>OY970385.1:0-2772500 GCA_963719445.1 Bryobacterales bacterium
GCCGCCCTCGAAGGGGGCGCGGAAGGCTTGTGGACGCCGCTGGTGGTCCCGCGCATCGGCTACTGCCAGCCAAGCTGCGTGCTGTGCGGCCAGGCCTGCCCCACCGGCGCTATCTGGGAGTTCACGGCGCGCGAGAAAGGATGGCGCGGAGAGGCGGGTGCGTCGGGCTCGCAACCGATCCGCATCGGCACCGCGTTCTACGACCGCGGCCGCTGCCTGCCCTGGGCTATGGCCACCGAGTGCATCGTGTGCCAGGAGTGGTGCCCCACGTCGCCCAAGGCCATCTACCTGCGCGAGGCTGAGGTTGGCGGCAAGAACCTGCGCCAGCCGTATGTCGATCCGGAACTCTGCGTCGGCTGCGGCGCCTGCGAGTTCGCCTGCCCCGTCGCCGACCGCGCGGCGGTTTACGTGACCAGCGTGGGCGAGAGCCGGTCGAAGACCAACCAGTTCCTGTTGCGCAAGGCGGCTGCGCCCGCGCTTCCGGCCTCCGGCGCGGCTGAGGGCTGGGAGAAGACCGGCGCCACTCGCACGTTCGACCCGGCCAACCTCTGGAAGTACCTCGATGGCGGCGCGGATAAGTACGTGAACGCGGGCCTGGTGATCACCGTCACCGCGCCCTATCGTTTCCGGGCCGGCTTCGACGCCGTCGCCGATCTGCACGTCTTTGCCGGCACGGCGGGCGCCGCGCGCGTCTTCGATTCCGAGCCCGCCGCAGGCCCCGCCTCCGGCAGCCTCACGTTCCGCAAAGGCCGCTATCTGGTGCGGCTGGTGGCCTACTCCCAAGGTCCCGAAGTGCCGGCCGCCCTCACCTCCCTGGCGCATGCCATCGAGCACCAACTGCCTTAGGGTGGGGCGGACGTCCGCGCCCCTATGCGCGCGCTACACCTCGCAGATCTCGACGGCCTGGCGCAGGGATTCGAGCGGGTCCCTCGCCGGCGTGAACTCGTGCGAGACGAAGCCGTCGAACTTGAGATCGGCGATCGCCCGCGCAACGGCGCGGTAGTTCAGCTCCTGGGTGGCGTCGATCTCATGCCGGCCGGGGACGCCGCCCGTGTGGAAATGCGCGATCCAGCGGATATTCTCGCGGACGGTGCGAATCACGTCGCCTTCCATGATCTGCATGTGGTAGATGTCGTACAGCAGCTTGACCCGCGGCGAATTGACGCGGCTGCACACCTGGACGCCCCAGGCCGTGTGATCGCAGTGGTAGTCCTTGTGGTCGATCTTGCTGTTGAGCAGCTCCAGGCAGACCGTCACGCCCTTCTCTTCCGCGAACGCCTTGATGCGGTTGAGACCGGCGACGCAGTTATCGATGCCTTCCTGGTCGGGAAGACCGCGGCGGTTGCCGGAGAACGTGATGATGTTTGGCACGCCCGCGTCCGCGGCCTTCGCGATGCCCTCGCGGAGCTGCCGCTCGATAGCGTCGTGGTTTTCCTGGCGATTCAGGCCGTTGGGGATGGTGCCGCCGCCCGGCATCATCATCGAGGGGACGAGGCCGTGGTTCTTCACCGCCGGCCAATCTTCGGGCCCCACCAGATCGATGCCTTGGATGCCAAGCTCCGCTGCCCGCTCCGCGAGTTCCTGGACGCTCCACATTGGGAAGCACCACCGCGCCACGCCCTGCTTCAACCGTCCCGCGCGTCGAGCGGGCTGCGTTTGAGCGGCCAGCGCGCCCGCGCCCGCCACGGACAAGAAAATTCTTCGCCGCATACGTAGATTGTGGCGCATTGCGACCTGCGAGGTAGGATCGTCGCATGGGGTTCGCGCTTTGGATCGACGGCGAGCTGGCCACGGCTTCGACCAGCGCCGTCCGGCGCGCGACGGTCACAACTCGAGCACAAAAACTTTGCGGCGGCGTATCCCTCCGACGAGCTTAAGCTTGCGGGCCGGCGCGGCGGCCGACTGACGGGTCCGATGGTCCGATTTCCCAAGGCGCGATTGTACAATTCTTTGCCGCCTCGAGCGGCGCGCCCCTATGTCCCCATTCGAGATCGCGTGCCCAGCCGACATCGGCCCTGACCGCACTCTCCTGTTCCGGCTGGACAGCAGCCTGACGATTTCAGCCCGGCCGCGCCTGCGCATCGCGCTGTACTGGCTCCGGGAGAGCGCGCTCGGCCAGTTCTCGAGCGAATTGTGCCGGCACTTCGACTCGGAGGTTGACGCCTGCGTCTACGCCACACTCTCTGCCACGTTCCTCGCCGCGGTAGCGCTCGACGAAGAAGGCCGCCTGCGGCTGCGCCTTTCGAAATGGCGCGCATCGAGCCTCCGGGTTGAAGCCTGGCCCGGCTCGGATGCGAGGCCCGACACCCTGCTCCGCTCCATCTTCGCCCTCGACGGCGATGCGCCAGGCGGAGCAGCCACGCGCCTCGCAAACGCGATTCACGAACAGGCATTTCCGGCCCTGGGGAAGAAGTGCGAGGCCGAGTTGAGCCGGCGCACGGCACGCGGCGCCGCGCTCGTCGACTGCGCGTTCGACTTCACCCCCCAGGGCTTGGCCGCCTACCGGTCCGCCCTGGAAGGAAACCTCGCTGCGAAGCGTCTGGCAGAGTCACTCGAAGGCGACAGGACCATAGAGGTGCACCTGCCAAACCTCGGCCGCAAAGAGTGGCCGGAGCGCTGGAGCATGCTGGCGCATGCGAAGGCCGTAGCGGAGGAGGACGGCCGCGTTTTCGTCCACGGGACACCCGGCCGTGCGGAGCAGAGGAACGCCTGCCAGATGGCCCTGGCGCTCGCAGCCCCGTTGCTATACCCGGAGTGCCCCGGCTTCGAGATCGGATTCACGGACAAGCGCATTTCGACGGCGGCGCAGCTCGCGCAATGGCTTCCGCTGGTGCTGCGGACTTACGATTTCGGCCCCGAACCCTGGGAGTGGCTCGCCTCGGCCCCGGGGGGCGAAGTGGAAGCGGCGGTGTCGTTGAGCGTCCCCGGCAGCCTGGCCGGCGCGTGGCTGCGGGCGCCCGGCGAGAAAGAGCCCACGTTTTTCGAAGTCTACTCGAAGGTGTCGGTAGCCGCTCAGCAGGCGCTTCGGCGGTGGCTGCCGTACATCTACTTCAACGACGTCACCCGGTTCGAGGACCTGCCGCGGGCGTATCCGCTGATCTTCTACCGGGGCACGTATCCCTGTTTCGGGCGGCCCCGCTGCGACTTTGCCCACGACGTGGTGAGCCCGGACGACCCCGGCATCGCGCGCCCATGGGCGGCGCGGCCGCTGGCGTCCTCAATGGCGCGCGCCGAGCGGTTGCTCATCGCCGCGGAGCGAGAGGACCTGGCGCGTTATTACAGTTCCTGGCGGGCGCGCAACGTCTTGGGCGGCATTCTGCTGCGTCCGCGGTTCATCAACGAGCTGCTGACCAACGACGCGTTCTTTATCGAGCGGCTGGTGGCGCTGGGCCTGGCGGGCCGGGATCTCGCCTCCAGCTTTGGCGTCAACGCGCGCCGGGCGGTGAAGGATTTGGCCATCTTCGTCGGCAGGTTTACCGCCGCGCTCAACCGCAAGCTGAGACGGCTGTACGCCGGGCAGAACTTCGTGTCGCTGGGGTCGCTGCTGCTGGTGGAGGCGACGCGCGCGCTCGCCGCCGCGCTCGGTGGGCAGGCCGCTATATCGGCGACGCTTCGCCTCTCGGCGCAGGGCCGCGAGCAGACATTTGTGAACAGCGCGTGGCAGGTCTGATCCTGACCAGGGGTTCATCCGATCTCTTCCCTGATGAAGCTTGCACTCTGCCTGGCGCTGGCCGCGGCGTGGGCCGCGGGTCAGACGCCCGATTCTCTTGCCCGCCAAAGCGCCGCGATCGAGCGGCAAAGGGCCGCCGTGAGGCAGCAGGTTCGGGGGTCGTCCCAGCCGGCGGCGGCGTTCTTCACGGTTCCCTGGACCGAGCCGCTTTCACCGGCGACCCCTGCGGCTCAGGCTGCTCCTGCCGCCGCTGGCGACTGCGATCCGATTCCCGAAGATCAGATCGGACCCATGGTGCAGGAGGCTTCTCAGCGGGAGGGCCTCACGCCGGATCTGTTGCGCGCCGTGATCCAGAAGGAATCGTCGTACCTGCCCTGCGCGGTATCGGCGGACGGGGCCGAAGGGCTGATGCAATTGATGCCCGGCACCGCCGCGGACCTGGGTGTCGAGAACCCCTTCGACCCGCGCCAGAATGTGGATGGCGGCGCGAAGTACCTCAAACAGATGCTCGACCGTTACGGCAGCAATCTGATGCTCGCGCTGGCCGCCTACAATGCCGGCCCGAGCCGCACCGACAACGCCGGCGTCCTTCCGCTCCCGGCGGAGACGGCCAGCTACGTTTCGGACATTTTGCAGAAACTGGGCCAGCCGACGAGTCCGAGGTGAGGGCTCCCCGAGAAGCCGCAAAAGAATCCTGGGGACACGCCTGCGCTTGTTCGTGGGGCGAAACACTCACCCTTCGAGCCCGGAGTGTCCCCGGATTCTTTTGCTACTCGTACCGCAGCGCTTCCGCCGGGGCGATGCGGGAAGCGTTGCGGGCGGGGTAGATGGTCGCCAAAAAGCTGATGGCGATGGCCATGGCCGCGATCCACACGCTGTCGAGCCAGCGCGGAGCGAAGGGCACGAAGCTGAGCGCGTAGACCTCTTCGTCCAGGCGCACCCAACGATACGTGTCGGCCAGGAAGGAAAGCAGGTGGCCGGCCCCGAGGCCGATCGCCGTGCCCACCACGCCGATCAGCACACCCTGAAACATGAAGATGCGCCGGATTTGCGCCTGCTTCGCGCCCATCGAAACCAGAATGGCGATGTCGCGGTACTTCTCCATGACCATCATGATCAGCGTGATGAGGATGTTCAGCGCGGCCACCAGCACGATGAGGCCGATGGTCACGAAGGTCACCGCGCGCTCCATGTTGAGCGCGTTCAGGATGTGCCGGTTCTGCTCCATCCAGGTCTTGGCCGCGAGCTTCGGGCCCACCGCGCGATCTACCTGGGCGGCCACTTCGGGCGCCTGGTAGATGTCGTCGAGTTTCAGTTCGACGCTATTGACCACGTCCTCCAGCCCCATCAGATGTTGCGCGGCGGTGAGCGAAGAGAACGCCCAGGTCGAATCGATCTCGAAGAAGCCGGACTCGAACAACCCCACCACGCGGAAGCGCTGCGAGCTGGGCCGCGGCCCAAACGGCGTCAGCTCACCTTGCGGGCTCATCAGGGTGACCGTGCCCCCGAGCCGCGCGCCCACCGTCTGCGCCAGACTAGTCCCGAGGATGATGCCCGGCAGTGCGTCCGCGGCCGGCCTGAGCCCGGCCAGCGACCCGGCCTTGAGCCGCCGGAGCATATCGCTGGTCTCCAGTTCCGCCCCCGTCTGGATGCCCTTAAGCGTGGCGCCGCTCGCACTGCGCTCGGTGTAGAGATAGACCTGCCCGTAAAGCGCGGGCGATGCGGCCACCACGTGCGGCAGCTTCACCAGTTTCGCTTCCACGCCGCGCCAATCGGCGATGCCGTAGCCCGGCTCCTTCTCCAGGACGAGAATGTGCGCGTAGGCGCCGAGCAGGCTGGTCTCGAGCGTCTTGCGGAAGCCGTTGTTAATGGCCAGCGCGATCACCAGCGCCATCACGCCCGCCGCCACGCCGACCACCGAAATCACCGAGATGACCGAGATGACGGCCTGCTTGCGCTTGGCCTTCAGGTAGCGGCGCGCGATGAAGAACTCGAAACGCCCGGTCACTGGCCCCCCGCTTCGCCCGCATCGGCGGCCCGCAACTGGTCCGCGAGACCGATCGAAGTCTCCGGCCGCAGCAGCGGGAACAGAATCACGTCGCGGATGGATTTCGAATTGGTCAGCAGCATCACCAGGCGGTCGATGCCAACGCCCTCGCCGCCCGTCGGCGGCATGCCGTAAGCCAGTGCGCGCAGAAAGTCCTCGTCCATCTGGTGCGCTTCCTCGTCGCCCTGCTCGCGCATTTCCTTCTGGCGGTCGAAGCGGCGGCGCTGCTCGATGGGGTCGTTCAGCTCGGTATAGGCATTCGCGATTTCCATCCCGCTCGCGTAAATCTCGAAGCGCTCGACGAAATCCGGCTCGTCCGGCTTGTTCTTCGATAGCGGCGAGATCTCGACCGGGTAATCGTAGACCAGCGTCGGCTGGATGAGCTGCTCTTCGACCACGCGCTCGAAGATGTCAGCGAGCTGCTCGCCGCGGGACGGCTTGGTCGAGTGGCGGTTGAGCCACTCGGAATCGGCGAGATCGGCCAGCGAGGGCCGCCCCTCGGCCTTCCAGAACTCGACGATGGCCTCGCGCATGGAGATCCGGCGCAGGCTGCCGAAATCGAGCTTCATCCCCTCGTATTCCACCTCGGCCGCGCCGGTTGCATCGATCGCCGCCTGCTTCAGCAGGTCGGCCGAGAGGTCCATCATGCCGCGGTAGTCCGTGTACGCCTGGTAGAACTCGAGCATGGTGAACTCGGGGTTGTGGTGCGTCGAGATGCCCTCGTTGCGGAAATTGCGATTGATCTCGTACACGCGGTCGAGGCCGCCCACAATCAGCCGCTTCAGGTACAGCTCGGGCGCGATGCGCAGGTAGAGGTCGATGTCGAGCGTGTTGTGGTGGGTGAGGAACGGGCGGGCCGCCGCGCCGCCGTAAATCGGCTGCATCATCGGCGTTTCGACCTCGATGAAACCGCGCGCTTCGAGCTCGCGGCGAAGCGACGCGATGATCCGGCTGCGCGCCAGGAACACGTTGCGCACCTCCGGGTTGGCGATGAGATCGAGGTAGCGCTGGCGGTAGCGGATCTCGACGTCCTCCAGGCCGTGCCACTTCTCCGGCATGTTGAGCAGCGTCTTCGAGAGGAACTCCAGCCGCTCGGCGTGCACGCTCAGCTCGCCGGTCTTGGTGCGGAACAGGTAGCCCTCCACGCCGACGATGTCGCCGATGTCGAGCAGTTGGTAGAGCTGGAAGTCAGCGTCCGGCACCTCGCCCTTGCGCACGTAAATCTGCAACCGCTCGCCGCCTCCCGCCAGGTGCGCAAAGCCCGCCTTTCCCATGCGCCGGACGGTCTGGAGGCGGCCGCAGATCCGCACCTGGATGCGCGGCTCCAGCTCCTGGGCGCTTTTCGATTCGTACTGCGCGCGGATCTGCGGGATCGTGTGAGTGAAGTCGAAGCGGCGGCCGAAGGGCCGGTGTCCCAATGCCTCGATCTCGCGGATGCGCGTCAGGCGCTGTTGCAGCAGCTCTTGTTCCAAGCAGGCTCCTTCTCTTGCAGCAGCTCCAATTATAATGGAGCGGTTGGCCTCAATCTCCATAGTAATTCCCGCATACAACGAAGAGCGGCGGCTGCCGGGAACGCTGACCTCCATTCTCGGCTATCTCGGCTCGCGCGACTGGGCCGGGTGGGAAATCGTGGTGGTGAACGACGGCTCGAAGGACGCGACCGCGGCCGTGGCGGCCCAGTTCGCCGCGGCGCACCCCGGCATCCGCATCCTCGAGAACCCCGGCAACCGCGGCAAAGGGTACTCCGTCCGGCACGGCATGCTGGAGGCCAAGGGCGAGTGGGTCCTGTTCAGCGATTCCGACCTTTCGGCGCCGATCGAGGAGTTGGACAAACTCATTGCGGCGGCGCGCGAACAGGGCGCCTCGGTGGCGATCGGCTCGCGCGCTCTGGACCGTCGCCTGATTGAGGTCCGCCAGTCGCCGTTCCGCGAGGTGGCCGGCCGCATCTTCAACCTGCTGATGCGCGCGGCGACCGGCCTGCGGTTCGCGGACACGCAGTGCGGCTTCAAACTCTTCGAGCGCCGCGCGGCCCAGGAGGTTTTCCGGCGCCAGCGGATCGAGCGCTGGGGATTCGACGCCGAGCTGCTGTTCATCGCGCGCCGCCTGGGTTACAAGACCATCGAGGTTCCGGTGCGCTGGAGCCACTCCGAAGGCACCAAAGTCAGCATGTTCGGCGACAGCCTGAACATGTTCCTCGACCTGCTGCGGATCCGAAGGAACCAGTTGCTCGGGCGGTATCGGTAGGAAGAGAGCCGTCAGCCGTCAGCCGTCAGCGGTCGGCTGTCAGCGCTCCTTGGAGCGAGCGAGGAGGAGCTGATACTCCAGTTCGCTCGCCGATCCCCTGGCAATCGACAGGAACCGCCTCAGCTCAGGTTTTCCGTCGCGGCCGCATCCCTCCGCAATGTTCGTGGCGATCGACGAACGACTTCCACGGGGCGAAGGTGTGGTCGAAAGCGCATAACCTGGTGCTGGCCGCTTACGGCGCTACGGCGGCCTTTCCGGCTCTCACCTACAGATTGAGTGTGCGGCAGGCGCGCCTGCTCTCGGCTGATGGCTGATGGCCGATGGCTGATATCTACCGCTTCACGATGACTTCGCGCAAGTTGTCGCGGGTGAGAAAGAATTTCACCGTCTCGAATTCCTTAAAGAGGTTCTCGACGGCGCGATTGTTGAAGAACTGGGCGGGCTGGCGCGGTCCACGGGGCGAGATCAGCAGCGTCTTGCCGTCGCCGATGCGGTAGGAGCAGGTGGAGACGGTGCGGGCGCGCTCTTCGGTGTGGAAGATCGCCAGGAGATAGGAGCCCGGCTTCAGAATGCGTTGAAGACGCTCCACCACGGTCCTGAGCAGCGGCTGCGCCAGGAATTCGAGCACATCCCAGAGCAGGGCGCCGTCGAAGTGCTCGTCCGGAAAGGCAAGGTTCTGAGCCAGGAACGCGTCGGCGCGTTCGGCCGAGGACTGATTCTCATAAAAGTCGCCGCCGCCGAACGCCGCGTCGAGGCTGTGCATGAAGTCTTCGGAGTAAAGCCGGTAGCCCTGACTGGTAATGAAACCGATATTGGCCTGGGAAGCCCCGGAGAGGTCCAGCAGGCGCAGTCCGGTCTCGCCGCGGATGTGATTGAAGAACTGCTCGAGGCCGCTGCTGTGGCGCGAATACACGCCTCCGTTGGAATCTCGAGAGCGGGGCGCAGCCTGGCCCAGCCGCCCGGGAGATGAGGGTGGCACGCCGCGCGAACTACCGGGTTCCGCACGGGAAGGCTTCCACCGGTCGCTGAACAAAAAGCTCCTTGAACCTCAGTGCTTGTCGCCGGCCGCGGCGGGCGCGGACGCCGCGGGAACCACCTGGGTCTGCGGCTGTTGCTGAGACGATTTCGACGGCTGCCTGGCCGGCTCTGGCCGAACGATATCGATGCTGCCCTTGAAGAATGCACCGTCTTCGATCACGATGCCGCCGGTCTTGATGTCACCGATGAGCCTGGCATCCTTGCGGATGTCCATCTTCTCGATCGCTTCCACGTTCCCATTCACACTGCCGAGAACGACGACTTCGCGCGCGCGTATGCTGGCCTGCAGCTTGGCATGCGGTCCGATCGTCAACCGGTGCTCGGGGACCTCAACCGTGCCTTCCATCTCGCCATCGAGGTACAGGTCTTCGCGGGCGAGGATCTGTCCCTTGATGATCACGGACTTGCCGATAGCCGCGACTCCGCGAGCCGCCTCTGTCGCGGCCGGTCTCGCCGGACCGGCCGGAGTTGCCGCGGACTCTCTGGACGTCTCCGCCGGCGGTGGGGCGGGCGCCGCAGGCTGCCTGACGTCTTCATCCTTGCGCTTGTTCCACATTCTGGTTGTCTCCGTCTCCCTGTCTCGATCCTATGAGTAACGCTATGAAGAAGTGCCTAGTACCTCAGATGCGTCTCTCTATACTATATGCCAGCCGGCGCCGCGGCAGGCGGGCCCACCGGAGAGGCGTCGGGCGGCATGAGGCCGGCCTGGGCTGGCCACTCGCTCCCGCCCAGCCGCCAGCCACGCGTCCCGCTGGCGGACACGCTGTCCCGTATTCCCTGCCCGCGCGCCGGGCCATGCGGGTCGACCTTACGTAGCGCACGTTCTCAACCTGCCGCCGCAGGCTTCAGCCCGCGGATCGCAGGCGAAACCGCCTGCGCCACGAACACCAGCCAGGACGCACCGCGGCGTTGTATGATTGCGGAGGCATGCAGAGCGACGGAGCCGACCGTTTCCGCGAGGTGTTCGCGCGGGTGGGATACGACGAGGCGGGGCTGGTCGCGACGCTTGGCCCGATTCAGCTTCCCAGCCGGCTGGGACGGGACCGGGCCCACTTCCGGCACCTGACGCGGCGTGGCCGCCCGCTCGACACTTTCATCCGGCTGTTCCTGCTCGGCATTGCCGAGGATCTCGATATAGTGAGGCGCGCATTGGCACCGGTCCCGGTAGAAGAATGGGCGCGCGCGGGGCTGATCGAGATCGAAGGAGGCCAGGCTCGCGGGCAGGTGCGGATCATGGCGTTCCGCGGCATGCTGCTGGCCAGCGATCATCAGGATACGCCGGCCGCCGAAGCCCGGCCCGATCAGGTCATGGGCATGACCGCCAGCACCGTGGCGCTGGCCGATTCCACGGTGCGGCGCCCGGTCGCCAGCACGCTCGACCTGGGAACCGGAAGCGGCGTGCAGGCGTTTCTGGCGGCGGCGCACAGCGACCGCGTCTGGGCGACGGATTCGAGCACGCGCGCCATCGACTTCGCCCGCTTCAACGCCGCTTTCAACGGCTGCGGCGAGAAAATCGAATTCCTGGAAGGCGGCGCATTCGAACCGGTGCGCGGGCGCACCTTCGACCTCATTGTCTCGAATCCGCCGTTCGCCCTCACCCCGTCCTGCCGGTTCGTCTATCGCGATAGCGGCGTGCCGCTGGACGGTTTCGCGCGCGCCCTGATCCGGGAAGGCGCGCAGCGGCTGAACGAAGGTGGATTGTGCCAGATCGTCTGCGACTGGGCGCACATCGAGGGCCAGGACTGGAAAGAGCGGCTGGCCGGATGGTTCGACGGCGCCGGCTGCGACGCCTGGGTGATGCGCACCGACAAACACGATGCCGCCGATTACGCGCACATGTGGATCCGCGATACCGAGCAAGCTAGCGAAGAAGAGACCGCACGGATGTACGACGAGTGGCTCGCCTACTACGCGCGCGAAAGAATCGAGGCGGTGAGCACGGGCCTCATCGCGATCCGCAAGGCCGGCCGCGGGAACTGGCTGCGGATCGAGGATGCGCCCGAGGGCAACTCGGGTCCGTTCGGCGAGTACGTGCTGCGCGGTTTCGGCCTGCGCGATCTTCTGGAGGCGGCGACGGCCGATGAAGCGCTGCTGGCATTGAAGCTGCGCGTCGCCGAGGGCGCCCGCCTGGACCACGTCTGCGAATGGGAGGACGCCTCGTGGCGGATCCGGTCGGCGAAAATCCGGCTGGCGCAGGGGCTCCAATACGAAGGCAACATCGACCTGCGCCTGGCGGGCATGGTGGCGTTGTGCGACGGCACGCGCACGCTCGGCGAGGTCCTGGAGAAGACCGCAACGGCGCTGGGAGAGGATTTGAGGCGTATCACCCCGAACTGCCTGGCGCTGATGCGGCAACTGATCGAGCGCGGGTTCGTGCTCCCCGCTGCATGAAAAGGAGAGACCGATGATTCAAGCGAGACATTTGGCGGCTGCGTTGGTGGCCGCGGCGGCGCTGTACGGCCAGAGTCAGTATCCGTTTCAGGATCCGAAGCTGCCGATTGAGCAGCGGGTCGACAACATCCTGTCGCTGATGACGCTGGATGAGAAGATCGGCTGCATGGAGACGAATTCCGGCGTGCCGCGGCTCAAGATTCCGAGCGCGGGACTTTCGGAAGGGCTGCACGGCCTGGTTCGCAAGGGCACGTTCGGCATGAAGCGGATTCCGACCACGAGCTTCGCGGAAGTCATAGGTATGGCGGAGACCTGGGACCCGGACCTTATCCGCCGCGCCGGCGCCGTTCAGGGCTACGAAGCCCGTTACGTTACGCAAAGCGGGAAGTACAAGGACACGGCGCTGGTGGTGTGGGGGCCGAACGCGGACCTGGCCCGCGACCCGCGCTGGGGAAGGAACAACGAGAGCTACGGCGAGGATCCGTTCTTCACCGGAACCATGTCCGTGGCCTTGATCAAGGGCATGCAGGGCGACGACCCGAAGTACTGGCAGGCCGCCTCGCTGCTCAAACATTTCCTGGCCAACAGCAACGAGACTACGCGTGGGGGATCGTCGTCCGACTTCGATGAGAGGCTGCTGCGCGAGTATTACTCGGTGCCGTTCCGCATGGGATTCGTAGAAGGCGGAGCCCGCTCGTTCATGGCCTCCTACAACGCGTGGAACCACGTGCCGATGACCGTGAATCCGATTCTGAAGAGCCTGGCCATGAAGGAGTGGGGCGTGGACGGGATCGTCTCTTCCGATGCGCTGGCGGTGCAATTGATGGTCGGCCAGCACAAGTACTTCAAGACGCAACTGGAGGCGACGGTGGCGGCCATCAAAGATGGCGGCATCAACCAGATCCTGGCGTTCTTCGTCAGCATTCCGCAGCAGATCAAGCAGGCGATCGGCGACCACCTGATGACCGAGGCGGACCTGGACGCGGTTCTCAGAGGTAAGTTCAGAACCGTCATTCGGCTGGGCCTCCTGGACCCGCCCTCGATGGTCTCCTACGCCACCATCGGAAGCGCCGGCGAGCAGGAGCCGTGGACCACCGAGAAGCATAAGAGCGTGGCGCGGGACGTGGCGCACGAATCCGTGGTGCTGCTGAAGAACGCGAACGGCTTCCTGCCGCTCGATAAGCGAGCCATCAAGTCGATCGCGGTGATTGGCCCGCATGCGGACGAAGTCCTGATCGACCTCTATGGCGGGCAATACCCGTACGCGATCGCGCCGCTTCAGGGCATCAAGGACAAGGTGGGCCCCGGCGTCGCGGTGAACTACGCCGCAAACAACGAAAACGACGCGGCGGTGAAAGCGGCGAAGTCCTCCGATGTGGCCGTGGTCGTGGTCGGCAATCACCCCACGTGCGGCGACACCGACCTGGCGAAGATGTTCAACGCGGACGTATCGAGCAAGCCCTGCAAGGACCCGGGCGAGGGCCGCGAAGGGCGCGACCGGGAGTCGCTCAACCTGTCCCAGGAGGACCTGGTCAAGCAGGTATACGCCGCCAACCCGAAGACCGTGATGGTGCTGGTTTCGAGCTTTCCGTACGCCATCAACTGGAGCCAGGAGAACGTGCCGGCCATTCTCCACATGACGCACGCCGCCCAGGAGCAGGGGACCGCTCTGGCAGATGTGCTGTTCGGCGACTACAATCCGGGCGGCCGTCTCAACCAGACCTGGCCGAAATCGCTCGACCAGTTGCCGCCGATGATGGATTACGACATCCGCCACGGCCACACGTACATGTACTTCAAGGGCGAGCCGCTCTATCCGTTCGGCTACGGGCTGAGCTACACGACGTTCGGGTATTCGAACCTGGTGGTGAGCCACAGGGGGCTGCGAACCCACGACAAGATCACGGTCAGCGTGGACGTAAGGAACACCGGCTCACGAACGGGAGATGAAGTGGTTCAACTCTACGTGCAGCATCTGCGGTCGAAGGTGGACCGGCCGCGCAAGGAGCTGCGGGGGTTCGAGCGCGTCACCCTGAAACCGGGTGAGACACGGACCGTGCGGATCCCCTTGGCGGCCGATTCGCTGGCCTGGTGGAACGAGAAGGCCGGCCGCTACGAGGTCGAGGCGGAGCCCATTCGCATCACGGTGGGCAGTTCCTCGGCCAATGTCAGACTCCAGACCAAGGTGGACGTCATGTGAGCGGGCCGCGCGGCGCCGGCGGAGCGATAGCAGCACTGCCGGGGCTGTAGACGAAAGCGTGGGGCCGGCCGTTTGGCCTGCCCGAACCAGGCGGAACCGGCCGGCAGCGCCTTCTGTTGCGGAAGATTTTCGTTTTGTGCTCCCCTGGAGCTATGGTGAATGGCGGGATCGCCCTGCGCTTGCGGGGGCTGCGCAAGACTTACGGCGACGTGGTGGCGGTGGACGGGATCGACCTCGAGACCAGCACGGGCGAGTGCTTCGCGCTGCTTGGGCCGAACGGCGCGGGGAAGACCACCACCATCGAGATCTGCGAAGGGCTGCTCGATCCGGATGCCGGCACGGTCGAACTGCTGGGGCTCAACTGGGCCAGCGATGCGCGGCGTCTGCGGCAGCGGCTGGGCGTCCAGCTTCAGGAGACCCAGCTCGCCGACAAGCTCACGGTCGAAGAGACGCTGCACCTGTTCCGCAGCTTCTACGAACGCGGGCCGGCGGTGGCGGACGTGGTGGCGATGGTGCAGCTCGAGGAGAAGACGGGGGCGCGGGTAGGCCAGCTTTCCGGCGGGCAGAAGCAGCGGCTGGCGATCGCGTGCGCACTGGTGGGCGACCCGGACCTCCTGTTCCTGGACGAGCCCACTACCGGCCTCGATCCGCAGGCGCGGCGGCAGATGTGGCAGCTCATCGAGCAGTTCAAGAGAGACGGCCGCTCCATCATCCTCACCACGCACTACATGGACGAAGCCGAGCGCCTGTCCGACCACGTCGCCATCATGGACCACGGAAAAGTCATCGCGCTCGGCACCGCGCGGGAGTTGATCGCTTCGATCGGAGTGGATCACGTGGTGGAGTTCGCCATCGATGGAGCGCTCGACGTAGCGGTCCTGGAACACCTGAAGGGCGTGCGCCGGGCGCGGGCCGAGAACGGCAGCTTCCAACTGCAAGTAACCGAACTGCACCTGGCGGTGCCAACGCTGCTGGACGAATTGGATGGGCGCGGGATCGCGCTGACCGAGCTGCGCACGCACTCCGCCACGCTCGAAGATGTGTTTGTCACACTCACCGGGAGGCACCTCCGTGAAGATTGAGACCGAGCGGCGTTCCTTTTTCGATCACCCTCAGGTGCAGCTCACGCTGGTGCGCTTCCGCGAGTTTCGGCGGGAACCGGAGGCGGTGTTCTGGGTGTTCGTGTTTCCGATTCTGCTGGCGGCGGGGCTGGGCATCGCCTTTCGGAATCGCCCGGCGGATGTGCTCAAGATCGGCGCGGAGAACGCGCAACTGGCGAGCGCGCTGCGCACGGAAAAGTCGCTGGCGGTCGAAGTGATGAGCCGGGCGGCGGGAGAGCGTGGGCTGCGCACGGGCCGGATCGTGCTGCTGGCGGTCGCCGGCCCGTCGGGAGGCGTGGTATACCGCTACGACGACACGAACCCGGACGGGCGGACCGCCCGGCTGCTGGCGGAGCGCGGTATCCTGCGCGCCGCGGGTGTGCGGGACCCGGCTCCGGAGTCCGACAGCCTGGTGCGGGAGCCGGGCTCGCGCTATATCGACTTCCTGATTCCGGGTCTCGTGGGGCTGAACCTGATGGGCAGCGGGATGTGGGGGATGGGCTTCGCCATCGTGGACGCGCGCCGCAGGAACCTGCTGAAGCGGCTGGTGGCGACGCCCATGTCGCGGGCCGAATACCTGCTCTCGTTCCTGTTTTCGCGGCTGGCGCTGCTGTTCGTGGAGGTGGCCGTGCTGGTGGGCTTCGGCGTGGCGGTCTTCGGCACTCCCCTGCGCGGCTCGCTGTGGGAACTGGCGGTGTTGTGCATTCTCTCGGCGTTCTGCTTCAGCGCGTTGGGCCTGCTGACGGCGTCGCGGGTGCGGACCATCGAAGCCGTCTCCGGGCTGATGAACTTCGTCATGCTGCCCATGTGGATCTTCTCCGGCGTGTTCTTCTCGGCGGAGCGGTTTCCGGCGGCGGTGCAGCCCTTTATCCAGGCGCTCCCGCTAACGGCGGTAGCGAACGTGCTGCGGGCGAACATGATCGAGGGCGCGCGGCTCACGCAGGTGAGCGGCGAGCTGGCGATCATTTCGGCCTGGCTGGTGGCGAGCTTCTTCGTAGCGCTGCGGCTGTTCCGGTGGCGGTAAGTAGGACAGGCCTCCGGCCTGTCATCCGGCCTGTCATCCGGCGACAGGCCGGAGGCCTGTCCCACTGTCTCACTCCAGCGTGGTGTCGCTGAAGCCGTTGAAGAAACGGTAGGCGCCGTCCGCTTTCAGATCGGCATCGCCGGCGAGTTCCTTTTGGTGGACTTTCATGGCCGCGTCGAAGGCCTGGCGCACGGTAACTCCGTGGTCGTTCAGAAAGGCGTCCCAGAAGGCCTGGGCGAAGTAGCGGCAGTAGGTCTCGTGCTCGCCGTCGACGTCGGAGATCACGATGGCCTTGCTTTTGGTGCCCTGGAAAGCGTCGACGAAGCCACCCGAGAAACACTGATCCATGATCACGATCACGTTGGCGGGGAGGCGTTCGACCTCGGCGCGCAGGTCGGCCGGCGAGAGGCTGCCGTGGCGCAGGACGAGATACACGCCGTCCTTGTCGTAGTCACCGTGGCCGGTGCCGTAAATCACCACGAGGTCGCCGGCGTGCGTGGCGGAGGCGAGCTGGCCCATCACCTGCGCGAAGTGGGCCGGGACGGGGCTGCAGACCGGAGTCCGCTTGGAGGGCGGATCGCGGCGGTCCTTCGGCGAGACTACGAAAATGTTCCGCTCGTCAAAGCCGAGCGCGCGCAGGGTGTGATAGGCACGGGCGACGTTGCCCTTGTGGTCGCGGGCGCTGTCGGCGTTGGCCAGCACGGCGTACCGTTGCGGGTGCGGAGTGGCGGCCGGCTGCGGCTGCTGGGCCTGTGACTGGCCGCAGCCGTAGCTCGCGAGAGCCAGGGCCAGCGCGGCAATCAAGACTCGAAGGCGCATCCTGAGCCGATTTTCGCACAGACTTCGTGGCGCAGGCTTCAGCCAGGCTTCAGCCCGCCGCGCCACGGGCTAATGGGCCGCGATCGCCTCCGCTGCCTGCTTGCCCATGCGGACGCAGTCGGGAATGCCGATGCCGTGATAGGCGTTGCCGGCCAGGTGCAGGCCCGGGAGTTGCTTGAGACGGGACTCGATGCGGGCGACCCGCTCGGCGTGGCCCACGGTGTACTGCGCCATCGAGCGCGGCCAGCGCGCGATGTGCGTGAAGGCGGGGGTTTCCGAAACCCCCATGACGGTCAGCAGTTCAGCGCGCGCGCCGGTGACCAGCTCTTCATCGGAGAGCGACAGGACGGCCGGGTCCTCGCCGCCAACGAAGCAGCGCAGAACAACCTTGTCCACCGGCACGCGGTCGGAGAACTTCGTGCCGACCCAGGTGCAGGCCACCAGCAGTTGCCGCTCGCTCTTGGGCACCAGGAACCCGAAACCGTTGAGCGGGCGCCGGAAGCCGGCCTTGTCGTAAACCAGCGAAATGGTGATGGAGTTCGAGTAGGGGATGGCGTCGAGCAGCGCCGCCATCTCGCCATCCACGGAGCCGAGGAGCGCGGCTGCCTGGTAAGCTTGGCAGGCAAAAACCACGTGATCGGCTTCCAGCCATTCGCCACCGGCGCGCACACGCCAGGGCGAGGCGCCGGCGCCGCACTCCACGGCTTCGGCGGCGGCGTGCAGCACCTCGGGCGCGGGCCGCGTCTGGGCGACCAGGGCGTCGATGAGCTGGCCCAGGCCACCTCTCAACGTTTGAAACAGCGGCAGGCCCTGGGCGTGCCTGGCCGCCTTGCGGCGCTCGTGCAGGACTCCCTTGGTGAGGCTTCCGTACTTGCGCTCGAGCTCGACGAAGCGCGGCAGGACGCTGCCGACGCTGAGCTGGCTCGGGTCGCCGCCATAAACGCCCGCCAGCAGCGGCTCGGCCAGGTAGTCCACGGCTTCCCAACCGTAGTGGCCGGCGACGAACTCGGCCACGGACCGGTCGGGCTGCCAGCCATCGCGCGGACGCCGGAACCACTCCAGGCCCATGCGGATCTTGGTCTCGAGGCCGAGCAGCGAGGTGCTCAGGAGCGGCAAGATCCGCGTGGGGATCATCAACATCAGCCCGTCCGGCAGCGGTACCAGGCGCCCGCGCTTCACGACGTAGGTGACGCGGAGATGGTCATTCGAGCCGATGACGTCGTCCCCCAGGCCCAGCTCGCGGATCAGGTGCAGCGCCCACGGCTTCTGGGCGAGGAAACTGTCGGGGCCGGCTTCGAGGACGCAGCCCTCGCGCCGTTCGGTCGAGATCACGCCGCCCAGACGCTCCGAGCGTTCGACCAGGGTTGACGCCATGCCGTGCCTGGCGAGGTAGTAGGCAGCGGAAAGACCCGATATTCCGCCGCCGACGATGACTACGCGCACAGCCTCTCCCCGGCGACGGCCGCAAGGGCGCGCGCAAATGTTGGCGAATCGTTCAGCGACTCGGGACGGCGGAGCGCGATCTGCCGCTCGCCGGCGTAGCTCCGGAAGCCGATGTCCACGTCGTAGAGGATCTCGACGTGGTCGCAGACGAAGCCGATAGGGGCAAGCACAAGCTCGCGGACACCGGCGGCGGCGTATTCATCGATGCGCGACTCGACCGTGGGACCGAGCCACTTGTCCTCGGTGAATCCCTGGCTCTGGAAGGCGAAATCCCAGTCTCCGAGTCCGGCGCGCAGGGCAACGGCGCCGGCCGTGGCTTTGGCCTCCGTGGAGTACGGATCGCCGCGCTCGAGCACCCGTTCGGGCAGGCTGTGCGCCGTGAAAAGCACGCGCTCGGACGGCAGCAGGGGCGCGAGGCGCTCGTAGAAGGCCTCGACGAGCAGCGGGTGATTGTGGAAGGTCTTGGTCCAGACGATTTCGGCCGTGAGGCCCACCGCGGTCTTGGCCTCCTGGACGCGGCGGAAGTAGAAGCCCACGCTGGCCTTCGAGTATTGGGGCGCGAGGCAGAGGGCCACGATACGCTCTACGCCATCCGCCTTCATCTGCGACACCGTTTCCTGGATGAACGGCCGCCAGTTGCGCATCCCGAAATAGACCGGGATTCCCAGCTCGCCCTCGAGAGCCGAGGCCTGTTCGCGGGTGCGGGCCAGAAGCGGCGAGCCGCCGCCGATCTGCCGGTAGCGGCCGGCGACCTCCTCGACCAGAGCGGGCGGCGTCGGGCGTCCCCCACGCACGTAGGAGAGGTACTCCGGGACGTCCTCGACGCGCTCGGGCGCCCCGTGGGCGAGCAGCAGCACGGCCTGCTTCACGGACGGTCTCCGGGGGCCTGTGGGAAAGGCGGTTCCGTCTGCCCTTGGCAGGCCAAACGGCCTGCCCCACGAATCTCCGCAGGCTCTCCCCGCATTACGGCTTGAACTCGCGGACGAATTGCACGGCCGCCTTGACGTGCTCGACCGGCGTCTCCGGCAGGATGCCGTGGCCCAGATTGAAGATGTGGCCGGGCCGCGTGCCCGTGCGCTTGAGCAGCTCGTGGATGCGCGTCTTCAGTTCCGGCAGGGGCGCAAAGAGCGCGGCGGGATCCAGATTGCCCTGAATCGCCGAGCGGTAGCTGATGTCCATCCATGCCTGGTCTATGTTGATGCGCCAATCCACGCCCAGGACGTCGCCGCCGGCCGCGTGCAGCTCGCGGAAGAACCCGCCCGCGCCGGTGCCAAAGTGGATCACGGGCACGCCGGTGGAGCGGATGCGCTCGATCAGGGCGCGGGAGTAAGGGGCGACGAAGCGGACATAATCGTCCGGGCCCAGCGCCCCCACCCAGCTATCGAACACCTGGATGGCACGGGCGCCGGCGGCCACCTGCAGGATGGCGAACGGGCCGAGAACGTCGACCAGCTTGCCCATCAGCCGGCGCCACAGGGTCTCGTTCGAGTACATCATCTGCTTGGTCCGCAGGAAGGTGCGCGAGGCGCCGCCCTCGATCATGTAGCTGGCGATGGTGAAGGGTGCGCCGACGAAGCCCAGCACCGGCACCTTGCCGGCCAGCGCCTTGACCACCTGGACGATGGCTTCGCCCACGTAGCCCAGGTCATCCGTGTTGGAGATGGAGAGCGCGTCGATGTCCTCCGAGGTCCGCACCGGGTTCTCGATGACGGGGCCCTCGCCCGCGGCGAAGCGCAGCTTCAGGCCCATGGGCTCGACCGGCAGCAGCAGGTCGGCGAAGATGATCGCGGCGTCCACGTCCAGGATCTCGACCGGCTGCAAAGTGACGGCAGCGGCCAGGTCCGGGCGCCGGCAGATGTCGAGGATGCCGTGTTTGGCGCGGATGTCGCGATAGGGTTTGAGATACCGGCCTGCCTGCCGCATGAACCACACCGGACGAGCGTCGGTTGGCCTGCGCCGGCAGGCATCAAGAAATCTGCTGTTCATTGGAGCCACACGCATGGCTGTACCGCCCTGACCTCGCATATGAGAACGTTCAGACCCAGAGCCCTAGGGGTGGGCTGCCGGTCTCGGAAGTTATGAATGCCCAAACAGGGCAACAACCACAAAAGTAGCACGAGCCGGGGTCGTTTACCGCTCGTTTGACGGTTTTTTTTCAGTTTTTTCGCGGTTCTTCCGAATCCGCTCCAGAAGCTCGCCGACGCGGTTGCCGGCCGGGTCGGCCTCCTGGAAGTGGATTTCCGGCGCCCGGAACAGGCGCAGGCGGGTGCCCACCATGCGCCGGAGGTACCCGGCGGCGTGTTCCAAGGCCCCGGCGGCGAGTTGGTGCGCGGCCGCATCGCCGCTGACGGCCACCGCCACGTGCAGGTGGCGGCCATCCGGGCTCAGGCGGGCCGCCGTAACAGTGACGCCGGCGAGGCGGGGATCCTCGAGTTCATATTCGATCAGCTCGGCCAGCTCCTCGCGCAACGCCTCGGCGAGGCGCTCGGCACGTCGCGAATCCATGCGGCTACTCCAACCCCCGGCGTGGCGCACGCTTCAGCGTGCCGCTGTGCGCTTCAGCCCACGGTCGGGCCGAGAGAGCTAAAGCTCGCTCCAGCACGCTAAAGCGTGCGCCACGCTCTGCTACTCGAGCCATTCCACGGTTGCGCCGACCAGCTCCGGGCCCAGCAGAGTTGCGGCTTCCTTCTCGACCGACTGCAAAACCTGGGCCGCGTAGCCGTGGTCGCCCGATACCGTCACGGCGGCCACCACGCCGCGCTGCCACAGATCCTGGCAGTCGATTTCCGCCACCGCCACATTGAACTTGTGACGCAGGCGCTCCTTGAGGCCCTGGATCACGTGGCGCTTGTCCTTGAGCGAGTGCGAGTTCTCGAGCCGCATCTCGAGGGTCAATACTCCGATAGCCGCCATGTCCGGATCAGGCAAAAACCTCGGGCGCGATGCGCTCGCTGGCGAACGCTTCGATCACGTCCCCGGGCTTGAGGTCGTTGAAGTTCTCGAGCGCCATGCCGCATTCCAGGCCGGCGCGAACTTCGCTGGCATCGTCCTTGAAGCGTTTCAGCGAAGCGAGCTTGCCGGTGAGGACCACCACGTTGTCGCGGAGCAGGCGGACGTTGGCGTCGCGGGGAATCGAACCATCCATCACCACGCAGCCGGCAACCGTCCCGACTTTACTGATGCGGAAGATCTCGCGCACCTCGGCGCGCCCGCGGTAGACCTCCTTGTAGACGGGCTCGAGCAAGCCGCTCATGGCGCGCTTGATCTCGTCGGTGAGGTCGTAAATGATGGTGTGCAGCCGGATATCGACCTTTTCCTGCTCGGCCAGCGCGGCGGCGTTGCGGTCCGGCCGGACGTTGAAGCCGATGATGACCGCGTTGGAGGCGGACGCCAGCAGCACGTCGGTCTCCGTGATCGCGCCGACGCCGCTGCTGATGACCTGAATGCGAACCTTGTCGGTGGAGAGCTTCTGGAGGGTTTCGGCGATCACCTCCGCGCTGCCGCCGACGTCCGCCTTGAGGATCACCGGCAGTTCCTTGACCTCGCCCTCCCTGAGCTGGCGATGCAACTGGTCGAGCGTGATGCGGGTGCTCTTCGCCATGGCCACTTCACGCGCCTTGGACTCGCGGTAGACGACGATCTGCTTGGCCTTGGCGGTGTCGGTGACCACTTGCAGGCTGTCGCCGACCTCGGGCAGCGAATCGAGGCCGAGCACCTCGACCGGCATGGAAGGCTCGGCGTCCTTGATGGCTTCGCCGCGGTCGTTGAACATGGCGCGGACCTTGCCGAATACCGAACCGCAGACGAAGTAGTCGCCATTGTGCAGCGTGCCGTTGCGCACCAGCACGCTGGCCACCGGGCCGCGGCCGCGGTCGAGCTTGGCTTCGAGAACGCTGGCCACGGCGGGGCGCCCCGGGCTGGCCTTGAGATCCTGCATATCGGAGACCAGCAGGATCATTTCGAGCAGCAGATCCAGGTTCTCTTTGGTGCGGGCGGAAACGGGCACCATCACGGTTTCCCCGCCCCACTTTTCGGGCACCAGGCCGCGGTCGGAGAGCTGCTGCATGACCCGCTCCGGCTGGGCGTCGGGCTTGTCGATCTTGTTGATGGCGACGATGATAGGCACCTGCGCCGCGCGGGCGTGGTCGATCGCCTCGATGGTCTGCGGCATGACGCCGTCATCGGCCGCAACCACCAGGACAACCACGTCGGTGACCTTGGCCCCGCGGGCGCGCATACGCGTGAACGCTTCGTGGCCGGGCGTGTCGATGAAGGTGATCTTGCGGCCGTTCTTCTCGATCTGATACGCGCCGATGTGCTGGGTGATGCCGCCGGCCTCGTTCTCGGCAACGCGGCTCAGCCGGATGGCGTCGAGCAGCGAGGTCTTGCCGTGATCGACGTGGCCCATGATGGTGACCACGGGCGGCCGCTTGACGGGGCCGGAGTCCTCTTTTTCCGTGGAGGCGAGCGTTTCCTGCTGCTGGGTGGCTTCCTCCTCGAAGCTGACCGTGGAGACATCGGCGCCGAAATCGCGCGCCAGACCCTCCGCCATCTTCACGTCCAGAGCTTGGTTGATGGTGGCGAAAACTTTGCGGTCGACCAGTTTCTTGATGACCAGGTTGGCCTTGAGCCCGAGCTTTTCGGAGAGTTCTTTGACCGTGATGCCTTCGGCAATGGTGATCTGCTTGCCTTCAGCCAGGCGGCTGGTTTCCTCGCCGCGGCGCACGGGGACATGGAGCAGCTTTCCTTCGCGCTCGCGCTCGCGATCGATGACCGGACGGGCGCGGTGGGGCTGGCCGCGGCGCTGTTCGGTGGGCGGTACGGTGGCAGCCTCCGGACGCAGCGGCGTGGTGGGGTGCAGGCCGCGTCCTCTGGCCATCGGACCAGCGCCGGGCGCGCCGGGACGCGGGCGCACGAACGGCTGGCCGGGACGGATGGGGCCCTTGTAGATCGGCTGACCGGGCACGGGAACGCTGGCCGGGCGAAGCGGAGCGCCGGGGCGCGGCTGAGGCTGGCCGGGCATGGCCGACTTGGTTTGCGAGAGCCGGGCCACCAGATCGGGCCGCGGCGGCACAACCGGCCGGGCCGCGGGCTGGCCTGCCAGGTTCGGCCCCCGCGGCGAGATCACCGCGACAGGCGGAACGGCGGAGGTATGGGAAGGCGCCTGCTGCCCCTGGGACGGTCCGGCAGCGAGCCTCGGCGAAGAGCGCATCTGGGGACGCTGGGGCGCTTCCGTCTGCGCTCCGGGAAACGGTTGCCGCGGTCCGGAAATGATCTGGCCTGGACGGGGAGTGGCTGGCAGCGGTCTGGCTGCGACAGACGGCCGGATAGCCGCGCCGGGTTGCGAAGGCGGCGCCGCGGGCATCGCGAATGGCGGTGCGGACGAAGCCTGCTCGGGGACGGGCCGCGGGCCCCTTCCGAGCAGCGGCGGGCGCACCGGATGCGCGGCCGGGCGCGCGGCCATTTTCTCTTCCGTGGTCAGACCGGGCGCGAAGGAAGGAGCAACGGACGGCCCAGCCTGCAGGGGCTCCGGGGCCGCCTCCAACCTGGCCGACTGCACAGCCTCCGGCGCCCCGGCCGAAACCTCGGGTTCCTCGGCCGCTTCCGCTGCGGCCTCGGAGACGGGGTGCTCGACAGAAACGCCGAAATGCCGGCGGATCCTGTCCGCGACATCGTCGTCAATCGAGCTGGAATGCGTCTTCTTCTCAGTGACTCCAAACTGCGGCAAAACTGCGATGATCGCGCTGTTTGGTTGCTCGCACTCGCGCGCCAGCTCGTTAATCCGGATTTTCTTCATAACAACGTATCAGTTGAACCGGCCCAAGACACACTCCTCGACCTGGTGTCATAGGCTGCCTAACCCCCGGGCGCACTCAATCCGAGTTCTTCATCGTAGCAGAGTTCTATCATTCGGAATCCGTTCCCGCGGCGGGCCCGCCCTGGGACGCGCCGTCGTGCTCGGCTTCCTGCTCCTCCGACACAGTCTGGGACGCCGCTTCCTGCTCTTCGGCCGCAGATTCGCCAGCCGCCTCGGCCGCTTGACCGGCCGGCTCCGCCGGCTCTTCGAGGACAGCCCCGATGGCCCCGTTGTCGCCGGGTTGCGGCTCGGCAGGCTCCGCCGGCTCGCCGGCGGGTTGCGGCTCACCCGCTTCCGCCGTTGCGGCCTCACCGGCGGCGCCGCCTTCCTCGAACTGCGCGTAGTAGCCGTTCACCGCAGCCTGGATGGCCTCGACGGTCTTCGGCCCAATTCCCGGAATCTCCTCGAGCTGCTCGGGCGTCATGGAACCGAGCTGCTCGACCGTTCCCACGCCCGCCTCGATCAGTTTCTCGATCACCTTGTCGGTGAGGTCCTGGTCGATGAGCACCGAAACCGGAGCGCCGGAGACCACCAGCGCGGCCATCTGGGACTCGACCTCCTGGCGCTTCTCCTCCTCGCTCTTGATGTCGACTTTCCAGCCCAGCAGTTTGGCGGCCAGGCGCACGTTCTGCCCCTTCTTGCCGATGGCGAGCGAGAGCTGGGTGTCGTCGACGATAACCTCCATGTGCTTCTCTTCCGGGTCCAGGATGCTCACGCGGCTGATCTTGGCCGGGCTCAGAGCGTGAGTCGCGAACCCGATAGGGTCTTCCGAGTACTCGATGATGTCGATCTTCTCGCCGCGCAGCTCGCGGATGATCGATTGCACCCGCATACCCTTCATCCCGACGCAGGCGCCGACGCTGTCCACATCGCGGTCGCGGCTCTGCACGGCGATCTTGGTACGCTCGCCCGCTTCGCGCGCGCAGGCCTTGATGGTCACCGTGCTGTCGTAAATCTCCGGGACTTCCTGCTCGAACAGGCGGATCACCAGCTCCGGGGCCGCGCGGGAGACGGTCACGCCCGGGTCCTTGCCGGCCTTCTCGACGCTCTTGATGACGCAGCGGATGCGGTCGCCCACGCTGAAACTCTCCAGGCGCGATTGCTCTTTCTTGGGCAGACGGGCTTCGTTCTTCCCGATGTCCACCACCAGGTCCGGACCTTCCACGCGCTTCACCGTGCAGTTGACCAGCTCGCCCACGCGGCCGGAGAATTCCTGGTAGACGGTTTCGCGCTCGGCTTCCCTGACCTTTTGCAGGATCACCTGCTTGGCGGTCTGGGCGGAGACGCGGCCGAGAAGGTCGGTCGCTTTCGGTATCCTGATTTCCGAGCCGACTTCCGCGTTGGGATCGATGGCGCGGGCCTGCTCGAGGGTGAGCTGGTTGAGAGCGTCCTCGACAGTCTCGACGACCTTCTTGACGATGAAGATCTGGATGGCGCCGGTCTTCGCATCGAACTCCGCCACGAGATCCTCTTCGGTGTGAAAGTGCTTGCGGGCGGCGACCAGCATCGCATCCTTGACGGCGTCAACGATGATCTGCGGGTCGATTCCCTTTTCCTTGCTCAGAATCTCAATGGATTGATAGATCGTGCCCAAGATGCTTTCCTCATAGACTGTTCGGGATTACCAGTCGAATTTCAGGTTCGCCTTCTCGACCTGCTGGACGGTGAACGTGACCGTCTTTCCAGGCGATGGCTCCAGGGTGACGACATCCCCGGCGAAGCCGGCCAGAATGCCTTCCCAGTGACGCCGGTCCCCGACCGGCTCGCGCAGCACCACCTTGGCCTTGCGACCGAGAAAGCGCTTAAAATCCGCCGGCCCGCGAAGCTTGCGCTCCACACCCGGAGAGCTTACCTCCAGCGTGTAGCTGCCTCCCGGAACGACGTCCTCAACATCCAGAATGGTCCCCACCTGCTGGGAGATCAGCTCGCAATCGGCGTGGGAGACACCGGCCGGCTTGTCGATGATGATTCGCAGCATCCGCTTCCTGCCCCCGCCAAGCAGTTGAACCTCAACGATTTCCAGGCCCTCAGATTCGGCCACACGTCGGGCGACTTCCGTCACTCTGGCGACGATGGCTTCGTTCATTGTGCCTTGTTATCACGGGGCCAACAAAAAAGTGGGCTTTCGCCCACTCTAGCGGCTCGTCCTCTGAATTGATTATAGCGCAGACGGCGGGCGGGGGATGCGGAATCGCTGGGCAGCCGGCGGCTGACGGCCGATAGCTGCGCCGCAACGCCAAATCGTGTAGGCTTCTAGGAGCCATGCTGATGCTCGCTCCGATCTTCGCGATCTTCGTTTACGGACTCATTGCCGCGATGCTGGGCACGATTCTGCCCGCCCTGTCCGCCCGATTCCAACTCACGCCCCGCCAGAACGGGAAGATTGCCCTCGCGCAGGCGGTCGGGCTGGTGATCGCTTCCGTCTCGGCGGGGCCGCTGATCGACAACCAGGGTTACAAGGCCGGCCTGGTTCTCGGTCTGGCGCTCATCGCTCTGGCTTTGTTCCTGCTGCCCAGCTCGAAGGGCTACGGCTCCGTGGTGCTCTACCTGTTCCTGCTCGGGCTGGGCGGGGGCACGATCGTCACGGGAGCCAATGCGCTGGCCTTCGATCTGGGCGGCTCCGCGCACGCGGCGGCGCTCAACTTCCTCAACGTCTTTTTCGGGCTGGGCGGCTTGGCGACTCCGTTCATTCTGGCGAACCTGCTCGGCGGCAATTCGACCCGCTTGTGCTACCTCACGGCGGTGGCCACGGCGGCCACCCTGGCCGTGAGCGCCGGCGTGACAATGCCGGCGGCCAGGTCCGCGGGCGGAATCGCGCTCCCGGAGGCGGGCCGGCTTCTGAGTCATCCGGCGCTGTGGCTGCTGGCGGCGATGCTGTTCCTCTACGTGGCCTGTGAGGTCGGAGTATGGAACTGGCTGACGCGGCACCTGATCGCGCAGGGGATCTCCGAGGTGCGCGCGCTGAACATTTTGTCGCTGGGCTTTGCGCTGGGCCTGCTCATCGGGCGAGTGGCCGTGGCGCCGCTCTTCAAAACGATGCGGCCCGACACGGTAACGCTGGCCGCGGCGGCGCTGATGACGATCACGACCTGGCTGGCTCTCCAGACCCGCAGGCCCGCCGTGGCCTGGGTGGCGGTGTTCGCAGCGGGCATCGCCATGGCGCCGGTGTTCCCGACGGTGCTGGCGATCACCGGGAGCGTGTTCGCCACCACCAAGGCCACCGCCATCGGAATCGTCGCCATGTTCGGCTGGATCGGGCTGGCTGTGAGCTCGCCGATCATCGGCGCCATCGCGGGGGAGGATCCCAAGCGGCTGAAGAAGGCGCTGCTGGTCCTGCCGGCGTTCTCGGCGCTGATGATCATGGTGAACCTGGCGTTGCGGGCGGTGCTGTAATCGCGTGGTACTGGCTCGGGGTCGGGCCGGCGCGCGCCCCAGACTGCGCGGGAGCACGCATCATTGATACACTCCAGAAGGAAGCCGTCGTTCGGTCCCAATGCAGAACATCCTCGCCATCCTGCTCGCCGGAGGCACAGGGGAACGTTTGTCCCCCCTGACTCTCAATACCGCCAAGCCTGCGGTTCCCTTCGGCGGCAACTATCGCATCATCGACTTCACGCTTTCCAACTGCATTAATTCGGGCATACGGCGCATTCTCGTGCTCACCCAGTACAAAGCGCTCGAGCTGATCCGGCACATTCGCGACGGCTGGACGTTTCTCTCGCCCGAGCTCGGCGAATACGTGGAAGTGATTCCGCCGATGAAGCGCGTTCACGCCGACTGGTACCTGGGCACGGCGGACGCGGTCTTCCAGAACATCCAGACCTTGATGGCGGAAGGCCCGGAGCACTGCCTGATTCTCGCGGGCGACCAGATCTACAAGATGAACTATGACGAGATGATCGCCTGGCACCACTTGCACCAGGCGGACGTCACGCTGGCCACCATCCAGGTGTCGCCCGACGAGGCCAGCCGCTTCGGCGTGGTGGAGATCGGCCAGGACTACTTGGTCAAGGGTTTCGAGGAGAAGCCGAAGCACGGAAACCCGGTCCGGTCGATTTTCAACCCCGGCATGGTGAGCGCCTCGATGGGCGTATACCTGTTCAATACGGAAGTGATGATGCACGCGCTGATGGGCGACGCCGAAGACCCGAACTCGTCGCATGACTTCGGCAGGGACGTCATTCCGAGGTGCATTCGGAAGGTACGCGTTGTGGCGTATGACTTCATCGACCTCAACGACAAGACGGTGAAGTACTGGCGCGATGTGGGGACGATCGAAGCCTATTACGAAGCCAACATGGACCTGGTGTCGGTGGTTCCGGATTTCAACTTGTACGACAAGCGCTGGCCGATCCGGACCAACATGCCTCAGATGCCGCCGGCTAAGTTCGTTTTTGCGCAGGAAGGACGGCGTATGGGGGTGGCGATCGACTCCATCGTCTCGGGCGGCTGCATCGTCTCGGGCGGCCGGGTGGTGCGGAGCATCCTGTCTCCGGGCGTTCGAATCAACAGCTACTGCGAGGTGGAGAGCTCGATTCTGATGCACAATGCCGAGGTAGGCCGCTACAGCCGCATCCGACGCGCGATCATCGGGCCAAACATGAGGATTCCAGAGTCCAGCGTGATTGGTTACGACATTCAAGCCGATCGCGCCAAGGGCTACACGGTTACCGAATCCGGCATCGTGGTGATCTGCGAGGACCAGCAGATCTATACCGGGCAGGAGCCGTACACGATCAAGCAGGCGGGTTGAGCAGGCTGGCGGCCGCAGGCTGACCGCCGATGGCCAATGTTTTTCTGACTACTTTCCAGGAGCGTACTTTCAATGATGACTGAAATCGTAAGAATATCAGGCAGAGAGATTCTCGATTCGCGCGGCAATCCGACGGTCGAGGCGGACGTGTGGCTGGGCTGCGGCGCCATGGGGCGCGCGGCGGTCCCTTCGGGCGCCTCCACGGGCGAGCATGAAGCGGTCGAGCTGCGCGACGGCGACAAGAAGCGCTATCTCGGCAAGGGAACGCTGCAGGCTGTCCGCAATATTAACGGGGAGATTGCGGCGGCGCTGAAAGGCAAGGAAGCCTCGGATCAGGCTGAGCTCGACCAGGCGATGATCGACCTGGACGGCACGCCCAATAAGGGGCGGCTGGGCGCCAACGCGATCCTGGCGGTCTCGATGGCCTCGGCGCGCGCGGCGGCGGCCTGCCGCAACATGCCGCTGTACCGGTATCTGGGCGGCGTCGGCGCGCACGTGCTGCCCGTGCCGGAGATGAACATCCTCAATGGCGGCGCGCATGCCGATAACTCTGTGGACGTGCAGGAATTCATGATCGCGCCCTACGGCGTCGCACGCTTCTCCGAGGCGTTGCGCGCGGGCTCGGAGATCTTCCACACCTTGAAGGGCGTGCTGAAGAAGGCCGGCTACTCGACCGCAGTGGGCGACGAGGGCGGCTTCGCGCCCAACCTGAAATCGAACGAAGAGGCGCTGAACCTGATCCTGGAGGCGATCACCAAGGCCGGTTACAAACCGGGCGACGAGGTCGGCATCTTCCTCGATCCGGCGGCGAGCGAGTTCTACGACGCGGAAAAGAGCCGCTACGTTTTCAAGAAGTCCGACAAGAGCGAGCGGACCAGCGAAGAGATGGTGGAGTTCTGGGCCAACTGGGTGCGCCAGTACCCGATCCGCTCCATCGAGGACGGCATGGCGGAGAACGATTGGCCGGGCTGGAAGCTGATGACCCAGACGCTGGGCAAGCAGATCCAGCTTGTGGGCGACGATATCTACGTCACCAACACGTCGATCTTCGCGCGCGGGATCGCGCAGGGCATCGCCAACTCGATCCTGATCAAGCTGAACCAGATCGGCACCGTCACCGAGACGCTAGCTGCCATGCGCATGGCCTCCGAATCCAATTACACCACGGTAGTTTCGCACCGCTCCGGCGAGACCGAGGACGCTTTCATCGCAGACCTGGTGGTGGCTACCAACGGCGGACAGATCAAGACCGGATCGGCCAGCCGCATCGACCGCCTCGCGAAGTACAACCAGTTGCTGCGCATCGAAGAAGAGCTCGGCTCGGCGGCGGAATTCGCTGGAAAAAAGGCCCTGCGGCAGATGGCGTGATCGCGCCCGGGGCAGGCCAGACAGCCTGCCCCACCATTCCTTGAGGTTCATCATGCACAAACTAGTCTTAGTTCGTCACGGCGAGAGCGATTGGAATAAGGAGAACCGCTTCACCGGCTGGACCGATGTCGATTTGTCGGAGAAGGGCCGGGCCGAGGCGCTGGAGGGCGCGCGCGCCCTGAAGCAGGAAGGCTACACCTTCGACGTGGCCTACACTTCGGTGCTCAAGCGCGCCATCCGCACGCTGTGGACGGTCCTCGATGAGTTGGATCTGATGTGGATTCCGGTTTACCGGTCCTGGCGGCTGAATGAGCGGCATTACGGCGCCTTGCAGGGGCTCAACAAGTCCGAAACCGCGGTGAAGTTCGGCGAGGACCAGGTGAAGATCTGGCGCCGGAGTTACGACATCCGCCCGCCGGCTCTGGAGAAGTCCGATCCGCGGTGGCCGGGCCACGACCGGCGCTACAAAAGTCTGGCGGAGGCTGATCTCCCGCTGACGGAGTGCCTGAAGGACACCGTCGCGCGCTTCCTTCCGTACTGGCACCAGACCATCGCGCCAACGGTGTCATCGGGGCAGCGTGTCATCATCGCCGCGCACGGCAACAGCCTGCGGGCGCTGGTGAAGTTCCTGGACGATGTCTCGGACCGGGAGATTGTCGGGCTGAACATTCCCACCGGTATCCCGCTGGTCTACGAGCTCGATCCCTCGCTGCGGCCGCTCAAGCACTACTATCTCGGCGACCAGGAAAAGATCAAGGCGGCCATGGATGCCGTCGCGGCCCAGGGCAAGAAGAAACCCTAAGCGCCGCAACCCAAAACTGCGCGCGATTCTATTCGGAGTTACAGTTCGCAGATATCCGCTGTGTTGTTGCCCGCTTGACAAACGTTCGCGCCCGGTACAGACTTACCTACAGGGTAAGGAGGGGCGAGATGCCGAATGTTGCTGGATCGTTTTCTGGGAACGTGAGCTCGCAGGCACTGTTCTGCTTGAGCGATCTACCCAACCATGAACTGCAGGCGGCGGAAGTCACTGGCGTGCAAAGGTCCGCGGATCCCGACTGGAATGGCTCGCGGCTGAATTACTGGGGCACCACTGACGTTCAGTCGGGACACGGCACCCAGCGCGGCTACTTCGTCAACCAGCGCTCAAACGGCGACCGCGACTGGGGCACTTTCGAGGGTACGCTCACAGCAGCGGGCGGGGCGGCCACCACCGAAGGCACCTTTACGTTCACCGGCGGCAGCGGTAAGTTTCACGGCATAACGGGCAACGGGACTTACCGGGGGCGTTTGACTTCCCCGACACAGATCGAGATGGAATGGCGGGCGACGTACCAGGTTGCCGGGACCCGGGCCAGCGGCGCGGCATAGCTGCAGCCGGCTTACTTTTCCACGGATCGTGTAACCTTCCCGGCCGAGCCGGCCGGCAAGCAGGAGCAACAGTTGGAGGTCAATCATGCGCATGCTGATGCACGTTCAGCTTCCACTCGAACCGTTCAACGCTGCCGTTCGCGATGGCACGGTTGGGCAGAAGATGCAGCGAATCCTCGAGACCATTAAACCCGAGGCCGCTTATTTCACCGAGCAAAACGGCCGCCGTGGCGGCACCCTGGTCGTGGACGTCAAGGATCCGTCCGATGTCCCGATCCTGGCCGAGCCGTGGTTTCTGACGTTCAACGCCGAGGTAGAGTTCCGGATTGCCATGACGCCAGAGGACCTCGTGCGCGCCAACCTGGAGGCGTTGGGGAAAAAGTGGACTTAGTCAGTCCCGCCCTCGACGCGTAGCTTTCAACTTACTTTCCAATACACCGTATAGCGCTGATCCGAGACCTGGTTGAAGGGGACGAGTTCCGCGCCGGCTGTTCGGAAGGTAAGCGGCCGGTCTGCGGGCCGGATCTCCGCCGCGGCTAGCGAAGGCGGCGCCAGCGGCGGCGCTTTCTTCAGTTGCGGTCCCATCGCCCCAATCACCAGTTCGCGAGTCAGCCCTTCGCGGCCGAACTGGCCGGCCAGCAGGAGGGGGCCGTAGAAAACCGCCTGCGTTCCCGGGTCGTCCGGCATCGGCTCCAGGCGCAACTGCATCGGCAGGCCAATCTCCACGTGATCGCCCTGGGCCCACGTGCGGGCGATTCTGACGTAGCTGGCGGGACTCGCCGAGACCTCCATGGGCCGGTCGTTGATCTTCACCACCGCCGCGCCGGATACCCAGGCCGGGATGCGAACGAAGAGCGACATGGCCGTGGGCGCGGTGCAACTAACTCGCAACATGGTACCCGCAGTTTCCGGGAAGTTAGTTTCCTGCCGCACCCGCACACCCTTCTCCGCCCAGTTCACCTCGGAGGGGATGAAGAGGTTCACATACAGGCCGTCGTCGTCGTGATAGTAAATACTGTCGTTCAGCTTCGAGTACTCTTCCACGCCTGTCCCGGTGCAGCACCAGAACGAATCGTACTCGGTATTGAAGGTACGCCACGAGCCGGGAACGATGCCGAGATAATACTGGGTCGCCCCGGTCCGCGGGTCGATCGTGCCCAGGCGGTGGTTGTACAGCACGCGCTCGTAATAGTCGAAGTAACGTGGGTCGGCGTTCCAGGTATAGAGTCTTCTGGTGAGTTTGAGCATGTTATAGGCGCAGCAGCATTCGTTAGTCGCTTCGCCCCGGCTCAGCTCCTCCGCCAGCCTGTTCGGCCCGGCGAGCCAACCCTCGTTGTTGCTCGTCCCGCCGGTGGCATAGCAGCGGGTTCCGGTCACCTCGTCCCAGAAGAAGCTGGCGACATCGCGGAACCGCGGATCGCCACTTAGCTCGTAGCGGCGCGCCGCCCCGGTGACCTGCGGTATGTGGGTATTGGTGTGCAGCCCGCGCAGCCGGTCGCAACGCAGGGCCAGAGGATTGAAGAAGCGCTTCTTGGTGAAGCGGTCTCCTGCCTCCGCGAAATGGTTGTCGCCGGTGGCCGCGGCGAGGTTGTAGAGCACTTCGTTCATCCCGCCGTATTCGGTGTCGAGCGCGGCTTGCAGCCGCTCCTCCGGCAGGCGGGCCGTCCAGGAGTCGGCCCAGCGTCCCATACCTTCCACTGTCTCGAGGGCTTCTTTGTTGCCGCACATCTGGTACATGTCCAGCAGGCCGGCCATGATCTTGTGGATCGTGTAGAACGGCGCCCAGACCTCCCGGCGGGCCTCCAGGCGGTCGAAGAATTCCAGCGGGAACGCGCTGAGGTAGCCGCCGCGAAGGCGAGCCTGGCATTGGGCCAGCCCGGCGACGATGGCGTCGCCCTTCGCTTTGTGCTCTTCCTCCCCGGTGGAGGCGTACATCTGCGCGCTGGCGGTAAGAAAGTGGCCGGCGAAACAGCCGCGCACCTCGCAATCCGGCTTCTCCCAGCCGCCCAGTGGCTGTGCGGAGGAAGAGATGCCGGTATTGAGTCTGAAAGTGTGGATCAGCCGCTCGAAGGGAATTCGCCGCAGCACTTCCTGGTCGGCGTGCTGCGCGTCTAGGAACCGGCTCGGCAGCAGCCGGACCTGGGCGCCCGCAAACGGCTGGACCTTCCGCTGGACGTCTTTGCGGGTGAAGTGCAGCTCGCCTCGGAACGGCTCCTCCTCCGGAAGCGTGCCTTCTTGAGGGCCGGGCGCTGCCGGATCTCCGGGCACCGAGGCCGCCGTAATCTCTCGCGCCGCCTGCTGGGCCCATGCGGCTGCGCCGGCGCCGCTACCCAATGTGAGCGCGGCGAAGCCGCGTCGGGTGAGGGAATGCATAAGACGATCTTACGTCCAACCGCCCCGCTGGTGCGGGGCCGGGAGGGCGCCGTGCGATTGTCCGCGCCACCCCCTGTAACGTTCGCATCGCCGGGCGACGCCTCATCTTCAGCCGCCGCCATTCGGAGGCCCGCCGGTGGCATAACCAGGCAAGGGCACTTTTTCACAAGGGGAGCGCATGAGGCTCGCATCACTGAATCCAAAGACCCTTCTGGCAGAAATACTGCCGCTGCCGGCAACCCTGCGGATCATCAAGCGCCGTCCGTGGATGGCGCGGAGAATCAGCCGCGACATCACAACGGCGTTCCATTTGTTGTACCACTCCAACTACCGCACCACCTGGAGAAACACCTACTGGCTGGGCGTGCCGGTGCAACGCGTTCCCCTGGACTTGTGGATCTACCAGGAGATCCTGTTTGAAATCCAGCCGGACGTAATCATCGAGACGGGGACGCGCGACGGTGGAAGCGCCTATTTTTACGCATCGCTATGCGACCTGATGAAACGCGGAAGAGTGATCACCGTTGACGTGGAAGAAGCGCCGGGGAGGCCCCGGCATGACCGCATCACTTACCTGCATGGCTCCTCGACCGCGGAAGAGGTCGTCGAGAGGGTGAAGAGTTTCATCCAGCCTTCAGACAAGGTGCTCGTGACGCTCGACTCGGACCACGCTATGCACCACGTGCTGGAGGAGCTGCGGATCTACGGCAAGATGGCCAGCGTGGGGAGCTACGTGGTGGTGGATGACACGAACCTGAACGGACACCCTGTGAACCGGCAGTTCGGCCCGGGTCCGGCGGAGGCCGTCGAGGAGTTTCTGGCGCAAGACTCCAGCTTTGTACGCGACACCAGCCGCGAAAAGTTCGGTCTGACCTTCAGCCCGGGCGGCTTTCTAAAGAGAATTCATTGAAAGCAAGGGCGGGGACCGCCGTCTGAACCTGATTCGAGCAGAGCCACCATCGTAATAGACAAGATCGAAGCTCCGAAGCAGAGGCCAAAAAGGGGCGGGGCGCAGGCTCTTAGCCTGCCGCGTCGAGACTCTCCCGGCACCCTGCCGTCCCTGCGCCACGTCGACATCTTCGCTCCCTGAGGGTCGCGGCTCACCGCAGAGCAGCCCCGTACTATACTGAAACGGTGCTGGATGACGAAGAATAGAGTCGATTTTTCGGTGGTCGGCGCGCCGGGCGTGGAGGAATCCCTCCGCTCCGGACTGGTTCGCTATCGCTACGACCTGACCACCGCTTCCGGGCTGGCGTTGGATTCGATCCGGGCGCACAAGCTGCGCAGCTTCCTGACCCTGCTGGGAGTGATCATCGGCGTGGCCAGCGTGATCCTGGTCGGCTCGGCCATCGAGGGGCTGGGCGCTTACGCCGATGAGAGCACGGCGAAGGTGTTTGGGAGCAAGACCTTCCTGGTGGCGCAAGTCGCGTCCGCCGTGGGCCGCAACGAGTACTTCAGGAAGCTCAAAGAGAACCGGCCCATCCGGCCGGAGGACCTCAAGTACCTGGAGACGGTGGCCGGCAGCCAGATCCTCTACAGCATCTACCGGCAGCGCTCGGAGGACGTGAAGCACGAGAGTAACGTTTACGAGGATGCCAGCATCCTGGGCGTTTCCGCCGCGCTGCCGGAACTGCGCGACGTCTCGCTATCCGAGGGCCGCTTTTTCACCGACCAGGAAGAGCGTGCCAAACAATACGTCTGCGTCATCGGGCTGGACATACGCAACAGCCTGTTTCCCAGCTCCGCGGCGATCGGAAGCACGCTCAAATTGAGCGGGATCGACTTCCTGGTGATAGGAATTCAGGAAAAGCTCGGCTCCTCGTTCGGCCGCAGCCTGGACAATTCCGTCTATATTCCGGCCACCGTGTATACGCGGCTGTACGGCCCTAGCCAGTCGATTTCGATTTTCGGCCGTGCGCGCCCGGAGACGGGAATGGAGCTCGACGAGGCCCTCGACCTCACGCGCGTGGCGCTGCGCACCCGCTTCCACGCCCGCCCCGGCCAGCCCGACCGCTTCGATACGCTCACGCCCGACGCCGTCCGCTCCTTCATCGACCAGATCCTCGGCATGATCTCCGCGGTCATCGTGCCGGTGACCGGCATCTCGCTGGTGGTGGGCGGGATCGTAATCATGAACATCATGCTGGTGAGCGTGACCGAACGCACCCACGAAATCGGAATACGCAAGTCGCTCGGCGCGCGGCAATCCGACATCCGGCTGCAATTCCTGATCGAGGCGGTGCTTCTGGCGGCGGCCGGCGGAGCGGTGGGGGTGCTGTGCGGCGCCGCGCTGACTGCCCTGCTTTCGGCTCTGTTCGACATCACGCTGCGGGTCACGGTGCCTTACATAGCGCTCTCGGTGTTCGTGTCGAGCGCCGTGGGAATCGTCTCCGGCTGGTACCCGGCCCGGCGGGCGGCGCGTCTGGATCCGGTCGACGCGCTGAGGTTGGAGTAGCCATGCGGGTGAGCTGGGGAGAGAACGTAGGGATGGCGCTGGCGGCGGTCTGGCTGCACCGCTTTCGCTCGCTGCTGACCGTGCTCGGCATCGTGATCGGAATCACGACCGTAGTCACGGTGAGCTCGCTGCTCACCGGGCTGCGCAAAGGCGTGGTACAGTTCTTCGAGGAATTCGGACCCGACAACATCTTCCTGTCCAAGACCAGCGGCGACCCGAGCGCCCCGTTCGTCCCTCCCAAGGAGGCCAAGCGGAAAGCGATTCGCCCCGAGTACGCTGACATCGTCAAGCGCCTCTGCCCGTCGGTGCTGGATGCCGGCATCTCGCTGTTTATTCCGCCGATGATGAACGGCCAGGCGATCACAGCCAAGGTGCCAGGCATCGACACCGACCAGATCGCAGTGGGCGGCATCTCGCCCAACGGGTTCGCCATCGCGCCGCGGAACCTGATGGCCGGCCGGGTCTTCACGCCCGAGGAGGACCGGCGCGCCGCCCACGTGGTGCTGCTCGGCCAGCGGATCGCCGAGGTGCTGTTCCCGGATGGCCGCGCGGTGGGGAAAACCATCCTCATGGATGGCGCGGAATACGTCGTCCTGGGCGTCTTCGAAAAGGCCAAGGGAGGATTCTTCGGCGAGAATGGCCTGGACCGGCAGATCACGATGCCGCTCAGAACGGCGCAACTCCGCTACCCGCAGCTCGACCGCTACGTGATCACTGCCCGGGCGCGGCCCGGCCTGCGGGATCAGGCTTACGACGAGGTGCAGGGAATCCTGCGAAAAATCCGGCGCACCCCGGCCAGCGCACCAGACGATTTCTCGCTCACCACCGCCGACCAGATCGTCAAGCAGTTCGACCAGATCACCGGCTTGATCGTGATGGTTTCGATCGCCATCTCCGCGCTGGGACTGCTGGTGGGCGGCATCGGCGTGATGAACATCATGCTGGTCAGTGTTACCGAGCGGACCCGGGAAATCGGCGTCCGCAAGGCCATCGGCGCCCGCCGCGTCGACATCGTGACCCAGTTTCTGGCCGAGGCGACCGCACTGACCGGCGTCGGCGGGATTGTGGGCATCATTTTCGCCATCCTGGTGACGATGCTCATCGGCGTGCTGATGCCCTCCCTGCCTTCGGAGGTTCCCATCTGGGCGGTGGTCACCGGCTTCAGCGTGTCGGTGGCGGTGGGACTGTTTTTCGGCGTCTGGCCGGCGGTGAAGGCCGCGCGCCTCGATCCGGTGGAAGCTCTGCGCTACGAATAGCGCAAAGCTTTTCTCGCCGGACCGGCAACCTCCGGGCGGCTGCCGGAATCCAATGTGTAGGCGATACCACTCGGAGGGGGCAACTATGCAATCGGCCGTTCATTTCGGCCTGGCGGCGCTGCTCGCGCTGCCGGCGATCGGGTGTGCGCAGCAGGGGGGCGGGCGAAGCCAGAACCTTGCCGTCGAGCTGCGGACGGCTCAGCCGGACGAGCCGGAGGCGGCGGAGTCGTCGCGCCGGCTCGAGTCCGTGACCTGGAACTCGGTAAGCCACGAGCTGACGTGGATGATCTCGAGCGGCGCCACCAGCGCCGGCCGACTCTACCAACCGGCCACGGTGGAGAACTACCAGATCAGCCTGGATGACGCCACCATGACCTTCGACGGCGAGACGCGGCGGTTCAGCACGGAAGAAGCCTCAAACGTGCACGTCCTGATGGACCTGATTGCCAAATACGCCGTCGATTCCACGGTCTGGTGGGAGGACGGCCACGGCGAGCCCGTCAATGGCAACGAGCCCAAGGAACAGCGCAACCCCCCGAAATCGATAGAGCCCGGCGATGACGGCGCCGCCGCCGGCCTGCGCATCGCGGCCTGTACGCCGACTCCGACCGATCTGCCGGCCCTGCGACTCGAGATCCGCCGTCTGGAAGAGAAACTGGCGGGACTGAAACGGATCGAGCGGAGCGCAACCGCGATCGAGCTGGCCAAGGACTGATCTGGAACGCTCCCTCTGGTCGCGGCTCTGTTCCGGCGCGGGCTAACGCCCCTTGGTACTGGCCTTCGCGGCAGGCTTGACCAGAAACTGGTTCACCTTTCGATCCAGCTCTCCGATGTTGAAGGGCTTCCGCACAAATCCAAACCCTTTGGTATCGACATCCCGGCGAACGGCGTCCGCTTCGCACTTTCCGGACATGTAGATGACGCGCAGTTTCGGTGACTGGGAAGAGGCTCGCCCGGCAAGCTCGATGCCATCCATGCGCGGCATGATGACGTCGGTGAGAATGAGATCGATCTTGACGCCCGGGCGCTCGAAGACCTCAACCGCCTCGACACCGTCGGAGGCCTCCAGAATGCGGTGGCGCCGCCGCGAAAGAACGCTCTTCACCAGCGATCGTATCTGCGGCTCGTCGTCGACCACCAGAATGGTCTTTCTGGCCATTGTGCATTTCTTATACGCTCATTCTCGGCCAAAAGCAATGGTCCTATTGAAAGACTTTATGGACTCCGCCGCGCCTCTACCGCCGCCAGCGAACGGGCTCGACCCTTCCGACGATGAACAGGCACGAGCACGCGGCGACGGCCAGCCAAAAACAGGCTGCGGCGAAAGCGTAGAAGAAATGCCCTGTGTTAAACTTGATTAATCCCGTAACGTACGGTGCAGCGATTCCTGCCAGGTTGCCGATGCAGTTTTGTATTCCCGTCCACTTTCCCGCCGCCGGCCCGGCGAGCGTCTGTGTGATCGCCCACACATTCGCGGAGTAAAGGCCGTAGGAGAGACACCCGACGGTGAGCAGCGCCATCGCCGCGCTGTGGTTTCGGAGCATGGAGGCGGGCAGGATGAGCGTAGTCAACAGCAGGCCCGCGACGGCAAACGTCTTGCGCACCCGCGACACGCCGTAACCATTTGCGATCAGGCGGTCCGACGCCCAGCCGGCGGCCACCGCCGTGGCGGCAATCCCCCAGAATGGCAACGAACCGAAGATCGCCGTTTGGTCTTTCGAGAAGCCGCGCTCCTTTTCAAGGTAAGCGGGGAGCCAGGTCAGGATGAAGAACCAGGCGTAGTTGCCGCCGAACAAGACCAGAAAGGTGCCCCAGGCGTCGCGCTTCGAAGCGATCTCGAAGAACCCCGGCCCGCCGGCCCTGGCACGGGAGACGGGCTGTCCCGCGCCGACTTGCCGCGCCGCCAGCGCCCATGGCCCGAGCCACACCAGCGCTCCAAGTCCCAGCGCGAAGAACAGCGGCCTCCAGCCGAACCGGGCCACAATCAGACCGCCGGCCAGCGTGCCCAGCGCCGGCCCGGCTTTCGAGCCCGCGTCGAGCAGCGCGTTGGCAAGCCCGCGGCGCCGCTCCGGAAAATCGTCCGAAATGATTCGGGAATAGGCGGGATATGCGACCGATTCGCCGGCGCCGAGAACCAGCCGTAATCCGAAAAGCACGGCGAAGCCGGTGGCCAAGCCGGTGACCGCGGTCGCGGCCGACCACAGCAGGAAGCCCGCCGCATAGACCCAGTACGCGCTATAGCGGTCCACCAGCCAGCCGGCGGCGATCTGGAACAGCGCGTACGTCCAGAAGAATCCGCTCAGCAGGAGACCCGCCTGCCGGTCGTTGAGCGAGAGCTCCCTCTCGATGTCCGTGACCGCCACTGACAGGTTGCTTCGGTCGATGAAGTTGATGAAGATCGAGACGACCAGCAGCGCCAGAACGAACCACCGCACCCGGCTGGCCGTGCTCATACGCGCGCCCTACTTCTTCGGCTCCGGCTTCGGCATGGGCTTGCGCGGCAGCATCTCCGGCCGCGTGGCGGCGTCGTAGACGACCGACGCCATGATGGCCGCCGCCTGCATCAGATCGCCCTTCTGCGCGCGGTCGTAAACGTCCATGTTCGAGTGGTGCGTGCGGCTCATGTAGTCGAGCGGGTCCTGGATGAACTGGAAGCCCGGCAAACCGACGGCGTCGAACGACAGGTGGTCCGTGCCTCCGGTGTTCCGGATGGTGACGGTCGCCGCCCCCAGGTCGTGGAACGGCGCGAGCCAGGCCTCGAAGAGGGGCCGCATCATGTCATTCCCCTGAAGGTATACGCCACGGATTTTGCCGGTCCCGTTATCGAGGTTGAAATAGCCGGAGAGCCGGGCGTACTCTGGCTTGGTCGCCATGGTCTCGCGGTCGGCGAGGTGCGCCTTCACGTACTCGCGGGAGCCGATGATCCCTTCCTCCTCGGCATCCCATAGCGCGACGCGCACGGTGCGATCCATTTTCAGATGAAGAGCCGTGAGAATGCGCATGACCTCCAGCACGACGGCGCAGCCGGCCCCGTTGTCGGTGGCGCCGGTGCCCGCCTGCCAGGAATCCAGGTGCGCGCCGAGCATCACGATTTCGTCCTTCTTCGCGCCTCCCGGCAAGTCGGCGACCACGTTCACTCCCTCCGGGTGATCCTCCAGAATCTGTGCGCGGACTTCCATCTCGAGCTTGACCGCGATCTTCTTCTCCACCAGCCGGGCGATGCGGTTGTAATGCTCGCTGGCCAGCGCGATGCTGACCGGCGGCAGGGGCGTCTTCATGTCGTGCGAGCCGGCTGCCATCGCAAAGACCGTGCCGTCATCGCCCGCATAGCCTGGGGTGACCACGGCGAGCACGCCTTCCTGCTTGAGAAACTCGTTGAGCTTGTTGCGCGCTTCCTGAATCTGCTCCCGGGTGGGCGGCTTCTCGCCGGGGCGCAACGCGGCGGCCGGCGGCCCATAGTGCGGGATCTCCCCCGGCTCGGGCGCCAAAGCGCGGGCCGCCAAGTCAGCATCGCTCCAACGCTTGGCATCGGCCTCGAGGTGCAGCTTCAGCTCGCGCGGCTCCTCGATGAATACGATTTTGCCCTGAAGCGTGCCCTTGTACTTTGCGCCGTCTTCGACGTTGCGCATCGGCGCCAGGACCACCTCTCCGCCAACCACCCCGGGGGTTCCGGGCGACCAGGCCAGCGGCACCCCGATGAGCGAGGTCTGCTGGGGCGCAGTCATGTGTGCGGCGAACCGCGTCCACCTCCAGCTCCGCCCGAACGTGCCCCACTTTTCGAGCTTGGCGTCTTCGAGACCCCACCCCTGAAGCTGCTTCACGGCCCAGCCGGCCGCGTCGAGGTAGTTCGGCGAGTCCGCGATGCGGGGCCCGTAGACGTCGGTCAGGTAAGAGAGGTGGTCCATCACCTTCGAATTCTCGAAGGCCTCGGCCCGAATGCGATTGACCACGGAAAGGTCGACCTTCTCCTCCTGCGCGGCGGCCACGAACGGCGCGCACACGGCGAGGACGACCGCGGCAAGGTGTTGTTTCGTCATGAAGAACTGAGCATAACAAACTGGTGCGTGGGGCACGCGGTTCCGCCTGCCCTGCGCGGGCCAAACGGCCTGTCCCACAAGCGGCAGACTCCTGCGACCTCGAAGGGCCGGCCTGCACCCATATAACTTTCCGCCGTGCCTCCACGGTGGCCGATAATCAGGTATCTAACAATGAATCCCGGGCGGCTCGCCGCCTGGGGATTAGGGAGATGACACTATGGCAGCGGACAAGGACGCCGTTCCCGAACTGATGGGCACACCGGAAGCGCGCGAGGTTGCCGCGGCCACCCACGACCTGCGAGTTCCTGTTCGAGCTGAAACAGGAGGGTAGTTTCTGCCGCGATTTCCGGTCCAAGCCGGGGAAGGCCGCCTATCACCTGCCCTGCCACCTCAAGGCGCGAACATCGGCTACCGCTCGCGCGATATGATGCGGCTGATTCCGGGGACCACCAAATGCTGACCGGAAAGAGTCGTTCACCACGGGCGTAACAAAAGGCTCCGCAGACGCTGATCGCGGGGGGGCGCCAGCCGAAAGCGGTGCCTCCCGGCGCGCCCTCCGCACTACACTGCGGCGGCGGGCCGGTCCGCTGCGGCGAGCCCCCGGAAATAAGCGATCGTCTGGCGCAGGCCGTCATCGAGCGCCACCACCGGTTCCCAGCCGAGCAGGCGCTTTGCCTTGCCGATGTCGGGCTGGCGCCGCTTCGGATCGTCCTGTGGGAGCGGCCGGAAGGCGATCGGGCTGGCGCTGCCCGTCAGGGCCTGAATGCGCTGCGCGAACTCGAGGATGGTCATCTCGCTGGGATTGCCCAGGTTGACGGGGTAGCGCTCGTCGGAAAGCATCAGACGGTAGAGGCCATCCACCATGTCGGTCACGTAGCAGAAGCTGCGCGTCTGCGAGCCGTCGCCGAAAATCGTGATCGGCTCGCCGCGGAGAGCCTGGCCGAGAAACGCCGGCACCACCCGGCCGTCGTCTAGCTTCATGCGCGGTCCGTACGTGTTGAAGATGCGCGCGATGTTGGAGCGCACGTTGTAAGTGCGGTGGGTTGCCATCGTAAGCGCCTCGGCAAACCGCTTACTCTCGTCGTAGCAGGAGCGCGGCCCCACCGGATTCACGTTGCCCCAGTAAGCCTCGCTTTGCGGGTGCTCGAGCGGATCGCCGTAGCATTCCGAGGTGGAGCTAAGCAGAAAGCGGGCGTTGTTCCGGCGCGCCAGCTCGAGCATATTGCGGGTTCCTGACGATCCCACCGCCAGCGTCTCGATGGGATGCTCCAGATAGTCCTTCGGGCTCGCGGGCGAGGCGAGATTGAGCACTCCATCCACGGGATCGGGGACATCGAGCGGCTCGCAGATATCGTGCCGGATGAACTCGAAGCGCGGGTGGCCTCGGAGGTGCGCGATGTTGGCCGTCGACCCGGTCAGAAAGTTATCGACGCCGACGACGGAGTGCCCTTCGGCCAGCAGACGGTCTGCGAGGTGCGAGCCAATGAAGCCGGCGACCCCAGCGAGAATCAGGCGCACGCGTAACCCCCAGGTCCGATTCTAGCCTGTGTGGCATGCTACCGTCCCTGACGGGACTGTGAAAGAACGGGGGGCCGCCGGCCTGGCCATGCCGAGTACGCCGCTTGCGGACTCCCTTCGCCCGCCGGAACGCTTCCCCGCCCGCGTGTTAAATTCGGACAGGAACTCCATGCGCTTTTCCTCACTCGAGCTGGCGCTGTTGCTGATTCTTCTTGTTGTCTCGGCCTACGGGTTCCTGCGCCGGTCCGGGCGGGTGATCGTAACCATTCTGAGGTCGAAGCCGGATGCGGATTTCTCGCTGCGCCCCGTCGGCCCGCGTCTGCGGCGGTTCCTGCGCGAGGTGGTATTCCAGCAGCTCGTCATAGGCCAGCGGCTGTGGCCGGGCCTGGCGCACGCCTTCGTCTTCTGGGGGTTCTGCCTCTTCGCGCTGATCACCATCAACCATTTCGCCGCTGTTTTCGGGCTCGCATTTCTCGACCGCGGAGGCTTCGGCCGGTTCTACTTCGCACTCGTCGCCGTGTTCGCGGCCGCGGTAGCGGTTTCGATCGCGGGCCTGGCCGTGCGGCGCTTTCTCGTCCGGCCGCGGTGGCTCGGACCGCTCTCGCCCGAATCCGGCCTGATCGCGTTTCTGATCTTCGCGCTCATGGCGACCTACCTGCTCAATTTCTGGCAGCCCGGCATCAAAGCCAACTGGTGGACGCACACGCTGGCCATTCTGTTCTTCCTCCCGCTGATCCCGCGCAGCAAGCACCTGCACCTCGTGCTGAGCCCGCTCACGGTGTTTCTGGAGCGCGACGGTTTCAGCAGAATCCCACCCCTGGCGGGCGACGAGGACTTCGGCCTCGATACCGGCAAGGACGTCACGCGGATCGTGAGCCTGCAGGCCTACACTTGCGTCGAGTGCGGCCGTTGCACCGAGCACTGCCCGGCCTACAACACCGGCAAGGCGCTCAACCCGAAAGAAGTCATCCTCGGCGCACGCGCCTACCTGAACGAGTTCGGACCGGCGGGCGAGGCGCCGCTACTGGGCAAGCACCTTTCCATGGAGGCCGCGTTCCAGTGCACAACCTGCGGGGCGTGCGAGTTCCAGTGCCCGGTTGGGATCCAACACCTGCCCGTGATCGTCGGGCTGCGCCGCGGCGCCGTGAACACCGGCAAGTGGGAAGACTCGTACGGCACGGACCTGTTTCTCAAACTCGAGCGCCACGGCAACGCTCTCGGTTTTCCGCACAGCGAGCGCGAGAAGTTCATCCAGAAAAGCGGCCTGCCATTATTCGACGGCTCCCAGGAATACTGCCTCTGGCTGGGCTGCATGGGCTCTTACGATCCCCACGGCCGCGAGATCGTGGTGGCGCTGGCGGAGGTGCTCCGCCACCTCCGCGTCAGCTTTGGCGTGCTGCGCCGCGAGCGGTGCTCGGGCGATCCGGTGCGCCGCCTGGGGAACGACCTGCTGTTCGCCCAGCTCGCGGAGCAAAACCTCGAGCACATCCGGCAGAGCGGCGTGAAGAAGATGGTCTCGATCTGCCCGCACTGCGTGCGCACCATCGGCGAGGATTGGCGCGAGGCCGGCGGCGCCGTCCCCATCGAACATCACAGCGAGCTGCTGGCGCGGCTCGGCGCGCCGTTGCCGCGGAACGGAGCGGAATCCCGCAGGGTGGTCTACCACGATGCCTGCTACCTGGGCCGCTACCGCAACGTGTATGACCAGCCGCGCACCGTGATCGGGCGCTGCGCGAAACTGGTGGAACCGGCACGCGCGCGGGAGCGGGGATTCTGCTGCGGCGCGGGCGGCGGGCTCGTCTTCCTCGGCGAAGAGAAAGGCAAACGGGTCAACCGCGAGCGCGCCGAGCAACTGCTCTCGACCGGAGCCGATGTGGTCGCCTCCGCCTGCCCCTTCTGCAACACCATGCTTCGCGATGGCCTGGCTGCGGCCGCTTCCGAGCCGCCGGAGCTGCTCGACATCGCTCAGATCGCCGCCGCCGGCTTGAGGACACTATGATTCTTTCAAAGGCTCTCCGCGAACTCATCGACTACAACTTTTGGGCCCGCGATCGGCAGCTACAGGCTTGCGCTGCGCTCTCCCAGGAGCAGTTTCTGCGTCCGCTGGGCGCCAGTTTCCCTTCAGTGCGCGACTCCCTCGCGCACCTGGTTGCGGTCGAGTGGATCTGGCTGGAGCGATGGCGGGGGCGGTCGCCGCAATCGCTGCTGTCGGCTGAGAAGTTCCCCACCCTGGCCGCGATCTCGGAGCGCTGGAGCGTGGTGGAGCGCGAGCTGCGGGCGTTTCTAAACGGTCTGAGCGACGAGGCGCTGGAGCGCCCCTTCACGTATGTGAACTTGAAGGGCGAAGCCTGGACCTACGTCCTCTGGCGCGCCGTCTTTCACGTCTTGAACCACCAGAGCTACCACCGCGGCCAGGTAACGACGCAGTTGCGCCAGCTCGGCGTCCAGCCGCCGCAAGTGGATTTCCTGCTGGCGCACGACATGGGCTTTCGGCTCGGCTGATCGGCTTCGCTACCAAGCCGCGGCCGTCAAGCCCGCTCAGGGATGCGTGAACTCCTGCGCCCGCGGGATCAGGTTGAAGTAGACGCGGCTCGGAAGATCGGTGCGCCAATACCCTCCCCACTGCGCCAGCGCCACGATTCCGAGAAAGACGACGGCGATTCCGGCCGCGAGCGCCCACGCGGGCATGCGCCGCTTGCGGGGCAGCGACATCGCCAGCGCGCCTTCAGCCGGGCAGACGGCCACGCACTCCAGGCAGGCCGTGCACTCGGCCGACCGCACCGTAATCAGCCGGTCAACCGGCAGCAGCGACGGACAGGCCTTGGCGCACTTCGCGCAGTCGATGCAGGTCCCGGGCTCGCGGCGGATCCGCGCCGGACTCAACAAGGCGGCCAGACCCGTCAGCGCTCCGTACGGGCACAGGTAGCGGCACCAGAAGTTCTGCGCGAAAATCGACGCCACCGCCAGCAACCCCAGCGCCACGGCGCCCGTCACGCCCAGGTAGCGGAAGAAGTTCAGCATCTTCACGTCGTCGATGATTCCATACGGGCCTTCCAGAAACGCCGCGATCGCCGTCACGGACATAGTGCCCACCGCGAACAGAAACAGCCCCAGCAGAGCGTACTTGAGCGCACGCAACGGGACGTCGGCCCAGCGCGGCATGCGGAAGTTCCTGTGAAAGAGGCGCCGCCCCAGTCGCCACAGCATCTCCGAAACCGTCCCCACCGGGCACAGCCATCCGCAAAACGCTTTTCGGAACAGCAGCGAAATCGCGAGGAAAGCGATCAGCAGGAACATGCCGGCCGGATGGAGCGACGGCACGCGCCCCGTCAGCAGGAAGACTTTCAGGTTCATCAGTGCGGCGATCGGCAGCCATCCCTCGACGCCCGGCGGCCGCTCGGCCCAGGCGGTCCGCCCGCCGCTCTCATAGAAGCGCACGAAAACGCAGAACTGAATGCCGATCCAGACGTTCAGCGCCAGAAAGAGAAGCTGCACCGCCCTCCGCAGCCGCTGCGAGGTATCGCGCGGCGCGCGGCGAACGAGCTTCTTCCGCGACTTCGGCACAACCTGGGCGGCCACAGCCATCACAAACCAGGATAGGGCAGGCGCCGGCAGGCCTCAGTGACCGAGGTCACGTTGGCGGGGCCGTTCAGTACCTCACATGCACCACTTCATCGCCACCCGCCGCCGAGCGTACGCGGATCCGTAACTCCTTCCGGGACGGGTTGGCGTACCAGCGGCCAGGCGCGAGTTGCCCCGGCTCCGCTACGGCCGTGTATTCGGCGCCGCCGCCATCGATCTTGCGGCAGGCCTCCGCGCCGTGGATCACCCAGTCGTAGACGCGGCTCCTCAGCGATTCAATTTCGAGGCGTATCAGGTCGCCCGCGGGCGCGGCGTGGAACTGCGAGATGTCCTGCTCCTCCTCCTCGAACAGGAAAAACTCCGCGCCGAGGTCGGGGTCGGAGAAATAGTGCAGCTCGAGGATATCGCCGGTCTCGGGCAGCAGCGGCACGATGGTGCCGTTCCTCGCGAACATCGCGATCTGGCCGGGACGCGGCCGCACCCGAATCTCCTGCCGCCCCTTGTAGGTCTCTCCGGAGCCGAGGTCGGTCCAGAGGCCGCGCGGGAGGTAGACTGTGAGCACAGGGTCCGGATTCAGCACGGGCGCGATCAGCAGTTCGTCGCCCAGCTTGAGCTCGCCGCTCCGGTTCAACGCCGCCGGATCCTCGTGCGAATCGATCTCGAGCGGCCGCAGCACGGGCACCCCGCGGTCTTGAGCCTCTTTGGTGTAGCTCAGGATGTACGGCTCCAGACGTGCGCGCCAGCGCAGCAACTCCGCGAACCGCGCCCCGCCCCCCGGCGCGCGAAGGACCGGCATCAGGCACGCCAACTGCGCCGCACCCGCCACGAGATCCGCGTCCGCCTTCGTGTATGGAGCCAGGTCGAATTCGGGAATCAGCTTCGCCGACAGGCTGGCGTGCAGCAGGGTCCGAACGCTGGCGCCGAGCGTCTCCCAGGTTGCGGCAGCCGCCGCCCCGCGAGCCTCGCGCACTTCGAAATCGGCCGCGCCGAAGCGATCCACCGGTCCGGTCACCGCCAGATGTTCTTCGAAAATATCCTTTGGCACGGGGCCATAGTAGAAGAAGAACTCGACGCGGTCCTGAGGAGTGGTCACCTCCACGGTCCGGGGCGTCGATGCCGCCAGGTCGAAGCGGTACACGCCGCGGCCCGGATAATACTCGGCGAAGCCCGCGCTCGACAGCAGAAACGCATCGCGGGTCTCGATGGCGCTGCCGCGCAGATCGAAGCGTGCCGCCTCGCGCGCGCCCAGGCCGTAGAAACGCTCTCGCTCTCCCGCCCGCTGTTCCACCGCTCCGCGTCGGATGCTGCCATCCAGAAGCCCCTCTTTACCTGCCCGGACTGCGATCCTGCCGCCGCTCTTCTCCACCTCCACCGTGAGATATCGGCTCTTGAAAGAGTACGCCGCGGCGCTCTCGTCCGCTTGGACCGCAACCACCTTCGGCGTCAACGGTTCCTTGATTCGCTCCGGCTCCGCCCAGTTCCGCAGAAGCCGAAAAGTGGACGGGCTCAGCCACTCGATCTGCCCGCTTCCGTCCGCGAACACAAGCGGGAACGTGTTCACCACGCGCGGAGGCGCGCCGGCCGCGAGGGCCGCCGAGGCCAGCGATATCAACCAAAGGGGCCGCATATCAGAGGAGCACGATCCTGTCCTGAATCTCGCCTGTCACCCGGGCGCCGTCCTCGCTGACGAACACGTCCACCTCGGACCGCACGCCGAACCGCGGCAGGTAGATGCCCGGCTCGATCGAGAAGCAGGTCCAGGGGATGATCCGCCGCTCATCGTGCGTCTCCAGGTTGTCCATGTTGGCGCCGGATCCGTGAACCTCGGCGCCGATGGAGTGCCCGGTGCGGTGAAAGAACTGCTCCGCGAAACCTCCCTCGCGGATCGCGCCCCGGGCCGCATCGTCCACCTCGAATCCGTGCAGCGTGCGCCCCGCGCGGACGCCCTCCTGGACGAACCGAACCGCTCGATCCCGCGCTCCCGTCACGATCCCGAACACGTTTGCCGTTTCCGCCGGCGGCTCGGCGCCGCAAAAGCCGGTCCACGTGATGTCGTAGTAGACGCCATCCGCCGAGTCCATCTTGGCCCACATGTCGATGAGCAGCCAGTCGCCCCGGCAAATCTCGCGTGTCGCGTCAGCCTGCGGCTCGTAGTGCGGGTTGGAGGAATTTTCGTTCACGCCGACGATCGGCCCGTGATCCGTCACCAGGCCTTCGGCCGCGAACCGGTCCCGGATGAATCGCTTTACCGCGAACTCCGTGATCGTCTCTGCCGCACGCAGCTTCGCGGCCACCAGGTCGAATGCCTCGCCGCGGATTCGGTCCACCTTGCGGCCGGCTTCGAGGTGGCATTCGAGATTGGCCGCCGTCCAGCGCGCCTCGAACTGCTGCACCAGGTCCGCCGAGCTGACCACCTCGACGGTCCTGCGCACCAGCTCGACCGTGCCCGCGTCCACCATCGCGACATACGGGATCGCGCAATCGGGCGAATACTGCATGGCGACGCGCCGCTGGCCCGCCAGCAAACCGCGCAGCCCTTCGACCTGTGCGGTCCAGCTCGAGTATTTCGAGATCGCGCCTGGCAGTCCGTCGAGCGCGGACGCTTCGATCGAGTGAACCAGGCCGCGCGGCTCCCCGCTCGCGGGAATCAGGTAGTACCAGCGCCGCGTCCCCATGCGGTTCCCCGGCAGGCCCAGCACGCGATACGCGAGCGGGTCTCTGCCGTGGTGATCGAAGAACAGCCAGCCGTCGATCCCCTCGGCGGCCAGCGCCTGTTGAATCGCTTCAAGATTCATAACGAATCCTTCGTTGCGGGCTCAAAAAACGGCGCCCATTTCTGCTTGACCGGCGGTTGCCCGGCCAGGCTCACCAGCACCAGGCTCGCCACCGAGGCGGCCAGCGCCGGATGAACCGCGTCCCAGCCCCACGGATTGCCGGCCAGGTTCCAGACTACCGTGACTACCGTGCCCAGCGCGATCGATGCTACGGCGCCCGCCGTGGTCGCGCGCTTCCAGAAGAAGACCGCCATCACCGCCGGCGTCACCGCCGCTCCGTAGACCGTGTAGGCGTAAAGCGACGCGCTCAGAATCGACTCGAAGTGCGCGGCTTGCAGCACGGCATAGATGCCCAGCCCTACAACCACCAGCCGGGAGACGATCAGGTTGCGGCGCTCGGATGCGTGCGGCTCGATGAACCGCTGGTAGACGTCGTGAATCAGGTTCGTGGCCGGAGAGAACAGGTAGTTGTTGGCCGTCGAAATCAGCTTCGCGAAAATCCCGCCCAGCAGTAGCGCGCCGGCCACCGTGGGCAAACCGTGCCGCGCGGTGTACGGAATGATCTCGCGGGCCTGCTCCGGATGAAACCTCGCGCTGCCCACCACCGCAATGGCGATGATCACGGTTTCGAGCACCAGCGTGCTGGCAATCCACCCACCCGCCGCGATCTTCGCATCGCGTTCCGAGCGCGCCGAGAAGAACTTCTGGTACATCCCCTGGTTCCCGATCAGCAGCAGCGTGGTCGGGATCATGATTCCCAGAGCGCGCCCGAAAGTGATCGAACCGAGCACCTGGAAATGGCTCGCCGGCAGCGCCTGCCGGACCGCGGCCCATCCGCCGGCGCTGTGAAGCAGCACGGGAAACGCATAAAGCACGATCGCCGTTACCAGCGCCCCGATCACCAGGTCCAGGTAGGCGACCGACGCCATGCCCGCCCCGGCCGTAAATGCGATGACGAACGCGGCGACCATGTACATGGCCCGCGTACGCTCGAGTGCGGGAAAAATCAGGTGCAGGATGTCCCCGCCCGCTTTCATCTGATAGCTGGTGATCGTCGTGTAGGCGATCACGATGGCCACCGTGCCCAACACCCGCGCGGCCGTGTTGTACCGGTTCTCGAGCAGGTCCGGAACCGTGTACTGCGCAAACCGCCGAGCCCGCCCCGCGATCGTGAAGATGAGTATCAGCCCGACCCAGCCGCCGGCCGGCTGCCACAGCGCCGCGAAACCGATGTGGGTTGCGTTCTCCGCCCCCGCGAACAGGCTGCCCGCGCCGATCCAGGAGCACAGCAAAGTGGAAACCAGCACCCACCACGGCAGCTTCCGTCCCGCCACCAGAAAATCCGCCTGGTTCCTCACCGTCAGAGCCTTGAAGATGGTCACCGTGAGGAGGACGGCAACCACCCCCGCAATTACCGCGATATAGATCATGGAGTGCCTGTGAGCCCCGTGGCGCGGGCTTTAGCCTGCCTTGCCGGCACTCGTGCCGGCGCCTGAGCGTCGAGATGAGTGGTGCCCACTACTTTAGAATCTTCCGCCAGCTCAATTTGGTCGGCAGACTGGCAACGCCCGCAGCCCCTTTCGAGTCCACCACCCGGAAGCTTAGCACGTCGTCGAGCCAGTCCTGGCTGGAGCCGTCCCAATGCTGCGTGGCCGCGGTGATCGTGTACTCCTGCTGCGTCAGCAGGCACTCGAAGCGGAAGTCCACCTCGATCCGATCGCCCGCCCGGAATTCCCCCAGCTCTCTTCGCTCGACGCGCGTGTTGGTCCCGAACACGTCGATGCCCAGGCGGTTGCGGATCAGCACGCCTACGATGGGATCGGTAACATCCTGCCGGAATCGCGCTACCACGCGCGCGGTCACCGGCTCTCCCGTCATGACCGCCGCGGCCGGCTCACCGGCGCCGTTCAACAACTCGACCTTTAGAATCTCGCTCGCGCCATCGCCGTGGCGGAAACTGCTCGCCATGCGCGCTTCGCCGCTCTCTTCCGGCGGCCGCTTCTGCCGTTCCACCACCAGGCCCACATAGCGGTTGACTACGTCCTTCGGGCTGCCCTCGGCCTCCACGCGGCCGTTCACCAGCAGGATCGCGCGGTTCGCCAGGCGCTTCACCAACCCCAAATCGTGCGAGACGAACAGCACCGTCACCCCGCGCTGCTTCAGTTCTTCGAATTTCTGCACACACCGGCTGGCGAACATGGCGTCGCCCACCGCCAGCGCTTCGTCCACGATCAGGATCTCCGGGTCCACGTGGATCGCCGTGGCGAATGCCAGCCGGACGTACATCCCGCTCGAGTACTCCTTCACCGGGCGGTCGATGAACTCCCCGATCTCCGCGAACGCGGCGATCCGCGGGAAGGCCCGCTCGATTTCCGTGCGGCCAAGGCCCATGATCTCGCCATTGATGAATACGTTCTCGCGGCCCGTGAATTCCGGATTGAAGCCCGCGCCGAGCTCGAGCAGGGCGGCCAGGCGGCCCTCGGTGGCCACCCGGCCGCGAGTGGGCCGCAGGATCCCGCTCACGATCTGCAGCAGCGTGCTTTTCCCGGAGCCGTTCGGTCCCACCACGCCGAAGATCTCCCCCCGCTCGACCGCGATGCTCACATCGGACAGCGCCCAAAAGTCGGAATGCGCGCGGTTCCGAAAGGGCAGCAGCTCGAAGATGCGGTCCGACGGCCGGCGGTACAAACGGAACACCTTGGAGACGTTTTGAACCAGGACGGCGGCCAAACCAGGACTATAGCAGGATCGTGGGGCAGGCGGAACCGCCTGCCCACCGTCCTACACCCACACCTTCTCGACCGGAACGCCGCGCCGGCAGAGCGCGCATGAGCCCGCGTCGGTGTAATACTGGGCGTCGAGTTTGGCCAGGTAGTACAGTGGCAGCGGACTGAAGTCGGGCGTCTTGGGCGTCGGCTGGTAGATCACCACGGCCAGGCCCACCACCTGCGCGCCGCTCGATTCCACCAGCTTCTTCAACTGGCTGAGCTTGCTCCCGGTGCGCAGTATGTCGTCCACCAGCACGACCTGTTCTCCGGGCGCATGGTCCAGGTACTGGCGGAAGCGCAGCGCCCCGTCGCCATCACCGTTCTCGGCCCAGTAGACCTGGTGCGCCCGCAGCGCTTCGCAAACCCCGTAAGCCACCGGAAGCCCTCCCGTGGCCGGAGCGACGATCGAAAGTTGCGGAACAATCGCGCGGATTTCGGAGTTGGCCCGAAGTAGCCGGCTCAGACCCACGCTCAGTACCTTCGCGTGCTGGTAATACCGCATCGCCAGCGCGACCTGCAGATACTCATTGGAGTGAAGTCCGTTTGGATATTCGAAGTGTCCGTCGCGCAGTGCGCCGGTCTGGCGCAGCAGCTCGACCACCTCGTCTTGCTTAGGCAGCAGGTGCATATCGTTCAGTACGCCCCTTTCCCGGTCAGTACTCGAGGAATCGTTCGCAGCAGGATCTTCCAATCGAGCGCGAGCGACCAACTGTCAATATACAGCATGTCCAGCCTCATCCAGGTATCGAAGTCCAGGGCATCCCGCCCTTCGAGCGCCCACAGACAGGTCAGCCCGGGGCGCATTCGCAGCCGCCGGCGCTGCCAGCCTTTGTAGTTCTCCACCTCGTCCGCCACCGCCGGCCGCGGCCCCACCAACGACATATCGCCCCTCAGCACGTTCCACAACTGCGGCCACTCGTCGATGGAGAACTTCCGCAGATAACGTCCCATCGGCGTCAGCCGCGGATCGTTCGGAATCTTGAATGCCGTGGACTTCCGATTCAGGTGTGCGAGCGTCCCCTTGAGCTCCTCCGCGTTCTCCACCATCGAGCGGAACTTGTAAAACGTGAATTGCCGCCCGTTCAGTCCGCAGCGGACCTGCTTGAAAACCGCCGGTCCGCGGGAAGTGATCCGAATCGCCAGCGCGATCGCGGCCATCACCGGCGCCAGAATCGCCAGCGCCGCCGAGGCGACGGTCACGTCCATGATCCGCTTCGCCAGCAGCCGAATCTCGTCGTGCGGCGTGGCGGCAAAGGTGAGGAGCGGAAGATTGCCCAGCCGGTCCAGGTACATCTCGCTGTTCACATGCGGAAAAAAATCGAGCGCCAGCCGGGTGCGAACGCCTTCCTCGTCGCAAAGCAGCAGGATGTCTTCGAGATCCGCCATGTTCGGCCTCTCCAGCGCAAAAAGCACCTCGTCGATCACCCGCCTGCGCAGAATCGCGCGGAGCTCGCTCAAGGGGTAGACGGCGTACTCGTTCATGAGCCGGATCGAGGCCGGCGCCTCCGTCGCCTCTTCCGCCAGAAAGCCGACCAGGTGGATGCCATACCTGTAAGAGTGCTCGAGCGCTTCTCCCAAACGGCGCGCGCTCTTTCCCACCCCAACCACCAATACGTAATGCTGCGCCCCAAATTCCCTGCGCAGCACACGAATCAGGCTTCCCATACTCAACCGGAAAACGCACAGGAGCACGCAGCTATAAATACCGAAAAGCGCCAGAAACGGACGGCTTAGATCCAGCTTGAGCAAGTACTCCAGCACCACCACCGCGATCATGCCCGCGAACGACTGCCGAAAGCCGTCGCGCCAAACCGTGCGTGGATTCCCCGATTCCAACCGCTCGTAAACGTTCAGCCAGATCCCCATCCCCACCCAGACCAGCGCCGAGAATCCCAGCAGCAGAGCGATCTCGGCGCGGCGCAGGAAGAACTCGTGCGCCAGGGGAAGCCAGACGCGGCTGGCGTAAGCGCCTGCGAATGCCACTGTGGTGAGGACGATGTCGGACAGGCCGAAAAGAAGCTTGGTCTGTCGCTGGTGCCCGCTAAACATCCGAGAAAAAGCATACCACGCACACGCCTGCGAGGCTCCGCATACCGTGGAACGGGCGGCTGCGCCTCAGCGAGGGGCGTCCGCCTGGAATCGCGGCACGCTGCGCAAAAGCGGCTCTGTGTCGCCGCGTCTGGGCAGGTCCACATGGCGGATCACGCGCCAACTGGAATCGAGGGCCCCGATGTAGTGCGCGTCGAGCAGGACGACGTAGCAGGATCGCTGTGGATACCACAGCACGCGGTACGGCGGCTGGGCGTGTTCCTTGGCCGCGGGACCTAGCCTGCGCACGACCGCGGCGTAATCGTCGCCGGCCGTCAGCGCTTCTACCTCTTGCCCCGCACGCCGCACCGCGGCCAAGCGGAACAGGCCGCCGAGCAAGAGACAAGCCAGCAAGGCGAACCCCAGCGCCACGGCAAGCTGCCGGCCACGCGACCTGGGAGCCGCCCAGCCCGGAATCTCGGAGAAGCCCTCCCCCTCCGCCGCCGGCATTTCCACCACCCGCCGCTCGCACGGCCGCAGAATGCCGGCTCTGTACTCCAACTCCTTGGACAGGGTGACGGTCAGCAGCGGGTCATCGGCGCCCGATATCGTGCCGATCAGCCGCTTGGGAATCCAGACTTCGAGGTCGCTCTTGAGATTGGAAACCAGGATCTCGGGTCCGGTCGTCTTCCTGACCCGCCACTCGTTCTGCTCGACGTTCAGGATGGGAGGCTGAAACGTGAAAGACCGCCGCTTAAGCGCTCCGAACTCCAACGGCGGAGGCATAGACAACTAGATGGTACCCCAGTCTGTAACGGCAATGAAGCACCCGCGGCCGGCAGGGCAGGCGGTTCCGCCTGCCAGGTCCCTCAGACGAACCCCAGCTGCTCCACAATTGCCGCCAGTTCCGCCGGCCGCATCCGGATCGGCTCTCGCATCTCCGCGGGGCCGGAGCGTTCATCGAAAGCCCGAAACAGGGCCATCTTCGCGACGGCGTGTCGCTCGGTGGAGTTGAGGTCGCGCACGCCCTCGATCGCCGCATCACTGAGGAACACCGCGACGGCAGCATAGGTCCGGCGGTCCCCGCTGACCTGAAAGACGAACTCCGTCCCCGCCTCGCCCCCACGACCGGCGGGCCGCTGCCCTTCGTAGAAGTACTGGTAGACGTAACCGCTCGCCGCCGAGTAACTCTTCATCCGGCGCACCGCCGGCGCGCCCGTCAAAGGGGGCGGTTGGCCCCTTCTTCCCAGCCTGCGTAGCCAAGCGAGCATCGACCCTCCGGTCCCGTGGCGCGAACCTGGCCTGATCTTCTCATACTCCTCGCACCGCAGCGTACAATCTGAGTGAACGATGCTTTGCTCCACTTGCCTGGCTCTGCTCGGTGCCGGTGCGCTCCTTGCACAGGAAGCGGCGCCTCCGCCCGCCGCCACACTTAAGTACACCGGCGCTCCGATGCGCGTCCCCGTCGAGTGCGGCCAGGACGACCTGAACGCGCTCCGGCTAACCTGCCCCGCCGCACGCCCCTGCCCGGTGTACCTGGATCTCAGCAAGGTCGAATCGGCCGGCGCCAGGCTGTTCATCACGGGAAACCTGCACGCCGAGGATACAACGCTATTCTCCATTCTGCTCGCGAGCGATGACGGCGGCGCCACCTGGCGCGAACCGTACCAGCGCATCCGCGGCGCGGGCCTGGACCTGATTCAGTTCCTCGACTCCGAAACCGGATGGGCCAGCGGCGAGTCGCTCGGCGCCATTCCGCGCGATCCGTTCTTGCTGCTGACGCGCGATGGCGGAGTGACCTGGAACAGTTTCCCAGTCGTCAGCGAGGGCCGCTCCGGTACGATCGACTCCTTCCACTTCGACTCGACGACGCACGGCAAATTGTGGATCGGCCGGCCGCTCGCGGGCGAGCCCGGTAACCGTTACGAAACTTACGAGTCTCAGGATGGCGGCGAAACCTGGGTCCTCCGCGAAGCGAGCGGCAAGCCGTTCCCGCAAAGCTCGCGTCCCGCTCCCGCCGGCATCTACCGGCTGCGGGCCGACCGCGCCACCGGCGCCTTTCGCGTCGAGCGCCGCACGCCGGCAGGTTGGCAAACCGTGGCCAGCTTCCTGGTGCGCGCCGGCGAGTGCCGCGAGCCGGAGTTCGCGTCCCCGCCCGACTCCGGAGCGGTCCAGCCATGACCTGCGATCCCATCGAGCTCGAGCTCTTCCGCAACCTGCTGGTCTCGGTCGCCGAAGAAATGGGCGCCGTCCTCCGCCGCACCTCCTATTCCGCCAACATCAAAGAGCGGCGGGACTATTCCTGCGCCGTGTATGACGCCCGGGGCGAGACCGTCGCCATGGGCGATCACATGCCCGTCCACCTGGGCGCCATGCCGCTCTCCGTCCGGCACGTCATGAGCGCCTACAGGCTCGGGCCCGGGGACGTCGCCATCCTCAACGACCCCTTCGCCGGCGGCACGCATCTGCCCGACATCACCGCGGTCTCGGCCGTGTACCTCGAGGGCGTTGACGGGCCGGCGTTCTACGTGGCCAATCGTGCCCACCACGCCGACGTCGGCGGCATGAGCCCCGGTTCAATGCCGCTCGCGCGCGAGATTTACCAGGAGGGCCTCCGCATCCCGCCCTCCCTGCTGGTTCGCGGCGGCCGTCTGGACGAGGACCTGCTGCGCCTCATACTCGCCAACGTGCGCACACCGGAGGAGCGCCGCGGCGATCTGCTGGCCCAGTGTATGGCCATCCGTCGCGGCCAGACCCGCCTCGCAGAAATCGCCGCCCGCTACGGAATCGAAACCGTCCACCGCAACATGCGAGCGCTTCAGGATTACAGCGAGCGCATGATGCGCGCCGCGCTCGCGGCCCTGCCCGCCGGCAGTTACCTTTTCGAGGACTGGCTCGATGACGACGGCGTCTCGAAGCGCGCCGTGCGAATCGCAGCCCGGGTCACTCTCGATCGCGGCTCCGCCGTGGTCGATTTCAACGGCTCCGATCCGCAGGTGCAAGGCCCGGTCAACGCCAATTACGCCGTGGCCGTCTCGGCCGCCATGTACGTGTTCCGGTGTCTCGTCGCCGGCGACGTGCCGTACACCGCTGGCTTGATGCGTCCCATCCGCGTCATCGCTCCCGAGGGCAGCGTGGTCAACGCGCAGCCGCCCGCAGCCATGGCGGCCGGCAACGTCGAGACGTCGCAGCGCATCGTGGATGTCCTGCTGGGCGCTCTGGCGTCCGCCGCTCCGGACCGCATCCCGGCTGCGAGCTCGGGCACCATGAACAACCTCAGCCTGGGCGGATGGGACGCCTTCCGCCACCGCCCCTTCGCCTACTACGAAACGGTCGCGGGAGGGATGGGCGCTTCGACCGTAGCCCCCGGCCTCAACGCGGTGCACACCCACATGACCAACAGTTGGAACACGCCCGTCGAGGCCCTGGAGCACCAATACCCACTGCGGGTGCGCGCCTATCGCATCCGCGCCGGCTCCGGCGGCGCCGGCCGTCACCGCGGTGGGGACGGCATCGTGCGCGAGATCGAACTGCTCGCTCCGTGCCAGCTCACGCTGCTCTCGGACCGCCGCAAGCGCGGTCCCTACGGACTGGCCGGCGGCGGGCCCGGCAAGTCCGGCCGCAACTCCCTTCTGCGCCGCGGGCGCGCCATCCGCGTTCCCGGAAAAGCCGTCATCGAGGCCCATGCCGGCGACGTGCTGCGCATCGAAACGCCGGGCGGTGGCGGCTACGGCGATCCGTTATGATGAATGATTCTGGAGGTCCTTTGAGTTCACCCGCAGATTCCGCCGGCGTCGAGCCGCGCCGCGCCGTCGACCGCCGCAAAGGGATTGCTCTCGTGGTTGCCTGCACGGCCCTCGGCGCCGCCGGCCAGATCCTCATCAAGACCGGCGCCGAGCGGCTGGTCCACCCCACCCTGTGGTCCACGTTTCTCGGCTTTTTCACTATTCCGCCGCTATTTGCCGGCTATTGCCTCTACGCCTTGATGACCGTGCTGTTCATCTTCGCGCTGAAAGACGGCGAGCTCTCCATCCTCTACCCGATCATCTCGCTGACCTACGTATGGGTGGCGGGCCTCTCGGTCTGGTTCTTTCATGACACGCTCAACTGGGCGAAACTGGCCGGCATCGTGATCATCGTGACCGGCGTCGCGGTGCTGGGAAAGGACGCCCACAAGTGAAGACGCCCGTCGAATCGATGGTGCTGGTGCTGGCGGCCTCGTTTCTCGGCTCGATCGGCGCGGGATTCCTGAAGGCCGGCGCTGCGAAACTCCACGGTGGCCTGCGCTACCTGTTCCTCAATTTCAAGCTGGCGATCGGAGTGGTGTTTTTCGTCGGATCGTCGGTCCTCTACGTGCTCGGTGTGAAGCACGGCCAGCTCAGTGTGCTCTATCCGCTGGTCTCGCTCAGCTACATCTGGGCGCTGGTGTGGGCACGCATCTTCTTCAAGGAGAAGTTCACCTCCCGCAAGCTCGCCGGCCTCTGCCTGATCCTTCTCGGCATTCTCTTCGTGGGACTTGGGAACCGATAGGAATTGCTAGCGCGATGACGCCTGCTGTTCCCGCAGTGTCTCCCTGAACACCTGCTCGCTGCGAGCCACGAACCTGCGATACCCAACCGGGTCCGCAAACGCCTTCCAGCCTTCCGTGCGCGACCGCGCGTACTTGTCCGCGAGCCCATAGTAGCTCCCGTGCGCTCCCAGAAAGATGTCGCACTCGAGCGCGCCCAGCGTCCGGAACGTCGCGGCGAAATCGTCGGCGATCGACGGGTACTTCGCGTTGCCAACCAGCCGAAATCCCGGATTGACGCTCACCCCTCCCACGATCACCACATGCAGCGGCTTCCCTTCCTCGCTCACCGTCATGGTCCAGGTGGTGCAGCCCCTGGTGTGGCCCGCCGTGCGATGCGCGATCAGAGTCGTACCGCCAAGCTCCACCTCGTCGCCGTCGGCCAGCACCCGGTCCACGGCGCACGGCGCCCACCGCATCTGGTCGGCGTAGTAGAAGTCGCTGGCCCCGCCATCGCGAACGACGCCCTCGTCGCCCCGCATGACAAACACCTTCGCGCCCGTCAGCTTCCGCACCAGCGCGTGCCCGGCAACGTGATCCTGGTGCCCCTGGCTCGCCAGCAGAATGCGAATGTCCTCGAACCGGAACCCGAGCTTCTCGACGCCTTGCCGGATCAGCGGGACCGTCTGCTCGAAGCCCGTGTTGATCAGGATGTGCCCGGATTTCGTCGCCACCAGGTAGCAGGCCAGCTCATTCGACCCGACATAATACAGGTTCCCCGCAATCCGGTGCGGCGGGAAAGGCTGGTTCCAGCTCCGCAGTTCTTCGGCGGACTGGGCCACCAGAACGGCGGGCGCGAGCATGAGAGAAAGCAGTAGGATTGTGCGCATGAGACGGCTCCTGCCGATTATGCCATGGCATCCGACCCGCCGCCCGAGGCATTATGGAAGAGGCCCCCGCGCGTTATGCCGAACTCGTTTTCGATCTCACCCGGCGAAGTGCACATCTGGCGTGTCGACCTGGGCCTCTGGAGCGGCCTCCTCGCCGAGCTCTCTGCCGAAGAGCGCGCCCGCGCGGCGCGCTTCCGCTGGGAGGACGTGCGGCGCCGTTGGGCCGCGGGCCGTGCGGCTCTGCGCCTCATCCTGGAACGCTACATCGGTACCCCGGCCGCCGAGCTGCTCTTCGCGCGAGGCGAATACGGAAAGCCGTACCTGGCCGGCTCGCCGGTGCGCTTCAACGTGACCGATTCGGGCGACCTGGCGCTCTATGCCGTCGCGCTCGATGCCGAGATCGGCGTGGACATCGAGCGCGTGCGCCCGATCGATGGCGTCGGTATCTCCCGCCGTTTCCTGCCCGCGCCCGAAGCCGCGGCCGTGCGCGACGATCCCGCCTCGTTCTTCCGCATCTGGACGCGCCGCGAAGCCTATCTCAAATGCATCGGCGTAGGCCTGCGCCGCATCGACGCGGCCATCGAGCCCGGCTACTCGATTGCCGATCTCGAGCCCGCCGCCGGCTACGCGGGCGCCGCCGTCTGGCAAGGCGCCGGCCGCCGTCTCGTTGTTCGCGACTTCCAGACGGATCAGGCGACCCGGTAAGGCGTCGCCTCCGGCTGCGTCTCCACGACCGTCGGCCGCTCGCGCGCGAGCGTGGTCACATCCAACGGGATCAGCTCGCCCTCGACGCCGCCGATCACCTCGGCCGTGTGCTTGTACGCCAGCACATCGCCCGTGACGTAGTGCGTGATGCGCCCCGGCGCGCCGTCCGGCACGGGCGCTTTCCCCGCCAGCGCCTCCTTCACCATCTCGGCCGTGACCTCGGCGCTCGACACCAGCGCCACCGAATCGCCCGTCACCCGCTGGATCACATCGTGCAGGACGGGATAGTGCGTGCAGCCCAGGATCAGCGTGTCGATCTCCGGGCGGTGGCCCAAGTAGTAGCGCGCCATCAGCTCGGCTTCCGGCGAATTCGCCAGCCCTTCTTCCACTAGGTGCACGAACATCGGGCAGGCCTGCGCCCAGACCTTCAGACCGCGCGCTTCCAGGCGCTTCTGGTAAGCGCCGCTGGCGATGGTCCCCTTGGTTCCGATCACGCCCACGCTGCCCGTACGCGTCATGCGGCACGCCGCTTCCACGCCCGGCTCGATCACGCCCCAGACCGGTATCGGCGTCCGCTCCGCCAGCTCCGGCAACGCGCTGGCCGATGCCGTGTTGCAGGCGATCACCACCGCCTGCACGCCCTTCCTGAGCAGGAACTCCACGACCTCGCTCGCGAACTCCTGCACCATCGCGCGCGGCTTGCGCCCGTAAGGCACGCGCGCCGTGTCGCCCAGGTACAGGAAATCCTGATGCGGAAGCCTCTGGCGCAGGGCCTTCAATACCGTCAGGCCGCCGACCCCCGAATCGAAAACGCCGATCGGCTGGTCGGGTTCGTACTTGTGTTGCATGCTTCTTCGAGTATAGGGAAAAACCCGGGGACACTCCGGGCTGCCAAGGGAGAACCCTTCCCTTCACCGGGAGCGCAGCCGTGTCTCCGGCTTTTTCCGCGACTACGCTAAACTTCTCACATGACCGACCTGCGCTATCCCGTTGGCCCCGAGACCCTCGATACTCCCGTCGCCGAGTCGCTCCGGCTTCTGGAGGAGGCGCCCGCCCGCTTTCGCCAGGCCGTGCGCGGGCTCGACGACTCCCAGCTCGACACCCCCTACCGCCCCGGCGGCTGGACCGTTCGCCAAGTGATCCATCACATGGCCGACAGCCACATGCATCTCTACTGCCGCTGCCGCTTTGCGCTGACCGAGGACGCACCGGCCGTCAAGTCGTACAACGAGCAGACCTGGGCGGAGCTGCCCGACGCCCGCACGTTGCCGGTCGAGGTCTCGCTGGAGTTGCTCGAGGGCCTGCACCGGCGCATGGTAGCGCTGTTCCGCAGCCTCACCACAGAGCAATGGAAGCGCGCCTACCGCCACTCCGAGCGCGGCCTGGTGACCATGGAGCGGGCCGCTTCGATGTACGCCTGGCACTGCCGCCACCACGCCGCTCACATCACCAGCCTGCGCCAGCGGATGGGATGGAGTTAGGCCGCTCATACCGCTCCGAGCCAGTCGGATGAATCCGACGCGCGCTCGCGGGCGCGCCGCGCGACCGAGATCGATCCGGTGAGAGCGCTGCGGGAGGAGTGAGGATTGGCTATGATTGGGGCGGCGGGAACCGTGGGCCGAAGCCCACGGCGGCACGCGGAAGCGTGCGCCACGAAAGGCACAGAGGATGACTTACTACGAACAGAACCGCGAGAGATACCTGGAAGAGTTGAAGGCGTGGCTGCGGATTCCGTCGATCAGCACGCTGCCCGAGAACAAGGGCGACATACGGCGGGCGGCCGAGTTCGCGCGCAATGCGCTGACGGCGGCGGGGCTCGAGCATGCCGAGCTGATCGAAGGCGAGGGAAACCCGCTGGTGTACGCCGATTGGCTGCACGCGGCGGGAAAGCCGACGCTGCTGTTCTACGGACACTACGACGTGCAGCCGCCGGAGCCGCTGGAAGAGTGGAAGTCGGCGCCCTTCGAGCCCGAGGTGCGCGGCGACAACATCTATGCGCGCGGCGCGTCGGACGATAAGGGACAGACCTACATCCTGATCAAAGCCGTCGAAGGGCTGCTCAAGACCAAGGGCAAGCTGCCGTGTAACGTGCGGTTTCTGATCGAGGGCGAGGAAGAGGTCAGCGGGGAGCACATCGAGAGCTACGTGGCGTCAAAGCCGGCGCGGCTGGCCTCCGACGCGGCGGTGATCTGCGACACGGAGATGTTCGCGCCGGAGCTGCCGACCATCTGCACCGGACTGCGCGGCATCGTCTACACCGAGCTGCACGTCCAGGGGCCGGATCACGATCTGCACTCGGGCGTTTACGGCGGCGCGGCGCCGAATCCGATCATGGCGATTGCGGAGATCCTGACCGCGCTCAAGACGCGCGACGGGCGGATCCACATTCCGGGCTTCTACGATCGCGTCGTGAAACAGAGCGCGGAAGAGAACGAGGCGTGGCAGCGGTTGCCGTTCGATCCGGAAGAGTACCGCAAGAAGGAAGTGGGCTCGCCGGAGCTGACGGGCGAAGCCGGCAAGACGGTGTTCGAGCGCACCTGGGCGCGGCCGACGCTGGAAGTCCACGGCGTGCGGGGCGGATTCACGGGCGAAGGCGCGAAGACGGTGATCCCCGCCCGGGCGGTGGCCAAGATCAGCATGCGGCTGGTAGCGGACCAGAAGCCGGACGAGGCCTTCGAGCAATTCAAGGCCGCGGTGGCGGCGGCGTGCCCGCGGGGCGTGACGGCCGAGGTGAAGCTGATCCACGGCGCGGAGCCGTCGCTGGTGAATCCGAACAACAATTTCGTGCGCGCTTCGGCGAAGGCGATGGAAGAAGTGTTTGGCAACAAGACGGTGTTCATACGCTCAGGCGGCTCGATACCGATCGTGGGATCTTTCGAGCGGAGTCTGGGGATTCCGAGCGTGCTGATGGGCTTCGGACTGCCGGACGACAATCTGCATTCGCCCAACGAGAAATTCTACCTGCCGAACTTCTACCGGGGAATCGAAGCGGTGGCGCGGTTCCTGGAGCTGGTGGGAGACGGGGCGCGGTGATTGCCCTGATAACGGGCGCGTCGAGCGGGATCGGCGCGGAGTTCGCGCGGCAGCTCGCGGCGCGGCGATACGACCTGATCCTGGTGGCGCGGCGGAAGGAGCGGCTGGAAACGCTGGCGGCCGAGCTCGCCGCCGCGCACGGCGTGCGGGCGGAGGCGCTGGCGGCGGACCTGACGAAGGACGCGGAGTTGAAGGCGGTCGAGGAGCGCATCGCGCGCGACGGTGGCATCGACCTGCTGGTGAACAACGCGGGCTTCGGAGTTCATGGACGGTTCTGGCAGACCGATCTGGAGGCTCAGGACCGCCTGCACCGGCTGCATGTCATGGCGACCATGCGTCTCACATACGCGGCGCTCGCAGGCATGACGGCGCGGAACAGCGGGGCCATCATCAGCGTTTCCTCGGTGGCCGGCTTCGTGCCGGCGGCGATCAGCAGCAGCTACGGCAGCACGAAGGCCTGGATCAAAGCTTTCACCGAAGGGCTGTATCTGGAATTGAAGAGCAGGCGGTCGGCGGTGAAGATGCAGGCCCTGTGCCCGGGTTTCACGTACTCGGAGTTTCACGACACGGCGGGCACGGACCGAAGCGTGATCCCCAAGGTGATGTGGCTCCGGGCCGAGGACGTGGTGGCTGCGTCGCTCCGGGGGTTGGACCGCGGGAAGCTGTTCGTGGTGCCGGGGTGGAAGTACAAGCTGGTGGTGGCGCTCGTTCCTGCGCTGCCACGGGTTATTCGCGACCCGGGGATTCTGTGGTGCAGCAAGCGGCGCGGGTGAGAAGTCAGGCCCGGCGTGTGCGGTGCAGCTCCAAACGGCGGGAGTGAAACGCCGCCTGGTTGGCCAGCACCGCGATCTCGGCGGCGCTGTAACGGTCGGCCGATCGGAAGGCCCGCAGCTCCGGCGCAGTGGCCGATTCCGGAGCGTACATCCAGAGCCAGCGCCGGAAGTTCGCGGGCGACGGCTCGGCCGGAAAGACGCGGGCATTCCAGAGGCTGCCACCTGCCGCGCCGCTATCGGCGTCCACGCCCACGGTGCGGAGCCAGTCCGCGAGCGGGCGCCCGCAGAACACATCGTTCTTGAACGTATCGCCGACGCCGTAGCAGCGCACAAACCACACGTCATCGCCAGCGCGGTTGCGTCCGGCGAGCACCTCCAGGCAGGCCGCGGGCGGCAGCGATAGCGGCGCATCCACGTCGACCCCCACCAGAACATTCTGGCCGGACAACTGCACATCCGCGGCGATGCGGCAGGCCTCAACCCAGGAGTCGCGGCCGTGAACGCGGGCCGGGGAGGCGACGGTGCTGTTGACCGCAAGCACGGTTGAGGAAGGCTCGCGGCCGAGGTCCTCTCGAACCAGCGCCAGGCCGCTCTCGATCAACTGGCGCGTCGATCCGAAGTGCAGGAACCGGCAGGAAGGGACGAGTTGGACATGGAGCGGAACCCAGTTCAGGGCCGGGTAGACCCGGCTCAGCGCCTCTTCGGTCCAGTCTGAGCCGCTGGAGCGTACGCTGTGCAGGTAATGCTCGAGCGTCGCTCCACTGCCCAACGCGCAGCAAATCTCGCGGTAGAGATCGATTCCGCCGGGGAGCAAGAGCCGGCGGGCGTCCCGGGTTTCCGTAACTCCGAACGCAGCAAGAAAAGACTCGGCGGCATCCGCATCCAGACTCATGACGGCGACATCGAGCACGGCCTGGCCTGCCTCACTGATGGCACCCAGCCGTTGCTGCTCCGCCACGGACGGTTTCTGCAGATAAAGCGACACAGCGCCGCCATCTCCCATGCAGAACACTCCGTGGCGGCTGGCCTCCTCCGGGGTCGCGTAGCAGCCGAGCGCGATGAGGCCGGCCTCGGAGAAGCTGACCTGGCTGGCATCGAAACGGATCAGCGCATCGCCCGCCGCCACGATCACCTGGCCGCGTCCGGCAGCGCCGGGAGGGAGGGCCAGGAAATCGGGCGCCAGGCGGTCAAACAGGGTCACCGGGAGCGGCGCATCGAAATCGGCGGGGAGGGGAACGAAGATCTTGCCGCAGGGTCCGTAAGCGGGAAGGCGGCGGGAGTCGCCGCCGGCGTGGACGATCAGGATGCGAAGCTCGCGCAGGATCGCGGCGACGCCCTCGGGCCGTCCCCGGCGGCGGCGCTCGATCTCGAGGATCCGGAGTAGGCACAGCAGCGTGCTGCCTCCGCTGCCGATCCGCTGGTCTTCGAGATCGGGCACTATCAGGACATCCCGCACCTGGGGCAAGAGCCCGTATTGCCGGCGCAACTTCAACTGGAGGCTGTACGCCCGGGCCTGCACGGCGTTCGAGGCCGTCAGGACCAGGTAGTCCCAGAGAGGAGGAGGCGCGCTCATCGGCTGCTAAGCCGACTCCAAAATGATGTTGGCGTACTGCACCGTGTCGCCTGTGCGGATGAGGCCGATGGCGTGCGGGACCCGCTTCTTGAACTCCACGTGGGGTTCGTAAATCACGGGCACGCCGGCCAGCGCCTGTTCGAACCGGCCGCGCGTGGCCGCGTCGTTTTGCGCCCGGAACTCCTCGGCCAGGAAGGCTCTTCCCAGCACGAAGTTCGCGCGGATGGCCGCCAGCACGTCGAGCACGCGCGGTATGTCGTCCACCAGCGAGATGTCCACGGTTTCGATCTGCGGCCAGAAGGGGAATCCGCGATCCGCGATCACCAGCGTGTTGGTGTGGCGGACGCGGCTGAGCAGCGAGTTGATCGCCGGGTTGAGGATGCCGGTTTTGAGCATGGCCTGTTCTCCGCTATTGGGTTCTGACTCGCACCCGGAACGCGCCTGGAACGTCCTCCTCCGCAACCACGATCAGGTAGCCGCCTCCGCATCCCGAGTACATTGCGCCGGGATAACGGGACTGGAAGTGGGCCAGGAGGGCCTTGAGGTCGATGCGAATCGCCGGATGCCGCACGGTGTGCGGGAGGATGGCCTCCCAGCACTCCATGCAAAGGTTCATGGAAGCCGCGAGAGCGTTGACATCGCGGCACAGGATCGCCTCGTAGCAATCCTTGCCGGTCTGCCCCAGCCGCCGGATCCATTCCGGATCCAAATTCTTGATGCCCAGCGGATTGTAGCCCTCGGGCCGCTGATTCACGGGCACGAGCTGAAGGACGCGCTCCAGCCAGCGCGCCACGACGGGATCGCAGTTGGACTCGATGCGCGCCGGAAAGAAGCCTCCCTCGAAGGCGGCGTCGTAGTCGAGGCGGCTCACACCCGGATAGATCAGGCCGATCATGTCCTGGGAGCCGGAGGGCTCGGACTTGCCTTCGTTCTCCGCGCGGTAGAGCTCGCGGACGAGGTCTTCGGCAGGCCGGTCCGGCAGCGCACCGTTCCACAGTTCGAGCGCCACCCGGCGCGTCCCGCCGGCCATCCCGGCGCGCTCCATGAACCAGCGGTCCGGCTCGAGGCCGACCACCACCATGGAACCGGGCGGCGAGGGATTCCGACTCGAGACGAAGGGCTGATCGATCCAGCCGCCCGCCAGGGCCAGGCGGTGAGGAATGCTGCCGGTTACGCCGGCAATCGCGTGAGATGGCACAGAGGACATTGTAGCGTGGCGCAGGCTTCAGCCTGCCGCGCCAGCTCTCCAGTCGACGCATGTCCCGGCACGAGTGCCGATACGGGTCACCGCATCCCTAATCTTTGACGACGCGCCGGCCGGCTTTGCGATCCGCGAACTGCTGCGCGATCCAGGCGTAGGTGTGCTCCATGCCGGTGCGCAGAGGAGTGCGGGGCTCCCAATGGAGGACTTGCTGGATAAACGTGTTGTCGCTGTTCCGGCCGCCGACGCCTTTGGGTGCGCTCGGATCGTAAGTGCGCTCCAGGTGAACGCCCGCGATCTCCTCGACCATGCTGACCAGATCGTTGATCGAGATCAGTTCGCTCGATCCCAGGTTGATCGGCGTGGCGATGAGGTCTTTGGAGTGCATGATCCGGTCGATACCCTGCACGCAGTCGTCGATGTAACAGAAGCTGCGCGTCTGCGTGCCGTCGCCCCAGATCTCGATCGAGTGCCGGCCCGAGTCGATGGCTTCGAGCGCTTTGCGGCAAACTGCGGCAGGCGCCTTCTCCCGGCCGCCGAACCACGTGCCGTTTGGACCGTAAATGTTGTGGAAGCGGGCGATGTGCGTTTCCAGGCCGCGCTCCGCCCAGTATTCCTGGCAGAACATTTCCGAGATCAGCTTCTCCCAACCATAGCCGCGCTCGGACATCGCGGGGTAGGCGTCGGATTCCTTGAGTGCGCGGACGTTGGGATCCTTCTGCAGGTCGGTGTTGTAAGCGCACGCCGAGGAGGAGAAGAAATAGCGTTGCGCGCCGGCCCTCCAGGCCGCGTCGATCATGTGCGTATTGATGAGCACGCTGCGCAGGCATTCCACCCGGAAGCGTTCGATGAAGCCCATCCCGCCCATGTCCGCGGCGAGATTATAGACCTCCACGGCGCCCTCGACGGCGCGGACGGCGTTCCGTCTCTCGCTGAGGTCCATGGAGAGGCATTCCACGCCGGGAACGTGCTGGTACCACTCGGGCAGGGGCTTGCGGTCGATGGCCCGGATCCGGGTGTAGCCGAGATTGTGAAAATAGCGGGTCAGCGCGCCGGCAACGAATCCTCCGGCGCCGGTGATGACGATCAGGTCCTCGGGATGAAACTGCCGGTCGATAGGAATAGCGGTAGGAGTCATGAGCGAATTCAGCGTATCTTGACGCCGGGGACTTGTCAACTTGCCGTCGGGCTTGCGAGCGGCCTTGTGGCCGGTGTGGCAATCCAGATGTTGAATTAAGTTCCGATTAACGTCTGCGACGACGGCGCCCATTCAGGTACGGGGGTCCTATAATATAGGTATGGCCCGAGGATGGCAGAGTAACGCGGCAGAGGGCCGAGTCGAGGTGCGAAGGGTCGGCAAGGAAGCGCGCAAGCCCCGGTCCCCCAAGCAACTCGAGGTGCTCCGCAAAACGGAGGACCTGCAACTCTCCCGCACACGGGTTCTGCACGATCTCGAAGCAGCCCAAAACCCCCGCTACAAACTGATGTTGACACAGGCGCTTGCGCATCTCGAACAGGAGTTGTCCCGGCTGACCGCTTGTTGATGACCTGAGCGACAGGCCAGAAACCTGTCCTACCGCCATTTTTAGGACAATGGCTTGATGGCCGTTGAAATAGAGGGCGTGAAGCTTCACCTCGCCCATCCGGACGAGATTCTCGTGCGCTGGGTGGGGCAGGAAGAAGTGATGCGCCAATTGCTGGCCGCGTGGCTGGTGGTGGACGCGAAGGACTTGCCCATGAACCCGCGGCTCATCGGCAAGCCGGGCGTGGGCAAGACCACGCTGGCGTACGCCGCCGGCAAGCGCCTGGGACGCGAAGTCTACATCATGCAGGCCACGGTGGACACGCGCCCCGAAGACCTGATCGTCCAGCCGGTGATCGAGGGCGCTTCCCAACTGCGGTACGTCGCTTCGCCGCTGCTGACGGCGGTGATTCGCGGCGGCGTCGCCATCCTGGATGAAGGCAACCGGATGAGCGAGAAGAGCTGGGCCAGCCTGGCGCCGCTGCTCGACAGCCGGCGGTACGTGGAATCGCTGGTGGCCGGGATCAAAATCAAGGCGCACGCGCAGTTCCGGCTGGTCACCACGATGAACGACGACGCCTCGACGTTCGACCTGCCCGAATACATACACTCCCGCCTGCAGCCGCAGATACTCATCGACTTTCCGGAGCGCGACGAGGAGTACCAGATCCTGCGCGAAAACCTGCCGTTCGGCGAGGAGCGGATTCTGCAATACGTGACGGACTTTTTGCAGCAGGCGCACACGGCCGATGAGCGCTACACGGTGCGGGACGGCATCAACATCGCGCGCTTCGCGATGAAGCTGAAGAGCCTGGCGACGGACCAGACCCAGGAGGCCGAGGCGCTGGAGCTTTCGATCCTGGAGACGCTCGGAGAGGAAGCGCTGCGCTATACGCCGCGTGCGTGAGGGCTAGCTGCCCGGGTTGCGCTTGGAACCGTGCGGCTTTCTCGCGGCTGCGCGGCGGGCCACGTGAGCCAGCATATCCGCATCGGTCAGCGACTGAGCCGGCGGCCACTCCAGCGGGGTGCAGCAGTCCGGGCCTTCCGACAGCAGGCGCAGCGACATAGCCGGTCCCTCCTGGAACCCGACATGGTGTCTGAAGAACAGCTCCAACTCGGCACTCACGACGAACTCCCGTGTTTCCTCGCCTCGCACAACTCGCCTGAACCGATAGGCCCGGATGCTCCCGTTCTGCTCGAAACCCATGTACTGAAGATAGGCGGGCGGCGAACGCCTCTCCGACACACGGGGGGTGGCTTGCGGTTGCGCCGGTATGCGCACGTTGATTGCCGAGGGCCATTTGCCGCCGCCTATGTCATAAGTCACCAGTTGACCGATGGCCAGACCGCCGGCGCCGGGCGGCAACACCTCCGACGAGTGGAAGTAGACGTTGTGGCCGCTGGCCGCAGTGATAAAGCCCGATGGGCTCAGCGTGCTCAGGCTCTTGATTCTTCCAGTCATTGATGAAACCCCGGGCGCGGCTTACAGGCGCGGCACCAGGCGCTCGGCTGGCGTGCGGGTGCAGTGTATTCTCGGCCGGCCCTCGTGGACGTCGACCGTCCGTCCATCCACGATGCTGCCGTTCAACGCGGCGATAGCACCGTCCGCTTCGGAATCCACCATTTCGACGAAGGCAAATCCCCGCGAGACGCCCGTTTCCCTGTCCGTCATCAGCTTGAAATGTGCAACGGTTCCGTGCGGCCGGAAGAGCGAGCGGATCGAGGCCGCGGAAGTGTCCGTGTCCAAATTGCCCACAAAGATATTTTTCACGTGGTCTCCTTGCCGTTTGAGAGCGGGCTATACGAGGCGGGTTGGCGTCACAGCCAGGTCGGCGGGACTGTCAAACGCACCCTAACTATATCATGTTTCGGGGCTTACGGCTCACAAATCCGCTGCGCGGCCTATTCCAGTTGGAAACGGGCCTCGCGAAGCGCCGTGGCTCCGGATGAGTCGCGAACGGTGAACTCGGCGCGGTAGGCGCCCGGCGCCAGGCCTGCCACCGGCAGCCTCAGAGCCACCGGGATCACCGGGTTGCCTGCCTGTGCGAGCGCGGCCAGGTTCACGGCGCCCGAATCCCACTTCGGATCGCCGCTCCGAGCATCCAGCAACCGCACCCGCAGTTCCACCTGGCTCGGCTTCTTCTCTTTCAGCGACGGCTCGTAGACTTCCAGGTAGGCCTCGGCCAGCCCGTCCTGTCGCAGGCGGTCCGTTCCGGAGGCGACAATCTGCACGCCCCGGAACACCAGTGGCCTGGGGCCTTCCTCCAGCGCCTCATCGAGGCCGTCCATTACCGGCGCCGGCTGCACCTCGTGGCTCAACGCGACGGCGCTCAACGCGAGCTCTCGGGCGTCCCAGGGATCCACCACCAGCGGCGCCTCGACTTGGCCGAAGCTGGCCTTCGCCGACCGGTACACTACTTTCAAGTTGTACTTCCCGGCGGCGACATCGAACTGGTGCTCGTAGTGCAGCGGCTGGTGCGCGAAGTTGTCGAACTGCTGCTGGTTGGCAAAGTCGAAATTGACTTTGTCGGTGAACCGGGCCGCCACCTTGCCCGCGGGCGTGTAGGCCAGGCCCAGGACGGCCAGTTCGGCGTGCACCTTCGCCCCTTGCTGGACGGGCTCAAACGAAACCGAAGGGATCTCCAACGCCAGGTCGACTCGAGCCACGTTCGCGCCGCGGTAGAAGAAGGGCAGCGCGATCGATGCTCCCCCGCCGGCGGCCGCCGGGGAAGCCGCGACGGCCTCCAGTTCCTTCTCAAGCGGGCTCGCGAGATCCAGGTTGCCGTGCATCATCGGCGCAAAGCCGCCGGCCCACCACGATTCGGGTATCTCGCTCCCGGGCTTCGGGTCCAAGTAGCCGCGGCGCGCCTGGACGCTCAGTCCATGCGAATCCTTCAGCGTAACCTTCAGAGTATGCAGGCGGCCATCCTGCTTCAGATCGTCCGGCTCGAAGCCCAGCAGGTACATATACTCCGGCGCGGCGGCCAGGCGGCGCAAGGCGCCGTCATAGTCGTTGGTGTCGCGGATGTAAGTGCCGCCGGTTCCGTCGGTCAACCGGAACAGGGGCTCCTCAAACGTGCACCCGGCCTCCGTGCCAGGAGCAGTAAGGCCGCACACGTTCAGAGCATTGATAACGACTCCCGAACCGACGGCGATGTCACACAGCTTCAGCGTCTGCGGCAGGAGGGACCAGGGCAGCGACGCGGCCTCCTCCCTTATCTCGAACCCAGGGGAAAGGAGGACTATGATCCGTTGTCCGGGCAGCCCGGACAGCACGCGGCTCACCCGTTGCAGTACCTGCAAAGAGAGCTGCGACTCCAGCTCAACCTGGTGATGACCGGCATCGAAGGGAGGTGGAGGCTGGCTGTCCAAGGTAGTACGCAGCTTGAGTAGCGCCCGCTCCAGCCTGTCGCGGTCGTCCGTGAAATCGAGAGCGGTCAGACCAAGGGTGGTGTAAAGAGCCACCCGGTCTCCGGGATTCAGCTTGGCGACATAGCGCCGGGCGGCATCGCGAGCCAGGACCAGGTAGCCTTGCCGGAAATCGCCCATGCCGCCCATCTGCAGGTGACGGTCGTCGAACACGAACGCGACGAAGCGTGGCGCGACAACCTCGCTGGCACGGGGTGCGGACTCGGCGGCACGGGGACTGGACTCGGCGGTCTCCGCAGTTGGCTTCTGGCCCTCGGCAGGCTGGGCCGCCTTCTCGACGGAGAACTTCGTGATGACTTGTTTCCTGCCGTTGTCGGAGAGCTCGAAGTCCTCCTGAGTGAGATTGCCCACGGCGCGACCGTCGCGGCCCCGCACCACCACGGGCACCATGACAAGGTTCACTTTGGCTTTGAATGAGGGCGCGTTGGTCTGGGCCGCTGCCGGAATCGCCAGACCGAAAGCGAAGATGAAAACCGCCAGCCGCGTGACGAAACAATTCGGAGTTTTCACGCTGGAACGCATCATACACCACAGGACGGTGGCACAGGCACGGGATGTTACACTCGTTCGCCCAGGAACTCTGACTCTCAGCGTGCGGCCAGGCGGCGCTCACCGGCGGCCGGCTCCCGGGGCGTGCCGCTCGCCGGTGGGCGCGCGGGCTTGGCCGAAAAGCTGAGGAAACCGCCATGGCCCGCTGATAGTCTGCTTTTGTGAGCACGGCAACGGTCCTGGCAATGATGACGCTCTCGGCGTTGCTATCGGAGCCGGCGAGAGAGGTCCACAAGACCGTGGCCCTCGAGCCGGACGGGCGGGTTTACGTCCGGAGTTCCCGCGGAACCGTCGAGGTGTCGGCGTGGGAGCGGAACCAGGTGGAGATCGAGGCGCGCATTGAGTCACGCAACTTTCTGGGAAGCCAGCGCGCGTGCGTGACGGAGACGGACGTGCGCGTGGACGCGTGGCCGCGCTCGGTCCGCATCACGCCAGAGTACGCGTTTGTGGAGCGCCGCATTCCCAGACTGCTGGCGGCGCTTTTCGGCGAATGCACCGAGCAGCCGCTGGTGCACTATCGCATCAAGGTGCCGCGGATGGCGGAACTGGTGATCGTCAGCAGCGAATCGCGGGTCTCGGTGAAGGGCTTGGCGGGGCGGGTCGAGGTGCGGCCGGCGGCGGGAATCGGCGGCCGCTAGGCGTCGAGAAAAAGACGGGGTTCGTGGCGCAGGCTTCAGCCTGCCGCGTCGGCTCTCGAGCCGACGCCCGGCCTTCCTGGACGTCGGTCTCGGCATGAGTGCTGAGACGGCAGCCTGAAAGCCTGCGCCACACCTAGGCGCACGGGTTCCCATGCGGCAGGAGGAGTTGGGAGTCCCCGCTCCCTCGGCGGCGCGACAATAGGGACGTGGGTTCGGAGATCGACGACCTCCTGCGCGATTCGGGCAGCCTGCGGCGCGGGAACTTTCGCTACCTGCCGGTGGCGCCGGGGCGGTTGGAATTCGCCGTCGAGGTGCGGCGGGCCATTCTCGCCGAGCGGCCGCGCGTGGTGGCGGTGGAGCTGCCCGTTACCTTGGAGGAGGCCTGCCTGCGCGCCGTGGCGCGGCTGCCGCAGATGACGGTGCTGCTCTATCCGGACGAGAAGGCCGAAGAGCAGGCGGTCTACGTGCCGGTCGAACCGGCCGACCCGTTCACCGAGGCGATTCGCACGGCGCGAGAGACGGGCGCGGAGGTGCTCTTCGCCGATCCCGATTTGGGAGAGCGCCCGCACCTGCCGGGCCAGTATCCCGACCCTTACACGCTCGGGCGCATCGGCTTCGAGAAATACGTCGAGGCGTATCGCGTGTATCCACAGCCGCGCTCCCAGGAGACGGCGGCGCACGCTGCGGGCATCGCCTGGAAGCTCCAGGGCGCGGACCCGCTGGCGAGCGTGCTGGTGGTCATTTCGCTGAACCTGCTGGACGCGGTGCTGGATGCCATGGAGGTTCCCCAGGAGCCGCCGCGGCGCCGCCGGCGAAGGCGCGAGGTCGAGCTGGTGAATCCGCATCCGGAGTGCCTGGCCGAGATCACGGCCGAGTATCCCTACTTGCAGGACCGCTACGAGCAGTTCCGCGAGGCGATGGCGGAGCCAGACCTGATCGACCGCCCGCGCGTGCAGCTCGAAGTTCTCCGCGCGGCCGAGCAGGCATACGCAAAGAACGCCGGAGAGACGGTGGCGGCCTGGCAACGACGCCTCCTGGCGCGCTACACGCGGAACCTGGCGCTCTCGGCCGGCGACCTCACCGCGGGAGTCTTCGACCTGGCGGTGGCGGCGCGGGCGGTGGTGGACGACAACTACGCCTGGGAGGTCTGGGAAACCGCGGGCCGCTATCCGGCGCAGAAGGCCGAAGCCGAGATCGAGACGGCGAACCTTTCAGGCGAGGAGATCTGGAGGAACACGAGGCGCATACGGCTGCGGCGGAGGCTTCCCCGCCCCAAACGGCGATTGCGGCCGCTGGGGCTCAAACCGCGCCAGAAGGAGAAATTCCGCGGCGAGTGGGCGCGCGAGTTTCAGGGCGAGGCGATCTGCTCCTACCCGCCCGAGGACCTGGTGATCGAGGACTACGGGCGCACGATCAAGAAGAAGGCCAAGAGCATTCTCTCCGCTGAGCGCATGCGCACGGAGCCCTTCACCACTTCGCTACTCGACGGCGTGGACCTGCGCGAGACCATCCGCAACTGGTACGAGGGGAAGATCTACGTTCGCCAGTTCGATAAGACGGCGGGCGAGGTGGGGTCCCTGATCGTGATCTTCGACCCGGATCCGGAGAACCGCTGCACGTACCTGACGACCTGGCTGGGCGAGCACCAAAACGAATCCGACATGGCGTTCTACTCGACCAGCCCGTTCGAGCACGTGGTGGGGCCGGGGATCGGGCGGGCCGAGTACGGCGGTTTTCTGATGAGCCTGCCGCCGCGGCGGATGATCGACGTGTGGAGCGACCCGGATTACGATTTCGCCGAGTCGAAGCCGGAGCGGTTGCTGCTGGCGGGGCTGGACTACTCGATACACAAGAACGTGGTGTACGTCGCCGCCCGGCCGCCGCGGTCGGTGTTCCGCTCCATCGCCGCGCGTTTCGGCCGCGACATTCTCTACGTTCCCATCGGCCAGCTCTCGCCGCAGAAGCTGAAGAAGATTCGCGTGGTGCACGTGCTGGACAGCTACGCGCGGCGGGCGGAAGCGAAGGGGTATTTGTGGTGAGGGGCGCGCCTGGCGCAAACCGAGACGCAGCCCGCCAGATCGCTGCCGAGACGAACGGGTTCCCTGCGGTCCGCCAAGCGTATCGATAGAGAACCCGCGGGGTTCCTTTGCTCGACCGCCAGCGTGACCCCGGGCAGGAGCCCCAATCGCTCGAGCTCTCGGAGCGCGGCGGCGCTGCGGTCGGAAACACTGCTGATAATGGCCGGCATCCGGAGAGGCCATTCGGCCAGCGGCACCTCATCCCGAAACACGCCGGCCTGGTACTTCTGCGGGATCGCGTGCCCATGCGGATCGAATTCGGGATCGCCCAGCATTGCCGCGACACGATCTTCGAACTTCTCGGAGATGAAGTGCTCGAGCCGTTCGGCCTCTTCGTGAACCTCGTCCCAGGGGTACTTCAAGACATCGTGAAGAAACAACTCCAGCAGACGATGATGCCTGACCAGTTCCCACGCGCGCCGTTTGCCGGCTGGAGTGAGCCGGGCGCCGCGATGCTTTTCATACTGAACCAGGGCCGGACTATGGGAGGCGAGCTTTTGAAGCATGCCGGTCACGGACGGGGTGCGCACCGCGAGCCTCCCGGCCAGGGCATTTGTCGTGACGCGCGAGCTCTCCGCGCCGCCCAGCTCCAGGATGGCCTTCAGGTAGTCGTCCACCGATTCCGACGTGGTGAGATTGGATGTCTTAGGGGCCACTAATCCTGATCGTAAGCCAGGGCGTCGCCCGCCGCAAGGGGGCGTCTGGTGGGCGGTCTGCGTGGAATAAGGTTGCGCCCGTCGCCAACCACTTGCATGCCCAGTGAGGTGTGGGTTAATATTAGGCATGCCTAATTTCAGGGGGCGGTTCCCGGCACTGTTTCTCCTCGCTTCGCTGGCGGGGTTTCCGGAGCGCCTCGCAGCGCAGGGCGAGACCACCAGCGCCATCGTGGGCGCGGTGGCCGATCCCAGCGGGGCGGCGGTGGCGAACGCAACTGTCACGATCGTCAGCGCCGAGACGGGATGGAAGCTCAGCGCAAAGACCGATGGCGCCGGCCGCTTCAGCTTCCCCCAATTGAAGCCCGGCACATACACCGTCAACGCGCGGGCAGAGGGGTTCGACTCGCAGACCAGTGAGTCGGTATTCTCCGGCTTGGGACAGAAACAGACGGTCAACTTCGTCCTGCAACTCGCCGCCGCGATGACGGAGGTGACTGTGACCGGCGAGCCGCCGCTGGTGAGCTCGGAGAACCCGAACACTGCCACGACGTTCAGCGCGCCGGCATTGGAGAGCCTGCCCAACCCCGGCGGCGACATGACGTATCCATTGCAGTTCACGGCGGGCGCCCTCATCAACACTGCCGGTAGCGGCAACGACTTCGTCGGAGGCACGAACGGTTACGGCAACGTGCAGTTCAACGGCTTGCCCTCGCTGGCCAACGGCTATATCGTTGACGGCCTGGAAACCAACGACCCGCTCACGAATCTGAACAGCGGCCTCTCGACGAATCTGGTCTTAGGCCTCAATTCCATCGCCGAGGTCACGGTGAATACGCTTTCCTACGCCGTCGATCAGGGGCGCTATGGAGCGTCGCAGGTCAACTACGTCACCAAATCTGGGACGAACCAGTTTCATGGAAACCTGTACGAGCTGTGGAACGGATCGAAGTTCAATGCCGCCGACTTTTTCACCGACTCCACTCCGGGTAATCACAAGCCTCGTTCAACGGTGAACCACTTCGGCGGCAGCCTGGGCGGGCCGATCCTGCATAACAGGCTGTTCTTCTTCTTCGACAGCGAGTGGGTCCGGATCGCTCTGCCGATCGTGTCTACCACCACGGTTCCGGCGCCCGCCTTTCAGAACTATGTCCTCGCGCAGTTGCCGTTGGGTGGCAGAGATACACTCACCGGCTCCACCTACGGCCCGGCGCCAGAGTTGGTGCCGTTCTATCGGAAGATGTTCAGCCTGTATCGAAGCACGGCCGGAACGCCGTTGACCATTCTGGGCTGTCCGTTCAACAGCGACGGGAGCCCGGCGCAGGGCATTCCTCCGAACGGCAATGGCTGTGGCAACCGTCAGACCATCTCACACTCGAGCGACGATCACGAACAAGTGCAGACCGCCCGGATCGATTACATCATCGACGAGAGGGACACCACCTGGTACCGGTTTCAGGCCGACACCGGTTTGCAGGCCGCCTGGACGGACCCGATCAATCCGCTGTTCAACGCCATTTCTCCGCAGCCGCTCTATTCGTTCGCGGCCGGCTACACGCATATCTTTTCGCCGAAGCTGGTGAACTACTTCAACCCGGCCTTCTCCTGGTACGAGAGCCTGTTCGGGCCGGCCGATTTTCAGAAGACGCTGTCGGCGTTCCCCATCGTTCTCGAAGGCTATGGCGCCAATGCGCCGTTCACGACGGTGGGCGGCCTGGACAATACCTGGGTGCAGGGGCGGCGCGCGGCCCGCTTCTTCATCAACGACAACCTGGCGTGGACCGCGGGAGCGCACGAGCTTCGCTTTGGAACCAACGCGCGGATTCTCCGGTTGAACGATTACGACTTCGGCGAGGGTACCGTTCCCCTCGTGACATACACCACTCTGCCCCAGTTCATCTATGGCGTGGCTTCCACGGCCTCCAAGACGTTCCCGCTGGCGAATTCCCAACCGTACAACTTCCTGAACCTGGATCTCTACGCGCAAGACACCTGGAAAGTGACGTCCAGGTTTACGTGGACTTTCGGAATCCGCGCCACCGACAACTCAAATCCTCTCAACCCGCACGACGCGGTAGCGCGACTCTCGGGCTCCTTCTCCTCGATCTCGCACGATGTGAATCAACCGCTGAGCGCGACTCTCCAGACCGGTCTCGGGAATATCTTCGACTCAACCCCGCTCGCGATCTTGCAGCCAAGGACGGCGATTGCCTGGCAGGTTGCGCCGAAAACCGTCCTCCGGAGCGGCTTCGGCCTTTTCAGCGATCTCCTGCCCGGCAGTGTGGTCGATCTTGTGGGTGCTAACCCTCCGTACTCCCAGACCTTTCAGGGCGGCCTTTTGGGAACCGTCGGAGGGACGGCGATCGCGCCGGGAGTGCCCGGTAGCGCCATCGACGCGACGGTCGCCGCCAACCAGGTCTTCAACACGGGCTTTGCCGGCGGGCAGCTTTCCTGCGCGTCATCGCTCTCCAATCCGGGCACTTGTCTACAACCGGTGGCAATTACAGCCGTGCCGGATGGAAAGCTGCACGCGCCGTATTTCATGGAGTGGAGCCTTGGTCTCGAACACCAAATCGGCAACACGATCGATCTGCGCGCCCAGTATGTTGGCACGCGCGCTGTGAACCAGCCCTACACCACTCAGCTGAATGGTTACCAGACGGTGTGCCAGGGCTGTTTTGCGCCGTTCCGTTACGGCGGGCCGGCCGATCCGAGATTCGGAACCGTTACGCAGCTCAACACCGGCGCAAACAGCCACTACAACGGCCTCCAAACGACAGCCGAGAAGCGGCTGGGGCACGGGTTGCAGGTCCAGGCGAACTACACCTGGAGCCACTGCATCGACACGGTTTCTAACGGTGGGTTCCTGCCGTTTTCCGCGGGAGGAATTCTTTCGCCGATACCCGGCGATCTCCAGCGGGATCGCGGCCCTTGTGATTACGATGTGCGGCACAACGTCACGGCCAGCTATGTCTATGAGCTGCCAATCAAGCTGCGCGGGCGTCTCGGGACCGCGCTGAACGGATGGCAGTTGTCCGGATCGGTGTTCTGGCATAGTGGCCTTCCATTCTCGGTCCTGAGCGCGCCTTATTCCGCCAATGGCAATGGCATCGTAAATGGCAGCGGTCCCCAGTTCGCGAGCGTTGTTCCCGGCGTGCCCCTGTACGAACACAATCCGATTCCCGGAGTCACTCAGCCCGGTACGATTCAGTGGCTGAACCCGGATGCCTTCGTTTCGACGGTCGATCCGAGCACGGGCGCATGCGTTGGTGGTGACACTCCCAGGAACTGCCAGTTCGGCAACCTGGGACGCAACGCTCTGCGCGGTCCGGATTTCGTTTGGAGCGACCTGTACCTCACCAAATGGTTCGCTTTGAACGAGCGCGTGAAGCTGCGCATCGACGGCCAGTTCTTCAATGTCTTCAATCATCCGAACTTCGCTTTTCCGGCGGACGTGTACGCCGGCATTCCCGGCAAACCTTCCACCCAGACGGGTTTCGGCGCCCTGACGTACACGACGTCTCCACCAACCGGACTGCTCGGAGTCGGGCTGGGCGGCGACAGTTCGCCACGCATGATCGCGTTCCAGGCGCGGCTCGAGTTTTGAGGGATAACCGCCGGGCCGGCCTTCAGTCTTTTTCGCCGTGCCCCACCCGCCGCAAAAAGTTCTCAAACAGCTCCGGTGCAGGCCACCGGGGCGGCTCGGCAGTGTGCGAGGCGGCCCACTCGAGGGCCAGAACCAGCGGCACCCATCGGGTGTGATCGTTGCCGGCTCCGTCGCCGAAGCAATACAGGATCTCGGAGAGCTTCGTTGGCACGGGCGCCATCGCGATCGTCTGCGCCGTGGGGTGCTTGCAGTTCTCGGCGGGTGAATTAACCAGGTACTCGCGGCAGCTCAGCGGGCGCAGCGGGTGAATGGAGCAGCTTTCGTCTTCGAGAAACGGGCACGGCACGCCGGCGCGGAAATATTCGAGACCAATCTCGCGGCGGTCCTCGATTTTCTTGAGACTGTCGGTGTCGCGCAGCCGGTCGAGCAGGCCTGGGCCCAAGGCTTCCAGCGCCGCGCGGAAACGCTCGCGGACCTGGGCGGCCCGCTCTGGCGCGAGCGTTTGAACGAGCTCGGCGATGTGGAGCGCTTCGGGTTCGCTCACCGGGACCAACTGGCGGCAGCACGCCCCGCAGCCCGCGCGGCAGCTCACCGGCTTGCCCGCCTCCCGCGCGACGTCTTCGGCGAGCGTGACCAGCGCGTTCGAAAACGAGAACAGAATGGGCAGCAGGTCGGTCATCCGCAGGTCGGCCTTGGGGATACTGACGGACGCCTGGATAGTGCGCCCGGCTGCGGAAAATTCGAGCTCGTAGCTGTCGCGCTCGGCCAATGTCAGTATCCCTTCAGGAACTCTGCGACGCTCGGTTCCTGGGCCTGGCGGATGGCGATGCACTGGTCGATCGACTCCAGCGCCTGCGCCAGAATCCGGGCGCCGCCGGTGGCCTTGGCCGAGCGGTCCTTGAAGAAAGCTTCGACTTCTGCGCGGTGCTTCTCATCGCAGAACGCGCTCCCGACCCTGGGCAGGCGGGCGCTGAACTCACCCCGGAAGCTGCCGGGCACTTTCGAGGCAAGCTGGTCATAGTTGTCGCGGACCAGCTCGAAGGGGATGGCGCGGGTCCGCGGATCGCGGAGCGGCCCGAGCATCAGGCCCCTCGCTTCGCGCAAGTCGACGGCGCCGTCGAGCAGAAGCCCGAAGTTGGCCTTGATGATGGCGGGGTCGGAGAATGCGGCCATGCCGGCAATGAGCGCCTGGCGCTCCGCCGGGTCGGTAGTCTTGGCGAGCGCGGCGGCCATGCGCTCGTAAAGCGGACGGTCGCCGTGCGCCGCTGCCGTTTCGAGAACGACGGTGAGCATGCCGGGGGCGATTCCGCTGCGGTCATCGAGCCACTTGGAGGCAAGCCGGACGGCTTCGGCGCTCAGGACGGGGTCGGCCCCGTCGTTGGCCACGAACTGCACCAGCTCGCTGCGCAGAAAACGTGCGTCGTCGCCCTCGCCGGGCTTGGGCGTCCAGCCGAGCTCGAGCGCGCGCGGGCCGTACACCTTTCGGACGAAGCGCTCGTAGTTCGGCTTGAGATCCGGCGGCGCCAGGTTGTAGCCGGCCTCCGAGACAATGGCAATGGTGGTGGAAACCACCTCGGGCATGGGGTCGTTCGCGAACCGGGCCGCCGTCCGCAGCGCGTCGCTGGCCGGAAGCTCGCCTCCGCGGAACAGTGCGGTCGCGTCGCCCACGATTCCGACGCGCTCCACCGGGCTCAGGTCTTTGTCGCCGCCCGCCGTGCTGCCGCGGTACAACGCCCGGTAGTAGCCGGCGCCGCCGTCGTTCAGCACCACCCGCGAAGGGCAGGGCTGGCCGGCCGGGAGCGCGACGCTGGCCGACGCTTCGGCGAGCAGCGTGCAGAAGCTGCCCTGTCCGGGATTCGCGTAGCGCACACAGACCGGAATTTGCCAGAGCTGATTCGGCACGGCCGGAGAGCCGAGCGGCAGGAAGCGCCGCTGCGCGAGCGCCAACCGGGCGCCCTCGCCGCCCTGGCCGCATTTCACTTCGCCCGAAACCAACGGCACTCCGGGCTGATCCAGGAACGTGGAGAAAGCGGGCGCTACGTCGCGGCCGGCAGCCGCACTCACAGCGGCCAGGAAATCCGCCGCGGTTGCGTTGCCGTAGGCGTGCTCGTTCAAATAGCGCCTGACGCCCGCGCGAAAGATCTCCGGCGTGAGCCAGTGCTCGAACATGGAGATCACGGCGGCGCCTTTTTCGTAAGTGATGGTGTCGAAAGCGTTGGCGATGTCGCCGTTCGCCTCGATGGGCTGCCGGATGCGCCGGGCCGAAACCAGGCTGTCGGCGTCCATCGCGCTCTGGGTGGATGCAGCCGCCGAGATTTCCTCGTGCCACTCGGGTTTCCACTTCTCCAGGGTCTTGGCGGACATCCAGGTGGCGAAAGCCTCGTTCAGCCAAATGTCGTCCCACCACGCGGCGGTCACCAGGTCGCCGGTCCACTGGTGCGCCATTTCGTGCGCGGAGACCGAGGCATAGGAGCGCTGGCGCTGGAGCGAGTCCTCGGAAGGCTTGGCGAGAATGAGCGTCTGGCCGTAAGTGATGAGGCCGGGGTTCTCCATGGCGCCGCCGAACAGCGGCACCGCGATGCTATCGAGCTTCTCGTATGGATAGGGAATGCCGAAATAGTCCTCGAGCGTGTTGAGGAGCTGCACCGTAACTTCGGCGGCGTACTTCGCCTGGTCCGCCAAGCCGCGCGGCGTGATGATGCGCAGGGGCGTCTTGTTCGCGCCCGCGTGGCCCGCGTCAACGGCGTCGAACGGACCCACGGCGAAAGCGACCAGGTAGCTCGGCAGGGGGCGGGTGCGGGCGAAACGGACGGCCTTCATGCCCGCGGGCTCGTCCGTTTCGGAGATGGCCGGCGTGTTCGAGAGCGCCATGTGTTCGCGCTTGACGTGCAGCACGATCTGCCACGGCGTCTTGAAGGAGGGCTCATCGAAGCAAGGGAAGGCGCGCCGCGCGTCGATGGCCTCGAACTGCGTGAACGCGTACCAGGCGCCCGCAACCTGGTTCCTGAAAATGCCGCCGGAAGTGCGGGCGCTGATTTTTCCGGAATAGACGATGTGCAGCACCGCTTCGCCCGCCGGGACGTTTTGGTCGAAAGCGAAGCCAGCGAAATTCGCGCCGCCCGGAACGACGCGCGCCGCCAGCGTCCGCTCGCCCGCCTTCAGGCTGGCCTCGCGGATGGTCAGTTCGGTGGCGTTCAGCCAGATCAACGGTGTGGATTGGTGAACCTTGAGGGCGATGTCGATCGTGCCGTCGAACGTGTCTCCGGCGGGGAGGACGGTGAGGTCCGCGGTGTATTGGACGGGCTCGACCGTGCGGCCGAGGCGGAGTTCGGGCGGCGTCTGGGCGAACGCTGCAGTCAGGAACAGAACAACAGGCAAGAAGCGGATTGGTTTGCGCATGGGGCTCCTCCGAGGGTACTTCAATTCTAGCGGGCCAGGCGATCGCGGCCGGGACCACTCCAATGGACACCGCTAGACTGCTCCTCTTTCAATCAGCGTTTATCCGCGTTCATCGGCGGCGAGCCATGCTGCACCTTCGGGTTCGCCTCGTCCATCGCCAGCGTCTTGTATCGAGCCGCGCCGCTAGACCGCTCCTCTTTCAATCGGCGTTTATCCGCGTTCATCGGCGGCCAGCCATGCTGCACCTTCGGGTTCGCCTCGTCCATCGCCGGCGTCTTGTATCGAGCCGCGCCGCCAGACCGCTCCTCTTTCAATCGGCGTTTATCCGCGTTCATCGGCGGCCAGCCATGCTTTGGGCTGCGTCAGCCTCAACTCGATCAGCACCTTCGGGTTCGCCTCGCCCATCGCCAGCGTCTTGTATCGAGCCGCGCCGCCAGACCGCCCCTCTTTCAATCGGCGTTTATCCGCGTTCATCGGCGGCCAGCCATGCTTTGGGCTTCTTGAGCAGCTCGACGCTACTGCGTCAGTCCCAACTCGATCAGCACCTTCGGGTTCGCCTCGTCCATCGCCAGCGTCTTGTGGCAGGCATCGCAGTCGTTGGGGATCGAGCGGCCGTCGGCGCTGACGTGGTTGCCGTCGTGGCAGCGGAAACACCCGGGGAAGTCCATGTGGCCGAGGTTGTTGGGATACGAGCCCCAGGTCACGTGCATTTGCGGAAACACGTTGCGCTCGTAAATGGCGACCACGGCGCGGGCAGCGCGGTCGATGGCGTCGCGGTCGCCGGTATTGTAATGGCCCTCTATTGTGCCAGTGATCCCGGCGGCGGCATCGGCCTGCGACTTGTATTCCTTGCGCAGCGCTTCGACGGCCACCTTCTTGATGAACGGCAGCGCGGGAGAGATGGCGCCGGCATCCATCGCCAGGTCTACCGCGCGCTCGGGCAACTGGAAGGTGTGCGTGGGGCGGTTGTGGCAATCCATGCAGTCCATCTGGCGGAGCGGGAGATTCTTGAGCGACCCGGGCTTGACGTCGGCCGCGGTGTAAACGGTGGATCGGCCGGTCACGCTGTTGTGGTATTCCACGCGCGGAATCGTCTGGCGGCTCTCGTCGGCGGGATTGTAAAAGATGGTGACGCCGGGAGCCATGTGCGCGTAGTGGATCCCCGGATGCTCGCCCGCGCCGCTGATGCGCATTAACAGGACGGTTTTGGTGAGCGTGTTGCGCTCGTCGTCGGAGTACTTGTCGATGATCTCCAGCCGGTCCTGGGCGAACTTCTGCGGCCAGTGGCAGGCCTCGCAGGTCTCGCGCGCGGGGCGCAGGTTGCGGACGGGCGTGGGAATGGGCCGCGGGTAGGTGTTCAGGATGACCGCGAATACCTGGCCCAGGCCGGAGAGCTTGCTCTGCACGAACCAGGAGGCGCCCGGGCCGATATGGCAGGCCACGCATTCCACGCGCGAGTGAGGTGAATTCTGGTAGGCGGCGTACTCGGGCTGCATCACGGTATGGCAGGTCCTGCCGCAGAAGGTGACGCTGTCCATGTAGGTCACCGCGCGGTAACTGAGCTGGCTGCCGATGGCGATATTCAGGATCGTGGTGACGCCGACAAACCAGGCCAGCCGGCGAAGCTCCGGCGTCTCCAGAGTAAGGGGATTGTAAGTAAGCGGGTAGCGGCCGGCCTTGCGCTCCACACGGATGTGCAGCCAGATGCCGAGCGGGATCAGGCCCAGTCCCGCGAAGAAGACGCCGGGCAGGATCAGGAACGCAAGGATTCCGATATAGGGGTGCTGGTACTCGCCGCGAAAGCTGGTGGGCAGCAGGAAAAGCCACAGGACGGCGGCCGTGGTCACCAGGAACACGCCAAGCCTGCTCGTCCAGTTCTGGCTCATGTAAACAACCGGGTACATCCAGGTGCGCAGGCGCATAAGCTCTATTGTGTCGGGTGCTCCTTGGAATCGGCCTCTGCCCCGGCCTCGGCTTGTGGCTCGTCTTCCGCCTCGTGCTCCTTGACCGAAACGCCGGTGAGGAAGGCGGTCTCGAGCGGGTAGACGTCGGGATCGAAGATGACGGAGTAAAAGTGCCAGACAACGATGGCCAGGCTGGCGAGCACGGCCTCGTAGAAGTGGATCGTGACCGCGAAATCGAGCGCGGCCTTGGGCAGGAAGTGCAGCGTCAGGTTGTTGGCCCAGAGCATGACGCCGGTCAGTCCCATGATCACGGTTCCCCAGGCGACGGCCCAGTATTCCGCCTTCTCGACGTAGCTGTGCGGCGAAACATAGGGCCGCTGGCGGACCAGTCCCAGGTTGTAGGCGAAGTTGAACAACGCCTCGGGAACGTCGCTGCGGCGGGGCCAGAGTTGCTTCCAGTGGCGCCGCAGCCGGCCGCTCGCTATGAGGGAGATCACGTGCGTCGCGGCCACCGCCATCAGCACCACGGCGGCAATGCGGTGCACCACGCCGCGCACCGGGAAACTGCGTTCCCACATCACCAGGATGCGGGCCCACCAGTGGTCCGGATACTTCAGGGCGAAGCCGGTCCAAACCAGCGTCAGAAAGGACAGCACCAGCAGCGCGTGCTGGATGCGCTCGAAGCGGTACATGCGGAGCTGGGGCTGGCGGCGCGCCGAAGCCGGCGGAACCGCCTGCGCCACCGGACGGAAGCGCCGGTCACGCAGTTTCCGCAACCAGTCTCCGGCGTTGTGCAGCAGCATGAGGCCGATGGTGAGCGGGATGAGAATCGAGTAGCCGAGCCGCGCCCAGCGGACCGCGGGCGGCTCGGCGCGGCCGGCCAGTTCGTGCACCGTTCCGATGACGAATCGTGCGCCCGCTCCCGGATGACAGCGGCCGCAAGTGGCCGCGAGGTTCTTGGGATTGACCGTGGAGCGGGGATCGGACGACGGCAGAATGTTGTGCACTCCGTGGCAACTGGCGCAGTTGGCGACCGACTCGGAGCCGGTCCGCGCAGCCAGGCCGTGGAAGGAGGCGTCGAAACTGACGATGCGATCCGCGGGGAGGCCGAAGCGTTTGGAGAGCTGCACGTTGCCGTGGCACTGGCCGCAAGTCTCGCGGATATGCGCCGGGTTGACGCTGGATTCGGCGCTCTTAGGAGAGAGGATCTCGTGCTCGCCGTGGCAATTGGTGCAGACCGGGGCTTCGGCGATCCCTTTGGCCACCGCCTGCCCGTGCACGCTGGCCTTGAACTCGTCGGCGATCTCGCTGTGGCACATGCCGCAGGTATCGGGCACGCCCTGATGGAAGGCCGCCGACTTGGTGTCCTTCATCTCGTGCGGGTCGCCGTGGCAGACGCCGCAGGTGGGAGCGGCCTGATTGCCCTTCTTCAGTTCCTGGCCGTGGACACTGGCGGCATGCTCACCGGCGATGTCGGCGTGGCACTCGGAGCATTCGGGCTTGGGCACGCCGGCGGGGTGCGGATACGTCTCGTGCCGCTGGTGGCAGGTGGGACACCCGACATCGGCGTGCGCAGTCCCCTGGATCTTCTTCGCCTGGTCGGCGTGACACGAGGCACAGGCCTCCCCGGCCGGCTGCGCGAGGCTAAGAGGAACCGCTCCCCCAATGACGAACCCCAAGGCCGTGAGGACGATGGGGAAACGCATAAACCAACTAGCTTAGCCTAGTTTGACGCTGGTGTCCGTGAACGAACTGTAAATATACGCCGCAGCGATTCCCAGCAGGTACAGAACGGCGATGACGGTGAGGATTTTGCCCCAACGGTCGACGACAGCCAGTTTCTTGGCGACCGCTTCCTGTATCGGGAGCTCCGAGGCTTCGGAGTCCAGGACGTGAATGGTCTCATCGACCTTCAGGTCGAGTCGCCGCCTGTAAATAGCCAGGATCACGACGACGGTGGTCAAAACCGCCCAAATTGCGATGTGTGGGATATAGGCAGTCAACATAGTGTTTCCTTCCGGAATCGGCGGCAGCTACTCAGCCGGGATGGGCAGCACCCTGTGGGGCCGCAAGGGCCGGCCGATTGCCTCCTCCATAGCTTCAATGACCTGGGGCAAGCAGGTATCCAGGGCGCACTGTCTCTGGTCCCGCTGCGGGCAGGTCCCATCTAGTCTTTGATCGATGCAGACCGAACAGACGTGCTCATGAATGGCGTTAATGTACGGCTGCAAGTCATCCGAATCGGTGGCCAGGATCGCCTGTGCCACCAGCGGGAACAGGGCGAATAGCGGGCAGCGCTCGGGCTCCTGGTCTCCGCAGAGTCCTTCCACGGTCCGCTGAGCGCACTCCGCACAAACCCGGCTGCGCACCGCCGCTTCCAGTTCTTCCAACGTCGGTCTCATCTCAGCCCCCTTTCCTGGCACGCTCCGAGGCGAGGCGTACCGCGGCGGCATTGGCGCCAGGGCAGCGCGAATCGGCCCTGGGCGCGCGGAGCTCCGCCGCCATAATAGCAAGCACCGCGGTGTCGAGCGGGTCCTGGCTGAAAACCACCGAGCGGACGCCTGCGTTCCAGGCGCGGGACAGGTGCTGAGGATCGTTCCGGGTAATCAGGACAATCCGCTCGGCGTAAGGAGGCGGGAATGGCAGGAGGTCCAACGCATCCGAATCGATCACAATCACGCCTTCCATGTGCGGGTCGGGCACGTCGACGCAACGCACCTGCCGGACGCCGCCGCGCTCCAGCAGTTCGCGCAACGCATTCGCGTACGGCGCATCAGTGAGCGTGAGTTGGACGGTCTCCATAATTCCCAGCCATCGGCCCCGCGGCCGAAGCCGGCCGAAGCACGCGCCGCGGGTTCCCTGCCTAGTTCGTCTGGCAGGCCTTCAGGTCCTTCTTCTGCTTGTAGCACTCACCGACCTGGTTCAAATCTTTGCCCTTGGAGTGGCAGACGGTACACTTGGCGCCAGTCGTCTTGGAGTATTCGGGCTTGCCGAACGAAACCGTCACGGGGACGACAAGGCCGCCCACCAGAACCAAAGCCGGTAGGAGTAGCTTCAATTTGCTCATTTTCCCTCCGAGCGCTCACCAAGCAATCGTCGGGCCAGAGTTTCGGAGCCCTAGGCCTGTTTATATGTTATTCGTTCTAAAGGCCATCGGGCCAGCGCCAGGACGCCCCCCACACAGCCCAAAATGCCCCAACCCGCTGAGAGTTGCGCTAGCTGACCCACCGCCAGGAAACGCCAGATGGTGGGTGAAATAACCCACCCACTGCGGTAGAATGGGGATGGAGGGGGCGGAACCCACCACATGCCTCGACTATTGCCAGAGTGGCGGCAGGCGCGCGTCCTGGAGACTGTTTTCGATCAGCTCTCCGACGCCCTGGTGCTGTACGACAGCAGCCATTCGATTACCGGGATGAACCGGGCAGCCGAGCGGCTGTTCGGCGTGGCGGCCGACGAGATGGTCGGGCGTAGCTGCCGCGAGGTGTTCCGCTGTAGCGAATGTGAGCCGGATTGCGGCCTCGTGGAGGGGCTGGCAGCGGATCAGGCGGTTCCGCACGGCATGGTGCGGTTGCACACCGACGACGGGCGCGAGCGGCTGGTGCTGATCCGGACGTCGCAGATCTCGGACGGGGACGGCCAGATCCAGGGCCTCGTGGCGACCATCAAGGACATCACCGAGGAGGTGGCGCCGATCAAGCGCGAAGTGATCGCGGATTCGCCGGCCATGCGGCAGGTGTTGAGCTTCGTGCGAAAAGTGGCGGCCAGCGAGGCCAACACGATCCTGCTCGAGGGCGAGAACGGGACCGGCAAGGACCTGATCGCCAAGACGCTGCACTACCAGAGCGCGCGGCAGGCCGAGCCGTTCATCGCCATCAACTGCGCGGCGATTCCGGAGACCCTGCTCGAAAGCGAGCTGTTCGGCTATGAGAAGGGTGCGTTCACGGATGCGCGGGCGCAGAAGCGCGGCTTGTTCGAACTGGCGGACAAAGGGACTCTGTTCCTGGACGAGATCGGCGAGATTCCCCTGACTCTGCAGACCAAGCTGCTGCGGGTGCTCGAGGAGCAAAGCTTCCGGCGGCTGGGCGGGCTGAAGGACATCGTGGTGGACGTTCGGTTCGTCGCGGCCACGAACAAGAATCTGCGCGAGGCGGTCAAGGAAGGCGCGTTCCGCCAGGATCTCTACTTCCGTCTGAATGTGATCCAGATCGAGATTCCGCCGCTGCGGGAGCGCGTTCAGGACATCCTGCCGCTGGTTCAGTTCTTCATCGCCCACTACAACCGCAAGTTCAAGCGGCGCATCGAGGGCGTGTCGCCGGAGGCGGAGCGGCTGCTGCTGGCGCACGACTGGCCGGGCAACGTGCGCGAGCTGCGCAACGCCATCGAGCGGGCCATGATCCTGGAGGAGTCCTCGCTGATCGCAGCCGCCAGTCTGCCGATCGCAGTCGGCCATTCGGAGAGGGAGACGGAGGCGGCAGCGCCGCTCGCCATCGAGATTCCCGGAAACGGCATGTCGCTGGTGGACAACGAGCGGCAGCTGCTGGCGCGCGCGCTCGAGAAGACCGCCGGGAACCAGACCCAGGCCGCACGGCTGCTGCGGATCACGCGCGACACGCTGCGGTACAAGATGAAGAAGTACAATCTGCGCTAGGCGCTCGTTGCCCGCCGCTCGTCGATGCAGTCGGGGCGGCTACGCCGTGAAGGGCGGCGCAAACACCATCAGCGCGAGAGCGGCGGCAAACAGGATCAGCATCAGCCCGGCGAGGGCGCGGGCACGGGCGGGGCCTCCGCTGCGCTCCTTCCATGCCAGCAGGCCCCACAGCGCGCTCAGCAAGGCGGCGCCCAGGCCCACCGCGTGGCCGGTCGTGGGACCGAGCAGCGGAACCGGCGCGGCGGTCACGGCGCCTGCGGCCGTTGCGCTCGATGCCACAAAATAGGAGACGATTCCCGCCGCCCACAGCAGTCCACCCAACAGAGGGAGCAGGTGGCTCTTCTTCGGCTGCCGGAAATACTCGAGCAGTTCGACAGGCTCGCCCCGAACGGGCAGGTTCATGAAGAAGAGATTGTAAACAAAGGTGGACACGAAGATACCGCCCGCGAACATAAACGCGGCTGCATAGGGGCCCATACCCAGGTCGGGCTCCCGGCTCGCCTCCGCCAGCGGCAGGCACAGACCGGCGAGCGGGCCGCCGATGGCGGCCAGCAGGATCCCCTTCCAGCTCGCAGTCACTTTGGTGCTCTTGGTCTTGCCGGTCTTGATCGCTTCCTTGGCGCGTTCCAGAGAGACGGCACGCCAGGCCACTACGTCCAGCACCACGGCGGCAAGGATCAGCACCATGGCCGAGAAGAGCAGGACGGGATTGGCGTGCGGCTTGGCGATGTAGTCCAGCAGCAGGCCAACCACGACAGCCAGACCGAGGCCCACCGGAAGGGCCAGCGACATGCCGGCCAGCGACATCGCCGCCACCATGAAAATGCCGCCCAGGTTGAAGACGGCGCCGGCGGCCATTCCGTAGGCCCAGCTATGTTTGCTCGACCGCATGAGATCGTCGAGGAACGCGAAGCCGCCCACGTCGCCGCCTAAGTCGAAGCCCAGGCTGCCGAAGGTGAACGCGGCGATGATGGCCGCCAGCAGAACCCCCAGGGCGTAATCCCAGTAGAAGAGTTCAAAGCGCTGCCTGCCCGCCAGTTTGTAAGTGTTGGCCCACGAGCCCCCGCAGACGAGAGAGAGGATGGCTAGCAGCAATGCAACGGTGTGGCTGTTAGGAAGGATCATAGAATCGGCGGCTCCCGGAAAGAAGGAGGTTATCAGAAGCGGGCGCAAAGGTAAAGCGGCGCATCGGCTGCAAGATGGAAACTGGCTCGAATTTCGCTGCTTTTGCAGGCATGTCCCCGAATTCTTTTGCAGCCTCTCAGCAGGCGGTCAATCAGTACCGCGCCGGCGGGGCGGCGAAGAGCCTCACCGTCTCCGCGTTCAGCAGCACCCACAGGCCATAGATTCCCATGGCGGTGCCGAAGGGGACGCCGGGCAGGCTGATGGCCGCGAGCACGATACCCACAATGCGCGCCCATTCGCGGTGATGGAGCAGCCCTATGCCGGTGACGATGCCGGGGAGTGAAAACACCGCGATGAGGACCACGATAATAGCGCCCACGATGCCGACCACGGGCACGGCGATTTGAGCGTCTTGCGTTTCGGCGGCGTTCTGGATCACGCCCACGATCACGCCGAAGAAGGCCAGACAGGCCAGCGCGACAACCAGGCCCAGGGAGCCGAACACGATGTGCAGGACGGCCAGAACCCTCACGTGGTCTCGCATAGCTTCCTCCTCTACGGGAGCGCGGCGCAAGCGTCGGCGACGGCGGCCGCCATTTGCGCGGTGGTGGCGCTGCCGCCCATATCGTACGTGCGCACCTCGCCGCGGCGCACCACTTCCTCGACGGCCTGCTCGACGCGGGCGGCGGCGCCGCTTTCGCCCAGCCAGTCGAGCATCATCTTCGCCGCCAGAATCGACGCCAGCGGGTTGACCTTGCTCATGCCCGCATACTTCGGCGCGGAGCCGTGAGTGGGCTCGAAGACGGCGTAGTGGTCGCCGATGTTGCCGCTGTAGCCGAAGCCCATTCCGCCGACCAGTTGCGCGCAGAGGTCCGAAAGAATGTCGCCGAACAGGTTGGTGGTCACGATGACGTCGTAGTTTTGCGGGTTCTTGACCAGCCACATGCACATGGCGTCCACGTTGGCGGTGTCGAACTCGATCTGCGGATACTCGGCCGCCACTTCCTGGGCCGATTCGAGGAACAGGCCGCAGGTGGCGCGCAGGACGTTGGCCTTGTGTACGGCGGTCACCCTGCGGCGTCCGTGCTTGACGGCATACTCGAAGGCCGCGCGCACGATGCGGCCGGAGGCGCGGCGGGTTACGCTGCGGATGGAGATGGCGGCGTCGAGCGCGATGCGGTCCATGCCCTTCACGGGACGGAAACTCTCGGGCACGCGCGCGTATTCCACGCCGATGTACATACCCTCGGTGTTCTCGCGGAAGACCACCAGATCGATGTCGTCGCGGTAGTTGAGCGGGTTGCCCGGAAACGCCCGGCACGGCCGCAGGCAGACGTAAAGATCCAGCAACTGACGCATGCGCACGATGGGGCTGCGGTAGCTCAGGCCCTTGCCCTGGAGCTCCGGAGCGAGCTCGCGCTGCGCTTCCGAGACCGGTTTGGACGTGATGGCGCCGAAGAACGCGCAGGAAGTGGAGCGCATCAGCTCGATGGTGCGGGTGGGCAGCGCCTCGCCTTCCTGCCGCCAGAACTCCCAGCCGATGTCTCCGTGAACGTACTCCGCTTCAAAGCCGGCGGCATCGAGGACGGAGCGTGCGGCATCGCACACCTCCTGTCCGATGCCATCTCCGGGCAACCACGCGATACGGTGCATGGGGAAAGCTCCTTGGGGGCGCACACGCTTCAGTGTGCGTGCGCCGCGCTCTGAACCCCCGATCTTAACACTCCGCGGCTCGCTCCAGCCCTCAGCCGCCAGTCGTCAGTCAACCCGCCGCGTACTTCTTCTTCAGGTACGGGATCAGGCCGCCGCCGGCCAGCAGTTCGGCCGCGCGGGGATCGAGAGGCGCGGCGGCGATCACGTCTTCCGCGCCGGCCTTCCGGATCGTGCCCGCGGTCAGGTCGATGAGCAGCTCGTCGCCCGCCTCCAGGCGCTCAACTGCGGTCGCCGAAACGATCGCGGGCAGCCCAAGGTTGATCGAGTTGCGGAAGAAAATGCGGGCGAACGAGACCGCGATCACCCCGCCGGCTCCGGCGAACTTCAGCGCCGCGGCGGCCTGTTCGCGGCTGGAACCGCACCCGAAGTTCTTGCCCGCCACGATGAAATCGCCGGGCCGAATCAGGCCGCGGATCTCCGGGTAGGCCAGCTCGAACAGGTGCTCGGGCGTCTTCTCGCGGTCCGTGACGTTCAGGTAGCGGCCCGGGTAAATGATGTCCGTATCGATGTTGTCGCCGAGTTTGGCCGCGACGCGGCCGCGCAGCACAAGGGCCTCCGTCGTCATGCGGCCTCCTTGGTTCCGATTTCGGCGGGATGAGTGATGGAGCCGGCGATGGCCGATGCGGCCACCACGGCCGGCGAGGCCAGGTACACGCGCGAATCCTTGCTTCCCATGCGGCCGATGAAGTTGCGGTTGGTGCTGGAAATGCACACCTCACCCGCCGCCAGGATTCCCTGGTGCACTCCGACGCACGGCCCGCAGCCCGGCGGATTCACCATGGCGCCCGCCATGACCAGCGTCTGGATGTACCCCAGCCGCATGGCTTCGAGGTAGATCTCCTGCGAAGCGGGGATGACGATCAGGCGCGTGCGCGGGTGAACTCGCTGCCCTTCGACGATGCGGGCGGCAATCTCCAGATCTTCCAGACGGCCGTTGGTGCAGCTTCCGAGCACCGCCTGGTTGACCGCCAGGCCGCTGACCGCGGAGATGGGGCACACGTTGTCCACGGCGTGCGGGCGGGCGACCTGCGGCTCCTTCAGCTCCGTACTGGCGTCGATGGCCAGCACGCGCTCGTAGGTGGCGTCGGGATCGGGGGCGTAGCGCGGGCTCATGGGCAGCACCCGGGACGTGCGCCGCGCCAAATAGCGGAGCAGCTTTTCGTCAACCGGCGTGAACGCCACCTTGGCGCCCATCTCCATGGACAGGTTGGCGAGGCACATGCGCCCGGCCACGCTCATGTCGCGGATGACCGGGCCATCGAACTCCACGGCGCGGTAATCGGCGCCGTCCGAGCCCAGCTTGCCGATGATGTAGAGGATTAGGTCCTTCGCCGAGATCCACGGGCCCAGCTCCCCGCTCACCTCGATGCGGATGGTGGAGGGCACCTTGAACCAGAGCTGCCCTTCGGTCCACACGCCGGCCATTTCGGTGGCGCCGATGCCGGTGGCGAAGGCGCCGCAAGCGCCGTGCGTAGTGGTGTGCGAATCGGTGCCGACGACGACCATTCCGGGCAGAACGTGCCCGTTCTCGGCCAGCACCTGGTGGCAGATGCCGCCGCGGCCGACGTCGTAAAAGTTGCCGATATTCTGCTCGCGCACAAAACCCCGGATGGCTTTGTGCGTGGCGGCGGTCTTTTCGGACTCGGCGGGCACGCGGTGATCGAGGATAATCACGATGCGCTCGGAGTCCCACACCTTGGGCACGCCGATCTCCTGGAAGCTCTTGCGCACCAGGTCGGCGTTCTCGTGCGACAGGGCGAGGTCGACCGAGGCGACCACGATCTCATCGGGCGCGACGCTGGTCCGCCCCGACGCCCGCGCCAGGATCTTCTCTGCGAGTGTCATGGCGCCACCGTGTACTTCACTTCCAGGACGGTCCCCGGAAGGAACTCGTCTTCGAGATGGCGGTAGTCCTTCAGACCGACGAACTCGGTGTACTCGGCGAAGCTGGAAACCCAGTCGCTCTGGCCCTCGAGCAGGCCGGTTGGGGAGGCGTGCAGCGCATCGAAGAAACGTTTCAGCGCGCGATGCGCCACCATGATGGAAGCCACCGGAATGCTCACCCTGGCCACGCCGATGTGCGCCAGCTCGGGGATCGGCACCAGCTCGGTCTTGACTCCGGTGACGCCGTCCATCAGGTTCACTGATACCAGGCCCTTGATCTCCCAGACCGCGCGCTCGATGTCGGCGCGGGTGCGGATGCCGTCGATGAAGCCCATGTCGGCGCCGCTTGCAAGGTAAAGGTTGACGCGGCGGATGGCTTCGGCCAGGCCGTAAATGGCGCACGCGTCCGTGCGGGCGTTGATGACCAGATCCACGCCCAGCCGCTCGCGCACCTGGGCCATGGCGCGCACCTTGCCGGCCATCTCGTCGGCCCCGATCACCTGCTTGCCTTCCATGTGGCCGCAGCGCTTGGGGAACACCTGGTCCTCGATGTTAACGCCCGCCACGCCCATGGCGATAAGACGCTCGGTGATTTCGGCGGCGTTGATGGCATTGCCGCCGCCGGTGTCGATATCGGCCATAACGGGGATCGAGACGGCGCGGACGATGTCCCAGGTTCGGTCCAGTACGTCCTTCATCTCGACCAGTCCCACGTCGGGCTTGGCTAGCAGGCTGCCGGCCAGCCCGAAGCCGCTCACCTGAATGGCCTCGAAGCCGGCGGCCTCGATAATTCTTGCGCTGAGCGCATCGTGACAGCCAGGAACCACGAGCGCGCGGCGGCGCTCCAGCTTTTCTCTGAGGGTCCTGGCCAGATTGTTGACCATGTTTCGGTCGTCCTCCCGGGAAACTATCGTAGCGCAGGGAGGTAGCCGTCAGCCAATAGCCGTCAGCTATCGGCCGTCAGCCGTCAGTGCCGGGCGCCGCGTTACTGATGGCTGATGGCTGACGGCTGATGGCCTGCCTCGCCCAATGGCTGATGGCTGACGGCTGTAGCATGGTAGCCATGGCGACCTTTCGCGGCGTGGACTTCCTCAACATCGACAGCCTCTTCAACGAAGAGGAGCTCCTGGTGCGGCAGACGGCCCGCCAGTTCGTGGAGGAGCGGCTGGTCCCCGTCATCCGCGACTGCTACCGCGACGCCCGCTTTCCCTCCGAGCTCATCCCCGAGTTGGGCCGGCTGGGGTTTCTGGGCGCCAACCTCGAAGGCTACGGATGCGCCGGCCTGAACAACGTCGAGTACGGGCTGATCATGCAGGAGCTCGAGCGCGGCGATTCCGGCCTGCGCAGCTTCGTCTCCGTGCAGGGCGCGCTGGTGATGTACCCGATCATGAAGTTCGGCTCCGGGGAGCAGAAGCAGCGGTGGCTGCCGCGGCTGCAATCGGGCGAGGCGGTCGGCTGCTTCGGGCTGACCGAACCCGATTTCGGGTCCAACCCCGGCGGGATGCGATCCCGTGCGCGCCGCCAGGGCGATGGCTGGGTGCTCGACGGCGAGAAAACCTGGATCACCAACGGCACCGCGGCCAGCGTCGCCGTGATCTGGGCGCGGACGGAGGATGGCGTTCGAGGCTTCCTCGTGGAGCGCGGCACCCCGGGATTCACCAGCTCGGACATTCACGGCAAGTGGTCGATGCGGGCCTCGGTGACATCCAGCCTGTCGCTGGCGGACTGCCGCATTCCCGCGGAGAACATGCTGCCGGAGGCCAAGGGCCTCAAAAGCCCGCTGATGTGCCTGACGCAGGCACGGTACGGCATCGGCTGGGGCGTGCTCGGCGCGGCGATGGATTGCTACGAAACCGCGCGGCAGTACGCGCTCCTGCGGAAGCAGTTCGGCGACCGGCCGATCGCGTCTCACCAGATGGTTCAGGAGAAGCTGGCCTGGATGATCACCGAGATCACCAAGGCGCAACTCCTGGCGGTGCATGTGGGCCGGCTGAAGGACCGGGAGAAGGCCGAGCCGGCCCACGTGTCGATGCTCAAGCGGAACAACACGGCCGTCGCGCTTGATTGCGCCCGCCTGAGCCGCGACCTGCTGGGCGCCAACGGCATCACCGACGAGTACCCCATCATGCGGCACATGTGCAACCTGGAGACGGTGAAGACCTACGAAGGCACCGACCACATCCACGCGCTGGTGATCGGGGAGAAGGTGACCGGGATTCCGGCGTATGAGTAAGGCACCCGCCGGCTGATGGCTGACGGCTGACGGCCGTTTTCCGTGATAGCATGAAGGCATCACTGAGAAAGGAGGTGGTCCAGGAAAATGCAATCTGACTGTACTAGACCTTGTGAGGTGGCCGACTGCTGAGTCGACTGTTCTAACGTAGCCGGCTTCGAATCCAGTGGCGAGGCCCCGTTCCTGTGGACCGGCCCCTCACGATGGTTCGTCGATGAGCCTCAGGGTTCATCCGATGGCTACCTTTCGAACCCCCGCCCCGAGCCGCGCGCTCCGGCGGGGGTTCGCGTCTGAAACCGCCTGCCCCACGGCGCCGTGTTACTATAAAACGAAAGGGTTTCTACATGAAGGCCGGGATTCACCCCGTTTATAACGAACTGAACATCATCTGCGCATGCGGCAACCAGTTCCGCACCCGCTCGACGCACAAGGGCGACATCCGCGTGGAAATCTGCTCGAAGTGCCACCCGTTCTTCACGGGCCGGCAGAGGCTGGTCGACACGGCAGGCCGCATCGAGCGGTTCAACAAGAAGTACGCGAACAACCCGAAGCCCGAACCCGCCAAAGCCAAGGCCTGACCGGCATCAACAGCCGGGCGCGCGGGGGTGCTTCTCCACCTCGATCTTCTCCCGCTCCTGCCGCAGTTTCTCGTACTCGGCGCGCTGCCGCTCGTCCAGAATTGCCCGGATGCTGTCGGCGTGTTCGTTCTGGATGGCCGTCACTTCGGGCTTGTACTTGTCCCGCAGCGCCACAAAGCGATTGTGCGTGTCGTTGAGGATGACGTCCAGCTTACGGATCTGGTCGGGGCTAAGCTGCAGCCGGGTCCGCAGCTCATCGCGGTAGCGCTGCCGGAGCGCCTCCGGGCTGCACGGCTCGCCCTTGGCGCTGGCGGCGCGCGCGTTGTACAGGTCGAAGCCGACCACGCCAACCAGGGCTCCGCTCAGGAAGACCAGAACCACGTAGACGATCACGGAGAGATTGGCCCGCTTCATCGGAGGTGCTCGTACTCCGGCTCGACGATCTCGGTATCCGAAATATTGTCGCGCGACTGCCCCGCGGCCAGCAGTTCGAGGTAGGTGGGCGAGGTCCGGTGGTGCGGCACCGCCAGGAAGACGCCCATGGCCAGGGACACGGCCGTGGCTGCTGTGATGAACGCCTTTGCCAGCCGCTTAAGGCTGAACGCAAAAGCCCGCCTGGCCTCGATCTTCTCCCAGAGCTGGGGCATGAAACTCGCGCCCGGCTCCGGATCGGGGCAGGCTTCCCGATAGGCTGCAAACAGCCCCTCGAGCCCATCGGCCGGAACTTCTCTATCCTGCGACATCCTACCCCCTAGTCTATACGTCGGCGCCGGCGGTCCTTCGCTCCGACGCCTCGAACGCCTTCAGGACCCGCTGCCGGGCCCGGAAAAGCCTCACCTTCAGTGCATTCTCGTTCACGCCGTACACTTTTTCAAGCTCTTTCAGCGAGAGCCCTTCAATTTCCTTCAGCGTCAGCAAGATCCGATCCTGCTCGGAGATCACGCTCATCAACGCTCCGACCAGTTCGCGAATCCGTCCCTGCCTCCGCTGGTCCTGATCCAGCTTGGTTCCGGCCGCCGCATCGGCCATGACCACCTGCTGCTCGGAGAGGTCCGCCATGCGCGCCTCGGGACGGCGGCGGTGGCGGCGGAGATAATCGTATGCCGAGTTCACGGTAAGCCTGTAGAGCCATGGTTCGAAGACTTCGGGCGAGCGAAGCTGGCCCAAGGAATAGTAGAGCCGCAGGAAGACCTCTTGCCCAACGTCTTCAACATCTTCCGGATGGCCGATGAGCCGGGCGATGGTGCCCAGAATGCGCTTCCGGTAAGCCTGCACCAATTGGCTATAGGCGCCATCGTCACCCTCGCGGGCACGTTTTATCAGCTCTGGTTCGACCAGCATGCCGTTCCGACAGCCGGCCGCCTGGAGGCCTATTCATCCTCAACGTGAAGGCGAACCGGCGAACTATCAGGTTACATGGGATTGGGCCGGAATTGTACCCGTCTCCGGCAGTGTGGGGCAGGCGTTTCCGCCTGCCTTCGAGGGACTCTGCGGACCGGCCCGGCAGCATTGACTTGTTCCCCTGGTTCCGATAGAGTCGGCCAAAGGAGACTACATTGAGACGGCGAATCGCAATTGCTGGATTACTCGCCTCTTTCGCGTTCCAGCCTTCTTTGGAAGCCCGCCGCTACGGTGCCAAGCGTTACCTGTACAAAGAGTCGACGGTGGATATGTCGGCTGCGAAAAGCATCTTCCTGGGGTGGGTGGACTTCGTTCCCGACGACTGGGCCGTGCACGGCTACACCGACAAGGCGGAGTGGGAACAGACCATCAACCGCTTGAATAGTGCGTTCCAGCGCCTTTGCCAGACGCACTGGCTGGTCGGGCGGACGATCGTCGGTGCAAAAGACAAGGCGGACCAGAACGCTGCGGGTCACGATCTCTACATCAAGTTCGAAGATGTTCGGATCGACTACGACCACTACCTGGTCTATCTCTCGATCCACTTCGTGGATCCGAAGACCAACGCAGAGCTCTCTTCCATTCCAGTGAGGCCTTATTACGGAAACGATTGGGGCTTCGAGAGATACCTGCGCGCGGCCCTTGAGGAAATCAACCGCAAGATACAGGTAGAGGTCACCGGCGTGGCGACGGGAAAGTAGCCGCCATGGACGCAAACATCAAGAAAGCCATCCAGTGTGGCATCGGGCGCGAACCGTTTGCCCAGGCCCTCAAAATGGAGTTAGCGGAACTGGAAACCGGCTTTTCTGCGGTCGAAATGACTTACCAGCCGGCGCTCATGGACAACCTGTTCGGGCGGGCGCACGGCGGGGCCATCTTCGCGCTGATCGACGAGGCCTTCGAGGCGGTCTGCCAGAGCGAAGGCGCCGTAACCGTGGGGCTAAACGTGAGCGTGACCTACGTCTCCAGCCCCAGGCCGGGGGCGCGCCTGCGCGCCGAGGCGCGCGAACTGTGCCGCACCACCCGGACCGTCAGCTACGGCATCCTGGTGAGCGATCAGGACGGCCGTGTAATCGCCACCTGCCAGGCTTTGGGGTTCCGCACCGGCAAGCCGCTGCCGTTCCTGGACAAGCCGGCGAGCTCGGGAACGCCACTCTAGCGCAGGCGGATCGTCACCGACTCCGCGTGCGATTCGATATCGGCGTTCGAAAAAACGATCTTGAGCGCGGGACTGGTCAAGGTGACGCGTCCGCCGTCCTGCTTCACCTCCGGCTGCGCGGCAAGGCCACCGAGACTGTCAGCGATCATGCGGCACACCACCTTAGTCTGGAATGACTGAGGCTCTTCTGTCCATTACAATCGGGCCCTCCCGCCCTCGCGTGCTAAAATCAACTGGGTAACAGAAAGCAGCAACCGGCAGCGCCTCCCGCCGGCACACCCCCAGATATTGATGGATTTCCTCGAAGGTCTCAACCCGCAGCAGCGCGAAGCCGCCACTTACCACGGCGGTCCCTTGCTCATTCTGGCCGGCGCCGGAAGCGGCAAGACCCGCGTGATCACGCACCGCATCGCGCACCTGATCCACGCCTGCGGCGTCCCGCCCTCGACCGTGGTGGCCGTCACGTTCACCAACAAGGCCGCCGCCGAGATGCGCGAGCGGGTCGAGAAACTGCTCGGGGGCCAGTACGCCCTCTCGAACCTGATCGTCTCGACGTTCCATTCCTTCTGCGTGCGGCTGCTGCGGCGGGACGGCTCGCCGCTGGCCGATATTCGTCCCGGCTTCACCCGCAACTTCACCATCTACGACGAAGACGACCAGCTCGCGGTGGTCAAAGCCATCTACCGCCAGCTCGGCCTCGAAGAGAAGCAGTTTATGCAGTATCGCGCCGCGCTCTCGCGCATCAGCGGCGCCAAGAGCAAGAAGGAAACGCCCGAGGACGTGCTGCGAAACTCTAAGGACCCCAAGACCACCCGCCTGGCCTCGGTCTACGAGCACTACGAGGGCCGGCTGCGGCAGGCCAACGCGCTCGACTTCGACGACCTGCTGCTCGAGGCCGTGCGCCTGCTTCAGTACGACGACCGGCTGCGCGAGGCGTGGAACCGGCGCGTGGTGCACCTGCTCATCGACGAATACCAGGACACCAACCGCAGCCAGTACGAGTTGATGCGGCTGTTGACCCAGGTGAACCGGAACGTGTGCGTGGTGGGCGACGAAGACCAGTCGATCTATAGCTGGCGCGGCGCCGATATCCAGAACATCCTCGACTTCGAGCGCGATTATCCGCGGGCGCGCACCATCAAGCTGGAGCAGAACTATCGCTCCACCAAGAACATTCTGGAAGCGGCCAGCGCGCTGGTCTCACGCAACAAGCAGCGCAAGGGGAAGTGGTTGTGGACGGAAGCGGGCGCGGGCACGCCGATCGGCCTTTACGAAGGCTACGACGGCGGAAGCGAGGCGCTCTTCATCGCCGATCAGATGGAGCGGATCCTGCGGGAGAGTCCGCGCGAGGGCATCGCCGTGCTCTACCGCACCAATTTCCAGTCCCGCCAGATCGAGGAAGCGCTGCGGCGTTACGGCCGCCAATACCAGGTGGTGGGCGGATTCAGCTTCTACCAGCGCGCCGAGATCAAGGACGCCCTGGCCTACTTGAAGCTGCTCGTCTCGCCGCAGGATTCGGTCAGCCTGATGCGCATCGTCAACGTGCCCGCGCGCGGGATCGGCAAGAGCACGATGGAGCAGATCGAGCATTACGCCGTGGCCCACAAGACCGGCATGTGGGACGCCGTCTGCCAGATGCTCGAGGAGAACGCGTTCGCAACGCGCGCCGGTGCGGCGCTCCGCGAGTTCCGCAAGCTGATCGAAGAGCTGCGCGAGGGCGCGGCCAGGCAGCCGCTCCAGGAAACGCTGCGCCAGATCTACGACCGCACCGGCTACATGAAGATGCTGGAGGCCGGCAAGGACCCGGATTCCGAGAGCCGCATCGAGAACCTGAACGAGCTGGAGAACGCGGCCATCGAGGCCGCCGAGCGCGGAGAGGGGATCGCCGAGTTCCTGGACCACGCCGCCCTGGTCTCGGAAGCCGACACCATCGACGACAAAGCGCAGGTCCGGCTGATGACCGTGCACAACGCCAAGGGTCTGGAGTTTCCGGTGGTGTTCGTCGCCGGCCTGGAGGACGGCCTGTTCCCCCACATCCGCTCGCTCGATTCCGAAGCGGCCATGGAAGAGGAGCGGCGGCTGTGCTACGTCGCCATGACGCGCGCGCAAAAGCGGCTCATCCTGACCTGGGCGCGCGAGCGGCGCAGGTTCGGCGGCGGCATGGCGGAGCCGTCCGTCCCTTCGCGCTTCCTGAGCGAGATTCCGAGGGAGCGGACCGAGCGGCTGGGCGGCGCCCCCGCGGCCGCCGAGCTGGACCTCTATGGCGACCGCTACCTCGTGCGCGAGGCGGTGCGCAAGAATACGTACACCGGCAAGACGTATAATTCTCTAGACAACATTTCCGAGTTTTTTGCGGCCCGCGGCGTGGGCAGGAATGTCCCGCCGGCGGGTGCGGCTCAGGCCAGTCCGCCCGCCGCGGTCCCTGCATCGCCGGGGCCCCGTGTAAAGCCGCCGCGTCCCGGAAAGTATGGGGTCGGCTCTTCGATCGAGCACCCGCGCTATGGCCGCGGGACCATCGTGCGCCGCGAGGGCGATGGCGATGACGCAAAGGTCACGGTGAGCTTTCCAGGCCACGGCCTGAAGAAGATTGTCGAAAAGTACCTAGGACTGAAGACACAAGAATGAACACCAAGAACATTACTGACACAGCGGAACGGAAGAAGGCCAAGCGGAAGGCGCGCAAAGAGGCGCCGCCGAAGGCCAAGCGCGCCTCGGGCGTCGCACGCGGCTCCCACAAGCACAAAGTGCGGAAGATGGCCAAGGGCCAGCGGAAGCGGTAAGGCGCAGGCACGCGGCCGTCAGCCGTCAGCCCTCAGCCGTCAGGTAGCCGCCGGTGATGCCGATGGCTGATGGCTGATGGCCGATGGCCGATGGCTGATGGCATTTCCGTGTCCCAGCTATTCCGGACCAAGAACATCGACGCGCTGATCGCTGAGTCGCAAGCGCCCGACAAGCGGCTGCGCAAGACTCTTGGCCCGTGGAGTCTCACCGCCCTTGGCATCGGCGCCGTCATCGGCTCCGGCATTTTCACGGTTACGGGCACCGCTGCCAGGGGCAAGATCACGCAGGTCTTCGACCGGCTGCACCCGGACCACTGGGCGTGGCTGAAGGTCACGCTCTTCGACTTCGTCGCCAACGGCTTTCACGTGCCCGCGCAGATCGGCCGGCCGGGCGCGGGGCCGGCGCTCACGCTGTCCTTCGTCCTGGTGGCCTTCGCGTGCTGCTTCGCGGCGCTGTGCTACGCCGAACTGGCCTCCATGATCCCCATCGCGGGCAGCGCCTATACCTACGCCTACGCGACGCTGGGCGAGATCTTCGCCTGGATCATCGGCTGGGATCTGATCCTCGAATACGCGGTGTCGAACATGTCCGTGGCGGTCGGATTCTCCGCCTATCTGCAAGACCTGTTCGACAACGTATTCGGATTCCACTTGCCGTCCCAACTGGCGTTCCCGCCCTTCCCTGCCCCGGGCGGGTCGGCGGGATGGTTCAACGTCCCGGCGCTGCTGATCACGATGGGCGTCACCTGGATCCTGGTCCGCGGAGTGCGGGAAAGCGCGGAAGTGAACACCGCGATGGTGATCGCCAAGATGACCGCCATCGTGATCTTCTGCATCGGGGCGGCGCACGCCATCAACCCCACGCGCTGGCATCCTTTCGCGCCCAACGGCTTCCCCGGCATCCTGGCGGGCGGCTCCATTATTTTCTTCAGCTACATCGGCTTCGATTCCGTCTCCACGGCCGCGGAGGAGTGCCGGCATCCACAGCGCGATCTGCCGTTCGGGATTATTGCGACCCTCGCCATTTGCACGCTTCTCTACGCCTCGGTCTCGCTGGTGCTGACCGGCATCGTGAGCTGGAAGGACCTGGACCCGGACGCGCCCGTGGCGGTGGCTTTGAAGACGCTGGGCATGAACCGGCTGCGGCTGATCGTGACGGCGGGCGCGCTGATGGGCATGCTGTCGTCGCTGCTGGTCTACCAGTACGGCCAGGCGCGCATCTGGTTTGCGATGTCGCGCGACAGCCTGCTGCCGCGCATGTTCTCCAAGGTCCACCAGCGCTACCGCACGCCGCACATCTCCACCTGGATCGCGGGATTCTTCGTAGGCATTCCGGCCGGCATCTGGGACATCGACACCTTCGCCGAGCTCTCGAACATCGGCACGTTGTTCGCGTTCATCGTGGTCTCGGCCGGCGTGATCGTGCTGCGCCGCACGCAGCCCGAGCGGCCGCGCACCTTCCGCGTCCCGCTGGTTCCGTTTACGCCGCTGCTCTCGATCGCCTGCTGCTTCCTCCTGATGGTGGGCCTGCCGCTCGAAACCTGGGTGCGCTTCTTCGTCTGGCTGGCGATTGGGCTCGTGATCTACCTGCTCTTCGGCAAGAGGCGGGCCGCGGCGGTGGCCGGCTCGTAACTGGCGGCTGGCCGTCGCGGCCTGCAACGCGATCCCTTCACATGTCGCCGGAATATTGGATTCGCCTGCAAGCGGAATACGATTTGAAAAAGGCCGCACAGAACAAGAAGGTCATCGAACGCGTCCGGCGAGTCGTGCCGGTGAAGCCGCTCAAAGAAGCCCGCGCCTGACTTCCGCGAAGGTCAGGCTACAAGCTGCGGCGAGTGGCTGAAGCACGTCTACCCTGCGTCGAGATACGGCCGGAGCGAGATCATGACCCCGTCTCTCACCTGGCGGGCGATATCGATCGCCTTGGTCTCGCCGCCCGCAAGAACTTCCGGCGCATCGCTCGGGTATCGGACATCCACGCCGAACGGGGTGAGCACGTCCGCATCCATCAGGGATTCGGCTGTGCTCGTGTTCACTCTCGCCAGCCGGTCCAGCAACCTCGCGATGTCATGAGTCTTCGGGAATTCGATCTGGTGTCGAACCAGGAGAGCTTTGAGGTACTTCTCTGCCGCCTGCTGGCAATGGAAAGCGACAATCCCCCGAAAGCGGCCGCCCTGGGCACAAAGCTGCTCCGCTGCCTCGAGGTCCGCAGCAGCCTTCTCGATCCATTGCAGGACCAACTCGCGGAGCGTGACCTCAGGCGGCTTCATAGAGGACGCGTCCGTACTTGTTGGCCGGGTAAGCGATGCCCCCGATGATGTTTTTCGTCTCTTCGAAGCGCTCGCTGGACATCACGACGATGTCGACCGGATACTGCACGTCGCCCAGCGCCCGCCGAATCTTGACGCTTCGGTCGCGGGTATTAGCCGGCTCCGGTTCCACTACCAGAAGGTCGATATCGCTGTCGCGGGTCATCTGACCGCTAGCGGCCGATCCGAACAGGATGATCCTCTCCGGACGAGCCACTGTGAGGACGCGTCGAACAACCTCGTTCAGCACTGTCTCGTCGACGCCCATTCGGTCCCATGATAGTCCGTCGGAGGTAGAGTTGGAAACACGTGCCGACGACATGCTGAGAACCTGGGCGCTCCGGCCGTCGGCGCTCAGGGCGGCTCCACACAGCTTCGTCTTCCTGTTCATTGTTCCCTCCGTCCCACCCCTGAAACCCGGCGTCCCAAAAGCGGACAGCCATCCGGCGTCCGACGGTCCGTATCCAACTGATTACAAAAACAGAACTTTGGCACTCGGAGTGCGTACATCCGATCAGGTCGACCATGATCAACGATATCCGCTACGCCCTCCGCACTCTCCGGCAGAACCCCGGCTTCGCCCTGGTCGCGATCCTCTCGCTCGCGCTGGGGATCGGCGCCAACGCCGCCATCTTCAGCCTGGCCGACGCCATGCTGCTGCGGCCCCTTCCGGTTCCGAGGCCCTCGCAGGTGATGTCGGTCCGCTCCCAGCCGCGCGGCGAGCGTCCCGGCGACATGTCCTACCCGGACTACGTCGACTACCGGGCCAAGACCAGATCCTTCGACGACCTGGCCGCGTTCCACATCGCCACCCTCGGCTTCGCAAAGAGCAAGGACGTGCTGCCGCAGATGAAGGCGGGCTTTCTGGCTACGGGTAACTGCTTCCACGTTCTCGACGTGGAGCCGCAGATCGGGCGCGGCTTCCGGCCCGACGAAGACCAGGTTCCAGGGCGCGATGCGGTGGTCGTGATCAGCAATGACCTCTGGAGGACCGAGTTCGGCGCCTCGCCGGATACGGTCGGCAAGACGGTCTTTCTGGATGGCATCGCCTTCACCATCGTGGGCGTGACGCCCGAGTCGTTTACCGGAGTCGACCAGTATTACCGCCCGTCGTTCTACATTCCCATGATGATGGGACCGCGCCTGGCGGGCTCGCACTTCCTGGACAACCGCGCCGATCGCGGCCTCTTCGTGAAAGGGCGCCTGAAGCGCGGCGTGAGCGCCGCAAGCGCCAACACCGAGGCCGGTGTGATCGCCAAGTGGCTCGAGCGAGCCTACCCGGACACGAATCGCAACCGGTCCGCGGTAGTGCGGACCGAATTTCAGGTGCGCGTGGACAATTCGCCGTTCGACGCCCTGCTTGCCGGCTTGCTGCTTGCGCTGGTCGCGGTGGTGCTACTGATTGCCTGCGCCAATGTCGCCAACCTGCTGCTGAGCCGCGCGCGGGCGCGCTCCCGGGAAATTGCCATACGCCTGGCGATCGGGGCGGGACGCGGGCGCCTGGTCCGCCAGCTTCTGACCGAGAGCCTGGTCATCGCGCTTCTCGGCGGGGCCGTCGGCCTGTTCGTGGCGCAGGCCTGCGTCAACTTCTTCTCCCAGGTCCGGATCATGAGCGAGATTCCCATCGTGCTCGACGTCAGGCTGGACCTGCGGGTGATGCTCTATGGATTGCTGGCCGCGGTCGCCAGCGCGGTGCTCTTCGGCCTGGCGCCGGCCATTCAGTCCACCCGGACCAACCTGGTTCCGGCGCTGAAATCCGGCACCGGGAACGGCAGCGGCAAGCGCCGCCGGCTCCTGGGGAGGAACGCGCTGGTGGTCGCCCAGGTGGCGGGCTCGGTGCTCCTCCTGGTCTGCGCGACCCAGCTCTACCGCGCCACTTCCTATCTGCTGTCCGCGCCTCCCGGCTTCCGCACCAATCACCTTTTGATGGTCACTTTCGACCCAACGCTCGTGCAGTACACCCCGGCGCAGACGCAGGACTTCTTCAAGCGGCTGGTGGAGCGGGCGCGGACGGTTCCGGGCGTGAAATCCGCCTCCCTCACGCGGATGATACCGATGGCCAACATGTCCTTGGGTGAGTCGGTCATACCCGAGGGCTACCAGTTGCCGAAGGATAAGGACAACGTCCAGGTCATCTCCAACACCGTCGCAGACGGCTACTTCTCCACCATCGGCATCGCCATCGATGCGGGCCGTGGCTTTGAGCCGGCCGATACAGCCGATTCCCGGCGCGTGGCAGTCGTCAACCAGCGGTTTGCCGAAACCTACTACCCGAAACAGAACCCCGTCGGAAAGCGGTTCTGGATCGGCGACAGGAAGGGCCAGCCGCTCGAGATCGTCGGGGTAGCCAGGAACAGCAAGTACATCTCGCTCGCCGAGCCGCCCTTCGAAGTGATCTATCAGCCGCTCTCGCAGAATCCGCAGAACCGCATGACGCTGCTGCTCGAGTCCTACGGCGACTCCGCCGCGCTGCTCGGGCCGGTCCGCGACACGGTCCGCGCGCTCGATGCCAATCTGCCGATCTACTCCGTCCACACCATGGAGGAGTATTTCGAGGAACGCGCGCGAAAGATCTTCTCCTTGTTGAGCGAAGTGACCGGCGCGATGGGGCTCCTCGGCCTCACGCTGGCGCTGGTTGGGCTCTACGGCCTCATGAGCTACTCGGTAAGCCGCCGGACGCGGGAGATCGGTATCCGCATGGCGATCGGCGCGGACCCGGCCGCCGTCATCGGAATGGTCCTGAAGCAAGGGCTGGTGCTGGCCGGGATCGGCGTGGCCATCGGCGCTGTGCTCAGCCTGGCGTTCGGCCGGGCGCTGACCGCGGGCGCTTCCATGCCGTCGTTCGACCCGCGCGTCTTCGCGGCGGTTCCGGTGGCGCTGGTCGCGATGGCCGCCCTGAGCGCCTACGTCCCGGCGCGCCGCGCCTCGCGCATCGATCCCGTCGAAGCCCTGCGGCTCGAGTAGGACAGGCCTCAGGCCTGTCGGCGCTCTGCTACAATAAGCATCTGCCCTGATTTCAGCGTCTTCGAGCGTTCAAAGGAGTTTCTCGCGACATGATTTCGTCCACACAGATGCGCCCGGGAATGGTGATCAAGTTCAATAATGAGCTCTATTCCGTCTTCAGCGTCTTCCACCGCACCCCGGGCAACCTCCGCGGCTTCGTGCAGGCCCGCATGCGCAGCCTGCGCACCGGAACGATGACCGAACACCGCTTCTCGTCGGAAGACCGCGTCGAGCGCGCCGCGCTCGACGAGCAGAAGATGGAATACCTCTACGACGACGGCGAGTATTACTACTTCATGAACACCGAGACCTTCGATCAACTGCACCTGACCAAGGAGATCCTCGGGGACGCCATCCAGTACCTGGTGCCGCAGCTCCCGGTGAGCGTCGAGTTCTACGAAGGCAAGCCCATGAGCGTCGAGCTGCCTGCCACCGTGGACCTGACCGTGGTCGAGACCGAGCCGGGCCTGCGCGGAGCCTCGGTGTCCAACGTCACCAAACCGGCCAAGCTCGAGACTGGCCTCGTCGTGCAGGTCCCTCCCTTCATCGTCGAGGGCGAGAAGATTCGCGTCAACACCGCCGAGGGCACCTACCAGGAACGCGCCTAGCGGCCCGCCGTCGCGCACGCTCTCAGCGTGCCGCGTCCCGGCTCTTGGGGACGCATGCCTTGCGTCCCCTTCATCCTGCCTCCTGTCTCCTGGGCCGTCTTTCACTCCGCCCGCCGCATCTCCAGCACCTCGTAAGCGTGCGTGGGCCGTTCCGGCCAGCCCGCCCAGCGGATCGCCAACAACTCCAGCGGCGAATAGCTCCCAAAGAGATGGCGCCGCACGCGGTAGGCGCGCCCCAGGCTGGCTTCCAGGCGGCGATTCATCCCGCCGGGCGAGGTGTCGTGGCCGTTCTTCAGGTACCAGATCACCGGAGCACGGCTGGCCGCCACCTGCTCGAAGGACTCCGGACTCTGCAGCAACACGACATTCTCCTTCCGGTCAATGCGGTCCCGCAACGGATAGACGTCGGTGTTGAACGTGTCAATCGCCACCAGGGCGCCCGGAGTCGCGTCCCGGTTGACCAGCGCGGCCATCTCGTCCAAGGGCGCCGAGTAGGCTCTGTTGAAGAAACCCTCCTTCCGGTAGTAGCTCGAGATGGAGGCGAGAGCAATCAGAGCCATCGCCGCGCAGGCGGCCGCGCCCGCTCTCGGCCGGCGTTCGCGTCCCCTCGCCACTAGCAGCAGAAAGAACGGGAACACGAACAACATTCGGGCCGGCATGAACGGGTAGGTGACCCAGCGAGTCGCGCCAAGAAAACCGATCGCGGCGGCGGCCAAAACCAGCGGGAGCCACTCCGGGGCGCTTCGGATCCCGCCCCAAAGCAGCCACAGCACAAACGGAGAGACGGCCAGCGCCGCAATCGCCACGGCCGTGGGCATCGTTTCGCCGAAGCTGAACGAGCCGAACCAGTAGGCGGCCTTGACGATCTGTTCGACCAGACGATTGCCGGCCAGTGCATACACGTCGCTCCGCGCAGCCCACTTTGACGCGGCGCCGCCGAGCGTCAGCAGCCAGGGAGCGTACAGCGCCAGCGCCAGCGCCGCGACCACCCCGAGCCCCTTGAGCAAACCCGCATCGCGTTCCCGGATAGCGCGCCAGACCGCCGCGGCAGCGATGGCCAAGGTTACGGCCGCGCCGGAAGCGTAATGCGTGTAGAGCAGCGCGGCTGCCGCACCCGCACAGGCGATCTGCCAGGCGCGCCGCCCCGGCTCATGCATGAAGCGAAGCCCTGCGTAGAGCGCGATCGAGGCCAGCGCGGCCTGCATCGTGTAGGAGCGCGCCATGCGCCCGTAAAGAAGCAGGCAGGGCGATAGCGTCCACAGCCCCAGAAACCACCAGGCCGTGCTCCGCTTCTCCCGCGCCACCCACAGCCGGTAGACGATCGCGGTGCCCAGAAGCAGCCAGACCGCCGAAAACGCGCGCGCCCGCACCACCGCAACGCCCGGAAGCGGCAGGCCCAGCCACCCATGCAGAAGGAGAAAGTAGAGCGGCGGGTGAATGTCATGGCTGACCAGGGCTGCGATCCTCGCCAGCGGCTGGGTAACGACCGACAACGTGAACGCTTCATCGCCCCAGGCAGGCAGCAACGCCAGGTTGTGGAACAACAGCGCCGCCTGCGCGGGCAGACACATCGCCAGTGGATGGTGGCCGAGCCAGGCGAGGAAGCTTCGAACGCGCGTCACGCCAGAGCCCGCCGCAGCGCCACGGCCAATTCCGTCTCCTCTTCCGGGAAGACGGTGCGAAGATCCAGAAGCAGGCGGTCCCGCTCGATCCGCGCGATCACGGGCGGCTCCCCCGAGCGCAGCCGCTCATCGAGCGCGCCCACATCCGCCGAGCCGATCGCGGCCAGCCAGGTCTCGAGCGGCTGTTCCGGCGTCGAGCCGCCTCCGATCAGCGACTCGCCCCGCACGACTTCGGCGGAGATCCCCGGAACTTCGCGCACCAGGCGCTCGGCGCGCGTGCGGATCTCCTCCGCCGGCGCCCGGATCATGCGCAGCGCCGGAACCTGATCCCAACACTCGAACAGCCATCGCCGCAGAGTGGCTTCCAGCGCCTGGAGGATCAGCTTGTCCAGCCGCAGCGCGCGGTACATCGGACTCCGCCGCAGCCGCGCCACCAGCTCGGGGCGGCCGGCCAGGATGCCGGCTTGCGGTCCGCCCAGCAGCTTGTCGCCGCTGAAGGAGACCAGGTCCACGCCGGCCGCGAAGCTGGCCCCGACGACCGGCTCCTCGATCCCGTAAGGCCGCAGGTCGGCGATGCAGCCGCTGCCCAGGTCCTCGTAAACCGGGATGCCGCGCTCGCGGCCGAGTGCCGCGAGTTCTTCGAGCGTGGGGCGCCCGGTGAATCCCGCGACGCGGAAATTGCTGGGGTGAACGCGGAGCAGCAGGCGCGTGCGCTCGTTGATGGCGGCGGCATAGTCCTCGATGCGCGTCCGGTTCGTGGTCCCCACTTCGCGCAGCTCCGCGCCGGTCTGCTCCATGATCTCCGGGATGCGAAATCCGTCGCCGATCTCGATCAGCTCGCCGCGCGAGACCACTACCTCGCCGCCGGCGGCCAGTTCGTGCAGGGCCAGGTACACCGCCGCCGCATTGTTGTTGACCGCGATGCCCGGCCGCCCCAGCAGCCGCTCGATCAGGCCCGCTACGTGCGCGTCGCGCTTGCCGCGCTTCCCCGCCTCGAGGTCGTATTCGAGGTTCGAGTATCCGAACGCGGGCTCGAACGCTGCGATCGGCGCGCGGCCGAGATTGGTGTGCAGGATCACGCCGGTCGCATTGATCACGCGCCGCAGCGATGGGGCTTCCAGCCGTTCGAGCGCCCGCGTCACCCTGGATTCGACGTCCGGGGGCGCCGCCGCGCCGGAACGGATCGCGGCGCGCGCCTCCTCCAGCACGCGCCGGATCTCGCCCACGATCATGCGATGCGGAAACCGCTGCCGCAAGGGCTCCAGGCGCGAGAGAACCTGATCCACCGAAGGCAGCGCCTGGTACCGTTCCTCCACGGAGACACTGTAGCAGAGGCGAGCCGCCGGCCGTAGGCCATCGGCGGGCGGCGAGCCCGCGGCGTCACGCCTTCTTCGCCGCCCGCGAGCCGGTGGCCACCGGCGGAGCCGCCGCCTTCGCCTTGGCGTGCGCGTGCAGCTCGCTGAGCTTCGCGTCGGTAAGAGCGAACGCGATGAAGCCCACAAACAGGAGCGGAAGCGTCATGGCCGCCCACATCGCCAGCGACAGGCCGGTGGCAGTCGTCTTGTCCACCCCGAACAGCCCCAGCGCCTGCACCAGCGCCAGCTGGGACGGGCCGATATTCCCCGGGGCCTGCGGAAGCACCGTCGCCAGGCGCCAGATCACCAGCGCGACCAGCGCCGGGACCAGCCCCAGATCGATGTCGTAGCTCCGGATGAGCGCGTAAACCGGAACCACCTGAATCAGCAGGTACGGCAGACTCGCGGCCGCCGCGGCATAGAAGTACTTCGAGCGGCCCATGATGTGCAGGTCCTCGATGAGCACGCGGACCTTCAATCCCCAGCGGTTTTTGGGGACGGCCGCGTGTGCCCAGCGCTTCCAGTACATCGCCAGTGCGAGAGCCGCTCCACAGACGGCGACCACGACGCCCAACGCCTTCGCCAGATCCGTCACGTCACGCGGCAACGCAACGCCGGCGCGAGCCGGGCGCGAGACCACCAGCAGGAACGCCGCCGCCAGCCAGATACCATCGAAGAGCCGCTCAATGACGACGGAGGCGAAAGCGACCGAAAAAGGAACTTCGCACCAATGCGCCTGCAAGTACGATCGGATCAGTTCCCCGGGACGCAGCGGCAGCACCTCGTTCGAGAACAGACCCACGTAAATCGCCTGCACGGAGCGCCACAACCCCGGCCGGCACACCGGCTGCAGCAACAGATTCCACCGCCAGGCCTGGTAGACATAGATGGCGATCTCCGCCACGACGCCGAACGCCACCCAGCCCCAATGAAGCGACCGTATGTCGCTCGCCATCTCGTGGTAATCGACTCCCCGCAGAACCCAGACCAGGCAGCTAATGGAGACCAGGTAGCCAACGGCCGGAAGCAACCAGGCAGGAATATTGATTTGAAATCGCTGAAACTCCAACCGCATGGGCTCCCCTCTATGATAAGGCGGGCGCGGCCGCAGCCTCAGGCTCGCTCGTCGCCCATCTCACCGCGACATTCTCCGGCCATTCGTGTTCCCACATCCAGGAGAGCGAAAAACATGAAACGGATTCGCTTGATGAACCTGATTGCGGCGGGTGCTTTTCTGGCCGCCGCCTTACACGCACAGACTGTCGGCCAGCGCCGCGAGAACCAGCAGGACCGCGTCGCCCAGGGAATCGCGTCGGGCCAGTTGACGCCCGGCGAAACCGCCCGCATCGAGGGGCAGGAGGCGAGGGTCAATCGCCAGATCCACCGGGACCGCCTGGCCAACGGTGGCACACTGACGCCGGGCGAGCGGCAGCAGGTCAACCGCGAACAGAACGGCCTGAGCGGCGAGATCTATCGCGACAAGCACAATGCCAGCCGGACTAACTTCCGCGGCGAAGTCGGCGTGCGCCAGGGAATTCAGCAGCAGCGCATCGCGCAGGGCGTCCGCAGCGGCAGCCTGACCGCGGGCGAAACGGCGCGCCTGGAGCGCGGAGAGGCCGGCGTCAACCACGAAATCCGCGCCGATCGGGCCGCCAATGGCGGAACCCTGACGCCGCAGGAGCGCCGCCAGGTGAATCGCCAGCAGAATCGGCTGAGCGGCCAGATCTACCGCGACAAGCACAACGCGGCGCACCAGCCGAAATGACCAGAATCCGGGGACACTCCGGGCATGCCGGATACTCCGTCTGCGGACAAACACAGGCGTGTCCCCGCGATTCTTTGACAGCCCTCAAGGAACTCGGCCCGCGGGCGATCCGCACGGACCGGCGGCCCGCTGTGGTATCCTGGGTGCGTACAAAGACGGAGATAAGGACAGAGAAGGAGTATCTACTCTAGCATGGCCCTGGCGACTGAAGCTAAGAAGCAGATTGTGAGCAAGTTCAAGGTCCATAAGACGGACACGGGCTCGCCAGAAGTGCAGGTGGCGCTCCTGAGCCGGCGAATCGCCGAGCTTACGGAACATTTTAAAACCCACCAGAAGGACCACCATTCGCGAAAGGGTCTGTTGACCCTGGTGGCCCAGCGCCGCCGGTTGCTCAAGTACCTCAAAGCCGAGAAGCCGGAGCGCTACCAAAAGCTCATCCAGGAGCTGGGTATCCGCCGCTAGAGACGAACTCGAAGGCACGGCGGGCGAGAGTCCATCGATTGAACCGGCCATGAGGGCTGGGAGTTGTTGGATGCCGCCCTGGTTCGGAACCCGCCAGGTCGTTCCACCTCACCAATCTCCATCTCGGGCGCGAGCGTTGCTGCCGGCCCGAACACGCACCGGACCCCCGATGGGGCCGGGATTGGAGCAGTTTCATGATATACACCTCAGAGATTGACCTGGGCACCTGCAAGATTTCCCTCGAAACCGGCAAGGTTGCCAAACAAGCTAACGGAGCGGTAGTGGTTCGTTCCGGTGATTCGGTGGTGCTGGTCACCGCCTGCATGGCGCCAGAGCCGAAGGTCGGCGCAAGCTTTTTCCCACTTACAGTTGATTACCGCGAGTACACGTACTCCGCGGGCAGAATTCCGGGCGGATACATCAAGCGCGAAGGGCGCCCCTCGGAGAAGGAAGTCCTGACCAGCCGGCTGATCGATCGTCCGATCCGCCCGCTGTTCCCCGAAGGCTTCAGCCATGAGACCCAGGTGATTGCCATGGTCCTCTCGGCCGATCCCGTGCGGGATCCCGGCCCTCTGGCCATCGTTGGCGCCGGCGCGGCGCTGGCGCTTTCGGACCTGCCCTTTCCCGAGGTTCTGGGAGCCGTCCGCGTCGCCCTGGTTAAGGGCACCCTGGTGGCGAACCCCACCTACGACGAGCAGCGCGCGGCCGCGCTGGTCATTACCGTCTGCGGCACCGAGAGCGGCATCGTGATGGTGGAGGCCGGCTCGCTGGGCGCCGCGGAAGCCGAAGTGCTGGAAGCCATCGACTTCGGCCACCAGTGCTGCAAGAAGATCGTTGCGGGCATTCGTGAGCTGGTCGCGCAGGTGGGCAAGCCCAAAATGGTTTACACGCCCGTCCCGCTGAACCAGGAAATCTACGACCAGATCGCGGCCCAGTACCAGGCCGAACTGGCCGATGCGCTCGACACCGAGAAGTACCCCAAGCTCGAGAGCTACGCCAAAATCGCCGAGCTGAAGACCAAAGTTCTCGAGGCGTATTCCGAGGAGCAGCAGCCGGAAGCCAAGAGAGTGTTCGAAGCGCTGAAGGAACGCATCTTCCGCAGCCAGATCCTGGATGCCAGGCGCCGGCCCGACGGGCGGGCGTTCGACCAGATCCGGCCGATCTCGATCGAGGTCGGCGTGCTGCCGCGCGTGCACGGCTCGGCACTCTTCACCCGCGGCGAGACCCAGTCGCTGGTCACCGTGACCCTGGGCACCAAGGACGACGAACAAAGGCTGGAGCTGCTCGAGGTCGGCGAGTCTTCCAAGCGCTTCATGCTGCACTACAACTTCCCGCCGTTCAGCGTGGGCGAGGTCGGTTTCCTGCGCGGCCCGGGCCGCCGCGAGATCGGCCACGGCGCGCTCGCCGAGCGATCGCTGACGGCCGTGATCCCCGATGAGACGGTGTTTCCTTACACCATGCGGGTGGTCAGCGACATCCTGGAGTCGAACGGCTCGAGCTCGATGGCCACCGTCTGCGGCGCGACGTTGTCGCTCATGGATGCGGGCGTGCCTATCGCCGCACCCGTAGCGGGCGTGGCCATGGGCCTGGTGATCGAGGGCGAGAAGTACGCCGTCCTCACCGACATCGCCGGGGCGGAGGACCATTACGGCGACATGGACTTCAAGGTCGCCGGGACGCGGGACGGCATCACCGGCCTGCAAATGGACATCAAGGTTCCGAAGGTCACCATCGCCATCATGAAGGAGGCGCTCGACCAGGCACTGCGCGGGCGGCTGTTCCTCCTGGGCAAGATGGAAGAGGTGATCGCGCAGCCGCGCCAGGCGCTCTCGCCGTACGCTCCGCGCATTTACACCCTGCATATTCCGACCGACAAGATCCGCGAGCTGATCGGCCCCGGCGGCAAGGTCATCCGCGGCATCGTGGAGCAGACGGGCGTGAAGATCGACGTTGAGGACGACGGCACGGTTCATATCTACTCGGCCGACGAGGCCTCCGCCGCCAAGGCGACGCAGATGGTGACCGATATAGCGGCCGTGGCCGAAGTCGGAAAGACCTACCTTGGCAAGGTGGTGCGGCTGGTGGATTTCGGCGCGTTTGTCGAGATTTTCCCCGGCACCGACGGGTTGCTGCACATCAGCGAGATCTCGGAAAACCGCATCAAGAACGTCCGGGACGAGCTGCGGGAAGGCGACCAGATCCTGGTGAAGGTGCTGGCGCTCGAAGGCAACAAGATCCGGCTGAGCCGCAAGGCCGTCTTGCGCGAGCAGCGCGAGAAGCTGAAGACGGGCAAGGACTGAGGACGCCTGAGGGCGGGCGCCGGGTCCGCCCTCAGACCAGAACCTTCAGGATCTGGGACAGGTTCCAGACCACCAGCGCCGCGAAGAAGTAGTTGACCCAGTGGATCACCCGCTCCTTGCGGAACCACAGGCAAACCCCGCCCAGCACGAAGGCCACGACTTTCGAGAGCGCTACTCCCGTAGCCGGGCCCATCGCAGTAAGCCAGTGGACGAACGGGCTAACCTCAGTGCCGCCCATACGCAAGCCCACCATCGTCGTCATGAAATCCAGAAGCTGAAGGTACAGGAACACCTGCACGTAGCCCACGCGATCCCTCCTCGTTCGGCGTATCGGCCGCTTGGCCCCTCTCTTTAGGACCGATTCCGCCGTCCCCTCTGTTCGCCCGCCGCGTCGCCGGCTAATCCGAGGATAGCGCACAACGCCGGCCACCGGCTCCGTTCAGGCCCGCTTTCACCGTGATAGGTTGAAGGCATGCAATATCGGCCCCTCGGCAAAACCGGCGTCCGCGTGTCCGCGATCGGCCTGGGCTGCATGGGCATGTCGGAGTTCTACGGCCCGCGTGACGACCGCGAATCGATTGCCACCATTCACCGCGCCATCGAGCTCGGCATCAACTTCCTCGACACGGCCGACATTTACGGCCCGGAAACCAATGAGCGGCTGGTCGGCCAGGCCATCCGGGACCGCCGCGGCCGCGTCCTGCTGGCCACCAAGTTCGGCATCGTCCGCTCAAGTGACCCGCGCTTTCGCGGCGTGAACGGCCGCCCCGATTACGTCCGCCGGGCCTGCGAGGCGAGCCTGAAGCGCCTGGGACTCGACGTCATCGACCTCTATTACCAGCACCGCGTCGATCCGGACGTGCCCATCGAGGAGACCGTCGGCGCCATGGCCCGGCTGGTGGATGAGGGCAAAGTGCGCTTCCTGGGGCTGTCGGAAGCCGCGCCCGCCACCATCCGCCGCGCCGCTGCCGTGCACCCCATCGCCGCGCTCCAGACCGAATACTCGCTGTGGAGCCGCGATCCGGAGGACGAAATCCTCCCCACCTGCCGCGAGCTCGGCATCGCTTTTGTCGCCTACAGCCCGCTCGGCCGCGGCTTCCTCACCGGGCAGATTAAGAGCCCCGAAGACCTGGCGGCGGACGATTTTCGCCGTACGTCGCCGCGCTTCCAGGGCGAGAACTTCCAGCGCAATCTGGAGCTGGTCGGGCGGGTGCGCGAAATTGCCGCTGCGAAATCCGCTACGCCGGCGCAGCTCGCGCTGCGTTGGGTGCTGGAGCAGGGCGAAGACATCATCCCGATCCCCGGCACCAAGCGCCGCGCCTACCTGGAAGAGAACGTCGCCGCGCTCGCCCTCCCCTGGACGCCCGCCGACGCCGCGCGCATCGAAGACGCCGCGCCCAAGGGCGCATTCGCCGGCGCCCGCTACCCCGAGGCCGCCATGCGCCTGGTCAGCCGCTGACGGCTGCTGGCGGGAGGCGCCGCCACACTACTTCAGACCGGCCCGTTCCAGCAGGGCGTCGGGATCCGGGTCCCGCGCCATGAAGTCGCGGTAGAGCACCGACGGGTCTTCGCTGTCGCCCCGGGCCAGAATCTTCTCCCGGAACTCCCGGCCCGCCTCGCCGCTCAGAATGCCTAAGGCCCGGAAGCGGGTGAAAGCGTCGGCGTCCAGCACTTCGGCCCATTTGTACGAGTAGTAGCCGGCTCCGTAGCCGACCGGGTTCGCGAACAGGTGAGTGAAACTGGCCACGGTCGCGTGCTCGGCAGGCAGCGGCGCCGGCGAGAACTGGCCGATCAGACGCCGGCTGTACTCGACGACATCGCCATCCGATTCGGGCGAATAGGCCGTGTGGAGCAGCAGGTCGAGGAAGCCGAAGCCAAGCTGGCGCATCTGGGCGTTGGCGGCGAGGAAAGTCCGCGCGCGCTTCATCTTCGCCAGAAGGTCATCCGGAATCGGGGCGCCGGTCTCGTAGTGGCGGGCAAACAGGTCCAGGGCCTCGCGCTCCCAGCACCAGTTCTCCATGATCTGCGAAGGCAGCTCCACGAAATCCCAGGCCACGTTGGTTCCGGCCAGGCTGCGGATTTCGACCCGGCTCAGGCAGTGGTGCAGCAGGTGGCCGAACTCGTGGAAGATGGTCTCGACCTCACGGTGCGTGAGCAGGGAGGGCCTTCCCCCGGAGGGCGGCGTCAGGTTGCCGCAGATGGTCCCCAGGTGCGGGCGAAAGCCTTCGGGCGACGGGCCGCCGGTGAGGAATGCGTCCATCCAGGCGCCGCCCCGCTTGTTCTCGCGCGGAAACCAGTCGGCGTAAAATGCGCCGAGAAACGCCCCGTCGCTGTCGCAGATGGTGTAATACCGCGTCTGGGGATCCCAGACGGGCGCGCCGCGCTGCTCGGCGACGCGAATGCCATAGAGCCGGCGCACGATCTCGAACAAGCCGTCCACCACTCGCTCCAGGGGAAAATAGGGCCGGAGCTCTTCCTGGTCGAAGTCGTAGAGCGCTGCGCGCTGCTTTTCGGCATAGTAAGCGACGTCCCAGGGCTCGAGCGGCGGCGCCTTCGCGCCTTCCAGCTTGCGGCGGAACTCGAGCAACTCTTCGTTCTCCCGGCGGAAGTGCGCCTCGGTCTTCTCGCGCAAGCCGGTCAGGAAGGCCAGCGCCCGGTCGCCGGTGCGCGCCATGCGGTCGGCCAGGACGAGGTCCGCGAAATTGGCGTAGCCGAGCAGGCGGGCTTTCTCGCGGCGCAACTCGAGAACGCGCGAGACCAGCGGGCGGTTGTCGAAGCCGCCGGAGACGGACCGCGTAACAAGCCCGCGGTAGACCTGCTCGCGGACCGCCGCATCGTCGAGGTACATCATCAGAGGCGTGTAGCTGGGGGCCTGGAGCGTGAAGCGCCAGCCGGCCGCACCCTTGCGTTCGGCGCTCTCGCGCGCGGCCCGGATGGCGCTTTCCGGCAGGCCCGCCAGGCCGGACTCGCTGGCGATGATCACCTCGAACGCGTTGGTGGAGTCGAGCACATTCTCGGCGAACTTCGTAGTGAGCGCGCTCAGCTCAATGTCGATGGCGGCCAGCTGCGCCTTGCCCGCCGGATCGAGATCGGCGCCCTGACGCCGGAATTCGTCCAGCGTCTTGGTCAGGAAACGCCGCCGGGCTCCTTCCAGCAGGCGCGCTTCTTCGGCGCCGGCGTAGCGCTGGAGCACCCGCCACAGCCCCTCGTTGAGCGGGATGCTGGAGTGCAGCTTGGTGACTTCGGGCTCGACCGCGTTGACCGCCGCGCGCAGCTCCGGGCAGGTCGCAACGGACTCCAGGTGCTTCACGACGGACATGGCTCGATCCAGCGGCTCGGTCAGCTCGTCGAGCGGCCGCATCGTGTTCTCGAAATCCGGCGGCCCGGTCGAAGCGGCCAGCGATTGGACGCGCTGGCACGCGGCATCGAGCAGCGAAGTGATGGCCGGCTCGACGTGGCCGGCCTCGATGCGGTCAAACGCGATCGGGAAATCGAGGTGCAGCAGCGGGTTCTCCATGCTGCTTCCAGCGTAACGTGGGCTCACTGTGTGGGGCAGGCGGTTCCGCCTGCCCGTTTGAGCCAGGCGTCCGGGAAATACGTCAGCTCTTTATTGTCCGCCTCGGTGGCGAACAGCGGCGCGGGGCGATCGAGGAGGAATTCCGGCTGCGCCGCGGCGAACTCGCGCGCGGCGGCGGCGGGGTTGTCTTCCACCCAGGAGGCGTCGCCTTTGGGCGTATCGGCCAGGACGCGCATGACGCCGTCCGCCGCGACGATGTAAGACCCCGGCGTCACCAGCCGCGAGTACAGCGCGAGTTCTTTGGCAACGTGCGCCTTGTGATGATCGCTGTCCAGAAACACCAGGACCGTGGCGGCGCCGGCGGTCTCCCGTGCGACGCGCTCGAAGACTTCCGGCGCGCACGAATCGCCCTCGACCAGCGTGATGCGGCCGCCGAGCGGGTGCGCGGCGAAGGATTCGCGGATGCCGGGCCGCACCTCCAGTTCCACCGACACGACGCGGCCTTTGCCGTTGAGCTCGCAGAGGCTTGCGAAGAGGATGCTGCTTCCGCCATTAAAGACACCCGTTTCCACGATGACGTCGGGCTTCAGACGGCAGACGACTTCCTGAAGGCGCAGCACATCCTCGGGCAATTGTTGCAGTTGGAATCCGAGCCAGGAGAATCCCCGCCAGTGGTCGAGATTCCAGCCGGTTTTGAGCCATTCGCGCGAGAGGATCTCGAAGCCCGCCTTGCTGTAAAGGGGGAATGCCGATTCGCCGGCAGGCGCGCTCACGCGAATCGACTGCTCTGTGGTGTCAATGACGATCTTCACTTGGGGGCACCCTGATCGAGTATAGCCGCTGCGGGGATGACCCGCCCAGATCCGGCCTGCGAGCTTTAATCGTGCGAGCCGGACCTGCGGGGGAGGGATTATTCGACGATCCTGGCTTGCTTCTTTCGGTTCCGTTTGCGGGCTAGCGCCGCTTTGACGCGCTTCTTCTCGCCGGGCTTCAAATAGTAGGAGTGACGCTTGATCTCCTTGATGATGTCCTCTTGCTGGACCTTGCGCTTGAAGCGGCGCAGCGCGCTCTCTACGGTCTCACCGTCTTGAACGTTGACTTCGGCCAATCTCGAATCACCTCCTCACTCACAGGGGTCGCCGTCCGGGTTCCCGGGCGGCACACAGGCCTTGTTCAATGATACAACGAACCGCGAGTACGAGTCCCGTTGGGGACAGTGGTTGCCCGTTGCCTCCCAAGGCACGCGATTCCTCCGCCGGATGCCTGGCTGCGAACCGCTCATTGGCCACGGGCATGGGATCCCGGCGCCATCCAGGCCGTCGAGGGGGGCCGCTTGCGTTCGCCGACCGTTGTAGTATCCTCGGATGTTGGAGAATTCGAACAGGACGTGGAGGTCCGTCATGATTTCTAAAAGAGCCGCCGTGGTCGCGGGCGCGCTGGTTGTCTTTGCCGGCGCCTCGCTGGCTGCCATCACGATCCTCGAGGGCCAGGTTCTTGGGGACGATGGCCAACCCCTCAAGGATGCTGTCATCAAGATCGAGCGCATTGACATTTCTGGCCATTACCAAACCAAGACCAACAAGAAGGGCGAGTATTACTATGGCGGTCTGCCGCTCGGCGTTTTCAACGTGTGCGTGGAGGTGAACGGCAAGCAGCGCGACTGCCTGAACAAGGTCCGGACCACGACGGAGAAGCCCACGGAGGTCCCCTTCAACCTCAAGGCCCAGAGGGAGCAGGCGGAGACGCTCGCCGCGGCCGCGGCAGCCGGCACGCTCACCAAAGAGCAGGAAAAGGGCCTGAGCGCCGAGGCCCTCGCCACGCTCAGGAGGCAGGAAAAGGACCGCGCGCAGGCCCTGGAGCACAATCGGAAGCTCAACGAGGCGTACAACGCGGGCATGCAGGAGTTGAACTGCGGGAAGAAGCCGGCGTCTTGCCCGGCCACCGCCCCCTCGGACCCCACCAATCCGCAGTCTGCGCCGCAACCCATGACAGCCGCTATCTACTTCCAGCAGGCGGTGGATTCGTTCAAGAAGGCGGCGGACACCGATCCGAAGCAGGAGGCCATCTGGTCGCACCTGGCCGAGGCCCAGACCGGCTTGGCGGGCACCCAAATGGGACCCGAGCAGAAGGCCACGCTGACCGCCGCGCTGGAGAGCTTCGAGAAATCGATCGCGCTCAAACCGAGCGACCCGGCGGTGCACAACAATTACGCTCTCGCCCTGGCCCGGCTGAACCGGTTTCCCGAGGCGACGGCGGAGCTGGAGAAGGCGGCTGAATACGACCCGCCCGGCGCCGGAAAGTACTATTACAACCTCGGCGCCCTGCTGGTGAACTCGGGCCAGTATGACCAGGCCGCCCTGAACTTCAAGAAAGCGATCGAGCTGACTCCGACTCACGCCGAAGCGCATTTCCAGTACGCCGTGTGTCTCTCGGCGAAGATGACCGTGACCCCGGACGGCAAAACGGTTGCCCCTCCCGAGATGAAGACCGAGCTGGACAAGTACCTGGAGCTGGCGCCAAATGGCCCCAACGCCGATGCGGCGAAGGCCATGCTGGCGGCGCTGACATCACAAGTGCAGACCCAGTATATGAACCCGAACGCGACTCCGACCCCGAAGAAGTCGAAGAAGAAGTCTTAACGCATAATGGGAAGGACGGGGCGTTCCCCGGGAGCGCCCCATCTCATGATTCGCGTTGTTCTCTATCTTTTCCTCGCCATCATCCTTATCGGCGTCATCCGCTCCGTTATCGGGATTTTGGGTAAGATCATCGGCGGGCTTCTGGCGCCGGCGGCTTCCGGCCGCCCGCCGGCTTCCGAGCTTCCAAGGACCGGCGAGCTCAAGCGCGATCCCGTCTGCGGCACCTACGTTTCCACGGCGACGTCTGTCAAGCGTACCGTGGGTGGTGAAGTGCTTCACTTCTGCTCCGTTGAATGCAGCGAGAAGTTTGGCCGGCCCAAGGAATGACTACAAAAGGGGGCGCTTATGCCTTCTGAGACCCGGTTCAAGCGGCTGCTGAGAGTGACCGGGGTGCTGGCACTGGTCGCGGCGGTCACCGTCGCCTGCTCCCTGGTGCTGCACGTGAACTCCACGACCGTCGCGCTCGCATTTCTCCTGGCGATCCTGGCCGTGGCCACCTGGGGAAGTCTCACGGAAGCCGTGCTGGCGTCTTTCGCGGCCGTTCTGTGCTTCAACTACTTTTTCCTGCCCCCGTTGGGCACGTTCACCATCGCCGATCCGCAGAACTGGGTGGCCCTGACGGCGTTTCTGGTGACCGCCGTCACCGCCAGCAACCTCTCCGCCACAGCCAAGCGCCGGGCGGCGGAGGCCTCCGAGCGCCGCGCCGAAATGGAGCGGCTTTACAACCTCAGCCGGGCATTGATGATGGCGGAACCGCAGGAGGCCGCGGTTGCCCGGCACCTCGCCCGCCAGGTCGCAGCGGTTTTCGAATCGAGGGCCGTCGCTGTGTTCGATCGCCGGACGGGCAAAGTGCAACGTGCCGGACCGGAAGATCTTCCACTCAGCGAGAGCCGGCTGCGGGACGTGGCCTTGCAGAACAACGAACTCAACGAGAAAGGCGTCACCGTACTGCCCATCCGGCTGGGCGGCAGCCCCATCGGCAGCATAGGGGTCTTCACCGGTTCGGTCTCCGATGCGGCGCTCCACGCCATTTCCAATCTCGCCGCGATCTCGCTCGAGCGCGCGCGCACGCTGGAGCTGGCCAGCCGCGCCCAGGTAGCGCGCCAGAGCCAGGAGTTGAAGTCGGCGCTTCTGGACGCCGTGGCGCACGAGTTCAAGACGCCGCTCACCTCGGTCAAAGCGGCCGTCTCCGCCTTGCTCTCGGAAGGCCCGGCCGACGCGACCTCCACCGAGCTTCTGACCGTCATCAGCGAAGAGGCCGACCGCATGACCACCATGGTCAGCGGGGCGATCGACATGGCGCGCATCGAAGCCGGCGAGCTGCACATCAGCCAGGAGCCGCATCCGCCCGCCGAACTGCTTGCCGCGGCGATCCGCGAGGTCGAAGCCGGCCTCGACGGACGGCGGATTGAGCTATCGGCCGCCGGCGCTCTGCCGCCGGTCAGCGTCGACCCCGCCATGTTCCGCACCGTGATTCTGCAACTGCTCGACAACGCGTTCAAATACTCGCCGCCCGGTTCGCCCGTGGTGGTTGCGGCGGAACCCGGGCCCGACGGCATCGTGTTCAGCGTCTCAAACCGCGGGCCGTCCATTCCCGAAGAGGAACGCGAGCGCGTGTTCGAGAAGTTCTACCGGTGCGAAAGGGACCGCCACCGGCTTCCCGGCACCGGGATGGGGCTCACCATCGCGCGCGAAATCGTGCAGGCTCACGGCGGCCGCATCTGGGTCGATTCCACGACCGAAGGATCGCGCTTCAGCTTCTCGCTTCCGCTGGCCAACGAGCGGGTGGCCTCATGAGCGCCACCCGCGTTCTGGTGGTGGATGACGAGCCGCAGATCCGGCGCGTGATGCGCGCCACGCTTACCGGCCTGGGCTACTTCGTGGCGGATGCCCGCAGCGGCGAAGAGGCCCTCGATAAGCTCGCGGCGGAGCGCTTCGACCTGGTCCTGCTCGACATGAACATGCCGGGGATGGGCGGCCTGGACGCCTGCCGCGAAATCCGCGCCCGCTGGGACGTGGCCGTGATCGTGCTCACCGTCCGCAACGCGGAGCAGGACAAGGTGCGGGCGCTCGATGCCGGCGCCGACGATTACATCACCAAGCCGTTCAGCATGCCCGAACTGCTGGCCCGCATCCGGGCCGCGCTGCGCCGCCTGCCCCAGCGGCCCGAGGATAGCCTGGGAACGGTCCAACTGGACGGCGTCGAAATCAACCTGAAAACCCGCCGCGTGACGATCGGTTCGCGGGAGGGCCGGCTCACCCCCAAAGAGTTCGACCTGCTGCAATACTTCCTCACCCACCCCAACCAGCCCATCGCTCACGGCGCCCTGCTGCAAGCCGTCTGGGGGCCCGATTACGGCGACGAGGTCGAGTACCTCCGGGTCTTCGTCAACCAGCTCCGCAAAAAGATCGAGCCGGACCCCTCGCATCCGCGCTACCTGCTGACCGAGCCCTGGGTCGGCTACCGTTTCAGCGTGCCTGGGTAGCACGGCACTGCCGTGACAATGCATTGCAGGCCGCGGAGAAACGTCGATCAACGCTGATTGAAAACAAGTGATTTATCCGCGTTGATCCGCGTTCATCAGCGGCCCGGACCGTGTTGCTTGACTTCTTCATCAGCCTCTTCAGCTTGTCCTGCCCCTTACGAAATCCTGACGCGTCCTTTATGCCTTCTTTACGGCTTCCCGGCTAGCCTTAATCAGGTGAGACCGATGAACAGGGTCTGGCTGGTCCACCCTGAGGCGCCCGCCCCAGTGGCGTCGCCCGCCCAGAGCGCGAAGATGGAGGTCGTGGTGATCTACGCCGGCGAGAAGCGGACGCGGGCCGCATTGCGAGCCGCTGCCGGCCTCGCTCAGGGCTTGGGCGCCCGCATCCGCCTGGTGGCGCCGCAGCCCGTTCCGTTCCCCGCGCAGCTCGACGAGCCGCCGGTTCGGAACGACTTCACGGAACGAAAGTTCCGCGCACTGGCCGAGGAGTCGGCGCTCGATACCCACGTCGAGATCCGCCTCTGCCGCGACTGGGAAACCGGCGCGATCCAGGGACTCAAGCCGCGTTCTATTGTGGTCATAGGCGGCGGGTTGCGCTGGTGGCCGGGAGGGCGCGAGCGGCGGCTGGTCCGGGCTCTTCAAGAGCAAGGTCACCATGTCCTGCTCGCCGGTTCGCGCAAGGAGACGCGAAATGCTTGATTTCCTGTACGTTCTAACCGGAATTGCCGGCTTCGTCGCGTTGTGGGCCATCACCAAGGCCTGCGACCGGCTGTGAGGAGAAACGCTCCATGGACTACATGATCGCCGGAGTTACTTGTGTCTTCTTGTTGGTCTATCTGACCTGGGCGTTGCTTCGCCCGGAGAAATTTTGAGGGTGCTATGACAGGAATCGGGATCCTCCAGATTGCCGTGTTCTTCGGCATCGTCCTGCTGATCACCAAGCCGGTTGGGTTGTTCATGGCGAGGGTGTTCCAGGGCGAACGCACGTTTCTCCATCCGGTCATCCGCCCGCTGGAGCGTCTGGTCTACAAGCTCTGCGGCATCCGGGAGGACGTGGAACAGCGCTGGACGCACTACGCGGGCGGCATGCTGTCGTTCAGCATCTTCGCTTTCCTGTTCGTCTACGCGCTGCAGCGGCTGCAAGGCTACCTGCCGTTCAACCCGCAGGGCTTCGGCGGCAAGCTGATTTCGCCCGACCTGGCCTACAACACCGCAATCAGCTTCCTCACCAACACCAACTGGCAGGCCTACACACCCGAGACGACTGTGAGCTACCTGGTGCAGATGGCTGCCCTGACGGTGCAGAACTTCGCCTCCGCCGCGGTGGGCATCGCCGCTGCGATCGCCATCATTCGCGGCTTCGCGCGGCACCAGGTTTCGAGCATCGGGAATTTCTGGGTCGATCTCACCCGCTCCACCCTTTATATCCTCCTGCCGATTTCCGTCCTTGCGGCGCTGTTGTTCTGCTCCCAGGGCGTGATCCAGAACCTGCACCCTTACACCACGGTCAAGACCGTCGAGGGGGCCACGCAGACCATTCCGCAGGGGCCCGTGGCGTCGCAGGAAGCGATCAAGATGCTGGGAACCAACGGCGGCGGGTTCTTCAACGCCAACTCCGCGCACCCCTATGAGAATCCGACGCCGTTCACCAACCTGATTCAAGTCCTGCTGATCTTCATCGTCCCCGCCGGCCTCACCTACACGTTTGGCCGCATGGTGGGCGATACGCGGCAGGGATGGGCGATCTTCGCCGCCATGGCCGTGATGTTCCTGCTGGGCGTTTTCGTCTGTTACGGCTTCGAGCAGGCCGGCAACCCGATCCTGGCCAGGCTGGGCCTCCAGAACGCTGCCACGGCCAATCAGGCTGGCGGCAACATGGAAGGTAAGGAAACCCGTTTCGGCATCGCCCAATCGGCTCTGTTCGTGACCGTCACGACCAACGCCAGTTGCGGCGCCGTCAACACCGCGCACGACGCGCTCACGCCTCTCGGCGGCCTCGTCCCCATGTTTAACCTCCAGACGGACGAGGTCATCTTCGGAGGAACCGGATCCGGCCTCTACGGCATGCTGCTGTACGCCATCGTCGCCGTCTTCATCGCTGGCCTGATGGTGGGCCGGACGCCCGAGTACCTGGGGAAGAAGATCCAGCAGAAGGAGGTTAAGATGGCGATGCTGCCGATTCTGGCGACATCGTTCCTGATCCTTGTTCTCTCGGCGGCCAGCTCGGTTGCTCCCTTCCACAAGGACAGCTACTGGAATCCGCCGGGCCCGGCAACCGCCAATCTGAACAACGGGGGCCCCCACGGCTTCAGCGAGATGCTGTACGCCTACTCGAGCGCGTCGGAAAACAACGGCAGCGCCTTCGCGGGCATCAACGCCAACACCCCCTGGTACAACCTCACGACCGGCCTGGCCATGCTCTTCGGGCGCTTCATGTTCATTCTGCCGCTCCTGGCTGTAGCGGGCAGCCTGGCCGCCAAAAAGAAAGTCCCGACCTCGAGCGGAACCCTGCCCACGCACGGCCTGCTTTTTGTGGGACTGCTGGTGGCGACGGTGATCGTCGTGGGCGCGCTGACTTTCTTCCCTGCCCTGGCGCTCGGGCCGATCGTCGAACACTTCCTCATGCATCAGGGGAAACTATTCTCCTCGGTGCTGTTTTCCGTTTGGAGCTAAGCGATGACCACCACGGCGAATCCCCCTGTGATCGACGATTCGACGGCGCTCATGCCGAAGAGACTGGTGCGCGCGCGCCCGCTGTTTGACCCTGAGCTCCTTCGGCGCGCCATCGGCGCTTCGTTCGGCAAGCTGAATCCCACGACGCTGATGAAGAACCCGGTCATCTTCGTGGTCGAAGTCGGCGCCGCGTTGACGACGGCGTTCCTGATTCGCGACTTGATCATCGGCGCGCCAGGCCTGGGATTCGAGCTCCAGATCTGCATCTGGCTGTGGTTCACCGTCCTGTTCGCTACCTTCGCCGAGGCCATGGCCGAAGCACGCGGCAAGGCGCAGGCGGACACGCTGCGCAAGACCAAGACCGACGCCATCGCCAATCGCCTCCTCCCCAATGGAGCGTGCGAGACGGTCGCCTCCTCGAAGCTGCGCGCCGGCGACCAGGTGCTCTGCTCGGCGGGCGAACTGATCCCGGGCGACGGCGAAGTCATCGAGGGCATCGCTACGGTTGACGAATCGGTCATCACCGGAGAGAGCGCGCCCGTGATTCGCGAGTCGGGCGGCGACCGCAGCGCCGTCACCGGCGGCACCAAGGTGCTCTCCGATCGGATCAAGATCCGCATCACCTCGAACCCCGGCGAAACGTTTCTGGACCGCATGATCGCGCTGGTCGAAGGAGCCTCGCGCCAGAAGACGCCCAACGAGATCGCGCTCAACATCCTGATCGCGGGGCTGACGCTCATCTTCCTGTTTGCCGTCGCCACCCTGGTGCCGTACGCGATTTACAGCGTCGCTTCGGCGCACGCCGGCACCGTTCCGAGCATCCCCGTGTACGTCGCGCTGCTGGTATGCCTGATCCCCACCACCATCGGCGGGCTGCTCTCGGCGATCGGCATCGCGGGCATGGATCGGGTCATGCAGCACAACGTGCTGGCCATGAGCGGCAAGGCCGTCGAAGCCGCCGGCGACGTGAACACCCTGCTGCTCGATAAGACCGGGACCATCACGCTAGGCAACCGCCAGGCCGTGGCTTTCCTCCCCGTAGACGGCGTCTCCGAGAGCGAGCTGGCGGACGCCGCCCAGCTTTCGAGTCTCGCCGATGAGACCCCCGAAGGCCGGTCGATCGTGGTGCTCGCCAAGGAGAAGTACCACCTGCGGGGCCGCGAGGTTTCCGAGCACGCCGCGCACTTCATCCCCTTTTCGGCCTACACGCGCATGAGCGGCGTGGATATCGACGGCCGCCGCCTGCGCAAGGGCGCCACCGACGCGATCATCGGGTTCGTCAGAGGAGAGGGCGGCACGGTCTCCGCGGGCCTGGCGGAACTGTCCGATCGGATTGCACGCACCGGCGGCACGCCCCTGGCCGTCGCCGACGGCCCCCGTCTGCTCGGCATCATCCACCTCAAGGACATCGTGAAGGGCGGGATGAAGGAACGCATCGCGCAACTGCGCGCCATGGGCATTCGCTCCGTGATGGTCACCGGCGACAACCCGCTGACCGCCGCGGCGATCGCGGCCGAGGCCGGCGTCGACGATTTCCTGGCGCAGGCCACGCCCAAAGACAAGCTCGAGTATATCCGCAAGGAGCAGGCCGGCGCGCGCATGGTGGCCATGACCGGCGACGGAACCAACGACGCGCCCGCGCTGGCGCAGGCCGATGTCGGCCTGGCCATGAACAGCGGAACCACGGCCGCCAAGGAAGCCGGCAACATGGTGGACCTGGACAGCAATCCCACCAAGCTCATCGAGGTGGTTGCCATCGGGAAGCAGTTGCTCATCACCCGCGGAGCGCTGACCACGTTCTCCATCATGAACGACGTCTCCAAGTACTTCGCCATCATCCCGGCGATGTTCATGGCGACCTATCCGTCGCTGGCCAAGCTCAACATCATGCACTTGCGCACGCCGCAGAGCGCCGTGCTCGCCGCGGTGGTTTTCAATGCGCTGATCATCGTCGCGCTGGTGCCGCTGGCGCTGCGGGGCGTCAGGTACCGGCCACAGAGCGCCGCCGGGATGCTGCGGCGGAACCTGTTGATCTACGGTGTGGGCGGCTTCATCGCACCGTTCCCGTTCATCTGGTTGATCGACCGGATACTGGGCTTGCTCAGATTGGCCTGAGGAGAGACCTATGTGGCAGCAAATGTTTCGCGGCTTCAAAATGATGCTGGTCCTGACGGTGCTGACCGGCCTCGCTTACCCGCTGGTGGTCACGGGACTGTGCCAGGTCCTTTTCCGCCAACAGGCGGACGGCAGCCTGATCCGCGCCAACGGCCGCATCGTCGGCTCGCCACTCATCGGCCAGAATTTCAAGAACGCCGGGTACTTTCAACCCCGGCCCTCCGCCGCCGGCAACGATGGATACGACCCGACCGCGTCGGGCGCGGCCAACTTCGGCCCCACCAGCCAGAAGCTCGCCGATCGCGTGAAGGACGCGGTTGCCGCCTTCCGCAAGGCCAACCCGGGTTACACCGGCCCGATTCCGGCCGATCTTGTCACCACCTCCGCCAGCGGCCTCGATCCGGACATCAGTCCCGCATCGGCCGCCGCTCAGGCTGCCCGCGTGGCCGGCGCGCGCCGCGTCCCCGTTGACAAGGTCCGCAGCCTGATCGCCCAGTATACGCAGGGCCGCGACCTGGGCTTTCTGGGCGAGCCGCGGGTCAACGTCCTGGCCATCAACCTGGCCCTCGACCGGGACTTCCCCAAGCGGTGAGCTATTCGGGGCCTTCGCCGTGGCCCGAGGACAGCCTGAGCCAGCCTCCGACTCGCACCCCTTACTTCCCCTTGGCCCGCCCGAAGAAGCGCACGCGCACAACCACGTGGCGCCCTTCGGCGCCCAGAAACTGAAGGTACTGAGGAGCGCCAACCTCGTTATTCACCGCCGACGGATTCAGGTGGCCGGTCAGGTTGTTAACACCGCCGCGGACCGCTAGCCGATAACCCCAGAACGTAAACCGCCGCTCGATGTGGACATTCAGCTCGAAGTTGGACGGGAAACGGTGGGAACCGGCCTCGCCTGTGATTTCTCCGCTCTCGTTCAGCGTCGAAAACGGAAAGCCGCTGCGCGCGTCTACCAGCACCGCAACGGCCCAGTTCTTCATGCGGGGCAGCGGCAGATACGCCCAGCCCAGAAACCGGTTGGGCGCATCCCAGGGCAGCGGGACGAAATCGCCCAGCACTTGAAACGGCTGATCGGTCGTCAGGTCCAGAACCGCATTCGATGCCGCCCGCGAGCGCGTGTAACTGGCCATCCACTCGAACTGGCCGGAGAAGGTCTGGCGGACCACCAGGTGTGCCGCATGGTAGGCGTCGTGGCGATCGTTCGTCAGCGCATAGACGCCCGGCAGGATCGGGCTTCCGAGAAGCGGCTCGAAGGCGGAGGCCCCTGCGGGCGGCGATGTGTTGACGTAAGTGAACCCGTCCCGTCCCCCGCGGCGCAGATAGTCGGCCTTGGCCTCGATGCGGTGCGGGAAGTCATGCGCAATCCCGGCGGTCCAATTAACGTAGCGCGGCAGCTTCAGGGGACGGTTTCCGAGCGTGAACGTTGTCGCCTGCGGAGGGGCCGCCGGAGTGCCGTCTGCGTTGTAGTAAGTCGTCAGAGCGGTCTGGTCGAGAGGCCGGCTGAACAGGGCCAGGTTTGTGGCGTCGTGCGTAATCGCGTATCCCGCCGAGAGTTTCGTGTTACCCGAGGCGAAAGGCGAGTAAGAGACGTCGACCCTCGGCGCCAGGGCCACTTGGTCCACCAGCCGGTCCCAGTCCTGCCGGATGCCGGCTTCCACCTGCAAGTTGCGCCGCACGTGCCAGCTATCCACCACGTACGAAGACGCCTCGATGTTCGAGCGCTCAAACGCGCCGCTGCCCGTGAACACGGTCTCGGAGAGCAGGTAGCCGGCCAGGCCGATCCGCTCGTACCCTGTGCGCGTGAAATCGGCCCGGTAATCGAGGCGGTCGAAATCGGCGCCCACTTTCAACTGGTGCTCTCCGGCGAACTCCAGTTGCGGCAGAAACACGTTGGCCAGCACTTCGTCCCGGCTGGCCCATTGGCTGGAGGTCACGAAATTGTTGCCGCTTCGCCCGGCGGGCGACAGGATGTACAGCCCGTGGCCTTGCGGGACCTGCCGGTCGGAGTAACTGCTGTGCGCATAACCCAGTTCGGCGAGCGTGCCGTTCTCGAAGTAGACTTGATCCTTCAGGCTGACAAAATATTCGCTGGAGCGCTGCGCCGATGTGGTCGAAACCGGGTCCAGCGGTCCCAATCCGACCCGGGTCTGGTTGTCGAAATTCACCAGGAAATCGGCGAACAGGATCTGCGACCGGGTCACGTTCACCTGGCTGTGCAGCAGGTTGCTGGCCGACCAGCCCGACCGCTGGTTCTGCCCTTTCGGCAGCCCGTTCACGTAACTCCGGTCGTACTCCGCGCCGAAATTGTCCGCAAACCAGGCTCGCCCGGGAACGATGGGCCCGGAAACGCCGGCCCGCGGCGTCCAGTTTCCGAGATGGAATCCGTTCTGTGTTCCCAGGCCCGGAATGAAATTTGTCGCCGTATAGTGGAACTGGTCTGCGCCGGTATCGGTATGAATGGTCAGGACTCCGGCCGAGCCCTTTCCGAACTCCGGCGAGTAACGTCCGCTCTGGAACTCCATTTCGCGAATGCCCTCCACCGCCAGGAGCGTGGTGAAGTGGCCGGTGATCGGGTCCGCGATGTCGAAGTCGTTCAGGGTGTAATTGACCTGGTTTTCGGAGCTGCCCTCGAAGTGCAGCGTTCCGGTTGCATCCTGCACCACGCCCGGGATCAGATCCATGGCGTTGCGGAGGCTGTGAGACGCCGGGTAAGGGACGTTGTTGACCTCCGTGCCGCTCAGGTTCTCCTGCCGCGCGGTCTGGTCCAGGCCCACCTGCGAGGGAGTCCCGTTGACATCCACGCTCTGGAGCACCTCGCGCAGCGGGTTGAGAACCAGGATCAACTCGCGGTCCCCTTCCAGTTTGAGGCGGTAGTTGCGCAACTCGAAGTATCCTTCCCGCTGAACATCGACGAGGTAATCCCCAGGCGCTGGCAGCAGCGTTGAAAACGTGCCGTTGGGAGCAGCCACGGTGCGCGCGGCCTGGCCGTCGCCTGCGGTGACCGTGATGCGAGCCTGGCCCACCGGCACTTCGTCTTCGTCGACCACCCGGCCCGTCAGGCGCACCTGCCCCGCCCAGCACCCGGCTGCGGCGAACAGCGTGAAAGCAGCCACAAGAAAACGAAACACCGTCTCTCTAGGGATAACGAACCCTGAGAGCGGGCGCAACCCACGACGATCGTGGAGGCCGGACTTCAGTCCTCCAGGCGCCAGGCGGGCCGGACGCCTTCGGTGGCGCTGTGCCGGCAGCGGCCGGCCTCCCGAAGTTCCCGCGATAGAGCAAGCAGCGCCGCCGAAGCCTGCTCAGCCCCTTCGCCTTCGAGGGCGAAGTTGAGCGCCAGCAGCTCGGCCTGGATTGCGACTTCCGGCATCAGATAGTCGAGCGGGGTGCCGTCTCCCGCACCGGTTCTGGGCGTAGCCATTTCAATACTCTCATCGGCCCGCCCGGAACCAATATGAGCGAAAAACGAGCGCCGCGCATCGTTACGAAGACACCGCCGCGTCCAGATTCCCCGCCACGGCCGCGGCCACCTCTTCGGTGGAGTTCGATCCCCCCAGATCGGGCGTGCGGACCGCGCCTGCCGCCAGAACGGCCAGAACGGCGCTCTCGATCGAGCGGGCAGCCTGCGGCTGGCCTAAGTGGTCCAGCATCATCGCCGCCGAAAGGATCGCGCCCAGCGGGTTGGCCACGCCCCGCCCTGCGATGTCGGGAGCCGAGCCGTGGACCGGCTCGAAAAGCGAAGGGCCGCGCCGCTGGGGGTCCAGATTGGCGCTCGGCGCCAGCCCGATGGAACCCGTAATGACCGCCGACAGGTCGCTCAGAATGTCGCCGAACAGGTTGGAGCCCACCACCACGTCGAACCTCTCCGGGCGGCGCACGAAGTTCATGGCCGCGGCGTCCACCAGCAGCGACTCGGTCTCGATGTCCGGAAACTCGCGCGACACCGCGTCGAAAACGCGGTCCCAGAGCACCATGCCATAGGCCTGGGCGTTGGACTTGGTGATGGAGGCCACGCGCTTCTTGCCGCCGCGCCGCCGCGCCAGCTCGAACGCATAGCGAATGATGCGCTCGGTTCCGCGCCGCGTGAACACGGCGGTCTGCACGGCAATCTCCTCCGGCTGGTTGTGGTAGACGAACCCTCCCACCGGCGCGTATTCGCCTTCGGTGTTCTCGCGCACCACCACCATGTCGATCGCGCCCGCGCCGCGGCCTGCCAGGGGCGATTCGACGCCCGGATAGAGCACCGCCGGGCGCACATTGGCGTACAGGTCAAAGCCGCGGCGGATGGGCAGCAGCAGCCCGCCGAGCGTGACGCAATCGGGAATGTCGGGATGGCCGACGGCGCCCAGCAAAATGGCGTCGAAGGAGCGCAGAAGGTCGAGCGCCGAGGCCGGCATCATCCGGCCGTGCTGAAAGTAGTACTCCGCCCCCCAGTCGAACTCTTCGAACGCGAACGCAATGGCGTGACGGGCTCCCGCGGCCTCGAGAACGCGCCGCGCGGCGCGCACGACCTCCGGCCCGACGCCATCGCCGGCAATGACGGCAACCGCGATCTTCTCCATTTCGCCCTCCAGCCCCTTCGGATTGTACAAAATCTGAAACCGCGCCGCCCTCTGCACAGACGCCCGGAACCGGCCGATAAGACCGATGAGGTTCCGGCGTGGCCGACACCACACAACTCGTGGTCCGCTTCAAGCGCCTGATGCGCGAGATCGAAAGCGGCGCCATTGTGCGCAACAGCTTTCATCCCTGGGAGGTCGAGCTGATCGTCGATCTCGAACAGTGCCGGTTGCACGCCAACCGCCGCCGGCTGCTGCGCCGCTACCAAAGAGCGGCCGTGCGCAGCCTCGAAATGGGCGCGCCGCGGCCTCTCAAGCTCTCCGAATACATGGCGCGCACCCGTTCCCGCCGGGCGCGCGCATCGGCCGCCTGAAGCCGCCGGGCGCTGCGGTATGCTGAAACTTCGGAGGATCACTCAGACATGGGTTGTGGAAGCGTGCCCCCAATCGAAGACGACAAGCCCGGCGCCCGTAAAGTCTTCTGCGTCAAGTTCCAGCGCCAGATGACCGGGCTCGACGAAGTTCCTTTCGAGGGCCACCCGCTCGGGCAGCGCATTTACGAGAACGTCTCCAAAGAGGCGTGGAAGCTGTGGCTCGAGCACATGAAGATCCTCATGAACGAATACCGGCTGAACCTCGGCGACCCGCGCGCGCAGGAGTTCCTTCTCAAGCAGATGGAGGAGTATTTCTTCGGCGAGGGCGCCGCCTTCCCGCCCGAGTACCAGCCTCCTCGCTCGAAGAACTAGCCGGAGCCACGGCGATCAGACGACCGGCAACGCCGTCGCGATCCTGAATTCCAGTTGCGCGTGTGCGGCCCGGAGCGCGCTTTCGACCTCAGCCGCCGCCCGCCCGCGCGCGAAGATGAATCCCAGGTAGCTCGATCCCTCCGGCAGCGGCTCCAGCTTCTGGCCCCGCTCGGCCGTGATGATCACATCCTCGATGCCCTCCACCGCTCGGGCGCGCTCCAAGCCCGCGACGTCCTCGTACACGCCGGCGCGCGGGATCGGGATCATCATCACCCCGCTGGCAGGGTCCGCCAGGCTGAGGCTCGAAACGTCCTGGCCCAGAGCATGGCGCAGCACCAGTTCCTCCAGGGAAACGCCGCCCGAAAAACGCAAGGCGCGCGAACAGAGGCCGCCGATGGGGCGCGGGGCCGCCTCCAGCATCCATACGCCGCGGCCGTTGGTGCGCATTTCGGCGTGCACGGGGCCGTGGGTCAGGCCGAGCGCGGTAACGGCCCGGCCGGCCGTCGCGACGATCTCCGCCTGCGCCGCTCCGCTCTCCCGCGACGGTGTGACGTACAAGGTCTCTTCAAAAAATGGGCCGTCAAGCGGATCGGGCTTGTCGAACAGCGCCAGCGTCCGCAGAACACCGCCGGTGACGATCCCTTCGAGCGCGAACTCGCGGCCGGGGATGAATTCCTCCACCAGGATGAACCGGTCCTCCTCTTCTCGCCGCATGCGGATATCGAGCCTGGTGAGCAGTTTCTTGATGCGTTCGAAGGCGGCTACAAACTCCGCCTCATTGTCGGCGCGAATCACGCCGCGGCTGCCCGAAAGGCCGAGCGGTTTGAGCACGCAGGGGAAAGACGCACGGCGCGCGGCTTCGAGCGGGTCGGCCCCCAGCGGCATGCGGAAATACACCGGAACGTTCAGGCCGGCGGCGCGGAATCGCTCGCGCGCCAGATACTTGCTGCGGCAAGCCTCCACGGCCGCCGGCGTATGAAACGGAATGCGCAGCCGCTCGGCGGCCAGCGCGGCCAGGAACGCCGGGCGGTCGCCCACCGCGACGATTCCGTCGAAGGGGCCGCTGGCTTCGAGCAGGCCGGCGTAACGCGTGCTGTTGTGGAAGCGCACCGTGATGGCGCCGTCGGCCCACGGGTCGTCGAGACGGTGGCACTGGTCGGTGGCAAGAACGGGTTCGGCGCCGGCCCGCCGCGCGGCCTCCGCAAACGCGCGGGTCTGGTAGCCGGTGGTCGTCGCCAGGATGAGGATACGCTTCGGCATCCGAACCTCAGTGTCGGCACGAGTGCCGACACGGCACGCTGAAGCGTGCGCCACAAAGGCCATCAATATGCTTTCGCGATCACGGCGCGGCGCTCCACCGGCTCGCCGGTGATGATGCACTTGCCGGGGCCGTCGTACTCGTCGGCCAGCGGAATGCAGCGGACCGTGGCCTTGAACTCCTTCAGGCGCGCGTCGCAGGCGGGGTCGTCCTTGATATGCGCCATCACGAACCTGCCGCCGCCCTTCTCGGCCGTCACATCGCGCAGGATCGCCTCGACCTCTTCGAGCGAGTTCGCCAGCACGGTATTCGCCTTCAGCCTCTGCTTCGCGCGATCGTAGAGATCCGCCTGCATGGATTGAAGCGCCGCCGGAATCCGCGCCGCCAATTCGGCCTGCGGCACGATTTCCTTCGCGCCCGTATCGCGCCGCTTCAGAACTGCGTTTCCGGACGCCAGATCGCGCGGCCCCAGCTCGATCACCAGCGGCACGCCGCGCCGCTCCCAATAGAAGAACTTCGCCCCCGGCGTCTGGCCCTCGCGGTCGTCCACCTGGGCGCCCACTTCCTTGGCAATGCGGTGCGCCGCCTCCAGGACGCGGGCCCGCTCCTCGTCCTTGCGGTAGATGGGGACGAGGACGACCTTGTCCGGAGCGACGCGAGGCGGCAGCACCAGCCCCTTGTCGTCCGAATGGCTCATGATGAGACCGCCGATCAGGCGCGTGCTCACGCCCCAGCTGGTCTGCCAGACGTAATCGAGCCGGCCTTCCTTGCTTTGGAATTGCACGTCGAAGGCCTTGCCGAAATTCTGGCCCAGGTCGTGGCTGGTTCCGGCCTGGAGCGCCAGCCCGTTCTGCATCATGGCCTCGATCGAGTAGCTGCGCAACGCGCCGGCGAACTTCTCGGCTTGCGTCTTCATCCCCTTGATGACCGGCATGGCCATGACGCTCTCGGCCACGTCGGCATAGACGTCGAGCATCCGCAGGACTTCTTCGAGCGACTCCTCGTGGGTGGCGTGGGCGGTGTGGCCCTCCTGCCAGAGAAACTCGGTAGTCCGCAGAAACAGGCGCGTGCGCAGTTCCCACCGCACCACGTTGGCCCACTGGTTGAGGAGCATGGGCAGGTCGCGCCAGCTCTGAATCCACTTGCTGAAGAAGTGGCCCACGATGGTTTCGGAGGTGGGGCGGATCACGTACGGCTCTTCCAGCTCTTTGCCGCCCGCAATGGTGACCACGGCCAGCTCCGGCGAGAAGCCCTCGACGTGTTCCGCTTCGCGCTTCAGGAAGCTCTGCGGGATGAGCAGCGGAAAGTAGACGTTCTTGTGGCCGCAGGCTTTGAACCGGTCGTCGAACTCGCGCTGGAGCACTTCCCAGACCGCGTAGCCGTTGGCCTTGATGACCATGCAGCCCTTGACGATCTCGGCGGGCTCCGCCATGTCGCCTTGAAGGACCACGTCCTGGTACCACGCCGCGAAATCGTCGCTTCGAAGAGTAATCGGAGATTCAGCCATGAGCTTGGGGAACTCCCAGGTTAGCAGAGGGCCGCGGGGTGGCGCCGGCTCTTTCGCGTCTGAGCGGTGCGAGAGCGAGGTGTCCGTTTTTGGAACTAGGTTCATGTTGCACTGGGCGGCCCCGGTTTTTTTCGCGCTCCCCGGCCGGCCGGCCGGGAATTCGACGATTGCGGTGCGGGCGGGAATGCGTGGCATACCTGGCATGAGGGTAAGGCAGGGCGAGCGGCGAGGGAGGACATCAGGATTGGCAAGTCATTGAAACGGCGGCGACTGTTGACATGCAGCCGGCGTGACTGCTCCACGCCGCCCTGAGCGCCAAGAACACAATCTTGGCCGCGGATGAACGCAGATCAACGCGGATAAGCCAAAAGGAACTCGCAAAGCACAAGGTCAGCTTCGAAACCGCCGGTGTGGTCTTCGACGATCCCGGGGTGCTCAGCATTCAGGATCGCGTGGTTGAGGGCGATACCTACCGGGACGAGGATGGCGGCGAGGCGATCCGCGCGTGAAAGGCGAGCATATGCAAAAAGTCAAAACCGCTCAAACGGATGAAATCCGCGCGCTCAAGCGGATGAAGGACCGGGAAATCGATACCACCGACATTCCGCCGGTGGCCGACTGGAGCAAGGCAGTTGTCGGCAAGTTCTATAGACCCATCAAGAAGCCCCTCACGATCCGGTTGGACGCGGACGTTCTTGCATGGCTTAAAGGACAAGGCAAGGGCTATCAGACGCGAATCAACGCCCTTTTGCGCAGTGCGATGGAGAGGGCCGGCTCCAGTAAGCCGGCTCGGGATCGCCGGCAAAGCTCTGGCGCGATCGAACGGAGCGCCCCATGGCGAGGTCGACACCTGAACAAGCGAAGAACCGGCGCTTTCAGCTACGTGCCGCCGCACGCAAGGAAAGGCTCATCAAGGTTGCGGCCGGACGCCAGGGCGTGAAGGTCACCGACTTCATTCTGAGCGCCGCTGGTGAGAAGGCCAAAGAGACGTTCGCCGATCAAACAAGATTCGTCCTCCATGAAAAGCAATGGAAAGAATTCATAGAGGCGCTCGAACGGCCGGCGCGGGAAAAGCCGCGTCTCCGGAAGCTCTTTACGGAATCTCACGTGGCTGAACGGCGATCGTGATGGGTTCGCTCCCGAAATTCATCATCGAAAAGCTCCGCCGCAAGTTGGGCCTCTCGGCATGATCGCAGTCCCACGTCGTGCCGACAGACGGTGTATACTTCCCAGTGCTCCAAGATTAGGCAGGGCTCGATTGGCTGGACGGAGGCTTCACGCATATGCTGCTCACGCTGCTCACCATCATTTTACTTGCCCTCGTTGCAGTGCTCGGATTCTTTGTGTGGCGATTTTCGACGGACGCGACGCAAATGCGCGCCCGATACGCAGGGATCATCGACATTGATGCCGCCGTCGCGGAAGCCAAGCGGCAGCTCGAGGCGGTAACGCGCGACCGAGCAGCACAGGATGCGCAGGATGGCCAGAGACGCGCGAGGCTCAGTGCTGAGTACGAGCAGGCGCTCGGTACTTACCGCGAGCTGAAGGGCGAATTATCGTTGGTTGAGGAGAGCCTGAACGACATTAGCTTCGGCCTGTACAAGCCGCATTTCAGTTTTCAGACACCGGAGGAGTACAAGACCGCTTTGACGCAGTTGCGAGACCGCGAGCGAGCCATCATCCAGGAAGGTCGAGCTGCCGTCTGTCCGGTCAACTGGACTGTCGGGAACAGTGAAAGGGAGGGCGCGCGCATGGTCAAGCAGAACATCAAGCTTGTCCTCCGCGCCTTCAACGGGGAATGTGAGGCAGCTCGTGCCGACGTCTCCTGGAACAACATCACGAAGATGGAAGAGCGCATCAAGAAGTCCTGCGAGGCGATGAACAAGCTTACCGGCGTCCTGCAGGTCACGATCACGCCGCAATACCTGGAGCTGAAGTTGAACGAGTTGCGCCTCACGCACGAGTACGAGGAGAAGAAATACCAAGACCGGGAGGAGCAGCGCCGAGTCAGGGAGCAGATTCGCGAAGAAGAGCGCGCACAACGCGAACTTGAGAAGGCTCAGACCGACGCTGAGGCCGAGGAGGAACGTTACCAGAAGGCGCTAGCGAAGGCACGAGAAGAGGCAGCACAGGCCACAGGCGCAGCGTTGGAAAAGCTCACGAAACAGATCAATGGGTTTGAGGCAAAGCTGGATGAGGCGCGGCAGAAAAAGGAGCGCGCCATCTCGCGGGCACAGCTCACGAAGTCGGGATTTGTGTACGTCATCAGCAATATCGGGAGCTTTGGGGAGAAAGTCTACAAGATCGGCATGACCCGGCGACTGGAACCCATGGAGCGCATCATCGAGCTCGGCGGCGCAAGCGTCCCCTTTCCGTTTGACCTGCACGCCATGCTCTACTCAGACAACGCGCCCGAGCTTGAGAACTCGCTGCACCAACTTTTCGTCCAGCGTAGGTTGAACATGGTGAATCCACGACGGGAGTTCTACCGTGACGTCGAGCTCGACGAGATCGAGACGTTCGTCAAGACGCGTGGGCTCAGTGCGCAATTCATTAGGGAGGCCGAGGCACGCGAATACCGCGAGACCGCCGCAAGGCGCGAGCAAGCGGCGACCGTCGCGCCCGCTCCGGCCAAGTTCTCCGAAACCCTCTTCCAGGGCGCGACCAACGCCAACTAAGCACCACGCGCCGCCCGGCTGGATGGAGTCCGCCTCGCCACTAACGCGCCGAGCGGCGGCACACGCGCGCCCGGTTGCGGCGGGTAGGGCATTGGGCGGGGGCGGCGAGGCGGGGAGTGCCTGGGCGCGGCGACCGAGTATCAGCCATGCATCTATTCGCTAGGTTCTCCCGGTCTGGATTTCGCGATCTGCTCAACAGCGTCGGCCATCCGCGCCAGTTCCTTGATTGCGCGCAGGCCCTCCGAGCCGACAGCATCGGTTTCGGCGAATGAGTTCACATCCAAGATGGCTACAACAGGACGCATCTTACGTGTGGCGTGCCTATAGTCGCAGGTCAAGACCAACGGCTGGTCGCCGAGGGCCTTCTTGAGTCCGTAGTACTGCCCCCAAGCGATCCTGCGGGAGTCTCCCGGCCCCAACGAGTGGATTCCATCGATCAGAGGGCCTGCGGTCATGGGCTCGACGGGTTTGGTCTGTGCCTCGAAGAGGCCCCAAGCTGTGCGAGGGATCGGACGCGAGCTCTTAAAGGACAGCTCCGTCGCAAGTCCCCTCCCAACATTCTCGATCACGATCTGCAGAATGGTTGGTCGTGAATCGTCGTGCCGCACGTACACGACCACGCTCGGCTCGCCCTGCGCTCGCACGAGTCGAAGCGTTAACCACGTATAGAGAGCCGCGAAAAGGGCAGACAAAGAGGCCGCTGCGGCAGCTATGGCGGTCCAGAACGTCGCGCTGGTCATGATTCAGGCACCTCGTCGGATCAGACGGTCCTCACTCCTGGATAACGGCCAATCCGACGCAATGTATCATACCTGCTGCTGTCTTGCGCTCGCCCACCCGCCGCCCGGCGGTACACGCGCCCGAGCGCGGTTGGCGGGGCAAGGGACGGAGGCGGCGAGGGCCAGCTGCAGATCGTGGACGGGTACGTCAAGCGTGTTTGCGCGGAGTGTCTGCGTGGAGTCACCGTCTAAAGCGACCGCAACTGCTAACACGTCAAAAGGGGTTGCTGATACTGCGCGGTCAATGAGCGGTATCCCGGCCCACCAGCGCAGTATCATGATGCTTGGACGAACACCACTCTCCAGGAGACCACAACCCATGCAACTAAACCGAAGACAATTCGCACAAGCCCTGGCGGCCACTCCGCTGTTAACCACCGCCGCTTCCGCTGCGGACGTTGCGCCGACCGGCGCGCCGGCGGCGGCCCGCTCCTGGTTCCGCGATGCCCGCTTTGGCATGTTCATCCACTTCGGCCTGTACGCGACGCTGGAGCGCGGCGAATGGGCGATGCACAATGAGCGCATTCCGCCCGCCGAGTACCAGAAGCGGATCGCCCTTTTCAATCCCACCGAATTCGACGCCAGCGCGTGGGTTCGCCTGGCGAAGGCCGCCGGCCAGCGGTACATGACCATTACCTCGAAGCATCACGAGGGCTTCTGCATGTTCCGGACCGCCACCAGCAACTTCGGCATCATGCATTCACCGTTCGGGCGCGACCTGATCGGCGAGCTTGCCGCCGAATGCCACCGCCAGAACATGCCCCTGTTCTTCTACTTCAGTCTCATGGACTGGAACAACCCGGCATACAAGGAAAGCATGGCGCCGAAAACGCCGGTTTCGGCCGCGTTCATCGACACGATCCAAACCCAGTTGCGCGAGCTGTGCACGCAATATGGAAAAATCGCCGGCATCTGGTTCGATGGAGGCTGGGACCACACGGCCGAGCAGTGGCATTCCGCGGACCTGATCTCGCTCATCCGCAGCTTGCAGCCGGGCGCGCTGATCAACGACCGCAGCGGCCTGCCGGCCGATTTCAACACGCCCGAGCAGGAGCTCGGACATCGGCCGGAGAAAGACGATGGACGCCTGCGCGAGGCCTGCCTCACCATCAACGACGACTGGGGCTATGCGCGAACCGACTCGCGCTACAAGCCGGTCGCCGAGCTGATTCAAATGCTCGCGACGGCCGCCGGGTCCGACTGCAACGTCCTGCTCAATGTGGGGCCGAAACCGTCGGGCGTGATTCAGCCCGAGTTCGCCGATCGCCTGCACGGCATGGGAGCGTGGCTGAAGAAGAACGGCACGGCGATCTATGCAACGCGCCCCGGTCCCAGCCTGTACTACACGGCGACGGCGTCCACCGCCCGCGGCAACACGTGGTTCCTGCATATCTTCAACTGGCCTCCCGGGGCGAGCCTGCGGATGGATTACACGGTAAAGGGCGAGATCCGGCGGGCGTATGCCGTCGAGGACGGCAGCCCGTTCCCTTACGAGCGGATGCCATCGGGCGGCATCACCACCACGGCGACGAACAAAGGCTGGAGCCCGGAAGATTGCGTCGTCGCCTTCGAGACGGACACGGACCAGACGCGCTGACAGATCCTGGCCGTTTTTGACTGAGGCGTGCGCCGCCGGGTTCTGTGCTACAACGATTAGGTGCTGCTTTCGCTCGCCAACGACTCGCCGCGAGACCGCTCCGACTCCTTCTTCCAGAAATTCAGCGCGGAACGGATTCCAGCCAGCCTCAAGTCGTCGGATGGCGAGATCGCGTTGAACGCGGAAAAACACCTGGATTGGGCCGGCCAGGTGGCCGCCGAAGCGGCCGAGCTTCGCGCCGCCATCAGAAGCGCTCACCAGGTTCCGTTGCGTTTCGTGATCTGGGCCGGCGAGGGAGCATCGGCCGCGGACGCGTCGCTGTACCACGCGGCCGGCCTCCTCAAGCGCGGCCCGCGCTGCTACCTGCTCGATTCCGCGGACCCCGCCAAGCTGGGAGCGATCCTGGACGATATCGAGGGCCGGAGCGGGCTCTCCATTTCTTCGATCCTGCGCAGCGCGCTGGTGGTGGGGACGACGGCCGGAATGACTTCTTACGAGCCGGTCGTCAACCTGCAGAAGCTCGCGAACCTATACGACCGCCATCGCATCGACAGCCGGGTTCATTTTCTCTCCCTCGCGGCGGAGGGCTCGCTGCTCGACCGTCTGGCGCGGGAGCGCGGCTATCGCCGGGCCGCGTTACAGCTCGATGGCGCCGTCGCAGGACGGCATGCCAGCCCGCTGGCGCGCGGCAGTCTCTATCCGCTGGCGCTGGCGCGCGCCGATCTGGGCGCCTGGATCCGGAACGCCTGCCTGCCTGAAAAGGACATCTTCACCGCATGGCGTCTATCATCGTTCCTGCACGCGCAGGGAGAGGCGGGACGCGACAAAGTCACTCTGCTGCTGCCGAAGCACTGGGCCGGAGCGGCCATCTGGACCAAGCAGAATTTCGAGCAGAGCCTGGGCCAGAGCGAGGAACTGGGCCTGAAGGTCATCCCGTGCGGGAAGCCGCGCCTGGCGAACTACCGCTCGCCTAAAGACCCGCAACAGGACCGCGTCTTTGTCGCCGTGCGGGTCAACGCCACGCCGGGGCCGGACACGGCCAAAATCGGTCTGCTGCGCCGGTCGGGCTATCCAATGGCGGTTTTGACCCTGCCGAGCGGCTCGCTGCTCTCGCGGTATATGCAGTTCGTCCACTACGCCGTGTTCGGGATGGCCTGGCTACGCGGGCTGAACTTCGTTACGCGGCCCGGCGCCGACCTGCACCAGTCGATCGCGAACCACATCTTCAGGGAAGCGGAGGAGGCGGGCGGCGTCACGCACACGGAGTGCTGGAAACTCATGGCATCGTCGCCGAGACAGGTTGCGTTTCGCGGCGAGATGGTCCTCCACTACGATCGCCTCGACCTAAACTTCGAGCCGGATGGAATGGATGCCCCACAGCTTTACGCGGCGATCCTCCGCAGCCTAGCTGCCGACCGCCGCATGGAGTACGGCGACCTGACGTTTTTCGGAGACACACGCTACTCATCCGCGGGAGTGGCCGTGCGGCGGATACTCGACCACGCGGCCGAGGGGCTGTTCGAGCGGCGCATGAACATGCCCGCCGACGTCCATGAGGGCCCGGCCGTGAACCACTCGTGTCACGAAATGATCCTCGGCCACGGCCGTTGCTTCTCGACGGTGCTGCTCTCGGAAGCGCAGGCGCAACTGGCGGCGGCGCGTTACGGGCCCGATTACCACGTGGCGCAGTTCCTGGCGACGCAGATTGCGCTGGCCGAGCGCGGGCGGCCGGTGGTCGCCATCACGTTACGCAACCTGAAGGAGGCCGGCTTGCGGGCGCTCGAGGAATTCTTCCACCGCGCGGCGGCAAGCTTGAAGCCAGGAAGGTTCTGAGACGGACTCATTATGGCGAAGTACAAAGCGGCCAAGGCCAAAGGCAAGGGCCGCAAGAGCGGCAAGGGCGAGCGCAAGCGCGGCGCGATCCCGTGCATTCTTTTTCTGATCGCGCTGATGGCTCTGCTGCTGTTGCTGTTCTACGGGGTCTTGAGAGGAACGCTGGGACATGCGGGCTGATGGGCGAAAGCCGGACCAGATGCGTGCGGTGGCGATCCAGACGGGATACCTGCTGACCGCCGAGGGCTCGGCGCTGATCGAGGTGGGCAGCACGCGCGTGCTCTGCGCGGCGTCGGTGGAGCAGACCGTGCCGCAGTTCCTGCGCGGCAGCGGGAAAGGGTGGGTGACGGCGGAGTACGCGATGCTGCCGCGGGCCACCGTCTCCCGGTCGCCGCGAGAAAACGTGCGCCCGTCCGGCCGCACGCAGGAGATCCAGCGGCTGATCGGCCGCTCGCTGCGCTCGGTGGTGGACCTGACGGCGCTCGGCGAGCGCACGGTCATCCTCGACTGCGACGTCCTTCAGGCGGATGGCGGCACGCGCACGGCGGCTATCACGGGCGCCTTCGTCGCGCTCTCCATCGCCGTGCACCAGTTGGTGCAGTTCGGCGTGCTGCGGGCGTCGCCGATCCGGGACGCGGTGGCGGCCGTGAGCGTGGGCGTGATCGGAGGAGAGCCCATGATCGACCTGGCGTATGAAGAGGACTCGCGCGCCGAGGTCGATATGAACGTCGTGATGACCGGCTCGGGCCGCTTCGTCGAGGTCCAGGCCACGGCAGAGCAAAAATCCTTTGACGACTCACAACTGGGCCAGTTGCTGGCGCTGGCGCGCCGGGGTATCGGCGGCCTGATCGAGATCCAGCGGGAGACTCTCGGCGGGTGACGCTCTACTGCGCTACGACGAACCCCGGCAAGCTGCGTGAGTTTCGCCTGGCGGCGGAGCGGCTGGGTCGCGGGCAATTCGAGATCGTCCCGCTTCCCGGCCTCGGCGCCATCGAGCCTCCCCAGGAGACAGGGCGGACGTTCGAGGAAAACGCCGTCCAGAAGGCGCTCTATTACAGCGCGCATGCGCCGGGCCCGCTGTTCGCGGACGATTCGGGCCTCGAAGTGGACGCTCTCGGCGGCGCGCCGGGAGTGCTTTCGGCGCGGTTTGCCGGGCCGGAGGCAACCGATGAAGCCAACAATCGCCTGGTGCTCGCGCAGCTCGGCAATCGCCAGGACCGCGCCGGGCGCTTCGTGTGCCAGATCGCGCTGGCGGAAAAGGGCCGGCTCATTCGCACGTTTCGGGGCGCGGTGGAAGGCGTCATCCTCGACGCGCCGCGCGGCTCCAACGGCTTCGGATACGACCCGCTGTTTTACTACCCGCCCTTCGGCTGCTCGTTCGGCGAGGTCAGCGGCGAGCGGAAGCTGACGGTGAGCCATCGGGGGGCCGCGCTGGGGGCGATGATGGAGTGGCTGCTTCTGTAAGGCGATAAACGCCGATCGAAGACATTGGTTCTATCAGCGTTTATCTGCGTTCATCGGCGGCCCAAAACGATGTCTTCACAGCTTCTCAAGGAGCGGATCTTCCTCACGGCTTCAACTCCTGAAGATCCAGGTTGGTTTCCTGCTGGCAGCAGACGCACTTGCCCGGCGTGTAGGCGCGGATGGAGCAGACCGGGCACCAGTAGCTGACGCTGTAGCGCTTGCCATCCTTGTGCACGATGATCGAGGTCGAAGTGTAGAACGAGCCGACGGTGAAGCGGCCCTGGCCGCCGTAGTGCCCCAGAAGCTCGATGTCGAATCCCGCCAGCCGCTTGTCGTTCAGGACCGCCAGCGTTTCCGGCTCGCCTTCCGCCGCGACCAGAGCGTGACCCGCGGTCTCGACGGCCGGCGGCTTGCCTTCGCGCTGGACCAGCTTGCCGCGCAGGGATGCCTGCGGTGCGGGCGCGGCGGCGAGTGCAAGGAAGAGAACCCAGATCATTGCTTCCATTTTAACGTTGTACGCACGTTGCGACAGGCCGGAGGCCTGTCCCACTCTGCTAGAATTCGGTTGCATGCGCCGGGTATCGATCTTCGTCACTTGCATCGTGGATCAGCTCTTTCCGCAGGTCGGGCTGGCCATGGCCACGGTGCTCGAGCGGCTGGGATACGAGGTCGATTTTCCGGAGGACCAGACCTGCTGCGGCCAGCCGGCTTTCAACACCGGATACCGGGACGAGGCGCGCTCGGTGGCCCGTCACTTCCTGCGGGTCTTCCGCGACGCCGAACAAATCGTGGTGCCTTCGGGCTCCTGCACGTCGATGATCGCGCACCACTATCGGGAACTGCTGGGGGACGAATGCGAAGGGATCGAAGGACGGGTGTGGGAGTTCTCGAAATTCCTGATCGAAGTCGCCGGGGTGGAGGACGTCGGCGCGCGGCTCGACAAAGTCGTCGCCTTCCACGATAGTTGCCACGGTCTGCGCGAGCTGGGTATTAAAGAAGGCCCGCGGAGGCTGCTCTCGCGCGTGCGCGGCCTGACACTGCGCGAGATGGATGCGGCCGAGGAGTGCTGCGGCTTCGGCGGCACGTTCTCGGTGAAGTTCCCCGAGGTCTCGGGCGGAATGGCGCGCACCAAGATCGACTCCATCGTTCGCAGCGGGGCCGAGGCGGTGGTCGGCATCGACGCGAGCTGCCTGATGCAGATCCGGGGAGCGCTCTCGCGGGCGCAGGCGCCCATCGAAACGCTGCACCTGGCCGAGGTGCTGGCGCATCGCTGAAGGAAAACGATGGCCGACCCACCCCACGAGAAGTTCCATGAGACGCTGATCGATCCGAGCTTGCAGACGGCCATCTACACGGCGACGGCGCGCCTGGCGGACCATCGCCGCACGGCGCTCGAAACGCTGCCGGAATTCGAAGAGCTGCGCACCCAGGCCAACCTGATCAAGCGGCACACCATCGAAAACCTCGGCTTCTACCTGGAGCGGTTCGAAGCCAACGCCCAGGCGCACGGCGCGCAGGTGGTCTGGGCGCGCGACGCGGCCGAGGCCGCCGGCTTCGTGTGGGAGCTGGCGAAGCGGAAGAACGCCCGGCTGATCGTGAAATCGAAGTCGATGACCACCGAGGAGATCGGCCTGAACGAGCGGCTGGCGCGTCACGGTCTCGAGCCGGTGGAGACGGACCTGGGCGAATTCATCATACAGCTCGCCGGCGAGCGGCCCTACCACATCGTGGCCCCGGCGCTGCACAAGACGCGCTTCGAGGTGGCGGACCTGTTCACGGAAAAGCTCGGCGCCGCCCACGAAGTCGAGATCGAGAAACAGACCCGCATCGCGCGCGCCGTGCTGCGCGAGAAATTCCTGGCCGCCGGCATCGGAATATCGGGCGCCAACTTTTTAATCGCGGATTCCGGAGCGGTGACCATCGTGGAAAACGAGGGCAATATCCGCCTGACCACCACGCTGCCGAAGATTCACGTGGCGATCGCGGGGATCGAGAAAATGATTCCGCGGGCGCAGGACCTGGCCGTGTTCCTGAAACTGCTCGGCCGCAGCGGCACGGGGCAAGCGCTGACCGTCTACACGTCGTTTCTTGCCGGGCCGCGCCGCGCTGCGGAGATCGACGGGCCCGACGAGCTCTACATCGTGCTGCTCGACAACGGCCGCACGCGCCTGCTGGCGGACCGCGAGAAGCGGCAATCGCTCTATTGCATCCGCTGCGGCGCCTGCCTGAACCATTGCCCGGTCTATCGCAAGATCGGCGGGCACAACTATCCGTGGGTCTACTCGGGGCCGATCGGGGCGATCATCACGCCGCAGTACATGGGCGTGGAGCACGATCCGTGGCTGCCGTTCGCTTCGAGTCTCTGCGGCGCTTGCGGCGAGGTGTGCCCGGTCAAAATCGAGATCCCGAAGCTGCTTCTGGACCTGCGCGCGGAGGTTCACGCGGCCGAGGCGCGGCACGGCAAGGGCCGGCTGGAGCGGCTCGGATTCCGCGCCTGGGCCTGGGTCATGCGGCATCCCAGGATCTACGAATTGGCCGGGCTGATGGCCTCCGCGGTGCTCCCTGGCGACCACTGGTTTCGCCGGGCGCCCGCGCTGCTCAACTACGGCCCGTTGCGGGCCTGGCTCAGCCAGCGGGATCTGCCGCCCGTGGGGAAGAGTTTCCGCCAGTTGTGGCGCGAGCGCAGAAAGGCGGGGGCGAAATGACGGCGCGGGACGAGATTCTGCAAAGCGTGCGCGCGGCGCTCGGGCACGGTTCCGACCAGCCCGCCGCACCGCCCGCCGCGCGGATCCGGATTCCGGAAGTGGCGCGCGAAGCCCGGATCGAGTCCTTCTTCCGCGCGGTTTCCGGCCTGGCCGGCAAGACGTACCTGGCCGGCTCGTTCGCGAGCGTTCGGGAAACCGTCGCCGCGCTGGTTGACGGACGGCCCGCGGTCGCCTCCAATGCGCCTCTGTTGCGGGAGTGCGGCATCACGGACCTGCCCACGGTCGAGACCGGGTTCATGGACCGCGAGGCGCTGCGGCGGGCCTGCGCCTCGGCGGCCGTCGGCATCACCAGCGCAGAGTTCGCCCTAGCCGATACGGGGACGCTGGTGATGCTTTCCTCTGCCGAGGAGGCGCGCATGATCTCTCTGCTGCCGCCGGTGCACATCGCGGTGGTCCCGCGAGTCAGAATCCTCACCGGGCTCGACGAGCTACTCTCAATGGCTTCGCAGCCGGGCCTGTCCACGAGTTCGATGGTGCTGATCACCGGCCCCAGCCGCACGGCGGATATCGAGCAGATCCTCGTGCGGGGGGTCCATGGCCCTGGGGAGGTGCATGTCCTTGTAATATAGAGGTGAAACCTCGATTGCGGGCCGAACGTCGTAAACATATGAAGGCGCACACGGCACCAAGTTGTGGGCGCGTCCACTCTAGAGAGGAGATCCTGAAGTGAGAGCTCTTTGGCGCTACCTTGCACCTGTTTCCCTGCTGATTTTGTGCGCCTCGTTTGCCAGCGCGCAGAATTCGGCGGACGTCGGTATCGGTTTCGGGACCGCCCACGTGAAGGCTAACGCGAGCGGCATAGACGACCAGTCGTTTTCCGCCTGCACGCCCGGGTCGACCTCGACTTGCCAGTCGCTGCCGGCGCTGAGCGGGTTGTTCATGGGCTTTAGCGGAGACTTGATGCTCACCAAGCGGTACGGCATCGGCGGGGAAGTCAACTTCCAGCCTACCAGGACCGACTACGGGCCTCTACAGTCCCGTGAGCTCTTCTACGACTTCAACGGCATCTACCAGCCGTTCAGCGAGAAGCGCTACGCCCTCCAGATTCAGGGCGGAATCGGCGGCGCCCGGACCAGCTTCATCTACCCCTCCACGTCTTGCGTCGGGAGTGCCGTCTGCACCAACTCGAACATTCCGGTGGGGAACACGAGCCATTTCCAGGTCCACGTGGGCGTCGGCGTGTCGTTCTACGTGAAAGAGCACCTCTTCATTCGCCCGCAGTTCGATTTCCATTACGTGCCCGGCCTCGACAACCAGTTCGGCAGCAACCTGGTGCCGGAGGGAACGGTCTGGGTGGGCTACGCGTTCGGCAGCCGGGACTAACCGCAAACCCGCCTACTGGCAGCGCAACGCGAGCATGGGATCGATGCGCGTGGCGCGCCAGGCGGGGATCCAGCTAGCCAGGAGCGAGAGGCTCGCCAGGAACACGGCCACTCCGCCGTAGATCAGCGGGTCGGCCGGGCTCACTCCGATCAATGCCGCGGAAGCCAGGTGCGCCAGCGCCGCGGCGAGGGCCGCTCCGATCAGCAGGCCGGCCAGCGCGTACGTCATGCCCTGGCCGATGGCCAGCCGCAGCACGTGCCGAGGCTCGGCGCCCACGGCCATGCGGATTCCAATCTCGTGGGTGCGCTGGCTGATGGAATACGCCATCACGCTGTAGAGGCCGATGGAAGCCAGCAGCAGCGCGACCGCGCCGAGCACACTGAGCAGGCTGGCCGCCACCTTCTGCCCGAAGAGCGACTGGCCGATGTATTCGGAGAGCGGCATGGCGTCGAACATCGCCACCGCGGGATCGATGGCCTGCGCTTCGCGCCGCAGGATGGCCAGCGCCTGCTCGGGTGGCACCGCCGTGCGAACGTGGAAGGTCAGCGGATACTCGGGCCGGAAGACCTGGCGAATCGGGATGTAGAAGTACGGCCTCTGGCTTTCCGAAATGCTGTGGTACTTGCTGTCTTTGGCCACGCCGGCGATGGTGAACCACTTGCCCCAACCGCGCACCTTGCGCCCGACGACGTTCTGATTGGGCAGGAAGCGGCGCACGAACTCCTGGTTGACGATCATGACGGGGAGCGATTTCTCGTCGTCGTGATCGGTGAAATCGCGGCCCTCGATCAGGGGGATGCGCATCAGGCTGAAGTAGCCGGGGGCGACCAGGTTGCGGTCGATCTTCATGTTCTCGGCCGGGCCGGGCACGTAGCCCTCGATTTCCAGATCCTCCCAAGCGCCGCCGATGAATCCGAGCGGCACGGTATCGGCGAAACTCACGGCCTGGACGCCCGGAGTGGCCTCGAGCCGCTCGCGGAGCCGCCGGCAGAAGGCCACGGACTGATCCTGGTTGTAGCCCGCGGTCGAAAGATGGAACGCCCCGATCACGACGTTGTGCGGGTCAAATCCCGGGTTGATCGTCCTGGCGATCTCGAAGCTCTTGACGAACAAGCCGGCGCCGACCAGCGCCACCGCCGCCAAGGCGACCTCAGCGACCACTAGCGCCGCGCGCAACCTTTGCGAGCGCGCGCCGGAGGCTCCGCTGCGGCCGCCTTCCTTCAGCGACTCATCGACGTTCGTCCTGGCTGCGTGCAGCGCGGGTGCCAGGCCGGAGAGCGCAGCCACTACGACAGCCAGCACTTCGGTGAAGACCAGAACGCCCACGTCCAGCGTTGGATCGAGCACGGTCGGCGATGCCGTGGTGGGCAGCAGCCACTTCAGGGAACCGCGTAGCCAGGACGTGAAGATCAGCCCGAGCGCGGAGCCCGCCACCGCCAGCAGCAGCGACTCGGTTAGAAGCTGGCGCACCAGGCGGCCACGCCTGGCTCCGAGCGCCAGGCGGATGCTGAACTCGCGGTCACGCGCCGTGGCGCGCGCCAACAGCAGATTGGCCACGTTGGCGCAGGCGATCAGCAGCACCAGCGCGCAAACGCCCATCAGGATTCCCAGCGGCGCCAGAAGAATGTGTTGCGCGCTGAAGGTCGACTTCCACATGGGCAGCAGCGTGGCGCCGATCCCGGTGTTGGTGTCGGCGTCCAACTCGGCCATGCGCCGCGCAACCGACTGGATCTCGCCGCGAGCCTGCTCGACGGTGACGCCCGGTTTGAGGCGCGCCAGCCCCCAGAACATGCGGGTCTTGCGGTCGCGCAAATAGAAGTCGCCGGCGGCGCTCAGTTGCCCGTACATCATGGCCGGCGCCCACAGCTCGAAAGCCAGGCCCGTTTCGGATCCGCGGAACTGCTCGGGAGCGACGCCGATGATGGTGTAGGGCAGGCGATTGATGCGGAGGGTTTTGCCGACGACCTCGGGATCGCCGTGAAAGCGGCTCTTCCACAGCGCGTAGCCGATGACCGCGAAGGGCTTGCCGCCCGGCGCATCGTCCCGCTCGGCGCCGGCAAAGAACCGCCCCAGGAGCGGCTTCACGCGCATCACGTCGAAGTAGTTGCCGGAGACCATTTCGATCCACACCCGCTCGGCGTGCGTACCCTCTCCGATGTTCACGGGCCGCGGCTGCGCCACCGCCAGGCCATCGAGCAGCGTGGCGTGGTCGCGAAGATCCCGGTAGTCGGGATAGGAGGTGAGAAGGTGGTCGCCCGAGGCGGTGACCGTTTCGAGCGCGACGATGCGGTCCGGCTCGCCGACGCCTGGAAGGGGCCGCAGCAGGAGCCCATTCACCCAACTGAACACGGTGGTGGTGGCCGCGATGCCGATGGCCATCGTCAGGACCGCCACCAGCGTAAAGCCGGGGCTCCTGAGCATCATCCGTAGTCCGTAGCGAAGGTCGCGCATCAAGGTTCCCATAGCGGTTCCTAAGGCTGGAGTGGAGCAAGTGGGGTGCCACTCGCGAGCCATCAGCCGTCAGCCATCAGCCATCAGTCTGAAGCGGCCCCTGTCCGGTTGTGGGACTTGGGGGTGCGGAAATGGACACCCTTCATCTCAGTACGGCCTGGCGCCGGACCCAATCGACGATCATGTCGCGCATGGGCGGGCCCGTTGGCGGGAAGACCAGGCCGGTGGTCTGGAGCTGGCTGGGGGCGTTTTGGTTGGCGGCGGTGAAATCGGAGACGGCCAGCGTGTACTCGCGGTCCGGGTCGATGGCGCGGCCGGCGGTCACGACGGCGGGCAGGTCGCGGCCTTTGAACTTGCCGACGACGACCTCGTTATCGAAGGGCATCACGTTCCAGATGTGGCGCACCAGCAGTTGACCCTTGGGCAAAATGTCGCGCACGCCGCCGGCGTTCATGAAGGCGAAGTCGGAGCCGGTCTCGTCGCGCATGGCCCGCTCGATCAGCACCTTCAGCTCCGCCCGGCTGAACTCGTGTTCGGCAACCGCCAGCGGCTGATCTACGATGTGGCTCACCTCGTCCTCCCAGCGCTTCACTTGGCTGGCCACATCGGGCGCGGGGGCGACCGTTTTCGAATCGACGCCCACCTTCTTCCAGCTCCAGGAAGCCACCGACTTCTGCGTTACGTTCACGCGCAGCTCGAGCCGGCCGATCTCTTCGCCGTAGGCTTTCGCGCGGACCACCATGCGGCCGTCCTTCACCTTCGCCTCGGGTAGTCCCTGGTGCTCGTGCCCGCTGACGATGACCGGGACGGCGGGGCCGAGCGCCAGTAGCGCCTCCTCCTCGTTGCCGGTAATGTGACACACGACGACCGTGAGGTCTGCCCTGCCCCGCGCCTCATTCGCGTACCGGCGGACCGCCTCGACCAGCGAGGTGGTGTGCCAGGGGCCCCTGGCTTGCGGCTTGGTAAGAGTGTCGAGCGTGTCGGTCATTGCGCCGACCACGGCCACGCGCACGCCGTTCGCCAGCAGCACGACGTAGGGCTGGCGCGCGAAGAGGCGGCCTTCGCCATCCACGATGTTCGAGACCGCGATGGGGTAGTTGGCCACCTCCATGAACTTGCGGGCCTGCTGCCAGCCGTAATCGAAATCGTGGTTGCCGAGCGTGCCGGCGTCGAATCCGAACAGGTTCGCGATCTCGAAGACGGGGAGCCCCTGGAAGAGCGTGGAAACGGGACTGCCCTGCACCACGTCGCCGGCGTTCAGCAGCAAGCAGCCGGTGCAGTCTTCGCGCTCGTGCCGGATGACGGAGGCGAGATAGGCGAAGCCGCCGTTGCCGTTTTCGAGCGGGCTGAGGCGGGCGTGAATGTCGTTGGAGTGGAGGATGGTAACCGTGCGGATGTTGTCCTGGGCGGTGGCGAGGCAGGCGCACAGGAGGGCGAGCGGCAGGAGGCGTTTCGTGATGGGCATGTGGATATTCTCCTCCATGGACGCGTGGAGCGGGAGCGGAGAGAGCCCGTCACGGCCACTGTCCGAAAATGGAACTAGGAGGATGTTGCACTTTTTCGTTTTCTCGCGCGGGGCGACTTGCCGGCCCCGGCCGTTTGTCGGGGATCCGCCCTGTTTGGCGACAATTATCAGTGAACCGCGAGCAGAATATGACACTGGCCTCCGAGCGAAGCGTAGCGCCGGCGGGGCGCGGCGAGGAGGGGCGGAGGGGCGCAAGTGCCTGAGAATCTGGGGAAGAAACTGTCTGTCCGGCCGTGAACAGCGGTTGTGACCCGATTTCGGGCCGCTGATGAACGCCCATAAACGCGGATATAATTATGCTGCGCTCACAAGCGGAATGCCACGCTTAAGTGGCTGATTCTCAGGCCGGCTAGGTCGCACCGGTGTTCGCTGCCGGTCCTCGGTGTCCGCTCCTGGGACGCCGTGAAAGCCTGTGCCGCCTATCCATGGGCTGGGCTGGTCCGTGCCAGGGCGACGGCAAGCGTTTGGGCAGGCCGCCGGACTTGGCGGACCGGCGCGCATAGTCGAGATAATGTGGGTAGTGCAACGCACGGAGGCAGAAGAAAGCCGCGGCATCAGCATATGGGTGACGGCCCGCGAGGCCTTCTGGATCGCCCTGGAGGTACTGCGCAGTCACAAGCTCCGCTCCTTCCTCACGCTGCTCGGCGTGGTGATTGCCACGACCACTCTGATCGTGGTCATGTCGATCGTCAACGGCATGAACCTCTACATTGCCGAGCACATCGCCAACCTGGGCACCAATACGTTCGTGCTTCACCAGTTCCAATGGGCACAGAGCTTCGAGTCTTACCTCAACGCGCGGAGACGCAACAAACCGATTCGCATTGAGGATTACGAGTTTCTAAGGGACAACCTTCAGGGGTATCAGCAAATCGGAGCCATGGCCCAGCTCAGCCCCAGTCCATCCGCGCGCTATAAGGGAAGCCTGATCGACGAGATCGACTTGACGGCGGTGACTCCCAGCTTTGCCGATGTTGGCCGCGAAAAAATCGAGCAGGGGCGGTATATCAATGACACCGACTATCAGCACAACGCCCGAGTCTGCGTAATCGGGCAGGACCTGGTAGAGAAGCTGTTTCCCAACGTCGATCCTCTGGGCAAGGAGGTTCAGTTGGCGGGTCTTCCCTTCCGCGTCGTCGGTATCGCTGAAAAAGTCGGGAGCACCTTCGGACAGAGCCAGGACAACTTCGCCTTCGTTCCCCTGAGCACCTTTCGCAACGTCTGGATGGGGCGTCCGGAGCTCATGGTTTACGTTAAGGCGCCGGACAGCCAGCACATGCTGGAACTCGAGGACGAAGTCCGCGCTCTGATGCGCGTCCGCCGCCACGTCCCCTATCGCGAGGATGACACATTCGGCATCAACGCTTCCGACACCCTGATGAGCGCCTGGCAGAACCTGACCGGCACGATTTTCGCCGTGACCATCGGGTTGGTCGCCGTGTTCATGCTGGTGGGCGGAATCGTCATCATGAACATCATGCTGGCCAGCGTGACCGAGCGCACTCACGAGATCGGCATTCGCAAATCGCTGGGAGCGCGCCGCCGCGACATTCTCTGGCAGGTGGTACTCGAGTCCGGCATGATGGCGAGCATGGGCGGGATCGGAGGCGTGCTGTCGGCCGTCGTCATCGCCCGCGTGGTGAACGCGTTCTTCACCGCCGAGATTCCTCTTGCCGCGGTGGCGGTGGGTGTGTCGCTTTCGGCCGCCGTGGGCCTGTTTTTCGGCATCTACCCCGCCAGGAAAGCGGCCCGGCTTGAGCCGATCGAGGCCTTGAGATCGGAGACGTAAAGGTCGCCATGCCGCAAGCCTACCGTCAACCCGTGCATGAGAATCTGCTGCTGGCGCTGGACACCCTCCGGACCCACAAATTCCGCTCGTTCCTGACCGTGCTCGGCGTGCTTATCGGCACCACCACGGTAATCGCGGTGACGTCGATCATCTCCGGGTTGGACAAGCAACTAGTGGACGTGGCCGAGCAATTCGGCACCCGCACGCTGTGGGTTTACAAGCTCCAGCTCGGCGCTCCCCACCGTTTGACGCGCGAAGAGCGGTTGCGCAAGCCCCTGAGCTACGAAGACGCCATGGCCATCAAGGAGCAGTCTCCCTCCACCGCCGCGGTTTCCGTGGAGCTCTTTCGCGAGGTGGGAGACTTCGGCGTGCCCCCCGTGACCGCCAGGTACAAGGGTCAGGACATGCTCGACGCCCTCTTCGTCGGCGTGACCCCGGACCACTTGCGGCTCATCAATGCCACGCTCGGCCAAGGCCGCTTTTTCACCGAAGCGGACGATCTCCACCGCCGCGCCGTGGCTGTAATCGGCGACGGCGTCCGAGAGAAGTTCTTCGCGCACGAAGATCCTCTGGGCAAGACCATTCTGGTTGACGGGCACAGCCTGGAGATCATCGGCGCCCTCACCAAATTCAAGTCGTTCCTGGGGAACGACCAGAACGATAAGGGCATCCTGATTCCCTATCACTCGTACCAAAAGGACTACCCCGAGGCCAAGGACAACTTCATCTGCGTGCTCGTCGAGCCGGGCAAAATGGATCAGGCCCGCGACGAGGTGACCGAAATACTTCGCCGCCGGCGCCACGTGAAACCGGAGGAGCCCGACAACTTCGGCGTCTCCAGCGCCGAGTCGATCATCGGCCAGTTCCGCCAGATCATTGCCACGGTGGGCCTGGTCATGGTGGTGATTTCATCCATCGGCTTGCTGGTGGGCGGCATAGGAGTCATGAACATCATGCTGGTGTCGGTCACCGAACGGACCAGGGAAATCGGCATACGCAAGGCCATCGGCGCGCGGCGCAGCGATATCACGTGGCAGTTCCTGCTGGAAGCCATGACCCTGACCGCATCCGGGGGCGTGATCGGCATCCTGATCGGCTGGCTGCTAAGCCTGGCCATTCGCACGTTCGTCCCCAGCCTGCCTTCCACCGTGCCGCTGTGGTCCGTGATCGCCGGGTTCAGTGTCGCCACCAGTGTCGGTCTGTTCTTCGGGCTCTGGCCGGCGCTGAAGGCGGCCCGCCTGGACCCCATCGCGGCCTTGCGGTACGAGTGAGCGGGGCCGGGCATCCGGCAACCCCAGTCAGTTCGGTCAGAATGCTCCACCACTGCCACCGCCAGGCCGGACTCTGACCCCTGATCCGCCACCAACCTGGGGAATGCTTTCCTCGCGCAGCAGCAAGAAGTAATGGACGCCGTGCAGCGGATGCGCCAGCGCGCGCAGCAAGCCGGCAAGGTTGCTCCCACGCCGCAACAAAACGTGGTCACCGAAAACCAGGGCGGCCAGCCGTATATCGAGATTATGCCGGCCGATCCCGAGATGATTTACGTTCCCTGTTACAATCCGGTGTGGATCTTGCAGTATGCCCAGAAAATCGTGAGCTCGCCGGCAAGGAAGATGGCTTGTATTGGGAGGGCGAGGCCGCCCTGTTCGCCGAGGGCAAGAGCCATTGCCGTATCACGGCTACTTATGGCGTGTCGGGCATCAAGACGTTCCTGGTCAGCCACCACGGCGTGGTCTACGAAAAGGATCTCGGCAACGCCACAGCCACGCTGGCGCGCCAGATCACCCGCTTCAATCCGGACAAGCGAATGCCTGTGCGCGGCCCCTGCCTCGCCCGCGTGCCAGGGCCAGCCGCTTCGTGGGCTCCTCGCCGCCAATGCACCACTCTCTGATCAGCGTTTCGATCAGCCAGCTCAGCTTCTCGGCTTCGCCGGGATCGATATCGACGATGACATTGTTAGCAAGTAGTAGTGGCGGATCAATTCGTCTTCGTCGTAATCGATGGCCCGGGCATACTGGCGGATGTAGCTGACCGTGTAAATCCCGCCCGGCAGCTTGTCGAAAACACCCTCTTCGATCGCACGAAGATAAAAAATGCTGATCTTGGTGGACGCGGCGATCTCCTGGAGCGAGACACCACTTTTCTGCCGGGCGATCATCAGGTCCGGCAGCGCGCCCTTTTGAACGTCCATCTGCTAAATTGTCGTAGCATTTGGGGTGCCAATACAAGTTAAAAAGAGTGCATAGCCCTAAGTGGGGTAGGCGGGCCCTCCGATGAGGGGTACAATGGGTACGGGTTCGGGCGCGGCGCCCGGTTGTCCCGGCCTACCTCAGATAAAACAAACTCAGCCGCGGCAGGCCGGACGATTCGAGCAGGCGGCGGTCGAGGAACTGGCGCTCGAGGAGGGCGATCTGATCGGCGGTCATCTTGCCTCGATAGGGGCGGAGCTGAAGGTCGAACTCGCGGCGGGCGGCGAGGAGATCGTCTTCGGGCTGCGCCGCGCGGGCGGCGGCGATCAGCTTCTCTTCGAGGACCGTGAGGCGGCGCTCGAGGTCTTCGAGATTGGCGAGATGCGTTTCGGCCTCGGCGGCCAGGCGCTTCAGGGTTGCGGCCGCTTCCTGGAATAGAGCCCCCGGGCGGGCCGCGAGCGACTCGGCATTGCGCTCCAGGTAGGCGCGCAGGTCCCCGGCGGAGAACGGCGGCGCGGCGGCGCCCTTCGCGGAAGCCGTCCCGCCGGCCATCTGCTGCGCCTGCTCGAGCACGGCTTGAGCGCAATAGGCCAGCGAGTTGACGGTCTGGATCCTGGACTTGCGGCCGCGCCACTTCTCGAAAGCTTCGTCGATGCCGCGCAGCACGGCCTCGAGGGGCACGCCGGCGTTCTTCCAGCTTTCGACCAGCGCCCAATCGAGCGGCGAAAGCAGGAACAGGCCGGTGCCGCGAACGCGCTGGAAATGCTCCTCGATTTCGGTGAAATAGTTGAAGTAATTGAGGCCGAAGTCGTCGAGCGTCACGGCCGGCCGATCCGTTCCCAGACGATGCGGAGGCCCTCGAGCGTGAGATCTTCGTCCACTTCCTTGAGGTAACGGGAACCGGAAACGACCAGGCGGGCCTGGCCGCCCGTGGCCACGATGCGCGTCTGCGGCCCCATTTCAGCGATAAGGCGCTCGAGAATGCCGTCGATGACCGCGATGGCGCCGTAGTAGAGGCCGGACTGCATGCTGCCCACGGTGTTGGTGCCGATCAGCTTTTCGGGCTCGCGCACGTCGACCAGAGGCAGGCGCGCGGTTTTGGCGAACAACCCTTCGACCGCGATGCCGATGCCGGCCGAGATGATGCCTCCCAGATATTCGGCATGCGCCGAGATGGCGTCGAAGGTGATGGCGGTGCCGAGATCGACCACGACGCACGGCCCGCCGTACTTCTGAAAGGCCGCGACGCCGTTGACAATGCGGTCGGCGCCGACCTCGCTGGGGTTGTCGTAGCAGATGCGCAGGCCGGTGTCGGTCGCGTGCGTGACGAAGACGGCGTCGGTTGCGAAGTAGCGCCGGGCCATGAGCGCGAGCGAGGAATCGAGCGGCGGCACGACGCTGGCGACGATGATGCCGTCCACGCGCGCCAGGTCGATCGAGCTCAGCGCGAAGAGGTTGCGCAGCAGGATGCCCCACTCGTCGGCGGTCTGGTCGTGGACGGTGCGGAGGCGCCAGTGCGCGACGAGCCGGCGGCCGTCGAAAACGCCGACGGTGACGTTGGTGTTGCCTGCGTCGAGTGCGAGAAGCATGGGTGTTACGCGGGCCTTACGCCTCCGGCCAGTATAGTCGTTCTGGAGCCGTCCGGGAGGCGCAGGAGAAGGAAGCCGGAAGGATCGAGGCCGTCGGTTACGCCTTCGAGAATCGAATCGCCCTGGTCCACGGTGACGCGCTTGCCGCTGGCGTAACTGGACGCGCGGGCGAACATGCGCAGAACCGGCCCGCGGCCGGCCTCGGCCAGCATGCGGGTGAAACTGTCCACGGTTTCGAGCAGGTGGATGAGCAACAGCTCGCGGGATTGCGGGCGCCCGGAGGCCAGTCGCAGTGACGTGGCGATGGCGGCGAGCTCCGGCGGGAATGACGATTGGTTGACGTTGATCCCGATCCCGGCCAGAAACGCGGGGCCCTCGGCCTGCACCAGAATGCCGGCACATTTCTTTTCGCCGAGCAGAACGTCGTTGGGCCAGCGCAGGTCGGTGCGCAGGTCCGCGGCGCGGGCGATGGCCTCGGCGGCGGCCAGACCGAGCGCCATGGAGAGCACGCGCGCGCTCTCCTCAGCCAGGCCGGGGCGCAACACGATGGTGACGTACAGACCGGCCTCGCGCTCGGAATGCCAGGCGCGGCCGTGGCGTCCCTGGCCCGCGGTCTGCTCGCCGGCCACCACGACGGAACCAGTGGGGCAGCCGGCGCGGGCCATCCGGGCGGCTTCGGTCATGGTGGAGCCGCAGCGCTCGAACCACACCAGATCGCGTCCCGGAGACGCCGCCCGAATCAGGTCAAGATCGAGCGGCATGGCTCACTCCAACTCGAGGCGGAAGTTGATGTCGACGGCGGTGGCCGAATGCGTGATTGCGCCGCAGGAGATGAAGTCGGCGCCGGCTTCGGCGTACTCACGGATGGTTTCGAGGGTGATGCCGCCGGAGAGTTCCACGGTGGCGCGGCCGGCGATGTTGCGGATCTGCTCGGCGGCCTGGGCGGGAGTGAGGTTGTCGAGCAGCAGGTGTTTGGCACCGCCGGCGAGCGCCTGATCGAGCTCGGATGGGGTGCGAACCTCGATTTCCACCGGGAGGCCGGTGGCCAGCGCGCGCTTGAGGGCGGGCCTGACCCCGCCCGCCGCAGAGATGTGATTGTTCTTGATGAGAATGGCGTCGAAGAGGCCCAGGCGGTGGTTGAGGATTCCGCCCGCTTCGGCGGCCATCTTCTCCAGGCGCCGCAGCCCGGGCGTGGTCTTGCGGGTATCGAGAATGCGGCACTTGGTTCCGGCCACCGCATCGGCATAGCTGCGAGCCAGGGTGGCGATTCCGCTCAACCGCTGCATGAAATTCAGCGCCACGCGCTCGCAGGTTAGCAGCGTGCGGGCGCGCCCGCGGACTGTGGCCAGCACGTCGCCCCGCTCGACGCGGTCTCCGCTCTGGCGCAGCAGGTTGACTTCCTCGTTGCCGCCGCGCAGCTCGTAAATGAGCGGCAGCAGCTCCAGACCGGCAACGACGATCTGCTCTTGCGCCACAAAGCGGCCATGGGCGCGCTTCCAGGCCGGGACGCAGGCATCCGAGGTCACGTCGCCCGTGCCGATGTCCTCCTCCAGCGCGTGCTTGACAATCTGAACGATTTCGGGATGGCGAACGTCGAACGGCATTTGTTAGTGCTCCCTCGACTTGCCCAGAAGGCAAACCTTGGGACAGGCACGAATTTCGCAAAGGCCGCGAAATCCGGTCCAGTCCCCGGTTTGCGGATTATCCCGGCACCCGACGAAATCTGCGCCGCGGTACACTAGCTCAGCCCACCCAGGATGTCGCGGTTCTTCTCCAATTGATCTTCGTAGCCGGCCAGCTTCCGGCGAATGGACTCCACCACTTGCTCCGGCGCGCGCGCCAGAAACTTCTCGTCGGCGAGCTGGCGCTTCGAATTGGCGATGTTCTTTTCGAGCTGTTCGTTCTCCTTCTCCAGCCGTTTGCGCAGGATTTCGGTTTGCGCGGCCGGGACATCGAGCACCAGGTCGAACCCGGCGGTGGAGCGCCTCACGCCCGCGGCTCCGGCGGCGTCGCTGCACGCTTCGAGGCACACCTTGGCGAGGCCCTGGATGATTCCGAGCTGCGTGCGCGCCACCTCGGCGGCGGCGCCGGTTGAAGCCAGCGCGACGCCGAACTCCTGTTTCGGATCGAGGGCGAAATCGGCGCGCAGGTTGCGGACCGTGACGACGATGTCCTGGAGGATCTGCATGTCGCGCTCGGCGGCGTGATCGGCGGCGTGCGGGTCGTACTCCGGGTACGGCGCCACGGCGATGGAGATAGGCCGCTCGCCGGCGTTGGCCATGAGCCTCTGCCAGAGCTCCTCGGTGAGGAACGGCATGATGGGATGCAGGAGCCGCAGCGCCGCCTCGAAGACGGTGAGCAGGTTGCGCCAGTCGGTGGTCACGCCGGAATCGGGCTCCAGGCGCAGCTTCTTGATTTCGAGATACCAGTCGCAGAACTCGTGCCAGAAGAACTGCCAGACGAGCTCGGCGGCTTCGTGGAAGCGGTAGCGGTCGATGGCGCGGTTCATGAGGTCCGCGCAGTCGTTGAGGCGGCTGAAGATCCAGCGGTCTTCGAGCGGCGCTTCGAGGCCGGGACTGCTGAACTCCGGCAGCATGGCGGAGCCCGCGGCGGGCGCCCAGGCGGTGATGCCGGAGCGCTCCATGTGCATGAAGACCAGCCGCGCCGCGTTCCAGATCTTGTTGGCGAAGTTGCGGGCGCTTTCCATGCGCTGGTCGGTGAAGACGATGTCGGTGCCCGGCGCGGCGGCGCGTAAAAAGGCCATGCGCACGGCGTCGGTGCCGTATTTCTCCGTCACCTCGAGCGGGTCGACCACGTTGCCCTTGGTCTTCGACATCTTTTGCCGCTCGGCATCGCGCACCAAGGCGTGGATGTAAACCTCGCGGAACGGCACGTCGCCCATGCATTCGAGGCCGAGCATAATCATCCGCGCCACCCAGAAGAAGAGGATGTCGAAACCGGTGATCATCAGCGACGTGGGGTAATACGTCTTGAGATCTTCGGTCCGGGCAGGCCAGCCGAGCGTGGAGAACGGCCAGAGGCCCGAGCTGAACCAGGTATCGAGCACGTCGGGATCCTGCTCGATGTGGCCCGAGCCGCACTGGCACGCGGCGGGATCGGTGCGCGAAACGATGATCCGGCCGCAATCGCGGCAATACCAGGCCGGGATGCGATGGCCCCACCAGAGCTGGCGGGAGATGCACCAGTCGCGGATGTTGTACATCCACTCGTAATAGGTCTTGGTGACGTTCTCCGGCGTGAACCGGATGCGGCCTTCTTCCACCACCCTGATGGCTGGCTCGGCGAGCGGCTTCGCCTTCACGAACCACTGCGTGGAGACGAGCGGCTCGACGGGGGTCTTGCAGCGCTGGCAACGGCCGAGGCTGAGCTCGTAGGGCTCGATCTTGACGATCAGGCCGAGCGCCTCGAGGTCATCGACCACGCGCTCGCGAGCCTCATTGCGATCGAGACCGGCATAGGCGCCGGCGGCGGCGGTCATGTGGCCGGTTCCATCGATCACCTGGATCTTGGGCAGGTTGTGGCGGCGGCCGGCCTCGAAATCGTTAAGGTCGTGCGCGGGCGTGACCTTGACGACGCCGGTTCCGAATTCGGGGTCGGCAACCTCGTCGGCGATCACGGGAATGTCCCGGTTCATGAGAGGCAGGCGGACGGTGGCGCCGTGGAGGTCGAGGTAGCGCTTGTCCTTCGGATTGACGGCGACGGCGGTGTCGCCCAGCATGGTTTCCGGGCGCGTGGTGGCGACCACGACGGAGCGCTCCGTCCCATTGACCGGGTATCGAATGTGCCACAGGTTGCCGGGCTTTGGATCGTGCGTGACTTCGAGATCGGAGAGCGCGGTCTGGCAGCGCGGGCACCAGTTCACCATGTACTCGCCGCGGTAGATGAGGCCCTTTTCGTAGAGGCGGACGAAGACCTCGCGCACGGCGCGCGAGAGGCCGGGATCGAGGGTGAACCGCTCGCGGCTCCAATCGCAACTGGCGCCGAGGCGGATCATCTGGGCCTTGATGGTTCCGCCGTAGCGCTCCTTCCATTCCCAGACGCGCTTCACGAATTCGGCGCGGCCGATCTGGCGGCGGTCGATGCCCTCGCTGGCGAGTTTGCGCTCGACCAGCATCTGGGTGGCGATTCCGGCGTGGTCCGTGCCGGGAAGCCAGAGGGTGTTGTCGCCGCGCATGCGGTGCCAGCGGATGGTGACATCGATCTCGGTGTGCTCGAGCATGTGCCCGATGTGCAGCGAGCCGGTGACGTTGGGCGGAGGAATTACGAGCGAGAACGGACGGCCAACGGAGCCGCCGGCGCGAAAGATTCCGGAGTCGATCCACCACTGGGCCCAGTGCGGTTCAAACCGTTGGGGCTCATAGGCTTTCTCAAGTTGCATGAAGAACTACCAATTTTAGCATGAGGGTTCGGGCGGACCGGCATTCACAGCAGGCGCAACGCCCAGGCCGCGGCGATGGCGACGAGCGCGACGGCGGTGGCAACGCCGAATGCGATGACGGCGCGGTTGACGTTGCGGAGGTGAGCGAGGGTCCGGCGAATCTCGGCGGGGCGCATGAAGGCCTCGTGTTCCGGACGGTGCGCGATCAGCAGGCGGTAGATGAGAACGACGGCGAAAGTCCCGGCGATTCCGCCCCAGGCGATGAAGGCCCAGGCGAGGTAGGTGAGGCCCAGGTAATGGCGCATGTCGTTTTCCATTCTCGGTTAGAGCGGCGGGGGTGGCAACCGGGCGCGCGGAACAGGCCCCATGACAAAACGAAGCCAATAAGGCCCTTGGTTTCAACGTACGTTTGCTGCGGGCTGGCACAGTTTGGACAGCTCGGTAGGTTCTCCCTATAGTTTCCAGTTTGCACGTGCGGGCGGCCCTGGCGGCGACCGAGGGTGATGGCGTTCCCGGCCGGGAGGACGGCCTTTGGCATCCGCGAGACATAAGTTACCCGGACGGATGGTAACGCGGAGGCGGGCCGCGAAGCCGGTGGGAGGGGCGGAAGTGGTTGAGGCGGTGGGAAATCGAGTTGCGGGAATTGTGGGAATGGGCGGGCTGCCGCTCAGCGCTCACGCGCTCACGCGCAGGGTTGACACTCACGCGGCCGGTTTGATTTAATGAGGACTGCCAACCAGTTGCTCCTCAGTAGCTCAATGGTAGAGCATTCGGCTGTTAACCGAAGGGTTGTAGGTTCGAGTCCTACCTGAGGAGCCAAACCTCAAATTGGCCGTTTTTCGTCCCGCCCATCGCTTCATCCCCTCCGCCAGCCTCACGCGCAAGTGCCAACATGTCAAATGGTTGGCGATATTCCGCGGCGAGAACTCCGGCCTTCCAAACGCGGTTCGAGAGTAGAAAATTCAGGAGTCGCCCTTTTTGCGCAGGTTCCTGCCTTTCGAACAGGTCGTGCGCGCGGTGGGCCAACTGCAACAACTGGACGCCTTCCTCAACGTAGGTCTGGGTCTCCGGGAGGGGCGCGTCAGTGGCGCCCGGCGAACCAGGCCGGATGTCGCACTACGAGACCCGCGCCGACAAACCAGCAACGGGCCAGCGGCACGATCTGCTGCCCCACCGACACGTCGAACTGGGCGTTGCGTCTCAGCGGGTGCGACACTCCGGTGTCGAACGTCCAGGCGCCACCGCCGCCACGATCCACTGGCGTCACCAGATAGGCCTCCCAAAAACCTCCCCAGTTCCGCCAGAGGCCGCGGCTCAATTGAAAACTGACCGCCCGCTGTGTGAATCTGGCGCCGGAATCGGTGAGGGATGAGACGACGACGTTGCCAGAGGCGGCGGTGCTCTCGCTCAGCGTCTTGGACCACGCCAGCTTGAGCGTCGGATCGACTCCCGAACTCGTGAAGCGCGCATCGCCGGCCGGCAGCGAGGTCACTGAAATCAGTGAGAGCGCCGGCCGGAGGCCGTGCTCGGAAGCCAGCGCGAACTTCACGCCCGCCGAGAAGTCCGAAGCGCCCGCCGCACCCTCGTAGTCCTGGCCCTCCCGGTGCGAATAGTGCCGGAAACCGTCGCCGCCGAACCGCAGCTCAAGCCGCCGGCCGAGGCCCAACCGCAGCGTGGGAGTGCCGGCGATGAACGTGCGGTCCACCGAATTCCGGTCGGACTGGCCGCTCAGGCTGAAGCCGCTTTCCAGTTGGAACAGGCCGGCGGGGAGGATATTTACGCCATCGCTGAAACCTGGGCGGTCTGACGTCAGTGGCTCCGGCGTAGCGCCGCGCTCCTGCTGGGCGCGGAGTCCAACCCCGGAACCGAGTAGTAGAACAAAGCATGTCAATCGCTTCATGGGTAACCGTGCTCCGCCGTTGCACTTCAGACACCGATGCATCACTACCTCCGGGCCGATCCGGCCTTACGGGAATTTCATCGGCCAGGTACAGGAAATGTTTGGCTCAATTTGTCCGGAATCTGGGGGGACGTCGGACGCGCTGGCTGGTCGAAATTGTCCGAAATACCCCCAACAGGGATACGTAGGTCTTTCTGGATTCATCCGATAAGAGGGTCAGCGCCACCGATGAGCGGGCGATTCTCAAGATGCCCGCTCCCGGTCATGCCGGGCCTCGAGGGGCGCGCGAGGCAAGAAAACTCTCTAAAGGAGCAGCATGGGATCGACAGTTTTGGAAAGAAAACCGGCTGCGGCGCTCAAGAATGACGACCGCGGCGGAAAGTATCTTGTGTTCGAACTCGGCCGCGAGGAATTCGGAATTCGGGTTCTGAAAGTCCGGGAGATCATGGGCATCCAGGACATCACGGCGGTGCCGCAGACGCCGGGTCATGTCAAGGGCGTGATCAACCTGCGCGGGAAAGTGATCCCGGTGGTGGATCTGCGGCTCAAGTTCGGCCTGCCGGAGCAGGAATACACGCCGCGCACCTGCATTATCGTGGTCCAGGTACAAGGCGAGGCGGGGCCCATGTTGATGGGCATCGTGGTGGACGGCGTGGCCGAGGTGCTTAACCTGGCGGTGGCCGACATCGAGGACACGCCGGACTTCGGCGATGGAACGGCCACGCCTTATCTGCTGGGCATGGCCAAGGTGAAAGGGAAAGTAAAAATCCTGCTGGAGATCGACCGCGTGTTGACCACCCAGGATCTGCGCGGCCTGGAAGCCCTAATGCAATAGAGAAGAAATTCCAAAAGGAGATTAATCATGAAATCGCAAATGACAATTGGCAAAACACTCTTCCTGAGTTTCGGCTCGGCGCTGCTCCTGACGCTCATCGTGGGTGGGGTGGCCTTTTGGGCCATCGGCAGCCTGGGAGCCAGCATAGCCGAAGTGGCGAACATGACCGCCAGGAAGCAGGTTCTGGCCGCCAGCATAGATACGAACCTTTCGGATGTGATCGCCGCGGAACGCGGAGTGGTGGCCCGCGCTTACATGAAGGACCGGGCCACAGTGGAGCAGTACAACCAGGACTTCCACAAAGCTCAGACTGAGTGGAAGAAGAACATGGATGAGTTCACCCCCCTGATTCGGACCGCCGAGGCGCGGAAGATCATGAGCGACATCTCCGGGGGATGGGAAAACGTGAATCGCGAGTACGACAATTTTTACGGGCTGATAACTGCCGGAAAAGTAGACGAGGCAGTCACGATAGTGAAAGAGAAGTTGGTGCCGATCCTCTCCCGCACTAATGAGCAGGTAGCACAACTGACGACGTTGCAGGGCGAAATCATGGCGGCCTCGGTCAAATCGGCGGAGGGACAGGTGGCGCTCAGCCGCTGGGTGACCATCACCATGATCCTGCTGTCGCTGCTGGTAGGGGTCGTTATCGTGTGGGTGGTCCGGCAAATCAACGCCGCTTTACGGCAGACGGTTACAGAGCTTTCCGAGGGCGCCGAGCAGACGGCCAGCGCGGCGTCGCAGGTTTCTTCTTCCAGTCAATCGCTGGCGCAGGGTTCTTCCAAGCAGGCAGCTTCGCTCGAGGAAACCTCGGCTTCGAGCGAGGAGATCAACTCCATGGCCCGGAAGAACACCGAGAACAGCCGATCCGCCGCCGATCTGGTCACACAGTCGCAACAGAAATTCGTTCAGACTAACCAGTCGCTGGAGCAGACGGTAGAGGCCATGGGCGAGATCAACACGCAGAGCGGCAAGATTTCCAAGATCATTAAGGTGATTGACGAGATCGCCTTCCAAACTAATATCCTGGCGCTAAATGCGGCAGTGGAAGCCGCCCGGGCAGGCGAAGCGGGCATGGGCTTCGCGGTGGTCGCGGACGAAGTGCGCAACCTGGCGCAACGTTGCGCGCAGGCTGCCAAGGATACGGCGTCCCTGATTGAGGAGTCGATTGCCAAGTCCAACGACGGCAAGACCAAAGTGGACCAGGTGGCCACGGCCATCCGCGTCATTACCGAGGAATCGACCAAGATCAAAACACTGGTGGACGAAGTCAACCTGGGCAGCCAGGAGCAGGCGCGCGGCATCGAGCAGATTGGCAAGGCCATCACCCAGATGGAGCAGGTGACGCAGAAAACCGCAGCCAACGCCGAGGAGAGTGCCGCGGCAGCCGAGGAGCTGAACGCGCAGTCGGAAACCTTGAAGGATGTCGTGGAGCGGTTAACGGCCATGGTGGGTGGCGGCGAGGCAAGCAGCGGCAATGCTCGTCCCGTTCACCGGCGGGCTGCTGCGGCCAACGGGAAGTCGCCGCACCGGGCAGCCGAATCCTCCTCCGGCCTCACGGCTCTGCGCAAGGCCGTGTCGCACCAGTCGAGATCCGCAGAACACGGAGTGCCGGTTCCTGCCGCCCACGGCGCGAGCAAGGAAGCCTTCGCTCTGGAAGAGCAGTTCAAGGAGTTTTGACGGCTCCTTCACCGGGACGGGCCGGCAGAATACCCCCCGTCCCGGTCTCCGTACTTCTCCGAGAGCCAGCTTGTCCATTCAGGTGACACGCTAACAGAGCCGGCTCTCCCATTTGCCATTCCAGCCGGCTCCGTTACTTCCAACGGTCAAGCACGATGCGCCCCAGTTTCTCGACGGCGGCAGAGGCCGGTTTCACGGAGATGGAGCCCATAACGAACACGTTGATATAGTCGTAGTCTCCGCGGAAGATGCTCAGGTTTTCCAGGCCGGACGACTCGGTCAACAATGCATCTCTGCCGAGGCCTTGGATGTGCCCCTGCTGCACGCCCTGCTTCCTGGCATCCACGGTCGCCGTTCCTTCGTATTTGATCGGCCTGCGCCGAATGGCGATGGTGACCAGGCCGCCGTCGGAAGTCTTGTAATTGCAGGTGGACACAACTCCCGGGGTCTGCAGGCTGGGCTTCTTCTCTCCATCCGCCAACTTGACCCCCAGCGTCTGTTCGATTTCGGCTTTCGACACGAGCGTGCAGGCGTCAGCGCCCTGTCCCGGTGGTTTGGCCTGCTCAGCGGCGTCGGCGGTCGCGAGCAGGAGAAGAGCGAATACGGTGAAATACGTTGGTGTTCGCATACAGTAATGCCACATGCCTCCCGGCAGCATACTTTATCACGGATCAAAGAGATACGGCCGCTCACAGGATGGCCGGCCACCCGGAATTTGGGGGGATGGCATTCGCAGCATTTCCTTTAGTTTCAACGCACGTCTCTCGGGGCTCGGCTGGTAGGTACCAATATGGCGCGACATCTCCGAAAAGAACGTGCTGAAAGCGAAGGCTCGCGACGTCACTGCGAAGACGATAGAACGCATCTGGGCTGACTCTGAACCATACCGAGCGAGCTTAACGCCATGCCAACTTCTGCGGTGGTTCCGAAAAGAGGCAGCCGGGCGAAATCGGCGCGTGGCCGAGCCAGAAGGCGGCTTCCGGAGACAAAGCACTAAAACTATCCACTTTGGATGATCAAGAGTTGCCGGCCTGTGATACGATTCCAGGAAGCCGGGAGGCAAAATGGAAGCCCGGCTCACATCCTTGTGACGGTACTTCGGTGAAGGCCGTGCAATCGATTCCGGCGGGGAAGAAGAAATTGGGAAATTCTGGGTTAACGCTCTCAATTGAGACACCACGCCGCATGCCGACCGGAAGCTACCTTCTTCGCCGCGTCCTCTGGTCGTTAGCGGTCGGCACCGTGCTCGGCGGACCCGCCCCAGCCGCCGACTGGCTGCCGGTGACGGACGCCGAACTGAATCTCAAAACACCGAAGGTGGAGCAGGACGCTCCGGCAGAAGTTCTCTTCTGGCAGGTCCATGTGGAACGGAGCGAAGCCTGGCTCTTGTCTGGCACCAACTACCAGCACTACATCCGCATCAAGCTTTTCAACCAGCACGGCTGTCAGAGTCAGGGAACGGTAACCCTTCCCGCCAGCGCCGAGGGCACGGTCAGCGGACGGACCATCAAGCGCGACGGCAGAATTCTGCCGCTCACCAAGTCAGCCATCGCGACCCGCGATGCGGTCGTCTTCCGCGGTTTCAAATCGAGAGTGGTGACCTTTGCGCTGCCCGGCCTCGAGCCAGGAGACATCATCGAGTACAAGTGGACCGAAAACGCCTACGACTTCGCGCCGTCCCTGTGGAGTGCCTTGGGTTGGAGTTGGGCGCCTTGCGCACGCCTGCAGCTTTCACGTGATATTCCAGTAGAGCGGGTCACGTACTTCATACGCGGACTTTCGACCATCGGGCCGTCTCCATTGACGCTGAACGCTGTGCCCTTTCAAACCAAGCTTCCTCCGCTGAGTAAAGGCAAAGACGGCTTCTACACCATATCCATGGAGAACGTGCCTGCCGCCGTCGACGAGCCGATAATGCCGCCGGAGGCTCAGGCCAAGCCCTGGCTCCTGCTCCACTACATCTTCTTCGAGAAGACGCCGGAACAGTACTGGAAGGGCGTAGGCAAAGACACTTTCGGACTGGGCAAACGCGTTCTCAAGCCGGATGCCGACATCCGGCGTGCCGCCGTCGAGGCCGTCAGCGGCGCGACCGATCCCCAGGACCAACTGGCCCGCGTCGCGCTCTATTGCCGCGCCAAGATCAAGAGCCTGGCTGCCGATGACGTGACGTCACAACAGCGCAGGAAAGCGAAACAGAGCTGGTTCCCGACTGATGCCCTGAAGCGCGGCTTCGGCACGGATTCCGAGGTGAACGTATTGTTTGCCGCGGTCGCCACCGCCGCCGGATTTGACGCGCGGCTGGCGATGGTGGCCGACCGCAGCGACATTGCTTTCAGCCCGTCGCTAGTAGACGCGGACCTGTTGCCACGCGCCGCCACCGCGGTCAAGCTGGGCGGCGCCTGGAGGTTCTGGAACGCAGCGGATCGCGACTTGCCCCCGGACATGTTGCCTTGGCAGGCTGAGGGCGTCCTGGCGCTGGTCGGCGATCCCGACATGCCCTTATTCGTGCCGACCCCGCTCTCCGGCCCGGAGAGGTCCGTGACATCGCGGACGGCGTCTTTCGAACTCAAGGACGACGGCGCCCTCCAGGGACTGGTGCGCCTGGCCTATAGCGGACATGCCGCGGCCCAGCGCCGCAAGGAATGGAAGGCGCAGTCCGCGGCTACGAGGGAGGAGAGCGTCCGCGAGGCGGTACGGAAGCAGTTCGACGCCGCCCAGGTGTCCGAAGTCAGGGTCGAGAATGTCGACAGCGCCGAACGGCCGCTCGAGTGCTCCTACGTGGTAGCGATCCCCGGCTACGCGCAGAAGACCGGCAAGCGCATGTTCCTGCAGATGGACTACTTCGACCGCGGCCAACCGGCGCGCTTCCCGTCCAGCTCCCGCCGCTACCCGGTGTTCTTCGACTACGCCTGGACGGAAGAGGATCAAGTCACCGTGAAGGTTCCACCTGGTTACAGCTTGGAGAGTCCCGAGGCCCCCGGCCCCGTCGACCTGGGTGAAATCGGGTCCTACCAGGTCACCGTCATGGCCGGCGCAGGCAAGATGGTACATCAGCGCAAACTGGTGTTCGGGCGCGGCGGCCGTCTCGTCTTCCCCGTGGCCGCCTACCCGCTGCTCAAGCAGGCCTTCGACGAGATCCACAAACGCGACCAGCACGCGCTGGCGCTCCGGCAAACCGACTGACAGCGGAAAGCGGCCGCAGGCCGCGGGCCGGTCGAATCGGTACGAGGCAGAAGTACTCCCATGTGTCATCGGGAATGAGCGGGCGAACCTCTAGGACTTCAGCCGTTTCTTCGTTTTGGCTTGATGCCCTCGCCACTCCGAGGTAAGGTCCACATGGCTAATGGGATGGCTCCTTAACGCCCGCGAGGACCTTGCGTGGTTGGCGCCACGGCGATTCCGCCACCTCGACGCGGACCGGCTTTCCGCCGACCGTTTCAAACAGCAGTCGGTTGTTCGCCCTGGAGCAATCGCAGTAGGGATCGCCGGCCGACGGCGCACGCTGGGGACTCCATCCGCAGACGCATTTGCCGGAAGGATAGATCAGGGTGACCAGGTTGCCCTCCCGGCGGCAGTTCTCGGCGCCGACGATCTGGCGAGGCGCGGCCCCGTTCCTCCATCAGCTTGATGAGCGTCTCACGCTGCAGGCTGTTCTCCTCTTTCCGGAGAAACCCGGAAAGAAAACCTCGGACAGCGCTGGCGTCGGAAGTGCACGCCGCCGTGTCGCACTTTCCGGTCTCCGCCTGGGCCGAGATGGAGCGACAGGGGAGGACTGTCCCGGCAAAAGGTTGCGGGATTCGTGCGACGATCCGGTATGACTTTCGCGAACCGTGGGTAGCGCTCCAAAACCGCACAAGAGTCAGCCGGCAGGGGACTCCGGTCAAACCCAGCCTGCACTTCGGCTCGCACTGTCCAGGCCGCCCGGATCAGTTGGCCGTTTTCGGCTTATCCTCCGGCCGATTTCTCCGGGTTGTGGAGTCCGGAGTGTTTGCCGATGGCTCGGTCGTCGAGGTCGGATCGTTCGATCGCCAGCGTACGTAGTCGAAGCTCCATCGATAATTCTGGTTGAATATCTTGCCACTGTAATCGATGTCGCTATCGAGAGCATGCGCAAACAGGTCGTCACCCCTCTGCCGGTAGACTGGGTCTCCGCTGAGTTGCCAGTACCAAGCAAATGCCGGAATGATGAGATTCGACTGTGCAGTCTGGTAAGAGGGAGGCACCAGCAGCGGATTGTACGTGAACGAGTGGCTCCTCGAGTCGTACGCATTGCTCCAGAGCCAGTCCAACATCGCCTTGATCGCGGGAGGCACTCTGGCATCCTGGGTGAGTTCGTAATACTGGATCAGTGCTTCCGCCATCAGGCCGTCATAGAAGGACTGCTGGTAGAGAGGCGGATAGGAAGCGAACAGTTGGTCGAACATTCCCAGCGCGAAGTCTACCGCCCTCGCCAAGTGCGGGCTGCGCGGTTCGCCCAGCTGTTCCGCCTTGACGTATGCGTCGATGATGTAAGCCGTCTCGCGCATGTCTCCGACGTTCACCCTGCCCCCCGATGGGGCGTACGCGGAGGATTGAGACAGCAGGATGGCTGCTTCCTTGGCCCGCACGTCTCCTGTTCTCCAGTAACTCATGGCAAGTCCGTGCGGGAAGACCCTCCATCCCTCGTAATAGCCTTTGCGGGCAATGACCCGGTCTCGATACTGGTTGATGATGTTGAAGGCGCACGGGTACCAGGTGCCGGGGTCCTTGGTGTAGTCCGCAATCTGGAGATAAGTCCTGCCGCCGTCGTAGTACCAGATCTGGGGTTCCCATCCAAAAGCCATGACCTGGGAGGGATCGCACCACTTTCGCCCCAAATCGGTCATGGTAAGCTCCCATTTCTTGAGTTTCGGTATTGGCGGAACCGAGGGAACCGGTGTCTTCACGACAGGCGGCCGAAGGGGCAGAGCGTTGAACGGGTAAGGGAGCTGCTTCGCAACTCCGTTGTCCGTGAACCTCAGGATGGCGGTGTAGCCGCCAGTGGGAGCGTCCGATGGAATCCGTAGTCGAATGACCTGGGTTCGTCCATAGTGGCCAGGATTCACCCAGCACATGGAGTCTCTGAAGTCATTCTGTGGCTTGCTGTTGTAATCGCACAGCATTCCCGCCGTTGCTCCCGGCGGAAGCCCATCAGCCCCGTTGAAGTGAACGTGCCCCAAGGCTCCCGCTAGACCAACCGCGGTGGCCTCAATATACAGGTCATGGCCCACATACACGCTGTGCGCGCCCTGTGCGTCCAGGCGGTATTCAAACGGCGCCTTCGGGTCGACCGGCAACGTCTGAAATGAGGCTCGGCTTGACGAGTTGGAGCTGGTCGCCAGACGTTCATTCGAGTCAACTGAAGCAACGTAGAACCAGTACGTTGTGTTCGGGACGAGATCGGACAGAACCACTCGGTGGTTGATCGTGCGGTTTGCATCCTGTGGTTCCGGCTCACGCTTCCACGGCTCGTACTCGCTGTTCACCATGATTACCTGACTGGTGGCGGGCACATCGGTAAGCCAGGAGACCTCGGCGGACGTGAGTGTCACGTTCGCAACACGAATTGAGGAAATGGCGGGGATCTGAGCATCCCGAGCCGAGGCGGCGGCCAACGCAACAGCGGCCAAGGCGGCGAAGCCGAACCTTAGCCCGCAGTCGAGCCAGTGGTCGCATCGGCGCTGCTTCCAGAATTCCAGAACGCAGACCAAAATCGTGGACTCCACAGGACCTTATATCCAGTCCACGCTAGCACAGCGCGGCAGCGACGAGGTACGGATCACGATGTCGTCAAGGGAATCGCGCGCGCAATCGTGCTATACGTTGCCAGCGGTCACTCCCACCGCAACGCCCGGATCGGATCGATCAGGGACGCACGCCGCGCCGGGATGTAGCAAGCCGCCATCGTAATCAGCACCAATGCAGCCGGAACCACTACGTAGGTGATCGGGTTCGGCGCGCCCAGGCCGACCAGGCCGGCCGTGAGCAGGCGCGCCACGCCAAAGCTGATCGCGCCACCCGCCAGCACTCCGCCCAGCACCAGCGCCAGGCCCTGCCGTAGCACCATCGTCACTACTTCCGCCTTGCTCGCCCCGATGGCCATGCGAATCCCGATCTCCCGGGTGCGCCGGCTCACGGCGTAGGCGATCAGGCCGTAGAGCCCCACCAGCGCCAGGGTCAATCCGAGCAGCCCCATCGCCGCCACCATTTGCGTGAGCATCACCACCATGGAGATGGCGCGCTGCTGGTAGAAGCTCGAAAACGTGCGTACGTTGTAGATGGGCTGGTTCGGGTCGAGGCCGCGCACCGCCTCGCGCAGGGGCCCAGCGATGGCGGCGGGATCGCCCCCGGTCTCGACAATCAGGCTCATGCGCGAGCTCAGGTCCTGCGCAAAGGGAAGGTAGAAGTACTGGATCGGGGGTTCGGCGATGAACCAGTATTTGTTGGTCTTCGTCAGGCCCACCACCTCGACCCAAGGCCCTTTGCTGTCGTAAAGCCGGAACCGTTTTCCGATCGGGTCCTGTCTGGGCCAGTAGGTTTTCGCAAACTCCTCGTTCACCACCGCGACGCGCCGCGCGCCGGCCTTATCGTCGGCTGTAAATCCCCGCCCGCGGATAATCGCGGTTCTCATGGTGTCGAAGAAGTGTTCGTCGACATCCGCCGCTCCGACAGCCGCCGACTCACCTCCCTTGGGGAACTGATACCCCTCGGGGATCACCGGCTTGACGACGCCGTCCGGCGAGAACGGAATGTAACAACTCATGGCCACCGACCGCACCCCCGGGAGCGCCCGGGCGCGGTCCCCGATCTCGCGGTAGAACGCGCGCGTTTGCTCGTCCGTGTAGCGGACCAGCGCGGTGTCGAATTCCATCGTCAGCAGATGGTCCGTGCGGAAGCCGGGATTGAGCGCAACCGTCTTGCGGACCGCATCCACCAGCACCCCGGCAGCCACCAGGAGAGCCATCGACAGGGCCACCTGACCGATGACCAGGGCATTGCGCCCGATGGTGCGCCGCTTTCCCGGCGATCCCTGGCCGGCCGCCTTCAAGGCCGGTACCAGATCTGGCCCGGTGCAATGCCATGCGGGCGCCAGGCCAAACAACAACGCGGTGACCAGGGCGGCAAAGAGGCTGAACAGGAGCACGCGATGGTCGAGTTGGACGCCGATCACCACCGGCAGATCGGTCGGAATCTGGATGCGCTGGAGAAACAGGATCCCCCCGTACGCAAACACGATCCCCAGCAGGCCGCCCATGAGAGCGAGCATCACACTCTCCAGCATTAGCTGCCGAATCAGGCGCAGACGGCCGGCGCCGATCGCCAGCCGGATCGCGATCTCGCGGGAGCGGGCACGCGCCCGGGCCAGCAGCAGGTTCGCGACATTGGCGCACGCAATGATCAGCACCAGGGCGACCAGTCCCATCAGGAACGACACGATCACCGCGTCGTAGCGGTACTCCTGAAACCGCGACTGGATCTCGGTCTTCACCGCGGCGGTCCGGCCGCGGTTCTCCTCCGGGTACTGCTGCTGAAGCCCCTTCCACAACGTCGCCAGTTCGGCCTGGGCGGTCTTTATGGGAGTGCCCGGCCGGAGACGCGCTTTCACCGTTAGCCCGTGGTCGCCGCGTCTTTCGAGCGGGTCGTCCTGGGATGCGTCGAGCCGCTGCTTCATCATGAGCGGCACGAACATCGCCGGGCGAACGTAGCGCTCGACGCCTGTGAACTTCTCCGGGGCGACACCCACCACCGTGAAATCGACGCCGTTGATCCGGATGGTCTGGCCGATTGCCGACGGGGACGCCGCGAAGTGGGTCTTCCAGAACTGGTGCGCCAGCACAACCACGGCATCGCGCCCAGGCACTTGCCCCTCATCGCGGAGGAAACCGCGCCCCAGCGTGGGTTCCACGCCCAGCGCCGAAAAGAAGTTGCCGCTCACGAACAGGCCCATGCGCATCTGGGCGGCGTCCTTGGCCGACGTGGCCACGCCCCAGGTTGAGAACGTGAATGCCGTCACGCCGTCAAACGATCGCAGCTTGTCCCGAAAATCGCGGTAGTTGGCGTAGGAGACACCGCCATAGGGACTGTTGGGCGGGGTGGTGCTGATCGTAACGACCGCATCCGGGTCGCGGATGGGCAGCGGCCGTAACAGAAGAGCATCGGCCAGACTAAAAATGGCGCTGTTCGCTCCGATACCCAGCGCGAGCGAGAGAACGGCGATCGCGGTAAACCCCGGGTTCTTCGCAAACATCCTGCAAGTGTGGCGGATGTCCTGAAAAGCCATACCAGTTAGTACGCTGAGCCAGAGGTACTTGTTCCGGACGCGCACCGCCTCTTTTCCCGCCTGTCCCTTATCGGACCGCGTTTCGAGTGCCAGGGGTGCAGCATGTTTGCCTTGAACCTGGAAGCCGCCGTCGCTGACACGGATGCTGCGGGACGGCGATGGGGTGGTGATGCGCGGGCAACCGTCGAACCGAGAGATGATACTGGAGGAACCAGATGGCGAAGATTTCCGACCTCAAGCTGGCGTATCAGGTCTTCCTGAGGGCGTACCCTTACCGGAAAGTGGACTGGCGCCCGGGCGCGCGCTTAAAGAAGCCGCTTCGCGAGACTCGGGTAGCAGTAGTTACAACCGCGGCCTATTTCAGGCCGGACCAGCCCCCATTCGACACCTCCATTCGTGGAGGAGACTATTCGTACCGCGTCATCCCTCTCGATACAGACTTGAGCACACTGCGCATGGCTCACAAGAGCCACGCCTTCGACATCCGCGGGATCGCATCGGACAAAAATCTGGCTCTGCCGCTGGATCGGCTGAAGTCACTGGCGGAGGAGGGCGTCATCGGCTCCGTTGCGCCGCGGCATTTCAGCTTCATGGGCTCGATCATGGCGCCAGGCCGGCTCATCGCCAACACCGCTCCGGAGGTTGCTCGCATGCTGCTGGAAGATGCGGTGGATGCCGTTCTGCTGACGCCAGTCTGACCGATGTGCCATCAGTCGGTCGGACTGATCCAGGGCATCATCGAGAAAGCCGGCATTCCAACAGTCTCCGTTACGCTGCTGCGCGAGATCACGGAACGAGTCGCTCCGCCTCGGGCATTGTTCGTGGATTTCCCGTTGGGTTATCCCCTGGGAGCGCCGAACGACGCTGCCCTTCAAACCCGGATTATCCTGGCCGCCTTCGAATTGCTCGTCGAGAGCATGCCGCCGGCAATCCAGTCCTTCGTTCAGAACTGAATGCTTCAGCGTGCCGCGACGCAGTTCAGTGCGCCGTTGCGCAGGCTGAAGAGGGACTTGCAAAACTACCGCTGAGGTCCGGGCCAGAACAAGAGGTCTAAAAATGTTTTGAAGAGGGTTGCGTTCCCGATAGAATGTTTCTTGCCAGAAACCACACTATCGGAAAACAACCCTCATGCATAGCTTACTCCAGGTGCTGGCCAGCTTCGGACGGATTCTGCAAGGCCGCCTGTTTCCGGCTCTGGAGGAGGTACTGGGACCGCTCAGCGACTTGCAGCAAAAGCTGGTCCGCACCTTGGCGCTGCTCCAGTTGGATGGCTTCGTCGTCGTCCGGCACGGTCCGGGACGTCCTCCCCACGACCGGGCCGCCCTGGCGCGGGCCTTCGTGGCCAAGGCCGTGTTCAACTTCCCCACCACCCGCGCCCTGCTGGACCGCTTGCGCGATGACCTGGTTTTGCGGCGCCTGTGCGGTTGGGAAAGGGCAGCGGAAGTTCCCCACGAGAGCGTGTTCTCGCGGGCCTTCGCCGAATTCGCCGCCGACCACTTTGCCGAACGGGTGCATGCGGCCCTGATTGAGAGGACCCAGGGCTGGCGGCTGATCGGCCATATCAGCCGGGATTCCACGGCCATCGAAGGCTGCGAGAAGCCCCAGCCCAAGCCCAAGGCCGCGGCCCCCGCGCTGCGGCATCGCCCCGGCCAGACGAACAAATCGCCGGAGCGGATGACGCGGCTGGAGCGGCAGTGCTCGGGAACCATGACCCTGGAGCAGATGCTGACCGAACTGCCCCGGGTCTGCGACGTGGGCTGCAAGACCAACAGCAAAGGCAGCAAGTATTTCTGGATCGGCTACAAACTGCATCTGGACGTGGCCGATGGGCAGATCCCGATCAGTTGCGTATTGACCTCGGCCGCGTTGAATGACACCCAGGTGGCGGTGCCGCTGGCTTTGCTGACGGCGCAACGCGTCACCAGCTGCTACGACCTGATGGATGCCGGCTACGACAGCGAACAGATTCGCCAACACAGTGCTGCTCTGGGCCACGTACCCCTCATCCCGCAGCACAAACACGGTTCTCAGCCGCCGGCCATCATGGACCCCCATCAGCAAGTTCGCTTTCGGGAACGCACCGCAGTGGAACGAGTGTATTCGCGGTTGAAGGAGGAATTCGGAGGCAACTTCGTACGGGTGCGCGGAGGGGCCAAGGTGATGGCCCATCTCATGTTTGGGATTCTGGCGCTCACCGTCGATCAGATTCTGCGTTTGGCACCGTCCTAGGCGGATGAGGCCGGGAGCGGAGGTGCCCCGGGGCGGGGCCGTACGGCCCTTGGAGGCGTGGTGTCTTTATAGTGGCTTCGGAGGACCGGTGAAAAGGAGGTGTCATTCGGGCACGAGGACGCATAACTCCCGTGTCTTCAAGACAAGGATGAGCGCTCGGATTTCTAGAGCTTTTTTGGGGCGCCTCTGGGGGGCAGCGCTTAGCGCCAGATCGTCGTCCGCCCAGCCGCGTTCGCCTCTATTTTGCAAGTCCCTCTGAAGCCCGCGCCTGCACGCTAACGCGTGCGCCACAGATCGAAAAAAGGGGATGAAGAGGAGACGGAAGTTCCTGATTCCAAGTGAGCTTTCCGCACGCGAGGCAGAGATGGTTCCCTTCCCCGGCTGCTGGAGTCGCTCGCAAGGGAAAAGATGAAAACCGCTTAGCCAACGGAGGCGGTTGGAGGTACAATCGATGCCAGCCAGGATGGCAGAACGGAAATCCGGGCTCGAGTGTGTTTCTACGAACAGAGTGGGAAGGAGAATGCAAAGATGAGACACAAACTCACAATGCTTTTGATTCTGGTGCTGGCCGCCCTCGTCGGATCGCATGCCTTCGCGGGAATCCAGTTTTCGGTGAACATCGCGCCGCCCCCCATCGCCGTCTTCGATCAGCCCCCCTGTCCTGGCGACGGGTACATTTGGACGCCTGGCTACTATCAGTACGGTGATTATGGTTACTACTGGGTACCGGGTCAATGGGTTATGCCTCCCAGCGTGGGACTCCTCTGGACGCCCGGCTATTGGGGCTTCGGCGGCGGCAGGTACTCCTGGCACGAAGGGTATTGGGGCTCGAGAGTCGGCTTCTATGGCGGCGTAAACTACGGCAACGGCTACTTCGGCTCAGGCTTCACCGGCGGACGTTGGGAGGGGCGCTTCTTCCGGCACAACACCGCCATCTCGAACGTGGACGTGCACAACGTGCACAACACTTACGTCGACCACACGGTGGTGCGGGAGGTCAGGGGCCCGAATCACGCGTTCAACGGTGAGGGCGGGATCAGGGCACAACCCTCGCGCGAGGAAATGGAGGCAAGCCGCGCGCCGCACCAAGGCCCGACGAAGGTGCAAGCCTCGCATGCGCAGGAGGCCCATACCAACCATCTGGCAGCTCATGGAGCCGCACACAGGTAGCGTAGCGAGGAGAGCTCTGATTCCCGGCGGTCGTGTTCCACAGATGTCATAGCGACGCGGGAAGCCGTGCAAGATCTTCGGGCCTGTCCACGTCGAACCATGCGGGCCCGAGTTCGACGCCGAGGCCGCAACTGGTCAACGCCTTGACCGTGTCGCTGAGCGTGGTTCCGGTGGACCATCGAACGCCCTCGAACATCGCGGGGACTGTTCTGCTGCATGCGATGGCGTAGAATCCACCATCGTCCACCGGACCGATAGACACATCGGCAGCGGAATCTAGCAAAGCGCGAATGTGCGCCGCCGGCAGCCCGGGGGAGTCGCTGCCGAGGATCATCGCCTTCGGCCGCCCTGCCGCAAGCGCCCGTTCGAGAGCCGCGTAGATCCGCTCTCCCAGGTGACCGGCAGCCTGCACCGACCGCGCCACGGGGAACTCACCCCAGGCCAGCGTTGGCTCATCGGTGGAGAGTTCAACGTCCACCTCGCCGCGCAGGGATTCCAGCATGACCAGGGTCTGGCGGACGAAGGAGGAGTGCAGAGCGGCTGCGCGTTGCGGATCGACTCCCAGCCGCGTCTTCACGCGCCCCGGCACCGGCGCTTTCGCGAATAGAACGACCAGGGGAAGACCGTGCTGTAGGACGAAGTCACCGGACATGGCGATAGAGCCGAGCCAGGCGCCGAGGCGGCACGCCCACATAATACAGCCCCTGGATCAGAAACCAGCTCCACAACGTGTAAAGCAGGCCCGCTTTGCGCCATCGGCGGTCGGAGACCCAGATGGGATCTTCGAGCAGGGCCAGCCTGCCGGCTTTCGACAGCCGCCGCGCAAAATCGTAGTCTTCCAGGATCGGCCACGACCGGTACCCGCCCAGCCTTTCGAAGACTGACCGGCGGCAGAAGATGCCGGAATCGCCGTAGAATATCCCCCAGTTCCGGCGCCAGCGGTTGAATCGTGTGAAGATCCTGGCGGCCCAGTCGTCTCCTGCGTACCGAATGTCGAGGTTGCCGCCCACGATGGCGCCATCTTCCATGGCGCAGCGGATCCGTTCCAGGGAGCCCGCCCCGAGGCGCGCGTCGGCGTGAAGGAATAGCAGCACCTCACCGCAAGCGACCGCCGCCCCCGCGTTCATCTGCGCCCCACGCCCAATCTCGCTCCGGATAAGACGGGCCCTTGGCGCGGCAAGCTCCGCGGTCCGGTCGGTGGAGCCGCCATCCACCACGATGACCTCCGCAAACCTCTGCGCGCTCAGGCCCTCCAGCAGCCCGCCGATGGCTGCCTCCTCGTTGTAAACGGGAACGACGATCGATATGGTTGGGGCGGAAGGCATCGAAACCACAACAGATCAGCTTATCAAGCCGCAGGAAGAGGACTGGTATACTCCTATGCATCTGAACGTAACCAGGCCGCAGCATCCTGACGGACTCAAATTGGTGAACCCGCGCGGCGAAGAGCGCGGATTCGTGGAGCCGGAGCGCATCGAAGGCCGGCCTGTGCTGGAAGACCTCTGGGTGATGCAAGGCTCTGTTTGCGATCTTCGCTGCACACACTGCTACACCGCCTCCTCCCCGGCGAACGGCCGGCTGGAACAGATCACCTTCGCCGAGCTTCGGCCCCACCTGGAAGAATCTGCCCGCTTCGGCGTTCGCAAGATCTATTTCACTGGCGGAGAGGTCTTTGTCAATGAGAACGTGCTGCGCGGCCGGGCGGAGCGGAACGACGAGTTCCTGGAAAGCCTCGCCTTCGCTCTCGATATCGCGCCCGTCGATGTGCTGACGAACGGACGCCGGTACATCCGGAATCACTTCGAAGCCCTGCGGCGTCTCCACGAGCGCCACGGCGGCCGGCTGACCCTGCGCATCACGCTGGAGAGCCCGGACGCGCAGCGCCACGATGCCATTCGCGGGCGAGGCACGTTCGCTCAAACGACGGAAACCATCCGGCTGCTGGCCGAGATGGGCTTCGCGCTCGTGATTGCGGCCGAACGGCCGCTGCTGGGCGGGCGAAGCGATGTGCAGATACGTGAAGAGTATCGATCTCTGTTTCCCGGCGCGACGGTAGAGGTGAGCCTGATCGAGAACATGCTCGAAATGGGCCATCACCTCACCGCTCTGGCGGGCCGCGGCGAATTGCCGCATGCCGAGGTGTTCGTGACTACAAACTGCTTCGCGGCGCTGGGCAAGTCCCCCGAGTCGCTGATGTGCCACTTCAGCCGCTCGATTCAGAAGATCGACGGCGCGCTCCGCTATTACCCGTGTCCCGTCATCTACGACGATCCCCGATTCGAGATGGGAGCGACGCTCGCGGAGTCCCTCCGGCGCGTCTATATCGCGCACAAAAACTGCTACGACTATTGCATGAAGGGCCGCGGGGCGACATGCCGCACACAAGCTCTGTAACCGTAGGCAACGAGCGCAGCTACAATGAACTGCGCCCGATGCTCATTGGAGACTGGGGCCAGGAATTGCAACTATGATGAAAGATCTACCTCTCTCGAAAGTCTACCAGTTGCTCGAACCGGGGCCGGTGGTCCTGCTGACGACCGCCCGCAAGGGCCGCGCCAACGTCATGACGATGTCCTGGCATATGATGGTGGAGTTCGAACCGCCGCTGGTTGCCTGTGTCGTCAGCGGCCGCAATCACAGCTTTGCCGCATTGCGGGCGACGAAAGAGTGCGTGATCGCCGTTCCGGCGCTGGAACTGGCGCCCAAAGTCGTGGCGGTCGGCAACTGCTCAGGCCGGGACGTGGAGAAGTTCGAGAGATTCGGTCTGACGCCGGCGCCAGCCGAGCGTGTGACGCCGCCTCTGGTGGCCGAGTGTTTCGCCAATCTCGAATGCAAGGTGGCCGATACCCGTCTCGTTAACAAATACAATCTCTTCGTCCTTAAAGTAGTCAAGGCCTGGATCGATCCGGCGCAGAGGGATCCGAAGACCATCCATCATCACGGATACGGCAGGTTCGCCGTGGATGGCGAGATGATCAAGCTGAAGTCGAGAATGCCGTAATCGGCACACCTCAAGAACGCTTCACGGCAGCGAACACGGCCAGCCCGGTGAACATCATGCGGCGCTTGGCTGCGGCGGCGCCGGTTCCACAACCAGCCCCAACGCCTGGTGCAGTGCCTTACTGCTTCACCAGCTCGACGCGCCGGTTTTTGGCGCGGCCGTCCTCGCTGTCATTCGACGCCACGGGAGCGTAAGGGCCACTGCCGTAGGCCCGTAGCCTGCCGGCCGGAACCGCGTATTTCACCGTGAGCGCGGTGAGCACCGCCTCAGCGCGCCGGCGCGAAAGGTCCATGTTCAGGTCGAGCGCGCCCTGGTTGTCGGTGTGGCCGACGACATAGAGTTTCAGATTGGGGTCGCCTTGAAGCAGCGTGGCGATCTCTTTCAGCGTCGCGCCGGACTCAGGCTTGATATCAGCCTTGCCGGTGTCGAAGTAGATCCCGTAAACCGAAACGTGGCCGGTGCGATTGATGTCGTTGGCCAGCGACGCGGCGTCCACCGTGATGAGCTCCGATTCCATGGGCTTCATTTCGATCACATAGAGCTCGACGCCAGGTCCGCCCAGCCCGCCTTGATCGTCCACCAGCAAGCTCACATAGACGTCACCCTCCGGCCGCGCGAGCTTCGCCGAAACGTATCGAATCCCGTGGTCGGGTCCCCAGTAATCGTCGTAATCACCGTCACCGTACACCCTCGGACTCGAGCACCCCGACCCGCAGCACTCCTGCGGGCCGCAAGCAAAGAGCGTCTCGAACCCGGCCTTCTTGAGCGCGCCTTGATAGTTGCGAAAGACCTCCAGCACCGAGCGTCCCTGGGGAACTGCATAAACGATGCGGGTGACCTTCCCTTCCAGATGCTGGCTCTTGGCAAATTTCTGGTCAACGACTTTGCCGAGGGGAAGCGTGAACTCATCGAACTCTTTCATGAGATAGTTCTTGATAACCGAGCCGGGATATCGCGAGATCAAGGGATGGTCCTTGCTTCCCTCCACGTCTTGGTCTTGTCCTGCCGCAAAGGGTGCCGATAGGCCTAGCAATAGACAGGCACCGAATGCTGTGCGAATGGAAGTTGTCATGGGCTCCTCCTAGAGCGGTATTTCCATTTCAACCAGGGGTTCCGCTATGCCATCCGGGCTAGCATCGATTGTACATCCGACGATTTCTGCTGGCTAAGCTTCTCTCTGGCTCTCGCCGGCTGACATGCAGGCTTCAGCAAGCTTCCAATTGGGGGGACTCCTGAGACCTGCTACCATAGTTTCAGCCAGGAGGGAGCAGCAATGCGCTGGTACCACTATGTGGCGTACTTCTTCGGGGGCGCATTCCTCGCGAACACCCTGCCTCATCTCGGCAATGGGATTTCGGGGCATGCCTTCCAGAGCCCCTTCGCATCACCACCTGGGGTAGGCTTGTCCTCGTCGATGGTCAATGTCCTATGGGGCCTCTTCAACCTTGCGGTCGGCTACCTGCTGGTCTGTCGTGTCGGCAGCTTCAATCTGCGCAAGACGCAGCACGTGCTCGCCCTGGGGGCGGGCATCCTGATCATGTCGCTAATGCTTGCCCACGCATTCGGACGGTTTCACGGGGGGCTGTGAGCCAGCCTTTTCAGTAATATCAGCTCCCGCCACTCTGTCCCGGCGATGCGGGGTGATCCACATTTAACTGAGGAGACGCGAAAATGACGTTACGAACGCTGGGACGGAGTGACTTGAAGATTACGCCGATTGGGATTGGAGCGTGGGCGATCGGCGGAGGACAGTGGGAATTCGGCTGGGGTTCGCAGGACGATAAGGAATCCATTGCCGCGATCCACGCCGGCCTGGACCGCGGGATGAATTGGATCGATACCGCCGCCGTCTACGGGCTGGGCCGGTCGGAGAGCGTGGTCGGCCGGGCCCTCCAGGGGCTTCGCAGCCGGCCCTATGTCTTCACCAAGTGCAGCCTGGTGTGGGATGAATCCGGAAAAGTCCTGCACAACCTGCAAGCCGCCTCCATTCGACGGGAAGCCGAGGCCAGTCTGAAGCGGCTGGGAGTGGATACGATTGACCTCTATCAAATCCACTGGCCGGCCTGGAAGGGCGGCCCGGAGAGTGCCTCGCCCGGATCGATCGAAGAGGCGGTCGGCGCGATGGCGAAACTCAAGGCCGAGGGAAAGATCCGTCACATCGGAGTCTCGAATTTCGATGTGCCGCAAATGCAACGCGCCTTGAACGTGGCTCCCATCGCTTCGCTGCAACCGCCATATTCCCTTCTGGCGACCGAGGTCGAGGCCTCGATTCTTCCCTTCGCTTTGGAGCGCCGGATCGGGGTCATCGTCTACTCCCCCATGGCCTCCGGGCTGCTGAGCGGCGCCATGACGCGGGAACGGATCGCGGCATTCCCCGAAGACGACTGGCGGAAGCACAGCCCGAACTTCCAGGAGCCGCTGCTCTCCCGCAATCTGCGCCTGGTCGAAACTCTACACGGCATCGGCCAGCGCCACAACGCGACGCCCGGCGAGGTGGCCATCGCGTGGACCTTGCGGAATCCCGCCGTTACCGGGGCGATCGTCGGCGTCCGGAGCGCCCGCCAAGTCAGCGGCATCGCCGGCGCCGCCGAGCTTCAGCTCAGCGCGGACGACATGTCTGAGATCGCGCAAGGGCTGGCAAGGCAAGCGGCCTGACCCGGGTCGGGCAACTGCCCGCGAGCGAAACGGAGACGGCAATCGGCGGTCGGCACGTCGAGAGAATACTATTGGAACAAGAACATGAAAACCGGAAACCGTCTCGCCACACCCGCCTGCGTTATGGCGGGGCTCCTGGTGGTCCTGGCAGTTGGCGGCGTTCTCGGCCAGCAAGCGTCTCCAACGAATTGGACGGCCGCCGAAGATCACCAGAACATGATGGATCAGCTCGGCATCAAGGCCCTGCGTCCAGGCCCCAGCGGCAACGAGAACCAACCGAACCACGCCAACTACGATGAGTCCAAGGCCAACCCTTTCCCCAACCTGCCCGACGTCTTGACGCTGAAGAACGGCACGAAGGTCACCACGGCCCAGATGTGGTGGAACCAGCGCCGCCCGGAGATTGTCGAGGACTTCGAGCGGGAGGTGTACGGCCGGATTCCCAAGGACGTGCCCGCGGTGACGTGGAAGGTCACAAACGCGGCCAACGCAATGGCGGGTTCGCGTCCAGCCATTTCGAGGGACCTGGTGGGGCACGTGGATAACTCCTCGTTCCCGCTGATTGGCGTCGATATCCAGATGACACTGGTGACGCCGGCCGACGCAGCCGGTCCGGTTCCGGTGATGATGATGTTCGGCCGTGGCACGCGTCCCCCAGCCCCCGGCGGCGATCCGCCCGCGACCGAGCAGCTCATTGCCGCCGGCTGGGGCTACGCCTACGTCAACCCCGCCAGTATTCAAGCTGACAACGGGGCCGGCCTGACCAAGGGCATCATCGGACTGGTCAACAAAGGCCAGCCCCGCAAACCGGATGACTGGGGCGCATTGCGGGCCTGGGCGTGGGGCGCCTCCCGCGGCCTGGATTTTCTCGAAACCGATAAGACGGTGGATGCCAAACATGTCGGAATCGAGGGAGTCTCGCGCTACGGCAAAGCCGCCCTTGTGACCATGGCGTTCGACACCCGCTTCGCCTTCGTTCTGGTCGGCTCTTCGGGTGAAGGCGGCGCGAAACTGCACCGCCGCAATTGGGGAGAAGCCGTGGAGAACCTCACGGGATCGGGAGAATATCATTGGATGGCCGGTAACTTCCTGAAATACGGCGCTGCCGAGGCCGCTTTTGGCAGTAAGAACGCAGGCGACTTACCGGTGGATGCTCATGAGCTGATCGCCTTGTGCGCACCGCGCCTGACCTTTATCAGTTATGGCGTGCCCGAGAAGGGCGACGCGAAATGGCTGGACCAGCAAGGCAGTTATATGGCGGCCGTCGCGGCCGGGCCGGTATTCAGGCTGTTGGGCGCGAAAGATCTGGGGACATCCGACGACGATCGCACCGAAAGAATGCCGCCGGTCAATCAGGGCCTGCTCGATGGCCAACTGGCCTGGCGCCAGCACGACGGCGGGCACACGGACGGCCCAAATTGGAAGTACTTCATCGCCTGGGCGGACAAGTTCATCAACCACCCGGTTCCCGCCGATCTGCCGGTTCCCCGAATCGACCGGAACTCCACGATCGCCCACGACCAGTTAGTGGACAAGGCCAGGAAAGGCGGCATCGACATCTACTTTGAGGGCGACTCCATCACCCGGCGCTGGGGGGCGACCGACTATCCCGACTTGCTGGCCAGCTGGAAGCGGAACTTCTTCGGCTGGAATGCAGCCGATTTCGGATGGGGCGCCGATACCACCCAGAACATCCTCTGGCGACTCGACAACGGGGAACTGGACGGAGTCAATCCGAAGATCATCGTCTTACTCGCCGGCACCAACAACGTCGGCAACGGGGATAAGGCGGCGGATGTCACAAAGGGGCTGGAAGCAATCCTGCGCGTCCTCGAAACGAAGGCGCCCAGCGCCGCCATCGTCGTGACAGGCATCTTTCCTCGCAACGACAATACTGCGCTGATGCCTGCGATCGACGAGATCAATAACAATCTATCCAAGCTCGCCGACGGCAGGAAGATCCGCTATCTCAACATCGGGGGCAAGCTGGCGGATCGGGATGGCAAGCTGTTCGAAGGCATGATGAACGCCGACAAGATTCATCCGAGCGTTAAAGGCTATCAAGTATGGGCGGATGCGTTGAAGCCCATCTTCACCGAGTTGCTCGGTCCTCCTGGGAAGGACGACCACGCTCCAGCCGCCACAGGCGATCCAAGCGCCCGGCGCTGAGCGGCCGGACAGACAGTGGGGCCGCAGAGGAGTTGTTCCAAGGTTGGAAGCATTGGTACTAAACTGCAAGGTGAGCCACCGTCGGCATAGATATCAGGTCTGCCAACCGGTAGACTGTTCCCGGAGCTATCCACGCTGTGCCGCACCCGCAGGCCGCTGATGTCCTGTCGGGATCACCATGAATGTCACTGAAATCATCAAGGTTGTATTCGGCTTTGTTTCTGGCGGTCACGATTTCGCGGCTGCACGCCGATTCGAGCACTAATGGATGTCACCGACGTAGTTGACTCAGCTCTTCACCCGTGTATTTCAACTGAAAGCGATGGCGTGCGTCGCCTCGGCGTTGATCGATCTGTCCGAGTGCACCTCACAGCCGGCGCGCTGAACGCGCGCCATCGTAGGCCGGTGCGTCCGGCGCAATGGTGGGTCAGTGGACGTGCCGGATACGTCGAGCCAGCATGAGGGCCGAAGCGCCCAGGCCCAACAACATCCACGTCGCGGGTTCGGGAGAAGCGAACATACCGTCACCTCGTGCCTCAAACACGAGCCCGGAGAGCGCCGTAAAGGTAAAATCGCCCTGGTCCGTGTCCGGCGCGTACGCTATGGGAAGGAAAATGTCCTCCACGCCGACCGGTCCGAGGGGTGAGTTGGCGTCCCAACCCGGGGGGACCGCCGAGAGCAGAAACCCAGGCCCATAACTGGTCATCAGCCAGAGCGTTCCGTTCGGGTAGGGTATGCCCGGAGGGTCCTCGAAATCGATGGTACCCGCCGCCGGAAGGACCAGCACGAAACCAAAGCCCACGTAGGTGGCCGAAGTACCACCAACCGTGAGTGTGTAGCCCCCGATTACCGATGCCACCCCGTCTATTCCCGCTGACGGCAGGATGAAGGGTGCCGGAGGGGTCTCCTGCACCGCGGTCCAAGTGAACGGAACATCCGTAAAATTTGCCAAGAGGTTACCGCCTGAGTCTGTCAGCGTCGCAGACGCTGTTCCGGTGAGCGTATACGTCATCGGAGTTGCGAGCAGTTGGACCGCCAGGAGAACAACCAGGAGCAAGGATCGCCGAATCATAAGAACTGTCACCTCCTGTTGCCGACTTCGTATTTTAGCACCGGTTAATCTGCAATCCAAAAGAAAAATGCTGTGCCCTTGCTGGTGCACATCGATGGCCCAGAGACAGCGGCCACTGATCTCGCTGCCGCGAAGTATTGAGTAGTTTTCACCTCGCCCGCGAGCGCCCGGAGCGGCAGCCCTGCTACGGTGCACGGGGCCGGCGCCCCCCACCACTGCTCTCTGGCTTTTTCTTCCGCAGGACAGATGTCGTGAAATCCTGCAGCACTTGCGCGTATCTCACACGGGCTGCCGTCTCGAGCTTGATCGCCTTTTGCAGGGTATGGCGGCTGTCCGGGGTCTGTCCCAATTCTTCGCCAATCCTCCACAGGCGCGCAGTTTCGGCTTTGGCCGCTTCTGAATTCACGGCACGGACCGCGCCGAGTGGCAGTATTGTTCCGGGCGCCGGCATGCCCCCCGTCGAAGCAACGCTGGATCTCGCCTCCGTGACCATCGTCGCTGGGGGGCCGGTTTGGTCACCGCTTGGAGACTACTCGGGGGAGTGCTGGGACGCCGGCTGCGGTTACACGGGCTGGGTTGAATCAACCTATGCCATTCCGACCGCCGGCAACTACATTCTCGAGTTCGGAGTCGTGAACTGGAACGATCAGTTCTACGACTCGGGGCTTGCGGTCGATGGCATTACGGTCGCTGGCCAGCCGGTCAGTGGTGTTCCTGAGCCCTCTACCTTCGCCCTGCTCGGCGGAGGGCTCGCAGCCGCCTGCCTGGCGCGGCGTCTCCGGTCCCAAGTTTCGGTCGGCGAAGGTTCCTTCAATTGCGGAGGTCGGGTAAGGCAGACAGCCAGACGAGGGGAATGCCAGTAAGTCCAGGACCGATTCAACGTCTGGAGCACGCGTACTAGTACGTTGTTTTGCCTGTCGGACGCGATTCTTCCGTTCGCCAGGCGCGTTCACCCCCTATAATAGTGAGGATCCCCACCTGAGGTCGTGGGTCAGGGCGGAGGATACCTGCGCAGGCGGGTGTCCTGATCGCTGCGGATTGACCAGCGTAATGCTGGCGTGGCGACCGGCGGGGAGCGTTTCGGCGCCTCTGGCAACAGAGAGCCGCGGCGAGAGACGAAAACAGAACGACCACTCCGAGTGGTGGGAGGCGACATGAAGAAGTCTTTGCTTGCGTTTATCATCTGCTGTACTGTGCTCCTGTGCTTACCGGGTAAATCGGTCGCAGGCTATATTACGGATCCGAGCGGCAGCTTCGCCGTCGGCATCGGACCGAACGGCGAGCTGTTTGACTCTGTAAACGGTATCGGCTTTCGGCGGATCGCCGACGGATATGACCCGCTTGCGCCAGGCACCCCACGTGATTCCTGGGGGGTTACGGCGAACGGTTTGAGTGCTTATGCCGACCAGTTTTACTCCGGCGCCGGGAACATATCCTCTTCGACCGTGACCCTCGGTGCTAACAGCGCCACGGTCACGACCACCACGCTGATCGGATTAAAGGTAAACCAGGTGTATACGTTTGCTCCGTCAGGCAACATTCTGGAGATCACCACAACCGTGACGAACGTAGGCGACTCGACGGCCACAGGTGTAGGGTTCCAGCGCGACGTCGACTGGGACGTCTCTCCGACCGAGTTCAACGAGAACTCCTTTGGCAACGCGATCACGGGCAATGTTGTTGGCAGTTCGTACTACGGCTTCGAAAGTCCTGACCCGCTCGCCTCCTATTATTACTCCTGCGCCGCAGGCTGCAATTCTACCGGCGACCTCGGCGGGGGCATCAAAATCGCGCTGGCCAACCTTGCTCCGGGCGCGAGTGATTCGTTCATTTACTATTACGGTATCAGCCAGAGCGGTCAAAACGTCAACGGACTCATTACGGAAGCGCAGGGTCTCGGCGCCTATTACTGGATCGCGACTCAAAGCAGCGAAAATGGCGCATATCCGAACCTTGGAGCAAACTCGGCGCTGATCGGCATCTCCGACATCCCGGAGCCGGCCTCTTTCGGGGTTATGGCGATGGCCTTAGCTGGTCTGCTCGCCTACACCCGCCGCCGTAAGAACAGGTAGCATCCGACTTCATAAGAATCCTCAAGGGCGCGCCTTCGGGCGCGCCCGAGCGTGCCCTCAGTATTGTTCCTGCGCGTGGGGCTAGTTCTGTAGCCTCAGAAACCCGACATTCCGACTTTCGATCTCAACGATTCGCTCCCTGCCGGGGTGAGTGCCGGCTCTTCGGTATCCGCGGGGGCATCCTGAACGGCGGGATGCTGCCCGGCCAGCGCGGCTGCGGATTCCAGAAACGTCGCGGGTGCACCTCTCTGAGATTCGGTGTAGCGTCACGGCCGCCGGGGACCCGTGCGCCCGCGCTCAGTTAACGGTGAGCGAGACCGTGGTGGCGCGGACGACGCCGGCGTTGCCGGTTGCGCTCACGGTGATGGCGTAAGTCCCGGCGGGCGTGCCTCTGGGGTTCGGCTGAGGACCGGCCGGCGCGCTTCCGCCGGAGCTGGAACCACAGCCTACTGCGAGGGCCGCCCCAACGACCAGGATTGCGAGCGGCGGCAGCACCTTCCGCCGGCCTTTGCGGGGAGCGGCCGCCATGCCCGCCAGTCCGAGTACGCCGGCGCCCAGCCAGAGGGCGAACAGGGGCCGTCCGGAACCCCCGCGCGGCGTGGCCATGGCCATAATGCGCGAGGTCGTGGCGATGGTCAGCGTCGTGGCGGCGACGGCCGCGCCCGGAGTGACCGGGGCCGGACTGAAACCACAGGCCGCGCCCAGCGGCAGGCCGCTGCATGCGAAACTCACGGCATAACTGTACGGTACAGGGCTGGGCATGACGGAGATGGTGTACGTCGCCGCGGAGCCGGCAGAAACGGTCTGAGCCGCACTGGCGTTCAGGGTGAACAGCGCCGGCACGACCGGCCCAGCCAGCGCGCCGGTGTCGCGCGCGTTCTGGTAGGCCATGGGCCAGTCGTTGATGGACGGATTGAAGGGCGCCCCGGTGGTCAGGATCGTGACGACACCGGCGATCGTCGTGCTGTAGAGCGGGTAGGAAACCGCGATTTCGGTGACGCCGTCCTGATTGAAATCGCCGATCACCGGCGTTGGAGTGCCGGGAACGCCGCCATTCCCTCCGGTGAGGCTCCACGAACGGGCAACGGAGCCGTCGCTGTGAAAGGCGACCAGCTTCAGGTCGTTGTACCCAGACACGACGTCGGTTCTGGCGGTGACGATCTCGGGGAAGCCATCGCCGTCGATATCGCCGATCGCGATGGGCGCGCCGTCGGTCTGTAAGGGCCAAGGACTCGGCAAGGCCGTTCCGTCGTCGTTGAACCCATAGAGGCTCCCGGTGGTGGAGTACAGGATCTGGTCGCGTCCGGTGCGGTTCAGATCCCCGATGGCGAGGAAGCCCGGGCTGTCCAGGACCAGACCAGACAACTGGACGGGCCAGCCGGCCCTCTCCGATCCATCCGGCTGAAAGACGTTGATCCAGGTCTGTTGCCCGTCAAAGGAGACCAGGATGGTTTCGAGCTTGCTGTTGTGGTCCAGATCGGCCGCCGCCATCGCTCTGGGAGCGCCGTTCAGAACGGGCACGCTCCAGGTTCGCGGCGTGCCGTCGTGTCCGAAAAGCCCCAGCGTGAAGGTGGACTGCGACAAGCCCTCCGCCACGATGATTTCCTTCTGTCCGCCGCCATCGACATCGCCGGCGAGCAGGCGGAGGCGTCCGGGGTAGATGACACCGCTCATGTCCTGGTTCTGGTCGGCGATCGGGACGGGGAAGTTACCGCTGAGCGTGCCGTCCGGCCGCCAGGCGTAGATGTAGGTTCCGGGATTGGTGAGGCCGCTTCCCAAAGCGATGGTTTCCCAGCGCGAGTCTCCTTCCAGGTCTTCCGCCAGCACCTGCCAGTTCATGAAATCTATGCCCGAGGCGGCGAACGAGGAGAGGCTGCCGTCGGCGTGGAGGACCCGAACGGCGCCGTAGTCGCCCACCACGACCTGATCGCCCGGGTTGCCGTCCAGATTCGCGGCTGCGGCCTGAAAGAAGTTTCCGAGATAGGGCAGCGCCGTCTTCTGCGCGGGGCTATCGAGCGGCAGCATCCACAGCGCACCATTTGGCGCTTCGAGCCCAAAGGCCGCCAGCGCCAGCCGCAGGCTGCCATCGGCATTCCGCACCGGCACGACTCCCCCGCTGGGAAACGGTCCCTGGTCGAGCGGCTGGGGCCAGTTGGCGGAAAGCAGATCGGGCTGCAGGTAGACCATGGTCGTAACGGAAGTAGTGTAGGCTGCGGCTGTGACGGTGAGCCGGATGGTGTAGTAATCCGCCGCGGCCGTTGGCGGGGTCGCCCAGGTTGCCAAAACTCCGTTCGCGATGGGCGCAGAGCCGCCGCCGGTGACCGCTAGTCCAGTAGTCTGCCAGCCGGCGGGATTGACGCCCTCGGCCCACTCAACCTGGAACTGCTGAAACGTCGCGCTCACGGCGGCGCCAACGATGGAGACGGTTACGCCGGGTTTGACGGATGGCGCCGCGCTGGGAACGTAGGGCGATAGGGGGCTGGAGATGACAACCGGAGCGGCCACGATCTGGACCGCATCGGTGAAGGCCTGGCCCGCGGCGTTGTACGCGGTCAGCCGGATGGTGTAGAGACCGTTGGGCACGTTGGATGCGTCGAAGACGCCGAGTGCGCCGGAAATCGGGGCAGTGCCCGTCTGAAGGACCGTCCAGGCGGCGGGCGACGAGCCCGAGCCAACCTCCAGCTTGTAGCTCGCGAATCCTTTGCCGCGCGCGACTCCCGAGACGGTAACGGGCGCTTGAGCGGTGATGCCATCGGATGGATCGCTGATCTTGGCCTCGAGCACGCCGGCCACGGCCAGCGCAGCCGAGGCATCGATGCGGCCGTAGCCGTAAGTCTGGGCGGAGCCGCCGGACGCCAAGGCGTCCGCCGACACGCGGAGGGCCTGGCGGACGTCTTCGTTCGAGTACTCGGGATGCCCGGCCAGGAGCAGGGCGGCCAGACCCGAAACGTGCGGCGCCGCCATGCTGGTGCCGCTGGCGCGCGTATAGCCCGGGCTGACGGTGGTTCCAATGCTCGTGCCCGCGGCCTGAAGCGAAAGGATGTCTACGCCCGGCGCCGCCACATCCACCTTGTTTCCCCAATTGGAGAAGCTCGCGGGAGTGTCACTCGGATCCGTCGCGGCCACCGCGATGACTTGCCAGAGGTTCGCGGGGCCGAACTCGTCGGTGTTCTCGTCAAAGTTTCCCGCCGCGGCCACGATTACGGCGCCGAGGTTGTACGCATAGTCGATGGCCTCCGCGATGACCGGGTCGTCGCCCTGACCGCCCCAGGAGTTGCTAATGACATCGGCGCCGTTATTGGCGGCGTAGACAAGCGCGGGCCCCAGCGTCGAGCCGAAACCGTATCCACTGTTGCTGAGGCCCTTGACGGCCATCACCTTGGCCTGCCAGGCCACGCCGATCACGCCGATGCCGTTGTTGCCTACGGCCGCGATGGTGCCCGCAATGTGCGTCCCATGGCCGAAGCCGTCCATCGGATCGTTCGTGTTATCGAAGAAATTCCAGCCCCGTACATCGTCGACGTATCCGTTGCCGTCGTCGTCGATGCCGTTGCCCGCAATCTCCTTCGTGTTGATCCAGACGTTGGCGGCGATGTCGGGGTGGTTATAGTCGATGCCCGTATCGACCACGGCCACCACGATGCCGCTGCCCGCCGTGATATCCCAGGCGGCGGGCGCGCCGATCTTCTTGATGCCCCAAAGATCGTCGTAGGCCTGGCCCCAGGTGCCGTAGCTCGAAAAGTAAGGATCGTTGGGCGTGAAATTGACCGAAATGGTTTTGTCCGGTTCGGCGAACTCCACGCTGGGGTCGGCCCGGAGGGCGGCCAGAATGCGCGGCAAATCCGGGGCCTTGGCGTCGAGGTCGAGGACGTAAGTGCGCGAGAGTTCAGGCGGCTGGAAGGCGGCGCGCAGGCGGCGCGCCCGGGCCGCGAATCGCTGCTGGACTTCGGTGACAAGCTGCCGGTCCGTAACCTGGCGCAGCTTCTTGGCCCGGACCAGGGCCGGGTACAGCGGCCGAAGCGTTCGCGCCGAGCCACGGACCATGAGGTCCCGAATACCCGGGCTTGCGACCGCGCCCGCCGAGAGCAGCATCGGCGCGAGCGGCAGTGCGGCCTCCACCTCCGCCGCCAGAGGCGCTCGCAGCTTTACGAGGACCCTCCGCGCGGCGCTTGGGGTGGGACGGGGGACGGCCTGCAGCCTGGGCGCCGGAGCTTGCCCCGCGATGGCCCCAGTCACGCACAGAAAAGGCGCGAGCAAAAGAGCGAATCGCGCGGCATTCCGGAACTTTTCTCCAAAAAGCCGCATTGTCAGCGTCCTTGCTCGGGATTATCTCACAACTCCGTTCCGCGTGTTGCGAAACGATTCGCCCACAATGCCATCCCGCGTCCCGGCGCGCCGGGCCGCAGGCGATTCAGCGCGCACTCGCCGCCGCAATCTGCCCCTGGCGCGCGTAGTCGATCGCCTCGGCCAGGATGCGCGCCGATTCCTGAGGCGCGTGGAAGCCCATCGAGTTCTCGGCGTTCACGAAATCCACGCGCCATTGCGCCCGCCGCTGCAGCTTAAGCGCCGCATCGAGCGCCTGGTCCGATGCGCCGGCCGCGCGCGCCGCCTTGACCTGATCGAACAGCGCGATGAGGGCGTCCTCGGCGCGCGAGAGCAGCGCCGCGTGGCGATCCTGTATATTCTCTATCCGCGCTTTCATTTCTTCCGCCGGAACCGGGTGGCAGGTCAGGCAGGCGCGGTCGAGATTCTCCAGCGGACTGCGCACGTGGTGGTCGCTCACCTTCATCGCGCCCTGGCGCAGGAACGGCATGTGGCAATCGGCGCAGGCCACGCCGGCGCGGGCGTGGACTCCCTGGCTGTAAGTCTCGAACTCCGGATGCTGCGCTTTGAGCACCGCGGCGCCTGTCTCGCCGTGCTTCCAGTCGGCAAAACCGATCTGGTCGTAATAGGACTCGATCTGCTCCACCTTGAGACCCTTGGCCCACGGGTAGGTCACGATCTTCCGCTCGCCCGCGAAGTAATATTCCACGTGGCACTGCGCGCAGACGTAGGTGCGCATCTCCTGGCGGCTGGCCATGGTGTTGGGATCGTAGTTCTCGACGCCCTGGCTCTTCTTGAGCGCCTTGATGCCGTAAAGAAACCCGGGCCGCGTCACGCGCAGTTGCATGGTGGCCGGGTCGTGGCACTCGAGACATCCGATCGGATGATCCACCAGCTTGCGCGCTTCCTGAAACGGCATGGAGGAGACGATCTCGAAGCCCTTCATCACGTCGCCGCCGCCCGCCTTGCGGTAAGCGGGCAGAATCGAGCTATGGCATTGCAGGCAGCTTCCGGGCTGCGGGCGCTCCCGCGTGCGCCGCGTCTTGTCCTGATCGACGAGCGACCAGGCGTGGCCGCGGGCTTTGTTGTATTCCAGGGCGAAGGCGTAGCCCGCGAAGATGCGCACCAGACGCGGGTCGCGCTCCAGGTGCGAGAACGGCACGCTGCCGCCGTACTTGGTGGCGTGCATCTCCGTGTTGCGCTGGAAGCTGTCGAACTCGCGCGGGAAATCGCGGCCCCAGACGACGGGATCGAGCGTATCCTCCGTCAGCGCGACGATCTGGACGTGCGTCTCGCGCGCCTCCTGCTTCCGCTCCCGTATGTTTACCAGCAGCAGGGTGACCAGGAAGGTGGCCGCGGCGACTGCGCCGCTCAGCAGCACATAAGTCCAGCGCGAAGATTTCATCGTTCTCTCCTGGGGCCGTGGCCCGCCCCGGCGTGACAGGCGACGCAGTGGAGGCCGGCCATCTCGCTGGCCATCTCCTGGTGACAGCGCAGGCAGTTCGCCTCCAGGACGTCCGAGTTGAACTCGTGTATACGGATCGGCTCGGGGAAATCCTGGAGGGTGAAGTGCAGGGAGTGGTTCCAGCCGTTGCGGGCCTTGACGAAGTACTTGGGAGCGAGCGCGTGGGGCGTGTGGCAGTCGTTACAGACGGCGGCGGCGTGGTGCGGTCCGCGCTGCCACGACTCGAGCTGCTCCTGCATGACGTGGCAGTTGGCGCAGGCCTCAGGCCGGTTGCTGAAATAGGAGTAGCCCTTGGCGTAGACAAAGGTGAACGCGCCCAAACCCACCAGCGCTCCCACAAGCGCGGAAAGCGCGTACCGCCAGGCGCGTGGCATCCCGACTATTGTACTTTGTCGAGAAATCCGGGGACACTCCGGGCTGGCTGCTCAGAACCTTCGGATTACGAACCAAGGCAGGCGTGTCCCCGGATTTCCTGCTTACGCCGCCTTTTGGACCTTGCCGCTGCGCAGGCAGGAAGTGCAAACGCGAATGCGCTTGGCCGCGCCGTTGACGATGGCGCGTACGGACTGCAGGTTCACGTCCCAGCGCCGCTTGGTCACATTGTGCGCGTGGCTCACGCGGTTGCCGAACCTGGGCCCTTTTCCACAGACATCACATACTCTCGCCATCGACGGAAATCTCCTAAAGTAACGGTAGGAAGCTCTATCTTAACAAGTTGCGGGCGACGAGCGCAAATCGAGGTAGGGTTTGAAACGGGCGTTGGAGGGGAATCTCGGCAATCGGGTCGTTGGGAAGCAAGTGCAGGGTCGATACGTCAAATTCGCGCAACCAGCCAATTGACGGTCGCGCCAGAGGCGGCTTTCTGCGGCGCGCTTCGCGCGGCCGTGACGTGGCTTCCGTCGGATCGCCGAACGGGATTCCAATGAGGAGGGAATGGCAGGCGACGGGCCGCCTCAGCAAGGGGACATTCTTATGGAAGCTTGACACCGCGCAGGCGGGCCTGGTTCCGAACGTTCTTATTGAGTCCCGCATAATATAGTTACACATCTGGGCTGGAACTCGGTATAATCAGGCATGGGCAACCCGGCCGGAGTTCAGCGCGATTTCGACGCACTTGAAAAGCGGCGCTTCGCCGCGGTGCGACTGCTCGACAAGGGATTGAATCAGACCGAAGTCGCACGGCGTGTCAAGGTCGTCCGTCAGACGGTGGCGCGTTGGGTGAGGCAGTACCGCCGGAGCGGAGCGGCCGCGCTGAAGAAGGCGGGGCGGGCTGGGCGGAAACCGCGGCTGAGCGCGAGGGATCGGGAACGGCTGATCCAGCTCCTGCTGCGCGGGCCGGAGGCCTGGGGCTATGAAACACCCCTCTGGACCTGCCCGCGCGTGGCGCACCTGATCGAAAGCGAGTTCCAAATCCGCTACCACGAAGGGCATGTCTGGAAGCTGCTGATCTCACTCGGCTGGAGCCCCCAGCGGCCGACGGGGCGGGCCCGCGAGCGCAACGAAGAAGCGCTCCGTGGGTGGCCGAAGAAGCAATGGCCCGCCATTAGAAAAAAGCCCGCCAAGAGGGCCGCACGATCGTCTTCATCGACGAGAGCGGAGTAAGCCAGCGACCACACCGCTGCCGGACCTGGGCACCGCGCGGGCAGACCCCGGTGCTCCAGTACAACTTCAATTGGAAGACGTTGTCCGCCATCGCCGGCCTGACCTTCTGGAGTTTCTACTTTCGGCTCTATCCCGGCACGGTCAAGAGCGCACAGGTGGTCGAGTTCCTGGAAGCTCTGGTCCACCAGATCGACGGACCGCTGCTGATTGTCTGGGATCGGCTGGCGGCACATCGCAGTGGCCTGGTGCGCGACTACCTCGCCAGCCTCCAGGGCCACATCCAAATCGAGTACCTGCCCGCGTATGCGCCTGAGCTGAATCCGGTGGAATACATCTGGGCCTACTGGAAGCAACACGACCTGCCGAACGTGTGTCCGAAAGACTACTGGCAACTGAGTGCCGCTGCCCGCCGGACTCTCCGCAGGATGCGTCGTCGCCCCCGCCTCATCGCCGCCTTCTGGAAACAGGCTTCTTTGTGGCCTGAGTGACTCTATATTATGCGGGACTCAATAGATGGATGAGTGTTCTCGCCAGGATGGCTTACCTGTAACCAGCCGGGAACCGCACTCGCCTCACCCTTGGAGGATGACTGCCGTGTATGAATCTCAACCACGAGCGAACGGGCGCCGGTCGCAAGGGTCCAACAACATCAGGGGGTGTTGGGTTTCCCGCTTCGTTGCCGCTGCCCTTGTGTTTTCGCCGCTCACTCACGCCCAGAACACGGCATCCAGTCCCAGAGCACCTGCAGGTTGCCCGGTTCAGTTTCTGAGCTTCAACCCTTCCGGTGTAACCGTGCGAATCAGAAATGTCAGCGGAAAGAGAATCATCGGTTTGGTTTTCAACGCTGCGCTTGCGGACGCCGCGGAGCATTGGTCCTGGTTCCACTGGGACCTGGACCAGACCCGGCCATTACGTGACTTTGGCTGGAACAAGTCGATCAAGGTGGCTGCGGCAAAGAGACTGTCCTGGTCCGCAGACATCGATTTCGAGCACGGAGGCGGCGGAGCCTTTGTGCTGACAAGCGCGCTGTTCGAAGATGGGTCGAGGTGGGAGGAAGCTGGGGATAGCGCCTCCTGCAAGTATGTCTGGTATAACAGCCATAAGAAGTCTTTTGTCAGACCGGTGCAATTGCCTCGCCGCGAATAGGCGCCGCTGGCCGGCGGGCCGGGCAGCAGAGATTCGCGCAAAGCCGGGTTCAGTCCGTCCCCGAATCGGAGCCATCGTACACCGCCCCAGGCAGTGCGTGTTAACCTCGGGTTTCAAGCATCTATGGAGCGGCGTTACGATCTGATTGTCCTGCTGATTGCCTCTGCCATCTTCCTCGCCGGCATCCTCAGCCCTCCCTCTCTTATGGACGACATGGATGCCGTGCAGGCGCAGATGGCGCGGAATATGGTCCAGTCGGGCGATTGGGTCACGCCGCGGCTGGATGGCGTGGTCTACCTCGAGAAAGCGCCGCTGAAGACCTGGATGACGGCCGTCTGTTACTTGATCTTCGGCGTCCACGACTGGGCGGCGCGGCTGCCGGTGGCGCTGGCGGCGATCCTGCTGGCGTGGGTCGTGGCGCGCTTCGGCCGCTGGGCCTTTTCCCCATTGACGGGCTTCTATGCCGGCCTGGTGACGGCCACTTGCGTGGGCCTGTTCCTGTTCACGCGCGCCGTAATGCCTGACGTTCTGCTCACGCTGGCGGTCACCGCCGCGCTGTGGAGCTTCCTGCGTGCGCTCGATGAGAACGAGGCGCGGCCGCGAATGTGGGCGTATCTGCTGGCCGCCAGCCTGGCGGCGGGCGCGCTGATCAAGGGACTCATCGGAATCCTGTTTCCGCTCGGCGCGGGCTTCTTCTACCTGCTCCTCACGCGACAGCTCTTTTCGCTTCGCGCGTGGCGGCGCCTCTACCCGTTCACCAGCTTCCTGCTCTTTCTGGCGATCTCTGCGCCGTGGCACGTGCTGGCCACGCTGCGCAATCCTCCCTACTTCAATTTCACGCTGCACAGCGGGCCGGGAATCTGGCGCGGCTTCTTCTGGTTCTATTTCATCAACGAGCACCTGCTGCGCTTCCTGAACGCCCGTTATCCGCGCGACTACAACACCGTGCCCCGGCTCTACTTCTGGGCGTTTCACCTGGTGTGGTTCTTCCCCTGGAGCGCCTACCTGCCCTCGCTGGCGCGCCTGGGCTACAGGCCGGTGGACCGGGCCGGGCGCACCCGCCTTCTGGCGCTCCTCGCCATCGCCGTGGTGATGCTGTTCTTCACCTACTCGACGACCCAGGAATACTACTCCATGCCCATCTACCCGGCCGTCGCGCTCCTCATCGGCTGCGCGATGGAGGCGTATCCGGAGCGGCTGCGCACCGGAACGCGGATCGTGGGCGCCATCGCGGCCGTAGGGGGCGTGGCGGCGGTTGCCATCCTGATCGCGGTGCGCAATCTCCCCGCGCCGGGAGACATCTCGCGGGCGCTCACGCAAAACCCCGACGTCTACACGCTATCGCTGGGGCACATGACGGACCTCACGCTGGCTGCGTTCGCCTACCTGCGCACGCCGTTGGCGCTGGCGGCGGTGGCATTCCTGGCCGGCGCCGCCGGCGCCTGGCGGCTGAAAGGAGAGCGGGCCTACCTGGCGCTGGCGCTGATGATGGTGGTGTTCTTCCAGGCGGCGCGGCTGGCCCTGGTGGTGTTCGATCCATACCTCTCCTCGCAGCCGCTGGCCGAAGCGCTCCGCCGCGCGCCCAAGGGAAAGCTGATCTTCGACGGGCAGTATTACACGTTCTCCTCGATCGCGTTCTACACCGGCGAAAACGAGCTGCTGCTCAACGGGCGGGTCAACAACCTGGAGTACGGCTCCTACGCCCCCGGCGCGCCCGCGGTTTTCATCGCGGATGCCGACCTTCCGCCGCTGTGGGCGCGGCCGGAGCGGTTCTACCTGGCGGCCGAGGATCCCCAGGTGAAGCGCCTGGAGGAGCTGGTGGGCCGCTCGAACCTGCGCGTCGTGGCCCGGAGCGGCGGCAAGACACTCTTCACGAACCAGGCCATTCAACAGCTCAGGGCCCCCCATGCGCATCGGGATTGACGTCACACCGCTGCTGCTGCGCAGCGCGGGGGTAAAGAGCTACACCTACTACTGGCTGGCCAGCCTCCGGCGGGAGGCCGGGACGCGGGACACGATCCTCACCTTTCCGGTGTCCGGGCGGTTCGGCAAGCTCGACCACGAGCGGTCGATGGCCGGCCGTTTCCGGACCCTGGCAGGCCTCGCCGCGCTGCAGTGGTTGAATACCTCGGGGTTGCCGTGGGCGTTCCCGGGCCTGGATGTCTTCCACGCTTCGACTCAATGGCGGAATCCGCCGCGCCGCGCCAGGCTCACCACCACCATCCACGACATGACCTGCTGGCTGATGCCGGAGCTGCACTCGCCTGAAAACGCGGCCGTGACGCGCTGGGTCGGCGAGAATGTGGCGAAGCGCGCCGACGGGATCATCGCGGACTCCGAGAGTACGCGGCGCGATGCGGCCAGCATTCTGGGGCTCGCCGCCGAGCGCATCGAGGTCATTTATCCGGGTGTTCCGGAGCCGTTCTTCGAGGTGACGGCCGAGGAAGTCCATGCCGTGCGCGCGAAGCACGCACTGAAGCGGCCGTACCTGCTCTCGGTGGGAACGGTGGAGCCGCGCAAGAACATTTCCGGCCTGCTGGAGGCTTACGCGCAGCTCAGCGCGACGACCCGCGAGGAGTACGAGCTGATTGTGGCCGGGCCAATCGGATGGGCGGACCGCGCCACCGTGGCCAGGCTGCACGGCTTGGCGGAAGGCGTGCGCTATCTGGGCTACATCGACGAGACGGATCTGCCCGGCCTGACCGCCGGCGCCGCCGTGCTCGCCTACCCGTCGCTGTACGAGGGCTTCGGCCTGCCGGTGGCCCAGGCGATGGCGGCGGGAACCGCGGTGCTCACGTCGAATGTGTCGTCGCTTCCCGAAGTCGCCGGCGACGCCGCGCTCCTGGTGGACCCCCGCAGCACCCGGGAGATTCGCGACGGCCTCGAGCGCCTGCTGACCTCACCCGCCCTGCGCGAGCTCCTGGGCGGCGCGGGCCGTGTCCGCGCCCGCGCCTACCATTGGGAGACCAACGCGCGCCGCAGCCTGGAGTGGTTCCGGCGGGTGGCGGGGTAAGGGCGGCGCGCGCGCACTCGTGCCGTGTCGAGACTCTTCCCGGCGCCAGCCCGCCTTCCTCGGCGCGACAGGCTGAAGCTCGGCCTCTTGACGGGTACCTTCAATACTTTCTGCGAACTTCTGGGCGACTGCTATCGTATTCCGATAAGAGAACACCATGGATGAAAAAAGAACCGACCTTCTACGTGGGACCCTCGACCTGCTGGTGTTGAAGGCGCTGTCCCTGGAACCTTTGCATGGAGTCGGCATCTCCCGGCGCATCGCGCAAATCACAAAGGGCGCCTTTCAGGTGAGTTTCGGCTCGCTGTTCCCCTCTCTGCACCGCATGGAGGAGCGGGGATGGGTGGAAGCCGAGTGGCGCACCTCGGAAAACAACCGTCGGGCCAAGTACTACAGCCTGACTTCTTCAGGGCGCACACAACTCAAGGCCGAAGAACGGGATTGGAACCACGTGGTCAAGATCATGACGGCGGCCGTTCAATCCACGTGAGTTCAGGTTGGAGGCATTATGCCGGCGCGAATATCGAGTCTGTTCCGCAACCTCTTACGCAAACGCGCGGTCGAGCAGGCATTGGACGACGAACTCCGGTCCTCGGTGGAAATCCTGACGCACGAGAAGATGAAGGATGGGCTTTCGCCATCGGCAGCCCGGAGACAGGCGCTCATCGAACTCGGCGGCGTGGAGCAGGTGAAGGAGGAGGTCCGCGCAATACGGGCCGGACGCCTGCTGGAGGACTTCGCCAGAGACCTCCGTTTCGCACTCCGCATGCTGGCCAAGTGGCCCGGCTTCACGGCCGTGGCTGTGATCACCCTGGCGCTGGGCATCGGGGCCAATACGGCCATCTTCGCCATCCTGCGCGACCTGGTTTTCAGCCCGCGGCCCTACCCCGACGAGGCGCAGGTGGTCCAGTTCTACACGCAGGACAAGAAACACCCCGGAAACTTCCGCCTGTTCTCCTATCCGACCTACACCGAAATCCGCCAGGATAGCGCCGTTCGTGACGTTTTCTCCGGCTTGCTCGCTCACAACGTGATCATGGTCAGCATCGGGGAGGATAAGGCGTCCCGCCGCACGGGCGCCGCCGTCGTCAGCTCCGACTATTTCCGCACGCTCGAAGTGCCGCTGCTGCGGGGCCGCGCCTTTCTTCCCGAGGAGGAAAGGCCGGGCAGCGCCGCCCCCATCGTCATCGCCAGCCATCTCTACTGGAAGAAGACGGGCTTCGACCCTCAACTGGTCGGCAAGACCATCCGGGTCAACGAGCGCCCGTTCACGGTCGTCGGCATCGCGCCCGAGCATTTCAGCGGGACGATGATGTTCTTCGGCCCGGAGCTCTATTTCCCCCTCGGCGATTTCGACCTGCTCACGAACGACTTTCAAGCCGAGGCCAAGCGCAGTCTTGAACAGCGCGATGCCTATGATCTCTACGTCGTGGGACGCCTCAAGCCAGGGGTCACCGCCGCCGCCGCGGGCGCCGTCCTGCGGACCGTCGCCGCCAATCTGGAAAGAGCCCTGCCCGTTGAACAAAAGGACCAGACCCTGATCATCCGTCCCCTGCCGCGCCTGGAGACCAGCACCAGCCCGGGCGACGAGCGCGATCTGACCATGCTCGGCATCATGCTCTTCTTTCTGGCCGCAATCGTGTTGCTCATTGCCTGCCTCAATCTGGCGAACGTACTGCTTGCCCGGGGCCTGGCGCGTCGCAAGGAGATCGCCATCCGCCTGGCGCTGGGCGGCGGCCGCGGCCGCATCATCCGCCAACTCCTGACCGAGGGCCTCGTCCTTTCGCTCGCCGGTGGCGCCGGCGGCTTCCTGATCGGCCTGGCGGCCTCCGGTCTGCCGGCGGCCTCCCTGGGCGCTTACATGCCGGTGGCCATATTTCTCCGCGGCGGCTCCGATCCCGCCGTCCTCGTGGCCACCTTCGGCTTCTGCGCCCTCGCCACGCTGTTCTTCGCCCTCGGACCCGCGCTCAAACTCACGCGCACCGGAGTGCTCACCGATCTCAAGGATCAGGCGGGCGAGGATTCCGCCCCGCGCCGCCATCGCTGGCTCCCGCGCAATTTCCTCGTCGTGGCGCAAATCGCCCTGTCGCTGGGCCTGCTCACCGCCGCCGGACTTTTCATCCGCGGCGCGCTCAAAGCCGGCAGCGTCGAAACCGGGTTCAAAGCGGATTCGACCATTCTTATCGAGGCCGACGCCAGTCTTGGCGGCTACGGCCAGACCCGTAGCCTGCAGCTTTACCGCGCCGCAACCGACCGTCTTGCCGCGCTGCCCGGGGTCGAGGCCGCCAGCATCGCCTCCATCGTGCCCTTCGGCCTGCTCACCATCAACCGGCCCGTGCAGCGCGCTGGAGCGGCATCCGCGCCCGACTCTCACCCCGCCACCGCAGCTGAAGGCCTGGCCTTCAATGTCCGTTGGAACAGCGTCGGCGCCGATTACTTCACGACTATGGGTCTGCCGCTGCTGCGCGGCCGTGCGTTCACCAAGACCGAAGCCGAAGTTATGGATGCCCCACCCGTCGCGATCATCGACGAGGTGCTTGCAAAAAAGCTGTGGCCCGAGGACGACGCGCTGGGCCGGCGCATCCAATGGGCCGAACGCGGCGCTCCCACGGCCGCCGGCGGAGGCAGCGGCACGATGGGCATCAGCGACGATGTCGTCAGAAGCGCGCAGGACCCCCGGTCAGTCGAGATTGTCGGGATCGTGCCCGCCACGCGCTGGGAACTCTTCCAGTCCGGAGCCGGCGGCCAGATTTTCGTGCCCTTCGCGCAAGGCGTCAGGGGCGACGTCTTCTTCCACGTGCGCACTGCGCCAGGCGCCGCCCCAGGCGCTGCTTTACTTGACCTCATTCGCCGCGAGGTCCGCTTCGCCGCGCCCGGCGTGCCGGTCTTCACGGTGAGAACTTTCCGCCAGCATGTCGACGCGACCCCGCAGCTCTGGATCGTCCGGGCCGGCGCCGCGATCGTTTCCATCTTTGCCGGCCTGGCGTTGGCTCTCGCGGTCGTGGGCGTTTACGGGGTCATGGCTTACGCGGTGGTCCGCCGCACGCGCGAGATCGGCATTCGCCGGGCGCTCGGCGCCGAGCCGGGCGAGGTGCTCCGCATGATCCTCCGCGAAGGTCTCGTCATGACGCTCGGGGGCGCGGCGCTGGGCTTTCTGCTGGCGCTCGGCATCGGCCGCGCGTTCAGTGGCATGCTTTACCAGGTCAGCCCGGTCGATCCCGTCGCCTTGACCCTCGCACCCGCTATACTCGTCGCCACGGCGCTCGTTGCGTGCTGGTTCCCTGCCCGCCGGGCGGCCGAAGTAGCCCCCGTGGTGGCGCTGCGGTTCGAGTGAACGGCTGACGCCAGCGCCCAACGCGCCTCCGGCGCCACCTTGCCGCCCACCGCCCCTACCCCAGCTCCAACTCGAAAGTCCGCCGGAAAAAGCCGTCGGTCATGCCCGCAATGTAGTCGCAGACCACGCGGTGGATGGGTTGGCCGGCGGTCCCCTCGCGGTACGATTCCGGGAGCCTCTCCGGATGCCGGACGAAGTGGCCGAACAGCTCGGCGATCATCGCCGCCGAGCGGTCGCGCTCCTGGGCCAGCAGCGGTGAGAAGTAGACCGACTTGCGCAGGAACTGCTTCAGGGCGGCGCTGGTCTCGGAGGCGGGCTCCTGCAGCCGGGCCACGCGGACCGGGTGGGCGCGTACCTCGTCGACAGAGGTCAGGCCCGCCTCCCCGGCCGCCTTCCGCGTGCCCTCGATCAGGCCTGTTACCAGCAGGTCGATCAGCCGCCGCAGCGTCTCGTTGAAGCGGATGCGCTCGGGCGCCCCCGGAAACTGGTGCTCGATGTCGGCCAGGATCGCCCCGAAGGCGGGAACGCTGGCGGCCGCCTCCTCCAGGCTGAAGAAGCGCGCGGAAAAGGCGTCGTCCAGGTCGGCCGTGTTGTAGGCGATCTCGTCGGCGAAATCGATGAGCTGCGCCTCCAGCGGCGGCCGCAGCCCCGCCAGGTATTCGTCGAATTGCGGGATCTCGCCCCGCTCGAAGTCGCGCGAATGCTTCACCATGCCTTCCCGCACCTCGAAGGTCAGGTTCAGGCCGGGGAAGCGCGCGTAGCGCTGCTCGAAGCTCTCCACAATGCGCAGTGCGTGCAGGTTGTGATCGAACCGCTCGCCGTAGCGTCTCATCTGCCGGTCAAGCTCCTCTTCGCCGGAGTGGGCGAAGGGCGGATGCCCGATATCGTGCGCCAGCGCCAGGGCCTCCGTCAGGTCCTCGTCGAGCCCCAGCACCCCGGCCGCGGTGCGCGCGATCTGCGCGACCTCGATGGTGTGGGTCAGCCGGTTGCGGAAGTGGTCCGAGAGGCCGGCGGTGAAGACTTGCGTCTTGTCTTCCAGGCGGCGGAAGGCGCGGGCGTGCACGATGCGGTCGCGGTCCCGCTGGAAATCGTTGCGATAGGGGTGGGCCGGCTCTGGATAACGGCGGCCTCGCGAGCGTACCACCGGAAACCGCAGTGTCTCCACGCCCGCAGCCATGCTCGTCCAGCCGCTACTTGGAGGGCAGCGCGGCCAGCTCGGTGCTCGCAATGCGCGCGATCGCCGGGCGTGCCGTCTGAAGAGGCGTCAGCAGCTTCCGCGCCCGCCCCGGATCGCTCGACGCGATATAGCGGGCCAGCGCGATCGTCGCCTCCTCCTTCGAGACGAAATCGGTCGGCTTGTCGATCAGGGACTGGAGGATCTTCTCGCCTTCCGCGTCCCTGTGCTCCGCCTTATACACTTTCGCCAGATGCAGCTTCGCCAGCGACGCGTAATTGGCGTCTCCGGAATCGATGGCTCCTTTGAACGCGAGCTCGGCCGCCGCCAGTCTGCCGCTGTTGGCAGCCGCCGCGCCCAGGTAGTACTGCGCCACCGCGGCCTCGTTGCTGCCGGAATACTTGGCTGCGACGTCGCCGAACGCCGCCAGCACCGCTTTCTGCTTATCCTGTTCGGTCTGGAATGGCCGGACCTCCTGGCCTTCCTGCGGCGGCCCCGCCGGGGTCTGCCAGACCTGGAGCGCCGCGCTCAGCGCCGCCTGCCGTTCGCTACTCCGATGCTTGAACCAGCCAAACAGACCTAGGATGAGGACGATTGCGACCAGGCCGCCGATGCCGTAGCGGATCGATTCCTGGCGATGCTCGGTAAGGAACTCGACGGTAAGGCCGACGTCCTGGGCAAAGTCGTCTTGCTTCAGTTTCTTGCGGGTGATTCTATCCACGAAAACCTCAGGGAAACACCGATTCTAGCACACGGGGCCCAAGCCATAGGCACGGCTAGCCGTGTGGCAGGCGGTTCCGCCTGCCCACGACAGGCCTCAGGCCCGCCCCACTTAAGCGGAGCCGGCCTTTTCTAGGCAAAGCTGCGAATGGCGGCTGCCTCGTCCTCGTGGACCTCGAACACCGTGTACAGCTTGGTGATCTGTAACAGGTCCTTCACGCGCTTGGTCAGGTTGATAAGCTTCAGTTGGCCGCCGCCGTTGGCTACTGAGGTAAACCCGGAAACCAGTTCGCCGATCCCGGAGCTGTCGATGTAAGTCACTTCCGCGAGGTTCAAAAGGATTTTCTTGTTGCCCTTCGCAAGCATTTCGCGGATGCCCTCGCGAAGATTGCTCGATCCTTCGCCCAGCGTGATCCGGCCGGCAACATCAATCACAGTAACATCGCCCACCTGGCGGGGGCTGAGTTTGGCGCTCACGAATCTATCCTCCTCTATGGGCCCGCCTAACCCGCGGCTGCTCCGCGGGGTGGATCGGGCACTCGACTATTGCATTATTGTATGTACTTCACTATCTTGACTTCGGTTCCCGACGGGCTCAACCGCCGGATCTGAAACTCGTCCATGAACGCCCGGATCAGAAAGATCCCGCGTCCGGATTGCTGGAGCAGGTTCGGCTCCGCCACCGGATCCGGCAGGCTGGCCAGGTCAAACCCTCCGCCTTCGTCGCCTACAAGGATCGTAACGTGGTTCTTGCCGTTCAACACGGTCAGATGAACCCGCTTGCGGCGGTTGTACCGGTTGCCGTGGACCACCGCGTTCACGATCGACTCGCGGACCGCCATGCCGATCTTGTGCAGGTCGTCCTCGTGGAATCCCATCTGCTGGGCCACGCCGAGCACCAGATGCTCCGCTTCGTCGGCGCTTCCTAGCGCCGAATCCAGATAGGTGTCAACTTCTACCACTTCGCTGGTGTTCTCGGCCATATCAACCCGCAGCCCCGCGGATCCCCGGACCAGACCCCGTCAAGCCGCAATCTCATGGATCGAAACATTAACTTACCAGTTATTGGAGGCCAAAGGCAAAGCGGGGCAGGCGTCCACACTTGCTGCGAGCCTCGATACCCGCGCCCGCCAGGCCGTCCCGCCAGCCTCGCAGCCCGCCTGCCCCGGCCCGCCTCCCGCCATCCGCCGGTCCCCGCCCGCCTCCGGCCGAAAAGCATGGTGGCCAGCGGTTGCGGGATGATAGGCTTCCTACGGGAGGCTTATGGATCGGACACCGCCTGTCACGCCGGCGCTGGTGCTCGGGCTCATCATCCTCGCTCTCGGCGTGATCCTCTTCCTGGACCGCCAGGGCTTCATCGATGCGTCGCGCATCTATCCTCTCTTCTGGCCCGGAGCGCTGCTTGCGGTGGGTCTGTTCAAGCTGGCGCTTTCGAGCGCGGGCACGGGCCGGGTCTGGGGCGGCATCCTGGCCGCTGCTGGAATTCTCTTGATCCTGGACCGTCTTGGATACGTGCGAGTTTCATTCAGCACTCTGTGGCCGCTCGCGCTGATCTTGCTCGGGTTGCTGCTGGTGTGGCGATCGATCGAGGGGCCCGCCAGCCAGGCTGCCGCCAGGCCTGCCGGCGCCCTCAACGAGCTAGCCGTTTTCGGCGGCGGGGAATTGAAGAGCGACGCCACCGATTTCCGGGGTGGTGACGTCTTCGCCGTGTTCGGCGCCTGCCAGATCGACCTGCGCAAGGCGGCCATGCAGGTGAGCGAGGCCGTCATCCACGCCAACGCGCTGTTCGGCGGCATCGAGATCCGGGTGCCCCCGTCGTGGAGCGTCTTCATCAACGGCGTTCCGTTGCTCGGCGGCTACACGGACGATACGCAGCACCCCTCGCCCGGCGAAGGCCCCGAGATCAGACGCCTGGTCGTCAAAGGCTTCGCCATGTTCGGCGGCGTGGCCGTCAAGAACTAGCGTGGCAGGCTGCCCAGGCTCGTGGCGTCCTTACTGGCTGATCCTGGTCACCATGACTGAGCGCCAGCCGCTGTTTCCGGCGGCATCGTAAGCGCGGATGGTGATCGTGTTGGTCCCCAGCCGCATCGGGATCGCCGCCGTCTGCCATGAGGCCGTTCCGGTCGCGGTTCCGGTGTTGCCGAGCGAATCCGTCCAGGTGACCTTCACCACTCCAACATTGTCCGAAGCGATTCCGCTGAAGACCATGGACGCGCTATAGGTCAAGACGCTGGTGCCAGAAGGAGAGAGAACCGTGAGCGCCGGCGCCACGGTATCCACCGGCGGCGGAGCCGGAGTTGGAGTCGGCGTCGGCGTAGGCGTCGGAGCTGGAGTTGGAGTCGGCGTCGGCGTCGGCTTCGGCGTGGGAGTCGGGGTTGGCTTCGGCGTGGGTGTGGGCGTCGGCGTGGGAGTCGGGGTCGGCTTCGGCGTGGGCGTGGGTGTTGGCGTCGGCGTCGGCGCCGCGACCCCGCGCGCGGCGTACAGGCCGCGAATCGCCGCAATGTCCGCCGGCGTGAGGCCGGTCATCGCCTGGTAGTAGGGGTACATCACGGTGCCCGGCACGTCGGTGTGCGGCAGCCCGAGGGCGTGTCCAGCTTCGTGCAGCGCCACGCTGAAAAGGTCGGTGCCCGAACCGATTCCCCAGTTCTCCGCGGCGTCGAAGTGCATGTCGCCGGCGACTGGCTCCGGATTCGGCGGCGCGGGATAGAAGGCGTGCGCCAGGACTCCGCCGGGGCCGTCGAACGGATACCCGTCGCCGTGGTTCCCCGAAACGAACGAAATCGCGATGGTCCGCGACGAGGTCGCGCTCGCGGGCCCGTAGTTCACCTGGACGTACTGCGCCCACACCGCCAGCGCCTGCAAGATCACCGATTGGACCTGCCCGGCCGGCAGCTTGTTGGTCAACGCTCCGAACGAGTAGCCCAGCGTGGCCGGCTCCAGCACAGCGCCGTTCCAGCCGGTCTCCGAGGTGGCGTTCTGCCCGATGACGCCGTTGGTAGTCAGCGCGCCGGCGCAGGCATGCAACCGCGTCCCCGTCACCAGATCCGCCGATGCCGGAAAGACGTATGCCACCTCGTCCATGGAGGCCAGCCGCATGGCGCGTTCCATGTCGCCGTAGACCAGCATGTGCCGCGCCACCAGATTGGGGTGATAGTGCGGCTCCATCCGGGCCTCGCGCAGCACCGCATAGGCGTCCGCCTGCCGCACGTCGGGATGAAACTCCGCCACGAACCAGGTGGCGTCCCCGGCCAGCTCCGCGCTGATCTTGTTCTCGATCCGCAGCGAGCCGGCTTCCGCAATCTCCAGGCCGTCGAAACGCGTCCCTTCCTCCGCCGCCACGATCAGGCCGGTTTCCGGCACCACTCCCACCACCGCGGCGCCGCGTTCCTCGAGCGCCGCCACGTCCGCCGGCCCCGGCGCCGTCCAGAATTTGAGCAGGAAGTGCCGCCGCCCGTAAGGCCGCCGGCTGACTGGCCGCACCATTGCCGCGGGGTTGGTTTTCAAATGCAGGCGCGGTTCGGGACCCGAAATCGCGGAGCCGACCAGAACCAGAAGGAGGGCCGAGAACCAGCGGGTGTTCATAAACTGTCTTATCGAACCGCAGTGGCAATTCTTTGGCCCCAATCGGTCACGCCTTCCGGGCTCGCCCACCCCACCCTCTCAGGGGACCCCGCTTGCTTGAACCCACCCGGCATGTTTATACTGCAATTTCGTTGGGTCTGGGACGGGGTCTTATGCCGGCTAAGGATGAATTCGATCCTTCCGCTCCGCAGAAGGAAGCCGCTATCTTCTACGGGCTTTTCCTCCGCGGCCACTCCCCCGAACGCCTTCGCCAGGACATTGACGTTCCCCGCGGGCTGCTCGCCAAATGGCTGAAATCGCCTGTCTACGAGTCGCCTTTCCGCGAGAACCTCGAACGCCTTTACCGCTACCGCAAGCAGGTCCTGGCCATCTTCGAAGAGCTGGTCTCGAACGAACGCCTCCGCGCCCGCGTGCAATAGGCGCCCGTCGTCCGCCAATCCCCTCTGCTACCCTCGGAGAGTATGTCTTCCGCCAACAACCCGCCCGAAATGACGGTGAAAGCCGTGGGCCTCGGCCTTTTCCTTGCGTTCGTCTTCGGATCGGCCAACGCCTACCTGGGAATGAAGGCGGGGCAAACCGTCGCGGCCACCATCCCGGCCGCCGTCATCGCGCTGGCGCTCTTCCGCGTGCCCCGGTTCAAGGGCGGCGTGCTCGAGCAGAACATCGCCCGCACCGCCGCCTCGGTCGGCGAAGCGCTGGTGGCGGGAGCCATCTTCACCATCCCCGCCTTCATGCTCGCCGACGTCGGCGGCACGCGCCTCTGGACCGACCTGAGATCGCACTACTGGCAGGCTTCCTTCATCCTGCTGGCCGGCGGCCTGATCGGCGTGTTCTTCATCATCCTGCTGCGCCGCCCGCTGTGCGTCGAGGCCGGTCTGCCGTTCCCGGAAAGCGTGGCCAGCGCCGCAATCGTTAAGGCCGGCGCCCGCGCCAGCGACGCGCCCCGCTACCTGTTCGGCGCCATGGGATTCGGCGCGCTCGTCCAGATTCTGAAATCCGATAGCGGCCTGCCCATCTTCCGCGAGTTCACCCAGGGCTTCCTGGCCTTCCCGCGCTCCGTGGTGCAGCACTTCGACCTCAACCGCAAACCCCTCGGCCAGGTGGCCCACGCAGGCGGCATTCCCTGGACCACGCCCTCTCTCTCGCCTGCGCTGATCGGCATCGGCTACATCATCGGACCGCGGCTGGCCGCCATCAACGGCTCCGGCGGCATCATCGCCTGGTGGGTCATCATCCCGCTGCTGCTCTTCTTCGATCCCGACCTGCCGCGCCGCCTGGGCGTCGCCGGCGCTTCCTGGGACGTCATCTCCTTCACCGTCTGGTACAACATCGTCCGCCCCATCGCCGTCGGCACCATGCTGGTAGGCGCCTGCCACACGCTGTTCTCCATGCGCTCCTCCATCGTGCAGTCGCTCAAGGGAGCGTTCGCGGCATCGGCCGAAGCAGCGCACGAAGGCGCCGCCATCGAGCGCACCGAGAAGGACATCGCCCCGCGCTGGGTCCTCACCGGCGTGCTGGCCCTGCTGGTGCCCACCACCGGGATCTACTTCTACTTCACGCACGGCCTGTTCTCCGCTGTTGTCGCGGCGCTGCTGATGACGCTGGTCGGCTTCCTGCTATCGGCCGTGGGCGGCTACCTGGTAGGACTGGTCGGCAGCTCGAATCAGCCCGTTTCCGGGCTGACGCTGGCCGCGTTGGTGATCGCCGCACTGGTCATGCTCGCGCTCGGCGTCAAGGGCCTGGCGGGCGTCGGCGCGGTGCTCGGCGTGGCCGCCGTGATCTGCTGCGCCTGCTGCGTCTCCGGCTCGCTGATCCAGGACCTCAAGGCCGGCCACCTGCTCGGCGGCACACCCTGGAAGATGGAAGTCGTCGAAATCGTTACCGTGATCCTGCTGGCATTTTTCCTGATGGGCCCCATCATCGTGCTACACCAGGCGGATATTGCGAGCGGCGGCACCGGAATCGGCGGCCGCGCGCTGCCGGCGCCGCAGGCCGGCCTGATGGCGCAGCTCGCCAAGGGGATCGTGGGAGGCCAGATGGCCTGGGGCCTGATTGGCATCGGCGCGGCCTTCGGCGTGGCGCTCATCTGCTGCGGCGCGGGTTCGCCCATGCTCGTCGCTGTCGGCATGTACCTGCCCTTCGAGACCGTCTCGGCGATTTTCGTGGGCGGCATTTTCCGCTGGATCACCGATGCGCTCACGGCGCGCCGCGCGCCGGAGGCGCGCGCCCAGGTGGAAGAGACCGGCATTCTGCTGGCCTCCGGCCTGATCGCGGGCGAAGCCATTGTCGGAATTCTGCTGGCCGTGCTGGCCGTCCGCGAGGTGCCCCCCCTCACCCGCTTCCTGACCGGCGCCAACCAGTTCAGCTTTTACCAAGGCTGGGGCGGCTGGCTCAGCCTCATCGGTTTCGCCGCCGTGGCCTACGCGCTGATCGGAATTCCCGTGCGCAAAAGAGCATCGCCATGAGACTCATCCTAACCGTGCTGGCCGCCCTCACTGTTCCTGCTGCGGCCCAAGACTATAAAGTGGCCATCGTCGGCCTGGTGCATTCCCACGTTTGGGGACACCTGGAGACCATTGCCAAGGCCCACGGCCCCGCCCGCCTCGCGGCCATCGCCGAACCGAACCCGGCGCTGGTCGCCGAAGCGAGGACATCCGCGCCCGGCGTCCCCATCTACGACGACTACCGCCAGATGCTGGCCGAGGTGAAGCCCGACATCGTGTGGGCCTTCGTCGAAAACAACCGCCACCTGGAGATCGTCCAGGAATGCGCCCCGCGCAAGATCCAGGTGATCTTCGAGAAGCCGCTGGCGGCGACCTACCAGGATGCGGTGGCAATCGAGCGCCTGGCCGCGCAGCACGGCATTCGCGTGATGACCAACTACCAGATGGTGTGGTGGCCGGCGAACTACGCCGTCAAGGCCGAAGCGGACCGCGGCGCGATCGGCCAGGTATGGCGGCTGCACGGAACCGTGGGGCACAATGGGCCTGGCTCGGAGGGTCCGCGCAACCAGTACTTCTTCGCCTGGCTGACCGACCCGGTCTCGAACGGCGCAGGCTCGCTGGTGGATTTCGGCTGTTACAACGCGCTCTGGTCGCTGTGGTATCTCGGCCGGCCCGAGGCGGTCTACGCAACCGTGAATCACCTGCGCCCTGGCCGGTTCCCCAAGGTGGAAGATAACGCCGACATGCTGCTTTCCTACAAGCACGGTGTGGGCATCTTCGAGGCGAGCTGGGATCTGCCGCGCGGCTTCCAGGAGCTCGAAGTCTTCGGCCTGGGCGGCAGCCTCAACATGCGCGAAGGCAAGGCGGAACTCCGGGTCGCCGGCCAGCCGCCGCAGGATCTCCCGCTTCCGCCGCTCGAGCCCGACCGCGCCAGCCCGGTCGCCTATATGGTGGGCCGTATGAAGGCGAACCTCCCGCTCGATGGCCTCGTGGCGTTACCCATCAACGTGGACGTAGTCGAGATCCTCGATGCCGCCAAAGAGTCGGTGCGGACCGGCCACGCCGTGCGCCTGTCTGTGAGGGAGCCAGCAGCGCAGCACTGAGCCGCGGTAGTCAGGGAACGCTTCGCGGCCAGTCTAATCGGCCGGCAGCTCCACATCCCACACGCCCTCGAAATCGACGAGGTAGCCTTCGACTTTGATTCCGGGGATCGCCGCGCGAAGCGAGTCCGCGGCAAGCGCCATCTCGCGCGCGAGGTGCTCGGCCTCGGCGTGCGGATCGTTGTGGAAGGCCGTCAGCCCGCCATAGGCGCCGCAATCGGTGTGGAGCATCAAGACGACGCGGCCGGTGCCATGCAGCCGCATCGACTTGCGAATCTGATCGAGGACGAACGCTCGCTCGGTCTCGTGCTCCGGGCTGGCCAGGCACTTGGCGCCCCCGGCGACCCTGATGGAATCGCAGTCGAAGACGCCGGCCCGTTTCAGAAACTTCCGGAACCCCAGGTCGAACCGGTTATCGAAGCACCACACTACGGCTGCGTCGCAATGGTACTTCTCTCGGGGAGAGTCGAAGTGGAAGACCTTGCGCATGGAGGACAGCATACAGAAGACGCGGGGCGGAGTCCACAAGGGCGACGGCCGCGCGACCCGACGCTCCTTTTCCGCGCCACGGCGCCGGGACGGTGCCATAATGATTCCGCATGGGTTACCTTCGCGGTTTCTGGCCCGCCGTGGCCCTTCTGACGCTGGCGTGCGCCGCTCGGGCGCAAGATGCGGTGGAGCACGCGGCCGCCACCGCCAACGCCACCTCCGCCACCGGAATGCGGAGCGTCGGCAAAGGCGCCGCCTCGGTGATGGACAAGGCGGCGAAGACGCTTGGCCAGGCCGCAGCGCCGGCCTCCGGCTCCTCCACAGCCGTCGTGCTTCCCGGTCCGGCCGGCAAGCCGGGGCGGCCGTCAGGGTCACCCCGCCGGATCCGGCTCTGATCGCCGCCGGCATGGAACGGGAGGAACTCCTCCGCAAGTTCGGCGAGCCGGCCATGAAGACCAGCGGCGACGAGGATTCGGATGCCGTCGAAACCTGGTGGTACGGCTCCGGTTCCGCGACCGTCACGGTCAAGCTTGTGGACGGCAAGGTCCGCACTGTATTGCCGCCGGTCCGTCCCGCGCCTGCCCCGCGTAAACCGGATACAGTGGTCACGGTTTTGCCGTAACGGCCACGCGTTCCTGGCGGATTACCCCGGCGGCGGCGACCTGTGATGCAATGGGGGTAGGTCAACTGGGACCGAATCTCAGAGGAGGCAATAAGACAATGTGCGACTATTCCCTGCATGCCGCGCCTAACCGCCTCGCAGTGGAAGGAGAGGAACTGGTCACCTATCGATTTCCGACGAGTTCGATTGGGTTGGCGTCTCCCGCCGACCTGGAGAAGGCCGGCTGCCAGAGCGCCGCGAGGGGGATATCGTGGTGGTCGGCGTTGAAGAGCTGGCTGAACCCGCCGCCGCGCAGGATCGACCAGATCCCAGCCGTCTGCATCCCGCCCGGCGCCCGCTTGCGAATGAACGACATCCCACGCGAGCTGCAGCAGGAACTCGGCGTCGGGCGCACCGAGGAAGTCACTTTCGTCGAGTTGAGCGCATCGGCCTACCGCTATCGGGATGGCGTGCGCTTCCAGAGGGGCACCGAGATCCTGTTGCAGTACCTGGACGAAGGACTGCACGTCGATGTGCTCTCGCTGGGCGGCGGCGAGCAGTCCGACGTCGTACCCGAGGCGTCCATCGAAGCGTAGGACAGGCCTCCCGTCTGCCAGCGTCACCGCCCCTCGCTTGTTACAATTGGTAGCAAGCCGAAGCGGCACATGTGTCTCCCGGCGGTATGGACCTCGACCAGCTCCACACGTTTCTTGAGATCGTCCGACTGAAGAGCTTCTCGAAGGCCGCGCAGACCTGCTACCGGACTCAGCCTGCGATCAGCGCGCAGGTGCGGCAACTGGAGCAGGAGCTCAATGTGCAGCTCTTCGACCGCTTCGGGAGCCGCATCTCGCTCACCACCGCCGGCAAGATTTTCAGCCAGTACGCCGAGCAGATCCTGTCGCTCCGCCGCCAGGCGCAGGACGCCATCAGCGAGCTGGAGCGGACACCGCGCGGCGAGCTGGTCATTGCCGCCAACGAGGCCACCTGCATCTACGTTCTGCCGGAGGTCTTCGCCGAATACAGCCGCCGCTTCCCGAACGTCCAGTTGCTGGTGGAGCGGCAGTACGGTTCGAAGATCGCCGAAGCGATCATGGACAACCTGGCGGACTTCGGCTTCACCCAGCTTCCCATCCAGGACCGCAAACTCCAGGTGGTCAAGATTCACTCCGACGAGATCAAGCTGATGGTTCCCGCCCGCCATCCTCTCGCCGGGAAGAAGGCCGTCACGGCGGAGGACCTGGTTCCCTACGCGCTCCTGCTTCCGAAATACGGGAGCACGCGCGTGCGTCTAAACGAGTGGCTCGAGCTGGTGGAAGACTCGATCCACACCGCCATGGAGCTGGATTCGAGCGAGATGATGAAGCGCTTCGTGATGGCGGGCCTGGGGCTGTCGTTCCTGGCGGAGTCGAACTGCCGAGAGGACGTCCGGGCCGGGCGCCTGGCGGCTTTGTCGCTGGCCCCCGAGCCCATGGTCAGGCGGCTGGGTTTGGTGTACCGTAAAGACAAGGCGCTGTCCAAGGCGGCCCTGGGTTTCATCGGCATCGTGATGGAGAAGGCCGGGCTCGAGGACAAGGCGCCGAAGGGCGGGGAGGTACACGCGTGAAGGAAGACTCCGCCGGCCGCGGGACCGTGAAGACTTCGGCCATCCTCATCGCGGACGGCCAGCGGACCGCCGTCTACCGCACCGTCGACGAGCTCCCCCCGGAGCTTCGCCGCAAGCTGGCCCAATCCACCACCGGTTCCAACGCCGCCACCGTTGTGATCGCGGACCGCCGGGGCGCACAGGAGCTGATCAGAGCCAACCTCCGCGCGCTGATCGAAGAGCGCATCGCGGCGGCGCCGGGATTCCGAGCCCTGGCGCGCGAGGACGTGGTGCAGATCGCCCGGTTCCTTCGCGCCCACTGGCTGGGGTTCACCATCCCGGTGCTGGGCGCACTGACGCTGTGGCGCTTCTTCCGCTGAGCCTCATGACACGGCCAGGCCCATCACTCCGTGGTACACGGAGAGAGCCAGGGTTGTGAGCAGCACCACGTAGAGCGCCAGCCTGATCCGGCGGACCCGAACGTATTCGGCCGATTGCCGCTTCATCATTCCCCCGCCTCAATAGATGCGCGGCCGGGGTGTTTTGGTTGCGGGATTCCGTGCTGAGTGGGGCAGGCGGTTCCGCCTGCCGCAAGCCACGCGCCGGAGCCGGCGGCGGCGTGGTATCGTATCGACTTATGCCAAAGAGGGCGGTGGTTTTCGGGAATCTGGGGCAGCTCGGCGTGGAGCTAACCGCGGAGCTCGAGAAGCGCGGCTACGAGGTTTTTGGCTCGGACCGCGCGCAACTGGACATCACCGAGCGGGCGTTGGTGGAGCAGCACCTGGCCGAAGTTGATCCGCAGGTGGTGGTCAACGCCGCGGCGCACAACCAGGTGGATGTCGCCGAAGAGGAGCCGCAAGCGGCGTACCTGGTCAACGCTCTGGCGGTGCGCAACATAGCGCTTGCCTGCCGGCAGGTGAACGCCCGGCTGGTCCACTACTCCACCGATTACGTTTTCGATGGCCGGGCCGGCCGGCCGTACACCGAAGAGGACCTTCCGCACCCGCTCGGCGCCTACGCGGTCTCGAAGCTTGCCGGCGAGCTCTATGCGCAGGCGTACCTGGAATCGCCGCTCATCATCCGCACTTCGGGGGTCTTCGGGCCGGGCGGACTGCACACGGCCCGCGGCAACTTCATCGAGTCGATGCTGAGGCTCGCCGCCGGGGGCAGGCCGATCCGCGTGGTGGAGAGCCACGTCGCGTCGCCGGCTTACGCGCCCGCGCTCGCAGCGCGATCGGTGGACCTGCTGGAGCGCGGCGTGACCGGCATCGTCAACGTCGGCGGCGGCGCGCCCGTCTCCTGGTTCCGCTACGCGCAGTTGATCTTCGAAGCGGCGGGCCTCAATCCCGAATTGCGGCCGGCCGACGAGCGCGAATACCGCACCGCGGCGCACCGGCCCCGCTTCTCGGCGCTGTCGAACGCCAAGATGGAGGCCCTGGGCCTGGAGCCGATGCCCCCTCTCGACTGGTGCATCCGCGACTACTTCGCGCGCCGGGACCGGTACCAGAAGCCGGCCGGGTAGAGCCCGACGTGGCGCACGCTTCAGCGTGCCGTGTCCGCACTCCTGTGGACACGTTTTGAGCACTTCAGCCCGTGGTCTTCAGCCTCCGGAGGATGGCCCGGCGCGCAAACCAAGTCGCGTAAGTAGAGAACCTGTAGCCGCGGTCGGGGTCCAACGTCTTGGCTTCTTCAAATCGGGCGGCATCAGCTCTGCTCGGGCGGGGAGGCGTAGTAGCCCTTGCGCGCTTGCACCTTCTGGTCTTTGTCCTTGGTCTTGATCTCGATGCGCCGGAAGGTGCCGTCCTTTTTCGAGTTGGTGGAAACGTAACCGACCTGGTACTGCGTCCGCATGTCGCGCTGGATCTCTTCGAACGCCTCTGAGAGCGGATGCCGGCGGCTCACGTGGAAGGCCCGGCCGCCGGTCTCTTCCGACATCCTCTTCAGGATCGAGCCGCCGCCTCCGCCCAGGCTCAGGCCGAAGCCCCCGCCGCCGTAAGCGCCCGGATCGTAATACTCGATTCCGTAGATGATGGCGTCGGCCATTTGCGCCGCGCGCATTGCGTCCTCGATCTTCAGGCGGCTGCCCTCGTCGTTGCCGTCCGTGATCAGCACGATCACCTTGCGGCCCACCTGGCCGCGCAACTCGTCGTGCGCCGCAAGATACACGGCATCGTAGAGAATGGTGCCGCGCGGCGTGTAAGCGGTAGGCACCGGGCTCTCGGTCACCTGGGGTGGCGGCGCATTCACCTTGAGCCCGTCGAGGCCGTGCCGCAGGAGCCGCGCCGAGTTGGTGTAGTCCTGCAGCAGCTCGGCCTCCGAGCCAAAGCTGATCAGGAACGCCAGGTCCTTCTTCCCCACAACCTGCGTGAAGAACTGGCTGGCGGCCTGCTTCTCCTCTTCGATCAGCCGCTCCTGGCTGCGGCTCACGTCGATCAGCAGGCCGATCGTCAGCGGGAGATCGGTCTCGCGCGTGAAGTACTTGACGCTTTGCGGCTTGCCGTCTTCACTCACCTGGAAGTCGTCCTTGCCCAGGTTCCCGACCAGGCCGCCCTGCTTGGTTCGGACCGTGCAGAAGACGCTGACCACGTCGGTCCCGACCGTGAAGGTCGGCTGCTCTTCCTTGGCCGGGGCGGGTTCCTGGCTCGCGGCCACCGGCTGTTGCTGGGGCGGCGAATCGACACGCCTCCAGCCTCCGTTGTTCGGCTCTCCACTGGGCTGCTGGGTTGACGCCGCAACGGCAGTCAAAAGGAACACGGCAACAAGGCGCATAAACTCCCTCTGTCGGAATGGCATACTACTAGATGCGCGCTCCGCGGCTTCTGTTTCGCCATGCAGCAGGCTTTGGATCATCTAAAGGCCTCCGATCCCGTACTTGGACGTTTGATCGGCCAGGTCGGGCCATACCTTATAGAGCTTCTGGAGCCGAACTACGAAACCCTGGTTAAGGCTATTGTCCTCCAGCAGCTCAGCGGAAAGGTCGCCGAGGTCATTTTCCAGCGGCTAGTTCGTGCGGCCGGGAACGGCCGGCTGAGGCCCGAGGCGGTGCTGCGGCTGCGCCCGGCGAAGCTGCGGGCGATCGGGCTCTCGAAGCAGAAGATCCAGTATATTCGTGAGCTGGCCCGCCTGACCGCGTCGGGCAAATTGGACCTGGCCGCCCTCACCACGGTTTCCGACGAGGAGGTCCACGCCCGGCTCACCGCCATCAAAGGCATCGGACCGTGGACCGTGCACATGTTCCTCATCTTCGGGATGGGACGCCTCAACGTGATGCCTTCGGGCGACCTGGGAATCCGCGTGGCCGTCCGCAACGTCTACGGCCTGGCCGAAACGCCGAAGCCCGCCGAGGTGGACGAACTGGCGCGCAAGTGGCATCCCTACTGCACCGTGGCGTCCTGGTATCTGTGGCGCAGCCTGGAAGCCAAAGCGGGTTTGTAGGGCCCCGCCCGCTGCGCGACAACGGCTCCAGGAGGGGACCGACATGCCGTCAGTTCATCGACACGATCGCCGAACGGGTCGCCGCGCTGGGCGGATACGCCAGCGGAACCGCGCGGATGGCGGCGGCGAACTCGAGCCTGCCGGAGTACCCGGTACACGGCGTCGAACCGCCGAGCCCTCGACGCCGCCCGGAACGAAAACGACGCGGCGACTGCAGGCGGTGGCGCAGAAAGCGGCGTAGGGGAGGCGCACGTCTTAACGACTCGCCGTGGGCTCGGCCCGCGGAACGCCGAGAAAGACTTCCTGACGCGCGCGGCTCGCCAAACCTCGGCAAGCATGGGGGCGCGATTCAGTCGCTACATCGTGGGGACGGGCAGGCTCTGCGGGAGGGCGTCATCTCGTGAGAGACTACGGGGAGCGGCGCGGCCAGTCCGCGCATCAACCTCAATCGAAGCGAGGCCCAGTCCATGAGGTACATGCAAGTTTCTGGAAACAACCGTAATCCCGGAGTCTGCTCCGACGATTCCTGCCCGTGTGGGTACCCGGGTGCGGAAATCCCACGTGGAGAAGGGTACGTCTACATTTCGAAGGAAGTCGTTGAGTTTCGCGCGGATTGCCTGACCGAAGCGGAAGCTCACTTGAAGATTCAACGAATGTCGGCTCTAATGAACACGACGATCGTCGCCACTTCCGGAGTCTTCGCGCCGGTGCTGATTTGCGAGCAGGGCGCAAGGAAAAGGGGGATCGATCTTGAGGTGGCCGCCGCGGACGCCCGGCATTGGTGGGAAACCGGTCAGGTCCCGCTTAGGCCCACACCGCTGGCTGGCACGAAACAACCGAACACAGTCCTCGGCAGTTCGGAAGCCAGGGAATGGGGGCCGTCCCGTATTCCACCCATGCCTGCCAACCAAGGCGCCGGCGCTCAACCGCCCGCACTGCCGATGAGTGAGGCGAGCCGCCTCGTTAACGTAATCGTCGACCCCAAGCCGGCCTTTGCGGATATCGCTGCGAGCCCGGGCTGGTGGGTTCCGATGATCCTGATCATGGCGTGCTCCCTGGCCTACATGCTCGCCTTCTCGAGCCACGTCGGATGGGAGCGCTTCATGCGGCAACAACTCGAAAGCTCGCCGAAAGCGCAGAGCATGTCGGCGGAGGATCGCGAGCGCGCGCTCGAAATGCAGATCAAGTTCGGCGCTCCGATCGGAACGGTCATGGCCGTCATAGCCCCGCCGATCGGGATGGTGGTGACGGCGGGCGTGCTGCTGTTCGTCTTCACCAACATGCTTGGAGCCGCAGTGAAGTTCCGCCAGTCGCTCGCGGTCGCCGCCTATGCGTCGGTGCCGCAGGTGCTGGCCATGGCCGGGGGGGTGCTGGTGATGTTCCTCAAAGACCCGACGGATTTCGATCTGAAGAATCCCGCGGGCTACAACCTGGCCTTCTATCTGGATCCGCACACCGTGCCGGCCTGGCTGTTCAGCCTGGCGGGGAGCATCGACGTGTTCTCTTTCTGGATCATCCTGCTCCTTGCGACCGGCATGGCCGCCGCCACCCGGAAGCGCTGGACCAGCGCGCTCTCGGGCGTGCTCATCCCCTGGGCGGTGTGGGTCGTGGGGAAGGTCGCCCTGGCGGCGGTATTCGGCTAACCTTTCAGGATCTCGGGGGCGGCGTTGTAGCCCGGCGCGCCCATGACGCCGCCCGCAGTGTGCGCGATACGTCGTTCGAGATCGAGCGGCGTCAGCACGGGCCCCTGGTCCACGACGGAGTGGATGTTGGGTTCATGGCTTCTTGAGCTTGAACACCACCACCGCCAAGGGCGGCAGGGTCACCCGGATGCTCTGGTCACGGTTGTGCGCCTTGACCGGCTCGGAGGCGATGCCCGGGGCGTTGCCCATGTTGCTGCCGCCGAACATCTCGGCATCGGTGTTGAACACCTCGGCATAGAAGCCTGGAACCGGCACGCCGAAACGGTAGCCCTCGTGCGGCACCGGCGTGAAATTGCAGCAGAACAGCAGAAAGTCGTCGGGGTTCTCGGCGCGGCGCAGGAAGGCGATGATGGAATGATCCACGTCGTGGAAATCCACCCACTCGAAGCCGCTCCAGTGGAAGTCCACTTCGTGCATGGCGGGCTCGGCCCGGTAGAGCCGGTTCAGCTCGCGCGCCAGCGTTTGCAGCTTGCGGTGATAGTCGTATTGCAGCAGCTCCCAGCGGATGCCGGCGGCGTAGTTCCACTCCTCGTATTGCCCGATCTCGGACCCCATGAAGAGCAGCTTCTTGCCGGGGTGGCCGAACATGTAACCCAGGAAAGCGCGCACGTTGGCGAACCGCTGCCACTCGTCGCCGGGCATCTTGCTGATGAGGGAGCGCTTTCCGTGGACCACTTCGTCGTGCGAGATGGGCAGCACGAAGTTCTCGTGGAACGCGTACAACATGCTGAAGGTGATGTCGTGGTGATGAAACTTGCGGTGGACGCACTCCTTGGAGAAGTAGTCCAGCATGTCGTGCATCCAGCCCATGTTCCACTTCATGGTGAAACCCAGGCCGCCGAGAAAAACCGGTTTGGAGACGCCCGGCCAGGCGGTTGACTCTTCGGCCGCGGTGACGGCGCCCGGCACCTGGTGCGCCAGCTCGTTGAACTTGCGCAGGAGATCGATGGCTTCCAGGTTCTCGCGCCCGCCGAACTGGTTGGGGATCCACTCGCCGGGCTTGCGCGAGTAGTCGAGATAGAGCATGGAGGCGACGGCATCCACGCGCAGGCCGTCGACGTGGTACTCCTTCAGCCAGAACAGGGCATTCGAGATCAGGAAGGCGCGGACTTCGTTGCGGCCGTAGTTGAAGACCAGCGTGCCCCACTCGCGCTGCTCGCCCTTGCGCGGGTCGGCATGCTCGTAGAGGGCGGTGCCGTCGAAATGCGCCAGGCCGTGCGCGTCCTTGGGGAAGTGGGCGGGAACCCAGTCGACGATGACGCCGATGCCGGCCTGGTGGCAGCAATCGACGAAGTACTTGAAGTCGTCGGGCGTGCCGAAGCGCGTGGTGGGCGCGAAATACGCGATGACCTGGTAGCCCCAGGAGCCGGAGAAGGGATACTCCATGATGGGCAGCAGCTCGATGTGGGTGTAGTGCATCTGGCTGGCGTACTCCACCAGGCTCTTGGCCAGCTCGCGGTAGGTGAGCAACTGGTTGTCGGGGCCGCGCAGCCAGGATTCCAGGTGCACTTCGTAAACCGAAACCGGCTTCTTGAGCAAATTGACGCCGGCGCGCGCTTCCATCCAGCCGGAGTCTTTCCACGCGTAGTTGCCCAGGTCCCACACGACGGAGGCCGACTTGGGGGGCGTTTCCGAGCAGAAGGCGTAAGGGTCGGCCTTCATCTGCTGGTAGCCCTCGAAGCGCGAGCGGATGAAGTACTTGTAGGTGGCGCCCTGGCCGAGGCCGGGGATGAAGATCTCCCAGATGCCGTCGTTGCGCAGCCGCATGGGATGGCGGCGCGTGTCCCACTGGTTGAAATCGCCGATCACGGTGACCGCCTGCGCGTTCGGCGCCCAGACGGCGAAGCGCACGCCGGCGACGCCCTCGACCACCGCCAGGTGCGCCCCCAGGCTGCGCTGGGTCTCGTAGTTGGTTCCCTCGCCGAAAAGGTGCAGCTCGAAATCCGTGAGCAGCAGCGGGAAGCGGTAGGGATCCTCGATCTCGGAGGTTTCGCCACCGGCCGTCTTCAGGCGCAGACGGTAGGGGCGCGGCTCACCGCCGAGCGAAGCCAAGAAGAGGCCCGCCGGGTTCACCTTCTTCATGGGGCAGGTCCGGCCGTCGGCCAGAACCACCTCCGCCTCGGCGGCCTGGGGCAGGAACGCGCGCACCTCCCAGCACGCCGTCTTGCGGCGCTTCACAGCGTGCGGGCCCAGGATTTGGAACGCGTCGCTGTGGTAGCCGCCAACAATCGCTTCGATATCTGCGCGAGTCATTGCTCTCCGTGTGGCGTGCGGCGGTGCGCCGCCGCATCGCTATCATTATTGCAGGATGCCAAATTCCTATCACGAGATGCCGAAAACGGAGCTGCACCTGCACCTGGAGGGTTCGGTAGAGCCGGAGACGCTGTGCGAGCTCGATCCCTCGCTCACGCCCGAGGAGGTCCGCGGGCGTTACGAGTATGCGGACTTCGCCGGCTTCATCCAGAGCTACAAGTGGCTCGTCGAGCACTTGAACAGACCGGAGGACTATGCGCTCATCGCACGCCGGACGCTGGCGCGGCTGGCTCGCGAAAGCGTGCGCTACGCGGAGATCACGATTTCGGCGGGGCTGGTGCTGTGGCGCGGCCAGGAGTTCGCACCGATCTACGACGCCTTGCAGGAGGTGGCGGAGGAGTCGCCGATCGAGGTGCGGTGGATTCTGGACGCGACGCGGCAGTGGGGCGTCGAGCACGCCTGGGCAGTGGCGCGCCTGGCGGCCGAGCGGGTGGGCCGCGGCACGATCGCCTTCGGGATCGGGGGAGACGAGGTGGCGGGGCCGGTGGAGTGGTTCGGCGACGTGTTCCGGTTCGCGCTCGATTCGGGGCTGCATCTGACGATCCACGCGGGCGAGAGCGCCGGGCCGGAATCGGTGTGGGGCGCGGTGCGGCTGGGGGCCCAGAGGATCGGCCACGGCATCCGCGCGGCCGGCGACCCGAAGCTGCTCGCCCACCTTCGGGAGCGCGACATCCCGCTCGAGATCTGCATTTCGAGCAACGTGGCGACGCGGGTGGTACGCTGCTTGAGCGAGCACCCGGTGCGGCGCATCTATGATGCGGGCGTGCCGATCGTCCTGGCGAGCGACGATCCGGCGATGTTTCACACCACGCTCACGCGGGAATACGAGCTGGCAGCGCGGGAATTCGGCTTCACGGATGGGGAATTAGCGGGAATTGTGGAGAACGGGTTCCGGTATGCGTTCGGGGACGCGCGCTGACGCGCGTCGCCCGTTGATCCGGCCGGGGGCGGTGCGAGAATTCGCGGGCTCGACGCCATCACCACAGCGTGACGGTAAGGGTGCGGTTGGCCTAAGCCTGAAGGCGGTTAAGTGATTGCATCGCTAAGCTGGATCCACGCCGCAATTCGTGTATGGCGGCGCGGCTGTGCCGGACCCCATAAGTACTTTCTATCCGCCCCATCCAAACTTTCTTGTGGCGCGATCAGCCGCTTTCCCCTTATCGTTGTGAGTTACTCGCCCTGTCTGCGAGCCAGAACCCCGTCTGTCTAGGAGACCACGTTGTTTCACCGGATTGTTGTAGGCGTGCTTTTGCTGTGCTCCTCCGTCTGGGCTCAAACGGCCACCGGGGCCGGAGCCGAAATGGCCGCCCTAAAAGCGGCCGTCAGGTCGTCGCAATCGGCGGGCGACAATGCGTGGATGCTGATCAGCTCCGCGCTGGTGCTGATGATGACCGGGCCGGGCCTGGCGCTGTTCTACTGCGGCCTGGTGCGGAAGCGGAACGTGCTCGGCACCATGATGCAGAGCTTCGGCATGATGGCCGTCGTCACGCTGCTGTGGGCCGTGTGCGGATACAGCCTGGTATTCGGCGGCGGCAACCCGTTCATCGGCGATCTGCGCTACCTCTTCCTGCACGGCGTCGGCGCCGAGCCGAACGCGACTTATGCGCCCACCATCCCGCACCAAACCTTCATGGTGTACCAGCTCATGTTCGCCATCATCACGCCCGCGCTGATTGCGGGCGCGTTTGCCGAACGGGTGCGCTTCAGCGCCATGCTGGTTTTCTCGACGCTGTGGATGTTCCTGGTCTACTTCCCTATCGCGCACATGGTGTGGGGCCAAGGCGGATTCCTCAACGCCTACCTCGGCGGCAGGTTTCCGGTGTTCGATTTCGCCGGCGGCACGGTGGTGCACATCAGCTCGGGATTCTCGGCGCTGGTGACGGCGCTCTACATCGGCAAGCGGCAGGGCTACCCGCACGAGAAAATGGCGCCGCACAACCTGGTGCTGAGCTTCATCGGCGCGTGCCTGCTGTGGGTGGGCTGGTTCGGGTTCAACGCGGGCAGCGCGCTGGCGGCCTCGTCGCTGGCGACCAGCGCGTTCGTGGCGACGCACTTCGCCTCGGCGGCCGGGGCCGTTGCCTGGATGGCCGCCGAGCGGATTCGCAACGGAAAGGCCAGCGCTCTGGGCGCCATTTCGGGCGCCGTGGCGGGCCTCGCGACCGTCACGCAGGGGGCGGGATTCGTCCAGCCCTTCAGTGCGATTCTGATCGGCCTGGTGGCAGGCGCGGGGTGCTTCCTCATGGTCTCGGTGGTCAAGGAGAAGTTCGGCTACGACGATTCGCTGGACGTCTTCGGAGTCCACGGCGCAGGCGGTCTCATGGGATGCCTGCTGACCGGCGTTTTTGCGACCAGGGCCGTGAACTCCGCGCTGAAGCTGGCCAACGGGCAGGCTGCGCCCCTGGGCTGGATCGACGGCAACCCGATGCAGGTGGTGAATCAGCTCATCGGGGCGGGCATCGGGATCGGCTTGGGTATGGTGGGCACGCTGATCGCGCTCAAGCTGACCGAGCTGGTCACGCCGCTACGCATCGGCGAGCGCGAAGAGGACGCCGGCATGGACCTGACATTGCACGGCGAAGAAGGGTACAATTTCGAGGCGTAGCCCCATGTTCAAAATCGAAGCGATCATACAACCCTTCAAGCTGGACGCCGTGATGGAGGCCTTGAAGGCCGGCGGCATCGACGGCGTTACGGTTCTCGAAGTGCGCGGTCATGGCCGGCAGAAAGGCCACAAAGAGGTGTACCGCGGCCGCGAGTACAACGTCGACCTGTTGCCCAAGGTGAAGCTCGAAATCGTGGTTGCCGCCGAGCGCAAGGAAGACGTGATCCGCACGCTCACAGAGGCCGCGCGCACGGGCAACATCGGCGACGGGAAGATCTTCATTTCCGAAATCGCGGAGGCGATCCGCATCCGCAACGACGACCGCGGCGAAGCAGCCCTGTAGGACATGCTTCAACGCGGATCAATCACTTGTTTTCAATCAGCGTTTATCGGCGTTTATCAGCGGCCATCAATGCTTTGGCCTTTCCTGGCCTTTTTCAGCGTTCTCTTCAGCTTGTTCGGGTGAGCTGCCACCACAGGAACGAGAGCGTGTCGGCGCGCTCGTCGATCTGGGAGGTCAGCGCCTCGCCGCGCGAATGGCCGGCGCGGGTGTCGTAGCGTAGCAGGACCGGCAGACCGGAGGCCGTCGAGGCCTGCATGAGCGCCGTCATCTTGCGGGCATGGAGCGGCGCCACGCGGGTGTCGGAATCGCCGGTCACGAACAGCACCGCCGGGTACTTTGCGCCCGCCTTGACGTGCTGATACGGCGAGTAGGCATAGAGCCACTTGAACTGCTCAGGATCGCTGGCCGAGCCGTATTCGGGCACCCACCATTTGGCCACCAGGAACCGGTCGTAGCGCAGCATGTCGAGCAGCGGGTAGGTGCAGACGACCGCGCGGAACAGGCCGGGCTGCTGGGTCATGGCGGCGCCCACCAGCAGGCCACCGTTCGAGCCGCCCCAGATGCCGAGCCTGCCCGGACTGGTGTAACCGTTTTGGATGAGCCACTCGGCCGCGGCCGTGAAATCGTCGAAGACGTTCTGCTTGTTGGCGCGCATGCCGGCCAGGTGCCATTTCTCGCCGAACTCGCCGCCGCCGCGCAGCGACGGCACCGCGAACACTCCGCCGCGCTCAGCCCACAGAACCGCCTGCGCGCTGTAATTGGGCGTCATGCTGATGGTGAAGCCGCCGTAGCCGGTGAGGAGCACCGGGTTGGAGCCATCCAGCTTGATCCCCTTGCGGTGGAGAAGGAACATGGGCACTTTCGTGCCGTCCTTCGACGCGTACCAGATCTGCTTGAGCTCGAGCCGGCGGGCGTCGAGCGGCACTTCGGGCTCGGCCCACGGCGCGGTGGTTCCGGCCGCCGTGTCGTAGCGCCACACCGAGGGCGGCGTGTGGAACGACTCGAAGCGGAAGAAGGCTTCCTTCCCGCCCCACTGGCCGGAGAGGCCGCCCGCGGTCCCGATCGGAGCCGGCAGCGGGACCCGGCCCAAGGGCTTCCCCTCTGGGCTGAAGACGCGCGTCACCGATGACACATTGTGCACGTAGGTGACGAACAGCTTGCCGCCCGCCAGGCTGAAGTGCTGGATGGCATCGGGACCGGCGGGCACGATTTCCTTCCAGTGCTCCTGCGCGGGGTCCCGGAGGTCGATCACGAGCATGCGGCCATTCGGCGCTTTCCAATTCGTCTGGACGAACAGCGTACCGCCCGCGACTTCCCCGGCGAACCGCGCCGGGATGCCCCGGATCACAGGCTGGATGGGGCCGCCCGCGAAAAGGTCCTGCACGTGGATCTCGCCTTCGTCGGCCGCGCTGCCGTGTTCGACGTGAATCGTCAGGTAGCGGCCATCCTCGGAAACCGAGGGGCCGATGAAGTACTCGGCGCTGTAACCTTCGCCGAAGATCTGGCGGTCCTGAGCGGGATCGGCGCCGAGTGGATGGTAGAACACGCGGTCCGTGTCGGTGTGGCGGCCGTAGAAAAAGCCCTTGTGATCGGGCCGCAACGCGACGGCGTAGCGCCCGCGCGGCAGTTTGTCGGGCAGTTCCTTTCCGGAATCGACGTCGAGCAGCGTGACGGTGGTTTCGTCCTGGCCGCCTTGCCGCTGCCCATAAGCGAGCAGCTTTCCGTCCGGCGTAACGTCCATCAACTCGAGGGAGGTGTTGCGGTCGGCCGGCGCGGCCAGCACGCGGTCCTTGCCGGACTCGCGGACGTAGAGCGAAGCCTGGTCCTGGTCCGCCGCGCGCCGCAGGAAAAAGTAACGGCCACCGGCCGGCACGGGCGTCTGAGTGTCGTCGAAGCGCATCAGCTCGCTGAGGCGTTTGCGGATGCCTTCGCGCTCCGGAATCTTGTCCAGCAGGGAGCGCGCGTAGGCGTTCTGCTTTTCAATCCAGGCGCGCGTCTCGGGGCTGGTCTGGTCCTCGAGCCAGCGGTAGGGGTCGGTGATCTTGACGCCGTGAATGACCTCGGTCACATCGTCGGTGCGCGTGGCGGGCGGCGTCTGGGCAAACAGGGACACGGCAACCCACAGCAGCAAACAGGCTCGCATCGAATCCTCCACTAGCCCGATCTTCGCACGCTGCGGCGGACCCGCGGCGCGCGGGCTGAAGCCCAAGCCGGCACGCTGAAGCGTGCGACACGGCTATGGATGACGGTCGTTGTGCTCGGCGGCCGCGCCGGTTTTCTCTTCGGCCAGCCGGCGGACCGTAGCTTCGAGCTGCTCGATGCGCGTGGTGAGGTCGTCGATGGCCTGGGCCTCGGGGTCGGGGAGCTGGCCGTGCTCGAGCTCGTCGTCGACTTCGACGCCGCAAATCCGCACGACGCGGCCGGGCACGCCGACCACGGTCGAGTGGGCCGGAACCGGGTGCACGACCACTGAGCCGGCGCCGATCTTGACGTGGTCGCCGATGAGTATGTTGCCGAGCACCTTGGCGCCCGTGCCGATGACGACGTGGTTCCCGATGGTCGGGTGGCGCTTGCCCTTCTCTTTGCCGGTACCGCCCAGGGTGACTCCCTGGTAGAGCAGCACGTCGTCGCCGATTTCGGCTGTTTCGCCGATGACCACGCCCATCCCGTGGTCGATGAAGAAGCGGCGGCCGATGGTGGCGCCGGGGTGGATTTCAATGCCGGTCAGCGCGCGGCTGAATTGCGAGACGATGCGCGCCACGGTCGAGAACCGCGCCCGGTACAGCCGGTGCGCCAGGCGATGGAGCAGGATGGCGTGGAATCCGGGGTAACAGAAAAAGATCTCGATAACGCTCTTGGCGGCGGGATCTTCCCGGAAAATAGTGTCGATCTGCTCCTTGATGGCGCGGAACATTCTGGAAACATTATCGCGCGACGGTGTGGTGGGGCGCAGGGAATCGGGCGGCCGTCAGCCGCGGGCCGGTCAGCATGGCTGATTACTCCGCGGCAACGAACTGCACGCAGACGGGCGCGGAGACGGCGACGGTCTTGCCGGTTGGGGTGAGCTGGCCATTGATCGGGTCGACGCGAAACGCTACCACGTTGTTCGAATCCTGGTTGGCGACGAGGAGGTACCGGCCTGTGGGATCGAGGCTGAAACTACGCGGCGTACGGCCGCCGCTCGCCACGTGTCCGGCCGGCGTAGGCCTGCCGGTCTGGGCGTCGATGCTGAAGATCGCGATGTCGTTCGCCTCGCCGCGGTTGGAGGCGTAGAGGAACCTGCCGTTCGGATGCACCTGAATCTCGGCGCCGCTCTTAGGCCCTTGGTAACCCTCGGGCAGGGCGGCGACGGTAGCGGTTTTTCTGAGCGTCATCGGATCCCACGCGAACGCGGTGACGGTCGATGTCAATTCGTTGATCGCGTAAACGAACTTGCCATCGGGATGGAATGCCAGGTGGCGCGGGCCCGATCCCGGCTGGACGTCTGCGGACCCGGCCGGCGAGAGAACGCCGCGTGCCGCGTCGAAGAGGTAGATGTAGATCCGGTCCACGCCGAGGTCGGCGGACAGGACGAAGCGGTTATCCGGCGAGAAGATGGCGGAATGCGCGTGCGGCCCTTCCTGGCGCTGGGGATCCACGCTCGAACCCTCATGCTGGTCGAAGACGGTGGGCTGGGCCAGGCTGCCGTCCGCCTTGATGGGGAACAAAACGACGCTTCCGCTGCCGTAATTGGCCGCCACGACGAACTTGCCCGTAGAATCGACGGAAAGCGCACAAGGACTCGAGCCGCGCGACGAAACGCGATTGAGCGGCGTGAGCTTGCCGGTCTTGCGGTCGACGCGGAAGGCGCTGACGAAACCCGCGCCGCCTTCATTGACGGCATAGAGGTACGCGCCACCCGGACGGACGGCGAGGAAGGAAGGGTCTTGGGTTTGAGCCGCGAGGCCGAGACTGGTCAGCTCGCCGGTGGCCGCGTCGAAACGGTAGACGTAGATGCCCTGGCTGCCGTGGCCGGTGTAAGTGCCGGCGTAGACGAAGTAGGCGGGGTTACCGGCGGCGCCCGCGAAGGCGGCGGCCAGAAGCAGTGTCAGGAGCCGAAGCATGCGCATGCGCCCATCACACCGCATCGCGGCGGGCCGGCGCAAGCGGGGGCGGATGATACTCCGAGGCACATCGTGGTCATAGGTTACGCGCGTGAACGTTTCGAGACACATATGTGCCTCCCCGATCTCACATTGCCCAGGAGCGTGACGCCCGATAGGCCGCAACCCGTTCCAGGAGCCAATCCTTCAACCCCGCAGCCAGGTAAAACCGGGGCCACAACAGATCCTCATCCGGCTGGATTACCCCTTCGGCGAGCGCCGTGGCGGCAAGCGCGGTCTGGGGATAGATCCGAATGCCCACGGTGATCTTCAGCGACTCCAGATCCAGCGAGTCGGCGAAGGCAAGACTTTCCTCGACCGTTTTAGTGGTTTCCCCCGGTCCGCCCAGCAGCAGGAAGCCCATCCGCGCGATGCCGGTTCCACCGAACATCTTCACGATGGTCCGGACCTCCTCGGCCTTGAACCTCTTGTTGAAGCTTCTCAGCATTTGGTCTGAGCCGCTTTCAAAGCCCAGGCTGATCTGGCGGAAGCCGGCCTGCGCCATCAGTTCCACCAGCTCGCGATCGACCCACTTTGGGTAGACGATGCCCCACAGATTGAGGCCGAGAGATCGTTCCACAATCGCCCGGCAAAGCCCCTTGGCATAAGAAGGCGGGATGTTGAACGTGTTATCGACAACGACGAAGTCGCGGAATCCTCGCGACGCCGTCTCCTCCAGCCACTTCGCGATCGCTTCCGGAGAGCGGCGGTGGATGGATGTTCCCTGGATGTCTTTCGTCGAGCAGAAGCTGCAACCCATCGGACAGCCACGCTTGCCCTGTACGGGGATCCAGAGTTCGCCGAGACCGGAAACGGTTGGAATCCAAAGCTCGGGTTCCGGAAGCGGCAGGTCGTCCAAATTCGTTGCGAAGATTCTGCCGGCGGGCGGCCGGCCCGGAAGGTAAAGGCCTGGGAGACCGTACACGTCGGTACCCTTCGCCAGGCGCTCCAGCAGCGCAGGGAAAACGGTCTCCCCCTCACCCCGGATGCCCATGTCCGCTTCCAGGTATCGCAAGGCGCTCTCGGGGAAAATGCTGTAGCCGGCTCCGCCAAGAACGATCGGGGCATCGCACAGGCTTCGGCAAGTGACCACCACCTCATGGATCGGAGGCAACAGGAACCTCGGGCTGGCCATGTTCTGGTCATCGATATTGCGCACTGAGATGCCGATGACATCGGGGCGGAATCCCGCGATGCAGCCCTTGAGGGACGATTCCGTGTCGCCCTCAAACATGAGGTTCAGCAAAACCACTTCGTGGCCAGTCCTCCGGCAGGCGGCAGCGACGCAGGCCAGGCCCAGCGGCAGCGGGAGGATGGTCGTTCTTTCGGTGTTCGCGGAGATGAGCAGAACCTTCATGGTTTGACCCCGCCCTCTCGGAGGAGCGCCCCGGCCGCCGAGAAGCCTTGCCGCCATCGCACCCGGAGCGCGCTCCCACTCAACTCTTCGACGGCGACACCTTCACCGAGAGAGAGGCGCCCACAGGCAGCCCTGCGACCACACCGGAAGGGGTAGTCGTGGTGCTCGTACCGTCCTTCTTCACGTCCACCCACTGAGCCTCGACGAGTGTCACCTGGACTTCGAAGGCTCTTGCCTCCGCTGGGCTGTAGAAATTGTTGAGCGCCAGCTCGCCAGCCGCACCGGGGCCGATATTGACCGCGTAAGTGTACAGCTTGTACACGGGCACATCCTGGCCGTCGATCTTCACGCTGAACCTGAAATAGGAGACGCTTCGGCTGCCGGCGTTCTTCAAGCGCGCCGTGAGTTCGCACAGGGCTGACGGGCCGGGACTAGCGGGCTTGATCATGATCGCCTCGACGCGAACGTCGGCGGCGTCTGCGCGGGAGACGAACGCGCCGGCCAGGAGAAGCGCCACGGACAAGGCCAGCGAAATCCTCGGGATCATGGCAACGGATCGCATGCTTATCCTCCGGGAGTACGAGCCGCCTCGCTCTCCGAAGATAGCAGAATGGCCGAGCGCCCGGCACATGCGGGGTTTGCGTCATTGAATCATGGCATAAGATCCCGTGGTGCGCGCTTCATCTGGCGACGTGGCCCACCGGGCAGGCGCAGCCGCCGGTCTCGACGCTGAACTCCTGGAGCGGCACGGTAGTGGCGAATGCCGCAATCGTCCCGGCGGGAGCCAACGGATCGATCTTGGTCTTCGCGACCAACCCGACTGACGTCATCCTCGATGCGAACGGCTATTTCGCCGCCCCCGGCTCCCCGGGCGCGCTGTCGTTCTACCCGGTGACGCCGTGCCGGGTTGCCGACACGCGCAACGCCGCGGGCCCCTTCGGCGGCCCGGAGCTGGAGGCCGCAACGGCGTGCTCGTTCGCGATTCCGGCGAGCGGCTGCGCCATCCCCTCGACGGCGGTGGCCTATGCGGTCAATGTGACCGTGGTGCCGGACGGCCCGCTCTCCTATCTCACTGTCTGGCCGGCGGGCTCCCCGCAGCCGCTCGTTTCCACCCTGAACTCCTACGACGGGTCGGTGGTGGCGAACGCGGCGATCGTGCCGGCGGGGACGAACGGAGCGATCAGCGTCTTCGTCACCAACCCGACGCACGTGATTCTGGACATCAACGGCTACTTCGCACCGTAGAGGGCGGCGTGGCGCAGTCGTTCAGAACTGCCTTGGAAGGCGCCTTGAACTCGCCAGAATGGCGCCGGTCACCGTCATGGCGATCAGAGCGGCCATACCAGCACCCGTCTGGATCACGTGAAGGGGTCCATAAACGGCAATTGCAGACGGCGACGCAAGACACGCGGCAGGCTGAAGGCCCGCCCCACGAGGCTCGTCTCAAATGTCCGCTCCACTATGGGATGTCCCTCCCGCCGGTGTCGAGCACGTTGCGGAGCGCGGCCAGGGCGTCCTCGCGCTTGCCTGCCTTGAGTTGGACGATGGCTTCCGAGTCGGCCAGGCGATACCAGACCTCGCGCCGCCGCTCGAAGGCGGGAAAGCGTTCGGCGATCTCGGGGCGCAACTGACCCAGCAGTTCCAGGAACTCGGCGTACTCCGGCCCGAGGTCGCGAGCGATGCGATCGCGAATGCGCGACGCCAGCGCGGGACTCTTTCCGCTCGAAGACACCGCCACTACCAGGTCGCCCTGGCGATGGATGGCAGGAAAAATGAACGTGCAATGCGGGCTGTCGTCGGTGGCGTTGAATGGAATGCCGCGGGCCTCGGCTTCCGCCCAGATTTCCGCGTTGCGGGAACGGTCGCTGAGGCACGCGATGACCAGGAATGCGCTGTCGAGGTCGCCGGGCTGGTACTCGCGCGCCAGGCAGCGAATGCGCCCTTCCCGAGCGAGCCGCGCGGTCTCCTCAGACGCCACGGGAGCGATCCGCGTGACTTCTCCGCCTGCCTCGATCAGACCTAGAACCCGCTGTCCTGTCTCCGCGCCGCCTCCGACTACGACGCAGCGCTTGCCTTCGAGTTTCAGCAGGACCGGGTAGAACGCGCTCATCTGGCAGCCATCGTCCGCGCGGCTCCGAGCGCCGCGACTCCCATCCGGTGACAGAAGTCTCCGAAAGCCTCGCCTGTTCCACGTCGCTCTGCATAGAGGTTGAACACAGGCCGCAGCCGGGCGGCGATCTCGCTGCGGGGAACGTTGTCGGCAAACGGCATGCCCAGCCGCGTTCCCAGGGGAGACGCGCCCAGGTAGATCCGGTAGAGATTCACGCTCTGTCCTACCAGGCCGATCTCGGCTGTATAGGGTCGCGCGCAACCGTTGGGGCAGCCGGTAACCCTGATGGAGATGGATTCGCCGCCCAGTCCAGTCTCCGCCAATGCGCCGTGAATTCCCACGACGATCTCGGGCAGAACGCGTTCCGCTTCCGTGATGGCAAGGCCGCAGGTAGGGAGCGCCACGCAGGCCAGCGCGTCGCGCACCACCGGCGGCAGTTTCTCGCCCAGGCGAATGCCGTGTGCGCCCAGGGCGCGAGCCACTTCCGCGCGCGCCTCGGGCGGAACATCCGTGAGGAGAATGTTCTGCTGCGGAGTGAAACGGATTCCGGGGCGAAACCGCTTCGCCACTTCGCGGATCGCCGTCCGCCACCGGACTTCGGCAGTGTCGCGAACGCGGCCGCTCGGAACCGGCACGCCGAGGAACGACGATCCGTTCGCCTGGGCGCGCCATCCGAGGTGATCCGCCGAGCTGGCCCACTCGAGCCGTTCCGGCGGCGCGACCGTCCCTCCCATCCGCGATTCGAATTCAGCCTTGAACCGATCGATGCCCCACTCCTCGATCACGTACTTGAGCCGCGCCAGCTTGCGGTTGCTGCGATTGCCGTAGTCGCGGTGCAGGGCGACGATGGTCTCGACCGCAGCCTGCAGGCGCTCGGGCTCGATGGAGCACAGCGGCTCGGCTAGGCGTGGGTGGGTTGCCTTCACTCCGGGGCTCATACCCATTCCGCCGCCCACCAGCAGCGTGAAGCCGCGGCGGCCGGGAACGATGCCGACATCGTTCGAGTAGACATCGATGCAGTTGTCGCCCGGAGCGGCGAGGCCGATCTTGAATTTCCGCGGCAGGTAGGTCGCGCCGTAGAGCGGCTCGTCCTCCGCGGCCCCACTTTCGGCCGAAACCGCCCTCTCGCCATCCAGCCAGATTTCGTAGTAGGCGTGCGTCTTCGGTTTCAGCGCCCGGCCCAGCGATTGCGCCAGGTCCTGAATGCGGCTCCGTTCCGGATCGCCCAGCGGCGCCGGGCACGAGACCACATTACGCACCACGTCGCCACAGGCCGCCAGCGTCGTCAGCAGGTTCGCGTTCAGCGCGCGCATCAGCGCCCGCAGGTTCGGCTTGCGAACGCGATGATACTGGATGTCCTGGCGTGTGGTGATGCGCAAGCCGCCATCGCCCGCTTCGTCCGCGAGCCGGTCTAGCTCGAGGTACTGCGCGGCCGACAGCGCGCCGCCCGGAATTCCGACGCGCACCATCGAGCCGATTTCCTGCGGCTGCCCGGTCCTTCTGAGATCGCGGTCGGCCTGCTGATAAGTGCCGTGGAACTTCAGGATCTGGACCGTCTCCTTGGTGAAATCGGGCCGCTCGAGAACCAGTTCCTCCAGAATCCGGCCGCGCAAGTGCCGGCTGGCGGCCTTCACGGTTTCGGCGGGGGAACTCACGCGGCGGCCTCCTCACGGACGGCGGCGCCCAGCTCCACGCGAAGTCCCGCCACGGCGCCGATGACGAAAACGGCCGGCGACTCCACCTCCGCGGCGCCGGCGGCCACTTCGCCCAGCGTGGTGTCGATCACCCGTTCCCCGGGTGTTGTCGCACGCTCGACGAAGACGGCGGGCTCGCTGGACGGCCGTCCCGCGCGGACGAGCGCGCGCGCGATCCGGGCTCGTTCCTTGACTCCCATCAGGACCACCAGCGTATCCACGCGCGCGTAGTCTTCCCACCGCACCGCGTCGCAACTGTGCCCCGTCACCACGGCGAAGCCGCGCGCCAGACCGCGGTAGGTGAGCGGAACGCCCGCCAGCGCCGGAGCTGCCAGCGCCGAGGAAATGCCCGGAATCACTTCCACCTCGATGCCCTGCCGCGCCAGCAGAAGCCACTCTTCCCCGCCCCGTCCGAAGACGCACGCGTCCCCGCCTTTCAGGCGCACCACGGTCTTGCCGGCGCGGCCGAAGCTCAGCAGCAGGTCAAAGATGACCTGTTGCGCGCTCTCCTGTTCGCCCTCACGCTTGCCGGCGTAGATCAACTCCGCTGCCGGATTGGCGAGCAGGAGCACTTCGGGACTCACCAGGCGGTCGTAGAGCACCACGTCCGCCGTCCGCAGTATTCGCTCCGCTTTGACGGTCAGCAGCTCCGGATCGCCCGGCCCGGCGCCAATCAGGTAGACCTTGCTCATGCGGTCCTCTTTCCGGCATCGAAAGTGTGGATGCCGCACTCCAGCTTTTGGCCCCCCCACCGCCCGGAGCGCAGGTTTCCCGCATCCACGGGTAACGCGGTGCAAGGCTCGCAGCCGATGCTCGGGTAGCCCTGGTCGTAGAGCGGCAGATAATCGATTTCGTTCACGCGCAAATAACTCCAGACCTCCTTCCAGCTCCAGAAGGCCAGCGGACTTACTTTGACTAGCGTCTTCCCCGAGGGGAGCGTGTGCCGCTCCACCTGCTCCAGGTTGGCGCGCGTGGGAGACTGCTCGCGGCGAAGTCCCGTGAACCAGACCTCGTAGTTCGCCAGAGCGCGCAGCAGCGGTTCCACTTTGCGCATCTTGCAGCACTGGTCCGGATGCGTGCCGTAGAGCTTGCCGAAGCTGCCTTCCTGCTCTGCGACGGTCATCTCCGGCTCGAGATTCACCAGGTTCAGCCTCCATTGCTGCGCCATGCGATCCCGATATTCGTACGTCTCCTTGAAGTGATAGCCCGTGTCGAGAAACAGGACTGGAATTTCGGGGCGCAGCTTCCGCAGCATATCGAGCAGCACCATATCCTCCGCCTGAAAGCTGCACGCCAGGCACGGCCGTCCGGTGTGTCGCTCGAGGACCTCGCGGATCAAATCTTCTGCCATTGGCCTCCCCAGTAGTGGCGCAGGCACTCCTGCCTGCCGCGCCGAGACTCGCCTCCGGCGCTTGTCCCCGCCCCCCTAAATCCCCTCTGCCCCGCTGAGATCGCCCTGGAGCAGGACGCCGTGGTCCTCCAGGGTCGCGCAAATCTGGCGCACCGCCTCTTCGTCGTTGGCCGCCAGGCTCTGCGCCTCGAAATGGAAGAAGCGGCCGCCTCCCACCTCCGCCTTGGCCCGCTCCCGCTCGGCCAGGTCCGGATTCGAAACCGAGAAGATGGCGATCAGCCCGGCCGCGGTCAGCAGGGCGGCGAGCTCCGGCAGGATGGCGCTCTCGACGTCCTCGGCCAGAGCGTGGACCTGGCAGCCGCGCTGGAACAGCCGCCTCTCGAGGAGATACGCCAGCTCGCGCCGGGCCGGCAGCCAGATGGCCGCCGGGTAATGGCCCGCGCGGGCGAACCGCTCCGCCGGAGTCAGGCGGCCGGCCTGAAACTCCAGCTCGAGCAGTGCGGAGCGCGCCGCGCGATCGGCGGTGGTCGGGCGCTCAGGCTCCTGAATCATGCCCGCCGCCACGGTCGAGTTGCCGATCGGGTCGATCAGAATGAAGCTGCCGGTCCAACGGTTGGCCGTGTATGCGTCGAAGAACAGCGGACGCGCCGTCTCGATGGCGACGCGGCCGATTTCGTTCAGCTCGAGCGCGTCCGCCGGCTCCTCGGCCAGGGTGTTGATGTTCACCCGGTGCGCGATGGCCGTGACGTTTGCCCTCAGTTGTTGCGTGGTGTGCTTGAGAAGGTACGGCCGGTCGAGCCGCAGCGGCTGCTCGTTCATCCACACCAGCGCGGCCTCGAAGTGCCGCGACACGCGCGGGGCCTCGGCCGGGTGAACCAGCATGTCTCCGCGGCTGACGTCCAGCTCGTCTTCCAGGCACACCGTTGCCGGCATCGGCGCGGGGACCTCGGCTACATCGCCGCCCCACGCCGCCAGCGACTTGATCCGGCTGGCGCGTCCCGAGGGAAGCACCATCACCGGGTCGCCCCGCCGTATGACTCCGCAAACTACCTGACCGGCATAGCCACGGAAATCAAGGCCGGGCCGGATCACAATCTGGACCGGGAAGCGCATGGGACCGCGCGTGCGGTCGCCGTCCAGGGGCACGCTCTCCAGGTATTCGAGCAGGCTCTCGCCCCGATACCACGGGGTACGCGCGCTGCGGGCGATCACGTTGTCTCCGTCAAGCGCGCTGATGGGAATGAAGCGGGCGCCCTCCACGCCGAGGCGTTTCAGATGACCGGCGAACTCCTCGCGAATGCGCTCGAACACATCCTCGCGGAAATCGACCAGGTCCATCTTGTTCACCGTCACGACGATGTGCCGGATCCCCAGCAGCGTGGCGATAAATGCATGGCGCCGCGATTGCGAAAGCACGCCGTTGCGCGCGTCGATAAGCACGACCGCCAGGTCCGCCGTCGAAGCCCCGGTGGCCATGTTGCGCGTGTACTGCTCGTGGCCCGGAGTGTCCGCGATGATGAACTTCCGCCTGGACGTGGCGAAGTAGCGATAGGCCACGTCGATGGTGATGCCTTGCTCGCGCTCGGCCCGCAGCCCGTCGGTCAGCAGCGAGAAATCGATCTTCCCCGTCGAGCGATTTACCGTGGATCGTTTGACGGCCGCGATCTGGTCCTCGTAAACGCCGCGGGAATCGTAGAGCAGCCGGCCGATCAGCGTGGACTTCCCGTCGTCCACGCTGCCGGCCGTCGTGAACCGCAGCAGGTCCTTCCGCTGATCCTCCTCGAGGAAGGCTTCGATGTCCGGGACGGCCTGGGGTGCTTCAGCCAGCGGCATCAGAAATACCCCTCGCGTTTCTTCAACTCCATGGAGCCTTCCTGGTCGTGATCGATGATGCGGTTCTCGCGCTCCGAGCGGCGCAGCGCCACCAGCTCCGCGATGATCTTGGGCACGGTGTCCGCCTCCGAGGGAACCGCGCCGGTGCAGGGCGTGCATCCCAGCGACCGCATGCGGCACATCACCCATTGCGGCCGCTCTCCCGGCGCGAGCGGAATGTCGTGCTCTACGGGTATCAGCGTTTCGCCGCGCACCACCATTTCCCGCAGCTTGGCGAAGTAGAGCGGAACCACCGGGATCCGCTCCAGGTGTATGTAGTGCCAGACATCGAGCTCGGTCCAGTTCGAAAGCGGAAACACGCGGATGCTCTCGCCCTTGTCGATCCGGCCGTTGAACAGGTTCCACAATTCGGGCCGCTGGTTCTTCGGGTCCCACTGGCCCAGGGCGTCGCGGAACGAATAGACGCGCTCCTTGGCGCGCGATTTCTCCTCTTCCCGCCGCGCGCCCCCGAACGCGGCGTCGAATCCACCCTCCGTCAGCGCCTCCAACAGCGCGCGCGTCTTCAACAGGCCGCAACACTTCTGCGTGCCCAGGCGAAACGGGTTGGCGCCCTCATCGAGCGCCCGCCGATTCTGGTGAACGATCAGTCTGACGCCGATCTGGGCCGTGTACCGGTCGCGGAATTCGATCATCTCCTGGAACTTGTAACCGGTATCCACGTGCAGCAGCGGAAAGGGAATCTTGTCCGGGTAGAACGCCTTCTGCGCCAACCGTAGCATCACGGAGGAGTCCTTGCCGATCGAGTAGAGCATCACCGGGCGGGCGAACTCCGCCGCCACCTCCCGCAGGATGTGTATGCTCTCCGCCTCGAGCAGCCGAAGATGTGTGAGCCTCTGATTCAAATGCTGTGGTCCCCCATGCAAAGCGACCGTGGCGCAGGCACTCGTGCCTGCCGCGTCGAGACTCGTCTCGACGCTTGTCCGCGCGGTGTCGTCCCCCGCCTCAAATGCTGTAATCCTCCGTAAAGATCCGCACGTCGCGCAGGCCCACAAACACCCAATCGTCCGGATTGACGCCGCTCTCGCGGAACTGCGCGTGGGCCATCGCGACCGTCAGCGCGTCGCCGGTTTCGGCCTCCAGTTCCACCCTCACTTGAGAACCGGCCGATTGCACCTTAAGCACGCGCGCCCGCAGGCTGGGCTTGCCGTTGGGATGGCGGTGAATGTCCAGTTCGTGCGGCCGCACGAACAGCCGGGCCGATTGCCCTTCCGCGCCGGAGTGATCGAGAGCCAGCGGCCCAAACACCGCCTTGCCGGCCTCGATCCGCCCGTGGAAGAGGTTCACGTTGCCCAGGAAGTCCATCACGAACTCGGATGCCGGGTGGTGAAACACCTGCTCGGGCGTCCCCACCTGCTCGATGCGAGCCTGGTTCATCACCACCACGCGGTCGGCCACCTCGAGCGCCTCGTCCTGATCGTGCGTCACCAGAAGGCTGGTCACGTGGACCTCGTCGTGCAGCCGCCGCAGCCAGCGCCGCAGGCCCTGGCGCACTTTGGCGTCCAGCGCGCCGAACGGCTCGTCGAGCAGCAGCACCTTGGGCTCGATCGCCAGGGCGCGCGCCAGCGCCACCCGCTGCCGCTGGCCGCCGGAAAGCTGCGCAGGATAGCGGTCCGCCTGGCTCTCCAGGTGGATGAGCTGAAGCAGTTGCGTCACGCGGTCCCGGATCTCGTTCTTCGACGACCGCACTTTGCGCGGCCGCACGCGCAGCCCGAACGCGATGTTCTCGAACACCGTCATGTTGCGGAACAGCGCGTAGTGCTGGAAGACGAACCCCACGCGGCGGTCGCTGGCGTCCTGGCGCGTCACGTCCTGCCCTTCAAACAACACGGCGCTCGCGGGATTGGGATCGGGATGCTCCAGACCGGCCAAAATGCGCAACAGGGTTGTCTTGCCCGATCCCGATGGCCCGAGCAGCGCCACCAGCTCGCCGTCATTCACTTCCAGACTGACGTCGCGCAGTGCGGTGAAGCTGCCGAAGGTCTTGTCGATGTGGCGCGCCTCGATGGCCATGGCTATGCCTCCCGGGCCTCCCCCGCCGCCGCGACGCCGGCGCTGTCCTGCCGCACCTTCCACTCCAGCAGGCGCTTGGCGGCCAGCGTCACCAGGGCCACAACCGCCAGCAGGCTGGCAACCGCGAACGCCGCGGCGAAGTTGTACTCGTTGTACAGAATCTCTACGTGCAGCGGCACCGTGTTGGTCTCTCCCCGGATGTGTCCGGAAACCACCGAGACCGCGCCAAACTCGCCCATGGCGCGCGCCGTGCAGAGGATGACCCCGTAGAGCAGGCTCCATTTGATATTGGGCAGCGTGATCCGGAAAAAGAGCTGCCAGCCTCCCGCGCCCAGCACCAGCGCGGCCTCTTCCTCCTCCTTCCCCTGCGCCTGCATAAGAGGAATGAGCTCCCGCGCGACGAACGGAAACGTGACGAAGACCGTGGCCAGCACGATGCCCGGCACGGCGAAGATGATTCGGATGTCGTGCCGCCCGAGCCACGGACCCAGCCAGCCCTGCGCCCCGAACAGCAGAACGTAGATCAGGCCCGCAATCACCGGGGATACCGCAAAAGGCAGGTCGATCAGCGTCACCAGCACGTTCTTCCCCGGGAATTGAAACCGGGTGACCGCCCAGGCCGCCGCCAGGCCAAACACCGTGTTCAGAAGGACGGCGATACCCGCGGCCAGCAACGTAAGCCGGATCGCCGCCAGCGCGTCCGGTTCGCGGATGGCGGTCCAGTAGGCGCTCCACCCTTTCGCCAGCGCCTGAACGAAGATCGTCACCAGCGGCAGGACGACGAACAGCGCCAGAAACGAGAGCGCAGCCAGAGTAAGGCCCCAGCGCACCGGCGCGGGATCGTGCCCCGTGGAATGCCGGCCGGCTCTCATTCCGCCTCCGCGAATCTGCGGCTGCGCCACTGGAGCAGGTTGATGGCCAGCAGCAGGGCGAACGATGCCACCAGCATCACCAGGGCGATGGCCGTGGCGCCGGTGTAATCGTACTGCTCCAGTTTGGTGATGATCAGCAGCGGCGCGATCTCCGTCTTCATCGGCATGTTGCCCGCGATGAACACCACCGAGCCGTACTCGCCCAGCCCCCGCGCAAACGCCATGGCGAACCCCGCGAGCAGAGCCGGGCGAACCAGGGGGAAAACCACACGCGTGAAAACCTGCCACCGGTTCGCTCCCAGGCTGATGGCCGCTTCCTCGATTTCGCGATCCGCGTCCGCCAGCACCGGCTGCACGCTGCGCACCACAAAAGGCACGCCGATGAAAACCAGCGCCACCAGCACTCCCAGCCGCGTGAAAGCTACGCGGATTCCCCACGGCGCCAGCACCCGGCCGATCCAACCGCTCTGGGTGTAAAGCGTGGTCAGCGCGATGCCGGCCACGGCCGTGGGCAATGCGAACGGCAGATCGACCAGCGCGTCCACCAGCCGCTTCCCCGGGAACCGGTAGCGCACCAGAACCCACGCCACCACGAATCCGAAGACGGCGTTGAGCAGCGCCGCCGCGAACGACGCACCGAAGCTCAGGCGGAAAGACGCCAGCACGGCCGGCGACGTGGCGGCTCCCCAGAAGTGCGCCCAGCTCGCCGTCGCGGTCTTGAGAAAGATAGCGCTCAGCGGCACCAGCACGATGAGGCTGAGGTAGAGCGCAGAGAAGCCGAACGCCGGCCAGAAGCCGGGCAGGATGCCCACCCGCTTGAACCACGCGGCGCGCCGTTCACCTCCCAGGCTGATAGATCCGGTCAAACACCCCTCCGTCCTCGAAGTGCTTCTGCTGCGCTTTCCGCCAGCCTCCAAACTGCTCATCGATGGTGAACAGATCGAGGCGCGGAAAGCGATTTCCGTGCCTGGCGGCGACCTCCTGGAGCCGCGGGCGATAGTAATTGCGGGCGGCGATCTCCTGCCCTTCCGGCGAGTAGAGATACTCCAGATAGGCCTTGGCGACGGCCGTCGTGCCGTGCTGGCCGGCCACCTTGTCGACCAGACTGACAGGCGGCTCGGCCAGAATACTCACCGAAGGAACCACTAAGTCGAACTTGTCTTTACCCAGCTCGTCGATCGCCAGAAACGCTTCGTTCTCCCAGGCCAGCAGGACGTCGCCGATGCCGCGCTCGACGAACGTGGTGGTTGCCCCGCGCGCGCCGGAATCGAGCACCGGGACGTTCTTGTACAGGCGCGTGACGAAGTCCTGCGCCTTGGTTTCGTCATTGCCGCTTTGCCGCATGGCGTAGCCCCAGGCCGCCAGGTAATTCCAGCGCGCCCCGCCGGATGTCTTCGGATTGGGCGTAATTACGGCGATACCGGGCCGGACCAGGTCGTTCCAGTCCTTGATGCGTTTGGGATTCCCCTTGCGTACCAGGAAGACGATAGTCGAGGTGTACGGCGCACTGTTGTTCGGCAAACGGCTCTGCCAGTTCTTGGGCAATACTCCAGCTTTTTCGGCGATGGCGTCGATGTCGTAAGCCAGCGCCAGGGTCACGACGTCGGCCTGCAAGCCATCGATGACGGCGCGCGCCTGTTTGCCCGAGCCCCCGTGCGACTGCTTGACGGTGACCTCCACTCCGGTCTTGGCTTTCCAGTACTTGCTGAAAGCCGCGTTGTAATCCTGATAAAGCTCGCGCGTGGGGTCGTAGGAGACGTTCAGCAGCGTGACAGATCCCTGCCCGGCCTGGCCGAAACCGGTTGCCATAACAACGAAGGCTGCAAGAATCCTCTGAATTCGTGTCATGTCAGCCCGCTCAGATGAAGTTGACCTGGAACCGCGTCAATACGATCCTTTCGGAAGGCCTGTTCCCGCCAGCGGCGCCGCCTCCGAAGGCCGTGTTGCCGTAGTCCGCCGAGATACGCAGCAGCCGGTTGAGGTACCAGTTTACGCCCCCGACCCACTCCCGCGCCCGCCGCGGCGATTTCGCGGGATCCGCGAAACCGTAATCATAGAGGCCTCGTTCTGCACTGAAATCGCCGACGCGAGCCGCCAGTTCCCAGGCGCCCCAACCGTGGTTCCTCGGATCGAAGGCCTTTCGAGGCGTGGGAGACGTGAACCCTTTCCGCTCTCCCGTCAGGATGTAGGCGACCTGCACCTGCCAGGCCCGGAATGCGATATCCCTGCGCAGCGCGGCCTTCTCAAAGCCCTCTTCCGCGAGTGTGTACTCGGCCAGCAGACCGAACGGCCCCAGGTAGTAGAGGCCCTGCGGAGCCAGCCGCGTTCTGTGACCCGCCGCCGTGACGCCCGATGTAAAGGTCACGAAAGTGTTCTGGCCGAAAGTCTTGTAAGACGGCAGTGCGATCTTGTCGACGCTCCCTCCGGAGCCGCCGATTCCGAATCCGAGCCCGCCCAGCGGATTCTCGCTGCCTCCCTGAAACGGCGTCAGGAACAGACGCCCCGCGTAGTCGCGGTGATTGCTGGCGGCCGCGTCGGCGAGGCCGTTATCGGGGACGCCGTTGAAGACGCCCGCGGCATAATAGACGCGGCGTTTGAGCAGGCCGCCAGAGACCTGGTAGCCGATGTCGCGGCTGGGCGCCAGCAGCGTGGGCAAGCCACGCTCGACGAAGTTCGTGTCGTCATCCGACTGCAAGCGCTCCAGGCTGACCGGCGGCTTGAACTTGCCGACACGAAGTTTCGCCGCCGGGAGGTACGTGAGCTCCAGATAGGCATCGTAGATGACCGTTTGCCCCTGGCCGAAATCCGGACGGAAGAAGAAATCGACGTACCGGTAAACTGTTCCGGAAAACGTGGGCCGAACCCGCCGCAGCAAGACCGTATCCGGAAGCGACTCGCTGCCTTCGCCCACAAACGAGCGGTCGTCGACCTGCAGGTCGGCCCCGATCTTGAGCACGAAGTCGCCGTCGTTCGACTTGATCTTGAATCCGCTGGTGCCGGCGGTCACCGAAGCGGCGTTCCCGTCTTGCTCCGCGGCTTCGTGGTCCTTGACTTCCTTGCCGCCGGTCGCCTGTGCCCACGCTGCCATCGGCTGCGCCGCCACCAGGATGGCCAGCAGCCCAAAACGCGCTTTGAGTTGAGAACCGGCCATGTCCTGTCTCCTGTCTGCTGCTCACGGCCGGCCCGACCCTTCCAGCCTCGGCAAGACCAGTTTAGGGCCGAAGCGCCAGCCTGTCAAGGAGAAACTGAGTAATTCCTATAGACAAATGGTTAATTGCCTGTCAGTGATCATATTCTAAAGGAGATACTTCGCTTTAGTCCTTGCGCGCACCCCCGCCTGGTTCACGCTCAGGCGCTTCCACGTCGGCATGTTTGAGGACGACGACTCTTCTCTGCGCGCCCGCGGGGCCGGGTACAAGATTCTGGCCGCCGAGGACTGCCTGGATCGAGGTCTTTGAGGACACCCGCCGGCTGTTCGGGCAGAAGTGGGGCGTGAAGTGGTCCCCGCATCGCTTGCGGCCCGGCGACGTTCGCGGCGCCGGCGGCGTCAACGCGCCCGTGAATTTCCCGCCCGAGCGGCGCCGTGACTACCGCTGGTCAGTGTTCGAGGATGTCGAACGTTGTGGTGCCCGGCACCCGCACCTTTTCGTAGACCGCAAACCACTCTTTGCGGCCGGCGCTGTCGGCGTAGGCCTTGAGCGCGGCTTGGTCACTGAACTCCATGCACGCGCCGTACTGGCGCACCGCGTCCCCGACCCTCTGCGGATGGCTGAGCTTCCCGGCCCACACGTGCAGCAGACCCGGAACCTTTCCGGGCAGGGCGTCCGAAGCCTTGTAGAACGCATCCCAGTCGGCGGCCGTCGCGCCTTCGATGGCCGTGAAGGTGAAACAGTGCATCAGCTTCCCGTCGGCGGCGCTCATCACACCGGCGAACAGGCAAACGGCGAAAACAACGGCAACAATCCGGACCATTTTCTTCTCCCTCCGCTATCGTCGTAAACGAGACGCCCGCGCCGCAACGGCCGGCGTCATCTTCTTGATATTCGCACGTGCGCCGGCCCGCGGGCTGACCGCCGGTGGCCTGCGTTCAGCCCCCGTCCGGTCCCGAATCCAGAACTGCGCGCACTCTCGTCCCCAGGGCCTCGCGCGTAAACGGCTTTTGCAGCACCGGCACTTTGCCCGCTTCGACGCCGCGCTGGAGGACCACATCGTCGCTATAGCCGGTCATGTACAGCACCTTAAGGCCGGGACGGGATTCCGCCAGCCGGTCGGCCAGCTCGCGGCCGCTCATCTGCGGCATGATGACGTCGGTCAGCAGCAGGTCGATAAGCAGGTGCCCGTTCTTCCAGATAGCCAGCGCTTCGGCGGGGCTGGCCGCTTCGAGCACCCGGTAGCCGAACGGGGCAAGCATGTTGCGGGCGAGCTTTCGCACCTCCGGGTCGTCCTCCACCAGAAGGATGGTCTCACTGCCCCCACGCGGTTTGGAAAGGTCCGGCGCGTCTTTGTGCTTCTTGGACGCCTTTTCCGCGCGCGGGAAGTAGATCTCAAACCGCGCCCCCTGCCCGGGCTCCGAGTCCACCCAGATTTCTCCGCCGCTCTGCTTGACGATTCCATACACCGTGGCCAGACCCAATCCCGTGCCCTTGCCCTTGGCCTTGGTTGTGAAGAACGGCTCGAAGAGATGGTCCCGCGCCTCCTGATCCAGGCCCATTCCGGTGTCGGAGACCGCCAGCAGCACGTAACTCCCCGGCGCCAGCGGCGGCGCCGTCGCCGGACCGCCAGTCACCTCGCGGTTCTCGGTGATGATCGACAGCGTGCCGCCCCCAGGCATCGCGTCGCGCGCGTTGACCGCCAGGTTCATGATGACTTGCTCGATCTGCCCCGCGTCGGCCTCGATCCGCCACAGACCGGCCCGCAACAGCAGCCGCAGTTCGATGTCCTCGCGGGTCACGCGCTCCAGCATTCTGGCCATCTTGCGGATGAGCCGGTTCAGATCCAGAACCCGCGGCTGTACCACCTGCCGCCGGCCGAAGGCCAGCAGTTGCCGCGTGAGAGCCGAGGCGCGCAGCGCCGCTTCCACCACCATCTCGACGTCGCGGCGCAGCGCGCCCTGGTTCCTGTCGATCGACTCCAGCGCGATTCGCCCGTAACCGCCGATGATCATCAGCAGGTTGTTGAAGTCGTGCGCTACTTCCCCCGCCAGGCGCCCCAGCGCCTCCAGCCGCTGCGACTGCCTGGACTGCTCCTCCTGGAGCTTGCGCATCGTGATGTCCTCGAAATAGACCGACAGGCCGTTTTCGGAAGGGTACACGTGAACGTCCAGCCACAGCTTGAGCGGCGCATAGGGAGCGGAGAACTCGATCGGCCGCCCGGTGTCGGCGGCGCGCTGGAGCTCCTGCTCAAACAGGGAGCCCTGCTCGGGAAACTCGTCCCAGAGGCGCTTGCCTTGAAGCTCCTCCCGCTTGCGGCCGATCATTTGCTCGGCCCGCCCATTGAGATAGGTGAACCGCCACTCGCGATCCACCGCGAAAAAGCCGTCGGTGATGCTCTCGAGTATGCTCCTGATACGGCGGTCCGATTCCCGCAGCGCGTCTTCCGTCCGCATGCGGGCGGTGATGTCGCGCACGATGCAGGTCACCAGCCCGCCTTCTTCCGCCTCGACCGGGCTGAGGCTGATCTCGACCGGAACCTCGGTCCCGTCCTTGCGGCGAGCCAGAATCCTCGGCGGGGCGTCGATCGACTGGCTCCGCGGCTCGGTGAAGTAGGCGGAGACGTGCGCCGAGTGCGCGGCCCGCAGCCGCTCGGGAATCAGCCCCTCGATCCGCTGCGCCAGCAGTTCCTCGCGGGTGTATCCGAACAGCCGCTCGGCCGCGGCGTTGGCGATGAGGATGCGCCCTGCGGCGTCGCATTCGAGGATGGCATCCGGCGCGGCCTCCAGCAACTCGCGGAATCGCGCATCCGCGCGCGTCTGCATGGGGGCCTCGCCGGCGCGGAGCGCGAGCGAGAGATTGTCGGCCACCGCGCCCAGCAATTCAACCGTCCGCTCGTCGAAAAAGCCGGGCTCGGCCGCATACAGACCGAGGACGCCGGCGGCCGCGCTCTTCGCGCCGATTGGAAAAACCGCGCAAGAACGGTAGCCCCGCCCGGCCGCCTCGTCGCGCCAGACTCCCAGTCCGGCCTCTTTCCGCAGGTCGTTCGAGACGAATCTGGCGGCGCCGGGCGGCACGGGGATGCTGCAATCGGCGGCCGGCGCCATGGCCTGCGCCTGCCCGTCCGGCGTCCCGAACCACGCCGCATCGAAGCCGCCCTCTTCGACGGCGATGCGGCAGACCTCCGCCGCGAGCGCGCCGCGGTCGCCGGTTCCGGCGGCGGCCTGCGCCACGCGGCTCACCAGGGAGCATACCCGGCTGAGCCGGCTCGCGGACTGCATCTCCAGGCGTCCCTCCATCACGCGCCGCTTTTGCCGTCCAGCACCAAGCGGACCGAATGGGCCAGCGCACCTGAGGTGAACGGCTTGTGGATGAACGTGGATGCCGAGACTGTCACACCGTGCTTTCCCAGGACATCCTCGGTGTACCCGGACATGTAGAGCACTTTCAAATCCGGGCGCTGTGCCCTCAGCTTCGCGGCCAGTTCGGGGCCGTCCATCGACGGCATGACCACGTCGGTGAGGATCATGTCGATCGAGGCCGCGTGCCGGCGCCAGACCCGCAGCGCCTCGGATCCCGAAGCCGCCTCCAGAACCGTGTACCCCTGGCGGCTGAGCATCGAGGAGGTCAGCTTGCGCACTTCGGAGTCGTCTTCGATCACCAGGACGGTCTCGGTTCCGGGGCGCGCCGCCGCGTGGCGGCCGGCAACGGCGCCGGCTTTGACCGCCTCTTCGGCCAGCGGAAAGCAGGCGCGCACCGTCGTGCCGCGGCCGATCTCGCTCGCGATGGCGATTTCGCCGCCGTTCTGCTTTACGATGCCATAGACGATCGGGAGGCCCAGTCCCGTGCCTTTGCCCTTGCTCTTGGTGGTGAAGAACGGCTCGAACAGATGGCTCTGCGTTTCCGCGTCCATGCCCGTGCCCGTGTCCGTCATGGACAAGACCACATATTGTCCGGGTTTCGGCCCGCCCGTAGCCGCGGCTTCCGCGGTGATGGCGACAAGCGCCGTCTCGACGGTCAGCTTTCCGCCTTTGGGCATGGCGTCGCGGGCGTTGACCGCCACATTCACCAGGACCTGCTCGATCTGCGCCGGATCGATCTTGATCCGCGCCGGATCGGCCTCGAGCATCGTCACCAGTTCGATGTCCTCGCCGATCACTCGGCGAAGCATCCGGCTGACCCGCGAGACCTGCCGGTTGAGATCCAACACCCTGGGTTCGATCATCTGGCGGCGGCTGAACGTCAGCAACTGCCGCGTCAAAGCCGAGGCGCGGTCGCTCGCTTCGAGGACGGCCTCCATGTCCTTGCGCATCTGGCTCTTGGGATCGAGGGCATCCTGCACCATCTGGCCGTAGCCGCCGATCACCGTCAGCAGGTTGTTGAAGTCGTGCGCCACGCCGCCGGCCAGGCGGCCCATGGCCTCCATCTTCTGAGCCTGGCGGAGCTGGTGTTCGAGCTGGTTGCGCTCGGTGACGTCGTGCAGCGTGAGCACCCCGGCGACGATGAAGCCTTCGGGATCGCGGATCGGAGTCGCGCCGACCAGCACGGCGGCGCGGGTCCCGTCCGCGCGCACAAACTCCATTTCCTCGTCCGCAATCCGCTCGCCGCTATCGAGTGTGCGCGCCAGCGGGTGCTCTTCGGGCCGGTACGCGCGCCCGTTCGGCCGGAAGGCGGGGTACTGCAAGTAGTCCTTAATGCCGCCGCCGATGCGAAAGGGCCCGCGAAAAATGGACTCCACCCGCCCGTTGATCATGACCAGCTTCCCGCCCGGCGCTTCCGCCATGATCACGCCCGCCGGCATCTGCTGCAGGACCGTCTCCAGCCGCGCCCGTTCGCTCGCGAGTTGGCTCATGAGGCGCTCCCGGTCCCGCTTGGCGGCCTTGCGGTCCGTGATGTCCTCAACCGTTCGCACCGCTCCCGCGAACGCACCCCGGACGTCCAGCAGCGGGTACACGGTCAAACGGAACCACCGGCCGCCGGCCTCGATCTCCGAGCATTCCCGGCGCAAGCTTCGCTGTGCGCGGTCCAACGGCAGCTCCCCCTTCGGTTCCGCCACTCCGGGCGGCACATCGAGGAAGTGCTTCCCGATCAGTTCCTCTCCCGGCTTCGCCAGCAGCTCGCACATGGCCCGGTTCACCTGCTGGATGAAACCCGATGAATCGAGCAAGCACGCGCCGTGGCCGATCGCCTCGAGCGCCGCCTGGCACTTGCGCCTGGCCTCGCCTTCGCGCCGCTCCGCGCGCCGCGCTCGCACGAGCGCGCCGGCGACGGCGATCAGCGCGCCCGGGCCGGCCGTGTCCGTGAGGCACGCGTCGGCCGCCGCTTCCGGAGCCGCATGCCGCGCGTGCGCCCGGTGGAGCTGGAGGACGGGGATGTGACGGGTCAGCGGGTCCTGCTTGAAACGCCGGCAGAGATCGGGGCTGTGCAGCAGAATCAGGTCGGGCGCGCCCGCTGCCGGCATGGCTTCCATCACGGCAAAACCGCCGTGCTCGAGGACGTGCCGCGTCTCGGCCGTCTCCTCTGAACTGCCGTCGGCGAGCAGGACCGTGGCTTGAATGTCTGTGCCGATGTTGGCCATAGGGGAAGCTAAGCGGCCCCATTGTACCGCGTGGGACAGACCTGCGGACTGCCGCCTTCTCGTCCCATCTGCCGCCCGCGCTCGGTTACAATTCGAGTCTATGGCCCGCGTGCCTGGCTCGCATTTCCTCCGCAACCTGGTGGAGCGCCGGAACCTCCTGTTTCAGCTCGTCCGCCGCGACTTCACACAGCGCTTCGTCGGCTCGACGGCCGGCTGGCTGTGGGGCGTCATCCACCCCCTGGTGTTGCTGGGGAGCTGGACGTTCGTGTTCCAGTCCTGCCTCAAAGTGAAGCTCGGACCGGACGAAATCACCCAGAATTATCCGCTTTTCCTCTTCGCGGGCTTTCTGCCCTGGCTGCTGTTCCAGGAGACGCTCAGCCGCTCGTCGACCTCGCTGGTCGAGCACCAGAACCTCATCACCAAGACGGTCTTTCCCGCCGAAGTCGTGCCGGTCTCGATCTTCCTCTCTTCCCTGGTCAGCCACCTCATCGCCCTGGGCCTCGCGCTGGCGGCCATTGGCATTTGGGAAAGGCATCTCAGCCCGATGGTGCTCTTCCTGCCGGTGTACATGCTGCTGCTGGGTCTGTTCTCGGTCGGCGTGGCCTGGATCGTATCGAGCCTGCACGTCTATCTGCGCGACACGGCGCAGGTCCTCTCCGTCGTGCTGACTTTCTGGTTCTGGATGACGCCGATCTTCATCGCCGAGAGCCGCTATCCCCTCTGGGCGGGCATCCTGCTGCGCCTGAACCCGCTGGCCCTGATGGTGCGCGCCTACCGCGAAAGGCTGCTGAGCTCGCGCTGGCCCAACTTCGGCGAGATCGCCGTGCTGGCCGCCTGGGGCGTCGCCGTCTTCGTCGCCGGCGGCCTGTTCTTCCGCCACCTCAAGCGCGGCTTCGCGGACGTGCTGTAGCGGCCCGTGGCCCAGCGAGCCCCAAGCCACGCGCCGCCTGCCCCTCGCCCGTCCCACTGTAAACTGTAATGAGTGTCCGAAAAGAAACTGACGGCGCACGTCAAAGCCGCGGGTTGAGCGTCCAAATTGAGTCCAAAGGTTTTGGACCAGGTGCTCGGCCGCATCCCGCGCGCGCCGAATCAGAACGTGCTGGTTGGGTTTGAAACGTCGGACGACGCCGGCGTTTACAGGCTGACGCCGGAGTGCGCCCTGGTGCAGACGGTGGACTTCTTCACGCCCATCGTCGACGATCCGGCCACCTTCGGAGCCATCGCGGCGGCCAACTCGCTCAGCGACGTCTACGCCATGGGCGGCACGCCCATCTCGGCGCTCTCCATCGTCGCGTATCCCGCCCAGGGCGATCTCGAGGACCTGGTCGCGATCCTGACCGGCGGCGCGGAGAAGATGAGCGAAGCCGGATGCGCCGTGATTGGCGGCCACAGCCTCGCGGACGAGGAAATGAAGTTCGGCTACGCGGTGACCGGCACGATCGATCCGCGGCGCGTCACGCGAAACTCCGGCGCGGTCCCCGGAGACTTTCTGGTGCTGACCAAGCCTATCGGCACGGGCGTAATCTCGACCGCCCTGAAGCGCGGCTTCGCCGGCCAGAGCCACCTGGAGGCGTCGATCCGCTCGATGCTCGAACTTAACCGCGCGGCTGCCGGGGCGATGCTCGCCGCCGGGGCGCACGGCTGCACGGACGTGACCGGTTTCGGCCTCATCGGCCACGCGCGCGAGATGGCGCTGGCCAGCGCCGTCACGATCGAGATCGACGCCGCGTGCGTCGAATTCCTGCCCGGCGCCATCGACTACGCGCGCCGCGGCGCGCTGCCCGGCGGCCTCAAAAACAACCGCGAGTTCGCATCCTGCGCCGTCGATCTCGCGCGCCGGCTGGCGCCGGAGATCGAGAGCCTGCTCTACGATCCGCAAACCTCCGGCGGCCTCCTGATCTCGCTTCCGGAAGCGGGCGCCCGGGCGATCGCGGCGCAGTTGCCCGCCGCCCGCATCATCGGCCGCGTCCTCGAACGAGGAGCAAAACTCATCCGCATCCTATGAACCCTCTCATCGTCGCACTCGATTTCGATTCCCCTCGGAAGGCGCGCGAGCTGGTGGACCGGCTCGGCGGCGAGGTGGCTTTTTACAAGGTCGGCCTGGAGCTCTACGCCGCGGCCGGGATGGACTTCGTCGGCGAGCTGATCGCCGCCGGCAAGGACGTCTTCCTCGACCTGAAGCTCTACGATATCGGCGAGACCGTGAAGCGGGCGGTGGAGCGAATCGCCGCCAGCGGCGTGCGCTTCACCACCGTGCACGGGAGCGGCGCCGTTATGCGCGCGGCGGCCGAGGGGCGCGGCGCGTCGGGCCTCAAGCTGCTGGCCGTAACCGTGCTCACCAGCTTCGACCGGGAGGATCTGGCCGACCTCGGCTATCCCTGCGCGGTCTCCGAGCTGGTGGCCCTGCGCGTGCGGCGCGCGATGGAGGCGAAGATCGACGGGATCGTCTGCTCGCCGCTCGAAGCCGCGCTGGTCCGCGGCACCGCCGGCCCGCACGCCATCCTGGTCACGCCGGGCGTGCGCTCGGCCGGCGCGGGCAAGGGCGATCAGAAGCGCGTGGCGACCCCCGCCGAAGCCCTCCGCGACGGCGCCAACTACCTCGTCATCGGCCGCCAGATCACGCGCGCCCACGACCCCGCCGCCGAGGTGCGGCGCATTCTCGAAGAGATCGGGTGTAAGTAGGGCCTCCGATGCGTGCGCGTGGATCAGGCAGACCGAGTGGCTTTTCGGCTCAGCGAGGGTCCGGGGTGCGGTTGAGGTATCGATCCGCCAGCTCAATCTGCATGCAGAGGTTCATGGCAGGAAGAACCTCGCGGTAGACAGCCAGCATAGACTCGACCAAGTCCAGGCCCGTGGCGCTTTGCACTTCGCTTTCGCTCATGCGGTAAAAGATCTGAAACCCGGCCCAGAGATTCTGCGGTGCGTTTTCGAGAGCCCGCCGAAGCTTGAGCGGGCCCGGATAGTTAGCTCCGGAGAATGCTACCCGCTCCTTTTCCCAACTGCCAGCACGCACCAGGAAGCCTTCCCTGCACACGAGCCGCTCAAGCTCGCAATCCAAGGTGCTTCCGGGCCTCAGGGCCGCGAGAAGCCGGTGCCAATCCCAATCCGGGCGCAACTCAAAGCGGCGATGCGCGCGCGGGGCTTTCTCGTAGCCGCGTTCGATCTGCAAGCCAAACTCCGCAGCCCGCTCATCGGTATCCACCTGTAAGAAGAACTTCGAGCAGCCGAAGCTCACGTCGGAGGAAATGGGTTTGGCCAGGCGATTGGCACGGGGCAGGTAGCCGATCCACTGCCAGTAAACGCCGCGCCCCCACCGCTCGGTAACAAACGGCTGGCCGTAGCGCGCTTCGAGCGCCAGTTTCAAGATGCGCGTGATGCGTTCGTGGTCGTTCAGATTTCCGACGTGAATGCCGCGCCGGAAATCCAGAAACTCGCGTCGGAACGCACAGGCGACGCCGAGGCCCGGAAGAACAACCGGCCGGCTGCTATCACCAACGCTACTCCTATCCACTCGTCAAAACTTCTCCCAGTGCAAGAGTTCCGCAAGAGGCCGCTTCTTTTTTTCGGGCTTCTCGGCGGGATGGCCGATAGCCAGCAAGCTGACGAGCCGACAGCCCTCCGGCGCGCCCACCATGCGCCGGATCGTGTCGGCGTAGGGCTTTTTGTCGCCGGCTATCCAGCAGCCACCGAGGCCGTGCGCATGCGCCGCTACGAGAATGTTCTGGCTGGCGTTGCAGCCGTCTTCCAGGTAGTACTTCGTATCGCGGCACAGCACCACGATGCAAGCGGCGGCCTGCGCGATGAACTTGCCGTAATCGGTGGCCGCGGCAATCGCGCGGAGCATGGGCGGGGCCGTCACTACCACAAACTCCCACGGCTGAATGTTGACGCCGGTGGCGGCCAGGCGGCCGCAGTCGACAAGGTCTGTGAGTACCTCCCGCGTAACGGGCTCGCCCGTGTATGCGCGAACACAGCGCCGCGTCTTCAAAGCGGAAATGCAATCCATAATCCGAAAGGGCTGATCTTGAGGTGAGACGGTCCTTCGCCGTGAGCTCGCCGACGGTCTCAAAGACTCTCGCCCCTTCCTCCGAGCCACGGCATCCGTGACAGCCCAACTGGCCAACGGCGACAATCTGGCAAGAACCGCCCACGACGCAGCAACCTCGAGCCCAGCCAGGAAGAGAAGCCATCAACCCGAATGCACATGCACTATCTCAGCCTCGCTTCAGCATATCGCCTTTACGATGATGCGAGCCAATCGATTTGCTTGAAGAGTCTGTCGTCCGGTGCTCCCAAGTGGAGACAGCCAGCCTGAACGCTGCGCCTGCACATTTCGAACGTGGCGTTGTGCAGGCAGGCACGGACGTCCTTGACCGTGAGCGGGCCGGCGCCGATCCGATCCTGCCCCCCTACTTCGGCTCCCCCTCATGCCGCACGATCAGCAGCGGCGCGTCCAGCGCGTGCCGGACCGCGTTGATGGTTTGCCCGAAGACGATATCCTGAATGCCCTTGTGCCCGTGAGCGCCCATGATCAGCAGGTCCGGCTTGAGCCAGCGCGCAAAGCGGATGATCTCCTGCTTCGGGTCCCTCGAGTGCGCGACGGATACCTCCACTTCGATCCCCTGCGCGCGCAAGCCTTCGAGAATCTCGTCCAGGTATTTCGCGCCGGCCTGAACCTCGGCGGTCGAGGAGAGCGGCCCGTAGATCTGGCTGGTCACGCCCTCTTCCACGTGCAGCAGGTGCAGCTTCGATCCGTAGGCGCGCGCCATGGACGCCGCGTGGGCAATGGCCACCCGGTCGCGCTCGGTGTGATCCAGCGGAACCAGAATCGTGCGGTAGGCGAACGGGCGGACCTCGGGGGCAGGCGGCTGGGGAACCGGAACCGCCGCCCGTCCCTTGCGCCGCAGCCATGCCGGCAGCCAGGGCTCGAAAGCCACCCAGGCCAGCAGCAACAGCAGCAGGATGAGGACCGGCTCTACCGTCATCATCACCAGGTCGCGATGCGACCCCGCCGAAGCCAGCCAATCGACCAGCGTCAGGTAGACCAGCCGCATGTTGAGCGCCAGGATCACCGCCGCCACAACCCACGATAGCGCCTGCAGCCAGCGCCGGCTGGCGAACGCTCCCATCCGCTCCCGGTCGCTGGTGAAGTGAATCAGCGGGATCACCGCGAAGGGAAGCTGCATGCTCAGAATTACCTGGCTCAGGATCAGCAGGCGGAGGGTGGCCTGCTCGCCCACGATGTAGATGGTGAGCGCCGCCGGCACGATGGCCAGCGTGCGCGTCATCAGCCGGCGCAGCCAGGGCCGCATGCGGATGGTCAGGAATCCTTCCATCACAATCTGGCCCGCCATGGTGCCCGTCATGGTGGAGGATTGCCCGGAGCAAAGCAGGGCGATGGCGAAGACCACGCTTGCCGCGCTCGACCCCAGCAGCGGCGTGAGCAACTGGTAGGCCTGCTGGATTTCGGTCACCACGATGTGCCGCTCGAAGAAGACCGCGCCCGCCACCACCAGGATGGCGATGTTCACCAGCATGGCGCCGTTGAGCGCCACCGCCGAGTCGATCAGGTTGAAGCGGCAGGCCGAGCGCTTCTCGGCGTCTCCCTTGCCGATGCGCCGCGTCTGCACCAGCGCCGAATGCAGGTACAGATTATGCGGCATCACCGTGGCGCCCAGGATTCCGATCACGATGTAAAGGTTTTGGTTGGAAGGGTGCGGGATCAGACCGGCGGCCACCTGCGAGAAGACCGGCTTCGCCATCAGGATCTCGATCCCAAAGCACGCCGCCATAATGGCGATGAGGCTCAGCACGAAGCCTTCGATCATGCGGATGCCGAAGCGGCTCAGCCACAGCAGCACCAGGATGTCGAGGGCGGTGAGCAACACTCCGATGAGCAGCGGAATGTGGAACAGCAGGTTCAGGCCGATCGCCGCGCCCAGCACCTCGGCCAGGTCGCAGGCCGCGATGGCGATTTCGCACAGCACCCACAGCGCCAGGTTCACCGGCCGCGGGTAAGATTCGCGGCAGGCCTGCGCCAGATCCCGCTGGCCGGCGATGCCCAGCCGGGACGCCAGGGTCTGCAACAGGATCGCCATGAGGTTGGCCATGACGAGGACCCACAGCAGGTCGTAGCCGAACCTCGCGCCGCCTTCGAGGTCGGTGGCCCAGTTGCCCGGGTCCATGTAGCCCACCGAAACCAGGTACGCAGGGCCGGCGAAGGCGAACATCCGCCGCCAGATGGACGCGTGCCCGGTGTCCACGCTGCCGTGCACTTCCGGCAGCGACTGCAAGCCGCTGTGCGTTCCTACGTTCGGCATAGCCTTGACTCACCGTGCGGCGCACGCTTCAGAGGCTGATGAAGAAGTCAAGGAACACAGTCTGGGCCGCTGATGAACGCGGATCAACGCGGATCAATCACTTGCTTTCAATCAGCGTTTATCGGCGTTTATCCGCGGCCGGCAATGTTCTGGCTTTTCCTGGACTTTTTCAGCGTTCTCTTTAGCTTGCTGCGGCGAGCTTCAGCCCGCCCTGCGCCACGGCCTAAAGTCTGATCTTCGCACAGGTGGCGCGGTCAAGCAGGCGCTCAACCCCCCGCCGCGTGCTTGAGGAACGTCCCCCTCTCGAGCTCGTCAAAAGCCTGCCGGAGTTCTGCTTGCGTGTTCATCACGATCGGGCCGTACCAGGCCACGGGCTCCTGAAGCGGCTTGCCCGAGACCAGTAGAAAACGGATCCCGTCCTCTCCGGCCTGGAGCGTTACCTCGTCGCCACGGTCGAACAGGATGAGCGAGCGGTTGTCCGCCTCGGCGGGAGGAGTCGTATCCAACCACCTCACCGCTTCAGTCGGCACCGCCAGCGGTTCGGACGCGTTGCAGAACTTCCCGCTCCCTGAGAAAACGTACGCAAAGGCGTGGCGCGTCGTCTCGATGGGGAGGGTCTTCCGTTTGCCCTGGGGTATGGACACGTCGAGATACATCGGGTCGGCGGCGATTCCGTCCACCGGCCCTTTCGTGCCCCAGAAATTCCCACAGATGATCCGAACCTCGGTGCCATCGTCGTCCGTGACTACGGGAATGTCAGGCGCCTTTACCTCCTGGTAGCGGGGCGCGGTCATCTTGAGCGATGCCGGAAGGTTGGCCCACAATTGAAAGCCGTGCATCCGGCCCACCGCGTCCCCTTTCGGCATCTCCTGGTGGATGATTCCGCTCCCCGCCGTCATCCACTGCACGTCGCCGGCGGCGATAACGCCGCTGTTGCCGAGACTGTCGCCGTGCTCAACGGTTCCGGCCAGCACGTAGGTAACGGTCTCGATGCCGCGGTGAGGATGCCAGGGGAACCCCGCCAGGTAGTCTTCGGGAACGTCATTGCGAAAATCGTCAAGCAGCAGGAACGGATCGAATTCAGTCGTGTTGCCGAAGCCGAATGCGCGGCGCAGGTGCACGCCCGCGCCTTCGAGAGTCGGCCTCGCCTTGACGAGCCTCTTAACCGGTCGAAGTGACATGTTTGCCCTCCACTAACCATGAGGATAGCGTGGGGCAGGCGTCCACCACGCGGCCCCTCACTGGCCTGTTTCGGCCGCGGTGGTGGTTTTCAGCCAGCGGAGGCTGCGGCCGGCCATTGCGAATCAGCAACTTACATTTGGAGCCCGAAATGCATCACCGGTGGCGAAGTCGCTGGAGGCGCATCATGACACGCGTGTTGGCACGGTTGCTGGTGGCGGGAATCCTTCTCTCCGGTTTTGCGTGGGCCCAGGAGGACGATAGTAACGATGCCGGCGAGGCTGGCCATGGCGTCGCCCGGATCAGCCTCCTCAACGGCGATGTCTCGGTTCAACGCGGCGACTCCGGCGACGTGGTGGCCGCGGCGGTGAACGGGCCGCTGGTGGCCGGCGACCAGGTTCTCACCGGCCCGTCTGCGCGGGCTGAGATCCAGTTCGACTGGGCCAACCTCGTGCGGCTCGGCACGGATACGCAGATTCGCCTGGCCAGCCTCGAGAACAACCAGTTTCAGGTCCAGCTCGCCAGGGGCACGGTCTCCCTGTCCGTGATTCGGGATTCGAGCGGTCAGGTCGAAGTGGACACGCCGAACATGGCCTTCCGGCCGCGCCAGCGCGGTATGTACCGGATCAGCGTGACCGACGACGGAGAATCGGAAGTGACGGTCCGCGCCGGCGAGGGCGACACCTACACGCCGCACGGCACCGAGGCGGTTCAGGCCGGCCAAACCATGATGGTGCGCGGGCCGGTATCGGATCCCGAGTTCCAGATCGTGCAGGCGATTCCCATGGACGACTGGGACCGCTGGAACCAGCAGCGCGACCAGCGGCTCCTGAGCACGCGTTCTTATCAGTACGCCAGCCCCGATATTGCGGGTGCCTCCGACCTGGATTCCTACGGCCGCTGGGTCTACGTGGCGCCTTACGGCTGGGTCTGGAGCCCGGGCGGCGTGGGTCCGGACTGGGCTCCCTACCGGAATGGGCAGTGGGACTGGCTGGATTGGTACGGCTGGAGCTGGGTCAGCTATGACCCCTGGGGCTGGGCGCCTTACCATTACGGCCGCTGGTTTTATGGCGCCGGGTTCGGCTGGTGCTGGTACCCCGGGCCGATCTACCACCACTACTACTGGCGTCCGGCACTGGTGGCCTTCTTCGGTTTCGGACACGGCGGCGTGGGCGTCGGGCTCGGCTTCGGTTCTGTCGGATGGGTTCCGCTCGGCCCACACGAGCTTTTCCACCCGTGGTACGGCCGTGGACGGTACGTGAACGACGTCCGCCTGACAAACGTGACCAACATCCGCAGCACCTACATCAACGCGCGCGTTCTAAACGGGATTTCGGGCGTGAGTGCGGGCGCCTTCGGCCAGGGCGGCCGGCCGGGGGCGCTTCGCTTGAACGGCCAGGAGCGGATATCGGCGATACGCGGGGGCGTTCCTGTGACGCCGACCTCCGCCGGCATGCGCATGACCAACCGTTCGGCCCGCATCGCGCCGGCCCCGTCCGTCCGCACGCAGTTCTATTCGCCGCGGTCTGCCTCTGCCGCCCAGCGCGCTCCTGCGCCTGCCGTTCGCGGCTGGCGACAAGTTCCCAACCAGTCCGCCGGCGAGGCTGGGCGGAGCCAGGGCGCCAACTGGCGTCAGTTCGGCCAGGCGCCCGCCGGTGCCTCCCGGCCCAATGGATATCGCCAGCCGTCCAGCCCGGACTGGCGCAGCTTCGGCCAGGCTTCGCAGGCGCCGCGCACTTACCAGGGCAACCCGCCTCCCAGGTACACTCCACCGCGGAGCGATGGTGTGCGGATCAATCCGCCGATCGTGCGCGAGCGCACGCAGTCGAGCGGTTCGGCCAGCCATGCCAGCAGCGGCGGCGGCCACTCCAGCGGTACCAGTGCAGGGCACTCCAGCGGCGGCGGCCACTCCAGCGGTGGCAGCAGTCACTCAAGCAAGTAACTGTCGCGTCAGTTTCCCTCAGCACCGGCCTGCCCCTGGCTACGAGCGGAGGGGCAGGCCGTTTTTTTGCCTGTAAGTGAAGCCGGCTTGCCACCAGACTCACCGCCAACCCGTCTCCGGCGCAAGCGCCTCAGCGCGCCAGCCGCGAGAAGCTGTTAAATAGTCCAGAGGAGGATCGCGTGATGGACACTTCACAACCGCCCGCGCGGCGGGGGTTCTTGCGGCGTATGGGCGCGCTCGCGGCCGTCTCGGCGGCTGCATCGGAAGCTGAAGCGGCAGAGTTGCATGGCACGGCCGCACCGCCGCTCCTGCCGTCCTACGCCCGAGCTCAGGACTATCGCTCGCTCAAGCAATCCACTTACGACCGGTCCGGAGGCAACGCCGATGCCCGGCCCATCCCGCCCGGCGGGACCCTCGAAGTCTTCAACTCGGCCGGTCCCGGTGTGATTTCGCATATCTGGTTCACCATCGCCGCCCACAGCCCCAACCACCTCAAAGAGCTGGTGCTCCGGATTTACTGGGACGGCAACGCCCGGCCCAGCGTCGAAGCTCCTGTGGGCGATTTCTTCGGGCTCAACCTGGGCGAATACCAGATTTACGAATCGGCGTTCCTGGCCTGCTCCCCGGGCAAGTCGCTCAACTGCTACTTCGCGATGCCGTTCCGCAAGTCCGCGCTTGCAACCGTCACCAATGAGAGTAGGCAGCCCGTGGGCGCGTTCTATTCCAACATCGACTACCAGTTGCTCCCCGCCTGGCCGGAAGACGCCCTATATTTCCACGCGCAGTACCGGCAGTGCTCGCCTTGCGTGCCCAGCAATCGCGGCGTCCACAACCTGGACGGCAAAGACAACTACGTCTTCTGCGAAACCCGCGGGCGCGGCCACCTGATGGGAGTCACCCTGGGCGTGATCCAGAACGCCGACGGGTGGTTCGGCGAAGGCGACGATATGATCTTCATCGATGACGAGACCATGCCCGCCATCAACGGCACCGGCACCGAGGACTACTTCCTTGGAAGCTGGGACTTCGGCGGGCGCGACGGCGCGCAGCCCTTCGCCCACCGTTACTACGGCGCGCCGCTCATCGCCCTGCCGGAGCGGACCGCCGGCCGCTACTGCTGCTACCGCTGGCACGCCGACAACCCGGTGACCTTCACCAGGTACCTGAAGCACACCATCGAGCACGGCCACGCCAACGATCGCGGCGACAACTTCTTCTCGGTCGCTTACTGGTATCAGACCGTGCCGGCGACGGACCTGGTCCCGCTGCCGCCGCCGGCGGAGCGCATTCCGCGAGTGACGCTGTAGGCGCGCCTCACGCGATTTCCAGCATCCGGTCGAAAAATCCGATCACGTACTTCCAGATCAGATAGTAACCGGCCATCACGATGGCGAGGCCGATCGGGAACGCCGCCAGCACGAAGTGCGGAACCTCGACGGACAGGGCCCAAAGAACGGCCAGACCTAGCGGCCCGATAATCAACGGAACCAGCGCGCCGAAGATGCCGATCGGGATCTGCCTCCGCCGCCGCACGGCGACGTACAACATGTTCCACAGGCCCCACAGATTCGGCACCAGCGCCATCGGGAATACGATGGCGCGCTCGATTGGAACGGGAAACTGAAGGCCGAGGCGCACGACACAGAAGAACGCCAGCACCAGGACCATCCCCACGCTTGGCACCGTGACGCCGGCCATATAGGCACGAAGATAGACGTGTTTAGACATAAAAGCCTCCAAGAAGTAGCACCGCTCCCTCCGGTCGCGGACGACAGGCCGGAGGCCTGTCCTACAACTGGTACAGCACCGCCGGAATCGCCGCCGGAAACGCCAACAGGCACACGACCACTGCGGCGGCCAGCGCCCAATCCCACCACGGCACGCGAACCGCCGGAGCGTCGAGCCGCGCCCGCATCCGCGGCCACAGGTCCCGCTTCAACTCCGGATCGGCCGGCGGGCCGATGGCGCGCCGCACCAGATCCCGCACTCTCTCGTCAGATTCGTTCATGGTTCGACTCCGGCTCCGATCAGACTCCTTCGCAACAGACGCGTGGCGCGGAAGACGCGCGACTTGACCGCGGCGGTCGAAATTCCGAGCGCCGCTCCGATCTCGGCATACGGCGTCTCCTCGATCATGGCCAGCGTAGCGGCTGCCCGCAGCTTCGCCGGCAGCTTCTCGAACGCCGCGGCCACCTTCTCCCGCACATCCGCGCTCACCGCGGGATCGGGCGGAGACGAACACGCGCGGGCCGGCGGCGCATCGTCGGAAAACTCTGTCTCCGGCCGCCGGCCGCTCAGGTGCCCGACCGCCAGGTTGGTGGCGATCCGCCGCGCCCAGGGACGAAACTCGCAGCGCGGATCGAACCGCGCCCGCGCCCGGTAGATGCGCCAGAACGTCTCCACCGTCAAATCCTCCGCGGCCGCCGGATCGCGCACGATCCGCACCACCCACCCGTAGACCTCTCCCTGATACTGGCGGAACAGCGCCTCGAAGGCCTCCGCGTCTCCCCGCGCAAACTGTTCCAGCACCTCCGCGGCCGCTTCCGTCATGTTCGGTTCCTGCCTGGGGGTCCGATCCAACGCGGCACTTCGACCCGATACCGCTCGAAGGACCCGGCGTCCCGCCGCCGCAGGTGCGGCTCCTCAATCAGCGTGACCACCAGATGAAAAAACGCGAACATGACCATGCCGTATGCGGCCACGAAGGTGGAGGCATACAGGATCGCCTGCCCGAACACAATCGCCAGAACGCCCACGTACATCGGGTTCCGGGAGTAGCGATACAGGCCCGAGCGCACCAAACTCCGCGGCTCCTCTCCCAGCACCGCCCGCAGGGGGCGGGTAAAGAAGATGGCGGGCGTGCCGTGAGCCCTCAGAAAGCTCAGCAGGCACCGGAGATAGACCGCCGCGCCCGCGGCCACCGCCAGCCAGCCGGCGCGCCACAGCCCGGATTCGAGCGGCTTTGGCCCGAGTATGCGCTGCGGAACCCAGACGGCAACCAAGCCCGGCACCAGCACGCTGAAGACGATCGCGCGCAGCCACAGCATGGTCGAGAGTCTACCACTCCGCTCGGTCACGCACGCCTCCTGGCCACCGTCCCTCGGGCGCCTTCTCACTGCGCCCGTCGCTAACCATTACCGCGGTGGAACCTGGGAGGTTTCATTTTTCGGCGATAATTTAGTTACTGAGGAGCGCGATGGAGACTTTCAATAACCGTCCCGTGCCCGCCGATGGCGAGGCGATCCAGTTTCGCGAGGGCAAGTTCCTGGTTCCCGAAAGGCCCATCATCCCCTATATCGAGGGCGATGGCACCGGCCCCGACATCTGGCGCGCCGCGCGCCTGGTTTTCGACGCCGCGGTCGAGCGGGCCTATGGCGGCAAGCGCAGCGTGGCGTGGTACGAGGTTCTCGCCGGAGAGAAGGCGTTCAAGGAACTCGGCAACTGGCTGCCCGACGGTACGCTGGAGGCGATCCGCGCCTTCCGCATCGCCATCAAAGGGCCGCTGACCACGCCGGTGGGCGGCGGCATTCGCAGCCTGAACGTGACCCTGCGGCAGTTGCTCGACCTCTATGTCTGCTGGCGGCCCGTGCGCTATTTCCCCGGCGTGCCCTCGCCCGTCAAGCACCCCGAGCGGCTGAACGTGGTCATCTTCCGCGAGAACACGGAGGACGTCTACGCCGGGATCGAGTGGCGCGCGGGGTCGGCCGAGGCGCACAAGGTCATCCGGTTCCTCAACACGGAGATGGGCCAGAACGTGCGCCCGGATTCCGGCATCGGCATCAAGCCGATCAGTGCCACCGCTTCGAAGCGCCTGGTGCGGCGCGCCATCCAGTACGCGCTCGAGAACGGCTGCCGCAGCGTGACGCTGGTGCACAAGGGCAACATCATGAAGTTCACCGAGGGCGCGTTCCGCGATTGGGGCTACGAGCTGGCGCGCGAGGAATTCGGCCAGGCCACGGTAGCGGAAGCCGATCTCACCGGCCCCGCGCCTGCGGGCAAGATCGTCGTCAAGGACCGCATCGCCGATTCCATGTTCCAGCAGGTGCTGCTGCGCCCGGAGGACTACGAGGTGCTGGCGACGCCGAATCTGAACGGCGATTACATTTCGGACGCCTGCGCGGCGCAGGTGGGCGGCCTCGGCATGGCGCCCGGCGCCAACATCGGCGACGGCTACGGCGTCTTCGAAGCCACCCACGGCACCGCCCCGAAATACGCGGGCCAGGACGTCATCAACCCCTCCAGCGTCATCCTTTCCGGCGCCATGATGTTCCGGTACATCGGCTGGAAAGAAGTGGCCAGCCTGATCGAGGCGGGGATCACCGAGACCATTCGCCAGAAGCGCGTGACCTACGATCTCGAGCGCCAGATGGAAGGCGCGGTGAAGCTCAAGACCAGCGAATTCGCCGCCGCCATCGCCGGGAATATGGGCTGAGCCATTATCGGCGTTTATCGGCGTTCATCTGCGGCCCAAAGTGATTTCTTCGCCTCACCCACCCACACAGTCTTGACGTTCACGAACTCGCGCAGGCCATGCGGGCCGAGCTCGCGGCCGTAGCCGGAGCGTTTCACGCCGCCAAAAGGAAGACGGGGGTCGGAGGCCACCATGCCGTTGACGAACACCAGGCCGGCCTCGATCTCGTCGATGAAGCGGGCGCGCTCGCTCTCGTCGTTCGTCCAGACACTCGCGCCCAGCCCGAACGCCGTGGCGTTCGCCAGGCGGATGGCGCCATCGAGATCGCGGACCCGGAACAGGCTCGCCACCGGCCCGAACAGCTCTTCGCAGGCGGCAGGCGCGCTTGCGGGAACGTCCGCCAATACCGTGGGCGCATAGTAATTGCCGGGGCGGGCCAAACGCCGGCCTCCCGTGAGCAGGCGCGCGCCGGCCTCGACGGACCGCCGCACCTGGTCTTCGAGCCCCTCCAGGATCTGCGGCGTGGCGAGCGGACCGAGGTCGGTCGTTTCCTCCATCGGGTCGCCGATCCGCAGCGCTTCCATGGCGCGCACAAAGCGGCGTTCGAACTCCTCCGCCACCGGCTCGGCGATGAGAAAGCGCTTGGCCGCGATGCAGGATTGGCCGTTGTTGACCACGCGCGCTCGCACCGCCGTCCCGACGGCCCGGTCCAGCTCGGCGCTGGGCATCACAATGAACGGGTCGCTGCCGCCCAGCTCCAGCACGGTCTTCTTGATGTGCCTGCCGGCTTCGGCGGCTACCTGCATGCCGGCGAACTCGCTGCCGGTGAGGGTGACGGCCTTGACGCGCTCGTCCGCGATGATGCGCGCGACCTCGTCCGAGCCGACGAGCAGCGTTTGGAAAGCACCCTCCGGAAACCCGGCCTCGCGAAAGACGCCCTCGATCGAGAGCGCGCACTGTGGCACGTTCGAAGCGTGCTTCAGAAGCCCGGTATTGCCCGCCATCAGCGCCGGCGCGGCGAAGCGGAACACCTGCCAGAACGGGAGATTCCACGGCATGACGGCCAGGATGGCGCCGAGCGGCTGGTAGCGGACGTAGCTCAGCGACGCGCCGGTCTCGACCTTTTCGTCCGCCAGCAGGCGTTCCGCATTCTCGGCGTAATAGCGGCAGGCCGACGCGCACTTGGCCGCCTCGTCGCGCGCGGCCTGGATGGGTTTGCCCATCTCGGCGGTCATGATCCGCCCGAAGCGGTCCCGCCCCCGTTCCAAGGTTTCCGCAGCGCAGAGCATCAGCCGGGCCCGCTCGGCGAATGGCACGCGCCGCCACGCGCGGAACGCCGCGTCCGCCAGCGCGACCTTGCGCTCAACCTCCGGCGGCCCATCGGGCTCGAACACCCGCAAGACCTCGCCGCTGGCTGGATTCACGCTCCGGATGGCCATCTGTCCCGATTCTACGATGCAGTACCATCGCCGCCAACTCAGCCAGCGCGTAGCCCGCGCCGAGCAGCGAAATCCACATGATCGGATAACGGTACCGCGGGCTGGATTGGACCACGTAATAGATGAGCGGATAGAGCGCCACCACGGAGGCGATGAACGCCAGCGCCGGAGTCTTCCGGATCGCCATCAGTATGAAACCCGCCAGCGACAGCCACGTGATCGCCGCGACCGCCAGCGAGCCGGGCGGCAGCCAGAACTCGGCCACCCGCCTTTCGGTCAGCGCGGCGAAGCGCCGGGGATGAGTGCGAATCCAATCGATCGCCGTCGCCAGCCGGTACTGGTTGTAACGAACTTCTCCCATGCGAACCAGCAGTCGCGCTTCGTCCTGGCTGCGCGTGGGATGCGTGCGGGCGTGGCACCCGGTCGCGATGTTGGCGTCCTGGCTGGACTCGGCGCAGTCGTTGTTGGAAACGTAGAGCTCGATTCCAAGGCTGTCGCGAATCCACACGACCTGATGGAACACCCGGTAGTTCCGCGCCGTCCACGGCGCCGACGCGACCACCACCGCCAGCGCAAACGCGGCGCAGAATGGCGCGATCCGCCGCCTGGGCTTCAGCCTTGCCGCCAGGTACAGCGTCCAGCACAGCACGACAACCGAGGCCGAAACATTCGTCAGGATCAACACGGCGCCGGCCAGACCCGCCAGAGCCCCCTCGACAATCGTGTTGCCGCCGCGCGCCGTCAGCCACGACGTGAAAAGGCAGAACAGCATCAGCCCGGTCGCCGTACACATCGCGTCCCAGGTTGGCATCAGGGTGAACACCGGCAGCGCGATCGCGAGCAGCGCGCCCCAAATGCCCGGGCCGGCCCTCCCAAACAGCAGCCGCGAAACCCACGGCAGCAGGCTGGCATGCAACCCATGCACCAGAAGCGTGCAGATGATCAGCAACGATCCGCCGCGGCAAATCCGCAGAGTGGCTGCGACAAACAGGGGATACAGCGGAGGCAGGTGCGCCGTGGGTCCCGTCTTCGCGGTCGCGGCGAACGGATTTCCGAAGCTCCCGTGCTCCACGAGATCGAGCGCGATGGCGACGGATTCGAAGCCGCCTTCAGGCGACGGCTTCGATGCCCCCGCGGCTGTCTGGCCGGTCTCCCGCGCCGGCCGGCGCGACATCTGAAACAGAGACGAGCCGATCGCGGCGATAAACAGGATCGCGGCCAGTTCGCGCAGTCGCATGCGTTCAAGCAGTATACACCGTGTGGCGCAGGCGCTCCTGCCTGCGCCACGATCCGGCCTCTCACTCTCGCGCAGCCGCCACAACCCGCGCCCGCACGGCCGCCACCGAACGCTCCACCGGCTCCACGCCGCTCACCACCACATCGGCGAATGGCCGGGTCGGCAGCACGTACCGGAGCGCCATCGGCCGCGTCATGGCCGCATACCGCGCCGCCACCGATTCCGCCGAGCGCCCGCGCTCGCGCAGGTCGCGCGCCAGCCGCCGCTCGAAGCACACAGCGTCCGGCGTGTCGACGTAGACCTTGGTCCCGAGCAGCCGCCGGACATCCTCCCAGTAGAGCGCCCACAGCCCTTCGAGAACGCCGAACTCGCCCGCCCGCACGGTCTCGGTCCTCTCCGTCCGCAGGTGTCGCGTGAAATCGTAAACCGGGATCTCCACCGCCCCGCCGCCGGCGAGCGTCGCGAGGTGCGCGAAGAGCAGCGCGTGCTCGATCGCCTCCGGCTGGTCGAAATTCGTCCGCACCCGCTCCTCCAGCGTCAGGTGCGCCAGGTCGCGGTAATACGAATCGACCGAGATGACTGGCGCGCCGAGCGACTCGGCCAGCACGCGCGCCAGCTCCGTCTTCCCCGAGCCGGACGGCCCCGCAATTCCGACCAGGTACATGCCGGAGTCCAGGGTACACTCATATTGAGTGACACCTCAAGACGAATCCCGGCCCGATCCCGATCGCCTGCTTCGCCAGGCCATGGCCGAAGCGCCGGGAGGACGCCCCGAGCGCCTGAAGATCTTTCTCGGTTACGCCTCCGGCGTGGGAAAATCGTTCCGCATGTTCGACGAGGCGCGCCGCCGTCACGAGCGCGGCCAGGACGTGGTCGTGGGCGCCGTCCAGCCGAACCGTTCCCCCGAAATCGAGGAGATCCTCACCCATCTCGAAGTGATCCCCCCGCAGATCATCGACGGCGTTCCGGTCGTGGACGTTGAGGCTATCCTCCGCCGCCGCCCCCGCGTCTGCATCATCGACGGCCTGGCCTACGACAATCCTCCCGTCAGCCGCCACCCCTACCGCTGGCAGGACGCGCAGGAGCTCGTAGACCGCGGGATCACGATTATCGCTTCGGTCAACCTGCAATACATCGAAGAGGAACGCGAGACGGTCGAGGCCATCACCGGCAAGCACGTCACCCAGACCGTCCCCAAGGCGTTCCTCTACGGCGCCGACGAGATCGTGGTGGTCGACGTCCCGCCCGACTCCGTCGCCGGCCGCGTGGCCGAAGCCGGCGGTTCGCCGGAACGGCTGGCTCTGCGCCTCTCCGCGCTGCGCGAGCTCGCCCTGCTGCTCACCGCCGATATCGTCGATCGCCAGCTTGAAACCTATCTCGAAGCGCGGGGAATGGACCAGCTTTGGGGAGCGCACGAGCGCATCCTGGTCTGCGTCACCCCCCGCACCAATGCGGCCCGTATGATCGCCGCCGCCAGGCGCTCCGCCGAGCGCTTCCACGGCGAGTTGCACGCGGCCTACGTCGAGCAACCCGAGCTCTCGCGGCGCGACCGGCAGGCGCTCGAAGATAACCTCGCCGCGGCGCGCGACGCCGGCGCGAAGATCGCGATGCTCGATGCGGAGGACTTCGTCGGCGCCATAGTCGAATACGCCCGCTCCCAGCGCATCACCCAGATCCTCATTGGCCACAGCCTGCGGCATACTTGGTGGGACCGCCTGTGGGGCGGCCCCGTCGACCGCCTCATTCGTGCCGCCGAAGGCATGGACCTGTGCGTGTTCCCCCACTGAGAAACCAAATGCCCGAGCCCACTTCCAATCGCCGCGGCCGCCTGAAGGTCTATCTCGGTTACGCCGCCGGCGTCGGCAAAACCTACCAGATGCTGGCGGACGCCCAGGAGCTGGCGCGCTCGGGCGCCGATGTCGTCATCGGCTATTTCGAGTCCCACGGCCGCACCGACACGATTCTCAGGTCGCAGGGCCTCGAAATCGTCCCCCGCCGCCAGATCGAATACCGCGGCGCCATCTTCGAGGAGATGGACGTGGACGCCATCCTCCGCCGCGAGCCCCGCGTCTGCCTGGTCGACGAGCTGGCTCACACCAACGTGCCCGGCTCCGGCCGCGAGAAGCGCTGGGAAGACGTTCTGGCGCTGCTCGAACACGGAATCGACGTCTTTACCACCGTCAACATCCAGCACGTCGAAAGCCTCAACGACCAGGTCTGGCACCTCACCGGCATCCGCGTGCGCGAAACGGTCCCCGATTGGGTCATCAAGGAGGCGGCCGAGGTGGTCATGGTAGACGCTACGCCGCAGGCGCTCATCAACCGCCTGCTCCGCGGCGCAGTCTACGCTCCCGAGAAGGCCCGCCGCGCGCTCGAGAATTTCTTCAAGGAGCCCACGCTGGTCGCCCTCCGCGAGATGGCTCTGCGCGAGACGGCTCATGAAGTCGAGGTCCGCCACGTCACGCCGGCCATCTTCAACGAGCCCGATGGCGCCGCCGCCCCGGCCGCCGAGGGAGCCGCCGCTCCCACCGAACGGATCCTCGTCTACTTGACCGTCGACGCCTCCACGCCGCTGTTGATCCGCCGTGCCCGCCGCATCGCCGACTATGTCGAAGCCGAGTGTTTTGCAGTCGCCGTCTACCGCGAGGGCGAGCTGGCCCGCACCCCGCCGGAGCGCCGCGCCGAGACCGAGCGCCTCCTCAACTTCGCCCGCAACCTCCACATCGAAACCCGCACCCTCGAAGGCGCCGACGTGGCCAGCACGCTGGTCGAGTTCGCGCGCCTCCAGCAGATCACGCAGATCTTCCTGTCCCGCCCGCGCTATGGCCCCTGGCGCTGGTTCCTGGCCCGCGATCTGGTCCACCGCATCGTGCGCAAGGCCTCTGACATGCAAACGGTGATCGTCGCCGACCGCGGCCCCGCCCAGGCTGGATGAACAGAGACGCGCCAGGAATCCGGGGACACTCCGGGCTGGCCGTGCACACGCGCGGCTTACCGGCGATTGCAGGCGTGTCCCCGGATTCTTGGTAGTTCGCGCCGGACGTGGCAAGAATCCGGGGACACTCCGGGCTGGCCGTGCACACGTGTGGCTTACCGGCGATTGCAGGCGTGTCCCCGGATTCTTGGCAGTTCGCGCCGGACGTGGCAAGAATCCGGGGACACTCCGGGCTGGCCGTGCACACATGTGGCTTACCGGCGATTGCAGGCGTGTCCCCGGATTCTTGGTAGTTCGCATCGGACGTGGCAGGAATCCGGGGACACTCCGGGCTGGCCGTGCACACGTGTGGCTTACCGGCGATTGCAGGCGTGTCCCCGGATTCTTGGCAGTTCGCGCCGGACGTGGCAAGAATCCGGGGACACTCCGGGCTGGCCGTGCACACGTGTGGCTTACCGGCGATTGCAGGCGTGTCCCCGGATTCTTGGCAGTTCGCGCCGGACGTGGCAAGAATCCGGGGACACTCCGGGCTGGCCGTGCACACATGTGGCTTACCGGCGATTGCAGGCGTGTCCCCGGATTCTTGGTAGTTCGCATCGGACGTGGCAGGAATCCGGGGACACTCCGGGCTGGCCGTGCACACGTGTGGCTTACCGGCGATTGCAGGCGTGTCCCCGGATTCTTGGTAGTTCGCGCCGGACGCGCCAGGAATCCGGGGACACTCCGGGCTGGCCGTGCACACGTGTGGCTTACCGGCGATTGCAGGCGTGTCCCCGGATTCTTGGTAGTTCGCGCCGGACGTGGCAAGAATCCGGGGACACTCCGGGCTGGCCGTGCACAAGTGTGGCTTACCGGCCATTGCAGGCGTGTCCCCGGATTCTTGGCAGTTCGCGCCGGACGCGCCAGGAATCCGGGGACACTCCGGGCTGGCCGTGCACAAGTGTGGCTTACCGGCGATTGCAGGCGTGTCCCCGGATTCTTGGCAATCCCGCCGAGGAGCTGATGTTACCCTGGAATCGATGCGCCTCGCGGTTCTCTCCGACATTCACGACAACATCTGGAAGCTGGCGGCCGCGCTCGAAGCCGTCCGGCCGTGCGACGCGATGATCTGCTGCGGCGACCTCTGCTCGCCCTTCATCATCCACCAGCTCGGCCGCGGCTTTGCCAAACCCATCCACATCGTTTTCGGCAATAACGACGCCGACCTGTTCCGCATCACGGCGAACGCGCAGAAATACCCGCAGATCCGCATCCACGGCGAGTTCTTCCGCGCTGAATTCGAAGCAAAAGCGGTGGCCGCCGTGCACTACGACAACATCGCCCGCCCGCTGGCCGCCTCCGGCGAATTCGACCTGGTCGCCTTCGGCCACAACCATGTCTACGAGATTGCTCGCGCCGGCCGCGCCCTCCTGGTCAACCCCGGCCCCATCATGGGCGCAAAGTTCGGTCCCGGGGGCGAATCGACGGACGTGCCCTCGACTTACGTCATCTACGACACGGCTGCCGGCGCCGCACAGGGCTACGAGCTGAAATAGCCGCGACCATCGGGAACTGCAAAAGAATTCGGGGATACTCCTGGCTCGAACGCCGAATGTTCGGCCTGCGAAGAAGCGCAGGCGTGTCCCCGAATTCTTTTGCCGCTTCAGAGGGAGCGGCGTTCGCTGGCTCCCTTACTCCCCGTGGCCCCGCCGCAACTTCCCCGCGAACTTCTCGCGGAACTTGCGCACCTTGGGCGCCACCACGTAAGCGCAATAGGCCTGCTCCGGATTCCTCAGGAAATACTGCCGGTGGTATTCTTCGGCCGGGTAGAACGCCGCCGCCGGCCGCACCTCGGTCACGATCGGCTTGCCCCAAACGCCCGCGGCATCGATCTCGCGGATGGCCGCTTCCGCAATCTCCCGCTGCCGGTCCGAGCGCGTGAAGATGACCGAGCGGTATTGCTCCCCCACGTCCTCCCCCTGCCGGTCCCGGCTGGTCGGATCGTGGATCGCAAAGAACACGTCGAGAATCTCCCGGTAGCTCGTGACCTCCGGATCGAAGGTTACCTCGACTACCTCGACGTGCCCCGTCTTCCCCGTGCACACGTCCCTGTAACTCGGGTTTGAAACGTGCCCGCCCGCATACCCCGATTCCACCCCGAGCACGCCTTCCAACTGCCGGTAGACCGCCTCCAGGCACCAGAAGCAGCCCCCTCCGAGAAGCGCCGTCTCTCGTTTCGGCATGGCTACTTCTAACCTACGCCATCCGGCGCGCCCGTGGGACAGGCCGGCTCCCATCCCCGGCCTTGTTGACCGCAAACTAACCCATTTTCCGTGGCGCACACTTCAGCGTGTCGCGTCGGCTTCAGGCGACGCAGCGCTTCCCGCGCGCTACGATAGATTGGTGAAACGTCTTCTCGTTTTCGGCATACCAGCCCTGATTCTCGCGCTCGGCCAGACGCTGCCCGACCCCTGGACCCCCACCGATCTCATACAGCCCGCCCAGCTCGCCGCGCGCCTCAAAGGCCCGCCCGCCGCGAGGCCGCTGATCTACTACGTCGGTTTCGCCGTCCTCTACCGCAGCAAGCACATTCCGGGCGCCGAGTTCATCGGCCCGGGAAATAAGCAGGAAGGGCTGCAGGCGTTGCGCGAGGCCGCACTGAAGCACCCGCGCACCCGGGAAATCGTAATCTACTGCGGCTGCTGCCCCTGGGACCATTGCCCCAACCTCCGCCCCGCGTTCATCATGCTTCGCGAGCTGGGGTTCAAGCGCGTCAAGGTGCTCTCCCTGCCAACCAGCTTCCCGAAGGACTGGATCGAAAAGGGCTACCCGTTCGAGACGGGCCACGACCGGACCGGCGAGCTCTAGAAGAGTCCCTGGGGACCTCCGGGCTCGAACGCCGGACGTTCGGCCTGCGAACAAGCCCAGGCGTGTCCCCAGGATTCTTTTACAGCCGCTGAGGGAGCGGACCCTCCGCCGGTCACCGCCCGCAGCACTTCTTGTACTTCTTGCCGCTGCCGCAGGGACAGGGATCGTTGCGGCCGACCTTGACCGGCTTGGCCTCGGCTGCCGCCGGCGGTCGCGGCGCTTCGTCCTCTGCCTCGGCCTCCCGGCCCTCCTCGCGATGAAACACGGGCGGCTGGTCGTACGCGCCGAGCCGGTCGTCGAGCGCCTTGCCGACGATCGCCCCTTCCTCGTCGTTGAGCCCGCCCGCCAGGTCCTCGATCCGGGCAAAAAGCTTCTTCATACGCGCCGGAGTGACTTCGCTGGGCGCCGCCAGCGCGTACGCGTAAAGCGCCGCGTCGCGCAGGTCCTCGTCCTCGAAGAGGCGTTCGATGCGGCCCAGGAGCGCCACCATGCCGAACATGCCTGCGGCTGTGACTGCCTGCCGCCGCACGCCGAGGTCGGCATCGTCCAGCGCTTCCGGAATCCGGACTTCGAACCGCCGGTCCCCGGAATGCCACATCGCCTTGACCGCTCGCTCGCGCGTCTCGGGCCGCCCATAGAACTCCAGGATGAGCCGATGCAGCGCCTCGTCGTCGCGCGCTTCGAGAGCCAGCGCTACCAGCGCGCCGGCGCGCTCTTCCATCGGCGCAGCCGCGTCGTCGAGCCGGGCCCGCACGGCTTGCTCGATCTCCGCCGGCTCGTGAATGCCCTCCAGGCACTCCCACGCCATCGCCCGCACGCCTATGTCCGCATCCGTCCGCGCTACTTCGAGAACCCGGCGCGCAATCTCGACGGGCGGTTCCTCGAACGTCAGCATCTTCACCGCCAGCAGGCGGTACCGGGGGACGGGACTGGCCAGGAATTCCAGCAGCTCGCCGTTCTCGAACGCTGCAAAGAACGGCGCGTCCTCCTCGGGATAGAGCGGCCAGATATCGAACGGCTCCGGATGGGTCTCGTCCGCTCGATCGATTTCCCCAATCCCGGCTTCGATCTCCTGCCGCAGCCGTTCCTCGTCGCCGGCCGCGGCCAGCGCCTTTTCGAGCGCGGGCTTCGCCGCCGGATCGCCGTACAGGCCAAGCGCGATCGAGCCCTCCGCGGGATCGGCCTCCAGCACTTCGAGGAGCGCGGCCAGAATGCGCGGATCCCGCACCCCTAGCCCGGCCAGCGTGAACCGCACATCGGGGGCGGCGGCGCTTTCATGGTACAGCTCGAGCAGCGTCTCAACCGACGCCCCGCCCAGCTCCACAAACGCCTCGGTCAGCTCGTCGGGGAACTCGAAGCTGTACTCCCGCGCGTACGCCGCCAGAAAGGGCAGGGCCGCAGGCGTCCGCCAGTGCCGCGCGACGTCGAGCGTTAACTCGTCGAGGTTTACGCGCTCGTCCTCGCGCGTCTCACGCAGAGAGCGGATGAAATCCGGAAAGGCGGGCTCACCCCGCTCGACCAGCGCCTTCACCAGCCGCTGGTCGGCCGGAACGTAACCGCGCTTCGCCTCCGTCAGCAGTTCATACACGGAGGCGTCCGCGTACTGCTCGGGACTTAGAATCACGTCGCCGTTACTCTTCTTCTCTGACCACCTGCACCGTGATTTCCACCGTCACGTCCCGATGCAGGCGGATCGGAACCTGGTACTGGCCCAACTGCCTGATCGGATCGTCCAGATGAATCTTGCGGCGTTCAATATGGTAGTCCTGCCGCTCCAGCGCCTCGGCGATGTCCTTGGCGGTGACCGAGCCGAACAACTGCTCCTGCTCGCCGGCCTTCTGCGCGAGGACCACGGTCACGCCGGCCATCATGTTGGCCAGGTCCTGCGCCGCCGCCTTCTCCTTCGCCTCGCGCCGCAGGTGCGCCTGGCGCTCCTGCTCTACGATCTTCTTGTTGGCCTCGTTCGCCGCCACCGCCAGCTTTCGCGGCAACAGGAAATTGCGCGCGTAACCGCTGGCCACTTTCACCACCTGGCCGCGAACGCCGAGCTTATCGACGTCTTCTCTGAGAATCACTTCCATCTCGCTCCTCCTTCGCGTCCTGGGCTACTTCGGGCTGTAGGGCAACAGCGCGATGCTGCGCGCCTGCTTGATGGCTTCGGCCAGCCGCTTCTGGTGCGGCGTGCACACGCCCGAGAGCCGCCGCGGGATGATCTTGCCCCGCTCGGTAAGGAACGATCCCAGCATCCGCACGTCTTTGTAGTTGATATCGTCCACCTTCTCCACGCAGAACCGGCACACTTTCTTGCGCCGGAAATACTGCTTCCTGGTGGCTCCCGCCTTGTCCGTTCCGGTGGGCTGCTGCGAGCTGGGCACCGGCCTTCCGCGTCTTTCTTCCGCCATGGCTTATCCCTCCCTCTCCGCAGGCTCCGCCGGCGCGGTTGTTTCGACAGGCGCCGCCGGCGCGGGGGCCGCGGCGGGACGGGCAGGAGCGGCCGCCATCGGCGCCGGCTTTCGCTTCGCCCTCTTTTCGCGTTCCTTCCTGCGCTTCTCGATCTTCTTCAGCCGCTCGTCGATCCGCACCGTGATGGACTTCAGCACCAGATCGCTCACCCGCATGCGCCGCTCCATCTCTTTGACGGCTTCCGGCTCCGAGGTCACCTGCAACAGCACGTAGTAGCCTTCCTGGCGCTTCGCGACCCGGTAGGCCAGCTTGCGGATGCCCCATTTATCGACTTTGTCCACCACGCCGCCCGCCGAAGTGATGACCTGCTTCATCTGCTCGATGAACGGTTCGATCTCTTCCTCGGTCGCGTCCGGCCTCAAAATAAACAGCTCTTCGTAGATCCTCATTCTTCCTCGTTTTCACCTTGGGCGCGACGATTGAACCTCGTCATGGCCTTTTCGGCGCCTTCGGAGATGATGGAGACCGCCGCCTGGGCCGCATAGCCCAGGAAGTCCTCCAATTCCTTCAGTTGCCCTCGCCGCAGCGGCTTGAGCAAGTACTCGGGTTCGGCCCGGGCCGCGCCGGGGTTGATCCCCAACCGCACCCGGATAAACTCGTCCGTCCCAATCGCGGCGATCACCGACTCCATTCCGTGATGACCGCCCGCCGACCCTCGCGGCCGGATGCGCAACGACCCCCATGGCAGGTTGTGGTCGTCGTAAACCACGATCAGATTGGCCGGCCCCAAACCGTTCTTGGCGAGCAGCGGTCCCACGGCGTGGCCGCTCAGATTCATGTACGTCTGGGGCTTCGCCAGCAGGACTGCCTGACCTGCCAGCTCCGCCTGCCCGACCAGCGCCCCCGAATCCTTCCGCTTCACTTTCGCCTTCGACTGCCTGGCCACAAGATCGATGACCATGTAACCGAGGTTGTGCGGCGACAGTGCGTACTCCGGATCCGGATTCCCCAAGCCGGCTATCAGCCACGATACCATTCTTCGCCCGTGGGACAGGCCTCCGGCCTGTCGGCAAGACTGCTACTTCTTCTTCCCCTTGGCCTCCGGCTCTGCGGGCTCCTCTTCCTTCTTGCCCTTCTTGATGACTTCGGGCTCGGCGGCAGCGGCTCCCGCTTCCGGCGTGGCCGCCGCTTCCGCGGCGACTTCGGCCGGCTTCTCCTCCTCGACGATGCGCAGCGCCACCACGTGCGCAATCACGTTCTCCGGCGCGCTCACCAGCTTGATCTCCGGCGGCATCGCGATGTCGCCCGCGCGAATGCTCTGGCCCATCATCAGCTCGGTCACATCCACCGTGAAGTGCGACGGGATGTCGTCCGGCAGGCACTCGATTTCGATCTCGCGCGTGACCAGCTCGAGCAGGCCGTCCTGCTGCTTGACGCCCTTGGCTTCGCCCTGCGCCAGCACGGGCACCGAAACCTGGATGCGCTTGCTCAGGTCGATCCGTTTCAAATCGACGTGCAGCAGCGTGTCCTTCGCCGGGTCGTACTGCCAGTCCACCACCATCGCCGGCGTGCTGTCGCCGTTCTGAATGTTGACGTCGAAGATCGTGTTGTGACCCGTCTTGCTGTGCAGGATCCGCTCCACTTCTTTCGGGCTGACCGCCACCGCCACCGGCTCCTTGAAAGCGCCGTAGACGATCGCGGGGATAAGGCCGCGCTGCCGCAGCCGCCGTGATTCGTTCTTACCGCGCGAGGCGCGCGGTTCCGCTGCAATCGAAATCTCTCTTGCCATTTCCGACTCCTTTCACCCCCGGCTCGCAAGTCCGCCCTGAGGACGTGGGTTGCGTTGGCCGGGAAAAAACTCTGGGCCGCCCACAAACGCAGATGAGCGCAGGTAAGACGATTCTTATGCTTCTTATCTGCGTTCATCCGCGTTCATCTGCGGCTTGAAACTCTTTGCCCTTCTCACACAAACAACCTGCTGACACTCGTCTCCTCGTGAATCGACTGAATGGCCCGCGCCAGCAGCGGGGCCACCGAAAGCGTCCGGATCTTCTCGCACCGGCACGCCTCCTCGCAAAGCGGGATCGAGTTGGTCAGTACCACTTCCTGAATCGTCGAATTCGTAATGCGCTCGACCGCCGGCGGCGACAACACCGCGTGCGTGGCGGCCGCGATCACGCTGGCCGCGCCCGCCTTCAGCAGCGCTTCGGCGCCGTTGATCAGCGTGCCCGCCGTGTCGATCAGGTCGTCGACGATCATGCACTCCCGGCCCTCGACTTCGCCGATGATGTGCACCACCTCGGCCACGTTCACGTCGTCGCGGCGCTTGTCCAGGATGGCCAGCGGCACGCTCATCCGCTTGGCAAACGCGCGCGCCCGCTCCACGCCGCCCGCATCCGGCGAAACCACGATCGTGTTCGAGGTCTGCCGCGCCCGCATGTATTCGATCATCACCGGCATCGCGAACAGATGGTCCACCGGCACGTCGAAGAACCCCTGAATCTGCGCCGCGTGCAGGTCCAGCGCCAGAATGCGGTCCGCGCCGGACCGCTCCAGCAGCTTGGCCACGAGCTTGGCCGAAATCGGCACCCGGGGCTTGTCCTTCCGGTCCTGGCGGGCGTAGCCGTAATAGGGCAGCACCGCCGTGATGCGGTCCGCCGACGCGCGCCTCAGCGCGTCCATCATCAGCAGCAGCTCCATCAGGTTGCGGTCTACCGGCTTGGAGGTCGGCTGGACCACAAACACATCGGCGCCGCGCACGTTCTCCTGAATCTGCAGGTAGATTTCGCCGTCGGCGAAGTTCTTCACCGAGGCGGCGCTCAGCGGCAACGCCAGGAAGTCGCAAATCTCCCTGGTCAGCGCCGGATTGGCGTTACCCGTGAAAATCTTGATGCGTTCAGAATCCATCATGCGTACCGGCTTTGCGGCGGCCATACTTTTTCCGAGATGTGCGCTCCCAGTTCGCGCCACCACCTGGCGCGATAACTGCCCCGGGTCACGAACCTGACCGGAAGCGCTTGTTCCTTTCCCAAAACCTCACGCGCGTGCCCGGCTTGCCCCCGCTCGCGGAAAACGCCGAGCAGCGCAGAACCACTCCCACTGAGCATAGCAGGGGTTGCACCGAGTCTTTCGAGCTGCCGTTTGAGAGCCTTCAGGCGCGGATACCTCGCCAAGACAACTGCCTCGAAGTCGTTAAAACCCAGGCTTTCGGAGGAGAACCGTCCTTGGTCCCAAACGCTAGACTGGAAAACACTTATGATATTATCCGGCGCGCCGGAAGTCAACTCCGGCCGGCCCAGGTCACGGTAGGCCTCCGCGGTCGAGACATGAATGCCGGGCGCGACCACCAGTCCGAACGCCGCCGGCCGGTCGGGCAGCGGGTAGAGTTCCGTGCCGCGCCCCAGCCCTACCGCGGTCCCGCCCAGCAGGAAAAGCGGCACATCGCTTCCGAGCGCCGCCGCCAGATCCATCAGCTTCGCCGGCGCCAGCCTCTTCGCCGCCAGCACTGGCAGCGCCAGCAGCACCGCCGCCGCGTCGCTCGATCCACCCCCGAGCCCCGCGCCCATCGGAATCCGCTTCCTCAGGCGCATCTCGACCCGGCCCGTGGTCCGCATCGCTTCGAGCGCCAGCGCGGCCGCCCGCTCCATGATGTTGCCACCCGGAATCTCAACGTCGGCCGTCACCGAGATGGTGGTCCGCCGCGCGGGCGTGAACTCGATGTCGATGCTGTCGGCGAGTGAGATGGTCTGGAAAACCGTGCGCAGCTCGTGGTAGCCGTCGCTCCGCCGGCCAAGCACGCGCAACTCCAGATTCACCTTCGCCAGCGCCCGCACGCGTGCGCTTCGCGCCGCCATGGTCACTTCTCGTAGGCCAGCAGCGAGAAGACGTCGTAGCCTTCCAGCTTCGCCCGGCCGTTGAGGAACAGCAGCTCGATCACGAAGGCCACGCCCTCCACGCGTCCCCCCAGGCCTTCGATCAACTGCGTGGCGGCGCGCGCCGTCCCGCCCGTGGCCAGCAGGTCGTCCACGATCAGCACGTTCGCGCCGGCCTGGACCGCGTCCCGGTGAATCTCCAGGCTGTCGGTGCCGTATTCGAGATCGTACCGGACGCTGGCCGTCGCGGCCGGCAGCTTCTTGGGCTTGCGCACCGGCACGAAACCGGTGCCGAGCGCATAGGCCAGCGCCGGGCCGAAGATGAACCCCCGCGCCTCGATCCCCATGATCGTGTCGATCCGCGCGCGCTCGTAGTGCGCTTTGAGCCCGTCGATCACCGCCCGGAAGCCGTCTTTGTCTTTGAGCAGCGTCGTGATGTCGTAAAAGAGGATGCCCGGCTTGGGAAAGTCCGGCACCTCGCGAATCAGTTTCTTCAAATCGGGAACAGCCAGAAGTTCGCTCATGAAAAGTACTCGATTCGGAAATCGCTGAAGCCCTCGACCGGCGCCTCCAGTTCCTGGACGCCGCGCACATCGGCCATCCGCGGGCCTTTCCACAGGTAGCCGGAAAGCTCGGCCAGTTGATCGGGCGTGCCCACCGCGTACACCTCCACCCGTCCATCGTCGAGATTGCGCGCGTAGCCGGCCACGCCCACCTCCGCCGCCACACTCTCGGCAAAGTACCGGTATCCCACGCCCTGCACCCGCCCCTGGACCAGGTACCGCCGCGCCGTCACCGGCCCAGGCTTCTTCGATCGGGGCATAGAGTCCTATCGTAGCGTGGCTCTCAACCGCCAACAAGCAATCGGATCGTTTGGCGGCAGGTCGCTCTGGGACCCTCAACATCGGACAGCACACCACGCCCTCCCGGAGCCGGCGCGGCACGTAGCTGGGGCGGTGTTGCGGTCCTGATGCCGGCGCCTCCGGTAAGGTAACGGCCTCGGTGCTACGGGGATGGCCGCCGTTTGAGCTGGAGGCCGTAAAGGTATGCGGAAACATCGGCCATTTCTGAGCCATTGAATCGAGGCCAGGGGATGTTCCGCTGCCGCATCGCGTTCCGCATCGCCGGACCGTGCCTCCACAGGGCAGCCACCATTCCGAACGAGGTCATTCTTCCCGACATCGCCGATCGGTCAGGCGCGCCGCTGGATGGATTGTCGTGGCAGCCGCTGCAACCCTTCTTCGCAAAGAGCCGCTCGCCGTTCGCCGGGCTGCCCCGTTCCTCGGAGAACTGCGTCGCGACGAGGTAGCCCACCACGCGGCGCATCTCTTCGTAGCTCATCGGCGCCTGGGACGGTCCCGCGCGGAACGGGTGGTTCCACATGGCAGCGGCGAACTCGTTGAGGCCGTAACGAGTTCGGTGGCCTTCCAGCGTCAGCGCTCCGCGGTGGCATCCGAAGCAGCCCTTGGACACAAGCAGCGTCCGGCCGCCCTCCGGCGACGCAGGAGAGAACTCCTCGGCGTGTTTCTGTGCCTGCCTGCTTCGCAGCCACACGAGCAGATCGGTCATCTCCTGCGCGGTGAGCAAGGGATAAGCGACTTTCGAACGGTCCAGTGCCCGCGCCATCTCGTGAGAATGGTTCCACATCTGCTGAGCGAGGGCGATTGGGTCCCGGAGCGACTCCCATTCGGCGACCGGCCTAATGCCGGCACGGATGGGAGAATCGATCCCGTGACATTGCCCGCAGCGCCGGGCAAGGAATAACTGTCGTCCGCTTCTGCTGTTGCCGGGCGTCTCGAAATAGCTTGCCGCGTAGAAAAACACAAACAGGTCGGCGGCCTGTTGCTCGTCCAGCGCGGGCCTTGCCACGCCTTGCCTCGCCATCGCCTCCCACATCTCTGGAGCATGGTTCCACATGAGGGCTGCCATGTCGTAAGGACTGAAGCCCCGGTCCCGGCCCTGCCCAAGATCCGGCGCCTTTCCCCCGCCTACCCCACTTACGCTGTGGCAGACGATGCAGTTGAGGCTCTGGAGCAACGCTTTCCCGCGCTCCGCGTCGCCAAGCAGAAGGCTTCTCGTCGCACACGCGGCAGGGGTGATGGCGGCGATGACGATGAGCAAATGCGAGGTTCGCATACTGTGTTGAAGTTTGGCATACCCCGGATGGGCCGCGCTCACCCTGGACTATCGCGGATGGGAAACGATCCGGACGGCCCGGACGCCCGCGGGCGTCCGGGCCGTCCGGCCTTGTTAACGCCGGGCGAGCAGGATCTGGCTCGTTTCAGCCGGCGGGGCTGTGCGGGCGATCTCACGTTCGGTCTTGGAAGTTGGCAGGGCGCCTCCCTGCGCGTATCCGGGCGACCACACCTGAGAAAGGAAGTATGTGTCACCATACTTGTCAAACACCAGGCGGCCCTCGGTGGAGGCGCTGTAGCCGCCACCGACCTTGTGAGTGACGGCAAGCGCACGGGCTGAGCATGCAAAGCAGTCGAGAGACAGCACGCCTTGCATGTTGGAGGCGGACAGGGTCACGTCATAGTGCCCGGCGGGCATGACCGTGTTCGCAAGATGAAACTCGAACGGGATGTCAGCCGTCAGCCTCTGTTGGCCAAAGGCGGAAACTGCCGCGAGCAACGCCAGGACACCCAGCGTCGCGAAAGATCGGTTTCTCATGGTGGACCTCCTAAGTCCCAGTAGTTGGCGAGCTGGTTGGAGCTCACTAGGCCCCCTCTGAGGCGGAAGCGCCGAACCTTCCGATTCGCCCCTCCCCTCCGGTCAGGTCTGCCTCCTTACTATGCAGTCCACGCGCCATTCCGGCCGACCGCACGTTCCGGTGTGGCCTATTGGGGCAAGTCCTTGAAGGGAATAAACGATCAAGACTCCCTCGGTGCAGGCGGCGGTAGAATCCTCCCCGTCACAGCCTATCCGATCGTGTAGGCGTGCCGGAACGGATAGGAATGTGCTAAAACTGTGCCAGGGTTGCTGATGCGCCCTGTACTCAATCCGAGGCTGCTCGGGATTGCCGGTCCAGTCGAAGGCGGAGTTTTTGGCCTTTCCGGCGACGACCTCGCGATTGGACGCGACGCATCCAACCTGCTTCTGATCGACGACCCCTCAATAGCCGCGCACCATTGCCGGATCCATCGTCGAACCGAAGAGGAGTTCGAAATCCAAGACATGAGCTCGGGCGGCGCGACCATCGTGAATGGCCTGCCTGTGACACAGCGGATACTTGTGCATGGAGATGAGATCGGCCTGGGCAACTGTCGTTTTCTTTTCATGCAGTGGGATGCCGGCGTGCAGCTCGGCCGGGCTTCGACTGCCATTGGTGCGGGGCTGGAAGATGCCCGGTCCTGCGCTGAACCCGGGCGGGAGGACTGCCGGTACAGGATGACGGCGACCTCGCGGGAAACGGGCGCCGCCGATTCCCAGGCCCGCTGCTCCCTGAAGACGATGCTGAAAATCGGCGCCGGCATCCGGTTGGTCCGGGGGGCGGAAGAGATCGCGCAGCGGCTGCTGGAGGGGATTTTCGAGGCACTTCCCGCCCAGCACGGCGGCGTCCTGTTGTTCGACGGGCACAGCCAGGAGCCGTCCTTTGCCTCTTATCGGGATCGTGAGAGGGGACCCACAACTGCGGTGCGCACCTATCGCGCCATCGTCGATCGAGCCCGGCGTGACGTCACCGGTATCCTGGCCACTGACGTCCTGCCGGACCGCTCCTCGGCCGCCGCGGGAGATCCGGCTGAGCCGCAGCCTCGCAGTGTCCTGGCGGCGCCCATCATCACCTCGGCCAGGACCCTGGGCGTCATCTATTTTGATTCCCGCATCCCCAGCGCGCCTTTTCATGAGGACCACCTGGAATTGGCGAGTTCCGTGGGCGCCATCCTGGGCCTGGCCCTCGAAAACGCGCGCCGCCTGGAATGGCTGGAGACGGAGAACTCGCGCCTCCATGAGGCGATTGACCGCGAGCACGACCTCGTCGGCGTCAGCCCGCGCATGCGGGAGGTGTACCGGTTTGTATCGAAGGTCGCGCCGACGGACTCCACTGTTCTGATCCGCGGCGAGACCGGCACGGGGAAAGAACTGGTTGCGCGCGCCATTCACCGCAACAGCACGCGCGCAAGCATGCCGTTTCTGGCCATCAACTGCGCCGCCTTGACGGAAACCCTGCTCGAAAGTGAGCTCTTCGGCCACGAAAAGGGAGCGTTCACTGGAGCGTTTGCGCAGAAGCGGGGCAAGCTCGAACTGGCGGACCGCGGAACTGTGTTTCTGGACGAGGTCGGAGAGATGCCACTGGCCTGCCAGGCGAGGCTCCTGCGCGTGCTTCAGGAACGTGAGTTCGAGCGCGTCGGCGGAACCCGCCGGATTCCCTCCGATATCCGCCTGATCGCGGCGACGAACCGCGACCTGGAGACCGCCCTCGAGCGCGGCACCTTCCGGAAGGACCTCTACTACCGGCTCAATGTCGTGTCCCTGACCATGCCGCCTTTGCGGGATCGCCGCGAAGACATCCCGTTGCTGGCTAGTCATTTCGTTGACAAGCATGGCAAACGGGCCAGGCGCAGGGTAACCGGCATCTCTCGCGAAGCGCTCGCCTGCCTCCAGGCACACGACTGGCCCGGCAACGTCCGGGACCTCGAGAACGCGATCGAGGGCGCCGTCGTGCTCGGCTCGACCGAGCTTATCCTTCCTGAAGACCTGCCGGAATCCGTGCTCGAAACCGTGCCACAGGGGGCGGGCCCGATCGGCGGCTATTACGATACCGTCCGCAACGAGAAGATGCGGGTCATTCTCGCCGCACTCGACCAGGCCAAGGGTAGCTTTACCGAGGCAGCGAAACTGCTCGGTATCCACCCCAACTACCTGCACCGGTTGGTTCGCAATTTCAACCTGAGAGGCGCGATCGGGAATGCCGGCGGTTAGCGCCGCTGGCGGAGTGCCCGGACAGCCGTGGCGGATCGTCGGCCGGGGCCGGCCAAAGAGGCACGCCCTGCTCCGTCAATCGGACTTGGATTCGCGGCAAGCACGGCCCCTCACTGCGGCGCGGTAGACGAGGGTTTGCAGCTTGAAGCGGCGTCGTCCCCTCCCCTGCGCACCAGTCCTGGATGCCGGCGATACGATCATTTGACTTGCTGGCGGGTGGGCTAACGCGAAGCGGGATCGATCTCCGGAAGACGGCACTCGGCGGAACGCGGACCGTTGAGCGCCACGGTGCAGTCGTGCGAACGATTTGCCGGCCACGGCAGTAGGCTTGAATAGCCGCTCTGAGAGGCCGAAGTCAGTCCGCCGGCCGGACGGCGCGCAGGGAGGGCTGGTCGAAGAGGCGCTGCGTCAGCTCGATCAGAACGTTGGAGAACGTGCTTTCCGGTTCGAGGAAAACGGCTGGGGAGCCGGCTTGATGTCCTCGCGCGCAGAGCTCGATGGCCGGTGGAATCGCGCCGAGAATCGTGCAACCGAGTTGCTGGGCGATCTCATTGATGACCATGGGAGTGAGCACCATGCTGCGGTTGACGATGACGGCGCCGGTGATGAGCTGGCTGATGCCCCACGAATGCAGCAGTTGCAGAAACATCTTCGCCGCCTGCACACCCGTGGGATCCCGCTCCAGAACCATCGAGACGAAATGGCATTGCCGGACAGCGGTGAGCGCCATAGCCGAGCTCGGAGCGGGGAGGTCGATCACCACGCGCTCCGCCATGCGGGACGCCGTCTTGATGAGGGCCTCGACCACGCTCGGATCGAGATCCCCGAACTCCTCGGGCCGCTGCGGACCGAACAACACGCGCAGTCCGAGCGGGAGGCTGCACAGCCTGGCGCCCAGGGCGGCCTCGTCAATCTTATCGGCGCCCAAGGCCTTGAGCGAGCTCAGATTGGAGGTGGGAGTGTGCTTGAGCTGGTAGGAGAACATGCCGTACTGCGGCTGCAGCTCGATGGCGATGGTGCTGCGGTTCTGCTTAGCCAGGGCGGCGGCGACGTTCAGGACGACGGTGGTGGTTCCGGCCCCTCCTTTCACCCCGCTGAAGCCCAATACCAGGGGACGCGAGCCGGCGGGCTCGTCCCGGGTTTTTGACTGGCGCCGTTCAACCGCGAGGCGCAGGCGGCGAACCAACGCCGGGCCGCTGACGTCTCCTTTAACGATGTACTCCTCGGCGCCTTCGTGCAGAGCGGCGAAGGCCAGCTCTTCGTCCTCCGACGCCGTCCAGACGATCAGGGCAGCGCTGCCGCGGTGCGGGCGCACCCGGGAGAGCGTCCGGAGACCGCGGCTGTCGGGGAGGTTCAGATCGAGCAGGATCGCATCGAAGGGCGATGTGTCCAGGCGGGCCAGGGCTCTCTCCAGGGTGTCCACCCGCTCGAGCGCAATCGACGGCCCGTGCTCTTCCGCCACCGCCAGCATCCGCTGGACGGCGTCCGCGGTTCCCGGGTGGTCCTCGACGAGAAGGACCTTCAGTTTGTCCGCCACACCTGCCTCCTGGGAACGCATCCACGAACCCAGTAAGCGCTCCTTGCGGTCCCGCCTCCCGAAGACGATGATAGCAGGGAACTCACCGGCATGGCGATGCCGGGGCCCTGGGCTGCGCAGCCAGCGCTCCATGCACAAGCTGATGAAGGATGCCGCCGGCAACCGAGTGAGCGCCAGACCGGGGTTGTCCTCGGCCGGCTACAGCAGAAACAGTTTCCCGGCCCGGATCCGCCAGGTACAAACAAAAAATTCGCCGCCCCTTGGCACGGAAGTTAGCGGCATTATCGGAATAATCACTTGGCGTCTGATACTCAACCAGTCTTGGTTACATCTTCGGACGCTTTTGGCCCAGTACCGACGTACCAATGAGAACCGCCTGCTGCCTGGTTCTGGGAGTACTGCTCATGTCCCATTGGGAAAAACAACACGCAATTGAGCCGAGATCGATGTTAAGATTCTTCGAGAGAAGAATTACCGTCAAGGTTTTCGAGATCCCACGGCTACATTGGCCATGATTAAGACAGATGAATCCGGGGCCGCGGCCAGCGACCTGTGGCAGCACACGTTGTCGACGATTGACACCGTGTTTGGGCGTCTCGTTTATCTCTCCTCCCTCTGCAACCCGAACTCAGGGCGCTATGAGCATTTCGGCCTCACTCGGCTCTATGGATCGAAGGAGACCGATCATGCCATGAGGGACGCGCATCGAAAGACCTTCTCGGAATGGTTGTGCTTCACCCTCCGGGAGCAGTTGTCGGATCTCGATAAGTACCTTGGCTCGCTCACCGTAGACAAGCGGCTTGTTCTTCGCGCGTGGGAGTGCCAGGCCACCTACCGCAGTCTGATCCCGTCGGACGCATGGGATGCTGAGCGCCAGTTGTTCCTCTGCGACTTTGAGATGATTGTTGCAGTCATGCGAACCGCGTGCCAGGTCGCCGGTTCTCCATCGGCGTTCCGGCCAACGGTATGCTGCTTCCCTTGAGACTGGCCATGCCGCCCGCGCACCCGGACGAAAAGCGCCCGGCCCGCGGATGTTCGCGCGAGCGGCGCGAGCCATAAGTCCGGTTCCGGGCAGTGGAGCTGCACGGTTGCGGTCCGTTTACGGCCCCATCCCGAAGCCGCCCCGCTTCGTCCCGCCCCTGTAACCAAACCCCTCCTCCATGGTCTAATCGTTTCATGAGGCCTGTTTCGTTTCTTTTGCTGGGCGGCCTTCTGGCATGGGCTGCCAATCCGTCCCAGCCCGGCCCTAAGGCCGTCGGCTCGCCCAGCGCCCCCATCACCATCGAGGTCTTCAGCGATTTTGAGTGCCCGCACTGCAAAACCCTGCACGACGAAACTCTCCCTCCCTTGATCAGGGACTACGTCGCGCCGGGCAAGGTCTATCTCATCTACCGGGAGTTCCCTTTGCCCGGCCACCCCTACGCGCTCGTGGCCGCCTCCTATGCCACCGCCGCGGCTCACCTGGGCAAGTACAACGAGGTCGCAGACCGTTTGTGGCTTCACCAGACCACCTGGTCCCAGAACGGCAAGGTCGAGGAGACCGCCTGCCGCGGCCTCACTCCCACCGAGACGGCGAAGGTCATCAAACTGGCGAAAGAGCCGGCCATTGCCGCCGAGATTCAGCGCGACGTGGCGTTGGGCCAGAAGCTGGAGCTGCACCAGACTCCCACCATGGTCGTCAGACGCGGCACGGCCGTATACCCGCTGGCCGGCATGATCAATTACGATCTGCTGCGCAGTTTCCTCGACAGCCTGAGGTGAGCGACATGGCCCGCTGGCTTCGTCTGTTCCTCCGGCTGGCGCTCGGCGCTGTCTTCGTCTACGCCGCCTGGACCAAGCTCCGCGCTCCCTGGCAACTGTTCGCCATGGCCGTCGATGCCTACGGTCTGCTTCCCATCTGGGCCGTGACCATCGTCGCGCGCGCCCTGCCCTGGGCGGAGCTGCTCCTCGGCCTGCTCCTCATCTCGGGCTGGTTCCTCCGCACTGCTTCGCTCGCCGCGTCGGCTCTGCTCCTCGGCCTTTTTGCGATCCTGGTGCGGACCTACGCCAGCGGCATCCAGATCGAATGCGGCTGCTTCGGTCCCGGCGACGCCATCTCAATCCGCTCGCTGGCGCGGGACGGCAGCCTGCTGCTGGCGTCGCTCGTCCTGGCCGGAATGGCGCTCTGGAATGGGCGCCGGCCGGCGCTAAAATCGTAGGCATGCCCTTCCCCATTCACCGCATGAGGCGGCTGCGCTCCACCGAGCCCCTCCGCCGCCTGGTACGTGAAACCCATCTGGAGCCGTCCCAGTTCATCCTGCCCTTGTTCGTTTGCCCCGGAACGGGCGTGCGGCGGGAGATCGCGTCGATGCCCGGCCACGCTCAGCTTTCCGTGGAACAGGCGGTCCTCGAGGCCGCCGAAGCGGAACACCTGGGACTGGGAGGCGTCATCCTGTTCGGCATCCCGGAGACGAAGGACGAAAACGCCACCGAGGCCTACTCCGACGACGGCATCGTGCAGCGCGCCATCCGCGCCATCAAGCTCGGGGTGCCCAGCCTGCCGGTGATCACCGACGTCTGCAACTGCGAGTACACCAGCCACGGCCACTGTGGAAAGGTGGTGGACGGGGAAGTGGATAACGACGCGACGCTCGAGTGGCTGTCACGGGCGGCGGTCTCGCACGCACGCGCCGGCGCGGATATCGTGGCGCCTTCGGACATGATGGACGGCCGGGTTGGCGCCATCCGCCGCGCCCTGGATGCCGCCGGCTTTCTGAACACGCCCATCCTCTCCTACGCCGCCAAGTTCGCGTCGGTGTTCTACGGCCCTTTCCGCGATGCGGCCGAATCCGCGCCGCAGTTCGGCGACCGCCGCAGCTACCAGATGGACCCGGCCAACGGCCGCGAAGCGCTGCGGGAAATCGAACTGGACCTCGAAGAGGGCGCCGACATGATCATGATTAAGCCGGCCATGCCGTACCTGGACATCATCCGCCAGGCGCGCGACCGCTGGCACGCGCCCATCGCGGCCTACCAGGTAAGCGGCGAATACAGCATGATCATGGCGGCCGCGCGCAATGGCTGGATCGATTGTCAGCGCGCCATGCTCGAATCGCTCACCGCGATCCGCCGCGCCGGCGCCAGCATCACCATCACCTACTTCGCCAAGCAGGCCGCCGCCCTGATCCGCCCTCCCGCCCGGTGAGCCGCGCTGTGGCGCATGCTTGAGATGAACGCGGATCAACGCGGATAAATCATTTGTTTTCAATCGGCGTTCATCGGCGTTGATCCGCGGCCGGCAATGCTTTGGCCTTTCCTGGCCTTTTTTCAGCGCCCTCTTGAGCGTGCCGCGGCGAACTTCAGTTCGCCGTCCTAGCCCAGCACCTTTGCCGCTTTGCGGAAATCGGCCGAGAGTACTGCAATCAGCGCGCCGTAAGCGCCCGCGCCGCTGCACAGGGCGTGCATGGACACCACGTTGATACCCTTCCCGGCCAGCTTGCCCATCAGTTCGGCGCCCACGCCTGGACGATCTGGCCCGGTCGCCAGAAACCCCTTCTGTTTCCTGCCGAGCGCCACGCCCGCCTTCTTCGCGATCGGAACCAGGTTGGGGGCCTTGTCATCGACAATGACGACGATCTCCGCCCTCCGGGCCGACTTCGGATACCCCAAGAACCCGGTTAGATTCACCCCGGCATCTTTGACGGCGCTGAGGATGCGTGCTCCTTCCCCTACCTTGTTCGGAATCGCGCCGACGTAGTAACTCACCTGCTGTATCTTGTCCGCCATGTGTCTCTCCTTGATCTCGCGGCCGTGGCCGCCGTCTGAAAACAGACCTTGGTGTGTTTGTTTCATCCTACGGCGGCGGGAACGGCCGGGTCAAGCCTGAAAGAATCCGGGTGAAAGAATCCGGGGACACTCCGGGCTGGCCATGCCGGATGTTCCGCCTGCGGACAAAGGCAGGCGTGTCCCCGCGATTCGTTACGCAAAGAATCCGGGGACACTCCGGGCTGGCCACGCCGAATGTTCCGCCTGCGGACAAAGGCAGGCGTGTCCCCGCGATTCGTTAGGCAAAGAATCCGGGGACACTCCGGGCTGGCCACGCCGAATGTCCAGCCTGTGGACAAAGGCAGGCGTGTCCCCGCGATTCTTTGCCCTGGGGCACGCCGTGCTCCGCCCCAACAAGACTACGGATTCTGCTGCGCCGCATACCGCACCACGGTCAGGTTCCGCAGCGTGACGGTCTCGGAGGTCGAGCCACCCATCCGTCCCAGGAACGTCACGGTGAGCGGCGCCGCCAGCGAATCCAAGGCGTTGCCGGCGGATGCCGCGAAGGCCAGCGCCGCCCCCCAGCTCTCCACCCTCCACTGCGCCCCGCTCGCGTGGATGCCCGCATCCAGACGGCCGCCGGCCGCCGTCTCGCCGGCCGCGGCCGAGCGGGAAACCACCGTGGTCGAGCCCCAATGGACTTCGAAGGTGAACCCCGTTGTCGTGCCTTCGTGGGAGTAGTCGAAGCGCACGTCGGCACGGTCGCCCCGCTGAAGGAATCCCGCCGGGATGGTGCATGTACCCAGGGAGGCCAGCGTCGTAGAGCTGGTCGCCGCGCCCGTGCCGCTGCACAGAACCTGCGGCGCAGTGTGCACTTGCCCGCCCTCAGCCGTTTTCCGCACCAGCGCGGCGGTGTTATACCAAACGTCGCCGTCGCTGCGGCTGCTCGGGTCAGTCGCGCTGCCGGCATCCTCCCAGGCGGCGCGCGTCGCCGAGGTCGCCGCGTGAAACGACGGCCCCAGGACGCGCCCGTCCGAGTCTACGCGAGCCAGTTCGTTGCCGGAGGGGTCCAGCCACCGTTCGAGCGGCGCGCTTCCCTGCCCCTGCCCGCCGCGAACGATCAGCGTCGTCAACCCCACCGCCGCCTGCGAGTCCCACAGGTACAGCGTCACTGAGCCGCTGTTGTTGCCCACCGACAGTTTTCGGTTCCCGTTGTCCCACGACAACTGGCTGGCGTTCTGCGCTAGGTTGCCGTTCGCATCGGCGAAGGGAATCGAGCCCGCCGGGAAGGCCGTGTAGAGGCACGTATTCCAGACCGCGTCGGCGCCGTTCGACATCAGGCAGCGGTTGGCCGCCCCGAGCGGCAGCCGGGCCCACAGCGTCGGTGACGTCCCCTGCGCCACAATCACGTCGCCGCGCGTCGGGGAGGCCGCGGCCGTGTCGCCGTGGCCGCCCCCAACAAATTGTGGGCCAGCGGCATTCTTGCGTCGGTTAGCCGCGAGTCCGTCGCGGTGACGTAAAGGTTGGTAGCCGAAGGCGACCCCGCCGTTCCCGCCAGCGCGGCTTTCTGGCCTGAGGTGGGGTCGTTCGCGTTCGAATGCGTAGGAAAGTTCAGGGCCAGTTTGTACTCCGCGATCGCGGCCGTTGCGGAGACGTTGGCGTCCGCCACCACGCTCGCCGCCAGCGTGGGGTTCGGGTAGTAGCCGCTCAGCACTCCGCCCGCCTGCCCCGTCGGGTTGCCGGGGTTGAGCAGGCGGTAAGTCGCCGTCAGGATGTCCCCGGTAAGCGGCAGCGAGCCCGGCGCAAATGTGATCGTGTTGCCCGCCACCGAGTAATCCACGTTCTGTTTCTCGAGCAGGCCGTTGCGATAGAGCGCCAGGCTCGCCGCAGGGCTTGGCGCATTGGCCAGAGTGAACACCGCGTTCGTGCCGTTGACCAGTCCCGCCGGCGTTTCGCCATCCGTAAAGCCGGGCCCCGTGGCGGCCGACCCGCACGGCCCGGACGTGCCGTTGACCCGCACGCAGTCGGTGAGGTTGCCGCTGACTGCCTCGAGCAGGCCGGCCGAGTCGATGTAGACCGCCGCCGAGGGCGCGTAACCCGCTCCCCGCTGCGGCCGCATGGCCAGATCGGCCAGCAGGCCCACCACGGCAGACTCCTGCACTTGCGTATCCTGCCCCGTGGACCCAGACCCACCCGACCCCACCGAAGGCCCGGCCAGGCTGACGCGAACGTCCCTCAGCCCCAGCGGCGTCGGACTGGCAGGAACCACCCAGATCTCCTGGAACTGGGTTTTTCCGTTGCTGACGTAGCGCACGGCGTAGCTCGATCCGTTGGCGTTTGGCGCCAGTTGCGCGTATATGACGCCGTTGAGTATCGGAACCGTCAGGTTGGCGGTCGCGATGTTCGACGAATCCGCGGCCTCGAAGCCCTTCCATTCGATCAACATGAACCCGCTGAACGGAGCGCCGTCAGCTTTGTAGAGGGAATCCTGAATCGTCGTCAGCCTCGGGCCTGCCCATCCCAGGGTCAACCCGAACGCCATCCCCGCCAGCAGGCGGGACTTCCAGCCGCACGCAAACATCATCAGCCTCCTGAAGAATCAAAAAGGGGGCCCCAAACCCGCCACAGGTCCGGGGCCCTAATGCCCAACGTCGGCTTTAGTGTAAGGGGACCCGCCGCGGTCGCCCGGCCAGCGAAATTGTCTAAGTGGAAGTTAGCCGGCAGTCTTTCCCTCCTCGTACCCACCCGTAACCCCTTCCTTTTTAGTTCCAATATCCTGGCTTCCCTGGTTATACTTGTAGGTGCGCGGGTATCCGGGCCAAAAAAGTACGCCCCGCAGTATGCCCCGGAAGGAGCCCACATGAAGCCAAGGGTCGTAGCGATAGAGACGGGACGGCGGCGCCACAAGCCTAAAACGGTGCCGGCGTCTCAGGCGGCGGTCGAGCGATTGCCATTGAACAGCGGCACGTGGCGGGTCTGCGGCATCTCCGGCCTCTACGTCCGCTGCCGGGCCCAAACGAAATCGTTTTTCATCCAGCGGCGCGTCCGGGGCGTGCTCCTCAAGCGGACGCTGGGCGAGATGACGCTGAAGGCGGCGCGGACCGCAGCCTCTCAGGAATGGGCGCGGCTCAAACCTCAGCCGGCGGCCGGGCTCTCGTTCGATGAGGCCCTCGCCCGCTACCTGGCCGAGAAGCCGCTGAGCGCGAAGACGGTCGAAGCCTACAACTATGCGGCGGCGTGCTTGGGGGACTGGTGGCGGCGCCGGCCGCTCGGAGAGATAGGAGCGGACCGGGCCGGCGTGCGATCGCTCTACCACGAGATTCGCCGCTGCCACGGCGAAGCGGCGGCCTCGCTGAGCGTGCGGATGTTGGCGGCCGTCTATCGTCATCAGCGGCGCGTGGACGGCGATCTGCCGGAATCACCGACGACCGCAGTCGATCTGCCCTCTATCAAACCGCGGGATTGGGCGCTCTCGCCCGAAGAGTTGAGGGCCTGGGCGAAGGCGGTCGATCGGCTGACCCCTATCAGGTGGACGTGGTGGTACGTGGCGCTCCTGACCGGCGCCCGGCGCGGCAGCATCGAAGCCCTGCGGTGGACTGACGTGGACTTCGAGCGGCGCCTCGTCCACTTCAGCGTGGCGAAGGGCGGCCGCACTTACACCGTGCCGGCGGCGGACGCGCTGATCGAGTTACTCGCCGAGTACCGGGATAGCGGCGAGGTTCCGCCTTCCGCGTGGATCTTCCCGTCCACGAGGGATTCGGACTTCCACGTCGGGCCCGTAGATGATAGCGCGCGCGGCGTAGTCAGCCCGCACCACATGAGGCACGGCTTCCGCACGGTCTTGGCGCAGGTAGGCGCGTCGCCAGATCAGGCCCGGCTTCTCATGGGCCACGCGATGAGCGGGGATGTTAGCCGAGGGTACATCAGCGTGCCGCTCGTCCTGGAAAGCCTCCGGCCGCTCGCCAACGCTGCGGCGGGCGCATTGTTGGGCATGTTGGAGAGTTAGTCAGACTGCGGCTGCGCCCTGAGCAACGACCCGCTGGCTTGCGACACGGCTGCTAACCCAGCGCGCAACAGACCGCAGCGATTTACAGGCTTGCGATGCGGCTCGTAACTGCGACCGACTTTCAATAAACTATAATCTGCAAGAACTGCCGTGAAATCAACCAGTTAAAAAAATTTTGTTCTGCCGCTTCTTTCCCCTGATACCGTGAGGGTATATGGACGTAACATTTCATATCACACCAAATACGGCACGCTGGATCACGGCCAAGAGCTTCGCCGAGATCCACGGGCTTACATGCCAGACACTCGCCAACTGGCGCTGTCTGGATCGCAAGGCCGGCATGGAGCCCCGTCCCGGCTACCCAACTTACCGCCGTTTTGGAAAAGCGGTTCGATATCTGTACGAGCCCGACGCGCGCGTTGTCTCGGGCGGGAACGGCGCCCTGAAGGTGCAGGGTACCGCATGAACCCGGTCGCCTCCAACCCCCCGGGGTTCCGGGCACAGGGGCCCGAGGTCTGCCCAAAGTTAATCGAGGTGCGAACGCCAGCCGGCGACTTATTGAATCTCGCATAATATAGAGTCATTCCGGCCACAAGGAAGCCTGTTTCCAAAAGGCGCCGATGAGGCGGGGGCGACGACGCATCCTGCGGAGAGTCCGGCGGGCAGCGGCATTCAGTTGCCAGTAATCTTTCGGACACACGTTCGGCAGTTCGTGTTGCTTCCAGTAGGCCCAGATGTATTCCACCGGATTCAGCTCGGGCGCATACGCTGGCAGGTACTCGATTTGGATGTGGCCCTGGAGGCTGGCCAGGTAGTCGCGCACCAGGCCACTGCGATGTGCCGCCAGCCGATCCCAGACAATCAGCAGCGGTCCGTTGATCTGGTGGACCAGAGCTTCCAGAAACTCGACCACCTGTGCGCTCTTGACCGTGCCGGGATAGAGCCGAAAGTAGAAACTCCAGAAGGTCAGGCCGGCGATGGCCGACAGGGTCTTCCAGTTGAAGTTGTACTGCAGCACCGGGGTCTGCCCGCGCGGCGCCCAGGTCCGGCAGCGGTGCGGTCGCTGGCTTACTCCGCTCTCGTCGATGAAGACGATCGTGCGGCCCTGTTGGCGGGCTTTTTTTTAATTGCGGGCCATTGCTTCTTCTGCCACCCGCGGATCGCTTCTTCGTTGCGCTCGCGGGCCCGCCCCGTCGGCCGCTGGGGGCTCCAGCCGAGTGAGATCAGCAGCTTCCAGACATGCCCTTCGTGGTAGCGGACTTGGAACTCGCTTTGGATCAGGTGCGCCACGCGCGGGCAGGTCCAGAGAGGTGTTTCATAACCCAACGCCTCAGGCCCGCGCAGCAGGAGCTTGATCAGCCGTTCCCGATCTCTCGCGCTCAGCCGCGGTTTCCGCCCGGCCCGCCCCGCCTTCTTCAGCGCGGCCGCTCCGCTCAGGCGGTACTGCCTTGCCCAACGCGCCACCGTCTGACGGACGACCTTAACACGCCGTGCGACCTCGGTCTGATTCAGTCCCTTGTCGAGCAGTCGCACCGCGGCGAAGCGCCGCTTTTCCAGTGCCTCGAAATCGCGCTGAACTCCGGCGGGGTTGCCCATGCCTGATTATACAGAGTTCCAGCCCAGATGTGTAGCTATATTATGCGGGACTCAATAGTATATCGGGCGAACGACAGGCAGGCCGCTCTCTTACTCGGCAACCGAATTTGCGACGCCGTTCGCAGCAGATCGGGCACCGTGTGCTACTTGAAAATGCGGCGCACGCCCGCGGCGAAGGGCTTCTTGACCACGGCCGGGGCGGCCGACTTCACCATTCGGCGCGTGGCCGTTCATGGCACCGATAGAACCGGCGTGATTTTCGAGCACAAGCCGGCCGGGAGCGGGGGGAAGCCATGAGGCGACCGCTGCGGGTGCAAGATCGCAATCGGCTCGTCGAGCGGTACATGGCGCTGATCCGCAAGACCATCCGCCGGATTCAGGCGACCGGAGTCATCCCGACTTACGTCGAAATCGATGACATCGTGCAAGAGGCGGCGGTGCGGCTGCTTGGCGCTCTCGGCGAGTACAAAGTGCGCCTTGGCGCGACAGTCGGAACGTTTATCCGGCGGGTGGTGCATGACGATGCCCTGGGAGTAATCCGCCGCGAAAGATTCCGCAGGAGCGCCCGCTCTGGACTGGAACCGTATCAGCGGAGCGCCGAGCGGCCTGGACTTGACATGGCCGACGCCGAGCGCGTCCTGACCGAGCAGCAGTGCGCTGTGCTGTTCTACTGCCACGAACTCGGCTACAGCCAAACCGAGGTCGCGGCGATGATGGGCCTCAGTCAGCCATCTGTATCTCGTTTGTTGGCAGGGGCTTGCAGAAACTTACAAAAAGCCTGAATAAAACGTGCCCCCCGGCGCGGTTATTTAGGGTGAGGGAGAAATAGACAACTCGGCCCGGTATTCGGTCGGCTTAACAATTGAGCTGCACGCGGCTGCAACGTCATGAGACGTTGGAGCCAGATCAGCGAAAGCTGTCAAACCAGTAACCTTCCACAGCCCTTCAAACATGTAATCCGAACTGCGCAGACCGCGCAGCGACAAGGAGTCAACCTATGAGGCAGACCGAACCTGAGTTCATGACGGTCGCCGAGGCGGCCGCCGTGGCGCGGCTCTCGGAGGAACACACGCGCAACCTGCTCCGCGAGGGCCGGCTGCCGGGCAAGAGGCTCTGTGGCACCGGATCGTGGCGCGTCCCCCGCGCTGCGCTCGAGAAGCTTCTCCAGGGCGAGACCAACCAACGCGGCGCCTAGGTCCGCAAGCGGGAGGAACCATGAACATAAAACAGGACGGCGCGTTTGATCCGGCCGAGCTGAGTGATGAGGATGCGGCGCGCGTGCTGCGGGCCTTCATTCAGGAGCGTGTGCTATGAACGGTTTGAGCGGTTGGGTCAAGATACATCGCAAGATCCTTGATGATCCGCTGTGGGCGCAGATGCCTTGCGCCTACTTCCGGGTGGCGTTCGTCATGTTGGTGAAGGCGAATCACGCACCCAGGAAGTGGTTCGATGGCCGGGTAGAGGTCCTCATTCCTCGCGGCGCCCTCATCACATCCAGGCCCTCGATGTGCGCGGACGCGCGGGTGACGCCTAGGCAATACCGCGACGCGATGGCGTGTTTGGAACAGGTCGGCTACTTGACCAGCAAAAGGACCAATAGGTATACCACCGTAACCATAACAAACTATGAGGGTTATCAGGGTCCTGCGAAAAAGGACCAGAAAAGGACCAGCAAAAGGACCAGCAGAAACACCGTCATAACCCCAACAAACCATGAGGGTTATCAGGGGGAGCCGGAGAAAAAGGACCAGCAAAAGGACCACAAAAGGACCACACCGGAAGAAGATAAGAAGTTAGGAGTAGTGGAACACGCGGCGGCGGCGAAAAAGGTCGGTAGTAGTGGGAACACCGCGGAAAAGACGCCGCGTGTGTTTCTCACGGAAGCATGGCCGAAAACCATCCAAGCCCTCGGGGAACGCGGAACCAGGCGCCCGGAGAACTTCCTGGCGGCGAAAGTACTGCCACTGGCGCTCGAAGTCCGGCCGGACATGACCGACGCTTTTCTTGCGCGGGCCGTCGGCATCTGCTGGAAGGACGGCGCCCGCGCGGGCTTGCTGATGGATGTCATGCTGCCATACCTCGAGCGCGGCGTGCCGGACAATTGGGACCTGCCTGCGAACTGGGACGCCAGCAAGCAGGCGACGTACGAGAGGCTGATGAGAAAATGAACCACCCGACGGACACCGAGGAACATAGCTGAGACCCTACGCCCATAACGCCGAGCCTGCATGAAGGCCGGCGGCCGGGGACCTTGCTGATAGTCGCCTCTTCCGAGGACTGGATACGCTCATCCCTGAATGACCCAGACAGTCAGGAAGTGTGGGACAGGGGCTATCCGCCCATCGTCGCAGTCGATGACTCGGAGGTAACGCTCCAGATCCGCCTCACCAACGCTCTGGCGCCGGCGCCGATAAACAGGTGGGCCCCCGCTGGCCGGGCGCGGAGCTCTGGCTGATTTTTTGGGACACGGCCTTTTTTTCAGCAGGGGTGTGCTGCATGGCGCCGGTTGCGGTCGCTCATCAGAATCGTCGAGGGCCTTGTAGAAACCGCGTCAGGAACGTTTCTACGCCTCTGACGGGGGCGGGGGTAGTTCGACACCCCCTGGGACTTTTCAGAGGCGTGTAGGCGCTGACAAGGGGTCTGGTTTCGATGAGGGCGCATACCACACGCGCACGGTCTCAAACATTTTCAGGTCTGGAGGTCTTATGGCGGAAGCAGTAGACGCGCCGGAGCATCTGAGCGACAACCGCGAGCAAACCCGGGAAGTGCGCGGCGATGAAACGGTGGCACCACTCATGATGCCGCTGCGCAAGGCGCCGGAGAAGAACCGCGAGGCGGCCATCCGGGCGCTCGTGGCGACCCCCTTCGGCATCTTCCACAGAGAGAAGCATCCGGCGCTGGCGGGGTTTTCAGAGCGCGAGCGGCGCTCGATCGTGCGCCAGGCCGTTCGGAGGTACACGGTGTTGGCGGCTGAGTACCGCGCAACCGGCCGGTGGCCTGCGCTGAAGGCCGGGCGGGCGCCGGCGAAGCAGTCTACGGCGGGGTGCGCAGGTTGATGCTCTGGCTCAAGCGGCGCGGCCAGGACGCGCGGCTGACTGGCGAGGCACGCTGAAAAATTCCCGAGGATTTCCCTGGCCGCCGGCCGGGGCTACGGGTCCTTTGGCGAGGGTGACCATCCGCGGGTAATGAGGTAGCTGACGATCGCTATCTGGAACAGGCGGAAAGGGGTTTCCGCAAGTGAGCGGAAAGGCCGGAAAGGGCACCGTTGGCAGTACCGAGCTTGCCGTCCTGCTAGGTATCAGCCGCCAGCGTGTGAACGAACTCGGGCGCCAAGCGCCGCCCGCGCGGGTAGCGGGAGACGGTTCTGATGCCCGCCCTGGCTCCGCGGTTCTGCTCGAAGCCCGGCTGCCCACGCCTGGTACGCGGCGCGTCGAGGTGCCCGGACCGCAGGCGTGATGCGGGCGCGCTACGGGACGATAGGAAGCCTGAAGGACCGAGTTGGTATGGTAGCGCCTGGAGGAAGGCAACACAGGCGTGGCGGGTCGCGGACCCGGACAGAAACCTATGCGTAGCGTGTCTGGCCGAGGGCGTCTACCAGTACGGCGCGGTGACGGACCACCGCATACCGCACCGTGGAGATCCAACGCTCTTCTGGGACACAAGTAACTGGCAGGCGCTCTGCTACTGCCATCACAACCGGAAGACAGCTTCACAGGACGGAGGATTCGGGAATGTAGTCCCGGCCGCCGTAGACCAACCGGGCGGAGCCCAGGCCTCGTCCCGGCAGGAGACGGCAGCGGACGCCAACGGCAGTACGGTACTCCGGCCGGCCGGCGCCATCGGCGCATGATGGCAAACAGAACAACTTCTCATTCAGAACCTTCAACAAACTGAACGCAATTTTTTCGGGACGGGGACGCCATTTTTTTTGAACCGGGGGGTACCGATACGCACCGGGTATAGCACGGGTACGTGGTAGGGTCCCCGGCATGGTACCGCCCGCGGGTAGACAGGCGGATGGCCGGCGCGCGGGGGCGGGTGGGTGCAGAGCGGATTGCTTGCGGCATACGGCAGCGCTGCTAAGTTGTTGATTCTAATAGCTTCACCCCATAGGGGGTATGTCCAGCCTTTTCTAAAACTTAGGAAAACCGTGCGCGCGAGGAGGATTCTCGTGAAGCCATTTCCTATAACGGAGCCGCCTCGCCGGCCGAATAGAGGCGCGGCCCTCTTCGTTAGGATGAACTGGCCGCTGAGAGCGCGAGAGCGAGCCTGGCTGAAAGGCCACGGCGCCACGTGGGAGGACTGGACCGAGGTCAAGGCGCCGCCACCGGCCAGGAAGGTCGCACAGAGGCGGGAGACAGGTCATGACCGACGCCGAACGATTCGAACGCCCCGAGAGGATGATTAAGACCGTGCTCGAAAGGAACTCGACGCGCTGGAAGCGGACCTGGAACAGAGAATGGCGACCATCGCGAACCAGTGAAGCGACGGCGCGCCGTCCGTCGACTGTTTCCGAGTAGCTCGCCCACCTTCAGTGTCAAGGCAAAATAGAAAGTTCCTATTCTGTGCAAAGTAGAAAGTTCCTATTCCGAGGCCGGCGGTGGGAGCGAAGCGACCCGCCGCCGGTCTCTCCTCGTTGATCAGAGTTGAAAGAAAAGAGCCGTCGTCGGAGCGGTGGGAATGTGGGAATCGCGCAGCGATTTCCAAGGGCGGTGGGCGCTGTGGGAAACCAGCTGTTGGTTTTCCTCAGCGTCCACGGCCGCCATTTCCACCGCTTCTCACACCGTCCTCCTCAGGCTCCAGTTCACCTCCCGTACTTCTTCACCTCGGCCTTGCCTCCCAGCCGGAATCCGTCCATCCACCGGCTTTGCCCTGGCGCCGGTACGAACCGCTTCCCGGGGCGTTTTCCCCGCTTGGCCTGCGGTCGGGCGGTTTCTTCGCACAGTTCCAGATGCGCCGGCTTGCCCTGGATCTGCGCCACCATGGTGCCGTCCAGATGCTCTTCCACCCGAATCGAGGAACCCCGCAATCCCGGCCTCACGGAGGCCTTCGGGATCTTCCACTTCCGGCTCTCCCACGGCACAGTGTAGTCGTTGCCTACCCTTCGGCTTTCCACAATCGCAAACACGCTGGCCAGATCCTGCCGCGGCTCGATCGGCCGGTGTGCGTCCATCGCATGCGCCGCCGGCCTGGAAAAGCGCTCGTTCCATTCCGGCAGGAACACCTCTTCCAAGTACCGGTTCGCATCTTCCAGCGTGCCCGCGCCCGCCAGGCGCAGCGCCTTCACCAGCCGGTCTTGCAGCGTCCCGAAGCACCGCTCCACTCGCCCTTTGGCCTGCGGAGAATGCGCCGCGATCCACTGGATGCCCAGTTCCCGCAGCGCGCGCCCCATCTGCGTCTCCGTCTTGGGCCCCGGCTCCTGCTCCCGCCAACCCGGCGCCAGGGTCGGCTGGAACCGCGATTATCTACTTGACAACAATTTAATTTGAGGACCACAATGGGTAGTGGTGACAGGCCGGAAATCACGAGGAGGATTCAAGCGGCGAGAGAGCTTGTGTTCGAGCCACCATTGGACGAAGGTATCCGGGAGATCGTTCTGACGCTTGTGGAGAATGGTGTCGAGACGTTCGAATCGTGTGAGGGGGGACGCGGCCACAGCTACCCAGAGCCTACCGTCCGCTTTGAAGGATCATCAGCAGAAGGGCTCCGGGCTCTTTCTGTAGCCCTGTCGCACGGGCTTCCCGTGTGTGAGCTGCGGCGGGCGTGGGATATCCGTGAAGGGCAGCTTTATGGCCCGTGGTGGGAGATGACCTTTATCCCACCACGGGGCTCTCAACAATGGGCCGACCGCGATACGACCGCTAGATACGCAGCGCAGTCAGATCGTCAATGACCTTGCTTGGTTTGTTCGATGCAGCCCTGGCAAAGTCTGTAACCATTCGTTCCCGGCCGGCGCTCGTTCTGGGGAATGTCTCGCCCCGCAGCGCACGCGCTGTTGTTGTGGTAGACGCGGTTTGCGACCGGTTTTGCCCCTTCGTTAATTGAGTAGAAATCTGGAACTTTCGGCATGTACGTTCTCCTTTTGCGGCCTACATCATACCGCAATTCGGAGAAATCCGTGCCCTAGAGCTTGCGGGCTACCGCTTGTTGCGGCGCGCAGGCTTCCGCTCGCGCTTCTTGCCTATGGCTGCGAGGGGCAGCGGGGGAGCAGTCAACAAGGCGCGGATAACGGCCTTGAACTGATCTTCAGGAACCTTCACTGTTTTGACCACGACTCCATTGTACTCCGGGCAGCCAGACTACTTTCGTTCTTTCTCGTGTTGCTTCCCGCACTTGTAGCAAAGGCCCCGATGCTTCGGATGCTCGTTGGTGTATCCGCGGTCCATGACGAGTGGCCTGCCGCAGTTCCTACATTTCCGTGGCTTGTTCATGCCTGACAGATCATACCAAACGATGACCCCCTGAAGGGCTCGCCCCTATAGAAGACTGCGCCGCCCTCCGATTAAGGGGTTGAGGTCTTGACAGGTTGATGTATACTTTTATTGGGTAAGTTTTTACAGAGGAAGCAGTCCGTTGGTCGTGGCGGGTTGCTTCCTCTACCCTCAGAAGCCAATCAGTCTAGATCGTCTGCTACCTGCCTACGGGTACTAAAAGTGGCCAACCTTTTAGCCCGTAGTCTCTCGCATAGACCCGTTTGCCGTCCCTCGTGATCCAGGACCGGAAAATACGCCTGTACCCCTTCGGAACGATTAGCTTGGTAGAAGCCATTTGACCAAAACTTCCTTTCCCGCCGAACCACGGAGGCCCGACGGGTCGTGGCATCGGTCCCCATGGCTCTCAGCGAAAGGATTCGATCGAAGGCTTCTGAGGGCAAAAACATTATACGCCCATTTCGTTTAAGGGCTAGAATATTAGAAGGAGGGCGGGGGGATCGGACCCCATGCCCGGCAGAGCACTGCGGTTTATAGGACCGCTTCCCGCACCAGCGAGACGCCCTCCATGGGCTCCAGCGAGTCGCAAGCCCCGCTGGAGGCGCTGAGTTCCGACCACATTCTCCCCGGCCCGTCTTCAGCAGACTGGGGTTTTCATTTCATCCCACAACGCTGACCGGATCGCATTGCGGGGATGCTCTTTTTATCTTCATTACACTCGCCTCGATTTAACAATAAGTCAGTTGTTTCTTTCGGGCTAGAGGGGAAATGTGGGTGAAGGGACAACTGCCGTCCATAGGGGAAGAATAGGGGGAAAATAGGGGGAAAGTTACTTCCATCCCTTTGGACGAGGTTCTGATCGGTATTCTTGTGGTCGCTTGCCGCTCGTCAAGACCGCCCTGAAAGCCCTGTCTGGCTTGCAACCCGGCTTGAGCTGGCCGTGAATCCATCGCATCCATTCGCGATACCTCTGCCTCGCGGCCCAGCAGATATCAAGAACCATAATCTTCTCTTTGAATGAAGCCAAGTAGAAGTCCCAAAGGGCTCTAGGTGAATCGGGCACAGGCTCCATCTTGCCCGTGCCTTTTCTCTCGCTCCCGACCTGTTGTGCGCTCATTAGAGCCAGTTTTCCAAGCCACTCCTGAATCGTAGGCCGTAGTGCGTTACGGCAATCCGTAGCCCTCCAAGCGGGCAGCCAGTTGTTCACAATGCGGAACTCGTCCACAAGAACAGGGATGATACTCTCAATGAACTCGGGGGCTGTGTCCGGTTTTACTGTGACGCTCGCGATTACATCAAAGACGTCAAACAGATGTGCCCATGGCTCTTTGCCATCGTAGTCTCCGCGCCCCCTCCGACCGTCGATGATGCGAATCTTCGCCTGCATCCTCCCAGCTTCGCTTTCGGTTATACCGAGCGGGTGATGAACGAACAGTTCCAGTTCAGCTACAGTGAAATCGCCCTGCAAGTCGCACCTTGCGCCCGCGCGGAGCAAGGGCTACGATGAGGGTGTCAGGTCCGCATCGAAGAGCCCCGGCCGTCACGCCGGGCTTTTCGTTTTTAGACACCCATTCTATACGTTTGGGGATTATAACGGCTCCCCGTCAAGCGTGGCTTCCGGTCCGTTGTCCGTCTCTTCCGCTTTGGGGGCGGTCAGTTTAGCATACGGCAGAGCCGAGCCTATGACCAGGGCTGCGATGACCAACACGAATATGTGCTGAGACTCGCGGTTGTTCCACTTGAACTGGAACTCGCTCAGGTAGCGCCCGAGGTGCTTCACGGAGACCTGATGGAAGCTGCCTATAATGCCGCGCTTCAGCAGGCCCCAATAGCCATCGACAGCGCAAGTGTTCACGGGACCGCGAACCCATTCCTTCTCGCCGTGGTTGACTATGGCGTGCTTCTCGTTCCCCACATTCGCCGGCATCCGGTCGTACAAGCGGCTGTCGTCCGTGTAAACGTGGTCCGCTTCAACTGAGATGTTGTCTTCGAGCTTCTTGATTACGTAGTAGCGGTTCACCTTCGGGACGTGGCAGGTCCGCACCTTGCCGCCGCGCTCGATCATTCCGAACACCGGGGGCTTATCCCACCGCGCACGCTTGCGGCGCTTGTCGTACTTTTTCGAACCCATGTAGGTCTCATCGACTTCAACCGTGCCTGTCAGCAGGGAGTCGTCCGCGGCCTCGATCAACTCCATCGCCTTGCGGATGCGGTGGGCCAAGTACCACGAAGTTTTATACGCCACGCTCAGATCGCGTTTCAATTGCAGAGCGCTCAGCCCCTTTTTCGCATTCACCATCAAAGCAGTAGCCATGAACCACTTGTCGAGCGGGAGATGGGTGTCGTTGAAGATCGTTCCTTCGGTGGCGGAGAACTGCGCGTGGCAGTCTAGGCAGACGTACAGAATGCGGGCTGGAACCGTCTTCTCTTCCTTCTTGCCGGTCTTCGCGTTTACGCGGGTGCGAACGCCAGCGGCCTTGACGTACTTCGATACGCGCTTCTTGCCGCACTCCACGCAGACCACGCCATCGGGCCAGCGCATCGACTCCAGGAAATCGTTGCAGGCTTCAGGGGTGGCGAACTTTTTTGCTACGTCTATGAGGTTCATGCTCAGCTCCAAGATGTAGTATGCCACTTCCCTCAATTGTTGTCAAGTATATAATCGCGGCTGGAACACGCTGGCCCGGTCCGTGTAGAGCGCCTGTGGCCGGCCATACCGTTCCACATAGCTCCACAACACACGCATGTGCTGCTCGGTCGAGTCGGCCGCAACGAACCGCCCGAACAGCCGGTTGGTGGCATCGTCGATCCCCGCAATCAAGTACATCTTGTCCGGACCGCGCTGCTCTAACCAGGCATGGATGCTGGTGTCCCACTGCAGCATCTCGCCCCAGCAACTACGCCGCGGGCGCCACACATGCACGCTGTTCAGCTTCCGCGGCCGAGGTTGCCATAGCCCCGCCGCCGTCAGCAACTGGCGCAGCTTCTCCCGGCTGATTCCAATTCCGTGCCGCTCCTGGAGGTGCTCCGCAGCCAGCGTGGGACCGAAATCCCGGTAGCGCCTCCGCACCAGCGCCACCGCCCGCGCCGCGGTTCCCCGCTCCAGTCCCCGCTTCGACTTCTGTCCCCTCAACCCGTGCACCACCGCCCCGTCTCCTTTGGCCCGATACCGGGCCAGAAGCTTGCGCAACCCGCGCTCGCTCAGGCCCAATTGCAGCGCCGCCTCGCGCTGCTTCAAATGTCCTCCTTCCACCGCATGCAGCACCTTCAACCGGTCCCGCTCTCGCTGTCCCAATTCCAGTCGCTCCTGTGGTCGTATCAACCTCTATTGGCGCATCCGAAATAGGAACTTTCTACTTTGCTCTCTTAGGAACATCTCACATTGCGCCGACACTCGCCCACCTTCAGAGCCGCGAACAGGCCGCTTCTGATATCCTACGCAAGGCCCGAATGCGCGCCCGAGCCGCTGGGGATCGAAGGATGAAAAGAACGGCTTCCACAGAGGCCCTCGGGTGTAGAATGGAGGCCGCCCAGGATCCGAAAACGGAAATCTTGGCTGAGAACACATCGGCCCTAGCGGAAACTACAACGGGAACAGACTCGGGCGGGGATGAGTCTGTAGGAATGTGGCTTGTGTGTGACCATGACCCACACCCGGTTCAGATCGGCTGGTAGCGCGCTCGTTCTGCTGTTCCTGACAGCGTGCACATGGACCCCTGTCCCGCGAACGCTGGCCTCCGGCGGTGCCTATAGGGCTTGGGCGGTGGACGCCGTGGAGCGGATGCGCGAAGCGTTCAACCGCGGCGAGTGCGCGTCAATCTATGACGAAGCCTCCGAACCCTTCCGCAGGCTTGAGGCAAGACAGGACTGGTTGACCGACTGTGAACAGATTCGCGGGACTTTGGGGGTGTGGCGGAGTCTTCGGACCCGAAGCGCCAGCGCCCGGCAGGGCTTTGAAGCCCATGTGGATGGGACCGCCGTATCTGCGGGCGGCGAGTGTCGGCTTCAAACTACCTGGACCCTAGAGAATGGACACGTAAGGTTGTTCAGTCTGTGCCTGCAGAGTGGCAACAGGCTGATGGTTCCCGCACCTGTGTCCCCCAGACCGCTGCCACTGACGGATCCGCCTTTGGACATCGAAGTTACTCCCAATCACTTTGGTGTTTAGGGGTGAGTCCCGTCCTCCCAACACACGTACGCCTGATCGGTGCAATCAAATCTTTCACCATTCCACTTGCAGGTCCAAGCAAGACCCACCGATCCGTATGGCAGCACGATTCGGCAAGATGAACTCTCCAGCGGGACTCTGGCTGGTGCGAAACTCTGTGTTAGGATTGCAAAGATGTCCGATTTCTCAGCGTTGAACGCAGGTGAGCCGATTCCGGTTGTCGACCGTCACGGGGAAAACGGTCTCCGTATAGATGCTGTCGCTAAGCTGGACCGACTTGGCCCACACCGGGCTGGTCAGCGCCAGCGCGACCTTGGTTCCCGCCGCAACCATGATCGGCCGTTGCGGCCTCTGCGGCTCCGCGCATCCCAGGGCGCTTAAGAGTGCTGCTATTACCTAGACTCGCATAACTTTTTCTCCCAACGCAGAGACGCCCCGCGCCCCGCAGCTGGTTACGTGACCTGCTACGATAGGTTACAGTCAACCTGAATCCAGTCATTCCCGTGAGGAGAGAACAATGCCCGAACTAATCTACTTGATTGCCAATGGAGACCTGCGGCTTTCGGCCAACCAGAACTGCTGGGGGGCCCAGGCGAAGGTGGAGGAAGCGGTCATGGCGGCCGTGCACCGCGAGGGCCGCGAAATCAAGCGCGGCCATGCCTACGACCCGGCGCTGAAGCACGGCTTCATCGGCAGCCAGAAGCAGGGAATCGAGGTCTTCCGCAGCCTTCCTCCGGAGGCGCCGCTCATCGTTTGCGAAGCGGTGTGGGAGTACAGCCACCAGGTCCTCACCGGCCTGGTGACACACAAGGGGCCGATCCTGACCGTTGCCAACTGGAGTGGCGAGTGGCCCGGCCTGGTCGGCATGTTGAATCTGAATGCCTGCCTCACCAAGGCCGGCACGCCTTTCAGCACGCTCTGGAGCCTCGATTTCACCGACGAGTTCTTCCTGAACGGCCTGCGCAAGTGGCTGCGGGGCGAGAAGGTGGTGCACGATCTCAGCCATGTTCACCCGCTCGGAAGCTTCCGGCTCCCAGCCGAGGCGGAGCGGATCGGCAGTGGGCTGGCGGCCGAACTGAAGCGTAACAAAGCCATCCTCGGCGTCTTCGATGAGGGCTGCATGGGGATGTACAACGGCATCATCGAGGAGGCGTACCTGATGCCGCTGGGCGTGGGCAAGGAGCGCCTGAGCCAGTCTGCGCTTTACGCCGAGATGCTGGCCACTCCGGATGCGGAGGCCCAGGCCGTGCGCGCCTGGCTGGACGCCAGGGGCATGCGCTTCCTCACCGGTCCGAACCCGGAAACCGACCTGACCGACGGCCAGATCCTCGAGCAGTGCAAGATGTACATCGCGGCCTTGCGCATCGCCGACGACTTCGGCTGCGACGTCATCGGAATCCAATACCAGCAAGGGCTGAAGGACCTCGCCCCGGCGTCGGACCTGGCCGAAGGTCTGTTGAACAACACCGACCGGCCGCCGGTGCGGGCGCGCGGCAATGGCCGAGTGCTCTACCCGGGCCGGCCGCTTCCGCACTTCAACGAAGTGGATGAGTGCGCCGGCCTGGACGCGCTGGTCACCAACCGCGTCTGGTCGCGCCTGGGCTTCGCTCCCGAAACCACGCTGCACGATGTGCGTTACGGGGAGGAGTTCGGGAACGAATTCGTGTGGGTCTTCGAGATCTCCGGTGCGGTTCCGCCGGCGCACCTGATCGGCGGTTATGCCGGCGCGGTCAGCGAACGCCAGCCTCCCATGTACTTCCGTCTGGGCGGCGGCACCCTTAAGGGCGTGAGCAAGCCGGGCGAGATCGTCTGGAGCCGCGTCTACGTGGAACCCGGAGCGCTCAAGGTGGACATCGGCCGCGGGAAGGTCCCCGAGCTGCCCCAGAAGGAGACCGAGCGCCGCTGGAACATCACCACGCCGCAGTGGCCGGTGATGCACGCCATCACTTACGGCATAAGCCGCGATCAATTCATGGCGCAGCACAAGTCGAACCACATCCAGGTCGTCTACGCGCCCGATGCCGAGGCGGCCAACCGCGCGCTAGCCGTGAAAGCGGCCATGTTCCGCGATCTGGGGCTCGCCGTGAATATCTGCGGCACCAACCACGGGCTGGGCGACTAGGCTCATCGCCCGTCGCCCGTCGATCCAGTCGGGCCGGAGGCGGCTTCGTCGACCGGCTGATGGCTGATGGCGATGGATCGACGAGCGACAAGCGACGAGCGATTCCATGACAGATCACAGGCTGGTTCCGCGGCAGTACCTGATTCCGTTCCTGCTGGTGACAGCGTTGTTCTTTCTGTGGGCGATCCCCCACAACCTGAACGACGTCCTGATCCGGCAGTTCATGAAGTCATTTGAACTCACCCGGCTCAAGGCGGGGTTGATTCAATCGGCCTTCTACCTGGGATACTTTGCCCTGGCCATTGCCCGCGGCGCTTATCATGCGGGGGCGATGCCCTCCACACGGTCGCGCATTCGTCCCGGCGCGGCGAGGTCCGCCAGCCGCAGCGCGCGAAGGCGGACCTTTTCCGCCAGCAGCGCCTGGCTCTCGATGGATCGCCGGCGCCTGATCGTCGAAGTACTGGACGACGGCTCCCGGGTCCGCCGCCTCCCGTGCCGGGTCGGAGATCGCCGAAACGTAGTCGAAGCCATACTCCTCCACCGTGCGTAATTGCGCTTCCGCGAGCCGCGCGTGATCCGTGACGTAGTCGCGATAGCGGATGCCGGCGGTGTCCGCGGCGAACATCATCGTGATCGGCATCAGCGGCAGGTGATCGGTCGCCGCGCCGGACAAGGCCGCGAGCACGCGTTCTTGTCCGGTCATGATACGTTCCTCTCGGCACGAATGATCGCGTCGTCGTAGCGGGCCACGATGCGCCATCCCGGCTCCACCACCAGGAACTCATCGGGATTCCAGTCGCCTGCCACCAGGGCGTGAAACAGCCTCAGGCTGCCCGCGAGTTTCGCGAAGGACCAGCTCTTCTCCCTTGCCTCCTGACGGGCCTGTTCCTCGAAGCGGCCATCCGGCTCCAGGCCCGTCTCGATGAACGTCAGTTGCGTGTACGCCTGCTGGTAGCGGTTGAGCTCCTCAAAGAGATACCGCCCGTTCTCCTCGCCGTACTTGCGGACGAGTTCTTCGAATTCGTAGCCCGCGCCGGTCCGCAGTTGCGCGAGCTGCTCGAGCGTTGAACCGCGCTCCAGCCAACCCGTGGAGCGATAGTACACGTCCGGGTGCGCGTCGAAATACTCCTGGTAACGGCGGCGGCTGCCCAGCAGCAACGCGATGCAGTCGTGGGCCCGCGGCGCCGCCAGCGGGAGCGAGCGCGCCATCAGGCCATCCAGTCCGTTGCCGCACAGCGCGTAGCCGAGCAGCACCGCCGAGTACGCGCTACCGTCCACTCGATCGATCCTCTGCTGCAGCTCCGCGCGCATGCCGGCGCCTCCGCGGTCGTGCAATCCCTTCGGCAGCAACTCGACATCAATCGCGTGCGGAGCCCTCGCGACCGATCGCACAGTTCGCGATAGAGAACCTCGCAGCCGATCAGCTTGAAACGCATGCTCCGGCCCGCTTCGCTAGCGCGCGAATGAACTCCGGACTCGTTCCGCAACAGCCGCCCACAAAGGACGCCCCGGCGCCCAGCAACTCAACCGCGCTCGCGGCGAACTCCTCGGGCGACGCGGAGCAGAGAACCTGGCCGTCCACCACCGACGGCAGACCTGCGTTCGGCTTCAGCCACACCGGCAGATCGCACGCGGCGCGGAGCCGCCGGCAGATATCCGCAAACGCGTCCGGCCCCGCTCCGCAATTGGCGCCCACCGCGTCGGCGCCTCCCTCCCGGGCCACGCGGGCGGCCTGCTCCGGCGTGGCGCCCGTCATGGTTCGGTCGTGCTTGCGGCCGCTGTCGAACGCAAAAGAGACGATCACCGGAAGGCCCGTCTCGCGCGCGGCAGCGAGCGCCAGCCCGGCTTCTTCGATGTCGCTCATGGTCTCGATCAGCAAGGCGTTGGGTCCGGCCCCGGCCAGCGCCGCGGCCTGGCGGGCGAACGCGCCCCGCACCTCGTCTGCCGTCACGTCGCTTGTCATGAGCAGCTTCCCGGTCGGACCAATGGAAGCGAACACCAGCGCCTGTCCGGCCGCCGCCTTCCTGCTGATGGCGACCCCGGCGCGATTGACCGCTTCGGTCGCGCCCTCGAGACCGGAAGCCGCCAGCGCGATAGGATTCGACCGGAAAGTGTTGGTGAGGATCACGCGGCTGCCCGCCGCCCGGTACGCCGTCCCGACTTCCTCTACGCGCTCCGGATGCCCGAGATTCCAGGAGTCGGGCACTTCATCGGCGGCCAGACCGCGCTTCTGCAACTCCGTGCCCCAGGCGCCGTCGGTAATGAGCGGCCCGGCAGCCAGCCACTTTTCCAGCTGTTTCACGGCGCCGCCACAATCTGCCGCGCCAGCGCTACCGCTACGTTCGCGTTCCCGCCGTACCCGTCGGCTCCGATCTTGCGCGCATACTGTTCCGTCACCGGCGCGCCGCCGATCAGCACCTTGATCCGGTCGCGGATGCCGGCTTGCCGAAACGCCTCGATGGTGGTCTTCATCGCCGGCATCGTCACCGTCAGGAGCGCCGACAGGCACACAATCTGCGCGCCGGTCCTCTGAATAGCTTCGACGAACTTCTCGGGAGACACGTCCACTCCCAAATCGGTCACTTCGAAGTCGCCGCCCTCGAGCATCGAGGCCACCAGGTTCTTGCCGATGTCGTGCAGGTCGCCCTTAACGGTGCCGATCACCACCCGCCCGGCCGGCTGCGCGCCGCTTGCAGCCAGCCGCGGCCTCAGCAGTTCCAGCGCTCCCTTCATGGCTCGCGCCGCCAGCAGCAGTTCCGGCACGAAGAAATCCTCGCACTCGAACCGCTTACCCGCTTCGTCCATCGCCGGAATCATGTAACGATGGATCAGGTCCAAGGGCTCCACTCCCTCCTCCAGCGCCTGCCGCGTCAGAGCGACCGAGGTCTTCTGATCTCCATTCAGGATCGCATCGTAAAGTCCGCCGAATTCACCCATTCAAACCCCCTAGCGCTCGTGGCTTGTGGCCTGTGGCTTGTTGATCCACTCAGTTTACCTCAGCTTCGTCATCGCAGGCGTACGCCGGCGCGGCTCAAGAAAAATCACAGCGGAGCCACACGCCACAAGCCACGAGCCACAAGCTATCTTCGCACGCGCCCTCCGCGCCGGTCATCCGCGCCGCTCCTTCAGCCGCAGGTAACAGTAGAGCGGCCAGGCGTGCGCGTGAGCGCAGTAGATCCAGTTACCCGACAGGCCCTCCGAAGGCAGCAACGAAGAATCGAGGCTGTCGGAGGCCGCCCACTGGCCGGTCCAATACTTAGGGAAGCGGCGCGCGTAGTTCGAGAAAGTCATCTTCGTCAGAAGCTCCCCCGCTGCCTCCCGGTCAAAAGTCGCAACGCCCAGGATCAGCGGGCCGTTCAGCGCATACCAGAAGCCGCCGTTCTCGCGCGAGCCCGCCTCGGTCGCGGCCTTCGCCACGGGCTTTTCGATCTGCCGCGCTCCCAGCGCCTCGCCGGAAACCAGGCGCCGCTTGATCTCGGCCCACAAACGCCCCTTCCTGTCCCAGTCCAACTCGGGAATCAGCAGCGTGAATCCTTGCGGCTCGAGCCACATGTCGCCGTCCCCATACGCCTGGTTACCCTGGATGTATGCGCGCCGCGGAAACGGACGCGGGCCCCGGTCCCGCAGGTACGCCCTCAGGATCTCGCCGCGGTATTCGCGCAGCGCCGCGGTGAACTCGTCTCCCTGCGGCAGCACGGATGCCAGATCGCCCAGGATTACCACGGCCATCGCCGAGTTCATGTGCGACTCCGCATTGAGGAACATGACGTTGTAGGCGAACTCGTTGGGCCACCAGTAAAACATGTCGTTCCAGTCGGAGTTCCACAGCCGCACCAACCCGTGCGATCCCGTCGCGATGCGGTCCCGCAGAAACAGGAACGCTCGCCGCACATGCTCGAGCCCGGTCCCTTTGGCGCTGCACTCCATCGGATAGTAGGCGATCTCCTCGCTCAGGATCGACCGATCGCCGGTCGCGCGCAGATACTCGGCCAGCAGCATGAAGAAGTAGAGCTGCTGATCGCTGGTCAGCATCGGCCCGTGCGCCGCCCAGCCGTACCCTTCGTCGTTGAGCTTGATCTCTCCGTCCGGCACCGTCCGCTTCATGATGAACCGCAGCGCCGACCGCGCCAGGGCCGGGTTGGTGTGGCACAGCGGCAGCGCGTGTTGGGCCAAGTCGCGGCTGCTCGCCATCAGACCCCACATGTAGTCGTACACGGTTCCCTGCGGCACCAGCGTCTCGTCGTAATACTCGCGGTACGTGGCCATCGCCTCGAGCACCGCCGCGTCCCAACGTATCTCGCGGCGAAGTTCGGCGTCGGGCTCATCGGCAAAGCCGGGGATGGCGCGCTGCCACGCCCGGCCGAAACGTCCGCCCTCGGCCGAAGCCGCCGCCCGGCCCAGCAGCCTCGCGGCCAGGGCCTCGATCGCCTCGCTCGCCGGATCGTGCGAGTAGCCCACCACGAAGGTGATCTCTTTCTCGCGGTTCGCCTCCACTACGAAGTCGCAACGCAGTTCCAGCCGGTCATGCCCGGCCGCGTCCTTGTCCGCGGAGAGACGAACCGGCGTGCTCCCGTCATTCATTCCTCCAGCCTTCGGGAACAGCGCCGGAGGCGCGCCATCAAGCCGCGACATCTGCCCCTTACGCGCAAACGAAAGCGGCCGCGCACCGCGCGCCCGGACCTCGGCCCGTATGATCCCGGCCGCGTCGTCCCGCACCAATTCCTGCGTGTACTTCACCAGCCGCCGCTCCGGGGCGCCGTCTATCAGGATCGGTTCGTAGTTGGCCCGCACGCTCTCGCTATAAGAGAGGTTGAGCGCGCTCGCGCCCGTATTGCGCAGCCGCATCGTCACCAGAAACGCCGAGCTTCCGTCCCTCGGCTTCCGAGAGGGCAAGACCGAAATGGTCCGCGTGACCGTGAGAGATGGACCTGGGCGATAGTCGTAGCGCGCAAACCCGACCCCGAAGAGCTTCTCCGCCTCGACCGCCATCACGGACGAGCCGGCCAGGATCGACGGCCTGCTCCCGGTCGTCAAAGAGTATCGCGCCCGGGTGATCGCGCTCTGCATGAGCTCGGCCGGCACGCCGTCGGGCGTGGCTGACCGGGTCGAGACCGCGTCCCGCTTGGTCGACCGCCTTACCCGCGAGGGCCTCGCTCCCGACGACATCTTCGTCGATCCGTGCGTGATTCCCATCAGCACCGGCTCCGAGCACGGCGCGGCCGTCGCCGATGCCATCGGCTGCATCAAGCAGCGCTTTCCCGGCGTGCACACGAGCGTCGGCCTGAGCAACGTCTCCTTCGGAGTGCCGGCGCGCAAGCTCATGAACCAGACCTTCCTGATGCTGCTGATGGCGCGCGGCCTCGACACCGCTATTCTGGACCCCTGCGACCGCCAGCTCATGGCCAACGTCGTCGCCGCCGAAGCCCTCCTGGGCCGCGATGAGTTCTGCGCCCAATACCTCCGCGCTTTCCGCGCCGGCAAACTCGAGCCGCTCCCGGGCTAGTAGTCCCGGCGCAAACCGGGGACTGGCTCGAGTTTCGCCGCTTTTGCAAAACTTCGTGCCTGTCCCCGATTTGCGGTCTGGGCCACCCTACTCCGCGCGAGTGCGGCTTGGGCTCCCCTTACTGGTCGATCGGCTTCCCTTGCGAGAGAGTTTTGATCATGGCTTCCAGGACCTGGCGGTTCGGAGCGTCGGGCGCCTGGGGCAGAGCCTTGCGCGCGTGCTCCAGGGCTTTCTGCAGGTCGCCGGTGGCTGAATAACCGCGCGCCAGGCCGACGTGGACCGGCCAGGCGTCGCCGTTGCGCTCGGCATTGTATCGGAACACCTCCATCGCCTCCGCGGTCTTCTTGGCGCCGAGCAACTGGCGGCCGTATTGGTGGATATCGCCAGGCGTGGCCGTGGGGTGGTGCAGAGCGGTCTGCATAACCGTCTTGGCGTCCGACTCCCGGCCCAGCTTCGACAGAACCAAAGCCTTGGTGCTGAGCGTATTGAAGTCCGCCCGGCCCACGTAGGGCGTGCTGATCGCCGCATCCGCCCACCTGAGGGCCTGGTCGAGATGGATATTGGCCTTCAGGCAGAACTGAACGGCGGTGTCATAGCCTTCCGGAAGGAAGCCGGGGACGGTGGTCAGTTCGTGCTGCAACCGCGAAAAGTAAATCTCGTTCGCGTCGCCGACTCTGATGGTCCACGGCGCGGCCAGCTCTTCCCATTGCAACTCGGCAGTAGCCTCTTCGGACCGGGACTCCGAGCGTACAAACGGAGGCGGAAGTATTTATTCAGCTTAGAGGAATTTTATTCGGCTTAGAGGAATTTGTGGTAGACCAACGCAGATCGAAGCGATTTGACGTCAAACTGCCGTTGAGGCTGGTCCGGAACGGCCTGCGCCAGATCACAGGGGCCGGCGAGACCAGGAACCTCAGCTCGGGCGGCGTCCTGTTCGCTTCGGACACGAAGGTTCAGGTCGGTGAGCCGATTGAGTACGTCATCAGTCTCACGCTTTCCGGCGAGCTTAACCTGCGCTGCCTGGGGAACGTGATGCGGTTAGACTCGAACGCGCGCAATGGCAGCGAGCCTGGCAAGCCCTTTCAAGTCGCGGCCACGGTCGAACGATACGAGTTCATCCGCCAGCGGGCGTCAGCGCCTGCGCCGGATGAGTCTCGAACAGGTGTGGATTCCATGAGCGCGGAGGACATCCATATTGATGCTATGAAAGCGCTGCAGCGGGGCTTCGCGTACAATGCGGGCGAAACCCTGGAAGGGAGGCGCTGCAGCAATATGGAACAGTCTATCGGATGCGATGCGCCCAAGAAGTTTTCGGTGTTCGTCGCGGTGAACGAAAGAGGTCAGGCCGGCGAACCGCTACGCGTGGAGCACGACCGAGAGCTTTACCGCGAGCTTCTGGCGCGGCTCCCGGCGCATTCGGCGATTGCAGTGGAAGCCTGCGGTAGCTACAGTTGGCTGGTGGATGAAATGGAACGGTCGGGCCACCACCCCAAGCTGTGCAATCCGCTCGAGGCGAAGCGGCGCATGGGACTGACGAACAAGACAGACAAGCTGGATGCCCGAGGGCTGGCGATCCTGCTGCGCAACGGCACACTGCCGGAGGTGTGGATTCCGCCGAGCGGATTACGCGACCAGCGCGAACTGCTTCGGATGCGCATCTTTCTGGTGCATCTACGGACCCGAGTGAAGAATCGCATCCACGGCACGCTGGGACGTTTCAACGTGCAGGTGCCGGGAGCGGATCTGTTCGGCGTCGACGCTCGCCGGCAGCTGGGAGCGCGATTGCCGGAACTGCCCGTGCACAGCCGTGAGGCAGTGGAGCAGGAATTGGCGACACTCGATTTTCTGGAAATCCAGATCGAAGCCGCGGAACAGCGGCTGGAAGCCATTCGGAACGTGAGCGTGGAGGCGGATCTTCTGCAGACGCTGCCGTGCGTCGAGAAGATCCTCAGCATGGTTTTGATGCTGGAAATCGGCAGGATAGATCGGTTCCCGACCGCCGCACATCTGGCCAGCTACGCCGGCCTGGTGCCACGGGTCCATTCGAGCGGAGGCCACATGCGGATGGGGCAGGTGTGCGGCAACGTGAACCGGAATCTGAAGTGGGCCTTCGTAGAGACGGGCAATCTGATCGTCATCAACCAGCGCCGCTTAGCGGGAACGCACGTCGTGCGACTATATCAGCGAATCAAACGTGCCAAGAATCATCAGAAGGCGGTGGTCGCCGTCGCGCGCCACCTGGCTGAAGCGGCGTGGTGGGTGCTCACCAAGCAGGAGGTTTATCGAGAGCCGCGCGCTGCGCGGCAGGCTCTTTCGTCGACGCACGGGTAAGCGCGGTTATCCCGCTAGCCCCTCGAGGCTGAATATTGATTGCGACACCCGGTCCGCGGAACAAGGCTCCTGCCAGAAGTTGAGGGCGGAGACATGAGTCCGACGAAAGAGCGGAAGATCTACGGGAGAGAGCGGAACGGACGAAACGAGTCGGTAGCTAAAGGAGAGAGGTTTTCCGGGGACTCCGTCCCCAGACCCCTGGGATTTATCGCGCGGGCGCCAATCCCAGTGTATTGAGTTCGCCGCTGGGGTTCGGCTCTACACCGGACCCCAGCCTGGTCTTGGCCCCGGAGTCGGCGCTCAGCTTGCTTCCCAGCAGAGGCTTATCCTCCGCTCCGGTCGCTTGTAGTGTATCCGCAGAAGCAGTCTTGCGCAACAGGAGAACGCAAAAAGAGCTTGACTATCGCAGCGCTTTCAGACAAAGGGAGAACGGGAGCACTGCCAGCGCCACTGACGAGATGATCCAGGAAGACTGATTATGAAGCCTGCAATGCTCCTGGTCGATGATGACCCGATATTACGCGGTGTGGCAGCTCATGCCCTCCGCAGCTATGGTGCCTTGGAGGTAGTGGAGGCCAGCGACGGGCTAGAAGCATTAGAGATCTATAAGACCAGAAAAGAAGAAATATGCATCTGTATTACAGATGTGACCATGCCAAAAATGGATGGCCTGCAATTGCTGGAGAAACTCAAAGCCATCAAACCAGACCTACCGGTGATAATAATTACCGGAGAGTCGGGAAGGGGCCTTCCTGAGGGTACACTTGTAGTGAAGAAGCCCTTCAGGCAGAAAGACCTAGCCCAACTGGCATATGCAACCGTGTTCGACTACACCAATGGCGACGTACCCACGATTTGTGTGCACGGCGATGGGAAGCAGTAGTGCCACCTCGATCAGGAGCGAGCCGACCATGCCCAGCCTTCTCCGCCAGTCCGCGGTTGACTTCACATCCTTGCCCTGCCAGGATCGAGGTGGCGAAGTCGAATCGATTGGCGCGACATTGGAGAGGGATGAGGAGTCGCGGCAGTATGGAGTGGCAAATGAGGTCTGAAGAAATCGCAGTCGCGAGGAAGACGCTTGCCGCCTTTAGCTGTCTTCTGTGCGGATACACGGGGTCGTTGGCCTATGGCGAGGACGGCTTTCCGGCGTGCCAATCCTGCCAGAGTGCGAGCTTCACGTACTTGCCGCCGAACTGCCCGGGATGCAGCGCTCTGATCGGATGCTGGCGTCCGCAGACAAAAAGTGTGACCTACAACGGGAGGTCATCGCGCGCGGCATCTTCACTTCTGTGAGAGATCTCGCCCGGAAGCTCATGCGAGGTGCGGCGCATCTTCTTCGAGCTCCAGCAGACATGGAATGAAGTGCCGTTTGTGGTGGTCAATGACGGCGAGGTGACGGCCCTGGCGGCTTCGATGGCGCTGGAGGACACAGCCGTCCTGGGCATTTCGATGGGCACCAGCCAGGCTGCCGGGTACGTCAATCCGCAGGGCAACATCACGGATTGGCTTTGGCATCCCTACCGCGGCTGGTCTACTCCAGTGATGAGACGGATAGTAGGAGTAGTGGCTTGCCTTTTGGCGGCGGCGGGGAGTCACGCGCAGACGGGCTCCGGGGGCGAGCCGGTGCGCTACATGGGCGGAATGTTCATCGACCCCTCCGTCCACGACGGGAGGCTGCGGCCGGCCATCGGGGTGGAAACCCGCGAAGTGATGCGCGCCAATCGCACGCATCCCGACCAGGCGGACGGCTTTGGCTGGACGTACAACCACGCGCCCATGCTGGCGTATTGGGGCGGCAGATTTTACCTGGAGTACCTCAGCAACCCCGTGGGCGAGCACATCGCGCCGGGTCAGACCCTGGTCACGACGTCGGCCGACGGGCGGTCCTGGACGACGCCCCAGGTGGTCTTCCCACCCTACAAACTGCGAGAAGGCGGGGAGGGCATGATGCACCAGCGGATGGGGTTCTATGTGGCGCCGAACCAGAGGCTCCTGGTGCTGGCGTTTTACGGGCATGCACCCGATCCGTTCGGGAAGGGCGGCATCGGGCGGGTGGTGCGCGAGGCGTATCGCGACGGCACCTATCGGCCCATTTACTTCATTCGTTATAACTCCTGGGTGGGTTGGAACGAGAGCAACACGAACTACCCGCTCTACACCAAGTCCAATGACCGGGGCTTTGTGGAAGCCTGCGGCGCGCTCCTCAAGGACAAGCTGAAGACCATGTAGTGGTGGGAGGAGAACCGCAGCCAGGATGGTTTCTACACGGTCTCGGGTCTGGGAGGCGCCTTCCGTCTACCACCGTAAAGATGGGCTCGCCGTGGCGCTATGGAAGTGGTCGTATGGTGCCCTCTCGGGGCGAGCGGACCAGGGATGGGCGTTACGCGCTGGTGTACAACCCGATCGACGACACCAACAACCGCTGGCCGCTGGCGGTGGTGACAGGAGACGATGGCATCCACTTCGACCACATGCTCCCGGTCAACGGTGAAGTTCCTCCCAAGCGGCACATCGGCTTGTGGAAGGACTGGGGCTCGATGTACGTCCGCGGCATCCCGGAAGACAACGGCGTTCCCCCGGGCAACGACCTGTGGGTGACCTACAGCGTCACCAAGGAAGACATCTGGATCAGCCGCATCCCGTTGCCTGTGCGGGGAAGTGTGGACGGGCCAATCCACGACACATTCGACCGGATGACCCCGGGCGCGGCGGTTGCGGGTTGGAACCTCTATAGTCCGAAGTGGGCGCCGGTGGCGGTGGCGGCGTTCCCGAGCGCGGGCAACAAGAGCCTGGAGTTGCAGGATCGCGACCCCTACAACTACGCCAAGGCCCTGCGTGTGTTCCCGGAGAGCCGGACCGCCCAACTCAGCTTCAAGTTGTACTCCAGGCAAGCGGATGCCGGAGACCTGGAAATCGAAGTGCTCGATCGCTACGGCAACCGGCCGGTGCGCTTCCGGTTCGCCGATGACGGGCGCATCAAGGCGATCAGCGGGGGCAAGGAAATGGATGTGGCTGTGTACAGCCCGAACACCTGGTACACGGTTGGTCTCGCGGTGCGCACGAAGGAAGGCAACTACACGCTGTCGATCGACGGGAAGCTGGTCCTCACCAAGGCGCCGTTCACCGAAGCCGTCTACACCGTCGAGCGGCTGTCGTTCCGCACCGGCCCCTACCGCACGGAACCGACTCGCGCCATGGATCCCGAGAAAGTTCCGGCGGATCTTCCTAACGCCGACGAACCTACGCGCAACGCCATGTACTACCTGGACGACGTGACCGTTACGCCAGGCGCCAGGCGGGACGCGAAGGAGTAGGCCCCGGACTCGACGGAGAGCACGGCGGTGTTCCCCTCGAAGCGGAGCACCCGCACCTCCTTCGTCGCGGCCAGCGGTTGCCGGCCCTCCGTGATCGACGCGGCGTCCTTGGCGGGCAGGTAGATGGTCGCCGTGGCGCCGGCGGGTATGACTACGTTCAGCTCGAACCGGTTTCCGGCGCGACGCCACTGGCCCGAAGTTGGTCCGGCGACGGAATCGTGCGAGGCCTCGACCCAGTGGATGCCGGGTGTTATCCCCGGCCGCATCACCAGGCGGCGGAATCCGGCGCCGTCGGTGTCGATCCCGGTTAGGAACTCGCAAAGGGAATGATGGGCGAAGACTATTCTCGTAGCAAAACATCGGATGAACCTCAGCAACCGGAATCCGAAGAGGCCGGCGGAGCAGTACCGACAACCTTGGCAAATATTGGGAACGCTACGGATCGGCGCTGACAACGGTCGCCGCAGTAAATCTGGCTTATGAAGCACATGATCACCCTCTCGAGACGCGAGTTTCTTTCGTCCACATCCTTGCTGGCGGCGCAATCGCAATCGCCGGCTTCAACCCCCACGATTGGCGACGCGCCCCAATTGTTCGTCGACCTCGACTTTGTGGCCTCGCTGGAGAACGTCCGGCAGGTATTCCACAGCGCTGAAAAGCACCCGGACAATCCAGTGCTCCGCAAGGAGAAGCCTTGGGAACTAGATCGCGAGGTTTGGCTCGCGGCTGAGAATGCCGACGCTCTCCTTCTCGAACCCACAGGCGAATCGTTCACGGAGCACCGCTTTAAGGATCTCCGCTGGAGCGTGAAGGAAGGGCGTATCGCGATGATGCCCGGCCCGACTTCGGTTAGCCGACACCTATAATCCCGCCGGACACCTCCTCGAACGCGGCCAGATGATCCGTGGCTTCGATACGTTTCTCGAAGACCTCGGCGCTAATCTGTCCTTCGCCGAAGAACTCCTTGATCGGATTCTGGAAGTGGAGTGTTCGATCGCCGCAACCTTCCTCGACGCCGTCGGCCAATATCTGGACATCTTCGCTTTCAAGGATGATCTCGGCACGCAGACCGCGCCACTGATTTCACCCGCCATGTTCCGCCGGGTTGTCAAGCCGCGCATGCGCAAACTGCTGGATGTGGTGCGGACACGCACGCACGCAAAAGTCTGGTTCCACAGTTGCGGTTCGGCCTATTTCGCGATTTCGGACTTGCTCGACCTCGGTATCGACATCCTAAACCCCGTCCAGGTGACCGCGCGCCACATGGACCCGGGTCGACTGAAGCGGGAATTCGGCAGCAGGTTGTCGTTTTGGGGCGCGGTGGACACACAACGGGTTCTGCCGTTCGGCAGGCCGGACGAAGTCGAGGCCGAAGTTCGGCTCAGAATCTCGGAACTCGCGCCGGGTGGTGGGTGTGTTTGCGCGAGTGTGCACAACATCGAGGCCGATGTGCCTGGTATCAACCTGGGGACCATGTGCCAGACGGCTAAGGACGCGGGGCGATACCCCCTGGGTGTGTTCGACTTCCGATGCCGCCGCATTGCAGAGACAGTATGATTCGCCTATTGAGTCCCGCATAATATAGACTCACTCCGGCCATAACGATGCCTGCTTCCAAAACGCTACGATCAGCCGCGGGCGCCGCCGCATTCGACGGAGCGTGCAGCGCGCCGCTTGGCTCAGTTGCCAGTAGTCTTTTGGGCAGACGTTGGGAAGCTCGTGCTGCTTCCAATAGGACCAGATGTACCCGACGGGATTGAGTTCGGGAGCGTAGGAAGGCAGATACTCCAACTGGATTCGGCCACCGAGATTCCGCAGGTAGTCGCGGACGAGTCGGCTGCGATGGGCAGGCAGCCTGTCCCAGACGATCAAAAGCGGCCTTCGGATGTGGCGCACCAGCGCGCCGGGGAGATCGAGAGGCGGCCAAACTGAAATCGGCCATCTCTGGGCGCCAGTCGTTAGCGACGGGGGTTCAATTATCGCCAATACTCCTCTGGACAAAGGTAGTGTTGAGCAAAACGCCGCCAAATGGGACAAGCTCTACACTAAGGCTCCGGGCAAGAAGGCGGAACTTGCCTCGCCCTACATTTTGCGGCGCGGCGGAACCGTGCTGGACGCCGCGCGCCACATGCACGAGGATTTCGCCGAGCAGCTCGAGTTCGCGCGTCTGTACCGCATCGCGGGCAGCCACGACGGCCTGATGGTGGAGCGCAACCACCTGCTCGAAGATCAGGACATCCTCGAATCTCTCTTCTGATCGCTAATCTCGCGCAAGACCGCATTGAGCCATTGCACGCGTTCGTCCGGTGTGTCCCAAGGCAGGTCCGCCAGCTCCACGTCGCAAGGCGCCAGATCGCGTGCAATGCGTTCGAGATCCGCCCGTACTGTGGCGGGATCGCCGGTGGCCGCCTTGCCCGGCGTGTAGACGACCGCGCGGCGCGTCTCGGGAAACATTTCCCGCGCGCGCGCCAGATCCGATTCGATGCCCATATCCAGGTAGCCCATCTTCGGCAGCTTGCGCAGCACGGCCAGGTACGGCGTCACGCTCCAGTTGCAGGTGTGTACGCCGAACCGCTCGAACGACCGGGCGATGCGCGCGTCGTGCCCGAGCAGCATGCGCCCATACGTAGCGGGCGACACCATGTTCACCGTGCAGTTGCTGACACACATGTAATCGATGGGAAAGCCCGAACGCCGCTGCCGCTCCTGTACCATGCGGGCCAACCCGATAACAACGTCCGTAATCGTCGTAAACAGGCGCTCGGCCAACTCCGGGCGGTCGGCGATGTCGAGGAAAATCTGTTGGCCGCGCAAGTGAAACGCCAGGTTCAATACGCCCTGCCAGTTCAGATCTCCGTACACCGTGCCGTAGCGCGCCGCGATCGCGTCCACCTGCGCGAGCAAGTTCTCGACGAACGGTCCGGCAAGCAGTGCGCCGGCATCCAGGCGCTCGAGGCGCTCATCACTGAGGTGATGACCGGGCTCGAAGTCGGGCCACCGGTCCGCGTAGTAGCGCAGCGGCACACGGAACAGCGCCGGAATCACGCATATACCGTAACAGCCGGCGATGGTTGCCACGTCGCGCTCTTCGGGTCCGCTCCATTGCGCGATTTCCGGAAAGGCGCGCAGCAACTCGCCGCGCATGGCGATCAGCGTCCGGCGGCGGTACTCCGGATCAGTGTGCCAACGTTCGGTAAACTCCACGCCGCAACGCACGTGATACCAGCGCGGCTCGAAGCCTACCACTAATCGCAGCCGCGCTTCCGTGCCGTCAGCGGCTTCGCGGCGCGTGGCGGCGGCGATGGGAATCCAGCATCGAAGCTGCGTTCGCGCGGCGCTCTCGTTCACTTGGACGCCTCCATGGCGGGCGGCGGCGTCTCCAGCCACTTCAAGTTGAAGCGGTAGTAGTTGATGCTGCTGATCAAGTGGATGAGACCGTCGCGCGACTGGCAGATGGCCAGATAGCCGCGCGGCTCGGCGTTCTGGCGGTTCAGCACGAACTTCGATTTCGCATCCAGCGTGTCCACTTCGCGTCCCGGCCCATCGTCGCTCACCAGCCGCACCACAGGCCAGGTTTTGCCTTCGTCACGCGAAAGCGCCGCGAACAATCCACGCACGGGGCGCTGCTTACCGCTTGCGTCGCGGACCATGACAGGCTCGGTGGCGAAACTGACAAACAGGAGCGGGCCTTCCTTGAGACGGATCAGCACCAAACGCTGCTCCCAGCTGATGGGCGGCCACATGGACGCCGTCGATCGCCAGGTCTTGCCCATATCCGCCGAGACGCTTTGCGGCATTTTGCCGTCGAGATTGTGGCCGCGCCCGAACGCGAACAGCCGTCCGTCCTTCAACTGCACGCAGCCGGCGTGTTCGCCGGCAATCGTTCCACCCGGATCGTTCCACGTCTTGCCGTTATCCCGACTGATCTGCAACGCCGACCCAGCCGTTTCGGGCCCGGCATCGGCCGTGAAAACGATGGCGCCTTCGCGCGTGCGAAACACGTTGGGGATCACCATCTGCCTCGTCTGGTGCTCGGGAAGAATCAGCTTCGCGCGCGACCAGGTGACGCCGTTGTCGGTGGAGGTGCGCATCACCACGGCTAGCGGTCCCCAGGTGGCGGCCGTCGAGAGGCCATTGAAGTGATAGAGCGTCTTCGCGCCGTCGTACCAGATGGCCGGCGTGTGGTCGTTGCGGTCCGGCGCATCCCAGAACGGCGAAGCCGGTTCCCACTCGGTCGTACCAAAGCGCAGGCGGCTGGCCGCTACGGCCAATTCGCGGCCACGCTCGGTCACTGTTGTGTACCAGATGGCCAGCAGATCCCCGTTGGGGCACTCGGCGATGCTGGCATCGTGATTGTGGCTGGAATAGAGCGGACCTTCGGAACCCGCCGGAATCTTCACATACGTCACCGGCCCGAAGAACCGCGGCTGGCTCATGTCGACGCGCGCAGCGGACTTGGGCGGCGCGCCCTGGCGCACGTTCTTCTGATAGAGTTCCGGCCCGGCTGGCGCGAGCGCGGGCGTGCGCGGCATTTCGCCAAGGACCACGCGCAGGCCGATCATCCAGTGCTTATCTTCCGGCAGCGTGCCCATGCGATTGGCCGAGCGCAGGTAGAAAGCGAACGCCGAGTGGCTCCCGCCGCGCGTCACTTTGAAATCGCCGCTCGACCTCCCCGTCGGGTCCGTCTGATGGCCGGGGGCGTATGGGCCGTACCAATCCTCGCACCACTCTTCGACGTTGCCGTGCATGTCATACAAGCCCCACGGATTCGCGGGCAGCTTGCCCACGTGCAAGAGCGTGAGGCTGTCGCGGCCGCTGAGTTCCGGCGCCGGATACCAACTGTTGTCCGGCTTGTTGAGATACTCGGCTGGCAGCGTGTCGCCGGTGGAAAAGGCCGTGGTCGTTCCGGCGCGCGCGGCGTACTCCCATTCGGCCTCGGTCGGCAGGCGATAGGGCAGGCCCTCTTTGAGCGAAAGCCAATCGCAGAACGCCTTGGCTTCGTACCAGCTCACAAACACCACGGCTTCGTCGCTATCGATGGAGAAGCCCAGTTTGCCACGCAGGTGCGCGTGCCGCGGATCGAAGCTTTCGTACTGCGCGTTGGTCACTTCGAGAACGCCCATGTAGAACGGGCGCGTGATGCGGACGTCGTGCACGGGCCGCTCGTCGTAGTCGCCGCTTGCCGGCAGCCACACGGCGCGTTTGCCGTCGGCCTCGGTGACCTTCACGATCGAGTCATCCAGCTTCGCGTCGTTCCCCATGCGGAAGCTGCCCGGCTCGATGCGCACGAACTCCATGCCAATCGAATTGGTGAACCGTTGGTCCTTCGGAAAATCGGCCGCCACGAGGGCGCAAGCGGCGGCAAGTCCCGCTACGATCCAGTCGACCTTCATCCGAACACCTCCCCAGCACAAGCGACTAATCGAAAGCACAAAAGATGACAGATAAAAATAGACCCCATTGTCAACCATTTTTTGCCCGCAATAGAATGTGTTGCAAATAGCATTTTGTTACCGCTTCGCTGCGAACCAAAAACGCTGGAAGGCCTGTAAATAAAGGGCCTGAACGAAAACCCTTCGACACCCTTCCAGACCAGTGCGTCGGGGAGCGGTTCCCTGTTTGGTTTACACTCCGCTCAGTTGCTGCCGGCCAACTCCGACCGCACCCGCTCGGAGTCGCGCCGCACAAAGAACAGCGCACCCGCAATCACCAGGCAACTGCCCAGCACATACGCGCTGGCCGCGAAGGCTATGGCGAAACTGAGACCGTTCCGTCGGGCGATCAGCCCGATCATAACCGGCGCGGAGCCTCCGCCCACCAGCCAGCCGATCATGTTCATGAAGCCGACCGCCGTGCCGCGCGCCTCCGGCCGGATGACATCGAAAACGGAAGCGAAGATATTAACTTCGTAGAACGCCTTGATGAACCCCCACAAAGTCAACCCCAGAATCAGCAAGCCCACGCTGTGCGTCCTGGCGCACAGGACCACGAAGGGTGCGCTGCCCAGTAGTCCCGCCGCCTGCACCACCATGCGCCCGCCCGCCATTCTCCGCCTCAGTCTGTCCGCCAGCCATCCCCCCAACGGGGACCCCAGCAGGCATGCCAGTTGAACATAGGCCGTCGCCGTGAATCCCGCCATGGCCAGACTGAACTGGAACCTGTCATACAGGAACTTTGGCATCCACGTAAGCAGAACCATGGCGCAGAAGTTCTCCAGGGCGAACGCACCCATCAGGATCTCCACGGTTGGAGTCTTGGAAACCACCTTGATAAAGTCCAAGATTGAGATCTTCCTGGGGGCGGCTGGCGTCTGGGCGCCGGCCTCTGCCAGGTCCGCGGCCCCGCGGCGCGGCTCGACCAGAAACCGGTTCAGAATAATGCCCAGCAGGATCCCCAATCCTCCGAACATCAGGAAGGACAGGCGCCAGCCGTACACTTGTCCGATCAGACCGCCGAAGAAGCCGCCGGCGATCATGCCTGCGTAAACGCCGGTCTGGTGCAGCCCCATCGCGCGAGAGCGAGTGAACTCGCCGTGGTAGTCGCTGATGATCGACATCGCGGCGGGAAAATAGAAGGTTTCCCCCAAGCCCTCGGCGGCGCGAAAGAACAGCAGCTGCCGGAAATTGCGCGACACTGCCGTGGCCATGCAGATCAGGCTCCACATGAACAAGCCGCCCAGCACGGCGGTCTTACGGCGGATGCGGTCAACGATATTGCCGGCGAAGGGAGCGCACACCCCGTAGACCAGCGCGAACGAGGAACCCAGCATGCCCAATTGCACGGAATCCAGATGCATCTCGCGTTCGAGCAGCGGGAACAGCGAGAAAATCGCTTGGCGATCGGCGTAGTTGAAGAACCCGGTGAACCAGAGCATCCCCACCACATACCACTTGTAGCGAGCGCTCGCTGCTCGCCCAGCCGGGGTGGCGACGAAGGCTGGTTCGCTGGACATCTCAGGCTTTCTCTAACATGGCGGCGCGATCGACGTAGCGCACCGAGTCCACGATCCACTCTCGCATGCGGCGGCCTTCCGGCGTTTCCTGCGGCGCCGAGAGAAAGTCCAGGTAGATGCCCAGGGCTTCCTCTAGATCGTAAGCCAGAATCGGCCAAGCCACGCCAATATCCGCCGTGACGGGGATGCTGCCTTCCAGCCGGGCGAAACCGGACATCTCCATGCGGAAGGGAATCCCGGTCAGCTTGGTCTTGGGCAGTCCCTCGTCAACCGCACGCTGGATCTGGCAGGCTCCGCGCTCCTGTTGCCAGGCCAGTTCCAGATTCGGGTCCAGGTCGATTCGCACCAGCGTCTTGCCCCGGAGGCTGTACGAAGGGCAGTTCTCCCAGGTGGCCCAGATACCGTGGCCGGTGTAGGTCTCGAACGGCCCGTCGTGAATTTCCTGCGACAGCGCGATGGCCGACTCGATGATGACGGCTGCTTCGCCTAGCAGATTGGCAATCAGGCGTGCGCGCTGGCTGATGGGTAAGGCATCGCCGATCGACAGTCCCACCGCTCCGCCACCGACCAACTGGGGGATGGAGACCAGAACGGGCAGCCCCAGCCGTGCGCCGGCTCCGATCATGGTCCTTGGATCAGCGCCCAAACCCGCCACCCGTTCCAGGGTGCAATGGCTGTCGCGCGCGATCCACTCCGCCTCCCGGGCTAGCTTCTCGGTGCGCAGTCCCATCGGCCATGCCATGTTGCCCGCGGCCTTGATGATGACCGAGCCCGGCAATCCGAGCACGCGATCATACCGCTCCCAGCCGCCCTCAATCTCGGCCGCCAGCTCTTCGCGCTGCGCCTGCGACAACAGGGTCACCTCGAAGGTATCGCCGCGCGGCAGGATGGTCCCGTCCAGGCGCAATTCCGGATGCTCGGCGGCGTTCACGCGCTTGACCTTGTCCAGCGTGCCGGCCATTTCATGGGCCACCACCGCCGAACTCGTGATGACGCCGTCAATGACGCTCCTATGCATCAACTCCGCGATCAGCGTGGTGACTCCCTCGTGAACGTTCGGCCCGCTGCCGGTGACAGCCACCACCGCCCGGCCCTTCTGCTTTGCCTCCACGATCTTCTCGGCCGCGAGCCGCAGTCGCGTGCGGCTGATTTCCGGCAGAGAGATCCTCCATGCTTCGATGGCTGTGCGGTCAGGCCTCATTCTGCACCTTCAGGAGCTGCCTTACCCGCTCGAGATCGGCCGGGGTGTCCACCGAGACGCCCTGCACTTGAGAACTGGTCTCAACTACCTGAATGAGCATGCCGTTTTCGATTGCCCGAAGTTGCTCCAGTCCCTCGATCTCTTCTAGGGCGCTGGGCGCCAGGCTGGCGAAGCGCAACAGGCTTTCTTTCGTGTAAGCGTAGAAGCCCAGGTGTTCGTAGACCCGGAAGTTCTTGGTTCGCACCCGGGGATAAGGAATGAGAGAGCGCGAAAAGTACAGGGCAAAACCAGCCGGATCCGTGAGAACCTTGACTACGTTCGGATCCAGAAAGTCAGTCTCTTTGTGCACCTGTTTCTTCATGGTCACTATCTCGGCTCTGGAGCCGCTCCGGAAGGGCTCCACCAGTTCGACGAGCATGACCGGATCCAGCATCGGTTCGTCGCCCTGGATGTTCACGACAATCTCCGCGTCTCTGCCCGCGGCCACCTCAGCGACGCGGTCCGTGCCCGAGGCGTGCTTCGCACTGGTCCTGACCGCCGTGCCGCCGAAGCGCCGGACCACTTCGGCAACGCGCTCGTCCTCGGTCGCAACCAGTAACTCGTCCAAGCAGCCGGCGCGCCGGGCGCGCTCGTAAACGTGTTGGACCATGGGCTTTCCCCAAATATCCGCCAGCGGTTTGCCCGGAAACCGCGTGGATTCGTACCGGGCTGGAATCACACCAAGAATACGCATGCATCACCTCAATGGAGCCACTTCATCCAGCGCCTTCGGTTTCCGTCACCGGAGCAGGCCGGTTCGGCCGGAACTCATCGAGATGCTCGTCGAACCATATCCGAAACCAGCGCACAAAGTGATCCACCTGCCGAGCGCGAGCAGCCGAAAGAGGCAGCGCAAAGGGTCCCATAGGGATGTCCCGCACTTCCAGGCCGGCCCGGATCGCCCAGGGGATCGGCAGTTTCAGGATCTTGTGGATGAGTTGATCGAGCAGCGCTAGCCAGTGCCGTGCGGCTCCTTCGTCGGCACGCCCCAGACTGCGGTGGACGTTGACAATCAGCTCCGGACAAAAAGACGCAATACCGGAGATCACTCCATCCCAACCCGCGCGCAGGGCCGCTTCGATGATTTCGTCGTTGCCGACCAGCAGCGAGACCGGCTTGGCCCCACCGTGCAACTGCGCCAGAAAACTCAGCGCCGTCCGGTCGCCGCTACTGTCCTTGATGCCGATCAGGTAAGGCACGGAACGAAGCAGTTGCGCACTGGTTTCCACCTTCAGCGGGTTGGTGAAACTGGGCAGGTTGTACAGCAGGCAAGGCGCTTCCAGGGTCTGCGCGGCCACACGGCAAAAGGCCTGCAAATCATCCTGCTGATAGCGGAAGAAGTGCGGCATCGGCAGGAGGAGCGCATCGCTGCCCGCCTGAATGGCCCTGCGTCCGAGTTCCAGGACACCGTTCAGCGAAGACGCCCCGATGGAGGTCAGCAGGAGCCTGCCGTCGCGCAGTCTCGCCGCGACATGCCCGGTCAGCGCAGCTCTCTCGGCAATCCCAAAATGCACGTACTCGGCGGTGGCACCTCCGACGCAAACGCCATCCACTTCCGCCGCTAGAACCAACTCCAGAAGCCGGTCGACACCATCGAAGTCAATGGCGCCATCCTGGCGCGACGGCGTCGCCAAGGCAGCGAACACGCCAGAAACACGAGACACCATACATTTTCCTCTGCGCGAAGGACAAAAATATCAAACAACGCCACCGATGTCAATCAGTTTTTGAAATGTACTTTCGATTTTTTCAATGGTCTCAAATATCGGGAAGGCTCACCGCTTGGAGGGCGCGTGCAGTTTGGCCCCGAGACCGGCTTGAATCCTCTTCCCCGCCTCGAGCAACAGTTGCGGGAGGAGCCGCTCTAAATCCTTCGTGACTCGAATGGAGGGGACCGAAATGCTCAGGGCCGCCCGAACCGGTTCGTCGCCACCGCGGATCGGGACGGCGAAACAACACCCGCCGGTCACCGTTTCCTCGTGCTCGCTAGCGTAACCATCCTTGCGTATACGGGCCAGCTCCTCCCGGATCCGCACCGGCTCGGTCATGGTCCTCTCGGTGAAGGAGTAGACGCCGTACACGTTCAGCAGAGTTTGCACACGCTCGGGTGTCTGGAAGGCGGTAATGGCTTTGCCGAGTGAAGATGCGTAAGGTGGCAAGATGCGGTCCTGGTAATTCGACATGCGGATGTGCCGCGGACCCTCGATGACATGAATCACCCGGATGTGATCCTCGAACAACGCCGCTAGGCTGACCGTCTCTGCAAGATCGGAGCTCAGCCGTTCCATTTCCACAGAGGCCGTCCGGATGAGCCGGGCCAACCAGTCCTTGGTGGCGACCTGCACCCAGGGGCGGTTCAGAACGTAGCTGCCATCGCTGTTGCGGGCGACGGATCCCTCAGCCACCAGCGTCTGCAGCAAACGCAAAGCGGAGGACTTCCCCAGGCCCACGGCGGGCGCAAGCACTGCCAGCGACATGGCCCCTGTACTGGAGGCGAGCCTCTCCATGAGTTCCAGACCCTTATGGAGGGCCCGCGATTCCAGCTTCGGACTATCCACTTCTTTTTCTCGAGTGGATGCGCTCTTCTCTTTCGCGATTCTCACAGCGGTTTCCACTTTGTAGAATTCTAACCCGGAAGCTCGACCGTTCGCAAATGGAAATGCCACCGCGGCGCCCCCCTGCTTCTCTCCCGGATCCCAAATGGGGGCGCCGATAAACCGCTCGGAGGCCTCGTCGGTATTGAAGTAGTAGGCGGTAGCCAGCTTGCCATCGGGCCGCTCCAAGGTGCGGGGGTAACCCAGTTCCCAACTGCTGCCGTCCGCCCGCAGAACGATCTCGCTACTCCAGGTCCTGCCCTCGTCCGCGCTCAAGCGGGCGCGGATGCCAAACGGCTTGCGGCGGTACCCGTAAGTGATGGCAATGCACCCATCCTTGAGCCGCAGCATGCTGGGCGGGTTTCCGCCGATGTGGTCGGCCGGCCGCGAAACGCATTTCCAGGGAAGACCGTCATCGTCGGAGCGGTACAGGTCGATGAAGTCACGGTACCGAATGGAGGTCAGGATCGGCCCTCCCGGCAGGCGCACAGAGGAGGGCATGATGGCGTATTCGCCCCCCGGGGGCTCCGGACAGACAAAAGACCGCGGGTTCCAGCTCTTCGCCCCATCCTGCGTTCGGACGCAAATGATGCGGCCTTCGCGCTTGTTCCGCTTGGCGGCGGTTAGGAATATGGTGAGGTCGTGCGCCCCGTCGATCAGGTAATCTGTCCGGGCGGCCGTGCCGGGCTGGCCGAAGTTGGGGATGTGGTACGGACCCGCCCAGCTCTTGCCGCGATCCAGCGTGAAGTAGAAACGGGACTGGCCGGCGTCCACGCTCTCCATGCGGGCCGTCAGCGCGAAGTTCTGGTCCGTGAAGTCGATGCCGCCAGAACAATCACGCAGCGGCTGGCCAGCCTCGCCGGGCACGCCGGCGATCTTGGCGTCGGCCGGAGGTTTGAGCCCCTCAGGCTTCTCAAGCGTCCAGGTTTCGCCTCCATCCAGACTGCGGGCCAGTACGTGCTCGGCCGGGCGGCTGCGATCGATGGCATGGTCCCGTTTGGAGAAGTCGAAGTACCCGACCTCGAAGCCCACCAGCATCTTGTTGCCCCAAGCCCACGCCCCGTGGTTGGCGGGCCAGCCCGCGAACCTGCCGGCTTCCCTGTAAACGACCACGTGCTTGATCACTTTCGGCTTTCCTCCGGCCGCGCAGAGGGGACTGCACGCGGCAGCCCCCACTGCCAGGAATCCCAGTTTCACCATGCTTGCTCTCTCTTACCATCCCAACCTCACGGCAAACTGCAGGATACGGGGATCGCCCGCTGCGGTGATGGCTAGGAAATTAGGGCCGGCTATGTCACTGGACGGATTGGAGAAATTGGCGCGATTGAAAGCATTGAAGGCCTCCGCCCTGAATTCCAGATACAGCTGTTCGCGAATCGGGAAGCGTTTGTGCAGCGCCAGATCCACAGTGGCCGTGCCGGGGCCGCGGAAGGTATTGCGGCCGAGCGTGCCGTAGGTCCCCAGTGCATTGGGAGCGAAGGCCGCCGGGTTGAGCCAAGCGTCCAGGCGCTCGGCCAAGCTGCGGCTGCCACTGAAATATGGGTTGCCCACCAGATCCGCGCGCTGGCCAGCCTGCCCCGTGCGCGCGTTGTCTTCTCCGTCCAAGACGGTGAAGGGGAAGCCGGATTGCAGTGCCACGATGGTAGACAGGTTCCACCCCCCCAGCACGGCATTTCCGACGCGATTGTGCAGCTTCACCGGAAGGTCCCAGAGCGCGGAAAGATTGAACACGCTGGCTTTGTCGAAATCCGCCAGCCCCCGGTCGAACTTCTGGTTGAGCGGATTGGTGACCGTGGTACCGTTGCCCTTGTTGGCCGACCCTAGGTTGTCGTCGATGGTCTTGGACCACGTGTAGTTCGCCAGAATCGAGAAGCCGTGGCTGAAGCGCCTTTCGCCGGTCAATTGGAGCGAATTGAAGTTCGACAACCCTACCGACTCGAGCAGCAGGATGCTGTCGTAGAGCGGGTACAGCGGCCGCCGTTCATTGGTGGTGGAAGTGGTTGCCGAGGCGTCCGGCAAGGGCGCATTGATATCCCGGCCGCTCAGTAAGGCCGTACCTTTCGAACCGGCATAGGAAACCCGAGCCACAAAGCCGGGCGTCACCTCGCGCTCCAGGGTGAGGTTCCAGGCCTGATTGTAAGGGTTCCGCATGCTCATGCTGTAAGCCACCAGGGAGGACGGGATGATGAAGGTCGCATCCTTCTTGGGATTAAGGGCCTCCGTTCCGAATGCGCTGTTTCCGACGACAGTAAACGGATTGCCTCCCGGAAAACCGGCATAAGGATCGCTCATCGAATTCACGCTGGAACCGTAGAAATCTACCGTCGTGGCAAAAGGCTGCTGGGAGCCTTGCGCGTTGGTGGAGATCGTGTTGGGTTGGTCGTAGAAGATACCATAGCCGGCGCGCAAGCTGGTTCGGCCGTCTCCGGTCAGATCGATCGCCAGACCGACGCGCGGGGCGAAGTTCTTCCATGCAATCGCATACACGCCTTGCGGGATGCCCGGGTCGCCTGCAAAGAGGCTGCCCAGGGGTGCATTGACGAAACGGGTGGATTGCTGTCCGGGATTCCAGCCCACCAGGCGGCCGAGTACGTCCGTGTAAGGGAAGAAAGGCTCCCAGCGCAGTCCGCCGTTCAGCGTGATGCGCTTGGTCAGGTGAATGGTGTCCTGGAAGAACAGCCCTAATCGCTGGAAACGGGCTTGTTTGAACACGCCTAGGGCCTGCTTAAACTCGCTGAACTTCCCCAGCATGAAGTCCGCTGGTGCGTAGCCGCTGAATCCGGCATCGTTGGCGAAGTAGAATCGCCCGTCCGACAGGAAATTGCTCGAGATGTCGCCCATGCCGTAACCATACTCACCGCCCAGGCTGATCTCGTGCCTGTTCCGGATCCAGCGTAGGACGTCGGACCCCTGGAACTCCCGGCGGTTGAAGTCCTCCGTCTCGCCGGTGTCGAAATCGGAGACGGGACCCTCGAAGAGCAGGCGGACCTGCGTGTCCTTATCCTGCGTCAGCTTCGAGCCCATGTCCACCCAACTCTTGGCCGGAAGAATGGGTGCGGCGCCCGCCGTCGTTCGGTTGTAGCCGAAGGTGGCGGTATTGATCAGGGAGGGGCCGAAGGTGTGGGTATCCGCGATCATGACGCTGGCATTGCGCCAATACGACGGCACCGTCACCTGATAGTAGTTGGTGGGGTCCAGGAAACCGGGCATGACATTGTTGGAGATAAAGACGCTGCCGCTGAGCCGGTTTTTGGATCCGATGGCCTGGTCGCCCTTGACCAGATACTGATCGTCATTATCGTTGTTCGTCGTGGTGGTGACGACTTGCCGTTCGCCGATGGTCGGAAGCGGCATGTAGTTTTTGACGAATTCAACCGCCACAGGGCTTAGTTGCGTGGACGGGATCTTGTTGCCGGGAAATGGCTGGCCCGTACTCGGGTCATTCAGCACGACACTCGGAAGCGCGTCGGAGAAGTCGCCGGCCCGCTCGGCGGCCGTGAGCACCTCGTTGAACTGGGTGGAGGGCTGCCGCCGCATCCTAGTCCCCTGGTAGGAAAAGAAGAAGAAGCTCTTGTTCTTGCCATTGTAAATACGCGGCAGATACACCGGGCCTCCCACGGTGGCGCCGAACTGGCTGCGCTTCAGGCCGTCATTCTGCTTCTCGTTGGGGTTGTCTTCCTTCGGCGGCGCGAAGAAGTTGGCCGCGTTCAAGACACAGTTACGCAAATAGCCGAAAGCGCTGCCGTGCAGCTCGTTGCTGCCCGAGCGCGTGACCGCGTTGACCACCCCGCCGGAATTGCGCCCAAACTCCGCGCTGAAGTTGTTGGTCTGCACGCTGAATTCCCCCAGAGCGTCGGGATTCGGCATGGGGCTGGGAGCATTGTTGTAATGATCGTTGTGTTCGGCCCCATCCAGCATGTAGTTGACCGTGTTGCCCCGGCTCCCATTGACGGAAACCGGGACCACCCCGGGGTAGGTCGTACCCGAGGTTACGTCGTCTCCCTGGTAAAGCTGCACGCCGGCTACCAGGCGCATTAACTGCAGCGCATCGCGCCCGTTCAATGGCAGGTCCTCGACGCGCCGCTGATCCACCACCGTCTTCAGCGCCGCCGAATCCGTGTCGACGTGCATGACGGAGGCCTGCACCTGAACCGATTCGGTAACCAGGCCGACCTCCAGCACCGGATCCACACGCGCCGTTTCGTTGATCTGCACCGGTATGCCGGTAGTTTCGAACTTCTTGAAGCCAGCCGATTCGGCGATCAAGCGATAACCGCCGATCGGCAACCCACGGATGGAATAATCGCCTATACTGTCGGTCACGCCGCTGTAGCGGGCATTGGTGCCCGTATTGACAACGGAGACCGTAGCGCCCGCCACTACCGCGCCGGACCCGTCCTTAACCACGCCGGCAATCGTGCCGGTCGAGTCCTGCGCCAGCAGCCTCGACGAAAGACAGCCGGCCAGCGACACCAAACCGAGTACAACAACTACGCTCCTCCGCATCGCGTCCTCCCCGGAATGCCTATCCCTTCACCGTCGGAGCATTCCACTTTTCAAAAGTCTATCACCGATTTTTTAGAGCGTCAATAGTAAAAATGAAACCGTCAACGCAAAATAGAGAGTCCCTGTTCCGAGCAAAGTAGGAAGTTCCAGGAGTCTCCCCAGAGTGCTTCACACACTGCACACAACCCTTTTGGATACAGGAGCTTAAGGTTCCAAGTAAATGGCCGGAGCCCCACGCGGCCAGCAGACGATGCCTGCGGCCGGGTCCGTTTCGGCCGTTATGTTAGCGATCTTGGCGTGACTCACCGCGATTCCTCGCAACGCACGGGAGAGGTGATTGTCATCGATCATCTGAAATCGTAGTTTTCTGAACGTCTGCCGGAACCCCACAACATCATCCGCGCCGTAGGCGCGCGTCGTCCGTCGATCATCCGGGCGGCTTGCCCATGGTGTAAGGTCGTTCCTCGAAGGCGGGAAGGAACGTAGGACCCCGCCGTCGTAAGCGGCGGGGTCTCGGTTGCCAACCCTAAAAGCAGGGCGCCAGGAATGGATGGTTTTAACTTGCCATGATCGGTTGCCGTTGTCCAGCCCCGCCCGCGGGCGCGGATGGCGGTCCATGGCGAAGCGGTTCTCCTGCAACGGGTTTGCCGCGGCAGGGAATGCCACGCGGTGTTCTGGATCTGCCAGCATTGCGACCGCGGCCAGTGCTATTGCAGCCCGGCTTGCCGCGATCAAGCCCGGCGCGAGCAGCGTCGCCGCGCCAACTGCCGGCACCAGCGGAGCCCCGGAGGCCGGCTCGATCACCGCGACCGCCAGCGGGACTACCGGCAGCGCCGGGCCCAGCGGGCGCTCCCGGCGCGCGTGACGGATCAAGGTTCCCTTTCGATCGCTTCTCCGGTCAACATGCGGGAGTGGGATCCGCGATTGACGCGGACAGCGATCCAACCCAGCCCCGCCGCGGTTTTCGCCCGGGGCGGGCCGGAAAACCGGTCCGGCCACCGGCTGCATTGCGCGATCTGCGGCCGGCGCGGCCGTTTCGTCGATCCCTTCCCACGATTTCCGCCCCGGAGATGAGAGACCCCCATGATCAGTCCGGAAACCCGTGTGCAGATCCGTCGCTACTTTCACGCCGAGCACTGGAAAATTGGCACCATCGCCCGAGAACTCGGCGTTCACCCCGATACCGTCCGCCAAGCCGTCGAATCCGAGCGCTTCCATCGCGGCATGCCGCTGCGCCCCTCGCTGGCCGATCCCTATCTGGAGTTCGTCCGCCAGACCCTGGATCGGCATCCCCGGCTCACCGCCACGCGCATTTACCAGATGGTCCGCGAACGCGGCTACTCCGGCAGCGTGGTCCAACTGCGACGCCTGGTGGCCCGTTTGCGGCCGGCCCGGCCGGAACCCTTCCTGCGCTTGCAAGTGTTTCCAGCCGAGCAAGCACAGGTTGAGTGGGCCCACTTCGGCCAGGTCGCGGTCGGCCGCGCCCGCCGCCAGCTCTCCTGCTTCCTCATGACGCTGTCTTACTCGCGGGCGCTGTATCTGGAGTTCTTCTTCGACCAGACCATGGAGAACTTTCTGCGCGGCCACGTCCATGCCTTCCAGGCATGGTCCGGCCAGCCTCGCGTGATTCTCTACGACAATCTCCGCAGTGCCGTGCTGGAACGCCGCGGCGACCAGATTCACTTCCACCCGCGGCTGCTGGAGCTGTGCGCCCACTACCACTTCGTGGCGCGCCCTTGCCAAGTCCGCGCCGGGAATCAAGAAGGTCGCGTGGAACGCGCCATTCGCTATGTCCGCGACTCGTTCTGGGCCGGCCGGCCCTTCACCACGCTGGCCGAATGCAATCGCCAGGCGCTTCTCTGGCGCGACCAGATCGCGCATCAACGCCCCTGGCCGGGAGACGATCATCGCACCGTCGCCCAGGTCTTCGCCGAAGAACAGCCGCGCCTGCTGCCTCCTTTCGTCCATCCCTTTTCCACCGACCTGGTCGTTCCGGTCCGCTCACCCAAAACAATTTACGTCCGCTTTGATCTCAATGATTACTCCATCCCGCCCGAGGCCGTGGGCCGCCCCCTGACCCTGGTAGCCTCCGACACGCTGGTCCGCATCCTGGACGGCACGCAGGAAATCGCCCGCCACCCGCGCAGTTACGACCGTCACGAACCGGTGCTCGACCCGGCTCATCAGGATGCGCTGCTGACGGCCAAGCGCAAGGCCTTCGGCGCCACTCCCACCGGCCGCTTGGCCCAGACCGTGCCGGAGAGTGAAACCCTGCTCGATCTCGCCTTCGCGCAAGGAGAATCGGCCGGCAGCCAGACCGCTCAACTCCTCAAGCTGCTGGATCTGTATGGCGCTGCGGCCCTGCGCCGCGCTATCCGCGAAGCGCTGGAACGGAATACCCCGCGCGCTTCCTCGGTGGCTTTCCTACTGCGCCGGCAACAGCGTTCGGCGCCCGCCCGCGTGGCCGTCGACCTCAGCCGCCATCCCGAGGCCCAATCCATCGACGTTCGGCCCCACGATCTGGAGACCTACGATGCCCTCGCCCGCTCCCGCGACGACGAACCCGATGAGTAGTCTCACCGCCCAGCTCCAGCAGATCGGTCTGCGTGCCATCCCGGCGGAACTGGACGACTTCCTGGCGCGGGCCACCAAAGCGCACTGGTCTCCGCGCGTGCTGCTGGAGCAACTCGCTGAGGCCGAGGCCGCCGAACGCTCCCGCCGCGGCCTGGAGCGGCGCTTGCGGCTCTCCGGCATCAAGACCTTCAAACCCATGGCCGACTTCGAATGGAGCTGGCCGACCAAGATCGAACGCGAGGTCATCGAGCGCGCCCTGTTGCTGGACTTTCTCCGCGAAAGCCGCAACCTGGTCCGGGTGGGCCGCAACGGACTGGGCAAGAGGATGATCGCCCAAAACATCTGCCACGCCGCCGTGTTGGCCGGCAGCTCAGTACTGTTTCGCGCCGCCCCCGCCCTGCTGGAGGATCTGCAGCGCCAGAGCCTGGAAGGACGCCGCCGAAAACTGCGCACCTACACCAATGTGGGTCTGTTGTGTATCGACGAGGTCGGGTATCTCTCCTTCGATGACAAGGCCGCCGACTTACTCTACGAGGTCATCAACCGCCGCTACGAACACAAGTCCGTGATCGTCACTACCAACAGACCGTTCAAGGAGTGGAACGAAGTTTTTCCCAATGCCACCTGCATCGCCACCATGCTGGATCGTCTGCTGCATCACGCCCAGGTGACCGTCCTCGAGGGCAGCAGCTACCGCGTCCGGGAGAGCGAGCTGGAAACGGCCGCCCGGCGGAGGAAGAAATGAGCGCGGCGAATCCCGGCGCCGATGCCGCGACCTACGTCGCCGCCGTCCTGCTGTTGTATGTCGATCTTCCGGATACCCCGCTGCGCGCCAGCGTCCAGGATCAAAGGCAAGCCCGCCGCCTTCACGACCGCGGCATCCCCCTGCGCCTGGTCGAGTCGGCGCTGTTGCTGGGCTCGCTGCGCCGCCTGGTCCGGCCCGCCGACGTGCCGCCGCTGTCGCCGATCCGCTCGCTGGCTTACTTCCAGCCGGTCATCGAGGAACTGCTGGCCCATCCCGTGCCCGAGAACTACCTGGAATACCTCCAGCTCAAACTACGCCGCATGGTCGGCCAGAAGATCGCGCCGGCAGACGTCCAGAAAAGTACGTTTTCCGATGATCGCTAACAGCCAACACGGTGCCAAACGCCAACCGTAAGTGCCGGGGCGGTTCTTCGCGCATCAAGCGTCCGCCAAGGCCCAGGGAACGGCAATTCCGAGCCACCTCCCGGTAGGCGAGTGTGGCCAGGGTGTGCAGCATGGCGGGTGCAGAGTCGGCACTCATCCTCGGGGTCACCTAAAACCGGCCATTGATGGTCACCACGGCAGTGCAGCTACATCTTCGGGATCTGCCTGCTTCGAGGGAGGGGGACGATAGGTCTCTGAAGAACCGCTTAAGAGGAGGCACTTTCCGGTCTTTCGTGCCCGGCGGCGGCAGAGCTTGACCCTTCCTGGGCCGCCGGAGTCGTTCGGAATAGGGAAAACGGGAGAAACGGCTCCAATGGAAGCGGTTGGAAGTATACTCGTTGTTGGCCTGGAAGCCACAAAGGAAATCCTGGCTGAGAACCCGGCTCTAACTGAAGGTGGGCGGACGTACAATGGACGGTGGCCAGGAACGGGGGACATGAAAGTAGGAACATGTGCAGTCGTGTGGATTGCGCTGGCTGTCCTCGCCGCCGGTGTGATAATGGCGGGCCGGGCGACCGCACAACAGGCTGGCGATCCGAGAGTGCGACACCGCTACATGCCTCCGGTCACGATCACGCAGGAGACGACCCAGTGGGGCCAGTACCACGGCCAGGAGATTCCCGAGAAGGTAGCAGGCCGTTCGGAATTCAGCTTCAGCACTGACGGATCCCAGGCCGAACGCAATTGGCAAGCGTTGGATGGCCACACTTTGAACCTCACGATGTGGAAAGTTCGCCGGGCGGATGGCGTCATCGCGTTTTTGAACTCGACCACGAAACAGATTTACGCAATCCGGCAGGGCGAGTCTGGACGGGGACGGCAAGAAGAGGGATCGCTGGGGCCGCTGCCGGAGACAAGCTGTCTGGCGAATGAGTTCGGGAACATGAGTGGCGGCAGGCTTGTCGGCGAGTCGAAAATCCTAGGCTACCGGAGCTTGGTGTGAGGAAGTTCGCTTGTTCTCGATTGTGCCGGACCGCTCCCCGATACCGCAAAGAGTCCATGATCCACGCTGCCCTGAAAGGCAAGGAAGCTGTTGGCCCCAGCGGAGGCAGTAATCGTACTACACAGATGCACAGTAGTTCCCCATTGACTTCGATCGTCCAATTCAGTATATATAGTGATCGGTATATAGAGCAGAAGACCCGCGATCCCGAGAGCTTCCTGCCCCTCAAGCCCCATTGGTTCCACGTCCTGATGGCGCTCGCCGATCAGGAGCGCCATGGGTACGCCATCATGCAGGAGGTGCTGGAGCGCACGAACGGAAAGGTGACCCTCTGGCCGGCAACGCTCGAGGCTCCGGCAACGACAGCGGCCGCCCAGAAGAGCAGCACGGCGAGCCCCGGGCAGATCCATCAAAACGTGGCGCCCTCGGCTTTGATCTCTTCGCGCGCTCTGTCGAGCCATTCCTGGTGCTTACCGCGCATGGGCAAACCTGGTCAGGATGACGGCCCAGGCGGCGAAGACCAGGCCGGAAGCGACGACCAGGATCGTCACCGCCGCGATGAACTCGATCACGCTCGCCGAGTTGAGGCGCCGGCGAACGCGGCCTTTCGGCCCATACGTGCCGTTGCTGCGCAGCAGGAAGGCCGCGCCGGCCGCGCCCACGGCGAAGAGGGCGCCGAACAGCAGCAGCAGCCAGGACGCCTCCAGGGCCCTGGCATCACCGCAATCGACTCCGAGCGCCCGCGCTGGCCGGATTATACTTGGGCTGGCGTGACAAGCCGGGATAATCCGCAGTGATCTACTTTATTTCCACCACAGTGTTGTATGCGGAGATGCGGCACCCAGCGAAATCATGGGTATCGGGATTAAGCCAGAAGCAGAACCGAACCGGCGGGTACGGCACCTTAAAGACATCATCTGCGTACGAGACATCGCCATAGAATACCAACGTGAGTCGTTTCTCGATGGCCCCAGTGATGAGCTCTTGCGGAATTGGGCTGGCGCTGGTAAATATCAGCGGAATGCCGACGCTGCCAATATCGGGGCCCCCTTTCATCGCTTCTGTGGGGGGAGGAAATCGGAATGGCTTAGAGTTGTCATGCCAGATCACAGCAGCTACGGCATGCGCATTGGAGGCTGGCAACTTACCAACATCTCTGAGCGTGCACTCAATCTGGGTTCTTTCCGTAGACTTCAAGGGTTGCCGGAATCTCGCTTCCGTGACCGTCAAGTACGGCCGCATGGACAATTGGAACGATTCGGTGTTTCTCTTCAGGGTATTGCTCGCGATCTTGGCAGCATCCCGAGCGCTCTCCGCAGTCATTTTCGCACTCTCGGTCTGTGTCTTGGCGGATTCAGCGACGGCCTTCGATGCTTCTGCCTGCGCCTTTGCAGATTCAGCCAATTGATGCGTGTCAGCAGAGGCACTTTTCATTTCGGCGAGTTGGCCTCTCATCGAATGCCATTGCAGGAATCCCACCACCACAGAGCAGAGAGCGAGGAACGCAAGCGCTCCAGTAAGCCAGATCATCCATCTTTCGGCACCACGTATGCTTTCCCGAAGGGAATCGATCTTGCTGCCCTGCATCTCTTCTGTTTCGGCGTTTGCGTCAGCGCTAGTTTGGCCATTTGGAGGTGGTGGAGTTTTCATTTTCGGCCTGCCGTCTCGTTTCAGCGGCCGGCCGTTCCGTTTTGCCGGCCAACCGTCCTAACTTCGGCGCCATCGTTGTAAGCGTCACAGGCGTACAGCCCCCATGTGTGCACCGGCATCGATTGTACAGCCAACCGGTGGGCTGTGAGCAGCGGGCTGAATGGGGCCGCAAGGGCGGCAAGATGGCGGGCCGCGGGCGCCCGAAGAAGGCCGTGGGGAAGCCGAAGCCCGCCAAATGATACCCCGCAGTACCTCCCGCCAGCCGGAGCCCGGCGTAGAATCCGCAGCTTGATCTTTAGAATGAGCTAGGTATGGCAGCAGACCGGAAGCGTCTGCCCCTAAGTGGAAGTTAAAAAGGGAGTAATTCTCTGCGGAATCGTGTCACTCGCCGGCGGCGGGTGTTACGGGGCGCTCGGGCCGTCCCGCCGGCGGCGCCGGCGCCCGTGACCGACCACTTGAGCCTGGCCGAGCGCCCCATGGCGATCGCGGCTGGCGTCACCGTGAACGCGGCGCCGGGAGTCGGAGTCGAAGCCGAAGCGGCCGCCTCGCGGGCCCCGCCTGCAATGATGGCCGGCACAGGTTGCGGCCGGCTGTGCTGAAGCAGCCAGTCATAGATGCTCTCATCGTAGACGTCGTAAGGGGCCAGACCCTGTCCCAGACCCGTCAGGCCGAGCACCGGAAGCTCGACGTCATTGTGGCCGACGCCGGGAAACACCGTAATCTTGGCCCGTTCGGCCGGATTGCAGGCATTGATGGAGCCCACCGTAGCCACCTGACCCTGATACGGCACCACCGTGTCGGCCTCGCCGTTAAACGCCCAGGCCGGCGTCTCTTTGAGCGTGCACCCCACGGACGTGCCATATGGGCCCGAGATCGGAACCACGGCCGCGAGCTGCTGCGGGTAGTTATTGACGTAGTCCCACGTATCGCCCGAGCCCTGGCTGTGGCCACCCATGTAGATGCGCGTGGTGTCGACCTTGTAAGTACTGATGGCGTAGTCGAGGAACAGCTTCGTATAGCCCGCGGTCACCACGAAGGTCAGCGGGTCCACGCACCGCTGCGGCGAGAGAACAATGAACGGACGCGAGTTGTCCCAGTTGCCGTCGTTGATCAGCTTCACCATGTTGCCCGTCTCCAGAATCGAGAGCGGCGCCTGCACGGTGTAGGCATTGAGAAAGCGCGCGCCGCTCCATCCGTGCTGATAGACGATCAGCGGAAACTTCTGGTTGGGATCGTCGCTGTAGTTCACCGGTAAGTGCTCGTAGTAGCCCATGTGGGCGCTGGTCGTGCCGATGTCTCTGGCGGTTTGAGCCGCGAAGGCCCCCGCGTTGACGCGCACCAGCCGCACGGCCTCGACGGCCGCCAACTGCTCGCTGTCCACCACGTTGTACCGGATCATGTAGTCGCCCACGGTATTCGTGTCCACCGCGGCGAGGCCCGTGACCACGATGCGGCTGCTGATGTCGCCGTCGTGCGGGTCGGCGGCCGTCGCACCCGCGTCCGAGTAAGGGGCGCCCAGGGGCTGGTTGACCACCCGTGGACCGGTCAGCGTAATGACCGGCTTGTTCGGATTGCCGGAATCGACGGGCGCGGTCGAGGTGCACTCCACATACTCGGGAAGAGGAGTGGGCGTGGGGGCCGGTCCCGCCGTCTCAGAGCTGCCGCTCGAACCGCAGCCGGACAACGCCACAAGCGCGCACGCTGCCACGAAGACCGCGACCCCACTCTTCATGAGCCATTCATTATCTGCCGCGGCGCGGCGGGCTGCAAGATGGCTGGTCCGATCGGCCTGCGGCCGTTCCCCAGGCGCCGCTGGCGCGATGCGCCTACTTGCAGTCCTGCCCTTGCTGGAGGGACAGGTAGCAGCCGTACCAGTCCGTTGCCAGGATCTGCTGACCGCGCTGCACAGTGATCGACGCGTGTGGAGGGACACGGCTGCCCCGCCTGCTTCCCGGAACGTCGAAGCAGACCGCGTCGTGGATGTAGTTCTCCACCGTGTCCTTTTCGCGCGCGCCGACGCGATGACCGTTGACCGTCGTGTCGTAAGCTTCCGGCCACAGGTTGCGCGGATCGCGCGGGTGCCCGCCCACCTCGAGCGAAATCAGGTGGTCCTCCTCGTAACAGGCCTTGTTGTTCGAGTTGGGCATGCACTGTTTGTCGGGGTCGTCAACCGTATCACCATACTCGCCGGCCATCTGTTCTTCCTTCAGCGCGGTTGTGTAAGAGGCTGGGGGCCGAATCGAGCTCGTGCTCCACTTCGGGTTACAGATGGTGTCCGCGATGTTTTGCTGCGTGATGTCCGGGTTCGCAAAACCCGGCGTCTGGTCCGGAAGGGGATAGATCGCCTCGACGCCGACCGGATGGGAGAGCGTCTCTGCGGTCGGCGGAAACGCGGGGGTGGTCGCAGGCTGCACTCCCTGCAGGAATGCGAGCGCGAGCGGCACGACGCTTGCCGCCGCCGCTGCTGGAACTCGCTTTTTGCGCGCCATGGTAGTTCGCGCCCTAACTCGTCACGGTCACCGTTGCCGTGTCCGACAGCGACGGGTCCGACACGCTGGTCGCCGTGATTTGAACCGTGTCCGGGGACCCAGTAGCGGGTGGCGTGTACACGCCCGCTCTGATGGTCCCGACGCTGGGTGCGATTGCCCATGTGACACTCTGGTCCGCCATTCCTCGAATTGCCGCCGTAAAGGTCACGGCCGTTCCGCCCACCTTCGTGGACGCGGCTTGCGGCGAAATCAGCACCGCCGGCGGGCGGTCGGTCACCCCCGCGTCGCTGCTGAATTGAATCCCTTTGCTGACCAGATACGAACTGCCGCTAATCCCAAGCAACAACAAAACTCCCTGGGGGATCACCGGAAACGCGGGTCGCGGGGTCGCGGACGCGGTAACGAGGAACAGGCAGACCGCGATCACGAAGGTGAAGACCAGCAACTGGAAGCGGGACATGCTGGCGTCGCCATTGGGCTCGCTGATAAGCCGGCTCAGATCGATCTTCTTCAACCAGATGAGGCCAATGATGGTGGCTCCGAGAAGGGCGATAAAGCCGAGCGCAACCCAACTGGCCAAAATAGTGAATGTGCTGCCCACCTTACGGTCTCCTTTCCGACTCTCCACCGGACATCAACATCGCAATGGCCTTCCCACCAAGGTAGACACCATGGCTTCCGGCGAGGATCGCCAGCGTCTCGCGGGGGACGTCCGGCAGCACCCCGCTACGCCAGTTAGCCGTTACCGAGTTTGCGTAATAGATTGCCGCGCCAATCGTGAATACGAACAATTGCACGCGGCCAGGGCTGAAGAAGCGCGATCCGTCGCTCCTGATTCCCCAGAACAGGCGTTCTGTATTGATCGACCCGGTAAGCAGCCGCACGAAGACGGAGGCGCCGAGAAGGAACAAAAAGAGGAACACGACCCATTCCGCCAAAGTCAGAATGACCTGCTGCTCCGCTGCGCCCATTTCCCCTCTAAACCAGGATTTCCGTCTTGGTTTCCTGGCAGCCATCGATTATACGTCAAAACTACATTTTGTTAATACCTTTTTATCCTGTCCTTTTTATCCTGTTCGGGAAAAGACTCATCTCAAACGGCTTCTGCCACTCCCTCCTACTGGGAGTGAGGCCTGGCGATCCGCCGCCCGGAGTCTCGTCCCACCGCCCGCGCCATCGTACAATGGTTCCTTTCCTATGAAAATCGCACTCTTGTTTCCAGGGCAGGGATCGCAGTTCGTCGGGATGGGCAGGAGCCTGGCCGAGCAGTTTCCGGCCGCGCGCGCCGTGTTCGAGGAGGCCGACGCCGCGCTCGGCTTTGCGCTCTCCCGATTGTGCTGGGAGGGGCCGGAGGACACGCTGCGGCTCACCGAAAACCAGCAGCCTGCGCTGCTCACGGTTTCGACCGCGGCCTGTGCGGTGCTGCGCGAGCACGGAATCGAGCCGGACTACGTGGCCGGCCACAGCCTGGGCGAGTACTCGGCGCTGGTGGCGGCGGGCAGCCTGAAGTTCTCCGACGCGGTCCAGTTGGTGCGCAAGCGGGGCCGCTACATGCAGGAGGCCGTCCCGCCGGGCGTGGGCGCGATGGCCGCGCTGCTCAAGCTGCCCGAAGGCAAGCTCGAAGGAATCCTGGCGGAGGCGGCCCAGGGCGAGGTGGTCTCCGCCGCCAACTTCAACTCTCCCGACCAGGTGGTGATTGCCGGGCACGCCGGAGCCGTCCAGCGGGCCATGGAGCTGGCCAAGGCCGCCGGGGCGCGCCGCGCGGTTCCGCTGCCGGTGAGCGCTCCTTTCCATTGCGCCCTGATGAAGCCCGCCCAAGACCGGCTGGCCGTGGATCTCGAAGCTACCGGGTTCAGCGACCTTCGCACTCCGCTGATCAATAACGTCGCGGCCCGCGAAGTGCGTGCCGGCGCGGAAGCGCGGCAGGGACTGATCGACCAGGTATCGAGCCCGGTCCGCTGGACGGAGTCGATTCGCCGCCTGGAGGCAGCCGGTGTGGAGCTGGCGATCGAGACCGGCCCGGGCGGCGTGCTCACCGGCCTGCTGCGCAGCATCGCCCCGGCGCTGAAGGGGATGAAGTTCGGCGAAGCGAACGACCTGGGCACGCTGCTGGCAGGGTAGGCATACGATTGAGCTATGCGCCGGGGGGTCGCCCTCCGCATCAGCTTGCGGAACCCGCGATTGGACGCCAAGAGCCGAGGCTGCTCCGACCCCTCGTCGCCAACCGCCGACAGGCACGGAGGGGCCTCGTAACGGAGAGTCTGGCACCGCGGCCGGCTCCGAAGTGCGCCGCGGTATGCTGGGGAAGCGAATGCTCGATTTGGTCAAGACGCTGGCGCCGGGATCGCGCGTATTGGACCTTGGTGCGGGCGGTGGCAGCTTCCCTTCGGAACGTAGCGATCTGAAAGTAGTCCGCGTAGACCTGCGCACACCTGTGCCGAGGGCGTCCGGTGTGTACGCTGTGGCCGATGCGGCTGAACTGCCGTTCATCTCGGACTGCTTCGACCTCGCGGTGAGCAACCACAGCCTGGAGCATTTCTTGCGGCTGGAAGAGACCGTCCGCGAGGTTGGACGTGTCCTGCGCGCAGGCGGCGTTCTCTACGTTGCCGTGCCGGATGCGACCACGCTCACCGACCGGATCTACCGTTGGATGGGGCGCGGAGCAGGGCATGTGAATCCGTTCCGTTCGCCGGAAGAGGTCGTGGGCCTCGTGGAGCGGCTCACGGGCCTCCCGCACCGGACCACGCGCGTGCTGTACAGTTCCCTTTCCTTCCTGAACGCACACAATTTTGTAACGCGCCCCCCCCGGAAAATCGCCCTGTTCGCCTTCGGGCATGAGGGCTTTCTGGCGGTCTTCACCTGGATCTTGCGTGTCCTCGATCGGGTTTTGGGGACCCGGCTGAGCCAATACGGCTGGGCGTTCCATTTCGGCGGCGAAGCAACTCCCGCAGCCGCCGAGTCGTGGGTCAACGTATGCGTTCGGTGCGGCTCCGGCCATTCGGAAGCCTATCTGCGGAAATCCGCCACCATGCACAGAGCGTTCGGCCTCCTCCAGACGTACCGCTGCCCGGCTTGCGGGGGCTTCAACCTGCTGACCCCCGAGCAGCCAACCCGCCCCGCCATCCCAGTGCCATAATGGCTCTCGGGAGCTGCCGCCGCGGGAGTCGCCGACCGGCAAAACCGCGCGAATGCGGCGCGCCACCGTACAGGAGGAAGAACCCGAATGGAGCCGACTACTGCCATCGCCATCACAGACAGCCTCGAACAGGAGCTGAATCCATGGCTGGCCGCCGAAGCCAGATTCGATCAGGCCGCCGACCGGCTGGGCCTGGACGAAGGACTGGCCAAGGTGCTGCGCACACCCGCCAAGGAACTCACCGTCCACATCCCCGTCACCTTGGATGACGGACGCCTGGAAGTCTTCACCGGCTACCGCGTCCAGCATTCCATTGCCCGCGGCCCCGCGAAAGGCGGCGTCCGCTTCGCCCCGGATGTGACGCTCGACGAAGTCCGCGCGCTCGCCGCGTGGATGACCTGGAAGTGCGCGGTGGTCAACATCCCCTTCGGCGGCGCCAAGGGCGGCGTGATCTGCGATCCCAGGGTGCTTTCCGATTTCGAGCTGGAGCGCATCACGCGCCGGTACACGGCCGAAATCCTGCCCATCATCGGACCCGAGCAGGACGTGCCCGCGCCCGACGTGAACACCAACGATCAGACCATGGCCTGGATCATGGACACCTACTCCATGCACGTGGGGCGCACCGTGACCGCCGTGGTGACCGGCAAGCCGCTCGACCTGGGCGGTTCGCGCGGGCGCCCCGAGGCTACCGGCCGCGGGTGCATGATCGTCGCCGGGGAGGCGCTGAAGAAGCTTGGAATCGACGCGGCCTCCGCGCGCGTGGTCATCCAGGGCTTCGGCAACGTGGGCGGAATGGCCGCCAAGCTGATGGCCCGCGCCGGCTACAAGATCGTCTCCATCATCGAGGTGGATGGCGCGGTCTATAACCCCCATGGCCTCGATATCGCCGCCCTGCTGCAACACCGCAAGGAGACCGGATCCGTGGTCGGCTTCCCCGGCGCGGAAGCTATCGACCCGGCCGAAGCCATATTCCTCGATTGCGACATCCTGATGCCTGCCGCCCGCGAGAACGTCGTCACCTCGCGGAATGCCTCGCGTATCCGCGCCCGGATTCTGTGCGAGGGCGCCAACGGGCCCACCACTCCCGTCGCCGACGAGATGCTCGCTGCCAATCGCGTCTTCGTCATTCCGGACATCCTGGCCAACGCCGGCGGCGTCACCGTGTCCTATTTCGAATGGGTGCAGGACCGCCAGGGCTTCTTCTGGAACGAAGACCTGGTGAACCAGCGCCTCGAGGAAATCATGGTCGAGAACTTCGGCCGCGTGGTGGATTACGCCGAAAAGCACGGCGTCAACAACCGCATCGCGGCCTACATGCTGGCCCTCGACCGCGTGGCCTTCGCCATCAAGCTCCGGGGAATCTACGCATGACGAAAACCCCGGGAATCCCGGGACAGTATACTCTGTCCCCCCGTGGACAGAGTATACTGTCCCAGCTTTTCTCGGTTTTCTCTGTCCCCCCGTGGACAGAGCATACTGTCCCAGCTCCTCCCCGGCAGGTTCCGCCCCGTGAGCTCTGACGCCTCCACGCCGCTCATGCGGCAGTACCACTCGATCAAGCAGCAGGTGCCCGGCGCCCTGCTGATGTTCCGGCTGGGCGATTTTTACGAGTTGTTCCACGAAGACGCTGTCACCGCGGCGCGCGAGCTCGAAATCACGCTGACCTCCCGGAATAAAGAAAAGGGCCAGCCCATCCCCATGTGCGGCGTGCCCTACCACGCCGCCGAATCCTACATGGCGCGCCTGGTCCAGCGCGGCTATCGAGTGGCCATTTGCGATCAGATGGAGGATCCGCGCTTCGCCAAGAAGCTGGTCAAGCGCGAGCTGACGCGCGTGGTCACGCCGGGAACGGCCACCGAGCCGGGCCTCCTCCGCCCCCGCGAGAACAACTTCCTCGCCGCCGTCATCGTGAGCGGCCCGCGCGCGGGATTGGCCTACGTCGATGTCTCGACCGGCGAGTTTCGCGCCACCGAGCTCGACGCCGCGGAGGTTCCCTCAACGCTCGAGCAGCTCGGCGCCCGCGAAGTGCTGGCGCCGGCCGGGACGGCGCTCGCGGGTAACGCGTACCTGCGCACCGAGATCGAGGGCTGGGTCTTCGGCTTCGACCACGCCGCGCGCAGCCTGAAGGAACACTACAAGCTGCTCTCGCTCGATGGCTGTGGGCTGGCGGATCGCTGCCTCGCCGTGGGCGCGGCCGGCGCCATCCTGCACTATCTCAAGGAAACGCAGAAATCCACTCTCGGCCACCTCGATCGGCCGTCCTACTTCGACCGCGCCGATTCCATGATCCTCGATTCGGTCACTGTGCGGAACCTGGAACTGGTCGAGCCGCTGTTCGCCGCCGATCTCGGCGCCGCGCGCGATGCCACGCTGGCCGGCGTCATTGACCAGACCCTCACCGGCATGGGCGGCCGCCTGCTGCGCTCGCGCATGTTGCGGCCGCCGCTTGACCGTCAGCGCATCGAGGCGCGCCTGGACGCCGTCGAGGAACTGTCCCGCGCCACCATCCTCAGAAACGAGCTGCGGCAGGTGCTGGGCGAAATCCAGGACCTCGAGCGCCTGCTAGCCAAGGTGACTCTGGGGACGGCGGGCCCGCGCGAAGTGCTCGCCCTGGGCCGTTCGCTGGCGAAGATTCCGCGCCTCAAGGAGTTGGTCTTCGCGGCCGCGCCGCCGCGCACGCAGGCCATCGCGGAGACGCTGGACGATGTCGCCGAGGTGCGCGACAGGATTCTGACCGCCATCGCCGAGGAACCGCCCGTAAGCCTCGCCGATGGCGGCACGATCCGCGCCGGCTTCCATCCCGCACTCGACGAGCTGCGCGACATCAGCCGCAACAGCCGCCGCTACATCGCCGAAATCGAAGCGCGCGAGCGCACCCGCACCGGCATCGCCTCGCTCAAGGTGCGCTTCAACAACGTCTTCGGCTACTACATCGAGATCTCCAAGGCCAATCTGCACCTCGCCCCGGCCGATTACGAGCGCAAACAGACGCTGGTCAACGCGGAGCGCTTCACCACGCCGGAGTTGAAGGAGCTCGAGAGCAAAGTGCTCGACGCGGAAGAGAAAATCCTCGATCTCGAGAAGACCATCTTCGCCGACGTGCGTTCCTTCGCCGCCGCCCACGCGGCTCGCATACGGATTGCCGCGGCCGCCGTCGCCGAGCTCGATGTGACCGCGGGCCTCGCCGAAGTCGCCGTGCGCAACCGCTACGTCCGGCCCCGCTTTTCGGATACCGGCGAGATGCGGATCGCCGCCGGCCGCCACCCGGTGGTCGAAAAGCTCACCGAGCGCGAGGCCGGCCGCTTCATCCCCAACGACCTCTATCTCAACTCCACCTCCGAGTTCATCGCCGTCATCACCGGCCCCAACATGGGCGGCAAGTCGACCTATCTGCGGCAGGCCGCGCTGATCGCGATCCTGGCGCAGATGGGATCGTTCGTGCCGGCCGAAGAGGCGCTCCTGCCCATCATCGACCGCGTCTTCACTCGCATCGGCGCTTCCGACAACCTCTCGCGCGGCCGCTCCACCTTCATGGTCGAGATGACCGAGACGGCGGTGATTCTCAACACGGCCACCTCGCGCAGTCTCATCGTGCTCGACGAGATCGGGCGTGGAACCGCCACCTATGACGGACTGGCCCTCGCCTGGGCCGTGATCGAGCACATCCACGACCGCATCCGCGCCAAGACCCTGTTCGCCACGCACTACCACGAGCTGACCGAGCTGGCCGAGCAGATGGAAGGCGTCCGCAACCTTCGTGTTTCGGTCAAAGAGGCCGGCGACCAGATCATTTTCCTGCGCAAAGTCGAGCCGGGCGCGGCCGACCGCAGCTATGGCATCGAGGTGGCGCGGCTGGCCGCGCTGCCCTCGAGCGTGATCGAACGCGCGCGCCAGGTGCTGGCGCTCCACGAAAAGACCGAGCACGAGGTGACCGGCGAGCTCACCCCAGGCGCGCGGCCCCAGCCGGTGCAGATCTCGCTCTTCGAGCCGGTGAACTACGAAATCGCTTCCCGCATTCGCCGGCTGAATGTAGACGAGCTGCGTCCGGTCGAGGCCCTCCGCCTCCTGGCCGAGTTGCAGGACGAGCTGAGGCGCCGATGACACGGGACCGAGTCGCACGGAGTGGCGCACGCTTCAGCGTGCTGCGGCGAACTTCAGTTCGCCGTGAAGCCGGCAGGGGCACGCTAAAGGGCCTTATGAAAAAGTCAAGGAACACAGTCTGGGCCGCTGATGAACGCGGATCAACGCGGAGAAGTCATTTGTTTTCAATCGGTGTTTATCGGCGTCTATCTGCGGCCAGCAATGTTCTGGGCTTTCCTGGCATTCTTGAGCGCCATCTAAAGCGTGCGCAACAACGAAAGGCCTTTCCATGAGAGTCGCCGGCATCATGAGCGGAACCTCCCTCGACGGCATCGACGTCGCGATCGTGGACATCGGAAGTCGCGACCGAATGACGCTGCTGGCGTTCCGCTCCACTCCCTACCCGCCGAGCGTGCGCGAGGCCCTCCTCGGCGTATCGAATGCGGACACGCACACCTCCACCATCGCCCGGCTGAATTTCCTGCTCGGCGAATTATACGCGGAGGCCGTCATTCAGACTTGCGAACGCCGGCAGATCGCGCTCGAGTCCGTCGGTCTGATCGGCTGCCACGGCCAGACGATCTTCCACGAGGGTGCGCCGGTGAGCTTCTTGCGGCGTCCGGTGGCCAGCACGTTGCAGATCGGCGAGGCGGCGGTGATCGCGGAGCGCACAGGCGTCCCCGTCATTTCGGATTTTCGCAGCCGCGACATCGCCGCGGGCGGAAATGGCGCGCCCCTGGTGCCCATTGTCGACTACCGTCTCTTCCGCCATCCGCGGCTGGGACGCGTGGCGCTCAACGTCGGCGGCATCGCCAACATCACCGCCATCCCGCCCAAGGCCAAGCCCGCGGACCTGATTGCCTTCGACACCGGCCCGGGCAACATGGTCATCGACGCGCTGGTCGGAAGGCTCACCAACGGCCGCAGCCTTTACGATCGCAACGGCTGGATCGCCCACGGCGCCAGGCTGAACCGCCCGTTGCTCGAGGAGCTGCTTTCGGAACGCTACTATCGTCTCAAGCCGCCCAAATCCGCCGGCCGGGAGCAGTACGGTGCGGCGTTCGTCGAGCGTCTGGTCTCGACCGGCCTGCCGTTGCCGGACCTCGTCGCCACCGCCACCGCGCTGACGGCCGCCGCCGTCGCCGAGGCCATCGCCCGCTTTGTCCGGCCCCGCATGGTTGTCGATGAGCTGATCGTCTCGGGCGGGGGCGCGCATAACCCGGAGATCCGCGCGCATCTGGCCGCATTTCTGCCGGGAGTGGCCGTGTGCACCTCGGCCGACTACGGCATCGACGTGGACGCCAAAGAGGCGCTGGCGTTCGCCATCCTGGCGTTTCAGACCTGGCGCCGGCGTCCGGCCAACATTCCTTCCGCCACCGGCGCACGCCGCGCGGCCGTGCTAGGCAAGGTGACACCGGGGAACAAGCATCGCGCCGGGCGCGTCTTCTAGATTGGAGGCCGCAACATGTTCTGCACAAAATGCGGATTCGAGCTCGATGCTGCGCACCTGTTCTGCCCCAAGTGCGGCAAGCCTGCGCGGCCCGAAGCCAGCGCCGCGCCGATCCCCCGAAAGCCGCTCAGCCGTCCCGTGGATCGGAAAATGTTCGCCGGAGTCTGCGCCGGCTTCGCCCGCTCCTTCAACATGGATGTCACGCTGATGCGAATTCTGTGGATCGTGGCCGCGCTCGTTACGGGCGGCCTGGCCGTGCTCGTCTACATCGGCGCGTGGATCGCCATGCCGAAGGACTACCCCGCCGCGGTGTAGGGTGGGACAGGCCTCCGGCCTGTCGCTACCCCAGCGTATTGATCGCGTACGCCCGGCGCGCTTCGAAGGCCGCGATGGCGTCTTCCTGTTGCCGGATGTAGCCCATCTCGTCGATGCCGTTCAGCAGGCAGTGCTTGGCGAAGGGATCGATCGGAAACTCCACCGTCCGCCCGCCCGGAAGCGTCAGCGTCTGCGAGGCAAGGTCGATGGCCACGGTGGCCTCCGGAGCCAGCGCGAAGAGCTCCGCGTGAACCTCGCGCGGCACCGTCACCGGCAGCAGCGAATTCTTCAGCGAATTCTGCCGGAAAATGTCGGCGAATGACGTGCTGATCACCGCGCGAAAACCGAACTGTGTGAGCGCCCACGGCGCGTGCTCGCGCGAGCTGCCGCAACCGAAGTTGTCGCCCGCCAGCAGAATCTCGGCGCCCTGCGCGCGCGGCTGGTTGAGAATGAAATCGGGCTTCGGCCTGCCCTCGGCGTCGTAGCGCCAGTCGCAGAAGAGCTGGCTGCCGAGCCCGTCCTTGGAGATGGTCTTCAGGAACCGCGCCGGAATGATCTGGTCGGTGTCCACGTTGTCGACGGGCAGCGGCACCAGCCGGCTTTCGAGTGTGGTGAAGGGCTTCATGCGAGCCTCCTGGGATCGGTTACGACGCCGGTGACGGCGGACGCCGCCGCGGTCGCCGGGCTGGCCAGAATCGTGCGCCCGCCCTTGCCCTGGCGGCCCTCAAAGTTGCGGTTCGATGTCGCCACGCCGTACTGGCCCGGCTCCAGTTGATCTCCGTTCATCGCCAGGCACATCGAGCAGCCTGGCTCCCGCCACTCGGCGCCGGCCTCGCGGAAAATCGCGTCCAGGCCCTCGGCCTCCGCCTGCCGTTTGGCCTCGTGCGAACCCGGGACCACCAGAACGCGCAGGCCCGCTTTCACCTTGCGCCCCTTGAGCACCGAGGCCGCGGCGCGCAGATCGGAGATGCGGCCGTTGGTGCAGCTCCCGATGAACACTACGTCTATGGCGTGCCCCGCCAGCGGCTTGCCCGGCTCCAGATCCATGTACCGCAGCGCCTTGGCGATCGACTCCCGTTCCATCGGGTCGGCGATCGCGGCCGGATCGGGAACCAGCCCCGAAATCGGAATCCCCATGCCGGGGCTTGTGCCGAAAGTGACCATGGGCTCTAACGACGCGGCGTCGATGGTGACCTGCCTGTCATAGACCGCGCCCTCGTCGCTCGGCAATCGCCGCCAGCGCGCCAGCGCCCGGTCCCAATCCTCGCCCTGTGGCGCAAACGGCCGGCCATACATGTACTCGTATGTCGTATCGTCCGGCGCAATCATGCCCGCCCGCGCGCCCGCCTCGATCGACATGTTGCAGATCGTCATCCGCTCGTCCATCGACAGCGCGCGAATCCCCGGGCCGCAGTATTCGAAGATCGAGCCCGTGCCGCCGCCCGCGCCGATCTTCGCGATCAGCGCCAGGATGATGTCCTTGGCCGCGACGCCAGGCTGCAACCGGCCCGTCACCTCGACCCGGTAGGTCTTCGACTTCTTCTGCAACAGGCACTGCGTCGCCAGCACCTGCTCCACTTCGCTGGTGCCGATGCCGAAGGCCAGCGCGCCGAAAGCGCCGTGCGTCGCCGTGTGGCTGTCGCCGCAGACGATCGTCATGCCCGGCTGCGTGAGCCCGAGCTCCGGCCCGATCACGTGAACAATCCCCTGCTGCTGGCTCGCCATGCTGTGGCACGGAATGCCGAACTCGCGGCAGTTCGCCTCCAGTTGCGCCACCTGCCGGGCGGCGATCGGATCGACGATGGGCAGCGAGCGGTTGGTGGTGGGGACGCTGTGATCCGCCGTGGCGAAAATGTGCTCGGGGCGGCGCACAACGAGGCCGCGGTTTCGCAGGCCGTCGAAGGCCTGCGGCGACGTCACCTCGTGTACGAGGTGCAGGTCGATGTAAAGCAGCGCCGGCCCGCCCGCGGGTTCGCTGACGACGTGTGCACTCCAGACTTTATCGATGATGGTATGAGGCATAAGGTTTATGACCGCTCCCTCACGGTCGCGGCTCAGTAACAGGTCTACAGAATCTCTATTATCGCGTCTCCCACCTCGCTCGTAGTAGCGGGCTTGCCGGAGGGCCGCAGGTCGGCCCTCACGCGGCCGCTATTGAGCGGCCACCGAGCTGATCGCGCCCCCTGTTTGCCGGCGTTATGCGATTCTCGCCGCCACCAGGTCGCCAACCTCGGACGTCGAATACCCCATCCGGCCGGCTGCGAGCGATTTCAGTTTGTTGGCCGTGACAAACATGACCGATTCTTCGACCGCGGCCGCTGCTTTCTCTTCGCCGAGCGTTATCAGCATCATCTGCATCGCACAGATGGCAGCCAGCGGATTGATGACACCCTGACCGGTGTACTTGGGTGCGCTCCCGCCGATGGGTTCGAACATGCTCACGCCTTCCGGGTTGAGGTTGCCGCCCGCGGCAATGCCCATTCCGCCCTGGATCATGGCGCCCAGATCCGTGATGATGTCGCCGAACATGTTTCCCGTGACGATCACATCGAACCACTCTGGATTCTTGACGAACCACATGCAGGTCGCATCTACGTGGTAGTACTCCCGGGCGATTTCCGGAAACTCCTTCTGCCCCATCTCGTGAAAGGCTCTTTCCCAGAGATCGTAAATATACGTCAGGACGTTCGTCTTACCGCATAGCGCCAGGGTGTTTTTGTTTGACTTGCCCCGCGCTTTCTTGCCGTACTTCCGCGCATAGTTGAAGGCGTAGCGGAGGCAGCGATCAACCTGAAAGCGGTTGTACACCGCGGTTTGGACCGCAACTTCATGGGGAGTGCCCTTCATGGTGACGCCGCCGGTTCCCGTGTACGCGTCCCCCGTATTCTCCCGGACAACTACGAAATCGATGTCGCTCGGGCCTTTGTCCTTCAGGGGCGTGCTGACGCCGGGGAACAGTTTCACCGGCCTGAGATTGATGTACTGGTCCAGGGCGAAACGGGCCTTGAGCAGAATTCCTTTCTCCAGAATGCCCGGAGGCACGTCGGGGTGTCCGATGGCTCCCAGAAGGATCGCATCGAAGTTGCGCAATTCCTCGACCGCGCTATCCGGCAGCAACTCCCCGGTCCGCTTGTAACGCTCGCCGCCGAAGTCAAACTCAGTCAGATCGACTTTGAAATCGAATTTCGCAGCCGCCGCTTTGAGAACCTTGACTGCTTCGGCTGTCACCTCTGGGCCTGTCCCGTCTCCGGCGATTACCGCAATCTTATGCATCTTCCAAACCTCCATGAATAGGCGTCACACCGCGGGCAAATGGCGGGCTCCGCAAGGATCACGCGCTTTCCGCGAGTCCCCAGAATACCAATACTCGGAGCCGACTGCTTCCCCGGGTAACTCCGCCTCTCCTGCCACGACGGGAGGTCAATCCCGACCGGCACGTCCCAAACGCCTGCCCGCTGAACGAGCGCCGGCGCGGTTACGCGCGGTTTGCGGCCAAGCATCCGAGTAATGTGCGTTAGCGGCGCCAGCAGGGGTCTGCGGTGGTTTGGCGGGTAACCCGCATCCTAACCGCGGCCTTTGGGACGTAAAGGGCCTGCCCCCCGTTATTCCGCCTGGGCGGTCAGCGCGCAACGGTTCTCGACGAGCTCCAGAATCTCGTCGTTCGTCACGCCCTTCTTGCCGTCCGCGATTGCGATGAAGCGGTCGTAGACCACGTCGAGTTGGTCCTTCGTCAGCTCGACGCCCAGGTCCGCGCAGCGCTTGTGCAGGGCGTGGCGCCCGCTGTGCTTGCCCAGAATCAGCTTGCTCTCGGGTACGCCCACCGAGCGCGGGTCCATGATCTCGTACGTCGTGCGCTCCTTGAGGAACCCGTCCTGGTGGATGCCCGCCTCGTGCGCGAAAGCGTTCGAGCCGACGATCGCTTTGTTCGGCTGGGGGCCGAAAGCGATCAGCTCGGTCAGAAGCTGGCTGGCCGGGTAAAGATGCTCGGCCACAATGCCGGTCTGGAACGGCAGGCGGTCCGGCCGGGTCTTGAACGCCATCACCACCTCTTCGAGCGCGCAGTTGCCCGCCCGCTCGCCGATGCCGTTGATGGTGCACTCGATCTGCCGCGCGCCCGCCTGTACCCCCGCCAGCGAGTTCGCGCTCGCCAGTCCCAGGTCGTTGTGGCAGTGTACGCTCACGATGGCCGCCTCGCCCAGCGCCTTCGCAATCCGCCCGATGAAGGGGCCGAATTCCTCCGGTACCGAGTAGCCCACCGTATCCGGAAGGTTCACCGTGCGCGCGCCCGCGGCCACCACGGCCTTCGAGATCTCTTCCAGAAAACCCGGATCGGTGCGCGTGGCGTCTTCGGCCGAGAACTCCACGTCGTCCGCATAGCGGCGCGAGAGCTCGACCGCGGTAACGGCCGCCTCCAGCACCTCCTCCTGCGTCTTGTGCAGCTTGTGCTTCAGGTGAATATCGCTGGTTGCGATAAACGTGTGAATGCGGGGACGGCGGGCATGATCCAAAGCGCGGGCGGCCCGCTCCACATCGAGCGTGCAGGCTCTGGCGAGTGCCGCCACCTGCACCCACGGGAACTCACGAGCGATCGCTTCCACGGAGTCGAAATCGCCTTGTGAGGCGATGGGGAATCCGGCTTCGAGGATATCGACGCCCAACTCCACCAGCTTCCGAGCCATCCGGAGCTTCTCGTGCACGGTCATGCTGCATCCGGGCGACTGTTCGCCATCCCGGAGTGTCGTGTCGAAGATATATACGCGATCGCTCATCGATTCCGCCCGCGCTCTGGTGCTTGTGACCCTCCGGAGCGGCCTGTTTCTCCGAGCCGGAGGGCGTATGAGCATTATGACTCGTACCCCTGGATTTTTCAAATTTATAATGTTCTGGACTTGAATAAGCGAGCATGATAGGATAAGTATGGTTAATGGCGAGCCCGCCCGCCATCAGCCATCAGCAAGACCATGGAACTCTATCTTCTTCAAGCATTCCTCACCGTCGCGACTGAGAAAAGCTTCTCCCGCGCCGGCGAGAAGTTGCTCCGAACCCAGCCCGCCGTTTCGCTGGCTATCCAGAGGCTTGAAAACGAGCTGGGCGAGAAGCTCATCGACCGCTCCGGCAGAGAACTTCTGCTCACCGACGCCGGCCGCATCGTAACCGACTACGCGCGCCGTTTCGAGAACCTGCGCCTGGACCTCGAGAACGCACTGGCGGAGCTGCGCGACAACGCCGCCGGACGCCTCATGATCGGCGCCAACGAGTCCACCACGCTCTACCTGCTCCACCACGTCGAGCGCTACCGGCACACCTACCCTAAGATCAAAGTGCAGGTCCGCCGTAGCCTCTCCAGCAAGATCCCCGCGCAGTTGATCGATGGCGACCTCGAGCTCGGCCTGATCAGCTACGACCCGGACGACGACCGCCTCGTCAGCACCGTGATCTACCGCGACCACCTGGCCTTCGTGGTCTCGCCCGAGCACCACTTCGCCGGCAAGAAATCGGTGTCGATCTCAGAGCTGGGCATGGAGACCTTCATCGCGCACAACGTGATCTCACCCTACCACGAGGTGGTAGTGAAAGAGTTCCAGCGCCGCAAGGTTCCGCTCAATATGGATGTGGAAATGCCGACGGTGGAATCGATCCGCCGCCTGGTGCAGCGCAACGAGGGCGTAGCCTTCCTGCCGCGCATGTGCGTCGAGCAGGAGGTCGGCCAGGGGCTGCTGTGCGAAGTCGAGGTGGAGGAGCTGAAAGTCGACCGCAACATCCGCCTGGTTTACCCCGCCCGCCGCGCCCTGAGCCACGCCGCCCGCGCGTTTCTCGAGCTGGTGCGCAGCAACCCGCTGAACTAACGGAGCGGGGCCTGTGGTGCAGGCGGCTCCGCCTGCCAGGGGCGGGCCGGCAGGCCTGTCCCGCTTACTCGCTCGCGCCCCGCGCCAGCATCGGCATGCGCGCCGCGCCGAACAGCCGGGCGTCTTCGCCCAACTGGCCCAGCTCAATGCGTACCTGGCTGGCGGCCAGCGGCTGCACCCACTCCGCCACCTCGTGCCGCAAAGGTTCCAGAAGGAACTCGCTGGCCTCGAAAAGGCTCCCGCCAAGAACGACCATCTCCGGGTTGAGAATGTTGATCAGATTGGCGATGCCCATGGCCAGGTACTTGGCCGTCTCTTCAAAGACCCTTATGGCGACCGCATCGCCCCGTCGCGCCGCCTCGAGCACGATCTCCGTAGTGACCGGATGCACGCCTGCCAGGCCAGCCATCACGGTCGGCTCGCCCGCGGCAATGCGCGCCGCGGCCCGCCGGCCGACGGCAGGGCCCGCCGCCTCCGCTTGTAGACACCCCTCCTGCTTGTAGATGCTGTTCTTGCGCGGGTCCACGGCCAGCCACCCGGCCGCTCCCGCCAAATCGCCCGCCCCATGCACCAGCCATCCCGAGCTGATAATGCCTGCGGCGATTTCGTTGCCCGCCGAGAAATACACCACGTCGGAGAGCCCCCTCGCTGCCCCCACCCATTGTTCGCCCAGCGCGGAGACCGCCCGGTCGTTGTCGACCATTACGGGTTGCGGCAGTTTCTGCTCGATCGCGTGCCACAGCGGAACCTGCTCCCAATCCCAGAGCTCCGGCGCCAGCGCGTTTCCGGTCGCCGAATAATAGGACCCCGGTATCGAGATGCCAACGCCGCCCACCTCGGCCCAGTTCACCGCCGCTTCGGCCACGAGTTCTTCGACAGCCGCGATGATTTGCGAAACGGATTCCTCAAAACTCGACTTGCGGAACGGCTGCTTGCTGCGGTGCAGGATCGTGCCGGCCGCTTCGACGACGGCGGCAGAGATATTCGTCCCGCTAAGGTCCAGACCGACTGCCAAAGGTTCGGCCATCACGCGTCAGCATACACTAACACGAATTCCCTCGCTGAGTCTCGGAAAAAGCGCGGCCGCTCCGCCAGTCCGGCGTGTCGCTGGGGCATTTGCCCCAAGCCTGATCCGATCCAGCCTCTCGCAAAGGCGTAGAATCAACTACATCTGGTGGTTCCTGATTTGGACCTGCGATTGCCGTTTTAAGACTATGCGCGATTTCAGCCAGGCTCCGTTCCTGGTGATCTGGGAAGTGACCCGGGCCTGTGATCTGGCTTGCCTCCACTGCCGGGCCTCCGCCGACCCTTATCGCCACCCGCTCGAGCTCACCACCGAGGAAGGCTTCCGCCTGCTCGACGAGGTGCGCGGGTTCGGCGACCCCATCATGATATTCACCGGCGGCGATCCGCTCAAGCGCCCCGACCTGTTTCAGTTGCTCGAGCACAGCGTCGCCCTCGGCCTGCGCACCACGGTTTCGCCCAGCCCCACTCCCCTGCTCACCCCGGAGGCGATCGCCGGCTTCAAGCGCGCCGGCGTCGCGCGCATCTCCATCAGCGTGGATGGATGGGACGCCGCCTCGCACGACGATTTCCGCCAGGTCCCCGGCTCCTTCGACCGCGCCATGCTGGCGCTCGAAGAGGCGCAGCGCATCGGCCTTTCGACGCAGATCAACACCACCGTCAGCCGCCACAACTGGAAACATCTCGAAGAGATCGCGGACATGGTGGACCGCCTCGGCTGCGACATGTGGGACATTTTCTTCCTCGTGCCGACCGGCCGCGGCGCGTCGCAGGCCGAGCTCGATGGCGCCGAGTTCGAACAGGTCTTCGCCTTCATGTACGAGCGCTCCAAGCGTTCCCACGCCGTCATCAAGACCACCGAAGCGATGCACTACCGGCGGTATCTGATGCAGCGCCGTAAGCAAGAAGGCGGCGCCGCCGTCAAGGGCCACCCCGGCGGGAATCCGCTCAACAAAATGGCTGGCATCAACAGCGGCCGCGGCTTTGTCTTCATCTCCCGCACCGGTGAGATTTACCCCAGCGGCTTCCTGCCGCTATCCTCCGGCAACGTGCGGCGCAACTCGCTGGCCGAGGTCTATCGCGACGGCGCGCTCTTCCAGGTCCTCCGCGACAGCTCGCTCCTCAAGGGCAAATGCGGCCTGTGCCAGTACCGCAACCTCTGCGGCGGCTCCCGCTCCCGCGCCTACGCCCTCACCGGCGACTACCTGGCCGCCGAAGCGCGGTGCATCCACCAGCCGGACGAGGCTTCATCTGCGGCCATCACGCTATCGTAGCGTGGGTGACCTGCTCACGATCGATGCGGCTGGCCCTGCTCCTGCCCGCGCTTCTGCTGGGGCAGTTGACCACCGGGCAGCAGGCCGCCGCGAATTCCTGCAGCCCAGGGTTTCAGGAGAGCGACGCTTGCCCGTGGCGATTCAGCCGCCGCGTTTCGTTCGGCTCCAGCTTCGCTACGAGTTCTGAGTAGCGATCCAAAGGCTCTCGGCGAATGGCCACTCGGAGTCTACCCACTGCGCTTGGGGACCAAACCCGCAGCGGCCGGCCATAGAATCCAGCTCACTCAGGCGGAACTTATGGCAGGCCTCGGTCCAAATCGTCTCGCCTTTCTCGAAACTCACCGTAATACCGGCGGCCCGAACCGAGACCGTCTGCCGCCGCTCCGAAACCAGATGCATTTCGATCCGCTGATGCGCTTCGTCGTAGCGCGCCTCGTGGGCGAAGTGCCGGAGGGCGAAATCGCCGCCGAGCTCGCGGTTGATGCGCGCCAGCAGGTTGAGGTTGAAAGCCGCGGTCACACCCGTGGGATCGTCGTAGGCGGCGACGAGGCGGGCGGCCGGCTTTACCAGGTCCGTGCCGAGGAGCAACCCGTCGCCGGGCCGCAGCGAGCGGCGGGCCGCGCGCAGAAACTCCTCCCCGGCGGCGCGCTCGAAGTTGCCGATGGTGCTGCCCAGGAACAGCACCAGCAGCGCTTCACCCGCGGAACGGCGGGCGGCCACTTCACCCAGGCCCTCCAGATACGGCTGTTCGAGACCCACCACGCCGATCGAGCCCACGGCAGCCAGCTCCAGCTTGCAGCGCGCCAGCGCCGCCGCCGAAATGTCGATGGGGTAATACGTCACTGGACCGCCGCGGGCGAGCGCCTCCAGGATCCACCGCGTCTTGCGGCCGCTGCCCGAGCCCAGCTCCGTGACCACCAGGGGCACGGGAAGCCGCTCGACGATCGCCCCGGCGTGCCGCTCGAGAATGCGCTCATCGGCGCGCGTCAGGCCGTATTCAGGGAGCAGCGTGATCGCCTCGAAGAGCACCGTGCCGAGCGCATCGTACAGGTAGGCCGAAGGCAGTTCCTTCTGGCCCGGCCGGGTGAGGCCGGCGCGGACATCGAGCGCAAATGCCGAGCCGGCGCGATCGGGGGCGGCGGCGCCCACTCAGTTCTCCACCAGGCGGAAGCCGGCGTAGACGTAGGGATAGTCCGGCCGGAACCAGTTACGGAAGGAGCGGCGCAGCAGGGCCGCGGCGGTGCGTGGCGAGCCGCCCTTCATGACGTAATGCTTGCCGTCGAAAAAGTTCGCCGAGTAGCCGGGGTAGAACGGGAACGGCTCGAAGCCCGGGAAAGGACTGAACGGGGTCGAGGTCCATTCCCAGCCGTTGCCGAGGAGTTCAGAGACGCCAAAGGCGCTGTCGCCGCCAGGCGAAGCGGTCACCGGCGCCGGATCCCAGGACGCGAAGTCGAAGTTCCCGCGGCCCGGGCCGGGCGGCTCGTCTCCCCAGGGATACGGCCGCTCACCGCCTTCCGGGGTGGCGAATGCGGCGCGGTGAAACTGCGCTTCGGCCGGCAGCGATTTGCCTGCCCACATGGCGTACGCTTCGGCCTCCCGCTCGGTCACCCAGGCCGGCGCGTCGAGCGGCAGCGGAACCTCGCCGAACATGCCGCGGTAATGCCAGGCGCCCTTGCGCTGAATCCAGAAGTGCGGCGGGGCCGCTCCGGCGCGAACGAAATTCAGGTACTCGCCGTTAGTGACCTTGTATTTCGAGATCGAGAAGGCGGGCGTGCGAACGGCGCACTCGCGGAACTCATTGTCCCATCCGAAACCGTCTTCCGGGCGCCGGCCGAGCGTGGCGGTTCCAGCGGGAATCTCGATCATCCGCATGGCGGGCGGCCCGCCGGAAGCCACGGGACCCGCGGGCGGAGCCACCTTCGCGGCGGGCGGCAGGTTGTGGAGCATGTAGGCGAAGGTTTCGGCGTGCATCAGCCGGTGCTCGATGGCCACGTGCAGCAATTGCTCCGGAGCACGCGCAATCTCCGCGTCCAGGTACTCGCGGATGCGCTGGTTGTAACCGCGCACCTCGCCGATCGAAGGCCAGTCCGAGGGCCTATCCTGCGGCATCTGGCCTACCGGCGGGTCGATCCCAAACGCGAACAGCTTGTCGAACGAGGGATGGAAGGCCTCCAGCCCGAGCGGCTCGCGGAGGAGGTTCCAGTCGAATGCCTCCAGGTGGCCGGCATAGAAGATGATGCGGTGCCGTTCGGCGATCGGGCGCTCATAGAGCGAGTCCGGGCGGACTACGCCGAACAAGGCATCGGTGTTCGCGCGCGCATCGGCGAGCGCGGTTTTCACTGCGGCTGGCGTTGGCATCTCTGCACCCTCTGTTGTCTCTATTGTCCGGCGCGGAAGGCCGGGGCGCAAACAGGCGCAGGCGCCAATATTTTGGGATGCGATTGCCCGAAACTTTCGCCGCGCCTCGCGCGTATACCCGAATAGGACCAGTCGCCAAATGTTTCCTTCGCGTGTTTTCCTTGTGGCTTCGATCGCCGCCGGTCTCGTGCCGGCGGCATTCTCTCAGAACATGTTCCGGGGCAATCTCGCCCACACCGGAGTCTACGAAAGCGAGGGACCACGGCAATTCAAAGGCGTCAAATGGGCCTTCAAAACCGGCGGCTGGATTCTCTCCTCGCCCGCCATCGCCGATGGTGTCGTCTACATCGGCAGCGACGATAAGAACCTCTACGCCGTCGATGCGGCCACGGGAAAAGAGAAGTGGAAGTTCGCCACGGGCGGCATCGTCCGCTCTTCGCCCGCTGTGGTCGACGGAACGGTCTACTTCGGCAGCTATGACGGGGTCTTCTACGCCGTCGATGCCGCCGGAGGCAAGCTCAAGTGGAAGTTTGAGACCGGCGGCGAGCACCACTTCGAGGCCAAGGGCCTCCACGGCTCCAAGCCGCGCACGCAAACCATGGCGGACGTGTGGGACTTCTTCCTCTCATCCCCGGCGATCGACAAAGGCGTGGTCTACTTCGGCAGCGGCGACGGCAATTTCTACGCTCTCGATGCCGCCAACGGCAGCCTGAAATGGAAGTTCGCCACCCAAAACGTGGTGCACTCTTCTCCGGCGCTCGCCGATGGCGTAGTCTACTTCGGAAGCTGGGACACCAACCTCTACGCCCTCGATGCCGCCACCGGCGACTTGAAGTGGAAGTTCAAAACCGGAGAGGACCCCACCAACCACAATCAGACCGGGATTCAGTCTTCCCCGGCCGTAGTGGATGGCGTGGTCTACTTCGGCTGCCGCGACGCGCACCTATGGGCGGTCGATGCCCACACCGGAAAAGAAAAGTGGAACCTCTCTACCGGAGGCTCCTGGATCAATACCTCGCCGGCGATTTACGAGGGGACGGCCTACGTCGGCAACCCCATTCCCGCGATGTTTCGCGCCGTGGACATCAAGACCGGCAAGGAGAAGTTCGCCCTCGACGCGCACATGCTGGTCTTCTCCTCGCCCGCCGTCGCCCACGGCATGGCCTACTTCGGCTCCTTCAACGGCAAGCTGTACGCCGTCGACCTGGCGGCCGGCAAATTCGCCTGGGAATTCCAGACCGAGGCGGGCAAGCAGAATGCCGGGGGCTTCATCGCACCGGACGGCTCGCCCAACTTCAAAGCCCTGTTCACCACGGACTCGTTCGAGGAGATGTACTTCGCCATCGCCCGGCTGTTTTCGCTAGGCTCGATCGTCTCCTCGCCCACCATCGACGGCGGCGTGATCTATGCCGGCTCGACCGATGGCAACCTGTACGCGTTGGAATAACCCCGTGGCGCAGGCTTCAGCCTGCCGCGTCGGCTCTCAGCCGACGCCTGCCTCGACACGAGTGTCGAGGCTGCAGGCAAGAGTGCCTGCGCCACACTGTGCTATTCCAGTGACACCGTGGCCGTGAGCGGCAGCTCGGCCGAGGACGGCCCCGCCAGCACCCGGTATTCGCCGGGGACGATCTCCCAGCGATCCTTTTCCGCGTTGAAGACCGACAGAGCCAGCGGGTCGACGTTCAGCGTGACCGTTTTGCTCTGACCCGGCGCGAGTTGCACCTTGTCCCACGCTACCAGCCGCTTCGGCGGCTCGCCCGCTTTCTCCGGAAACGCCAGATACACCTGGGCGATCTCCGAACCGGCGCGCTTCCCGGTGTTGTGAACAACGAAACTCACCGCCAGCGAGCGCCCTCCGGTGGCTTTGAGGCCGGAGTAAGAGTAAGTGGTGTACGACAGTCCAAAGCCAAAGGCGAACAACGGCGTCTTGTGCTCGGCGTCGAACCACTTATACCCGACCTTCAAGCCCTCGCCGTACGGAACCGGAAACGGAGGAGCCGGCCGGAACAGCCCATCGAGGGGTCCCGGGGGCGGTCCCGGCGGCACGGCAAGCTTGGGATGCGGAAGGTCGCCATCGGAGGCAGGAAATGTGACGGCCAGTTTCCCCGACGGATTCTTCTTCCCGAAAAGGATGTTCGCGATCGCCGGGCCGCCGCGAATGCCGGGATACCAGGCCGCCAGTATGGCGCTGACCTTGTCCGTCCACGGCATCGCCACCGGACCTCCGCTCTCGATCACGACGATGGTGCGCGGATTCGCTTCGGCCACCTTCGCTACCAGTTGGTCCTGGTTATCGGGCAGCGCCAGCGACGGGACATCGTTGCCTTCATGCGTGTGCTGAGTAACAAAAACGATGACGGCGTCGGCTGCCTTGGCGGCATTGGCCGCGCTATCCATGTTCGTGCCGGCATCGTAAGTCACCTTGGCATTTGGAACAAGCTCCCGGATCGCCTGAAGCGGCGGCGACGGATGCCAGACCGGCCGGTTGAACATCGAGAGGAAGTCGTTCTTCGCGCCTGGCGGCACATACGCATTCCCGCCTGCCGGATCCACCTGCGCCGATCCTCCGCCGGAGAGCACTCCCGCATCCGCGTGCCCGCCGATCACGGCGATCGATTTCAGGCCGGCCGCGTTCAGCGGGAGCTGGCCCCCGGCGTTCTTCAACAGCACCACGCTTTCCTCTTCGACGTGCTGGGCCACGCGGAAGCCGTGAAAGATGTCGGGCACCTTGGCCTCCTGCGGGTTATCGACGATGCCGCTGGCGAATTCGGTGCGCAGGATGCGGTGGACCATGTTGTCCAGCCGCGCCATGGGGACTTCGCCGCTCTCCACGGCCTTCTTCAAAGCCGCACCAAAGAACTCTCCGCCGGGCTGCTGCTGGTCCAGGCCCGCCAGCGCCGCTTTCACGGTGCTGTGCGTGCCCCACCAGTCGGAAACCACCCAGCCCTCGAAGCCCCATTCCTTCTTGAGGACCTGGTTGAGCGTGTACTCGTTCTCGCAGGCATAGACGCCGTTGATGAGGTTGTAAGAGCACATGACCATCCCCGGCTTGCCCTGCTTGACGCCGATCTCGAAGGCCAGCAGATCGGACTCGCGCATGGCCCGCTTATCGATCATCGCGTTCGCGAAATAGCGTCCCGTTTCCTGGTCGTTCACCGCGTAATGCTTGATATCGCCGATGACGCCTTGCGACTGGACTCCCTTGATCCAGCGCGCCACCATATTGCCGGCCAGCACCGGGTCCTCGCCCTGGTACTCGAAGTTACGGCCGTTGCGCGCCTCGCGCGTGACGTTGACGCCGCCGCCCAGCGAGACGTTGTAGCCCTGGTCGGCCAGCTCGCGGCCAATCAGCGCCCCGTATTCCTCGGCCAGGCTGCGATTCCAGCTCGAGGCCAGCGCGAGCGTCGATGGGAGGGCCGTCGAGTAGCGTCCCTTGCGGGCGCCGCCGGCGCAGCCTACGGCCGAGTCGTCCATGTTGAGGTCCGGGAGCCCGAATCTCTCAATGCCGGGAACGAACCCGCCGCCTCCGTTCGAGCGGACTGCGGAGGGGTCCGATGCGCCGAAGAAGGGGAATCCGGCGCCGTGAACGAGCTGGATCTTCTCATCCAGCGTCATCTGGGAAATCACCAGGTCGGCGCGCCGATCGGGGGAGAGGGTTTTGTCGCTCCATGGCCCGGCCGGCTTTTTCGGCGGCCCGAATTGTCCATACATGCCGAGGGCTGCGACGAGTGCAGCGGCAAGCCCGGCGGATCTGATCCATGTGGGAGTTGTGAGGTGAAGTGTACGCACGATTCTCAGCATACTGCGACGGTGGGCGCAGCGCACGTGGAGTGCGTGAGTTAGAAAAAACAATATGGGCCGCGGATGAACGCGGATGAACGCAGATAAGCTGAGGCCGGCGCGGGGCTGGAAGCAAAATCGGGGACAGGCACGAAGTTTCGCAAAAGCAGCGAAATTCAAGCCAGTCCCCATTTTGCAGCCGATCCGTCAAGGGGCGGGGGTGAGGTGTTCGTTTGCGGGATTAGGTTCATGGTGAACTGCGCGCGCGCGCCTTTTTCGGTGAGCTTCGAGGCGCTTGTAGAGTTTGTCGTGGATGCGGCGGATGCGAGCTTCGTAACGGTTGAGGAGGCCCAGGGCGCGGGAGTCGTCGCTGAGGGCGCGGTAGGCCATGGCGATGCGCGTCGCGCTATCGCAGATCTCGAATTCTTTTTTGACCTGGGGCTCCTGATGATCCATTTCGAGGTTGAGCAGAGCGGTCTCGATCGAGGTGATGCGTATGAGGCGCCAGCGGGCCGCGATGAACTCTTCGAGCCAGTCGAGCTCGGCGCGGGTCTCCGGCTGGAAATAGAGGGTGTAGGTCTCGCGAAGGGCGCGGAAGTCCTCCTCGGACTCGTTCCCGATAAGGGTGCGGCGCGAGGTGAGGCCGTGGGTGAGGCGGGCGGCGTCCGAGAGGGCGCGGCCCGCGGGGGTTTTGGGTCCATGAGAGAGCGCGCCGTTGGCGCGGGATGCATCGATGCGACGTTGTGAAGACATGAGAACCTCGCTGAATTGCCGGGGGCGGGACCGTTTTGAAGTAAGCCGGTTTGGCCGCCCCCGGATGGAAGCCATCTGCACTGAGAGTAAACCCGAAAAGTCCGGTGCCAAGGTTTGAAGATTCATAAGTGCTTGAAATTGTGCTAAATGCATTTTTTGAAATCGGGGAACGGCGGAGAGGGGCGGTAAATTCTCGGTGGGCGTATGAGGATCAAGAACGTGTACAAGGGTGCACCCGTGGGTGGCGAGCACCGGAAGACGGCGGCGCGGGAGGCAGCGGGATGGGAGGAATGGCTGGGCTTCGAGCCGGATGTGAAGCAGGGGGAGCTGCTGCGACGGGATTCGCGGCGGCTGGTGTTGAACTGCACGCGGCAGTGGGGGAAGTCGACGATTACGGCGGCGAAGGCGGTGGCGCGGGCGCAGGAGCGGGCGGGGAGCCTGACGCTGGTGGTGAGTCCGTCGGCGCGGCAGAGCGGGGAGTTTCTGCGGAAAGCGGCGGCGTTCGTGCGGCGGATGGACATACGGCCGCGAGGGGACGGGGACAACGAAATCTCGCTGCTGTTTCCGAACGGGTCGCGGCTGGTGGGGCTCCCGGGAACGGAAGCGACCGTAAGGGGCTTTTCCGCGGTGTCGCTGATGCTGATCGACGAAGCGGCGCGGGTAAGCGATGAAATGTACAAGGCAGTGCGGCCGATGCTGGCGGTGGGGGACGGGGACCTGTGGCTGATGAGCACGCCGCATGGGAAGCGCGGGTTCTTTTGGGAGGAGTGGGCTAACGGGGGAGCACATTGGGAGCGGGTGGCGGTGCGGGCTACGGAGTGCCCTCGGATTATGGCCAGCTTCCTGGAAGAGGAGCGGGCTTCGCTGGGAGACCGGTGGTTCCGGCAGGAGTACCTGTGCGAGTTTCTGGAGGCGGACGATGTTTTGTTCAGCCGGGAGGTGGTGGAGCGGGCGGTTACAGGGGACGTGAAGCCTTTGTTCTGAGGGAGAGGGCGGGGTAGGAGAAGACACTAAGAATGATGGCCGCGGATGAACGCAGATGAACGCAGATCTATCGATGGTTTGACGGAGCGGGTGATTGGGGCGGTCTTCGAGGTTGCGAATACTTTGGGGGCGGGCTTTTTGGAAAGAGTCTATGAGCGGGCTTTGCTGAGAGAGCTGCGGCTTCAGGGGATGCGGGGTGTCGCGCAGGCTTCGTTCCGTGTGATGTACAAAGGGCAATGCGTTGGGGAGTACTTTGCGGACATCGTGGTGGAAGATACCGTCGTGGTGGAGTTGAAGTGTGTGGATCGATTCAGTAGGGAGCATGTGGCGCAGTGCTTGAACTACTTGCGGGCTTCGGGGATGAAGGTTTGTCTTTTGGTCAACTTTCAGAAGCCGGTTGTGGAGTGGCGGCGGGTGGTTTTGAATCTTTGATTATTGGCCGCGGATGGACGCAGATGAACGCTGATATGAGAGAACGGTATTTCGTTGGGGTGGATCTGGGGCAGAAGCAGGACTATACGGCTATTGCGGTGGTGGAGCGATGGGAGGAGGAGGCGCGAGAGTTTGACCGGTGGAGTTGGGAGCGGGTACACGAGGTGGGGCACAGTTTGCGGCATTTGGAGCGGCTGGCGTTGGGGACTCCGTATCCGGAGGTGGTGGGGCGGGTGCGAGAACTGGCGCGGTCGGGGGCGCTGGCGGGGCGGTGCACGGTGGTGGCGGATGCGACGGGAGTGGGCGGGCCGGTGATCGACCTGCTGCGCGAGGCGGATCTGGGGTGTGAGCTGATGGCCGTGACGATCACGGGCGGGGAGCGGGCGTCGCGGGCGGATGGCGGATGGCACGTGCCGAAGCGGGACCTGGTGGTGGGGCTGGAGGTGATGCTGGAGACGGGGTCGCTGCGGATTGCGGCGGGGCTGCGAGAAGGCGAGACGTTCATCAAAGAGCTGACGGGGATGCGGGTGAAGGTTTCGGCGGGGCGTCGGGAGCAGTTTGGGGCGTGGCGGGAGGGGACGCACGACGATTTGGTGCTTGCGGCGGCGCTGGCGGGCTGGCGGGCGCGGTGGGGGACGGTGGGGCATGTGGGGCGGCCGCTGGGGCTGGGGTGAGGGGGCAGTTTGGGCCGCTGATGAACGCAGATGAACGCCGATAAGACGTCTGTTTCCTTAAAACCGGGCCGACGAATGCCGGGCCCGTCCGATTCCGGCGTAGATGCGCGGCTGCTGGAGGTGGGTGAGGGGCGTGGCTTTTTGAAATGGCCAAGGGCGGCAGTTTGGGCCGCTGATGAACGCAGATCAACGCCGATTAAGGAAAACAAAGGCGGCCGGCATGCCAGTGTGATCCGAGGGACACGTCTCGCCGTCGAGCTCACTCTCGCTTCCATGCAAGCGGAGGTGTTCTGTTATGCTGTCAGCTGATCGGGAATCCAGACTGAAGCTCTCGCAGTACAGATCGTCCTCGGTTTCTCCGACCACCGCAGATTGGACGGATTGAATGCCAGATCGACCCGCACATCCACTGAAGCCTGAATCTCTCGATGAAATTGTCAGCCACAGCGCGGCTACGCTTGCCGAACAAATCCAAGCTGCGGCGGCTTGGGCCAAATCGGAGATGGACCTTCAGATTGAGGTTGCGGCGGCCCTCAAGGATTTTGCACGGCGGGCGCAGATCAAGCTCGAGGGCCACCACAACATCACCGTCGCTACGGGAAGGCCGGACTCGGTCTATGGCAGCGTCATCGTCGAGTACAAGGATCCCAAGTCCCTCTCGCACAACAAGGACGCAGCTCCGAACAAGGCTCTGATCGACCAACTCAAGAAGCGCTTCTATGACATGCGGCGGGAGGAGAACCGAGAATGGAACAGCATGTTCGGGGTCGGCACGGACGGGAAGTATTTCATCTTTCTCCGCTTCCGGGACGACAAATGGACCGACCAGGAGCCGCTGCCCGTCGACCGGTACTCCACTGAGCGGTTCCTCTGGGCGCTGTACAACCTGGGTCAGAAAGGAAAGCCCTACCAGCCAGAATACCTGCACGGGGACTTTGGCTCGGACAGTCCGGTAGCCCAGGAGGGCGTCCGCACGCTATATGAAGAGATTCTGGGCACCACGAACCCACGAGCACAGGTGTTCTTCGACCAGTGGAAAATCCTGTTTGGGGAGGTCTGCGGGTACGATGTCGAAAACGTGTCCGACAAGCTTAAGAAGCTGGCGGAGTTCTATGGGGTAACGGGGAAAACCCAGCCTGCCCAGCTTCTTTTTGCTGTTCACACGTACTACGCCCTTCTCATCAAACTGCTAGCAGCGGAGATTGTGAGCTTCTTCAACCCGTGGATGACGCGGCAGGTGGAAAAGCTCCTCAACGCCACTACGTCCCGCAAGCTCAAGCGCGAACTTGAGGAGTTGGAGCGAGGGGGAATCTTCCACCAGATGGGAATCACCAATTTCCTGGAAGGTGATCTCTTCTCCTGGTATTTGGCCTTGTGGACCAGTCCCATTGAGGGTCTGACACGGAAGATGATCACCAAGCTGGATGAATACAACCCCGGCACGTTCTCGGAAGACCCGGCGCAGTCTCGCGACTTGCTCAAGAAGCTCTACCAGCAGTTGTTCCCGAAGTCTGTCCGCCACGACCTTGGGGAGTACTACACGCCGGATTGGCTCGCGGATCACGTGCTGAATCAGCTCGGTTACGAGGGGGACCCAGACAAACGACTCCTAGCAGCCTGTGGCGCAACCCCCCGAAATTCGGCTGCGGCAAGGGTGAGCGGGTGGGCGCCGGTTCCGCCGCCTTTGGGATGGTGAAGCGGTAGAAAGGCACCGCGGAGAACTGGCCGTTATTTCCAAGGTGGCGCAGAGGCATAGAATCGCGAGAATGAGCTCCTCCTGGCGGTTATGGAGCTCCCTTGGCGTTCCCGCGCCCAAGTTGCGCCGCAGAATCAGACTCAGATTGAACGCACCCACGTGGATCAACTGGCGCTTCAAAACATTTTCGCGCCCTCGCAGATGCAGCCGCCGCATTCCGCCGGTTTCGTAACAGTGCGCAAAGGACCGCTCGATCAGTTCCCCGCGCTTCTTCAGAAGCCGCTTGCCATAAATGCCGCCGACCCGCCGTCGATTATCGTAGACCGCTTTCTGTTCGGCCGCCTTGCCCGCCCACTTACGCCGTTTCCGCTTCGGCTCCGGGATGTAGGTTCGGGTCGGCACCTCCGCGATGGCCTGCACCGCGCTGCCGCTGTGGTACCCCTTGTCGGCAACCACCTCTTCAATGCCCTGGGCATTGACCTGAGGCTCTTCCTTCGTCGTCTTCTCGGCTTCCCGCTCGATCAGGTGCGCAACCGTCTCACCCGCCTCACCCAGGGTTTCCCGGATGGTTGTGGTATCGCCCTGGTTGGCCGGCTGCAAGGTTACCGCGATCACTGCCCCACTCTCCATATCCACCGCGTGCTCGGCCTTGTGTGCCAGATGCGTGGTCCCGTCCTTCATCTTCGTGATGCGCGCATCCGGATCCGACGGGCTCACCCATTCCTGATTCGAACCTTTCTTCTTGCGCTGGCGGTCCACGCGCGCCAGATCCTCCCGGGTCGGAGTCTCGATGCCGGATTGCTGCGCCAACCCAGTCAGGAATTCGTCGTAGCTGGCGCCGTTGTCGCGCCGCACGATCGAGCGCAGGGCCGCGTTGGCCTCCAGCGTGGTGGCATCCACGCCCACCGTCCGGCCTTTCAGCAAACCGCGATCCGCCAGCACTCCCAGCACCCACAGGAACACCTTGCGGTGCGTCTCCACATCGATCAGCCGCCGGGTTCGCGAGATGGTCGAATGATTGGGGGTTTGCTCATCCAAGCCGATCCGCAAGAACTGGCGCAGCGCCAGCGAGTCGGCGGCGCGCCAGGCAATCCCGCGCTCGGAGTCGAGTCCCTCGAAGTAGCCAACCATCAGCAGGCGGAAATATGTTCCCGGCGTCAGCGAGGGGCGTCCATTGTTCTCCGCATAGAAGCCGCTGCACTCCTTCTCGGCGAACTCGTCGAACTTCTCGGCGTCCAGCAGCTCGTTCACGCGCTCGTAGAACGGATGGCCGGGCGCGGTGGCCAGCTCGGCATGGGTGATCCAGAGCTCTTCCTGGCGCTGCCGGTGTCTGCGGGTGCCCATGGCCATAAAAACATTTTAGTGTATTTATGTTTTATCGACCAGAGCCGACCGCATCCAACGGCCGGGGAGTTTAACCACAGGCTGCTAGATCCCGCCTGCGGCTCCGGTACGTTCCTGGTGCTGGCGATCAATCGCATTCGTCGTTGGTACGACTCAAACCGTGAGAGATGCGCTTACGACGAGGGGGACCTTCTGAAAAGGATCCTCGCTAACGTCATCGGCTTCGACCTGAACCCGCTTGCCGTAATGGCGGCAAGGACCAACTACCTCGTGGCCATTAAGGACCTAATTCGGCACGTCGACGGCGTCGAGATTCCGGTCTATCTCTGCGATTCGGTCATGACGCCAGCGGAGTACGGCGACCTATTTACGGGCGGTCCGCACAGCGTAGCGAAAGTCCCGTGCAGCGCCGTCAGGCCGCCCCACCTTCTCGTGCCGCAAGAGATAGCAACGAGTCCCCGGGAGGCCGCCCAGTACGCGCAGGTCATGGAGACCTGCGTAAGGAATGGCTGCAACCCAGGTGAGTTCCTGGCGCGGTGCCAAGAAGAAGGCCTGACGATCACCTCAACCGAGGCGCACACTGAACTCTACAAGGAGCTGGTTCAACTGGACAGGGAGAACAAGAACGGAATCTGGGCTCGGATCATCAAGAACAATTTCGCACCCCTCTTTGTTGGAAGCGTCGACTACGTCGCCGGCAATCCACCTTGGGTCCGCTGGGGTTATCTTCCTCGTGAGTATCGAGAAGATAGCGTTCCCCTCTGGCAGCACTATGGCCTGTTCTCTCTGAAGGGCTTCGAGGCTCGCCTTGGGTCGGGAGAGAAGGACCTGTCCCAGCTGTTCACCTACGTCTGCATAGACAAATACCTGCGAGCGGAAGGACGTCTCGGGTTTCTGATTACGAAAACTGTTTTCAAGGCCAAGGGTCAAGCCGAGGGTTTTCGTCGTTTTAGGCTCGGCGCCAGCGGCGCTCCGTTCAAGATCACGCGTGTAGATGACTTATCGCTTCTCAGACCGTTCGAGGGTGCTGCGAATCTGACGTGCAGCTTCATCGCTGCCAAAGGGCGGGAAACCAACTTCCCAGTCCCGTTCGTAGTGTGGACTCCTCTTCCGGACTCCGGCGCACTTCAGGATCTTCCACTTGCGGACGTAATGAGGAGGGTTGAGTGCACAACCCTCGATGCGCGTCCAGTCGGTGCTGAAGTAAACAGCCAGTGGCAGACCTCCCTGCCCAGCGCAACCGTAGCAATGACAAAGATCCTCGGGACCTGCGCCTACAAAGCCTCTGTCGGTGCGAGAATCGAGCCGTACGGCGTGTTCCTCCTGCGGATTATCAAGAGCCTAAACCAGAAGACTGTGCTGGTCGAAAACATTCCTGAAGCGGGCAAGAGGAAACTCGGAGCGGTTCAGACCACGATTGAAACGGGCCTTCTCTATCCGGTTGTCAGGGGCAAGGACATTCAGCGCTGGCATTCGCAGTCCTCTTCATTTGTGCTTATGGTCCAGGATCCACACACGCGCCGCGGATATAACAGTGATTGGCTCAAGAAGCATTATCCGCTCACGTTCGCCTACCTCAGCGGCTTTCGGGACATTCTCGAGGACCGGGCAGCGTTCAAGAAGTACCACGCTGAGGGGGGCCATCCATTCTACTCAATGTTTAACATCAGCGCTGACACCTTTGCGCCTTTCAAGGTCGCCTGGCGACGAATGGGGGTGGACTTTCGGGCGACGATCCTCGGAGAAGAAGCAGTCATGTTGGCAAGAAGCTCGTGGTTCCTTCGGACACGGTCACCATTGTCCCTTTTCATGAGGCTGTTGAAGCCTTCTACCTCGTAGCACTGCTGAACTCGGTGCCGGTGCGAGCGGCCGTATACAGCTATTCCCCAAGCGGCCGTGGCCTTGGAACACCTTCGGTCCTGAAGAGGCTGGGAATTCCGGGGTATGATCCTCGCAACGCCATCCATCGCGCCCTCGCGGCGGCGGGCCGACAACTCACTCAGATGCACCGTCGCACGGCGGTAACGTTTTCGGAGCTCGAGGATGCAGAACGAGAACTCGACACGTTGGCGGCTGATTATTGGCACCTGACGTCTAGCGAGCTGATCACTCTCCGCGAGGCCGCTGAAACCCAGGAGTCCAGGGGAGTGGCACCAGGCGACACGGACATCCATTCGCGTATGTTCGACATTGGCTCCGACGAAGGTGAGTGAACGATGCCGCTGCGAGTTATGCTCGACTCTAATGTATATACAAATCAGGCGTATAGAAGTCTCGTCCAGAGAATGCGGGGACTATGCATCTCCGCTGTGGTTGTACAGGAGCTAATGGTCATTGCAACGAGGGAACAGCGGGAAGCGTTGTGCGCAGCCTTCAGGGAAAGCCTCAGGGCGGGTGATGGCGTCACTCCGTCCTCCGAAGATTGGCTGGAAGTGGGGAAGTGTCTCGCGAGGCTGTGCTCGGATGAGGACCCGGCAGCCAAACTAAGCAGGTATGAAGTCCGCCAACTGGCGAAGGACGCGCTTTTGGCGAGAACCGCGATCCAGATGAAAGCGACTCTCGTGACATCCAACATTTCCGATTTTGCGAAGATCAAACGGTTCTTTAGGTCGCTTCAGTTCAAATCGCCGAGCGAGTTTTTTGGAGGCCGGTCAAGGTAGGAGTCGACTCAAGTCGGCACCACACGCCTTGCGGGACGTATAGTTATCGATGGTTCGAAAGTTGGCCGACCACGACAGTCACGCTCTTGCACCCGGCGCCCAGGTCCGCAGCCTGAACCCCATCTACAGGCCCCACGGTGTAGGAAAGGTCCAGAAGGTTCGGGATGACCTGTGCAAGGTTGAGTTCAACCCAGGCGTCTTCTCTAAGCCCCCTCACCGCTCCATCAACTTCCTGCTCAAGGTCGCAGAGCTCGAAGCCTGCCCAACGCCGTTGGATCTCTCTCAAGCGGAGCAATGGGAGGAAGCGTGGAAGTTCGATCTGCGGCAGATGGCGGCACGCTTCCTGACTCTCAATAAAGGCGGGCAGCTTTCCAACGCTCGCACGGAGATCCTGCCTCACCAGATCTTCACAGCGTTCACCGTCGTCTCAAGCCCTCGGCGACGCTTCATGCTGGCTGACGAAGTTGGCCTCGGCAAGACCATTGAAGCGGGTATGGTATGGCAGGCGCTGGAACAGCGCGGCAATGCCAGCCGGACGCTCATCATTACGCCGGCAGGACTCACTCGGCAGTGGCAGGAAGAGTTCGAGGAGAAGTTTCAAGCCCACTTCGAGATCTTCGGACGGGACTTCACCGCCACCAACCCTCGCACCTGGGACCTGCGGGCGTCTGCCATCGCGTCGCTCGACCGCTTGAAGCGGAAGGAGCACAAGAGGGTGCTTCTCGAAAACCGCAAGTGGGACTTGATCATCTTTGACGAGGCGCACCGGCTGAGCGCGAAGGAATACGGAAGAAAGACGGACAAGACGCAGAACTACCAGCTCGCCGAAGCCCTGCGCGATTACACAGACGCCCTGCTACTGCTGACTGCGACTCCTCACGCCGGTGACCCAAACCACGGCCGCTTTATCAATCTCGTCCGGCTGCTCGAACCGAATGTCGATTTCTCGCCACTCATTGATGAAGGGCTGTTCAGACCGGCCGGGGCTGTGCCGTATTCCGCGCTCATCCTCCGCACGCCAAAACTCAAGGTGACGGACGCCGAAGGAAAAGTGGTTTTCAAGGGTCGCCTCACCCATCCATTGCCCTTCACGATGTATCCCGACGAGAAGGAGTTCTACAGCGCCGTCGAGGGCTACATCCGCACCGGCTACAACTCGTTGGAACAGGTTGAAGACCCGATGCACCGCCGCGCGGTCGGGTTTATCCTGACGACTTTTCAGAAGCTGAACGCCAGCTCCACGCGGGCCATCAAAGCGGCTCTGGAGGGTCGGCTGAGGCGCCTGGAGGAGAAGCTGGACACTTTGCCCCCCGAGGAGGAGGAGGAGCAGGACGCACGCTACCAGGGGGAGCTTGACGAGAAGGCTGTACTGAAGAGTGACCAAGAGGTCCTGGGCGATGAGATCTCCATTCTGAGAAAGCTCCTGGCGATCCCGGTCACACGCGAGAAGAAAAGCGACCACCTGCGAGATCTGTTGAAGCAGATCGACGAAGAAACACCTGGCGCGAAGGTCCTCATCTTCACCGAATACCGCAGGACGCAGGAATTCCTGAAGGAGCGACTGGAGGAATCGTATGGGGCGAACACGGTCGTTTTGATTAACGGCGACATGGAACTGGAGGGCAGAACGCCCGATGCCGAGAGCAAGCGCCGCAGCCAGCAGCTTTTCCGCGATGATCCGGCCGTCCGGTTCCTGGTTTCCACCGAAGCAGGTGGCGAGGGCATCAACCTCCAGTTCTGCTACATCGTCGTGAATTACGACCTGCCCTGGAACCCAATGCGCTACGAGCAGCGGGTTGGGCGCGTCTACCGTTACGGGCAGGACAAGGTGGTGCAGATCTACAACCTGAGAGCCAGGGGCACGGTCGAGGACACGGTCCGATCCTACTTTGAACAGCGTCTCAGAGTGGCCGCACACGCCCTGCAAGCCGTAACAGGGGAAGACCCCGAGGAACTGATTGCCAGCTTGAACGGCCAACTGGAGGCGGAGATTGAGCCCGATGAGATCTACAAGCGCGCGCTGGTGGAAGGGACGCTGAACAGGCAGACCAAAGAGGAGATTCAGGACGCCGTCAGGCGTGCGCAACAGGCTTACGAGATCGCCACACAGAGCCTGTTTCGCGACGTGTCGAGTTACAGCTTTGACAAGTACCAGAAGGAGCTGGCGAGCCCAGTCACCCTGAGGGACCTGGAAGGGTTCACACTGAAGTACCTGGGACGGGAGAGGCGGCAGGTTCAACGCAGAGAGGGCTTCTATGAGTTCCTCACACCAGAGGCGCTGTTGGAGTGCAGGTTGCCGGAGCGATACAAGGCGGTGACATTTGACCGCTCCGTCGCCATCAAGAACGCTCAGGCGCAGTTCTTCGCCCTGGGCCATCCCTTCGTGGATGCCATGCTCCAGAAGGTAGGGGATTACAGCTTCGGCGGGCACACGGCCCTGCGTCTGATTGGAGTACCAGGTCTCGGTCCAGGCGAGGCAAGGACGGGATTGCAGTTCAACTTCATCGTCCGATCGCGTGTTGAGCGCGAGGATGGGAATGAGTTCCTTTTTGATTTCTACACGCTCGTGATCCGTGCTGACGGGTCCGCAGATGACGAGTTGGCTTCCTGGGCCGCCGGCGAGTGGAGCAGGGAGGGGCCTCTCCCGCCTCAAGCACACAGCCGACTGCGGGAACTGGACAGCCTCTCGCTCGGAGACGCTTACGAAGTTGCCCGCCAGCATCTTGAGGGAAGAGTCTCGCTTTGGGATTGGGATGAGGACGTGGATTTGATTGGCGTGGCGAGAGTGGTTGCTGTCGCTATTCAGTAGCTCGGGCCTTTATCCGCGTTAATCCGCGTTCATCCGCGGCCATAATTGAGTTGCGTTCCCTCACCCCGCGATCCACACCAAGCTGCTCCGGCTTGCCCGCCGCAGCCTGTACCCCAACCGAGCCGCGACGGTCAGAAGCTGCAAAAGAATTCGGGGACACGCCTGCGCTTGTTCGTAGGCCGAACGTTCGGCGTGGTAGCCCGGAGTGTCCCCGAATTCTTTTGCAGCCTGCGCCTGTTCGTAAGCCGAACGTTCGGCGTGGTGGCCCAAAGTGTCCCCGAATTGTTTTGCAGCGCGTGGCAGAATAGAGGTTCGGTTGACGGAGGATGCCATGAATCGTTCCGCCCGATTGGCTTGCGCAGTCTTCGCCCTCACGGTTGCGGCTGGGACCGCGCAACCGCAGACGGCGCCGCCGCCGGTAATCACCGCTACCACGCGCCTGGTGCAGGTCAGCGTGATCGCCAAGGAGAACGGCCAGCCTGCCGCCGGCCTGAAGGCGGAGGACTTCACCGTCCTGGTGGACGGACGGCCGCAAAAGATCAGCTTCTTCTCGGTGGAATCCACCGGCCTCGCGCCGGTGGCGAGCGCGCCGCTTCCGCCCAACACATTCACGAACATTCTGGCGGCGCGCGGGCAGGCGATTAACGGAATCACCATCGTGCTGCTCGATCTGGCGAATACGCGCATGGTCGATCGGATGTTTGCGCGGCAACAGCTCATCAAGTACCTCGAGGAGATCCAGCCGCAGGATCGCATCGGGGTCTACGTCTTCGGCCACCGGCTGCGCGTGCTGCACGATTATACCGAGGATATGGCGGATTTTCAGAAAAAACTCGCCGATGCGAAGAACCGGCTGGTCAACATCAGCGGCACGGAAACGCCAGGCGCTCTGGACCAGGAACAGAGCGAATTCGATGCGGCGTTCGCCGGCCGGGGAGGCAACTTGCTGGAGCGCGAGTTCTTCACGCGGAATCGCGTCATGGGCACGCTGGCGGTGTTCAAGTTCATCGCGAATCATCTGGAGCGCGTGCCGGGCCGCAAGAACCTGATCTGGCTGTCGGGCTCCTTCCCGGAGATCTTCGGCTACCGGAACATGAACGAAATGGCCGAGAACTACACCGAGGAGGTAGACGCCACGGTGCGCGCGCTGAGCCAGGCGAACGTCTCCGTGTATCCGGTGGATGCGCGGGGGCTGACCACGCCGCGCGGCTTCGATGCCAGCCGCGGCTCGAAGAGCAGCGCTGCATCCGCCACCACCGGTCGAACGCCGACCAATAACAGGCCGGTTGTCGCGGCGCCCCGGGCCGGCGGCGGCGCCGGCCGCGCTCAGAACGCCGCCCACGCAACCATGGACGACCTCGCGCAGCGAACCGGCGGGCACGCCTATTACAACACCAACGACCTGGCGCGGGCGATTCATGAAGCGGTCACGGATTCCGCGCTGACTTACACCATCGGATTCTATCCGGTGGATGAGAAGGGCGACCGCGACTTTCATAAAATCAAGGTCGAAACCGCGCGGCGGCACGTGAGCCTGCACTACCGCAGCGGCTACCTCGACGTCCCGCGCGCGGCGCCGGACGAACGCCAGCGCATGCTGCAATTGCACGACGCGCTGTTCAGCCCGGTCGATGCGACGGAGCTCGGCCTGACCGTGCATGCCGCCCGCTCGGCCGCGCCGCCGGCCGTGGACCTGCTGGTGACCGTCCAACCGGACAGCGTGCTGTTGAAGCAGGAAGGCGACCGCTACGGCGGCCGTCTCGACCTGATGATCGCCCAACTCGATTCCCGGGGAAACCAGATCGAGGGGCCTCCCAACACGCACGACACCGTCGAACTGAAGATGCTGGGCGAGACCTACCGGAAGTTCACGACGGACGGGCTGCCCGTGCGGAAGACCGTAGCCCCGTCGGCGCGAGCCGAGACGCTGCGAATCGTGGTGCGCGACGCGGGATCGGGGATGATCGGGTCACTCACGGTGCCACTGAAGGGGCTTTAGCCTATGCAGCGAATCCCGATTCAGACCGCCGCAGCCCCTGGTCACGATGATCCGCGCCAACAGCGCACAGGCCAAACGGGCGATGCATGGGGGCGGGGAGTAGGAACACAGGGTTGGCCGCAGATGAACGCAGATGAACGCCGATAGGACCGTGGCGGCTTCAGCATAGCGCCAGCGCCCGAAACTGGAAGCGCGCCGTCCCAAAATCGAACACTGCCCTCGTCGCAGCCTTTCTCCGGGTGTTCCGCATCATGGAGTTGTCGGATGGCAGCCAACGTGCAACCCTGAGAGTTCAATGACAACCAGCGTAGAGATCGGGCCGTTGCACGTGCTGGTGGCCGACGACCGGCCGGATGTGCTGGAGGCGCTCCGGCTCCTGCTCAAGGGCGCGGGGCACCTGGCGGACCTGGTCGATTCGCCGCAGGGCCTGCTGCGCGCGGCCGAAACGGCCGACTACGATCTCATCCTCATGGACCTGAACTACGCCCGGGACACCACTTCCGGCAGCGAAGGGCTGGACCTGCTGGCCAGGCTCCACAGCAACGAAAACCCGCCTCCGGTGATCGTGATGACCGCCTGGGGCAACATCGACGTGGCGGTGGAGGCCATGCGCCGTGGGGCCGTCGATTTCGTTCAAAAACCGTGGGACAACCAGCGGCTCGTCGCCATGGTGGAGAAGCAGGCGCGCGAGGGCGCTCTGCGGCGCCGCGCCGAATCCCGCGCGCGCACCGAGATCGAGATCGCGCGCAACGTCCAACAAAGGCTCTTTCCGCCGCCCAGCCGCCACCTCGGCTCCACCGATTACGCGGGCCGCTGCGCGCCGGCGCGGGAGGTCGGCGGCGACTATTACGATTTCTTCGACCTGGCTCCCGGCGTCCTGGGCTTCCTGCTGGCGGATGTCTCCGGAAAGGGAATCGCGGCGGCGCTGCTGATGGCCAACCTTCAGGGCTGCTTCCGCTCTCACGCGGCCATCGCGCTGGACAGCCCGCGCTCGCTGCTGTGCGCCGTGAACCGGCTTTTCTACGACTCGACGCCGCCGGAGCAGTTCGCCACACTGTTCTTCGGCCAGTACGACGAGCATGCGCGGCGGCTGCGCTACGTCAACTGCGGCCACCCCGCCCCGATCGTGATCGCGGGCGCCGGCGGCCTGGAGAGACTCAGCACCACGGCCACCGTACTCGGGGCCTTCCGCGATTGGGATTGCGAAGAACGGTCGGTCCAGCTCGCTCCCGGCGACACGCTGCTAGCCTTCTCCGACGGCGTGACCGAAGCCGGCATCGAAGCCGGAGAGGAATTCGGCGAGGAGCGGCTGCTGGAGATCCTGCGCCGCCACCAGCGCGGCTCGCTCGATGCGCTCATCGGCGGCCTGATCGAAGCGGCGCAGGCTGCCGGCGAGGTGCAGGGCGACGACATCACCGTGGTGGCGCTGCGCGCGGGCTGAGGACCTCCGCCGGCGGCTCGAGGGCCGCTCGAATCTCCGCGATCTGTTTCGCGTGCCGAACGGGATGAATGGACATCAAGAGCAGGATCTCGTAACAGTTCACGGGGCCCGGTATCAACGGATGATCGGTGAGCCAGGATCGAAGGTCATCGCCGAATGCTTCCACAAAGTGGGTGGTTTCGGTTCGCGCCGAGTCGAAAGATGAGAGGGCCTCGTTCAGGCTCCGGAAGCGGCCGTTTGGCCGTGCCACTTCCGGCGATTCTCCGGGCCGCGTACGATCCAGACCTCGATCCTTGATTGCCTTCTCTCTGATGCGACTCCCGTGTGAACTATCGGAACGGGAGGCCTTGGTTAACCTCGAAAGGAGGAACTGTTCGGACACGGCCACGTGTTCGACGCACTCCAAGATCGACCAACGGCCGGGGCTTGGCCTGCGAATCGCCAGATGCTCGCCGACTCCGGCCAGAGCTTCGCGTAGCGCATCGCGCCCTGTCTTCAACTCTTGCAGTATTTCCTGTCTCTCAGACTCCTCCATACCGTGCGCCAGCATAGCATGATTGATGCGTATCGCCGATTGATGCACATAATGGTGACGTGGAGCTTGATACCTCCCCTTCCCTGACCGCCCGGTTGAAGGTATGGCTGGAGCAGTTTCGCCAGAGCGAGGCTCATCTCTCGCTTGCTCTGAGCCTGGTGATCGGCGCGCTCGTCGGCCTGGTGGTGGTGGCCTTCATTCTGCTCACCGGCCGCCTGGCGGCGCACATGTATCCGGCGGGAGGCTCGGGCTGGCGCCGCATCTTCGTTCCGACTCTGGGCTCGCTCGCGACCGGCTACCTGCTCTACCGCTACTTCCCCTTCGCCCGCGGCAGCGGAATTCCGCAAACCAAGTTCGCGCTGTTTATCAACGACGGGCGCATCTCGTTTCGCACCGTGCTGGGCAAGTTCTTCTGCTGCTCGGCATCGCTCGCCAGCGGTATCGCGCTGGGGCGCGAAGGGCCTTCGGTGCAGGTGGGCGCAGGCCTGGCTTCCGTGATCGGCCGCCGTCTCGGGCTCAGCAAGGAGCAGGTGAAGTCGCTGGTGCCGATGGGCTGCGCGGCGGCGCTCGCGGCCGCGTTCAACACGCCCATCGCGGCGGTGCTGTTCACGCTGGAGGAGATCATGGGCGACCTCCATGCTTCCGTGCTCGGCTCGGCGGTGCTCAGCTCGGCGACATCCTGGATGGTGCTGCACCTGGTGCTCGGCGACGAGCCGCTGTTCCACGTGCCCGCATATCACCTGGTTAACAACATCGAGTTCGCGGTCTACGCCGTGCTCGGCGTGGTGGGCGGCCTGGGCTCGGTGTGTTTCGTCAAGCTGCTGCTGGGGCTGCGCCAGCGCTTCATGCGGATGCCGAAGTGGACGGTGTGGTTTCAGCCGGTGGCGGGCGGCCTGGCGGTCGGGCTGATGGGTTATTTCCGTCCGGAGGTCATGGGCGTCGGGTACGACTACGTAGAGAAGGTCCTCAACGGCGACATGGTGATCCGGATCGTGGCGCTGCTGGTGGTTCTCAAGATCGTGGCCACCGCGCTGTGCTACGCGTCCGGCAACGCGGGCGGCATCTTCGGGCCGAGCCTGTTCATCGGAGCGATGATCGGCGGGTCGGTGGGAAGCGTGGCGCACGCGCTCCTGCCCGGCCACACGGCGGGGCCGGGCGCCTACGCGCTGGTCGGGATGGGCACGGCGTTCGCCGGTATCGTGCGGACGCCGCTCACCTCGGTAATCATGGTGTTCGAGGTAACGCGGGACTACACCATCATCGTGCCGCTGATGATCTCCAACCTGATCGCATTCTTCATTTCCTACAAGCTTCAGAAGGAGCCCATTTACGAGGCGCTGGCCCAGCAGGAAGGCGTCCACCTGCCGACCGCGGAATCGCGCTCCGAGCGGGACCGCATGCGAGTGAGCCGGGCCATGCGACCGGCCTCGGAGGTGCTGACGGCGGACACGCCGGTGCCCTTAGCCCGCGAGCGTATGCGCGCGAGTGAACTCGAGGCCTGGCCGATTGTTGAAGGCGAGGACTTCCGCGGCATGGCTCACCTCGCGGACCTGGAGAACGCCGAGGCCGACAAGACGCTCGCCGACCTCCTCGCCGAAGGCCTGATACCGTGGGCTACGGGCCTGCCTCATCTGCATCCGGATCACACGCTCGGCACGGCGCTCGAACGCATGGGCGCTTCGGGCCAGAAGGTGCTTCCCGTGGTGAGCAGGGCCAACGTGCAGCAACTTGCCGGCGTGGTCACGCTGGACGACGTCCTGGCGGCACTGGGGGTGGCCAAAACCGCCGGCGAACGGGCAACGAGGGAGTGATGGAGACACGCACCCCATCCGTCCTGCGAACCTTCGCGCTGGTCTTCGCGGCGATGGCCGCGCTCTTCGCGGTCGATACCTTCCTGGCGAAGACGCAAGACGCGGCGCGCCGCTCGGAAGCCAGGCGGCTCTTCCAGGACGGCCGGCGCCTGGAGGCGCAAGGCCAACTGGCCGAGGCCATCGCCGCGTTCCGAACTGCCGTCTCGAACACCCGTGGAGACCAGGAGTACCAGCTCGCGCTGGCCCAGGCCCTGCTGGCAGCGGGACGAGTTCCGGAGGCCGAAGCGAGCCTGACCGAGCTGCTGGAGCGAGACTCGACCGGCGGCGCCGCCAACCTGACCATGGCCCGCCTCCTGGTCAAGGAAGGGCGAATTCCCGAAGCGATCTCGTATTACCACCGTGCCATCTACGGGCAGTGGAAAGAGGACGAGACCGGAAATCGTATCAGGGCTCGCTTCGAGCTGGTGGACCTGCTGGCCAGGCAGGACGCAAAGACGGATCTACTGGCCGAGCTGCTTCCGCTCCAGGACGAGGCCCCCTCGGATGTGGCGACGCACATGCGAATCGGACGCCTCTTTCTCGCGGCCGGAGCGCCTAACCGCGCGGCCGAAGTCTTCCGGTCCATTCTGCGCCGCCAGCCCGAGGACGCGGACGCATACGCCGGATTCGGCGAGGCCGAGTTCGCGCTGGGCAAATACCGCATCGCGCAAGTGGACTTCGCGGTTGCATCGCACCTGCACCCGGACGACGCGCGGATCTCCGCCCAGCTCGAGCTGTGCGTCCAGGTGCTGGCCCTGGACCCGATGCGCCGCGGCATTGGGCCGGCGGAGCAGCGGCAGCGCAGCCGCAAGCTGGTCGAGCTGGCGCTCGAAGAGGCCCGGCGCTGTGCCGGCGCCACGCCTCCGCAGCCGCTGGCGGAGCTGATGGAGAAGGCCCGTAAGCCAGGCGCCGACATCGATGCAAACCTGGATCTGGCGGAACGGCTCTGGCAGGCGCGCCATGCCGAATGCGGCGCGGCCACCTCGCCGGCGGACCAGGCACTGGCCCTGGTGATGGCGAAACTCGCTCAATGACCGGAAGTGGCGCAGGCACTTGCGCCTACCTTAGGACAGGCCGGAGGCCTGTCCTACTCAGCCTAGCGTCTCGGCCAGCCAATTGAAGATCGTGTAGTCCCGCAAACCGGGCGCGGCCACTTCGCAGTGCTGATCGGCGCCCTGCTCGGGAGTGAAGCGCACCAGCGTCTTCGGGCAGTGCAACGCGTCGTAGAGCTTCTGCGCCTGGCCCGGAAAGAATTGCTCGCTCGCCGGGTCGGTAATGAGCACGGGGCAGCGGATGCGGCCGGCGACTTCCACGAGATTGTATTCCCGCACGGCGCGAAACACATCGTAGTAAGACGCCATTCCGAAAGGACGCATGCGAAAACGCAGCATCATCGCAGTTCGTGAGTTCCCTGCCGCAGCCCCTCCCAGCACTTTGTCGAACTGGTCCTTCTTGCCCCCATCCAGCATGTCGCGAATCATCTTTGGCACGTTGCGCAGCCAAGGCTCCGAAACGTCCCACACCCCCGGGTCCGCCACTCCCGCGGCGATGCGGGGTTCGAAAGCCAGGGCGCGCGGCGCCCAATATCCGCCCTGGCTCACGCCGATGAGAACGATGCGCTTGGGATCGACCTCACGATGGCGCAGCATGGCGTCCACGACCGGCGTGATCACCTTCTCCCAGTCCGGCCGGAAGTAGAGCTTTCGCACCCACAGCGAATCGCCCTGCCCCGGCCCGTTGAAGATGAGGCAATTGTAGCCGCGCGCCAGGGCGCCTGCGCCGCCCGATCTGAGCATGCTGGTCTCGAGACCGTCGGCGCCCGTATTCAGGATGATGAGCGGCTTCCGGCGGCGCGAACCGTCCGCGCGCAGGAACCAGCCCGTCAGATGGGCGTCTTCGTAAGGGATTTCGAGCCGCTCCGCCGGAGGGTCGAACAACCCGGCGGCGGCGGACCAGCAGGCGGCATACTCCTGCCAGCAGCCCGACATCCGCTCCGGGTTCTTCGTGCCGTCCAGCATTCGAAGCGCGGAGGAGAAGTGGCTGGCCGCCCAGAGGTACGCCTCCCGTGCGCTCACGGCGTGCCGTTTGCTCAAGGCCTGCTGGGCCAGCACCTGTGCTTCGACGCCCGCATCGTGAAACGCCTTGAACGCGGACTCGAAATCCGCCGGCTTGATCTGGGACAGAATGGCGAGTAGTTTGCCGGGGTCGCCTTGGCGATAGTAGGAACCGCCCAGAGCGATCTGGGCAGTGAAGCCGAAGTCCGGGTCGGCGAACGGCGAAGCAGGCGCGGCCGTAGCGGCGGGCTGCGGTGGAGTCTGGGCTGTAAGGGCGGCGGCGGAAGATACACCGGCTGCCAGGAAGGCTCTGCGGTTGATCATGCGATCTCCTTCCCAGGCAGTACGTTTGCCGTGGCCGGGAAGTTCGGTAATTGTGCTATTCGGACCGCAGCGACTCCAGGCGCGCGCGGTGATGTTCCGCCAGCCTGGCGTTGGCAGTGGTGATGGTCTCAACTTCCGCGGCGAGGCCAAAGACGTCCTTGCCTGGCATCGCCAGGTACATCTCGTCGTCGCCGATTCCGGTGTAGACGCGGTTCCCGATGCAACCGTTCGACGCCACCGTGCCTCCGGCGAGCGCGGCGGGAAGAGCCATGCACGTGGGCCGGGCAAGCAGCGGCCGGGCGGCGGCCACACCCCCGCGCAAAGCGGCCTCCTGCAGCAGCATCATCGCGCCCGGCCGGCCGGCAAACAACACGACGTCGGGATCGAGCGGCGTCTTGGCGAGGGGCGAGTAGACGACCGCAGCCGGCGAGTGCGCCAGGCGCGCGATCGCGGGCACCTCCTCCCAGCGCAGATAGCCGATGCCCGCCATCAGGCCCAGTGTCTGCTCGAGTTCCGGCTGGCGCTCCGGCGGCAGCGGTATGTTGTGCGTGTAGCAGCCGACGGGGCAGTTGTAATGATCCTCCGGCTTCGTGTAGAACGTCTGGCCTCCGGCCGCAAGCCGCCAGAATCCGCATCCGGCCGGCTCTGTGCCTGTGAACGCCGCCACGCCCGATGGCGCCGAGTCGCGAAAGGTGATGGCGATGGGCCGGCGCTCCAGTCCCAGCCGCTCGATGAAAAGAAGCTCCAAACCCGCGTAGTCCCGCATGTGCCTCCTCCGGGTGATCTGTGCCCATTATGCCTCAGCCATGGGGCGGGCGGTTCCGCCCGCCGGCCACATGCCACGTGCCATACACTGGGAGTTTGCTATGAGATCCGCAGCCTTAGTCCTGATCCTGGCGGCCGCGTGCGCCGGCCAGATGACAAACGTCTCGGGCGATCGTATCCGGGCCGATGTCAAGTTCCTTGCGAGCGACTTGCTGGAGGGCCGCGGCGTGGGCACGCGCGGCGGCCAGCTCGCCACCGAATTCCTGGCCACCGAGTTCGCGCTGGCGGGCGCCAGGCCGGCCGGCGACAACGGCACTTATTTCCAGAAAGTGCCGCTGTTGGGCGTCGAGACCCAGGGCGATTCCGAGCTCGCGGCCGTTGGCGCCGGCCGCACCGTCCCGCTGAAGTACCTGGACGATTTCGTGGGCTCCAACGAGCGCCAGCAGGCGCTCGAGGAGTTCGACGCCGAGGCCGTGTTTGTGGGCTTCGGAATCACCGCGCCCGAATACCGTTGGGACGACTACAAGGGCGTCGACGTCCGCGGCAAGATGCTGGTGCTCTTCACCAACGAGCCCGACTCGAACGATCCGAACTTCTTCGCCGGCCGCGCCCTCACCTACTACGGCCGCTGGAGCTACAAGTACGAAGAGGCGCTGCGCCGCGGCGCGCTGGGCGTGGTCATCGTTCACACCACGCCCACGGCCACTTACGGCTGGAACGTGGTCCGCAATTCCTGGGGCCGCGAGCAGTCCTACGTGCGCGTGGCAGCGGGCGAGCCGGCGCTGGCCTTCGCGGGCTGGGTCACGGGCGATGCCGGCGACCGCATTCTCGCGCTATCGGGCCATACCGTCGCGCAGTTGCTGGCAGCCGCGAATTCGCGCGACTTCCGCCCCATCCCGCTCGGCTTCCGGCTCCGCGGCCGGCTGAGATCGAAGATCCGGGATGAGGAGACCCGGAACGTGGTGGCGATGATTCCGGGCAGCGACCCCGAGCTGAAATCGGAAGCCGTCATCTTCAGCGCCCACTGGGACCATCTGGGCATCGGCCCGGCGATCAACGGCGATTCGATTTATAACGGCGCGGTGGACAACGGCACCGGCTGCGGCATGCTCCTGGAGATCGCGCGCGCCTGGGCGGCGCTCGAGCAGAAGCCGCGCCGGAGCGCCATCTTCGTCTCCTTCACCGCGGAGGAGGCCGGCCTGCGCGGGTCCGAGTATTACGCCGGCCATCCCACCATTCCCACCGGCAAGATCGCCGCGGCCTTCAACATGGACGCGATTTATCCTTACGGCCGCACGCGCGACATCGTCGTGAGCGGCGCCGAGCGCACCACGCTATGGCCGCTGGCTCAGGACACCGCCCGCCGCTTCAACTACGTCATCAAGCCCGACGCCGAGCCCGAGCGGGGCCACTACTACCGTTCCGACCACTTCTCCTTCGCGCGAGCCGGCGTGCCGTCGTTCTCCATCGGCGAGGGCGACGACGTTCTGGGCAAGCCCGCCGGCTACGGCATCGCCGCCATCCACGCCTACGACGACAAGGACTACCACCAGCCCTCGGACGAGTTTCAAGAAGACTGGGACTTCTCGGGCCTCGAGCAACTGACGCGATTCATTGTGGTGCTGGGCGTCGACACGGCCAACCTGGAGCGGCTCCCGACCTGGAACAAGGGCGACGAGTTCCTCCCCGCGCGCGAGAAGAGCGGCGTGCGCCCTTAGCCCGCTTGCGCGGTACCGCACTCACTGCCCAGCGGCGGCGGCGCTCTTCAAGCGGAACGGGAAACCGCGCGGCAGAAACAGGTGGCTGCCAGTGGCCCGGATGGGGCCGGTCACAGACTCGAGCGGCCGCCCCGCGCGGAAGCCCCTGGCCAGCGTGACGAGCTCATTGGTGCGGCCGCCGATCTCCACCCGTCCGCCTCCCGCTTCGAACCAAGTGAACGCGAAATCGGCATAGCGGTGGCCGTCCTCCACCTCGAGGCGCGCGATTCTCCCGTGAAGAACGGCGCCCCTGGGAATCACGGTCTCGCCCTTGCGCTTGATGCTCTCGAGCAGATGCGCAGTGATCGGATCGCCCACAGCCGAGGTGTTGGAGTCGATGGGCGAATCGAGCTCCAGACCGGCCTCGAATTCATCGGGCAGAACCGCGGCCGGAGCGGCGCCGGGCGCGGGAGCATCGCGCTGCGGGCCCGTATCGGACGGACCGAAGCTGATGACGCTTTCGGCAGTGTACTGCCGGCAGTCCTGGAACCTGGTATCGTTTCTGAGTTCCGCGCCGCTTGTCGTGGTGGCCCGGAACTCGGCGCGCGACGGAAGCAGGAAGCCGCCCCGCCCGATGCGCGCGGCCTCGAACTGAAGGTCTCTACTGACCGTCTTATAGCCAAGCCCAGAGGGGACATTGTCCGCCGTCATCCGAAGCTCGAGCAACTGGAGCGAGTTGCTGTCCACCCAGAACGAGCCGTGGTACCCCGTTGGCACGTATCGTTCCCCAATTGCCAGGATCCAGTCGGATCCCTGGAGCGGAGCGGTGAAATCGCAGCGCAGCGTGGCGCGTCCGGCGTGGTTCTCTTCCCGGAGCTCCCCAATCGCGACATTCGGGCCACCGAATAAGGCGCGCGCCACCAAGGCATAGTCGCCGTTGGTGATGGCGCCGCTGACAAGTCTGTGCAGATCCTCCTCGGCCAGTTTCTCGCCGCCGGGCCAGCCAAAGAGCTCCTTGCCGTCTATGTATCCGATCTCGAGGCGGACACGATCCACGTTTTCGAAGCTACGGCCGCCGGGCCAGCGGTACGAACGCTCGATGACTTGGGTACAGGTGTAATTGGGGAGAGTCCGCAGGTTGCCGAGCACGCTCTGCTTGATTTTCGCTAGCGTCTCAGGCGCGCCAGCGCCCGGCTGCGCGGCCCACAGCGAACACAACACTAGCCAGAACATCGCGGCTTCAACCGCAGCCATTATAGTTCCCGCTTGCCGCTGCCCGCTCTCGGCTCGACTCGGCCCTCACCGCTCCAGCGTCGCCACCGCCTGCGCTTCCGCCGAGCGGCCTTCGCCCACCGATCCCAGCTTCTCGGCGGTCTTGAACTTCACCGAGACGCGGTCCACGGCCACCCCCAGCGCGTCGGCGAGCTTCGCGCGGATCGCATCGCGCGAGTCCTTCAGCTTCGGCCGCTCGAGGATCACCGTCGAATCCACGTTCACCAGCCGGAAGCCGAGCTCGGCAACCAGTGCAACGGCGTGACGGATGAAGGCCAGGCTGTCCGCGCCGGCCCAGCGTGGATCGCTGTCCGGGAAATGCATCCCGATGTCCCCCAGCGCGGCGGCGCCGAGGATGGCGTCGGTGATGGCGTGGGAAAGGACGTCCGCGTCGGAGTGGCCTTCCAGACCGAGCTCGCAGGGGATCCGGACCCCGCCCAGAATGAGCGGCCGCCCCGCCACCAGCCGGTGGACGTCCCAGCCGATGCCCGTCCGGATCTCGTTCACGAGACTCTGCGCTCGGCCAGATCCTCGGACAGGAACAACCGGGCGAGGTCCATGTCGGAGGGCTTGGTGATCTTGATGTTGCGGTCGCTGCCCAGGACCACGCTGACCTCGGTCTGGTCCAGGCGCTCCACCAGGCTCGACTCATCCGTAGCGATGAAACCGTCCTCGCGCGCCTTCCCGAAAGCCTGTTTCAGAAGGGCGTACCGGAAAACCTGCGGGGTCTGGGCGAGCGCCAGGCCCTCGCGCGGAACCGTGCCCCTGACTTTGTTCTTCTGCAGCGTCTTGACCGTGTCCACCGGCACAATGCCGACGATCGCCGCTCCCGTCTCGGCCGCTTCGTGGATAACCTTGTCGATCGTGGCCAGGTCGATGAACGGCCGCACGGCGTCGTGCACCGCAACCAGGTCGACGTCCGGCTCGATCACCGCCAGCGCGTTCTCGACGGACTCCTGCCGGGACTCGCCGCCCTGCACCAGGCGCACCGGCTTCCCCAGCGCCTCCTTGGCGAGCAGATCGCCCACCCAGTCCAAGTCGTCGGCGCGCAACGCTACCACGATCTCATCCACCAGCGGGCTCGCAACAAACTTCCGGATGGTATGCAAAAGGATGGGCGAGCCCTCCAGCAGCATGAACTGCTTGCGACTCGTCCCGGTCTTCTCGGCGGCATGGCGGCCCATCCGGGTTCCGAGGCCCGCGGCGGGCAGAATCACGGCGACTTTCATAGTTGAGCTTTGATTGTATCCCCGATTCCGGCTCCGTGCTGCGCCGCCCTGCGGCCGCTTCACGCATCCCGCTACGGCGCCGGCGGCGCCGAGGCTGTGGCGGGCTGCTCCCGATGCGGACGGTCGTGCTTGTCCGAGTGCGCGCCGGCGGGCTTGTCGTACACCGCATGCACCCGCTCGTCGAACCGGCCGAAGATCATCTTTCCCGCCGTGGTCTGCAACACGCTGGTCACACTGATATCGACGGTCTTCGAGATCAGACGCTTGGCGTTGTCCACCACCACCATGGTGCCGTCGTCGAGATACGCCACGCCCTGGTTGTACTCCTTGCCTTCTTTGAGGATGAACACGCGCATGACTTCGCCCGGCAGCACGATCGGCTTCAGCGCGTTCGCCAGCTCGTTGATGTTCAGCACCTCAACCCCGTGCAGTTGGGCCATCTTGTTCAGGTTGAAATCGTTGGTGACGATCTTGCAGTCGTACACCTTGCCCAGCTCGATGAGCTTCATGTCGACGTCGCGGACGTTCGGAAAGTCGTCCTCGACGATCTGCACGTTCAGATGGGCCATTTTCTGAATGCGCTGCAGAATGTCCAGCCCGCGCCGGCCGCGGTTGCGTTTCATCGAGTCGGCCGAGTCCGCTACCAGTTGCAGCTCGCGCAGCACGAACTGCGGGATCACCAGCGCGCCGTCCAGGAAGCCGGTTTCGGCGATGTCGGCGATGCGCCCGTCGATGATGACGCTGGTATCCAGGATCTTGAACGCCTGTTTGCCGCTCACCTCGCCGCCGAAGACGCCGCCCAGCGCCGCCAGGTTAAGCATGTCGCCCTTGTTCCCGCCGACAACGAGTCCGATGTAGGCCATCCACAACAAGATCAGAACCTGGAGGAGCGGCAGGAACGGGTAGCCGCGGAGGGCCCAGCCCAAAACCGTGGCCATCAGGAACGCGCCCATGATTCCCATGGTGGATCCGATGGCCGCTCCGATCAGCCGCTTCAGGCTGACCTCTCTTAGCCTGACTTCGAATAACACGACGCCGAGTCCGAAAACCAGCCCCGCAATGCCCCCCAGCAGGGGCGCCGCATGGCCCTGGGAGTCTTTGAACGGAGAAAGAAAGTAACCAACACTACCCAACAAGGCGACAAATAAGCCACGTAATATCAGCATGTTGACCATATGTTCACCTTTGCCCTCGAGGAAGGGCCAACAGCGCGAGAAACGTTTGTATTAATTCCGCGCAACATGTATCTGCTACTGGTTGCAGCATAACACGAATCCGCGTTCAGGCCCGCGCTTTCAGGGAGACTGGGATGAGCGACCCATCGGCTGCTCAGCACGGAGCGCACTGCGGTTCAGCGCAATAGGACGCCGGGAGGGGATACAGGCGAGAAGGATAGCGTCTCGGCTGCCGGTGGGGGCCCACCGGCCAGGGAGGTTTAACTCTGGTCTACAGAGCCTTCGCTAATTCGGCCGCGAAGGCGCTTTTCGGAGTCTCCGTACCGGACTTCGGCCTCTTGGCATGACGCTTCTGCGAGCGGTCGTCCGGTCTCCCGTAAGCCTTCGGCTTCGGCGGCTGCGCAGGATTGGCGCGAAGCAGCTTGCCTTCGAGAGGCGCGTGATCAAAACGGCGGATGATCGCCTGCATCTCTTCCTGATTGGGAGCGTCGATGAAGGCGAAGCCCTTCGACTCTTGCGTTTCCGGGTTACGGATGACCTTGATCGCGTCGGCGACCAAGCTCTCCGCGTTGAGCCATGATTGGATATCGTCGGCAGTCACCCAAGCCGGCAGATTGCCGAGAAAGACTGTGAAACTCATTCCTTAGTGTTGTTCACTCCGTTGGTTGGATTTTTGGGGGAGCGACTCGTGGGCATCCGTCCTAAAACATCGTAGCAGACACCCGCCGGAGATGCAATCCGTGTTGAGCCGCAATGCACTCACTCCGCGAGGTTTTTTCTTGTAACAGAAACGTGAATGGCAGTTCAGAGCCAGTACTGCCAGTGGCCGCCCGCAACGACGTAGGCGGCCAGACAGCCGTTGGTAACCGCATGCGCCAGAATGCAGTCGGCCAGGCTCCGCGTGCGAATCATCCACCAGTTGTAAAGGATTCCCGCAGCCAAGCCGACATCCCAGAAGGCCCCATGCTCGCTGGCAAACAGCACCGCCGTAATCCAGAATGCCTGCGGGCTGTAAGCTCCCAGTGGGATTTTCCGAATGTTGGGCGAGATCAGCCACCGCATCAGCCACGCGCGCCAGAAGAGCTCCTCCACCACCGGAACCAGGAGCGCCGCCCCGCCCACGCGGAAGAACAGGTACCAAACGCTCGTCCGGATGGCCGGCGCCGGAAGGCTGCCCGCGGCCGCGCCGGTCACCGCGTTCTGAAACAGCCAATGCTGGCGATATCCCGGGAAAAGCAGATCGGGAGCGATCCAGATCGCGAACACCGCAATTCCCAGCAGAAGGCTTGACAGCGGCCGCGCCGGCCGAAAGGCGATCACCCGGCGGGACCACACCACTACCGCCGCCAGCACCGCCAGCGTGCGCAACGGGTACGCCACCGGCACGGGGATCCCCAGGGTTGGCCCCAGCCCTAAAAAGGCGAGCAGCACCGCGAATGGAAGCGCGTAAGGAATCCACTCTGAGCCGCCCGCTTGCAGCCGCGTCGTCCTGGGTTCGGAGCCGATCGAGCCCACTAGTGTCCTGTCTCCGAGGTCCTTTTACTATCCATGAGAAATCGGGGCCCACGCTTTAGCGTGCGCCATGCCTTTGGCGCCCTGGATGGTCGAACCATTTCGGAGACACCACACTAGCCGAGCTTTCCCAACAGTTCCTTGATCTTCGTCGCCTCTTCCGCCGAAGGCTTCCGATCGAGCGCGGCCTTCAGCTCCTTCCTCGCCTGCGGCTTGTCTCCGCTCTGGGCCAGAGCCAGCGCGTAGTGGTAGTGGTAGGACGAGAACGGATGGCCGGGCGAGAGCTTCGGTTCCATCGCCATAATGCTTTGGAACAGGTTCAGCGCGTTGGTCGTGAGATTCTTCTTGATGTAAATCCAGCCTAGCGTGTCGGCAATGTCCGGGTCGTCGGGAAGCTTCTGCCGGGCCTTCTGGGCGAGTTGCAACGCCTGGTCGAGGTCGGCTGCCGTTCCGGTTTCCGCCAGCAGGTAGGCGAGGTTGTTCAGCGCCAGCGGCTGGTCGGGCCGCATCTTCAGAACCTGTTCGTAGACCTGCCGCGCAGTCGCGCGATTGCCTTGGTGGTCCACCAGAATCGCCAACTGGAGGTAGGCATCCGGATCGTTGGGGCGCAACTGCTTCGCCTTCTCGAAGGCGCGCGTCGCGCCGTTATAATCCTGCTTGAGTGCGAGCGTTCGGCCCAGCTTGACGTAGATGTCGCTGGCCTCGGGTCTGGCTGCAATGACCGCCTGATACTGCGCGATCGCGAGGTCGTATTTCTTAGCCTCGACCGCTACGTTGCCCAGCGCGGTCTTCAATTCCAGCCGTCCCGGGTTTTTGGCCAGCTCTGCTTGGAGCAACTCAATCGCCTTGTCGTACTGACCCTGCTGGTCGTAGGTCTCGGCGATCCCCATCAGCGCGCGCAGATCGGCCGGGTGTTTCTGGTAAACCAGCCTGAACCGTTGCTCGGAATCCTTATAGTGCTTCTCCGCCAGGTCCAGCACCGCCAATTGCAGTTGCGCTTCAGCCGAGTCGGGGAACTGCGCAATGGTTTCGGTCAGCTCGGCGCGCGCCGCGGCCGGGTTCCCCATCGCCGACAGACCGCTGGAACGGATCAGTCTCGCCGGCAGATTGCGCGGATCGGAATCGAGAACTTCCTTGGCCGTCTGGACCGCGCTCCCGTACTCGCGAGTGATGATGAACAACTGCGCCAGCGCCAGCCGCGCCGGCACATACTCGCGGCGAATCTTGAGGGCTTCCTGGAACTGTACCCTCGCCTGCTCGAGGAGACCCTTGGCCAGCAGCGCCCGCCCCAGATTGAAGCGCAGGACCGGATTCTTGGTGTCCTGGCCAACCGCCGCCTGCAGCTCCGTGATGGCCTGCTGAACCTGCCGGGGATCGCCGGTCTCGATCAGCAGCGAGGCGCGCATGGCCTGGGCCCGCTCGTCCTTGGGGTTCGCCTTCATGATCTGATCGAGCAGCCGGACCGCTTCGTCCTTCTTGTCCTCCGCGATCAGAACCTGCACGATTTCCTTCTGGTAGTCCGCCTTGTGGTCGGAGTCCGCGCGTGCGCCCTCTTCGAATTGCTTCATCGCGGCGTCGTGGTCGCGGATCAGCTCGTAGAACCTCCCCACCTGCAGTGGGCCCAGCGGGTAAGCCTTGCGGTTGGCGAGCACCCGATCGAGCGCGCTCTGCATCTCCGGACGCCGGTCGGCGCGGTAGTAGTGCTGCGCAAGTTGCAGGAGATAGGTCGGCTCATTGGGATTGTTGGCGGCCTTCAGCTTCAGAATGGCCTCTGCGTCGTCCATCCTCTTCGCACGCAGGTAGGTGACGTAGAGAACGTCGTACATCGCGATGAGGTCTTTGCGTTTCGCGATCAGATCCTTCCCGATCTGCTCCGCCTCGGCGCCCTGGCCGATGACCTGGAGGGCCTGCACCAGCGGTAGAACGATATCCGGGTCGGCGGGGCTGATCTTGTCCGCCATGCGAAAATCCTCTACCGCGCCCTTCGCATCGCCGTCGCCAACCAGTTTGAGGTACCCCCGCAGCCGGAGGCCCGGCACCGAGTTCGGGTTGTGCTTCAGCAGCTCGTTGGAGAGGCCGCGCAGCTCGTCCCTGAGGGCCGGAGGGTGGTTTTGGCTCAACACGTACGCGGCGAGCAGGATGTTGCCCGCCTGCACCCTCGAGTCGGGATTCGAGAAGTTCGGGTCCGTGTCGGCCGCCCGGCGCATGTCGCGCAACCCCGCCATGGGCTGCCCCATGCGCAACTCGGTCAGACCCACCCGGTAGTAGGCTTCGCTGTACTTGGCGTCCTTCTTGAGCGCGTTCCGGTACATGATGTAGGCTTCTTTATACTTGCCCTTTTCGAAATACCGGTTGCCGTTCTGCAAGTACTTCTTCTTGACCACTTCGGGATCTCGACTGCACGAGACCCCCGCCAATACGATGAGCGCAATGCAAAGAATACGGCGCAACATGAGACTCCCTCATGGTTACTTAAGCACAAAGTCGACGCCAGCCGCAATCTGGCCGGCCGGGGAGGGCTTGTGGCTTGTGACCCTGCGGCCGCCGGCCAGCGGCCATCGAACTGCTTCGCCTGCCTGGGCGTCGCTGCCGCTCGGGCAACGCCAGCCGCACGGGGCGGGCCTGGGCAGGCGGAAACGCCTGCCCCACGGTGGCCGGGATCACCTCAGGGCGGCCGACAGCTCCCCCGTTTGGCGCAGTAGGGCCAGGCGCGCCTTCTCGGCGGTGGTGGCCGCATCGTAAAAGGCAATCCACTTGCCCGTCTCGGCGGTGCGGGCCTCTTCGACCTGCCGCAATGAGGCCCGCCCCTCCTCCATCTGGGCCAGCAGAACGGACACCTGATCGCGGGCAACATCCAGGTCCATTTTCGCGATCTCCTTGCCGGTCGCGGCCTGGCGCATATCCTCGTATGCCCTGCGCGCGCCGGCGGCGATACGGCTCCGCGCTACGCGAAGCTGGACGCGGACCTCGGCCGCCTCGGTCTCGGCCTGGGCAACGGCCGCGCTCACGGCCGGCCCGCTGAACAGCGGGATCTGGAAGGATACCCCAAGCTGCCCGTTGTTCCTCTGAAACGCGCTGAAGAACTTCGCGTAGTTGTTGATCTTGGAGAGCAGGGCGTATTGCGCCACCAGGTCCAGCCGCGGCAGGCGTTCGGCCTGCTCGGAGCGCACGGCAAGCTGCTTGGCCAGCAGCTTCGACTGCAGGGACCGGATTTCCCGGCTGGAGGCGAGCGCCGCCTCGATGGCGGCATCCGGCGTATCGGGGACCGCCGGCGCCATTCGTTCGCCGGGCGCAGGCACCACCTGGTCGTTGGGCTCGAACGCCAGCAGCATGGCGAGCGAAATGCGGCCGGCCTCCGCGTTCGACTCCAGCACCTGGGAGCGATACCGCGACCGGGCCAGGTTCAGCTCCGCCTTCTTTACCTCGATGGGAAGCTCCCGGCCTTCGGCCGCGCGGGCCCGAACCGCCTCGAGCACCCGCCCGAGCTGCTCCGCTTCCTGACGGCTCGTCTCGGCAATCCGGGCCGCATTCTCGGTATCCAGGAACGTTTCGGCAATGCGATACACCACCTCGTCTTGCTTGGCGTTCGCGTCGAGCTCCGCTCCCCGGCGGCTTTCCCTGGCGGCCGCCACGCGCAGGCTTTGAGCCCGGTTGAAGACGCTGCCGATGGCCTGGGCCTGGAAGATCGAGGGCGTCGCTCCCTCGATGCTCATTGGAAAGCCGCTGCTGTAAGCGAGGCCGCTGCCCACTACGAGTTTGGGGACGAAGACCGAGTGCGCCAGCCGGGCCGCCTGTTCGGCCCTCTCCGCCTCCAACCGCGCCAGAACCACGTCGGGGCTCTCCTTGAGCGCCCGGTCCACGGCTTCCCGCAGGCTCAGCGTGTGCACTTCCGCCCGACACGCCCACAGACAGAAGAAAAGCAGGACTCCAGATTTCCGCATAGGTACAGCTTAGCGCGCCTCTCGGGAGCCGCCCCACTCCCGCCTCTGCGACAATGGTGCGGTGTCCGAGACCGTGCGTCCGGAGGAGATTCGCGCAGCCGCCAAACGGATCCGCCCTATCGCCCACCGAACGCCGGTGATGACCTCGCGGGCGTTCGACGCCGCCTCGGGAACGGCCGCGGTCTTCAAGTGCGAGAACTTCCAGCGCGGCGGGGCCTTCAAGATCCGGGGCGCATCGAACTTCATCTTCTCGCTCGACCCGCGGGACCTCGCCAAGGGCGTCGTGGCATATTCCTCGGGAAACCACGCCCAGGCGGTCGCGATTGCGGCGGCGTTCGCCGGGATCTCCGCCACGCTGGTCATGCCGGAGGATGCGCCGCGGTCCAAGGTCGAAGCCACCCGCGGCTACGGCGCGAAGATCGTCACCTACGACCGCCTGCGCGACGACCGCGAGGCGATCGGCAGACGCATCGCGGACCAGACCGGCGCGACGCTGGTGCCGCCCTTCGATCATCCCTGGACCATCGCGGGCCAGGGGACGGTGGCTCTGGAACTGCTCGAGCAGGCGCCCGGCCTCGACGCCATCGTCGCCCCGGTTGGAGGCGGAGGGCTGCTCTCGGGCTGCGCCATCGCCGCCAGGAGCATTCGCCCCGGGATCCGGATCTTCGGGGTCGAGCCCGTCGACGCGGACGACACGTTCCGGTCGCTGCGCGAAGACCGCCGCGTCGAGATCCCGCCGCCACGGACGCTGGCCGACGGCCTGCGCGCCACCCGTCCGGGCGAATTGACGTTCCCCATCCTTCAGCGGCTGGCCGAAGACGTTCTCCTGGTGACCGAAGACGAGATTCGCGCCGCGATGACGTTCCTGCTCACGCGGCTGAAGATCGTCGTGGAGCCGAGCGGCGCGGTGGCCGCGGCTGCCCTGCTCCACCACAAGCTGCCGGCGGGCATCGCCTCGGCCGGCGTGATCCTCTCGGGCGGCAACGTGGATCTCGAGGTCCTGCGCGCCCTCTGACGCGTAGAATGGTCCTTGATGCGCCTGCTGGTGCTGGCTCTCGCGGCCGCGGCTTCGCTGCCCTTCTGGGAAGCCAAACCGCCCGCCGACTGGACGGACGCCGAGTTGACCGAGTTGCTGACCCAATCGCCGTGGGTGCAGCAGGCGGTCTCCGGCAAGTCGTCTGCCGGTGTGCTGGTCTACCTCGCCACGGCGCGCCCCATGCGGGAGGCCGAGGCGGAGGCGGCGCGCCGCGCGAAAGAAAAAGAGGAGCAGCCTGAGGCGGAAGACGCCGAGGACAACGAGTACGCGGAGTTCCTCCACGAAAACGAGGGGAACGTCATCGTCCTCGCGGTTTCGGTCCCCAATCTCCAAGCGCTCGACGATCCGACCGAAGCGAAACTGGTCGAGGAGCGATGCGCGCTGCGGGTGGGCCGGAACAAGTACAAAATGGTGGGCCATTTCCCGCCGACGAAATCCGATCCCTGGCTGCGCCTGGTATTTCCCCGGGTGGTTTCGGAAAGCGACAAGAGTTTCAGCTTCGACCTCTACGTGCCCTCCGCGTCCGAGCCGCTGCGGTTCGCGCAGTTCAAAGTGGCGGAGTTGAAGTACCAGGGCAAGCTGGAAATGTGAGGGCCACCGCCTATTGCCCCGCGGATTCCGAGAGAGCTGCCCGGCGCTGCTCGGCGGCGGCCTGCGCGGCCCACTCGGCGCCGGCCAGGATCACCATGGCGGCCAGGAAACTCCACAGCACAATGGTGACCGAATAGTAGAAGGGGCCGTACTCGGCGTGCAGCTTCCTGCGCCATAGAGGCCAGGTGAGCAGGTTGATGTACTTGAGAACTTCGAGCGCCAGGCCGACGAAAATCGCCGGCGGCAGCACGAAGCGGGGCGAGATCTTCGCGTTCGGCAGCAGCCAGTAGATCAGGAACAGCATCAGAATCGACATCGGGACTGCGGCCATCTTGAAGAAGACCACGGTCATGAATTGAGGGAGCGCCTCGCCACCAAGCTCCCGCATGCCCATGCCGGTCATCAGCGAGGAAACCAGGCCCAGCGTGCCGCAGGAGAAGATCAGGCCGAGGCTGACCATCTGGTTGCGGACGAAGCTGCGGTTCTTGGGGATCCCCCAGGCACGGTTCAGCGCCACTTCGAGCGGCTCGAATACGCCATTGGCCGTGAACAGCAGCAGCAAAACCGAGGCGATCTGCAGAGTGCGGTGCGGCAGGCCGCTGCTGATGAACACGCCGAGCTGGTCCGGAAAGTAGTCGCGGACCGCGAGATTGATCGCGTCGACGGCCGTCTTCCAGCCCAGCACTTTGTGGCAGAGGGAAATCATGACGATCAGGAAAGGGAAGAACGAGAGCAGCACGTTGGCGGCGATGGAGAAGCCGTAGACGTGGACTTCGGTTTGCATCCAATAGTGAAAGGTGTGCGCCAGGCGGCGCTTCAGCACGGCCCCACGGACCTGGGTGGCCAGCCCTGTTTCCCGCATAAGCCTTTCAGGGTACCGCCTGCGCGGCGGAGCCGCACGTCACTCGTAGCGTATCGCTTCCAGGGGATCCACCTGCGTGACGCTATTCACTCCGGCGGCTCCATCAGAAGGCCGCAGGCGCGAACATCACATCCTGCATAGTGCGGGGCTCAAGCCCCGTGCGGGCTGAAGCCCGCCCCCCGGCCGGTGCGCTCGAGGGGTCTCGATGCGTCGGCCAAGGCGCCGGCGGAGACCGGCTCGCGGGTGCGGATCCATTCCTGGGCGAGTTCGCGCTCTTCGTCGGGGCGCGCCATGACGAACGCCGCCGCCAGACGCCCTTCGAGCAGCCACCAGACGCTGAAGCTGGCGCCGGCCGGGTTGCCGCGAGTCACGATGCGGTCGGCCGCGGAGGAATCGCCCCAGAACTCGTAGGAAAGGTCGAAGACGTCGGAGAAGAAGTAGGGGACGTGCTCGAAGGGCTCGCGCAGGCCGGTCATGACGCGCGCGGCATGGCGGCCCTGCGAGACGGCGTTATCCCAGTGCTCGACGCGGCGCTGGCGGCCGGACAGCGTGTCGCGGTAGTTGGCCACGTCGCCCGCGGCGTAGACGCCCGGCACGCTGGTTTCGAGGTACTGGTTGACCAGGACGCCGTCATTGAGGGCGGCGCCGGTGTTCTCGAAAAGGGCGGTCTCGGGTGTGACACCGATACCAGCCACCACGAAACTGGCGGGCAGGCGCTCGCCCGCGGCGGTCAGGACACTTTCGACGCGGCGGCGTCCGGAGAAGCCGGCGACCTGAGTGTTCACCAAGAACTTGACGCCGCGCGCCTCGTAGTAGCTGCGAAAGAAGGCGGACATCTCCGGCGTGAACAGCCGCTCCCAGATGCGCTCCTCGGCCAGAAGCAGCGTGACCGAGACGCCGCGCTGGGCCAGCGACGCGGCCGCTTCCATGCCGATGAAGCCGCCCCCGACGACTACCGCGCGGCTCCCGCCGGCGGCGCGGTCGCGGATGCGCCGGGAGTCATCGAGGGTACGCAGGTAGAAGACCCCGTCGAGCTCGGCGCCGGGAACCTGAAACCTGCGCACGCGCGAGCCGGTCGCGATCAGCAGCTTTTCGAATCGCCACTGGTCGCCGCCCCGCAGGCGCAGTTTGTGGCTGATGAGATCGGCCCGCTCGACGGGCGTCTTGAGCCGGACCTCGATGCCGTGCGTGGAATAGAAGGCGGCATCGTTGATGAACACGCTTTGCTCGGTGTCGGCGCCCTTGAGAAAGCCCTTGGAGAGCGGCGGCCGCTCGTAGGGCAGCGCGTCATCCGCCGAGACGATCGCCAGCTCGCCCGGCTTCACGCCGCGCTCAACGAACTCCCTGGCGGAGTAGCCGGCCACCATGCCCCCGCCCAGGACAACATACTTGAAAGAATGCACAAACCCCTCCTGAAAGCCATTATCGGCTTAATCGAGTGGGGGCGGTGACAGCCTGGCGGGGTCGTTGCCGCGACGAGCGACGGACCCCTACTGCCCGGCGGTGGCGCTGCCGCGGCGGGTGCGCTTGGATTCGTACATCAGGCGGTCGGCTTCCTCGACGCTCTCGCGCAGCGGCCGGCCGGCGGTGGTGGTGACGCCCCAACTGAAGTGGACCGGGAGAGAGCCGTGCTGGCGGATCCGGAAGTCCGCCAGGTGCTCCTCGATTCTACGCATGCGGCTGTCGACCAGCTTGGCTTCCCGCGTGTGGAAGAAGATCACGAACTCGTCGCCGCCCCAGCGGAAGGCCAGGTCCGTGTCGCGAATGGAGGCGCGGATGAGCTTGCCGACGCCATGCAGGATCTCGTCACCTACCAGGTGGCCGTACTTGTCGTTGATCAGCTTGAAGTCGTCCATATCGCTGACCACAACGAGTCCGTCGAACCCGGTCTGCTCCTCCATCCAGTGCGCCAGCTCCGAACGGTTCCGAAGGCCGGTGAGGGGGTCGAGGTCGAGCTGGCCTTCGGCGTCCTTGCGGAGGCGGCTGAGCTCTTCGTTGAGCGCGCGTAGCTGCTGCTTCTGGCTTTCGAGGCGGACGGCGATGATCACCAGCGCCATGGCGAAGGCGATCTGCAGCGGCGCATAGAGCAGGAAGATGAAACGGTCGGTACCGGTTACGAAACGCATCACCCCGAGAGAAACCGCGCCGCGGGCCACCCAGAGCGCGACCCAGAACGCCACGGTCTTGCGCGTCATGGACTTGCGCAGGTAGATCAGGACGCCGCAGAACAGAAGGGTGGTGAATATCTCGACGATGATCGGAATGAGGCCGGTTGACATGCCGTGCGTTATCCGTCAGGAGCGATAGTATACCGCCGAATAGAGGTCGCCGTGCCGGTGGCCTCGTTGACCTCCACAATCACAGAGTGCAATTCTACCTTACCGCGGGCGGCTTCCATGCGGACCGGCATGCCGGTCAGGAAGCGCCGGAGGATGATGCTCTTGTCCACACCGATGATGGAGTCGTAGGGGCCGGTCATGCCGACGTCGGTCTGATAGGCGGTGCCGTTCGGCAGGATGCGCGTGTCGGCTGTGGGGACGTGGGTGTGCGTGCCGAGGACGGCGGACACCCGGCCGTCGAGGTAGTATCCGATGGCCTGCTTCTCGCTGGTGATTTCGGCGTGAAAATCGACCAGGCGGACCTTGATGGCGGGATCGAGCGCGTTGAGGATCTCGTCGGCCTTGCGGAACGGGTCGTCGATGGGCAGCATGTGGGTGCGGCCCTGGAGGTTGATGACGGCCGCCTCGACGCCATTGCGGCCGCGCCCGATGTGAACGCCGCTGCCCGGCACGTTGCCGGGGTAGTTGGCCGGGCGCAAGAGGCGCGGCTGGCGGTCCAGGTACTCGGCGGTTTCGCGCTTGTCCCAGATGTGGTTGCCGGTGGTCAGCACGTCCAGGCCGAGCGCGAACAGCTCTTCGGCGATGAGCGGGGTAATACCGAAGCCTCCGGCGGCGTTTTCGGCGTTGGCGATGGCTAAGTCAATCCGCTCCGAGGAGATTATGCGGGCCAGGTGCTCCGCTATGATGCGGCGGCCTGGGGATGCGAAAATATCCCCGATAAAGAGCAGGTTCATGAAGACGCGAATTGGGGAAATAAGGAGCGCCCCGTCGGGCCCGTCCGGAACCCTTCATTGACCCCTGTCTTGTGAACGGGGCGGGTGTCCCCCGGGCGCCTTCAGGCTTCTCCGAACGTTTCCGCCGGAGCATGCTCACCAGCGCGCAATCGAGTCGGACCCCCAATTTGATAGTGTTGGATCAAATTATTGAGATCCGGCCGACCCTTCGAATACGCTCCGACTGGAATGATAGCAGAAAAGGCGGCCTGTGGCTCGTGGTTTGTAGCCTGTTGATTCCTTGGGGGATTGGTGGGGCTTGGCTGCCGGGGCCACGCGCCCGCCTCACCCCAACATGGCCGCGAGGCTGTCACGGTCGGCGGTCAGTTTTCGCACCGCGTATCCCTCGTTGAGCCACCAGACGAAGGCCGCCGCCGCGGTCAGCAGCAGAAACATGGCGGCCAGGATGGCCACGCCGAGGAGCCAGCGCTCCGGTGATTGTTCCTTAAGGTGGCCCAGCGGCGCGGCGGTCATGGCGACCACGCCGGCATAGATCATGAGCATGCTCGCGTAGATGGGGAGCACATACCAGTACTTGGCGCTGCGCAACAGGGCGATCTGGCGGTCGTAGCCCGCCAGCAGGGCTTGGCCGTAAGCGGCTACGCTATCGTCGAGCGCCGGCTGCGGGACTCCGCGGCGGCTCCGCCAGAGCCATCCGGCGATGAACAGGCAACTGAGAGCGGCGAGGATGAACCCGGCGGAGGTAAGCGGGGACGGCCGCGACCGGATGGCCTCGTAGATCAAAATCGGGACCATCACGGCCGCCGTGCCGATCTCTCTTGTGTCGCGCCAGAAAATCGTGCGCTGGAAGGCGCGCGCCTTCTTCTGAATCATATCGAGCATTTGCATGGTGTCCCTTTCCACGCCTGCCGGCGTGCTTTGCCACAGGCGGCAAACCGGATCGTCGTTCATGGCTGCACCAACTCCTTGCGGAGGCGCGAGAGCCGCGTGGCGACGTTGGCCTCGCTGATGCCCAGGACGGCCGCCATTTCCGCTCCCGTCAGCCCTTCCAGGTAAAGCAGGACCAGGCGGCGGCTATCGAGCGGTAGCCTGCTGACGGCGGCCAGCAACCGCTGCTGCTGCTCGCTCCGCGCGGCCTGGCTCTCGACGTCGTCGGCGGCGGGCAGCGCCTCCAGCACCCCTTCGCCGGAATCGAGCGGCGCGGAGTGGCGCCTGGCTTTATGAACGTAGGTCAGCGCCACGTTATGGGCAATGCGATATAGCCAGGTCCGCTCGCTGGCCTCGCCCCGGAAACGGGGCAGAGCCGTCCACACCGCCAGAGCAATCTCCTGCGCCAGATCCTCCCGGTCGCCCGGAGAGGCGACGTAGGCGGCGCACAGCCTCCGGATCGCCGGACCGTACTGCTCCAGCAACCGGACCATCGAAGCTGCCTGCTCTGGCGGCATCTGGAGAGGTAGTCTATCGCGCGGGGAGTTTCTGACAGAGCTCCATCCCGCGTCAGCCCAGGCAGTCCGCGATGTCCTTTTCGTGGATGGCGCCTTCGCGGATGAGCTTCCAGAGTGGCTCGGTGACGTCGATGGTGGTCGAGCCGGAGCTGGCGCAGAGGCCGCCGTCGAGGACCAGGTCGACGCGGCCGTCCATCTGGCCGAAGACCTCGATGCCGCTGCGGCAGGTAGGCTTGCCGGAGATGTTGGCGCTGGTGGCGATCAGGGGATGGCCCAGCCGTTCGAGCAGGCCCGCCGCGACTACGGAGCGGGATTGCCTCAGAGCCAGCCGGCCGGTGTTCCCCGTCACCCGAAGCGGCACTCCGGCCGAGGCCGGGACGATGATGGTCAGCGGGCCGGGCCAAAAGTGCCGCGCCAGCACGTAGAAACGAGCGGGCATCTCCTTGGCCAGATCCTCGGCCATCATGATGTCGCTGACCAGGAGTGGCAGCGAGCGGTGCGGCTCGCGCCCCTTGGCGCGGAAGACTTTGCCGACGGCGTTGAGGCTGAAGGGGTCGGCAACCAGCGAGTAAAGCGCGTCGGTCGGGATGGCGACCACGGCGCCGGAGCGGATGGCGGCGGCGGCGCGGTCCAGCGCTTCCGCAGCCGGGTGGTCGGAATCAATCTCGATCAAGTCAGTGGCCATGAGCGGTTGACAGTTACTTAGTGTAAGCGAAGGGAGCGCCGGTCCGCAGGATTATTTCGGGCCGATGGCCTGGGCGACTTCAATTGCCATCTGGTAGCGGCCGAAGGGCGCGCTCAGTTGGACGCCCGCCGCCAGGGGGCGGACGCGCGCGACCATCTCCTGGGCCATGGCGATGCCCTCCTGGCGGGCCTTTTCGGCGGTGTCGGCGCGGCGCATGCGCTGCATGAACTCTTCCGGCACGGGCACGCGCAGCTCGTTGACCATGAACTCGGCGTTACGAAGGCTGGTGAGCGGCCAGATGCCGGCGATCAGTGGGATACGAACGTGCTCGATACGGCGGCAGAAGCGTTCGAGCAGGTTCAAGTCGAAAACCGGCTGGGTGACCACGTATTCGGCGCCGGCCTGCACTTTCCACTCGAAGCGCTGGATTTCCTCGTCCAGGTTCACGGCGCCGGGGTTGGCGCCCACGCCCAGGACCAGCGAGGTCTGGGAACCGATGGGGTTGCCGCCGAGATCGAGGCCGTGGTTGAGGTTGTTGACGATGTTGGCGAGTCCGATGGCATCCACGTCGAAGACCGCGGTGGCGGCCGGGTAAGCGCCCATGCGAGGCGGGTCGCCCGTGATGCAGATCAAATTGCGGACGCCGGCGGCGTGCGCGCCGAGCAACTCGGACTGAATGCCCAGGATGTTGCGGTCCCGGCAGCAAAAATGCAGGACGGCTTCGATCCCGGCCTGCTGCTGGATGAGCATGCAGGTGATCTGGGCGCTCATACGGGCGGAGGCGCGGGGACCATCGGGGACGTTGATGCAGTCGATACCGGCAGCGGCGCAGAGGCGGGCTCCCTCGATTTCCCTGGAGGCGTCGACGCCCCGGGGCGGCAAAATCTCGACGAAGGAGACGAAGCGCCCGGCGGCGAGCTTGGCGCCGAGCTGCGATTTGGCGGCCAGCGGCACGGCCGTCATGGCCTGCGCGCGAGCGGCGGGCTCCTCGACGGTCACGGCCAGGCCGCGCTGCACCGGCTGGAGCGAGCGGGCCTCGGAGCGGATCAGGCGGATGTGCTCGGGGGTGGTGCCGCAGCATCCGCCGATAATCTTGACCCCCGCCCAGATGAAGCGGCGGGCGTACTGCGCCATGTATTCGGGCGAGCAGAGATAAATCTTGCGGCCCTCGACCGTGGCCGGGTGGCCGGCGTTGGGCATGGCGGTAAGCGGCTTGTGCGTGTGCGGCGCCATCTTCTCGATGGTTTCGAGCGCGGCCTTGGGGCCGACCGAGCAGTTCAGCCCGATGGCGTCGACCGGCCATTCGTCGAGTTTCTGAGTGAAGAGCGCGGTCGCGGTGCCGTCGGGCATGTTGCCGAAATCGTCGATGGTGACCTGGGCGATGACGGCCATGTCCGGGCCGGCGGCTTCGCGGGCGGCGGCGATGGCCTCGCGCAGCTCTTCGATGGCCCCGAAGGTTTCGAGGATCAGCAGGTCGACGCCGGCCGCGACCAGCGCGGCGGCGTGCTCGCGGAAGGCGGCGCGGGCTTCGGCGAACGAGGTGCGGCCGAGGGGCTCGATGCGGACGCCAAGCGGTCCGATGGAGCCTGCCACGAAGGCCTGCCCGGCGGCTGCCTCGCGGGCCAGCCGCACTCCGGTCTGGTTGATGGCCGCCAGCTTCTCGGCGAAGCCGTAGCCGGCCAGGCGAATGCGGTTCGCGCCGAACGTGTTGGTCTCGACGATTTCGGCGCCGGCCTTGACGTACTCTTCGTGAAGCTCGCGGACCATGGCGGGCGCCGACAGGTTCAGCTCGTCATAGCAACGGTTGATGAAGACGCCCTTGGTGTAAAGCATGGTGCCCATGGCGCCATCGGCGATGAGTACGCGCTTCGAGAGCTGTTCGCGAAACTCGGCGGCTCGGGAGGGGGCGGGTGTGGCGGAAGCGGTTGTCTGGGTCATTTCTGGGAGGGCGTACCGCCCGTGTGTTTAGGATATCGTACCTACATGACGGTGCTGGCGGCGCTCGTGGTGCTGGTCTGGCTCTACCTGCTGTTGGGGCGGGGTTTCTTTTGGTGGACGCGGGAGGCCGATTTCGCGAACGCGCCTGCGCCGCCGCGGCGGGTCGCGGTCGTTATTCCGGCGCGCAACGAAGCGCAGGTGGTGGGGAAGGCGGTCGCTTCGCTCGCCGCTCAGGATTATGCCGGGCCGATCGAGATCTTCGTCGTGGACGACCACAGCACGGATGGGACGGCGGAAGCCGCGCGCGGGGCGCACGTGCTTCAGGCCGGGCCGCTACCGGAGGGCTGGACGGGAAAGCTTTGGGCAGTCTCGGAGGGCGTTCGCGCGGCTGCGGCTTTCGAGCCCGACTACTTCCTGCTGACCGATGCCGACGTCGTCCATGCGCCCGGCAATCTGTCGCGGCTGGTGGCGCTGGCGGAGGCGCGCGGATACGACCTGGCGTCGCTGATGGTCGAGCTGAGATGCGAGACCCTGGCCGAGCGGGCGCTGATCCCGGCCTTCGTGTTCTTTTTTCTGAAGCTGTACCCGCCGCGCTGGATCGCCAGTTCGAAACACTCGACGGCCGGAGCGGCGGGGGGCTGCATGTTGCTGCGGCGGGAGGCGCTCGAACGGATCGGCGGGATTGCCGGCATTCGCGGGGAACTCATCGACGACTGCGCGCTGGCGCGCGCGGTGAAGCGCGGCGGCGGGAGGGTGTGGCTGGGGCTGACTTCGGCCGCGCGCAGCATACGGGAGTACAACAGCTTCGGCGAGGTGGGACGCATGATCTCGCGCACCGCGTTCACTCAGCTCGGCTATTCGCCGGTGCTGTTGGCCGGAACGGTGCTGGGGATGTTCGCGATCTACCTGCTGCCGCCTGTGCTGGCGCTGGTATTCAGGTCGTGGCTGGCGGCGGTGGCCTGGCTGATGATGATGGCGGCGTACGCGCCGGTGCTGCGGCTCTACCGGCGGCCGCTGGCGTGGGCGCCCGCGCTGCCGCTGGTGGCGCTGTTCTACACGGTGGCGACGGTAGTCTCGGCGGTGCGGTATTGGGCGGGCCGCGGCGGAGCGTGGAAGGGGCGGACGCAGGCGGGACGGCGGTGAGACGGCGGCGCCCTGTGCTCACTCCAGGCGCGCCGAGCGCACCACAATTCCGAGGCGGCGGAGATCGGCATTTAACCCCAAGCGAGGGGGAGAAAAGGCCCGGCTCAGCCGGATTTGAAACGCTTGCACCGCGTGCTGTGAGTCCTCATCGGACGCGAGCGGCGCTCGAAGCGAGAACGCGCCTGAGCGGGTGAAGACTTCCCGGTGAATCCGGCGCCGGCCCTGGTAGATCTTCAGCTCCAGCGATCTGCCATAGCGCGCAATCTCCGGGACCGCTCCCTCGAGTGCGATCGTCCGCTCGTTCCCGGATGGAAACAGGTAAAAGGTGCACTGCTGAGCAGTCCAGCGGAACCCTCCTCCGGCTTGCTCCCGCGCGTGCCATCCTGCTCCTAATTGCCCGGCGAATTCTCCCGCGCTGAAATCGATTCCGCTCGTTCCGTTCTCCGGAACCCGTTCCGCAGCCTGCGGTTTTGACAGCCTGTTCAGCCTGTCTTCGATCCTCCATAGCCACCACTGGCTGAAGCCCAACCTCTGGAGGCAGGGCGAAGTCAGAACGGCCATCTCCCACGTCCAGATCCGGACGCCCTCGCGCGCGCACCGATCCAACAGGAAGAAGATCCGGTTGGTGAAGGTCTGCCGGAAGCCATGGCATCGGACGCGCTCGGATTCAGCGCCGCCCAAAACCGTCAGACCTTCGCGCTCGGCCTTCTCGGCCAGATCGGTCCCCGGGTAGAACGTGAGCGGAAAGATAATGGTCTCAAACGGCACCGGGAACCGGCTCAACAACAGCAGCGTTTGCCGCAGGTCGGCATCCGTCTCCCAGGGGTTGTCCAGGATAATGTCGTACTGCCGCAGCGTGACGCGGTCGCGATAGTTGTCGATCAACCGCACGGCCTGTAGCACGGAGCGATTGGAATGAGAACGCCGGTACAGCTTCTTGGTACGGCTGCTTCCGGATTGAATGCCCATCCGAATCGCGGTCATCCCGGCCGCCGCTAGCGCTTCGAGCTTGCGCGCCGTGAGCGAAAGCGGCGTCGCGCCGGTGACCCACATCGGAATCTTGACGCGTTCCTTGTATTGGGCGGCGAAGTCTTCGATGTCCTCGTCGGAGCGCAGAAAGAAGGCGTCGTCGTCGATGCACATCACCTCGAGGAATGGGAACCGGCTGGCGACCTCGCTCAGTTCGGAAATCACGTGATCCACGCTCCGCTTTCGAATCCGCTGACCGCCGGGAAAAATACGGCCAAAAGCGTGGTTCCAGCAATAGCTGCACGAGTACGGGCAGCCGCGCGTCGTCAGCGTGAGATAGGTGCCGGACAGGCATCGTTGCAGTAACTCGCCAGCCAAGGGACGGATCACGCCGGCATCCAGAACAAAGTGGCGCTCGGGGTCGTAATCGGGAAACGGCAGACGGTCCAGGTCGTGGATCAGCGGCCGCAAAGGGTTGGCGCGGGCGCCGTCGCCGGCGCGGCACCACAAACCATCCACGCGGCTGAAATCCCGCCCGGCCTCCATGCTGGCGGCCAGTTCCACGAGCGCGTCCTCACCCTCGCCCACACAAACCAGGTCCGCGTATTGCAGGCACTCTTGCGGGCGCATGGTCGGATGGACTCCTCCCCAAACGACCGGCGCTCGGGATTTCCGCCGCAGCGCGCTTGTGATGACGACGGCGTTCTCCAGGTCGTCGGTCATGAACGACAAGCCGATCAGATCCGACGACGCGCTCAATTCGCAGACCTGCTCCAGAATGTCCGGTGAATAGACAGCTCCCAGATCCCGCGGCAGAAAGATCATTGAAACGTCGTGACCGCTCCGCCGAAGCGAGGCCGAGACCATGCGCGCGCCGTAGGGATGAACCCTAAACGTTTGCGCGGTTGGGGCTATGAGGGTAATGCGCATGAGGTCGTGCCCCTATCGCGGGGGCTGTTGTGCGGAGCCGAAACTCGGAAGCCAGGGCCGGATCTTGCACGGCGACATCCACTGCACTCTCTAAAGTCTACAAAGAATCGGGGGCACGCTCAACGGCGCCGCTGGGAAAGCGAGCGCCTGAGAAGTTCGCACGCTGTGGGCGCGGGGGCGGCGAGGGTGAGGTTCAGATCAGCTTGCGGGTGCGGAGCTTGAGGGTCAGCTCGGCCGGGCCGCGTTGGAGCTTGAGGACGTGATCGGCATCGGCCTTCTTGAGCGCGGTGCGGATGCGCCAGACGGTCAAGCTGGCGGCGGGGGCGCCGTCGAACTCCAGGATGAGGTCGTCCTTCCGTACGCCGGCCTCCGCGGCGGGCGTGCCGTCGATGACGCGGGTCACCACGAACTGGCGGTGCGGCGGCCCGGCGCTTTTCACGGTCATGCCGCTCGCGTCGAAGTTGAAGGGGTCGCCGAAGTGCTGGCCGGGCTCGAGGATCATGCGGCCGTGCGGGCAATCGAGTGTCACCGAGAACCGGCGCCAGAGCTCGCCACCGAGGATGCCGGCAATGTCGGTGCGGGCGAACGCGCCTGCCTTGGCCTGGGCATAAGCGGCCAGCGGCAGCTTGAGCGTGTAGGGGCCAAGTTCGATCCACTCGAGCCGTCCCTCTTCTTGCTCGCCGGCGCCTCCCACTCCAACGCCGCCGCCGGGAATCAAACGCGGCGTGAGCGCTCGCGCGGCCGGCAGCAAATCGTGCTCGCGGATGAAGGGCGTCGCGAACTGGACCGCACCCGGGTACGGCTCGTCCACCAGGAACTCGCCTTCAGTGGCGCTCTTGCCCGGCAGGCCGAAGCGTGCTTTCACGATCGGCACACCACTCCGCACTTCGATGGGCAACACGCTACCGCTTCCGGTGTAGGCGAAGCTCTTGGGATCGTACAGAGTCAGCGTGCGGGCGTCGAAATCGATGCGAACCACGTAACGATCGAGGAACTGGTGGCCGAGAATGCCGTCCAGGAAAGCGCCGTAGCTGCGAGCCACTTCATCCAAAGGCAGGGCCGGTATGCGCGGCAGGTCGAGCGCGATTCCTCCGAACTCGATCTTCACAGCGGGCAGGATGGCGATGTGCGTGGGGTGGTCTCCGGAGCCGGCGTTGGGCTGGTCGAATTCGGTGAGGATGGGAAGTTTCAGCTCATCCACGACGGAGCGGTTGAGAACGCAGGATCCGGCCGCGGTGTCCAACTGGAAATGAAGCGGACGGGAGCCGTTGACGCGAGCCTCGATCCAGATCGCATTGCCGTAAAATTCGAAGGGTATGGTGCGCAGGGGTTCGGCCGCCGCGGCGCAGGCGAGCAGGATAAGAGATAAACAGACCCGTTGCATGAATCGGTAGACGCTTGGGGCGGGCGGCCGGTTCCCGGCTACCATGCGGTAAGCTCGACCGGGGATCCGGTGGCGCAGCCCAGAATCCTGGCGGCGGAGCCCCGGTTGGCGACGATTTCCAGGAAGCCCGAACTGCCGACGACGAGGAGCGGCTCGCCGGGCGCACCTTCGGCGAAGGTTGCGTTCAGATGGTCGATGGTGGTCTGGCCGCAGAGGAGCTGGAAGGGGCGGGTTTCCAACTCGGGAAACTCGGCGATGTGGAGGTTCGTGATCAGGTTGCCGAAATGATCGGTCTTGAGGACCGTTCCCTGCCAGACGCGTTTGCCGATGCGTAACGGCTCGGCGAACTGCAGCCGGCAATAATCCTCGATGAGGCGGCCGAAGGTGGCGGGCCGCGCCCCTTTGGCCAGGTGCGCGGCGGTGGGCGCGAAAATATCGCGGCCGTGGAAGGTTCGGCTGACCGGCTTGAGGAAATGCTTGTCCGAGGTGATGGCGTGCACCTTGTGTTTTTCGCGGGCGTAAATCATCGAGAGCACGCCGTTATCGGGCGCGACGAAAAGCTGGCCGGCGGCCTCGGCGAGGATGGGGCGGCGCGCGGTGCCCACGCCGGGATCGATTACGACCAGGTGCACCGTCTTCCTGGGGAAATAGCGGTAGGCCTGGCTGACGACGAAGGCGGCCTCGGTGATCTCGAAGGCGCTGACCTGGTGCGTGATGTCGACGATCTCGGCCGTGGGGCAGATACCGAGGATGACGCCCTTCATGGTCCCGGTGAAGTGATCCGAGAGGCCGAAGTCCGTTGTGAGTGTAATGATCGGTCGCGGCATAATAGAAAGAGGCCCGCCAGGCAATGACTCGCTATTACTTCGACCACAACGCAACCACGCCGGTCTCGCCCGAAGTCTTCGAGGCGATGACGCCGCTGTTGCGCGAGGATTTCGGGAACGCCTCCAGTATCCACTATTACGGCCAGCGGGCGAAACAGCACCTGGAGACGGCGCGCCGCGAGATGGCGGGGCTGATTCACGCGCAGCCGCAGGAGATCGTGTTTCTGAGCGGGGGCACGGAGGCCGATAACCTCGCCGTCTTCGGAGTGGTGCGCAACGCGCCGCGGCAGAAGCGGCACGTGATTACGACGGCGATCGAGCATCCGGCGGTGCTGGGCGCCTGCGCGCAGCTCGAGCGCGAGGGTGTGGAGGTCACGCGCGTGGCGGTGAGCCCGGAGGGCGTGGTGGATCCGGACGCCATACGGCGCTCGCTGCGGCCCGAGACGGTTCTCATTTCGGTGATGCACGCCAACAACGAGCTGGGAACGGTGCAGCCCATCGGAGAGATTGCGCGCGTCGCTCGCGAGGCGGGCGTCGTGTTCCACTCGGATGGCGTGCAGGCGCTGGGCAAGATTCCGGTGGATGTCGCAGCGTTGGGCGTGGATCTCTATTCGGTGAGCGGGCATAAGGTGTACGCGCCCAAGGGCGAGGGCGCGCTGTTTGTCCGCAAGGGGACGGCGATCGGCTCGGTTCAGTTTGGCGGGCACCACGAGCGGGACCGGCGGCCGGGGACGGAGAACGTTCCGGGCGCGGTGGCGTTGGGCGCCGCCGCGAAGTGGCTGGCCGAGAACGGCGCGGCCGAGGCGGAGCGGCTGAGAGGCTTGCGGGATCGCCTGGAGGCGGCAATGCTCGAGCGCGTGCCCGGCGCCGGCGTCAATGGCGGCGGCGCGCCGCGCACGCCGAACACCTCCAACATGTTTTTCGACGGCATCCGCGGCGAGGCGTTGGTGATCGCGCTCGATTTGCGGGGCTTCGCGGTGTCTAGCGGCGCGGCCTGCTCGAGCGGCGCGGTGGAGCCTTCGCACGTGCTCACCGCCATCGGGCTCAGCACGGACCGCGCGCGCGGCTCGATCCGCTTTTCACTCGGCCGGCTCAATACAGCGGAGCAGGTGGACGCGCTGGTGGCGGCGGTTGCGGAAGCGGTGGGGCAGCTTCGGCGGATCGCGCCGGCGGGGCGGGCGCATGCCTGAGGCCCTGGTCGCGGTCGCGATGAGCGGCGGCGTGGACAGCTCGGCGGTGGCGGGAATGTTGCACCGGCAGGGAGTGCCGGTGATCGGGCTGACCATGCAGCTCTGGAACCAGCGGCGGCTGCCGGAGCTGACTAACGAGAGCTCGACGGGCCGCTGCTGCTCGCTCGACGACGTCTACGACGCGCGGCGGGTGGCGGAGCAGCTCGGCATTCCATACTACGTGGTGAATCTCGAGGAGCGGTTCGAGCGCGAGGTGGTGCGGCCGTTCATCGACGAGTACTTGGCGGGGCGCACGCCGATCCCGTGCACGCTGTGCAACAACTTCATCAAGTTCGATCAGTTCCTGGAGATGGCCGCGTCGCTCGGGGCGGAGCGGATCGCGACGGGCCACTACGCGCGGCTGCGGTTCGATGAGGGCACGGCGCGGCACCTGCTCTATCGCGCGGTGGACGAGACGCGCGACCAGACCTATTTCCTGTGGGGACTGACGCAGGCGCAGCTGGCGCGAACGCTGTTTCCACTGGGCGAGTACCGGAAGGCGCGGGTGCGCGAGATGGCCGGCGAGATGGGGCTGGCGGTGGCGGCCAAGGGCGACAGCCAGGAGATCTGCTTCGTGCCCAACGGCGACTACGCGGCCTTCATCGACGGCTACTTCCGCGAGCAGGGTATCGAGCGGGAGCGCACGCGCGGCGAGATCGTCACCACGGACGGCCGGACGCTCGCAGAGCACGACGGCGTGCACCATTTCACCGTAGGGCAGCGGCGGGGGCTGAACATCGCGGTGGGAGAGCCGCTGTACGTGATCGCAACGGATGCCGCGACGGGGCGGGTGACGGTGGGACGGAATGACGAGTTGCTGCGGGCGAGCGCGGCCGTCGCCGAGGCGAACTGGATCGCGTTCGAGAGCTTGCGCGAGCCGCTGCGCGCGGAGGTCAAGATTCGCAACAAGCACGCGGCGGCGCCGGCGACGATTCTCCCCGGCTCAGAGGCGGGCCGGGTGGAGGTGCGGTTCGACGCTCCACAGCGGGCGGTTACGCCGGGGCAGGCGGCGGTGTTCTACCAAGGCGATCTGGTGCTGGGGGGCGGGTGGATCGAGGGGTAGCTGGCTACCCGACCCAAGCGATTGCGGGGGATATGCACCCCTGCCGTAAGACCGGAGCCGCGACGAACCTGCACGCCTACTTTTTGGCCGGCTCAGGCGCCGGGCTCTGATCCGGAGCCGCCTTGCGGGTGTAGACGATCTTCTTCGTCCCTGCCTCGCAGGCGCCGACCACTTTACCTTCCACTTCCTTGTCCTTGGCGACGATTTCGAGCGAGTACGACTTCACGTTGTTTGCGTCCAGCTTCTTGGCGATTTCGGCCTTCAGCTCCTCACAGGGTTTTGCCGCTAGCGCGCAGCCGGACACGAATCCAAGTAGCAGGACAGCCAATGCCAGTGGCTTTCGCATGCATGGCAGCATACCACAGGCACACTGCGGCCGCTCGCGGCCCAACTGGGTGCAAAGCCTGGATTTGGGTTGGGCAGTAAGTACCGGACTAGTCCGAACCCAACCAAGGGTACTGTGATTCTCATATTACGGACCACCGCAAGAGACAGCCGCCGAGCCATTGCTCCCGCGGCGGCTCTCTGACATGCTTGAGGGTGCCACGACGAGAACGGGTTTCGCATAAGATGGAAACCAGGCTGGAGAGCACCTGCAGTTTCAGATCTGAATCAACCGGCGCCATGAAGGTCTTCTGTGTCATACCGGCACGGGGCGGCTCAAGGAGCGCCCCGCTGCAAAACTTCCGTCTCCTCGCGGGAAAACCGTTGCTGGCCTACACGGCCGAGACGGCGCACGCCGCGGCGCGTCTATCGAGAGTCGTCCTGAGCACGGACGACGAGGACGTCGCGGAAGTCGGGCGGCGCTGCGGACTCGAACTTTACCTGCGTCCCGCTGGATCGCCGGCCGAGGTGCAGGCGGTTGTTCAGGACGCGGTCCGGCAACTCGAAGCAACGGGCGAGGCCTGCGACGCGGTGTGCATTCTGGACCCGGCCAGCCCTTTCCGGGGGCCGGAGGATATCGACAGGTGCGTGGCGCTGCTGGAGCGGTCTGGCGCCGACGCGGTGGTCACCGTGGTTCCGGTGCCGCAGGAGTATCATCCGCAGAAGGTTTACCTGCAAACGCCGGACGGCTCGCTGGCTCCGGCCGGCAGTTTCGCAGAGCTGCCCCCGGCGTTTCACCACGACGGCTCGGTTTGCGTCATCCGGCGCGACGCGCTGATGAACGGCAAGAGCCTTCTTGCGGGGCGCACGGTGGGCTACGTCGTCGACCCGACGCGGTTCGTGAAGCTGGACCGCCCGGAGGACTGGGGGCGGGCGGAGCGCATCGCAAGACTCGGAAGCCACCAGGCGACGGCCGGCCGGATCGTTCCGCTGGCAGGGCCACGGCCGAACCTGGCGGCGGGTTGGATGCCGACGCCCATTGCGGACCCGCTGGTCGAGGCCGGCGTCGGCCTGTTGAGGGAAGGTGAACTGGGCTCGTCGCCGGTCACCCGCGGAAAGTACCTGGAACCGGTGTCGAAGGCGGCCAGCCCGCGCTGGCGTGAGACCGCGACGCCGTTCGCCATCAGGGATGCATTGCTCCCGGCGGAGCGCGAGGTGGTCGGGCACGAATTCCTGGACCCGATATCGCCCGCCCTGTTGATACCGCACTCGCGGCCGGGGCAAGCGCCCTCCGTGCACCGGATCGAGGACCCATTCCGGCCGCACGCGGAATTGACGCCGGACATCCAAACAGCCGAGGCGCCGCTCATGGGCGCGCTGGCCGCGCGGCGGCTGGAGGGATCCGGCCTGGAGCGGGCGCAGGAACCGAAACGGCGGGAGATCGCCGGCGGCTCGCAAGTGCGCCCGGCTGACGTCGCGCTCGAATTCTCGGGACTGCTCGGACGAGCCGCGGGAGCCGTCAGGCCGGTGCAGCCGTTCAAGCTTGGCGTGGCGAACCTGGGGCCCGCGCGCAAGAGCCGGCCGGCGGTCCTGCCGTGGCCTCACGTCCTGGTGGAATCGGCTTTCTTCCCGGACCCGCAGCCCTCCGAACCGGCCTCGGACGACCTGCTGGCGCGGGAACAACTGGTTCATGCGACGGTGGTGCGGCGCGAGGGACGTTTGCTCGCGCAGACGGCGAGCGCGCAAATCGCGCAGGTGGAAGTCCTCAACACGCACGCTGCCGAGTTCGTGGACGCACGGCCGATGGTGTTCGGGCATCCGCTGGCCGGAGCGCCCCCGGCCGCGGTACGGAGCCGCGCGCGGGTGCAGGCCGCGACATGGCTGGCCGAGAGTTGGGAACGGTTCGGACAGGAATCGGCCGTGGTGGCCTTTGGGTCGGCGCAGTCACGGGCGCACGGCGTCGAGTGGCCGGCGGCCAGAGCGTCGCTGTTCGCACATCCGCCCGAGCGGCCTGCTAAGACGGGCAGCCGGGCGGCGACGGATCCGTGCGGGTTGTGCGCGTTGCCCGTGCCGGCAGCCAGCATGCCTGCCTCGGCAGGTCTCCGGACGCGGCTGCGCGGAGCGCCGGTCACGAGGATTGCGGCGCCGGCCGTCCGGCCAGACACCCGGACCGCCGCCGCGACGCCTCTTGGCGCCGAATTCCACGACTCGGGCGAGCCCAGACTGACGCCGCTGTTTGTGGGCGTTCTCGAGGTCGCGAGGATGCCGCGTGGCGTGTTCCACTACGTCGAGATCGAAGATCACGAGGACTGGAACACATGGTCGCGCGCCCCGCACCACCCGGCCGCGCTGCTGATTCCGGAATCGGGCTGCTCCGTTCCCTCGCCCGTCTGGATCGCCAGCAACGGTTGCCACGTCGTCTTCGCGGGGCCGTACCCGGGCAAGGGCGCTTATTGCAGGGTGTACGGGGCGTTCCCACCCGCGCCCCAGGTGGTTCTGGCGGACGGCGAGATCGAGCTTATGGCGATGGACTTCGCCGCGATCGCCGGTTCCGGCTCCTCGCGGTGGCGTCTCCCGTTCGGCAGGCCGGCTGGGCTGTTCTAAGCGGTTCGACGATGGCCAGCGGCCGGCGGCCAGCCAGTGCTGCGCGGCATGCAGATTGACGGTTCTTCGCGACCATCTGGCGCGGGCTTCAGTTCGTCGTGCCGGCACTCGTGCCGACACCCTGGCGTCGAGATGAGTCTCGACGCGGCACGCATGAGCGCGTGCGCCACGAAGGACTGCCTCGGTAGGGTGCCCGTATGTGTCTCTATTTCCGCCGCACCGCACTAGTGGGCGACGGGCGATGGGCGCGTTCGCGATATCCTCGTAAATGAAGCATGCACGAGATGGGTATCGCCAGCTCGGTGATCGAGGCGGTGCGCGGCGAAGCTGGGCGCCACCCCGGCGCACGAGTGACGAAGGTTGGATTGCGCATCGGCGAGCTGGCGGGCGTGGACCAGGCGTCCCTCACCTTCTGCTTTGAGGCGCTGGTCAAGGAGACCGAACTCGAGTCGGCCATTCTGGCCATTGAAGATGCCGGCTGCGACGAGCTGGACATCACCTATCTCGAACTGGAGGAATGATGGAGCGGGTCCCGCTCGAACGCAAGGTCCTGAGTGAAAACGATCGCATCGCGGCGGAACTGCGCGAACGGTTCGCCCAGCGGGGCATTCTGGCACTGAACTTCATCAGCTCGCCGGGCTCGGGCAAGACCTCGCTGTTGGAGCGCACGCTGGAGTCCTTCGCCGCGGGCACGCGGGTGGCCCTGCTCACCGGCGACATTCAAACCGACAACGACGCCCAGCGCCTGGCTAAGTACGGCTTCCCGACCCGGCAGATCACCACCGGCGGCGCCTGCCACCTGGACGCACGCATGATCGAGCGCGGCCTGGAGGATTGGGACCTGGACCGGCTCGACCTGCTGCTGATCGAGAACGTGGGCAACCTGGTTTGCCCCACCAGCTACGACCTCGGCGAGCGCGACAAGATCGTGGTCCTCAGCGTCACCGAAGGCGAGGACAAGCCTCTGAAGTACCCCGGCATCTTCCACAAGGCGGAGCTGATGATCCTCAACAAGATCGACCTGCTGCCTTACGTGCCCTTCAAAGTGGAGCTGGCGCGCCAGTGCGCGAACCGCGTCCACCCCGGCATCGAGATCCTCGAGGTTTCCTGCACTACGGGCGCGGGGCTCGAAGCGTGGCAGAGGTGGCTGGAGGAGCGGCGCAGAAACGTCCGCACGAGTGCCGACACGGCACGCTGAGGGCGTGCGCCGCGTCAAAACCCGATTGACGCCAGAAGCTCCGAGGGCTTCGTGTCGAAGGCCTGGCAGATGGCGAGGAAGCTGTCGATGCTGGGCAGATGCGTGCCGCGCTCGATGGAGCTGATCTGCGAGACGCTGAGCCGCGCCGCTGCAGCCAGGTCTTTGAGCGACCACCTGCGCTCGACGCGCAGCATCTTGATGCGGTGCCCCAGTCGCTCGCGCAACCGGTCCTGCGGCGTGCGACCGAGCCCGAACGCGGCCGCCGCATTGGCCAGCGTCTGGCGAAGCTGCGAGAGCGAGAACGGCTTGGCCAGGTAGTCGAAGACCTTCAGCTTGAACGTCGCCCGCATGTCCTCGAGCGAAGGGTAGCCGGTGACAACGATGACGCAGATTCCGGGGTGCCGCGCTTGCAGCGCTTCAAGCACTTTCTCGCCGCTGAACTCGCCCATTTTCATGTCGAGCAGAACGATGTCGGGCGCCCGGTGTTCGGAGGCCTCGAAGAGATCCTCCGGGTGCGCAAAAGCCCGTACGGAGTAAAGGCCTTCGTCCTTGAGGAAGTCCTCCAGGTAATGCCGGAAGTCGGAGTCGTCGTCCAGAATGGCGACGTCAACCGGAGACATTGAGGCTTCGGCGCTCATGCGTCCTCCTGCGTAGCAGCGGCGGCCTGCACGGCAGCGGGCAGGCGCACCTGAAGCCGGGCGCCTCCGCCCGGGCGGTTAGCCGCTTCTATGGCGCCTCCATGCTGCTGCACGATGCCCGCGGCCACGGTCAGACCCAGTCCCGTGCCCCGCGCGTCCAGCCTGCTGGTCACGAACGCTTCGAAGATCCGGGGCAAGACTTCGGCAGGAATGCCCGGCCCGTCGTCATCCACGTCGATGACTACCCATGCCTGCGGCTCGCGGCCAGCCAGGTGAGACTGGACGCGGATGATGCCGCCCACCCGGACCGCGCCGAGCGCGTTGCGTAACAGGTTGACAAATACCTGGACTAAGCGGTCCGTATCTCCAGTTACTAAGTCGCCGGCTGGGACACCGTTTTCGAACCCGACGGCGGCGGCCTTCTCGTCGATGCTTACCAGTCCCCAGGCATCCTCGACGATGCGGCGGACCCTCACCGGCGCCATCACCTGCTGCGGCGGGCGGGCGAAATCGAGCAGGCTCCCGCCGATCTTCCGCAGGCGCTCCGTCACCCGGTTCATGCGTGCCAGGCGCTCCTGGGCGGCGGGGTCCTTCACCGTCTCCAGAAGCTTCTCGACGGAGCCGTGCAGCACCGCCAGCGGCGTGTTCATCTCGTGCGCGATGCTGGCGCTCATCAGCCCCAGCGAGGCCAGGCGGTCCTGATCGGCGAGGCTCCGTCTGGCGGCCTCGAGCAGCTCGTTCTTCCGCTCCAGCGCGGCCAGGGCGTCGGCCAGGTCGCTCTCGCGTCTCCGCAGCTCGGCAATCGCCGCGTTTCGCGAACGCATGATCTGGCCCAGCTCGTCCTCCGAGATCAGCGCGCCGTCGATCAGCTCGTGACCGCGATCGCCCAGGCGGCTGGATTCATCCGCACTCAAAAGCAGCCGGAGCGGCCGGTACACGTAGACCGGCATAATCAGAAGCTCCAGCAGGAGCACGGCCAGCGCGTAGCCCGCCGCCAGCACCGCCACCAGCCCCAGCCGCGTCCGGGTCGTTGCCACCAGGTAGACCGCGCCCGACAGGCCCAGAAAGAAAAGGTTGTGCAGAACGATGAGCTTCGAACGCACCTTCAGGTCCCCGAAGGTTTTTGCCAATCCTCTCAACGGCTTAGGGTGAGTGTACGGTTCCACCAATCAGTCTCGCCGCGAGCCGGAAAGCTCACGAAAATCTGCATCCACACTGAAGGCCCGGCATCCAATTGGATGACTGCGCGCTTTACTGTGGCGCAGGAAAATCTGCACTGCGCCAGGAAGCGTTGGGGTCTGTCCGGAATTGGTGCTAGTAAGTCGCATCTGGGATGAAGCCACTATTCTCTAAGTCGGCCGACAAGCATTTACGGATCTTAGTATCTGCAATCTTACTCACCGTTGCGGCGGCGATTACACTCTCAGCGTATCTCTTTCGGCCGGAGCGTGCAGACACCGGCTATCAGCCGGCACAGCCCGTGCCTTACAGTCACAAGCTGCACGCGGGCAATTTGGGCCTCGATTGCCGCTATTGTCACTCGACCATCGAGCAGTCGGCCTACGCGGCCATCCCGCCCACCGAGACCTGTATGAACTGCCACACGCGGGTCAAAGCGGAGAGCCCGCAGCTCCAACTGGTTCGCGAGAGCTATGCGACCGGCCGGCCCATTCCGTGGGTCCACATTCACAAGCTGCCGGACTACGTCTACTTCAACCACCGGGCGCACCTGGACGCCGGCGTGAGCTGCGTGACCTGCCACGGGCGCGTGGACCAGATGGCCGAGGTGCGGCAGGTGAAGCCGCTCAGCATGGCGTGGTGCCTGGAATGCCACCGCAACCCGGCGCCGGAGATCCGGCCCCGCGAGCTGATCACGAAGCTCGACTGGGTTCCGGACCGCGATCCCGCCGAGATCGGCCGCGAGCTGATCGCGAAGAATCACATACACCCGCCGACCAACTGCTCGGGGTGCCACCGATGAGCGAGAGGAATCCCTGCAACCCCGTTTCGCTGCCTGGCGACGAGTTCCCCGAGGGCGCCTCCGTCCTGGACGCCACTTCGCGGCGGACGCTGCTTAAGCTGATGGGCGCGTCGCTCGGCCTGGCGGGACTCACCGCGTGCAGCCGCCCGGTGGAGAACATCCTGCCGGCCGCCAAGGGCGTCGAGGACCAGATCCCGGGCAATCCTTTGTTCTATGCGACGGCCATGTCGCTCGGCGGAGTGGCCACGGGCCTGCTCGTCGAGGCGCACGACGGCCGGCCGACTAAGATCGAGGGCAATCCAGATCATCCCTTCAGCCGCGGCGCGGCGTCGGCCTTTCACCAGGCCTCGGTGCTCGGGCTGTACGACCCGGATCGCTCGCGCGAAGTGATGCACGGCGGTCAGCCTTCCACGTGGGACGAGTTCGCCGCCTTCGCGAAGGGTCATTTCAGCGCGATGGCGTCGGGTGAGCGGCTGCGTTTCCTGAGCCAGACGGTCAACTCGCCGTCGCTCGAGGCGGTGCGTGCACACGTGTTGAGCCGCTTCCCGCAAGCGAGGTGGATCGAGTACGAGCCCATCTCGGAGGACGAAGCTTTTGCCGGCGCGGAGCTGGCCTTCGGCCGCGCCGTGCGGCCCATCTACCACTTCGATAAGGCGGACGCGATTCTGTCCCTGGATTCGGACTTCCTGGCGCTCGATTCGCAGACAGTCGGCTACACCAAGGACTTCGCCGCGCGGCGCCGCATCGCCTCCGAGAAGGACGCGATGAACCGGCTCTACATCGTGGAGAGCCAGTTCTCAATCACCGGCGCGATGGCCGACCACCGGCTCCGCATGCGCTCGGTCGACGTTCCGGAATTCGTTGCCGACCTGGCCCGCGAACTGGGCCTGCTGCCCGCCGGGCTCAACGTGCTCAACAACGATCCGCGGCGCAGATGGCTTGCCGCGCTCGCGCGCGACTTGAAGAAGAACGCCGGCCGCTCGCTGGTGGTTGCGGGTCCGCGCCAGCCGGCAGCCGTTCACGCCGCGGCGCACTGGATCAACCAGGCGCTCGGCAACGCCGGCAAGACAATCACCTACGTCGAGACGCCGCGCCGGCCGCAGATTGCGGCGCTGAACGAGCTGGCTGCCGAAATGGCCGCCGGCCGGGTCGAGACGTTGGTCATCCTGGGCGGCAATCCGGCGTACGACGCTCCAGCCGATCTCGAATTCAGCCGGTTCGTTAAGAGCGTGCCGACGACCATCCACTTGGGTGTGGAGCGAAACGAGACCGGGGTGCTCGCCAAATGGCACTTACCCGAGGCGCAGTATCTCGAATCCTGGGGCGACGCACGCGCACTCGATGGCACGGCGTCCATCCAGCAGCCGCTGATTCAGCCGCTCTATGGCGGCAGGACCGCGGCGGAGACCCTCGCACTCATTTCGGGCTACAAGGACCAGCGCGCTTACGACATCGTGCGCAATTACTGGCTCGCCCAGTGGCCCGGCGCGCACGGCGAAAAGACCTGGCGCAAGTGTCTGCACGACGGTGTCATTCCCTTGACGGCCTCGCCGAGGGTTGAGGCGGCGCCGGACGCGAAGCGCATCGCCGCGGCACTCGCCGCCCGCCGCACGGCCACGGGGATCGAGGTCAACTTCTATCCCAGCGCCAGCACCTGGGACGGCCGCTTCGCCAACAACGGCTGGCTCCAGGAAGCGCCGGACCCGATGACCAAACTTACCTGGGACAATGCGGCGCTGCTGAGCCTGGCGACCGCCCGCCAGCTCGGCGTCGCGAACGGCGAGGTGATCTCGATCACCGCCGGGGGCCGGGAAATCGAGATGCCGGTGTGGATACAGCCGGGCCACGCCGACCAGTCCATCTCGCTCGCGCTCGGTTACGGGCGGACTGCCTGCGGGCATGTTGGTCACGGCGCCGGGCACGACACGTATGCGCTGCGAACGAGCGCTGCGCCGCACGTGGTTGCCGGCGCCTCGGTAACGAAGACCGGCCGCACTTACAAGCTCGCCACCACGCAGGAGCACCACTCGATGGAAGGTCGCCCGCTGGTGCGCGAAGCGTCGCTCGATACTTACCGCAAACAACCCGCTTTCGCTCACAAGCCGGACGAAAAGACCAACCTGTTCCAGTTGTTCCCCCGCTTCTCTTACGACCAGGGCAACCAATGGGGTATGGCCATCGACCTCAACGCCTGTATCGGCTGCAACGCCTGCGTGCTGGCCTGCCAGGCCGAGAATAACATCCCCATCGTGGGGAAAGAGCAGGTGATGCGGGGGCGCGAGATGCACTGGATCCGCCTGGACCGCTACTACGGCGGCCCGGAGGAAGACCCGCGCGCCGTCACGCAGCCGGTGGCCTGCCAGCAGTGCGAGAACGCGCCTTGCGAGTCGGTCTGCCCGGTGGCAGCCACGAACCACAGCCCCGAAGGGCTCAACGACATGGCTTACAACCGCTGCGTCGGCACGCGTTACTGCGCCAATAACTGCCCGTACAAAGTGCGGCGCTTCAACTTTCTCGACTACCACAAAGGCGTTCAGGAAGTGGAGAAGATGGCGTTCAACCCGGACGTCACGGTGCGCATGCGCGGCGTCATGGAAAAGTGCACTTACTGCGTGCAGCGCATCCAGGAGAAGAAGATCCAGGCCAAGGCCGAAGGGCGGCGCGCGCTGCGCGACGGCGAAATTCTCACCGCGTGCCAGCAGACCTGCCCGGCCGACGCCATCGTCTTCGGCAACATCAACGACCCGCAGAGCCGGGTAGCGCAACTCAAAAAGCAGAACCGCGATTACACCATCCTGACCGAGCTGAACACGCGGCCGCGCACCAGTTACCTGGCGAAGCTGCGAAATCCGAATCCGGAGCTGGCCTGAACATGGCAGATCTCGCCATTGCGCAAGAACTAAACCCGGCCCTGGTGCTGGGCAAGCCGGGCTACGCCGATGTGACTCGCAAAGTCGCCGGCATCGTCGAAGGCCGCATGCCGCGCGCCTGGTACATCGCCATCGCGTGCACCGGAACGCTGACCCTGGCGCTGGCTGCGATGCTGGCCTACCTGGTGACCACCGGCATCGGCGTGTGGGGCAACAACTCGCCGGTGGGCTGGGCCTGGGACATTACGAATTTCGTTTTCTGGATCGGCATAGGGCACGCGGGAACGTTGATCTCGGCCATTCTGTTCCTGTTCCGCCAGCGCTGGCGCACCTCCATCAACCGCTTCGCCGAGGCGATGACTCTGTTCGCCGTGGCCTGTGCCGGCATTTTCCCGCTGTTCCACACCGGCCGTCCCTGGCGCGCCGTCTACTGGCTGTTCCCCGTGCCGAATCCGGCGCTGCACATCTGGCAGAACTTCCGCAGCCCGCTGATCTGGGACGTCTTCGCCGTGAGCACTTACGCCACGGTCTCGGCGTTGTTCTGGTACACCGGCCTGGTGCCCGATCTGGCGACGCTGCGCGACCGCGCCAAAACACGCGGGCGCAAGATTGTTTTCGGCCTGCTGAGCCTGGGCTGGCGCGGCTCCGCCCGCCACTGGAAGCACTACGAGCTGGCGTACCTGCTGCTGGCCGGACTGTCCACGCCGCTGGTGCTTTCGGTGCATACGATTGTCAGCTTCGATTTCGCGGTGTCGGTGATCCCCGGCTGGCACACCACGATCTTTCCGCCATACTTCGTGGCGGGGGCGATCTTCTCCGGCTTCGCCATGGTGGTCACGCTGATGGTCATCGCGCGCCAGGTCTTCAACCTGAAGCAGTTCGTGACCATGAAGCACCTGGAGAACATGAACAAGGTGATGCTGGCCACCGGACTCATCGTCGGCTTCGCCTACGCCACCGAGTTCTTCATCGCCTGGTACAGCGGCAACCGTTACGAGCGCTTCGTCTTCCTGAACCGCGCTTTCGGCCCTTACTGGTGGGCCTACTGGACGATGGTCTGCTGCAACGTTTTCATCCCGCAACTCTTCTGGCTGAAGCGCGTGCGGACGTCGGTGCCAGCCATGTTCGTGATCTCGATCCTGATCAACGTGGGCATGTGGTTCGAGCGCTTCGTGATTATCGTGACGTCGCTGCATCGCGATTTTCTGCCATCGAGCTGGGGCTACTTCCGGCCGACGCCAGTCGACATGCTGACACTCGCCGGCAGCTTCGGCCTGTTCCTCACGCTCTTCCTGCTGTTCGTGCGCTTCCTGCCCATGATCTCCATGGCGGAGGTGAAAGGCATGATCGCGGCGGACAGCGCGCATTCGGGAGACCGGCCATGAGCCACCTGGAAGATTCGATCCTCGAGCAACCTGGCAGCTCCGCGGCGCAGGAACTGGCAGCCTATGGCGCCGTGGCGGAATTCGATTCGCCGGAGAACCTGCTCGAGGCGATTCGCTCGGCGCGCGAGCGCGGCTACTCCCGGCTGGATGCGTTCACGCCGTTTCCGGTGCATGGCATCGATGAAGCGCTCGGCGAGAAGCGTTCGCGTCTCGGCTGGATCGTGCTGATTGCGGGCCTGGCGGGCGCCTTCGCGGCCTTCATGCTGATCTGGTGGACCGGCGCCGTCGATTACCCGCTGGTCGTCGCGGGCAAGCCGCTTTTCGCATTCGAATTCTCCATCCCGGTCATATTCGAGCTGGCAGTGCTGTTCGCCTCCTTCGGCGCAGTGATCGGCATGTTCCTGTTCAACGGCTTGCCGCGCCTCTATCACCCGGTGTTCCAGCATTCGCGCTTTGAGCGCGCGACCGACGACAGGTTCCTGCTCGCGATCGAAGCCGATTCCGATTGCTTCGACGCCGACGGCGCGGCCGAAGTCCTGCGCGCCCTGGGCGGCGAGCATGTGGAGGTGATCGCCGAATGAAGCGCGCCGCCATCGCCTTGTCCGTTCTGCTGGTGGCCGGCTGCGGCACCAGACGCACGCCGCCCATACAGATCTTCCCGGACATGAAGGACCAGCCCAAGTACCTGCCGCAGACCGCCAGCCGTTTCTTCGGCGACGGGCGCGAGCTGCGCCGGCCCGTTCCGGGAACGGTGGCCCGCGGCCACCTCAAAGAGGACGACGCCTTCTACGCCGGCGTGCTCGATGGCGCTTTCGTTGCGAACCCGCTCCCGATGGACCGCGGCACGCTGCTGCGCGGCCAGGAGCGCTTCGACATCTACTGCGCCCCGTGCCACGACCGCACCGGTTCCGGCCGCGGCATCGTCCCCCTTCGGAGTTCCTGGCTTCCGTCCGACCTCACCGAGCAGCGCATCCGCCAGATGCCCGATGGCCAGATCTTCGACACCATTACTCACGGCAAGCGCACTATGCCTGGCTATCGGTTTCAGATCGCCGAGCGCGACCGCTGGGCCATCGTCGCCTATGTGCGTGCGCTCGAGCGCGCCGCGGCGGGCACGGTGGCGGATGTTCCGGAAGAGCTCAGGAGCGAGTTGCGATGAACTACACGATCGACTACGGCCTGTGGCGGCGCGGCCGCAACGTGCTGGCCTTGATCGCGGCGGGCGGCTGGGCGGCGTGCGCGGTCGCGTTCCGTCTCGACGCGGTTCGCTTCCACGCTTCGTATCTGGTTGCTTACGCCTTCTTCCTCACGCTCGCGCTCGGCGCGTTGTTCTTCGTGATGCTACAGCACGTGACCGGCGCGGCCTGGAGCGTCACCATGCGGCGCATGGCCGAAAACGCGATGATTACGATTCCGCTCGGCGCGGCGCTCTTCGTGCCGATCGCCCTGGGGCTCCCGTCGCTCTACGAGTGGGCGCGCCCGGAGGCACTGGCGGCGGACCCGGTTCTGCAAGGCAAGGCGGCGTTTCTGAACCCGCAGTTCTTCCTCCTCCGCACCGCGCTTTACTTTGCGCTGTGGAGCCTGTGGGCTTGGAAGCTCTACCGCAACTCCGTGCGCGGGACGGGCCTTGCCGCTTGCCAATCGTCGCAGCGCTGGAGCGCCCCGGGCATACTCATGCTGACGGTCACGGTCGCGCTGGCCTCCTTCGACTGGCTGATGTCGCTCGACCCGCATTGGTACTCGACTATGTTCGGCGTGTATGTCTACTCCGGCGCCGCCCTAGCATTTATCGCCGCGCTGATCCTGATCCTGCTGGCGTTCCGCCAAGCCGGCGTGCTGCGATTCTCGGTGAATCTTGAGCACTACCACGACCTGGGCAAGTGGCTGTTCGCGCTGACGGTCTTCTGGGCCTACATAGCCTTCTCGCAGTACATGCTGATCTGGTACGCGAACCTTCCCGAAGAGACCGCCTGGTTCCGCGACCGGCTGGTGGGGAGCTGGCGCGGCGTTTCCGTGCTGCTCGTTGTCGGACATTTCCTGGTGCCCTTCTTCGTGTTGATTTCGCGCGCCGCCAAGCGGAAGCTGGGCGTGCTGGCCGCAGTCGCCGCCTGGGTGCTTTTCATGCAATACACGGACCTCTATTGGATCGCGATGCCCATCTTCTCGAAGAAGGGCGTCACGCCGCACTGGATCGATCTAGCCGCGCTTGCCGCCGTGGGGGGAAGCTTCGCGCTGGTCTTCTGGTGGCGGCTGCGAGCGCATGCGCTCGCGCCCGTGGACGACATCCGTTTCGAGACGGCGCTGGAGTTCACCAATGTCTGAGAACGCCTCCGGTTTTGAAACCTCCGAGCCGCGCAGCGGGGCGATCGCGCTGGTCGGAGCCGGCATCGTCATCCTGCTCGTGCTGGTGATCGTCGGCGTGGAAGCATATTACGACCGCGCGCGGGACCAGCAGATCTTCGTCAAGCAGTTGCAGCCGGTTTCCGAGGATCTGAAAGCGCTGCGCGCCCGCGAAGACGCGGACCTCAACTCGTACCGTTACATCGACCGCGCCAAGGGCGCCGTGCGCCTGCCGATCAATCGCGCCATGGACCTGATGGTGGAGGAGGCGCATGCGAAACGGTAGGACGCTCCTGTGCCTGTTAGCCGCGGCGGTCGCGCTGGCTGCCGACCAACCCTTGCCGCCGGAGCTGCGCGGCGTGGGAGTAGAGGAGCGGCTCGGCCAGAGCATCGATCTCGGGCTCACATTCACCGGCGAGGACGGCTACCCCGTCCCGCTGCGCAGCTTCTTTCACCAGGACCGGCCGGTTCTGCTCAACCTGGTCTATTACTCCTGCCCGATGCTCTGCACATTGCTGCTCAACGGCCAGACGGCGGCGCTCCGGGAGATTCCGTGGACGCCCGGGAACGAGTTCGAAGTGGTCACGATCTCGATCGATCCCACCGAAACCTTCAACCTGGCGCAGCGGAAGCGCGCCTCATATCTCGAGACCTACGGCCGCCCGGCCTCCGGCTGGCACTTCCTCACCGACGACCACGGCAACGTCAAGAAGCTCGCCGACCAGCTCGGCTTTCGTTACCGCTACGACGAGCGCCAGGCGCAATACGCTCATCCCGCCGTCATCATGATCCTGACGCCCGAGGGCAAGGTTTCCCGGTATCTGTACGGAATCCAGTTCAGCCCGCGCGACCTGCGCCTGGCGCTTGTCGAAGCGTCGGAGTCGAAGTTTTCGCTCTCTACCGACCGCATCCTGCTCTACTGCTTCCACTACGACCCGCAGGCTCACGGATACGTGCTGTTTGCCACGAACCTGATGCGCACCGGCGGCGTGCTCACCGTATTGATTCTGGGCTTCGTTCTGGTGCGCCTGTGGAGGCGCGAAGGAGCTGCCGCGGCATGAACGCCTGGATCCGTTCCGTCCTCATGCCCGTTCAGGGCACGGCATATGCCGGCCGAGTGGATCACCTCTACCTGTTCTTGATTTATGTGAGCGCCTTCTTCTTCTTACTGGTGGCGGGTCTGACAGGCTATTTCGTCATCCGCTACCGCCGCCGCGGTCCCGCCGACCGCACACCTCATCTTACTCATCACCACGGCCTCGAAGCAGCCTGGACCCTGATCCCGCTCGCTGTTGTGATGTTCATTTTCTTCTGGGGCTTCCACAGTTACATGGACGTCACCGTCAGTCCCAGCGACGCGCTCGAGATTCAGGTGACCGCCAAGAAGTGGCTGTGGCAGTTTGAGTATCCCAATGGCGTCCGGACCATCAACGAGTTGCACGTGCCGCTGGGCAAGCCGGTGAAGCTGGTCATGACGTCGGAGGACGTGATCCACGGGTTTTTCGTTCCCACGTTCCGCATCAAGCAGGACGTAGTTCCGAATACTTACACCCAGCTCTGGTTCGAGGCGACGGCGCCGGGCGTGCACCAGCTCGAGTGCACCCAGTATTGCGGCCAGGGCCACTCCACGATGCTCGCCAAGATCTACGTGGACGATGAGAAGAAGTACAACGACTGGCTCGCTACCGGCGGCGACGCGGGCAAGAACATGCCGCTGGCCGAGTTCGGCGCGACGCTCTATGCCAGCCGCGGTTGCCGCACCTGCCACTCGCTCGACGGCACGCGCGGCCAGGGCCCCAGTTTCAAGGGCATCTGGGGTCATCCGGTCAAGCTTTCGGACGGCAGGTCGGTGATGGTTGACGAGAACTACGTGCGCGAATCGATCCTGCTGCCGCAGGCCAAGATCGTGGCCGGCTTCGAGCCGATCATGCCCACCTTCCAGGGCATGCTGCGCGAGCGCGAGATCCAGGCGCTGGTGGAGTTCGTAAAGGCACAGAAATGAGCGACAACTATCTCAGCACTCCGCGCGGCTTCAAGTCGTGGCTGACTACCGTAGACCACAAGCGCATCGGCGTGATGTATCTGGCCTCGATTCTGTTCGCGTTTTTGCTGGGCGGGATCTTCGCCATGCTCATCCGCATCGAGCTGCTCAAGCCTGGCCACAACATCATGAGCGCCGACACTTACAACCGCGTCTTCACGCTGCACGGCGCGATCATGATTTTCCTGTTCATTATTCCGTCGATCCCGGCGGCGCTGGGTAACTTCGTCCTGCCGCTGATGCTGGGGGCGAAGGACGTCGCCTTCCCACGCCTGAACCTGGCCAGCTACTACATCTATGTGGCCGGCGCCGTACTCGCGGTCGCGGCTATGGTCACCGGCGGCGTCGATACCGGCTGGACGTTCTACACTCCCTACTCGACCACCACCAACGGCTCGGTGGGCTTGATGACCTTCGCCGCCTTCGTCCTGGGCTTCTCTTCGATCTTCACCGGCATCAACTTCATCGCCACCATCCACAAGCTGCGAGCGCCCGGCATGGGCTGGTTCCGGATGCCGCTGTTCGCCTGGGGCATCTACGCCACCGCCATCATTCAGGTCCTGGCGACGCCGGTGCTCGGAATCACGCTGCTGCTGATCATCATGGAGCGCGTATTCAGCGTGGGCATCTTCAACCCCCAGCTCGGCGGCGATCCGATTCTGTTCCAGCACTTCTTCTGGTTCTATTCGCACCCGGCCGTTTACATCATGATCCTGCCGGGCATGGCGATTATCTCCGAAGTGATTCCGTGCTTCTCGCGCAAGACCATCTTCGGGTACAAGGCCATCGCGTATTCGAGCATCGCCATCGCCGGCGTCAGCTTCCTGGTCTGGGGCCATCACATGTTCGTGAGCGGCCAGTCGCCGCTGGCCAACGTCATCTTCTCGTTCCTGACGTTCCTGGTCGCTATTCCGTCGGGCGTGAAGGTGTTCAACTGGATCGCCACCATGTACAAGGGCTCGATCTCGCTCGAAGCACCGATGCTTTACGCCATTTCGTTCCTGCTGCTGTTCGCCATCGGCGGCCTGACGGGCCTGTTCCTGGGCGCGCTGGCAACCGACGTCCACTTACACGACACCTACTTCGTGGTGGCTCATTTCCACTTCGTCATGATGGGCGGCACGGTGATGGCGTTTCTAGCCGGCCTGCACTACTGGTGGCCGAAGATGTTCGGCCGGATGTATTCGGAGAAGTGGGCGCGCGCTTCGGCGACACTCATCTTCGTCGGCTTCAACGTGACGTTTCTGAGCCAGTTTGTCCTGGGCAGCCGCGGCATGCCTCGACGCTACTACAACTACCTGGACCAGTTCCAGCCGCTGCACGTTTTCTCGACGGTCGGTTCCTGGATTCTGGGACTCGGCTTCGTCATCATGGCGGGATACCTGTGGGCCTCGCTGCGGCGGCCGGTGGAAGCGCCGGCGAACCCGTGGGGCGCGGTCGGGCTGGAGTGGCAGACGGCCTCTCCGCCGCCCGAACACAACTTCGAAAAGGTCCCAATCGTCACGGGCGAGCCGTATGACTATTCGACGCCCGAGCCCGAGGCCGCGGAGGTCCAGGCATGAGCGCGACTGCGGCGCCGCCCGGCGAGTTCCTCCAGCATCATTTCACCACCGCGGAGCAGCAGGCCGACGCGGGCAGGATCGGCATGTGGCTTTTCCTGGTCACCGAGCTGCTGCTGTTCGGAGGCCTGTTCGTCGGCTTCGCCATCATGCAATCGCTGCACCGCGAGGCCTTCGTGGCGGCGCACCGCCACCTGGACCGCATGCTGGGCTTCATCAACACCGTGGTGCTGCTCACATCCAGTTACACCATGGCGATGGCGGTCCACAGCGCGCGCACGGACCGGCGGAAACGCGTCATCGTCTATCTGCTGCTCACGCTCATTTGCGCCGGCATTTTTCTCGGCATCAAGTACGTCGAATACTCGCACAAATTCCACGAGGGGCTGCTGCCGGGCCGCTTCTATTCGCACAAAGGCGACACCGTGCCGGGCCAGTTTATGTTCTTCAGTTTCTATTTCATGATGACCGGCCTGCACGGGCTGCACATCGTGGGCGGCATGGTTGTGATGGCCTGGGTGCTGCGCCGCGCGGCTCGCGGCGACTTCTCGCACAGTTACTACACGCCCGTAGACCTGACGGGTCTTTACTGGCACCTGGTGGACCTCATCTGGATCTACCTGTTCCCGCTTCTGTACCTCATCAAGTAGGAGAGCGACGATGGACGCACACCGAACGCCGGCGGGCACTTACGCGAAAGTCCTGGGAGCGCTGCTCACGCTGACCGTGATCACGGTGCTGGCGGCGGGCTGCGAGTTCGGATCCTGGAACGTCATCATCGCGCTCGGCATCGCCAGCATCAAGGCCTCGCTGGTGGCCCTGTTCTTCATGCACCTGCGCCACGATAAACCGATGAGCGCCGTCATTTTCATCACCGGTGCGGCCATGCTCGGCATATTCCTGATGATCTGCACGGTGGACAGCAACGCGCGCGGTGAGAACGCGGTGCGCCCGGCGACGCGGGAAACCGGCGCGGCGGGGCTCAGGGCGGTTCAGGGATCGCCCTCACCAACTGCAGAACGGCGATGACGGAGCCGCCGGCGACCAGGAGCCCTACTACAACCCAAGCCAGCACCTCCAGAGACACGAGTTTGGGCTAAGGGTTGGGCGCTGGTGTGGCGCCGGGCGCCGGCGTTGGTTCGGCGGCGGCCTTAGTTGTGACTTCCGATTCCCGGGACGGTTCCGCGGTGGGCTGTGCCACGGGCGGGATTGGCGAAGGTTCGGTCGCGGCCTCCGATTCCGACGGCGGTTCTGCGGCGGCCGGGGCCACGGCAGGGGCTGGCGGAGGCTTGGTGGCGGCCTCCGTTGCGGCCGTCGATTCCGGCAGCAGTTCGGCGGCGACCGGGGCTACGGGCGTGGCTGACATCGGTTCGGGCGCGGTCTCCGTCGCGGCCTCCGATTCCGACGATGGCTCCGCGGCGGCCGGGGCCACGGCAGGGGCTGGCGGAGGCTCGGTGGCGGCCTCCGTTGCGGCCGTCGATTCCGGCAGCAGTTCGGCGGCGGCCGGGGCTACGGGCGTGGCTGACATCGGTTCGGGCGCGGTCTCCGTCGCGGCCTCCGATTCCGACGATGGCTCCGCGGCGGCCGGGGCCACGGGCGGGGCTGGCGGCGGTTCGATCGCGGCCGCGGGCGCGGCTTTCGATTCCGACGGCGGTTCTCCGGCGGCCGGGGCCACGGGCGCGGCTGACACCGCTTCGGTCACGGTCTCGGTCGCGGCTTTCGATTCGGCAGGTGGTTCCGCGGCGGCCGGCACCACGGGCGGGGCTAGCGACGGTTCGGTCGCGGCCTTCGTTTCCAACGGTGGTTCCGCGGCGGCCGGCACCACGGGCGGGGCTGGCGACGGTTCGGTCGCGGCCGCGGGCGCGGCTTGCGATTCCGGCAGCGGTCCTGCGACGGTCTGCTCCACGGGCGGAACTGGCGGCGGTTCGGTCGCGGCCTCCCTCGCGGCCGCAGCCGCCTGGAACACGTCTTCGGCCGCCATCGGAACGCTTTCCAACTCGGCCGCCCGCGAAATGTAACCGAAAGTGCGATCCGGGGTGACCACCTGCCGCATCTTGGAATGAGAGTCGAAGGCCACCACAAGCGTCCCCGGCGTCAGTTCGGCAATGATGCGAGAATGTGGGTCGTCGCGCTCGTACAAGGCCACCGGCGCCTCGCCGCGCAGGCGGAGGACAGTGTTGGTGGCGCCGCTGGAGCCCGCCGAAGACGAGCGTGCGGCCCTGGCCAACGCGGATACGAGATCCCGAATCCGCTGCGGAATCGGAGAAGCCACTTTACTCCCTCCTAAGCTGACCTTTACGTCCTGGTTCGCGGCCTCGCCGGCCGCGAAGAAGGCGGCCTACAAGTCAAGCCAAACCATTTTATCCGGGACGCGCCGGATTGCCAACATGATTCGAAACCGAGTTCAGGGCCCGACGAGAGTTCCGACCAGAAAACGACAACGTGAGCGACGCCAGCGGTGCGGTCCTGGCACGGTTCCGCGAAACCGGGCGTAGACCAAAACCGGCTGCGGAATCGCAGCAGTCACCTTGCTTCTGACGGCCGCAAAGAGGGCGGGCACATGGCCGGCGCCGTGGCCTGGGGCTAAACCGCTACTTCTTCTCCGGAATCACCCACAGGAAGAGGTGGCTGCCGTCCACCTCCACGGTCTTGTCGGGCTTCCAGTCGTCCATGTCGAAACTGTGGGAGACGACCCGCGTGCCCGGCTTTAGCTCGCTCAGGAGGCGCGGCCGCAGCCTCAGGTTCACCGACGGCAGCAGGTACAGCGTCACCACGGTCGCCGGGCGGATTTCGGCGGTGAACAGGTCGCCCTCGATGAACTTCACCTTGTCTGTAACGCCAGCCCGGCGCGCGTTTTCGTTGGCTTCCTGAATCCGCTCCGGGTTGATGTCCACGCCCACTCCGTGTGCGCCGAACTCCTTCGCCGCCGCGATCACGATGCGCCCGTCGCCGCAGCCCAAGTCATACACCGTGTCCGCTTTGGTGACGTTGGCGAGCTTGAGCATCTCGACCACCAGGGCCTGCGACGTGGGAACAAAGGGCACATCCAGCCTCTGCGGTGCGCTCTGCGCAAGCAGCGCCGCCCCGAGAACCGGCAACAACCCAGCCAGTCTGACCTTCGCGTCCATCTGACCCCTCCCAGCCCCAACGACAGTACCACCATAACCAGACCGGCGTTGCGTGTGCAACCGCGGCTCGGTTCCGCGGACCGATCAGACCATAACGGTGAACGTCGTGTCGGTGCGGGTGACCGGGTGGTACAGTGTGTCGCGCTCCAGCGGGTCGCGGCCGGATTCGCGGATCAGGTGGAGCAGCTCGCCGCGCCGCATCGACTGCGCCGTGGTCGCCCCCGCGTCATGGTAGATCTTCTCCTCGACGATGGTGCCGTCGATGTCGTCGGCGCCGAAACGCTGCGCCACCTGGGCGATGCGCGGCGTCATCATCACCCAGTAGGCCTTCACGTGCGGGATGTTGTCGAGCAGCAGGCGCGCCACGGCGATGCTCTTGAGGTCGTCGAAGCCGGTGGTTCTGGGGACGTGCTGCAGCGGCGTGTTGTCGGGGTGAAACGCCAGCGGGATAAAGGTCTGGAACCCGTTCGTTTCGTCCTGGAGCGCGCGCAGCTTCAGCAGGTGATCGACGCGATCCTCCGCGTTCTCGATGTGGCCGTAAAGCATGGTGCAGTTCGTCTTGAGGCCCATACGGTGGGCGGTGCGGGCCACCTCGATCCACTCCTCCCCAGCGATCTTGTGGTCGCAGATGATGCGCCGCACGCGCTCGCAAAAGATCTCGGCGCCGCCGCCGGGCAGCGAATCCACGCCGGCCTCGATCAGCCGGCCGATCACCTCCGCGTACGCCGTCTTGCTCCGCTTCGCCAGATAGGCGATCTCCACCATGGTGAGCGCCTTCAGGTGCACGCGCGGGAAACGCTGCTTGAGGCCGCGAAACATCTCGCAGTACCAGTCGAGCGTCAGCTCGGGGTGCAGCCCGCCCACGATGTGGAACTCGGTGACCGCCTCACTGTATCCGCGGCCGGCGGTCTCCCACGCCTGTTCGAGCGACATGGTGTAGGCTCGCGGATCCTTGGCCTTCTTGCCGAAAGCGCACAGGCGGCAGCTCGCCACGCACACGTCGGTGGGATTAATGTGCCGGTTGACGTTGAAGTAGGTCACGTTGCCGTGCAGCCGCTCGCGCACCAGGTTGGCCATGTAGCCCAGCGCCAGCAGGTCCGTGGTGCCGTAGAGCGCCAGGCCATCGCCGTAGTCCAGGCGCGTTTGCGCCGCGACTTTCTCGAGTATCGGCTTCAGACGCTGGTCCTCGATCACGATTTCCATTTCAAGCCCCAGAGCGAAGGAGTAAAATGTCGGCGGCCCAGAACCCGAAGAATAGCACGCTGACGTAGCCGTTCACGGTGAAAAACGCCGCGTTGACTCTCGACAGGTCGTGCGGCTTCACCAGGCTGTGCTCGTAAGCCAGCAGCGCGCCCACGGCCGCCAGGCCGGCCAGGCTGATCGGCCCCAGGTTGAACGCCCAGACCAGCGCCAGCAGGCAGGCCAGCATCAAGACGTGGAAGCCGCGCGCGACGGCAAGCGCGCCCGCGATACCGAACCGCCGCGGATAGCTGAAGAGGCCCTCGGCCAAATCGAATTCGTAGTCCTGGCAAGCGTAGATGATGTCGAAGCCCGCGGTCCAGAGCATCACCGCAGCGGTGAGCGGCAGGATGCGCCAGTCGAGCGATCCGCGCAACGCGATCCAGACGGCGGCGGGCGCGAGGCCGAGCGCCAGGCCGAGCACCAGGTGCGAGAACGTGGTGAAGCGTTTCGTAAACGAGTAGCCCCATAGCACCAGGAGCGCCACCGGCGCCAGAGCCAGGCAGAGCGGGCTCAGCATGCGCGCCGCGGCCAGGAACACCACGGTCGATGCGGCCAGGAAGCCCCAGGCGAAGGACTTCGACAGCGCGCCGGAGGGAAGGTGCCGCGAACGCGTGCGCGGGTTGCGCGCGTCCAGGTCCGCGTCCAGCAGCCGGTTGAAGGACATCGCCGCCGAGCGCGCGGCCACCATCGCCACCACGATCCAAACCAGCTTCGCCGCCAGACCCGGCGCTTTGTAGTTGGCGTCGCGCACGGCCAGCAGCGCGCCCACGCCGGCAAACGGAAGCGCAAAGATCGAGTGCTCGAACTTGATCATCTCGAGTGTGAGGACAAAACGCTTCCAAATGCTGCGCATGGCGGCGAGACGCTGCTTCTCGCTATTATTTTAGTCCATGCGCTTAGCCGCCCTGCTCTTCCTTGCCCTGGCTCTGGCCGGCTGCGGCCCCAAAACCGACACCCTGGCGGACTTCGGCAGCCGCCTGGTCACGCTCCCCGCAGGCCGGCAGATCCGGGCCGAGGTGCTCATCAACCCGCAGGACATGGCCCGCGGGATGATGTTCCGCGATTCCCTGGCGCCGGACCACGGCATGCTGTTCCTGCACGCAGAGGCGGGGAACTATCCGTATTGGATGTACCAGGTGCGCATCCCGCTAGACATCATCTGGATGGATTCGGAGCGCCGCGTGGTGGAGATCGCTGCCAATACGCCACCCTGCAAGACCGGGCCGGGGCAGTGCCCCACCTACGGCGGGCACTTCCGCGCGCAGTACGTCCTGGAGCTGGCGGGCGGGATGGCGGCCAAATACGGGATCAAGCCCGGCGAAACGCTGGAGTTCTGAAGGCGCCCGTCGCGCCGCTTCTAGAAGCTCGTCTGCGCCCAACCCTCCCGCAAACTCCTGGGCGCGTTGGGGGCCACGACCGGGCTGGAGCCGAATTCGCGGGCCAGAACCTTGGCGGGGTCGGCCCCGCCAGAGCTGATCTGGCGGGCAAGGGAGCGGATCGACTCGGCCTCGCCAAACCGGGCCTGGCCTTCGCAGGCCTCCGCCAGTTTGTGGAGCGTGGGCACCAGTTCGTCGGCCCGCTCCGTGGGCGGGGCGGTCGCAATGCCGTACCTCAGCAGCCGCTCCGCTTCGGGGTATCTCCGTTGCGCCGTGTACAGCGTTCCGAGCAAGATGAAATGCTTCGACAGAGAGGAAGATCCTTGTCCGAGCACCGCGGCTCGGATCTCGATCGAACGCCAGAGCAACGGCTCGGCCTCGTTGTAACGGCCCAGGGCGTGATAGAACGCGCTGATCTTGTCGAGGGTGACGGCTACGTCCCAATCGTTGGGACCCAGCGTCTGTTCCTTGATGGATAGAGCGCGCCGGTAGGCGTACAGCGCGGCCGTCGGCTCGTTTTGCGCCAGGTGCACGTCGCCCAGTCCGTCCAGAATCCAGGCCACCATCGTGTGCTGGGGCCCGAGCGCGCTCTCCGCGGTCTTCAGCACCGCCTCATAGAGCTGCCGCGCGGTCTCGTGCTGCCGGGTAGCTTTGTAGACGCCCGCCAGGTTCGAGAGGACCTCCAACACTAAAGCATCCGCTTCGCCGAGCGCCCGTTCCAGGATCTTGGCGGCGGTCTTCAGAGAACGCTCGGCCTCCGCATAGCGCCCTTGGTGGCACTGCACCACACCGAGCCGGTTGAGCGACCGGCCGAAGCGGGGGTCACCCTCGCCAAACGAGCGTGCTTCCTCGACCGCCTGGGCCAGGTGCCTTGCGGCCAAATCGTACTGTCCGCTCCGGAAGGCGGCCTCGGCGTTGCGCGAGAGCGTCTCCCAGGCCGCATCGGGCGAGACGGCGGCGCCTTCGGAGGCGCGCCCCTGCGTCACCTGCCGCAACCTTCCAAACAGCTTGCGGACACCCGTTGCCAGACCGCTTGCCGGCTCTGCCTCTTCGCTCGTCAGGCCGGCCACCCGCCTGGCGAATGTTCCGAACTGTCTGCTGATCTGGGCCTTCTCGGAGACCAGGCGACTGTCGGCCAGGGCATCGTGGAGATCCTTCTCGGCATCCACGAGCGTGGCGTACACCTCGAGGCCGGTGAGCCTCTCCATCTCGAGAGTAGCGGCAGCCGGGCTGCGATTCACGATCAGGCGCACGTTCTTGAAGCCGCAGCCGTGCCGGAGGCAGTCCGCCACCCGCTTGGCCTGCGCGAGCGCAGTCCGCTCGGGCGTTGCCACCACGTAAATCTCGTCGATGTGCTCCAGCAGAGAAACGGGAAAGGCGTGGATTCCCCGCCCCAGGTCGACCACACTCCAGGCGTACCGGAAACGCATGAAGTCGAGCACCGCGCAGAACTGCGCCGCTTCGGGATATTCCTTCAGCGCTAGCGGGGCCGGCGCCGCCAGCACCTCGATCCCGGAGCATTCGCTGACCAAAGCGCTCCAAAAGCTGTCGTCCAGCCGGCTCGCACTCGCGGCCGCGTCCACAACCGTGTACTGATTGCGGGCGTTGGTCAGGAACTTCACCAGCCCGCAAGTCAAATCGAAATCGGCCAGCCCCGTGGGCTTGCCGCTCTCAGCCGCCAGACTGACTGCGGTGTGCACCGCCACGGTGCTGGCTCCGCATCCGCCCTTGGCCGACAGGAAGCCGATCACACGGCCTCTCGTGCGCGGCGCGGCGCTCGGCGCCTTTTGGCGCGCACCCTGGAGCCGCTCGATGACCCCCGCCAAAGCATCCCCGAACGGCACGTACAGGTAGTCGCGCGCCCCGCCGTGAACGGCCTCGAGAATCGCGTCCGGGTCGGCGCTTTGGTTGACGAGAACAAGCGTGGAAGCAGGCGAAGCTTTGGCCAGCGTCCGCAGCAGAGCTTGAATCGAGCTGCGATCCGCGGGCTGCTCCACGAGCACCAGGTCCGGCTGCAGGCTCAGCAAGCGGGAGAGGACGGCCGGATCGGGCCGGGCCACGCGCTCCTCGAGCACCAAGCGCACAGGCAACCGCCCCAAACACACCTGGAGCTCCGAGCACACCGCCGGCGTGGATGCCAGCACCGCAACCGTCACTCGATCACTCGTGGTCATCCCTGCAACCGGTACTTACTCTAAGACACCTCGATCTCCTTGGTCGACACTAATCCATGTTGACCAACTATCCATTATAGTGCTCGTCAGCAAGTTGTTGCATCGCATCGTTTCACCACTTAGTAATATCGGTACCAGGCACGCCAAACTGAATGCCTATGATGGTACTAGTACCTTACGTTTCGATGGACCTGGACGGACCCCGCCGTGTCACTTCTGGGCCGCTGACTCGAGCCCGGCGATGCGCTGCCTCACCTGGTCGGCGTCCGTCGCTTTCGGTGAAAGCTGCAGGTACTTCCTGTAGTGCTCGATGGCTCCGGCGCGATCGCCTTTCACGGCCAGGACCGAGCCCAGCAGGCTTTCGGCGACCGGAATCTCATGGTTGGTGTCGAGTTCGACGGCCCTGCGCGCGCTCCTCTCGGCGTCGTCCAGGCGCTTGAGCCTGAAATCCGCCACGGCGTCGTAATAGTACAGGCCGGGAAACTCGACCGGATTCAGCGCCAGCGCGCGGGTCGTGATGCTGACCGCATCCTCTGTCCGCCCCTCGGTCAACGCCAGCCTGGCCAGTTGTATATAGGGTCTGAGGTACTTGGGGTCCGCTGCCAGCGCGTGCTCGCAAGCGGCGCGCGCCTCCTGGGGCTTGGACTCCTGCACCAAAGTGTCCCCCAGATCGCTCCAGGCCGGCGCATATTGCGGATAGGCCGCAACCGCGCGTTCGAACTCCTTCTGTGCGGCGTCCCACTTCTTTCGGCCCATGTCCGCGACGCCGTTTTCGTAAGCCTTTTTGGCGTCTTTCGGCGCATTGAGAACGGTCACGGAAACCGTGGTGCCCTCGTTGTCGCCCAGCCGCTTCAGGACGATCACCGCGCCCTGGTGCAGGGTCACCTCGGCCGTCCGGTAGCCCGCCAGCCTGATCCGGACCGGGCACGCGTCCGTGGGTTGTGCATCGAGGCATTCGAGGCCCTTACAGAAAGTGTCGGTCTGCGGGTGGACGACGTACTGCACCGTGCCGTTCGCGAAAACGTCAAACTGGCAGATAGCCGCCGCCGCTCGATTGGATGCCACGGCCTTGGGATTGAGCGCGGGAATGATCTCCGGGGTGGTCGGAAGCGGAGTGCCGTCTTCGAGAACGATCTTGGCGGTGTGCTCCTGGCTAATCCCACGCTGCGCCAGAGCGGCGCCCGCCGCGGCCAGCGCGCAAATTCCCATCCTCGCAATTCGTCTCATATCGCCCCAACCGCTAGTGTAGCGCCCGCTCCCTGGCGACGACGGCTCACTTCGCCGCTCGATCGTCGCGCTCAAGGTCCGAGGCGAGGCGCTGCACCTCCGCGGCATCCGTAGCTTCCGGCGAAAGATCCAGATATGTTCTCAGGTGCTCGAGAGCGCCTTTGTAGTCGCCTTTGGCCGCCAGCACCGAACCGAGCAGGCTCTCCGCCAGCGGGATCTCGCGCGCGAAATCGAGCTCGATGGCGCGGCGAACGCGCTTCTCGGCGACGTCCAGGTTCTTGAGATTGTAATTGGCCACGGCGTCGTAGTAGTAGATCCCCGGAAACTCGACCGGACGCATCTGGACCGCGCGGTCGGCGATGCGCAGCGCGTCCGCGTTGCGTCCCTCCTCCAGAGCCAGCTTGGCGAGCTGCTGGTAGGGCCTGAGATATCTGGGGTCCGCCTCGACCGCGTGTTCCCAGGCGGCGCGCGCCTCCCGGGGCTCGGACTGTTCGGTCAGAGCCTCGCCCAGGTCGCTCCAAGCCGGCGCGTATTGGGGATAGATGGCGACCGCGCGTTCGAGCTCCCTCTGCGCAGCGCCCCACTTCTTCCGCAACATGGCCGCGACGCCATTTTCGTAAGCCTTCCTGGCTTGCGGCGGAGCCTTGAGAGCGGTCATCGAAACACTGGAGCCCTGGGGCGCGCCGACCCGCTTCAGGACGACGACCGCTCCCTGGCGCAGCGTGGCGTCCGTGGTGCGGTAGCCCTCCAGCCGGATGTTGATCGGGCACACATCCGTGGTGAGCGGATCTTCGGGCGGGCCGCCAGATCGACATCGTAGTGCACCGTTCCGTCCCCGAACACCTCCAGGATGGTGCACGCCGGCAATCTCCACACGGTACGCCCAATGATGATTTGCGGCGCCTCCAGAAGGGGGGTGCCATCTTCGAGCAGTATCTTGGCGGTGTGCCGCTGCGTCTCCGCCGTGCACACGCTGGCCGCCGCCAGGACACACACTCCAAATCGCGCCGCTCGTCCCACCTGGTGCCTCGCGGACCCGTTCTGCCGACAGTATAGCCGGTTCCGCGAGCGCCGGAAGCGGCAAAAGAATTCGGGGACACGCCTGCCTTGTTCGGAGGTCGAACGTTCCACGCTGCAGCCCGGAGTGTCCCCGAATTCTACTGCCGCTCCGCGGCGAAAACGCGATATGAGTGCGCCTGCAGCGGGGCGTCGAAGGTCATGCGGCTGCCGCGCGCCTGGCCGGCCAGGATTTGCCCGCTTCTGAGGTCGCGCAGCCGGGTGACGCGCGGGTCGGTCACGATGGTCACCTGGCTGCCCTGCGGCTGGAACGACTCGACGATGAAGGAATCGTTGTCGTAGAGGAACAGCGCCACCTGCGCGGAGCTCTCGACGCGCACAGGGAGGTCGCTCATCAACACTTCCTTGATCCGCGTCAGGACGCCGGGCGGCAGCCGGTACAGGTCGCCGAAGTTGTCCGGGATGGTGAGCACGTAGAGGTGGCCGGTGGAGTACCCGGCATCGAGCAGGATGGGGAAGCCCTTGCCGGCGCTCAGGGCGGAGACCAATTCCCACGCGTCGTTGGTGGGATAGCGGATCTGCGGCACGACGATGGGCGCATCCGAATGCCAGATCGCCGGGCGCCACGGCTGCCAGAAGTCGCTGGCGGTCGCTTTGCGGTCCGTGCATTCGATCTCGGCGATGTCTTCGATTCCCTTCCCCTGGAGCGCTTTGAGCAGCCCGGAAGTAATGACCACGTTCTTGCCGGCCTGCAACTGGCCCTTGATCCTGCCGGCGATTCCGGGGTCGAACTTCGCGGATTCGGTCAGTAGGATGGTCTTCTCTTCGGCCGGGAAGACGGGCGTCAGCTCGATCGGGATACCGAGCATGCCGAGGTAGTTGTGCAAAAAATCCTCGCCCGAGGAGTGGAATGGTTTATAGCTCTTGATGCCGACGGGCTTGCCCAGCTTGCCGATGAAGCCGTCGACCGTCTCGAAAACATAGCCGGCGACGCGGCCCACCATCGTGTCCGGCTCTTCCGTCCCATCCTCGCGGCGGACTGGCTCGATCAGCGAACGGAAGTCGAACAGCGTGATCTCCGGCGCCTTGGCGAACAGCGTCAGCCAGAGCTGCTCGCCGTAGCGGTCCAGCGTGCCGCGGGAGAACGGATCCACCCAGCCGCCGCCATTCCCGCCGGGCTTGATGTTCTCGAAGTAACGGAAAATCGCGTAGCCTTCGTAGGGCTGCAGGTGCTGATCGGAAAAGTCGGGATCGCGGGTCTCGGTGCCGGTGTAAATACCGTCAAAAATATGGGGCTCATTTTCGAGGTCGAAGCCCAGGTACTGGAAATGGTCGTACCAATTCGGAAACTTGATGACGAACTTGACTTTTGGATTGACCGCCTTGGCCGGTCCGACCACCAGGTTGCGGGCGGCGTCGTCCATGAGTTCCAGGCGAAACTGGGTCCAGCTCTTGGAGCCCTTAGCGCGGATGCAGGCGTCGCACTTACAGTTGGTGAAAAAGAAATCGTCGAGGATGATCTCGTCGAAGTGCCGGGCGGTGAGCTCGGCGATCTCCTTGGCCTTCTTGCGCAGGGCCGGATCGGAATAGCAGAACGTCTTGAAGCGGTCGCGCTCGTTCTGGGTGAAGGTGATACCGCCGGCGGTGCGAATTCCCCTGGCGGCGAAGAAGCGCTTGGCCTGCTCGATGGTGTCCTCGTCGGGCATCACGAAGTCGCGGTGCGTTTCCAGGTAGATCTTGCCGACCCGCACCTGTTTCTCGATGGCGCTCCAGTGCCGCTCGATCCACGCGGGATCTTTCATCTGCCGCACCTCGTAAGCGCGGGCGTAAACCGAGACGGTGAAGTTCTTGTAGCCCCCCGCAGCGGCTGCGGGAGTGCTGGCCAGCACGGACAGGAGTGCGGCGCTTGGAAGGACGTGATTGATTTTCATCGGAGTTCGAGACCAACCGAACCCCGATTCTAGCGCGGACCGTTCCCTGACGGGCGCGGTCCTCTATAATGGAATCGGCACTCTGTTTCTGGGGCAATGAGCGAAGACCACGCCGGATCGAATCAGGTTGCACCCGCCGCGGCGCGCCGCTCCGCGCTGGCGGCGATGCTAGGCTGGCTGCGCGACCTGGCGGTTTCGGTAGTGATCGCCGTGGTGGTGATCATCTTCATCTACCAGCCGGTCAAGGTCGAAGGCACCAGCATGATGCCGGGGCTGGTGGATCAGGAGCGCATCTTCGTCAACAAGTTCATCTACCGGTTCGGCATCGAGGAGGCGAACCGCGGCGACCTGGTGGTTTTCTGGTATCCGGGCGACCAGACCAAGTCTTACATCAAGCGGGTGATCGGCGTCCCGGGCGACACAGTCAGGATCGACCGCGGAGTGGTGTATCTCAACGGCAAGCGGCTGCTGGAAGACTACGTGCCGGAGCGATACCGCGACACCCTGTCCATGCCGGCCCGAACCGTCGAGCCGGCCCACTACTTCGTGCTCGGCGACCATCGCAACTCGTCTAACGACAGCCGTAACTGGGGTCTGGTTCCCCGCAGTTGCATCTATGGCAAGGCGGTGTTCGTTTACTGGCCGCTGGAGCGGATCGGCCCGGTGCGTTAGCGGAAACCACCAAGCCTCGCGGGCCGTCATGGGAGAATAGGATCTGTTTCCGTGGGAGGATGCTCATATGACTCAGGGCCTGCAAAAACCGCTGTTCCTGCTGCTCTTGGTTGCCTCCATCGGCTGCGCGCAGTCGTTCCGGTTTGGGATCGAAGGGGGCATCCCGCTAACCAGCACGTTTAACACAAGCACCAGCAGTGCCATTCCGGTGGTCATTCCGACCGGCTCTCCGATTTACTCTGCGAGCACCCACCGCTACACCTTTGGCGCCACCGCCGAGTTGGGTCTCCCGTTTCACCTGGCCTTGAAGGCGGACCTGCTTTACAGGCGGCTGAATTTCGCTTCCGCCACGCTGGGTCTTCCGAGCGGGGAGACGAGCGCCACCACGTCCAACTCGTGGGAGGTCCCGTTGCTGGCCAAGTACGGCGTGAGCAAACTGGGGCCGCTCCAGCCGTACGTCGAGGGCGGCGTCGCGTTCCGGACTCTTCAAGGAGTCAACCAGACGTTGAGTATGACCTGTCCTGAATGTGCAATAGCCGTGAGCCAAACCAGCCACCCGGCCGAACTGAGCCACGGCTTCACGAAAGGCATCGCCGCCGGCGCAGGCCTGGAGTTCCGCCATCTGCCAATTGGCGTATTCGGAGAACTCCGGTACACGCACTGGACCGCGGACGCCTTTTCCGCTCCCGACGGCGGGCTGAACTCGACGAAGAACCAGGCGGACCTGCTGGTGGGTGTGACGTTCTAAGGTGGGGCAGGCGGTTCCGCCTGCCAAGTTGTGGCAGTGGAACGCGCCGCGGACTTTCCAGTTTTCGCTGCGGCTGCTGTTCTGAGACTTGAGACGCACTGCGCTACGAGCCCATCCCAGCCGCTTGCTTCGAGCGCATGATAACAAGGTCCTGCAGGTTGCCTATGTAGCCGGGAAGCACCTCGAGAATGTCGAAGTAGCGGGACCACGTGGCGTTCAGATACTGAGAGGTGTGAAACGTGTTCCTGTAATAAGAACGATCTTCCTTCGCGAGCACCGACTCGAGAGCTGCATTGTGGAGTTCGTCGAGAATTCCCTTGCTGCGCCATTCTTGGTAAAGATGCTCCGGCATCGCCGCACTGCGCGCCCATGCAAAGTCGCTGTGCAGAGAGACCATTGCGAGTCCGTCCGGCTCGAGCACCCGCGCCAACCATTGGAGCCATTCCAGCATGGCGTCTTCGCGCAAATGGGTGAACACCGAGATGCCTATCGCTAACGAGAAGCGTTCGGCCGGCGCCACCGGGGGCGGGTGCAGCGGAACGGTCGCAAACGATCCAAAAGCGAGATTGCGGCGGCACCAGCCAATGTTGTCCGAATCGATGTCCACGCCGTGAACGGACGATTTGCGATTACGCGCAAAGTAGCGCGTGACGCGTCCGCAACCACATCCCCAGTCGAGAATGCGCGGGCAGTCGTCGTAACTCCGCCCCACGCGGCGCAACGCCTTCTCCAGTTTGCAGTAGGCCGAAAAGCCCTCCAGGCGAAAGCTGGCTTCGTCCCGGCTGCCGTGTACGCGTTCGCGCCGTTCGGGTTCGGGCAGCGGCAGATCGTCTATGGTGAAGTGCTGGTTGTACTCCTCCCAAAACGCTCGCTTCATGGCTCGATGACCGAAAGCCAGCTCGAACTCACCTTCGTCTTCCGGCAGCACTTGCGCCGAACAGCAGAAGCCGGACTCTCCCGAGTCCGGCACGTAGGGGAACCGCCGGCCCGCGGCGGCATGCGGCATCGGGAAGCGCGTCGACTGACAGGGACGCCCGTTGACGAAGAAAGTGCACAGAGCTGCGGGGACGGCGGGGGAGCGAAACGCCCAGCCGGCGAAGCGCAACGTCGAGTCGCTCAGAGAGATCTCATCGACACACCAGACACCATTCGATAGCAACGGGACGAAGAGCCGATAGTACTCGGGAACGGAGGCCGGCTTCGACTTACGGCGCGGGAGCTCTATGTTGGTCCCGGCGATCATGACCTTTACGCAATCGGAGTTTACGCTCTTCGGCAACGGAAACCGGAACCCGTGCATTCCGTCCCCGATGCCTGCTGCCAGCAGGTCCTCACGATAATCCCCGGCGGCAACCGTCCCGATTGAAACATCCTCGTGGAGAATGTCCACCCGAACGGTGCTATCGGGGTTGCTCCTGTCCCAAGCCCATCCTTCAATGCGGCCGTCGTGACACACATCCACGCACCCGCGGAGAGGCGGCCGGAGCCGTCCACGGGCGAATCGCCTCAGCAACGCAGCACCGGGCCATCGGCGGCCGTCCGTCACGTCGGAAAGTATAGCACCGGGTGCGTTCCCGCCCTGCGCGGGTCGTGCTCCGCGGCGGTTTCCCCCTCTCCACCGCGAGCCGGTCGGCCCATTCCAGCCGCAGTGGTGGTTTTCGGCCAGGGGCCGCGCCCAAGGCGAGAGCTAAGCAGCTTTTTTTCAGTGGGTTGCATTACGGACCTCGGTTTGCATAGAAGAGGGGCGGAAGGCGGTAGAGAAATGAGAACATTATCGAGTGGGACGGCAATCCGGCGGGTAGTGGCGGCTGCCGGCGCGCTACTGATCGCCCTTGCCCCGAGCTTTGCCCAAGCGCCGGCGGGGCCGCCGGCGGGGCCGCCGGAAGCGCAACAGGCTGCGCCGCTTATGTCGCCGGACCAGTTGGAAAACCTGGTCGCGCCGGTCGCGCTGTACCCCGACCCCTTGCTCAGCCAGGTGTTGGCCGCGAGCACCTACCCGCTCGAGGTCACCGAAGCGCAACAGTGGCTCGCGCAGAACGGCAACCTCCACGGAACTCAACTGATGGACGCTGCCAAGGGCCAGAATTGGGATCCTAGCGTCCAGGCCCTGGTGGCGTTTCCCGATGCGCTCGCGCTGTTGGCCAATGACATCCGGTGGACCACCGACCTTGGCAACGCGTTCCTGGCCCAGCAGGCCGACGTGATGAGCGCCGTGCAGAGAATGCGCGCGCGGGCCAGGGCCAACGGCAGGCTGGCCACCACGCCGCAACAGGTAGTGAGGATGGACACGCAGAACGGCCAGAACGCCATTGAGATCCAGCCGGCCGATCCGCAGGTGATCTACGTCCCGACTTACAGCCCATATTACGTCTGGGGCCCGCCGGTCTGGGATGCATACCCCGACCTGTGGTACCCGGCTGGTCTCGGCTGGGGATTCGGATTCGGCCCGGGAATTTACATGGGCGCCTTCTTCCCCGGCTGGGGTGGCTGGGGTGGCTGGGGATGGGGCTGCGGCTGGTTCGGCCGGGGCTTGTTTCTGAATCTCGGCTTCTTCGGCCGCTTCGGATTCGGTTTTGGACATTACGGCGGTTTTGGGGGCCACGGATTCGCAGGGGGGCGCGTTCCCTGGACGCACGATCCCGGCCACCGGATGGGCGTTCCCTATTCGAGCCGCGCCGTGGCGAGCCGCTTTAACTCGACCCGGTTCGCAGGCGCAGCCCGGGCCAGCAACGGCTCGGGACGCCCCGGCACAAATTGGCGAAACTTCGGCACAGCCAACCGGTCCCTGTCAGCCGGGCGGTCCGCCGCGGGATCCTACCGGCAGCCATCGGCGAATTATGCCGCTAATGGCGGTTCGCGGAGCTACCGGGCTCCGGCGGCGAACTATCGCTCGTACGGCTCTGCGCAGGGCTACCGGAGTTCGCCGTCATACGGCCGGTCCTTCTCTTCCGGCTACGCGGCGCCGCGTGGTAGCGGATCCTACGCGTCGAGATCGTACTCGGCTCCGCGCCAGAGCTTTTCTGCGCCGCGCTCGTATTCTGCGCCGCGCTCTTTCGGCGGAGGGTCCCACTACTCGGGTGGACACTCCAGCGGCGGCGGCCATTCGAGCGGAGGCGGACACTCTAGCGGAGGCGGCCACTCCAGCGGCGGCGGTGGGCACCATCGCTAGTCGCGCCGGTTCAACGGGGCCGCCGCCCGGCGGCCCCGGTCGCAACAAACCCTCCACAGCACCTACCCACAACCCAGCCTTTATCGCTTCTTCGCCGCGTGTGAGAAGATCGGCTTAATGGCAGAAAAACGAGAGGGCACGCGGCGATCGTTTCTCCGGACAGGCGTGGGGGCCGCAGCCATGGTTGGCTTCCCGGCGATCGTGCCGGCAACCGTCTTCGGCGCGACGGCTCCGAGCAACCGGATCAACGTGGGCGCGATCGGCGCCGGCCGGATCTCTCGCGTCCACGACATCCCAGGGGTCTGGAAATACGATTCTGCGCGCATCATGGCTGTCTGCGATCTGGACACTAAGCGGATCGGACTGGCCAAGACGCTGGTGAACGGCTATTACGCGAAGAAGACCGGCAAGCCCTACGACGGCGTGATCGGCTACGACAACCATGACGAACTGCTGGCCAACAAGGACATCGACGCCGTCCTGATCTCAACGCCCGATCACCAGCACGCGATTCTGGCGGTCGATGCGGTACGCGCAGGCAAGGACGTCTATTTGCAAAAGCCCGCGTCGCTGACCATTGCCGAAGGCCGGTATATGGCGGACGCGGTGCGCGCGTCGGGGCGGATTCTGCAAATCGGATCGCAGCAGCGGTCCTGGAAGCAGTTCCATCGCGCCTGCGAATTGGTGCGCAATGGACGGATCGGCGAGCTGAAGCACGTGGAGATCGGGCTGCCGGTCGATCCCTCGGGCCCGGAGGCTGCCGAAATGCCGGTCCCGCCGAACCTGAATTACGATGCGTGGCTGGGATCGACGCCGGTGGTCTATTACACCGAGATCCGGGTCCATCCACAAGACGGTTTTGACCGGCCGGGCTGGCTGCGATGCGAGCAGTTTGGCGCGGGAATGATCACGGGCTGGGGAGCGCACCATGTGGACACCGCCCACTGGGGCATGAATACCGAGCACACCGGGCCGGTCGAAATCTGGGGGGCAGCCGAGTTCCCAACGCACGGCTTGTGGAACGTGCACGGAAAGTTCAAGACCGAAGCCGTCTACGCCAACGGCGTGACGATGTCGATCTCCGACGCCTATCCGAACGGCATCAAGTTCTATGGCAGCGGGGGCTGGATCTTCGTGACGCGCGACGAGATGACCACGCCGACCGATGCGGGCGATACCAACAGCAGGCCGCAGCCGCTGGTGGCCAGCGACCCGAAGATCCTGGACAGCGTGATCGGCCCCGGCGAGATTCACCTGTACAAGAGCGACGATCAGCATGGGAACTGGCTGGAGTGCGTGCGGAGCCGTAAAGAGCCGATCGCGCCGGCCGAGATCGGGCACCGCGCGTGCTCCACCTGCCTGCTGCACCATATCGCCATGAAGACCAGGCGCCGCCTGCATTGGGATCCCGCCAAGGAGCGCTTCCTCAACGACGACGAGGCGAATTCCATGTTGAGCCGGCCGCAGAGGGCTCCTTACCGGTTCAGCTAGCCGATGACCTTCGCCGACCTCGATCTCGCCCGCCGTCTCGAGCGCATGGAAGCGACAGCCAGCTCCCGTTTCATCGAAGCGCGCAGCCGCATATCGCCGGACTCCGGCGCCCGCTGGATCGAGGTGGCCGGAGCCTATGCCATGTTCGACGGCCCCGCCTCGCCCGTCACGCAGACCTTTGGCCTGGGCCTGTTCGTTGCACCCACGGCCGCCGATCTCGACCGGATCGAGGCGTTTTTCCAGGAACGCGGCGCTCCAGTCTGTCACGAGGTGAGCCCGCTCGCGGGACTGCCGCTGGCGGACCTGTTGAGCAGGCGTGGGTACCATCCCCTCGAATTCACCAGTGTGATGTACAAGCCGCTCGCGCCAGCCGCCGATCCGCCTGCGCCGGTCGACCCGCGCCTGCAAACGCGTCTCATCCTCGGAGGTGAAGAGGAGATCTGGTCGCAGATCTCAGCGCGCGGATGGAGCGAGCACCTCGAGTGGATCGAGTTCCTGCTCAGTCTGGGGCGGGTGACTGCTTCGGCCGATGGTTCGCTCTGCTTCTTCGCGCATCTCGACGGAGAACCGGTCGCCACCGCCGTTCTGATCTGTCATTCCGGCGTGGCCTACCTGGCGGGCGCTTCGACCGTCCCGGAAGCGCGTCGCCAGGGCGCGCAGCGGGCGCTGCTCGAAGCCCGCATGAACATGGCCGCGAGCCAGGGATGCGATCTTGTCATGATGTGCGCCCAGCCCGGCAGCGCCAGCCAGCGCAATGCCGAGCGCCAGGGCTTCCGCATCGCGTACACGCGCGTCAAGTGGAAGCTCGCGCCCAGGGAATAGAAGCCCATGTTGAACGTTTTCATCCAGACTGTGAGGCCGAATCGCGGGCACAGCTTCGCCTCGATATTCCGCCACTTGGGGCCATTGGGGCTTTTCTTTCTCGCGATCCTCGACAGCTCTCCGCTGCCGACATTCGGCGGGCCCGACATCCTGGTCGCGATTCTCGCCGCCACCCACCGCAGCCCATGGTACGAGTGTGCTGCCGTTGCAGCGGCCGGCTCGGTGATCGGCGCCTATCTCACGTTCCGGATCGCGCGCAGAGCCGGGTCGGCCTATCTGAACAGTAAGTTTGGAGAAGGCAGGGTGTCCGCGTTCCGGAGACTGATTGGGCAATCGGGCACCGGGGCCCTCGTCGCCTCCACCGCCATCCCTTTCCCATTCCCGACCAGCATGGTTTTCGCGGCAGCCGGCGCCTCCAACTACCGCACAGGCAAGTATCTCGCGATTGTCGCTAGCTGCCGGGCTGCTCGATATGCAGCCATCGCCATCGTGGCGGATGTCTACGGGCGTAGCTTCGTCCACATGCTCCGTCATCCGGCGCAATATTGGGGCTGGTTCCTGCTCTTCGCTGGTATGGTGGGCGGGTTGATCGCCGGAGGAATTCTGATCAACCGGCGGCTGGCGGCCGCGCCGGCGGCGTGACCCGCGGAGATCGTACAATCCCACCATACGACGCCTCCTCGTCTCGGACGCAACGTGCTTCAGGCGGGGGCTGCCTATGGCTGATGCCAGAGCTGGATCCTCGGCAATCGCGGCGTGGAGCCGGAGAGAGTGTTCGAAACGTTCGCTCGCTACGCGCGCGGTCCGGAGATTGCCGGCCGGATCAAGTCGCATCGGGCGGCGTGATTCCATCTGCCGCCGGACCGCGCTCTCAGTGGCCGCCACTTACGTCAATCACCGGCTACCCCGCCTCTTTCGGCGCAATCCCCAGCGCCTTCATCTTGCGGTACAAGTTGCTCCGCTCCAGGCCCAGCAACTCCGCCGTGCGGCTCACGTTGCCGTGCGTCTCGTCGAGCTTTTTCAGGATATACTCGCGCTCGGCCGATTCGCGCACTTCCTGGAGGCTGGCGAAGCCGCTCCCGCCGCGGTCGGCGGCCGCGCGACGGGCCAGGTTCAGCGGGATGTGCCGCGCATCGATCCGCACCTGCGGGTTCATGATCACCAGCCGCTCCATCAGGTTCTTCAGCTCCCGCACGTTCCCCGGCCAGTAGTATTCCTCCAGCAGCGCGTACGCCTCCGCCGTCAGCTCCTTGGGCTTGCGGCCGTAAGCGCTGGTGAATTCGTTCAGGAAGTAGCCGGCCAGCAGCGCGATATCTTCGCGGCGCTCGCGTAGCGGCGGCACGTAGAAAGGGATTACGTTCAGCCGGTAGAACAGGTCCTCGCGGAAGTTGCCGCGCTCGATCTCTTCCTCCAGGTGCTTGTTGGTGGCCGCGATTACGCGCACGTCCACCTGCACGAACTCGCAGGCTCCCACCGGCTCGAAACGCTGCTCCTCCAGCGCGCGCAGCACTTTGGCCTGCGTCTTCAGGCTCATGTCGCCCACTTCGTCCAGGAACAGCGAGCCGCCGTCGGCCTTCTGAAACTTGCCCACCTTGTCGCCGGTCGCGCCGGTGAAGCTGCCCTTGCGGTGGCCGAACAGCTCGCTCTCGATCAGCTCTTCCGGGATGGCCGCGCAGTTGACCTCGACAAACGGCTCCGCCGCGCGCTGGCTCATGGCGTGGATGGCGTGCGCGGCCAGCTCCTTGCCCGTGCCGCTCTCGCCGTAGATCAGCACCCGCCCATTGGTGCCCGCCATCAGCCCGAGCTGCTGCCGCAGCGCCTTCATCGGCACGCTCTCCCCGATGATCCGGTACTTCTCCCCGCCGCCATCCTTGAGCCGCTCGTTCTCGAGCTGCAGCCGCCGGTGGTCGATCGCGTTCTTCACGGTGATCGAGACCTTCGGTATGGTCAGCGGCTTCTCGAGGAAATCGAATGCCCCCAGCTTGGTCGACTTGACCGCGGTCTCGATGGTGCCGTGCCCGGAAACCATTATCACCACGGGGCGTTCGGCGAACGGCATCTCCTGGATGCGTGCCAGCGCCTCCAGGCCGTCCATGCCGGGCAGCCACACGTCCAGCAGGACCAGGTCATAGAGGTCGCGCGCCAATTCTGTCAGGCAGGCCTCGCTGCTCTCGACAGCCTGCGCCTGGTAGCCCTCGTCTTCGAGTACGCCGCACAGCGACTGCCGGATCCCCGGCTCGTCGTCCACCACCAGGATGCGGGGCGGCTTCATACGTGCGCCTCCGCCGTTTTGGACTCGGCATCGGCCGCCACAATCGCCGGAATCTCGACGATGAAGCGCGCGCCCTGCGGCGTGTTGTCCTCCACCCGTATGGTGCCGTTGTGCTCGGAAAGAATGTGGCTCACGATCGCCAGGCCCAGCCCCGTCCCCCGGCCCTTGGTCGAGAAATACGGCAGGAAGAGCCGGTCTTTGTCTTCCGGCGAGATCCCGCGGCCGGTGTCGGCCACCGTCAGCTCGATGGTCTCCGCGCCGGAGGCCTGCGTCGTCACCCACAGGTGCCTCAACAACGAGTCCTGCATCGCCTCGGCGGCGTTGTCCACCAGGTTCACCACCACGCGCTTCAAGTGCTCGCGGTCGGCGTTCACCGGCGGCAGCCCCGGCGCCAGCTCTTTGTGAATCTCGATGCCATCCAGCCGGTCGGCAAACACGCCCAGCGCGCTTTCAACAATCTCGTTCACATCGCAGGGCGCGGGATTCGCCGCCGGGAAGCGCGCGAACTGGGAGAACTCGTTCACCAGCGTCTTCACCGATTCGACTTCATCGGCGATCGTCGCCGTGCACTCCTGCAGGATACGCATGCTTTCGGGCGGCAGATCCAGGCGCTCGATCTGCCTCGCAATCCGGTCGCTGCACAAAGCGATCGGCGTGAGCGGATTCTTGATTTCGTGGGCGATCCGGCGGGCCACCTCGTGCCAGGCGGCCAGGCGCTGCATGTGCAGCAGGTCGCTGGTGTCCTCGAGCACGATCACGAAGCCGGAGGTCAGCTTTTCTTCCAGGGCGGCCACGGTTACCGCAAGCTGCCGCGCCCCGTGTGCGCCGGCCACTTCGATCTGGCGCTGCGTGGCGCCGCTGCGCCGGGCGCGCTTCATCATGTACTTCAACTCGGCGGTGTCCTCGCGCGTGAACAGTTCCTCCAGGCGCGACGCAGCGGCGACTTTCTCCTCCGAAAAGATCTGGCGGAAGGCGCGGTTGACGCGCAAAATACGGCCATCGGAGGCGACGGAAATGACGCCGGTGGGAATGCTCTCCAGAATGGCTTCGGTGAAACGCCGCCGCATCTCCAGCTCGCGGCTGTTGGCCTCGAGCTCGTAGGTCATCTCGTTGAAGGCGCGCACCAGCGTGGCCAGCTCGTCCACCGCCTTTACCTTGACCCGGTAGCCCAGGTCGCCCGCGCGCACCCGCCCCGCGGCCTCCAGCAGCGCCGAAATCGGGTTCGAGATCTGCTTGGCGAGGAACAGCGCCAGCCAGGTGGCGAAGTACAGGACGAATAGCGAAATCGCCGCCAGCAGCATCAGGTAGAAACTACGGAACCGCCGGCGATCGATGCTGATGCGGTCGTACTCTTTTACGTAGCTCTCGATGCTCACCTTACGCGCGGCAATGTCGTCCCGCTGCCGCACCGGCACTACGACATAGCCCAGCGTCCTGCCTTGCGCTTCGACCGGAGCCCGCACCGACGGTCCGGAGCCCGCGCCCGTCCCGCAGACTGCCCGCACCTCCCCGCCATCCGGGCCAAGCAGGCTCGCCGCCTTTACGTCGCGCGCCTGGCAGTATTTCTCAAGAGACCCGGAGCCCGCGGCCAGCGCCTGGCGCGTCTCCTCGAGCCCAGCCAGCCAGCCGGCGTCCGACACCGCCTCTTCGTGCGCCTCCTTCTTGATGATGTCCAGGATTTCGGCCAGGTTCTGGCGCACGCCATCAGTCGGGCGGCTGAACCACCGCGCCAGGTTGAAATTCAGCACCGAGACGCTCCACAGCACCAGGAAGAAGACCGGCACGAAGCTGAGCGCCAGCGCCCCGATCACCAGTTTCGTCTTGATCCGCGAACCCTCGCGGTTGCTGCGCCGTTCGTAGTAGAGCTTGATCCCGGTGCGGAAAAGGATGAAGCCGACCGTGACCGCCAGCAGGAAAGCGAGGGTCGAGACCCCCCAGAACAGGAGCGCTTGTTCGGGGCTCGTCGGCGCGAACTCGCCGAACGTGAACGACCCCTCCCAGATCACGAGCGTCGCCGAGAGAATCAGCAGGACAACGCCCACCCCGTAAATGAACCGCCGACGCATTCACAATAATTGTACGGCGCGCGGCGGCCAGTCGTCAGGATTCGGCTGTCAGCCGCCCCCTACCTCCGATACGCCTTCGTGTGACCGTTCCGGCTGTTCGTGATCGTAAACGAACCGTCGGAGTTGGCGACGAGCTTGAGCCAGTGGCCCTGGCATGCGCCACCCGTCTCCGGGTTGGCGATGTACATCTCCGGCGAGTTCTGTTTTTCGCCGCCCGCGAGCGAGTAGTGCAACTGCCACAGGTCCTCGAGACCCGGCGAGTTTCGAACCACGGTCCAGGCCTTCGGCGCACCTCCCTTCCTGGCGCCGTTGTTCATGATCGCCGCTATCGGGTGAAGCGCGTTCACCAGGGCCGGGGAATTCGAAATGTCCATGCCGTGATGGCTCACCAGGAACACGTCCACCGTACCCAACAGGTTCACCGGGCACATGAGCGCCAGCTCCTTGTTCCACGTCAGGTCACCCAGATCGGCGAAGCGGAACTTGCCGTAACGGAGGATGAACCCGACCGAGCGCGCGTTCTCGGTCGGATCGGCCTCGAGGGGCTTCACGTCCGCGCACGCGCCGTTCGCCTGCCCGCCGCCTGGGAGCGGCGAAGTGATGGCCGCACCTGCGGCCGTTACCACTTCCACCTCCAAACCCTCGATCGGGATGCGGTCGCCGGGCTTGACCACCAGGTGTTTGGCCTTCGCCACCACCTGATTGTATGCCGCCTCCAGGTCGCGGGCCATCTTGTCGGTCTCCGTGTTCGGGCCGTGATCCACATAGGTGACGATGGGGATCTTCGCGGCGAGTTCCGGCACGCCACCCACGTGGTCCAGGTGGTAGTGCGTCAGCACCATATAGTCGATCTGTTTGACCCCGGCCAGTTTGGCCGCGGCCACAATTCGCTCCGCTGAGGGCCCCCACTTGCTCGGCCAGCCGGCGTCCACCAGCATGGACTGCCCCGACGGGCTGACGATGAGGGTGGCTTGTCCGCCCTCCACGTCCACGAAGTAGATCTCCAGCCCCGCGGCCCGGGCCAGGGGCAGGGCAGCCAGGAGCAACCATAGAATCGGGATCGCCTTGCGCATGGCCGAAATCGTAACATACTGGAAGGTGCGGCGAGGTGGGACAGGCCTCCGGCCTGTCACGGGAGGCGGAAGCCCCGGGAACACATAGCCCCCTCAAGTCGTACATTAGGTTGAAGGTCGAAATGGCTTATTGCTGCAAATGCGGAAACGCTGTTCAGGACAGCGACCGGTTCTGCGCCAAGTGCGGGACCGTGCAGACTGGTGCCTTGCCCCCAGCGGACTTCGCCGCCAGCTTCAGCCCGCGCACCGCCTCCGTTCTCTGCTACACGCCCTGGGTGGGTTGGATCGTCGCCATCGTGGTGCTCGCCTCGAACACCTTCCGCAACCAGCGGACTGTGCGCTTCCACGCCTTCCAGGGCCTCTACCTCTTCGTCGCGTGGCTGATCGTACGGTGGGTGTTCAAGCCCTGGGGGTTCTTCATGGACGTGCCGCACGTGCCCATCCCCCAGATCATGGAACTGGCTCTGCTGGTCCTCTCCATCTTCATGATGGTAAAGGCCGGAGAAAGCCGGCCCTACTCCCTGCCGGTCATCGGCGATCTGGCCGAGCGCTCCCTCGCTGAGAAGTAAACTCTGCCCGTCTAGATCTGTGGTATATTTATTCAAGCGGATGCATCTTTAATCATGACCAGGCACAGGATCGGAATCGTTGGATTCAGGGGATACAGCGGCGCGGAGGCGGTTCGCATCCTGGAGCGCCACCCACATGCCGAGCCCGTGCTCATGGAGCACCGGGCCGACAAGCAGGACGCGCCGGCCTTGCCTCACCGCCATCCGGTGATTCCTTGTACTCCCGAAGCGGCAGCCGCCAAGGGTCTTAGTGCCGTGTTTCTGGGGACGCCAGCCGACGTTTCCATGGAACTGGCGCCGGCCATGCTCGGCCGCGGCTTGAAGGTCATCGACTTCAGCGCCGCTTTCCGGCTGCGCACCCCGGAGGTCTTCCTGCGCTGGTACAAAACGCAGCACACCTCGCCCGCTCTGCTGGCCGAGGCGGCTTACGGCCTGCCCGAGTTCTGCCGCAGCCGCATCGGGGCGGCGCGCCTGATCGCCAACCCTGGTTGCTACCCGACGGCGGCCAACCTCGCCATCCGCCCGCTCATCGAGGCCGGCGTCGTGGACCGACAGGCCGGCCTGGTCTGCGATGCCAAGTCTGGCGTAAGCGGCGCCGGCCGCAAGCCGACCCTGAAGACCAGCTTTTGCGAGGTGGCAGACAACCTCTCCGCGTATTCGATTCTGGAGCACCGGCACGTCCCGGAAATCCTCCAAAACTCCGGGCTCGAAGAGCGCGAATTATCGTTCACGGCGCAACTGCTGCCCATCGACCGCGGCATTCTCGAAACCGTGTATTTCCGCACCGCGGAACGCGACGCCGCGGCCTTGATCGAGATCTACGAAAAGCGTTACGCCGGAGAGCCTTTCGTGCGCATTTATCCGGCCGGCCACGTCCCGGACCTGCGCGCCGTGGCGCGCACCAACTTCTGCGACATCGGCGTGAAACTGGACGGTGCGACCGGCCGGGCCGTGGTCGTCGCCGCCATCGACAACCTCGGGAAGGGAGCCGCGGGACAGGCGATTCAGTGCCTGAACCTCGTGCTGGGACTGGCTGAAACGGAGGGCCTGCTTTGAAGGTCCTGGTGAAGCTGGGAGGCACGCTGCTCGATGCGGCCGAATCGCGGGCGAGGCTGGCCGCCGAACTGGCCGCCGCGGCGCGCGAAGGCGCCGAACTGGTGGTGGTGCACGGCGGCGGCAAGCAGATGACCCGGTTCCTGACCGAGCGCGGCATCGAGAGCCGCTTCGTCGACGGCCTGCGCGTCACAACGCCCGAAACCATCGACGCGGTGCTGAAGGTGTTTGCCGGCAGCGTGAATCACGAACTGGTCTCCGCGCTGGTTGCCGCTGGCGCGAGGGCTGTGGGGCTCAGCGGCATCGACGCCTGCCTGGCGGAGGCCGAGCCGCTTGATCCGGCCCTGGGCGCCGTCGGCCGTGTGGTGCGCGTAAACCCCGAACTGCTCCGCGTGCTCACGGAAAATGACTACCTGCCGGTAGTCGCCTGCGTCGCCGGAGACCGCCAGGGACGCATCTATAACGTCAATGCAGACCAAATGGCCGTGGCGTGTGCGGCGGCGTTCGGCGCCGAAATCCTGCTGTTTCTCACCGACGTCCAGGGCGTGATGGGCGCCGGCGGCGAGGTGATCCCCGAAATCACTTCGGCGGAATGCGACAATCTCATCGCAGAGGGCATCGCGACCGGCGGCATGCAGGCGAAGTTGAACGCCGCCTCGGATGCGGTACGCAGAGGCGTTGGCCAGGTTCTGATCGCCCCTGGCGCGGCGCCGGGGATTGTCCAGCAAGCCCTGGCAGGTCAATCAGTTGGCACACGTTTGGTGCCCGAGCGTAGCGCACATGTCTAGGACTGCTATCAGTACTAGTGTTCGATCCCCCGCACCTGGCGCGGCGGCTTTCACGGTCCGGAAGGCGTCCATGGCCGATATCCCCGCCTTGCTGACACTGATCAACGGCTTTGCCGCCCGTGGTATCATGCTGCCCCGCACGGAATTCGAGATGGCGGAAAACCTGCGTGATTTCAGCGTGGTACAGACCGCCGAGGGCGTTGCCGGCTGTGCTGCTCTGCACTTCTACACTCCCAGAGCCGCTGAGGTCCGGTCGCTGGCAATCCAGCCCGATCTCCAAGGCTCCGGTGCCGGCAAGGCTCTCCTGGCATCGCTCGAAGCCGAGGCGCAAGCCTATGGGGTTGAAGACGTTTTTGCCTTCACCTACATTCCGGAATTCTTCGGGAAGCTCGGTTTTACCACCATTGATCGTGGCGAACTCCCCCTAAAGGCGTGGAAGGATTGCCTTCGGTGCCCGAAATTCCAATGCTGTGATGAGGTAGCGGTGATCAAGCGCATTCCGCAGGGGCAAATGGGGCTACCAGATGCCCACATTGATGGGTGCGCTCTTAACCTCATTTCCGAAAGCGATTCGGCGGTTCTACTTCCCGTCCTCCGAAATCCTCGCTGAAATCCTTAGAGATTCCGGGCCTGCCGGCCGCCGGAAGGCCCCAGGAAGATGCCCGCAAAAAACATCCGGCCAAATCAGCTCTTAATCGGTTGGATTTCCCCCAGCCATTTGTATAATTTAGGATCGAGGGGAAGATGAAGGCTCAGACAGTCGATATCAAGGAATCCACCGGCAGAATCCTCTGCTGCACGATATTCCGTCCCGGCGGGAAGAAGCTGCTCGCCAAGGGGCACGTGCTCAGCGAGGAAGACGTACACCTGCTTGAGACCGAAGGTATGGGCCAGGTCTGGGTGACCGAACTGGAGCAGGGCGAGATCAGCGAAGACGACGCCGTCATGGCGGTGGCGTCGGAGATGGGCTGCGGGTCGCTCGAAATCCGCCTGGCGGCGGGCGGCCGCGCGAACCTGTTCGCCACCGAAGATTGCTGCGTGCTGATCGACGACGATCTGCTGCGGCAGATCAACTGCACCTCGTCGGTGGTGATCGCGACGCTCCCCAACTTCGGATTCGCGAAGGGCGGGCAACGGGTCGCCACGGTGAAGAGTGCGCCATTCGCGGTGGCGGAAGCGCAGCTCGAGGCCGTGCTCATGATTCTGCGGGAGCGTGGACCCATCCTGCAGGCGCGGCCGATCCGCAGTCCCGCCGTGGGCGTGCTCTATTCGGACCCCCTCAGCGGCGAGCGCGCGCGGCAACTGTTCGAGAACATCATGCGCCAGCGCCTGGAGCGGTTCGGCGCCTCAGCCAACTTCGTGCTTGCTTCGCTCGAAGAAGAAGCCAGCATCGGGCGTGCGCTGCAGCACCTGATTCGCACCAAGCCGACGGTGGTTCTGGTGGCTTCGACGACGGCCCCGGCCGGCCCCGAAGACGTCGTGGGCCGCGCTCTGGCGCACCTCGGCTGCCAGATGGAGCGGTTCCTGGCGCCGGTCGAGCCCGGGAACCTGCTGCTGCTGGCTTACAAGGATGACGTACCGATCGTTTCCGCCCCGGGCTGCTTCCGCTCCGCCAAGCCCAACGTGGTGGACATGATTCTGCCTCCGGTTCTGGCGCGGTATCGGGTCACCGGCTGGGAAATCGCGTGCCTGGGGCACGGCGGGCTCCTGGCCTGACAAGTTCCTCCACAACCTCGGACCGCCGCCTCCGAGCGGTCCGCAGGTGCTCCTCAGGCCGGGCGCCTCGCCAGCGTCCGGCCTCTTTTTTGGGAGCGGTTCGACATCAGTCATCGGCCATGAGCCCGGCCGGATCGACGGGCAACCGGCGTAGCCGGCCCTCGTAACCGGTCCTCGGTGCCGGAAGCGTGGCGCTCTGATATCCTAAGTAATCCTCGGCATGTTTATCGAGTCCATGGGAGGGATCGCGTGCGCCGCAGCCGGCCTGATGGCGTACGGCGTACGGGGCCGCGCGTCGACTCTCTTCGGCCCGTCGGTGTGGCGGGGCGTCTCCGATCGCGCCGCCATCGCGCTGACCTTCGATGACGGGCCGGGCGAACGGACTCCGGAGTTGCTGAAGTTGCTCGAAAGCCACGGCGCGCGCGCGACCTTCTTCCAGTGCGGCATCCACGTGCGGCGCCTGCCCGAAGTGGTGCGCCAGGTCGCCGGAGCGGGGCACGAGATCGGCAACCATACCGACACCCACGCCCGCCTGTACCTTCGTTCGAGCGGTACGATCTACGACGAGCTGGCACGGGCGCAGGAGGCCATCTCCCAGGCCGCCGGCGTCACGCCAACGCTGTTCCGCGCGCCCTACGGCGCACGCTGGTTCGGCCTGCGCTCGGCGCAACGGAAGCTCGGCCTTCTCGGCGTGATGTGGACGGCCATTGCAAGAGACTGGAAGCTGCCCGCCCCAGCCATCGTCGCCCGGCTGGCCGCCGCAGCACGGAACGGTGCGATTTTCTGCCTGCACGACGGCCGCAGGACGAATGCCGACGCCGGCCCAACCATCGAGGCCGTGCGCCGTCTGGTGCCGGCGCTCCAGGAAAAGGGTTACCATTTCGAAACGGTAAGCGAAATACTATGTCCGAAGAACTGACCCAGAGAATTCTGAAGGTGATTGCCGACAGCCAGAAGCTGCCGCCGGAGAAGGTGACGATCGACAGCACCTTCGAAGAGCTGGGGATCGACTCGCTCGACGGCGTCAATATCCTTTTCGCTCTCGAGAACGAGTTCAACATCAACATCCCGGACGAGGGCGTGCAGGGGATCCGCAGCATCCGCCAGATGGTGGAGGCCCTGGACAAGCTGTTGGCGGGCGGACAGAGCGATGCGCCTGCGGCGGCGCAGCCGTGAGCATGAGGCGCCGCGTGGTCGTTACGGGTGTTGGGGTGATCTCCGCGCTGGGGCGGAACGCCTGCGATGTGTGGCAGGCCCTGGCCGCGGGCCGGTCCGGCATCGGCCCCATCACACTGGTGGATGCCAAGCTGCTGCGGTTCCCGAACACAGCCGAGGTTCGGGATTTCGATCCCGCCGAGCACTTCCACTCCAAAGAGACCGACTTCCTGGATCGCTTCGCGCAGTTCGGCGTGGTCGCCGCGCGCGAGGCGGTGCGCGATTCGGGCGTCGAGTGGACTCCGCAGCTGCGCGAGCGGGCGGCCGTCGTCACCGGCTCCTGCGTGGGCGGCAAGAGCACCGAGGACGATGGCTTTCGGAACCTTTACGAACTCAAGCGAAACCGCGTCAATCCGCTCACCATTCCGCGCGCCATGGAGAACGCCGGGGCGAGCCACATCTCGATTGAGAACGGCATCACCGGGCCGGTCTACACCGTCTCGACGGCGTGCTCCTCGTCGAATCACGCCATCGGACAGGCCTTCTGGCTGGTCCGCAACGGGACTGCGGACGCCGCGATCACGGGCGGGAGCGAGGCGCCTTTCTGCCTGGGGAATCTGAAGGCCTGGGAGGCGATGCGCGTCGTATCGCCCGACACCTGCCGGCCGTTTTCGAAGAACCGCCGCGGCATGATCCTCGGCGAGGGCGGCGCCATGCTGGTGCTCGAGACGCTGGAAGCGGCGCTGGCGCGCGGCGCGAAGATCTACGCCGAGATCGTGGGATTCGGTATGTCCTCCGACGCCCATCACCTGACGCAGCCCTCGGTCGAAGGGCCGGCGCGCGCGATGCGAGGCGCTCTCGCCGACGGCGGCGTCACGCCCGAACAGGTCAGCTACATCAACGCCCATGGGACGGCCACGCCGGCCAACGATGCCACCGAATCGGCTGCCATCCACCTGGTCTTCGGCACGCACGCGAACCGCATCGCCGTCAGCTCCACCAAGTCGATGCACGGGCATGCGCTGGGCGCGGCCGGCGCGATCGAGGCCGTGGCCACCGTGCTGACGCTGCACAACCGCCTGCTTCCGCCCACGGCGAATTTCGAAGAGCCCGATCCGCAGTGCGACCTGGACGTGGTGCCCAACCAGGCGCGTCCCGCCGAGCCCGAATTCGCGCTTTCGAACTCCTTCGCCTTCGGCGGCCTCAACGCGGTGCTCGCTTTCCGCCGCTGGGCGGGGTGAGGGACGGTCAACCCCGGTTCAGGATAAACTGATGCTGGCGCAGGCGCGGACGCCTCCCGCCTCAGTTCTTCGGTTCGAGAATGAAGGTGGGCGCCAGGCCGGCGACCGTCGAGAAGCCGCCGTTGGCGGCCGAGAGCCAGGTCGAGCAGCCCTGGACCTTACCGAGGAAGGCGTGCGGGTGGAGATCGACCTTCATTTGCCGAACCTCGAGCTCGCCGTAGAGCAGCACCGGGAAGGGGGCGTAGGTGGCGTCCACCTTCTCCTGGACCACGTAAGGGATGCGCTGGGCGCGCTTGAGGGCGCGATCCCAAGCTGCGTCGTCGGTCTGCCAGCCCTTGATCGAGTGATTCTCGCCGGAATCGTCGTTGGGCTTGAGCACCAGCTTCTCGCGGTTCTTGAGGATGAACTCGAGCAGGTCGATGGTCTGGTCCTTGTAGGCGGTCTTGCCGGCAGCCACCACCCGTGTCCAGGGAATGTACTGGCGAATGGCCTTCTTTTCGGCGGCCGGGAAGCCGGCGGTGATCGTCTCGTCCGTCAGCAGGTCGAAGATCGCCTTCTTGTGCGCCACTTCGGAGCGGAAGCTGTTGACCAGGCACACGGCGCCCTCCCGGTAAGCCCGGACCAACGGGTGCGAGAGGTCGTAGCGTAACAGGAACTCCTGCACTTTCAGGCGCCGCCAGATCAAGTCGATGGCGAAGTCGGCGCGCCGCAGAACGCCGCCGCGGTATTCGAGTTGATCCGGAGAGACGATTTCGGTCTGATAACCTTCGGAGCGAAAGAAGGAGCGGAGCAGCGCGTGCTCGCCTTCCTCGCTCGGCTGGAAGCCCTGGCGGAACTCGAGGATGGCGATGTTGGGGTGTTTCTTGCCGCCAAACTGCTTGTAGGCTTTGAGCAGCGCGGAGAGCAGGTGCTTCTTCCCGCCCATCTTCTGGAGGGAATAGCGCTTGCGGAACTCCTTCACCGGCGGGCAGTCGTAGAACAGGTCGGCCAGCGCTTCGGCATAAGCCACCCCGACCGGCACGTCGGCGACGTAGTCGACGAAGTGCATGCCGTGGTTCAGGTGCGTGTCGAGCAGCGATGTGACGGCCAGGAACGGATAGCCGGGATCGATCGAGGCGAGCATCTTCTCGGCCGGCAGCAGCCCGAGGCGCGCCAGCAGAGCCGGGTTCACGAGCGCGATCTGCTTCACGCGGTCAATGGCGGAGAACAAGGCCTCGGCCGCCCGCACCAGCGACTCGTATTGGCGCCGCGTGATGAAGTTGGGACGCAAAAAGGGACAAATCGGGCGTCCGCCTTGCATCAGGCCCCCGGCCTGCATACGCTCGGCCAATGCTTCCGCCCACCCCAGATCCTTGAACGCGTCGCTTTCAAGCGATTTCTGGTAGCGAGCTACAGATTCGTCTAACTGATTCATGCGAAGAGAGTTTCTATTAACCAGTATCTCACAGCGGAGGGTAAAAGCGGTACTTTTCATCCGAGGAATATCTCTGTAACCTATTGATATGTAGATAGATATTTAGTTTGGCCCAGTGCGTGTCGGGCCCTCCCCGGAACGCCCTGGAACGGGCTACAGTGGAGAATAGCTATGAAACGTCAAATCTTCGCGCTCTTTGCGGTTCTCGCCACGGCCCCGCTTTTCGTCGCGCATGCGGACGAGGGCTTGTGGCTGTTCAACAATTTCCCGAAGGAGCTGGTGGCGAGCAAATACCACTTCCAGGTGACGGACGCATTTCTGAATCACCTTCAACTCGCTTCGGTGCGGTTCAACAATGGCGGGTCGGGATCGTTCGTCTCGCCGTACGGCTTGCTGTTCACCAACCACCACGTCGGTCTCGATTGCATCCAGAAGCTCAGCTCGGCCGAGCACGACTACACCGCCAACGGGTTTTACGCGGTCGACCATGCCGCGGAGCGGCAGTGCCCCGACCTGGAGGTCAATGTGCTGCTGCGGATCCGCGACGTCACCGCGGAGGTGAAGGGCGCGGCCAAGGACGCCGCGAACGCCGCCGAAGCGAACAAGCAGCGCAAGGCCGCGATGTCGCAGATCGAGAAATCCTGCACGGCCGAGACCGGCCACCGCTGCGACGTGGTGACACTCTACTCCGGCGGCGTGTACAACCTCTACGAGTACAAGAAATATACCGACGTGCGGCTGGTGTTCGCGCCGGAGATGGATATCGCACAGTTCGGCGGCGATCCGGACAACTTCACCTACCCGCGCTACGACCTCGATTTCGCGTTCTTCCGCGCTTACGAGAACGGCAAGCCGGCGGAGGTGAAGGACTGGCTGCGCTGGAGCCGCGGCGGGGTCAAGGACAAAGAGCTGACGTTCGTTTCCGGCAATCCCGGCGCGACCGGCCGCCTGGCGACCTATGCCGAGCTGGAGTTCTCGCGGGACTCTTCTTATCCGCTGATTCACGACCGCTTGCGCTCGCTGGTGGCCGCCCTGGAAGCCTACGGCGCCCAGAGCGCCGAGAACAAGCGCGTGGCGTCAGAAAACCTGTTGTATGTCCAGAACAGCTACAAGGCCTACACGGGGTTCCTGGCCGGCTTGCGCGACCCGGTTCTGATGAAGGAGAAACTGGAGCAGGAGACGAAGCTGCGGGCGGCGATCGCGCAGGATCCCGAGAAGCAGAAGCAGTTCGGTGCGGTGTGGGACGACGTGGCCGCGGCTTACGCTCAGTACCGCGGGTTCTATACCCAGCACTGGCTGCTGGAGCGCGGCCCAACGGCCGGCTCGGAGCTGTTCGGAATTGCGCGCGAGGTCCTGCGGTACGCCGAGGAGACGCGCAAACCCAACGCCGAGAGGCTGCGCGAGTTCGCCGAGTCGAACCTTCCGGCCGTCGAGCAGTCCATGTACTCGCCCGAGCCGCTCACCGATTCCATGGAGATCGCGGTGCTCGCCAATTACTTCACGTTTCTGCGCGCGCGCCTGGGCGAGGACGATCCCACGGTGAAGGCGGTGCTGAACGGGCAGACGCCGGAGCAGGCCGCCAGCGGCTACGTGACCACGAGCAAGCTGAAGGACGTGGCCGAGCGCAAGCGGCTGGCCAAGGACCTGGATGCGGTCATGGCGTCCGACGACGGGATGATTCGTCTGGCGCGGATGCTGGACGAGCCGGCGCGGCGCTACCGCAAGGAGTACGAGGACAAGATCGAAGCGGTGCTGGCGGAGAGCAAGGGGAAGGTGGCGCAGGCGCGGTTTGCGGTCTACGGCGCCAGCGAGTATCCGGATGCGACCTTCACACTGCGGCTTACTTACGGGCCGGTCCTGGGCTACAAGGACGCAGCGGGCCATGCGGTGCCCTATACGACCACGTTCGACGGCTTGTACAAGCGCGCCACCGGCGTGGACCCCTACAAGCTGCCGCAACGCTGGCTCGACGCCAAGGGCGCGCTCAACCTCTCCACCCCGTTCAACTTCGTGACCACCACGGACACGCACGGAGGCAACTCCGGCAGCCCGACCGTGGACCAGAAGAACGAGGTCATCGGCATCCTGTTCGACGGCAACATCGAAAGCCTGCCGAACCGCTTCGTCTTCACCGACGCGATCGCGCGCTCCGTGCACGTGGCGAGCCAGGGGATTATAGAGGCGCTGCGCAAGGTGTATAAGGCGGACCGGGTGGTGAGGGAGTTGGGGATGGAGTAGCCCTGGCGGGCAGCGGGCGCGCCCTTCCATGATGTCGCACTGGATACGGGGAGGACCACCGGTGGGCGGCGCTGCCCACTCTCGGGCTTGGCCGGCGCCGCCTTCCGCGCCGTCCCGACGAGTTTGACAGTTGTCCTCTTCATATGTCCAGATCAAGCGGGACCGCCCGACTCGCCTACCCGCCGGGCCGCACCCGCTGCTCCGCCTCCATCAGATTCATCAGGATGTCGTTGATGCGGGTCAGGTGGCCTTCGCCCTTAGACTTCAGCCAGGTGAGGACCTGCGCGTCGAGGCGTACGCTCACCGCCACCTTGCGCGGCCGGGCATCGCGCAGCCGCACCATCTTCGCCAACTGTTCATCGGTCAGACGGGGGATGTCGTCGAACCGGATGCGCGAGTCGTCCCCGTCCGCCTGACGCCCGGCCACGCGGCGTAGCGTCCGGCGCTCTTTGTCAGTCCATTGCCTGTTCTTGATATCTTCGGATCTCATGCTTTTCAGCCGCGCGGGCCGAGATGATACGGATGATTTCTTCGCCACGATAGTCCTCCCGGTACACGTGAACGACCAGCAGCACGGCGCCGGCCCCGCGTTCTATCCGAGCTGCGCCAATCGCATGCCAGCGTCTCTCTCGCGTCTTGTTGTCGATGCGGTCGGCGCGGACGAGGCAGTGTTTCCGCTGGTTCCGAAGGCTCTTCGCTTCGTCCCATTCGTAACGCATCGAGTATATACGCAGTGTACTACACCAGGAGGCGAGACCCCGCTCTGGAGATGAGGAACGAGGTCATCGGGATTCTCCCCGACGGCCCACCGAGAGCCAGCCGAACCACTTCGTCTTCACGGGTGCGATCGCGCGATCGGTGAAAGTGGCGAGCCAGGGGATGGTCGAGGCGCGGCGCAAGGTATGCAAAGCGGACCGGGTGGTCAAGGAGGTGCGCATGGAGTTGCGAGGACCCGCAGCCATCGGCCGTCGGGCATTAGTCGTCAGGCAAGAAGAGGTGAGGCCAGAGTACGACTTTCGATCGGATCTGGAGCGCTACGTGCGAACCGGACGTGTTTGAGCGCGCGGCGGCGGCGGTCGTCAGTGGATTCGCCCACTGCCGGCGGCCGCCGGCGCGCCGGAGGCGCCTCAGAACATGTACAGCGGCGTTCCCTGTGCCGGCGGCTCCTCGCCAGCGCCGACGGGGACTTCCTCGCCTTCCTTGGCTTCTTTAAACGGGCGGCAGTAGAGGCCGGCGTCGCCGAGGTAGATCTCCAGGTCGGCCGGGCGCGGCAGCGAGCCCTGGATCAGCGCCTCCGAGAGCGGGTCCTCGATGTACTTCTGCAAGGCCCGGCGGAGGGGCCGGGCGCCGAAGCTCCGGTCGTTGCAGGTTTTCTCGAGGATGTACTTGGCGGCGTCGGGCGAGAGGCGCACTGTGATCTGCTTGGCTTCCAGGTTCTGGTTGATCTGGCCCACCAGCAGGCTCATGATCTTGATCAGGTCGTCGTCGGTGAGCGCCTGGAACAGGATCACTTCATCCAGCCGGTTCAGGAACTCGGGGTTGAAGGCGCGCTTCACCTCGGACATCACCATGTCCTCGACCTTCTGCGGAATGCCCTCGCCCACCGGGGCGGAGAAACCCATGCCGCTCTTCTTCTCGAGGAAGCGGGCGCCCAGGTTGGAGGTCATGATGATAATGGTGTTCTTGAAGTCGACTGTGTTGCCGATACCGTCGGTCAACTGGCCGTCCTCGAAGACTTGCAACAGGATGTTGTAGACATCCGGGTGCGCCTTCTCGATTTCGTCTAGCAGGATGACGGAGTAGGGCTGGCGCTTGACGCGCTCGGTCAGCTGGCCGCCCTCTTCGTAACCCACGTAGCCGGGAGGCGAGCCGATGAGCTTGGAAACCGAGTGCTTCTCCATGAACTCGGACATGTCAAAGCGCACCAGCGATTTCTCGCTGCCGAACAGGAACTCGGCCAGCGCGCGGGCGACCTCCGTCTTGCCGACGCCGGTCGGCCCCAGGAACAGGAACGAGCCTGCCGGCCGCTTGGGAGATTTCAGCCCGGCGCGGGAGCGGCGGATGGCGCGCGACAGCGCGCTGATGGCGCGCTCCTGGCTGATGATGCGCTTGTGCAGCTCCTCCTCAATGCGCAGCAGTTTGGCGACTTCCTCTTCCTTGATGGAAGTCATGGGCACGCCGGTCCAGCGCGCCACCACGTCCTCGATGTCGTCTTTGGTGACCACGCCGGTCGAAGTGTCGTCGAGGTTGTAGCGCTCGCGGAGCAGGCGCAGGTTCTCGCGCTCCTTGCGCTCTTCGTCGGAGTAGAAACGCGCCTTCTCGAATTCGTGGTTCGCGATCGCGTTCTCCATGCGGTGCACGATGAACTTGATGCGCTTCTGAATCTCGGAGACCTCGGAGGGCAGCGTGGTCTGGCGCAGTTTCACGCGCGCGCCGGCCTCGTCGATCAGGTCGATGGCCTTGTCCGGCAGGAACCGGTCCGGGATGAAACGGCTGGAGGTGAACACGGCGGTTTCGATGGCGTCGTCCGTGTAAGCCACGGCGTGGAACTTCTCGTAGCGCTCCTTGATGCCGCGCAGGATCTTCACCGCGTCGGCCTCGGAGGGCGGCGGCACCTTCACCGCCTGGAAGCGGCGTTCGAGCGAGCGGTCCTTCTCGATCGACTTGCGGTATTCGCCGGGCGTAGTGGCGCCGATGCACTGGATCTCTCCGCGGGAGAGCGCGGGCTTTAGGATGTTGGCGGCGTCGAGCGAGCCTTCGGCCGAGCCGGCGCCCACCAGGGTGTGCAGCTCATCGATGAAGATGATGGCGTTCTGATTCTCCATCAGCTCCTTCATGATGGTCTTGAGGCGCTCTTCGAACTGGCCGCGGTACTTGGTTCCGGCGACGATCAGCGAGAGGTCCAGCGCCAGGATACGCTTGTCGGAGAGGAACGAGGGCACGTCGCCGTCGGCGATGCGCTGGGCCAGGCCTTCGACGATGGCGGTCTTGCCCACGCCCGGCTCGCCGATCAGCACCGGATTGTTCTTGGTGCGGCGGCACAGGATCTGGACCACGCGCTCGAGCTCGTAATCGCGGCCGATCAGGGGATCGAGAGTGCCATCGAGCGCGGATTGGGTCAGGTCGCGGCTGAACTCGCTGAGCAGCGAGCTTTCCTTGGGCCGGCTGGCGGTCATCTTCTCGGACGCGGAGCGGGAGATCTCCTCGCGCACACCCGAGAGCCGCAGCCCGCGCTCGTGCAGGATCTCCGCGGCGAAGCACTTCTCTTCGCGCAACAGGCCGAGCAGCAGGTGCTCGGTTCCGATGTGCTTGTGGTTCAGACGCTCGGCTTCCTCGGCGCCATAGGCCAGCACGCGCTTGCACTCGTGGCTGAGCGGCAGGTCAACGGAAGTCGAGACCTTCTCGCGGACGGTGGTGTGCGCCTCGATCTGCTTGCGGATCGACTCGATCTGCGCAGCCGACCGCAGGAAGCGGTTTGCCAGAGCCTTGTCCTCGCGCAGCAGGCCAAGCAGCAGGTGCTCGGTCTCGATATAGGGGCTGCCGAACTGGCTGGCCTCATATCGCGCAAAGAAGATGACCCGTCGGGCCTTTTCCGTGTATCGTTCAAACATAGCTTTTCCCGCTCTCTACGCTAACAGCATCGGCATCCGGCGTCCCGGACCGCATCCCCTCCGGGACCAGGGCGCCCGCTTCGAGGCGCAGAACCCGGTCGCAACGGCGTGCGAACGACAGATTATGAGTGACGTAGACCGAAGTAAGGCCGTGTGACCGGTGCAGCTCAGTGAGCATGCCGATAATCATCTCGCCGGTGCGGTGATCGAGGTTTCCGGTCGGCTCGTCGGCCAGCAGGTACTTCGGATTTCCCACCAGCGCGCGAGCCAGCACAACCCGTTGCTGCTCGCCGCCGGAGAGTTCCCCGGCACGGTGTGACGCCCGGGCCTTGAGACCGATCTCTTCGAGCCTGGCCAGCGCGGGCGCGGCCGCTTCGGCCCGGGAGACGCCCCGGATCAGGAGCGGCATCATCACGTTTTCCAGAGCCGTAAACTCCGGAAGCAGGTAGTGGGTTTGCCAAACGAACCCAATTTCCCGGTTGCGGAAGCTCGCCAGCTCCGCGTCGGCGAGCGAGGTGACCTCACTCGAGCCGAAGTGGATGGAGCCTCCCGTCGGCCGGTCCAGCGCGCCCAGCAAGTGCAGGAGGGTGGACTTGCCGGCGCCCGATTCACCCACCAGCGCCAGCCGTTCGCCCTGCTCGACCTCGAGATTCAAGCCCTCAAAGACCACCAATTCGGCGTCGCCCGAGCGGTACTTCTTGCTCAGACCCTCGGCCCGTATGGCGATGTTTGCCGGCATGCAATCCCCTCTTCTTACGCTAGCACGGCAGTCCAGTACCCGCTTCTCAATGCAGACACAAAACGAGCCTGCGCCGTGCCTCAAGTGAATCCAAAACCCAAGGTGTAGACTAAACCCGTTCAACTGGTTTGATGCAGAAAAGGAGGGGGGCGTTGCGGAATGGAAGGCGCCGGCCGGGGCAAGGCGCTCGACGCTCGCCGATCCCCTGAGGGACTCGCGGGAACGGATCTGCGGGCTGCGAGCGGAGCGGGCGGCGGGATTCCGGTTGCGTTCCCGGAGGGGAGATGATAAACTTTCTTTAACCTTTGTCTCTGGGGGGCGCCCCCAGGAATTTAGAAAGCCCCAGGCTGGGAACCTGGGGCTTCACTCAGAGGGGCTGGCGACGGGCTGGGTCCCGTCGCCGGGGATGCTATGTTATAGCTGACTGAATCAAGTCTACTACAGGTTCGCACGTTTGCATCCCATTCTTAGCGAAAATTAACGATAAAGTACGCTTAATCACTCACTTGGCGGGAACTGCGCCGGTGTTCACTGTCTCGGTTCGGGCCCTTCTGGCGCGCTCGTAGTCGCCGATCAACTGGCGGGTGATTCTGTCGGCCACATCGGCGCTGGCGCCGCGGAATTTGGCGCCGAGGCTCTCCTGCGTCGTGGACCAGAGGACGTCCCCATCCTTGCTGACCAGGCGCACGGACGCATTCGCCTCGTGCTTGCGGTCCTGCGTGCGGAGCGATTCGTTCTCGCCGGCGCCGCCGCCGGCGGATGCGCTCCGGCGTACCGTGCCGCCCCGGCTGCGGTAGCCGCCGTAGGCGTAACCGGAATCGCCGGTGCTGGCATTGGAACGAGCGTTGAGGCCGTCGCTGGCTGAGAATGTGTCGGTGAAGATCAAGTCCTCGGCCGAGCCGCGCAGAATGGCGTCAGCGCGGTCCTGGTTCTCGGTGATGACAAAAAGGCGGGAACGCTCCAGGCTGCTGATGATCATGTCGCGCATCTGGGCCGCGGTCTCGCCGCCGCTCAAGCGGTCCACGAAGACCCGGCGGATGGTGAGCAACTGCGCCAGCTTCTCGCGCTCGACGTCCTCGTCCCGCGGGGCCGGCGCGGCAGTCTGACCGAGCGCCGCCGCCAGTAGAATCCAGGCTGCGAGCATGTCAATCCTGACCTCTCTTGCGCGCCTCGTTGTCCTGGTATTCGACCTTGCGCCCGGTCCGTGCCTCCAGGCTGGCCAGCAGGACCCGGATGTCGCCTTTGCCTACCCGAAAAACGAGCGCCTGCTGGCGGTCGCGGTCGTCTGCGTACCCGACGGTCAGGAAGTGCGCCCGCTTCTTGCTCATGAGGACCATGGGCCCAGCCAGGAGCGAAAGTGACGCACCAAGGACGTACCTACGGCTCACGTCCTGTCCGTATTCGAGGACGTTGATGCTTTCGTAGGGGACCTCGACGATGGCTCGGCGAGTTTCGAAGCGGAAGTACTGGTCGCCGGTGATGTTAATGACGCCGGCAGAGGACCTGGGCAATTCGGCGACCGTGCCGCCGACGTACTCCACCCGCTCGCCCGGTCCCCCCGCGGGCATGGGGGCCGATCCGAGCGCCGCGACCAGAGCGCAGATCATCCAACGCACAGGAGTTTTGCCTCACTTATTTGGTGCCCGCGCGCGGCCGGGACTCTCCGGTTAAGCTGGAGCTATGGCCGACGACCCCAAGACCCAACCGGAGGAGATTCCCGCACCCGAGAGCGTCCCAGCGGGCGTGATCATCAGCCCGGACACGCGCCGGGGGAACCGCGTCCCGCCCGGGCAATCGCGGACGCGCAAGTGGCCCGTGCTGGATGCCAGCGGACCTCCGAAGATCGACCTGGCGCGCTGGCGCTTCCGCCTGGCCGGCCTGGTGCCGAAGCCCGTGGAGTGGAGCTGGGAGGAGTTCGAGAAGCTGCCCAGGGTCAGGGTGTTCGGGGACTTCCACTGCGTCACGCGCTGGTCGCGGCTGGGGAACACCTGGGAGGGCGTTTCGACGCGGGAATTGCTGAGCCGTGCGGGCGGACCGCTGCCGAATGCCCGGTTTGCGCTGATCCATGGCTACGATCAGGGCTGGACCACCAACCTTCCTCTGGAGGCTTTGCTGGCGGAAGACGCGCTGGTGGCCGTCATGCACGACGGGGAGCCGCTCACAGCCGAGCATGGCGCGCCGGCGCGCCTGGTGGCGCCGCGCCTTTATGCGTGGAAGAGCGCGAAGTGGGTGAAAGCCATCGAGCTGCTCGACCACGACGAAGCCGGCTTCTGGGAGAAGAACGGCTATCACATGCGCGGAGACCCGTGGCTGGAGGAGCGGTTCGGCTGGGGGTAAGACTCTAAAGCATGTCCCACCCGCCTTCATTCATCCCGGAGCCGCAGCGGTGGCCCGACCGCGGTCTGTTCGCGGCCTGGCTGGGCCACAGCACGGTGCTGCTAAAGGTCGACGGCTTCACCATCCTCACCGATCCGGTTTTCAGCGACCGCGTCGGCCTCCGGCTTGGTCCGGTCATGCTGGGTGTGAAGCGGCTGTTGGCTCCGGCGCTCGAGCCGCGCGACCTTCCGAAGATCGATCTGGTTCTGCTCTCGCACGCGCACATGGATCACTGGGACTTGCCGTCGCTCGGCGCCCTCGAAAGCCGTGACACGGAGGTCATCAACGCCCGGCGGACGAGCGACCTGCTGCAGGTGAGCCGCTGGCGCCGGGTAACGGAGCTGGGCTGGGGCAAGACCGAGCGGGTTGGCGCGGCCAGCGTCCGGGCTTTCGAGATCAACCACTGGGGCGCCCGCATGCAGACCGACATTTACCGGGGCTACAACGGTTACCTGATCGAGTGCGGAAGCTACCGCGTGCTGTTTGCGGGCGATACTGCCGTCACGACGGCCTTTCGCAGCCTGCGCTCGAGCCGACCGATTGATCTGGCTATCATGCCGATCGGCGCCTACAAGCCCTGGATCCGGTTCCACTGCACGCCGGAAGAGGCCTGGCAGATGGCGTCGGATGCCGGGGCCGAGCGCATCCTGCCGGTCCATCACCAGACGTTCCCTCTGAGCCGCGAGCCTGTGCTGGAGCCGATCGAGCGGCTCGAGCGCGTGGCCGGACGTCAGCGGGACCAGATCGTCGTGCAGCGGGTGGGCCAGGAGTTCCGGCTGACGTAGCGCCTCACCGCAGCTAAAAACAGAGCTTCGGCTCGGCATCCTCCGAAAAAGCTCTCAGGGCTACACTGTAACTAGAAGCGCTACCAATAGATATTTTCCTTGACGAGACACTATATATTGGGGCAACATTACAGAACGTGGGCTGACTACGGGCCGCTTTCCCGCAGGGCGAGACAATAGAAGACATAGAGGAGGCTGGACAAAATGGGACAGTTGGGCGTTGACTTGAGCATCAAGCTGCCGGAGACGGAACGGAGCCAAGGAATGAAACGGGAAGGCGTCTCGTTTCCGCGCTACTTCACCACAAAGCTGCCGCCGGGCAAGACCCCCTACGACGAGTGCCGCTGGGAGATCCGCACCGCCAGCATCGCCAACGACAAGGGCGTGGTGATGTTCGAGCAGCGCGATGTCGAGGTCCCCGCCGACTGGTCGCAGACCGCCACCAACATCGTGGCCAGCAAGTACTTCCACGGGCGGCTGGGCTCGGACGAGCGGGAAACCAGCGTGGGGCAACTGGTTCATCGCGTGGTGGATACCACCGTCAAGTGGGGCAAAGAGGGCGGCTACTTCAAGACCGATGCCGATGCGGAGAACTTCCGCCTCGAGCTAGCCCACCTGGTGCTCACCCAGAAGGCCAGCTTCAACTCGCCGGTATGGTTCAACGTGGGCGTGAGCGAAGCGCGCGGCTACGGCTGGTGCTACGAGGAGACCACGGATTCGATCCGCAAACTGATGGCCGGCGAATCACGCCCGCAGTGCTCGGCCTGCTTCATCAACTCGGTTCGGGATTCGCTCGAATCCATCCTGGACCTGGCCAAGACCGAGGGCATGCTCTTCAAGTGGGGCTCGGGGACGGGAACCAACCTGTCGCCCCTGCGCGAGGAGGAAGCCAGCCTCTCGGGCGGCGGCCGCGCCTCCGGCCCGCTGAGCTTCATGAAAGGCTTCGACGCCTTTGCCGGCGTGATCAAGTCGGGCGGCAAGACGCGCCGCGCCGCCAAGATGGTGATCCTCAACACGGACCACCCCGACATCCACAGCTTCATCTGGTGCAAGGCCAAGGAAGAGAAGAAGGCCCAGACGCTGGTGGACGCGGGTTACGACTCCTCGCTCGACGGCGAAGCCTACAGCTCGATCTTCTTCCAGAACGCCAACAACTCCGTGCGCGCCTCGGACGAGTTCATGCACGCGGCGCTCGAGAACCGCGAGTGGTGGACCCGGTCGGTGGTGACCGGCCAGCCGGTGAAGCGTTACCAGGCGCGGGATCTGCTGAAGGAGATCGCGGAGGCGACGCACCAGTGCGGCGACCCGGGCATGCAGTTCGACACCACGGTCAACCGCTGGAACCCGTGCAAGGCCTCGGGCCGGATTAACGCCTCGAATCCCTGTTCGGAGTACATGTTCCTGGACGACTCGGCCTGCAACCTGGCTTCGCTGAACCTGCTGAAGTTCCTGGGTCCGGACGGCCACTTTGACGCCGAGGCGTTCCGGCACGCGGTGGACACGGTCATCCTGGCGCAGGAGATCTTCGTCGATGCCGCCAGCTATCCCACACAGAAGATCGCCGAGAACTCGCACACCTACCGGCCGCTGGGGCTGGGCTTTGCGAACCTGGGGGCGCTGCTGATGTCGCTCGGCCTGCCCTACGACAGCGATGCCGGGCGCGACTATGCCGCGGTGGTGACGGCCATCATGTGCGGCCAGGCCTACCTGACCAGTGCCCGCGTTGCGGGGGCCGTGGGGCCGTTCGCCGCGTACACGAAGAACGAGGAGCCGTTCCTCGAAGTGATCCGCATGCACCGCGGCTCGGTCGCCCGCATTGGGCAGCGCAACACGGCGGGGCTTCAGGAGGTCGCGCAGAAGGTGTGGGACGAGGCGTACGAAGCCGGGAAACGGAACGGCTACCGCAACGCCCAGGTCACCGTCATCGCGCCCACCGGCACCATCGGGTTCATGATGGACTGCGACACGACGGGCATCGAGCCGGATCTCGCCCTGGTGAAGTACAAGAAGCTGGTGGGCGGCGGCGTGATCAAGATCGTCAACAACACGGTGCCGCAGGCGCTGATCCGCCTGGGCTATGCGCCCGAGCAGGTGGAGCAGATCGTCAGCCACATCGACGCCACCGGCACGATCGAGGGTGCGCCGTTTATCAAGGACGAGCACCTGCCGGTGTTCGATTGCAGCTTCCGGCCGCAGAACGGCAGCCGCTTCATCCACCACATGGGCCATGTGCGGATGATGGCGGCGGTGCAGCCGTTCATTTCCGGCGCGATCTCGAAGACCATCAACATGCCCGAGGAATCGACGGCGCAGGACATCATGGACGCCTACATCGAGAGCTGGCGGCTGGGGCTGAAGGCGGTAGCCATTTACCGCGACGGCTCGAAGCGCGTGCAGCCGCTGAGCTCGGGCGGCGGGACCAAGGCCGCGGCAGCGGCGGCGGCGCCCGAGAAGATCGTCTACCGTCCGCAGCGGCGCAAGCTGCCCGACGAGCGGGCCTCCATCACGCACAAGTTCTCGATCGGCGGGCACGAGGGCTACGTCACGGTGGGCCTCTACGACGACGGCACGCCGGGTGAGCTGTTCATCACCATGGCCAAGGAAGGCTCGACGATCTCGGGTCTGATGGACGGCTTCGCCACCGCGATCAGTTTCGCGCTGCAATACGGCGTGCCGTTGAAGTTCCTGGTGGACAAATTCAGCCACGTGCGTTTCGAGCCGGGCGGGTGGACGGGCAACAAGCAGATCCCCTACGCCAAGTCGCTTCTGGATTATATTTTCCGCTGGCTGGGCGCGCGCTTCCTGGGGCCGGAATACGCGGTGTCGGAAGCGGGCGAGACGCCCAAGCTGCGGCCCACCGAGCCGGACCCGCAGCAGAACCTGCCCTTCGCCCCGGTGTCCGACGACGCGCCGCTGTGCTCGGAGTGCGGCTCGATCATGACGCGGAACGGGAGCTGCTACAAGTGCGAGAACTGCGGCGGGACCAGCGGATGCAGCTAGGGGGGTAAAATCCCGGTCCTGCCCCAGCGGCCGGCTGTGGCACCTCCGGCGGACATGATCGAGAGCGGCGAGGGTCGGAGCCGCTCCAGCCCCTTCCTCGCGTGACCGAGGGGCGTCCCGCGAGGGCCCGGCTCGCGGCACGGGTGATGCAGCTTGCTGCCGCGCCTTGCTTGTGGGCGGGCGGAATTGCGGCGGCAATCATCCGAAAGACATCGAGGCAAACTGCAAACGCTCCATGGCAATCACGGTTACCCGTGCAGCGGCCTGCCAGACCCACCAGGAAGTAGTGCTCATTCTGGCTGAAAGCGATCGAAAAGGTGCAAACATATGCTTGACAGGGGGGAACTACGGTAATTTACTCTATTAAGATCTGACTCTCTGTCGATTCGGAGGCTCTGTGCGTCTGGCGCTGGCCGGTGTGGTCATTGGCGTGGCGGTTCGGAGTGGATTGAGGAGGACTATGATTCGGTGCACAAGAGCAATTCTGCGTAGTAGAGGCGTGGTGCTTTGCGTGGTCATGGCGCTAGCCGGTGGCTCGGCCGCGGCAGCCGACCTGTCGTCGTTTGTGTCGGCGCGGACGGAATATGACGCGAGCGCCCGGACGGCAACCGTCTACCTCACGAATGTCGGAAAACAGGCGATTATCGGCGGCGCCGTCTTGGTTAGGTTCAACTGCTCGGACGGCTCGAATATAGATCAGCATACAAGATTCGACCTTCTTCCAAGCGTCGGTATAGAGGGTTGGTTCCAGGGCAAGCCTCCGGGAATGCAAGTCGGCGCGCTCCAGCCCGGAGGGACCTATCAACTTCTCCAGGGCTCCGGGCCGACGCGGCAGGGCGTCGTCGTAGCCTCGGCTAGCGCTCAGCCGGAGGCGCTTGTCCTCATGGATAACTCGGCCGTAGGCGACTCCGAGGACATCGACATGCTGTTCGAGAATTGGCGGGATGAGGCAACAACTTTCGGTGCTTGGAACAAGAAGGCGGGAGAGTTGCTCGTGACGGGCGATGGTGTGGCCGCCCTTGGGCAGTTGTCGGCCGCGACGAAGGCAATAATGGCCCGCCACCCGGCAAGCGAGCCCCGGGTCCGTTTCAGGGCCCCAGGCGACGAGGAGGAGGCCCTTGCCAGACACGCCGTGTCGCTGGAGGACATTGACCGCTTGCTCGACCAAATCCGCGTTAGCGTCGACGCGCAGAAGATCTCCGAGGCGGAAGGACTGAACCGCGTGAGGGACTACCTGCACATCAGAGCGGAGACGACGGCAGCGCACGCCTATCGGAAGGGAGGGCAGCAATGAGGAGAGTAATGTTCGGAGCGCGACCAGTCCTTCACTGGTTCGCCGGCCTTTGGTTGCTCGCGCCGTGCGCGAGCTATGGGCAAACGATTCACTGCACCGGAGGCATCCAGCCGAATTGCTCCGGTCCGGGCACCTACAGTTGCACGGTCCCAACCTCAACGTTCAGCATGAACTTGACCTGCTCGCCCACGTGTTCGGCGAGCGGGCAGACCCCTATCCCTGCTGCCATTGCCGTGACGGGTTCGGGGGAATGTGGCATGGGCTCGCCGCTTGTGAGCTTGCCGACTTGTCCACCTCAGTTCATCCAGACCACCAGTATGACTGCGACCTCAGTCACTGTCACTGAAACGGCCCAGTCGCACGGCTCGATCCCGGGGGCGTGCGTGAATAGGCGCGGGCGCTAGGGGAGTTCAGCCTCCCGTCCCCACCCGCCGGTACAACCCCGCCAGCCCCTTCAGCGGAATCTGCTCGGCGCGGAGGCGCCCCTCGGGCCACTCGTCCACCAGCTTGCCGTAGAACGGCCGCAGGTTGTTGCGCAGGGTCTTGCGCTTGTGGCGGAAGCACCGGCCGGCGAACTCGAGGAAACCGGCAGCATTTTCGACCGACTGGCGCGGCTCCAGGAGGACGGCCGCCGATTCCACTTTCGGAGGCGGGGAGAAGGCCGCGGGCGGCAGGCGGAACAGGATCCGTGGCTCGGTGAAGCATTGCGTCTCGACCGTCAGAAACCCATAGTCGCGCGTGCCTGGCTTGGCCACCAACCGCTCGGCCACTTCGAGCTGCACCAGCACTACGGCGCGCCGGAGCGCCGCACCCATGCTGAAGACCCGCTCCAGAATCGGCGAGGTGATGTAGTAGGGCAGGTTGCCGGCCACGGCCGCCGGTCCCCAGTGGCTCAGGTCGGTGTCGAGGACGTCCGCTCCCACCACTTCAACCTGCGGGAACCGCTGCCGCAACCCGGCGGCGAGCGCGGAATCGAGTTCGATGGCCACCACGCGGTCCGCCCGCGCCAGCAGAAACTCGGTGAGCGCGCCGCGCCCCGGACCGATCTCGACGGCCAGCGGTTCGCGCACCGGGCAGGCCGCTTCGGCCAGGCGCGCAAGAATACTGCGGTCGGTGAGGAAATGCTGTCCCAGCTTCTGGCGAGCCACGCAGCCGCCGCTAACTCTTGATGTTGATCAACTGCCGCTGGAAGGAGAGGTACATTCTGCCGGACGTTGGGCGCCCGAATGCGGTCGCCGGGGTAAACTGCGTGAACAGCAGTTTCCGCTCGATCAGGCGCTTCAGTCCAGGATTCTGCGCCAGCGTGGGCCCCTGGACGATGGCGAAGTCCGCCATGCGGCCCTGGCCGTCCACCACCACCTCGACCACGAAATCGGCGGTGTCGCTGTCGACGAAGCCGACCGGCAACTGGCCCTTGAGCGCGGGCTCGGTCGAGAGCCCGAAAGGCACGTCGTTGCCCGCCGAGATGGGGTGAAACGCGAAGCTCGGAATGAGGATGGCGAAAAGCGCTATGGCCGAAACGAAACCGCCCGCGAACGGCAGGGCCAGCGGGCGCATCAGGTTATCCACCCACAGCCGCAGCCGGCCGCCCAGAAAATCGAATTGCCGCTGGCGTGCCGCCACGCGCGCCCGCTCCTTGGATGCCATCACGCGCAGCGCCGTGGTCACCTCGGCCGGAACTGCCCTGGCCGGCAGCGACTGCACGGCTGCGCGCACCCGCGCCATCTCCTCCAGGCGCGACCGGCAGCCGCCGCAGCGGGCCAAATGCAGCACAATCCTTTCCCGTTCCTCTTTGGGCAGGCAGCCATCGAGGTGTGCGGAGAGTGAATTCTGGACACTAGTGCAGTTCATAGCTTCACTCAGCCGGTTGTGGCGTCAAGTGCAGGACCGGTTCCGGCTCCAACCGACCCGCCAGTTCTTTTCGCAAAGCCTCACGTCCACGCAGTATCCGTGACTTCACGGTTCCTAGAGCCACCTGGAGGACCTCGGCAATCTCCTCGTAACTCATCTCCTCGATGTCCCTCAGCACAACGGCCATCCGATAGCTCGGATTCATGCGAGCCAGGGCGGCCTCCACCAGCGTGTGCCGCTCACGCTCGGCAGCGGAGTCGAACGGAGAGCGAGAAGGGTCAGCGAGCTTATGGGAATAGTTCAGATTCCCCTCTTCCTCTTCTTCCATGCCCACCTCCAGCTTCCGGTGGCGGCCAAACCACCGCTGGTAGTTGTAGGCCTCGTTCACGGCAATCCGGTAGATCCAGGTCTTCAGGCTACTGTCGCCGCGAAACGCTCCGATCTTGCGAAAGATCTTCAGAAATACTTCCTGGACGACGTCCGAGGCGTCGGAGGGATCGCCCAGCAGCCTTCCCACCAGGTTGTAGACTGGCTGCTGGTACTCGGCGATCAGAGCCTCGTAAGCCGCTTCAGCTCCCTGCCGAAGCCCTTCCACGAGCCGAGAATCGTCACAGGTATCCCGGCGGTCCCGAAGGACTTCGATGGGTCCAACTTCGACCGGAGTGCCGAGATGAAGGGTCGCGTCCGCCACGGCTAAGCCTCGACGGCAAATTCACCTTCAACTTAACAGGAATCCGGACTTCCTGCAAATGTATAGACACCCGCAGGTCCGAAAAAGTTCCTGCAGGGCAGGCTTCGGCTCGTCCGGCTTATGTTTTCAGGGATATATGCACGGACTCAGGATCGCAGGATCGAGAGCCGGCGCGGCAGGCTGAAGCCTTGGCTGAGAGCCCGCGCCACCAGGGGGCGGAGGCCCGTTCTAGGTCTTGGTGAAATACAGGCTGGCGGCGCGCGCCAGGTCGTCCCGGTCCGCGCGCGGCGGCCGGCCCTCGTAGTTGCTGATCGAGACCAGGATGTTGCAGATGTCGGCCGGGTAACAGGCGCGCAGCTCCAGGCATCCGTGCTGGTAGCAGAGTTTGCGCAGCAGAACCGCGCTGTCGGAGTCGAAGGGCACGTTGCGGGCGGTCATCACGCGGCGGAAGATCTCGTCGAAGAGGACGTCGTCTACGGCCTCGACAAAGATCTTGTTCTGTAAGCGGCGGAGGAACGCCTCGTCGGCCAGCTCTCGCGGGTCGAGGTTGGTGGCGAAGACCACCAGGCTCTCAAAGGGGATCTGGAACTTGACGCCGTAACGGAGCGAAAGGTAGTCCACGCGGCGGTCCAGGGGCACGATCCAACGGTTCAGCAACTCGCGCGGGGGCATGAGCTGGCGGCCGAAATCGTCGATCACGAGGACGCCGTTATTGGCCTTCAGTTGCAGCGGCGCGGCGTAAACGCCCGTAGCCTCGTCGAGGCGCAACTCGAGCATGCTCGGGACCAGCTCGCCACCCGTGATGACGCAGGGGCGGCGGCACATCACCCAGCGCGGGTCCATGTCCGCCGTGTCGCTTTGCAGCGGCTCGTGGATTACGGGGTCAAAGAGCTGGATGATCTGCCCGTCCACCTCGAGGGCATAGGGAACGACGATGGTGTCGTGGTAGACGCGCAAGATCCGCTCGGCGAGGCTGGTCTTGCCGCTGCCCGTCGGGCCGTACAGAAAAACCGAGTTCTGGGAGATGATGGCCGGGCCAAGCTGGTCCAGGAGGGTGTCGGAGAGCACCAGGTCCGCCAGGGCCTGGCGGAGCGTCTTCCGGTCGACCTTCACCTTGGCGGCCTGGGCCTTCACCAGCCGCGTATACTGCCGCAACGAGACGGGCGCGGCGCCGGCGTAATGGCTGATCTGGAAGCGGTCATTGGCCAGGTTGCGTCCGGCCACCGTGAGGTTGAAGGAATAGTCGTTGCCGACCATGCCCTTCACCTCCAGAAGCTGCTGCTGACGCAGGTCGCGGAAAACGGCCTCGAGCACCAGCGGAGACAGTTTCAGGGCTTTACCGAGACCCTGCAATGTGCTGATGCCAGAGATGTACGTCCGGCGCAGAACCAGGTCCTGGATCAGGGCCTGGGGGATGCCGGAGGCCTCAACGGATTCCGGCGGAGGCGGACAATAGACGGGCGAGGCGAGCGATACCATGGTGCTTCATCATAGTGCAAAACGGGGCCGGCAGGTGAGACAAAATGCTGGGCGCCCGCGCAGATTCTGGGGCGGCTGGTCCGGGCAGGTCTCTCCCCGGGGGACCGGCCCTGCGGACTAATGGGCCGCGGCGCCGGCTCCGGCGTGCAGCGCCGGTTGCGCGGGCGGGCTCATCAGCCGGTCTTCGAAGGAGTAGTCGATCTCCTTGCGCTCATGGTGGCGGAGATACCAGCGGTAGGTCTCCTTCAGGCCAGCCAGAATGTCGGTCGGTTTGAAGGCGAGCACGCGCTGCGCCTTGGTGACGATCAGGGTGATCGGCGGCACATCGTAGTAGAACCCGAAATAGAGGCGGGGGCCCATGGGATGGCCACCCAGGTGGTACACGCGCTCGCGCGGAACACGCACCACGGCCGGCTTTTTCCCCGCGGCGTCGGCGAAGGCCTGCACCGCCTCGGCCTGCGTGATGGCACGCGGATTGGCGATGTTGAAGGCGTGGCCGACCGCGTTGGGCTCCTCCATCACTCCCATGCAGGCGGCGACCAGGTCCTTGATGTAAATGAACTGCATCAGGCGGCGGCCATCGCCGGGCAGAATGATGGGCCGGTTGTCCCGCATACGGTCCCAGAAAAAGGCTTCGCGGTAGAACGGGTTTCCGGGGCCATAGATGAACGGAGGCCGGATGGTCGTCACCGGAAATCCTATGCGCTGGTGGAGGCGGAACAGAGCCCGCTCGCTCATGGCCTTGTTGCGGACGTAAGGGTCGGGGTGATCGTCCGGGGCGAGGGCGTCGCCCTCGTGGTGATTCAAGCCGTCTCCGTACGCCGCCACGCTCGACATGAACACGTAGCGGTGCAGCCCGCCGGCACAGGCCCGCGCCGCGGCCTCAACCTGGGCGGCCGTGGTGCCGCGTTCCCAGTCGTAGACGTTGTCGAAGATGATGTCGAACCGCGCGCCGTTTAGAACGCGGCGGATCTGGTCTACGTCGTTGCGGTCGGCCACCAGGCTGCCAACCCGTTTGCCCAGGTCGTGCGACGGCCTGCGGTGCAGAACCCAGACTTCGTGGCCGGCCTTGAGCAGCTCGGCCACCAACGCGCGTCCGATAAACAGCGTGCCGCCAATGACCAGCACCTTCCGGGGGACGGCGGCCCCGTGCGATCCATTGTTCATTGCGTAGCCGCTAGTCGTAATACTCCAAGCCGAGATGGGTGATCAGGTCTTCGCCCCGCATCCAGCGAAGCGTATTCTTGAGCTTCATGAGTTGGATGAAAATATCGTGTTCGGGATAGAGCCCGGGCGCGGTCATCGGCCCTTTGAAGTAGAACGAAAGCCACTCCTGGATCCCCTTCATGCCCGCGCGCTGCGCCAGGTCGAGGAAGAGCACGACATCGAGCGCAACCGGGGCCGCCAGGATGGAATCACGGCACAGAAAGTCTATCTTGATCTGCATCGGGTAGCCAAGCCACCCGAAAATGTCGATGTTGTCCCAACCCTCTTTGGCGTCTCCGCGCGGCGGGTAGTAGTTGATCCGGACCGCGTGGTACAGGTTCTTGTAAAGGGTGGGGTAAAGCTCCGGCTGGAGGATCTGCTGGAGGACGGAGAGCTTGGTTTCCTCCTTGGACTTGAAGGAGCCCGGATCGTCCAGCACCTCGCCGTCGCGATTGCCCAGGATGTTGGTCGAGAACCATCCGGCGACGCCCAGCATGCGCGCCTTCAGGCCCGGCGCGATGAGCGTCTTCATGAAGGTCTGGCCGGTCTTGAAGTCCTTGCCGGCGACGGGCACGCTCCGCTCGCGCGCCAGCTCGAGCAGGGCCGGGCAGTCGGTGGTCAGGTGCGGCGCTCCATTGGCGTGCGGCACCCCGGATTTCAGCGCGGCGTAAGCGTAGATCTGGCTGGCGGAGATGTCCGGGTCGTCCTTCATCAGGCCGCACTCGAAGTCCTTCAGCGACTGGTGCACCGCGGCCGCCCGATGAAAAACTTCCGTGGAGCCGCACCAGATCATGACCAGCCGCGAGGCGCCGCTGGACTTGCGGAACTGCTCGATGTCGTCGATGACCATCAGCGCCTTGTCCATCTTGGTGCCGCCCTGCTTGACGTTGGGGCCGTTGAGGCGCTTGACGTACTCGGGGAAGAAGACGGCCTTCATCGGCCTGATGGCCGACAGCGGCTCCTTGAGCTGATCGAGCAGCGGCCGCTCCAGCACGCCGGCGTTGACAGCCGATTCGTAGGCGTTGTCCTCGAAGATGTCCCAGCCGCCGAAAACCATGTCGTCCAGGCCCGCCAGCGGGACGAAGTCGCTGATCTTGGGGGTGCGGCCTTCAGTGCGTTTTCCCAGTCGTACGGTCGCCATCTGGGTGAGGGAACCGATCGGTTGCCCCATGCCCCGCCGCACGGCCTCTACACCAGCTATGAGGGTCGTCGTCACAGCCCCGATTCCGGGGACTAACACCCCCAGCTTGCCTTTCGCCGGCGCAATTTGAACATTATCTTTCCCTGCCAACGTAGTTCTCCTTCCTGGAAGCTCAGGGTCAGTTGAAACCCTATCCTATCACCGATATGGCGGAGCCGCACCTCCCGGAGGGCGCATCCTATAACGGCGAGCGTGAGGAGCAGCCACACCGGTCGAGCAGGCCGCTTGGCTTGCCCAAGGCAGGCGTGACCGCCTGTCCCACGAACCGAACGGTGTTTTCAGCGGCCGGTGCGCGCCTGGGGCGACCCGGTCGGCTGCCAGAGGGGTTGCCGTGGCAGCGCCAGGTAGAAAACCGCGCAGAGGGCGGCCGCGATGAGCACGAGAGCCGTCCGTGCCGGCGAGGTTGCCCGCTTGAGCGGCGAGGCGTCGCTCACAACCAGGTCCAACATGGCCAGCAGATAGAAGGCGGCTTGCGCGGAAAGGGCCGCGGCCCGCCACCACCCCGGAAGCCCGAAGCTGGCGCCCAGGATGAGGAGCATCGCCCAGGGCAGCAGGAGCCGGCCCAGCTTGTGGGACACGAAGTGAATCCACATGCGGTTTCCGGAACCCAGCAGTCGCGGAAACCGGCCGATGGTCTGGTAGACGCCGGCCAGCGTGCGCACCTTGCGGCGAAACTCGGAGCGCAGCGAGGTCGGGCTGTCGTAGGCACGCGCGCCCTCATCGAGGATCAGCCGGTAGCCCTGGAAGAACGCGCCCAGCGGCAGTACCACGTCGTCCAGGATCGTATCTGGCGCAATAGGCGCGGCCAGGCTGGCGCGCATCGCAAAGATGCAGCCCGTCGCTCCCATGATGGAATCGAGCCTGCTCTGGTGTTTGCGAATCCACTTCTCGTAACGCCAGTAGGCGCCCACATTCGCCTCTTCGAGCGTGCGGCCCTGGCGAATGACGAGCTCTCCGCTCACCACGCCGACCCGTGGATCGGCGAAGCAGGCGACCAGACTGCGAAGGCCGGCCGGATCCAGTTCCTGCCGCACATCGGTGAATAGCAGGATCTCGCCAGTCGCTCGCGCGATGCCTTCGTTCAGCGCGACCATTTTGCCACCCCTCGGAAGCGAGACCAGCTCGATTCCCTCGGACGCGAACCGGCGCGCGATCTCCTCGGTGGCGTCGTCGGAGCCGTCCGAGATCACCAGAAGCTGGACCAGCTCGCGGGGATAATCGAGCGCCAGGATCGAGCGCAGCTTCGGTTCGATCCACGACGCGCCGTTGTGCACCGGCAGCAGAATGCTGACGCGCTTCAACTCGAGGCGCGCGGCAACGGGCCTGGTCCGGAAGCGCGCCAGAATCGCGAGCAGGACGGGGTAGCCGAATGCCACGTACACCACGAATGCGACGCCGAGGACAAAGAGGGCGACGCTCACGGCAGCTCGCAATGCCCGCGCCAGCCCTCCGCCGGGCGGAAGGCGAGGCCGGAAGGCGGCCGGATGCCGGCTTGGCCGGCGCAGGCAGGCGGAACCGCCCGCCCCACGCCGCCGAGGAGCACACGAATATCCGCGGGGTTGAAGGATGCCAGGGGAAAAGGAAAATCGCCGAAGGCCTCCCGGACCAGCGGAATTCGCTCCGGATCGAAACCCATGAGCCGCGCGTGCACCCATTCGGCGGCGGCCGGGTTGAGCGCCGCGGAGAGGAAGCCCGAGGCAACGGGAGTGTTGGCCAGCGGCCCTTCTCCCTCGCCGCCGATAATGGCGTCGGTCAGCGTGATCACCCTCCGCTGGGGCGCCGGATCGAGACTCCCGTCCAACCGGCCGTAACGCAGAATCCTTTGCAGGTCGAGACAGGTGCGCCAGACCGTATCGTTGCCATACCAGGAACCTTCCAGGTTGTCGTCTTCTCCGAGCCACCGGGCGCCGCGAGCGGTCAGTTCGGCGGCCTTGCCGAGCGATCTGCGCGCCCAGCCCTCCGGCCGGCGGTTGGCGGCGTCGAGCAGATCCTCGACCCGGCCCTTCAGCCAGGAGCCGCCGGGGTAACAGTCGCCGCCGGCGGCGGAGCCGCCCTTGCGGTGGTGCGGCAGAAACTCCTTGTTCCCGTTGATGCCGACGAGGTTCTTGAGCGCGCCCGTGATGCACGCCTTCTTGTGGGTCTTGAGCTTCGGCAGGTTCACCACTACGTCCGCGGCGATGACCTCGCGAGCGACCAGGTACTGGTGCCTGCCCGGCGCGTGCGTGCGATTCAGCAGGGCCGGATCGTACATGGTGACCCGGAATTTGCGCGCGTCCGGGGCCAGCGGCTCGAGCAGGCTTTGCTCCGCCAGGTCGAACAGGACATAGCCGGCCAGCTCGCGGCAGTTCTCGCTGCGCGCATCTCCGAGGCCTCTGCCGTGCAGGATGGTGCGGCGGAAATCGGCGATGCGCACGGAGAGCCCGCGATCGCGGAAGCGGCCGGCAAGAGCGTCGATTCCGCAGGCGTCCATCAGCGCCTGAAAATCGCAGCCCTGAAGCGGTGCATCGCCGATCACGACTTCGGAAGGCCGCGCCAGCGCAACGTACTCCAAGGCCGCCTCGATGACGCTAGGGTGGGTCACCAGGCAATCCAGGCCGGCGCCAGCCTGGTTATAGTGGAGCACCCAGTTCGGTTTGAGCACCACGCGCGCGCCCGGCGGAATCAGCGCGCCGAGCGGGTTCCACTCGGGCGTTCCGGCGCGCTCGCGGTCGAGGCCCCAAGTCGAGAAGAGATCGCGCATCGCCGCCAGCGCCACGGTGGCCGCGGAGCCCGAGGGAAGCTCCGGGGCGGCGACAGGTTGCGCGAGCGTGTCGTACGAGGACACAACAGCTTTTGCGACGGCGACCACCGTTTCCATCGGGCTCATTATACGTCATCGTTGTTTTGGCTCCCGATTCGAGTGCCACGGAAAGGTTCGGTGTACAATCGATGGCGAAGCTCGCGGCCGGCAGATGAAACCCGCTTTCTTGATCACGATCGACACCGAAGGAGACAACCTCTGGGCTGCTCCGGCCGAGATCACCACCGAGAACGCGCGGTGGCTGCCCCGCTTTCAGACGCTCTGCGAACGGTACGGCTTAAGGCCAACGTACTTGACGAATTACGAGATGGCCCGCTGCCCGGTGTTCGCCGCGTTCGCCCGCGAGCTGTTGCGGCGCAACGCAGCCGAGATTGGCGCTCACCTGCACGCCTGGAACTCCCCGCCTCTTCAGCCGCTCACCGGCAATGACGGCCGTTATGGTCCGTACGCCACCGAATACCCCGCCGGCTTGCTCCACGAGAAGGTCAGTTGCCTCACACGGCTGCTGGAAGACACCTTTGAGGTCAAAATGACCAGCCACCGGGCCGGCCGCTGGGGCTTCGACGGTGTCTATGCCGGCGCACTCGTCGAACACGGGTACGTGGTGGATTGCTCGGTAACGCCCGGCGTCTCCTGGAAAAGCTCGTTGGGGAATCCCGCCGGCGCCGGCGGACCCGATTACACGGATTCTCCCGCCGAGCCCTATTTCGTCGATCTCGAAGATATCCGGCGTCCGGGCTGCTCGGAACTGCTGGAAGTTCCGGTGACCATAATGTCCACGGCGCCCCGGATCGTGGACCGAATCCGCGAGAAACTGCCGCCGCGTGCCCTGCCCCGCCGCGTACTCAACCGTCTTTTCCCGGCGCTGACCTGGCTGCGCCCGGCTCGCGGAGCAGGCTCCGCGGCCATGCTTCGCGTGCTCGAAAAAGCTCGGGAAGAGGGCAGGACCTGCGTGGAATTCATGATCCATTCCTCCGAGCTGATGCCCGGAGGCAGCCCGTCCTTCCCGGACGCGGACTCCATCGAGAAGCTATACGGCGTCCTGAACGCCGTCTTTGCCGCCGCGGCTACATTTTCGCCGTCGACCTTGAGCGAGTTCGCTACGGCGATCATCCCCACTCTTCGCCAGCAGCAGTTAGCGGACCGGGCGCGGTGAGAACCTTGACCGGACGAGTGCTGATACTGGGCGCGGACACGCGCGCTTTTCTCTCGGTGGTCCGTTCGCTCGGCCGCTACGGTCTCGAGGTCGATGTCGCCTGGTGCCCCTGGAACTCCCCCAGCCTGCATTCGAGGTACATCCGCAAGGTCCACGCGCTGCCCGAATATCGCTGTGACGACACGGCCTGGATCCGCTCCCTGGTCGAGCTGCTCGAGCGGGAGGGCTACGATCTGGTCATCGGCTGCAACGATGCCTGCCTCCTGCCGCTCCAGCAGCATCGCGCGGAGATCGAACCGGCCGGGCGGCTTGACCTGTTGCCGGACGAGACCTTTGACATCTGCTTCGACAAGCGGAAGACGTACGATCTGGCCGAGCGGCTCGGCATCCCGGTTCCGCGCCAGCGGATGATTCACTCGCGCACCGAGTTGGAGGCCCTGGCCGCGGAGTGGGGATATCCGCTGGTCCTCAAGCCGCGGGCCTCGGTCTCGCTGCGGGACCCGTCCTCGAAGCATTACGTAACCAAGATCTGGGCGCCGGCTGACATCGCCCCGGCGCTGCGGGATTTCGAGCTGGCCCAGGGGGTTCCGGTTCAGGAGAACTTCACCGGCCGTGGCGTTGGCGTGGAGGTCCTGGCCAAAGACGGCGAGGTGCTCACCGCCTTGCAGCATGAGCGGGTCCACGAGCCGCTGATGGGCGGCGGCAGCAGCTACCGCAAGAGCGTGGCGCTCGACCCAGCGCTGCTCGATGCGACGCGCCGGCTGATGCACGCGTTGAGCTACACGGGAGTCGCGATGGTCGAGTTCAAACGGAACCGCCAGACCGGCGCCTGGGCTCTGATGGAGATCAACAGCCGGTTCTGGGGATCGCTGCCACTGTCGCTCGCGGCGGGGATCGACTTTCCCCGCTACCTGTATGAGATGGTCACGACGGGCCGGACCGAGTTCCCTAAAACCTACCGCGAGGGGATCTACGCGCGGAACTGGGTGATGGACCTGTACTGGCTCAAAGCGAACCTGAAGGCAGACCGCTCCAACCCGGCTCTGATGACCCTGCCTCTGGGGGAAGTCGCGCGGGAGATCTTCCATCTCGTAACGCTGCGGGAAAGAAGCGACACGCTGGTGGTGGACGATCCGGCGCCGGCTTTCAGCGAAATCCGGCAGCTTCTTGGCGGCCTGCTTACGGCGAGGCTGCGCCGGATCCCGATGGTGCGCGGTGAAATGCGGCGGCGGGCGGAGAGGGCGATCGGGCGCGCCCGCCGCATCCTTTTCCTCTGCCGGGGCAATATCTGCCGCAGTCCCTTCGCGGAATACGCCTTGCGGCTGGCGGCCGGGGACGCGATGGAGTGCGCGTCGGCGGGTTCCTACCCAGTGGCGGGACGGCGGTCCCCGGAAGCCGCAATCGAGGCCGCGCTGCGCCTCGGCGTCGATCTCGGCCCGCACCGGTCGCGCGTGCTGGATCGGGAAATGGCGGCCCGCGCCGACGTCATTCTCATCTTCGACCAAGGGCAGGAGAAGACTGTCGAAGCGTGGTACCCCGAGGCGAGCGGCAAGGTGCACTACCTCGGTGCACTGGACCCCGAGGGCCCCCTGGAGATCGCGGACCCGTACGGCTCCGACGCCGGGGACTTTCTGGCCAGCTATCGGCGCCTTCAGCAGTTGCTCGCATTGCCGGCTTTCCAGCGCTCGCCCGTTGGCGGCGCGGAGTGATGCGGAGAATAGAGGCGCCCCAGGCGTCCGGTTAACGGTCATTCCGGCTGATGACGGGGTTTGGCTATAATTGCACGAGTGGAGTCTCGTTCTCTGAGCAGTTCGGTAGCGATCCGTGTGCTGTGCCGGTGCGGCCTTCCCGTTGGGATCGACGGAGGGCGTTTCGTGTGCAGTTGCGGGGCCGAGGTCGGATCGATGCAGAATGGCGCAGCGGTCGTGCCTCCGACGGTCCCCTATTGGGGCGAGATCGGGCTGGAGGAGATGAACGCGCTGCTGGCGGCTAGCGAAAGCTCCGGATGGCGGGAAGCCGTGCGAGGGGTGTCGCCGGGAATGCGCGACAACATCATGAAGGCCGACCGCGCGGCTTTTCAGGACGTGTTGCCGATTCCCGACGGCAGCTCCGTGCTCGATGTGGGCGCGGGCATGGGCTGCATAGCGACCGAACTCGCAGCACGCCACCGCGTGACCGCTCTCGAAGGCGTGCCGGAGCGGGCACGATTCATCGCCTGCCGCAAGCGGCAGGACGGCCTGACGAACCTGACGGTTTTGAACACGGACCTCAACCGGGTGAGGTTCGACCGGGCGCAGTTCGACGCTATCATCATCAATGGCGTATTGGAATGGGTAGGGCTGTTCGACCTGACGGTCAAGCCCGACGAGGCGCAGGTCCGGTTTCTTCGCAACCTGCGCGAGGCGTTGAAGCCTACGGGGTTCGTCTATATCGGCATTGAGAACCGGTTCGGGTGGGACCAGATCCGGGGCGCACGCGACCACAGCGGGCGACGTTACACAAGCTTGATGCCGCGTTTCGTTGCCCGCTGGGTCTGCCGGCGGGGGAGCGGTTACCGGGCGCCGCTGAACAAGGGGTATCGCACCTACATTTACACCTACCACGGCTACCAGCGTCTGTTCCGCCGGGCAGGCTTGGCCATCGACACGACCTGGATTGCTCCACTGGGCTACAACCTGCCCACGCGGCTGGTTCCACTCCGCAGGGCGGCGATCGATCGTTACGCCGCCTCGCGCTGGATCCATCCCCCCGTCGGGTGGCGACACCGTGTGAAGAACGAGGTCAAGCGGCTGCTCGCCCGGCCGTTGTTGTGGAGGGTGTTCGGGTCCGACTTCGTGTTCCTCCTCAGGCCCTTCAATGGATAGCGCCATCCTCTCGAGGCTACGGCGCGAGCCTGGGGTCAAGATCTGCCGGATCGCGTCTGGGCGCGGCCCCATCATAGCCGCGTTCGATAACCATACGCCCCGTCCGTTGTGGATCGCGAAGACAGCCAGCAACCCGGAGCACGTGCGCCGGCTGCGACATGAATACGAGGCGCTTACCTACCTGGCGCCGTGGTCCAGCGAGTTGGGCATTCCGCAGGTCCTCGATTGGAAGGGTTCCTGCGGGCAGGCCCTCCTGATTCAGAGCGGCGTGCCGGGAATACCGAGCCAGCTGGCTCTGCCGGTTGACGCCGGCGACGGCTTCCTGAGGAGGCACTTTCAGGACACGCTCGCCTGGACGAGGAAGTTCCAGGCGAAAGTTCCTGCCCCGTCGGCCATAACGGTCGCCGAGTTGGCCCGGCAGCTCATCGAAGACCTGGAGCGGCGCGAGTTCGGAAGCGCGGCGAGCGGCCTCATCGAGATCCTGCGACATCCCGGGACCGGCGGGCTGCGGTCGGTGGTTCCGGCACACGGCGATTTCTATCCGGCGAACGTGCTGGTTGTCCGCCGGGACTTGAGCGTCGTCGATTGGGCTACGTTTGGCCCCGGCTTCCCGCTCCAAGATGCGTTCTCGTTCCTGGTGAATAGCGACTACTATCGGCGCGGGCACATTCTCCAACTCGTCGAGAACTATCATCACGCGTTCTTCTCCGATTCCGGAGTCAACCGGCTGGTCCGGGGCGAGATCGAGGCCGAAGGATACTCGGGTGACGAGTCCCGGTGCCTGTTCTATTGCTTCCTGGCGACGCAGATTTGCGCCGACGCCGCGATACCGCGGCAGGTCTGGCTCGACATTCTCCGCTATGTGGAGGTGGCGGAGTATCCGGCGCCGTATACACCCCTGCCGGCGCCCTGCATAGGCTCGGATCCAGCGCTCGGACCGCTACCGCCGCCAGCCGCGGCTCCAGGTGAGCCGAAGGTGGAGCATGCGACGCCGGAGTCTGCGGCTCCAGCGCAGGTCCCGCCGCAACGGCCCGAGGAGTTCCGGCCGGTCAGGAGCCTGCTGGTTTATGCGACGGGCATCGTCGGGTCGAAGCTGGCCAGTCTGATCCTCGTACCCCTCTACACGCATCTGCTCACCCAGGCTCAGTACGGCACGCTGGAACTACTCGACGTGACGCTTCAGGGCGCCAGTAAGTTACTTTGGAGCAGCTTGCCGTTTGCCTTTTGGTATTTCTATGCCAACAAGAGCACGGGGGGGAACGGAAGAGAGTGGTCTCGACAGCAGCGCTGGGAGCGCTGGCCTTGGGTTCGGCCGCCGCGCTGGCGGGGATCCTGCTGGCGCCGTGGATCAGCCAGCTGGTGTGGGGGTCGCCGGCCAACGCGACGCTCGTGCGGATCCTGTTCGCCGGCCTAGCTTGCGCCTACCCGCTGGATTTGCTGCTGGCGTGGTTCCGAATCATCGACGCGCCCGTCAAGTACGTGGTCAGCGGACTCGGGCGGCTGATTTTGCAGGTCTCCTGTGTGGTCCTGCTACTGGTGGTTTGCGGCATGGGGCTTGCCGGAATCCTCTGGAGCAGCGTTGTGGCCGGGGCCACGCTGGCCGTCGTCCTGTTCGTCTACGTGCTCCGCCGGAACGGCACGGCGTTCGAGCCGCGCCTGTTCGGGAAGATGCTGGCTTACGCGACCCCGAGTATCTTCGTGGGGCTATGTTCCTTCCTGGTCAATTTTGGCGACCGCTATTTTCTGGTACGATCGGTCCCACTCGCGGAACTGGCCATTTACTCAGTGGCGTACAAGTTCGGGATGCTCATCACGCTCATGTCGTACGCCTTTCAGGCGTATTGGAACGCCCAGTCGTTCCATGTCGCGAAGAACCAGTCGAGCGGCGAGGTGTTCGGGCAGGCGCTCACTTATCTCACGCTGGCGCTATGCGGGGCCACACTGGCCATCACAGCGTTCGTCAAGCCAGTCCTGCGGCTGGTGGCTCCGCCGGCTTACGCCACTTCCGCGCCCCTAGTGCCTCTGATCTGCTCCGCTTACGTAGCTTTCGGTCTCTCGGCCTACTTTCAGACGCTGTTTTACGTCCGGAAGCGGACAGTGTCGGATGCGATCGTCAACGGAGTTGGAGCGCTGGTGGTGGTATCCGGTTATGCGATCCTGATCCCGCGCTACCACCTGTGGGGTGCAGCCGCAGCGACGCTCGCCAGCTTTGGAACCATGCTGCTGATCGGAGCCGTGTGGTCGCGCCGGTTCATCTCCGTGGATTTTGAGTGGGCGCGGCTGTCCAAGGTAATCATCAGCGCGGCGGCGCTGGCGGCAGTATATCTGTTTCTTCCGCTACGGAACGTTGCGGCGCAGGTTGGCGCGGGGGTTTTGGCGCTCGCGGGCTACCCCCTTCTCTTGTTTGCGGCGGGGTTCCCGAACGAGGGCGAGAAGCGGGTGGTAGCACGGTACTTGGCGAAAACCGGCCTTTTCGCTTAAACGGAATCACCGCGGTCGGAGAACTCTTTTTGACGTGCAGTCAAGGAGTTGCGCGTCCTGACAACGGGCGCGCGAAAACGGGAACGGTAGATTGAGGCCGGTGAGACCAGCGGCGTCCGGCCACCTGGTCGAGCACTTTCCCTGGAGGTGATCAAGAATGCCAACGTGTTGTAGCCTGCTGGTGACTCTCTTGTGGTCGGTGGGGGCGCAGGCGGCCATCACCAATGTCCGGGTCCTCGGCACTACGCCGACCCAGGCCGTGATCGCCTACGACGCTCCCGACACGCCGGCCTGCACGATCGAAGTCAGCGAGTCCGCAACCTACACTCCCCTGGTGCACGATGTGGACCCGGCGCTGTTTGCAGGGGCCAACTCCGACAGCCGGACCGGGAGCCTGAGCGGCGGGCGATCCCGCGTGTTTGTGGTTGGCCGGCGCACGGCGGAGTATGGCCCCGACAATAAGTACTACTCGCGTGCCTTGCAGGCATACACGACCCACTACTACCGGATCACTTGCGGCAGCGACACCGCGACGGGAACCTTCTCGACCGCTAACCTGATGCCGACGTCGTACGGAGACCCGTTTCCGGTCGACCCCGCGCATCCCGGTAACTGGGCCTGGCCGACGATGGATTGGTGGAGCGGCGAGTCGGATGTGGTTTCCGACACTACCGGCACCGTGACAACGTCCGCCGGCACCGCAACGTTCAGCGCCGGTCATGGATTGGTAGCCAACGACGTGTTCCGCCTGACGAATGGGTGGCTGGCCGGCGAAGAGATGCAAATCACGACCTTCACCAGCACGAATGTCGCGGGGTTGTACCGTGGATTCTTCCAGGACCTCAAGGCGGGCACTACGTGTCCCACCTCCGGTTGTGCGTGGGTCAAGGTCGCCCGGGGCCGCGGAAACAGTGCCCAAACCATTATCGACCCACTGACCGGTCTCTGGATTCGTCGTCTGTCCGCGCCCATCCAGTCGTTCTACAACTACACCCCGGCTCTGGCCAGCGCGAGCGGGACCAATTGGAGCGCTACGGGCGGAGCCGCGACGTTGCTTACTGCAATCACGACGGCGAGCGACGGGAAGACCGCGGAATGGGTCGGCGATGGCAACAGCGGTCCCGGGGATTGGCTCAACGTGTCTACGGTTGTTCCCAGTAACTCCAATTCGGTGGATGCCCTCCGGGTGGTTTTCAACGGCTCGTGCTCCGGGGGTTGCACAGGAGACGACGCGCTAATCGACGTTTGCATTGCGGACTCCACGCAAGCTGCGTGCCGGTCGGCGATCATGAGCCTGGACATCACCCAGGCAGCCTGCCGCAGCGCTGGGGGATGCAATATTGGGGATCAATATCGAGTGCTGAAGTTCTGGCTCTCTCCCACGAACCCGGTTGGCACACTGCTCAGCGGGGCGGACTTCGGGGCAAGTGGAATTTTGATTCGCAAGAGAACCCGCACCTCCGGCCTGACGCTGGACATCGACAAGGTTACGGTCTATGTCACGGTGCATCCTGGAACCTCCTGGTTCACGGGCGGCTACATGCCCGTCTGCTCTCCGCAGACGGCGCCGCAAACCTACAACGGGGTTACCAGGCAGGGACACGTCTGCTACACCCCCGATTACCGACTTTTCTGGATCGAGCCACAGAGCGGGGACGTGGCTCTCATCACGAACTTATGGGGGAGCGATACGTTTACGGGTTACAACCGGTGGTTTAACGTCGGCTATCAGAGCGGCGTGTTCGATCCCAAAAACGCGGCTGTCTGGTACAACAGCGATTCCTACACTACGGGCGGACACGGAGTTCTCAAATTCACATACACCGGAGACTACTTAGACATTGGCAACACGGACGACAACATCCGGCGGTTCAACTATGACATTTCTGCCCAGGACCTTACTCAAGGCACGACCTTGCAGGCAATGGTACAGGCATTTACTTCCGGACAAAGCGCCGTATTCAACCCCGCTGCGTTCAACTGCGGCTTGACGGGGTGGGTGGACAATTACCTCAAGATTGCCTGCTACCCGCCGGACAATGCGCAAGACAGCTTGCAGTGGATCGTTGTATTTGATCCGGTAGCGAAGGCGATTGTCGCTGCCACGCAGACCCACACGGTCTATCCCATGCGCTACGGCGGACTCCATAGCGTCTATGCCGATCAGGATTTCGGCGGCTGGATCATGCTCAACAATAATGGCCTGTCGTTGACACCCAATACCCACAACGGCGCGGGGCCTCTTCAGACGGAGCTGAGTACCGCGCTGTCGGCTCCAGGTGGAGCAAACGATGTTGCCTGCCCGTCGTTGCCCTGGGGCTACACGACAACCGGTGGAACCAACCGGTGCTCCCAGGTGCAGGTGGACGGTGACGTGTACGATCCGAGTCCGGGATCGAACGAGAATTCACTTCGTGGAAGCGCCGGATTTCTTGGTCCGCTCCAGGCCGCAGCACCGGGCGACATCTTCGTGGTGGATTCCGAAAAGGTTCAACTGGCAGCGAGAGCGAGTTGCGCTCCAACTGATCCCTGCGAGTGGACGCTGCTGCGGGGCATTTTGTCTACCAGCCCGGTTGCGCACCCTGCTGGCGCTGCGCTCTATGGCCAGCCTCCGGGACCCCAGGGCGGAAAGATGTTCTGGAACTATGTGGCGGACCCTCACGGAATGAACCCGACTGGCGCAGAAATCATTTTTGCCCCAGGAGGCAGCCATCCGAACGCAATGCTCGGACAACTGTTCTTCGGCAACTCCGGAATTGGAGGAGCGTGGAACGGGAAGAATTGCCCCACGATCATCCCGTCTTGCTGGATCACGCATATCGGGACCGTGCAGCAGATGTCTGCTGGAACCGACGCCGAGACTTACGTGGCTGACTCGGCTCGATTTGCAAACCAGCCCAACACGGGAACCGGCTACTCCGACTCCCATCTTTCGCACCTTACTTTGACGCCCTGGATTCTGGATGGCCGACCAGGAGACACGAACCTTAACGGCACTCAGGTGTGGACGCGGCAGGCATCCACGCTGTACAAAGCCAGCGCGGGGATCACATCCATCAAGAGCTTGCCGCTGGAGGGTATTTGCAGTAAGAAGCTGCTGGTGGACGTGAGTCCCGGCCCGATCGATCCCAGCGCGGCAGGAGCTTACACCATGTGCGTGGGATCGAGCTGCGTATCCGGGGCCGGATCATCGGACATCTATGCCAACTGCCCGGATCTGACGGCGGCAAGCGTGACCTGCTCGGCCTGGGCGAATCTCTGTGTCTACTCCACATCCAGCGACCTGCACCAGTACCAGCAGGCCGACATAACGCGCAACGATCCGTTCGGGACGCGAGTGCGGAACCTGGGGAACCTCCTCTCCCGCGACGCAGTGGACTCGTTCAAGAACATGAAGCCGCTCGGCACCGGGTGGGGACTGTACCGAATTCTGAACGGAGATGGCGTCCACGATGAACTGGCGCTGGTGAAGCTGCCGCCGATGACGTTCGACAGCGTCAATCGGACCACGTTCATTCCCGTGCAGGTACAACTGGCATCGGTTCCCGCCGGGACAGACAACGTAGTAGCGGAGTTCGGATACGACACGAACTTCTACTGCACCTCGCGCCGGGAGGCCTGCGAGGCCGTGAGCGGGACGGTGAACGAGACCACTCCGTTCTATTGGGCGAGCGAGACCTACAGCGGAGTCCGTTCCCCCTGGACGATCGTAATTCCCGCCGTTTCCCAGAGAGTGCTGTACTACCGGGTTAAGTACCGGAACGCCACCAACGCGGTGATCCAGACCGGGCCGACACAGGTCCAGGTTGTGCAGTAAGGACCGGCCGGAGGCCTGTCCTACCCGCCACTTGCCGATGTTCCGCCGCCGTTAGCCGAAAAGCACGTTCCCGACGCCCCCGGGGATGATAGTCTCATTACGGGAGCAGGTTCATGCGACATAGACGGCCGGGCGTGGCGTTCGGGATTCTCGTACTCGCCCTGGGGGTGATTCTTCTGCTGGACCGGCAGGGGATTTTGAACGCAGCGGACATCTTTCCTTTCTTCTGGCCGGTCGTGTTTCTGTTTGGAGGTCTGATGGTGCTGGTGCGATCCAACGCCAGCGGCGCCAGGGTTTGGGGTGGCATCCTGACGGCGGCCGGCATCCTGCTGTTCCTGGACCGGCTGGGCTATGCGCACTTCTCGTTTCACGCGCTGTGGCCGCTGGTGTTGATCGGGATTGGGCTGACGCTGGTCTGGCGCACCCTGGAAGGCAGTACGGGCGGGCCGTCCGCTCCCGCTGCAAACCTTGTCAACCAGTTTGCAGCCTTCGGCGGCGGCGAGCTCAAGAACGACGCGAAGGACTTCCGGGGCGGCGAAGTGCTGACCATCATGGGTGGCTACCAGGTGGATCTGCGCAAGGCTTCCATCGCCACGAGCCCCGCCATTCTGCATGCCAACGCGATGTTCGGCGGCATCGAGATCCGGGTCCCGCGAACGTGGCGAGTGATCCTGGACGGCCTTCCGCTCCTGGGCGGCTACACCGACGAGACCGAGCATCCCGAGGCTGCCAGCGGCACCCCAGTCCAGGAACTGATCGTCAGGGGATTCGCCATGTTCGGGGGTGTGGCCGTCAAGAACTGAGGCTCCGTGCACCCGATTCTGGCCGATCCGCGAAGGCTTGCTCTGTACCTGGCGGCGTGGATTCCGCTGGTGCTGCTGCTGACGGGCGTGCTCGCCTCGACCGGCGACTTCACCTGGATCCAGGCCGGCGAGCTGACGCTCCCGCTCGCGGCGGTTTACGCGTTTGTCTGCCTCTCGGCGTGGTATCTCTGCCACTTCCTGCCGCTGCGGACCTCTTCCATCTACTATTTGTTGCTGACCATCAACGCGGCCGCCGGCCTCAGCAGCCTGATCTGGGCGGGCGCAGTCGGATGGGCGGTGGCCATCGGGCTCGGTCTCGAACCTCAGTATCTCCGCCAGCGGCCCATCCTGTTCGGAGCCGGGTTTTTGCTGTTCGACCTGGCCGCCGCGTTCCATTACGCCCTGATAGCGCTTGAATCCTCGCGCCAGGCGCAGGAGCGCGCGATGCAGGCCGGCATTCTGGCGCGCGAGGCCGAACTGAGGGCGCTCAAGGCGCAGATCGATCCGCATTTCCTGTTCAACAGCCTGCACTCGATCAGCGCGCTCACGACCTCCGACCCGGCCAAGGCGCGCGAGATGTGCGTGCTGCTCTCCGATTTCCTGCGCAGCAGCCTGCGGATGGGCGACCGCGAGCGCATTCCACTAAGCGAGGAACTGGCCCTGGCGCGGAGCTTCCTGGCGATCCAGCGCATACGGTTCGGCTCGCGGCTGCAGATCGAAGAGGACGTCAAGGACGGCGCCACGGGCTGTCTGGTTCCGCCGCTGCTGTTGCAGCCTCTGGTGGAGAACGCCGTCACACACGGCGTAGCGACGCGCGTGGAAGGCGGGTCGATTCGCATCGGGGTTTCAAGAACAGGCGGGCGCCTGGCGATTCGTATCGAGAACACTTTCGACAAGGACGCGCGGCGCGGCCGCGGCGGGTTCGGCCTCGCGAACGTGCGCAAACGGCTCGAGGCCTGCTACGGCGACACCGCCAGCATGGAAGTGCGGGAGGCCGAAGACCGGTTCCGGGTGGACGTGCAACTCCCGGCCGAGACGGAGGCCGCGGGCGCGGCGGCCGTGGCGCATCCGGCGCAGCGGAAGGGAGACTAGATGAACACGATCCGCGTGGTGATTGTGGATGACGAGGAACTGGCGCGCCAGGTGGTGCACGAAATGCTGTTGCCGCACCCGGAGGTCGAAGTGGTGGCCGAGTGCGCCAACGGCTTTGAAGCCGTCAAGGCCGTGGCCGAGCTGAACCCCGACCTGCTATTCCTCGACGTGCAGATGCCCAAGCTCGACGGCTTCGAGGTGCTGGAGCTGATAGGCCCCGACGTGGCCGTGGTCTTCATCACGGCTTACGACCAGTACGCGCTGCGGGCCTTCGAGGTGCACGCCGTCGACTATCTGCTGAAGCCGTTCGATGGCGCGCGGTTCGACGCGGCGCTGGAGCGCGCCAAAGAGCGCCTGGGAACGAAGATGCCGCCGCCGTCGCAACTGGCGGCCGCGGCGCGCCCGCCGTCGCAGTACCTGGAGCGCATCGTGGTGCGGGACGGCCCCAAGGTTGACATCATCCCCTGCGACCGGCTCGACTACGCCGAGGCACAGGACGACTACGTCCTGCTGCGCAGCCAGGCGAAGAACTATCTCAAGCAGGAGACCATCTCAAACCTGGAGACTTCGCTCGATCCGGCGCGGTTCGTGCGCATTCACCGCTCCTACATCGTCAACCTGGAGCGGATCGCGAAGATTGAGCCCTACACCAAAGACAGCCGGGTCGCGATTCTGGGCGACGGGACCAAGCTGCCGGTCAGCCGCTCGGGCTACGCGCGGTTGAAGGAGTTGCTGGGGGACCGGTAGCGAGCCCCGCTCGGCCTGCTCCACGCCCCTCAGCCCCGCTTGGCGGTCTTGCCGGCGTACAGGATGTGCACGAAATCGGCAGGCTTCAAGAACCCTTTGCCGAACTTCTCGTCGTACGGTTTCGTCGGCTCGGCGGCTGTCACCTGTTCGAGCGTCTGGCCGGCGCTCACCAGCTTCGACACCCTCTCGTTCACGCCCGCGAGCATGTCGCGGAAGGTGCGGAGGTCGTCGAGCGTCGCCATCGGACCGTGTCCCGGGATGATCTTCGTCTTCCCGTCCACCGCCTGGATCATGAGGTCCGCATCCGCCAGCATACCCTCGATCGAGCCGCCCGCCGAGTAGTCGATAAACGGGTACATGCCGTTGAAGAAGAGGTCGCCCGCATGGTACACGTTGACGTTTTGGAAGTGAACCGTTGTATCGCCGTCGGTGTGTGCGGGCGGCAGATGGCGGTAGACGACCTTCTCGCCTCCCTGCGCCAGCGAGCCGGCGTCCGAGAACGTGGTCTTCGGGCGGCCTTCAGGCGCCAGCGGCGGCACTTCGCGGTTGAAGGCTGCGATCTTCTGCGTGGTGCTGAGCCGCTTCAGAACGTTCTCGTGCGCGATGATGCGGGCGCCCGCGCGGCCCAGCCGCTCGTTGCCGCCGACGTGGTCGAAATGGTAGTGCGTGTTGATGAGGATCGCGATGGGCCCCGGGCCGGCCGTGTGCGCGCGGGCTTCCACGGCCTGGGCGGTCTGCGGAAGGCCGCTATCGACCAGCAGCAGCCCGTCTCCGAACTCCAGCACGGCAATGTTTCCCCCGGCTCCGCTGAGCAGGCTCAGCTTCTCGCCGATCGGCTCCAGCTTCAGCGCGGGTTGCTCCTGCGCGGCCGCTCCTGACGCCAGCCAGAACGCCGGCGCCGCCGACGATACAATCTGGAGCAGTTCACGGCGGGTAATTCGCGTCATGCCCGCCATTGTAATGGATTCGGATTCAGCACCGGCGCCACTGGCGCGGCGCGATGACGCAATCGATCTGGAAGAGCACGATGAACCCGATCCTCCAGCACGTGCCGAACACCGAGAGCATGGCTCGTCCCGTGGCGTAGCCCCAACTGCCATAGAGTAGGTGCGGGCTCTGCGGCGAGGCTCCGCCGCCGGTGTTTCCACCCATCGGGGTCGCCCAACCGTTGGCCGGGAGTCTTGGTATTCTGGGGAGTCAGAAAACTTACATGATGTCGCGGATTCTCGTTTGGACCGGCGCCGCCGCAGTCGTCCTTGCTGTTGCTGCCGCGATGATGAAACCCGGCTTCTCGCCGCCCCAACAGAAGATCCTCTTTCTGGCAGCTGAGTACGCCGTACTCCTCCCGGCGCTGGTGGTCGCGGTTCGCTTGGACCGCCGCCAAACGCCTGACCCGCGGAAAACCACAGATCCTCGCTTTTGGACTATCGCGGTGGCGTACTTGCTTGTGCTTGTTCCGGTGGCCGCGTTCCTGCATCCCGGCGTGTTTTCCGCCGACGAGAGCACTTACCTTTTTGAAGCTGAATGCCTCCGCGGCGGAAGTTTGCACACTCAGTCCCCTCCTGTGAGCGAGCCCGAGATGCACTTCACTCACAACCTCGTTATCGGCCACAAGTGGTTTGGCAAATATCCATTCGCCTGGCCCGCGTTGCTGAGCCTTGCCAGCGCGGCACGCATGCAATGGTTGATCAATCCGGTCTTGGGGTTGCTGGTGCTTTGGCTCGCGTATCGGATCGGGGAAGAGCTGTTCTTGCCGGGGCAGGCCCGTTGGGGTGTCCTGCTGATGGCCGCATCCCCCTTTTTCACGCTGAACTGCCTCGGCTACATGTCCCACGTCGCCTGTGGCGTCGCGGTCGCCGGCGCGGCGTTGTGCTATTTGCGATCGGTCAAGGCCAGAACCGCGCTCTCGATCGCGGCGGTGGGCGCCTGCGTGGCCGCGGCAACGCTCGTGCGTCCGTTCACGGGTCTGTGTGTCGGAGTGGTTCTGGGAGCCGCTACGTTCGTCGAGTTCCGTTCAAACAGGCGTGCACTGGTGGTTGGCGCGGGGGCCGCATTGGCTCTGTTGGGCGCAACTGTCTGGACCTACGGAGCCGTCAATCGGAGCTTGACGGGCAGCTTTACGCGCTCGCTCTACGCGGCCTATCATCACGAGACAGTCGTCCCCACAGAAGTGTCGCTGTCCCCACGTGTCGTTGCCCGCACCCTCGCGATCGTTACACCGCTCCGCCTGATTAAGACGGCCGCTGCGGCGTTTCCGTTTATTTTCTTGCCGGCGCTCTTCGCGCTGTGGCGTTACCGGCGGCGCCGTCACGTTCTGGCTATCGCGCTCGTGTTCGCCGCGCTGGTTATCGGCCATGCCGTGCAGGCGGAGGATTCCGACACCCTGGTCGGAGAGCGGTATTTCTGGGAGGGCTTCTTCGCGGTTTCGCTCCTCGCCGGCGCCGGCTGGACCGAACTGGCCGCGAGGTGGAGCGGGCGACTGCGCAGGACTGTTCTCGCATCGGCCACAGTCGCCGCCGCCGCTGTGTGGGTCTTCTTCCTGCAGCAGGAATTCGAGTGGCGCTGGCCTTACCGCGAGATCGCGCTGGCTGCGCAATCGCCCCCCGTCTCCTCGGGGGTGGTGTTCCTGATCACGGCGCCGCACTTCGAGGCGCCGCTTTACAACCCGAACCGTCCCGGCGGCAAGCTGCTGTTCCTCCCAGATCGCGGCGACGGCCGGGAGCGGCAGATCGCCGCCAAGCTCGGCCAGCGACGCTGGGCGCAGCTCACCTATGATGCAGCGTCGCGACGCGTCCGCTGGCGGCTCGATCTCGACTGAGACTGCGGGGAGTCCGCATCTTCGCCGCCACGGAACTACAGCGGATTCTCAATAGAACGAATCGCGCACCGCGTTCCTGCAATATGCGCGACACATCCTGGTGCGCGGCCGAGAGGTTATTTTCTTCCGCCGGGCGATGCAAACTCCAGCCTCCTGGCGACCTTCTGCGCTTTGAGCACTAACTCGGTCGCCAGGAGCGCCTGCTCCTGGTCCTGCGCGACGTGGGTGCGGTTCACGATGTCGGCGACGAACTGCGGCCCGAACGGCAACTCGATATTCGCACAGTCGATATACCGCGCCGCCTTCTGGTCCACGATGAGGAGGTGGTTCCCGCCCGGGCGCCCGGCGATATCCACATACTTCCGCAGTTCTATGTAGCCCTCGGTGCCCAGAATGAAGAGGCGCCCGTCGCCCCACACCCCCAGGCCATCGGGGGTAAACCAATCCACGCGCACATATCCGGTTCCTTTGTTGCCGCACAGCATCATGTCGCCAAAATCCTGGAACTTCGGGTGGCTGGGATAATTTACATTCGCAATCTGCGATGCCGCCACCTCGGCCGTGTCCGACCCGGTGTAGTACAGGAACTGGTCCGCCTGGTGGGATCCGATGTCGCACAGAATCCCGCCATACCGGGCCGGATCCCAGAACCACTCCGGGCGGCTGCCGGGGTTCACCTGGTGCGGGGCGAGATTCACCGTCTGCACCACGCGGCCGATCGCGCCTGCCCTTACCAGTTCGCCCGCCTTCACGGCCGCCGGCACTTCCAGCCGTTCGGAGAACATGATGGCGTAAATGCGGCCGGTCTCGCGGATTGCCTGCCGCACCTCCGCGAGTTGCTCCAGGGTGATGATCCCCGGCTTGTCGCTCAGGTAATCCTTGCCGTGACGCATCACCCGGATCCCCAGCGGCGCGCGCTGATCCGGGATGGGAGCGGCGGCCACCAGTTGAATCGACGGATCGTTCAGGATCTCGTCCTCGCTTCCGGCAACCTTCACCGGGCCGAAGCGGCTTTGAAAACCCGCCAGTGCTTTCCGGTCCGCCGAGTAGACCGATGCCAGCTCTCCGCCGCCGCGCTCGACCGCCGCGGTCATGCCCAGGATGTGGGAGTGGTCCAGACCGATCACCGCGAACCGGATGGAATACTTCGGCTTCGCGCCTGCGTCCGGAGAGGGAGCGGCGGCCTCGTACATCGCCTGAAGCCCGCGCGCCTGGAACCCGAATGCCGGCAGCGCCGGAATCAATCCCGCCGGACCCATCGCCTTCAGAAACCGCCGCCGGTCTGCGTTCATCGTCGTCTCCTCCTGCCCTCTGGCTCCAACCGCGATCTTAACAGAGGCGGGAGGTGCCATAATGAGTGTCTTCTTCCGGCTGTCGAGATGAGGGAATCTGCATTTGTTCGCCGACCGCGCCCGGGCCTGTTTGCGGCGCTCTTCTGCCTGCTGTTCTTCGTGGAGGGACTCATCTTCATCCCCTACTTCGGGTTGGAGAACGACGAAACGGTCTTCTCGATGATCATCTACCCGCCCCCCGGAGCCCTGCACACCGTGCGCATTCTCGGGCACTTCCGGTTTCAAACCATGCTCAACAGCTACCTGGGCACCCTGAAGGCCTGTCTCTACCAGCCGGTTTTCGGGGTCTTCGGGACTTCGACATGGTCGGTGCGGATCCCCGTGCTGCTGGCGGGCGCGTTCACGGTATGGCTGCTGTTTGTCCTGGTGCGTCAGATTGCCGGAACCCGAGCCGCGCTTGCAGCCACGGCCCTGCTGGCGGCCGACGCAAGCTTCGTGATGACCACCTGTATGGACTGGGGGCCGGTGGCGATCCAGCACTTACTCCTGCTCTGCGGAATGCTGCTGCTGTGGCGGTTCCACCAGTCGGGCAGAGAGCTGTTCCTGGCCGCGGGCTTCTTCGTCTTCGGCCTGGCGCTCTGGGACAAAGCCCTCTTCTTCTGGGCGCTGGCTGGGCTGGCGGCGGGGGCGGTCGTAGTCTTCCCGCATCAATTGCGCTCGCGGCTGACGCGCCGGAACCTGATCATCGCTGTTGCGTCCCTGCTGATCGGTGCGGCGCCCCTGGTTGCATTCAACATGAGGCGCCACGTGGCAACCTTCCGCGACAACGCCCGGTTTTCGTCGGAGGGGCTCAGCCAAAAGGCGACGTTGCTGTGGACCACCGCCGAGGGCGGCAGCTTGTTCGGTTACATGGTCCGCAACGAGCCGCCGCCGGAACCGGTCCGGCCCCGGAACCGGATGGAGGCGCTCTCGGTCCGGCTCAGCGAAGCTTTCGGACAGAGGCAGGCGGGGTTCCTGCCTTACGCCTGCATCCTGGCGGTGGCGCTCCTTCCCTGGCTCTGGCGCACACCGGCGCGCCAGCCCATGGTGTTTGCGCTCATCTTCATGGCCGTGGTCTGGGGGCAGATGGCGTTCACGAAGGGAGCCGGGGCGGGAGCGCACCACACTGTCCTGCTTTGGCCTTTCCCGCACCTGTTGGCGGGAGTGGGGCTGGCGGAGGCCTCGCGGAGACTCGGCCGCGCCGGGCTCCCGGTGCTGGTCGCGGGCCTGGTTGTGGTCTGCGGCTCCGGCCTGGTAGTGCTGAACCAATACCTGGCCCAACTGGTGGAGAACGGCACCTCGACCGTGTGGACCGATGCCATCGATCCGCTCTCGGCCTGCTTGCGCGCGTCTCCGGCGCGCCACGTGTACGTGGTGGACTGGGGAATCGTCAACCCCTTACGAGTTCTGAGCGGGGGAAAACTGCCGCTGGATCTGGCGCCGGAGGAAACCCCGGAAGGTCCCAACAGCCAGGCGGATACTTTGAAAGCACTGGGCGCGAAGGACGCGGTTTTCATCGCCCATACGGAGGGCAACGAGGTCTTCCCCGGGGTAAATGCTCGCATGGAGGCTTTGGCGCGATCGGCCGGATACCGCCCCGAGACCCTGAAGGTGATCGCCGACCGCCACCATCGTCCGATTTTCCAGGTGTACCGCTATGTCGAGGCGGGACGCTGACTCGAGAGAATTCTGGGACACGCCTGCGCTTGTTCGTGGGCCGAAGATTCGGCGTTCGAGCCCGGAGTGTCCCCGAATTCTTTTGCGGGTGCTCAGGGTTAATATTGAAGTGCCCGGCGGCGACGAGCATGAGAAAGGATTACGATGACTCTTTCACGCAGGGATCTGAGCCTTCTGTTTCCCATCTTTGCCACGGCCAGTGCCTCGGCGCAAGAAAAGGAACCGCTGCCCTCAAACGTGTACCATAACCGTGACATTCCCTACACCGGTGACGATAAAAAGAAAGCCAGGGAGTTCTTCCACGGCGTGAACCACTCCGGGTTCAGCTTGGAAGCGCATGAAACCATTCTCGGCCCGGGAATCCAAACCCATGCTCCCCACAAGCACGAGCACGAAGAACTCGTCATCGTTTTCGAGGGCACGGTAGAGACGTTCATCGAAGGCAAGACGGAACTGGCCGAGGCAGGTTCGGTCATTTACTTCGGCTCAAACTGGATGCACAGCGTCCGCAACGCCGGAGGAACGCCGTGCAGATACTACGTGGTTGAACTGCGCGGCAGCGAGGCGTGAGGCCGCCGGAGAAGGGCGTTGAGTCAGGGCGTTTCCCAGTCGAGGGCGTAAATGTCCTGGGTCCCGGCGTCGCGGAGCAGCAAAGGCGAACCGTCGGGCGCGAGAGTCAGCCAACCGCCGTATCGGCCGCCGAGTGGAAAACTCTTCAGGTCCGCCACCTGTTCCGTCTTCCGATCGCTGATTCGAGTCCTGAGCACTGCGCCCTTTCCCCGGTAAGACGAAAAGTAAGCGTACTGTCCGTCCTTGGACCAATTCAGCCATCCCAACGGCCCCTTGGCGATCTCATTCCATTTCTGAGTCTGAAAGTCGAACAGGACAAGCATCATCGAGTCGGTTGAGCATGCAAGGATATATCGACCATTCGGGGACCATCGGGGTGAGAAGAGCCCGTGCGAACCGGGCAGCTCGGAGACGTGGCGGCTCGCCAGGTCGAGGACGTGAATTGCCGATCCAACGTTATTGGATTCGCCACCGAAGACGATCTTGCTGCCATCGGGCGACCAGTTGGGGTCGAGTTGCGGACTTGGATCTTCCGGCATGATCTGCCGGACACTTCCACCCTCGGGTGGAACCTCATACATCCTGGCAGGCTTCCCCGCACTCACGCCGAACTCGAAGAAGATGATCGTCCTGCCGTCGGGAGACCAGCGAGGCAGCATGACATACATGGGTGGGTAGGTCAGTTGCAGGCGGTCGCTTCCGTCCAGTTTGCTTCGCCACAGGATGCCCTCAGGATAGGAAACGTAAGCCACCCACTGGCCGTCCTTCGAGAAGTCAACATACTCGGCCGAGATACCGCCAAGATATGGAGAGAACTGGCCGGACTTCGAGTCGTAGCGCATCAGCTCGCCGCGGTACGCCTGACCGATCACAAAGAGCTTCTTGCCATCCTTGCCGGGAAGCGGAGAGTACAAGGACAGCGGGCTGGAGGTGAGCTGAATGGGCTTCGGCTCGGGACGAAGAAAGCCCTCTTTCGGCAGGGCCCAGATCTGACCGTGCGACTGGAAGACGAAATACTTCCTGTCGGCGGTCCACTTGCCGCAACACTCGTCCGGCGGGTTGTGCCAGCCGGCAAACAAGCGACGCAGGCCCGTTCCCGCCGCGGACACTTCCCAGGCGAGCTGCTGGCCGAGGTCCCCCAGACTTTCCGAGGTGTCGAATCGCAACTGGTCGCTCGCGGGCGACCACGTGACATTCTTGATGTCACCCTTCACGGTAAGCAGCTTGCGGGATTCCGTCCCGTCTGCCTTCGCCAGAAACAAGTCGCCCAGGTTGGTATAGGCCAGCATCGCGCCATCGGGAGACCAGGCCCCGGTTTCTCCCACGGTGTCCGCCAGTCTGCGTGGGGAACCTCCCAGAACGGGGAGGCTCCAGAGCGGTCCCCTGGGAGGCGCACCCTGCCCTTCCACCACGAGAAGCTCCGATCCATCCGGCGACAAGTCAACGGGAATCATGTCAGGAGAAGGCGCAATTGAAAGCCCTCTCGGGTCCCCACCCGAGACGGACATCTCGGCGATGCCCAGGGAAGCGGAGACCAGATAGAGTCTCGAACCGTCCGTTCCGATCAGCGCCTTCCGCTGACCGTCCTCCGTGAGCTGAACGTAATTTGAGACCTTGGGCACGGGCGAAGTCCGCAGCCAAAAATAGCCGAGCGCCGCGGCGGCGGCCACAATCAGCAGCGCCGCGCCGGCTGACCGAGGCCACAAGCGGCGGGGCTCTTGAGCGGCGTGGGGTGATGAACTTATCGAATCCGCCATGGCTTCCAGCGCGAAGGCCAGATCGGAGGCCGACTGAAACCGTTGCTCCGGCTTCTTCTCCAGACAGCGCTGTACGACTCTCTGCAACCCCACGGGCGTGTTCGGGCCAAGCTGCGAAATGGACGGAGGCTCCTCGTTCAGAATCGCGCTCATCGTGTCTGCCGACGTCGGCTTCTCGAAGGTGCGCTTCCCCATCACCATCTCGTAGAGGACTGCGCCGAAGGCAAAGATGTCGGAACGGTTGTCGGCGGCGTGTCCCCGCACCTGCTCCGGAGACATGTAGCCCATGGTTCCCAGCACAACACCAGGTTGAGTCTCGAGCCCGACCGTCGGCGCCAGGTCCGTCGCCGTTTCTTTCGGTTGCGCCAGCTTGGCGAGGCCGAAGTCCAGAATCTTGACCCGTCCGTCTTTGGTGATGAACAGGTTCTCCGGCTTGAGGTCGCGGTGGACAATCCCTTTTTCGTGCGCCGCTCCCAGGCCGCGTGCGATCTGCACTCCGTAGTCAATCGCCCTGCGCAACGGCAGTGGGCCGCGCCTGAGGGTCTCGCGGAGCGTCTCGCCTTCCAGCAGTTCCGACACCAGGTATGGCACGCCTTCGTAGGCTCCCATCTGGTAAACCGCAAGAATGTTGGGATGATTCAGGGCCGCCGCGGCCCTGGCTTCCTGCTCGAAGCGGCGCAAGCGGTCCGGATCGGAGGAGAGGAGTTCGGGCAGGACTTTGATCGCGACCACGCGGTCCAACTGGGAATCGCGCGCGCGATACACCTCGCCCATGCCTCCCGCGCCGAGCGGAGCCACGATTTCAAATCCGCCCAATCGCGTTCCAGGAGAAAGAGGCACGGTTGTTCGCTTAATTGTACTCCACCGTTCGCTGCCGTCCGCGCGTCATGTGGGTGGGTCAAAGAATCCTGGGGACAAGCCTGCCTTGTTCGCAAGCCGATCCTCCTCGGTGGCCAGCCCGGAGCGTCCCCGGGGGGTGACGCATTGTGCCGCACCGCCGCCGTGGGGTACCATCGCCGCTATGGAGAAGATCTACGAGGAACTGAAGGTTCTGGGCAAGGACCTGACCGACAAGGTCGCGTCGCTCATTCACGAAGGCAACGTGCGGCGCCTGATCATCAAGGATGACAAGGGGCACACGTTCATGGAGGTTCCGCTCGCCGTGGCGGCGATTGGGGCCATCGTGGCGCCGCTACTGGCGGCGGTGGGCGCGCTGGCCGGAATGGCCGCCCATTTCACGCTCGGCGTCGAGCGCGTGGCCGACGAGGAACCGGCGCCTCCGCAGCCCCCGAATCCTGCCTGATAAGATAGGGGACTGCCTCCTGTATGGACCACATCCTGTCCGTAGTTCTCCTGACCCCAATCGCGGGCCTGCTCGTTCTGCTGTTCATTCCTTCGTCGCAGCCTGTCTGGATCAAGCGCTGGGCCAACATCGCCTCTTTCCTGGGCTTTCTCACCTGCCTGCCGCTGATCTACTATTTCGATCCGCACCAGGACTTCCAGTTCGAGGAGAGCGCCCGCTGGATCCCGTCGCTGGGCGCCTCCTACTCCCTGGGGATCGACGGTTATAGCCTGCTGCTGGTCGCGCTCACGTGCCTGCTGGGCTTCATCGCCGTGCTTTCGAGCTGGAACGCGATCGGGCACCGGCTGAAGGAGTATTACGCCTGCTTCCTGGTCCTGCAGACGACGATGCTGGGCGTCTTCATGGCGCGCGACTTCCTGCTGTTCTTCGTCTTTTGGGAGCTGGGACTGGTCCCGATGTACTTGATCATCGCGGTCTGGGGCGGGCAGCGCCGCGTCTACGCGGCGTTCAAGTTCATCGTGTACACGTTCCTCGGCTCGGTGGTGATGTTCCTGGGTATTCTGGCGCTGTATTCGGCGCACTACGCCCAGTTCGGGACTCCCAGTTTCGCCATTGCCGACCTGCTGAATACCAGTTTTCCGGCCTCGACCCAGTGGTGGATCTTCTGGGCCTTCTTCGCCGGCTTCGCCGTGAAGGTGCCGATGTGGCCGCTGCACACCTGGCTTCCGGACGCGCACACGGAAGCGCCCACGGCGGGCTCGGTGATCCTGGCGAGCATCCTGCTGAAGATGGGCACTTACGGGTTTCTGCGCTTCTCGCTGCCGCTGCTGCCGGACGCCTCGAAGGACCCGCACATCGTGACCGTCATGGCGGTGCTGTCGTTGATTGCCATCGTCTACGGCGCGCTGGTGTGCCTGATGCAGAAGGACTGGAAGAAACTGATCGCGTACTCTTCGGTGAGCCACCTGGGTTTCTGCACGCTGGGCATCTTCGCACTGAACCCGGCCGGGATCGCGGGATCCATGATCCAGCAGATCAACCACGGCATCTCGACCGGGATGCTCTTCCTGATTGTGGGCATCGTCTACGAGCGCCGGCACACGCGTGAGATCGCGGAGTACGGCGGCCTGCTGCGTGTGATGCCGCTGTTTACGATCGTCTTCTTCATCACCGCGCTCAGCTCGATGGGGATGCCCGCGCTGAACGGATTTATCGGCGAGATCTCGATCCTGCAGGGCGCTTACCAGATGTCGTTCAACTGGGCGCTGTGGAGCGCGGTGGGAATCGTGCTTGGCGCGACGTACCTGATCTGGCTTTTCCAGCGGACCATGCTGGGCAGCCTCGCTGAGAAGAACGCCGGGCTGCGCGACCTCTCGCCGCGCGAGATCGCGGTCTTCGCACCGGTACTGGTGCTGGCCTTCGGGATCGGCCTCTACCCGAAGCCGCTGTTCCAGGTGCTCGAGCGGCCGACGGCGCAGATCGTCGAGCGGGTGCGACACTCATCGCCCGTCGCTGAGAACGCTCGTCGCCCGCTGATCCTGAACGCGCTTAGTGGGCAGACGGAACCGCCTGCCCCACCTACCGATCCTTCCCCGACAGGTTCAGGGTGGTGATCTTGCGCCGGGGCGCGTGGCTGGCTCCGGCGATGACTCCGAACGCCGACCATGCCGCCCAAACGAGGAGCCCCAGCCAGGGCTGCTGGTGACGGGGCGTCTTGGCCGGACCGAAAACCTCCAAGGCGATGTAGATCACCACGCCGGGGATCAGCGCCAGGGCGTAAGCCTCCACGCCGGACATCTTCCGCCTGCGGGCGATGAGGCCGGCGAGCAAGCCGCAGAGACACGCCAGAGGCCATTGAATGGCGTGCAAAACGGTTATCATCGACGGCCCGCGTCAGACCTTGACGACAGGCGTCAGGTCGCGGCTGGTGATGACCCGGTCGATCAGGCCGTACTGGACGGCCTGCTCCGGGTCCATGATGTAATCGCGATCCACGTCGCGCTCGACGCGCTCCATGGACTGGCCGGAGGATTCCGACAGGATTTCGTTCAACATCTCCCGCATGCGCAGGATTTCCTTGGCGTAAATGTCGATGTCGGTGGCCTGCCCGGCCAGGCCGCTCATGGACGGCTGGTGGATCAGAATTCGGGAGTGCGGCAGGCTGTAGCGCTTGCCCTTGGTGCCGGCGGCAAGCAACACCGCGCCCATGGACGCCGCCTGGCCCACGCAGATGGTGACGATATCGGGCTCGACGAAGCGCATGGTATCCAGGATCGCCAGGCCGGACGAGATCGAACCGCCCGGAGAGTTGATGTAGAGCGAGATGTCCCGCTGGGGATCCTCGGCCGCCAAAAACAGCATCTGCGCGATGATCAGGTTGGCGACGTTGTCGTCAATCGGCGTTCCCAAAAAGATGATGTTCTCTTTGAGCAGCCGGGAATAGATGTCGTACGCGCGTTCACCCCTGGAGGTCTGCTCGACCACCATGGGGACCAGAACAGAACTGCCCATCCGGGTTCTCCCTCCGCGACCCGACTGAGCGGGCCGCCGTCAGCTCTTCTTGCTGCCGGCCGCGGCCATCTTCTTGGCTTTGCGAGGCTTTTCGAGCGCCTTTCGCTTTTCCGCCAGTGCCGTGGCCAGATCCTGGATCGTTGTCTTCTCTAAATAATCCATGATACGCGAACGGAGAGTCTTCCAGGAATCGTGCATGCCGCAGGGCGCGTCGTCGGTGCACTCGGAGAGGCCGCTGACGCACTTCTGATAGTCGGTCAGCCCGTCCAGCGCTTCAACCAGCTGGATGAGGCTGATGTCCTTGGACGGCATGCGAAGGCAGAACCCGCCGGTGGGCCCCTTGCTCGACTTCAGCAGGCCCTTCCGCGCCAGTTGCTGCAGGATCTTCGCCAAGAAGTGAGCAGGGATGCCCTCTTGCTCGGCAATCTGCTTAACCATCGCGTACTTGCCCTCCGGAACCTGAGCCAGGTTCACGAAGGCACGAATCGCGTATTCAGTCGATCGAGAGTAAATCATCGTAGGCTGTTCCCCCCTTTGGACGCCCCCATCTGTACTCTTTTATCTTGAAAGATCTCAACGAAAAACGCAACAGGAATTTCAGAGTCCATCCCCTGGCACGGGCGGTTTGAGCCCGATTCCAGGCTGGCGGAGCCGAAATCCAGCGCCGCTACAGGGTGATGAACCCTTCGAGGTACTTCACCGCCCGGCCTGCGAGCTGGACTCGATCGCCGCCGTCGTGGCAGAACAGCTCGCCCCCGCGGGCCGAAACCTGCATGGCGTGGAGATCCTTCTTACCCAGCCGCCTGGACCAGTAAGGCGTCAGGGTGCAATGGGCCGAACCGGTCACCGGGTCCTCGGGAACGCCGTGGGCGGGAGCGAAGAAGCGGGACACGAAATCGGCCTCGCGGCCCGGCGCGGTGACGCAGGCCGCGAAGTGCCCCACGGCGGCGAGGGCCTTCATATCGGGCGCGAGCGACCGGACGTCGTCCTCGGATTCGTAGACGGCCAGATAGTCGCGCGATTGCCAGAGCTCGCGCGGGGCCTTGCCGAGCGCGGCGGCGAGCGCGGGATCGGGATCGCACGGCTGCGGCGGGCGAGCCGGAAAGTCCATGACCAGGAGGCCATCCTTGCGCCGAACGATCAACTCACCGCTGCGAGTTTCAAAGCGGACCGCATCGGCGGCCGGGTCCAGAAACTCGAAAACCACGAAGGCCGAGGCCAGAGTGGCATGGCCGCACAGGTCGACCTCGGTTGTGGGAGTGAACCAGCGCAGACGGGTAACGTCGCCGCGGCGCACGAAGAAGGCGGTTTCCGAGAGGTTGTTTTCGGCGGCGATGGCCTGCATGGTGGAGGCGTCCAGCCACTCGTCAAGCGGGCAGACGGCCGCCGGGTTGCCGGCGAACAGGCGGCTGGTGAAAGCGTCGATCTGGTAGAGCGGAAGTCTCACGATACAACCAGTGTAGCCTTGCGCCTGGGGCCGGCGGCGCAGTACGCTCGGTGTCATGCGAGTCTGGCTTCTGCTTCTCGTTTGCGGTGCTTCGTGTCTGGCGGCGCTCCAGCCCGGCGACATGGCCCCGGATCTGACCCTGCCGTCCACCGCCGGCGGCGAAGTCAAGCTGTCCGATCTGCGGGGCAAGAAGGGCGTGGTGCTGGCGTTCGTCATCAAAGCGTTCGCCGGCGCTTGCACGAAGGAGATGCAGGGCTACCAGGCGAGCCTGCAGAAGCTCGAGGAGAGCGGATACCAGGTGTTTGGGATCGGCACGGACGATCTCGACACTCAGAAACGCTGGGCGGCGGAGCTGAAGCTTACCTTTCCGCTGCTGAGCGATGCCGATGGGAAGGCCGCGCAGGCGTACGGCGTGCTGATGGAGACGCGCAAGCTGGCCTTCCGGACCACGTTCGTGATCGACCGCGACGGGCGGATTCAGTACATCGAGCGGGGCGGCTCTGCCATCGATCCGAACGGGGCCGTCACGGCCTGCTCGCGGCAACCGGCGGGAGGGCACTGAACCTCCTGCGCGCCGCGGCGCGCCTACCACAGCGTTTGGACCTGCTTGGAATCGCGAATCCGGGTGTCTTTGGTGACCAGGATCATGCCCTCGGCCAGCGCCGTCGCCCCAATCAAACGGTCACAGGGATCGCTCGAATAGTCCGCGGGAAACTGGTTGGCCAAGGCGACGATCTTGGCTGTGATCGGTCGCACCGCAACGCGCGAAGAGACCTCGTCCAGATACGCTTCCACGGTCCCCGCCGGTTGCAGGCGGCCGTGGGTTGCCAGCCACGCCAGCTCCCAGAGAGTGATCGCGGAGATGGCGATGCCGTCCCCTCGGCCGGCTCTGCGAATGGCGGAACGGGCCGGTCTGGACAGTTTCGACGGCTCGGCGGTGAGCCAGACCAGCACATGGGTGTCGAGCAGGATCACTTCTTCGCGATCTCCCACTCAACCGGGACCGGAGACTCTATATCCCCGATGATTTTGACCTTACCAGTCATGAATCCGAAGATGTCATCCCTGCCGCGCTCGATGGGCACGACCTTGACGACAGGTACCCCGCGCCTGGTTACGACGATCGGCTCCCCTGTCGCCTGAACCCTCTTCATGACGTACAGGCAGCGGGCCTTGAAATCCCCCGCCGGCATTTGTTTAATGGCCATGATTTACTGTCCATGGTCATTATAACATGACTATATGGGCGCCTGCGTCCGGCCCGATCCCATTCGCAGGCCATCGCCGAAACCGTGTACCCAGAATCGCGCGGGTCAAGCCCTTTTCATCCACAATCCGCCTTCGCCCTGAGCGTTCGTCGAGAGGCCGGCAACAGGTTGTACAGAGCAGGGGAGTGACGGTGAGCGTAGGAACCGACGTTACGGGCAAGCAGGGGTTGGTGGGCCTCGGCGGCGACGATTGCATCCGCGACATCAGTTGTAAGGGCTCGTCTGTCTACCGGGAGCCCCGGTTCGGCAAATAGGGCGTTACGGCTTGTTCGCCGTCTGAACCAGCTTCCTCACCGGGTCAAGGATCACGATGAGCAGCTCGGCGCGGGGCGCCTTCGCGCGGTCCAGAAGCTGTCTCTGCGTATCGGCCCAACCTGGGGGCGCGGACTTGCCGGATTCGAGCGAATCGAGGGCTTCGAGGCCAGCCGCGGCGAGGGCGGAGACGTCGCGCGAAACGGGCTCGATCTCGGCCGCCAGGAAGGACGCGGCAAAGACCGGCTTGAGCGCTTCGTACTGGTTGCGCCACGCGGTCAGCCGCTCGCGGACGAGTTCGCGCTGGGCGGAGTCGCCGGCCAGCAGCGCGTCCACGGTCCCGGCGAACTGACGCGCCACGTCGCTCTCGGCCGGCGTGGCGTCCACCATGCGGTTGAGCGGGGTCGTGGACGTGTAGTTCCGTGCCGAGTGGCGCCCGTAGCCCTTCACGGGCTCGACCGCGGCGGCCAACGTTCGGAGTGCGCCCGCGGAGCGTTCTCCGGCGATGCGATCGAGCATCGGCCCCTGGACCGAGCGGTGCGTCAGGCCTAAATACTCGAGCCGCACGCTGGCCGAATCCAGGCGGCGGTACATCGAGGCCATGTCGGTCACATCGGCCGGTGACCAGAAGCGCTCGGCGATGGCGGCCATTCGCGGCCAGATCCGGAAATCGGCGTTTTCGCTGTCGATCAGCTCGGCCCACTGGCAGGCTTCACCGCCCAGAACGCGGGCCTTTTCGGCGGCGCTCAGCCCGGCCATCTCACCGCCGAGTGGATCGACACCGTAGTGGGAGGCTGCCGGCTGCATGTGGTCCAGGTAATAGCCGTGGGAGAGGATCGCCTGGTAGCCGCGCTCGGCGGCGTCGGCCAGGACGTGCGCGTTGCGCCAGGCGTGCACCACGGAGCTCTTGGACAGCGCGGGGTCGAGGATTTCATCCCAGCCAATCACCTTCTTCCCGTGCGCCATCACGATGGCATGCACACGCCTGCTGAAGTATGTCTGTAAAGCTTCGTTGGTCTTGAAGCCGTGGAGGCGCTTGAACCGGCGGATGCGGGGGCTGCCGTCCCAGTCCTTGCCTTCGACCTCGTCGCCGCCGGTGTGGAAGTACTGGTCGGGAAACAACGCCGCCATTTCACCGATGAAGGCGTCGAGAAACTTGTAGACGGTTTCGCGGCTCGGGTCCATGCAGGCATAGAGCACGCCGAAGCCGCGCTCGACGTGGTACGGTCCGGGCGCGCTGGCCAGCTCCGGGTAGGCCGCGAACCAAGCGGTCGAGTGGCCGGGCATGTCGAACTCGGGCACCACGCGGATGCCGCGGTCGCGCGCATAGGCAATGACGTGCCGGACCTGGTCCTGGGTGTAGTAGAGGCCGTCGGAGGCCAGTTGCTGGAGCTTGGGAAACCGACGGCTCTCGACGCGAAAGCCCTGGTCGTCGGAGAGATGCCAGTGGAACACGTTGAGCTTCACGGCGGCCATGCCGTCCAGGTTGCGCTCGATCACCTCGACCGGCATGAAGTGGCGCGAGACGTCGATCATCAGGCCGCGCCAAACGAAGCGGGGCTTGTCCTCGATGTGCACCACGGGCACGGAAAAACCGCCTTCGCCGGGAGTCACAAGCTGGAGGAACGTCTCGATTCCCCTCAGGGCGCCGACAGCGGTTGCGGCGGCAATGCGCGCCTGTTTGGGAGTGACGTCGAGCCGGTAGGATTCGTCCTCACGCGGCGATTGTACCCTTTCGCCCGGTCCTTGGCACTCGATCGCCAGGGTCGCTCTGGCGTCACCGCCCGCCGCGCGCGGGATCGGGATGCCCGTCTGGCGGGTCAGGCGCGCGGAGAGCCTGTGGGCGGCGGCCGCCAGGCGCGGGTCTTTGTAGCCGGCCAGCGCCACGCGAAAGGTCGAATCAATCGCCAACTGGCCCTCGCCCCAGGAAATCGACGCGGGCAGGGGCATGAGGTCCGGGACCGGGGCGGCGGCGTGGGCGCCAAGAGAAGCCGCGGCGAGGGCGGCGAGGACTTTCATCATGGAGACGATCTTCGCACAAAGGCGCCCGCCGCTCGTGGCCCGTCGATCCGGTCGGACCTTTCCGGCTTCGCGCGGGGGGCCATAAAGGTTCCAGAAAAGCGGCGCCCGCCCTCCGGGCCGTGGGCTGAAGGCCACGGCGGCACGCCGAAGCGTGTGCCACGGGCAGCTACCGCGCTTCACCCTGCAAGCGCGTCTCGCGGCGGCAGCGGATCTGGCGGACGGCGTAGATGCGGCGTCCCTGGGTCTCGAAATAGGTGCGCATCAGGATCTCGCCCATCAGGCCGGTGGTGAACATCATCAGGCCTCCCAGCAGCAGCAGCGCGCCCGCCAGCATGAGCGGCCCGTGCTTGGCCATAATGCTGTCCCCGGCAACGATTTTGTGAATCACGAGCCAGCCGAGGATGCCGCCGCCGCACACCGTGCCGGCCAGCCCCAGGTTGCCGAACAGGTACATGGGACGGGTGAGGTAGCTCAACAGGAACTTGATGGTGACGATGTCGAAGATCACGTGCAGCGTCCGCCCGAGCCCGTAGTGCGAATTGCCGCTGGGACGCACGATGTTCTGAATCGGCACCTCGGCCACACGCGCTCCGTAAAAGCTTGCCAGCGCCGGGATGAAACGGTGCAGCTCGCCGTAAAGGTGAACTTCCTTCAGAATCTCGGCACGGTAGGCCTTGAAGGTGGTGCCGAAGTCATGCAACTCGACGCCGGACATCTTGGCCATGAGCCAGTTGGCGATCCGCGACGGCAGCTTCCTGGTGAGCGGGTTATCCACGCGGACCTTGCGCCAGCCGCTGGCAATGTCGTAGCCTTCGTCGATCTTGGCGACCAGAGCGGGGATGTCTTCGGGCGCGTGTTGCAGGTCGCCGTCCATGGAGACCACGACCTCGCCGGCGGCTTCATGAAACCCCGCGGCAAGCGCTGCTGTCTGGCCGAAATTCCTCCGCAACTGCACCAACTTCAGGTGCGCGTCGGTCTCCACCAGGTTCGCCAGCAGCTCGAAACTGCGGTCGGTGGACGCGTCGTCGACGAAGATGACCTCGTAGGGCCGGCCGAAAGCGGCTAGCACCGACGTGAGGCGGTCATAGAGCGGAAGCAAAGCCGGTTCTTCGTTGTGCACCGGAATAACGACGGAAAGCATGGCTTAAGTATCAGTGTAGCGCCCGTCGTTCCCTACAACGTCGTCGAACCCTCGCCCAGTTTGACCGACAGCTTCACGGTACGGCCGACGCGGAAGACGGTCAGATCCATGCTGTCGCCGGGGCGGTGGCGGCTGAGGGCGCGGGTCAGCGCGTCGCGGCTTTCCACAGCCCGGCCATCGACGTTCATGATGAGGTCGCCGCCCACCTCGATCTGGTACATGCCGATCTCGACGGTGCGGCTGGCGCCGCGCAGGCCGGCCTTGGCGGCGGGCGAATCGGACTCCACCCTGACGATCAGCAGGCCGCCCTCGGCAGGCAGTTGCAGCGCCTCCGCCAGGTCTCCCGCCACGTACATCACTGAGACGCCCAGCCGCGGCGGCGCGAACCGGCCACGCGCCGCGTATTCGTTGAGCATGAGCTTGGCGCGGTTGATGGGCAGAGCGAAGCCGATGCCGATGTTCGACCCAGGACCGTAGATGGCGGTATTGATGCCGACCACGTTACCGTGCGAATCGAGCAGTGGGCCGCCGCTGTTGCCGGGGTTGATGGCGGCGTCGGTCTGGATCATGTTCTCGAGCGTGCGCCCGCTCTCGTCGCGCAGGCTGCGGCCGAGCGAGCTGATGATGCCGGTGGTCAGCGTGCCTTCCAGTCCGAAGGGGTTGCCGATGGCCAGCACTTTCTGCCCGACCTGGAGCGGATCGGAGTCGCCCAGGCGCAAAAACGGCAGCTTCTTGCGCGGGCTGATCTGGATGAGAGCCACGTCGTTGGCGGCGTCGCGCGCCAGCACCCGGGCCTTGTACTTCGACTGGTCGGTCAGCGTGATTTCGAGCTCTTCGGCGCCGGCGACCACGTGATTGTTGGTGAGGATGCGGCCGGTGTCGTCCACCAGGAAACCCGAGCCGGTGCCCTGCTGCGGCACGATCTCCAGGAACCAGTTGCGCCGGTAGACGGTGCTGGTGATATTCACCACGGCCGTATGCGAGCTGCGGTAGATCTCGATGTTGTTCGTTTCGTCCGTGCCCAGCCCGGCCGAGTGCGCCACGTCCGGACCGGACCAGATCGGGCCGGAGGGCGCCCCGCCGAAGCGGAACGGGCTCCAGCGCGCAACCGATGTGACGTAAACAAAAGCCGCCACCAGCAGGGCGGCGATCAACAGGCTTCGTAATCTCATTGCGAAACGCTCCTGCCGGGCGACGGTATCCCGCCGAGCGCCCGGTAAACCTCCCTCACCTGCCGCAACGTGTCTTCCTTCTCTCCCGAGGTGTCGATAACGTAGTCGGCGTACTTCCGTTTCTCCTCGAGCGGCATCTGGCGATCGATCCGCGCCAGCGCCTCTTCGCGGGAAAGCCCGCGGCCCACCGCGCGCTCGACCTGCTGCTCGCGGGTGGTGACGACCAGGATGATCCTGTCGAACCGGCGGTAGCTGCCGGTCTCGATCAGAATCGCGGCCTCCATCACCGCAATGCCGCCGGGGTCGCTGGCTTCGAGTTCCCTGAGAATCTTCTCCTCGCGCCGGATCACCGGCGGATGCACCAGGCTGTTCAGCTTCGCCAGGCGCTCCGGCCGGCCGAATACCTCAGCCGCGAGGCGGGACCGGTCGACTGTGCCATCCGGCGCCAGCACGCCCGGTCCGAACTCGCGCACCACGGGCTCGAATGCCTCCGCGCCGGGCATCAAAACCTCGTGGCCGAGTTGATCGGCCTCGACGAGGTGGCAGCCAAGATTCGCCAGAGCCTCCCCTACGAAGCTCTTGCCCGAAGCCAATCCGCCCGTCAGCCCTACGCGGAGCATGCCCTTCCAAGTTCCCGTCCCGCGGCTTCGATGGTATTCACCATGAGCATGGAGATCGTCAGCGGCCCCACGCCGCCGGGCACGGGCGTATAGGCGCCGGCCCTCTCCACCACGTCGACCGGGTCGACATCGCCCACCAGCAGGCTGCCCTTCCGATCGAACTCCTCGAGCTTCGCCGCCGAATTCCTGAAAATGCGCGCGGCTTCCTCGCGGCTTGAGATGCGGTTGGTGCCGACGTCGATCACGGTAGCGCCAGGCTTAATGAAATCGCGTGCAATGAGGGCGGGCCGGCCCATCGCCGCCACCAGGATGTCGGCGCGCGCGCAGACCTCGGCCAGGTTGGGGGTGCGCGAGTGGCAGATGGTCACCGTGGCATGTTGATGCATCAGCAGCAGGGCGACCGGCTTGCCCACCAGATCGCTGCGGCCGACCACTACCGCGTACCGCCCGCCGATGGGGATCCCGTACCGCTTCAGCAACTCGAGAATCCCGGCTGGCGTGCATGGCCGCAGGCCCGGCAGGTTCGCCGCCAGCCGGCCCAGATTCAGCGGGTGCAGACCGTCAACGTCCTTGTCGGGCGAGACCGCGAGCTGCACTTTCTTGGGGTCCATCTGCGGCGGCAGCGGGAGCTGCGGGAGGATGCCGTCGATATCCGGCCGCCGGTTCAGGCTCTCGACCAGCTGGATGACTTCTTCGGTGGTCGCGGTGGCGGGAGGCGTCAGCTTCTCGCTGTAGATCCCCAGCGCCTGGCAGGCCTTGATCTTGTTGCGCACGTAGATTTCCGAGGCGGGGTTGTTCCCTACCAGGATCACCGCCAAGCCGGGCACGTGGCCCGCCGCCTTGAGCGCCTCCACGCGCGATCGGCACTCGGCCAGAATCTCATCGCGAACCCGATTCCCGTCCAGCAGCATAGCCATTCAATAGGAGGATAACAGGGTGGCGCGTGACACGTGGCTTGTTCTTCGCCGGCGGCGCGGCTCCCGGTGCGAAGCCGGGAGCAGCCGAATGGATCCACATGCCGCAAGCCACGAGCCACGCGCCTTGCCCGATGTGTCATCCTGGACTGGATTCCACCAAAGGAGGCCTCATGAGACTCACCTTCGCAGCCGCGGCGCTGGCGCTGCTGGCGCCGTTCGCCTTCTCCCAGGCCACTGCCGGGGCGGCCGGTCACTGGGAAGGCTCCATTGCGGTACCGGGCAACGATCTCAAGATCGTCGTCGACCTCGCCCCAGGCGAGAAAGGCGCGTGGAAGGGAACCATCGGCATCCCCGACCAGAATCTGAAGTGGTTCCCGCTTTCTTCTATCGAGGTCACGGACGGGTCCGTGAAGTTCGCCATGAAGGGCGTTCCGGGCGATCCCGCCTTCGATGGCAAGCTGGCTCCCGGCGGGCAGTTGGTTTCGGGCAACTTCACCCAAAGCGGTGGCGCGGTGCCCTTCAGCATGAAGCGCTTGGGAGAGGCCCAGTTTCCGGAACTCGCCCCAAGCACGCGGGTCACCAGGGAATTCGAGGGCACGTGGGAAGGATCGCTCGATGCCGGCGGCGGCCAGCTCCGTCTGGTGCTCAAACTGGCAAACGGGCGGGACGGCGCGGCCACGGGCACGCTGACGAGCGTCGACCAGGGCGGCGTCGTGATCCCCATCGCCGTGATTACGCAGAAGGGCTCCCAGTTGAAACTGGATGTGCCGACCGTCTTCGGGAGGTTCTTGGGCGACATCGCCAAGGATGGGTCCGCGATCACGGGCATTTGGGCACAGGGGGCTGCGACCACGCCGCTGACCTTCCACCGGCCTACGGCGAAATAGAGGACGGCGTGCTTCACGGGAAGCGCGTCTCGCAGCCAGACGGCCGCGGTAATCGGTTGCAGGTACGGAACGTGGTGCCGGCATGATGGCCTTTCTGCTATCATGATGGTATGGTTCGACTGCAGGTCCAGTTGACGGAAGAGGAACTGAAACTTCTCCGGCGCCTCTCCGCTGACACGGGCAAGTCGCTCTCCGAGTTGATCCGGAACGGAATCGATCAGTACCTTGCCGATAGGTGCATGCCGCAGGCAGAGGACCGGGTGCAGCGCGCCCTGCGGGTGGCTGGCATGTTCTCGTCGGGGAACACAGACGTAAGCGCGAATCACGACCGCTATTTGGCCGAAGCGTTTGAATGATGATCGTTTTTGTCGACACCTCCGCCTTCTACGCGGTCTTGGACTCCGACGACGCCAACCATCCTGCTGCGAAAGAGGTGTGGACCGCTTTACTCCGCGAACCGGCGACGCTGCTGACCACGAACTACGTGCTGGTGGAGACGGCGGCCTTGCTCCAGCGCCGAATCGGCGTGGCAGCCGCACGGAGCTTCCACGAAGACGTGGCGCCCCTGCTTCAGGTGCACTGGATCTCGGCGGAAGGGCATCGCGCCGGAATGGAGGCGATGCTGGCTGCGGCGCGCAAGGAGCTGAGTCTAGTGGATTGCGTGAGTTTCCAGACCATGCGCCAGTACGGCGTGCGCACGGCGTTTTGCTTCGATGCGCATTTTGGCGAGCAGGGTTTTGTGCTCAAACCTTAGCCAGCCGGGTTTGGTGCCGGGAGAGGGGGTCGAACCCTCATGCTCAGTGAAGAGCGCCGGATTTTGAGTCCGGTACGTCTGCCAATTCCGTCATCCCGGCAGATGGAGTCACATCGGCTATCGTAACACGGCGGAATTGCCAGCCGACGGCCTGCGTCCGCTACAATCACACCATGCGCGAAATCGCGGAACAACTGGCAGGAATTGTCGAGCGCGCGGCGCGCGCGCTGCGGGAAACCAGCGATCAGGATGCGGGCGCTACGGCGCTGGCGGGCGGCTGGTCCCGCAAGCAGGTGATCGGCCACCTCATCGACTCGGCGTCCAACAACCACCAGCGCTGGGTGCGCGCGGCGCTGGCGGGAGGCGTGGTGTGGCCGGGCTACGACCAGAACGGGTGCGTCAGGATTGAGGCGTTCCAGGAAGCGTCCTGGCCGATGTTGGTGGATGTATGGGAGGCGCTGAACCGCCTGCTGGTCCACGTGCTCGCGCACCTGCCGGCGGAGGCGGCGAGCGCGCCCTGCCGCATCGGGGACCACGAGGCCATCCCGCTCGACCAACTCGCGCGGGATTACGTGCGGCACATGCTGCACCACCTGGATCAGATCGGCGTTCAGTGTTGAGGCTGAGCGCCCGCGAGCTGCCGCTTCCAGGCCTCCAGAATGGCTACGGTGGCGGTGGCGCCGATGCGGGAGCAGCCCACCTTGTACGCCTCCAGCGCGCCCTCGAGCGTGCGCACACCTCCCGCCGCCTTGATGCGAACGCTCGGCCCGGCGTGGGCGCGCATGAGCTTGAGGTCCTCGATGGTAGCGCCGCTCGGGGCGTAGCCCGTCGAGGTCTTGACGAAATCCGCGCCGACATTGGTGGCGATGCGGCACGCCACGATCTTCAGCTCATCGGTGAGGTAGGCGTTCTCGAGGATCACCTTCAGCAGCGCGCCGCTTTCGTGGCAGGCCGCGGCCGCCTGTGCGAGCTCGGTCTCGACGTATTCGAACTGGCGGGAGACGAGCCGGCCGATGTTGAGGACCATATCGACCTCGCAGGCGCCCCGGCGCAGCAGGTCGCGGACCTCGTAGAGCTTGGTGGCGGTGGTGGCCGAACCGTGAGGGAAACCCGCCACGGTGCTGACTCCGACTCCGCTTCCTTCCATCGCGCGCACCGCCGTGTCGACGTCGCACGGACGCACGGTGACGGTCGCCACATTGTACTCGCGGGCAATGCGGCAGCCTTCGAGAACCTGCGCATCGGGCAGTTCGGGCCGCAACAGCGAGTGGTCGATCAGCTTGGACAGACCCTCGAAAGTCGCGAGCGGCGGACGGGGGTGCTCGGCAGTCATAGTCGATCTCCTGTTATTGCTTCTTCCGGTGGGGCGCGCCGGCGCTGACCGTGAGGCCCATGTTCGCCAACTGGGCCTTGGCCTTGGCGGCAAGCTCCGAACGGGGGGAGCGGGCGTAAACGGCGCGGAACTCGTTGGCGGCCTTGGTGCGTTCGCCCATCTGGAAGAGGGTCCGCCCCTTCATGTACATGGCGTCCAGCGTCTTGTTATTGTCCGGATAGCGCTCGAGCACCGCATCGAAGGCTTTGAGCGCGTTGTCGTAATCCTTCCTGGTGTAATAAATCTCGCCGATGTAATACTGCGCGTTGGGCGCCATCTCGGAGTTGCCGTAGAACTTCACGTAGTCGCTGTACTCCTGCCCGGCGATGTCGTAGTTGCCGCCGTCTTTGTCGCGCATGGCGTTGGCGTAAAGCGAGTCGGCCGTCATGCCCGGCGGGGGCCCGGCCGCGGCGCCCGGTGCGCCGGTCGCCGCGGGCGGAGGAGCGGGCGGCGCCGAGATGACCTTGACGGTGTTGTTCAGGTCGATCAGGCCCTGCTGAAGCTTGGCGAGCCGCGAGCTTACGTCGTCGAGCGACACGCGCAGGGACTGGAAATCGTTGCCCATGGAATCGACCTTGGCCCCTACGGAAGCCACCGGGGTGGAAATGGTCCTGTCAAGGACGGCAATGCTGGTGTTCACCTTGTTGATGCTGTCGATCGCCTGCTGCAACAGGGCCGTGATCTTGCCCATGTTCTCGCTCTCGGACTGTTGCAGGGTGCGCACCTGATCCTGAAGGTTCGCAACGTCGCGCTGCAGGTCGACAAGCTCCCTCTTCTGAGCGAAGGCAAGGCTGGGAATCAGGCACAAAACGAAAAGGCCAAGCGGCAAAGAACGCATCGACAAATCCTCCTCCACAAAAGTAGCAGACCGCGGAGCGCCATTCGGCGGCGCTCCGCGGCCTGGGCACAAATCCGATCCGGCTTACTGAGCCGCCGCGAAATGATCGTGACGGTTCTTCTGCCAGCACTCCTCATTGGCGTCCGTGCAGACCGGCCGCTCCTTGCCGTAGCTGACCGTCTTCAGCTTGTCGGCTGGAACGCCCAACTGCACCAGAAAGTCCTTGGCAGCCGTGGCGCGGCGATCGCCCAGCCCAATGTTGTACTCGGCCGATCCGCGCTCGTCGCAATTGCCTTCAATCTGCACCACCGCTTCCGGATTCTCCGTGAAGATCTGTTTGAGCGCCTCCGCATCGTGGGTCAACGCGGTCCTGGCGTCTTCGCGAATGTCGCTCTTGTCGTAGTCGAAATAGGCGTCCTGCACCTCGGTCGATAGAAGCTCGCTGAGCGTCTTCTTCGGCACCGGCGTAGGTGTAGGCGGCGGTGGCGGCGGCACGGTCACGTTCACTGTGGCCGTCGCGCTGTCACTCCCGCCCGGCCCGCTGGCCGTCAACGTGTAGGTCGTGCTGTCAACCGGCGAAACCTGGCGCTCGCCCCGCGCGGTCACGGTCCCGATTCCCGGCGCGATGGAAATGTCGGTAGCATCGCTCACCGACCAGCGCAGCGTGGCGGAACCCCCGCGCTCGATGGTGCCCGGCTCGGCCGAGAACTGGATGGCCGGCTTGGGCGGCGGCGGAGTCGGTGTCGGGGTTGCCGCCGGTGGTGGCGGTGGCGGCGGCGGCACTTTCTTCTTGCAGCCGGCCGCAAACAGAATCAAAGAGACGGACAACAACACAGCGCTGATCTTTCGCTTAGTCATCCTGAAATGCCTCCCTCGAAGTTAACCTGGTGTCCAACTGTCTCCGTGATCCACAGAATAGCAGGACCGCCCGCCCACGACTACGGGCTAAAGCGAGCCGGTTCGGGTTGCGAGTAAACGTCGCCTGTGGAGCGTGACGGGAAGATCCATTCAGCGTCGCGACGGGGGGCCGCTCTGCTGGTAGTCCCAAAACAACGCTCACGCAGGAACTTGGCGAAACCGCAGATTCAGCACCTTGCGGGTGGTTCAGCCCTGGCTGGCTCGCTACGGGCTGCCGAATGCGGCCGCGGAGCGCCATTCTGCCGCGCTCCGCGGCCTGCGCACAAATCCGATCCGGCTTACTGAGCCGCCGCGAAATGATCGTGACGGTTCTTCTGCCAGCACTCCTCATTGGCGTCCGTGCAGACCGGCCGCTCCTTGCCGTAGCTGACCGTCTTCAGCTTGTCGGCTGGAACGCCCAACTGCACCAGAAAGTCCTTGGCGGCCGTGGCGCGGCGATCGCCCAGCCCAATGTTGTACTCGGCCGATCCGCGTTCGTCGCAATTGCCTTCAATCTGCACCACCGCTTCCGGATTCTCCCCGAAGATCTGTTTCAGCGCCTCGGCATCGTGGGTCAACGCGGTCCTGGCGTCTTCGCGAATGTCGCTCTTGTCGTAGTCGAAGTAGGCGTCCTGCACCTCGGTCGATAGAAGCTCGCTGAGCGTCTTCTTCGGCACCGGCGTAGGCGTCGGCGGCGGTGGCGGCGGCACGGTCACGTTCACTGTGGCCGTCGCGCTGTCACTCCCGCCCGGCCCGCTGGCCGTCAACGTGTAGGTCGTGCTGTCAACCGGCGAAACCTGGCGCTCGCCCCGCGCGGTCACGGTCCCGATTCCCGGCGCGATGGAAATGTCGGTAGCATCGCTCACCGACCAGCGCAGCGTGGCGGAACCCCCGCGCTCGATGGTGCCCGGCTCGGCCGAGAACTGGATGGCCGGCTTGGGCGGCGGCGGAGTCGGTGTCGGGGTTGCCGCCGGTGGCGGCGGTGGCGGCGGCGGCACCTTCTTCTTGCAGCCGGCCGCAAACAGAATCAAAGAGACGGACAACAACACAGCGCTGATCTTTCGCTTAGTCATCCTGAAATGCCTCCCTCGAAGTCAATCTCATTCTTCCTCAGTTGCTATTTGCCCCACACAGGCTGAGTGTTGATACCCTGCGTGGTGAGCTGTTTGAGCTGGGTCCCGTCCGCCAGCATCGTCCAGATCTGCAACGAACCGCTGCGGTTGGACGCGAAAACGATGTGGCGCCCGTCCGGCGCCCAACTCGGGTGTTCGTTGCGCCCCGCGTCGTGGGTCAACTGCGTGTACTGCCGGGTCGCAACGTCCATGATGAAAACGTTGTAGTGGCCGGGGGCGTATCCCCTGGTCCATGAGAACGCGATGTGCTGGCCGTCGGGATCCCAGGCCGGATTCACCGCCTCGCCTTCCCCGTTCGTCAACCGCTGCACGTCGGACCCCTCCAGATTCATCCGGTAGATTTGCGGCATTCCGGAGCGATCCGATATGAACACGATCTGGGCGCCCGTCTTCGGATTCACTTTCGGCTCCATGTCGATGGAGCGCGAGTAGGTGACGCGGTGCATGCCGCTTCCATCCAGATTGGCAATGTAAATTTGAGCCCAACCGGTGACCGACGAAGCAAACAGAATCTGCTTCCCATCCGGGGTGAATTCCGGCGTCGCCGTCAAGGGCGAAACTTCATTATAGAAAGGCAGTCGCCTCCCTGTCTCAAGCGAAAGCACCTGGATCGCCGGGCTGCCGTGCGCGAAGCTGCAAAACGCCAGGCGCGTGCCGTCCGGCGAGACGGCGGGCATGATGGACAGAGACTTGTAGAAGGTGAGCTGCTTCTGGTTCGAGCCGTCAGCATCCACGGACCAGATCTCCTTAGTGCCGCGAGGGCGCTCGCTGGTGAAGAAGATCTTCGTGTTCCACAGGCTGGGAGTGCCGAACTGCTGAAGGATGTCGGCGGCAAACTCGTGTGCCACCTTGCGCGCGCCATCCTCTCCGAGCGGCTCGATATAGGTCTTCCCTACGACCTGGGCGCTGGCCGCAGGCTGGTCCGCCTTAAAGAGCCAGCCGCGCAGAACGATCTGGCCGCCCTGAGCGCCGGTGTAGCCGAAGGCCAGATAGCCGGCGCTCACCGGCGGCGACGACCAGTCCGAGAGCCACAGGCCCTGGCCGTTCGGGCGCACGTTCGCGCTGGAGCGCGCCGCGGGCGGTTCCGGGCGGAAATCCTGGGGCTGCTGCGGCGTTTGCAGCCAGTACAGGCTCTTGGGAACCAGGCGGAACATGCCGGAGCTGTCCAGATCGTTCCACAGCGTCTGGTTGAAGGCGTTCATGTACTGCTGCGCCTCGCCCGAGCCGCGCAGGTCCGGCACTGCCAGAGCGGCGCGCTCTCCCTTTTCGATCTTGATGATGACGTCGCTCTGCTGCGCCAGGACGGCAAACGCCGCTCCCGCAACGCAGAAAGTGGCGATCCAAACGGTTTGTTTTCTCATCGCTTCAATTGGAACCAAATCTCGATGTTGGCGCTGGAGCGCTCGTACCCTCGGGGAAGCGGCTCGAAGGGGGCCGCCTCATAGATGGCTCGCTGCGCGGAGTAGTCCAGCGCGCGGTTGCCGCTGCTCTGCAGAATTCGCACGTTGCTGATGGAGCCGTTGCTCTGAATCTCGAAGGTGACGATGACCTTGGGCGCGGTTTGAATCCGCGGATCGATGTCCTCGGTCCGCCACTTCTGGGCCACCCGCTGCTCGATCAGGTCCCGGTAGCCGCCGAAACGGTAGCCGAAGGCGCTGGCCGTTCCCATCGTCACGCCGCCGGTCCCCGTCTGCGCGCCGTACATAGGCGAGCTGAGGGCCTGGCCGGAACTGCTGTAGAGCTGGTTCGGACGGTCCGGCAAAGGGCGGTATTGCGAGTACTGCTGGGAGCGTGTGTAGGTGGGATTTCGCGGCGCGTTGCGCGCCCGGATGGGGAGAGCGTCGGGATCGACAGCCGGCGCCTTCTTCGCCTCCGGCTTGGGCGGCAGCGGCACTCGCGACTGCGTGTCGTTGGCCAGAGGATTGGTGGCGCCCGTGCGCCCCGGCAGCGGGATCTGCCGGACGGGCGTGATGCCAACCGATGCGCCGCCGAGTGAATGAGGGTTGCCCCACTCCAATCCCCCGTGCGCGCCGGCGGACGTGTAGATTGCGATCAACGAAAACAACGCGGCATGCACCGCCGTCGAGAGCGCAAAGAACTTGCCCAGCGTGTCGCGCTGTTCGAGAGTATCGACGCGGACAGACATGTCGTTCAGCGCCGCCCGCCGCCCTTCTCGGTCTCGTCCACCGGCTGCGTGACCATGTTGATGTTCTTGACCTTCGACTCGTTGAGGGCGCTCACTACCTGCGCGATCACGTCCCAGATGGCGTCCTTATCCGCCCGCACGTAGACCCCGGTCGCATCGCCAAACCGCTGCTTCACTGCGGCGCCGAGGTCGTTGATATTAGTCTCCTTGTCGTTCAGGTACAGCGCGCCGTTCTTGGTGACGGTGACGACGGGAAGCTCCTGGGCCGAATCCCGGACCTGCTTGACCTTCGGCACCTCGACTTCCATTCCGAACTCCATGACGTGCGCGGTCAGCATGAAGATCACCAGCAGCACCATGACCACGTCCACCAGCGGGACGATGTTCATCTCGGAGAGCGTGGCGGTGCCGCGGAACCGGCTGCGGCCCAGGCCGCCATTGCCGCCCAATGAGAAGGCCATCGCTTATCCCTCGAAGTTCCTTTCCGAGAGGTTGAGGAACTCCAGGCAGAAGTCCTCCATGCGCGCGCCGATCTCGCGAATGACGTGACCGTAATAGTTGTAGAAGATGGCCGCTGGGATGGCGGCCGCCAGGCCCATGGCCGTGGCGACGAGCGCCTCGGAGATGCCCGGGGCCACGGCGCGGAGACTGGCGCTGCCGGCCAGGCCCAGCCCCTGGAACGCGTCGATGATGCCCCACACCGTGCCGAACAGACCGATGAAGGGGCTCACCGTGGCCGTGGTGGCGAGCCAGTTCATGTTGCGCTCGAGCTTGGCGAGCTCTTCGCTGGCCCCCAGTTGCAGAGACCGCTCCAGCGCCACCTGGTTGGTCACGCTGCCGCGCGCCTTGATCTGGTGAGCGACCTCGTCATAGCCGAAGTCGAAAACCGTGACCAGCGGGCACGGCCGGAACTGCTCGCTCGCAGCCGCCACCGCCTGCAGGCCGGAGGACTTCCGAAACGCCCGCAGGAAGCGCGAGTTCGCCGAGCGGGCCCTGCCAAAGCTCATCCACTTGGAGAAGACCACCGCCCAGGAGATAACGGAGGCAATCAGAAGAATGCCGAAGACCGTGAGCTGCAGGGGCTTTGCACGGCTCACCATGTCCCAGATGCTGTACTGCAAGAAAAGCGCGGCGGGCTCGAAGAACGGATTCAAACTAACTCCTCCCTGATTTCTATCATACCGATGTCGCACCAATAGCGCGCATGAGTCTGCGCCGGCGTGGCGCAGGCCGTTTGGCCCGCCTGCCACACGCACAGCGGGCGCCAGCCGCCTCGGTCTATAATCTCCTCGATGCTCCTCGAGTTGGTGGTCGAGAACTACGCCGTCATCGAGCACGTGCGCGTGCGGTTCCACCGCGGGCTCAATCTGCTGACCGGTGAAACGGGCAGCGGGAAGTCCATCGTGGTGGACGCGCTGGGGCTGCTTTTCGGCGGACGGGCGTCGCAGGAATCGGTGCGGACGGGCGCCGCGCGGGCGCGCGTCTCGGGCGTCTTCGAGGCGCCGCGGGAGGCGGCGTTCACGGGTCTGCTGGAATCCGCGGGCATCGAGACCGAGGACGGCGAGCTCATTCTCGAGCGCGAGATCTCGGCCGAAGGCAAGTCACGCGCCTTCGCCGGCAGCCGTCCGGTCACGGTCGGATTGCTGCGCGAGATGGCGACTTTCCTGGGCGACATCCACGGGCAACACGAACAGCAGATGCTGTTTTCCGCCGGCGCTCAGCTCGCCATGCTGGACGCTTTCGCAGGCGCCGCGGATCTGGCCACCCGCGTGGCCGCGGCCTTCGAGGAGTGGCGGGACGTGAGCCGTGAGCTCGAGGAGCTCGAACGCAGCGAGCGGGAAAAGCTCCGCCTGCTCGACCTGTGGAACTTCCAGCGCAAGGAGATCGAGAGCGTCGCTCCGAAACCGGGCGAAGACGCGGAGCTCGAGCAGGAGCGGCGCGTGCTGCAAAACACGGCGCGCCTCGAGGAAGCCGCCAACACGGTTTATGCGGCGCTCTACGATGCGCCGGAATCCGCGCTGGCGCAGGTGCGCGTGGCGGTGCGGCGTCTGGAGGATCTGCTGCGAATAGACCCGCGGCTCGAAGCCGCTCGCGAAGGCCTGGCGGCCGCCGCGATCGCCATCCAGGAGGCGTCCTACGCCGTCCGCGACTATCTCTCGCACCTGGAGGCGAACCCGGCGCGCCTCGAAGAGATCGAGTCGCGCCTGGCCGCCCTCGAACGGCTGCGGCGCAAGTACGGCGCCACGGCGGAGCAGATCCTGGCGTTCCTGGACCAGGTGCGGGGCGAGATCGAGGCGGTCGAGACCGCGGGCGAGCGCAAGGCGGACCTGGCGCGCGAGCAGAAGCGGCTGGCGGGGGCGTTCGAGGAGGCAGCGGGCGCTCTCTCCGGGCGGCGGAGAGAGGCCGCGCGCAAGCTCGAAAAGCGGGTGGAGACGGAACTGGCGAGCCTGGCGATGGAGCGCACCAGATTCCAGGCGGTGCTCGGCGCGGCCGCGTGGTCCGAGAGCGGGATCGACGAGGTGCAGTTCCTGGTTTCGCCGAACGTGGGCGAGGAGCCGCGACCCCTCGAGAAGGTCGCTTCGGGTGGCGAGATTTCCAGGATCGCGCTGGCGCTCAAAACCTGCGTGGCCGCGGCCGGCCGGCGCACCGAGCGCGTACATCCGACGCTGGTCTTTGACGAGGTGGACGCCGGGGTCGGGGGGCGCGCCGCCGAAACGGTGGGCCGCCGGCTGAAGCAGTTGGCGGGGACGAGCCAGGTGCTGTGCGTGACGCACCTGCCGCAGATCGCGGGCTTCGCGGACCACCATTTCTACGTCGAGAAGAAGGAAACCGGCGGGCGCACCGTAGCCGAAATCGAGGAGCTGGCGGGGGAGGCGCGCACGCGCGAGATCGGGCGCATGCTCTCGGGTGAGCGCCTGACCCGGGAGGCGCTCAAGCAAGCCGAGCAGTTGTTGAAGATCGGGTCGGAATAGCGCGCGCTGGCGGGTCCGTTCGCTATACTGGGACCGGACCCTTCTCCGAGCCGGTGAGGTGCGAGAGTGGTTGAATCGGGCGGTCTCGAAAACCGTTGAGGGGGTGACTCCTCCGTGGGTTCGAATCCCACCCTCACCGCCAAGTATAAATCGTTCTGCGCCAACCAGTTGGCTCATGTCGAAGGCCGACATGTGCGTGTTTTTGTGCAAGTCGGCGCACAACCATCTTTGAATCAACACCTTCCGGGAGGCCACTTCTGGCCTGTGCATAACTGCCCCTTGCAGAATCCTGCCGGTGTGGTTTGATTCAAGGATGAGGATCATCATCATCGACGGCTGGCACAAAGGGCGCGTCCTGGACTGGCATAAGCCGTCGCCCGAAATAATGCTCCTGAAACCGAAGACGGTTACAGTTTGCGACTGCGACGACCTTGAGAGCATAATCAGCGGTAAGCCGGCAAGCGAGAAAAGCGGGGAGCGGTTCGAGTATCCAGAGAAACAAATAACCTACAAGGTCGCGTTCACGTCCTCCGATGGGGAGGTTGCTTTGTTCTCCACGAGCGGAAAGTCGATGGATATTTTCAACGCCGGGTTCGACCGCGCCTTTAGAGACAAGCCATTCGGACCGAATGAGATACTCTATTTCGGCTGCCACGAACCAAGAGCCTTCCAGTAGTTCGTGGGAACTGTGGAGCCTTGAAATCATCGCCAAGATCTTCCAGAATCCGGAACTCTTAAACGGTGAACCGGTGTGCTTTGGCAGCTGCTAGAATCGTGTCATGCCATTCCCGCCAGCGAAGGATTTTCCGTATGCATTGAAGCGGTGTGTTAGGACGTTCGCAGCATCCACGACCAGTGATCCAAACATGCTGTCCCAGGACGAGGCTTCGGCGGCTGCCGCCGTCTACTCCATCATGGAGCAGATGGTCAATCAACGAATCCAATCGCTTCGCAACGACATCAACCAACAGCTTCCGAAGCTCGTGAAGAAGTTCCTGGACGAAGCCAAGAACACCTGAAACTCTGTACGCGGTTTTGTTACCGCGGAACCGGCACGGGCGAGAGAGGGCGAAGGTGTGCAACCCTCTCCGGAAGTCGGGCCAACCGGCGAAGGCAAAGTTCGCTGTTCCCACCCCGGTGTATAATCGGCACCATGCCATCAGAGAACCTCACCCTCGCCATGCTTGCCAACACGACTGTCCTCATCCGGGAACTTCAGAGCCGCGCCAATGAACTGACCCTCACGACCGGAGCGCTCCTCATGACGCTTTTTGAACGCGACCCGACCTTTGCGGAAGCCTACATCGCCCACCACGAGGAGCTCGAGAATGGGGAGACGGGAAAGAACCTTGCTGCCACCCTCGCTGGCATGGACCAGCTTATCGAGCAGATGAACGCCATGCTCTGAACCCGTGCGGCTTTTTGTGCGGTAATGTCCCCAAAGCGCCGTTTTGACCGGATCGTGCGGTTTGCGTTTTCAATAACTTACCTGTTTTCAGTATCCCCAAGGAATCCGAATCCCACCCTCACCGCCATTCCAGGTTCTTTCATACCAATCAGTTGACGGCCACTGTTTTCTCATGTACCTCTGCTGTACCCTTCGTGTTGATGAGCACCAGCGGATCGCGGGACGTGAGGGTCGGAGAAGTGTTTGCGGAATGCTTCGAAGAGACCGGGGGAGGAGACGGCTCCCGGATGAAGAAACGCGACTCGGAAATCCCGGGTACAATAATTTGGCAGACGCCACCATGGTCACCCTGGACCAAGCGCGGGTATTGGCCGCGGGTGTGGCGCGCAACTGGGGCCAGCCCTTGAGAGGAGCTCGTCAACCGCCGCCCTTCCGGTGAGCATGCCACGATGCCCGCGGAGACACACAAATGAGCCTGCTATTTGGATCGGGATCGGAGACAGCCGAGCTTGACTCGGCCGCTCTGCGACGGACACTGTACGCGGCGTTCGAGGCGCTCGGCGCCCGCCGGCGCGTCCTGGCGTTGCCGCCGGACATCACCCGCCTCCACTCGCGTGCGGGAGAGCTGACCGAGCTTACGTGGGAGTACTATCGGGACCGGCTCACGGACATACTCCCCGCGCTGGGAACGCACTCCGCGATGACGGAATCCGCGTTGGGAAGGATGTTCGGCGCTACGCCCCGGCATCTTTTCCGCGTACACGACTGGCGTGAGAGCATCGTGACTCTGGGCGAAGTCCCGGCCGGGTTCATCGAGGAACAGTCCGAGGGCAAGCTGCACTATCCCTGGCCGGCGCAGGTGAACAAGCTGCTGATGGAGCCGGAGTTCGACTTGATCCTGTCCATCGGGCAGGTCGTTCCCCACGAAGTGATCGGCATGGCGAACTACAACAAGAATGTGTTCGTCGGCGCGGGCGGGCAGGAGGGCATTCATCGCAGCCACTTCCTGGGCGCGGTTTACGGGATGGAACGGATAATGGGCCGGGCGGACAATCCGGTCCGGCGCGTGCTGAACTATGCGTCCGATCACTTCGCCCGGGGCCTGCCGATCGTCTACGTGCTGAGCGTGGTCGGGAGGAACCGCGACGGCCGGGTCGTCACGCGGGGGCTGTTCATTGGGGACGATGTCCGCTGCTTCGAGCGCGCCGCGGAACTCAGCGTAAAGGTCAACGTGGAAGTGCTTGACCGGCCCATTCGCAAGGCGGTTGTTTTCCTCGACCCCGAGGAGTTCAAGAGCACCTGGCTGGGCAACAAGGCAGTCTACCGCACCCGAATGGCGCTGGCTGATGGAGCGGAGTTGATCGTGCTTGCGCCCGGCGTGAGAGAGTTTGGCGAGGACCCGGCGATAGACCGGCTCATTCGGAAACACGGTTATCGGGGCACGGCGGCCGCTCTGAGCGCTGTGCGCGAGGATGACGAATTGTCCGCCAACCTGAGCGCGGCGGCGCACCTGATTCACGGATCTTCGGAAGGGCGGTTTACGATCACGTATTGCCCCGGGCATCTGCGGCGGGACGAGATCGAAGGCGCCGGCTTCCGCTACGCGGATCTGAACGAAATGATGGCCAGGTATCGCCCGGCAGAGCTTGTGGATGGCTACAACACGGTTGGGGGCGAGGAGGTATTCTTCATCTCGAATCCAGGGCTGGGCTTGTGGGCCTGCCGCGGCCGCCTTCCCCGGGAGCAGCCTGGGTCATAGCGGGGTTGCGCCGGCAAGCGGCCTGACCCGAGTCGGGCAGCTGCCCGGGCCTCTCATCACTGCGTGGCGGCGCCGGTTTAGATCGTCGGCTGGAAACTGCCTTGCTGGAAGTGAATGATCGGCGGAAACCTCTCGTTACTCCGGGGAACGCTACGGGGTTCCGGGCGAGTGCTGAGAAGGGAGCTTCTTGCGGCCCTTTGCCAAATGTGCCGCTAGTCGGCGGGACCGCCGTCCCACTTGTGTTGCGGGTCCGGAACGAACGTCAGGTTGTCATGCGGGCGCACGGCAACAAGCCAGCCGCCTGGAATCCTGGCCCTGTAAATGGCGAAGTTGGCGGACGTGGTGTTGATTCGATTCGGAACCAGCTCGAAGGAGAGCGGCTTCTTTTCGAGTGCCGCTTCCCTCAGTCGGTGCCACGTGGTTGAGTCCCGTTCGAGAAGATCCAACATAGCCGCTCTCCCTTTAGCTGATTCAGTAAGCCCCCAAAAAGCGGGGCCAGAACCCTGTCCCCGCCGTCCTCCAATGCTCCTCAGACCGGGCGGTGATTGCCCCGCGTGCGGAACTCGTACTGCTCGATCGCGATGGCAGCCACGCCGCTTTCGCTCCGAACCACGCGGCCCGTGGTGACCAGCTTCAGCGCGCACTTGTTGTCGAGCAGCATCGGCCAGTTGACCGCCACTTCCAGCCTCTGTCCCACCGCAAGCGGTTTCTCGGTGGTGAACAACACACCATTCGAGCTCATGTTGACAGTTTTGCCGAGGCCCACTTCGATTGTGTTCCGCGCAAGCACCTTGTAAAGCACGTCCTGTTCGATGGGAAGCCGGGCCGCGGTTCGCCGGTCGGTATGATCCGCCCGCATGCCGGCGCCGGGCAATGCCCAGCTTTCTTCCCGCATGGCCTGGAACATGTCTTCTTCTATGTTCACGCAGCCACCTCTCATCGGAAGGACCGCTGCGTTACCGAGAGTTTGTAGCATCACGTCACTAGTAAACGCCATTTATGCCCGTTCTGCCTATAGTCGAAACGGTTCAATTTCACGTCGGCACGTCGGTACCAGGATGGACTTCCAGTACCTCGACGCGCGGCCTTCCGTTCCTATCGAAATATAGCCGGCCACGGGAGCCGCTCCGGGAGATGGCCAGACTGTGGGGTCCAGCAGTCCCAACGTACTGCTACCGAAGTCCCGGCCGACGGGCGGCGTGCGTTAAAGGAGAGCAAAAGGGCTGGCTTTGTTTGTCACCCATTGGGTGTGACCTGGAAGGTGCCTACACGATCGCGGGCGGAATCGGAAACGACGTGGCTGTCTATATGAGCGCATCGGATGGGCGAGTGGTCCAGGCAGTGCGCCTTATTCGTGCAAGCGGCAGCCGAAGCGCACCCGACCAACCGGACAGCTGTCGTGTGCCATCACCTTTAGTTAAGTTAGCGCCGCACCGTCACCATTCAACTCGACGTGTACGTGGTCATAATGATCGTGCTGCATTCGAGGGAACGGCACGCCTCCGTGCGTTTCACTGAACCATTGACGGCCGCCGAAGATGACTCCCTGGATCTGATAAATGCGGCAGTTATCCACGCACCAATCGAAAAGCCAATCCCCCCAGATCCTGCCGGAAGGATCGTTGTAATTCAGGTAGACGTCCGCTGCCCGTCCTTCGAAATGGACGTCCGCCGCGCTATGACCCGGATAGGTTTCGACCCGGCATGCGCCACTGGGGAAATCCTCAGGCTTCTCCGGCAAACGCCACGGAGGGCTTAGACGGATGACCTCTTGGATGAAGATGAGAATCCCCGGAGAGGCACCGCCTGCATCATGTGCTGTCGGAGGATCTGAACGATTCACATCATCCTGACGCACTCGGCCACCCGCAGGTCGACCACGATGGCAAACGTCCCTCCACGCCATAAAGGACCTCCCCTCCTATCCCGGCCCCTAACTGCCTGCAATCTTACCTCAGGTCGACATCTTCGTCACGAACCAGACGCATGTGACTCTCTCACTGAACTACGCAAGCGAACGATCGAAAATCGGCGGCTGCGGCATTGCTCGTGCTCAGATCGGGGCGAGACGGCTGTAATGCAACTGGTCAGCACGCCAGCCTCCATAGCCGGCGCCAATATCGTCATAGCTGGCGATCAGCTCCATGGAGCGCACCCACTTCACCATCTTGTAGCCGAGCTGGCCCTCCAGACGTAGCCGGAGCGGTGCACCGAATGCCGCCGGCAGCGGATGTCCGTTCATGCCGCACGCGAGCAGGGTCTGGGGCGCACGGGCCAGGTCGAGGTCGATGACGCCGTAGTACTCGCCGTGGCCCGGCTCCTCCCACTTCTCGTCGAACGTGCGGAACAGGATGTAACGGGCGGGCTCAGCGGGCCGGCAGCGTTCGAGCAGGACCCGCAGCGGAACTCCGTCCCACGCCGCGATGTAGCTCCACCCCTGAATGCACTTGTGCTGGGTAATCTGGCGCTCTGACGCCAGCTCCCGCAACTCGTCGAGCGTCAGCGACAACGGTTGCTCTACCAGCCCGCCGACCTCAAATCGCCAGCCTTCAAAACCGCGCTCGACGAGGTCGAGATATGCCTTGTTGTGCGGAGGCCGGCCGTTTGGCCGGGGAGTGGCCGTTATGTCCTGCAGCCGGTAACGCTGGCGCGAACTCAGCGGCTGCAACAGGCGGGCCTGTACCGGATCGAGGAAACGCTGAAGCGCGTCTTGCACCGCGCGCGGAGCGGCCAGTGAGCGCCGCGTGGCCCACACGTGCAGCGCGGCCAGCGCAATCAGGAAGGCGATGGAGATCGCGGCGGCGACGGCCTGCTGCGCGGCGGTGGCCGTCTCCACGCCGAGGACAATCGCGGCCAGTCCATTGAGCAGCCCGTGCGCGATCACCAGAGCGACATGGTGAACGGTAAACGCCACAAATGCGATCATGCCAAGGAAATGCAGGCTTCTTGCGGCCTGCCGTCCGCCGAACAGCCGCGGAAACCACGGAAAGCGGCCGGAGAGCGCCGGCGACATGGTAAGCCCGGTACAGATCTGAAGCGGTGTGAGCACAAACACGACCATGAAATAGGTCAATTGCTGCAGAGCGTTGTAGGGATTGCCTGCCGGCGGAACGTCCAGGCGGAGGTACCCGAGCGCCGCCCGCCATGCCTCCGGAAACACGGCCCACGAGGTGGGCACGAGCCTTTGCCACTGCTGGTTCGTGGCGAGCACAAGCAGATAGAACAGACCCGTCACGAGCCATCCGATTGCCGCCGCGAAGTGCCAGAAGCGCCCTAGCCCGAGGTTGTCCCGGCCGGGAAGCGCCAGCCACGGTGAGTACGGCTGCTTCTCGTCCTCCGCCGTCCAACGGCGGTCGAGCGGCATACGCTTGTTCGTAAGGCGGATCCACTCGCTGCCCGGCCGGCAGTCGTCGTTGAAGTACAGCATGGGATGGCCGCCGAGGATCTCAATGCCGCTGCGGACGAGCAGAGTCAGGAACACGAAGTTGAAAGCATGCGCGACTCGAATGCCCAGTGGGAAACCGAGTCCGATGAGGGTAGTAGCTGGCATCACACCGCCTTTATGTCGTCAGTTACCCACCAGCGGTCCAGCACGCCCGGCCGCACCCGAACGACGTACGCCGCCAGAGCAGGGCCGTAAACCAGACTGTACGAAACGATCCCGTTCCACAGTTGCGTCGCGAGATCGAGTTGACGCCTGAGCTTCGGTGCGATCAGGGGTATCACCGCCAGGAAATTCACCTCCCACACCAGCAGGGCGAACATTACACCGTAGAGCAGGATCAGCCACGGCCGCGCGCTGAGCTGGTAGGTGAGCGCGAGCCCCGCCAGGAACGCCACCCCGAACACAACCGACAGCAACACGTGGATGATCGTGCCCAACGCTACCGACGCGCCCGCGGGAAACATCGGCGCGAGAGCCCCCGGCCCGACCACGATGGCCGCGGCGAAATCGAACGGCAGCCAGGGGTCGCCGCGCAGCACCGCACTGGCCACGATTTCAACCAGACCCAGCGCCAGACCAGCCAGCAGTCCAGCCCGCGCTCCGTGCACCGCCAGCTCCCATGAGTCACGCCGTTCAACCGGAATACCCTCCCGCGGCGGCGACCAAGGACGCGGATCGTCGCGCCACGGTATGGAACTGCCGTTCATCGTCTTCCTCCTCAGCCGCGGCGTCCAGCCCGCGGATAACCTAGTGGCCTTCGCCGCCGCGGTGAGCGGCTTCGTGCAGGCCCTCGACGTAATGAACAAACTCGACGTACGCCTTCACGTATTCGCGTCCTGCGGCGGTGTCGCCCCGGGCAAACCCTTTCCGTGCCGTGACGCGTTCGAATCGCTCCCGCACGCCCTTGGTGACGGCGTCTGCCAGCAGCCTGACCAGTGCGTCTGCGGAGCCGCTATCGATGGCCTCGTCGGCGGCTGGAATTGCCGGTCCCAGATTCCGGCCGGCCGGCTTCAGCCCGGAGTATGGTTCGCCCTCCCCGGCCCTGTGGATGCGGACCACGGTCTCGAAGAAATACAGGTCAGCAAGTTCGCGCGCCTGCGGATTCAGTTTGCGGACCGCTACGGTCTTGGCAAACGCGTTCCGGACCGCGGGCTCGTCGCCACTCTGGACCCAGGCGAGGACCAGATGGACGTCTCCAGCCTCCAACGCCTGGCGAGCGGCCTTGACCACCGGCCCATCCATGCCATCGCAATGTGCCTGGGCGCGCTGCATTCCGAGGGTCGCCTCCAGCAGCAGGCCAGCGAGGCCGAGCGATCTGATTATCGAAGCGTGTTTCATCAGTGGCCTCCGGCTACCTTAGCTCGGCCCTATTTGGGCTCGCGTTCAAACTGGCGGTAGTGCTCCGCATTGATTTCGGTGAAATGGGCCCACTTCGCTGGAAGATCGTCCAGCGCGAAAATCGCCGATACGGGGCATACCGGCACGCATGCCCCGCAGTCGATACATTCCTGCGGGTCGATATAGAGCTGTACTGCCGATGGGAAATCCGCTTCGTCCTTTCGCGGATGGATGCAATCCACCGGACATGCGTCAACACACGCTGTGTCTTTCACGCCGATGCAGGGCTCGGCAATCACGTAAGCCATGTTCCTCCTCAATCGCGTGTCGCCACTTGCCTGCAGGCGTTCTCGACGACGCGCCGCACCTCAGCCGGCTCGAACGGCTTCAACAACACGTCGTAACCGCCCAGATTCAGCACCTCGGCCCACAGGCAGCCGTCAGCGAGGCGTGAGGTCACGATCAACGAAGGCGCCACACCCTGCTCCCGGACCGCTTCCCACAACTCCCTCCACGTGCCATCAGGCAGGTCGCGTTCGCATAGGATCACCCCCGGCGGGCGCCGTTGCACCTGGCGGAGAGCTTCCTTCAGGCTGCACACCGACCGCAGGGGACATTTTGTTTCTCGCAGCATGTGTCCCACGCAGCGGCTGTCCTCGGCTTCGGGCAAAACCAGCAGTAGACCGGTAGCAATCGCGGACTCCACGGACGACAGCGTCACGATAAACCCCCTCTGACAGACGGTGAGGCCCCCTGTTAACGGCGTTCGGACGCGGCTCTATCGCGGCTACGGGCTGCCCTGGCCGGCACGATCGCCTCAAGATACTCACGCAGAGCGACGGCGTTGTTGCAATTCGTATCCTTGGCTGCGTAAAGCAGCGTGACGTCACGTTGGCAGCCGTGCGCTCCGATCTCTCTCAGCGGCTCGGCATGCTTGCCAAGCTCGCGGCGATACTGCTTTCTGAACTGCGGCCAACGCTCCGGATTGTGCCCAAACCATTTGCGCAATGCGTCACTTGGCGCCAGATCCTTCAGCCAAAGGTCCACGGCGGCGCGCTCCTTGGAGAGGCCGCGCGGCCACATGCGATCCACCAGGATCCGTAGTCCATCGCTTTTGTGCGCAGGGTCGTAAACGCGCTTCACCCGGATCATCTTGAATCCTTCGACTCACAGGTTGACGGCTGCAACTAGAAGAAGTATAGTAAATACATCTTTACTTGTCAAGCTGAGAGGATGACGCATGATCCACCTGAGGCAGATTGCCGCCACGACGGGAATTGAGAACCAAGCCACCCTCGATCGGCCCCTGGACCATTTGCTCGCCTGTCACCGCCGGATTGAGGAACGGCTGGACGTGCTGCGCCGCGCCGCCGGACATCTGGGAGACAGGCGCGCAGAGGCCCTGGAGGCCATCGCGAACTCTTTCCGTTTCCTGGACTCCAATGGCGCGCTGCACACCGCCGACGAGGAGGAGAGCCTCTTTCCCCGGCTGTGCGGCAGGGTCGGCGGACAGGATGCCGATTTCCTTCGAGCCCTCGAGGAGGACCACCGCGAGGTGGAGCGGGTCTATCGGGGCGTCAAGGATGTCTACGCCGCCATGGCAACTGCCGCCGATCGGGACATCGGACAACTCGACAAGAGCTTCGGGAGGTCCGTGGACCGTTTGCGGGAGCTCTATCGGGCTCACATCGCGGCCGAAGACGCGCGCCTCATCGGCCTGGGGCGCGAAGTGCTGGACGCAACGGAACTCTCCGCGATCTCCCTGGAAATGAAGACCCGGAGGCATCTATCGCAGTGAGCGGCTTCGCCGGTGGTGGGGCGACGTCAACGCGGCCATCTACACTGGCACCCCGGTCATGATACAGACCGGCTCGTGCCTCCGTCCGCTGGAATGGCGCTTGCAAACGTCGCCGGGATCTTGTATAAGAAGTATGTATCGTACATCTTTCGATGTCAAGGAATGTTCTCGATGCACCTCACGGCCTACACCGACTACAGTCTCCGGGTTCTGATCTACCTGGGCATCCAGCAGCATCGGCTGGCGACGATCGGCGAGATCTCCGAGACCTATGGGATCTCCGCGAATCACTTGATGAAGATCATACACAACTTGGGCAAACTGGGCTACATCGACACCATTCGGGGGCGCGCGGGCGGGATCAAACTGGCGGGAAAGCCGAAAGAGGTCAATCTCGGGCAGCTCGTCAGGCAGGTCGAGCCGGACTTTGCGATCGTGGATTGTTTCGACCCGAAGCGGCGCAGCGGGTGCCTCATATCTCCCGCCTGCCGTCTGCAGTTGGTCTTCGACAAGGCGGTTCAGGGCTTTTTGAACGTCCTTGACCAGCACACCCTGGCGGACCTCTTACAAAACCCGACCAGGCTCAAGTCGCTGCTGCGCATCGAGACGCCGGAAAGTTCAGTATGCGACCGTTGACGGCGGTCGGAGGCGCCTCTCGGACCTCAACGGCCGCAGCAATATGCCGAGCGCATTCCATCGGAGTCGCCTGCCTGATCAAGGGCAAATGGCCGGGGTGTGAGAAATGACCAAAACCGAAAGCCGGACTGCACGATCCGATCCGCAGACGATCAAGACCCGCGAACTGGGACTGCAGCGAATGCTCATGGTTTGGATCGGCACGGGCCTGGCCTTCATGCTTCTACCCGGCACGTTCCTCGGTGTCTGGAACCTGATCCGCATCGCCGGAGCGCATTCGGCAGCCCAGAGCGATCCGGCGTGGATTCAGGCTCATGGCCATGCGCAAATCTTCGGCTGGATCGGCACCTTCATCCTGGGTATAGGATTCTACTCCCTTACGAAGATGGGACGGATCCCGGAGTTTGCGATCGCGCGCGCGTGGGTGAGTTGGACGCTGTGGACCGGCGGCGTTGCTGTGCGCTGGGCGACGAATCTGTGGCAGTGGCAGTGGCGGTGGATGCTCCCGGCATCGGCGGTCCTCGAACTCGGCGGATTCCTCCTGTTCTTTGCGACGGTCAGCCGTCATCGTCCGCAAGAGAATCGGCCGCGGGAAGGTCCTGTCGGCCGTCCAGTCTGGGTGATCGCGGTGCTGGCCGGAAGCTTCGGGTTTCTTGTGAGTCTGACGGCAAACCTGGTGGTGGCCATTCAATGCGCCGTGGCGGGCGCCGGTCCGGCAATTCCCCACGGAGCGAATCAGCGTCTGCTGGTTCTGTTCACCTGGGCCTTTCCGGTCGTCACCATTTGGGGCTTCAGCGCCCGCTGGCTGCCGGTGTTTCTTGGGTTGGCCGGCCCCGCCGATCGGACGCTGCTGGCGGCCCTGGCGGCGAATGCAGCCGGCATTGTGGCCGCCATGGCCGGCTGCTGGGTCGCCGCCACCGTCGCCTTGTTTCTGTCGGCCCTGCTGTCCGTCGTCTCGCTCCGGCTGTTTCAGACACCGGTAAAGACGCCGAAGACCGTCGGCGTGCACGCCACCTTTCCGCTTTTTGTCCGCTTCGCTTACGCCTGGCTCCTGGCATCGGCCGCCATCGCTGTGTGCGCGGCGCTGTGGGACAGAGCCGGGGGTCTTTGGGGCGCCTCACGGCACGCGTTGACGGTGGGGTTCATGTCCACCATGGTTTTCTCGATCGGGCAGCGCGTCCTGCCGGCGTTCTGCGGGATGCGGGTGCTCTACAGTCCGAGGCTGATGTTCTGGTCGCTCGCGCTGCTCAATCTCGGCTGCGTGTTGCGGGTGAGTTCGGAGGTTGGCGCGTACGAATCGTACCTGCCCGCACTGTGGCCCTTGCTGCCTGCCTCCGCGGTCATGGAGCTGGCCGCCGTCACCATCTTCGCTGGGAACCTGCTGCTGACGTTTCGGCAGCCGCCCGCGCATCTGGCCGGCGCCACCTGAGCGCTTGGCCGCTTGCCGCGGACGATATCATTCGCCATGGATCGGAGGCACGGTTTCCTGGCCGCAGGCTGCCCCCGTTACTCGTGCGACGAGTACTGAGCCTGGGGCGGGTTCAGCTTGATCTCGATGGTCTTCTCGGCCTCCGTCACATCGAAGGTCTGGCCGAAGGTCTGATAGCCCTTGGCGATCACCTGGATCCGGATGTTGCCTTGGGGAACCGCGGGGATCTTCACCACGCCTTCCTGGTTGGTCCGGATCTCCCAGTTCGTAAGGATCTTCTTCCCAAGCTTCGCGACCGAGTGCCCGCTGACGAAACGCACCACCACGCTCGCGCGTTCAATCGGCACGCCGCTGAGGCTCTTGACTTCGATGCGCAGCTTGGTCATCGGCGGGTCGGCAGAGACGACGGTTGCCGCAAGGCACATCAGGACGATGAGAACAGCGAGGATGCGCATATCGCCTCAATTATCGCAGAACGGGAAAAGGGTGGCCCCATCCCCGCGCGCCGCCCTATTCCAGCAGAAACCGCTGCGGACGACCCGCCGCCTCGGCCACAGCCTCCGCCGCGAGGTATCCGCTGCGGACGGCGCCCTCCATGGTCGCCGGCCAGCCGGTTTGGGTCCAATCGCCCGCCAGAAACAGGTTCGGAATCCCGGTCCGCGCGGGCGGGCGCAGGGCGTCCAGGCCGGGCCGCGCGGAAAACGTCGCCCGAACCTCCTTCACTACGTGCGCTTTCACGAGGCACGCGTCGCGCGCGCCGGGGAAAAACTCGCCCAGCTCGGCCAGCGCCAGCTCGATGATCTCCTGCCGGCCCATCTCGACCAGGCCGCGGGAAGCGCTCACCACGAGCTGAACGTACCGGCCTTCGCCCTTGTTGAACGCCCACTGAACGGTGCGGTCGAGCAGCGTGGCGTGCGGGCAGTCCATCACCGGGCGGTCGAACCAGAGGTGGATTCCGGTGATGGGAGAGTGCTCGAACGCGCTCACATCGAGACCGAGCGCGGGCGCGGCCGCCGGCACGCGCTCGAACGGCAGCGCGCAGACGTAATAGTCGGCGGCGCGCGGCTCGCCCGCCGCCAGCGCGCCCGCAACCCTCCCATCCTCGACCGAAAAGCAATCCACCGGCGTCCTGAGATGCACCGCGGTGCCGGCCAGCCCGCGCGCCGCGTACAACTCGCCCAAAGGCACCGCCGCCAGGCCCATCTGGCAGGCATCCGGACGCGCCAGGAAGCCCTGCCAGAACACCTGAAAGCCGTACCGCGCCGCCATGCGGTCCAGATCTTCGTTGATCGCGCTGACGAGCACCTGCTGCCAGAATCTCGCGATGGCGCGCGGCGTCTGGCGCTTCTCGCGCAGCCAGTCGAGCATTGTGATGCGGTCGAGATCCGCCCGCTGGCCGTGCTCGCGCTCCAGCGCCCGCAGGCCGCGCACCAGCGCGAGCTTGTCCCCGGCGCTTAAGAAGCGGAGCCCCGCGAACGAACCCAGAAAATGCAGCGGAGCGGGCAGCCGGCCCGCGCGCAGAGTCGAGATGCGCCCGCCCGGCTCGACAAAGCGGAATTCGCGGAAGAACCGGATGTGGTCGCGCACGCCCAGCCGCTCGTAAAGGTTCAGAAGGTTCGTGAAGCAGGCCAGCAGGACGTGCTGGCAGTTGTCGATGACCTCGGAGCCCTCCTCCGAAGGAAGCGGGTAGGATGTCGCGCGCCCGCCGAGAAAGGCGCGGGCTTCGAACAGGTCAACCTCGAAACCGGCGCTCGCCAGCGCCGCCGCCGCGGAGAGTCCGGCCAGCCCGCCGCCGGCGATCAGGACGCGGGGCATGGCCGCACGTGCCCGTACAGGCGAACCACGTTTTCCATCAGCCGCAGGCCGCAATCCCCCTCCAGCGTCAGCATCGACTCGGGATGGAATTGCACGGCCTCCATGGGCAGCTCGCGATGCCGCACGCCCATGATCACGCCGTCTTCGGTCTCTGCCGTGACCTCGAGACACGCCGGGAACGTCGCTTTCTGCGCGAACAGCGAGTGGTAGCGGCCTACCGTGAACCGCTCCGGCAGGCCCTCGAACACGCCCACGCCCTTGTGCACGACCACCGACGGCTTGCCGTGCATCGGATAATCGAGCACGCCGAGAGTGCCGCCGAAGGCCTCCACCATTCCCTGAAGCCCCAGGCAGACACCGAACGTCGGGATCCCGGCTCGCGCCGCATGCCGCACCAGGTCCGGCACGCCAAGCTCCTCCGGACGGCCCGGGCCGGGCGAAACCAGAATGATGGATGGCGCGATCCGCTCGATCATTTCAAGCGGGAATCCCGCACGGTAGGTGACCACCTCGGCGCCGGTCTGACGCGCGTAGTTGGCAAGCGTGTGGATGAAGCAGTCGTCGTTGTCCACCAGCAGCAGGCGCACACCGTCACCAACCCGCGGCCCCGCCTCCGCCTGCGCCGTGCCCTTCGCTTTCGGCCGGCCTTCGAGCGCGCGGAAGAAGCCCGTCGCCTTGATCCGCGTCTCCTGCTCTTCGAGCTCCGGAACCGAGTCGTAGAGAATCGTCGCGCCGACCGGATAGTGGGCGATGCCGTCGCGCAGATGGGCCGTGCGGATCGTGATGCCGGTGTTGATGTCGCCGTTGAGCGCCAGCATGCCGATCGCGCCGCCGTACCAGCCGCGGGCATCCTTCTCCAGGCCTTCGAGAGTCTGCGCCGCCGCCTTCTTAGGCGCGCCGATCACGGTGACCGCCCACATGTGGCTCAGAAACGCATCCAGCGAATCGAAGCCGGGCTTGAGCCGCCCTTCCACGTGATCCACCGTGTGGAACAGTCCCGCGTAGGCTTCGATAAGCCGCCGGCCCAGCACCTTCACCGAGCCCGGAACAGACACGCGCGACTTGTCGTTCCGGTCGACGTCGGTGCACATGGTCAGCTCCGACTCTTCCTTGGTCGAGTTGAGCAGTTCGCGAATATTCTCGGCGTCCTGAATCGGATCGCCGGTGCGCCGCGCGGTGCCCGAGATCGGGCAGGTCTCGACGCGGTCGCCCTCGACGCGCACGAACATCTCGATCGAGGCGCCCACCAGTTGCTCGTCGCCGAACTGCAGGAAGAACTCGTAAGGGCTGGGGCTGTGGAGCTGCATGCGGCGGAACAGCTCGGATGGCGGGGCGGAGTACGGCGTGAGGAAGGTGCGGCGCAAGACCACTTCGTAATAGTCGCCGCGGCGCATGCCCTCGCGCAGGGTCTCCACTTTGGCCATGTACTCCCCGGCCGTGTGATCCGAGACGGGTTCGCCGGTTTCGCCCCGGTTGGGCGGCGGCGCAACCTGCGCGCCCGTGCGGGCGACGCCGGCCGTCGTGAGGTCGTCGAACTCGAAGTCGTACTCGTAGCGCTCGATCTGCTCCTTCTTGCGGTCCATGTAATGGATGTCGTCGCACAGGAGCAGGTGCAGATCCTTGGCGCCGTGGCGCGGCAGCTTCAGGTTGATCGGATCGAACTGAAACAGCAGATCGTAGCCGAAGGCGCCCACCAGCGCCAGCCGGCTGTCCTTCTCGTTGCGGAATTCTTCTATGAGCGCGCGCAGAATGGAAAACGCCGACGGCTGCTTGCTGCGCTCCTCCTCCGGAAACAGGGCCGGCAATGGCTTCAGCCGGCCGCGAAGCGTGCTCCCGTCGAGCGCCAGCGATTCCCAATGCGGGTGCGGCGCCAGCACCTCGAGTAACATGCGGTTCAGGATTTCGCCGCGCTGGTTTAACGGACGGAATTCCATCGCCCGCCCGTACGCGACGATCTCGAGCATCGGCCGCACCGAGGCGATGTCCCAGCGCGAGTACCGGCCCGGATACTCGTAGCCGGAAGAGAGGTAGAAGCCGCGCTGGGTGTCGAGCTCGCGCAACAAGTGCTTCAAACCTCTCTTATACGGGGCCTTCGAGAGGGTCCGCGTGACAACGATCCCGCTGCGTGTGGAATACCTGAGTTGCCGCATTACGTCTGGGGTAACGTCCAGGATAGCGCAGGCGGGCCGTCGGCGCGAAACGGGACCTGCAAAAGAATCCGGGGAGCGCTGTCTTCGCCTAACTCTGGTACGTCCCCACGACGATCAGCGCCATGGGCCGGTCGCCGGCGGTGCCGTATAGCACCCAATCCGCGCCTTCCTGCTTGAGCGCGGCCGGGCCGGGCGAATCGGCCTTCCAGCAGTTCAGAACCGCCGGGTGCGGCGTGCCGGATGCCTTCTTGCTCATGGCCACCAGTTGATCGAAGGCAGGCGTTGCGTTCAGGTCGGTGTCGCTCGCCGCGAGAGACATCAACAGAAAGTCGCGCGTCTGCGCAATTCCCTGGTGCGCGCCGTCGGCCGGATAGAAGCTCAGACGCAGCGTGTAGACCCCCGGCTGGATGGTCTGGCCTCGCCGGTCAGTGCTCTTGACGGAGAAGCGAATGACTCCCAGCAGCGTGCCCTGCGCGATGTCGGTGAAGGAAACGTTCTGTTCCGAATTAGCCACGTTCGGAACCTGCGTTCGGAACCAAACCTCACATGCCGTGCCGTTCGGGCCGGTGATCTTCGCTCCGTCCTTCTGAAGGGCATCGCGGATGGCCGGCGCCACTTCGGATGGAGGCGCGCCCGCCGATTCCAGCTTGTACTGCGCAAAACCGCACACCGCGGTCACGCAAACAGTGAAGAGCAGCTTCTTCATGAGGTCTCCTCTGATGATCCCAGTCTAGCGCTACGGAAAACTGCCCTGGAGATCCTTGCCCGATTCATCCCGGAACGGAAGGTCGAGGCCCGGGCGCGCGTAAAGCTCAAACCACTTGTCGGCGTACACACGCTTCCAGCCGGCACTCGGCATCAGCCGTGCCAGGGCTGCTTTGCGAAGCGTCAACACCAGGTCGGTGGGGTACTTCGTAAGGATCTCCCGCCAGCCTGGCTCGCCCTTGTAGAACCGGAAGCTCTCGTCCGCCAGCGCCGGTGGAAACGAGATGTCGTACCTGCTGTCGAGAGAAACCTTCACCGCCGGGAAAAGGCGCCACGTGACGTACGCTCCCTGGTCGAAGGGTGTCATGACGTTTCCGCGGAACGCCTGACCCTCGAGGTAATTCACGGCCCCGACCGGGAACAGATTGCCCGGCACGGTGAGCCGCCAGGCGCCGATGCCTGCCAGCATCACCCCGAAAAACATAGTCGTGACCACGCACACAATCGTGACCGCGTCGCGCCACCGAAACAGGCGTGCGATCCGCTGGCCAAGAGGCGTCGCGCTGACATAGGCCGGAACATAGGCCGCCCAAACGACGGCGTAAATCGGCACCACGCGGATGTGCACAATCGTGCCGGCGGCCATGGCCGCAAGGATCAGCGCGCCTCGCGCCGCCCGCGGCCCCACCTTCGTCACCGCGTATCCGGCGATCGCCAGCGTGATCCAGAAGATGGCCACGTAGCCTGGCGCGCCTCGCCAGACCGGCCACCATTCGGCGATCTCCGGCCGGGGCATTTGCAGCGTCGCCCACATGTGCCGGTAATACGCCAGCCCAAAGGGATTCACCGCCATCGCCGCGAATGACAACGCGACCGTCCCCAGCAAATGCAGGTGCGGCCGCCGCCGCGCCACCTGCTCCACCCAATAGAGCGCCAGCACCACGATGCCCATGATGCAGCCGCCGTGAATGTTCGCCCACACCACGAACAGGAGCAGCCAGAGCGGGATCCAGCGCCTCTTCCCGCCGGAGTCGAGCTCCAGAAAATAGAGCAGGAGCGCGATGAAGAGGAACGAGTAAGCGTGAGCCCGCAGAGTGCCGCAGCCCAGGCCGAACAGCGGCATCGCCAGCGGCGCCAAAAGGCTCAGAGTCTCGAAGGACGCGCCCCGCAGACGGGCGCACTTGAGCGCCAGCGCGGCCGTCGCCAGCGCCAGCAGGTACTTCAGCGCCACGACCGGCCAACTGCCGCCCAGCGATGCGAGCGCGTACAGGATGGCCCCGGCGCCCCATTCGTGATCGACCATCGGACTGACCGTGGGCGTGTAGGCGAACCGATCCTGGAGGAGCAGATGCCCCGCCGAGATGCTCTCCCGGATGAGCGCCATCTCGTGCCAAACATCCAAATCGACCGGAGGCGAAGCGACGCAGACTAAGAAAAAAACCGTGAGGCAGCACCACAGCGCGACCTTTAGCACGCGGAGCTTGGCGGCGTCACCGACGGGCACGGAGGCGGAGGTCATCTTCGCACACCAGCAGGGATGGTGGGGCGGACCCCCTGGTCCGCAGCCGACCCCCTGGTCGGCTTTGCGTTGGTAAGCGGGTCCAGGGGGACCCGCGCGGACCGGGGGGTCCGCCCCACAAAGTGGTCGTACCCGCGCGGAAGGAGCGGCCGGCCTTCAAACTGCACGCGGCCCGGCCGGCCCTCGCGGGTCGTGCCGATGCCCGTGAGCGGCAAGCCCTCGAACGATCGCGGAATCTCGGCGCGCGGGCGCACCGTGAACAACAGCTCGTAATCCTCGCCGCCATTGAGGGCCTGTTCGAGCGTCGCGCCGTGGAAGATCGGAATCGGGCCCTCGAGTTCCGCCGCCACTCCCGAGGCCAGGCACAAGCGGTAGAGATCGAGCGAGAGGCCGTCGCTCAGATCCATGCACGCGGTGGCGCGCAGCTTCTCGCGCACGAACCGGCCCAGCGCGATCCGCGGCTCTGGTTTCAGGTGCTTCTTCCACGCCGGGCCCACGCCGGTTTCGAGGCCCAGCGCCGATCCGCCCAGCCGTCCCGAAACGTAAATCTGGTCGCCCGGCCGCGCCCCATCACGCCGCAGCGCCTTGCCGCGCGCCACGCTGCCGCAAACCACGATGTCGCATGCCACGCGCTCCGCGTGCGCCAGGTCTCCACCCGCCAGCGCCACACCGTATTTCCGCGCCAGGCGCAGAAACCCGCCGTAGAACGCGTCAATCCACCGCTCGTCCGCCCACGGCGCGACGGCCAGCGAGAGCAGGCAAAAGCGCGGCTTGCCGCCCATGGCCGCAATGTCGCTCAGCCCGCGCGCCAGCGTCTTCCAGCCGACCGCCTCCGCCGGATGCGTTTCGCGCCGGAAGTGGACGTCCTCGATCATCATGTCCGTGGTGAGCAGCAACTCCTCGCCGCGGCGCGGCCGGTAGATGGCGCAATCGTCCCCGATGCCCAGTGCCAGGCCGTGGCCGGGCGCGCGCGCCGCGATGCGCTTAATCAGTTCCAGCTCGTTCATTGCCGAACACCAGGCCGGAGGGCAGCTCTTCGCCGAACATGCGGTCGAGCGTGCCGGAATCGAGCGCCTCCTCGCCTTCGAGGATGGCGGCCAGCCGCTCGGCGTCCGGCATCTTCGCGACGCTCTGCCGCACCTGTTCGACTACGACCGGCGAAAGGTCGCGCGCCGGATCGCTGGTGAGCCGCGCGATGGTAACCACGGCCTCGGCAGCTCGCCCCAGCGGCAGCAGCGACTGCACCCACCGCGTCGCCGCGGCGGGTGGAACCACCTGGTTCGCGGGGCCGTAGAACAGCTCGCGCGCCCCCAGCCGCGTCAGGCACCAGAAATCGCTGTCGCCGATCTCGCCCGTCTTCGCGCGCCGGGCCAGCGCATCGCCCAGCTCGATCTTGGTCTGCATTGGCAGCAGCTCCAGGCTCGCCGCCGCGCGCCACATTTCGCGCAGCAGGCTGCTATTCACCCTCTGGCGTTTCGCGCCGCGCGGCAGCAGAGTCGCCGCCAGCCGCTGGAAAACGTCGATCTGCTGGTTGCGGTTCAGGCCGCCAGCGACGCGCCCCCAAAAGACCCACCACTGCACCTCGTTCTCCATGCGGTTCGCGAATTGCAAACCGGCGGCATAAACGCGGCGCGCCTGCTCGATGCGCCACTCATCGCCCGGATAGCCGAAGCCCGGCCGCAGGCAGAAGCCGGTCAGGTTGAGCCAGCGCAACTCGTAGGATGCCGCGAGCTTGCGGCCCTCGGCGGCTTCGAGCAGGACGTCCGCAAGCTGCCGCACCGTCCCCAGCGGCCAGGAGTTCTTGCCCAGGCCGAGCGCCTGTTCGAGTTTCGCGGGCAGTTCCTCGGGAGCCGCCGGCCCCTCACCCTCGGGCGCGAACACGGCGCGGATCAGCCGCTTCGCGCTCTCCACGGCCTCCTCGCTGATCACCGCCGCCGGCCGGCGCGCCGCCTCGGCCTCCGCGGACCTCTTCCGCAGCTCGAATTGCAGCCGCCAGCGATGCTCGCTGATCTTCGATTCGGCCCAGATCTCAAGCGTGCCGATTTCGGTCAGCCGCGCGCCGAGCTTCACCGGAATCAGCTTTTCGCCCGTGCGCTTGCCGAAGCGGATCACCGCGTAGAGCGGCGCGTGCGTGTGCACGTCTTCGCCCTCGACTTCGGCTGGCGTGAACTCGACCACCTGGCCGAGCGCGTCCTCGGTCCGCGTGAGCGAGCTATAAAGCCGGAACGACACCGGCCGGTTCGCCACCAGTTGCAGATTCTCCAGATCGAGCTCTAGCGAGCCGCCCTCTTCCGTGCCGCGAGGCACCAGACACACCGCGCGCGCCCCGGCGCCCGCCTCCGAACCGATCCCGATGTAGTAGGCGCGCGGCAGCCCGCCCCGCACCAGCACGGCGTTTCCGCTGCTCCGCGCGAACGAGTAATACGCCGCGCCCACGGCCACCGCGAGATCGAGATCGCGGTTCTCGAAGACCACCGGCCGCCGCCCGTACCACCGCTCGACAACATCGGCCACACGCTCGCGGCAGACATCCGGGATGAAGAAGCCGCCGTTGAACAGAATGGCGTCGACACCGTTCGGCGCATACTCAGCCGCACCGCTCAGGAACGCCGCCAGGTGCCGCGTCACCGCGGGGTCGCTGACGTAGGGCAGCCCCAGTTCGCGGAACAAGCTGCGCTTTTCCTCCTGCGGTTTGTCGCCCAGCTCCGAGAACGGCAGGAATCCTTCGAGTGCCAGTTCCAGCACCTCTTCGCGCAGGATCTCGGCTTTCTTCACCCCCCCCACCAGCGATGTGCCCGCGCCCACCACCGTCACTTCGACGCTCGCCAGGTTCGGGTCCGAAAGCAGCCGCTCCTTGGCCGCCGTGCACTGGCGCCGAACCGCGTTGCGCTGCCGAATCGAAAGCGGCACGCCAATCTTGCTCTCCACCAGCCACGCCAAGGTAAGGTCCAGGTTGTCCCCGCCGAGCAGTAGGTGCCGCCCGACGGCCGTGCGCGTGAACTCGACGCGGTCCTCCACGCGCGCCACGCGGATCAGCGTGAAATCCGACGTCCCGCCGCCCACGTCCACCACCAACACCACCTGCCCGTCGAACAAGCTCTTGCGCGACTCCGCCAGGTGGTTTGCGATCCAGGAGTAGAACGCCGCGGCGGGCTCCTCGAGCAGCGTGAGCCGCGGCAGGCCCGCCTCCGCGGCCGCCTGCACCGTCAGCTCGCGCGCCTCTTCGTCGAACGATGCCGGCACCGTAAGGACCACATCCTGCTCGGCGAACGGTGTGCCCATCCGCCGCTCCCACGCCTCGCGCATGTGCGTGAGAAACTTTGCCGAAACTTCCACCGGCGAGAGCACGCGCCCGGTCTCCTGCGAATCCCACGGCAGGATCTTCGCCGTGCGGTCCACGTCCGGGTTCGACAGCCACGACTTCACCGAGTGCACCAGCCGCGTGGGCACCAGCGCGCCCTGATCGCGTGCGTACACGCCCACGTATTCCCGTTCGCCCAGAAACAGGAACGACGGAAATGTCCGCCGCTCCTCCACCGTCTCCGGCGCGACGTACTGCGGGATGGGCAGAATGTGTATGGGCGGAAAGGCGGAGTCCTCGGCTTCGCGCGGGTCGATATAGGCCACCGCCGAGTTGGTGGTCCCCAGGTCGATGCCGATCTTCATGCCGCCGAGGCGCGCTCCCGCACGTTGAATTCGAGTTTCCAGCGGCGGCCGTCGCGCGCCACGCACCACAATTGCAGCAGGCCCGTCCCGGTGACCTCGGTCTCAAGCGACACCGGCACGACTTCGCCCGCGTTGCCACCCTCGGCCGGAAGCGTCACCTCCATCGGCGCGAGTTCCTCGAGTTCTTCGCGCGTATCCTCGATCATTGCGCCTGCCGCATCGTCCTTGCGGGTAGTGGAAGAGAAGAAGCGGAACTCGGCCGGCTGGCCGATCACCAGGCCGAACTCGCGGTCCGGGATGCGCGCGCCGGTGCCCTCCTCCATCCCGTACGGAACCACCGTGAGCGCCTTGACCGGGGCCGGCACGCCCGGCACCGCCGGCATGGCGCTCTCGATCCCCACGTAGTAAGTTCTCGGGACGCCGCCACGGATGCGCACGCCGCGCCCCTGCCGCGCCAGCCCATAGTAAGCCGCCCCGCGCGCCACCGCGTGCATCAGGTCCTCGCCCGTGAGCGGGACCACCGCCGGCATGCCCTCTTCCTTGAGCCACGCGTCAAGCGTCGAAATCAGGCGCTCGCGGATCAACTGCGCGCGCAGCACCCCACCGTTGAAGAGCACGTGCGTCGGGCAGGCGAGGCCGCTCGGCCCGCGCCGTACCGCGCTGTGCTGCGCCGCCGAGGCCTGTTGCCGCAGGAACTGCGCCATGTGCCGCGTGACCGCGGCGTCGGAGGCGTACGGAAGCCCCAATTCCTGGAGCCCGGCGCGCCGCGCCCGCTGCGGCATCTCCTGGCTCGAAACCTCCGGGAAGAACCCGTTCAGCAGGATGCGTTCCAGGTCCGCGCGCTCGAGCTTCGCGCGAATCGTCCCGCCCACCACGCCCGTGCCCTTCCCCAGCACCGTCACCGGGTAGTCCTTGGCCTGGCTGCCCTCCTCGAGCAGCTTTTCTTTTCCGATGCGGCAGTTCTGCCACAGCGCGTGAAGCTGGAGCGCGTCCAGCCGCACGTTCTTCGCCGCGAGCTGCTGCTCGATCGAGCGCGCCAGCGCCAGGTCGATGTTATCGCCGCCGAGCAGAATGTGCTCGCCGATCGCCACGCGCTCCAGTTCCAGCTCGCCCTCGCGCTCCGTCACGGCGATGAGCGTGAAGTCCGTGGTTCCCCCGCCGATATCGACCACCAGGATGAGATCGCCCACCTTAACGCGCTCGCGCCAGTCTGGGTGCCGCTCGATCCACGCGTAGAAAGCCGCCTGCGGCTCCTCGATCAGGCTCGCGTCTTTGATACCCGCGCCGTGCGCCGCCTCCTCGGTCAGTTCGCGCGCCACCAGATCGAAGGACGCCGGCACCGTGACCAGCACCTGCTGTTTTTCAAACGGCGCGTCCGGATGCGCGTGGTTCCACGCGCTCCGCATGTGGTCCAGATAGCGTAGAGAAGCTTCGACCGGCGAAACCTTCTTCACTCCGTCGGGCGCGTTCGCAGGAAGAATGGCTGCGGTGCGGTCCACGCCGGAATGGCAGAGCCACGACTTCGCCGAAGACACCAGCCGCCCCGGATTCTCCACGCCGCGCTTTTGCGCCAGCGACCCGACCACGAAGTCCTGGTCCGCCTTCCACGGCAGCGCCAGCGAGCCCGCGGGAAAATCGGCCGCGCCCGGCAGAAACAGGAACGACGGCAGCAGCGGCTCCTCGCGCACCTCTCCCGGGTTCACTACCTGCGCGATCCCGAACAGGCTCGCGGCGGGCAACGCCAACGGGTCGCCTCCGTCGGCCAGCGGAATGAACGCCAGAGCCGAGTTGGTGGTCCCCAGGTCGATGCCGATCACGAACTGCGCTTTGGTTGGCTTTGGCACTCTGCCTCTATTCAATCTCGATTTCAGCGGGCGCGATCACGCGGGAGCCGCGGCGCGGCACAGGAAGCGCGGCCTTCTCCACGCGCCAGCCTTTGTGGCGCAACGTTCCGCCCTGGGGCGGCTCTGCCGGAACGTTGCCGATGAACTTCACCAGCCACGCCCGCTCCGCCGCCGGCAGCGCGCCCACGGTCGTGTAAGCGCCCTCGACGGCGTCGATCACCGGCGTTAGGCTCACGTAGCGCAGCAGCGAATCGCGGCACTGATCGTGCACGCTCCGCACCGCGGCGCCCACCTGCTCATCGTCGTAGCCCGAGACGTCCTCCATCAGGAAATCCACCAGCCGCGCATCGCGCTGGAGGATCCCCAAAAGTCCGACCGCCCCATCGACATGATCGGGCTCCGGTTCAACGGGCTTGGGCGCCGCGGCGGCCTTACTCAGTCCGAGCGCCTTGGCGGCCTCGCCCGGAAGCGCGCCATGAAACAGAATGCCGAAAAAGCTGCGCAACGCAAGTAAAATACGGCCCAAACAGTACCCCCTTGTTCTACTTCACCAGGATACACTGCGCTGTGGGACAGGCCTCCGGCCTGTCAGGGTCACGACGCGCTCTCCGCGCCCCCTGAGCCTGGCACCACCGCCGCGCGGCGCAGTTTCTCGAGCTCGCGGCGGGCGATCGCGGACCACGAGCTCGTCCCGTCGAGCTTCAGATAAGCCTTCCAGTGCCGCACCGCCTTCATGACGTCGCCGCGCGATTGCGAAAGCAGCGCCAGGTTGTAGTGCGCGTCCGCGTAATTCGGGTTGATCTTGAGCGCCGCCTGGTAGTGCTGTTCGGCGCGCTCCGGGTCGCCGCGCTCGTCGAACAGGTTGCCCAGGTCGAAGTGCGCCAGCGCATAGGTCGCGTCGATCTCGAGCGCCCGGTTGTACGCGCGCTCGGCCTCCCCCCACTGCCGCAGGTGATAGTAGACGGTTCCCAGGTTCACGGCCGCGCCGGCCGAGACCGGGTCGAGTTCCAGGGCGCGCTGGTAGGCCGCCACGATTTGCTCCGGCGGCGCTCCAGTCTGCTCCAGTTCGAGCCCCTTCTCGAACCACGCCTCCGCCTCCCGCGTCTTCGCGTCCGAAGCGGCTGCGCGCCCGCGTCCTTCGGGCGGGAATAGGAGCAGCGTCTTCAGCTCCTTCTGGTCGAAGTCCAGCAGGAGCTGCCCCGAGACCGCCTCCATCTTCTGCCCGTCGACCAGCACCGCGACCTTGCGGCCCTCGCAGAAGACCTTCACTTCCTTGAGCGGATTCTCGACGCCATCGAGTTTCTCGCGCAGCGCGCGCACGGCGCGGCGGATACGCTGTGGAGCCACGCGGTCCGCGCGCAGTTTCTGCAAGGAGCGCAGCGCGATCAGGTCGGCAAACGCGAACTGCTCCAGGCGGGGCACCAGTTCCTGGCTCTCCCACGCGCGCAACTGCCTCTCCGAGATCCCCACTACCCGGCAGGCCTCCTCGCGCGTATACGACTGCTTTGGGCTTCCCGCGGGCATCGCAGGAATTGTAGCAGAGAAGAGCCGTCAGCCATTAGCCATCTGCCATCTGCCATCAGTCACCGGCCACCGTTGGGCGGGGCGACCTTGGTGTCTGGATCGGTGATCAGCACCGTCCCTTCGAAGCGCGCGCGCTCGGGGACATAGCGAAAGTCGTACTCGAGGCGCCTACCGGAGTTGTACAGATCCTCGTAACGCCAATGCAGGGGTGCAATCGGCTTCCTGAAGGTAAATCGGTACATCCACATCTGCGAACCATCCTCTTGGCCAGGCAAGTTGCTGTGGATCAGGAACTCGTAGACAATCACGCGGTCCCGGCGCTGGCTGTAGCCCAGCACCATCGTCAGAGGACCGCTACAGGATTCCATCACGTAGAATGCGAATTCCAAGGCTTTCCCGTCGCCGTTGAAATCTCTCAGAGCGAGAATGTGCGGCTTTCCGGCGCCGTGTTGAAGCGGGCCGCGAACAGCCTAGCAGGTATCCTCGCCGACCGTTGGCTGATGGCCGTTGGCTGATGGCTGACGGCTGACGGCCGCCGGCCGGCAGGCCGCCCCCCTCCTGCAACTCTCTGTCATCTCCTAGTACCCTCGGAGTTTCCGATCTGCTTGACAGACCGGCCCTGGCGGCGTCATACTGACACCTGATGCAACTGAGTAGCAACGGCACTCCCAGTCTCTCCCAGCTTCGCCGTGGCGAGCGCGGGGTGCTCGATCACATCGAGCTGCCGGCGGACATCTCGCAGCGGCTCATGGAGCTCGGGTTCCTCCCCGGCAGCCCGGTTGTCGCGGCCGGAAGCGCTCCGGGAGGCGACCCGCGCGTGTTTCGCGTGGACGGCGCCGAAATCGCCTTGCGCCGCGAGACCGCCGCGCGCCTCATCCTGCGCGCTCCGAATCCGGAGCCATGAGCGGTTGCGACGATTGTGCCCTGGCTGCGCTGCACCCTGTTGAGACTGGCAAGGGCGCCAGCGTAGTCGCGATCATCGGCCCTCCCAATTCCGGAAAGTCCACGCTTTTCAACCGCTTGACGGGCCTCCGCCAGAAGGTTGCAAACTACCCGGGCGTGACCGTCGAGCAGCGGCTCGGCCGTGCCACCCTCGCCAACGGCCTCGAAATCACGCTGGTCGATCTTCCCGGCGTCTATAGCCTCTCGCCCCGCTCCGAGGACGAACAGGTCGCCCACGACATCCTCACAGGCACGATGCCCGACTTCCCGCGACCCGACGCCGTGCTGCTGATCCTCGATTCCACCAACCTCGGCCGCCATCTCATGCTTGCCGCGCCCGTTCTCGCGCTGGGACTGCCGACCATGGTCATCCTCAACATGGCGGACGACCTGCACGCCCGCGGAGGCGAGATCGACGTCCAGGCGCTGTCGCGCCAGCTTGGCGCGCCGGCCGTGCTCGCCAGCGCCGCGCGCGGCGAAGGCATCGAGCCGGTCTGGGATTTCCTGGCGGAGCGCAGCGCGCCGCCGGCGCCGGTCGATTCTTCCGCCCTCCAGGACGTTCCGAAATGCCGCGCCTGGGCCGCGCGCCTGGGCAAGCGCGCGTCTTACCAGCCGCCCGCGCCGCCCCTCTGGACGCGCCGCCTCGACGCCGTCTTTCTCCACCCCGTTTGGGGCCCGCTGATTTTCGTGGGAGTCGTGGTCACCGTCTTTCAGGCCATCTTCTCCTGGGCGCGCCCGCTGATGGATGGCGTGCAGACCTTCATCACCTGGACCGGCAGCCTGGTGGGCTCGGCGCTGCCGGCTTCGCCCCTCCGCTCCCTGCTCATCGAGGGCGTATGGAGCGGCGTAGGCGCGGTGCTCGTCTTCCTGCCGCAGATCCTGATGCTGTTTCTCTTCATCGGAATTCTCGAGGATTCCGGCTACCTGGCGCGCGCTGCGCTCATCGCCGACCGCACCATGGCCCGCGTCGGATTGCAGGGGAAGTCCTTCATCCCGCTGCTTTCGGCTTACGCCTGCGCCGTCCCGGCGATCCTGGCCACGCGCACCATCGAGAACAAGCGCGACCGCACCGCCACGATTCTGGTGGCGCCGCTGATGACCTGCTCGGCGCGCCTGCCCGTCTACACGCTCATCATCGCCGCCTTTCTGCCCGAGCGCCCGCTGCTCGGACCGCTGCTCGGCACCCGCGCCGCCGCCATGCTCGGCCTTTACGTGCTCGGGTTCCTGGCGGCCTTTGCCACCGCGCGAGTTCTGAAATCGTCCATCCTGAAGAGCGAGCGGGCGGCCTTCGTCCTCGAGATGCCGCCCTACCGCCGGCCCACGCTCACCTCGCTCGGCCTGCGCCTCCTGGACCGCTCCAAGATCTTCCTGCGCCGCGCCGGCACGGTGATTCTCGTGGTTGCCATCGTGCTCTGGGTCTTCGCGCACCTGCCGCTGGTTCACGGCAAGCTCCCGGCGGTCGAGCACAGCATCGCCGGACATGTGGGACACGCCATCGAACCCGTGATCCGGCCGCTCGGATTCAACTGGAAGATCGGCGTCGGCCTGCTTACGTCGCTCGCCGCGCGCGAAGTGATCGTAGGCACCCTGGGCACGCTCTACGGCATGGAGCCGGACGCCAGATCCCACGGACTGCAGCAGGCCTTGCGGCGGGACCTCACCCCCGCCGGCGCCGTGGCCCTGCTCATCTTCTTCGCCTTCGCCATGCAGTGCATGTCCACCATCGCCGTCGTCCGCCGCGAGACCGCCGGCTGGAAGTGGCCCCTCATCCAGTTCTGCTACATGACCGCCCTGGCGTACGGCGGCGCCTTCCTCGCCAATCGCATCGTCTCCGCGCTGCTGTAGTCTCCGCTGGTGGGACAGGCCTCCGGCCTGTCAGCGGAGGGCCACACGCCTGCGCCACTCGGGGGATACATCGTTGACAACAGTATTCTGTGCCGTTGCAAGCGATACAACGCTACATCCCCCCAACCCGAGCCGCCGCACGTTGGCTACACTGGAAGTCGGATTTCTCCTTTACCTATGCGTAACGTCATCATCGTTGGCGCGGGCTGCGCCGGAAACACCGCCGCCGTCTATGCGGCGCGCGCGAACCTCAAGCCGCTGGTGGTCACCGGCCACCATCCCGGCGGCCAGCTCTCCCTCACCACCCTGGTCGAGAACTTCCCCGGCTTCCCCGAGGGCATCGACGGCCCGGTCCTGGTCGAAAACATCCGCCAGCAGGCGGAGCACTTCGGCGCAGAGTACCTCCACGGCACGGTGGTCGAAGCCAGCCTGTCCCAAACCCCCTTGCGCCTCAACGTCGACGGCGAATGGATCGAGACCCGCACCGTGATTGTCGCCTCCGGCGCTTCCGCCCGCTGGCTGGGCGTCCCGGGCGAGCGCGAACTGGTCGGCCACGGCGTCAGCACCTGCGCCACCTGCGACGGATTCTTCTTCCGCGGCAAGAAGATCATGGTGGTCGGCGGCGGCGACTCGGCCATGGAGGAGGCCAACTTCCTCACCCGCTTCGGCTCGGAAGTCACCGTCCTGCACCGGCGCGAGCAGTTCCGCGCCTCCAAGATCATGCTCGACCGCACCCGCGCCAACCCCAAGATCAAGTGGCAGACCTCGACCGTGGTCGACGAGGTTTCCGACGTCGCTCAAGGCCGCGTCACCAGCGTCCTGCTGCGGGATGTAAAGAGCGGCAAACAGTGGCGGCAGGAGGTGGACGGCTTCTTCCTCGCGATTGGCCACGATCCGAACACCGCGCCGTTCCGCGGCCAGATCGAGCTCGACGCCGAAGGCTACATCGTCTCCCACGGCGGCGCCCGCACCAACATCTCCGGCGTCTTCCACGCCGGCGACGTACAGGACCGCGTCTACCGCCAGGCCATCACCGCCGCTGCCGCAGGCTGCATGGCCGCCATCGAGGCCGAGCGCTTTCTCGAGTAGGACAAGCTTCAGACGGTGCTGAAATAGTAACACTGCGGGTATCCTCGGAACCGACTGTGAGCACTTTGTGGAGGGAGCCCGGGAGAGGAACGTCACGCCGCTGTCACTCAGCGGGCCGTCGCCGTGCTGATTTGTCCTGCCCGGCGGGCCAATCGGCCCTCCGTGTGAAACATCCGGGTTAGCGCGGGTCGAGGCCCCAACTGAAGAAGATCGAGTAGGTCACCCAGGACATGACGGCCGCGGCGGGGATGGTGAGTGCCCACGCCCAGGCGATGTTGGCGGCAACGCCCCAGCGCACGGCCTTGAGGCGCTGGATGGATCCGACGCCGGCGATTGCGCCGGTGATCACGTGCGTGGTCGATACGCCAACTCCAAGGAACGTGGCCAGAAGAATCGAGGTGGCCGCGGCGGTCTCCGCGCAAAAGCCGCCTCGGGGCTTCAGCTTCGTGATTCGCGATCCCATGGTGTGGACGATGCGCCAGCCACCGCTCATCGTTCCCAGCCCGATGGCTGCGTGAGCCGAGAGAATCACCCAGATCGGCACCTCGAAGTGCTTCAGGTACTTCGTGGCCACCAGCACGCCGGTGATGATGCCCATGGTCTTCTGGGCGTCGTTGGTGCCGTGCGAGTAGCTGAAGGCCGCAGCGGACAGGAGCTGGAGCTTGCGGAAGTAGATGTCCATCTTCTTGGGGCTCGATTTCTGAAACAGCCAGTAGACCGCGGTCATGAAAATGTGCGCCGCGATCAGGCCGATGAGCGGAGCCAGCGCCATGAAGACGATGGTCTTGATCCAGCCGCTCCAGATCAGCACGTGGAAGCTGCCGGCCCGCGCGATGGCCGCTCCGGCGTAGCCGCCGAACAGCGCGTGAGAGGAACTGGTCGGCAGCCCGAACCACCACGTGATCAGGTCCCAGAAAGCCGCACCGGTCAGGCCGCACAGGATGACGTAGGGAGTCACCTCGCTCAAATCCACCATGCCCTTGCCTACGGTTCTGGCGACGCCGGTTCCGAAGCTGAACGCGGCAACGAAGTTGAAGAAAGCCGCCCAGATCACGGCCTGCAACGGCGTCAGCACGCGGGTTGCCACCACCGTGGCCACGGAATTGGCGGCGTCGTGGAATCCGTTCAGGAAGTCGAAGGCTAGGGCAACCCCAACGATGACCAGAACCAGAAGCAGCTTATCGGACATGGGAATGAGGGGGCGTCAATCCTTCCTCGCGGTTAAGAGCAAGCGGCCCGATCCGAGTGGACGCTGCGGCGCCCGAACAAGCCAGGAGGATTGCGGCCACTGGGCGCGTCCCGCTCACAGCTTGCAGGCTAGCGTCTGATTGTTACAGGACTGTTACAGAGCTGTGACAAATGTATTAAAGAGGTATTAACGCAGATTCTTCTTGTAGCGTGTGAGCGTCTGGCCGCGAGCCGTGAGCGCTTGCCCCACGCATGGAGGATCGGAAGGGGCCGTAGACTCTATGCGACTGTCGGTGCTCGTCTGCATACTGTGCAGATGGGTAGTGTCCCACACGCGGGTTGAACGAGTGCCCAGCGCGCTTCATCGCTCCGGGCCGGACCGGGGCCGTGGAGACCTGAGGACCCCGGCGAGGATAATCGTCACAGCTTGCCAGGGTTGACCGCAGCGATCTCGAACACCAGGGTCACGGGCGTCTTCTTCCCGGCGACCAACAACTGTAGGAAGAGAGCAACCTTCGCGCCCTTCATTGATGTTAGGGCTTCTGCGGCCAGTGCAGGAGGTAACTCGCTGGGGAAGAGCGGGGTCTTGAGCCACTCGCGCTCAGCGGAGTGGACGTTTTCTGGGATCACAACGTCATTTACCTTGGCAAGGGGCGGGACGGTGGTATTGGGCTGAGCCTCGTTGCGGTTCGCGTACTTCACTCCCGAGTGAAAGATGCGCTTCGCAGAACGACCGATGTCGATGAAGGAACTCTCGTTCCAGACAATCTCGATCGGTTGGTCGGAGTTGTTCTCAACGGTAATCCCGACCTGGTTGCTCCCCAGGGTTCCTACTATGCTTCCGGCTGCGAAGTTCTCCGTGACCGTCTGACTGGAAAACCGATAATCCAACGGGGTCACGCAGTTCACCTTCCATTGCGAGATGTTAGCCCAGATGACGTTTGTCCCCGAGTTCGCCTCGATGTTGGAGAAAGGTTGCGACGCCCCCGCCTCAAGGTGGATCCCTCTTAGCGTCAGGTTCACCAGTACCAAAGGCGACACGTAATGGAAGACCGCATGGGCGACCGGTTCGATTGTCTTGCAGCGAAGAGGTAGTTTGGTCCTGTTGGTCAGGGTGCCGGAGATGGCGTTCGTAAACGTGTTGTGCGTCTGGAACATCAGATCGCCGGTTTCCTGTGTGCCGGTCACTTGATACTGAATCACCAGGGCGCCCGCATCTCCGAACGGTTGTGTGTAGCTGGCGGCGTAGCCGATCGCCGCGGAGAGGGCTAGCGATGTTGCGATCAACAGTGTTTTCGTCATGATTACAGCCACTCCTCTCGGAAACCTGGCATCGATCGGCTGGTGGAAGTTGAGTGTTCCTCCCACGCCGCGAATCACTCAGGTGCTGGGTGACCAGTTCGCCGGAGCCCCGGCATGAATCAAGGCGTCGGAGGCCATCAAGAGGTTACGGGTAACTGCTCAAGACGGAAATGTGGGATTAAGTTCTGGCTGTCTGTCAGCTCGCGACGAAGGCCAAGAAGACCAGTGCGCCGCTGGCGTACCCGACCTTAACCGTGAAGCGTCCGCGGGCATCCGGCCGAAGCACCTCTTCGTGCGGTGACCAGGAGCCGTCGGACCCGATCGCCCGGCCGGCGAGCGTGACGCCCTCCGTCGCGTCGAGCGCCGGTGCCGACATGCGCCAGACCCGCGCCAGTCCGGCCTTTGCCTGGGGATCGATGGTGACGCGCAGGTCGCGGGCCGCGTCCTTATTGAGGACCGCCACGCGGATGCCGGTGTCCGTCCTGGCGGCGTATGCGGTGGCGTTCACGCCCTTCGGATCGAAATCGGCGGCGACCGGCGTCGTCCCGGCAAACTGATTGGCGAGCAGAATGCCGTAAAAGATCGGACGCGGGGCGAACCCCTCATCCAGGCTACCGGCGATGGGCGTGTAGAAGGCGCCCGCGCGACCCGCTCCGGGTTTCTTTGCGAGCGCCTCGCCCGGAAAATGCCCGCCCAGCGCCGCCCGAATCTGGCGGCCGCCGCCGCCGTGAAAGTTCACCCCTGCGTAGCCGGCCTGGGCCGTCATCAGCATATAATCGGCAGACCAAAGTGCGGAAGCGAACGTGTCACTCATTCCGGGCTTGCCGCCGCGGTAGCACGAGTTGCCCTCGGCCATGCGAAACGGCAAATGCGCCTCGGCGCTGATCCTGGCGATGCGCGCAACCTTCGAGGCCGGTCCGGGATCTGGCCCGAGCAGCCGCGCGATGGTCACCCGCGGGTCGTCCGGAGGGCCGGAGGCGTAATAGTGACCGGTGAGCGCGGCCACGCTCCCGCCCGCCTGGCTCGCGAACCGGGCAATCCAGTCCGAGTCGCTTGCGACATCCGGGCCGGCAAACACAGCGCTCGGAACGCGCGCGCGGATGGCCCGGGTGAACCTCATCCACTCGGCCAGGTAGTCGTCAAAACCCCAGGAGGGAGAACGGAGGCCGTTGTTGGCCCGTGGATACAGGTCCGGCTCGTTGCCGATCTGGAAGTACTCCAGGCGCGGACCTATCACCCTCGCCACCCATGCGGCCTCCTCCGCGGCGCGCTCGGACGTGCCGGTGCCCAGGTTCAGCCCATAGATCAGCTTCCAGCCCGTTTCATCCAGGAAACCCGCCAAGTTGTCGATAGCTTGCGGCGTGATCGCGGCCAGCTCGTGCGGCATCCAGTTCGCCTCGAGCCGGCCCTCGGGCCGCTTCAGCGGCGGCACCACGGCTTCCGGGCTGGCCTTCCACCAGGTGAACTCGCTCGAGTTACCGCCCAGGCGCAGCACGCCCCGATCGCTCAGCCGCCGAAACAGCGCAACCAGCTCCCGATTGCGCGGCGAAAAGAACTCGGGCTCCGCAAGCTGAGAGGATTCATAGCTGAGCCCTGCGTAACGGGCGGGGATGCGCCCGGCAGGGCGGTCGGGATGGATGGAAAGCGTCGCGGCTTGCTCACGTGCCGCCAAGGGCGATGCCGCGGCTGCGGCGCTGAGGAGAAAGTGGCGTCGATTCACGGGACTTACACTTCCAGAATCACCGGCATGATCAGCGGGTGGCGCGAGGTCTGCTTGATAAGGAAGCGGCGCAGGTCGCTGCGGATCTTCTCCTTCATGACGCCCCAGTCGCTGCGCTCCTCATCGGTCAAGGTGGCGATGGTGCGCGCCACCAGCTCGCGCGCCTGGCCGAGCAGGTCGGAGCCGTCCTCCGAGATGAAACCGCGGCTGACGATCTCGGGCAGGCCTTCCGCTTTGCCGGTTCGCTTGTCGATGGTGATGATCGGCAGCATGAAACCTTCCTCGGAGAGGTGCCGCCGGTCGCGGATCACGACGTCCTCGACGATATCGTCGAGCGCCCCGGAGTCGATGCAGATGCGGCCCACGGGCACCCGGCCCGCCTTGCGCGCTCCGTAGCGATCGAGCTCGAGCGTGTCGCCGCTTTCGAGAATGAAGGTCTCCTCCAGACCCGCGTGCCGCAGGTGCTCGGCCAGCGCAGCGTGCTTGGCGAGTTGCCGGTACTCTCCGTGCGCCGGCGCGAAATACTTGGGCCGCACCAGGTTCAGAACCAGCTTCAGCTCTTCGGAGCTGGCATGCCCGGAGACGTGCAACGGCGGGTTCATGGGGCCGTAGAGCACCGTGGCGCCGCGTCTGGAGAGGTGGTTCATCATCCGGTAAATCGCCTTCTCATTGCCGGGGATGATGCGCGAGCTGAGGACCACGGTATCGCCTCGCTCGATCGAGAGGCTCTTGTGGTTATCCACAGCCACGCGCGCCAGCGCCGACATCGGCTCGCCCTGGCTGCCCGAGACCACCGCCAGAAGTTTCGAGGGCGCCACGTCCATGATGTCCTGCGACCGCACCAGCAGGCCGTTGGGGATGGTGAGCAGGCCCTGCGCGTGGGCGATCTCGGTGGTGCTCAGCATGCTGCGGCCGAGGAACGCCACTTTGCGCCCGAACTCCGCGCCCAGATCGATGATCTGCTGCAGGCGGTGCACCGAGGAGCTGAAGCAGGATATCACCACCCGCCGCTCGGCGCGGTTCAAAATGTCCTCTAGGCGCGGGCGCACCGCGCGCTCGCTCTCCGTGTAGCCGGGACGGTCCGAGTTGGTGGAATCGGAGAGCAGCAGCAGGACTCCGCGCCGGCCATAGTCGGCCAGCGTGTGCAGGTCGAAGAGCTTGTCGTCGGTAGGAGTCGGGTCCACCTTGAAGTCGCCGCTGTGAATCACGATTCCGAGCGGGGTGGTGATAGCCAGCGCGACGGCGTCCGGGATGGAGTGCGTGACGTGGATGAACTCGATCTGAAACGGCCCGATTTCGAGCTTGTCGCCGGCCTTGACCGTGTTGAGCTGGGCCTGGTCGAGCAGATCGTGCTCCTCCAGGCGGCGCGAGATCAGCGCCCGCGTGAACGCGGTGGCGTAGACCGGCACGTTGAGCTGCGAAAGCAGAAACGGCACGGCGCCGATGTGGTCTTCATGGCCGTGCGTCAGGATCACCGCGCGGAACTTCTCGCGGTTCTCTTCCAGATACGCGAAGTCGGGCGTGACGATATCGACCCCGAGCAGCTCTTCGTCGGGGAACATCATGCCCGCATCGATCAGAATCAGGTCGTCGCCGTATTCGAGCACCAGCGAGTTCATTCCGAACTCGCCGAAACCGCCCAGCGGGATCACTTTCAACTTTTGTTCCGACATTTATCTCTTACTAATGTAGCTGGTTGTGGAGCGAGGCAGCCGTCAGCCAGAATCGACGCGCGACAAGCTTCAGTTGATGCGGATCCCGGTCAGCGGGGCGGAAGTGACAGGGGGCAGGCCTTCGGGGGGCAGCAGGTCGGCGAGCGCGGTCTGGCCGAGCACCTGGTCCACCGCCTGCTGCACGTCGCGCCACAACGAGCGGATCGAGCACTCGATGGTGTGGGCGCAGACCGTTTCGGCGCCGCCGTGCTGGCCGCAGAAAGCCGGATCGTAGAGCCTTCCGCCGAGCACCGCCATCGCCTCGCTCACGGTGATCTGGGAAAGCGGGCGCGCGAGCGTATAGCCGCCCGCCTGGCCGCGAACGCTGGTGACCAGGCCTCCGCGCCGCAACACCCGCAGCAGTTTCGCGACGTAGTGGCTGGAAATGTGCTCCGCCCGGCTGATCTCGGGGATGGTGAGACTGGCATCCGGCCCGCGCCGTCCGATCTGGAGCAGGCACCGGATTCCGTATTCTTCCTGCGCGGAAATCTTCACTACATCAATCCCAATTGAACCAGCGCCGTGGGCGAGAGGCGGTCGCGGCCCCATGGCGGGTCCCAAACCAGTTCGAGCTTCACGTCCGTGACGCCTTTAACCGCCCGCACTTTGTGCTCGATCTCGCCGGGCAGGCTGCCCGCCGCCGGACAATTCGGCGCGGTCAGCGTCATCCGGATCGTGACGGCGCCCGCCTCGTCCACGTTCAATCCGTAGATCAGTCCCAGCTCGTAAATGTTCACCGGGATCTCGGGATCGTAGCAGGTCTTCAGCGCCTCGATCACCTTCCGCTCTAAAGTTTCATCCATCCATCTTCTCCGTGGGGCAGGCCGTTTGGCCTGCCCAGGCAGGCGGAACCGCCTGCCCCACGCCACAAGCCTCCTACTCCGTACTCACCTGGTCGCCTTCGCCCTTCAGCGCGGCACGCAGCGTGTGCCAGGCGAGCGTCGCGCACTTGACGCGCGTCGGATAGTCGCACACGCCGGAGAATGCGGCCAGCTTGCCCAAACCCGGCTCCTCGTGCGCGGGATCGAGGCCCGTCACAAGGTCGTGAAAGGATTCGAACAGCGCCTCGGCGTCCTCCAGCGTCTTGCCCTTGAGCGCCTCCGTTAGCAGCGAAGCCGATGCCGTCGAGATGGCGCAGCCCGAGCCCTGGAAGCTGATGTCCCGCACCACGCCGTCCTCCACCTTGACGTAGATGGTCACCTTGTCGCCGCACAGGGGGTTGTAACCGTCCACTCTCCGGCTGGCCCCGGTCGGCACGCGAAAATTGCGCGGACGCTTGGCGTGATCGACGATTACCTGTTGGTACAGCTCGTTCAGCTCGGAGCTCAATGGAAGATCTCCTTTGCGGCCTCGATGCCTGCGGCCAGGGCGTCAATCTCTTCCTTCGTATTGTAGAACGCAAGGGAAGCGCGGCTGGTCGCGGTCAGGCCGTAGCGCTCCATCACCGGCTGCGCGCAGTGATGGCCGGCGCGTATGGCGATGCCGCGGCGGTCCAGAATGGTGGCGATATCGTGCGGGTGGATGCCATCGAGGACGAACGAGAGCACCGCCGCCTTGTGCCGGGCCGTGCCGACCAGCCGCAGGCCCTCGATGCGCGACAGCCGCTCCGTCGCGTAGACCAGCAACTCGTGCTCGTACGCGGCGATCTCGTCGAGACCAACGCCAGTCACATAGTCGATGGCCACGCCCAAGCCGACCGCGCCGGCGATATGCGGCGTGCCGGCTTCGAACTTGTAGGGCAGGTCGTTATAGAGCGTCTTCTCGAAGGTCACCGAACGGATCATGTCGCCGCCGCCTTGCCACGGCGGCATCGCTTCGAGCAGGCTCACCTTCCCGTACAGCCCGCCGATTCCGGTTGGTCCGAACAGCTTGTGGCCGGAGAAGGCGAAGAAGTCGCAGTCCAACGACTGCACGTCGGTGGGGAAGTGCGGCGCCGCCTGCGCGCCGTCGATCAACGTCACGGCGCCGTGGTTGTGCGCCATCCCGATCATGCGCCGCACGGGATTGACGGTGCCGAGTGCGTTCGAAACGTGCGCCAGCGCGACGATCTTGGTGCGCGGCCCCAGCAGTTTCTCGTACTCCTCGAGGATCACCTCGCCGCGGTCGTCGATGGGCGCGACCCGCAGCGTGGCGCGCTTCTCTTCCGCCAGCATCTGCCAGGGCACGATGTTCGAATGGTGCTCGAGCGCCGAGATGAGGATCTCGTCGCCTGCGCCGACGTTGGCCCGGCCCCAGGCCTGCGCCACCAGGTTGATCGATTCGGTTGCGCCGCGCGTGAAGATGACCTCGCGCACGGAGGAGGCGTTCAGGAACGTCTGAACCGTGCGCCGAGCGTCCTCATACGCCGCGGTCGAGCGCTCGCTCAGCAGGTGGACGCCGCGGTGAACGTTCGCGTTCTCGGTAGTGTAAAACCGCACCAGCGCGTCGATCACGGCGCGGGGCTTCTGCGCGGTGGCGGCGTTGTCCAGGTACACCAGCGGCCGGCCGTAGGCGCGCTCCCTCAGGATGGGAAAGTCCCGCCGGATGCGCTCCACGTCGAAGCCGGCCACGGCCGGCGCGCTCGCATTCCCGCTCATTCCTCGCCTCCCGCCGCGCTCGCCAGGCGGTCCAGAAGCGCGGCGCCCACCCGCTCGCGAACCGATTCCACCTTCATGACGCCGGCCATCTCGCTGGTGAAGGCGTAGGTCAGCAGCTTGCGGGCTTCGTTGAGTGCGATGCCGCGAGAGCGCAGATAGAAGATGGCGTCCGCGTCCACTTGGCCCACCGTGGCGCCGTGCGTGCACTTGACGTCATCGGCGTAAATCTCCAGTTGGGGCTTGGTATTGATCACCGCGCCATCGGAAAGCAGCAGGTTCTTGTTGCGCTGTATTGCGTCGGTCTTTTGCGCCTCGGGGCGGACGATGATGCGGCCATGAAATACCGCCTGGCTCTTTCCGTCGAGCACGCCCTTATACAGCTCGCGGCTGTTGGAGTGCGGCTGCGCGTGGTCGAGCGTGGTGTAGTTGTCGATGTGCTGCCGGCCGCCGGTGACGTACAGACCGTTCAGGGTGCACTCGGCGCCCTCGCCGTCCAACACCACCGCGATCTCGTTGCGCGCCAGCGCCCCGCCGAAGGCGATGTTGTGCGAGACGAAATTGCTGCTGGCGCCCTGTCGCACCGCCAGCATGCCGAAGTGCAGCGTCTCGTGGCTCTCTTCCTGGAGTTTGTAATGTTCGATCACCGCGCCATCGGCGATGGCGGCCTCAGTGACGGCGCTGGTGAAGGTGCCGACAGGCCGGAGGCCTGTCCCACCTCCGCGATAGGTCTCGACGATCTGCGCCTGGCTTTCCCTGCCCGCAACAATGAGGGTACGCGGGTAGGCGACGGCCGGCGTCCCATTCGAAGCCGACAGGAACAGCAGCTCGACGGGCGCATCAATCACCGCGCCATCCCCGATCTCCACCAGTGCGCCGTCTTCGAACATGGCCGTATTGAGCGCCACCAGCGCGTTGTTTTCGAACGCGGCCGTCGCGCCGATGCGATCCGCGATGCTGCGCCGCGCGAGCGCTTCCTTCAGGCGCGAGATCTTCAACCCCTTGAGCGCGCACGTCTGGGATAGTTCCGGCGCGAAACGGCCGTTGACGAAGACCAGCCGCGGCGCGCCGGGGCTCGCCGCGGGCAGCTCTCCGGCGAACACGCCGGTGGCCGCCGGCTGGTACGGCGTTTTCAAGAACGGCGCCAGGCTGGTGTACTTCCATTCCTCGTCGTGCGTGGTGGGGAATCCCAGCGCGCTGAAGCGCTCGATGGCAGATTGCCGCGTGCGCCTGAGGCGCGCGCCACCCGGGAGCGTGCCGCCGGCGCGACGATACGCCTCCAGGTACGCTTCCTCGTGGTCTCTGGCTGCTATCACAGTCGCCGGCATTCTAGGACCCCACCGCCGCCCGCTCTTCGAGCCAGGCGTACCCTTGCCGTTCGAGTTCGAGGGCCAGATCCTTGCCGCCCGAGCGGACGATGCGCCCGTTGTGCATGACGTGGACGAAATCGGGCACCACGTAACTCAGCAGCCGCTGGTAGTGCGTGACCACGATCATGCCGCGTGTGGGCCCGCGCATGGCGTTGATGCCTTCGGCCACGGCCTTGAGCGCGTCGATATCCAGGCCGGAATCGGTTTCGTCCAAAATCGCGAGACGCGGCTCGAGCACGGCCATCTGGAAAATCTCGTTGCGCTTCTTCTCGCCGCCGGAAAAACCCTCGTTGACCGGGCGCGAAAGCAGCGTCTCGTCGAGGCCCAGCAGTTTCGCCTTCTCCTTCACCAGCCCCAGGAAATCCATGGCGTCAAGCTCTTCGAGGCCGCGCTGCTTCCTTTGCGAGTTGAGCGCCGTCCGGAGGAAATACATATTGGTCACGCCGGGGATCTCCACCGGGTACTGGAACGCCATGAAAATGCCCTCGCCTGCGCGTTCCTCGGGTTTCATGGCGAGCAGGTCTTTGCCGTCGTAGAGGACCCCGCCGCCGGTCACCTCGTAGAGATCGCGCCCGGCCAGCACCTGCGCCAGCGTGCTCTTGCCGGAGCCGTTCGGCCCCATGATCGCGTGCACCTGCCCGGCGTCCACCGCCAGGTCGATGCCTTTCAGAATTGGTTTCTCCGCTACTCGTGCTTGAAGGTTCTTGATCTCTAAGAGCATGGTGTCCTCATATCGTGGAACAGGCGGTTCCGCCTGCCACGGCAGGCCAAACGGCCTGCCCCACGGGTTGCATCACCCTACGCTTCCTTCCAAACTCACGTTCAACAGCCGTTGCGCTTCCACCGCGAACTCCATGGGCAACTCGCGGAACACCTGCTTGCAGAATCCGTTGACGATCATCGAGACGGCATCCTCGGTGGAGATGCCGCGCTGGCGGCAATAGAAGATCTGGTCCTCGCCGATGCGCGATACCGACGCCTCGTGTTCCACCTGCGCCGAGTGGTTTTTCACTTCCAGGTAGGGGAACGTGTGCGCGCCGCACTTGTTCCCGAGCAGCATGGAGTCGCACTGCGAGTAATTGCGCGCGTTCTCGGCGCCCGGCAGGATCTTCACCATGCCGCGGTAGCTGTTCTGCCCGTGCCCGGCTGAGATCCCTTTCGAGACGATCGTGCTGCGCGTGTTCCTGCCGATGTGGATCATCTTAGTGCCGGTGTCCGCCTGCTGGTAGTTGTTGGCTACGGCCACCGAGTAAAACTCGCCCACCGAGTTATCGCCCATCAGGATGCAGCTCGGATATTTCCATGTGATGGCCGAGCCGGTCTCGAGCTGCGTCCAGGAAATCTTCGAATTGACGCCCTGGCACTTACCACGCTTGGTCACGAAGTTATAGATACCACCCTTGCCCTGCTTATCGCCGGGATACCAGTTCTGCACGGTCGAATACTTGATCTGCGCGTTGTCGAGCGCGACCAGCTCCACCACGGCCGCGTGCAACTGGTTCGAATCGCGGATCGGCGCCGTGCAACCTTCGAGGTAACTGACGTATGCGCCCTCGTCGGCGATAATCAGCGTGCGCTCGAACTGGCCGGTGTCTTTCGCGTTGATGCGGAAGTAAGTCGAGAGCTCCATGGGGCATCGCACGCCCTTCGGCACGTAACAAAACGAGCCGTCGCTGAAGACCGCCGAGTTCAGCGCCGCGAAGAAGTTGTCCGTGTGCGGGACCACCGATCCGAGATACTTTTCCACCAGCTCGGGATGCTCCCGCACGGCTTCCGAGAAGGAACAAAAGATGATACCCAGCTCGCTCAACTTCTGTTTGAACGTGGTGGCCACCGAGACGCTGTCAAAAACCGCGTCCACGGCCACTCCCGCGAACATGGCCTGCTCCTTGAGCGGAATGCCCAGCTTCTCGTAGGTGCGCAGCAGCTCGGGGTCCACCTCGTCCAGGCTCTTGGGCCCGTTCCCGGAGGCGGCCTTCGGCGCGGAGTAGTAGACGATGCTCTGGTAGTCTATGGCCGGGTAGTGCACGTTGGCCCAGGCCGGCTCCTGCATCTTCAGCCAGTTTCGGTAGGACTTCAGGCGCCAGTTCAGCATGAACTGCGGCTCGCGTTTCTTGGCCGAAATCAGGCGGATGACGTCCTCGTTCAGGCCAGCCGGGACCGAATCGGTCTCGATGTCGGTCACGAAGCCGTATTTGTATTCCTGCTCAGTAAACGCTTGGATCTCGTTGGCGGCGGTGCTCATCCAATCTCCTTGAGGTCGCGGGAACCGGCTCGAGGTTCCACCGACAGCTTAGCGAATCTATACTAAATAGTCAAGATTCGCGCAACGAGCGGTTGGTTGCAGGAATTATCGGGGTGCGGCGGGGTGCCTAGGGCTGGCCGTTTGGCTTGCCCCTGACACAGAAATACCCGCCCCCGAAACGGAGGCGGGTATTCCGATACGTCCCCCTGTTCTCACAGGGCGATGTTCAATGGGAGAACCGGCTTCGACGGAAACGCAACCGCCAAAAACCTGTTGTGATTGGATCTTATTTCAGGCGCGCTTCCAAATCAAGGAAAAAAGCTCCCCTCGAAATTCGGGACCCAAGCCACTGCTAGATATAGACTTGGCGGAGTGACCGATTTTCCTCGGACTGTGCAAAAGTCTGTTGAAGACGCTGTCGACAACCTGTGGATCTCTTCCAATCGAAACAAAAAGCTGGTTTTATGGTTGGGACGGACCCCGCGATCGCTCATTGAGGTGCAATAGCGTCATGGGATCGCCCGAAGTGCCCCAACCGAGCCTGCGAAGGACTCCAACCGCCAATCCGGCCACCAAAAAGAGCACCATCAGGAGCCCGGTCAGCGTGAAGATGGTCACCAGCAAGTCGCCGACATTGTCCTTCGCGGTGGGAACCCGCCCGGCTTCGGTGACTACGCCGTTGTACCTGACGAGAGAAAGAAGCCGCTCGGCGGCGTTTGGGTCCTGGACAGCAAGAATGACCGCCACCATCGGCCCGGCGCGCTTGGCCATGGCCCCCGGCAGGCTCTGGAACTGCTGCACCCTCTGGATGGCGATCTGCGGCGTGGGATAGGAGAAAATCGCCAACTGCATCTTGCCCGCCGTCGTATCGTATTGAGCTATCTCGGCTTCCGCGCCAAGACTGAAGGCCGCCGTTGCCGGCGCCACGCCCTTCTCGAACTGATCCAGGCCAGCCGGACCGATCACGTACCGCTCGGAATTCGGCTGCAATCCCTGGGCGGGCAGATGAACTTCCGGCAATGGGCTCTGGTCCAGCCCCGGGAGGCGCTCCAGAACAGGGCGCAAATCTTCGAGTTCCGGCTTCCACCCGTCCAGCAGAAAGAGGAAGTTGCCGAACACGAACAGAACGCCGTCGCGGGTTTCGGCGGCTGCTTCGGCCAGCTTGGACGGCTTGCAGCCGGCCGGGCGCTGCCACTGGAAGGCGCCGAAGGCCCCGGTTGAATCATGGAACCGGAACGCGGTGCCGGTAAAGTGTCTGGCCCCGGCTGCGTATTCGGCCTGTTCGCCCAGATTCAGGCCATATTCATCCCACAGGGCCCGATTCTCCTGGACTGCTGCCGGCTTCGACCCGACCTTCTTGTAGTCGCCGATCTCATCCGGCCACACCGCCGCCCGCGCACCCGCAGCCAGCACCAGGCAGCACCCGGCAATCAGCAGTCTGCTCATGCATTGGCCCCGCAGCACTTCTTGTACTTCTTGCCGCTCCCGCAAGGGCAGGGATCGTTGCGGCCGGTCTTGGCGCCCCGGACCACGGTGGCGCTCGTGGAACTCGCCTCTCCACCCACAAACTGCAGCGACGCCATCTGCCGCTCGTTCTTGCGTTGGATGTTGCGGGTGAAGTCGTCAATCGACGACTGGGCCGCGATCCGTTTCTGCTCAGCGGCGGCAGCAGTCACAACCGGCTGCTCTTCCTCTTCCGGCTCAGCCTCGTACCCTTCATCGGCCGGGAACGGGAGCGGTGCGGGGCCTCCCTCAACCGCCTGCAGGAAGAACAGGTAGCGGATGGTTTCGTCCTCAATCCGGTCCATCATGTCCTGGAAGAGGATGAACGACTCCTTCTTGTACTCGACCAGCGGATCCTTCTGGCCATAGCCGCGCAGCCCGATGCCCTCTTTCAGGTGGTCCATCGAGAGCAGGTTGTCCTTCCACTGCGTGTCGATTACGTGGAGCATGATCAGCCGCTCCATCTCGCGCATGGCCTCCGCGCCGATGAGTTGCTCCTTCTCCTCGTATTTCTGGACCAGCCGCTCGTAGATGGTCTCTTCCATCTCGGCCCGGGAGAGTTGCTGCATCTCGGCGGGCCTGATCCGGACGCCGAACTCGCTGTTGATGTCCGTTTCGAGATTCGTGAGGTCCCAGGTGCTCGGGTGCGTCTTGGGCGGGCAGCGAAGGTCCATGTAGGAGACCAGGATGCCGCGGACGATCTCCAGAATCTTTTCGCGCTGATCGGCCTTCTCGAGCAGTTGGCGACGCCAGCCGTAGATGGCCTCGCGCTGCTTGTTCATCACGTCGTCGTACTCGATGAGGTGCTTTCTTGCGCCGAAGTTCTGCGCCTCGACCTGCTCCTGCGCCTTCTGGATCCGGCGCGTGATGAGCTTCGATTCGATGGGCACGTCCTCGTCCATGCCCAGCCGCAGCATCAGGTTCTGGATGCGCTCGCCGCCGAAAATCCGGAGCAAGTCGTCCTGCAAAGAGAGGTAGAAACGCGAGCTTCCGGGATCGCCCTGCCGGCCGGCGCGCCCGCGCAACTGGTTGTCGATGCGCCGCGATTCGTGCCGCTCGGTGCCGACGATGTGCAGGCCGCCCAGGCCCACCACGATATTGTGCTCCGCCTCCGTCGCCGTCTTGTGCCGGGCGTAAATCTCGTCCCACCTCGAGCGTTGCACGCGGTAGAACTGCCCCAGGTGCTGGAAATAGTAAAAATGCTGGTCGCCGATGAAGCTGGCCTGTTCTTTGGGAAGCAGCTCGGCAATCTTTTCGTTGAGGCACTGCTCCTTGGTCATGAACTCGGGGTTGCCCCCAAGCAGAATGTCGGTGCCGCGCCCGGCCATGTTGGTCGAAACCGTCACCTGGTTCCGGCGGCCGGCCTGCGCCACGATGAACGCTTCGCGCTCGTGATTCTTGGCGTTGAGCACCTCGTGCCTCACGCCCATGCGCTTCAGAGTGCCCGAGAGCCGCTCCGATTTTTCGACCGAGATGGTGCCCACCAGCACCGGCTGGCCCCGCTCGTTACAGGCCTTGATCTCTTTGGCCGCGTTGCGGAACTTCTCGTCCTCGGTGCGGTAGACGATATCCGGGTTTTCTTTCCGGATGAGAGTGCGGTTGGTGGGGATCACCACCACGTCCAGCTTGTAGATCTTGTCGAACTCGGCGGCTTCGGTCTCGGCGGTTCCCGTCATGCCGGCGAGCTTTTTGTACATGCGGAAATAGTTCTGGAAGGTGATGGTGGCCAGCGTCTGGTTCTCCCGCTGGACCTTCACGTTCTCCTTGGCCTCCACCGCCTGGTGCAGGCCGTCGCTCCACCGCCGCCCCGGCATCAGGCGTCCGGTGAACTCGTCGACGATGATGACCTCGCCTTCCTTGACGACGTAATCCTTGTCGCGATGGAACAGCACGTGAGCCTTGAGCGCCTGCTCCACGTGGTGTTTCCACTCGATGGTATCTAGGTCCCAGATGCTCTTCAGGCCGAGCAGCCGGGCGGCCTTGTCGAAACCCTCGTCGGTGAGGGCCACCGAGCGGCTCTTCTCCTCCACCGTGTAATCGCCGGTCAGGTACTTTTCGCCGGGCTCCTTGCCTTCGATCACCTCGCCGCGGATCAGTTTGGGGATGATCCGGTTGGCCTTCATGTACTTGTCGGTGGATTCCTCGCTTGGGCCGGAGATGATCAGCGGCGTGCGCGCCTCGTCGATCAGGATCGAGTCCACCTCGTCGACGATCCCGAAGTAGTGGCCGCGCTGAACGCATTGCTCCAGCGAGAACTTCATGTTGTCGCGCAGGTAGTCGAAACCGAACTCGTTGTTCGTGCCGTAGGTGATGTCGCAGCTGTAAGCTTCCTGGCGCTCCCGGTCGTCGAGATCGTGCACGATGACGCCGACCGACATGCCGAGGAACTTGTACAGCTTGCCCATCCACTCCGAGTCGCGCTTGGCCAGGTAGTCGTTGACGGTAACGACGTGAGTGCCTTTTCCTTCGAGGGCGTTCAGGTAGACCGGAAGCGTGGCGACCAGCGTTTTTCCTTCACCGGTCTTCATTTCGGCGATTTTTCCGCGGTGCAGAACGACGCCGCCGATGAGCTGCACGTCGAAGTGCCGCATGTTCAAGGCGCGGCGGCCGGCCTCGCGGACCACGGCGAAGGCCTCGATCAGCAAGTCGTCGAGCGGGGCTCCCTGCGCCAGCCGTTCCTTGAATTCGACGGTCTTGCGCGCGAGCTCTTCGTCGGAGAGCTGCTCAATGGCGGGCTCCAGGGCGCTGATGGCCGTCACCAGCGGGCGCATGGCCTTGACCTGGCGCTCGTTCTTTGTGCCGAAAACCTTAGCGAAAATGGCGTCGAGCATAATGCGGGATTCACTTCTATTCTATCAGCCCCCGCAGGATATGCTTCAGCTTGTCCTTCACAGCGCCTTCAGAAACTCCCTTACCGCCGTGGCGAATTGCGCCGGCTGGTCGGCGAAGACGAAGTGGCCGGCGCCGGCGATCTCGACCATGCGGTGCCGCGGGAACAGCTCGGCGAAGGCACGGCTCCAGGCGGCGGACTGCAGATCGTCCTGGCCGTGGATCACCAGGACGGGGACCGCAACCTTGCGGAACGCGCCGCGGTAGTCGTGACGCCGTCCCATGCTGAGATAGACGGCGAGCGGCATGAAGCCTCCGTTGCCCTCCATGGTGCCGGCGATCGCGTGATGCGCCGCCGCCGGCGAGGCCGCCAGATAGAAGGAACCGAAGCGGCGGTACATTGCCGCCAGTTCGTCGTCGTTCTTCTTCACCCCGCCCTGAAAGTCAAAATACTCCGCCAGGAACTTCTCGTATTCGGGCAGCTTTTCGGCGGGCAGCCGCCGCCGGACCTCGCCGAACAGGTCGCCATCCGAAGTTGGGAGCACCGCCAGGTTCGCCGGGGCCACGGCAATGACGGCGCGGACATGCTCGGGAAACTCGGCGGCATAGAGCACCGCGAGAAACGCCCCGAACGAGTGCCCCGCCAGGATCAGCTTCTCCCGGCCCAGGATGCGGCGAATCCGTTCGATGTCGGCGACCTGCGCCGGCAACCCCAGCGTCCGGTTGAGCGTCTGCATCGACTGGTAGAAGTTCTGCCCGGCGAGAGAGCGGATCGGCCGGGTCGATGAGCCGCACCCGCGCTGGTGATAGTACAGCAAGCGGTAATCGGCGCCGAGCAGAGCGCCCGCCGGCCACGGCGCAGAGGTCACAAAACCCGGACCGCCGTGGACCGTCAGAATGTCCTCGCCCGAGCCTTCTTCGAAGTGGAAAAGCTCGATGTCGGAGGCGACCCGCCAGTAACCGGACCGCACGCCTGCCTGGTCCGGAGGCGCCAGAGGCTCGCGAAGGTCCTTGCCGGCCCGTATGTCGCCAGGCCGGTAGAGCGGGCTGTTGAACCAGTGCCAGACCACGGCGGCCAGCAGCACGAGGAGGATGACGCTAACGACCAGAATGGTGAGTTTCATGTCCCGATACTATGCCGGGACCGACCGCTTCGCTTGACGGTTCTTGCGGTTTTCGCCCGGCAGGCTAGCCTCCCTGCGCCCGCCGCTGTAAACTATCCCCAGATCCGCGATTCTGAAAGGAGTCTCCTATGGAGCGGACCGTCTCATTTCGCCTCAACGGAAAGGCGGCGAGCGTCACCGCCGACGATGAGCGAATGCTGCTTTGGGTGCTGCGCTCCGACCTCGGCCTCACCGGGACCAAGTTCGGATGCGGCGAAGGGCTCTGCGGAGCCTGCACGGTGGTGGTGGAGGGCGTTGCGCTGCGGTCCTGTGTGACGCCCCTTAAGGACGTGGCCGGCAAGCACGTGCTCACCATCGAAGGGCTGGGCGGCGAGGGTCTCCACGCCATCCAGCAGGCCTTCCGGGACCATCACGCGTTTCAGTGCGGCTACTGCACGCCCGGAATGATCCTGACCGCTTACGCGTTCCTGCAAAAGACCCCGCGACCCACGCGCGACCAGATTATCGCAGCCATGGACGACAACCTCTGCCGATGCGGCTCGCACACGCGCATCGTCACCGCCATTCAACAGGCCGCCCTGGCTGGAAAGGCGGGTGCGTGATGGAACTCAGCCGACGCGAATTCGCAAAGCTCACCGGCGCGGGACTCTTCGTGTTTTTCCAGGAGCCGGAGCGCATCCCCCGGCGGGTGGCCACGGCCTCCGATTTCAACGCCTTTCTCAAGATCGGCGAAGACGGCCGCGTGCAGTGCCTTGTGGGCAAGGTGGAATTGGGCCAGGGGGCGATGACCTCCCTGGCGCAGGTGCTGGCCGAGGAACTGGATGTCGCCTTCGACTCGGTGGACGTGGTCATGGGCGACACCGATCTTTGTCCCTACGACATGGGGACCTTCGGCTCGATGACCACGCCGCTCCTGGTCCCGGTGGTGCGCAGGGCCGGCGCCGAAGCGCGCGCGGTGCTGCTCGCCATGGCCGCTGAACGCCTGGGCGTACCCGTGGAACGGCTGCGCGTGAAAAACGGAGTGGTTGCCGATTCCACCGGCGCGGGCGCATCGGTGAGCTACGGCCGCCTGGTGGAAGGCAAGCGCATCGAGAGGCACCTCGCCAATATCCCGGTCAAGCCGGTCACGGAGTTTCAAGTGATTGGGCGATCGCCGCGCCGCAAAGACGCGCTGGACAAGGTGACCGGCAAGGCCCGGTACGCGGCCGACCAACTGCCGGCCGGCTTGCTGCACGCCCGGCTGTTGCGTCCGCCGGCGCACGGCGCCAGGTGCCGGAGCGTGGACACCTCCGCCGCCGAACAGGCGCCCGGCGTACGCGTGGTGAAGGATGGCGATCTGGTGGCTGTGCTGCACGCGCGCCCCGATGTGGCTGCGGCCGCACTGGCCAGGGTGAAGGCCGAGTTCGATTCCCAGCCGGAGGTTCCGGACGAAAAGACCATCTTCGACCACCTCCTCAAAATCGCGCCGCAGCCCCGCGTGGTCGCCGAGAGCGGCAGTCTGGCTGAGGGGGAGCGGCTCTCCAGCGGCATCGTCGAGCAGACGTATCTCCACGGATACGGCGCGCATGCGACCATCGAAACGCATTCGGCGACCGCGGTGGTGGAGGACGGCAGGCTCACCGTGTGGGCCAGCACGCAGGCGCCGTTTATGGTCAAGGAGCAAGTGGCTCGGGGCGCCGGGTTTTCGGCCGACAAGGTGCGCGTGATCTCGCGTTACGTCGGCGGCGGGTTCGGCGGAAAAACCGAGGCCGGCCAGGCGGTGGAGGCGGCGCGGCTGGCGAAGATCACCGGCAGGCCCGTGCAGGTGGTGTGGAACCGGCGAGAGGAGTTCTTTTACGACCACTTCCGGCCGGCGGCCGTCATCAGGATTCGGGCGGGGACGACCGCGGCGGGAAAGATCGCTCTATGGGATGCCCAGATCATCGGCGCGGGCGATCGGGAGGGGCGGCCGTTCTATGCCATCCCGCATCAGCGTATAGCCGCCGCGGGCGGCTGGATGGGCGGCAACCCTCCGGGGATGCATCCGTTTGAAGTTGGGCCGTGGAGGGCGCCGTCGGTCAACAGCAACACCTTCAGCCGGGAGTCGCACATCGACGTGCTGGCGGCCAAGGGCGGTTTCGATCCGCTGGAGTTCCGCCTCAACAATCTGACCGACGCGCGCATGCGGCGCGTGCTGGAGTCCGCGGCCAAACAGTTCGGCTGGAAGGCCGCCAAGGCGCCAAGCGGACGCGGCGTCGGCGTGGCCTGTGGCATCTACTCCAACTCCTGCAACGCCACCATGGCGGAAGTGGCGGTCCACAAAGACGGGCGCGTGCAGGTGAAGCGCGTGGTGATCGCGCTCGATGTGGGCGTCGTGCTGAATCCGGACGGTCTGCGCCAGCAAGCCGAGGGCGCCGTGATGATGGGCATGGGCTACGCGCTCTCCGAGGAGGTCCGGTTCCGGGGCGGGAAAGTGCTCACCGAGAACTTCGACGACTACCAGATCTCCCGGTTTTCCTCGCTGCCCGAGATCGAGGTCGTGCTGGTGGACAATCCGCAGACCAACGCGCTCGGCGGCGGCGAACCGCCGATCATCGCCATGGGCGCGGCGCTGGCCAATGCGGTTTACGACGCGACGGGTAAGCGGCTGCTGGAGCTGCCGATGACGCAGGAGCGGGTGAAGGCGGCATTGGGGTAGACCGCCCCTTAGCGGCTGACCCGCAGGAGCAAGCGTCGGTCCCGACCGGTCCCGAACACCAGTTCCGATCCCTCAGCCCCGATCAAGAAACCGCCGTTCGGGACGGAGATTCGGGTGGCTCTCCATTGACCGGACGCCCGGTCGAGGGACATGACTCCGCCACCGCTCTGGAAGTAGACCACACCATCGGACGTGACCGCGTATCCGTGCCAGTCGTCCACTTGCCAGCGGCCGGTCTCTTGTCCGGACATGGCAGCTTCGACCCACCACCACTTTCGCCCACCGCCCAGCAATGCTCCGATCCGGTCACCCGCGATTCGCAGATTCCACATGCCCGTTGCGCCCCGCGCCGGTGCGTGCTCCCCAGGGAAGGAAGCTCTCGAAAGGTATCGTCCAAGTTCACGTCCCTCGCGTGAATAGTGCCGCAAGACCTCATACTCGGGAACTCCCGCACCGACCAACTCTGGCTTCCAGCCGACGGCCCAGATGGAATGGTCAGGCGCGAAAGAGACCCCCGACGGGACGTAGTCGCCCGTGTCGATGACCCCGATCTGCTTGCCCTTCGCGTCCGCGATCGAGATGACTCCGCGGCGTGGGTTGAGCGCTTGGACGCCGAATGCGGGGGATCCATCGGCTTCGAACGCGGCGTTCACCACGAACCCGTGGGGCGGCGTGAAGCGGAATGCCAGAGACCCGTCTCGCGCGTAGACCAGCACCTCCTGGTCGCCACCGTATACGGCGAGGTAGCCGCTGTCGAAGGTCGGGGTGATGTTGAGGGGCGCTAAGTCGCCGATATATACGACCTCCCGTTTCGCATCCGCGGCGAAAAGGGCCTGCAGGAACAGCGCGCTGAAAAGCAGAAGCGGTTTCCGCATAGCTTGCTCCTAACTCAGAATACACCGGCAGCAGTGTTACCTCCGAAGCCCGTTCCGCAGCTTTCGCTCGCACTCCCTGCAGTACCGCTCGCTCTTCGCATCCACCCGCTCCACCGAGTGAGACGAGCTCATGACGCAGCTCCAATCCGGGCAGTGCGGCAGGCCACGCAGGTGGCCGGCTTCGTGCCACAGCTCGCGCAGGGCCCGGCTGGCAAGCAGGGCGCGATCCGGCGGCAGGCCGTAGAACTCCTCGCGCAGGCGGTGTGTGGAGAAGATGGCCGCGCGCCCCGGCATCTCCGCCTCGCCGAAGACGAAGGTCAGCACGGGGATGAACAGGTCACAGGCCGTCGCGCCGATTACCGTCCCTTGGGGAAACCGGTTCTTTAGTTCCACGAGGAGGCGCGTCGAATCGTACTGGCCGCGGTCCGGGTTCAGCGCAAAGGCGGGATCGAGCCTCGTGGGGGCAATGGGAATGCGCGCGCGATAGGAGATTTCGTACAGCAGATCCCGAGGGAAGTCCCCCACCGGGACCAGCAGCATCTCCGTTTGAAGCTCTTCCGTACGGCCTCCCTAGCGTGCGGGCTGAACGGAACACAATCTCGGCCGCTGATCAACGCAGATCAACGCGGATAAATCGCCCATTTTCAATCTGCGTTTATCGGCGTTCATCCGCGGCCCTCACTGTTTGTGGCCACTCACACCCGCGCGGCCTTGGCGGGCGGCGTCAGCCCGAAGCGCCGGATCTTGTGGTAGAGCGTGACGCGGTCGATCCCCAGCGCCTTGGCGGCTTGGGTCTGGTTCCAGGCGAAATCTTCGAGCACGCGCACGATGTGCTGCCGCTCGAGCGTCAGCAGGCTCAGATCGTCGGCCCCCTCGGCCGGGCGTGTGATCGCCAGGTCGTGCGCCCGAACCAGCGGCTCATGGCCCACCACTACCGCCCGCTCGACAATGTTCTCCAGCTCGCGCACGTTCCCCGGCCAGTTGTGCGCAATGAGCATGTCCATGGCCGCGCGGTCGAAGCCAGTGAACTTGCGGTTCATCTGCTGGCTGTACTTGTCGAGGAAGAACGTGGCCAGCAGCGGCACGTCGCCGTGCCGCTCGCGCAGCGGCGGCAGATGGATGGTGAACACGTTAAGCCGATAGAACAGGTCGGAACGGAAGAGCCCTTCCTTGACCAGGTCCGCCAGGTTGCGGTTGGTGGCGGCGATGACCCGGAAATCCACGTGAATCGACTGCGTGCCGCCCACCCGCACGATTTCGCGCTCCTGCAACACGCGCAGCAGGTCGGTCTGAGTCTTGAGGCTGATATCGGCGATCTCGTCTAGAAACACCGTGCCGCCCATGGCGGCTTCGAACTTGCCCTTCTTGCGATATTGCGCCCCGGTGAACGCGCCTTTCTCGTGCCCGAACAGCTCGCTCTCGATCAGCGTCTCGGTCAGCGCGCCGCAGTGGACCACCACCATCGGGTTGAAGCGCCGCGGGCTGAGGCGGTGAATGGCGCGGGCCACCAGCTCCTTTCCGGTTCCGCTCTCGCCCTCCACCATGACGGTGGAATCCACGCCGGCTACGGTCTCGATCTGCTCGCGCACCTTGCGCATGGCCTCGCTCTGGCCCACCAGCTCGGTGATCGAGTGGGTGTCCTCGGTGAGCTGCTCGCGCAGCGCGCGGTTCTCGCGCCTCAGCCGGTGCTGTTCGAGCGCGTTGCGGACCACCACGGAGAGGTCGTCGGGATCGAACGGCTTGGTGATGTAATCGAAGGCGCCGTGCTTGAGTGCGCGGATGGCGGTCTCGACCGACGCGTAGCCGGTCATCACAATCACGCCGGTGTCGAGCTGTTCGCTCTTGATCTTCTCGAGCAGGTCGATGCCGTCCATGCCGGGCATGCGGATGTCGGCGATGACCAGGTCGAACTCCCGCGCGGCCAGCTTCGCGAGCGCGTCGTTGGCGTTCGAGGCGGAATCGACGTCGTAACCCTCCTCGGTGAACCAATGGACGAGCGAGTCCCGAACGACTAGCTCGTCATCCACGATGAGTATCGACAACCTCTGTTCGGACATCCGAGTTCTCCGTCTCCTGGCGCTCCTCGATGGGCAGCCCGCCCACCGGAAGCAGTACGTGGAACGTGGTCAGGTCCCCCGTCTCCACCACTATGTCGCCGCCGTGCCGCTTGATAAGGCCGTAGGCGACCGCGAGTCCCAATCCTACACCAGAAGCGGCCTGTTTGGTGCTGAAGAACGGCTCGAAAATGTGCGGCAGCACGTCCTTGGGGATCGGCGGGCCGTCGTTGCTGACGGCCAGGTCGAGACGCCCGTCCTCGGCCGCCAGGCCGGCCTGGATGCGGAGGTGGCCTCCCTGCCCGCCCTGGCTCGAAATGGCGTCTACGGCGTTCACCACAATGGCCACCAGCACCTGCTGGATCTGCGAGCCGTCGCAGAAGACTTGCGGCAGTTCCGGCACATCGACGGCCAGCTCGATGCCCTGCATCTGGAGCTTGTGCCGCACCACCGCCACGGTCCGCTCCACGATCGTCTTGACGTCCGTCAGCGACATCTCGGTGTTGTGCTTGCGCGCGAACACCAGCAGGTTGCTTACGATCTCACCGCAGCGGCGGCTTTCGTGCTGGATGGTTTGCAGCCAGTCGATCATCGGTTTCTCGAGCCCGAGCTTCTTCTCCAGCAACCGCGCGTAGGTAAAGATGCCGGCCAGCGGATTGTTGATCTCGTGCGCCACGGCCGCGGCGAGCTGGCCGAGCGAGGCGAGCTTCTCGGAATGGATGAGCTTTTCCTGGGCCGCTTCGAGATCCTTGGTCTTGCGCTGGATGCGTTCCTCCAGGGTGCGGTTCGCGGTCTCGAGCTCTCCGGCCATGCTGTCGAAGGCGCCGGCCAGCTCGCCGATCTCGTCGCGCCGCCGGAAGCCGAACCGGTAAGCCAGGTCGTGCGAGGCGAGCACACGGACCCCCGCCGTGAGGCGCTTGATGGGCCGCCGGATCAGGAACCACACCAAACCGCCCGCAATGGCGATCATGAGCGCGGCCGAGGCGATCACCTGCGCCCACATGCGCCGCTCGTGCGCGGCCAGCGCCTGGTCTATCGATTGGAGCGAGAGAACGACGTCCAGCACGCCCAGAATGCGCTGCGACTGCGGGTGCGCGTGGCAGGCGGCGTTCGAGCAGGCAGGCTCGTTCTCGATGGGCCGCACCAGCCCGATCACCCGCTCGGAACCGGAGCGGTAGATGCGCCACGTGTCTCGCGTTTTGGGTTTTTCGAGCGGCTGGTTGGAGCTGTGGCAGCCGAAGCAGGCGTCGGCGCGCTTGTCCACCATCGTTCCGGTTTCGCCCGCAAGGGTGGAGAACTGCACTTTTCCGTTCTGGGAGAAAATGCGGATCTTGCGGACGCCGGGTTGCGCGGCGATGGAGCCAATGATCTCCACCAATTGCTCGCGGTCGTTGCGCAGCATGCTGGTGCGCGTGGACTGGAAAATGACGCCGGCCATGTGCTGCTCGGCCATCACCGCCGTGGTCTCGAGGTTCGCGCGAAGCACGTCGCGGTTGGCCCAGCCCAGGCCCAGCAACACCACCAGCAGGCTGGCGACCAGTCCGAAAATCAGCTTTGCGCTAAGACTCCGCATACGCCGTCTGGCGCGGCTCCGCCGGGGAGCCGTGCGTGGCGTCGTGGAATACCGGCAGGTACCGCGCAGCGAGCCGGAACAGGTTCATCCCGACGACCACGATGCTCATTGTAACCGCTATCTCCATCCAGGAAGGGAAATAGTGGACGCCGGATGAGGCATCGAGGCCGGTAGTCGAGACATTGAGCCGGTTGACCAGAAACCCGCCGACCACTACCGCCGAGCAGGCAAACAGCGCCTGCGGATTGGCCCGGACCCGCGGCATCGCCACCAGCAGGATCGGCAGCGCCAGCAGCGCGGTTTCAAGCCAGAACATGCCCGCTTCGTAGCTTCCTCGCCCCGCACTTCCCCACCCCCCGGCGGCAAACGCGTAGGGCAGCGCTCCGCGCCAGGCGAGATCGAGGAACCGCAAAGCCAGAAAGAGCACCAGGAACACGGCCATGACCTTCGATATGCCCTGCAGCAGGTCGAACTCCAGCGCCCGCCCGAAGGCGCGCGCGCTCAGGCCGCTCTCGAAAATCACCATCGCCAGGCCCACCGAGACCGCCGAAAACCAGAACAGAACGGGCAGAATGGGCGAGTACCACAGCGGGTGCAGCTTGGTGGGCAGGATCAGGTAGAGGCTGCCCAGCGAGGACTGGTGCAGCGTCGAGAGCAGGAAGCCCAGGCCCACCAGCGGCGCCACCACCCGTTTGACGATCCGCGTGGCGCGATGCCACTTCAGGCGCTCGAACAGCATGGGCGAGAACTCGAGCGCCAGCACCGTGCTGTAAAGCATCACGCACCAGGCCACCTCGAACATCACTGAGTGCGGGTTCCACCAGATCATGGCCCGCCAGATGTTCCAGGGACGGCCCAGATCGACCATCAGCGCCACAACCACCAGCAGGTAGCCGAGAAACGCCGTCAGGATGGTGGGCCGCACGATGGGCCGCAGCCGCTCCAGGTGGAGGATGTAGACCGCGGTAGTGATCGCAAAGCCGCCCGCCGCCAGCCCGACGCCGCACAGAACGTCGAAGCCGATCCACAATCCCCATGGTGCGCGGTCGTTCAAATGGGTGGCGGCGCCAAGGCCCTGTGTGAACCGTACCCAGACGCCGTAGGCGCCCCCGGTCAGGATCGCCAGGGCAACCACGCGCCAAAAGAACGAGCGAATGTGCTTCATTGCGGCGCTCCCTGGCGGATGTCCTCCGGCGTGTCGTCTCGCGCATCGTCCGGGACCGCCGCGGGAACGTCAACCCGCCCGTACGCCCGCCCCTCCGCCCGCGCCACCGCCTCCTTGCGGCGCGTAAACCACCACAAGCCGGCCAGCACCGATGCGCCCACCGACACCAGCGGTGGAATCTTCGAGAGCACGCGGAAGGTGAGCATCGGCATCGGCTCGGCGGGCAGGTTTTCCGGCAGCCCCATGGCCGCGAACGGGATCGAAGAAAGCACGAGAACCGCGGTTCCCCCGGCATCGTGCTCGCCGTAGATCTTCGGCAGGTACTTGCCGGGCTCGGCGGCCAAACGCGCGCGGGCTTCCTTCAGGAGGGCGTCGCGGTCGCCGGCGATCGTGGCGCCGTAAGGGCAGGCCTCGGCGCAGGCGTTGATTCTGCCCTGAGCCAGGCGGTCCGCGCAGAAGTTGCATTTGCGAACGCGCGGCACGCGCGCCGTCCATTCGTATTTCGGAATGCTGAACGGGCAGGCCTGGATGCAGTACCGGCATCCCAGGCAGATTTCGGCGTTGTAGACCACCGGGCCGGCCGCGGTCTTGTGAAGGGCGCCGACCGGGCAGACGGAGGCGCAGGTGGGTTCCTGGCAGTGCATACAGAACCGGCGGTAGTTGATCTCGCCGTCTCTGCCCGCGGCCTTCCTGATGATGGTGAACTGCTTATCAGTGAGATCGCGGGCATCGGTCTCCGGCAGGCCGTTCTGCTCGCGGCACGCCATCATACAGGCGCCACATCCGGCACACTTCGTGTTATCGAACAGAATCGCGTGCATCGGCTCTGAACTTCCCAAGCGGAAGAACCGGCCGTTTACGAGCGGAAAAACCGCCGAGTCACTTCGCGCCACTTTTCAGGGGGCAATTCAGTGCCCACTCGCGGCGAGATCGTTCCGCCGTCCAAGGCGGTCGCCAGCGCGCCCGGCGAGATCGCCTGTCGCAGCTCGGCCACCGATTCTTCCATCCATCGGCGGGCGAAGGCGCCCGTGAGAAGGTTGCGGAAACTGACCTGAATGTCCGGAGAGAAGATCTCGAGCAGCCAGCCGGCGCCGTAGGGGTCCTGGGCCACCGTCTCCGGGTTCGAGACAGCCTTCTCATTGACGGCGACGATTTCGCCCTCGGCGGGCGCCAGGATGGTGGCGTCGCCGCGGTCGGTGTGGATCGTCCAACCCTTCTCCCCCTGACGGAACCAGCGGCCGCGCTGCGGAACGTCCAGCTTCTGGATGCTCCCCAGCAGGCTGGCCGCGAACTCGTCCAAGCCCACACGAACACGGCCGTTGCCGGCATCCAGTGCCCAGGCATGGCCGGGGTGATAGGAGAGGCCTTCGGGCAAGGTCACGCCCGCAACCACCGCCGCTCCCGCCGGTTTGGCGGCGTTTGAAGCCGGGCTCGCGACGCGAAACCGGTACTTGTCGCGGTGGAGCAGGACATCCCATGCTATGAATGCAACGAACGTTGCGAGAACCAGAAGTGCGACCATCTTCGTTTCCCTCCGCCCGTGAATGTGCACCTTCGGGGCCGGTGCGGAAGACGTTGGTTGCGTTCTGTCTATCATACTGATAAAAAACGCACAACATGTGTTGTGTTTTGCACGATCACAATTCTTTCTTAAAACAAGGTATTGCATTATGACACAGCAGGATCGATGATATGACCGCAACATACCGTATCGACAACGAGAAGTTAGCGGATTGCATTCAGCAATGGTCCCATGGCCCTTTGCAACGTTTTTTTGTCAGGTGAGCCAGGGAGACGCCAGCATCTGTTAGCGTTTCTCAACACTCTAAACTGCTCACCTTCCCCCACCCGCCTGCGCGAAATGCCACTATCGAACCCCAACGTCTTAATCTATTGCCTCTTGACAGTCGAATTCCGCAGCAGTAGCATTCAGGAACATAGGTCCTCATGGTACGCGAACGGAGGGGCTTCCTTAAATGGCTTCTCGGAGGGGGAGTAGCTGCCTCCGTGGGATCATTTCTCTACCCGGTGGTGCGGTTTGTCGACCCGCCCGCGGTTCCCGAGGCGGTCGTTAACGAAGTTGCCGCCGGCAAAGTCCAGGACTTCAAAGTAAACAGCGGGAAGATCGTCAAGTTCGGCAGCCGGCCGGTGTTGCTCGTACGGTCAGGCGAGACCGAGTGGAAGGCTTTCTCGGCGGTCTGCACCCACCTGAACTGCACCGTCCAGTACAAAGAGGATGCCCGCGTCATCTGGTGTGCCTGCCACAACGGCATGTACGACCTGAACGGGAGTGTGGTGTCCGGTCCGCCGCCGAGGCCGCTCGATGAATACCTGGTGCGTCTCCGTGGCGAAGAAGTGTTCGTTTCCCGCCGCGCTTAGGAGGGCCAAATTGGGCCGCCCGTCGTGGCGCAGGCTTTAACCTGCGAGAGGGCAAGGGAGGGCTGAGTGCCGCCTGTCGTAGAGAAGGGCCGCCTGGAGCGCGGCGTGGCCTGGCTGGACGAACGCCTCGGGCTGGCTTCAATCCGGGAGTTCGTTGCTCATAAGACCGTACCGGTCCATTCCGGAACCCTCTGGTACTACTTTGGGGGCGTCACGCTATTCCTCTTCGTGATCCAGGTGCTGACCGGAATCCTGCTGCTGCTCTATTACCGGCCAACCGCCACCGAGGCCTACGAAAGCGTGCAGTTCATCATGACCCGGGTCCAGTTCGGCTGGCTGATTCGCTCCATCCATAGCTGGTCCGCCAATCTGATGATCCTGGCCGCTTTCATTCACATGTTCAGCGTCGTCTTCCTGCGCGCCTACCGTCGGCCGCGCGAGCTGACCTGGCTGAGCGGGTTGGCACTGCTTGCCTTGGCGCTCGGCTTCGGCTTCAGCGGCTACCTGCTGCCCTGGAACACCATCTCCTACTTCGCCACCAAGGTGGGGACCGACATGGCGGGCAGCGTTCCCTTGGCCGGCCCGGCTCTGGCGCGCTTCCTGCGCGGCGGCGATGACGTAGGGGGCGCCACGCTGACCCGCTTCTTCGGCTTCCACGTCGCCGTGCTGCCGGCCCTGGCCACCGCGCTCATCGGCCTGCACCTGATGCTGGTGCAGCGCCACGGCATCAGTTCCCCGCCCTGGCTCGAAAAGCGCTTTACGGCCTCCGGTGGCCGGGTTCCGCAGATGCCGTTCTTCCCCAACTTCTTCCTGCGCGAGCTGATGGCCTGGTACGCGGCCCTGGGCGTGCTGGGATGCCTGGCCGCGCTGTTCCCCTGGGAACTGGGCGAGAAGGCCGACCCGTTCGCTTCGGCCCCGGCGGGCATCCGGCCGGAATGGTATTTTCTGGCGCCCTTTTACACGCTCAAGCTGATCCCGAGTCACGTGTGGTTCATGGAGGGCGAATTGCTCGGATTGGCCGGGTTCGGCCTGCTGGCGGTGTGGTGGGTGATGCTGCCTTTCTGGGCGACGAATCGCGAAGGCGTCGAGCGCACGCGACTGGTGACCGGTGCGGGGGTCCTGCTGGTAGCCTACCTGGCGGCCTTCTCGCTGCTGGGGTACCTGAAATGACGCGCGCCCTGCTCTGTTTCGCCCTCGGTCTGGCTCCGGCCGCGCTGGCCGCCGCACCGGCCAAGGATTCCTGTGTCGAATGCCATTCGGCGCTCACCGACGACCTGCAAAAGCCCGCGCTGGCCTTCGCCAAGGATGTTCACAGCCAGCACGGTTTTTCCTGCGTGGATTGCCACGGCGGAGACCGCACCGCCGACGACCCGTCCGCCGCCATGGACCCCGCCCATGGCTTCAAGGGCAAACCTGCGCGCAAGACGGTGCCGCTGCTCTGCGCCCGCTGCCACAGCGATGTGGGCCTGATGCGCCGCTACAACCCGCGCGAGCGCGTGGATCAGTACGCCGAGTACCGGACCAGCGTGCACGGAAAGCTGATCGCCTCCGGCGACGAAGCCGCGGCCACCTGCATCGATTGCCACAGCGTGCACGATATCCGCGCCGTTAAGGACCCGCTCTCGCCCGTCCATCCGCTGCGCCTGCCCGAAACTTGCGCCCGCTGCCACGCCGATGCGGCCCATATGGCGAAGTACAAAGTCCCGACCAACCAGTTCGCCGAGTACCGCCAGAGCGTGCATTGGGAAGCGCTCGCCAAGCGCCGCGACCTTTCCGCGCCGAGTTGCGCCTCCTGCCACGGCAATCATGGCGCGACGCCGCCGCAGGTTTCCTCGGTCTCCGGGGTCTGCGGCTCTTGCCACGCTCTGATGGAAGACCTCTACGACAAAAGCATGCACCACGACGTCTTCGCCGCCATGAATCTGGGCGGCTGCGTGGTGTGTCACTCGAATCACGCCGTGAAGATACCCTCGACGGCGATGCTCGCCGGGGAGGGTTCGGTCTGCAAGCAGTGCCATGACGCGGGGAGCGCCGAAGGCCAAACCGCCGCCGGCATGGCCGCCGCGATTACGAAGCTCGATTCCTCGCTCAAGAGCTCCGACGCAGTTCTGGCCCTGGCGGCGCGCTCGGGCATGGAAGTCTCCGAGGCCGTCTTGAAACAGCAGGATGGCCGCGAGGCACTGGTGAAGGCGCGGGTGGCCGTGCATACGCTCGATCCCGCGGCGGTTCAGAAGGCCGCCGACGCGGGACTGGCTATCGCCGCTGAAACCCGCCACGCCGGCGAGGCCGCCCTCAAGGAGCGGGACTTCCGCCGGCTCGGCTTGATCTTTGCGTTGGTCGCGATCGCGGTGACGATCGCCGGTTTGTGGCTCGCGGTACGCTCGATCGAACACGGCGCGCCGCCCCTTGCGGAATCTCCGAGGAGGTAGAGGTATGGGCCTCAGATTGTCCCTGGTCCTGCTGGCCCTGTCGGCCGCCTGCGGCGCCATGCAGCCGCTGGAAATGCCGGCCAGCGCCGAGGCGTGCGGCCGCTGCCACCGCGCCATTGACGAAGCCTGGAAATCCTCGGCGCACGCAAACGCCATGGAGAGCCGCCTGTTCCAGGACGCGCTCGAGCTGACCGAAACCGACTACGGCGCCGACTCCCGCAAAGTCTGCCTGGAGTGCCACTCGCCGGTGGCCGTCCGCACCGCCGACTTCCGGCTGCGCCGCAAGGTGAGCTGGGAGGGCGTGACCTGCGACTACTGCCATTCGGTTCGCGAGGTGACCTTCGACGGCCCCAATCCCAAGGCCAGGGTGGAATTCACGCAGGTGAAGAGCGGACCGCTCCGGGATGTGACCTCGGTGGGACACGAGACCGTCTACTCCGCCGTGCATACCACGGCCGCCATCTGCGCGCCGTGCCACGAATATCGCAACGCGCTCGGCTTTCCGGTGCTGACGACTTACTCGGAGTGGAAAACCAGCCGGTTCTTCAAGGAAGGCCGGGCCTGCCAGTCCTGTCATATGTACAAAGTGGCGGGCGAGGTGGTGGACCCGCGCATCCAGCAAGTCAGCCTGGCGAAGATCAACTTGCACCTGATGCCCGGCAGCCACTCCGTCGAGCAACTGGCCAGCACGGTGAAGGCGCAGCTTTCAACCGAACGCCGCGGCGACAGCCTGGACGTTTTCGTGGACGTGGCCAACGCCGCCGCCGGGCATTCCGTGCCCACCGGGTCTCCGATGCGCCAGATCGTGCTCGAGGTGCGGGCCGACGCTTACAACGGGGAGCATTTTCGCGAACAGCGGGTTTACCGCCGCGCGGTGGCCGATCAGCAGGGCAAGGAAATCGACCGGGAGCCGACCGCCTTCCTGCGCGGCGCAAGCGTGCTCTCCGACACGCGCCTGGCCCCCGGCGAGAAGCGCCGCGAGTCGTTCGCCTTCGCGATCCCGCCGGGCACCTCCGCGCAGGTCAGCGCGACCTTCTGGTATTACTACTCGCCGCTGGCCCGCACCGAGGCCCAGAAGCGGGTGACGTTCCTGGCGTTGCAGCAGTTGGTGAAGTGAAACCTCACGCCCGTGACGCCGATTCCTCCACGGCCTGCGCGGCCAGTTGCGCGAACCATCCGCCCGCGGCGACCAGTTCGGCCGGCGTTCCCTGTTCCCGTACGCGGCCCTGGTCGAGGACGATCACGTGGTCGGCGTCTTTCACCATTGAGTAGCGATGGGCGATCACCAGCGTGCTGGGGCGATTCTCCAGCTCGCCAAGCGCGTGCCGCACCTCGGCCTCGGTGGCGTAATCGAGATTGGCGGTGGCCTCGTCGAGAACCAGGATGCGCGGCGAATCCACCAGAATGCGCGCCAGCTGCAGCCGCTGCCGCTCGCCCACCGAGAGCCCCATCCCCCGTTCTCCCACCTCGGTGTCTAGCCCAGCCGGCAGCCGTTCAATTGTACTGCCGAGCCCCGCCACCAGCGCAGCCTGCTTCACCTCGGCGTCAGTCGCACCCGGCCGCTTGTATCGAATATTCTCGGCCAGCGAGCCCAGGAACATCGCGCCATCGGTAGCCACCATGCCGACCTCGCGGCGCACCGAAGCCGGATCGAGCTCCGAAAGAAGCTGGCCGTCGATGCGAATCTCCCCCGAATCCGGCTCCCAGAGTTTCAACAGCAAATCCGCGGCGGTGGTTTTGCCGGCGCCGGAAGGCCCGGTCAGCGCGACGGTCGTTCCGGGCTCGATGGTGAGGTTGAGCCCGCACAGAATCTCGCGCTCGGGCAAGTAGCTGAAATGGACGTCGCGGAACTCCACCTTGCCGGGGCCGGAGCCGAGCGCGGCTCCTCGCCGCTCCTCCGGCCCGGTCTCGAGCAGCCGCACCGCGCGGCCGAGCGACGCCATGTTCTGCTGCAGCGTCACCGCCATGCTGCTCAGCGCTTCGATGGGATCGAAAAGCCGGTCCAGATAGGCGACGAACATCACCACGTCTCCGGGCGTGAGTTTCCGCTCCAGCACCATCCACCCGCCATAGCCGAGCACCAGCGCCTTGCTGAGCTGGTTCAGCGCGTTCTGGAGAAAGAGGTAGCGGTTGGCCAGACGCGTGCGGTCCAGGTAGTCGTCATACGCGGTTTTGGCGGCCGCCTGGAGCCGCTCGGTTTCTCGCCTTTCCGCACCCGCGAGCTTGACGGTCTTGATGGCGGCAAGCGCGCCCTGGATACGCGCCGAAACGTTCTCCCACATCTCGTAGTACTCGCTCATGCCGCTCTCGAGGCGCCGCGCCGCCCGCCGCGTCAGCACTAAATAGAGAGGGACGACCACCAGGGCGGCCAACGCCAGCCGCCAGCTCTGGGTGAACATGATGGCGCAGATGCCGATGATGCGGATCGCTTCCGGGGCGATCTGCTGCGAGAACGCAGTTACGACCGGAGCCACCTGGTCGCACTGGTCGATCCGCTTGGCCAGCGCGCCGGTTGGCCGCCTGTTGAAAAAAGAAAGAGGAAGCCGCAGCACGTGGCCGAACGTGGATTGAATCAGGCCCGCCTCGATCCGGCTGGCCACCATCGTGCTCTGGTAGTCCGCGGCGAGGGAAAAAAGGTAACCGGCCAATCCGATAACGAATAGCAGCGCCACGGCGTGTAACAAGGTGGAAAGCGCCTGGCGCCGGGTGCGAGGCGCAACGTATCCGGGACGGTGCGCTTCTCTCGTCTTTCCGCTGCGCTCCAGTTCCGCTTCGTGACGCTCGATGCTCGTGGCGTGCGCGCTGGGGCGAGCCACAAAAAGGCCCGCAACATCGTTGATGACCACACGGTAGATCAGCGGCTGCACAAGATCGGAGCCGGCGCCCAGCAAAGCGAGCGCCAGGATCAGTACAAGCCGGTTTTTGAAAGGCCGCGCCAACCGAAACAGCGCGCGGAGGACGCCGCCCTGGCTCGTAGCCTTCGAGGAACGCATCCGGATCTCGTTAATCATAACAGACGCAGCCGCGAATGGCCGCCTGCCTGCGCGCCGGACCCCGCCGCCCTACTTCTCCGCTGCCGGCGCCACGACGTACACGTATTCCAGCACTCCTTGCCCGGTGCTCTCGACGTTGTGCCGGGTGGCGGGAGGGATGTACAGGAAGTGTGGCGCCGCGAAGCTGCGCTTAGGCTGGCCCTCGATCAGGGCCGCGCCCTCGCCCCGAAGAATGACCAGCGACTCTTCGTTGCGGCCGGTCGTGTGCCAGCCTACCGACTGCCCGGGCTTGAGCCTCACGAACCCGCTCCGCATTCCGGCGGTCTGTGGGGCTCCTTTCAGCAAGGGGCAGTCCCCGCTCTCGCACTGCAGCGGGATGGTTAGCGGTTGGCGCGAGGGCGCTTGGCAGGCCAGGGGCGCCAGGACGGCGAGAAACAGGATGAGGGTTTTGCCGGACATAGCGGACATGGTAGCACGAAGCTGACATGTGTGCTACCATCGGAAACTCGGTAACACGAATCTGATACTCGTATGCACAAAATCGCACCTCTTCTGCCTTTCCTGGCGCTCGGCGCCTTCGCCGCGGCTGAACCCAGCCAGCTTAAAATCCGCGCCCTGGACTCCCAGGGGAAAGCCATCCCGCACGCGGCCGTGGAGGTTCAATGCGGCGCAGCCGGAACGGCCACGCTGGCTGCGGACCCTCTCGGCGAAGCCAGCCTTTCGTGCCGTCCGCCTGCCAGGCTGGCCGTCTCCGCGCCCGGTTTCGGACCCGTTCAGGAGACGCTCGAAACCTGGGGCGAGAATCAGCCGCACGCAGTGAGGCTCGACCCGGCGATGGTCCGGAACTCCGTCGACGTTGTCGTGAGCGACAACAGCACGGTCCCGGTCATCTCCGGCGACGCCCTCGCCATCGACAGCACCGGCGCGCGCACCGCTTTCGACGCCGTGGAGCGTCTTGTGCCAGGCGCGTTCGTCACCCACCGGGGCGTCCTCGGCTACGGCATCTCCACGAACGGCACGGGCGCGATCAGCATTCGCGGCGTGGGCGAGAGTCCCAATGCCGGCGTCCTTATTGTTGTCGACGGCCGCCCCGATTTCCAAGGCGAAATGGGCCACCCGCTGCCGGACTTCTTCAGCCTTAGCGACGTCAGCCGCGTAAGCGTCACCGAAGGCCCCGCCTCCGTCCTTTATGGGAGCAACGCCATGGGCGGCGTGGTGGAGATCGATCCCATCGAGCCTTCCCGGCAGAATGAGACCCGCCTAACCGCAAGTCTCGGCTCGTATCTTACGGGGCAGTACCGGCTCGCAAATGGGGGAATGCTGGGCCGCCTGTTCTACAACGTCACGGCAGGCGTCTCGCACACCGGCGGCGACCGCCCCGATTCGCATTTCCGCGAGGGAGACACATCGCTGTCGCTAGGCTACGACTTCTCCGATCACTGGAAGGGAACGCTGGACGGGCGCTATGGGCGCTTCTATGTCGAGGATCCGGGTCCGGTGGGCGATGCTTCGGAGGCCAACTACGCAACGGTCGGCCGTGGCGGATTCTCAGCCACCGCGACCGACACCTATGGCTGGACGTACGGCTACATCCGGGCATTCGGCAGCTACGGCCGGAACTCCATCTCCGACGGTTTCCGCTCGACCGACGACGCCACCGGAGTCCGCGTTGACCAGACATTCGTGCTTAATCCCAGCCTGCTCGCCGACGTGGGCACCGATGACATGCACTACGGAGGAGAGGCGCACACAGAGCCCGGCGGCTTCAGTTGGGGCACGCACCATATCGACGAGCAAGCCGGATTCGCCCGCCTGCAGTGGCTTCCGCTCCGCCGCCTCCGGTTCAACGCCGGCTACCGCTATCAGGCGAACTCGCAGTTTGGCGGCATCTCGGTTCCGGAGGCGGGGGCGTCGTTCTCCTTCTCCGATCGGTATTCGATCGGGTTCGACGCCTCGCGGGGCTTTCGCAACCCGACTCTCCGCGAGCTATACCTGTTCCCGGCGCCGAATCCGAGCCTGAAGCCGGAGACCATGTGGAACTACCAGGCGACTCTCCACGCTCAGCCCTCGCGCCGCTTTCGCGCCTGGACCACCGTGTACTATGCCAGCCTGCGGGACCTCATCGTCGCGCTCGGCAACTATCCCGACCTTGTGACGCTGAACGCCGGGAATGCGATCAATCGGGGAGTCGAGTTCAACTCGGAATGGACTCCGCTGGGCCGCGTCCGGGTTCAGGGCGGATACGCCTACGTTCAGTCGACCAACCTCGCGCCGCTTGTTCCAGGCAACAAGTTCAACTACTCCGTCGCGATCCCGCTGCGCCGCCTGACGGTGGACTTCAGCGGCATTTCGGCCGGCCGCCGCTATGCGGACACCACGCATACGACCTACCTGGGCAGCTACACGGACGCGACGCTTCGCCTCAGCCATCCGCTGGGCGAGCATTCCACCGTCTTCGCTCTCGTGGACAACCTGCTCAACCGGCGGTATGAGTTCCTCCAGGGCTATCCGATGCCGGGGATCAACGCCGCCGGGGGGTTCACGCTGAAGTTCTGAGGTCTCTTGCGCTATCATGCAGTTAGCCACCGCTGGGACGGCGCGAGAGGGAGGCGTACCCGTATGGCTTCTACCGTCTGGAAGGGGTTTCTCACATTTGGGCTGATTTCCGTGCCCATCCGCCTGTTCGCAGCCGCACGACGCGAGCACGTCAGCTTTCACCAGATCCATAAGACCTGCGGCACGCGCGTCCGCCAGCAATTCTGGTGTCCGCTGGATCAGCGCGTGGTCGACCGCAACGAGATCGTCAAGGGCTACGAGGAGTCGCAGGACTCCTTCATCGAAATCGATCCCGAGGAGCTGAAGAAGATCGAGCTGCCCTCCGAGCGCAACATGGAGATCGTCCAGTTCGTGAAGCTCGCGGAGGTGGACCCCATCTATTTCGACGCCTCCTACTACGCAACGCCGGAAGACCCGGGCCGCAAGGCTTACGACCTGCTGGTGCGCACGCTCGACAAGGCCGGCTACGCGGCGCTCGCCAAGATGTCCATGCACCAGCACGAGTATGTGGTCGTCGTCCGCCCACGCGCCCGCGGCCTGACGCTGCACACGCTGTACTATCAGAACGAGCTCAACCAGCTTGCCGAGTACGGCCAGCCCGACCAGGTCGAGATCAGCCCTCAGGAGATCGAGCTCGCCGAGCGGCTCATCGAGAACCTCGCGGCGCCGTTCGATCCCGAGAAGTTCCACGACGCGTACCAGAAGAAGGTGCTGGAGCTGATCGAAGCCAAGCGCCATGGTCAGGAGATACGGCCGGCCCGCCCGCAGAAGCTGGCGCCGGTGGTGGACCTGATGGAGGCATTGCAGCGCAGCCTCGCCGCCACGGACCGCAAGCCGCCCGAACCGGCCACGGAGATCCACGCCGTCGAGGACGAGCCCGCCGCGTCTCCGCGCAAGCGCGCCCTGAAGCGAAGGGGAGCTGCGTAACGGCCTGTCAACCTGCCAAAAGAATTCGGGGACACTCCGGGCTGCGACGCCGAACGTTCGGCTTACGAACAAGGGCAGGCGTGTCCCCGAATTCTCTTACGGCTTTCTCAAGAAGCGGACTTCGTTCCTTTCAACCGCCCGAGCGCCGGCTCGATCCGCTGCCGCGACTGCCAGAACCCGGCCCACAGGTCGCCGGCCTTTGTCAGCCGCTCCGGCATCGTCTTCAGCGTGAACCGCGCCGGGGTGAGCGCGGCCGTCAGTTCCTGCGGCGTGACCGGCGCTGACACCGTGGCCTGCGGTTCCGGGCGCACGCTGTAGACGGCGGCCAGCGGGCGGCTGTAGGCAAGCTGTGCGTAGTCGAGAAGCACGCTGCCCGCGGGCCGCTTGGCGACCGTCCGCTCGAAGGTGCTCTTCTCCGGAATGCGCGCCGCGGCCATGCGCGAGACCACCTGGCCGAACATGGCCGCCTGCTCGAAGCTGTAGACCCGCTCGATCGGCACGAAGACGTGGATCCCGCTCGCGCCCGAGGTCTTCACGTAGAACTTCATGCCCGCCAGCGCCAGCACCGCGCACACTTCGCGCGCCACCTCGACCACCGCCGTGAACGGCGTGCCCTCGGAAGGATCGAGATCGATGAAGACATAGTCGGGCCGTTCCAGATCGTCGATGCGGCTGGCCCACGGATCGTGATCGATGCAGCCGAGATGCGTCAGCCAGAGCAGCGTGGCCACGTCGTTGCACACCACGTAGCGAATCTTCTTGCCCTCGCTCGGAATGGCGGCGGTCTCGATCCATTCCGGCATCTTTCCCGCCTCCTTCTGGTAAAACAGGCCGCCCGTGACCCCATCCGGCAGGCGGCGCAGCACCAGCGGGCGCTCGCGCAGGAACGGCAGGATAAGGTCGGCCACCCGGGCGTAGTAGGCGAGCAGGTCCCGCTTGGTGAGTCCAACTTCCGGGAAGAAGACTTTGTTCAGGTGCGTGAGGCGCAGCTTGCGGCCCTCCACGTCCAGCGTGAGGTCGTCGGCCTTCGCCGCTGCGATCTCGTCGGCTAGCGACCGCTGCGCCTTCGGCGTCTCCGCGGAGAAGCTCGATTCCTTCGGGTCGATGTCCGTCCGCAGGCCGAGGAAGACCGGGGCGCGCAGGTGCGACTCGGCGGTCCAGCCGGCGAACCGCACGCGCGCCACCAGCTTCGGCTTCACCCACGTCGCTTTCTCGTGCGTCGCGGGCCGCTCTGCGAAGGGCATTTCGCCGGTGACCAGCGGCTGTAACTGGCGCGCGACTTCATCCTGCGTGCTCTGGTCGAAACCAGTTCCCACGCCGCCGATGAACCGGAGCCGCGGGCCATCGTAGAGCCCGGCGAGCAGCGCTCCGAAGTGCTCGCGGCCGCCGCGCGGCGCGGTGAATCCCCCCACCACCGCATCCACCTCGGAAGTGGTTTTGAGCTTCACCCACTGCGGGCTCCGCCCGGCGCGGTACGTGCTCCGCGCCTGCTTGCCGACAATGCCTTCGAGACCCCGTTCCTTCGCCAGCTTGTAGAGCGCTTCGCCTTCGCCCGTCACGTGGCTCGAGTAACGCACCGGATCTTCGGGCAACAGAATGCGCCGCAGGAAGTCCTTGCGCTCGATGAGCGGCACGCCGCGCAGGTCGTAGCCATCCGCGTAGAGCAGGTCGAAGACGTAGTAGACCACCGGCGCCTCGGCCAAGAGCGCGGCCGCGGGCCGCTCGACCCCCATGCGGTGCTGCAGCCGCGAGAAGTCCGGCCGGCCTTCTTCGTCGAGAACGACAACTTCGCCATCGAGGAGAGCCTCCGCCGTGGCGATCCGCGCAGGCAGCGCCGCCAGTTCGGGGAACTGGGCCGTCACCGCGCGGCCGGTGCGCGACCGCAGTTCCGCCTTGCCCTTGCGGACCCACGCCAGCACGCGCATACCGTCCCACTTGAGCTCGAACACCCAGCCGGCGTTCGTGAAGGGCTTCTCCATCAGCGTGGCGAGGGCCGGCTCCACCTCTGCCGGCATCGGCGCTTTTCGCGCCCCGGGCAGATCGGCGGCCGCCGCGGCGTGACCGCAAAGGCCGTCCTGAATCTCCTTCACCGTGCGGCCGGTCAGCACGGACCAGTCGAGCTTCCCGATGTCCCAGTTCGCGTCCGCGTATTGGTCCGAGTGCTTGATGAGCAGCCAGTTCCTCCGGTCTTTCGGCTCCGCGGCCCGCTTGCCGGTCTGGACCAACACGAAGCTGCCCCGCAGCTTGCGTCCGTGCAGCCTGAACTTCAGTTCGCCGCGCGCAAGTTGCTCCGCGGCCCCGGGACGGCCCTCCATTTCGTAAGTGCCGGCGTCCCAGACCTGTACCGGACCCGCGCCGTAGTTGCCCTCGGGAATCACGCCCTCGAACCGAGCGTACTCGAGTGGATGATCCTCGGTCTGGACCGCGAGGCGCTTATCGGCGGGATTGAGCGACGGCCCTTTCGGAACCGCCCAGGAGACCAGCACGCCGTCGATCTCCAGGCGGAAATCCCAGTGCAACCGCCTCGCATCGTGCTGCTGGACCACGAACCCGTTCCCGCCCTTGCCGCGAACCGAAATGGGCTCGGGCTCGGGCGTTTTCTCGAACCTGCGCTTTTTGTGGTATTCGGCCAGCGGCATAGGCGGCGCCCACGCTACCCCGATCTTCTCACAGCCCGTAGCGCGCGCTTCAACATGCCGCGGTGGCGTCAGCCGTCAGCCAGTCACCGCTTCCCGCGCCCACAACGAACCCGTGGCCTCAGCAGCTTGACCACCGGCAGCCCCGGCCCGAAGCGCAGCCGGGTGTATACTCCTCACGGTGCAATATGCCGCTCATGGTCGCACCGCTCGCCTTCGAGAAACAGAATACAAAACGAAGCCAATTTCGAGGAACCAATTACGAATGAACCAGATAGCAGGGATCGAAGGCCTCTTTCCGGCACCCCGCCATTTTACTCTTGCCTCCGTGCTTAGTGTCTGCTAGCATAGCAGTTGCTAAGCTAGCAGACACTAGAATGAGCCGAGCGGCCCACCTGGGCGCCCTCCGAGGAGGCCAATTTGCACCGAATGACGTCCGATGAACGCCGCGCAGCCATCATGGAGACCGCCACCAAGCTGTTCTCCGAGCGCGGCTTTCGCGGAACCACCACGCGCGCCCTGGCCGAGGCCCTCGGCGTCTCCGAGCCGGTCCTCTACGGGCACTTCAAGTCCAAGCGCGACCTTTTCGAAGCTATCATCGAGGTCAAATCGCGCGAGGGCGTGGCGCGCGCCACCGCCATGCTCCAGCCTCTCGCCGACGCAGGTCAGGACCGTGACCTGCTCATCGCCCTCGGCGAATTCGTTTGCCAGTGCCACGTCGAAGATCAAGCCTACGGCCGGCTGTTGCTCCTGGCGGCTCTCGAAGGTCCCGAGCTTGGCGACATCTTCTACGACCGCCAGCGCGAGGCGCATGAGATTCTGGCCACCTACTTTGCCGCGCGCATTCGCGCTGGTGTCTTTCGCGAGGTGGATCCCACCATTGCGGCCCGGGTTTTCCTGGGCATGTCGACGAACCTTGGCATGAACCGGATGCTTTACCCCAACGCGTCTTCCTTGGGCAGCACCCGCGAAGTTGTCGAACAAATGGTCGATGTATTCCTGAACGGTATCTCCAAATGAGACTAACTGCACTCGTCATACTCGCTCTAACCCTCCTCATCCCTGGCTGCGGCAAGCGCGCTCAAATCGATGCGGAGGCAGCCTCAAAGGCCAAGACGGAACCGATCACGATCCGCATCGCCACGGCCGAAACCCGCCATCTCGGATCGGCCGTCTCCGTCACCGGCTCGCTGCAGCCGGACGAAACCGTGTCGGTCAGCTCGGAGGTCGCTGGCCGGCTCGCTGAGGTCCGCTACGATTTCGGCCAGACGGTGCGCCAGGGCGACATCATCGCCGAGCTCGACAAGCGCGAGCTCCTGATCCAGTGCGAGCGCGCCCGCGCCGCTCTGTCGCAGGCTCTGGCGGCCATCGGCCTCGACCCCAACCAGCAGGACGTCACACCCGATTCGACCCCCGCCATCCGCCAGGCCAAAGCGCAGATGGAAGACGCGCGCTTCAAGTTCGATATGGCGGCCAAGCTCTACAAGACGGGCGACGTCTCCGAGGAGCGCTACACCGAAATCGAGAAAGGTCTGCATGCCCGCGAGGCCGGCTATGAGGCCGCCCGCGACATGCTGCGCACCCAGCTCGCCGCCGTGCAGGCCCTCCGCGCCGACGTGCGCTTCGCCGAGAAGCGCCTGGGCGACGCCACCGTGCGCGCCCCCTTCGACGGCCAGATCTCGGCTCGCCTGGTTTCTCCCGGCCAGTTCATGCGGGAGAACACGCCCATCGTGACGCTAGTCAAGTCCTGGCCGCTGCGCCTGCGCGCCGATATTCCCGAATTCGCGGCCACCGCGGTGCGCGCCGGCGGCACGCTGGTCTTCACCACCGATGCCGCTCCCGGCGCCGCGTTCCACGCCCGCGTCACCGAGATGAATCCGACGCTCGATGCCCGCTCGCGCTCGCTCTCCGTCGAGGCCCGCCTGACGGATCGCGATCCGCGCCTTCGCCCCGGCATGTTCGTCCAGGTTCAGCTCGCGCTCGCCGGCGACACGGCCGCCGTGGCGGTCCCCAAGGAGGCGCTGTATCAGCTCGCCGGCCTCAGCAAGGTTTTCACCGTGCGGGCCGGCCGCGTGGTCGAGAACAAGGTCACGCCCGGCGCCGAGGTGGATGGATGGGTCGTGATTCCCGGCGGAGCAATCCAGGCCGGCGACCAGGTGGCCGTCAGCAAGCTGCCCACCCTGATCGACGGCCTAGTCGTCCGCGTCGAGGCGGGGAGGTAGGCCATGCAGAAACTCGCACAAATCTGCATTCGAAGGCCTGTCTTCGCCACCATGCTCATCCTGGCCCTGGTGGTGCTGGGCGTCAGCGCCTACATGAAACTGGGCGTGGACCTCTACCCCAAAATCGACTTTCCCGTCGTCACCGTCACCACCACCCTGCGCGGCGCCTCGCCCGAGGAGGTCGAGACCCAGGTCACCAAGCGCATCGAAGAAGCGGTCAACACCACCAGCGGCATCGACGAGCTGCGGTCGCTCTCCGCCGAAGGCGTCTCGCTCACGTGGATCACCTTCGTCCTCGAGAAGGACCCCGACGTCGCCGCCCAGGAGGTGCGCGACAAGGTGGCCGGCATCACGCGCGACCTGCCCAAGGACGTTGACCCGCCCGTCATCGAGAAGCTCTCCACCGACGCTTCGCCCGTCATCAGCGTCGTCGTCTCCTCGCAGCGCGACCTGCGCGAAACCACCAAGATCGTCGACGACCAGGTAAAGAAGAACATCGAATCGATCGACGGCGTCGGCCAGGTCCGTTTCATCGGCGACCGCGCGCGCCAGATCCAGGTCTGGCTCGATGGCGAGAAGCTCTACTCCTACAACCTCAACATCGACCAGATCCGGGGCGCGCTGGCCGCGCAGAACGTCGAAGTCCCCGGAGGCCGCGTGGATCAGGGTGCGCGCGAGTTGAGCCTGCGCACTCTCGGCCGCATCGAGCGTCCGGCCGATTTTGCCAACATCATCGTCGCCTCGCTGAACGGCTCGCCCGTGCGCATCCGCGACATCGGCAAGGTGGAAGACGGCGTCGAGGAACCGCGCTCGATGGCGCGTCTGGATGGCGAGCCCGCTGTGGTGCTCGAAGTCCGGAAGCAGTCGGGCACCAACACGCTGGATGTAGTCCACGCCGTCAAGGCCCGCATCGACAAGCTCCAGCCGTTGCTGCCGCCCGATTTCAAGATCACTTACGCCGGCGACCAGTCCACCTTCATCGAAGAATCCTTCAAGGCCGTGCAGGAGCACCTGCTGCTGGGCGGCCTGTGCGCCGCCTTCGTGGTGCTGCTGTTCATGCGTAGCTGGCGCACCACCCTGATCGCCGCCCTGGCCATTCCCATCTCGATCATTTCCACTTACTCGCTCATGAACCTCATGGGCTTCACCCTCAACCAGATCACCATGCTGGCGCTGGTGCTGGTGGTGGGCATCGTGATCGACGACGCCATTGTGGTGCTCGAGAACATTTTCCGCAACGCGGAGGAAAAGCACCTGCCCCCCTTCAAGGCCGCCATCCAGGGAACTAAGGAGATCGGACTGGCGGTCATGGCTACCACCTTCAGCCTGGTAATCATCTTCCTCCCTGTGGCGATGATGACCGGCATCGTGGGCCGCTTCATGTCCAGCTTCGGCTACACCGCGGCCTTCGCCGTGCTCGTGTCGCTGCTGGTGAGCTTTACCCTGACCCCCATGCTCAGCTCGCGCTTCCTGAAGCTGGGCGACGGGAAGAACGGCGCATCCACCAAGGACACGGTGCTGTTCCGCGCGCTGGCCCGGCCTTATCGCAAGATGCTGCACTGGTCCATGTCGCACCGCTGGGTCATCGTCGTGGTCGCGATCCTGGTGGCGTTTTCGACCGTCCCCATGTTCCTGCATATGGGCAAGGATTTCCTGCCCGTCGACGACCAGAGCGAGTTCGAGATTGCCGTGCGCATGCCCGTGGGCTCCTCGCTCGATGGCAGCGCGGCCATGATGAGCGAGATCGAAGCGGACATCCGGACGCTGCCCGGCATTCGCAACATCCTGACCACGTTGGGCGCCGACAGCCGCCGCCAGGTGGACCGCGGCACGCTGACGGTCGAGCTGGTCCCCGTCCAGCAGCGCAAACAGACCCAGTTCGACATCATGCTCCAGGCCCGCGAGCGGCTGCGGAAGTATCGCGACCTGACCATCGCGGTCCAGCCGCCCGCCATGTTCGCCGGCGCCGGCCCGAACAAGGATCTCCAATTCTTCATTCAGGGGCCTGACTTTGCACACTTGGAGCGCTACATGGCGGCGATCCGCGCCGAACTGGCCCGCACACCGGGCGTGCGCGATCTGGAGAGCTCTTACGAGCCAGGCAAGCCCGAGCTGCGCGTCCACATCAACCGCGCCAAGGCGGCCGATCTCGGCGTGAACGTCGCCTCCATCGCCACCGCGCTGCGTACGCTGGTGGGCGGCGACCCGCAGGCGACCACGTACCGCGAAGGCGACGACCGCTACGATGTGCAGCTTCGCGTCCAGAAACAGTTCCGCGACTCGGCGCGCGCGCTCGAGCGCCTCTACGTCCCTTCCGCGGCGCTGGGCAACGTCCCGGTTTCCAACCTGGTCGCGGTCGAGGAGGGCACCGGCCCCACCCAGATCGATCGCGTGAACCGCCAGCGGCAGATCATGCTCACCGCCAACTTCGCCGAAGGCCAGTCGTTCAGCAACGTGATCGCCGTGCTGGACCGCGCCACCGCCTCTCTGAACCTGCCGCCCGAGTACCACGTCGGCCTGCTCGGGCGCAGCAGGGAGTTCGGGCGCGCGTCGATGGGCTTCGTAGTCGCGTTCCTGCTCTCGATCATTTTTATGTACATGGTGCTGGCGGCGCAGTTTGAGAGCTTCATCGACCCCATCACCATCCTCATCAGTCTGCCGCTTGCGGTGCCCTTCGCGCTGCTGACCCTGGTCCTGGCCGGAGAGAACTTTCAGATCATTTACACCTCGCTCGGCATCTTGATGCTGTTCGGTATCGTCAAGAAGAACGCCATTCTGCAGATCGATCACATCAAGAGTCTGCGCTTCAAGGAAGGCCAGCCGCGCCTGGAGGCGATTTTCCGCGGCTGCGAGGACCGGCTGCGGCCCATCCTCATGACCACGGCCTCTTTGGTCGCGGGCATGCTTCCCATGGCTCTGGGCGGCGGCGCCGGCGCCTCCTCGCGCCGCAGCATCGCCATCGTGGTCATCGGCGGCCAGACTCTGTGCCTGTTGCTGACGCTGCTGGTCACCCCGGTGGCCTACTCCCTGTTCGACGACCTCGGCCATCTCAGACTGTGGAGCCGCGTCAAGGTCCGCCGCGCCGCCGCCGTCACCGCCGCGCTCGTCCTCCTGCTCCTAGTGGGACAGGCCTCCGGCCTGTCCGCCCAAGCGACACAGGCCTCCGGCCTGTCGCCGGCGCGCGTCGGCGTCGGCGCTGCCCAGCGCAAGTTGACGCTCCCGGAGGCCATCGAGATGGCCCTTCGCGAGAACCTCGATATCGAGATCGAGAAGACCAATCGCGCCGACGCCGTCCAGGCGTTCAAAGGAGCGCACGGCTACCTCGACACCACCCTGCAATGGTCGCCGTCGATTCTCTCGGCGAAGATCCCCACCGGCTCCATTCTCATGGGCACGGATGGCGTCCTCTCCGAGCACGTGCACGCCGAGAACTTCTCCGTGCGGCAGGCCCTCCCCTGGGGCGGCGGCGGGCTGGGCGTGGATTTCGAGAGCAGCCGCCAGTCCACCACCAACCCCTTCGAATCGCTGAACCCCTATTTCAACACCCGCCTCCTGCTGAGCTACACGCAGCCGCTGCTGCGCAACCGCGCCATCGATCCCTATCGCGCCGGGCTGAAGATCCGGCGCAAGCGGCTCGATCTTTCCGAGACCGATTTCGCGCTGCGCAACATCGACGTGGTCACCCGTGTCGAGCTGGCCTACTGGGGGCTGGTCGCCGCGCGCCAGGCCGTCGACGTGCTCTCCGACAACGTCGAATGGGCCCGCCGGCAACTGGAGATGACCAAGCGCATGGTGGCCGCCGGCACCCAGGCACAGGTCGAGATCTCGGCCGCCGAGGCCGAGCTCGAGCGCCGCCTGGACACGTACTACTCCGGCATCGGCTCCGTCACTGAGGCGGAGAACGCCCTCAAAATCCTGCTGACGTCTTCGCGTGAGAACGCGCTGTGGGACGAGGAGATCCTGCCCGTGGACATTGAGACGCTGGAACCGCCGGAAGCCCGCAGCCTGCCGGATGCGGTCAACTCCGCTCTGAAACAGCGTCCCGAAATGAACATGATCGCCACCCAGCGGCAGGTGGCGGCCATCCAGACCAAGCTCAGCGCCGACCAGGTCAAGCCGCAGTTGAACCTCGTAGCCGCGTACGCCAACACGGGGCTTGCCGGCACGGTGGCCGCGACCGATCCGCTTACCGAGCTCTTCGGCGCAATGACCAACCAGATCAATGAACTGTCCATCCCCGCCGGGCTCCCGCCCCTCGTCTTCAGCTTCGGCGCTCTGCCGCCGAGCCTCAGCGGCGGTTATGGCAGGTCGCTTTCGAACCTGTTCAGCGGCAACTATCCCACCGTACAGGTCGGCCTGACCCTCGACCTGACCCCGCGCAACCGCGCCGCGCACGCCAGCCTGGCCGAAAGCACGATCCTGGAGCGCCGGCTCAAGCTCGAGCAGACGCGTCTGGAGCTGGGCGTCGAAGCGCAGGTGCGGAACACGATGCAGGCGCTCGCCACGGCGCGGCAGCGGATCGTGGCCTCCGAGGCGAGCATGCGCGCCGCCAAGGAGAAACTGGACAGCGAGACGCGCATGTACCAGTCCGGCGAGTCGACCAACTTCCTGGTGCTCACCCGCCAGAACGAGTACGCCGATTCGCGCCGCCGCGACGTAGAAGCCCGCCTGGACGCCAACAAGGCCATCTCCCGGCTTCGCCAGGCCCTCGGCTCGACGCTCGAGGCCTACAGGATCCGCCTCCGATAAACGGATCGTCGCGAGACGCCGTCTGCCGCCGGCTCGCTAGTGCGGCTGGGGACTCGCGGCGCCGGGGACCGGTTGCGTTCCGAAGACGCCGTTGAGAAACGCCAAGACCGTAGCGACGTAGCCGGGCGGGTCGGCGGCCATCGCCGAATGAAACGCTCCCGGCCGGATCGACACCTGCTTGTTGGGGCTTGCGGTGGCGCGATAGAGCTGCTCGGTTACGGCGCGCGGCACCACGGGATCCTGCTCCGCCGCAAGATACAGCACCTGAGCGCGGTCGATCCGCTCAACCGCCTTCAGCACGTTCGCCTCCGGCGGCTCGAAGGGCACTCCCGCGCGCAGACGGAACACGCCCTGGGAAAACCACGCGAAGCCCGGAGCCGTGAAGAGCCACAGGCGCGTGCGGTGCCCAAAAGGCACATTGACGTTGGAAGGCGCATGGTCCAGGAACTGCTTCTCCCGGCGAAGCACGTCCTCTGCATCCACGTACGCGCTGTCGGCGACGACCGCGGCGATGTCCGGCGTTTGCGCCGCCGCAAACAGGGCCGCCACCGCGCCCGACGAGTAGCCCAACAGCGCGATCCGGCCGCCGCTCGCGTGCGCCTTGGTCCACTGGATCGCGGCTTCCACGTCCAGCGCTTCCTTGTAGCCGAAGGTGGTGTAATCCCCGCCGCTTTCGCCGTGCGCGCGCAGGTCCAGCAACATTACGGAGAAGCCTTGCGGCACCAGTCTGGCGGCCGTGTACCCCATGCCGGTCTTGTTCGTCTGCGAGCCGTGCACCAGGATCACGGTGCCCTTGGGCGCCGTCACGTTCCACGGCTGCTCCCACCAGGCCTTGAGCGGAATCCCATCGGCGGATGTGAACGAGACGGTCTGCGGGCTGAGCCCGAAGCGAATCGCGGTCGCGAGCGGCGTGGTCCACTGTTCCTGCGGCCCCATGGCGATCCCGGAACCGAAGGAGGCCATGCAGAAAGCGCCGACGACCAATAACAGGACCACCATGAATGGAGCCGCGCGCTTCAGACGCCGGAGGTCGCGCGCGAGCGAAGGACTGACGATGGTCGGTCGGCGCCGTTGCGCCTCTGGTGCGGCCGAAGACTCCATAAACAACCTTGAAATCCCGTCATGCGGACCGCGGCGAGTCGGCAGCCGCGCCGCGCCTCAGCTCAGCCTTGGCTGCGGCGACCGCCTCCACGTATTCTCTGGCCTTCTCTTCGATCCGGTCGAACCGCCCCTCGGCGATGCTCTTGGCATCCACCAGGTCGCCCCCGACCGCTACGGCGCACGCCCCGGCTTTCAGAAACTCGCCCACGCTTTTCAGGTTCACGCCGCCGGTCGGGATCATATCGATCTGCGGGAACGGCCCTTTGAGCGCCTTGATGTAAGCCGGGCCTCCCAGGCAGGGAAAGACTTTGACGATGTCGGCGCCCGATTCCCACGCGGTGAGAACCTCGGTAGGCGTCAGCGCGCCGGGCACGATCGCTATCCCGTACCGGCGTGCCATCTCGATGGTCGCGACGCGCAGGCTCGGCGTCACCAGGAATTGCGCCCCCGCCAGTATGCAGGATCGAGCGGTCTCCGGATCGAGAACCGTCCCGGCGCCGATCACCAGCTTCTCTCCGAACTGTTCGGCGCACTGCTCCAGGACCCGCAACGCGCCGGGAACGGTCATGGTGATCTCCGCCGCCCGTATGCCGCCCCTGTACGTCGCCTCAATCGCCCGCAGCGCCTCGGCCGCGCTCGCCGCGCGCACCACCGGCACGATCGCGGTCTCTTTGATGAACGAGAGGACCTGGTCCCTGGTCACGAGAATACGATCTTAGCACAGCGATTCCGCAGCCAACTTTTCTAGCCGTCCCAAACATCTGATTCTGCTTCTGTTTTGAATGGATCTCCTGGACCAGCTCTCTCAACCGCGCCAAGCTCTCCGCCGCCGGTTGACTGCGGCTCGGGCCGACCGCTAGAGTAGTGAAGGTACTCGGTTCTTCCTGAGGTCCCCATCGTCTAGCCCGGCCTAGGACATCGCCCTTTCACGGCGGTAACGCGGGTTCGAATCCCGCTGGGGACGCCAAACTTGCTTCGTCGCTTCCCGCCGTCGCCAACTCAAAGGCGTCCGCCATCACACCAGCGATTTCGTACAGTTCTTCCGTGTGGGCCGCTACGTCCTCGTCTGACATGCTCTCCGCTTCCGTCCCGAGCAGAGCACGGCAATCCGAAACACCCAAGCGTTCATCCATGACCTTCGATCATCTCACACCCCGGAACTCCGAACGGACCCCGCCACATGCGGATAAGTGTATTGAATTGTGAAGATTACAGAACATCTTGATTCAAAATGGGTTATCGTTATGGACGGAGCTGGCCTAAGCCAGTTGGCTTCGGCTGGAGAGGGCACCGCCCACTTCCCATGGGTACTGGTACGGCTTCCGGCGACGCGCTGCCGAAAAGTTGGGCACAGTCGAGGCGATCGGTGTTACACTCTTCAGCGTTTGGAGGCCAAAGTTAGGATCCTGGCTTCTCTGCCAGGCGGCGAGTTGCAACTCAGAGGATCCCAGGATGCTGGCTGGGTGCGCACTGATTCGGACGCGGGAGTCCAAACTGGAACTCCCGGTTGACTGGCAATCGGGAGCAAGAGTCGAAATCCCGCCGCACGGAGGACACCATGAACAAGTCCCCAGCCAAGGACTTTCTACCACGAATCCAGGTTGCCCGAGCGGTGCTGATGGCAGGTGCACTGTTGATGGTTGGCCTGGCGCAATCCGCCAGAGCGACCCCGATCACCTACACATACACCGGCAATACCTTTCACTATATAGGCGGATGCTGTGGTGTGTCGAACGTCTCGGGTTCTTTCACATTAGCAGCCCTCCTCGCACCAAGTACAACCCAGACCCTCGAACCGGACACCGCAGGGGGTACCGTTCTTGATTTCACCTTCACGGACGGAAGAACCGTCTGGGACACCGGCAACTACATCATGAACAACGGCCTCTACGAGTTGGCAGCTACCCAGTTTACTGTGACCACAAACGCTGCTGGGGCGATTGTATCCTGGTTTGTCAACATCAACGCCTCATCTGGATACGTAGACACCTGCTTCGGCGTATCCGGACCACCCGATGCCGGTTGCCCGAGCGACAGCACCAACGTGTTCTATAACTACGACGCATATACATTGAGTGAGTACTACGAACCCGGAACTTGGACCAGAACCGGCAGTCCGGAACCCACGAGCTTTCTACTGCTGGTCACGGGCCTGCTGGGCCTTGCGACAATCGTCTTGCGCCGCAGACAAGTCTTGTCGAAGACACTCCGAAACTGAGAAGATCGTTTCAAAGGCCAGTCGCAGTTCATCGCCATCAGCGCGGAAGATCCGGCTTAAATGCCGTCAAGGTCTTTAGCCATCAGACTGCCTCTTGATCCGGTTCCGCAGTTGTTCCTCAGATCGTGTACCATGTCTGGTGATAACCGTTCAGGGAGCACTGCGCAGAATGCCACAAGGCTCTCCGAGATGGAGGGTATCATGTCCCAGAAGCGCTTTAGCACCGGTGGTTTGGTTGTCGCGGTGCTCAGCTTGGCCGTCGGCATCGTCACTCTTGTAAGACCGTCTCCAACTTCCTACCGGGCGGCAACGCAGGTTGCACGTCTTAGCAGCATTAACTTCCTCCTCCCGGGGGCGCTGTTGTTCTGGCGCTCCTTTCGGCCAAATTGGTCCGCTGGAAGAGGAGTTGCCACTTGGTTCGGTGGATGCCTTGTTGCTGGCTCCCTGCTTTTCGTAGCGGTTACTCCGGACCCATGGCTGCCGTCGTTATTGTTCCTTGTTGCAGGATCCTTTCTGCTGTGGCGCGGGTTTAGAGCGCCTCGACTGAAAGGTCCGACCACTTAGGCCCGGCGGACAAGACCGGCGGTTGCATCATTCAGGCACGGATTTCCATTTTGCCGTTCCGGGTTCACAACATAAACCCACCGGCGTTGCCGGTTTCCTCCTAGCACTACTGTCTTACAAACAGAACAGTTTAGCGTAGAATTGTTTTGTGGGAACCGACGCAGCCGCAGTTCTTAGGTGTGGCTTTGCCATCCCTGCTGGTATCGATTGTATATCCAGCCGTCTCTGTGGGAGCCCTCTACTTGCATTTGTTCATCCCGAACGACTCCGGCGGCCCACGAGGGGCCAACTCTGGCACCGCCGGGTACTCAAAGACCTGGAGGTGCCCCTTACCGGCAGGCTGTGGTCGCTCTTGGACATTGTATTGCTTGCAGATTCACTCCGTTGCATAATCGCTGCCTAGTTCCCCCTTGGGCCTACTGATATGCTTGGCGGCTGCTCGGTCGGACTAGGAACCACCTTGGCTGAATACTCCATCTTGAGAAACTTCAGCGCTCGATCCACCACGCTGAACCCGAGCCATCGTGATCCACTTATGTTTACGGTTTCTCCAACTGTTCCGACTGACGGAAGCTCGACCTGAACTCCCGTCCACGGCTCACCACTCATCATGAAGGAACTGATTGCATTGTCTTTGAGTTTCCATCCAGCCCTCTCAAATACCGTCCTAAATTGCTTTGCTAGCCTATAGGCTTCTCCGTCTCCCATAAAGGCAGAGATCGTAACCGTTCCTGGGTCTTTCTGTAGCTCGACGCACATCGCTTCTTGGACATCCTCGGGCAGCGAGCGCTCCCGTTTGGTTGGGAGTATATTTACCTGTCCAGCGGTGATGCCCCCCTGCTGCCCAAAAGACACCGCCCCACCCGGTGCAACCACCATCGGTGCAGGCGGTTGTTGTGGCTGCGGCGGGGCCTTTTCACCGCTCTCGGAAGTTGCGGCGCTTTCTTTTGTCACGGATGGTTTACGCACAGTGGCGACTGGTTTCCTCGGCGAAGGCGGCGGTGTCTGTTTTGTCTCGCCCGAAGCTGGCATTGAGCCCGCAGGAGTTTCCTTCGCTTCGACTTTCGCTTGTGGCGGGCTCGGTGTAGGGATCGTGGACACTCTGGACCGACTCGCAATCCACCCAATAGCGGCGAGCACGACAAGGATCGCTACAATAACTTTTGCTTTGCGAGAAACTTTCAGGTTGACCTCTGGGCGGCTCGCTTTCCATGCCGCGAGTCGTTCATAGCCGTTTATACCGTGCCCAATCAAGGCCGTCAGAGCCGCTAAGCAGATCAGCACCAGTACCACTATCACGGGCAGCGGCAGCCTTAGTATGGCTGCCCATAGGCCAAGCAAAACCGTGCCTAGCACAGCCGCTCCGATCCATATGAACTTCCACAGGCCTGCCAGTTCAAGGATCTTCTGATAGGCCGTGAGCCTGCTGAACCAATCGAATGCCCGGTTCCAGACCATTCCCCGAGCCTATCACTTGCTAAAGTCCGGTGGCAGCCGAAGCCCTGGCCCTTTGGCAATCGCAATTCCACCGCATTCCGCCGAGTGAGGTAGTAGGGCGTTAGCCTACTACCTCACGGAGTGGGGTGAAATCCTGTAATCCCTCTCTCTAGGGGTTGGGGTTTCGGGATTCCAGGCTGCGCGTTCTGGGCGGGCTGGTATCGGACTTCCTGGGGAGGAACCGGGGCCGCGGAGTTCTGACGGGGGCCGTCTAGGCCAGATCTCACCTTCATCCGTCGAGCGTAGGCTCCGGCTTCATACGCCACAATTTCCCTAAAAAGATGAGCCTCAGCGGCTCGAAGGCACAGCCCTTGTGGTATGCTGATCTCGGCCGCGAGGCCGTGGCGTTTCGGAAACTTCGCAAACACAGAAACACACGCTGTACGGCTTTTACAGCACCGACCAGGAACCGGACGCGGAATTCAGTTGCCCCAAGCCCGTTTGACGAACTTCGCCATTCGCGGCAGCGAGCACCCCGCCGCCTTAGTTGCGCTTCGATGGTTCTTCGAGGGCCTTCGATGCGCCTTCGAGCGCTTTGGCCAGACGCCGCAGCGCGGCCACTTCTTTTTCGAAAGCGGCTGGGTCCATCCCGGCCGCCTTCATCGTCACAATGTGTATCGCCATCGGGATCGGGAGCAAAACGTTCTCGGGTTCCTCGTAGACACGGTCCACGGCCTTCGTCATCTCTCCCATCTGCATATGGCATGGTAGTCTCTCTTGCTCGCACACGCCCGTGCTCACTGCTTCAGTGAAACCCAGGACATACCCGAGCTTCATAGCCTCCGAAAATGATTCCCACGCGCGACCGTTGAACTGAAATCCGGTCTTCTGACCGAAAGCCGACTGTGCCACCAGCAGAGGAAGCACCGTACACACAACTACCGCCCACCGTCTCTCTCGTGATTTGATCGCATGTTGTCTCATGGAATTCCTCGCGCGGAAGCCGCCGCGCTCGGTCCCCATTGGATCGCTTCCTTTCCCTCTCGCATGTCCACGAGGGGTGCCCCGAATTCCTCCATCGCCCTCTCATTCTACGCCGTCCAAGGCTCGCCCCGAGTCCGGCGGCCCAAGTCGGGGACAGGCCTCCCTTAAGAAGTCTCAATAACTATCGGAACCGCCGCCAGCGCCACGGTTCACGAGAAATCCCCCCTACCGCAGTACACAACTCTGTTTCCACTCTCGATAGGGAGGGATATCTAGTGAAAGCCGTCGAGCCAGCCGCACAGGGCAATTAAATCGAACTATTTGAGGTTTCTCAGGCCTGCGGGACTCCAACCGGCTGCGATGCCCTCCCACCCGATGCAACGCGGACCCACGCTGGATCTTTGAATTTTTCTTGCGCATCCGCGACACACGGCGCGATACGCCCTACCCCCGCGCCTGCGTTCCTTGCGATGGATTGACCCGCCCCCCCGGTCGCCAGAAGGCAGGGAGGGGTCTCTTACCTTCTAGCGGCCCTCGGGCCTTCCTGCGCCTTCAGAATGCGGCTAACGACATTCCAGGAGTCGTAAGTCTGGTAACGCTACGGTAACGCATCCGGTTGGATTCGCGTTCAAGAGCCACCCGTAAGTGGCTGAGGAATAACGGAGTCAAAAGTCCCTTTCGCCCTTTCACGGCGGTAACGCGGGTTCGAATCCCGCTGGGGACGCCATTCGTTCCCTGCCGTTTGCGCTCTTTCCCCCCCGCGCTGCGATAGCCCCGGTGACGCTACGGTGACGATGGAACGCCAGGTGCCGGGCCGAGGGCCCTAAAGCATTCCTCCGGCGTCGCTCCATGAAGCAGAACACCCAACAGCAACGCGGCAGCCCGTGCCGCGTCCAGCCTGCCACCTTCCTGGAACTTCGCGCCCAACCTTGCGTCTAATCGGGTAGGAGGATAGGCCATGAGCAACACGGTGCATCACATCGAGCTCTGCGCGGCCATCCTGTCCCTCATCGAGCGGAAACGGGCCGAGAGTGGCGACGCAACCTTGGGAACGGCTATCGAGCGGCTGGTGATCGACAGCCAGTTCCGCGAAGTCGAGCGCGAAGTGCTCGACAACCCCGGCGCGATCGAGCCCTGGCTCACCCGGCGCCGCCGCGGCGAGCAGTAATCGCACCGTTTCGACCGAGACCCGCGCGCAGGTTCACCACGTCCGCGGTGCAGCGGGGATCATCCTGGAAGGAGCTCTCGGTTCTGGGGGCCGTCCTTCTTGTCCCGCTGTGCTCGGTCGGCCTCCTGGATCAGCGCGAGTTCCCCCTCGGTGTATTTTCGAATAATCAAGTGTTTTTGGCGCAGCGCTCTTTCGCGGTATTCCGTGAGCTTGGTGTACTTCAACACGTAGTCCGGGCTGGTTCGCACGACGAGCGCTTCCAGGTCGATCGCGTTTGCCAATTCTTCGAGTTCAAGGCTCGTTGTCGTCGCCCGCCCGAAACCCTCGCCCCATTTGAAGGAGGCTTGGAGGCCGGCTACTATTCCTGCCGCGGCCGTAATCGCGATCGCAAAGATGCCAAGCCAAAATGCGAGCTGTGGCGATCCGCTGTGCTGGGTTTGAAAGGTGACGAACGTCGGCGTGAGAACTCCCAGGATCACGGTGGCTGCTCTTGCCCAGTTGTAGCGCCTGCGCTGTCGATCCGCGAGCCGCTGAAACTCCAGGGCCTTGTCGCGGACCGCTTTTAGCGTGGAGTCGAGTGCATTTTCGACGGCATTGGCTCGCTGTTCCGGTGTGGACTCGTCAGGCATACGAACCCCCTCTGAGGCTACCGAATATACTCTGACGTTAACACATTTTCATGTTGTCAATTCCGAGTGGCTCCGGCGGCGCGCGCAGCCCCTCAGCAAGCTTCCGCTTTGACCTGCGCGCGGAGGTTCACCACACCTGCGGTGTAGCGGCTGCCCGCCACTGAAACCAGCACGGCGTCTTCGAGCCAGTCGTGCCAGACGCCATCGGGATCGTGCGAGGCCGCCGTCAGGGTGTATATCTGCGGGCACAACTGGCAGAGGAACGAGAACGTCACCGCGACGGTGTCGCCCGCCTGGCGGGGGCCGAGCGTGAGCCGCTCGAGTCCGGTGTTGGTGCCGTAGACTTCGAGACCGATGCGGTTGCGGATCATGATGCCCACCACCGGATCGGTGACCGGCTGGGCGAAACGGACCGTGACCCGCACCACGGCCTCTTCCCCGCCCTGCCAAACCTCCGTCGGCCGCCCCGCCCCGTCGAGCGTCTCGACGCTCAGGACGCGCGCGCGGCCGTCGCCGCGCCGAAGGCTCGGCTCAAGCGCCGCCGTTGCCTCGCCGCTCTCCCGAAGCCGGCGCGCGATGTGGCGCTGGTAGCGGTCGAGCGTCTCGCCGGGATCGCCTTTCGCCGCCAGCCGGCCGCGGTCGAGCCACCAGATTTCATCGCACACTTGCCGCAGGAGCGCGTCTTCGTGCGCCAGGATCAGCACAGTTCCACCTGCCCGCCGCAGCCGCTCGATGTCGATGGCGGCGCGAGCCCGCACCAGAGCGTCCCGCTCGGCCAGCGCGTGATCGAGCAGCAGCGCGTCCGCCGTGCCCGGCTCCCAGGGGTCACCGGGGCCGAGCAGCCGCGCCATCCCGCGCACCCGCACCTGACCCGCGGCAGGCCGCTCGCGCTCCGCGGCCAGGCGCAGAAGCGAACGGCCGCCTGCGCCGTCCTCTCCCACAACGCCGATGACGGCCCCATCCGGCGCCGTCGCGCTCAGCTCTTCAAGCGGGGGGAAGCTGACTCGCAGGAACTCGATGGCCATGAACTCGATTGTACGGGGTTGGGGATAATGGTGGTTCCCATGGATGACGCCCTCTGCCGGCGCATGCGCGACGATTGGAACGAGCGCGCGCGCAGCGACGGCAAGTACTACGCCGCATTCGGCCGGCGGAATCAGGACGACGAGGAGTTCTTCGCCAGCGGCCTCGAACTGGCGCTCGGCCTGACGCGCCAGCTCTTGCGCCTGCCGCCGCGTCCGGCTCCGCGCTGCCGGCGGGCGCTCGAAATCGGCTGCGGCCTGGGACGGCTGATGCGGCCCCTCAGCGCGCACGTCGGCGAGATCCACGGCATTGACGTCTCGGACGAGATGGTGCGCGGCGCGCGCGAACGGCTGCGGGGCATTCCCAACGCGCACGTCCACCAGGGCCGCGGGACCGACCTGGCTGGCTTCGCCGACGAATCCTTCGACTTCGTTTACTCCTACGCCGTCTTCCAGCACATTCCGAGCCGCCAGGCGATCTTCGGTTACCTGCGGGAGGCCTGCCGCGTGCTGGCGCCAGGCGGCGTGTTCTGGTTCCAGGCGAGCGGCCTGCCGGGGACAACGGAGGCTCCAGACACCTGGCGTGGCGCGCGCATCGGCGGCCCCGAGATCGCGGAGTTCGCGCGCGAGACCGGCATGCTGCTGATGGCGCTCGAAGCCGCCGCGACGCCGCGCATGGCGGTGACCCTCCAGAAACCTCGCCGCGATGCGCCGCCCCCGGCCGGGCCGGCGCAGATCCGGCGCATCGCGATCACCCAGGACTCCTCGCCGGTCGTGCCGGCGCACGGCCGTTGGGCGTTCGCCTCGCTGTGGATCGAGCGGCTGCCCGCCGATAGCGACCTGAACTCGCTGGAAGTCAAGGTGGGGCACGCCCCCGCGACGCCGATGTACCTGGGACCTTTCCTCGGCCCGCCCGGATCCGACAACCTCCAGCAGTTCAACATCCAGCTCCCGGCGGGAATCGAGCCGGGCCTTCAGCCGGTCGAACTGTTTTACCGGGGAGAACCGATCGCGCCGCCGTGCATTCTGCGCGTGATCCCTCCCGGCCCCACCGTCCCTCACCTGATCCGGATCAGCGATGCCGGCGAACTGCTCTCGATGACGCGTATCGTCAGCCGCTCCATTACGGCAGTCTTCGAAGACGTAGCGGACGCGAGCCAGTTCCGCGCCGCCGTGGACGATTGCCCGGTTCCGGAGTTCGAATCGCAGTGCGTCGATCCGGTGCCGCAGCTATTCGAGATGACCTTTCCCCTGCCCGCCGGCATTGGGCCGGGGCCGCATCGACTGGAGCTCGCAATAGGCTCGCGGCGGTTTCCCGCGGTGACGATCGAGGTGGTTTGAGGCGCGGGCAGGGTATGCTGTGAGAAGCCCATGCGAGTGAAGATCACACGCCTCGACGCCAACGCGTTTCTGCCCGAGTATGCGCACGGACCGGAGGAGGACGCCGGGCTCGATCTGCGCGCCGCCGCCGATGCGGTGCTGGCGCCGGGCGAGCCGCGGGCCGTGGGCACCGGCCTCGCCATCGAGTTGCCGCCGGGGTTCGAGGCGCAGGTCCGCCCGCGCAGCGGCCTGGCGCTCAAGCACGCCATCACGCTGCCGAATAGCCCCGGCACGATCGATCCCGGTTACCGGGGCGAGATCCGGGTGATTCTGCTGAACCTGGGCCGGGAGCCGTACCGGATCGTGCGCGGAGACCGAATCGCGCAACTCGTGGTTTCGCGGTATGAGCGGGTGGAATGGGAGGAAGCCGAGCTCAACGACACCAATCGCGGCGGCGGCGGCTTCGGCTCCTCGGGCCGGTAAGTGGGGGGAGCCCCTCCGCTTCTTGCGGGCGAGGCGCATCAAGGCGCGGCTCGGGCGCTAAGCGCGGCTTGCGAGGTAGCGCCCCAGCTCGCGGTCCTCTTCGTCGATGTGCCGGATCAACAGGCTTTTGAGCGACTGCATCATCTCGACGCTGGGCCTCGAGTCTTGCAGGGCGATCAGCTTGACCCCCATCGCCTCGTGCTTGCCTTTGTGCCTGGCGGACTCGGGGTACTGCGACGACTGCATCAGCGATTCTTCGGCCGTAAAGTGCGCCCGCGTGCGGGAGACGACCGCAGCCAGCAACTGCGCCAGGGTGTCCTGGGGCCGGCCTGCAACAATTGCCGCATGAAGTTCTCCCGCCGTTTGAAAGACCTGCCGGTGAAGGGCGTCAATCTCGGCGAAGCCTACGCTGTACTCAGGTTGCCAGTCGAACATCATTCCTGCATGGTAGTCCGGTGACGGAGCAGGAGTAAAGACCGCTCGAGCCTACCGGTAATACGTCCCCACCTGCGCGTCGAGCAGGTCGAGCGGGAGGGCGCCGTTGCGCAGGACGGCGTCGTGAAAGGCGCGGATGTCGAACTTCGGCCCCAGTGCCTTCTCGGCCTGGCGGCGGAGCTCCTGGATCTTGAGCTCGCCGATCTTGTAAGCCAGCGCCTGACCGGGCCAGGCGATGTAGCGGTCGATCTCGGCGGTGGATTCCTCGGGCGCATGCTGCGTAAAATAGGCGATCGCCTGCTCGCGGCTCCAGCCCAACGCGTGCAGACCCGTATCGACCACCAGGCGTACCGCGCGGAAGTGCTCGCTCGCCAGCCGTCCAAAGCGCGTGTACGGATCGCGATACAACCCCAGCTCGGAACCGAGCGACTCGGCATACAGCGCCCAGCCTTCCCCGAAGGCCGAGTTGAAATAGAAGCGGCGGAACTCCGGCACGCCCGTGATCGATTGGGCGATGGCGCCTTGCAGAATGTGGCCCGGAACGGCCTCGTGCAGCGTCAGCGATTCCTTGTCGTAGCGCACCTGTTTCTCGGGCTGGTAGGTATTCAGGTTCATCCAGCCGGGAGCACTGCCATCGGGCTTGGGAAACTCGGCGTTGGTGGCGGAGGCCTGTTCGCGGTCCTCCGGAATGGCGCGGATGCCGTAAACGAACGCAGGCAGGTGCGAAAAGAGCTGCGGCAGTTGAGGCTCGATGATCTTGGCGATGTTGCGGCACCAGACCAGCATCTCCTCCTTGCTGCGAAAGTGCTGTTCGGGCGAAGCGGCGAGCTTGCGCTGGAATTCGGCCAGCGTGCCGTTGAAACCGGTCTCGCGCGCCACCGCCTCCATTTCCGTTTCGATGCGCCGCACCTCGGACTCGCCCAGGCGGTGGATCTCCTCGGGCGTCATGCTGGTGGTGGTGGCACGCTCGATCAGCAGGCGGTAAAGCTCCTTGCCGTTGGGAAGGGCGGTGACGGCGGTGGTCTGCCGGGCCTTGAGCGCGTAGGTTTCCGTCATGTAAGCCTGCAGCTTCTTCCAGGCCGGGAGGAACTGTTCCTGGTAGGCGGCGACGGCCTGGCCGCGGAGCTTTTCCTGCTCCTCCTTCGGGATGTTCGGCGGGAAGTTGCGAAAGGCGGCCAGCAGCGCGGTGGTGTTCGCGTCCTGGCCGGCCTGCACCGCAATCTGCTGGCTCACCCGGTCCGCCACCACGCGCGGCTGCACGATGCCGCGCGCGATGCCCTCATCGAGCAACGCGATATTTTGATTCACGTAGACGGGGATGGCGCGCAGGCGGGCGATGATGTTCTGGTAGTCGGCGACGGAGCGCGCGGGCATGCGGTCCACGGTGATGTAGACCGCGTTGTGGAGCCCGTAGAGCGGGCTGACGCGCAGCAGGTAGAGCTGGATCGGTTGGTCGTCCAGGTCCTGCCGCGAGATGTAGCGGAGGAGCCTGGCGCTCAGTTGGTCCTGGGCCGGGACGCCCGAGAGGGACACGTGGTCCAGGTCCGCGACGAGAGCCGCGAGGCGGGCGCGGTGACGCTCGATCGCAGCCGGCGACCAGTCCGACCAGCGGTTGTTGTACTCGTTCCGGCCGACGGAAGTGGCCATCTCCGGCGATTCGCGCAGTTGCGCTTCGAAGGCGTCGGAGAAGAGTGCGTGAAGCTTTTCGGTTTGGGCGGGCGCCAGCGCGGGCGCGAGCAGCACAAGCCAGAGCAATGTGGATTTCATCGGGGTCCCCTCGAAGTTTCAGTGTAACAACGGGCTCGGGGCTTGGCGCTAGAATGGTTGGCCGATGAATCGTCGCCGATTTCTTTGCAGTTCCGGATTGCTTGTGGCGCCCGGTGCCCCGGCCCAACAGGGCGGCGAGCGGTGGATCAGCAGAGCGGCCGAGGCGGCGCTGGCCATGCAGCGGCGCGACTGGGAGCAGGGGATCCTGGCCCAGGCCTTTCTCGAAGCCGGCGATCGCGACCGCGTGATCCTGCTGACCAAGGCCGCCATGGTGCAGAGAGTCCCTGACGGCCGCCTGGCGGTGGTGATCTCCGGCAGCCCGACCGATCCGGCCATGGGCGGCGTAGCGTATTGGCGGGCGGGCGAGATGACCGGCGACGCTCAGATCCAGGAAGCCGCCCGCGGGCTGCTCGATTGGATTCGTTTGCGGGCGCCGCGCTGCGCGGATGGAACGCTATACCACGTCTTCAAGCAGCCCGAGATGTGGTCCGATGGCCTCAATGGCGCTCCGCCATTTCTGGCCGCTACCGGCCACTACGACGAGGCCCTCCGCCAGATCGATGGTTATCGCAAGCGGCTCTGGAACCCCGGAAAGAAGCTGCTTGCGCACATCTGGGACGACGGCGCACGCAAGTTCACGGACGGGGCATTCTGGGGAGTGGGCAATGGTTGGGCGGCGGCCGGACTGGCGCGCGTGATTCGCAGCCTGCCGGCGGATCGCTCTGAGGACCGCAAGCGGCTGGCCGCCTTCGCGAAAGACATCATCGACGGCTGCCTCGCCTTCGAGCGCCCCGACGGGCTTTTCCACAACGTGGTGGACCGCCCCGAGACGTTCGTCGAAACGAACCTGGCCCAGATGCTGTCGTTCGCGATCTACACCGGCGTGCTGGGCGAGTGGCTGCCCAGCGAGTACCTGCGCGCAGCCGGCCGAATGCGGAGCGCGGCGCGGGCGAAGATGGATGCGTTCGGTTACGTTCAGGGAGTGTGCGGCGCGCCCGACTTCGACCGTGCCGGGGTCGCGACGGAGGGCCAGGCCTTCTTCATCATGATGGAGGCAGCCGCGAACAAGCTGGGAGGTTCCATTTGAAAACCGCAAGGACTGTCGCAATCGGATTCCTAGCCGCGGTGGTCTGCGCTCTGGCGCAAGAGCCCGCGAGCGACCTGGAACGCGGGTTCCAAAACCCGCCCGACTCGGCCAAACCGCGCGCGTGGTGGCACTGGATGAACGGGAACGTCACCAAAGAGGGCATCACGGCCGACCTTGAATGGATGAAGCGCGTCGGGATCGCCGGAATGCAGATGTTCGACGGCGACATGGGGGTTCCCCAGTTCACCGAGAAGCGGCTGGTCTGGATGACGCCGGAATGGAAAGAGGCGTTTCGCCACGCCGCCGCCGAAGCCGACCGCCTGGGGCTGGAGATGGCGATGGCGGCCTCGGGGGGCTGGAGCGAGACCGCGGGACCATGGGTCAAACCCGCCGAAGCGATGAAGAAGGTGGTGTGGAGCGAGACCGCCGTCGAGGGTCCGAAGACATTCCGCGGCGTGCTGCTCCATCCGCCTTCGGTGAACGGCCGGTTCGAGAACATACCAGCGCCGCCGGATCAGCCGGTCGCGGAAGCGCCAAACCTTCCCGGCGCGAAACCGCGGCAAAAAAAGCCGCCAGCGCCGCCCGATCCTACTTACTACGCCGATACCGCCGTGATCGCGTATCGCCTGCCGGACGCAGAGGTGCGAATGGCGGACCTCGATCCGAAAGTCACATCCAGCGCGACCGGACTGGACGCAGCCGCGCTGATGGATGGCGACGTGGCCCGCAGCATCGAGCTGCCGATCGCGGAAGGCGCGAAGAATGCGTGGATCCAGTTCGAATTCGCGCAGCCCTTCCGGACGCAGGCGTTCTCCATTGCCGCCGGAGAAGCGAGCACGTACGGGGGGCCGTCGATACCGGAGGGAGAGGTGCAGATGAGCCCGGACGGCGAACACTGGCGGACGCTGCTGAGCCTTCCGGGGCCGGGCCATACGTTCGCGGGCTTTCCGGTGCGAACTTACTCCTATCCGCCGGTGACGGCGAGATTCTATCGCGTGGTGTTCGATCCTCCCCAGCGGAACCGGTACGCCGACTATTTCCCCATTCCGACGGCGCACTCGTTCAAGATTGCCGAGATCGAATTCCACTCGGGACCGCGCGTCAACCACTGGCAGGAGAAGGCGGCCTTCGGCAACATGATGGAGTTCGACTCCGCGGCAACGCCGCCGGTTCCGGCGCAGCAGGCGGTGGCGCGCGATCAAGTCATCGACATCACGTCGAAAATGCGCGGGGACGGCGGCCTCGAATGGGACGTGCCGCCCGGCAGGTGGATCATCCTGCGGATGGGTTACTCGCTCACCGGGGAGAAGAACCATCCCGCCACTCCGGAAGCGACCGGGTTCGAGGTCGACAAACTCAATCGCACGTACGTCGAGAGCTACGCAAAAACTTACGTGGACATGGTGTCGAACGCGCTCGGCCCGTACTTCGGCAAGAGCTTCCGCTACTTCGTCATGGACAGTTGGGAAGCCAACATGGAGAACTGGACCGACGACATGATGGAGCAATTCCGCAACCGCCGCGGATACGATCTCAGACCGTTCCTGCCGGTGCTGACGGGCCGGGTGGTCGGGAGCGCGGAAGTGAGCGACCGCTTTCTTTGGGATTTTCGGCGCACGCTGGCCGACCTGCTGGCTGAGAACCACTACGGCGCGGCGACCGAGTACTTCCACACGCGTGGAGTCGGCCTCGCCGCGGAAGCCATGGGAGCTGGCCTGCCGACCACTGGCGACGGCCTCCTGAACAAGGGCCGCGTGGATATCCCGATGGGCGAGTTCTGGACGCCGCTTCCGGGGCAGAAGGACAGCCCGGACCATCCGGCCGACGTTCGCGAGGCAGCGTCGGCGGCGCACATCTACGGGAAACCGATCGCGGCCACCGAGTCGTTCACCACCATGTTCTACGTGCCGGGCTGGGCCCAGTCGCCGTTCTATCTGAAGCCGCTCGCGGACCAGAACTTCGCCCGCGGCGTGAACCGCATCGTGTTCCACACGTCGGTGCATCAACCGTTCGTCGACCAGGCGCACAAGCCCGGCCTTACGCTCTGGATGTTCGGACAGCACTACACCCGCAACAACACCTGGGCCGAACAGTCGGTTGCGTGGAACACGTATCTGGCGCGGTGCTCGTATCTGCTCCAGCAGGGACTGTACGTGGGCGATATCGCGTATTTTTACGGCGAGGGCGCTCCCGCAACGGTTCCGTTCTGGAAGGAATTGAAGCCGGCGCCGCCGGACGGCTACAGCTATGACTACCTGAACGCGGATGTCCTGTTGAACCGGCTTTCCGTCAGGGACGGCCGGCTCACGCTGCCCGACGGGATGAGTTATCGCGCGCTGGTGCTGCCGGAGGACGTCGAACGGTTGAGCGTTCCGGTGGCGCGCAAGATCCGCGAACTGGTGGCGGCGGGCGCGACTCTGGTCGCTCCCAGGCCGGCGGGGCCGCCGGGGCTGACGGGCTATCCGTCGGCGGACGAAGAGCTGCGCTTCATCGCCAACGAGGTCTGGGGCCCCATCGACGGCAAGAGCGTGACCGAGCATGCTTACGGCAAGGGCAGGGTCGTGTGGGGCCAAAGCCTGGACCGGGTTTTGGCCGCAGGCAAGACCCCGCCCGACTTCGAGTACAACCGTCCGAAATCCGACAGCGAGCTGGTGTGGATCCACCGTCATGCCGCGAACGCCGACATTTACTTCGTCGCCAACCAGAAGGAGCGCGCCGAACGCTTCGAGACCAGTTATCGCGTGGACGGCAAGGAAGCCGAGCTTTGGCACCCTGACACCGGCCTGATAGAGCCGGCCGCATACAGGATCGAAAATGGGCGGACTGTGGTGCCGCTCGATCTCGATCCGGATGGATCGGTTTTCGTCGTGTTCCGGCGGGCCGCGGCAGCTCCTTCACGAACGCTGCCGCGGACGGTGACGACGGCGCTGGCGACGATCGAGGGCCCGTGGCTGGTGAGCTTCCCTCCCAACTGGGGAGCGCCGCCTCAAGTCACGATCCAGAAGCTGGCGTCATGGACGGAGAGCCCCATGGGAGGGGTGAAGTACTTCTCCGGAACCGCAACGTACTCTCGAAGCCTCGAAGCTCCGCGGGATTGGTTCCGCCCCGGCGCGCGTCTCGTCCTTGACCTCGGGACAGTGAAGGAGATCGCCGAGGTGGCGGTGAACGGCAAGCCGGTGGGCGGCATTCTCTGGAAGCCGCCGTTCCGCGTGGATGTGACGGATGCGCTGAAACCCGGCCCGAATCGGATCGAGGTGAAGGTGACGAATCTGTGGCCGAACCGGATGATCGGCGATCGGCAGCCGGGGGCGGCGCGGTACACGTTCACTGACTATTGGCCGTACAAGCAGGATTCGAAGCTGCTCGAGTCCGGCCTGCTGGGGCCGGTGACGGTGGCGGCGGCGGCGGCGAAGTAGTCGGCAATGCTGCGATCCACGGGCGTTTGGCGGGACACCAGGTTCGCGCTGCGCGCGCTCTGCCACGAACCTCTATTCACCGCGGCGGCGCTGGTGACGCTGGCGCTTGGCATCGGAGCCAACACGGCGGTTTTCAGCATCGTCAAGGCGGTTCTGCTGAACCAGTTGCCGTATCGCGATCCCGGCCGGCTGGTAACGATCGTGGAGGCCGACGGACGAACGCCCCACCCGCAGGGCGTGGCCGCCGGCACGGCCGAGGACTGGAGGGCTCGCGGCCACTCCTTCGAGAGTCTGTCGCTGTGGCACGACTTCGCCACGCGCCCCATCGTGCACGGACAGGCGGAATTTCTGCGGGGCATGCGCGTCAACGCGGACTTTTTCGATGCCCTGGGGATCCGCATGCACCTGGGCCGCTCGTTCCTGGCGGAAGAGGATCGCCCCGACACGAGGAACAAGCTGATCCTGAGCTACGGCCTGTGGATGCGGCGATTCGGCGGCGACCCGGGAGTGATCGGCCGCGTGCTGCCGGCAACCGGCGACAGCTTCACCATCGTGGGAGTACTGCCCCCCGACTTCCATCCGCTGCACATGTCAAACCCTGGCGAGGCGCCCGAGTTGTTCGCGCCGCTGGGCGTCGACGCCGGCGATCTGGCGTGCCGTACGTGCCGCTGGTATCGGCTGATCGGGCGCTTGAAGCCGGGCGTCACGGCGGCGCAGGCGCAAGCGGAGATGAACGCCATCGAGCACCAGGTCGCGCGCGAGCATCCGGCGGACTACGCGCAGGACGCCACGGTGATCGTCACGCCGCTTCGCGTTCACCTGGTGGGACGGTTCGAGACCGCGCTGTGGGCGCTCCTCGGCGCGGCGGGACTGCTGCTGTTGCTGGCGTGCGCGAATGTAGCCAGCCTGCTGGCGGCGCGGGCAACTCGAAGGGAGACGGAGATTGCGGTGCGGGCCGCGCTGGGGGCGGGCCGGTGGCGGCTGGCTCGCCAAATGCTGACCGAGAGCCTGGTGCTGTCGCTGGCCGGCGGCGCAGCGGGAATCGCGCTGGCGTGGCTGGCGACGCGGGCCATTCCTCGGCTGGGCGCGCCGGAGATTCCGCGCTTGGACGAGATCGGGCCGGACGGCGCTATGCTCGCTTTCGGGCTAGCGATCAGCCTGGCGACGGGACTGCTCTTCGGGATGGCGCCCGCGCTGCGCCAGTCGCAAGCGAATCTGCATGACGCGCTCAAGGGCGGCGGGTCGAGCGGGCGGCCCTCAAGGCATCGCTCGTTGAGCGTGCTGGTGATCGCCGAGATCGCCATCGCGTTCGTGCTGGTGCTCGGCGTGGGGCTGCTGGGCAATAGTTACGTGCGCATCATGAGCGTGAACCCGGGGTTCGACCCAAGCAACATCGTTACGCTCAGCCTGCTGCCGGACTTCGGTCACTTCAACACGGACGAGCGCCGCCTGGGCTACTACGACGCCGTTGTGGAGCGCATGCGGAACCTGCCCGGCGCGGAGGCTGCCGGCTACTCGAGCACGTTGCCGCTGAGCAATCCCGACGCAAGACGGCTCTACATCTACGAGCACCCGCATGCCAACGAAGCCGAGCCGCCCAGGTTGGACACGTATTTCGCATCGCCCGGCTACTTCGCCGCCATGCGCATCCCGTTGCTGCGGGGTCGGGGCTTTTCCGAACGGGACAGCCGCGCGAGCGAGCCGGTGGCCGTGGTGAGCGAGTCATGCGCGCGAACGCAGTTCCCCGGAGAAGACCCAATCGGCAAGCACGTTCAGTCGGAGACTCTTCAGGCGTCGAAGCCCTGGGCGAGGATCGTCGGTGTGGTGGGGGATGTACACCAATACGGCCTGGACCGCCAGCCGGACGCCGCCGTGTACTTCGCCTTCGCGCAGGCCGAGTACGTGCAGGAGTGGGCCAGACTGGTGGTTCTTTCCAAGATGGACGCGGTGCAATTCGAGCCGGCCGTTCGCGCGGCGCTGATGGCGGTGGACCCGCGGCAGCCGCTGTTTCACGTACAGCCGATGGACGCCTATATCGCGAAGTCGCTGGCCGACCGCACCTTCACGCTGGCGCTGATCGCGGTATTTGGCGGGCTGGCGCTGGCGCTGGCGACGGTGGGCGTTTACGGCGTGATCTCCTATTCCGTCGGCATGAGGACGCGCGAAGTCGGGATTCGGATGGCGCTGGGAGCCGGGTCGGGCGACGTGCTCCGAATGATTCTGCGCGAAGTGCTCGGGATGACGCTGGCAGGTCTGGCTGTTGGTTTGGCGGGCTCGTGGGCCTCGACGCCGCTGCTGGGCAGCCTTCTTTTCGGTCTGAAGCCGACGGACCCGGCGACGGCCGTGGGCGTGGCGGCGCTCGTCATCGCGATCGCGCTCGCGGCGAGCGCCCTGCCGGCCTGGCGCGCAACCCGGCTCGATCCGACGACGGTTCTAAGAATGGAATGACTCTGTCAGGAGGCGTTGCAACGGCGTTCAGGCGAGCCACATAATACCGGGAGGCGCCGCCACCGGGCGGGACGCCTTTCGGCCAAGGAGATGGTATGAAGTGGAAGCACGGAATCACGGCAGCTTGTTTTCTGGGGATGATCGCGGCGCAAGCCGGACTTGCCCAAACCCAAGACGTTGAAGGAAGCAAGGACCACCCGTTGGTGTCACGCTATCCCGGCTCGGTGATTGACCACTACTCCAGCACGGAATTCGATGAGTTCACGCTTCCGCTGGGCAAGCTCAAGGACAGCGTTCCGGAGAAGAGCCAGCATCTGGAGGGCAAGATCACCCGCATCTCGTATGCCGCGCCCGCGGGCCGCTCCATTTTGGAAGTCTACCGGAACTATGAGAGCGCTTTGAGGAAGGCCAGCTTCGCAATCCTGTACACGTGCGTGAACAACGAGGGGTGTGGAAACGGGTCGCCCACGTTGCACGGAGCGTCAGGAGCCGAGGATTGGGGCTGGGGCGCGGGCCAGCGCTATCTCTCGGCGAAGCAGTCCAGAGCGGAAGGCGACGTGTACGTCAGCCTGCACATCGGGCAGTGGAGCGACCTCGAGAGAGGCTCCGCGATCGTTCTCTTCGTCGTCGAAGTCAAGCCGATGGAGCAGGGGCTGGTCACCGCGGATGCCGCCGCGCTGGCCAGCGATATCACTCAAACCGGCCATTCGGCGGTCTACGGAATCTACTTCGACACCGGCAAAGCGGATGTCAAGCCGGAATCCGAGGACGCGCTCAAGGAGATCGCCAAGCTGCTCCAGCAGGATTCCGGGCTCAAGCTCCTGGTGGTGGGGCACACGGACAACGTCGGAACGCTGGCTTCGAACATGGACCTGTCGAAGCGCCGGGCCGATGCGGTGGTTCGTGTGCTTACGACCACGCACGGGGTCGCGGCCAGCCGGCTGACCGCTCAGGGCGCCGGCCCGCTTGCCCCAGTCGCCTCCAACAAAGCTGAAGAAGGCCGGGCGAAGAACCGCAGGGTGGAGCTGGTCGAGCAGTAAGTGCGAGGCGGGCGGTGAAACGGGCAGGCGAAACCGCCTGGGGCGGGTGATTCCTGGCGTGAACGAGCGGGTCCAGCGGAAACCGCGCGGACCTGGGGTTCGCCCCACCACTGTCCCCCAGCCTCTCCCTGGCTTCCGCGCGAGAAGCGGCATATAATCGGCGAAGTGCGGAGCGCCTATGTCCAAACCTTCCTCCTTCGCAGATGTTGAGCTGGACGTGAACCCGGGGCCGAAGGTGCAGCCGCAGCCGGTGGAGCCGGAGGCCCCCTTTCGCGTCCTGATCCTGGGTGACTTCAGCGGGCGCGCCAATCGCGGCGTGTTCGAAACGCGGCCGGGAACCCGGCGGGCGGTACGGGTCGATCGCGACAACTTCGATACGGTGATCGAGAAACTGCGGCCGGAGCTGATTTTCCCGCTGGCGGGCAGCCAGTCGCCGGCGCTGGCGATCCGCGTCAAGCATCTGGACGACTTCCATCCGGACCGCCTGTTCGAGCAGCTCGATGTCTTCCAGGCGTTACGGGGACTGCGGGAAAAGTTGAGCGACAGCGCGACCTTCGCGGCGGCTGCCAGGGCGCTCGAGCCTGCCGAGCCGCCTCCCCCGCCCTCGCAGCCGGCGAAGATCACTCTGGATGACCTGCTGGACGAGAGCGACGCCAGCTCCGCGGGGCCGGCGCGGGCGCTCGACGACTGGAGCGCCATGCTGCGCGACATCGTGGCGCCGCATCTGGTGCCGGGGGTCGACCCCCGCCAAGCCGAGCTGATCGCCAAGGTCGATGTGGCCACTAGCGATGCGATGCGAGTCCTGCTTCACCAGCCCGCGTTCCAGGAGCTCGAGGCAGCCTGGCAGGCGGTCTACTTCCTGATCCGCCGCCTGGAAACCGGCCCGGAGCTGAAACTGTACCTGCTGGATGTATCGAAGGTCGAGCTGGCCGCGGAGCTGGAAGCGGCGCGCGACGACCTGCGCCTGAGCGACCTGTGGCGGATCGCGGTGGAAGAGACCGTTGGCGCGTCTGGCGGACAGCCCTGGGCGGTCCTGGTGGGCAACTACTCTTTTGGCCCGAGCCCGGGAGACCTCAAGCTTCTGGCACGGGTGGGCGCCATTGCGCGCGAGGCCGCTGCGCCGTTCCTCGCCGCCACCAGCCCGCGGATGCTCGAGAATATCACCTCCGGGGCGTTTGGCCAGATTCGCAAGCTGCCGCAAGCGCGCTGGATCGGTCTGGCACTGCCGCGCTTTCTCCTGCGGCTGCCCTACGGCAAGGAGACCTCGCCGGTGGAGCAGTTCGCCTTCGAGGAGGTGGGGCCCGCTCCGGAGCACGAAGCGTACCTGTGGGGCAACCCGGCGATGGCGTGCGCGTATCTGCTGGGCGAGGCGTTCAATCGGCAGGGTTGGGACATGCAGCCGGGGGTGGTGCGGGAGATCGACGGTCTGCCGCTGCATGTGTACAAGGAGGACGGAGAGGCCAAGGTCAAACCCTGCGCGGAGGTGCTCATGACCGAGGAGTCCGCCGAAGCGCTGCTCGAAAACGGCATTATGCCGCTGGCCTCGCTGCGGGATCGGGACACCATCCGCCTGATCCGGTTTCAGTCGATTGCGGACCCGCCGGCCCCGCTGGTCGGCCGCTGGCGGGGGTGAGAAAGACGCCCGTCGCGAACGCGGCCGTCAGCAATCAGCGGCCGTTGTGGCCTCCGCCACCGCTGCTGGCGCCGCCGCCGGCGCTGCCACCGCCGCCGCTGGCGTGGCCACCGCCGCCACCGCCGCCGCCGGAATAACCGCCACCGCTGGAGTGACCGCCGCCGGAGTAACCGCCACCGCTCGAGTGACCACCGCCGGAGTACCCGCCACCGCTCGAGCGGCCGCTGCCCGAGTAGCCGTAGCCGCCCGAGTGAGCGAACGCGGCCCAGCGCCCGGAACCGCCGGAGGAGCCGTGGCCGCCCGCAACGTCGGGAGCTGGCGTCTTGCCCAGATGGCCCGGGAGGACCGGAGGGCCGAACCGCCAGTTCTTGGGAGGAGTGCCGGACACGGGTCGAGGTGTGGGATGGTAGAGCTGGAATGGTGCGTAGCCCAGGTACACGGTGCCTGGGGAATAAAACTGGCATCCCCAGAAGTTGCTATAGAATCCCGACATCGGCAGGAACGTGTAGGAGCCGTAAAACGGATTCCAAAACCAGGCGTTCGTTCCCAACAAGCCGCTCGCCTGCGCCGACCTGGCGGCCGAGACGTTCGCCACGGCGAGGTACTCAGCCCTCCGCCGCGCCCAACGGAACAAGGCGTCGCCAGTCTTCGTGTCGAACTTTTCGGCGACCGCTACGCCGTCCAAGAGCAGCCTGCGGCCGCGCGTGAGGATCTGCGTCTGGCCGCCGACGGTGGCCGAGACCTCGCCGGCGTAGACGCTGATCTGCGGCGGCTCGGCGTCCAGGCGGTAAAGCCCATTGTTCCGCAGGCCGAGCACGGCGCCGTTCAGGGTAAAGGTCAAAGCCTGATTCTTGACCATGTCGGCGGTCTCGACAATGGCGGAGCCGGCGAGGAATTCGACACGGGTGTCCATGAGGTCGTCGTAAACCATGTGCACGGCGCTGTTCTCACCCATGCGCAGGAAAACGCCGGGGCCGAGCAGGACCTCGGCGCGGCCTTCTTCGGTGCGGAACTCGGAGCCCGCCTGGACTTGGGGAAAACTGCTGCCGGACCTGATCGCGACGGCCTGGCCGTCCAGGAGGACTGTTCCCTCGACGTAGTTGATCATGCCGGACTTGGCGGAGATTGCCACCTGGGCGGAGGCAATGCCGGCCAGCAGCAGGCAGCCGATTCCAATGCCTGCCACGATGAAGCGTTCCATCGGAGGTCCACCTCCTATTTGATTCTTGCCGCACATAAGACGCCGGTTACGGATGTTTGGTTACCAGGGTGGTCAGCGATGGCTAGCAGTCCCGGCGTGAGCGCCCAAACCTGCGGATGAAGCCGCGTGGCTCACCGGCCCGCTCGAAATAGCAGGCATGGCGGAGGAGGAGGACGGGGAAATGCTCTTCGACGCGGCGGCAGCGCTGGTTTGAGAAGAGGCACTGGCGACGCCGGGAAGCCCGAAGCCCTGGCGAGGCACGTAGAGCATGTACACGCTGTCCGGACTCCAGAACCGGTAGCCCCAGAAGCTGTCATAGTAGCCACCCATGGGCAAGTAGGTGAAGGTGCCGAAGAAGGGATTCCAGATCCAGTTGTTCGAGCCCCAGGAACCGTACTGTTCGGCTTGGCGGGCGGCGGAAACGTTCGCCACCGCCAGGTACTCGGCCCTGCGCCGCGCCCAGCGGAACAACTCGTCGCCGGTCTTGCTGTCGAATTTCTCGGCGACGGCCACACCCTCCAGGTGAAGCCGGTGGGACCCTTTGACGAGCTGCGCCTGGCCATCGTTGATGACCCTGGCCTCGCCGTCGTAGACGCTGATCTGGGCGGGCTGGCCATCGAAGCGGTAGACGCCCTTCTTCAGCAGGTCGATGGACGAGCCTTTGTAGGTGAAGGCGATGGATTCATTCTTGGCGAGGTCGTCGGACTCCACGAACACCGAACCGGCCACAAATTCGAGGCGGGTGCTCATGAGGTCATCGGAGGTCATGCGGACGGCGCTGTTTTCCCCCAGGCGCATGAAGACGCCGGGGCCGAGCAGGATCTCGGCGCGGCCTTCTCCCGTGCGCAGTTCCGAGCCGTTCCGGACGTGGGGGAAGTTGTCGATCTTGACCTTGACGGGCTGCCCGTCCAGGAGCACGCTCCCCTCGATGTAGTTGACCATTCCGGACCTGACGGAGATCGCGTCTTGCGCGTACGCGAGCCCGGCCAGTGCGAGATACCCGAATCCAAGACCGGCAATTCTGGAAAGCTTCATTACGAGGCCCTCCCCACCTGCAACCAGTCTGCGCCTCATTCGGGGTCGCGTCAAGCGGGGGGCGATTCATGTGCGGGGCAGGCGGAAACGGCTGGAGGACCCACCTGCCCCACGGCTTCAGACGATGCCTTCGAAGAGCACGGAGCTCAGGTAGCGCTCGCCGGAGTCGGGGAGGATGGTGACGATGGTTTTCCCCTCGAATTCGGGCAAGCGGGCGAGGCGGACGGCTACGGCCGCGGCGGCGCCGCTCGAGATGCCGCTCAGGATGCCTTCTTCGCGTGCCAGGCGGCGGGCGGTCTCGATGGCCTCCTCGCTCGATATCTTCTCGACGCGGTCGACGAGCGAGAGGTCGAGCGTTTCGGGGATGATACCGGCGCCGAGGCCCTGGATCTTGTGCGGGCCGGGCTTGAGCGGCTCGCCGTTAAGTCGCTGCGTGATGACCGGGCTGGTTTCGGGCTCGACGGCCACCGAGAGGATGTCCTTGCCCTTGACGCCCTTGATGAAGCGCGAGACGCCGCTGATGGTGCCGCCGGTTCCGACTCCGCTCACCAGGACATCGACGGCGCCGGCGGTGTCGTCCCAGATCTCCGGGCCGGTGGTGCGGAAGTGGATTTCCGGATTGGCCGGGTTTTTGAACTGCTGGAGCAGCAGGTAACGCTTGGGGTCGGAATTGTAGATCTCCTCCGCCTTGGCGATGGCGCCCTTCATCCCCAGGGGGCCCTCGGTGAGGATCAGATTGGCGCCGAACGCTTTCAGGACTTTGCGGCGCTCCAGAGACATGGTCTCCGGCATGGTCAGCGTGAGCGGGTAGCCCCGGGACGCGGCCACGAAAGCGAGCGCGATGCCGGTGTTGCCGCTGGTGGCCTCCACCAGTTCGACGCCGGGCTTGAGCAGGCCGCGCTGCTCGGCGTCCCAGATCATGGCCGCGCCGATGCGGCACTTGACCGAATAGGCCGGGTTGCGGCCCTCGATCTTGGCGAGGATGGTGGCGCGGGCGCCGCCGGTGATGCGGTTCAGCCTGACAAGCGGGGTCCTGCCGATGCTCAGGGAGTTGTCGGCAAACAGATTCCGAACGTCAGCGACGGCGACGCCGGTGGTTGACTCTTGATGTGCCATGAGGGCTCTCCTTTTGGGTCCGTTTCGGAATATCAAGTTTCTATATCGAGTATAGGGTGATTCGCCTGGAAGTGCAAGCGTGAGGTGAAGGAGAGTCACCACGGAGACCGCTGGTCCTCAGCTCGCTGCCAGAGCGTTCTCCAGGTCGGCGATGAGGTCCTCAACGTCTTCGAGGCCGACGGAAACACGGACAAGGTCGGGCGTGATGCCCATGGCGGCGAGCGCGTCTCGCGGGACCGAAGCGTGGGTCATCGTCACGGGGTGTTCGATGAGCGATTCGACGCCGCCCAGCGACTCGGCCAGGGTGAAGACGCGAACGGCGCCGAGCATGCGCAGCGCGGCATTCTCGCCTCCGGCGAGCCGGAAAGAGAAGGTCCCGCCGAAACCGCTCATCTGCGCCAGCGCGAGCTGGTGTTGAGGATGGCTCGGCAAGCCGGGATGCAGGACCGCGGAGACCTTCGGGCTCCGTTCCAGCCAGCGCGCCACGGCAAGGGCGTTGCGATTGTGCTCTTCCATGCGCAGAGCCAGCGTCTTGATTCCACGCAGGACCAGGAAGCAGTCCTGCGGGCCGGCGCAGGTGCCCATGGCGTTCTGCAGGAAGCCGATCTTTTCGGCGAGCTGGGGATTGCGCACCACGATGGCGCCGCCGACCACGTCCGAGTGTCCGTTGATGTACTTCGTGGTGGAGTGCAGAACCACATCCACGCCCAGATCGAGCGGCCGCTGGAAGTACGGGGAAAGGAACGTGTTGTCGCAAATCGCGACGGCGCCGTGCCGGTGGGCGAGCGCGGCGACCGCAGCCAGGTCCACCAGGTTCATGAGCGGGTTGGTGGGCGACTCGATCCACACGGCGCGCGCGCCGCGGGCGAGCACGGCGTCCAGAGCCGCCAGGTCGCGCAGGTCCACGTACTCGGCGCGAATCCGCTTGCCCTGGAACACGGACTCGAACAGGCGGTAAGTGCCGCCATAGAGGTCGTTGTGCACGGCGATGGTGTCGCCCGCCTCGAACATCATGAGCAGCGTCGTCTCGGCGGCCATGCCGGTGGCGAAGGCGAAACCCGCGGCGCCGCCTTCGAGCGCGGCCAGGCACGTCTCCAGCGCCTTCCGGGTCGGGTTGCCGGAGCGGGAGTACTCGAAAGGTCCGGGCCGGCCGACGGCCTGGAAGGCAAACGTCGAGGTCTGGAAAATGGGCGGCATGACTGCGCCGAGGTGCTCTTTGGGGTCGTGTCCGGCGTGGATGGCGAGAGTCTTGAAGTTCATAGGCGAGGGGGAGAACCCATGGTAGCGCAAAGAGGCCGGCGGCTTGTGGGCGTGTCTGCGTTTGCCGCGGCCCCTCACCCCTCGTATCGCTTGAAGATCAGGCAGCCGTTCGTGCCGCCGAAGCCAAACGAGTTCGAGAGCGCGTAGTCGATCTTCAGCGGGTGGGGGTGGTTAGGGACGTAGTCCAGGTCGCAGGTCGGGTCGGGGACCTCGTAGTTGATGGTGGGCGGGGCGAGCTGGTCGCGGATGGCGAGGACGGTGAGGCCGGCCTCCAGGCCACCGGAGCCGCCCAGCAGGTGCCCGGTCATGGACTTGGTGGAGCTGACGGCCAGCTTGTAGGCGTGGTCGCCGAAGCAGCGCTTGATGGCGATGGTCTCGACGCGGTCGCCGACGTCGGTGGAGGTGCCGTGGGCGTTGATATAGTCGATCTGCTCCGGCGCAATGCCGGCGTCGCGGAGTGACAGGCGCATGACGCGGAAGGCGCCGTCGCCATCCTCGGGAGGAGCGGTGATGTGGTAGGCGTCGCCGCTCATGCCGTATCCCACCAGTTCGGCGAGGATCGGCGCGCTGCGCCCCTTCGCTGCTTCCAGCTCCTCGAGGATCACGATACCGGCGCCTTCCCCGACCACAAAACCGTCCCGGCCCTTGTCCCACGGGCGGCTGGCGCGCTCGGGCTCGTCATTGCGGGTGGAAAGCGCGCGCATGGCGGCGAAGCCGCCGATCCCCATGCGGCAGATGGTGGCTTCGGTGCCCCCGCAGATCATGGCGTCGGCGTCGCCGCGCTGGATCAGCCGAAATGAATCGCCGATAGCGTGCGAGCTGGTGGCGCACGCGGTGGAGGTGGCCGAATTCGGGCCTTTCGCGCCGGCGCGGATGGATACGTAGCCGGAAGCCAGGTTCACGATCGTGGCCGGAATGAAAAAAGGAGAAATCCGCTTGGGGCCGCTCCGCAGCAGGTTCTCGAACTCGCGCTCAATCACCTCGAACCCGCCGATTCCGCTTCCGATATAGACGCCCACGCGCTCGGCGTTGTCCGGATCGATCTTCAGGCCCGAAGCCGAGAGGGCGAAGTCCGCCGCCGCCACGGCGAAATGCATGAAGCGCCCCATTTTCTTGATCTCTTTGCGGTCGACGTACTTTTCGGGCTCGAAGCCTTTCACCTCGCCGGCAATGCGGGTGCTGAAGGCGGAGGCATCGAAAAGGGTGATGGGACCGATGCCGCTGCGCGCAGCGCGGACCCCCTCCCAGGTCTCCTCGGTTCCGATGCCCAGGGGAGACACAAGTCCGATACCGGTGACAACAACCCTGCGTGGCAAAAATTCACTCCATGTTCCGGGAAAGAAAGACGCGGCCGGCCGCTACTTCTTGGCTAACTTTCCCTCGATGTAATCGATGGCGTCCTTGACGGTGGCGATCTTCTCGGCCTCCTCGTCCGGGATGTCCAGATCGAAGGCCTCTTCGAACGCCATGATCAACTCGACCAGATCGAGGGAGTCGGCGCCGAGGTCATCGACGAAGGAGGCGGTGTTGTCCACCTGCGCCTCATCGACCCCAAGTTGCTCGACGATGATCTGCTTCACCTTCTGCTCAACCGACATGAAACCTCCAGAGAGAGTACAAATTGAATGATTCTACCGACGATTGCATCCCGGCGCAACTGCCGCCGGGGGGCGCCACGATACAATCGGGCTATGCGCGTCGGCCTCGTGCTGCTCTTCGCCCTGTCCACCTGCGCGTCCGGGACGGCCCAGTCCCTCGAACAAGTCCTTTCGCGCGTATCGGAAGAGGCGGAAGCGTTCCGCCTGGCGGCTCCCAACCTGCTGGCCCGGGAAAAACTCGTACAACGGGCCATCCGGCCGCCGAAACGATTCCGGCCTCGTCTGGGCAGCGCCTCACTCCAACCGCCCAAACCACAATACCGCACTCGGGAGGTTATTTCCGAGTATAGTTTCGCAAGCTTTCGGGAGGCGCCCGGGGTGTGGCACGAGTTCCGGGAGGTGGTCTCGGTGGACAACCACCGGATCGCCAGCCCGGAGAAGGCCCGGCGAACCCTGACGGCGGGGCTGCGCTCGGAAGACGAACGGCTCAAGAAGCAGATTCTGGAGGACTTCGAGAAGCACGGGCTGAAGGGCGCCGCGGCCGATTTCGGCCAGGTGATTCTGCTGTTCACGCGCCGCCGGCTTTCGGACTACTCGTTTGCCTGGCTGGGAGTAGGCCGCGTCGGGACCGAGCAGGCGCGGATACTCTCGTTCCGCCAGACCGGCGGCACGGCCTCCCTGGAGATCTTTCAGAACCGCAAAGCGGTTCACGAGCCGCTCCAGGGTCAGCTGTGGGTGCGCGCGACGGACTGGATGCCGCTGCGCGTATTGCTGATCGCAGAACGGCAGGAGGGCCAGACCGAGGTGCGGGACGACGCTACCGTCGACTACACCAGCACGCCGCAGGGCCACCTGGCCCCGGTCTCGGTGATCCACCGGCAAACGTCCGGCGGCGTCCTGGTGATCGAGAATCTGTTCCAATACTCTGATTTCCGGGCCTTTCAGGCGGACACCGACGTCAAGTTCTACGGTGAGGGGAGGAAGCAATGAGGCGTGCCGTGTTTCTGGTTCTTGTGGCCGTCGTGGCGGATGGAAGTCCACGAGCGCCAGGGCGGAGCGTCGATTCGAGCGGGTTTCCATTTACAACGGCAAGCAGGGCGGCGAGATGAACCTGTTTCTGCGCTGCCGCTGAGGCGATATGGCGCCGCGCGTCCTGTACCTGCATGGGTTCGCCTCCGGGCCGGGCTCTAAGAAAGCGCAACTGTTCCGCCGGCGTTTTGCGGAGCTCGGCGTTCCGCTCGAGGTCCCGGACCTGAGCGCGGGCGATTTCGAGCATCTCACTATTTCGGGCCAGCTCGAGGTGGTTGAAGACGCAGCGCGGGGCGACGCCGTGTCCATGATGGGCTCGAGCCTGGGCGGTTATCTGGCGGCGCTCTATGCTGCGCGGCATGCGGAAGTGGCGCGGCTGGCGCTGATGGCGCCAGCGTTCGGCTTTGGGCGGCGGTTCCTCGACGCGATCGGGCCGGCCGAGGCGGAGCGTTGGCGCAAGACCGGCCGGCGCGGCGTATTCAATTACTCCGCAGGGCGCGAGGAACGTCTCTGGTGGGAGCTGATCGAGGACGCTCTCGCATTCGAGGAGTTTCCGGCCGCGCCGCAACCCGCGCTCATTTTTCACGGCCGGCGGGACGAGCAGGTGCCCTACACGCTCTCGGAGGAATTCGTGCGGCGGCAGCCCAATGCCCGCCTGGAACTGGTCGACGACGGCCACGAATTGCTCGATAGCGTGGACGGCATCTGGAGGGCGGCCGCGCAGTTCCTGGGCGTCAGCGCGGGGGCTTGATTCCGCCGTGCGGCAGGCGGTCGCGGCCGGGTGCCGCGGAGTGCGGAGTGCCGCGCACCATCCGCCGATGTACAATGCCGGCGAAAGCGCGTATGATAGTAAGTGAGCCGAATAATTTTACTCTCTCTTTCGGCCGCCTGAACTAAGTCAGACCACCTGGATCTGTTTCCTTTAGCGAAAGCCGGAGTATTTGCGAATGAACGGTTCTTTCCACCTTCCGCAAGGAGCCCAAGGTCAGGAATCGGCCTAAATGAAGGAGGACAGCTGAATGGTTTCGTATTTCGCGTTGTGGCGGATGACAAGTCTGCTGTGTGGAGCCGGTTTGCGCGATCAGGCTTTGCTCTGCGTGGTGGCCAGCATCCCGTTCAGCTCGCCATCGGACAGCGACATCGCCGCCGTTTCCGAAACGGGAGCGCCGACTCGCATCCTCGCGCTGGACGAGAACCTGTTCTGGTGCCGGATTGCGGCCCCGCAGGGGGAGCGGATCATGCGCCTGCTCCGCTCCCGGGAACTGGCCCTGAGCGTCCACGCGTTCGAGCCAAACGACCCCGAGGTCCTGTCCGGCGCTCGCGCCCGGCTGCTATCCGCCGACTCCGTTCCGCTGGCCGGCCTGGCGACTGCGCGCCGCCAGCCATCGGAGGGCTTCAGAACGCCGCACCACGTCCGTGCCAGCCTGATGCTAGGCCCCCGAGCGGACATTGCAGGACTCAGGGACGTGCTGGCCGGCCTGTCCGGAGCTCACGCCGCTCACATTCACGCCCTGGCCGAATAGCTCTTACCAGCGCCGCCCGCCGCTCCGTTCCGTCTTCGGACGAGCTTCGCTGACATTGAGATCTCTCCCGTCGAGTTCATGGCCGTTCAGGGCGGCGATGGCCCGCTCCGCCTCGGCGTCGTCGGTCATCTCGACGAATCCGAAGCCGCGCGACCGTCCCGTGTTGCGATCGGTTGCGATGTTGACCCGCGTAACGGCTCCGTGAGCCTCGAACAGGGCGCGAATGCTGTCCTCTGTTGCGCTGAAACTCAGGTTTCCAACGAATATGTTCTTCATCTTGGGTATATCCTCTTCCGATTTGAAGGGCGGGCAAAGTGGGGCAGACAGACGCGGCGAAAAGCGCCGGGGCAGTCTCACCAGGTATTGGCAGGAACGATCAAATCTGCTCACAGTCTACCACGGATGCCGCCAGTGTTCGCGCAAATACGGCAATTACTTTGCCGCGGTGGGGTCGGGAGACTGCGGTGTTCGCTTGGACCAGCCCTTAGCGGCCGGCGCAGGCCTGTTCGCCAGGTGGGTGGTCATGTCCAGGTCGGTGAGAAAGTCCGGCGATGGCCGCGCCGGCGCGCCGGAAGCGTCCGATTGCTCCAACAGCCGGTGCATGCACAGGGCCGGCCCCTCCTGTATCCCAACGTGGTGCTTGGCGAACAGCGCCAGGTCCGCATTCACGATGTACTCCCTCGGCTCCTCCCCGCGCGAGATCCGGCGGAACCGGTAAGTCCGAACGCTCCCTGCGTGCTCGAAGCCCAGGTATTGCAGGTGCGCGCCCGCCACTGCCTTCTCCGCCAGGCGTGGAGGCTCTCGATTGTCCATTAGCGCCGAAAACTGAGGCCGGTCAATCAAAGGTGCTTCAAGGATAGCAGGTCCCGGCACTCGGGCTACGGCGCGGTCGTCTCGCCCCAGCCTTCGTCCTCTTCCTTCTTCGTGGCCAGGCGCGAGAGGACGGTCATGTCTTCGAGCGTGGTCACGTCGCCGGTGACGGCATGGGTGGTCACGATCTCGCGCAGCAGGCGGCGCATGATTTTGCCGCTGCGGGTTTTCGGCAGGGCGTCGGTGAACTTGATCTCGGCGGGCTTGGCGAAGGCTCCGATCTCGTGCGCTACCCAGGTGCGCAGATCCTCCACCAGCTTGTGGCGGTCCCAGGCGCCCTGCTTGAGCGTGACGAAGGCACAGGGGGCCTGCCCGGTCACTTCGTCCGGCCGCCCCACCACCGCGGCTTCGGCCACCGCGGGATGGCGCACCAGCGCGGATTCGATCTCCATGGTGCTCAGCCGGTGGCCGCTCACGTTCATCACGTCATCCACTCGCCCCAGCACCGTGAAGTAGCCGTCGCGATCGCGCCGCGCGGCGTCGCCGGTGAAGTAGGTCCCCGGCATGCGGCCCCAGTACTGGCTGACGTAGCGCTCCGGATCGCGCCAGATGGTGCGCAGCATGGAAGGCCACGGCCGCTTGATCACCAGGAAGCCCTCTCTGCCATCCTCCACCGGCCGGCCGTCCAGATCCACCACCTCGGCCAGCACGCCGGGCAATGGGAAGGATGCGCAGCCCGGCTTGAGCGGCGCCGCGCCGGGCATGGGCGCGATCATGATGGCGCCGGTCTCGGTCTGCCACCAGGTATCGACGATGGGGCAGCGTCCCTTGCCGATGGTGCGGTGATACCACTCCCAGGCGGCAGGATTGATCGGCTCGCCCACCGATCCCAGCAAGCGCAGGCTCGAAAGATCGTGCGCGTCAGGCCAGCGGTCGCCCTGGCGGATCAGCGCGCGGATGGCGGTCGGGGAAGTGTAGAAGATGTTGACGCCGTACTTTTCGACGATGCGCCACCAGCGATCGAACTGGGGGTAGTCCGGCGCGCCTTCGTACATCACGCTGGTAGCCCCGGCGGCCAGCGGCCCGTAGACGATGTAGCTGTGCCCGGTGACCCAGCCGATATCGGCCGTGCACCAGTAGGTGTCCTCTTCGCGCAGGTCGAAGACCCACTTCATGCTCATGACGCACTGGAGAAGGTAGCCACCGGTGGTGTGCAGGATGCCCTTGGGCTTGCCGGTGGTGCCTGAAGTGTAAAGCACGTAAAGCGGGTGCTCGGCATCCAGCTCGGCGGCGGGGCAGTCCTCGCCCGCCTGGGCGTCGAGATCGTGCCACCACAAGTCGCGGCCCGGCTGCATCGGGGTTTCCGAGCCCGTGCGCCGGTAGACGATCACGTCGCGCACGGTGGGGCAATCCGCGAGCGCCTCGTCGACGGCGGGCTTCAGCTTGATCTCGCGCCCGCGCCGCCAGCCGCCATCGGCGGTGATGACCACCGCGGCTTCGAGATCCTGTATGCGGGTTTTCAGCGCCTCGGCCGAGAAGCCGCCGAACACCACGCTGTGAATCACGCCCAGCCGCGCGCAGGCAAGCATGGCCACGGGCAGCTCGGGAATCATGGGCATGTAGATGATGGCGCGGTCGCCGGCCTTCAGGCCGCGGCTCTTGAGGACGTTCGCAAAGCGGCACACCAGGCGGTGCAGCTCATGGTAGGAGATGGTGCGCTGGTCGCCCGGCTCGCCTTCCCACAGGATCGCGACCTTGTTACGCCGCGGCGTGTCCAAGTGCCGGTCCAGGCAATTGTAGGAGGCGTTGATCCTGCCTCCGGCGAACCACTTGGCGAACGGCGGCGCCCACTCGAAAGTGTGCGACCACTTGTCGAACCAGAACAGCTCTTTCTCCGCCAGTTCGCCCCAAAACGCTTCTGGCTTCTCTTCGGCGCGCGTGAACAGCGCTCGGTAGGCCTCCATTCCCTGGACATGGGCGCGGCGGACGAACTCCGCCCCCGGTTCGTAGACACGTTCAGCAGTCTGCGCGGCGGTTGCCTTCTCTTCCATGACGCTCCTCTGAGTGTGAAGTGGGACTGCTTTCTCCACAATAACTCACGGCGAGGCGTTGCGCGTGGGGCAGGCCGTTTGGCCTGCCCGCAGTGCGCGAAATGCCTGGTGACACAATTGGCAAAACTATTTTCGGCTTATTTTGAGCGGCATGCGGCCGGCGCTCCCCAGGCTTACCAGCCGGCCCTCCTTATGGTTGGAGCAGTTCCGGCCGCACCCCAGGCCGGGAACCGAGGCTGCGGGCCCTGTCTGTGGAGGACATCGCGCCCGCAGCCTTCAGTTGAAAGCCTTCCACGCGAGCCCCGAGCGCATCGCGCCTCGCCAACAGAACCGCGGCTGTCACAATTGGTTTCAATCGGCTTTTATCGGCGTTCATCGGCGGCCCAAATCCTGTCGCGCCTTCTCTGGCTCACGCTCGCGGTTGCCCAGAAGCCCTGTCAACACGGTTCGGCGCCAAACGCTACAATGAAGTTCTTCATCACGCGTGTCCATCCGAATCGGCGTCCATCCCGTGCTCGAAGCGTTGCGGGCGCGGCATCCCATGAGCCGTGTCCTGGTGGCCAAGGGCGCTTCGGGGCCCCGGTTGCAGGAGATCATCGGCCTGTGCCGCGAGCTTTCGATCCCGGTGCGTTTTGAGCCCCGGGAGGCGCTCGACCGCGTGGCGGGCTCGGCCGCGCACCAGGGAGTTGTGGCGCTGGGCGCCGCCGGACAGCACGTCGAACTCGCGGATCTGCTGCCGGCCGCGAAGCTGCTCGTAGTCCTCGATGGAGTCGAGGATCCGCACAACCTCGGCGCCATCATCCGCACGGCCCACGCCGCCGGCGCGGACGCGGTGGTGATCCCGGAGCGGCGCGCGGCCGGCCTCACGGAGACCGTGGCCAAGGCGGCCGCCGGGGCACTCGAATACCTGCCGGTGGCGCACGTGAGCAACGTCAGCCGGACGCTCGAAATGCTCAAGAGCCGCGGCTTCTGGATCTACGGCCTGGACGAGCGGGGCGAGCAGGACTACGACCGCGCCGAATACGCCCTGCCCACCGCATTCGTTCTCGGAGGCGAGGGCAAGGGCCTGCACGAGATGGTCAAGAAGCACTGCGACTTCTTGGTGCGGATTCCACTGGCGGGACGGATCTCGTCGCTGAACGTGTCCGTGGCGGCTGGCATCGTGCTATTCGAGTGGAGGCGTCACTCGATGTCGTAGGGACCCGGCTCCTCGACCTTGACCTGCTCGTCATCACGGGCGACGCCGCGGATGCCGATTTGGGCGGCGTTCCCCCGGTCATCCATCTGCCAGTGGAACTCGGATTCCTGACCGGGGGCCAGCGGGTCTTCCTCGACCTTGCCCCGCTGGCGGCTGACGACCTGGCCATCCATCCCCGTCACCTCGAAAACCAGCACCAGGCCTCGGATGGCCTTCTGGCCCGAGTTCACGATGCGGCCGTCGATCGCGATCCGCCCATCGGAGCCCGCGCGGCGCGGCCAGAGCGAGCAGAGGGACTAACAAGAGGACGAGACGGCGGGTCACACCCATGGAGACTCTCCCAGCCTAGCAGCGCTCCCGTGGCGGCGGCCCAAATGGAGGAGAATCGAAGTTTCGGTCCGCGGTAGTTACCGCTTACTTCAGAGAGAGGACGCAAGCGTATGATCAGCAGACGGGAGTGGATCGCCGCGACGGCGCTGTTGCCTGCGGCGCGGGCGGGGATGGCCGCGGGCAGGGCCGGGAACATCGTCATATCGAGCGCGAACGGCCTGCGCGCCACCAACCGGGCGATGGAGCTGTTGCGGGCGGGCGGCGACACGCTCGATGCCGTGGTCGCCGGGGTCAATATCGTCGAGGAGGATCCCGAGGACAACAGCGTCGGCTACGGCGGCCTCCCGAACGAGGACGGCGTGGTGGAGCTGGACGCCTCTGTGATGCACGGTCCCACGCGCCGGTGCGGCTCGGTGGCTGCGCTGGGCGGCATCAAGACGCCCTCGAAAGCGGCCCGGCTGGTGATGGAGCGCAGCGACCACATCATGCTGGTGGGCGCGGGCGCGCTGCGTTTCGCCAAAGCGCACGGCTTGGCCGAAGAGAATCTGCTGACGGACAAGTCGCGGCTGGCCTGGCTGGTCTGGAAGGAATCGCTACGAGACGCCTCCGGCCACAACAACTGGGGACCGGGATTGCACGCGCCGCAGGCGAGGCCCGGTGCGCGTCTGAAGCAATTGTTCCCGGGCGTCGATGAGGAGACCCTGGAGTGGGCCTGGAGCGTCGCCGTCAAGCCGCCCACCGGCACCATCAACTGCCTGGCCTTGAAGGACGGCGGCGAGATGTCGGGGGTCACATCGACCAGCGGGCTGGCCTGGAAGATCGCCGGGCGCGTGGGGGACTCGCCGATCCTGGGCGCGGGGCTGTGGGTCGATCAGGACGTGGGCGCTGCCGGCTCGACCGGACGCGGCGAGGAGAACATCCGCGTGGCCGGCGCGCACACCATCGTCGAGAACATGCGGCGCGGCTTGACGGCTCGCGAGGCGTGTCTCGACGCGCTCCGCCGCGTGGCGCGTAACTTCGACAACGACCGCGGCCGCCTCGCGCAGTTCGACCTGAGCTTTTACGCCCTGCGGAAAGACGGCGACTACGCCGGCGCATCTTTGTGGAGCGCGGCGATGCAGCGCGGGGCGCTGGCCAGGCGGAAGTTCGCAGTGAACGACGGATCGGGCGGCCGGCTCGAAGAGTGCGCCTATTTGTTTGAGCGCAGCACATCCTGAAGCGCCGGGCCCAGTTCGGCGTGACGGAACTGGAAACCGGCGTCGAGCGCGGCGCGCGGTATCGCCCTCTGGCTTCCGAGCAGCACGGACGCCATCTCGCCGAACAGCAGCTTGAGCGCGAAGGCGGGCACGGGCACGAACGCCGGCCGGCGGACCACGCTGGCAAGCGCGGACGTGAACTGGCGGTTCGTGACCGGATTCGGGGCGGTGGCGTTGAGCGGTCCGGAGACGCCCGTCTCCGCCAGCGCGAACTCAACCAGCTTCAGAAGATCGTCGAGGTGGATCCAGGACATCCACTGTTGTCCCGACCCGAGCCGCCCGCCGGCGCACAGCCGGAAGGCGGGCAGCATCCGCTCCAGCGCTCCGCCTCCGCGGCCCAGCACCATCCCGGTCCGGAGCTTTACCACACGCATCCCGAGCGTCCGCGCCTCGTCAGCCGCGCGCTCCCACTCGGCGCAAACTCCCGCCAGGAAGTCCGCGCCGTGCGCCGACGCTTCGGTGAGGACCTCGTCGCCACGCGATCCATAAAAGCCCACGGCGGACGAGCAAATGAAGACGCGCGGAAGCGAGGGCAGCGCGGAGAGCCCGGCAATCAGGCTACGGGTGCCATCGACGCGGCTCTGCCGGATGCGCCGCTTCGCTTCCGGCGTCCAGCGCTGCGCGATGGGCTCGCCCGCCAGGTGGACGACCGCATCGCAGACGCGCAGCGGCTGAGGCGAGCGCAGACTGAAGGGCTGCACCTGGTGGCCCGCGGCGTCGAGGCGCCCGGCCACCGCGCGCCCGATAAATCCGCCTGCGCCTGTGAGCGTGATGATCATAGCTGTTGGACGCCGCGGCGACCGCTCGCGCTCACTACGCTGCGTCCCGGATATTCACATTTAGCATCTTGCCCGGCACGGCGAACGCCGCCTCGATCCGATCAAGGCGGGTGTTCGTCCCGAGGTTGTCCGTCGTTACGCGGCCGAAACTGCCGGAACCATCAAGAGAATGGGTTTACTACCCGGATCTGCCCGTACTGCTGTCCGTCATTGAGATCTTCGGAGTAGACAGTGTGGGATCCCAGGGCCTCCGCCGCAGCGAGAATCGCGGCGTCCCAATAAGAGATCGCAAAGCGCCGCGAGAGCACGACTGCGATCTGTACCAGCTCCCGGTCGATGGGCTGGCATGGAAACGCCGCCCACTGCTCAATCCACTCCAAAGCTTGAGCGGCGGAGAGCGGATGCGACGCTTTTCTGACCACGGTTACAAAGAACTCCTGCAAAACCTGAGCCGACGTGCCGAAGTCCTCCGATTGGATCAGGTCAAGGGCGCGTTTCCGCTTGCGTTCGTCCTTGCCCGTCCCAACTGCCGCGTATACCAGAACGTTGGTATCGAAGAAGACCTTAGCGTTCATGCAGATCTTGTCGGGTCCAGGTCTTCTCGCCCAGCCGCCCTTGGGATTGCCTGCTCAGTTGCCGCAGCCGCGCTCGAGCGCGACGCGCGCGGTCCCGGTGTCCGGCGAGATTCGTTAAGTACTCGCGCACCAGTGCGTTGACGCTGGAGTCATGTTCGGCGGCATGCCGGCGCACGGCGGCCAGAACCTCGTCATCCACGCTGAGGGTAATGTTCTTCATATACACAGTATATGTGTAACTGTGTTAAGAGACAACGGCACACAGCAAATCGGCTCCGGCCTACGAACGCTTTGGTCAGCGAGCGACAGGCCGGAGGCCTGTCCCACGGCTCAGTGCAGCAGCCGGCGCTGGCGCAGGTAGGCCGGGGTGTCCAGCTCGTTGAAGTCCTCCGGTTCCGGAATGGGCGGGGTGCCGTTGGGTGGTTTGGTCTCGATAGCGGGCGGCTCGGGCGCGGCGACGACGACCGGCGACGGGGCCTCCGGCTCGGCTTCCGAGAGCCAGGCGGACTGGGCCGCCGGTTGCTCCTCGACCGCCTCCAATTCCTCCCCTCGCGCGGGGAAACCGGTGGCGATGAGCGTCACCTTGACCGTGTCGGCCATCGACTCGTTGAAGGCCAGCCCGAAGTTGACCTGCACGTCGTCACGCCCGGTCGCCTTGCGGATCGTCTGGCAGGCGTCGTTGACCTCGTGCAGCCCCAGACGGGTTGAGCCGGTGACGTTCAGCAGGACATTGCGGGCGCCCCTGATCCCCGCGAGGTCGATCAGCGGGCACGAAATGGCCTGTTTGGCGGCCTCGATTACGGCGTTGTCGCCGCGCGCGGTGGCGGTGCCCAGGACGGCGTAGCCCATGCCCACCAGGGTGGAGCGCACGTCCGAGAAATCGCGATTGATGAAACCGGGCGTGGTAACGATCTCGACGATGTCCTGCACCGTCCGGCGCAGAAAGTCGTGCCCCAGCCGGAATGCCTCCAGGATGCTGGTGCCGCGGGGCGCCAGCGCCAGCAACCGCTCGTTCGGAATGGTGATGACGGTGTCCACGCTCTCGGTCAGTTTCGCCAGGCCTTCCTCGGCCTGCCGGATGCGCCGCTCCCCCTCGAAGGCGAACGGCATGGTGACGATGGCCACCGTGAGGGCGTTCATCTCCTTGGCCATCGCCGAGACCACCGGCGCGGCGCCAGTGCCCGTTCCGCTGCCCAGGCCCGCGGTGACGAAGACCATGTCGGCGCCCTCGAGGATCTCGACGATGCGTTCCGTGTCTTCGAGCGCGGCCTGCTTGCCGATCTCAGGGTCCGCCCCGGCGCCGCGGCCGTGCGTGACCTTGCAGCCGATAGCCAGCTTGTTCGGCACGGGCGAAGCGCGCAGCGCCTGGACGTCGGTGTTCAAAATGTGGAACTCGACGCCTTCGAGGCCGCTCGCCATCATGTGCGCCACCGCGTTCGAACCGCCGCCGCCGATGCCGATTACCTTGATCCGGGCGGCCGCGCCACCGTCTTCGTCTTCCATCTCGTATTTCAATGTCATAGAACCCTCACGGCCTGTTCCCGGCAGGCGGAACCGCCTGCCCCGCGGCTACCGGAAAATGCCTCCGAATATGCCCGTCTTGCGCCGGTCCAGCTCGGCTCGCAGCTTGAGCCGCGCCGAGTACATCGCGAGTCCGGCCACGGTGGTCCACTCCGGCGTTTCGATCTTCTCCGGCCAATCCAGAATTCCGAGCGGCAGCCCGATGTGCGACTGGCAGCGCAGTACGATGTCCGCGACGTCGCACATGCCGTTCAACCGGGCGCCGCCGCCGATAAGCACGGCCGCCACCAGGACCTCTTCCATCCCGATCCGCTCGAGTTCCTTCTGCACGAACTCGAACAACTCGAAGGCCCTCGCTTCGAGGATCGTGTTCAGCTCGCGGCGCCTGGTCTCGCGCGGGCCCCGGCCGCTCGCCGACGGCACCTCGATCAGGCTGTTGTCGCCGGTCAGACCCAGCATGGCGCAGCCCTGCTGTTCCTTGATCCACTCGGCGTCCTCCACCGAGACCAGCAGGCCGTGCGCCACGTCGGAAGTGAAGTGATCGCTGCAGATCGGCAGGCTGGTGGAGTAAATCAGCGCCTCGCCGTGGTAGACGGCCAGGTCGGTCGAGTGCGCGCCGATATCGATCAGCGCGATGCCTTCCTCGCGGCCGTCCGGCATGATGGCCGCATAGGCGCCGGCCACCGGCTCGAAGACCGTCTCTTCCACCATCAGGTGCGCCTGATTGGCCGCGCCCACCAGACTGCGGTGCTCCTGAGCGGACGCGGTGACCAGGTGCACGAACACTTCCAGGCGGGAGCCGATCATGCCGCGCGGGTTGCGGTAGCCGGGGCGGCCATCCACGGCGAAATCCTGCGGGAACAGGTGCAGCAGCATCTCGTCATCCTGAAGCTGCACCCGCGAGGCGCGCTCCACCACGCGGTTGATGTCGTTCTGATCGATCTGGCGCGGAAAGCCGATCTCGTATCCGCCGCGGGCGTTCGAGCTGGCGATTCCGGCGCCGCCCAACCCGAACACCGCCGAGCCAATCGAAACCTGGGCCGCGGACTGCGCCTGCTCGGCGGCCGACCGGATCGACTCCGCCACCGCGTCCTGGTCCGAGATGCGGCTCTTCTTCCAGCCGTGCGAGCGGGCCTCGCCGTGCCCGATCAACCGGACGCAGGAGTTCTCCAGCAGCAGAATGGCGCAGCGTGTATGCGCGCCGCCGGCGTCCACGCCCGCCGCCAGGACGTGTTTAGCGGCCATCGGCGCCTCCGTTCTGAGCCGTGATGCGGTCGTCCAGCCGCAGGTCGAACGTTCGGGCGCTCGGCAGCCGCCGGCTGATGTCTGGGTAGTGGTCCATGAAATTGTTCAAGCGCGAAAGATAATTCCGGTTCCCGAGCAGCAGCCGCACCGCGCGGCCCTGGGCGACCTCGGTGACCACCAGGTTGTCGGGGTCGCTCACATCGACCTCCGAGATCTGGCCGGCGTAAGCCGGCGCCTGGCGCAGCAGGTCCACCGCCTCGCCCGCACGCGCCCGCCGCACCTCGGCTGACTGCTGGCGCGTGATGCCGGCCAGCACCGGGAGACTGAAGCGGGCTCGTTCCGGCGCCCGCAGGATGACGCCGTCGGCATCGACTAGAGCGGTCTCGGACGCCGCCCCACGCGGGAGCACCACAAAGGCTACCGGCCGGCGTTCGACAATCCGGATTACCAGGCGGTTCGGCCACAGGCGCGAGACCGTGGCGTCCCGGACCCAGTCGATCGCCATCAGGCTGCGCCTCCGCTCGGCCAGCGGGACCAGGTAAACGCTGCGGCCGAAATCGAGCGCGAACACGCGCGCCACTTCTTCGCGCGACGCGTACTGGATGCCGGCCACGCTGAAGTTCGGGCCGTTCCCCCCGGCGCCGCCGGGCAGGATGAAATGCGCGTCGCTGGCCAGGAACTGGTCGATCTGGTAAGCGCCGGCGATCACCGCCAACACGCCCGCGCCCGCGCCGGTCCAGATGAGGATGCGGCGGAAGCGGACGCGCCAGCCGGAGCGTCCCTCGGGTTTCGCGCGCCCGCGCCGCGGCGCGGGCGGTTCCGGCCCCATCGGCGGATCCTCCGGAATGTCGAGATCGAGTTGCGCCGCCTGTCTCCGCGCCATCTCAACTCCCTGCCCGCAGGCGTTCCAGGATGCGCTCGCCCGCCTGCCAGACGTTCCCCGCGCCCTGCGTGATGATCAGGTCGCCATCGCGGGCCGCGCTGAGCGCCGCTTCGACCGCGCGGTCGATGGTTCCCACGTATTCCACCGAGCGGTGGCCAAAAGCGCGGATGCGCTCGGCCAGCGCCTCGGCGGTCACGCCCTCTATGGGCGCCTCGGAGGCGGCGTAGATGTCCAGCAGGAACACCGAATCGGCCTGGTAGAAGCAGCGCGCAAAATCGTCCATCAGAAGCGCCGTGCGCGAGTAGCGGTGCGGCTGGAAGATGACCAGGATCTTGCGGTAGTCGCACTGCCGCGCCGCCATGAGGGTCGAGCGGATCTCGGTGGGGTGGTGGCCGTAGTCGTCCACCACGGTGATGCCGCGCTCCCGCCCCTTGACCTGGAACCGGCGGTCGGGGCCGGTGAAACCCGCCAGCGCCTCGCGAATCGCCTCGGCCGGGATCTCGAGCTCGCACGCCATCGCCGCCGCCGCGGTCGCATTGAGCACGTTGTGCGCGCCGGGCACGTGGAGACGGAATTCGCCCAGGTCCTCGCGCCGCGCCCGCAGGCGGAAGGCGGTGGCCATGTGGCCCGCCGAGCACTCCGTGATCTGAAAGTCCGCCTGCGCGCGCGTGCCGTAGGTGATCGTGCGCCGATTCACCCCGGGCAGAATCCTCTGCACGTTCTCGTCGTCCAGGCACAGCACCGCCGCGCCATAGAACGGCACCTTGTTGACGAATTCGGTGAACGCCGCGCGGAGATGCTCGACCGAAGCGTAGTGGTCCATGTGCTCGCGATCGATGTTGGTAACGATGGCGTAGATGGGCGAGAGCTTCAGGAACGAGCCGTCGCTCTCGTCGGACTCCACCACCAGGAATTCGCTCTCGCCGAGCCGGGCGTTCGATCCGCCGATGGCCTTCAGCTTGCCGCCCACCACAACCGTCGGGTCCTGCCCGGCGTAACTGAGGATGGTGGCCAGCATCGAGGTGGTGGTGGTCTTGCCGTGGCTTCCCGCCACCGCGATGCCGAGCTTGAGCCGCATCAGCTCGGCCAGCATTTCGCCGCGCGGGATCACCGGGATCTGGAGCCGCCGGGCTTCCAGCACCTCGGGGTTGTCCTCCCGCACGGCCGAGCTGATCACCACCGCGCGGGCGGAGCCGACGTTCGAGGCCGCGTGCCCTTCGTAGATGGTTGCGCCGAGCTTCGCCAGGTGGTCGGTGGTGGCGGTGAGCCTGACGTCGGAGCCGCTGATGGTGAAGCCGAGTTCGAGCAGAACTTCGGCGATGCCGCTCATCCCGATGCCCCCGATGCCCACAAAATGCAGGTGCTGGGGCTTAAGAAACATCTTTGTCACGCTTCACCCGGTTCCGCGGAAGCCGCCGCCGCACGCCGCACGTCCAGCGGCGCCGCCACTGTCTTCTCGACCCGCGGCAGAAAAACATTTCTTTACGCTATTGTTTCGGCTTCCGGCTCTCCTGTCAACCAAAATCGTGGGGCAGGCGGTTCCGCCCGCCCACATTACCCGCCCAACTCCTCCAGAATGTCCGCCGCGCGCGCGGCAGCGCCCGGCCGGGCGAACTTCCGCGCCGCCTCGCCTGTCCGCTCGAGCGCGCCGGGCTCGCTGGCGAGCGCGCCCACCTCGGCGAACAACCTCTCGCCCGTAAACTCCCGGTCCGCCACCAGGCGGGCCGCTCCCGCGCGGGCCAGCGCCTCGGCGTTCCGCGTCTGGTGATCGTCCGCCGCGAACGGAAACGGCACCAGGATGGCCGCCTTGCCCGCCGCCGCGACCTCGGCCACCGCGCCCGCGCCCGAGCGCGAAACCACCACGTCCGCCGCCGCGAAGGCCGCCGGCATGTCCTCGATAAACGGCGCCACCTCGCCCTTGACCCCGCTCGAGGCGAAGTCGCGCGCGATCTCCGCGTACGCCTCGCGCCCGGTCTGGTGGACCAGCCGCACCCGGAATCCAGCGCTCCGGAACAGCGGCCAGCTTTCTCGCGCGGCGTTGTTCAAGGTCCGCGAGCCGCGGCTGCCGCCCGTGATGAGCACCGTGAGCGGCTCGCCGCGCGGCCTGGGCGGGATAGCGAAGAATTCCGGACGCACCGGAATGCCGGTCAGTTCGGCCTTGCCGCGCGGGAAGTACCGCGCCGTCTCCTCGAAATTGATGAGCGCGCGCCCGGCCACCCGCCCGATCCAGCGGTTCGTCATGCCCGGCATCGCATTCGGTTCCATCAGCGCCATGGGAGTCCGCCGCACCACCGCCGCCAGCACCACCGGGCCGGCCGCGTATCCGCCCATGCTGAAGATCGCCGCGGGCTTCCACCGGCCCAACCGCGCGATCATCCTCGCCGTCGCGAGCGGCAACTGCGCCAGCGTCCGCGCGGTCCGCACCAGACCGACCCGTTTCAGCCCGCCGATCTCGACGAACTCAATCGCGAAGCCGGCCTCCGGCACCAGCTTCGCTTCCAGGCCCGCCGCCGTCCCCACGAAGAACGGCTCGTGCCCGCGCCGCTTCAACTCCCGGGCCACCGCCAGCGCCGGAATCACGTGGCCGCCGGTGCCGCCCCCGGCCATCAGGAACTTCATCGCTCCCGCTCGCCTTGTGACGCAAGCGCTCCCGCCCGCCGCCACCTCATCCCGCCTGCTCGCTCACGCTCAAGAGCATCCCCATCGACGCCAGCGTGCTCAGCAGCGAACTGCCTCCGTAGCTGATCATCGGCAGAGGAATGCCCTTGGTCGGGGCCATACCCAAAACCACGCTCATGTTCATCAGCGCCTGCACCACCACCATGAATGTGACGCCCAGCGCAAGATACCTCCCGAAATCGTCCGGCGCCCCGCGTGCCAGTTGCAGCCCGCGCCATAGGATCACCAGGAACAGCGCCAGCAGCGCCGTGCAGCCGACCAGTCCCAACTCCTCGCCCACCACCGCGTAGATGAAATCCGTGTGCGCCTCGGGCAGGTACAGCAGCTTCTGTTTGCCCTGCATGAGGCCGAGCCCGGTCAAGCCGCCGCTTCCCACCGCGATCTTCGATTGCCTCACGTGATAGCCCGGGTCGCGGTTGTAAGAGGACTGCTGCATGTACGCCTTGACCCTGGCCCCCCAGGAGAACCGGTCCAGCGTCGTGTACTCGGGATCGAAGAAGCCGAAGATGCGCACCAGGCGGTAGGGTTTCGCCGCCACCGCCGCCACCACGCCGAGCGCTACCACCAGGAACGCGATCCGAACGTACTTCCTGTCCAGGCCCGCAACATAGAACGCGATGGCCGCCGTCACCACCAGCACGGACGCCGTCCCCAGGTCCGCCACCACCACGGCGATGGCGAGCATCCCGACCGTGAGCAGGCCGCCCATCAGCGTCCGGCGGTTGTTGATCTTCTTCGCGCGCTCGGTCACGAAGTAGGCCAGGAACAGGATCAGCACCGGTTTCGCGAACTCGGACGGCTGTATGCCCAGCGGGCCGAGGCGCAGCCAGCGGTGCGCCCGCCCGTCCAGGAAATAGACCAGCACCAGCAGCGGCAGAACCAGCATGATGCCGGCGAACGCGCACGCTTGGTTGTTGAGCCTGCGGTAATCGATGCGCTTGAGCGCCATCATCGCCGCAAAGCCGGCCACGGCCCAGGCCAGCTGGCGGTAGATGTAATAGAAGCTCGATCCGTACTTCTGCTGCGCCACCACCGACGACGCGCTGTAGACCATCACCAGCCCGAAGCACACCAGGATGACGACCACCCAAAGCAGCGTCCAATCGGTGCGGACTCGCTGTGCCATATCAGCCTCTGGACTCCAACCCGCGCACCAGTTCCTTGAACACCCGGCCGCGCTCCTCGTAGCCGGTGAACTGGTCGAAGCTGGCGCAGGCCGGCGCCAGCAGGATCGTGTCCCCCGCAACGGCTTCGCGCCAGGCTGCGCCGACGGCCTCGGCGATGGTGCCCGCATCGATCAGCCGCACGGCGCCGCCCAGGTGCGCCCGGATCTTCGCCGCCGCGGCCCCCACCAGCAGCACGGCCCGGGCTTTCCGCCGCAGCGGCTCGCGCAGCACGGTATAGTCGCTGCCCTTGTCCTTGCCGCCGAGGATGATCCACAGCCCGCCCGGGAAGGCATCGACGGCCTTCATGGTGGCATCCACGTTGGTGGCTTTCGAATCGTTGTAGAAATCCACGCCGTCGAGCTTGCGGACAAATTCGATGCGGTGCTCGACGCCGGGAAAGCTCTTCACCGCCGCGGCAATCGTCTCCAGCGGCACCCCCGCCAGGTGAGCCGCGGCCGCGGCCGCCATCACGTTCTCGACGTTGTGCCGGCCGCGCAGCGGAATCTCCGCAACGGCCAGGAACGGCTGGCCGTCGTAGAAAACCTGACTCGCGTCGGCGTATACGCCCGGCTGGCCGGCGCGCGTGAAGCTGAACCACACCGGCGTGGCGCGCGTGCGCGAGGCGTAGCCGGTGCAGGTTTGGTCGTCCGCGTTCAGCACGGCGAAGTCGCCCGGCTGTTGCGTCTCGAAGAGCCGTCCCTTGGCGCGGGCGTAGTTCTCGAAGGTGTGGTGGCGGTCGAGATGGTCCGGCGTCACGTTCACGCACACGCCGATGTGCGCCCGGAAGCGGTCGATGGTTTCGAGCTGGAAGCTGGAGAGCTCGAGTACGTTCCATTGCTCCGGGCGCGAGCCGGCAATCATGGCCGTCACCGGCTTGCCGATGTTGCCGCCCACCTGCACGGGAACGCCGGCTTCTTGGAGGATATGGCCAGTAAGCGCGGTGGTGGTCGTTTTTCCGTTCGCCCCGGTGATGCCTATGGTCTTCCCCTGAAGAAACCAGCCCGCGAGCTCGACCTCGCCCAGCACGGGGATGCCGCGCCGCCGGGCCTGCTCGAGCTCCCCGATATCGGCAGGCACGCCCGGCGAGATCACGATGGCGTCCGCGCCGGAAAACGCCTCCGGGGATTGTAGAGCGAACGGCACGCCCAGGCGCTCGAGCGTCTCGGCCACGCCTTTCAATTCGGCGAGAGGCTTCGCGTCCACCGCCTGCACACGGGCTCCGCGCGCCAGGAGGAACTCCGCCACGGCCAGTCCCGAGGCGCCCAGCCCCACCACAACCACGTTCTTTCCTCGAAGCTCCAACGTTCTACCTCAACTTCAGAGTCGTCAGCGCGAACAGCGCCATTACCAGCCCGGCGATCCAAAACCGCACGATGATCTGCTCTTCAGGCCAGCCCATCGCCTCGAAATGATGGTGCAGCGGCGCCATTTTGAAGATCCGCTTGCCGTTGCGCAGCTTGTAGCTGGCCACCTGGAGAATCACCGACAGCGTCTCGACCACGAAGACTCCGCCGATGAAAACCAGCAGAATCTCCTGTTTGATGAGGATCGACACCACACCCATGCTGCCGCCCAGGGCCAGCGACCCCACGTCGCCCATGAAAATCTCGGCGGGGTGCGTGTTATACCAGAGGAAGCCCAGCGAGGCGCCGGTCATGGCGCCGCAGAACACCGTCAACTCGCCGGCTCCCGGCAGACGCACCAGGTCCAGGTACTTTGCGAACTCGGCGTGGCCGGTGGTGTAGGTCAGCACGGTCATCGCTCCGGCGGCGATGATCATCAGCCCGATCGCCAGGCCATCCAGCCCGTCGGTCAGGTTCACCGCGTTCGTGCTGCCCACGATGATGAACGCGATGAACACGAAAAAGAAGATGAAGGCGAAGGGAAACGTGAACGGATTGCCGAGCAGGGAGCCGATGACCAGACTGGGCTTGAAGCTCTTGAAGAAGGGCACGTTCATCGCCGTCGAGTAGGCCCCGTGCGCGCGCAGCACCAGCAGGAACGCACCCACGATGATCGCCACCACGCACTGCGCCGCGAACTTGCGCCGTCCCGTGATGCCGAGATTTTGATGTTTGCGGATCTTGGAGTAGTCGTCCCAGAAGCCGATCGCCCCGAAGGCCACAATGCTGAACAGCGCGATCCAGACGTACGTGTTGGTGAGGTTCGCCCACAACAGCGTGGGCACGACGATCGAGATCACGATCAGCACTCCGCCCATGGTCGGCGTGCCAGCCTTCTTCTGGTGCGACTTGGGACCTTCCTCGCGGATGATCTGCCCGATCTGGAACTGCCGCAGCTTCCCAATCAGCCACGGTCCCAGGACCAGGCACAGGAACAGCGCGGTGAGGCTGGCGAAAGCCGTCCGGAACGTAATAAACCGGAAGACGCGCAGAGGACTGAAATAGCGATAAAGCTGTTCGTATAAGAGCCAGTAGAACATTAGAGGTTTCCAGTGCCGGAGCCGGTCAGTTTTTCGAGCGCCCTCTCCACGTGGGTTCCGCGCGAGCCCTTGAACAGCACCGCATCGCCCGGCCGCACCAGGCCGCGCAGGAACTCGCCCGCGGAATCCGGATCGTCGAAAAAGAACGCGGCGCTGTCCGGCAGCCCAGACCGGACAGCTTCCTCGATCATGTCCCGGGCGGCGCCGCGAATTCCGACGAGCACTTCAATCCCGCACTTGACGGCGTAAGAGCCCACGCCGCGGTGCAAAGGCTCGGACCATTGCCCGAGTTCAAGCATCTCGCCCAGCACGGCGATGCGCCGCCGCGCCGGCATGGCCCGGAGCACGTCCAGCATCGAGCGCACCGCTTCCGGGTTCGAGTTGTAGCAATCGTTGAGAATCGTCGCGCCGCCGTGGATGAACCGCTCGCCGCGCATGCTGGGCGGCGCGAGCGCCCGCACGGCGTCGGCCAGCCGCGCCGGCGGGATGGAGAAAACGCGCGCCACCGCCAGGCCTGCCAGAAGGTTCATGACGCCGTGGCGGCCCACGAACGAACTCTCGAATTCCGTCCCATCCACGCGGAACCGCACGCCCTCGGGGCCGCACTCGGCGGCCTCCGCGCGCACGTCCGCGCCTTCCGAGAAACCAAAAGTGACCACGCGGCCGGGGAATCCCTCGCCAAAGCGCGCCACCCGCGCATCGTCCGCGTTCAGCACGGCCGTGCCATCGGCCGGCAGCGCCTCGATCAGCTCGCGCTTGGCCAGCGCCACGTCATCGGCGGACCGGAAAAACTCCGCGTGCGCGAAACCGACATTGGTGACAACGCCAACCGTGGGGCGCGCGATCGCCGCCAGGCGCCGGATCTCGCCCGCGTGATTCATGCCCATCTCGATCACCGCCACCTGGGCGTCGTCCGGCAGCCGCAGGATGGAGAGCGGCACGCCGATGTGGTTATTCAGGTTGCCCTCGGTCTTCCCGACGGTCATTTCGACGGCCAGGAGCCGCGCGACGACTTCCTTCGTGGTGGTTTTTCCGGCGCTCCCGGTGATGGCGACCACCGGAGCCGTCCACCGCGTTCGCGCCCACGCGGCCAGCCCTTCGAGCGCGGCTTGCACGTCGGCCACCGCCAAAGTGGGACGGGCCTCCGGCCTGTCACCGACCGCCTGCCCCACCACCGCCGCCACGGCGCCCTTTTCGAATGCCGCACCGACGAACGCGTGGCCGTCGTGATTCGGCCCGCGCAGGGCGAAGAACAGGCTGCCCGGCTCGACGGCGCGCGAGTCGGTGCTATAGCCAGTGACCAGCGGGTCAGCGGCGGGCGGCGCGGCCGAGATGGCGCGGGCGATGTCCTCCAGTTCCAGGTTCATTCCTTGGCCGCTCCGTAACCGAAACTCCGCAGCACCTTGCGCGCCACGTCGCGGTCATCCAAAGGGATGGTCCGGTCCTTCAGAATCTGGTAAGTCTCGTGCCCCTTGCCGGCCAGGATCACGATGTCGCCGGGCTCCGCCTTCGAGAGCGCCAGGCGGATGGCTTTCTCGCGGTCTGGCTCCTCGACGTGCGGCGTATCGTGCCGCCACAGGCCCATCAGCGCGTCGTTGATGATCGCCAGCGGATCTTCCGAGCGCGGGTTGTCGGAGGTCAGCACGACAAAGTCGCTCAACTCCGCGGCCGCCTCGCCCATCATCGGGCGCTTGGCGCGATCGCGGTCGCCGCCGCAGCCGAACAGGGTGATGACGCGCTTCGGCCCGAGGCCGCGCGCCACCGCAATCACGTTCCGCAGCGCGTCGTCCGTGTGCGCGTAATCCACCACGACCAGGAACGGCTGCCCTTCGTCGACGCGCTCGAAGCGCCCCGGCACTGCATGGCAGCCGGCGATGCCGCTCGCCAGCAGGTCCGGCGCGATTCCCAAGCTGCGCCCCGCGCACCACGCGGCCAGGATGTTGTAGACGTTCATGCGGCCGGGAAGCGGGGAGCCGATCGGGAACCGGTCCTTCCCAGCGGCGATGTCGAAGTGCAGGCCGTCGAAGCCGGAGCGAATGTGGCAGGCACCCACGTCGGCGCCCTCTCCGATTCCGTAGCTGACCCGGTCGACACCCGGCGCGGTCTTGATGCGGCGCCCGAAGGCGTCGTCGTGATTGATGACGGCGAAGGGGGGCGGCGGCGCGCCGGCGCCCTCAAACAGCAAGAGCTTGGCGGCGAAGTACTGCTCCATGGTCTGGTGGAAGTCCAGGTGATCGCGGGTCAGGTTGGTGAACACCGCGGTGTGGAACTTGATCCCGTAAACGCGCCCGAGCGCGAGCGCGTGGGAAGAGACTTCCATGGTGGCATGGGTGCCGCCGGCGGCCAGAAGGTCGGAAAACAGCCGGAACAACTCCGGCGATTCCGGGGTCGTGTTCACCGCGGTGATAGCCTTCCCGGCCATGCGGTACTCGATGGTGCCCGCAAGCGCCGTGGTGTGGCCGGCCGCGCGCAGGATCGAATCCAGAAGGTAGGCGGTGGTGGTCTTGCCGTTGGTTCCCGTGATGCCGGTGATGGCGATCCGTTCGTCGGGCTTCCCGAAGAAGTTGCGCGCCGCGACGGCCAGCGCGCGGCGGCCGTGCTCCACCTGGATCCAGGGACCGTCAAAGTCCGCCGGCCGCGGCGACTCGCTCACCACCGCCAGCGCCCCGCGCCCGAGCGCCGCCGAGGCGAACGCGCCGCCATCCACGTGCTTGCCGGGGAACGCGAAGAACAGGAAGCCAGGGCCCACCTTTCGGGAGTCGTACGCCACTCCGCGCACCTGGGCGGCGGCAAGTTCGAGGGGCGCTGCGCCGGCGAGAGTAACGCCGGACAGGATTTCACCAAGCGTGCTCATTGGAACAGCACCCGCACCTTCTCGCCAGGGTTCAGCGGACTGCCGGGTGGCGGCGCCTGCTGGCGCGCGATGCCGCTCCCCACCACTTCCACCGGCACGCCCATTGCCAGCGACTGTTCGAGCACCGCGCGCACCGTCTTGCCCTGGAAGCTCGGAGCGGAAGGCCCCGCTACGGCCATTACAGGCGGCGCGAGCGCGGCGGTGGGCGCCGGACCAGGAGCGGGCGAAGGTGCTACGGCCGGCGGCTGAGGCAGTTGAACCAGGTCATCCGGCGGCGAGCTCATGTCGGCAATCGCCAGGTCGTCGGCTTCCTGCGGATCCTTCAGCGGCTCGGGCTCGGTCTCGGGAATGTCCTTGGGCACGCCCAGCAGGCGCAGGGTCTCCGTCGCCACGTTCTTGAAGACGGGCGCGGCCACCACGCCGCCGAACATCTTCACGCCGTTGAGCGTCACCGCGATCACCACCGCCGGGTTGGTCACCGGGGCGAAGCCCACAAACGAGCCGTTATACAAATGGGTGTAGTGCTTGGTGGTCAAATCGAAAATCTGCGCAGAGCCGGTCTTTCCCCCCGAAGTGTAGCCCGCCAGCCGCGCGGCCCTGCCGGTCCCGCGCAGCACCACGCCCTCCATCAACTGCCGCATGGTGATGGCGGTCTCGGGCTTGAGGACCCGCTGCGGAGCCGGCGCCGGCTCGTTCTCCACCTTCCCGCCGGGTCGCTGCCGCTTCAGGATCAGGCGCGGCTTCACGAGGACGCCGCCGTTGGCGATCACCGAACAGGCTTGCGCCAGTTGCAGCGCCGTGGCGCTGACTTCGTGACCCATGGCGACCGAACCGATCGAGGTCTTGCCCCAATGCTTCAAGTCCCTTACCATCCCGGAGGATTCGGCCGGCAGCGGGATCCCAGTGGTTCTGCCGAATCCGAATCTGCGGACGTACTCGAGGAGATTCTTTTCCCCGACTTTTAATCCTATCTGGATTGCGCCAATATTGCTCGAATGCGCCAGCACGTCCGCCATGGGGATAGTGCCCCAGCCGTGGTGCGACTCGTGAATCACGCGCCCGAACAGCTTGATGGTGCCATTGCCGCAATTGATGGGCGTCTCCGGCCGAAGCGACGTGGTCTCGAGCGCAGCCGTGAGCGTGACGATCTTGAAGACCGAGCCCGGCTCGAAGGCCACGGAAACGGGGTGGTCGAACCGCGCCGAAGAGGGCTCCCCGGGCTGCGGCGGCTGGTTGGGGTCGAACACCGGGTAACTGGCCATGGCGAGGATTTCGCCGGTGTGAGGGTCCATGACCACCGTGCTTCCACTGGCCGCGTGGTAGTATTCGCAGGCGGCGCGCAGCTCGCGTTCGGCCACGAACTGAACGCTTTCATCGATGCTGAGGGTGATGTTCTTGCCCGCCTCCGCCTCGGCGGAAACTCTGGAATCGATGGGCCGCTGGAGCACGTCGGTCAGCATGGTGACCTTGCCGGCGCGCCCGTTCAACTCCGGATCCAGCTTCTGCTCCAGGCCCAGGTTGCCGCGCTCCTCGAAGTCCACGGTGCCGACGACGTGACTCGCCAGCGGGCCATCGGGATAGTAGCGGTGGGGCTCTTTCTGGAACTCCACCCAATCGAGCTTCAGGCTGCGCAGCGCTTCGGACTCGGCCGGGGTGATCTTGCGTTTGACCCACAGGAACCCGGTGCCTTTGGGCTTACGCTTCTGTTCCAGGGCGCGCTTGTGTTCTTCCACGGCGGCGTCCATCCTCGCCACCAGTTCTTCGCGGTCCACTCCCAGCGCGCGCGCCAGGATGGAAGCCGCCAGCGGCCGGTCCGGCACCAGCATCGGATCGATCGAAACGCTGTCGACCGGGACGCTCATCGCCAGCACCCGGCCGCCGCGGTCGAAAACGCAGCCCCGCGGCGCATCCACTTTGAAGGTGTGGTTTTGCTGGTGGTCGGCCAGCTCCTGGTAGGTCCTATGAGAGACGACCTGGAGTTGAACCAGGCGCAGGAACACCGCCACGGCCCACAGGAAGGCGACTAAGACAAGCCAGACCAGCCGGGTAGCCGGATGCGCCTTCTCGCGAACCCGATCGTCCTCCGCCCGACGGCCCCACCCCAGCACGGTATCCTCGGCGTGCCCGAAATTCCGAAAAAAGCGAATGCCCGGACCCCCTACCTGGTGACATTCATCGCCAGCGCGCTATCGGTCTTGGCGCTGTTCAGCATGACCACGCGGCGGGGATCGGGAGTGACCAGTCGCAACGGGCCCGCGAGCTGATGGAGACGTTCCGGACTCCGCAGTTGAGCTTCCTCGAGTTCGACCGCCACCTTCTGGTTGACCAGCCTCTCGTGCTCGGCGGCGAGCGCGTGGATGCGATAACCGGCGACCATTTCGAGCGCCCTCGGCATCAGCAGGAGGATCAGCATTCCGGCGATGGCAATACCCTTCAGTCCCGCCTGCCAGGCCCGCCGACGCGCGGCCGGGTCCGCTTCGCGCACTATGCGGCTGTTATCGATCTTCTTGGTGTAGAAATAGACGTCCTCGGACGGGAGCGGCCTCAGTTGGAACGAATTCGGCCCGCTCGCCCAGGTTCCGCCTCCAGCCGGCGCGGCCGGCTGGTCTGACCTCTTGAGAAATGCCGCTCGAGTCGCCATCACAGTCTCTCCCCTATTCCATTTCCACAGCCCGCAGCTTCGCGCTGCGTGAAGCGGGGTTCGATTCGATCTCTTCCATTCCCGGTTTGACCACGTGCTTGGTCAGCAGTCGCGCGCGGCCCTGCTGCGCCAGATTGCGGAAAGCTTCCTTCGCCTGCCGGTCTTCGAGCGACATGAACGTGATCACCACCATGCGTCCGCCGCTCGCTATGAGGCCGGGCGCAGCTTCCAGGAGCGCATCCAACTCTTCCGTCTCGCGATTCACGGCCCGCCGGAGCGCCATGAAGGTTTTGGTCGCGGGAGAAAGCCGGCCCGTCCGGGGCGCGGCCGTCTCGATAACGCGCGCCAGATGCAGCGTGTCTCGAAGCGGCCTCGCCCGAACGATTGCTCTGGCTATTTGGCGCGACCTCCCTTCCTCGCCAAGTTGAAAAATCAGGTCGGCGAGTTCTCTTTCGCTCAACGTGTTGACTAGTTCGGCCGCCGTCAGCGCCTGGCTCCTGTCCATGCGCATGTCGAGCGGGCCGCTCGAGGCCAGCGAAAAGCCGCGCTCCGGTTCGGTCAACTGGTAGCGGCTGACCCCCAAATCGGCCAGCAGGCCGTCGATCTTCCCGATTCCCAACGCCTCGATAGCCTGCCGGATTTCCGAAAACCGCGCCTGGCGGTAGCGGATGCGCCCGGCCCACTCGGCCGTGTTCTGGCGCGCCCGCTCGAGCGACTCGGCGTCCCGGTCGAGTGCGATCACCGTGCCCGTCGTGAGCCGCGCTGCAATCGCGCCCGTGTGCCCGCCCAGGCCGGCGGTCACGTCTGCGTAAGTCCCGCCGGGCCGCAGAGCGAGATACTCGAGCGACTCGGCGAGCATGACCGGCACGTGCATACACGGCTATTTCAGCCCCCTCTTCTCCAGGGCGTCGAGATTGGCCTCCATCGCTTCTGCCGCGCGCTGGAGCCGCCGCTCGGATTCGGCCTCGCTGTAAAGCTCGATCGCGCCCCTGTAGAACCGGAGGTTGACCTTCTGGTCCTCGATCGCCAGCTTGCGCCGCAGCAACTGCGGAACCAGAACCCTGCCCTGCCCGTCTACGGTGGAGACGCCGCCGTAGTAGTCCGCCAAGTAGGCGATGTCCTTGGCGGCCTTTGGGTTCTCGTCGAACTCGGCCAGGATTCTTTCATTCGCCAGCCACACCGGCATGGGGTAGACTCTAGCTATGCGGCCGTCCAGGCTGGTGATGAAGAATTCCGTGTCGGGAGTGGGCCGCAAGAACTCTTCGAACTCTTTGGGGAGGCGCACACGTCCCTTGTCGTCGCAGCGCGACGTGTATATGCCAAGGGGAGGCCGGCCCGAATTGAGTCCGTTTAGAGACGGTTCCACTTTGTTCCCCTAAATCCCATAAAAAGCCACCAGACCGATTGTAAGACCGCCTACATAGCTTTTTCAATACGTTCTAAGGCCTCCACAAAAATAATTAAGCGAATGGAAGGCGAAGGTCGCTCGGGCGACGTCAACCCCCCTCTGTGCCACTGCGAAGAAGGGAGCTCCTGCGTCGCAGCCGGAGCGCGTGAGAGAAAGGGGGTAATCGCCTCGCCCGTTCCGCCCTCTGGTATCGTGAGACCAGGATGGAACCGCAGAGCGCTCAGAAACCCGACTCCAGCTTTGTCCCCGGCTCCATTGCCTCCGTCCGGATGTTCGGAGTGCCGGTCCGGCTGCACTTCACTTTCGTTCTGCTCTTCGTCTTTCTGATCGTGGCGGGAATCGGCGAGGGCCAATCCGGAATGATGAACGCCGTCTACATCGCCGCCCTTTTCGGTTCGGTGGTCCTGCACGAACTGGGGCACGCGCTGGTGGGGCGGCGCTACGGCGTCCGCACGCTGGAGATCGTCATGTTCCCCATCGGCGGCGTCACCCGCCTCGAACAACCCCCCAAGCCGCAGGAGGAATTCTGGATCGCGGTTGCCGGCCCGCTAGTGAACGTGGCCATCGCCGCCGGCCTGTTCGGAGCGCTCGTCTGGCGCGGCGGCCTGTTGCCGATCGAAGCTCTTACCAGACCGACGGACGCCAACCTGCTCGAGCGGATCGCCACCGGCAACCTGGTGCTGGCCGCGTTCAATCTCCTTCCGGCGTTCCCCATGGATGGCGGGCGGATTCTGCGCTCGGTGCTGGCCTTGCGCCGCCCGCCGGAGCAGGCCACCAGGCTGGCTGCCCGCTCGGGCCAGTTCCTGGCCATCGGCCTGGGGCTTTACGGCCTGCTCGCCGCCAACTACCTGCTGGTGTTTATCGCCTTCTTTGTATACCTGGGCGCCGCCCAGGAGGGTGCGGCGGCGGTGGGACGCATCCTGACCCGAGGCACGCCCGTGCGCGCCGCCATGGTAACGGATTTCCGCACGCTCTCCCACGGCGGCACCGTTCGCGACGCCGCCAACCTGTTGCTCGCCACCAGCCAGCAGGACTTCCCCGTGGTGCATGGCGATCAGGTGATCGGCCTGCTCGGACGCGTCGCCCTACTGCGCGCCATGGCGTCCAACGGCCCCGATTCCTACGTCGCCGGCGCCATGAACCGCGATTTCACGCGCATCTCCCCCGAACAGGACCTGGCCGAGACGATTCCCCTGCTCTCGCAGCCCGGCTCCTGCCTGCTGGTGATGGAAGGCGACCGGCTGGTCGGCCTGCTGACCTCCGAGAACCTCTCCGAGTTCCTCCTGTTGCGCCGCTTCGGGATGCCGCCGGAGACCGACCGCAAAGAAGCCGGCCGTCCGGCGTAGGAGTCGTGCCTCTTACCGAACCGCGACCGAAGGGAGCGGTCCCTTATAAGGAAACCGGCGCTTCGGACGGAAACAGCTCGAGCTGATTCTCGTCCACCCGCGAAGTTTCCTCGGCCGCCGCCGGGAAACAGCCGTCCAGGAGCGCGCAGGCATCCTGGGCAGAGCCGGCGGCGACGCTCGTCTCCTCCTCGCCGGGCACCAGCAGCAGCAGCTCGCCGGCCTCGGTCTCCGCCCCGGCGAACAGGTCCTTGGAGTGCGTGGTCAGAAAGATCTGCCGCTGGGTCCGCCGCTCGACTCCGCCGAGCATCGGCAGGATCTGGCGGATCACTTCGGGGTGGAGCGATTGCTCGGGCTCTTCGGCCAGCAGCGGCCCGGCGCCTTCGAGCGCGCTCCACAACAGCGCCAGCAGGCGGAGCGTGCCGTCGGAGAACTGGTCTTCAGTCTGCCAGGCGCCGAGCGGCCGCCAGTGACCGTAGCGCGCGCGCAGGTGCGGCAGGCCGCGCGGGTCCCGCCGCAGTTCCAGCCCCAGAAGCTGCGGCACCGCGCTCTGCAACGCTTGCAGAATGCGCCGCAGCCGGGCGGTCTGGATCTTCTCCGGCGTCCTGGCGATCCGTTCGAGCAGGTCGCCGCAGAAGGGATCGTCGCGCCGTCCCGCCGACCGCTCCGGCTCCCGCACCAGTTGCGGCACCGCGTTCACGTACCGCACCGAGTCGAAGAATTCGGCCAGCTCCCGGAACTGCCGGTTGGAGTGGACCTGTTCGAGCGCCGTCTGGCTCAGGCGCTCCGGGTCGTCGAGATCCTGCTCGTCCGGACGCACCAGGAGGTCCTCGCCGCCGCGGGCCACGCGCTCGTGCAGAATGGCCGGCTGGCGCTGGTCCTCCTGCCGGAATTGCAGCGCGTATTCCCAGTCGGGCCCGTCGCCATCCGAGCCGATGCGAACCGCGATGACTACGTTCGAGTGCTGCCGCGCCGCGAGACATCGCAGCTTTGAGACTCCGCCCCTCCGCCGCACCGCGCGCTGGAACCCGCCGCCCAAGCCGGCGATATCGTGCAGAAACCGGAAGGCGTCCAGGAGGTTCGACTTGCCGCAGGCGTTCGGGCCGGCCACCACCACGCGGCGCGCCAGCTCCGTCTCCACCCGCGTGAAGTTCCTCCAGTTCTCCAGGTACAGGTACGTGAATCGCAGCGGCTTCGCGGGTTTGCTCATACGCGGTCAGGCATCCACATGGTGCTGGAAGAACCGGTCCAGCTCCGATTTGTAGCCGGCCGAGATCCAGTCGGACAGGTTCTCCATCTCGGTGGCGGACAGCGGCTGGAAGCTGCGGGCGAATCCCACGTTCGCTTCGATCTGCTCCGGCTTCGGCATGCCGGCCACGGCCGTGGCCACTGGAAGCGACATCGAGTACCGCAGCAGCATCTCCGGAGCCGCCGGCCCCACCAGCTTTCCCTGGCCGAAGACCTTCATTGCGATCACGCCCATCAACTTGCGGCGCGCCACCGGCAGGGCCACCGATTCGAAGCTCATCCGGCCGAGCGGCTTCGGCCCGAACTCTCCGGCAACGCTCGCCATGCCGGCACGCGCGGCGTTCAGCGCCATCTGCGTGCAATCGAAATCGTGGCGGTCGAGCGCCTTCGCCAGGACCGCGGGATCGGTGTGGCAGGTGATGCCGATAGCGCGGGTCACCTTCTCGTCGCGCAGCTTGTAGAGAAGCCTCAGGACGCCTTGCGGGGACTCGATCGCCGCCAGATCGCTTTCATCCCCGAGACTATGGATGTGCAACAGATCGACGTGATCGGTCTGGAGCCGTTCCAGGCTCCCTTCGATCGTGCGCCGGGCCTTGTCGGCGTCGCGGTCGGGCACCTTAGTGGCCAGGAAGACTTCCTTGCGGCGCGTCTTCATGACCCTGCCGACCCGTTGCTCGCTGACGCCGTTGCCATAAGAATAGGCTGTATCGACGTAGTTGATGCCCAGGTCGAGCGCGTGGTTGAGAGCCGCGATGCCCTTCTCCTCGTCGTACAGGAGGAACCGGCTGCCCGAGCCGAAGGCCAGGATGCTCACCCGCGCGCCGGTCCGCCCCAGAGGGCGCTGCGGAAGGCTGGTCTTGCCTTCGTCAGCCCCCAAACCGGCCGAGGCGGCCACACCTCCGAGGGCCGCCGCCCCGATGAAGTCTCGTCTGGAAATGGGCACTGCCGGACCCTCCCCGCCAAACATATCACAAGTGCCCCGAGGGGCAGGCGTTTCCGCCTGCCGTGGCCGGCCAAACGGCCTGCCCCACATTTACTCCACCGTGACGCTCTTGGCCAGGTTGCGCGGCTGGTCGACGTCGCAGCCGCGCCGCACCGCAATGTGGTAGGCCAGCAGTTGCAGCGGGACGATCTCCAGAATCGGCAGAAGCAGCTCTTCGGCGGGCGGAATCTCGATCACGTGATCGGCCACGCGGCGCGCTTCCTGGTCGCCCTCGTTCACCAGCGCGATCACGATGCCCTGCCGCGCCTTGACCTCCTGGATATTCGAGAGCGTCTTTTCGTAGAGAACCTGGCTCGCCTCCGAGGACGGATCGTGCGCGGCGATCACCACCACCGGCAGCCGCTCGTCGATCAGCGCGTTCGGCCCGTGCTTCATCTCGCCCGCCGGGTAGCCCTCGGCGTGGATGTAAGAGATCTCCTTCAGCTTGAGCGCGCCCTCCAGAGCGATCGGGAAGTGAATGCCCCGCCCCAGGAACAGGAAGTCGTTGGTGTGCGACAGCGGCCGCGCCAGCTCTTCCAGGACCGAGTCGCGCGAGAGCACGGTTTCGAGCTTCCCCGGCACCAGCAGCAGCTCCTGCATGAGGCACTTGGATTGCTCATCGCTCAGCTTGCCGCGCACCTGGCCCAGGTACATGGCCAGGACGAACAGCGCCGTCAGCTGCGAAGTAAAGGCTTTGGTCGAGGCGACCCCGATCTCCGGCCCGGCGTGCGTCAGCAGCGTGCCCGCCGCCTCCCGCGTAACCATCGAGCCGATGACGTTGCAGATGGCGATGGTCTTCGAGCCCTTCTGCTTGGCTTCCCGCTGCGCAGCCAGCGTATCGGCGGTCTCGCCCGATTGGGAAATCACCACCGTGAGCACCTTGTTCGAAACGATCGGGTCGCGGTAGCGGAACTCGCTGCCGTAATCGACCTCTACCGGGATCCGCGCCAGCTTCTCGATCATGAACTTGCCGGCCAGCGCCGCGTGCCAGCTGGTGCCGCAAGCGATGATCTTCACCGACTCGAACTCGCGGAACTCCCGCGGCTGGATGTCCATCTCGTCCAGGAAGATGCGTCCGGATTCCTGACCCACCCGCCCCAGCAGGGTGTCCCGCACGGCCCGCGGCTGCTCGAAGATCTCTTTCAGCATGAAGTGCTTGTAGCCGCCCTTTTCCGCCAGGATGGGGTCCCACAGAATCCGCTGGACCTGCCGCTTGATGGGCCGCCCTTCCGAATCGCTCAGCCGCACGCCCTCGGGCGTCAGCACCGCGATATCGCCGTCGGCCAGATAGAAGACGTCGCGAGTGTGGTTGAGAATGGCCGGCACGTCCGAGGCGACGAAGTACTCGCCGTTTCCCAGCCCGACCACCACCGGCGGGCCGCAACGGGCCGCCACAATCTTGTTTGGATCGGACCGCGCGATCACCGCCAGCGCGAAGACTCCCGTGATCTCGTGCACGGTGTCGCGCACGGCCGCTTCCAGGTTCCCGTCGAAGTGCTTCTCAACCAGATGGGCGATGACCTCGGTGTCGGTCTCGGTGCGGAATATGTGCCCTTCCGCCTGTAGCTGGTGCTTAAGCGACACGTAGTTCTCGACGATGCCGTTGTGCACGACTACAATGTCGCCCTTGCAGTCGCGGTGCGGATGCGCGTTCTCCTCGGTGGGCCGCCCGTGCGTCGCCCAGCGCGTGTGGCCGATGCCGTAAGAGCCGTCCACCGGGTTCAGAAGGATCGCCTCTTCGAGGTTCCGCAGCTTCCCGGAGGCGCGCCGTATCTCCAGTGTGCCGTCCGGGCCGTAGACCGCCAACCCGGCGGAGTCATACCCTCTGTATTCGAGCCGCCGCAGACCATCCAGGATGATCGGCACGGCTTTCCTTTCCCCGATGTACCCCACGATTCCGCACATACCTTAATAATATATGAGCCGCGGCAGGCGGAACGGCGTGTGGCTCGTGGCTGGGGCATAGGGATGACCCGCCGGTCCTCGCCCCGCCGATCGAGTCGGCTGGCTGAATGGCCCGGATAAGGAACCATTGGTGCCCCCCTTTGCGGGGTATTATTCTACGATCAGGCGAGTGGCAGGTAATAGGACCTCTTACAGTACTAACTCGGGCGGAATCGTGTCTTTTTTGGAGTTACGGAGCCGGAATCGTGCTAGATTGTAATCAAGCTATACACATAGCATCCCGGCGACGGGACCCAGCCCGTCGCCAGCCCCTCTGAGTGAAGCCCCGGGTACCCAGCCCGGGGCTTCTTATTTGTCGGGGCTCCCCTGCTTGACCGGCATCCGCAAAATCGTCCGCAGCTTCTCCGGCGCCACCCGCCGCGGGTCCGACAGGTAGATTTCGTGGTGGGGACCGGCGAAGGCGAGCCCTTTGCTCCCGGCAAACGCCTCCATGCGCGCGACGGTGGCCGGCTCGGCCGCATACGGACCGGTGTGGAGCACCTGCACGCACCGGCCCTCCATCACCGTCTCCAGCCGAACCTCTGCCGGCAGGTCGCCCTTCCCCTTCTCCTTCAGCCTGGCCGCGGTCTCCTTCAGATCCCGGACCCCAATGAAATCCGGCACGCGGATCAGGAGCTTCCAGCGCCATTTGTCCCGCGGCTCCATTCGCTCGATGCCCCACCACAGCCCTTCCAGGTGGCACACCTTGTAGTCCTGGCCGGCGAACTTCTTCGCCATTTTCATGCTGTAGGCCACCTGGTAGAGCGCCCCAACCGCCTGTTGGAACTTCTCGCCACCCGGGGCGCCCTCGCCTTCCGCCGTCAGATACTTCGCCGCGCCGACTTCAACCAGCGCCGGCTCCTTCGGGGCAACATACTCTGGCTTGTGCAGCTTGTATAGATCGGTTTTTGTCATATCACACCAACGGAATGTAGATTTCGGTTAGTAACTCGTCCGGCGCGGTATCGAAGGGCGAGTTGCGGTACACCTCGAACGCCGGCGCGCTCCGCGCCTCGCGGCCGCTGGAGGGCAGCCATTCGCCGCACAGCCGGGAGTAAGTGTCGTTCAACGTTTGGTACGGGCCCTTGTGCACCGCCACGGCGTACTCTCCGGGCGGCAACTCCTCGATCCCCGCCTCGCCCGTCGGCCGCACGCGCTCGTTGACCACCAGCGCGGCGTCGTAACGCAGCCGCTCCGGCGGCGTGATCTCCGGGTCGTCGTGGACTACCCCGAGCGTCTCGGCCGCCGGGCCGAGCAGCCCGTTCCGGCCGGCCCAGGCGTACAGCTTCTGCCAGGCCTTCCCCACCTCGTCGTAAGGGCCGATGTGGCGGAAGAACACCAGCCGCGTCAGGCCGAAGCGCTCGGTGCGCACCGCCAGCGGCTCGTGTTGCCGGGGCGCCCACGCCTGGGCGCGGAACTCGCGCCGGTTCTCTCGAAAGCCGGATGGCGCCTCGCCGAACATCGCCCGGAATGCCCGCGTGAAGGACTCGTGGGTCTGGTAGCCGGCATCGAAGGCGATATCGGTGATCGGATCGGCGCTGTCCCTGAGCCGCCCGGCCGCGCGTTCCAGCCTCAGCCGCCGCACGTGCTCCTTGACCGACTCGCCCACCATGCCCCGAAAGATCCGATGGAAATGGTACGGCGAGAACGCCGCCACGCCGGCCAGCTCGTCGAGCGGAAGCGGCTCCTCCAGCCGCTCCTGAATGTGGACCAGCACCCGGTTGATCCGTTCCTGGTACGATTCACCGGTCTCCGTTTTCATCCTTTAGAGATTGTATGCGGGCGCGGCCGCCGCCGCTTGACATTTCTTGCGCTTCTGGCCGGCAAAAGAGGCCGCTGCTCGGTAACGGAGGCCTCCGGCGCGTTACCTCGCCCGCGTGCCGATCATCAGGTGCGCCGGGCCGGGCAGGGCCACGCGCCGGATCCCGCCGAAACCCGCCTCGCGCATCCAGGAAGCGTACTCCTGTTCGGTGTAGGTGTTTCCGTTGCCAGTGCCTACAAGCATGTTGAGGGCGAACAGCGCCGCCTGGCGCGGTCCGGCGCGGTCGGGATCGAGAATGAAATCGGAAATCACGATGCGCCCGCCGGGGCCCAGCGCGGCGTACGCTTTCGCCAGCAACTCGCGGTTCTCGTCTTCGCTGAGCATGTGGCAGATGGCGGAGATCAGGACCAGGTCAAAGCCCGCGCCGAAGTCGCTGGTTCGAAGGTCGCCCTCGCGCACGGTGACCCGATCCGCCAGCCCGGCCTCCGCTATGTGCCGGCGCGCGATCGGCACCACGTCTTCAATGTCGAGGATCTCGGCGTGAAGCGCCGGATTCGCCTGCGCGAAGGCGATGGAGTAGGCCCCCGAACCGCCGCCGATATCGAGCATACGGCGGACCTCTGAGGCGTCGGCCGCCTCCACCACCGCCGAAGCGCGCCGCGACGCGTTGGCGTGCATGGCGGCGATAAACGCCTCCGTCCATTCGTCGTTCGGCCCGCCGGAGCGCCGTCCCAACGTCGTCCCGGTTCGCACGCACTCGGTGAGCGTGGACCACGTCCTCCACAAATGCACGGTGTGCATCATGGCCAGCCGCACGTCATCGGGCGACCTTCTGGTGAAGTGCTGCGCCGTTTCGGGCGTGTTCCGGAATACTCCGTCGCGCTTCTCGATGAGGCCCAGGGCGGCCAGCGCGTTCAGGAGCATGTCGGTGGCACGCGCGTCCGTGTGGAGCGTGCGCGCGACATCGGCCGCGGCCGCGCCCGGGCCGAGCGCCTCGAAAATGTCCAGCTCGATTGCGGTCAGCAGAACGCGGCTCTCCTGAAACGCGCGGATCCGTTGGTCCAGGTTTTCGGGTAACATGGCTTGCCTCCTCAGTGACACCGTTCCGCGGGCTGGCTGGCCAGCGCCGCCACGGCTTCGACAATTCGCGCGCGTTGCTCGGGGTCCGCACTCAGAATCCGGTGCTGCCCGCCGCCGGCGGAGAACGTCGTGACTCCCTTGTCGTCGACGCTGATGCGGCCTTTCGGAGAGAGGTTGAAATAGCCGGCGTCTGGCCGGACGGCGTAGAGCGCGGCCGTGGGGTCCCAGAGCGGCTCGTCGTACGGCATCTTCTGATACGCGCGATAGGCGTCGGCGAGCGGATGGTCCGGGACATAACGGAAGTCGCGGTCCATTCGCGCGGCCGGGTACTTCGTGTCCGCGCCCAGTTCATAGGGACTCACGACGATGGGCGTCGGCCATGCGCGAAACAGCTTCTGCGCCGCCGGGACGTCTTCCATGATGTTGTACTCGAGCTCCGCGTCGGCGAACCGGCCCGCCATCACAACGAGCAGACGCACCTTGCTTTTCACCAGGTCGCTGCCGCCGGGCGAATCGAGTAGTCGCGCGAGGTTGGTGCTGAAGCCGGTCTGCACGATGACGACGCTCGAATCCGGCTGCGCCGCCAGCGTCTGGCGCAACACGATCTGGGCGTCCGCCACGCTGCTTTCCGAGGTCACCCTGTGCGGGTAGAGCGGCGCGCCACCGGGACGCTGCTTCCCGGCGACCACCGAGGTGTACGCCCCGTCCTCCGGCGTCTTGCCGTCGCGCACGATGCCGATGGGGATGCCGGGGCGGCCGTAAAACGTGTCCAGGAGGTCGACATAGGCGGCCGCCCAGTGGTTGTCCTTGGTGATGGTCACGGCCAGGATTCGGGCTTCGCCGCGGCTCTCGAAGGCGTGCAGCGTCGCCAGCGCGATGGCGTCGTCCACGTCATTGCCCATGTCGGTGTCGAAGATGATGCGCACCGGTTCGGCGGCGGCCGCCGTGGCCGCGGCCAGCGCAACTACCAGCAGGATGCGGGTCATTGCTCTCGATTATCGCGCGACCCGCCCGCGGCTGGGGCGCGCCCCTATGCTACAATTCGGTTCAGTCCTCTTCAAGACGGGCCCGTAGCTCAGTTGGTTAGAGCGCTACCTTGACACGGTAGAGGTCACAGATTCGAGTTCTGTCGGGCCCACCATTCGACTCAGTAAGTTGGCAGCCATCAGCGGCCGAACCCCGGTGATGCCGTGCTACCTGCGGGCTAAGAAAACCGCTCAATTCACCCTCCGCACCATCTTGCCAACCTGCTCTTTTTCCCGTTCCGAATCGGCCAACGTGTACAGCCAGGTGGTCGACGGCCGCGCGTGCCCCGCCCCGATCATGGCCTCGAACGGGCTGCCCCCGACCTCCTGCCGCCAGGAGATGTACAGCCGGCGGAAGGTGTGAAACCCGAAGCCGGGATGGTAGATGCCGAGCCGCTTTGCTGCCTTCCGTAGGAAGTGCTGATTCAGGTTGCGGTCGTCCGGGAGCGTGGCCTCCGTCCCATCCGCAGCGAAGATGAACGCATCCGCCTCGCCCAGCCGCTTCTGAAACTCGCTCACGAATGGCCCGAGCTGCCGCACACGCGAGCGGTTCGCGGTCTTCGGATCCGCCAGGTCACCGCGCCACCAGCGGCGCCGCACGGTGAGCGTGCCGGCCTCCATGTCGATGTCGGACCACTTCAGCCCGAGCACCTCAGAGACAGACAGGCCCGTGAACGCAGCGATCAGGACGATGAACCGCACGCCGTCAGGAAGCGCCGCCAATAGCCGCTTGAAGTCGCCAGCCTTCGGGATCTGCTTCTCGCGTGCGGCTGTTTGCCGCCCCACCCTGACGTCCGCTATCGGGTTCGGGCCATCCCAGAGCTTCCACGCCGCTGCCTGGGTAAAGATCGCGCTCATGATGTTGCGCAGATCCGTCCTGGTCGCCCAGGAGAGGCCTGGCCGCATCTCTTCCGGCGCGTCTTCGGGATCCGTCTTCCGTCTCGGCTTCGGGCGCGGCTTCGCCAACTCGTTCAGCCACACCTGGACCGCCGCGGCGTCGATGTCGGCCATGCGCAGGCTGCCGAACGCTGGCCGGATGTACTTCTCGATGTGGTTCCGGTACTTCGCCTGTGTGGCCGCCCCGAGCTGCGGGAGGCGCCCGTCGATGTACCGCTCGAGCACCTCAGCGAAGGGAAGCTGACACTCCACCAGAAACTTCCCCTGGTTAACGGTCGCCATGATGCTCTGCTTCGCCTGCTTCGCTTTGCGCTCCCCCATCTCGTCGCAAAACCCAAGCCTGATAGGGCGCTGCTTTCTGGCGATGCCCTCCGAGGCCACGATCGGGACTACGGGCCGGATGAACCAGTAAGGCCGCGCCACGTCGCTTCTCTTCTCGATTTTCGGGTCCTGCCACCGCATAAAATCCTCCTGATCCAAGATCAGGCGAATTATAGCGAGACTGGCGGTCCCTGTCATACCCCGGTTAAACCCTCATCCACGCGCTCAGCACCAACCTGCAACCACTCGGAAACCTGCGCGGCGCTGAGAAGTTCGGGCAGCATCTTAGAGCCCTTCAACCGGAAAACGCGCAACCCATTCGTCCAGCTCCTCATCGCTGAGCCCGCCCAGATTGCCGCCGTGAAGCCCGACAACCTCCAGCAAGGTGCCGTCTTGACAGAGGGTCCGGATGCAATCGCAATTCTCCAGGCTCCGCGGACCTGTGCGCCCGACCACGATGCGGAGCGTTTCGTGTGGCGCTTCGTTTCTTGCGGTGAGCAGGAAACGTGCCGCCGCGCGGGACTGTTCGCTTCCGAGCGGGAACTCTCCCGGCCTCAACTCTGATTTTGTTGCGCCCGGCGCGTTCCCCCAATCTCTATTCGGCATCCGTTTCGCCTTTCCGTCTGTCGCCCGGTGTTGCGCCAATGGTCGCTCGAAACCATGTCGGCAAGGTGCCCGATCGCGCGTAGCTGTCCAACTCCTGAGCGCTCATCCGGTCGAAAAGCTCGTGTAGAGAGACGGTCTCGGTGCGATCCACCCACTCTCCGGCCGCGTTGATTTTGCTGTAGGCTTGCACGGCCGCGACTATTGCGCTTGCGTTCACTTGAACATCCCCGGCCTGTTCGATGATCTTCTCGAGAGCCGCCCGGATGTTGCGGCGTCGTTTCTCAAACAGCCCGAGCGCGTGCGCATGGCGGTAGATGGAGCTCCGGTCCGCCAGGCGGTACTCTTTCGCGATTCTCGCCGGGCTCCGCCAGGATATGAAGGCGGCTTCGATCTCTTCACACTGCGGGTGCGCGCAGACCGAGCAGCCCCGCTTGTGCCGCCCCAGGCTCACCGCGTTCTCGGTGTCATTCTTCTGGCGAGCGTCGAAAAGGTGTTTCATATTGCGCTTATCCGTTTGAACCCGGCCACGATCTGCGCCGGGTTTCATGTTTTCCTCTTCGGGCGACCGCCCTTTGCCGCCGGTTGCGAGGTTGGTTTGGTCCCAGTGGTCCCAGTGGTCCCCCTTGTTTCCAACTTTTCCTATACGGGTGCACATACGGGCTCTCACATGCGCGCGCGCTACATAGTGGGACCAGTGGGACCTGTGATGGGCCCAAAGGACTTAGAGTGGGACCACAACTGGGACCAAGAGTGGGACCAGACTGGGACCAAGTCAACATGGGCGGTATCTCCACTCGCGCTGATCGCCTTCGCGGGCCTTAAAGCGCTCCCAAGAGTGGGACCTAAGGCAGCGGGCCACCCGGTTTTGGTCGGCTTGATTCCACTGGCCAATTGGCTTCTCCAGACAGTGGGCGAGAATGTCGGCGATGGTCACCGATTCGGAGTTGGAGGAAAACGGCGCCACGGGATGGTTGACGCCATCAAAACGCTCGCGCGGGTAGGCCAGCCATGCGGCGATTCGGGCATCCCAGGGGTCGCCTTCGTAACGGGCTGCCTGCTCTTGTTCGGCTACCGCGTTCAACTCCGGGGAATCGAGCCACCAAGTGACGCCGGAGCGGAAGCACGCCACGGCTTCAGCCCACAGTTGATCGCGGTCGCGTGCCAGGTCTTCCACCAGGATGCGGGTGCAAAGGACGGGCCAAAAGCGCCGGCCGCCGGTCTCATCGCGCAGATAGGTGTTGTGGTTGACGCTGCCGGCGAAGACACACTGGCGCGGGGATTCCACCGGCCGCTTTCCATAAGGCGGACGGAACCGGTCCGTGGCCCGGCTCATGAACGCCTTAATCCTTCCGACGTCGGATCGGCTCATGCTGTCAAGTTCGGAAATCTCGATGATCCACACGCCGCGGGTTTGCATCGCGGCATCCTTGCTGCCCAGATCCGCGATTTCGTCAGTGAACCAGTCGCCCGCGATGATCCGCAGTGCTGTGGACTTCTTAGAGCCTTGTGGGCCCTCGAGAATCAGGCAGCAGTCGGCCTTTTCTCCGGGCTTATAGACGCGCGCCACAGCGGACACAAGCCAGCGGACGCCCACGGCCGCGGTATAGTCGCTCGGCTCCGCTCCCAGGTACAGGCTGAGCCATGTGTCAATGCGCTTCGTGCCGTCCCATTGGAGCGAGTCGAGATACTCGCGGACAGGATGGAATCGGCGATCCTTCGCCACAGTCTGAACCGCCTGGCCTGCGATTTCGACGGAAACGTAGATACCCTCGTGCTGCAACCAGTTCGCTGTCAGCCGGTCTTCGTGGTCAGTCCATTCACGGCCCGCGGCAGGGCCGGCCCAGGGCGCGGACTTCAGTGCCACGGTTCCCAGCGAGAATTCATTGAAGGCCAGCACGCCGGCCCACTCGGGCGCCTCCCGAAGCGCCGTGATTGCGTTCGCCAGGATCGATTTCGGCTGGCCGTCTTTGTTGACGACCAGAAGCGAGCGCCAATCGACCACGTAATCGCGCCTGGGGCTGTTCGCTGGTGCCCGTGACAGTTCCCCGGGATCCTTGCCACTCGGCTTCGGCTTCGCCGCGGGCGGCATCAGCTCGGGATCGTCCATCAGGACCTGCTTCGCCGCGCCTTGCAGTCCGTCAAGACGTTGCATCGCGCCCTCCCGCCTCCTGTTGACCGGCCGCGATGTGGTCTACCACCTTACCCACAAGGACGCTCCATGCCTGGTCCCACGCCTCGGCGATTTCGACAATGGCAGCCGTGCCGATTGGGTCGGCCTTTGCGGCTGCGAGGTATGCCCTGACCACGGCCTCCGCGTCGAGATGCTCGAATCTATAAAGCTCTCGAGCTGACATGGCCAGGGCGTCGATGTCGATGTGCTCGCCGTCGATCGCCGCGCGCTTCATGTCCTCGAGCTCGGATCGGCGGCCCTTCCACCACAGCCACGCGCTGCGCGCTAGGGCTGGCGCCAGCTCTGCGGCGCGGGCGTACCGTTGGCGTGCAGCCGGCGTGAGCGGTCGGTCCTCGAGTGGCAAACCAAACCGTTCCGCGAGCCACCAAAGGGCATCCTGCCGGGTGCCGCCGCACACGCGCTGAATCAAAGCCAACACGCCGCCGCCTTCGTCGGTCTTGAAATCGTGCCAGACCCCGCGGGCGTCGTTCACTGAGACATTCAGCCCGGCCGCTTTCGGGCGCCAGAAGGCCCGGCCGCGGCCATGGCGCAACTCGCCGCCGCCGAGCGCGCGCCAAACCGCCGAGATGGTGACGCGCGAGACGATGTCATCCGCCGTGGTCATGGTTGCCTCAGAAGGGCGCCTCGTCAGGCTCTTTCGGAACGTTCCGCTTGAGCGGCGGTTGGGAGGGGGGTTCCAGCTCCCGCGCCGTGGCGCAACAGGTCAGAAGCATACACCGAGACCGCCTGGCTTCGCGTAGTGCTTTCACCAAGAGCCGTTCGGTCGCTTCTGCGGCCGTCCCCTCCAGGTCTTTCGCCATACAGCCGGCCAGTCTAGCCACCTCATCGAATGCGTTTATGGCAGCCCTCCCCGCGCTGTCTGCGACCCCCTCTAGGATTTGAAGTTGGTCAATCACGCGGAGCGGCTTGCCGCTCGCCGCCCAGACTTTCGCCAGCCGCGCCCCTTTCGGTACGGAAACACAGACACATCCGATTGCTTTGGGTTCTCTCATATGAGCCCTTCTTCCCCACTCGTTTCCGATTGTGGTTGGGGTGTCTTCAGTCCCTCCGGCCGCGTCTGAGCCTGCAACGTCCGTTGTGCCCACTCGCCCATCAGGCCGCCGTATTTCGCAGGGCTTTCGACGATGATCTGGGCCGCCTGGCGATTGCCCGCGGCGTACTGGTCCACGGCCGTAGCCCTCATCGGGCGGCTGTCGCCACGGCGGGCGAAAAGATTGCCCTGGCGCGGGGTTCGGAGTAGACTCGTAGGTGATTCCATTACATTTCCTTGGCCCGGCGCCTGACGCGGCGGGCCGTTCTATTTTTAGGCCGCATTCCCCGAGCGCACCCGCCGCTGTTCGATATAAGCCGCCAGATCCTCCGGCCGGAACCGCACCAGGCTCCCGACTCGGGTGTAGGCCAGGTCGCCGCGGCGCATTAGGCGCTCCACCAGTCCCAGGCTGACGCCCAAGTGGCGAGCGGCCTCTCGCTTGCTTTTCAGGTAGCTGCTCTGTTCCACAACTGTATGGTGCGACGCCCTACAGTGTGGATTTCAAGGGCCGCAAGTGCGGATAAGGTGTGGATCTGTGGATAAATCTTAGCCGTTGGGTTTCAGGTGGGGCTTCTCGCGGAAGACTTTTCGGATCAAACGGTCAGGCTCGCCGTCATACTCCGGATGGCAGGCGAGCCACTTCTGAACCTGGGCGCGGGTATGCCAGTCCGGGCTCGCGGCCCGTGCGATCATTTCATCGGTCACCTTCACGCCCGGCCGCCTGCACTCCGCCTTGTAGTCATCACAGAGTTTTCTCCGCTCGGCCTTTCGGCTCTCGATATCTCTCTCGGGCTCCGCAACCTCGGCCGCTGCCGGCGCGGGCGCCTCGATCGTGATCTCGCCATGTGCCGCCAGTTTCTCACAGCAACGCGCCGAATATGCGAAGACGTTCTCGATGCTTCCGTCTTCGAACTGATGGCAGCCAGCAAGCACCTTCAAGTACGAGTCTGAGCTGGTTGCTGGAAGGATCTCCCACTCATCCAGCTCGCGCCGGACCTCGGTCAGTAGTTTCCCGTCTTTCATGACCGCTCGCCATTCAATCATCGGGCCTCTACCGTGGAAGCCACAGCCGCGCCGTCGCATGCTATCCAGCCACAACTCCCAGCCTTCAGCATCGCGTGTGCTACCCGCCAGCTCAGCCGCGGCCTTCCCGGCTAGTATCTTGAACAGGTCGCAGCCCTCTGTATCGACGTGGTTCTTCCCCGGTTTGGATCCATCGATTCCGTCAGGTGTGTGGCCGTACCAGAGTTTCCAGCGCCCGGACTTCGCTTTCCAAATGGCTTTCAGTTCCGGGTACTGATTGGGCTGGGCGTAGCTCTCGAATTCAGCTTGCCGTTCCTTCCAGAACTGCGAGTCTACCATCGCTCCCTTTGCGATTCCCTGGAGTGGATTGCCGCCAACCGGGCAGGGTCCCCGGCTTGTCGCCCCGTCGAGCTAGGCGGCTACGAAAAACATAACACAAGTTCCATGTTGCGGCGGCTACTTTTCGGCGCGCTTCCGCTTCGCCCTGCGCACGGCGACGGCGGCGGCGGAAGCCTTCTTCGCGCGGGCGGAGCGTTCCTCTGGCGTCATGGTTTCAAGGGAACGCTTCCCGCCCGCACTCCCCCCGATCTTGCCGCCTTTCGCGCCCTGCTTGCGGAAGTACTCCAGAACTTCGGGCGGCAGCTTCTTTCTTGCCATGCTTTAATCTTACACCGGGTCTTTGAAAAACACAAGATTTCCCTTGACCTAATAGGGGGTTTGAGGTACAATCGAGCTATGAAGGCTATCGGGTACATCAGAGTGAGCACGGAGAAGCAGGCGGACTTCGGCGTTTCGCTCGAAGCGCAAGCGGAGAAGGTCCGGGCTATGGCGGTGGTGCAGGGCGCGGACCTGGTGGACATCATCATCGACGCGGGCGAGTCGGCCAAGTCGCTGAATCGTCCTGGCATGGCGCGGCTTCTCTCCCTGGTGGATGGCGGCGCCGTGGATACCGTCATCATTGCGAAGTTGGACCGGCTCACTCGGAGCGTGCGGGACCTTGCCGAACTCCTCGAGCGATTCACCCGGCGCGGCGTGTCCCTGGTGAGCGTAGCCGAATCGCTGGACACCGGCACGGCGGCGGGCCGGCTGCTGCTCAACATCATGGTTTCGGTGAGCCAGTGGGAGCGGGAAGCCGCCGGGGAGCGAACGCGGGACGCCATGCACCACAAGCGGGCGAACGGTGAGCGGGTCGGCGCCGTCCCGTTTGGCTTCCGGCTGGGCGAGAACGGGAAGCGGCTCGAGCCTGATCCAGCGGAACAGGGAATCGTCAGCCGGATCCACGAACTGCGGGATTCCGGCTATACGCTGGCGGAAACCGCGGGCGAACTCAACCGGCAGGGTTTCACCACCCGGCGCGGGACGCCCTGGCGCTTCCAGTACGTGGCGGCAGTCCTCAAGGCCGCCGCCTGAGTTTTTCACGGAGGGGGTCGGTTACATGAAAGTATCAACGAGAAAGGGCGGGCAGCCGAAGAAGAAAGCCGACCGCGCGACCTTCGAGCGGAAGGTTCGGGACTTAGGGTGCGTTTTGGATCGGCTTCCCGCAGAGAGACAAGAACAGCTCCAGCGCGAGCTCGAAGCCGATGAGGAGCGGGAACAACTGACGGCGCGCGAGGCAGGGGCCTGCCGGTGCGGGCAGGAACCCGAACAGTAACCAACCGGGGCCCGCGGCGGGCGAAAACCGCCGAGAGCCCCTGAACAACGAGAAAAAGGAGCTTTCCCGATGTCTGGACTGATTGTAACTGCTTTCTGTGCGGCGCTGATTGCCGCTTCCATGTTGGCCATGCGGAGCATCGAACGCGGGGAGATGCGCCGGCGCCTGGCGAAATTGCTACGCAACGAAGGCGGGGACTTCACCGTTGACCCGATGGGCTTCGGGCTCTCGCCTCAGCATAAGGGCATCGTCAGGTGATAGGCTGCGGCTCGCGGGCCCACGCCGGCAAAGCCCTGATCGAGGATCTTGTGTATTTTTTCGTGACGTCGTCCAAGTCCGAGCGACGCCTGATGGCTGAAGTGCTCGCGGTGCGCAAGACCATCACCGTCCGCCCTGGCGACACCCGCCTTGCGGCCGCGATGGCGGATGCTATGATGCGCAGCCGGCCGAACGGGCACCCGCGCGGCGCCCGCGGTGGACCCAGCGCCGCGTTTATCGACGGTTGGAACATGGCGCAGCGTAACCGAAGGAAGGATTGAGATGGCCGTCTACAAGCGCGGCCGCGTCTGGTGGTACAAATTCAACTGAAGGGGTGATTCCTATGACAGTTCAACGAAGTGAGAAAGAAGAGATTTTGGAGGCGCTGAGAGAGTTCCGGCAACGGCTGGAAGCGGCGTCAGATGACGAGGCGCGCGAAATGGTCACGGTGGCGCTGGAGGCAGAGGCGGCGCTGGAGGCAACTTAACGGCGGCGGGGCCGAGGTACAGCATGAGAACTCCCAGAAGCCTCCCGGCCGCTCTCTTGCTCGTCGCTTGTTCGCTTGCTATTTCGGCGAAAGACAAGCACCACCTGCCTCTCGCTCTTCAGATGATGGCTGCCAAAACCGTCTATATCGACAATCGGAGTGGGAGAGCCGCAATCGGGGACCGGGCTTACCAGGAAGTTACGAGTTGGGGCCGGTTCCGGGTGGTTCGGGACAGGAGCCAAGCTGATTTGATCTTTTTACTCACGGTGCGCACCGAGACCCGCGGCTATACTACAACCGGCGGGACGCAGACCGGCACGGTCGATGATAGTGGGAATGTGCACACCACCACCTCACCGCAATACACTAGCCCGGACGTGTGGTCGTACTCGGGCCTGGCCGTGCTCGACGCGAAGACAGGGGAGACCCTTTGGACTGAATCCAAGGTGGCTGCGGTGTTCCGGAAGAGCGCGATCAAGAGAGCCATCGACGAGCTGAGGAAGCGGATTGAAGAGCAATCTGGACAATAGAATCCGGCAGCCGAGCTAGTTTGCGTCGAGCTGCCGTGCTTCCGAGGACTGCTTTTTGGTGAGCCCGAGGTTGGCCAGCGTGGGAGTGGTATCTTTCACCGGTACCCGTGCGGTACCGGTGACGACGCTTCCCATGGCTCCGACATTCTTCGGACTCGCCTTCAGGTATCCGCCGAGCTTGATCTCGGCCTTGATCTTGATGGAGTGGGCATAACCGATGGCCTCGGCACCCAACTTTACCTTTTTGGCGTAGTATTCCGCTGCCGCCGCGAGATCCACTCGGTCGTACGCTTCGTTACATTCAAGACGGTGTCCAGTGGTGGATCGGCGATTGGGCCAATTACGGCAAGCGATGGGGTGACAAGTATCAGGAAGAATGCGAAGTAAGCGGCTTTGCTTACAGTAGTATAGCGAACTTTTGCTACGTCGCCGCCAAAATTGAATTTTCCCGACGTCGGGAAAATTTATCGTGGTGCATCCACCAAGAATTGGAGATATCGTAGAGAGACTGTGCTTCCGAGGACTGCTTCTTCGTGAGCCCGAGGTTGGCCAGCGTGGGAGTGGTATCTTTCACCGGTACCCGTGCGGTACCGGTGACGACGCTTCCCATGGCTCCGACATTCTTCGGACTCGCCTTCAGGTATCCGCCGAGCTTGATCTCGGCCTTGATCTTGATGGAGTGGGCGTAGCCGGTTAGGACTGCCTCGGCCGCTCCAGGCGTTCCACCGTGATTACCAGCGGTGCCCCGCCCAGCCCGCTGTGCTCCAGCGCCGTGCGGTCGCCATAGAGCTGCCGGGCCAGACGGGCCAGAAGCCACTTGCGCGTATCCACCCGAAGCGCGCTGCGCTGGATCGCCTCCCGGTCTACCACCGTGACCTTGCGGCCGTTCTTCTCGATCTCCACCAGGTCCGCGCTGGCGTCGTCGGAAATCTCCACGATTTCCTCGGCCATGTGCTGTAGCCGAATTCCCCGCGCATGGTCGTAAAGCTTCTCGATCGCCGCATCCTCGCTCACCCAATGCAGAAACGTGCAAACTCTCGGCATCCCCTCAGCGGCGCAGATTCCAGGCAAGTACTCGCCTTCGGAGATTCGCTCGCAGATTCGCGCCGCGAGTCCGCGGTCGTATTGGCGCTTACCTGCCATGCCTTCAGTGTAGACCGAAACCATTCTTGCCACCCCATGTTTTATCGGAGAGGTCCTGCTCTAGGATGCCCAATGCCGCGCACCAGGGCTTCAAGGCGCCCTCGGAGCCCGGCCGCGCGGGTTCACCCATCCTCCCAGGCGTTCGCGGGCTTCTTGCCCAGCGAAGCTGTAGCGATGGGCGATGCGTTGGCCGCGCTGGAGCGGGCCGACGCCAAGCGGCGCCAGGCTGAAGCAGGCCGGGAGCACGGCCGAGGACAGAAAATAGCTTCCGGTAACTTACCGGAAGCTATCGCTGAAGCAAACACAGGTGATACCCGCGACAAGGTAGCCGCAGCCCTGGGGATGAGTGGCCGTAGCCTCTTGCTCGGCAGTTTTATTCCAAACGGCGAACTTTCCGTTCGGAATACTTTTGGCGACCTCACCCTGGCTGACTCCCACCGCCTCAGCGATTTCTTCCTGGCCGGGAGCTCGAAGTCGGTGGCATGGTTGGCCGCAGCTTTGGCGGATTCGGCAAGATTGCCGATTTCGCCAAAATCCTTCTGCGCATCGTCAACCGTCTTCCGAGGCAAACCCACAGCCTCAGCGATTTCTTCCTGGGTACGGCAGGATAGCCACAGATCGAAGATTTTCCGGTCCCGCGCTGCTTTTGTGTCCTTGTCGATACGCGACAGCCACTCGCGTATCGTCCGCTCGCTCACCGAGAGGATCTTGGCGAGGTGCTTCTTCTTCTCGTCGCGTTCACGCTCTGGCGTGACGTGGTAGATCCTTCGTGCCGGCCGCCTTCAGCAGTTGCCCTTTGTGGGACTGCTTCTTCGTGAGCCCGAGGTTGGCCAGCGTGGGAGTGGTATCTTTCACCGGTACCCGTGCGGTACCGGTGACGACGCTTCCCATGGCTCCGACATTCTTCGGACTCGCCTTCAGGTATCCGCCGAGCTTGATCTCAGCCTTGATCTTGATGGAGTGGGCGGGCCAGCGAAGGACTTAGTAACTCCCTGTTACTGACCGATCAACCGTCGCTGGAGCATCCACGGCTCGACATACTCGATCTGCCCGGTAGTCGGGTTCGTGTGCGCCACCAGGGGCCTGATTCCTGCTCCTTGGCCGCCCGCCGCGAAGCCGGTCTGTGGCGTCTGCAGCGGAGGCCCCAGGCGAGGCATGGGCTTGACGTAGGGCTCCCGGCCACTCAGCGGGCCGGTGTTGAGAGCTCCACTCGTATCGGCCGGCGGCGGGGTCATGAGTGGGGCTGGGCCGAGTAAACCCCGTGGGGCAATCGGGCGCGGCTGTGGTAGTTCGGCTGCTTCCGGCGCATTTCGGTAGATCCGTGAAATGAGCGCTTCGGAAGGTCCGCGCCACGGATGGGCGACCTCTCCGCCAGCGAAGAGTGGGCCGCGGCGGAACAGATCGATCGGGGCCTTCGCCAGATTCGCCAGACCGCCGATGGGTGTGAGCGGCTTTTCTCCGAGGATGACGTTCGCCTTGCGCTCTGCCGCGTTGCGCAAGTTGATCAGGTTGCCAGTGCGGGCCTGAATCTCCCGCGGGCCGGCGCCGGCATTCTCGGGATCGAGTGCGCGATAGAGCAATTCCCGCATCGCTTCCGCTTGCGCCTTCTCGATTGCGGGGGGAGTACCGGCCGAAACCGCTCCCTGCTGCGCGCCCGCGGCCTTCGCGTAGAACGGCGTGAGCGTGGCGTTCTCGGTGCGCAGGAAATCCCGGAACTGGTCCGGTGTGAAGGTCCGACCGCCGAAAGCATCCTGCGCTTGCTGCTCAAGCGCCGCGGCTCCGGCCGGATCGCGCGTCCGCATCAGGGAAGGAATCGCGGAGCGCGTGGCGGCTACAATCTCATCTCCGGGGATCCGAACGCCCATCGTGCGCGCATTCGCCAGCCAGGGCTCGAGCCCATGCTCCTGAAGATGCCCGATCGCCCGTGTGGTGGCGGTTTCCGGGCCGGCTTGCAGATCCGCGACGCCAGCTTGGGGAACACGCCGGAAACCTGCGCTCGGGCGCGGCAAGAGCGACCGTCCTTCAACACCGCCGCCAAACCTGCGAACATCCGAGAATGCCTCGGGTGCGATAGCGGGGAAGTCGGTATCAGTGGGAAGCGGGCGAAACACACGATTCGCTGCCCGCGGCAGATTGAGGCGCGTAAGCGGTTCGGCGAACCTGCCCCCCGCACCTCCGCCAATGAGCGCTCCGGTATCCTCCGCAAGTTCGGTTGCGCCAGGCCCGGCGCCTATCAAACGTGCGCCAGCTCCGCCGGCCAATCCTCCGGCCGCGCCACCCGCCACCGCGCCCAGCGCTGGAATCGGATTCATCACCGCGAAGGGCGCCGCCAATGGAGCAAACATCGTTCCGGCCCCCCGGATCAGATGCGACGTCGCGCCGGCCAGCGGGTCAAGCGGCTGGGTGGTGATGTCCTTCGCCGGGTTGATGCCGTGCAGCGCGGTCGCCATCTCTGGCACAGCCTCGCTCACCTGCCGTGCGCCGATGTTCGGGAGCTCCCAGATTTTGCGGGCTAATCCCTGCTTCGGCTCGGGCTGAAGGCCGGGAGCGCCGAACAGGGGGAAGCCAGGACCGGGCAGCGGCGGCGTGGCGACCTCGCCATGCGGAGCCGCGTCGATCCGCTGGGCGATGGTCGGCCCAGCCTGGACTTCGGACGGATCAACCTGAATCAGTTCGACCTCGGAAGGATCGACTTGAATTGGTTTGCCCATTTCACGGCTCCAGCGTCAGCTTGCCAGTTTTTTGGTCAATGCTCTTTACTCTGTGCGGCTTGCCTTGGTAGGTCACAGTATCGCCCACGTTGTACTTTGGCGTTGGTCCAGCCCCGCCGCCCTCCTCCGGTATCATGGCGCGGTCCTTCATGTAATCCGCGATCGCTTCGGTGCCTGCCCGCAAGGTCACTCCGTCCATCCTCCCGGCGTTAGCCAGATCGAGGAAATGCTGCAACATTTGCGGGCTGCGGCCGCCGGACGCTCCGAAGTGCGCCAGCATGGTGGCCGTCTCCGAGAGCATGTTCTTGTCGATCAACGTAATAATCCGCGGATCGTCGTCGGGGCTTGTGCCAACACGCTGCGTCAAGAAACGGTTGTAACGCGCAGCGAGTACGCCGAGTTTGCCGTCCTTGTCCAGAGAATCAATGAGTTGTAGAACGCCCTGGGTTTCGGGTTTCTTGGGGTCGCCCTGCTTGGTCATCAATGTGACTGCGTGGCGGGCGTTCATCACGTCGCGTACTTCCTGTGCGGGAAGTTCCGCGGCATCCGCAGCGCCCTGCGATTTTGCCATGGATGCCGGGCCAGCCACGGGTCGCCCGTCTTTGCCCGGCCACATGACCCACTTGCGGCCTTGCACGCCCTCGGTATTTTCAAGCCGTTCCTGCGCGAGCGTCTGTGCTATTCTCCGCGTTTCCGCTGCGGTCGCCGCTTGCCCTTTTCTGTCGGCTTCGCGCGCATCGAACTCCATGAGACTTGTCCTTTGGGCCAAGTCTTTCTCTGTAGCATTCGCCGCGAGTGCGTATTTCGGGGGCAGGAGCTTGTTGTATTCCGCGACCCGTTCCGCTCCCAGCCGGAGCTCGCCTTCTTTCGGCTGCGCCTTTGAAGCCGAGAACGCCGAAAGTACCTGTTCGGCCGTGGCGTTCGGATTGCGCTTCGCATAGTCGGTTTTGAAGTCGCGGTACTCGTCCGGTTTCGCTTCAGCTTCGGTGGTCAACCAGTCCTCTGGCTTCACGTTCGGATTGTCTTTATTCCTCGCCCACCACGCCTCGAAAGCGTTTGTCGGCTCCTTCGCGGGAGGATTCAACCGCGCCTGTGCCTCCGCCTGCTGGTTTGCGCTCTCAGCCGCCAGATGCTCTCGCTGCGCCTTGCCGGTCGCTAGAGCTTCGTCCTCCGTCACGTCGCCTCGCGCGCCTCTGACGAGTACCTGATGATGCAGTGACGTACCCGGAATGCCCATCATAGCGGCTGGGAGGACAGTTGAACCGAGCGCGTCAAGGATCTGGAGCGGGATACGCGCCCATGGGCTGTGGATCTGCGAGATGCCGCTACCGCGGTCCTCCAGTTCGTTCATGCGTTGCAGATGGGCTTGCGCGGGCGTCAGAGCCGCCGCGGGCGAAGACGGGGCTTCCCCTGCCGGAGTGCTCAGCAGGCTCACTCCGGGTGCCCCAATGGGCCGGAAAGCGGGCTGCGGCACGTTCGGCATCGTCGCGGTGCCCGGTGCCGGTCCTGGGATCGCATTCGGCGGAGGCGCAGCGGGCATCCCAACTGGCCCCAGGCCCCGTACCGGCGGGGTAACGCCTCGAATGTTCGAAACCATGGCCGGTGCGGGGATCGGTCCCAGGCCCCGCATCGCCGGCGCCGGTCCTGCGATGGGGCGCAGTTCGGGCCCGGCGGTCGCACCGCCACCGGGAGGGAGCGCGGCCGGGCCAGGGGTCGGGGCCACGGGGAGGCTCGCGGGGAGAGGGACACCGGAAAGCGCAGCGGCCCGCTGGGTGAGCGGTCCCCACTGGTCCGGAGGTTTCCTCAAGAACTCATCGAGAATTGGATTCGGAGAAGTCATAGGGTCTCGGAGTCTCTTCTAAATTGAATTGTACAGCCCAAAAACGCTTTGGCCTCCGAATGTTTTAGAAGCACTTTGCCAGCACCCTGAATCACCGAGCCACCATCCCAGGCCAGCCGATTGGCCGGGAGCCGGTTGCGCCGTGCTGAACCGGGCTAGATCTGTTCAATGAACCATCCAGCCGGGCTGATTCCGTACTAGGACAGAACGGAGTAAGTGTCATGTTTCCACCAACACGGTCTGTAAGTGACTGACCGGCGCTACCTTGACACGGTAGAGGTCACAGATTCGAGTTCTGTCGGGCCCACCACCAACTCATTCAAAAGGCTGGCCAGATGAGCGTCCAAGTGGGAGGCGCCAGTCCGTTTTTCCCGCACAATTCCCCACCCTCTCGACCGCTGCACCGCGGCGCACCAGCGAAGGCTTGACGTACAACTGGTCTCGCGTCTCGAAGGCCGTCGCACCTCCCTCGGAGAGAACCGTGAGGTGCGTTCGTCGGAAGGTGTGCCACCCGAACCCCTCGAAGTACAGGCCCAGCCGCTTAACCACTGGCCGCAACTCGTAGCGGAGAACAGACCGCTCGTCCAAAGGCTGCCCAGCGGCCACCCGGCAGCGCACGTGAAGAGGCCCGAGAGCAGGTTCTTATGTCGCTGCGGCTCCACCACGACAGGCCGTCCCTTCGTTTTTCCGTCAGGAAGGCTTGGAGCCGCTCGGTTGTGGCGTCGCACAGCCGCAACGAACCGAAGGCCGGAAAACAGATTGAGGGCACGCTACGGCGGCTCCTCCAGGCCGAGCGGATGGTTGTGTCAGACCCCGAGATCATGAAAGGCACACCGGTCTTCCGCGGGACCCGCATTCCCGTCTATGCCATTGCGGACATGCTCGCTGAGGGGGCAACCGTAGAGGAGATCCTGGAGGGCTACCCCGCGCTCAGCCGCAAGGCCGTGGATCTGGCTCCCGTCTATGCCAAGGCCTTTCCGCGCCGGGGCCGACCTCCGGCGCGTCCTTGGGCTAAGCGGCGGCCTCGAAGAGTGACCCAGGACCGCCTGGCGAGCTGATGAAATTCCTGATTGACGAGTGCCTGCACACGTCGCTGACGAGCGTGGCGCACGAGGCTGGTTACGCGTGCGATCACGTCAATTTCATCGGCATGAGAACAACCGAGTCGACTTCACTGGCCTGTACGGTCAGGAGGAGTCACGTGCCGCGAGTTTTCGTATCCGTGAGGCATCGCGCGGGAGTTGAGTCAACCCCATCGAGCCGTGGGTTTGTCTCCCGCACAATTCCCGCAGAATGCCGAATTCCCGCAGAATTCCCGCACTTCTGAGGCACACTCAAAAAGCTAAGTCATTTGTCTTCAGCCGCCAGTTCCGTCAGAACCGCCCTGAGCACCCTTGACACGGTAGAGGTCACAGATTCGAGTTCTGTCGGGCCGTCCCGCGGGCGCCTCGGTCACACGGGCTTGGCCCGGGCCGTCGTAAACTGGCGTGAGGATGACCGTAGGCTAACCGGCGGTCTGGCGATCCCACGAGCACGGTTAACCGAGGTGAATACACCCGCTTCTTCGGGAGCGCGCCAACGAAGGACATCGCCAGGCTGGCGGAACAGGGGATTGCGGCAGCCGTTGTCTCCCGGTAGAGAAGCCGCTTTGCATAGCAAGGAGTAACAAAGATGAGTAAAGAGCCCTCCGCCGCTCAGAAGATGATCGGCGACTTCGCACCCAAGCTGGCTGAGTTAACAGACAACGTGCTGTTCGGCGATGTCTGGGAACGACCGGGCCTATCGAAGCGTGACCGTAGTCTGGTAACGGTGACTGCCCTGGTCGCTTTGAACCGTACGGAGCAGTTGCGGTTTCACCTCGAAAGGGCGCTGGAAAACGGCGTTACCAAGGATGAGGTGGTCGAGGCCATTACTCATCTGGCGTTTTATTCGGGCTGGCCCAACTCCATGAGCGCCATCCTGATGGCAAAGGAGCTATTCTCCAGACGGGATGCTTCCAGCTGACAGAGTCGGCGCCTTGCTGGGCCGCCGGACTCGCTCGAAAGAGGCAGGATGAAGAAAACGGCCCCGACGGCTGCGTTCGGCCCTACAATCGGTGGTAGCAGGAGCCGATAGTGAAAATCCCATTCCACCAGGAAGGAGGGATTGATGAAGAACCCACGTGCTTCACGGCGTGACTTCCTGGCTGCTGGGCTGGCTCTGCCTGCGGTTGGACTCCCTATTCCATCCGTGCCCGTTGCGGCGCCGGCTGCCGCGCGGCCGAAGCTGACGTATCGCACGCTGGGCAAGACCGGGCTGAGGGTGACCTCGCTTTCGTTCGGCTGCATGACCACCTCGGACCCGTCGGTGATCGAGCGCGCTGCCGACATCGGCATCATTCATTTCGACACCGCGCGCGGCTACCAGAACGGGAACAATGAGCGCATGCTAGGCGCGGCCATCAAGGGCAGGCGGCAGCAGATCGTCCTTTCCAGCAAGAGCATGGCCAGGACCAGGCAGGAGGCCGAGAACGAGCTGAACACCAGCTTGCGCGAGCTCGGCACGGACTATCTCGATATCTGGTACCTGCACAACAGGAATACTCCGGAAGAAGTGACCGACGACCTGTTGGATCTCCAGCGCGCCGCAAAGCAGGCCGGCAAGATCCGTTTTGCCGGGGTGAGCACGCACTTCAACATGGACCGGATGCTGGGGCACCTGGTCAAGCGCGGCCAGACCGACGTGGTTCTGACCACCTACAACTTCGCCATGAAGAACATTGCCACCAGCGATCGCCAGGCGCGGCAGCCCGACCTGACCGCGGCCATTCAGAATGCGCGCAAGGCGGGCATGGGAATCGTGGTCATGAAGACCATGGCCGGCGGCGTGGAGCGAGTCGGCCGGGGCGATCGTTTGTACGGCGCCGATCCGCAGACGCTGAGGAAGACCCTCGGCGCCAAGGGCGGCGCGCTGGCGGCGATCAAGTGGGCGCTCAAGAACCAGTCCGTGGACACCGCCATCGTCTGCATGACCGACCACGACCAGCTCGACGAGAATCTGCGCGCCATGGCGGAACCATACACCGGCCGGGATGAGCAGATCCTCCAGTCGCTGTTGGCTTACATAGGGCCGATGTACTGCCGCATGTGCGGCTCCTGCAACGGCGTTTGCGACAAGGGCGTTCCCGTGCCGGACATGCTACGCTTCCTAACCTACGCCGAGGGTTACGGCCAGTTCGCCATGGCCCGCGAGCATTTCCTCGAGCTGCCGGAACATGTCCGCGCCATTCGTTGCAGTGATTGCGGCTCTTGCTCGGCCGAGTGTCCAAACGGAGTTCAGGTGCGCGACCGCGTCATGCGCGCGCAGGAGTTGTTCGCGTAGAGGCCGCCGGATCGAAATGAGACCCTATGTGATTTGCCACATGCTCTCTTCCGTGGACGGGAAGATCGATTCCGCAGCTCTCCAGGCGGTGACCGGCACGGGCGAGTACGAGGCTGTTGGCGCAAAGCTGGAGGGTGACGCTTGGATCTGTGGCCGCACCACGATGCAGCAGCACTTCGCGGAGGACGAGCCCTTCGCTTCGGCTTCGAACAAGCCGGCAGGGCCTCAGCCCGTCCACGTCGCTCGCCGGGCCGAATCGTACGCCATCTCGATTGATACTGTTGGCAAGCTTCGGTGGCCGGGCGGTGATCTCGATGGCGATCATCTCATCTGTGTCGTGAGTGAGCGAGTCCCAGAGGATTACCTTGCCATGCTGCGGAAAAGGGGAATCTCCTACATCGTCTCCGGCGCGTCTTCCGTGGACCTGGTTCAAGCGGTGAACCTGCTTGGACAGCACTTCGGAATCCGTAGGTTACTGCTCGAAGGAGGCGGCCACATCAATGGCGCGTTTCTCCAGGCGGATCTCGTCGATGAGGTGAGCCTTCTGGTGGTACCCGGCATCGACGGACGCCACGACATCCCGGCCGTTTTTGATGGCGTTAGCCCCGCCAAGACCGCGGCCGTTCCTCTCAAGCTCAAGTCCGTAGAGCGGCGTGAAAACGATGCGCTCTGGATTCGATACGAAGTGGTTCGGTCCTGAACAGTTGTAGGAGGAAAAATGCAAAAGCGCAAACTTGGAAGCAGCAACCTGGAGGTTTCGGCTCTCGGGCTCGGCTGCATGGGAATGAGCTTCAGTTACGGTCCGGCCAAGGACAAGCACGAGATGATCCCGGTTATCCGGGCAGCCGTGGAACGCGGCGTCACGTTCTTCGATACCGCTGAAGTGTACGGCCCGTTCATAAACGAAGAACTCGTGGGCGAAGCCCTCGCTCCCTTCCGTGAGCAGGTGGTGATCGCCACCAAGTTCGGGTTCAAACTCGATCCGAACACCGGTAAGCAGGCCGGGCTGGACAGTCGGCCGGAGCACATCAAGCAGGTCGCTGAGGGCTCGCTGAAGCGGCTCAGGGTCGATACCATCGACCTTTTCTATCAGCACCGTGTCGATCCGGACGTGCCGATCGAAGACGTGGCGGGAGCGGTGAAAGACCTGATTCGGGAAGGCAAGGTGAAGCACTTCGGTCTTTCCGAAGCCGCGGCGCGAACGATCCGTCGCGCACACGCGGTCCAGCTGGTCACCGCAGTCCAGAGCGAATACTCGCTGTGGACGAGAGGCCCTGAGAAGGAAGTGCTGCCGACGCTGGAGGAACTTGGAATCGGCTTCGTCCCGTATAGCCCTCTGGGTAAGGGCTTCCTCACCGGAAAGATGGACGAAAACACCAAGCTCGATAGCTCCGATTTCCGCAGCATTCTGCCTCGGTTCACACCGGAAGCTATGAAAGCAAATCGGGCCCTTGTTGATCTGCTCGGCAGCATCGCAGAACGGAAGAAGGCGACACCCGCTCAGATCGCGCTCGCATGGTTGCTGGCCCAAAAGCCGTGGATTGTTCCAATCCCAGGCACCACGAAGCTGGCGCGCCTGGAGGAGAACATCGGAGCAGCCGCAATCGAACTGACGCCGAACGATCTCCGCGAGATCGAGAGCGCCGCCTCAAAGATTACGGTGCAAGGGGCTCGGTACCCCGAACACATCGAGCGGATGACCGGTCGCTAGCCTGCGGGTCCAAAGGCAGGTTCAATCGGCCGTCCTATAGCGCCCGGCCAGAGCTATTCCTTTTCGCTCCCGAAGCGGATGGCGGAGTCAGTGGTGAACTTGTGGTAGTGCCGGAACTCGACTTCATTGCGCGCCCGCAAGACGGCGCTTCCCGTCTCGGTCTCGGACCTGGCCGGCAACAGGTACCGTCTGCTCCCGGCGCCGGCCAAAGCGTAATCCACCGTGATGGAAGAGAACTGAATCGGGAAGTCCTTCGGAATGTCGGAGGCCTGGTAAGCCAGCCGAAGCACCTCCCCGGTCTCGCGATCGACGGCGACGACACCGTGGTACGCCACCACAATACCCTGAGACGCGCTGCGCTCCCCGTGGCGCAGCATGTACCAGGAGTGCGCGCGGTCGACCTCGTAGGAGTAGAACGCCACAGGGCGCTCCCGCACTGTCTTCCAGCTTTTCCACCGGAACCGGGTCTCGGTGGCCGGATCGAAGATGGTCTGAAGCATACCTCCGAATTCGCCGATGTTGACCACACCCCCGACGCGATCCTCTGGCACGCCGGCCGGCTCTCCGTCGATAAGAACCAGCTTCCGGTCCTCCGTTTGCCCGGAGTAGCCGAGCTCGACGGTGAGCGTGTCCAGAAGGCGCCAGCACTTGGGGCGCGTGAGCTCGATGTAGCGCCGAACCACCTGCGTACAGATGAAATCGGGCAGCCGCTTCACGTAGTCCAGGGTCACCGCGCTGCCGCGCTCCAAAATGCGGGTCATCTCCTGTTCCGGCGACTGCTGTGCCGCTAGGGCGGCGCAAGCCACTACGCTGCATCCGAATGTGCAGAATCTGAATCTCATACATGAGTCTCTTCGGCCGCTCCAGGCGATGTTTCATGCCGAGCATCGGGAGGGGTGGCCAGCCTTGCTTCACTACCCGCAAAGTGGGGTCGTCCCGGGAAGACCCCAGTGGTTGTGGTGGAACACTGTAGCTAGTGGTAAAATCTAGTTCCGGCTCGGAAACGGTCCCGCTCTGGGCTCAGACGGGACTGGGAGTAAGAGATATTGAACTATCAATTACTTAGGTCCGCCTTGCTGATAGCATTGGCTACCTCCGCGCTCGCCAAGCAGCATCCAGTTTCGCTAGAGAAAAATGCAACAGCAGAGCAGTGTGTGGTATGCCATAAGAGTCTGACTACGGGCAAGTTCGTGCACTCGGCCATGGCCACAGGTTGTCTGAGCTGCCACCTCGTGCGGGTGACGAAAGACGCCACCCGCGTCACGCTCACCACCGCCACTCCGGTCAAGCTGTGCCTCCAGTGCCACCCGGATAAGGATGCGACCCAGATCAAAGGCCCAGTGCACCCCCCCGCCGTGCGGGACTGCCTCAAGTGCCACGATCCCCACACGTCCGACAACAAGAACCAGTTGCTGAAGCCGGACAACGGGTCCACCAAAGACGACAACCTCTGCCTGGGCTGCCACAACACCGGCATGAACGTGGCGGCCAATGGCAGCCGGCACGCAGCGCTGGACATGGGCTGCACCACCTGTCACACCATGCACAAGACCGGACCGGGCCCAGGGCGGGAATTCCGTTATCACCTGACCAAGGACGCACCCGCGCTCTGCCTGGACTGCCACGATGTCAAGGATGAAAAAATCGCAAAGGCCCACAGGGGCCAGCCGTTCGAGAAGGCCGACTGCCTTTCGTGTCACAATCCGCACCAGTCCCAGGCGCCCAAACTGATGCAGACCTACGTCCACGCCGCCTTTGAGGGCGACTCCTGCGACACCTGCCACCTGCCCGCCAAGGACGGCAAGGTCGTCCTGAACCAGGCCAACAAGAGGGACCTGTGCGTGGGCTGCCACGAAGACCAGGCCAAGCAGATTGCCGCGGCCAAGGTACAGCACCCTGGCGCGCTGGGCGATTGCACCGATTGCCATGACCCGCACGCAGGAGCGACACGCGGTTTCCTGCGGCCCGATGCGGTGACCGTCTGCCTGAACTGCCATCCCGACCAGGCCGGCGAGATCAAGAAGGCGCACCCGCACCAGCCGGCGGCGGTACAAGGCTGCGCCACGTGCCACCAGCCGCACGGCGGCGACAACCCCAAGTTGCTGCGCGCCAAGAGCGTCAATCAACTCTGCCTCGAATGCCATGGGCCGGACGCCTCGCCGGTGAAGGTCGAGAAAGAGCGCGTGGTCGCCATCTTCGACGGCAAAGTGAAACTGCCGGAGGATTACTTCCAAAAGGTGACCATCCTGCCGGTGAAGTACGGCATCGGGCATCCGACCCAGCGGCATCCGGTCTCGGATGTGATCGATCCGAAGACCAAGGCCGTGACCACCCTGAGTTGCCTGAGTTGCCACCAGCCGCATGGGTCGGCACGGCCGGGACTGCTGGTGAAAGACCAGGCCAACAACATGGACTTCTGCAAGACCTGCCATGCCAACGGTCTGAATCTGATGAACACGCGAACGGGAGGGAGCTGAGATGTCTGCCAAGTGCCTCCTGGCCGTTCTGCTGCTTCTGCTGCCTGTGGCGGGCGAGGCGAAGTCCAAAAAGGCCGCTGCGAAGCAGCCGCCGGCGCCATCGCGAATCGCCATTGACACCAGGAACCTGGTGTGGCCGCAGCCGCCGGCCGTGGCGCGCATCAAGTTCTTAACGCTCTACACCGGCGAAAAAATCGACTTCAAAGCGCTCGAACAGCCTGCCAAGAAGCCCAAGCAGAGTTGGATGGACCGGCTGGCCGGTACGCAGCCCGACAACCAGAAACACGTTAAGGTGCCGATCCAATTCATGCGCGTGTACGGGCTGGCCGTGGATTCCAAGGGCAACATCTACGCCGCGGACCAGGCCGTGGGCGCCATCTTCATCATCGATCCCCTGGGCAACGTCGACTTCATACGCAACGGCAAAGAAGCGCGCTTCAGCCTGCTCAATGGGCTGGCGATCGATGACAACGACCGGCTGTTCGTCACCGACAGCAAGCTGCATCACGTGCTGGTGTTTAACGCCCGGCACCAGCAGGAGGCCGTGATCGGAACCGACGTGCTGGCCGACCCCGGCGGTGCGGCCCTCGATACCGAGAACCGCCTTCTCTATGTCGTGGACACCGGAAACGACCAGGTGATGGTCTTCGACGCCGACAATTACAAGTTATTGCGCAAGATCGGAACCGGCGGGCACAAGCACACGCTCACCGACCCGGGCACGTTTTCCCTGCCCACGCACGTGGCGCTCGATGGCGATGGAAACGTGTACGTCACCGACACGCTGAACGACCGCGTGGAGATTTTCGACGCCGACGGGCAGTTCATCAGTGAGTTCGGCAAGGCCGGCGATGGCCCGGGATTCTTCACCCGGCCGAAGGGCATCGCGGTGGATTGCGACGGCCATATCTGGGTGGTCGACGAGGCTCAGAGCCGGGTGCAGGTTTTTGACCGCGAGGGGCGCCTGCTGAGTTACTTCGGAGAAGTTGGGCCTTATCCCGGCCAATTCAACGCACCATATGACGTCTTCATCGATAAGAAGAGCCGCGTGCTGGTCTCGGAGCAATTTCCAGGGCGGGTACAGCTATTTCAGTATGTGACGGACGCCGAGGCGGACGCGGCCAGGAAAAAGCAGGAGGAAGGAAAACAGCCGGCAAAGGACACCAGACCGGCGAAGTAGCTTTGGCCGGCGGCCATTTTCGCCTGGCCGGCTTCGGGACAGGCACTGCCTGCCGGAGTTCAGTAATGAGCAGTTAGCAGTCAAAGAAGCTGTGAGGTCTTTAGGAGGACCCATGAAGAAAGCGATTCAACTCGTGCTCCTGGCCGCCATCTGTGTGATGGTGGTGGCTGCACAACCGGCGCAGACGACGAACCTCACTACGGACGTCCTCGGCGCCCACAACGTTTATGGCCGTGGATGCGTGGCCTGTCACGCCCCGCACAGCGGCCCTGCCGGCAACGGCGTCAGCACCGGCGTTGGCGCCAATGTCGCTCTGTGGGGACAGGATCTGAGCCCCCTGTTTGGCAAGACGCTAAACTTTGGCGACAACGGGACCTACTCCGTCACCCTGCCTGCCAACTCCGCCGCGATCACCTCCGCCCACGACCCGACTACGGTCATCATCTTCTGCTTGAGCTGCCACGACGGCAACGTCGCCAAGCCGGGCATGATGAAGGGCGTCACCGTGGAAACCCTGCCCGTGGTCGGCGGCAACGCTCCCACGTTCCTGGGCAACGACGGCAGCGGCGCGGGCAACTACGAGAACGACCACCCGGTGGGACCCACCGCCATCATCGGCTGCGGCGGCCAGTACAACTGGGACTGCACGGTCAGCGCCACCGGCACGATTTTGATGACCGGTACCGCCAGCGCCCAGTTCGTCAAGAACTACGGCTACACGGTGTCACCCGCGGCCGTAGCCAATCAGCCGACGGTTACCTGCACCACCTGCCACGATCAGCATAGCCAGAGCATCTACGCGGGCACGATCGGCGGGGTCAAGGGATACTACTCGACCATGTTTTTCGTGAAGGGCTACTACAACCCGACCACGGGCAGCAATTCGGTCGCCCAGTTCTGCCGCAACTGCCATGGCGGCGAATCCAACGAAATGCACGGGCAGATGAACGTGCCGACCATTTAGTCAATCGCATTATTCTTTCTCCGTCCGGGGGGGCCGGCCAAGGCTCCCCCGGGGGCCCTTGGAAGCGACTGAGGAGGGAACGATGAGGGTTCACCTTTCCACCTGGGCGCTCTTGCTGGCGCCTGTCTTCGCGCTCTCCGCCCAGAGCGGAAAACCGGTCGCGCGCGTGAACGGCGCGGTGTTGACGGACCGCGACCTGCTCCGCGAGATGTACACCATCTTCCCCTATGCGCGCGTGCACAACGGCTTTCCCAAGCCGATGGAGGCGGACATCCGGAACGGCGCCCTCAAGATGATCGTCTTCGAGGAGCTGGTCTACCAGGAAGCCGAACGCCGTAAGATGACGGTCCCGCCCGCGAAGCTCGACCGGGCGGTAGCCGATTTCCGCAAACAGTTCTCTACCGAGCAGGAATTTCAGCAGTATCTGAAAACCGAATTGGACGGCTCGCAGCCGCAGTTGCGGGCCAAGGTGAGGCGCTCGCTGCTAATCGACCGGATGCTGAAGCTGGAAGTGGCCGATAAAGCGCTGGTGTCGCTGGCCGAAGCCAAAGCGTACTACGACAAGAACCCGGAACGATTCCGTATGCCGGAATCTTTCGCGCTCCAGACCATTTCGGTGGTTCCCCCGCCCAACTCCACGCCGGAGCGACTGAAAGAAGCGGCACAACGGGCCGCTGTCGCGCTGCGCCAGGCCAAGCTGACCCAGAGCTATCAGGATTTCGGATTGCTCGCGGAGAAGATTTCCGAAGACGACTACCGCGTAAACATGGGCGATCACCATGCCGTCGAGAGAAACCTGCTGCCGCCGCCGATTCTACGGGCCGTGCTCGGAATGCAAGACGGCCAGGTCAGCGGCCTCATCCAGGTGGACCAGGTCTATACCATCGTGCGGCTGAACGGTCACGTTCCCGCGGGAATGAAGCCTTTCGCGGAAGTGAAGGATTCGCTCCGCAAGCAGATGGAAAGAGACAAGACCGAGCGGCTTCGCTCCAGCCTGGACAAAAGGCTGCGCGCGAAAGCAAAGGTTGAAGAGCTATGAAGACGCGGCGAAAGCCGCCCTGCTGGCCTCTGCTTCTACTCACCGCGCTGGTGCCTCCAGCGGCGGCGCAGATTCAGAGCGGGCCGCTCAAGCTCGATATGAATGGCATGGCCACGTTCGGATACACGGGCGACTACGGGAATCTTACGTCTTCCGATCATGGCCTCGCGTTCGGCGGAAATGCGGCGCTGAACGGATCTTACTACAACCCGAACTTCCTGAACTTCAACATCATGCCGTTCTACAATCAATCCCGCGAGAACTCGAACTTTCAGTCGATTTCCGACTCGAGCGGAGTCAACGCTTCGACGTCGATTTTCGGGGGCAGCTACTTTCCTGGATCGGTGAGCTACTACAAGAGCTTCAACAGCCAGGGAAACTTCAACGTGCCGGGCGTGGCGGACTACACCAGCCACGGCGATTCGCAGGTTTTCAGCCTCGGATGGAGCGAGAACGTGCCCAACGTCCCCAGCGTCTCGTTCAGCTTTCAGGACGGCAGTAATAACTACTCACTGTATGGCGCGAGCGGCGACATCTCATCCTCCTATCGTTCGATCGGCCTGCAGACGAGTTATTCGGTTTTGGGCTTCAACCTGAACGGCGGCTATCATTACACTACGACGCAATCGACCATCCCGGAAGTCTTCGGAGCTACCGAGCCGCAATCCATAGATTCCCAGACCTCTTCCTATTCCTTCGGCATCGGCCATAGCCTGCCGTTTCACGGAAGCTTTTCGGCGGGCGCAACCCGGTCGGATATCAGCGCAGACAGCGCTGCGGGCCCTTACGCGGCTACGCTCGATACGGTAAACGCCGGGGTTGGCTTCAGCCCGGTGGAGGATTTTCACTTCGGCGCCAACCTGCAATATGTCGACAACCTGGCGGCGGAGATCGAGCAGGCGGTGCTGCCCGCCGGCGGAACCATCGAGGGGACGCCCCAGGAGTCGACGCACGCCCTCACCGTCACCGCTTTTGCGAATTACACCTTCCCTGCTCTGCATCTGGTGCTGAACGGCACCGATGAATACCGCCAGCAGGAATTTCTGGGCCAGAGTTTTGCGTCGGATGACGTTCTAGGCTCGGTGAGCTATGGGAACGCGGTCTGGGGCGGTTTCCTGAACGCCACGGCCGGCGTAAACTACAACATCGTGTCGTCCAATAGCCAGAGCATGCTGGGGCTGATGGGCTCGGTGAATTTCTCGCGCGACTTTCACGGCTGGAGCGTTTCGGGAACGGGAAACTATTCACGGAATACCCAGACGGTGTTGATCGCTTACACCAACTCGGGCTACGGCTATTCGGGCACCTTGGGACGCAGATTCGGCCGGAAGTGGCACTGGTCCGGGAGCGCTTCCGGCGCCAAGAGCGTCCTCAACAGCCAGGCCGGCGCGGGCAGCTTCAGCCAGAGCTATTCGACGCTGCTTGCGGTCAAGTGGATTGGGGTTTCCGGCTCCTATTCGCGATCGAGCGGTAACTCGATTCTGACTTCGGCCGGGCTGACGCCGATCACGGTTCCGCTGCCGGTGGTGACGCCGAGCACCGTGATTCTGTACGGCGGTAAGGCTTACTCGGCCGGCATCGGCTTGACACCCGTGCGCGGTTTCGTCTTCTCCTCAAGTTACACGCGGGCGTTGAGCAACACGCAAGGGAATTCCATCAGCACGAATAACCGGACGGAGCAGATCAACACGTTTCTTCAGTACCAGGTGCGGAAGATCTATATCACGTCGGGGTATAGCCGGTTGTCGCAGAGCTTCAGCGCGAGCGGCAACGTGCCGGGCGTGATTGGCGCATACTATTTTGGTATCTCGAGATGGTTCCAGTTCTTCTAAGCCGCATACGGGCCTTGGCGGGACGCGGCTCGCTGCGGGCGGGCCGGCGGGCGAAAAGGCCTGCCCCGCGCACCCTGGCCGGGCTGATGGCGCTGGCGGCGCTGCCCCTGCTTGCGTTCGCGGCGCCTAAGGCCAAAACGCCGGCTGCCACCGCCCCGCTGGGCCTGGAGATGGATGGCGGACGCCGGCTTCTGTTCGAACGCAGCTTCGGCTCCGAGCGCGAGGTCCGCACGAAGCGCGGGTTTTTCGCGAAGCTGATCGACATCGTCGCCGGAGAGCCGGAATTCCACAGCCTGGTGCGGCCCTACAGCGTGGTCGAGGATCAGCGCGGCCGCCTCATCGTCGCCGACCCGGGCGCCTTCGGCATCCATGTCTTCGATTTCGCGCAAGGCAAATACAAATTCCTCTCGCGGCGCGAGGCCAAAGAGCCGCTCACCAGCCCGCAATGCGTCGCCGTCGACAAGCACGACAATATCTATGCCACGGATTCCTCGGAGGGCAAGATCTTCGTCTTCAGCGCCGCGGGCAGATTCCTGCGAACCATCGGCAGCTTGCGCGGAGGTGAGGGCATTTTCAAACGCCCGACTGGAATTGCCGTGGATTCCGAGGCCGGGCGCATCTTCGTTACCGACACCTGGCGCAACAAGATCTACGTGCTCGATATGCAGGGCAAGGTGCTGCAGACCATCGGCAAAACCGGCCGCGGCAACGGTGAATTCAACTACCCGACGGAACTGAGGCTCATGGGAGACGGCCTGGCTGTGGTCGATGCCATGAACTTCCGCGTGCAGGTATTGAGCCGCGCGGGAGCGTTCCGGTACGCTATTGGGCAAGTGGGAGACGGGCCCGGCAGCATGTTCCGCCCAAAGGGAATCGGCGTGGACAGCGAGGGCCATCTCTACGTCGCCGACGGTTTCTATCGGCTGGTGCAGGTCTTCGACGTCCAGGGACGCCTCCTGTATTACTTCGGGCAGAAAGGCACGGCGCCGGATGCGTTACAAATGCCGGCCGGCTTGTTTGTGGATGGCAGCGACCGGATCTTCGTGGCGGATTCTTACCGGCGGCGGGTCCAGGTGTTCCATTACTTCGGACCGGCGCAGCCTGCCGCGGGAGGCGCCCGATGAAGGTCCTGCTTTACCACGGCGTGGTTCTGGTCTCCGCGTGCGCCGTGGCCGCTTTCGCGCCGGGGCCGGCGGCGGCCCAGATCACCGGGGATACGATCGGCATTCACGACTTGTCGCCCGGTAGCGGATCGCCGATTTCCGGGCAATTGTCCGGCTCCTGCCTCTACTGCCACGCGCCGCATTCCGGAATTGGCGGACAGACGCCCTTGTGGAACCAGAAGCTCTCCTCGCAGGTTTACACGCCCTATTCGAGTTCCACCGATCCGGACACAGGGACGACGCAGCCTCCTCCCGGAAGCCAGAGCGCGCTCTGCCTGAGCTGCCATGACGGCACCGTGGCGCCCGGGCAAACCCAGGCATACGGCAAGATCGCCACCACCGGGAGCATGAAGGCCGGCGATGTATTCGGAGCCAACTTGCAGGGCTCGCATCCCACCAGCCTGGCGCTGCCGCTGGTGGACTCGCCCGACCTGGTGGCATCGCTGGTCTCGCAGGGGAAGACGGCCGATCCTACCGGAGCCGTGAAGCTGATCAAGGGCAACGTGGAGTGCACCAGTTGCCACAATCCGCACGTGCAAGCCATTGACCCGGTCTCCAGGAACTTCCTGGTGCGCGACAGCTCGAACGGCCAGTTGTGTTTCGCCTGCCACGATCCGAACCGTGTGACCACCGGACAGATCAACCCGCTGGTGCAATGGGCGACGAGCGCCCACGCGGTGGCTTCCAATACGCTGGCCATGCAACCGGCGACCGTAGCCGGCAGTTACGCCACGGTGGCCCAGAATGCCTGCATTTCCTGCCACGCCCCGCACAACGCGCCCGGGCAGGCACGGCTGTTGCGCGGCGTCAATGAAGTGGATTGCATCGCGTGCCACGGCGGCGGAACGAACATCTCGCCGGCCCTCCCGAACGTTTTCGCCGAATTTGCCAAGACCGGCCACCCATTCCCCTCCGGGATGAACCAGCACGACGCCAAGGAAGCCGTGCTGCTGAATCAGAACCGGCACGCAACGTGCGTGGATTGTCACAATGCGCACTCGTCGAACCAGGTGTTGACGTTTACCCCGCCGCCGACAATCCGCGGATCGCAGAACGGCGTGGCGGGCATCAGCGCGTCGGACGGCGTGACCGTGGTGGCGCCGGCGGTCAATCAGTACGAGAATTGCCTGCGCTGCCACGGCGCCAGCACCGGGAAGGTGACCAGTCCCGTGTTCGGATATCTTCCGGTACGCGTGGTCTCGACCGGCGATCCGCTGAACGTGGTCCCGCAATTCGCGCTTTCTGCGACATCCAGTCACCCGGTAACGCACGATGGCAACAGCACTCTCTCGCAGCCCAGCCTGCGCCCGGCGATGATGAACCTGGATGGTGTAACCCAGGGCCGCAGCGTCGGAGTGCGCATCTTCTGCACGGACTGCCACAACAGCGACGACAATCGCGAGTTTGGCGGCAGCGGTCCGAACGGACCGCACGGGTCGAAGTTCACCCATATTCTGGAACGGCGTTATGAGACCAGCCAGGCGACCACACCGGGTCAGGTCATCAACAATCTGTTTCCGAGTCCCGATTTGAGCGCCGTCGGGCCGTACGCGTTGTGCGGCAAGTGCCACGACCTCTCGCTGGTTCTGGCCAACACCAGTTTCAGCGAGCACGCGCGCCACATCAACGATGGGTTCTCGTGCTCTGCGTGCCATACGGCGCATGGCATGGGCTCGATATCGGGCACGATCTCGGGTGAGCGGCTGGTGAATTTCGACGCGAACGTGGTGGCGCCCAACGGCTCGACTCCGATTTCCTACAGCCGGGCGGCGAATTCCTGCACCCTGATGTGTCATGGCCACGCGCATCCCGCCAGCCAATCGCACCTGATCCAGAGTAAGACCGGGGTCAAGGCGCACAGGTAGCCACGAATCTGATGGATAGCCTCCGGGCGGCTGACGACCCGGACGTATCATAGGTCAAGGAGTAGGCAGCCTTGACCACGCGTCAACACAAGGTTCACACTCAACTCGGCCGGGCCGCAGTCCGGATCTTCGCCGCTAATGACCGCATGAACCAGATTCTCATCGAACATCTTGAACCTGCCGCCTGGAGAGCCAAACCGCCCGCCAAGGCCCGCACCATTGCGGCGATCTTCACGCATATGCACAATGTCCGGTCCAAGTGGGTCAGGCTTACCGCTCCGCACCTGAAGGTTCCACGGCAGCTCAACCGCGCGCACTGCACGCCGCAGCAGGCCCGTGCGGGATTGGCCGAGAGCGCCGCTCGCTGCGCGGAGATGCTCGCCGAAGCGCTCGGCGGTTGTGGGGGCCGCGTCGGGAAGTTTCGCAGAGATGGCTGGGCTCCGCCTTGGCCGGTTGGCCCGGAAATGCTGTGCTACATGCTTTCTCACGAAGCCCACCATCGAGGGCAGGTGTGTATGCTCGCGCATCAGCTCGGATTCCCTTTGCCGGCCGAGGTGGCGTACGGGATCTGGAATTGGGAAAAGCTGTGGAAGGAGTGCGGGTCGCCTGGCGGCCCCGGCTGCGATTCTTAAGGAATCGCTCAAGGGCACAGGCGCGGACATCGAACCCGGCGGCAATGTCAACGGATCCAACCTGCACCCGCGGCAACGTTATCGGTTCAGCACCTCGATCGGGCGCATGGCGTCGCAGTTTCCGCTACAATACTCTCCGTATGCTCAGTCCCGGTAAACTCAGTCGCGAGATCATGGAAGCGGCGTTGCGCGGCCTCGAAGCTCAGCGCCAGCGCATAGACGATCAAATAGCCCAGATTAGAGCCCTCGTGGGTCCCAGCGCCGGAACCAGGCGGGAGGTAGCCTTGCCTGAAGCCCCGGGCGAAGGTGGCCTCAAGCGCCGATTCAGCGCGTCCACCCGAGCCAAGATGGCCGCTGCGCAGCGGCGCAGATGGGCGGCGGCGAAGACCGCCGCGGCGCCCGCGGCTCCACGGAAGAGAAAGTTATCCGCGGCGGGACGCAAGGCGATTGCGGCGGCCGCAAAGCGCCGCTGGGCGCAATTCAGGAAACGGGCCAAGGAGCCGGCGAAGACACCCGCTAAGAAGGCGGCCGCGAAGACACCGAAGAAACAGCCCGCGGCTGCGGTCCCCGCTGTGAAGTAGACGACTCGGCGAAGAAGGCGATAGCGCCGCTTCCGGCCCCGGCCGGCCCGCTTCGGCAAGCCCTCCCGGCGACAAAGGTATACTGGCGAGAGGCCGCTGCCTCGCCATGTTTGAGTACCTTTTTCGTTCCTTCCTCCCGCTTTACAATCCCATCGGCTTCGGCGGGAGTGATTTCGTGGAACTGGCGGTGGCCGCGCTGCTCGTCGCCCTGGTGCTGGGCAGGAGTTGGATCGAGCCGCTCGCGCGAAGGCTGGCCGCGCGGCCGCGATGGGCGATGCTCTTTGTGGCCGTCCTTCCCGTCGCTCTCCGCCTGGCGCTGCTTCCCCTGCATCCGGTCCCTACTCCCAGCGGCGCCGACGACTTCAGCTACATTCTCCTGGGCGACACCCTGGCGCACTTCCGCCTGGCCAATCCGCCGCATCCGTTCCATCAGTTCTTCGAGGAAGTCTTCACGCTCCAGGAGCCCACTTACAGCTCCAACTATCCGCTGGGACAAGGCATCATCCTCGCCTTCGGACAATTGGTGTTCGGTCTTCCCTGGGCCGGCGTGGTGCTATCGGTGGCGGCCATGTGCGCGCTCTGCTACTGGATGCTCCGGGCCTGGGTGCCGCCGCTGTGGGCCCTGGTGGGTGGAGTGCTCGCGGCGATCCAGTTCGGCCCGCTGAGCCAGTGGATGAACTGCTACTGGGGCGGCGCGGTTGCCGCCTGCTCGGGCTGCCTGGTGTTCGGCGCTCTGCCCCGGCTGCGCGCAAGCTGGCGGACCAGGGACGCCGCGCTGCTCGGCGCAGGCATCGCCCTGCAAGCCATCACCCGCCCGTTCGAGTCCATCTTCCTGGTGCTGGGAGTGATCCTGTTCTTTTTGCCGCTTCTCCGCCGGCCGGACCAATGGCGCCGCCTCCTCGGTGCGGCAGCGGTCGCGGCCCTCGTCGCGTCGCCCGTCGTCCCGCTGATCCTGTTCCACAACAAGGCGGTCACCGGCAGTTGGACTACCATGCCCTACATGCTCAGCCGCTACCAGTACGGCATCCCCCAAACCTTCACCTTTCAGCCGAACCCCGTACCGCACAGGCCGCTGACCATGGAGCAGCAGCAGGACTATCGCGCCCAGACCACCATTCACGGGGAAGGGCCGCTCACCCTCGGCCGTTTTCTGGGACTCCTCGGGAACAGCGTCCGCTACTATCGCTTCTTCTTTTTCCCTGCGCTCTACCTGGCGCTTCCCGCCTTTCTCGCCAGCATCCGCCAGTACCGCTTCCTGTGGGTGCTTCTGTGCCTGCTGGGTTACGCCCTGGGAACCAACGTCAACCCGTACTTCTACCCTCACTACATTGCGGCTATCACATGTTTGTGCGTGCTGATGAGCGTGAAGGGCCTGGAGCGCCTGAGCGCGTGGAGAATCCGGGGCGCGCCCGCGGGCCGGCAGGCCGCCACCCTGATCCTACTGCTGTGCGCCGCTCATTTCGGGCTTTGGTACGGACTTCACGCCACAGCGAGCAAGCGCCTCCTCATGGGCCTGGGCCGATACGAGACCTGGGACTATATCAATTGGGGCGATCCCGAAGGCCGAATCCAGATCAACCAGCTTCTGGCTCAGGCCCCCGGCCGGCAACTGGTGTTCATCCACTACTGGCCGAGCCACCGGTTCCGAAGCTGGACGCAGAACGCCGCCGATATCGACCACGCCCGCGTGGTTTGGGCCCTCGACCTCGGCCCCGTCGAGAATGAGAAGCTCCTCCGCTACTATCCCGATCGGACGGCCTGGCTCATCGAGCCCGACGCCGTGCCCCCGCGCCTCACCCCATATCAGGCGGAAACGAGCGGGAGCCCCTTCGAGCCGCTGCGCTGAGTGGCGGACGTTCTCAGCGTGCCGCGTCCCCTCTCGTGGGGACGCATCATGGCGCCGGTTCCGCCGGCGGTTTGATATGACTCCCGAGGAAGCTGAAGAGGCAGTCCTGCTCGATCCTCTGGAAGCCGGTGTTCAACAACTCCTTGGTCATTTCATAGGCTGTGACGACCCGGATCTTGCCGCGGTGAGCAGCGCGGCAACTCTACTTCGAGGGGAAATGAGCATGACGAAAAAGCGAATCACGATTCCGAAATTCCGCGCCGAAGCCGAAGAGGCTGAGTGGTGGGACAGCCATCCGGATGTGGCCACCGCGATCATGAAACGCGCGATCAAGTCGGGCAAGGTGAGCCGGACGGTCCCCTTGAAAACCGTCACGATGCGCTTGCCCGTGCCCGATCTCCAGGCGGCCCGGGACCTCGCGCAGCACAAGGGTATTCCCTATCAGACTTACATCAAGATGCTCTTGCACGAGGCGCTCGAAAGAGAGCGCCGCTCCGCGTGATGCTATTCCACGGCCGCCGCCGTCCCCGGCTTCCACCGCTCCAGAAACCCCGTCACGTCGCTCATGCCGATCTTCGCGGCCGACTCGAACTCGCCGTTCTTCAGGCTGGTGACCACGTGCCCGTCGCCATCGAGCACGGCCAGTCCGGGAATCCCCTTCTTGAGCGGCACCTGAAATCGCTCCGCCAGATCGGCGTTGCTGTCGTCGTCGCCGACGTTGATGTGCAGCACGTGGTAATTCGACGCCACCAGCGGCGCCACCTCGCGGGAGCGAAGCGCGGTGTCCAGCACCTGGCAGTCGTAGCACCAGTTCGCGCCGAAAATCACCAGCACCCGCTTGTGGTCCGCCTTCGCGGCCGCCAGCGCCGCGCTCAGCTCGCGCTGGGCGTCTTTCGGATCGGGATACAGGCTCGTGTTGGGCACCGCCGGCTGCGGAAGCCGAATCACGGGGAGCGGCCGCAGATCGCTGCGTCCCGTCACCAGTACATGCCAATCTCCGCCGCGCTGCACCCAGACTTGACGCGCGGAGACAAGACCTTTCTCCATTGCGCCGCCGGGCCGGAACGTCATCTCGATGCGTAGCGTCAACTGCACCGCGTCCGGCGCGTTCGATTTCCGCTGCAGGATCTTGGGGTTGATTGCGACCAGGCCTTGCGAGGCCAGCCTGGACCAGAACCCCGACTCCTCGGCCGCCGGATCGCCGCTCCTGCCCTCCGGCGTCTGCGCGAACGCGTCCGGACCCGAGAGGTAAAAGCCGCGCAGGCTGGCCCGATCGCCCGCCAGCACGGCCGCCTTCCAGCGCTCGAGCGGCTCAAATCCGCCGCGCTCCGCCGCCGCACAGACTCCTACCCCGATAAGAACCAGCGCCAGCGCTCGCATGCCCCAATCTTACCGTGACGCGCGTGACGCATGCTACGGATGCGCGGGCCCCAATTCGGGTACATGCCCGGGTACACGCCAAAGGAGAAGTCGTTGACCCGTGCCGCAGGCGCTCAACCGCGCCCGCAACAGTGCTTGAGCTTTCGGCCGCTTCCGCAGAAACAGGGGTCGTTGCGCCCCATCTCGCGGCGCGCCTGCTCAGCTTCCTGCCGGGCGATCCAACCCATGACATTGGCGGGGGCGCGCTCGTTCGCCAACTCGCCCGCCATAAACCTCATGTAAGGATCGATGTGATGGAAAAACATCTTGTAGCCTGCGCACAGATAGTTCAGGCCCGGCTCGCCGTCGGGCGTAACGGCAAATCGGTGCTTGGGGCATTCGCCGTTGCAGGCGAAACGCACGTCGCACGAACGGCAGTAGCCCGGGAGTGCGGCGTCTTTGGCTTCGCCGAAGCGCTGCTGCTCGGACGATTGCACAAGCGACGCCAGCGGATCGCTCATGATGTTGCCGAGCCTGTTCTTCGGGTAGACGAAGTGATCGCACGAATAGACGTCTCCGCCGTGCTCGATTGCCAGCGCGGATCCGCATGTTCTGCGGAAGATGCACAGGCTGGGCTCCATGCGCGCCCAGATCTCGAGACTCGCGTCGAAGAGTTGCACGAAGATACTACCGACGTCCTGGCGGACCCATTCATCGAAGATGGTGGTGAGGAACCGGCCGAACTCGCGAGGCTGCACGGACCACGGCGCAACATGCGCCGCCCCGGTAAAGGCCGGTGAAACCAGCGCCAGCCCGTCTTCCGTCGTCTGGGATGACCTGCGCTCGACAATCGGGATGAGCTGGATGTGGCCGCTGCCATGGGCCTTGAGAAAACGGTACACCTCCCGTGGGTGACTGGCGTTCGCCCGGTGCACGGCGGTCAGCGTATTGAAGCGGACGTTGTGGCGCTTCAGAACCTCGATGCCGCGCAGGACGCGGTCGAAGGTTGGCTGTCCACCCTTGTCGGCGCGCCAGGCATCGTGCAACTCGCGCGGGCCGTCTATGGAGACCCCGAGCAGGAAGTCGTGCTCGACGAAAAAGCGCGCCCACTCGTCATTCAGCAGGATGCCATTAGTCTGAAACGCATTCTCGATCCTTCTGCCGTTCGCGTACCGCTTCTGAAGGGCGACGACTCTGCGAAAGTAGCCGGTCCCCAGGAGCGTTGGCTCCCCTCCCTGCCACGCAAACTGGACGACCGGAGAACGCTGCGCCTCGATGTACTGGCGGATATAGCTTTCGAGCACATCGTCCGCCATCTCCCACCTGGTCGCTTGTGGATACAGCGCTTCTTTCTCGAGATAGAAGCAGTATTTGCAGTCGAGATTGCAGATCGGTCCGATCGGCTTGGCGAGTACGTGAAAGCACTCAGTGTTCATTGCCACACAAAGGCGAACGGGCTATTCTCGCAGCCAGGGGCTGAGCCGCATTCCAGTCGGCTTGTATTCGTAGTGGTCGCCGGTTTCCTTGCGCAGCTCAGCGAGCCTCGCTCGCAGGCGCGCGGTCAGCTCCTCGTATCCGGACTTGCCATACAGGTTGTCTCGCTCATCCGGATCTTTCCCAAGATCGTACAATTCGAACTCCTCGGGTTCGAGGAAGAAGTGTATGAACTTGTACCGCTCTGTGCGCACCCCACGGCAGGGCCGCACATTTTCGTAGCCCGGATACTCGTAGTATTCGTACAGCCAGTCCGTGCGCCAGGGAACATTCGCCTTCCCTTCCGCCAGCGGCATCACAGTCTTCCCCTGCATGACCGGGGGCACGGGCGCCCCCGCGAGATCGAGCATGGTGGGCGCCAGATCGAGATTCAGCGCCATCCGGGCGGAAGTCGTTCCCGCGGGGATGCGCGCCGGGTAGCGAATCATGAGCGGCACCCGAATGGATGGCTCGTACATCAAACGCTTGTCGTAGAAGTGATGCTCTCCGAGAAAGAAGCCATGATCGGAGCTGAGCAGCACAGCGGTCCGGTCCAGCGCATTCTGGCGCTCCACTTCCCTCACCACCAGCCCGACATTGCGGTCGTTGTCTTCCACGCCGGCGTAATGGTCCTTCACCAGTTCTTCCAGCGACCGCGGATCGTCCGCAAAGACCTCGGCGCTTCCAATCTGGTTATCGGCGTGCGCCACCGCCCGCGGTTTACCGGGATAGTCCCGCTGGTCCTCATCGAACGTTGAAGGAACCGGAATCGTTACCCCGTTGAATTTGTCGACCATGTCTTTGGGCCGGTAGAAGGGCGCGTGCGGCGCATAGAACCAGAGAAAGAGGCAGAATGGCTTGTCGCGCTTCTGCTGCAGCCACTCCACCGCCTTGCGGGTCAGAATATGATCGACATACTCACCGTCATATCGTCTCGGGCGCGTATATTCGCCGCGGATGCCCTCGGTTATGACCGGGTGATAATAGTCGGCCTGCCCGACGAAGCCGAAATAGTAATCCCAGTAGTGGTCCATCAGCGCGCCTTGGATGTGTGACTTCCCCAGGAATGCCGTCTCGTAGCCTGCGTCGTGCAACAGGTCGGAGACCAGCGCGACATTCTTGGGGAGACTTCCCTCTACGTTGGAGACCGCGCCGGTAGTGTGTGAGTACAAGCCGGTGAGCGCGGTGGCGCGCGAGGGCAGGCAGAGGGCGTTCACCACGAACGCGTTCTGGAAGACGCAGCCCTCTCTCCCGATGCGATCCATGTTCGGAGTGCGGAGGATCTTGTTTCCCGCCAGGGAGAGCTCATCGTGGCGAAGCCCCTCGCCCAGAATGCAGAGGATGTTCGGCCTCCCTTTGCCGTTCGCATCTTGCGCGAACGCTTCGGGGCCGCTCAGGCTCACTGCGGAGGCGCCCAACGTCCCGGCCAGAGCCTTCAGAACCGTTCGCCGCGTTTCCATCGTCCTCCCTTAATCTGGGCTCGCCGCTTCGGCGCGCTGCGCCGGCTGTCAGCACACCCTTTCCGCTATTCTGGCACGCAAGCGAGTTGGACGGAATGCGAGGCCGTGCGCCCCTCTCGGCCTAAGCACGTCCGCCGCGATCCGACGTCAGTGGCCCGTGGCGGCCCATTTGTTTCCGGCTGGACGGTTATGTGGGACAGGCCTCCGGCCTGTCACCCGGCAGGCTGAAGCCCACCCCTTACTCCGGAGCCGATTCTATTTGCACCAACGAAGGCGCGGTCACCAGCGGAGCCGCCTGCCCCTGCGGCGCCCGCCAGGAATCAAGAAGGGACACCTGGTGCACACAAGACACCGTGCACGAACCCGCGCACGGTTTTTCGGTGAGAAACTCGCGGCGCACATCCGCAATTGTGTACTCGGCGAGCGGCTTACCCGGATAGCCCCGCTGCTGGGAGCAGTAATGCACCAGCCCGTCCTCGCAGATATACAGGTACCGCGCGCCGGCCCGGCAGCGCCAGTCGTTCTGGACTCCCGCCACCATATTGTCCTGGAACCGGTTGAATCGCGAGTAGCTGCGCTTCTCCAGCGCTTTGATCTGGAGAAATACCTCGCGCTGCTCCGCGCTGAGCGGCTTCATCTGGCCCCACTGATCGTGCAGGATCCCGACCGTCGAGGTAAACCCCAGCTCGTGCGCCCGCCGCGCCACCCTCAGCGCATCCTCCGGCTCCGCATTTGCCGACCCCAGCACGGTGTTGATGTTAACGTGGAACTCGGCGTGCTCCGCCAGTAACTCAAGCTTGCGGTCCAGCACCTTCAGACTTTTTTTCGAGACCTGCCCCGGTGTTACATTGTCAATGCTGATTTGCAGGTGGTCGAGGCCGGCGTTGTTCAGCGCGCGGATACGCGGCGCGGTCAGCAGGTAGCCGTTCGTGATCATGCCCGCGATCAGGCCCCGGAGCCGTATGCGGCGGATGACTTCATCCAACCGCGGCTGCATCAGAGGCTCCCCGCCGCTGACGGTCACGATGCTCGTTCCCAGCGCCCCCAGGCGGTCCACCCGCGCAACGAGAGACTCCAGCGGGACGGGCGGCGAGACATGATCGTACTCGCTGCAGTATTCGCAGGCGAGATTGCAGCGCCGCGTGACAACCAGGTGCGCCAGAACCGGATGGTCGGTCCGGATCAGCGCCCGCCCGATCATCGTCAGCTCGCGCGCCCTCCGCCAGACGGCTTTCGCACTGCTACGGAACTTCGTGCCCCTCGATCGCATCCCTCTTCTGATTTCACCACATCTTCCCCTTTTGCTCACCGGACACCCGCCCTGTTGTGAATTTTTGAGGCTAAGTGGGGAAAAACAAGGGTTTACGGAATCCGCCGCCCCGGCAGACGTCCGCCCTTGCCAACTAACCCGTTTGCATTCGTATCTTCCCCATCGAACGGACAAAACCAGCGTTTCGGCGGTTTTGACTACCCGCCGGCGCTAAGCGCGGTTACCCTGTATGTAGCTCTTGGAGGGGCGGATGCACAAGCCTGTCAAGTACTTCGAAAAGGTTCTCACATATGCTGCCAACGCCGCATGGGCGATCTTCGAAAGGCTAAACCGGATTCGCCAGAACCCATCGTTCAAGCCTAAGTGGGCGGATAAACCGCTCCTGAAATCTCATGAGAAGACTAAGCCGCCGCTAGGTTGGCCGCGCGAGACCGATTCACTCTGCCCTAAGTGCGTTCCGGAAGCCCGCCGGCAGATACTGGACGGCAAGAAGGACCACCGTGACCTCCTCCACGAGAAGGTCGGCGAGATCAAGGCCCGGATCGTCGAGCGCGATGGCCGGATCCTGATGGTCAAGGACTGCCCCATTCACGGGCACTTCGAAGACGTCATGTCGATCGACTCCGCCTTCTACCGGCACATCGAGGCCATGTTCCCCGGCCGCGATATGCGCGCCCACAACGACGCCAGGCTGCACAACCACGGCACCAGCACCATCACCCACGGCCGCGGCGCGGTCCTGACCATCGACCTCACCAACCGCTGCAACATGATGTGCGACCCGTGTTTCATGGACGCCAACCAGGTGGGCTTCGTCCACGAGCTGAGCTGGGAAGAGATCAAGACCTTGCTCGATAACGCCATCTCCATCAAGCCTAAGCGCCAGATGTCGGTGCAGTTCTCCGGCGGCGAGCCGACCATCTCTCCCTACTTCCTGGACGCGGTGCGCTACGCGCGCCAGGTCGGCTACAACAGCGTGCAGGCCGCTACCAACGGCATCGAGTTTGCCAAGAGCTTCGAGTTTTGCCAGAAGGCCGCCGAGGCCGGATTGCGTTACGCTTATCTCCAGTTCGACGGCATCGGCAACGCCGCCAACTCGCACCGCCGGGTCGGCAACCTCTTCGACGTCAAGCTGCAGGCCATGGAGAACCTCTACCAGGCGGGTGTCGAGATCGTCCCCGTCACCACCATCGTCAACGGCATCAACAACGAACAGGTTGGCCGCATCGTCAAGTTCGCGCTCGACAATCCCAAGCGGATTCCGTTCTGCTCCTTCCAGCCCGTCTCCTTCACCGGCCGCGATGAGGCCATCACCGACGAGCGCCGCCAGGCGCAGCGCTACACGCTATCGCACCTGGCGCACGACGTGAAGGCGCAGACCGGCCTGGGCGAGCCCACCCGCGACTGGTTCCCGCTCTCCTTCATCGGCACCTTCGCCGATTGGGCCGACCTGGTCCATGGCCCGCAAGCCGACTGGGGCCAGCTAAGCTGCGGCTGCCATCCGAATTGTGGCGTCGGCATGGCCATCATGGTCGACAAGGTCACCAAGGAAGCCGTGCCGTTCACCGCCTTCGTCAACGCCGACAAGCTGGCCAAGGACGTTGCCGCCGTCAACGATGCCGCGCGCGGCAAGTTCCTCTCCGTTCTGGGCATGGCGCTGGCGCTGGCCCGCAACTACGACCCGTTTGTGGCGCCGAAACATTTCTCGCTCTGGGCGCTCTACAAGAAATTCGACAAGAGTTTCGGCGTCAGCGGCCGCAACTACGGCAAGGTCTCCGGCGACCGCACCATCCAGGACATCGAGCGCCGGCGCAAAGATCGCTGGAACGTTCTCTTCATCGCCGGCATGTGGTTCCAGGATCTCTACAACTACGATTTCCGCCGCACCGAGCAGTGCATCATCCCCTACGCCACGCAGGAAGGCGAGATCTCCTTCTGCGCCTACAACACCGGCATCGGCTGGCGCCAGATCGTCGAGAAGATCCACATGACCGCGACGCTCACCAAGTGGTACGACGAGAAAGGCAGACACGAGATCTTCGCCGGCGGCAAGAGCGTCCAGCTCGGCCCGGTCGAGCACTCGCTGGTCCTCAAGGACGACTTAGTGACGCACGAGGAGCAGCACGATCTCGACGCCCTCGGCATCGCCAAGAACGCGCGCGAAGAGCGGGCGCGCCAGCGCGACGAAAACGCCCGCATGGCCAAGCTCTACCGCAAGCACGTTCTCAAGGAGCCGGACGCTCCTGAGCTGGTTCGCATCCAACAAGTCGGCTCCTAAAGAATCCGGGGACACTCCGGGCTGGCCGTGCCGAATGTTCCGCCTGCGGACAAACGCAGGCGTCCCCGCGATTCCTGTCAAAGAATCCGGGGACACTCCGGGCTGGCCGTGCCGAATGTTCCGCCTGCGGACAAACGCAGGCGTGTCCCCGCGATTCCTGTCAAAGAATCCGGGGACACTCCGGGCTGGCTATGCCGAATGTCCCGCCCGCGGACAAACGCAGGCGTGTCCCCGCGATTCCTGTCAAAGAATCCGGGGACGCTCCGGGCTGGCCGTGCCGAATGTTCCGCCTGCGGACAAACGCAGGCGTGTCCCCGCGATTCCTGTCAAAGAATCCGGGGACACTCCGGGCTGGCCGTGCCGACTGTTCCGCCTGCGGACAAACGCAGGCGTGTCCCCGCGATTCCTGTCAAAGAATCCGGGGACACTCCGGGCTGGCCGTGCCGACTGTTCCGCCTGCGGACAAACGCAGGCGTGTCCCCGCGATTCTTTGACAGCTCCTCCTGGCACGCTCGCTCAGTCGCCCGTCTCCAGCCGCAGCGCCAGAATCTCCGGCAGCCCGGCCGCGCGCACCTTGCGTTGCGCCGCGCCGACGTCGTAAGCCACGCGCCGGTACTGCACAAGGCGCGCCTCGGGATCGTACAGCACGTACGCCGCCCGCGGATCGCCGTCCCGCGGCTGCCCGACCGAGCCCGGATTGAGCAGGTACCACGTGTCCGGATCCAGTTCGAGCGTCGTCTCTTTGCTCGGCCACGGACCGCCTAGCGGCCGCACCCCGTTCGAGTGGCAGATGAACCCGCCTTGCAGGTGCGTGTGCCCAAAAAAGGAGACCCGCTTCCCGAGATAGTTCTGGATTTGCATCACCTCGAACGCCGAAACCAGGTACTCGTCCTCATCCAGCGGCGAGCCGTGCAAAACCTGAAAGGAGCCGACCACCGCGGGCCCTTGGGGCAGCTTGCGCAGGTATTCGAGGTTCGCCGGCGTCAGCGCGCGCCCGGTCCACTCGGCAGCCGCGCGCGCCACCGGGTTGAACCACTCCAGATCCACCAGGCCGGCGCAAGCCTTGTCATGATTGCCCCGCACCACCACGCCCACGTGCGCCCGCACCCAATCGATGACCGCGTCGGGCTCGGCGCAGTATCCGACCAGGTCGCCGCAGCAGACCACTGCGTCATAGGCGCCGCGCGCGTGGGTGACCACCGCGTCGAGCGCTTCCCAATTCCCGTGGATGTCGCTGAGGATTAAGTAGCGCACAGGCGTAAAAGAGCGACCTCCGGCGGCGCCCCGATCCGCGCGGGCAGGCCCACCGTCCCGATGCCCCGCGTCACCCAGATCGAAGAACGGCCTTGGCGGTACAGCCCGTACACGTACGGCGTGTAGAACCGTGCCGCGCTCAATTGCTGATGCAGGATCTCGACGGTGACCTGGCCGCCATGCGTGTGGCCGGCGATCGTCAGGTCCCAGCCTTGCCGGGCAGCCACGTCAAACACGTCCGGGTTGTGCGAAAGCAGGATATTCGTCGCGTCCGCCACGATCCATCGCTCGGCCCCGGGCAAGTAGTTCCCGCCCACCCTCTGGTAGTCCACCCCGGTGACGTTCAGCGCGGCGCTCCCGAATTGCAGCCGCCGCGACTGCTGGCGAAGGAACTGGATGCCCAGCCGGGCCCCCTTCCGCGTCGCTTCATCCTCCACCCCGGCGTAGATCTCGTGGTTGCCCAGACAGCCGAGCGTTCCTGCCTCCGCGCGCAGCCGCGCCAGTTGCCGCAGGCACGCATCGAGCGGATCGCCGTGCGAGGTGATCAGGTCCCCCGTCACGAGCGCCAGGTGGGCCCGCACGCCGTTCGCTATGTCGACCGCCCGCGCCAGTTCCTCCTCCATCAGAAAGGGGCTCAGGTGGATATCGCTGAGCTGTACGATCCGCAGGCCCTGGAGGTCCTTCGGGAGATCGGGGATCGGCACGTCCACTTCGCGCAGGCGAATGTCTTTCCGCTGGACGAGAATCCCGAAGGCCATCGCCGCAAACGGCGCGCCCACGAAGGCGGCGCCGGCCGCGCGGATGAACCCCCGGCGCTCCTGGCGGAACTTCGGCATCCGCCGCCACAGCGACAGGGCCGCGAAAGCGCCGGCTGAGGCGAGCGCCCACGCCAGCGCCATCCCGCGAATCCAGGTGATCGTCGAAGTCGACGGCCCGCCCCACACATACAGCGCATACGAGCCCACTACTCCGAGCGCAACCCACAGCGCCACCGCCGCCGCAAATCCCCAGATCACCAGGCGCCAGCCGCGCGAGCGGCGCAGCGCGCCGTACCGGCAGATCAACTGGCAGAGACGGATTTGAACCCAGATGACGGCCCCCGCCGCCAGAAGCGCCGGTGCGTGCCGCCACAAGCGGACGATCAGGTGCATGCTCTCTTTCATTGTAGCGGTGGGGCATGCCCTGGGGCAGGCTGTGGGGCAGGCGGTGGGGCAGGCGGTTCCGCCTGCCTGGGGCAGGCCGCCAGGCAACCCTGCGCCGCCCTCCGCCGCTGCAATAGAATCTAAGAATGTCGCTCGTCGTGGTCGGTTCCGTTGCCTATGATGGCGTCGAGACGCCTCACGGCCGCGTCGAGCGCATGCTCGGCGGCGCATGCACTTACGGGACGCTGGCGGCGAGCTTCTTCACCGAGGCCGCTATCGTCGCCGTCGTCGGCGACGACTTCGCCCAGCAGGATTTCGACCTGCTCGCCAGCCGCGGCATCGATCTGGCGGGCCTTCAACGCGCCCCGGGCCTGACCTTCTTCTGGTCGGGCGTCTATTCGCCCGACATGAACGACCGCACCACGCTCCGCACCGACCTGAACGTCTTCGCCGGCTTCAACCCCCAGCTACCCGAACATTACCGCGCGCAGCCGTATCTCCTCCTCGGCAACATCCAGCCCAGCCTCCAGCGCAGCGTTCGCGCCCAGATGATCGCTCCCCGCCTGGTCGGCGGCGACACCATGAACTACTGGATCCGCGAGACCCGCGACGAGCTGCTCGCAGCGCTGAAGGGCTGGGATTTCCTCCTGGTCAACGACAGCGAAGCCCGCCAGCTCTCCGGCCACTACAATCTCCGCGCCGCTGCCCGGGCCATCTTCGAGATGGGGCCGCGGACCGTCGTCATCAAGCGCGGCGAGTATGGCGCGGTGCTGTTCCGCCCCGAAGGCCACTTCATCGCGCCCGGCTACCTGCTCGGTGAGGTCTTCGATCCCACCGGCGCGGGCGATTCCTTTGCCGGTGGCTTCTTCGGCTACCTGGCAAGCCGCGGCCTGGACCTCAATGACCCCGCCGCTCTCCCCGAGATCCGCCGCGCCGTCATCTACGGATCGGTGATGGGCAGCTTCTGCTGCGAACAATTCGGCGTGGACCGTTTTCGAACGTTGACCCGCGCGGAGATCGATGCCCGTTTCGACGAGTTCAAAGAATTCACCTGCTTCTAGACGGAAGAGCGCACCGGCCGTCCGTTCCGTGGCCGGCCCGATCGTGGCCACCGTCTTCCTGGCCGCGCTTAGCGCCGCCGCCATCGCGTTCTTCTATTCCAAGGGCTCGATCCTCTATTACGGCGACGCCACCGCCCACATCAACGTCGCGCGCCGCATCCTCGATTCACGCACGCCCGGCTGGGAGCAGGTGGGAACCGTCTGGCTCCCGCTCCCGCACCTGCTGATGGTTCCCTTCGTCCGCAACGACAGCCTGTGGATGAGCGGCCTGGCCGGCTCCATCCCGTGCGGCTTCTGCTTCGTGCTGGCCGGCGTGCTGATCTTCCTCGCCGCGCGGCGCGTCTTCGGCGACGGGACTGCTGCCGCGGCCGCCTGCCTGCTCCTGGCGCTGAATCCGAACCTGCTCTACTTGCAGGCCATTCCCATGACCGAGGCCGTGTTTCTGGCCTGTGTCGCGGCGCTGCTCTATTCCACCGTCCGCTTCCGTGAAACGCAATCCTGGAGCGCCCTGGTGGCGGCGGCGCTGGCTGCTCTCGCCGCCAGCATGACGCGCTACGAAGGCTGGTTCCTCATCCCGTTCGTCACGCTCTATTTCCTGGCGGCCGCCCGCACGCGCCGCCTGGCGCATGCGCTGGTTTTCGGCGCTATCGCGGCGCTCGGCCCGCTCTACTGGTTCGCGCACAACTACTTCTTTTTCGATGATGCGCTGGCCTTCTACTCCGGCCCGTCGAGCGCCAGGAGCATCTACCAGCGCGCCATCGACGCCGGCCTGGCGCACTATCCCGGCGACCACGACTGGCGCCAGGCGTGGCTCTACCTGCGCGAGGCCATCCGGCTTTGCGCCGGCCAGCCGCTGGTCCTCATGAGCCTCGCCGGCGGGCTGGTGGCGCTCTTCCGCCGCGCCTTCTGGCCGCTGGTGCTGCTGGCGCTGGCGCCGCTGTTCTATGTCTGGAGCCTTCACTCCGGAAGCACGCCCATCTTCATTCCGGAGCTCTGGCCGCACAGCTACTACAACACGCGCTACGGCATCGTCGCGCTGCCGCTCCTGGCGTTCGCCGCGGCCGCCTTGGTGACTATCGTGCCGCTCGGTCTCCGCAAATTCGCGGCCGCTCTCGTCGTCCTCGCCGCCATCGCCCCCTGGCTGGCCTATCCCCGCATGGAGAACTGGATCTGCTGGAAGGAATCGCAGGTCAACTCCGAAACGCGCCGCGCCTGGACGCGCCAGGGCGCAGACTACCTCCGCGCCAACTACCGCCGCGGCGAAGGCATCGTCACCTCCTTCGGCGACGTGACCGCCATCTATCAACAGGCCGGAATCCCGCTCCGCGAAACCTACAGCGAGTGCAACGGCCGCGCCTGGCGCGCGGTGATGAGCGCCCCCCAGCCACCCATTCATGAAAAATGGGCCGTGGCCATTTCGGGCGATATCGTCGCCAGCGCCATCCAGCGCCTCGAAAGGACCGGCCCGCGATATGATTTAGTGCGGACCATTGCCCTGAAGGGGGCGCCGGTCATCGAGATCTACCGGCGGCAACAATGAGGATACCGTTCACCAAAGCCCACGGCGCGGGCAACGACTTTCTGCTGACCTGGGCGGCCGATGCGCCGCCCGGCGATCTGGCCGAAACCGCGCGCGCCATCTGCGATCGCCATACCGGCGTCGGCGCCGATGGCTGGATGCTGGTCCAGCCCGCGTCCCCCGCCATCCGCCTCTTCAACGCCGATGGCAGCGAGCCCGAACTCTCCGGCAATGGCACGCGCTGCGCCGCCGCGTTGCTCATCGATGCCGGTCTGGTCGAAGGCAACGATCTGCGGATTGCGACCGGCGCCGGCGTCAAGCATCTGCGCCTGGTCGAGCGCAATGGCCGCGAGTTCCGCTTCGAGATGAACATGGGCCGGCCGGCGTACACTCCGGCCGAACTGCGGCTGGAGTTGCCGCTCGATGGCGGCTCGCGCGAGGTCGCGGCGTTGCGCGTGGGCAACCCCCAGTGCGTCGTCTTCGTCGAGGATTTCGATTTCGACTGGCGCCGCCTGGGCGCAGAACTCGAGCGGTACCCGCATTTCCCGAACCGCACCAACGTCTCGTTCGTCCGGCGCATCGACGAGCACACCATCGAGGTCCGTTTCTTCGAGCGCGGCGTGGGCGAGACCATGAGCTCCGGCACCGGCTCGACCGGCGCCGTGGCAGCCGCCATTCTGCGCGGCGTTGCCCGGAGTCCGGTCCGGGTCCTCACCCCCGCAGGTCCGATCGATCTGCGCTGGGACGATGACATATACTTGACAGGACCGGCCGTCCTCGTAGCCGCCGGAGAGTTCTACCTGGGCTGACAACTGGCAGCGGCAACTGGAGGAGAGAATCCGCGCGCGCACCGCGCGCGTAGGCGTGGTCGGACTGGGCTACGTGGACCTGATCGTGGACACGCGGAATGCCCTGCGCGGCATCTCCCGAAGATCGTCCGCCCGTAGGAGAAGCTTCAGCTTGTCCAGCCGCTCAGTGCGCGGTTGACACGTACTTGTCGTACATCGCGTCCACGTAGACGGAGAAACCGCTGGTGGCCACCGACTCGCCCCAATAAACTCGCCAGGTCGGGTTGAGGTGCCGCTTCTGCCACTCGAGCAGGAACTTCACCGGCTGGTCTGGGTGCTTGGCCGCGTAGTCCTTGGCCTTCGTCAGGGCCGTCGTGTAGGCCGCCGTCGAATCCGTCTTGATGTACTGGATCTGAAAAGGCTGGCTCTGGCCGACTGGCGACCAGGTATCGGCCGAGGCGCCGAAAACGCCCTGGGGCAGGTTGCTCGCGGGAACCTCGATGACCGAATACGTGAAGTGTCGCGACTGGCGCAGTTTCGGGGACACGAAGGTCGCCTCCCAGGCAGCCATCTTCCCGCCTTCCTGGCCCTTCACATCCTTTACGTCGAGATTGGCGACTCGAAGCAGGATGCAGTCCGGCGCCCAGCCCCGCGCCTCCTTGTACATCTGATAGACCGCGGAAACCGCTGTGACCGGTTCCGCCGGTTTGACTTCCTTCTTCTTGGCGGCGGGCTTTGGCTCCTCCGTGCACGCCCCCAGTAGCAATAAGAACGGCAGTACCGCAACAACCTTGTGTCTCAGGTGCATATCGACGCTATTGTAGCGCTCAAAAACTCGGGACAGTATACTCATTCACCAATTTCATCTGGAGCTGCGTACCATACGACAACCGGACCTCACCCCCCACACGGCCACCCATACCCCCGCAGCCGTCCCCGCCCGGTTCCTGAACCGCCCGCAACATGTAAAGTAAACTCATGCTCCCTCTCCTGGCCCTGATGGCGAGCCTCGCCGCCAGCCCCCACACCGTCCGCGTGGCCGTCTGCCAGATCCTGGTCATCGATGGCGACCGCGAAGGCAACTTCCGCCGCATCGAGTATGCCCTCGACCAGGCGCAGGCCGGCGGCGCACAAATCGCCGCCTTCCCCGAATCCGCCATCCTGGGCTGGGAGAACCCCGACGCCCATCGCCTCGCCACGCCCATCCCCGGCGCCGACAGCGACCGCATCGCCGCCCTCGCGCGCAGGTACGGCATCATGATCGCAATCGGCCTCGATGAAAAGGACGGCGGCCGCCTCTACGATTCGGTCATCCTCGTCGACAAAACCGGCAAGCTGCTCTGGAAGCAGCGCAAGCTGAACGTGCTCCCCGAGCTGATGGACCCGCCCTACTCCACCGGCAAAGCCGACGACATCGGCGTGGTCGAAACCGAGTACGGCCGCATCGGCGTGCTGATCTGCGCCGACACGTTCACCGACGAGTATCTCGACCGCGTCAAGCGGCTCAAGCCCGATCTCATGCTGGTCCCCTACGGCTGGGCCGCTGAGCCCGCCAAGTGGCCGGACCACGCCCAGGAGTTGGAGCACCTGATCGCCCGCCGTGCGGCGCTGCTGAACTGCCCGATGGTCGGCACCGACCTGGTCGGCGTCATGAGCCACGGCCCCTGGAAAGGCTGGACCTACGGAGGCGCCAGCTTCGTCGCCGACAGCGCCGGAAAAATCCTCCACCGCCTGCGCGACCGCGACGTCGAGGTGCGGGTCATCGAACTCCCTGTGCCGCCGCGTCCCTGACCAGGAATCCGGGGACACTCCGGACTCGGCAGTGGAATCCCGCACCCACGGAACCGGGCAGGCGTGTCCCCGGATTCTTGGTCAGCACTCCAGACCCCGCCCCAGTGCTACGCTGTAGCCAGAAGGAGGGGAGTGATGAAGTGTGCCGTCGGTTTCTTTGCTGTATTAACTCTGGCCGTTTATGGCGCTGGCCTGGCCCAGGAAAAAGGCCACGCAGAGTCTCACGGCGGTTATACTCCCGGCCGTGCCCCGGCACACGGTCCTAAGCCCATGCGCAGCGCACCCGCGCATAACGCTCCCGCCGCCCGCCCGGAGGAGCGGCACTTCAACGATCAGCCAGGCCATCCCGACGCGCCCCACGTCGATCGCGGCAAGGTCTGGGTTGGCCACGATATGGGCCCCAACGATGCCCGGTATCACCTCGACCATCCCTGGGAGCACGGCCGCTTTACGGGCGGCTTCGGCCCTCGCCACGTGTTTCGCCTTGTCGGAGGCGGCCCGTCGCGCTTCTGGTTTGGCGGCTTCTACTTCTCCGTGGCCCCGGCCGACATAGTCTTCTGCAATGACTGGTTCTGGGACTCGGACAGCATCGTGCTCTATGAGGACCCGGACCACCCCGGCTACTACCTCGCCTACAACACGAGGCTGGGCACCTATGTCCACGTCCTCTACCTCGGCCCAGGGTAGCCGGAGCGTGGCGCCCCCTCGGACCCCTGCCGCACGGAACGAGCGCTGTTGCATTCCCATATTAAGGTCCGCAACAGCAGCCGGCCGCATCCAATAGCTGGTGCCTTGTATACTCGTAGTAGGCAAAGGGATGGCATGAGAACCTACTGGAAATTCGCCGCTTTGATCGTAGTCGTCGTCGGGGCATTGGTGTGGCTGGCTGTCGGCGGCATCAGCGAAGACAAGACCTACTACAAGACGGTCGCCGAGCTTCAGCAGATGGGACCGCGCGCCATGGGCAAACGGCTGCGGGTCGGCGGGGACGTCGAGCCCGGCTCCATCGTTCGAAACGGTCGCCAGGTTTCTTTCGTCCTGCGCCAGGACAGGCGCACAATCCAGGTCGTCTATGACGGCTCGTCCCCCCTGCCCGACACGCTCCGCGACGGCGCCCAGGCCCTGGCCGACGGCCGCCTCGCCGCCAACAGCGTGTTCCGCGCCAGCCAGGTGCAGGCCAAGTGCGCTTCCAAGTACGAATCGGTGCCGGGACAGGGCCATCCCGCGAGTATCCCCATCAGAAAGGCCGCCTCTGATGCCGCGATGTAGCCTGGCCGCGGCCGCAAAGATCCGAAGACACTCCGGCTTCGCCGTAAAAATCCGGGGACACTCCGGGCTGGCTGCGCCGGCTCTCGCGCCAACGAACGACCGCAGGCGTGTCCCCGGATTTTCGAACCGAAAAGCCCGGGAACACCCCGAATTTTTGGAAGGGTCTTAGAGGGCTTCTATGGAAAACCTGGGATCGCTGGCGATACTTCTCGCCTTCTGCCTGGCCGTCTTCGCCATCTTCGCCGGAGCCATCGGCGGATGGCGCAAGAACGGCTTCCTGGTCCATGCCGCCGGCCGCGCCGTCTACTCCATCTGGTTCCTGCTGACCATCGCGGCCTCCGTGCTGGTCTTCAGTCTGCTCACGGGCGACTTCCGCATGGCCTACGTGGCGGCGCACTCCAACCGCGCCATGCCGCTGCTCTACAAGTTCGCATCCTGGTGGGGCGGCCAGGAGGGCTCGCTGCTGTTCTGGAGCTGGCTGCTTTCCTGCTACTCCACCGTCGTCGTCTTCACCAATCGCCGCCGCCACCGCTCCATAATGCCCTACGTCATCGCGACGCTCATGGTCACCCAGTGCTTCTTCCTGATCTTGAACGCCTTCGTCGCCTCGCCGTTCAAGATGCTGGCCGTCGGCCGCACCATCCAGGCCGTCCAGGATGGACAAGGGCTGAATCCGCTGCTCCAGTATCCCGCCATGGCGATTCACCCGCCCATGCTCTATCTCGGCTACGTCGGCTTCGCCGTGCCCTTCGCCTTCGCCATCGGATCGCTGATCGCGCGCCAGCCTGGTGACGAGTGGATCCACACCACCCGCCGCTGGGCGCTGGTCACCTGGCTGTTCCAGACCACCGGTATCATCCTCGGCGCAGGCTGGGCCTACGCCGTCCTCGGCTGGGGCGGCTACTGGGGCTGGGATCCGGTCGAGAACGCTTCGTTCCTGCCCTGGCTCAGCGCCACCGCCTTCCTGCATTCCGTCATGATGCAGGAGAAGAAGGGCATGATGAAGGTCTGGAACATGGTGCTCGTCTCCGGCACTTTTTTCCTGTGCATCTTCGGAACGTTCCTCACCCGCAGCGGCGTCGTCAGCTCGGTGCACGCCTTCGCGGAGTCCTCCATCGGGCAATGGTTTGTCGGCTTCCTGGCCATCGTGATCTCGGGCACGTTGTACCTGATCCTCAACCGCCTGGACTACCTCAAGACCGAATCCCGCCTGGAAAGCGTGGTCTCGCGCGAGTCCAGTTTCATGTTCAACAACCTGATCCTGGTCGCCGCCTGCTTCTCCATCCTGTGGGGCACGCTGTTCCCGGTGATCTCCGAGGCGGTCACGGGGGAGAAGATCAGCGTCGGCGCGCCCTTCTTCAACCGCATTAACATCCCCATCGGGCTGTTTCTGTTGTTCCTCACCGGAGTCGGCCCGCTGTTCGCCTGGCGCCGCACGTCGCTTGACAGCCTGCGCCGCAACTTCCAGTGGCCGCTCATCGCCGGCCTGGTGCTGTCGGCCGGCCTGTTTGCCGCGGGCATGCGCCACCCCTATGCGCTGATGGCCTTCGGCCTGGCCCTCTTCGTCGCCTGGACCATCGTCGTCGAGTTCTACAAAGGCGCGCGCGCCATCGGCGCCAAGACCGGCGGCAACCTGCTGGCCGGCGCGTTCGAGCTCACGCGCCGCAACACGCGCCGCTACGGGGGCTACATCGTGCACATGGGCATCGTCGTCATGTTCATCGGCTTTGCCGGCTCGGCGTTCAATAAGGACGCCACCGTCGAAGTCAACCGCGGCGACGCCTTCAGCATCGGCCACTACCAGCTCCGGGTCATCGACCTCACCAGCGGCGACAACGACAATTACTCCTGGAACCGTGCCGCCATCGACGTCTCGAAGGCCGGCCAGCCTCTCGGCATACTCCAACCCGAGCGCCGTTTCTACAAGACCAGCAACCAGGGCACATCCGAAGTTGCCATCCGCCGCCGCCTCAACGAAGATCTCTATCTCAACTTCGCCGGCATGTCCGACGACAACCAGCGCGCCGTGATCCAGGCCTACGTCAACCCGCTGGTCTCCTGCATCTGGATGGGCTACTGGGTGCTGCTCCTGGGCACGCTCACCTGCCTGGTTCCGAGTAAAGTAAGATTGCAGTACGCGAGGACTCAGGTCCTCGGCGTCACCCAAAAGGTTTATGCGCCGCTGGATAAGTAGCCTCATCGTTCTGGCACTGGCAGTCCTCTGCCTGGCTCAGTCCACCACCCCGCTCGCCAATGAGCGCGTGCGCCGTCTGGGCGACCAGCTCATGTGCCAGTGCGGGTGCGGCAGCTCGGTCACGGGCTGCAACATGCTGGAGTGCCACTTCGCCAAGCCGGTGCGCCAAAAGCTCCTCGCCATGGTGACCGCGGGCATGACGGATTCCGCCATCCTGGACTCGTTCGTCAAAGAGTACGGGCCGGCAATTCTGATGAAGCCGCCCGCGCGGGGATTCAACCTGCTGGGCTATGTCATGCCGTTCATCGGCATCGCGCTCGGCCTGGTATTCGTCTGGTGGGTCATCAAGCGTTTCCGAAAGCCTGTGGCAGCGCCCGTGGGCCCCGGGCTCGATGCCACCACCCTCGCCGGCTACCAGGCGAAAATCGAGAAGGACCTGGAAGAACTGGATCGATGATGCTCTTCGTCGCCGCCATCCTCGCCATCGGCGTTCTTGTGTTCACCCTGGCCGTGCGCCCCACGGACCTGCCCGAGCCCGAGCCCGTCTCTCCGACCAAGCATCTGGAAGAACGGAAGGCGACCATCTACGAGAGCCTCCGCGACTTGCAGTTCGAGTACCGCGTCGGCAAGCTCTCCGAGCACGACTACACCCAGACCAAGCAGGACCTCCAGCGCGAACTCGCCGCCGTCCTGGCCGAAATCGACAAGGTGCTGGGCGCCGCAGTTGCCCCCGCGCCAAAGAATCTGGGGACACTCCGGGCTGCCGGCGCCGAGTCTTCCACCCCCGCAGAAGCGCAGGCGTGTCCCCAGGATTCTCTGGCGGACCGTCAAGCAGCGGTCTGCCCCCACTGCGGCGCCCGCTTCCCATCCGCGATGAAGTTCTGCGGCGAGTGCGGCAAACCGATCCCCGTGGAGGCCACGAAATGAAGTCTGCCAGCGCAGCCAGCCGGGCGTGGCGCAGCCTCTCAGGCTGCCGTCTCGGCACTCGTGCCGAGACCCAAGCGCCGGTTCGAGAGCCGGCGCGGCATGCCGGAGCCTGCGCCCCAAGCCGCCTCATGAGATCGGCGCTCGTCCTTTGCACGGCCGCGACACTCTTCGCCGCCGTCGACGGTACCGTCGTCAACCGGAGCACCGGCCGCCCCGAGCCCGGCGCCGATGTCAGCCTCTTCAAGCTCACCCAAAACGGCCCCGAGCTGCTCGATAGCGCGAAATCCGACGCCAACGGCCACTTCTCCATCAACCGCACGCTCGAACCGGGCGGCCCGCACCTCATCGAGGTGCAGCACTCCGGCGTCACCTACAACATCATGGTGGCGCCCGGCCGGCCCTCCACCGGCCTGGAGTTGGACGTCTTCGATTCTTCGAAGAACCCCGGGACAGCGCCGGTCTCGCAGCACATCCTGTTCCTCGAGCCTTCCGGCCAGCAGCTCGGCGTCACCGAAACGTTCATTCTCAGCAACACCGGCAAGCTTACGTATGACAATCCCGATGGCACGCTGCACTTCTTCGTCCCGCCCGCGGCCGTTAAGGACAGCCTCAAAGTGAACGCCACCGAGCCGCGCGGCATGGGGCTCGAACAGGCTCCCACCGAGGGCAACCGGAAGGGCGCCTACTTCATCTCCTTCCCCATCAAGCCGGGCGAGACGCGCGTCGACATCGCCTACACGCTGCCCGCCTCCGACCCCGCCGCGTTCTCCAGCAAAGTCTTTTACCAGGGACCGCCCACGCGCATCGTCGTCCCCGCGGGCGTCACGCTCCAGGGCGACGATTTGAAGTTGCTGGGCGCGGAGCCGCAGACGAAGGCCAGTATCTACGAGACTGCGGCCGCTGCATTCAAAATCACCGTACACGGGACCGGCTCCCTGCGCGCCGCCCAGGGAGCGGCCGCGCCCGCGGACGATACGGACGACTCCGGCGCTACCCTCCGCACCGTTCTGCCGCCGGGCTTCGAGGACCGCCGCCTGGCGGTTCTCGCGCTCGCCTTCGCTGCGCTCGCGCTCGGTTTCGTGCTGCTGTATCGTAAGGGTCAGGCGGCGCCCGCCAAGGGCAAGAGCGGCTCATGAAGCCTGTCGAGATCGCGGGCGTCTGGAAGTTCTACGGCGATTTCCCCGCCCTGCGCGACATCAGCTTCGACGTGGAGCCCGGCGCCTCCATGGCGCTGCTCGGCCGCAATGGCGCGGGCAAGACCACGCTGCTGCGTATCCTGGCCGGCCTCTCGCGCCCCGGCCGCGGCAACATCCGGATCTGCGGCGCTGACCCGCGCGAGCGCTCCACGCGCCACTCCATCGGCATTCTCGGCCACGGCATCTCGCTCTACGAGGAGCTCTCCGCGGTGGAGAACCTGCGCCTCTTCGCGCGGCTTTACGGCCTCGAGAACACGGACCGCGCGGCGTCGGAATGGCTGGAGCGCACCGGCCTCGAAAAAGTCCGCGACGGCCTGGTGCGCGAATTCTCTCGCGGCATGCGCCAGCGCCTGGCCGTCGCCCGCGCGTTTCTGCACGAGCCGGCGGTTCTGCTGCTCGACGAGCCATTCACGGCCCTGGACGACCGCGCCATCGCGCTGCTCCAGTCGCTGCTGCGCGACGCGATCGCCGAGGGCCGAACGATCGTGCTTTCCACCCATCAACTGCGCGAGGCGCTCGAGCTGGCGACCCACGTCGCCCTGCTTGTGCGCGGGCGGCTGGCTTACACAGGCGCGCGCACCGGTGAAATGCTGGAGGATACGGGATGGCTGTACCGGCAGTACGGCGAGCCCCAATCCGCACCGGCATGAAGCCGCCGCGCCTGAGCTTCGTCCGCCAGACCTTCACGGTCGCCTGGAAGGACCTGCGCTCCGAGCTGCGCACCAAGGAGGCGATCAACGCGTCGCTCTCCTTCGCGGTGGTCATCCTGCTGCTGTTCAGCGCCGCCTTCGAGCCCACCGAGGATCAGACGCGCGAGATTTCGGGCGGCTTGCTGTGGCTGGTCTTCGCCTTCGCCGGCGCGCTCATCCTCAACCGCAGTTTTGCGCGCGAGCTGGCCAACGATTGCCTCGACGCGCTGATCGCCGCGCCCATGTCCGGCGCCGCGCTCTTCCTGGGCAAGGCGCTCGCCAACTTCGTGCTGCTCTCCGCGGTCGAGGCGGTCTGCCTGCCGGTCTTCGGCGCGTTCTACAACGTCCACGTGACCCGCCAATTCTGGCCGCTCGCCGGCGTCATCGCGCTCGGCACCTGGGGATTGACCGTAGTCGGCACGGTCTTCAGCGCGCTGACCGTGAACCTGCGCCTGCGCGAGCTGATGCTGCCCGTTCTCGGCTATCCCATCCTGATCCCGTGTCTGCTGGCGGCCATGCACCTGACCGCGCCGCTCGTGATGGGAGATCCGCTGACGGCCGAGCTCGCTCAGTGGGTGCGCTTGCTGGTGGCGTTCGATGTCATCTTCAGCGCGCTCGCGCTCGCGCTGATCGAATCCGTTATGGTGAGGTGATTATGCGGAACAAGACTATCGCGGTGCTTTCCTGGTTCACGGCGCTGCTGCTGGCCGGGAATTTGGCCGTCATGCTGCTGGTGCTTCCCGACGAAGTCCAGCAGGGCCCCATTTTCCGCATCATCTTCTTCCACGTGCCGGCGGCCTGGACGGCCTTCCTGTGCTTCTTCGGCGCCATGATCGCCAGCGTCCTGTACCTGGTCCGGAAGAACCTGAGGTACGACGCCTTCGCCGCCGCGGCCACCGAGGTGGGCCTGGCCTTCGGCGCCGCCAACCTGCTCACCGGGATGATCTGGGGCCACATCATCTGGGGCATCTGGTGGACCTGGGACTGGCGGCTGACCTCCATGCTGGTCGGCCTGATCATCTACGCCGGCTACGTCATGCTGCGCCGCGCCATCGAAGAGTCCACCGAGCGGGCCCGTATGGCCGCCGTGGTCTCGATTCTCGCCTTCGCCGACGTGCCCATCATCTTCTTCTCCATCAAGTGGTGGCGCACCCAGCATCCGCAGCCGGTCATTTACGGCGGCGGCGTCATGAGCGCCGCGTATAAGTTCATGCTCTTCTTCAACTGGATTCCGCTGCTGCTGCTGGCAGTGGCGCTACTCCTCATTCGCATGCGGCAGGAACAGACCGGCCGCGAGATCGACGCCCTCCGCCGCGAGATGCATGCCTTTTGAAAGAACGGTGCCTATGTTCCCGACCCTGATTCAAACCGCCGGCTTCACTCCCGAGCAGTACCAGAATAACTTCGTGTTCCTGTTCTACGGCCTGTTGACCGCCTGGCTCGTTCTGCTCGCCTTTGTCGGCCTGCTGGCCGGCCGCCAGCGCAAACTCCAGCGCGAGTTGGAACGCCTGCGCCTCATGCTGGAAGACAAAGGGCGGGGATAGTGGGACAGGCCTCCGGCCTGTCCTCTCTTCTTGGCGGCCTTGGCGTCTTGGCGAGCAATTTCGCGCAAAGCCGCCAAGCACCGCCAAGACGAATCCAGCCTTGTTGGGAAAAACTGGCTCACTCCCCGCTGTCCACCGGTAGCCGGGCCCAATTCTGGAAGTTCGAACGGAACAGCCGCCTCACATCTCGCCGGATGTCGGCCCGCGTGACGGCGCGTCCATCCTCGGCCAGCAACCGGAAGGAGTTCGCGAGAATCGGCGCCAGCGTCCGCCGCGTGTTCCGCCACTTGTAAATGACCTGCTCCAGGATGCGCGCGTCGGAGTGCTGCGGAATGAACGTCGTCCCCAACATTTCGATCCGCTCGCGCGTGATCTCTTCGACAATCGAAGGATTGTTGAGGAACCACCAGCACCCGAACGGCATCAGGTTGGCGAACTTGCGGGCGTAGACGCACAGTTCATACTGGTTCTCGCGGCTCAGCACGCTGACCAGGAAGCGGTTGTCCGGAAACTTCAGACACAGCCGCTCGAGCGCACCCAGGTCGGCCCTCCCGACTGCGTCCCCCCCCAGCCGCAGCGCCGGATTTACCTGGTAGCGCACGCCGATCATCAGCGCTATCGGCAGATCGAGCTCGCGGCAAAGCGGTAGGACGGCCTCCGCCAGCAAACGGCTGCGGACGCTGTCCTCCGGGTACTGAAAGGTGTCGGGCAGCGAGACCGCCATGTAGATGGGACGCATGGTTTCGCACCACGCGGCCAGGAACCGGCGGACCTCCGCGAGCGACCCCGAAGATACGCCGTCCACCCGGTAGCCTTTGGCCTGAAGCAGAGGGCTATGCTCGGCCCATTTGTTCAGGATGCGATCGAGACGCAGAACCGGGAGGAACTGCGGATGGCGTTCGGCGCCCGCCTCCCACAAAGGAGCCTCATCGGGATCGAGCGGGTCGTTGGTCATGGCGACCGCGCTCACACCCGCGATTTCGAGCACGCGGCGGACGTGCGAGGCATAGTTCTGAGCTCCGAAGAACTCCCGCGCTTCGGTCAAATCGGCCTTGCCGGTTCCGAGGCCGAACGCCTGAAGCACCGCGACGACGCCGCGCGTCGCCTCCGAGACAGGCGCGTTCTCGACGAACAGCGCGCGCCAGATCGCGTCCGCCCGCTCACGCTTCGAGAGGCTCCAGTACTGCGCCGGCGTCATCGGCGAGGATCGAAAGAACTCCGCCTCCAGGTAGTGATACGTCACCAGCTCGTCGATGCCCCACAAACCCAGCGCGCCGAGCGAGGGCATGAACAGGTGGGTGTGAATGTCGATGAACGGCGTGATCTTGAGTTCTTCTTCTACGGCTGCACGAATCTGGTCGGGTTCCATAAAGGCAGGCTTACTCTCAAGCATACCGCCGTCCGGACGTGGCGCAGGCACTCCTGCCTGCCGCCTCGACACTCGTGTCGAGGCTCCCCTACGCCAGCCGCAGCGTGCGTGTGCCGATCGCGAAGCAGACTGCGCCGGTAGCCAGCAGGACTCCGCAGGGAACGAGCATCTCCTCGAACGAGAAGCCGCGCCACAGCGCGCCCTCGAAGGCCAGAATGCCCCAGTGCACTGGGCTGATCACGCCGATCTGCGCCATCCAGCGCGGCATGAAGGCCAGCGGAACCATGCCGCCCCCGAACAGCGCGAGCGGCATCATCACGGCCCAGCCCACGCCCGCGGCGGCTTGTTCGGTCTTGCCCAGCCCGGCAATCAGCATCATGATGCCGACGAACGCCACCGCGGTGGACAAGCCCGCCAGAGCCATCAGCGCCCAGCTATGGGGCGTCACGCGGAAGCCGAGCCGGCCGATCGCCACCAGCGTCGACTCCAGAACCAGGCAGGCCGCAGTGCAGGCCAGCGCTTTTCCCGCCAGCAGGTGCGCGCGCCCGATGGGGGCCATTTGAAGCCGGAACAGCGTGCCGTGCGTTCGCTCGCTGACGAAGCCGATGGCGAACGACATGGCGCAGCCCAGCACGCCCCACAGCAGCCCTTGCGGAAACGTGATCTCGAAGGCATTGCGAGGGCCTTGCCTCTGGATCGCAATGTCGTGCTTCTCAATACTGAGCGGCTCCCAACTCGGCCCTTGCCCACCACCGGCGGAGGAGGCCGGCATTTCAGCCATGGTGCGGTCGAGGCTGCTCAGGAAACGGGATAGCGAAGCACGCTGATCGGGCGGCGCAGCGGAGCGCTCGACTTCCTGGAGCGACTTCCGAATGCCCGCGCGCATGCTGCCGGTATCCGCCATCTTCTTCTGGAGCCCCTGCATAGTGATCTGGAACAGCAGCCCTTGGATCATTCCCGATTCGGCCTGGCGGCTCGGGTCGATCCAGACTTCCACCTTGGGCGGGACGCCGTGGAACATCTGCTGGGCGGCTTCCCCAAAGCCCCTGGCGAGGATCAGCGCCGCGGCCTGCTGTCCCTTGCGCACCAGATCGATGGCCTCCGCGCGGCTCGCCAGCCGCACGTTGAAGTCCCCGCTGGCGGCGAGCAGCGCGGCGAACTCCCTGCTCCCTACGCTCTGGTCTTCGTCCGCCAGCGCCACGGCCAGGCGGCGTGACCCTCCATCCGAGGAGCCGGAAAAGACCGCGCCGAACAATATAGCGATGACCAGCGGCCAGGCGAAGGCGAAGAACAGCCCGGACTTCACCCGGACCAGAAGGCGAAGATCTTTGGCGGCCAGCGCGAGTATGGCAGACATCGGACTAGTCCCTCAACGTTCTTCCCGTGAGATTCAGAAACACATTTTCGAGCGTGGGCTGCTCCAGGCGGAAGCGTTCGATCGGGGCCGTGGACGCCAGGCGGTTCAACTCGGCCAACGGGTTCGGCGAGAGCACCTCGATCTCCCGGCCGTCCGTTTCCACCACCAGCCGGGGCAATCCGCCCTGGGCCGCCAGCAGGCCCTTCACGGTGTCGAGCGCCAGCAGCCGGCCGTGGTCCATTATGCCGACTCGGTCGCACAACCGCTCGGCCTCCTCCATGTAATGCGTCGTGTAAATGATGGTGCGGCCCTCACGCTTTAGGGCCAGGATATTGTCGAAGATCGAATTCCGAGACTGGGGATCGACACCCACCGTCGGTTCGTCGAACAGCAGGATCTCGGGATCGTGCACCAGCGCCGCCGCCAGGTTGAGCCGGCGCCTCATTCCGCCCGAGTAAGTCTTGACCGCGTCCCGCCTGCGGTTTTCAAGCCCGACAAACTCAAGCGCCGAAGTGACGCGCTCGCTCAGGTGGTGCCCGCGAAGACCGTAGAGCTCGCCGAAAAACGAGAGGTTCTCTTCCGCCGTCAGCAGCTCGTACAGCGACAGGACCTGCGGAGCGATGCCCATGCGCGCGCGCACTTGCGGCTCCCGCGGGTTTCCCCCGCCCACCAGCACCTCGCCGCCATCCGGCTCGAGCAGCCCGATGGCGCAGTGAATGAGCGTCGTCTTCCCGGCGCCGTTAGGCCCCAGCAGCCCGAAGATCTCCCCCCGCGCGACCTCGAGGCTCAATCCATCGACAGCGGCCAGCGTTCCGTAGCGTTTCGTGATTTGGCGCAAACTCAGGAAGGTTTCCCCGGGCATCTTCCCTATGGTTACGCATCTTGAGGGGAGAAGTTCGGTGGGGGTGACGTGCGCCGGGCTCTGTGCATGTGCGGGAAGAAGTGGTGCGCCTGTTAGCTGCGTTGTGCGAGTTGCCTGACTTTGCCCAAAGTGACTTGTCTGACATGAATGCCTGGACGAGTGCAAGAACTGCACAGATGAGCCGCGAGATTCATGGTCCAGTTCACTGCCCCTCTTCCCCCGGCATAGAATAACCTTGGAGGCACAAGTGGGAGCAAAGCGGATTCTGATGCTTGTCGGCGACTTCGTCGAGGACTACGAGGTGATGGTGCCGTTCCAGGCGCTGCAGATGGCGGGACATAAGGTGGACGCCGTGTGCCCGGGCAAGAAGGCCGGGCAGACGGTGCGCACCGCCATTCACGATTTCGAGGGCGACCAAACCTATAGCGAAAAGCGCGGCCACAACTTCGCGCTGAACGCGACGTTCGACCAGGTCAAGCCCGAAGACTACGACGCGCTCGTCATTCCGGGCGGCCGTGCGCCGGAGTACATCCGGCTCAACCAGGACGTGATCGCCATTGTGCGGCACTTCGCCGCGGCTGCCAAGCCGATCGCCGCCATCTGCCACGGGGCGCAGTTGCTGGCGGCGGCCGGCGCGGTGGCGGGCAGGTCCGTCAGCGCCTACCCGGCCGTCGGCCCGGAGGTCACGGCCGCGGGCGGCAAGTACGTCGATCTGCCGATGGACGGCGCCTGTGTGGATGGCAACCTGGTCACCGCGCCCGCCTGGCCCGCGCACCCGGCTTGGCTGGCGAAGTTTCTCGGCGTCCTGGGAACCAGGATCGAGCCCTGAGCCGCGCCATGTACGAGGACCTGGTTGAAGCGATCCGGCGAAGAGGCGCCATCCTCTTCGTCGGAGCCGGCGTGTCTAAGAACGTCGGCGTTCCCACCACCGCCGAGATCGTCAACGAGATCGCCCGGCAGTTGGGTTACGACCCGCAAGCATTCCGCTCGCTCGCCGACTACCGTACGCTCGCCGAGTTCTATCAGCTCAACAAGGGCAACCTCGGCCCGCTGCGGAGTTGGATGGACGTCAGCTGGCATCCGCGCGACGTCGATGTCCGCACCTCCGAGATCCACCGCCTCATCGTCGAGCTGTCCTTTCCCATCATCTACACGACGAACTACGACCGCTGGCTGGAGAAGGCATTCGAGGCCTACGGCAAGGAGTACACCAAGATCACCAACGTCGGCGACGTGCTGAAGGCGCGCGAGGGCGTCACGCAGATCGTGAAGTTTCACGGCGATTTCGACGACGACGATTCGATCGTCCTCACCGAGTCGAGCTTCTTCGAGCGGCTGGATTTCGGGACGGCGCTCGACATCAAGCTGCAGTCGGACGTGCTGGGCCGGCCGGTGCTGTTTGTGGGGTACAGCCTCTCCGACATCAACATCCGCTATCTCTTTTACAAGCTGCAGCGGCTGTGGGAGGATTCCAAGCTCGATCTGCTGCGCCCGCGCTCGTACATCTTTCTGGCGGCCGCCAACCCGGTGCAGGAGCGCGTGCTGCGCCGCCGCGGCATCGAGCCCGTGATCTCAGAGCGCGAGCAGGCGGGCGAAGGCCTGGCGGCGTTCCTGGCGCAGCTCCTGGAACGGGTGGGGCAGCACTGAGCCAAGAGAATTGGGGGACACTCCGGGATCGAACGCCGGCTCTTCGTGATTGGGGAACTAATCCGGCGCGGGCTGCGTAACCCCATCGGGAGGGTTCCGTGCTGACATTCGTGCTCTGGCTGATCCTGCTGTTTCTGTGCTGGCCGCTGGCGCTGGCGGCGCTGGTGCTCTATCCCATCGTCTGGCTGCTGCTGTTGCCGTTCCGCATTCTGGGGATCGCGGTGGATGGCGTGCTGCACCTGGTCTGGGCGATCGTGACGCTGCCCGCGCGCGCCCTGGGCGGCATGCGCCGGGCCTGAGTCAGGCCGGGTATTTGCCGGCGATCTTCAGCAGCGTGCCGTGGAAACGGTGGAACCAGGAAGTGCCGGCCAGGAACATGTTGGGGCAGTAGCCGGGAACCACGGTGATGCCGTTGGCGCGGCAGAACTCCACGGCCCGCGGGCTGTTCGACTTCCCCGAAGTGCCATACAGCCACACTCGCGCGATGCCCGCCTCGCGGCAGTCCTGAACAACCTTCTCGGCGACCTCGGGCTTCGCCATTACCAGCGCGCCTTGAACCGGCGGGTCGATCTCCTGAAGGCGCGCGTAACAGCGGACGCCTTCGATCTCGGTGGCGTTCGGATTGACCGGCACGGCGTCGTAGCCGCGCTCGCGCATGGTCCGGAGCATGCACGCGTTGAAGTCCTTCGGGTTGCGGCTGGCGCCGACAACCGCGATGCGCTTCTGCGCCAGAAAATCGGAAATGACTTCACGAGGGGATTCGGCCATGGCCCATTATCGCGCGGAGCGCACGTGCCGCGGATCGCTCCGTTTGCTCCCCGGTGGCGCGGCCATGTAAAGTGGAGTCATGTTCTCACGATTCGTTTTCGGTGTCATCATCGCCTGCCCGCTTTTGGCGCAAGGCGTCAAGATCGAGTACGAGCCTGTAAGCTCCGAGGTTGTTAAAGCCCGTCTCGATCGCAATCCCGCCACCAACGGCGAGCGCGCCGCGGCGCTTCACAAAATGTTCGAAGAAGCCGGTTGCTCCGGCGCCATGCTGGCCGATCAGGCAGTCGACGGCGCGAAGCAGCCGAACGTCATTTGCACAACTGAGGGCGGAGGCCCGTCCACGATCGTCATCGGCGCGCATATCGACTTCACGGGACCGGGCAAAGGGTTGGTGGAGAACTGGTCCGGCGCCTCCTTGCTGCCGAGCCTGTTTGAGGCGCTCCGCGCGACGCCGCGCAAGCACAAGTTCGTCTTCGTCGGGTTCGCCGACAGGGAGAGCGGGCGGCGCGGCTCGATCTTTTACTTAAAGAGCCTCGGCCTGGAGGGCAAGGACAAGATCAAGGCCATGATAAACGTGGAAGCGCTGGGGCTGTCGCAGACCAAGGTGCAGATGGACAATTGTGACCCGGGGCTGTTGCAGAAGATCGCCTCCATCGCAAAGCCGCTGGGCTTCAGTGTTAGGGGCGCCAACAACGAGTTGGTCGCGGAAAGTGACGCGAAGACCTTCTACGATGCCAAGATCCCGGTGATCAGTATCCACTCGCTATACGGCGCGGACAAGAAGATCCCGGGCACTTACGCGGATAACCCTAGTGCATATCATGGGACCGAATACTACTACGAGAGCTACAAGTTGATCGCGGCCTACCTGGCATACCTGGATCAATCGCTGGACTAACAAGAGGTAGTCCGAGGCGCGCTACGCGGCGCGCCTCGGAGCCAGTCAGCTCGGCTGCTTGGCCGCCGCGGCGAAGTCGTGCACGCGGCGGGGGCCGGACTCCTCGACGTGAGGCGGGCAGCCCTCCTTCAAGAGCTTGAAGTTCTCGATGAAGCGCGCGGCCAGGGCGTCGTACTTCCGGAAGTACTCCTCGCGGCTGCCCCAGGTGTTGGCGGGGTCCAGGATGTTGGCCGGAACGCCGTCGCAGGAGACGGGAACCTCGAAGCCGAACACCGGGTCCCGGCGGAACTCCACATCGTGCAGCTTTCCCGAGAGCGCTTCCTTCAGCAGCCGGCGCGTGTGCTGGATGCTGAGGCGCTTGCCGACGCCGAACGGCCCGCCGGTCCAGCCGGTGTTGACCAGCCAGCAGGTGGCGCCATTCTTGAGCACCTTGGATTTCAGCATCTCGGCGTACCGGTAAGGATGGTGCACCATGAAGACGGCGCCGAAGCACGCGCTGAAGGTCAGCTCGGGCTCGATGCCGAGGCCGATCTCGGTCCCGGCGATCTTGCTGGTGTAGCCGGAGATGAAGTGGTAGATCGCCTGGTCCGGGGAGAGCCGCGAGATGGGCGGCATCACGCCGGTGGCGTCGCAGGTCAGGAAGATGACGTTCCGAGGATGGCCGGCCTGCTTGGGTGGCCAGTAGTTCTCGATGTAAGAGAGCGGGTAGACGCCGCGTGTGTTCTCGGTGAGGCGGTCGTCGTTGAGATCGAGCCGCCGGGAGACCGGGTCGAAGGTCACGTTCTCCAGAATGGTGCCGAAGCGGCGGGTGCAGGAGTAGATCTGAGGCTCGGCCGCCTCGGAGAGCCGGATGACCTTGGCGTAGCAGCCGTCCTCGAAGTTGAAGACGCCGTGTTCGCTCCAGCCGTGCTCGTCGTCGCCGATCAGGTGGCGCGAGGGCTCGGCGGAAAGCGTGGTTTTCCCCGTTCCGGAGAGGCCGAAGAAGATGGCCACGTCGCCCTCGTCGCCGACGTTGGCCGAGCAGTGCATGGGCAGGATGCCATCGAGCGGCAGCAGAAAGTTGAGCACCGTGAAGATGGTCTTCTTGATCTCGCCGCCGTAAGCCGAGCCGCCGATGATGGCCGTTCGCTCCGCGAAGTTGGCGATGATGAACGTCTCGCTGCGCGTGGCGTCGACGATCGGAGATCCGTTGAAGCCGGGCGCGCAGATGATGGTGAACTCCGGCACGTGAGTCTTCATCTCCTCGAGCGTGTGCGGCTTGGAGAACATGGTCCGCGCGAAGAGACTGTGCCAGGCCTTCTCGGTAATGATGCGGATGGGAAGGCGGGCCTCGCTATCCGCGCCCGCGTACAGATCCTGCACGAAAACGTCGCGGCCTTGCAGGTAGCCCTGCATCCGCGTCAGCAGCGCGCTGAATTTCTCGGGACTGAAGGGGCGGTTGTACTGGCCCCACCAGACCTTCTCCTCGGTAGTCTGCTCGCGGACGATGAACTTATCCGCGGCAGCGCGGGCGGTGTGCTTGCCCGTGTTGACGATAAACGGTCCGAGGTGGGCGATGCTGCCCTCGCCGCGGAACACCGCCTCTTCGTACAGCGGGCCCGTGGCCAGGTTCCAGTAGGCGCGGTGCAGGTTGCTCAGGCCGTGGTTCTGCAGGCCGTAGGCGCTGGCGTTCTGCGCCGCGATGCTCTGCGCCGGGGAGGGGATGTCCTGATAGATGTTCATAGCCAATCCCTCACCAGCTTGCGGTCGCCGAGGTAGAGCTCATTGGGCGAGTTCGGATCGAGCGCCCACTTCATGCGCTCGACGCCCTCCGTGATTTCCTTGACGGTGCCGCAAAAGCTGATCCGCAGGTGACCCTCCATGCCGAAGTCCTTGCCGGGCACGGTGACCACGCGAACCTTGTCGAGCAGGAAGCGCGCCAGCTTCTGGGAGTCCTTCATGTAGGCGCTGAAATCCGGGAAGGTGTAGAAGGTTCCTTCCGGCTTGGTGACCTTGATCCCGTCGAATGCCCGGAGCCGCTCCACCAGGATGTTGCGGTTGTTCTCCAGGGTCAGGCGCAGGCTCTGGACGGAGGATTGCACGCCGTTGAGCGCGCCCGCCGCGGCCCACTGCGCCGGCGCCGAGGGACCCGAGGTCTGCTGCGACTGGATGTTCGTCATCGCCCGGATCACTTCCTCGTTGTCCGATACCGCCCAGCCGATGCGGAAGCCGGTCATCGCGTACATCTTCGAGACGCAGTTCACAACCACCAGCTTGGAGCTCTTGGAGTGGTCTGTGGCGTAGCTGAAGGCGTTGGTGGGCGTGCGGCTGTCGAAGATGAGACGGTTGTAAGTGTCGTCCATGATGAGGAAGATATCCTTCTTCTCACAGAGCGCGACCACCGCCGCCACGAACTCGTCCGAATAGACGACGCCCGAGGGATTGTTCGGCGTGTTGAGGATGATGGCCTTGGTGTAGGATCCGACTGCCGCGGCGATCTCTTCAATCTTGGGGCAGAACGAGCCATCTTCCGGAACCACCGGGACGGGCACGCCGCCGGCCAGTTTGACCATCTCCGGATACGAGACCCAATAGGGCGCCGGGAAGATCACTTCGTCCTTGGGCTCGAGGATTGTGTACAGCGCCACCATGATGGACTGCTTCGCCCCGTTGGAGGCGATCACGTTGTACGGACCGAAGCACTTGTTGTAGTGCTCTTCCGTGTACCGGATGATGGCCTTCTTCAGTTGGGGGATGCCGTCCGGCGGTGTGTACCGCACCTCGCCCGTGTTCAGCACGGCCGTGCAGTTGATGATGGCGTCAACGGGCGCGCGGCTCTTCGGCTCGCCGCCACCCAGGTGGATGACAGGTTCGCCCTTCTCCCTGAGAATGGCTGCGGTTTCGTTCAGCTTCAGGGTGGGCGATTCCGCTATGGATCGTGCGAGTTGGCTGATGCTCACAGAGTTTCCTCAAGCTCAAAAAGTCTGAATACTCGAATCGCTCCAGGCGCGTGGATATGCTTCCGCCGTTTCGGGCGTCACGAGTATTTGTACAAGTATAAAGGAGGTAGGGCTCCCGGTGGCAAATGAAGATTTGTACATGTGGGGCGCGGGCCGAGCGGGGACCCCGGCGGTTCGGCGGTCAGCCGCCGAAAACGATGAGAAGTGATGAAAGGAGTGCCCGTTTTCGGAACTAGGACCATGTTGCACTTTTTCGTTTTCGCGTTTTTCGCGCGTCGCGGCTGGGAGCCGGACGGGAGTCCACGGCTGGGAGCGATGAGACCTTGTGACCGCAACCCTGGGGAGGCATGGCATGCACCTGCGACGAGAGTAAGGCGGGCGGGAGGAGCGGGGAAACGTCAGAACTCGCAAGTAATTGAAACGCGGGCAAATTCTGAAATGCAATCGCTGTCATTGGAAAAGGTTGCTTCGGCCGGGCGGCGGGGTGGCGCGGGGGCACGGACCTAAAGGGAGTCATCCAGGTTGATGAAGTTGTTCTCGACGACCGGAAGCGTTGCCAGGAGGACCGCCAGGGCGAGGAGAGCTGCCCCTGCGGCGGGTGGAAGGTGGTAACGCACTGCCGCACTGCGCGCATTCTGGCGGGGCGCCGTGTTGTGCATCTTATCTCTCAGCGCGCGTCGAGCCTAACTGTTGCCACGGCAGTCGGCTTGCCTCTTTCGTACAGCCCAAGCTCGCCGTTGGCGCGTTCGGCGACGTAGCGGTTGCCGAGAACGTCCAGGACGGGAGTCTTGGCGGTGATCATCTGCCCCGTACGGAACTCGACCGCCATCGCAGGGCATACCTCGCAAAAACGGACGATGACTAAGCCTGGATCCGCCGCCCGGAGCAGATCCCCCCTGGGAAGTATTACCTTCAAGAGTATCTTCCCCGATGGGAAAGCTACTAGTGTGGAATGGGGGTCGTGGAACGTCATCGGTGTTATCATTACCTCGCCCGGGGCGACAAAGACGAAGGCGTCCCCTGTGAACTGCCGTCGCAGCCCCCCTCTTAGCCTCATCGCTCTTCTCTCGACGGAGTCCCAACCGAAAGGGGAGCCGTAGGCAAAGCCGGGCGCGGCCAGGACGAACCGGCCGTCGAGCGAAAAGTCGATCCCGGCAGATCCGAGGTCGCCGGACTCGTGACGAGCGAAAATCCTGTTCTCGTCTGGACCCCAGTGGACGTAGGGACGGCACAGGCCCGTCCTCTCGAATATCATCTCGCTCGAGGCGACGTCGATAAAGCGGAGCGTGCCCGCAAAATCTACGCAGCCCAGAATGCGGCCGTCCGGAGAGAGTTTCAGAGTTCCACAGGGCTGGGAGTGAATTTCGATGAACGTCGTGCGCTTGCGCTGCGCGATGCTCCATTGCTCGACGTGAGGCGCCGAACGGGCCAGCGCGAGCTTGTCCGATTCCGCGCGTATAACGGAACTAACGAACAGAATGTCCTGTGAGTCCAGGCTGAACTCGGCCAAGCTGGCGCTCTCGGCGGAAAGCCTGAACAGAACCGCGAACGGCTGCACGGTCAGAATCGTGACCAAAGAGTCGTCCTGCGCAAGGACGTAGTGCCCGTCTGGACTGAACCGAAGGTGGCGAAGGCGGCTTCTTGTCAAGGGCCGCGACGGGGTACCGTGCGGCTGCTCCTGCGGCTGAGTGCCCGGAGCGCCCATTGTCGATAAGGAAAGCAACGCAACGACAGCCGCAGTCCTGCGCATGCCGAAAACTCCCCCTTTTATGACGTCCGTGATCCGCGACGATGTTACCTTCGTCGATGCCCGGTGACGCCCGGCATGCGTCACACTGTCAGCGTGGCTCCACGACAGGCGTGCCCCACTGCTATGCGAGGTCTTGGGGCCAAGCCGCCAGGTCGGGGGCTGCCCCGGCCTTCCTGAGTAGATCTTGAGCAGATCAAACTGCACGCTTGAGCCTGCCGCCGCATGACCGAGCGCCTCGGCCGTGGCAGCCCCGGTTCTGCTCACGGCGCCGGTTGCGGCGGCTGCGCGAGGCCGGGTGGTACGGCGCCGAGGGCGACACATTGTCCCGCCCCATTGAGGTCGAACGGATAGGGGAAAGATCGGGGCTGCTTGCCACACGGGCCGCTGAAGACAGCGGGACCGGGAGCGAACGACAAGGTCAAGGGCGCAAGATTCTCCACCGGACCGTTGACTGGCGCCGCAGTGACCTGAGAACCACTGGGCGGTGCTGGACCTGGCGTCCCAGCGGGACCGAGAAGGCGAGGAACGCCTGGCGACAGTGAGACAACCCAAGTGCTGATAGAGCCTGGGGACACCTTCACCGAGGCCGGATCGAGAACGCCGCCGCTCAAGTACGCGACATCTGTGGCATAGGTCTGGGCCTGTTGCACATTCCTCGCGGTGCCAACCGCCCACTTCTCAACTCCCACCCAGTAAAGCCATCCCAGGTTGACGAAGTTGTTCCGGACGGCGGGAAGGGCTACAAGGAGGACAAACAGGGCAGCGAGCGCGGCTTGGATGGCGGGCGAAGGGCGAGTGCCCGGCTTTCCTGCGAGCCTTCGAGCCGACCGCTCTTTGCGGCCCGTTCGTTTGTCGACTGCCATCGGTCCCTAAGGATCGGTTCGCTGGAGCTCGTCCAGCGTGACGGCGGCTTGCAGGCCCTTGCCTCGATCATAGAGTCCCAACCGGCCGTCGGTGAGTTCGGCGGCATAGTAGTTCCCGAACACGTCCAGAGGGGGGTTTTTGGTCACGATGGCCTTTCCCGTGTCGAGTTCGAGGGCGCCCATCCCTGGATCTTCCAATGGAGTGTACTCCTCGAAGGATCTCGTGCCTGGATACCCGCTTGGATCTGCGAAGACCTTTTTGTAATGCCCCCACGGGCCCCAGGGGAACATGAGGACGAAGCGCGGATCCGCGGCCCGAGACATCTGGCCGTCAGGCATGATACGCGGTCGCAAGAGCACCTCCGCCGATGGAAACGCCAAGACCGCAGTTGGGCCGCCCATCAGCACCCGGTCGGCGCCGAGAAAAGTGTAGTCGACCGAGGTGGTGAGTTCTTTCAGTTGCCCTTGCAGCTTCAGCACCTTTTTGTCGACCAGATCGAAGGCGACGGTGGCGCCGTCCGCCTCTTTGGGTGACGCTATCAGGAAGTGGCCATCGGGGGAAAAGTCGATTCTGGCGGATCCAGGGTCGCCAACCTGGGCGTTAAAGGCTGGGTTCCCCTGGCTCTGGTCCGTGTATATCACCCATTTCACGCCGAACTTCTGCTTCTCGAAGATCGTCTCGCCGGTAGCGACCTCAATAATGCGGAGCGTGCCGCGAGCGTCGACACACACAAGGAATCGCCCGTCCGGGGACAGCCCGTTGCTCGAGCACCCCTGCGGCTGCATCGCTGTGAAATCGACGCGGGCCTGGTCGGCAATGCTCCAACGCTCCATATGCGCGGCGCCGCCCCCGGACGTGAGCTGCAGGGACGCTACGGAACTGACAAAGACGACATGCTGCGAGTCGGGAGTGAAGTCGGCGAGGCTGGCGTCCTGGGCGGGAGCCCGGAGCACCACACGGAAGGGCTGCACGGTCAGGACGGCGACGCCGGAACGGCCCTGTGCCAGAAGATAATGGCCGTCAAGACTGAACCGGACCTGGAGAAGATGTTGCGGCAGGCGCGGGTGGAGGCGCTTAGGAGGCTGCTGGGTCGGGGTGCTGGCACCACCCACGCCTAGCAAGCAGACCAGAGCAGCCGTGGCGGCAGCCGTTCTTTGCATGTGGCCCTCCTATCGAATGACGCCAGCCGCGTGTGGCAATGTTACTTGCGGGCACGGGAGATGCCCTGCCGTGTGAGTGGCCGACTCGCCCAGGTTGACGGTCTGGTTCCGGACGCCGGGAAGCGTCACAAGAAAGACGAGCAGCGCCACGAGCATGACCTGAAGGGCCGTCTGGAGCCGAATTGTCCGGGTTAGGAGGTTCTCTGCCGCACGCGGGCCTTTGCGGCCCATGGGTGCATTGACCTTCACGGCCGCAATCACGGATCTTCCCGCCGGAGCTCGTCGAGCTTGACGGTGGCCTGAAGGCCGTTGCCTCTCTCGTATAATCCCACTCCGCCGTTGGTCAGTTCCGCGACGTACTTATTCCCGAACACATCCAACGCGGGAGCCTCGCTTACGATTATCTGGCCGCTGCTGAATTCGACAGCAGCGGCCCGCGGCTTCCCATCTGGCCGCGTGTACCGTCCAAAAGGACGGATCAGAACGAAACCGGGATCCGCGGCCCGGAACAGCAGGCCCGGAGGCAGCTTCAGCGTGGCCAATACCTTCCCGGAAGGAAAGGCTGCCAGTGTCGTGGCTACGGTGGCATGTGATGTCTCGTCGAAGTGGGGCGACATTATGAGTCGATCCGGGGCGACGAAGGCGAAGCTCACCGAGTAGAACTCCGAGGCGACCATCTCCGTTTCCAGACTGAATAGCGTGGTCAACTTCTTCATGGCTCCCCGCAACCTCACTTCCCTTCTCTGGTGCAGGTCCCATGCGACGGCGGAGCCCCGAGCATTCCAGGGCAGCGCTATAACGAAGCGCCCATCGGGTGAGAAGTCGACTGAGGCGCTGCCGAGGTCGCCGAAGGTTTGAGGAGGATTGCCTGGACTATCAACCGCAAACGCCTTGCCGAAATGCTGTTTCTGAAGGACCGTCTCGCCGGTCGAGATGTCAATGGCTCCCAGGGCGCCATTGGAGTCAACACAGACTAAGGTGCGACCGTCCGGAGACAGCGCCCTCGTGCCGCAACCATGCAGCCGGATCTCCGTGAAAGCGACGCGAGCGTGGTCGGCTACGTCCCAGCGCTCGAGATGTGCGGGGCCAACGCCGCCAAGCCGAAGCGACGACGCCGAGCTGATGAACACAAGTTGTCGCGAGTCCGGTGTGAACTGGGCCGCGTCGGCGTTGTCGGCCGGTATCCGGAACAAGACGGCGAAGGGCTGCGCGGTGAGCACGGTGACGGCAGAATCGTCCTGAGCGAGGAGATGCCGCCCGTCGGGACTGAAGCGAAGCTGGCCAAGCGGTGGCCGCGGACGGGACAGGAGACTCTTAGACGGCTTCTGGGACTGCGCGACGGCACCGCCCATCGGCATCAAGAGAATCAGCGCGATGGCGGCGGCGATCGGCGAGCGAGTCAGCAGTGTCTTCATAACTTCCCCATGCCAGCTTACTCTCATCCGGACCGTAGAGGATCTCGGCCGTGCCGGAGCTGTTGGTCTGCTCTACGCGGCGGCCGAAGGCGTCATAGACCATCGCCGTCCCGCCGTCCAACTGGCTCAGGTTGCCCTCCGCGTCCCAGGCGTAAGTGTGAAGACCGTCCGAGGTCAGGTTTCCGTTGGCATCGTAGCTGCCAAACGATGAGATGCGGTTCTTCGAGGTGTCGTAGACGGGCTGGAACTGGCTGCCGGTGTGGCCCGAGGGCGGCGCCCACCTGATGTTTCCGAAAGAATCATAGGTATAGGTCTGCCCCCAGTTGCCCGCGCCGCAATCGATCTGGCCGAGGCGGCCCAGGTCGTCATACGTATAGTTACAGGTGGCCGCGTTGGCGGCGTTGAAGCTGTCCACGCCCGCTAGCTGGGCGAGGGAGCCGTTGGCGTTCCAGGTCAGCGTGCCGGAGGTGGTCACCTGGGCGGTGCTCAGGCCGGCAGCCGCCAGGACCAGCAGGGAAAGTGCAGGAATGTTTCTGGAGATTCTGTCCATGTTAGGCCTCGCTCATGATCGGTTCCGATCCGTGCCGTCGCTTTTCATCACATGCCCTGGCAAAAGTATGTGGTGGGATCGCAGTACACCCGAATCTCGTTCGATGGAGGGCTGGTTCCCCCGGCATTCACGGCCGCGACCTTGTAGTAGTACGTCGTGCCCATGGTCACGTTCAAGTCGGCCCCGGCCGTGGAAGTCCTAAAAAGAAACGAAATGGGAGTGGCCCCTTCGCCGCCCGATGTCGGGCGCTTACGGCAGCAGGTCCCGGTATTCCGGGCCGGGGCCGGTGGCCTGGATGGCTTGCTGGAGGGCCGCTCGGGCCTCTTGAGCGCGGCCCTGGCCTTCGAGGACGAGCACCAGGAGTTGGTCGTCGAGTTCGATGTAGCCGCAGCGAGTCGCAGGGAGCGCGATCAGGAGCGTCACCGCGGCGACCAAGAGAGGGCCGCGGGCGCCGACGCCCACTTGCCGTGACCTGGGCAGTTGTCCCGATGCATGAAGGCCCTTTGGGGCATGGTGCTGTCGACGGCCTGATCCGCCGAGGTGGCGAGCGAGCGGGTCCAGTGAGGGGCAATCCCTGTCTGGCCGTGGTTTTGTCATCGGGGTGCGATCCTGCTTATTCTGCACGGGCGGCGCGGCGCCCGCCCCGATGGTCGCTGGGCTCGTCCGAACGGGCGCCAAGTCCAGGCTAAACTGCCGACACCTCCTACAAGTCCAAGCGGAGCGGACCGTCTTGAGGAACGCTATCCACTTGCGGAGGGAAGAGGCTCACCGAGACGATCCCCAGGACCAGGACCATCGTCAGCACAACGACGACCCAACAAATCCGCAGGACAATGTCGCATTGGAGCGGATACCAGCGAGAGTTGGGAAGGATGGCCAGGAGCCCACAAACAATTGCACGCAGCCAGCGCCACTTATCGACAATGTAAAACTTCACCCCGCAATGCGGACAACGGCCCTCTCCGTATAGATGATGGCCTATACCCCCTTGACACGTTGGACACTGCATCGCTTGGTCCTCCCCTTAAACGTCAGACTCCTTTACCACCGGCGTTGCCCGACCGCCGACTGGGGTCGGGTTTACGGAACGCAAGCAGCGTCGAACATCCTCCACGCCTGTCCGCCTAGTGCCAGAATCCCCGGCTTCGCGACTTGGCCCGCTTCGATCTGGATCAGCTTAGAAACGCCCCAGTTGATTGCAGCCGGGGATCCTGCCTCCCCGGCAAGATACGGGAGATTGGCCCCGACCGCAGGAATGCCCCCGGCCGCAACCGCACCAGCTGTCCATTCGACCCAGAAGCAGGGACTTGCGACTGGGCCCGCGCGTTTCGCGACTTCAGCTATGAGTCGCTGTCCGTCAGAGGACACCTGCGCCCCCTTCGTCACTGCGGGAGCCCGCCGGGGCACATAGATGTAGGTTCCCGATAGCATGGCGGATGCCAGCGCGTCCAACTCTGCGTCGTACACGATCCTCGTAGACGTTATGACACCGTTGTTCCCAAACCCCCAGAAGATGTCCTGCAGCTCCGGGTACTTTCCGAGGACCGACAAGATGTACGTCGCCCTCACGTTCACCGCGTACCAGCCCTCGTCGGCCGTCGCGGCGCTGGTGGTGATTTCGGTCGCCGAGTTACTGAGGCCTCCGGACGGCGGAGCGCTCATTCCGGCTGCGGGGTCCCAACCACCCTGACTGATCAGCCAGCCGACTGCTTGCTGCCAACCGCAGTTCATAGAGCCTGTGGTCAAATTCCCCGGGGTGCATAGACCGAGGGGGTCAACTCTGTTCAGCGGACTGCCGTTGACGTATGCGTATCGATTCCAACTCTGGGGATTGGCCGGGCTGACCGCCTTGATTCCCGCCGGGTCGGGCGAGATCCAGCGGCCATGCAGCGGGTTGTACTCGCGGTACGGAAAGTCGTAAAGATTCGCCGTCAGGTCCTGGTTCTGCCCCGTGAAGCTGCGGTCACTCGTTCCCGTCTCCGCCTCCGTCTCGCCAAACGGCGCGTAGGCGTCATCGTAGGACAGCCCGCCGCCGAGCGTCGAGGCCAGCCGCGACGAGCCCAGCCAGTCCGGGTGTCGATACCAGGCCAGCGTGCTGCCCGTGTACACCGCCGCCGTTCCGCCCGGCAGCGGCACGAAAGCCTTGGTCACCGACTGGCCGCTCATCAACGCCAGCTTACTCCCATTCGGACCGTAGAGGATCTCGGCCGTGCCGGAGCTGTTGGTCTGCTCTACGCGGCGGCCGAAGGCGTCATAGACCATCGCCGTCCCGCCGTCCAACTGGCTCAGGTTGCCCTCCGCGTCCCAGGCGTAGGTGTGAAGGCCGTCCGAGGTCAGGTTTCCGTTGGCGTCGTAACTGCCAAACGATGAGATGCGGTTCTTCGAGGTGTCGTAGACGGGCAGGAACCTTCATCTGGATCCGCAGTCGCTCCTGCCGGCGGCGCTGGCCGTCAACACGCACCCCGACGACGATCTCAGAACACACGAAAGAAACCTACAGACCTGGGCCCACGGCATGTGGTCAATTCTGTTCCGAGTTCGGAACAAAGGGGGAATTCGCTACGCGGATGGCCCCCGCCCCCCTACTGCCGCAGCACCACGAACCTGCTGATCGAGTAGCCAAGCGCCGCCCCCATGAACGTGTCCGAGACGTAATGCGCGCCCAGAGGCAGCCGCGAGAAGCCGACCAGCGCGGCCGCGCCGTAAGCGGCGTAAGGAACCCAGCGGTGGTTCCCGTAACGGCGCGCCACGACGGTGGCGATCGAGACCGCCGCAACGGTGTGGCTGGAAGGAAAGCTGCCGCTGCCTCGAAGCCAGTCGCCCTTGGTCTTGAACCAGGTGTCGGAGAAACCCTGTTGCGGAGGGACGGAAGCCGGGAACAAGCGCCGGCCGGCGTCCTTCATAACGATGGTCAGCACCTCGGAATCCGCGACCGCTTCGCCCGCCAGCATGGCCGTCTTCCACATCCTCGAGTCGTGCCGGGCCAGCCCCGCGGCCAGAAGCGACGATGGCAGCGCGACCATTCCCAAAGCCGTGGCCTTTCCGGTGAAAACCTGGTCGAATCCGTGGAAGGAAGACGTACGCCGAAAGTAGGAGGCCGTGGGGGCGTCGGCTTCTGCGATCAGGAGCGCGGTCGCGCCCAGCACAACGGCCGGGGCGATCCAGTTCCGGGGATGAGCGAGCCGCCGGGGATACAGCCAGATTTGTTTCTGATCGCTGAGGAGATTGGAGGGCAGGAGCTTCAGGGAAACCGGCCGGTCGAACGCCTGGCCGGCCACCGGCCAAACCGCAAGCGTGAACAGCAGGATCGTGCCGAGAGCGTTCCGCACCCTGCTTCCAGGCTACCGCGGGGTGTAGTAGGCAAAATCGGGGACAGGCACGAATTTCGCACCGGCGGCGAAATTCGGTCCAGTCCCCATTTTGCCCCGACAGGCCGGAGGCCTGTCCCACGACAAGCTAAGCTTGTCCTACTGCGCCGGCGGAGCCGCGGGCTTCGGAGCGGCCTGAGCGCCGGGCCGCCTCGCGCCGCGGCGTTCAAATTCGTGCCGCATCGCCTTGAGCTTCTCGCGCTGCTCCGCAGTGAGCGCGCCGCGCATGGCAAGACGGAAGTCAATGCCGGTCTTCGCGGCCGTCATCTGGGCGGCGCCGACTTCCTCCAGGGCTTTGTCGATCGCGGCCCGGTCGGGCGTGTCGGCCGCGAGCAGGCTATGCAGTTCGAGCCGCTTCACCTCGAGATCGGCCCGCGAGCGGATCTCGGCCTTCCGGAAATCGAGCGTCTGCTGGCGAATCTTCGCGGCCTGCTCGTCGGTGATGCCGATCTTCTTGCGCAATTCCGGGTTGTTCACCAGAAACCCCAGCCCCATCCCGTGGCCGCCCCCGCGGCGCATTCCCATTCCACGGCCTCCGCCCCAATGGCGCATTTCCATTCCAGGGCCGCCGCCGTCCGGGCCGCCAGAATCGGGTAGCGCAGGGCCCTGGGCCAGAGCCAGCGCAGGAATAATGACTGCAGCAGCGAGAGCTGCCCCAAGTTTTGTGTGAACTCTCATTCTCATAATCCTCTCCTCCTTACAACCCGGAAGCCGGCCGAAAGACTCTGCCGGAACGGTCCTTCCAATACCAGCGTACTTCGCGCGCGTAAAGCCGACGTGTCCGATGTGCAAAGAAATGTAAACGCCCTGAATGAAGTAAAGTTTACTTGACATGACCGAATTATGCTGTAATCTTCATAGTCCCTGGTATGGAGGAATCATGACCGTGAGGAACCTGAGCGTCCGCTTCCTGATCCTGGCGGGCATCCTGGCCGCGGGATTGCCTGCCGCACAGGACGAGTTCAAGGAGATCGAATCCCGTGTCAACGAGTTCACGCTCGCCAACGGGTGGAAGTTCATCGTGCTCGAGCGCCACCAGGCGCCGGTGGCCGCCTTTCTGACTTATGCCGATGTCGGCTCGGCCCAGGACGCCAGCGGCCGCACCGGCCTCGCACACGTGTTCGAGCACATGGCGTTCAAGGGCAGCAGCCACATCGGCACCAACAACGCCGCCGCGGAGAAAGTCGCGCTGGCGCACGTGGACGAGGCCTACTACGCGTTGCGCGACGAGCGCCGCAAGGGGGCCAAGGCCGATCCCGCGAAGATCAAGAAGCTCGAACAGGACTTTAAAGACGCGCAGGAGGCGGCGGGTAAATTCGTCGTGCCCAACGAGTTCGGCCAGGCCGTCGAGCGCGCCGGAGGCCGCGGCCTGAACGCCAACACCGCGCCGGACGCCACCAACTACTTCTTCAGCCTGCCCTCGAACGAGATGGAGCTGTGGTTCTATCTGGAGCACGAACGGTTCGCCGATCCCGTACTGCGCGAGTTCTACAAGGAGCGCGGCGTGGTGATGGAGGAGCGCAATCTGGAGGAAAGCCAGCCCGTCGGCCGTCTCATAGATGAGTTCGAAGCGATCGCTTACAAGGCCCATCCCTACCACGAGCCCACCATCGGCCAACTGAGCGATCTCCAGAACCTCACGCGGCAGGATGGAGAGGAGTTCTTCAAGAGACACTACGTGCCCAGCAACCTGACTAGCGTGATCGTGGGCGACGTGACACCGCAGCGGGTTCGCGAGCTGGCCGAGAAGTACTTCTCCTCCATTCCGGCGGGGCAGAAGGAGGAGCCGCTGCGCACCGTCGAGCCGCCGCAGACCGGCGAACGGCGCGTCGCGCTGCGCCTCCAATCGCAGCGCGTGTACGTCGAGGGGTATCACAAGCCCGATATCAACGACCCCGACAACGCCGTTTACGATGCCATCGGCAGCCTGCTCAGCGATGGCCGCTCTTCGCGGCTCTACCGCTCGCTGGTGCGCGACAAGAAGATCGCGACCGCGGCGGGCGGGTTCCCGGGTTTCCCGGGCGAGAAGTATCCTGGGCTCTTCCTGTTCTACGCCTTCCCGTCGCCGGGGCACACCAATGCGGAAGTGCAGAAGGCCATCGAGGCTGAAATCGACAGACTGAAGACCGAACCCGTGAGCCAGGAGGAACTGGACGGCGTGAAGCGCCGGACCCGGGCGGCCATCATTCGCAGCCTGGGCGACAACTTCACGATGGCGCGCACGCTGGCCTCGTACCAGGTGCTGACCGGCGACTGGCGCAGCGCCTTCACGCGGCTCGACAAGATGGCGGCCGTCACCGCGGCCGACATCCAGCGTGTTTCCAAGGCGGCGTTCGTCTTCGACAACCGGACCATCGCCGAGATTGAGCCGCTCGAGGCGGCAGCGTCCAAGTAGGGAGGCCAAAACCATGCGCACGAAACTGCTTTCAACTCTCGTCATCCTGTTGGCGCTGGTGGCCGCGGGGGCCGCGCAAGAGCCGGCCGGCGGCTACAAGAGCCTGAAGTACCCGCCTCTGAACCAGATCAAAGTGCCCGAGCCGGTGCGATTCGAGCTGCCCAACGGAATGGTGGTCTACCTGTTGGAGGACCACGAGCTTCCCAAGATCAGCCTGCATGCGACCGTTCGCGTGGGCTCGCGTTGGGAGCCGGCCGCGAAGGCCGGACTCGCACAGATTACCGGCACGGTGATGCGGACCGGCGGCAGCACGACGCGCAGCGGCGACCAGCTCGATGAGGAGCTGGACCGCCTGGGCGCTTCGGTCGAAACCGGAATCGGGGAGGACTCCGGAGGCGCGTACGCCTCGTTGCTCAAGGAAGACCTGGACAGGGGCCTGACGATCATGGCCGACATCCTCCAGCACCCGGCCTTCCCGCAGGACAAAATCGAGCTGGCCAAGATCGCCCAGCGCGACGCCATCGCGCGGCGCAACGACAACCCCAACGGAATCGCCTTCCGCGAATTCAACCGCGTCATCTTCGGCAAGGACAGCCCCTACGCCCGCATGACCGAATACGCCACCATCGACGCCATTACGCGCGACGATCTGGTGGCATTCCACAAGCGCTTCTTCCAGCCGGAAACCACGATCTTCGGCGCGGAGGGCGATTTCAACGCCGCCGATATGCGCGCCAAAATCGAGAAGGCCTTCGGCGGGTGGGCGCGCGGCGGAGCGCCGAAACCGCCCGTGCCGCCCGTCGATCCGGCGGCGCGAAACCGCGCGGGCTTTTACTCCATCGACAAGGACGACATGGAGCAGTCCTGGGTGGTGATGGGCATGCTCGGCGGCCGGCGCGACGACCCGGACTATTGCGCCCTCGAGGTGATGAACGAAATCCTGGGCGGCGGCTTCTCATCGCGGCTGTTCAGCAACGTGCGCTCGGCGCAGGGCCTGGCGTATGCGGTCTTTTCGGGCGCGAACGCCGGATGGGACCGGCCGGGGACGTTCATGGTGGGAGGCTCGACCAAGCCCGAGACCACCCTCAAGATCTACCATTCCATGCGGGAGCAATTGGAGCGGCTGGTCCAGGGCGGCGCCACGGAAGATGAAATCGCGCGCGCCAAGGACAACATCCTGAAGGGCATGGCCTTCGATTACGATTCCACCGTCAAGATCCTCACCCGACAGATGAATCTCGAATACTACGGTTATCCGCACGACTACCTGCAACGCTACCGCGCCGGCATCGAGAAAGTAACCCAGGCGGATGTGGCGGAAGCGGCCAAGAAGTACTTGACGCCCGGCCAGTTTGCGGTGATCGTCCTCGGGAAGGAGAAGGCGTACGACGGCCCGCTCTCTTCGCTCGGCCAAGTCGCCCCGATCGACATTGCGATCCCGCGGCCGAAGCAGGAGACGCTGGCCGCGGCGACCCCGGAGGCGGCGGCCAAGGGGAAGGCGCTGCTGCACGCGGCCCGCGCGGCGATGGGCGGCCCAACGCTCATGCAGGTGAAGGATCTGGTGGTGGCGGGCAACGTCGTCATGTCGACGCCGCAAGGGACGATGTCGCTCAAGACCGAATCGACGGTGAGTTTGTCCGGAAAAATGCTGAACAAGATTACCGTACCGATGGGCGAGATGACGGTCGGTTACGACGGGCAGACAGCCTGGATGAGCGCGGGAGGGCAGACGCGCGACATGCCCGCCTCTCAGACGGCCGAGCTCGCCGCAGCGTGTTTCCGCGAGTCCATCGCGCTGCTTCAGGACTTCGAGAAGCCCGCGTATGCAGTGCAGGCGCTCGGCCCGGCCGATGTGGAGGGCAAGCCGGCCGAAGCGGTCGCGGTGAGCGACGCGGCGCGGGGGCTCCAGATGAAGGTCTACCTCGACCCGGCGACACATCTCATCCTGATGAAGCGCTTCACGGCATCGGTGATGGGCCCGCCGGCGGAGACCGATGAGGTCTACTCCGACTATCGTGACGTGAGCGGCGTCAAGATGCCCTTCCGGACCGCGACAAAGCAGGGCGGCAAAACAGTGGCCGACGCTACGGCGACCGAGGTGAAGGTAAACCCGGGCATCCCCGAGACCACATATAAGAAACCGTAGGACAAGCTTCAGAGGCTGATGAATCGGCGTTTATCCGCGGCCAGCAATGCTTTGGCCAAAAGGGGACAGGTGAGGATGACAACGAAGCTTCTCAGCCTGGTATTTGCCGCTTCTTTCTGCTGCGCGCTGGAAGCGCAGGACGGCGTGGTTGACGGCTGGTTTGACCGCTCCGACCAGGCCAAGGCGGATCAGCCGCACTGGATGACGCCGCTCATCACGGTAACTCCGCGGCTGGAGCAGGAATTCCGCACTGACTTTGTGGCCGAGCGAACCGCCGGAGCGAACGAGTTGGTCAACTTCGGCAACGGCAAAGGGCTGGAGCTCATCCCGGTTGAACCGGTCGAGATCCTTCTGAACGCGCCGCCTTATCTCCGGCACGATCAGCCGAACGTGCACGACGGGTTCGGCGACGTGTCCTTCATGGGCAAGTACCGGCTGGCCGCGAGGAATGAAGAGGCGGGGAACTACATCCTCACCCTGTTTCTGGCGGCGAGTATTCCGACCGGTTCCTATAAGAACGGAGCGGCCGGAGGCGTGGTCACGCCGACCGTCGCGGGCGGAAAGGGATGGGGCAGGTTCGACGTGCAGAGCACGCTCGGCGCCGGCCTGCCAACCAGCCACGAGAGCACGATCGGGCACGCCATCGCGTTCAACACCGCGCTGCAATACCACCTCGCCCCGGCCCTATGGCCCGAGTTCGAAGTGAACTCCACATTCTGGAAGGGCGGCGCTCAGAACGGCAAGAAACAGGTGTTCCTTACGCCGGGCCTCATCCTGGGGCGGTTCCGGCTGCACGGACGCCTGGCGATGGCGCTGGGAGCCGGCTTCCAGATCGCGGCAACGCACTACCACAACTACGACCACGCCGCGGTAATCACGTTCCGGTTCCCGTTCTGAGGCGTTCCCGCTAAGACCCCTCCCAAGGGGATCGGTTGGGTGTATGCTGTCAACTGATCGGGATAACCGGGGGCGGAAATCCCCGGTCAGGAGGGTTTTATGAAGCTGGCTGCATTAGGTTTCGCCATTCTTCTTGGCGCCGGATCGGGTTTCGCTGTCTCCGACGACCTGGACAGCGCATTCCAGGAGTTCAAACAGATCGAGGCCCAGAAAGATACCGCCAAGCTCAAGGATTCGGCGGTCGCCACATATGCGTTGGCGCGCAAGGTGGCAGAGGCGACTGCTCCGGAAGGAGTCGATAAGGAAGCCTGGGACACAACCGTCGCCAACGGCAAGGCGGTCGAAGCGTACATCGAGTACGCGCTTTTGACCGCGGCCCTGCCGGGCCCGGCAACGGCGACGGCGGACCTGCTCTCCACACTGGAGCAGTTGAATCCCAAGAGCAAATATCTTGATCAGGCTTACGGCAATTACCTGGAGGCGCTGAGGAAGACGGGGGCAGCCGCGAAGATGCAGGGGGTGGCTGAGAAAGGCCTTTCGAACTTCCCCGAAAACGAGGTCCTTCTGCTGTGGCTGGCGGACTCAACTTACAGCCGCAAGCAGGGCGCTCGCTCGCTGGTTTACTCCAAGCGGCTCATCGCCGTGCTCGACAAGCACCCCAAGCAGGACAGCCAGAAGCTGGCCCACGCCTATTATCTGGCCGGATCCGTGTTGAACGAGCAGGGTCAGTACCAGGATGCCGACAAGGACCTGCGCGCCGCTCTTCCGCTGGCCAAGGGCAACGAGCCGTTGAGAGCCCAGATACTGTATCTTCTGGGCGTGGCGAACTACCAGTTCGGCTTGATGACGAATAACAAGGCCATGGTGGTTGAAGCCGTTAAATTCAGCCAGCAGTCCGCTGAAATTCCCAGCGCGGTTCAGCAGAACGCCAAGCACAACGCCTACGTCATGGAGCAGCAGACCTACAAGATGCACTGATGGGGCGCGGGGCCGCGCTGGCTATCGCGAACTGACGTCCACTCGCAAGCTGGTGGTGGCTTTTGCGCCTCGAGCCACGCCATCCACGATCGTGGGCTCGAAAACCCACTGGCTCACTCTCCGCCGGATGCGGTTCGCGATCTCCTGAACCGGCGCGCCCACGACTTCTACGCTCTGTACGGTTCCATTGGGCGCGATCTCGAACGTCAAACGGAGCTCGTAAGAGCCATAGCCGTCCGAGGCGAGCAGGGACGGCTCGATGCCGCACACCAGGCAGCGCGGTCCTGGGCCGCCGGCCGCGCTTCCGAGAGGAGGTTGGGAGAGGGGCAGGGGCGACGGCAGCGGCGAGCTTTCTGGCTCGTGTTTCACCGTTTGCAGGGAAGCGCATTGCAGGCTGCTCCCAGCGATGCAGATGGCGTCATTCGTGGCCGCCCATGTTGCAGTCAGTTCGCCATTGGGGGGGAACTGGCGCGGGCCAACCCGTTCCCGGAAGACGGCGGCCACGGTCCCGTTGCCTGCGAGGCAGCCTTGGTCCGTGCAGCGCGTGCAGCCGTGGTCCTGGCAGACGGAAAGGTCCGCCCGGGAGCGATTCCATCGCTGGCCATCCGGGGAATGCAAAGCCACAGGGAGAGAGCGCCCGCCGTTCTTCTTCTTGTCGACGGTCTGTTCTCCGACCGCCCAATACTCGCCTCCCAGGGTCACAAAACTGGAAAGAATCGCATCGGGGCCATCGCTATGTGTCCAGGTCACCCCGCCATCTACGGTGAGGAGAAACGCCTGGCTGTAAAACCCGGCCGGTCCGCTCTTCAGGACGATCATCATGCGCTTGGCATCCAGGGCGGCGAGAGCGAAGCTGTACCGGAACCGTGCGCCCAGGTCCTGGGTCGGGACAGGCGGCCAGTGGGCGCCTCCATCCACCGTGAACATCAGGCCGCTGGGAGTCCTGATCAATCCGTGCTGCGGATCGGCAAACGAGACTTGCAGGATGGTCTCGCCGGTTGTGGTTTGGGGCGTCCAGGTGGCGCCGCCATCGTTGGTCGTCAGCAGCAAACCGTTGCTGCCCGCCGCGTAGCCGAACTTGGCGTCGGCGAACGCGATGTTGAGCAGAACGCGCCCGTTGACCTCCTGACGCACGACCTTCCAATTGCGGCCGTTGTCCAGCGAGACGGCGACCGCCGCGTCCGTGCCGCAAACCCAGAGCGATTGGCCGGCGCTGGTTATGTTCAGCGGCCGGAAAGAGAGCTCGTGAGACTGCCAGCCCGGGGAACTCTCCTGCGCGCTTAGCCGCCCGATGAAGACAACCGCAACCAGAAAGCGCGAGGATCGAGGTCCCATTCGCCGATTATAAGATGCGCGAGCCGGCGCCCGTCCCCTTGGCGACGGCTTCGGCGTCGGCGGGTGTGAGCTCTTCCACCTTGGCCGAGATGTTCATCGAACAGAACTTCGGGCCGCACATCGAGCAGAAGTGCGCGTCTTTGAAACCCGCGTCGGGCAGCGTCTCGTCGTGCATGGCGCGCGCGGTCTCGGGATCGAGCGAGAGCTCGAATTGCCGGTTCCAGTCGAAACGGTAGCGGGCGCGGGAAAGCTCGTCGTCGCGGTCGCGGACACCCGGCCGGTGGCGGGCGACATCGGCGGCGTGCGCGGCGATCTTGTAAGCGATGATGCCCTGCTTGACGTCCTCGCGGTTGGGCAGGCCGAGGTGCTCCTTGGGAGTCACGTAGCACAGCATGGACGCGCCGTACCAGCCGATCATCGCCGCGCCGATGGCCGACGTGATGTGGTCGTAGCCGGGCGCGATGTCGGTGACCAGCGGGCCGAGCGTGTAGAACGGCGCCTCGAAGCAGATCTCCATCTCCTTCTCGACCTGGAGCTGGATCTGGTCCATGGGGATGTGACCGGGGCCCTCGATCATCACCTGGACGTCGTACTCCCAGGCCTTCTTCGTGAGCTCGCCCAGAGTCTTCAGCTCGGCGAATTGCGCCTCGTCGCTGGCGTCGGCGACGGAGCCCGGCCGCAAGCCGTCGCCGAGCGAGAAGGTCACGTCGTACTTCCGGAAAATCTTGCAGATTTCCTCGAAGCACTCGTAGAGCATGTTCTGGCGGTGGTTCTTCACCATCCACTCGGCCAGGATGGAGCCGCCGCGGCTGACGATGCCGGTGACGCGCCGCGTGGTGAGCGGGATGTGCTGAACCAGCACGCCGGCGTGGATGGTCATGTAGTCGACGCCCTGCTGGGCCTGCTCCTCGATCACCTCCAGCATGAGGCCGGCGGTGAGGTCCTCGATGCGGCGCACACGGGTGAGCGCCTCGTAAATGGGAACGGTGCCGACCGGGACCGGCGAGTTGCGGATGATGGCCTCGCGGATGCCGGGGATGTCGCCGCCGGTCGAAAGGTCCATCACCGTGTCTGCGCCGTACTGGACGGCGTAACGGAGCTTGGCGAGCTCCTCGTCCACGTTCGAGGTGACCGAAGAGTTGCCGATGTTGGCGTTGATCTTGCAGCGCGACGCGATGCCGATCGCCATGGGCTCCAGGTTGACGTGATTGACGTTGGCGGGAATGATCATGCGGCCGCGGGCGACTTCGGAGCGGACCAGTTCCGGATCGAGGCTCTCAAGCCGCGCCACGTACTCCATCTCTCCCGTGACGGCGCCCTGCCGCGCATAAGCCATCTGCGTGCGGACGGGATCGCTCTCGCGCCCTGCTATCCATTCGGTTCGCATATTAATCTCCACGACCCTGGCCAACGAGGTTGGGGGCCCCAGCCCCCTAGTTCGAGCTTAAACCCAAGCCCCTTCTTCTATGCAGTCTACTATGGCCGGGGATGCTCACGCCCGGAACCGTGGCGCGATGCGCGGGGAAAGAACATGGCTTGCCTCCTGTCTCCTGCCCCTATACTGTGAGTCATGAACCACATCCGTGGCGCGGTGGCGGCGGCTGCTCTGGCCGCATGCGCGCTGGCAGCACAGATCCCGCAACAGGAGTACAAGTCGCGCCGCCAGGCGACGCGGAAATCCCTCGGCGGCGCCGTGCTGGTGCTTTTCGGCCGCACGGCGGCGGAGATGGAGGAGCACTCGCCGGCGGTGATTCAGGAGCCGAACTTCCGCTATCTCACCGGCTGGAACAAGCCGGGCGCGATCCTGCTCCTCTCGCCCGAGCGCGAGATCGTATTCCTGCCGGGGCACGACCCGAACCGGGAAAAGTACACCGGGCCGCAACCCGCGGCGAGCGACCCGGACATCCGCGCCGTAACCGGGTTTGAGGAGGTGCTGCCGGTCGAGCGGGTCGAGTCGCAACTGGCCAAGGCGCTGGAGTCGAGCGCGCGCATTTCGGCGCTGCTGCGGGAGCCCTACGTCACCAGGCTTAAGAGCCTGGCGCCGCTGCGCGAACTGGAGGACGCCGAGAGCAAGCTGGGGCCGCTGCGGGCGAAGAAGTCGGCGGCCGAGCTCGAACTAATCCAGAGAAGCACCGACGTGAGCGTAGAGGCGCACCGGGCGGCGTGGCGCCGCATCGCGCCGGGCGTGGCTGAATACCAGGTGGCCGCGACCATGACCTCCGCCATGCTCGAGCACGGCTGCGAGGGTAACGCCTACGATCCGATCGTCGCTTCGGGACCCAAGGCCACGGCGCTGCACTACTCCGAAAACGCCCGGCTCATGGAGGCGGGAGAACTCGTGCTAATGGACGTGGGCGCGGAGTGCGCCGGATACGCGACCGACATCACGCGCACGGTTCCGGTGAGCGGCAGGTTCACGCCCCGCCAGCGCGAGCTGTACGAGATCGTTCTCGGAGCGCAGAAGGCGGCGATCGCCGCGGTCAAGCCCGGCGCCACCATGCCGCAGCTCAACCAGATCGCGCGCGATTACCTCGATAGCCACGGGCGGGACGGCAACGGCGGTCCGCTCGGCAAGTATCTGATCCACAGGATCTCGCATGGGGTCGGCCTCGAGGTGCACGACCATCCCCCGGCCTCCTCCGCCGAGCCGATCGAGGCCGGGATGGTGATCACCGTCGAGCCGGGCCTGTACATTCCCGAGGAGAAGATCGGCATACGCATCGAGGACACGCTGGTTGTGACCGAGGACGGGGCTCGCGTCCTGAGCGCGGCGCTGCCGAAAGAGCCCGGCGAGATCGAGCGGGCGATGGAGCACCGCTAGGCCAGCCCGGCCCCCCGAAAAGGCCGGCACATACCCCGACGGAGCGTAAGTTGTTCTATCGTAAGCGTGAAGAGAGTGGGGCTGAAGTTTGCCAGGCCCAGTACTGATGCCAGAATATTCCTGTTCCATTCGCCGAAATTGGGACTAGAATTGAACTCGTCGGTACCAATGACTGCGGGCTTCAGGGAAGCGCGCGGCAACGTCTTAGGAGGCGGTGCGCCATGTTCGACACGCTAGACGACCAGATGAAGGACCACGAACGAGCGGCGTCTTCGCTAACGGCGCGGGTCGTGCCGTGGGCTGTCGGAATCCTGGCTACTGTATTAGTTCTGGGTGGGTTATATCTGGCGATGAAGTCGCTCGGCTGAGCCCCGCCTCAGCGAGAAGCGGGGTCTTCGGCTGGCCGGAGGGGCCGAGTTGATTCATCACCGAACGCACCAGACGTGCATACTGCGGCTTCGGGTTGTAAGTGGCGAGGATTTGACCTAACCCTTTGCCACGGTACAGCTTAGAGTTATCCAGCCGGGAAGCGACCAAGTGAATTGCTTCCCGTATGGACGTGAACCGCTTGCGCCCCGAGTCCCACCCGAAGATATTGTTTCCAACGGCTGTTCTGCCACATCCTGTTTCAACCAGCGAAATGCTGGGGAGAAGACGCCAATCCAGACCGTGGCGGTCGGCCGCCTCCAGGAAGTCCGGCACAAGGTATTGGAGCGCGCAGTGCGCTTCCAGGAAGAACGCCTGCAGCCGAAAGAGCCGGGGATCGTCCTGGTGGACGGACTGGCTGGGCTGCTGGGCGAGGTTCGACGCGGTCGGAATCGCGAGAAGCCCCGCACAAATGACCAGTTGTCTCAATCCGTATCACCTCGTTGTAGAATCGGGCCCCAGGCGCCAACATTAAGTCCCGTTCAGGAGTAATGCAGGTAGTCTTCATACTATACCACAGGGGCCCTACGAGGAAATGCCCTGGATGGGGGGACAAGGGGGGTACGTCTCTCGGGAGCCTGACGGGATGAGAGATGAGGGAAGGATGCGCCTCCGCTCCAAGCGGAGGCGCAGTGAAGCGATCTCGACGGCTACCTGCTGATGATCGGTCTTGGAGCTGGCCTCGGGCTTGGTATCGGCGTTGGCCTCGACGTCGGAGGCGGTGTGGGACTTGGGGTCGGCGTCCCGCTCGGTTGCTCCCCGCTGGTCAGCGCGATGGCGGCAGGAACCGCGACGGCTGCTACGGCTACCCCGGCGACGATGACGGCGTGGGAGCTCAAGGCTGATCCCACCTTGGCTCCGGTGCTGGCGGCTGCGGCCGCCTTGGCGGCGGCGCCGACGACTCTTACGCTGATTACGTCCACCACATGCGCCGCCGATTCGGCGGCCTGGGCGTTGACATCGAGCGTTCCGGTGACCTCGACGACCTTGCCTGCCAGTTTGCTCAGATCGGAGCCGGCCAGTTCGACCGTGACGCCGGCGGTCGTGTCGGTAAGGAAATAGTGGCCATTGCTCTGGCTCAGGACGCCGGTGAGCTTCTCGGGCGGGGCCGCTCCGGAGGCTTGCATCGTGAAGGCAAGCGCCCTCCCCGGCAAGACCTGGGCCAGCAGAACGCCTGTCCCATTGGTTACCCTGGCCGCACCGGAGACGGCGGTCACCTCGACACGGCCGGCGCCGGGCAAGTTGACGTCCGCGGTGGAGTTCGCGGCGGCCAGCACCCGCAGACCGGCAGCATCTACCGTGTACCCCTTCGACGTACCGATCCGCGCCACTCCCCGTTCAAGGACCAAATGATCCCGGAACACCTGTCCCCGCGAGTCGCTGCCCAGGAACATCTCGTTCCCCCCGTACAGGCGCAGTTTTGAACCATAGAAGCCGGCGTCGACCAGACTCCCTTCCAGAACCGTCGCGTTGCCGGACACGCTGGCTCGATCAACCTGAAAGTCTCCTCTCGCGGTAGCGATGCCGATAGGCGGTTTCGCCACCCAGGCGAGTGCAAGCCCTGCTGCCAAAACGACGGCGACGGATACTGCCCACTTTGGACGCATAATCTCCTCCTAGAGCCGGGCGATTAGAAGCTGGTTCGCGGCCGACTATAACCATGATCGGAGGCGGGTCTTCAAAGCTTGAGAGCGGTAGGGCAAAGGGAGCCTGGTGACTAAGGGAAAACCCTCTGCCGGGTACCGCCATCGTTGTTCCGATTGGAAGGGGGAAGTGACACAACTGGCCTACCGCATCGCCGCCGCTGCCGCCGCTCTGGTGGCGGCGGTATGCCTGGCCGGGACGGTACTCCTGGGCTGGGAGGATCACCTGGCGCTTCTCTGGACGAGGGCGGGCATCGAAGAGGCCATCCGCCTGGCGCCCGGCGACGCCAGGAACTACGACGCCCTGGCAGGACTCGATGGCCCGGATCGAATCTGGGCTCTCGAGCGGCTTTCCGAGGTTAACCCATATGATTCGCTAGCCCGGATCGAGCTGGGCCTCCTGGCGGAACTGCAAGGCGACCGGACCCGCGCCGAACGCCTCCTGATCGAGGCCGCGAGGGTGGACAAGACCTACGCCCCCCGCTGGTCGCTGGCCAACTTCTATTTCCGCTCGAACAACCCCGGGAAGTTCTGGCCCTGGCTGCGGGAGGCGGCGCGGATGTCTTATGGCGACCCGCGCGGCCTGGCCCGGCTCGCCTGGGACCTGGCCGAGGACGCGCCGGAGGGCCTGGCGGCCCTGAGCGACCGCCAGCCGGTGCTCGAGAGCTACGTTTCGCTCCTGCTGGACAACAACCGGCTGGGTCCGGCCGAGACGGCAGCTAACAAGCTGCTGGAGGTCTACGGAAAAGAAGCCGCCGGAGCCGTGCTGGTCCACTGTGACCGCTTCCTCGACGCCGGCCGGCCCGAGGCGGCGCTGCGTCTCTGGAACCGGCTGGCCGGGGCGCGCCTGATCTCCGCGCGGCCGCTCGACCCAGAGCGCGGGCCGCATCTGACGAACGGCGATTTCGCCAGCGAACCTCTCAGCCGGGGCTTCGACTGGCGCCTGCCCCCCGTCGAGGGTGTGGAAATGGTGCGCTCGCCGGCCGGCGCCGGGTTGCGGTTCTCATTCTCGGGAAGGCAGCCGGAAGACTGCATGCTCATGCTCGAGCGGGTCCCGCTGGCGCCCGACCGATCCTGGCGCCTGCGGTTCGAGTACCGCAGCCAGGGGATGGCGGCCGAGACCGGCCTCCGCTGGCGAACCATAGGGGCGGAGTCGCAGGCGCTGGCAAGCGAAGCCTGGAGGGAGGCGGTCTTTGAGTTCAAGAGCCCGCCCGGCGCCAGCGTCGTGCCACTGGCGCTGGCCTACCAGCGCGCGCCCGGCACGACGCGGATGGAGGGTTCCTTCTGGCTGCGCCGGGTCAGACTGGAGCGGGCGGGGCGGTAGGCCTCATTTCACCAGCGCGTCGGCGGCGTTGGCCGCCAGGATGAACTGGGTCACGGTGGGCACCACGTATTCGTTCTCGAACCAGAGGAACGGCCAGTCTTCCCTGAACTCCGGGAAGTCCGGGTCAACCACCAGGAAGCCCGGAACCATGCCGCCGGGGATGAACGTATAATCGGCGCGGTTGCTGCCGTAAGCGATCAGCTTCGACCGCGTTCCCACGCTCGAAACGTAAGAAACGCTCGATACCGGGTGCGTCCCGAGCAGGTAGTTGACCCCCCGCAGCGTGTACTCCGGTCCCACGATCTTCGGAAACGCCGCGTGCAGGAAGTACATGCGAGTGGCGAAGGCGGCGACTCCGCCGGATCTGCCCCATCCGCCGCCGGACATGGGCACGCCGAAGGGGTTTCGGGCCAGCTCGACGTCGAGGCGAGTCTTGTACTCACCGACCGCGGATTCGAGCTGGCTGGCGAAAGCGGCATCCATGAAGGGAAGCGCGCGCACCGCAATCCATCCCACGCCGCCGATCCTGCGCCTGATGTTCGGCAACAGCTCTTCGAGACGGGTGCGGTAGACCGCCCCGCCCTTGGTCGCGAGCAGCAGCTCGACGGCGGCCCTGATCTCCTCGTCCGTCAGTTCCCCGCCCGTGGTGTTGAAGGAGCGGAACAGAGACGGCGGACCCTTGTGCTCCTGCTCCCAGATGCGCTGGGCGGTGTCGAGGCACTCCACGGCAAGCGCATCGTCCGTGCCGGCGAGGACCCGGCTGGCGGCGGCGAGGGCGGCGATGGAGGCGTACTGTAGCGGCGTGGTGCGTGTGGTGAAGGCCCAGCGATCGTCGGGAATCCCGGAGTGAACGCCGTCGGTCTCCAGCTTTCCCATCGACGCGGAGTAGATCTTGCCGTCGGTCTGCGACGCGGCGTCGCCCAGGTGCGTGTATTCCTGGAGGGTCGGCTCGATGATGCCCGGAATGCTGTGGCCGATCACCTTAAACTGCGCGAGCACTTGCAGTACGCCATGCTCGACCTGCTGGACCGCATCCGGGATGCCGTCCGGCCTGCGGATCTCGACCGTGCGCGCCTTTTCGTCCACCGTGTCCTCATCCCAGGCCAGGTGGAAGGTCTCGATGGCCCAGGCCAGGTCGATGATGGCGGCGTCCTGGCTCTCGGTGCGGATATCGAAGTCGCCGGCGTCATACCAGCCGCCCACGTTGAGGCCGGGGATGTGCTGGCCGGGCTCGAAAGGCGAATCGGTGGTGGGTCCCTGGGCGTAGCCGTCAAAGTGCTTGTGGCTGACCGGGGCCTGGCGGGCGTCGTCGAGATGCGAAACGCCGTGCCAGACGCGGTAGGCTTCGCGCACCGAAACGTGATCCATCTGGACCGCGAGATAGGTGTCCAGGCTGGGCTGCCAGACGTGGTTGCGGTAAACATCGGGAGCGATGCGAAAGGGTTCGGTGCGCTGGCCTGCATATTCGAGGACGTAGAGGCCCGGCTGGCGCACGGAAGAGAAATCGAAGCGGGCATAGGCGTAACGGAGCCACTTGCCCCAAGGGGTTGCGGGGCCCTCGAAGACTTGCTCGGCACCGGCGTCCGTGAGCCTGAGGACGCGCGCCGTCGGGGGCGCGGCGAACCGTGGATCGAGTTCCAGGACAGCGACCTTTTCGCCATCGGGATGGTATCCCACCTGGCTGTGGGCGATCACCGGCGGACGAACCCAGTTCGGAATCACGTGCGGCCGTATGTGCCAGACCACGGCGTTTTCCGTGCGGTTGGCGGGGATCAGGCTGCGGACCACGAACCAGCCGTTCTGAGCGCGGTTGCGGCCGTCATAGAGCGCCAGGGGGACGCCTTCGGACGCGATGGTCACGCGCACTTTCGGGTCTTCCGGGGCCAGCGTGATGCTGGCGCCGGAGCCCAGGGGCTGGGGCTCGATGTTGCCGTCGCGATCCCTCTCCATGGGCCCGCTGGGATGGCGCGGGAAGATGCCGAAATCGCGGTCGAAAATGTACGATTTCCCGAAGTAGGCCGAGGGGACGAACTCCAGGTTGAAGCCAGCCCGGCCGACGAGCGCTTCGGGCAAGGGCTTGTCGAGATGGACGGCGACGCGAACGCCGTCCTCCTCCGCCGTGACTTCAAGCCGGTAGCTGAGGCCGCGATCGGGATATGAGCAAAAGGCGATCAACCGCCGGTTGGCCTTGTCGGCCACTCGCCGGGTGAGGACCGGGCCGGGATCCCACTGTTCGGGAGTGGGCAGAAGACGGACATCGCCGTTGGTGGCGATGCGATCGTCGTGGAGGATGATCTCGAGCGCGCTCATCTTCTGGTCGCCGAAGGTGCGGTCGAAGACGTTGTGGTAGAGGACCACGCTGAGGCCCGGCGCGTCGAGGTATTCCTTGTCGGTCACCCTGAGGTCCAGGGCCAGAAGGGTTGAGGCGGACAGAAGCGCGAGTGCCAGTGGGACAGGCCTCCAGCCTGTCGTGAAGAGTTGTTTCATGGCTGCCTTTGAATTCTAATATAGTTGGAGCTTGCAACAAATGCCTACAATCGTGAACCGCTCGAGAGCGCTGGCACTGGCGGCGCTCGCCATCCTCGCCTGCGCTCGCGGCGGGTTCGCCCTTGGCCAGCCTCGGTACGTGAGCGGCGCTCCGGGGGCCGGGCGATTCCCCATTGTCGGCGCACCCATCTACGTGGACGCGGACGACTACGCCGGCGTCGCGCGCGCGGCTGCCGACCTGACGGCCGACGTCGAGCGCGTCACCGGCTCGAAGCCCGCCGTTGTGCATGAAGCCGGCGCCAACGGTGGAAACACCATCATCGTCGGGACGCTCGGAAAGAGCCGCGTCATCGACGAGCTGGCGCGCCAGGGCAAGATCGACGCCAGCCGGATCGCAGGCAAGTGGGAATCGTTTCTGATTCAGGTCCTGCCGGGCGCGCTGGTGATCGCGGGCAGCGACAAGCGCGGCACGATCTACGGCATTTACGATCTTTCCGAGCAGATGGGCGTCTCGCCGTGGTACTGGTGGGCCGACGTGCCGGTCTGGCATCGGAACGCGCTCTATGTGAAGCCGGGCGTGTACGTCGAAGGGCCGCCCGCCGTGAAGTACCGCGGCATCTTTCTGAACGACGAAGCGCCCGCGCTGACCGGCTGGGTGAAGGAGAAGTTCGGCAACTACAACCACGACTTCTACGTGAAGGTATTCGAGTTACTTCTGCGGCTGAAAGGCAACTACCTTTGGCCGGCGATGTGGAACAACGCCTTCAACGAGGACGATCCGCTCAATCCGAAGCTGGCGGACGAATACGGAATCGTCATGGGGACCTCGCATCACGAGCCCATGTTACGGGCGCAGCAGGAGTGGAAGCGGCACGGCAAGGGGCCTTGGGACTACACCACGAACGCCGAGGTTTTGCGCGACTTCTGGGCGGAAGGCGTGCGGCGCAACCGCAGTTACGAGAGCATCATCACGCTGGGGATGCGCGGGGACGGCGACATGCCGATGTCGGCGGCTGCCAACACGGCCCTGCTCGAGAGAATCGTGGCGGACCAGCGCAGGATCATCGCGGCCGAAGTAAATCCCGATGTGACGGCGGTGCCGCAGGACTGGGCGCTCTATAAGGAGGTGCAGGAATACTACGAGAAGGGGATGCGCGTCCCCGACGACGTGACTCTGCTATGGTGCGACGACAACTGGGGTAACATCCGCCGCCTTCCGACTCCCGCCGAACGGCAGCGCAGCGGTGGCGCGGGGATCTACTACCATTTCGACTATGTCGGTGGTCCGCGCAATTACAAATGGATCGACACCAACCCCATCCCGAAGGTCTGGGAGCAGATGAACCTGGCGTGGCAGTACGGGGCCGACCGCATCTGGATTGTGAATGTGGGCGACCTGAAGCCGATGGAGTTCCCCACGGAGTTCTTCCTGCACCTGGCCTGGGACCCGGCCCGGTGGCCCAAGGAGCGGTTGGGGGAATACACCCGGCTGTGGGCGGAGCGGGAATTTGGACCGGCCCATGCGGCGGAGATCGCCGATATCGTCTCCGCGTATCTGAAATACAACGGCCGGCGCAAGCCGGAACTCCTGGAGCCCTCGACTTACAGCGCGGTGAATTACGATGAGGCCGATCGGGTGGTGGCCGGCTTCGAAGCCATCGTCGCGCGGGCGGAACGGATCTCGCAGGAGCTACCCGAAAACGCGCGCGACGCTTTCTTCGAGCTCGTTCTTCACCCGGCGAAGGCCGCGGCGCAGGTTACGGAGCTTTACGTCACGGTTGCGAAGAACCGGATGTATGCCGAACAAGGGCGCGCCGCGACCAACGATCTGGCCGCGCGGGCCCGGGCCCTGTTTCAGGCCGATGCCGACTTATCGGCGTACTACAACCACACGCTCGCCCACGGTAAGTGGGACCACATGATGGATCAGACGCACATCGGCTACACCTACTGGCAGGAGCCGCCCAAGAACACGATGCCCGCCGTCAAGGAGATCGATCTTCCGGAGGCGGCGCAGATGGGAGTGGCCGCCGAGGATCTCTCATTCGATGCGTTCAATCAGCCGCGCCGGCACATCGACGTCTTCAACCGCGGCCGAACGCCGTTTGAGTTCTCCGCGGCTGCCAGCGCTCCCTGGATCCTGTTGAGCGCCACGCACGGACGGATCGAGAAAGAACAGCGGCTCTGGGTGAGCATCGACTGGAGCAAAGCGCCGCAGGGTTCGGCCCGCGGGACCGTGGAGATCAACGGCGTCAAGCTTCCGGTGAGCGAGTCCAATCCCGAAAGCCGGGAGGGGCTGAAGGGCTTCGTGGAGGCGGACGGCTACGTCTCCATCGAGGCCGAGCACTACACCGGCAAGGTCGACGCCGGGGCGGCGCGCTGGGAAAGGATCCCCGATTACGGCCGGACGCTGTCGGCCATGAGTATCTTCCCGGTTACCGCGGCGAGCGCCACTCCGCCCGAGAACTCGCCGTGCCTCGAATACCGGATGTACCTGCTCGACCCGCGCGAGGTTGGAGTAGACGCAATCGTCGCGCCAACGCTCAACTTCGTACCCGGGCGCGGGCTTCGCTTCGCGGTTTCTTTCGACGACCAGCCTCCGCAGATCCTGGACGCGCTCGCGCACAACTCACAGGCGGACTGGGAGGAGTCGGTCAAAGACAACGTGCGCCACATCCGCTCCGTGCACACGCTGTCGGGGTCGGGGTACCACACGCTCAAGTTCTGGATGGTCGATCCCGGCGTGGTGCTGGAGAAGCTTGTCGTCGACCTGGGCGGTCTGAAGCCGAGCTACCTCGGCCCGCCGGAGAGCTACCGCCATCAGCCCTGAAAGCGCTCCAGGGCCGCGCGGGTTCCGTATTCGTAAGCGTCGATCAGCTTGTCCCAGGCGGCGCTGGCTTCGGCGTCGATCAGTTTGCGCGCGGGATCGGCGTCGAACCAGGCCAGCGTCCGGCGAATGCCCTGGGCGAAGGGCACGGTGGCGCAATAGCCGGGGACGAAGCGTTTGATCTTGGTGTTGTCGAAGACCGTGCTGACGGCCTTGTCTCCGATCAGGCTTCCCAGGGCGTCGGGCAGGCAGGCGGCAATGGTCTCGGACGGGATGTGAACCAGGCGCGGCTCGGCGCCCGCGGCCTCGGCAACGATCCGATAGTATTGGTCCCAGGTCATGACCTCGTCGCTGGTGATGTGGAAGGCGTGGCCGATGGCCTGCGGGTGCCCCAGCAGGCCCACCAGCCCCTTGGCGAAGTCGCTGTTGTGCGTGATGACCCACAGCGAGGAACCATCACCCGGCACGATGACTTTCTTCCCGCGGCGCATGCGGTCCACCACGGTGTAAGACCGGGCCCAACTGTTAACGGCAAGAGTAACCTGCGTCTCGCCATAAGTGAGTGACGGGCGCACGATGGTGATGGGGAAGCCCTCTTCGCGATAAGCCTGTAACAGTCGTTCCTCGCAGGCGATCTTGTCGCGGGAGTACTGCCAGTAAGGATTCGCGAGCGGCGTGGACTCGGTAATCAGATAGTGCGCGGGCGGCTTCTGATACGCGCTGGCGGAGCTGATGAAGATGTACTGGCCCGTGCGGCCGCGGAACAGCCGCAGGTCGCGCTCGATGTGCGCGGGCACGTACGCGGTCCACTCGACCACGGCGTCGAACGACGCGCCGGCGAGCGCGGCGGCGGTGGAGGGGTCGTCAATGTCCAGGGTGAGCGCGTTCACCCCAGGAGGAATCTCGGCCGCGTGGCGCCCGCGGGTCAGAAGCGTGAGATCGATACCGCGCTGGGCCGCCAATTCGGTGCACGCGGTGCTGATGATTCCGGTTCCGCCTACGAAAAGGACCCTCATGGCAATCCATTGTGCCACGGCGGCGGGGTTCGCTTCCTACCTGACGAACTCGACTATGACATCACTGTGGACTTCGACCGGGGTCCTGTTGATGAAGGTCGGCTCCCACTGCCAGCGGCGGACGGCGTTCTTGGCGGCGTCCACCAGAATGGGATGGCCGCTGACCTTGCCGAAGGCCTTCAGCTCTCCGGCCTGGTCGATTTGAACCTCCAGCACGACGGATCCAACCAGAGCCAGCCTCCTGGCCTGCAGAGGATACTCGGGCGCCACACGGCGGCGGAGTTTTCGCGCCAGCTCGTCGCGGGTGAGTTCCACCGCTTTCAAGGCCGGGTTGGCGCCAGGAGCGGCGGAAAGGACGGGCTGTTGCTGGTTCAGAACGATGACGCCGATCAGCTCCATCGAGCCGCCCGCAGCGAGAATCGCGCGGCCGCCCGGGAGCGTCACCGGTGAGTCCACGCCGCGCTTCCGGAGGAGCGAGGCGATCCACGCCTCGTCGCGATGGGCCTGCAAGAGACCGATGACGTCGTTGAAGGTCAACGGCGGGCCGTCCGGCAGCGGCTCCTGGGCAGCGGGGGTGCGGTAGTTGGCGCGGACGGCATCCAACAGCTTGGGGTCCGCCTTCAACGTGAGGAAGGCCTGCTCATCACCGGCGGTCAGGCGGAAATCCACACCGTTGGCCTGAATGCCAGGGATCAACTCGTTGGCGCCGGAGGGGCACAGGCGCACGGCGCCGAAGAGGGCTTCTTTTGCGATCGGCCTGGCGGACGGCGCCTGTCCGAAAGCGGGCGCGAGGAACAGGATGGCCGTCAGGCAAGTACCGCGGCACACTGCACGTGACAGAGGCATGGCTTCACCACGCTCCTTCCTGGCTTCGACCACCATCGACTATACGCTCAATCGCCCACGCCGACGCCGCTTTTGTGTCTCTTCGAGGCGTCGGGGAGTCATAGGAGTACCAGTCCGGCCAAGTCTACTCCGGCTCCCCCGCCGCCTCCACGCTGAAGTAGGCGCAATCGGGGTGATGGAAGACGAGGGCGCTGACGGAGGCTTCGGGGTTCATCATGAAACCGTCGGTCAGGCGCACGCCGATCTCCTCGGGCCGCAGCAGCTCAAAGATGCCTTGCTGGTCCTCCAGGTTGGGGCAGGCCGGGTAGCCGAAGCTGTAGCGCTTGCCGCGGTAGCGCGAGGTGAAACGCTCGTGCATGGTCGTCGCTGGCGGGTCGGGGAAGCCCCAGTCTTCGCGGATGCGGCGGTGCAGCCATTCGGCGGCGGCTTCGGCGGTCTCGAGGCCGAGCGCCTGGACGGCGTGCATGAAGAGGAACTCGCCCGCTTCCTTGGCCCGCTCGGCGCGCTCGCGGATGCTTGCGCCGGCGGTCACCACGAAGAGGGCGATGTGGTCGCGGCGGCCGTCCACAGGGTCGAGGACGTAGTCGCTCAGCGAGAGGCCGTTCTCGCGCGGCTGGCGGCCGAAGACGAACGTGTGGAACGGCACGGAAGCGCCCGGGGCGAACAGGCGGATCGCGTTGCCGTCGCGCTCGGCCTCGAAGAACTGCCAGACGGCGCGGACGCGCATCCAGCGCGCCGCGTCCTGCTTGACGGACTCCACATTGTGGAACAGCTCGAGCGCCTTGGGATCGCGACCGGCCAGCGCCTTCTCGAAGTTGCCCTTGAACCCCAGGTGCTTGCCGTAAAGCATGTAGGGGTTGATGTAACTCCAGACCTCGGCCAGGTCAGGCACGTCGCGAAGCTTGCGCTCGAGGGACGGCGGAGTGGGAATGGGAATGTCCGTGCGCACCTTGGTGCTGCGACGGGCGGCGGGGACGATGGCGGGAGCTTCCGCAGGCACGGGCGCGGCCTCCGCCTCGGTGAACGCGTGCGCCGCGATGACGGCGGCGCGCGTGGCCGGGTCGGTCAGCTCGTTGAGTGTGCGCAGGCCGGTCATGGCGTCCTTGCAGTAGCAGACGGCGGCCGAGTAGGCCGGAGCGATCTTCACGCGGGTGAAGCGCTCGGAGAGCGCCGCGCCACCCACCAGCAGCGGCGCATCGATGCCGGCGTCTTTGAGATCGCCGGCGGTGATGACCATCTGCTGCGCGCTCTTGACCAGCAGGCCGGAGAGGCCGATCGCATCGGGGTGGTGCTCATGCCAGGCGCGGATCAGCTCCTCGGGCGGCACCTTGATACCCAGGTTGATGACGCGGTAGCCGTTGTTGGCGAGGATGATTTCGACCAGGTTCTTGCCGATGTCGTGCACGTCTCCCTTGACGGTGGCCAAAACGATGCTGGCGCGGCCGGCGGTGTCCGCCTTCTCCATGAACTGCTCGAGGTGGTTGACGGCGGCCTTCATGGCCTCGGCGGATTGCAGCACCTCGGCCACGATCAGCTCGTTCGCGGCGAAGAGGCGGCCGACTTCGGTCATGCCCGCCATAAGCGGGCCGTTGATGATATCGAGCGGGGCTGCGCCTTCCTTGAGCTTGAGGTCGAGGTCGGCGACCAGGCCATCCTTGGTGCCCTCGACGATGTAGCGCGGCAGGCGTTCATCCAGAGGGAGGCTCGCCTCTTTCTTCACGCGCGCGACGGTCTTGCGGAAATGCTCCGCGATGGCCGCGATGTGGAGCTGGTTGATGGCGGCTTTCTGCTCGCGGGTCTGCTGGCGCCAGTCTTCGGGAGAGGTGTTGTCTGGCGGGGTATTGAAGAGCAGGGCCTCGGCGAGGCGGCGCTCCTCGATGGGGATGGAGGCGAAGCGCTCGAGCTTCTCGGCGTTGACGATGGCGAGGTCGAGCCCGGCCTTGGTGCAGTAGTAAAGGAAGACGGAATTCACGACCTCGCGGGCGGCGGGCGGGAGGCCGAAGGAGACGTTTGAAACACCCAGGAGAGTCTTGACGCCGAGCTTCTCGCGGATGAGCCGCACGGCTTCGATGGTTTCGACCGCGCCTCCGATGTAGTTCTCGTCGCCGGTGGCGCAAGGAAAAACCAGCGCGTCGATGATGACGTCTTCGGCGGGGATGCCGTACTTATCCGTGAGCAGGCGCAGGGAGCGCTCCGCCACCGCCAGCTTGCGCTCGCGGGTGAAGGCCTGGGCTTGGAGCTTATCCTCATCGATGCAGCCGACGATCAGCGCTGCGCCGTAAGCGCGGGCCAGCGGGCAGACCTTTTCGAACTTCTCCTCGCCGTCTTCGAGGTTGATGGAATTGATGATGCTCTTGCCCTGGCACCAGGTGAGGGCCAGCTCGAGGGCGCGCGGATCGGTGGTATCGATCATGACGGGCGCCTTGATTTTGCGGATGAGGCGGTCGTAGAAGGGCGGAATGTCGTTGAGCTCGTCGCGGTCGCTCGACTGGAGGCAGACGTCGACGACCTGCGCTCCGTTGCGGACCTGGCGGCGGGCGATTTCGCTGGCCTCCTCCCATTTCTCCGCTGCGATCAGGTTCTTGAAGAGGCGCGAGCCGATCACGTTGGTGCGCTCGCCGACCAGCAGCGGGCGGTTGGACTCTTCGGCCTCCACCAACTCGACGCCAGAGTAAAAGACGCGGCCGGCCGGCGGTTTCGGCGGGCGCGGTTTCTTGCCTTCGACCATCCGAGCCAGCGCCGCGATGTGCGCCGGCGTGGTGCCGCAGCAGCCGCCCACGATGTTGAGCCAGCCGTGATCGACGAAGCGCTCCAACTCGCGGGCCAGCGATTCGGGGGTCTCGCCGTACTGGCCCTCGGCGTTGGGCAGGCCGGCGTTCGGGTAGCAGGAGATACGGGTAGCGGCGATCTCGTTCAGGGTGCGTATGTGGTCGGTCATGAACTCGGGCCCGGTGGCGCAGTTCAAGCCGATGGAGAGGAGGCCGGCGTGAGCGACCGATACATAGAATGCATCGGCGGTCTGGCCGGCGAGCATGGTGCCGGTGGGCTCGATGGTGCAGGAGACCATCACCGGGATGTCGTGGCCGAGCTCGCGGCGGAGGCGGGCGATGGCGAGGAGGCCGGCCTTGACGTTGCGGGTGTCCTGGCAGGTTTCGAGGACCAGAATGTCGGCGCCGCCTTCGATGAGGCCGGCGGCCTGGTCGTAGTAGGCTTCGCGCAAGGCTTCGAAGGTGACGCCGCCGGTAACGCTGATGGCCTTGGTGGTGGGGCCCATGGAGCCGGCCACCCAGCGCAGCTTCTGCGGAGTCGCCAGCTCGCCGGCGGCCTGGCGCGCCAGCTCAGCGGCGCGGCGGCTGATTTCGCGGGCTTGATCGGCGAGGCCGTATTCGGCCAGAACGATGCTGGTGGAGCCGAAGGTGTCGGTCTCGATGATGTCGGCGCCGGCGTGGAGGTAGGCGCGGTGGATGCCCAGGAGAACGTCGGGCCGCGTGCGGACGAGGTTCTCGTTGCAGCCATCGAGGGCCGGGCCGCCGAAATCGTCCGGCGTGAGGCACGCCTGCTGGAGCATGGTTCCCATGGCGCCATCCATGGTCAGGACGCGGGTATCGAGGGCGTCGAAGAGGGCCTGCTGGCGTTGGTGGCGCTGGGGCATGAAGCTACTTTGATGTTATCAGGCGCGTTCGGGTCGTCTGGAATGTCGGAGGCAGGCGGAACCGCCTGCTCTGGCGGGGCCGGCGACAGGCCGGAGGCCTGTCCCACCAGCCGATTGCGCGGAACTGCTGAGGATCGTCGTCCTTCTGGTCGACGAGGTACACCTGGTCGAAGATTTCCTGCGCCTCCTCGAAGCGCATTCGCGAGTATAGCAGTCATACTAGCACCCCGAAGACTCTTGCGGACGTCCGCTGGCACGCCGGCTATCCGCAGGGGTCCACCTGGAAGTTCACCTGAGCGAAAGGTCTGCTTGGCAACGGTGATGGGCCGAATCCGGGCCCGTGGAACGACGGACTGAAGTTCGCCGCGGCACGCTGAAGAGGGACTTGCAAAATAGAGGCGAACGCGGCTGGGCGGACGACGATCTGGCGCTAAGCGCTGCCCCCCAGAGGCGCCCCCAAAAAGCTCTAGAAATCCGAGCGCTCATCCTTGTCTTGAAGACACGGGAGTTATGCGTCCTCGTGCCCGAATGACACCTCCTTTTCACCGGTCCTCCGAAGCCACTATAAAGACACCACGCCTCCAAGGGCCGTACGGCCCCGCCCCGGGGCACCTCCGCTCCCGGCCTCATCCGCCTAGGACGGTGCCAAACGCAGAATCTGATCGACGGTGAGCGCCAGAATCCCAAACATGAGATGGGCCATCACCTTGGCCCCTCCGCGCACCCGTACGAAGTTGCCTCCGAATTCCTCCTTCAACCGCGAATACACTCGTTCCACTGCGGTGCGTTCCCGAAAGCGAACTTGCTGATGGGGGTCCATGATGGCCGGCGGCTGAGAACCGTGTTTGTGCTGCGGGATGAGGGGTACGTGGCCCAGAGCAGCACTGTGTTGGCGAATCTGTTCGCTGTCGTAGCCGGCATCCATCAGGTCGTAGCAGCTGGTGACGCGTTGCGCCGTCAGCAAAGCCAGCGGCACCGCCACCTGGGTGTCATTCAACGCGGCCGAGGTCAATACGCAACTGATCGGGATCTGCCCATCGGCCACGTCCAGATGCAGTTTGTAGCCGATCCAGAAATACTTGCTGCCTTTGCTGTTGGTCTTGCAGCCCACGTCGCAGACCCGGGGCAGTTCGGTCAGCATCTGCTCCAGGGTCATGGTTCCCGAGCACTGCCGCTCCAGCCGCGTCATCCGCTCCGGCGATTTGTTCGTCTGGCCGGGGCGATGCCGCAGCGCGGGGGCCGCGGCCTTGGGCTTGGGCTGGGGCTTCTCGCAGCCTTCGATGGCCGTGGAATCCCGGCTGATATGGCCGATCAGCCGCCAGCCCTGGGTCCTCTCAATCAGGGCCGCATGCACCCGTTCGGCAAAGTGGTCGGCGGCGAATTCGGCGAAGGCCCGCGAGAACACGCTCTCGTGGGGAACTTCCGCTGCCCTTTCCCAACCGCACAGGCGCCGCAAAACCAGGTCATCGCGCAAGCGGTCCAGCAGGGCGCGGGTGGTGGGGAAGTTGAACACGGCCTTGGCCACGAAGGCCCGCGCCAGGGCGGCCCGGTCGTGGGGAGGACGTCCCGGACCGTGCCGGACGACGACGAAGCCATCCAACTGGAGCAGCGCCAAGGTGCGGACCAGCTTTTGCTGCAAGTCGCTGAGCGGTCCCAGTACCTCCTCCAGAGCCGGAAACAGGCGGCCTTGCAGAATCCGTCCGAAGCTGGCCAGCACCTGGAGTAAGCTATGCATGAGGGTTGTTTTCCGATAGTGTGGTTTCTGGCAAGAAACATTCTATCGGGAACGCAACCCTCTTCAAAACATTTTTAGACCTCTTGTTCTGGCCCGGACCTCAGCGGTAGTTTTGCAAGTCCCTCTGAAGCGTGCGCCACACTGAGGTTTGACGCGCGAAAGCGGATAGAATCGGGAAGAGGGGCGGCGTATTCTCAGGGTATGAACGAACAGCAACTGTGGAAGGCCGTCGAGACGCGGGACGCGCGGTGGGACGGGAAGTTCGTCTTCGCGGTGAAGTCTACGGGGGTGTATTGCCGGCCGTCTTGCCCGGCGCGGCGGCCGCGGCAGGCGCAGGTGCGGTACTTCCCTGCCCCGGAGGCGGCCGAGCGGGCGGGGTTTCGGGCGTGCCGGAGGTGCAATCCACGGGAAGATCCGGGGCTGGCGCTGGTAGAGCGGGCGTGCCGGCGGATCGAGGCGGGCGCGGCGGCGCGGCTGGATGACCTGGCCGCGGAGTTCGGCGTCACCACGCAGCGGCTGGCCAGGATGTTTCGCAAGCACCTGGGGATCACGCCGCGGCAATACGCGGAGGCCCGGCGGATCGACGCGTTCCGGTCCGAGGTGCGCAACGGCCGCAGCGTCACCGATGCGCTTTACCAGGCGGGTTACGGGTCGGGGAGCCGGCTCTACGAGCGCGCGCCGGCCGAGCTGGGAATGACGCCGGCAACCTACCGCCGCGGCGGCGCGGGCGTGCGGATCGCCTACTCGGTGGTGGAGTGCGGGCTGGGGCGGCTGCTGGTGGCGGGGACGGAGCGCGGCATTTGCGCGGTTTCGCTCGGAAGCGCCGAGGCGGGCCTGGAAGCGGCGCTCTACCTCGAATTCCCCGGAGCCGAGATCGAGCGCGACGACGACCGGCTGCGCGGGTGGACGAGCGCGCTGGCGAGACAACTCGAAGGCACGGAGCCCTCGGCGGAACTGCCGCTCGACGTCCGGGCGACGGGCTTCCAGCGGCGCGTGTGGGAGGAACTGCGGAAGATTCCCTGGGGGCAGACGCGCACCTACGGCGAGGTCGCGCGGGCGCTGGGGCAGCCGACGGCCGCGCGCGCGGTGGCTCGCGCCTGCGCCACGAATCCGGCCGCGCTGGCGATCCCGTGCCACCGCGTCGTTCCGGCGGCGGGCGGGGTGGGCGGGTATCGCTGGGGCGCGGCCCGCAAAGCCAGGCTGCTCGAAACGGAGGCCGCGTGTTCGCCCAAAAGCTGAGAGTGACGCTCACGGCCGGAGGCGTCGAGGTCCCGGCGCCGAGGGCGTGGCTCGACCAATTCTTCATGCGGGACTTCACGGGGCCGAGCTCCTTCGATGAGACGCTGGTGACGGGCGACGGGGAGCTGGAGGCGGGCTTCGGCGTGAAGCCCGATGACGCGAAGGCCCAGTTCGAGAAATGGCTGCGGGGACGCAGGATGATCGCGGCGGACGCCGAGGTCGGTGTGCGGCCCGGCTCGTAGCTACGCCCCCAGCGGGCCCGCCTCACGCGGGTCCGATACCTCAGAATTCGTACTTGAGCATCATGACAACGATCCGCCGGCCGGTTGTGTACTGCGGGGTACCGGTTGTCAAAGTGTTGGAATTGGTCGTGCGGGCGACCGGCGCCGTGAACTGCAGCGACAGGTCGGAACATCCCGTTGCGCAGAAGGTCGCGAGCGGATGGTTCAGGAAGTTGAAGCCCGAAGCCCGGAACTCGATCCGATGCCGGTCCTTGAACCGGAAGGTCTTGTAAATCGAGAGGTCGGTGTTGAAGTAGTGAGGCCCGTGGATGTAAGGCCAGACCGCCGGGCCGTTGGTTCCCTGAGGCGCCAGCGCGAAGCAGTTGGGATTGAAGTACTGGCCCGATTTCAGGCCCGCGCGCGGATCGCAGGTGAGGACCGGGAGGATGTTCTGGGAGTCGGTGCCGAGCCACATCAGGCTGTTCAGCGCGCCGGTAGTGACCAGGTTGAGGTTGCCTCCCGTGTTGGGCTGAATCGGAGCGCCGCTCTGCAACTGGGTCATCCCGGAAACCGACCACCCGTTCACCACGCCGCCCAGGACGAGATTGCCACGGACGAACTTGGGGAGATTGACCACATACGCGGCGTTAAAGATGTGCGTATGGTCGTAGGCGAGGGGGCCGTAGTTGTCACGGAGATTCCACGGGTCGGTGGCAACGCCGTTGCCGGCGCCATTGTCGCTGCGGCCGTCGCGGATCCCGAGCGCCTTACCAAACGTGTAATTCACCATGAAAGTGGTTCGCCCGGACTGTTTGTTCCACGACGCCTGGAGGGCGTTGTAGTTCTGATACCCGGCATGGGTCGAGAGCATCATGGTCTGGTAGTTCCGATAGGGCCGGTAATCCTGCAAGGGCTCCTCATTCGTGGCCGGGTCGTACACCACTCCCGTCAGAGGGTCGGGAAGGAAGTAGGCGCCGAGCGGCGTCTTGTTGAGGTTGCCCAAAGACGGGACGCTCCCGCCATTGGACGAGACCAGCAGGTCGTGGCTCCGGTTGCCCGTATACTCGATCTCCACGATGGAGCGCCAGGGCGCGCGCTGGGAGACGATCAGATCGTAGCTCTCGGTATACGGCGTCCTCGAGTCGCCCTGCTGCATCGCGGCCATGCTGCCGCCCAGCCCGCCCACGCCGTTTCCCGGCAGACCGTACTGCGCGAAGTTCCAGCCGAGATTCGGCGGGTTTTCGATGTTGTAGCTGGCGATATTGGCGGACTCGTCGTAGATTCCGCCGGTGGTGGCGCTGTTGTACGAGATCTGGAAGCGATAGACGCCGAAACCGCCGCGAATGACGGTCTTTCCGTTCCCGAACACATCGAAGGCTGCGCCGAATCGCGGTTCGGGGAAGAAGAGACGGGACGGGAAGCCGGAGATGGGGATCTTGCTGTCGATGCCGTGCCACAGCAGTCCGGTCCAGGGGCCGGCCTGCGAGGTGTTGTTGTAAGAGGCCGGGTCCCAGACCGCCAGACCCGGTCCGCTGATTGGGTACCACTGGCCCATGTGATCCATGCGGACGCCGTAAGTGAGCGTCAGCCTCCGATGCGCTTTCCACTGGTCCTGCGCGTAAAGCGAATACTGGCTGTATTTCATGTTGTAAACGCTGAGCGCGGTCACCTGCTGGAAGGATTGAACGCGGCCGGTGAGGAAATCGGCCATCACGTTGCCGGTGGTCGTGGCGCCGGTGTTGTCGAACTCGACCATGCCCTGGGGCCAGTTACCGAGGCCGCCGGGCTGGTAGTTCCGTGCAAAGTCCCAGTAGGCTCCGAACTTCATCGTGTGCGTGCCCGCGACCTTGGACAGGTTGTCCGCCAGGGACGGGTCCATTGACATCTTGCCGAAGTCGCCTCCGTAGAAACTGGTGCCGAACGCCGGCGCGTAGTAGCCCGGGATGCCGCCGGCCCAGCTAATAATGTTCGGAATCTGCGGCGTGTATGGATCCGCGGTCAGGGGCTTGAAACCAGTCAACCCCAGGCTGGTCGGATTCACCGCCGCGGGGTTCTGGAGTACGACGGGGTTGAGGAATTTCGCGAGCGCGGCCACGGTCTCGTTGGTAAGCGTGGGACTGAATACGTGCGTCAGGTTCGCGCTGAAGATGTTCGAAACCTGATGGGCGGGCATCGCCGAAGGATACGGAAGAGTGTTGCCCGGATAGTACCAGACGCCGATCGGGTTCTGATCCCACTCGTCCTGCCGGTTCCAGGAGAAAAACGCTTTGGTGTTGTCGCTGACGTTGTAGTCCAGGCGGATTCTGATCTCCGCGCGATCTACCGGGAAGTCCTGCTCGTAGTAATAATTGGCGCCGGACCCATTGGGCTGCGACCAGTATGGAGTCGGGAAGATCCTGGCGTAGGCCAACGAGGTCGGATCGAGCAGGGTCTGCGGAATGTAACCCCCGGGGTAGGCTGCCGCGCCGCCGTGAAGCGTGGGCGCGACGGCATCCGCTCCGTAAGCGGATGCGAACCCGGTGCCGAGGCTGGCGAGGTACGCGGGCGAGAAGTTTCCTTGGAGCATCTGCGCGGTGGGGATGAAATAGGAGTGCCAGGTGGGCTCCGGCGCCTGGTTCATTCCCTCCGGGGCGATGTAGAAAAAGAGCTTGTCGCGCTGCCGGTTGAAATTCGTGCCCGGAATCAAGACCGGGCCGCCGATTTCGCCGCCCGGATAGACGGCACTGTACTGGCCCTTCCTGCCTCCAAGCCCCCTGGTGAGTGAGTCCGTGGAGTCCAGGGACGACTGGCGGCCGTAAACATAGACCGACCCGTGGAAGTGAGCCGAGCCGCTCTTCCCCACGGCCTGGAACGTCACCGGTCCCTTCGCATACTCGGCGCCGTATGCCGAGTTGAGAAGCGTGACCTCCGCTGTCTGCTCCCTGTTGATGTTGGCGACCTGGGTGCCCATATTGCCGGGATCCACCAGATTGGCGCCATCCATGGTCATGGTCATCCCGCCGTAGGGCTGGGTTCCGTTGGCCGAATACTGGCCGATCGGGCCCACGTTACTCTGCGTCACGAGGCTGCTCCAGCCGCTCTGCGCCAGACCCCGGTTCATGCCCATCCCGGGCATGATCTTGAGCAGCTCGCCCGCGTCCCGGCCCTGAATCGGCAGGTTGGTGACCATGGTGGCGTCGAGGGTCTGCCGGGATTCGCCGGTGTCAACCGGCGCGACCCCTCCAGCATCGGCCTCGACCTGAACGTGCTCGTTGGCCATGCCGACCTGAAGGGTGACGTTCGGCAGCGTTCTGCTCTCGCCCTGATTGAAGACGATGTTCGTTCGCTGCCAGGGCGCGAAGCCCGGCGCCGAGATCGTCAACGTATACGAGCCGGGCTGAATGGCCGGGATGTTGAAGAACCCGCTGGCGTTCGAGGCCGTGTCGCGGGCGGCTCCGGTGGCCTCGTTCGTCAAGACGACCTTGGCGCCGGGAACCACCGCGCCGCTCGCGTCCATAACCGTGGCGCCTAGCGATCCGCTGGCGTTCTGGCCGAACGCCGCGGCGGCTGCCAGGAGCAGACCGGCAAGAAGAATGGCGTAGTTTGACCTGTGCATTGCGGCTCCTATTGGGTATGACAGACGGTCGCGGCCCAGAATCGGGTACGAAACACTTAAACGCGTGCGGACCGCTCTCATCTGGATCAATTCTACCGGGCCGGCCTCGGCTCGGAAAGGGATTTCGAAGGACTGGCGGCGCCCGCCGGATGAGCCCACGGGCGCTAGCGATCGAACCCCAAGTTCTGCGGTGCTTCGAGCCGGGCGTGTCCCGTGACCGGCACATTCGTGCCGACGACCTCAATATTCGTGCTGTTCAACCAGACCTCGCCGGGACCGTCCAGAAGGATGCCAAAGAAGATCCCCGTAGCGCCCCGTGGCACATCCAAAACCACCTCGTAGCGCCGCCACTCCGTGGTTCCCTTAATCGGGCGATCCTGCATGTTGTCGAAGGCGAGAGACGGAGCTTTGGGCATGCCATCGACGCGCATCCACAAGCCCGCCCAACGCGTGACGTTGCCGGACTTGACGAACGCGCTGAGGCGCACGCGCTTGCCCACGTACTGGTCGGCCGAAAAATCCTGCATCAGCGTTCCGAAGCCTTCCTGGTCCGCTTTCGCCTTCAGGTAGGCGCTCGGCTTGGCGTTGAAGACCGTATCCCGGTCCACGCCGGTATCGTAGTTGGCGGGCTTGCTGCCGGCCAAATACCAGCCTTCGGGCGCGGCGGCAGTGGCGAGAAGCGCAGCCGCGGCGATGCCAGCGGCTACCAACAACTTCTTGTAAACGTTCGACATAGAGCGATTTCTCCTTCCTTAGGGTTGCGCTGTAAAATCCAGATTCCGGGGAGCTCTGATGGTGAGAGGCACTGAACGGCCGACTTCCTGGAAATCGAAATTGCCCGCCCACGCCGTTCCGGCGCCCAGCAAGGAGAACATGAAGCGAATAAGATCCGCATCCGACGGAATATCGGTGACTACGTCCCTGCGGGTCCAGTGGCCCGATCCGGTGACTTCAACCCTTCGGAACCCTTGTTCGTCTCCGGCTACCGTGTACAGCCCGAGAAACGCGACGCCCTCGGCCCGATCCGTTCGTAGAACCGCGGACAGGCGGACGCGTTTGCCGCGATACCGCACCGCGCTGAACTCCTGATAGAGGCTCACGCCTCCGGACGGACGCTCTACCAGCGAGCGCAGAAACAGGCTGGGTTTACCCGCGTAGAGGAACTGGCGATCGATCCCCACGCGATATTCTTCGGGGTTCACGGCCGCCGCCCTCCATCCGTGCGGTATCTGCCAGCGTGGCGAGGAAGCCAGATCGCGGCTGCGTAAGTCGGCCGCCGCGGTGTCCAATAGTGGCAACATCCTGGGCTCGAGTATTCCTTCCCGGTCGAGGGCGAGCAACGAGTCGCGCGTGGCTTCGGCGAGCAGCGCGGCGGCTTGCCGGTTGCCGGGCTCGAAGGTGGCCTGGTAGGCGCGAGCGGAGCCGTGTGCGAGCCTCTGCAACTCGCCGAGCCGGCGATCGGCCTCCGCCCTCTGGCGCAGCGCTTCCGCTTCGCCCTGTTGAGCGCGGACGCGCTCGTGTTCAGCCTCCCTGGCGCGCTCTTCGGCGCGCACTCGTTCCCGCTGCGCCACGCGCGCTTCCATGTGGATGGCTGCGATGCCCCCCACGAGCACGGCGAGAACCGCCGCGGTCGCGGCCAAGAGAGTTTTCTGACGCGACGCGAACTTGCGGGTCCGATACCACAGGGAATCGCCGCGAGCCAGAATGGGCAAGCCCTCCAGGTAACGCCGGAGGTCCTCGTCCAACTGCTCCACGGAGGCATACCGGCGCCCGGGCTCCTTCTGCATTGCCTTGACTACGACCGTATCGAGATCCGCCGGGATTCCCGCTCTGGGCCTGGCCGCGCTGGGTCTCGGGGGGTCGTCCTGAGAGACCTTTCTGAGCACCTCTAAGGCGCCGCCTCGAAAAGGCCTGACTTCGGCGAGAACGTCGTAAAGGACCGCTCCCAGTGCGTAGACGTCGGTAAGCGTCGAAATCGCGTCGCCTCGAATCTGTTCGGGGCTGGCGTACTCGGGAGTCATCGGCGCCAGCGTTATGCCAGGCGCCGCGGCATCGGAGACGGGCTCAAGGGGCTTAGCGAGGCCGAAATCGACGACTTTGACTGCGCCGTCCGCCGTGACCAGGATATTGGCGGGTTTCAAATCGCGGTGCACCACCAGATTCTGATGAAGATATCGCACGGCCGCGCATACCTGGCGGAAGATCCGGGCGCGTTCCCGGATCGGCAGGCGATTCTGGCTGCAATAGCGGTCAATCGGCTGACCATCGACGAACTCCATGACAAGGAACGGGAGGCCGGCGGCGGTGAAACCTGAGTCAAGCAGACGGGCGATGTGAGGATGCTCCAGGCGGCTCAAAATCCGGGTTTCCCGTTCCAAACGGCGCGCCAGCTCCGGAGAGGGCAATGACACCAACTTGAGCGCAAAACGGTCGTGGGAACTGCCGTCGCTCAACCCGGCGAGGTAGACGGATCCCATCCCTCCTCTACCGATTTCGCGCACAATGCGATAGCGTGCGACGCATTCGCCGTCAGCGAGCGCGCCGGAACCCAGACCAGGCACAACCAACGGACTATCCAGAACCGGATGCGGCATGCGATCGGCGCGGAGGAGGGTTTCCACCTCGGACCGGAGATCCGAATCGGACCCGCACTCGCGGTCGAGCAACGCGGCTCGGGCCGGCTCTTCGGCCGCGCTGGCCGCTTCGAACACCTCGCGCACACGCCGGAGCCGCACTCCGGCCGCCGGCGAGGCTGGAACGCTGGTGGTCATTTCCCGTTCATCTTCCATAGCGTATTCTCGCGGTCTCAAGTATCATCTCTCTTTAAGGAGGGCCTTTTGGGCGGTAAAGCTCCAGCGGCCGAGGAGGCTTCCATCACGCGGCTCCTCCGCGACTGGAATCAAGCCGACGCGGAGAGCGCCGGCAGGGTCATCTCCGCGGTCTATTCCGAGCTGCGCGTGATGTCGTCCCGTCTGCTCAGCGCGGAGCGGCCAGGGCACACGCTTCAACCTACGGCTCTGGTGCATGAGCTGTTCCTGCGGCTATCAGACGCGCAGCCGCCTTCCTGGCGGGATCGCGCGCACTTTTTTGCCGTGGCGGCGACGACGTTGCGGCGGATTCTGATCGATCACGCGCGGGCGAACGGGCCGCCCGCCGCGGCGGGGGAGGACAGAAGGTTCCGCTGGAACAGGCGGACCCCGGCGTCACCTGCTCTTACGAGGATCTCCTTTCAATCGATGAGGCTTTGACCGCCCTGGAGGAGGCCGAACCCAGGGCGGCGCGGGTGAGTGAACTCAGGCTTTTCGCGGGTCTGGAGGAAAAGGAGATCGCGGAGCAGCTGGGTGTATCCGAGATCACGGTGAAGCGCGACTGGAAGTTCGCGCGAGCGTGGCTGGCAACCTACCTTGGGCCCAGAGACCGGCGCAGTCCTAGCGCGGGCGCTTAGAACGCCCAGCGCCTGGGGCGCAAGAGGCCAGCGGCGCCGCGGCTCAACTCCAGTTCCGCGTGGCTTCCTTGAAGCAGTCGATACCGCTCATCAGGACGCCGCCGTAGCCGCCGCCCGGCCGGGTCCACGCGCCCGAGAGGTAGAGGTTGGGGATCGGGGTGGTGTGGGCCATGCGGCGCATGCCGGAGTTGTCCAGCGTCTGGTCCCAGCCGTAAATCGAGCCGCGATAGTTGCCCGTGTAACGGAGATTGGTGAGCGGCGTTCCGATTTCCCTGATCTCGATCGCTTTCGAAAGCCCCGGCAGCAGCCGTTCCTCGGCGCGGCGGATCAGGATGCCGGCGATTCGCTCTTTCTCCGCCCGGTAGGCGGCCTTATGTCCCTGCCGGTAGTCGGCCTCATACTTCTCCCAATGACCGAAGCCCTGGAGCGTGATGAGGCTGATCGTGTTCTTCCCTGGCGGGGAGTAACCGGGGAATAGATTGTCGTATAGCATGACGCCCAGGCTGGGATTGGTCACGTCGGCGCTGAGCGCGGCTGCGTATTCGGCCTCGGGATCGTACCCAGGGGCGCAGAAGATCTCGGTATCGGGAATGCCCAGCTCGCCCACCAGATCCTTCTTGAGGCCAAGGAACACCTCGAAGGTGGAGAGGCTGGGCGTCCAGCGGTCCATACGCTCCAGATAGACTTTCAGGCGCGCGTCGTCTTCGACCAGGGAGTGGAACAGGTCGTGGGGATTCGAGTTGGCGATGATGGCCTTGCCGGTGTACTCGTGGCCGTCCGCCGTTCTCACGCCGTAAGCCGGACCGTTCCTGACCAGGACTTTCACCACCTCCGTGTTGAGCATTACCTTGCCGCCCCGGGACGTGATGAAGGCAGCCAGTGCGTCGCTGATCTTCTGCGACCTGCCCCTGGGATAGTAACCGCCCTCCTCGAGATAGCCGAGTGTCGGCAGCGCGTAGTAGAAGCTCGCCAGCTTTGAGGGCGGCAGGCCGTAGTAGGCCCACAGCGCCGAGACGATGGCCTTCAGACGGGCGTCTTTGATGTGCGAGTCCATCATCGTGCCCCAGGTCGCACCCGCGGAGCGCACCAGGTGCGGGAATTCCACCGGGAACCTGCTCATCTCGATCTTGCCGGCGGCCTGCGACGCCCTGGCGATGTCCGTGGCCACGCCCTTCATGTCGTCGAAGAGCGCCCGGATGCCCGCATCCTCCGCGGGGAACAGGCTCACCAGGTTCTTGACGTAAGCGGGGAGGTCCCGGAGCGGGACGCGTATGTCGTGATCGGGAAAGATGGCGCGGTAGAGGGTGCGGTGCGGGACGAACTCGACGTCGGTGATCTCGGGGAAGCCGGGGATCAGGTTGCGGATGCCGCCGCGCTCGCCCACCGTCGTCGAGTGCAGCGAGACGTCGAACACAAAGCCTCCCGGCCGCCGGAACGTGGTGGCGTACCCCCCGGGCTTGTCGTGCTTCTCGAGGATCAGGGTCTTGAATCCCTGCCTGGCGAACGCCGCCCCGCAGCTCAGCCCGCCCAGTCCCGCTCCGACGATCACGGCGTCGAACTGCTCCGGGCCGGAGGCGACCGACCTGGCGGACGGGAGCGCGTCCCAGTTCAAGCCCGCGCCGGGCACCAGCGCCAGCGCGGATTGGATGACCTCTCGCCGATTCCACTTGCCTTCAGACATACTTCACTCCTTCAGGGGGATACAGTATCACACTTACGACATTCGGGTTGCGAATGTTCCGCGCGCCCGTGGGCATGCTCCAGCACGTGGGAGCGGGTCAGTCTGCCAGAAACAGCGGCCGGATGTGGCGCGCCCACAAGTTTTGGGTCACGTTGCGGGAGATGGGCTCCTCGTGCCGCTCCAGCGCATCCAGGAAACGGCGGCCCATATTCGCGGCGATCTTGTAGCCCACGTGCAGCAACTGGCGCAGGTCCGGGTTGAAGAGGGGGTTCGAAGGGTCGTGCCGCAGCGCGGCCACGTAGTGCTCCGGAGTCCAGCCACGCACCTCGGCGGGAGTGGGAAGGCGGACGGCGTCGATATCGATCACGGCGGCGTAAGGCGCGCATAGCTCCTCGCGGCGGCTCCAGGCCTCGGCGTAGATCTCCTGGACGAGCGCGAGGCCGTTTCCGCCGGCTTCCGCCAGCCCGATCAGCTCCTCGAGCCAGGTTGTGCCTGCCGTCTTCAGGTGAACCCCGGCGCCGAAGTCCCGAAGCGCCCGCCGCATCGGTTGGTAGATCGAAAACTTGTCGCTCCCGGAATGGACACTGAGTTTGAGGTTCGAGGGCAAAGAATACTGCCGGACCGCGTAAGCCACGACGGCCAGATCGCCGCGGAAGCAGCTCTCGAACTCCGCGATGTCTCCCACGTAATCCACGCCCTTGTTGAAGCGGCCGGTGAACTTCGGCGCGATGGTCTGGATGGGAATGCCTTCGTCCGCAATCGCCGCCAGGATGATCAGCAGCTCGGCCGGAGTTTGCGGCGCGTCGGTCTCGTCCATCGAAATCTCGGGGATGAATGCCGCCCCGTCCCTGTGCTCTTCGATGTGGCGATAGATTCGCCCGGCTTCGCGCACGGCATAAAGGTATCGCCGTGCGATCTCCTGGAGCGAGCCGGGCGGAATCTCGAGGCCGCCATCGATGCCGGCGACCGCCACGCGGCCGGCCAGTTCGGCGTGCCGGGCGAGGAATGCGTCGAGATCCGCGGCTCCGGCCGGTTGTCCGATCGCGCCGGCGACGTCAATGGTGTAGAAGTCGCAAGCGGGGATGAAGCGATCCACCGTCCGCAAGGTGATGTGGTCGGCGTCCACGTGGTAGGGCCGTTGCCAGCCGAGTTCACGCACGGCCCGGTCCGCCGCGGCCCGCACCGCCGAAGGCTCCGATCCGATGATACGGTGCTCGCGGTCCGACTTGTTCCAGACCGGAATGACAGCGGCGCCGGCCTGGGCGGCCATCATGCAGGCCCGGAGCTGGGCTCCGGCCTGATGCCCGAAACGGTCCCCCACCCCCAGGGAGAGCTTCTCGAGGCGCAGCGGGGATGCTTTGGTCATGGTTAGCCCGATCTTCTCACATCCCTCAGCACCCGGATGCGCGTATCCTGAAACAGGTGACTACCCCAAACACAGCCGTTCGACGGATGACATACTACCGCTGGAGCGTTTGCGCGCTGCTCTTCTTTGCCACGGTGATCGCGTACGTGGACCGCGGCGTTCTGGCATACCTCAACCAAGAGCTGCAAGGCATCTTCAACTGGAACAGCGAGCAGTATTCCTACATGACCTCCGCTTTCCAGGCGGCGTATGCCATCGGCCTGGTGTGCGCCGGAAGGCTGACGGACCGCCTGGGCACGCGGCTGGGTTTCGCGCTGGCCATGGGTGCGTGGAGCTTAGCGGCAATGTCGCCGGGGGCGGCCGGCTCCGTGCTCACGTTTGCCATCGCCATGTTCTTCCTGGGGCTGGGCGAGGCGGCCAATTTCCCCGCCTGCATCAAGACCGTGGCCGAATGGTTTCCCCGGAGAGAGCGCGCGCTTGCCAACGGTATTTTTAACTCGGGCGCCAATGCCGGCGCTCTGGCCGTGCCGATCGTTGTCGTTTTCTTCAAGGACCTGCTGGGGTGGCGCGGCGTGTTCGTCGCGACCGGCGCGACGGGGTTCATCTGGTTAGCCTTCTGGCTGTGGCTTTACCGCAAGCCCGAGGAGCATCGCCGCGTTTCTCCGGCCGAATTGGCGTACATCGAGAGCGACCGCGAGCCGGCCCCGACCGGCGTGCCCTGGAAGCGCATCGTTCCGTGCAGAGAAACGTGGGCCTTCGCCGTGGCCAAGATGTGCACGGATCCCATCTGGTGGTTCTACCTGTTCTGGCTGCCGACTTACTTGCAGGCCACGTTCAATCTGGATATCCGTGCCAACCGCCTCCCGGTGGTGGTGTGCTACGCCATCGCCACGGTTGGAAGCGTGGCGGGCGGCTGGCTGTCGGGGGTCATGATGACCGGCGGCAGGAGCCATAACTCGGCCCGTAAAGGCGCCATGCTGCTGTGCGCGCTGTTAGTCCTGCCGGTGGTCTTGGCTCCCTACACGCACAATCTTTGGCTGGTGGTGGGGCTGATCGGGCTGGCTATGGCCGCGCACCAGGGGTGGTCGGCGAATCTCTTCACACTGCCATCCGATCTGTTCCCGAAGTCGGCAGTGGGCAGCGTGGTGGGTTTCGGCGGAATGCTCGGGGCGCTGGGCGGCGTCCTGTTCCAGCTTGTGGTGGGACGGGTGGTGCAGTTGACCCACAGCTACGTGCCGCTGTTCATCGTGGCCGGCTTGGCGTACCTGGTCGCGCTGGGGGCGCTGCACGTCCTCTCGCCCAGGCTGACACCGGCGAAGCTGGACGCGTAAATTCGGAGAGCGCCGCCTAGCGCTGGATGCGCGCCGAGCCGCCCTTGGCGAAGGCGCGAACTTGGTCCGCGGTCGCCATGGTGGTGTCTCCGGGAAACGTGGTGAGCAGCGCGCCGTGGGCCCAGCCGAGCCGCACGCATTCCTGCGGCGCCTCGCCCGTGAGCAGGCCGTAGAAGAACCCGGCGGCGAACCCGTCTCCACCGCCCACGCGGTCGCAGATGTCCAGCTCGCAAACCGGAGAGACGCAGTTCTCGCCATCCACCCAGGCCACCGCTCCCCAACTGTGCCGGCTGGTCGAGTGAACCTCGCGCAACGTCGTGGCGACCGCCTTGATGCCGGGGTACCGCTCCACCACCTTAGAGATCATCGCGAAGAACGCGCTCGGATCGAGCTTGGATTGCGCGGCGACCGCGGGACCGGGGATTCCCAGGCCCTTCTGGAGGTCTTCCTCGTTGCCGACCAGAACATCGACGTTCTTCACGATGCGCCCGAGCACTTCCTGAGCCCGGTCCGCGCCTCCGGACACCCTCCAGAGCTTCTCGCGGAAATTGAGGTCGAAGGAGACGAACGCGCCGGCAGCCTTGGCCGCCTGCATGCCTTCGATCACCAGCTCCGCGGTCGTCTCGGAGAGCGCCGCAAAAATCCCGCCGCTGTGAAACCACCGCACGCCGCCCTGGAAGATCGCGCTCCAGTCGAAGTCGCCGGGTTTGAGGCGGGCCGCGGCCTCGTTCGACCGGTTGTAGAACACCACCGGGGGACGCACCCCATAGCCGCGGTCGCTGTAGACGGTCGCCATGTTCGGTCCCCGGACGCCGTCGTGCTGGAAGTGCTTGTAGAAGGGCTTGACGCCCATGGCCCTGACGCGCTCCGCGATCAGATCGCCGATCGGATAGTCGGACATCGCGGTGACGATGGCCGTCCGCAGGCCGAAACAATCCGCCAGGTTGGCGGCCACATTGAACTCGCCGCCGCTGACGTGGATCTGGCACTGGGCCGCTTTGCGAAACGGGATGACGCCCGGGTCGAGGCGATGAACCAGCGCGCCGAGCGACACCAGGTCCAACGCGCCATCCTGACGGATACCGAGAGAGTGAGCCATCTCTCGGAATATGCGCTCCCGGCAGCGGCGATGTCAAGTTCGCTGCGGCCGCACCCTGCCAGCCCCACGAGTCACGAGAAGAACACCCGCCACACCGTGTTGACGAGCGCGTGCGTGACCATGGCGGCGCGGACGCTGCGGGTGGTGAGGTAGGCGCGGCCGTAGAAGGCTCCGGCGACGGCGGCCAGGATCGCGAAGCGCCAGTTGGGGAATTGGCGGAAGGACAGATGCAACAGGCCGAACAGGACCGAGGCCGCCGCGAGGCCGGCCCAATCGTTCTTCAGCCAGCGGCCGAGCCAGCGCTGCACGAGGCCACGAAAGAAAAACTCCTCGCGCAGTGCCACCAGCCACAGCATTCCCAGGAACGTCGCGGCGGCGAAGAGCGCCGTCACGCGCCAGTCTCCATTTCTGGGGTGGAAGCGCGCGAACTTCAGCGCCCAGCCGAGCAGCGCGCCCACCGGCAGGAAGAGCAGAAAGTTGACAACGCCGGCCGTCCACTCCCGGCGGCGCGGCAAGAATCCGAAGCCCTCCGTCTGCATGTTTCCAAGAGAGAGGCACTCGAAGATGGCCAGCCGCGTCCACATCAGCGAGCCCAGGATGGAGATCGGCAGGCGCGGCACGGGCGTTCCATAGATGCCCGCGAAGGGATAGAACAGGAGCACCGCAGCCACCAGGGCGACGTAGGCCAGGTCGATGGCCGGCCGGCGAGGGAAGAAGACGTACCAGAACGACGCGACGGAGGCGAGCGCAAGAATCCCGCCGAGCGACGCCGGCCGGAACACGCCGGTGGGCAGCGCATAGACGCAGTACGGCAGGGCGGCGCTGGCCGTCATCAGGAGTGCCAGCGCGGGCCGGCGCAGCCGCTGCTCGAGACGCTTGCGGGGGCCTTCAAGCCCGGGCACCGCGTAAAGGCAGAGCTCGATGACGAAGGAGGCGAGAAGGGGGGCCGCGACCGGCGCGCGTATACTCTGAAGGTTGGCATACACAATGCCGGCAATCGAAACCGCCAGCGCGATTCCCACCCACGCATTGCGAAGCGCGTGCCGAGTGGCGAGCATCTGGATCATCTTAGCATCCGCCCTCTCCGCTCCCCGGGCGGCGGCGCAGGAGCCGCCGCCCGGCCTGGCCGGGCGGGTGGCTGCACGGGCCACCCAGACGCGGGCCGCGCTCGACCAGTACACGTATCGGCAGAGCGTCACCGTGATTGAGCTTTCGCCGACGGGCGCGCAAACCGGCGAGTACCGCGAGGTGCGCGAGGTCGTCTTTTCCCCGGGCGGAGAGCGCAGCGAGAAGCTGATCGGGAAACCTATCGACCGGCTCCTCCGCCTGAAGCTCACCGACGAGGACTTCGAGGACATCCGCCAGGTGCAGCCGTTCCTGTTTTCGACCGAGCAGTTGTGGGCCTACGAGACGCGCTTCAAGGGCGAGGAGACGGTGGATGGCGTGGAGTGCTACGTGCTCCAGGTGCGCCCGCGGCAGATCCTGGCCGGCCAGCGGTTGTTCGACGGCATGCTCTGGGCGAGCAAGACGGACGATTCGATCGTGCGCACGGTGGGCAAGGCCGTGCCCGACATCCGCAGCATGAAGAACGAGAACCTCTTTCCGCGTTTCACCACGGTCTGGGCGCCGGTGGATGGGAACTTCCGGTTCCCGGTCCACACCTACTCCGACGATACGCTGGACTTCCGGACCGGCCCGCTGCGGACCCGCATGGATATTCGCTACGCAGAATACAAGCGGTTCGCGGCGGATTCGGCGATTCACTACGAGAAACCCGAGTAAGGGCTTGTGCGGCAGGCCAAACGGCCCCTCTACCCCGCCTTGACGATGTCGCGGTGGGTGGCCTTGACCTTGAAGCCGGCGCGGAGGAGGCGGCGGCGGACTTCGTCGGTGATCATCACCGAGCGGTGCTGCCCGCCGGTGCAGCCGAAGGCGATGGTCAGGTAGCTCTTGCCCTCGCGGATGTAGTGCGGCAGGAGGTAGATGAGCAGGTCGGCGATGCGGTCGACAAATTCGGTGGTCTGCGGAAAGGAGCGGATGTAGCGCGCCACCGAGGGATGCCGGCCGCTGAGCTTCTTGAACTGCGGGATGTAGTTCGGGTTGGGCAGGAAGCGGACGTCGAAGACCAGGTCGCTGTCCGCCGGCACGCCGTGGCGGTAGCCGAAGCTGGTGACGTAGATCATGATCTTCGACTGATCGCGCCCGCCGCCGAAGGTCTCGCCCATCAGCTCGCGCAACTCGTGGACGTTGAACTTCGAGGTGTTGACGATGTGATCCGCCAGCGCGCGGATAGGCGCCAGCATCTGCCGCTCCCGCTTGACGCTGCGCAGCACCGAGCGCTCCGTGCCGAGCGGGTGCGGCCGCCTCGTCTCGCTGAAGCGCCGCACGAGGGTGGCGTCGTCCGCCTCCAGAAACAACAGCCGCGAGGGGATCTGCCGCCGGATGCGGGCGTAGAGCTGCGGAAAGCGCTGCACGCCCGAGCCTTCGCGGATGTCGAACACCAGCGCGGCCCGCTGCACCTGCGGCGAGCTCTTCACCAGCTCGGCAAACTTGGGGAGCAGGCCGACCGGCAGATTATCTACGGAGTAGTAACCCAGATCCTCCAGGCACTTGAGGACGGTCCCCTTACCCGAACCGCTCAGACCGGTGACGATTACCAGCTCCGGCGGTTTGGACCGGCCACGGGACGTCTTCTTTGTGGTTTTCACGCTTCGATCAAGTCGAAATTGCCGTCCCGCCTGCGGATGAGCACGCTCACACGGTCGCTCTCGGCATCCCGGTAGACGACGTAATCGCGCCCGTCGATCTCGAGTATCGCCTCATCGAGCGTCATGGGCTTGCGGCGCTGATGGTGGTCGGGGCGGAACACGTGCGGGCCGGAATCGGTCTCGGCGTCGTGCTCGGGTTCCGGTTTCGGCTTTGCGCTGCCCTTGGCCACAGGGGCCTCGGCCGCAGGCTCTTCCTTCGGGATGCGCTTGGTATCGCGCCACTTCTCACGAAGCCTGAGGATCTGCTTCTCCGCCTTCTCGATGACGGTCGAAATGGCGGTGAAGGCGTCCGCCGCGCTTTCCTCGCCGAACAACCGGTGGTCGTGATACTGGATGGTGATCTCGGCCCGCTTCATGTGGCGCTGCTCCGCCAGGATGACGTGGACCTCGCGCTCCCCGCCTGGGGCATCCAGAAGTTTGGCGAGTTTGGCGAACTTGGCTTCGATCTTTTTGTTCTCGGCTGGAGTTAACGCTTCCGGCTTGCCAGTATAGGTGATCTTCATTGCGTCCCTCCAATTCCCGATCAGGCGCGGACGCGCCTCTGATGCGTGGATGGAATCTTCATGTCTTCCCGGTACTTGGCGACGGTGCGCCGCGTGACCTGAATGCCCGCCGACTGCAGGCGGGCGGTGATCTGCTCGTCGGTCAGCGGATGCGCCGCGTTCTCGCCCTCGATCATCTTCTTCACCATACGCTTGACGATGAGCAGCGGGGTTGCCGCGCCTACCGGCCCCTGCACCGCCTCCGAGAAGAAATAGCGCAGCTCGAAAACGCCTTGCGGCGTGTGGGCGTACTTGTTCGCCACGGCGCGGCTGACGGTAGAGGGGTGAACGCCGATCTCCTCGGCGATTTCCTTGATCATCATCGGCTTGAGCTGGTCAAGGCCCCGGTCAAGGAAATCCATCTGCCGCCGCACGATCGACTGGCACACCCGCAGAATGGTCTGCTTGCGCTGCTCGATGTTCTTCATGAGCTGGAGCGCGGAGGCATAGCGCTCCTTGACGTAGTTGCGGACCTCCTTGCTTGGCTCCTGGTTGCGGTCGAGCATGCGCCGGTAGCTGGCGTTCAGGCGCAACTGCGGCAGGTCCTCGTCGTTGAGCTGGATGATGTACTGGTCGCCGTCCTTGAAAATGTAGACGTCCGGCTCCACCTGGCGCGCGCCCTGGCCGGAGTACTTCAGCCCGGGGCGCGGGTTCAGGTGGTGGATGACATACACGGCGGTCTGTATGTGCTCGATCGGCCGTCCCAGCAGGCGCGCCAGTTCGCGGTACTGCTTCAGCTCGACCAGCTTGAGGTGGCCGGCTACAATCTCCCAGGCCACGCCGCCGCGGCCGTTGCGGCTCTCGAGCTGGAGCAGCAGGCACTCGCGGACGTCGCGCGCACCCACGCCGGCGGGATCGAGCTTCTGCACTTCAGCCAGCGCCGCTTGCACGTCGCCGACGGTGTGGTCGCCGCTCGACGCGATTTCCTCGAGCGAAGCAGTCAGGTAACCGGCCTCGTCCAGATTGCCGATGATCGAATCGGCGGCGTCGCGGATGTCGTCCGCCATCGGCACCATGCTCAACTGCGAGCGCAGGTACTCGCCCAGCGTGACGGGGGCGGAGAGGAAGGTCTCGAAGGACGGCTTGTCGATCTGCTCGGAGGACGGGCTGCGGTGTCCGGGATCGAGGTAGTCGTCGAAGAAAGAACCGAAGTCGATCTCATCGAACGGGTCGGTGGCGGCCTTCGGTTCCGCGATTTCGGCGCCTTCGACCGGCTCCGCCGCGGGTTCGGCCGCGGCTTCGGGCGCGCCCGCAACCGGCTCGGGCGCCTCGGCCTCGCCTTCCGGCGGCCCGGCGGCCACATAACCATCGCCGTCCGCGGCTTCGAGGAACGATTTGTCGGCCGGGTCCGCCGCCCTCTCGTCGGCCTCGAGCAGTTGCTGGAGCTCTTCGGGGCTGAGTTCCTCGCCGGCTTCATCGGCCGACTCTTCGAGGACCGGGTTCTGCGCGACCTCCTGGGAGAGCATCTCGCGCAGCTCCAGCCGGTTCAGTTGCAGCACCGTGACCATCTGAACCAGCCCAGGCGTAAGGATCTGTTTCTGCGCGACCCGTAACTGCAATCTGGGTGACAGCAAGCTCATCTGGCCCCTATCATAACAGAGGATCGTCAACCCAGGACCAGACGGCGTAGAATCAAGAACTTGGGGCAATACGGGGGTTTACCGTAGGGCGTGCTTCCGCTTGTCCCTACTGGCATCCTACCGAGCCCCGCCCGCCATCGGCGACGGGACGACCGGCGAAGTGGGCGATGGGCCCGTGGGCTGCTTGAGCGAGGCCTCTTCAAACAGCAGCGGCGGCACGATGTATGAGGACCAGGAGACGCTGGGGGCTCCTCCGGTCACCGAACCCATGAAGAGGAGGGAGCCGATGTGGTATACGCCAGGTTTGTCGCCTGCTGCCACAATGTCCTTGAACGCGGCGACGGGGACCGGCGCGATCTCGGCGCGCGCCAGCTCTTCGTGCCCGTCGTCGAAAACCATGTAGGCTGCGATCGTCCCACCGCCCCCGTCCGCAGACATACGGCTGTTCACCAGCCGCAGCAACCCATTCAGCTCGCTATCTCCGACGTGGCGGACGACGACGCCGAACTTCGCGCCGCGCTGGTGGGCGATGCGCAACAGCTCCTGGCGAAGTTGGGTGGCGGTCCTCGGCTTGCGAGCCGTCAGGACCAGGTTGCTGGGAGCAGCCGTTCCCGGAGTGCTGGCGCTTCCTGTGCTGGCTCCGGCCTCGGCAGTCGGAGTGCGAGTCGCCAGTAGAGCCGTCAGCCAGCCGTTTCCGACCAGCTTGGTCTCCCGGGCCGGAACCCCCTCCAGGTCGATGGCGCGCGAGCCGACCAGGGGCACGCCGGCAAATGTCGCCAGTAGCGGATTGTCCGTTACATCGAAGCCCTCCGGCAGGACGCGGGCTCCCAGCCGGTCGGCCAGCGAGACCCCGAACTGGTCGAGAACCTGCTGTATCTGGGTCTCAACGTGCGGGTCCCCGCTGACTGGAATGCGCATGGCGCTGACCGCGGGCGCGAAGACCTGGGCGACCACCTGAGCTCCGGCTTCGTCCTCGAACAACACCGGGCCGTTGTACCGGCCCAGGGCCGGGGCGGCGCGCAGCGCCTTCACTCGGGCAAGCAGCGCACGGGTCCGAGCCAGCAGTTCGTCGCTGCCGAGCGCGTCCAGCGAGCGCCCGCAAACGCGGAAAGAATCCTCGACCGGAGCCCCGTCGGCGGCCTGAGACCGTGCGCCGACCTGTAGCTGGACGAAGGGCCTGACCGCGGCCGCAAACGTGCCTTCGCTATTCAGCAGGCGCGTGGTCGCGTTGCTCGCCGTGATCTGCACACCCGAGCTGAGTATCTCGGGATAGCCGCGGAACACGGCCGACAGCTCCCTGGCGAGCTTCTCCAGCGCCGGCACATCGATCTTCAAACGAGTAGCCGGCTCATTTACGGTCACAGGATCCTGACGCGTGAAATCCCCCAGAAGGACGCTAAGATTCAGATTCTTGCGGCGCTGGAGCGCGGATACCTTGGCGGCCAGCGCGGCGCCCGCTTGCTTGTACTCGGCGTCGGTGGCGAGCCAGATCTGCCGGCGGATCTCATCGTAGTCGTCATCGAGTGGCAGCGCCCGGATGCCTACGGAGCCAGGCCGCCCGGAGACGAAATTGGTGTTGTCCAGCATGTAATCGCCAACGCGGACCTGCACGGCGAGCATCCGGCTGCGGCCCTCGTTCGAGGCCGTAAGCTGGCCCAGCGTGGCCGAGACCATCGCCGCGTTGGTGTCGTCGATCCAATAGGCGATGAAGTAGGGCTTGGCGAGATTCTCCATCCGAAGCTGCGCCATGGAGCGCGCCAGCTCGTCGCGCATGGCCTTGACCACGACGTCCTCCTGACCGAGAGCGGCTGCGGCCAGGCCGAGCAGGATCGGCAAAGTGCGGCAGAGCGCGCGTTTCATCGGGCACTCCTTTCGGGCGCGGGCAGGATCGGCGGGCGCTCCTGCGATTTTTCCTTGCGCTGCACTTCGATCTGCGCCAGCAGCAGTCCCGGGGCGACGGCGGAGACCGGAACCCAGCCCGATTCGGCGCCGCAGACGCCGTTGAAGACTTCAGGCTGGTCGTCGGCAGCCACGATCTTGCTGAACGCGATGAGAGGCGTGCCGATGAGGCTCAGCCCGCGCACCAACTCCTCGCGGCCATCGGGATAAACGCGGTAGACGATGGCCGGCATGACGTTAAACGAGTTGGGCAGTTGGCGCGAAGTGAACGTGAACCCGCCCTCGATGTCATCGAACAGCAGGCCATAGGGCTTGCCGGCCGCCTTGACGCTCTCGACCAGCATCTTCTTCAGCTCGGCGCGCGAAACCGTTTTCGAGGCCTCAACCAGAAGGTTCGACTGCCGCGCAGCTACCGGATAGCCCTGCTGCCGCCGCCCGTGACCATTGGACTGCTCGAAGCCGTCTATGGGGGAGCGCGACATGAGGAATGTTCTGAAGACGCCCTTGTCCACCACCATGACGCGGCGAGCCTGCACGCCTTCGTCGTCGTAGGGGTAGTAGCCCACCAGATCGGCGCCGCGGAAACTCTGGAGCGTCGGATCGGAGATCACCGAGAGGAAATCGGGCAGGACCGGCTGGTTGATCTTCTTCTTGAAAGTCTGCGCGTCGTCTTCCTCCTTGAGCCGCGCGCCCTCGATGCGATGGCCGAAGATTTCGTGGAAGAACACGGCGCTGGCGCGGCCGGAGAGAATGGCGGGGCCGGTGTAAGGCTCGGCAACGGGCGCCTTCTGCAACGCCAGCAGCATGTCCACCATTTGGGAAACGGTACGGAGCACTTCCTCGTCGCCCGGAAGGCCTTCGGGATGGAAGGACATGAACATCCGCGTGAGCCCCAGCACCTCGCCATCGGCGGCGCGGATGGAAGACGAAATCAGCAGCCGGTAGAGCGGCATCGACATCCGGATTTCCGCTCCGTCGGTACTCACGTAGCGGCGCGTCTCGATCTCGCCGGTGGTGGTGACATCGGCGTTCAGCAGGCCGGGATGGCCGCGGAAGGCGCGGCCATACTTGCGGACCTTCTCCTCCCAGGCGAACCGGTCGAAAGAGAGCGGCGCCACGGGCTCCAGGTACTTTTCGGCCAGTCCGGGGGAGAAATCCGGGGACTTGTCTTCCCGCGCCAGCTTGATGTCCTGGTTGGTCTTCACCGCCCCGTAAAGCTGAAGCGCTTCCTTGAACTGGCGGTCGGTTTCGAGCCAGAGGCTGACGGCGAGGGCGTCCGGCCCGTCCTCGATGGGGATCGCGCCGGCGGCGGCGGTGCCCGGCCGGCCGCCATGCGTGCTGTCCAGCTTATAGTCGCCGACGCGAAGATCGATGTCGAGCAGGCGCGTGCGCTGATCGTTGCTCTGGGTCAGCGCTCCGAACGACGACTGCACATTGATGGCGCGGTTGTCGGTGAGCTGGTAGGAGACGAAGTAGGGCGGGACGCGCTGCCATTTGAGCACCGTCAGAGAGCGGTTCAGCTCTTTCTGCATGGTTTCCAGAACCGCATCCGACGCCCCTTTCTCCTGCGCAACCAGGAGTGGGACCATGGGAAGCAAACACGATGCCAATCGAAATCGCAAGCTCACCTCAGTTCTAGATAGTGTACACTGCGCCGCGCGCAGGCTGTCCTCGCGGGTGCTGTGTTACGCTCGTTTGTGATGCAGCTTTCCGAGGTGATTCGTTCGCTTGGCGAGGATACGTTTGGGCAACTGGTGCGCCAGATCTCGATCGGCAAACTCAAGACGTACCAGGTTTACGAGTCGTTCAAAACGCGCGCGCACCTGGCCAAGCTCAACCAGGAGAGCCTGCGGAAGGGCGTGCCCCGTTTCTGGACCCGCCTGGGCGAGGGCGAAGAGGAGTTCGCGCGGGAGTTGGCCCAGGCCGTCCTCATCTCGCACCTCGAGATGGTCCGCGCGGTGGTGGACGATCTCGGCATCCCGAACCAGGACGGCTTCTTCGACAAGAACGTCGACGCCACGAAGTACCTGACCGAGGGCTGGCAGCAACGGGTGTACGACAAGTTCCACGAGGTTTATCCCGAGCCCGTTCTGCGGCTCTACATCAACCACCTGGGGTGGGAACTCGGGAAGAGCGAGACGATCTTCGCGCCGGCAGCGTAGCGCCCAGCGCTGAAGCGGCTCAGCCTGCGACTAGAAGTACGGCGCGGGTTCCGGCACGGCGGCGCCGCCGGGATGCGGCCCTCCATCGCATGCCCGAATTCCACCGCGCGCGCCCACGTTACACTTGAGGTTTGGAACCCTTCGTTCCGCTGGTCTCGAATCCTCACCTGCTGACGATCCTGGCTCACTTCTGGCGTGCGGGCCTGGACGAGTCCCGCTTCCCGGTCGAGCGCAAGCTGGTTGAGACCGAGCCGGGTGTCGAGGTGCTGGTGGAGTCGCAGCGGCCGCCGCGCGAGCCGGAGGGAGAGATCGTTCTGGTGCATGGCCTCGAAGGATCGAGCCAGGCGGGCTACATGAAGGTCATGGCGCGCGTGGCGCTCGAAGCGGGCTATGCCGCGCACCGTTTGAACCTGCGGAGCTGCGGCGGCACAGAGGCCCGGTCGAAGTCGGCTTACCACTCCGGGATGACCGCGGACTTGCTGGCGGTTCTGCGGCAGCTGGCGGGCCAGGGGCGCGGCCCGCTCTACGCGGCCGGTTTCTCGCTGGGCGGCAACGTCGTGCTGAAGCTGGCCGGCGAATTGGGCGACGGCGGAGGCGCCCTGCTGGCCGGCGTTTGCGCCATCTCCACGCCCATCGATCTCGAGGAGAGCACGCGCAGCATCGAGCGGCGGCAGAACCGCATGTACGAGCTGCGTTTCCTGAAACGGCTGAAGCGCCGCATCCGCGAGCTGCACCGCCTGCGTCCGGAGGCGTTCCCCATCGACGGCCTGGACGGGGTGCGCGGCCTGCGCGAGTTCGACGACCGCTTCACCGCGCGCTATTTCGGCTTCCGCGACGCCGCCGACTATTACTACACTCAGTCGGCCTGCCGCATCCTGGACCGCATTCGCGTGCCCACGCTGCTGGTGCAGGCCAAGGACGACCCGGTGATCCCGTTCCGCATCTTCGAGCGGCCCGAGGTGTCGCGCAATCCCAACATCAGGTTGATTGCGGTGGAGCACGGCGGACACCTGGGCTTCCTGGCCCGGCGCGCGCCGTGGTTCTGGGCGGAGCGAACGGCGATGGAGTGGATCTGCGGGCTGCGCGGCTGAGGCCCCTAGTACTACTGTGTTACAAACGTCGCGACCCACAAAACGGGCAGCAAGGAAGCTGCGCCAGAAGGCGTCGGGCAATCGTGATGCGTAGGGTGGTGATGGAGGTCCGACTATGCCGCTCGGGACGGACGCGAGCCGCGCGGGCGGAAGTCTGGCGGGAAGTGGGGCGTTGATAGTCCGAGATGACCGGCGCGTGCCGAGGGGGAAAAACGGTTCCGCTCGGCCACCAGGAACCCATATGCGGCAAGGCAAAGCGTGGCATGGTGATGAAAGCCTCTCCAGCCGCGCCCCTCGAAGTGGCCCAACCCCAATTCCTGTTTCAGTTCCTGGTAGTCGCGCTCAATGATCCAGCGGTGCTTGGCCAGGCGCACCAACTCGGTCAAGGAAGTGTCAGCCGGCAGCGTCGAAAGCCAATACTTGGTGGGCTGCTCCTCCCCTTTGGGCCATTCCATCAGCAGCCACTCCTCGGCGTGCGGCTCACTGCGCCAGTAGTCCCGATGCGCGGGGCGGACACGGATCGCCGCAAACCGGGACCGCAGTTTCTGTTTCACTCCCTGCCGCCACCTCACCGTTTTCCAGTACTCGGCGGGCAGCGACAACGCCAGTTGTTTGACCGAGACCGGTTGGTGTTCTGGATCGCGTCGCAACAGCTTTGGCGGGCGACCCGTGCCGCGACGGCGGGGTGCCAGCTTGGGTTCTTTGCCCGGTTCCCAGACGGTCAGCGTGCTCTGGATTCCCACGACATAGCGCAACTCCAGTTTCGTCAACTCCGTGCGGAATCCGCTGTCGGTCCCATATCCAGCGTCGGCCAGCACCACTCCTTCGGGAATGCCCCGCGCGCGTGCCTGACGAATCTGCGCCAGCGCGATTTCGGGCTTGGTTCGGAACGAAATGTCAGCAGGCACTCCCGCTCTGTCCCGCCGCTCGCTGTCGTTGGCCCAAGTCTCGGGCAGATACAGGCGGAAGGCGACCGGCATACTCGAGGTCTCGGTCGTCATGGAAAGGCTGACCGCCACCCGGCAGTTCTCCTGCTTGCCGATCTGGCCACAGTACTGGCGTGCCACCCCGACCGAATGCTGGCCTTTCTTGGGAAAGCCGGTGTCGTCTACCACCCAGGCGACTACCGGACCGCGTGCCAGCATGGCGGGCAAGACGAAATCCAGGCTCCGATCCAGCACGGCCTCGTCGCTCCAGGGAGCATCCGCCACCAGGTGGTGTAAGGACTGATGCATCCGGCGGACATTCTGGGGCGCCAGTCGCGCCGCCATCGGTTCGACGCTCTTCCGCTCACCAGGCAACAGCAAGCCGGTGCAATAGGAGCGCAAAGGGATACTACGATCGGCGTGCCCTGCGGCCTGCGCCAAGCCATCCAGATAGGCCGCAAAGCGTTTGTGCTGTGGGCTTGGCGCTGCGTCGGTTCCCACAAAACAATTCTACACTAAACTGTTCTGTTTGTAACACAGTAGTACTAGCAGCCTGTGGTTAAACTCCCCGGCCGTTGGATGCGGTCGGCTCTGGTCGATAAAACATAAATACACTAAAATGTTTTTATGGCCATGGGCACCCGCAGACACCGGCAGCGCCAGGAAGAGCTCTGGATCACCCATGCCGAGCTGGCCACCGCGCCCGGCCATCCGTTCTACGAGCGCGTGAACGAGCTGCTGGACGCCGAGAAGTTCGACGAGTTCGCCGAGAAGGAGTGCAGCGGCTTCTATGCGGAGAACAATGGACGCCCCTCGCTGACGCCGGGAACATATTTCCGCCTGCTGATGGTTGGCTACTTCGAGGGACTCGACTCCGAGCGCGGGATTGCCTGGCGCGCCGCCGACTCGCTGGCGCTGCGCCAGTTCTTGCGGATCGGCTTGGATGAGCAAACCCCCAATCATTCGACCATCTCGCGAACCCGGCGGCTGATCGATGTGGAGACGCACCGCAAGGTGTTCCTGTGGGTGCTGGGAGTGCTGGCGGATCGCGGTTTGCTGAAAGGCCGGACGGTGGGCGTGGATGCCACCACGCTGGAGGCCAACGCGGCCCTGCGCTCGATCGTGCGGCGCGACAACGGCGCCAGCTACGACGAATTCCTGACTGGGTTGGCGCAGCAATCCGGCATCGAGACTCCGACCCGGGAGGATCTGGCGCGCGTGGACCGCCAGCGCAAGAAGAAAGGTTCGAATCAGGAATGGGTGAGCCCGTCGGATCCGGATGCGCGCATCACGAAGATGAAGGACGGGACCACGCATCTGGCACACAAGGCCGAGCACGCGGTGGATATGGAGAGTGGGGCAGTGATCGCGGTAACCTTGCAGCCGGCCAACCAGGGCGATACCACAACCATCCGGGAAACCCTGGGTGAGGCGGGTGAGACGGTTGCGCACCTGATCGAGCGGGAAGCCGAGAAGACGACGAAGGAAGAGCCTCAGGTCAATGCCCAGGGCATTGAAGAGGTGGTTGCCGACAAGGGGTACCACAGCGGCAGCGCGGTGCAGGCCATCGCGGAGGTGCCGACCCGAACCTACATCCCGGAGCCGAAGCGGAAACGGCGTAAGTGGGCGGGCAAGGCGGCCGAACAGAAAGCGGTCTACGATAATCGACGGCGGGTCGGCGGCATTTATGGCAAGCGGCTTCTGAAGAAGCGCGGGGAACTGATCGAGCGGTCCTTTGCGCACTGTTACGAAACCGGCGGAATGCGGCGGCTGCATCTGCGAGGGCGCGAAAATGTTTTGAAGCGCCAGTTGATCCACGTGGGTGCGTTCAATCTGAGTCTGATTCTGCGGCGCAACTTGGGCGCGGGAACGCCAAGGGAGCTCCATAACCGCCAGGAGGAGCTCATTCTCGCGATTCTATGCCTCTGCGCCACCTTGGAAATAACGGCCAGTTCTCCGCGGTGCCTTTCTACCGCTTCACCATCCCAAAGGCGGCGGAACCGGCGCCCACCCGCTCACCCTTGCCGCAGCCGAATTTCGGGGGGTTGCGCCACAGGCTGCTAGCGGCGCTTGCCTTTGGCGGGCGGGAGCGCGGCCTTGTCAATCGCGGCGAGGGCGATGGGGGCCATGACGCGATAGCCCAGGCTGTTGGGGTGGAGACCGTCGTCGGAGAGGTCGGCGCGCAGCCGGCCCGAAGGGTCGGTCATCGCCGAAAAATAGTCCACGTAGATGTAGCCCCGCTCCCGGCACAGGTTCGCGATCCACTGATTCAGGGCGAGGATGGTTTCGGACGGGTGGTCAAGCGCCATCTCGCCCGAGACCGGCAGCACCGAGGCCAGCATCGGCTTGATGCCGTGGGAGTGCGCCAGCTCGGCGATGGCCTTGAGGTTGTTCTCGACGATATCGAGCGGCACGCCGCGCGCGATGTCGTTGGCGCCACCCAGCAGCAGCATGGCCCCGGGCTTCAGCGCGATCACGTCCGCCTCGACGCGGCCCAGCATCTCACCCGCGATCTGGCCGTCGATGCCGCGGTTTACCAGGTCGAGTCCCGGGAAATACTCGTTCAAGCGCCAACCTTCGGTGATGGAGTCGCCGAGAAACACGACGCGGGGCCGGTTCGGCTGCGGCGGCGGGAGCTGGGAGTTGGCTTGCGCGTAGCGGGCCAGGTCGTCGCGGTCGGGGTTGCGCAACCGATCCTCCTTGTTCTGGAGCAGCAGACGGAAGTTGGCCTCCGCCCGCTCGGAGATTTCGCGCAGCTCGGCGAACTGCCTGGCCGTTTCCTGGGCGAATGCACCGTCCTTGGGGAGGGCGTCGGCCAGCGCGAGATACGCGCGCAGGTTGCCGAGGAACGCGTAGGTCACCCCGGCATGTTGCCGCTTCAGGGAGCGCATTGTCGCGACGGCCTGGCGCGCGTTCTCGATGATGGGGGCGCCCGCGCGGGCCAGCTCCGGCGCCACCAGGGATGTGGATTCCATCAACTGCACGGCACGCCCGTAGAGCTCGAAGGCATCCTGGTTGCTGAGCGGCTGCCGGGCGAACAAGCAGAGGACTGCCGCCATCGCGGCCCAAGCCAATCGCAGCTTCATCGCTTGCTCACTTTCTCCAGCTGAAGGTTCACGGTGCCGATGTAGAACGGCATGCGGATGCGGATCTGCACCGGCAGACGGCGATCGTCATCCGTGATCCAGACGAACAGGCGCCCCCGACGGCGGTAGAGCACGTTATTGAAGAGGAACGCTTCGTAGCGGATGGTCTTGTAAGTTCCGGAAGCGGTCTTCACGGTCTCGCGCTCCTGCGCTTCAACCCTGGCCGCGACGGCCCGGTTGCCGTCGCTGACGGGGATCTCGGCTGAGCGCCCCGGCTCGAGCCGCAAGCGCCGCAGAGCGTACAGAGCGCCGATGGCGTCCTGGGAACATGGCTGGACGTCGATCTCGTGGGTTACGGTGACATTCTTCACCAGATCGCGGTCGCGGTAGGAGGCCTTCCGGCGCGCCGCGTCGAATGTGACGCTGGTCTCGTGGCGGCGGCTGCCTTCGCTGGCCCTGAGGTTCAGACTGACGGCGCAGTATTGCCGGTCGAGCAGCGACGCGTAGTCGTCATCCACCCTGTAAAAGCTGGAGACCATCCCGGCGGATTCCAGGTGCATGCGCGCGGTCCAGCCGCTGCCCTCCGGGCTCCAGGTGAGCCGGACGTTGCCCGCGTGGATGAAGCGCCACTCCGCGGTGTAGGACAGCACCTCGCTGCCCGGCGGCGCTGCCTCAACCGCATCCGATATGGGACCGCCGGACGACGCAGTTCCCGCGGCCGCGATGAGCACTGCTGCCGCGGCGGTGCTTCGAAAAAGCCGCATGAAACCCGAGTGTCGCAGATCAAGAAAGCGCGAGGCAACCGGTGGGGCAGTCCGTTGGGCCCGCTCTGGCGGGCCGAACCGGCTGCCGCGACGGGCACCTGCCAAAAAAACTGGTGCGGCACGCAGATTTGGGGAATCCAATCAGTCGTGGGGTCTGCGTTCGCCGGGCTTTTGCGTTCTGATCGAGAGGCATAAAGTTGGCCAAAGCGAGCATCTTGGTTGTGGATGACGAGCCTTGCGTGCTGCAAATAGTCACCCGGGTTCTCGAAGGAGCCGGCTACGAGGTCGCGGCCGCGTCCGGGCCGAAGCAGGCGCTCGAACTGGTCGGGAGCCAGGGCTCCTTCGAGCTGGTCGTCTCCGACGTCATGATGCCCGAGATGTGCGGGCCGCAACTGGCGAGCGAGATCCGGCTCCGGTCGCCTTCATCCCGCATCCTTCTCATGTCGGGCTGGGCGCCCGTTGAGCGCCTGCCTAAAGGCGTCCCCTTCCTCGGGAAGCCCTTCTCACCGCGCGACCTGTTGGATGCGGTGGAAAGAGCTGTGCAGGCGGCGGCCAGCGTTCCTGAGTCCGGCGGCGCGAGCGGCTGATCCCGGGGCAACCGGCGGTCTCCCGCAGGCCGCGCGCAAACCGGCCGCGCCCGTTCACGGATAAAATAGAACCCGTGCCCGCGCATTCCCGCAGCGCCGTTCGCAACTGGACCGAATACCTCGCCGTCGAGGTCATGGTGGGCACTCTGCGCTGGCCTCCCCGAGGGCTGGCCGAGCGCCTGGCCAGGCTCTATGCCGGCCTGTTGGACCAGGTTGCGCCGCGACTGCGCCGAACCGCTCTGCGCAACCTTGGCCTGGCGCTGCCCGAACTCAGCCCGGAACAGCGCCGGCAGATCGCCGACGGAGTTTTCCGCTCCATTGCGCGTCTGCTGGTGGGCGCCTCCCGGCTTCCCTCGCTGAACAAAGACAATATCGCCGGCTGGATCCAATACGAAGGGTTCGAGAACTACCAGCGAGCCAAACAGCGGGGCCGCGGGGTGCTGATCGCCACGGGGCACCTGGGCAACTGGGAACTCAGCGGCGTAGCGCACGCTCTGCTGGGCGGGGAGCCAATGGACGTGGTCGTACGTCCGCTCGACAACCCCCTGATCGACCGCCTGGTCGAGCGGCGGCGAGGAATCGCCGGCAACCGCATGATCGGCAAGAAGGACTTCTTGCGCTCGCTGCTGGGGACGCTGCGCGCCAACGGAACAGTGGGGATCTTCGTGGATCAGAACACGGGGCTCGACCAGGGCGTTTTCGTGGATTTCTTCGGGATTCCGGCGCGCTGCGGCACCGCCTTCGCCAAGCTCGCCAAGCACACCGGGGCCGCGGTGGTTCCCGGATTCGCCGTCTGGATCGAGTCCGAGCGCCGCTACCGGCTGAGGTTCTACCCGGAGATCGAGATGACCGGCGACGTCGCTCGAGACACGGCCCGCGTCCAGGCGGCGGTGGAAATGGCGATCCGGGAGTATCCGGACCAGTGGCTCTGGGTTCACCGGCGCTGGAAGGCCCGCCCGCCAGGAGAATCGGAGCTATACTAAAGGATTGAGGCTGTCCCGGCTAACGGAGTTAGGCCTGCCGCTTTGCCCAAGGTCCCCGGGCGTGCGAGAATCAAACCCAGCGTGAATTTACTTCCCAAGATCATTCAGGGCGGAATGGGCGTCGGTGTTTCCAACTGGAAACTGGCCCGGGCGGTTTCTCGACTCGGCCAGTTGGGAGTCGTTTCCGGCACGGTCCTGGATCAGGTGTTCGCCCGGCGGCTCCAGAACGGCGACCCAGGCGGCCACATGCGGCGGGGGCTGGATCGCTTCCCCTTCCCGAAGATGGCCGAGCACGTCTGGGAAAAGTACTTTGTCCAAGGCGGAAAACCGGCTGACCAGCCATACCGCACGCTACCCATGCACACGGCGGAAGGCCCGGTGGAGCGCCAGGAGCTGTGCATCATCGCCAACTTTGTCGAGGTGACGCTCGCCCGCGAAGGCCAGGACAATGCGGTGGGCATCAACTACATGGAAAAGCTGCAGGTGCAGCACCTGCCTTCGCTGTATGGAGCATTGCTTGCCGGGGTGGGTTACGTCCTGATGGGCGCGGGCATCCCGCTCCGGATTCCCGGCGTGCTCGATCATCTGGCCGATCACCAGCCCGCGGCCTACGCCCTGCAAGTGACCGGCGCGGACGGAGCCGGCGGCACTTCAGCGACCTTCGTTCCCCGGGACTACATGGAACGGGATCTGGCGCCGCTGAACCGCCCGCGGTTTTTGGCCATCATAGCTTCCAATGCCCTGGCCACCACCATGCTCAGGAAAGCCAACGGCCGGGTGGACGGCTTCATCATCGAAGGGCCCACGGCGGGCGGCCACAACGCTCCTCCGCGCGGGCACGGGCCACTCAGCGCGGCCGGAGAACCGGTCTACGGCGAACGCGACAAGGTCGATCTGGCGAAGGTGCGCGAGCTGGGCGTGCCGTTCTGGCTGGCGGGAGGCTACGGCAGCCCGGAAAAGCTGCGCGAGGCTCTGGATGCCGGCGCCGAGGGCATTCAGGTGGGGACCCCCTTCGCGCTGTGCGCGGAATCGGCGCTGCGAGAAGACTACAAGCAAGCGCTGCTCCGGGATGTTCTGTCCGGCCATGCCCGCGTGTTCACCGACCCGCTGGCTTCGCCCACCTCTTTCCCGTTCAAGGCCGCGCTGCTCGAAGGCACGGCCGCAGATCCCGCAGTCTATGCCGCCAGGCCACGCATCTGCGATCTCGGCTACCTGCGAGAGGCTTACCGCATGCCGGACGGCGCACTTGGCTATCGCTGCGCCGCGGAACCCGAAGCGACCTACCGCGCCAAGGGCGGCGCCCCGGACCGCACGGCGGGCCGGAAATGCCTCTGTAACGCCCTGCTGGCGAACATCGGCCTGGCGCAAGTCCGGAACGGCTCCGGCCCCGAGCCGGGCCTGGTCACCTGCGGAGACTCCCTGAGCGAAGTGGCGCGCTTCCTGCCCGACGGCACGTCTTCCTACACCGCCGGGGATGTCATCAGCACGCTGCTGCGGGAGGCCTAGCCCCAATACTGTTCACTTAACAACATTTCTGTGCTATTCTGTTTGGGGCCGGAGACCCCCAGAATGGCCCGTACGATTGCGTCCCTGCCCGCCGGGAGCCGGATCACCGATTACATCAGCCTCGGCGTGATTGCGAAGTTCTTCCCCTTGGAGAAGGTGCGTCAGGTGCTCATCCAGACCAGGCGCGCCAGCGTGCGCGAGCGCGACCTGCCCGCCCACGTGGTCGTCTACTATGTGATCGCCCTGGCGCTGTACATGCGATCGTCTTACCGCGAAGTCCTGCGGTGCCTGCTGGAAGGAGTGCAGTGGCTGATGGACCCGTCGGTCGAACTGAAGGTGGCGGGCAAGTCGGGCATTTCTCAGGCGCGCAGCCGGCTGGGGCCGGAACCGCTGAAGAAGCTCTACCAGACGGTGGTTCGTCCCATCGCCGAGAAGCGCACTCGGGGAGCATGGTATGGCCAGTGGCGGCTGATCAGCTTGGACGGCAGCACATTGGATGCCGCCGACACCGCCGAAAATGAAGAGGCGTTCGGACGGCCCGGCGCCAGCCGGGGCTCCAGTGCGTTTCCCAAAATCCGCTTGGTGGCATTGCTGGAGAACGGCACTCACGTCCTCTGGAATGCGCGCATGGCCGGTTGTACCACCGATGAAATGAGCCTGGCTCGGGAGGTTGTACCCGCACTCCAGAAAGGCATGCTGTGCCTGGCGGATCGTTTCTTTCCTGGTTACCAGCTCTGGCAGGCGGCTACTAAGACCGGTGCGGACCTGCTCTGGCGAGTGCGCCAGAATGCACGCCTGGAAGTAGATCAGCGACTGCCGGACGGCTCGTATCTCAGCCGCACCTATGCTTCCGTGTCGGATCGCCGCCACCAGCGCAAGGCCAGGGTGGTGCGCGTGATCGAATACCGCTTGAAAAACGTGCCCGGCGCCGAACCCATCTACCGCTTGATCACGAGCATCCTGGACCCCGCTCTGGCGCCGGCCAAGGAACTGGCGGCGCTGTATCACGAACGCTGGGAGATCGAGACCGCCCTGGACGAGCTGAAGACTCATCTGCGCGGCGCTCAGATCGTGCTGCGGAGTAAGACCCCGGAGCTCGTACGCCAGGAGTTCTACGGGCTGCTGATGGCCCACTTCGCAATCCGAGGGTTGATGCACGAAGCTGCTCTGCGCGCCGATGAAGATCCCGACCGGCTTTCGTTCCTGCATTCGGTGCGTGTGGTGCAGCGACGGATGGCGCGCTTTGCCGCTATTCCCCCCTCGGCAGAGGAAGGCCTTTCATGACGCGGTGCTGGAAGAGATCCTCCAGGAGCGGGTCACTTCCAGCCGCAGCCGCATCAACCCGCGTGGCGTGAAGCGCAAGATGAGCAACTACCCGCTGCGCCCGAGGAAGCGGCAACGCACTCGCCGGATCGATGTTTCCAGGCGGATTAGGCTTGTTAAGTGAACAGTATTGGGCCTAGCCCACTGGCTGACGTCGCCGGCGGCGCCTGGCTCGCCTAGCGGCCCAGCTCCCGGCAGATGTCGGCCGCGACCTGGCGCGCGCGTTCGACATCGCTCTTCTCGAAGCTGATGGCGCCCACCCGCGGATGGCCGCCGCCTCCGTACCGCTCGCAGATCGAGGCCAAGTTGTGCGTGAGGGGCTCGGTGGCCCAGGGATTCGATCCCACGGAAACCTTGGTCCGGAAGCTCGCCAGACTCACCGAGACGGTATACACCGACGAGGGGAACAGGTAGTACGGGATGAACTTGTTGTAGCCTTCCAGATCGTAGTCGATCAGGTCGAAGTAGACCACTTTGTTACAGCAGCGCGCTTCCTTGCGGATGATGTCGATTGAGTGCAGGTGCCGCTCGTAAAGCGGCTCGTATTCGCGCTGCACTTCCGGCCGGGCGATGATCTGATCGAGCGGGCAGTGGCGCATCCAGCGGATGATCTGCTGCACCATCTCCGATCCCTTCACGCCTTCGATGACCAGCGTCAGCTTCATCGCCGGAGCGCCCAACTCGACCGCCGAGCGGGCATCCGGGTACTGCGCGCCGTCGATGATTTCCGCCCATTTCACCAGGCCGTCCAGATCGGGCGCCTCGAAACCCCACTTCTGGCGGGCCATGGTGGCGATGAAGTTCGTGCAGGAGCGGAAGTGGGGATCGTACATTTTCTTCTCGCTCCGCTCGCTGTCGAAGTGCGCGGCATCTTCGGCGCTCAGAAATGCGCTCTGGTGGTGATCGAACCACCAGGTAAGGCGCGGATCGGGCGAATACTTGAAATCGACGATCGCATTCTCGTCGCCGTCGAACATGCCGTCGACAAACAGATGGTTGGCCTTGTGCGCGAGTCCGGTAAAGGAGAACTCGGCGCCGGGGTGGAACCTCTCTTCTACGAACCGGCTGAAGAATGCCGCCGCTGCAGCTCCGTCGAAGCAGTGGTCGTGGTACAGGATGCGTATCCGCATAGGCAAAGCCTTACAGCTTCCCTCAGAATGCCTACCTAATGCAAGTGGCCCGGGGAAAAGGCAAGAAAAGAGTATGCGAGGTGAACGAGCGAACCCCGCTCTTGGGGCAGGCGGGTAAGCGCCGGGGAGATCTTCGACGCCCTGGAGCGCCTGGCTTCGCAGGCGCTGGCTTCAGCCCACGCAACGGCGCAGTGAACTGCGCCGCGGCACGCTAAAGCGCGCGCCACGCTAGCGCGGGTTCGGCGCGCCGCGCTAGGAGCCCGTCGCCGACGGCAGCGCGAAATCGACTCCCCGGCTCTGGTTGAGCCTGGTGGAGCGTTCGCGGTCCACCATGCCGATCGGAAGGTGATGCTGCTCGCCGTTCGTATCGACGTAGTAGAGGGTTCCGGACATCGCCCAGTAGGCCACGGCCGAGTGGGTCACACCGTTCTTCAGGGCTATCGAGAACCGCATGGGACTGGACACCGCAGGCGCCGCCCCTGCGCTCGGGGCCGCGTACCGGCGCATCGCCGGAGGGTCGCTTGGTGGATCGGCCGGCGGATCGGCCGGCGGATCGCCATAGTAGCCGGAACCGCCCGCCGGCGGGTAGCCGTAGTAGCCGTAGTAAGGGCTGGGCGGGGCGTAGCAGCCGTACCCGTAGTAGGGGTCGCAGTAATAGGGATACCCGTAGCCATAGGGATACCAGTAGGAGTAGGGGTAGAAGCCGCCATAGAAGCCGCCGTAACCAAAGAACCGGCGCCCGCCGTAGTAGCCGCCTCTGAATCCTCCTCTGAAGCCACCGCCACCTCTGAACGCACCGCCGCCACTGAAACCGCCACCGCCGTGGAAGCCGCCGCCACCTCTGACGGCTCCGCCGCCACTAAAACCACCACCTCCATGGAAACCGCCACCACCTCCAAAACCGCCACCACCTCCACCGTGGTGCTGCCCCAAGGCGGCCACAGCTAAAGCCAGGCAAAGAATCGAACTGCGAACCAGGGTTTTCATACTCACCCCCCGCCGTCCAGCGTAGCTCCGCTGGGTGACTGCGGCAAGGCCCATCGCCCCGCGGCGCGATGGACAAAACAGACCCTTTTATATGCAACCAATAGTCCCATGGCCGCGTCCGACTGGATGTTACTTTCAGACCACCAGCGGAGACCTCTTACATGAATCGTAAAGAATTCCTGATGAAATCCATCGGGCTGGGCGCTGCCGGAACGGGCGCCTTCGCAATTCTCGGCGGGCCCTGCTGCGCACAGCAGTCTCAGCAGGCCCAAGGCACCCCCTGCGATCAGAAGTACGACTTCTCCCAAACCTGGGTGAAGCGCTTCATGGACATCCTGGATGCGGACATCGACGAGCCTACCCGTATCAAGCTCATGCACACTATGGGCCGCACCTGTTACACCGGGGCCAACGGAAAGCGGTCCGACCGGAAACCGCAACCGGGCGACCTGGACAGGCTCATCGCCCGCGTCAAGCAGTACGGCGGCGACGAGATGATTCGCCGGGAGGGCAACGTCATCCACTTCCAGTACATCCGCAACCCCACCGGCTTGAAGGTCGCCGACGGCTGGTGCCTCTGTCCCGTGGTCGAGAAGGGGCCTGCGAACCTTTCCGGCACGTTCTGCGCCTGCTCGGAGGGATACGTCACCGAGATGTTCGAACGCGCCTCCGAGGCGCCGCTGAAGGTCGAGGTGGTCGAGTCGCTCAAGCGCGGCGGAAAGGCCTGCCGCTTCCGGATCCAGTTGCTACCGGCAAAGGCATAGCCAGAACGCCGGTCGCGCGTCGATTCCAGCGGAAGCAGTGTCGCTTCGCGGGCGGATCGAGGCGCGACGGGCGGCGAGCGCTTCGATACACTGGGGGAACGAGGAGCGTAAGCCCACGATGCCTTCCGATCCCGCGGCTGAGAACCTGCCCGCAATGCCCCTGACGCTCGAAGGCGCGAGCGTGCTGCACCAGATGTTCCGTTTCCGCTGGCCGGCCTGGAGAGCGCTGGCGGCCGAACGCCGCGCCACCATTGGCGCCGCCGCCACCGCGCTCATGGAAAGCCTGGAACGCGATGAGGACTCGCCATCCGCCCTCTACTCGCTCATCGGGCACAAGGGGGACTTGCTGTTGGTCCACTTCCGGAACTCGATGGAGGAGCTGAACCGCGCCGAGTTGGCCATCGGACAGCTCGATCTGGCGGAGTTCCTGGAGCCCTCGACCTCCTACCTCTCCGTGGTGGAGCTGGGGCTGTACGATTCGAGCATACGCCTGTACCGCTCGCTGGCCGAGCGCGGAATCGAGCCGCACAGCGCCGAGTGGAACCAGGAGGTGGAATCGCAGATCGCCATTCAGCGGAAGGCCATGGCTCCCCGGCTGTATCCCAAAATCCCGGCCAGCCGGTACCTCTGCTTCTATCCCATGGACCGCAAGCGCGGCGAGGAGCGGAACTTTTACACCGTTCCAATCGCCGAGCGCGGGCGCATGATGCGCGAGCACGGCCTGGTCGGCCGCCGGTACGCGGACCAGGTGCAGCAGATCATCACCGGCTCGATGGGCCTAGACGACTGGGAGTGGGGCGTCGACCTGTTCGCAGACGACCCGCTGGCGTTCAAGAAGCTGATCTACGAAATGCGGTTCGATGAGGTCAGCGCCGTTTACGCGCTGTTCGGCGCCTTCTACATCGGTGTGCGCGTTCCGGCCGGGCTGCTGCCGGAGTGGCTGGCGGGCGAGCTGCCGGGGGCCGACTAGGGTTTCCGTGGGGCGGGCGCGCCTTAAGGCGCAACCATCTCCCGGCGCTGTAACATCTGGTAGATATGGTGCGCTTCGTGGCAGGCCAGGTACTCGACCGCGAATCGCACGTCGTAGTGGCGGTACTCGGGGTGAATGCCGCGGCGCCGCCAGTCGCCTGGCGAGAGCGAGTCGAGGAGCGCCGCCAGTTCCTCGCGGTCGCCGAGGAAACCGGCCAGCAGGTTTTCGCAGGTACTGGCGAGCTTGGCCTCAAATTCGAGGTCCCCGTCCGGGCCGTATGGCGCCAGGGCCGGCTTGTTCCGGGTAAGCATCGCCTCGATGCGCGACTCGAAGACTTCCTGCACACGCCAGAGATGGGCGACCAGCTCCTTGAGCGACCACTTCTCGGGGATCGGATGCAGCGCGAGGGCCTCTTCATCCAGCCCCGAAGTCAGGCGCCGGACATCATTGGCTTGGGCCCGGAGGCGCGCCGCCAGCCGGGCGTGCTGGACGTCCAGGCCGCCGGGTTCAGAGTAATCGGGCATGCCCTGAGATTATAGAACTGGAGGGAATTATGCAACGGCTTCGCAACCGTCTGGCTTTGGTGGCCGCCTGCCTGGCCGGTTATGTGGCCGGCAGTTGGAACGGTGGGGTGGTGAACGCGGCGCGCGATCCTTCGAAAGACCTGGTGGCGGCCGACCGCGAGTTCGACAGCTCTACGGCCGCCAATGGCGTCGAGGGATGGGTCTCGCACTTCGCCCCGGACGGCATCATGCTGCCCCAGGGCAACCCCATCGTGGCGGGCCAGGAGGCGATCCGAACGTTCGTGTCGAAGGCCATGACGCCGGATTCCTCGATGCGGTGGGAGCCGATCGACGGCTTCGTCTCCGGCGATCTGGGCTACACGTACGGGCTCTCGAAATCGGTCCGTCTGGGCGCCGACCAGAAGCCCGCGGTGTCGTGGGGAAAGTACGTGGCTGTCTGGCGCAGGCAGCCGGACCGCGCGTGGAGGGTCGTCGTCCACATGGATAACTCGACCCCTGCGCCGGCGCCCGCGGCCAAGGCGGAATAGGCATGGACGGCGAAGCCGAAGAGCCGGTTCGCATTCCCGTGACGGACGTCTTCGACCTGCACAGCGTACCGCCCAGAGACGTCGAAGGCGTCGTAGAGGCGTACCTCGAAGAAGCGCAGCGCCTGGGCCTGAAGGCATTGCGCATCATCCATGGCCGCGGCATCGGGGTGCAGCGGGAGACCGTGCGGAGCGTTCTGGCCCGCACGCCATTCGTCGTGGCGTACGTCGACGCTCCGGCCGAGGCCGGCGGCTGGGGCGCCACGATCGTCACGCTGCGGCAACTGAATTGATAGAATCGGTGCTCATGAAGCGCCGAATGCTGCCGATAGCGCTGGCATTTTTCGCCGCAACCGCCTCCGCCGAGCAGCGCTGGGTGAAGGCGACCTCGACGAATTTCGAAGTCTATACGACCGCCGGCGAGAAGAAGGCGCGCGAAGTTATTCTCTATTTCGAGCAGGTCCGCAGCCTTTTCGAGAAAGAGAGCCACCCGGTGAGATCCGCCGCGGGGCGGGTGCGGATCGTCGTATTCCAGTCGCCAAAAGAATACAAGCCCTACCAGATGTTCGACAGGCCGGCCTATGCCGCCGGCAGCCACGATCACGACGAGATCGTGCTGGGGAACCTCGCGGTGGACTACTACCCGATCGCCGTCCACGAATACGTTCACATCCTCCTCAGGCCGGTCGGGCACGTGCCGCTGTGGCTCAACGAAGGGATGGCGGAGTTCTACTCCAGTCTCCATCCGAGGGGAAAGAAGGTAGGGGTGGGAGAGCCTCTGCCCGGCCGGGTGGCTCTGCTCCAGGCGAACAGGTGGATCGACCTGGAAACGCTTTGCGCCGTCGATTACAAGTCCCCCTATTACACCAACGACCATTCAAAGGTGAGCGTCTTCTATGCCGAGAGCTGGGCGCTGACGCACATGCTTGCTCTCAGCGATTCGTATAGGCCGGGATTCTTCGAATTCGAGAAGCTGATCTTCGCCGGCACGGAACCGGCCGCGGCCTTCCAGAAGGCTTTTGGCAAATCGATGCGGGAAGTGGTCTCGGACCTCCATCGATATATCCAACAGAGCACGCTGCCAGGGCGTTTGTTCGACGTCACGCTGGAGAAGTCGGCGGAAAATCCCGAGATCAAGGAGGTGACGCCGCTGGAGTCGGGCCTGATGCTGGCAAACATTCTCGCGGACCTGAACAGGATTGACGAGGCGAAACAGGCGTATGCGAAGCTCGCGGCGGAAAACCCGGCCGGTCCCGAGATTCCCGAGGCGCTGGGGTACCTGGCGTGGCGCCAGGGGAAACTGGACGAGGCCCGGGCGGACTTCTCGAAAGCCGTGGAACTGGGGAGCAGGAACGCCCGCATGTATTACGAGTACTATGCGATGGCGGGCCAGGCGGGCGAGCCCCGTGATCGTCAGATTCTGCTGCTGCGCCGGGCGCTCGAGCTCGATCCGGAGTATCACGACGCGCGCCTCCAGCTCGGCTTTCTGCTGATGGCGGATTCGGACCACGCAGGCGCGCTGGCCCAGTTCGCACGCCTCAAGAGCGTCGAACCGGAGCAGTCCTTCCAGTTCTTCCGGGCCGCCGCCTACGCAGCCTACCGGACCGGCGACAAGGAGGGCGCCCGGGCGAACGCCAAGCGCGCCGCGGAATTGGCCACGAATCCAACGGAGAAAACGGCGATCGAAGACCTCGAGGCGGCGATTGACGCGCGCCGGGGTGACTCGCTCCAGGCGACGGCGGCGCGGCCGGCGACGGAGGAGGAGAGCGGAGCGCGTCCAGCCCTCCAGCGAGGCGCCGCGCCGCTTTCCGCTCGCGAACAGGCCCCAATTCCGGAGCTGCCCAAGCGCCGCGCGCTCACGGCGGTCGAAGGCACGCTCGATCAGATCGACTGCCTGGGAGCCACGGCCCGCATCCGGATGACGGCGGGCGGGCGCTCCGTGGGGCTGCTGATCGACAAACCGAATGGGATCGAGGTTCGCGGCGCACAGGCCGGCACATTCACCCTGACGTGCGGACCGCAGAAGGTGCGGCGCAAGGTGCGGGTGGAGTACGAGCCCAACGTGAACAACAACCTCGGCACCATCGGCCTGGTGCGCGTGCTGGAGATGAAGTAGGCAGCCGCCCTACTGCCAGCCGCCGCCGAGGGCGCGGTAGAGCTGCACGAAGGAGAGCGCTTCGCCGAGGCGGAGTTGCGCCAGCGCCAACTGGCCCTGGAACAGGTTGCGCTCCGCGTCGAGCACCTGCAGGTAGCTGTCGAGCCCTCCCTTGTAACGCAGTTGGGAGAGACGGGTCGTCTCAGACAACGCGGTCACGAGACGCTCCTGCTCGGCCCGCTGCTCGCGCGTCCGGCTGTAACCCACCAGCGCGTCGGAGACCTCGCGAAAGCCACTGTAAATGGACTTCTGGTACGCCAGCACCATCTCGCGCTTTTGCGCTTCGGTCAGGCGAACGCCGGCGCGGACCAGGCCGGCATTGAAGATCGGCAGCACGGCGTTCGGGCCGCCGAACCAAAGGCGCGCCGGCCCGGTAAAGAGGTCCGTCAACGCCCGGCTCTGCCCTCCCAGAAACCCGGTCAGGGAGATCTGCGGGAAGTAGTATGCTTTGGCCGCGCCGATTTCCGCGTTGGCGGAGATCAGCGTCTGCTCGGCCTGCCGGATGTCCGGCCGCCTCTCGAGCAGAGACGATGGCAAGCCCGCCGGAACCTCGGGAGGAAGCACGAACTGGTCGAGCGGTTTTCCCCGCACGATCTCGCCCGGAGTCCGGCCCGCCAGCAGGCTCAGCGCGTTCTCCATCTGCTCGACGTCGCGGTGGGCGCTGGCGATCTGGGCCGTGGCGATGTAGAGGAACTGCTCGGCCTGGTGGACGTCCAGGGCCGTGGCGGCGCCGCGCTGGTAGCGCAACTGGACCAGCTTCAGGTTACTCTCGGCGATGTCGCGCGTGCGGCGTGCGATCTCGAGCTCCAGGTCGCGCTCCCGCAGCGTGAAGTAGCTGCCGGTCACGTCGCCGATCAGCGACACCACCACGCCGCGCCGGCCCTCCTCGGTGGCCAGGTACTGCGCCCGCGCCGATTGGGCCAGCCGGCGAAGGCGGCCCCAGAAGTCCAGCTCCCAGTTCAGCGCGAGGCCGGCCTGGGTGTAGCTTACATTCAAGTTGGTGCCGGGTGGAATCTCGGTGTTCGCGCCGATGTAGGACGACCGCGAGCCCGTGAACGACGCCTGCGCCTCCAGGTTGGGGAACCGCTCGGCGCCCGTGATGCGGTACCGCGCACGCGCCTCCATCACCCGCTCCGAGGCGATGCGCAGATCGAAGTTGTGTTGGAGGGCCTCCGCGACAAGCTGCTTGAGCGCATCGTCCTGGAACAGGTCGGACCACTTCCGGTCGGCGAGCGACGCGGCGCCGCCGGGAGCCGCCCCGCGAAACTGAGGCGGCGCATCGACGGCGGGCCGCTTGTAATTCGGGCCCACGGCGCAGCCTGCCGCGAACAATAACAGGAATATGGGCCAGTAATGGCCGCCTGAACGAGGCAGCGGGCAATTCCGGATTGGGGCGGTCATAGACTTTCCTCCGGAACGGCATCCGCCCCGGGCGCCGGCTTTCGCTGCCCTTCCGCCACGCGCTGGATGACCACGTAGAGCACGGGGACGATGAAGATCGCGAGGAGCGTGGCCGCGTTCATGCCGCCGAAGACAGCCGTGCCGAGGGAGCGGCGCGACGCCGCGCCGGCGCCGGTTGCCAGCATCAGCGGCACCACGCCAAGAATGAATGCGAACGAGGTCATCAGAATGGGCCGCAACCGGAGCCTGGCGGCTTCGATGGCCGCCTCCGTAATCGAATGGCCTTCTTCCCGCCTCATTCGGGCGAACTCGACGATCAAAATCGCGTTCTTCGCGGCCAGGCCGATCAGCGTCACGATCCCGATCTGGGTGTAAATGTCGTAGGGGTAAGAGCGCAACCAGGCCGCGGTCAGCGCTCCGAATACCCCCAGCGGAATCGCCATCAACACGGCAAACGGAATCGACCAGCTCTCGTAGAGCGCCGCCAGGCACAGAAACACCAGCACGGCGGCGAAACCGAAGATCACGCCTTCGTGCCCCTGCGCTTCCTTCTCCTGGAACGTCGTGCCGGTCCATTCGTAGCCGAAGCCGGAGGGCAGCGTGGACGCCGCCACTTCCTCCATCGCCTGGCTGGCCTGCCCGCTGCTGTAGCCGCGTGCGGGCGAGCCGAGCACCTGGATAGCGCGGAAGCGGTTGTAACGGTAAATAACGTCGGGTCCCGCCGTCGCATGAACCGTAGCGAGCGTGCCCAGCGGCACCATGTCTCCCGCCCTGGTGCGCGTGTAGAAGCGGTTGATGTCGTCGGGCTCGCCGCGGAACTCCGGCTCAGCCTGCACCAGCACCTGCCAGGGGTGCCCGAACGCGTTGAAGTCGTTCACGTAGAGGCCGCCCAGAAACGTCTGCAGCGTGTTGTAGGCTTCCATGACGGGGATGCCCAGGGTCTGCACCTTGTCGAGATCCACATCGACGGCGTAGGCGGGAACATTGGGCCGGAAGGTGCTGATCGCGGTGCCCAGCTCGGGCCGCTTCCGGGCCGCGTCGAGCAGCAGATCGGCGGCGCGCGCCAGGTCCTGGATGCCGCCGCCGGTCCGGTCTTCCAGCATGAATTGGAAGCCGCCCGTGGTGCTCAGGCCGAGAATAGGCGGCGGGCCGAAGGCGAAGGTGACGGCTTCGGGAAGGCGGCTGAACTCCCGTTGCATGCGCGCCAGGATGGCCGCGAACTGCAGGTCCTTGTCTTCGCGTTCGTCCCACGGCTTCAGCCGGCAGATCAGCGTAGCCACGTTCGAGGCGCTGGTGCGGGTGGCGATGTCGATGCCCCCCAACGCGAGATGCCCGGAGATGCCCTGCATGCCGCCGACAATCTTCTCGATCTTGCGCGTGGCGGCGTCCGTGCGGTCGCGCGAGGCGCCGTCCGGGAGCCGTATGGAAACGTAGATCGTGCCCTGGTCTTCGTCGGGCAGGAAGCCGGCGGGCAGATGGCGGAAGAGCGCGCCGGCCGCCAGCCAGAAACAGAACAGCGCCACCAGCGCGAAGGCCGATTTGCGGATGAGCGAGCCCACGCCCGACAAGTACTTGTTCCGCGTGCGCTCGAAACCCCGGTCGAAGGCTCTGAAGAACCGCCCCAGCGGGCCGCGCGTCTTCATCTTGGGCCGCAGGAGGATGGCGCTCAGCGCCGGACTGAGTGAGAGCGCGTTGAACGCGGAAATCAGCACCGAGGCGGCGATGGTGAGCGCGAACTGTTTGTAGATCTGCCCGCTGATGCCGCCCAAGAACGCCACCGGGATGAAGGCCGCCGCCAGGATGCACGCGATCGCCACCACCGGCGCCGACACTTCTTCCATGGCGCGAATTGCCGCCGCGCGCGGAGCCAATCCCTCATCGATATGCCGCTGCGCCGCCTCCACCACCACGATGGCGTCGTCCACCACGATCCCGATCGCCAGGACCAGCCCGAACATGCTGGTCATGTTGATGGAGAAGCCGAGCAGCGGGAACAGCGCGAACGTTCCCACGATGGCAACCGGCACCGTCAGCAGCGGAATCAGCGTGGCGCGCCAATTCTGCAAAAACACGAATACCACCAGGATCACCAGGCCGACCGCCTCGAACAAAGTGAGCTGAACGTCCTTGATGGCGGCGCGCACGAACATGGTGGAGTCGTAGCCGATGATGTAGTCCATCCCCTCCGGGAAGCTCTTCCTGGCTTTCGCCAGGAAGGCGCGGACTCGCTGAGCGGTGGCCACGGCGTTGGCGCCGGGAGACAGGTAGACGATAATGTTGCCGGAGTTGCGTCCGTTCACGCGGTTGAAGCCGGCGTAGGTCTGAGCGCCGAGCTGCACGTGACCGACATCGCGGATGCGCAGCAGCGAAGTGTCAGGCTGCGCCCGCAGCACAATGTCTTCGAACTGGCTCGGATCGACGAGTCGGCCCGGCGCGCTGACCGAATACTGGAAATCGGTCCCCGGCGGGGACGGCGGCTGCCCGAACGTTCCGGCCGGGTTCTGGCGGTTCTGCGCTGCGATGGCGTCCGCAACATCGGTGGCGGTGACGCCGAACTTGGCCATCTTGTCGGGGTTCACCCACACGCGCATGGAGTAGATCTGGGGCGTCCCCAACCGCGCCTCGCCCACCCCATCCAGGCTGGCGATCTGGTTCAGCAGGTTGATCTGGCCGTAGTTGGCCAGGAACAGCGAGTCGTAGCGCCCGTCGGGCGAATCCAGGCTGATGGCCATCAGGAAGGCGGTCGAGACCTTCTTCACGATCACGCCCTGTTGCTGCACTTCGACGGGCAGGCGCGGCATGGCGATGTTCACGCGATTCTGGGTCTGCACCGTGGCCATGTCGGGATTGGTGCCGAGTTTGAAGGTGACCTGAATGTTGAGCGAGCCGTCGTTGCCGCTGCTCGACAGGAAGTACAGCATACCGTCGAGGCCGATCAACTGGTCTTCGATCGGCTGGGCCACGGTCTTCTCCGTGTCCTGGGCGTTGCCGCCGAGGTAGTTGGCGGTGATCTGCACCACCGGAGGCACGACCTCCGGATACGCGGCCACGGGCAGGTTCGGAATGGCGACGGCGCCCAGGATGACGATCACGATGGCGACCACCATCGCGAAAACGGGATGGTCGATGAAGAAGCGCGCCATGGCTCAGTTCCCGGCCTTCGCTTTCGCCGTCTGCGGCGCGACCGTTACGCCCGGCCTGACCCGCAACTGGCCTTCGATAATGACACGGTCGCCCGCCTGGAGCCCTTGCTCGATCACCCATTCGCCGCCCACGCGTCCGCCGGCGGCCACCGGCCGCACGGCCACTTTGTTATCCCGGCCCACGACGAAGACGGTCTGAATGTTCTGCAACTGCTGCACCGCTTTCTGCGGCACCAGCAGGGCGCCCCGCCGTTCCTCGGTTTGGACGCGCACGCGGCCGAACTGTCCCGGAAGCGCGGTGCGCCGCGGATTGGGGAAGCGCGCCTGCAGCTCGAGCGTTCCCGTTTTCGGATCCACCTGGTTCAGGGAGTTCTCGATGCGGCCCTTCCAGGGGAACTCGGAGTTGTCGGACAGAATCAGCGTGAGCGGAAGATCGCCGCCCGGCAGGCTGCGGCCGTTCTTGGTCCACTTGAGAACCTCGGATTCCGTCACTTTGAAACGGACCCAGATGGGATCGAGCGGAACGATGGTGGTGAGCGGCTGGGGCGAATTCGGAGTCACCAGGCCGCCGACGGGCACGAGCGTATCCCCGATCCGGCCGGCGATGGGCGCGCGGATGGTGGCGTACTCCAGGTTCAACTCGGCGGTGCGCAGCGCGGCCCTCTGCGATTCCATTTTGGCCTGCATGGCGTCGATCTGTGTGCGCGTCGAGAGCGCCACCTGATCGACGTTGGCTTTGTAGGCCCTCACGTTCGCCTCGTTGGCCCCGAGCGCGGCCACCGCGGCGTCCAGGTCCTGTTGCGATGCGGCGCCGGCCTCGACCAGCGGCTTCAGGCGCTCGTTGTCCTGCTGGGCCTTCACCAGGTTGGCCTGCGCCGAAGCGAGATTGGCCTCAGCCTGCAACAGCGCCACCTGGCGCCGCGCGAATTCCAGATCCGCCTCGCTCTGCTTCAGGTTCGCCCTGGCCTGCTGGACGCTGGCCTCGTAGGGCCGCAGATCGAGAACGTACAGGACCTGTCCGGCCTCCACTTCCGCGCCCGGCCGGAAGAGCCAGCGCTCGATGTAGCCTTCCACGCGTCCCCGGACCTCGACCATGTCGCGCGCGTAAGTCTGCGCCGCGAAATCCGCGAAGATAGGCACGTCGGCCGGCTGCACCTCTACTACGACTACCGGCACCGCGGGAGCGCGCGCAGGGTCCTGCTTCCGCCCCTCCGCCCCGCAGCCGGTCATGAAGATCAGGGCGGCAAGTGCGGCCGGCCCCACAAGCATTTGAATGCGACTCTTCGAACTCGTTCTCGTCATCTGGTTCACACGCTGCTCCTGCCCATGGCGGCGAGTATGATGGACGCCGTGGCCTCGTCCCCGGGTTTCGAGCTGACCAGAAGATCGTAAAGGTGCCGGTCGGCCCAGCTCACACCGAAGTTCAGGTGCACGTAACGGGCGCGCTCCGCATCCATCCTGCGGATCAATTCAGGCACGTCATCCTTGTCCCCCACGCGACGGCGGACCCGCGCCACCTTGTCCTCCCACCGCGCGTAAACAAAGACGTGAAACGCGTCGGGGCACGTCTGGAGGATGCACTGGCCGCCGCGGCCAACCACCACGCAATCGCCGACCTCGCAGGCATGCTCGATCAGCCCCCGCGTCAGTTGGGCCATGGTTTCGGCATCGAAAACCTCCGTCGCCGCCGCCGTCGCGACGCCTTCGAAGGCTCCGTACCACAGCCCGCGGCGGCTCAGGCGGTGCAGCCACGTGTCGACGCGCTCGTCGAACCGCCGCGCCAGGCTCGGATCCACGTGCGCCGCCCTCGCGATCTCGTCAATGAGCGCGCTGTCGAGCAGCTTCCAGCCCAGCCGCGCCGCAATCAAGCCGGCGATGGCGGCGCCGCCGCTGCCGTATTCCCTGGCCACCGTCAAGACTCGGTACATCCCGCAAGACCTTTCCAGACCATTTCGAACAAGAACTGGCAATCGGTGGCGACGGTCTCTCGCGACCGGCCGAACAGGCGCTGCACGATGAGCCCGCGAATCATCTCACTGATGGCGAAGGCGGCCGCCTCGGCGGGCACGGCGCGAATGTGGCCCTGGGCGGCCGCCTCTTCGATCACCGCTTCCAGCATTCTGACCTGCTCGAGGTACAGGTTCCTGAATTCCTTGTTGGCGTGCGCCGGGCCGAAATTGCCGAACTCCGAGTGGTAGATCTTGACCAGGTTCCGGTTCTCTTCCGCGTAGCGCAGCCGCGCCTCAATGAAAGCCCTGATCTTGTCGGCCGGCGCTGGAGCCGCGGCCACGTTCCGTTTCACCTCTTCGATCAGCCGCAAGCTGCCAAGCCTCAGAGCCTCCAGGTAGAGCTCCCGCTTGGATGAAAAGTAGAGGTAGACGGTGCCCTTGGCAAGACCGGCCGCTTCGGCGATCTCGTCCACCGTGGCGCCGTCGAACCCGTACCGCGCAAACACCTTGCGCGCCGCCTCCAGGATCTCCGCGCAGCGGAATTCCGACACCACGGTCTGCTTTGACTTGCGCGCTACAGACATGTGAACTGACTAATGGGTCAGTCTAGCATACTGGCGGGTCAGCGCACGGCCGGCTGACGGCTGATGCCGGATGGCTGACGGCCCGCCTTTGTGTCAGACTGAAAGCTCCCTATGCGCCACCAACTTCAGATCCTCGCCATTTCGCTCGCCGCCGTCTCGGGCGCCTTCGCGCAGTCCCGCTCGATCGCCGTCGACTACGCCAAGATCCGGGGCAGCCACAGCAAGGTCTTCAAGGAGTGCATCGGCGCCGGCCGGGCCAACGAGGGGCTGCGCGCGGATTGGCAGGAACAGCTCGCGCTGGTCCAGAAGGAGATCGGCTTCAAGTACATCCGCATGCACGGCCTTCTGCACGACGACATGGGCGTCTACAAGGAAGACGGTCATGGCAACCCGATCTACAACTGGCAGTACATCGATAAGCTCTACGACTTCCTGCTCAGCGTGCGGCTGAAGCCGTTCGTCGAGCTGGGCTTCATGCCCGCGGATCTGGCGAGCGGCGACAAAACCGTCTTCTGGTGGAAGGGCAACATCACGCCGCCGAAATCGTACGAGAAATGGGCGGGCCTGATCCGGGCGCTCACGCGCCATTTCGAGGAGCGCTACGGGCACGACGAGGTGAAGACCTGGTATTTCGAAGTCTGGAACGAGCCGGACATCGCGCCCTTCTACACCGCGGACCTCAAGGAGTATCTGAAGCTTTACAAGACCACCGCGGAGGCGATCAAGAGCGTGTCGGCCGATTACCGGGTGGGCGGGCCCGCCTCGGCGATGGCTTACGAGTTCGAGACCGCGCTGGTGGAGTACTGCGCCACGAACCACGTGCCGATCGATTTCGTCTCCACCCACTCGTACGGCGTCAAGGAGGGCTTTTTCGACGAGACCGGCACGAGAGGCACCGTGCTCGATACCGACCCGGCGGCCGTGAGCGGACGGATGGTCCACTCGCGCGAGCTGCTGCGCGGCTCGAAGCTGCCCGGCCTCGAACTGCACTTCACGGAGTGGAGCTCGGCCTACACGCCTACCGACCCGATTCACGACCAGTATCACCAGGCGGCCTTCATCCTGGACAAGATCAAGAACGCGCAGGAGGCCGTCAACTCGCTCTCCTACTGGGTGTTTACGGACATCTTCGAAGAGAGCGGGCCGCGCATGACGCCCTTCCACGGCGGCTTCGGCCTGTTGAACTACCAGGCCATCAAGAAGCCGGCGTATTACGCCTACCAGTTCCTTAACCGCCTGGGGACAACCGAACTCGTGAACGCGGACCCGGCCTCGTGGGTGACCAGAGACGCTACGGGCAGCGTCCAGGCGCTCTTGTGGGATTTCACGCCGGTCGCGCCGCCGCAGGGCATGAACGACCAGGTCTTCTACAAAGGCGACCTGCCGCCGAAACCGAAGGGCAAAGTGCGGTTCGAGATCGCGAGCGTCCCCGATGGCACGTACCTGGTCGAGCTATTCCGCACGGGACACCACGTAAACGATGCCTACGCGACCTACGTGGCGCTCGGATCGCCCAACCAGCTCTCGCCGGCCCAGGTGGAGGCCATCAAGCGGGCCAACGACGGCTCGCCGTCTTCGAGCGAGGTCGTGAAGATCTCCGGCGGCCGGTTCGCGCGGGAGTTCGACCTCCGAGAGAACGACGTGTTCCTGGTGACGCTGGAAAAGATGTAGAGCTCTGCGCGCCTGGAGAGTCTATGATGTTGCACGGATCGTGTGTCGGGGCCGTCCTGGTCTGTCTTTGCACGGCCACGCCGGCAGCCCCGCAATTCCACTATCCTCCCGGCAAGATCCGAGGAACCGTCTGCAACGAGCGTGGCGAGCCGATGGCAGGGGCGAAGGTTGAAGCGACGCCGTTCGGCAAAGTGCTCGCGATGATCATACCCTGGGCGCTGACCGACAAGAATGGCCGGTTTCTGATCGAGCACCTCGAACTGGAGGAGTACATTGTCAGCGCCGGGAAGGAGGACGATGGATATGCCAGGACAGCGTGGTCCTTCTACACTGAGGGTAAGCCGATTCTGAGAGTAACGCTGACCGCGGACGCCCCGGAAGCCGAGACGCCGATTGTGCTTGGCCCCAAGGCGGCGGCGGTCACCGGCAGGATCTTCGATGCAGCCTCGGGCAGCCCCGTACCCGCCTTGGTCAGGATGTGGCTTGTCGACCATCCCGATGCTTGGATGGCGCCTTGGGTTCCCTCGGGGTATAGGATACTGATCCCATCGAACGCTCCGGTCGGGCTCTCCTTTCACGCGGAGGGCTATGAGGACTGGCACCCAGAAAAGTCGCTGACGCTCGCGCCCAGCCAGGAGAAGGTCGTGAACGTCGGTCTGAAACGAAGAGCACATCAACCGCCAGATCCCCGAGCAGCCCCGGCAGGGAGTCAACCGAACCGCCCCTCTCAGTACGGCAGGTGGTTGGGCTGCATGTCCTCGATGTTCTGGCCGCCGGAGCGCGGCAGCAGCCACTCCACGCGCTTCTCGGCGGCGGCGAATCCGGTGGGCCGGGTTAGCGTGATCTCTAGGGTCAAGCCAATCGTGGAGTCCTTCGGCTGCCAGGTCCCTGAAACCGCCGTGGGCTGTTCGAGATCGGCGAACTCGCGCTCGCCCGAGGCCACCAGGCCGTTATTCTGATCGCGCACTTCCCAACGCAGGCGATAATCGTGCAGCGGGTAAGAGGGCAGCTCGGTGTACGGACGCCTGACGATGGTGGCGTTGAAGCCGGCCGGCGGGCTGTACGGACCGCCCGTGAACGCGGCCTCGATCCGCGCCGGCGCGTTCAGCTCCTTCCAGACGTAGTAGGACGGACGCCGCTGGTAGTTCTCATCGACCACCCCGATGTCCACCACCCCTTCCGTGAAGCCGGGCCACAGGTTGCGATGCGACTTGTAGTCCTGATAGCACCACAGGAGCGCGCCGATGATCCAGTCGCGCCGCGCAAACTCCGCCATCTGAGAGCGGATGATCTGGACGCGCAGCCGGTCGCCTTCCTTCGAATTCTTCGCGAAAATGCCCGCGAGCCCGAACTCCGAGATCAGCACGGCCTTGCCCGGAAACAGGCGGTCGATCTTATCCAGCGCCGCGGGCAACTGCGCGGCCGGGCCGGCCCAGCTTCCGAAGTACTGGTTCATCATGATGAAGTCGGCGTCGTTCGCGGCATCGTCCTCGGCCTTTCCGATCGTGGGCAGATCCTGGTCGGCGAAGGAGACGAAGCGATCCGGGTCGAGTTCGCGAATGAGCGCCTTCATCTGCCGGAAGTACGCGCGGCCTTCCGGCGTCGCCGTTTCGCTCTCGTTGCAGACGCTCCAGGCGAAGATGCTGGGGTGGTTGCCGTCCTGCTCGATCATCTCGCGCATCATTTGCCGGGCCAGAGCGATGAGCTTCGGATCGGCCATCTGCTTGCCGGTCATCTGCCAGATGGGAATCTCCGGGACCAGCAGAATGCCGTTGCGGTCGGCATAGTCCAGGACGTAGGGATTCTGCGGATAGTGCACGGGCCGCGTCAGGGTGACCTGGAGCGACTTCATGTCGCGCCAGTCGTGCAGCATCGTGCCGCGCGTTTCGGCCAGGCCCTCCCAGGGCGACTCCTCGTGCCGGGTCATGCCGGAAAGGCGCACGCGCTCTCCGTTGACCAGCAGGTGACGGTCGCGCAGCTCGATGGTGCGGATGCCGAAGGTGTCCGTGTGGGCGTCGAGCAGGCGGCCCTGGAGGTCGGCCACTTCCGCGCGCATCTCGTACAGGTTGGGATGATCGATGCTCCACAGCAGCGGCGCCACCAAGCGCAAGGCCACCGGAACTTCGTTCCTGCCGGGAGGGAGATCGATTTCGCGCGGCTCGGAAGCGGCGGCCACGGATCCGTCCGGCGCCACCGCGCTGAGCTTCAGGCGTACGCGCCGCGGCCGGCTGCCGGCATTCTCCAGGTACACGCGGTCGGAAATCTCCGCCGTCCCTGATTGCACCGTGGTGCGGATCCGCTGGCGCCGGACCAGCACGTCTTCGCTCACCGCGATCCACACATCGCGCACGATGCCGCCGTAGTGCCACCAGTCGTACCAGAGGTTCGGGGACAGCCGCATCGCCCAGCCCGGAATCGTGGCCAGGCCGGGACGGTTGTCGATCTCGACCGCCAGGAAGTTGGCCTCGCGCGCCTGGGGCGTGATGTCGAAGAAGTACTCCGTATGGCCGCCCTCGTGCTGTCCCAGTTCCACCCCGTTCAACCACACGCGGGCCTTGTAGAACGTGGCGCCGAAGTGAATCTCGAGATGCTGGCCGAGGAGCGCTTTGGGAACCTCGATCCGCCTGAAGTACCAGGCAACGCCCTCGTAATCGTCGTGGGCGCCGATGTTCCAAGTGTGCGGGACGGACACCGGCTCTGTCCCGGCAGGCAGGGAGCCGGTCCATCCCGCCCTCTGCCCTTCCTGTTTCGGATCGGTTCGAAACCGCCAATCGCGGTTGAGGCCGATGCGGGTGGATGCCTGAGATGCCGCGCAGAAAGCGAGGCACAGCAGGAGCGGTAGCGCCTTCATGGTTGCTTCACTTCGGCCTGTTTGGGAGGGGCGGCCTCCGCCTGCTCCGTAACCGCGTACCTCACGGTCTGCTCGACCGAATCGCTGCCCTGCGTGGCGGTGACTCTCAACTCATAGTTGCCCGGCTTGACGGGGGCCCCGCCGATCACCGCCTGAAAGGCGCCGGACGGGTCCGGGTTGGAGAGGTCGGCTTCCTGTTCGGCCACCACCTGGCCGTCGAGCGTCACCTGGATCTGAACCGTCGGCTTCTCGGCGTTGGCCTTGTCCGGATAAACCACAAAGTACAGGTAGGGCTGCGCGGTGGGAGTCAGGGTTCCCGCCAGTTCCGGAATCACGCGCCTGCCCTGGAACTGGAACGGATCGGCCGGATCCCCCTGGCCAACCACCGCCTCGAACTGCTTCACCAGCATGACACTGCTCAGGCCGAGGCCTTTCCTTTCGGCATTGTCGACCTGGACCGCGCCGGTCGCGATGCGCCGACCCTCCCGGTCCACCACGACGGTCTCGATGGTGTAGCGCCCCGCGGGAAGGTTGAGCGGATGCGAGTAGGTGATCGGCGATCCTTGCACCTCCGCCAGGTTGTCGTCCGGGATATCGTAAGCGGAATCCTGGCTAAACTTGTCCACCACCTGCCCGTCCCCGTCCTTCACCAGTGCGAACACGAAGAGGTGCAGCCGGTGCTTCTTCTGCTCCGGAATGGGCGTCGCGGTCAGGCTGGAAACCGGCACGTCGAACGCCACGCCGACCTGCGAGTTGTCTCCTTGAGGCCGGAACTGGAAGGCGCCCGCCCGGAAGTCGAAGGCGTGCGGCTGCGGCTTCTCGCTCAACGCCATCAGCGCGGCCGTTTCGAAGGGCTTCAGAGGCGAGCCCTTGATATCCGGCATGGCGAGATAGCCGGCCCGGGTTTCCACGGTCAGATCCGCGTGCGCCAGCTTGATCTCGATCTTCCGCAGGCGGCCGTCCAACTTGTCGGACACAGGACGGTAGACCGCCTCATAGTGGGTGTCCACATCGTCCACGATGTGCTGGAACGGTTTGCGAAGGTCGTTCGTGTTAGCGATCAGGAAGCCGCCCGTCCCTTCGGAGAGCGCGCGCAGAGCGGCCTGGGGATCGGAGCCGCGCACTGCGTTGTGCAACTCGTCGTCCTGCCGCATCTCCGCCATGCTGGCCGCGGCCCCGCCGGTCGCTGTGGTCTGGGTGGTTGCCGGCACTCCAGGGCCACTCACCCCGGGAGACGCGCTGTAGGTGCCGCTGCTTCCCTGCTGCTGGCTCAGGGACACAACGTGGCTCAGGGCCGTGCTGCCTGCCATAGCCGTCGAGTTCTCGCTCATGCCGTGGACGTCAATGCCGTAAAAGGTGATCTTCGCGTTGGCGGCTGCCGCGAGGATCTTGTGAAACCGGTCGGGATCCCCCGTAGACGTCAGGCCAGGGGTGAGGAACAAGACCGTCTTGCGGCCCGGCAGCGTCGCGAACTGCTGGATCATGGTGATCAACTGGTCCGTCTGGCGGGACGCTTCGATGTGGCCGAACTGCCGGTTCTGCGACGCCAGGTCGCCGCGTTGAAAGGCCGAGGCCTGGGTGGTCTCCACTCCCACGTCCCCGATGGCGGCGGTGTTGAGTTCCCCTCCGCTGATGTGCAGGCCGTTCTGGTCGGCCGTCACGATGCTCGGGTTCATGCTCAGCACCGTATTCGCGGCGGCGACGAAATCCAGGCTGGGCCCGGTAAACGCGTTCTTTGCTGTCTGGATCAGGGCGTTGCGGTCGGTTGTGAATGGCTGGAGCACGGTGACCCGGGCGCCGAGGTTAAAGATTCCGACCCAGGTGTCGGGCGGCAAGTCGCCCTTGAGAAACTCCCGTACGGCGTCGACCGCCCACTTCTTCGTGTTTGGATCCAGCCCTTGGAAAACGATGCATACGACATTCAGCGCCTTGAGCGGCAGCGCCACCGGCTTCGGATTGGCAAGCGCGGCGGCTGCGCCGGGCGTCGCGGCGGCGGCCGGCGCCAGTTGCTGCGCGCCTGGCCCTGTCACCAGCCGGAAGCTGACGAGTTGCTGGGGAACTCCATCCTCCAGGATCTGCACGTCTCCGGGCTTGACGGTCTTCACCACCTTGCCCTTCTTGTCGCGCACAACCAGGTCGAGCGCCACCTCGCTCACGGTCGTACGGATCGTGAGGCCGGACTCGGGCGGAGCCGCGTTCTGCGCCGCAGCCACGCCGGCCGAGACCCAGCAAGAAGCACAGAGAACGGCGAAAAACATGATTTTCCGCATCTCGCTCACCTTAATCCTTTCCCGCTCAGAAGCCGCGCCCCGGCTCAGTTGTTTTTGCTGGCTTCTCCCATATACTTGATCCCCGACGTGGTCGTGTACTTGCGGTAGTTCTGGAACACCCGATCGGTTTTCATAGGCTGCCGCGAGTTGGACCCCACATACACCCAGGTCGCGCGCTGCGGCACCAGATACCGCTTGCCGGCGATCCGGACATAGTCGTAATCGACGGAGATGGCCGATTGCTGAATCGGGAAGTTCTTGGGCAGCTCGATGGCCTCGACCACTACGCGCCGGATGGTCATCGTATTGGCATCGATCAGAACCACTCCCCGGTAGGCCGCCAGCACCTGCGATCCCGTCTCGCCCAGGGAAAGCAGGTACCCCGAATTCTTACGCGCCACTTGATACTGGAGAACGTGAACCCGGCCGCCCTTGAAATCCGCCATGCCCTGCCATTGGATGTCGGCGGCGTGGTCCTCGTTGAAAACCAGGGACAGCACCCCTCCCAGTTCACCGCTCAGCTCCACCTTCTTCATGACAGCAGGCACGTTGGCCACCTGCTTGGTCGTGAGGGTCTGGGTTTTCTCGGCGCCTTCGACGTACTGCAGGAGGTCCGTCGTGGCTATACCCGGAGCCCATTCTCCGGGACCTTTCCGTTTCGTGGACTTGGTCGTGGTCCTGGTGCAGACGAAATCCGGGAGAGCGCTTCTGTAATCGGCGGCGCGCTCTCTGGCGGCGGCGATGATGCGCTTCAAATCCGCGTCGTCCGGCTTCTGAACGCCCTCGATCAGTTTCACGTCCACCAGTTCGGCTACTCCGTCAACCGCTGCGCCGCCTTTCGACGCATCCGCTAACGGTTGTTCCGGAATCACCGGAGCAGGCCGGGTCAGGACCTCGAAGTTGATCTTCTTTTCCAGCGATTCCTTGCCCTGCGTGACTTTGACCAGCAGTTTGTAGTGGCCCGGCTCGAGCAGACTCCGTTTGAGCATGGCAGTGACCGGGATGGGGGCGCCCGGACGGCGGTCGACGACCTTGATTGCCGGCCGCTCCACCAGGCGGTTGTCCCGCTCCACTTCCACTACCACGCGGGGCGCGGTCGCTATTTTGGCATCGGGCGCGACCAGGAAGAACACCTGCACGTCGCGGTCCGCCCCTCGCCAAACCGGAATCAACAGAGGCATCACGCGGCCGTCCTGATAGCGGAGCGGGTCCTCCGGATCTGGCCTGGACTCCAAGGGCGCCAAACCCCGCACCAGAAACAGGTCGCAGACCGCCAAGTCCTGCGTCACCGAGAGAGAAAAGGAAGTGTTCTTCGAACTTACCTTGTTGACCTGCCGGTCCATGACGGCGGCCTCCAGGTGGTAGTCGCCGGACGGCAGGACGAAACTGCGCTGGAAGCTATACGCGCCGCCGCGCACCGACTCCACGCCTTCGCTCGCCATCTGATCGGGAACGTCCTGGCTGAACTTCTGAAGAACCTGGCCCTGGGCGTTCTTGATCAGCACCAACACCGAGAAGTGCATGTCGCACAGGCCCAAGGCGGGGTCCGTCTTGCAGTCGATGCCTGCCAGGGGAAGTTCGAGCACCACCTCGCCGCGCGCCTTCGCTGCCGTCCCGCCGAGATGCACGATATCGGTTTGGAACGGAATTGTCTCCGCCCTCTCCGGCCGGCCCAGCGCCTTGAGCAGCGGAACTTCGAAGGGCGCCGTGTCCAGTCCCTCCGGCAGCGCGAAGTACCCGCTGCGGGATTGGAGATACGTCTGAGCGCGGCTGACTCGCACCGACACCGGGCGGAACTGACCGTTGGGCTCCTGCACGGGCGAAACGTAGGATGCCTCGTAGTAGGTCGTGAGGTCGTCGACGATCTTCCCCACGGCTGTACTCAGCTCGCCCGAACGGCGGATGTAAAGCCCGCCGGTCGACTCGGCCAGGTCACGGAGGGGGATTCGCGGTCCCGTATCCGCGTCCAACTGGATGAAGGTGAACTTGAGCGAGTCGGCGGGCTTGGCCGCCGGGGCCGCGGCGGCCGGCTGGCCGTCGCCTGCCGGGGCGCTCGAATCGAGAATCGAGGATGCCTTCTTCTCGGCGGCCTGGCTGAGACCGCCGATGTTCAAGGTGTAAAGCATTACGCTGGCGCGGTTGGCGCTTCCGATGGCGGAACGCAACTGCTCGGGCGGGCACGCCTCCAGCTGAGCGCCGTCGGAGAAGTACACGATGGCCTTGCGTCCCTTGATAGGCGCCTGTTGCCGCGACAGGGCGACGAGACTGGCAATCTGAGGGCGCAGTTTCTCGTCGCGCTCGATGCGCTCCCACCTCGCGATGGTGCCCTGCGCGCTTTCCGCCAGCGGGTCGCCGGACGGCGGCGCCGCGGCGGCGGAGCCGGCTAACGGAGTCCGGGGGGGAGCCGTGGCCGCTTCGATCGCCTTGTTCAGGGCGGCGCCATCCTTGGTGAAGGTCTGCAGCAACTCCATGCGGTCGGCGATCCTCCAGACGGAAAACGAGGCGCCCGTGCCGATCAGCGAGTTCAAAACTCCGACTGCGGCTTTTCGCGCCGGCCCGGAGGCATAGGCGTCCAGTCCGTCAAAAATGAAGGACACCATGCGGGGCGCAGCCTGGGACTGCTGGCCCGCACCTGCGCCTGCGCCGCTCATCAACTGCAACCGCGCGATCTTCACCGAAACGCCGCCGTCGGTGATCTTGACCTCCTCGGGGCGCAGATCGCGAACGGGGCGGCTGTGACTATCACGGGCGACAAAATCGACCACGATCTCGCTCGAGCCGCTAACGCCGGGGGCCGGCGGCTGGGGCGCCGGGACGGACTCCGCGGTCTGTGCGATCGCAGCAGCTTTCAAGAAGACGAACGAGAGGAGAACCACGAGCCGATAGCGCATGAAATACCCTGAGAACTCCGTAATGCAGCGATCCATCATTCTACTCGCTGCGAACGCGAATGTCTAAGCCACCGCGGCGGGCCCGACGGAGCCGGGCCGGGGCGCAGGCATTTCCGCAGGCCCATGAGAGGCCGGAAACCGGTCCCGCCAGGCTGCGGCAGAGACGCCTGCCCTACTTCGCGGCCACCGTGTACTTCACGCTTCGGGTCAGGGATTCGGCACCCTGAAACGCCGTGATCCGCATCTCGCAGGCGCCCGGCGTCGCGGCGGACCCGAGTACCATCGGAATCGCACCGGTCGCGTCTGGAGCGGGCAACTCGACCAGCCGCTTCGCAAGCACCTGGCCGTTCTGCAGGAGGTACACCATGAGGCGGGGGGGCTCCGCGCTCGCCTTGTCGGGATAAATCACGAAGTAGACGTACGGCTTCGCGCTTGCGCTCAGCGTCGTCTCCAGTTCCGGCGTCACCCGATCGTTCCCCACGCGGAAAGGATCGGCCGCGTCCGCCTGGCCGGCGGCCTCCACCTGCCGGACCAGCATCACGCTGCTCAGCCCGATCCCCTTGCTCCCGGAGCTTTCGATGGGGACCTCGTTGGTAGCCTCCCGGTTGCCTTCGCGGTCGAGCACGGCCGTCTCCACCATGTAGTGGCCCGGAGGAAGGTCGAGCAGGTGGGTGTAAGGAATCGAGAGGCTCTGGATCGTCGCCAGCTTGTCGTCCAGGATCTCATACGGGGTGTCCTGGCTGAACTTGTCCACGACCTGTCCGCTCGCGTCCTTCACCAGGGCGACCAGGGAAAGGCGCAGACGGTGCCTCTTCTGCTCCGGCTCCGCCGTCGCCGTCAGACTCGACACCGGCACTTCGTACGTCACGGCGTATTGCGAGCCTCCCCCCTCGGGCCGGAACTGAAAAGCCGCGGAGCGAAAGTCGAAGGCATGCGGCCGGGGCTGGCGGTCCAGGGCCAGCAGGCCGAGAACATCGAAACCCGTGAGCGGGGCGGAGCCTTTGAGGTCAGGCAGGGCAAAATATCCGGGACGGCTTTCCACGGTCAGTTCCGGCCGTGTCAGCTTCACCTCGATCTTCCGCAGACGGCCGTCGTACTTGTCCGAAGCGGGCCGGTATACCGCCTCGTAGTGGGTGTCCATCTCCTCGATTACGTGCTCGAACGGCTTCTTGAGGTCGTTCGTACTCCCGATCAGGAAGCCGCCCGTCCCTTCGGCCAGCGCGCGCAGGCTGGCCTGCGTGTCCGTTGTGCGCACGGCCTGATGCAGGTAGTCGTCCTGCCGCATCTTCTCCATCGCGGCGGCCGGGCTGTCACCCCAGCTGCGCTGCGACCTGCTCAGGGAGGCGACGTGGTTCACGGCCGTGTTCGACGCCAGCACGTTGGAGTTCTGGGTGAGACCGGTGACGTCGATGGCAAAAAAACTGGTGTCGGCTCGATTGGCCTTCTTGAGGATCGACTCGAAGCGTTCCGGGTCGCCCGTGGTCACCAGCCCCGGGCTGAACAGCAACACCGTCTTGTGACCCGGCAGCCTGGCGAACTGCTCGATCATCATAATGATCTGGTCGGTCTCGCGCATTCCTTCGATGTGGCCGAACTGCCGCCGCTGGGCCACATCGTCGCCGCGCCTCATGTTGGCGCCGGTGGAGGTGGCGACATCCGCGCCGTATATGCCTTGCGTATTGAGCTCGCCTCCGGTGATCGTCAGATCCGAAGTGACGCCGCCTCCTCCCTGACCTCCGCTGCCGCTCAGCGTCACGGTCGCCATGATCGGTTCGGCGCTCAGAATGGACTGGGCGGCTCCCAGGAAGTCCAGCCCGGTCCCGGTAGAGACGTTCTTGACCGCCGCGAGCATTTCCTCGCGATTGGTGGTGAACTGGTGCAGCGGGGTCAACCGGTCGTCCAGGTTGAAGATCCCGACCCAGGTGCCAGGCTGCAAGTCGTCCTTCAGGAACTCCTCCGCACCCTCCACGGCGTACTTCCGGGTATAGGGATCCAGATTGTGGAAGACGATACAGGCCACGTTCAACGCGCGCAGGGACCTGCCCGGCGAGCCTGCCGGGCGGCTGGCTGCCGGCACGTCGTTTTTAGCCGAGGGAGCGTCGCGTCTCTCCTCGCTCGCGCGCTGATCCGGCACGGCCTTGGGCCTCTCGTCCAGGCGGAAGCTGAGGAGCTCCCTGCGAACGCCGTCTTCGTAAATCTCCACTTCGCCGGGCTTCAGGTTCTTGACGGCGCGGCCGTGTTTGTCGCGCACCACGAGATCCAGCAGCACCTCGTTGACGGTGGTATGGATTGTCAGGCCGGATTCAGCCGGCGGGGCGGCATTCTGTCCTGCCGCCGGGCCGCGGAGCGCCAGGCATATCAGCAGTCCGGCGGCCTGGGCGATCGCACCTCGCATCCACTCATCCTTTCAGCGCAGGTCCGCGCCGGCCTGCGCAGGGAGCCCGGAGCCTTAGTTCGCAACCACCGTATACTTCACGCTTCGCGCCAGCGATTCCCCTCCCTGCGTGGCAACGATCTTCATCTCGCACTGGCCCGCCCGGGCAACCGACCCGATCACCATCGGGAACGCGCCGGTCGGGTCCGCAGCGGGCAGATCCACCATCCGCTTGGCCAGCACCTGGCCGTTCAGCAGCAACTGCACCTCAACGCGGGGCTCCTCGGCGCTCGTCTTGTCCGGATAGACCACAAAGTAAACGAACGGCCTCGCGCCTGCGCTCAGCGTGGTCGCCAGCTCCGGCATCACGCGATTCTTCCCGACCAGGAAGGGATCGGTCGCATCCGGCAGCCCGCTTGCGGCCTCCATCTGCTTCACCAGCATCACACTGCTCAACCCGATCCCCTTGCTTTCGGCGCCGTCGATTGAGACCACGCTGGTGGCAGCCCGCGCCCCCTCCCGGTCCAGCACGGCGGTCTCCACCGTGTAGCGCCCCGGAGGAAGGCTGAGCACACGCGTGTAAGGGATCGAGAGCGCCTCGAGCGCCGACAGCTTGTCGTCCGGAATGTCGTAGGGTGCGTCCTGGCTGAACTTGTCGACAACCTGCCCGCTTGCATCCTTCACCAGCGCGAACAGGGCCAGGTGCAGGTGGTGCCGCTTCTGGTCGGGCACGGGCGTAGCGGTAAGACTCGAGAACGGCACTTCATACGACACGGCGTACTGCGCGCTCTCCGCTCCCGGCCGGAACTGAAAAGCCGCGGCCCGAAAATCGAAGTCGTGCCGCCGCGGCTGGGCATTCAGCATCATCAGGGCCGCCATATCGAGAGGCGTCAAGGGCGTGGAGTCCGGCGTGTCCGGCAGGGCAAAATAGCCCTGGCGGGTTTCGACGGTCAGGTCCGCCCGCGCGAGCTTCACCTCGATCTTCCGCAGACGCCCGTCGTACTTGTCGGCGGTGGGATGATACACCGCCTCGTAATGAGTGCCCACATCCTCGATGAGTTTCTGAAACGGCTTTCTGAGATCGTTGGTGTTCGCAATCAGGAACCCGCCCGTCCCCTCGGCCAGGTTTCGCAAGGTGGCCTGGGTGTCCGAGGTGCGCACGGCATCGTGCAGGTAGTCGTCCTGCCTCGCCAGTTCGGCCTCCTGGCCGACGCCGCCGGTGGTGGTGGTCGAGCCTCCTGCGATGCTCTTGGCCTGCTGCGAGCTCAGAGAGGCCACGTGCTGCAAAGCCTGATTCCCGGCCTGGATGTTGGAATTCTCGCTGAGGCCGTTGGTGTCGAGGGCATAGACGGTGATGTTCGCCTTGTTGGCGCCGGACAGAACGGGCTTGAAGATATCGGGGTCGCCCGTGGTGGAGAGGCCCGGGCTGAGCATCAGGACGGTCTTGTGGCCCGGCAGCTGGCCCAGTTCCTGAATCATCATCTTCATCTCGTCGGTGTCGCGCATTCCCTGAATGCCGCCGAACTGCCGCTTCTGGCCGACCAGGTCCCCGCGCTGGGCCTCCGCACCCAAGCCCGTTTCGGTCTCCACGCCGGTCACGATATTGGGGTTGATCTTGCCCGTCTGCAGCGTCTCGGTCGCTCCACCCGAGTGTCCGCCCGGCGCCACGAAGCCTTCGATCACATCGAGGTTGGGAGTACCGTTCAGAATTGCGTCCGCGACTCTGGCAAGCTGGAAGCTTCCGCCGCCGGTGAAGTTGTTCGAGACCGCGCGCAGAACGTCGGCGGCATTGTTGGTGAAGGGCTGAAGCACGATAAGGCGAGTGCCGAGGCTGAAGACTCCGACCCAGGTGTCGGGCTGCATCTGGTTGGCGAGGAACTCCTGCACGGCCTCCATCCTGTATTTCCTCATGGTGGGATCGAGATTGTCCTGATTGTGGAAGACGATGCAGATCAGGTTGACCTTTCGCAGCGTCTGGGGCGTCGTCATCTTGAGGACAGCGGCCGCCTTGACTTCACCCGCCTGCGGTTGCTGGCGCACCGGGGCGTCGTAGCCCGCCGCCAGACGGAAACTGAGGATCTTCTGGCGGACGCCGTCTTCGTAGATCTCCACGTCACCGGGCTTGAGATTCTTAACGATCTTGCGACGCTTGTCGCGGACCACGAAATCGAGGAGCACCTCGTTCGCCGTGGCATGGAGGGTGGCGCCGGATTCGATGGGGGCCGGAGGGTGGGTCGGAGTCTGAACTCCGGCCGGTCTGCCGAACTGCGCGCAAAATAGCAGCGCAGCGGCCGGGACAAGCAGCTTCCGCATGTGCTCATTTTATCGCTTCCAACGTGGCACCTGCTACTCGCAGGGCACTCGCGCGCGTTATATTCGAATGAATGCGTTGTCGCATCGCGCTGCTTTGCGTTCCGGTTCTGGCTCTGGCGGGAGGCGCCGCGCTCGGCCCGATCACCTTCGAGGAGATCGCGGAGCGCGCCGGCATCCACTTCGTGGCCGACAGTTGCCCGACCCCTCTGAAGCACCAGCCGGAGGTCATGCTCGCCGGCGTGGCGCTCTTCGATTACGATGGCGACGGGTATCTCGACATCTTCTTCGTCAACGGCGCCGACATGCCATCGTTGGTCAAGATCGACTCGCGGTACAAGAACCGCCTCTTCCGCAACAACCACGACCTGACCTTCACGGACGTCACGGACAAGGCCGGCCTGGGCGGCGCCGGTTTCGGGATGGGCGTGGCCGTGGGGGACTACGACAACGACGGCCGGCCCGATCTCTACGTGGCGAACGTGAACGGCAACCAGTTGTTTCACAACGACGGGGACGGCACCTTTACCGATGTGACGGCCAAGGCGGGCGTAGGTGGCGGCAGTTACTACGGCCGGAAGATGTGGTCGGTGTCCGCGGCGTGGCTGGACTACAACAACGACGGTCTCCTCGATCTGTTCGTGTCCAACTACTGCTATTGGGACCCGGTGACCGAGGCGCCCTGCATCATCAACGGCAACCGCGTCTCCTGCAGCCCGCGCTACTACAAGCCGCTTCCCAATACGCTCTATCGCAACAACGGCGACGGCACCTTCACCGACGTCTCCGTCGAAACCGGCATCGCCAAGCACCTGGGCCGCGGCATGGGGGTCGCCGTGGCCGACTATGACGGCGACGGCTTTCCCGACATCTTCGTCGCCAACGACGACATGCCCAACCAGCTCTTTCACAACGTGGGCGGAAAACGTTTCGAGGAGGTCGGCCTCGAGGCGGGCGTGGCGCTGGCGGAGGGCGGCAACGCGATTTCAGGCATGGCGGCGGATTTCCGCGACATCTTCAACCACGGCCGGCCCGATATCTGGTCGACCGCGATCGAAAAGCAGACCTTCCCCCTGTTCCGCAACCTGGGACACGGATTGTTCGAGGAGGCCACGGCGGCGGCCGGCCTGGGGCTGGACACGGCCGAAATGTCGGGCTGGTCCAACGGGGTCTTCGATTTCGACAACGACGGCTGGAAGGACCTGTTCGCGTCGCGCTCGAATTCGGTCGACAACATTGCCCTCTTCGCTCCGCGGCAGTATGAAGAGCCGAACGCGGTCTTCCGCAATCTCCACAACGGAAAGTTCCAGAACGTGAGCGCAACGGCCGGCGCGAGCTTCCAGATCCCGGCCGCGCACCGGGGCGTCGCTTTCGGCGATCTGGATAACGACGGACGTATCGACGCGGTGGTGTCGGTGCTGAACGGCCCGGCGGAAGTGTTTCACAACACCACGCGAAACGCCAACCATTGGATGCTGCTCAAGCTGACCGGGACGAGGAGTAACCGCATGGGGATCGGCGCGAAAATCCGCCTGACGGCGGCGGACGGTTCCGTCCAGTACAATCACGTCACCACCAGCACCGGGTACGCATGCTCGAGCGATTCGCGGGTGCACTTCGGCCTGGGCTCCTCCGCTTCGGCCAAGGAGATTCAGATCGTCTGGCCGAGCGGCATCCGGCAGACTCTACGGGACGTCGCCGCGGACCGCGTGATTCCAATCACCGAGCCGCGCCCGTAGGGGCCCCCGCCGTGTTGGGAACGGTGGTCGGATCCTCTTCGGCTTTCAAGCGCAGGAATTCGGCCTTTTCCCTGTCGGCCTCCGCCTTGCGTCCGGCCAGGCGGTAGGCTTTCTCGAGATAGAAATGCAGTTGCGAGTTGGCCGGCTGGAGTTTGACGGCCGCCTCCAGCTCCGGAACCGCCTTCTCGGCTTGCCCCATGGCCAGCAGCGAGTGTCCCATTTCGGTGTGGCAGATCCAGCGGTGCCTCTCGGGCACGACCTTCGCGGCCCGCTCGACCAATTGGATGGCTACTTCGGGCGCCCCGCTCCTGGTCTCCAGGAACGCGGCCGCCAGCAGCGAGGGCCAGTGAACGGGGTTGGCCTCCAGCTCCTTGCGGAACTCGGCCAGGGCTGCCCGCTGGTCGAACTCCATCAGGAACAGTCCGTGGGCGTAATGGACGCCGGGCTCCCGCGGGTACTTCTCCATCAACTCGCGATAAGCGGCCTTGGCGTCCTCGGGGCGCTTGCTCATCGCGCCCCAGAGCCCTTTGCCCGCCAGATCGACCACGGCGAGTTTTGACGGCGGAACGTCGGAGGGCAGCAGCGGCATCGCGAGGGCACAGAGACCGGCGGCCTGGATCACCGCCGGAGGATTATCCGAAGAGTCCTTCAGGGGCTCCAACTGGGCCAGCGCCTCGTCAAAAGCCGAAGCGCGGATCAGAATCAGGGCGCCGCGGACGCGGGCCGCGATCTCGAACCCGCGGTTGTTGCCGAGCCCCAGCGCCTCTCCCTTCCTGATGTCGGCCAGCGCCCGATCCGATTCGCCCAGCTCGTACTCCGAAAGCCCCAGAAAGGCCCACCCCGCGCCCTTGTCCGGCGCCAGCGCGGTGCCCTTGCGGAATGCGTCGCGCGCCTCCTGGTAGCGCTTGAGCCGATACAGATCGGCTCCCAGATAGAGCCAGCCTTCCGCCCACGACGGCCGAAGCGCGAGCGCCTGCCGGAACAGGCTCACCGCTTCGGCGGGATTGTTGTCCACGGCCGCCTCGGCGCGGCGCACCAGTTCCTCAAAACCGGGGGCCTGCGGCTGCGCGCGCGGCGGACCAACGGCCGCCAGCAGCAGGCACATAAGCGGAGTGGCCAGCGCGGTGCGAAAGGTCACGGTAAGCTTGATTTTAACTTGCCAGCGGCTATGCTGGTGATGATGGTTGTACGGGTTGTGCTCCTGGCCGTTCTCCTGACAGGCGCCATGCCGGCGCAAGACGCCGGCCCGGACCAGCTTTTCCGGGAGGCCGTCGAGGCGCAACAGCGCGGGGACGACGCGCTGGCCGTCAGCAAGTACCGGGAGCTGATAAAGGTTCGTCCGGACATGCTCGCGGCGCACGCCAATCTCGGCGCCGCGCTCGCTCACCTGCGCCGTTTCGACGAGGCCATCGCCGAGTACGAAAGCGCCCTGGCGGGCGCTCCCGACCGCGTCCAGATTCGCGTGAACCTGGCCCTGGCGTATTACAAGGCGGGCCGCATCGACCGCGCCGCCGCCGAATTCGAAACTTCGCACCAGCAAGCGCCGGACGAAAAGCGCATCACCCTCCTGCTGGCGGACTGCTGGTTGCAGCAAGGCGAGAACCGCAAGGTGATCGCTCTGCTCGAGCCTTTCGATCCGCGGTACCGGGACGACTTGACGTTTTCCTACCTCTATGGCATCGCGCTCATGCAGGACAACCGGATCGAGCGCGGCCAGGAGATCATGGACCGCATTCTCAGAAACGGCGATTCGGCCCAGGCCCGCGTCCTCATGGCCTCCGCCCGCATGCGCAGGCTCGATTGGAAAGGCGCCAAGGCGGACCTGGAGCGGGCGATTGAGATCGACCCCACCCTTCCCGGACTGCACTCCCTGTACGGCGTGGTGCTGGATGAGTGCATGGATGACCAGGCGAGCGCGCAATATCGGAAAGAATTGGAACTGAATCCGAACGATTTCGAGGCCAATTTCCGTCTGGGCGCTTACGCGCTCCACGATAGCCGGATCGAAGCCGCCGAGGCGTACCTCGGCCGCGCGCTCGAGATCCGACCGGGAGACCCGGGCGCGCTATTGCAGCTGGCCAATCTCCGGTCCGCCGAGGACAAGCGCGATGAGGCTTGCCAGATCCTCGAGGGACTCACCAAACGCTACCCGGATTTCCGCGAAGCGCACCTCGTGCTCGCCAACCTGTACTATCGTCTGAAACGCAAGGCCGATGGCGACCGGGAGCGCGAAATCGCGCAGAAGCTGGCCCCGGCGCCTCAAACTCACATACATTAGGCACGTGGCGCCCGCTTGCCCCGTGGGGCAGGCCGTTTGGCCTGCCCAGGCAGGCGGAACCGCCTGCTCCACGCCTCACTTCACGATTCCCTTCCCCTCCCGGATCGTGATGTACCGGTTGAGGGGCAGGGACGTGAAGCGGTCCACGCGCTTGGACGGCAGAGGCCACCGGACCTCGAGGAAGTCAATCTTCTTCGCCTGCCCGATGCCCAGGACCATGCGCGGATCGTGCGACGAGAGATAGCTTCCGCCCGCGGTTTTGAGCCGCGACCGCGTCGTGCCTCCGAACGCCCAGGTCACGCGCGCGCCCACGGCGTCGATGTTGGCCGTGGTCCCGATCAAGCGCACGCCCAGCCAGTTGTTGCGCGCTCCCGCCTCGTTGTGCAGCAGCAGCGGCGCGGCCCCGTTGTTGTTGATCAGCACGTCCACGCCGCCGTCGTTGTCGAAGTCCCCGACCGCCAGCCCCCGCGCCGTCCACTTAGGGCCGAAGGCCGGACCGCCCTGGCTGCTGACGTCGGTCCAGTGCCCGCCGTCGTTGTGAAACAGGAGCAGGGGCTCGGCCGTGGTCACGCTGTCCACGAACTCCTCGATCATGTCGTTGGGGTGGCCGTTGGCGAGGAACAGGTCCACGTCGCCGTCGTTGTCATAGTCGAAGAACTTCAGACCCCAGCCGCTCAGGTAATAGGTGGCGCGGGCGATCCCGGTCTGGTCCGCCCGGTCCGTGAAGGTCTCGCCTCCATCGTTGTGATAGAGGGAAAACCGCTCCCGGTCGATGTTCGCGACGAACAGGTCCTCCCGGCCGTCGTTGTCGTAATCGGCGGAATCGACCCCCATGCCCGAGCGCGCCTGGCCGTCGGCGTTGTAGGCCACTCCCGCCGAAAGGCCGATCTCCTCGAATTTCCCGTTCCCCCGGTTGACGTAGAGAAAATTGGGCACGGCGTCGTTGGTGACGAACAGATCCATCAGGCCGTCGTTGTTGATGTCGGTGGCCACCACGCCGTGGCACTTCCCGGCGTTCTTTCCGATGTCGGTGAGGTGCCCCACTTCGGTGAAGGTGCCGTCGCCATTGTTGTGATAGAGGCAACTGTAGTGCGAGTCGAAAATGGTCGGAACGCAGTAGTAGCGCTTCTTGGCCAGGTTGTCGCCGCAGGTCTTGGGATGGTCGCCGCCGTAATCGACGAAGGAGCCGACGAACAGATCCAGCTTGCCGTCGTTGTCGTAATCGAACCACACCGCGGACGTGGTCCAGCCCCCGTCCCCGCCCAGGCCCGCCTTCGCCGTCACGTCCGTAAACGTGCCGTCGCCGTTGTTGCGGTAGAGCACGTTGCTGCCGTAGCAGGTCAGCAGAATGTCGGGATACCCGTCGCCGTTATAGTCGCCGACGGCCACGCCTTCCCCCCACCGAGCGGCATCGAGACCGGCCTGTTTGGTGACGTCTGTGAACGTGCCGTTGCGGTTGTTGCGGTACAGAGCGTTCCGCACCGGCTTCTGGGGATGATAGAAAGCGCAGGGCCCCGTGTTGATGAGCAGGATGTCCATCCAGCCGTCGTTGTCGTAGTCCAGGAAGGCGCAGCCCGAGCACATCGATTCCGGCAGCCAGTGCTCCGGAGACCTGCCGTTGTCGTGGACCCAAACGATGCCGCTCTTCTCCGGCGGAACGATCTGGAAGATGGCGCCCGGCGCCGCGCGCGCAGGGCGGGCCAAAGCAAATGCCCCGAGATAGGCAAGAAGATCGCGGCGGGAGAGCTGCATCGAACTTTTCATTGTAGCGGACGCGGGCGGCGTTCCCGGCTTGCCTGCCTTGGGCAGGCCAAACGGTCTGCCCCACGGGTACTATTCTGTAAGGTGATGCGTGCCGCCGTTGTGCTGATCCTGCTCGCCGGACTCGCCTGGGCGCAGGGCTCCGGCCCTGAACAACTGTTTCGAGAGGCGGTGGAGGCCCAGAAACGGGGCGACGATGCGCTGGCGGTTCGCAAGTACCAGGAGCTGGTCAAGTTGCGGCCGGATGTGGTCGCGGTCCGCGCCAACTTCGGCGCAGCGCTGGCGCACCTGGGCCGTTTCGACGAAGCCATCGCCGAGTACCGCGCCGCGCTGGCCCTGACCCCCGGCCACCCCGGCCTGCGGCTGAACCTGGCGCTGGCCTATTACAAGAAGGGCGACCTGTCCCGTGCGGCCGCCGAGCTGAGTTCCCTCCACGACGGCGATCCGGGGAATTTCCAGGTGGCCGCGCTGCTCGGCGGCTGCTATGAAGGCCTGGGCCGCCACGCCGACGCCATCGCCGTGCTCGCCCCTCTCGAGGCGGCTCACCCCGACGATCTCGACCTGGCCTGGGCGCTGGGATCGGCGCTCATCCACTCGGGCCGTCTCCGCGATGGCCTGCTGCGAGTGCAGAAGGTCGCCGAGCGCGGCAACAGCGCGGAGGCCTGCCTCGTGGCGGGCGACACCTCGCTTCGCCTCAACTTTTTCGAGCAGGCGCGCCGCGACGCCGACGCCGCCGTCCGCCTGAACCCGCGCCTTCCCGGCGTCTACACCTTGCAGGGGAAGGCGCTCCAGTATCTTGACGACAACGAGGGCGCCATAGCCGCTTTGCGGAAGGCGCTCCAGGCCGATGCCGGCGACTTCGAGGCGCAGGTGAACCTGGGAGCCCTTTTGACCCTGACCCGGGACCTGGAAGGCGCGCGGCAACATCTTACCCGCGCCCTCCAGCTCCGGCCTTCTTCGTCGCTGGCCCGCTTCGAAATGGCGCGCCTCGAGCGCGCCGAGGGCAAGCTGGACGCCGCGGTGAAAGACATGGAGGAAGTGGTGCGCGCCGATCCGGACTGGCTGCAGCCGCACGTCGAACTGGCGGCCCTGTACTACCGGGTGAAGCGGCCGGAAGACGGCGCCCGGGAACGCGCCATCGTCGAGCGCCTCGGCGAGCAACAGCGGCAGCGTGAGCTGCGGAACGTCACTCCGGGACCGTGAAAGAATCCGGGGACACTCCGGGCTGTAGGCGCCGGATGTCCGGCTGACGAACGAACACAGGCGTGTCCCCAGGATTCTTTCGCCCTCACTCCGCCGCCTCTTTCACCTTGAGGACGCGATCGCCGGGTACGTTCCGAAGCGTCTGGACGATGCCCGACGGCCAGTGGATTTCGATCGATTCCGCCCTCTGGTCCGCGCCCAGCCCGAAGTGCACCGGGCCGTAGCTGGAGGAGGCGAACCCGACGCAGGAGGTCATGTGGTTGTATTGCGCACCGGCCTTGGTCACCAGCTTGATTCGGGCGCCGATGCCGTCGCGATTGCTCTTGGTCCCCTCGAGCGCAATCTCCAGCCAGTGCCCGCTCCCTGGGCTGCGGTTCATCCAGATCTCGGCGTCGGCCCCCAGCGCCGTGGTCACCACGTCCACGCGGCCATCGCCATCGAGATCGCCGAACGCGGAGCCGCGGTGACGGCGCGCCGGAGCGGCCGCCAAGCCCGCCTCTTCGGTCAGCGCCTGCCATTTCCCGCTGCCGCCCAGGTTGCGGAACACGGTGTTGTGCTGGTCCACGACGGTGGCGGGCGAGGGGCGGGAGAGCACGTCCCCGCGCGTCACGAACAGGTCTTTCCATCCGTCGTTGTCGAAATCGAACAGGCCGGCGCCGAAACCCGACTTGGACCAGCTCAGCGTCCGCATTCCGCTCTCGGCCGTCACCTCGCGGAACCCGCGCCCGCCCAGGTTCCTGAACAACGGGAAAGTCTGCCTGGCGAGGGCCACAAACGCCAGGTCGGGATAGCCGTCGTTGTCGAAATCGCGGAAATCCAGGCCCATTCCGGAAATGAAGTTGCCATCTTCGGCCAGAGCCACGCCCGTATCGAAGGCGATCTCCTCGAATTTGTCACCGAGATTATGGAAAAAGAAGTTGTATTCCGCGTCGTTGGTGACGAACAGGTCCGGCCGGCCGTCCAGGTCGTAGTCCGCCATGCCCGCGCCCATGCCCTTCCCCACGTGAGCCCGAATGCCCCACTCCTTCGAGACGTCGCGGAAGGTGCCGTCCCCGTTGTTCAGGAACAACTGGTTGGGCAGCCCCTGGTAGAACCTCGGGCTGCAATAGTCGGGGGCGCCCTTGTACTCGCACAGCGGCTCGGTGGCGTAGTCCCACTTCAGGTAATTCACGATGAAAAGGTCGAGCAGGCCGTCGTTGTTCACGTCCACCCAGACCGCGCCGATGGCCCATAGCGGGCCGAAATCCGGATCCGGCCGGTTGATGCCCGCCTTTTCGGTCACGTCGGTGAAGGTCCCGTTCCCGTTGTTGTGGTAGAGCGTGACGCGGTGCGGGCCGCCCACGAACAGGTCGGGGTAGCCGTCGTTGTCGTAGTCGCCCACGGCCACGCTGCCGTCGTAGCCGCTCCCCTCCAGGCCCGCCGCTTTGGTCACGTCCGTGAAGACGCCGTTGCCGTCGTTGCGGAACAGCCGGTCCGAGTACTTCGGCGAGTCCTTCTTGAGCGTGGCAAGGTTGGCGCCGTTGGTGAAAAAGATGTCGGGACGGCCATCCCTGTTGTAGTCGAAGATCGCCACGCCTCCTGCCATGGTCGCCGGGACGTGCCGCGCCGAGATCTCGCCGTGTTCCAGGTGGAAGGGGATCGGCTGGAGCGAGAACCGGATCGGCGAAGAAGGACCTTCCGCACGGCTGAACAGGACGGAAGCGCCGAATAGCGCGAGAGCGGCTGCGGCCGGCGCCCACGGCGCCCGCCGGACGGCACCGAGGAGCGCGTGGACCACGGAGACCCTCCCAGACAAAAAAACGGGGGCGGCTTTCACCGCCCCCTATATTGTACTGCGCGGTCCTTAGGACCGGGCTAGAACTGATACTTCAGGCTGAACATCACCACGCGCCGGCCAACCGTGTGTAGCGGCTTACCGGTCGTGAGATCATTCAGGTTCGTCATCGAGATTGAATTGTTGTTGTTGAAGTTCAACTTGATGTCGCTGTTGTTGCCATCGGCGTTGAACTGAGCCAGCGGATGGTTCATGAAGTTGTACGTTTGGAACCTGAACTGGATCTGATGGTGCTCCTTGAAGTTGAAGTTCTTGTACAACGACAGGTCGCTGTTGAAATAGGCAGGACCCTTGATGTACGGCCAGATCAAGGTGCCATTCTGGCCGAGCGGGGGCGGCGCGAAGCACGCGGGGTTGAAGTACTGCCCCGAGGCCAGCCCGTTGCGCGGATCGCAGATAACGAGCGGAGTCACGCCGTTATTGGGAAACGCGTTGGTGCCCAGGTCCTGCGCCTGGCTGTAGGTATTCGGCCATTGCACGTTCAAGCTCCCGGCCGTATTCGGCTGAATCGGAGCGCCGCTCTGCCACTGCGTGATACCGGACAGTTCCCATCCGTTCACGACTCCACCCAGGAACATGTTGCCGTGGACGGGGCTGGGGAGATTGATCACGTAAGCGGCATTGATGATGTGGGTATGGTCGAACGCCAGAACGCCGTAGTTGTTCTTCAGGTTGAAGGGGTCGACCGTCGTGCCCTGGCCAGTGCCGTTGTCGGTCTCGTTGTCACGGATGCCCAGCACCTTGCTGAAGGTGTAGTTCGCCGTGAAGGTGATCCGGCCAGTCTGCTTCTGCCACGTCGCGATGAACGCGTTGTAGCTCGAATAGCTGCCGTGGGTGACCGTGTTCACACCGGTGTACTCGTGCAACGGATAGTAGTCGTTGGTCGGGAAGCTGCTCGAGGCGGGATTGTTGACAACCCCCGTCAGCGGATCCGGCCCGAAGAAAGCGCCGACCGGGATGTTGCTGAGGTTGCTCAGGTTGCCGCCGTCGATCATCATGTCTCTGCTCTTGTTGCCGGAATACTGGAATTCCGCAACCGAGTTCCACGGCACGCGCTGCGAGACCGTGAAGTTGTAAGTGAAGCTGTGCGGCGTTCTGGCGTCGCCTTCCGTTAGAACGCCCGAGGGCCCCGTGCCCAAGCCGCCCTTACCGAGAGACGGAGAGTAGTTGTTGAACGACGTGTAGCCAATGCAGCAGCCCCACGTGGTCCCCTGGCTTTGATAGCCGAGCGGCGCCGAGTAGGAACTTCCCGACACCGAGTTATAGGCGAGCTGATAGCGGTACTCGCCGAAGCCGCCGCGCAGTACCGTCTTGCCGTTTCCGAACAGATCGTACGCCACGCCGATGCGCGGCTCGGGGAAGAACGACGTCGACGGGAAGCCGGAAACCGGGATCTTGCTGTCTTGGGCGTGATCCAGGAAACCTGTCCATGCGCCAGCCGTTGAGTTGTTGACGTAGCTGGCCCAATTCCAAACCGCGAGGCCGGGACCGGTAGCTGGGAACCACTGGCCCATGTGATCCATGCGGAGGCCGTAGGTAATGGTCAGCCTGCGGCTGGCCTTCCACGCATCCTGCGCGTAGAACGAGTATTGGTAGTACTTGAAGTCGGCGGTGGCGAAACCGTTGGCCTGCTGCAGGGCCGCACGGCCGGTCACGAAATCCGCGATCTCGTTGCCGGTGCTCTGACCCTGGTAGTTGTAATAGGTCAGCGTGCCCTGGGCGCCGTGCGACTGGTCGCCGGTGGTCTGCCAGTTCCGGTTGAAGTCCCAGTACATGCCGACCTTCACGGTGTGCGTGCCCCAAACCTTGCTGAGGTTGTCCGAAATGTTCGGGGCCTGCGAGGTCTTACCGAACTGGGCTACGTAACCCGTAATCCCCATGGTATAAGCGCCGTACCCTGACACCGCGCCATCCCAAGTGAGAACGTTCGGGATCTGCGGCTTGTAGGGATCGGTGAACATGCCAACCAGGTTGAACCCGACTTTCCCGGGATCCACGGCGTCCGGGTTGCCCATGTTGATGGGGTTCACGAACGTGGCGTCCGCGAAGACGAACTCGTTCGTGAGGGTAGGGGAGAAGACGTGCGTCAGGTTGGCGCTGTAAACCTCCGACTTCTGGAAGGCCGTCAACGCCGACGGATAAGGCAGCGCTCCGGGGGTCGTCCACCAGATGTTGATCGGGTTCTGATCCGTCTCGTCCTGGCGGTTCCAGGAGAAGAACAACTTGGTGTTGTCGCTGATGTTGTAATCGCCGCGCAGCCTGAGCTCCCAGCGGTTCTGGGGCGGATTGATGAGCACCTGGTAATTGGAACCCGAGCTGTTAGTGGCCGAATTGGCATTCGGCGCCGGGAACGTCTTCCAGTAGTTTATGGAGCTCTGATTGATCATGCTCAGCGGAATTTCGCCACCGGGGTAAACGACGCCGCTGCCATTGCCAATCGTGCCGCCTGCGTTATTGCTGGCGCCATTGCAGCCGCCGTTCGTCACAACGGCCCCCGACGCACTGTACGTGTTCCCGCAGGGCGCGACCGCACCCGTGCCGTAGCCGTTCATGTAGTTCAAGCCAAGCACGCCGGGATACTTCGTCCCGTTGTAGGTGTATCCGATGTACTGCGGGGTGAAGTCACCGTAGGCCTTGGAAGAGTTCTGGCCCATCATGTCCGCGGTGGGCAGGAAGTAGCTCTTCAGGTACCCTGCCGTCTGCTGCCGCATGTCTTCGAAAGCGGCATAGAAGAACAGCTTGTCGCGGTTCTTGTTGAAGCCGGTGCCGGGGATCAGAACCGGGCCGCCAAAATCGCCGCCGGGATAGTAGTAGTGATCGTTCGGCTTAGCCACGCCCTGGCTCTTGATGTAGGAATCTTCGGAGTTGAAGTCGCTGTTGCGGGCATAGAAGTACGCCGACCCATGGAACTGGGAGCCGCCGCTCTTGCCGATGGCCTGGAAGGTCACCGGGCCCTTGGCGAATTCGGCGCCATAGGCGGAGGTCAGCAGCGTCACTTCTGCGGTCTGGTCGGCGTTGATGTTGGCCACCTGGGTTCCCTGGTTGCCGGGATCCAGCAGGTTCGCGCCGTCCGAGCTCATCGTCATGGCGCCGTACGGCTGGGTGCCGTTCGCGCTGTACTTTCCAATCGGTCCGTTGTTATTCGATGTGCCCTGCGTGGAATCGAAAGCGCTTCCCTGCGCGAGACCGTTGGTGAACCCCATGCCCGGCATGATCTTGATCAGCTCGGCCGCGTCTCGGCCTTGGATCGACAACTGGCTGATCATCTGGCTGTTCAGCGTGGTGCTGGATTGGCCGGTGTCCACGGGAACGATCATCTCGGAGGCCGATACCACCGTGACCTCCTGCTTGGCGCCGCGAACGTTCAGCGTGATATTCGGCAGGGTCGCGTCGGCGCCCTGCGTCATCACGATGCCTCTTCCTTCCCAGCTCGTAAACCCAGGCGCCGTAACCGTTACCGAGTACGAGCCCGGGAGAACAGCCTCGAAGTCGAAAAGCCCGCTGTTGTTCGTGACGGTTTCGCGGGTGGTGTTGGCCGTCTCACTCTTCAACACGACTTTGGCGTTGGGAATTACCGCGCCGCTCGCGTCGTAGACTGTGGCGCTCAACCTACCGGTACCGACAGCAAAAGCGGGTAGTTGAGAGAAGATCAGGACCGCAATGAGCAGCCCTGCAAATACTGTCGCATGTTTCATTATTTGGGACCCCTTTTTGTCAAACACTGATGTGAGTTGCCCGGCGCGGAACGAGGCCGGCGCATCGGCTCCCTGGTTACCTGCCCCAGTGAACCGGATGCCCCGGATTAAGAAACAAGGGTGCGCCTCGATACCAAGTCTTCGGGAATTTAGTCTGCAGCTTCGATCAGAACCGCTGAAGCACGTCGATCCGTGCTGTCCGTGACTGGAGCGGCCGCGCCGGCTGGACCCGCTGGAGTGTGCCTGGGCGTCAATGGCCTGCCCAGGACCAGTCACGGTAGGATTGCCTGCCGTGGAGACGGAAATGGAGTAGTCGCTGCCCGCTGCACAGCAGGCTTTGCCGCTCAAATCTGCCTTCCCCATAACGAAGCAAGACCCTCTTGCGAGACTCGGCAACAGCCACGATGCAGACTCCCTGCCCATGGCTCTTGCCTTAGTAGAGGTTAGTGCTAATGCACTAGAGAGTCAAGGAAAATCTTCTCCCTGAAAACATACGTTAATGTTTGTTAAGACTATGAAAAGCCATAGCCATAACTGACTGAAAAGAAAGACTCTGTCTACATTTTTGTGGGTGCGATTTTTGGGCCTTCTCGCGCTATCCTGAGTCCCATGGAGCCGTTCCGCTTTGAGTGCGTTCCGGCATGCATCAACTGCTGCCGCCAGAGGGGATTTGTCTACCTGACCGAGGACAACTTGAGACGGGCGGCCGCCTTCCTTCGCCTCAGCGCGGCCGCGTTTGAACGGAAGTACGTCTACCGGACCAGGAACCTTCTGCGGCTGCGCAAGCCCCGGGGCTCCCAGTGCCATTTCCTGCGGGCGAATGGCTGCGCCATCCACCCTGTCAAGCCGACCCAGTGTGTCGCCTTCCCTTTCTGGCCCGAGTTGGTGGGGAACCGCGCCGCCTGGAGCGAGGCGGCGACCTATTGCCCGGGCATCGGCTGCGGGCCGCCAGTGCCCGCCGGGGCGGTCCATCGCATCGCCGCCGAGATGCGGGAGAGCTACCCCGGCATGTACGACTGACCGACAGCCGTCAGCCATCAGCCGGGTTGGCTGCCGAGCGGTCACGACGCGCGGGCCGGTTGCTCACTACCGAGGGCCGATGGCTGGTGGCGCGACTTCTTGTCTTGCGACAATTCCTTGGCGCCGGCCGTGGTTGTAACTGCACGGTAAATATAGCGCTTGCTTCTGGACCGACGTTTGCACGGGCGGTTGCGATGCTCGATCCGGTGGCCACCAGCCTCGAACGCTATATGGATCTCCTGGCCGCCCGCCAGAAGCTGGTTGCCTCGAACATCGCCAACGCGGAGACGCCCGGTTACCGGACCCGGGACATCGACTTCGAGACCGAGTTCCGCAGCCTGGTCGCGGGCGCCCAACCGCGGGCGGTCGAGGTGGCCGGCCTGGCGGTGAACCACGACGGCAATAACGTCAGTCTCGACCGCGAGGCCCGGCTGCTGGCCGAAAACGCCTTGCGATTCAACGTGGCAGAGGCGCTGCTGAAGAGCGAGTTGCAGAAGGTGCGCCAGGCTATCACGGGAGGTGGGGGCGGATGAGCCTGTTTTCTTCCTTGTCGGTCAGCGCTTCCGGCATGGCGGCGCAGCGGACCCGGGCGGAGTTGCTGGTCGAGAATCTCGCCAACGCGGAAACCACCCGGACACCCGAGGGCGGTCCCTATCGCCGCAAGGACGCCGTCTTTGCCTCAGAGCCGGCCGCATCGCCCTTCGGCAGCGTGTTTGCCAGCCAGATCGGCGCCGAGGGCACCGGGGTGCGGGTCGCCGAGGTCATCGAGGACACCCGCGCTCCGGAAAGGCGCTACCTGCCCGGGCATCCCGACGCTGGCGCAGACGGCTACGTCGCCTTCCCCCGCATCAACCCGGCTGAGGACATGGTGGACCTGATATCGGCCACGCGCAACTATGAGGCCAATGTCGCCGCCATCGGCGCGGTCAAGGACATGATCACGCACTCGATCGATCTGCTGCGGTGAAGGAACGCTCATGGCGCCACCAATAAGTCCGATCGGAGCCGTAACGGGGGCATTGACCGCGCCCGCAGCGGCGGGTTCGAGCCGGGGCGCGGGATTCCAGAGCCTGTTCGAAAGAGCGGTCTCCGGCGTGGAGAATCTGCGCCAAACTGCCGATCAAGGAATCGAGCGCTTCCTGGCCGGTGAAGGAGAGGAACTGCATACGACGATCATGGCCGCGCAGAAGGCCGAACTGGCTTTCGAGCTCTTTCTCCAGGTCAGGAACAAAGTCGTCTCCGCATACCAGGAAATCATGCGGATACAGGTTTAGCGCGTCGCCGGAGACGCGGGTGCCGCCGCATGGCCCGCCGTTGGGGGCGCCTGACAGCGGCCCGCTACATAACGAATGAGTCAGCTCAAAGCCCTCATTGCGAGTCTGAGCCTGCGGCAGCGGATACTGATCCTGGCCGCGGCAGTGCTGGTGGCCGGCGGCATGATGGCCTTCACCCGCTGGAGGCACGAACAGGACTTCCGCCCGCTGTTCACCAACATGCCGCCCGAAGACGCCGCCGCGGTGGTCCAGAAGCTGCGCGAGAGTGGAACCGAGTTCCGCCTCTCGGAGAACGGCACGACGGTGCTGGCGCCCTCGGAACGCGCGGCCGAGCTGCGGCTCCAGATGGCCTCGGCGGGACTGCCCAAGAACGGCCGGGCCGGCTTCGAGCTCTTCGATAGGACCAACTTCGGGGTCACCGACTTCGCCGAGCACATCAACTTCCGGCGCGCCCTGGAAGGCGAACTCGAGCGCTCGGTGATGGCGCTCTCGGAGGTCGAGAGCGCTCGCGTCCACCTGACCTTCGCCAAAGACTCGGTGTTTCTCGAATCCCAACACCCGGCCAAGGCCAGCGTCCTGGTGAAACTGAAACCTGGAGCGCGCCTGGCTCCGGCCAACGTGCTGGCCGTCTGCCACCTGGTGGCGAGCGCGGTCGAAGGCCTGGCGCCGGAGGCGGTGTCGTTGCTCGACATGAACGGCAACCTTCTCAACCGGCCTCGCGCGGCGTCTCCCGACGGGGAGCAGAACTCCGAGGCGGCGCTCGACTACAAGCAACACGTCGAGAAGGACCTGCTGGCCAAGATCAACACCACGCTCGAAGCCGTAACCGGTCCGGAGAAATACCGCGCCGGCGTCTCTGTGGATTGCGACTTCAGCGGCGGCGAGCAGACCGAGGAGGCGTTCGATCCGGCGCGTTCGGTCATGACCAGCTCCCAGAAGACGGAGGACGTCAGCGGGGCGAACTCCGCCTCCGGAGTGCCGGGGACGGCATCGGTCCTGCCGCGGCCGTCTTCACGGCCGGGATCGGGCGGTCTGGGGATGACCCGCCGCACGGAGAGCATCAATTACCAGACCAGCCGCACCGTGCGCCGCGTGCGGCTTCCGGAGGGCGCGGTGAAGCGGATCTCCGCGGCCGTCCTTCTGGACTACACCCTGCGCTGGGAGGGGACCGGCCCCAAGGCGAAGCGCATTCTCGAACCGCCTTCCCCGGAACGGCTCAAAGCGGTGCGGGATCTGGTGGCCGGCGCCATCGGCCTCGACAGCGCGCGCGGAGACCAGTTGATTCTGGAGACCATTCCCTTCGAGCAGACGCTGGCGATCGAGCCGCCTCCGGCGCCGGCGGCGCCTGGAAAGCCTGCGCCCGGACTGGTGGTTTTGCCGCCCTGGCTCCAGCGCATCGCCGACCAGAAGTCCGTCGTTCCCGGAGCCGCGGCGGCAGGGGCCCTTCTGCTGGCACTCATCTATTGGCTGATTCGCCGCAAGCGACGGCCGGGGGACGTCGGCATGTTGGGAGCGCTGGCGGGCCGTCAGACGGGGGAAATCGGGGCTGCGCCGAGTCCGGTCGACGCGGCGCAGCGGGAACTCGAGACGCGGCTGGCCGAGCAGCAGGCGGCCAAGCAGCGCCTCGAGGCCGAGGCTCTGAGCTCGCTCAAACTCCCACCCCCGAAGACCAAGAAGACCGAGGTGCTGACCAAACACATCGCCGAGAGCGTGAAGAAAGACCCCACGGGGGCGGCGCAGATCCTGCGGACATGGCTGAACGACATGGAGACCTGAGGCATGGTCATCAATACGCAGTACTCGGAAGAACGGGTGCCCGGCCTCCAGAAGGCGGCCATTCTCCTGGTGATCCTCGGAGATCAGGCCAGCGCCGAGATTCTCAAGCAGCTCGATGAGGAGGAGGTTCAGGAAGTCAGCAAGGAGGTCGCGAGGATCAGCCAGATCACCTCCGATCAATCCGAGTCCGTGCTCGACGAGTTCTACCAGATGCTGCTGGCGCACGACTACGTGCTCAAGGGCGGGCTGGATTACGCCCGCAAGCTCCTGATCAACGCCTTCGGCCCCGAATCGGCCCGGCGGCTGCTGGACCGCCTCGTAAAGACCCTGGGCACCGAGATCACGACCTTCGACGCGCTCCAGAAGGCCGATCCGCAGCAGCTCGCCAAGTTCATCCACAGCGAGCACCCGCAAATGGTCGCGCTCATCCTGTCGCACCTGAGCGCTTCGCAAGCGGCCGCGTTGCTGGTCTCGCTGCCGGCCGAGTTGCGCGCCGACGTGGCTTTGCGCATGGCCAGCCTGGACCAGATCTCGCCCGAGATCATCTCCAAGGTGGCCTCCATCATCGGGCAGAAGCTGAAGGCGCTGGGCGAGTTCAGCCGCGAAACGGTGGGCGGAGTCCGCGCGGTCTCGGAGATGTTCAACCGCCTCGACTCGTCGACCAGCAAGGAGATCCTGGAAAAAATCGACCAGCAGAACGCAACCCTGGCCGAGACCATACGCCACCTGATGTTCGTCTTCGAGGACCTGCTGCTCATCGATCCGGGGGGAATCAAGGAGATCCTCTCGCGGGTGGACCGCAAGCTGCTGACCATAGCTCTCAAGGGAACCAGCGACGAGCTGAAGAAGCACTTCATGGACTGCATGTCCCAGCGTGGCGCGGAAATGCTGAACGAGGACATGGACGCGCTCGGCCCGGTCAAGATCAAGGAAGTCGAGGCGGCGCAGCAGCAGATCATCGCCATCGTGCGGCAACTGGAATCGGAGGGCGTCATCAGCCTGAAGGGAGCCGTCGGCGAGCAGTACGTGGTCTGAGGGAGAACCGATGCAGTCGATGCAGTCGAAGATCCTTCGCGGCGAAGCGGCGCTGGCCGCCGAGCCGGTGCCGTGGAGGCGGGCCGGCCCGGGCGCCGCCGGCGGTCCGGCGCCGGCTTTGGGGGGGGATCCGCGCGAATCGGCCGCCCTCAAAGCACGCATCGTGGAGCTCGAGCGCGAGATCGAACGCCGCGAGCAGGCTGCCTTGCACAAGGGCCTCGACCAGGGCCGCGCCGCCGCCGCGCAGGAGGCGGCCGCCCAACTCAAACCGCTTCTCGAACGCTTCGCCGCAACTATCAACGAGCTTTCCTCCTGCCGCCGCCAGTTGCGGCGCGACGCGGAGACCGACGTGGTCAAGCTGGCCATCGCCATTGGCCGCCGCGTGCTGCGCCGTGAGCTGGCGACCGATCCGGACGCCATGCGGGGCCTGGTCAAGGCGGCGCTGGAGAAACTCGAGGGCCGCGAGATCGAGCGCGTCCGCGTCAATCCGGCCGATGCCGCGGCCGTGAAGCAGCACCTGGAGCAGGCCCGCATGGCCGCCAAGTTCGAGGTGGTTCCGGATCCGCGCCTGGAACGCGGGGCCGCCATCTTCGAGACGTCCCGCGGCAACCTGGACGCCTCCATCGAAACCCAGCTCGACGAAATCCAGCGCGGCCTGATCGACCGCATCCGGGGGTGATGTGGAACGCCTGGACCTGGCCCCCCATCTCTCCTTCGTCGAAGGCGCCGAGCCGTTCCGCTGGGCGGGCACGGTGCTCGAAGTGGTGGGTCTGCTGATCGAATCGGCCGGCCCGGCGGTGGCGCTGGGGGATTTCTGCGAGATCCAATCCGCCGCCGGGCAGCGTCTCCGCACCCAGGTGATCGGCTTTCGCGACGGCCGCGTGCTCTCGATGCCCCTCGAGGAGACCGGCGGACTCCAACTGGGAGACCGCATTGTGGCGCGCCGCGAGGCGGCCTGCGTCGATGTCGGCCCGGGCCTGGTGGGACGCGTGCTCGACGGCTTCGGAAGACCGATCGACTCGGGTCCGCCCATCGAGGCGCGCGCCTCGTACGACCTGTTTCAGCCGCCGCCCGGGCCGCTCGAACGCGAGCATATCACCGAGCCCCTGGTGACCGGCATCCGCGCCATCGATAGCCTGCTCCCCTGCGGCAAGGGGCAGCGCATCGGCATCTTCGGAGGCAGCGGCGTGGGTAAGAGCACCCTGCTCGGCGCGATGTCGCGCCACAATTTCGCCGACATCACCGTGATCGGGCTGGTGGGTGAGCGCAACCGCGAGGTGCGCGCTTTCATAGACCACGACCTGGGGCCGGAGGGCATGCAGCGGGCGGTGGTTGTCGCCGCGACTTCGGACCGCCCCGCGCCGCTGCGCGTGCGCTCCTGTTTCGTCGCCCTGGCCATCGCCGAGTACTTCCGCGACCAGGGCGCCAACGTGCTGCTGGTGATGGATTCCGTCACGCGCCTGGCCATGGCGCAAAGGGAAATCGGCCTGGCGGCCGGTGAGCCGCCCAGCCAAAAAGGATACACACCTTCGGTCTTCAGCCTGATGCCGCGGGTGTTCGAGCGGGCGGGCCGGTTCCGCAAGGGCTCCATTACGGGATTCTTCACCGTTCTGGTGGAGGGCGACGACATGAACGATCCCATCGCCGACGCGGTGCGCGCCACGCTCGACGGCCACGTCGTTCTCTCCCGCCAGCTGGCCGCCATGGGACACTACCCGGCCATCGACATTCTGAACTCGGTGAGCCGTCTCAGCTCGGCCGTGGCAACCGGCGAGCAGCAGCAGTCGGCGCGGGAGGTGCGCGAGGCGCTGGCGTCCTACCACCAGTCCGAGGATCTGATCCAGCTCGGCGCCTACGTCGCGGGCTCCAACCCCAGGCTCGACGCCGCTATTCGAGCCCGTCCGTCGCTGCTCGATTTCCTGCGGCAGGACGCCGGCTCCAAGTCGCCTCTCCAGGAAACTGCGGCCCGGATGCGGGATCTCGCCGCCAAGCTGAAGTAACCGATGCACCGCTTCCAGTTCAGACTCGAGAGCGTCCTGGGCTGGCGGGTGGTGGAGCTCGAGCTCGATGAGGGCCGCCTGGAGCAGCTCTTCACGGAACGCCGGGGCTGGGAGGACCAGGCACTGGCGCTCGAGAATCGCCGGCGCGAGGCGGCGCGACTGATCACCGCCAAAACCCTCGATGGCCAGCAACTGGCGGCGTTCACGGACCACCGCCGCCACCTGGCACGAGAGGAGGCGCGCATTGCCGCCGGCCGCGCCGACTGCGAGAAGCGCATCGCCGCACAGCAGCAACGCGTGGCCGAGGCCGAGCGCAAGGTCCGCCTGCTCGAGCGCCTCAAGGAGCGCCGCCTGGCCGAGTGGACCTCCGATTTCAACCGCGAGATGGAAGCGCTGGCCTCCGAGACGTTTCTCGCGAATTGGGCCAGGGAGAAGAGGCGCGCCTGACCGGCTCGCGGCCATCGGCCGTCAGCCATCGGCCGTCAGCCAGACCGAATCGGCGGGCGACGGGCGCTATACCACGTAGCCCGCCAGCCTCTGCCGGAGCGACTGCGGCGCCTCGACCTCCAGAATGCACACCCGCCCTTCATAGCGCTGCGTGTGCACGCGCCCCAGCTCGTGAATCAGGTTGATGGTGGCGCCTTCGCCGGCCGGAACTCGAAACGTGGTCTCCGCCACCGGATCGAGCGGCAACATCTCGTCGATCACATCGAGCAGCCGCTCGATTCCCTTCCCCGTGCGCGCCGAGACCGCCACCGCCCGCGTCTCCATCTTCGACTCCGCGCCGGCCAGAATACGCCGCCTGACCGCCTCCGGCTGCGCTTCGCCTTCGGGCGCGAGATCGATCTTGTTCAAGACCAGCAACTGCGGCGTCGAGCCGGCGCCGATCTCCGCCAGCACCCGCAGCACCTGCAGGATCTGGTGCTCCGCGTGCGGCGAAGAGACGTCCACCACGTGCAGCACCAGCGCCGCCTCGGTTACTTCCTCGAGCGTGGCCCGGAACGCCTTCACCAGGTCCACCGGCAGGTTGCGAATGAATCCGACCGTGTCGCTCAGCAGGATGTGGCGGCGCGAGGGCAGCACGATGGAGCGCACCGTCGGGTCGAGGGTGGCGAACATGCGCGCATCGGCCAGAACCGCGGCGCCCGTCAGCCGGTTGAACAGGGTCGACTTACCGGCGTTGGTGTAGCCGGCCAGGGCCGCGGTGGCCAGTGGCACGGCCTGGCGCTGGTGCCTCTGCACGGCGCGGCTGGAGCGCACGCTTTCGAGATCCTTCCCGATCTTGCGGATGCGCGCGGAAATGCGGCGCCGGTCGGTCTCGAGCTGGGTCTCGCCGGGACCGCGTGTCCCGATGCCGCCGCCCAGCCGCGACATCTCGACGCCCCGGCCCGTCAGCCGCGGCAGCAGGTAGTTCAACTGCGCCAGCTCCACCTGAAGCTGGCCCTCCCGCGTTCGCGCGCGGCGGGCGAAAATGTCCAGAATCACCTGGTTTCGGTCGACCACCCGGCAGTCGAGGGCCGTCTCGAGGTTGCGCTGCTGCGTGGGGGTGAGGTCATGGTCGAAGACGGCCAGGTCGGCGCCAGCGGCATGGGCCTGCCCGGCGGCCTCCTGCACTTTGCCCGATCCGATCAGCGTGGCGGCTTCCGGGCGCTCGCGCGACTGCAGGAGCGTGCCCACGATCTCCGCGCCCGCGCCGCGAACCAGCGTCGCCAGCTCTTCGAGCGACTCTTCAGCCGAATAATCGGCAGCGACTGGCGCGCCTCCGCGCTTCCCGGCGCGGCCCTTGATGTCGAGGCCGACCAGCAGAGCGCGCTCCCGAACAGGCCGCACGCGCAGAATCAGACCTCCGCCGCTTCCACACCGGTTGGGCCGCCCACCTGCGAACTCGCGCCGGTGGCCGGCGACGGGCCGCCCGGAGCGTAGCCGTGCGCCGTCTTGGCCACCACCACGGTCGAAATCGCGTGCTTGAAAATGAGCTGCTCCTGGCTGTTGGATTCCAGAATCAACGAATACTTGTCAAAACTCTTGATGCGCCCCGATAGCTTTACTCCGCTCATCAGGTAAATAGTCAGAAAGGTCTTATCCTTCCGCGCGTTGTTCAGAAACGCTTCCTGGATGTTCTGCGCCGGCTTTTCCATTGTTTTTCCTTTGGCCCGGGAGGGTTCAATGTCCGTTGGACTTGTGGCCCAGCGCCGAATGCGATTTTACACCAAAACCGCGGCGTCGCGGCTGCCCCGCCGCGCCGCGTACACTGGAATCGTGCCGCCCCTCATCAAGACCGTCATCTTCGACCTCGGAAACGTAGTCATCCCGTTCGATATCCAGCGCGGGTATGCGGCCCTGCAACCCTACTGCCGGCATTCTCCCGCCGAGATCGCGAGCCTGGTCCGCGCCACGGGCATCGTGCCCCAGTTCGAGGCCGGCCAAATGTCGCCCCAGGACTTCGTCCGCCGCTTTTCGGAGGCTCTCGGCCTCGATATCGGCTACCAGCGCTTCTGCGAATTGTGGAACGGCATCTTCCTTCCCGGCGAGATCGTTCCCGAGTCCCTGCTGGCCGCCTTGCACCGGCGCTATCGGCTGCTCGCGCTCTCGAACACCAACGCCATCCACTTCGCGACCGTCCGCAAAAAGTACCCGATCCTGAAGCACTTCGACGATTGCGTGCTCTCTTTCGAGGTGGGCGCCGCCAAGCCCGACCCGCGGATCTACCAGGCCACGCTTGCCCGCGCCGGCTGCCTCCCAGATGAATGCTTCTTCACGGACGATGTACCATCTTATGTAGAGGCGGCCAAGCGCGTGGGGATGGAGGCCGTGCGGTTCGAATCGGTTCCTCAGATCGAGCAGGCTATGGCAGCCCTGGGGATCGACTGGCGTTGAGTCGCACATGAAGAGGGTATTAAGGCCCTTTACCCGACCGCCTTCACGGGCTTATAATACGACCAACCGTTAACGTTTCGCCATAGCAAAATGCAACATGGAGGAGGAGGCATGCCCGACAATAGCCTCACCGTAGTCGACAACAGGACCTCCCGGTCCTACACCGTTCCCATCCAGCACGGCACGATTCGTGCCACCGACCTGCGCCAGATCAGAACCGATCCCGCCGACTTCGGATTGATGCCTTACGACCCCGCCTTCATGAACACGGCGTCCTGCGAGAGCCGCGTCACTTACATCGACGGCGACAAGGGCATCCTCCTTTACCGCGGCTATCCCATCGAGCAGTTGGCGGAGAACTGCACCTACCTGGAGGTGGCCTACCTGCTCATCCACGGCGAGCTGCCGGACCGGCAGCAGCTGAATGACTGGGAGGCCGGCGTGAAGCGCCACGCCAGCATCCGCGAGAACATCAAGAGACTCATGGAAGGCTTCCGCTACGACGCGCATCCCATGGGCATGCTGGTCAGCTCCATCGCCGCGCTGTCGACGATCTACCCGGAGTCGCGCAACATTCACGACGCGGAGATCCGGGCCCGGCAGATACGCCGCCTGCTGGCCAAGGTGCCGATCATCGCCGCGTACATCTACCGGCTCTACCAGGGCTACGCCTTCGTGGCGCCCGATCCCGACCTCAGCTACACCGAAAACTTCATGAACATGCTGTGGCGGAAATCCGAGGCCAGGTTCCGCCCCAACCCGGTGCTGGCGCGCGCGCTCGAGGTGCTCTACATTCTCCATGCCGACCATGAGCAGAACTGCTCCACCAACGCCATGCGCTCGGTCGGCAGCTCACACGCCGATCCTTATGTGACCGCGGCGGCCGCGGCGGCTGCGCTCTCCGGCCCGCTTCACGGCGGCGCGAACGAGGAAGTGCTCCGCATGCTGGCCGAGATCGGCTCGAAGGACAAGATCCCCGCCTACATCCGGCGCGTGAAGGACGGCGAGTGCAAGCTGATGGGCTTCGGCCACCGCGTCTACAAGAACTACGATCCGCGCGCCCGCATCATCCAGCGCATCGCCAACCAGGTGTTCGAGGTCACCGGCCGCAACCCCAAGATCGATATCGCCATCGAGCTGGAGCGCATCGCCCTCGATGACGACTACTTCGTCAAGCGCAAGCTCTATCCGAACGTCGACTTCTACTCCGGCATCATTTACCAGGCCATGGGCTTCCGCCCCGAGATGTTCACGGTGCTGTTCGGCATCGCGCGCACCGCGGGGTGGCTGGCGCAGTGGGAGGAGCTGCTCGGCGACAAGGAGCAGAAAATCGCGCGCCCCCGCCAGGTCTACCTGGGCGCCGCGTGCCGCGACTTCGTCCCCATGGAGCAGCGCGAGCACGCCACAGTCGCGTAGGACAGGCCTCCGGCCTGTCCGGCACCATGTAGGGCATGCTTCAGCTTGCCCGAGCGATTTACGCAAGTCCCTTTTAAGACGGGCCTCCGGCCTGTCCTACTTCTTCTGCTCGGGGAGGATGATCTGCGTCTCGCCTTCGCGCTGGTAGCGCAACTGCCGCCGGATCTCGAGTTCCTGCTCCGAGGGGCTGTCGCGCAGCTTACGGACGCGGTCGCGCTTCTCCGCTAGCTCCTTCTCCAGATCGGCGTTCTCCTTCTGGATCCGGCGAATCGTCTCGTGCTTCGCTCTGAGGTCCCCGACCGCCTGCGGCACACGGAGCCCGAAGAATACGAACGCCACAGCCGCTAGAAGCACGAGCAGACGGCCGGCGCGAAGTACAAGTAGCTTCATCCCTAATTTGTTTATAATCCTGTTTGGCCTTGCGCGCCACCGATATTTCGCGCAGGCTTTCGATTTCCCGCGCCAGGAGGCGTCTTGACCGACAAGATCGTCGTTCTCGTCACGTGCGGCTCGGCGGAGGAAGGGCGCAAGATCGCGCGTGCGCTCGTCGAGAACCGCGTGGCAGCCTGCGTGAACGTTCTCGACGGCGCCCGGAGCGTCTATCGCTGGAAGGGCGCGGTGGAAGAAGCCTCCGAGTGCCTGCTGCTGGCGAAGACCACGCGCGGCCAGTTCGAGCGGCTCCAGTCCGCCATCCGCGCGCTGCACTCTTACGAACTGCCGGAGATCGTCGCGCTTCCCATCGTGGATGGCCTCGACGCGTATCTGAGCTGGATCGCGGCGTCGGTCGAAGGCGTCGAATAGCCGCATGGAGACCAAGCCCACCCGCACGCGGCACCTGGTCGTTCTGTTCGCCGTCGGCCTGGCGATCATCACCTACATCGACCGGGTGTGCATTGCCCAGACCGCGCCCTACATCCGGGCGGACCTGCACCTCTCGAAGGTGCAGATGGGCTACATCTTCGCCGCCTTCGTGTGGGCCTACGCGCTGTTCGAGGTTCCGAGCGGGTGGATGGGCGACTGGCTCGGTCCCCGCCGCGTCCTGCTGCGCATCGTGACGTGGTGGAGCGTCATGACCGCCGCGATGGGCTGGATGTGGAACCTGACCTCGATGGCCACCGCCAACTTCCTGTTCGGCGCGGGCGAGGCGGGCTGCTTCCCGAACCTCACGAAGGTCTTCACCACCTGGCTGCCACAGCACGAGCGCGTGCGCGCCCAGGGCATCATGTGGATGTGCGCGCGGTGGGGCGGCGCCTTCACGCCCATGCTGGTAGTGTGGATGCTGCATTGGGTCACCTGGCGCCAGGCGTTCCAGATCTTCGGGCTTCTGGGCATCGTTTGGGCGGTGGTGTTCTACCGCTGGTTCCGCGACGACCCGCGCCAGCACCCGGGGGTGAACGCCGCCGAGCTGGCGCTGCTCGAAGGCGCGGAGAAGCACGCTTCCGGCCACGGAAACGTGCCCTGGCGCAAACTGCTCGCACGGCCCTCGGTCTGGCTGCTCTGGATCCAGTACTTCTGCCTGACTTACACGTTCTGGTTTTATGTGACCTGGCTGCCGACATATCTGCGCGAGTACCGCCACCTGGACGAGGGCTACGCGGCCCGGCTCGCCGGCTTCCCGCTGCTGTTCGGCGGCGTCGGCTGCGCCGTGGGCGGCTTTCTCGCCCCGCGCATGGCGCGCTGGATGGGCAGCGTCAGGACCGCCCGGCGCACCGTGGCCGCCACCGGCTGCCTGGGCGCGGCGGTGCTGCTGTTCGTTCACACCGGCATCCATGATCCGTTCTGGGCCATGGTGGCGATGGGCTTCGCCAGCTTCTCGAACGACCTGGTGATGCCCAACGCCTGGGCCGCGTGCATGGACATCGGCGGCAAGTACGCAGGCACGCTCTCCGGCTCCATGAACATGATGGGCAACCTGGGCGGCGGCGCCGCGCCCGTGATCGCGGGTTACCTTTTGCGGGCCACCAACAACAACTGGCTGGTGCCGCTCCACGTGATGGCCACCATCTACCTGCTCGGCGTGGTGTGCTGGCTGCTGCTCGACCCGGTGACGCCGCTCGGGCCGGTTACGGATTCTCCCAACTCCTGAGCCAGCCGGGGCGCGTATATCAACGAGTACGGTTCGAGCAGCGACGGGGACGGGCTCGTGACCGGGTTTAACACTGGTGCCGCCAGTCCGGAACCAGGGTCGCTAGGGCTCCTCGCTTTCGGCCTGACTGGGCTCGCCGCTCTGATCCGCCGGCGCAAGTAGGCGTCCATCCGGCCCGGCTTCGATGGATAGTTGCGTCCCACACGCAATGCCATCCATCCGATCGGCGTGGCTACCGGCACATCCAATTCCTGAGCCAGGCGGGCGCCTTCGCCCGCATCCCGGCCACTGACCGCTCCAACTCGGCCTGCTCTTGCGGATCGAGCGCGCGCGGCTCCCGGACCGCCGCCACGGCGTTGGTCACCTGTTCGACGCTGGCGCAGCCAGGGAGCGTGGCCGCGAGCAACGCGTTCCCGAGGATACTGCGAATCGCCAGGCGCGCGCGCCAGCCGTCGCAGCCGTCTCCGCGGAACAGCGCGCCTCCGCCAAACGGCTTGATCCCGAGGAGGCCGGTGTCGTGGGCCTGGGCGGTTTCAAAGAAGCTCGACAGGCCGGAGGCCTGTCCCACCGGCGCCGGAAATAGCGCCACCTCGATCTGTTCCGGGTACGTCGCCATCATCATGCGCAGCCACGCGCCGTCGTGGCTCGATACGCCCGTGAAGCGCGCCTTGCCCTGCCGCTTGGCCAGCGCCAGCGCTCCGACCGTGGCGTCCTCGATCCGCCGCCGCTCGCCCGCGTCCTCGATCCCATCGGCGGGCAGCGAGATGCGCCAGAGGTCGATGGCCTCGAGCTTCGCCTCCGCCAACCCTTCTTCCAGGCCCTCCACCAGGCGGCCCGCGCTGCGCCATTCCGGGAACCGCGGCTCGCGCGTGTGCCACGAATACCCCAGGCACATCGCCTCGCGCCGCCCCTCGAGCGCCCTGCTGTACGCCAGCACCTCGGGAGGCGAGCACGCGTCCACATAGTTGACGCCCAGCTCGATGGCGCGGCTCACCACTGCATGGCGATTCGCGATGAAATCGGGAGCGAGGGTGTTTTCGAAGTCGGCCTCGTCGTAGCCCGAGCCCTCGAACGGCCGCCCGAGCGCCGCTCCGAGGCCCTTCCAGTGCCCGCCCAATCCCACCGCCGAGATCATCAGGCCCGTTTTGCCGAGCCGCCTGTACTCCATGATGTGGCGCACGCTTCAGCGTGCCGTGTCCGCACTCGTGCGGACACCAGTCTATCGCACGCGTGGCGGCGCTACGATCGGATCGTGAAGACCAACGCCGTCCGCCAGCTCGATCAACTGGGGATCAGGTACGAGCTGCGCGAATACGAGGTGGATGCCGGGCACCTGGACGCCGGGACCGTGGCCGCCAAGGTCGGCCTGCCGCCGGAGCAGGTCTTCAAGACACTGGTGGCGCGCGGCGACCGCACCGGCGTCCTGATGGCCGTGATTCCGGCGAACGCCGAGCTCGACAGCAAAGCGTTGGCGCGCCTCTCCGGAGACCGCCGGGTGGATCTGGTTCCGCTCAAAGAAGTGCAGCCGCTCACCGGCTACGTTCGCGGCGGCGTGACGGCGCTCGGGCTCAAGCGCACCTACCCGGTCTGGGCAGACGAGACCATCGAACTGTTCGACGTGATTTCCGTGTCGGCCGGCGTTCGCAGCACGCAGATCCTGCTCGCCCCGGTGGATTACCTGCGCGCGGCGGGAGCTGTGGTGGGGCCGATTGCGCGGGAGAAGGGGTAGGGACGCGGCATCACGCCACCCGGCGCTTCCCGCGCCGGGGAGCAGTTGACTGAACCGCCAGGCGAAGGCCACAAGCATTCAACACCGCCGCCAAGCTTTCCAGGGATGGGTTGCCGGACTTGGAGAGAATACGATAGAGGCTCTCCCGATTCAGGCGGGTATCGCGCGACAGGGCTCTGATGCCGCCACGAGCGTCGGCAGTCAAGCCCTCACACCTTGATAAACCACCGCCGCCGGTACATCCCGTACGCCACCGCGTACAGGACCAGCACGCAGCACACCGCCCACAGCAGCGAGGCGTTGAGCGGGCTTGCCAGGGGCGCGAACAGGTGGTCGTACAAGTATCCGTGCAGCGACACCGGCCCCACCTGGATGATATCCAGCAGGGTTTCGAGCATCCCCGCCAGCACGTACACGGCGATCGCGTTCATGCCGTAAATCGCAAACGGCCTGGACCAGCCGCGGTATCCCTTCACGTCGATCAGCCAGTAGCAGCACGCAAAGACGATCAGCGCCATGCCCGCCATGAAGACCGCGTAAGAGCTGGTCCAAAGATTCTTGTTGATCGGCAGCCAGACGTCCATGACCAGTCCGGCGAAGACCAGCGCGTTGCCGGCGAAAAACATCCAGACTACCTTCTCCGCGGCCGTGAGAGCGGAACGAAGCAGGCGCCCCGTCAAGATTCCGAACAGCGTTGTGGCGACCGCGGGCAGCGTGCTCAGCAGGCCCTCCGGGTCCCACGTCCGCGTCTGAGCCCACATGTGGTTGCCCAGCACCAGGCTGTCGATGTAGTGAGCCAGGTTCGCGCCCTTCTCGAGCACGCCCGCGCCGAAGCCGGGCACGGGCACCAGCGTCATGAGCATCCAGTAGCCCACCAGCAGTCCGATCGTCCAGATCACCTGGCCGCGCCAGTTGGTGAGCAGGAAGATGGCCGCGGCAATCAGGTAGCAAACGGCGATCCGCTGCAGCACACCGGGGATGCGCCACGTCGCCAGGTGAAAGTGCGGGAACCCATTCAGGACCAGGCCCAGCCCGAAGATGATGGCGGCGCGCCGCACGGCGTGCAGGAACAGCCGCAAACGATCGTCGCCGCGCTCCACGCGCTTGGCGAACGAGAGCGTCATCGCCACGCCGACAATCCACAGGAAGAACGGAAAGACCAGGTCCGTGAACGTCCACCCGTGCCACACCGCGTGGCGCAGCGGCGGATAAACCGCGGCCCAGTTGCCGGGATTGTTCACCAGGATCATCGAGGCGATGGTGGCGCCCCGGAAAACATCGAGCGATATCAACCGGCCTCCGGGACCAACGGGGCTGGCCGTCGCGCTGCGGACCGCTTCCGAACTCGGTGAGGACATAGGTTTGGACCCGCGCCACAGGATAGCACGCTGGCTGACGGCTGATGGCTGACCGCCGCCGCCGGTGGATAATAGTGGGGATGTCCTCCGCCGCAGCAGCGCTCGCGAAATACGAAGCCGTCATCGGGCTCGAGGTTCACGTCCAACTGGCGACCCGGTCGAAGATCTTCTGCCGGTGCCCGGCCGGCTTCGGCGCGGCGCCGAACACGAACGTCTGCCCGGTGTGCCTGGGCTTTCCCGGCGCGTTGCCGGTGCTGAACCGAGCGGCGGTCGAGATGGCAATGAAGGCGGCCTTCGCGCTGAACTGCGAGGTGCGGCCGTTCTCGCGCTTCGCGCGCAAGAACTACTTCTATCCCGACTTGCCCAAGGGCTACCAGATCAGCCAGTACGATCAGCCGGTGGCGGAGCACGGCGTCATCGAGATCGCCGTCGATGGAGCGAAGAAGCGCATCGGCATCACGCGCGTCCACCTCGAGGACGACGCCGGCAAGAGCATCCACGAGGGCTTTCGCGATTCCGAGCGTTACACCTACGTGGACTTGAACCGCTCCGGCACGCCGCTCATCGAGATCGTCAGCGAGCCCGACATGCGCAGCTCGGACGAAGCCTACGCGTTCCTGACGGAGCTGAAGCAGCGGCTGCAATACATCGAGGTCTCCACCTGCGACATGGAGAAGGGCCACCTGCGCTGCGACGCCAACGTGTCCGTGCGCCCGTGGGGGCAGCCGGAGCTGGGCACCAAGGCCGAGGTGAAGAACCTGAACTCGTTCCGCTTTCTGAAAATGGCGCTCGATTACGAGATTTCGCGGCAGGTGGCGCTGCTCGAGAGCGGCGGCCGCGTCGAGCAGGAAACGCGGCTCTACAATCCGGATACGAACGAGACCGTGGGCATGCGCTCGAAGGAGCACGCGCACGACTACCGCTATTTCCCCGAGCCGGACCTGGTGCCGCTGCGGATCAGCGAGGCCTGGCGCGAGCAGGTCCGGCGCCAGATGCCGGAGCTGCCCGCGGCCAGGCGGGCGCGCTTCATCGAGAGCTACGGGCTGCGCGAGTACGACGCCGACGTGCTCACGGCGGCGCGCGAGACCAGCGACTATTTCGAGATGGCGGCCGCGGCGGCGGGCGACCCGCGGGCGGCGGCGAATTGGGTGATGGGCGATCTGGCCGCTGCCCTCAAGGAAGCCGGCAAGGGGATCGCCGAATCGCCGGTTTCGGCCGGCCGGCTGGGCGAGCTGATCGCGCTGATCGCGAAGGGCGAGATTTCGGGCAAGCTGGCCAAGGATGTCTTCGCCAAGATGTTCGCGAGCGGCGAATCCGCGGCGGCGATCATCGAACGCCACGGCTTGAAGCAGATTAGCGACGCGGGCGCGCTGGGGGCCATCGTGGACCAGGTGCTGGCCGCCAACCCCAAGCAGTTGGAGCAGTACAAGGGCGGCAAGACCAGCGTGTTCGGCTTCTTCGTCGGCCAAGTCATGAAGGCCAGCCGCGGCCAGGCAAATCCGGCGGCGGTAAACAAGCTCCTCAAAGAGAAGCTGGGCTGACGGGAGTGGGGCAGCCTGCCCCACACAACCGCGCGCTTACGATCTACGCTGAAAGAAGATGCTCCGCGCAGGCTCGGGATGGGGAGTGCTGGCGCTGGCCGCGCTGGCCTGGGGACAGGCTCCGCCGGCGGTTTCCCGCTACGCCTCGATCGTAGGTGTGGTCCTGGATGACACGACCGGGGCGCCGGTTCCGCGCGCCGTGGTTAAGCTCCAGGCGAAAACCGCCGAGCCCTCCGATGCCGTGGCCTGGACCGATGGCCGCGGCGCGTTCTCGTTCGCCTGGGTTCCTCCGGGCCAGTATTTTCTCTTCGCGCACCGCGACGGCTACGAGATGGCGCGCTTGGGGACCGTCCGCCGCGAGCAGCCGCCCGAAGTGCTCTCGCTCGCCTCCGGAGAGGACCGGCGCATCGTGCTCCGCATGCGGCCCGTCGGGTCCATCTCCGGCGCTGTGTACGACCCGGATGGCGACCCTGCGCCCGGCGTGAACGTGAGACTGCTCGTGGCCGGATACAATCGCCGCAAGCTGCGGTATCTAACGAGGAATGCGGCAATGACCGACAGCCGCGGCCGGTACCGTCTCGGCAGCCTGCCTCCGGGGAAGTATGTCTTGATGGCAATTCCGCAGGCGTGGCCGCCACCGGCGGCGAAGCCGGAGGTCGTGCGGGGGCAGGCGGCAGAGGAGGCGCGGTACGCACCGGAGTTCTATCCCAACGCGGACCGCATCGCCGCCGCCACCCCCATCGTGCTCGCGGCCGGCAAGAATCTCGAAGGCTTCGACTTTCACCTGTCACTCCAGCCGGTCGCCAAGATCGAGGGCAAGGTCATCCTGCCTGACGATGCCGGACCCGACGCGCACCCAACGGTAATGATCTATGCGGAGGACGATATCGGCGGGGGCGTCCTCCAGGGCGCCGGCGTAAATCCGGCCGACAACGCCTTTGACGTGAAAGACGTGCTTCCCGGCAGGTACCGTGTGACTTCCACTCTCGCCGCGCAGGGCCGCCAGTATCGTGGTGTGGAACACGTTGATGTGGGACGGAGTCCCGTGAGCGTGACCCTCCGCCTGGAGCCGGGCGTGGAGCTGTCCGGTTCGGTCCGCCTCGAAGGAGACCCCGGCGGCGACCCGCCGCATTTCCGGGTCTGGCTGGTTCCGGGCGACGATCTCCCATACAACTCACCCCCTGAGGCGTGGGTGAAGCCGGACGGCAGCTTCCGCCTCGCAGGCGTCCTCCCAGGCGTGTGGGACATCGGCGTGGAGCCGGTCCCAAAGGGCGGATACATCAAGTCGATGAGCCTGGGCGACCAGGACGTGCTGACGGAGGACATGGTGATCTCGCCTGAGACCAGCGAGCCGCTGAACATCGTGGTGAGTACGCGTGGCGCGGTGGTTGACGGTTCCGTGGCTGAGGCCGGCGGAGAGAGGGCGAAGAAGGCGTACGTGCTCCTGGCGCCGGCGGGACGGCAGGAGAACGTGTGGACGTTTTACCAGGTCGTGCCTGCCGACGAAAACGGCGGCTTTGAGTTCAAGAGCGTCAGGCCGGGCGCTTACCGGCTGTATGCGCTTGCGCGGATGGACACCGACCCCAGCCAGGATCCGGACTTTCTGAAACGCCTGGGCGGGCGCGGGGAGCCGGTCGACGTCGCCGAGGGCGCGCATGTGACGCGCGAGCTGCGCCTGATCCCCGAAGCGGGGCTGGAGCCGGAGGCGAAATGAGCGCAGCGTGGCGGCGGTGGTGTGCGGCGATCTTTCTGGCGGCATCGCCCTCGCTGGCGCAACAGCCGGCTGCACCCGCAGCCGACCCGGGGAACGGATCCATCGAGGGCACGGTGTTCGATGCCTTCACCGCCGGGCCACTCCGCAAGGCGGAGGTCAGGCTGGGCGGCGGCTCCGCGCCGACGGACCTGAGAGCGGGTACCGACCCCAACGGACACTTCGCGTTTCGCGGCCTGCCGGCCGGCGCCTATTGGGTAAGCGCTCAACACCCCGGCTACGGCGGTTCGGTGCAGCCCACCCAGATCGCGCTGCAACCCGGAGAACAAAAGAGCGGAATCGAGATCCGGCTGTCCCCGCTGGGGACCATCAGCGGCCGGGTTTTTGACGAGTTCGGCGCCCCGGTCCCGAACTGCGGCGTGAACGCGCTTCAGCCTCAAACCACGGGAGGCCGGCGCGGTCTGATGGGGCGGGGCGGCACGGCGACCAACGACCGCGGCGAATACTCGATCCAAGGCCTCGAGAAGGGCCGCTACTACGTCTCCCTGCGCTGCCACGGGGAGTTAGAGGCGCCGCACCCGCTGATGACGGCCCGCGATCCGCGCAGGCCTTACACGGTGTACGCTCCGCAATTCTACCCGGGTGTTCCGGACACAAACGGCGCCACCCGCCTGAAGGTGACGCCGGGGGTTGAGACTCAGGGCATCGACTTCCAGGTGAGCCGCACGCCCGCCGTGACGGTCCGTGGCCGCGTCGACGTGCCGGATCCCTCCGTGCTCTCCAGCGGGAACGTCAACATCCAACTGCTTCCGCCCAGCCTCGACCCCGCCGAAGGGACGATGTTCGGCGCCGGCATAGACCCGCACACCGGAGAGTTTCAGTTTCACGCAGTCATCCCCGGCTCGTACGTGCTGGTGGCGAGCACAAACGGAAACGGTCCCATCTACCTGGCGCAGGTGCCGCTCCAGGTCGGCGTCACGCCGCCGGATCCGGTCCGCGTCGCGCTTGCGCCCGCTCCGGAGATGAGCGGGACGGTGGAAGTGGAGGGCGACAATCCGCCGCCGCTCGAGAGTCTTTGGGTTGCGCTCGAGCCGCTCGGCCCTGCCATCGCCGCTCAGCAGCGGCGGGCGCAGGTGAGCAAAGACGGCGCCTTTACGCTGCCGGGCGTGACGCCCGGTAAATGGCGCCTCAGTGTGCAGGGTGTGACCTACGTCAAAGCGCTTTCGGTCGGTGAGAGGGATGTTTCGCCGTACGGATTCGACCTGGCGCCGGGCGCCGCCGGTCCGATCCGCATCCTCGCCAGCAACAAGACCGGCCAGGTGCAGGTGACGGTTTCCGCCGCGTCAGCCCGGAGCGGCCAGGTGAGCCTCCTGCTCGTGCCGGCCGATCTTGAGCGCCTGGATAGCGGCCTCGCACGGGTGGGCGCCATGGGCGCCAGCGGCGGCCAGACGATCATGGCCGGCGTCGTGCCGGGGCGTTACCGTCTGTTCGCGCTCGACACGATGAGGGGCTGGGAACTGCTGCAACGGCCGGAGGCTCTCAAGGCGCTCGAAAGCCGCGCTCAGGCCGTCGAGGTGGCGGAAGGCGAGACGGTCCAGGGCGCGGCGGACCTGATCGCGGCCGACGAGCTCGAGGAGGCCCTCGACAAGACCCAGTGACGCAGCGAGTGACCGCTGCCCCTATTCGTACCGCAGCGCTTCCACCGGATCGAGGCGCGCGGCCTTGGCGGCCGGCCAGATCCCGAAGAAGAGGCCCACGCCCACCGACACGGACACGCCCATCCCCACGGCCCACAGCGGGATCATGGTCGGCAGGTCGGGAAAGACGAGCTTGGCAATGAGCGAAAGCATCCAGCCGAGCACGATGCCCAGCAGCCCGCCCACGCCGGTCAGCACTACCGCCTCGGTAAGGAACTGCGCAATGACGTCGCTGCGGCGCGCGCCGACGGCTTTCCGCACGCCGATCTCCTTGGTCCGCTCGGTGACCGAAACCAGCATGATGTTCATCACTCCCACGCCGCCCACCAGCAGGCCGATCGAGCTCAAAATCACCATCACCAGGGCGGTGACCGCCATCATGTTGCGGAACTCCTCCACCATCTGCTCGGCGGTGGTCAGGTCGAAGTTGTCCGGGGCGTTCGGCTTGAGGCGGCGCTCCTGGCGCAGGATTCCATGCACCTCGTCCATGGCCTCGGCGACCTTGCCGTCGTAGGCGACGACGACCAGCATGTTCTCGCGGGCGCTGGGATACATCTTCTTCATCGTGAAATAGGGCATGAGAACGCGCAGGTCCTCCTGGCCCGGAAAGCTCGCGGCCGGCCGCTCCATGGCGCCTACGATCTCCAGTTCGTGCCCGTCCACCTCGATGCGCTTGCCCACCGGGTCCGTGCCGGGGAACCAGGACTTCTGAATGTCCTCGCCGACGACGCAGACCGGCAGGTGGTGGCGGTTGTCGGTGTCGCTCAGGAAGCGCCCGTACTTCATGGTGGTTCCACCGGCGGCGTACGCCTCTTCGGTTCCGCCCATGTCGAGGTTGTAAATCTCGTTGCCCTTGTACTTGGCCAGATGGATGGCGCGAAAATCCGGGAACAGGTAGGGGCTGACGTTCTTGCAGGCGACGCAACGCTCGGCGATGGCCTCGGCGTTCTCCGCCGTGAGCGGCTTGCGCATGGCTTCCTCGCGCGTGATGTTGAAGCGGAAGCCGATCTTGAACTTGAAGGCGATCACCGTGTTGGGACCGAAGCTGCGGAAGATGTTGGAGATGGAAGCGTCCATCCCGGTGATGATGGAGCCAACCCCGATCACCGTTCCCGTCCCGATGATCACTCCCAGGACGGTCAGGAAGCTCCGCATCTTGTGCTCGCGGATGGTGGCCAGCGCCATGCGCGCCGCCGAAAGGATTTCCGAGCCGCTCATTTCTCCACCCTCAACGCCTCGATCGGATCGAGCTGCGCTGCGCGGCGCGCCGGGTAGATGCCGAAGAACAGCCCTACCGAACCGGAGAGCAGCACCGCGATCACCACCGACGATATCGGCACCTCCATCGGCACCGGCGTCGAGCTGCGGACCAGGGCGGCCAGCGCCCAAGCCGTCAGCACTCCAATCACGCCGCCGCTGGCGGCCAGCATCGAGGACTCCACCAGGAACTGGCTGAGGATATCCCGCTTGCGCGCGCCAACTGATTTGCGGATCCCGATTTCGTGCGTGCGTTCGGTCACCACCGCCAGCATGATGTTCATGATGACCACGCCGCCCACCACCATAAACACGGAAACGATCGCCACTGCGGTGGCGGCTATCGTGCCCGTCAACCCGTCCCAGGCCGCGGTGAGCGATTCCGACCCGACGATGGCGAAACTGTCTTCCTCTTGTGGCTTCAGGTGGCGGAAGCTGCGCAGCAGCACGCGCATCTCGTCCTGGGCCCGCTCGATGTGCGCGCGGTCGAGCGCCGCGGCGAAAAAGTTGACGTCCGACTGCGAGCCGAACATCTTGTAGTAAGTCCCGATCGGCACCATGACGTAGTTATCCCGGCTCTGGCCGAAGACACTGCCCTGCGCCTTGGCGACCCCGATCACCTCGAAGGGCCGCCCCTGAATGTCGAGCATCTTGCCCACGGGATTCATGTTCGGGAAGAACTTCTCACTCACCTCGGTGCCCAGGAACGTCACCGCCTGCCGCCTCTGGTCGTCCGAATCGGAGAAGAACCGGCCGGCAGCCACCTGGATGTTGGAGAGGCCGGCCATGTTGCTGGTCACGCCGCGCAGCGTGATGCCGTCCACGTTCTCCTTCTGGTAGTGCACCGGCACACTGCGGTAGCCCTCCATGCCTATATCGCGGCACATGGTGACGTTGCTCCGGAGGAAGTCGAACTCCTCCTTTCGCAGCTTGGGGTTGCGCCGCTGTAGCTCCAGGTACTTCTTGGGGTTGTGCTCTCCGATCATGGCCAGCCGCACCACCCGGAAGCCATCCCCGCCCATGTCGGAAACCTGTTGGGCAATATAGACATCCATGCCGTGGATGACGGACATGACGGCAATCAGGGTGGTGGTGGCGAGGATGATCCCGAGCAGGGTGAGAAAGCTCCGCATCTTGCTCCCCCGCAGCGATCCGGCCGCCACCGACACAGCTTCACCAATCGAGGCGTTAGACTTCACCGAAGAGAAGACGACGATGGAGGGCGTTTTGTTCCACGGGAAGCGCTCCAGGCCTGTAGGATTGGCCTATCCGCCCTCGAAGCGGTGAGCGCATGAGGCGTGTTACGATACTCAAGGAATCCGGAACCGATGCCGATGCTTGACGCTTGGGGGGCAACCGATCCTGGTTTGGTGCGCCAGAATAACGAAGACAGTTGGTGCATCGATCCCGATCTTCGGGTTGCGATAGTGGCCGACGGCATGGGCGGCGCCTCCTGTGGTGAGGTCGCCTCCGCCATGACGGTCCAAGTCACAATGGACCGCCTCCGCCAGAGCCTGCTCGCCGTCGTCCCCGACGAGGCCATCCAGGAAGCCCTCGCCGAAGCGAACCGTTCGGTGCTCGCCAAAGCGCACGCCGAAGAGGCCTGCTCCGGAATGGGATCCACCGCCGTGCTGGCGTTTTGGGACGTTCCGCGGCTCTTCATTGCCAATGTCGGCGATAGCCGCGCCTACCTCTGGCGCGCCGGCACGCTCACCCAGCTTTCCTACGATCAGACGCTGGTGAACGAGATGCGCGTGCGCTTCGGCCTGTCCGCCGAAGAGGTCAGCAGCTTCCCGCACAAGAACGTGCTGACCATGGCGGTGGGCACCACGCCCGAGCTGACCATCCGCACCCACGAGGAGCAACTCCAGCCCGGCGACGTAGTGCTGCTGTGCTCGGACGGGCTCACCGGCCCGGTCTCGGAAACCGCCATCGCCGCCACTCTCTCCACCGATACTCCGCTCCCGGACCTCGTCGCCCGGCTGATCAACCAGGCCAAGGCGAACGGCGCTCCCGACAACGTTACCGTCATCCTCCTGCGCTACGACGATTGGCAGATCGGATAGGGCGCTCTTTACTCGGCAATCAGCAGTTGCGGTCTCGAGAGCCCCGTCACCGTGCCGAGCGGCTTCAGCGTGTTCCGATCCCAAACCGCCATCGAGTGGTCCGTGACCGCGATGATCTGGGCGGCGCCCTGCGGAACGGCAACCTGGCGGATGTCGCCCGGGACGTCAGCCTCGAGAACCGCCCTGTTTGAGGCGGTATCCAGCACCACAATCCGATCCGCGCTGAAGCCGCAGACGAACCGTTTCTCCTGCAGGAAGAAGAGTCCAACCGGGTCGCCGCCCAGCGGGAAGTAGGCGGCTACCCTTCGGGACTCGGCGTCGACAACCGCCAAGTCGTTCGTATACAAGTTGGTGGTGTACAGGTGGCGCCCGTCGGCTCCAACCAGCGACGACGCACTGCCCCACGGGTCTTTCGCCACCGGTTTCGGACGGTTGGGCACTCCGAGCCCTCCGCAGCCATAGGCGCAAGCCACTACCCCAAGCGCTACCATGCCGATGTCCTTGGCGATGTTCCCGGCCTTCCTGTGGGCGCGAGCCTCGGGACGGCCCATGGTCAGAACCACGCCCTCGGGCTGCGCCCGCGGATCGACCAGAATGAGCCGATCGCCGTTCTGGCCGGTCCGAAGGGCGAACACAGAGGGCTGCGGCAGATAGCGGATCTCGAGCAGGGGCGACCGCGCAAAGGGCTTTAGCATTGGATCCCGCCGGCCGACCTCGAAGGGCGCCAGTTCGATGCATGTCCGCTCCCGCGCTCCCTCCTCGCGCAACGGGCAGACCTCGCCGGCGGTCACCAATACCGGGTGTTGCAGCCCCTCCAGCCATTGCACTTCGACCGCATCTCTGCCAGCCGGCGTGACACCCACCTGGCTGTTCCCTTGGAAGCGGTAGAGCGCGCCGGAGTGGTCCTGGTAAGAGGTGTGGCTGAGGACCAGAAGCTCCCCGCTCTCGTCGTCCATCCCGAGCCAGCGCGGAAAGGTCCCCAGGCCGTGCGTGCCCGCGAGTTTGCCGGTTTGCGCGTCGATGACGTGAAGCTGCGCATCGACGTTGTCTTTGGCCTTGCGGTCCGGTGCGCCTTCATCGACGACGTAGAGCCAGCGCTCATCCGGAGAAAGCAGCATCGCGGACGGAAATCCGGGTAGCGGAACGACGGCGGCCGGTTTTGCGGCGCCGGCATCCAGCAGAAGAACGGAGGACTCTCCGCCGTTCGAGTAGAACCCGCTCCTGTCCACACAGCCGGGGACGTTGATATTCGGCCGGGCAAGGAACTGATAGTGAGGCGATACGCGGCCAGGGCTGGATACGCTCAAGACGAAGATGCGCGAACCGTCGCGCGAGACGATCCACTGTCTGGCTGCCCGCCCCGCTGAGATGCGCCGATCGTCGCCGGTTGCGGTGTCGATGACGTGCACGACCGCCAGTTGGTCGAGCTTGGGCTTCTTGACGTCCGGTCTGCCGAGATCCACGCCAACGAGGCTGCGGCCGTCTTCCGACACGGCCAGGCTGGCGACGTTCCAACCCAGCGGGATGCTCTTTCGGACTTTCCGCGCCGGAAGATCGACGATCGAGAGGGTCGTATGCGAGGCCTTGCCGTGCTGCTCGAGCGGGCATGAGTCGTGCAAAACGAACACGGAGTCGCCCGATGGCGAACGCAGCGAGAACACAGGATGCCTGGCGATGGGGATCTCCGCGATGACTTCCAATCGCACCGGATCGACCAGGGTCACACGCGGCGGCTTCTGATTGACCAGGACGTAAGGGTCGCTCCCGGCCGCCGACGCAGCGCCGGCCAGGGACAGAAGGAGGACGATCAGCCTGTGGGCCACCAGATCACTTTACACCACCGAAATGCGCCCCGCTCTCAGCGAACCACAGCCTTCGCCAGCCCCGCGTTGTTGGCCGAATCGAGCGCGCGCACGACCACCACGTGCTCGCCGGGAGCGACGCCATCGAGCTTCAGAAGGAAATGCTCGCGCTGGGAGTCGAGAATGCCTTCGACCGGTTCCATGGGAACCCAGGGGCCGGCGTCGAGCGAATACTCGGCGCGGCGCAGAGGCGAAGCGGCGTCCACGGCATCGCACTCGATCTCGACGTGGCTGCCGGACCGCCTGGGCACGCCCAGGGTAACCACGGGCGGTGTGTGATCGATCAGCGTCGGCCCACTCACCAGCTCGGCGGTGCGTGCCGTGGAGGGCGGATTCGCCGGCGCGTCCGACGCCACCACGCGGAAGTAGTAGCGGCCATCCGCGAGAGAATCCGAGTCGATCGACCACGTGTTTTCGGAAAGATTCGACTTCAGCAGCTTCCACTCCCGCTCGTCCTCCCCGCGGAAATAGAGCGAGTAGGAGAGGCGGTCGCCATCGGGATCGTCGGCCTGCCAGGTGATCTGTAACCGCTCGGCCGCGGGCCGCGCGACCGGCTGGGTGGGCGTGCCGGCCGATGTGGTTGCCGCTGCATCCGGCGTGTCCGTGGCCGTCACGGTATAGGACGCAGCCGCCTGCGCTTGGGAGGCCGCGGCTTTCGCCGCCGCGGAGGAACTCGCCAGTTGCGAGGTCACGGTGATGCTCCTGACCACCGGCGGCGTGTTCTCGGGCAGATAGGCCAGCGTGACACCCTCGAGCGACGCCGGACCGGTGAGCTCGGCCTTCCACTGCGCGTACCGGGCATTCGGACTCTTGACCGGGGACCCGCCGGCGTCCGTGAGCGGCTCGGACCAATCGCTCCACGTCTTATCCGGCCGCGCGGAGTTGCCGGTGCGCGTGCGCAGCGTCAGGCGGGCGCCGTCGGGCGTCTCGCCGCGCCAGCTCAGCCGTCCCCAGCGGGCGACCGTGTTGGAGTCGTGCACCGGCGACTCATACGTCCCGCTCACTCCCGGCCCCGTGTCCAGCCGGAACAGCTTGCCCAGATCGCCGGTCGCCGCCAGAATGCCGTTCGCCGCGGCAGCCAGCCGGATCGCCTCGCCCTCGTTGGTCTGCGCGATCAAGGCGGCGCGCCGGTCTTTGCCCAGCCGGTAGATGCGCCCCTGCCCGTCGGTCGAGAACACGATGTCGTCGCCGCGCAGCAGCAGGTCATAGACGTTCTCCTCCTTCGAGCTCCACAGAGTTTCGACCGTGTTGTCCGGGTTGATGCGGTAAATCGCCGCCTTCTCGACTCCGCTGGTCTCCACCGTGGCCACCGCCGCGGCAGCGGGCGCGACTTGGGCGGGCTGGGGCCTGGCCGCCTCGGGCTTGGGCTTGATGTCGATTCCGCCCTGGGTTTCGGACGCCTCCACCGTCACCGTGGCCGTGGTCGTGCCGACGCTTACCGAACCCGGAACCCCCTGAGTGGATTGCACGCCGCCCAGCGCTCGCCGGCTCAGCGATCCGCCCAGGGCGGCCGCATAGACCGTTCCGTCCGCGGCGGGGACCAGCGCGCGCACTTCAGGCAGTGTGGAGTCGTAAAGAACGAACGCCTTGTCCTTCCCCGTAATGCGGTAGATGATGCCGTTCGGCTCGGTGCCGGCGAGGAGCCGGCCCTGCGCATCCACGGCCAGCGCGGTCACGTGCGATTGTCCGGTCTCGTAGTAGACCTCGCCCTTGCCCGCCTCCCTGATGCGGTAAACCCGTCCCTGGTCGCCCGTGCCGGCGTAAAGCGCGCCATCCGGCGCGAACGCCAGCGACCAGATGTATTTCGCGCCCGTTGCGAAGAACTCGCTGGCTTTGCCGTTCTCGATGCGGTAGATCCTCCCGCCGGGTGAAGTGGCCGCGTAGAGCGCGCCTTTCGAGTCGACGGCCAGGGCGAAGACTTCCGGCTGTTCCGCCGTCCAGATCGGCGACGCCTGCCCGGATTTCTCGATTCGAAACACGCGCCCGCGGTGGCCGGTCCCGACGTAGACTGCGCCATCGGGCCCCGTCGCTACACTCCAGATGACGGGCTGGCCGGAGTCGAATACCGTCGCGAGCTTCGACGCCACTGCCAGCTTGCCGTTGCGGGTGAGGGAGAGCCCGCTGAGGCGGCCGGCGATGAAGTCGCGGTAGTTGTTCATCTCCCATGCGGTCGGGCTCGACGCCAGCGCAGGGAGTGCGGCAAGGCATGCAATCAGGGCGGGTCTCTTCATTGCTCTTTCACTTCCACCTGGATGGTCTTCGAGCCGCTCACCACCATCTGGCCGGCGTCGATCTCCATCTCGGCCAGCTTGGCGTTGGGCAGGGCGGGCATGGTCGAGAGCGACGGCTGGGTCCGCGCCAGAATCATCGCCACCGAGGGCGGCGGATCGGCGAGCGTCTCGCCCTCCACGTCGTAGGCCGGCGCCATGTGCCAGACGCGCACGTACGCCTTCGTGTTGGCGCGCAATGCGTTCAGGAACGAGATCAACTGCGCGGCCGAGTTCGGCGGAGAGACGACGAGTTGGCGGAACTCGGTGAGGTTGATGGTGGTCGCGTCCGCAACCGTGAATTGGAGCGGGCCCGGGGAAGCCCCAATCGGCACCGCGTAGCTCACCTTTCTCGTCAGCTCGGCTCCGTTGTTGCCGCTCAGCAGTACCGTGAGTTCCAGCGTCTCTCCCGGCCGCACCTCGCGCCGCGAGCTCCAGACCTGGTCGATCTGCAACTGGCGCTTGCGCGGGAACGATTCGATATTGAGCGCCACGCTCTTCAACTGGATGGCGTCGAAGCCGCTGCCGATGGCGTAAGCCACGGGCGCCGAGGTCGCCAGCGCGGCTTGCGCCGCCAGGTTGACGTCGCCGGCATACATGTTCTTCAGCTTGAGCGGCGGGAAGCCGTTCTCGAACTCCACCGTGCCGCTCACGCCAAAACTCGCCTCGCCGGTAACACGTTCGGTGGCGTCCAAAGCCGAGAACGTCGCCATCGCGAGCAGGAAGGGTGAAAGGACCGGGTCTTTCACCATCTGCAACCGGTAGCTGTACGACCGGGCGCCACGATCCGTAACCGAAATCGAAACCGGGACCATGGACGCGCGCCGTCCCAAACGCCCCGCCACCGCGGTGCTGCGGTCCTCGGTGATCGCGCCCATCCACTCGCGCGGCGTCGAGATCTTGAACGACGCCGAAAGGTTGGGCAGCAGCGTGAGCACCTCCGCGCGGGCAAACGGCAGATCCGTCGCGCCCGCCGCGAGGAAGCGGTGGCCGAAGGCGTACACGCGATCGCCATCGATATACGTGAGCGTGCCGTCGGCGCCGATGCTCATGTCGCCCGCCAGGAGCTGGACGCTGATCATCGAGCCGGGCTGAAGCTGGGAGGGATCGCCGAGCCGGGCATCCAGCCGCCCGCCGCCGCCGATGCCTTGTAGCGGTTGAAGACCCAACGCCTGCAACTGCGGCGCAAAATGCTCGATCGTGTTCCGGGTGAACCCGCCGAATGAGATAGGCGTGGCGATGTCCACCATCCGCTGGCCCCCAGCCAGCACGTCCTCGCGCGGCGGAAAACCGGGGACAGTATACTCATTCCCCAATTTAATCTTGCCTTCACGTTTCTCCGGCGGGCCGCTCCCGCGCACCATCTCCTCAATCGGCCGGATGCCGGCGATCGGCTCTTTGGAGAAAGCGAACGCCATCGCCACGGCGCCGGCCAGGCGTCCGTCGATATACACCGGGCTGCCGCTCATCCCTTGCAGGACGCCCGTTTCGGCCAGGGGCCCGCCCGCCAGCCGCGCCAGAATCAGCGACTGTTTCGGGCCGATGTTGTCGAGCACGCCGAGGATTTCGACCCGAAACTCCTCGATCCGCGTGCCCGAGAAGACCGTTTTGCCGACACCCTTCATCCCGGGCCGGATGTCCTTCAGGGGGAAGAACTGGGGCTGAGCAAAGAGCGCCGTGGCCGCCAGGAGACCGCACAAGAACCGCACACTGTCCATTGTAGTGGGACATGCTTCAGCTTGTCCCGATGGCCGTGGAGCAGCTCTAGTTCGCTGGAACGGTACGTGGGAAAGCCCGCACCGGCACGACGTCCGAGCCCCGCGTGACGCGCCCGGTCGCGCGCCGCACGGCGGCTACCAGGTGAGCCGGCGCCAGCGCGAAAACAGCCGCAGCCGGGAACCAGACGTACCATTCGAGCGACGGGACCAGCCACCCCGGGAAGTAATGGCCGATCACCCACAAAGCCGCCTCTCCAAATCCGATCACGAAGATTCCCACAGCGAAGGCGCGCCAGCACTTCGCGATCAGCCCGCGGCCCATGCGCGCCGCCGAGTGCCACAGCAGCAGCGCCTCCACAAACAGCACACACAGGATGGGACCTCGGAAGAGCGCGATCGCGTCGTCGACGGTAAACTGCTTGCCCCCCAGCAGCGCGGCAGCCGTTTCGCCAACCCGGTACAGAGCGAACAGAACCAGGAGACCGGCCACGGCCCAGCCGATGGCCTTGGGTCGCGCCCAAAAACCGAACCTCCAGAGGACCCGGAGCGCCGCCACCAGGCCGGCCGCGAGCAAAGCCATCTGCACGGGGCCGCCCACAACGGCGGCGGCCCGGTGGATCTGCTCGATCCGCGTGGGCGACGCCAGAGGATTGAGAAGCCACGCGGTTCCCAGCACCTGCGCAAGCAGGCCACCAGCCACGCGGCATAACGCCGAAAGCATGATGAGGAACCACACGCGACGCAGCGCCGCGCCCGGCTGGAACGAGCGGAGCGCCAGCAGGCACAGCCACGCCTGCACCGCCGCCATGCCTGTCACCGACAGCCCTTCCGCCCCGCTGGAGGGCGCCCGCATCGAAAGCGTTGGCGCCGCGACGCACCACACGTAAAGAGCAAAAGCTCCGAGCAACAGATACGCCCCCGTGACCGTAATGATCCACCGGGGAGCCGACCCCACCCCGCTCCAATCCTCCGTTCGCGTCATGTTGAAACCTCCGCAGTCAACCCTGCGCAATCGAGGCCGCGGAGAATCTCTCCTGCGACGGCCTCCGCCGCGTCCTGCCCGAGAAATGCGGCCATGAGAGCCAGCGTTTTCGCCAGCAGCTCGTCGGCGCGGATGTCGGGCCGCTCCATGAAGGATGCCGCGCCACGGCCAAAGTAGATTTCGATCTGGGCGCGCGCGCGGCTCCTCAATTCGGGCGCCGGGGCTCCGCGCCATCCGGCAATCGCCGCCAGGACCGCCGCCAGTCCGCGTGTGACGTCGGCCGCCGGTTGCCGCCCGCTGACCAACGCAGAAAAGTCCTTCTTTTCCTGCGAGATGCGTTCGAGCGCGGCTTGGCACTTCGGGCAGTCCTGAAGATGGCGGGCGATACGCTGGCTCCGCCCGGGATGCAGCTCCGCATCCGAAAAGGCGACCAGACTGGCGGTTCTAGGATGCATAGCGTTTCCCGGTGGCGATCTTCAGGATCGGCTCGCCGCTCCTCTGGGCCACGGCGCCCGCCGCGGCCCGTATCTTCTTGTGAGCGCGCGTCAGCAGCGCTCCCACCGTTCCTGAGTGCAGCTTCAGCACGCCCGCGATTTCGTCGTACCGCAAGCCTGCGCTGCGCAGTCGTACGCACTCGACCTCGCGGGGCGTGAGGGTCGTTCCAAGCGTTCTGCGAAGCGCCTCGATGCGCCCGTAAGCCGCTTCCGGATCGTAGCCGGGGCCGGGCGAATTCATCAGCGCTTCAAGGCCGCTCTGGTTCCAGGCGGAGGACTTTTTCTGATCCAGTACGTGGTTGCGCAGCACGCGGAACAGCCAGGCCCTTGGGTTGCGAATCCGCTGTCCGCCGGTCCGGGCGACAAAAAAGCGGAGAAAAGCCTCCTGTACGGCGTCTTGCGCGGTTTCGCTGTTCCCGGCTACGCTCACGGCGTGACGCAGCATGCCAGCCGCTTCCTTGGCGTAGAGCTCTCGGATCTCCTGCTCGATGCCTGCCGTGACCGGGTCGCCGAACTGGCTTCGGTCCATCGTAGCCGATACTACTACGGAACAACGCCCTGCGGATACTGTCGAGTGGGGGGACCAGTACTCCTACCTTTGGTTAGTACCGCCGCCAAATCAGCCCGATGCGTAAAGAAACCGACCGCCTGAGTCGTCCCTCTACTGAGCGAGCGGTGTCATGATGCCCAACACTGATCTTCCGAAATGCCCGTCCAGCCACCGCCGGCGTGGCCGGCGGCGCGGCAGTGAAATAATCGAGTTCTGTTTTGTCATGATGCCCCTGTTCGCGATGATCTTCGTGGAACTGGACATCACCTGGGGCATTTTCTGCAAAGCCACACTGGAGCAGGCGGTCCGCGTGGGCGCCCGTTACGGCATCACCAACGCGATTCCCGATCCCAATCGCCCGGATTTGTGCGCGTCATCGGCAACTTTGACGGACTGCATCACGCAGCACGTCCAGTGGGCGGCGGGCGCTGCGGCGGGCACGCTTCAGGGAGGGCTGCTGGGCGGGACGACCGGGGCGAGCTACGTTAATGTCGCCTACTACGTTCCAGGCACCACCACCCCGATCACATTGCCCAACACCACCGCCAACAACGGAGGGAACGTGATTGTGGTTTCCATCGTGAATTACCCGATCTCGACGCTGGTGGGACCCTTCATAGCCCCCAATTCGTCCTCGTTGGCTACGGTGGCCTCCGCCGACACAATGACGCAGGTGGTATCGACACTCCAGCCGGCCCCCTAGGAGGGAAACGATGAGAGGCCCAAAAAGACGCGGAAACACGCTCATCGAGTTCTGCCTGGTGATGGTGTTCTTCCTGTTGCCGATGATGTTGTTTACCTATGCAATAGGCTTCAATCTGCTCATGCAACTCGAGGTCGTCCAGCTCTGTAGAGACGCGGGACACCTCTACGTGACTCTCAACTACGGGCAAACGGTATCCCTTTCAGACCCGTTATTCACTAGCGTTCTGGCCCAGATCGGCGCGAGTGCGGGTTACCCTTCCAACGCTGAGGTGATCTTCTCCAAGATCGTTTACGTGGACTCGGCCACTTGCGCGCTCGGCGGCGGGACCGGGTCGCCGCCGTCATGCGCCAATTCTGGCCAATGGGTGTACGAGCAGTATTACAGCACGGGGACGAAGATTACAGGGTTCACGCCCGCACCGAACCTTGCCACACCATCGGGAGGGACTGGAACAGGCACTTGCGGTCTGCTTGCCCCCGGTTGTGGTGCAGTGGACTCCCAGGGCACTTTTAACACCAGCGATTCCGTGAGCAAACCCGGCTTAACGGTCGGCTCGAACTTCAGCCAGCTGGGGATTTCGTCATATAACCCGGACACAGCGACCGGATTGCCGTCCGGCCAGGCCGTCTTTCTTGTCCAGGTGGGCGCGACTCCGTTCAACGTGACGGGCGTCGTGTCGCTTGTGGCTCTAAATGACTATGCTGTCTTCTGAGGCCCGTGAGACGGGAGGGACTATGTCTGCAATTTGCCGTTCAAGACGTAACCAGCGGGGGGCGATGATGATTCTGTTCACCCTCATGCTGATGACGGTGGTCATTCCGCTGGCTGGCCTGGCGATCGACCTGACCATCATGTACATCGTCCAGGCCAAGCTCTGGGAGGCCGTAGATGGAGCGGGACTGGAGGCGGGACGCCTGATCGGGACCACATCAGGCAGCATTCAGTCTCTGGCTGTCCAGGCCTGCCAAGCCAACTTCCCGTCCGGCTACTGGGCTAGCGGCCCTGTGACCTGCAGCGCCGTGTACAATCCAGGCAACGCCAGTAACGGCTACAAGTACACGGTAGACGTGTCGGCCACTGTGCAGGCGCCGACCGTCTTTATGAAAGTCTTTCAACTGCCGGGCGTCATTGTAAGCTCCACCGCTGAGGCGTCCAGACGCCCGACGAGGGTCGTGATGGTTCTTGACCGCTCCGGTTCCATGACGGCTCTCGTCAGCACTCTGCAGACCCAGGCTTCCGCCTTCGTCAAAATGTTCACGCCGAACTTCGACGAGCTGGGGTTCGTGGCTTTCGGCAACACTGGAATCGTCGGCTATCCTGTTAAGAACCCGGGCCCTTACAACTTCGACCCGACGGACACGACGGGCGGTCCCGACACCAGTTTCTACTCGCAGCAGGGCGGGTGCTGCGACGAGGTCTACGGGATCAACCAAATGGTCTCAGGCGGAGCTACCAATATGTCGGAAGGGCTCTCGCTGGCCTACATCGAGTTACAGAAGGCCCATTATCGCGACTTCGGTTTAACGAACGTTGATATCACGAACAACGTGATCGTCCTGTTCACCGATGGCGTGCCGAACATGTTCAGCGCGTACCTGAACAGCCCCGATCAGCAGGGCAAAGCGATGACGGTCGCCGGTTATCCGGTTCCCAACGTGACCTCTCCGGGCAACTCGCTGCTCCAACTGAACCCCTTCCCCTACCCATCGCCGTACAAGGGCTATTCAGCCGTGGCGGGCCGTTCCAATTGCGAATACAACTACAACTACAACTACAACTCCTCGACATGGCAGTCAAACAACCTCGACGCGGCTAAGAACAAGAACGGGATCGCCCTCGCGACTGCCCAGGCCGCCGCGAATCAGATGATCGGCATCATCGGATCGGGCTGCGCACCGAGTAGCTTCACCTGCAATTACGGGCTTGTACAGATGGCGAGTCTCGACACCAGTTACGCGGGGGGCAGCGGTTCGAGCGCTTGGTCAATGCATTGGCTCGGGAACGACGAGGGAGGCGGTACCCTCCAGACCATCAGGAACACTGGCCCTGTCACCAACTGCAACAATCTGGGCAACGGTCACACGACCAACCCGCTCTTCACCAACAACGGAACCCCGGACGTGGCGAGCATTCCACCGTGGGACCTCTATGGGAACCTGACCACCGACATGGTCGACGTAACCGGGGCGAAACAGGGGCACACGGTCTCATCCGCTACTAGCTTCCCGAAGACCACTACTTACAGCGGGACCATCGGCACGAACGACGGCAACAACGGCGTGCAGCTCAACATTGCTGCCTGGAACGCCGTGGATAACGCAGCCAATCGAATTCGCTCCGACATGACCACCATGAAGGTCATCATTTACACCATCGGCTACTCCGGAAACGGCGGAACGGATGATGTGCTGCTGTCAAGGGTCGCCAACGATCCCAAACAGCGTACGACTTATGGCAGCAAGAACTCCACCGCGTTCAATAGCTCGCAGCGCCAGGGACAGTACTTTCCCGCCAGCGACTCTAACGCAATCGCCGACGCGTTCGCCAAGATCGCCGGCATGGTTCTGAACCTGACGCGCTGACCCAAGTGGCGGCCCGGCCGGCCTCTGAGCGGATTGCCCGCCCGGCAGTGGATGTGGTTTACTAGATAACTCATGACTGCCGGGACTCCCGCCGCCTCAGAGAGCCGTGTGCACCAGCCTCCCCCGCCGGCGCTGGTGTGGGCGCCGATCGCGTGGTTCGGCCTTCTGCTGGCCGCCTGCTACGGCCCGGTGCTGTGGCGCCTGATCAACCAGTGGAGCAGCGATGGCGACATGGGCCACGGCTTCTTCGTGCCCATCGTCGCCGGCTACATCGCCTGGCAGCGGCGGAGTGAACTGCTGGAGGTTTGGGGGCCTTCCGACTGGCGCGGGTTGATTGTCATCGCCTGGGGCGCGGCCCAGTTGTACGCCGCCACACTCGGCGCAGAGCTGTTCCTGGCGCGCACCGCGTTCATCGTTTCGCTCGCCGGCATCGTGCTGTACCTCGGCGGCGCCAGGGTGCTGCGCCTCCTGGCCTTCCCCCTGTTCCTCCTCTTCTTCATGGTCCCCATCCCCGCCATCGTCTACAACGTCGTCACCTTCAAGCTCCAGACGCTGGCCAGCCAGCTGGCGGAGGGCGCGCTGGCGCTCCTGGGTGTTCCCGTGCTTCGCGAAGGACATATCTTGCGGCTGCCGAGCCAGGCACTTTCCGTGGTGGAGGCATGCAGCGGCATCCGCTCTCTGTTGACGCTCTCGTTCCTGTCGCTGGTTTACGCCTACTTCTTCGACAAGAAGGTCTGGATGCGGACGGTGCTGCTAATGGCCACCGTGCCGATCGCCATCGTCGCCAACGCTTGCAGGGTCACGGTCAGCGGACTGCTCAGCCAGGTCAACCCCGAGTTGGCCGAGGGTGTGTTCCACTCCGCGGCGGGGTTTCTCATCTTCGCGTTTGGCCTAGTGCTGCTGGTTCTCGTGCATGTCGCAGTCAACTGGAGCTGGAAGCTGGTTTATGGCCGAAAGTAGCGCTCCATTTCGATTCCTGAAGAGCACACCCGCCCGCGTGCTCACGGCCGTGCTGCTGTTGCAGGTGGTCGGCATGTTTGCCATCTCGCGGCGGGAAACGGTGCCGCTGGCGCGCCCGCTCAGCCAGTTCCCCACACAGCTTGGCGCCTGGTCGATGTTTCAGGAAAGCGAGGCCGACCAGGAAACACTGGACGTGCTGCGGGCGGACGACACTCTCTCGCGCACCTATACCAACCCGGCGCGGGGCATCGGCGCCAATCTCTTCGTCGCCTATTTCAAGTCGCAGCGGACCGGCCAGACGCCGCATTCGCCCAAGAATTGCCTTCCTGGTTCGGGTTGGGCGCCCTCGGAATCCGACGTCCACGCGATTCGGATTCCCGGCCGGGCCCAGCCCATTCTCGTCAACCGGTACGTGGTCTCCAAGGGCGAGGACAAGAGCGTCGTACTCTATTGGTACCAGTCTCGCGATCGCGTCGTAGCCAGCGAATACCGCGCTAAGTTCTATCTGGTCGCCGACGCGATCCAATACAACCGCACTGACACGGCGCTGGTCCGCGTGGTGGTCCCTGTGTCCGGCAACGACTCCGCCACCGCCACCAGGACAGCGGATGAATTCGTCCAGGCCTTCTTCGCCGATCTGCGGCAGTACCTGCCGTCCTGACGCCGGCGCTTCAGCTCGCAAGATCCGCTATCGTCTTCGCGACGCCGGAAAACCATCTCACGCAGCGGCTGTCTGGAAGCATGGTACGAACGATCGGCATTCTGCCGGCGCCAACCGGACGGGGGCGGGGGGCTTGAGGGACGAAGAGGTATCTTAAAAATCGTTTCAAGTCAGTAATCTCCGCGCTTTTCCGCGCCCCGGGGAGGCAGAACTGCTGCTTTCCGGCGCGCCGGAGCCACTCGGAATGGAGTACCAAAACAATTTAAGGTCATGTAAAAAAAAGAGCTTAAACGCGGTTGGCCGGATGTAAGATAGAAGGGCTGTAACGCCACGCGAGGAGAATCGAAGAATGCTGATGAATTTTCTGCGGAACGAGCAAGGACAGGATTTGATTGAGTACACCTTGCTTCTGGCGTTTGTTGCTCTCGCTGCCGCGGCCCTGTTCATGACCGCCGCGACGAGCATCAGCCAGATCTGGAGTAACGCCAGTTCGAGACTAGCGAACGCAGCAGGAGGCTAGTCGCAATCACGGGGGGCATGCATGGCATGCCTCTCCATTCCATCTTACCGTCGTAGTGCTGGTCGCCCTGGGCAAAGCGCTGGTGGTGTGCTTCCATCCCACCACCAGGGCCCGCCACGCGCAGATCGCGATCGACCCATGCATGGCCGATCTGCTGCGCCCGCACCGCTACGCCGCTGATTGGAATCTGCGCAATGCGGTCGCCAACTCTCGGACGGCGACCTCATCCGCGAGTCGCGGCAGACAGCGCGTCAGAGAAGCGGGTCAGTGCGCTGCGGTCAGCGCCACCTGGCGCCGAGCGGTGCGGAGGCGATCGCGGTACTCCTGAATCAGCGTGGTGAAGCCTGCCCAGAAGTAACCGCCGACGAACAGCAGCAGGAACGGCAGACAGAAGAAGTTGTAAACTTCGATCGCGAACACGCACATCGCGACGAAATACGCGCCGATCGCGATTTCGATGAACGGCAGCCAGCCGCTGCGGCGCCGGTACTTGGCCGCCACACTGCGCGCCGCGTCCTTCTGATCGGCCGCGAACTTCGGCGTGCGCACGAACCCGCTCTGGATCCCCAACAGCGCCTCGATCACGGCCCGCGTGTTGATGACCGTCAGCGCCACACCCACCGCCAGCAGCGCCGGCAGCAGCAGAATCGTGCGCAGGACGCTGCGGGGATACAGTTCGCGCTCCGCCAGCACGTAAAACGCCGAAATGGACCAAAACGAGGCGACGATCAGCGGCAGGTCCAGGAACACCATCTGAAACCAGCCCATGTAAAACCGCACGATCATCACCGGAAGCATGAGCGCCGAGACCATCATCATCATGGGGTAGCTGATGTTCGGCGTCAGGTGCATGAACGCTTCCACTTTCAGACGCCACGGAATGTCGGCCCGCAAGATCGTGGGCAGGAGCTTTTTGGCCACCTGCGTCAGGCCCTTGGCCCAGCGCGATTGCTGCACCTGGAACGCGTGCATCTCCACTGGCAGCTCCGACGGGCAATCGAGCGCCGGCAGGTAGACGAACTTCCAGCCCTTGAGCTGCGCCCGGTAGCTCAAGTCTGAGTCCTCGGTCAGGGTGTCGTGTTGCCAGCCGCCCGCGTCGTCGATCATCTTGCGCCGCAGGATGCCCGCGGTCCCGTTGAAATTGAAGAACAGTCCGCGGCCGTAACGCGCCCCATGCTCGAGCACGAAATGGCCGTCCAGCAGGATCGCCTGCACCTCGGTCAGCACGTTGAAGTTCCGGTTCACGTAACTCCACCGCGTTTGCACCACGCCCACCCGGGGATCCACGAAGAAGTGCACGGTGCGCATCAGGAAGTCCGCCGGCGGGATGAAATCGGCGTCAAAGATGGCGACCAGTTCACCCGTTGCGGTCTTGAGGCCTTCCTGGAGCGCGCCCGCTTTGAAGCCCATCCGGTTGGTCCGGTGGTGGTATTCGATGGGCTGGCCAAGCGCCCTGTATCGCGCCACCAGCCGCTCCGCGAAGGCGTGCGTCTCGTCGGTCGAGTCGTCCAACACCTGGATCTGAAGGAGCTCGCGCGGATAGTCGATCTTGAGGACATCCTCGAGCAGCCGCTCCACCACATAGCGCTCGTTGTACAGGGGCAGTTGAATGGTTATTGGCGGAAGCTGTTCAAACCGTGCCGGCGGCGTTTTGGGCAGCTTCTTGCGGTACTTGAAGTAGGTTCGGATCACCTCATAACGGTGCAACCCGTAGACGGAAAGGATTGCCAGCAGCCCAAAGTAGGGGATGAGGATCATCCAGTCGAACCAGTCCAGCTGATGTATGCCCGCGAAGGTGTTGTCCGCCAGCGCGTGCCTGAGTTGCTGGTAGACACTCGCGGTCAGCAGAAAGGCCGGGCTGAAGAGTGCTGTCATGAGGCGATTCGGTCGAGGGAACCCGACTCCTTCTATCTTAATATGGCGCCGGGAGACTATTCTACACCTTAGAACCGGCCCTGGGAGCCGGGCCGCGACCGGTCGCCTCCCCCCACTTCAGCCGATCTGGTGAGGGGAGGAAGCCCGTGCAGTTCCTGAACGCGGCCTCCGCGAGCGCCCCGCATGCTCCGCGCCGCACCACGCTACAATCGGCTAAGAAGCTCGCCCGCAGCGCGGGCGGGAGCGTCATCTATGACCAAACCGAGTTTCTTGCTGACCTTGCCGATCGCATGCGCCGCCGTCATTCTGCTGGCGGACTCCGGACCGACCCCTTCTCGCGAGGAAGCGCTGTGGCGCCATCGCAACCTGGGCAAGGCGTTGTACGAGACGCCGACCGGTGTGCCCCAATCCGTCGTGGAGCTGAAAAAGGCGCTCGATCTCGCCCCCGGCTCGTTCCGCGACCGCCTCAACTACGGCTTGGCCCTGCTGCGTTCGGGCGATCTCAAGCAAGGAATGGCGGAGCTCGAAAAGGCCCAGAGGCAGGAACCCAATTCCCCCTACACCTGGTTCAACCTGGGCATTGCCCACAAGCGCGAGGGCGAGTATCCGAAAGCGATCCGCCAGTTCGAGCGCATGGTCCAGCTTGTCCCTACTGAGCCGGTTTCCCATTACAACCTGGGACTGCTCTACAACCTGACGGAGCGCCAGCCGGAGGCGCTGAAGCAGTTCGAGATCGCCAGGGAACTCGAACCCAGGCTGGTCGCGCCGCGCTTCCAGATCTATAACGCCTACCGGCTGATGGGCAAGGAAGCGGAGGCCAAGGCGGCGCTGGCCGAATTCTTGAAGGCCAAAGAAGCCCAGAAGGCCGCCGACGACTCCGAAGACATGGAGTGGTGCTACTACGCCGAGCTCTACGACCCCATCGAAGCGCGCCCTGCCCCGCCCGCCGCGGAGCCTCCGGCGGCGCTGCGATTCGCCGACACGAAGCTCCCCGGAACGGCCGACCCGAAGACCGCGGGCATGCTGGTCATGGACACCACCGGCGACGGCAGCTCCGATCTCCTGGTCTGGTCGAGCAAGGGAATCAGCGTGTACCGGAAGGGCAAGGACCTGGTCGCCGACTCCGGCTTCGGCGACCTCAAAGGCGTGATCTTCGTTGCCGCGGGCGACTTCGAGAACAGCGGACTGGCGGGATTGTGCGTGCTCACGGAGCAGGGCCCGCTGCTCTATCGCAATGTGAAGGGCAAGTTCGTGAAAACCGGCGCGCAGCTTCCCGCGGGGCGGTTCGAGCGCGCCGTCTGGCTCGACTTCGACCACGATTACGACCTCGATCTGTTCCTGCTCGGCGAGAAGTCCGCCCTGCTGCGCAACGAGGGCGAGCACGGATTTCACGACTACACGGCCCATTTCCCGTTCGCCGCGGGCCGGGCTGTGGACGCCGCGGCGTTCCGCCTGATTCCGGACTCTAAGGGAATCGATCTGCTGGTAAGTTACGCGGACCACTCCGCTGTTCTCTACCGCGACCAGATGCGCGGGGTGTTTGAAGCCGTCCCGGTGGATGCGATCCCGGCCGGGGCGCGCACTCTCCAGGCGGCCGACATCGATAACGACGGTTGGGTCGACGTGGCGTTCTCTAGCCGGGCGGGCGTTCGATTCGCTATGAACCGAGACGGCAAGCTGGCCGCCGAGGCGACCCCGGCGCCCGCCGTCGCCGCGCTGGCGTTCGCCGATTTCGAAGACCGTGGTCTGGCGGACCTGGTGGCCGGCAACGCCGTCTACCTGAACCAGGGGCTGGGCAAGGTCGGCGCGGCGAAAACGCCCGCCGATTTCCCGGACGCGGTCGCCTGGGCTCGCGCCGATTTCGAGAACATCGGGCGCGCCGGCCTGGCCGCGGTGGCCGCGGATGGCAGCGTCCACCTGCTCGCCAACCGGACCGAAACCAAAAACCAGTGGATCCGGGTGGCGCTTGCGGGCGTGAAGAACCTGAAGCTGGGCCCGGGCACCGAAGTCGAGGTCAAGGCGGGCGCGCACTACCAGAAGCAGCTCTACGAAGGCGTTCCGCTATTGTTCGGCCTGGGACCGGAGAAGGCGGTGGATACCATCCGCATCAGTTGGGCGAACGGCCTCATCCAGAACGAAATGGAGCAGGCCCCGCAGCGCACCGCCGAGCTCAAGGAGGCGCCGCGCCTCTCCGGCTCCTGCCCCATGATCTTCGCCTGGAACGGCCGCAAGTTCGAGTTCATCGCCGACGTGCTCGGTGTGGCGCCGCTCGGCGCCAGCTCGGGCGATGGCGACTACTTCCCCGTATCGAGCCACGAGTATGTTTCGATTCCCGGCGATCAGCTCGAATTGCGCGACGGGCGGTATGAGGTCCGCATCACCGAGGAGCTGCACGAAGTCTCTTACATCGACCAGGTGCGCCTGATCGCGCTGGATCATCCGGCCGGAGTCGATATCGTCACCAACGAAAAGTTCAAGTCGCCGCCGTTCCCCGAGTTCCGGTTGTTCGGCGTGAGCAAGCGCATCTTCCCCCTCTCCGCGCGCGACGGCAACGGGCGCGACATGCTCGCCAAGGTCCTGCGGCGCGACCGCGTTTACGCCGGCGGCTTCCGGCACGACATGAAGGGCGTGGCCGAAATGCACTCGCTCGAGCTCGACTTCGGCCCCAGCGCTGCTCGCGACAATCGCGCCGTCCTGATGCTCAGCGGATGGATCGATTGGGCCGACGGCAGCACCTTCATGGCCGCATCGCAGGGCAGCAAGGACGGCCTGGTCCTGCCCTATCTCCAGGTGAAAGACGCCGCCGGCCAGTGGCGCACGGTGATTGAGGATATGGGCGTGCCCGCGGGCGAGCCGCGCACCATCGCGGTGGATCTCACCGGCAAGTTTCTGTCCTCTTCGCGCCAGGTGCGCATCGTCACCAACACCTGCGTTTACTGGGACCAGATCTACCTAAGCGAGGAGACGGCTGCGCCCCCGGCGCGCCTGACGGCGATGGACGCCGAAACCGCCGATTTGACCCTGCGCGGATTCTCACGCGCCGTGGTCGACGCGCGGCACGAGCAGCCCGAGTATTACGACTACTCCGAGTGGCGGCCCGCCGCGATGTGGAACCCGGTCCCCGGCCTCTACACGCGCTTCGGCGATGTGCGCGAGCTGCTGTCGGCGGCCGACGACCGCTTCGTCATCATGGGTTCCGGCGACGAGATTCGTCTGCGCTTCGATCCCCGCCGCCTGCCCCCGCTGGCGTCCGGCTGGAAGCGCGATTTCCTGGTGCTGGTGGACGGCTGGTCCAAGGACGCCGACGCCAACACGGCCTTCGCCGATTCCGTCGAGCCCCTGCCGTTCCACGGCATGAGCCGCTACCCGTATCCGGCCTCGGAGCGATTCCCCGACGACGACGCCCACCGCGCCTGGCGCAAGGAGTACAACGTGCGGCGGCCGCTGAAGTTCATCGAGCCGCTGGTGGCGGCGGCGCTGCCTTGACCACCGCAAAGCTCCCGGGACGCCCGGACGGTTGAATCACCCAACCGGGTTCGATGTGCAGGACCCAGCCCGCACCATGGACCGGGCGCTCGTCCGGGTTGATCGGCCCGGGCACGCGCACGGACATATTGTCCGGAGCTACCAGCGCGCCGCCGGAGTCAACTTGCAGCTTCCCCCAACTGGCGGAGAACGTCCCCGTAGGGTAGTACGTCCCGTGGGGCGGGAACGGAACGAGTGTTCCGGGATTGAAATTGCGCATCATCTCGGGGACGCTCGGAAAGTCCAGGGTCGGCCCGTCGAGGAACTTGCCCGTCAGCTCGGCGAGGAAGGATCTGTGGCGCTCCTCGCGCTCCTGTTCGGCGGCGGCCACGGCGGAGTAGCCGTAAAGCTGGGCACGCCGCCGCGCCTCGCGTTGAAGATCCTCAGACGCCGGGACGCCCAAGGCGGAAGCCAGGATCGAATGGAGCGATGCGGACGCCGCGCGCTCGCGCCATCCATCTGCGTAGCGATCCAGAAGCAGGCCGAGAGCCGGACCCGTGGCATAGCCGAACGACCGCGCGAACGCGTCGCTGTCCTCGAACGCCTCAACGGCGCGCGCTTCGCGGCCGATATCCTCCCCGGTCGCGCGCATGGCCACAAAGACGCCGGTGTACTCCGCCAACCCTTCCTGCTTCTCCATTCCGGCTTCCAACGCTTCAGAGCCGGGACAGAGGCGGTAGCGGACCATCCGGAACAGCATGGCATCGGCCGCGCTCTGGCGGCCAGACGGTCCTTCCGAGCGCAAGGCGCGAGCCATGGCGCGCAGTTCGAGGCGCAGCCAAAGGCGCCCCGCTTCGGTGTCCAGATGCGGATCGGGTGTGTCCGGCGCCCCCAGCCCGAGGCTTGCCTGGATGCGATGGAACGACTCGTGTGTCAGCAATGAAAGGCGCCGAAACGGGTCCAGCGGCAAGGGCATCATCACAGTCGCCCATCCCTGCCCTCCCCACTGGATCGACGTATTCGCCAGCGTGAACCGCTCCGGAAACGTCCCGACAAAGACGTCTCCGTCTTTTCGGAACTTGCCGTCGGGGTCTTGACGGTTGGCGATGGCGGCTCGCGTGCCCGGATTCACGAGCACAACGGGACCGCATAAGGACTGGCGCCAGAGGAGCCTGCCATCGGCGTCGCAGACTCCTGCCAGCTCCCCCAGAGCCTGGGTCGCAAGCCGCATTTCAGCCGAAATATCGGCGGCCGAGGCGCAGCCGGCGGCGAGGATCGTGATCGACAGGAGGATTCCCATGTGCACGGTATCTATCGTATACGATGTCTCGCGGCGGGGAGGTAGCGTGGCGCGTCCGGGCAGCGTTAGCGCTTCAGGATCCACGATGTTCGCTGCTTACACCCTACCCGAACAACTGGATCGCCGGATGGCGGCCGGTGCCCGCACGGAACAACCGCTGGTCCGCGGTGAGGAACCTGCAATCGCGCTCGATGGCGAGAGCAAGATAAACGCAGTCCCACAGCGACATCTGGTAGCGAAGGGAGAGGTCGAGAGCCCGGCCGAGCCGGGGTTGGGTCTCGAGCAGGTCAGGGGCAAACTCCCTCATAAGCCGGAAGGCCTCACGCGCTTGCACCGCGGAAATCTGCTGGCGACGATGGCGCTTTGAGAGAAGGCTGGCCACCTCCATCAACAGCAGGTCCGGCGCGATCAGAGAAATCTCCCCCGCTACGTGCCGATCAAGCAACCTCAGCGCGGACGGGCGACCGGGCTCCGGAAGCACCCACTTAGCCGCCACACTGCAGTCGAGAACAAACGTCTCTGGCATCGACTATCGCTCGCGATCCTCGCGAATCAGAGACGCGCTGTCGTCGAGTGGTGGCAAGGACGCAGCAAAGCGGTCCAACTCGTCCCTCAGGTTGCTCAACTGCCGCAGGCGCTCGGCTTCGGACGCCTGTTTCTCCAGCGCTTGAATGATCTCGGAGTTGAGACTTCGCCGGTGCCGCCTTGCCTCTCGTTTGATCACCCGGTAGACAGGATCCGGCACATTCTTCACCGTGATGTTCATGGAACCATTTTGGAACCGCCGAGGCTCTCGCTGCAAGTACGTGCCGCTTACGGCCGTGCCACCAAATTGTCGATGAGGCGCGTCCCGCCGAGCCACACCGCCGCGGCTACCAGTACCGGCCCCGCGATCTCGGCCACCGGCTGTAACTCTTCGGGGTCGACGATTTCGAAGTACTCGACGCGGATGCGCGACTCGCGCGCAAGCACCTCCAGCCCCGCCTGCTTTGCCTTCTCGGGATCGCGCTCGCCATCCGCGATCGCCGTCTCGGCCGCCCGTAGCGCCTGATACAGCATCGGCGCAACCGCGCGCTCTTCGGCCGACAAATGCTGGTTGCGCGAGCTGAGGGCCAGGCCGTCCGCTTCCCGAACGGTCGCGACACCGACGATAGCGATCGGCAGGTTCAGGTCCGCCACCATGCGCCGGATCACCGCCAGTTGCTGCGCGTCCTTCTCCCCGAAATATGCCCGGTCCGGCTGGACGATATTCAGCAGCTTCGCCACCACGGTGGCCACGCCGCGAAAATGGCCGGGGCGGAACTTGCCGCAGAGGGTGTCGGTGAGGACCTCGATCTCCACGAAGGCGCGCTCGCGGCGCGGATACATCTCGGCGATCTCCGGCGCGAAGACCAGATCTGCGCCGCGCGCCTCCGCGAAACTGGCGTCGCTCGCGAGCGTGCGCGGGTAGCGCTCGTAATCGTCCTGCCGGTCGAACTGGATCGGGTTGACGAAGACGCTGACAACCACGGCGCCGCACTCGGCGTGCGCGGTCTCGATCAGGCGGCCGTGGCCGCCGTGGAGCGCGCCCATGGTCGGAACGAGGCCGATGGTGTTCTCCGCCCTGCGAAAGCGCGCCACCGCCGCGCGGACAGCCGCGATGCTGTGAACGATTTCAACGCTCATTTCACCGCGGACCTGGAATGCGCGCCCGGCTCCGCCGCCGGATAGTTGCCTTCGCGCACGTCATCCGCGTAAGCCTTCGCGGCCTTCACCATCAGCTCGCCAAGCTGCGCGTACTGCTTGACGAACGGCGGTACCGGGCCCTCGAACAATCCCAGGGCGTCGTAAGAGACCAGCACCTGGCCATCGCAGTGCGGGCCCGCGCCGATACCTATCGTCGGGATCGCCAGCGCCGACGTCACCGCCGCGGCGACGGCGTCCGGAATCGACTCGAGCACGATCGAGAACGCACCGGCATCCTCCAGCGCGTGCGCGTCTTCGAAAAGCCGCTTGGCATCCTCGTCGCGCCGCGCCTGCTGGCGGTAGCCGCCGAGCTTATGGACCGACTGCGGCACCAGCCCCAGGTGGCCCATTACCGGAATCCCGATCTCGACCAGCCGCTTCACCACGTCGATCATCGGCCGGCCGCCTTCGATTTTCACCGCCGCCGCGCCGCCCTCCTGCAACAGGCGCCCGGCGTTCCGCACGGCCTCGGGCACCGTGACCTGGTAGCTGAGGAACGGCATGTCGGCCACCACCAGGGCGCGGCGCGCGCCGCGGCTTACCGCCCGCGTGTGGTGAACCATCGCGTCCAGCGTCACCGGCAGCGTGGTCTCTTCGCCCATGATCACGTTGCCGAGCGAATCGCCCACCAGCAGCACGTCGATGCCGGCGCGGTCGAACAGACGCGCCATGGTGGCGTCGTAAGCCGTGAGCACGGCGATCTTCTCGCCGCGCTGCTTCTTCTCCTTGAGATCGGGAACGCGGATTCGCTTCTCGGCCATCGCATCAGTCTCCTGTCGTGGCGCGGGCTTTAGCCTGCCGTGCCGGCACTCGTGCCGGCACACCACCCTATCTCCCTTCCCGCAGCAGCGTCTCGATCTCGCCGGCCTTCGCCTCGGCGAGCCCGCGGCGGCGGGCCATCTCCAAAACGTGCAGGCCCGCGGAACGGTAGAGGCCGCTCACGGACGGCGGCGCCGCGGCGAGACTCCACAGGTGGCGGCGCACGGTCTCCACATCGCCGCGCTCGATGGGGCCGGTCAGCGCTCTCTCGGGCCCCAGAGCCAGAGCGTTTTCCACTCCAGCACGAATCAGCGGCCCCAGCGCACCGAGCGCGGTCTCCTCGTCGATGCCTGCCGTCTTCATCAGAATAGCAGCCGCGTCGATCAGGCCGGTGACGTAATTGCTCGCCATCACCGCGGCCGCATGATACAACGGCATCGAGCCCGGAGCGATAGGCAACGCAGTCCCTCCAAGGAGGGCGACGATACACTCGGCCCAGGCCACGGCGGCAGCGTCTCCGGAGACCGCGAAGGTGGATCCGGGAAGGACGGTCACACCGGCCTCGGGAGTCGCAATGGTCTGCAAAGGATGCATCACGCCGCAGGCTGCGCCGGCCCGCGCCAGGGGTTCCAGAATCTCGGGCCCGTGTGCGCCGCAAGTATGAAGAGCTGTGCCCCGCCGCATGCCCGCTTCGGCCAGCTCGCGCGCGACGTCCGTCACCGCGCCGTCGCTGACCGCAATCAGCACGCGGCCGGCGCGCTCGGGAAGCCGGCCAAAGGAAACAGCGGCAGCGCCGATGAATTCAGCCGCGCGGGCGGTGTGCTCGGGATTCCGGCCGGCCACGGCAACAACCGGCTCGCCGCGCTCGCGAAGCAGCCGGCCCACAGCCTGCGCCACGCGGCCGGTTCCCGCGATGCCGATCGCATCCGTGTTCATGTCCGGAACAATACCCGCTCGTTCGAAAAGATCCGCACCGCCGCGAGGAACGCCACGCCCGCGTAGACGACGTTCGCAACCATGGTGACGGCGAACGCCAGGCGGCTGTACTCGCCCAGAAAGATCTCCTTGATGAGCTGGCACACGTTGAACAGCGGCACCAGCGCCAGCGCCGGCGTGAGTTGAAGCCCGGGCAGCATCCCCAGGACCAGCGGAAAGACGGCCGCCATGATCAGCGGCGTCAGGTAGCTCTGGGCCTCTTTGAAGCTCTTGGCGAACAGCGCGATCGCGATCATCGCCGACGCAGCCAGCACCGCCATCGGCGCCAGCGCCACCAGCACCAGCGCGATGCTCCCCCAGTCGAGCGGCATGCGGGTCGTCGTCTTGCGGAACTCGTCCCCGAAATCGGCGAAGCGGAACGAGACGATGAGGCTCGTGATACTCAACAGAGCGGTGACCATGACCGCCGTCGTGGTGGCGCAGATCTTTCCCAGGATGATGGCGCCTCGGCTGGCGGGCGAGGAAAGCACCACCTCGAGCGTGCGCCGCTCTTTCTCCCCCGCCGTCATGTCGATGGCCGGGTACATGCCGCCGGTGAACATCAGCAGCACCACGAAATACCCGATCATGCTGCCCCAGAACATGCCGGCCATTTTCTTCTCGGGCGCTATGTTGACCGGCTTGACGGTGAACGGCTCGGCGATCGAAGCCGGCAGACTGAGCGCGGTCAGCTTCAGCTTGATGCTGTTCTCCTTGAACACGGCCAGCGCGGTGCGAATTCGCCCGGCGGCCATTTGGGAGCTGCGCTTGGTGAGATCCGAGTACACCCGAACTTCGATCCCGCCTTTCGCCGGCAGCTCGACCGGCTCGACACCCGCCGCGATGTCTTTCCTCTCGATGGCGGCCTCGAGATCGTCGTGCGAAGCAAGCTTGAAGCCCGCGTGCGCCAGCGCGTTCAGCAGCCCCGGCAGACGGCCTGCGCCGCGCACGGCAATGGTCAGCGCTTCGTCCCCCGCTTTCTTCTCCGTGGAGGTGACGAACTTGCTCATCGCCAGGAACAGCAGCGGAATGGCCGCCAGCGGGACTACGACCATGCTGATCAGCGTGCGGCGGTCACGGATCGTGTCCAGCATCTCCTTCTTGTAGATCGTGAGAACCATGTGAAGACTCATGCGCCCCTCCGAGCCGCGCTCTCCATGCCGAGCAGATCGAGGAAGATCTCACGCAGGCGGTGCTTTCCGGTAGCCGCGCGCAGATCCTCCATGGTGCCCACGATCTTCACCTTCCCCTCATGCATCACGGCCATGCGATCGCAAAGGTACTCGGCCTCTTCCATGACATGGGTCGAGAGGAGCACCGCCTTGCCGGAGTCGCGGGCCTTCAGTATGAACTCTTCGATCACGTGCGCGGTGGGCACGTCGAGGCCCGAGGCAGGCTCGTCGAGGATCAGAATCGGCGGATCGTGAATCAGCGCGCGCGCAACGGCAACCCGCTGGCGCATGCCGGTCGAAAGGCTGTCGATCTTCGTATCGTCGAAGCCGCTCATGTTGAGCAACGAGGAGATCTCCTCGACGCGTTGCTTGAGCGCGGGACCGCGGATGCCATTCAGCTCGCCGAAGAAGGTCAGCACTTCGCGCGCGGAGAGGCGGTGGTACAGGCCCATGTCCGCCGAGAGGAACCCGATGCTGCTGCGGACGGCTTCGGGCTCCTTCAGAATGTCGTGGCCGTTCAGAACCGCAGTGCCTTCGCTCGGATTCATGACGGTGGCGAGCATTCGCAGCGTGGTGGTCTTGCCCGCGCCGTTCGGGCCCAGCAGCCCGAAAATCTCTCCCGCGCGCACCTCGAAGGACATATGGTCGACCGCGTGAACGGCGCCGCGCTTCGAGTCGCTGAACGTCTTGGTGAGGCCTTGTACCTGAATCATTAGGCTGGAGCTATTGTATCGAAGGAATCGGTGAAGCCGCGCCGATATTATCAGCTCTGAGTTGCCGGCTCCTCGCCGAAGGCCACCGTGAAGCTGTTCCCCGGGCTGATCACCTCTATTCGGACCTTCTCGCGGCCGAGCGCTTGGAGGATGCGCCGCGCGGCCTCCTGTCTCTCGGCCGGAACCGTCATCAGGGCCGCCTGCCATGGCTGGATGTCCCTTCGGACTCCGGCGCCCGCCGGAGCAGAGGCCGCGGCCGCTCTCACCGCTTCCAGTCCCATGCCGTACCGCCCCAGAATCTCCGTGACCGCGCCTGGCTCGCGCAGCAAACCCAGGACGAGGTGAACCGGTTCGATCGACGCGTGCCCTAAGCGCTGCGATTCCTCGGCAGCGTAGGCCAGCGCGCGTCTCGACTGGTGACTCAAGGGCAGGTCCACCGAAACGGGAACCGGCGGCGCCTGCTGCGGGAACCGTTGCTCGATCTCCTTGCGGATCTCCGCTGCCCGATCGCGCGATTCGAGAAACGGCGCAAAAACGTCCCAGCCCTCCCGGAGCAGGGCCAGGAGAAGATGGTGACCTTCGATCCAGCGACTGCCGAAGTTACTCGCCTCGTAGCGCGCAAAGAAGATGACACGCCGCGACTTGTCGGTGTACCGTTCGAACATAGTCCCCCCGCGCCGATCTTATCAATTCCGGGCGTGAAGCAAGGATGCGCTGCCGCTACAATTGAGTTCAAAGGAAGGAACCGGCAAATGGAAGCAGGAGAGCTGGACGTTTTCAGGTCGCAACTGATCGAGCGGCGCAGCCGCATCGAGGCTATTCGCAGCTCCGTGAGCGAGTCGCCTGACCTCGCGCGCCTTTTGGGCGAGGTTGACGCCGCCCTCGAGCGCATGGAACGCGGCACCTACGGCATCTGCGATGCCTGCCACGATACCATCGAGAAAGACCGGCTCATGGCCGATCCGCTCGTCAACCTGTGCATCGATCACCTGAACGCGAGCCAGCGCCGCGCGCTCGAACACGATCTGGAGCTGGCCTCGGCTATTCAGACGCGGCTCCTTCCCCCTCGCGATCTCGAATGCCACGGTTGGACCGTTCACTACCGGTACCACCCCGCCGGTCCCGTGAGCGGAGATTTCTGCGACCTCGCGCCGGATGGCGGCGAGCGCCTCTTCTTCGCCGTGGGAGACGCGTCGGGCAAAGGCGTGGCCGCGTCGCTGCTGATGTCGCACATCCACGCCACCTTTCGCACCCTCCTCTCCGTGGGCACGCCGGCTGCCGACCTGATGGAGCGTGCCAACCGTGTTTTCTGCGCGAGCACCCTGGCTTCGCACTACGCCACCGCCGTCTGCGGCTTCGCGCACCACTCCGGCGAGATTGAAATCGCCAACGCCGGCCACTGTCCCCCCCTGGTTCTCCGCCGCGGCGCTCTCGAAACGGTTGCAGCCACCGGCCTCCCGCTGGGCCTGTTCTGCGACGGCCATTACTCGGCCGCGCGACTGAAGCTCGAACTGGGCGACTCCCTGATCCTCTACACCGACGGCGTCACCGAAGCGCGCAACGATGCCGGCCAGGAGTATGGGCCGGAGCGGCTGGTCGCCCTCCTGCCGCGCTGCTCGGGGATGGGCCCACGGGCCATTGCCGCGGCGTGTCTGGAGGATTTCGAGGCGTTCCTCGGCGGCGCGCACCAGGGGGATGACGTGACGCTGATGGTCATCGGGTGGCAGGGGCCGTTCCATCCGGCAGGCCAGTTGGTGTAAGCTACATCCTGCATGGAGGTCCGGTGAGCAAGCACAAGCACAAGTCAGATCCTGCTGACGGCGCTGCTTCCGATGGCGCCCCGACGAAACCGATCCACGTGAACGACGCCGAGTACCTGAAAGAGCTTCGGCGGCTGCAGATCGAGCTGGTGAAGCTGGAGGAGTGGATCAAGCACGAAGGCCTGAAGGTGGTGGTGCTTTTCGAGGGCCGGGACGCGGCGGGGAAGGGCGGAGTCATCAAGCGCATTACCGAAAGCCTCAACCCCCGCGTTTGCCGGGTGGTCGCCCTCGGCGTGCCCACCGAGCGGGAGAAGACGCAGTGGTATTTCCAACGCTACGTGACCCACCTGCCGGCCGCGGGCGAGATGGTGCTCTTCGACCGGAGCTGGTATAACCGCGCCGGCGTTGAGCGCGTCATGGGGTTCTGCACCGAGGCGGAGTACCTGGAATTCATGCACTCCTGCCCCGAGTTCGAGCGCATGCTCGTGCGGTCGGGGATCATTCTCATCAAGTACTGGTTTTCGGTCAGCGACGAGGAGCAGGAACGCCGTTTCCAGTCCCGCATCAAGGATCCCACCAAGCGCTGGAAGCTGAGCCCCATGGACCTGGAGTCGCGCCGCCGCTGGGTGGAATACTCCAAGGCGAAGGACGAGATGTTCGCCTACACAGACGTGAAGCAGGCGCCCTGGTACGTGGTCAACGCCGACAACAAGCCGTGCGCGCGGCTCAACTGCATGCACCACCTGCTATCGATGATTCCGTACAAGGACCTGACCCCCGAACCGGTCAAGCTGCCGGAGCGGGTGCGCAGCGCCTACGTCCGCCCGCCCATCACGGATCAGACCTTCGTGCCGGAAGTCTACAAGCCGTAGGACAGGCCTCCGGCCTGTCCCACGGGCAGCGCCCTCTTACCCGTTCATCGAGTTCAAGAACTCGGCGTTGCTCCGCGTCTTCGAGAGCCTGTCGAGCAACAATTCCATCGTCTCCACCGCCGAAAGCGGCGAGACCACCTTGCGCAGAACCCAGACGCGGCTCAGCTCTTCCTTCGGCTGAAGCAGCTCCTCCTTGCGGGTGCCGCTCTTGTTGATGTCGATGGCCGGGAAGACGCGCTTGTCCACCAGCTTGCGGTCCAGGTGGATCTCCTGGTTGCCGGTGCCCTTGAACTCCTCGAAGATCACGTCGTCCATGCGGCTGCCGGTGTCGATGAGCGCGGTGGCGATAATGGTCAGCGAGCCGCCCTCCTCGATGTTGCGCGCCGCGCCGAAAAACCGCTTCGGCCGCTGCAACGCGTTCGAGTCGACGCCGCCCGAGAGCACCTTGCCCGAGGGCGGAACGATGGTGTTGTAAGCTCGCGCCAGGCGCGTGATCGAATCGAGCAGGATCACCACGTCGCGCTTATGCTCCACCAGCCGCTTGGCCTTCTCGATCACCATCTCCGCCACCTGCACGTGCCGCGCCGCCGGCTCGTCGAAGGTCGAGCTGATGACCTCGCCGTGCACCGAGCGCTGCATGTCGGTCACTTCCTCCGGCCGCTCGTCGATGAGCAGCACGATCAGGACGATCTCCGGATGATTGGCCGTGATCGAGTTGGCGATGGACTGCAGCAGCATGGTCTTGCCGGTGCGCGGCGGCGAGACGATCAGGCCGCGCTGGCCCTTGCCCAGAGGCGTCAGCAGGTCCATGATCCGGCCCGAGTAGTTGTCCTTGACCGTCTCCAGCTTCACCCGTTCGTTGGGATAGAGCGGCGTGAGGTTGTCGAAGAAGATCTTGTTCCGCGATTCCTCGGGCGGCTCGAAGTTGATGGCGTCCACCTTGATGAGCGCGAAGTAGCGCTCACCCTCTTTAGGCGGGCGGATCTGGCCCGAGATCGTGTCGCCGGTCCGCAGGTCGAAACGGCGGATCTGGGAAGGCGAGACGTACACGTCATCGGGACCCGGCAGGTAGTTGTATTCCGGGGCGCGCAGGAAGCCGAAACCGTCGGGCAGGCACTCCAGCACTCCTTCAGAGAAGATGAGCCCGCTCTTCTCCGCCTGCGCCTGGAGGATCTTGAAAATCACCTCCTGCTTGCGCAGCCCGGAGACACCGGTCAGCCCCAGGTCCTTGGCGATGGTGTTGAGCTGCTGGATGCTCATGTCCTTGAGCGCTACCAGGTCCAGCGTGGTCGCCGCCGTCGAGCCGTTTTTCTGGAGCGGCGCGCTTCCGCCCTGTCCGGCACTTCGCCCTTTGCGGGCGCCCGCTTGCGGAGGGGCGCCGGCGGGGGGCGTTTGCGTTTGCGCCAGGGGCTTTTCCTCCTGCGTTGGGGTTGGATTTACGTTTTGTTCTGCGTTGTCCATATGGCTTGCCAAATCTCCCTTACTCCCCGGCCGGTCAGGGCCGAGAACGGCAGGGGGCCTTCCGCGCCCGTTTCGCGCTTTAAGGCTTCCATGCCGCGAATCTGTTCCGATCGGTTCAGCTTGTCGATCTTCGTGGCGACAACCAGGTGCCGCCGGTTGTGAAACTCCAGCCAGCGCTTGAGCTCCACGTCCTTCTCCATCCACCCGCGCCTCAGATCCACCAGCAGGATCGCCAGCGCGAGCGCTTTCCGGTCGAGCAAATAAGCCTCGATCAACTGCTTCCAGTTCTCGCTCGTCTGCTGGGGAACATGGGCGAAACCGTAGCCGGGAAGATCTACGAAGCAGAACTCCCCGTTCACTCGATAAAAGTGAATCAGTCTTGTCGAACCGGGCTTTCTGCTGGTGTTTGCCAGTTGCCTGCCTCCAAGCAGGCAGTTCAGCAGGCTGGACTTGCCCACGTTACTCCTGCCAAGAAACGCAACTTCAGGGAGTTCCTCGGGCGGAAACTGCTCCCGGTGGGCTGCTCCAATTATATACTGTGCGTTCACGGATTGGCCGGCCTCCGGGCCGGCAACCCAGGCTGTTACCGACGGCTGATGGCCGATGGCTAACGGCTGCCTCAGTGCAACTTCTCTTCGCTCGGCTGGGCCGCCGCGATCTGCTCCACCGCCCCGGCTGCCGTCAACGGCAATGCGATGATCTCCCGCTCCAGGGCAATCTTGAGAACTTCGTCCATGGATTCGACGAAGTGCAGCTTCATCTCCCCGCGGATGGCGTCCGGAATGTCCGGGAGGTCCTTCTCGTTGTCCCTGGGAACAATTGCCTCCCGAATCCCATGGCGGCGCGCCGCCAGCAGCTTCTCCTTCAGCCCGCCGATGGGCAGCACGCGCCCCCGCAACGTGATTTCGCCCGTCATGGCCAAATCGCAGCGCACCGGAATCCGGGTCAGCGCGCTCACGATCGCGGTCGCCAGGGTGATGCCGGCCGAAGGCCCGTCTTTGGGGATGGCACCTTCAGGGACGTGTACGTGGATGTCCAGGTTCCGGTAAAAGTCGCGCGGCAAACCCAACAGGTGCGCGCGCGACCGGATGTAACTCATGGCCGCCTGTGCGGACTCCTGCATCACGTCGCCCAGCTTCCCCGTGGTCGTCAGCTTGCCTTTGCCGTCCATGATCGTGGCTTCGGTGGTCAGAATCTGGCCCCCGACCTCGGTCCATGCCAGTCCGGTCGCCGCCCCGATCTCATTCGATTTATCGGCCTCCAGGTCGCGGAACTTCATGGGGCCCAGGTAGTCCGGTACCGCCGCCGCGTCGATCACGGCTCGCTCCGGCCGCGGGTGCTCCTGGCCATCCTTACCGTCGGCGCCCATCGCATTGACCGTCCGCCGCGCCACTTTGCGGCAGATGTTGCCGATCTCGCGCTCCAGGTTACGCACGCCCGCTTCCCGCGTGTAGTACTGGATCACGGCCATCAATCCCTCGTCGGCAAACTCGACCAGATTCTCGGAGAGGCCGGTCTCCTTCATCTGCTTCTTCACCAGGAACCGCTTGGCGATCTCCAGCTTCTCCAGCTCCGTGTAGCCGGAAAGCCGTATGGTCTCCATGCGGTCCTGCAGAGCCGGCGGGATCGTGTGGAGCACGTTCGCCGTGGCGATGAAGAACACCTGGCTCAAATCGTACTCCACGTCCAGGTAGTGGTCCATGAACATAAAGTTCTGTTCCGGATCCAGCACCTCGAGCAGCGCCGCCGAGGGGTCGCCCCGGAAGTCCATCGACATCTTGTCCACTTCGTCGAGCATGAACACCGGATTCCGCGTGCCCGCCTTGCGCATCATCTGGATGATCTGGCCGGGCAGCGCGCCGATGTAGGTGCGCCGGTGGCCGCGAATCTCCGCCTCATCCCGCACGCCGCCGAGCGAGAGCCGGATGAACTTGCGCCCGGTGGCCTTGGCGATCGACATGCCCAGCGACGTCTTGCCCACGCCCGGCGCGCCCACAAAGCACAGAATCGAGCCGCGGGGGTTCTTCACCAGCCGCCGCACCGCCAGGAACTCCAGAATCCTCTCCTTGATCTTCTCCAGGCCGTAGTGATCGGATTCCAGCACCTCTTCGGCGAACTTCAGGTCGCGGATCTCCTTCGACTTCTGCTTCCACGGCACCGCCAGCAGCCACTCCAGGTAGTTGCGCGACACCGTGGACTCGGCCGACATCGGCGGCATGTTCTCCAGCCGCTTCAGCTCGGCCATCGCCTTCTCGAAGGCGTCCTTGGTCATGCCCGCGGTCTCGATCTTCTTCTTCAGCTCGTCGATCTCGCTCTTCTCGCCGCGGCCCAGCTCCTTCTGGATGGCCTTGATCTTCTCGTTGAGGTAATACTCCTTCTGCGCGCGCTCCATCTGGCGCTTCACGCGGCCCTGGATCGTGCGGTCGACGTTCAGCTTTTCGATCTCGATGTCGAGCATCTCGGCGACGCGCGTCAGCCGGTCGATGGGATCGAAGATCTCGAGCAGTTCCTGCTTCTCCTCGATGGTGAGCTGGAGGTTGGCGCCGATGGTGTCGGCCAGCTTGCCGGGATCGTCCACCCGGATCGCCGCGATCATCGTCTCGTAGTTCAGGTTCTGGCTGAGCTTGATGTACTGCTCAAAGAGCGTCGTAACGCGCGTGACCAGAGCTTCCAGTTGCGGGCCCGGTTCCACTTTGAAGTGCAGCACCTTGACCAGGGCGCGGAAGAAGCCCTCGTCGTCGCTCACCGAGATGATTTTGCCCCGCTCGATGCCCTCTACCAGGACCTTGATGTTGCCGTCGGGCAGGCGCAGGCTCTGCACGATGTTGACGATGGTCCCGACGCCGAAGATCTCCTCCGGACGCGGCTCGTCGATCGAGGCGTCGTGCTGCGTGGCCAGGAAGATCCGCTTGTCCCCGGCCAGCGCCTCCTCGAGCGCGCGCACGCTCGAATCGCGCCCCACCACGAACGGCGTCATCATGTGCGGAAAGATGACCACGTCCCGGACGGGCATCATCGGTAGACGTCTTGTATCCGACTTTTCTTTGGATGTGAGCATTTCAGCCTCTCAAGCGCCTGCCGGCGCCTGGAGATGCACTAGCCAGCCAGCCCGTCACGCGATCGGCCAGCAGCCTAACCTCGCGCCTCGGGACTGTTGGGATTATGTCTCTAACGCCACCGCCCGGCCCCTCCACGGGACCAGGCGCGCACGCATGCAAACGAGGATACCCGCGCCCAGGAACTCCCTACCCAGCCTTCTCCAGCAGTGCCAGACTGATCTTCTGGGACATCACCATCTCCTTGGTCACGAGAAACTCGCGGACCTTCTTATACGACGGGAGATAGTACATCAGGTCCAGCATCAGATCTTCCAGGATCATGCGCAGGCCCCGCGCCCCCACCTTGCGCTCCATCGCCAGTTCCGCGATGGCCTCCAGCGCATCATCGCTAAATTTCAGTCTAACATTTTCGAATTCGAACAACCGCTGGTACTGCCGGATGATGGCGTTCTTGGGCTTGGTGAGGATCTGCATCAGGGCCGACTTATCCAAGTCTTCCAGGATGCCGATCACGGGCAGGCGGCCGATGAACTCGGGAATGAACCCAAACTTGATGAGGTCCACGGGCTGGATCCGCTCGAGCAGGTCGATATCCCTCTTGCCGGAACTGGCCACGAACGGCTTGGCGCCTTCGGGTTCCGTAGCCAGGAATCCCATCGACTTCTTGCCCACACGCCGCGCGATGATCTTCTCCAGTCCGACAAAGGCGCCGCCGCAGATGAAGAGAATGTTCGTCGTGTCCACCGGTGTGAACTCCTGGTGCGGGTGCTTGCGGCCGCCCTGCGGAGGGACATTGGCGACCGTGCCCTCCAGGATTTTCAGCAGCGCCTGCTGGACTCCCTCGCCCGAAACGTCGCGGGTGATGGAGGGATTTTCATCTTTGCGGCTGATCTTGTCGATCTCGTCGATGTAAATAATGCCCTGCTGGCAGCGCTGCACGTCCCAGTCGGCGTTCTGAAGCAGGCGCAGGATGATGTTCTCCACATCTTCGCCCACGTAGCCCGCTTCGGTCAGCGTGGTGGCGTCCACGATGGCGAACGGCACGTCGAGAATGCGCGCAAGTGTCTGCGCAAGCAACGTCTTGCCCGATCCGGTGGGGCCCATCAGCACGATGTTGGACTTGGCCACCTCCACATCCCCACTGCGCTGCTTGTTCATGTGGATGCGTTTGTAGTGGTTGTAGACGGCCACGGCGAGCTTCTTCTTCGTGGCGTCCTGCCCGATCACGTACTGATCCAAATACTCCTTCAGTTCCAGTGGCTTAGGGAGTTTGTGCGGGGCTGCGTAAGGCGAGTCGTGCCGGTCGTCCTCGAGGATCGAGTTGCATACGGCGATGCACTCATCGCAGATGTAGGCCCGGGGGTAATCGCTGGGAGAGGAGATCAGCTTCCCAACAACATCCTGGCTCTTATGGCAGAAGGAGCAACGCAACGGCTCGTCAGAACCAACGCGTTTCATTTACGAAAGCTCCCGAACCGCGTTAAAGATCATAAAGGCAACCGGGTACACCGGGACACCTTCATTATCGCCGGAAGTGCCCGTACCCGCAATCGGGAAATTGCGTACTAGCCCAAACAGCCGGTACCACGGCCCGAGCCAAACCGCGTTCCCGCCGGGCTTCGCTACTGCACCCGCCGGAAGAAGTGCGGGATCTCGTCGGCGGTGTAGACGAGCTGGCGGTCCAGAACCATCTCCACGCTGGTGCCTTGCGCCAGCACGGTATCGGGCCCACGCGAGAGCAGTACGCCCGCCACGGCGCCCGCCGCTGCGCCAACGCCGACCCCCAGACCGGCATGCCCGGCGGCGGCCCCCGTAATGCCTCCAACCGAGGCTCCAGCGGCCGTGGTCTCACCGACGGTCCGTCCGTCTGACCGGGGGTCGCCCTCGCCCTTGATGACGCCTTCCTGAGGGTCGACATGGCCACGCGTTGCGGCATCGACCTCATCCACCCGCGCCCGGAAATCCCGCGTGACGCCGTTGGGAAGCGTGAGCGAATCGAACCGGATGTAGATCTCGCCGCGGCCCTTCACCCGCCCCGGCTTCTTGACGAACGTCAGGGTGCCCGCCACGTTGCTGCCCGGCGGGATCACCACCACGCCCTTCGAGAGGACCGGGTAGGCGGTCCGTAAATAGATCCGGTCGCCTTCCGAAGAGTGCTTCGTGCTCACGCTGTTGACCAGGGTGAGCAGAATGCGCGTGCCGGCCTCGACGGGGTACTCGACCGGCTTGGGAGCCGCAACGGGATTCGCGGGCGTCGCGACAGAGGAGGGCCTCGCCGGCCACCCGGGAGACATTGGCGCCCCTGGAGTTGCGGGAGCCGCGGGCGCCCCCGGCGGCCGAGCGGTCTCGCTCGGGGCGTCCGCCCTCTCGTAGACGAGCGTCGCCTCGACGTCGCGGCCGGCGATTTCCCGCGTAACGGTCAGCACCTTGCCGTCGCGGGAGAGCGTCCAGCGATCCATCTGCGCGTAGTTCCGGCCCGGATCGTTCACAATTGTGTTAACCAGCAGCGCCGACCCTTCCCATTTAGAGACGATGTTGAGCGAACGCCGCCCGATTGTGGCCCGGGTCTCTCTGCCGTCGGTGGTGAAGGACCAGTGCGCCGGGCCGGCGGCGCACCGGATCGCCGTGCCGCGGTGTTCGATCTCGAGCGCAGCCATAGGCGGCTCGGGCAGCACCCCGGCCTCGACGTGCTGCGCCCCCAGCCTCCACGATCCACTAAAATCCTGTCCGCAAGCGAACGGAATGAGAACGAGAAGCCACAGGACCGCCGGGGCTGTTTTTCGCACTAATAGAGAAATACCCCGAAAGCGCCCGCAATACAAGAGGAAAGCGAGTGGGTACAGGCCTATCCGATCAAATTGATCTGGCCGATGCCGCCGGTGACGGTGAGCCGCAGGTGTACTTCGGACTTGCCGTAAGCGTCGTTGACGTAGTAGCCGCCTTCCTTGCGAAGGCCCTGCACGTTGATGCCGCCCAGGCCGCCGGTGGCCGTGGCCCTCACGCCTACGTCGCGCGGCAGCCTGATGGTGGCCTCGCCCACTCCGCCCCGAACCTGTGCATCGAGGTCGTGGTCCCAGGCGCCGGTGAGATCGACCTGCAACTCGCCCGCGCCGATCTCGATCTCCAGCCGGTGCAGCGCCATGCCGGAGAGCTTGAAAGTGCCCTTGCCGGCTCCGACATTCACCCGCAGGTCAATGGGCACTTTGTCGTTCAAGTGCAGGTCCCAGCGGTTCTCCCGGTTGCCGGTGTTGAAGCCGTGGACGGGCGGCTGGCGAACCGTGAGGTAGCCGCGGCCGGCGCTGACGTCATACTTGATCTCCGGCCTCCAGCTCCGCACCGAGTAGTGGAAGTCGGCGTCCAGCAGCGGCTTGACGCTGCCGCCTTCGACCCACAACTCGCCAGCGCCCATGTCCACCTGGACCCGCGCCGATTCTGCCCCGGCCAGTTCGACCGACCGCGAGTCCGACGTCTCCTGCGGCTGCTCGTAAGGGGCGCAGCCCGCCGCGACCAGGGCGGCGCCGGCGACCATCGCCAGGCAAGTTCTGTTCATGCCTCAAGATACGATACTTTGGGGGCCGATGTTCCGTGCCCCGCAACGAAGATGGGACTGTCCGGGAGCTGTCAAGAAGCCCTGGGGATACACCTGTCTGCCCCCGGAGCCGGAGTGTCCCCGGATTCCCCGACAACCCGCCGGGGAGTGGTTCTTAGGCTCTCACCTCCGATTTTTCAGATACTCGGTACCTGATTGTGGTATAAGGTTTAGGAGCATTTGACGCCAGGCTCCGCTATTGGCCCGCCTGGGTCGGATCGTTCGGAATTTTCGCGATCAAGGCATCGGATGTCCCGCCCGGGCGCCGCAACCGGAGTCGCACAGAGAAGGATCAGAGATGAAGGAAAAAGGTGTAGTGAAGTGGTTCAATGCAGCCAAGGGGTACGGCTTCATTCAAAGAGAAACGGGGGAGGACGTGTTCGTGCATTACTCCGCCATTCAGTCTTCGGGATACCGGTCGCTGGATGAGGGTGCACAGGTTGAGTTCTCCGTAAAAAAAGGCCCGAAAGGGCTGCAAGCCGAGGACGTGAAACTGATCTGACGAAGTTTTCGGGGCGGCGCGCGAATGCAGCCGCCGCCCCGCATCACCACCTGAGCGGCGCTCCTGCCGATGTTGAAGCCGGCCCGGCAACATGGTCAAATAAGGGTTACCCCAGCAGGCCCAAGCTAAACCTGGAGGACTACCGGTTTGAATAGTGCGATCCTGGCCCTGGAAGACGGAACGGTCTTCGAGGGCAGGAGTTTTGGTGCGCGCACCGAGAGATCAGGAGAAGTTGTCTTCAATACGGCGATCACCGGCTACCAGGAGATCTTCACCGATCCCTCTTACTGCGGCCAGATCGTCGTCCTCACCTACCCCCAAATCGGAAACTACGGCGCCAACCATTGGGACAGCGAGTCGGCCCGCCCTTACATCGAGGGGCTGGTGGTCCGCGAGTTCTCGCCTATCGCCAGCAACTGGCGGCGGGACGAAGACGCCGACCGGTTTCTCGAGGCCGCCAATGTTCCGGTGATCGGAGAGATCGACGCGCGAGCCCTGGTGCGCCACCTGCGCACGCGTGGGGTGATGCGCGGCGTCCTCTCGGCCACCGGCGGCGACCCCAAGGAACTGGTCGAGAAGGCGCGCTCGATTCCCACCATGGTCGGCCTCGACCTGGCCACCCGCGTTTCCACCTCCCAGCGCTACGAGTGGGACCAGGGCGTGGATGCCTGCTCGCCCTCCGAGGACTGGGGCCGCGCCGCGGAACGCGAGTTCCACGTGGTGGCCTACGACTTTGGAATCAAGCGCAACATCCTGCGCCGGCTGGTGCACTCGGGCTGCCGCGTAACCGTGGTCCCGGCGCTGACACCGGCCGAAGACGTGCTCGCGCTCAATCCCGACGGCGTGTTCCTTTCGAACGGGCCGGGCGATCCCGAGCCGCTCACCGCGCAGATCTCCAACATACGGAAGCTCATCGGCCGCAAGCCGATCTTCGGGATCTGCCTGGGCCAGCAACTGCTCGGTCTCGCGCTCGGCGGCCGCACCTATAAGCTGAAGTTCGGCCATCGCGGGGCCAATCACCCGGTGCTGAACAGGGTGACGGGGCGCGTCGAGATCACGTCGCACAATCACGGCTTCGCGGTGGACCCGGAGTCGCTGAAGGCGGCGGACGTCGAGCTCACCCACGTCAACCTGAACGACGCGACGCTCGAAGGATTCCGCCACCGGCGCGAGCCGCTCTTCTGCGTCCAATATCACCCCGAGGCCGCGCCCGGCCCGCACGACTCCCTGTACCTGTTCGAGGACTTCAAGCGCCTCATGAAAGGGGGGCGGTGATGGGAAAAGACCGGGGTGGGGCAGGCGGTGCGGAGACAGGACTCTAGCCCATGCCGAGACGCACTGACATCCACAAAATCCTGATCGTGGGCTCCGGTCCGATCGTGATCGGGCAGGCGTGCGAATTCGACTACTCGGGCACGCAGGCGTGCAAGGCGCTCAAGGCCGACGGCTATGAGGTGGTGCTGGTGAATTCGAACCCGGCCACCATCATGACCGACCCGAACCTCGCCGACCGCACCTACGTGGAGCCGCTCAGCCTGGCCTTTCTCGAAGAGGTGATCCGCAAGGAGCGGCCGGACGCGCTGCTTTCGACCGTGGGCGGGCAGACCGGCTTGAACCTCTCGATGGAGCTGGCCGAGGCGGGCGTGCTCGACCGCTACGGCGTGGAGTTGATCGGCGCCAAGATCGGCGCCATCAAGAAGGCCGAAGACCGCCTGATGTTCAAGGACGCCATGCGCGGCATCGGCCTGGAGTGCCCGGATTCGAAGCTGGTGAACAACCTCGATGACGGCCTGGAGTTCGCCGGGCGAATCGGATACCCGGTCATCCTGCGGCCGAGCTTTACGCTGGGCGGCACGGGCGGCGGCATCGCGTACAACCGCGAAGAGATGGTGGGCCTGCTCGAGCGCGGCCTGGACCTGTCGCCGGTTCACGAGGTGCTGGTCGAAGAGAGCGTGCTCGGCTGGAAGGAATTCGAGCTGGAGGTGATGCGCGACCTGGCGGATAACGCCATCATCGTCTGCTCGATCGAGAACTTCGACCCCATGGGCGTCCACACCGGCGACTCGATCACGGTCGCTCCGGCGCAGACGCTGACGGACCGCGAATACCAGCTCATGCGCGACGCCGCGATCAAGTGCCTGCGGGAGATCGGCGTGGACACGGGCGGATCGAACGTGCAGTTCGCCTTCCACCCGGAAAACGGGCGCATGGTGATCATCGAGATGAACCCGCGCGTCTCGCGCAGCTCGGCTCTGGCCTCCAAGGCGACCGGATTCCCCATCGCCAAGATCGCGGCCAAGCTGGCCGTAGGCTACCGCCTGGACGAGATTCCGAACGACATCACCAAGAAGACGCCTGCCTGCTTCGAGCCCACCATCGACTACGTGGTGGTGAAAATCCCGCGCTGGCAGTTCGAGAAGTTCCCCGGTTCGGAGGGCGTGCTGGGCACGCAGATGAAGTCGGTGGGCGAGGTGATGGCCATCGGACGCACGTTCAAGCAGGCGCTCGGAAAGGGCATGCGGAGCCTGGAGAGCGGCAAGTCTTCCTCGGCTGAGGTCTACGACCGGGAGCTGATTGCGGGCAAGCTCATCACGCCCAACCCGGACCGGCTGGCCTACATACGGTTCGCCTTTGAGTGCGGCTACAGCGTGGAGCAGGTGCGCGAGTACACCTCCATCGACCCGTGGTTCCTGGAGCAGGTGCGGGAAGCGGTGGCATACGAGCAGGACCTGGGCGCGGAGACTCTGGAAACGGTCTCTCACGCGCAGTTGCTCAAGGCCAAGCGCGACGGCGTCTCGGACCGGCGGCTGGCGCAGTTGTGGAAGGCCGATCCGCTGGCCGTGCGCGCGCGGCGCAAACAGGCCGGCGTGCGCGCCGTGTTCAACCGTGTGGATACTTGCGCGGCCGAGTTCGAAAGCTTCACGCCGTACATGTATTCGAGCTACGAGCGCGAGTGCGAGGCCGCTCCTTCCAACCGCAAGAAGGTCATGATCCTGGGCAGCGGGCCCAACCGCATCGGCCAGGGGATCGAGTTCGACTACTGCTGCTGTCACGCCTCCTTCGCGTTGCAAGAGTTCGGCGTCGAATCGATCATGGTGAACTGCAATCCGGAGACGGTCTCGACCGATTACGACACCTCGGACCGCCTCTACTTCGAGCCGCTGACGCTCGAGGAAGTGCTTAACATCTACGACACCGAGAAGCCGGACGGCGTGATCGTGCAGTTCGGCGGGCAGACTCCGCTGACTCTGGCGCTGCCGCTCAAGGCGCAGGGCGTTCCCATTATCGGCACCGATCCCGCGAACATCGACCTGGCGGAGGACCGGAAGCTCTTCGGCGCGCTGCTCGACCGGCTGGGGATTCCGGCGCCGGAGAACGGCACGGCGACGAGCGTCGAAGAAGCGTGCGCGGTGGCGCGGCGGATCGGGTACCCGGTGCTGGTGCGGCCGTCGTACGTGCTGGGCGGGCGCGCCATGGTGATCGCCTACGACGAAGACACCGTGCGGCGCTACATGCGCGAGGCGGTGGTGTTCTCGCAGGACCGGCCGGTGCTGGTCGACCGGTTTCTCGAAAACGCGACCGAGATCGACGTGGACGCGCTCGGCGACGGCACGGACGTGCTGGTGGCGGGCATTATGGAGCACATCGAGGAGGCGGGCGTACACTCGGGCGACAGTTCCTGCGTGCTGCCGCCGTACTCGCTGGCGCCGGAGACGCTGGCCACGGTGCGCGACTACACGGAGCGGCTGGCGCGCGCGCTGAACGTGATCGGCCTGATGAACGTGCAGTACGCGGTGCAGAACGGAAAGGTGTACGTGCTCGAGGTGAATCCGCGGGCGTCGCGCACGGTGCCTTACGTGAGCAAGGCGACAGGCGTGCCGCTGGCGAAGATCGCGGTGGGGCTGATGCTCGGCAAGAAGCTCGGCGAGCTGGGCAGCCTGACGGGCGGGCGCACCAGCGGCGTGCTCCCGGTGCCGCAGTTCTTCGTGAAATCGCCGGTGTTCCCGTTCTCGAAGTTCCCGGGCGTGGATCCGGCGCTCGGGCCGGAGATGCGCTCGACGGGCGAAGTGATGGGCGTGGGCGAGAACTTCGGCGAAGCGTTCGCCAAGGCGCAGTTGAGCGCGGGCACGCCGATCCCCGACAAGGGGACGCTCTTCATCAGCGTGAACGAAGCCGACAAGCCCGCGGCGGCCGAGGTGGCGCGCGCATTCGCCGAGCACGGCTTCGAGATCGCGGCCACCCGCGGCACGGCGGCCGCGCTGCGCGCGGCAGGCGTTCCGGCCAAGACCATCCTGAAAGTGAACGAAGGGCGGCCGAACGCGGTGGACAAGCTGAAGGCCGGCTCCATCACGCTGGTGATCTACACCACCACCGGCGGCCACACCTTCAGCGACGAGAAGGCGATCCGGCGCACGGCGCTGGCGCACCGGATTCCGTGCATCACGACGATGAGCGGCGCGCGGGCGGCGGCCGAGGCGATCGCTTCGCGGCGGCGGGACCCGATCCGGGTGTGGAGCTTGCAGGAGATTCACGCGCGGGAAGGGGCGCCGGCGTAAGGGCTCGTCATTGGGCTCTATCCGTTTGACAGCACTAGGGTTGTGCGCGATTGGGTTCGTTTTGTATTTCTGCCTGTACGCGGGCGGCTGGGGGGCGGGTTGAGGCGAGCGGGGCATGGGCGGGCCGGTTTCGTTTGTGACCGGGTTTCCGTCAGGGCGCCTTTTCGCCACCCGCCGCAAGCGCCTGGCCTAAGTCGCGTGCGCCATTTTGCCCGTCTTCGTAAAGTACTCGATCTGGCGCATGAGCTCGCGGTCGCGGTCGGTGGACCAGAAGTCGATGTCCGCGTTGCCGGCGTCGTTCAGACCGGTGAAAGTGCGGCGCCAGGTGAGCTTCGTTCCGCCGGTCGCGGTGGGCTCCAGGGTGATGTTCAAGCGGCAGACCTGGTTGGGCGAGACCACGGTGAAGGCGATGCGGCGGGGCGGTTCGTAACGGTCCACGTTCCAGGTGGCGGGACCGTGCGGGGTTTTGAAGATGCAATTCTCCTCGGCCACGCCCGATTCGCTGTAGATCATTTCGCAGGTCCACCCATCGAGCCATTCGTACTCCCGGACGGGGCAGAGCAACGGGAAGACGGCTTCGGGAGGCGCGCTTAGCTCGCCGGTGTACTCCCGGACCGTTCGCTTGGCGCGAAAGCCGGAGATCGTGCCGGCGGAGACACCGGCCGAGGCGGCGAAAGCCAGGGCTCCAAAGCCGCCCAGGGATTTGAGAAACTGTTTGCGGTTCATGAAGCGATTCTGAACTATGAAGCTGTAGACAGGTCAATGGAAATCTCGGCGGCGCGGGCAGCGGGCCGTGCAATCCCAGCCGCTCTCGGCGATAATTGGGGAAATGCGGAGCCTAATCGCGCTATTCACGGTTGGTTGCGCGCTGGCAGGCGCGGCGGATCAGCAGGCCCGCTACGAGGCCCGGTGGCTTCTGTTCGCGGGCCTGTACAAGCAGGCCGCGGCGCAATACCGGGAGCTGCTGGCAGCGGACCCCGGCTGGGGCGAGGGGTACGATGGCCTCGTTCGCGCCCTGCTCGCCGCGAAGAAGACCCGAGAGGCATACCAGGTTTTCGCAGAGGCGCTCAAGCGGGCGCCCAACACAGCCGGGGCGCAGACCGTCGCAGGACGGGTGATGTTTCGGGGCGGCGAGTTTAAGAAGGCCGGCGACGCCTTCGACGCGGCACTGAAGCTGGATCCGCGATACGCAGGCGCGGTCAGCGGCGCCGCACTGCTGGCTGCTTGCACGTCGCGGTTTCAAACCGCGGAGAGGCTCACTGCCCTGGCGCACGAATTGGCGCCGGGTGACCCCGAAGCGATCATTGCGTGGGCGGACACCCTGGAGGACCGCGCAGAACGCATCAAGGCCCTCCAGCAGGCGCTCGCTATCTACCACGACTCGGAGCCGGCGGGGGAAGTCGCGCACCGGATGGCGGTAGAGAAGGCGCTGGCTGGCCGCCGCACCAGGGTGTTGCAATCGCCGTACCAGCGGTACGAACTGAAGCTCGGCCGCCTGGGTGTGATTCCGACGGAGTTCTCGCCGTCTCAGTTGCCGAAGGGCTTCGCGCTGCGCGTGCAGTTCAACGCCGGTCCGCCGCTTCAGCTACTTCTCGACACACACCCACGTGGAATCCTGATCAACCGGAAGGCGGCGGTGCAAGCAGGGCTGGAGAGGCTGGACGGAAACGAGTACATGGCGCGCGAGGTCGGTCTCGGCGGACTGAGCTTCTCCAACTTCCCGGTGAGCGTGAGAGATCCGCAGGGTCTTGCCCTCCCCTATGACGGCTACCTGGGCTCGGATGTCCTCGAGCAGTTCCTCGTGACGATCGACTTTCCGAACGCGGTTCTGACCCTGGACCCGTTTCCGGGCGAGGCATCGCCGCCGGCGGCGCGCGCTGCGGATGCGGCGCGCCCCCTGGCACCGGGTTTCACCGAGTTCTTCCGCCTCGGGGATCTGCTGATGGTGCCGGTGGCCGTCAAGGGCGAAATGCCCAGAGTATTCTCGGTTGACTCGACCAATCCGGTTAACCTGATCACCGACGGCAGGGCTGCGCCAGCGGCGAGGCTGGACGATAATGGCGGGGCGCGGTCGGAGTTGGCGTTCGGGGACCTGGGCCCCCAGGACGTGCGTGCACTTCGGATGAACCGCCGGGAGCCTAACGATGCGGCCGGCACCGAGGTCGCGGGCTCGCTGGGCCTGCCCGTTCTCATTCATCTCAAACTCACCATCGATTACCGGAACGGAGCTGTGGCGTTCCACGACTGACTGCCATGAGACGCTGTGCGCTGCTGATTCTGATTAGGGCTCCGTCCTTCGCGCAGTCCGAGCCCTCCGCCGTCCTGGCCAATGTGCGGAAGGCTCACGCGCACCTGAGCGCAGTGCACGTGGTGGCGAATCAGACCGAAACTACGTCAGCGAAGGGCGACGCCTTGTGCTCCTGGACGGCAAGCGGGAGGTGAACCGCCGCTACGGAGTCCGCGGACTCCCCACGCTGCTGGTGATCGACCGGCAGGGAACGATCCGGCAGCACTTGGTGGGCGGGCGGAGCGAGCAGGAGCTTCGAAGTGCGATACAGTCGGTTCTAGCAGCCGAGCGCTGAGCAATGCGGCAATTCGACCTCACCCCCAGGAGTGTTCCCCGCGTCGAGACGCGGTTCCGCCGCATCGCGACCGAGCTGCCCGTGCCGGAATCGGTGCCGCTACTCGAGAAGCTCGCGCAACTGGAGCCGCTCTCCATGCGCGGTCTGCCGCCGGTGGTGTGGGACCGCGCCGAGGGCTTCCAGGTCTTCGACGCCTGGGGGAACTGCTGGATCGACTGGTCCTCCGGCATCGTGGTGGCCAACGCCGGCCACGGCCGCGATGAAATCCGCGACGCCATCGCCGCGCAGGCCGCGACCAGGCTGCTGACGAACTACTGCTTCCCGAGCGAAATCCGCGCGCGGCTGGTCGAGCGCCTGGCCTCGCTGCTGCCGGCACCCCTCGAAAAGGTGTTCCTGGTGACCACCGGCTCGGAAGCGGTGGAGTCCGCCATTAAGCTCTGCCGTGCTTACGGCGTCCGCCATGGAGGCCGCTCCAAGCACGTCATCGTGTCCTTCGAGAACGCCTTTCACGGGCGCACGCTCGGGGCGCAGCAGGTGGGCGGCATTCCCGCGCTGAAGGAGTGGATCGTCAACCTCGACCCGGGCTTCGTCCAGGTTCCTTTCCCCGACGGCATCTGGAGCAACCAGGTTGCGTTCGAATCCTTCGAGCGGCTGCTCTACGAGCGCGGCGCGGAGCCGCAGAACGTGGCCGGCGTCATCATGGAGACGTACCAGGGCGGAACGGCGGCCTTCGCGCCGCGCTCCTACGTGCAGGGGCTGCGGCAATGGTGCACCGGCCATAAGGCGCTGCTGGTGCTCGATGAGGTGCAGGCCGGGTTCGGCCGCACGGGAACGATGTGGGGATTCGAGCACTACGGCGTGGTTCCCGACCTGGCCACCTTCGGCAAAGGCTTTTCCTCTTCGCTGCCCATCGCGGCGGTGGCGGGCAAGGCGGAGGTGATGGACCTGTTCCCGCCGGGCACCATGTCCTCCACACACACCGGCAATCCGGTCTGCTGCGCGGCGGCGCTGGCTTCGATCGACCTGATCGTCAATGAGAACCTGGCCGAGCGTGCTTGCGTCAACGGCGCGCTGCTCCACCGCAAGCTCGCGGCCCTCGAAACGCGCTTCCCGCAGATCGGCTTCGTCGCGGGCAAGGGGCTGGTCGCCGGCGTCATCTGTGTGCGCCCCGGATCGAAGACGCCGGATGGCGACCTGGCCTGGGACATCGTGCGCCGCACGGTCGAGAAGGGCGTGCTGATGTTCGGGCCGGTGGGCCATCTCGGCTCGACGGTCAAGATCTGCCCGCCGCTGGTGATTTCCCCGGAGGCAATCGAGGAGAGTGTAGAGGCCTTCGCGGAAGCGGTCAGCGAAGCGGTGGGGTGACGGCCTGAATGCGGTATTCCTCGAACGCGAGGCCCGTCAGGCGAACCAGATCCGGGTGGACTTCGAGCACGTTCACAGCCGGCACGTGAAGGCGCGGCTTCGAGAACTCCGCCAGAACCTCGGCGACGGGAATGACGCCTTCCACCTCGGCAACCCCGGAGACCCAACAGCGCTTGAGCGTCATGCCGCGGCATAGCAGGAAGTCCAGTACGGCTTGTGCCGCTTCGGGGCCGGTCTCGTTCGGCGTCAGCGCCAGCCAGTCCGCGAGAAGACGATAGGTGAATCCCCATAAGGGCCAGCCGTTGAGCTCGACGGCCGGAAACAGCATGTTGGGCGGCGCGCCGTGGACCGGCCGCAGGCTGTGGCGCGCGGGATCGCGCAGCACGCTGAGCGGAACCCACGCGGCTTCGACCGCCTCGCGTGGATCGAGAACCGCGGCCAGCGGGCTGCCCACGCCGAACACGAAGGGAGCCACCAGCAGGAACGGCGGCGTTCTCCGCCGGGCCACCGCGGGCGCGAGCGTGGCTTCCAGGTCCTGGCGAGCGAGGCGGATGCCGCACTCTTCCTCCAGTTCGCGCAGGGCGGTGCCGGCAAGATCGGGATCTTCCGGGTCGCGATGCCCGCCGGGAAACGACCAGTGTCCCGACCAGGGATCGCTTTCCCTCTCCGCGCGGCGGATGAGCAGCACGCTCTCCTCGGGCCCGCGCGTGCGAACGATGGCAACCGCGGCGTCGGCTTCCGGCATGTGCACGGCCTCCGTTTGAGTACTGAGCATACACTGTTCAGCGCGGGGATCAAACCCGCAGCACAGGCTCGATGATTTGAGTCAGGCGCTACAGTCTGCCCCACGCTATACTATGCCTACGTGACGGAACGGACGCGGAACCTCGGAGCCATCGTAGAGCGATTCCAGCGCCAGCGGGTGCTGGTGATGGGCGACGTAATGCTGGATGAGTTCGTGTGGGGCAAGGTGTCGCGGGTGTCGCCCGAGGCGCCGGTGCCCGTGGTGGAGGTCACGCGCGAGAGCTGGTATCCGGGCGGCGCGGCCAACGTCGCGCGCAACCTCAAGGAATTTGCGGGCGCGGTGCACCTGATGGGACTGACCGGCGCGGATGGCGAAGGCGAGCGCCTGCGGCAGATCCTGACCGAGGAGGGGATCGGAATCGACTGCCTCGGCCAGGACCCCGGCCGCCGCACCACGGTCAAGACGCGCATCGTCGCCCGGCAGCAACAGTTGGTGCGGGTGGACCGGGAGCAGAAGACGCCTCCCGCGGCGGCCGAAACCGAAGCCGCGCTGGCCCGCTTTGAGCGGCTGCTGGCGGACCTGGATGCGGTGATCGTGGCGGATTACGGCAAGGGATTTCTCGAGCAGGGTTTCGCCGACCGCATCTCGCAAACGGTCACGCGCGCGGGCAAGATCCTGACCGTCGATCCGACGCCGAAGAACCCCCTGCGCTGGAGCGGCGCGACGGCCATCAAGCCGAACCGGGCCGAGGCGTTCGAGTTCGCCGCGATGCCCTACGCCGATGCCGGCGGCGACCCGGGCGAGGACCGGGCGTTGCTCAAGGCCGGCGAGATCCTGCTGGCGAAGTGGTCGCCCGCGACGGTTCTGATCACGCTGGGCGAACAGGGCATGCTGGTGCTCGAGCGGAACCGGGCGCCCTATCACACGCCGACGCGGGCCAAGGAGATTTTCGACGTCTCGGGCGCGGGCGACACGGCGATCGCGCTGTTCACGCTGGCGCTGGCCGCGGGTGCGAGCGCGCCGGACGCGGCCGAGATCGCCAACCACGCCAGCGGCATTGCCGTGGGCAAGCTGGGGACGGCGCCGGTCACGCGGCGCGAACTGCTCGAGAGCCTGGCGGATTGCTGAGAGGGCGCCTGTGACGGACGCTATCGCCGTCGGCTCGGGGCCGAACGGCCTCGCGGCGGCTATCGTGCTGGCCGAAGCCGGTTGGCGTGTGACGGTGTTCGAGGCCGAGCCCGTCGCAGGCGGCGGGGTGCGGTCGGCCGAGCTGACGCTCCCCGGCTTCATCCACGATGTCTGTTCGGCGGTGTTCCCACTGGCCGCGGCCTCGCCGTTTTTCCGCACGCTGCCGCTGGCGAAGCACGGCCTGGAGTGGATCGAGTCACCGGCCGCACTGGCGCATCCCTTCGATGACGGGACGGCGGAGACGCTGGGGCGCGAATCGGCGCCGCTCGTTCCGGACTGGCAGCGCATCGAGCGCTCGGTGCTGGGTCCGCTCGCCTGGCCGCGGCATTCGCTGGCGTTCGCTCGGTTCGGCTTGAGCGCCCTGCGGCCGGCATCAGGCCTCGCGAGGGCGCGGTTTCGCGACGAGCGGGCGCGAGCCCTGTTCGCGGGCCTCGCGGCTCACAGCGGGTTGCCGCTCGAAGAACCGCTGACGGCGGGCGTCGGCCTGGTGCTGGGAGCGCTGGCGCACTCGACAGGCTGGCCGCTGCCGCGGGGCGGCGCGCAAAGCCTGGCCGGCGCGCTGGCTTCGCACCTGCAATCGCTCGGCGGCGAGATCGTGACGGGGACGCGGGTCGGCTCGCTCGGCGAGCTGCCACGAGCGCGGGCGACGCTGTGCGACTTATCGCCGAAACCGTTGCTCGATATCGCGGGCCGCCTTCTTCCGCCCGGGTATCGGCGTAAGCTCGAGCGCTACCGCTACGGGCCGGGCGCCTTCAAAGTGGATTGGGCCCTTGACGCTCCGATCCCGTGGACGGCAGCCGCGTGCGCGCGCGGCGCGACGGTGCACCTGGGCGGAACGCTAGCCGAGATCGCCGCCGCGGAACGGGAGGTCCGGGACGGCACGTGCCCCGAGCGGCCCTTTGTGATCCTGGCGCAGCCGAGCCTGTTCGACGCGACGCGCGCGCCGGCGGGGAAGCACACTGCCTGGGCCTACTGCCACGTGCCCAACGGCTCGCGGTTCGACATGCTGGAACGGATCGAGAACCAGGTGGAGCGCTTCGCGCCCGGCTTCCGCGGCCGCATCCTGGCGCGCAGCGTGATGGGGCCAGCCGCGATGGAGAGGCACAATCCGAACTTTGCCGGCGGAGACATCGCGGCCGGTGCGATCCGCCTCAGGCGCCCTGCCTACGCGACTCCGGTCCGAGGACTCTACATTTGCTCGGCAGCGACGCCGCCCGGCCCCGGCGTCCACGGCATGTGCGGGTACCACGCCGCGCGGCGGGCGCTGGGCGCGCCACGATAGAATGGTCGGTTCCCATGCTCCAGCGCATACAACCCGCCGCGCGGCTCGAAGGCGTGCTGCGCCTGCCCGGCGATAAGTCCATTTCCCACCGCTACGCCATGCTCGGCGCCATCGCCGAGGGCCGCACGCGCATACACAACTATTCGACCGGGGCGGACTGCGCCTCGACGCTGGGCTGCGTGCGCGCGCTCGGAATCGGCGTGGAGCGCGAAGGGACCGAGGTGGCCATCGACGGCGGCGGGCTTGACGGCCTGAAGGAGCCCGCCGGAACGCTCGACGCGGGCAACTCCGGGTCCACCATCCGCATGCTCTCGGGAATCCTTGCGGCGCAACCGTTCGCCAGCCGCATCGCGGGCGACGAATCGCTCTCACGGCGGCCCATGGGACGCATCATCCAGCCGCTCGAAGCGATGGGCGCGTCGATCACGGCCCGCGACGGGCGCTTTCCGCCGCTCGAAATTCACGCGGCGCGCCTGCACACCATCGACTATGCGCTGCCGGTTGCGAGCGCGCAGGTGAAGACGTGCGTGCTGTTCGCCGGCCTCTACGCGGAGGGCGTCACGGTGGTGCGCGAGCCGGCGCGCACACGCGACCATAGCGAGATCGCGCTGCGCGAGTTCGGCGCGGAGGTTGACGTGCGCGCCCGCGTGATTTCCTTGGTGGGCCGTCCGCGTCTGCGGGCGCTGGAGCTGACCGTGCCGGGCGACCTCTCCTCGGCTGCGTTCTTCCTGGTGGCCGCGCTGCTCGTGCCCGGATCGCACATCGTGATTGAGAGCGTGGGCCTCAACCCGACGCGCTCCGAGCTGCTCGACTTCCTGATCGCGATGGGCGCGGACCTGCGCGTGCGCAACCTGGCCTTGCACGCCGGCGAGCCGGTGGGCGATATCGAGGTGCGCCACTCGGCGGTCCGCGGTGGGGTGATCGAGAAGGATCTGACGGCGGCGCTGATCGATGAGATTCCGGTGCTGGCGGTGCTCGGCGCGGCGAGCGAGGAAGGGCTCACGGTGCGCGATGCCGCCGAACTGCGCGTCAAGGAGACCGACCGCATCGCAACGGTGGCGGAGAACCTGGGCCGCATGGGAGTGACCGTCGAGGTTTTCGGCGACGGGCTGCGGGTGCCAGGGCGGCAGAAGTTCCGCGCGGCCGAGCTCGACTCGTTCGGTGACCATCGCATTGCGATGGCGTTTGCGGTGGCGGCGCTGGCGGCAGGGGGCGAATCGGCGATCAAGGGGGCGGAGGCGGCGTCCGTCTCGTTCCCGGAGTTTTTTGCGTTGGTGGAGGGACTCAGGGGGTAGCTTCCTCCACCGCTTCGAAAATCCCCTTGTCGCGGTTCTTGCGGACGCGGTCCCAGGGGAACCAGCGGCCGTTCATCGCGATGTAGACGCCCGGCGGCAGGGTCTGAACGAAAGCCAGCGCGCTGCCCAGGTTGAACATCCCATCCGAGCTTCCGAACTTATAAGGGACCATGGCGCCGGTGAGCACGATGGTCTTGCCCTGAATCTCGCGGCCCAGGTGCGCCGCGGTCTCGACCATCGTATCCGTGCCGTGGGTGATGACGATGCGGGGTTCGCGGGCGTTCCGGCACGCGGCGGCAATCGCGCCGCGGTCATCGCCGGTCATCTCCAGGCTGTCGATCATCATGAGTGCGCTGATCTCGACATCGAGGAGGCAGCGGCCCAGGCGCAGCATCTCGGGCACGTGCGTGTCCTGAAAGAACAGCCGGCCGGCGATCTCGTTGTACTCCTTGTCGAACGTCCCGCCCGTGACAAAAACCCGAATCGGCTCGGATTTCATTGGTGGCCTCCTTGCGCCCGCCGCGCGCAACCCCCGATGATAGCAGCAGGGCCGGATGCACAGCTTCCTGATTGCGCTGTTCCTGGCGATCGTTCTCGCCCTGTTCTCGACCGCGCTCCAGGCGGCTCTGCGCGGATTCTTCTCCCGGCGGCCTGCGGCGGTTTTCGCCGCGCCGGCCGCGCTCACCGCGCTCTTCGCCGGCGTGCTTGCAGCGAGCGGCGGCTGGAGCACGGCGTTTGTGCTGCTGGTGGCGGCGTACACGTTCGTGCCCACCGCGCTGGTTTACGCCCGCAGGCCCTGGCTCGACTTCGCGGCGATCCTGCTACTCTGGCTGCCGATCGAATTCGCGGCCGGCCATGAATTGTTGCCGCGCGCGGCCTGGGGCGTGGCGAACATGGCGGCTCGCGGAACGGCGGTGACGCTGGCGCTGGTCCTCTTCCTGCTCTTCCGCCAGCTCCCGGCGATGAAGTACAACCTGCCGAGGAAATGGACCGACCTGCTCTACCCGGCGATCGGCTTCGTGGCCGTGACGCCCGTGCTCATCGCGCTCGGCCTGCGGCTGGGCTACATGGGCCCGTACCTCGGCTTCGCGCGCTTCCACACAGGCGCCTTCGGACTGCTGTGGCTGAAGACCGCGCTGGGCGTCGCGCTCCCGGAAGAACTGCTATTCCGCGCGCTGATACAGAACTGGCTCATGCAACGGTTCGGCTTCACACACCGCACGCTCGCTCTGGCCGCGCTGATTTTCGGTGCGTCCCACCTGGACAACCCGCCCGGGCCGCTGCCGAACTGGCGCTACATGATCCTGGCCACCATTGCGGGCTTCGTCTTCGGCAAGGTGTTCTGGAAGTCCTCGAGCATCTGCTCTTCGGCCGGGCTGCACGCGCTGGTCAACAGCGTGCGGCATACTTTCTTCGGGTGAGGCATGGGGACGGCCACGCGAATCCGCAAACCGGAGGCGCTCGCTGAAGCGCTCGGCCTTTTCGCGTTCGTCATGCTGTTCATCTGGAAGCTGCAGCTCTTTCACCCTGGGCTCGCAGTCCTGGTTCCCCTGTTCACTTTCGCCACGCACGCCGCGCGCCGGGAAACCATCCGGCAGCTCGGATTCGGCTGGAGGGATTTCCGCACGGCGTGTCCGTTGCTGGTCTGGGTCGGGGCCGCCGTGTGTCTCGCGCTCGCGGCCGGCTCGTGGACCGGAACCATCCGGCACATGACGCGCGGCGAGGCTGCCGTGGGGTTGGGCGCTTACATGGTCTGGGGCGTGTTCCAGCAGTATCTGCTAAATGCGTTCCTGGCTAATCGGCTGGCCGAATGGGCGGGCGGCGCCGACGACCGGCTGGTTCCGCTCGCCTCGGCGGCGCTGTTCTCGCTGGCCCACCTTCCGAACTGGTTCCTGATGGCGGTGGCGTTTGCGGGCGGCTACGTCTCGGTCCGCGTTTACCAGCGCTATCGCAGCCTTTACGTCTTGGGCATCGCGCACGGCCTTATCGCCTTCGCGCTCTTCCTCGCCCTTCCGGATTCGATCAACGGGCATTTCCTCATCGGCCCGCGGTACGTGATCGATCACTACGGCGCTTACCCGGAGGTGCTGCTGTGAGCGGGCCTACAATAGAGGCGTGTTAGGAGGCGACGATGCAACCGGAAGCGGCGATTGGCGTTCATGAGGTACTCGAGCGGCTGGGAATCGAGGAGGTCAACTCCGGCGCGGGCTGGGGCGAATGGATCGAGAAGCCCACGGGCGGAGAGCTGGTTTCGACGAGCCCGTGCGACGGTTCTGCGATCGCCAGGATCCGCATGGCGGGCGCGGACGACTACGAGCAGGTTATGCGCCGCGCCGCCGACGCCTTCCTCAAGTGGCGGCTCTGCCCGGCGCCCAAACGTGGCGAGATCGTGCGCGACATCGGTGAGGAGCTGCGCCGCCACAAGGATGACCTCGGCACGCTGGTCAGCCTGGAGATGGGGAAGATTCTCGCCGAGGGGAAGGGCGAAGTCCAGGAGATGATCGACATCGCCGGTTTCGCGGCCGGACTTTCGCGCCAGCTCTATGGCCTCAGCATGCACAGCGAGCGCCCCGCGCACCGCATGTACGAACAGTGGCACCCGCTGGGCGTGGCCGGCGTCATTTCGGCCTTTAACTTCCCGGTGGCGGTGTGGTCCTGGAACGCGCTGATCGCGGCCGTGTGCGGCGATTGCGTACTCTGGAAGCCGTCCTCGGAGACGCCGCTCACGGCCATCGCCGTGCAGAAAATCTGTGACCGGGTACTGGCGCGCCACGGCTGGAGCGGCGTCTTCAACCTGGTGATCGGGCGCGGCTCGGTGGTGGGCGAAATGATGCTCGACGACCGCCGCCTGCCGCTCATCAGCGCCACCGGCTCCTGCGACATGGGCTACCGCGTGGCGGAGAGAGTCGCGCGCCGGCTGGGCCGCACCATCCTCGAACTGGGCGGCAACAACGGCGTGATCGTGATGGACGACGCCAATCTCGATCTCGTCCTTCGCGCGGTGTTGTTCGGCGCGGTGGGGACGGCGGGCCAGCGCTGCACCACCATCCGCCGCCTGTTCCTCCAGCGCGGCATCGCGAAGCGCGTGACGGACTCGCTGGTCGCGGCGTATCGCCAGATCCGCATCGGAAACCCGCTCGACCCGGCCACCGTGATGGGACCGCTGGTCAACCGCTCGGCCGTGGCCGACATGATGCAGGGGCTCGAGCGCATCCGCGAGCAGGGCGGCGAAGTGTTGTGCGGCGGCGGCAAGCTGGATCTCGCTGGCGGGTGCTACGTCGAGCCCACCATCGTGCGGGCACGGCCGGAACTCCCGGCGCTCAAGGACGAGCTGTTCGCGCCGGTGCTGTACCTGGTGGAATTCGATGCCATCGAGGACGCGCTGGCGTGGCACAACGACGTGCCGCAGGGGCTTTCCTCGGCTATGTTCACCACCAACCTGATCTCGGCCGAGACGTTCCTGAGCGCGCGCGGCAGCGACTGCGGGATCGCCAACATCAACATCGGCACCAGCGGCGCGGAGATCGGCGGCGCCTTCGGCGGCGAGAAGGAAACCGGCGGCGGCCGCGAGGCCGGCAGCGACTCCTGGAAGGCCTACATGCGCCGCCAGACGGTGACCATCAACTGGTCGAACGACTTGCCGCTGGCGCAGGGGATCAAGTTCGACGTGTAGGGGGGCGCTTCACAGCCCCAGGACCAGCCGCATCGCTCGCTCGACATCCGCCATGCGAGCCGCGGGCGCCGAGCCTGCGGGAACCGGCGCGCCCGCGCGAGGGTCCATAAGGCGCGACGGATCAAGCGACCGAACCTGGAAGCACAGAAACACGGTGTCCATCGCCAAGCCGGTCTCACGAGCCGTCAAGCGGACGTTGCTGGGATAGTCGTGGCGCAGGTTCGCCGCGTCCGTTCCAACGACCACGGTGACAACCAGGGGCTGTCTGTTGATTGAATCCACCGAGACGACCAGGACGGGCCGCCGGCCGGCCTGTTCACGGCCGCGGGCCGGATCGAGGTTGACGAAGTAGATGTTGCCGCGGCTAATCACGGCCCAATCCGTCCAGGTCGGCGCATGCGAATTCGTTGGCGATCGCCGCACACTCTTTGCGGATCGCCGGATCGGCGGCCATGGCCGCCATCGCGTCCTCGAAGGCGCGCGCCTTCTTGCGGGCGATGAAGTCCGCGAGAGATTCGGCGACCAGCCGGTTGAGGTTGCCCGCCGATTCCGGCGGCGCCCAGGCTAGCGCTTCCCGCACCAACTGCTCAGGCAGCGCCACGCTGCGCCGAACCACGGATGTTCTGCTCCGACCCATATGCTCACACTCCTATGAGTGCATAGTAGCACACAGATAGGTGTTACTTCTAGTGTGATTTGTCTGGCGGACGGCCGGAGCGGCTACACTGATTGCTATGAAGACTCCGCTATCCTTTATCGCGTGCCTCGTGCTGGGCGCCTGCTTCGCCCCGGCGCAGGAACTCAAGCCGATCGCGCTGCCCGCGCCGCGCACCGAAGGCGGCATGCCGCTGATGCAGGCGCTCAAGCAGCGCCACTCCACCCGCGCGTTCAGCGCGAAGCGGCTGTCGCTCGAGACCCTTTCGAACCTGCTGTGGGCGGGCTTCGGCATCAACCGTCCCGACGGCCATCGCACCGCGCCCTCGGCCATGAACTGGCAGGAGATCGACATCTACGTCACCACGCCGGAGGGCGCCTACGTCTACGACGCGAAGGCGAACGCACTCCAACCTGTTGCGGCGGGCGATCTTCGCGCCGTGGCCGGGACGCAGCCGTTCGTCAAGGACGCCGCTGTCAACCTGGTCTACGTGGCCGATACCGCGCGCACGCACGGCGGCTCCGATTTCATCGGCGCGGACGCCGGTTTCATCGCCGAGAATGTGTACCTGTTCTGCGCCTCCGAAGGCCTGGTCACGGTGGTGCGCGCGAGCGTCGACCACGCGGCCGCCGGCAAGGCGTTCAAGCTGCGCCCGGAACAGCGCGTCGTCCTGGCTCAATCGGTCGGGTATCCCGAGAAGTAGGTACACTGGCATGTGGAGCGAGTGAAGAAAAGCCGGGGCAGGATGCTCGTCCTGGCGTTGTGTGCCCTTGCCGGCTGTTCCACCGGCCCATCGCACGCGCCGGAGATCGGCGAGGCGTACGCCGGCCCGGCCATCCTCAAGATCCGCCGCGAAGTCGATTTGCGTTCGCCCGAAGTCGCCACCGTCGCGCATGGCGACCGGCTCGCCATCATCGGCCGGCGCCGGCGCTTCGTCAAGGTGCGCACCGCGAGCGGAGTGGAGGGCTGGACCGACATGCGCCAGTTGCTCGCCGCCGCTCAGATGGCGCAACTGAACCAGCTGGCTGAAACCGCCCGCCAGTTACCGTCGCAGGGCGCCGCCACGGCGTACGAGGCGCTGAACGTCCATACCGAGCCGAACCGCACAGCGCCCAGCTTTTACAGAATCAAGGAGGGCGAGCCGGCCGACGTGGTTGCGCACGAGCTGAATCCGCGCGTGCCCTTCGCGCCCCAGAACATCCTTCCGCCTCCCACGCCGCGGCCCAAGCCCTCGCCCAAGCCGCGAGAAGAGAGGCGTGTGCCGCGGCCTCCCTTGCCGCCGCCGATCAAACCTCCCGATAACTGGCAGGAGCTCTCGAAGACGGCCCCGCTCCCCGACGACGGGAAGCAGGAAGCGGAGGAGGCCGAGCCCGGCAAACCCACGCCGGTCGATGACTGGACCCTGGTCCGGCTGAAGAACGGCCGCGCCGGATGGGTGCTTTCTGGCAGCCTCAAAATGAACATCCCGGACGAGGTGGCACAGTATTCCGAAGGCCATCGCATCACTTCGTACTTCGCCACGGCCGACGTCAACGACGGCGGCCAGGTGAAGCACAACTGGCTTTGGACCACCATCGGCGATAGCCACGTGCCCTACGAGTTCGACAGCTTTCGCTACTTCATCTGGAACACGCGGCACCATCGCTACGAGACGGCGTACGTCGAGCGCAACCTCAAAGGCTTCTACCCGGTTCAGGTGCATCCGGTCGCCGCGTACCCGGGCTTCTCGCTGATCGTGGAAGAGAACGGGGTGCGCTACCGCAAGACCTACGCCTACCAGATCTACCTGGTGCGCCTGGTCTCCAAGGAGAAAATCGAGACGCCGCCGGAAACCGCGGGACCGGCGAAGATGGCCGCGCTGGCCCGTGCCGCGCTGCCGCCGGCCGCCTCACCCACGCCCCCGCCTGGTCTCTTCGCCCGCCTGAAGGCGACCGTGGCCCGCTGGTTCGGCAAGAAGTAGAACAGGCCCGGGCCGCGCGACTGACATTAAAGCCCAAAGCTCGCCGCGTTCAGCGAAACCGCTACGTCGGCTGGTTCAACCGTGAAGTCCGGGAAATCCGTTGGCATAGCTGCGCCTGGCTTCAGCACGGTCACATTGAGGGTCGAATCGAAGTTCGTCGTTGGAACCGAGATGTCAAAGACGGAGGATGCCTGGGCGAAGATCAGAGGAGCCAGCCGTTGCAGGGCATCGTTGTCCTCAACGAAAACGCTGGAAAGGTCCTTGTCAAATGCGTCAGCGATCTTGTTGCCGAAGTCGGCCAGCGCCCTCAGCGCCTCGATCGGTTTGTTAGCCGCCGCCAGACCGTTGAAGGCGGCCGCACCCAGGGCGGCATCCCGTGCGTCCAAGATGACGCTGCTCTCGACGAACAGGAGCGCGCCTCTGAGCAACCCCATGTTCGTGGCCGAAGTGGCCCGATTGAAGATATCCGTCAGGCCGTTCGCCGGATCGAAATACCTCGCAAGACCCACCTGACCGGCGTCCACCAGACGCTTCCGCGCCTGCTCAAGCTGCGCTCGGAAGCCCTGAGCAGACGTCGTATCCCGAGCCAGGTTCGCCATTTCTCTGACAGCATTGATGTCCTGCGTGTCCCAGTAAATGCCGCCGTCGACAGACGACGGGACGCCGCCTATAGTGATCGCATTCGAAGGCGGAATCGCCGCATAGAGCAGCACCAGGTACGCCGGGTCCAGATCGCGGTATCGAGCGACATCTCGGAAGTAATAATCCCGCAGGTAACGCTTCAGCAGAAACTGCAGTGTCAGCGACAACTTCCGGTAGATCGGATCCTTCTTGTCCGCGACAGCTCGATTCAGCCACGCCAGAGGAACGGCCCCGGGCAGCACTACGTCCAGCGACACGAGGGTATTTGCGGGCGCCGGCAGAAGCCCTCCAGTCGCAGCCCACTTCTCAAACGCGGCGTTATCGGGAAACGCTCGCCGCATGAACTGCACCGCGAAGGGCTCGACGCCGTCGTCCAGTTGGCTGAGCGACATGTTTGCCACCTCGAGACGAACGGAAGCCGTGCTGGCGGCGTGTCGTTGTTTGTCTATGCTGGTATCCGTGAACACCCGGAGCGATCCGCCGGCCGCCAGTTTGGCCGGAATCTGGCTGGATAGCGCGATCGACGTGCTGCGCCAGTTGCGGCCTCTCCAGAGCGACGTGATCGTGCTCTTGTCCACCTTCGTTCCGGTCATAGTGAGCTGGTAGGCGATCAGCCGGCCATCGTTCTCGTCGATCGCGTTGAAGGTTGTCATGGCATTGCCGATCCAGTCCCCTTCGACCTTCAGGAACGGCAGCGTCAGGTCGACGTGAGAGTGACGCTTAACCTGGTGGGTCAGCGCGCCGCTCGCCAGCGTCACTCCCGCACGAGGTGTTGTCAGGAAGTCGTCCAGCCGGCCGGCGAGCAACTGCCGCAACGCCGCCGCAACACCGGGGACATCCACCGCCTTGCCGAAGTTGAATGAGGCATCGATCAGCGCCGTATCGGTAGTCGTCTTCTGGTATGTCGCGTTCAACTGCGCCGTATAAGTGCTCCCCAACGCCTTCACGGCCTTGGCGTAAAAATCGCTGGCCTTGCCGAGGAGACTCTTGATGGCGCTCTGAAGGTTTTTGATGTCCTGAAGCGTTGGAGTGCGGCCCAGGAAAGCCTCGAGTTTACTGAAAAGCAGCTTGTCCAGAACAGTCGCGGGGTCCCCTCCCACGTCGGCCAGGATGGCGCTAATCCCGAGACGGCTGTCGATCTCCGTTACGACCTGATTGAGCAGGTTCTCGATTGGCTCTCCCTTGAAGAAATCGACCGCGCCCTGCGCCGCTTGCTGAACGCCATCCGGAATGTCCTGAAGGAGCGTCAACGCGCCGGTCTCCGCAAGGCCTTCCAGATACTGACCGAGCGGCGAGCCAAAGAACGGAACTTTCAGGTCGTTGAGTTTTCCTTCCAGGAAGGTTGTCAACCCGTTCCCGTCCTTGGCTGCGACGAGCTGGGCGGCCTGCTGAATGTCCGAGAAATCGGGAATGCCCTTTTCCGCGAGCTTGACGAACTGGCTCGCGGCGGTGCTCGGAAGCTGCTTCCATCGGTCCGCCAGCGCGCTCACCTTCGCCATCGCGGCCGCGAGATCGAGGCCGGTGACTTTCTTCAGCAGGTCGGTGACGTACTTGGGGCCGAATTTGTCGATCCAGTTGTTGATGGCGTTCGGGTCTTCCAGATCGGTCATTATTTGAAGCGCATGAACACCCAGGGTGGCCTTGATAAGATCGTCAAAGTTCGCCGGAAGCGGGACGCTGGCCGTGGCCGCGGCGGAGGCTGTCATCGCAAAGTCGAAGCCGTTGAGCTTCAGCTTGTAGATGCGCACACGAATCACCGCGTCCTCAGTCTCGCGGCTCACTACTACGGCGTATTCTCCCTGAGTAGTCAGATCGAAGGCGGCCTTGAGCCCGAGTTGCAGCTTCAGGCCGATGTCTCCGGTTATCGCCTGTGCCCCGGCCGGCAGGGTGATCTGTCGCATCCAGTTGAACTCATGGCCGAATGTCGCCGATATCGACGCCGTGAGCGAGCCGCCAACTTCGGCAAGAAGATGCGTCCGCGGGGCAAGATCGTCCGCCGTGCGAACGTGGACGGGCAGTTTCCAGCTTTTGACGACGCTCGCGAGAGCATCGTCGGTCCCAGTGGTGCGAGGCGCCTGCTGAAGAACGCAGAAGAAGAACCCACCCTGCAGTCCGGCGCTGAAGTCGACGGTGCCGATGCCGGCTCCCAGGGCGATACTGCCGGAGGCCGTGCCCTTCGCGTCCGCACCCCAGCGAAGCAGCACGACGCTGAGATTGGGATCGGCAGCCAGCGTGAACTTCGTATCTGCTATGGGACCGAGGGCTGACGTGAAGGTGCCGCTGGCCGGATCCGGGAAAACGCCCAGTTCCGCGTAGACGTCGCCGCTAGCTTGGAACCCGACCTTCCCGCCCCCGTTCAGGAACGTGATGCCGCTGGCTGCCGCGCTGCCTTTGGCTTCGACGTTGTCCACAATGAATTCGTCGTTCCCCAGGCGCTCGTTCGTTGCGATCTTGCGCACGGCGGTGGGGTTCGTCTGATTGGTAATCTCAACGGAAACGGATCCCTTTCCGTCGAGAAAGCCAGAGGTAATGAGGTTCTGATCGAGATTGTAGATTCCGCTGGCGGGCATGACCGGCTCCTTAGGGAGAATTGAACCGGGAGATCAGGCTTGCCCCCCGGTTGCGATGATTATACATCACGCCCTGATGCGATATAGAGATTTTTTAATTCGCTTAATTTCTGAGTAACCCCGGTGGACCGGTATGGAGACGGCTCGGCCTCCCAAGGGCAACCGAAGCTCGGCAGGCTGCCACATGCTTCATTCCCTTGCAGTGACCGCTATTGCACAAAACCATTTCAAAGTAGTACGTCCCGTTTGTGCTACAAGAGTCTGTTAAAGGAGGTGGACGGTGTTGTTCAAGTACTTCTTGAGAAGTAGCGCGCTCGTCGCGCTGGCTGCCGCGCAGGCATGGGCGCTTCAGCTTCCCGCGGGAACCGAGGTGCAGATTCGCCTCAAATCCAAGGTCGGATCGAGGATTTCGCGGCCGAACGATGCCGTCGAGGCCGAGGTCATCGCCCCCGTGATGGCGGGGAATGTGTACGCCATTCCCGCAGGCGCCGCGGTTCACGGCGTGGTGGCGCAGGCCAAGTTGTCGAGCGGCGAGCAGCGCGCGGTTCTGGTGTTGCACTTCACCAGCGTGGACGTGGCCGGCGCGCCAGCCGGGATTGCCGCCCGGCTCACCACAGTCGATAACGCACGTGAGAGGGTTGACGACCAAGGCCAGATCAACGGCGTCCTCGCTTCCGACACAGCGGCGGGCAAGATCGATGCCGACCTCGGCAAACTGGGCGACAGGCTCGGCGGCCTGGGCGGCATCCTGAGCAGCGCTACCAAAGCCGTCACCAAACAGGTGGACCAGGAAATCACCTACGATGCGGGCGTGGAAATGACTTTGCAGTTAACCGCTCCCGCGTTTCTGAAAGCGCCCGGCGGGCCCGGACCGCTGGGCAAACTCAGGGCGGTGTCCAACCGCCCCGCTCTTGCCGCGCTCGCGGCCCGCGAACCGTTCCAGACCGTGGCGCAGAAGCCACCCAAGAACTCCAACCTCACCAACCTGATGCTGGTCGGCGAGAAGCAGCAAGTGGAGCAGGCGTTCGCCGATGCCGGCTGGCACGCCGCCTCATCGTTGAGCCCCGTCGCCAAATTCGAAACTCTGGAGGCCTTGGCCGAGGACAAGGGTTACAGCGAGGCGCCGGTTTCGGTTCTATTGCTTGAGAGTAAGCCGCCCGACATGGTCTTCGAAAAGCTGAACGACACCTTCGCCCACCGCCACCATTTGCGCATCTGGCTCCGGCCGGATCGATACGAGGGGCGGCCGGTGTGGGTGGTGGCCGCTACCCATGACATGGGCATCAGCTTTTCCGAGGCCAACCGCACGTTCATTCACCGCATCGATTCCTCGATTGACCGCGAGCGCGAAAAAGTGGCCAACGACCTCATCCTCGCCGGCCACGTCGCTTCCCTCCTGATGGTGGACCGTTCCGCCATCCCCCAGCACGCCCAAAACGCCACCGGCGACAATCTCGTGACCGACGGAAAGATCGCCGTGCTGCTGCTGCAGTGACAATGGTCTGTGATGTCCACGACGAAGCCGACGCCGCGACAGGCGGCCACGCCTGCCCGGCGACGGAGCGTCAGCCCCCTTACTCCACCGCGAACTCCGCCTCCAGCGGCAGATTCGCCGAGGAGTCGCCCACGCGAATAACGAACTGGCCCGGGTCAACCGTCCAGTCGCGCTTGGCGACGTCCCAATATGCGAACGAGCGGCGGTTGAGCTCGATCGATACGTGCTTCGTCTCGCCTGGGGCGAGTTCCACCCGCGCGAATCCCTTCAGCTCCTCGAACGGGCGGCGCGCCTTGGCGCTCGGATCGCTCACGTAAACCTGCGCCACCTCGGCTCCGGGACGGCTGCCTGTGTTCTGCACGTCAAAGGTCACCGTGGCCTCGGGCGAGCCCGCCGCGGGCGTCACCTTCAGGTTGCTGAACGCGAACGTGGTGTAGGAGAGGCCGAAGCCGAAAGGAAACAGCGGCTGCGGCTGGCTCGAATCGTAGTGCCGGTAACCAACGAAGACACCCTCCGTGTATTTCACGTCCATCGTGCCCGGCACTTCGTTGTAATACTTGTAAGCCGGATTGTCCTCGATGTGGCGCTCGAAGGTCATGGGCAGCTTGCCGGAAGGATTCACCTCGCCGAACAGCACCCGCGGCAGCGCGCGGCCGGCCTCCTGCCCGCCGTACCAGGTGTGCAGCAGCACCGGCGTGCGATCGAGCCACTGGTTGGTGTCCACTCCGCCGCCGGCGGTGAGAACCACGATGGTCCGCGGATTCGCGGCAGTTATTAACTTGATAAGCTCGGCCTGACCCGTGGGCAGCCCCCAGGTGCGGTCATGGCCCTCCGATTCCGTGCTCGGCTCGAAACCGGCGGAGACAATCGCAACGTCGGCCATCGCGGCGAGCTTCGCCGCCTCCGGTTCGAGCAGGTCGGCCGCCAGCAACGCGGTGAAGCAAAGCGTGGGCCGGTTGCTGAACGCGAGGTAGTCCAAGCGGACCTCGATCGGCTTCCCCGCCTCGGTGTCCAGGTCATATTCGCCGGGGCTCTGCCCCTCGCGCCTCGGCTGGTCGATCACCAACTTGCCGTTCACGTAAAGCTTGTAGGAATCGCTGCCCGCCGCAGCCACGATGAACCGGTGCGTTCCCGATTTGTTCGGGATGTAGTAGCCGGACCAACGCACCGCAATCCTGTCCGGCTGCACCGGCCCCCACAGGTTGATCGGCCAGTAGTAGACGCGCGGCACTGTGGACGTCCCGGCCGGAGCGCCCACCAGGGCGCCGCTCGCGAACCGCTCTTCCTTCAAACCGGGCTTGGCGCCCTGCGCGTCCGTGAAGAAGTCCACTCGGGATTCGAAAACATCGTGGAGCTCTCTCACGCCCCGGTTCCAGGTCACCCTGGCGCCGGTCCCCAGGCTGTCGCTCAGGCCGGCGAGGAAACTGACCGGCGCGAACGCCCCAACCTCGGCGCTGCCACCACCCGAGGGCACGGCTGGCCAGGCGTCCGGCCCGATCAGCGCGATCGAGCGAACCTGCGCCTTGTCGAGTGGCAGCAGGTTGCCCTCGTTCTTCAGGAGCACCATGCTCTTCTCGGCCGATTCGAGCGCCACCTGGCGCGACTCCTGGCTGTAGCGGGGAATGCTGATATCGGTCCGGTCGCGGTCCACCAGACCGAACTCGATCGCCGTACGCAGAATGCGGCGCACCTTGTCATCGATAGTGGCCTGGGGCACGCGGCCGTCCTTCACCGCGGGAATCAGGGTTGCCCTGGTCATGAACTCCGGGCCCGGCATTTCCAGATCGAGACCGCCGATGGCGGCGCGCAAGCCGTCGTGGGTGGCGCCCCAGTCCGACATGAGAATGCCGCGGAATCCCCACTCCTTTTTGAGCACCTGGTTGTTCAGAAAGTCGCTCTCGGTCGCGTGTTGGCCGTTGAGCAGGTTGTAGGAACTCATGACCGCGCCCACGTGCCCTTCTTTGACCGCCGCCTCGAAGACCGGCAGATAGATCTCCCGCAGGGTGCGCTCATCCACCACGGAGTTGAAGTGGTTGCGGTCGAGCTCGGAGTTGTTGGCCGCGTAATGTTTCACCGTGGCGATCACTCCCTGGCTCTGCAAGCCCTGTATATAAGCCGACGCGATGCGGCCGCCGAGCCAGGGATCTTCGCCGAAGTACTCGAAATTCCGGCCGTTCATGGGAACGCGGTAAATGTTGACGCCCGGGCCCAGCAGGAAGCTTACGCCGCGCGAGCGCGCATCCTGGCCGAGCGATGCGCCGACCCGCCTGGCCAATTCGGTGTCCCACGACGCCGCCAGGCCGATGCCGGCCGCGTAGCCGGTGGTTGGGCCCCAGGTGCGAACGCCCATGGGCCCGTCGGACATCTTGAGCCGCGGCAGGCCGATGGCGGACATTTCGCGGATGAACATTTCGTCGACGCCGCCAATGAGATCGATCTTCTGTTCCAGGCTCAGCTTGCCGAGCATGGTTTCGACGCGCCGGTCGACGTCCGCGCTTGTTTGGGCGAGCGCCGCGCCGAGGAGAACCGGCAGACACACGAGAGTACGGAAAGAAGTGAGAGGCATGGTTAGTTTGACTCGAAACTCTCAGTATAGCCGCGCTCCATTCCGCACCGCGACCGTCAGGGAGCGGTCAGGGAGCGGTCCCGGCCCCGCCGCTCATCGCCCGTGCGCGGTGGGCGGCGGACGATTTTCGTGCCGCTAGGGCGCCCGGCCTCCTCCCATCCTTATAATCTGAAGTGAGCCATATGAAACCTTCCTTTGCCCTTCCCTGCCTCGTCCTTGCTCTTGGCGCCGGCGTGTTCGCTCAACAGAAGAATCCGCCCAAGCCGGCTGAGGAGAAGCCGGCGGCCGTCCAGAGCACGCCCACGCCCGCTCCGGCCCCGTCGCCGCGCGAGACGCCCGTTCCGCGGCCGGAACACGCCGCCTCCGCCGGCGAAGAGCCCAAGGAGCTGCACTTCGACATGACGGAGGTTCCGCCGGTGGCCACGCATCACCAGGTGCAAGCCGGCGGCCGCACGCTCCACTACACCGCCACCGCGGGCCACCTGCCCATCAAGGACGCCGCCGGAACGACGGATGCGTTGATGTTCTACGTCGCCTACACGCTCGATGGCGCCAGCCCCAACGAGCGCCCCGTCACCTTCGCCTTCAACGGCGGCCCGGGATCGGCCTCCATCTGGCTGCACATGGGCGTGCTCGGCCCGCGCAAAGTCGTGCTCGAAAAGGAAGGCTTCCTGCCGGCCGCGCCGTACCGCCTCGAGGACAACGCCAGTACGCTGCTGGACAAGTCCGACCTGGTGCTGGTCGACGCCATCGGCACCGGCTTCAGCCGCCCCTCCACCGGCGCCACGGGCAAGAAGTTCTGGGGCGTCCAGGGCGACATCGAGTCTTTCAGCGAATTCATCCGCCTCTACATCACCCGCAACGAGCGCTGGTCGTCTCCGCTGTTCCTGCTTGGCGAGAGCTATGGAACGACGCGCGCGGCCGGCATCTCCAACTACCTCGCGGAGCACGGAATCTCGTTCAACGGAATCGTGCTCTTGTCGACCGTGCTGAGCTTCCAGACGCTGGAGTTCAACAAGACCAACGACCTCCCCTACGCCCTCATCGTCCCCTCCTACGCCATGATCGCCGCGTATCATCACAAGCTGGCGCCGGAGCTGGCTCAGAACCTGGAGCAGATGCGCAAGGAAGTGGAGCAGTGGGCCTCCAACGATTACACGCTGGCGCTGGCCAAGGGTGACGCGCTCACGCCCGCTGAGCGGCAGGCCGTTATCGACCGCCTGGCCCGCTACACCGGACTGAGCAAGGAGTTCTTCGACGAGACCAACCTGCGGGTCGATGTCCGCGGGTTCACGCACCGCCTGCTGGCCGATCGGAAGCTGCGCGTCGGCCGCCTCGACGGCCGCTTCACCGGCCCCGATCCGTTGGGATTCGAGGACACTCCCTTCTACGACCCCGCCGGCATGGTCGAGCCGCCGTTCGTCTCCGTCTTCAACGACTATATTCGCCGCGAGCTCGGCTACAAGACCGACATGCCGTACTACATCTCGGCCCATGACGCCTGGGGACGGGCATTCCAGTGGAACTGGGGTTCCAGCGACGAAGGCTTCACAGATACGGCCACCGCCTTGCGCCAGGCGATGGTCAAGAACCGCTACTTGAAAGTGCTGGTGATCGAGGGCTACTACGATCTGGCGACTCCCTACTACGCCGCCAACTACTCCATGGACCATCTGGATTTGACGCCCGAGTACCGGAAGAACATCTCCTATACGACCAATTCAGCGGGCCACATGGTCTACCTGGATTCGGCCTCGCTGGTCAAGATGAAGGCCGACGTCGCCGCTTTCATCGACGCCAGCTTTCCCAAGCCCTGAGTGGGACAACCTGAAGCATGTCCTACAGCCACCCCATGCAATTCCGCGTGCCGCACCCGCGCCGCATCGCGCTTGCCGTCCTCTGCTCGGCCGTATGGGTCGCCGCTACCTCGTGCGGCCACACGCCGGCGTATTCGGCCAGGACGCTCGGCGGCGAGCGGTTCACGAATGAATCGCTCAAAGGCAGCGTGGTACTGGTGCAGTTCTGGACGACCTGGTGCCCCTACTGCCGCCGGGACCAGCCCGCGGTGGACGCCCTCGCACGCCAGTATTACGACCAGGGGCTGATGGTCCTGGCCGTCGACGTGGGCGAGCCGAGAGAGAAAGTCAGGCAGTACCTTAGCCAATCGCCCCGCTCCTGCCGCGTGGTGGCGTCGGAGGACACCGACCTCGTGGATGTCCTCGGGGGACATTCGTTTCCCTACTACGTGCTGATCGACCGCGACGGCAGGATCGCCGGCGACCAGCACGGCTCGGGCGGCGAAGAGTCCCTGCGCCAACTGCTCGCCAAAGCAGGCATCGGCGGCCCGCTCTGATAAGATCGCGTCATGCGGGCACGAATCTCGATCGCCGCGGCGATGGCTGCCCTCTGCTGCGGCGCGTTGCTGGCAATCGGCTCCCGCGACCCGGCGCCGAAGTTCCATGCGAAAACGCTCGACGGCGAGGAGTTCACCAACGAGTCCGTCAAGGGCAAGGTGGTGCTCCTCCAGTTCTGGACGACCTGGTGCCCTTACTGCCGCGGGGATCAGGAAGCGGTTGACGCCCTGGTTCACGATTTCGCCGCCAACGGCCTGGTAGTCCTCGCGGTGGATGTCGGCGAATCGAAGAGGAAGGTGAAGCAGTATCTCGCGGACTCGCCGCGCGCCTGCAAAGTCGTGCTGACCGCCGACACCAATCTGGCCGCCCTCTACGCCGCCACCACCTACCCCCGCTACGTGGTGATCGACCGGGACGGCAACATCGCCGGCAGGCAGGACGGCGCGGCCGGCGAAGCCGCCCTGCGGAATCTGCTGGCTAAGGCGGGGCTGAATTCGGAGTAGAACCGCGGCTGCTCGCTCACCACCTTGCGCGCCAGCAGAAACCTCCACGGGGTCAGGAGGTGCTCAGCGGTCCCCGCCGGCAACCGCGGCCACACCCCGCGCCCTCGCGCCCCTGTCCGCCACGCCGAGGGGTGCGGGCGTGCTAGTATAAGCTCTTTTGATGGGTCCGGAGAACCATGGCCGGGGCTGGTCCCTGATCCCGAGGGCGCTGGCCGGAACTGAAGCCGGCGTGTTGGGGGGCTTGGCCATGTTCGGCTGGCTGGCCGCCAGTTCGCTGGTGGACCAGCGCTCCATCTGGACGGCGCCGAACGTGATTGGCTCGACGTTGAGCGGGCAGCAGGTGCTCGAGCGCGGCTTCGGATGGGCCACCGTGTCGGGTCTGTGCCTGCACTTTTCCGTTTCGGGCCTGATCGGGATGGCGTTCGGCCTGCTGGTGGGCGACACCGGAAGGCGCCTTCGGGTGACCTTGATGGGGATGCTCGCCGGGCTGGTCTGGTACTACTTCTCTCAGGCTCTGTTTTGGAGGAAGCTGGGAGTATTCGTCACGCTGTACAGTCCGCCGCGGACCTTGCTGCTGGCGCACATGATCTACGGGCTGGTGCTGGGCTGGTTTCCAAGCGCACTCCGTTCGGCGGCACAAGCCTTGCTTGGGGAGGCAGCTCCGGCGGAGAAGGATGAAACGGACGCGGCCCAGGATGCCGTCGAATAGAAAGCATTCGATCCGAGCGGTTCGTTGAATCCGTAGTGCTAAAATAAATGATTCAATCTGCGCAGGATGGCGACCATCAGATGAAACGCCCGAAGCTGGCACTGCGTCTGAATAGGGCGCGCAGAGTGGAGAGGAACTGAGACTGCATGAAGTTTGACAGGCCCGACGGGTGCCTGTGGGTACTCTTCGTTTGCGCGTGCTGTCTGACCGCCCCGGCGCAGACGCAGTCGCAGCCGTCCCCGCCCCAGCAACCCAATCAGCAGCAGCAGAATCCTTTCGAGCCGGTGCAGCCGCCCGAGAAGGCGCCCACTCCCCCGCAGCAGCCTCCCGCGCAGCCCGGCCAGAAGGCGCCCTTCGAAGCGCCCCGGGTAGCCCCGCCGGCCCCCGCCAATCTGAGCGTCATCGAAGCCATCGAATTCCGCGGCGCGCGCCGCGTCCCGCAGGACACGCTGCGGTCGATGATCTTCACGCGGAAGGGCGACCGGTACGATCCGGAGGGCCTGCGCCGCGACTTCATGGCCCTGTGGAATACGGGCCGCTTCGACGATATCCGGATCGAGACCGAGCCGGGCACGGCGGGAATCATCGTCCGGTTCGTGCTGACGGAGCGGCAGGTGATCCGCTCGATCAAATACGAAGGCATGAAGTCGGTGAGCCTGTCGGAGCTGCTGGACCGCTACAAAGAGCGCAAGGTGGGCCTCACCGTCGAGTCCCAGTACGACCCGAACAAGATACAGCACGCGGTGGTTGTGATCAAGGAGTACCTGGCCGAGCGCGGCCGGCAATACGCGGAAGTGGTTCCGGAGCTGCGCCAGATTCCGCCCTCATCGCTCGAGCTCACCTTCCAGGTGAACGAAGGCCCCAAGGTGAAGGTGGGCGTTATCGATATCGAGGGGAACAAGGCTTTCAGCAAGAAGCAGGTAGTGCACGCGATGAAGAACCTGCGGCCGATGGGGATTCCGCACTCGATCCTGTTTGAGAACCTGTTCGCCAAAACGTACGACCTCGCCAAGCTGGAAGAGGACAAGTCCCGCATCCAGGACTTCTATCAGACCAAGGGTTACTTCGCCATCAAGGTGCTCGAGCAGAAGGTGACGTTGCGCAACGTAGGCGCGGGAAAGTTCCGGATACCGCTGATCTATAAGCCCAAGCCGGGGGTCGAAGCCGACATCGTTTTGCCGTTGGAAGAGGGCCGGCTGTACCGGCTGCGCAACGTAAACTACGTCGGCGTGAAGCTGTTCCGGGTGCCCGAAAGCCTGACCGCATCCGTGTTCAGGATGAAGACGGGGGACGTGTTCTCCACCGAGAAGCTGCGCAAGGGCATGGAGAATCTGCGCGATCTCTACGGCAGCTTCGGCTACATAGACTTCGTCCCCGAGCCGGTTCCCGAGACGGTGACGGGGACGGACCAGATCGACCTGACGATCAACGCCGACGAGGGCAAGCAGTTCTACGTGCGCCGGATCGATTTCCAGGGCAACACTACGACGCGCGACAAGGTGATCCGCCGCGAGCTGCTGATCGACGAAGGCGACCTGTTCAACTCCAAGATGTGGGAAATGAGCGTTCTGCGCCTGAATCAGCTGGGGTATTTCGAGGTCCTCAAGAAAGAGGAGGCGGCGCAGATTACGCGCAACCCGCAGTCGAACACGGTCGATATCACGCTCAAGGTGAAGGAGCGGGGCAAGAACACGATCGGCCTGACGGGTGGCGTGTCCGGCATCGCCGGCAGCTTCGTCGGGCTCAATTACTCGACCAATAACTTCATGGGCCTGGGCGAGACGCTCTCCATCTCGTCGCAGTTGGGAACCCGGATACGGGATGTGACGCTCGGCTTCACGGAGCCGTATTTCCTGGATCGGCCGATCCAGGTGGGCTTCACGGTGTTCTTCCAACGCTTCAATTACGATCAGGGCCGCGAGGCGTCGATCCTTTACGGGGAGAACCTGATTCCGCTGTTCCAGCAGGAGGGCACTCAGAACCTGTTGAACTACACGTCGGACACCCGCGGTTTCACGGTATTTGCGAGCTATCCTCTGCGGCGGAGCTTCTCGCGGGTGGGGATCAGTTACGGGTACAGCCTGTCCTCCTACAAGCCTCTGACCACGGCGGCGACGACGTATTTCGAATACTCCAGCTTTCAGGGGACGCTGAGCGGGCCGAACCAGTTGTCGGGGATCCGGACGAGCTCCATTACGCCGTCCTACACCTACAACTCGGTGGACCATCCCATCACGCCGTCGCACGGCCACAGCTTCTCGCTTGCGACCGGGTTCGCGGGGGCTTATCTGGGCGGCAATGTGAACACGGTCCAGCCGTCGCTGTCGTTCAGCTACTTCCACCCGGCCCTGAAGAAGGGGCACGTGGTCGGGTTCCGCTTTATGGGTACGATGATTAGCGGGTACGGCGGCAAGTCGGCGCCGCCCTTCAACCGCTTCTACATCGGCGGCGAGCAGGACGTGCGCGGGTTCGAGATCTGGGGCATCAGTCCGATCGCCTTCATTCCGAGCGCGGCCACGGTCAACGTGTTGAACGGCGACGGTTCCCAGCGCCTGCAGAAGACCTTCGATTCGAACGGTAACGTGACCTGGACGCCCGCCACCATGACCATCCCGATCTATCAGGCGGTTGCCATCGGCGGCGATACGCAGCTCATCAGCAACTTCGAATACCGCATCCCGATCTTCGGACCGGTGACGCTGGCCGCATTCTTCGACGCGGGATGGGACCGGGTGACGATGCCCGGGCAACTCACCATAAGCGCATCGCGCCTGAGCCAGTTGAACGCCGAGTTTCCGTGGGCGGGGTTCACCAACGAGATCAAGATCGCTCCCGGGACCCAGCGGCCGCGGGCCTCGACGGGCCTCGAGCTGCAAGTGATCCTGCCGGTGGTCAACGCGCCGTTCCGGATCTACTACGCGTACAACCCGTCGACCTACACGGGCACGGTTCAGCAGCCTGTGGTGGTGGACCGTTCGATGTTCCCGAACACGTACACGTACGGCAACTCGCTGGCGACGATAGGAACGGGATACAACTACCCCGACCGGCGGACCATGTTCCGCTTCACGATCGGACGGACGTTCTAGTTTTTGTGGCGCACGCGCTCGGGCGTGCCGCGTCGAGACTCTCTCGAGGCGAGGGTGCCGGCGCCAGTGCCAGGACGGCAGACTGAAGCCCGCGCCACGGGTTAATGTGATTATTGTGCTAAGATCAAGAACTTGAAGGAGTTAATCTCGTGATGAAAAGTGTGTTTCGAGCGCCCCTGCTGGCGCTGGTTTTCGGAGTCCTGGCCTTCGGCCAGGCGGCCGTGCCGCCCACCAGGGTAGGCATCCTCAACATCCAGCAAGCGATCGCCCAAACCAAGGACGGGCAGAAGGCTGCCGGCGAGCTCAGCGCCAAGTACGAGCCGAAGAAGAAAGAGCTGGAACAGAAGCAGAACGAGATGCAGCAGCTCGAGACTCAGTACCGCACGGGCGCCAACACCATGTCGGACGAGGCGCGGCAGAAGCTGATGCGGGACATCGACCAGCGGCGGAAGCAACTGCAGCGGGACACCGACGACGCGCAGGCGGAACTGCAGCAGGACCAGGACCGCGTGCTGCAGGAGCTGGGCCAGAAGATGATGGTCGTAGTTGACCGCTACGCCGCCGAGCACGGCTTCGCGCTCATCCTGGACGTGAGCTCGCCGCAGACGCCGGTTCTGTACGCCTCGAACACGATCGACATCACGCGGGATATCGTCGGCTTGTACGATCAGGCTCAGAGCGCCGCGAAATCCGCCCCGCCAGCCGCGAAGCCGGCTGCGCCGGCCGCTGCCGCGGCTCCGAGCAAGTAGCATCCGTGGCGCAGGCTTCGGCGCCCGGCCTCGCACGAGCCGGGGCACGGGAGAGCGTGCGCCACGGTTTTCGTCACTTCCTCCAGAGCAGATAGCCGATCAGGGTCTTCCCATCGACGATGCGGCCCGACTGGATCATCCGGTCGAGCTGTTCCGGCGTGAACCAGCGGCACTCGATGCGCTCATCTTCCATGGGCGTCGCCTGGCCGGCGGTGAGGCCGGTTGCGAGGTAGATGGTCATCGTCTCCGCGACGTAGCCGGGACTGGCATAATACGTGACAAGCTTGCGCCACTTTCGCGCCCGATAGCCGGTCTCTTCCGCCAGCTCGCGCTTGGCCGCTGCCAGGACGGTTTCGCCCTCGTCCACACGCCCGGCCGGCAGCTCCCACAGCAAGGCGCCCGCCGCCAGGCGGAATTGCCGGACCAGCAGCACGCGGCCCTTCTCGTCCACCGGCATCATCACCGCCGAAGGGCCGTGGCGGATGATGGCGCGCTTGATCTTCAGGCCGCCCGGCTCCAGGGCTTCCTCTTCGTTGACCGAAAAGATGGAGTTCTTGTAGCGCGTTCGGGACGAGAGCAGCTTCATAGTCAATCCGCCTTCACGATGGAAACCTGGCCGAAGGTCTCAAGCTGTTTGGAGATCTGCGACGCGTCGCCCACGGCAACCAGCGAAGCGGCGTCGGGGCTGATGTACTTGGCCGCAGCGGCGCGAATCCCGGCTGCGTCGACGGCCCGCACGCGCGCGGTGTACTTCTCGAGATAGTCCAGCGGCAGCCCCAGCAGCTTGGTGGCGACGAGCTGGCTGGCCAGGCCGTCCTGGGTCTCCAGCCGGATGACAAAGACACCGCAGAGATAATTCTTGGCGGTGGCCAGCTCGTCGGCGGAGACGTCCTTGGTGGCGATCTCCCGCATCTCGGCCAGGAGCGCCTGGATGGCGGGAGCGATCACCTCGTTGCGCACTTGCGTGACCACGGAGAAGTATCCGGAATCCCGCAGCGGCATGGCGACGCTGTGGACGTCGTAAGCGTACCCCATCTTCTCGCGAACGTTGGCGAAGATGCGCGAGCTGCCGGCTCCGCCCAGGATGGTGTTGGCCACCAGCAGCGGGAAATAGTCCGCATCGTTACGGGTCACGGCCAGCCGGCCGATGCGCAGATCGGCCTGCACGGAGCCAGGGCGGTCAACCAGCGTGACGGACCTCCCTGGCGCCGGAAACCGCGTCTCGGGGGCGGCGGGCGTTTCCTTGCTCTGCCAGTCGCCGAACCGCGCCTGGATCAAATCGAGCGCCTGCTTCCGTTCCGGAAGCGCGCCGAGCAGGACCAGCACCGCGCTGGCCGGAACCAGGTAGCGATCGCGGAAGCCAACCAGCGCCGCGCGATCGAGCCGGTGGATCGATTCCGGCGTCGGGTCCTGCCGCGAGTAGGGATGCGGGCTGAAGATGATTTCGGAGAACTTCTCATCCGCCAGGAAGCCCGCGTCGGCGCGCTGCGCCAGCAGTTCCTGCTGGCGGTTCTGCTTGCGGAGGGCCACCTCGTCCTCGGGGAAGTTCGCGTTGCGCGCGACGTCGGCCATGAGGTCGAGCAGCCGCGGCAGGTTCTCCGAAAGGGCGCTCCCGGCCAGCAGGAGCGAATCCGCGGAGGAGTCCGCGTGCAGGCTGCCGCCGATCGAAGCAGCTTCCTCGGCGATCTGCCGCGAGGTGCGGTGGGTGGTGCCTTCCGTGAGCAACGCGCCCGTGGTCTCCGAGAGGCCGCGCAGCTCGGTCGGGTCGAACTTCGCGCCGGCCTCAAAGCCGAGGCGGGCGGTCACCATGGGGAAGCGCTTGTCTTCGACCAGCAGGACCGTCAAGCCGTTGGGAAGCCGGGTCTCGAAAACGGGAGGAAGCTTGTAGACCGGCAAATCGGGAGTCTGAGGAGGCTTCGTTCTATCCATGGTCTGACCTTGAACTTGTGACAGCAGTAAAACCGCGCCCGTGAGCGTGAGGAGGCCGCGCATGTCAGTTCCCGCCTCCGCTGGCGGAGGCGTCGCCGGGTTCGCCGGCGGGCACGATGTCGAGCACCGTCCGCTTCTCCGGATCGATGTACTTCTTCGCGACGGCCTGGATCTGGGCGGGCGTCACGGCCAGAAAGCCCTCCATCTCCGTGTTGATGTAGTCGGGATTGCCGTCGAGGAGCTCGAACTTTCCGAGGAGCGCGGCTCGGCTATGCGAGCTCTGGAGCTGGCGGATGCGCGAGGAGCGGAAATACGTCCGGGCGCGCTCCAGCTCCTTCGGATCGACGCCGTCGCTGGCGATCCTCCCGATCTCCTCTTCCACCTGCTCCACGATCTGTTCCGCCTTGAAGCCGGGATTGTAGAGCAGCAGCATGGCGTACTGGCCGGGGTCTATATAGTCGGTGGCGGCGGCGAACGGCCAGCCGAGATTGGCCTCGAACTGGATGACCGACTTCCTGCCTTTGACCAGGTTTTGCTGGAAGCGCGAGCTCTCGCCGCCGGTGAGCAGAATGTCGAGCATGACCAGCGCGTTGTAGTCGGGCGTGCGCCGGCCCGGCCCGGGATAGCCGATGACGACGGCGGGAACGCGGGCCAGCTTGTCCTGGTACACTTCGCTCCGCGGCGCGGTCTGCGGAGGCTCGGTCATATCGGGGACCGTAGGCAGCGGCTTGGCCGGTATGTCGCCGAAATACGTTTCAACCAGCTTCTTCGCCTCGGGAACCTGAATATCTCCGGCGATCACCAGAACGGCGTTGTTGGGCACGTAATGACTGTGGAAGAAGCGGGCCACGTCCTCCACCGTGGCGGCGTTCAGGTCTTCGAACGATCCGATCAGCGAGTGCGAGTTCTGCCAGTTACGGTAGGAGATCTCGGGCCAGCGATCGACGACGGCCGTGGCGTACGGCTGATTGTCGAAAGAAAGCCGCCGCTCCTGCTTGACCGCCTCTTTCTGGTTATCGAGGTTCGCCTGGTTGATGGCGAGCGCCCGCATGCGGTCCGATTCCAACCACAGGCCGACCGCCAGTTTGTTCGCCGGCAGGACTTCGAAGTAATCGGTGTAGTCGGGGTGCGTGGAACCGTTGAGCGAGCCGCCGTTCGACTCAACCATGCGGAAATGCACGCCCTTGGGCGCGTTCTCGGAGCCCTGAAACATCATGTGCTCGAAGAGGTGAGCGAAGCCGGTGCGGCCCTTTTCCTCGCTACGCGCGCCCACGCCATAGATGATGTAGAGCGTCACCACAGGCACGGAGCTGTCCGGCGAAAGGATCACGCGCATGCCGTTCTTCAGCTTGTACTTTTCAATCGGGATGCGGAACTCGGCCCCAGAGGAGACGGCGGCTGCCACACACAAGGCAGCCAGGTAGAAAACGAGAAGTTTCATAGCGTTTGGAAGATGATGACGGCTTTCTTACCGTCCCAGAAGTTGCTGGAACTTCTTCAATGGTAGCGTATTGATCACGTCGGATGCCTCCAGCCAGCCTCGCCGCGCCATGGTGACACCGTAGCGCATGTTGAGCAGGTGCTTGGGGTGGTGCGCGTCGGTGGAGATGACGAAGCGGACGCCGCGGGCCTTGGCCTGGCGCAGCAGGGTGTCGTGCAGATCGAGCCGCTCGGGGCTGGCGTTGATCTCCATCCAGACGTTGCGGCGGGCGGCTTCGGCGGCCACGCGGTCGAAATCGAAGGGGAACGCATCGCGCGCCAGCAGCAGGCGTCCGGTGGGGTGGCCGAGGGCTCGGATGTACGGGCACTCGAGCGCGCGCAGCAAGCGGTCGGTCATCTCGGCGGCCTCCTGGTTCATGTAGCTGTGGACGCTTCCGATGACGAGATCGAGCTCGGCCAGGGCGTCGTCGGCCAGGTCCATCGCGCCATCGCGGCGGATGTCGCACTCGATGCCGGAGAACACGCGTATGCCGAGCCCGCTCTGATCCATCTCGCGCACGCTGCGGGCGAAAGCCACCACGCGCGCCTCATCGAGCCCGTTGGCCATGGCCAGCGCCTGGGAGTGGTCCGTGATGGCGATGTATTCGTAGCCCAGCTCGCGGGCCGCTGCGGCCATCTCTTCGAGCGAGGCGCGGCCATCGGTCTCCGTGGTGTGCATGTGCAGGTCGCCGCGCATGTCGGACGGCTCGATCAGGCGCGGCAGGCGGCCTTCCGCGGCGGCGTCGATCTCACCCTGGTTCTCACGCAGCTCGGGAGGAATCCAGGCCAGGCCGAGCTCCCGGTAGACCTCCTCCTCGGTCTCGCCGGCCACCTTGGCCTCGCCTTCGAGCCGGAACAGGCCGTATTCGCTGAGCGTGTAGCCCATCTTGAGGCAGCGGCTGCGGAGGGCGATGTTGTGCTCCTTGCTGCCGGTGAAGTACATCAGCGCCGCGCCGTAGCTTTCGGCGGGCAGCGCGCGCACATCCACCTGGATCGATTGCAGCCCCACTTTGGCGCTGGCCTTATTGGCGCCCTTCCCGAGGACCTCGCCAACTCGCGGATAAGCCACGAACCGATCGAGCGCGGCCTCGGGCGCGGGGCCGGAGACCAGCAGGTCGAGGTCGCCGACGGTCTCCTTCCCGCGGCGCAGGCTGCCGGCGGGTGTCACCTTATCCACTCCCGGTGTCGTTTCGAGGTAAGCCACCAGCTCGCGCGCCAGCTCGTCCGCGAAGCTCAGCAGGAAGCGCCCACTGCGCTTGCGATATTGGGCGATGGAGCGCAGCACCTTCTCTTCGAGCTTGGCGCCAAGCCGCGGGAGCAGCCGCAGCTTCTGTTCCTGGCAGATGCGCTCGAGGTCGTCGATGGTGCTGACACGGTAGTGCTCCCAGAGCAGCGCGATGGTTTTGGGGCCGAGGCCCTGGATTTTGAGCAGCTCGAGCGCGGTGGGCGGGTACTTGGTGAGCAGCAGGTCACGGCGTTCGAACGATCCGCGTTTCACGATCTCGTCGATGGCGCTGGCGAGCCCTTTGCCGATGCCGGGGATGTCGGTGACTTTACGGCTCGGGTCCTTGAGGATATCTTCGATGCGCTCGGGGTAGCCTTCGATGGCGGAGGCTCCGTTGCGGTAGCTGCGGATGCGGAAGGAGTCCTCGGCGGCGATCTCCATGAGATCCGCGGTCTCCGAGAACAGTCGCGCGATCTCGCGGTTCTCCATGGTTCGATTTTCGCACTGCGGGAGGGCGGGGTAGGCTGCGGCGGGTAGTCCGCTATTTGTGTGTGCCCGGGGGCTGTCCCTTGCCTAGGCCCCCCTGCCGCGCAAAGGCCAACTGGCCCGGTTTGGCAAGTGGTAGGCTGACGGAATGCCAGCCAGTCTTGTTGGACACTTCATTAATCTGCTTTGGCGATCTGCCGCTACGCTTCCCTTTCGCATCGGCTCGAATTGGGGAGGCGTGGTCTTCACCTTCGTTCTATTCCTCGTCGCGGAACTCGTCCTCTGGAGGTACGGTGATATGAAGGGGAGATGGACGCGAAACACCCTCATGAGTGTTGCCGTAGTTGTAGTTGGGTGGATGGGGTTGTTCCTCATCTCGGCCGTTCTCACGGTCTACGACGACCACCAGAATCTGACCGGGGCTGCCAGCAGAATCAAAACAGAGGCCGAAGCCAAACGGCTAAAGCTGACGGAGCAAATGCAATCCACCGAGAAGGCTCTAAATCATCAGGTTGTGGAATTGCAGACATCGTACGCCGTTAAGGAAGGCATAAACCAGACGCTTCAGAAACAGAACCGAGATCAGCAGAATACCATCAATGGATGCCTCTCTCAGGCCATGAAGTTCCTCAGTCCTGAACCACGGAAGATAACGGCTATTGTGTTTGACCATGATGAAAGTAACGAGGTAAAGAAGATACGCTGGCTGGTGGTATCCAATAAAACCATCACCCCAGTATTGATGAATGTCGTCTGCGACAGAATATTGGAGGAGGGAGTGGCCAGAATCGTTGGGGACAGTGGGATGCTTGGTCGCGGGACCGGAAAGGTAGCGCCTGAGATTCTAGGGATAGACATCTCGGCTCCGTCCTGGTCTCCGACATCTCCTCTCTTGGTGGCGATGTCTTACCGGGGCGATGCAAACATCTCATGTTCCTTCAATCTTCGGTAGCTGGCTCCAGAAGGAGATGTGTTAAGCCGCCTCCAGCACTTCTCGCACGCTCCAGATGTGGTCAGCGATGCCCGCAGCCATCGCGGGCGTGGTCCTCAGCGTCTTGTGGACTCGGCAGAAATTGTAGAACGCGAACCACAGCATGATGGCCGCGCAGTGGTTCTCGAACTTCTTGCTGAAGGCGTTCGTCAACCGCGTGAAGCGCCGAACACTCATTCGGGTGCTGAGGTTCTGACGTTCGACGTGGCTGGTGCAAATCCTCTCGGGATCGGGTCTGCCGACGCATGGGACCACCTCCGTGCTCACCACCTCAGCCGGGGAATACCGGCGTTCGCCTTCCGGTGTGGAGCGGTACACTTTGATGAGCTGCGCGAAGTCGCAGCGGTCGTCAAGGGTGTTCGAGACAGCCGTGCGGTACGGAGCGAAGCCATCCGTGGTCAGTTGGAAGTGGCCGCACGTGGCCTGCCGTAGACCTTCGATGAAGACATCTGTGCTGGACTGATCGCGCCGGCCAATCGTGACGTTCAAGGCCAGCTTGGAGTGGGTTTCGATGGCCACGAACGTATAGCAATCGCCGAGCGTGGGATCGTCGTCAGGCCGGAGCATCTTCTCCTTCTTGCCGACGAAAGACCAAAGCTCATCAGCTTGGACGTCGCGTACCGGAACGTTGATGAGCTTCCGACCCATCAGCCGCTCTGCCTTCTCGCCCGCGAGAACCAGGAGCTTGAGAATCGTGGTGTGGTGAACTTCGGTTAACCGCTCGACGCTCGAAACGCTGTTGCCCTCCAGGAGCATTCGGAGGACCATCTCGGCCTTCTCGACGGGCAAGTACATGCCCTCTAGCGGCTTCTCTTGGGGTTCCAGGAAGGTCTTGGAGCACTGGCGGCACTGATACCTCTGGTTGCCCTTGCGGTCCTTCCCGTGACGCTTGCATTCAACGCGGCATGAGTGGCAGGTCATGGCTGTTTTCTCCTTGAGAAACACAGCCAAAGGCCGCATACTGGACTTGTGGGGTCTGTACGGCTTCGGCTGTGCGGATTCTGACCCCGATCAGCGTTGGCGCGTTGGTCGGGGTCTTTTGCTTCATGGTTAAAGTATACGTGAGCGCTCACGTATTGTCAAGAAAAAACTATTGACTTTTTCGTGACCGCTCTCGTATAATCAAAAAGTGGCTAAACGGAAGAATTCGGCTGCCGTCGCCCTCGGCCGCAAGGGTGGCAAGAAAGGTGGCCCAGCTAGGGCCGCCAAGATGACGCCTGAACAGCGAAGCGACAGCGCCCGCAATGCGGTCAAGGCTCGTTGGGCAAAAGTGAAAGCCAAACGAGCTGAGGTTTGATCTTTGGGAGGCCAGGGTGGGGGTCGCACCCATTGCTCAGGAGATGCAAGCTCCTGTCCCAGGCTGTCCGAGATTAGCTCCCTGGCCATTCCAAGGGACCAGGGGGAGCCATGCTCCCCCTGGAGGCTCCATCCAATACGAACAATCGGCGAAAGCACTCCTCCCGTTGGCCACACAGATTTAGCGGACTACCCTGCGGCGTGTGTTTAACCGTTGTGGGGAGGCGCCCCGCCTCATGAAGTTCCCCGCCGTCAACCTATGAATCATGGGCCGCGGATGAACGCGAATAAACGCTGATAAGCCTGCTGTCTTCTTGATCGGCGTTGATCTGCGTTCATCCGCGGCCATATTGTTCCTGAGGCGTTGCAGGGTTGACGCCTATGATTGGCCAGATGCAGAGCCGAACCGCTTGCACTTAGACACGTCGGCGCTTAATCTCGGTGTAGCGGTTCTCTATGCTTGAGGTGCCAAGCGCCCGCCGTGCCGTCGGCACGGTTCAGATCGCATCCCGCATAACAGGAGGAAAGACATGCTCGAAGAAAGACCTATCGGTCCGGTGTCGTTCCCACCGGCAGGGGGTGATCAGTATCACGTCCAAACTCACGATACTTGGGAATCCATCGCCGCGGCGAATGGACTCAGCACATGGGGGTTGATCGAATTCAATTTTCCAGTAGTCAAAGCTGAGGCTGACTTTCAAAAAAAGTGCCGTATGGTCAACTGGCTGCTGCATCACTACGTTGGGTGCACCAATAGCTCGGACGGAATGAACTACCGTTTCGATGGACGGGACAATCCCGGGATCATTTACATTCCGTTGTACGATCAGCCACCGGTGTACACGCACCGCGTCCGGCTGCATTTCCGGAGCCTTAGTTTGACGAATGTCTCGTTCGACCGCGTCTTTAGAGCCACGCAGCGGGCGTATGCGCCACATGGAATCAGGATCGATTTCGGTAGCGGATTGTCGTTGGGACTTCCCGAGGACGAAGCCACACGGTTGGCGGCGGTGAACGGCAGATGCGAATGGGAAATCACAAGCGGCGATTTCGCCGAAGTGCAGCGCTTGGAAGGGTTCGTGGCTGCGACCGATATCGTGGTCTACTATGTCAACCGATTCGCCACGCCCGGGCTTCTCGGTTGCGGTGGCCATTTGCCGGGCAGGCCGGCCTGCATCCTTGCCGCTTCGGCCGCCAGATACTCGACGGCACATGAGTTGGGACACGTTATGCTGGGGTCCAGTTTCACTCCGGTTCACGATTCAGCAATCTCGAATCTGATGTACGCATATGAGAACCGCACCGGCGACCCCCCCAGCTTGAACGATGGGCAGGTCACACAGATCAAGCGGTCGCCTTGCTGTCTAGTCCTGTGAGCCCCGTGGAAGAACCCGTTCGCGACAGGAAATGGCACTCACGGGCTGGGACCGTGTTGCGCGCCATCCGGAAGCCGGAGCGGCAGCGGCGGGGAACGACGTCGCGTCAGAACCCCAGCCGTTCGCGAAGGCCCCGTACGCGGTCGCGGGCCACCGGCAGTTCGGTATGCTTCTCGTCCTTCAGCCGCAACAGGACGCCGCCGGCGAACCAGGAGGTCACCTCCAGCACCCAGTCCAGGTTCACCAGCGTCGAGCGATGGATGCGGAGGAAGTTTCGCCGCGCCAGCTTCTGCTCGAGCTGGGCGATGGTCTGATCGACGGCATAGTTCTTGCCCGCGCAGGCGGCGAAGGTCAGCTTGTCCTGGGCGAAGAAGTGCGTGATGCGCGCCAGGTCGATGAACTGGACGCGCTCGCCCACGCGGGAGGCGATGCGATCCATGGGCGGCTCGTGCGGCTTGAGCGAGGCGGTGAGCTGATCGAGCACCGCGCGGAAATCGGGCTGGCGCATCCATTCGGGCAACGCGCCGCCTAGCCGTTCCAGTTTGCGAAGGGCGCGCTCGAGCTGCTCGGGCTCGACCGGCTTGAGCAGGTAGTCGATGGCATTGACCTCGAAAGCCCGCAGCGCGTATTGATCGAAGGCCGTGGTAAAGATGACCGCCGGCTGCCGCGGCAGGCGCGCCAGGAGCTCGAAGCCGTTGAGCCCCGGCATCTCGATATCCAGGAACAGCGCATCCACGCGCTCGCGGGAGAGGAATTCGATCGCGGCCACGGGGTCGCTGGCGCTGCCGGCGATTTCAAAACGGCCGGTCTCTTCGAGCAGCCGCGCCAGACGCTTCAGCGCGAGGGGCTCGTCGTCGGCGAGATAGGCGCGCAGCTTCATGCCCGCTCCGGCAGTATCAGTCGAACCGAAGCCCGGCCATCCGCCGAGCCCACGTCGAGCTTGGCCTGGCCCTCGTAGAGCACTTCGAGACGGGCCAGGAGATTGTCGATGCCGTGGCCGCGCGGGATGGCTTCGAGCGAGAAGCCCGGCCCGCTGTCCGCCACCTCGATTTCGATGGAGCCGTCGCCGGCCCGCGCGCTTACCCGGACCTCCCCGCCCTCGCGGCGCGGCGCAATGGCGTGCTTCACACTGTTCTCCACCAGCGATTCGACCGCGAGCGGCGGCAGGCTGGCGTGCCGCGCCTCGGGTGCGACGTCGATCGAGTAGCGGAGCCGCTCGCCGAAGCGCGCCTTCTCGATTTCGAGGTAATCGCGGACGATCTTAATCTCCTGCTCGAGCGGAACCAGGCTGCATTGGTTCGTATCGAGCGAGAACCGGAGCAGCGCCGCCAGCCGGCCGACGATCTCCTCGGCCCGCTGCGGCTCGTCGCGGATCAGGGCCGAGATCGAGTTGAGCGTATTGAACAGGAAATGGGGGTGGATGCGCGATTCGAGCGAGGAAAGCCGGGCCTCCGTGGCCAGCTTCTGGGCGCGTTCCTGGTCAAGCTGTCGCGTCCGCAGCTCGAGCGTGGTCTCGGCCAGGCGGTAACGCATGGACTCGAAGAAGTACACGCCCAGGCCCACCAGCAGCGAGATGACGATGCAGAAGCGGACGATCCCCCAGAAGTTCGACCAAGCGTCGGTCGGGGCGCGCAACCCGACCTGAACCAGAATCACCGTGGCGAGCGCGCAGCCTGCGACCGTCAGGATCACGATACTGACAGCGACCACTACGATCTTCTTGCCCGAGCCGCACAGGCTAGCCTTCTCGGCGATGAGCGGCAGCAACAGACCGGCCATGCCCCCAATTGTGAAAGAGTAGACCAGCGAAATGAGCAGCGTATTGAAGACAAACTGCGCGCTGACCGGATACGCGATCCCCGCCAGCGCCAGCGTAGCGACGATTGCGGCGCCGAGGTCGATGAGCACGAGGCGCAGCAGGTACCGCCAGAATCCCCCACGTTTGCCGCTGCCGTAACTCATATCTGATACCGGAACCCGATCGACACCAGGGCGGAGTACGGGATCATACCATACTCGGAGCGCCACCTCTTTCCGCTCGGCGCCTCGGTGCGTCCCACCAGCGAGAAGTGGTCCGCCACGCGCCTGGTGACGTCGAGAATCAGCATGCGGCTGCGGTCGGTGGTGTTGGCCAGCAGGGCGAGTGAGAGGTCCCACTGTTTCCAGCCCGGCAGCTCGCGCAGGCGGGACTTGCCCACGCTCAGAAACATGTACTGGCCCAGGCGGGGCGCGGGCGGAGAGTAGAACTCGAAGATCGTGTTCACGCCCGAGTGCACCATGTACTTGCCGCCCAGGAGGGCAGCGTTCTTTTCGCGATGGGCGAATTCGCCGTGAACCTCGAGCGCCTGGCCCACCACGCGGGTGAAGTTGGCGCCGTAGAAATCCGGCCGGCCGGGATCGTGGGCGAAGATCGCCGACGAATCGAAGCCCGCGATCAGCGTGTTGTAGCGGAGTGCGGTGGTGTCGGTCATCCCGGCCGGGCGCTGGCCGAAGACGCCGGCGCTGGCCCAGACTGCGGCCAGAGCGTTGCGGCCACTGACCCAATCGGCCTCCACCATTTCGCGTCCCTCGTTCAGGCTGAGGCGGTCGGTGGGGTCGGTCGGATCGCGCGGCGGATCGAGCACGCCGGTGGGCGTGAAGGCGTAGCCCGTGCCCCAGCGCAGGATCTTCTTCCCCAGGCTGAAATCGAAATCGCCCGCGGTGACGCCGCCCCAGGCTTCCCTCACCCGCAACTGGCCGTGAGTGTCGCCGCCGGCGCTGCCAATGGCGGCGAGGCTGGCCGAGAGGCGCCAGCGCTGGGCGTGCCGCCAGGAGAACGACGGCTGCGCCAGGAGCAGATCGCTGGCCCACGGCCCCGGAACCAGAAGCCCGGCGGCGAAGGAGCCCTCATCGTAAAGCGAGACGGCCAGCCGCGTCTGGTTCTCGGCCAGGCTGGCGGGGGCGGCGTCAGCTTGCGCCGGTGCATCCTCGGCCGCCGCTGGCACGGCCAGCAGGAGCAGGCAGAGGATGGCGTGGCGCAGGCACTCGTGCCTGCCGCGTCGAGACTCGTCTCGACGACGGGGGGTTGAATCTGCGCGCATCCTCAGAACCTCTCCGAACGCCCCTGGTGGAACATGCGATCCGGCAGGCTGCGTTGGGTGAATTGCAGGTACTCGATCACGGAGTGCGAGCCTTTGCGGACATGGTCGTAAATGGTCATGCTCCGCAGCAGGAGCTGGCCGTTGACTTCCTGGTAGCGGTCGTAGGTGGCCGATTTCAGTTGCTTGCCCGACGCGACGAAGAAGTCCGCCTTCACCGGCCGGGCGTCGGAGGCGCGAAGCCACAGAAGGACGCGGCGATAGGTGGAACCCTTGCGGCGCGCCGTCAGCTCCAGCAGGTGACAACTGGCGCCGTTCACCATCTCGGTGCGCAGGAACACGCTGTCGTAGTCGGTGGCGTAATGCGTGCGCGCCACATCGCCGTTGGAGGCGTTGCCGGTGAGCCGCTCGAGCGGCGTGATGCGGATTGGCCGGCTGGTGTCGGGCAGGTAGATCCACATGTCGTCGCCGAGCATGAGCAGGTGCTGTCCCTTTTCGCGCGGGCTGAGGAACTCCACGTAGCTCTTCTCCGTGCCCTTCTGGTAGACCTCGAAGAGGTGCTCTTCGTCCTCTTTGCCTTGCTCGTAATTGCGGATGCTGACCCGGACGACGTAGGAATCCCAGCCGTTCCGCAGCGAGTCGAACTGTTTGAGCAGCGCGTTGGGATCGGGCGCGGCCGCCGAGGCGGCAGCGGCGATCAGAATGCTGAGAAGTGCGGTGCGAAGCATGATTTAGTCCTCGACAGGCCGGAGGCCTGTCCTACCTAGACGTGGGCCAGGGCCTCCACTACTTTGAGCCGCGATGCGCGCCAGGCCGGCGGAACCGAAGCCACCGCCAGCGTAAGAACCACCAGGATCGAGGCCAGGATCATGTACTCGGGGACGTGGAAGATGCGCAGCGGAAAGCCGGTGGAGTTGCCGGGTGGCGGCGGCAGTTGGATGTTCGCCCGGTTGAGCAGTGCGGCCAGCCCGTTGCCCGCGAGCACGCCGGCCACGGCCCCAAAGACGCCGGTCAGCGCGCCTTCGAGCACGAACAGCGTGAGCACCCAGGCGCGCGGCGTGCCCAGCGCCAGCATGGTTCCCACCTCGCGCGTGCGCTCGAACATCGCCATCATCATCGTGTTGGAGCTGGACATCACCACCATGAAGAAAATGATGACGCCCATGAAGGCCAGAATCCCGCCGAACATCAGGACGATCTGCTTGTACATGGGCGACAGCTCCTGCCAGTCCTTGAGGATCACCCTGGGCTGGGAGCCCGCCAGGCGTGATGCGAGCACGGCGCGGACGGCCTTGGTGTTGTCCGTGTTGTCGAGGCCGACGACGAGTTTGGTGACGCGATCGGTCTGGAGCAGGCGCTGGGCCGCGGGCAGGGTCATCTGCAAGAGGCGGTCGTCGAGCTCCTTGAAATGCGTGGTGATGACGCCGGCCACGTCCACGTCGATGCCGTTGAGCGCGCCGTCGGCGGTGACGGCCAGCAGAGTCAGCCCGTCGCCGGGCTTGACGTTCATGGAGCGCGCCAGGCCGGCGCCGACGATGACCTCGTTGTCGCCGCCCTCGAGGTTGAACCAGCGGCCGGCCTGCACGTCGGGAACGAAGTGCATCTTCCGTTCCGCCGCGGGGACCACGGCGGTCCCCATGTAGGTTCCGGATTTCTGGCCGTTCGAGACCATGCCGAAGAACTCGATGCGCGGCGCGACGCCGGTGACGTGTGGCGTGGTTTGGGCGATAGTCCTGACACCCTCATAACCGGTCAAGCCGTTTTCGAGCACCCGCGCCTCGTCGTGGTCGAAATAGCGGGCGTTGAAAATCTGGAGGTGACCCAGGCCGTTGCGGATCGTGGTCTCGCGGAATCCCCAGAAGATGTACGAGAAGTAGCCGCCTGCGAGCAGCAGCGCGGAAACGCCGCCGGCCACTACCAGCAGCATCATCAGCGTGCGGCGCCGGCTGCGGAAGATGTTCCTAAAGGCGAGCGAAAGAAAGGTTCTCATGATCTGTCTCCTTGGCGCTGTCGGTGATGATGCGGCCGTCGCAGAGGCGGATGACGCGATCTGCGTGGTCGAGCAGCCGTTGGTCGTGCGTGGCGAACAGAAAAGTGACGCCGAGCTGGCGGTTGAGAGCCCGCATCAGGTCGATCAGTTGCGTGGCGTTGGCGGTGTCGAGATTGGCGGTGGGCTCGTCGGCGAGCACCAGCGCCGGACGGTGGACGATGGCGCGCGCCACGGCAACCCGCTGCCGTTCGCCGCCGGAGAGCAGGTCCGGGCGATGGCCTGCGCGGGTGCTGAGGCCAACGCTTTCCAGAGCTTCGAGCGTGCGCCGGCGCCGCTCGCGCGCCGGAACGCGCTGGAGCAGCAGCGGGTACTCCACGTTCTCCAAGGCCGTGAAGACCGGGATGAGGTTGAAGGTCTGGAAGACGAAGCCGATCTTGCGGCGGCGCAACTCGGAGAGCCGGGCCGGACCGAGCTGGCGGGTTTCCACACCGTCGATGCGGATGGAGCCGCTGGTGGGCTGGTCGATACAGCCGATCAGGTTCAGCAGCGTCGATTTCCCGCTGCCGCTGGGCCCGGCGGCGGCCACGAACTCGCCCGCGTCCAGACTGAGCGAGATCCCTTCGAGGGCGCTCACGAACTGGTGGTCCATCGGAAACCGCCGGCTCACGTTCTCAAGTGCAACCATCTGGGACTCCCTTCAATGCAAAGGTAAGCCGGCGCGGCGAAGGAGACACTTGGAAACGGACGAAGGGCAGGATTTCCGGATGAGGGGGGCGAAACGACGGACGGCGGCAGCCGTCAGCCATCGGCCATCGGCCGAGCGCGCTATCCGGCTTCTGTGTTCACGAAGACGATGTCGGCGATGGCATCCCAGGGAATGCAGTGCGTGTACGAAGTCATGCCGATGGTCTTGTGAAGCAGCAGGAAACTGGGGTCCGAGATGTCAAGGTCTACCTCACGGCCGCCGCGGGTAGCGAGGTCCTGGCGATTCATGGTGGGCGGCGGTGTAGGCACCTCGCCGCTCCCGATCACAACCCATACGAACCCGCCGCGCTTGGGCTTGAACAGAGGGGTGGCCCTTTCCGGGACCTCGATGGCTTCCATGTTGGCGGAGATGATTCGTTCCCACGTGTTTGTCATCAGCCGACCTCCCGGTTCATTATGCCCGAAAAAGGGCGAACGCGGACCCGGCCGCGGTCGGGCGGGACCGTCCTAAAAGAGCGGCCGGCCGCTCTGCCACGCCAGAAACGCAAAGGTCAGGGCGAGAACGGTTAGGACCGCGGCCACCACGCGGTTATCCACGCGATAGAGACGGCTGGAGTTAGGGGTCTCGGCCGGCCTCTTGGCGCGCAACACCAGGAAGGCCAGGACCAGGCAGACGAGCGACAGGATGACCATTGGCTACGCCCTCGCCCCATCAGCCCGCCAGGGGCACCGCGCAAGGGTATTGTAGCGTATTCTCGACGATGCGCTCGACGAGTTTGGGCTCGAAGGGCGCGGCGCAGTAGTCGCATGCCCCGGCATCCATGGCATCGAGCCAGTCGCCGGTTTCCGGGAGACGGCTCACCACAACAACCGGGACGGCCTGCCCCCGTTGGCGCAGGTCTTCGAGGATCGGTTCGTACTGTCGCCGGTCGGTCCCGCAGAAAACCAGGTCCGCTCCAGCGCGTTCAATGGTTGCCAAGCAGTCGGCCGCGGACGTAAACGCTTCCGACAGAACGCTATGCCGCAGCGCTCTGAGGGCACGGCACAGCTCGGCTTCGAGCAGTTCATCCAGACCGACCACGAGAATATTAGCCCGCAAATGACCTCCCTCTAAGCCGCAACGCTTGAGCACATCTTCAACTTACGCGGCCCGCATTGCCGCCTGATTACATATCGGCGAAGAGACGGTTTTCTTTAGGGCGGCGTCCCCTGGCCATTCCGTTTTTCAACAGGCCCTTAATTCTGCTGTAACGCTACTGCAACAGAGTTCCGGTACCCTTGAGTTGGATCAGCCGTAACCGGGGGGCGCTGCCATGAAGAAGGTAGCGGTGATTGAGGACGACGCCGACCTCCTCACCCTGCTCAAATACAACCTCGAACGGGAGGCATTCCGTGTCGTCACCGCCACCAAAGGCGATGGCGTCGTGGAATTGTGCCTGCGCGAACGGCCCGACCTCATCCTGCTCGACATCATGCTGCCGGATTGCGACGGGCTGGAGATCTGCAGGCTCCTCCGCCAGTACCCGCAACTGGCTGGCACTCCGATCCTGTTTCTCACCGCCAAGGCCTCCGAGGCCGACCGGATCATCGGGCTCGAGATGGGGGCGAACGACTATATCGTCAAGCCCTTCTTCATGGGCGAGGTGCTGGCGCGAATCCGGGTTCAGCTGAGGCCGCGCGCCGAGCCGCTCGTGCGTCTCAAAGTGGGCTCGATCGAGCTCGATCCGGTAGCGTGCAGGGTATGGCGCGAGGGCCGCGAGCTCGAACTTACGGCCACCGAATTCCGGCTGCTGGAGTTCCTGATGAGCCGGCCCGGAGTAGTCTTCGCGCGGGGCCAACTGCTGGACGCGGTGTGGGGCTACGACCGCGTCGTGACCGAACGGGCGGTAGACGTTTACATTCTGCGGCTGCGCCAGAAGATCGAGGACGATCCCGCCGATCCGCGCGTGATTCGTTCCGTGCGCGGGTTCGGATACAGCTTTCAAGCCGAGGCGGCCGCCACGGTTTAGCCACGGGACAGGCCGGAGGCCTGTCCCGCCAGACGCGCTAGAATCCTTGGGTATGAAGGCCGCTCTCTATCCGCTCCTGTTTGCAGCGGCGATTGCCCAGGCGCAGCCGTCGCGCACCGCCGACGATTTCCAAACCTCCGCCGGCGTCGTCAAGATCACTCCCATCCACCACGCCAGCCTCATGATTCAAGGCGGCGGCGTGGTCATTCACGTCGACCCGTTCAGCCAGGGCGACTACACCGGGCTGCCTATGGCCGACTTGGTGCTCATCACGCACGATCACTTCGATCACATGGACGCCAAGGCCCTGGCCCTGGTACGCAGCTCGAAAACGGTGGTGATGGGGCCGGCCGCGGTGGCTCAATCCGTTGCCGGCGTGACCGTCCTCCGCAACGGCGAGACGCGAGATTTCGGCGCATGGAAGATCGAGGCCGTGCCCGCCTATAACCTGGTGCGAGGCCCGGCCGCCGGCCAGTTGTTTCATCCCAAGGGCCGCGGCAACGGCTATGTGCTCACCTACGGCGGCAAGCGCTTCTACTTTTCGGGGGACACCGAAGGCGTTCCCGAAATGAAAGCGCTCAAGAATATCGACGTCGCCTACGTGTGCATGAACCTCCCTTACACGATGCCTCCCGAGGAGGCTGCCGCCGCGGTGCGGGCGTTCAAACCGCGCGTGGTGATCCCCTATCACTACCGCGGCTCGGATCTGGGCGCGTTCGAGAAGGCGCTGGCGGGCTCCGGTGTCGAGGTTCGCATTCGCGATTTCTATCGCTGAGAACGCAGCCGGATCGTTCCGCTGAACCCGTCGCGGAACTCCAGATCGACGATGCCTCCCGGGTCCGCGCGCTCCTCGCGTTGGCGGTGGCCGATTTCGAGCAGGTATCGGCGCCCCGGCTTGAGGCCCACGAGAAAGATCCGGGTAGCGGCGTTCCCGATGACGATCGAGGACGCGTCGCCGGCGACCGCGACCACAGCGTCGTCGAAGTCGAGCAGCTTGGTGGAGGCTAGATCGAGGGTCTGCGGCTTGCCGTCCGCGCAGGTCTGCAGCCGGCCGCCGAAGAAGCCGGCCCAGCGCGCGTCATCCTCCCAGCCGGAGCGGATAAAAAGTTGGCCAACGACGCTGTCGTGAGCCGCGAGCGGCGCGTGGTAGTAGCTCAAGCCGGGCTGATAGGGATTCGCCCACAGGAACTCGTAGGGAGCCCCGAAAGCGCCGTGCATGACGAAGAGATCGTGCAGAAGCCAGCCCTGCAAGTACTGGTTCGCGACGGAAGTGGTGTCGTAGGCGGCCATGGCGAGATCGGCGGCGCGTGCGGATTCGGCCGCGCGCAGATCGAATCCGGCGCCGGCCGCGGCCGGGATGCGGTACTCGTTCTCCGGCGCCTGGTACGGCGCCGGGTAGTAGCTCAACAGATCCACCGCGGGCAGCTCGCTGAAGTAGCGGCGCGCGGACTCACGGAGGTCGAGGTTGAGGTTGTCGCGGACGGCGTGCAGCATCTCGAAGAGCGCGTAGCGGCTGTCGCGCGGAAAAATGTCGTCGCCCGCGCCAAGCGAGGGCAGCACCCTCCCGCGCCACCAGTCGTCCACGATCCTGCGCAGTTCGCGCTCGGATGCCTCCGGCGCGGTGCCGGCCAGCGCAATGGCCGCGAACGCGCGGGAGCGCGCTTCCTCGACGCCGGCGGTCGCGGGCGGGCGGAGAATTGCGCGCTCGAGTTTGGCGGCAAGCGCGGCGGATTCCTGCTCCGCCAGCGCCGCCTGGCACCAGTCGAAAACAAGCGCGAGCTGGCGCAGATCGGCGCCCTCGCGAAGCGCCCAGCCGATGGCTCTCCGCGCCGCTTCGGCATCGCCAGTCACTTGAAAATAAAGCACATCCGCGAATGGCCGTTCGGGCAGCGACGCCTTGCCCACGATCAGGGCTTGGAACTGCCGCCAGCGCGGGGACTGACGCTCGCGCTCGCGCTTGAGCAAGTGGAGACGCGCAGGTGTCAGCAGCAGCGAGGGGTGGTGTCCGGACGCCACGAAATCGGTGGACTGAGCGGCGGCTGCGGCGCTCGCGCCGAGCAGTGCCAGGCAGAGTCTCAACGCCGTTCTTCGCATTCGATTGTGGCAGGGCGCCGGGGTCCCTTCGGCACTCGCCAGCCAGGGAATCGTAGTGCCCGGCACCTGCAAATCATTTTCACACGCTTGTGCCTATTCCCGTGACACCCATTCCTATGCTATAAATAGGGACGAATTGGTGAATGCAGCTCTTTGAAACCTGCCCTCTGCTGCAACAGGCAAAAGGCGGTGAGCGGGCGTTGGAGTTGAGACAGCGTGCTTGCGGGAGCCGGTGTTTATAATGACTAGCCCCTCTCCTTCCGACTGCAGGTTGCAACAGAGGGTCTTTTTGAACGAGCGGGCCTAATACTTAGTGGGTTCGTTTTCGCCTGGGACGATGTGTCCGGGCCCGTCTTGCAGTGAAACTCGAAGCGGGTTCAGAGTTTCAGACGGTTCGGCGCTTCAGCCCAGCTCAATTGCTAGGCGAACCGCATCGGGATCTCCGATGCGGTTTTTTCTTTTTGTGGAGGCGGAACGTGGCTCGCGGCCGAGCGGCGAGCCGCTACCAGCAGAGCGTTCCGGTGCGCGGCTCTTCATCCGGCGAAGGCAGGTAGAGGGTCTTGCAGTGCTCGCAGCGGTAGATCTCCGCATCCGCGCCAAACCGCTTCTTGACCTCGTCGCCGAAAAAATACCAGCGCTTCAGGTGGCCGGCGCAGAGCTTGCCCTTCGCGTCCTTCTCGTTGCATGCGCGCATGCGCGGGAAGCGGCGCTTAACTTTGGTGCCGTCGGCGAGGGTGGCGACGAGTTCGGCAACGGGCGCGGGTCTGTCCGAGGCGGCGTATTTTGGATTGGCCATGGCGACTTGCGACCACAAGTATACCAACCGGCCGGCGTGCGGCATGTTTGTGGACGCACGGCCAGCGAACGCACAAGACCACTCGCTCAGGCTCGCGGCTCGGCGCCGGGCTGCGCCAAGCGACTCGTCACGTCCAGGATGGCCTGGCGAAGGTCCGCCACGACGACCGGCTTCGAGACATAGGCGTCCATACCGGCTTCCAGACACGCCTCGCGGTCGCCCTTCATGGCGTGGGCGGTCATGGCAATGATCGGAATGTGGCGGCCCGTTCCGCCTTCGAGACCGCGGATGGCACGGGTGGCCTCCAGTCCGTCCATCTCCGGCATCTGCACGTCCATGAGGATCATGTCGAAGCCGCCCTCGCGGAAGCTCTCCACGCCCTGCTTCCCGTTTTCGGCGGTAGTGACACGATGGCCCTCGCCCTCCAGCAGACGCGTGGCGATCTTCTGGTTGATGCGGTTGTCCTCTACGAGCAGGATGCGCAAAGGGGGCATCGAGGAAGGCGCCGGCGCGCGCTCGGCGGCGGCGTTCGCACTCTCGGGGACGTCGCCCGCCGTGGCGGGCGTGAACTGAGCCGTGAAGTGGAACACGCTGCCGCGCCCGGGTTCGCTTTCGACCCAGATCCGCCCGCCCATCTTCTGGACGAGCTGGGCGCAGATGGCCAGGCCCAGCCCGCTGCCTCCGTACCTGCGCGTAGTGGAGCCGTCGGCCTGCTGGAACGGCTCGAAAATCAGGCCCTGCTTCTCCTTCGGAATTCCAATCCCGGCGTCACGCACCGAGAACTCCACACCCATACTCTGCGGCGAGTCCCCGAGCGGCGCGGCGCTCACGGAGATTTCGCCGTGCTCGGTGAATTTCACCGCATTCCCCAACAGGTTGACCAGGACCTGCCGCAGACGCGTCGGGTCTCCTCGCACCCATTCCGGAACGGCGGGGTGACAGTGGACCGCGAGCGGCAACTTCTTCTCCACGGCCTTGGGTGCGATGGTTCTGGCGGCCTCCCTGAGAATCCGAGGCAGTGAAAACGGCACTTCCTCCAGGTCCATTCGCCCGGCCTCCACGCGCGACAGGTCGAGGACGTCGTTCAGCAGGTCCATGAGCGAGTGCGCCGAGGTCAGCGCGTCGTCCAGACAGGAGCGCTGGTCTGCCGCCGATTGGGTTCTCAAGGCCAGGTTCAGCATCCCGAGAATGCCGTTCATGGGGGTGCGGATCTCGTGGCTCATGTTGGCGACAAACTCGCTTTTCGCCCGGCTGGCCGCCTGCGCGCGCTCTTTGAGGGCTGCCTCTTCCTCGAGCTTTCTCTGAATGACAACCGTCTGCCTGTGCACGCGGCGGCGGAGGATGAAGACCCACGCCGATGCCACCAGGGAAGAAAGCGCCATCACGGCGATCACCTGCGATCCCGTCCGCGTCGTCCACCAGGGAGCGTTACGCAGAATCGTCAGGTCCGCCGCCGATCGCATGTACAACCGGAAGGCCTTGGGCATGGCCACCACCCGTGCCTCGTCCACCTGCACGGAGCAAACGCCCGTGACCCGCACCCTGGCGCCATTTCTGGGCCACGAGAGATGTCCCAGCGCCTGATCGAGGTAGCTGTGGAAGGTCGTGTTCCCCGCCTGCAAAACGAGGACCTGGTCGGTGGCGGTGATCAGGTGGTCCATCACCATCCCGTCGATCTCGACCAGACGCGAATCGTATTGGCCCTCCATGGCTTCGGTGGCTGTCAGGCGGGTCGTTTGTATGCGGGCATGGGAGGGCGCCAGCCGCACCTCGGCACGGTCAAGCACGGGCCCCAGTTGGCCGCCGGCCGCAAACCCGATCGCATCCACGACGTCGCCCGGCTCGACCGCCTGCGGCCCGGCCAGCCGGACCTGCGCCGCCCCGGTCGCATCCTCGACGTAGATCCAGCCGCTCATCTCCCGCAAAGTGACAACGCCGTGAATGTGCACCCGGTGCCCGGCCGGCTCCTGCGAGTACTGCATGAGCGCGCCGGGGCTCCGCGCCGGGAGAGCGAAGGGATCCTTGGCCCCCTGTTCAACCGGAATCACGTATTCCCGGCCGGGACACGTCAACTGAATCCCGAAGATCTGGCGGTTCTGATTGAACAGTGAATTGCACACGCCTCGCACTCGGACCCGCGCGTCGACCAAACCCCGGAGCGCGGAGGGCGGCGCAAGGAGGTGGACCCTGAACAGGTGTGTGCCCTCCGCCATCTCCAGCACCCCGTGCGAGGCTTCCTGGGAGACGGCCTGCACCACGCCGCTCGCCTCCACCCACCGGCTGTCGTAATGCCCTTGCAGCAAGGCGTCGATGCCGGGCGTGTCCGGCGCAGGCATGGCCCCCGGACCCAGTACCGTGATCCTGGCCGCGCGCACCACGGGGGCGAAGTCACCCACCGCGCTGAAGCCGTCGACTTGAACCTTCTGTCCGGCCCCGATCTGCGTCGCCGGCGTGCCGCGCAGGTCCACATAGATGCCCGTGGTGCGGTCCTGCACGAACAGAGTCCGCCAGACAGGATCGTAATAGGTTACGGTGCCGCACAACCGGACCGGATGTCCCACTCCCGCTTCCTCGGGCGGCAAGGCGTGAACCTCCGCAGCCGTGGTCAGCAGGCGAAGTCGCTGCGAATGCGGCCTCGCACCCGGCCGGACAACCGCGTCCTCGATCACGAGAACGCCTGAGCGAACGGATGGGAAGCCGGTCACTACGGCGCCGGGTCCCACATAGACCGGCTCGGCGGGCGCGGCGAGTATCTCTGCCTTGCCGGTGCCATCGGTCAAGCGAAGCCCGGGCTCATCCCCCAGTGCCGAGGTTTCTCCACGCAGGAGGACGCGGCTCCGCCACGCCCGGCCCGCGGCTGCACGCCGGAGCTGGCCGATCGAAACCGCAGGCAGGGTCTCTGCCTTCGGCGCCGCGGATTCGATGGAGACGAATCGGAAGTCGGGCGTCCAAAGCTGGGCGGTGGCCCGCCTGGCGTCGAGATCCGGGCTGTTCGTGAGCACGCCTCCGATCCGCACCACCGCACCGGATAGATCCCGATAGGCCACCCCCGAAAACTCCTTGAAGTGGGCCCGCAGCCGCGAGCCGTCCACATCGATGTCCATGCCCAGACGTCCAGTGCGCTCTATAAAGGCGGCGCGGACCACCCCCCGCAGCTCCACCCAGACGCCATCCTGGCGGTCCGCAGCCGGGCCCGCCGCTCCTGCCGGCGCTGGTTGAGGCATTCCGGCGTTGCCCAGAACGACGGCTTTCGGCTGCACCAGCGAGGGCGTCTGCTCGCTGGGACCCGCCAGCGCGCAGATTTCCGCCTGCTCTCCCTCGGTGAGCGCCAGCGGGACGCCGCGGATATCCACGCGAATCCCGGACGCCCCCTCCTGCAGATACAGGAAGCCGTAAACGGCATCAAAATACGTCACCGTTCCGCGGACGCACACCGGAGTACCCGGGGCAAGGCGGCTGCGAGCCGCAAGCGCCTCGACTGACATCAGCGACGGCCTGGTCTTGTCGCCGGAATGGGATACTCCGGCGGCGTCCGCCAGCGCACAGCAAAACACGAGCGCCGCTGCCGTGCGGCAGTATGGACCGGCTGTTTTGGGTGCAGACGGCACAAATGGCCCTGACAGCTTTATCGGCATAAATCCGCCATCTCTGAACGTGCGCGTGCCCTCCGCTGCTGGTAGCCTGTCTTCATGGCAGACAAAACCATAGGCGCGGCTTACCAGCTCGCCCGCCAGGCATACGCCGCGCTGGGAGTTGACGTCGAAGCCGCCATCGAGCGTCTCGAAACCATTTCCGTCTCCCTGCACTGCTGGCAGGGCGATGACGTGGGCGGTTTCGAAACTGCCGGCGCGGAACTGTCCGGCGGGGGCATTCAGGCCACCGGCAACTACCCGGGGAAGGCCCGCACCATCGCCGAGCTGCGGAACGATCTCGAGAAGGCGCTCAGCCTCATCCCCGGCCACCATCGCCTCAACCTGCACGCCTGCTACCTCGACCACGGCGGCGCGTACATCGACCGCAACCAGATCGAGCCCCGGCACTTCCAAAGCTGGATCGACTGGGCCAAGGCCAACCACCTGGGCATGGACTTCAACCCCACCTACTTCTCCCACCCGAAGGCCGCCGGCGGCTTCACCCTCAGCCACCCGGACAAGGCCATCCGCGACTTCTGGATCGAGCACGGCATCCGTTGCCGCAGGGTCGGAGCCGAAATGGGCCGGCAGCTCGGCACGCCCACGGTAACCAACATCTGGGTTCCCGATGGATACAAGGACACACCCGTCGATCGCCTGGCGCCCCGCGAGCGTCTGGCGCAATCGCTCGACGAGGTGCTCGCCGAACGCTTCGACCCGGCCATCCACCTCGACTCCGTCGAATCGAAGCTGTTCGGCCTCGGCGTCGAGAGCTACACGGTGGGCTCGCACGAGTTCTATCTCGGTTACGCCGCCTCTCGCGGGACTCTGCTGTGCCTGGACGCCGGGCACTTCCACCCCACTGAAACGATCTCCGACAAGATTTCATCGGTGCTGATGTTTTGCCCGGGGCTTCTATTGCATGTCAGCCGTCCGGTTCGCTGGGACAGCGACCACGTGGTCATCCTGGATGACGAGCTACAGGCCATCGCCAGGGAAGTGGTCCGCAGCGGCAAGCTGGACCGGATTCACGTCGGACTGGACTTTTTCGACGCCAGCATCAATCGTGTCGCGGCGTGGGTCATCGGCGCGCGCAACATGCTCAAGGCCCTCCTGATCGCGCTGCTCGAGCCTGCGGACGAGCTGCGGAAGGCCGAGCTCGACATGGACTACACCCGGCGGCTGGCCCTGCTCGAAGAGGTCAAGACCATGCCCTGGGTGGCCGTGTGGGATCAGTACTGCCAGCGCCAGGGCGTGCCTGAGGGCATGGGCTGGTTCGACGAGGTGAGGCAATATGAGAAGGCTGTGCTGTCCCAGCGCTGAGAAGCCCCGGAACTCAATCTGGGCCGCTGATGAACGCGGATCAACGCGGATCAATCACTTGTTTTCAATCAGCGTTTATCGGCGTTTATCCGCGGCCAGCAATGCTTTGGCCTTTCCTGGCCTTTTTCAGCGTTCTCTAAAGCGTGCGCCACTGCGTTCGTCGGGAGATCGCCCGTGAATGCGCCGCTCGGAATCGCGATCTTCATGCTGGGTGGCTTGGCGGGGGCGGTGTTTTACATACCCTTCCGCAAGGTCACCGGCTGGGCCTGGGAGAGCTACTGGCTGGTCTATGCCGTAGCCGGCCTGGTGCTTGTCCCCTGGCTTCTCGCGCTCGCGACATCGCCTAACACGCTGTCTGTTCTCGCGGCCGCCCCGCGCCGCCAGGTGCTCTACTGCCTCCTCTGCGGCGGGGCCTGGGGCCTGGGCGGGCTGACCTGGGGGCTCATGATTCGCTACCTGGGCGTCGGTTTGGGATTGGCGATGGGCGCGGGGCTGACGTCCGCGGCCGGAACCCTCATCCCTCCCATGCTCAAAGGGCACGAAGCGATTTCAGCCATGTTCACGACACCCGCGGGGTTGGTGTCGGTTGCGGCCGCTGTGGTGTCCGTGGCCGGCATCGCGTTCGTCGGCCTCGCCGGCATGTCGAAAGAAGGCGAGCTTTCCGAGGAGGAGAAACGGAAGGCCGTCGCCGAGTTCGATTTCAAGAAGGGCATCCTGGTGGCGGTTTTCTCCGGCCTGATGAGCTCCGCAATGAGCTTCGGCCTGCAAGGCGGCCCCGCCATCGAGAAGGCCGCGCTTTTAACCCAGCCGGCGACCTCGGCGGCCTGGGCGGGAATGCCCGTTCTGGTGGTGGTTCTTCTGGGCGGATTCGCGGTGAATTGCGCCTGGTGCCTGTTCCTCAACCTGAGAAACGGGACTGCGAAGGATTACATCCGGCGCGACGTTCCCATCCTGCGGAACCTGGCGCTTTCCGCGGCCGCCGGCGCGATCTGGTGTTCCCAGTTCATCTGCTTCAAGACCGGAGAGCCGAAGATGGGCCGCACGTCCTACATCGGCTGGGCGGTTCTGATGGCCAGCCAGATCCTCTTCAGCCAGTTGCTGGGAATGATGCTGGGCGAGTGGAAAGGCACCAGCGGCCGGACGCGGCGCCGCCTGGTGGCCGGACTGGCTCTGCTGACGATTTCGGCCGTGATCGCCGGCTATAGCGGGTCGCTGGGCTGACGGCTGACGGCCCTGCTAGCCTGTTCTCATGGCTGCCTCTCTCGACCGCATCCTCGATTCGGGCGACGGATCGATCTACGACATCCGCGCCAAGGCGCCGGGGCCTCAAGGCTCGCTGCCGCTCACGGCGGAGATGCTGCGCGAGCGGCCTTCGGGCGACCTCTTCGCCTGGTCTCACAACGTTGGAATGGGCTGGAGGCCGGAAGATCTCGGCGGGAAGGAAATCCTGCTGCTGAGCACCCATGGAGGCATACGCGACGCCGAAGGCAAACCGGTCGCGCTCGGCTACCACACCGGCCACTGGGAGGTCGGGCTGCTGATGCAGGCCGCCGCGCAGGAACTGAAGGCTCTCGGCGCGGTGCCGTTCGCCGGCTACTGCACCGACCCATGCGACGGTCGCACGCAGGGCACCACCGGAATGTTCGACAGCCTGCCCTACCGCAACGACGCGGCGATCATCTTCCGGCGCCTCATCCGGTCGCTGCCGACGCGGCGCGGCGTAATCGGGTTCGCCACCTGCGACAAGGGTCTGCCGGCCATGATGATGGCGCTGGCGGGATCGCCCGGCCTGCCGGGCGTGCTGGTCCCGGGAGGCGTGACGCTGGTGCCCGAAGAAGGGGAGGACACGGCGAAGGTGCAGACCATCGGCGCGCGGTTTGTGCACGGCGCGATCACGCTCGAGGAGGCCGCCGAGGCGGGCTGCCGCACCTGCGCATCGCCGGGCGGAGGCTGCCACTTTCTGGGCACGGCCGCAACCTCGCAGGTGGTCGGCGAGGCCCTCGGCATGTCTCTGCCGCATTCGGCGCTGGCGCCTTCGGGACAACCCATCTGGCTCGACATGGCCCGGCGCTCGGCGCATGCGGTCCTGGAGCTCGAGCGACGCGGCCTCAGCATGCGGAAGCTGCTCACCAGCGCTTCGATACACAACGCGCTGGTGACGCACGCGGCCTTCGGCGGATCCACGAACCTGATCCTTCATCTGCCCGCGATCGCGCACGCCGCCGGCCTGCGCAAGCCCACGGTGGACGACTGGGCCGCCGTAAACCGCCAGGTCCCGCGCCTGGTGGACGCGCTGCCAAACGGGCCGCGGAATTTCCCGACCGTGATGGTCTTCCTCGCCGGCGGCGTGCCCGAGGTGATGCTCCACCTTCGCCGCCTGGGACTGCTCTCGCTCGATGCGCTCACGGCTTCCGGCCTTACGCTCGGAGAGACGCTCGACTGGTGGGAGGGCTCCCAACGCCGCGCGCGGCTGCGCCGCCTGCTGAAGGAGCGCGAAGGAATCGACCCGGATGACGTCATCATGGACCCCGATACGGCCGCCCGCCGCGGCCTGACCTCTACCGTCACCTTTCCGAAAGGCAACCTCGCGCCGCAGGGCGCGGTTATCAAGAGCACGGCGATCGACCCTTCCGTCGTGGACGCGGACGGCGTCTACCGCAAGCTGGGCCCCGCCAGAGTCTTCACCAGCGAGCCGGCCGCGATGGAAGCGATCAAGAAGGGGACGGTGCGCGCGGGCGACGTGCTGGTGCTGGCCGGCCGCGGCCCCGCGGGCGCGGGAATGGAGGAGATCTACCAGGTGACCTCCGCACTGAAGCACCTCGACTTCGGAAAACACGTCGCCCTGATTACCGACGCGCGTTTCAGCGGCGTCTCGACGGGCGCCTGCATCGGCCACGTTTCGCCGGAGGCCCTGGCCGGCGGGCCACTGGGCAAGGTCCTCGACGGCGACCTCATCGAGATCCTCATCGACCGCAACCGCCTGGAAGGCTCCGTGAACCTGGTGGGAGCGGGCGGCGTCACGTTCGGCGCGGAAGAAGGCGAGCGCGTGCTTCGCGAGCGGCCGCCGCATCCCGGTCTCGGCCCCGATCCCGCGCTTCCCGCGGACACCCGCCTCTGGGCCGCGCTCCAGAACGCCAGCGGAGGCACGTGGGGCGGCTGCGTATTCGATGCGGATGAGATTCTCCGGGTGCTCGATGCAGGGCAGCGGGCGCTTGGGCGCTAGCGCGCAGTCCAGACGCGGCGCGGGCTTCAGAGGGACTTGCAAAATAGAGGCGAACGCGGCTGGGCGGACGACGATCTGGCGCTAAGCGCTGCCCCCCAGAGGCGCCCCAAAAAAGCTCTAGAAATCCGAGCGCTCATCCTTGTCTTGAAGACACGGGAGTTATGCGTCCTCGTGCCCGAATGACACCTCCTTTTCACCGGTCCTCCGAAGCCACTATAAAGACACCACGCCTCCAAGGGCCGTACGGCCCCGCCCCGGGGCACCTCCGCTCCCGGCCTCATCCGCCTAGGACGGTGCCAAACGCAGAATCTGATCGACGGTGAGCGCCAGAATCCCAAACATGAGATGGGCCATCACCTTGGCCCCTCCGCGCACCCGTACGAAGTTGCCTCCGAATTCCTCCTTCAACCGCGAATACACTCGTTCCACTGCGGTGCGTTCCCGAAAGCGAACTTGCTGATGGGGGTCCATGATGGCCGGCGGCTGAGAACCGTGTTTGTGCTGCGGGATGAGGGGTACGTGGCCCAGAGCAGCACTGTGTTGGCGAATCTGTTCGCTGTCGTAGCCGGCATCCATCAGGTCGTAGCAGCTGGTGACGCGTTGCGCCGTCAGCAAAGCCAGCGGCACCGCCACCTGGGTGTCATTCAACGCGGCCGAGGTCAATACGCAACTGATCGGGATCTGCCCATCGGCCACGTCCAGATGCAGTTTGTAGCCGATCCAGAAATACTTGCTGCCTTTGCTGTTGGTCTTGCAGCCCACGTCGCAGACCCGGGGCAGTTCGGTCAGCATCTGCTCCAGGGTCATGGTTCCCGAGCACTGCCGCTCCAGCCGCGTCATCCGCTCCGGCGATTTGTTCGTCTGGCCGGGGCGATGCCGCAGCGCGGGGGCCGCGGCCTTGGGCTTGGGCTGGGGCTTCTCGCAGCCTTCGATGGCCGTGGAATCCCGGCTGATATGGCCGATCAGCCGCCAGCCCTGGGTCCTCTCAATCAGGGCCGCATGCACCCGTTCGGCAAAGTGGTCGGCGGCGAATTCGGCGAAGGCCCGCGAGAACACGCTCTCGTGGGGAACTTCCGCTGCCCTTTCCCAACCGCACAGGCGCCGCAAAACCAGGTCATCGCGCAAGCGGTCCAGCAGGGCGCGGGTGGTGGGGAAGTTGAACACGGCCTTGGCCACGAAGGCCCGCGCCAGGGCGGCCCGGTCGTGGGGAGGACGTCCCGGACCGTGCCGGACGACGACGAAGCCATCCAACTGGAGCAGCGCCAAGGTGCGGACCAGCTTTTGCTGCAAGTCGCTGAGCGGTCCCAGTACCTCCTCCAGAGCCGGAAACAGGCGGCCTTGCAGAATCCGTCCGAAGCTGGCCAGCACCTGGAGTAAGCTATGCATGAGGGTTGTTTTCCGATAGTGTGGTTTCTGGCAAGAAACATTCTATCGGGAACGCAACCCTCTTCAAAACATTTTTAGACCTCTTGTTCTGGCCCGGACCTCAGCGGTAGTTTTGCAAGTCCCTCTTCAGCCCGCCAGCCCGCTCCGCCAGCAAGGCACATTGCCCGAAACGAACGCCCCCTCGCCCTCGTCCAGTTTCTTAATGGCCCGCATCGTGGTCCTCGACGACGAAGAGAACGTCGGCCGCTCGCTCCGTCTCGTCCTCGAACGCGAAGGCTACGCCGTCACCGTCTGCCGCAGCGCCGCCGAGTTCCGCGCCCACCCCGACGCCCTCCGCGCCGACGCCTTCCTCCTCGACATCATGCTTCCCGATGGCAATGGCATCGACCTTCTCCGCTGGCTCCGCCAGAACGATTCCCACGCCCCCGCCGTCATGATCTCCGGCCACGGCACCATCGCCGACGCCGTCGAAGCCACCCGCGCCGGAGCCTTCGATTTCCTCGAGAAGCCGCTCACCCGCGACCGTGTTCTGCTGGCCCTCAAGAACGGCCTCGAACAGTCCGCCCTGCGCCGCGAGAACGAGCGCCTGCGCGAGCTGGTCGGCGAAGCGCCCCGCATGATCGGCTCCAGCCCCGTCTTCAAGTCCGTGCTCGATCAGGCCACCCTGGTCGCCCGTTCCGACGCCCGCGTGCTGTTGATCGGAGAGTCCGGCACGGGCAAGGAACTCCTCGCCGCCCACATTCACCGCGAAAGTCCTTTCGCCTCCGGCCCCTTCGTCAAGATGAACTGCGCCGCCATCCCCACCGAGCTGCTCGAGAGCGAGTTGTTCGGCCACGAGAAAGGGGCCTTCACCGGCGCGGCATCCGCCCGCCGCGGCAAGTTCGAGCTGGCCGACGGCGGCACGCTCTTCCTGGACGAAATCGGCGATCTCCACGAGACCGCCCAGGCCAAGCTCCTCCGCGTCCTCCAGGAAGGCGAGTTCCACCGCGTCGGGGGCGAGCAGCCTCTCCACTCTTCCGCCCGCGTGATCTCCGCCACCAACCGCGACCTCACCGTCCTGATCGCGCAGAAGCGTCTCCGTGAGGACCTCTACTACCGCCTCTCCGTCGTCCCCCTGCGCGTGCCGCCGCTGCGCGAGCGCCCCACCGACATCCGCCCCCTCGCCGAGTATTTCCTCGAGGAGTTCTGCCGCCGCAACAACTTCAAGAGCAAAACCATCGATGACGACGTCTACCCCGCGCTCGAGCGCCTGCCCTGGCCCGGCAACGCCCGCGAGCTGCGCAACGTTGTCGAGCGCATGGCCATCCTCACCCCTGCCGCCACCATCACGCTCGATTCCGTGCCCCTGGAGCTTCGTCTGCCCGCCGACGCCGCCCCGCGCTCCTCCGTCCAGGAGGCCCGCGACGCCGCCGAGCGCGACCACCTCCTCCGCGCCCTCGAATCCGCCGCCTGGAACGTCTCCTCCGCCGCCCGCGCCCTCGGCATGGAGCGCACCAACCTCCACAAGCGCATCCGCGCGCTGGGCCTCACCCGGCGGTGACGCCCGCGTTTCCCGACCCGCGACCGTGACCTCTACCCAACCGTAACCTTTACAGAGCCGCGACCATAGGGAGCGGTGGTTTCGCGGAGCTACGCTCCGCTACCGCCGCGCCCCATGTATGCGCTGCGAATTGGAGCGCCTTGCGGCCACGAATCCCATCGCGCGAAGCTCGCCTATCGCCGCGCCCTATGCAGCGTGATGGCCGCGGGCGTCCGCGGACCTCGTCCGAGGCCAACGAACTCCTCCGACGATGGATCGGAACCGTCGGGCGGCGGACCAATGGCCGGGCGCGTGCCTGCCGGTTCGCCCGGAGCGCCCCTCCCGCGCCTGGCGGGGCCCCCGGCCCGCTGCAGTTCGATCACGTCTCCCTTGAGCGTTCCCGTGTAAGTAAAGCTTCCGGCGCGGAAAGAGCATGTGGCGCCATCCACCTTGCCGTTTTGAATGGCCACAGGCGTTTCGCTGCCACCCCAGCCCCACCTCCCGCTGGCGCCTTCAACGCTCCCGCTGAGAATGTTGCCGTCCTGCCGGAAAGTGAACACCCCGGCGGTTCCTCCATAGCCGCCCACATCCACGGCTGCCGGATCCGGCCTCCAGAAACCCGTGATGCCCGGTCCTGCCGGGACTTCCCGCTCCCAAACCGCCACCTGCGGACGAAGCTTCACGGCTCGCGTGGCGATGGTCACCGCGGCTGGCGTCAAGCCGGGCGAAGTCGCCTCCACGGTGATATTGCCGGCCTCTTTCGTGGATTCGACCAGCGCCATGCAGAAGCCGGAGAAGGCCTTCCGCGAACTGCCCTGGTCGGGTTCGTGGCTGGTCGGGTCGCCATTGCCGGCGCCAATGATTCTGCCCTCGCCCGTCACCCGGAAGCTGACCTCGTTATCGGCGATGGGCACGGTGCGGCCCTGCGCGTCCTGCACTTCCACGGTAAACATGGCGACATCCTCGCCATCCGCCGAGATCCAGCCGCGGTCCACCGTGAGCGCAAGCCGCGCAGCCGGACCCACCGTCTCGCGCTTCGCCGTCATCACCTGTTTGCCGTCTTTGTAACCCCGCGCCTCGATCGCGCCCGGAGCGTACTTGACGTTCCACGCCAGGTGCGAGTCTCTCTTTATGTCCTTGGCGCCCAGGCTCCGCCCGTTGTGGAACAGTTCCACGCGATCCAGGTTCGAGTAGACCCAGACCGCGATTTCCTGGCCTTCCATGCCTGGCCAGTTCCAGTGCGGGAACAAATGCAGCACGGGCTTCGCGGTCCACCACGACTGGAAATAGTAGAAGCTGTCCTTGGGGAATCCGCAGGTATCGATGATGCCGTATTGCGAGCTGATGTTGGGCCACCCGTAAGGCGAAGGCTCGCCCCGGTAGTCGAACCCCGTCCAGATGAAGCCGCCCGCGAGCCACGCCCGCGCGTTGCAGAAGCTCCACCAACCCTCGCAGGAGGCGCGCCCGGTGGTGGTGTAGGGGTCGTACGACCCGACGTAGCCATGCTTCGGGTCCATCACGTAGATGCCGCGCGTGGCCACGGCGCTCACCTGTTCGGTCCCCATTACGGGGACTTTGGGGTTGGCTTTGTGGAACGCGTCGGCCTGCGGGTCGGCGTAGTTGTAGCCCTGCACGTCGCACGCGGCAAAGCCGAACTTGCCCATGTTGCTGCCCCCCAGCGGCGCGATGGAGACCGGCCGCGAACCGTCCTGTTCGGTGGAAACGGCTTTCATCGCGGAGAGGATCGGGAACCCTCGCTCGGTGGCCGCCGTGGACTCCTCGTTGCCCATCGACCACATGAAAACGCAAGGATGATTGCGGTCGCGGCGGACCAGGTTCTCGTACTGGCTCAGGCCTTCGGGGTTCGACGACATCATTCGCGTCTCGTCGAATACCAGCATGCCCAGTTCATCGGCGGCGTCCAGCAGCTCCGGGGTCGGCGGGTTGTGCGAAGTGCGCAGGGCATTACAGCCCATCTCCTGGAGTTTGCGAATGCGCAAGTACTGCACCGCATCCGGAACCGCCGCGCCGACGCCTGCGTGGTCCTGGTGGTTGCACGTTCCCTTGAGTTTGACCGGCTTGCCGTTCAGGAGAAACCCCTTCTCCGGATCGAACGCGCAGGTGCGGATTCCGAAGGTGGTTTCGTAGCGGTCCGCGACGGCGCCGCCGGTGTCGATCTCCGTCACCAGCCGGTACAGATTGCGCCGATCGAGCGACCACAGCGCGGGCGCCTTCACCACCATCTTCTGCTCGTAAGTGTGCTCTCCCAGCTCGGGAATGGAAGCCGGCTTGGTTGCGGCCTCGCCAACTATCTTCCCGGCTGGATCGAGAATCTTCGAGGTAACGCGCGCGTTCTGTGTGTTTCTGCCGTGGTTCTCCACCTCGGTTCGAATCTGCACCGTCGCTTCGCCGGAGCGCACCTCGCAGCGCACGAAGGTGCCCCACTTCTTCACGTGTACCGGATCGGTCTTCACCAGCCAAACGTGGCGGTAGATGCCGGCGCCTTCGTAAAACCAGCCATCGCTCTGGGTGGCGTCCATGCGCACGACCAATACGTTCCGGGCTCCGGGCGCGGCGAAGGCAGTGACGTCGAAGCTGAATGGATCGTATCCGCCAATGTGCCGGCCAATATAGAAACCGTTGAGGATCACCGTGGCTTCCCGGTAAGCGCCGTCGAACTCCAGCGTGATGCGCCTGCGTGCGTCCGATGCGGGTAACTCGAAAATGCGGCGGTACCAGCCGATGCTGCTGGCCGGATACGTCCGCCCCAGCGGGTAAAACCCCTTGCTGGCTAGGGCCGGATCGTTCTGGAACGGCAGTTCGATGGCCCAGTCGTGAGGCAGGTCTAGCGGCTTCCAGTCGCCGTCGTCGAACGACTGGGTGCCGACTGGTCCGAAGTTTCCGGTCTTGGAGAAGTTCCCGCTGAAGTTGAAATCCTGCGCCATGTCGCTGGCGTGACCGAGGTGGAATCGCCAGCCGAAATCGAGCAGCAGGCGTTCACGAAGAGCGCCAGAAGTGGTCGTGGGCGGCGTGGACGGCGCGGGCGTTTGAGCCCGTCCCGCTTCGCTCGCCAGCATTTCCGTCGCCGCCGTCACGGCCGGCGCCGCCAGGCTGGTTCGCAACAGATCCCGGCGCGTTAAGTCTCTCATCTTGACCTCCTGGCATCGAACCATACCTCGATTCGCACCCGTACCGTCGTTTGGTTTTAATATTACAGCACTCCGCTCGCGACCACGTTTGAGCGCGTTCGTCATCGGCGCGCGCGGCGGCGACAACGCCAGCGCATGCTCGCGGGACTGCCTTCTGGAGCCGAATTAAAGCCTGAAAACGGTAACCGCGGTATACGGAATTGTCTAGGCCCGGTTCAAGCGGGTCACACCGGGCGGAAGAGCCTTCTTTCAGGCCTTTCGCCAAGCGGACCTTGGGATCAAGGATTGCTCTATCCCGCCAGTCCTCTTCCGGCGTACGATCCATTCGCACAGGATGCGACAGGTTTGGGCGCGGGTGGATCGCAGGATCTGCCGTCTCCCGCGCTCTCCTGCGGCGCAGAGGAGGAACACTGGCTGGGACCGATGCCAAGCTTTTTCATTTTGTAGAGCAAACCCCGGTAGTCGGTGTGCAAGAGCTTGGCCGCCTTCTTGCGGCTCCAGTTTGTCCGGAGAAGCGCGTCGACGATGACCCTGGCCTCCTCCTGGTCGCGAGCTTGGCTGACCTCGTCCAGGGCAGGGACGCTATCGTCGCCGCTAGCGTAGCCGCCGGAGGCGGCCGTCGGCTGCGCGTCCGGAACCTGCGTGCGCCAGCTGGGACCGATGCCCAGCTTCTTCATCTTGTAGAGCAGGCTCTTATAGTCGATGTTCAAGAGCCTTGCGGCGCTCTTGCGGTTCCACCGCCTCGCCATCAGCGCGTTGAGGATGACCTGGGCCTCCTCCTGGTCGCGAGCCTGAGTGACCTCGTCCAGGGCCGAAACGCGATGCTGGCCTTGCTGGTTGCCGCCGGGATCGGCCGGAAGGCACCGGTCGAGAGCCGGCCGGTTGACCTTATTCAGCAGCTCCTGAGCGATGAGATCCGCGTCTCCGAAGACCAGCAGCCTCCGAATCACATTCTCGAGTTCGCGGATGTTGCCGGGCCAGTGGTAAGCCAGGAGAGCGCCCGCCAGGACCGGGGTGATCTCCGGAACGTGCATGCCAGGCATCGCGTGCTTCTCGAGGAACAACCTCGCAAAAGCCGGGATCTCGTCTTTCCGCTCGCGGAGCGGGGGCACGTGAATGCTCACCACGTTGAGCCGGTAATACAGGTCCTCCCGAAACCTGTTCTCCTGGATAGCCTTCTCCAGGTCGCAGTGCGTGGCTGCCAGCACGCGCACATTGACGCGAATCGTATCGCGGCCGCCAAGCCGTTGAAACTCGCCGTCCTGCAGGACGTGCAAAAGCTTGGCCTGGAGCCTGATGTCCATGTCGCCGATTTCGTCCAACAGGATGATGCCGCCGTCGGTCGCTTCGAACTTCCCTGGTGTGCTCTTCATGGCGCCAGTGAAGGCCCCGCGCTCGTAGCCGAACAGCTCGCTTTCGAGCAGCTCCTGCGGCAGAGCGGCGCAGTTGATCTTGAGGAAGGGTTTGTGGGCGCGTGGCGACAGGGCGTGGATCTCGCATGCCAGCACCTCCTTACCGACGCCGCTCTCGCCGCAGAGCACGACTGGCACGTCCGAAAGCGCAATTTGCTTCAAGGCGGACCGAACCGCCCGCATTTGTGGGTTTTGGCACACCCAGGGCTCGACTCTGCCGAGGACCGTGGCGTGCGCATCCGGGCCGGTGTGTGTGGCCGCCCGGATGGCGCCCACAAGCTGCTGGTGCGTGAGCGGCGTGGCGAGGATATCGGTGGCGCCGTTCATGACCGCCTCGGCCGCCTCTTCGGGTGAGGCGACGCGCGTGAGAACAAGCACCGGCAACCGGGGGTTGGCCTCTCGAACCTCGCGCAGCGTCTCAAAACCGCCCGGCCCCGGCATCATGGGATCGAGCACCACCGCGGCGACATCGCCATTCGCTTCAGCGACGTAGCCCATGACCTCGGCGCCGTCGCGGCCGACTCTCACACGGTATCCCTCGCCTCGAAGTATAGTCTCCAGGTATGTCGAAACCTTTACGTCGTGCTCGGCCAATACGATCGTCCTCGCGCTCATGTCGAGCGGCACCATCCGGACCGTTCCGAAATGCCCAAAAGGAACTTGCTCCGATTGCCGTCTCCCGCCGGCTTCGGCTGCGCTTGTCGGCAGATGAACGGGCGCTTCGCGAAGGGACTCTCAATCGGGCGAGGCATGTCCAAACACCCGCAACTCACCTTGCACCGCGCCGGGGAGTTCATTGCAGAACCTGTTCTTCGTCGCCGATCCAACCCTTGTTGGTTCGTAGGAAACGGGCGCCGGTGACGACCTCCGAAGACGAGGGCACGGGACAAACCCAACAGAGACGGATGGTCGCCAGGGCTGCGTCCCTGAACGGCGAGGTCAACTCGACAAGAACCCAGCAGACGTCGCCTTTTCTCAGCGGACGCGGACTTCTGAAGGCCACTCCGCCGTACGAGAGATTGACCAATGGGCAGGGTTCGTACTTTGCGGTGGCGGAACGGCTATGGTGCATCAGCCACAACGTGCCTTGAAAAGTCGCGGCGCCGAACCTGATGTGGCGCCGGCGCTCCTCGGATGGGCCTGCAACGGGCAGGTCATCGGGTTGGGCCATGCGTTTGATCTTCAACGCGGGCAGACAGGGCCTCCTTTCCTGTGACGGCCAGGGCCGGCGTCGGATGGATCGGAACTTATGGCAAGCCGGCGTGGTCAGGATCGGCGGGCGGATCGCACGGTCGCGCCCGCAGAGGGCAGATCTATGGAAAAGTGGAGCAGCGCTCCAGGCGCGCTCAATCCAGTCGCCAACCCGCGGGTACTCTTGGCCGCCCTGGTATCGGAGCGCCGTCGCCGTCAGCCGTTCGTGCCTTGTCTGGACCTGCAATCCAAGCCAGAACACGTTGGACCTCCAAGCCCGGACAATGCAAGTCCGAGTCGGTCAAATGCCCAACCGTCACACCCCATTCCCCGCGAAAAGGAAGCTACCGCCGTTCGCCTCTGGGAAGGTCTAGTACAACGGTATGTCAGCTCCCCCCTACTGGGCGGATCGCCTACCCTCAAAAAAGGATGTGTAAGTATTTTCATCGTTGCTGGAAGCCCTGTCAAGTTACATTTTCCAAAGGAAGCTCACCCTGTGATCCCTACCCGCAAATGCGCCGTGGATGCATAACCAAGTCGTTTCCCGACGGGAGAGTCTTTGGGAATCCCGCCCGGACTTCGGCTGTTGAATTGTCCGGTTACCCGGGTAGCGCCGTTTGCCCACTGAACGAACAAAACACACGGGAAATCCGCATAGAAGTTCACATGAACCGCAAGAATGGCAAGACACGCGGCGGTGCCATGGCCGCCTCCTGCATGGAACTTGTTGAGACGAGGGAAGTTCTAGTAAGTATGGTACCGCTGGTACTAAACGTGTTCTCCGACGGCACACGGGAGCCCCCGCGCCGCGTCAAGAACCCCCGCTCCTCGAGCACCCTCCCTGCTCCCGGTACCTTCGGCACGACGAGACCAGCCACAAGCAACCGTTCGGGGTGGAGAATCCTCGACCGGCGAAATGGGGACTGCTCAATCATGGACATCCGGAACCATAAGGAACATGAGCTGGCAAGCGCTGGGCCATCGCCGCGCGATTCAGCTCAGCTCCCACACGCGCTGACCGGCACCCGCGCGAGGCGCTCGCCCTCCCACTCCAGAACATGCCCGCTCCCCGCAACGGTCTGGTCTGCGGATTGGTGAAATGGCCGTATCATGGTTTGGTAGAAAGTCAGAGAATCGATCGGGTCCGGAGTAGACCTCTCCGGACCTATGCCAGCCGTCCGTAGGATCAGCCGCAGAGTTTTTACCCCCTGTTTCTTCGTACAGCTCCGGGCTGGCGCTCGATCCTCTTGACGTGGGCAGAGTCCCTCCAGGCGCGCCTGGGTCGGCAGGCTCGCAAAAGCAGAATTCACAAACGGAGTGCCGTGGCCGAAGCGCTACACGCTTGCGCGCTGTCCGATGCAGGAAAGGAGACATTCAAGGATGCGGTTGCTGAAGCCGGGGCTGTTGAGTTTCGTCGTGGTCGCAGGTGCAATTCTCGGCCAGGCAAAGGGAGGGTCCTCTCCCGCGGTCTCCAGATCGAACACTACTGCTTCGACACTGACCTCGTCCGCTAACCCATCGCAAGCCGGCCAGGCGGTGAAACTGACGGCCAAGGTCACTGCCCGCAGCGGCACGCCGGGAGGGACAGTGAAGTTTCTCGACGGCTCGACTGCGCTTGGCACCGCTTCGCTGAGCGGCGGCGTTGCCTCTCTCACCACCTCCACGTTCTCAGTCGGCACCCATTCCCTTACGGCCAACTATCTTGGGCAACGCAACTATGGCGCCAGTTCCTCGGCGATCCTGTCGCAGGTCGTTCAGGGCGCGGCCACGTCCACGGCTCTGACCTCGTCGGCCAACCCGTCGGTGGCAGGTCAAGCAATGACCCTGATGGCCAAGGTCAGCACCAGCAGCGGCGGTACCGCGAGTGGGACGGCACAGTTCTTTGATGGTTCGGCCTCTCTCGGCACCGTCACCCTGAGCGGCGGCGCCGCCTCCTTCACGACGTCCAGTCTGTCGGTCGGCACCCATTCCCTCAAGGCCACGTACGGCGGCGCTGGCGCCTACGGGGGCTCCACCTCGCCGATTCTGTCCCAGACAGTCAACAAGGCGGCGACTACCACCTCGGTGACCTCCTCGGCGAACCCCGCGCTAGCCGGGCAGTCGGTCACTCTCGCTGCCAACGTCACAGCAGCGAATGGAACACCCGCGGGCAGCGTCCAGTTTCTCGATGGGTCAAGCGTACTCGCAACCGCCACCCTGGCAAGCGGTGGCGCGTCACTGACGATCAACTCGCTTGGTGCGGGCACACACTCAATCACCGTCTCCTACAGCGGTAACAGCTCGTACTTGGCCAGTGCTTCCCCGGTTCTGGTTGAGACCATAAACCCCAATCCGGCGACAACCACAACATTGACTTCTTCACTCAACCCATCCACGGTGAATCAAGCGGTCACGTTCACTGCGGTGGTGACGTCCGCCAGCGGGACTCCCACCGGCAGCGTCCAGTTTCTCGACGGCTCGGCTGCGCTGGCAACCGCAACTCTCGCCAGCGGCAGCGCATCGGTCACCGTGTCGTCGCTGGCCGCCGGGGCGCATTCGATCACTGCAGCTTACAGCGGCAATAGTACCTACTCGGCCAGTTCCTCCCCGGCGGTTTCACAAGAGGTGGACGTCCACAGCGTATCGTTGACCTGGACCGCCAGCACCTCCGCAAATGTCGTTGGCTACTATGTTTTGCGGGGAGGGGCTTCAGGTGGACCCTACGTCCAGCTGAATTCGACTGCAGCGGCTGGCGTGAGCTACACGGACACCACCGTCCAAGGTGGCCAGACATACTATTACGTCTGCGAGGCGGTGGACAGCAACAATGCTCTGAGTGGCTACTCCAACGAGGCGCAGGCGATCGTGCCTTAGTCCCCCGTTGCGCCAGTCAAACGAGAGCGTAGCCGCGGGAGCGCTGTCGTGGGCGAGTATCCCGGGCAAGAGCGCAAGCCCGGTGAGGCCCTCTGAGCTCTGGAGACGCTCCACCTCGGACACGCCCACGTTGCCGTAGATGCACCCCTCACGCTCTAAGGGGCTCGTCTACGGCGCGAAGTACCCGCTGATGTCCAGAATCACCTGCGTCGCGTCCGTGACGAAGAGGTCGATCGCTCCGTCCGTCCCCGCCGGCACGATCGCCGCGTTCGCCAGGACTGAGCCGTCATAGGAGTTCAGCGTGGAAACCTGCGGCTGAGTTGCGCCCGCGGCCCACACTGTCAGGTAGTGGAGCATGCCGTCCGGCACGACGGTCACGTTGAGCGAATAAGCCGTCGCGGTCGAGGGAATGTTGCAGGCGCTCGCCGGAATCGTGAACGAGCGCGTCATCCCGGCCCCTATCTCCGGCCCGCCGAAGGGACCCGCGGCGTTGCGCGTGTCCGCCACCCGGCACGGCGTCACCGGGTAGAACAAAAGCGCGTTGGGACTCCCCGGCTGGCCGAAGTAGCCGTTGATGTCCAGAATCACGTCCGTCGGGTTCGTCACGAAGACCGAAATCGACTCGTTGGTCCCCGCCGGAAGGATCGCCGCATTCGCCACCACATTGCCTGTGTAGGAATTCAGCGTGGAGACGTTCGGCTGCGTCTGTCCGGTCGGCCAGGTCGCCAGGTAGCCCAGGAAGCCCTCTGGCACCACCGTGGCGTTCAACGAGTAGCCTCGCGCCATCGCCGGGATGTCGCAGGAACTCAGGGGAATGGGAAAGTCCCGGCTCTGGTTGGCTTGCATGGTGGGCCCGCCGAACTGCCCCGTGGCGTTCCGCGTGTCCGCAACGCGGCACGGCGTTGCGGGATAGAACGAATACGAAGTCGCGCCGGTGGACGTATCGAAGTAACCGTTGATGTCCAGGATGACGTCGGTGGGATTGGTGACGTAAACGCTCACCGCCCCGCCCGTGCCGGCCGGCACGATGGCCGCATTCGCCACCACAGTTCCGCCATAGGAATTCAGCGTGGACACTGTGGGCTGAGTCTGTCCGGTGGGCCACAACGCCAGGTAGCCGAGGAAATCTTCGGGCACCACCGTCACGTTGAGGGAATATGCCTGAGCCGTGGCGGGAATGCCACAGGAGCCCTGGGGGATGGCGAAGGAGCGCGTCTCGGCGGCCCCCAGGCTGGGGCCGCCGAAGGCGCCGTCCGCGTTGCGCGTGTCCGCCACGCGGCAGGGAGTCACCGGCACGAACCGTAGGCCGGAGTCTGGCGTGGATGAGGCCGAGGCGGTCAGCCCCAGCGCAAACGTGATCGAGCCACCGTTCAGGGTGGCTGTCAGGGTCGCACCGATATTGCTGGAGACAGCGGCGGCGGTGGCGGTGAAGTTGGCAGTGCTGGCTCCGCCGTTGACGGTGACCGAGGCCGGCACCGTAACCGAGGCGTTGTTGCTGGACAGGCTAACACTGGAACCACCCGCCGGGGCGGCAGAGCTTAGAGTAACCGCGCAGGCGCTGGTGCCCGGGGTCGCCACCGAGGCCGGGGTGCAACTCAAGCTGGCCGGCTGAAGCACCGGACTGTCCGTGATGCTGGCGGTGGCGGTGGCCCCGGCGGCCGTGGCGGTGATAGTCACCGCGGTGGAACTCGAGACCGGCCCGGCCGTCGCCGTGAAGGTGTTGCTGGCCGATCCGGAAGCCACAGTAACCGTGGCCGGCACCGTGACGGCCGTCTGGCTGGAGGACAGGTTGACCGTGAATACCGATGTAGCCGCCTTGGTGAGCGATACGGTGCAGGTCGAGGTCCCGCCGGGGTTCAGCACGGCCGGCAGACAGCTCAGGGACGAGAGCGCGGCCGGGGCGCTCAATCCCAGCGAGAACGTGCTCGAGCCACCGTTCAGGGTGGCTGTCAGGGTTGCACTGGTGTCGCTGGAGACAACAGCCGTAGTCGCGGTGAAGCTGGCAGTACTGGCTCCGCCGTTCACGGTGACCGAGGCCGGCACCGTGGCCGAGGCGTTGTTGCTGGACAGGCCAACACTGGAACCACCCGCCGGGGCGGCAGAGCTCAGAGTTACCGTGCAGGCACTGGTGCCCGGGGTCGCCACCGAGGCCGGGGTGCAGATCAAGCTGGCCGGCTGAAGCACCGGACTGTCCGTGATGCTGGCGGTGGCGGTGGCCCCAGCGGCCGCGGCCGTGACGGTCACCGCGGTGGAACTGGAGACCGGCCCGGCGGTCGCCGTGAACGTGTTGCTGGCCGATCCGGAAGCCACCGTAACCGTGGCCGGCACCGTGACGGCCGTCTGGCTGGAGGACAGGTTGACCGTGAACACCGATGTAGCCGCCTTGGTGAGCGATACGGTGCAGGTCGAGGTCCCGCCGGGGTTCAGCACCGCCGGCAGACAGCTCAAGGACGAGAGGGCGGCCGGGGCGGTGGTCAATCCCAGCGAGAACGTGCTCGAGCCACCGTTCAGGGTGGCTGTCAGGGTTGCACTGACATTGCTGGAGACAGCGGCCGCGGTGGCGGTGAAGCTGGTAGTACTGGCTCCGCCGTTCACGGTGACCGAAGCCGGCACCGTGACCGAGGCGTTGTTGCTGGACAGGCCTACGCTGGAACCACCCACCGGGGCGGCAGAGCTTAGAGTTACCGTGCAGGCGCTGGTGCCCGGGGTCGCCACCGAGGCCGGGGCGCAGATCAAGCTCGCCGGCTGCGGCTGGATGATGATTACGGTGCCCCCAACCGCGCTCGCGGTGATCGCAGAGCCTCCCGGAGTAGAGCCCACCGCGCTCACCATTTGCACCGCTGACGATGCGCTAAGTGTGGTCGGGGAGGCTGTGAACGTGGCGGTCGCGACCACGCCCGAAGCGATAGCGGTCTGATTCAAGCCGGCCACCAGGCAGATCATCGAGCCGCCGCTGCCGTTGCAGGTGATGGACTTGCCCGCCGCAACAGCAGCCGCGCCCGCGCTGACGGTAAGCCCGGCGAAATCAGCGCTGGAATACGAGAACGTCCACTGCAGGCCGGCCACCTGGCTTGGCGAGGGAGTGCTCAGAGACACCTTCAGCGAGACGTTTTGCCCTGGAGAGACCGTTCCGGACGACAACGACAACGTAGTTTGAGCGCAAGCGGGAAGACAAGCGCAGGTCAGAAGGACTTTCCAGAAAACCAACCGCATGGGCCTCAACTGATGCACCGACTCGCCTAACCGAAGTGTTACGGTCCTTGGGGACTCTTGGGTGGAAACAGGCTTTCCCGCTGGCTTTCGTGGCTGACAGCCTCGACCGCCGATGTCCAGGATCTGCAGAACGGTCGCGTCCTGTTACCTATAGTACTCAACTGGGGAGTCGGCGGGGAAGTCTCCGCAAGCGGGTGATTACACAGGTCTAATGCGGGGTGTCGAGCTATCCCTGTGCACTGGCCGAGTCGGCGCGAGTGCCTCCCCATCTGGCCTGGTTCAGGGCAGCGGTTCCAGCCTCGATACGATCTCCAAACCCATTGTCCGAATTGCCCTTATTGCCCTTTGGTCCCATTGACGGGGCCGGCGAAGTCGGGTATATAGGATCTGTACGGCTGGGACAGCGGATGCGAGCTGCGATGGCTGTCTGCTTCACGTACTTGGGGTCTAGAGGTTGAGGGTCCCCGGGTGGAGCGCGTTCGAGGCGCACGAGGAGGGATGGCGAGAATGAAAAACAGAATCGGAAAGCGGTGGTACCTGATTGCAGCGGCCTTATTCTTGGCGGGACTTCTCCTGACACCGTGCGCTGTCGCCCAGGACGTTAACATGCAGCTCATCGGGGCTGGACCGGCCAATCTCGCGGGGGTGTATGTTGGTCCCTACACCGGCGTGATCAATGGCGTGACCACTCAGGTGATCTGTGACGATTTTGCGGACGACACTTACATCGGTGAGAGCTGGCAGGCCGTCCAAAGCAGTTTTTCGAGTCTTACTGACCCAAGGTTTGGCGCAGCAAACTTGCTGCTTTATGAGCAAGGGGCGTGGTTGGTTCTTCAGATGCTCAAGCCGGCCAACGCCAGCAGTATAGGCGCGATACAATACGCACTCTGGGAGCTGTTCGATCCTTCGGCTCCCTTCAGCCGCTTAACGTCATATGGGGTCAATACTGCGGCAGCGCAATCCTGGCTGACTTTAGCTCAGGCCCAGGGCCCAGCCACGTTCACACCCGGCGAGTTCTCCAATTTCTTGGTGTACACCCCACTTTCGGGCACCGCGTCATGCGGTGGCGGGCCCTGTCCGACCGCGCCACCCCAGGAGTTCCTGGCCTTAAAGACGCCGGAGCCGGCCGCGCTACTGGTTCTGCTTCTCGACCTGCTTGCACTGGCAGGTGTGATTCTGTTTGTCCGCCGGCATGTGGCGGAGGCCGCCGGTTAGCACACCTGTGGATTGACCGGTCTGGCGACGACGGAATTCCGCCATCATCTCGCATATGCACACCAAGGCCCTATGGTGTGATAATCATCCCACTGCGATGCTGCAAGCGGACATGGCGAGAGGGCCTTCACGGGTATGAAGCACGCGCGGAGTCTGGCAGCCTTGGCCATGGTGCTGTTGGCTGCCTGTTCCACGGATCCGAACACGCGGAAGCTCAAGTACCTGCACAGCGGAGAGCGGTACTTCGACCAGGGCAAGTATCAGGAAGCGGTAATCGAGTTTCGAAACGCGATTCAGGTCGACCCCAGGTTTGCCGAGGCACACTACCAGCTCGCTCGCGCCTACCTGAGCTTGAGGAACTCGGAAGCGGCCTCCCGCGAGCTCGTGGAGACCGTGACGCTCAATCCCAATCACTCTGCTGCGCAACTGCAGCTTGCGCCTCTGCTCATCGCCCGCCGACAGTACGACCAGGCCCAGGCGGCCGTCGACAAAGTCCTCGCCGCAGACCCGAAGAACGCGCTTGCTCACGCGATTCTGGGCGAGAAGTATGCAGTGACGCGAGACCTGCCGAACGCCATCCTGGAATTCCAGAAAGCGATCGAGCTGGATCCCCAGCGGGTCGAAGACTATGCTGGCCTGGGGGCTATTCAGCTCTCTAGCGGCCGGCCGGCCGCGGCGGAGGCTGCTTACCGGAAGGCGGTGGAAGTGAACCCGAAGTCTCTCCAGGCACGCGTGGCATTGGGCCAATTCTATTTCGCTCAGGGCAAGATGGCCGAGTCGGAGGCCGAGATGCTTGCGGGATGCGGACTTGAGCCCCGCGCTGTGCTTCCCCGCCTGTTTCTCGCGAGGGTCTACGTGGCGACGGCCAAGTTGGCTGATGCCGAGAAGCTTTACACGCAGCTCAAAACGATCGCCCCGGACGATCCGCAGTCCTACCAGGCGCTAGGTCTCTTCTACCTATCCAACGGCCAGAAGGAAAAAGCGGCTGCCGAGTTCCGTTCGTTGCTGGCCGCGAAACCCAAGGACAGCTCGATCAAGATGTACCTGATCGAAACCCTGATTGATTTGAACCGGATCAAAGAGGCCGCAGCCCTTAACGGAGAGGTTCTCCGTTCCAATGCGGCCGATCCGCGTGGGCTGTTATCGAATGGTCGAATCCTCATTGCTGAAGGCAAGTACCAGGAGGCCTTGGCGTCGATCGAGAAAGCCGTCAAGTCCGAGCCCAACTCGGCCGGCGGTCATTACTATCTCGGTGTGGCTCAGGGGTCCCTCGGCCTTTCCGCACTGGCGAAGTCCTCCTTCACGCGCGCCCTGGAACTCAATCCGCAGATGACGGGGGCTGCCGTGGCTTTGGCCGGCCTCGACGGCAAGAGCGGGGATTACGACGAGGCTCTGCGCCTGGCCGGCGGCGCGCTCCAAACCAATCCGAACTTGCCCTCGGCCTATGTGGCCGGTGCACAGGCTTGGCTTGCGAAAGGGGATGTGCGGCAGGGAGAAGCGCTCCTGCAAGAGGCACTGAAACGCGAGCCGGCTTCCCTCCCTGCCCTGGCGATACTGTTGAGCCTGTACGAGAGGCAGAAGAGAACGCCCGAAGCGGTACAGCGGATTTCAGGGTTGGTCCAGCAAGATCCTCGGAACGCGGGACTTCACTTCTTGCTGGGGGTGGGCTACTTCAGTCTGAAGGACCTGGACAGGGCGGAAGCCAATGTAAGGCAGGCGCTCACTCTGGACCCCAGAACGCCAGACGCGTACGCGCTCCTGGCCAACATCGATTTCGCCAGGGGCTCGGTTGAGAAAGCCAAGCTGGATCTTCGCGCCGCGATTGCAGCCAATCCGGGAAACGTGGCGAATTACATGGCTTTGGTCATGCAGTCCCAGAAGGAGGGCAATTGGGAAGAGGCGAAGAGGTTGTGTGAGAAGGCGCACCAGGTCGATCCGACCGCTCCTCTCGTGGCCAGCCAGCTCGCCTATCTCTACCTTGAGCACGGTGGCGACGTGAATGTCGCACTATCGCTCGCGCAAGTGGCGAAGCAGAGAATGCCCCGGTCTCCAGAGGTCGCCGATACGCTCGGATGGGCCTATTACAGATTGGGAGTGCCCGCGTCGGCTGTCGTGCAATTAGAGGAGTGCGTGCAGAAAGTCCCCGGCAACCCGGTCTTCCAATATCACCTGGGTATGGCTTATATGGCCGCCGGCCGTTTCGACTTCGCTCAGCGCTCTCTCCAGAGGGCACTCAAGGAGAGTCCGAATTTTCCCTTTGCCGCAAGCGCCCGGGCGGCTCTAGAGCAGATCGCAAGATTGCCGCGTTGACGCGCGTCCGCAGGGACGGGGCAGGCTGCGAACGACGCTGTACAGCTGTGCGGGCGCTGTGAGCCGGAGCGCGCGCTTTCTGATATCCTTTTCCTGCAGTGTTCAGCCCGTACCGACGAAAAGTAAGGGTCCTTTTCGGCCTATCGGATATCCTGGTCACGGCGCTCGCCTTCGAGGCCGCTTACCAGAGTCGCTTCTGGCTTCCCTTCGAACGGGCTTTTTACCTGATCGTCCCGGTCAAAGCCCTGCTGTTGGGCTTCTCGGTGCTGGCGTGGGTACTGATCGGGTTCTGGCTCAACGTGTACGACCGGCTGGATTCCGCTCACCCTAGGGTGGTGGTGCGGGACAGCTTGAAGCAGACCGCGGTCGGCATCACGGCGCTAGCGGTCTTCCAGTACCTGCTGCGGCTGGAGTTTCCGCTGAGCCGGTCGTTCCTGGCGCTGTTTGCGTTCGACTCCTGGGTCATGCTGTGCGCCTTCCGGCTGGCCGCGGGGAAACTCGCGATGATGATTCGCCGGAAGTTCGGAGCGCCGCACTACGTGCTGGTGGTGGGGACGGGGGCGAGCGCGCGCCGGCTGGGAGAGGCGCTGGAGCAGTCCGCGCGATACGGCATCCGGCTGGTGGGCTTTTTGGCCGACGCTCAAGGCAGCCTGCGGCTGAAGTCCCAATACCCCGTGCACCCTCTGGAGGAGTTGCCGACCTTGCTGCGCCGGCAGGTGGTCGACGAGATCATCTTCACCGTCGATAATCGCAACTTGGCGGAGTTCGCAGAGATCTTCGTGATGTGCGACGAGGAGGGCGTGCGGACTCGCATTGTCATGGATTTCTTTCCGCACGTCAACAGCGAGATGTATCTCGACCGGCTGGGCACGATCCCGCTGCTGACCTTCTCGGCTGCGCCGCATGACGAAATCCGGCTGCTGGTGAAGCGGGGGATCGACATAGTCCTGGCGGCAATCGGGCTGCTGCTGCTGTTTCCCTGCATGCTGGTGGTGGCGCTGCTGATCCGGCTGACATCGCCGGGGCCGGTGATTTTCAAGCAGGTGCGCTACGGTTTCAACGGCCGGCGCTTTATCTGTTACAAGTTCCGCTCCATGTGCCAGAATGCCGAGGAGCTCAAGGCGAAGCTCGAGCACTTGAACATGAGGTCTACGGCGTTCAAGATCTCCAAGGATCCTCGGCTCACACGACTCGGCCGCTGGCTGCGCAAGTTTTCGATCGACGAGTGGCCGCAGCTCTGGAACGTGCTCAGGGGCGACATGTCGCTGGTAGGCCCGCGGCCGGCCGTGCCCGGCGAGGTGGACAGATACGCGGCGTGGCAGCGACGGCGGCTGCGTATGCGGCCGGGCCTGACCTGCCTGTGGGCGCTCGAAGGGCGGGACAGCTTGGACTTCGAGAGCTGGATGAAGATGGACATGCTGTACATCGACACTTGGTCACTGGCACTGGACTGGAAGATTCTGCTGTTGACCATCCCGCGAGTGCTCAGCGGGAAAGGGGCGCACTAACAGGAGGCGGGAGACGGGAGCGGGGGACAGGAGCGGGAGGCAGGTTTCTGGCGGGACGGAGTGGCGGGTCGGTGGTTGGCTAGTGGGGCGAACTTCAAGAAGATTGCAAGTTATTGAATCCGAAGGGTCGCTCGACGAGGCCAGTGGCCAGACATCTCCCAGCAGTCGGCTGGCGGGTTAGCGAAACTGGCTTAACCATCGGCAACCTTGTTTTTTTTTCGCCTTGATATGCTTTATTGTAAAAAGAGCATTGTTGCCCCGGACTCGCCGCTTTCCGGGACGTCAGCCAAAGAAAACCTGGCCGAGAAGCAACAGAGGAGGCAATCTCCGGTGGACGTGGTTTCTCGAATCCGCCTCGTGGCGTTTCAGTTAGTCCTGCTGGCCGTGGTGCCGGGGCTCGCGTGGTCCCAAAGCGCCTGTGACCTGAACCAGGACGGCGTGGTCAATGTCGTTGACGTCCAGTGGGCGACGAACATGTACTTGGGCCTCATTCCCTGTACCGCCGCGATCAACGGGCCTGGGGTGTGCAACGCCACCGTTGTCCAGCGCGTGATCACCGCTGCCACAGGCGGAACCTGTGTCGTCGACCACTATGTCTCGCTGACCTGGACGGCCAGCACGACCCCTAACGTAACCTACAACGTGTACCGGCGCGTCCAACCAACCGACTCGTACGTAAAGGTGAATTCGGCTAAGATAACCGGCACCGCTTACACCGATGTCGGGGTCACGGGCGGCCAAACGTACTACTACGCGGCCACGGCGGTGGACAGCAGCAACAACGAGAGTGGGTATTCGGTCCCAGTACAAGTGACCGTACCCTCGCCCTAGCTCCGCTGTATAAACAATGCAACGAGCGCCACAAAAAAATGGGCTCCCGAGGGCTATGTCCCGCCGCATGACCGGCAATCCGGGCTGATTGGACGAGAGGAAACCGGCGCCCAGCCCGGCGCTGCGTCCTGATGGGCCCACCCCAGGCGATGCATTAGTCGCCCGATGTGATCGTGGTGATAATGGGTGCCGAACTCCCGCCCGATCATGTCTGCAATCCGCACCGTCGTCCACCAACTGGTTGGGTAGCCGTGGGCGGACGGTCCCCGCACGAGCTGAAAGACCGCCTCAATCAGGCCCCGGAGATATGAGCTCAGCTCGATGCTCGACTGGTCCTGAGACTGGTAGAGCTCTCGTGAAGTTGAAACGCCCGTTCCGGACTGGGCCGGTATCCTCGCTCTACAACGCGCAGGCAGGCAAAGACAGCCGGCCACGAACCCACCGGGGCCTCAATGGGAAGGGTTTCCGGTATGATGAAGTAGTGACTCGAAAAGCCGCCAAGCCCAGCCAAAAGCAGCCAAAAGCCCGCCGGCTCTACACGCCCGAACCGGTGCAGCAGCGCGTGGTCGCTCTTCACCTGAGCGGCCAATCCAACCGTCAGATCGCCAGCGCGGAGAATATCGACCGGGAGACTGTGGGCCGGATCCTGTCGCAAGAAGAAGTTTTACGACTCAAGGCGCAGGCCCGGTCCGAGCTCCTTCGACTGCTACCGAAAGCCATCGACGTCTACGACCAGGCCCTGTCTTCCGGGGATCCTCGGATCGAGATGGCAGCGGCTACCAAGATCCTTGAGGGCGGGGGCATGCTCCAGCCGGAGGATGTCTTCGCCACCACACCCGATCCGCGGCAAAGGAAGGGCGATGCCACGCAAACCGAACCGGAGCCGGATTGGTGGGAACAGCCGGGGGCTTACCTCGCTCGGTCTCTGAATAAGGTCTTGGAGAATCTTGCAGATCTGCCCCCGTATGTGCTCACCTGGGCACGAGACGCGTTCCAAATGCAAATGCAAGGGCCGAAGGCCTACCTCGGTACTATATTGAACTCAATCCTCGGCAGAGAAGAGCCTACCATCATCCCCCCTCAGGTACTCGAGTGGCTGCGAGACCAACTGCGAATACGATTGCCGGAGGCGGCTATTGAACGAATAAGAGAGGTCGTGCCCGAGGCCGCTCTTCTTTTGCCGCCTCCAAAGCAAGGGCCGGTATAGGCTTCACCCCGATTTGAGTTCAGCCCGCAATCCCAGGGATAGCCACCTGGCGGTGGGATTTGGACAGAGAGCGGTTCCTATTCCGGTCTTGGCTCGCGTTTCGCTTTGGCCCACCTTGCCGCCGCGGCCTTCTGAGCGATTTCGCTCCGGCGCTTCCCGCTGAGCTTCTGAGCCCGGGCTTTGCCGCCGACTTGGCCGGCCTTCTGAGAGATACTGCTCCGCAATTCGCTAGACAAGGATGCCGCGCGGGCCTGTCCACCCAGTCTCGCCGTCTCTTTCCGTTCTTCGGCCGAGAGCCTCTTCAATCTCAGCTTCGCCAGGGCCACCGCCGCGGGATTCTTCTGCCTCGCCATTGGAAACAGTATAAGGTACGTTGAGGTGTTCGGTCGAATTTATACTTGACATACTACCGTTAGTACGTTATGCTTGTACTGTCCTCCTCTTGAGCCGCAGCTCAACGGGTGCAGAGGACAGATCGAGTACGCAACCGTAATGAAATCGACGAGGCCCAAGACTATGAGTGAAATCCTACGGTTCAATGTCAACGTCCCCGCCCAGGTGGCCCTCCGCTACAGCGAAGGCAAACCAGTCCAGGGCCGCTATGGCGAGCAGGTGATGTACACGCTGGTCGACGACCGGATCATGTACGTTCCGGTGTGTGTGGCGGCCCGCATCGGGGAACTCGAAATCCGGGCCGGCCAACCGTTTGAGATCTGTAAGGCGGAAGTCCGCGAGGGCAACCGCAAGTGGATTGAATGGTTTGTCCGCAGGCCAGACGAATCATCGCTACCGGGCTTCTCGTCCGTGGCGATCTTGCGCGAACCCCAGAACGGTCGCAATGGTGGTGGCGCAAACCCTGCTTCTCATCCTCTCCGACTGGAAAGCCGATCGGACGGGGCACTGGTGCCGGTTCCGGTGAACGTCAGCCGGAGCCTGTCGATGGAACTCTCGGTGAATGCCGCCGTGGAGATCGTCCAGCGGGTTGAGCAGCGCGCGGCACTCAGGAATCAGCCTATCCGCTTCAGCAGTGAGGATGTCCGGGCCATTGCTTTGACCATGTTCATCCAAAGCAGCCGGGAAGGGGGCTTGGCATGACGTCAATAACCACCAGTCCTTCTCAGTTTCTTCCCTGCCTCGCGAACCTCGGCTCGCAAGATTTGGCGCCCGGTTGCGCTGTCGAGACAGCCTTGGCAGAACACGCTGCTCCGTTTCCCTCGCCGGTCAAGTTGGTTACCATCGAGGACACCGCGCTGGCCGTTGTTCCCAAAGCGGCTCCGCACACCGCCCTGGAAACTGAGGTCGTCCTGTCCCCGACCCAAGCGCGAACGTTCCTGGGTTGCTCGGCCCGGTGGTGGTTCAAGTATGGCCTCTCGCTTCCGGAACTCAAGACAAGCTCTCTGGCATTCGGGCTCGCGATGCACCGCGCCTTGGAGATCAACTTCCGCCAGAAACTCGAATCCAAAGAAGATCTGGAGACCGCCGGCATGGTGACGATCTTCCGAGACTGCTGGGGCGAGCAGGTCGGCCAAGCCGTTTTTCGGGAAGACGAGAGTCCCCGAGATCTGGCTAAACTGGGCGAGCGGCTAATCGCGAAGTACATGGACGAAGTCGCACCTCGGATTGAACCGGCCGCCGTCGAGATGGACGTCCAGGGGGAGATTGCAGGGGTACCGGTGCGGGGGAGGATCGATCTGCTGGACGTCGAGGGCAGACTGGTGGACATCAAAACGGCTTGTCGCAGACCGTCTTGTGTCCCCTGGGATTACGCCTTCCAATTGGCAACCTACCGGCAGATTACTCCCGGAGCGTCCGGTGAGGCCAGGTTGGATACCCTGGTGAAAACCAACGCCGTCCAACTGGTCCAGCACAGCTACGTGGTGGACGACGCCGATTTGAGGGCCACGCAGGTCCTTTACCCGTTCATCAGAGAGTCCATCCGGAACGGTCTATACCTGCCCAATCGGGATTCCGTGCTGTGCAGCCGGCGCCACTGTCCCTTCTGGCAACACTGCCAGGAGGAGTACGGCGGCACCGTTCAGTAGAAATCACTCGGATCTTGGCGAGCAACGTCCATGGAAGGATTTGCGGGGGGAGGCGTGTCGGCCGACCACGGCCGCTTCGAGGGGGTACCGCCCCGACGGGGTCCGGAGCGCAGTCAGGCCTATCTGGCCTGGATCCGGACCCTGCGATGCGCGGTGTGCCTGAGAGCGCCCTCGGAGCACTTCCGGATCGAGGCTGCGCACACGAGTGTTCTCGGGCCGCGGGGCTTGGGACAAAAAAGCTCGGACTTCTCAGCGATCCCGCTTTGCTTCTGGCACCATCAGGGGAACCGCGATTCCTATCACAAATTGGGAGAGCGGTTGTTTGCCGAGGCGCACCACGTCTGCTTGCGAGAGCTGGTTGTGGCTCTCAACGAGCTTTATCGCGAAGCGACCTGCAAAGGTCAGAGAGCGGGCGCCCGCACTACGGGCGCCTGAACGCCTGAAGCTCAGCTTGATGAGAGCGCATCATAGTTCCTGGAGGCGGGCAATCCTGTTCAGCAGGCGGGCAGTGGGGCGGTAGCCTCCTCCCGGCGTAGGCTTCTCGCGGTCGAGGAGGCATGGGCTACGGCGTCGCCTCTTCTTCGGGCGAGACCGAAAGAGTGGTGAGAAAGTCAGGCTTGCGCGAGACGGCAGCGGGGCGGACCGAAATTAGCCCCCCCACGAGCGGCTCGAAGCGGGGACCGAAGGCAAGCCCAAGGTCTTCGGAAACTCCCTGGTGAAGAACATCCATCGTGGTGATAATGGATTCCGGACTCCGCTCGATCACTTCTGCAATCCGCACCGTCGTCCACCAACCGGTTGGATAACCGTGCGCGGCCGGTCCCTGCAGGAGCAACCTGGCTAGCCGGGAGCGCTGGGTCGGGTGGTCAGCAACAACGAGAGTGGGTATTCGAACCAAGTCCAGGTAACCGTACCCTCGCCCTAGCTCTGCTGTATAAATAATGCAACGACCGTCGCAAAAAATTGGGTTCCCGAGGGCTATGTCCCGCCGCATGACCGGCAATCCGGGCTGATTGGACGAGCGGAAACCGGCGCCCAGCCCGGCGCTGCGTCCTGATGGGCCCACCCCAGGCGATGCATTAGTCGCCCGATGTGATCGTGGTGATAATGGGTGCCGAACTCCCGCTCGATCACCTCGGCAATCCGCGCCGTCGTCCAGCAACTGGTTGGGTAGCCGTGCGCGGCCGGTCCCTGCAGGAGCAACCTCACCAGCCGGAGGCGCTGCGCCGACCCCAGCTTCCACGGCCGACCCGGGGGTCGGCCGACTTTCATCGCAGGCGACCCACTTCGCTGCCAGGCGTTAAGCCAACGCATTACAGAACTGGCCGCGCAGTGCATCCGACGCCCGGCCTCAGTCAGAGACAGGCCGGCTTCCACCAGCGCGAGTGCCCGCCGGCGCCGCTGTTCCAGCAAGTCCCTGCTACCCTTCGGCCTCGCCATGTAGCTCCGGACTTCGAAAAGCAGAGTGTCCCGCTTCAGCACAGCGGATCATGCGGGCCTTTTCTGCACGGCGGACTTCGAATGTTCGCAACAGGAGGAGCACCGGCACGAGCATCGCGACAGCCAACATTGCGAACGGCAGGCCGCCGTTTCGATGAAGCCGTCCGTGCAGAAAGTCCGGGCTCACATAGAGTCCGAGATACGAGATCGTTACGATCCGTACGGCATTCTTGAATACCGCGATCGGAACGATCGCCAGGACCAAACAGCTTCGGCTCCACCAGCACCGGAGAAGAATGTAACTTGCCAGGCTCCCAGTGATCAGCAAGGCCAAGGCGGACCGTATGCCGCTGCACTCCTGTGCAACCTCGATGTCAAGGCCGGGCAGCGAGAATGTGAAGCCCTGCCTCAGCACCGGCACACCGGTCAGCTTCATCAACACATACGCCGCCTCGGCGGATCCCGCCTGCAGAAGCAGACTCAACTTGTCGAGCGCAATCCTCGGTATCGGCACCATCCACAGAAGAAAGCACAGCGGGAAGATGACAGCCGCAAAGGCCTGCGTGCCATAGCAAGCGATAAACCCGCCAATCCACACCAAGACCAGCGCAAACACCACAACCGACAAGCTTCCGGCCTGATCGGAGGATGCAGGCCGCCCTGCGGCAATGTAAGAGAGTATTGCCCCGAGCAGGACCAAAGGTATTCCGACGCGACAACGATATCGGCCGCGGGCGAGTGCCTGCCTTTTGAGGTAGACCAAAAAGACGCTCAAGAAGGGTATCACAAGGTTGAATGAATATCGATCATCACGTAAGGATAGGCTCATCAAGCTGTATAGCGGGCCGTGGAACGCTATCAGCGACGCCACCAAGAAGAGCATGAGGACTGAGTGGCGCCTGACTGGGGTCTCAAACATACTCTTACGATAGTGGACTCAGTTTGGCCTGGACGCGCTCGAATCAGCTCACCAGGTGGTGATTGACGGCGAACATCGCCAGCTCCAGACGGCTGGAAACTCCGACTTTGGCGAAGACACTGGTCAGATGATGCTTCACGGTTCGCTCGCTGATGCGGAATTCCTGGCCAACCTCTTTGTTCGAGCGCCCGCAGGCGATCTTTGCGGTGATGGCCAGCTCGCGCGGAGTGAGCCCATGATCCTTGATCGATATTGTCCCGTTGCCTTGTGACAGAAACTCTCGAACGGCGTTAACGAGGATCGGAACAGTCTCGCGTCCCAGCCAGTAATCACCCGCCATTACACTGCGGACGATCCTGGGCAACTCGCGAGCGGCTGATGTCCTAGAGACAATTCCATGAGCGCCAAATCGGAAAGCCTCCATGACTTGTTCTTTCTCAACCGCTGTCACCATGACGACGCTACGTACGACGCACGTGCGCCCCACCGGGCCATCGAGGGTCCCCGGCTCACACCGCCGAAGCAGGGCCAGATCCAGCAATACGATATCCGGCTTCAGCAGACGGGTGAGCCTGGCGATGCCGCCGGCATCGGATGCCTCGCCGACCACGCGAAAACGGCGTCCAGATTCCAGGGATCGACGTATTTGCTGGCGAAAGCCAGAGTGCTCGTCAGCAATAATAAGCTGAATCAGTTCAGGATCGCTGGGCATATGATTCGAAGGAGCACTGCCGCGTTTGGCGGCAGGAGGTGTTTGGGTGGTCACTGCACCCATCGGGACGCGGCGAGACCACCTGAGTTGAGTGTTGCGAGGACCGCGCGGCACGCGGCACAGAAGCAACCACGATCGAGAGCGGTGCCACAACGAGCGCAACGGTTGTCACGCTCGAGCGCTGGGGAGCCCTGGAAGCCCGCTAATGATGAATACGCCGGACGGGCGGCGATTCCGACAGGAGCGTGCGATTCCCTCGTCAACCAGCGGTGCACAGCCTGCAGTCGCAGCGCGATGCGCTCCGCCGGAATGCCCAAATGGAGCGCGAGCTGCTGTGCTCGTCAGCAATAATAAGCTGAATCAGTTCAGGATCGCTGGGCATATGATTCGAAAAGAGCGCCGTCGCGTTCGGCGGCACGAGGTGTTTGGGCGGTCACTGCACCCATCGGGACGCTGCGAGACCACCTGAGTTGAGTGTTGCGAGGACCGCGCGGCACGCGGCACAGAAGCAACCACGATCGAGAGCGGTGCCACAACGAGCGCAACGGTTGTCACGCTGGAGCGCTGGGGAGCCCGCGAATGACGAATGGGCTGGACGGGCGGCCCTTCCGATGGGACCGCGCGATTCGCTCGTCAACCAGCGGCGGACAGCCTGCAGTCGCAGCGCGATGCGCTCCGCCGGAATGCCCAGATGGAGCGAGAGCTGTTCGATCGATTGGCCCTTGAGATGCTCGCGATAGATCGTCAGCGCGAAAGGCTCAAAAGTCATGACGCCGCTCACAGATACAATCAGTCAGGCACTCGGCCACACCGGTAGCGTCGCTGTCACGACGAGCACAACCAGTTGCGAGCCAGCACAGAACCATCCCAACGGTCACGGTTACACTCTCCGCGGATCGCTGGCCGAATGCTCGGCTGTGTTGGCCTGCCGTGCTGCCGATCCGTCCGATCCCTTTGTCGGTTCGGCATTTCTCGCCGCATCACGGCCATAATATCCATAGTAGCCGGAATACTTCGAATAGAGACGATCCAGTCCTTCCACACCGTTGAGGATGATGGCAAACACATGGTCTCGTCCTAGGAGTTCGATGGATTGCTCGACAGCTTCACGGGGCGTGCGCCCCGCCCGTGCTACCAATAAGCTGGCGTCTGCCTGGCTTTTGAGTGATAACGCATCCGTCAGGAGGGTGACAGGTGGAGAATCAATCAGAATCCAGTCGAAGCGAGGAGAGAGCGCTTGCATGACGCCGGACAGCGTTTCAGATTGCAGCAGTTCCGTGGAATTGCCATGTGGTTCTCCGGCTGGCAGGTAATACCAGCTCAACGGTTCAAGGCGCCGCAGTGCTGATATCGGATTCAAGCCGTCCTCCAAGCATTCCGCCAACCCCGGCCGAGTCTTGAGCCCGAGTTGCTGACTCAGAGACGGGTGGTGAAGGTCACCTTCCAGCAACAGAACGGTGCGATTTCCCCTTTCCGCCAGCGCCGTCGCAAGGTTCAGGGCGACCGTGGACTTTCCGTCTTGAGGCATCGGGCTGGTAACCAGAAGACGTTTCACCTTTCTTGCGTTCGAAAGCTCCCGAAGACGCAGTCGCAGGAACCGAAATCGGTCCGCGCCTGGACCGTGCGGATCGGTGTGAAACGCCACACGGCTCCCGGGTTGGACACACACTTCCTCAACCGGTATCTGCTCGAGCCCGAGACCGTTTTGGATCCTCTCCGAATCCACCCTCGCAGAAGCTGGCGTTAAATCAGCTCCCAACTCCGCAGCCTCCTGAAGACGGTTATCGTACAAACTCATTGGTTCTCCTACGGAGCGATTCTTCGGCTCTTGATTGCGCGCTCCACGCACGCAAAACCAATCAAACGATCCACGCCGCTACCTGTACCGGTAAACGTAGAATTCAGCGATCACCACTGCCACCACCAGCACAGTTCCTGCGAACCACTCTAGGGCGCTCTTCCACGCACGTACCCGCATTTCTGTCGGTGTCAGAAAGAGCGGGATACCTACGACTAAGGGCACCGCGAAGCGCTGGCTCGCACTCTTCTCAGAATAGAGGGAGTGATCCCTGCCATCGGCAAAGACAGCCAGGAACAGCCCCAACAGGATGCCCGCTGCGGCGCCGCCAAGACTGATCTGAACACGCTTTGGGCTCACAGGCACCGTGGGCAAGCTCGGCGGATCCACAAGACGGAACTGCTGTCCCGCCTGCTGCTTCTCCAAACTTGTGGCCAGCTGCGCCTGAAGTTCCTTACTGAGCAGATCTGCATAGTCTTGCTTTAGCAGGTCGTGATCGCGGAGGATTGCTGATAACTGCTGTTCCCGGACTGGCGTCTGATTCAGGCGATCCTGGTATTGTGCAATGGCTGCCTTCAGTCGTTCTTCGTCTTTCGACAGGTTCTCAATCTCAAGTCGGTTAGCTTCTAGTTGGCTCTTGACTTGAGCGACGGAGCTGTCGCCTTCGCTTTCGCCCGATGGCGTTGGTGCGGCTTGCGCTTGCGCCTCTTTAGCCTTCAGAGCTTCCAAGGCTCTCAGACGTCCGATCACCGCCTCCGTTCTGGCGATCTCCAGATCGATCCGCGCGACGTCAGGATGCTGAGGAGTGTAAGTGACTACCAACTTCGCTCTCTCGGATCGCAGACGAGCCAGATCACTTTGAGCCACCTCAATGGGGCTAGGGATACGGCTAACACCCGAAGGACCAGGTGCAGCCGGTACAACCGTGCTGCGAGCGGCCAAGCTTCGGTACCCGCTGAGCAACGATTCCAGGTATACGCGCTGTTGCTGCGCTCGGCTTAAGCTGCCCGCTGTGTTCTGGAGCTGCGTTTGCAGGCCCGCCAGGATCGCCAGGTTTCCCTGCTGTTGCTCGGGCAGCTCACCAAGATACCTCGTCTTGTAGTCTCGAACACGCTCTTCTTGCGCTGCCAGCTGCGTTTTCGCGCTTTCCAGCTGTTCCTGTAAGAACCTCGTCGTGTTCGTCGCTTGATCTTCCCGCGTCTTCAAGTTCTCTGAGATGAAGAGTGAGGTCAACCTGCTGGTCACCTGCTGCGCCAGAAGGGGGCTGTCCGCGACAAAAGAAATCTTGAAAGCGTTGACGTTCCGCTGTTGCGGGCCGCTTGCGAGTGGCGTGATTTCGATATTGCGCCGCATCAGCTCGAGAATCTCTTCCGGCGCCATGTGCCGCTTCGCCTTAACATAGAGTCCAAATTCCTCGATGATCCCAAGCAACCGAGTGCGGGACAGCACCTCCTGCGTCATTGCCTGGAGCGCCTCGCTGACATCCGTGGTAGTCGTGGGAGTGACATACCGCTGGGGAACCTGCTGTTCTATAACCAGAAGAGTTGCCTCTGAGCTGTAACGATTGGGCAGCAGCGATAGAACAAGAACGGTTGTTAGGGCCGTGCCACTGGCAGCGGACAAGATCCACCACCGGCGTCTGGTGACCAGGCGCAGGAATCGGTCTAGAGTATCGTTGAATCCGCTTTCGTCTTCCACTTCAGGCAAGGTAGTCTACCTCCAAATTGGACTTGGGAAACCGGCGGATATCCGGATCCTGTTAAACTGCTGCGGCCCTTAGCGGGGCTTGGCGCTGCTTCAAAAAGTGTGGAGTCTCCACTGGCTCAAGCGTGCCTGACCAGTGTTCACACTCGATTGTGCCTGCAATGGGACCTCGCGCCCCTCGAGCCGGAGCGCCCTAGGCTTCCACGCGTCCATCGAGCGAACTCGCCTGGCGAACGAAGCTGTCCACGGATGAGAGCCTCGATCACGTCATGCACCGCAAGCGCCGGAAATTCACAAGTAACCCGCGATCCGACGCGCTGAGCAGGAAAGTGTATCGAAAGCACCGGACGTGTGTCGAAGCGTCCCATTGATGCAGCTTCGTCCTCCTGCGTCCACCCGGGCACCCCTCCCCACAGAGGAATGCGCCACGAGTGGTCGCCACACACAATAAGAGTTGTATCAGACCAAGCTCGAGTACCCTCGAGAGTATCAAGCAGCTGTCCGAGGGCTTCGTCTGCCAGGGCTAGGTTGTCGAGATACGAACCGCTCCTGGAGAACACGTGTGCCTTGCGATCGTACATGCCGGGTGGATGCGGCACGTTCAGGTGAACGTAAGCAAAGCGAATCGCCGAATCGCGTAGCAGAGCCTGCGCCCACTGCATCCCCAGTTGATAATCGCGCTTGTCGGTCTCGGCCAAGTTCGCATAGAAGCTGTAGCGATCCGAGACGGTTTTGGGCATCAATATGTACAGCCAATTCAGGAAAGGTGCTGCGGCGTTGACGAAAACACCCTCTTCCGCGCTCAGGTCGTCCTCAAGCGGTTCATGGTTGTACCAGAAGCACCTATCAACCCACCCAGCCATGATGCGGCAATAGGGAACGTGCCAGCCAGCTATGCCGGCGGTCCAACCGAGCCGGCGGGCGTCCGCGAAGATCGTCTGGCTGGCGTCGAAGCGTCGCCATTGCCGCACGTCAGCTAGGTACACCGACAACTCGCCGGCGGCCGAGATCCTAGCTTGCGAAACTGTTCGGCCAAGAAACAGAGACGGAATCACCTCAACGGTGCGGTAGCCGGCAGGCCGAACCTCGGTGAATGTCACACTCTCACTCAGCAGCCGGTCGAAATTCGGCAATTTGAGCCCCGGCCATCGGTGTTCATAAGTCTGATCATAAGAGAGCTCATCGAACAGAAGCCATACAATTCTTGAGCCCGAGGCGCTGTGCGATATGCGACATTTCGCGGAGAACTCGGGCGTTTCGGGAACCGAAGAGCGGGCTGCGCTGTAAAGTAACTCCCCAGTCATCCAGAGAGCCGAACACCCCAGCACGACAAGGCTGCCTCGAACGATTCGAACTGCTCCCTTGAACCATCCGAGACGGAACCCACGGAGTCCGAAACCGAGTAACGCCATAACGGCAACAACTACGACAAGGCTCCAGTGAGAAAGGATCCGGTAGCGCAACAGCGAGAAATCGTAAACCTCGAGTGACACGACCCCGGCAAACACAAACACCCACAGGAGGTTCTTCCTATCAAGCCGATCCGCTATCGTCCAAGCCACAGAGGCGACAATACTCACGGTGGCCAAAGCGACGAGCACACCGAGAAACACCCCAGAAGCTGGAAACGGGTGGAGCAAAGCGTCATAACTCGGCGGTAACACGTTACGTGTGAACCGCAGCGTAAGCAGCACACCACAACCGGCGCCTCCAAGCAATGACGTTATCCATTCGCTCTGGCGATGATGCTGGCGGTGCTCCATCATCTGTTGGCCTCCGATCCGATTCCTATCGAGCGCCTAGCTGACCTTACTCCCCGGGATTCAACTCCGCCGGGCCGCTGGGCTGCCGCTAGCGGAGTCCTTTGGCACACAATCAGACCCTTGCTGCGGCAACTGCGGACTCGGCCTGTAGCGGCCAAACAGCGCGCGTAGCTTGCGGCGAAGCAAGTAGAACCCTCCCACTATGGACGCTGCCAGCATCTGAAAAGCCAAGAGGCCGGCCCCTGGGTCCACATAGGCCTGAGCAGCCTGTTCGGTCAGTAACATGAGCCCTGCAGTCTGCCCGAGGAGCAGCGCAAACAAGATCGCGGTTTGACAGCGATTCAACAATACCTTATCCATGGAATACCCCCGCTGCCTCCCTCCGATAGGAAAGACAGCGTCCTGCAAAGATTGAGACCGCGCAAGAACAGGGCGATCGCGTGTGTGGGAAACCAGCCATTCTGAATGGACCGGGCGGACTACTCAGGAGTCCAGCGCCCGCAGCAAGTGCTGGGGTGAGATGGGCGTAGAATGCCAGACCCTGTAATCTCGTTCTGCCCCACGGCCGGGCGGGTCAGTGTGCTTGATAAGTAGAGTCGCCTCGGCCTATCGCGACGGATGTGTGCCGTCGGGAGACATTCTACTGTCGATTTCTAATGTGATATACCCGATCGCTATTCAACTACGTCCGAGTATGACGTCAATGTTCGTTTAGAGTCACGATAAGTATATCGTCGGTGTGAAGGTGCTCGATATGCCCGATATCGGCTGTCCAACAAGGTACCAGGTAAGGTCTCATTCGCTGGCCCACAACACGGTTAGAGCGTCTAGACAGAAGACTCTTTTAGCATCAGGTCCCGAGTCTGCACCCGACGTCGCCCCCTGAGCCGGACAGTTGACCTTTGAATAACCGCGGCCGCAATCATTAGCCACCCCGATGCCGCCAGCCGAACGGCGTCTCTGTATAGGCCAGCACGTAAGCCTTTCTTCGTCCACCAGAACAGCATTCTACCGAACCAGGCATATCTGTCGAAGTTCCGGAGTCGCCCGCCCGGATACTGACCGGTTCGCTCTTTGTCCAGCATTCGGTGCGCAGACCGGAGGAATGGCTGGACACAGTGGACACTGTTCGCCTTATGCATGCGGTATAGCATCGTATCCGGCGAACACAGGAGGACGCTGTTGCCTGAATTTCCGAGCTTCGCGGCAAGATCCATGAGATCTAGATGAAAGATCCCGGGTGACCAACCGCCCACATTGTCAAAGGCCTGCCGACAAACAACAAAGGCGCCTGTATACCAACCCAAATGCCGGTCTCTCGCCATCAACGACTCATACTCTACGAATTCCAGTCTCTGCGGTACGGCGGTTCTCGGAAGCACCGGCGCCTGGCCCTCAAACAGGCGAGCGCCAGAAAGTATTGTCGCGGGGTGCCGCTCTCCTATAATCAGCTCATAGACATCTAAAGCCCAAGGTGTTAGGAGATCATCTCCGTCCAAAAAGATTAGGTACTCTCCCGAGGCAACGGCGGCCCCTCGATTGCGCGCTTCAACTGCTCCGAGGTTGGCCAGAAGTGGTAGCAATTGAACTGAGGCTTCATATCGCTTCAGTACGTCTAATGATCCATCTCGCGATCCGTCGTCGACAACGATCACTTCCTTCGCAGGGTACGCTTGCGACAACGCCGACTCAACGGCGTCTTTTATGAACGTCTCCTGGTTGTAACAAGTAATGACAATGCTGTATCGGACTCGTGGCGCAGTTTGACAGTCCTTCTCTTTGCAAGCACTTTCAGCGCTCATGCGCCCTCCGCGGGCCGGCCCCGGCGTCTATCGGAACATCACGCATAAGAGAAACCGACTGTGGGCATAAGATGTCCTGCTCAATTGCAACTACTTGAGAAGCGAGGCTCGTAGCAGTTTCTGCTGAGAGGGCTGTATATAGCGGCATGAGCATTACATTCTGAGCTGCCCACAACGAATTTGGGAATAGAGCCTGGTCCGCCTCACATGGCAGAGGCTGCTCGTAGTTCGTCTCGAGGAACAATCCACGGCTCAGCGCGGCCCGCAGAATTTCGCTACGGTTCTTCGCTGGAAAAGCAATGGGAAAGCGAAGCAACCCTGCGGTATCGTATCCAGGTGGCACGAAGGTTTCAATTGACGTGTGCAGAAACGTCTTTTGATAAACCGATGCGAGTTGCCTGATGTGCGTTCGAACCTGCTCTATCCGTCTCAACTGTCTCACCAGCAACGCCGCCTGGTACGGATGAAACTCCCGGCGATAGGAGTCATCGCTCACCGCTGCTGGCGAAGCTGCGGGCCGTTCTGCCTGCGACCTACGCATATACTGCCGAAGCCTTCGAGGCAGTGTGACTCTGCCGTAAAGCCACGGAATCGTGGCGAGGTTATACGCGACGCTGAACAGCAGCTCTCGAATGGGCATGAGTGTTGCGGTCGGCACTACGCGATGGCGAGAAAGTCTTGTGAGATCGACAGCCTTCTCATTATTAACGATGATCGCGGCACCACGAAATGCCGACAGGCGTTTCGAACGTTCAAAGCTGATAATGCCCACGTCCGCAAAGGTCCCGAGCATGCGGCCTTCCAGACGCGCTGGAAAGGCTCCAGCCGCGTCCTCTACGGTGACGCAGCCACGAGCGCGGGCTAGGTCACAGATTTGGATAATATCGGCAGGTATTCCAAAGAGGTGAGTGGGAAGCAAGATTCGGCCCGGCTTGGCCGCTCGTGCATAGTATTCCGCTGTTGCATTGAGCGTATCTCTTGCGATGTCCACGTATATAATGCGCTTCTGCGCAAGCTCAGCTGCCTGCTTGACCACTGGACAGGTGAACGCGGGCATGACTACTTCGGCTTGAGGCAGCATCGAGAGGACCTGTGCGATCGCGCACCGTCCCGAGGGAGCAAAGAAGATGTGGGTCCGGCCACTCATTTCTCGAAGTTGGCTGCGCAGCGCCTCTAGCGCACCGGAGTCCCGACAGTGAGCTATGGCGGCAATGACGTCCCAGTTGCGGGTTTCCGGACGATTCGGCGCCGTTACACTGCGACGTGGGCACACGTTGTTTTGTAACCCCTTCAAGGCATTCATGTACGCTGTGTCCATTGGGCTTCTCCTCGTCGGGTGAGCTAGGCGTGGTCGGTTTTGTCACATATTGCATTGTCGGCGACGGTGACGTTTCAATGCGGAGAGCACTCCATCGTGCGGGAGTCGCCAGCCGAGGGTGTGCAGTCTCAGGAAGAACGTCGAACCGAGCGAACCAACGCCGACATTGGGACCGTGACAGGAGGCGCAGTCATCATGCATGGGTACGCCTAAAGATAGCCGTAAATCCAATCGCCGATCCGCATGGTCAAGGCAAGTGGCACGTGCCGCCACAAGTGTTTGACGATCCGGTGTGCATATGCGTCAGGTTTCGGTGCGGGCGGACGTGGACTCTTCGGCGCAGGGTAGTAATAGCGCCAGGAGCGCCTCTGTTCGGCGCCCCACTTCGACTTGAACTCGATCAATCCCTGCTGATCCTCTTCGACCTGACCGAAATCGTAAAACTCAAACCCCTCTGTCCGGGCTGTCGTGATTCCTTCCCAGTGAATCGCGTCGTTGGGATGAAACCGTAGTTGCTCGCGTCTACGGCCGTTTTGCCAGCAGTAAAAAGATCGACCCGATGCCAGGTAGATGCAGCCGGACAGCACGTCTGTGGCGCCGTCTTGCTCACGGTAGGCGAGGAGCAGCCGCATAAGACCACTCGGATGCAGACGCCGCCACAGCGACTCGAAGAATCGATACGGCCGCGGAGGTGCGGTATGCCACCGCATCGTATCGAGATAGAGCCTGTACCAGACATGCAGCTCCTCCTCGGTTTCGGCCCACCGCACTTTAACGCCCAGCTTAAGGGCCTTGTTGACGGCCCACTTTACACGGTGAGCCTTCCGCGCATTCCCGACGCGAAGTTCTGCTCCGCCTTGCAGAAGCGGTATGAGAAGGGATTGCTTCCAAACTACGCCAGCCAAACCATCTTCCGCACTTTCAAGAGCGCCCGATTGCGTTTTCAACTCCAGTGTCATACCGGCTTCGCGTGCCTTCGCTATTGCCGCACGTACCAGCGCTTTCGTGACTTCCGGAGTAGCAGACAAGGGGCCGACCACTGGTGTTCGCGGCAGGGATGAGAGCCGCCGGCCAATAACGTGCGCCCCCAACTTGAACGGCACACCGCCCACCTCGAGCAGTGGCAGGATTCCCAGTATCGTTCCATCGTCATCTTCGCATGCGAGCGCAAATGGCTTCCGGCCGTACTCTTCCATCAACGCTTGCGACCACCCTGGATGGTGGAAAATCGAGCGGTCGGGGTGGGACGCCACAAACCGATCCCAGCGCGGGTCGCTTATCTCGATTTGAGTGACTCTGTGAACTCGCGCCGATGCTGTCTGCGGTGAATTCACATCCGCCTCCTCTTCACAAGTACGTGTGTACGCAGTAAGCCTTTGCGGCTATGACGGCGGCGCATCGTGCTACATCCGCTCGCTCTGCAAGGAGCTTCCTCGCCGCGTTGACGACACTCTCTATCGTGTGAGATGCCGCTGCGCACTGGTTTGCGATACCCGCGGAGCACTTGAGGGTGTTCGCCCTACCTTTGTGTTTCGGCCGCTGATTGCCGCGACTCAAACATCTCTGCAGTGAGCGAGTCCACCACCGCACAATAGTCGCGGCTCTTCTGCGCCCAACTGTTGCGCTCCACATATTCGTAACCACGGCCAATCAAGGACTCGCGCAGCACCCTGTTCTTTAGGACATCCAACATCGCTTCCGCCATGGCCTCACTGTCACCAGATTTAAAGAAGCGGATGACCGTGTCATCGAAATAGAACGTATCAATTTTCGTTCTGGAGGCAACAACGGGGACGCCTTGGGACATGAACTCCATGATCTTCGTACTGTAGGCCTCGTTTCCGAACGAATTGGCACGTTTGGGAACGATTCCAAGGTCAGCGTTCGCGATTACATCCGCTATCTGCTCTAGGGGCACGGCTCCACAGAATTGCACTCTTCCGTCGAGACCCAACCGACCAGCCAACTCGGCGAGCCCCTCCTCTGTGCCCGCTCCTCCCCCGCCCCCATACAGGTGCAACTCGGCGTTCGGAACCTCGTCTTTGATGTGACCGAGAGCTTTGATCGCGATATCCAACCCTTGGTGCCACTGGAAACTTCCCGGGAAAAGAATGATCACCCTATCATCAGTTCTGGTCCGCTGACGGCGGTAAAAGATCGCCGGATCAACATGGTTGAGAAAGACCTTGCACTTTCCCGCTGGCACAGAGCGCGAAATCAGCTTCTGCTGCCAAAGATGGTTTGCCACAATGACATAGTCGGCGAAAGCCGCAGACGCTTTCTCGATTGTCTTCAACAGCCTGCAATAGATGCCGCTCAGCTTTGTTCCGAACTTGCTCGCAAACAGTTCTGGCAGAAGATCATGGATGTCTAAGATGACCTTCGCGCCCGTCCACTTTGGATACCAGGCAGCGAAGACCAAGAAGTCCGGCACGTTGTGCACATGGATTAGATCGTAGCGAACCTTTTGGTGCTGGCGCTTCAGCCACACCGAGGAGGCAAGACAGAACCGCAGTAAGCGCAGCCCGTAAGTCCACTTGTACCTCTCGCTATTATCGCGACGCTGGATTCGGTGCACCGTTACACCGTTGAGGTCCTCGTCGCCCAGCGGGATGCGGCCGCCGCCGAGAGCGACCACGTCCACGCGATCGCCGCGCCGTGCCAGGGTTTCTGCATAGCGCCGCACCCGGTTGTCGCTCTCGTAGGCCGTGTAAGCCACCATGCAGATTCTCTTTCGGGAATTGCGCGAACCCAGCGGCACACTGGAGCTATAGAAGCGGGATACGTCTCGCGGCAGCGCATGCCAGAAACTGTCACCGTACGTTTCACGCGCGTAGCGTAGGAAGTCCTCATAATACGAAACCGGGAACTCGTCTGGCGCCCGTTGTCCCTCAAAACAAATGTAATCGGGGTGGGTAATCAGCAGGGCCATGCCGCCACGCTCGGCGATCCAGTCCAGCTTTCGCTTCCAGATATTGATGCCTTGCTCGCGGAGTACTACAAACGCCGTAAAGTCCTGTGGCAGGGTATACGGAAGTTCCACGTAACCGCCGCCTTCAGGACCGGGCACCCAGAATGGGAATACGGTTCCGACGCCGTCTGATTGCGGCTCGAAAGGATCCGTGTCAAAAGTAGAAGAGTCGTATTCAGTGCCAAGATAGTGCAGCCAGCCCAGCTTGTGCTGCGCGAGTGGTGAGCGAAACCCTGATGCGTTCCAGTTATGAAGATACTCTTTGATCCGTTGCGCATGGGAGAGAAACCTGGCTTTCGAAGAGTAGAGCTTCCCATCGTGCTTCAGTCCGTGTACACCGATTTCAACTCCAGCTCGGACGAGCCTTTGTCGCATGCTTTCGGAAACGCGATAGTCCCCTTCAGGCACGAAGTTGAACGATGACCGAAAGCCATACTGCGAGTCCAGTTGCATCAGCCGCTCAACACGTCGCAGGCCCTCGGACGATTCAACATCATGCGTCAAGACGAACGCAAAGCGCTTGCCCTCGGGCCACCCCGGCCAACTCGGAGGTGTCGCCCCTGCTCTCTGATCGATTGGCCAGACATCAGCGTGTCGAACCCGTTCGCGGCTTGCCAACTGTCGCCGAGCAGCGATGCGCACATGCCACGGTATGATTGGTTTAAGGAAGTAGTAAACTCTATTCCTGAACATGGTCATTAGAGGCTCCGGTGAGGGTGTGCGCAGAAGACTGCTTTGGACTGATAGACGCCACGGGGCGCCTCAGCCCATGTGTTTGTAGAATAGAGTGCCCGCGGCAATCAGGATGCGGTCCGGCAAATGGGATAGGACCCATGTCGCCGCGCTCGTTTGGTCACGGGCTGCGGAGAGCACGTAGTTTGGCGCGCAGCGCGCGGCTGGATAGAGCCTGTAGTATGTCAGGGGAAAGCGCTTGCCGCCCCACCGGTCCTTGAATGTGATCAATCCGGTGTTGTCCGGATCGGAGCGACCAAGGTCCAATGTCTGAAGTCCCTCGTGCTTTGCCTTCTGGATTGCTCGCCAAAACAGCAACTGCGTCCCGCCGAGATTGTTGAACCCTGCATCAGAACAGCCGTACTTGTAAACCAGCGTGTTTCTATAGCGGAGCGTGAGGATGCTCGCCACGGGGTGGCCGTCTTTGCAAGCCAACCGAATCTTCAGCTTGTCTCCCATGCACGCAATCAAGTTGCGGAACCAGGCCAGCGGCTGTGGCGGCAACTGCTGCCTCCGGCGTGTCAGCGTCAGCAACTGGTAAAATCTCTGCAGCAGCGGTTCCGACCGACCCTCTTCGCAAGCCAAAGCTTCTCGCTCCGCGCGCCGAATTCTTCTCTGAACGCAATCTCTGTGGAAGCCACGAAAGATCTCCTCCAGGCTGGGGCGCAGGTCCAGCCGGTGCATGCAGAAGCTCGCTGCCTTCTCTAGGTCCGGCGGAACTCCCGCCGGCAGAGTCACCGGCCGGATCTCCACATACCTCGATCTGCTCGCATCCAACTCGCGCTTCAGGGCGGACAACAGGCACTTCAGTTCTTCCTCATTCTCCACGAGCGGCTCGCAGTGGTCGGAGAACGGAAGTGACACCAACCGCCTCCCAGTAAGCCAGCTTCGGACCCGACAAAACACCAGGCCATTGCTCAGCTCGTCGTCCGGGGCACAGGTTGTCAGCGCGAGCGGCTCGTATCCGTATGTCCGGCGCAATGCCTCCAGCCAATCTGGCGTATGAAATACCGTGGCGCGGGAATGGCGTTCGAGGAACAACGACCAGCGACGATCATGAACGGGATCAATCTGATAAACCCTCATCGACTCAGGATGTTGTCCTGTCCGGTGACATTCCTGACAGTCTGAGGTGACCCGTGATCCCTGCAAATCGACCTTGGGGGAGTCGTTGAAGGAGAGCTGAAAGGGCTGATTTTGTCTTTCACCCATTGGGTGTGTACTCAAAACGGAAACGTAGATCAAATACTATGGCACCTCACAGGAGCGGCGCCGCGTGAACGAATGGTCCGTGGAGAACGTGGAGGCGCGGGGTGGAATCGAACCACCGGTCAGGCCTTGCGGGGCCTCTGCCTTACCACTTGGCTACCGCGCCATTCGATCCTCGTCCTTCGGCCCGAACCCCAAAGCGAATTCAACCATGTAGGCGAGGATGCAACTCTCCCCAACACCGGACCAACGCCGATCCAGCAGGCAACTCCAACGCCGGTTCCAAGCGTATTTGTGAGGATGTCGGTCATGCCGGAATGCCGCGTCGGAAGATAAGCCTGCAATACTTCGATAGTGCAACTGATCACCGCGCCCGCAAGAGTGGTGACTAGGGCCGCCCGCCTTATGCCCTGTCCCAGGGAAAGGTACGCGCAAAGGAACACACCGAGAGGCACGAAACCGCCAATGTTGATTGCGATGTCCTTGCAGTAGCTCCAGGTCGGCTCAAATTCCTCCCACGGCGGCTGCAGGAAGAGCTGATCCAGAATCAGGTACCGGTCTGGGATGATCAAATCAACTCCCCCCTTCACGCGATTGTGAGCGATGTTGCCCGCATGTTCGTCGAAAACATACACCGCGACGGGCCGTTCGCTCTCCGCAATCTCGGGTTGTCCTTTCTGGGTCCACGATTGACAATGCAGCCGAACTTGTGACGCCGAGAGCTCCCCGTCATATATCGCCAGCCCCCGTAACTGGCCGGACCAGTTGTCGCTCTGCACAGATGACGTCCCAAGCACGAGCCGGCCCGCGAGGTCCCCCGCCCGAAGGCGAACCGGCGCCGCCGTTTTCACCAACGCTCCGTCGCGATAGACCTGCACGCCACTAGGACCGGACGCCACGGTCAAAAATACCGGTTCGTTTTCGCGAAACACGTCATCTACGTACATCCTGGCCACCCGACGGTGCCCCGCCACCCGCGACTGCGTTTCCAGCACCAGATCACGAAGTTGCTGGCGCAGAGAGAAGCGGAGAAGCTCTTCCGGCGTACACAACGCAAGGATCGTGCTCGCATCGTCGATCCGGCCAGGTTGCAGCCAGATCTCCAGGCTCCGACCTCTGTCTTGGGAACTCACCGTCTCGAGCGGCCCGGCGCTCAAGACCGTGCCGTACTCGCCGAAGCGGAGACCGTTTCGATCTTCCGACCAGGCCACCGCATTCCTCGGAGCACGAAATGGCAGGAGCCCTGCCGTAAGAAGTCCACACACCAGCGCAATTGTGATCAGGGCGAGAAGACGGTTTGGTACGAAAAGTTGAGTCGATTCGGCAATCATCGTCCAGACCTGTTGTCGTCGCCCGAATAGAACGACAGCAACTTTGCCGCTCATGACGACGTCCCAAGCAACACCATCGGCGGAAATGCCGTAACCACTCTACACCGGCCTCTGTAGCTGTCGGTCGCAACAACGAACAAGACTTTCTCAAAGCCGGAGCCGCTAGTGCGACAACGGCCTCATGGAAGAACGGCGCTGTCGCTACTGTCAGATGCTCAGAACATCTCTTTGGTTTCGCCTTTCAGAGCGTCTTTCAACAAGCTCCGAAGTCTCAGTTTCTGTTCCTTCCGAAGAAACTCGACCGTTTTCTGGGACACCTGCCGTGGCTCAAACGAAGAGCACGACCATGCGAACGCAAGTAGTCTGATTAATGGCGCAATGCATACTGGCCACCTCGAGAAACGTGCCACACATTTCAGAACCTCGAACAGCGGAAGACTCCCGAAGGAATAATCCATATGTCCCTGCCTGACCGCCCCGCGAAACCAGCCCTCCGCAGAACCGGTCCGGCGATGGTGACAAACGTGCAACTCGGGGAAGGAGCGCACATGCCAACCGTTCATGCGCGACAGCAATTCCGCATGCCAGTCAGGGCCCCCGTAACGCAGTGGGACGTACCCTCCGATGGCCTCGAAACATTCGCGTCGAAACAACTGCACAGCGTGCGGCACGGAGTGTACTCTGTTGCCTTTTCGGCTCCGAAAGTCTCGCCTGTTCTTCTCGTAGATAAATCCCCCTGCAAGTCCTAACTGCGGATCGCTCGCAAATCGGTCCAGTAACTCCGCGAAGTACATAGGCCCGAAGGACACATCCGCGTCCAAATTCCCGATATAGGAATACGTGGCTTTCGCCACCTCCGCGCATCCCGCACGAATGGCCAGCACCTGCGCCCCAAAATCGCGGGTGTGCGGCTCTTTCAGGCTTAGCAACGAAATGAAGGGATACATGGATGCATATCGAGCCACAATGCCTTCTGTTTGGTCGGTGCATCCATCGCACACGATTACCCATCGCGTCGGGCAGATGGCCTGGCTCACTACAGACGTAAGCACTTTCTCGATATGTGCCTGCTCGTTACAGGCAGCCGTCACAAGCGCGTAGTTCTTGTCCATAGCCACCGCCAACGCACCGCCGCTGAAGACATGACCGCTCCGACCTTCGTCTCGCAGCGCTATCCGCCTTGGCTTCCATCTGCCCCGAGATGTCACCGTCTCCGGACAAGCGGAAGATGTAAACTGCGCCGCCGGAAGCCAGCCAGTGCGGGTAGCGGAATAGGTATGTACAACGTTCCACACTTCCCGCCGAACTGGCGGACAGCGTCGGCCAGCCAACGAATCGGTCAGCACTTACGGCGACCCATCCAGCACCTGCCGGAGCGCCCAGTTCGCATTCGAACGTACGCGCCTGTGGAATGTACAACTCGGGCAGGCTACCCTTCACATCAAGTCCAATGTCCTGAATATGATGAGCCGCCATGAACTTCCTGACCTGTATCAGCGACTGACCCCAGTCCAGATTTGAGTCTACCGCGATTTTAAAGTACTTGTGATTGCCAGCGAAGATGTTGAAGTAGCTTATGTAGTTCGGAAAGGCTTTCGCTGCAGTGCAGGAACTCTCCAATACCGCAAAAATGGCGAGAACCACTGCCGCTTTGCCGAGCCGACGAGACTGAACGGCCTGGCTGAGTGGAGCGATGTTTCCTAGGAGTACAGTTATCGCAGTAATTGGCACCGATAAGTGGCGAATGCCGAGATTGAGAGGGGACAAAAGGGCGGCGCCTGTGAATACCAGCAGGACCGCGACTATGGCGCGGAACCGGGCACTCCGGAGCGTGTCAATTTTCTGCGCTCTAGCCCACCAACTAGGCCGTGCAAAGCACGCCATAACGCAGCTTAACGCGGCAAGCGCAAGGAACCCCTCGGTCATCTTCAGCCCAAAAAGGGCTGGAAAGTAGTACGGTGTCCCATGTGGATATATTTGTCCCAGCAGATATGTTGGTCGGACCAGCGCATGCACGGTCGATCCAACGCCCAGCGAGTAAAGTACCGCGGGGCCACTGAGCTTGTTGAGCCATGGATGAGCCTGCAATAAAACAGAGGTTGCTTGCATGATTTGCAGTGGGCGTGTTGAGTGCGAAAAACGGTATGACAGCAGCCAGGCTACATCTGTATTCCAAAACAGCACTCCATACGTCAGGTAGACAACCAAAGCTGCAAGCAACACTCCGGTCAGAGATAGTACTAGAACCCGCCTCGTGCTTTGCTGCGAGCACAGAGGGCGCGCGACGTTCCACCCGATCAGCAGAGTAAGCGCCGGAAACAGGAGGCCAGCGGAAAACTTTGTGAGAAGCGCCCCGGAGAGGCTCAACACGAACACGGCGAGATGAACGCGGTCCGGCCGGTGGCACATCGAGGCGAAAGTCCAGCCCGTCAGCAGGGCAAAGAGTGCGATGCCAATGTCTGTGATTACTAGCGGTCCATAGGCTAAATTGAAAGGCGAGCTTACGAAGGCTGCAAGGGCGAGGAGACCCCCGGCGCGACCACCTAGGGATCGAGCGATATAGAAGACCGTGAGCCCGAGGAGCAGTGTCACCACGATCATTGGAATACGTGCGGCCGTGATCATCGACTCACCGGCGTTTCCCCATGATTGGAGCAGCGCTGCGCCGAACATGGCGTCCTGCGGTGATCTCCAAGCTGGGTGGTCAACGGGGATTCGGGCGCCGCACAGAATCAGCGGAAGCGCTGCGGCAACCTTGATCAGCGGCGGATGCTCCAAATTCAGTCGTGCGTCTCGTCGATCCAGGTAACTGAGGCCTGCGGCTATGTGGATGCTCTCGTCGGCTGTGACAGACTCCTCGCGGACGAAATACGCAGAGGTGATAGCCATTGCGCCGAGCATCACTGTAACTAGCGCTAACTCACACGTGGCTGCGTTGCCAAGTCCGGTCATCGCTTTGCGCGGGTCCCTACGTGGTGGAGCTCTCCAACCTGCGCGCCGAGTGTTTGCTCGCCTGCACCACTCTGTGGTAAGCCTCGAGTAGCTTACCCCCCGCCGCTCTCCAGGTCACCGTCGGAGCCGTCATCAGACACCCACGACGGAGGTCACTCAACAGACGCCGATCCTGGTGAAGCATCGTGATATGCTCCGTCAGCGTGCTCACATCGCCGGCACGATGCACCAGCGCGTTGTCCATGTGTCGGCACATTTCCGTGCAAGCGTCTGACACCAGTGGCACGCACCCGCTGCCAATGGCATCCACGCATACAAGCCCGAAGCCTTCCTCAATGCTCGGCAACACCAGCACATCACTTTGTCGCATCAGCTCCGGTATGTTCTCACGGTGCCCCAATACCTGTACGCTGGGGTCAGAGAGCATGGGGCCCAGCTTTTCGCGGTAGTTCCCCAAGAACTCTCCGGCAATCAGGAACGATCCGCCGTGGTGCGCCGGCGACCGAAGCCATGCTTCAAGAGCAAAGTGTAGCCCCTTCCTCACCGCGCAGACCCCTACGAAAATCAAGCGCAGGCCACCGCTCTGTCGGCCACGAGCGGCCTCCGGATAATACCGCGCCTCGTCATACCCGTACTGATGGCGCACGAGCTTTTCGGGATCGAAACCCTGGTTCAGGAACGTCCGCACCACGAAGTCAGAGGGACACAGAATACGATAAGCAAGCTGGTACTCCTCCTCTTCCTTTTCTAAGATTTCGGCATTGTATGTGTGCTCATGGCTGCGCGGGAGGACGACACCCAGCCGTCGACATTCCTCCTGGACGGACTGGTAGGCAAAACGCGTGTGCGCATTCGGTCGCTCCAACACAGTGGGAATTCCCAAACTCGCAGCGGTCTTCAGCGTTTCACAAGCGGCTAGAGGCCACGTATGAACGACATCAATCTGGCCCGCCAGTCCCTTAAGTCTTCGCGCAACGATGCGGTCGTGAAGAGCCAACGCCCGCATCCTTCCAAGCAGCTTGTACGGCAACCGGAACGGGCCGCGGGCCAGGGTTGGCCGCACTCGCACGCTCGGTGCCACAGGCCGGTGCAGGACACCAGGAAACACCTGCACATCCGCCCCAGCCGCAGCCAAACCACTCACCTGTTGCCATGCGGTGTAGCAGATTCTGGCTGCGCCTAGCTTGTGCGGAAAACTGTAGAGTATGCGGAGAGGGCTTCCTGCTTGTCCCATTTGATGATCCTGACGTGCCCTGACACGGGTTCAGGCTTATCGTTCCAACTGCCCCTGGTGCTTCACTCCCATCAGCCAGAAAACACAGGCGGCACTCCTCTTTACTTTGTAGACCGCCTCGGCGCGTATCGACGGTCGCATGACGTACTGCGCACCATATCCGATTATCCGCAGACACTGCTCAGCGGTGACGACACAACGATACAGTCCGCGAGAGATCTTGCCGTGGTACTTCTGCCAGTATTGCAGGTTTGCCTTTTGCTTCTCGAGATAAAATCGAATCGGAGCCCGGGAGGAACTTCCACCGCCGTAGTGAATCGCCGTAGCCGCTGGATAGTACACCACACGCCAGCCGTTCTTATGGAACCGCATACACCAGTCAATATCCTCGCCGTACATAAAGAACCTTTCGTCGAACATGCCTGTTTTCACCAGTGCCTCCGCTCTCACCAGCCAAAAACAACCATTGACGACGTCCACGTCGGCAATTCCCCTGCGATCAATATAGGTCATCAACAGGCCGCTTAGAGCCTTGCACCTGGGGAACAGCGTGTCAACCGCACAGGCGCGGCACAGCAAGCGCCATAGCGTCGGCGTTCCCATGCAAGAGCGTTGCGGCAAGCCGTTCATATCCAACATCTTTGGTCCGAGCAATCCGATATCGGGATTCCTTTCCATAAACGCCACCAGCTCTTCCAAACAGTTCGGCAGGACACGGACATCCGAGTTTATCAACGCGAGGTATTTTCCGGATGCCTTCATCATACCGATGTTATTAGCCCTGGCAAAGCCAACATTCGTCTCATTTCGAATCAGCACTACCGTTGGATATCGCCTTTCAATTGTTTCCAGTGTTCCGTCCCTAGATGCGTTGTCCACTACTATAATTTCTACGCCGTCTGAACTCAGATAGATACGAAGTGCCTCAAGGCATCGCTCGACATGTTCCTTGCCGTTCCAGGTAACGATGATGACCGACAGGTCCTTCATTCGGGTATTCGATCCACTCTTCCCGCTGTAGCGCGGAGGTGCTCCCCATCACCCGAGATCAATCGTCATCGCCAGGGGCTTCGCGCTGGTCCCAGTAGGCTGCCTTGATGTTTCCGCACGCTCACTGGTTGCGGTGCACCTCCTTTCGGTCGCCACCGAGATCATTACCAGCAGGGCGTACCATGCGACAGCTGACTGGTCAAGGTAACCAACTCCAAGGAACGCCACTAAGTTGGCGAACAGCGCCGTGCCCAGCCCCCAAAGAAGCCTGGGTTCACCTGAAGCCACATCAGGCCGGCGCAGCGCCCGACCGATTTGTTTAAAGCCGCAGACGATGATCGCTACAAATAGCACTGCTGTGATCAGCCCACCGCTCGTGCACTGGGTGACATACCAGTTAACCGTGTCCCACATATCCCAGCCCCACTCAAACGTGCTCTTGACTCCCAGCAACCACCACTCCCCAAAGTGCCGGATCGTCTGGTTCACCAGTTCATACCTCTGATAGCCGGAGCCGCCGATGACATCGAGTCTCGCGATTAGCGCCCAGACAGGCGCCTTCATCACCAGATGCAGGACCACAAGTACCGCCAGCGCACCGCGCCGCACCCAGCACATCTGCCTGCGCATCGGCCAACAGCAAGTCCCTGCCACACCCGCGGCCAGGGTCAGAAGCGGCGTGCTTGACATCGACGTGACTGACATCAGCGTCGCGCCGAGTGCGCCCATGCCGGCACTTTTCCACATTTGGCGGTTGCTCCACCACCACCCCACAAAGACCGGAACCAGAGCGGCCCCCACGGTGCCGGCACAGAGCGGGTGAACAAAGGGCCCCTGTGCGCGAACTCGCCCGTTGCGTACTTGGGCCACAGCCGGCAAGATGCTGATCAGGCTGAACAGATTCTGACCGGTGAATTGTTCATACATCATTACGATGCCGAGCGCGCAACAAACCCACGCTAGGACCCGGATGGTCGTTGTGACCTCTGCGTCATTGCGAATCAGGAACTTCAGCAAAAAATAGCTACCCAACACTGAATAGGCCAACCCAAGGCGACTTACAAACGCAGCGGACTCTTGCCACAGAAGTGCAAAAGTGACCACGCTGGCGATTGCCCACCACAAGACCGCTTTGTCTATTCCGGTCACGGCTCCAAACAGTCGTCTCTGCCCATTTGCCCGCGCCCATCCGATGCGGAGCCAACCGAAGGTCGCGAGCAGCCGTAATGGCGTGAAATGCAGGCCGGCCAGGATTAGCGCTTGGTTCGTAGGAATCATGAGAGCCGCCGCAATGTATGCCCCGATCATCTGTCTCCTGGGCAACATCAGCATCAGTAGTCCTACCACACATACCATTACGGCCGCGCTTGGATCGAGATTCGTCTCGCCGGCGGCGCCAAAGTAGTGCTCTTTGCCCATTGTCCCGTCTCGTGCGTGGCCTGCTACCGTGATTCTTGCCTACAGCTGCCCTCTCTGATCAACCTTTTTGAAACATGGCCTCGATGTGCACACCACACCCCACTACGGAAGATATCGTTGCGATGGCCTGGCCAGTGCTGATTCGAAAGACCTTTCGGAGCATTCTGTGTCCGAGGCTCGGGTCATTAGCCCGGGCCAGAGGCGCGCGGGCGAAGCCGAGTTTCCACATCGCCGCATCAAGCATGTACCGTAGACTCTGCTCAACATACGAGCCAGCCTCCGTAACCATCCACAGTTCCTGGAAACCGGCCTGCAGGACTAAACGGCGAAGGCTTTTTGGCGTATAGTGAAACAGGTGCCGGGGAAGCTCAAGGCCGTACCAATAGGTGCCAAACACCCTGGATTCCCAGGACGCGATATTCGGTACGGTCAGATACAACAACCCTCCGGGTTTCAGCCACGTCCGGATTTTGGCAAGCGCTTGGCCGGGTTGAGCCAAGTGCTCAAGGAAGTGGAAGGCTGTCACCACGTCAAAGCTATGCGGCAAGAACTGCGCAGCTAACAGGTCGCCGGCAAACACTGTCGCTGGTGTGCGGGCGCTCGCCCTCTTTGCCTGCTCAGAATCGAACTCGATGCCGTATAATTCCCACGAACCACTATTCATCGCCGCAAGGAATCCTCCGGAATTGCATCCCGCGTCAAGAATCGCGCCGCCAGTCTTGTATCGCGCGATGCGTTCGCATCGGGAGCGCCACCTTGCGTAAGGATCCGCGTCGTTTGCGGCCGCGATCAACTTCTGATACGATTCTCCATAGTGGGTGCCCGTTTCATCTGCCCCCGGGGGGTCAGCCAGTGAGACGAGCCCACAGCAACCGCAACGCACCAGTTGATAGGGCTTCCACCTCCCGTTAAATCGGTCTGGCCCCTGCAACCATCTGACGGGGGAACTCTCTCCGCACACCGGACAGCAGCTGTTGGCGGACATGCGGTGTTCAGAGCTGCGGGCTGCGGGATGCCCGTGCACACGCATCGCTTTTTTTGCGATCCGCGCGAAATAGTGAGGTCATCGTTGTTTGAAAGGCAGCACAGCTCTCGTAAGAGCCAACCGCTCCTCGGAGTTGAGGGAAGCCGTGCGCACCAGAGCCGGCCAAGCGGCCAGCGAACACGCCAACGATATCCCGATGACTCGAATGGCGGCCTGTAGCCGTGGACCTGTCCCAGTTGGAAGAGGTATATAAGACGCCACCGCGCCCGCTCCCAGCATCAGCACGGCTGCACTCGTCCACCTGGCTCCCTCGCGTAGCAGCATGTTCGCCCGGAAAGCGGGAACCGTCCGCGCCAGTGCGCAGAGCATGAAAACCATCCCGGCGAATTCCGCCGCAGTCAGTCCTGCCAGCACACCGTAGAACCCCAGATCGCGGGCGAAGATTGCCGTCGCCGTGGTCATGAGCACACACAGAACCAGCCGCATAGTATCGAGTACCACCCGCCCCGAAACCCTGTACAGCACAAACGCAACGCGTGCAAACCCCGCGAAAACGGCTTTCAAACACAACAGTCTGAACGCAAGACGAAACGCGGGATTGTGTTCGCCCGTCCACGCGTACGCCAACACCGGGCCAAAGAAAAACACATAGCCCATGGGAAAAAGAACCAGGCCGAAGGTCGCCTTAAATGCTGTTTCCACCAAGGCCTTCATTTTCGCGGACGCCGCTGAAGCGTAAACTGCCGTGCCACTGGACAATAGCGGCGGCAAAAAGGCTTCGTGAAGAATTCCCGCTGCACCAACTACCCGCCCCACAACGGCAAACACTCCGGCCGCCTCGGTTCCAAATGCCCGAAGCACCATAAAGGGGGCGATCGAACCGTACAGCACTTCGAGGACGTTCACCAGCTGATAAGTACCGGCAAAGCGGATCAGTTCTCGCGCAACACTCCTGCTCACCCAACGCGACCCTAACCTGATTTGCGGTACGATCCGAAACGAGGCACAGTAACAGCAGACGATATACACAAGCTCAGAGGCTCCCATCACAGCGGCCATGGCAAGCAGGCCATATCCGAGGTTTAATACGATGATGATGAAAGCTGCTTCGAGAATCGTGAGAACTGTGTTGAATCTTCGCACGAGATCGACTCGGTGGCCGCCCATGATGATCGCTTCGTACGCAGCCCCGACGTTCGCCAGGCCCATGATCAGGGCCAGCAATGAGATGCTGCCTGCGGCCGACCTCAGCAGCTCTGGCGGAACGCCAGCGGCTGCACAGATAGCGCGCGACCAGCAAGCAAGTGGAAGCAGACCCGCCAGCGAGAGTACCAGCATGGCAGCGCTGCCTGTGCTCAGCAGTCTGCTGGCCCTCTCGTAATCTCCGTTTCCGGTAGCCTCAGCTACATACTTCTGGAATGCACTCTTGACGCCGACACTTCCGAAACGCATATATGTCGCCGTCGCCATGACGATGCTCCAGATACCGTATCCTCCCAGACCCAGGTGGTGCAGCGCTACCGGCACAGTAATCAGCCGCGTCCCGATCTGAACGAGGCTTGACACCACGCCCGACACCGTGCTCCTGCGCATTGCAAGATCCAGGCTTCGGACGCGAGTCTGCGGCATCGAGCTCGATTCGGGTGTCATTGGGAATGCATCCTGCCAAACGGAGCCACTCTGGACAACCTGAGGAATGCCGGCGAAAACCGTTTGACTGCGCGGCGTTCAGTTCCGCCGTGAGCCACACAACCGCCGCCAAGAGCGGATGCGCAAGGCTCATAAAACTGTGTCTGGATTCAGCAGATTCTCCCGGAGGGGAGCAGTCTAGCAGCGCATGGCCAAAGTCCGTACCGGGCTCAGGAACACCGAGAAAACATCAATTCGCCCTGGCGGCCACACCGGCTTTGGGCGGGCACTACTGGTTCGCAGTTGCTCAGCACATGCCGCTGCCGGTGGAAATGCCAGGTTCAGGACGCCAAGCTCAACGCGCGTCTTACTCAACCGCAGTCTTGGTCAGGTCAGTCGGAGGCTGAGGCCCGCTACCATACTGATACGCCCCAATATCCCAACAGTTCGCACCCGGCCAGGAAATACAAGCGCCCGAAGGCCGAAGCGCTCCCGCCTTGTCCGAATCCAGAGCAGTGATGCCGAGAGCCGTCAGGTTGGCGCCATTCTGAATCAAAACAGAGCCCGAGGTCGGCGCATAGGAGTTGTTTAGATTCGGGTTGCCGGTGGACGAGTGCGCATCGCAACCACAGCCCGTTTGCCAACTGGAGAAAGTCACGTTCGCATAGCCGGGCCAGCTCCATCCCGCACCGCCGATGCTGTACCAGTTGTTGTGGTCCATGGTCACCGTTCCGCTGATGGCGGCGTTCACTGTAATTGCACCGTTCACATTTTGCGCCGTGTTGTTCTCAAACGTAAGGCCGGTTCCGCCCCCGCCTACATAGAATCCAATGCCAGAGCCATTCTGGATGCAGGTGTTGTTTGCGATCAGTGATCCGCTCCCTTGGCCCATGGAAATGCAGCCATAGTTTGCCCCCGCTCCAGCGGCGTGCGAGTTGACCATCACATTATTGAAATCCGTGACAATGATGTTCTGCTCATTGTTGATGGATGCCGTGGGGCTGGCTCCCCAGTCCCCGTGGAAGTAGTTGTTGTAGACCGATAGGTGGATTGTCGAGCCGCTGTTCTGCGACCAGATATGAACGTGGTTGTGGTGGAAGTCTCCGTTTGGAGTGTCCCACGCTAGCATGTCGTGGATATCGTTACCGTAAACGGAATAACCTGTAACCGTAACATTGGAATTGTTATCCCCCCCACCTACTCCATGATCGACGTTATAGATTGTGTTGCCATTTATTGTGATGCCAGCATACGTTCCTGCGCTCCAGATGGTCAGAATCCCCCACCGGGTATCGTGGATCGTGTTGTTGCTGATCGTAACGCCCTGACCGCCGTAGACGCAGATGCCATAAGTGTTCTCACCGGCCACGTCCTCAACACCCGCAGTATGAACGTAAATGTTGCTGATGGTCAGGTTTGACACAGAACAGTTCTGGCATGAGCCCAGATAGATTGCTCCTCCAGCCTGTTGGTCAGCAAGCCCGGTCCCGTTGGCCGTGGCCGTGATAAGACCGTTAGTGCCGCCGTTGATAGCAATATAACTGCGCGTGTCTGCATTGATGGCATCCCCGGTTAGGTATCCCGACCAGTATGCCGCGCTCATCTGCGCGCCCGACTCAAAGAGCAGCGTGATCGGGCTGCCGCCAGTGCCGCTTCCCTGAAACGTCAGTTCGTTGTTAATCGTTCCACATAGATGCACCGTGGTCCCCGGACCGATCTGGGAGGAGCCCGAGCCCCAATTGCTGGAGGTGTTAAAGAACGTATACGCGTACGCGTTGGCGCAGCTTTGGCCGTTGTTGGCCCCTGCGGCAGTTTGCGCAATGTAGATGTCATTCGCTCTGGCGACACCGGGACCGATGGCCAGGCTAAAGAGCGCTATTAGGACAGCGAAAGCCGGCGAGAACTTCATTCCTTGCCTCCGAACTGAATGGTTTACACGTGCCCGCGGGCGTCCTCAGCGGGATGCCGCGCCCACGTGCTCCGTGGCGGGTAGGCTCCAACGCAGAACCGTATTGTAACGCATTGGTTGGCAAGGATCTAGTATGAGATTGGTTATCGTCTGGGTATTATCTGCGACCGAGAAGAACGAAGCTCACAAACAGGACAAGCCGTGTCCTATCAGTCAGTTGTAAGCAGTTCTCCCGGATAACGTCCGCGTCGCCAGAGCTTTGAGGCGAATTGAACCTTGTGCAGCCAGTCGTAGCCGCCTTCCAGTTTGGCCCTGAAGATGCCAGCATCGTCGCCGGAGTTCACTGGCAGTCGCTCCAGCAGCAGCGTGTCGCTCGACCGGTTCGCGGTGCCGATGATCGTCGAGACACCATTTCGGAAACCCGCCTCCGCAAGCACGGCCCGGACCGTTTGTCTGAACGCGCGGTCCGCCTCGGGAAAAGCATACGGATAGGAGAAGGACTCGACAGGGTCGCCCAAACTGTCTTCGATAGTCTCCTTCGAATGTCGAACCTCGTGCTCGATTTCGTTTCTCCGCAATGCTCTCAGTTGCGGATGTGTCACCGTATGGGAGCCGACATCGATGCCGGCGTGGTGAAGGTCCCGGACCTGGCTCCAGGTAAGACATGGCATGCCGTTGAACTGCTGCTCGGTGTGCCCGATGAACGCGGTGGGCAGAAACACGGTCGCGGTATACCCGAACCTGCTCAGAACCGGCAGAGCTTCTGTATAGAAGTCGCGGTATCCGTCGTCGAAGGTCAAAACCACCGGCCTGTCTGAGTGCTGCTCTTTCGCCCCGAGTCTCCGAACGGCCTCGCCGAGCCCGATGGTCGTGTAGCGGTTTCGGGCAAGGAACTTCACCTGTTCCGCAAACACTCCGGGATCCGTGCAAGTGCGGTGGTATGCGTTCCTGCAATGTTCGTTGCGCCGCGAAATGCTGTGATACATCAGGATTGGAATTCCGGACGCTGCCAGGCGCAGGAGCCGGCGCACCGGATGGAAGAAGCACAACGTCGCAAGCCGGTCCGGGCGAAGCTCTGGCATTCAGTTCGAGGCGACGGCATGCGCAAGCTGGGCTTTCGGCCGCAGGCCCGCTGCGGCGAGGAAGTCCATGATTTCGGCGACGACCCGGCTCTGCTGATCGGTGACGACTTGAGGGAACATGGGCAGCGAAACGATCTCCTGCGCCACCGCCCGCGCAACAGCGAACCCCCCAAGGTTGTAGCTTAGGTGTTCATAAGCCTTCTGAAGATGCAGCGGCACCGGATAGTGGATTCCAGTCCCGACGTTCACGTCTGCCAGGCGCCGGATGAGGCCATCCCGGTCCTGCACCCGGATCACGTACAGGTGGTAGACGGCCTTGGCCCAGCCTGGTTCGTACGGTGCGAGGTGCCCTGCGCCGGCCTGAGCAAACAATTGACGGTAACGGGCGGCAGCTTGCCGGCGGTTCTCGTTCCACTCCGGAAGCCGCCGCAGTTTCACCTGGAGGATCCCTGCCTGAATGGCATCCAGCCGCCCGTTGTAACCCTCGATCTCGTGGTAGTACTTCCGCGCTTGACCGTGGTCGCGCAGCATTCGGATTGTCTGCGCGAGCGCGGCGTCGTTAGTTGTCACGGCGCCCGCTTCGCCGCACGCGCCCAGATTCTTGCCGGGATAGAAGCTGAACGCCGCCGCCTTCCCCATTGATCCGGCCTTCCTCCAACGGTTCTCCTTCTTCGAGAAGTACTCCGCCCCGTGGGCCTGGCAGGCATCTTCGATTACGGCCAGGCCATAGAGGCCGGCCAACTCGAGAATGGGATCCATGTCGGCGGTCTGGCCGTAGAGGTGCACTGGCACGATCGCCGCGACGGGACGCCCGCTTGCGCGGTGAATCAGCCGACCCGTCGCGCCGTCGGGACGACACTTCATCTCCACGTACTCCTCGAGCATCGCGGGATCCATGTTGTACGTGCGCTCATCGATATCCACGAAGTCGGGGATCCCGCCCGCCTGGGTGATAGCTTCCGTCGTAGCGATGAATGTGTTCGGCACCGTGACTACGATCTCGCCTGGCTTCAGGCCTGCGGCGATCAGGGCGAATCGCAACGCATCGGTGCCGCTGCCGACCCCGACGCAGTGCTGCACGTCGCAGAAGGCGGCGAAGTCGTGCTCGAACCCCTCGACCATCGGGCCGCCGATAAATGCCCCTTTCTCCAGGGCTGTCCTGAAGACTTGTGTCAGCTCCTCCTTCAGCTCTTCGTGAGGTGCAACCAGATCCAGAAAAGGGATTTTTGTTGTGTTCGTCATTCTCCACTCCCGCACACTCTGGTGGTCAGGACACGCAAGACCCGGGCCGGGTTTCCTGCCACGACGGCATTCGCCGGCACGTTCTTGGTCACGACGCTGCCCGCCCCGACGATGGCGTTCTCGCCCACGATGACATTGCAGAGAATTGTCGCGCCGGAGCCGATCGAGGCGCCCCTCTTGACAAGCGTCTTTTCGACCTTCCAGTCGGCCTCGGTTTGCAGACCGCCCCCGGGGGCCGTCGCCCGAGGATAGGTGTCGTTGATGAAGGTCACGCCGTGGCCGACGAAAACGTCGTCTTCGATCGTGACCCCTTCGCAGATGAACGTGTGGCTGGAAATCTTGCAGTGGCTTCCGACCTTGGCGTTCTTCTGGATTTCGACAAACGCCCCAATCTTGGTATCATGGCCGACCTCGCAGCCATATAGATTGATGAACGTGCTCAGCTTGACGTTCTCGCCGAGAACGACATCCGGCGCAATGCACTGGTATGTGTTCATAAAGTCACGGGGCTTCCACCAGCCTTCGCGGACCGGTCCGCTGCCTCCAGCAACCTGACGACCCGAAGGCCGGCCACGCCATCGTTGAATGGCGTTTCGTTCTTTTCGACACAGTCGATGAAATACTTCGTCTCGGCCGCCAGGGCCTCCGTCTGGTCCACCTTGGGGGCCCACATGTCGCCGGAGCGGTAGCTCACCAGCAGCGCGTGGACGTTGTCGCCATCCTTGATGTCGACGCCTTTGTCGTAGACTCTGACCTTTTCGTCGGCTTCCAGATCGTTCCACAGCACCATCTTCTTCTGCCCACCGATCAGCGTCATGCGCACTTTGACCGGTGAAAGCCAGTTGACGTTGATGTGGACGATCATGCTATCGGAACAGTAGATCGTCAGGTAGGCCAGATCCTCGAGGCCGTTCAGATGCACTTGGCTGGCGGCCGTCACAGCCTCGGGCCTGGCGGCGGTCAGATAGTCCATGATGGACAAATCGTGCGGCGCCAGGTCCCAGATGACGTTCACGTCGTGTTGGAACAGCCCGAGGTTCACCCTGGTGGAGTCGTAATAATAGAGCTTTCCGAGAGTGCCTTCCTGGATGAGCTGCCGGATCTTCCGGACCGCTCCCGTGAACAGGAAGGTGTGGTCCACCATGATCTGCAGCCCCTTGCTGGCGGCCAACTCGATCAGTTGCTCGGCCTGTGCGGCCGTCGAAGTAAAGGGCTTCTCCACGAAGACGTGCTTGCCATTCTCGAGCGCTGCCTTCGCGAGCTCGAAGTGCGTCCACACGGGCGTCACAACGGCCACGGCGTCGATGTCGGGCGCGCGCAGGATATCGTCCGCGGCGCGCGTCACGGAGATTGCAGGAAACGTCTGTTGGGCGCGCCGCAGCATCTCCGGACGGGCGTCGCAGACCGCCGCGACTGTGCATCCGGGTGTGCCGAAGAAGTTGCGAGTGACGTTCGGTCCCCAATAGCCGTATCCGATAATTCCCATGCGGACCATGGTTCCTCCAGAAGTAACTTAAAGGCTGAGAGCCTCTCTTCAGTAGGCGCCCTTGCCGGAAAAGGCGGCGGCTGGTGTCCGGAACAGGATTTTGAGGTCCAACCACAGGGACCGCGAGCTGGCGTACTTGAGGTCCATGCGCACCATCTCATCGAAGGTTACACGGCTTCTTCCTTCGACCTGCCACAGACCGGTAATCCCGGGCTTCGCGCCCAGCAAACGCGCCTTGTGCCAGACGCGGTAGCGTTGGAATTCGTAAGGGATTGGCGGTCGCGGACCCACCAACGACATATCTCCCCTCAGGACGTTCAGAAGCTGCGGTAGTTCGTCCAAGCTGGTCTTCCGGAGAAACTTCCCAACGGGAGTGATTCTAGGATCGGCGGTCAGTTTGAAGACAGCCTTGTGGGTTTGTGCCCCTTGTCCGGAGCCATTTGCACCCGATATGAACCATTGGACATATTCTTCGTGAATTCTCGAATCGGTATTGCGGTGCATGGACCGGAACTTGAGGAACGTAAAGCGCTTCCCGTATTGGCCAATCCTCTGTTGGCGGAACAGCACTGGCCCGCGAGAGGTCAGCCGGATCGACGCAGCGATGACGGCCAGCACAGGCGAGAAGAGAATCAAGGCTGCGAGACTGCCACAGATATCCATCGCCCGCTTCAGAATCCGATCAACGCTGCTCGCGGCTGCCTTGCGGTGAACGTCCGGGTAGAGGGCGGAAGCGCCTGGGCCGCCCGGTTCATGCTCGTCCCAGTCCTCCGGAAACACGTGAAACGACAGCGTGATCTCGTTGATCTGCTCGATGCTTAGCGTGGCGCCCAGGGCCGTCGTGATTTTGGCCAGAAGCGCGCTCGCGACCGACCGTCCCTGGGCGGAGCCGATCTCGGTGAAAATGACCCCCACGACAGATCCTGTTTCGTACCAGCCTTTTATGTCAGTTTCTCTGGTAGTGTGCAGAAGCGTTTCGAGGACTTTATCGAAGACCTTCTGCTTGTTGCGACTCCGCAAAAGGCCGCCAGCCTGCAGTAACATCAGCACGAACCGCTGACCGGAGCGCTCTGTGCGCTTGCGCTCCAGGTAGAGCATTCTCAGGAACGGCTCCTGACCGAGAAATACCTCATCGCGACCACTCGAAGCGTCGGCCTCGCGTCCAGGTTGCGCCTTCGCAAGTTGGGGGCTCGACATAATACTCACCTCGCTTTGGATGCCTCGACTGTTTTCCACAGCCGCTTTGGCAGGGGTGGTTCAGTTACTGCACTGCACTGCGCCACGCGGCGGAAGTGTGAAGAGGATAAGTGCCTTTGGGACGGTGCGATCACCGTTCCAGTTGTGCCCGCTCCATGTCGCGGTGTCGCCTATCCCAGGTGCAGCGCCTTGTCGTTTACCTTCGGCTGCTCGAGGATTCGGATGGGCGCGGACGTGGACGGTGAGAGCGATCCCACTACGATGCAGCCGGGCATCGACAGCCAGATGGTCCGCAGGAGCCGTTGAGTGATCACGAGCCTTCAGCGAGCGCCGTCGGTTGCGCACGGCGCAGCCCGCGGCGGAATCAGGCGTGCGACCGCGTCGGCCAGCTGTTCCGGCCCGAACGGCTTCCGCAGAGAACTGCTGCCGGCGTCGAGCGCCCCGCTTACGCGCACCGCATCGGAGCTCGCTGACATGTAGACTACCGTCAGCTTGGCAGAGACCGCTCGCAACTGGGACGCGAGATTAAGTCCGTCGGAGTCGGGTAGCATTACGGAGGTCAGCAACAGGTCAGGCATACTCTGTGCGGATAGGCGGAGGGCGTCTGCGGCGTTCGATGCGCAATGGACTACGTAGCCAAATGCGGCTAGCACGGCCGTAACCCGGTCGTGAACTTGCGGATCGTCGTCGACGATCAGACAAGAGCTTGTGTGAGGCATATCACGGTTTTCTAAGCAATAAGCCCAATCGCCGGATCTCGCGATCGAGTGCATCCGTCCGACGGTTCAGGTGTACCACCACGCTGGCGAAATCTTCTTTGATCCCGTTCGCGCCGGGCTCTAGGACCAGGGTCTCGCTCTCCGCCGCAGCCCTAATCATTCCTGCGGGGTGGAGCCTGAAAAACTCTTCCGGCAGCTGGTCGGTGTTGCATGCTATCCAACAGACGCTAGTGCGCACGAATTCCGAGAGACTGCGCGCTTGCTGAGCGTCGCACACACCCTGCAACGCCCGGTATTCGTCTTCGGACAGACGAAAACTGATCAGCCGAGTTCTGGGGTTGCGCACAGACATCGGCCCTCTCCTTTGCAGATGATCAATTGATACCGCTGAATTCGAGGAGGCGTTTACAGTATGCCGTGTAGCTGTAGTTAGCTGGCCCGACTGTCAGGCCACGGCGTCGAACTTGCGGGATCCCGATCGGATGAACATCGCGGTTGGTTTCGGCACAGGACAATCACGGAGCCTCACGGGGCACATCGGCGGCCTGCGTACGCAAGCCTCCGCCCCTTCAGTCCCTTTCTCTCTGCCGCCCTTTGTCGCAGTTGTCTACAAATGCTGTGCCACTGTAACAGCATGTCGGATGCCAACTCTGGCGCGTCCCGAACGCTGCCAGGCTCGTGGCTCAACGGCCCTTTGGCCGGTGCCGTCACGTTTGCGATTCCCCGCACATCAGTCAGCATCTGTAAACAATCGTCAACAGACCAGAAAGAGAGTAGTAGTTCACCTGCGGCGGTTCATCGTATGCTGCCAGCACCTTCTGAACTCGTGTGAGTTGCAGCCTGGATGAGCCTGGTGTCGGTTGGTTAAGTGCCAGCGTGGACAGAGGCCCTGCGGGCGCACGAGACAAGCGCGAACAGTTGGGAAAAGATCTCACAATCTTTCCTTTTGTCCCAGTTTTTTTCCTTTTTGTCCGACTCGCACGGGCGGGCTCCGGCAGCCAGAGGCCGCCCGTCTGGCTGTACAGAGCGGTCACAAAATTGCTACATGAGTATGACAACCGTCAACATATGCCAGGAGATAGAAATGCCTGAGTCGGACAAGCCCAACGAGCCAATGACCTTAAATCGCCTCTGGTTCGCCGTGCGGGTCAAGTCGAACTTTGAGCGCGTCTCGACAGCGATCCTGAAAGGCAAAGGGTACGAGACCTACCTGCCAACGTACCGCGAGCTGCGGAAGTGGTCGGACCGGGCGAATGTCACGGAGGTTCCGCTGTTTCCAGGCTACGTGTTCGCCCAGTTCGACGCCGACCAGAAGCTGCCCATCCTCACCACGCCGGGGGTGGTCCATATCGTTCCTCCGCACAGAACGCCGGCAGCAGTGGATGCGGCGGAGCTCAACGCCGTGCGCCTGGCCATCGAGTCCGGTTCGCCGATCGGGCCGTACCCGTTCCTTGAAGCCGGTCAGCGGGTCGTTATTCGGCGAGGTTCGATGACGGGGCTGGAGGGTATCCTTGTTGAGGCCAAACGCAACTTCCGGCTGGTGATTTCGGTGACTCTCCTGCAGCGGTCAGTGGCGGTCGAAGTCGATCGCGACTGGATCCGTCCGCTCAGCGGCGGGTACGGACGTCCGAAAACACGCACGTTATCGGCGTCGCCAAGGCGCGAGAGAAGCTGTTGGCAATGAGCGGCGCAACTGTCGCATCCTTTCGAGATCCGGCCGGGAGGCTCTTCTTTTCTGGAGGACGTGTTTTTCGGGTCGTCAGTGCAGCCGGCCTAGCGGATTTGAACGCCTTTCTCGGCTCTCAGGCCGGTGGTTCACTCGTCAAGAGGGGAGATGTTGTGGGCACGAGGGTCCTGAGCGCGGGAGAACGGGAAGAGCTGCTCCGCAACCCGGACGTCAGGGCTCAGTTAGACGCAACCGCGGGCGAGATGATCGCGGAACATGAGCGCATTGCGTTCCCCAGTTTCCCTTATGAATGGGCACCGGAGATGTTGCATGCAGCGGGGATTCTGACGTTGGACCTGGCCAGGACCTTGTTGCCGGAAGATCTGGGGTTGAAGGATGCCACGCCGTACAATGTCCTGTTTCGCGGGCCGACGCCTGTTTTCATCGACGTATTGTCCTTTGAACGCCGTGCCCCCGGTGATGCGATCTGGCTGCCGTACGCGCAGTTTGTCCGCACATTCCTGCTCCCGTTGCTGGCGAACAAGTACTATGGTCTGTTTCTCGACCAGACCTTGTTCAGCCGCCGGGATGGACTTGAACCGGACGAGGTCTACCGCTGGGCGAGGCCGTTTCAGAAACTCCGGCCGCCTTTTCTGTCCCTTGTCACCCTGCCCACATGGGCTGGCAGGCACTACGATCAGGATGACACGGCCATTTATCGGAAGGCCCCACTAAGGAATCCCGAGAAGGCGCGTTTCGTCCTGGAGATGCTGTTCAAGGGATTGCGCCGGCAGCTGGAGAAAGTGAGGCCCGCAGCCGGCAAGGAGTCCGTCTGGTCAGCCTACATGACGTCGAATAGCAATTACTCCGCGGAGCATCTCGCCGCTAAGAAGGGCTTTGTGGAGCGAGCGCTGAACGATTTCCGTCCGACGCGCGTCCTGGACGTGGGTTGTAACACGGGTTTCTTTAGCGCGATGGCCGCGGAGGCCGGGGCGCGCGTGGTAGGCATCGATTACGATCCGGTGGTGGTCGGGGAAACCTGGCGCATGGCGCGCGAACGGCGCCTCGACATTCTGCCTCTGGTCGTAAACCTCACGCGCCCAACTCCGGGAATCGGCTGGCGAAACCGCGAGTGCCCGTCCTTCTTGGATCGTGCCCGCGGTGCTTTCGATGCGGTGCTCATGCTGGCCGTGGTTCATCACATGCTGGTTACCGAGCGGGTGCCACTCGGAGAGATTGTGGACCTTGCCGCCGAGCTGACGACCGGCCTGCTGATTATCGAATTCATATCCCCGGAAGATTCGATGTTCTTGCGGCTTACCAGGGGTCGGGAGGAATTGCATCGCGGCCTGGACTCGACTGTTTTCGAGAATGCCTGCAAGCGGCGCTTTGAGATTGTCCGGAGCGAGCATCTGGAAGGCACGTCACGCTGGTTGTACGCGATGAAAAAGCGCTCTGGAGTCGATTGAAACAGCCGCTGAAGTCAGGCCACGCCTAGAACGTCTCGATGGTTCTATGTGGTTAACTGAGATGGGATTGGGGTCCTGCCCCCGTTGTTGGCGTAGAGCCGGAATGGCGGAGAGGGGGGGAAACTAACCCCGCCAATTCTAAATTCACCAGTGGCACTGGGAAAATCGCTACCTTCTCCCGTTCTTTCATTGGCTTACGCTGTAGCGAGAACGCCAGCGCACGCCACCCCGCGACTCCCTTCTAGAGCCGAATTATAGCCTGAAAACGGTAACCGCGGTAACCGGCCGGTTGGCACGGATTGGCACGGCCGGTTGAAGACCGGTTAGACTGAGGCGGAAGACTGGGCGCCCGGCACTCGCTCCGCGCAAACCTCTGGGTGCCCTCTTGCGCCCCCAAACACGGGAGCATGCCGGCCGTTTGCAGACCGTGCGTGAGGTCTGTTCCCCCGAGGCCTGGCGGTCGCGCGCGGCCCACTGGGCCAGCATTTGCGTCGCAGTTGGAGTGGTGGACAAGGGCAGGCAATTCGTCAAGCAGAGGGACTGCGAATTGACGTGTTTAGAGGGGTGGACCCGGACCCGCGACGTCCAGCTTGGGAAATTGCTCTTAGATTGAAAACAAAGGACAACTGCGTCTAAGGCGTCAAATCTGGCGATCAACTTCCACTGAGTTCAGGCCGCCAACGATATTCAGCCCGACAAACGGAGTGGCAATGGAGTGAGAACTCCAGGGCCACAGCACTCCGCCGAAGTAAGCGAAGGCGTGGTTATGACCTTCCAGGAATGCTTCCGTTGTCTCGGCCGGGAAGCCTGAGCACACCGAGAACCCGCGAATCGTCGCCACCTACGATTACACCCGAACACGGGAATCTGCTGTATCAGATCGTGCGCTACCAGCCGAAGGACTTCAAGCAAAGGCGGCCGGACGGCTGCGGCGGATGGACATGGAGAAAAGGCGAGCGGCAGGTTCTCTACCGTCTGCCGGAAGTGCTCGAAGCCCCAATCGTATTCGTGGTGGAGGGTGAACGAGACGTCGAGACGCTCCGCGAACACGGCTTTGTCGCAACCACCAACGCCGGCGGCGCCAAGTCCCTTTGGGCACCACAGTATACCGAGGCGCTCAGAGGTCGCGAAGTGATCCTGGTCCCGGACAATGACGCGCCCGGCCGTAAGCGAGTGCTGAATATTGTGCGTGCCCTCCTGTCCCTGGCAAACGTCCTCGCCGTTGGACAAGCAGCGCAAAGCATCATCTTGCTGGGTGAACCCCTCGGACGTGTCCGCATTTGACTGTGGCGACAGACAGGATACGCGGAGTGCCGCCGGTCCCTTCGGCGGCCCGGAGATGGAGGCGGGGGAAACGCGCTCGTTTGCCATTCCGGCGAGCGCCTGCAACATCCCCGCGAACGCGGCCGCGTATTCGCTCAATGTGACCGTGGTGCCCGACGGGCCGCTGTCTTATCTCACCGAGTGGCCAACGGGCTCGTCACAGCCGTTCGTCTCAACTCTGAACTCGTTTGATGGCACGGTGGCGGCAAACGCGGCGATCTTGCCGGCAGGGACGAATGGGGCGATCAGCATCTTTGTCACGAACGCGACGCACGTAGTGCTGGACATCAATGGGTATTTCGCGCCATAGAATACCAGCCTACATCTGCCTTGATGGCGGGTATTCGTGGAGTAAGTTCGGCTTTGGTCCTCAACGGTCGATGCAGATGGGAGGGCATGACTTAGCCGGCATCGGCAGCTTCCGAGCATTCAAACATGCCGAACCAGCGGATAGATTGCGCGCGTGCCGCGAGTTCCTCTTTTCGGTCACGCCAATCTGGTTGCACGGAATCGAGCAGCGCCCAGAAGGTCGCCCCGTGATTGTGTTCACGCAGGTGGATCAGCTCATGGCATATGATGTAGTCCGCCAATCTAGTCGGGAGTTGTAGCAAGCGCCAGTTGAAGAAGACAACTCCACTCTTGCCGCACGATCCCCAGCGGTACCCCAGGTCCCGCACTTCGACCCGCAATGGCTGGGCGGCCACCCTTCGTCCCATGAGATTGACACGCTTTACGAGCCACCCAGAACCCGTGTCGATGTACCACCTGCGGAACTGCTCGTCCGCGCTGGGCCGCGCGTCACGGCGCAATGCGAAACGGTGGCCATCGAACACGAGAGCCTTCTCTTGCTGATCAACGACCGCCAAACGATAACCGCGCCCGAGGTAATGGAATGTTTCCCCGGCTACATATTCGGACGGGCGCATTCGGGGCAACAGCGCCTTCTTGATCGCCAGTTTCCTGTGAACCCAGAGAAGCTTCTTTCGAGTCCACTGCTCCAGCTCGGCCGAGCTCACATTCTCGGGCGCGTGAACCACCAGCTCGCCGCCTCGATCCACAGTTAGACCGACTGTCTTGCGCCTAGAACTGCGGCGGACTTCGAAGGCTAACCCCGACAGATTCAAGACCTCAGTCATGCCCGAACCAGATTCTCGTGGTTTTCCTTTGCCAGTGCGACCAACCGTTGCGCCAGCGCACGCTCAGAGCCGCGGTCGCATACACCAGCTTCATCGAGATCGCGCACCAACCGACGCGTGAGCATCTCACGGGCGTACGGGTTCTTCCAGAACCCCACCGCCGATATCTCCTGGCGAATCCGCTCCACGATGTCCAGTGTGGCCCTGATGGCGGCCATCCGCTGCTGGTCCGTGAGTTGGCGGCCAGAGCCGCACTCTTCGAGGACCAGCCGAACAAACGGAACCTGCGACCGAGGGTCCAAATCCGGATACTCGTTCCGGTCACCCTGGCGCAGGTCCTCGATGAACTTCCGCAACTCTCGCTCGAGGGCATCCCAATCGTCTTTGAAACGCTGGAGAATCTCCTCCAGCCTTTCACTCATCTTGCGAGCGTACGCCGGGTTTTGGTTCGAGAACCCGATGATGTGGTACCGGGCGGCATGCTGCATCTCAGCCGCACGGGCTCGGGGTGTAGTCTGCGCCAGCAGGACTCTCTCAAACTCGGCGTCAGTGATTGCGGTTGGCGGGATCTTCGGGTCCACTCCGCGGGCCGAGATATAGGCGTTGATCAGCGCCTTCACCTTCTCGGCTACTCCGAGCAGGTTTAGTGCCGGATCGCGGTACAGATTGGCAGCCACCTATTGATGAAACCGAGCAATTTCGCGTCCCGGAAGACATCCCCAGGCACCTCGGGCCGATGCTCGAGCGTGTTCAGCGTTTCGTAGAACATCCGCAGCTTGTTGATGAAATCGGCCCGGATCTTCAGGTCTTCGAGCAACTCGACGCAGGATGCCACTTGGCCGAGGAGGTCGGTTATGCCGCGATCCGTGAATACCGCCACTGCTCGGGCGCGCCGGTCGAGCAGCTTAGGAAGCTCCACGGCGATGTCGATGAGAGCGCCCTGGATATCCTGGCCGTCATAATCCTTCAGTGCGTCATTCAGATGGCGGGCGACTCCGATGTAGTCCACGACGTAGCCGCATCTCTTCGATCCGGACGTGCGGTTCACGCGCGCGATTGCCTGCAGCAGGTCGTGGGCAACGATCTTGCGGTCGAGGTACAGAACCTGTTCGACCGGAGCATCGAAACCAGTCAGCAGCATGTTGTTTACGATCAGAACTGCGAGCGGATCGGTCTTGTCGGTCTTGTCCGGCGCCAGTTTACGCTTGAACCGGTCGATCCGCTCCTGTTGCTTGTCCTTGTCGGCCCATTCCCACCACGATTCAGGGTCGTTGTGATCGCCGGAAAACACCGCCGCAATCTCCAGTGCTTGCAGTTTCTCCAATTGGCTATGGATGCCCACGAGGTACCGCGTCCTTGCATCGACTTGCGCAATCTGGTCCTCCGCTAGGGCAAGTGTCCCCGCCGGCACTGCCTCCAACTCCGCCACCAGGTCCACGCGCGCCTGCTCCAGCTTGGCCAAGTAGGTCATGGCCGCTTCCCGGCTGGTGGCGACCACCTGGGCTTTGAAGCCTTCGGGGAGCACCACGCTCGCATAATGCCGGATCATGTCGCGGGCCTTCTGCTCAATGAGCAGCGGCGCTTCCAGCACGTCTCCCTCGGTGGCGTACTTGGCCTTAATCACGGCCAGTTCGTCGGGCGAGTAGTCGCGGAACATGTCTTCGAATAGCTGGTCCAACCCGGCAGTATCTTGCACCACACCTTCCGCAGTTCGGCCCTCATAGAGGATCGGCACAGTTGCGCCATCCAGCTCGGCATCCTGCAGGAGGTACTTATCAATGAAATCGCCGAAGATCTCGCGGGTTTCCGTCTTCTCGTGGCTGAGGATCGGAGTACCTGTGAAGCCGATAATTGCAGCATTCGGCAACGCCTTGCGTAGGTTCCGGTGCAACGTTCGGGTGTGCGACCGATGTGCCTCGTCCACCAGCACAAGGATCTCCTCCGACTCGTTGAGCACGGGAAACTCCTCGAAGTGAATGCTCTCTTCGAAGGTGACTTCCCTCTCGACAACTTCCTCATGCTCGCCCGGCTTTTTCTCCTTACGGAGGATGGTCATCGCTACCTTCTCGGCGGCATCGCGTTTGGCCACCTCCTGGTACTTCTGAAGCATGGCGAAGACGATATCCGGCGTCGGCTCAGCCAAGATTCGCTGTGTGCGGCTAGTTGGGGATTCGCGTGACGTAGCGTCGTGGTCGTTGGGACGAATCGTCTCACCGGACAGGCAGGCTGTCTCCCGTAGTTGGCCTTCGAGATCGGTCCGGTCGGTGACCACCACAACCTTGAACTGGTTGAGGCGCGCCATCATGCGCATCTTGCGGACGAGGAAGACCATGCTGAGGCTCTTGCCTGAACCCTGGGTATGCCAGACGATGCCGCCCCGTTCGTCACGGGCCGCGCCCGCCGCGCGTGTGCGTCCTTCCTGGAGCCGTGCGACGGCTTTTTGGATTGCGCGGAACTGCTGATATCGCGCCACCACCTTGCGCGTCTTCCCGTCCACCTGCTGATAGACGGTAAAGTTTCGGATCAGGTCGAGCAAATGTGCGGGGCGTAACATTCCCACAACCAGAATCTGCTGGCTCTGAAGGACGCCACCACCGGAACCGGCGGGGCGCATCTCCGTGGGCTGCTGTTCGGGCTTGCGAAAGAACAGCGGCGTTCCGGCGTGTTCGGCCTGCTCCGGTCCGAGCGTGGCAAGTTCCTCGGCTGCCTCAGCTTGTCCGGGCGGGGTTGCCAGAAGCCCAAGCTCTTCCGCCACGGTGGTCATCGGTACCGGGCTGGTATCCGCCCATTCGAGAAACGCCTCCGGCGGGGAGCCAATCGTGGCAGCGCGAGCTTCAAAGAAATCGCTGGCGATGAGAAGCTGGTTCGTATGAAACAGGCGCTCCACACCTTCGTTATCGGTGTAGAGTGTCGGGAACAGCTCGCGGCGCTGGTTCGAGTATCGCAGGAGCTGGTTGATCGCTTCTTGAAGCGGGTTCTCGATGCCCGGACTCTTGAACTCCGCGACTATCAATGGGATGCCATTTACGAATAGGACGGCATCCGGGATCACGTGCCCACGCCCGCTCGTCAGCTCCACTTTGAATTGGTTGACGACTAGGAAGTCGTTGTTGGCTGGGTTTTCAAAATCAATATACTTCACCGGCTGCGGCCGACCATACTCCCAGTCTGGAAGGCCCTCGGCAACAGTTCCCTTTATGAGCAGTTCCGTGGTCGACTGGTTCACCTCCATCAGCCTGTGGCCAGCGGCCTGTTCCAAGTCGCGGATGGCGTGGGCGATGCGCGCATCATCAAGCCACGGCTCGCCATCGCGCAGGTTAAGCCTTCGCAGCGCCGCGGTCAGCCGGCCCTTCAGCAGGACCTCGCGCGAGTTCGCACGCTCGGTTGATTCCGGCAGATCAGGGTCACCTTCGATCCACTGCCAGCCCATGGCCTGGAGCTGCTCGCAGAAGGGCCTTTCGACGAGATCGTATTCCCACCGGACCTTGCTCATACGTGGGCCTCCGCTGCGAGAATCGATTCCGGAACACGGACGCGGCCGGTCAGCAGGTCGGCCATGAGGCCGGCTTTAAGACCTCGTAACTTCGCGAGTTCGCGTTCCTCACTCTGGATGGAGGCGTCCTGAACCGCGATGCAGTTCCCGATCGCCACCTGTTCGTCAGTTGTCGAGGGGAAGCCCGCCTCCAACCTTCGCAGATTCGTCGGATTGATATTCACCTGTTGGACTGCGGGCGTTGCGAACCGCCTCATTCGGATCTGAACGGGTGGCCAATTCAGCCACAGATTCAGCAGGTCGGGAATTAACTGATCACGCCTGGGATTTAAGCGAACGAGATATGAAGCAAAGGTTGCTTTTTGTAACTGCCCGCGCCAGATGCCCGCCCTTCCGACATGCTCCCAACTGTTCGTGCGGTTAAACAGCACATCCCCTGGCTGGAGCCAAAGTCCCTCTGGTACCGGCTCGGGTGTGCATTTCAGGTTGCTTAACTCGGCTTCACCATCTTTAAGGTTGTTCATCCGCAGTACCGGAACCCCCGTGTCCCCAAGCGCTGTCGAAATCCCGTACTCGGTCGACGTAATAAACTGGCCGAGGGTGCCAGATCTCCACTGTTTTGGGATATGCCCAATGGGGGCTTCCTGGAACTGTTCCGGGTGGGCTCCGAAATCGCGGAGTTGACCTCTTTCGTCGAGTCCGCGGGTGAGGAGGTCGTGTAGTAAGCCAGCCCGGACCTGCTTGAGCTTCTCGATTACGGTTTCCGTCGTCGCAATCGCCTGATCCACCACGTCGAGAACTGTACTGATTCGGTGTTGTTCATCCGGATCGGGTGGCAGCGGAATCCTTGTTTTCGTGAGTTCGCCAAGATAGAGACCCGCTTGTGCGGTCGCATTGCTCCGGCGGACCAATTGCTGCACGTACTCTGGGGATCCCACCGCGTGGTAGAGGAAACGCGGCAAAACGCGAGACTCATCCGCTCGGACAAAAGCGACACTGCGCTGGAAGGCAATTCGGTCCCCGTCAAACATGGCTCGCCGGCCCAGAGTACCGACGATCGTTATCAGAATGTCTCCCTTCCGAGGACTGAACGCACTTGTGATTGCAAGATAGTCTTCTTCCGATACGCAATCATCCGTGTTATCCCACATGACGGAACCCTGCTCGGTCACGTTCTTGGCACTGAGGAAGGGAACACCTTTCCGAACCCGATGAAAGGAACCGTGGGTGCCGTCCTTTATGGCGACAGCGACCTCTTCAAGGGTAATGTCACCCCAGGCGCGCTCAGGCATAGCGCATCTCCTGTAACATCTGATCGAGGCGGCCGTCGACGCTCTCCCTCCTGTCGCACAGCGTTGCTAGCGTCACCCGATACTTGTCCCAGAGCCCTTCGGCAAATCGGACCAGCATCTGCTCCTTCTCGCTGACGGCCGAATCGAGACTCATCTGTACATCCTGAGCGAACAGTTCGAGGACCAGCCCGCGCTTGCCTTCGTCGCTGAGTTCATTGCATCTGTTCCGCAATTCGTCCACAAAAGCATTTGTCAGTTCGCGGTAGCGGGCTCGGGCTTCAGCAAGCTCCTTCCTTATGTGCTCGTACGGAGCGAGTGCGGCATCAAGCCTATCCAGCTCATCCAGAACGGGCTGGATCTCTTTCCGAGCCTCGGCAGCGGCGCGGCGGTCTGCATCGGTAGCCCGCGCTTTGGCAGCCGCCTTGTAGCCCTTTGCAAGTTCCTTCAGTTCGTTCCGATGATCGGCCTTCAGTTCCCGGATCTGTCGCTCCAGATCCTTTGCGTAGCTCCAGCTTGCGAGTTCCTCTTCGTCCGCACCGTCAGGCGGGTTGCTCTGCTCGAACGCCTCCTTCTCTCCTTTCAACCGTGCGACATCGGCGCGGGCCTCGGCGATCTGCTCCAAGTAATCCGCCATTGTGCGGCGAACGAGTTTGTGACCGAAGGGATCAAACGTAGGGCCAGCAGCTTCGTCGTCTTCCACCGCATCCGCAATGGCGTCCACCCAGCCATCTATAACGCCGGAGAATCCGTTTTCGAGCAGCGTCTTGAAATCCGGGAGGGTCTCGGTCCACCAGGTGGCGATAACGCCGGCCAACTTGAAGCGATCCAGTAAGTCGAACGGCAGAAGTGCCGCAACGAACGTGTTCAGGAACTCCGCACGCACGGCGTTGAGGTTACGTCGGGTGGGGAGCTCCAGCAGAAGTGGCGTGTGGTTGGTCCACCATAGACACAACGCCTGACGCAGCGCGTCGACCCGCGCCTGAACGCCGGGGTCGTTGTCGACCAAAGGCCGGAGGGCATTTCTCTCCGCGATGGACGGAGCGAAATCGAGGTACGCGCCATCAGTCGGCCGGGAAGCAAAGACGTGAGCAGGGTCAAAACCAAGAGCATCGAAGAGCACCCGATGTGACATCACTTCCGCCACGGGTACCCCGCCCACGAGATGGGCCCGTACGTCGTGCGGTTCCGGCGACGGTGAGTTATCAACATACCGGCGAATATTGAGGTTGTGATCGTTCTCCGGGCCGGTGATTTCCGCCAAAGGAACGCGGCGGGCGTAGTCTGGCACGTCCTCGAACCGCTCGAAAGTGGAGGCGATCTTCTCGATGTGCTCCGGACGGAGGTAGTTCTGAGCGCGGCCGGCGTGGTATTCGGCATCGGCGTTGATAAAGAGAATCTGACCGCGGCGAGATTCCGACTTGTTCGGATTGGGCGAGCGCGCGGAAAGGTTGGGGCGCATCACGAGGATGCAGGCCGGAATCCCGGCACCGTAAAACAGGTTCGGCGGCAGACTGATGATGGCTTCAATCAGATCCTGCTGGAGGAACTTCTTGCGGATCTCCTTCTCAGCACCACCCCGGAAGAGCACGCCGTGAGGCATCACGGTGGCTACCATGCCGCCAGCCCGGCAGACGGCCAACATGTGCTGGGTGAACATGAGGTCGGCCTTCTTGCCGGTCGTCGGGCACCATCCCCATCTGAAGCGTTCCTTGTGCTCCATGTTGGAAGTCGTGTAGTTCTGGCTGAAGGGCGGGTTGGCGATGACGCGATCAAAGCGCTCCAACTCGCCCCCCTCTCGATGCTGAGGGTGAAGCAGAGTGTCCTCGAGGCGGATGTCTGCCCCCGGAACCCCGTGCAGCAGCATGTTCAATTTGCAGATGGACCAGGCAGAGGCATCGTTCACCTGGCCGGCGAGCCGAAGGTTCGTTGGGTCGCCGCCGGACTGCTCGATGTATTCGCGGCTAATGATCAGCATGCCACCGGAGCCGCAGGTCGGGTCATAAATGGACATGCCCGGCGTTGGGTGAAGAAGGCGAACCATAAGGCGGATGACGTCACGCGGCGTGAAGAAATCGCCGCCCTTCTTGCCCGCCGACTCGGCGAACATGTTGATCAAGAATTCGTAAGCGGAGCCGAGCAGGTCGGAGAACTGAAAATCCGCATTGCGCAGGCGATAGCGGCCGAAATGGCGCACGAGGTCCTTGCACGCGTCATCGGAAACGATGCGCTTGTTGCTCTGCACCCGCATGAAGCTGATGTGGTCCAGGACGTGCTCCAGCGACTCGTTGTGTTCGCTGAGCGCACCGAGGGCTCTGTCAAGGACGCTGCCGTACGCTTCATTGGCGTCGTTCAGTTTTCCTTGTAGGTAGGACCAGCGTGCACGCTCCGGAACAAAAAAAGAATCGTAGTAGTCGGGGTTTTCGCCGTACTGGGCCTCGGCCTCCTCGGGCGCGGCGCCCTGTGCAATCCTACGCGCCACGAGAGCGTCATGCTCACCCTGCCACACGTCGGAGCAGCGCTTCAGGAACAGCATGCCGAAGATGTAATCCTTGTAGGTCGCTGCGTCCAGGCCTTCCTGGCGCAGGCGGTCGGCGGCGGAGTACAGGTGCCGCTCGAGCTTGGCGAGAGAGAGTTTAGGCATTGTCCGATGTGACTCAGTTTATCGCCTGCAACGCGGCGATGCGACGCTCGTCCGCGAGCTTGCGCAAAATGCTGAGGTGCGCTCGCCAGCCTTCGAATTCAGAATCTTCATCAATTCCGAGAGTGCGATCACCCGAGGGAGCATAGCGGAGCAGGCGCTCGGAGATCCCGGCGCGCCCGACCAGCCAACACGCGACGCGATGGCGGGACATCATCACGCAGAGCCTGCCGGCCTCCAGATGAAACGCTGAAGCATCTGCCCTGCCAGAAAGGGGATGATGAACGAACATCAGTCGCCGTTCGAGTCCCTGGAAGCGATGTGCACGTTGTCTCAATCGGACGCCTCCCGTCAACACCAGCAAGAGGTTATCTTCGTCGGGGCGCTCAATCAGCATTGCTTCAGTAATCGCCAGCGCATGGGCCGCCGATGTTCTCCAAGAGTCGTTCGAAAACCAGCGCGTCACGAGCCCGTGTGCATCCCACGACAACGCAGCCTGCGGCATCAGACATCAGGACCAGAGCGGCCACTGAAGCGTGCAGAAGTCCACAATGTCGCTGGTCCGCCGGGCGCATTCGTCTGCCGTGAAAGTTCCTCCTGCCGTGAGGCAGATGGCTCGGAACTCCTTGGTTGAAGGAAACGCACTGCGATTATACATGTCCGGATGGCTCACCTTCTCCTCCACGTTCTTTTCCTGGCACCGGCTATTAATCGCTTTCTCCAATAAAATCAAGTTACCTAGTCTGTTGTTCCAGCGGCGGTAATCGTCGTCAGACGTGAAGCCATAATTCGATACCGCAAACGTAGGCGACTGCGGAAACACGTGCTCTATAGTCGGTTCGGACGCAACAATGCCGATGAGCGTACCGACATCGTAAGGCTGATCACCGTGTTTCTTCATCACACATTCATCAAACCGAAGCAGCACGTGGAGCAACGCTTCGTTTGGGTAGATGTCTTGGCTCAACTCGCTCCGCAGCAGTTCATCGCTCATGAAGTTGACCACGAATTGCCGCAGGTGAGCGCTTATTTCGGGCACCGTCAGTCTCATTGCATCTCGTGCCAAAAACGAGATGTCTTTGGCTGGGCTAGTCCCACGAATCTTAAACACCCGGAAGTCGGTGGCCTCTAACAGATCGAGAAACGTCCGTGGCGCATTACCGGGTACGAGTTGGTCATTCAGGCCCCGCATTTCAAGCCGGACCAGGAGCGGATAAATCAGGGTCGACGGCCCAAGAATAACGAACAACTTGTAATATCGGGGATCGATCGTAACCCTTCCAACTATTGAGTCCCGCATAATATAGCTACACATCTGGGCTGGAACTCTGTATAATCAGGCATGGGCAACCCCGCCGGAGTTCAGCGCGATTTCGAGGCACTGGAAAAGCGGCGCTTCGCCGCGGTGCGACTGCTCGACAAGGGACTGAATCAGACCGAGGTCGCACGGCGTGTTAAGGTCGTCCGTCAGACGGTGGCGCGTTGGGCAAGGCAGTACCGCCTGAGCGGAGCGGCCGCGCTGAAGAAGGCGGGGCGGGCCGGGCGGAAACCGCGGCTGAGCGCGAGAGATCGGGAACGGCTGATCAAGCTCCTGCTGCGCGGGCCTGAGGCGTTGGGTTATGAAACACCTCTCTGGACCTGCCCGCGCGTGGCGCACCTGATCCAAAGCGAGTTCCAAGTCCGCTACCACGAAGGGCATGTCTGGAAGCTGCTGATCTCACTCGGCTGGAGCCCCCAGCGGCCGACGGGGCGGGCCCGCGAGCGCAACGAAGAAGCGATCCGCGGGTGGCAGAAGAAGCAATGGCCCGCAATTAAAAAAAAGCCCGCCAACAGGGCCGCACGATCGTCTTCATCGACGAGAGCGGAGTAAGCCAGCGACCGCACCGCTGCCGGACCTGGGCGCCGCGCGGGCAGACCCCGGTGCTGCAGTACAACTTCAACTGGAAGACCCTGTCGGCCATCGCCGGCCTGACCTTCTGGAGTTTCTACTTTCGGCTCTATCCCGGCACGGTCAAGAGCGCACAGGTGGTCGAGTTTCTGGAAGCTCTGGTCCACCAGATCAACGGACCGCTGCTGATTGTCTGGGATCGGCTGGCGGCACATCGCAGTGGCCTGGTGCGCGACTACCTGGCCAGCCTCCAGGGCCACATCCAAATCGAGTACCTGCCAGCGTATGCGCCCGAGCTGAATCCGGTGGAATACATCTGGGCCTACTGGAAGCAACACGAACTGCCGAACGTGTGTCCGAAAGATTACTGGCAACTGAATGCCGCTGCCCGCCGGACTCTCCGCAGGATGCGTCGTCGCCCCCGCCTCATCGGCGCCTTTTGGAAACAGGCTTCCTTGTGGCCGGAATGACTCTATATTATGCGAGATTCAATAATTGCCACGATGCGCCAGGAGAGCGCGAAGCCTCCGCTCTGCGTCCGCGCCCCAGTACGCGCAGTCAAGCTGCAGGAAAACCGACGAATATGGAAGTGTCATATTGGTCTTGATGATCAGGACCTGAAAGGTCTGGCCGACTTGGTCGAGTTTCGCGATGATTTGTTCGTGCGGCAGCACATTCACCTCATAACCTCGTAGCAGTCCGGCGAGCCGCTGCCTGTAAGCCGAAACGCCCGGGGCATCCTCGTCGGGAACAACTTTCAATTCCTCGTCAGTGTAAACGATTGGCCTAACATGTTTCGACGCTGCGACACTTGCCAGAACCTTTTGCACAACTTCGACCTGATCTGCGTTGGACACGATGGTTTCAATTCCACTGCGCGATTGAGCGGGATATGCAGAATCGGCGATCACGATCCAGTTCCGGTGACCAAAGAGTGGCAGTCGTTGATGAAGCTTTTGCTCCCAGCTCACGATTGAGTGGTCACTAGCTGAAACAGCACCGGCAAGCACCACCCCCAGTACCATTACAAGTCCAACAAGCGCGTGTGAGATTCTCATTGCTGTCTCCTATGTGTTCATCTCAAATCCAGTGCTCAGCTGCCATCATCGGCTTGCGCGTTCAAAGATGGACTTACGCTGATGCGCCAATTCCTGTGCCGGATCGCCGAGTCCTCCAGGATCGTTCGATTTCTTCCAGACTGCGTCCTTTGGTTTCCGGCATGACTTTCCAGACGAAGAAGAACTGTGGAACCAGCACAGCGGCGAAAATGAAAAAGCTGCCCGACACCCCGAGGGTCTCGCGCACGAGGGGGAACAGTTGGTTATAGACCCAGTCGGTGATCCAGATGGCGAGCGTGGCAATCGCCATCGCGCGGCCTCGAATGCTGGTCGGAAAAATCTCCGACATCACGACCCACTTGATGGGACCCATTGAGAATGCGAAGCAGGCAATGAACAGACAGATGGAGCCTACCAGCCAGATCCCCCTGGTTTGGTTTATGTGGAACAGGTAGCCAGTTAGGATCAGAGCGACGAACGCACCGGTATTGCCCACGAAAAGCAGCGGCCTGCGGCCTGCGACGTCCATGAGCCAAAGCGCGACAATGGTGAACACCACGTTCACGAGCCCGATCGAAACGAAGCCACCCAGAGCCTGTCCGAGGGAGAACCCTGCCTTCTCTAGGATTCCGGGCCCGTAAAAGAGCACGACCGTGATGCCACTGAGTTCCGAAACGATGGCCAAGAAGAGCGCCACAAACAGTGCCTTCCGAAGGCCCGGCTGGAACAGTTGCGTGATCGAGCCGCCCTGCTGCGGTACGGACGCGCGGATTTCCGCGATCTCCTTTTCCGCGACGTCAGTCCCGCCGACCTGCGTGAGGATAACCATGGCGTCCGTGAGTCGACCGGCCTTCGCCAACCACCGCGGAGTTTCTGGAATGGCGAAACACAGAACTAGAAACAGAACTGCCGGTAATGACTCCATCGCGAACATCCCCCGCCATACTTGGTCCACCACCATCCACTGGAACAGGCCACCGCTCCGGGCGCCGGTCGCAGCGGCCGAGATTCCCTGGAGCCAGGCGTTCGAGAAGAGCGCCAGCAAGATCCCGATGGTCACGGCAAACTGGAAGAGGCTGACCATACGACCCCGTAGCCGGGGTGAGGAGACCTCGGAAATGTACAGGGGCGACACCATCGAGGTGAGGCCGACGCCGACGCCTCCGACCAGCCGCGTCCAAGTGATGAATCCCAGCGTGCCGGCCACGCCGCGCGCAAGGCTGCAAATCACAAGTAGGGCGGCCGAGAGAATAAGTACCGGCTTGCGACCGAATCGGTCGCTGAATGCGCCGGCAATGCCGGCACCAACGGCGCAACCGAGCAAGACAGAACTGACGACCCATCCCTCCATGCCCGGGCTCATCCCGAATTGGTTCTTCAACGGCGTGATGGTCCCGGAGATCACTACGATATCGAAGCCGAAAAGAAGCCCGCCGAGGGCGGCCACAACAGCTAGAAACGTCAGGTAGAGGACGCTGCCTTGCGGTTTGCCGACAGGCCGTTCGGGACACTCGACCGTAGCCATATTCATACCCCCTTTTCTGGCCTTCCAATCCGCCACCACCACTGCAGCGAGGCCGTTCGCTCCACCTGATGCACGATATCTGCCAACATAACTCTCTTGCCTGGCGGAATAATAACCTCGTCGGGCCCGACGCGTTTTATTAAGGAGCCGCCATTCGCGCGCTCCAAGTCGTACACACCCCAACCGGCACGGCACCCACGCACAATCCATGGGTCATAACTCGGAAACGGACCATTACTCGGTTCTCCAATTCCGTCCCGATCCTTACGGGTGCTGGACCGCCCGACGCCCATCAGCGAAGTTCACATTCCGTGGTTGGAGCCGCAGATGCTCACCTCCAGGCCTAGCTCTCGGAACGTCACGGCCTTGGCTGCGAGCGCCTGGTTGGCCCCGTCGTTGTCAGGAGCGTATGCTACTTGGATATGGTTGGACTTGTGCCGAGCCATCATCTGATCCCGGGTGATGCCATGTAACACGGCGTTCATGATAGGCCACTCGGGATTGGTCATGCGCCAGCGGCGTTCGTTTTCCTCCGGCGGAAGACAAACAGCAGTCGCGCGGCCCAGGTCGACTTGGAGTTTCCCGCCCTCGACGAAAACCCGGCTCCAGACGACTGCGCCAGATTTGCTGACCCCTCTGATCGTGCCGCCGCCAAGCCGGAAGATTTCTGGACTCTGGCGCATGCTCGCTGCGCCGCGGTAGCCGCCAACCAGGTGGTTCGGCGGAACCGCGCCTGAGATCTCGAACAGCCATACGAATTCATCGGACCCGTTGATGTGATACGACTCGCCGTACCTTACATCGTGCAGCGTAGTTTCGGGGTCGAATCCGAGAGCGGTCCACACTCGATTCGTGACCAGTGCGTCAAGGCCCGCGCATTCATCCGCTTCGTTGAAGTGGGGCAGCGCGCAATTCTCGTATAGCACGCGTCCGTTGTCCCGGGCGCGTACGGGCGGGCGGTCGACGTTGTTGAGCAATCCCTCGACGAGGTCCGAGGCCGGCGTCAGATCCTTGAGGCCCTGCTGGTACTGGATTCCGATCGTGTCGCAGCCGAAGTCGTCCGCTATGCGCGCCGCGGCGATATACATTTTGCACTGCGCCAGGATCTGCTCGTCGGTCAACTCCGTCTGGGGATCCTTGCCAGTCAGAAACCGCATACCCTTCTCATCAAGCCAGCTCCGGATCGCAAGAGCCTCGGTCTCGGGAGTACACAGCATCTCGGCGTAGAGCGAGGACTGACTTAGCCTTTCCTTGAAGACGCCAGTCTCATGCAGCAACTCATCGGGGATAATTGCGTTGTACATGCCCATGCAGCCCTCGTCGAACACGCCCATAATGGCCTTGTCATGGTGCAACCGCCTGGCGACGCGGGTACCGAGTTCCTCGGCCTGATGAGACGGCTTCAGATGGCGAAAGCCAACGACGTGGCTGGTATCGTGCTGCAGCAACTTCCCGTTCAACCAGCACCGCAGGCCGCACTGGAAGAAGTCGTCCGTGAAATCCACGCTCCACAACGAGCTATGGCGCACGCCGGCTTTCGACAGGCTCGCGTTCAGATTGAGCAGGCCGACCAAGCCGGGCCATTCTCCGCTCCAGTTCGCCACCGTCAGGATCGGGCCGCGATGGGTGAACAGTCCGGGCAGCACATGGTGGCTGTATTGCCAAACCGCTTCCACGACCACAACGGGCGCGTCCGGCGGGATGTTGCGGAAGATCTCGATCCCGCGTTTCTGGCTGTCAATGAAGCCGTGTTTCTTGTCGGCGTCATAGGGGTGCGCCCGCTGGACCTCACGCCCCTCGGCACGGATGGCGGCCGTAACCGCTGCTTCCGCGCGCGCCTGCGCAGGCCAGCAAACCTGATTCGTTGATTGGCGAAGGTCTCCGCTCGCCACCAGCATAATCGTGCTCTGCGACATCATAGATAGCTCCTCTCAGTTTGCTTTCGTGTGCCGGTACAGTAAACGTTAAACTAAACGATGGTACAATGGATTGGTCGACATGTCAAGGGGACTCGTGAGCGGATACGCGTTGGTGGTGTGTCTGTGCGCCGTGACGGGCTCATACGCCCAACCGCAGCCCCCTCCGGCGCCTCCGGACGCCGAGATGAACACCGCTATAGAGGAGTTTAAGGTCCAAACCCGCAATTTGGGCCTGCGCGTCGACAGCCCGCCCAAGGCCGGCCGCCACAGCCCCTTGCGCGGCTGGCATGGGCGCATCTTCGAAAACTTCCGCAACGACGCGCTGGACGCTGTGCCGCACGAGATCCGCCAAAACGGCGGCGACAAAGGGCTACTGCGCCGCAACCAGTTCGGGTTCAACGTTGCCGGACCCGTGATCCTGCCGCAGCTCGTGGAAACCCGCAACACGTATTTCTCGCTCTCCTACGAGGGCGTGCGTGAGGATATCGCGCGCACCTATCTGCAGACTATCCCCACCATGGCGCAGCGCACCGGCGATTATTCAGACGTAGTAGATGACGCCGGCAACGTGCTCCCCATCTACGATCCGGCCACCACCAGCGTCAATCCAAACTACGACCCAACGCAGCCGGTTTCCACCGGCAACCTGCAATATCTGCGCGACCCGTTTCCCGGCAACGTCATCCCGCCGTCCCGGCTCGACCCGGTGGCGCTGAATGCTCTGAAGTTCTATCCGGCGCCCAATACCGACATCGGGCCGTTCTTCCGCAACAACTACTTCATCGATTCGCCGGAGACCAACACGGCCAACGGCATGATCGGCAAGCTCGATCAATCCGTCCGCGAACGGCATCGCATCACCATGGAGCTGGCATTTTCCAACGGCACGCTGGGCGCGGCCCATTGGTTCCCCACGGCTGCCAACCCGGGTCCCGCCAACCGCCGTTTCCAAACCCGCCGCGGATCGCTCGAGTACGTCTTCACCGCCTCCGCCCGCACGGTGAACACACTCACCTTCGACGCGAACTCCAACGTCTTCACCAGTGGCGACCCGCAGGATCAAACCAACTACGCCGCCCGGATCGGCCTCGCTGGAATTGCAGGCAATGGTTTCCCGCTGATGCAATTGGGTCCCTACCTGAGCATGGGGCAAGCCTATCCATTTTCGCGGAACGCGCGCAACATCTACACCTGGACCGACGGCCTCTCGACCAAGCGCGGTAAGCATACGCTGCGCGTTGTGGGGCAGTATATGCTCCAGCAGGTGAACAGCTTCTGGCCGCAGTATCCGGCGGGCTTGCTCTCGTTCAATGAAGGGCTGACGAGTCTGCCGGGAATCGTCGATACAGGCGATGCACTCGCCAGCTTCCTGCTGGGCATGCCGTATTTCACCGAGGAAACCATCGACACGCAGCCTTCCTATTTCCGGCGGTCGGAAGGTTCGCTGGCTTTCCGCGACCGCTACGAGGCCACGAAGGGCCTCACCATCAGTCTCGGTCTTACCGCGAAGCTGTTCACGCCGCGCACCGAAAAATATAACCGCCAGTCGACCATCGACCTGAGCGCCATCAATCCGGCCAACGGGTTGCCCGGCGCGCTGGTGGTCGCGGGTCAGGGCGCCTCCGGCAGCGCCTTCCGGCCCACGCTGGTGCGCCTCGCGCCCAGCCTGAGCCTCGCCTGGAATCCGCTCGATGATGCCAAGACCGTGGTGCGGACCTCTTTCGCGCGCGATTATTCGGGCATCCCTATCTATTCGGGGCAGTGGGGTACACAGGGTTTCAACTCGTATCCGACATATCTTTCACCGGACGCGCAGTTGCAGCCGGCCTTCTTATTGCGCAACGGTGTGCCGCCGGCCGCCACTCCCACGCCCGATCTGCAACCGGATGCAGCTAACAACACCATCGCGGACCTGGTCGATATGTCGGCCCGGCTGCCCACTTATCAGTCGGCTGCGCTCTCAATCGAGCGGGAATTGCCGTCATCCACAATCGTGACCGTAGGGTTCTACTATCAGGGCGGTAAGGATCTGCTGGTCGGCAACGGCGCCGCCAATCCCAACGCCGTTCCGCTGGACGATCTGAAGTACGGCGATGAGTTGAACAACCTGGCATTTAACCAATCGCTGCGGCCCTATCCACAGTATCAGGGTTTCAATCTGTACGGCCAGTATCCGGTGGGGCGCTACCAGCGGGACGCGGGCTATGTGCGCGTGGAGAAGCGCTCGTCCAGCGGATTGTCGCTGAACGCCTATTTCGAATTCAACAAGCAGATGGACGACTACTCCGGACCTTACGGAACGCAGGATTTCTTCAACCGCAACGACGAATGGTCGGTGACCGCAGGCAATCGCCCCGAGCGGCTCGAACTTAGTTATACCTACGAATTGCCGATCGGGCCGAACAAGCCGTTCTTGCGTTTTCCGGATTGGCGGCGTTACCTGATCGATGGCTGGTCGGTGAGCGGCGTGGGCGTGGTGGCCAGCGGCGATCCGATCTACCTGACGCCGCTATTCAATAACACGGGCGGCGTGGTGCAGGCTCTGCACGTGGACGCGGTGCCGGGCGTAGACCCCCACGTCGCCAATCCTGGGCCGTCGCTCTGGTTCAACCCGGCGGCGTTCGTCCAGCCTCCCGATTTCACCATCGGCGATGTGTCGCGGACGTTGGCGGGCCTCCTCAATCCCGGTTGGCAGAACTGGGATATTTCCTTGAATAAGCGATTCCCGCTGGGCGCGGACCGCACGTTGGAGTTCAACGCAACAGCCTTCGATTTCATGAATCACGCCAATTGGAACGATCCGGATAACGTGATCGGGTCCGCCACCACGCCCAATGTCGATGCCGGGAAGATCATCGGCTCGCGCGGCGGGCGCGTGATTCAGTTGGGGCTGAGGTTGAGTTTTTGATGTACAAATTGTGGGGTAGGCCCTTGGCCTGCGGCCGGCCCCCTCGCCGGCCAGTGGGGTTCGGCAAGGCCTTGAACCCGCGTGCGAAGAGCGGGTCCTGGAGGACCCGCGCGGACCAGGAGGCCCGCCCTACAATCTCCGTGCTTCTGCTTTTGGCGCTCTGCTGTTCCCTGCCCGCGGCGCCGCCCAAGCCCGCAGGCCGAATCCTTAAAGTACCCGTCTGGGCGGACGCCAACGAAGCCCCGCTGCTCTCGGCCAAGGACCTGAGCGCCACGGTGGCCGGAACCGCGTCGCGCGTGGTGGATGTGAAAGGGCCGGCCGATAATCTGATGCTCATCGCCGTGCTCGACCTGGCGGGCGATCTTTCGCTGGCCGAGCCCGCCAAGGAAGCCTTGGCATCGGAGATCGGCAAGCTGCCGCCGCGCGTGGCCGTCGGAGTGATGCGCGCGCAGGACGGTCCCAAGGTGCTGGCTGATCCGGCCGCCGACCGGGCGCCGGCGATGACCGCGGTCCGCGACCTGCCGGTCAGCGGCAAAGCCGGGCTGCTGGATACCGTCGAGACCGTGACCGGGCTGGCCGACTCGATTCTGGCCAAGAGCGGCGTGCGCGTGGCCGTGCTTTACGTGACCGACAGCGACGTGGAAAACTACCGCGAGGACTTCACCAACCCGGTGATCAATTCGAGCGACACCAACGATCTGAGCCGCCGCTTTCCAGAGGCCTTGATCCAGGATAAGATCTCCAAAGTGGCGGCCGTAATGGCGGAGCGCCAGGCGCCGCTGTTCGTGGTGCACCTTCGCTATCGTAGTGACCGGCTGGGCGAGGCCTATCAGAACGGGCTGAAGCAGTTGGCGGAAGTCACCGGCGGCAGCGCTATCTTCTGCCGGTCGAGCGAAGAGATCGCCGACGCCATCCATCGCGCGGTCACTTTGATTGGGTCGTCCTACAGCGTGGCGGTGGCTCTGCCGGAGCGCCTGTCGAAGATCGTGCAGGTGCAACTGGATGCGGGCGCCAAGTGCAGCCTGACCTATCGCACACGCTTCGTGATTAAAGAGAGATAATACGGTGACAGTGAAACGTTGGAGTCTGCCGGTCATCGTGCTGTTGGCCGCCGCGGTGGCGGTGGTGTGCCAGGTGCGCGTCAACCGGCAGCAGGCCGCGCGCCTGGCGCAATCGGCGGTGGAGAACGCGCAGTTGCGGCAGCGGGTGGCGGATCTCACTCGTGCCGCCGCGGTGCAGGCCGCGGCGCCTACCCAGCGCGCGGCGGAGAGCCCCGGCGCACCGTGCGCCGCCAAGCCGGCGGCGAATCCGGAGGACGCCATCGCCATCCAGCGGCTGAAGCTCAGCCTTGCGGATGCCAATGGTTCCGTCGCGCGTCTGGAATCGCGCGTGGATCAGGCCGAAGCGCAGGTGCAGAATCTCACCGTGGACAACAAGCGCCTGGCGACATCGGAAGCCGATCTGAAGGAGAATCTGTCGGCCGCCAACCAGGCGGTGGATGCTCTCGAAAAGGAACTCAAGAGCAGCCGCGATCAGGTGACGCAGGTGGAGATCGCCTATCAGAAGCTGCGCGACCAGAGCGGCACCGACGCACGCAAGTTAAGCGAGGTCCAGCAGCTCGCCGCCGATCTGCAGGACATTCACAAGCGGCGAGAGGTTTACCTGAACGGAATCTTGCGGCGCTACCGGCAGATCACCGAGCAGTACCGGTTGCTATCGGGCGTGCTGCAGGCGCAGCGCGCCGACGCTCCCGCCGCGGGCAGCGCCGACCTGGCGCGCATCCAGGATTCCATCGCCATGGCCGAGGAGGACCTGCGCCAGTTGAATAGTTTGAATGCGCAGGCGCTGCTGATCCAGAAAAAGATGGCGGGGAAGTGAGCGAATGGGAAGTCGAGCGGGCGGGATGGCTCCAATGAGGGAGAATCCATGATTGTGTATCCGGCAAAGTTCATGCAGGCCAAGGACGGTATCACCGTAACCTTCCCCGGCATCTCGGAAGCCATCACCTGCGGCTATTCGAAAGCGCAAGCCAAGGAGTACGCGGTGGACGCTCTCAAAACGGTTCTTTCCGGTTCATATACTTCGCATACGGCTCCAACATGCTGACTCGTCGGCTGCGGGAACGCACCCCGTCGGCTGCGGCCATCAAAAACGGTGTTGTCGAAGGACATGAAGCGATTTCGAAAAGTACTCCGTGCACACGTTCCGCAGGATTGTTCGCAGACAGTACGTGCCGCTAGCAGCCTGTGGTTAAACTCCCCGGCCGTGGGATGCGGTCGGCTCTGGTCGATAAAACATAAATACACTAAAATGTTTTTATGGCCATGGGCACCCGCAGACACCGGCAGCGCCAGGAAGAGCTCTGGATCACCCATGCCGAGCTGGCCACCGCGCCCGGCCATCCGTTCTACGAGCGCGTGAACGAGCTGCTGGACGCCGAGAAGTTCGACGAGTTCGCCGAGAAGGAGTGCAGCGGCTTCTATGCGGAGAACAATGGACGCCCCTCGCTGACGCCGGGAACATATTTCCGCCTGCTGATGGTTGGCTACTTCGAGGGACTCGGCTCCGAGCGCGGGATTGCCTGGCGCGCCGCCGACTCGCTGGCGCTGCGCCAGTTCTTGCGGATCGGCTTGGATGAGCAAACCCCCAATCATTCGACCATCTCGCGAACCCGGCGGCTGATCGATGTGGAGACGCACCGCAAGGTGTTCCTGTGGGTGCTGGGAGTGCTGGCGGATCGCGGTTTGCTGAAAGGCCGGACGGTGGGCGTGGATGCCACCACGCTGGAGGCCAACGCGGCCCTGCGCTCGATCGTGCGGCGCGACAACGGCGCCAGCTACGACGAATTCCTGACTGGGTTGGCGCAGCAATCCGGCATCGAGACTCCGACCCGGGAGGATCTGGCGCGCGTGGACCGCCAGCGCAAGAAGAAAGGTTCGAATCAGGAATGGGTGAGCCCGTCGGATCCGGATGCGCGCATCACGAAGATGAAGGACGGGACCACGCATCTGGCACACAAGGCCGAGCACGCGGTGGATATGGAGAGTGGGGCAGTGATCGCGGTAACCTTGCAGCCGGCCAACCAGGGCGATACCACAACCATCCGGGAAACCCTGGGTGAGGCGGGTGAGACGGTTGCGCACCTGATCGAGCGGGAAGCCGAGAAGACGACGAAGGAAGAGCCTCAGGTCAATGCCCAGGGCATTGAAGAGGTGGTTGCCGACAAGGGGTACCACAGCGGCAGCGCGGCGCAGGCCATCGCGGAGGTGCCGACCCGAACCTACATCCCGGAGCCGAAGCGGAAACGGCGTAAGTGGGCGGGCAAGGCGGCCGAACAGAAAGCGGTCTACGATAATCGACGGCGGGTCGGCGGCATTTATGGCAAGCGGCTTCTGAAGAAGCGCGGGGAACTGATCGAGCGGTCCTTTGCGCACTGTTACGAAACCGGCGGAATGCGGCGGCTGCATCTGCGAGGGCGCGAAAATGTTTTGAAGCGCCAGTTGATCCACGTGGGTGCGTTCAATCTGAGTCTGATTCTGCGGCGCAACTTGGGCGCGGGAACGCCAAGGGAGCTCCATAACCGCCAGGAGGAGCTCATTCTCGCGATTCTATGCCTCTGCGCCACCTTGGAAATGACGGCCAGTTCTCCGCGGTGCCTTTCTACCGCTTCACCATCCCAAAGGCGGCGGAACCGGCGCCCGCCCGCTCACCCTTGCCGCAGCCGAATTTCGGGGGGTTGCGCCACAGGCTGCTAGTGTCGAAACGCTGCGACCACCTCTTGAACGAGCGGCGCCCCAAGTTTGCTTTGAGGGTGCTTTGCCACTACGATCCGCACGCTGTGCCTGCCGCAGTCATCCAACACAGAGTTGCCCACGAGGAGGTCTACGAAATTCCCACCCGCGCAGGCCGCTTCGAGGACATTGAGCCTGTCGAGCAAGCACTTCCCCCAGTCGAGACCTGCGAGCATGAGAACCCGTTTGGGCTTCCACTCAGCGATCTCGCGTTCCAGAAGTTGCAGGCATTCGGCAGACTGCAATTCGACGCAGGCTGGCGGAGGTAAGCCGCGGCGATTCCGCAACCAACTTTTCTGGCCGGCCCAAACATCTGAATCCACTCCTGTTTTGACCGGACCGCCCCGGCCCGGCAGATTCGCATTGCGAGTTTTCCCTTGATTTCTCCGTTTATCTTGTATACAGTAGTGATATAAGGTATGGCCGACCCCGTCAACCGCGCCAAACTCTCCGCCGCCGAGCGCAGCTTCCGCTCCCGCGTCGCACAGCTCGCCTCCGGCCAGTGGTTTCTTCGCGGCACCCTGTCGGAGCGCGCTGGTAAGTGCGGCAAACCCAATTGCCACTGCGCCAAAGGCGAGTTGCACCAGTCCTTGTATCTGGTGCAGAGCCACGCCGGCAAGCTGCGCCAGATCTGCGTCCCCCAAGCCTGGCAGCAGCGTGTCCGTCAAGCCGTCAACGACTATCGGCTCATGCAGCAGATGATCGAAGAGGTTTCCGAACTGGAGTGGAAACGGCTCCAGGAAAGGAAGCCCTGAACCGTTCTTCGCCGCCTGATCGCCTATTCCGAAAAGGTCTTCTGCCTCTCCTCCGAGATCCTGGCCGCCATCTCTGATCGCAGGCAGGAACCCCGCATTCCCACGGCCTGCGTCCTCCATGCCGCCCTGGTTTTGTTCTGGACTCGGCTGGGCAGCCTCAACGCCTTGGAAATGGCCGCTCCCGCCCGCTTCTGGAAGAGCTGCCTGGGACAGCCGCTGTCCAGCGCCGACACCATCGGACGGGTCCACTCCCTCCTCGATGCCGATCAACTGCGGGAAGGTATTCACCAGGTCTACGAATGTCTGAAGCGAAACAAGGCGCTGCCCGATAGTCAAGGACTCGGAGTGGCCGTCTTGGACGGCCACGAAAGCCACGCCAGCTACCGCCGCCATTGCCCGGGATGCCTCGAGCGGACGGTCAAAACAGACCAGGGCGAGCGCACTCAGTATTACCACCGGCAAGTTACTTTGCTGTTGGTTCCCGGCGCTCCGCCCGGCCAGAAACCGCTCCGCCTGCTGCTCGATCACGAGCCCCAACGCGCGGGCGAGGACGAGGTCGCCACGGCTCTACGCTTGTTGGGACGGGTGATCCCCGCTTACCCGCGCGCCTTCGACCTGCTCTTGGTCGATGGCCTCTATGCCACCGCGCCGTTCTTCAACTTTCTGCTGGCACGCCGCAAGCACGTTCTGTCCGTTCTCAAGGACGAGCGGCGCAACCTCTTTCAGGATGTGGCCGGCTTGTTCCTTCACCTGCCCCCACAGCCGGGTTCGCGTGGCTCCCGCCAGTGCTCCTGGTGGGACTTCCCGGAGCGGACTTCCTGGCCCCAGGTGGACGCTCCCGTACGCGTCGTGCGTTCCCTGGAAACATACTCCGTGCGACGGCAACTCGATGGCCAACCTACGTCGGAAACCAGCGACTGGGTCTGGGTCACCACCTTGCCCTCGCCCCAGGTTTCCACCGCTCGAGTCGTGGCCCTGGGCCACCAGCGCTGGGACATCGAGAATCACGGCTTCAACGAACTGGTGAATGGCTGGCATGCCGATCATGTTTTCAAACACGAACCCAATGCCATGGAGTGTTTCCTGTTGGTCGCCTTCCTGGCCTTCAACCTCTTCCATGCCTTCATCAATCGGAATCTGAAACCACAAATCCGCCGCCGCAGGAGCCAGGCTTTCTGGAAACCTCCGGGTTCCAAGCTCGGAGTGTCTCTGCACCCCCACGCCCAGCCCGTTTCCAGGCTCGCTGACCCGCCTGCGAATCTGCTACGCCCTCCCAAACTCCGCAACGCCCTACTCCTGCACCTCTTTCAACCACGCCGGCGCCTTGGTTGCGGAATCGCTGGGTAAGCCGGGCACGGCTTGACAGCGGCGTCACGTTATGCTTTACTGTAGCGACATTTCAGAGCAATCTAAGAATCAACAAACTCTCGCAGTTGGTACCATATCCGCACTGCGGGCCGGTTTCGCTGAAGGAAACCGAGTCCGTCGTAGTACGGTGAGTAGCATTCTCAGGGGTGGAGATGAAAAGGCGTGATTTCTTCAAGGCGACAGCAATCGGAGGCGCGGTTTCCGGCGCCTTGGCAACAGAACTGACGAAAGCAGCACCGATAGGCACCGCGGTCCGGTCGAGGACCGTAAAGCCGATTCCGTATACCGCTGAGGATCTCCTCAGCCACCAATTGCGGTCCCGCTACGACGGAGACCACCTGAACATGGTCGCGTTTCCCATGGGGGGTATTGGGGCCGGCTGCATCAGCCTGTCAGGCACGGGGAAGCTGGTAGATTGGGAAATCTTCAACCGTCCGAACAAGGGCTACCAGCCCCGCTTCAGTTTTCTCTCGGTCTGGGCGAAGCCGGAGAACGGTGCCCCGGTGTTCCGCGTGCTCGAAGGCCAGTTGCGCGAGCGGCTGGACGGCCCCTTGTACCTGGCCCCCGGCATGTTTGACGAGGGCAACGGAGTCGGGCCGCAACAAACGCAGGGTGCCGGGCTGCCGCGATTCAGGGAGTGCTGGTTCCAGGGCCGCTTCCCGTTCGCCACTGTCCACCTGGCTGACAAAGCGTTGCCCTTTGTGGCCGAGATTGAGGGCTGGAGCCCTTTTATTCCCGGGAACTCTCGTGAATCCTCGCTGCCCGTGGCCGTGCTGAACGTCACGCTGCGCAACCCGACACAGAATACAGTGACGGCGGTGCTCGGAGTCAACGTGCAGAATCGAGCCGGCGACTATAACGAGATGGTCCGAGCGAAGAACGCCAATATCCTACACCTGCATGAGGGGGTTTCCGGCGGCAAAGCGATGTTCGTCGCCACACCGGAAGCGGTGGCAACGTGGCAGGCCAACTGGGAGCCAGGTCACAATTTTATGTCGCTGCAGCACTTTGCCGACACGTTCGCGCGGAGTGGCAGCTTCGACAGAACGGGCCAGCCGGTCTCCGGAACTGAGCCAATTGTGGAGCGGGCGAAGGGGCCAGCAAACGACGAGAATGCGAAAGTGGGCTCGATCGGTGTGCGGATGGTCCTCAAGCCGGGCCAGAGCCGGACGGTGCCGGTGATCATCGGCTGGTATTTCCCCGTGTTCGAGCCCGAGGACAAGAACGATACCGCCGAGGGGATATCGGATTGGCGCAACTACTATGCCGTCGAGTGGAAGAGCGCGCTCGACGTGGCGCGTTACACGCTGGCCAACCTCCAGCGCCTGGAGGAAGAGACCCGGCTGTTCCAGCGGACGTTTTTCTCGCAGACGCTGCCCGGCTGTGTGCTGGAGGGAGTGTCGAGCCAGCTAGCCATACTGCGCTCGCCAACCATCTTCCGCTACCCTGACGGCACGCTTTACGGATACGAGGGCTGCGCGCCGAACCGTAGGCTCGGCTACGGCACCTGCAACCATGTCTGGAACTACCAGCAAGCCATTCCTTACCTGTTCCCGGACCTGCAGCGCTCGATGCTCGACAATTTCTACTTAAACGGCCTACGCGAGTCCGACGGTGCGGTGCAATTCCGTATGCCGCTTGGCCCCGGCGCTAAAGCTGAGCAGTGGAGAGGCCACTATACGTACCCGGACGGCACCAAGAGCAAATGGTGGACTGCGGCCGACGGTCAGTTCGGCATGGTGTGTCAGACCTACCGCGAGTACCTGGTGAGCGGAGACAGCGAGTGGCTCAGAAAGATATGGCCGCGGGTGAAGAAGAGTCTCGAGTACGCTTGGGCGGAGTGGGACAAGGACCGGGATGGGCTGCTCGAAGGTTCTCACCACAACACCCTTGACCTGAATTTCTCCACGCCGGAGACGATGTGCGGGAGCCAGTACCAGGCGGCCTTGCTGGCTGGTGAGCGCATGGCGGCGCTGATGGGCGAACCGGAGGCGGCGGTCGCATTCCGCACGGTTTACGAATCCGGCAAACGCCTGAGCGACGAAAAGCTCTACAACGGCGAATACTATCGGCAGTTGCTGCCCGCGCTGGGTGATTACCAGTTGGGCGACGGCTGCATCTCCGAACAGGTCGGTGGCCAGCTATACGCCCGTATGCTCGGACTGGAACACATCTACGATCACCAGCACATCCAGAAGGCGCTCGGGTCACTGTTCCGGTACAACTACCGCGACAACTTCCACGACTTCCCGAACTGCAATCGCGCCTGCTCGATCAACGATGATCGGGGCCTCCTCATCGCCACCTGGCCCAAGGGCGGCAAGCCCGAAAAACCGCTCCTTTATTGCGATGAAACCCAAGCCGGCTTCGAGTACCAGGCGGCGGGCAACCTGCTGTATGAAGGTTACATCCTGGAGGGCCTCACAGTGTTCAAATCGATCCGGGAGCGCTACGACGGCAAGAAGAGGAACCCGTTCTGCGAGTTCGAGTGGGGCAACCACTACGCCCGGTCGATGGGAAACTACTCGGCGCTGCTCGCGCTCTCCAACCTGCGCTATTCGGCGCCAGAGAAGATGCTCCAGATTGCGCCGGCGGTTTACGCCTCCAACTTCCGCGTGTTCTTCAGCGTGGGCTCTGGCTGGGGGACGGCCAGCCAGAAGATTGCCTCCGACAGCTACACGGTCCGCGTGCACGTTGCCAAGGGGACGCTGGGCGTTCAGGTGCTGCGGCTGCGAATGCCGGCTGGCGCGACCAAAGCGAGGGTTCAGATCGGAGGGCGGGAGATCGCGGCCCGCATCACCGGATCGGGAGAGTTCCGGACGGTCGAGTTAGCAGCGCTGGCCGAGGCGCGGCCCGGCGAGGACCTGGTGCTGGAGATTCGCGGGGCGACAACCGGCGCATGACGGGGGCGGTTCAACACCACATCCGCCCCCGTCGCCGTTTAACCCACATTTCCGTTTTGAGCAGTTACTGATAACCTCTTGATGGACTCCGAGGCCTTTATTCATACGGGTTTCAACGCGATGAAGACGCTCCGGAGGTCAACACCCCATGGGTGAGATACAAAACGGACCCTTTCAGCTCTCCTGCAACGCCTCGTTGAAAGTCGATTTCCAGGAATCACGCGTCACCTCTGACGGTGGCCTCATTGGGGTGCGAGAACTGGATGAGCGATTGGGCCTCGGTGATCTCATCGCCCAGCGCCTGACCGACTCACGTCGAGGAAAGAACACGCAGCTACCTCTGGCGGCCTTGTTGCGGCAGTCGGTCCACAGCCGCATGGCGGAATGCAAGGATGTCAAACAACGCCGAGCGGCTCTCGCAAGATCCGACGTTCAGGCTGATCGGCTCCGAGAAGACTTGGGATCGTGGCGCGGCGCTGACTTCCCGCTTGCAGACTTTTGAGACCGAGATGCTGGCCGAGGAGGAAAACTTCACCTGCTTGGCCCGCATCAACCGCGAACTCATCGGCAAGGCGGAAGCCCTCGATTCCCCGCAGCGGGTCGTGTTGGACACGGAATCGACCGAGACCCCGGTGTACGGCCAGCAGGAGCAGAGCGCCTACAGCGGCCACTTTGAGTCCACCTGCTATCATCCCCTGCTGCTCTTTAGCCGCGAAGGTGACTGTTTGGGAGCGAAGCTGCGATCCGGCAATGTGCATAGCGCCGATGGCTGGGAAGGCATGCTGTTGCCGGAGATCGAGCGGCAGCAGAAGCTGGGCAAGGAAGTCGTGTTCCGGGCCGACGCGGCCTTCGCTAAGCCGGAGATCTACGAGGCGCTGGAGGAGCGGGGCGTGAAATACGCCATTCGCATCCCGTCCAACGATAGCCTGGAGCGGGACATCGCCGAATTGCTAACGCGGCCTGTGGGTCGACCGAGCCACAAGCCGGTGGTCTGGTACAAGGGCTTTCTCTACCAAGCGGCCAGTTGGAAGATGGCGCGGCGGGTGGTGGCCAAGGTGGAGTTTCATTTCGGGGAGTTGTTCCCTCGGGTCGGATTCATCGTGACCAACCTGGAAACGGACAGCCGGGCGGTGGTGCGGTTCTACAAGAAGCGAGGGACCGCGGAACAATGGATCAAAGAAGGCAAACAGGCGTTCAGGATGACCAGGCTGAGTTGCCATCGGTTCCGGTCGAATGAAGTGCGGCTATGGCCGAGCCTGATCGCCTGCAACTTGGGAAACCTGTGGCGGCGGCTGGTGCTGCCGAAGAAGATCGAGAACTGGTCGCTGACCAGCTTGCAGCAACGGCAAGTGAAGACCGGCGGCAGGTTGGTCAGAGCATTTCCGGTACTACTGGCTGATGCTGGCCGAGAGCCATCTCACACGGCGGGTGTTTGGAAGCATGGGTACGGCGGATTGAGGCTCTGCCGGTGCCAGCCGGATAGACAGCGGCGGCAAAGGGGAAGCAAACCGGGCGAAGGAGGGGGGGACGGAGAGGTCCCTGAAAAATCGCTTGAAATGAAACACTTCTAGGTTCTTACGTACCCGGCGGAGCCAAAGTCGGCCCGTTCTTGGGCCGCTGGAGTCGCTCGGGATGGAAAAATGAGACAAACGACTCCAATTGGGCGGCTGGATGTATAATCGCCGGGGGCCAGCAGGCCAAAACGGAAGTCCTGGGTAATATGACCTCGCGGGAACGAGTACTTGCATCCTTGAATCACCAGGAGCCAGACCGGGTGGTGGTGGACCTGTCGGGTTACCGCTCGTCGGGTATCTCTTCTATTGCTTATCCGAAACTGAGAGCCGCGCTGGGCCTCGAGCCTCGCAGCGTGGATGTCTACGATCCGGTGCAGCAACTGGCGATCGTTCACGACGATGTGCTGGATCGATTTGGCGTAGACACCATCGAGATGGGCCGCGGCTTCTGCCACGAAGACAAGTGGTGGGCGGATTGGACGCTGCCGGACGGCACGCCGTGCCGGATGCCCGTGTGGGCGCTGCCGGAGCAAGCCGGCCCGGAGTGGGTCTTGAGGGCGCCGAGCGGCCGGGTCATCGCGCGCATGCCCGAAGATTCGCTGCACTTCGACCAGGTGCATTGGCCGTTTCTCGATGGCGAGGAGGATCTTTCGAAGATTGAGGCGCTGTATCCCGAGCACATGTGGACCGGGGTAGCATCGCCGCCTGGACCTTGGGTTTCCGGTCCTGCCGAGTTGGCCGCGGGCGCGGGGGCGCTGCGCGCAAGGACTGATCGCGCGATCATCGGGGTGTTCGGCGGAAGTTTACTCGAGATGGGGCAGTTCTATTACCGCATGGACAATTTCCTCATGATGCTCGCCGGCGAGCCGGCGCGCGTACACCGGTTTCTCGATGCGCTGGTAGAGATCCACATGACCAATCTGGACCAGTTCCTCGGCGCGGTCGGCCCGTACATTGATGTCATCGTGTTCAGCGACGACCTGGGCGCACAGAATTGCCCCCAGATCTCGCCCCGGATGTACCGGGAATTCTTCAAGCAGCGGCACTCCGCGATGTGGGCGCGTGCCAAGAAGCTGGCGAACGTCAAAGTGATGCTGCACTGCTGCGGGGCCGTTCGGCAACTGTTGCCGGATCTGATCGACGCAGGCCTGGATGCCATCAACCCGGTGCAGATCAGTTGCAAGGGGATGGACGCCGCGGGACTCAAGCGCGACTTCGGCAGGGATCTGACGTTCTGGGGCGGCGGCTGCGACACGCAGCGAATCCTGCCGGCCGGTACGTCGGCCGAAGTCCGCGCGCACGTTCTGCATCAGTGTGAAACACTGGCGCCGGGAGGCGGATTTGTCTTCCAGCAAGTGCACAACATCCTGGCAGACGTGCCCCCGGAGAACATCATTGCGATGTACGACGCGGTGCGGGAGTACGACGTGCAGGTGAGGCACTAGTGTCCTGAGCGAGAAATACATTGCATAAGTCCAGGTGGGGTGCATACTTGGGTATGCGCACCGGTCGCCCCAAGAAACCTCTGGATATCATCGATGAGGATCGTGAGAAACTGAGCATGATTGCGCGTCGGCCGAAGTCGGCGCAGGCGATGGCGATGCGTGCCCGGATCGTGCTCAGTTGTGGGCAGGGGATGAGCAACTCGGAGGTCGCGCGGAAGTTGCACATCACCGGCGCCACCGTCGGTAAATGGCGGGAACGGTTTCGAGGGTTTGGGCTGGATGGCTTGCTGGATGAGCCGCGGGTCGGCGCGCCGCGCAAGATCACCGATCGGCAAATTGAAGACGTCGTTACGAAGACCCTGGAATCGATGCCGGCCAACAGCACGCACTGGAGTACTCGTCTCATGAGCGCACGGACGGGCCGGGATGTGGCGGAGTGGCTCGCGGCGGTGCTGGACGGATGCCGTCCCGCAGGCAGTTGTTTGCGGGCCATCGACTATGAGTGCTACGCCGAGGCTGAAGCCGCGCTCGCCTAGCTGAACTGGCAGGGAATAGTCGTGCTAAGCCGGCACTGCCGCCGGCCGCGGTTGCGGAACCACTGCTCGGTCATTGGTAGATTATGGCGCGGTACCAGCGTTTAGCGCCAACTCGTTTCCATCAACCCCTTTCAAACCGTGCTGGCGGTTTTCCCGCACACGGCTCAACGATGATCTTCTTGATGTGGCGTGCGTGACGCCATGACACGGATGCGATCAAGCCTTTCGTCGGAACGTCACGCCGACTGTAAGAGCCTTCGCCTGATTCCATCCGGAATGCGCGCACTTGGCACACACCCATAGCCTGACTGCAAAGTTGTCGCGCTTTTTCAGGGGGGGGTGTTGGCCGTTTCCGGCATGCCCTCACGCTTACCTTGGAGCAGACATGACCAAAGCAGGGCCCCTTCACTGCAGCGCGCTTTGTTGCACGCCTTCATCGGTAGTACGAACCCCTCGGACTCCCTCCCGGCTCCGCGCAACTTCAGCCGTCCAGCCCTATACGCCCGGTCTTTTGCCCGACTTGGCTGCCAGGTAGGGTCTCTCCTGTTCCGCGTTGCTCTCTCCCAACGTGCCACCGCCTGAGACCCCGGGGAGGTCCAGCATCCCTTCCGGTCCAGGATGCCGTCTGTTGCCTTCGCCGTGATATGAGCGGCTCGGCCCTCCCAAACACCTACCGGTACTGTTCGTGAACCGACACTGTCTTGAAGAAGCTCAGGTCCCAGTTATTGGTCCCTGGAGCGTTCTCGTCGACAGCCTGCGGGGCCCAATACGGCCAGATTCCTGACTTCGCATCGCGCAACCGCTGCGGGCACTGGTAGTCCCTTGCCAGAGACTCCCACGTTGGCTCGACCGACCCTGGGGCGAATTCTGACATTTCCATTCATCAGGAGGTTCACGCGGGAAGTCCAGAGACTCCTCAAAGTGATCTTCGCTGCACACCACAAGGGCAGCGGCTTCGACCTGAGAGCTCGATGCCGACCAGGTTCACGCGCCGAGAGTTACCTTCACCTCGTGCCGCTTGCCATCCGCATGGGCGCGGATCAGGTTACCATTTACGCGCCGGCCGTCCACCAGCATCGAGCTCACGCCTCGGTTGACGTGCTTCGGGTTGCCGATCTCGATCTCGTACCAGCTGCCACGGAACGGCCGCTCGACACGAAAGCCCTCCCATGCCCTCGGGATCTTCGGATCCACGAGCAGGCCCTCGAGCACCGGGCGAACGCCAAGGATGTAGTACACGTACGAGTGCCACATCCAGTTCTGGCCTTCGCCCAGGTTCCACTGGAATTGTCCCATGCCGTAGGTGCGGTGGGCAGGGCCGTTGTATACCTCTGGGTAGACGTAGGGTTCGTCCTGGAATCGGTCGATGTCGCGCACCGCGTGAGCCAGTGAGGTTTTCCAGTAGATATCGAACGCCTCCTCGGCGCGGTTGGCAACGCACTCGGCCATGATGTGCCAGCCGGCCGGACGTGGGTAAATGCAGCTGTTTCGCAAACCGGGAGCGTAGTTCGAACAGGTACCCACCGTGGGGTTCAGACTGGTGTAAGCAGGCGCGTAGTTGAGCGGGCCATAGTCGCAGACGAGGTATCGTTCGACAGCCTCCATGCACTTCTGCGCCCGCTCACCCTCCGCGATGCCGCTGAGCACCGCCCAGGACTGAGGCACCAGGTAGATTCGGCCTTCCTTATCGGTCGTGGTCCCGACTGGCGTGAGCCGCTCGTAGAGATCGGCGAAGGCGCGAATGTACCACTCGCCGTTCCAGGCGAGCCGGTTCACAGCCGACTTGATGCGGTCGTACTGCTCCAGCCACTTGGCTGCCTCAGCGTCATGGTCCGCAGCTTTCGCGACTTGCGCGGCCTCGCGTAGCAGATAGCAGATAGTCATGGAGAGCATCACGCTCTCGCCGCGGCCCTCGCGGCTCACCATATTCAACTCGTCGTCCCAATCGCCGATGCCGGGGTTGAGCAGGGCGAGACCGCGCGGGCTGAGCCCTTGCAGACTGTACTCGATGGCGCGGGCTAAGTGATCGAACGCCGTGCCTTCCCCGCCGTCTACCCACGGCGTCTTCTCCTCGAGGAAGCGGAGATCGCCCGTCTCGTGAAGGTAATTGATGAAGGCCGACGCGCCGGTTTCGATGTCGTGCGCGTGCGGGTAGGGGCGTAGCTTGCTCTTGGGCGGCGGCCACTTGAGGTCGAGATCGCTCGATAGCATCAGCGGCACCGGTTCCGACAGCTTACCCAGAGTGACGTCCTGGTATTGCCCCTGCATCATCGTGGTGAGGCATTCCTTGACAATGCCTAAGTCGTGCGGCTGCACGGCGAGTTCGCGCGGTGCCCAGCCGATCGAGTTGCCCATCAGGCCGTAGCTCCAGAAACCGAGCCCGCGCAGGCCGTTGTTCTGGCTGCGCATGACGGCCGACCGCCAGTGGTATTTCGACCAGACGTTGAGGTTGCGGTCGATCTCCGGCGCGGGCGTGCGGATGTTGGTCGTGGTCGCCAGGAACTCACGCCAGTATGCCTTTACCTTCTCGAGTTCCGCCTCCGCCCGGCACGGGTCGGCGTATTTCGCGAGGATGCCAGGTATATCGGCTTTGTTGCGAGCCATGCCGAGGACGAGGGCGATGCGCTGCTCGCCTCCGGCCGGGATCGCCAGTTGGTGTTGCAACACACCCCACGGGAACTCGTTGAGTCCCCAGAAGGGCAGATTGGAGCAGATCCCGCGCTCCACGGCCGCCGGTTTCTCAACGCTGCCATGCCTGCCGAGAAAGATGCTGCGAGTCGTATCGAAACTCTCGAGCGGCAGTCCAGCGCCGAAGAACCCGGTGTAAGGCCATGGCTTCTGCTTATAGCTGAGGTTCGGCCACGCTGTCTGAGTGGCGTAGAGCGCATCGCGCTCAAGCACCACTCGCTTCGAGAGGTTGAACTGGCTGCCTCCGGTGAACGCGTCGCCGCCGCCTCCGTGACCCTGGAAAACCATGGTCTTGGACTGATCGCCAAGGCTCCACTCGACCGTGCTGAAAACGTGGATGGTCCGCTGCACGGCCTGACGGTTGCGCAACGACAGTAGCCACACCAGGACGCTATCGTCGCGCGGCACGAAGTAGGTGATCGTCGCTTCCAGGGCGTCCGCGCAGGCCTCGATGGTGCTGTAGCCGAGGCCGTGCCGCGCGCGCCAGATCCCGCCCGGAGCAGGCCGATTGAGCATGAAGTAGCGGCCGCTAGACCCGTCGCACAGGTAAACGTGGCCGGACTCCACCTGGGGGTTGGTCAACCCGTTTAACCCGCGGTCGAATATCAGGCACTCCATGTGTCCGGTGTGGGTGATCCAGGTCTGAAACGTGTCGTTGTTGAGGAGGTTCATCCACGGAAGCGGGGTATCGTATCGCTTGATGATGCACTCGGTACCATCTTCGGAAAACTCGTAGTAGCCGCCGTCGACCGCCGGAGGCTGGCCGTTCGGCTGGACCCGCGCCGGGCCGAGTTTTTCGGAAGCAGCAGGCTCGTACTGCCGCGCGACGCTAGAGCCGAGCACGGCAGCGTGCAGAAAGGTTCGTCGGTCCATTCCCTATATCTCCTCCCCGGCGCTGAACGCCGCCGCCAGTCTCAGATGATGGCCTAACGCATGGGACGTCACTCCACCCTAGCGGATCCGGCCAACGCCGTCTGCAACACGTCCTGAATCTCCGCTGTTCGGCCGCGGACAGTTGCGTCACGCGGACTCGATGATCAGATTCGCGTATTGCACCGTTTCTCCCGTTCGGATCAACCCGATGGCGCGGGGGACGCGCTTCTTGAACTCGACGTGTGGTTCAAAGACAACCGGTATGCCCGAAAGTTCCCGCTCAAAGTCCCGCCGGGTGTCTGTCCCGTTCGACGCAAGAAACTCCTCCGCCATGAAGGCCTGACCGATCACAAAGTTGGAACGGATCGCCTGGAGGACGTCGAGAACCCGAGGGACATCGTCAACCAGCGAGATGTCCACGGTCTCTATTTGCGGCCAGAATGGGAAGCCCCGATCCGCAATTACCAGCGTGTTGGTGTGGCGAACGCGGCTGAGCAGGGAATTGATCGCCGGGTTCAGGATTCCGGTTCTCAGCATGGCATTCCTCCTTTCGCCCGGACCCGCCTACCGGATCCAGACTCTCACCCGTACAGAGCTCGGTATGGGCCCCTCGGAAGCGACAATCATGTATCCGCCACCGCATCCTGAGTACATGGCTCCGGGATAGCGAGCCTGGAACCACGAGAGAATCGCTTTCAGATCGATGTTGATGGTTGGGTGCGCGACCGTGTGAGGCAGGATCGCCTCCCAGCACTTCATGCAGTGATTCATGGAAGCCCCGAGGCAGCGAACGTCCTTCTTCAGGATCGCGTCGAAACACTCCTTGCCAGTCTCACCCAGTTCGTGAATCCATTGGGGATTGAGGTTCTTGACGCCCAGCGGATTGTAGCCCGCCGGCCGCTGGTTGATCGGAACAAGGTGGAGAACCTCGTCGACCCAGCACGCGGTTTCAGGATCGCAGATCGACTCAATTTGTGCCGGAAAGAAGCCCTCCTCGACGGTGACATCGTAGTCCAGCCTGCTGATGCCGGGATAGACTAGGCCGATCATGTCCTGCGAGCCCGAGGGTTCGACCTTGTTGGCGTTTTCCGCTGCATATAATTCGCGGACCAGCTCGGCTGGCGGCCGGTTCGGCAGAGTGCCGTTCCAGATCTTTGTCGCAATGCGGCGCGTGCTGCCAGCCATGCCGCAACGATCCATAAACCAGATGACGGGCTCGAGCGCGACGACCACCATGCTCCCCGGCGGCGCCGGGTTGTGCCTGGACAGGAACGGCTGATCGATCCAGCCGCCGGCCAGCGCGATCCGATGGGGAATCCGGCTGGCCATCAACTCGACATCGCCGCACTGCCGCCCCGCATCCACTCCGTCCGGGAGCTGGAGAGGCGGCCGCGCGACCAGCGTCTGGGAATGTTCCATTGTCAGTCCCTGACCACCCGCTTGCCCGCCTTCCGGTCGGCGTACTGTTGAGCGATCCATGCGTAGGTCTTCTCCATGCCGGTTCTGAGCGGAGTGCGCGGCTCCCAGTCGAGCACGCTCTGTATGAACGTGTTGTCGCTATTGCGTCCAGCGACACCATGCGGAGCATCCAGATCGTAGGTGCGCTTGAGTTTCACTTCGGCGATTTTTTCCACCATGGTGACCAGATCGTTGATCGAGATCAGTTCGCTCGATCCCAGGTTGATCGGCGTGGCGATGAGCCGGTCGCTGTGCATGATCTGATCGATGCCGAGCACACAGTCGTCGATGAAACAGAAACTGCGCGTTTGGGAACCGTCGCCCCAGATGTCGATGGTCCCGCTGCTGGTGTCCTGCGCCTCGATCACCTTGCGACAGATTGCGGCGGGAGCCTTCTCACGCCCCCCGAACCAGGTGCCGTACGGGCCGTAGATGTTATGGAAGCGGGCGATGTGGGTTTCCAGACCGCGCTCCGCCCAGTATTCCTGGCAGAACATCTCGGAGATCAGCTTCTCCCATCCATAGCCGCGCTCGGCCATCGCGGGGTAAGCGTCCGACTCCCTGAGCGCCCGAACGTTCGGGTCTTTCTGCAGGTCCGTGTTGTAAGCACAGGCGGACGACGAGAAAAAGTAGCGTTTGGCGCCGGCCCGCCACGACGCCTCGGTGAGGTTGGTATTCACCAGGATGCTGCGGAGACATTCGACGCGGAAATGCTCGATGAAGCCCATGCCGCCCATGTCCGCGGCGAGGTTGTAGACCTCGGTGGCGCCTTCGACGGCCCGGATGGCGTTCTCTTTCTCGCTCAGATCCATCGACAGGCACTCAACGCCCGGCACGCGCTGGTACCACTCCGGCAGCGGCTTGCGATCGACGGCGCGGATTCGGGTGTAGCCGAGTTCGTGGAAGTAGCGGGCAAGTGCGCCCGCGATGAACCCGCCGGCACCTGTGATGACGATCAGGTCGTCACGATTGAGCCAGCGGTCTATTTTAAGTTCCGAGTTATCCTTCATATTTGTGCAATACCTTCCGCTGTTCCCGCAGGCTCGCAGGATGTGCGAGAAGCGCTAAAGTAACCGATAATATTGTACCCTCGCCGGGGTCACTGCGTCAACCGACTTTACGACGCCTGCGGTCCGGCCGGCACCGTCAGGGGGAAAAGTGCGTGATGCGGACGCACATTCTCCCGTTTTCCGCGCGGACAACTCGATCTGCAACCCGTCGCGGTCGCGCTTCCCCTGCACTGCGGCGTCGGAGCCCAACAGTTGAACGCGCTTGATGGTGCCCAGCCCGGCGGCAGAACCTTCCGCCAGCGGTTTGATTGTGATCTTTCCGTCCGCCGGCCATGCGAGTGCGATGACGTACAGCACGTCCCCTCTCGTTGTGAATCCAAGGTCCTGGCTGGTGTCGGGCCCTGTGGTGGAGTGGAACGATCTACCGACCACCTTCGTGGGCCTCTCTTCGGAGATCCTCGAGGGCCGCGTCCCGTAAAGTGCTTCGTTCTCCGTTAAAAAAACGTAACGCTTCGCGCGGTGACGCACCGTTGAGGCCGGAGGCTGCGCATAGAGACGCGCCGACGCGATCTGCAGAGCCACGGTGGCGGCGACCGGGAGCAATGGGTGGCGAGGATTCCCACTTCGCCCGGCCGCCACATTTTCTCGCAGACGGTGCATAATGTAAATGCATGTCGGTAACGATGAAGGACATCGCGCGTGAGCTTGGCGTGTCGATTGTCACTGTTTCCAAGGTAGTGCGAAATCACGCTGACATCGGCGAAGAAACACGACAACGAGTGCTCAAGAGGATCAAGGAGTTGAATTATCAGCCGAATCCGGCGGCTCGCACACTGGTAACCGGAAGAACGTACGCGGCCGGCCTTATCGTTCCGGACCTGGTCCACCCGTTCTTCGCGGAAGTGGCGACGGCGCTGTCCAACACGCTTCGCCGCAAGGGCTACAGCCTGCTGATCTCGTCGTCCCAGGGCGACCCGGATATCGAACGCCAGGAGATCAAAAGGCTGCTGAGCCGCCGCCTAGATGCGCTGATGGTTGCTTCCACGCAGGAGACCGTGGAGAGCTTCCGGCGAATTGAGGAGCAGAAGGTTCCATACGTTCTGATCGATCGGGCCTTCCTCGGGCTGCCCGCCAACTTCGTTGGAGTGGACGACATCGCCGTTGGCCGAATTGCGACGGAGCATCTGATCTCCGTGGGGTGCACCAGAATCGCACACATCCGGGGACCCGCCACCAGCACGGCGATCGGACGGCTGGAAGGCTACAACCGGGTACTGGCGCGGAACGATCTGACTCCGCTTCAGGGCTATATCGTGACCGGGCGGTCGCCCGACGTGGACAGCTGGGTCAGCGGCAAGGAAGCGATGAAGAAGTTGCTGACACTGGATCTCCGACCCGATGGTGTGTTCTGCTACAACGATCCGATTGCGATTGGCGTGATCGACGCGATTCTCGAGGCGGGATTGCGGGTTCCTCAGGATATCGCCGTGATCGGCTGTGCAAACCTCCACTATGACAAGTCGCTGCGCGTACCTCTTTCCAGCGTCGACCAACAGAGCGCCGCCATCGGAGAGCGAGCCGGAAAGCTGGTGTTGTCGTTGATTGAAGCGAAGACCCCTCCTCCTGCCAGGTGCATCATGTTGGCGCCGAAACTCGTACCGCGCGAGTCAACGAACCGGAATTGCTGACAGGTTTCGGGTCCTCCTTCCGCGCTTTGCACGTCGGAGGGTTCCGGGTATTGGATGGCGCCGGTTTCTTGCTCGGTTGACAGGAGACCCCGGCAGGAGTTATCGTTAACTTAAACGTGCATAAAGTCCCGTTGGCCGCCGGGGGGCTCCGTGGCAAACCGGTGTGCGGCACGGCCTAAGGAGGAGTCCTGAATCCAGAATGTCGAACTCTCTCGAGCCCTGGCACTATCTCATTCTGACTGCGGCAAACGACCATCAGGCGGCAGCCTACGAAGCGCAGATCCGCATGCGCCGCGAGACCGCTCAACTGACTCAGGTGCGCGACACGCTTGTGGTTGTCGATCCTCAGGGGCGTCGTGTTGGAAGCGGCGGGAGCACGCTGCACTGTCTCCGCGAAGTGCTTCGCCGCGAATCGGAGGCGGGCCAGGACATCCCCGATTTCGCGGCTGCAGAGAGAATTCTCCGAGGTTTGCGCATTCTGATTGTGCATGCGGGAGGCGACTCACGCCGCCTGCCTGCTTACTCCCCCTGCGGCAAGATCTTCGTCCCTTTCCCTGGAGACTCGCAATCCGCGCTCACGCCGACTCTGTTCGACCGGCTGGTCCCTGCGTTTCTGGGACTTCCCGCCGGCTCGCCCGGCGCCGGACAGGTCGTGGTTACCTCCGGGGACGCGCTCATTCGCTTCGACCCCGCCGAGGTGAGTTTGGTCCGCGCAGGGATCACGGCGCTTGGTTCCTGGGTATCGCCCGCCGAGGCAGCACGTCACGGCGTGCTCTGTCCCAACAGCGATGGCTCCGTCCGTCTCTACCTGCAGAAGCCGGACATCCGCAGGCAGTCCGAAGCCGGAGCGATCGCCGCGGACGGCCGGTCCGTGCTCGACATCGGCGTCATGAGTCTGGACGCAGGCGCGGCAGGGGGGCTTCTTGGCTCGTTCTGCACCGTGCATGCCGACTCGTCCGATGGCCCGGCCGGGATTACCTGGACCCCATCGGCCTGGCGCATCATCCTCTCTCACGGGATCGATCTGTATCGCGAGATCTGCTGCGCACTGGGCACGGACGCCACGTTTGAAGAGTACCTGCACACCGTGCGATCGAGTGGATCGAAGCTCGACGAGACCGTACTGGCCAGGCTGTTCGTCAAATTGCGGGCCATTCCGTTGCATCTCCAGGTGCTGCGCCAGTGCAGTTTTCTGCATTTTGGATCGACCAGCCAGTTGATCACCAGCGGTCTGGAACTGATTACGCAGGATCGGGGCGCTTTGCCAATCAACACGATTCTGGCGATCGGCACAGACACTCACGACGGTGCCGCAGTCGACGGCGTCGATTCCTGGGTGGAGGGTTGCCGTCTTAGAGGCCCGCTGCGCCTGCAGGGCCGCAATGTGCTGGTCGGCGTGGACGTATCCGAACCGTTCGAGCTCCCGGAAGGGGCCTGTCTCGATCTCTCGCCCGGTGTGGACCGGAAGGGCCGGAAGGCGTGGTTCATCCGGTACTACGGCGTCGACGACACCTTCAAGGACTCCGTAACGGGAGGAGCCACGTTTTGCGGCAAACCACTGGCGGCGTGGCTGCGTGCCGAAGGCGTGCCGGATTCCGACGTCTGGAGCAGCGATACGCCCGAATCCGAACGCACGCTCTGGAACGCCCGCGTATTCCCGGCGGAAACCGAGCACGAAGGGTATCGGCGCTGGCGCTGGATGCTCGATATCGACTGCGCAACGCCTGAGCAGAAGAGCAGCTTCCTTGCCGCCGATCGGTACAGTTCGGCCGAGATTGCGGTGCGCGTGGATCACGATGCCTTTCACGGACGTCGCGCCGCGATTCGCGCAGGCGAGATCAGGCGGTCCCTCCCTCGCCTGTTCGATCATGGCTCCGCGTTCAGTGCAGGCGACCTTGCATTTGCGCTGAAGAACTCGGACAACCGCGCCGCAATGGTGGCGGATCTTCTCGTCTTCGCGCACGAACTGGCGACATCCGGGCGGCCGGACGTTGCCTCGTCGGGCGTGTTCCCCTGCGTTGTCGATTCCCTCGGCACCGCGCTGAATGAATTGTGCGAAGACAGCGACACGACGCTGGACCGCATCGTGCCGGGTCTGGCCGGCGCCTTGTCGAAAGCCACCCTGGAGTGGATGGAGTCGGTCAGCATATCCTTACCGAAGAGCGTTTCCACCCGCGAATGGGCGCTTCGGCTGCACTCTCTTGCGGTGCACGCATGAACACGGAACGCCCTCTCCGTTGTGCTCTCATTCTGGCCGGCGGCTCCGGTGTCCGGCTCTGGCCCATGAGCCGGAACGAGCTGCCGAAGCAGTTGATCCCGCTCGCCGACGGCCGCAGCCTCCTTGAGCGCGCGGTTGCGCGTCTGGATGGTCTGGTCCAACCATCTGACCTGTACATTTGCGCCGCCCGGCGGCAACGAGTCAGGATTCTCGAAGCGCTGGACGGGTTCCCCGAAGAGCAGTTCATCGGCGAACCGGTCGGCCGGGACACCCTTGCAGCAATCGGTCTCAGCGCCGCGGTCATCGGCCGGCGTGATCCCGATGCGGTGATGGCCGTGTTCACCGCCGACCACCTCATTGAACCGACCGACGTGTTTCAGCGGACCGTGTCCCGTGGGTATGAACTGGTGGAGCGGCATCCCGATACCATGTTGACCTTTGGCATCGAGCCGAATTCCGCGTCGACCGGGTACGGTTATCTCGAGCTGGGGGAGCCCTGGGACCAGGCCGCCTGCTGGCTGAAGCAGTTTCATGAGAAACCGGACAGGGAAACCGCTCAGACGTATTTCGGGGCCGGACCCGCACGATACCTCTGGAATAGTGGCATGTTCGTCTGGCGCGTCTCGACCATCCTGGACTGCATACGCCGCTATGTTCCGGAGGTGTTCGATCGGATCGGGCGGATCGCCGCCGCTTGGGATACGCCCGGCCGCGATGCCGTACTCGACAGGATGTACAGCGAACTCCAGAAGATCAGCATCGACTATTCGGTCATGGAGCCTGCTTCGCGAGACGCTTCGGTCCGTCTGGCGGTCATCCCCATGCAACTTCGGTGGCTCGATCTCGGCTCGTGGTCCGCGTTCTCCAAGGCGCTGGTGGCCGATGAGCGCGGGAACACGGTATCCGGCGCGCGAAGCATACTGCAGGAAACAAGCCGGACGTTGATCGCCTCGGACGATCCGCGGCACCTCATCGCCACCGTTGGGTGCGAGGATCTCATCATCGTGCACACCGCCGGCGCCACACTGGTGTGCCGGTCCGACCAGGCCGAGGCGGTCAGACTTTTGCATGCCACCGTCCGTGAGCGCTTCGGCCAAGACTACACGTGAGCGGGCGGGTTCAGGCTGGGCTCCATCCCGTCTCGTCCGGAAGCTGTCTATTCAGCTCGCTTGGCCGCGCCGGAAACCGGCGAAGCCGTAGCAAGCGATGCATGCGTGGCAGACCAGCGGAACCAGCATGGCCATCGCCATGCTCCGGGTCGCTTCCGCCACCACTCCCATCACCGGCGTGAACACCGCGCCTCCGACGATCGCCATCACGATCAGCGAGCCGCCGATTTTGGTGTTCGGCCCCACTCCCTTGAGCCCCAGCGCAAAAATCGTCGGGAACATGAGCAACATGAAGAAGCTGGTCAGGAAGATCGCCCAGAGGCCGATCCACCCGGGAAACATCGCTCCAACGCCGACCAGCAGCACATTGATCACGCTGAACATGCCCATCAACAGGTTCGGACGAATGAACTGCATGACCCATGTGGCCGAGAAGCCGCCCACCCCGAGAGCCACCAGCGTTCCACTCAGGAAGTAGCCGGCCACCTTCTCCGACCGCCGGAGTTTCAGCGCGGCTCTGGTTTTGGCGAAGCTCCAGCGGGGAAGCGCTGGGACTTCACAATTCCCGCGCCCTCCCTGACCACGATTAACTGGTCGGCCGCCACATTGGCGAGTTTTTCGACATCGCCGCTGGGCCAACGGATTTCCAGGTCCGCCGATTGCGCGGACCCGAGTCCAAAATGCAGGCGGCGGTCGCTTACAGAAAGGTAAGCCGATTGGGCGAGCACCTCCTGCGCCTGCCTTTTGCCGTTGTAGAAAGCGGCGACGCGGGCGCCGATGGCGCTGCGGTTGGATTTCACGCCTTCAAGCTTTACCTTCAGCCAATGGTTCTCGCCGGTCACGTCGTTGCGTAACAGCGAAGGAGGCTCGTTCTGGTTCATGATCAGAACATCGACGTCGCCATCGTTGTCGAAGTCGCCGAATGCAGCACCGCGGCTCGCGTGTTCGGCGGAAATTCCCGGTCCAGCCTGTTCCAGGAACTGCTCGAACTTGCCGTCGCCCAGATTTCGAAAAACAAAGCGTGGAGTACGGTGGCGGTAAGCGGGGAACTTCTTCTCGACTTCGGGATAAACGCTACCCGTGACCACCAGGAGGTCGGGAAAGCCGTCATTATCGAAATCCTGGAAGCCCGCGCCCCAGCAGATGAAGCGGGTCTCGACGCCGATCCCTGCGCGAATGGTGACATCCGTGAAATTGCCCTTGCCGTCGTTGCGGTAAAGGATTGGGGTGTCCTCGACGAAATGGGTTATGAAAATATCGAGCTGGCCATCCAGGTTGTAGTCGCCGACGGCGACGCCCATGCCGGACTGTTCCTGCCCGTCCTCGCTGAGGGCGACGCCGCGTTCGAGTCCCTCTTCTCTGAACGTGCCGTCGTGGTTGTTGTGAAAGAGGAGGTTGGGAGTGGAGTCGCAGGCGACGAAGATGTCGGGCCAACCGTCGTTGTCGAAGTCGGCGGCTACGGCGGTCAGCCCGTAGCTTCCCTTGGGCGCACTCACTCCCGAGCGCTCACTGACATCTGTAAACGTGCCGTCGCCATTGTTGTGAAACAGGAGGCAGGTCTCGGGCGCGAGGCCGCGGGGGCCGCAGTTCACCGGAATGCCCTTCCAGTTGCAGTTCGGGTCCTGGCCGGCGCGGGGAATGCTTGTGGGATCGAAGACCAGGTAGTCGGAGACGAACAGATCGAGCTTCCCATCGCGATCGTAATCGACCCAGGTGCAGCCCGCTCCCCAGCGAGTCGGGCGTGCTAGACCGGCCTCTTTGGTGACGTCAGTGAAGGTTCCGTCGCCGTTGTTGCGATAGAGGACGTTCTGGCCCCAGTAGGTGACGAAAATATCCTCGAAGCCATCGTTGTTGTAGTCGCCAACCGTGACGCCGAAGGCCCAGCCTTGGTGGACGAGGCCGGCCTTTTCGGTCACGTCGGCGAAGGTACCGTCGCGATTGTTCCTGTACAGGCGATTGGTGGTTCCAGCGGGTACGTTGTCAAAGCGCGTGCCCGATAGAAGGAAGATATCGAGCCAGCCGTCATTATCGTAGTCGAGGAACGCCAAGCCGGCGCCCATAGTCTCGAGGATATAATCGACATGGTCTTGAGGGCCGTAGATGACCGGCCCGTTCAGCCCGGCCTGCCGGGCTACATCGGTGAAATACGCATGAAACGGCCTGCCCGTCGGGCTGCTGTGGGGCTGGGGCTTCACACCGCGCGACGCCATCCCCAGCTGGGCCCGCAGACTGCCAGCGGATGCAAACATGAGTGCGAATAGCTCCCTGCGCGTCGTAGATCCCAGCATAACATTCGTGATGGGGCCCCGAAGGTCATGGGCGCTTGGGGTGGGTGTGCGACACAGAAGTGCAGAGTGGCGTGGTTTCTTTTTTGTGGCACAAGACCTAGCGTAGTGATACGCTAGGCAGTGGAGGCACATGTCTAACCCCCTTACCGAGTTGGAAACTCGACGCGCTGCCATTCAGTCTGAAGTGGCCCAGTTGGGCGATATGCGATCCGGCTCCATCACCAGCACCGGGGGCCGGTGTGGCAATCCGAACTGCCACTGTCACCGTCCCGGCGGTTCCACCCACGGTCCCTTCTATCGCCTGACCCGGAAGGTGGATGGCAGAACCATTACCGAGACCTTTTCCTCCCCCGGTGCATTGGCCAAGGCGCGGCGCGAGGTTGCCGAGTATCACCGTTTCCGGGAACTGGGTGGCCAGCTTCTGGAGATCAATGAAGAGATCTGCCACTTGCGGCCAGTCGAGGAGACTTTGACCGCTCAGGAAAAAAAACGGCCGAAGCGATCCGCCAGGAACTCGCGCGCGAAGTAGACCAGCTTTTGCGGGTCATCTTTGCGGGCCGGCGCAGAGCCGGTCGTCTGGATCTGGAAGCCATCGAGATGCTGGTGCGTTCAGCCCTGCATCAGGCCGGAGCCGCAGCGCTCACCGAACTGCTGCGGCTCCCCGCTCCGGCAGACGATCAGCGACGCCTTCCCTGTCGTTGTGGCCACTCGGCTCACTACCGGGGGCTGCGTTCGAAACCGCTGTTGACGGCAGTCGGGCCGGCGGAAGTATCCCGCCCCTACTACCTATGCCGGCACTGCCACAGGGGCCAGTTCCCCACCGATGCCGAACTCGACATTGAAGACACGGAGTTCTCGCCTGGGGTGCGGCGCATGCAGGCGGCGGTAGGTCAGGAGATCCCCTTCGAGCATGGCCGCCAGCAGATGAAACTGCTGGCCGGCCTGGAGGTGACCACCAAGGGCGTGGAACGCACCGCCGAGGCGGTAGGCGAGCAGATCGCCAGACGGGAGCAAGAGGAGATCCACCGGGCCGTGCAGTTGGATCTACCCGTGACCCTGAGGGAGTCGGTTCCGATCCTGTACGTGGAAATGGATGGGACCGGCGTGCCCGTGGTGAAGAAGGAGACGCTGGGGCGGAAGGGCAAGAAGGAAGGGCAACCGGCCCATACCCGGGAGGTCAAGCTGGGCTGTGTGTTCGCGCAGACGACCTGGGATGAGGAAGGCTATGCCATCCGCGACCCCGATACGACTACTTACGTGGGGGCGATTGAAACGGCCGAGGAGTTCGGCAAACGGCTCTATGTGGAGGCCTGGAAGCGCGGCTGGAGCCGCGCTCAGAAGAAGGTGGTGCTGGGCGATGGGGCCGAGTGGATCTGGAACCTGGCCCGTCAACACTTCCCTGGAGCGATCCAGATTGTCGACCTATTTCATGCCCGGCAGCACCTGTGGGATCTGGTGCGCAAGCTGTACCCCAACGACGAGAGAAGGCAGAAGCGCTGGATTCGGGTTCAGAAGAACCGCCTCGACAAAGGAAACATCGAGAAGCTGGTGCTGGAGCTGCAATCCATCCAAACCTCCAATCCCGACGTGGCCGAAAAGCTTCGAACCGAGACGGAGTACTTCCAGACCAACACCGAGCGCATGCGTTATCCCAAGTTCCGTGGCCAGCACCTGTTCGTCGGATCGGGAGTGATCGAGGCCGGCTGCAAGACCGTGATCGGCTCTCGTCTCAAGCGCTCGGGAATGTTCTGGACCGTGCGCGGGGCCAACGCGATTCTCGCGCTGCGCTGCTGCCACCTCAATGGCCGCTTCGAAGACTACTGGGAGGCGCGCCGGGCTGCCTGATTGGCACTTCTATGTCGCGCACCCGCTTGGGGTGAAGCTGCCTCAAGCGCTCCAGGGCCTCGCGAGCCTTTTGGTCGCGGCCGAGGTTTTTCAGGGTGGAGAAGAGGAGGTAGGCGGAAGTGTTGCAAACAGGAAACGGGGCACAGGGCACAGATTGAGCCGGCTAAGCGGTCAGTTCGTTACGCGGCCTTCAGTCCGAGGGTCTGACGGATGAAGAGAACCTGCCCGGTCACATCGCCCTGCGGCAACCACCTCAGCTGCCCTTTCCGAATCATCTGAATCTGAGTTTGTGAGATTCCGGTCGATGCTGCTAAGCGATAGCCACGCACGTATGTACACGCAAGCCAATCGTTGGCGCATCGGATCATTCGGAATGAAACCAGACCCTTGCACTCTCACCGGTCTGGGCTTGGTCTGCAGTCTTTCGCTGGACCTGCGGTCTGGCCGAGACGTGCTCCCGGTGCCAGTCCTCTACTGCTTTGGGTATCTGCTTCAGGCTCTCAATAGGGGTTTGCAGCGGAACCGCGCATTCCGGCGCAATCAACGGAATGCCTGATTCCAAGTTCGTGTAAACTTCCTGCCGAACCTCGGTGTGTCCCCTCCGAAGCAGGATCTCCGGGTTATTGATGCTTCCAACCAGGGCCAAACGGCCGCGAACGAGGGCCATCGACTTCGCGGGCTCGTTTTTCGACTCAAAGTGGAACGCCGCCATTCCGGTTTGTGCGATGTATTACATCCGGTCCAGGTGCGTCCGCAGATGTGCAGGATCAGCGGTGCCGGGATGCGATCGGCGAACTCGAGATGCAAGTCGCGCAAGTATCGCCTGTAGTAACTGGGGCTGATCAGATCGCCGCTACCGTGGTCGGGCAACGTCAGCGCGTCCGCTTCCGCTTCGACCTGGGCGATCCCAAACTGAATGGTCACTTCCTTCAATCTTTCCAAACAGAGCCTGGTTTTATCGGGATCTTCGGCCGTCATCAGGAGGAAGTGCTCCAACCCGAAGCAGCGATAACTCAGCGTCCATGGGCCCATCGTTTTGCCAGTGATGGCGACCTCATTCCCGAATTGCTTCCGGAGTATTCGGATCGTGTCGAGGACGCATTTCGTGTCGGGGTGGGACAAAAAGGTCGGATGGGATCCTGATGTCCTCCGGCCCGCGCCAGATGGGTGCCGCCATGACGACAGTTGGCCAGTCCTTCTCTTCCCATCGGATGTTGCAGCCAAACGCAGAAGATTCCTGGACGACCGAAAACGCCGGCATCACACTGTCGAAGCCGAGTTCGGCGTAGCCGGTAGCATCCAATCGCGCCATCAGATTCGGGTTCCGGCAGGCATTCGGAAAAGGTGCATTGGCGAAATCCATCAGTTCGATGGTCGCTGCCGAGGTTGGATTACAAACCGAAGTGAAGGTCCACCGCTTGACGGCGGAGCGCTGCGAAGACCCGCTCGCGTCGGTTCATTACTCCAACTGACTGTTGCATCGTCGACTTTCCGCGCCGCCCGATTCGTTCGAGACTTGTTGCTGCCAAATCAGTAGACCGGAATCCAACTGGTGACGATTCCGGGAGGCAGGCATGGGAAGTGACCGCCTGGAGCTATTGAAGCAGCATTAGTGCGCAACAGGCGATGCTCGATCCAGCAGTCCACTCCGTCGCGCGTGGGTGCCGGACATGCTAGGGGAGGACTGGACACACCAAAATGCGATTTTCGTGGTCGGCTCGGCGCTTGCAGGTTTCATTCAAGGGTACAGCAGCAGGGAAGCGGGACGGGTGTATTCATCCATCAGACTTTCGGACTGAAGGCCGCGTAACGAACTGACCGCTTAGCCGGCTCAATCTGTGCTCTGTGCCCCGCTTCCTGTTTGCAACCCTACCCCCTGAGCAGCCACGGCGCTACTTTCTCCCCGACCAGTTCGCCGGCACGCCGGTAGTACGGCTCAATTCCGCGTACTTGTGTGCCAGTTCGGACTGGCCCAGGCGGCTGTAAATAGTCGATAGCAGGTAATAGATCTGCAGGTCGAGGATAAAGCCGCCGGGGTCCGCAAGACCGAGTGCTTTCTCTGCATCCGCCCGCGCTTCCTGAGCCCGATTCAAGCGCAAGTTGATTCGGGCGTGCTCGTAGTAAACAGCACGCGTTTCCGGAGCGAGCTGGACGGCGCGGTCCAGGTGCACCTTACCCTCGGCGAGCCGGCTCCGCTTCATCAAGTAGCGGCCATAATTGTAATCGAGAAACGAGTCGAAAAGAGGACCGGAATTGACTTTCAAACCACTCTTATAGGCGGCCTCGGCGTTTTCAGGCTCGCCGAGTCGCTCGAGGTTCAGCGCGAGGTAATCCCAAGCACGTGGGTCCTTCGGACGGATGGTGACCACTTTTCGGAACTGCGTCACGGCTTCGGCAGGTTGGCCCTCACGATCGAACAATTGTCCGAGCTGGAACTGAGCTTCGGCGCTCGATGGCGCTAAGCGACAGGCCTTCTCCAACAATCTGCGCGCCGCGCGCGCATCTCCCTTCATAGCGACAATCTGGCCCCGGAGTACCAGTGCATCAGAGTAGTCCGGATTGAGCGCCAGAGACATGGCCGAAGCCGCATCAGCCTGAGCAGGATTGCCCTCGATTAGCGCGAGCTGCGCCACCGCGTAGTAGTTCTTCGCATCTCGCGGGGCTACGCTGATGAAGCGCCAAAGGAACTCGCGTGCGGAATTCACGTCACCTTGTGCGGCGTGCACACGCCCCAGCGCCAGCAGCACGTCGTCGCACTGCGGGTTCGCCACTTGGGCGGATCTCAGCACGCGCCCAGCTTCGGGTAGGTCGCCCGCATCCATCAACCTGGCTGCTTCAGCCAGCCGGCTTTCCAATCCGGCACATGAGGAGGTCGCCGGGACCTGCATCCACACGAGCGTCAAAAATGTCGCAAGCATAAACCTCATTCTTCAACTATCTTTAGAACCTGATCAGCTCCGACGTCACGCAGCACCTGCGTCTTGCCGCTCGGCCAGCGCAGTTCGATCTCACGGATGCGGCGGTCGCTGCCGAGACCGAAGTGCACCCGCCTATCGGAAGAGCTGGCATACCCGACGGACGTTGTGACGTGGTTGTACTGAACTCGGCCCGATTCGCCGACGAGCTTGATCCGCGTGCCGATGCCGTCGCGGTTGCTCTTGCGGCCCTCAGTCTGAATGAGAACCCAGTGGTTCTCTCCCGGAGATGTGTTGTAGAGAACTTCGGCCGGCTGGCCGATCACAGAGACGACTACGTCGATGCGGCCGTCATTATTCAAGTCGCCGTAAGCACTTCCTCGGTGCGCTCCGGGAGCCTGTAGCGCCGGCCCTGCCTGGGCGCTCACGTTGCGGAATGTGCCATTGCCCAGGTTACGGAAAACGGCATCGGGTAGCCGGTACTGCCGGCTGCTATAGAAACTCACATTCTCACTAACATGCGAGTTGGCGGTGAAGAGGTCTTTGTGCCCATCGTTATCGAAGTCGAACGCTCCTACGCCCCAGCCACTCATGCGACTCGAGGAGAAGCCGAGGCCTGCCTCGTAGGATGAAACTGTAAAGAACCCGCGACCGCCGTTCACAAATAGCTGGAACAACTCGCCTTCGAGCGCCGTGACGACCGCATCCGGCCGGCCGTGATCGTTCATGTCCCGGAAGTCCACCCCCATGTTAGATGCCGGCAGTCCTTCCTGCGTGAACGCGACCCCCGACTCGATGCCAACCTCGGCGAACTTTTTCCCCGAGAGATTATGGAATAGGAAATTAGGCTCCTTGTCGTTAGTGACAAAGATGTCCGTGAAACCATCGCCGTCATAGTCTGCAATGGCAATGCTCATACCCTTGCCGATGTGGTTCGCGATACCGGTCGCGGCCGAAACGTCGGTGAAAGTGCCATCACCGTTATTGTGATACAGATGATTTGGCAAACCCTTGTAGATTTCCGGCGAGCAGGAGAGGCGCTTGTCGGGATCGCCGCAAACCTGGTTCTGGGACATCGACCAATCCAGGTAGTCCACCACGAATAGATCGAGAAGGCCATCATTGTCATAATCTAGCCAAGCGGCAGCCACGGACCACGGCTTTTTGCCAGACGCGCCCTTGCCGGAGACACCCGCTTGCGTGGTCACGTCGGAGAATGTCCCGTCCCCATTATTGTGGTACAGGATGTTACGATTTACGCCAGTGACGTACAGGTCCGTCCAGCCATCGTTGTCGTAATCGGCAGCAGCGACGCCCATGCTATAGCCGATGCCACGCAGACCTGCCTTGTCGGTCACGTCGGTGAAAGTCCCATCATGGTTATTATGGAATAAGCGATTGGCGAAGCTCTCACCATTCTTCTCTAGTGTTGGAATATGTGCACCATTGGTGAAAAACACGTCCAGATATCCATCGTTGTCGTAGTCGAACAGCGCGACACCGCCTAGGACCGAATCGATGATCGGCTTGTCTGGCGTTGAGCCGTTGTTCAGAACGAAACGGATGCCAGACTGCCGTTGGCGATTCTCGAACTGGATGGGGCCGGGTACGACATGGGGCGCAGCGGCATTCTGGCTTTTGCGCTGGCTCACGCCGACCGTGACAAGGGCGGCGATTGCCACGCCGGTGGAGAATAGAACTTTCATTAAGAACCTCCCTCTAGATATACCAAAGCTGCCCATTGCAGCGAAAGCTGCTGTATTGGTTTCGTCCACCCAAGTCATTGAAAAGACAGGATTGAATTCTCAGTTCCTTGGAACGTCGCATATGCCGAGTTCGAGTGGCGATTTGGGCTGGCGTTGATGGCGACAGGGTTCCCCCATCAGATCGACAAACGTCTGCGATCCCTGGCCTTACCTCCGGATGTGTTGCAAACGGCGTTGGCCGGATCCGCGCCGCCCTGAGCAGCGGGAGCCAGGCCGCTGGTGGGCTCAAGAACACCGGCTGCCGATTGCTCTCCTCGGCCGAGAGGCCACGCTGAATCGCCTGCGACGCGCGCTACCAGTCCTTCAATTTCAGAAACCTCCCCACCATCTGGCCTGGATGCTCTCGCACCGACCCTCAGCGATGGCCCCGAGTTCTCCCAAAACGGCTTCGCGTGACTCCGCCATATGCGCCATGATCTTCGCTGATCCGGCAGCAACTGTTCTTCTATCGCGATCTGTGGGCGTGGTTGGACGATCCTTTTCAGGCTCCACCGGCTCTGGCAGGAGTGCGCGATGACGCGGGGCGGATGACGGTCGAGCGACTCCCAGGTCGGTTGATAACGGTCCTTCTGGTTGATGCGGTGGACTCGCGCCATCTCGCCTGCGTTCCGCTGCATCACGCGGCGGGAGAACCGGTTCCGCAGTTCCTGGGTAGTGTAGCGGTAATGGAATGGCTTGAAATCCTTCGGGTGCTGCGGTTGCTGGCCTGCGAATGCCGCCGAAATGGCGGCCAGCGCGGCGATGTGGAGGCCAAGAAAAGCCGGTCTCATTGATGCCTCCTCGTGTCGCGGTGGTGGCGCAACATTAATGTCGCGTTCCGGCGCAGACCCCGGGTCGAAGCCAGACGAAACAGCTCTGCACCGAGTGCCTCGACGTGTGCCCCGCGGGCGCCGGCTAGTGTTCCCCCGCGCGTTTCTTCAAACCTTCAAGGACCTCCATTGCGCGCCGCGCATCGGGGTCGTCTGGCTTGGCCTGAAGCGCGGTCCGGATCTCTCTTTCACCGTTGTCCAGGTCACCCTCGCCGCAGTAGATCAGGCCGATGTTTTTGTGTAGTTGGGCGGCGTCCGCACAGTCACCGCACATCTGCAGAGCCTCGCGCATTTGAGCCACTGCCTTCCCCCAATCGCGGGCATTCGCCGCCGCTATGGCGAAATTGTTCAGAGCATGCACACGTTCAGCCAATTGATCGCGCTCCCTCAGCGCCATCTGCCGCTCTTTGTACTTCTGTGCTTCTGGATCATTCGCCTCGCGCAGGGCGCGAAACAGGCTGTAAAGAGCCCCGGTGTGCTTGGGGTCGGCCGCGAGCGCGGCTTTCCATTCGCGGATCGCTTCGTCAGTCTTGCCCAGCGTGGCCAAGTCCTGGCCCAGCCAGTAGTGCCCGTCGGCATTGTTTGGATCGAGTAGGGTCGCCTTCTGAAGCGCTTCCTTGGACTGCGGGATCTGGTTCAGTTGCCTCTCAACCTGCCCCAGCAGAAAAAGTGCGGGAGCGTAATCGGACTGCAACTGGCAGGCTTCCTCAAGCTCGGGGCGAGCCTCCTCGAAACGACCGAGATCGCTCAGTGCGCGCCCCCTGTTGTAACGAGCGGCCGCAAACTTCGGATCGAGTCTTGCGGCTTTCGTGAATTCTGTGAGCGCACCCGAGAGGTCTTGGGCGTCAGCCAGCACTATTCCGAAGTTCACATGTGCGGGCGCTGAAAGAGGCTCCAAGACGGACACCTTCTCGAGCAACGCCACCGCTTCCTTGCTCTTCTTCAGCTTCGTTTTCACCTGCCCGAGTGCGGTCAATGCCCTTGTGTTGGCGGGTGCGAGCCGCACGGTCGTCTCCAGTTCGTTTTCGGCTTCGTGCAGCCGGTCCTGGCTGGCCATTGACAGGCCGAGGTTTAGGTGCGCCTGCGCGTTTCCGGGCTGGTCTTCAATCGCCCGGCGGAAGGCGGTAATCGCCTCATCGATTCGTCCCTCGGTGGCATACAACACACCCAGGTTGCTGCGCGCTTCGGCATACTGCGGGTCCGCGGAAAGCGCCGCCTGCAATGCGCCCTCAGCACGGACTGCATCGTGTTGTCCCATGTAAATGAGGCCGAGGCGGTTCTGGGCCGCAGCGAGCTTGGGATTCAGTCCGACCGCCTTCTGCAATTCTGCGACTTCACCATGCGCATCTCCCAAGCGGGAAATAGCCAGCGAGAGGTTGAAGTGGACCGCGGCGTCATCCGGCGTGATTTTGAGCGCATCGCGGTAGCTGGCGGCCGCAGCGGCGGCGTCGCCGCGCTGGAGTTGTATATTGCCTGCACTCGCGAGCTGCTCGGCTCGGGCTTTCTCAACGCTGCGGAGCTTGCTGCTGCGTACCACCTCAAACTCGCGCTGCGCGCCCGCGGGCTGGTCCGCCTCGCGCAAAACCAGCGCCAGCTCGTATCGCAATTCAGTCGAGTCGGGATTGAGCTTCTTAGCGGCTTCCAAGTGTTGGAGCGCCTCGTCGAGGCGCCCGAGGCGGGCCAACACCGAACCAAGGTTGTGCTGCACGCGGAAGCTGTCCGGCCGCATTTCGGCCGCGCGCGTGAGCACGCCGACTGCCTGCTCAGTCTTGCCCGCACCGCGATATGCGTGCCCGAGCATGTCAAGGCAGTCAAAGTCATCCGGATGCAGGCGTAAGTACTGCTCGAGCGGTGGAATGGCGGCCTCGAAATTCAGCACCGTGAGCCAGGAACGTCCCACTGCTAGAAGGGCCGCCGCCTTCTGGGGGTCGAGCCGGTAGGCTTCGGCGAATTCGTGCGCTGCTTCAGGGTAATCACCCTGGTCTGCTTGGATAGTTGCGAGCGTGAAGTGTGCGTCGGCCGCATCCGGTGCCGAGGCGAGCAGCGCGCGCATGCTGTCCAGGGCTTTCTGTTTACTGCCGTTTTGCTCGTACGCGGTGGCCAGCGAAAGCTGCAACTGAAATGCAAGCCGGGAGGGCTGTCGATGCGCGAGGCAACTCTCGAGCAGCCTTACAGCGGTGGCATACCGCTTCTGATCCCGGAGTACTTGTGAGAGGTTGTAGCAGGCGCGCCCCATGCCTGGGCTTTTGTTAAGCGCGCTCTCGAATTCCGCCGCGGCCGGCGCAAGCTCATGGAGATTCTGGAGCGCGACACCGAGCGCGTAATGCGCCTCATCCGAATCGGGCTTCTGCATTACAGCGATGCGGAGATGACGCTCAGCCTCGACGTCCCGACCGCTTGCGATCAGCGCCAAGCCGAGGTTGTGGCGGGCTTCCCAATAATTCGGATCCATGCGGAGTGCGGCCTCGAAGGCCGCGACCGCGCACGCGCTCTGGTCGCTGCGCAGGTAGGCGGCGCCAAGTGCATTGTACGCCCGTGCTGATGGCTGCGTCTCAAGGGCCTGATGGAGCTCTGGTTTGATTGCGACCGCAGTTCCTAGCGTCTGACAGGATGCCGGCAGCGCCGTCTGCCCGCCGTCCGGCAGCGACGCTTCGGCATTCTGGCCGAAGCAAACGGGAAGAATTGCGGAGAAGAAGACACTGACCGCGATATGCATCCCAGACGCTCTCGCTGCCCGTCTGACACCTCTGTGCGTCGACTTTGATGCCGAAACTCCCTTCACCTCTCTGCAGATGGTAGCAACCGTCAGAAAGGCTGTCAACCCGCATGATCGCCTTTCTTTATGCAAATGCCGCTATTGCTGCTGCGCTGTGAAGCCAATACCGGCCGCGCAGTTGTGCCGGGTCCCGACGGGCACAACTGCGCATGTGAGCCATCCGTAAAGGAACTTCAAAAAAGGAACTTCAAAGACATTTGCATCTGCCGGGCCGGAGTGCTGGTTCCAAAAATCTGTCCGAAGGTGGTGTCTCCCAGGTTCGTGTCCGGGTTTCCCAAGTTCGTGGTATTGGTCAGATTGAATGCTTCGACGCGAATCTGGAACCTCTTCTGCTCCGTGATATTAACCTCGCGGAACAGAGAGGCATCCAGCCTCTTGTAGTCCGGGCCGCGGAGCGCGTTGCGGCCCATGGTCCCGTAAGTGTAGTTAGCCGGAACCGCGAACGCACTCCTGTTCAGCCAATCGCTCGCGGTCTGCTGGCTGGAGTATGGGTTGCCGACCAAGTTCGGCCGCATGTAACCGGGCCAACCGGTAAAGCCGATGTTGGCTACGTCGCCCGGCACGCTGACAGTTATCGGCTGGCCGGAGTGATACCGCATGATCCCGTTGAGCTGCCACCCTCGAATTAGCGTGTCGGCGACGCGGTTCCCCGTCTTCAGCTGCCCGCCGAATGGCAGCTGGTAAACCAGGTTGGCGTTCAAAACGTGCGGAAGATCCATATTGGAGAGACCACGGTCGGCCTTCAAATTCCAAGGCTGTTGCACATAGCTGGTATCGAACAGATCCGGAGTGTCAATGTTCTTCGACCAAGTGTAGGAAATCAAGTACGCCAACCCTCCGTGGAACTTCTTGTCCAGCGAGAACTGAAACGCTTCGTAGTCCGCCGTCCCAATGTACTCTGTGTAGAAACCGGGGGAGATGTACGGGTACGGCACACGCGTCTCCCAGGCGGTCGGCCCGGGCGTCGGAGCGAGGTCCGCCATGGTGCCGTACGGCAAATCGCGCGTGCGCGCGCCAACGTAAACTGTCTTAAGCACAGTGGTGGGGTTCAGCTCGAACGCGAGACCTATGTTCCACTGGTCTGAGTACGCGTTCTTTGCATTGGGATCCTTATTCCAGCCGTTCTCACTAAACGGCGAGGCAGCGGGCAGTCCCGATCCACTCCCGGCCAGCGGGTTCGGATAGGCCGGCGCCGTCACAAAGGGCGTGTTTAGGCCGTTCACCTCATCGGCTCCCGGAACCGGCCAGCTGATGCCGTATGCGTATTCTTCGTTGGCGGACCAGTTGTCATAGAACCGGCCATACGCCCCCCGGGCGGTGAGCCGATTGCTCAGGCGGTACGCCAGGCCGACGCGCGGCCCGAGGTTGTTCCAATTCGTTTTGAATATCTTCCCGTTCGCCACTGACATGTTCGGCAGGAGTGCGCCGTTCGGCGTCGGCATGCACGGGCCCGCGGTGACGCTCAACGGGGGGGCACAGGCAGCAGGCTTATACTGCATAATGAACTGCCCGGTGGTGTAATCCATCACGCCGAAGCCGGCGTCGCTCGTCTGCCCCCCATAGATGCCGTAATTCATCCCGGGAACGCTCAGGTCCCAACGCAGGCCGAGGTTGAGGGTCAGCTTAGGACTAATCTTCCACTCATCTTGCACGTAAGCGCCCATTACATAGGTGTTGTTGTAACCGCCGGCGCTGCCGGGACCGGTTGTTGAATCGTACGGGACAGCAATCAAGAAGGAAGCCAACGCATAGCCCGTATTACCCGGGCTTTGCGGGTTGTCCGTATTCGACGGGTCGAAGCCGATGCGGTGGCCTGCGCCAAAGTTCTGCGTGCCGCTTGTGTCAAAGATGTAACCAGCCTTGAGGATGTGGTCGCCGCGGACGTGTGACACCGAACCGGAAGCCTGCCAGTTATTCGACCACTGGGCGTAAGAATTACGGGTCTCCCACGCCTGATACGGCGGAATATTGAAGAACGGGAGTAGCAAGTTGGATTTGGTACCGAACCCGTAACCGGCAACCGTTTGGTAGAAAGCGGGCGACCACAGGCTGGTGACCAGCGTGTCGAGAGCGGAGGCACTCTCGTTCGGCATCGAGACCGTCTGGTAGTAGTCGAACACGTTATGGCCGAACTGCGCCTGTACCATGGTGTGCGGACCGATGGCGTAGTTGTAGTTTGCAGCCCAATTCACGTCGTAGGTTATGTTCGCGCTTTCCCCCTCCGGGTAATCGGGTCCCGGGTTCTTGTAATGGCTCCACGTATACCGAAAGAACACTGACTGCTTGTTGGTGAGCTGCTCGTCCAAGCGGCCGGTGAACTGGTTGACGTTGTATTGCTCCCCCATCGGGTTTATCCAGTTCGTACCTGACACGCTCGTGTTGATCGGCGCCGGCCAGAACGTCTTGGCGAGCAGGAGCGAGCCCGGGCTAAGCTCACTCTGTGGGATCTGGTTGCCCGGGAACTGAGTCCGGGTATAACCGCCGGCCCCGTTCGACACTGTCGTGTAAGGGTCGTAAACAGGGGGAATGGGGGCTGAACCGGCTAACACGCCGGTATTCGTGAGGTTGCCCTGTAGGTTGTCAGCCGTCGGCACGAGCATGAGACTAGTGGCGGCAGTATGGTTGCGTTGTCCTTCGTAGCTGGCGAAGAAGAACGTGCGGTTGCGCCCATGATATAGTTTTGGGATCAGGACTGGACCGCCCCCGTTGACCCCGAATATGTTTTGCCGCAGCGGTGTCTTATATGGCGGTGTGAACGTGAACGGGTTGCGCGCATTAAGATCGTCATTTTCGAGGAACTCCCATAGCCCGCCGTGGTACTCGTTCGTGCCGCCCTTCGTAACAACATTGACAACACCTCCGGTGACCTGTCCAAACTCCGCCTGGTCGGTCGCCGATACTATTTTCATCTCGTTCATGTCGTCAATCGTCGGCATAACATTCACGCCGTTGTCGTACGCATTGGAGTCATAGACGCCGTCCAACATAAAGAGGATACTACGGTTTGACTGACCCTGGATCGAGGGTATATTGAACTCTGCGAACGGGTAGTGATACCAGCCGGAGGCGTTGTGCGAAGTGTTCGTCGGGCTGGTGCCGGGCTCCAGCGACAGGAACAGAGTGAAGTTCCTGCCGTTCAGCGGAAGGGCCCCGAGCTCTTGCTCAGGAATACTCGTGCCCAAACTCGCGGTTGCGGTCTCAACGCTGGCGAGATCGGCCTCAACGGTGACCTTCTGCGAGCTGGCGCCGACCTGCATGGTAACGTTGACCACCACGATATCGGACACTGAGAGCAAGACGCCAGTCTTCTCGAAGGTTTGGAAACCCTCCTTGCTGACTGTGAGGTTGTACGTATCCGGCATTACGTTCAGGAATGCGTACACGCCGGCCGTGTTTGTCCTCGTTGAATTCTCGACGTTCCTCGCGACACTGGTTAACGTCACAGTAGCGTCCGGAATGACGGCGCCGCTGGAATCCTGGATCGTGCCGTTGATCGCGCTAGTGTTGACTTGCCCAAAACAAAGAGGTGGAACCATTGCCAGGACGATCCCGGCGAACAACACTGCAGCTAAAGATCCGAACCGCCTTGCTGCCATAAAACCTCCTCCGTGTCTCCCAGTCGAAGGGGAGAAAACAGCTCGGTGCCTTTACCGTTACACTTTATCGTTAACGCTACCAGGATAGTCTACTGCTCACAAGGGGGGCTGTCAAGCAGTTTTTTTGATCCAACGAGGTGCGCCTGTGGCTGAGTGTGATTGCGTACAGGTGTCTCACAAGTCGCTTAAAATTAGGCAGTTCCCGAGTTTCCCCTACCCGGAAGAGGCGAGATTGGCCCAATCGTAGGCCGCCGGAGTCGCTCGGGATGGAAAGGATCGGGATGGAAAGAACAGCCCCAACGGAGACGCTTGGGCGTACACTGGAGGGCAGACAAGAAGCCAGAATGGAAATCTTGGATTATGAGCACGAAAACATTGCTGTTTGCGTTTGCCCTTATCGGCTGCGGCGCGGCTCACGCCGAGCATCCGCTGGCCGGTGTTCAATTCCGGAATTCGGGTGTGGTGCGGCGGGACATGCAGTTCCGCTACTTCGACCAGACCGTTTCCTACGTCGAGGATCTCGAACGTTGGAATGTACAGCGAACCTCGATGTACTTGTACCAGTTGGAAGGAGCGAAAAAGATCGATCCCCCTGTGGGTATGCGCTCCTCAGTGCCACTGGGTGGCCTCGGTTCGGGCACGGTTGAACTGCGTGCGGATGGAAGTCTCCGCGATTGGGACATTTTCAATAACTCGCCCGCAAGCGGGACGAAGATCCAGCGTAACGACGCGCTGTTCGGGATCCGCGTCCGCCCGAGCGGCGGCATCGCGCACACGTCCACACTGCGTACCCACCCGCCCGGCGGACTGCCCGCTGTCGCCCAGATCGAATACTCGGGTGCGTTTCCTGTCTCGCGTCTACGGTTCTCTGACCCCGTACTGCCCATAACGGCCGATCTCTACGCCTACAGCGAATTCCGCCCCCGTGATGCGGATGCATCGGCCACGCCGGCGGCCATCTTCACGTTCCTCCTTCGGAACCCCTCGTCGCAGCCCCTTGAGACCTCGCTCCTCTTCCTGATTCCGAACCATACGAACGGCCGGGCGATTACTGACGGATCGCTGATGTTTCGCACCGAGGGCAAGGACCCGCTGAGCGGTACGATTGTGGTCCGCGCTGCTGGCGAGGGTGTTATGACAGAGGCGGCGAGCGCATCGGATGCGGCCGTTCTCTGGGAAAGATTCGCCACATCGGGTGGAGTGAATGCAGCGGCAATACCGGGAGAAGCACCGCGATACGGTGCGGTCGCGGCTCGGGCCACGCTCCAGCCGGGGGAAATGCGCGCCATTACATTTGTGCTGGCGTGGCATCTACCCTTCCGGCGACACATGAGCCAGGTACCGGAGAATTACTATGCCAAGCTTTACCGAAATGCCGACGACGTTGCTGAGAAGGTTCTCGGCCGCCTGGAGACAACGTGGAAAGCAATACGCTGCTGGCAACGGACGGTCTTCGACAATTCGCTCCCGGACTGGTTGCAGGATGCACTCGTGAACAGCCTTGCCACCATGTACAAGACCGGAGTACGGTTCGGCGATGGCCGATGGCGGCAGTGGGAATCCTTCTCCTGTGCCGGATTTGAGCCAGAGCACATTCATCTCTACCGAGCGCTTCCATATGCGTTCTTCTTCCCCGAGCTTCAGAAACAACTCCTTTCGACGCACGCCCGTTTCCAACTATCCGACGGCTTCATTCATGAGCAGCTGACGACTGGTTGCTTCAGCCCGGAATCCGAGCTCGACGAGCCCGGCGGCCGCGAGATGGGTGACAGCGCGACCGACTTCCTGCTCGAGGCATGGCAGATCTGGGCATGGACCGGCGACCGCGGTTACCTCGATTCCATTTGGCCGCACGCAAAGAAGGCTGCTGAATGGCAAATTCATCGCAGCGAACCGTACGGCTTACCGAAGTACTTGGAGAATACCTATGACTGGTGGCAGTTCGCAAAGAAAGAACTGGTCTCTTACAACGCGATACTGCACTTGGCGTCGATGCGCGCCGCCGAGAGACTCGCGTTATCCGAAGATGACCAGCCGTTTGCTGCCGAGTGCCAGAGAGCATTCGATACCGGGCAGCGGAGCCTATACGAGCACCTATGGACGGGTGAGTACTTTCGCTCCTGGTGGCTGGATGGAAAACCGGTTCCAAACGCGCTGCACGCCGACACGCTCTACGGCCAGGTCTGGGCGTTTCTGCTGGATCTCGAACTCACGGCAGACGAGGCGAAGCTGAAATCGCACCTCGCGAGCGAGGCGAAGCTCAATGGGAGCCCGTATGGGCTGCGCGTAATGCGCCGGGCCGATCCGGAGCACCCCGATGACGATAACGGCGTACAGTGGTCGCCCAAAGCGCGCGACAACCTTGTATGGGAGGCGGGCTCGCTTGACTGGTGCACCCTGAAGCTGTATCTCGGTGCAAACGTGAATGACAGCCTGGGCGAGGCTGAGAAGATCATCGGTAAATGGCGGGACAAGCTGCATGACGAATGGGATTACAAGGACCTGAGTACTGGTTGGGACGGCTATCCATGGTGTAACTCGCACTATACGCGGCAGGTGATCGTTTGGGCGATTCCGCTGGCGCTGTCAGGGCAGCAGTGGAACGCTGCAGCGAGACGCCTGACGTTCGACCCGCGTCCCGACGCCCCCGCCCGCCTGCCGTTCTTTACGCCGCAAGCCGACGGCGTCATCGGATCCCTTGCTGGCGGCAGATGGCGCCTCACGGTGATTTCAGGTGAGCTCGAATTGAAGGAACTGAGGATTGGCACGGCGAAGCGGAAAGGCGAGGTCTTGCTCAAAGCGGACGAGACCGTGGAGTTTTGACCGGGATTGTCAGGCTGGCCGGGTCTGGCAGTTCGGCGCTTTGATAGAACGGAGCCTGACGAAGGCTATTAAAGAAGTCGAGGCGATGGAGGTGTTACATGGGCACTGATACTTCGGCCGCTTCTCGCCGCCGTTTTCTGCAAGCCGCAACACTGTTTCCACGAAAGGAGCACTGATGCCAGATGACCGAAGTCTGACGCGCCGTTACTTTATCGGAGCCGTCCTCATGGCAGGTGCCGGCATCACGCGGTTGGCCGCGCAGGATCCCGCCCTGGACTCGCTTCCGTCCCTCAAGCAGTACTCCTCGCACCGGATCACCTCGACGGATCCCACCGGCGGCAACGATGACTTTCGTGTGCTCGGACCGGGTGGCACGCTCGTGCTCGCCGACATCAAGGGCCCCGGCTGCATCACCCACTTCCGTGACAACATCACGAGCGAGGAGCCGCACCATCTGCAATATCACGTGCTCCGCATTTTGTGGGATGGCGAAACCACTCCGAGCGTGGAGGTTCCCATAGGGGATTTCTTCGGCGTCGGCTTCGGCTTCACCGAGAAATACGCTTCTGCGCTGATGTGCATCGACGACCGGCGGGGCAAGCCGGCGGATCCTGCATCATTCGGCGCCGCGCGGAATTGCTACATTCCGATGCCGTTCGCCCGCTCGGCCCGCATGACTCTGACGAACGAAGGCAAGCTGCCGAGCCGGCACTGGACCGAGGTAAACTACCGCACGTATTCCAAAACCCCGCGGAATCAAAGCTATTTCCACGCCCAGTACCGCCAGGGCACACCGCCGCCCCCGGGACCGCACACCATCCTCGAAGCGAAGGGACGCGGCCATCTCCTCGGGTGCGTGTTGAGCGTCAAGAACAACGACGGCGGTTGGTGGGGCGAAGGGGACGAAATCGTAGTGATCGATGGCGAAGAGAAGATCCAGGGCACCGGTTCAGAAGACTATTTCTGCGAATCGTATGGCCTGCGTCTCGGCGCGTTCCCATACTTCGGAGTCACTGTCCTCGAAGAACCTTTCGCGACTGCGTACCGCTGGCACGTGCCGGACCCGGTTGCGTTCCGGAAGTCGCTTCATTTCTCCATCGAACAGCTTCCGTTGAAGACTGTGAATCAGAAGCCGCCCTATCGCAGCGGAAACTACTATTATAGTGTCGCGTACTGGTATCAGTCGGAGCCGCACGCGCCTTTCCCCGCACTGCCGAGCCCCCAGGAGCGCGTGAGTTGGGCGGCGGGTTGAGTCGAGAGCACGCACTACTCTCGGCACCATGTAATAAACGAGGAATCACCGACATGAGTTAAGAATCGCATCCCGGCACTATGCCGCTGCTGGGGCTCGCCTATTGACTCCCGCATAATATAGCTACACATCTGGGCTGGAACTCTGTATAATCAGGCATGGGCAACCCCGCCGGAGTTCAGCGTGATTTCGAGGCACTGGAAAAGCGGCGCTTCGCCGCGGTGCGACTGCTCGACAAGGGACTAAATCAGACCGAAGTCGCCCGCCGTGTCAAAGTCGTCCGTCAGACGGTGGCGCGTTGGGCAAGGCAGTACCGCCTGAGCGGAGCGGCCGCGCTGAAGAAGGCGGGGCGGGCTGGGCGGAAACCGCGCCTGAGCGCGAGGGATCGGGAACGGCTGATCAAGCTCCTGCTGCGCGGGCCTGAGGCTTTGGGCTATGAAACACCTCTCTGGACCTGCCCGCGCGTGGCGCATCTGATCCAAAGCGAGTTCCAAGTCCGCTACCACGAAGGGCATGTCTGGAAGCTGCTGATCTCACTCGGTTGGAGCCCCCAGCGGCCGACTGGGCGGGCCCGCGAGCGCAACGAAGAAGCGATCCGTGGGTGGCAGAAGAAGCAATGGCCCGCCATTAAAAAAAAGCCCGCCAACAGGGCCGCACGATCGTCTTCATCGACGAGAGCGGAGTAAGCCAGCGACCACACCGCTGCCGGACCTGGGCGCCGCGCGGGCAGACCCCGGTGCTACAGTACAACTTCAACTGGAAGACCCTGTCGGCCATCGCCGGCCTGACCTTCTGGAGTTTCTACTTTCGGCTCTATCCCGGCACGGTCAAGAGCGCACAGGTGGTCGAGTTTCTGGAAGCTCTGGTCCACCAGATCAACGGACCGCTGCTGATTGTCTGGGATCGGCTGGCGGCACATCGCAGCGGCCTGGTGCGCGACTACCTGGCCAGCCTCCAGGGCCACATCCAAATCGAGTACCTGCCGGCGTATCCTCCTGAGCTGAATCCGGTGGAATACATCTGGGCCTACTGGAAGCAACACGAGCTGCCGAACGTATGTCCGAAAGACTACTGGCAACTGAGTGCCGCTGCCCGCCGGACTCTCCGCAGGATGCGTCGTCGCCCCCGCCTCATCGCCGCCTTCTGGAAACAGGCTTCTTTGTGGCCGGAATGACTCTATATTATGCGAGATTCAATAGTACACAACCCGCCGCACCACTGAACGAATCAGTTCCTCATGGCGAATCCCGGCGGGCGCATTTGGCAAACTCTCTCACACGTCGCCTAAACTCTAGGCAAGCAGTGTAAACGTCCAGATCCTTCCGAAAGACCCTTGAAGTGCCTCCGACTAGTACTTATTGAGTCCCGCATAATATAGTTACACATCTGGGCTGGAACTCGGTATAATCAGGCATGGGCAACCCGGCCGGAGTTCAGCGCGATTTCGACGCACTTGAAAAGCGGCGCTTCGCCGCGGTGCGACTGCTCGACAAGGGATTGAATCAGACCGAAGTCGCACGGCGTGTCAAGGTCGTCCGTCAGACGGTGGCGCGTTGGGTGAGGCAGTACCGCCGGAGCGGAGCGGCCGCGCTGAAGAAGGCGGGGCGGGCTGGGCGGAAACCGCGGCTGAGCGCGAGGGATCGGGAACGGCTGATCCAGCTCCTGCTGCGCGGGCCGGAGGCCTGGGGCTATGAAACACCCCTCTGGACCTGCCCGCGCGTGGCGCACCTGATCGAAAGCGAGTTCCAAATCCGCTACCACGAAGGGCATGTCTGGAAGCTGCTGATCTCACTCGGCTGGAGCCCCCAGCGGCCGACGGGGCGGGCCCGCGAGCGCAACGAAGAAGCGCTCCGTGGGTGGCCGAAGAAGCAATGGCCCGCCATTAGAAAAAAGCCCGCCAAGAGGGCCGCACGATCGTCTTCATCGACGAGAGCGGAGTAAGCCAGCGACCACACCGCTGCCGGACCTGGGCACCGCGCGGGCAGACCCCGGTGCTCCAGTACAACTTCAATTGGAAGACGTTGTCCGCCATCGCCGGCCTGACCTTCTGGAGTTTCTACTTTCGGCTCTATCCCGGCACGGTCAAGAGCGCACAGGTGGTCGAGTTCCTGGAAGCTCTGGTCCACCAGATCGACGGACCGCTGCTGATTGTCTGGGATCGGCTGGCGGCACATCGCAGTGGCCTGGTGCGCGACTACCTCGCCAGCCTCCAGGGCCACATCCAAATCGAGTACCTGCCCGCGTATGCGCCTGAGCTGAATCCGGTGGAATACATCTGGGCCTACTGGAAGCAACACGACCTGCCGAACGTGTGTCCGAAAGACTACTGGCAACTGAGTGCCGCTGCCCGCCGGACTCTCCGCAGGATGCGTCGTCGCCCCCGCCTCATCGCCGCCTTCTGGAAACAGGCTTCTTTGTGGCCTGAGTGACTCTATATTATGCGGGACTCAATAGTTGCGCAAATCAGGGTAAGATAGCCACGGGTGGACGTTGCGGACGTCCCGCTTGGTCCACTCGAACGGCACGGCGTTCTCGTTGTAGGCCGCGATAAAGCGATCGATCGCTTCCCGCACCTGTAGGGGTGAAGTGAAACTGGCTCCCCGCAGCGCCCGGCGGCTCAGGATACTGAACCAGCATTCGATCTGATTGAGCCAACTGGCATGCGTGGGAGTGAAATGCAGGTGCACGTTTTTGTGGCGCGCCAGCCAGCGATCGTGCTTCGGCTTGTGCGTGTTCAGATTGTCCAGGACAACGTGTAGTTCCTGGTTGGGATAAGCCGCAACGACCTCCTTCATGAAAGCCAGGAAATCGCGTCGCCTCCGCCGCTGCGCGTGCCCGCCGAAGACCTTGCCGCTCAAGACCTCGAGCGCAGCGAACAGCGTGGTCGTACCGTGCCGTTTGTATTCGTGGCTGAAACCGGTCACTGCGTTGCCGTTCGGCAGTTTCAGATAGCCCTGTGCCCGTTCCAGGGCCTGAATGTGTGGTTTCACAGGCGTCCGGCTATAAGCTAAATAGATTCAACTAGTTAGCTAAGTCGAGTGAGATCTCTGACGCGCCGGAGCGCATCCGGGTACACCTTGGCGGAGTCGAACGCGGTGAGGATGACCGTGTGATCGGATCGAACTCGCGTGCTCTTGGCCACCGGCTGCGAGTAGCGGCGTTGGAGTACAACATTGGATTTCGTGCGTACGACGAAAAACGCCGAACTGAGCGTGAAGACGTAGAGACGCTCGACTCGGCGAGGCGCTCTTTCAATAGCTCGCATTTCTGATGATGATCGCCTCCCGGAGCATGCTCCGGCAGACTGTGTTTCTCCCCCGTGTTCCCGGAAGGGTACAGCGGATGGCGGGCGATCTCCCGCACGTCGGGCCCGTAGACGATCAACTCCTTCTCGGTGGTGGGCACCGGCAGCACTCGGCGATTCATTAGGAGCTGATTCTGTAGCTACCGGGAACCTCGGGACCAATAACGACCGACCGACTGGGAACCGTACGGAGAGTTCAGCTGTGTGTCCCCCCGGGTCGGGAGTTCGAATCCAACTTGATGAGCCACGTAATTCGTATCTGCGTTCCTTTGACCCGAAGCGCACAGCGCGGCTCCTACGCGGCAGCAGTCGGGTGAGGGGATCTGATCCAGTGCTCCCCCGTTGCGGCTCGGAACACCATCTGTTGAACAGTCATGTCCATCTGCACTTCGGGATCGCTCAGGTAGCGGAAGCAGTCCTCCGGAGTCTGTGGACGCCGCTTGTTGATCAGGGCTTCCACTCGCTCGAAGCGCGGACAGCACGTGGCCAGCAACCCAGGAGGGGCGCTCCCGAGTCCAGCGTCAAGTTGCTGGTAGTCGTTTGTAACGCAGACGTAGCCGGCCTGAGGGCCACGGATCGCGTGACGTGAGGGCGTGCGCTCGATCACCACGAGTTCACCCGGCCTGGTCCCCGTCAGCAGCAGCAGGCAGTCGCACAGCAGGGGAGATTTGCTGAGGAGCTCGCGCGCCTCATCGAATGATCGTGCCTTCTCCAGCGCAGTTCGCAGCAGGAGTACGACCGGGGTTGCGAGCCGCGGTGGATCAGGACTCACTGCGGCGTTGAGCGACACGGCGAACCTCCCCGGGGCGATTCCAGAGAACGCCCCTATGAACCCGGGCCATCCGATCGTCGTAAAGTCGCCTGCGCGGCCTCCTACGAAATGACAGACGGTCGTGTATCGTGTGAGGGCGAGGTTCTCCGTCCACCAGTCGAGATTCCGGGCATGGAGAATGCCGTCTGGAGCTTCAATCGCGAACGCAGTGCAACCAAGAGCAACTTTCAGGACGTCGTAGTAAAGGTTGCATAGGACGGCGTCGCTTATCGAGACACCACCCTCACTCGCAAGCGACTCCATCTCCTCCCAATACTCCTTGGGGATCAGCTCCTGCGCGGCCGAGATCAGAAGCTCGCTGGTATCCAGGGCCAGGCCGAGGTCTGCCTTGTAGTGGTCAAGCAACTCGCGTGCTTGCTCGAGTTGCGCCGGCGTGAGGTGCCAGCGGGCAGCAGGCGGGCGCTGTAGATCGACGGTCAGTTCTTGAAACATGTCAGTCTCCAAAAGGCGTCGGGGTGATTGGTGAAAAAGCCCCCCAAGGCCTGTCTCATCTCGTCACTAATCACGTTCACCTCCCTTGTCGCGCGGCCTGCATCGGCCGTCTCTCCTTCACGTCTGTTCGCCCATTCTCCGCAGGCAGCGGTGGCACAGGTAATGCGGGTCCGTCGCAGTGGTGGTCCTTTCGGCCGGCAGAGCGAACTCTGCAATGATCCTCGCCACCAACCGCGCGTTCCTAAGAATGCACCGGTCCAGGTACAGCGCGTACTCGCCTGTGCGGGTGTTGTAGTTTGCCCTCCCGCGCGGGTGCTCCGCGTATTCGGAGTCCGGCGGAACCGCCCCGATGCTGACCAGCCGGGACCAGAACCGGAGGTGGCCACCTTCGTGAATCTTGAACTCACCATAATCTGCGGCGTTGGCCAAGGGTGTGGATTCAATAAACACTCTGCCCCGGACGACGTATGCGATGCCGACCTTCGGGGATCTCGCCCCAGCAGGGCTAAGCTCGTTTCCCAGTACCATGACACCGCCGACATACGCCCGAAGTCCGGCACAAGGTGCACGGCGTTCGGAAGTTTTCGGGTGGGCCGTAGCCCGGATACGCGTACCGACCCGTCCCTTTGCACTGTTGGCAACGCCCGGTGCCGCTGCATTCATTGCATGGCTGAGCCATGTTTCCTCCTGTCTACCGACGCTCCTGGCGAGCGGAAAATACCTATTTCCCGCCCGCTGCCCTCACCCGCCCAAGAGCCCTCGTTTTCGGGGTTTAAATCCCCGAATTCCAGGTGGGGTTTTTAGCCCGCTGCCTTGAGGCGAGCCCGAACCGTTCCGTACCCAACCCCGAGTTGCGTCGCGATCTGGCGCAGGCTGGCGCCCGCCGCTCGCATGTCGCGGACGCGCTCGCGGTCGACAAGTCGCCGCGGCCGGCCAAGCTGCTTGCCCGACTCCCGGGCATTGCGAATTCCCGCCCGAACGCGCTCCCGGATGAGGTCGCGTTCCAACTGCGCCACCGCCCCGACCACCGTGAACAGCGCCTGGCCTAACGGGGTAGTGGTGTCAATGTTCTCCTGGAAGGAGATGAACTGAATGCCCAGAGCGCGGAATTCCTCCAGCGCCCGTAAGAGGTGGTTCGTGTTCCGCGCGAACCGATCAAAGCGCCACACCACGACTGCCCCGAAGTGTCGCTTATGGGCATCGCTCATGAGACCGTTCAGCTCTGGCCGGGAGTCGTTGGCGCCGGACTCGCCGGCATCCACGTACTCGCGGTAGACGTTCCAGCCGCGGGCGGAGCAATAGGCCCGGAGATCGCGGAGCTGCATGGCGCAGCTTTGCTCACGAGTACTGACGCGGGCGTAGACGGCCACGACCGGCGTGCCGGAAGAAGACATACATCCCCCTGTACGTTCTACCTGCTGCCGGCGAAAACGGGTAAAAAGCGGACCGCGCGCCAGGGGGGAAGGCGTCAAGAGAGCGGGGGATCTCGCGGGTAGGCCGAGCGCCCGGAGGCGCTCGGCCATAGGGGTGCCTGAATGGGCCTAACAACTCTGAGGCCCAGGCCGGGTGCGACTTGCCGGGAGCTTCGTCAGTATCACAAGGTGTCGATTACGAAGCTGCCGAGGTTACGTTCGGGCTCGTCTGCCGCACCGTCGGCTTGGCCGTAGGCGTCCTTCTCGATTGCGGGTGGCCTGAGAAAATCGGGCTCGTCGTCTACCTCACTGTCGAAGAACACGACGGGGCTGTCAGGGTCACCTTCGGACTCCTCCCTTGACAAGCTGTCCTCGTCGATTACGAAGCTGCCGAGGTTACCTTCAGGCTCGTCTGCCGCACCGTCGGCTTGGCCGTAGGCGTCCTTCTCGATTGCGGGTGGCCTGAGAAAATCGGGCTCGTCGTCTACCTCACTGTCGAAGAACACGACGGGGCTGTCAGGGTCACCTTCGGACTCCTCCCTTGACAAGCTGTCCTCATCGATTACGAAGCTGCTGAGGTTACCTTCGGGCTCGTCTGCCGCACCGTCGGCATCAGCGGCCTGGCCGTAGTTGTTGGCGACCCCGAGGTACTTATCCACGGCAGCCTGCCCGCCGTGTTTGCGCGTCGCCGCCTGGTAGTTTTTAAATTGCTCGGCGATTTTCTTGAAGGCGTGGCGGAAGCCGGCAGTGCCGGCCAGGCGGTTCGGCCAGTAGTTGCTCGTCCTGAAGACCCAGAACAGCGCGGGCTGGATGAGGTTGGCCGGGTGCCTCTTTAGGAGCGAGCGGAAATCCACGATGTCGCCGTCTTGGCGCCCCGACACCAGACGGAAGTAGTCCAACAGCCGCAAGGCTGCATCCGAACCTGAGCCTGGTGCTGTTCCAGAAATTGACTGATTGGGCATGAGAGCCCACTGATTCCGATTCTGAACAGATTCTTTTTCTTCTGTAATAGCAGTTGAAGAAGCAGTAGCAGGAGCAGGAGCAGGAGCAGTAGCAGTAGAAGAGCATGGTCCGGCATATGCCGACTCTGTGCCGGGGGTGGAGCGTCGAGGTGCCGATGCGGTGCCGGGCGCCTTGCGGTCTTTCTCCCACCGCCTGTTGGCCCGATCCCGCTGGTCCTGGCTGTGCCTCACCAACTCTTGGTAAACCTCCTGCAGGCGTCGGTTGACGAGCCGGTCGCCCTGAGCCTCAAAGTTCGCCAGCACGGCCGGTGAGACGGACTCCCATTCCTCGAGACTCGCCGCGCCCGCGAGCCGGCAGAGGCTGGCAGGGCTCTTGGGCAAGGTGGCGACCGGGTCGCTATCCCAGGCGGTCGCCAAGAGGTTGATGTAGGCGCCGATCTCGGCCAGCGTCATGGTGCGAACCTTGGGCGAGGCGAGCCAGTCTTTAACGTACAACTGAAACGCGGGCGGCTTCTTCCTGGGCGCGGCGCTGTCATGGTCGCACGGCTCCGAGTTAGCCGGGCGGGCCGGTGCCTCAATCGGAGCCCGCGGCTGGACGGTTGTCTCTTTGAGCTCCGGCCTGGGTGGATGGTCTGGCGCTTTCCTAACCATTCCGCCCTCCATTTCCTGGCTGGCCCGTCGCCGGATCATTCCGGTGGGCCCTGACCAGGGGTCGCCTGGCACCCCAATCGCGCGCACCAGCATCAGTGTAAATACGATTCCAAATTATTTTCATAATGACTCCTCTTAACGAATTTTTTAAGCCGGGCCGCGGAAACCAGCGAGTCTCGCAGCCGAGCGGCTCGTGAATCGCGGCCGGCTCGTATATAGAATAAAGATGCAATTTCGTACATTGTGGATTCTTGGTGCAAGTCAGATCGTCGCGCCCAGCTCGTCCAGCAGTAGGTAACTCATCTCGACGACCACCAGGACCTTGGGCGCCAGGTACACCTGCATGAGCCGGGAGCGGAGAGACGTAAGGATATGGATGTTCGGCCCGTCGCCGGATCATTCCGGTGGGCCCCGACCAGGGGTGTATTTTCAATGTTTATAGCCATGATTGTTTAAACCTTCCGGGCAGCGGAGCCCGCAAATGGGTTGCCCTGAAGCGCTGCCCTAAGGGTTATTACCGAGTTTCCCTATGGGATTTCCGAACTAGATCTCCTTTGTTATCTGGGAGCGCGGCCTAGCAGCCGGGGAGTTTGCCGCGGGCCGGAAGCGGCCCGGGATTCTGGCACCAACGCCATGCGGGGCCGGAGCGCGGCGTACATCGGAGCAGCCGCCACGCAGAACTACCAGGTCGGAGCGGGTTGGGCCGAGCATCACGCCAGGCCCCAGCATCGCGTCCGCTTCATCCGGGCGGGCGCACCCGCTGACCTGCCAGACCCGACGGCCTCCTGCGCGCCGCCGAGACTGATTGGCAGCTCGCGATCGGCCTGCACGAGCAGCCAAACCTCGCGCCCGGGCAGCACCCAGGTTTCGCTCCCAGAGAGGACCTTGCCCTCGGAGGCCACAAGACGCGTCAGATCGAAGGCCGCTTGAAGGCGCGCGCTGAGTTTTCGTCGCGGCAAGGCCGCAAAACGCAGAAACCCAGTATTAAGACTGCATGAGTCCAAATATTCTAGAGCACTTGGAGTCGGTCGGTCCGCGGTTGCTAAGCAGCCGGGAGGCTGCCGACCTGCTGGGTTGCCATCAAGAGACGCTTTACAAGTGGTTGAAAAAAGGCCATTTATCATACTTTCGTGTCGGCGGCCGGGTCAAGTTCAGCCCGGCGCAGCTGATTGCTTACCTCGAGCGCAGGACGGTCGCCGCTCCGCCACCTCTGCCCACCCGGCAACCGCGCACAAGAACGGGAGGGCGACTCTCGTGACCGGACGAAAATGCCAAAACCCGAAGAGGCCGCCGAAGAAGGAGAAGCGGCCGGACGAAACGGCCATCACCGTGGAAGAGCGCGTAAGGAGGATGGACGCCATCTTAGGCCCGTTCATCTGCACCACCGAGCAGGACCTGGATCGCGTAATGAGCCTCGCCGAGGAGCCGGGCTGGTGCCCGGTTTTGGTGCTCAGCCGAGACGAATCTCGCTGGCGGCTTTTCATCCTGAATCCCGAAGCAGTGGACCTACCTCCACGGCCGCCTGTGCGCCCTAACTGATCAAGAGCCAAGGAACCGGGGCTGCCCGCTGCCCAGACGGCAATCCGCGCCCGGCCCCGGCGCCGTCCTTGGGGCGCGCTGAAGGGCCACACCCCAACGCTGCGAACCCAGGCCCCAGGAAACCGGATAGCCAGCTCGACGGGGAATGCGCCGAAAAACACGAGCTCTACGTGTGTCTGTTGGCAAATTTCTGGCTTTACTTTCTGCAGGTTACGGGCTACGATTCGAGCGTTCGCCGAAACGGCGACGGAAGGAGGAGAATGCCGGACCTACGGAACGTCGTAGATCAGTTGAAGTCGGAACGGGCCAGGTTGTTGGCTGAGGTGAGGCGCGTGGACTCCGCGATTGCGGTGCTGCTGCCCGGTGGGAAAGCGGTTGCCGCGCCGGGGCGCAAGCCGATGTCCGAGGATGCCAAGCGCAGGATCGCGGAGGGGCTGAAGAAAGCCCGGGAGGCCAAGGCGGCTGAAGCAAAGGCCGCGCCGCCCGTGAAGACCGCCCCGAAGAAGAAGGCCGAGGGGAATCGCACCACGCCAACGGCGGAGCAGCCTCCAGCAAGCTAGAACGGAGGGGTGGTGTGAGGGGATCAGCGAGTCCATTCGCTATCCCCTCCTGCTGATCATGACCGCCCTGCCTGTATCTGCATGGAACAAAACGGCTTAGTCCGTCGCGCCCATCCAGGTATTGACCGAGGTGACTTACGACAGCATCGCATGCCTCAAGGCACGCGAACCGCAGTTGATGAGCAGCCGCGAGGCGGCCAAGATACTGGGCTGCCATCAAGAGACTATCTACAAATGGTCGAAAAAGGGCCACCTGTCGCACACGCGCGTCGGCGGCCGGGTAAAGTTCAGCGCGGCCCAGTTCATTGCGTACCTGGAGGGGAAAACTGTGTAGGGCGCCCAGGAGGCAGTCACCGCTCGCCAACATGGCGCGTCGAGCAGGTCCCTGATCCGCTGAAAAGCGCGCCTATAGTCGCCAGACCTTGCGCCGTCCTCACCGACGCCGCGCCCGCTCGCGCCGCTCTTGCGTCAACGTAACTCGTCGGCGCCCTTGTCGATGCCCTTGAAAAGCGAGTATCATGGACCCGTTTGGATGAAGGCACTCAAACGCCAACTGATGGGAGCGAGGAGATGGACAAGAAGACTCTGCTTGAACTATTCACCGGACGCACCTTCGCAATCCCCGAGTACCAGCGTGACTATGCATGGACCGCTCAGAACATCGAGGAGCTCTTGGGTGACATCCAAGAGGCGATTGACACGAATACAGATCATTACATCGGTACTTTCATTCTCTCCAGAAAAGCGCATGGAAGCAGTGGTCCATTCATGGTCGTCGATGGTCAGCAGCGGCTAGCCACTCTCACCATGCTTTTGCAGGCGCTGATCAATGAGATTGGGAAGTTCAGTTCCGATGATCGTTTGATCGAGACAAGCCAGCTCATTGAAAGCAAGGATGAAGGTCGGAAGCTACAACTCGCCGGCCAGAATGCTGCCTTCTTTGCGTCGCTGCTTTCGGGCAAATCCATCTCACCTCAAACACGTGGCCAGAAACTGCTTCGCGAAGCATACTCGAACATCCAACTGCGAGTCGGAACGATTGCGCAACAGCATGGTGCGGCCGTTCTCCGGAAGTGGCTCAAGCGAATTAAGGCTCTTAGTGTCTTGGAGTTTATCGAGCACGACGAAGGGCAGGCAATACGGATCTTTCAAACGGTGAATGATCGCGGCGTGCAGTTAACAAATATGGACAAGGCCAAAAGCTTACTAGTCTACTATTCGAATCGCTTCTTGCAGGGCGAACTTGACGCCGCTGTAAATGAGGCCTTTGGCCAAGCTTTCAGGGACTACGATACGATACGCGAGATCTCTGAAGATGACCGCTATCCTATCGGGATCTTCAGGCAGCGAGCGTTTAATGAGGACTGGATTCTGAGGTGGCACTATCTTGCCTCTAATCACTCGACCTATGATTACCAGGCGACCACCGCCTACGTGCTCAAGGGCTTTCTCGAACCCGAGCTGAAGCGAAAGCGCGACAATCGCGAGGAGCTGCGTGATTTCATAGCAGGATATGTGGGTGATTTGCGGAGCTTTTTCGCCGCATTGGGCCGCCTATTGAGTCCCGCATAATATAGCTACACATCTGGGCTGGAACTCTGTATAATCAGGCATGGGCAACCCCGCCGGAGTTCAGCGCGATTTCGAGGCACTGGAAAAGCGGCGCTTCGCCGCGGTGCGACTGCTCGACAAGGGACTGAATCAGACCGAGGTCGCACGGCGTGTTAAGGTCGTCCGTCAGACGGTGGCGCGTTGGGCAAGGCAGTACCGCCTGAGCGGAGCGGCCGCGCTGAAGAAGGCGGGGCGGGCCGGGCGGAAACCGCGGCTGAGCGCGAGAGATCGGGAACGGCTGATCAAGCTCCTGCTGCGCGGGCCTGAGGCGTTGGGTTATGAAACACCTCTCTGGACCTGCCCGCGCGTGGCGCACCTGATCCAAAGCGAGTTCCAAGTCCGCTACCACGAAGGGCATGTCTGGAAGCTGCTGATCTCACTCGGCTGGAGCCCCCAGCGGCCGACGGGGCGGGCCCGCGAGCGCAACGAAGAAGCGATCCGCGGGTGGCAGAAGAAGCAATGGCCCGCAATTAAAAAAAAGCCCGCCAACAGGGCCGCACGATCGTCTTCATCGACGAGAGCGGAGTAAGCCAGCGACCGCACCGCTGCCGGACCTGGGCGCCGCGCGGGCAGACCCCGGTGCTGCAGTACAACTTCAACTGGAAGACCCTGTCGGCCATCGCCGGCCTGACCTTCTGGAGTTTCTACTTTCGGCTCTATCCCGGCACGGTCAAGAGCGCACAGGTGGTCGAGTTTCTGGAAGCTCTGGTCCACCAGATCAACGGACCGCTGCTGATTGTCTGGGATCGGCTGGCGGCACATCGCAGTGGCCTGGTGCGCGACTACCTGGCCAGCCTCCAGGGCCACATCCAAATCGAGTACCTGCCAGCGTATGCGCCCGAGCTGAATCCGGTGGAATACATCTGGGCCTACTGGAAGCAACACGAACTGCCGAACGTGTGTCCGAAAGATTACTGGCAACTGAATGCCGCTGCCCGCCGGACTCTCCGCAGGATGCGTCGTCGCCCCCGCCTCATCGGCGCCTTTTGGAAACAGGCTTCCTTGTGGCCGGAATGACTCTATATTATGCGAGATTCAATAAGAAGCTGCTTGTTCTCGAACAGCTTCCCAAGCCCGCAAACTTCGGCGGCGCGCCGCCTCCAGTCAGCATGGGAGGCACGTTCACGCTGAAGCGGATTCTCGGGACGGTGGCGGTGGAGCCGGACGGTTCGGCGTATTTCGAGGTGCCCGCATTGCGAAGCTTGTTCCTCGTGGCGCTCGACGCAGACGACCTGTCCGTGAAACGAATGCAGAGTTACGTAACGCTTCAGCCGGGTGAAGTCTCCGCGTGCGCTGGTTGCCACGAGAATCGCACCGACAGCCCGCGGATGGGGCGCCATCCTGTTCTCATGGCCGCCGGACGGCAGCCCAGCCGCATCGATCCAATCAAAAGCGTGCCTGACATTCTCGACTTCCCGCGCGACGTTCAGCCGATTCTCGACCATCACTGTCTCAAGTGCCACGACTACGATCAGCGCCGTGGGGGGGTGATCCTCTCGGGCGACCGAGGACCGTGGTTCTCTCATACTTACGCCACGCTGACGTTGCGGAAACAGTTCACGGACGGACGCAACGACACAGGGAACAAGGCGCCGCGAACGATCGGCACCTCAGCCAGCCCGCTCATGAGCAAGATCTCTGGTGGCCATCATGATGTGAAGGTTTCGCCGCACGAGCGCGACGTGATCCGCTGCTGGATCGAGTCCGGCGCGGCCTATCCCGGAACGTACGGAGCTTTGGGTACAGGCGTGGTCGATGTGGTCCCCTTAAAGGACGTTGTCGAGCGGCGTTGTGCCATCTGTCATGACGCGATGCCGCTGGACGCGGAGTTGCTTTACAACCTTTCGCGGCCCGAAAAGTCGATGCTGTTGTTGGCGCCGCTGGCCAGGGAGGCGGGCGGCTACGGCCTGTGCAAAGCAAAACCGGCCGAAGGGGGAGGCCCGGTCTTTGCCTCGGCCAGTGACCCGGATTACCGATCGCTGCTCGAAGTGGTCGCGGCCGCTTCGCAAGCCCTGAAGGCCCAAACACGGTTCGACATGCCGGGTTTCCGGCCACGAGGGGATTACGTCCGCGAAATGAAACGTTACGGATTATTGCCCTCGACTATCGACCCGAGGAGCGCACCCGTACTCGACCCCTACGAACTGGATCGCGCATACTGGCGGTCGTTTTGGTACCAGCCCGCCCCGGCCTCCCAGGCAGACACAGCACCAGAGCATGGATCGAGGTGAACGCATGAGGCCCGGCCTTTTCGGGTTGACTATGGCCGCCGGCTTTGTGTGCGCCGCGGCCTTCGTATGTGCAACGTGGGGCAGAAGCGCTCCGGCAACCGGCTTGGAGCAGGGCTTCTGCTCTCCCTCGAGCCTGGCGGCGACTAAGGACGGCAGAACCGTCTACGTCGCCTGCGCCACTGGCGCAAGAGTCGCGGTCCTCGATACGGAGAAGCGGCGCATCGTCGGGAACATCGCGGTGCCATCCTCGCCCACGGGGTTAGCGCTGGCCTCGAACGGCCTTCGCCTCTACGTCACCTGCGGCCTCCCATCGAACAGCGTTGTTACCGTGGATCTCGCGATGCACAAGGTGACGACGACGATGCCCGCCGGCCACACCCCGATGGGCCCCTTGCTGAGCCCGGACAGCAAGCTCCTGTTTGTGTGCAACCGGTTCAGCAACAGCATCTCCGCCTTTGACCTTCAGATGGGCAAGCAGGCGTACGAGGTGCGCGTAGCGCGCGAACCCGTCGCCGCCGCGATCACGCCGGACGGCAAGCTGCTGTTTGCCGCGAATCATCTTCCCACCGGACGGTCCGATGCTGAAGTAGTCGCAGCCCAGGTGAGTGTCATCGACACTGCCGCCCGGAAGGTTATAGGCCAGATCGCATTGCCGAACGGCAGCACCGCGTTGCAGGGCATTCGGATTTCTCCCGATGGCAAATTCGCGTGCATCACCCACTTGCTCGGCCATTTCGCGCTTCCCACGATCCAACTGGACCGCGGCTGGATGGAGACCAACGCGCTGAGCATACTCGACGTGCGCCAACGGCGGCTTGAGAACACGGTGCTGCTGGACAACCTCGACCGGGGTGCGGCCAACCCCTGGGCTTTGGAGTGGTCCAGCGGCGGCCGGTCACTGTGGGTCACGCACGCCGGCACGCACGAGGTGAGCGTCGTCGATTTCCCGGCACTGCTCAGAAAGCTGGAGCGTGCGTCGGCCTCCGAAGCGCCCAGTGACATGTCGCTCCTGCTCGGGATTCGCGATCGGGTTTCCACGGGCGGGAGCGGGCCGAGGGCGCTGGCGCTGGCGGGATCGAAGGTGTACGTCGCAAATTACTTTTCCGATACGGTGAGCGTAATCGACGCTGACTCGCTCGAGGCTGTTGGCGCTGCAGTGGCTCTGAGCCGGAACCGCGATACGCCTTTGGTCCGCAGGGGCGAGATGCTGTTCAACGATGCTTCCCTGTGCTTCCAGGGCTGGCAGACCTGCGCGAGTTGTCATTCGGCCGACGGACGCGTGGACGGCCTAAACTGGGATTTGCTGAACGACGGTATCGGCAATCCAAAGAACGTCAAAAGCCTGCTCCTGTCGCATGAGACGCCGCCGGCCATGAGCCTGGGCGTCCGGGAAACCGCCGAGGTGGCCGTCCGCGCCGGAATTCGGGCATCCTGTTCACTAAACCTTCGGAAGCGGATGCCGCAGCAATCGATGCGTTTATCAAGTCCCTCAAACCGCTCCCCAGTCCCTACCTGGCGAATGGGAAGCTCTCGGAAGCCGCGCGCCGGGGGCAAGAGCTATTTCTGGACGAGAGAATCGGCTGCGCTCGCTGCCATCCACCAGAATTGTTCACCGATCTGAGGAGTTACGACGTGGGCACTCGCGGCAAGTTCGACGCGGCCGGCACGTTCGACACGCCCACCCTCGTCGAAATCTGGCGGACGGCGCCGTACCTGGACGGCTCGGCGGCAACCATTTACGATGTCCTCACCACGCGCAATCGGGACGACCACCACGGCAAGACGTCTCACCTCACGCCAGATCAGATCGATGATTTGGCGGCATACTTGTTGTCGCTGTAACATCGGCACCTCTGGATGTTTCGTGGTAACGCCGTCCCGAGTGGTCGCCGCGCCTTGTACGCGGCTCGGCAACCGGCTTTCGAGAAACCGCTAGCCAAGGCCCACGATAGAAAGGGACCAAGCACCCTTTGCCTCGCGGGAGCGATAAGCGAAAACAATGGCGATTCAGCCGTCTGTCAACGAAGTGACTAAGAAAGAGTGATGCCGGAAACCAAAGAACGCAGTCTCGAAGAAGTCGAACGATCCTGGAAAACCGGGGCATCCAGCGCCGCATTAGGGATATCGAGGTGTCAAGGAGCGACTTAAGGAGACAACAATGAGAATACTGTGCGAGTGTCTCGGCCTGATGATCGTATTGGGTTCTCTCTGTGCGGGGGACTCTGCTCCTAGCGGCCGTTCAACCACGAATTGGGAGAAGAAGCTTCGTGGGCGCCCCCTCCTCTTCGGTCATCGCAACTGGATCGTTATTGCTGATTCGGCATATCCTACTCAATCTTGCGATGGAATTGAAACCGTCGTGTCTGGGCCGATCAAATTCAAGTTGCGCAAGAAGTTCTTGCAGCCGTAGCAGCGTCGAAACACGCCAAGCCCATCATCTACGCGAGCGAGGAACTGAAGTCTGTGCCAGAACAGGATGCCGCGGGCATTTCCGATTATCACCAGCGACTTGCGGTATTACTGTGGAATCGTGACGTAAATGTTTTGCCGCACGAACAATAATCTCGAAGCGTGATTACGTCGGTCAGACCTTTGGCGTGTTGATCATTAAGACCAATATGACACTGCCGTATACGTCTGTCTTCCCTTTCAATTACCCACATCTTTTCGGGGGTCGCCTGAGGGAGTTTCAGGTATAGAATGCGGCTAAGGTGCCAAAACAGAAATGGTTAGAATTGTTTCGGAAGGCCACGGCGGAGGCCATCGACGGCGGCGTGCCCGGAGAGAGACGGCTGGAGGAGGAGATACGCAGTTCGGCCTTTTCCGATCAGCGGCTGGGGAAGCGGTTCTGTCGGCTCACCCGGCAACTGGCGGGTAAGCTGGGCCAGTCCATCCCCCTCGCGTGCCAGGACTGGTCCAATGTCAAAGCGGCGTACCGGTTCCTCTCCAATCCACGCGTGAACGAAGGAGCGATTCTTGCTGGGCACTTCGACGCGACACGGCAGCGGGTGCAAGGCACCCAAGGAACCATCCTGGTTTTGCATGACACGACGCAGTTCACCTTCGCACGCGAAGCCAGGCAAGCGATTGGAGTCTTGCACCGGTCCTATGCGGGCTACGGGAAGGATGGCCGTCCGCGTCTGCACACCGTGTGCGGTGTGCTGATGCACTCCAGTCTGGCCTTGACTACCGAGGGGCTGCCTTTGGGGCTGGCCGCCATCAAGTTTTGGACGCGTAGCGCTTTCAAGGGGACCAATGCACTGAAGGGAAAGGTGAACGGGACACGCGTTCCGATCGAAACCAAGGAGAGCCTTCGCTGGCTGGAGAACTTGCAGCAGGCCACCGGCCTGCTCGGGGAGCCGCGGCGTTATGTGCACATTGGGGACCGCGAGAGCGACATTTACGAGTTGTTTTGTGCCGCAGAGCAGAGCCACACGAAGTTCCTCTTGCGGATCTGCGCAGACCGCGTGGCGGGCGATGGCCAGCGGACGCTTTCGCAGGTCCTGCGCCGCGCCAAGGCGAAGGCGGAACATCGAGTAGAGGTTCGCGATGGGAAGGGCAAGGTGTCGGAAGCGACGGTGGCGGTGAAGTATGTGCGGACGAAGATCTATCCTCCCGAGGGCAAGCAAAAGAAGTATCCACCGCTCTTGGTCACGGCGATTCAGGCCCGCGAAGCGACAGCGCCACAGGGACGGGAGCGCATCGATTGGAAGCTGCTGACAAACCTGCCGGTGGGTTCCCGGAAGGATGCATTGGAGAAACTGACGTGGTATGCCCTGCGGTGGAAGATCGAGACCTTTCACAAAATCCTGAAGTCCGGCTGCCGTGCGGAAGCGTCGCGACTGCGGACCGCTGAGCGTATCGTCAACCTGATCGCGGTGTTCTGCATTCTGAGTTGGCGGGTCTTCTGGATGACGATGATGAACCGGGTGGCTCCTGCGGCGGCACCCACAATCGCTCTGGCCCCGCTGGAAACGCACTTGCTAGACCGATTACTGAGCCACGAGAGAACGCCTACCCGCCAGCCGAAAAGGCTCTCCGACTACTTGACGAAGATAGCTCGGCTGGGCGGTTACTTGGCTCGCGCGAAAGATCCGCCACCCGGAAACACGGTCATGTGGCGTGGCTTATCTCGACTTACAGACATCGAAATTGGCTTCCTTGCGGGGATCGAACTTGTGGGTAATTGAAAGCTGTCTTCCTGCAGCTTGACTGCGCGTATTGGGGCGCAGAGGCAGAGCGGAGGCTTCGCGCGGTCCTGGCGCGCCCTGGTAATTGGGCCGTAGCGAATGACCTGCGTATCAACTATGCAGGCAGTACGGACAAGGACACCATTGTCAACTTGACCAACAACAGCTACTTAACTAAAGGGGTCTGCCCTGTGCCCCACCGGCCAGCGTGTCTTTGGTATCCTTCAGTAAAGTGAGAACATGCGACTCTCCAGTGTCTCTACAGGCGCGCTAGCGGTTGCCGCGCTCTGCGGTACGGCCGCGCTCGCGGTCGACCCCAAAGTGGCGGGCGTCCCATTTGGGAAGGCCCCCGACGGCAAAACAGTTGAGCTGTTCACGCTGACCAACAGCCACGGGATGGAAGCCCGAATCATGACCTGGGGCGCCGCCGTGGTCTCGCTGAAGGTCCCCGACGCCCAGGGCCAGCTGGGCGACGTGGTGCTCGGTTCCGACGGCCTCGACGGCTACTTGAAGCACGACTTCTTCGCCGGCAAGGTCGTGGGCCGCTGTGCCAACCGCATCGGCCAGGCGCGCTTCACCCTGGATGGCAAGGAGTACAGGCTCAGCGCCAACGACGGCCGGAACTCGTTGCACGGCGGCCGGCAGGGCTTCGACAAGCGCCTTTGGACGCCCGTCAAGGCGGACGGCCACTCGCTCCAGCTCCAATACTGGAGCAAGGACGGCGAGGAGGGCTACCCCGGGAACCTGGTGGCGACGGTCCGCTACGCCCTCTCCGACGACAATGAGCTGCGCCTCGACTATACGGCTACAACCGACAAAGACACGGTAGTGAGCCTGTCCAACCATTCCTACTTCAACCTGGCGGGCGCCGGGAACGGAACCATCCTCGATGAGGACCTCCAGATCAATGCCGACCGGTTCACGCCGGTGACCTCGGAGCTGATTCCGACCGGCGAGCTGCGGAGCGTTGCGGGCACGCCGATGGATTTCCGCAAGCCGACGCGGATTGGCGCGCGCATCGACGCCGCTTACGAGCAGTTGAAGTACGGGCCGGGCTACGACCACAACTGGGTGCTCAACAAGCTGAAGCCAGGCCTGACGTTTGCGGCCCGCCTGCACGATCCGCGCTCCGGCCGGGTGATGGAAGTCCTGACCACGGAGCCCGGTTTGCAGTTCTACTCGGGGAACATGATGGTGGCCCAGGTCACGGGCAAGGCCGGGCAGGTGTACGTCAGGCGGGGCGCGCTGTGCCTGGAGACGCAGCACTTCCCCGATTCGCCCAACCACCCGAACTTCCCTAGCACGGAACTGAAGCCGGGGCAGACCTACCGCAGCACGACGGTTTTCCGGTTCTCGGTGGACAAGAAGTAGGCCTCACTGCGAGGGCGCCGGCGGCACCGCTATCCTTAAGCAGGGTGATCCTGCCGTAGCACCGAAGCCTATCTGGCCGGAGTGAAGGAATTAGTTCTCGCCGTCGACGGACCGAAGGGTGCGCACGCAAACTGGGCTGAGACCAGGATCACCTACACGGGACGCGGACCGAGGACGGTATTTTCGCCCGAGGAGCGCGCAGTCAAGCGGGTGTCGGTGCAACCACCCGAGCCGCGTATCAACGGCGCATCGGTCGTCGGCATACAGCCCAACACTCGCTTCCTTTATACGGTGGCCGCGGCTGGAGAGCGGCCTATGGACTTTCTTGCCAAAAGGCTGGCCCGCAGGGCTGCGTCTCGACGCGAAAACAGGCATCATCTCCAAATCGCTGGCGCGCGCCGGCGAGTACGAGATCATCGTGACCGCAAAGAACACGCGCGGCAAGGCAACGAAAAGACTCAAAGTCATCGCCGGCGACCAACTCGCCCTCACGCCCCCGATGGGTTGGAATAGTTGGAACGTCATTGAAGGTCTGGTAAGCGAGACGGTGCTGAAGGAGATGGCGGACGCCATGATCGCGAACGGCATGCGGGATGCCGGCCCCCAGTACATCAGTCTCGACGACGCCTGAGTCATCGATCGCGATGCTCAAGGACGTGGCGCAATCGGGAAAGGGGGCCAACCGAAAAGCGAAACCCTGCGCGCCTCCCGTTGGCCGGCCCCGAGCCGAACCCGGTAGCCGTGCCAAACCTCAACCGGCGAGACGGGTGGTCCCAGTCGAAATTGACACTTGTCTGGACGCAGGTGGCATGGTAAAACTACTCTGTCCTGGGTGATGCCCGGTGACCGATTTTTGAAGTGACCACGCATGGCCGGTCTTGAGCTGACCACAGAGGGCTGCGGGCCGTTCTGAAAACACTTCTACTGAGAGAAGAGAAAGGGAGCAAAACGGAAAGCAAAACTGATCGCTCTGTATTCAACCGTTACCCGAATCCAAAAATGGCTCTTGTCCGAACGCAGGCGGCGTGGTAAAACGACTTTGTCCTGCGTGCGGCCGTTGGCCGGTTTTGAAGTGATCACATCTGTCCGGTTTTGAGGTGATCGCCGAGGCAGGGGATCTGGGGCAGCAGAGCTACCCACTGCAAATCCGGAGCTCCATCAAATGGAACTGAAATCGTTGTTGAGCCGTAGCAATATCATTTACTTTTCCGGTTTTTTGAAGAAGGGTTGTGGGGCAGGGCGGACGAGAACACTCATCACTTGCCCGTCAGAATTCCGTCTTCGATAAGCCGGGCCAGCGTCACGTCGCAACCGAACGGGCCAGCGACGTACGTGCACCCGAAGCCATTCATCCAGTCCACGTTCAGCTCTAGACCTTCCGAAGTCGTGCCGTAGAATCGGTAGTCGCTCGAATCGGTATGTTGCATGTACTGCATCCACACTAGGTATGCGATCGCCGCATCACGGTAGAGCTTGTCTCCTGTCGCTTTCCAAGTGTAATAGAGAGCCAGCGGCGGTTCCGGCCGCACCCAGAGCAACTGGCCGTAGCCTGCGGGCGGGTTGGCCTGAATCATACCTCCGGTGGTCTTGACGTCCCGTCCGAGGAACTTCGCTTTGAAAGGGTGGTAGGCGCCAATGTTGGTATCAAACAAGGCCTGGCCCGCAACCATGAAATCCGCCGCGCGTTTCGCGCCGTTGAGCGCCGGACCGAACTTCTCTCCGGAGGCGCGGTAAAGGATCGAGAACGCCAAGGCCGCATACGCGCCCGATGAGTTGTCGATGTTCGCCGAAGCGTCCCATTCGCCGCCGTTGCACAGCCATTTCCGCCCGTTCAGGAAATGCACAACAGTGTACTCGGCGTCGCGCTTCGCCGCGGTTAGGTACTTCTCCTCGTGCGTGATCTCGTACAGCTTTGCCCAGAGGAGCATTGCACAGGAGTTCGTAGCCAGGTTCGAGTCGTATATGAGCGTGCCCGAGATGTGGAATCGCCCGCCCTTGAGGTTCCCGTCCTCTCTTTGAACGCGGAGCAGGAAGTCAGCGGCCTTGCGCGCCATCTCGAGGTAATCCGGCCTGTGGAGCTTCATGCTCAGATCAGCGAGCCAGTAGCCGATCTTTCCGGTATCGCAAACCCACAGGTCGTTGCACCCCGGAGTGTCGGTCGTCTGGTAAAACCCATAATTCGCATCCTTGTGGACAGGGGTCTGCTGATGCGTCCAGCCGCCGTGCCGCGATGCCGTGCTCCTCTTGCGCGCCGCATAGTTATCCTGAGTCAGCGCTGCATACATCCAGATGGCGCCATCGGCCCAGAAGCCCGGGGCTTCGACCTGGAACTTCATCTCCTTTGCCGAATTGAAAATCTTGATGGCGCGCTCCGTGGACCACTTGTCGTTGTAACGCGTCCCGTATTCATACAGGCCCAGGCCCGTCCATAGGTCCCAGGTGCCGCCCCAATCGAGCGTCGGCCTGCCGAGCAGCAAAAACGGGCCGCTACCTTTCTCCCTGCCCTTCCAGGGGCACTCGTCGGTGTAGCCGTACCAGCCCTCGGCTACGTGATAGCCCCACCTTCCGTTGTCGATGAACTCGCCGGGCACCTCATGTTTGCGTCCCTCGACTTGCTTGTCCATGAATGTCTTCCACGAGTACCGAAGGGGGAGCCGCTGCGGCGGGGAGATTTGGTGCAGGTAGTCGATCGCCGCGCGCTCGTACAAGACTCCGGGCCAGAACATCAGGTAGTGCGCAAGCGTGTATTCTCTGGTTTTATCCGTATCCAGCCAGCCGATGTCGTCCACCTGCGCCGGCGCGCGATGCGCCATGCGGTACTCCGCTCCCGCCTGCGGAATCCAGCGCCCCACGTCCCAAACGATTTTGAACCCCGTGTTGAGCCCCCAGTGAATCATTCCGCCCCCGCCGGATGTTTCCGTCCAACCCTTGCCCGGGTCGATCACCACCAGGAACGATGCGCCGTTCTGCATGAACCCCTTGTGCGTGGGAGAGTTCACGCTGTACGCGAAGAATTCCTCGTTCGGGTCGAAATCCCTTGCGGCCCATTCGCGCTGGAGGCGCACCTTATTGTGCGGCGGTATTTCCCGGAAGGACACAGTCTCGTGAATGTACCGGTCTCCCCGCCTCACGCGGTAGGTGTTCACCACGGGCCAGTGTTGGCGTTTCGAGTCCAACAGATCGTACGTCCATTGCAAGGTTATGCGCACAGGTGTCTTTTCGAGGACGTGCACTTTCGCCGTAGGCGGGATGTACCCGCCCTCCATTCCGATTGGGCCGTCCTTGTGAATGGTCCAACCGCGCTTGGAATCGGGAAACTGGATACCGATGCCCTTGTCGTAGGCGACCAACTTCCAACCTGATGGGGTGTCCGCATGAAACGTAGCGACCCAGCCCGTATTCGATTTCGTCCAGACGATCTTGCCGAGAGCGTTGCCGAAAGTGATCGAATCGGGGTGCATTTCCAGCGTGCACCCGGCATCCGGGAACTTCCGGGGGCCATCCGATCTCGCGGCCTGCAACGAGACACAGCCTAGCGCCAGCGCCGCCGCCCTCAGCAGAAAACGTGGGTTCCTCATGGTATTTGCTCCTATGGGGTGCGCTAGCGGCCCCGAATGGCTTTCCGCAGGGCGCGCATCTGGTCTAGAGCGGCGGGCGATACTGTGCCGTCCTGGTAAATGCCCATGTTGATCGAAAGCACGGTTTTCCGCTCCATGCACAGCTTCACTTTTCGGATCAGGTCCTCGTCTCGGAACAGCAACGGGCGGATATCCGTATCGGGCTGCTGGTGCACCCATTCATCATCGAGAAAGAAATTCAGGTGCGGCTGCATGGCCGCCTGGTTCCCCATCTTGAAAACTTGCGGTTCAGGCGGAGAAGGCAGCTCCCCGCCGGATTCGCCGATCCAGTAGTCCTGAAAGTCTGTGAGTTTCGGAAAGATCCACTGGTTGTAGCTGATGATCCGGCCGGGATTCCCGGCCCTCGCGGCCGCCGTGACGCTCTCGAACGGGAAGTCGGAGGCGTACAAGTACGTTTCGAAGCCGCCGTCGAAAAAGAATCCCGCCACCTTCTCGCCGTACCGCTCACCGATTTCAGATAGGAAATCGGAAATCTTCCTGCCAAAAGGCACTTCGGAGTCGGACTCACCGTAGTGAAAAGCCTTCGCGAACTGCTGGTCGGCAGGGTTCCAGCCGGAGTAAGCGATGAGCCTGACCCCTCGCCTGTTTAGTGCGTCCGCGATGCCCCCCACGAGGTCGCGCTCACACGTGTGGCCCGGCATGAGCCTCTCGACCGTCCGGCTGGGGCCGAGAAACCAAAACACTTCGTGGCTGGTCGTGAAAACGGCATAGCCGGCACCGGTCTCCTGTACCAATCGCGCAAAGGCGTCGACATCGAAGTCACGCATCGCGTCGCAAAATCGCTTCTGCGGGCCGCGGCGGAGCTGCGTTCTCGCGGTCCAGTGAAACATCACGCCGTACTTGGCTGCAACGAACCACTCCGTGGTGGCACGCTGTTTCTTCGCTCTTTCCGCAATCGCCTTGATAACTGCCGGGCGTCCGAGTTCGAGTGCCCTCAGTTGCATGATCTCGGGGATTGAATCCGGCTTGCGAGTCACGCGCAAGGTGATCGTCGCGAACCCGGCCGAGAGCTTCAGGTGGCCCGGCACCTCGACCCGGTCCCACACGGGTCTCTGCCACGCGTTGCCAGTCTCCCGCACGGTGCCTCTGATCCAGCTTGCTCCCGCGGCGATCTCGTATTCGGACCCCGCTGAACTCGGCTTGCATAAATAGAGCAGAAAAATCGAATACTCGCCCGCCTGCGTCACATCGACGGACCAACTCAGGTACTGTTCCGCACTGGTCCAGCTCTCAACGGACCATGGCGGCCCCGGGGTGCCGGGCGTGTGCTTTTGCGCCGGAAATCCGTGCAACGCGGCACGGTCCCACAGCAGTCGCGTGATGTCTGCCTCTTTGACTCGGATCGGCCTCTGGCCGGTCTGCGTGCCTGCCGTCGGTATCGATAGCTCAAGAACGATGGCTCCGAGCCACACCAACGATCTGTTCGCTGAACCTCCCCTTCGGCGACGCTGCCCTCGAGCGCCACCGCTTTCGGGAAACCGCCCCTGCCTGTATTCATAGGCGCTTATGCCTTTAGCGTGAGAGGCTCGCCCACACGCAAAATCAGTCGTTTCCTCGGCAAACTCGAATACTACATCCCAGCCAGTGGGGCGGACCTGCACCACTTAGGCGTGCGGTTCGGGAAATGCCAGATGGTAGCGTCCTACCTACAGATGTCCAAAGCCGGCCGACCCGAACGGCTAAGCACTGGGGATAATCACGCTTCCCCGCAAGGACAGAGTAGTCTTCGGAACCCGTACCTTGCATCGCCTTCTTTCCGTCGATATAGAACATCTCGTCGCCTTCGCCTCACCAGCCGCGTACTGCCTCAATCTCAGGGACTGGCCTTGAAGTTCTTGCTGGACTTCTGTGAACAGCTCCACTAATCTATCCTGCGAGCCATCCAGAGAGCTTGTGAGCCAGTCAAGTTTGGTGCCGCTTACTTTTGGTGGATGCACCTTCTCGGCCACCGAATTGGAGCTGATCCGGCAAGTCGCCGGTGAGTTTGGGCGCCTGGGCATCACGAATTTGACTCCTACACTGAACGAATCAGGGCCTCATGGCGAATCCCGGCGGGCGCATTTGGTAGGCTCCCTCACCCGTTGCCTAAACTCTAGGCAAGCAGTGTAAACATCCAGATCCTTCCGAAAAATGCTCGAAGTGCCTCCGACTAGGATGCTCGCACCCCGTTGAATACAGAGGCTTGATGTCTCAGCGTTCAGGTTGCCGTCAACCTGGATCGGCACGTCCCGCCTGCGCACTCGCATCAATTCCTTGACCGCTGAGATCTTGTCCAGCATGGCGGGAATGAACTTCTGGCCGGCAAAGCCCGGCTCCACCGTCATGACCAGAACGTAATCGAGATCGTCAAGCAGGTAACTCAGTCCGTCGATGCCGGTCGATGGATTCAACGCGACGCCAGTCTCCGCGCCGCAATCCTTCAGGGTTCTGATCAGCCGGATCGGGCTTTTCGTTGCTTCCAGATGAAAAGAAGCGTGCGGGATCCGAAGTTCGCGAATAATCTCGGCGTACACTTCGGGATTCTCGACCATCAGGTGCACATCCATCGGCACCACGGTCGCGGTCTGGATTGCGCGCACGATATCAAAATTCAGCGCCAGATTGGGTACGAAGTGGCCATCCATCACGTCAATGTGGAAGAAGTCCACTCCGGCCCGCTCGAGTTGGCCGATATCTTCCCCTAGGCTTAGGAAGTGCGCACACATGACGGAGGGTGCGAGCTTAAACACGGGCTTCTTTCCCCTCACGGCGCAGGCTTCGCTCGAATGCCGCGACCTCTTCGTCGGTAGGCAACGACGGCTGCGCGCCCAAGCGCGTAACAGTGACCGCTCCGGCCAGATTGCCATACCGGATCGCCTGCGCAAGATCGCCGGTCTGGACGTACTTGACGACCATCGCGGCCGTGAACGCATCGCCGGCTGCAGTCGTATCGACAACCTCGACCCTGTGCCCTGGAAACAGCTCAGTCTTGCGGTTGGCGAATAATAGCGCGCCTTGCGCGCCGAGCTTGATCACGACTGCGCGCGCGCCCGACCGCTCTGCGAGGACCCTGGCCGCGCGGTCCGCGTCCGCGAGCGTCTTGCACTCGATACCGGTGAGCGCGAGGGTTTCAGTCTCGTTCGGAGTCAGGATCTCCAGGCCGTGGACTTCTTCCAGTGGAAACGTCTGCGCCGGACCGGCATCAAGAATTGCGGGGATGTTCTTCTCGCGCGCCAGTCGGCAGGATTCGATCACGATATTACGCGGAATCTCGAGCTGAAGCATCACCACGTCGCAATGGCACTCGGCGAACACGCGTTGTACCTCGCCTTCTTGGATGTCCATATTGGCGCCCGGGTACACAATTATCGAGTTCTGTCCCGAGGCGTCGAGGATGATGACGGCGAGCCCGGACTGGCTTTTCTCGTCCATCGCCACGAAATCGGTCGAGATCCGCTGGCTTTCGAGGTACTCCTTGAGTCTGACACCGTTCGCGTCGAAACCAAGTCTGCCCGAGAGTGTCACCTGGCCGCCGAGCCGTGCGGCCGCAACCGCCTGGTTCGCGCCCTTGCCGCCAGGAATGTAGTGGTACTGCTGGCCGATGAAGCTCTCGCCAGGCCGCGGCATGCGCTCGGTCTTCAAGACGAGGTCCATGTTAATGCTGCCAACAACAAGGATGGATGGCGTTTTCATCGTATCCGGTCCTCGGACTCGCGGTCCAAGTCGTCCATGTGTTCTAAGAGAGCAACTCCCTGCCCCACCGTCTCCGGCCAGAAATTGGCTCCAAATCCGTTCAGGTGGTCGGCCGGGATCTCAAGCACCTCGTGACCGCCGCCGAACGTGTAGGGACTGTCCGGATTATCGTACTGCATATGGGTCATCCAGTTTCCGTGCGCTTCAAGCGCCTCCTGGTACAGCGGATCATGCGTGGCTTTCGAGGCCAGGTACATCGCCATGGTGCACTCCGGTCGTATCCAGCCCTGTAGTGAGCCGGCCGTCCGCTCGTCCATACCATTCCAGCGCGCTTCCTTGCGGTAATAGCCCCAGTTGATGTCGAACAGCCACATGTTGGCCACCAGGTGGTTCGCTGGTTTGCGCGCGTACTCGCGGTGCTTCTCCTCACCGGTTGCGATCGCCAGTTCCGAGAGCGCCATCGCGGCGTACATCGTCGAGGTGGAGTCGGCGTATTCGAATGAGTCAATTTCGCCGCCAAAGGTCTGCCAGTGGTCGTTCGACAACCAGGTGTTCACCGAAAAATCGGCTGTATGGACCGCTGCATCCAGGTATTTCCGGTCCTTTGTAACGCGGTATAGCCTCGACCACAACAGCACGGGACTCACCGTTCCGCCGAGGTTCGACGGAGACACTACAGAGCCGTCGTCCGCGAACGCGCTGCCGCGCAGGTCGCCATCTTCCTTCCGCACGCGCAGGAGGAACTCGGCGGCGCGCTTGGCTTTATCGAGCAGCACAGTGTCCCCCGTCTTCTCCCACAGCAACACGAGAAAGTATCCGACCTTTGCAGCATCGCAAACCCAAACCGTGCGGGGATTCTTCTTGCTCATCCAGTTCGAGATGTGAAACTGGTCCTTATCGTCCAGCTCCATCCAGAACGCGCCCTCAATGGGCGATTCGGGGTCTTGGACCTGCCATTTCGGGACGACAATCCCGTTCCGGACCTTCTGATATCGCTGCAGCGCCCACGGGTCGTTGTACCTCCGGGCGTACAACAAGAGGAAGTACGCATTCCAGATGTCCCAAGATGCTCCCCAATCGAGGCTGTGGACTTTATCCAAGCCCTGAAGGCTCGACGCCGGATCCTTCGTCAGGTTGTACCAATCTTTCCAGTAAAGGCCCCAATCGCCGTGGTCGTCGTAACCTTCAGGCGTGTAGCGAAGGGTCCAGAGGCACTTATCAACGAAGTATCGCCATGAGTAACGCGGGGGCATGTGCTCAAGCGGTTGGAGCCTCCGCATGTAGTCGATAAAAGTACGGCTGAAGGTGTAGGCCGGGTGCATCACGATGTAGTGCTTCAGCGAATACGTCTCGCCTTTGCCCAGTTCGAGCCAACCCTCCTTGTCTAGGCAAGGGGGCGCCTGGTGAAAAACTGCCTGGTCCGGCGAGAATTGCAGCTTGCCGTCAATGAATTGCTGGAACTCATTGCCGAGCGTCCAATTCAGCGTGCCCCCCCCACCCGAGTACGGAGTCCACGGACCATCACGGGTGGCCAGCACCATGAACGTACCGTGCGGCAAGCGCCACGCAACCTGAGTCACACTGCGGATGGAACTACTGATTAGATCGTGCGGTATGCCGGTGATGTGCCAGACGCGCCGAACGCGCACAGGCCGGCCCGGAGCAACACGGGTGAATTTCACGGTTTCGAGCGCGTGCTGCATTCCGCTTTCGAGGGCGTAATTCGCCGCCACGTTCCACAACGTCCGGCCGCCCGCGGAAATTGTGAACTCCCACGAAATCTCTACGCGTTGCGGCGAGGACTTCACTAACTTGGGCGAGTTGGTGGGGAATGCCCCATGGGTGTCGATCGGCAGCCCCGTCCCAAGCCGGCCTTTGCGAACGATATGCAAGGGCCTAAACTCGTCCGCAAAGGTGGCGTGGCGGAACACTGGATTGTCCTGCTGCTCGAGCACCTCGTAAGCGCTGCCCCCCGGCATGCCGTCTACGCCGAGCGTTTTCCAGTCGCCGCTTACGTTGATCTGCGCCGCCCCGCTCCAGCCTTCGGCCACCTTGGCCCACACGATGCGGCACAGGCCGTTACTGAGCGTGATTTCGTTCGCGCCGCTTTTGAACGAAACCGGGTCTGCCGCGGTCAACCCACCGCACAGCGTCAGCAGTAAGACGCCCTTTCTCATTGCTCGCCTCCCTATGGTCATCGGTTCTGGAATCTGTACCACCGCTGTTCAACTACTTGAAGTACTTGCTGGATCGCAGACACACAGCGCAATGGAAGCGTACCAGCTGACTTCACTTCCGCCACCGCTCGATGCCAAGCCGGGTAGGCATCCAAAGTGATCACTCGATGTGCACCGTGATGCTTCGTCGCCTCACGAGAAAACCGTTTTCCAGCCGCCACGTGTCGCCTCTCACTCAGCAGGAAATCCACTGTTCGACCCCGCTGATCAACGCTCCAGACAGATTAAGTCCACCGCTCTTTGACCAGCCAACGCAGAAAAAGGGCCAGGACCTCCGTTAAATGAGCCCTTGAATAGCTCTTTATGGGCGGCTTGGATTGCCATCTCGCCATGATCCGCCTCGCCCATAGGGATTTGATCCAGCGCCATACCACCACCCCTCGCACTTCAAACACGGGCCAGTGATGGCCGTTCCGCGCCTCCGCGGGTCATCCGCAGAAGATCCGTTTTCCATCGCCGGCTGCACCGCGCCCGCGGCAGCCCCAACGGCAATGGCACAAGACAGCCGGGCAATCATTGCCCTGCCTTAAGATCATCATCGTTCATGATCTTTATGGCTGCGACGCCCTGACCCACGGTTTCCGGCCAGAAGTTCGCACCGAACCCGTTCATGTTGTCCAGCGGGATATGCATACCCTCATGGCCACCGCCGAAGGTTTTCGGGCTGTCCGGGTTGTCGAACTGCATGTGCGTCATCCAGTTCGTGTGCTGCTCCATGCTGTAGCGGTACAGCGGATCGCCCGTCGCCTTCCAAGCCATGTACATTGCGTACGTGCACTCCGGCCGCACCGTGCCTTGCAGTGAGCCCTGCGTCTTGACGTCCGAGCCGTTCCAGCGCCCTTCCTTGCGGTAGTAGCTCCAATTGATGTCATAACGAAGTTGGCCGGCAACGAGGTGGTTCGCCGTGTCGATTGTGGCCTGAAGGTATCTCTGTTCCTTGCTCACAAGCGCCAGTTCGGCGAACGCCATCGTCGCGTACATCGTCGTGGTATGGTCCGCTCGCTGGTGGGAATCCAACTCGCCACCGAACGGCTGCCAGCGGTCGTTCGACAGCCATGTGCGGATGCAATAGTCCGCCGCCTTCCTCGCTACGGCCAGGTACTTCGGGTTCTTCGTCACCTCGTACAGTTTCGCCCACAGCATCACGGCACTGGATGTGCCGGCCAGGTTGGTCGGCCAGTTAATGCTCCCGTCCTCAGAAAGCACGCTCGCCTTCAGATCGCCGTTCTCTTCCTGGATGCGCGTCAGGAAATCGGACGCCTTCTTCGCCTTTTCAAGCAGCACTTCGTCACCCGTTTCCTGGTAAAGCATCGTCAGGAAATAGCCGATCTTCGCCGCATCGCAAACCCAGACGACCCGCGGAGTTCTAAGATGCATCCAGTTCGAAATGTGGAACCTGCCTTGTTCGTCCATCTCCATCCAGTACGCTCCGTCAAGCAGGGATGATGGGTCCTCGATCTGCCACTTGGGTATCACAATGCCGTTGCGCAGCTTCTTGTAGCGCTCAAGAGCCCACTCGTCCTTGTACCTGCGTCCGTATAGCAGCAGGAAATATGCATTCCAGATGTCCCAAGATGCGCCCCACTCGAGGCTGTGGACTTTGTCTACAAATGCGTGGCTGCTTTGGCTCACCACGGGGTCATCCGTTAGGTTATACCAGCACTTCCAGTAAAGACCCCAGTCACCGTGGTCGTCGAATGCGTCAGGCGTGCAGCGCAGCGTCCACACGCATTTGTCGAGGAAGTACCGCCACGGATACCGGGGCGCCAGGTACTCAATCGGCTGCAGCTTGTGCTCGTAGTCGAGGAACGCGCGTTTGAACGGGTATTCGGGATGCATCAGGATGTAGTGCTTGAGCGTATACGTTTCGCCACGGCGCAACTCCACCCAGCCCTGAGTCTGCATCGACGGCGGCGCCTGGTAGACAATGGCCTGGTCCGGTGATTCCTGCAGCTTGCCGTCATCCGGCTCCTGAGTGTCGTTACCGAGAGTCACGTTGACCAGCCCCGCACCGCCCTGGTAAGGCGTCCACGGCCCGTCGTGCGTGGCCAGCACCATGAACGTGCCTTCATTGAAGCGCCAAGCGAGCTGCGTGGTTGCGTGTACGTTGCTTGGAATCAGATCGTGTGGGATGCCGCGAATGTACCACGACCGGCGAATCCGTACGGGGTCGCCCGCAACCAACCGCTTGTACCGCACTATCTCCGTCACGTGGTGATCGCCCGCGTGCATCACGAATGTCGCGTTGATGTTCCAGACCTGCTTGCCACCGTCCAAGATCGGGAAATCCCACGCGATCTCGACCTCGCCAGGTGATAGCCGGATCACTTGCGGCCGGCTTGCAGCGGGGGGGTACGCGCTCAGCACGCGCGCAGGCGTCTGTTTCCACGGCCTGGCATAGGCGCGCGCGGGCTTGAACTTATCCGCAAAATCCTGGACGGCGTAAACATCGTTGGCCGGATCATGGCGCTGCTCGAGCACGGCGTACGGGCCTTGGTCCGGCATCCCGTCCAGTCCGATAGTTTTCCACTTGCCCTTTGCCTTGATCTGCGACTCGCCGCTCCAGCCCTGCGCCGTCTTCTTCCACACGATACGGCACAGGTCGTTGCTCAAGACGATTTCCTCCGCACCGGCTCGGAACGACACCGATTGCGCACCAAACGCACTCGCGGCAGCGAGCACCATCACCAAAAAAACAAACGATCCCTTCATTCCTCACCTCGTATCCGAAGAGTGTAATAGCACTTGAGCCCCTGTAGATGCACGGACTTGCGGGCCAGCGCGGCGTCCATGAGTGTGCTCAGCATCGCGTCTCCGCCCCCGGAGTGCCTGGCGATGTGGAGGGTGCTGCCTTTCTTTGATTCGGTTCGGAGAGATGCGAGCTCGCATGGGCCTTGGAAACTCGCTCCCGAGACGGCCAAGTCGAAGGTGACTCGGCTCTGGTTCTCCAGAGCCCAGGAAACCGCATGCCAGGGGTTTCGCCCACCGGCACGACGACGCATCCCGCCACGACAGCGGATCGCCGAGGTTGTGGGCAACTCACAACTCATTGATGCAGAACCCTTTATCCGCAACTACAGGCCCTCAACAGCCCGCTCAGATCCGTACGGTTAAGCCTGTTTCTAGTTCTTCCGCTGTCCGGTTGCGAAAGGCCTGCCCGTCCACCGTCACGTCGTAGGTAGCCCTGTTGAGCCCGCCGAACTTGATCTTGATCTCGCGCTCCGCACTATAGGGGTGCGGCAAGTCTTTCAGCACGTTGTCGACGTGGAGCGAAATCGCATGGCCATCCCAGGACACGACGGACGCACGCACACCGTCAATCGCGAATGCGCGTTTGGTTTCGCCGTCCACCCAGACCGTGCCGAACTTCGCGTCCAGATAGGCCGCTGCTGCGAGCGCCCCGCCCGAGCTCCAGTTGAAACCCGTCCAACCCGTGAGACTCTTCGGCCCGCCGTGGTAAACGTTCTCCGGCGCATAACCCTGCCCCGCGCCCTCGGCTTGCGTGAGCCCAACGCCAGGCGGCACAGAGAGCTGATTAATGTTGTTCCCGTGGTTTTCGGAGATGTCCATCAGGGCAAAGCCCGCCCGTGCCGCTGCCACCGCCCGTTCCAGATACTCCGGCTTCCGAGTCGCCAGGTAGTAGTCTGCGTACGTCGAAACAAACCGCGCCTGCCGTCCGTCGTTCCATTCGCCGTCCGTGTTCATCACTCCGAAGCCGCCATACAGGTAAGTGGCGTAGTACGGAGGTGCCCACACCTGCTGGTACAGCGACAAATTGCTCAGAATGTATTCGCCCTTCTCAAGCCAGTGCCGTTCGCCCGTGAGTCGGTACAGCGCCAAAAACTCGTCCGCCGCCCACTCGATCGCCAAGTTATTCTGCGGCAGCAATCCGGTCCACGGGTCAGCCCAGAGCACGGGCGTCGGGCTACACGAATAGAAACTCTCGAAATCCTGGAACTTCAACCGCGGCATCAACTCCCGCTCGACGAACCGCCCCGCCTCCACCGCCGCCACCTGCAATCGCTCATCTTTCATCAGCAACGCCGCCTTGGCCAGCACCGCACCGCTCAATGCCGTTGTCCCCGCTTCCTTCAACTGCGGTGCCGGCGTCAAGTCCTTGTAGTAGTAAGTCGGAATCGCTCCCGATGCGAGTTGCTCCCGCTCGAGGAACCGCGCGTAGGAGATCACCCGTTCGCGGATCTCTGCCTGGTCCTTCTTTAGGTTTTCCAGCCAGTAGAGCTGCCACCACGCCGTCACACCCATCGCCGCCGCATCGTAGCCCGCAAAGGGGTCGGCCGACCGCGCCGTCCAGAACAGCGAGCCCTCCCACTGGTGGTCGCTAAGATTGTAAATGCATGGGAATGCGCCGTCCCTCCGCGGCGAAGACAGGCTCAGCCGCAGCAGTCCTTCACCGATCTCTTCCAGGTCTTTATCCCCCCACTTGCGGGCGTAGTACGTGGTTCCAAAGCCCACGTGAACGTCATTTTCCCAGGCGTGAAAGTTCGCTCCGCGGCGGTGCGTGTTATTGAGCCCATAAACCCGGCCGCCGGGCAGATCCACCCGCGTTGCCCACCGCCGCAGTTCATGCACGTAGGAATACCTTCGCCCGTATTCCTCAAAGGGCAGCACCTGGGGCCGGATGTCCTGCCAGAACCCCTCGCCGTAGGTCTTCCACAAATATGAAGTCAGCCGTTCAGTCACCTCTTCCGGCAGCTTCGCCTCTCCCAATAGCACGTCGAAAGCATAATGCACTTGCGTGCCGATTACGGGCACCGTCTGGTCATCTCGGTGCCGCGCAAAGGTGTGAGGCACAACTTCGGAAGTACTAAGCCCGTAGGACAGCCGAGGAGCCTCCGCCTTCACCCGCGTGACGCGCAAGTCCAGTGCGTGCGGCACCGGGCGGGATCTCTCTATCAGTGTCAGGTCGGGCACCAGCGCCGCGTAGGCGCCGTGCGCCATCGCCATCACCACCGGCGAGCGGAAAAAGTGGTCCGAGGCTAGGTCGTCGGCCTCCCAGTGCAGAACCGGCAGCCACGCGAAATCGAGTGGGAGCGCATACCCAAAGGCCTTGCCGTCCGGAACAAGGTAGAAGTTGCTCATTAGCCGGCTCAGTTCGATCGGCGATGCCGTGATCCCGCGCACGTCAATGTGCACGCGCCCTGGCGAGGCAATCGTCACGCGCTCCTCGATCACCTGCCCGGCAGCCCCACCCGTCAGAATGAGCGTTTGGACGTCAATGGCTTCAGCTTTTGTGAAGAACGCCTCGGACTCCAGAACGCCACCGCCTTGCTTCCAGACGATCTGCGGGTCCTCACTGACCATCTGGCGGTTAGAGCCCCAGGGCGCTCCGGTGGCTTCGGCGGCGGTGGCCAGCACTGGCCGCCAAGACCCATCGCCGCGCTTCGCGCGGAATTCCAGCCAGTAGCGGCCGTCCTGGGTGGCCACGGTCACCCGTACTGTATCGTTCTCGATTGACAGCGGAGCGGCTAGGATGGGAGCCGCGCCGAGTAGCAGCAAAACAGTTAATACGCGCATGTCACTGTACCGGTAACTAAAAGCTTACAGCTAGCGAGTCAGAGTGTCAAGACTTGAGCTCCCTGGGCCTCCCTGGGCCCCTGAGCCTAAGAGAGTGCTTCTTGTGACCGAACGGAAGTGCTGCAAACAGGAACGGGGCACAGGGCACAGATTGAGCCGGCTAAGCGGTCAGTTCGTTCCGCGGCCTTCAGTCCGAAGGTCTGATGGATGAAGAGAATTTGCCCGGTGACCTCGCCCTTCGGCAACCACCTCACCTGCCCTTTCCGAATCATTGGAATGACCTCGTAACGCTGGATTGTTCGCCCGGCTCCGTCGAAGGACCGGAAGCCCTGCTTGGCGTTGATGCACCGTTTCACGGCCCGGTGGTCTTGCTCAACGATATTGTTCAGGTACGGACAGGTGCGACACCGGCACCGACGCTCCAGCTTCCGCTCCTGCTTCAGTTCCGTGACCACCTTCGGGTACGATGGATTGCCGTCGACATTGATGACTCGGGGAAGAGGACGATTCGCCGCAGCCAAGGCCTTACGGAAGAATCGCTTGGCGGCAGCTGCATCCACGCTGATCTTGCGTTCCGCCGCCATCTCTTCCAGATCGCGGTAGGAGAGGGAGTAACGGAGACATCCAGCGCGCTGCCGCCCGTGCGCATCACATTGCGGGCCACATGCGGTCGTACCTCCAGGGAGCTAAGCGTCGAAACGAAATCCTTCGTATCGCAAGCCTTGTCGGCACCCACAGTGAAGGGCTTCCGCGGGCCTCTCCTCCGGCTCTTCCGCCACGGGCGGTGCACCCTCAACAAAGCCGCATCCCGCTCCGCCGTCCCGTCCGCCTGGGTCACCATAGCATTGGCGATCCAGCCATGCCGATTTTCGACCATCACGTATCCCAGGTAGCTCAGCTTGGCCTCTTGCCCGTTCCCCTTGCGGTACAACCGCGCCTCTGGATCGGTCTTCGACGCATGGGTCTCGTTGCTGCGCTTCTCCCCGTGGGAAGTGCCGCCCGGATGGTGGTCATCGGAACCGTCCTTGCGCCGTAAGCTCTTCTGGCTAGCCCAGGCTTCCACCAGGGTGCCGTCCACCGTGAAGTGCTCGTCGGACAAGAGTCCTTTCGCTTGTCCCGACACCCCGCGCGAAGAATGTTTGCGCCACCTCTTGATTCAGCAGCCGCTCCCGATTCTTGCTGAATACGGAGTGGTTCCAGACCGGCTCGTCCATCTCCATCCCCACGAACCAACGGAACAGCAGGTGGTAGTCCAGTTGCTCCGTCAGCATGCGTCCACTCCGGATCGAGTAGAAAATCTGCAACAGAAGTGCCCGCAGCAACCGCTCCGGCGCGATCGAGGGGCGACCGGTCTCGGCGTACAGGGCCTCGAACTCCTCCGAGATGGTCCTCAAGATCTCATTGACGGTCGTGCGCATAGCGCGCAAGGGGTGATCCTGGGGAACCCGATCCTCGGGTGAAACATAGCTGAACACGCTGAACTGCTGCTGGTCGTCTCCGCGCATATCTCTTAGACGGCCAAAACAACTCTCAGGTGCCCTGTTTCAGAGGCTTTTTCAACAAACTCCGAGTACTACTGTGTTATAAACGTCGTGACCCACAAAACGGGCAGCAAGGAAGCTCCGCCAGAAGGCGTCGGGCAATCGTGACGCGTAGGGTGGTGATGGAGGTCCGACTATGCCGCTCGGAACGGACGCGAGCCGCGCGGGCGGAAGTCTGGCGGGAACTGGGGTGTTGATAGTCGGAGATGACCGGCGTGTGCCGAGGGGGAAAAACGGTTCCGTTCGGCCACCAGGAACCCATATGCGGCAAGGCAAAGCGTGGCATGGTGATGAAAGCCTCTCCAGCCGCGCCCCTCGAAGTGGCCCAATCCCAACTCCTGTTTCAGTTCCTGGTAGTCGCGCTCAATGATCCAGCGGTGCTTAGCCATGCGCACCAACTCAGTCAAGGAAGTGTCAGCCGGCAGCGTCGAGAGCCAATACTTGGTGGGCTGCTCCTCACCTTGGGGCCATTCCATCAGCAGCCACTCCTCGGCGTGCGGCTCACTGCGCCAGTAGTCCCGGTGCGCGGGGCGGACACGGATCGCCGCAAACCGGGACCGCAGTTTCTGTTTCACTCCCTGCCGCCACGTCACCGTTTTCCAGTGCTCGGCGAGCAGCGACAACGCCAGTTGTTTGACCGAGACCGGTTGGTGTTCCGGATCCCGTCGCAGCAGCTTTGGCGGACGACCCGTGCCGCGACCGCGGGGTGCCGGATGGGGTTCTTGGCCCGGTTCCCAAACGGTCAGCGTGCTCTGGATTCCCACGACATAGCGCAACTCCAGTTTCGTCAACTCCGTGCGGAATCCGCTGTCGGTCCCATATCCAGCGTCAGCCAGCACCACTCCTTCGGGAATACCCCGCTGGCGTGCCTGACGAATCTGCGCCAGCGCGATTTCGGGCTTGGTTCGGAATGAAATGTCAGCCGGCACTCCCGCTCTGTCCCGCCGCTTGCTGTCGTGGGCCCAGGTCTCAGGCAGATACAGGCGGAAGGCGACCGGCATGCTCGAGCTCTCGGTGGTCATGGAAAGGCTGACCGCCACCCGGCAGTTCTCCTGCTTGCCGATTTGGCCACAGTACTGGCGCGCCACCCCGACCGAATGCTGGCCTTTCTTGGGAAAGCCGGTGTCGTCCACCACCCAGGCCACCACCGGACCGCGTGCCAGCATGGCGGGCAACACGAAATCCAGGCTCCGATCCAGCACGGCCTCGTCGCTCCAGGGAGCATCCGCCACCAGGTGGTGTAAGGACTGATGCATCCGGCGGACATTCTGGGGCGCCAGTCGCGCCGCCATCGGTTCGACGCTCTTCCGCTCACCGGGCAACAGCAAGCCGGTGCAGTAGGAGCGCAAAGGGATCATCCGATCGGCGTGCCCTGCGGCCTGCGCCAAGCCATCCAGATAGGCCGCAAAGCGTTTGTGCTGTGGGCTTGGCGCTGCGTCGGTTCCCACGAAACAATTCTACACTAAATTGTTCAGTTTGTAACACAGTAGTACTAGTGATTTTGGTCCATGCCTGCTTCTGCGTGCTCCCCCCTGCCGACGCGGTTGCTTGACTCGCGGATCACTAGCGTGGAAGGAATAAGAATGCGCCTCGGCGTAGCGCGGTTCTTGGATTGGAGCAGCTTCAGCACGAGCCGTGCAGCATGCTCGCCGATCACCTCAGCACTCTGGTCGATGCTCGAAAGAGGCACGCGGAGAATGTCGGAATACCGCAGGTTTGCAGAGCCTATCAACCCGAGGTCTTCGGGTACCCGAAGACCCGTTTGTAAAACGGCGCGCAGTGCGCCCGCCGCTACCGGATCGTTGTAACAGAAGACCGCGTCCGGCCTAGACTCGAGCTGCAACAATTGCTGCATGGCTTCATAACCGGTCTCGTCGCCGCGGTCGTCCGGCGCTCCGGCGAAGACGATGTATTCCGGCGGCACTTCTAGGCCATTCCGCTCCAGTGTCCGCTTGAACCCCCGCAGGCGGCCTATTGCAGTGCTGATTTCGGGTCCGCGGATGTGTGCGATCCGTTGGTAACCTTGCGCGATCAGGTGCTCGGCGGCGATTTCGCCGATGCGCTCATCGTCGGCACCGACGTAGTTCGCTTTCAGGCCCGGCACGGCGCGGTCGACCATCACGTAAGGGACGTTGCGCCCTTCTAGTCGTGCGAAAACACCGGACACGCTCGAAATCTGCACGGACGCAACGATCAAAGCGTCGATCTGGCGTTGCAGCATCGTATCGATCTCCTCCACTTCGAGCTGCGGGTCCTCTTCCGAGGAGGTAATCAGCAGGCTGTAATTCTTAGGCCGAATCTGGTGCACAATGCCTTTGGCAATCTGGCTGAAGAAGGGATGCGTGAGGTCGGGGACGATGAAGCCAATTGTATACGTACGGCCCGTAGCTAACGTGCGCGCAGCCCAGTTGGGGTGATAATCTAGTTCCTGAACGCGCTTCAGGATGCGAGATCTTGTCTCCTCGCCGATGTCAGCGTGCCCCCGAAGGACCTTCGAGACGGTCACGACAGCGACGCCACAATCCCGCGCGATGTCTTTCATTCGAACTGGCATAGGTATTCGCTCCGTCCGCTCTCCGAACAGCGAGGCCAGAAGACGGTCACCACGCCGCTGCCATCGTACAAGCCCGCCTCACGTACTGTAATATGCGTGATTTGAGTGCCACGCCACGTGCACCCGCTTGGTGCGTCTACTATTCATTCTAGTCAGGATCTCCTGCTCTGCGCAAGAACCTGGACAAGTGGCCAATTGGCGGGAACTTGAGCGTTTGGCCCTCCATGTTTCGAACAGTGTGGCCCGGTCTTGCCGGTCGGACCGCAACGGAGAGGGTTGCGCGGCGCAGCGAACCCTTGACCGCGAGGACTGAATGTCACCAGAATACGCCAGAACATCCTGAACCGACATTTCCGTTTTCAGCAGTTACTGATAACCTCTTGATGGACTCCGAGGCCTTTATTCATACGGGTTTCAACGCGATGAAGACGCTCCGGGAGGTCAACACCCCATGGGTGAGATACAAAACGGACCCTTTCAGCTCTCCTGCAACGCCTCGTTGAAAGTCGATTTCCAGGAATCACGCGTCACCTCTGACGGTGGCCTCATTGGGGTGCGAGAACTGGATGAGCGATTGGGCCTCGGTGATCTCATCGCCCAGCACCTGACCGACTCACGTCGAGGAAAAAACACGCAGCTACCTCTGGCGGACTTGTTGCGCAGTCGGTCCACAGCCGCATGGCGGGATACGAGGATGTCAACAACGCCGAGCGGCTTTCGCAAAATCCGACGTTCAGGCTGATCGGCTCCGAGAAGACTTGGGATCGTGGCGCGGCGCTGACTTCCCGCTTGCAGACTTGATCGGCATAGGAGCGGCGGTCGCCCGCCGACCCCTGCCACACCACCGTGCGTACGGGTCCGTACACGGCGGTCCGAGCTTTCAATTACCCACATCTTTTCGGGGGTCGCCTGAGGGAGTTTCAGGTATAGAATGCGGCTAAGGTGCCAAAACAGAAATGGTTAGAATTGTTTCGGAAGGCCACGGCGGAGCCTTCACCTGCCGCAAATGCTTCCTTCAGGTTTTCTCGCTCACATACTTCCTCCATCAATCGATTTGTGCTGCCTAGGCTTTCGGGTTCATGAACCGCCGGAAGCGATTCGGTCTCTTCCCTTCCCGCTTCGCGGGCTTCACCCGCTGGCGCGGAAGAGAAGTCCAGTTCCATCTGGATGTTCTGCCGCTTGTCGCTCCTGAGACTCATGTCCTACTCACCTCTCCTCTCGTGTGGGCCTTCGACCACCGTTCCCGGTTCGGCCTATCGGTTCGCTCCGCCTTTCGGCAATTGGAGTGCCTCCCTAGCCTTGCCGACGACATGGCCTACTGCGCCCTATGCTGACTTCTGCCCTGCGGTCAGGCTGTCTCTCGACGGCCCCAGTCGCCGAGGCGACACAGGACAGATCTCCTGGGGTAAGCTCAGCCGCCTTCCGTGCACAGCCGCCGGATCTACGCTTCGCACCCTTGATGGATACGGACTTCGCGGTAAGTTGCCCGCTCGTCCGGCGCTGGCGCCTTATACCCGGTTTTTGTCCATCGACTCGCACGTTTGATCCATGCTTCCTTCAGACCCCGCCTCGCGGCAGTAGCCCTTGCATCATCACTAGGCCTTCACCTCCATCAGGTTGGCCGGAGGACTTTCACCTCCAAGCTGCTGAGCATGCCCAGCACACAACGAAGCCGCTGGCGCGGCGGCCGCCCGACTTTTGTCCTGAGTGCGGGCTGGTGAGTCCGCGATAGCGTTGGTCACAGAGAAAGGAGATCTCTGTGATTACATTTCCGATGCGGATGCCCGAGGAACTCGCGCGCCGTAACTACGCCGAAAGCACGATTCGCTAGTACCTGCGCATTGTCGAAGAGTTCCGCCAGTATGCCGGCAAGCGCCTGGACCATCCTGGGCCTGACGATATCCGGCGCTAGCAGGCACACTTGCCCGGGAAGCGGAAACTGGCGGTTCGCACCGTGGTGCAACACGTCGCCGCGATTCGTTTTCTGTACTGCAAAACGCACAAGCGGCGAGGAGGTAGGGGACGGAAAGGTGTCGGTGGAATCAGGCGAAAGGGCTGCAGTTGCTGGCTACGAGGTCCCTGGGAGGAGCAGGACGACCCTCTCGGGACTGCAGGGCAGGCATTCAGGAGAAAAAGATGAGCCTCAGCGTCTCCAAAACACACCATTGTGGTATGCTGACGTCGGCCGCGAGGCCCAAAAGGAAACTGTGGTTGAATACTTTTCAACGATGGAGGAAATGTGAAGTCGCTCTTTGTTCGCACGGTTCCGACCTCCTGGGAGCAGCGGCGCCGGGATCCCGGAGCCTCGCACTGCTGCCGGATTCTTCTGGTAGCGATGGCGCTGTTTGTGTCTTGCGTTTCCCGCGCCACTGCCCAGAACGTGCAGGAGCTGTACCGTTTGAGTCCGGGGCAGTTTGCCAATCACATGGAGTACCACGACATCAACCTGGACCCGGGTAAGGAAATCGAACTGGCCAATCTCGCGGGACCCGGCATGGTCACGTACCTCTACATCACGGACAGCACAGGAGAGTCAGGGGACCTTTACTCTGGGCTAACCTTGAAGGTTTACTGGGACGATGAAAAGGAGCCCAGTGTCTGGGTTCCTCTTTGGGATTTCTTTGGTGCCCTGGACAGGACGCCGATTGATTATCAGTCCGCTCTGCTGCAGCTCAACCACCGCTGTTTCATGAGCCACATGCCGATGCCGTTTTCCAGGCGCGCCCGTTTCGTGCTGGCCAATGACGGGGATGTGCGGTACTCCCGCTCAGTGGCTTACGGCATCGATTACGAGAAGAACGCTGCTTACGCAGAGGAGAAAAGCCGGTTTCACTGCACATGGAAGCGGTCCAACCCCACGCAAGACGGACTTCATACCATTCTCGATGTCCACGGTAGCGGTCACTATGTCGGCAACTTTCTCCAAGTGTTTACTCGCTACTCGGGTTGGTGGGGCGAGGGCGACACGATCTTTTATCTTGATGGAGAAGCCATGACCCACACCCCAGGCACTGAAGACGAATACGGGTCCTGTTGGGGTTTTCAGCATACCTTTTGTTATATGTATGCCGGTTACATCCAGAACCAAGCAGGTAAGAACCGGATGTACCGCTGGTACGTGACCAATCCCGTCCGGTTTCAGAGGTCTTTGAAAGTCCTGATTCAGAACCAGCGCTATGAGGGTGGCCAGGTCCCAAGCAAAGACGATTACACCAGCGTGGCCTACTGGTACCAGGACGGAGCACATCCCGCCCCGGCCCTCCAGCCGTTCGCCGAGCGGACGGCGCCGACTCAGGCTGTTTCTTACGCGAAATGAGCATGGGTTGCGGTCTGGCGGCTATCGCCATCAGGCCGCTGCCAAGTGAGCTGACCGCCTACGTGACGTTTTCTGGTCTATTGAGTCCCGCATAATATAGCTACACATCTGGGCTGGAACTCTGTATAATCAGGCATGGGCAACCCCGCCGGAGTTCAGCGCGATTTCGAGGCACTGGAAAAGCGGCGCTTCGCCGCGGTGCGACTGCTCGACAAGGGACTGAATCAGACCGAGGTCGCACGGCGTGTTAAGGTCGTCCGTCAGACGGTGGCGCGTTGGGCAAGGCAGTACCGCCTGAGCGGAGCGGCCGCGCTGAAGAAGGCGGGGCGGGCCGGGCGGAAACCGCGGCTGAGCGCGAGAGATCGGGAACGGCTGATCAAGCTCCTGCTGCGCGGGCCTGAGGCGTTGGGTTATGAAACACCTCTCTGGACCTGCCCGCGCGTGGCGCACCTGATCCAAAGCGAGTTCCAAGTCCGCTACCACGAAGGGCATGTCTGGAAGCTGCTGATCTCACTCGGCTGGAGCCCCCAGCGGCCGACGGGGCGGGCCCGCGAGCGCAACGAAGAAGCGATCCGCGGGTGGCAGAAGAAGCAATGGCCCGCAATTAAAAAAAAGCCCGCCAACAGGGCCGCACGATCGTCTTCATCGACGAGAGCGGAGTAAGCCAGCGACCGCACCGCTGCCGGACCTGGGCGCCGCGCGGGCAGACCCCGGTGCTGCAGTACAACTTCAACTGGAAGACCCTGTCGGCCATCGCCGGCCTGACCTTCTGGAGTTTCTACTTTCGGCTCTATCCCGGCACGGTCAAGAGCGCACAGGTGGTCGAGTTTCTGGAAGCTCTGGTCCACCAGATCAACGGACCGCTGCTGATTGTCTGGGATCGGCTGGCGGCACATCGCAGTGGCCTGGTGCGCGACTACCTGGCCAGCCTCCAGGGCCACATCCAAATCGAGTACCTGCCAGCGTATGCGCCCGAGCTGAATCCGGTGGAATACATCTGGGCCTACTGGAAGCAACACGAACTGCCGAACGTGTGTCCGAAAGATTACTGGCAACTGAATGCCGCTGCCCGCCGGACTCTCCGCAGGATGCGTCGTCGCCCCCGCCTCATCGGCGCCTTTTGGAAACAGGCTTCCTTGTGGCCGGAATGACTCTATATTATGCGAGATTCAATAATGTGGCGTCCATCGTGCCCTGTCCGCGCGCGCTGACTATCATCTAACGCTTGCACGCCCTGAATCCCGGCTTCGCTGTTTCTATCGCCTAGCGCCCGCCACCAGCCCAATAACTGACGGAGTGCTGCCTACATACTTTCCGTCCACAGTTATTTCCGCTGAATTGGAAATGTTGTTTCTTAACGGGCCCTTAGGTTAGGATGTCTCGCCGCAACGGTCCCAACCTCTGAAGCGATGGGCCCGCTCGCTAGTGCCTGAGCACCCCGACCGCAGTAATTTGCAGCGCTAATTTGTGTTCTATCTACTATTCAGCTTTTGCACACGTACGATACCGCGGCCCTGCTGCACCGTGATCCAGTGGTTTGCAGGCAGGCTACGGTAGGAGTCGGTGCTGCCGTTGGGCCAGCGGATCTTCAGGTCGGCGGCCGCCTCTCCGGCTAGCCCGAAATGTACGCGAAAGTCGCCTTGCGACATGTAGTAACCGCCGCTCCGAACCTCGTCGATCTGGGTGGTGCCAGCCGCAGTGAGCGTCAGGCGCGCGCCGATCGCGTCGCGGCCGGTCGGCGTGAGGGCCCGAACGAGCATGGAGTTCCCCTTCTCGCCGAAGTTCTTGAGCAGCGACGGACCCTCATGCATGTTCACGACAACGATCTCGACGTCGCCGTCGTTGTCAAGGTCGCCAACGGCAATGCCGCGCGACGAGTGGCGCGCCGAGATGCCCGGACCGGCCTGGGGGGAGATGTCGAAGAACTCCTTGTCGCGGCGGTTCCAGTAAAGCAGGCGGGGTTGTTTGAACGTTTGCCCGACACCGCGCGCATCGATATCCGGGTAGACGTGGCCGTTCGCGATGAAAATGTCTTTCCAGCCGTCGTTATCGAAGTCCAGAAAACCGCAGCCCCAACTCACGAATTGCGTGTGCATCGCCAGTCCTGCCCGCGCGGTAACGTCGGCGAAGATCCCCTTCCCGAGGTTCCTATAGAGGCTCGGGATGTCATCAGTGAAGTTGGTTTTAAAAATGTCGAGCATTCCGTCATGATCGTAGTCTCCGGCCGACGCCCCCATGCCGGACTGCTCGTGGCCATCTTCGTTGTATGCCACTCCCGTGTAGGCACCGACTTCTTGGAATGTGCCGTCGCGCTTGTTGAGAAAGTGCAGGCTTGGCGTGGAATCGCCGGTCACGTAGATGTCGGGCCAACCGTCGTTGTCGAAATCACCGGTGAGCACGGTGAGGCCAGCCGCCTCAGCTGTGCTGATGCCGGCTTGGGCCGAGACCTCCGTGAAATGGCCATGGCCGTCGTTATGATAGAGCGACATGGTCTCCGGCGGCAAGCCAATCGGTCCACAGACAACCGGGAAGCCTTTCCACATGCACTGACCGCGCTCGCCCGGTCTTGCTACCCTCGTGGGGTCGAACTTGAGGTAATGAGCGACGAACAGGTCGAGCGCCCCATCGCGGTCGTAATCCAAAAAGGCGCAGCCGGTGCTCCAACGCTTTGGGGCGGCGAGGCCGCGCTCCTTGGTCTCGTTGCGGAAGGTACCGTTCCCCAAGTTCTTCCAGAGCGCGTTCTCACCCCAGGACGTGACGAATAAATCGACGTTGCCGTCGTTGTCGATGTCGCCCGCACAAACGCCCTGGCCCCAGCCAGTGTGAGTGATGCCGGATTTCTGCGTCACGTCTTCGAATCGGAGGCCGCCAAGGTTGTGATAGAGGAAGGGTTGCGGTTCGGGTCCGGCCCGGTCGAAACGGTCGCCGTTGACGAAAAAAATGTCGGGGAGACCATCGTTGTCGTAATCGAGGATGGCAACGCCGGTTCCGGTGTTCTCGACGATGTACATCTGCTGCTTATCCGAGCCGGACACGTTCACACCCGTGAGGCCGGCCTTCTGTGCTAGATCTTCGAAGCGCACCGCGGGAGGCCTCAAACCGGTCGGCAGAGGCCGGCCGGGCAGCGCCCTGCGCCCGCCGCCGGTCATTTGCGGAAATGCGTAGCTGACTACCAGAGCGGCGGCGATCGCCAGGCCCGACCATGCCAGCGACTTCCAACTCATTTCTCCGGCTCCCGAACCGTGAGGATTTGATCAACCCTGACGTTCTCCAGCGTCTGTGCCCGACCGCTAGGCCACGTGATTTCGAGCAGTTTGACCGTCCGGTCCCGCCCGAAGCCGAAGTGGACGCGCTTATCGCTGGCCGACTGGTAGCTTCCGGCAGTGGTCACAAGGCCGTATTGCTCGAGGCCTGATTCCGAAACCACCCGAATCTTGGCCCCGATCCCATCACGATTGCTGGCCGTCCCGAGCGTGTTTAGGATCAGCCAGTGGTTGCCGTTTCCACCGCCGTTCTCAAGGATTACTGCGGGACCATTCAGTACGTTCATCGCGATGTCGATGAAGCCGTCATTATTAAGGTCTCCGAACGCTACGCCACGGGCCGCGCGCGGGATCTTGAAAGCGTCGCCGCTAACGGCCGAGACGTCCTCGAACTTGCCACGGTTATTATGCATGAGCAACGGCGGCTCCTTGGGGTGGAGCGACGGACTGCTGAGCTCGATATTGTCCATGACGTGTCCCTGTGCGATGAACAGATCCTTCCAGCCGTCGTTGTCGTAATCGATGAACTTCAGGCCCCAACCGGAGTGGATGGCCGTGATCCTGCCAACTCCGGTCGGGCCAGTAACGTAACGAAACGTGCCTTTGATGTTGCGGAACACGGCGTACCTCTCGTTGCCCAGCGCGCCGATGAATACATCGGGCCAGCCGTCGTTGTCATAGTCGGCGAAATCCGCGCCCATGCCGGAAAACGTGTGACCGTCCTCATCGTAGGCCAGGCCCACCTTCAGCGCCACCTCTTCAAACTTTCCGTTGCCGAGATTATGGAAGAGTTGCTCAGGAATGTTGTCGTTGGCTATCAGAATGTCTGGCCAACCGTCACGGTCGTAGTCGTTGAACGCGATGCCGAGGCCATAACCGGGCGCCGCGCCAATCCCGCACTCCTTGGACACGTCGGTGAACGTGCCGTCGCGGTTGTTGTGATAGACCAGATGTGTGACAGTCTTAAACAACCCGGGGTGACAATAGCTCCGGTAACCCGGTTGCAGCGGCCCGCACCATGGGTTTTGGGAAAAATCCCACTGGAGGTACCGGCTGACGATCAGGTCCAGCCAACCGTCGCGGTCGTAATCGACGAAGCACGCACTTGACGACCAGCCCCCGCCAGCGACGCCGGCCTTTTTAGTGATATCCGTAAACGTGCCGTCACCGTTGTTGTGATACAGGATGTTCTGGCCGAAGTTGGTGACATACAGGTCGGGATGGCCGTCGTTATCGTAGTCGCCTACCGCCACGCCCATGCCGTAGGAATGTCCGCGCACGCCCGCTTTTTCGGTGACGTCGGTGAACGTGCCGTCGCCGTTGTTTTGGTATAGGCGATTCCAAAACCGGGGATCGGATTTATCGGGCACCTTGCCTTCCGGCATAGGGTCGGCGAGTGCGGCACCGTTGACGAAGAACAAATCGAGCCAGCCATCGCCATTATAGTCGAACATGGCCACGCCGCCCGGCATTGTCTCGATCAAGTATTTCTGTGATGTCGGACTGCCGTCGCACGTAAAATTGATGCCGGAACGCGATGTCACGTCATGGAAGACGGGCAGCGCCGCCGCCCCGGGCCGGTCCTGCGCCAGCCACCGCCCGGGGGCGGCCAGCAGCGGCACACTGTAGAGAAAACGCCTCCTTGTCATATGCGAGTTCCTCAGCGACGATACCGTGATCTGCCCACCTACTGAGTCTCGCACGCCAGATAGAGCTCGTGCTGCTGAGGTGTGTGGGGCGCCCGTGGCGCTCCGCTCGAGTCGGGCGCGGAGGAAGTGCTGCAAACAGGGAACGGGGCACAGGGGCACAGATTGAGCCGGCTAAGCTGCCGCTCATAGTCGCGCGTTTGCCGCTCCGGAAGCCCCGGCCGCATCGGCAACACCGGCTGCGTCCGGTCGAGTGCCTGGATTTGACTTTTCTCGTCCACGCTGAAGACGAGTACCTTTTCGGGAGGGTTCAGATACAGTCCTCCAATGTCGCGGACCTTAGCCACGAACTCTGGGTCGGCGCTGAGCTTGAAGCTCAACCCGGTGTGGCTGCAGGCGGTACGCTTGCCAGATCCGGTGCACGGTTGCGGGGCTGACACCCTGAAGCCGCGCCATCGTACGCACACTCCAATGGGTCGCGTCCGCCGGCTTGCTGTGCAAGGTGGCCTCGACGATCGCCGCTTCCTTTGCGGCCGTGGACCGCCCGCGCAGCGGGAGGATCTTCTTCGAGGACGTGATCCGGGAAAATCTGGATATCGGCCGCCCCAAACAGGCACAACTGATCTTCGACCGAGGAGTCACCAAGGCCACCCCCGGGAGCTTCCGAACCCGGGTCATCACCGATGGGGTGATTCCATCTCTGCACATCGACTACAAAGGGACCCGCATCAAGCAGTACCACAAGGACGGTCAGGCGCTGCGCACCGAGACCACCATCAACAACACCCGCGACTTCTACATCGGAAAGAGCCTGCGCAACTTGCCCGCGCTACGCAAAATCGGCTTCGAGGCCAACGGCCGCCTCCTCCCAACGCAGCGCATCACGCACGACTGCCTTCTCGCCGAAGAGACCTTCCAACAACTCAATCGGCCCCGCATCGTGAACCAACAGCGGGCCTCGGCGCTCCGTTTCGCCGATCCAACGGTGCGGGCCATTTGGAACGCTTTACTGCTCTTCGATCTGTTGCCGGCAGGATTCTCCAACCGCGACCTGCGCACCAACCTCGCCGCCTTGCTCGGCCAACCCATCGACCAGCTCACACCAGGCCGCATGACCTATCAACTGCGGCGGCTCCGCCTGCACGGCCTGATCGAACGCATTCCCAAGACCCATCGCTACAGGCTCACCGGGTTCGGCTTCCGTGTCGCCGCTTTTTGCACGCGCACCTATGCACGAATCTTGTGCCCCGGCATTGGCCTGGTGCTGCCCGCCACGTCTTCGTTGCCGTGCCCGTTGCGGCGCAGTTTCGATAAACTCGAACAGGAGGTCAACTCTTGGGTCGATCAAGCCAGATTGGCCGCCTGAAACTTGACCCAAACACGTCAACTTTTCTCCCTCAAGGGATCTAGCGGATCCGGCCAACGCCGTCTGCAACACGCCGTCTGCAACACATCCCCCGAAAGATCCCCATTTGATAAGCTGGTTCCATGCAGTTTCGGTGGTGGAGCCGGTCACCCTGGATCATGCCTGTTGTATCGCTGGCCTGTGCTTTGCCGCTCGCTGCCCAGCCTAAGCCGGCATGTCAGGCCCCGCCTCAACAAGAAGACATCATCGCCAGAAAGCCGTCGGGCGCGGCATACAACGCCAGGGGCGCGTGGTTCGCCCAGCAGAAACGCTTCCCCTGTGCCATCTCTAGCTTCGAGGCTGCGTTAGAACTCGAGCCAAACAACCTTGAGGCACGCTACAATCTGGGCCTTGCATTGATGGAAAGCGGCGAGCGAAAGCGCGCTGCCGCCGAGCTTCGGCTGGTGGTGAACCAGACGCCCGATCTGTTGAACGCGCGGAATGCGCTCGGTGCGGTGCTGCAAGACATGGGTAACCTCGATGGTGCCGCCGAGGAATTCCAGGCCGCGCTGAAAATCGACAACAAGTCGTTGTTTGCCCTGTACAACCTCGCCCAGGTGTTAGACGCGCAAAAAAGGTACGCCGGTGCGGCGTATTACTTGCGGCAGGCGGCGGAGATCGAACCTTCTGACTTATCCATTCAGTTTGCGCTGGCGGCTGCTCTGGCGTCGAATGGCGAATTCAACAGCGCCATTCTGATCCTGCAGAAGATTGCCTCACTTGAGCCCCGGTCCGTTCAGGCGCATTTCAACCTGGCTGCTGCGTACGCTCACGAGCAGGACTTCGCGCACGCTGCAGAGGAATACCAGAAGTGTCTCGAACTGGATCCGTCGAATGACTTGGCAAGAATTTCGCTCGCCAAGGCGCTGGCATTCGTCAGTCAGCACACGGAAGCGCTGGCGGTCCTGGCGGAGTACGAACGCCGGAAGCCGGACGATTTCGAGGGACACTATCTCATCGGCATGTCTTACCGCGGGTTGGCTGAGGATGCCAAGGCCGAGCCCGAGTTGCGGCGTGCGGTCGAGCTCAATCCAAACCATCTAGACTCCCGCTACAATCTTGGGTTCGTGCTTGCCCGGCTCGGCAAGCTGGACGAAGCCAAGGCCCAACTTCAAAAGGCGGAGGAACTGAACCCTGAGTCGCAGGAGGTCCGGTTTCAACTCGCGAGTGTCCTCCGGCGCCTGCAAGACGAGGAGCGTGCGAAAGAGGAATTGAGTGCTTTCGAACAGTTGAAAAGCCGGAGTCGCCGCGCAATGGAAGCCGGGTCTAAGGTAAATGATGCAAACGGCCTCCTTGAAAAGGGCGAGGTACAGGCAGCCGTCAAGGCGTACCGTGACGCAATTCAGGCAGATCCGAACAACGCAAAGACCTACTACAACTTGTCACTAGGGTTGGAACGGCTCAACGACCGCGCTGGGCAGCAGCAGGCGCTCGAACGCGCATCCGAGATCGACCCGAACCTTGCGGTCGTGCGTAACGACCTGGGCCTCATTTTCCTGGAGCAGAAGAAACTGGACGCTGCGGAGCGCGAGTTGAAAGCCGCCACCTTCATCGATCCTGAGTTCGCTGAGTCGTACAACAATCTCGGGGTGCTGTTCACGAACAAGGGCGACACAAGTGCTGCAGAGCAGTTTTTCCGTCACGCTGTTGAACTCGATGCGAAATATGCCAAGGCTTGGTTCAATCTCGGCTTAGTGCTCGCGCGCGAAGGCAAGTTCGGCGAAGCCAAAGGGCCACTCGAAAAGGCGGTTGAGCTATCGCCCTCGGACCAGACCGCACGCGCCGCACTCGGTATCGTTGAGAGCCGGTCTCCGTCCGGTCCGCGCTGAGCCTAGATCGTCGATGCGATTCTGCGATACCCGTTTAAATGTCCGGGCCAATGCCTCAGGCTCCCCGTCCACTAGCAGGATGCGGGGCGCGCGACATAAGTGTGGAGGATCGGCCGCCCGTGACCGCGATTCCCAGTAGTCTTCGAACCGGCCGCTGAGACGGCAGCAGCGCAAGGCGATGATAGCATTGGCTCCGCGGACAGTCCAGAACATGCCAGAACGTTTGAGCCGGGAGCCGACGACTTCTTTGCAGCCGGCTTCGACCACGCCAGATCCTACGAAGAGCCCCTGCGCCCGGAAGGCGGGGTAGCGCATGCGCTCCGCATTCCGCTCGAAGTAATCAGCCTCATTGCTGACCAGCTTGGCTAGTTCTGGGCGGATGGGCCGCACTTCGCGCAGGGTCTTCACCAGGGTTTCGGTTTTGCCCTTCTCAAGTCGTTTCAGACAGCGGGACGTCCACCGTTTGCGGAGCCGCTCGTCGGTGGGAAACAGCTTGGCCGAAAGCTCCCAGAGGTGTTGGCGCGCGTGGTAGAGATCCACGATCTGGACGGCGCCGGGAAAGTGTTGGTCGGCGAGATTCCAGATCCAGATTGCACCATCGGCGATCACCACCTTCTTCTTCGCCCGGCTCCAGCCGCGCCGCCACGCTTCGGCATAGATACGCAGACCGAAATCCTCCGCGCTCTCGATCGCCCCCGCGTAAGTGGTGGAGTCCTCATCGCGAACCGGTCGCCCTTCCTCAGGGGGGGGTGGTCGGTGTAAATACACAGCCCAGCTTAACTTCACGGGTGTGGGCGGGTTGACCGTCCCGCTTGCCGGCGCGGCCGTCGGTTTCCGCCTTCACGACCGGCACCCCCGTGCCGTCCATCTCGATGTAGAGGACGGGCAGGGCAGCCGCGCACACTTCCGGCAACTGGAGTTGTTGGGCGCGGCCAATCTCGGCCTGGCCGTGGGCCGCGATATCGCCGCCGATGGCTTCCGCCTGACGTTCCACCGCTTTGGCGGTGAGTTCCAGTCCGGCCAGTAACTGCAATTGGTCCCGACCTTGGTCGAAGCTGGTCTCACTGCCCACCAGCGCCATCATGCGGCGCACGCCGGGAGAAAACGCATGCCCTTCCACGTCCAGTTCCCGGTCGCGCGGGCTGTGGCCTTGATGGCAGCGCAGGCAAACATAGTAGGCCCTTTCCAACTCCACCGCCCCCACCGCAGTGAGCAACCTCTTGGGGCGCACGGAATGAAACTGCGCCCCGGCGCCACAGGAGCACGGCACCTGGGGTGGATGCCCAGAGTCGAGCGAAAGCAAATGACCCAGGGCGGCGGCGCCGGCGCGGTGCATCGCTCCGCGCACCGCCCTTTCGACCGCTTCCAGATCCAGCGCGCCGCTCTTGCGCCAGCCAGCGAAGACGATCTGTAGTAGCCGGCTTACCTCGTGGTGGACTTCTTTTTGGACCGCCGTAGCCGTTTTTCTTCCGCGGGCGTGAAAGTATCTTCCACCGGCCGCAGGCGGCAGATCTTCTCATTGATGGCGACGAAGGCGCGGCTCAGCTCGCGGTAACGTCGGAACTCAGCGATCTCACGCTCCGCCTTGCGCTCGGCAGCCGGGCCTGGGAGGCTCTCCGTAATGGACTTACCGCCCAGTTTAAACGTGAGGCGAAGGTGCGGTGCGTGACCGGGGTCGCCTTCGCGATGGCAGTGGCAGTGTGGGTTGCCACAACGCCCGCCGGTGCCCGTGACGGAACCAGGACGGAAGTCGCCGAGTTGGCCGAACTGCTGGATCAGATTGGCGCGTTGACTCTCTAAAGCAGGAAGGGAATCAGGCATGGGGCCTCCTTTTAGACCACAAAAAAAAACCGCCTTCCTCTCCACATTCATGTCGCACGCCCCCAGGATGCGGGGTGCGCGACATAGAAGTGCCAATCAGGCAGCCCGGCGCGCCTCCCAGTAGTCTTCGAAGCGGCCATTGAGGTGGCAGCAGCGCAGCGCGAGAATCGCGTTGGCCCCGCGCACGGTCCAGAACATTCCCGAGCGCTTGAGACGAGAGCCGATCACGGTCTTGCAGCCGGCCTCGATCACTCCCGATCCGACGAACAGGTGCTGGCCACGGAACTTGGGATAACGCATGCGCTCGGTGTTGGTCTGGAAGTACTCCGTCTCGGTTCGAAGCTTTTCGGCCACGTCGGGATTGGAGGTTTGGATGGATTGCAGCTCCAGCACCAGCTTCTCGATGTTTCCTTTGTCGAGGCGGTTCTTCTGAACCCGAATCCAGCGCTTCTGCCTTCTCTCGTCGTTGGGGTACAGCTTGCGCACCAGATCCCACAGGTGCTGCCGGGCATGAAATAGGTCGACAATCTGGATCGCTCCAGGGAAGTGTTGACGGGCCAGGTTCCAGATCCACTCGGCCCCATCGCCCAGCACCACCTTCTTCTGAGCGCGGCTCCAGCCGCGCTTCCAGGCCTCCACATAGAGCCGTTTGCCGAACTCCTCGGCCGTTTCAATCGCCCCCACGTAAGTAGTCGTATCGGGGTCGCGGATGGCATAGCCTTCCTCATCCCAGGTCGTCTGCGCGAACACACAGCCCAGCTTGACCTCCCGGGTATGGGCCGGTTGCCCTTCCTTCTTGCCCTTCCGCCCCAGCGTCTCCTTCTTCACCACGGGCACGCCGGTCCCATCCATTTCCACGTACAGGATCGGAACCGACTCCCTCAGGGTCACGGGTAGATCCAACTGCACGGCCCGGTGGATCTCCTCTTGCTCCCGTCTGGCGATCTGCTCGCCTACCGCCTCGGCGGTGCGTTCCACGCCCTTGGTGGTCACCTCCAGGCCGGCCAGCAGTTTCATCTGCTGGCGGCCATGCTCGAAGGGGATCTCCTGACCTACCGCCGCCTGCATGCGCCGCACCCCAGGCGAGAACTCCGTGTCTTCAATGTCGAGTTCGGCATCGGTGGGGAACTGGCCCCTGTGGCAGTGCCGGCATAGGTAGTAGGGGCGGGATACTTCCGCCGGCCCGACTGCCGTCAACAGCGGTTTCGAACGCAGCCCCCGGTAGTGAGCCGAGTGGCCACAACGACAGGGAAGGCGTCGCTGATCGTCTGCCGGAGCGGGGAGCCGCAGCAGTTCGGTGAGCGCTGCGGCTCCGGCCTGATGCAGGGCTGAACGCACCAGCATCTCGATGGCTTCCAGATCCAGACGACCGGCTCTGCGCCGGCCCGCAAAGATGACCCGCAAAAGCTGGTCTACTTCGCGCGCGAGTTCCTGGCGGATCGCTTCGGCCGTTTTTTTTCCTGAGCGGTCAAAGTCTCCTCGACTGGCCGCAAGTGGCAGATCTCTTCATTGATCTCCAGAAGCTGGCCACCCAGTTCCCGGAAACGGTGATACTCGGCAACCTCGCGCCGCGCCTTGGCCAATGCACCGGGGGAGGAAAAGGTCTCGGTAATGGTTCTGCCATCCACCTTCCGGGTCAGGCGATAGAAGGGACCGTGGGTGGAACCGCCGGGACGGTGACAGTGGCAGTTCGGATTGCCACACCGGCCCCCGGTGCTGGTGATGGAGCCGGATCGCATATCGCCCAACTGGGCCACTTCAGACTGAATGGCAGCGCGTCGAGTTTCCAACTCGGTAAGGGGGTTAGACATGTGCCTCCACTGCCTAGCGTATCACTACGCTAGGTCTTGTGCCACAAAAAAGAAACCACGCCACTCTGCACTTCTGTGTCGCACACCCCAGGATGCGGGAAAACCCTCTGAATCTATGATAGTCTGCGATAGTGGAGATGCCTCTCATTAGTCGTCTGTTCCTGATCCTATTCACCTACACAGTCGCACGGGTGGCGTTGGCCCAAAGTCTCGGGGCAGCGGCTTGGGCCGCGACGGTCGCAGATGATTATGCCGTCAAAGTCGACATCACATATGGCGTGGCGAATGGCCAACAGCTAAGACTGGATGCGTACACTCCGCGCAAGGCCGCCGGCCCCGTCCCTACTTTGGTCTACATTCATGGCGGGGGATGGGAGGGGGGCGAAAAGGTGGGCGTAGACCTCGAACTGCTCCCATATTTGGAGATGGGATGGGCGGCAGTGAACGTCGACTACCGCGTAACCAGCATATCCCATGCTCCAGCCGCGGTTGAGGACTGCCGGTGTGCGCTAAGGTGGGTCATCCGAAATGCGAAGCAGTACAAATTCGACATTTCAAAGATTGTGGTGACAGGGCATTCTGCAGGCGGGCACCTTGCTCTAATGACCGGGATGCTGCCGGAATCGGCGGGACTCGACAATCAGTGTCCTGGGGACGAAGACCTGCGTGTGGCCGCAATCATCAACTGGTTTGGCATAACGGACGTTGCGGACCTGCTTGAAGGCGAGAACAGGAGGGCTTTTGCGGTCGCCTGGCTTGGGAGCCAACCCAATCGCGGTGAGCTTGCAAAAGCAGTCTCGCCGCTCAGCTACGTTAGGAAGGGACTCCCGCCGGTCTTCACGATCCATGGCGATGCCGATCCTACGGTGCCGTACGACCAAGCCGTCCGGCTTCACCAAGCACTCGATAAAGCTGGTGTCTTGAACCAACTGGTGACGATTCCGGGAGGCAGGCATGGGGGGTTTGACCGCCTGGCGCTATTGAAAACCTTCGAGGCAATTCGGCAGTTTCTTGCCGTAAACGGCTTGAAGCCTGTCCGTGGGGCCTCGAACTGATATCCGTCCGGCGAACCCATGTGCGGCGTTGGCGCCAGCTTGGTGCAAGGGGACTGATTGGGTCAGGAGGCTGCCGCTCGGGCGGCCAGCCGTCGGTCGAGCAGCAATTCCTCGAGCCGGTTCTTCGGATGGGCGCTGATCCGCGCGAACACGCCGCGCAGATAGGCGAACGGATCGATGTGATGCCGCTTGGCCGTGGCGATGAAATGTGCCCCGGCCCGCTGCTGAGGAGCAGCAACTGCTGCAGCGCGGCCGCAATGCCCCGAGTCCTCAGCCCGCGAAAGATGGGTTCCCCGGATGGGTACCGGTGAACTGCCGCGGGGTCCCGACTCGTCGCGCGGTCGGCCAAGCCATGCCGGCGGAGAGTTCCCGGGAACGTCGCGGAGGAACCGCCACCACATGTTCGAGGCAGCCGTACTGGTCCAGTGCGCGCCGCGCCACGAGGGTCCCCGCACACTCCAGATTGATGGCTCTTGCCCTATCCAAGCCGTAGACGCTAAACTCTCTATCTGCAATCTAGCTTCTGATTCCCAAGCTGGCCGTCGCGGGGTACAGGTCTTGTTCCGCCGATGCCCCGCTACTCGGACAACCACCCCTGACTCCCAGCAACGCGTCGACGATCAGTGAGGGGGCCGGTGTTCTCTCTCTCGGATGGTCAGGGTCCGATCTCGGCGAAAGAGGCGAAGCTGTTGTTCACCTGTGCCCGTGTGCGTTCGCTGCGCAGGTCGGCGATTTGCAGGTACGCAAGCGTGGTTTCCAGCGAGCTGTGTCCAAGCCATGCCTGCAGCGTTCGCGCGCTCACCCCGCTTTCGTGGTGGATGGTCGCGAACGTCCGCCGGAACTTGTGCAGCTCCCACTTGTCGCAGACCGGGTGTTCCTTACACGAGAGCCCTCTCTTGTTGACGCACTCGCCGCAGTTCAACCCGGCCTGTAACGCGAGTTTCTTCAGGACCCTCAGAAAGTGCCCGTTCGGCCGGCCGAGGGCATTCGGAAATATGTAGGGGGAGTCCGAATGCTTGGCCCGGCGCTGGCGTAGAGCCTCGATGAGGGAATCGGGTAGGGGAATGGAGCGCTCCTCTCTATCCTTTGGCCCGAAGCCTCGGCTGCGCTTGCTGTGGACGGTAAACGTCTTGTCCGAGAAGTTCAGGTCGCGCCAGGTCGCATGAGCCACTTCGGCCTCCCGACATCCGCTACCGAGGAAGAACTGGAATACCAATCGTTCTTCCGGGTTCGCGGCTTCGAACAGCGCCTTCAGTTCGTCCTCCGTGTACGCTTCGACGACCTTCTCGTCATATCGAGGCCGCTCGTGCGGGGCCAGCAGTCCTGTGATGCCGTTCGTCTTGAGAAACGCCAGGACGGTGTCAACGCGGTTGCTGACAGTGCGGTCTGCGAGACCCAGTTCCCGCAATCGGACCATGAAGTGGAGCATGTCTTCCCCGGTTATCTCGTCGAGGTATGTTTTGCCGCAGATCTCGGCGAACTGAGGAAGCGTGAGATCATACGCGCTCTGGGTTCGACCGCTGCGGTGAAGATGGACCCGGACCAGGTGCCTTTCGACGGCCTCGCTCAGGGTCATTCTGTTGGTGTTGTCTTGTTCAACGACCGCGATACCCATGCTCTTTGACTCAAGGATGTGCTCCCGGCGAAGCTTGGCGGCGAGAGCCGCGTAGGGATCAACCCCAGCCGGTTCCCACACGCGCCGCTCTCCATCTGCCCAGCGGAGGTAGTAGGTCCCCTCTGGACGATGCTGCGGCACCCCGTCAACCAGACCATACAGCGGCCTGATTCGTCCGTTCGCGGCGTACGCCGGCTTCACGAACTGGCGTTTCCCGCCTTCATTGATTCGGATCATCAGGCTTACCTTGCGATTGGCCATACCGACTTCCTCCCGAAAGGGTTTAATACTGGATTTTTCGGGAGAAGCCGCGATTCGGTAACCGCTACGGTAACCGTCTCTCTATGTCACTGAAAATAAAGGAATGGCGGAGAGGGGGGGATTCGAACCCCCGGTAGAGGTTTAGGCCCCTACGACGGTTTAGCAAACCGCTGCTTTCGACCGCTCAGCCACCTCTCCGCGGCTGCGCAAGCGCATCTGAATCGTAACATATTCGCAGTCTTAAGAGCCAGCAGCAGAATTGTCCAATGCAAGGTTCCCTTCTCGCTCTTCTTCAGCATTCATCCGCAGCATCATCCGCCTCCTGTCTTCGGGCTCATCCCGCATCCGGCGGTTCCTGGTGAAGCTCACCCGGGCTCAGCCGGACACGGCTCACGCGGCTGATCGCGCGCTGGCCGCGACAGCGGCGGATGGAACGCAAGCCGGGCCGTCGCGCGCGTGTGCGGTTCGCTCCCGGAAGGCGACCGCGAGCAGGCGGTCATCGCCGCCAAGAGCTACGGCGAGGCCGCCGCCACCGATCTGTTTGGCCGGTAATATAAGCCTGCCTCCGGTCATCAGCGGCCACAATCATCGCCTGTGGGGCACCCGAGTAGAGTGTTCCTGAGCGTTGCTGGGGCGGACCGCGCGAGTGCTATTCCCGCTCGCGCAGAGCGTGCCCGAGCTTCTCGCCGAACAGACTGGGGGTTGTGGGGGCCGGGGGCTTGTCCCTGCGGTGCGGGGCTTCGGGCGGGCGGGGCGCGAGCGCCGGATTGGCATCGGAGGCCGGGGGGGCGAGCTCGGGCGCGGCCGCGGTCTCGTCGGCGTCGGGCGTTCCGGCGAGATACTTCAGCTTCTTCAGGACCATGCGCTCGAGCGACTGGCTGTAGCCGGTCCAGTCACCTTCCACCTGGCGATCCTTGTCCACGAGCGCGCGCATGCACTCCATCTTGGAGTCCAGGTCGTCCAGGTAGTGCAGCAGGAGGGCCTCCGGGAACAGCGGCACCTTCGGCGAGCCGAACTCAAGCGCCCCGTGGTGGCTGAGGATCATATGCTCCAGCAGCGTGCGCAGCCGCGGCGGAAAATCGGGAAGCTGCGTCAGCTTCTCCTCCACCATCCGGACGCCGATGAGGATGTGCCCCAGGAGCTGGCCTTCGCTGGTGTATCCGAAACTGCGCTCGTAGCTGAGCTCGTAAATCTTGCCGATGTCGTGCAGCACCGCCCCGGCCAGCAGCAAATCGGCGTCGACGCTGGGGTAGTGCGAGGCCGCCAGCCGGCACAAGCGGCAGACCGAAAGGACGTGCTCGAGCAGGCCGCCCAGATAGGCGTGGTGGATGAACTTGGCCGCCGGCGCCTTGATGTACCGGCGCACGATTTCCTGGTCGTCGAGGAACAGGGCGACCAGCGCGCGCAGGTGCGGGTTCTTCATGGAGGCGACGACTTCCCGCAGCTCGGCCAGCATCTGGGCCGGGTCGCGCTCGGAGGCCGGGAAAAAATCGGCCGGGTCGACCGCCGCATCGGCCACCCGCTGAAGTTTGTGGAGCGTGAACTGGGGGCGGTTGTTGTAAATCTGGAGCACGCCCTTGACGCGCACGAAATCGTCGCGCTCGAAGGTGTCCATCACCTCGGCGACGTTATCCCACATCTTGGCGTCGAGCTCGCCGGTCCGGTCGCCGAGAACCAGCGAGAGATAAGGCTCTCCGGTCTTCTTCTGCCGGACATCCTTGGACTGCACCAAGAAGGTCCCCGTGGCGACCTGACCGGGCTCGATCTCGCGTACGCAGGGGGACTTCATCGTTACTTCCCGGCGGCAGGGGCTGGGGCGCTCGAGCTCGACAGCCCCACCGTCTTCTCGGTCCCCGGTATCGGAACCATGAACAGCAGCCGCTTCCGCCGCGTCCGCTCCGCCACCTCTTCCTTGGTCACCGTCTGCGGCTTCAGCTTGGCCACCTGCTGCCAGCTCGTATCCTTCCCCGGCGCCGCCCCCGAATCCGCGTACCCCTCCCGGATCTGCAGGTACGCCTCCTGCCGCAGCTTGGTCAGGTACATCCGCATCGCCGGCTCCATCCGCTGCCGGTACAGCCGGTCCATGATCTCGTTCTCCACCACTTCGAACGGCTGCAAACCCGCCGCGTCGTGCTGCACCACCCGCAGAATCAGAAACCCGTTGGCCTGCCGGATCGGATCCGTCACGTAGCCCTTGCTTTCGTGGAACACCAGGTTCTCGATCTCTTTCTTCAGCAGCCCGCGCTGGTAGGCCGGCAGGTTGCCCCCGTTCTCCGCCGTCTCGGCGTCGGAGTTGTCCCGCGCCAGCGTGCTGAAGTTCTCCCCCTTGCGCGCCCGGCTCACCAGGTCCTTGGCCTTCTTCTCGACCGCCTCCACCCCTTTCTGGTCTTTGTCCGCGGTCGATAGCAGGATCTCCTGCAACCACACCTGCTCCTCGCGCACGAACTCCTTCTGGTGCTCCTCGTAGTACTTCTGCGCCTCGGCTTTGGAGATCGAGATCCGCCCCCCTACCTCGCGGCGCACCACTTCGGAGGTCAGCAGGCCGTCCTTCACCTGCTGCTTGTAGTCCTCGAAGGACATGCCGCTCTCGTCCCGCACCCACTGCTGGAACTTGTCCGGATCCGAGATGCCGCTCTTGAGTTGCAGCTGGGCCAGCTGCTTGCTCACGTCCTGGTCGACCTTGAGGTCCATCTCCTTGGCCTTTTGCACCAGCAGCAACTGGTCGATGCGGTCGCGCAGCAGGTCGGTTTCCATCGTCTTCTTGAGCTCGCGGGCGCGGTCGGCCGGCATCTGCCGGTGCGCGATCTCGGCTTCGATCTGGCGGCGGTACTTGTCCAGCTCGCCCCGGGTGACGATCTCGTTATTGACCTTGGCGACGATTTCTTCGATGACGATAGGGCCGCTGTTGGTATCGCCAGCCAGACCGGCGCTCGCGACCGCGAGGGCGCACAACGACAATGACAGCCGCATAAGCATACAGTTCTATCCGTTCATTCTAGCAGGCGGGAGTTGGCTGGCAGGCGGAGGTTGGGGGAGGTTGGGGGCATTGTCGCAGGATCCTCCCGGCCACACCCCACAACTTTTCTCACGCAGCCGTGTTTGGGATGAATAGTCCGGCCTCGAGGCGGATCAAGGAGACAGGAATGACTAGCGAAAGCAGAAAGATACGCCGGCTGGCGGCAGGGATGGCCGCTGCCGCACTGTTCTCGTTGGCGGTGGGTTGCAGCAAGGCTTCAAGTTCGGAAACCGGCGCGGCCGCCACTCCCACCCCGGTTCCCGCGGTGCAGACGGGCAGCGCGGCCCTCCTGATGAGCGATGCGTCGACGGAGGACTGGGCAACAATCGGGGTCAAAGTGCTAAGCATCTCGCTGATCCCCCAAGGTGGGGGTACGCCAGTCTTGGCATACACCGCACCCAGTCCGGCGCCGACCGTCAACCTGGTAGAACTCGATCAACTTGCTGAGCTTTTGGGCAACGTCACCGTTCCCGTGGGCACGTACACTGGCGCCTCTCTCACCATCGGCGCCAATACGGGAGACGTGCTGCTCGCCGGAGCGGCCGATCCCTCGGCCGGCTTCGCTGGCACGGCCGGGGCAATCGTCCCCGCGGGCCAGATTCACATACAGGGCGCGACGGGCAGCGCCGGCAGTCTGACGACGAGCGTGAGCGTCAACTTTTCCAGCCCGCTGGTGGTTACCGCGAGCCAGAGCAACGCTCTGGACCTGGAGTTCGACCTGTCGCACCCCGCGTTCCTGGTCGACCGCATTCCGGCGGGCGGGGGCGCAGCCTTCTGGAACGTGAACTTCAAGCCGGCGCTTCGCCAGCATCGGATCGGCGCTCTGGCGGCCTTCGTGCTGCGGCACCTCTATGGAACGGTGACGGCTGCCAGCAACGCTTCCATCACGGTCACCAAGGACTTTCCGGTTTGCCCGGCCACCAGTCCCGAGACGGCCATCGCCTCCACCCAGAGCCTCCAAATCCTGGCGGACTCGACGAACGGAACCATCTTCTATGACGTAGACGCCAAGACGCGGACGGTCGTCCACGACTTCTCCGCGGAGGCTCCCACGCTCGACGGCAAGTACGTGCGCGTGGCGGCGCGGTTCCAACCGGACGGGTCGCTGGTGGCGGTGCGCATCTGGGCGAGCGCCACATTCAATAGCGTGTGGCTGAGTCCGGAGGGGCACGTGCTGCGCGTGAACGCGGCGGCTGGCGTCCTCACGGTTCAGGACGAATCCGGAACCGGGGTTCGGGTGCAAGTGAACGCGAACACCGAGTTCTTCTTCCGAACCCCTGCGAATGCCGTGGCGGACGCGACGCCAATCGGGACGGGGACGGAGTTTCTGGCCAGCGGCAACCTGGTGCGGGGATTCAAGGTTCACGTAAGCCCGGTGGATCCGCTGGCGAGCCCGCTGGTGGCGCAGGCGGTGGACATCGAGACGGCCCGGTATGACGGAACGATCTCCGCCGCGACCCCGGCCGGGTTCACTTACACGCGGAACTTCGCCACCGCCACGGACGACTACACCGAGACTTTGGATTTCATTTCCAGCAGCACGTCGAATGGGACCGACGCCAACGGGAATCCGATCAGCGGTTACAAGTGGTGGTACTTCACGTTCCCCACACTGGCGGAAACTGGCGCCAGCGCGATCCCGGATTTCGTCGCAGCCACCAGCGGCGCGGTGAACTTTGGCGGCACGGTGGGCGCCATGAAGGCCTGGGGCGAGACCTTCGCGACCTGGAACGATCCGGCCAATCCGGCCGGCTGGTCCGCGCCGTGGACGGTCCTGGAGCCCACGCCCGTACCGTTGGGCACGGTGGCCACTCCTTGGGCGTCGGGCGGCAGCGGCGGCCTTTTCGCCATTGCCGTGCCGAACGGCACCAACACGATTTCCGTGGCTGTCAACACCACGTCGGGGTCCGCCCCGCTGGTCTATCAGATCGACATGACGAACGGAGTCATCACGGTCAGCGCGGTGGATGTCACGACTACCGACGGTCTGAACGCGATGATCGCCGGGTTGGCGGTGGGCGCGCCGGTCAAGGTGTTTGGCATACCGCAGCCGGACGGGACCATCAAAGCTTACGTGGTGTTCTACTACACGGGCAGCCTGCCGACTCCGCACGTGAGCCAGGAGCGCGAGAGCAGCCGGGGAACGGTGAAGCCGCGGGTTTCGATGTAGGGGCGAGGCAGGCTGAGAGCCTGCGCCACGTCAACTATCCCGCCAGAACCCGCTCGAGCCGCGAGCCCCTGACGATGATGGTCTCGGAGCGCTCGGGACCGGTGGAGACGCAGCCGACTTCGACCCCGGTCTGGGCGGCGAGGAAGGCCAGGTAGTCGCACGCGCGGGCGGGCAGGTCTTCGTAACGGGTCATACCGGCGGTGGGCGACTGCCAGCCGGGGAGGCGGGTGTAGACGGGCTCGATCGCGGCCAGCGCCTGGATGGACGCCGGCATCTCGGCGGTCTCGCGGCCGCAGAGCCGGTAGGAGGTGCAGACCGGGATCTCGGCGAAGCCATCGAGGACGTCGAGCTTGGTGATCACCAGGCTGTCGAAGCCGTTGATCCTGGCGGTGTAGCGGAGCAGCGGCACGTCGAACCAGCCGCAGCGGCGGGGACGGCCCGTGACCGCGCCGAACTCGTTGCCGACGCTGCGCAGGGCGTCGCCCATCTCGTCGTGGGACTCGGTGGGGAACGGACCGCCGCCGACGCGGGTGATATAGGCCTTCGAGACGCCCAGGACGGCGTGAATGCGTGTGGGCGGTACCCCGGTTCCGGTAGAGGCGCCGCCCGCGCCCGCGTTCGACGACGTCACGTAGGGGTAGGTGCCGTGATCGACGTCGAGCATGCTCCCCTGGGCGCCTTCGAACAGCACACGCCGGCCCGCGGAGATGGCATCGTTGAGCAGCACCGCCGTATCCGCGACCATGGGAGCCATGCGGGCGCCCAGCTCGACGTAGCGCTCGCGGGCTCGCGCGTAATCGAGGGGATCGCCCAGGCCGAACGCGGCGCGCAGCACCTCTTTATCCTGCGCCAGGGCGTCGTAGAGCACGCGGAAGGCGGCGGCGTCGATGAGGTCGGCGATGCGGATGCCGCGGCGGGCGATCTTGTCTTCGTAGCAGGGGCCGATGCCGCGGGAGGTGGTTCCTATCGCCCGGTCCGGACGAGACTCGGAGAGTTTCTCGAGCATCCGGTGAAAGGGCAGGATGACGTGGGCGCGATTGCTGATATGCAGGCGGCCGCGAACGCCGATTCCGGCGGCCTCGAGGGTCTCGATCTCCTTGAACAGGGCCTCCGGATCCACCACGACGCCGTTGCCGATGATGGCCTGCTTGCCGTCGCGGAGGATGCCGGTCGGCACGAGTTTGAGGACCAGCTTGCGATTGCCGATGCGGACGGTGTGGCCGGCGTTGTGGCCGCCCTGATAGCGGGCGACGATGTCGAAATGCTCCGAGAAAAGGTCCACCATTTTGCCTTTTCCCTCGTCGCCCCACTGCGCACCCATCACGATCGTGTTGTTCATTCGTTCGAAACCCTATCCATTGTAGCAGCAGCGATATTGGCGCCCGCCGCCGTGGGACCCGTTTCAGCTTGTCCCCGCCCCTGTTGCTATACTCAGCGGCACGGCCGGCATGTTCGCCTTTCTCACCGACAGGCTCGCGCGGCTTCGGTATCGCCGGAGCGTGGGGAGGCTGCGCGGCCGGGGCATCGAGATCGGCGCGCTCGACCTGCCTATTCCAGGCATCCACCCTATCTATGTCGACCGCGCGACGTCTTTCGCCGGCAAGAGCACCACCGCCGACGTGATCGCCGACGCGGCCCAACTGCCATTCGCCGCCGGCGCGCTAGATTACGTCGCCTCTTCCCACCTGCTCGAGCACTTGCCTGATCCCGTACGCGCGCTGGTCGAGTGGCATCGCGTGGTTCGCGCCGGAGGGTGGATCTACCTGGTGGTGCCGGACCGGAGGTATACCTTCGACCGGCAACGCGAATGCACTCCCGTGGAGCACATGCTGAGCGACTTCGAAGCCGGTGCGGACGGCCGCGACACGACTCACTTCGAGGACTACGCCATGAAGCGCGAACTGGCGGGCTCGCGGCTGGCTGCGGGCACGGACCCGGCGGACTGGCCCGGGCTGCGGGCGCGCGTCCTCGAACGGCTGCGCGAGGCCGCGGCGCGGGGAGGCGCCCCCGATCTGCACTATCATGTCTTCGAGCCGTCCAATCTTGCGGCATTAGTCGAGCGCCTGAGAACTCATCCCGCGACGCGGCTGGACTGGGAAATCGTGCGGGTGGAGGAAAGATACCCGCCCGGCCGCGGAGACGGGAGTCTGGTGCTGTTGCGCGTCGGGAAGCGGCGGTGAGCGGGGCAGGCGGGCACGCAGGCGGGCAGGCAGGCGGGCGGAACCGCCCGCTCTGCGTGCGCTATGCTAACATCGTCAGTTCCGGGAGGCCAATGGAGCGCATAGAAAACGTAGGCGAATTGCAGGAGATCGCGAAGCGAATCCGCCGGCAAATCATCGAGATGATCGGGGCTGCGGGCTCGGGCCATCCGGGCGGCTCGCTGTCGGCCACCGAGATTGTCACGACCCTGTTCTGGGACGTGATGCGGCACGATCCGGCGAACCCGAAATGGCCGGACCGCGACCGGATCATCCTTTCGAAGGGTCATGCCGCTCCCGTGCTTTATGCGGCGATGGCCGACTGCGGCTACACGCCGGTGGAGACGCTGAACACGCTGCGCAAGCTCGGCTCGATCTACCAGGGCCACCCCGACCGGCGGTTCATTCCCGCGCTCGAGGCTTCGACCGGCTCGCTGGGCGAAGGGCTCTCGATCGCCATGGGAATGGGCCTGGCGGCGCGCTGGGACAAACGGCCGTCGCGGGTGTACTGCATTCTGGGCGACGGCGAAATCCAGGAAGGGCAGATCTGGGAAGCGGCGATGTTCGGCGCGTTTCATAAGCTCGACAACGTCGTGGCCATAGTGGACTACAACCGCATACAGCTCGATGGGTTTGTTAAGGACATCATGGAGATCGAGCCGCTGGTGGCGAAGTGGCAGGCGTTCGGCTGGCACGCGATCGAGCTCGATGGGCACAGCATCCCGGCGCTCCAGGCGGCTTTCGCCGAAGCCGCCGCGTTCAAGGGCAAGCCTACGGCCTTGATCGCGCACACCATCAAGGGCAAGGGGGTTTCGTTCATGGAGAACAATCCCAAGTTCCACGGTATGGCCCCGACGAAGGAAGAAGTCGCACTTGCGCTTAAGGAGCTTGCCTAATGGCGGTCGGAACGAACTTCGAACTCAAGCCAGGGATGGCGACGCGGGAAGCGTTCGGCAAGGCGCTGGTGGAGCTGGGGCGGGAGAACCCGAACGTCTGGGCGGTGGACGCGGACCTGTCGAAATCCACCTACACTTCGCTATTCGCCAAGGAGTTTCCGGACCGCTTCGTATCGTGCGGTATCGCCGAAGCGAACATGGTGGGCGTGGCGGCGGGGCTGGCTTCCTGCGGCAAGATTCCGTTCGCGGCGAGCTTCTCGTGCTTCGTGATGAACAAGGGCTTCGAGCAACTGCGGGTGGCGGTGGCGTATCCGAACGCGAACGTGAAGGTGGTGGGAACGCACAGCGGCATCTCGATCGGCGAGGACGGGCCCTCGCAGATGAGCATCGAGGAGACGAGCCTGGCATGCTCCCTGCCCGGTTTCGTGGTGCTGGCGCCGGCCGACGAAGTGGCGGCCAGGGCGCTCATCCGCGCCGCGGCCGCGTACGTGGGCCCGGTATTCATCCGCACCGGCCGGATGAAGACCGCCGTAATCTACGCGGCGGACCAGCGTTTCGAGATCGGAAAAGCGATTGAAGTGACGGACGGGGACGACGTCGCGCTCATCGCCAACGGACTGATGGTGGCCGAGGCGATTCGGGCGCGGGGCATTCTGGCGGCGGAAGGAATCTCCGCCCGGGTGATTGATCTGCACACCGTGAAGCCGCTGGACCGGGACGCGATCGCGCGCGCCGCCGCCGAGACCGGCGCCATCGTGGTGGCCGAGGAACACCTGGTGGACGCCGGATTGGGAGTGCGCGTGGCTCAGGTGGTTGGCGAAACCAGCCCCTGTCCCATGGAATTCGTCGGCCTGACCGGCTACGCCGAGTCGGGTCCTTCGGACGAGTTGCTGGACAAGTACGGGCTGCGCGCGGTGAACGTGGCTGCGGCCGCGCGCAAAGTGCTGTGCAGAAAGAAGAGCTAGCGGCGTCGCGGTCTCCGGGCCACGCGCCGCTGGCGTCCGCAATGGCGACAGAAGAAGAGCGATCGCTGGCCAGTCTGCTGGTCAGCGTGATGCATGCCAGAGAGCAGGAAGGCGCCCGCGTTTCGCGCATCCTGCACGACGAAGTGGGCCAGGTGCTCAGTGCGATCGGCCTGCAGCTGGACCTGCTTCGCATGGACCTGAACGACCACGTGGCCGACAGCTCGAAGCGGATCGCGGAGATCCAGAAGGTCCTGGAGCTGTCAGTGGCGCAGGTGAGGGATCTCAGCTACGAGCTGAATCCATCCATCGTCGAGCGGACCGGGTTGCAGTTCGCGCTGGACCGGCTGGTGGGCCGCTACCGCAAAGGGTTCGACGGAAAGATCCGGTTGCTGTTCGATGCCGCGGTGCGGCTGCCGTTGGAGGTGGCCACGGCATTCTACAAAATCGCCGAGCAGGGCATCGACAACGCGGTGGCGCACTCGGGTGCGACGCGGGTTGAAATCCTGGCCAGACCGGTCAAGCAGGGCGTGAGCCTGGAAGTCCGCGACAACGGCCGCGGCTTCTCGGCAGACCAGGAAACGGTTGGAAAGACGGGACTTGGCTTTCATTTGATGCGCTACCATTCGGCGAAGGCCGGGCTCAGATTTTCGGTTGCGAGTTCGCCGGAAAAGGGTACAATTGTGAAAGCAATTTACAGGGTCTCCAGGTTGGCGGACAGTTCGAAGACGAATTGAGTAAAGCGGGACGTTCCGCCCGCAGGATGTGGCGATGGCATATCAAATATTGCTCGTAGACGATCACAAGATTTTCCGGGATGGCATCAAGTCGATCCTGGAGAGGCGCGATGAGTTCAAGGTCATCGGAGAAGCCGAAAACGGCGCCGAGGCGGTGCACTTCTGCAAGAAAGTGCATCCCGACCTGGTGTTGATGGACATCGGGCTCCCCGGACTGAACGGCATCGAGGCCACGATCGAGATCATGCGCCACTGCCCGGAGAGCAAGGTTGTGATCCTCTCGATGTACGACGATGAGAGTTCGGTGGTCGGCGCCATTCGCTCGGGCGCGCGCGCGTTCGTTCTCAAGAACGCCTCTTCGGACGACCTGCTGGATGCGCTGCGGACGGTGGCCAAAGGCGGGTTCTACCTGTGCGCGGAAGTCGCGGACCGGGTGCAGACCAGGATTCAGCGCGGCGATCTCGAATCGAAGGCGCTGCCGCCGGTGCTCGAGACTCTGTCTCCGCGCGAGCTGCAGGTGCTGCGGCTGGTGGCGGAGGGCAAGACGAGCAAAGAAATCGCCGTGATGCTCGACCTGGGGTTGCAGACCGTGCGGAGCTACCGCAAAACGATGATGAAGAAGATCGGCGTGAACAACATCGCCGGTCTGACGCAGCTCGCGCTCTCCGCGGGCCTGACGCGGTTCACATCGGACTCGAAGGAGCATCCGGTTCCGAGCGCCTGACCCCCAATGTCCGCTCCAGGCCGACGGAGACATTTGGGCCGCTGATGAACGCGGCAACGCGGATAAGTCGTTTGGTTTCTTGATCTGCGTTGATCCGCGTTTATCGGCGGCCCACAATTCATAGGGGTCCGGCTCCCCCGCGCTCCGCTTCCGCCACCGCTCGCTGCACGTCCACCCGCGCCAGCACCGCCAGGCCGGCCAGGAAGAACATGGCCAGCGTGAGCGACGAGAGGCGATAGCTGCCGGTGAACTGGACCGCCAGGCCGAAGAGCAGCGGGCAGAGCCAGCTCGTGCCCTTGTCGCTGATTCCGTAAAGGCCGAAGTACTCGGCTTCCTGGCCCTGGGGAATCATCTGCGAAAACAGCGAGCGGCTCAGGGCCTGGCTGCCGCCCAGAACCAGCGCGACCAGGGCGGCCATCACGAAGTATTGGCCCACGGTCCGGACCCAGAAGTACATCGCTAGCAGGACGCAGGTCCAGATGACGAGCGAGAGCATCACGGCGCGCTTGGCGTTGATGACCGCCGCGATCCAGTTGAAGGCGAGCGAGCCGAAGAACGCCACGAACTGGACCATCAGGATGGCCAGGGCGAGCGGCCCCATCGAGATCTTGAGCTCGTCGTGGCCGAACTGCGTGGCCAGCGCGATGACGGTCTGGATGGCGTCGCTGTAAAGGAGGTACGCCAGCAGGAAGGTGAGCATTTGCGGGCGGCCGCGGAGCTGGCGCAGAGTGTGGAAGAGTTGGCGCAGCGTGACGCCGAGGGCGGATTCTCCGTGAGCGAGCCGGCGCGCCGCCAGGCGGCTCCGGATCCTCGCCAGGGGAATCACCGTGAAGACGCCCCACCACACGCCGGCCGATGCCAGGCCGATCCGGACCGCCATGTTCTCGTCGAGCCCCAGCGCCCGGGGCCGGATGTAGAGCAGCAGGTTCAGCGCCAGCAGGAGGCCGCCGCCGAGGTAGCCGATGGCCCAGCCCTTGGAGGAAACCGCATCGCGATCCTCGGGCGCGGCGATCTCCGGCAGAAACGAGTTGTAGACCACCACGGAGGCGCCGAAGGCCGTGTTCGCAATCAGGAACAGGACGCCCGCGAGCAGGTAGGCGGGGCCTTTCAGGAAGAACATGGCCGCGGTCGCTCCTGCGCCCAGGTAGGCGAACAGGGCGAGCAACTGCTTCTTGCGGTGGCTATAATCCGCCAGGGCGCCAATGACGGGCAACAGGAAGATCTGCACAGCAACCGCGGCCGCGACGAGGTAGGACCAGTAGGCGCGCACGGCCACCGGGATGCCGAGCGGGTGGATGAAACCGTCGGCGTCGGCGGCGTTACGGGCGAGGACGCTGGTGAGGTAAGGGCCCAGGAACACCGTCACTACGGTGGTGTGGAAGGGCGCGTTGGCCCAGTCGTAGAAGTACCAGCCGGTCTGCTCGCGGCGGCTGTAGCCTGGCGTCATTCGAACTCCTGAGGTCGCCGGAGAGTCTCGGCACCGTGAGGAAATCCGGCTGAGCCAGGAGATCGAAATGTGGCGCGGCCTCTCAGGCTGCCGTCTCGGCACTCGTGCCGAGACAGACATCCAGGTAAGCCAGGCGTCGGCTGGAGAGCCGGCGCGGCAGGCTGAAGCCTGCGCCACGAAGCGCGTCTCAGATTCCAGGGCATCCGGAGTGCCTGCGCCGCGAAAACAAATACAATGGAACGAAGTTCCCTGGAAAGGTTAGCACGATCTGCTTTTACGACAACGGAGCCTCTGTCTTTTGGCGCTGGCGCTGGGCGTGGGCGTCTGCCCGGCCCAGACCACGCGTACCGAGGTGGTGGTGGTCACCGGCACGGTCGAGCCGATTCCGCTCGAAGAGATCGACCGGTCGGTGGACGTTCTGCCGGTGGCGAACGACGCGGCGACGGCGACGGCGCTGGTCGATTTCCTGCGCCTGGATCCATCGGTCGATGTGATGGCGCGCGCGCCCGGCGGCGTGCAGACGGACGTCTCGATCCGCGGCGGCTCCTTCGGGCAGACGCTGGTGCTGCTCAACGGCCAGCGGCTCAACGACGCACAGACCGGGCACCACGATATGGACATCCCCGTGCCTCTTGAGGCGGTGGATCGCATCGAGGTGCTGCGCGGATCGGGCTCGACGCTCTATGGGTCGGACGCGGTGGGCGGCGTGCTCAACATTATCACCCGGCAGCCGGAGGCCACCGAAGTGCGGATCAGCGCGGCGGCGGGCAACTTCGGCGTGAACGAGGAGCGCGTCTCGCTGGGCGCCGTGTTCAAGAAGATTGCCGAAGAGCTATCGTTCTCGCGCGACTTCTCCTCGGGGTTCATGCCGGACCGCGACTACCGCAACCTGTCTGGGGCTTCGGACACCTGGTGGCGCTCGGCGCTGGGCAGTTCGAGCCTGATGCTGGCGTACAGCGACCGGCCGTTCGGCGCGGATCAGTTTTACGGGGACTTCAATTCGTGGGAGGACACCAAGACCTGGTTCGCGTCCCTGGTGCAGGATCTCGGCGCGCAAACGCAGGCCGCTTTCTCCTTTCGCCGGCACAGCGACTGGTTCGTTCTGCTGCGCGACCGGCCCGCAGTCTACGCGAATCACCACGCCGACGAGACGTTCCAGCTTTCGATCCGGCGGACCGAGCCGCTGGCGGCGAACACCGGCCTGCACTATGGCGTGGAGGGATACGGCGACACCATCGAGAGCACCAACCTGGGCGACCACAACCGCAGCCGGGCCGCGGCCTACGTGTCGCTGGACGCGCGGGCGCTGCGGCGCTTCTCGTTTTCGGCGGGCGTGCGCGAGGAGATGTACCGCTGGGGCAGGGGCGAGCTGAGCCCGGCGCTGGCCGCGGGCGCGTGGCTTTCGCCGCGCTGGAAGCTGCGCGCGAGCGCCAGCCGCGCGTTCCGCGTCCCGACTTACACCGACCTCTACTACAACGACCCGGCCAATTTCGGCTCTCCGAATCTCAAGCCTGAAACGGCATGGAGCTACGACGCGGGCGCGGATTGGCGGCGCAGCGATTTCTTCCGGCTCTCCGCCACGGTGTTCGAGCGGCGGGAGAGCAACGACATCGACTATGTGCGCCGCTCGACGGCCGATCCGTGGCAGGCGGCGAACATCGCCCGGCTGCGCTTCACCGGAGCCGAGGCCTCCGCCACGATCGTTCCCGCGCGCGGCCACGAGATCACGGTCAGCTACGAGGCGCTGCACGGCGGCGAGCAGGCGCTGGGCGGATTGCTTTCGAAGTACGTTTTCAACTACCCGGCCCAGAGCGGCGTGGTGGCCTGGCGGGGCGGCTTTCGCAGCGTGGCGGCGCGGGCGCGGCTGGGCGTGGTGAACCGGCTGGGGCGGCCGCCCTACGCGCTCCTGGACGTTAACGCGGGATACGGCAAGGGCCGCGTGCATCCGTTCGTGCGGCTGACGAACCTGGGCGACGCGCGGTACCAGGAGATTGCGGGAGTGGCGATGCCGGGGCGGGCGGTGATGGGAGGAATCGAGCTGGCGGTGCGGTAGCTTCAGCTTGTCCCGGCGAACCCAATCACGAGATCGAGGCCGGCAGCGCCGGCGAAGGCCCGCAAATCGCGGTCCCGGGTAAGAAGAGGAATCCCGCGATCGATACAGCTCTGGGCGATCAGGGCGTCGCCGAGACGCGCCTTGCGGCGCTTTGCCAGCACCTTCGCGCGCAACGCGCCCGCCCGCTGCCAAAAGCCCGATTCGATCTCGATGAGAGGCAGTTGCGAGAGAGTCTCCGAGACCTCGGGCGGAAGCTTCGGATCGCTCAATACCTCGGTGAGCACCGCGGGCGCCATTACGACCTGCCGGTCCTGCAGTGCCCGATCGAGGAGTTCCGTGTCCTCGCCGCCCTCTCCCTGCAAGAAGGCGATCCACGCGCTGGTGTCGGCCGCGATCATCGGTCGGCCTTCAGATCGGCCAACGTGCGCGTGAAGCGAACCTTGCCCCGGAATTGGCGCAGCCGCGCGTAGGTCTCGGATGCCGCCACCAATTGCAGGCCGGTGCGAACGGTCTGAGTGATGCCGGCGCCGCTGGCTCGTTGGGCCTTCTCGAGCAACTCGGGCGGCACCTCAACGGTGATTTTGCGCGCTGTCTCCATCACGCCTCACTGTACCATACTCGATACCAGCATTGAATACGGCCTGACTCCCCAGCGGATGGGCCGAGTGCGGTGATTCGCTACACTCGACGCATGCCCCTCTGCCCCGTTCGGGAATGCCACTTGGCGCTGGTGCGCGAGGAGCGGAGGCTGGTCTGCCCGCGGGGTCATTCGTTCGATGTCGCGCGCAGCGGATACGTCAACCTGCTCCAGCCGCAGGAACGGCGATCGAAGCGGCCGGGCGACACGGCGGCGGCGGTGGCGGCGCGGCGGCGATTGCACGATCGCGGCGTTACCGGGCCGCTCATCGACGCCATCGCGGAGATCTCGGCGGCATCGGGGGGCGACACCGTTCTCGATGCCGGCTGCGGCGACGGTTTCTATCTGGGCACGCTCGCCCGCCGAACCGGCTGCGCGGCGCACGGCATCGATATCTCGATTCCGGCCATCGAGGCCGCGGCGCGGCGCTACCCCGAGTGCGAGTGGATCGTGACGAATGCCGATCGCTTCGTGCCGTATGCGGACCGCTCCTTCTCGCTCGTCCTGTCGATCACGGCGCGGATGAATGCGCGCGAATTCCGGCGTGTGCTGGCCGACGGCGGGCGTCTGCTGGTCGCCATTCCCGCGCCCGAGGACCTGATCGAGCTGCGCGGCGCCGGCCGCGATCGCGTGGCTCGAACCGTCGAGACATTCGCGGGCGACTTCAGGCTGGCAGAGCGGCGCCGCGTCGCCACTGCCGCCGATCTGGACGCCGCCGCGGTGCGCGACCTGCGGCTTTCGATCTACCGGCCGATGCAGGCGCGGCCGGCCGAAGCGATGCGGGTGACTTTCAGTTTCGATCTGCTGCTGTTTCGCGGCGCGTGAGAAAATGGGCGCCATGAGACCTTCGGCCACCGCGCTCTCCCTGATCCTCGCCGCTTCCGCCTGGGCGGCCGGGCCGCCGGCCGTGGCCGCGACTCCGCCCATGGGCTGGAACAGTTGGGACTGTTACGGAACGGCCGTCACCGAGGCGCAGGTGAAGGCCAACGCCGACTACATGGCGGCGCACCTGAAGTCGCACGGCTGGCAGTACGTGGTGGTCGACATACAGTGGTCCGAACCCCGCGCGCAGGCGCACGGCTACCGGGCGGACGCCGAGCTGGCGATGGACGAATACGGGCGGCTGATCCCAGCCCAGAACCGGTTCCCGTCGTCGGCCGGGGGCCAGGGCTTCAAGCCGCTGGCGGACTACGTCCACGCCCTGGGGCTGCGCTTCGGCATACACATCATGCGCGGCATCCCGCGGCGCGCCGTCAAGGCGAACCTGCCGGTGTTCGGGAGCAAGGTGCGCGCGGCCGACATCGCCGACCCGCACTCGATCTGCCCCTGGAACAGCGACATGTACGGCGTCGACATGAGCCGCGCCGGCGCCCGGGACTACTACGATTCGATCCTGAAGATGTATGCCGGCTGGGGCGTGGACTACATCAAGGCCGACGACATCGCGCGCCCGGCGCACCGCGAAGAGATCGCCGCGATCCACCGCGCCATTTTGAAAACGGGGCGGCCGATCGTTCTGAGCCTGTCGCCTGGGCCGGCCATGATCAAGGACGTGGCGTTCCTCCAGGAGAACGCCAACCTGTGGCGCATCTCGGACGATTTCTGGGACGAGTGGCGGCTGCTGCGCCTGAACTTCATTCTGATGTCGATCTGGAGCGGCATGGGGCGGCCCGGCGCGTGGCCCGATGCCGATATGCTGCCGCTCGGCCGCATCGGCATCAGCGCGGAGCGCGGCGACGACCGCATGACCCGGTTCACGCGCGCGGAGCAGCGCACGCTGATGAGCCTGTGGTCGATTGCGCAATCGCCCCTGATGTTCGGCGGCGACCTGCCAAGCAACGACGACTTCACGCTCTCGCTCATCTCGAACGACGAGGTGCTGGCGGTCGACCAGAGGGGCGCTCACGGGCGGGCGTTTGCCGAGGGCGGCGCGAGCGTCGTCTGGACCGCCGACGCCGTGGATTCGGATGCGAAGTACGTGGCGGTCTTCAACGTGGGCGATTGCGAGCCGATCGACGTTCGCGTCGATTGGGGCGCGCTCAAGCTGCCCGAGACATGCCTGCTGCGCGACTTGTGGGAGCGGAAGGACGTGGGGGCGATCGAGGGCGGATACACGTTCCGCGTTGAGGCGCACGGGTCGGGGTTGTACAGAGTAAGCCCGGCGAGGTAGGTCGGCCATAGCCGCCGGGCCTACGACAGCCCCTTCAAGGTGCGTGCCGCCGCGCCTTCGATCTGGCTGCCGATGACCTCCAGAACGTCCGCCGGCAAGAGATCCCTGTGATCGAGCTTTCGCCACGCCGCGACCGTCGCCTCCGCGGTTTCGCGCACGATGCGCGAGATCGGCGTCACCGGCAGGCCCGCGGTGTCGGCGAAGCGTCGTATTTGATCGAGAGTGATCCCTTCGAGGCTGCGGCTCCCGCCGAAGGTCAACGCCAGCTTGTCGTTTGGTATGTAAGGCAAGGTCGCGACGAAATCGTAGGCCGGTGAGAGCATCGGCGTGCGGGTGTCGGGGTATAGCAGCGACCAGTTCTTGAGGTGCATGTCGGCGTTCCCGATGAGCACCGAGAACGCAAGCCGCTTCACGAATTCATAGGCGCCCTGCTCGCCTGTTTCGGCCCAGAGGACGCGGGCGATATTGGCGTAGCTCACGGATTTGTACTTGCCTTCCGGGAAAATCCCGAAGACCTGCGCGAAATCTTCCATGTGGATGCGTTGTCCCCCAGGGCCGCGGTCAAAGCGCTCGACGGCGAGGGCTTTGCCCGCAGCAAGGCTTCGGGTATCCGCCGGCAAGCCCTGAATGGAGCTCACGGGGACAAGCTGGATGCGCGGGACCGTAATGCCGATGGCGCGGGCCAGTTCCAACATGCTGAACTCGTTCTCGGAAACTGCGGCAAAGCGCATCGACGGGAGTTTGACGATCCACGAACCGCCAATACCTTCGGCCGGAATGGTGAGGCCGCCGGAAGATTCCATGACCGCCGAGAACTTGAGTTGAACACCGGCAAGAGAAAAGCGCAAAGCGCCCCCAGCGGCACGTTCCGCGCGATCAGGAGCATCGGCGTCATCATGCTGGAGATCACCGCCATGATCGAGCGGTGTCACGGTCACCGCTCCCGCGAGGTCCGCACCCAACGCCGCCAGCAGGAAGAATTCGCGCTCGGGCTTCACGCCTGCCCGATCGGCCAGATAGGTGCGCAAATGCCCCTCGGGCAACAGGTTCGAGAAAAAAGGCGGCACACGACGATGGACCTGCCGGACGGAGGTCACAAGGCCGCCGGTTCGACTCTTGTAGGACAGGCTCAGGGTGGGCCTGCCCGGATCGTCGATGTAGTCCTCCTCAAAGACGAAGAACTGCCTGTCCCCTGCCAGACGGTTGATGACGCCGATCCGGCGGCCTTTGAGGTCCACAGCTAAAGCGGCCAGTTTCTTGGGATCGATGGTCACGATGACCGCTCCTCCTCTTGCTCGTCGGGCGCATAAAGAGGACGCTCCTCGTCTTCATCGAGCCGACGGTCCCGCGTGAGAGACTGGACGACCGGAACAAGATCGCGGGGAACGAGCAAGAGGTCATAGTCGAGGACGCGAACAATCTCGAGCAGGGTGTCGAAGCGAGGAACGACTTTGCCGGTCTCGATGCCTGAAATATGCATCTGCGGTAGGCCCACGCGCTGTCCCAACTCAGCCTGGCTCCATCCGCGCTGGCGTCGGGCCTCGATAAGGGCTTGCCGCATGGAAGATGGCAATTGTTTCGCGCGGGCTGTAATCTGTGATGACATATCGACTACTCCATGTAATATATTTTAGCATATTGCAGGAGAAAACTGTAATAGCATATTCTGATGAAGGATTGATATGCTATCGCATATCAACTTTGGCGAGCCGCGCCGGGCCAGCCGGAAGCAGCGAAGCCGTTATGACGCAACTCGTTCGCAGGTCGCGGTGAAGGGCTTCCTCGACGCTGGTTAGCGCCGCGTTCGTGATCGGCGCACTCAGGGCTACGAATATTACTCGCTCCTCGAACAGACTGGGGAGCGCGAGACGGCGTGCGGTCTTTGCCGTCCGGCGCGTGATTCGCCGACCCGTATATCTGCGCCGGCCGCCGCGCACGCCCCTTTCAGACGCTGACCGCCTGAACCGAAGCCCCCTGGGCCAGGCGGCTCAGGGTGACGTAGTCCTTCTTGCCGCTGCCCAGGCAGGGGATTTCGGCCAGGTGGACGATACGGCGGGGGATGGCCAGTTCGGGTGCGCCAAGGCTGTGGGCGGCGCGCTGCAAGTGTTCGCGGGTCAGGTGGGGATCTTCGGTGAAGAGGACGACGATCTCGCCGCGGCCGGGCTCGAGGACGGCGGCGGAGGCGTGCTGGAACTCGGGAGAAGCGGCGAGGGCGATGCGCTCCACCAGCTCGAGCGAAACCATCTCGCCGGCCACCTTGGCGAAGCGGCGCACGCGGCCGATGATGGTGACGAAGCCATCTTCGTCCACCGAGGCGACGTCACCGGTGTTGTACCAGCCCGGGCCGTAGATGGAACTGACCGGCACAATCTCCCCGGTCTCCTCGGAAAGATAGCCCAGCATGACGTTGGGGCCGCGCACGTGCAACAGGCCGCCCTGGTCGATGCCGGGTACGGGCTCGATGCGGTGCTCGACGCCGGCGAACAGCTCGCCGACCGTGCCGGTCCGGTTGGCCATGGGCGTGTTCACCGAGAGCACGGGGGCGGTCTCGGTCACGCCGTAGCCTTCGAGGATTCGGATGCCGAACTTATCGATGTAGAGCCGGCGCACGTCGTCGGCCAGCTTTTCCGCGCCGGCCACCACCAGCGTCAGGCTGCGGAAATCCACGGGGTTCGCGTACTTGGCGTAGTTGCCGAGGAAGGTGCTGGAGGCGAACAGGACGGTGCAGTCGTGGTCGTAGATCAGCTCCGGGATCACGCGGTAGTGCAGCGGCGAAGTGTAGAGGAAAGTGCGCGCACCGCTGAGCAGCGGCAGGAAGATGCCCACCGTCAGTCCGAACATATGGAACAGCGGCAGCGCGCTCATAAGCTTGTCTTTGGGCGTGAAGTCGATCGCGGCGCAGCATTGCGCGACGTTGGCCAGGATGGCGTCGTGACTGATGGCGACGCCTTTGGGCAGGCCCTCGGAACCGGAGGTGAACACGATCACGGCGGCGTCGCCGGGGCGGCCCGGCCGCGCGGCGCGACGCGGGAACCACTGCGCCCACAGCATCAGCCAGAGCTTGCTGCCAAGCCCGAACTGGCTGCGCAGGTCTTCTAGGCAGACCACCCGAACGCTGCCGAGCTGCTGGACCACCGGGCCCAGGTTGGCCTTCTCCAGGAACGCCCGCGATGTAATCACCAGGCGCACGCTCCCCACCTTGCAGGCGGCGCGCAGGGCATCCGCGCCGGCCGTGTAATTCAGCATGGTGGGCACGCGGCGCGTGGCCAGCATGCCGAACAGCAGCGCCGCCGTCGTCGAAACGTTGGGCAGCAGCACGCCGACGTGCTCGTTCTCGGCGGTGAGGTTCGAGACCAGGCGGCCAAGGGCGAGCGCGCCGCGCACGATCTGCCGGTAGGACTGCGGCTGCTGGCGGATATCTTCGAGAATGTCGCGGCGCCAGCCGTGGATCGAGGCGGCGTCGAGCAGCGCGGGGAACAGCGTGTTCGGGCGGCGCGAGGCGAACGTAGTCTCCTGCATCAGGCGGCGCAGGGCCTTGGCTTCCAGAAGGCGGCGGACCTTGGCCTTCGGCGCGTCGGCCTGCGGGATCGTGACCGGCGGGTGGATGGTGATGGTGATGCGGGGGAAGAGCCGGCGCGGGAAATCGCCCTTCATACGGCTGAAGATGGAATACACTGCGCCGTGGATGTGCACGGGCACCACGGTGGCGCCGGTCTTGGCCGCCACGAAGGCCGGGCCTTCGTAGATCTTCATCATGGAGCCGGTGACGGTGACGCGGCCTTCGGGGAAGATCAGCACGGGCCGGCCGCGCTCAATCAGCTCGATTACGGTCTTCATGGCCAGCGGGTGGCCGGTCTCGACGACCAGGTGCTCGAAGAAGCGCATGGCCAGGCGCACGAACCAGTGGCGGACGATGGTGCTGTGCAGCACCGGAACGGGGATGGCCGGCAGGAACGCGCCCAGCAGAATGCCGTCGAGCAGCGACTGGTGGTTGGAGACGATGAGGAGGCGCTCGTGACGGGCCATGGCGCCACGCACCTCCACCCGAAACCAGACACGGAGGACGAGACGCACCACAAATCGGAGCAGAAGTCGGATCAGCGGCACAGGTTTGCGGCTGCCTTTCGTCTCAACACGGCACTGTACATTATAAACGGGCGGCGGCGGGGTGCAAGCCGGAGGCGAGAGGCCAGGGCGGAATGTGGTGGCGGCGGCGGGCGGCGAAATCGAGTCCAGTCCGGCCGGGTCGAGGGGCGCCGGGCGTTTCTGAGGTAACCTCGTATGGTGCGGATCGCGACCCGTTGTGCTCTGGCGGCAGGGTGCCTTCTTCTGGCCGTGGGCTGGTTCGTATGGCGGCGGAGCGCGGCGCCGCCCCCCAGGTCCAAACCCGCGCCTGCCGTGAAGGCCATGCCGGCGCCCGCGCCGGCCGCCGCAACGCCGGCCCCACAGCCGCCAGCCACGGGTGGAACCCGGGGTCCCTCCGCCAAGCCGACTCCCCAGATTTCCCCGCCCGGCCAGCCGCTGGCAAATCCGCCGGCAACCGTCAAGGCGGTGTATTTCACCGGCTGGTCGGCGGGCATCAAGCTTCGGGTCGACTACCTGGTGGACCTCCACAAGACCACTGCCATCAACGCCGTGGTGATCGATATCAAAGACTATTCGGGCAACATCGCTTATTCGGTGAGCGCGCCGGAGGCCCACCAGTACGGCGCGGTGCGGGTGATGATTCGCGACATCGACGGGCTGGTCAACCGTCTCCACCGGGAGGGCATCTACGTCATCGCGCGGCTCACCGTGTTTCAGGACCCGGTGCTGGCCGAGGCGCGGCCGGACCTGGCGGTCCACCGCGTCTCAAAGCTGCCCAAGGAAAAGCGGGGGCCGCTGACCGCCGCTTCGCTGTGGCGCGACCGGAAGGGGCTGGCGTGGATCGATCCAGCGTCCCGCCCGGCCTGGGAGTACGTGGCCTCGATCGCGCGTGACGCGCTGGGGCACGGCGCCGACGAGCTGAATTTCGACTATGTTCGCTTCCCCTCCGACGGCGACCTGGACGACATGTACTTCCCCAACTGGGACGGCAGGACGCCGAAGCACGAGGTGATCCGCCAGTTCTTCTCCTATTTGCGGAAGCAGCTCGGAGGCGCGCGGATTTCGGCCGACCTCTTCGGGCTCTCGACCGTCAACCAGGATGACCTGGGGATCGGGCAGGTGATCGAGGACGCCTACGGGACGTTCGACTATGTGTGCCCGATGGTGTATCCGTCGCACTACGCACGAGAGTTTCTTGGATTCCCCAACCCGGCGCAGCATCCGTATGAGGTGGTGAACTACTCGATGAAGGAGGCGCGCAGCCGGCTGGAAGACTTCAGCCGGTCCAAGCAGGCCGCGGCGGGCAAGCCCGAAGGCGGAGTCAAGGCGGCGGCGCTGCGGCCATGGATACAGGACTTCGACATGGGCGCGAAGTACGATGCCGCCATGGTGAAGGCCCAGATCAAGGCTGTCGAAGATGCGCTGGGCGACCGCTTCGCGGGTTATATGGTCTGGGCTCCCACGAACATCTACACGCGGCAGGGTCTGGTAGAGCCTCCTGAGGGTAAGGCGGAGGCGCAACCATCGGCCACAGCCGCGCCGCCTCTCCCCTCGGCCGGAGCCGGGAACTGATGAACTCCTTCCTTCGCCCCCGGTTGCTGTCGCTGGCATGCCTCTCGGTGTGCCTCGCACCGGCCGCGGAGCTGAAACCGGAGACGGCCCAGGCCTTCGACCGCTATGTCCACGCCGCGGAGGCTCGCATCGATGAGCGCGTGCACGGCCGGAGCTTCCTGTGGACGGACGAATCCCCCGAGCGGCTGAAGGCGGTCCGGGACGGCGAGGTTGTCGCGGAGCCGGTTGCTGGGAAGGGCGACGTCGCGGTGGCCGGCGGCCTGGTCCACGACTGGATTGCGGCGGTCTTCGTGCCCGGCGCGACGCTTCAGCGGACGCTGGCCAGCGTCCAGGACTACGACCGCGACAAGGTGACGCACCGGCCCGAGGTAATCGACTCGAAGCTGCTCAGCCGCGACGGGGACCACTTCCATATTTACCTGCGCCTGATGAAGCGCAAGGTGCTGACCGCGGTGCTCAACACGGAACACGATGTCCGGTACTTCTCGATCGACAGCAAGCGCAGCTACAGCCGCTCTTACAGCACGCGCATCGCCGAGGTCGCCGGCCCCGGCAAGAGCGGCGAGCGCGAGCTGCCGGTGGGGAACGATCACGGCTTCCTGTGGCGGCTGGACTCCTACTGGCGGTTTGAGGAGCGGGACGGCGGCGTGTATATCGAATGCGAGGCCATCTCGCTCACGCGGAACGTGCCCACCGGCCTGGGATGGGTGATCGAGCCGATCATCCGGCAACTGCCCGCGGAGTCGCTGGTGAACACGCTGCGGTCGACGCGCAACGCGATCCCGCGGCAGCCTGGGCTGTGACGCTCTTCCGGCGCCCCAGACGTGGCGCAGGCTCTCAGCCTGCCGCGCCGAGACTCGTCTCGGCGCTTGTTCTCGCGCTCCACAACGGATAGTCTTCGGCGCGAGCCGCCAGATTCGCCCTTGCCGGAGTGTCTTCGATATACGCCGTGATTCGCGTCAGCTCTCCGGCAGGTACGAGTGCCTGCCGCCACACGGGCTACTTCGGCGGCTGTTCCTTGGTCTTGTCGTCGGGCAGCGCGTCGGGCGTGTCGAAGGTGATGGTGGCCTCGGCGGTGAACTTGCGGTAGAGACGGAACTCGACCTCGTTCTTGTTGAGGTACTTTCCTTCGCGCATCTGCATGACCGCCCTGAGCGGCAGGAGATACTCGTGGCCGCTGATGCTGGCCAGGTCGTAGTCCAGCGTGTCCCGGGCCTGCTGGATGGGGAATGTGACGGGAAGATCGGCGTCCATGGAGATCCGCACCACCGCCAGCAAATCGCGGTCTATGAAGATCAGGCCATGGTAGCCGGGCACGGTGTCATCGTTCGAGTGCTCGCCGCGATAGGTGACGTGCCACTGCGAGCGGGTCTGGTCGACCTGGTAGGAGTAGACGTGCGCGCGGCGGCCGCGCAGCGTCGCCCAGCGCTCCCAGCGGAACCTGGCCTCGGTCTCGGGATCGAAGATCTCCTTCATGAGGCTGCCGAACTCACCGGTCGAAATCGCGCCGCCGACGGACTCCATGGACTTGTCGGCGACCGCGCGGTTGTTCACCATCACCAGCTTGTAGTCCTCGTGGTGGTCGACGTAGCTGAGGCGCGCGGTGAGCGTGTCGGTGGGCGCCCAGAACTCCATGCCGTGGGGGTCGACGTAGCGGCGGGTGACTTGGGTGCAGAGGAAGTCCGGCAGCGACTTGGTGTAGTTCATCGCATATTCGCGGGCCTTCTCGATCACCGTGCGCTGCTCTTCGGCGCTGGGCGGCGGGATGGGCGGCGGAGGCGGCGGAACGGGCGTGGGCGTGGGAGGCGCCAACAGGGTCTGTGAAGCATTCCGCAGGGCTTTCAGCGCCTCGACGGTCTTGGGTCCGGCGCCCTCTCCCTGCAAGTCCTCAACGGTGGTGTCATCGAGCCGCTGCGTCAGAGTGACGGTCGCCAGATAGGCCGCCACCTCCCGGTCCGGCTGCTTCAGCTTGATGGCGGAACGGATGAAGCTGACCAACTGTCCCACCGTCAGCTTCGTCGCGGCAGGCAACAACAAAGACGCTCCGAGCAGCAGGAGCGCCACCCTCAATCGCATACGATTTTATTGTCGCACGCCCGTCGCCCGGCCGATCCCTTCGCGCTCTCCGCTAACCCGCCGCCTCCCTCAGCGCCGCCAGCGTCTTCTCGGCGGTCTTCTCCCAGGTGAACTCCGCCGCCCGCACCGGCCCCTCCGCCGCCAGCCGCACCCGTAACGCCTCATCCGACGCCAGCCGCTCGAGAGCCTGGTACAGGTCGTCTTCACTGGCGGGCTCGAAGCCCAGCGCCGCGTCGCCGGCCAGGCTCGCCAGCGGCTCGATAGCCGAGCAGGCCGTCGGAATGCCCGCCGCCAGCGCCTCGATCACCGGCAGCCCGAAACCCTCGAACGTCGATGGGTAGACGAACGCGAAGGCGTGGCGGAACAGCTTGTACAGCTCCTCGCGCGGAATCCAGCCGGTGAGCCGCACCGCGCCCGCCAGGTCCAGCTCCGCCACCACGCTCTCGACCGCGCCGGCATGGAACCCCCGCACGCCCGTAATCACCAGCCGGAACTCGGGCCGCGCGCGCCGCAGCCGGTCAAAGGCGCGCACCAGGTGCGCGAGGCCCTTGTGCGGATGCGAGGTGGAGGCGCACAGGAAATACGGCTCGATGGCCACGCTCTGCCGCTCGCGCGCGATCTCGAAAAACGCCGGGTCCGCGCCCAGCGGCGCCACGCGGATCCGCTCCGGCGCCAGCCGATAGAAGCGTAGCAGGTCCGCCCGCGTCGCCTCCGAATCCGCAATCAGCAGCCGGGAGCGGTGCGCGGAGGTCCACAGCAGCGCCCGCCAGAACGGCAGGTCGAACCAGCGGAAATGCTCCGGGTGCCGCTTGTGCTGCAAGTCGTGAAAGACGGTGACCTGCGGACAGGCGCAGACGCACGGCGCCGTGAATCCGGGATTGAGCAGCACATCCAGGCGCCGCGCCGCCGCCGCCAACGGCAGGCCGGTCTGCTCCCAGAGGATGCGCCCCGGCCGGAACGCCGCGCGAACCGGCTGCGGGACGGCGCGAAAGTTGGCCGCCTCCGGCGTCAGGCCGGCATCCGTCTCGCGGTTGGTGAAGACCAGGTACTCGTTCTCATGATCGGCTGCGGCCAGCGCCGCCAACAGGTGGCGCAGGTAGATCTCGGTCCCGCCGACGCCGCCCGGGATCAGGTACAGCGCGTTGATGCCGATCCGCAGCCGGGCCATGTCGTCAGTGCGCGCCCCTCAGGTCGGCGAGCCCTTCCCGCGCCACTTGGTTGGCCGGATCGAGATTCAGCGCGTGGCGGTACTCGTTCGCCGCGGCGGCCGGGTTCTTCTGGGTCGCGTAGAGGTAGCCGCGGTAGGCGTATGTCAGGGCGAAGCCAGGATCCAGCCGCTCGGCGGTGTCGAGGGCCTGGGCCGCATCGAGTTGCCTCCCGGCTCGCAGGCAGGCCAATGCGACCATGGCATATGTGGTCGCATCCGGCCGGAGCGCGGCCGCCTTCCGGAGCGTGTCGACCGCCTCGTCGTTGCGGCCCAGATACGCGTAATCCTGGCCCCAGTCGACCAGCAGCGCGTAGGTCGGCGGGCCGTACCGGGCAGCCGCCGCGAACTCCGGCAGCGCGGCGGCGTAACGTTGCTGGGCGAAGTAGTAGTAACCGAGTTGGAAGTGCGGCCGCGCCTTCCGCGGCGACTTCGAGACCGCATCCTTCCACAGCGCCTCCGCGTTGCCCCACAGCGCGCTGCGGTTGTACGTCAGCACGGCCAGCAATACCAGAACGCCGCCCAGCGCCGCCGCCACCCGGCCGCGAGGCGCTTTCCAACGCCGCGCGAACTCCACCACCACCAGCAGCAGCCCGATAAACGGCAGGTAGACCCTGCGCTCGGCCACCACGTCGGCGATCGGCACAAAGGAGGACGTCGGCGCGAGCAAAAGCAGAAAGACCAGGTATCCGTAGGAGGCCAGCGGGAACCGGCGGCGATAATAGACGGCTGCCGCCGCGACCAGCAACAGGGCCGCCAGGCCGAGGATCGCTCCGTGATCGAGGGGCGTCTTCGAGACGGCGAAGTCATGGTCGACATTCTGGCCGTAAGGCAGGAAAAACAGGCGGATGTAGAGCCAGATCGCCCGGCATTGCGTGTAGAAGTACTGAACCCACGTGAAGCCCTGGACGGAGAAGCCGGCGGTGTTGTTCCCCCTCAGTATGCGCCACACGATGCGGCCTGCGGCGGCCGCGGCAACCGCGATCGGAGCGTAAAGACGCCAGTTCCGCAGTGCGCCGCGGAAAGAGGACCAGAAGATGTCCGTGAGCAGCAGCAGCGCCGGCAGGGCCGCGGCATGCTCCTTGGTCGAGGCCGCCGCCGCGAACAGCGCCACCACGCCCAGCGACTCCAGCCAGCCGATCGCCTCCGACCGGCGATACAGGAAGACAACGAACGCGGCATAGACGAGCATCACGCTGAGCGCCTCCGACCGGCTGGCCACGTAAGCCACCGACTCGGTCTGCAGCGGATGCAGCAGGAACAGCCCCGCGGCGAAGGCGGCCAGCCCGTCGCGCTTCCAGCCGCTCTCCCCGGCGCGGTCCAGAAACTTCCGCACGATGAGAAACGAGAGCGCGCCGGTCGCCAGGTGCAGCAGAAGATTCAGGAAGTGATACGAAAATGTCTCCATCCCCGAGGCGCTGTGGTTGATCCAGAAGCTCAACATGAGCAGCGGACGCGGGCCGACCACCCACCGCGTGAGCGGCGCGTGAGCCATTTCCGGCGCGGTGAACGGAAGGTAAAGGTCGTCGAAGAGGAACGGCCCCTCCACCGCCGGCCAGTACACGATGCACACCGCCAGGAATGCCGCCCCCAGGGCCGCCCAGTAATGCCAGGGTTGGAGCGCGGACCCGCCGGCCGAAGCCCGGCCCTTCCCGGCGCCGGCCGCGGCCCCGCCCTTCTCAGCTCTTGCTCTTGCTTTCTTCATTGGCCGATTCGAGTTGAAACTCCAGGATTGCGATCCGCTGCGTCAGCGCGATGTTGGCGTCCTTGAGCGCCGACAGGATCACCGACAGCCGGAACAGCACCAGCAGGAACAGGCAGCCGACCAGCGTCAGCAGCGCCATCGGCGGCGAATCGATGCCCAGCGCCGAGGCGAGCCAGTTCAGCAGCCAGCGGCACCGCGCCAGCACCAGCAGCGCCAGCGCCGCCGCGAGCCAGCTCACCGAGTACTCAACCCGGGTGTGAGACCGCCGCACCGAGACCAGAACCATCACCATCAGCAGCAGGCTCAGTCCCGTCAGGAAATTCAGGAGTCCTTCCATAGGTTGCCTCGTGCGTAAGTGACTGACCGCTCCCTCACGGTCGCGGCTCGGCGCCTCGCTTCCGCCTGCGCCTCCCCTCGTATTTCAGCACGTTGACGAACACTCCCATCAGCACGTGAAAGATGTAATACAGCGACTTCACCGCCGTGATCGAGCTCCGCCCCCCCATCCGCTCGCGCATGTGGCAGGGAATCTCGACGAACCGGAACGCCTTGCGCTGGAGCACGACCAGCGTCTCGATCTCCGGGTATTCGAGCGGGAAACTGGCGCTGAAGACCTGCAGCGCCGCCCGGTTCACCCCCACGAAGCCCGAAGTCGGATCGTGCACCGGCTTGCCCAGAATCGGCCGCAGCACCAGGCGAAAGAAGCGGATGCCGAGTCCCCGCAGAAAACTGGAATGCTTCACCGGGCCGTCCTCGAAGCGCGAAGCGATCACCATTTCGCAGGCGTTGGTGCGCAGCGCTTCGTAGATCTTGGGGATATAGGACGGGTCGTGCTGGCCGTCACCGTCCAGGCGGATCACAAAACCAAAACCCAGCTCGAAGGCCAGCCGGTAACCCGCCTGCACCGCGCCCCCCAGGCCGAGGTGGAACGGCAGCCGCAGCACCCGCGCGCCTGCCGCGTGGGCGACCGAGGCCGTGGCATCCTTCGAGCAGTCATCCACCACCACCACTGGAATGCCCGGCGCCGCTTCGTGGATCTCCTTCACCACCCGGCCGACGGCCGCCGCCTCATTGAACGCGGGCACGATAATGAGCAGCGAATCTTCGCGCCGCGGGGCGACGGTCATAGCTCCGCCACCTCGCGCGGGCTGATGAAGTGTTTGGCGACCAGTTGCTCGAACTCGGAAGCGCCGATCCGCGCCAGGCGCCGGATCGCCCGCCGCTGCCGCAGCAGGCGCCGCCCGTGCTTCAGCAGCACCACATGTGCGCGGACCGCGATGTAGGCCAGCTCGAACAGTTTCCAGTTCTGCTTTCGGAACCGCGCCGCGCTCCCGCGGCCCGTCACCGCCGATACCAAATGCCAGAAGTAGCGCGCGATCGAAGCGCCCGGCACGCGGCGGAACATGCGAACGGGGAAGTTCTTGACCAGAACGAACAGCCGGTTCCGCTCCACGAAGTAGGCTTTCATCCACGAGTCGGCGCCCGCCGTCTGCGAGTAGCGGTGCTCGACGCCGGCCCCCGGCGCATACAGACAGGTCCAGCCGGCCCAGCGCCCGCGCAGGCCCAGGTCGGTGTCCTCGCAGTAAAGGAAGAAGTCTTCGTCGAACAGGCCGATCTGGTCCAGCATCTCGCGCCGGTAGAGCGCGGCGCACCCGCTGGGGCAGAGAACCTCTTCGGGCGCGCTGTATCGCTCGGGCGGTTGCAGGTTCCCGCGCTGCTTGCTGCTGCCGTCGCTCGAGATCAGCATGCCCGCCGAATCCAGTTGCGTGCCGCCCGGCAACCGGATCGCCGAGGCGCACATGCCGGCGTCCGGCCGCGATTCCATCGCCCCAACCAGCGCTTCCAGCCACCCCGCGTCAGGGATGGCGTCGTCATTCAAGGTGACGAGATAGGCCGACTTCGAGCGCCGGAACGCCTGGTTCACCGCGGCTCCGAAGCCCAGGTTCCAGTCGTTCTCGATCACCGTCACCCCGTGCCAGGCCTCGGCCATCTCCCGCACCAGCCCCTTCCCGCTATTGTCGATGATGACGGCTTCAAAATCGCGGCACGTCTGCCGCTCCAGCGCGAAAAGGCATTCCCGGAGAACCGCGGAGGCGGTGAGCGTCGGGATGGCGATAGTGACCAGCGGCTCGGGCAACCCTCGATTCTACAATTTGTTGGGGACGGGGCGTAGGGTGGCAAATTGGTCGAAGCTTCGGCGAAGGCGCGAACTGACTCCGGCAAAGGCGCCTTCACCGGCGTCAAGCAGCCGTACGGGGGGCCGGCGGTTCCTCCTCATGCCAGCGCCTGTTCGAGGTCGGCGAGAATATCCTCGGCGGCCTCGATACCCACCGACAGGCGCACCAGGTTGTCCCGGATTCCCATGCGCCGGCGCTCGGCGGGCGACACCTCGCGATGCGAGCTCATGGCGGGATAGAGCATCAGGCTGTGCACGTCGCCGAGCGAGGTGCCGCGCACGATCAGCTTCAGCCGGTCCATGAAGCGGAACACCTCCTCGCGCCCCGCGCCTTCGATCTCGAAGCTGATCATGGCGCCGTAAAGATCCGGCGGGAAGAGGCGCGCGATGGTGGGGGCGTCCGGGTGCCCCGGATTGCCGGGGAAGTGGACCTTCTCGATCCGGGGATGCCCCGCCAGAGACGCCGCGATCCGGCAGGCATTGGCGCACTGCCGCTCCATGCGCAGCGGGAATGTCTTGATGCCCCGCATGGCCAGGTAACTCTCGAACGGGCCCAGCACCGGTCCGTAAGCGCGTGAGAGCGCACGCAGGGTGTCGTAGTGCCCGGCGTCCGATGTCACCGTGCCGCCCAGAACGTCGCCGTGGCCGGCCAGGAACTTCGTCAGGCTGTGCACCACCAGGTTGGCGCCCAGCTCGAGCGGCCGCACCAGCATGGGCGTCGCGAAGGTGTTATCCACCACGAAGGCCGCCCCGGCCGCGCGCGCGATTTCCGCCAGGTCGCCGATGGCGCCCACCCTGAGCAGCGGGTTCGACATGCTCTCCATCAGCAGGCAGCCCGGCTTGCGCTCGGAAACCATCTGCTCCACCGCGTCGAGGTCGCAGATATCGACGAACGCCACTTCCACACCCAGCGGCTCGAACACCTTCCAGAGCACGCCGATGGTAGCGCCGTAGAGCGCGTCCGCCGCCACGATCGACTTCGGCCGATCCGTGAGCGCCGTGAGCAGAGCCGTCTGGACCGCCGCCATCCCGGAGGCGCAGGCCAGCGATCCGTGGCCGTTTTCGAGCGCGGTGACAAGCTCTTCGAGCGCGGCGTTGGTGGGGTTGTCGTAGCGCGAATAGGAGTAGCCGGCCTCCTCGCGGCCGAAGATGCGGTCGAGCTGCGCCATCTCGTCGTAGAGATACGTCGAGGCGGTGTAGATCGGCGTGGTGGCCGGCACCGCCGGTCCCGGCTTCTTGCGGTCGCCCGCGTGCACGGCCTTGGTGTGAAGGTTCATGAGTCCCCCTGAGTACCCACTCTACTGAACCCCACGCGGTCCTGGCGTTTCATTCCGAAAAGAGAGAGAATACTCCCCATGCAGGGGGCGGACAAACGAGCACCTTCGGCGCGGACATATGTCCTGTGGGCGCTCTTGTTCGCGCTGGGCATCGCGCACTTGGTGAATCCCCACGTATCCCGGAGAGATATCGCATTCGGCATCCTGTTCCTTTCGGCGCCTGTCGCGGGAGTTGTGCTAACCGTTCTGAAAAGGAGCCGCGCCGCTTTCTGGTCCGTCGGCATTGCGCTTGGTGCAATTGTGCTCGGCTGCGCCGTGGACCAGATCGTTGGCGGACACTGGATCACGGGACTCGGTTTTCTCGCTGTTGGGGCTTTGACAGGCTTCGTCTGGCGCGAAGGAGACCGGCGGCGCAGCGCCGCTCCGTAGCCCGCTACGCCCTCTTCCAGCGCACGCCTTCCTTGGTGTCCTCGATAACGACGCCGCGCGCGGCCAGCTCCTTGCGGATCTCGTCGGCGCGGGCGAAGTTGCGCGCCTTGCGGGCCTGGTTCCTCTCGGCGATGGCGGCCTCGATCTCGGCCTCGGAAATCCCGCTCTGCTGCTGGGAGGGCCGGATCACGTCGAACACCGCGTCGAAATGCTCCAGGAAGCCGAGCGCGGGCGCGACGTTGCCCGCTCCGAATTCGCCCGCGTCCATGGCGGTGTTCGTCTCGCGCACGAACTCGAAGGCCGCTCCCAGGGCCTCGGCCGTGTTCAGGTCGTCGTCCATGGCGGCGTCGAATCGCGCCACGGCCGCGCGGGTCCGCTCGAGCAACGCCTCGTTCGCGCCTTCCGGGAACCGCTCCTTCTCCAGCCGCCATTTGTAATTTCGCAGCCGTTCGAGCGAGGAGGCGGCCGAGCGTAAACTGTCGAAAGTGAAGTTCAGCTTCTTGCGATACGGCACCGAAGCCAGCAGGTAGCGCACCGCCTCCGGCGCGTACCCCTGCCCCACCACGTCGCGCAGCGTAAGAAAGTTGCCGAGCGACTTCGACATCGTCTGCTCGTCCATCAGCAGGTGCTCGGAATGCAGCCAGAAGCGCGCGAAGGTCTTGCCGGTGAGCGCCTCCGATTGCGCGATCTCGTTTTCGTGGTGAGGAAAGGTGAGGTCGATGCCGCCCGCGTGTATATCCAGCGTCGGGCCCAGGTACTTCATCGCCATCGTGGAGCACTCGATGTGCCAACCCGGCCGGCCCGGACCGATCGCCGTTTCCCAGAACGGCTCGCCTTCCTTGGGCGCTTTCCACAGCGCGAAATCCCGCGCGTCGGTCTTGTCGTAGCGGTCCGTGTCCACCCGCGCCCCCGCCCGTATGCCGCTGAAATCCGCGTGCGACAGCTTGCCGTACCCGGGAAACCGGGAGATCCGGAAGTAGATGGAGCCGTCGCTGCGGTAGGTGTAACCCTTTTCGCCCAGCTCGCGGATAACCTCGGCCATGTCCTGAATATGGTCGGTGGCGCGGACCAGGTGCTCGGCTCGCTCCAGCCGCAACGTGGCGCAGTCCTCGAGAAAGGCTTTCTCGTAAACCGCGGTGTATTCCTGCAAGGACTGGTGCGCGGCCAGCGCCTGCTGGATGATGCGGTCGTCCACGTCGGTGATGTTCATGACGTGGTCCAGGCGGTAGCCCCGCGCCCGCAGCCAGCGGCGCAGCAGGTCCACGAAGGTGAACGTTCGAAGGTTGCCGATGTGCGCGAAGTTCCAGACCGTGGGCCCGCAGGAGTACATGCGGACCACGTTGTCGTCGAGCGGCGCGAAATCCTCCACCGTTTGCGTGAGCGTGTTGTAGAAGCGCAGGGACATAGGGAGAGAAGCTACCATCCTAGCAAGCGGAGCCCGTCGCACGTCGCCCTAATCCCCCCGCCCCGCTCCGCCGATCAGCAGTGCGTGAGCCTCCGGCGGCTGCTCGTGCCTTCGCACCCGGACTGGCTGTTCGCGGCGCTGATCGTGTGGCTGTTCGTGGCCGGGAGCGGCTGGCAGGTCCTGCTGGCGGATGGCGATACGGGCTGGCACATCCGCACCGGTGAAGCCATTCTGGCCGCGCGCCAGGTGCCGCACGCCGACCCGTTTTCTTTTACCAGGCCGGGCGCGCCGTGGTGCGCCTGGGAGTGGCTCTCGGACGTCCTGTTCGCCCTGGCCTGGCGCGCGGCGGGGCTGAAGGGCGTGGTGCTCCTGGCGGGCGCGGTCATTGCCCTCTCGTTCACCCTGCTGTTCCGCCACATGCTGGCGCGCGGCAGCGGCTTCTTCGTGGCCCTGGCGACGTGTCTGGTGGCGGCCGGGGCCTCGGGGATTCATTTCCTGGCCCGGCCCCATGTCTTCACGCTCCTGCTGCTGGCCGTCTCGCTGTGGCTCCTGGGCCGCGACCGGCGCAAGCCGTGCCACGCCGTGTGGCTGCTCGTTCCGCTGACGGCGCTGTGGGCCAATCTGCATCCCGGCTTCGTGGCGCTTCCGCTCTCGATCGCGGTGTTCGCGGCGGCGGCGGCGCTCGAGCGGCGCTGGGGCCTGGCGCGGCGCTATGCGGCGTTGGCGGCGGCCTGCCTGGCCGCCTCTCTCGCCAACCCTTACGGCATCGGGTTGCACCGTCACATCGTCGAATACCTCGGATCGGATTGGATTCGCCAGGCGGTGGACGAGTTCCAGTCGCCGCGCTTCCGTTCGGAAAGCTCGATGCATTTCGAGATTCTGCTGTTCGGCGGCCTGGCGGCCGGAGCGTCGCTTGTGCGGCGGGGCCGTATGGGCGAGGCCATGCTGGTGGTGGCCTGGGCGCACGCCGCACTGGTTTCGGTGCGCAACGTTCCGCTATTCGCCGTGGCGGCGGCGCCGATCCTGGCGGCGGAAGCGAGCCGCTGTTGGAGCGGGTGGGCCAGCCGCCGGCCGGCGCGGTCGGTGGCGGCCATTCTGGATGGCATCGGGGCCGGATTCGCCTCGAGCGCGCGGTATACCAGCGTGTGGCCCGCGGTGTTGCTCTTAGTACTGGTCTGCCTTCCGGGTCACTGGCCCCGGGATTTCCCCGAGAACAAGTTTCCCGTGGGGCTGATCGCGCGGCAGGAAGGCCGGATCGCCGGCGCGCACGTATTCACTTCCGACCTGTGGGGCGACTACCTGCTCTACCGGTTCGGGCCGCCTCAGACGGTTTTCATCGACGGGCGCAGCGACTTTTATGGACCCCGGATCGGGGACCTGTACCTGCGGACCGCCTACGGCCGCGGCGACTGGCGAGGCACGCTGGAGCGGTACCGGATCGCGCTGGTGCTGGCGCCGAAGGAGTGGCCGCTGGCCGACCTGCTCGGCTCGATCGGCGGCTGGCGCCTGGTGGACCAGGACGGGCAGGCGGCGCTCTTTGAGCACTCCGGCCTCTTCAAGCCTAAAGAAATCCCCTCCGCGGGCCGAAATAGTCTTCAGGGATCGGACGAGAGATGAGCGCCGCGAGGAGCAGGTCCGAAGGTGCGGGCAAGCGGGTCGCCGCGGCGGAGTCCGGGCTGCAGCCTCCCGCTTGCTGGCGCCTGCCGTCCGGACAGCCACTGGCCGAGTTCGCGCTGCACTCCGGCCTGCTGGCGCGGCGTCTCATGGAGCCGGCCCGGAATCGCGCGGCCCGCCGCGACCGCGCTCGGGTGAGGGCAAAGGAATGGATCGCAGATTCGTGACCGTACTGGCCGTCAGCCTGCTGTTTGCGCTGGTGATTTCGGTGGTGTTCTACCAGGTGGTGGCGGGGTCGTCTCGCGGCCCGCGGCGGCCGCAGAAGATCGACAGACGCGACCTGGTCGTCGCCATCCATCCCCTGTCGGTCGGCAGCGTCCTGAAGGCCGAGGACTTGAAACTGGCCCAGGTGCCCGTCGACGAGTTCCCCCCCGGCTGCTTTTCGCGGACCGAAGAGGTCGTCGGGCGGCCGGTGGCTTCGAGCATTCTGGCCGACGAGCCGATCCGCCAGGGCCGGCTGGCTCAGCGCGGGAGCGGCCTCGGCCTGGCGCCGGCGATTCCCAACGGAATGCGCGCCGTCTCGGTGAAGGTCAACGAGGTTGTGGGCGTGGCCGGATTCGTCCTGCCGGGAATGCGGGTGGACGTCCTGGCGACCGGGCGGCCGCCGGAAGCCGACAACTCCGGCTCGGTCACCAAGACCATCCTTCAGGACATCCTGGTGCTCTCCGCCGGCCAGACCATCGAGCCGAGCGCGAACGGGCAGGCCATCAACGCTCCCGTGGTCACGCTGCTGGTGACGCCGCAGCAGGCCGAGACCCTCACGCTGGCCAGCGAGTGGCGGATCCAGCTCGTGCTCCGAAACGGCAGCGACCGCGTCATCGAGGACACGCCCGGCCGCGAGCTGTGGGAGCTCTCCGGGCCGACCCACAGGCATCCCGTTACCGTCGCGGCCAAGGCGCTGCCCTCCAGCCCCAGGCCTGCCGCCGCGCTGCCTCCCGTGCCGCGCGTTTCCGAAGAGGTGGTGGTTTTTCGCGGCACGCAGAGGACCGTGGAGCAGGTGGGAGTACGAAACCCATGAAAACACGCATGTTGTGGATAGCCCTGGCAGCGCTGGCGGTTGCGCCCGGGCGCGTGGCCGCCGAGAGTACGAGCCTTCAGGTGACGGCGGGACACAGCCTGGTGATCGATTACGCGGACGATATCGGCCGCATCGCCGCCAGCAATCCCGACGTCGCCGACGCCGTGGCGGTCTCGTCACGCGAAGTCATGGTCAATGCCAAGATCCCCGGGACGGCCAGTGTCGTGATCTGGTCCAAAGACGGCCTCCGCACCGTGTACGGCATTACCGTCGAGCAGAACCTCGATCCCGTGCGGCATCTCCTGAAAAGGACCTTCCCGGACTGTGACATCGAGGTTCAGGCCGCCAAAGACTCGCTGTCTTTGACCGGCGTGGTGCCCAGCCAGGCGGCCGCCGATCGGGCCGCGGCCCTGGTGGCGCCCTTCGCCAAAGCCGTGGTTGGCAACCTGCGCGTCGTTCTGCCGGGGCCCGAGAAGCAGATCATCCTGCGGGTGAAGTATGCGGAGCTGAACCGCAGCGCCAACATTTCCCTGGGCGCGAACCTGATCTCGACCGGCGCCACGAACACGCCCGGCCTGATCTCGACCGGGCAGTTCCAGTCCCCCAGCCTCGATTCGATCGCGACTCCCGGCAGCGGCACCGCCGCCATCGCCAAGTTCACCATCAGCGATGCGCTCAACATCTTCGCCTTCCGGCCCGATCTGAACCTGGGAATGTTTATCAAGGCCCTCCAGAACCAGGGCGTGCTTCAGATTCTGGCCGAGCCGAACCTGGTGACCACCAACGGCAAGGAAGCCAGCTTCCTGGTGGGCGGCGAGTTCCCCGTCCCGGTGGTACAGGGCGGCGCGAACGCCGGGGCGGTGACCATCATGTTCAAAGAGTACGGAATCCGCCTGACGTTCAAGCCCGATATTACGGGCCACAACACCATTCGGATGTACGTGAAGCCCGAGGTTTCGACCATCGACCTCACCAACGCCGTGCTGTACTCCGGGTTCACGATCCCGGCCCTGGCTTCGCGCCGCATGGAGACCAACATCGAGCTGGGCCTGGGCCAGAGCTTCCTCATTGCCGGCCTCATCGACCAGCGCGTGACCGAACAGCTTTCGAAGATCCCCGGTCTGGCCAACATCCCGGTGCTGGGGGCGCTGTTCAAGAGCCGCTCGGAGACCAAGACGGCGACCGAGCTGATCGTGATGGTGACCCCGGAGATTACCACGCCGGTGAGCCGAGAGGATCTCAAGCCGCTGCCGGAGATGCCCTGGAAGTTCATGCCTCTGATGCTCCAGCAGGGTGGCGCCGCGCCTCCGCCCGGGACGCCCGCTGCCGGCCAGGGGAAGTGACGGGATCCAGATGCCCAGCGCCAGGGACAGCAATGTTCGCCAACTCACCGCGCTCATGATCGCGGCGGACCGCGACCTGGCGCGGCAGTTCCAGGAGAGCGCTGCGGCGACCCGCGGTTTTCAGATTCTGGCGGACCTGAAGTCCTATCCCTCGCAGCAGACCCTCGACATCCGGCTGCGGCAGCTTCAGCCCGAGGTGGTGCTGCTGGACCTGGCGACGGACCTCGAGCGGGCGGCCGGTCTCATCCGCTCGATCGCCGCCGCCAATCCCGCCGTCCAGGTGATCGGCTTGCACGTGCGCAACGATTCGGCGGCCATTGTGCGCTCGCTGCGCCAGGGCGCCAGCGAATTCCTTTACGCGCCCTTCGACACTGCCATCCAGGACCAGGCGCTGGCGCGCATCCGCCGGATCGCCGAGCCGCGCGCGCAGGCGCCGCAGGAGGCCGGAACGGTGGCGGTGTTCGCCAGTGCGAAGCCGGGCTCGGGCGCATCGACGCTGGCCGCCCAGACCGCCTTCGCCCTGCGCCGCGCCACCGCCAGCCGCGTGCTGCTGGCCGATCTGGACCCGATGAACGCGACGGTGACCTTCTATCTGAAGGCCGCCGGGCCGGCCACCGGCAGAGCGGTCGCTCTCCGGCACGGGATCGATGTGTTTCCAGCCGGGATGGCGCCGGGCGATTCGCTCGATGTCACCCGCCTGCGCGAGATCCTCGCCGGCGCCCGCCAGCACTACGGCTGGGTTCTTCTGGACCTGCCCGCCATCTTCCATCGCGCCACCCTGCTGGCGCTGCCCGAGGCCGACCTGGCTTTCCTGGTGACTACCGCCGAGCTGCCCAGCCTGCACCTGGCGCGCAAGGCGATCCACCTTCTGGGACAGCTCGGCTGCGGCAAGGACCGGGTGCGGGTGCTGGTGAACCGGGCGGCCAGGCGGGACGGCCTCAGCCCCGCCGATATCGAGAAGATTCTGGGAGCGCCCGTCCACCACAGCTTCCCCAACGACTATTACGCGCTCGACCGCGCGCTGGTCGAGGGCGAGCCGCTGGGCGCTGCCTGCGAGTTGGGACGCGTCATCGAGCAGTTTGCCGGAGGGCTGGCCGGGGCCGCAGCGGCTGGAAGGCGCAATCCGGCGGCCGAAGCCTCGCCCGCCCCGGTGGAGGCCAGAGTATGAACGCTACGCCAGGCGGCTCGGAACGGAAACCGGCGCCGCTTACCTGGGACCAGCAGATCCTGCAAAACGGGGGCCGCCCGAGGTCCTCGCTCAAACCCGAGTGCCAGGAGCTCAAGTTCTCGCTCCACCGCAAGCTGCTCGACCGCATCAACCTGGAGGCGCTGGCCTCCATCGATAACCAGCGCGTGCGCGGCGAGGTGCGCCAGGCGCTGGTCTCGCTGATGGAGGGAGAGCCCACGCTGCTCAGCGCCCTGGACAAGCAGCAGGTCATCGACGAGGTGCTCGACGAGGTGTTCGGGCTGGGGCCGCTCGAGCCGCTGCTCGAAGACAACACCATTTCGGACATCCTGGTCAACTCGCACCGCCAGGTCTACGTCGAGCGCAAGGGCGTGCTGGAGCTGACCAGCGTGCGCTTCCGCGACGACAACCACCTGCTGCGGATCATCGACAAGATCGTCTCGCAGGTGGGGCGCCGGATCGACGAGTCCACGCCCATGGTCGACGCGCGGCTGAGCGACGGCTCGCGCGTCAACGCAGTCATCGGGCCGCTGGCCATCGACGGGCCGGTGCTTTCCATCCGCCGCTTCAGCAAAGACAAGCTGATGCCGGCCGACCTGGTGGACCGGCGGGCCCTGATGCCGGGCATGATGGAGCTGCTCGAGGCGGCGGTGCGCGCGCGGCTGAACATCATCATCGCGGGCGGAACCGGAGCGGGCAAGACCACGCTGCTCAACGCGCTCTCGGCCTTTATCTCGCCCAAGGAGCGCATCGTCACCATCGAGGACGCGGCCGAGCTGCAGCTCAAGCAGCCCCACGTGGTGCGCCTGGAGACGCGGCCCCCCAACCTGGAGGGCAACGGGGCGGTGCGCCAGCGCGAGCTGCTCATCAACAGTCTCCGCATGCGCCCCGACCGCATCATCTGCGGCGAGGTGCGCGGCGAAGAAGCGCTCGACATGCTGCAGGCCATGAACACCGGCCACGAGGGCTCGCTCACCACCGTCCACGCCAACACGCCCCGGGACGCCATCGCCCGCCTGGAGGTGATGGTCACCTGGGGGGCCACCAACATGCCGATGGTCTCCATCCGCCAGCAGATCGCCAGCGCGATTCACCTCCTGGTGCAGGCGGCGCGGCTGAGCGACGGTTCCCGGCGTGTGGTCAGCATCACCGAAGTGACCGGGATGGAGGGCGACACGGTGACCATGCAGGACATCTTCGTTTTCGAAAAGTTGGGCATCGCCGAGGACGGGCGCGTGCTGGGACGTTTCACCGCCACCGGCATCCGCCCCAAGTTCTGCGAGAAGCTCATCGCGTCGGGCATCCGGCTTAAGGCGGGAATGTTCGACGAAATGATGGAGGTTTGAAGCCGGCTTCGCGGGGTTGACATGCTGCTGTTTGGCGCAGTCACGATCTCCTTCTGGTGCCTGATCGCGTTCGCCTGGTGGAGTTTGTCGCGGGGGCGGCGCGGGCCGGATCTGGCGCGCGTGCGGGCGCGCCTGGCGACCGGCGGGCGCGCGGCGGAGAAAGCGCGCCAGGGGCCGGCGTTGATCGACAGGGAGGATCGGGTTACCGGCAGGATGGTCTTCCACCTCCTCCAGCGCCTTCGCCTGAACGAGCGTCTGAAGGCGCTGGTCGAGCAGGCCGGCTTGAAATGGAACGTGGCGCGAATCATCCACGCCTCCCTGGCGCTGTTCCTGGCCGGCTTCGCCGGCGTATGGTACTGCGCGCCGTACTACCGCGGGGCCGCGCCGGCGGCGGGCCTGGTTCTGGCGCCGCTTCCGCTGGCCTACATCCTGCGCAAGCGCAAGGCGCGGCTGCACAAGTTCGAAGAGCAGTTCCCGGAGGCCCTGGAGTTCGTCTCGCGCGCCATGCGGGCCGGCCACGCCTTCTCGGTCTCGCTGGAGATGATCCACTCCGAGTTTCAGGACCCGGTGGCGGGCGAGTTCAAGCGCACCTTCGACGAGCAGAACCTGGGCATGCCGCTCGACCTGGCGCTGGCCAAGATGGGCGAGCGCATGCCCCTGCTGGACGTGCAGTTCTTCATCTCGGCCGTAACCTTGCAGAAGCGCACCGGCGGAAACCTGGCGGAAGTGCTGGACAAGCTGGCCTCGCTCATCCGGGAGCGCTTCAAGCTGCGCGGCCGTATCAAGGCGATCAGCGCTCACGGCCGCATGACGGGCGCCGCGCTGACCACCATCCCCATCGCCGTGGGCGTCATGATGTGCTGGGTCAACCCGGGCTACGCCACCTTCTTCGCCCAGGACGAGACCGGCAGGGCGATGCTCGGGGCGGCGGTCGCGCTGCAGGTGATCGGTTACGGCGTGATCCGCAAAATCGTGACCATCGAGATCTGACCATGGAGATTCTAGCCGCCCTGCTGCTGTTTGCGACCATCGGGGCCGCCTTCACTTTCCTCGGCGCGCGCTACTGGGCGCGGCCCAAGGCGGCCATCGAACGCGTGACCGATGCCACGCTCGCCCCGGCCGCCCGTGCGCCGTTGCGCCCGGCCGCGACTTTCCGCGGCCTGGTCTCGCGGCTGGGGACGGTTCTGCCCGCCTCGGCGCGGGACGTCTCGATCACCGAGCGGCGCCTGATCCGGGCCGGCTTCCGCAGTCCCGGCGCGCTGAAGACGCTCTACGGCAGCAAGCTGTTCCTGGCGGTTCTGCTGCCCGTTTTGACCCTGATGATCGCGCCGCTGGCCGGAGTTCCCGACGACAACCGGATGCTGGCGGCCGCGGCGGCTGCGATGGCCGGGTTCCTGGGCCCCAACGAATTCGTCCGCATGAGCGGCCGGCGCCGCCAGAAGCGGATCCGGCACGCGCTCCCCAACGCGCTCGACCTGATGGTGGTCTGTGTCGAATCGGGTCTGGGGTTGGACCAGGCGATCATGCAGACGGCCAAGGAACTGCGCCGGCCCCATCCCGAAATCAGCCAGGAGTTTGCCCAGGTCAACTTCGAGCTCAAGGCCGGCAAGCGCCGCGTGGAGGCGCTGCGCAACCTGGCCGACCGCTGCGCGGTCGACGAGCTCAAAAAGCTGGTGGCGGTGCTGGTCCAGGCCGACCGCTTCGGCACCGGCATCGCCCAGACGCTGCGCGGGCACTCGGATTACATGCGCGTGCAGATGCGGCAGGCGGCCGAAGAGAAGGCAGCCAAGCTCGGCGTCAAGCTGGTGTTTCCGATTTTCTTCTGTATTCTGCCCTCGCTGTTCGTGGTGACGGTGGGGCCCGTAATCGTGCGCATCTCGCGGGAACTGCTCCCCATGATGCGCAATATGTAGCCAACCCGCCGGCCGCGCCGCGGCCGGCCAACGTGAGCAAAGGAGACTTTATGCAACCCGGAACGATTCGTATGATCTGCGCGCTGCTCGGCGTTCTGCTGCTGGCAGTGATCGTCCTCCGCCGGCGCAAACACGCCGAGTAACCACCCTTGCCGGGCGCTCCTCGCCCCCCGCAACCGGCTTCGCTGCCGGGCTCATTCCGGCAGCGAAGCTCCGCAAACCCGCGCGCCGGCAGCCGCATCGTCACCAGTAAACCCGGACGCGCGTCCTCCGCCACCAGTTCTCCGTGGTGAAGCCGCACCGCCCGGTAGGCGATCGCCAGACCAGTACCGCAGCCTCGCCGGCTTCGGCCCCTTCGGCGGGACTGAAAAAATCCGGGGACACTCCGCGCGGGCCCCGCCCACCGGCCAGCGGAGACGTGCCGCCACCGTCTCTCAGCCGTCCGCCAGGAACGGTGACTTATACTAAGTACTGCATCCAGCACGCGTACGGGGACCAGGAAGTCATGTTCGCGGAACAGGTGAGAACGGCGCTTCTCGCGGCCTGGCTGATCGTAAGCGCCGTGATTCTTCCGGTGCTTGCGGCGCCCTTCGTTCTCCCGCCGAACACCATCTTCTCGCTCGCGCCGCAATGCCAGTGGAAGGCAAAGTACGGGCGCGAGTGCGTGCTGTGCGGCATGACGACCAGCTTCATTCTGATTTCGGAGGGGAGGCTGAACGCCGCGCTCCACCGGAACCGGGCGAGCATTCCGCTCTACGCGGCCCTGGTCTGGAACGAGTGCGCGGCGGTCTGGTACGCGTGGGGTGGACTCCGGCAGACCTGGGAGCAGGCGCGCCGGAGGCGGCCGCGACTTCAAACGGAGGAGTTCTCGTGCAAATCGTGAGCCTCGTGTGGGGAGTGCTGGCGTTTCTCGGCATGGTGATCGGCTTGCTCCCGTGCTTCGCTGTGTGGAGCCGGCTCAACATTCCCTTTGCCGGAGTGGGGGTCATCCTGAGCATCGTCGCGCTGGCAACGGCGAAGGCGTCGAACAAGGGCATCGCCATCGCGGCCCTGGTGTCGAACGGCGTGGCCTTCGCCATCGGCGTGATCGCGCTGCTGCTGGGACGCGGCACGCTGTAAAGGGCCTCGGAGACGCTGTTCGGCGGGCTATAATTTGAACGGAGAGTCTACGCCGATGTCGAAAATCGCGATCCTGGCGCTTTTTTGTCTGCCGCTGATGGCGGCGGCCGACAAGCAGCCGCCCGTGGCGCAGGCCGCAAACGATACCGTCGCGCTTTCCGCAACGCTCTATCAGGGCAAAGACGCCGTCCGCGAACTGTTAGGGTCGGACCTGGGCGGCTACTTCATTGTTGTGAAGGTGGAATTGACGCCCAAAGGCGCCAAGCCGCTGGCCGTCGATCGCGACGACTTCCTCCTGCGGAGCTACAACAACGGCCAGAAGTGCCAGCCTTACGCGCCGAGCCAGATTGCCGGGCGCGCCGCGCTGGCCGTCGTGCCGGTCGGAGGCGGCGACATAAGGGCCCAGCAGAGCGGCCCGGTGTTCGGCACTCCGGTGGGAATCGGCGGGCCGCAACGGCTGCCGGGCAGCGGAGGCACGATGGGCACTTCCACCGCGCAGACGCAGAGCCTCGATACGAAGGTCGACGACAACGCGTCGCAGAAAGAGGACCCGCTCCTGGCTGTCTTGAAGGCGAAGGTCCTGCCGGAGAAGCGGACCTCGGAACCAGTCTCCGGCCTGCTCTATTTCTCGCTCGACGGTAAGCACAAGCCGAAAGACATAGCTCTGCAATACAAGACGCCGGGCGGGCTTCTCACGCTGGCCTTCCGCTAGTTCCGCTGGGCCACGGGTTCGATCCTCAGCGTGCCGCCGTCAAGCTTGCCGGTGACGGTTACTTTCTCCACGGCTTTGTCGCCGATCTTGTCGGGGTTGGCGGCCCGGTAGGTCTTGCCGTGTGGGCCGCGCAGCGCATCGTGATTCTTCTTGGCGGCAGCGCCAAAAAGAGGCAGAGCGCCGCCATCGCCGCCGCGCAGACGGCATGGGCGGCATTCAAACGGGCGAAGCCCGGTAGGGGTGGCGAAAAATGGCACTGACGAGAGAGTTCCGGGAGACAGTCTACAATCGCGCCCAGAAAGATGGGGCATTCCGCAAGGCGCTGCTTACGGAAGCGGTGAATGCCTATCTCGGCGGGGACGAGGTGACGGGCAAGACGGTTCTGCGGGCAGTCATCAACGCGACCATCGGTTTCGAACAACTGGCGGCCGACCTCCGGAAGCCGAGCAAAAGTCTGCACCGGATGCTCGGGCCTCAAGGGAATCCGAACACCGCCAACTTCTTCGCGATCCTGCGTGCGCTTCAGAAGAGGGTGGGAGTGACGTTGACGGTGCGGGCCGCATAACGACTTATGGCGGCCGCAGCCCGGCGGATTGCGCATCCGTCCCCCTCCGCAGCAGCCAATCCCCAATTGCCCTATATTACTGTCTATGGCCATCATCGCCGTGGCGGGGCGGAAAGGCGGAGTTGGTAAGTCCACAATTGTCGGAAACCTGGCCGCGGAGTTTGCCGCCATGGGACGGAGCGTGGCCGTGCTCGATGCCGATCCGCAGCACAGCCTGATGGCGTGGGCGGAGCAGGGCGATGGGATGCTGGCGCGCTGCGTCGAGAAGGTCTCAGGCGGCGCGGATACTCTACGGGCGCGGGCACGTAATGCCGAAAAGGACGCCGACATCGTACTGATCGACACGCCGCCCGGCGCGCCCGAGGCGGCCTATCACGCCGCCCTTGCGGCCGATCTGATGCTGCTGCCCTGCGGCCCGTCCCCGCTCGATCTGTTCGCTCTCAAAGAAGCGCTCTCGCTGGCGCTCCGGGCGCGCGCCGAACGCCGTTCCAAAAAGCCGCGCATCCGCTTCGTGCCCTCGAAGATCCTCGCCGCCACCAACCTCGGCCGCGGCCTGGCGTCCTCGCTCAAAGACATGGGAAAGAAGGTGCTGCCTCCCATCGGCCAGCGAGTGGCGGTGGCTGAGGCCGTGGCCAGCGGCCTGACCGTCGCCGAGTACGCGCCCAATTCCCCCGCCCGCGAAGAGTTCCGCGAGCTGGCCAAAGCCGTGGACAAGATTCTGAGAAAGTGACGGCCAAGCCGGCCTTCAGAGTGGCTTGAAAATGCGCTCCGCCTTCACGCTGAACTTGCCGGGCGGAATCACAAGGTCGCCACCCTGAACGTTGTCTTCGAGCATTAGGCCCGCACACCAACCACGCCCACCAGCAACACCGGCGCCGCAAGACATCCGAGCGCCACGAGCGCTCGATACTTCCCGGATGGCATCCCGCGCCTCGGTAACGGCACCTAAGCGAATACTGCCTTTCACTCCTCCCGCAGCGCCCTCATCGGATCGATCCGCGACGCATGCCGCGCCGGCGCCCATGCCGCGAGCGTCGTCACCACCAGCAGCGGCAGCGCGATGGCCGCGAAGATCAGCGGATTGACGCGGTCGAACGAGAGGAACCAGGTCGCGGAGGTCATCGCGCGGCAGGCGAAGACGCTGACCACCAACCCGGCCGCGACCCCGATCGCTCCCAGCTTCAGCCCCTGCCCCAACACCATCCGGACCACCTTCGTCCTGTCCGCGCCAATTGCGATCCGAATGCCGATCTCGCGAGTCCGGCGGCTGACCGAATAAGCCACCAGCCCATACAGGCCGGTCAGCGCCAGCAGCAGCCCCGTCAGTCCCATGCCGGCGACGATCTCCACCATCATGTGCGGCAGCTTCACCGAGCGTTGCGTGAAGAAGTCCTCCATCGTGCGGACATCGAAGACCGGCATGTCCGGATCGAGCCCCTGCGCAACCCGGCGAATCACGGGAGCCAGGCCGGCGGCATTCGGAGCGTCCGATTCGGCCACCAGGATCAGCTCGGGACGGACGTGCTGGCGGAAGGAGAGGTAGACCACATCCGTCGGCGGTTCGGAGATGAAGAAGACCTTCGCCGCTTTCGCGACGCCGACAACCTCCACCAAGGGTCCGCCTGCGCCGCTCAGGTGGAACCGCTTGCCGAGCGCATCGCCCGTGGGCCAGAAACGATTCGCCAGATGGTCGTTCACAACCGCCACCAGCGGCGCGTTCTCCCCATCCGATTCGGCCAGACCCCGCCCCTGCAGCAGGCGGACGCCCAGCGTACTGAAATAGCCGTCGCTCACGTAATAGTTGAAGGCGTTGGGCGCCTGCTCGCCGGGCGGCAGCCGATAGCCCTCCGGAACCACGCCGATGGTGTCCCAGGTCCACAGCGGCAGCCTGGAAGTGAGCGCGGCCGATCGCACGCCCGGGGCCGAGCGCGTCCGTTCCAGCAGATGCTTATAGAATTGCCGCGTCTGGTCTTCGGAGTAACGGTTCAGTTGCGTGTCGAAGCTGGTGACGAAGAGACGGCCAGGACGGAAGCCAGCCCCTTGCGACAGCTCAGAGCGAAAGCCCTCCACCAGAAGCGCCGAAACCACCAGCAGAACCAGCGATAGAGCTACCTGACACGCCACAATGGCGTTGCGGCCCCACAGCCGGCCCTTGCCGCCGTTCTCCGTCCCTCCCGCTTTCAGCGCCGGGACCAGGTTCGGGCGCGTCATCCGCAGCGCCGGCCCGAGGCCGAACAGCAGCGTGCTTACCAGCGAAACCAGCAGCGTGAACACCAGCGCACGGCGATCGACCGTAGCGCTGATGAAGAACCCCAGGTCGCCGGGGAACGGGATGCGGCTGATCATCTCGGCTCCGGCGTTCGCCACCACGATCCCCGCCAGGCCCCCGGCAACGGCCACCAGCAGGCTCTCGAGCAGTAACTGCCGGACCACCGCGCCGCGGCTCGCGCCGAGGGCCAGACGCACGGCGATCTCCCGCGAGCGAGCGCGCGCCCGGCTCAGCAGCAGACCCGCCACGTTCGCGCATGCCACCAGCAGGACCGCCAGCGCCAGCAAACCCAGCATGGTCATCATGGCCGCGGTCGGCGGCGATTCTTCGAGGCGAAGCTGCAACTCGGTCTGCACCTCGATCTGCCGGCCGCGGTCAGCCGGCGGATGCAACTTTTCGAGATCGGCCGCGATCATCCCGATATCGGCCCGAGCCTGCTCCATGCTGACGCCCGGTCTTAGCCGGCCTCTGACGGACAGCCAGCCCACCTCGCGGCGGTGCAGGTCGCTCTGCCCCAGCCGCGGCGCCATGGCCAGCGGTACGTACACCGAGGGACTCCCATCAATGCCCGGAAAGCTTTCGGGCGCGACGCCGATCACCGAAAAGGTGATCCCATTCAGACGGATCCGGGAACCGAGAACCGACCGATCCGCGCCAAACTGGCTGACCCAGAAATCGTGGCTCAACACCGCCACCGGATCGCGGCCCTCGGCCCGATCTTCCTCCGGACGAAAGTCGCGGCCGAGCGCCGGCTCGACGCCCAGCACCCGGAAGAAGTTGGCTGAAACGAACTGGCCGAGCTTGATGCGCGGCAAAGTGCCCGGACCGGGGCTGAAACCAAGCGTTGCGCTGGAGGCCGCCACCAGCCCCACAAAGCTGCGGTTACGGTCGCGCAGGTCGGCGTAATCCGGGTAGGAGATCGTCGTGTTGGTGGCGATCGGTGCCGACGTGGCCGTCTTGGCGTGGATGGCCACCACCCGGTCCGGGTTCCTCACCGGTAGGGGCCGCAACAGGACCGCGTCCGCGAACGTAAACATGGCCGAGGTCGCGCCAATGCCCAGCGCCAGCGAGCAGACCGCCACGGCGGTGAAGCCCAGGTCCTTCCGCAGCACCCTGAAGGCGTAGTGGACGGATGCCAGCATGAAGGTCCGAACACTGCAATTCCGCAGCCATCCCGCCAAGCCACTGAATTTCAGAGCCAAGCTCTCCCTGCCGCCGCCCCTGGTTGTGCGATTCCGGCATTCCACTTCCCGGAAGCGGACACCTGGTCCCCGCCCCCCCGCCACTGATTCCCCCGGTGCCCCTGGTCCAGAATGGGAACTCATGCCGTCCCCTTTCTCCCCTACCCCCGCGGACGTGGAACGATACCGGCGCCTGCGGGCCGCCTCGATGCTAACCTGGATGGCGTGACACACGCCAAGGGATCCCCGTCGATGCGGCCATGGGCCGCCATCCTCCTCGCCGCCGCCATCGCAGCCGGACCGGCCTGCAAAACGCAGCCGCCGCTTGCGGCCGGCATCGATCTGGCAGGCATGGATACCTCCGTCTCTCCCGGCGATGATTTCAATGCCTACGCCAATGGCGGATGGATCAAGGCTACGCCCATCCCCGCCGACAAGCCAAGCTACGGCATCTTCGCCATGCTGGACGACCAGACGCGCAAGCGCACGCTGGCGCTCATCGAGGAATCGGCCCAGCCAGGATCCGCCGCGAACGCGGATACCCGGAAAGTCGCCGACTTCTACTCCAGCTTCATGGACGAAGCGGCCATCGAGTCGAAGGGAATCGCTCCCCTCAAGCCGCAGTTCGACGCCATCGCCGCCATTACGGATCGCCACGCTCTCGCCCGCGTGCTCGGCGCCCAGCTCCGCGCCGATGTCGATCCACTCAACAACACCAACTTCGAGACCGGCAACCTCTTCGGAATCTGGATCACCCAGGGCCTGACGGACCCCTCGCACAGCTTTCCCTATCTGCTCCAGGGCGGTCTCGGAATGCCCGACCGCGATTACTATCTCTCCGCGACTCCGCATATGGCTGAGTTGCGCAAGCAGTACCAGGCGCATATCGCGGCAATGTTCAAGCTGGCGGGCTTCCCGGACCCGGCCGCCCGCGCCGCCCGCGTCTTCGCCCTAGAGACGAAGATGGCGGCGGTGCATGCCACGCGCGTCGAGTCGGAGGACGTGCATCGCGCGGTCTCCTGGAAGCGCGACGAACTGGCCGCCAAAGCTCCCGGGCTCGACTGGCCGGCCCTGCTCAAGGCCGCCGGGCTGAACGACGCGCCCGTGTTCATCGTTTGGCATCCCAAAGCGGTTCCCGGACTCGCCGCCCTGGCCTCCACCCAGCCTCTCGACGCATGGAAGGACTGGCTCGCGTTCCACGCCGTCGAACGGGCCGCCGCCTTCCTTCCCAAGCCGTTCGTCGACGAGCGCTTCAACTTCTATGGCAAGGCCCTCAGCGGAATTCCCGAGCAACGGCCGCGCTGGCAGCGGGGCATTGATTACACCAATCTGGCGCTCCCGGACGCTGTCGGCAGGCTGTACGTGAGCCGCCACTTCCCGCCGGAGACTAAAGCCAAGGTGCAGGCCATGGTCGGCGATCTGGTGAAAGCGTTCCGCAGAAGGATCGACGCGCTCACCTGGATGTCTCCCGCGACCAAAGCCAAAGCGAAACAGAAGTTGGAAACGCTGAAAGTCGGCGTCGGCTATCCCGGCCGCTGGCAGGATTACTCGGACCTCGAAATCGTCAAAGGGGACGTTCTCGGCAACGTCCGGCGCGCCGGGCTTTTCGAATACCGCCGCCAGCTCGCCAAGCTTCACCAGCCGGTCCAGCGCGACGAGTGGTGGATGACTCCCCAGACGGTAAACGCCGTCAATCTTCCCCTTCAGAACGCGCTGAATTTCCCCGCCGCCATTCTCCAGACCCCGTATTTCGACGCGAATGCCGACGCCGCGCACAACTACGGCTCCATGGGCGCCATCATCGGCCATGAGATCAGCCACAGCTTCGATGACCAGGGCAGCCAGTTCGATGCCGAGGGCCGGCTCGCCAACTGGTGGACGAAAGAAGATTTCGACCACTTCAAGACCGCCGGCGAGGCGCTCGCCGCCCAGTTCGACGCCTACCGGCCGTTCCCCGATCTCGCGGTGAACGGCCATCAGACGCTCAGCGAAAACATCGCCGACGTGGCCGGCCTGCTCGCCGCTTACGACGCCTATCGCCTCTCGCTGGCCGGAAAACCGGACGCCGTCAACGATGGCCTCAGCGGCGATCAGCGCTTCTTCATCGCCTTCGCCCAGAGCTGGCGCTCCCGGATACGCGATGCGGAATTGCGGAAACGGATCGCCACCGACGGCCACGCTCCCGCGCAATACCGCGCCGGCACGGTCCGCAACCTGGACGCCTGGTACGACGCCTTCTCCGTGCGGCCCGCGGAGAAGCTCTACCTCGCCCCCAACGACCGCGTGCGCGTCTGGTGAGGGACCGCGGGAGGGCCCGCCGCAGTCTCCGGCTCGGGCATGGGTGGGGGATCAGCGGTAAACGCTGATGGCCGACAAACCACCCGGAGCGCGCGGCCGACTCTCGTGAAACATCGGTCTCGAGTGGTGCGTCTACGTGTCGAGGACATATACATGCTCAAACGGCTTGCTCTTTTCATCCTCCTCTTCTCGTTCCTGGCTGCGGCCCAGACAACCGACAGCGACAAGATCTGGCGCGATTTCGCCGACTGGATCAAAACCAGGCCTGAAATCACCGATATCCGGGCCGATCAGTACCGCGCCAAGTTGATCGAAAGCGGACTCAGCCCCACCCAGGCGGACGAGCGCATGGCCCTCATCGGCAAACTCTACGCCGAACATCGGACCGAGATCGAACCAGCCATCCTGAATAAGCTGTACACCCCGAAGAACCAGCAGCGTTTCACTCACGAGCCCAATGCGTTCCTGGTTTCCGTCACCAAGGATTTGAAGCCCGGCAAGGCCCTGGACATCGCCATGGGACAAGGCCGCAACGCCGTTTACCTGGCCACCAAGGGATGGGACGTCACGGGGTACGACGTCGCCGACGAGGCACTGCTGCTGGCGAACGAGAACGCCACCGGGGCTGGGGTTCACATCAACACCGTGCAGGCGCGGTTCGAGACCTTCGATTACGGGAAGGAGCGGTGGGACCTGATCTACTTCGTCTACACCGACGCTCCAGTCATTGACCCCAAGTTCGTAGCCACCATCTGCGCGGCGCTCAAGCCCGGCGGGTTTCTGCTGATCGAACGGCCGTATCGCCCGCTGACCAACCCCGATCCTGAGTGGGGGGAGGAAAAGGAGCACGACAAGCCGAACGCCCTGACCAAGGCCTGGTCCGATCTCCAGATCGTCCACTACGAGGACACGACGGGCATCGGCGACTGGCAACAGACCAGCGTCGATCGGCTTGAGAAACAGCTCCGTATCGTGCGCCTGCTGGCGCGAAAGCTGTAGGCCTAAGGCCAAGGGCATACTGGGGAGTGACCACTGCCCCGATGTGTTTGCGGGAGCGGCGAGACGGGGATCGGGCGACTCGCGTTCTTGCGGTTCGGGCACGTCAGCTCCGGTCCGCCAACCCGGCGTTGTACCATGAGAGCAGCTCGTCCCACGCGCGCCCGGGACAATCGAACTTTCTTTTGCGGGGCATCGTATCAACACCAGAAAGGCACACATGTCTCTTCTCCTCAGAACCTCACTCGTCGCCATGGCCATGCTCTCGTCCCTGCCAGGACAGACGGCTTCCCAGGGGCTGCCGCCTCTGATTGACCGGCAACTGCTGTTCGGAGATCCCGAGATCATCGGCGCCGAGCTCTCGCCCGACGGCCGCTATCTCGCGTTCATCAAGCCCTGGAAGTCGACGCGCAACGTCTGGGTCAAGAAGATCGACGAACCCTTCAGCGCGGCCCGGCTCCTCACCACCGAAACCAAACGGCCCATCCCCGGCTTTTTGTGGACGCGCGACGGCAAGTATGTTGTCTACGTCAAGGACACCGACGGCGACGAGAACTTCAACGCGTTCGCGGTGGATCCCGCCGCGGCGCCCCCGGCCGGAGCCGACGCCCCGCCCTCGCGCGACCTGACCGGTCTGAAGGGCGTGCGGGTCATGCTCTACGCCGCCCCGAAGAACGATCCCGACATCGTCTACATCGGGCTCAACGATCGCGACAAGGCCTGGCACGACCTCTACAAGCTGAGAATCTCCACCGGCGAACGTACCCTGATGCGTAAGAACACCGAACGCATCGCCGGCTGGACCTTCGATCTCCAAGGGCAGCTCCGGCTGGCCTTTCGCGTGGCCGACAACGGCGATCAGGAGATCCTGCGCGTGGATGCCGGCGGCTTCACGAAGGTGTACTCCTGCACGGTCTTCGAGACCTGCGGCCCAGTGCAGTTTCACAAAGACGGCAAGCGCACCTATATGGAAACCAACAAGGGCGACGACGCCAACCTCACCTCTCTCGTCCTGTTCGATCCCCAAACCGGGAAGGTGGAGAAGGTGGAGTCCGATCCTCTGAATAAGGTGGACGTCGGCGAGGAACTCTTCTCCGAGGCCACCGACGAGCTGGTGCTGACCACCTACACCGACGAGCGCACGCGGCGATACTTCAAGGACAGGAAACTCGAAGCCGACTACCGGTGGCTGCAGAAGAAGTTGCCGAGTCGGGAGGTCGGACTCGGTTCGCACACCAAAGATGATCGCGTCTGGCTGGTGACCGCCCGCGGCGACACCGAACCGGGCGAAACATATCTGTTCGACCGCCGGACTCGCAAGCTCACCTTGCAGTACAAGATTCGCGAGAAGTTGCCCCGCGAGGCGCTGGCCTCGATGAGCGCCGTCGCCTACAAATCGTCCGACGGCCTGGAGATCCCCGCCTACCTGACCTTGCCGAAGGGCGTGCCGGCCAAGGGCCTGCCCACCATCGTCGTCCCGCACGGAGGCCCCTGGGCGCGGGATTACTGGGGCTATAACTCGATCGCGCAGTTCCTCGCCAATCGCGGCTACGCCGTGCTCATGCCCAATTTCCGCGGCTCCACGGGATACGGCAAGAAGTTCCTGAACGCGGGCAACGGGGAGTGGGGCGCGAAGATGCAGGACGACATCACCTGGGGCATGAAGTACCTGGTGGCCGAAGGCATTGCCGACCCGAAGCGCCTGGGCATTGTCGGCGGCTCCTATGGCGGCTACGCCACGCTGGCCGGCGTCGCTTTCACGCCCGGCCTGTATCGCGCCGCGGTGGACATCGTTGGCCCCTCGAACCTGATCACGCTTTTGGAATCCATCCCGCCCTATTGGGAAGCCGGGCGCAAGATCATGTACGCCCGCATGGCCGATCCGGGCACGCCGCAGGGCAAGGCCTGGCTGGAGGAGCGCTCCCCGCTCACCAAGGCGTCGAGCATTAGGACCCCGCTGCTGGTGGTGCAGGGCGCGAACGATCCTCGCGTGAATCGCCGGGAGGCGGAGCAAATCGTCATCGCGCTGCGCGATCGCGGGTTCCCGGTGGAGTACATGCTCGCCCCCGACGAGGGCCACGGGTTCGCGCGTCCGGTCAATAGCATGGCCATGTTCATGGCTACCGAGAAGTTCTTCGCACAGTACCTGGATGGCCGCTACCAGGCGGATGGAACGCCGGAAGTGGTGGCGCGCCTCAAGGAAATCACGGTCGACCCGAAGACTGTTACCGTGTCGAAGATCGTCGACGCGGGCCAGGTGGGTGTGCCGGCGGTGACGGCGGCCATGCAGCGGGGCACCTGGAAGTACAAAGCCAGCATCGAGATGGGAACTCAGAAGATCCCGCTCACCGAAACCACCACCATTCAGGAAGAGAATGGCGCCTGGAAGGTCAGCGATGCGGTGGAAACGCCCATGGGTCAGATGATCGACACCGCCACGCTCGACAAGGGAACGCTGGTGCTGCGCAAGCGCAGCGTAAAGCAGGGCCCGGTTTCCATCGACCTCGCGGTGGAAGGCAACAAGGCCTCCGGCTCCATGAACATGAATGGGAAGGAGACGCCGATCACGGCCGACCTCGGCGGTCCGTTGTTTGCCGAAACGGGCGGGCCACAGTGCATCGCCCTGCTGCCGCTTGCCGACGGCTACACAACGACTTTTCGCAATTTCGACCTGCAGAAGCGGAAGGTTAAGCTGATTGCGTTGAAGGTGGCGGGATCGGAAAGCGTCACCGTCCCGGCGGGCACCTTCGATGCGTTCAAGGTGGAGCTTTCCTCAGCCGACGGCGGCTCGGAGAAGGAAACCGTATGGATCGCGAAGGATCCCCGCCAGGCGGTGAAGGTGGTTGCGGTGATGGCGGAGATGGGCGGGGCGACGCTGACGGCGGAGCTCGAGTAGAAGGGCTCACCACCCCTTGAATGTGACCTCGAAATCCATCTCCTGCGTGGCGGGCTGATAAACGCACATCGCCGGATGGAACGTCCATTTGGAAACCACGCGCACGGCCTCTTCCGCCAGGTCCGGGCGAGCCGCGTCCAGGACCTTCAACGCGTCGGGCTTGCCGTCTTTGCCGACCCTGCCGTGCACCCGCACCGTGATGGCCTCGTTCGACCGCGTCTTCGGCTCCGGCTGCGGAGTGTTATCGGCAAAGGCGCGGTGGAACTCGCGGCATGAATTATCGATCCTCGCCTCCGGCGGATAGGCGAAGTACTCCGGCGGGTATTCGGTCCGGACCACCACGCTCAAGTCGATCTCGAGCAGTTCCTCGTTGCCCACCCAGCGTTCGATGTGGCCGGGGAGCGAGGCGTTATTGAAGCGGAAGTACGCCGACTGGCGAATCGTCTCATCGCCCAGCCGCACCGACAACAGGAATCCGCTCTGCGCATCCACGCAAACCTGGCCGGTTTGCTGCTGGTCGCCCTTGAGTGTGTCGAAGTCGATGCAACGGGCCGGGCGGCCGTCCACGGTGTCATCCGCGATACGGCGGATAAGGTCGGCGGGTTCGAAGCGCCCGTGAAATGCGGGCAACAACCTGCGGACCGAGGTCAGGGCCGCCGGCTCTGTGTTTTCTGAGCGATATGTGGCGAACTCGCTGCCATCTTCCACTCGAATGAACTTGTAAGTGCCGTAGGTGAACTCCCAGCGCTTGTTCACCGGAGTTCGTACGCCGATCTTCATGGCTCCTTCCGAGGCTTCCCCGGGGGCGGGGTGCAGCACCCGGAAGTTGACGAATTCCTCGTTCGCCGGCCAGACGGGCGTGGTGAGCATCACCGCCCGCTCCATCAGCCGCACCGCCTCGGCGCGCGACTGCGGATCCTCCGCGGGCGCTGCGTCAGGCCGCAGCGTAGTGGTCTGCGCAAAGCAGACTGGAATAAACAGCCACAAACAGGGGAACGTGCTTCGCGGCATGAATCGAGTATAAAGCCGAAGGCAGCGTCACCGTGCGGTTCGCGATGAACCAATCGTTCGTGCCGTCGGGCCACAATATACTGGCGGAGGCGCGCTTCGAGCATTCGATTTACGGCCCGTTCGGAACCGGAGGCTTCCCGATGGTCTGGCTGCTGTTCTCCTGGGGCGGCCGCGAAGGCGCCCACACCCCCGCCGCCATGAACGCCTCTCTCCTGGGCGCCTCCGCGCGCCCGAGCTTGTACTGATCGCGCGGGGCTCAGAGCTGCGCGCCCCCGCCCCCCGCACCGTTCGCGTTATGCGCGACCGATCATACGGTTTGGGCCCAACTTCCAAGTGGCCCACGATCCTGGAGTGGAGCGCGCCGGCCTGCCCTGCGGCGTCTCCGCCGGCTGTCTTTCGTTGCGGCTCACAGGTCTTCTGCGAGCAATTCGCGGATCGGAGATGGATCAGGCCCGGCTACTCGACCTTACAAATGAGCGACATAATGTCGTCCATCTGGGGCGCATGGTCGCCGAAGGCGTGGGCAGCCTGGTAGAGCCCCTGTACAAGCTCGCCCGCGCTGTTCCGCTGCCGGCATCTGATGAAACCCAGCGCGCCCTCCGCGCCGAACATGGCGCCTTCAGCGTCCGTCGACTCCGTGATCCCGTCGGTCAACAGCACGATTGTGTCTCCGTGCTCTAGCGGAATGACGGGACCTGGACAGAACTGCTGATCAGGAAAGATTCCCAGAGGCGGCGCGGTACTGGCAAGCTCGGCTGCGATATCACCGGAATAGCGCAGCAGATAACCCGACTCGTGTCCCGCACTCGCATATTCCAGCGATCGTTTCCGCGGGTCGATGCGGCCGAGGAACATCGTGACGAACCGGTTGCCACCGAGGGTGGCCGCGAGGGAGCGATTGACGCGGCTGAGGAGAGAAGGTATGTCCGGAATCACGGTTGCATACGCCCGCAGAGATGCGCGCACTTCCGCCATCACGAACGCGGATCCGAACCCGTGGCCCGCGATATCGGCGACGACGATGTAGAGCGAGCCGTCGAGTTGTGGAATGAAATCGAAATAGTCGCCCCCCGTCTCATCCGCAGGATAGGCCGCGGCAGCAATATCGAAGCCCGGCAGCGAAGCCGTCGCGTTGTAGTACCGCTGTTGGACTTCCCGCGCCAATGCCATATGACACTCCTGCTCGATTTTCTTCCTGCGCGCGGTCATGTCCTTCAGCACGGAGACAAAGTGGGTGGTTGCACCGGCCTGATCTTTGATCGGGCTGATCGTCTGTTCGGACCAAAACAGGTCACCCGACTTCTTGCGGTTGACGATCGTTCCCTGGAACGTATCGCCGGAGATGAGCTTGGCCCAGAGTTCACGGTAGAACCCGGCGTCGTGCTCTCCAGATTTCAAGACACTCGGCTTGCGCCCCAGCACCTCGGCAGCGGAGTACCCGGTTATCTTCTCGAAGGCGGGGTTCACGTATTCGATGATTCCCCGTTTGTCAGTGATGAGAACGCTGTCGCCGGTCTGCTCGACCGCTCTGGCTAGCTGGGCATACATTGTCCGGAACCGGGCGAAGCGTTCAGAGACCAGGTCATGCCGGCTCTCACCCGGATCGCACCGGTCTCGCACTGGTGTCAGGAATGCCTGAACCGCTGCTTCGTTGCGCAACAGATTCTCAGGTATGCTGACATCGGAAACAAGCACAACAGCACCGCGAAACATGCCCGAAGTGTCCCGCAGCGGCGTCGCGCTGGCATCTATCCAGAGCCCCGCGGGCCGTAGCCGGTTCCTGATGAAGATCAACTCGTGGAGCGCTTCCTCCCCCCGCATGGCTCGGGCGAGCGGCAGTTCCTCGGGTGGATAGAGCGTCACCATGTCGGGCCGGTAACAACCGTACGTGGCAGACCACTCCGCCGAATCCAGGTGCATCGCGCCGACGCCAAGTATCCGCTCGGCCTCTGGGCTGAAGAAGACAAAATGCCCGTCGGTGTCACAGACTATCACCCCCACGCCGAGGCTCTTGAAAACCGCCGTCAGAACGTCGCTGTCTCCCAGGCGCACCAACCCCTGCGTACTGTCGGTCCACACGTCGGTCCCCCCGCTCGTATTGTACCTCGGAGCATAATTCCTGAAGACCCGATTGCCCAGATCCGCCAGTTCCAGAGAGCGGGGCGGAATGGGGCCCTCCTGGTCGCGCAGCGTTTGCCGATGCGTCCGTTGTGCATCCGTCGTGCATGACGTGAACATTCCGGTCGATTGGCGGCGCACCGCCCCCTCCGGCGCTACACTGAAAACAAATGACCAAGGGGCAAACCACCACTCACCAGCCGGTCACCACCCTTAGCGGCCTCCCCGTCCAGCCCGTCTACGGCCCCGAAGACGTCCCCAACCCGGAAACACTTCCCGCCCCCGGCCAGTTCCCCTACACCCGCGGCATCCACCCCGATATGTACCGCGGCCGCCTTTGGACCATGCGCCAGTTCTCCGGCTTTGGCACGCCCGAGGAAACCAACCGCCGCTACCACTACCTCCTTGGACAAGGCCAAACCGGCCTCTCCGTCGCCTTCGACCTGCCCACCCTCATGGGCTTCGACGCCGATCAGCCCGAATCGTTCGGCGAGGTCGGCAAGTGCGGCGTCTCCATCTGCTCGCTGGAGGACATGGAGACCCTCTTCCGCGGCATCCCGCTCCACCAGGTCACCGTCTCCATGACCATTAACTCGCCCGCCGCCATCCTCTGGGCCATGTACCTGGCGGTCGCCGAGCAGCAGGACGCCGACTGGCGCCTCATCTCCGGTACCATCCAGAACGACATCCTGAAGGAATACATCGCGCAGAAGGAGTACATTTACCCGCCCCATCCTTCCATGCGCCTGGTCACGGACACCATCGAGTTCGCCACTCGCGAAACCCCGCGCTTCAACCCCATCTCCATCAGCGGCTACCACATCCGAGAGGCCGGCTCGACCGCCGTTCAGGAGCTGGCCTTCACCCTGCGCGACGGCATCGAGTACGCGGAATGGGCCGTGGCGCGCGGCCTGCCCATCGATTCCTTCGCCGGCCGCCTCAGCTTCTTCTTCAACGCGCACAACGACTTCTTCGAGGAAATCGCCAAGTACCGCGCCGCCCGCCGCATGTGGGCGCACGTGATGCGCGAACGCTTCGGCGCCCGCGACGAGCGCAGCCTGAAGCTCCGCTTCCACGCGCAGACCGCCGGCTGTTCGCTCACCTGGCAGCAGCCGTACAACAACGTCGTCCGCACCGCGATTCAGGCCCTCGCCGCCGTCCTCGGCGGAACGCAGTCGCTGCACACCAACTCGCTCGACGAGGCCTACGCGCTCCCCGCCGAGCACGCGGTTACCCTGGCGCTGCGCACGCAGCAGGTCATCGCGTTTGAGAGCGGCGTCATCGCCGCGCCCGATCCCCTCGGCGGCAGCTTCTTCCTCGAACGCCTCAGCGCGGACGTGGAAGCCGCGGCCAACGGCTACATCCGCCGCATCGACGAGATGGGCGGCATGATCCCGGCCATCGAGGCCGGCTTCCCCCAGCGTGAAATCGCGCAAGCCAGCTTCGAATACCAGCAGTCCGTCGAATCGCGCCGCCGCAAAATCGTCGGCGTGAACGCCTTCACGGTGGACGACGCACCGCCCATCGAGCTCCTCGCCATCGACGAGACCGCCGCTGCCCGCCAGTTGGAGAAACTCGCCGCCCTCCGCCGCCGCCGCGACGCCGCCCGCGTCGCCGCCGCGCTGGACGCCCTCCGCCACGCCGCCGAAGGCGCAGAAAACACCATGCCCTTCATCCTGGACGCCGTCCGCTCCTACGCCACCGTAGGCGAAATCACCGCCGCCTTCCGTGACGTCTTCGGAACCTACCAGGAGAAGACCGTGCTGTGACGGAAGAAGCCTTCGGCCATCGGCACGCGCATGCCTGCCGGCGCGCAGCGTCTTACCTGACGGCCGACCGCTCCCGCCCAATGGAGTATCCTGGAGTAGAAGCCGCCAACCGCCGGCGATCTCTCGCCGATGGCTGATGGCTGATAGCTGACTGCTATCTATGGACCGCATCCGAGTGTTGGTGGCCAAGCCGGGCCTGGATGGACACGATCGCGGCGCGAAAGTGATCGCGCGTGCGCTTCGGGACGCCGGCATGGAAGTCATCTACACCGGCTTGCGGCAGACTCCGGAGATGATTGTCAACGCGGCGTTGCAGGAGGACGTGCAGGTGATCGGCCTTTCGATCCTCTCGGGCGCCCACAATGCGATCGTGCCGCGCGTGATGGACTTGCTCCGGGAAAAGCGGATGACGGATGTTCCCGTCATCGTAGGCGGCATCATTCCCGACGAAGATGCCAAGGAACTGCAGAAGCAGGGTGTCGCGGCGGTGTTTCAGCCCGGCGCTTCGCTCGAGGAGATCGTGCGTGTTGTCCGCTCCTCGGTGAAGCAGCCCGTCTGAATGCGCCCGCCCGGCGCTCGACCGCTTCGCTAGACAAAAGACGGATTGTATGAATGACAAATTAAAAATCGCCGTGTTCGTCGATTACGACAACATCGAGATCGGCGTGAAATCCACGTTGCAGCGCGACCTGGATATCGCCGTGCTTCTCGACACGCTCAAGGAACGCGGCGAAATCGTGGCCAAGTTCGCTTACGCGGACTGGGGCCGGCAAGAAGGCGCCAAGCGCCAGATGGCGGAGAACGCTGTGCAGATGGTGCAGCGCATCCCCTCCCCTCGCGGCGACAAGAACGGCGCCGATATCAACCTCGCGTTGGATGCCCTCGAAATGGCGTTCACGCACGACCACATCAACGCTTTCGCCATTGTCAGTGGCGATAGCGACTTCATCCCTCTGGTGAATAAGCTGAAGGAGTACGGCAAGATCATCTTCGTGGTGGGCGGCCGCGCCTTCACCAGCACGATCCTCCAGAAAAACTGCCATGAGTTCATCAGCTTCGAATCCATGCTGGATGAGCTCAAGCCCCATACGCGGCAGCAGCCGCATGCGCCGCAGCCGGCGCACACGCCGCAGCCAGAGCAGTTGCCGCGTACCGAGCAGTTGCCCGGAGAAGTGCTGCAACTGCGGCAGCAATCGCAGCCGCCGGAGCAGCAGCAGCCGCAGCCTCCGCAGCCGCCGCGCGAGCAGGGCTCGCAACGCCAGCAGCATGGGCGCCGCCGGGAGCGCCGCCGCCCGGATCCGCTCGATCTGGCGCAGGCCATGCCCCTGGTGGAGCGCGCTTTGCAGGTGCTCGAACGCCGCGAAGTTACCCCCCAGCTCGGCCTGCTGAAATCCACCATGCTCCAGCTCGATGCCACCTTCAGCGAGAAGGCCTTCGGCGCGGGCACGTTCACGGATTTCATCGAGAAGCTCAAGGACGCCGGCTACGTGGATGTCAGCGGCGCCGAGGGCCGCTACGTCATCGAACGCAAGACGACCGCAGCCCAACCCGAGGAGCCGGCCCACAAAGCCGAGGAGTCCCTTCCCATCCTGCGCGACGTGCTGGAGACTCACCGCATCGAGATGGATGGCGGCTGCATGGCCGAGGACCTGGAAGCCTGGGTCCGTGCCGACCACCCCGACTTCGAGCCCCAGAAGTTCGGCTTCCAGGAGTTCGCCGAAATGCTGAACTTCGCCCAGGACAAGCTGCTCGTCCGCGTCGAGCCCGACGAGGAGCGCGGCTTGCTGGTCTACCTGGGCGCCGAGTTCTATCCTCCCGCGCCGCCCGAAGCGCCGCCCGAAGAGGAGAATCCGGAACTCGAGGAGAAGCAGCCCGAGTCCAACCAGACCCCCGCCCTTATGGAGCCGCCGAAACGGAAGCGGGCCCCCCGCCGCGCCGCCGGCACTGCTCCCAAGCGCGTCAAGAAGACCGCGGGACAGACCGCCGTACGGCGCACGCGCAAGAAAACCCCGCCGCCGGAGGTGGGTTAGCCATGGCCATCGAGCGCATCCGGCCCGCGGGCGCCCCCTCGCCCCGTGGGCCGTATTCGCCTGCCGTCCGCGCGGGCGATTTCATCTACGTGTCCGGCCAGGGCCCCGCCGATCCCGTGACCGACCAGTTGTCCTTCGGCGACATCGCTCACGAAACGCGCCTGACCCTCGGCAACATCCGGCGCATTCTCGAAGCGTGCGGCGCCTCGCTCGCCGACGTCGTCAAGTGCACCGTCTATCTGGCCGACGCACGCGAGTTCGCCGCCATGAACGCGGTCTACGCGGAGTTCTTCGGCGACGCCAGGCCCGCCCGTACCACCGTCGAGGCGCAGATGGTGATGCCCCCCATGCGCATCGAGATCGACTGCATCGCCTACCACCCGCGCTAGAGCTGTAAAGGAATCCGGGAACACTCCGGGCTCGAACGCACGAACGTTCGGCCTGCGAACAAGCGCAGGCGTGTCCCCGGATTCTTTGGCGGCCCCAGCGGGAGCGGTGCCTATGGCGCTAGAACAGCGACAGGAACTTGCGCTTTGGTTTCGTTGCCACGACCTCCGGGCTTGCTATCTTCGTCGCCAGCCGGGCATAGTGCACGCCCAGAATGCCGCTCGGATCCACCAGCCGCCCCTCCGTGTACGCTTCGTGAAGCGCCCCGTAATCGTTCGGCACGATGCCATAGGCATGGACCCCGAGCATTCCCTCCATGTCTTCCACCGTCAGCGCCGCGTGCTTCTCCGCGCGGTTGACGATCAGGCGCAAGTGGTCGCGCCTGTAGCCGCCGTCCTCCAGCGTCTGCATCAGATGCTTGGCCTTGTAAAGAGCCGATACGTCGGGCGTAGTCACCAGGTAACACTCGTCGATCTCTCCCAGCAGGCTCGTCGACGACGAATTCAGGCCGCGGCCTAAATCGGTCACGATCCAGTCGTACTGGGTGCGCGTGAACCGCAGCACGTGGCGGAACGGAATCTCGTCGACCGGCCCGCCCGCTCCCCGGGCCGGCGCGGTGATCACGTCCACGCGCGATTTGCCGTTCGACACCAGCGCCTTCCAGAAGCACGCGTCCAGCCGATGCACGTTCGCGACCGCGTCAAGCACCGAATACGGCGAGTTGGTCTTCAGCAGGAACTCGATCATTCCCGATTCCAGGTCCAGGTCCGCCAGCAGGACTGGCTGCTCGGTCTGCCGCTGGAGTTCGCGCGCCACATGGCAGGCCACGGTCGTCGCGCCGCAGCCGCCCTTGGCGGAGAGAAACCCCAGCGTCTTGCCGCAGTGGGCCGCCGGTCCTTGAACGTTCCGGCTCAGCCAGATCCGTTGGAGCGCCCCCGTCAACCTGCCGTCGACCGGCGGATAAATGTACTCCGTCGCGCCCCCCCGCATCGCTGCGATGATCAGCACCGGCTGCGCCACCGAGTCCACCACAATCAGCTCAGGCTTCGAGGCGCGCGCCTTCAGCGCCCGCAGCGTCTCCTCCGCGCGCTCCCCCAGGCTGCCGATTTCGACGATCATCACGTCCGGCCGCACCAGGTCCACTCGCTCCATCAGCGTGCCGAGGTCGCCAAACGCCGCCTCGTCGATCGGCACGCGAACCAGCATCTCGCGCAAGCGGCCAAGCACCTCCTGCCGGACCTCCGCGTTCGTAATCACCACTCCCGCAACCAGACCGTTCATTACCCTGCCTCCCCAGCGCTCGCTCGCCCGGCGGGCGCCTGATCGCGAAACTCTCTTTGCGCGATGGCCCCGCAACACGGAAGTGCCACCTCGACGCCCACCGTCCGCGGAGTGCGTGGCACCCCTGAAAGCAGCCTAAAGCCGCAGCCGGGTGCAAGCAAGACAGGTAAAGGTTCGCCGGAATGGTAAACGGAAGTCTACTTTTTCTCCTTGGCGAGTGCCGCCGCCGGGTCATGCGGGCCAGGGCTCGGATCACGAAAGTCCGGTTTGGCCGGAGGGGCAATCGTCTGGGACGCCATAGTCCTAAAGGCGGTATAGTACTAGAACCAAGAACGCAAACCTGGGGTACTAGCAGTACGCAAGTGCGGGGTGTTGCTACCCACAAAACGGTATTAAGAACCTTGATAGCAACGCGAAGGCGGGGTATACTGCCTGCAGATAGGGGTTGCTCCCTGATGATACGTATTCTTCTGTACTCCACTGTTCCGATCGTCACGAAAGGTTTCGCGGTCGTTCTGGCAGCGGTTCCGGAATTCGAGCTGGCGGCGGTATGCTCCATGGAAGACCAGCTTTCGCAGGCCGTCTCCGCAACCTGCCCGGACCTGGCTTTGATCGATTTGGACGAGGAGACGCCGCTCGACCGGCTGTTCGAATTGCGGCGTGACATTGCGACACAGATGAGGATCGTTCTCTGGGTGCAGTCGATCTCGCCGGAGCTGGCCTACCAGACTTTGCGGCTGGGCGTGCGCGGGATTCTGCGCAAGTCGCTCGGTGGGGACGTCATTGTCAGGTGTCTGCAGAAGGTGGCGCAAGGAGAGAGCTGGTTCGATGAGGCGCTGACCGCGAGCTTCGCCAACATGCGGACCATCAGGCTGAGCCAGCGCGAATGCCAGCTTCTGAGCCTGGTGTCGCAGGGATTCAAGAACAAGGCGATCGCCGACGCGCTCTTGATCGCCGAGCCGACGGTGAAGGTCTACCTCTCGCGCCTGTTTCGCAAAGTGGGAGCCAAGGATCGCCTGGAACTCGCTTTGTACGGCTTGCGGAACGCGATCACCGGACAGGTCAGCATGCTGGGCCGCGGAGCGGCGGCAGCCGCGCGGGGCGCCGCCGGCCCTCGGATGCCGGTCCTAATGGCCGAGGATTCGGAGCGCAGCACCCCCAGGCCGCCACAGCCGCTTCCGGTGCGCTCTATCGCCTGACGCGCCGCGGGCCTTTTTCGCCCAAAGGTCCGGGATGCGGCCATGGCACCATGGGGAGATATGCGTTATCGAAAGCTCGGAAGAACCAACTTTAAGGTCAGCGAAATCGGATACGGCGCCTGGGGCGTCGGAGGCGTGCAGTGGCTTGGCGGAACCGATGACGAGTCCCTCCGTGCCCTGCGGACCGCCATCGCCCTCGGCCTCAATTTCATCGATACCGCCCTGGCGTACGGCGACGGCCATAGCGAGCGGCTCGTCGGCGACGTGGTCCGCCGGACCGCCGGCAGAGTCTACGTCGCCACCAAGGTGCCGCCCAAGAACGGCCAATGGCCCGCGCGGAGCGGCATCGGCATCGACCAGGTTTTCCCCTACCAGTACATCATGGACTCGGCCGAGCGCAGCCTCAAGAACCTCGGTCTCCAGACCATCGACGTCCTCCAGCTTCACGTCTGGAACCCCGAGTGGATCGCCCGCGACGACTGGCGCCGCGCCGCCCAGGACCTGAAGCGCGCGGGCAAGATCCGCGCCTTCGGCGTCTCCATCAACGACCACGATCCGGATTCCGCCCTGGAACTGATCGAGACCGGCCTCATCGACACCGTGCAGGTGATCTACAACATCTTCGACCAGAGCCCCGAAGCGCGCCTGTTCCCGCTCTGCCTCCAACGCAACATCGGCGTCATCGCCCGCGTTCCGCTGGACGAAGGCTCGCTCGCCGGCGCCATCGACGAGACCACCGCCTTCGAGCCCGGCGACTTCCGCGCCTCCTACTTCCGCGGCGACCGCAAAAAGCAGGTGGCCGAACACGTCGCGGCCCTGAAGCGCGATCTGGCCGGAGTGGATGGCGCGCTGCCGGAGATCGCCCTGCGCTTCACCCTCTCGCACACCGCCGTCTCGACCGTCATCCCCGGCATGCGCCGCGTGAGGAACGCCGAGGCCAACTGCGCCGCCTCCGGCAAGGGCCCGCTCGACGCCGCGACGCTGGCCATCCTCCGGCGGCATGCCTGGAAGCGCAACTTCTACGATTAGCGTGGCGCACGCGGCCCGGCGCTTGGCGGCGCCGTCCCCTACTTCACCACCAGCGCAACGCGGCTCGTCTGCGCCGAGCTCGGCCCCACCATGATGTCAAAGGTCCCCGGCTCCACCACCCAGTGCATGTCCCGGTTCAGCATCTGAAGCTCGATCGGAGTGATCTTGAACCGCACCGTCTTCTTCTCGCCGGGCTTGAGGCTGACGCGTTCGAAACCGCGCAGCTCCATCACCGGACGGGTCACCGAGGCCAGTCGCTGGTGTATGTACAGTTGTGCAACCTCGTCCCCTTCCCGGCTGCCCGTGTTGGTGACGTCCACGGAGGCCGTGGTCTCTCCGGCCGAACCGATCTCGGCCGGCTCCAGGCGCAGGTTCTCGAACGAGAAGGTCGTATAGCTCAGACCCCAGCCGAACGGGAACAACGGCTTGCGCCCCACGAACAGGTAGCTGCGATTCATGGTCGGCTTGTGGTTGTAATAGTCCGGAAGCTGGCCCACCGAGTGCGGGAACGTGATCGGCAGTTTGCCGCCCGGATTGACGTCGCCGAACAGCACCCTGGCCGCCGCGGTTCCGCCTTCCTGGCCCAGGTACCAGCCTTCCAGAATCGCCGGAACGTGCTCGGCCGCGTAGTTGATGGAGAGCGGACGCCCATTGATCAGGAACACCACCGTCGGCTTGCCGGTCTCCACGATCGCCTTGATCAGTTGATCCTGAAAGCCGATCAGGTCGAGCGAGTCGCGATCGCCCCGGTGATTCTCCGACCAGGCCTCGCGGTTGGTGCGTTCGTTCTCGCCCACCACGACGATGGCCACATCGGCGCCGCGGGCCACTTCCACCGCTTCCTGGATCCTCTTCAACTGTGACTCCGCATCGGGAAGCTTGACCGGATCCTGAACCCAGCCGATCCAGCCCTGCTGGCCTTCCGTGATGCGCGCACCCTCGGCGTAGACCACTTTGGCGGCCGTGCCGACCCGCTCCCGAATGCCGTCCAGAATGCTCACGCCATGCCCCGGCTCCCGGGCGTAGCCGCCGATGTGGACATCGGCCGCATTGGGGCCGATCACCGCGATGGTCTTCAGCTTGGTGAGATCCAGCGGCAGCAGGTTGCCCTCGTTCTTGAGCAGCACGATCGCTTTCTCCGCCGTCTTCTCCGCCAGCTCGCGGTGCGCGGAGCAGTTGGTGATGCGCTCCGCGTAGTCGGGATCGACGTAGGGGTTCTCGAAAAGCCCCAGGCGGAACTTCGCAGTCAGGACCCGGGACACCGCGCGGTCGATCTGCCACTCCGGCACTTTGCCCTGCTTCACCTGATCGAGCAGCGTGCGGTAGACCGAGCCGTCGCTCAGGTCGTAATCGATGCCGGCCGCCAGCGCCTGCCGCGCCGCATCGGCGAAATCGGCCGCGACGTGGTGCGTCTCTACCAGCATCTGCAACCCGCCGCCGTCGGAGGTCACGAAGCCGCGGAATCCCCACTCCTGGCGCAGTACCTTATCCAGCAGCCAGTCGTTGACGTGAGAAGGAATGCCATTGATCTCGTTGTAGGATGCCATCACGCTGCCGGCCTGCGCCTCCACGACGGCGGCCTGAAAAGCCGCCAGGTACGATTCGCGGATGATCCGTTCGGCGTAGTTGCCAGGGGCCGTGTTGGTGCCGCCCTCGGGCGCTCCGTGCACGGCGAAGTGCTTGGCGGTGGCCATGACGTGATGGCGGTCGATGATGAAGTCCGGTCCCTGCATGCCTTCGATCGCCGCCACGCCGATGCGCGAGCCCAGGTACGGATCTTCGCCGTAGGTCTCCTCGGTCCTGCCCCAGCGCGGATCGCGCGCCAGATCGAGCACCGGCGTGAAGGCCCACTCGACCCCGGCGGACGCCATCTCATCGGCGGCGGCGGTGAACACGCGCTTGACCAGCGCCGGGTCCCAGGTGCTGGCCAGGCCCAGCGCCTGCGGGAAGCTCGTCGCGCCGTGCGACATGAACCCGTGCAGCAGTTCGCCCGCGAACATTTCCGGGATGCCCAGGCGCGTCTTCTCGGCCAGATACCGCTGGACCGCGTTCCGCAGCACCGCCCCATCGCGCGAACTCATCTTCGCAAACGGGCTGCCCAACTGGAACATCGCCTTGCGGGCGCTCGCGCTGTCGTACTTCCCCGTCGTGTCGATCACCTCGCGACTGCCGCGCTGCGGCGCGAGCTGCGCGCACTTCTCTTCGAGCGTCATGCGCCCCAGCAGGTCCGCCACCCGCTGTTCGATCGGCAGCTTCGGATTCTTGTAGTCCGGAACCGCATTCTGCGCCGCTCCGATTCCCGGCGCCAGTAACGCCAGCCCCAGGCACACCGCCGCCTTCACAACCCGCATCTCTGTCTTCATGGACACTTCTCCTCCGGATAGACTACGAATCTCGAACCCCTGATGTTCGGTTCAAATGACGATTGTAGCGCCTGTCCCACTCACAGCAATCCTTCCCGCTTCTTCGCCTCGAGCGTCTTCACCAGCTCGGACACCTGCTGGGCCTGCGAGCGGGCGGCCACCAGCAGCGCGTCCTTGGTGTCCACAACGATCAGGTCTTCCACGCCGAGCAGGGCCACCAGCTTGCCTTCGGCGTCCACGTAGTTGCGGGCGCTGGAGCGGGCCAGCAACTCGGCGGCGCGAGAGACGTTGCCGGCGGCGTCGTGAGGCAGGAGCTCGTAGACCGCGTTCCAACTCCCAACATCGTTCCAGCCGATATCGTCCGCGGCCAGTCCGGCTACGTTTTCGGCCTTCTCCATCACGGCGTAATCGACCGAAATGTTCTCGCAGAGCGGGTAGGCCTCACCGAGCAGCGCGGCGAAGCGGCGGCTGCCGAACGGTGGCAGCGCGGCGAGCAACGTCGCCGTCTTCGGCAAATGCTTGCGCAGCGCGGCGAGGAACGCGTCCGCCCGCCAGAAGAAGATTCCCGCGTTCCAGTAGAAGTTTCCGGCCTCCACGTACCGCTCGGCCGTGGCCTCGTCCGGTTTCTCGTGGAAGTGAAGGACGGGAAGCGGCTCCGGCGTTCCGGGCTTGGTCCCGGCGGGGAACTCCAGGTAGCCGTAGCCGGTCTCCGGCCAGCGAGGCGCGATGCCGAGCACGAGCAGGCTGCCCCGCTCGGCCGCGCGGTAGGCCCTGGCGAGCAGGCGCCGGAAGCGCGCGGGCTTCAGCATGACATGATCGGCGGGAAACACTCCGATCACCGCGTTTGGATCGATCGCGCCCAGAATGTGCGCCGCCAGGGCGTTGCACGGCGCGGTGTTGCGCTGTTCCGGCTCGGCGATAATCTGCCGCCGCGGCACCTCCGGTAGCTGCCGCGCGATCTCTTCGCGCAGGTACTGGTTGGTGATGACCCACATGCGCTCCGCGGGCAAAAACGGGCGCAGCCGGTCGAACGTCTGCTGAATCAACGTGCGCGAGCCGAAGACGTTGAGCACCTGCTTGGCGCTGCTGCGGCGGCTGCGCGGCCAGAAGCGCGTGCCCCGTCCGCCAGCCATGATCATCGCGTAGTAGTTGGACTTGGCCACGTTTAGAGCGTACACCGTTCCGGGGGCCGGCCGGAACCGAGCCGCGGCCCCACGGCGTAACCTGTGGGTATGACCCTCCGGCAGGCCTGGACCCAGTTCATCGCCGCGGAAGACTACGAGGCACATATGGCGGCGATCGGACAGGCGCAGGCGAACGCATCGCTGGTTGCCGAGCTCTTTGCCGCCGCAGCGCCGCCGACCGGCTCGCGGGTCCTCATCGCGGGCGCCGGGACCGGCCAGATGTTCGACTACTGCGCGGCCGGGTTGTTCCGCCCCTACAGTCTCGTCTGCTCCGACCTCAACCCGGCATTCCTCGAGAAACTGCGGGGAAGGTGGGAGTGTCAGACGGTTGTCGATGACATCGAGGACTCGCGGCTGGAGCCGGGCTTTTCCCTCATTATCGTCGTGCTGGTGCTCGAGCACGTCGAGTGGCCGAAGGCGGTGGCTTCTCTCGCCCGGCTGCGGCCCGAGCGCGTCCTGGTGGTGATTCAACGCAACCCCGAGGGCGCCCTGCCGCACCGCGAGCGCGTCGGGACGATGCGCCTGTTTGGCAGCGAGATTCAGCCGAACCTGATCGAGGCCTCCGCTCTCATCGAGGAATTCGAGCGAACCGGCTTCCGCCTGCGGCTCCAGAGCGAGCGGCCCGTGGCCGACGTGAAGACCATGCTGGGCCTGCTGTTCGCGATCGAGTCGCGTGCGGTTACAAGGAATAGCCGCGAATGAAGCGGAACGTCCGTTTCCAGCGCGTCTTGGTGAAGAAGTGGCGGGCCAGGTCGGCCAGGTGCGAGAGGCCGACGATGTTCCCGCCGGCCAGTTGGTCCGTCGGGGCGTCGTACGACCACCAGATCAGCAACGGCTTTCCGACGATGTTCTCCCGCGGGACGAAACCCCAGTAGCGGCTGTCGGAGGAGTTGTCGCGGTTGTCGCCCATGGCGAAGTAGGCGCCCGCGGGAACCACCACTTCGCCGTTCCTTACGTCGCGCTCGAGCATCTGCACCGCCGGCTCCGGCAGTGGCAAGTTGGGATCGGTGGGGAAGTTGTCGCGGTAAGAGTCGGCGTATGCCGTCTTGTGGACCGCGTAAGGCTCGTGGAGCGGCCTTCCGTTGAGGAAGACCGCCTTGTTCACGATGCGGATGCGGTCGCCCGGAATTCCGATCACGCGCTTGACATAGTTCTGGCGGATATCGATGGGCCAGCGGAAGACGATGATGTCGCCGCGGCGCACCTCGCGGTAGGGGAGCAGATACTTGCTCACCACTCCGGGGGGTCCGTAGGCCAGCTTGTCCACCAGCAGGTGATCGCCGCGCAGCAGGGTGTCCTCCATGGACACCGTGGGGATGACGAAGCCCTGCACCAGGGTGGCGATCAGGAACACGAACAGGATGGCGGTGATGGTCCACTCGGTGACGCTGTTGCGGGGGGGCTCGGCCTCAGGCGGCGCGGGAGCTTTCTCGGCTGAACTGGAGGCGGGCTGCATGGGCGGCGTCTACCCCGGATAGCCGCGCACCAGCCTGAAGGTGCGGCGCCACCGGGTCTTGGTGAAAAAGTGCTCGAGGACATCGGCGAAGTGGGAGATGTCGATGGTGGGACCGGTCAGATCTTCGGTGGAAGCGTCGTAAGACCAGTAGATGATGAGCGGCTTGCCGATGATGTTGTCGCGGGGGACGAAACCCCAGTAACGGCTGTCGAGCGACAAGTCCCGGTTGTCGCCCAGGGCGAAGTAGGAGCCGGGCGGCACGACCACTTCGCCATCGACCACGTTGCGCTCGAGCATGTCCAGACCGCGGGGGAGCACCAGCGCGTTCGGAATGCCGGGGAAGTTGTCCCGGTAGGGATCGACGAAGTCCGTCTTGTAAAGGGTGTACGGCTCGCTGAGCCTCTCGCCGTTGCGGAAGACCTGCTTGTTGACCAGCCGGATGCGGTCGCCCGGCACGCCGATCACGCGCTTGACGAGGGTCACGTTGAGATCCGCCGGATGGCGGAAGACGATGATGTCGCCACGCTTTGGCTCCTGGTAGGGCAACCAGCGGCCGCTCACGGAACCGGCCGGAGCGTAACTCAGTTTGTCGACCAGGACGTGGTCGCCGATGAGGAGCGTGCCTTCCATCGAGCCGGTGGGGATGACGAAGTTCTGCGCCAGGGTCGTGGTGCAGAACAGAAACAGGATGGCTGGCACCACCCAACCGGCAATGCCCCCGCGAGGCTCGTCCGCCCTGGGCTGGGGCGTCTCGCGGGCACGCTTTGTCACGGCAGACCTGGCTCGGTGCAAGCCACTATTCTAGCCCGGATAGCCGTGGACCAGCTTGAAGGTGCGGCCCCACCGGGTCTTGGTGAAAAAGTGCTGGAGCAGATCGAAAAAGTGGTCGATGCTGATGGTGGGTCCGGCCAGGGCCTCGGTGGAAGCCTCATAGGACCAGTAGATGATGAGCGGCTTGCCGATGATGTTCTCGCGGGGAACGAAGCCCCAGTAGCGGCTGTCCAGCGACAAGTCCCGGTTGTCGCCCATGGCAAAGTAGCAGTCGGGCGGCACCACCACTTCGCCGTTGACCACATTGTGGTCGAGCATGTCCATGCCGCGGGAAAGCACCTGCCCGCCCGGCATGGCTGGGAAGTTGTCCCGGTAGGGATCCATGAAGTCCGTCTTGTAGAAGGTATACGGCTCGTAGATCTTTTCGCCGTTGCGGTAGACCTGCTTGTTGACCAACCGGATGCGGTCGCCCGGCACGCCGATCACGCGCTTGACGAAGGTCTGACGGATATCGACCGGGTAGCGGAAGACGATGATGTCGCCGTGCTTCGGCTCACGGTAGGGCAGCACGTGAGCGCTCACGGCGCCCCCTGGGGCATAACTGAGTTTGTCGACCAGAAGGTGGTCGCCGATGAGCAGCGTGTCCTCCATAGAGCCGGTTGGGATTACGAAGGCCTGCACCAGCGTGGTGGTGCCGAACAGCAGGAGAATGATCGTTACCGCCCACTCGGCGATGGCTCCGCGGGGCCCATCGCTCCTGGTTTTGGGGGTCTCATGGGGCTGCTCTTTGACGGCGGTCTTGACTCGGTCCAAACGAGGCTCCTCGGGGTCTGGGGTAACTTTCATTCTAGCGAACCGGTGGCGAGCGGCGGGCGAAGCGGCGGAGCCGCACCACCTCGATGAACGAAATCGCGATGTCCACCACGCCCAGGCCGCTGACGGCGCCGCGCAGATACGGGCTCATCCAGACTCCGGGCCACCGGGCTGCGAGGCGGGCGAAGTAGTTATGGTCCCAAAGGTCAATCCAGGGCAGGAGAACCAGCAGCACTCCGATCTCAAAGCAGAAGAAGGCCCAGAGCAGCGCTCCGAGTTTGTGGTACCAGCGGCAGCCCGGCTCGGGGAGCGCCTCGGTCTGGTTGACGGGTCCTAGCGCCATGCGCGCGCCTCCAGCGGGCAGGCGATCCGGACCGGCTCGAAGCTCAGGCGGTGATGCGAGGTAGGGCCGTAGATGGCGAGCGCATCCAGGTGCTCCGGCGTGCCGTAGCCTTTGTGCCGGCCCAAGCCGTATCGCGGAAAGACCTCGTCCCAGGCGCGCATCGCGGCGTCGCGCGCGGTCTTGGCGAGAATGGACGCGGCGGCGATGACCTGCGAGCGGGCGTCGCCGTGAATGAGCGGAATCTGGGGCAGGGGCGTGTCGAGCCAGAGGGCGTCGACGAGCAGCGAATCCGGCGCCGGCGCGAGCTGCTCTATGGCGCGCTTCATTGCCAGCCGCGAAGCCTGGTAGATATTGATGCGGTCGATCACAAAAGCATCCACGGACGCCACGGCGCAGGCGACGGCCCGCTCGCGTATGAGCGCGGCGAGCCGCTCGCGCCGCGGCGGATCGAGCAGCTTGCTGTCGCGCAGGCCGGGAATTGGACGATCGGGAGACAGAATCGCGGCGGCGGCGAAGACCGGGCCGAACAGCGAGCCGCGTCCGGCTTCATCGGCGCCCGCGACGAGAGCGTAACCCTCGGCGCGCAACTGGCGCTCGAAGGTAGCCAGGCAGCGGTAGTTTCGCTTCGCCTGAGCGGCCAAGGTTACTCGCGCTCTTTGAGGCGCGCCGCCTTACCCTTCAATCCGCGCAGATAGTAGAGCTTCGCCCGGCGGACCTTGCCCGTCCGAACCACGTCGATATGATCGACGACCGGGGCGTTCACGGGGAAAATGCGCTCCACGCCGTGTCCGAAGCTGACCTTTCGAACCGTGATGGTCTCCCCGAGACCGGTGTTGTGGCGCGCGATGAGCGTGCCTTCAAAAGCCTGGAGGCGCTCTTTGTCGCCTTCCTTGATCTTGACGTGGACCCGGATGGTGTCACCCGGCCGAAAGACGGCCATGTCCGTGCGCTTCTTACCGTTGATGTATTTCTGCAAAAGCTGACTATTCATGATTGTTGCGCCCGGCCTGGCCGCTTGGCGCCGGCTCGGGTTCCTTTTTGTTCTGTTCGACAGGCCGGAGGCCTGTCCCACTCAAATCGGGACGGAGGCGCTGTGTTTTGTCGAACGCCGCCTGGCGGCGCCAGCGCCGAATCTGTTCGTGATGCCCGCTCACCAGCACCTCGGGCACCTTCCAGCCGCGAAACTCCGCCGGACGCGTGTACTGCGGCCAATCGAGGAGGCTGGCCTCCTCTCCATTATCCAACGCGCTGAAGGATTCGTTCAGCGCGGAATCCCGGTTGCCGAGGACTCCCGGCAACAGCCGCGCGACCGCATCCACCACCACCGCGGCAGCCAACTCGCCACCGCTTAAAACGTAATCTCCTATCGAGACCTCTTCGTCGGCCAGGTGCTCGGCGACCCGCTCGTCCACACCCTCGTAGCGGCCGCAAATGAGCAGGATACCCTGGAGCGAAGCGAAGCGCCGGGCCATTTTCTGGTCGAAGAGCCGGCCCTGCGCCGAGAGCAGCACGACTTTGCGGCCCTCCGGCCGCTCGGGCCAGATCGACTCGACGGCCGAAAACAGGGGCTCGGGCTTGAGCAGCATGCCCTCGCCGCCGCCGAAAGGCCGGTCATCCACGGTGCGATGCCGGTCGGACGTCCAGTTCCGCAAGTCGTGCGTGCGAATCTCCAGCACTCCGGCTTCGCGGGCGCGGGCAACCACCCCGTGCTCGAACGGGCCCCGGAAGAACTCGGGGAAGATGGTGAGGACGTCAAAGAACATCAGCGATCAGCCATCAGCCGTCAGCCGTCAGTGGCCGAATCGGCGCTCACAGATCCTTCAAACCCTCGGGCAACTCGACAGCGATCCGCCGGCCCGGCAGGTCAATCTCCACACAAATCGACTTCACGAACGGGACCAGGAACGGCTTGCCGGGGCCGCGCACTTCGATGAGCGGCGGGCCGCCGTGCTCCACCCAATCCACCACGCTGCCGAGGCGCTCGCCGGTGGAGCGCTCGACCACCTCGCAGCCGATCAGATCCGACTGGTAGAACTCTCCATCCGCCAGCGGAGCGCGCTCGCTGCGGGGCAGGCGAACCTCGGCGCCCTGGAGCGGCTCGGCGTCCGAGATCGAGTCGACGCCCCGGAACTTGAAGACCAGGAGTCCCCGATGCTCCCAGACCGACTCGAGCTCGACCGGGCGGCCGCCGGCGCCTCCCGGGCCGAAGAGATAAACCTGCTTAACTCCGTTGAAGCGCTCCGGACCGCTGGTCAGGGACTCGGCGGCGAGTTCTCCGCGCCGGCCCCAGGCCCGGCCCAGCGCGGCCACGGTCACCCAGGCATCTTCGGTTTCGGAACGTTGCGGCTCCAACTACTCCAGGATCTCCAATGTGAAGCGCCGGTTCAACTTCATGCCGGCCGCCCCCAGAATCGTCCGGATCGACCGAGCCGTCCGTCCCTGTTTTCCGATCACTTTCCCTAGATCAGTGGGCGCCACCCTCAATTCGAGGACTGTGACCTGTTCTCCCTGAACTTCGCGTACGGCGACCTGGTCGGGGATGTCGACCAGAGCCTTAGCAATATCCTCTACGAGTTCTTTCATCCCTGACATCCCACCGCCTCCTCACTCGCCTCGATGATAACATCCCGCCAACAAGGAACGTCGCATCCTGAACAGACAGCAATGAGCCGGCCGAGGACAGACCGGAGGTCTGTCCTACTGGGCGACCGGTTCGGCGGCGGGCGCCGGATACTTTGCAAGCAAGCGGGCCACCGTATCCGACGGCTTGGCGCCGCGGCTCACCCAGTGGGCGATGCGATCGTGTTTCAGGTTCACCGTCGCCGGCTGCTTCACGGGATTGTACAGGCCGACAACTTCAATGGCGCGGCTATCGCGCGCGCGTTCCTTCTCAATCACTACCAGGCGATAGGACGGCTTCTTTTTTCCGCCGAATCGCGCCAACCGAATCATCAGCATAATCAGTAATCCACTCCTGAAATTCTTTCCCGGCAGGCGAAAACGCCTGCCCCACGGCCGTTACATGCGCTGGCCGAGGATGTCGGGCAGCTTCATCTTGCCGAGTTTGCGCGACAGGAATCCGCCCGTAAGACCCTTCATCATTTTGCGCATCTGCGAGTACTGCTTGAGCAGATTGTTGACTTCCTGCACGGTGGTCCCGCTGCCCTTGGCGATGCGGCGGCGGCGGGAGCCGTTGATGGCCATGTGATGTCCGCGCTCGTACGGCGTCATCGAATCGATGATCGCCACCACGCGCATGATTTCCTTCTCGTCCACTTTGACGTTCTTGAGGTCCTTCAGCATGCCGACCTGGGGCATCATCGAGAGAACAGACTCGAGGGGCCCGAGCTTGCGGAGCTGGCGGATCTGATCGCGAAAGTCCTCGAGCGTGAACTCGTTGTCAAAGAGCTTCCGCTGCATCTCCTCGGCCTGTTTCTGGTCGATCTGCTCCTGCACCTTCTCAACGATGGAGAGGACGTCGCCCATGCCGAGGATGCGGGAGGCGGCGCGGTCGGGATGGAAGGGCTCGATGGCATCGAACTTCTCGCCGACGCCGACGAACTTCAGCGGCTGGCCGGTGACGGAGCGTATGGAGAGCGCCGCGCCGCCACGGGCATCGCCATCCATTTTCGTGAGGATGACGCCGGTGATGCCGAGGCGCTTGTGGAACTCGTCGGCGGACTTGACGGCGTCCTGGCCGGTCATGGCATCGGCGACAAAGAGGATCTCCGACGGCGACACGGCTTCCTTGAGCTGCTGAAGCTCGGTCATCAGGTCGTCGTCGATGTGCAAGCGCCCGGCGGTATCGACCAGCACGACATCGCGGCCGGAGTTGGCGGCCTCGCGGCGGGCGGAGCGCGCCAGGTCGACTGGCTTCGTTTCGTCGGGCGTCCCGGCGTAAACCGGCAGCTTGACCTCTCGCCCGATGACGTTCAACTGCTCGCGCGCGGCGGGCCGGTAGACGTCCACAGAGACCATCAGCGGGTTGTGCCCGTTCTTGGAAAGCCAGCGGGAGAGCTTGCCGGTGGTGGTGGTCTTGCCCGAGCCTTGCAGGCCGACGATGAAGATGACGGTGGGCGGCTCGTTCGCAAAACGCAGCTTGGACTGGTGGCTGCCGAGGGTGCGGATCAGCTCTTCGTGAACGATCTTGACGACTTGCTGAGTGGGGGAGAGGGAGGTGAGCACTTCCTCTCCCATCGCCTTCTGCCTAATGCTTTCAATGAGTTGCTTGACGACGCGGAAGTGGACGTCGGCCTCGAGCAGGGCCACCCGGATTTCGCGCAGAGCCTGCTCCATGTTGGCGGCGCTGAGTTTGCCCTCGCCGCGCAACGTCTTGAAGACGCGCTGGAGCTTGTCGGATAAGTTCTCAAACATGATCGGGGTCCGAACTGGCAGGACCGAACACACTACCACTCAGGCGGTTAACCGCCGGAGCGGTTCTTTCATTATAGGACAGGCAGGGGGCATGAGCGGTGGGCGCTTGAGCGTCGGGCTGGCGGAGAAGGGGCGAAGACGGCTGGGGGGAGCGGGCGCTGGGTGGCTCCTCAGTGGCGCCGGGCGGTGGAGGCGGGATCGGCGGGCGGTCTTCCGGGGGCGGCGGAGGGACGGCGGGGGGCGGAATTGGGTTCGTTTTGTGGCGGGCGTTACGCAGGCTGGTGAGGTTCCTAAGGGCCCGGAAGTACTCGGCGTTCAACATGTTCTCGTAGCGCGTGAGCAGGGCGAAGGAGTCGCAGCCGCAGCTCTTCTGGAAGAGCACGCCGAGCAGGCGGGTGGCTTCGTCCTCTTCGGACAGGATTGGGGTTGGTCTGTGGCGGCGGCCGGGGTCGGGCCCGAAGGGGTTCCTCTCCTTTTGCTTGATCTCCTCCATGCCGGCGATGAAGAAGCCGGTCTCGATGCGGGCGAGGCGCTGGAGGCGCCACTGGGCGGAGGCCATCTGCCCAACGAGAAAGGTTTCGATGGGGCCTTGGGGCTGGAACTGGGCATCGAGGGAGGCGTGGAGTTCGAGGTAGGCTTCACGGTCCTCGTCGGGCAGGACGGCGTTGCGGGCGGAGAGGCCGTGGCGGACGGCGTTGAGGCTGGCTCTGGCCTTGCCCAGGGGGGTACGGGGCCCGGTGCTGCGGCGGGCGTTGTTGCGATTCGCTTCGATCTGACGTTCGGATGCCATAGGTCTCCTTGTCGGCTTCAGGAGAGCACGGGCGAGCGGGCAGGCGAGGTACTGATGCGCGGAAGTGATTGCGGGGGCGGGAAAAAGAGGAGCGGAAGGGCGGTGAATCGAGATCGCTACGGAGCGAAGTAGCCGTTGATGTCCAGGATCACCTGGGTGCGGTCCGTGACGTAGATGTTGATGGCTCCGTCGGTTCCGGCGGGGACGATGGCAGCGTTTGCGACCACCGCGCCGTCCTGGGAGTTCAGCGTCGAGACATACGGCTGGGTCGATCCCTCCGGCCAGACCGTCAGGTAGGAAAGCGGCCCGTCGGGGACCACGGTGACGTTGAGCGAATAGGCCGCAGCGGTCGATGGAATCGAACAATCGCTTGCCGGAATGGTAAAGGAGCGCGTGGATGCGGCCTCCATAATTGGTCCGCCGAAGGGGCCGTCAGCATCGCGCGTATCCGCGACGCGGCAGGGCGCCACGGCGTAAAAAGTCAGAGCGCCGGGGCTGCCGGACGGGGCGAAGTAGCCGTTGGTGTCGAGAACGACAGCGGTGGGGTTGGTGACGCAGACCGAGGTTGCGCCGTTGGCCCCCGCGGGCACGATGGCCGCGTTGGCGACGATCTGGCCGGTATATGAATTCAGCGTGGAAACCAACGGCTGCGCCTGCCCCGCCGCCCACGTCGCGAGGTAGCCCAGGAACCCGTCCGGAACCACCGTTACGTTCATCGAGTAGGCGGTGGCTGCGGAGGACAGATTGCAAGCGCCGGACAGAATCGGGAAGTCGCGAGTCTGGCCGGCGGTGAGGGAGGGACCGCCTAAAGGGCCGGTCGCGTTGCGCGTGTCGGCCACACGGCAAGGCTGAACGGGATAGAACGAGTTGCCGGTCGAGACGTCGAAGTAGCCGTCGATGTCCAGGATCACGTCGGTGGGGTTGGTGACGTATACGCTGACCGCGCCACCCTGGCCTGCGGGGACGATGGCAGCGTTGGCCACAACGTTGCCCTGCCAGGAGTTCAAGGTGGAGACCAATGGCTGGTCCGTGCCCGCGGGCCAGAGCGCCAGATAGCCAAGAAAGCCCTGCGGGACGACGGTCACATTTAAGGAATAGGCGACCGCAGTGGCGGGGATGCCGCACGCGCTCTGGGGAATGGCGAAGGAACGCTCGGAGCCGCCGTCCAGCGACGGACCGCCGAACGGACCAGGGGAAGTGCGCGTGTCGGCCACGCGGCAGGGGGTGACCGGGACGAAGCGGCCCCGCATGGGCGTCAGCAGGAGTGAGACCAGCGTGTTACCGCCGATGATCTGGCCGGAATCGTTGATGCCAGTTGCTTCCGAGAGTGTCCCAAGGTTCTGCGGCAGGTCAACAACCAGGCTGGTGAGATCGACCATCTGCCCGCCGCTGTACAGGAAGGCGTTCCCAGAGGTCCCCACGATCTGGCCCAGGTTGTTGATGGCGTTGGCCTGACTGCTCTGGGAGCCGGGCAGGAAACCCAGGGCCGTTATGACACCGCCGCTATAGAAAAACGCCTCGGTATTTCCCGAGGAATTACTCGAATAGCCGACAACTTCGCCCTTATCGTTGATGGCGGTGGCCACGCTATCCGTATAGCCCGGAAGGGTGCCGAGGCCGGTCATGACGCCGCCGCTGTACAGAAAGGCCTCTCGGTTTCCCGAGGCGTTCATCGACCAGCCGACGATCTGCCCGCTGTTGTTTGTCGCGGTAGCCCGGCTCTGGGCGCCCCCGGGGAGAAAGCCGAGGCCTGTCATCACACCGCCGCTGTAAAGGAACGCCTCTGCAACTCCAGAGGGAGTGTCCGACTCGCCGACAACCTGCCCCGCGTTGTTGATGCCCGCCGCCCAGCTCTGCGTTCTCCCGGCAAGGAACCCGAGAGCGGTCGAAACCCCGCCGCTGTATACGGCGGCTTCCGGCTGCGGTCCCTGCGCGTAGAGGCCCCCGCTCAACTGGCCTGCGATCTGGCCGCTGTCGTTGATGGCGGCGAAGGTGGCGCCGTCAAGTAAGGTGAGGGTCCCGCCGCTGTACAGGAAGGCCTGAATGAAGGGACCGGGGCCAGGGGGGCCGGTGTAGACTACGCCAACGACCTGGCCACTGTTATTGATGCCGTTCGCGACGGGAATGCCAGGCGGCAAGGAGACGATCGTGGTAACGCCGTAGCGATCAGCGGCCGGCATGCCAATGGCTGTCGCGATCGCCAGGACAATTGCGCGTGTATATGACATTAACCGCTGCTCTCCGGGAATCACTATATTCCATACTGTTCGGGCCGTCAAATCAGGAAATCAACATGCAATCGCCGTAGGAATAGAATCGGTAGCCGGATTCGACGGCGTGGCGGTAGGCGGCGAGGACGAAATCTTTGCCGGCCAGGGCGCAAACCAGCAGAAGCAGGCTGGAACGGGGCAGGTGGAAATTGGTGAGCATCGCGCCGGTGGCGCGGAACTCGAAGCCGGGGTAAATGTAGAGGTCCGTCTCGCCACGCGAGGCCGCGAGGCCCGGGCCGCGGGCGGCGCTCTCGATGGTGCGCACGCTGGTGGTTCCGACGGCGACCAGGCGGGAGGCTGCGCGCATTTTGCGCGCATTTTCTTCGGTGATTTCGTAGAACTCCGAGTGCAGGCGGTGGGTTTCGAGCTGCTCTTCCCGGATGGGCTGGAAAGTGCCGAGGCCCACGTGCAGGGTTACGTGGGCAATTTCGGCATCGGCCGCGAGGCAGCGGTCAAGGATTCCCGGCGTGAAGTGCAGGCCCGCGGTGGGCGCAGCGACCGAGCCGGGGTGGGAGGCAAAGACGGTCTGGTAACGTTCGCGGTCGAGCGGCTGGTCAGGGCGGTGGATGTAGGGCGGCAGGGGAACGTGGCCGATCTGGTTGAACTTCTCGACCAGGTCGCCCGCGTAGTGGAACCGCAGCGTGCGCTCGCCGTAAGGGCCGCGCGCGACGATCTCGGCTTCGAGGCCGCCCTCGAAGTGCACGCGCTCGCCGATGTGCATTTTGCGGCCGGGGTGGACCAGCGCCTGCCAGAGCTGCGGGTCATCCGCCGCCGGCCGCAGCAGGAAGACTTCGACGGTGCCGGTGAGGTACGTTTTGCGCGCAGGATTCTTCTTGCCGACCGGCAGGGCGCGCGCGCCGGCGCGGTGGCCGTAGAGGCGGGAGCGGAAGACCTTCGAATCGTTGAGCACCATGCAATCGCCGGGACGGAGGAAGGTTGGAAGCTCGCGAAAGGCGCGGTCTTCCCAGAGCTGCTCCTGGCGGTAAAGCACGAGCATGCGCGAGGCGGCGCGGTCCTCGAGGGGCTGCTGGGCGATCAGGTCCTCGGGGAGGCGATAATCGAAGTCGGAGAGATTCATGACCGCGGTGTCTACCGCAGGATAGCAATGGCGAAGATCCTAGGCATCGAGAGCTCGTGCGACGAGACGGCGGCGGCGGTGGTGGAGGACGGGACGCGCATCCTCTCCTCGGTGGTGGCATCGCAGCTCGATACGCACGGCAAGTACGGCGGCGTGGTTCCGGAGCTGGCGTCGCGGGAGCACCTGCGCGCCATCGTGCCGGTGGTGCGCGAAGCGCTGGAGCGCGCCGGCACGGACCTGGGGGGCCTGGCCGCGGTGGCGGTGACGGCGGGGCCGGGCCTGGTGGGATCGCTGCTGGTGGGGATGACGTACGCCAAGGCGCTGGCGTTTGCGCGCGGGCTGCCACTGGTGGCGGTGAATCACATCGAGGGGCACATACACGCGGTGATTTCGCAGGCGCGGGGCGGCGGGCGGCCGGTGGAGTACCCGGCGCTGGCGCTGGTGGTGAGCGGCGGGCATACGCACCTGTTCGAGATTCTGGAGGGCCCTTCGTATCGGCTGCTCGGCAAGACGCGGGACGACGCGGCGGGCGAGGCCTTCGACAAGGTCGGCAAGCTGCTCGGCTTCGGCTACCCAGGCGGGCCGGTGATCGACGCGCTGGCGCCGCACGGCAACCCGCGGGCGGTGAAGTTTACGCTGGCACGGATGAAAGGCAACGCGCTCGATTTCAGTTTCAGCGGGCTCAAGACGGCCGTGCTGCGCTGGGTGGAGCAGCGCGGGATGGGCGCGGAGATCGAGGCGCGGCGCGAGTTGTTGCGCTCGAATCCGCATCCGACGGTGGAGGAATGGCTGGCGGTGACGCCGCAAGCGACTCTCGATCTGGCGGCGTCCTTTCAGCGGACCGTGATCGAGGAGTTGCTGCGGCGCGCGGCGGCGGCGGCCGAAGAGATGGGGGCGCGGTCGCTGATCGTCTCGGGCGGCGTGGCCTCGAACGCGGGACTGCGCGCGGCGGCGGAGGATGCGCGGCTGCCGTTCCCGGTCCATTTCCCCGCCCCGAACCTGTCTACGGACAATGCCGCCATGATCGCGGCGGCGGCGTTTGTGAAGTACGAGCGGGGGGAGTTCGCGGATTTCGGGCTGGCGGCTTCGGCGGGGTTGACGCTGGCGTAGGACGAACTTCAGTTTGTCCTGCGACAAGCTGAAGCATATCCTACGCTGGTCGCGGCGCGGCTGGCTGACGTGCGAAGATCAGGGTAATGGGTCCCACACAAGCGGGCGAGATGCCCAAGATGCCGATTCCCGGCGTCGAGAATCTGATCGCGGTTGGCTCCGGCAAGGGCGGCGTCGGCAAGACCACCATCGCGGTGAACCTGGCGCTGGCACTGCAGCGGCTCGGCCACCGGACGGCATTGCTCGACGCGGACGTTTACGGTCCCAATGTCCCGCTGATGCTGGGCGTGGAGGAAACGCCGGAGGCAATCGGCGACCGCATACAGCCGGTCGAGCGGCACGGGCTGAAGGTGATGTCGATGGGCTTCATCGCACCCGGAGACAAGCCGCTCATCTGGCGCGGGCCGATGCTGCACAACGTGATCCAGCAGTTTTTGCGGCAAGTGGATTGGGGCGGGGTGGAATACCTGGTGGTGGACCTGCCGCCCGGGACGGGGGACGTGGCGCTGTCGCTCATGCAGAACGCGCCCATCACGGGAGCGATCGTGGTCACGACGCCGTCGGACGTTTCGCTCGAGGACGCACGCAAGGCGGTGAACATGTTCCGGCAGGTGCACGTGGAGCTGCTGGGCATCGTGGAGAACATGAGCTACCTGGTGTGCCCGCATTGCCAGGAGCGCGTGGACGTGTTCAATTACGGCGGCGGGCGGCGCACGGCGGAGCGGATGGGCGTGAACTTCCTGGGCGAGGTGCCGCTCGATCCCGAGGTGCGGGCCGGCGGCGACATAGGCGAATCGGTCGCGCTGCGCAAACCGGACGACCCGCACGCGGCGGCATTCTACGAGCTGGCGCGCAACGTTGCCGCGCGCGTGGAAGCGCTGGGCGCGCCGAAAGGACCGCGGATTGAGGTGACCGAGTAGGGGGCCTGCTCCGGCTGGAGTTTTTGCCTTCGGCTGGCAAAGAGACGTGGCGCAGGCTCTAAGCCTGCCGCGCCGAGACTCGTCTTGGCGCCAGGCGCCCCAGTTCACGCGAGAGCTCTCTCCCCCGCGTCGCACTGCCATACATGGGCTCTCCCCGCCGCCGTCTGCCCCATCACTATCCCCAAGGAAGATGGCTTTTTCTTACCTGGCATCTGCATGGCAGCCTGCCTCATGCCCTCTACCCGCCTGCTCATAAGTCCTCCGACGGCCGGGCGTTTGCTTGGATGGACCGCTACCTCGACACCACTCGGGAGGGACCGATGTTCCTGCGCCAGGCGCGCGTCGCACAGATCGTCGTCGACTCGTTGCGCCGGGGGGTGGAGTTGGGTCAGTACCGCCTGGGGGCGTGGGTCATTATGGCCAATCACGTTCACGTACTGTTGTGGCCCCACGTGCCGCTCAGCCGGCTCCTGCAATCTCTGAAGGGCTTCACGGCCCGGGAGGCGAACCGGATTCTGGATCGGACCGGAGAGGCGTTCTAGCAGGCCGAATCGTACGATCACTGGGTCCGTGATGAGCGAGAGCTGACGCGAATCGCGGCGTATATCGAAGAGAATCCAGTGAGGGCGAGTCTGGCGGCTCGCGCCGAGGACTCTCCGTGGTCGAGCGCGGGGAGAAGCGCCGAGACGAGTCTCGGCGCGGCAGGCTGAGAGCCTGCGGCACCTCTCGAGCAGAACTGCAGGGGGCGCTTACTCCGCCGCGGGGCCGCCTTCGGTTTCCTTGCCCATCGATTGCAGGGCGAGGTAGGTCGGGCCGAAGCGGTGGATGTGGTCGAGTTGCTTGTCGAACTCGTCGAAGTGGCCTTCTTCGTCGCCCACCAGCGCTTCGAAGACTCCCTTCGTCGCGGCGTCCGCGCCCGCGCCGCACTCCTGGGCCGCCTGGTTGTAATCGGCGACGCTCCCCTGCTCCATCTCGCAGGCCTTGGCAAGCATTTCGGCCGGATCGGTGATGAGCTCGACCGGGACGCTGGGGGCCATCTTCACCTCGCCTTTCAGGAAGAGAATCCTCTCGGCGAGTGTTTCGACGTGGCCCATCTCGACGATGGCGGTCCGCTTGAACAGGCCGGACAGCGGGCCGAAGCCCAGGTCGTCGAGATGGAAGTGGAAGTACATGTACTGATGGACAGCAGCCAACTCGTCGCCGACCGCATTGTTCAGCAGTTCGATGCTGCGCTCTCGCTTCATGGCGTTTTCACCTCGGGTAAGCGGATACTCAAAGACCAATGGTAGCACCGGGGGGCGCTCCCTCAGAAGCATCGCAGGCCGAGCATTCGGCGTCGCAGTCCGGAGTGTCCCCGGATTTTTTTACAGCCGCTCAGGGCCGCGGCTCGGCCGCAAATCCGAAGAAGACGTCGAGGCGGCGGACGGCGCCGGTGCGCTCGAAGACGGCGGCGCTGGTTTCGGGATCGAGGTCGAGGCCTTCGACGGTACGGCGGGAGCCTTCGGCGGTCGTGATCTCTATGCGCGGCGGGCCCGATTGGTGGGCGACGACGGGCAGCTGGCAGGTGGTGAAGGCGAGCGTGCCGGGATTGAGAGCGAGGTCATAGAAGGAGAAGGTCCGCGCCTCCTTCAGAAACTCGCCGCGGCTGACCAGGTGGGGGCGGAAGCCGAGCCGCCCGTTTTCGACGGCGACGCCCATTTCTCCGAGCCGCGAGATGAGATCCTCTTTGACCTGGCCGGTCATGCCGGGCTGCTGCACTCCAGCGAAACCGGGCGTATGGGAGTAGGGATCGGTCGGGATGGCGCCGTAGACCTCCGGCGGCTTGTGCACGCCGATGCCTTCGCGGATCTCGTAATAATGGCGGCGGAGGCGCTCGACAAGCGCGGGGTCGACGCCAGCGCGGGCGGCGTGATCCATCACCTCCTGAACCGCGACAAGGAGCTTCGAGACCATGTGCCAGTAGATGCAGCCGAGCCCCTCGTACTTGTAGAAAGTACCCGAGCGGCCGGTGAAGGACTGGTGGTCGAAGACCTCCTCATAGAGGGCCAGGATCTCGTCGCACTCCTGTTTGGGCAGGCCGAGCGGCGCGAGCGCTTCCTTGAGCAGGGCCGCGTTGCGGAAGGCCGCGTTGAAGTGAGCGACGCCGTTCAGGTCCCGGACCACGATGCGGCGGTCGGCCAGTGCCTTCGACTTCGCCAAGGCCGCCGCGGGGATGTTGTTCTTTTCGAAGAAGCCGGGCAGCTTGCGGTCGGGATAGAGGACGTAGCTGTTCTGGTTGGCGCGGTAGAGGCGGCTGCTCCGAAGGGCGTCGAGCAGCGCGGCCGATTCGCTGGCGGAAAGCGCGCCGGAGCTGAGCACGGCCATCTGGCCTTCGAGCATCTCGTAGAGGCGGCGGATGACGATGCCGTCGCCGGCCACCTTCATCAGGTTGTAGGCGTGATAGAGACCGTCGGTGCGGCGGTTGGCGCGGATGGAGTGGTCGATGTGGCGGAGCGCCACGTCGCAGAAAGCGGCCATCTCCACGGCGGTCAGGGGCGACTGGCGGCCTGAGAAACCCCGGGCGTAGAGCCCGGCGCGGTAGTCGCTGCCGGCCGCGCCGAGAGAATCGAGGACGGCCTTGCGGTCGCGGTCCGAGATGGGGCCGGCGAGCAGGCCGGCGTGCCGCTCCAGCGCTTCGGCGACGCGGTGAAAAGCGTCTGCCACCTCGGCGGAAACCTCGACATCGACAGTGAAGAGGCCGCGGCAGAAGGACAGGAAGCGGCGCAGATAGCAGAGGGTCACCATCGAGACGCCGTAGCCGACCAGGGCGTTGTTGGCGTCGTTCCACTCCGGCCGCTGCGTGTTCATCCACAGGCCGGCCTCTGGAATGTAGTTGAAGAGGCGGGCCAGCGCCAGGACCAGCAGCTTTTCGGCCAGGTTCACACGGTAGGGCGCGCCGTCCGCGCCGGGCAGGGCTTTGCCGTCCGCGCCAATGGCGGCCGCGCGCTGGCGGATCTGGCGATCGAGGGCGGCGTCGAAGTCGATGGTGTTGCGAGGATCTTCGAGCAGGGCGCTGTAAGGCTTGATGCGGTAGGGAACGTCGGCGTAGGTGAAGACGCGGCGGGCGAGCAGGCCCGGCAGAGCGGCCGGGTGGTAACGCGCCGAGACTTCGAGCAGCTTCGGCAGGTAGACGACCTGGTGATCGCCCCAGTAGCCGATGTAGGACCAGGCGTCGTGCGGGTCGAGCACTTCCCAATCGAAACCGTCGCGCATGATGCGGTAGGGGTTGTAGCCGTCGGCGGTGGAAGCGCCGGTGAACTTGAAGATCATGCTCTCGACGTAACCGGGGAAGGAGAGGGCCAGCGCTTCCCAGTTCTGGAAGATGTCGCGCCAGTTGCCCTGGTAGTTGAGGAGGCGCTCGCCGTGCTCGCCCTTCACCTCGATGGAGAAGATGTTCCAGGGGCGGCTGGGATCGCCGTGGCGGCGGCTGAAGGTCAGCGGCAGGTATTCGTGCGCCAGGCGCTCGAGATCGGGGTCCTGCTGGTCGCGCGCGAGGGCGAGCAGGCGAGGATGGAGCACGGTTTCCGGCAGCGCGTCGAGGAACGCGGCGTGCTTCGCGGCTACGGCGCGGTTGGCCTGGGCGATGAAGGCCTTGAAGTCCGCGCGGGAGATCCAGTAGTCGCGGTCGGGGATTCCGCCGCGCATGGTGTTGAACAGCGCGTTCGAAAAATGCCGGTCCGAGCTGAGTTCGTCGCCGGTGAGTTGGAGGCCGTCGGCGCGGGCCACGATGCTGACCAGGTTGCGGGTGCCTCGCTCGACATCCTCGTCGAGTTGCGCGCGCAGGTTCGTTCCTGATTTGAGGAGGGCGAGAACGGCGACGGCGGCGGCGGCGTCCTGATCGACCTCCGCCACCAAGCTCCATTCTCTTCGGCCGTGGGCGGGGAGCGCCAGACGGGCGTGGATGAAATATGCGCCGCGGCGGCCGCGGATCAGGGCTTCGTCTTCCACCCCAAGACCCTGCCGGAAGCGGTCGAGTTGGGCGGCGCACAGGAGCCGGTGCGCGGGCTCGATGCCCTCCGACCAAACCGTTGTCGCGCGCAGGGCTTCGCTGGGCTCGGGCCGGTCGGCGGGGATCGAACTGAGCTTGAAGAGGCCGAGGCCGGTGGCGGGTTCGAGCTCATTCTCCTTGTAGCCATCGGCCAGCGTGCTGTACTCCATCTGGAAGCGGCGCGTAAGGCCGGGAGGCATCAGATTCTGGATGCCATCGAGAAGCTCGATTTCGACGGGCTGAGCCGCGAGATTGGCCAGGGCGGCGCGGCGGACGAAGCCGAAACGGCCGGTGGTCATCCAGGCGCAGGAGAAGGCGAGGCCGAGATCGTGGTTGACCTCTTCGAAAACGATTTTGTTGCTGTAGACGCTTTTCGAGAGGCTGCGGGTGATGCGGTAGAGGCCCTCGTAGCGCTGGGAGAACGGCTCCCACAGGGCGGCGCGGGCGGCACGGGTGACCAGGAGGATGGTCTTGCCGCCGGTCTGGTCCTGACTGTCGTGTATGCGGTCGTCGGTGTAGTAGGGGAAGAGGGCGTGGTCGGGATCGCGGCGGCCGGCGGTGAGTGCGCCGGTGCTGGAGACGAACATCCAATGATCGGAGTCGCTGACCAGGCTCATCAGGAACGGCGGCATGGCGTCGTAGTTGACGATGCGGTAGAAGCGCTCGCCGCCGATTTCGACGTGGCCGCCTTCCACCTTGCGTGGGCAGCGGTTCAGGGGGGCCTCGCCGACGTAGGCGGTGGTCATTGGGCCTCCGTGTAACCGGGCGAGGTGGGCCCCGATGGCATCAGGTCCGGATAGAGCGCCTGCATGGCGGGCTTGGCTTTGCGGCCCTCGGTGAACAGGCCCCAGTGGCCTTCGGTGCCGCTGCCTTTCCAGGGCTCGTCGAAGGCCTCGAAGAAGAAGGCGGTCACGCCGTTGGCCTTGGCCCAGGCGGTCAGCTCGTCGTAATAGCGCTTCTGCTTTTGCTCGTCGCCGGCGCGGGGGGCATTCTGTTGGCTGTTTGTGTAAGTGGCCCAACCCACCTCACCGATCACGATGGTCTGGCCCGGGTGAGCCTTGCGCACGCTCTCGTAATCCCGGATGGTCGAGGGCATGGCGGTATCGATGTCCTCGTGACCCCACATGGGATAGGCGTGCATGGTGATGAAGTCGACGACTCCGGCCAGCTTCGCCTCGGGCTGACGCCAGTAAAGGAAGTCGTCGGCGACCGTGACCCGGCAGCTCACCGCCTTCTTGACCTGCTGGACGTAGGCGATGGCGCTCTCTTCGGTCAGCTTGTGGTCGGACCAGGAGACCAGAATCTCGTTGCCGACGCTGACGGCCGCGACGATGTCCTTGTACTCGTTCGCGAGGCGGATGCCGGTGGCCACTTGGGCCGCGTTTTCGCCCTGCTTTTCAGGGTGGCCGTCGAGCCAGATGCCGAGCATGACCTGAAGAGGGATCTTCTCGCGACGGATGACTTCGAGCACGTCCTGGGAATGCTGGTCAGACCCGTAGAGGCGGATGAGCTTCCAGTTACGCTCCAGGATCTTGAGGTCTTCGAGGATCTGCGCCTGGGTGGGGAACCGGTTGAGCTGCGGGTTCTGGCCGGCGCGGTAGCCGGAGTAGTCGATGGCGTTGCCGTGCCACTTCTGGACCGTCAGATCGGCGGCCAGCGCCGAAGAGAGCAGGGCGCACAAGCAGAGCAGGCTGGTCTTCATGCTTCGATTTCTCCGCGGCGCGCCTTGAGATCGGCCTCGATCTTCACCATCAACTCCTCGTCGAGGGGATAGAGCTGCATGAGAGCGGTGGCGAGGAGCATCAGGGCGCAGGGAATCCAGCTCATGGTCAGGATGATGCCGTGCAGCGAGCGGGCGCTCTGCGCCACGTTGGCGGCGTAGCCGAAGTAGGTGAAGAAGAGGCCGAACATCCAGGCCCCAATCGCCACACCGGCCTTGGTGGCGAAGATGGCCGAGGCGAAGACCAGCCCGGTAGCGCGCCGGCCGGTGCGCCATTCGGCGTCGTCGGCCGTATCCGCGAACATGGCGAACACCAACGGCGAGTTGAACCCGATGATGAAGCTGGAGACGATTTGGAGCGCGAACATGAGCCAGATGTCCGCCGGTCCGGCGAGGTAGAAGGCCGCGATTACGAGGCCGCCGACTCCGATCGCGATCATGAACAGGCGCTTCTTGCCGAATACCTTCGCCAGTTGGGAAGCGATCGAGACCGCCACCAGGAACGCCAGACCGTTGGACACCAGGAACGGCCCCAGCAGGTCTTCCCGCTTGACGAAATACTTGAAGTAATAGGCCGACGCCGATCCCTTAATCACGAACGCCGCCAGCACCAGCAGCAGCACGCCCACCAGGACCAGCCAAGACCGGCTGGTGAAGAGGTCGCCGAGATCCCGCTTGAGGTCCGATTTCTGCTGCGCGGGCGGCGCGACGCGCTCGCGCGTGCTGGCGAAACAGAGCACCAGCATCAGGACTGCCAGAACGCCGTACAAGACCATCGTGAGCTGCCAGCCGCGCTCGGCGTTGCCGTGGCCGAAGAACGCGACGAGCTTCAAGGTGAAGTACTGGACGAAGACGCCGGCCGTGAAGGCGCCGATGAACCGGATCGACGCGATCTTCGTGCGCTCCAGAGAGTTCGGCGTCATCACGCCCATGAGCGCGGTGTAGGGGATGTTCACAGCCGTGTAGAGGAACATCAGGAGGCTGTAGGTGATGTAGGCGTAAACCAGCTTGCCGCCGCCGCTGAGGTGGGGGGTGGTGAAGGTCAGCACGCCCGCGACGGCCAGCGGCAGCGCGAACCAGAGCACGTAGGGGCGGAAGTGGCCCCAGCGGGTCTTGGTGCGGTCGGCGGTGGCGCCCATCACGGGATCGGCGACGGCATCGGCCAGGCGCGTCACCAGCAGCATGGTGCCGGCGGCCGCTGCCGAGATGCCGAAGACGTCGGTGTAGAAGATCATGAGGAAGAACTCGAAGGTCTTCCAATAGAAGTTCGAGGCGGCGTCCCCGAGAGAGTATCCGATCTTCTCCTTAAGGGAAATCCGGTCCGCCAACGGGATCTTTTCTGTCGCTGTGCTCACGGGACCTCCAACCGGCAGGCGGAACCGCCTGCCCCACTCCTAGAGAATCGACTCGATTCTCGACAACTCGTCGGCGGAGAACTCCAGGTTGCGGAGGGCCGCGACGTTCTGCTCGATCTGTTCCACCTTGCTGGCGCCGATCAGGGCGCTGGCCATCGAGCCCTCGCGGAGCACCCACGCCAGGGCCATCTGCGCCAGGCTTTGGCCGCGCTCGCCGGCCAGGGCGTTGAGCGCCCGGACATGGGCGAGCCGCGCCTCGTCAATATCACGCTGCTTCAGAAAACCGTGCGGCTTGGCGGCCCGCGAGTCGCCGGGAATACCGTCCAGATAGCGGCCGGTCAGCAGGCCCTGAGCCAGGGGGCAGAAGGCGATGCCTCCGATGGCCTCTCCGGCCAGCGTCCGGAACAGCCCTTCCTCGGGGACCCGATGAAACATCGAGTACTTCATCTGGTGGATCAGGCAGGGCGTCCCGAGGCCGCGCAGAATGGCGGCCGCGCAGGCCGTTTGTTCGGGATTGTAGTTCGAGATGCCGGCGTAGAGCGCCTTCCCCGACCGCACGGCCTGGGCGAGCGCGCCCATGGTCTCCTCGAGCGGGGTGTGCGGGTCAGGGCGGTGCGAGTAGAAAATGTCCACATACTCGAGCGCCATGCGTTTCAGGCTCTGGTCCAGGCTGGCCAGCAGGTACTTGCGCGAGCCCCAGTCGCCATAAGGGCCGGCCCACATTGTGTAGCCGGCCTTCGTGGAGACGATCAACTCGTCGCGGTACGACGCCAGGTCCGAGCGGAGCACACGGCCGAAGGTTTCTTCAGCCGATCCGGGGGGCGGGCCGTAATTGTTCGCCAGGTCGAAATGGGTGATGCCCAGATCGAAGGCCCGCCACAGCATGGCGCGGCTGTTTTCGAGCGCGTCGACTCCACCGAAGTTGTGCCAGAGGCCGAGAGAGATGGCCGGCAACTGGACGCCGCTCGAGCCGCAGCGGCGGTAGATCATCGTGTCGTAGCGGTTGCTATTGGCGGTGTACAAGGTTAGGCTCCTTGATTCGGAAAAAACGGGGACACGCCTGCGATCTCCGTGAGGCGAGCAGTCTTGGTAGCCAGCCGGAGTGTCCCCGTTTTTTTCACAAGGTTGCCATTCTACACCACCGCGCCGCGGGCGATCGTTTCGCGGTAGAAATGCGCACTCAGCTTGGGGGTGCGTTCCTGGGTTTCGTAGTTCACATAGACGATTCCGAAGCGCTTCAGGTAACCGTCGGTCCACTCGAAGTTGTCCATGACGCTCCACAGGAAGTAGCCGGTGAGCGGATATCCCTCGGCGACGGCGCGGTGGGCCTGCACCAGGTAGTTCCTGAGGAACATGACACGGTCGGTGTCGTAAACCGCTCCATCCGGGGAGCGCGGGTCGGCCGCGGAGCAGCCGTTCTCGGTGATGAGAACGTCTTTGACTCCCCAGATCTCGCTGAGGTGGCGCGGCCCCCAGTACAGGATCTGCGGCCCGATGTAGAGCCACTCCGAGGACATGTGCGGATAGGAAGACGGATGCTGCACCACGGCGTAGCCGGAGGGCGAGGCCGAGTCGGCCCGAACGTTGAAGGGGTAGTAGCAGTTCAGTCCCACGAAATCCAGGGGCGCGGCGATGATCTTCATGTCCTCGGGCGTGGACCGCGGGCCGTCTTTCCCCATCTCTTTGAGATACGAGTCCAGGTACCTGCCTTCGAGAACGGCGGTGAGAAAGGGCGCGTTGATCTCACGCTGGGCCTTGCGTGCGGCTGCGATGTGCTCTTCGGTTTCGATCACCGGAACGCAGATGGGGGCGTTCTCCGCCAGGCCGACGCGGATGGGTTTCCGCGCGTTAGCCCGGAGCGCCTGGACGCCCAGCCCGTGCGCCAGCACAGCGTGGTGCCGCAACTGGCACACCTCGCGCATAGGCAGCTCCAGCCCCGGCGCCTTGGCGGCCCAGCGGTAGCCGTCGTCGGTGAAACAGGAGAATTCGTTGATGGTGAAGAAGCGGGCGACGCGGTCCGAGAGCCGGCGCGAGACAAAGGCCGCGTAATCCCCGAAGTACCTGGCGGTGTCGCGCGAGCGCCAGCCGCCGAAGCGGTCTTCGAGCGCCTGCGGCAGGTCCCAATGGAACAGCGTGGCGCAGGGCTGGATGCCGTTGGCCAGCAGCTCATCCACCAGCCGCTCGTAGAACGCGATGCCTTTTTCGTTGGGCTCGCCGGAGCCATCGGGGAACACGCGCGGCCAGGCGATCGAGAAGCGGTAGGCCTTCACGCCCAGCCACTTCAGAAGCTGGACGTCTTCCTTGTAGCGGTGATAGTGGTCGGCGGCGACGTCACCGGTGTGGTCCATGGCGGTGCGGCCGGGGGTGTGGGAGAAGGTGTCCCACACGGAGGGCTTGCGGCCGTCTTCGCGGACGGCGCCCTCCACCTGATAGGAGGCCGTAGCGCAGCCCCATAGGAACGAGGCGGGGAATTGGTAGCTTGACTGCGGCCTGGCCGCCGACCCCGCCTGGCCAGCCACCGCCGAGGGACTCAGACTCAACGCCGCCGCGAGTCTCGCGAAATCGCGCCTGGAAGGATCGCTCATGAACCGCCTCTCCCCGGGGCCGTGCCCGGTCTTTCACGCTAGCAGAAGGGAGCCTGAGGATCAACGAGCGCGACCGTTCGACTACAATCACAGAAGTGGCACACGCTTCAGCTTGCTGAGGCGAACTTCAGTTCGCCGTTCCGCGGGCTGAAGCCCACGGCAGCACGCTGAAGCGTGCGCCACGGTCAATCATGCAAGTTGGGGGTCTTAGTTATGAAGGCAGTCCTGCCATTCTTTGTGTGCTGGTGTGCGGTTGCGGCCACGCCGACGGCCGAGATCAAGGTTGATCAAGCCGGGTACCCGGCCTCCGCGCCCAAGGTGGCGATGGTGGTTTCCAGGAGCCGGGCGGCGGATTTCGCGGTTCGCCGGGCGGCCGACGGGTCGGTGGCCTTCCAGGGGAAACTGACGGCGCCGGCGGCGGATGCCGATAGCGGCGATCGCGTTCAAACGGCCGATTTCTCCAAGCTGGAGGCGAGCGGCAGGTACTATCTCGACGTCCCTGGAGTTGGCCGAAGCTGGGATTTCGCCATCGGGCCGGACGTATACTCGCGCGTCTACTACCTCGCGATGCGGGCATTCTACGGCCAGCGCTGCGGGACCGCGGTGGATCTGGGGCCGGAGTTCCCCGGCTACAGGCACGCACCCTGCCACCTGAACAGCGCCTACCATCCTTCTTCGGGGAAGACCGGGCCGCGCGCTCCTTCCCGCGGCTGGCACGATGCGGGCGACTACGGCCGCTACATGGTGAATTCCGGGATCACCACCGGGACGCTGCTGTGGAGCTATGAGATGTTCGGCGCGCGCATCAGGGACGTGAAGCTCAACATTCCGGAATCGGGGAACGGCACGCCGGACCTGCTGAACGAAGTGCGGTGGAATCTGGACTGGATGCTCTCGATGCAGGATGACGATGGGGGCGCCTGGACCAAGCAGACCACGGAGGGGTTCGGCGGCTTCATCGCGCCGGAGAAGGACACGGCGACGAGCTACGTGATCGGGACCGGGAGCGCGCCGTTCAAGAGCTCATGCGCAACGGCCGATTTGGCGGCGGTGGCGGCGATCGCAGCGCGGGTTTACCAGCCATACGATGCGGTGTACGCCGCGCGGAATCTGGCCGCCGCGCGCAAGGCGTGGAACTGGCTCGGCAAGTATCCCAACGTCCTGGTCCTGCACGACCCGCCCGGGATTCACACCGGAGTTTACGGCGACAAGGACTGCGGAGACGAGGAATTGTGGGCCGCGGCCGAGCTGTGGCGGACCACGCGCGAGGACGTCTACGAGCGGTATTTCCTGGCTCACTATGGCGACTACACGAAAACGCTCGCGCCCGGCGTCAGGCCGCCGGAGTGGAGCGCCGTGGCGCCCTTCGGGCTGTGGGCTTACGTGTTGGGCGGGGGGAAGGACGCGGCGGCGGTCGAGACCATCCGCAGCCGGTCTGTCGCGGCGGCGGACGACATAGCGGCCCGCGCGAGCCGCAACGGATACCGCGTCACCCTGCTGACGACGGACTACGTGTGGGGCTCGAACGGAATGGCCGGGAACTACGGTCTGCAACTGCTGGTTACGAATGCGCTCCGGCCCAACCCGCGTTACGTCGAAACCGCACTCGATACGCTGCATTACCTGCTGGGCCGGAACACGTTTTCACTCTCGTGGGTGACCGGGGCCGGGGAGAATCCGTACCGGCACCCGCACCATCGCCAGAGCGCCGGCACAGGGAAGCCGGAGCCGTGGCCGGGGTTCCTTTCCGGCGGTCCTAACGCGGACCGGCAGGATGCGGTGGCGAAGGCTCTGCCGCCAGGGCTCGCTCCCGCCAAGGTGTACGTGGACGAGCAGGCATCCTATTCGACCAACGAGGTTGCGATCAACTGGAACGCGGCATTGGTGTTTATGCTGGCGGGCGTGATGCCGGCAAGGTAGGAACTGGACATGCGTCGAGACGAGTCTCGACGCGGCAGGCTGAGAGCCTGCGCCACGCCGGTTAGAGAGGACTCATCATGCAATACGGCTATTTCGACGATGACAACAAAGAATACGTGATCACGCGGCCCGACACGCCCAAATCGTGGAGCAATTACCTGGGCACCACCGAGTACGGCGCCATTATCACGAACAACGCCGGGGGCTACAGCTTCTATCAGTCCGCGGCCCAGGGACGGTTCCTGCGACTGCGCTTCAATGCGGTGCCCATGGATCAGCCGGGGCGCTACATCTACCTGCACGACCGCGACAGCAAAGACTACTGGTCGGCCTCGTGGCAGCCAGTGGGGAAGCCTCTCGATCAGTATAAATCGGTGTGCCGGCACGGGACGGCTTACACGATCATTTCGTCGGAATACAGCGGCATCCGGTCGGAAACGAGTTACTTCGTGCCCCTGGGCAAGACTTTCGAGTGCTGGCACGTCAAGCTGACCAATCTGGGCGACAAACCGCGCCGGTTGAGAGCGTTCACTTACGTCGAGTATGTGGGCAACTGGAGCGCCTATGACGACCAGGTGAACCTGCAATACACGCAGCACATCCTCAAGATGGATGTGGCCGGTAACATCATCGACCACGGCACCAACGTGAATCTCCCCTATATGCCCGATAACCCGGGAGAGAAAGACCAGGGACGCCACACTTTCCTGGCGGTTGTCGGGGCCGACGTCTCCGGCTACGACACGGACCGGACCGCCTTCATCGGGACCTACCGCGGCTATGCGAATCCCGTGGTGGTGGAGCAGGGCCAGTGCACCAACTCGCTGGCCGCGGGCGATAACGGCTGCGGGACGTTCCAGATCGACATCGCGCTCGAGCCCGGCGAGAGCAAGGAGTTCCTGGTGCTGCTGGGCGTTGGGGCGGCGCACGATGTGGGTAAGCGGGTGGTGGCAGAGTTCAGCAACGTGGAGAAGGCGACCGAGGCGCTGGCGCGGGTCAAATGCCATTGGCACGGGCGGATCCGCGGGCTCACGGCGGAAACGCCCGACGCCGAGCTGAACAGCATGTTGAACATGTGGAGCCCGTTCAATTGCCTGATGACTTACGCCTGGTCGCGGGCGGCCAGCCTGATTTATGCCGGCGAGCGGGATGGATTGGGGTACCGGGATACCGTTCAGGACATACTCGGCGTCTTGCAGGCGATTGCCGGAGAAGCCGGCCCGCGGCTCGAGCTGATGATAACGGGCCAGGTTTCGACGGGCGGGGCGATTCCGGTGATCAGCCAGTTCTCCCACCGGCCGGGATTCGAAGCGGCTCCTAAAGAGGACGAGTACCGCTCGGACGACTGCATGTGGCTCTTCAATACCATCCCGGCCTATGTCCAGGAGACCGGCGATCTCTCCTTCTATGACAAGGTGCTGCCGTATGCGGATCGGGGCGAGGCGACGGTTTTGGGCCACATGAGGCGGGCCATCGAGTTCAACCTGGAGCGGTCCGGGGCGCATGGGTTGCCCTGCGGCCTGCACGCGGACTGGAACGATTGCATCCGTTTGGGACACGGCGGCGAATCGGTGTTCGTGGCGTTCCAGTTGCGCTATGCCCTGGCGGTGTATGTGGAAACCTGCCAGTTACTCGGCAAGGCGGACGAGGAGAATTGGGCGCAGGAGCAACTGGCCCGGCTGGATAAGAACCTGGCGGAACACACCTGGGACGGACAGTGGTATCTGCGCGCCTACCGCGCCGATGGGCTCAAGTTCGGCTCGGACGAGACTCCGGAGGGCAAGATTTTCCTGAGCCCGCAGTCGTGGGCCGTGATCAGCGGGCACGCCGATGGGGAGAAGGCCCGGTTGGCGATGCAATCCGCCTGTGACCGGCTGGCAACGGAGTGGGGACTGGCGATCTGCGACCCGCCTTTCCAGAAGACGGACTTTCGCGTCATGCTGGCGGCGCTATTCAATCCGGGGATGAAGGAGAACGGGGCCATCTTCAGCCATATTCAGGGCTGGGCGGTGATGGCCGAGACGATGTTAGGGCACGGCGACCGGGCGTTCCAGTATTTCAGGGCCTACTTGCCGGCGGCTTATAACACCAAGGCCGAGGTCCGGCAGATCGAGCCTTACGTTTATTGCCAGTTCACGCACAGTAAGTACAGCCCGCGCGCCGGGGCATCGCGCGTGCCGTGGCTGAGCGGGTCGGCGGCCTGGTCGTATTTCGCCGTCACGCGGTATATCCTCGGTTTGCGCCCGGAGTACGACGGCCTGCGGATCGATCCCTGCATTCCGTCCGGCTGGAAGGGATTCAAGGCGACGCGGACGTTCCGGGGGAAGCGGGTGAACGTGGAAGTTACGAACCCGGCTGGGGTTCAGAGGGGCGTGAAGCGGATGGTGCTCAACGGAGAGGCGCTGGCGGGGAACTTCATCCCGGTGGAGAAGCTGGCGGCGGAGAATGAGGTGACGGTGGAGATGGGGTGAGCCACTGCGGCACAAACATGCTGCAGGACTGGAGTCCTGCCCCACGTTCGTTACCTTGCGCTGGGCTGCCGCGTGTACGCCCGCCGCAGGCTCCCGCCGGGAACGGGGCCCGGGGTTTGCGGGGGGGCGGGCGGCACTTCCTCGGGCGCGGGCTTCTTGGGACGGGCGTTGAGCTTGGCGGCGATGACTTCTTCCTTGACCTTGTCCCACTTCGGCGTGCCCGGCTCGACGCCCTTCGCGCGCACTTCGTCGTCGGTCACTTCCTGCGCCATGGGCAGGTACTTCTGGAGGTAGTTGCGGATGCGGTCCTGAACCAGGCGCACCTGCGACCGCAACAGCAGAAACAGGATCTGGTCTCCGGCCGCTTTCGAAAGCACTTGATACAGGTTCGACGGGCGGGTCAGCTTGGCGGATTTCAGATCCCGCTCCAACTTCTTGCTGCGTGCATCGAGCTTGTGCCAGGCGTCCAAGTCGGCCTTGGGGATCGCGACCGCGGCCGTTAGCGCCGTTCTCTCCTTCGGAGTGAGCTTCTCCGTGAGGACGTTGAGGAACAGGCCGAAGTTGTCGACCGGGAAGCGGACGCCGACAGGAACCAGCTGGCGGACCTTGTGCAGCTTGGCGAAGCCCGCCAGGTTGAGCTTGGGCCCAGCCAGCGCGGGCGAGAACAGAGGCAGCAGCTTCTCTTCGTCGAAGACGCGGAGCACCTCGCCGGGGTTGGGGCCGTCGGCGATGTGCCGCAACTCCTCGAGCAGGCGCCGTGGAGCGACGCGATTCTCCAGGTGCTCCAGGCGGGCGTTTTCGTACTGCTGCGTGGTCCGTTCGTCGATGGTGAAGCCCAGCCGCACACGCAGCCGGATCAGCCGCAGGATGCGGACCGGGTCGTCGTAAAGGGCGTAGCTGTAAGCCGTACGGAGCTCTTTGCGCTCGAGGTCGCCCAGGCCGTTGGTGGGATCGATGAGCAGACCGCGCGAGGCCCGGTTGAGGGACAGCGCGACCGCGTTGATGGTCAGATCCCGGCCTCGCAGGTCCTCATGAATCGTGGCCGGCTCCACTACCGGCCTGCCGCCTGGCTTGGTGTAGCGCTCCCGCCGCGCCATGGCGATCTCGACCGTGACCCCGCCCGGAAACAGGAGATGAACCGTCTTGCGGTGCTCATCCTCCTCGGTCACCTGGGCTTTGGCCTTCTTGGCCACTGCCTTGGCGACCTTGGGAGCGTTGCCTTCGATGGTGAAATCCAAGTCGCGGATGGGGAAGCCGCCCAGCATGTCGCGCATGGCTCCTCCCGTGAGAAAGAGGCTGACATTGGCCTCGGCCGCCGCGGCCTGGACCTCACTCACCACGCGGTTCTGGTCCGGGCTCAGGTGACTCTCCAGCATGAACATGTAGTCGCTCATATGGCTCGTCGCTCGCATCCCGCCGGCGCACACGGGCCGCCAGCAGGAGAAAACTACGCACGCGGGTGGTGCTGGTCCACTATTTCGCGGAGCCGCGACCTCATCACGTGCGTGTAGATCTGGGTGGTTGAGATGTCGGCGTGGCCCAACATCGTCTGGACGCTGCGCAGGTCGGCTCCCCCTTCGAGCAGGTGAGTCGCGAAACTGTGGCGCAGCACGTGCGGCGTCAGCCGCCGCAGAATGCCGGCCTTGGTCCCGCAAATGCGCAGGAGCGTCCAAAAGCACTGGCGGGTCATCTTGGTCCCGCGGGCGGTGACGAACAGGTACTTGCTGCCGCGGCCCTTCAGCAGGGCCGGCCTTCCCGTTCGCTGGTACTCCGCCAGCGCTGCAACTGCGGAACTTCCCACGGGCACCAGGCGCTCCTTGTGGCCCTTGCCCATCACCCGAACCACCCCTAACTCTTCGTTCAAATCGGATAATTGCAGTTCACACAACTCGCTGACGCGCAAGCCGCTGGCATAGAGCAGCTCGATCATGGCGCGGTCCCGGAGGCCGTTCGGCTTGGCCACGTCCGGCGCGTCGATCAGGCGGTCCACTTCGCTATGATTCAAGAACTTAGGAAGGTTCATCCATTGCCGGGGAAGCGCCAGCAGGGCGGTTGGGTCGGTTTCGAGCTTGCCCTCCCGCAGCAGAAACGTTACGAAGTTCCGCAGCGTGGTGAGGTGGCGAGCTATCGAGCGGCTTCCAAGTCCCTGCTGGGAAAGAGTTTGGAGGTAACGCCCAATCGCTTCGGCACCCGGAAAATCCTCCCCGGCGCCGGGGGGGCATCCGGCCGCGAAGCGGTTGAGGTCGCGGCGGTAGGCATCCAGGGAATTCTCGGCCAACCCCTTTTCGATGCGGCAGAAATCGAGAAAGGACTGCACCTGGGCGGAGATAGAGGTCACGCCGGGCATTCGTGCCAATGATACAATACTTCCGAAATTGTTTGAAAGGAAAGCTCGGCTTGTGGCGGGTTCTACCAACAAGAAGGTCATGATCCGGCGGTTCGACAGGGAGTCGCTGCCGGGGTTTGTGAACCCGCAGGCTTATCTCCAGGCCGGGGGGGTGGAGATCCTGACGGCCTCGGGGAATCTCCTGGTGGTTCCGTACGAAGACATAAAAGCCCTTTATTTTGTTAGAGATTTTGATGCAGGCGAGCCGTCCGCCGAGAGCCGGCTCTTCCAGAACCGCCCCAAGATGAACGGAGTCTGGATCCGGATGCGGTTTCGGGACGGCGAGGTGATGGACGGGTTGATGCCAAACAATTTGTTACAGTTAGAGGCTTACGGCTTCACATTCGTCCCGCCCAACGCCGGCGCGAACAGCCAGAAAGTGTTCGTGCCCAGGGCCGCCCTGGCCGAATTGCAGATTGTTGGCGTGGTGGGGAGCCCGCTGCGGCCGCGGAAGGCCCGGCCCAAGCCGGAGCAGCAGATCGAGTTGTTCGAGTAGGCGCCGCGGGCCCGCTCTGAGAACGCTTGTCTTCCCGGCGACAGGCGCCTGGCTGCCCCGCCGCGGGCTGACCGCCTCCGCTACACTCAGAAGCAGATGAGCGCTGGGATCAAACCGAACGGCATCGGGGCGCTGGCCGAATCGCGGGGCGTGCGGGAGTGCCTCGCCTTTTTCACGCGCGAGAAGCTCTGGATTCACGAGCAGCACGTCGCGGTGTGCCGCATTCCCGCGCCCACCTTCCTCGAGCAGAAGCGCGCCGAGTGGATGGCGGAGCAGTTCCGCTCGCTGGGCTGCGACGCGGAAATCGACCGCGCCGGCAACGTGGTCGCCTGGCCCGAGGCCGATGGAGGCGAGCCACTGATCGCCGTGACCGCGCATCTCGACACGGTGCTCGCGCCGCGCAACAAAGACGACATCGCCGTGGATGACGAGGGCATCCTGCGCGGCCCCGGCGTTTCGGACAACGGCGCGGGCCTGGCAGCACTGCTGGCCATCGCCCGCGCGCTGCGCACCGCCCCGCCCATACAGGATGCCGAAGCCAGACTGGTGCTGGTCGCCAATGTCGGCGAGGAGGGGGAAGGCAATCTTAGCGGCATGCGGCATCTGGCCGGCCAGTCGCCGCTGGCGTCACGCATTCGCGCCTATCTGGTGCTCGACGGCCCGTCGCTCGAGCGCATCACCAGCCAGGCGCTGGCCAGCCGCCGTTTCGAGGTCCTGTTTACGGGGGCCGGCGGCCACAGTTGGAGCGATTACGGCAACGCCAACCCGGTCCATGCGCTGAGCCACGCCATCTCGTGGTTCACCGATCAGTTCCCGCCGGCGGCCAACGGAAACGGCCCGCGCTCGTCTTTCAACTTCGGCACGATCGAGGGTGGTTCGAGCGTGAACTCGATCCCCGCGCTGGCCCGCGCCAAGGTCGATCTGCGCTCCCAGGACAGCGCGAAGATCGACGAACTGGCCGACGCGCTGGCCGCGGCCGTCGACCGCGCGCTTCAGATCGAAAACCAGCGCGCCACCGGAGCCAAGCTGACCGCGCGCACGAAGGAGATCGGTTCCCGCCCCGCGGGCCGCCTGCCCGAGGACGCGCCGATTCTCCAGTTCCTGCGCGCGGTTGACGCTCACCTCGGCATCCGCGGCCGCCTCGATTGCGCCTCGACCGACGCCAACATTCCGCTGTCGCTGGGCCTGCCCGCCCTCTCTCTCGGCGCCGGCGGGCAGGGCGGCGCGGCACACACGCCTTCGGAATGGTACAACCCGGAAGGCCGGGACCTGGGGCTCAAGCGCATTCTGCTGCTGGCGGCGTTGCTGATGAGGCAGGGGGAGTAGGTTAGATCCTCACCACAGAGGCACAGAGGACACAGCGCGGCATAGCCGGGGCCAAAGTCGATCTCCACACCAGGGAGCTTCGCCTTCAGCGCGCCCACCAATTCATCGGAGAAGAACCCGAAGCCGTTCACCTGAGCCGGCATGTCCAGCCTGCGCCGCGAAGCTCGTCTCAGATTCCGGCGCGGCAGGCAGGAGAAGCTACGCGCGCTGGCACCTGGGGCAGTAGTGGGTGCCGCGCTGGTTCACGACGATGCGGCGGATCGGCGTGCCGCAGCGCGGGCAGGGTTCGCCCGCTCTGCCATAGACGTGGTGCCGCATCTGGAAGCTCCCGGCGCGTCCGTCGGCATCGACGTAATCGGATACCGAAGAGCCGCCTGCTTCGACGGCCGCCCGCAGCACTTTCTGGATCGCGGCGTAAAGCCGGCGGACACGCGCGTGTCCGAGCCGCGCCACGGACGCCAGCGGATGAATGCCCGCATCGAACAGCGATTCGTCGGCGTAAATGTTTCCCAGGCCGCGCAGGAAAGCCTGGTTCAGCAGCAGCGGCTTGATGTGGCCGCGACGCGTGGCCAGCCGGGCGGCGAACTCATCCGCGCCGACGGCCAGCGCGTCCGGACCGAGCCGCGCCGCGCGTTCCGGCAGCGAAGTGCCCAGCTCGATGCGGCCGAACTGCCGCGGATCGTTGTAGACCAGGCGCCCGGAGTCCAGATCGAAAACGGCGCGCGCGTGCGGACCCGGTTCGGCGTTCCACAGCAGGCCGCCCGTCATCCCGAGGTGAATGGTCAGGGTCAAGCCGCCGCTGAGCTCGATGACGATGAACTTGCCGTGGCGGCGGACGGCGAGGATGCGCCTGGCCCGCAGCCGCGCCGCGGTTCTGGCCGCGTCGCCGCGCAGCACCAGGCGGGAATAGAAGCGCGCCCGGCGAATCTCGCGGCCGAGGAGGCGCGGGGCGACCGTCCGCACGACGGTTTCGACTTCAGGAAGTTCCGGCATCCCGCTAAGATGATCGCACGGCGCTCGCCGGCTCGAACAGGCTGCCCTGCTCGGGCTCGGGCTCCCACAGCTCCGGAGTGTACTCGATGGGCGCGTCGCGGAGTCCGTGACGGGTGCGAACGCGCTCCAGGCGCTCCCGGATTCGCAGGGCGTACTCGCCGCGGAGGAACGCGCCGGTGCGGTAGAGCTTTTCGTATTCGGGCGCGAGTTGCGGGAAGTGGCGCTCGAGGAACGGCAGGAAAACGCGCCTGGCGCAGGGCTTCAGGAACAGCGGCCCGCCGCCCAGGAAGGTCGCGCCGGCTTCGGAGGCCGCCCGCGCGACAGCCTCCAGGTTCTCCTCGCTGTCGGTGAGGAGCGGCATGATGGGGTTCGGAAAGACGCCGATCTGGATGCCGGCCTGCGCCAGGAGGCGTGCGGCGGCGATCCGCAGCTCGGGGCGCGCGGCACGCGGCTCGAGCAGGCGCGCCAGCTCTCGTCCATCGCGGTAAGCGTGAAGTTCACGTGGACGATGTTAGCGCACGCGATTTCCTGGAGCAGCTCGAGATCGCGCAGCACCAGGTCCGACTTGGTGGTGACGCTGAGGCGGCGCCCGCGGCCCGCCGCAAAAACCTTCAGGATTTCGTGTGTCACCGCGAAGCGCCTCTCGGCGGGCTGATAGGGATCGGTGGCGGTTCCGATGGCGATCCAGTCCTTGCGGCTGATTCTGCGCAGTTCGGCGGCCAGCGAGGCGGCGAAGAACCGCTTGGCGAAGATCTTCCGCTCGAAGGCGCGGACGGCGTCGAGCTCCATGAACTCGTGCGTGTAGCGGGCGTAGCAGTAGAGGCAGCCGAATTCGCAGCCGCGGTAAGGATTGATGGTCCACTGGAACGGCATGCGCCCGGAAGTGCGATTGAGGAGGCGGCGGGTAGGAAGCTCGAAGTATTCGACGGCGCGTTTGGCGGCGAGGAGTTCGCCGGAGGCGGCAAGCCTGGCGATGCCGACGAGGTGCATGGCGCTATTTTCGCCTTTTATTCGCCATCCGTCAATGGGAATCGCGAGGGTGAATTGCGGACGGTGGAAAAACAGGCTAGTTTGGGACTGGAGGAATGGCCGAGCGGTCGAAGGCGGCGGTCTTGAAAACCGTTAGGGTCGGAAGGCCCTCGGGGGTTCGAATCCCTCTTCCTCCGCCACTACATTCTTCCGTAGTTTCTCAGGCCGCGGTTCCGCTGAAGTATCCGGCCACCAGCTCGGGTTTCAGCTCGAGCGCTCTCCGCCAGTAGCGGAGGGCTTCTTTGTCTTTCCCCAATGTGCTCAGCGTGTGCCCCAGATTCAAGCACGCTTCAGCGAACTCGGGCTTTTCTTCCAACGCCTGTTCGTAGAACCGGCAGGCTTCCTCCAACATACCCTCCCGCTGGCACACCAGGCCGGCGTTGTACAGGTACTCCGGCGCGCGCTCGAGCGCGATCAGGCGGCGGCAAGCATCCAGCGCAAGGGTGTAGTCGGTCTTCAGCACGGAGATTTCCGCAACGCCCCGCAGCGCCTCGATCGATTCCGGGTTGCTCTCGAGCACGGTCTCAAACTCGCTCCTGGCCGCATCGAGGTCCTCCAGCTTGAAGCATGCGAAGGCGAGGTTCAACCTCGCTTCCACCCAGTTGGGGTGCGACTTGAGGCAAGTGCGGAAAGCATCGGCAGCACCCCGAAAGTCACCGCTGCGGATTCGGAGGTGCCCCAGGCGGAAGCATGCCTTGGCCCACGCGGGACCGCCCTCGAGCAGTTCCTGGTAGAGCTGCTGGGCTTCGTCCAGCCTTTCCATCTGCTCGAGCACCAGCGCCAGGTTCCACCGCGCGACGTCGAGCTCCGGAGACAGTTCGAGGGCCCGCTCATATGCGGCTTCAGCGCTCTCGAATTCGCCCTTCTGCTGATAGGCGAGTCCGAGGTTGAACTGGATCTGGGCCGAGCCGGGCTCCTGTTGCGCTGCCTGGGCATAGGCCTCCACAGCCTCCGCCAGGCGGCCTAGCTTCTGGTACGCCACGCCCAGGTTGAAGCGGGACTCGACATCGTCGGGCGAAATCTCGAGCAGGTCCCGCAGAAACAGGGCCGCCTCCTCGAACTCAGCGTTGGCAAAGGCGACCGCGGCCAGCCCGGCCAGAGCGGTGCTGGAGCGCGGCCGGATCTTGAGCAGGCGCTCGGCGTTGTCGCGCACCGTCTTGACATCTTTGCGCTGGACTCCGATCGACATCAGGTTCGAAATCGCCTCTTCGGAATCCGGATCGACTGTGAGCACCTCGCCATAGGCGGCTTCCGCTTCCTCCATCTGGCCGCCGAGATGGAGCGCGATCGCCCTCCCCAGCAGTGCGTCCTTGTGCCCCGGCGAGAGCGCCAGGCAGCTTTCGAACGCGGCGCGCGCGGCTTCATGACGCCCCAGGTGCAGGAGGCAGGAGCCGAGCCCCAGGTGCGCCTGCGCATTCTCGGGGTCGGTCTCGACTACTGTCTCGTAGGTCTCCCGGGACTCTCCCCAGCGGCCAAGACGCTCCAGGCACACCGCCTGGTTGAACAAGGCCGCCTTCTGCCGCGGCTGCAGATCGAGCAGCTTGGAGTAGCATTCGAGCGCGGCTTCGTAATGCCTGAGCTCGAAATGGATGAGGCCCATCGCCGCATACAGGTCGGTGAAGTCCTCCGCGCCCTCCGCCGCGCGCTTCAACACCTCCAAAGCCTCCTCCGGCTTGCCCTCGAGGTGCAAAACGGCCGCGTCCGCGAGCAAACGATAATTCTCTTGCTCAGTCATAGCCTCGCGCTCCTACCGGCCCCCTTGAAGCCGTGCCAACAGCATCGATCGAGTGTGGTAGCCGCACGCCGGGAGATTGTCCCCTCTCGCCTCCATCGGCTCGGCCGTGGCCGGTTCCGCGGTATGCCACCGCGGACCCATGAATGAAGCCTGCCCGAATGCGTGGGTCTCGCCAACCGCACGAGCGCCGGGGAACCAGACCGGCATCGCCGCCGGCCGGATCGCATCTCCGCTCTCGAGCGGCGTCCCCACCTGGGCCACTTCCTGAACCCGTTGAGCAGCGAAGACGCTGGGCCGCCATCCACTCCTGAAGACCGGCGTCAGAGGTGCATACTGCCAGAGCCGCATGTGCGACAGCAGACCTTCTGCGGGCGAATCCGCACCCGCCACGCAAACGAGAGGGAAGGGAATCCGGCCCGCGGGCCCCATGAGCCGCACGGAACGAATCGCGTAGCCGGCGGTGAGCCTGCCGGGGTGAGTGGCCTGCCCTGCCAGCCTGGACAGCATCTTCGAAAACAGCGAGGCAAACACGTCATCGAATGAGGCTGGCATAGTTCCTCGTGTGCCTCTGGCCGGAGAGGTATAGGTTGCGAGTCCCCGCGACGGGCGAGAAAAGTGCGCGCCGGCGCCCGCCCTCATCCATGCAGTACGTCAGTACGCTGCGTTGCCGACGGCGCGGCGGCGGCGTATCTGCGACTCTGTCCCCTAGCGGCTTGGAATACATTCTGCCATCCTCCCCCTGATGCGGGCGATGCTTCGCCTCATGGGGGGGTCCGACGACGGCGACTCAAGCGCACTCTGTATCCTCATCCGGTTCTGCAGAACCGCTTGGCAACCTGCAAGCAGAGGAATCTGGCGGCGGTAGCAACCGCCACGGTCCACAGGATTCGATGCCATTCGACATTCGAGGATACTTACTGTATCTTTCTCAGAATTCTACATTTAATTTATAAGCCCTGGACCGTCTCCTTTTCAAGAGTACTTCTCTTGACATGAGAAAAAAACAGTTCTACCCGTTCTACGGGACACAGGACTCCTATTACCTGAGGGTACTGGGTCCGGTCAAGCGCTAACCCACGATCTGACGCCGGCAGGCATAGAGCCGCAGACCTCGAAGCGCAAATGTGGGTAGCGCTTTGTCTAAGCAGGGAAGAGAAATCCACCTCTGAGCGCTGGGATCGGTCCTCAACCGTGGCGCCAGAATACCCTCATGATGCGTCCGGATAGGCTGCCGATGCGGTGGTACTACCCAAGTTTTTGGTACTAGTACCACCTTTCTTGGTTTGTTTAAGACAAAGTTATGGAAAAATGATTTTGAGTCGTTTGTCCAGCCGATGAGGCTGGCGGGCGGTGGTGGGTAACGCCCGAGCTTCCGCGACCGCGGCGGAAAGTGCACCGCGGCGGCTGTGGAGGTGAGGCAGAGGTGGGACCCAACGAGGCGTCTGGCTGGGGCATGGAGAGCGAGGAGAAGGCCGTGGTAGATGCCCTTCTTCAGCGAGCGTGAGTGGGCGACATTTTCATGCCCGGTGGCCAGCAGCAGCGCGAGCCACGGAGCTACATCACGCGTGGGTTCGCGGGGAGAAGGAGTGGAGCCGTGCTGAAGACCCTCCTGGAACCTGGGCCGCGGCCGCTGGCGCGACGCGCCTCGCGGCTTTTGCAGATGACCACGACAGTGTCCATCGAGTCGTCGGCAGATGCGAAGCAGGAACTCCAGATCACGCAATATGCCCTGGAACACGCTTCCGATGGAGTTTTCTGGGCGGAGCCGAGCGGACGCTTTGTCTACGTGAACGAGGCGGCATGCCGCTCGCTGGGGTACTCGCGCGAAGAACTGCTGGCGATGCACGTCTTCGATCTCGCCCCAAAGTCCGAGCGGCAGGAGTGGAGCGCGCGCTGGCAGGAGTCGCGGACCAGCGGCTCGCTGGTGTACGAAACACGCCACCGCACTCCCGCGGGCAGGGTGCTCCCGATCGAAATCACGGCCAATCACGTGCGCTGCGATGGGCGGGAGCGCGCTTTCGGCTTCGTGCGCGACATCAGCGCGCTCCGAGCGGCGCAGCAGGCTCTGCGCACGAGAGAGAGCCGTTACCGGGAGTTCCTATCCCACAGCGGGGAAGCGGTGTGGTGCCTCGAGTTCCGCGAACCGATTCCCGTGAAGCTGGGGACAAGCGATCAGCTCAGGATGATCTACCGGACGGCTTGCGTCTCCGAGTGCAACGACGCGTTCGCGCGCATGCAGGGTTTTTCCCGCAGCTCCGAGGTGACCGGCAAGCCGCTGAGCGACGTTGTTACAGCGGCCGAGTGGCGGACGTTCGGGCAGGGCCTCGGAAGAGCGACCCGCGGAAGTATCGAGTACCAGAGGCTGGAATCCGACGGCAGCACCAGGCATTTTTTGCAAAACCACACCGCGATCCTCGAGGAGGGGTTTTTACGCCAGATCTGGGGCACGACGGTGGAGATCACCGACCGGAGGCGGGCGGAAGACGCCTTCCGCGAATCCGAGCGGCGTTTCCGGGAGTTGCTCGAGACGGTTGAACTGGTCGCTGTCATGCTGGATACCGCAGGCCGGATCACTTTCTGCAATGACCACATGCTGCGGGTGACGGGATGGTCCAGGGAGGAGTTGCTGGGCAAGGACTGGTTCGACTTGTGCGTGCCCGAACAGGATCGTGACCGCCTGAGATCCCTGTTCACCGCGCCGGGTTCTATTGCGGACTTGCCCCGCCATTACGAAAGCCCAATTCTTACACGCGATAGCCGGCGGCGGCTCATTGCCTGGGACAGCACTCCGCTCCGGAGTCCCGATGGCACATCTTTGGGGACGGCGAGCCTCGGAAGGGATGTGACCGACCACCGCGCTCTCGAGGAGCAGTATCGGCAGGCCCAGAAGCTGGAGAGCGTCGGCAGACTCGCCGGGGGCGTGGCCCACGATTTCAACAATCTGCTCACCGTGATCAATGCCTATAGCGAACTTCTCCTGGAGACCATGGACGAGTCGGACCCCGGCCGTGTGAACCTCACCGAGATCCGCAAGGCAGGCGACAGGGCCGCCGCGCTCACACACCAACTTCTGGCTTTCAGCCGCAGACAGGTCTTACAGCCGCAGATCCTCGACCTCAATGCCTTGGTTACCGATGCGGAGAAAATGCTTAGACGCGTCATACCCGAGAACATCGAGGTGATCACGCGTCTTGACCGGTCCCTCCGCAAGGTCAAGGCCGATGCGGGCCAGTTGAATCAGGTGATCCTCAACCTGGCCGTCAACGCCCGGGATGCCATGCGGTCCGGGGGAAAGCTCACCATCGCTACCTCGAATGTCACGACAGGGCCGGAGCTTCCACTGGCGCCGGGGCCATATGTGCTGCTGACGGTGGCGGACACGGGGGCGGGAATCAGCTCTGACGATCTCGCTCACGTCTTCGAGCCGTTCTTCACCACGAAACAGCAGGGGGAAGGCACCGGGCTCGGACTCTCAACCGTCTACGGCATTGTCCAGCAGAGCGGCGGGCATGTCCGCGTTGACAGCGAGCCTGGCCGGGGCGCCACGTTCAGCGTGTACCTTCCGAGCGTGGCTGGTGAGATTCCCGCGCGCATGCATGCCACGGCGGCCGTCCCCCGAGCGACCGGCAAGGAGACCATTCTGGTCGTCGAAGACGAGCCGGAGGTCCGGAGGGTGACCTTGAACATCCTCAAGAGCTTTGGATACCGCGTCCTGAGCGCTGAGAGCGGACAGGAAGCTCTGAGGATGCTCGATCACTCGGTTGAGATGATCGTCACGGACATCGTCATGCCGGGGATCAGCGGCCGAGAACTGGCTGAGCATGTGCGTCGAACGCGGCCCGACATCCGGATACTTTACATGTCGGGCTATGCCTATTACCCAGGTTCGAACGGCGCTTTCCCGCATCCAGAAGACGCTTACATCCAGAAGCCGTTCGCGCCGGCTGCTCTCGCCGCGAAGGTCCGCGAGATCCTGGACGGCGAGCCGAGCGCGGCCAATTAGGACCCGGCCTGGCGGCGTGCCTCCCCGGCAGCAGGATGCCACGTCCAGCGGGCTCGCGGCGCGACCGTAATCGTTCGCTTGAAGGCGCCACGATCCAGGAGATCATGGCTGAAGTGGAACGCCGGGACAAACCGGCCAAGACGAAAAGAGGCGCGGAAATGACAATCAAGCGAAAGGCTCTCTGGCGGGCGCTGCGCGTGTACGGATGGATGGCGCTGGTCCTGTGGATTGGGTTCTCGATCAGGAATGGATGGATCTTGTTCCTGGGAGTGGCGCTAGGTCTATTGGGGGGCCTTTGGGGGGCGTGGCATTTTCCTGTCCCTGATAAGAAGGCCAGGCAAGTGAACGGGAGGGCGCACGGCAGCGGTTCCGTCTACTTGGGGTGAGGGAGCCGGATTTGTCAATTGGCATTCCAGGACGCCGGCGCATACGTCATCAGGGAAAGCTGACGATGCACGTCGAGAAAGAAGGCGGCTGAGAAGTTGCAGCAGCGGATCGCGGAGGTTTCGACGGGCGACAGCGAGTTCGATCTCCGTGAGGCGGCGCGCCGGATGGACGCGGCCAGCGAAACATTGACTCGCAGTGGTCCTCCCGAGGCCCCAAAACAGAGGGGCCGCAAGACTCGCGGCGCGGCTACAATCAATTGACCCTACAGGCTTTAAGTGGTGCCCAGGGCGGGACTTGAACCCGCACGTCCCTTGCGGGACAGAGGATTTTAAGTCCTCTGCGTCTGCCGATTTCGCCACCCGGGCCCTGCGCGGCTGCCTTCCGACTCATTGTCGCGCGAACCGCGACTTCGCGCTAGACTACGCGCGTGGCCCTGAAACCACTCGCCGTTGTTCCGCTCCTGGCCGCGCTCGCCTCCGCCGCCACCCCTGCCGGCCCGCAGAGCCTGGCCGAGCTGCCGGATCCCCTGGTCGGTACCGATTCCCGCTTCGAGCTCTCGCATGGCAACACCTACCCCGCCGTCTTCGTGCCGTTCGGCATGATCGGCTGGACCGCCCAGACCGGCGAGGGCGGCTGGCCCTACCAATACTCGAAGGACACCATACAGGGCTTCCTGGCGACGCACCGCCCCTCCGCCTGGATGAGCGACTACGGCCCCTTCTCCTTCATGCCCGTCACGGGCGAGCTGAAAGTGCTGCCGCAGGCGCGCGCCTCGCACTTCCGCCACCAGGACGAAGACGCGCGGGCCTACCGCTACAGCGTGCTGCTTCAGGACTGCGGGGTGCGGGTGGAGATGGCGCCTGCCCGCCGCGGCGGCATGCTGCGCTTCACCTTCCCGCGCGCGGAGAACGCCTTCATCGTCGTGGACGCCGGCTCGCCCGGAACGGCCCGCGTCCATCCGGAGAGCAACAGCATTACGGGAACGAATTCGAGCATCCGCGGAGGCTTCCCGCCCAACTTCGCGCAGTACTTCGTGGCGGTGTTCGACCGGAAGTTCTCGCGATCCGGAAGCTGGCAGAACGGGGCCTGGGCGGGGTTCTCCACCGCGGCGGGCGACACGGTTTCGGTGCGCGTGGGCGTCTCGCTCATCAGCCTGGAGCAGGCGGAGCGGAACCTGCCCCCCGGCGACTTCGCGCAGGTGGAGGCGCGCGCACGGGCCGAGTGGGAGCGCGAGCTCGGCCGGATCGAAATCCGCGGCGGCACCGAAGCCCAACGGCGGACCTTCTACACGGCGCTGTACCACGCGCTTCAGTTTCCGCGCGAGCTGGATGAGCGGGACGCGGCGGGCGCCGCGATCCACTACAGCCCCTACGACGGCCGGGTCCACGCCGGAACCATGGTCGCCGATACCGGCTTCTGGGACACGTTTCGCGCCGAGTTTCCGTTGCTGACCATACTCGAGCCCAGCCGGGTGGGCGGGATCATCCGCTCGCTGCTGAACGCTTTCGACGAGGGCGGCTGGCTTCCGAAATGGCCGAATCCGGGCTACAGCAACGTCATGATCGGGACTCACGCCGATTCGGTGATCGCCGACGCCTTCGTGAAGGGCATTCGGGATTACGACGTTGAAAAGGCCTACGCCGCACTGCGCAAGGACGCCACCCAGGCGGGGACAGGCCGCTACGAAGCGCGCGCCGGCATCGAAGACACCATCCGGCTGGGCTACGCGCCCGCGGACAAAGTGCGGGAATCCGCCGCCTGCACGCTGGAATACGCCTACGACGATTTCTGCGTCGCCCAAGTGGCGCGCGGGCTGGGAAGGACCTCCGACTACAACACCTTCGCGGAGCGCGCCAGGAACTATCGGAACATCTTCGATCCATCCACCGGCTTCATGCGCGGCCGCAACAGCGACGGCTCCTGGGTCGAGCCGTTCGATCCGCTGGCGTGGGGCGGCGTGTATACGGAAGGCAATGCCTGGCAATGGCTGTGGTCGGTGCAGCACGACGTACCGGGCTTGATGGCCCTGCTCGGCGGCCGGGAGGCGTTTCTGAAGAAGCTCGACACGCTCTTCAGCATGACTTCGGACTTCAAAGTCGGCGGCTATGGCAAGGTCATCCACGAAATGACCGAGGCCAAAATGGCGGGAACCGGCCAGTACGCGCACATCAACGAGCCGGTGCACCATGTCATTTACCTTTATGACTACGCGGGCCAGCCGTGGAAGGCGCAGCAGTGGGCGCGGGCGATCATGGACCGGTTCTATCGGCCGGGACCGGACGGCTGGCTGGGCGATGAGGACACCGGCCAGATGTCGGCCTGGTACATCTTCAGCGCTCTGGGTTTTTACCCGGTGAATCCGGGCCAGCCGATCTACGCTCTGGGCACCCCGCTCTTCGAGCGCGCCACCATCCACCTGGAAAACGGGAAGGACTTCAGCGTGGAGGCGGCCCGGACCAGCCCGGCCGATTTCTACGTGCAATCGGCGACGCTTAACGGCCGGCCGCTGGAGCGCGTCTGGATCGCGCACAGCGAGATTCTAGAGGGCGGGGTGTTGCGATTCCGCCTGGGGCCCCGGCCGAACCGGAGTTGGGGCGTGGGGCAGGCGATTCCGGCTGCCTTGTGAATTGCCCGCCACCCGATGCCCCATACTGGAATTGCCGCCTGCCATGTCACCAGATAGCTCCAACCTCCGCCAAACCGGCTTTCAGAAGTGGGACGCCGACTTCCAGTTCCTGCTCGAGTGCTTCCGCGAGGTCCTCACCACCATCGGTGAGCGCGACCTCGCCGCACTGGCCGGCGAAGCCTTCTCGGTCGCGCCCTCGCCCGGCGACCGCCTGCCGCCGCGCGGCTCACAGGCGCTCTCGGTCGCTTTCCACCTTCTCAACATGGCCGAGGAGAACACGGTCAACCAGGTCCGCCGGATGCGTGAGAACCTGCACGGCCCCGCGAGCGAGCCCGGCGCCTGGCCGTATCAATTCGAGCTGCTCCGCAAGGCGGGCTTCACGGCCGAAGACATTCGCCGCGTCCTGCCGCGCATACACGTGCAGCCCGTCCTGACGGCGCACCCCACCGAAGCCAAGCGCGCCTCGGTTCTGGACCGCCACCGCGAGCTCTACCTCCTTCTGGTGGAGCGCGAGAACCCCAACCGCAGCCCCATGGAGCAGGCCACTCTGCGCGAGCGCATCGAGGCCGGCCTGGAGCGCCTGTGGCGCACCGGCGAGATTTTCTTCGAGCGCCCCGACGTTCAATCCGAGCTGCGCAACGTTCTGCACTACCTCACCAGCGTGTTCCCCGACGTGGTCGACCTGGTCTCGGAGCGCTTCCGGCAGTCCTGGCTGTGGGCCTTCCCCGGCACGGAGCCGCCGGCGGAGCCCAGGGTCACGTTCGGGGACTGGGTCGGCGGCGACCGTGACGGCCATCCCTTCGTCACCACCGAAGTGACGCGCACCTCGCTCGAATCCCTGCGCGCCGGAGCGCTCGCCGTTCTCCACCAGCGCCTGGAATCGCTGGCTGGCCGGCTGAGTCTCTCCGAGGTGCTCCAGGCGCCTCCGCCTTCGCTCGCCGCCCGCATCGCGCTCTACCGCGGCGCGCTGGATGAAGCGGGCCGCGCGCTGGTGGATCGCTACGCCGGAGAGCCCTGGCGGCAGATGGTCCACCTCATCGACCAGCGCGACTACGCGCGCGCCGCCGAGCTCGAAGACGACCTGCGCCTGCTCCAAACGTCGCTCGAGGAAGCCGGCGCCGGCCGCATCGCGCTGGCCGAGGTGGCCCCGGTCGCGCGCATCGCGGCCACCTTCGGCTTCCACCTCGCGGCGCTCGACATCCGGCAGAGCGGGGCGTTCCACAGCAACGCCGTCGCCCAGCTTCTCTCCATCGCGGGCCTGGATGGCGGGGACTACCCCGAGTGGAGCGAAACCCGCAAGCGGCAGCTCCTCGATCGCGAACTGGCTTCGCCCCGGCCCTTCGCGGTCGAGACCGCCACGCTCCCCGCGGAGGCCGATGCCGCGGTCGGCGTCCTCCGCCTGGTGCGCGATTGGACGGCCCAACACGGCCACGCCGCGATCGGATCGCTCATCGTGAGCATGACCCACGGCGCCTCCGACCTGCTCAACGTCTATCTGCTGGCGCGCGAAGCCGGCTTGGTCCGGGCCACGCCGGAGGGCCTGCTCTCGGAGATCGCGGTCACCCCGCTGTTTGAAACCATCGACGACCTCGAGCGCGCCGGAGGCGTCCTGGCCGAGTTCCTGGCCCACCCCATGGCCATGCGCTCCCTCGGCCACCTGCAACGGCGCGACGGCCGGCTCTGCCCGTTGCAGGAAGTCATGATCGGGTACAGCGACAGCAACAAGGACGGCGGCATTCTGGCCAGCCACTGGTTCATACGCAAGGCGCAGATCCAACTGGCCGCGGCTGCGCGCGCCGCCGGAGTGGAACTGCGCTTCTTTCATGGCCGGGGAGGCACCATCGGCCGCGGCGCCGGCCCCACGCACGTCTTCCTGGAATCGCTCGCGCCCGGAACGCTTCAGGGTGAGATGCGTGTCACCGAGCAGGGCGAAGTGATCGCCCAGAAGTACGCCAACCGGCTCACCGCCGCGCACCATCTGGAGCGCATGCTGGCCGGTGTCGCACGCTGGACGCTGGTCCACCAGAGCGACACGCACTGCGCGCCGCATGCCGCTGAAGCCGTATTCGAGCAGGTGGCCCTGGCCAGCCGCGACGCTTACCGCCGGCTGATCGAGACCGAGGGCTTCGTCGAGTTTTTCTCGCAGGCCACTCCGCTCGATGCCATCGAAGCCAGCCATATCGGCTCGCGCCCGGCGCGCCGCAGCGGGAAGCGCACCATCGACGACCTGCGCGCCATCCCCTGGGTGTTCAGTTGGAGCCAGGCCCGCTTCAACCTCCCCGGGTGGTACGGAGCGGGGAGCGCCTTCGAGCGCGTCCGCAAGACCGATCCGGCCGCCTGGCGTACGCTCTCGAGCGCCGCCCGCGATTGGCCGTTCCTCAGCTACCTGCTGCACAATATCGAGTTCAGCGTCGAAGCCGCCGAGCGAGGCATCATGGCGGAGTACGCGGCTTTGGTCGAAGACGGGTCGCTGCGCGACGGCATCCTGGCGCGCATCCTTGACGAGCACCAGCGCACCCGCGCCATCCTGGGGGAGCTGTTTGGAGGAGGGGCCATCGAGCAGCGCCGGCCGCGCCTGATGAAGGCCATCGCCATCCGCCGCGAGGCCCTGCTCCGCCTGCACCGCGAGCAGATCGCCCTGCTCCGCGAGTGGCGCCATTCCCGCGCCGAACGCCTGCTGCCGCCGCTGCTGGTGACGGTCAACGCCATCGCCGGCGGCCTCAAGACGACGGGATGACGGTGGGCAGGGCAAAATCGGGGACAGGCACGAAATTTCGCAAAGGCGGCGAAATTCGGTCCAGTCCCCATTTTGCAGACGATCCCGCACTACAAGGGCAAAATCGGGGACAGGCACGAAGTTTCGCAAAAGCGGCGAAATTCGGTCCAGTCCCCATTTTGCAGACGGTGGACAGGCACGAAGTTTCGCAAAAGCGGCGAAATTCGGTCCAGTCCCCATTTTGCAAGCGATCCCGTACTACAGGGGCAAAATCGGGGACAGGCACGAAGTTTCGCAAAGGCGGCGAAATTCGGTCCAGTCCCCATTTTGCGGACGGTGGACAGGCACGAAGTTTCGCAAAAGCGGCGAAATTCGGTCCAGTCCCCATTTTGCCCGCAAAGGCGGCGAAATTCGAGCCAGTCCCCTCTCGCAGACGATCCGGCACAACTAGGCGCTGCGCGGCGGAGGGTACGCGCGGAGCAGGCGCACGGGAGCGTCGAAAGCCACGGGGAACGGCTCCGCGGTGGCGGGCACGAGCCAGACTTCGCCGGGGCCGAAGGGGCGGCCGCCGAGGCTTCCCGCGCCTTCGAGCACGATGAGAATGTCCAAGTGGCCGGCGTCCGGCTGCCAGGTCAGGGGGCGGGCCCACTCGAGCGACTCCGTCACGAAGTAGTCGCAGCGGGCGAGCAGGCGCCGGCCGCCGCCCAGATCCACGGGCGCCGACGGGCCCGGATGCGGACCGAGGCGCGCCACCGCCACGCCTTTCTCCAGGTGCAGTTCGCGGGGCCGGCCGTAGTCATAAAGCCGGTAAGTGATATCCGAGTTCTGCTGGATTTCGACCAGCGCGATGCCTGCGCCGATGGCGTGCACCACTCCCGCCGGCGCGAAGAAGGTCTCGCCGGGGCGAACCGGAAACCAGTGAACCAAGCGCTCGATCTCGCCGCTCGCGGCCGATTCGCGGAGCCGCTCGGCGGTGATGGGCTGGTTGAATCCGAGCGCGAGGGTCGAGTCAGGCTCGGCGCGCAGGATATACCACATCTCGGTTTTGCCGGGGCCGCCTTGGGCCTGCGCATCGTTGGGATGCACCTGAAGGGACAGCCGCGCGCTGGTGAAGATGAACTTGACCAGGATGGGGAAGCGTCCGGCATGGCCGGATTCGCGCATCCATTCGGAGAGCGTGCGGCCGTCTTCGGTGCGGTTGTCGTCCGCGGTGAACCAGACCTCGCCTATCTTGGCGCCGGTCGCGCGGAACCACGGCTCGAGCGCGGTGGCGCCCCAGATCTTTTCGCGGAAGGAAGGCAGCAGGCGGATCGGCTGGAGACTCATCTCATCAAGTTTCGAACGAAGCGGTCCAGGCGGGCAAGGCCGCGTTCGAGCTCGTGCATCGAGGTCGCGTACGAAATTCGGACGTGCCCTGCGGCGCCGAACGCTTCGCCCGGAACCACCGAGACGTGTTCGTGCTGGAGGAGCCGGGCGGCGAAGTCGAGGGTGTCCCGCACGCCGTCCTCGCGCAACGCCGCGCTCACGTTCGGAAACACATAGAAGGCGCCGCGCGGTTCCGTGCAGGCGACGCCGGGGATTTCGCGCAGCCGGCGGACCACGAAATCGCGGCGGCGGTGGTACTCGGCGAGCATCAGGGCGACGGAATCCTGCGGCCCGCGGAGAGCCTCGACGGCGGCCTTCTGCGCGATCGAGGTCACGCTCGAAGTGCTCTGGCTCTGGAGCTTGACGATGGCTGCCACGACCGGCTCCGGCCCCAGCACCCAGCCCACGCGCCAGCCGGTCATGGAGTAAGTCTTCGACGCCGAGCCGACCACCAGTACGTTCCTTTTAGCGCCGCGAAGCGACGCGGCCGAGAATGGCGCACCCTGGTAGACGAAATGGCAGTAGCACTCGTCGGTGAGCAGGTAGATGCCGCGGCTGGCGGTCAGGTGGTGGATGCGCTCGAACTCTTCCGGATCGACGATGGCGCCGGCCGGGTTCGAGGGCGAGTTGACGAGCACGATGCGGGTGCGGTTGCTCAGGAGCGGCTCGATCATGGCGGCCGTCAGCTTGAACCCACCCGCCTCGTCCGGCGGAACGAACACGCACCTGCCGCCGGCAAAGCTCACCACTTCTTTGAAGGTGACCCAGTAGGGGACGGGGATGACGACCTCGTCGCCGTGGTTGACGATCACCTGCATGACGTCGAAGATGGCCTGCTTGCCGCCCACGGCGACGACGCACTCCTCCGGCGTGTAGCTGGTGCCGAAATCGGCGGCATGGCGGTCGACGATGGCCTGGCGCAGCTCGGGCGTGCCGGCCGAGGAGGTGTACCGGGTGAAGTTCTGCTCGATAGCGCGGATGGCGGCCTGTTTGACGTTGGCGGGAGTAGGAAAGTCCGGCTCGCCGGGGCCGAAATCGACGATATCGTGCCCGCCGCGCTTGAGCCGCTCGGCCTCGCTCGCGACGCGCATGGTCATCGACAGGCTGATGCGCGAAATGCGCTCGGAGAGCTCGCCGGGATCCCACATCGGCGTCATTGGCCGTTCAGAACGCGGTTCCTGAGCCGCACCTCGACCGAGGGCGGCACCAAGCCGGCGATGTTTCCACCCAGGCCGATGATCTGCTTGACCAGGCGGGAGCTGATGAACGAGAACTCTTCCCTGGCCATCAGGAAGACGGTCTCGATAGCGGGGCAGAGGCGGCGGTTCATAAGAGCCATCTGCAGCTCGTATTCGTAGTCGGAGATGGCGCGAATGCCGCGCAGGATGACGCTGGCGCCCTTCCGCTGGGCGTAGTGGACCAGCAGGCCGTTGAAGGAATCGATCTCGACGGTCGGGTAGGGGCGCACGACCTCGCGCAACATCTCGATGCGCTCGTCGATGGTGAACAGCGGTTCCTTCTCCTCGTTGCGCAGGATGGCGACGATGAGGCGGTCGCAGAGCTTAGCGCCGCGCTCGATGAGATCGAGGTGGCCGTTGGTGATCGGGTCAAAAGAGCCCGGATAGAGCGCGATTACGGTGCGCGGCGTCATTCAGAAATGTACTGTTTCGATTGTAGCGCAGGGGGGCGCGTCCCCCGTCAAACCCGGTGCATTCTTTGCAGCCCCGGCCAGCGATCGAAATCGGCATTCGGACCATCCTGAGCTTCGCCCAAAACCATGAGGCACAGAACGTGGGGGCGGGCTCTCGAACAGCTCATCAGCCCGCTCACTGAACATGCGCCGCCTTTGAGTTGAGTTTGGCGATCGCGGAGGCCAGTTCGGCGGGATCGTGGATTCGGTAAACCTCGCCGGAGCAGGCGTGCACCAGCCGCTCAAAGGTGTCCGGAAGCTCGATCGGACGCACGCCCATAGTTCTTTCTGCCCTTCCGGCATAGTCGTCGCTGAGGCGGCGCCCAATGGCGCGGTTGATCCGTTGCTGAAAGTAGAAGATTGCCGGGCCGGCATTTCCGGATTCACAGGGAACACTGCTCCACTTCGATTCGTCGTCCGCATACGGACCCAGGAAGAGAATCGCGTCCGGGCGGTTTTGGGAGGACATTTCCGCTCGCACCAGCGAATCGATCAATGCATGGCGCGCCTCGCCGGGAGCGAGCGCGGTCACGGGCACGGATGAGAGCTGCAGCGAAAGGAGCCTCTCGGCCAGCCTGTGAAAGCCATCCACGTCAAAGCGATCCTGCCGGAACAGTTCCTGCTGTTGGTCCAGGTTGAAAGCGATCAGACGTACCTGGTCGAACGCTGCTTCCGAGAGGACCGTCGAGAGCGAACTGAGCAGAAGCACTGGATCGTAAAGGGTCGGCAGCTTGCCTCCCCCATAAAGGCTGGTCGCATGGAACAGAATGGTCAGCCGCCGCCCCCGTCCTGCCGGTTCGCTGTGTGGTTTCCACCGCAGACTGTTGATGGGCTGAACCTCTCCTGGCGCGAGTTCCAGCCGCACCTTGCGCTCCCGGCCCCTCAAAGCGGCCTCGAGATTGAAGCGGGCCTGGTACAAACGCCCCGCCTGATCGAACACGGCCAGATCGACCCGGTAATTCCCTTCCCCGAGAAAGAATCCGCCCGTGATCGGAAGATCGGGCTTGTCGCCTTCAGGAATCTCGGGCAGCTCCCCTGTCTGGAATAAGCAGACCGGCGGCCGGGATCCGTCGGTCGGTCGAACGCGCGCGATCACCCGAACCGTGTTGCCCTTGGCGGCGAACTGCCTGAGCGGTATGTCGATCGAGTATCCAGCTTGAAAACGGAATGCGTAATTGAGCCACGCGTGACCCAACTCCGCACGGCCTTCGAGGGTCTGCTTCTCGCCGACATCTGACAGCAGCGCCTCAATTCCCGAGCAACTGCTCGGGGTCAACAGGTCTTGGGCGCTCACTCCCACAGCGAAAGCCGCCAGCACCAACAGTCTCTCAGCACTCATTCATTCACCCAGGATTTCCATTTTGCCATCCTGGCCCGGTGTCGATTGTACATCCAGCCCCTTCCATTGGAGGCGTTTTTCTCATTTTCCCTAGCCCGGACGACTCCAGCGGCCCAGGAGGGGCCAGCTCTGGCTCTTCCGGGCAGAAGAATCCGGACGTGCCTCGTTTCGGAGCAGCTTCTCAGGCAGCTACCCGGTTGCCACTCGGCTGGTGGTGGGAGGTTAGGCCGGTGCGTCAGGGCACTTGGACTCGCTTCAAAGCTTGTCCGAAGTCATCCCACACGAGGGGTGGTAACTCGTCACCGTCGTGCGGCATTCGCCGCATAGCCATGCGCTTGGCGCTGCTACACACAGCCTCCAAGTCGGCCGGCGAATTTCCATTCAGCCGGTTCGCAAGATCCTCCTCCCGCAGCCCCTCCGCCAGCCGCACACCTGCCAAGTGCCTTGCCAGCAAGCGCCTGCACCCGGCCTCGTCCGGCAGCCCGATCTCAAGCTTCTCCGAGAAGCGTCCGCCCCGCAGGATCGCCGGGTCGATGCCGTCGAGGCGGTTCGTGGCCCCAATGAGAAACACGTTGTGGTGCGGCTCCAGTTCGCTGATCAGGCTGCGGGCTTGTTCGACCACCTGAATGTCGTGCTGAGATTGGAGGCCGGTGTTCCGAGGCAGAAGGCCATCAATTTCATCGATGAAGATGATCGACGGGCTGCTTTCCTTGGCCCTGGCGAACAGATCAGCCAGCTTCTTCACCGATGCGCCCGTGGTGCTTCCGAGGATGTCGGCCGCTGTCACGGGATAGAAGCTCCGCTTGGTCTGCGTGGCGATTAGCCGCGCGATCATCGTCTTCCCCGTCCCCGGCGGCCCGATCAGCAGCAGGCCCGACGGCATGGGCAGCTTCAGCCCTTCGCTGTAGGCTGGATCTATCAGCCGAACCAAGGCCCGGAGGTCCGCCTCCGTGTCCGTCGGCAGAACCACGTCGTCCCAATCGACTTCTTTGAAGGCGGCCCTGTCCTTGCCGCCCGTTTCCGCCACGGCGCGGGCCAGGTCGTTCTCTTCGATCCTCCTCCGTTCCTGGGCCGCGAAGAGTGCCGCACGGTCCACCGAGGCGGAGATCCTGGCGGCACTCCAGCCGGGCGTCCGCCGGGCAAACGGCCGAACATCGAACTGACGGGCCGGGCGCTTGGCGAACTGAGCTTCGAAGATCCGGGCGCGCTCCTCCTCGTTCGGCAGATCGAGACGGAGGTGAAGATCGAAGCATAGAAGTTCGTTGCGGCGACCAGGATCAGGCCCGACTGGGCCCGGGCCTTGTCAATGCAGGCCATCAGTTGGCTGGTGGCGGAGTTGTAGCCCCACCCCGCGCCGCCAGCCAATGGCGGTGCAGGCGTCGGTCACCAGACGCTGCCCGCCGGCAATGAGGCGTTCCAGGATGGCCTACGCCTTTGTGCATGGTGGTCAACCCTGGTAGCCTCGTTCGATTTCGCCCAGCATCCGCTCGATGTCAGCCGCCGGAAACGAATACCCCGCGGCGTGGCGAACCGCCTTCAGTTTCGTTTCCGGATCGATCGCGGGGCGCGGGGTTTCGGACGTCTCACGGTCGGACTGGTGCATACTCTCAGTATCGCTAAGCGATAGCACGCAGCGGGCGGCGGCGGCCGAGCGGTTCGTGGCGCGGCCCCGCCGGCGCATGCATGTAGGCCAGCATATCGGTGACGCTAAGGCAGGCGGTGTCGAAGCCGGAGCGGGCCAGCGCTTCCTCGATTTCCGGGACGCGGCCGGCCCAGGCGGGAAACTCCACCAGGGTAGCGGGTTCGGCATCGTGGGTTAGCTGGGGGTTGATCGGGAAACTCAGCCGGGCGAGCACGTCCAGCAGTTTCTCCAGCAGCCTCGGTTCGGCCGCAATGCGGATGGAAACCAACTCGCCTTCCGTCCCGCGGAGAGACGGATTCCGGTTCTCGGGCCCTGCGCTCATAGTCCCTCCCATGAGCAATCGGCCCGACTGGCGCAGTGTGCGGCGCGCCCCAAAAAAGCAAAAACCCTGGACCAAAGGCCGCAGGGTCTTCAACGACGGTGACCGATTGCCTTTAGCACTTGTTTTACGTGGTTGCAATTAGCGGGGCTCAAAACACCAGCCCTAAATCAATCCACGTTCGTCCACAAGCTTAGCATCAACCCCCGAGGGGCGCAATAAGCGTTAACGACCTATCATCTTCGCCTGTTTGATAGGCGGAGGCCCCCTGTGCTACGTTGGAGGTCTTCTGCCACCTGGGGTGCTAATGCCTGAAGAAGATAAGCCCGAGGTCAAGCCTGCGCAGCCTGCCCCACCCGCCGCCCCCAAACCCCCAGCCGCCCGTCCAGCCGCGAAGCCTCCCGCAACCATGGCGGCTAGCCCGTGGGAGGGTGACATCCCGGCCATGCTCAAGCAACGGTTCGGGGATCAGGTTACGGAATACTCGACCTACCTGGGGCAGAACTTCCTGGTGGCGAAGCCGGAAGCGGTCATCCCGATCCTTGAGTTTCTTAGGTTTGAGGCGGATTTCGATTATCTGGTGGACATCACGGCGGCGGACTACCCGCAGCGTCCTGAGCGGTTCGACCTGTTCTACATTCTTTATAGCTTTGCCCGCAACGAGCGCGTCCGCGTGAAAACCCAGGTCGCCGACGGCGTCAAGCCGCAAACGGCAACCGGAGTGCATCTGACTGCGAACTGGCTGGAGCGCGAAGTGTTCGACATGTTCGGCATCGAGTTCGCCGGCCATCCGGACATGCGCCGCATCCTGCTGCCGGAAGATTGGGAGGGCTACCCGCTGCGCAAGGACAAGTCGATTCTGGATGCCGACAACAAGTGGGTCCAGGAGCACCTGGGGATCGAGAGCGGTCAGTAAAACATGCCCGATCAGACTTTTCTGGACTCTACCGAGCTGGTGCTGAACATGGGGCCGCAGCACCCTTCCACGCACGGCGTGCTACGGGTGGTCCTGAAGCTCGACGGCGAGAAGGTGCTGGGCACCGACTGCGTCATCGGCTACCTGCACCGGGGCGTGGAGAAGATCGGCGAGAACCGCACCTACCAGCAATTCGCGCCCTACGTCGACCGGATGGATTACTGCGCGGCGGTCTCGAACGGACTGGGCTACTGCCTGGCGGTGGAGAAACTGCTGAACGTGGAAGCGCCGCCGCGGGCGCAGGTGGTCCGCGTCATCCTGACCGAGCTGAACCGCATCGCCAGCCACCTGATCTGGCTGGGCACCCACGCGCTCGACATCGGCGCCATCACGCCCCTGTTCTACGTGATGAGGGAGCGCGAGGAGATCCTCAACATCTTCGAGAAGTACTGCGGCGCGCGGCTCACCACGCACGCCTTCCGCATCGGCGGCCTGCAATACGAGACCTACGAAGGCCTGGAGCAGGACGCCAAAGCGGTCTGCGACCTGGTACTGCCCAAGATCGACGAGTATGGGCGGTTGCTCACCGAGAACCGGATCTGGATCGGGCGGCTCAAGAACGTGGGCGTGCTCAACGCCGCCGACTGCAAGCAGTACGGCGTCACCGGGCCGATGCTGCGCGCGGCGGGCGTGAAATGGGACCTACGCAAGGCGCAGCCTTACTCGGGCTACCAGCAGTACGATTTCGAGATCCCCACCGGAACCAACGGCGACACCTACGACCGGTACCTGGTGCGCATGGAAGAGATGCGGCAGTCGGTGCGGATCATCCGCCAGGCGGTGGAGCGGATTCCGGAAGGACCCATCATGGCCAAGATTCCGAAGGTCATCAAGCCGCCGGTGGGCGAGGCATACGTTTCGATTGAAGCTCCCAAGGGGGAGCTGGGGTACTTCATCGTCAGCGATGGGTCGGCGCAGCCCTACCGGCTGCGAGTGAGGCCGCCGTCCTTCGTGAACCTGCAATCGCTGGACAAGATGGCGCGCGGCGCGCTGGTGGCGGACGTGGTGGCGATCATCGGCACCATCGACATTGTGCTCGGTGAAGTAGACAGGTGAGGGGCATGCGTAAATTTTTGCGCACAATCTTTCTGATCGATCTGATCGAAGGACTGTGGGTCACCTTCCACTACCAGCGCCCGAAGTACATCGTCACCGAACAGTATCCGGCCCAGCGTCCGAAAGTCGCGGAGCGCTATCGTGGCGCGCCGCGGCTGAACATCAACCCCGAAAACGGCGAGACATTGTGCATCGCCTGCAACCTCTGCGCGCTGGCCTGCCCGGAGAACCTGATCGTGGTAGGCTCCGAGCGCAACGAGCAGACCCGGCGCAAGGAGCTGACCACGTTCACCTACGACGTTTCGCGCTGCATGTTCTGCGGGCTGTGCGAAGACGCCTGCCCGGTGGACGCGCTCGAGCTGACGCAGGATTTCGAGCTGGCCAGCTACGACCGCGAGGGCATGATCTGGGACCGGCAAATGCTCGAGGAAGGGCCCAAGCCGACGCGGTACCGCTACTGATATGAGGAGAGACCGATTCGCGGGGCAGGCGGTTCCGCCTACCACGGGCAGGCCAAACGGCCTGCCCCACGGGGCTTAAGCGATGCTCGATACCGTGTTCTTCTACTTCTTCGCGCTGCTGACGCTGGGGGGCGGCGTGCTGACGATCACGCGCCGCAATGCCATCCACAGCGCCGTCTCGCTCATCGTTTCGCTCATCGGCGTGGCGGGTTTGTTCCTGCTCCAGCACGCGGAGTTTCTGTTCGCGGTCCAGATCGTGCTCTACGTGGGCGGCATCATGGTGCTGTTCCTCTTCGTGATCATGCTGGTCAACCTGGACGAGGCGGCCCGGCTGCGGCAGTTCAACAAGCAGTGGGTGCTGGCGGTCGCTTGCGTTCTCGCGGCCGGCGGCGAACTGCTGTTCTTCATAAGCCGCGGCGCGGGCGAGCTGCGGCTGGGCGAAGCGGCGGCAGCCGCGCCGGAGAAGGCCGGGAACACCGAGCGTATCGCCGATGTGTTGTTTTCCCAGTACCTGCTGCCTTTCGAGCTGGCTTCGCTGCTGCTGCTCGCGGCCGTCGTGGGCGGCGTGCTGATGGCGAGGAAGAGGGTCTGATGCATCCGATTACCACCCAGCATTACCTGGTGCTCAGCGTGGCGCTGCTCGCCATCGGGACGATCGGCGTGCTGACGCGCCGCAACATCGTGATCATTCTGATGTCCATCGAGCTGATCCTCAACGCCGTGAACATCAACCTGGTCGCCTTCTCTCGGCACTTCAACAGCGTGAACGGGCAGGTATTCGCCATCTTCGTGATCACGGTGGCGGTGGCGGAAGCGGCCGTTGGCCTGGGCATCCTGATCGCCCTGTTCCGCAACAAGGAAACGGTGCTGGCCGACGAGATCGAAATTCTGAAGTGGTGAGGCGCGCGGCATGGACTTTCTGAATTCGATCTGGCTGATTCCGCTGTTCCCGCTCTTCGGAGCGCTGGCGATGCTGCTCATCGGCCGCAAGCTCGATCCGCAAGGCCCCCGCGACCCTCACCACGTGCCCAAGTCCAAGGTCCTGGTGAGCATTCTGTGCCCCGGGATGGTCCTGGTTTCGTTCCTGCTGTCGGTAGGCGCCGTGTGGCAACTGGCCGGTCGCCCCGAGCGCACCCACCAGCTCATCCAATACACCTGGCTCGCCGGACTGCCTTTCCACACCGCGGCCGGGACGTTGGCCAGCTTCACCGCCGATTTCGGCTTTCTGCTCGATCCGCTGAGCGGGGTCATGATCCTGGTGGTGACCGGAATCGGGTTCCTGATCCATCTCTATTCGATCGGCTACATGGCCCACGACGGCGGATACTACCGGTTTTTCGGCTATTTGAACCTGTTCGTGTTCTTCATGCTGATGCTGGTGCTGGCGAACAACTACGCGCTGATGTTCGTCGGATGGGAAGGCGTGGGGTTGTGCAGCTACCTGCTGATCGGGTTTTACTTCAACAAGAAGTCGGCGGCGGACGCGGGCAAGAAGGCATTCATCGTAAACCGGATTGGCGACGCGGGCTTCATCCTGGGCATGCTGCTGATGTTCTCCGTCTTCGGCACGGGGAGGTTCCTGGACGTCAACCAGGCGCTGGCCGGCATGAGCACGGAGACGCATTTCGGCGTGCTGACGGCGATCGCGGTGCTGCTGTTCGTGGGCGCGACGGGGAAATCGGCGCAGCTTCCGCTATACGTCTGGCTGCCCGACGCCATGGAAGGCCCCACGCCGGTTTCGGCCCTGATCCACGCGGCCACCATGGTGACCGCAGGCGTTTACATGGTGGCGCGCTCGAACCACCTGTTCCGCCTGGCGCCGGAAGCGTGCCTGATCGTCGCCACGGTGGGCGGGCTGACCGCGTTCTTCGCCGCCACCATCGCCATGACGCAGAATGACATCAAGCGCGTGCTGGCGTACTCCACGGTGAGCCAGCTCGGCTACATGTTTGTGGCGCTGGGCGCGGGCGCTTACTGGGTAGGCATCTTCCACCTTTACACCCACGCGTTCTTCAAGGCGCTGCTGTTCCTCGGTTCCGGCTCGGTGATTCACGCGCTCTCCGGCGAGCAGGACCTGCGCAGGATGGGCGGTCTCAAGAACAAGATTCCCGTCACGCACGCCACCATGCTCATCGGCACGCTGGCGATTGCGGGCGTTCCCGGCCTGGCCGGGTTTTTCTCGAAGGACGAGATCCTGTGGCAGGCCTTTTCGCACCCGGATGCGTGGTTCCGCGTGGTGTACGCCCTCGGCATCGTGACGGCGGGCATGACGGCGTTCTATATGTGGCGGCTCATGGCGCTCACTTTCTACGGCGAATCGCGCGTGGATCCGAAGGCGGCCGCACACATACACGAATCGCCCAAGGTGATGACCGTGCCGCTGATGGCGCTGGCCGCGGGCAGCGTGCTGGCCGGCTGGATCGGGGTGCCGAAGCTGTGGAGCATTTTCCCGGACGGCTTCCGCACGATCGAAACGTGGCTGGCCGGGGTGCTCGGCAACGAGATCGAGCACGAACCGAACACCGGCCTCGAGTGGGCGCTGATGCTGCTCTCGGTGGCCGTGGCGGCGGCAGGCATCGCGCTGGCCTGGCGCCTGTACCAGAAGAGGAAGCCGGCCGTCGAGCCGCTTCAGGCGCTCGGCCCGCTCTACACGGGTTCGTTGAACAAGTGGTACGTGGACGAGGCCTATGACGCGGTTTTCGTGAACGGACTTTCGAAAGGCGGCGGGTCGGCGCTGGCGCGCTTCGACCAGACGGTAGTCGATGGCGGCGTGAACGGCGCGGGCTGGCTCACACGCTTCACTTCGCGGGTCAGTATGTGGTGGGACACCTGGATCGTCGATGGCGCGGTGCGGCTGACGGCGTTTGCGGTGAAGCTTTCGTCCTATCCGGTACGCATCTTCCAGACCGGCTCGGTGCAGGCCTACGCGCTGGTGTTCGTGATTGGCGTGGCCGCGATTTTTGGGTATTACCTGGTGCGCTAAATGGGCAACCACTTACTAAGCTGGGTGCTGTTCACACCGCTCATCGGCGCGGCGGTGCTGCTGCTGATCCCGGCGTCGAAAAAGAACTGGATCCGGGTGTGGGCGAACATCGCGGCGCTGGCGGGCTTCGCGGTGTCGCTGCCGCTGGTGTACCTGTTCGACAAGAACGCCGGCGGCTTTCAGTTCGTGGAGCGCGCGGACTGGATTCCGGCGCTCGGCGCGCACTACGCCATCGGCATCGACGGAATCAGCCTGCTGCTGGTCCTGCTGACCACCGTTATCGGCGCGATCGCGATCCTCTCCTCGTGGCACGTCGACACCCGGGTGAAAGAATACTACGCCATGTTCCTGTTGCAGCAGACGGGAATGATCGGCGTCTTCGTCTCGCTCGATTTCTTCCAGTTCTTCGTGTTCTGGGAAGCGGTGCTGGTGCCGATGTACTTCATCATCGGCGTGTGGGGCGGGCCGCGGAAGCTGTACGCCGCCATCAAGTTCTTCCTCTACACGCTGGCCGGCGGCGCGCTGATGCTGCTCGGCATCCTGACGCTCTACTTCCAGCACTACCGCCAGTTCGGCTTCTACACCTTCGAGATCTCGGAGCTGATAAAGCTCAACCTGCCGCTGCACCTGGAGCAGTGGGTATTCTGGGCGTTCTTCATCGGCTTCGCGATCAAGGTGCCGATGTTTCCGTTCCACACCTGGCTGCCGGACGCGCACGTGGAGGCGCCCACAGCCGGCTCGGTGGTGCTGGCGAGCGTGCTGCTGAAGATGGGCACCTACGGCTTTATCCGCTTCTCGCTGCCGCTGCTGCCCAAGGCCTCGATCGACGCCACCATCGTGCAGATTCTGGCCGTGCTTTCGATCATCGGCATCCTCTACGGCGCGCTGGTAAGCCTGATGCAGCAGGATTGGAAGAAGCTGGTGGCGTACTCTTCGGTGAGCCACCTGGGCTTCTGCACGCTGGGCATTTTCGCGCTGAATCCGAACGGACTGGCGGGAAGCGTGATCCAGCAGATCAACCACGGCATCTCGACCGGCATGCTCTTCCTGGTGGTGGGCATCATGTACGAGCGGCGCCACACGCGCGAGCTGAAGGAATACGGCGGTCTGGGCCACGTGATGCCGGTCTACGCCACGGTCTTCGCGTTTGCGATGCTCAGCTCGGCGGGGCTGCCGCTGCTGAACGGCTTCATCGGCGAGTTCACGATTCTGCAAGGCGCTTTCGAAGCGAACCGCACCTGGGCGGCGTTCGCCGTGCTCGGCGTGATCTTCGGCGCGGCGTACCTGCTATGGATGTACCAGCGCACGGTGCTTGGCGAAGTGACCAACCCGAAGAACCTGGGCCTGCCCGACTTGAGCCTGCGCGAGCTGGCCACGTTCCTGCCACTGATCGCCTGGGCCATCTGGATCGGCGTCTACCCCAAGCCATACTTTGACGTGCTGGAGAAGCCGGTGGCGCAGATTGTCGAGAGGGTGAAGCCGGGGTACTTCGCTGGCAGCCACCAGCCGCCGGCCGTCAGCCATCAGGTGGCGGAGGCGGTACGATGAGCTACTACACCTCCGCCGACCAATTCGCGCTGCTTCCCGCGCTGATGCTGGCGCTGTTCGGCTGCGCCACGTTCCTGTTCGACTTCTGGGTGTTCCCGAAGCCGAAGGACCGCAAGTGGATGCTGCTTTTCGTGGTGGCCGGGCTCGCTCTGGCGGGTTCGGGGCTGTACAAGCAGGAGAAGTTCCTGGCGGCGCACGGCCCGTTCACGGCGTTTCAGGGCGCGCTCACCATCGATGGCCTGGCGGTGTTCTTCAACTGGATCTTCCTGGCGGCGTCTCTGATTGTCGTCGTCATCTCGCACAAGTATCTGGAGACCGAACACGAGCCGCGCGGCGAGTATTACGGCCTGGTCCTGCTGGCCAACTGCGGCATGTTTTTCCTGGCCACCGGCACGGACCTGATTACGCTGTTTGTCGGCCTGGAGCTGATGGCGCTGTGCTTCTACATCCTGGTGGGCTACCTGCGGCCGGACAGGCGCTCGAACGAGGCGGCGATGAAGTACCTGCTGCTGGGCGCGTTCTCGAGCGGGTTCCTGGTCTACGGCTTCTCGGTTCTTTACGGGATCGCGGGCTCGACCCGGCTGCGCGACGTGGCCGACGCCATCGCGGCGCGCAGCGTTACGGACCCGCTGGTGCTGCTGGCGCTGGGCACGACGATGGTCGGGCTGCTCTTCAAGATTTCGGCCGTTCCGTTCCACATGTGGGCGCCCGACGCCTACGAGGGCGCGCCCACCAGCGTCACGGCCTACCTCTCGGTGGGCTCGAAGGCCGCCTCGTTCGCGTTCCTGATGCGGATGTTTCTGGGCCCCTTCGACTCCCTGCGCGTGACCTGGACGCCGGTGCTGATCGCGATCGCGGTGCTTACCATGACGGTCGGCAACCTGGCCGCCATCAGCCAGAGCAACGTCAAGCGGCTGCTGGCCTACAGCTCGATCTCGCACGCGGGTTACATGCTGCTGGGCCTGATCGCGGGCAACGCGACGGGCATCCGGGGCATCGCGGTCTACATCATGGTCTACACCTTCATGAACCTCGGCGCGTTCACGGTGGTGGTATCGCTGCGGCGCCAGGAGATCATCGGCGACGACATCGACGACCTCAACGGGCTGATGGAAAAGAGCCCCGGCCACGCCGTGCTGATGCTGATCTTTCTGATGTCGCTGGCCGGAATACCGCCGACCGCCGGCTTCCTGGGGAAGTACTACATCTTCCTTTCGCTGATCGAGACCGGCCACAACGTGCTGGCCGTCATTGCGGTGCTCTACGTGGCCGTGGCGGTCTACTACTACTTCCGGATGGTGCGGGCCATGTTCGTGAGCGAGAATGCGGCCCAGGTGCCCGCCGCGTCGAACTTCGGCCTGCGCGTTGGGCTCACGCTGACCGGCGCGATGACGGTCGCGATCGGCGTTTATCCCGAGCCCTTCTTGCGCCTGACCCAGGTGGTGCGTTGATCCTATGCAAAGCCTTCTTCAAAACCCGCTGGCGACGACGCTGCTGCTGACCGTGGTGATCGTGGGTGCGGTTCCGCTGCTGGCGGGCTACATGGTGCTCGCCGAGCGCAAACTGCTGGCCGATTTCCAGGTGCGCCTGGGCCCGATGCGCGTGGGGCCGCACGGCATCCTGCAGCCGCTGGCCGACGCGCTCAAGCTGATCATCAAGGAAGACACGATTCCGGCGCAGTCGGACAAATTCATTTTCTGGATGGCGCCGTGCGTCTCGACTTTCACGGCGCTGACGGCGTTCTCGGTGCTGCCGTTCACCGGTGTGGTGCGCGTGGCGGACGTGAACGTCGGGCTGCTGGTGATCAGCGCGATGTCGGCGGTGGGCGTGCTCGGCATCGTGCTCGGCGGCTGGTCGTCCAACAGCCACTACGCGCTGCTCGGCTCGCTGCGCAGCGGCGCGCAGTTGATCAGCTACGAGGTGGCCCTGGCTTTCGCGCTATTGTGCGGCGTGATGGCGGCCGGAACGCTGAGCATGGAGGGTATCGTCAAGGCGCAGGCGGATCGAGGCGTCTGGTTCGTTTTCGACAACTTCGGCCTGATGGTGGTTCCTTTTGTGCTCTACGTCATCGCGGCCATCGCCGAAACCAACCGCGCACCCTTCGACCTGCCCGAGGCCGAAAGCGAACTGGTGGCGGGCTTCCTGACCGAGTTCAGCGGCTTCCGCTGGGCGCTGTACTTCCTGGCCGAATATACCAACATCCTGGTGATCTCCTCGGTGGCGGTGACGCTGTTTTGGGGCGGCTGGCTGAGGCCGTTCCCGAGCGTGGGCTGGCTCGGCTACCCGCTCGACAACGTGTTTCCGTTCGTGGCCCTGGCCGGCACAGGCATCTACTGCTTCCCGCTGGCGCGCCGCCTGCCCAACCGGCCCCGCGCGATCTTCCTCATGGTGATCGGGGCGTGCCTGATCCTGCTCGGCCTGCCGTTCCTCATGCCGGCCGTCAGCGCGGCGGTCTCGCCCGCGTTCTGGTTCTTCTTCAAGGTGGCGTTTCTGGTCTACTCGATGATCTGGTTCCGCGCCACCTGGCCTCGCTTCCGCTACGACCAGTTGATGAACCTCGGCTGGCGGCGGCTGATTCCGCTGGGCATGGCGGCGGTGCTGGTGAACGCGATTGTGGGGATGCTGAAGGGGTAGGACCCTCTACTTCGTCCCTCCCGCGCGGCTCTGCTCGCGGATGGTGCGGATCTCCTCCGCCGGGATGCGCAGGAATTCCAGGAACTCCTGGTGCTCTTGGGGAGCGTTGCGCTCGAACTCGGCGTGGAAGCGGCGCATGTCGTCCTCGGTCAGTCCCGAGGCGCGCATGATGGAAACCAGCTTGTCTTTCGTAATCACTTCAGTCCTCCAGAGAGATTGTTTGCTTTTGAGAAGCCCGAGGATTGACCGTTGATGGCCGCGCAGGGTTTCGATCTCGGCGTTCAGCTCGACGAGGCGCCGTTTCAGGACCGAGCGGGCGTCGGTTTCCGGGCGATCCAGGATCAGGCGAATATCCTCGAGCTTTAGACCGGCGTCGCGGTAGGCGCAGATCTGCCGAAGCCGGCCGAGATCCTTCTCGCCATACCTGCGGTAGTTGGCGGCGGACCTGAGGGCGGGCTTCAGCAGCCCGACGGACTCGTAATAGAGCAGCGTGCTGCGGCTCAGACCGCAGCTCCCGGCGAGCTTGGAAACGGTAAACATGGGCCAGTTCTCACTCTGAACTATGAAGCGGTAGACAGGTCAAGCCCTTTGCGGGGCTTGGACCGGAGAAGCTGTAAAAAAATCCGGGGACACGCCTGCGGTTGTTCGTAGGCCGAACATTCGGCTTTCGAGCCCGGAGTGTCCCCGGGTTCTTTTACAGCTCCTCCGGCACAGATTCAATTCTGGCACGATACACGCGATTTCTGCGCCGGCCAGCGCCTCCGCCCGCGCTATTTCTGAGCAGGCTCCGGATCGGCTGTGGCCGGCGTCGCAGCCGGGGAACCGAAGAGCGCCTGTCTCAGCCGCCTGGCGGAGAGCTTCGTGCTCGCCAGGTACGAGACCTGGAATTGCAGGTAGTAGCCGCTGTTGTGCACCGAGTAGAAGTCGCCCGCCGTCTGCCTCTCGCACTCGATGTCGGCTTTCCAGTTCTTGTTGTACACGTAGTCGACGCGGGTCTGGATGTTGTCTCCGCGGTTCAGACCCGAGCCGAACAGCCTCGCGCTGCCGGCATAGGGTTGGAACGCGCCCATATGGTAGTACGTGACCCGCGCCGTCAGCTTCTTCGAGGGCGTGAAACCGGCCTCGGCCTGCCACATCGACAGGTTGGTCCAGTAGGCGACGCCCTTCTCCGGCACCTGGCTGTAGATGTACAGCTCGCTCCACTTCGGCCAGCGGGAATAGAGGGGATCCCAGCCTTCCACGCGGTTCCTGGAATTCGGGTTGTCGCCCGACAGGCCCCACCAGCCGCCCAACACGTAGGGCTTCCAGCGATGGGTGAACTGCCTTTTCACGTAGCCATACCCGCCCCAGCCGCGCACCACGATGTCTGGGTGCTCCGCTCCCCACTGGCCCGCGAGCTCGGTGGTGGCGGTCCAGCCGGGCGCGATCTGGATTACCGCCCGGCCGCCCGCCGTGCTGATATGCTTGTCAGGCTGGAACGCCGGATTCGCCGGCGCCCGGTAGTCGTGCACTTCCTTGGTATACAGATAGTAAGATTCGAACCCTACCCGCTTGTGATTGTTATCGGTGTAATAGGCGCCGAGTGAACTCGAGTCATACTCCTGCAAGAGTTTGTGCTGGTCGTTGAAACGGGGCAACATGCGATCATATTTCGGATTCAGAATCCCGATGAGTTCGAGCTTCGACTTCTTGCGCGAGTAAGCCAGATCGACGGCGTTGTCGTAAAGGGCGCGGGACCCGTCGCCGGGGTTGCCATCCATCAGGATGAAGCCCTCGCCGCGTATCAGGTTCTGCCGGCCGACGCGCAGGGATAGGCCTTTGACGAAAAGCTTTTTTATGTTGATATAGGCGTTCTCGAACACCACCTCGTCAAAGTGGTTGTTAGGGTGCCCGAGCTTTTGGTTGGTCTCCTGGTCGACCCCCACAAAGAAGTCCACGTTAGAGGAAAAGGGCGCGTCAAACCAGGCGCGCGTGCGATAGCGGATCTGCTCGCGCTCGTCGTTGGACTTATCGCTGAAGTCCGTAATGTTATTCCAGTCTTCGTTGCGCACGCGCTGCTCGAAACCGAATTCGAATGTGGGAGGGGCTTCGCTTGTGGCCGGCTGAGATTGCTGACCGTTCGCGAGGGGCATCGCCAGCACATACAAGAGACTCATCGACAGGGGAAATCGCATTGGCTGCCTTCCACTGACTGCCTGCTGGCTGGGTAAATCCGAGCGGCAGAAAAAGGCGTTTCAGATCCGGTAGGCTCGGAACGCTTTCAAAGAGTATACACCACGGCGTTTGATCCGCGACACGGGCAGAGATAAAATCATCTCTTAATCCCGCCTGAGCCGCTTCCCGCTTGCATCCACCGGGCTTGGCGTGGGACAGTGTCATCCTGGTATAGATGCCAATGAACGTATCGGATCGAATGCTGCTGAGCGGGGACGAAGCGGTCGCGCTGGCCGCGCGCGATGCCGGCGTTGCGCTCGGAACCGGCTATCCGGGGACTCCCTCGACCGAGATTCTCGAAGCCTTCGCCGAGCTGGGCGGTCACGCGCAGTGGTCGCCGAACGAAAAAGTGGCGCTCGAAGTCGCCATCGGCGCCTCGTTCGGCTCCGCGCGCACGCTGGTGACGATGAAGCACGTCGGTGTGAACGTAGCCGCCGACGCGCTGTTCACGGCCGCCTACACGGGCGTCGCAGGCGCGCTGGTGCTGGTCTCGGCCGATGACCCCGGCATGGCCTCCAGCCAGAACGAGCAGGACAACCGGCACTACGCCGCCGCCGCCGGAATCCCGATGCTCGAACCGGCCGATTCCCAGGACGCCTACGAATTCACGCTGAAGGCCATCGAGATCTCCGAGCGCTGGAAGCTGCCCGTCATGCTGCGGATGACCACGCGCGTGTGCCACGCCAAGACCATCGTACGATCCAGGCCGGAGCTGGCGACGACGCCTCCGGCGACCGGCTACGCGCGCCACATCGACCTGCGGGTGATGATTCCCTCCAATGCGCGGCCGGCGCACCGCCGCCTGCGGGCGAAGCTGGCCCACATTGCGGAATGGAACGAGGTCGCCGGTCCCAACCGGCAAATCGAGGGCGACCGTTCGTTGGGCATCATCTCATCGGGCGTGGCGTCGGTGCATGCGCGCGAAGCGGCGCCTGGGGCGGCCATGCTCAAGCTGGGCCTGACCTACCCGCCGCCGTTCGAAGCGATCCGCGCCTTCGCCCGAACGGTGGACCGGTGCGTCGTTATCGAAGAGGGCGATCCGTGGCTGGCGGATGCGATTCGCGCCGCCGGCGTGCCGGTTGAGGGCAAGCCGGAAATGTACCGTTTCGGCGAGCTCAATGTCGAGCGCGTGCGCCGCATTCTGGCGGGCGACGTCACGCCCGAGCCGGCGCCGCCGCCCGGCAAGCCTCCGGAGCTCTGCCCCGGCTGCCCGCACCGGTACGTCTTCCAGGCGCTGCGCAAGCTGGATTGCATCGTCTCGGGGGATATCGGTTGCTACTCGCTGGGCGCTCTGCCGCCGTTCGAGGCGCTGGAAACGCTGGTTTGCATGGGCGCGAGCATCGGCATGGGCCTGGGGCTGCGGCACGTTCTCGCTCCGGAGCTGGCGCGGCGCGTGGTCAGCGTCATCGGCGACAGCACCTTCGTACACAGCGGCATCACCGGCCTGGTCGAAATGATCTACAATCCGCCGCCCGACGGCCACGTCCTCATCATCCTCGACAACGGGACCACCGCCATGACGGGCATGCAGGAGCACCCGGGCACCGGCCGCACGCTCGATCACCAGCGCACAGGCAAGGTCGTTTTCGAGGACCTGGCGCGCTCGCTCGGCGTAAAGCAGGTCCACGTCATCGACCCCACGCTTAGCCAGCAGGCGTTTGAGGACCTGGTGGCGCAGTGCCTGGAAAGCCGGGAGCTGGCGGTGATCGTCGCGCGCCGCACGTGTCTGCTGGCCACCGGAAAGATCAAGCAGATGGAGAAGTGCCTTGAACAGCAAGACTGAACGGCAAATCAGCGCGGAACCGCTCCCTGACGGTCGCGGCCCAGTGAGCCTCGTCACCAACATCGTCTTTGCCGGTCTGGGCGGGCAGGGCGTCGTCAAGGCGTCCGACATCGCCGCCGATGCCGCCTTCCGCGCCGGCTTCGACGTCAAGAAGAGCGAGCTGCACGGCATGAGCCAGCGCGGCGGTTCGGTCTCGAGCGACGTCCGCTTCGGCGAGCGCGTGGAGAGCCCGATGGTGCCGCCGGGTCATGCGGATTTTCTGGTGCTCATCGCCCCGGACCAGTTGGAAGTGAATCGCTGGCAATTGCGCAACGGCGGCGTGCTGATCGTTCCGTCCATGATCGAACCGCGCGCCTTATCCAACAAGAAAGCTCTGAACGTGGCGTTGCTCGGCGTGCTGAGCGTGCTGTCCGGAATCCCCGAAGAGCACTGGATCGCGGCGATCCGCTCCCATCTGCCCGAGAAGCTGCACGAGGCCAATTTCGCCGCATTCGAGCTGGGGCGGCAGGCCGCCCGCAGGGAGTTCAATCCATGATCGAAACCATCGAAGAAGCCGTGGTGGGATACCATCCGGCCAGCGCGCCGGACTACATCCCCGCTCAGCACATGAAGGACTTGCAACTGGCGAGGCTGAAGGCGGTGGTCCTCCGCGCGTGGGATCGCGTCGCCCTGTTCCGCAACCGGATGGAGGAGCGCGGCCTGGCGCCGGATGACATACGGCGCCTGGACGACATCGCCCGGCTGCCGTTCACGGTGAAGACGGACCTGCGCGACACCTATCCCTTCGGACTGTTCGCCAGCCCGATGAGCGAGGTGGTGCGCCTGCACGTCTCGAGCGGCACCACCGGCAAGCCGATCGTAGTCGCCTACAACAGGGAGGATCTGGAAGTGTGGACCGCCGTGATGGTCCGCAGCTTCGCCGCCTGCGGCTTGACCCACGGCGATATCCTCCAGAACGCTTACGGCTACGGCCTGTTCACGGGCGGCCTCGGCGCGCACTACGGCGGGGAGGCCATGGGCGCCACCGTGATCCCGATTTCCGGGGGCAACACCGACCGCCAGATCATGATCTTGCGCGATTTCAAGGTCACGGCGATCTGCTGCACGCCGAGTTACTTCATCCACCTCATCGACCGCGCCACGGAACTCGGTGTGAACCTGAAAGAGCTGCCGCTGCGCGTCGGCGTCTTCGGCGCCGAGCCCTGGACGGATTCCATGCGGCGGCACATCGAGGCCGCGGCCGGCATCCAGGCTTTCGACATCTACGGCCTGTCGGAGATCATCGGCCCCGGCGTCGCCATCGAATGCCCGTTCCACTCCGGCCTGCACATCTTCGAGGACTACTTCTATCCCGAGATCGTCGACCCCGACACCGGTGAGAAGCTCCCGGATGGCGCCGAGGGCGAGCTGGTGCTGACCACGCTCAGCAAGCTCGCCATGCCCATGATCCGCTACCGCACGCGCGACATCACGGCGATCGTCCCGGGAACCTGCGCCTGCGGGCGCACGCTGCGGCGGATGCGGCGCATCGGCCGGCGCAGCGACGACATGTTCATCATTCGCGGCATCAACGTGTTCCCCTCGCAGGTGGAGGCGGCGCTGCTGGCCGTCGAAGGCACGCTGCCGCACTACCACATCATCCTCACGCGCGAGAAGGGGCTGGACCAGATGGAAGTGCAGGTCGAGGTCACCCCGGAGGTCTTCAGCGACAAGGTCGGCGCCATGGAGGACCTCAGCAAGAAGCTCGCGCTCACTCTCGACCGCACGCTCGGGGTGCGGGTCGCGGTGCGGCTGGTCAGGCCGCACACCATCCCTCGCAGCGAGGGGAAAGCCAAGCGGGTCACCGACAACAGAAACCTGGACCAGTGAGCCATGAAAATCCACCAACTTTCGTTATTTCTGGAGAACCAGCCCGGCCAGCTCATCGAGCCGTGCAGCATCCTGTCCCGCGCCGGAATCGACATTCGCACGCTGACCCTGGCTGACACGCAGCAGTTCGGCATCCTGCGCCTGATCGTCTCGGACTGGCAGGCGGGCGCCAAGGTGTTGCGCGAGGCCGGCTACGTCACCAACATCACCGAAGTGGTGGCGGTCGAAGTGCCGGACCGCCCCGGCGGGCTGACCGAACTGCTCACCCTGCTCGAAGGCAGCGGCGTCAACATCGAGTACATGTACGCGTTCACCTTCGGCCGGCTGGACAAGGCCGTGCTCATCTTCCGGTTCGACGACATGGACCGCGCGATCGAGCTGCTCAAGCGCGCCGAAATCAACGTGCTCGACGCTGTCGAGGTCTATACCCGGATCGAGAAATGAGCGTCTCCCGAAAGGTCGCCGGCGACCTTGCTCAAGCCTCCTGGATCCGGCGGATGTTCGAGGAGGGCGCGCGCCTCAAGGCCGAACGGGGCGGCGATCGCGTCTTTGATTTCACGCTCGGCAACCCCGAGGTGGAACCCCCTGCGGGCGTCATCGCGACCCTGCGCCAGGTTGTCGCGGAGAACCGGCCGCACACGCACGGCTACATGCCCAACGCGGGTTTTCCGGAAGTCCGCCAGGTGATGGCCCGGCGCATGGCTGAGCGGACCGGCCTGCCGTACACGGCCGAGCACATCCTCATGACCGTCGGCTCAGCGGGCGCCATGAACGTGGCGCTCAAGTCGATTCTCGATCCCGGCGACGAGGTCATCGTCCTGGTTCCGTATTTCCCCGAATACCGGTTCTACATCGAGAACCACGCCGGCAAGGTAGTTCCGGTCGAGACCGAGGAGAGCTTCCAGCCGGATGTGGACCGCATCGCCGCGGCCATCACGCCGCGCACCAAGGCCGTCGTGGTCAACTCGCCCAACAATCCCACCGGCGCGCTGTATTCGGCCGAGGTGCTGCGGGATCTCGGCGCATTGCTGGAGCATCATCCCCAGGTGCTGGTGCTGAGCGACGAGCCGTATCGAACCCTGGTGTTCGACGGCCGGAAGCAGCCGGAGGTGCCGCCGCTCGTCCGGCGCACGCTGGTAGCCGATTCCTGGTCGAAGGCGCTCGCGGTCCCGGGCGAGCGCATCGGTTGCCTGGCCATTTCTCCCCAGATCGAGGACTGGGCCACCCTGCGCGATGCGGCCACCTTCGCCAACCGCGTGCTTGGCTTCGTGAACGCGCCGGCCCTCTGGCAATGGGTAATCGCCCGCGCGCCGCAAACCACGGTGGACGTCGGGCTGTACCAGGACAAGCGCGACCTGCTCTGCGATGCGCTGGCGCGCATGGGCTACCAGGTCGCGAAACCCGCCGGCGCCTTCTACGCATTCCCCAGGACGCCCATTGCCGACGACGTCGCCTTCATCCGCATCCTGCTTGAAGAAGGGATCCTCGCCGTTCCGGGCTCCGGGTTCGGGCGGGCGGGGTACATCCGGCTGTCCCTCACGGTGCCGCGCGAGATGATCCAGGCGAGCCTGCCGGGCTTCGAGCGCGCCCTGCGGCGAGCGCTGGGCTAGCTGCGCCCGTCGAGGCGGATCGCCGTGGCAACGCGCGGGCACTGCCGATGACTCGACGGGCGAGGCGGCGTTGGTCTATACTGACATTCCGAAGGCTCTCGAACTCACGGAAAGTCGCGCCTATGTCTAAAGTGAACAAGCTCCTTTGCGTTCTGGCGGTAGCTGTGGTCGCGCTCCCGCTGGTCGGTTGTGGCGGATCTGCTCACGACTCGACCGAACTATACGTCCTGGTCACCGTAAACACGAAGATCCCTTATTGGCAGGCGGCCACCGCCGGTTTCGGCCAGGCGGCGACCGATCTGAAGGTCAGGTACGATGTGGTGGGCCCCGACACCTACGATCCGCAAGCCGAGCGCCAGGAGTTCGTGAAGGCGGTGCAGAAGAAGGCGACCGGCATCCTGGTCTCGGCCGCCGACTCCGAGTTGCTGGGGCCGCAGATCGATGCCGCCATCGCTCAGGGCATTCCCGTGATCACGGTGGATGCGGACTCGCCCGCGAGCAAGCGCCTGATGTTCATTGGCACCGACAATTACGAAGCCGGCCGCCGGGGCGGCGCAGTGCTGGCCCGGCAGCTTCAGGGCAAAGGGAACGTAGTAGTCTTCACCATCCCGGAGCAGGCCAACCTGCGGGAGCGGTGGCACGGGTATGAAGACGCCCTCAAGACCAGCCCGGGCATCAAGGTGGTCGAGGAGTTCAGCATCAAAGGCGACCCACGGATTGCCTTCGACCACACCATGGAGATTATCGAGAAGAACCGGCCGGTGGATGCGTTCGTGTGCCTGGAGGCGCTGTCCTGTCCCGAGGTGGCCGACGTGCTCGACCGCAAACAGATCAAGGGCAAGCTCGTTATCGCCATGGATGCCGATCCGCGGACGCTGGAGTGGATCCAGAAGGGCATGATCGCCGCCACGCTGGTACAGAGGCCGTACACGATGGCGTACTTCGGGCTGAAGCTGCTCGATATGATTCACCACCAGAAGCCGCCGTCGCTTCAGGTGAAATTTGCCGAGGACACCCGCTCGCCGTTTCCGAACTTCGTGGATACGGGGGCGACGCTGGTCGACAAGGGCAATGTCGACGCCTTCGTGAAGGCCAACGCGGCAGGGGCGCCGGCCAGCGGCAACTAGTCCGCTGTTTCCGACGTTCCTCGACCGTCAGCGCGCGAAGTCTCGCAACGCCGGGCTGGCACTCACATGCCGGGAAACGATGCCGCCGGCAAGAAATCATCCTCGAGCCTCTCCACCGGAACCAGGATTAGACTGGCTCCATGCCGCATCGCCTCGCCAATCAACTCGAGGGCCTCGCGCTCGCGCACTCCAGGGCCGGTCCGGAGACCGATTGCAGGACTGGAGTCCAGCCCCACGTTCCCTCTTGACATACAGTGTGACACACAGTATGATGTAGCATACAGTGTCAAAGACAACCGAACATCCCACCGCGGTTCCGGAGAGTCTGGCGCTCGAGCTCCGGCGCGGCGCGCTGGTTCTGGCGGCGTTGGCCGCTTTGCGGGCCGAGCAGTATGGTTACTCACTCAAGAAGTTCCTGGCAGAGGCGGACCTGCAAGTCGACGAGGGGACGCTCTATCCCCTGCTGCGCAGGCTGGAATCGCAGGAGCTGCTGTCCAGCCGTTGGGCCATTGAGGAAGGCCGGCCGCGGCGCTACTACAGGATTACGAAACAGGGCGAGGCGACGCTCGACGCGCTGAGCGGCGAATGGGAGCAGCTTTCGAAAGCCCTCCGGAGGGTACTCAAATGAACCAGGACGCTACCGAATTGATCAGCCGATATGTGTATCACGTTGGCAGGCACCTGCCGCCGGAACGGCGGGAGGACGTGGCGCGGGAGCTGCTGTCGCTGATAGGCGACCGCGTGGACGACGAGCTGCGTGCGGGCGAGAGCAGGGAGGCCGTGGTCTTGCGCGTGCTCCGGGAGATGGGCCCGCCCGAGGCGGTCGCGGCCCGCTATGGGTACGAGCGGCGCCTTCTGATCGGCGCCGGATCGCTGCCCGCTTTCTTCCGGCTGGTGAAGGTGGTGCCCGTGGCGGTCCTGGCGCTCTCGCTCTTGACCCTTCCCTACGCCGGTGGCCTCAGTGCGAGCGCTCTCGGGAAATGGCTGCTGGGATACCTCAACTCGGCCTTGCTGAATCTGGGCGTTCTGGTGGTGGTCTTCGTCGTTCTGGAGCGGCTCTCCTCGCTCCGCACCAAGCCGGAGGCGGTGTTCGATCCCGCGAAACTCTCCCCGGCGCCCGCTCCGTTCGACGGCGGCAAGCTGAGGCCCGTCCGCCTCGTGATCCAGATCTACCTTGCCGTAACGATCCTGGTGCTTTTCAATTTTTATCCGAACGTGATCGGCGTTTGGACCAACTCCGGGCTTCCCCGCTTCTGGGCGGTTCCGCTCAGCGCCGTGGGCATACACGTGCCGCTCCTGCTGCTGAACGTGTGGCTGGCGGGGATCATCATGCTGAAGACCGAAGTGCTCCGCCAGGGGAGCTGGACGCGCGAGACTCGCTGGTTCCAGGTGGGGCTGGCCGTGCTCGGGCTGGCGGTTCTCATCGCCGTGCTGTGGTCGAGCCATGTGGGGCAACTGGACGCGAAGTTCCTGGCATCCGCGGGTATTTCCCCGTCGGATCCCAGGGTTGCGGCGCTGGCCCGGGGAGCAGGCCGCGGGCTCGCGCTGGCCGCCGCGCCGCTGGTGCTGCTAATCCTGGCGGGCATCGCCCGGGGCGTGTGGAGACTGTCACGGAGCGCCGGCAGCCCCGCGTAACCGGCCCAGCTCATCCACCATCCTCTGCCGGACCGCGTCGCGCAGGGCCGCGGCCTGCCGAACCTCCCAGCCATCGACGGGCACGGGTTCCAGCGCCCGCAGGTAGATGTCCTGGGCCGGGCCGAACATCCAGGTGCTTTTCGGAAGGGCCGCGCCTGAGCCGTCCAGCACCAGCGGCAGAATCGGCGTCCGCTCGCGGATCGCCAATTGAAAGGGACCGTCGTTGAAGGGCTGGATCTCGCCGTCCTTCGAGCGCGTGCCCTCCGGGAAGAAGACAATCGAGCAGCCCTCGCGCAGGGTGCGCGCGCACCGCAGCATCGCCTGGGCGGCCTTGCGGCGATCGGACCGGTCCACGGGGATGTCGGCGGCCATGCGCAGCATCCAGCCGACTACCGGCACCCGGAACAGCTCCGCTTTGGCCAGCCATTTCGAGTCCGTCACCAGGTGGGAGATCACTGGAATGTCGGCCAGGGACTGGTGATTGCTCACCACCACGTAAGCCTGGCCCGGCTGCTTGTTCTCGCTGCCGGAGACGTGGATTCGCCAGGGATTGACCTTTGCCAGGACCCGTCCCAGGCTGCGGAACCAGCGGCCGGTCCGGCGCTTGAGCGGGTCGCGGTCAAACAGCCACACCACGGCCAGCACAGGGCACCAGAACAGGATGATGGAGGCGCTGGCGCCCCAAATCCAAATCGATCGAAGCCGGCGGATCATGCGAACCAAGTATTGTCGCAGATTGGGGATGGGGCAGGCGGTCCAGACTGCCCGCGTCCCGCGACAGGCCGTTCCGCCGCGACAGGCCGGAGGCCTGTCCTACGTGCGCAGCCGCGCCAGCAGGTACAGGGCGGCGAGGGCGAAAAGCGCGTCAGGGGCCCAGGCTGCCAGCTCTGGCGGCAACTGGTTGACGTTGCCGAGCTGCTCGAACAACTGCCCCAGCGACCAGTACGCCACCGCGACGCCCAGGCTCACACCCACTCCGGCCATCGCGCCCCGCGAGCCGGTGAGAAACGCGAATGGAACCGAGATCAGCGCCATGATGAAAGCGAACAGCGGCACCGAGAACTTCTTCGCCAACTGCACGCGCAGGTGGACCGTGTCGAATCCGCTCTGCCGCAGCTCCCGGATGTAGGCGCCGAGCTGCGTGAAATTCATCTGTTTGTCCTGGATGACTTCTTTCAAGAAGTAGCCGGGCGGCTCGGTCAGCTCCGGGAACGTGGTCGCCTGGAAAACACTGCCCGTGGATTCTACGCGCGTTTTCATCTCGCGGCTCCACCCGTTCACGAAGATCCACGTGCCCGTGGCGGACTCCCAGCGCGCGCGCTGGGCGGAGATGTGCCGCACCAGCCGGAACGGCCGCATGCCGAACTCATAGACGTTGACGTCGTCCATGGCCGACGACCTCGTGTCGAAGTACTTGTAGTAGTAAATGCGCGGGCCCTGACCGTAGATCCACTTGCGGTCGGGCCGCAGGTAAGTTCGTGGCGCACGGCCTTTGATCTCGTCGCGCAGCGCATCCTGGCGCCGGTTCGCTTCCGGCAGAATGCCCGAGTAATCGAGGCCGAACAGGCCCGCGCTCAGCATGAGACTGGCGACGAGCACGGGCGCAGCCAGGCGGTACAGGCTCACGCCGGTCGCTTTGAACGCAATCACCTCGTTGTGCTTGGCCATAATGCCGAAAGTGACCAGCACGGCCACCAGCACGCTCACCGGAGTCGACTCGTACACCAGCTCCGGAGTGAGGAACATATGGTAGCCCAGCACCTTCGACATGACGATGTGGTTCTTGAAAATGTCGCCGAGAAGCTCGAAGAAGGTGTACACCTGCGTCATGAAAACGAAGCTGGCCAGCAGCAGCGTGAAGTAGAAGAGGAAGCTGGTCAGGATATACGTGTCAACGATCAGCGGCAGGAAGTGCATCCGCGCCAGACGGCCGGCCACGCGGCCTTCGCCCTCCGGGCGCGGGATTCCCTTGCGCACGTGCGACCAGGCGGTCTGGAAGAAAACCCTGACGGAATCGACGAAGTTCCGGTCACCCGGCCGCTCCAGGCGCGCGAGCAGGATGATGCCAGCCATCGCGAATACCGCGTTGGGCAGCCAGATGGCGGGGCCGGCCGGGAGCGTGCCCTGCTGGGCCATGCTGATCAGGCTGATCAGGCCCATGTAATACAGAAACGCCAGAAAGACGGTGACCACGAAAGCCGCGGACTTGCCCGTCTTGCGCGAGGACGCGCCCAGAGCGATACCCACCACCGCCAGCAGCACGCACGCGAAGGGCAGCGCGAACCGGCGGTGCAGCTCGATGGCGGCGTCGCGGGATTGGCGGGCGGCGCGGATGACGGGGCCGGTATCCATTTCGCTGAAGGGCCGCGCCGCGTGCACGTCGGGAGGCTTTGCGGCTTCCAGAGCCTGGTCGCCCGAGGGAAAGCTGGTGCTGATGTAGACCTTGGGATCCTTGGTCGCCTGGTGCGTGCTGGCGTCGATGAGGTGAAGCTGGATGCGGTTGTTCTTGACGTCGGGCGCGGCGATCGCTTCGCGCGCCAGCGTGATGTTCGGTCCTGTGCCCTCGTCCTGGCCGTTCGAGGGGCGATCGCTGGGCGCGCGCAGATCGGCGATGAAGACGTCGCGCCAGAGCTGCGTCCGGCCCGCAATCGAATCGCCCAAATAGAGCACGGTGTTAGGGAACTGCTCCTCGAAGACGCGTGCCTGCACCTCGGCCGTGAGCTCCTCGGCGGCCAGCCGGCGCAGCAGCGTGTCCGTCTGGCGGATGGACCAAGGGGTCAGCCACAGCGAGCAGGCCGCGGTGACCAGCGTGAAGAAGATCCCCACCACCAGCACCGGGTACAGGATTCGGCGGCTGGGCACGCCGGCTGCGCGCATGCCTACAATCTCGCCGTCGCTCGACATGCGGCTCAGCGTGATCAGGATGCCCACCAGCGCGCCGGTGGGCAGCGCGAAGGTGAGGACGAACGGGAGGAGCAGGCCGAACAGGTAGGCCACCGTCGAGGCCGTCGCCGAGCTGCGCACCAGCAACTCGAAGCTCTTCCCGGCGCGCTGCAGGAACAGCACGAAGGTGAAGAGCGCCGTCCCCAGGAAAGCGTTCGAGAACAGCTCGCGGAGAATGGCGCGGTTAAGAAGACCCATCTTTCACTGTACTGTACCGGCGGGCGGCGCCGGGACCACCGGCAGCTTGGGCAGCTCTTCCTCGACCCGCTCGATCTCCACGTCGTCAATCAGCACCGAGGGCGCCACCACGGACGCCTCCGAGACGAAAGAGCCGGCCACGATGCCGAGCGGCGCGCCGGTGTCATAAAAATCGAACACGGTTGTTTCACTCGATGCGGCCAGGATGTCCTTCAACGAGCGCGCGTTCAGGCCGCGCAGGCGGACGCCGCGCACCAACTGCTCATGCCCGTCGGGGTAAACCCGATAGACCAGAACCGGCGGGCTGACCGGCCGGCCGCCGCCCGATGGCGTCATCGCACGGCGCAGGTCCCCGCCGGAAGCGGCGGTGGGGAAATCCAGCTTGCGGATCGCGATCCCGTACGGCTTGTTGCGCTGGCGGCAGAGATCGATCAGGCGCTGCCGCAACGCGGCCTCCGAGACGCCCCCGCTGGCGCTCACAAACAGGTTGCCGATACCGGCGGCTTTGGAGCCAAAGCTTCCTGGGAGCCGGGCGTGCCCGTTCGAAGAGCGGAAGGTCTTGACGGGCTGGCGCGTCAGCAGGAAGTTCTTCAGCACTCCCTTCTCCACCAGGGATACGCTCTGGGCGGCGACGCCTTCCATGTCCACATCGTAGTGGCCGAACAGCGCGCGCCCGTGCCACTCGGACTGCGTCGGGTCGTCCGTCACGTCCATCCATTCGGGAAGGATCCGGTCGCCCATGCGGTTCTCGAGCTCGCTCGGCACAAGCGGCAGCGTTCGGCCGGGCGGCGTGACGGGCCGCCGCGGCACTGCCAGGTTCCCGCCCAGCACTTGGGCGAATAGCTGAGCCGATGCCACGCCCTCGAACAGAACCGGCCCCGAGTAGGACTCGCCGACGGGCGCGCGGGCCAGGGCGGTGAGGTTTTCGGCTACCTCCGTGACGCCGCGCTCCAGCTCGGCGTCGGGCGGCAGGCCGTCGGGATCGAGCGAATAGAAGGAGGCCGTATCGCGCAGCACCATTCCATCGGGCGCCTGGGTGTTGGCGCGCAGGCTCACGGCGACGCTGGTCTCCGGAACCCGAATGCGCGTGCCTTCCGAAGTCGCCAGGTAGAACAGGCCTTGCCCGCCGTCGAACGACACGCCCGAAGACCGCAGGGCCGGGTAGTTCGCGAACAGCGCGGACAGACGGCGCACGCGCGCGACCCAGCCGGCCTCGTCGAACGGATGGATGCGGGCTGCGGTAAGCCGCTCGAGCGGCGCGGCGGGACAGAAATCCGGAAGGTCCTCGCTCAGCGTTACATCGCGCAGGGCGGCGCGCTTGAGCGAGAGCAGTTCCAGGGACTGCTTGTATGCCTGGTCCGTCGCCAGCCACAGGTGGTGGCGCAGAACGGGATAGGAATCGTCGAGCGGGAGCGCGTCGTAACCACTCCCGTGGTTGTAACTGCCCGCAAAGTTGGTGTCGTCGAACTTGTAGTCGCCGGCGCGCACCTCCACTTGAGGAAAGCGGAAGTGCACGCTGCGCGAGCTGATCAGCGCCCCCAGGGAAGCGGAAATGTCCAGGCGATAGGCGTCGTGAATGGCGTACTCGAAGTAATACGGCTGCGCCAGGGCCATGGTCCTGAGCGTGCGCGAGCGCGCCATCTCGTCTTCCATTGCGCGCAGGATCGGATCCTTCGCGTCGGCAGCGAGCGCGGGAAGGGCAAGGAGCAGGCAGAGCGCCGTTCTCCAGATGTGGCGCAGGCGTTTTCCCCTCATTGCGCAGCTCCGGCCGGAGGCGGCGGCAGGAAGGGCGGGCGGTCCTCCGACTTCGGCTTCTTCTGAATCTCCAGCTCCGAGATGACCAGCGCGGGCGCCACGGCCGCAACCGGCACGCTTCCCGACTCGGCGCCGCAGTACCCGTTGAAGACTTCCTGCCGGCCGCCGGTGGCGATGATCCTGGCGAAACTCGCCAGCGGCGTGCCGACGATATCGGCTCCGCGCACCAGCTCGTCCGGGCGGCCGTCGGGGTAGACCCGGTAGACGATCACCGGAATCACCTTGAAAGCCTGCACGCCCTGCCTGCCGGTGGTGGTGAAGCCGCCTGTGACCTGCTCGAAGTAGAGGCCGTAGGGCTTGTTCTGGCGGCGGATTTCGGCCAGCAGCGTTTCCCGCAGCTTCGCTTCGGAAACCATCTGCGAGGACTCGACGAACAGGTTCGACTGGCGCGAGACCACCTCCCGGCCCGGCTGGCGGCGCCCGTGGCCGTTCGACTGGCTGAAGCCATGGATCGGCGACCGCGACATGAGAAACGCTTTGAGCACTCCCTTATCGACGATCGTGACCGGCTGCGCCTTGACGCCTTCGTCATCGTAGAGGTACGAGCCGTTCAGCCACGTATCGCCCGCCTTGCGCCGCGTCGGATCGAAGACCACCGAGAGGGAATCCGGCAGCACCGGTTTGCCAACCATTTTCGTGAAGGTCTGGTCCTGGCTCTCGTCTTTCTGCCGGTGTCCCTCAATGCGATGGCCGAAGATCTCGTGGAACAGGACCGCGGCGGCACGGCCGGAAAGCATCGCCGGACCGGCGTAGGGATCCACGACAGGGGCGCGCGGCAGGGCCGCCGAGAGCGAGGCCACGCGCTCGACCGCCTTCAGAACGACGTCATCCTTCGGCAGCGCCGCGATGTCGGTGGCATCGAAGCCGTCGGCCACTCCGAGGTCCATCCCGTCGGCGGCTTTCGAGCGCGCGCTGAAGCTGATGCCGGCGAAGCCGCGCCCGTGCTGGAGGCGTGTGCCCTCGGTGTTCACGAAGTAACGGGTCTCTCGGTTGGCGCTCAGTGAGACGCTGGACATGATCAAGGAGGGGAAGTCCTCGAACACGCGCGACAGCTTGCGCACGCGGGCCTCGGCCTGGTCGAGGGGAAAGGCGAGGCGCGGAACCGGTTCGAACCACGTGACCGGGATCTCGCTGGAGAAATCGGCCGAGTCGTCCGCTTCAGCGACGCTGACGTCCTGGTTGCTCTTGATCCTGATCAGCCGCTCGGCGGCCTGCCGGTACACCCGATCGGTTTCGAGCCAGAGGACGCGCTGGATGGCCGCCGGATTGTCTTCGAGCGGGAGGGGAACCGCGGCGGTGAAGTGCGCGTACTGGCCGCGGATACGGTGGTAGCTGTCGAGGGCGGGAGTGCCGACTCGAACCGTCACATCGAGCACGCGGCTGCGATCCTGGCGCGCGTTGTCGAGCGCGCCAAGCGTCGCCGAGACCCCGGCCGCCTCGCGCTCGGTGACCTCGTAGGCGATGTAGTACGGCGCCGGGTCGGCCTTCTCCTTCAGGATGCGGAAATTGCGGTCGAGCTCGTCCGAAAGGATGCGGATGAGCGGAGGCGTCTCGGCAAACGCCAGGGAGGCGCAGGCGCCCAGGAGGGCCGTTCTCAACAGCAGTAACACGGAACTCAGGATACCGCTTCTTGCCATCAAGAACCGCGCCGGGCGACCGATGAGGGTTATGGACAGGCACGTCTTGAGCTTGAACAACGCCCGGAACGGCAACGACAGCAGCGCGCCGGTACTGGTCATCTGCCCGGACAGCCGCATGTCCGCGGAGCTGGCTCGGGCGCTGGCCAGCGAACTGCCAGGCGCAAGGCTCGAGATAGTTGACAGCTATCCGAACCGCGCCGAGGCCACCAGGTTGGCCGCGAAGCTCGAGGTCTGCCTCCTCGACGTTGTCTCCGACGTCGCCACCGCCGCCGGACTTCTTTCCTGGCTGGGAGCCGTCGCGCCCGAAGTGCCCGTCGTTTCCCTGCTCCGCGCCAACGATCCCGACCTTATTCTGAGGTGCCTGCGCGGAGGCGCGGACGACTTCCTCATCCAGCCGTTCACTTCCGACCAGGTGCACGCCGTGCTGAAGAAGCTCGCCCGCGTGCGGACGGGTCTCACCGGCGCTCCAGCAGGCGGAAGAGTCATCTGCGTCATGCCGGGGAAGGGCGCCTGCGGAGCCACGACTATCGCCTGCAACCTGGCGTTCGCGTTACGGCGCGTGAGGGGCGGCCGGGGCCTGCTGGCGGACCTGGATGGACTGACTGGAACCGTGGCCTTTGTCCTCAAGCTCAAATCGACTTACAGCTTTGTGGACGCGGTGAGCCACGCCGGCGCACTCGACCAGGACGTCTGGCGGGTGCTGGCGACGCCATCCCGCGGCATCGACGTGCTGCCCTCGCCGGAGAGCCCCGTGGACTGCTACACCGACCCGCTCGATCCTGCCGGCCTGGTCGGCTCGGCGCGGCAGGCCTACGATTTCGTGGTGCTCGATACGGGCGGCGCGCACGGCGGCTGGAACGCGGCGCTGGCCCGCCTCTCCGACGATCTTCTGCTGGTGACCACCAACGAATTGCCCGCGCTGCACGCGACGCAGCGCGTGCTCGCGCACCTGGAGCGGAGCGGGTTGAGCCTCTCGATGCCCCGCGTGGTGGTGAACCGCTACCACTCCAAAATCGGTCTGCTCGAGGACGCAATCGGCCAGGCGCTGCGCACCGAGGTCTTCGCGACCCTCCCCAGCGATTACGAAGGGCTCCAGAGCGCGCTCATGGAAGGGCAGGCGGCGGCTCCGGCGACCACCTTCGGCCGCGCCGTCGCGTCGCTCGCCCGCATCCTCACCAGCGGCATGGCCGGGGAGGAGAAGAAAAGCCCGGCGCTTTCGTGGCTGCGTGGGGCGTTCTGAAGCGGGCTTGTGCGTGAGCAGCGCCTACAGGCGGACGATCTTCGGCGAGGAGATGCCGCGCAGGGCATTCCGCGTGTCCACGATCAGGCGCGCGCTCGCGACCAGCGCCGGATAGTCGAAGGCCGAATGATCGGTGACGATCACGACGCAATCGGCCTCGGCCGCCGCCTGTTCGGGCGGCTCGGCGCAGAGGTCGATGCCGTCCACTTCGAGGCGCGCCACATAGGGGTCGCTGTAAGTCACCCGGGCGCCGCGGCGCTTGAGCAGGTGCATGACGTCGAGCGCGGGCGACTCGCGCAGATCGTCGATATCGCGCTTGTAGGCGACCCCCATGATGTGAACGTGAGAGCCCTGCAGCGGCTTGGCGCAGTCGTTGAGCGCATTCTGGACCTTGTCCACCACGAAATGCGGCATCTGGCTGTTGACGTAGCCGGCCAGCTCGATAAAGCGCGCCTCGAAGCCCGCCTGGCGGGTCTTCCAGGAAAGATAGAAGGGGTCGATCGGGATGCAGTGGCCTCCCAGGCCGGGGCCGGGATAGAAGGGCATGAACCCGAAGGGTTTGGTGGCCGCGGCATCGATGATTTCCCAGACGTTGATGTCCATGCGGTCGCACATCTGCGCCAACTCGTTCACCAGGCCGATGTTGATCATGCGGAAGGTGTTCTCGAGCAGCTTCACCATTTCGGCCACTTTGGTCGAGCCCACCGGCACGACGGTCTCGAGCGCCTGCGAGTAGAACAGCGAGCCCAGCTTCGTGCACGCCGGCGTGATGCCGCCGACCACCTTGGGGATGTTGATGGTCTGGTACTTGGGGTTGCCGGGATCGACGCGTTCCGGCGAGAAGCACAGAAAGAAGTCCTCGCCGACCTGAAGGCCCGATTTCTGGAGCATGGGCAGCACGAACTCGTCGGTGGTGCCCGGATAGGTGGTCGATTCCAGGACGATCAGCATCCCCGGATGGATGTACTCCGCGATCTGGCGGCAGGCCGCGTCGATGTAACTCATGTCCGGGTCTTTGCTCTTGCGGAGCGGCGTGGGCACGCAGATGTCGATGGTGTCCAGCTCGGTGATCGCGGAAAAGTCGGTGGTCGCTTCGAGCTTGCCGGCCGAGACCAGCGGGGCCAGCGTCCCACTGGGCACGTCGAGGACGTAGGAATCCCCGGCGTTGACCCGTTCCACCTTGGCTGCGCTGACATCGATGCCGGTGACGCGGAAGCCGGCGCGGGCGAACTCCACGCCCAGGGGCAGGCCCACGTAGCCCAGTCCGACAACGCCTACACGCGCGGTGCGCGCGCGGATTCTCTCCTCCAGTTGCTGCTGCCAGTTGTCCTTCAAGCGCTCCTCCCGAGTGTCATCAGCCGTCTGTTCTCAGCCAGGATTCTATCTTGGGTCTCAAGGCCCCTTCTTATGTTAACAACTCCGGGGAGGTGTTCCGGCGACGGAACCAACGGCGGCGCCTGCCCGGCTTCGCGCTGACGCTCAGGATCGACGGGCGAGGACCGGCGAGCCCTACGCCCCCAGCCGTCTCACCACCGCGTCCGTAAACCCCGTCGTGGTTCCCGTGCCGCCCACGTCCGGCGTGAGGTGGCGGCCTTCCGCGTAAACCCACTCGATCGCCGCCTGAAGGCGTTTGGCCGCGCCGGCCTCGCCGAGGTGGGCCAGCATCAGCGCGGCCGATTGCATCAGCGCGGTGGGATTGGCCAGGTCTTTCCCGGCGATATCCGGTGCGCTGCCGTGCACGGCTTCGAAGACGGCGTGGTCGGCGCCGAGGTTCGCGCCAGGCACGATCCCCAGACCACCCACCAAGCCCGCCGCGAGGTCCGAAATGATGTCGCCGTAAAGGTTCGGCATCACCAGCACGTCGAAGGTCTCGGGCCGGATGACCAACTGCATCGCGGCGTTATCGACGATCAGCTCTTTGTACTTGATGTCCGGGAAATCCTTGGCCACCTCGCGGCAGCAGCGCAGAAAAAGGCCGTCGCCGAGCTTCATGATATTCGCCTTGTGCACCGCGGCAACCGTACGCCGGCCATTGCGGCGCGCCCAGCCGAACGCGTAGCGGGCGATGCGCTCGGAAGCGAAGCGCGTGATGACCTTCAGGCTGGTCACGACGTCCGTGACCACTTCGTGCTCCAGGCCGGAGTAAAGGTCCTCGGTGTTCTCGCGGAAGATGACCAGGTCGATGGACACGTCGCTGAAGCGCGACTTGATGCCGGGGAAGCTCCTCACCGGCCGGAAATTGGCGAACAGGTCGAGCTTCCGGCGGAGTTGCACGTTGAGGCTGACGTGGCCGCCCGCAACCGGTGTGGTGGTGGGGCCCTTGAGGCCGGTCTTGGTGCGCTCGATGGAATCGAGGACAGCCTGGGGAACCTGGCCATCCGAGTCTTCAATCGTTTTGGCGTTCAGCTCGACCGATTCCCAGACTATGCGGACACCGGTAGCTTCGACGGCTCGAACCGTGGATCGAGCCACCTCGGGGCCGATGCCGTCTCCGGGGATGAGAGTGACTTGGTGGGGCACGGTCTTATTGTAGCCGGGCCCCACCCGGACTACGCTGCGACTTGGTTACGCCGAGCGATGTAGGCCTCGGCGGCCCGGATGCGGTCTTCAATTCGTTCCACCGGAATTCCCAGTTCCGTGGAAAGCTCTTCGACGGTTTCGCCGTTCTGATACCGGCGGTAGATTTCCAGCGCGAATGGTGTCAGCATGTACGTCCCCTCCCGCCTTGCTACTGCTATGATGCAACTGTCGTGCCAAAGGACGCAAGGGAACCAGGCTCGAAACGAGAAGTCGAGATTAAGCTGCGGCTTACGGACGCTACCGAGGGGCGGCGCCGGCTGCGGGAGGCCGGGTTTCGGGTGGCGAAACGGCGCGTTTTCGAGCAGAATGTCATTCTTGACACGCCCGGCCAGACGCTCCGGCGCCGCGGGCTGCTCCTCCGGCTGCGGACCAGCGGCGCGCGGAGCCTGGTCACCTTCAAAGGGCCTGCCGAGCGCGGCAAGCACAAGATTCGCAAGGAAATCGAGTTCGAGCTGAAGGGCGGCGAAGCTCTCGGACAGATCCTGGAGGCCCTGGGATACCAGCCGGTGTTTCGCTATGAGAAGTACCGCACCGAGTATGTCCAGCCTGCCTGCGCCGCCGGGCGGGCGATGCTCGACGAGACCCCGGTCGGGACCTTCCTGGAACTCGAGGGGCCACCGCGCTGGATCGACCGCACGGCCCGCGGGCTGGGGTTTCCTGAAGCTGACTACATCACCGCAACTTACGCCGAGCTGCACCGGTCCGCCGGCAGCGGGCGGCGGGACATGCTTTTCCAGCCGCCCCGCGGCACTCCTGGCGGCGCTGCGGTATTATTGCATTTCGGATGGAAGTGACCCCAATCCCGCCTCGAACGTCGGTGCTCGTCGTGTCCTACAACATGGCCGGGGCGTTGCGGCGGTGTCTGGCGGCGCTCGATCAGTCGGCGGAACGCGGAAGCTTCGAAGTCATCGTGGTGGACAACGGCTCGGAGGATGACAGCGCTGCCGTGATCGACAGCTTTCCGAGCGTGACGCCGCTGCGGCTCCCCCGCAACTTCGGTTTCGTCAAGGCGGCAAACATTGGGATGCGCACGGCGAAGGGTGAGTTTTTCTTATTCCTGAATCCCAAGACGGAGGTTCTGCCGGATACGGCCGTGGGACTCGCGGCGCGCCTGGAGCAAGCGCCCGACGCGGTTGCGGTCTGCCCCGCCCTCATCACGCCGGATGGCCAGCCCGCAGGGCGCCTGTACAAGTTGCCGAGGCCCGAGAACCTCCGCGCGGCCGCGGCAGCCGGAGAGTTCGAGGCCGCGCCGGTCGCCGAGGACGCGGCGGAAACGGTCGCGATCGAGTTTGCGAGTCTGGCGGCGCTGATGGTGCGGAGCTACTTTCTGAAAGGCCTGCGCTACATCGACGAGCGCTACGCGCAGTCCTGGACGGACGCCGAGATCGGCATCCAGATCCGCCGCGCGGGGAAGAAGACGCTGTTCGATCCGGGCGTGCGGGCCGTCTGGCACGCCGAAGACGATCTCAGGCAGACGATGCCCGCCGCGCCGCTCGATCTGCTGGCCGCGGACTGGACGCTGGGGGCGGCGACCTACGGGAGCAAGCACTTCGGGTTCGCGGCCGGATTGAAGGTCCGGCTGGCCGGCGCGCTTTCCGCTCTGTTTGCGTTACGCCTTCGCCGTTTCCTCTACCTGGCCGGTGGGCACAGAATCGACGGCACGCAGGCGGTGATGTAAGGGGTATTGCCGGAGGGTCCGATCGCCGCGTGCAGGTTGTGCACGCGGCGATCGGTTCACAGAAGCGGACTGGGGCTACTGGGCGATGTCGCCGTAGATGATGCCGCGCCCGTTCATCCCCATGTATATGCGGCCATAGGTGCGGGGATCGGCCACGAAGGTCTGAGCGTTCTCAGGACCCCCGTAGTTGTGCGCGTCGTCGCTGATGCGGATCCAGGAGGCTCCCTGATTGGTGGAGCTAAAGATCCCCTGGATACCGTTGTAGGTGCCGTACACGAAGAGCGTCTGGTAGGTGAGCCCCGGCTTGGGGGCGCCGAGGGCAACCGTGGTGACGTTCGTCAGCAGGGCGGCCGTGCCAGAAGCGTTGACTTTGGTCCACGAAGCGCCGAAGTCAGTGGAATGGTAAAGCGCCGTTCCCTGCGTCAGCCAGATATCGCCGGCCTTGGCGTAATTCGGCGCCATCTGTCCCATTGCGGAATGGGGCAAGGTGTTACTCATCAGGGTCCAGGTGTACCCATTCTCGGTTCCATCGGACTTATACGTGGAGTAAAAGTTGCCGGTGCTGGACTGGAACGTGTAGAAGACTCTGGGCCGGACCTTGTCGGCGAAGATGGTGCTCATACCCGAAGACGGCAGCGAGCCGCCGCCGCTGGTCGGGGTAGCGATGAAGGTACTGCCGCCGTTGAGCGAGTACTGCCGGTTGGAGAGGTAGATGACGCTCCCCTCGGCCGAAAGAGCGACCTTGAGCGAAGCGGTCACAGTTGCCGCAAACGGTGTCCAGGTGGTTCCTCCATCCACGGAGGTGGCGCCGTTGGGAGCGGTGTTTCCGGTTCGCACCATGAGGTCGGGGTTCAGCCCGGCCCAGTCCAGCCCGGTGCCGTTGCCGGAGATCGGATTGGTCATCATGGTCGGAGGCGAGACGGTAAAATCGTCGTGCCTGAATCCGCCCACGTCGCCGGTCCCGCTCAGCAGGTGCGCGCCTTTTGTCGGGCTGATAAGCCAAAGGATGGCGCACTCTTCGACACCCTGCGCTTCTACGGTCCAGGTCGGGCCCTGGCCCGGCTGTGTGGCAGAATCGGCGGCCGAGAGGTTGTGGGTCGCGAAGACGGTGGCGCCGGTGGCGTACATGAGATGGTCCGAATCGGTCGGGTCGATCAGTAGCGTGGACATCCACCAGCCGAACTTCGGCTCCTCGCCCCAGGCCAGCCAGGGGGATTTCGCGGTGACGCTGAAGGGGAAATAGTACTGGACTCCGCTGTCGGACTGGACCAGCGCGCCCAGATCCTTCCAGGTGGCGCCGGCATCGCGGCTGAGGTAAATGGTGTCAATCGGTCCCCAGCGGTCGAAGGTGGAAGTCACGACGGTGTCGGGCTGCCGCGGATCCACGTCGATGCCGATGAAGCCGCCCTGAGCGCCGGAGACAGTGGTCGCAATCGCGCCCGGGGGCGTGATGTTGGTCCATTCGCCGGACTTCATGTCCAGCTTCCAGACCTCGCCGTTGAGCATGCTGTTCGGACCTGCTTGGTCACCGACGGTGAGATACAGAATACCCTTGCTGTTGATCACCGCTTTTTGGGGCTTGCGGGTGACATTGGGGTTGGAAACCGTCGGGGCCGCGAACTTCCCCGTGGGCTGACCGGGAACGAGCGCCCAAGTGACGCCGCCGTCCGTCGACTCGTACAAGCCGCCGGCTTGCAGATAGCCCACAAAGACGCGCCCGCTGTGGTAGCGGTCGAACAGGACGAAGCCGAGACCCGGGTCGGTCGAGGTTTTGACCGGGAAAGTGGCCGATTGGGCCCAGGTCTGACCACGGTCTTCGCTGACATAGAGGCCGTTCTTGCGCGTGGCGAAGAAGAGCTCATTGGGTCTGAACGGGTTGACCGCCAGGCGTTCGCCCTCGGAACGGCCGTTGCTGTTGGAGCCCAGCGTCGTTGCGATGGGCGAAGGCAGCGCATAGAACTGGAAGCTCGCCCCGCGGTTGGTCGAGTAGAGGATGTAGGCCTGGTTTCCGGTGTACATCCCTGTCGCAATGTAGAGCTTGTCGGGGTCGGTGGGGTCGAGCGCGATGCTCTCCGGGCCGAGGTAATTGCTGTAATGGTTCGCGTCGGTGAAATCCGTCAGAGGAATCCACTTCTGCTGCACGGTGTCCCACCGGTACGTGCCGCCCATGTCGGTTCGAATGTAGAAGAGACCGGGCTCAGTGGGGTGGGCGATGATGTTGGGGATATAGCCGCCCGCCATGATCGTCACGGGATTGTACGTGTACGTCTGAGCCGTCGGTGTTAGCGACGGCAGGCCGGCGAAGGCAAGCGGGGCCCCAAAACAAACCAGGAGAACCGCAAGCACCGTGCGAAGGATATTCTTGTTTCCGCTCATTGTTGCTCCTTGGACGCCGTCCGGCGCCGCCAAAAACCGCCGAGCGCAAGAAGAGCCAGACCGGTTAAACCAAACGTGACTGGTTCCGGAGTGGCTCGGATCGCCATAGCGCCAAACGTGCCATCCGAATAGATGCTGCCGTCATCGGGCGCCAGATGACTAAGCTGAATGGCGATCACATCGCCCTTCTTTACAAGGAACTTGGCGGTGCTGTACAGACCCGAAAGGCCCACCTGGTCGAACGTGTCGAAATCAGTGGTGGGAATGGCGTCGGCCATGCCAAGGTCGTTCCAGTCCGGAACAACGGACGAACTGAGCGCGAAAGTTCCGTCAACAAAGATATTGAACCGGTCGGAAACCGCGCCCCACGCCGTCAGGACGATGGCCCCGCTTGTGGTTGCAGTGTACTGGGTGCTAAAAACATCCCCTTCTCCCATGTACTGGACCTGATAGCTCCACCCGCTGGCAAGGCTCAGTGGAGTGGCCGTCGCGATAGATACGCACAGCGATGCGACGACCGCAAAGAATACGCACTTGATCAACCTATTTCTCAAACGACACCTCTCATTTTCAAGCCGGCGCCAATCCTCCAGCCCGTACCTCTCTCGCAAGATCGCGACGAGGCGCTTGAGTAGCCCGTGGATGCTTTGCGAGCACATCGCAACCAGACAGACACAGGCTCACCCCGCGCCGCATCGGACCTTCATCGAGAACGACGGACCAGGGCCGGAGCCGGCGAAGTATTGGACTCCTGGGCTAGTATACAATCGTCCTGAAGGTCGGCTAATCCGCGGACTTCGAACTCTGGGTAAAGGAGGGCACCAGTTATTCCGAGCGGGTAAGTGCCCCCCCCGTTTTGGCCTGCCGAGAGGGTGGTGCACGCTCCCCACCGTTGCGCCTGGAGCCTCGACCGCGAGTGCCCCTGCAAGGGCCCCAACTAGGCTGTAACCCGTTGATTTTACGAGCCTGTTCTTCACGCCCGTGGTAACCGAGGCGCACCCCCCTGCAAACGGCCCCTTGCCGACGCGAGATGACGGCGCTGGGCGCTACATTAAGCTTACAAACCCACTACAGCGTTTGATGGCATGTCCCGCTGCGCACTTAGTAACATCGAATCATGACAATGTTGTGTTGTACATCGGAATAAGCGACGGTTCTCGCTTAACCCCACCAGGTAGTTACAGACTAATTGCAGCCCGTGCGAACGACCTATCCGTGATTTTCGGATGCACACATACTAGTTAGGGCCCTGAGTGATTGTCCTATGTTAGGGAAGCTTTACATTAATCTCGGAGAGCCATTCCGCACGAGGTAGTGCCGGCGTCAGGTGCCAGTCTCTCCGTAGGCGAGAAAGGCGTGGTCATCGGCCGCGAAGCGCAAGGAACGGTCTCCGCACGAGTGCCGGCAGACCTGGTTCAACTCTCGACGCACGAGCCGTGCCTCAATACCGTTCCTACCACAGCTTGCAGCGCTCGTCGGGAGGGCGGACCATGGGGTCGCCCAGCTTGCACCCGAAGGCCTTCTGGAACTCGGGCATGTTCTGGAGCGTCGCGTTGCAGCGGTACTTGGGCAGCGGGTGCGGGTTGGTGTCGAGCTGCAGGCGCACCGCTTCCGGGCGGTAGTTGATGGCCCAGACGCGGGCGAAGGCGAGAAAGAAGCGCTGGTCGCCGGTGAAGCCGTCCAGCACCGGCGGTTCTTTGCCCCCTAGAGAGCGATGGTAGGCGCGGTAGGCGAGCGTGAGGCCGCCGAGATCTCCCATCGCTTCGCCGAGCACCAGCCGGCCCTTGTGGTGCAGCCCGCCGCCGACGTCGATGCTGTCGAACTGATCGGCCACGCAGGACGCCCGCTGGTCGAACTTCTTGCGGTCATCGGCGGTCCACCAGTTGGTGAGGTTGCCGGCGCCGTCGAATTTCGAGCCCTGGTCGTCGAAGCCGTGGCCCATCTCGTGCCCGATCACGGCCCCGATGGCGCCGTAGTTGACCGCGTCGTCGGCGCCGGGGAAGAAGAACGGCGGCTGAAGGATGCCGGCGGGGAAGACGATCTCGTTGCGCGACGGGTTGTAGTAGGCGTTGACCGTGGGCGGCGTCATGCCCCAGTCGTTGCGGTCGAGCGGCTTGCCGATTTTGGACAGGCGATAGAGACGGTTGTTGAGCGATGCCGCGCGCACATCCTCGAAGTAGGACTTGCGCGTGATGGTTACCGCGGAGTAGTCGCGCCACTTGTCGGGGTAGCCGATCTTGGCATAGAACGCCTCCAACTTGGCGGCGGCGTTCTTGCGGGTCTCGGGTGTGAGCCAGTCCGCCTTTTCGAGCGAGTCGCCAAGAGTGGCGCGCAGGTTCGTGACCAGTTCCGTCATCCGCCGCTTGCTCTCGGGCGGGAAGTACTTCTCGACGAAGAGCTGGCCGAGCGCCTCGCCCAGTTCGCGGTCGACATTGGTGGCGCAGATCTCCCAGCGCGGCTCCTGCTCCTTGACGCCGGTGAGCACGGTCTTGTTGAAGTAGAAATCCTCGTCGCGAAACGGCTTGGAGAGCTCGGCCGCCGCGTCATCGAACAGGCGCCAGCGCAGCCAGGTCTTCCAATCCGCCAGCGGCACCGCGTCCAGTTGACGGCCGAACGTCTTGACGAACTCGGGCTCGGTCACGTTGACCGGCGTGGACTCGGGAAGATCGAACTCGCGGAGCACCATCTTCCAGTCGTAGTCAGGGGCCAGCTCGGCCACTCCTGCCAGGTTCATGCGGTGATAGGTGGCATAGGGATCGCGGCGCTCGACCCGCGTGAGGGTCGCCTGGGCCAGCGCGGTCTCGAAGGACATTACGGTGCGGGCCTCCGCGGCCGCGGCTTCCGGGGTGTCGCCGGCGAGTTCCAGCGTCTTAGCGACATGCTTCAGGAACTCGTCGCGGATCATCTTGGAGCGCTCGTCGTCCTTGAAGTAGTAGTCGCGGTCCGGAAGCGACAAACCGCCGGCGAACAGGGCGGCGATGGTCTCCTTGGAGTTTTTGTAGTCCTGCGTCGCTCCGAGGCCGAACGGGCCGATGCGGCCTACGCGCTGGAGAGCGGTGAGCGCAGCCTTGAGGTCCGCGGCCGAGCGGATGGCGGCCACGCGATCGAGGTCGGGCTGAAGCGGCCGGAAAGCCAGCGCGTCGATGGAATCCGTATCGAGACAGCTTGCGTACAGGTCCCCGATCTTCTGAGCGTTGCTGCCGGGCTTGGCAGAGGCGTCCTGGGCGGCGGCATCGAGAATCGTGCGCAGGCGCTCCCGGTTCTGCTGGGCCAGCATGGGAAAGGCGCCCCATGACGGAAAGCGGGCGGGGATGGGGTTCTTGTCGAGCCATCCGCCGTCGGCGTAGCGCCAGAAATCGTCACAGGCCTTGCAGGTGGGATCGAGGTAGGAGCGGTCAATCCCGCTGGCGGGCGTTTGCTGCGCGGGCACGAGGCCGGCGAGCAAGAAGAGAAAGGCTAGTCCTTTAAGGAAGCGCATGGAACCTCCCGGTCAACTCTTCATTAGAGCGCAGTCCGGGTTGCGCGGGTGGGGCAGGAATGCTTGCGCCACGCGGCGACAGGCCGGAGGCCGGTCCCCGACAGGCCGGCCCACGACAGGCCGGCCCACGACAGGCCGGAGGCCTGTCCTACTGGAGCCGGGTGCGGACCTTGTCGCTGAGGGCTTTGCCGTCGGCGCGTTTGCCGGCGAGGGCGGCCTGCACCGCCTTCATCACCACGCCCATCTGCCTGGCGGAGGTGACGCCGGTTTCGGCCAGAGCCGCGGCGATGGCGGTGTCGATTTCCTCGCCGGTGGCCATGGCCGGCATGTAGGATTCGATGAGCCGCAGCTCGGCCTCCTCCTTCTCGGCCTGCTCGGGCGGCCGCCCTTGCGGAACATCTCGGCGGCTTCGCGGCGCTGTTTGACCAGCGTCGCCAGCACCTGCTGCTCGGCCCGCTCGTCCAGCGGCTTCATGGAGTCGATTTCGTGTTTCTTGAGCGCGGTCTTGATGAGGCGGAGCGCGCTCAAGCGGTCTTCAGCCCGGGCCTTCATGGCCTCGGTCATGTCTTTTTGCACCCGGTCGAGTAGAGCCATCACTCTGTTATTCTATATGGACTGGAAGACCGGGCCGGTGGTCGTCCAGGGAGTCGCGACCTTCAGGGACTGCCCATCAGGGAGCGGAGCCGATTCTTAGGAGCGCACGGACAATGAACATTCTCATCGCTGAACCGATGGCCGCGGCGGGCATCGAGCTGCTGCGGTCCCAGGCGGGTTGGAATATCGTGGTGTCCAACCCAAAGGAGTATCTCACCAGTCTGCCCGAGGCCGATGCCCTGGTGGTCCGGAGCGCGGTCAAGGTTACCAAGGAAGTGCTCGAGAAGGCGCCGAGGCTGCGCGCGATCGGGCGAGCGGGCGTGGGCGTGGACAACGTGGACCTCAAAGCGGCCACCGCGGCGGGCGTCCTGGTGATGAACACGCCGGGCGGCAACGCGGCGTCGGTGGCCGAGCACACCATCGCGCTGATACTGGCGATGGCCCGGTCGATTCCCCAGGCCAGCGCCTCGACCAAGGCCGGCAAGTGGGAGAAGAAGAAGTTTCTGGGCAACGAGATTCGCGGGAAGACGCTGGGCGTGATCGGCCTGGGCAGCATCGGGCGCGAGGTGGTGATGCGCGCGCGGGCGTTCGAGATGAGGATCCTGGCCAACGATCCTTACGTGAGCTCGCAGATCGCCGCGGACCTGAACGTCGAGCTGGTGGACCTGGCGCGGCTTTACGCCGAGAGCGACTACATCACGTTGCACCTGGCGCTGACGCCGGAGACGCAGATGCTGATCTCGCGCGAAGCCATCGCGCAGATGAAGACGGGCGTGCGCATCGTCAACTGCGCCCGCGGCGAGATGGTCGATCAGGACGCTCTCACCGAAGCGCTGCAATCGGGCAAGGTGGCCGGCGCCGCGCTGGACGTGTTCAAGCCGGAACCGCCGCCGCCGGACCTTCCGCTGCTTGGCATCGAGACCCTGCTCGCTACGCCGCACATCGCGGGCTCGACCGAGGAGGCGCAGGAGATCGTGGGCGTGCGGATCGCCGAGCAGATTGCCGAGTATCTGAAGAGCGGCGTGGCCATCAACGCGGTCAACATGCCGGCGATGACGCCGGAGCAGTACCGGTCGCTGGGGCCGTACATCGACCTGGCCGAGCGGCTGGGGTGCTTCGCCGGGCAGATCGCGCGCGGCAACCCGGCCGGAGTGCGCTTCGTTTACTCGGGTAGGATCGGGGACGGCAGCACGCACCTGATCCGCAACGGCGGTCTGGTGGGGCTGCTCAACCGGTGGCTCTCGCAGAAGACGACGCTGGTGAACGCAATGCACGTGGCGGACCAGCGCGGACTCGGCATCTCCGAGCGGCACGAGAAGAAGATGGCGCACGTGGATTCGGTGACGCTGGAGCTCGAAACCGATCAGGGAGTGACGACGGTGGAAGGCGCGGTAGTGCTGGGCAGACCGCGCGTTATGCGCGTGGACGGGATCTACTGCGAAGCGCCGCTCTCGGGGCACCTGGTGTTCATGAAGAACCAGGACGTGCCGGGTGTGATCGGCTACGTGGGAACGGTGCTCGGCAAGAACGAGATCAACATCGCGAATTTCTCGCTGGGCCGACGCGACGCGCCGCTCAAGGCGGGCGAGCCGCTCGAAGCGCTGGCTATCGTGGAATCGGACACCGCGGTGCCCGAGACGGTGCTGGCGCAGTTGAAGCAGAACCCGGCGGTGATGGTGGCGCGGGCGGTGGACTTCGCCTGCTAGTTGGGGAGGCCGTCAGCCATCAGTCGTCAGCGCGCGCTGCGGCGTCGACTGATGCTGGGAGACGCTCAGCGTGTTTCCGTCGGGATCTTGGAACCAGGCTACTTGGGCACCGCCCGGGGCGGTCCAGATGCCCAGCTCATTCTGAGCCATGCCGGGATAGCGCGCGAAGACGACGCCCGATTGCTGTAAGGCCCGGACGGTCGCCGAGATATCCTCGGTCCTCCAGCCCAAGATCGTGTAAGCAGCGGGCGTCAATTCCTTGACGATTGTCACGCGGAGCATGACGCCGTCGAGATCGAACACCAGCGCGAAGGGCAGCTCCTCACTGACCAACCGCAGGCCGAGAACGCCCTGATAGAATTCCTCCGCCCTGGCGGGGTCGCGCGTGGGAACGAAGGCGATGGGGGCAAGGTCACTGAGGCTTAGTCTGGGGGCCATGCTGATTGGATGCGCGGCGGTGCGGGGCGTCGCAGAAAGCAAAAGGGAACGCCCGAGAGCGTTACGCCCTCGAGCGTCCCCTTTGTCAGCAACAGGCGAGTGCGGTTACGCGGTCTTGACGCGCGAGCCGCGGAAGCCGTAGAACATGATCCACAGGTAGCAGAGCGCCGGGACGATGAAGGACAGGTGGAACGCGGAAACCTGGGCGGGGGAGAAGGCGGCCCCGGGGGCCGGGTGGCCGGAGCGGTCGATCACCAAACCCTGAAGCAGCGGAATCAGCGCGCCGCCGCAGATGGCCATGTTGAGCAGGCCCGAAGCCTTACCGGTGAGCGGGCCGAGCTTGTTAACGGCCAGGGCGAAGGTGGTCGGGAACATGATCGAGTTGAACAAGCCCACCAGAGCCGCGGCCCACACCGCGATCATGCCGCCGGTTGTCATCGTCGTCGCGCAGCACAGCAGAGACATGGCGCCGCAGACGCCGAGCACCTTGCCGCCGGAGAAGCGGCCCAGAATCGCGGCGCCGAAGAAGCGGCCGACCATCGCTCCGCCCCAATAGAGGGAGGCATAGCGGGTCGCTTCCTGCGCGGACAGTGGGGTGATGGCGACGACATAGTTAATCAGGTGGCCGCCGATGGTGACTTCGGCGCCGACATAGACGAAGATGGCGATGATTCCGAAGACCAGGTGCGGATGCTTCCAGATTTCGCCCCAGGCGCCGCCCGTGGCCGTATCCCGCGCGGGCTGCGGCATCTTCAGGCGCGCGATCACAAAGGCCAGACCGAGCAGCAGGACGGCCAGGATGAGATACGGAATCTTGACGGTGCCGGCCGTGGCCAGCCGGTCCGCGGTTGTCTGCACGCCCTCCTTGACCTTGGTCAGGATGACCAGGCCGCCCAGGAGCGGCGCGACGGTGGTTCCGAGCGAGTTAAACGCCTGCACCAGGGTAAGGCGGGCGGGAGCTTTCTCCGGAGCGCCGAGCAGGGTGGCAAAGGGATTCGCCGCTACCTGGATCAGCGTGATGCCGGCGGCGATCACCCACAAGGCGCCCAGAAAGAGGGCGAACGAGAGTATGCCGGCGGCGGGAATGATCAGCAGCGCTCCCAGGGCCATCACCACGACTCCCACCACGATGGATTTCTGGTGGCCCATCTTCGAGACGACGATGGTCGAAGGGATAGAGATCACGAAGTAGGCCGAGAAAAAGGCGAACTGAATCAAATCAGCCTCCCACTGGCTCAGGCTGAAGATGCCCTTGAGGTGGGGGACCAGAGGGTCTTTGAATGCCGTTACAAAACCAAAAATGAAGAACACGGAGGCCAGGACAGCCAAGGCTAATCCGGTATTCTGCGGGGCATTCGCGCCCGCCTTTGAGGTCGCAGTCTGCTCGCTCATGTTCTCTCCCTGTTGCGTTGGCCGCCTGCCTGACGCTCCGAAGCGCTGGCTGGTAAATCGCGGTCCGCGAGGGATGAGTCTAACACGGAGGGGGACCAGCCCGCTGGTGGTGGTCCGGCGCGGTTGACAGCCCCCGCCGCGCTCCGGTATCAAGGTTCATCGCATGTGGGAGCAGAACTATGTGCCGGCGGCGGGGAGCCTGGCGGCTTCGACGGGTGCGGCGGCGCTGCCGGTCTTCGTGCTCCTCTATCTGCTCGGCGTGCGGCGGCGGACAGCGTGGGTCGCTTCGCTCTCCGCGCTGGGAGCGGCCGCGCTGGTGGCGCTGGCGGTGTACCGGATGCCGGCGGCGCTGGTGGCGGCGGCAGCGGCGTATGGCGCGGCCTTCGGCGTCTTTCCAATCGGCTGGATCGTGTTCTCGGCCCTCTTGCTCTACCGCATCACGGTGGAGAGCGGCAAGTTCGAAATCCTCAAAGACTCGATCGGCAGCCTCACGTCGGATCGGCGACTTCAGGCACTGCTGATCGCGTTCGCGTTCGGCGCGTTTCTCGAGGGCGCGGCGGGCTTCGGGGCACCGGTGGCGGTGGCTGCCGCGATGCTGGTGGGGCTCGGGTTTTCGCCGTTCTACGCTGCGGCGATCTGCCTGCTAGCGAACACCGCGCCGGTTGCGTTCGGCTCGATCGGGATTCCGGTTGTGACACTGGCGGGGGTCACCGGTCTGCCGCTGGGGAAACTCAGCGCCGCGGTGGGACGGATCTGCGCGCCGGTTTCGCTCATTGTCCCGGCCTACCTGGTCGCGGTGATGGGCGGGCGGAAGGCCCTGCGGGACGTGCTGGGGCCGGCCGTTCTCTGCGGGACTGCTTTCGCGGGTACGCAGTTCGCGGTCTCGAACTTCGTGGGGCCGCAGTTGACCGACATCGCGAGCTCGCTAGCCGCGATGGGCGCGCTGGTGGCGTGGCTGATGGTTGCGGGCCGCCGGAGGCGCGGTCCAGCGACAGGCCGGAGGCCTGTCCTACTGGCGTGGGCGCCCTACGGCCTGCTGGTCGTGGTGGTTCTTCTATGGGGGTGGGAGCCGGTGCGCGCGGCGTTGAACCGGACCAACCTGGTGTTCGGCTGGCCGGGTCTCCACAATGTGGTGTGGCGCGTGCCGCCCGTGGTGACGCGGGCGGCGGCGTATTCGGCGGTGTACACGTTCAACTGGCTGGCGGCGTCGGGGACGGCGTGCCTCATCGCAGCGCTGCTATCGGCTGCGTTGTTGCGGATGCCGGTGCGGCGGCTCGCGGGCGTGGCGGCGGCGACGGCGCGGCAACTCGCGCTGCCGCTCGTTACCTTCGCCGCGGTGCTGGCGCTCGCGTTTCTGATGAACTATTCGGGCGCGACCGGGACGCTGGGGCTGGCCTTCGCGGGGACCGGCCGTCTGTTCCCGTTCTTCAGCGCGCTGCTGGGATGGTTAGGCGTCTTCCTGACTGGCTCGGACACGTCATCGAACGCGCTGTTCGGTAACCTGCAGGCGATCACGGCGGCCCGGCTCGGGCTGAGCCCCGTGCTGATGGCTGCGGCAAACTCGGCGGGCGGCGTGATGGGCAAGATGATCAGCCTGCAGAGCATCGCGGTGGCCTGCGCCGCGGCCGGACTGGGGCGAGCGGACGAAGCCGGCCTGTTCCGTTTCACGCTCCGCCACAGCCTGATCCTGGCCGCGCTGACCGGCCTGATTACGGTGGTTTATGCATATCTGGGCGGGGGAGGGTAACGAAGTGAAAGCCGCGTGCATGGCTGTGGCGTGTCTGCTGCTGTCCGCCGCTGTGCGGGCTCAGCAACCCGCGGACCGTCAACAGATCGAGGGAATCATCGAGAAATACGCGCAATCCATCGACGCCGCGGATACGGATCTTGCCGCGCAGATCTGGTCGCAGTCGCCGGATGTATCGTTCATTCACCCACGCGGACACGAGCGCGGTTTCGACCAGGTTAAACAGAACTTCTATGTCCGAACGATGGGGGATGCCTTCTCGCCATTCATGTGTACGGGGATGCCGCGTGGGCCGAGTTCTACTGGGACTTCGCGGCCAAGCTCAAGAAGGATGGCGCATCCCTAAACACAATGGGCAGAGAAACCCAGATCTATCGCAAGGAACGAGGCGGGTGGCGGCTGGTCCATGTCCATTACTCCGGCATGCCGGTCTCTGGAGAACGCCAGGGATTCTGACCGCGCCTCCTACCTGCGCTCGTAACGTCCCATGTACTGAGCCTGGGCCAGGACGTGATTGCGCATGGCGCGGTCGAGCTCGGCGCGGCGGGCGCCGGCGCGCAGGTTCAGGCTCTCGACATCGAGCGCGTAGACCTTGAAGAAGTAGCGGTGCGGTCCGTGGCCGCGCGGCGGGCAGGGACCGCCGTAGCCGGGTCTGCCGAAGTCGCTGGCTCCGCTCACGCCCAACGTTCCGGATTTGAAGCCTTGCGCCAGCGCGTGGATCGAGGCCTGGATGTCCCACAGCAGCCAGTGATTCCAGGTTCCGGCGGGAGCGTCGGGATCGTCGGCGATCAGGGCGAAGCTTTTGGTGTCGCTCGGCTCGCCGCTCCATTCGAGTGGGGGCGAGACGTTGGCGCCCTCGCAGGTGTACAGTTTCGGGATTTCACCGCCCTCTATAAAGGCGCTGGTAACGAGTTGGAACGGCATCGGATTCCCCCCTTGCGGCGCGGCAAAGCCGGGACAGCCACCAATTTCCAACTGCGGGAAATTGGGTGCAGTCCCGGTTTTGCCCAGATCATCCCTGCCGGAAATTGGGTGCAGTCCCGGTTTTGCCGGCATGCTACCATCCGAGCATGCCGCAAACCAGGATCATCGTCAAGAGCAACGGACCGGTGCGGGTTGAGGGGGATTTCACGATCGTCGACACCGAGGGAAGAGAGTTCGGACTGGGCGGCCGCGCGGCGGTTTCGTTGTGCCGTTGCGGGCATTCCGAGAGCAAGCCATTCTGCGACGGCAGCCACAAACGCGTGGGATTCGAGGACGCGGTGGTGGCGCGCGATCTGCCGCCCGTCGCGTCGCAGGCATAACCGGTCCGGGAGGACGCACCTATGAAACGAATGCTGGCCGTTGGGGCGCTGATGGCGCTCGCAATGACGGTATTGCTGACGGCGCAGCCCGCCGGCGATCCCGTGATCGAGGGCTTCCGCACCGTGGAGGTCGCCTCGGTTTCCGATGCGCTGGAGCAGTTGTACGGCACACGCGGGTACATGTCGCACGAGATGCGGCCGCTATTCACGACCAAGTTCGCCGGGCCCGCCGTCACGGTGCTCCTGAAGAAAGAGGAGCACCACGAGGGCGCGCCGGCATCGCAGGGCATGCTGGACGCGATCGACGCGGCGCCGGCGGGTTCGGTTTACGTGATGGTTCTCGAGGATGGCGCCGACTACGCGGGCATCGGCGCGCTCATGACGACCGCGATGAAGTTCCGCGGCCTGGCCGGGGCCGTGGTCGACGGCTCGATCCGGGACACTCCGACGATTCGCCGGCTCCAGTTTCCGGTGTTCAGCCGCGGCGTGGTGCCTTCGACCACCATCGACCACTACCGTTTCGCCGGGGTGAACGTGCCGGTGATGTGCGCGGGCGTCCGCGTGAATGCGGGCGACATCGTCACGGCCGATGAAGACGGCGTGGCCGTGGTGCCGCGCGCGCATGCGGCCGAGGTGCTGAAGAAGGCTCAGGAGTTGGACAACATCGAGCACAGCATGCTGCCGTTCATCGAGAAGTATCGCTCGCTCAAAGAGGCGGTGGCGAAGTTCGGGAGGATCTAGTGTCCTGAGTCAGAAGTTCGCACGCAAAACCGTGCGATCTTCTTGAGGATCGAGTCGGCGTCGGCAGTCCAGGCGAAGGGCGTGGGGTTCTGGTTGTGATGAGCCAGGTAGTCCCGAATGGCCGACTCCAGTTCACGGACGCTGCCGAAAGTCCCCCGCCGAATCCTCCGCTCTGTAAGCAGACCGAAGAAGCGCTCAACCTGGTTCAGCCAACTGGCGCTGGTGGGTGTGAAGTGCAGGTGGTAGCGCGGCCGACGCGCAAACCAGCGCTGGACTTTGGGCATCTTGTGGGTGCCGTAGTTGTCCATCACCAGATGAATGTCGAGAGCCTCCGGAACGGCTTCGTCGATCCGTTCCAGGAAACGCAGAAACTCCTGATGCCGCTGCCGGTGGTGCAGCGAACCGATGACTTTGCCGGTGGCGATGTCCAGCGCGGCGAATAGAGAGGTGGTCCCGTTGCGAACGTAGTCATGCGTCTGCCGTGCGGGCACGCCCGGCCGCAACGGGAGAATCGGTCGCGTGCGATCCAGGGCTTGTATCTGGCTCTTCTCGTCCACGCACAACACCAGAGCACGCTGCGGCGGATTCAGATACAGCCCCACGATGTCCCGGACCTTCTCCACGAAGAACGGATCGGCCGACAGTTTGAACGTCTCGACGCGGTGCGGTTGGAGCGCGAACGCCCGCCAGATACGGCTCACGGCGGATTGGGACATCCCGCAGGCCTCGGCCATGGACCGCGTCGACCAGTGCGTGCCCTGCGGTGGAACCGACTCCAACGTTCGGGTGATCAGCGCCTCCACCTGCGCATCGGAAATCCGGCGCGGAGCCCCGGGCCGCGGCTCATCCGCCAGCCCTTCCAAGCGGGCTTCGCGAAACCGCCCCCGCCACTTGCACACGGTCTGGTCCGTGATGCGCAGCTGGCGTGCTACCTGGCGATTCTGCAGCCCCTCGGCGCAACCCAGTACGATGCGCGCCCGCAAGGCCAGCCGTTGCGCGGTCTTCGGCCGGCGCGCCCACTGTTGCAGCTTCTGGCGTTCCTCCTCGGTCAGCACGATTGGCTCTGTCGGTCGGCCCATGCTGGTTGGATTCCCAGCATAGCAGAGGGGTTTCCACTATTTATGTGAACTTCTGCCTCAGGACACTAGCGCGCTGAAGAGCGTTGGTGACGCCGGGACACGGTGGCCAGCTACTTCCCCCGGATCTCCTCCAGCCGCCTCTTCAGATACTCCTCGTACTCCTTCTTGAGCGCGGGATCGTGCGGGGAGCCGTAGATGTCGCTCGACTTGTACTTGCCTTCGTCGAACTTCTTACGGGTCCACTCGTCGTGGATGTGGAGGATGTCGGCGTTGTCCATGACCTGCTGCGCCAGTTGCGGCGGGATGAAGTAGACGCCCTCGCGGTCGCCCATCACCAGGTCGCCGGGCATCACCGTCACGTGGCCGATGCGAATGGGGACGTTGATGCCGGTCAGCACTACGCCGGAGATGGCGCTCGGGTGCGCGTGGCGGTAGTACGCAGGCATGTCCATTTCCGCGATGCCCTCGAGGTCGCGGATCGAGCCGTCCACCACCAGGCCGCCGCCGTGGGTGGTTTTCATCACGTAGTAGAAGAGGTTGTCGCCGACGATCGTGCCGCCGTCCTCCTTCCCGAACAGGTCCACCACCAGCACGTCGCCAGGCTGCAACATATCGATGGCAGTCTGGTTTTTCAAAGAGCCGAGGCCGGCGGCCTGCGCCTTGGCTTTCAGGACGCCTTCCAGATCCGGGCGCGCGGGCATGAATTGCACGGTGAAGGCGCGGCCGACGAGTTTCGTGCCGGGATGCAGGACCTCGAAGCCGTCCTCGTATTGGTTGTGAAAGCCCTTCTCCGGCAGGACCGCCCAGACCTCTTCGGCCGAGAGGCCGCGGGCGCGCTCGATCAGCGAGTCGGGGACTCTGGGGCGGCCATCGGGGAAGCGGTCGAAAGGGTTGTCGGGAGTGTAGTCGATCAGTTGCCGGCGGGTGAGGGTGAGGGACTGCGCCCCGATGGGCAGGGGGGCCAGCAGCGCGGCTATCGCGGCCAGCATGGTCAGACGGCTCATTGATTACCTCCTCGGAAAGGACCGCTCCCTCTCGGTCTGCAAAGAAATCCTGGGGACACGCCTGCGACGGTCCGTAAGCGGCACCCTCGGCATGGCCAGCCCGGAGCGCCCCCGGATTTCTTCACAGTCCCTCACGGTCGCGGCTCAGTACGGCGCGTTCAACTCCACAGGCGGTCGTTGCTGCGATCGACGTCCCACTGGGGAGTCGGCTCGAAGTAACCCGGTTCGAGTAAGTGCTGCTTGACCGCCTCTTCGTTCAGCGTAACTCCCAGGCCGGGCTTGTCGGGGACGGTAATGAATCCTTTGTTGACGATGGGCTTCTCGATGCCATCCACCAAGTCGCCCCACCAGGGCACGTCGACCGAATGGTTTTCCATCACCAGGAAATTCTGGGTCGCGGCGGCGCAATGGACGTTCGCCATGCACGATACCGGAGATCCAGCGAAGTGCATCGCCATCGGCACCCCGAGCTCCTGGGCGGCGTCGCCGATCTTCTTGGTCTCCAGAATGCCGCCCGCCGTCGCCAGGTCCGGATGGATGATGTCCACCGCGTGGGCGCGGCACAACTCGATGAACGGCTCCTTCAAGTAGATGTCTTCGCCGGTGAGGAGAGGGACGCCTATGGCGGAGCGGATCTCCTTCAGGAGGTCGGTGTACTGCCAGGGAACCATGTCCTCGAGCCACGCCATGTTGTACTTTTCGAGCGCCTTGCCCAGGCGGATGCAACTTTTGACCCCGATGTGGCCAAAGTGGTCCGCCGAGAGTGGTATGTCCATTCCGACCATCTCGCGCACCTGGCCGACGTAGTCCGCCATCAGGGCCGCCCCTTTGTCGGTGATCTCGATCCCCGTGAACATATGCTCGACGCGCTCTCCCTGAGCGACGCTCACGTCCTCGGGCTTGGTCACCGCGCCCGGAACGTCTGCCACCAGGTCGACGCCGAGGTCCATCTTGAGCCAGGTGAAGCCCTCGTCGCGCCGTCCCTTCAAGCGCTGGCCGTAGACCTTCGGGTCGTCCGACTCCGTGGTGTCCGCGTAGCAGCGGATGCGGTCGCGGAAGCGGCCGCCGAGCATCTGGTAGACCGGCACGTTGTAGGCTTTGCCGGCCAGGTCCCAAAGCGCCATCTCGACTCCGCTGACCCCGCCGCCCTGGCGCGACTGGCCGCCGAACTGCTTGACCTTGCGGAAGACCTTGTCGACGCTGCAGGGGTTTTCGCCCAGGAGGCGGCTCTTCAGCATGAGCGCGTAGTTCTTGCTGGCTCCGTCGCGAACCTCGCCGAGGCCGTAGATGCCCTGGTTGGTGTCGAGGCGGATAATGGGGCACGTCATGGGCGCGTGGCCGATGACGAGCACGCGCAGGTCGGTGATCTTCAACTCCGACGGTTTGGAGTTGGTGTTGACGTTCTGCGGAAGAGCCTCCAGCGTGTTGTCAGCCCAGAGGCTGAGGCCCATGGCGCCGGCCACGCCCTTCAGGAACGAGCGCCGGCCGCCGGCTGTGGAATGAATTTGCATCGCGAACCCTCCCTCTAACGGACCGCTCCATCAGGAGCGGCAAGAGAATCCTGGGGACACGCCTGCGCTTGTTCGTAGGCTGGACATTCGGCGTTGCCAGCCCGGAGTGTCCCCGAGTTCTTTTGCAGCTCGTCACGGTCGCGGCTCGGTCAGCGCCAGAGCCGCTTGCAGCATGGCCCGAGTGTAACCCACGTTGAAGGCGTAGGCCGCATAGCCGCCGCCACCGGGATACTGCGGGTGGAAGCCGGGGCATTCGCCGTCGTAGTCGATGGCGCGGGGATGCTCGGGAAAGATCAGGCGCGGGTACTTCTGCTTCACCAGCTCCCTCATGACGGCGAACATGTCGATCTCGCCTTCGTCCAGGAATACTTCAGTGTATCGCTCGTACGGCTTCTGCACCTTGACGTTCCGAAAGTGCACGTGATTGATGCGGTCGCGGGACCCGAAGTAGCGGCAAACCCCGGCTGGGTCGTGGCCCATCTCGCGGGTGACACCGCAATCGAACGTGATGCCGTTCGAGGGGCTGTCGACAATGCCGATGAGGCGCTTCCACCCCTCCACCGTTCCCATGATCTGGCCCGATCCGCGGCTGAGGGGCGCCGGAGGATCGTTGGGATGCAGCGCCAGCCGGACTCCGGACTCCGCTGCCGCCGGGACGACCGCCTTCAGGAAGTAAGTGATGTTGCCCCACATCTCCTCGAGCGAGTGCGCGCCCTCGGCGGCGAGCGGCGGCAGGCCCTTCATGCGCTCGTAATCGAAGCCGGTCCAGCCGGCGCCGGCGCGGCCGGTCTCTTCGAAGTAACCCTCCATGGCGCGGTGCGCGTACCAGTTGTATTCGACGACGGGCAGGCCGGCGCGTCCCGCGGCGCGGATGGATTGGATCACCTTCTCGATCTCCTCGTCGCGGCCGGGGCGGGCGTAGATGGCGTTGGGGAAGCCGGCGATCATGAGGTTTCCGAGGGTGAGGCCGTTGGCGCGGAGCCGCGCCATGCGGTCTTTGAGCCGGCCTTCGTCCCAGGGAATCGGGCCGCCGCCGCCGATCACGTGATCGACGCCGAGCTGCTTGATGCGGCGCGCGGCCGCCTCGTCATCTTCGGGCTCGATGGGGAGGCAGATCTTGGGAGTGCCCGCCGATTCAAAGCGTGGAGGCGGGAGCGCGGCCAGCGCCGCTCCGCCCGCCAGGAGCAGATGCCTCCGGGACACATCGCCGCTCATACCGCGAGTGTCCGCCCGGCGGGGCGGGGAGCGCAAGCGGGCTGAAGGCTACTTCCCGAACGCGTCCACGAGCGACATCACCTTGAGGTTCTTGCGCAGATCGTCCGCGCTCGCGGCGCTGGTGATGGCGATCTCGACCGGCTGGCCGGGCAGAAGATCGAAGTAGTTGTCCGATAACTTCGCGTCGAGGCCGCCGAAGGAGACATAGACGCTGCGCGCCAGCACGGGCGAAGACAGGCGCAGGCGGCCGTCGCTCAGCTCGGTCTTGATCGTTGCCGGCGGCAGATGGACTTCCTTAGTCGGAACCATGAACAGCAGGTTGCTGGAAACCGTCTTGCCATCGACAATCAGATCGGTTGCGACAAAGGTCCGGCCGGGGTCGGCGCTCGCGGGGAAGGGGAACCGCAGGTAAACCTGGCTCGAGAGCGGCGCCGCCTGTATGCTCTGGGATTTGTCGCTGAGCGTCGCGCCGTCAACGTTGACAATGCGGACGCGAAGCTCGGCCTTGGCCGGTGTGGTGCGGTCCGAGACCACATAGACCGCCACCTCGCCCTTGTCTTCGTGCGGCGAAACGAGCAGGTCGTTGTAGAAGCGCCGGGCGTAATACTGAAGCGCCTTCCAGCAGCCGAAGTAATCGAGGCTGGACCAGGAGGCCACCTGCCAGCAGTCGTTCAGTTGCCAGTAAATCGAGCCCATGGTGCGGGGACGGTTGCGCCGCAGGTGCTCTGCGCCGATCTTGATGCCCTCCGCCTGCAAGACCTGGCTGACGTAAAGGAACGCGGCGAAGTCGCGCGGCTCCGGGTAATCGCGCAGCAGGTACTGGTGGATGATGGCGTTGCCCGCGGCGTTCTTCTGGTGCGCCAGCATCACCGGCGTGGTGATGCCGGTGCGATCCTCCGGGACGCTGAAGGATTCCACGGTGCGCATCTCGGGGAACGACTGGAAGCCGTACTCGGTCATGAAGCGCGGGAAGTGTTTCTCATAGTCACGGAAGGGCACGCGGCCGTGCCAGACGCTCCAGTCATGCATGTCGCCGGACTGGTAGTCGGGCGAGGTTTCTTCGTAGTCGGCGCTGGGCGAACTGGGCCAGTACGGGGTTTCGGGCGTTAGCCGCTCCACGATGCGGGGCAGGATCCCGCTGAACACCGTGAGGTAGTCCTCCCACATACGGCGACCCACTTCGGAGGGGAGCTTGCTGCCGCCACGCCAGGCGAAGGCGGCCTCGGTCTCGTTGTTGCCGCACCAGATCACGATGCTGGGATGATTGCGCAGGCGCCGCACCTGGTGTTCCGCCTCCGAGGCGACGCTCTGTTTGAAGGGATAGGTGCCCGGCTGCCAGTCGTTGCCGAACATAAAATCCTGCCAGATCATGATGCCGAGGCGGTCGCACATGTCGTAGAACTCCTCGGTCTCGTAGTAGCCGCCGCCCCAGTGCCGGATCATGTTCATGTTGGCGTCTACGGCCGATTGGAGCACCGCGCGATACTGCGCGGTAGTTACCCGCGTGGGGAAACTGTCGAATGGAATCACGTCCGCGCCCTTGCCGAAAACGGGAATGCCGTTGATCACGAACTCGAAGGAGCGGCCCCACTTGTCGAGGTCGCGGCGCAGCACGACGGAGCGGAGGCCGGTGCGGGCGGAGGCATGGTCCTGGGACTCGCCGGCCTTCAGGCGCGCCTGGAATTCGTAGATCGGCTGCGCGCCGTAGCCCGCCGGATACCACAGATCCGGCTTGACGATCTCGAGTGGCAGATCGACGTGGTTCACACCGGTGTGCAGCTCGACGCTGCGTTGCTGCTCGAGATTCTTGCCCGCCTCCGCGTATTGCAGCGTGACCACGGCCGGGAGGTCGCCCGCCGCGATGACTTCGACCTCGGCGACGAGGTGCGCCACCTGGGCGGTCACGTCGCGCTGGCGGATGTGCAGGTCGGAGATCCGGGCGTCATCCCACGCCTCGATATTGACCGGGCGCCAGATGCCGCTGGTGACGAAACGAGGGCCCCAGTCCCAGCCGTACTCGTAGGCGGCTTTGCGGATGTAAGTCTTCTCTTCGGTCTTGGTCTTCTCGCGCCACTTATCGGCGGCGGCGACTTTGGCGGCCGCCTTGATCGGGGAAGGGAAAAAGATTACCAGGGAGTTAGCGCCCGCCTTGAGGTAGGGCTTCACATCCACGCGCCACTCGCGGAACATGTTGTCGGCCGTCAGCACCGGTTTGCCGTTGAGAGACACCTCGGAGTAAGTGTCGAGTCCCTCAAACACCAGCTCGATGTGGCGCCGCTGGAGCAAGTCTTCGCCGGCCTGGATGGTAGTGCGGTACTCCCAGTCAGCGTTCTCGATCCATTGCAGCTTGGCTTCGTTGTCGCGGTAGAAAGGGTCGGGGATGAGCTTGTTGCGGAGCAGATCGAGGTGGACGCAGCCAGGCACCTCGGCGCGATGCCATTCGGCGGAGTTCTCCCCGCGCTGGCGGAATTCCCAGTTCGAATGAAGGGGGATGGTCTGCTTTCCCACGGTCTCACCGTAACATGGCGCTCCGGCGACGAGCGCCGCAACGAGAAGAGCGGCCCGATAAATCGCTTGTCCAGACATTCGTTGTGCCTCACCTTGTGGCGCAAGCTTCAGCGTGCAGCCGTAGGCTTCAGCCCACGGGCCCGAAACAACACCGCTCCCTGAGAAGCTGTAAAAGAATCCTGGGGACACGCCTGCGATTGTCCGCAGGCCGAACATTCGGCGTTCGAGCCCGGAGTGTCCCCGGATTCTTTTAAAACTCCTGACGGTCGCGGCCCGGTAAGCATCTTGCGATCGATCGCGCGCCACACCTCGCCTGATCTTCGCACAGGCCGCCGCTGGAGTACCATAGGCGGGAGAAGACACTTCTATGCCGATCATCCGAGGTCTCTTAATTGCCGCGATGGCCGCCGGTCTCCAGGCGCAGACCGGCCCGCAACCGATTCCGCGCATCGTCCATCAAGACGGCCGCTACGCCTTGTTCGTGGATGGCGCGCCCTACCTGATGCTGGGCGCGCAGGTAAACAACTCGAGCGGCTGGCCCGCCATGCTGCCGAAGGTCTGGCCGGCTATGGAAGCCTTGCAGGCCAACACGGTTGAGATCCCGGTCTACTGGGAGCAGTTCGAGCCGCGGCCGGGAGAGTTCGACTATACGGTCGTCGATACGCTCCTCGGTCAGGCGCGCGAGCATCACTTGCGGCTGGTGCTGCTCTGGTTCGGCACCTGGAAGAACGGCAGCTCGCATTACATGCCGCTGTGGCTGAAGACCGGGCCGGACCGCTACCCGCGCGTCATGGGCGCGAACGGCCGCCTGGTGGATTCGCCGTCACCTTACTCCCAGGCCATGCTCGCCGCCGACCAGCGGGCCTTCGCGGCTTTCATGCGGCACCTGAAGGAAGCCGACCAGCAGCGCACCGTGATCATGGTTCAGGTGGAGAACGAGCCGGGGACGTGGGGCAGCGTGCGCGACTATTCGCCCGCGGCGCAGAAGCTGTTCGAGGGCCCCGTGCCGGCGGACCTGCTGGCGGCGCTGCACAAGGACGCGGCCGGCGGGAGCGCAAGCTGGAGCGCGGTCTTCGGCTCGGACGCCGACGAGTTCTTCCACGCCTGGTCCGTGGCCCACTACATCCAGCAGGTGGCCGCGGCGGGGAAGGCGGAGTACCCGTTGCCGCTTTACGTCAACGCGGCGCTGCGGGATCCGTTCAAAGCGCCCCCAGGAACCTACGAGAGCGGCGGCGCCACCGACAACGTAATTCCGATCTGGAAGGCGGCTGCGCCCGCGATTGACCTGCTCGCGCCCGACATCTACTCGAGCGACAGCGCCCGCTACTTCAAGGTGCTGGATCTCTATCACCGTCCGGACAACGCGCTGTTCGTGCCCGAGACCGGAAACTCTCCGGTGTACGCCCGCTATTTCTTCGCCGCACTGGGACGCCAGACGATCGGGTTCTCGCCGTTCGGCATGGACTATACGGGTTACGCGAACGCTCCGCTGGGCGCAGAGAGGGTGAACGAGGAGTCGCTGGCCGAGTTCGCTCTCAACTACAGGCTGGCCGCGCCGATGATGCGCGACCTGGCGCGCCTCAATTTCGAGGGCAAGCTGCACGCGGTGGCGGAAGAGGAGCAGACTCACACACGGACGATGGACCTCGGGCCTTGGAAGGCCGCGGTTTCCTACGGCGTCCCGGTTTTTGGTTTCGGCAACAACCCGCCCGGCAACAAGGAACCGAAGGGGCGCGCGCTTGTGGCCGACCTCGGAGAGAACACGTTTCTGGTGACGGGGTTCTTCTGCCGCGTCGATTTCCAGGTGAGCGACGCCCCGTCAGGCAAGCAGCGCGAGTACCTGCGGGTCGAAGAGGGAACGTACGAAAACGGCGTATTCAAGCCGGAGCGGATCTGGAACGGCGATCAGACGGACTGGGGGCTGAACTTCGCTGCGTCGCCCGTGGTGCTGCGGGTTTTGCTAGGGACGTATTAGGTAACGGCTCGAACGCCGACAAGGAGGCGACCGATCTTAGGACCAAGCTTGCGTGTTTACGCGTGTCCAGCCTGCAAGACAACTGTGAACACGATTGCAGCCTTTTGCCCGCATTGCGGCGGCGCTCTCGATCCGAAGGTTGGCTGCATTTTGTCGGGAGCAGCGGTATTCATGGCGCTTCGCGTGATGGCCAGGATCGCGCGGCTGAAGGCCGAAGACGCGGACCTGAAGCGGGCACGAATGGTGGCTCGCCGCGCACTGGGCGTGGCCCTCGTGGTCCCTGTTACGGCCGTCGTAGTCGTGGTCTTAGCTGTGGTGCTTGGGATTTCGTTCAGACGGTAGTCGGGCTTCTGGCGTCAACAGGCACCCGTTCGTCGCTAAGAGGGCCAGTTTCCTGACGTGGTTGATACTCGGTTTTCCCGTCTTGCCTGCAACGACGAAGACCGCATGTAACGAATGCGGCCGCAGATGGAAGGTGTGAGCAGGCGGCACCGCGGTCCGCCGATAATAGAAGAGATGAAGTCAGTCACGATCGCCGTTGCCACCACCGACCGCGTGTCGGTCGCCGACCACCTCGCCCGCAGCTCGGCATTCATTGTTTTGAAAGCTGAAGATGGCCGGGTTGTCTCCACCGCGACTCGCGAAAGGGAGACGGACGCGTGCGGGAATCACGCCAGCTTCGTTGAGATCCTGAATGGGTGCGACGCTGTCCTCTGCGGCGGCATCGGCACGGGCGCGGCGCAGTCGCTCGCCGCACACGGAATCCAGCCGGTCGTGGCCGCCGCGAAGCACTCCATCGAGGATGCCGTGGCGCTGTACCTGACCGGCAAGCTGGCCACGACTACCGATCGCGTCTGCCTCTGCCACTGAGCGCCGCAGGGTCACCAGGCCAGCAGCCGAAGCCCCTTCACAGCCTCGAAATGACGGTCGCGGCTGACGACGGGCAAGCGGTGCTGTCGTGCCAGCGCGGCGATCCATAGGTCGTTGCTCGGGATCGGCAGGCCGGCGGCTTTCAACTCGTGGCGGATGCCGGCGTAGTGCCGGGCGGTTTCCTGCTCGACTGCCAGCAGGTCGAAGAGCGGAAGCACCTCGCCCATCCACTGCTCGTAGCGTGCCCGATGGTGAGACTGGCGAATGCCGTAGAGGTACTCGCCCAGCACGATCACTGGAAGCGCAAGGTCTGCCTCGGCTTCGATGAGGCGGAGCAGCTTTGCGTCACCATCGGCAAACGCCGACAGGGCGTTCGTGTCGAGGATCACCGCCAGTCCTCTTCGTCGACCCGCTCGAATGCCTCTTCTATGGAGCGCTCAACGCGCCTGGTCTCACGGTGGAGGTCGCGGAGACCGCCGAACGCCCTCATCCAGGGCTTTTCGGGAGCCGCATTGCCGCTCTCCCGGAGGCGCTCCCTCAGCGCCTCTGTGAAGAGCTGCTTCAGAGGCACACCGCGCCGTGCGGCGGCAGCCTTGGCCTGCCGGAAGAGGAGGTCCGGGATCTCCATGGTGGTCTTCATAAACCCATTATCCCATAAATATGGGCCTGAAACCTCGCGGGCAGGGGTGGCCGTCTGTTCTGTAGGACCCAATGAGAACTCTGTTGCTGGCCGTCATGATGCTCGCCGTCTCGCCCGCAGGGGCCGAGGATCTGACGCTGACGATTCCGCCCGTGCGGAGCTCGTTCAACATCGATAATCAGCCCGTCGCGATCACGGCAGCCGGCGTCATCTCCCGCGTTTCGCATGGCGGGGGCCAGGAGGTGTTCCGGCTCAAGCTGACCGCCGACCTGGCGGACCTGCAGCGCAACATGACCGCCCTGATGCGTGCCCATCTCGACCGCTCGGACCGCTGCGGCGATCGCATCGCGATCCAGGACGCGGCGCTCGCGCCCGCCGATCCCGCCAGCCTGCTGACCACCCGGCTGCACTATGAGCGCTGGGCGTGCGCCAAGGCGCTGGGCAAGCAGATCGTCAAGCGGCTGGCCGGCGGCGACGCGGTGGTCCAAGTGAAGATTGCACTGGTGGCCGAAGGAAACAGCACGGTGAAGCTGGAGGCGGAGGCCGGCGAGATCGAGGCGGATGGATCTATCGGCGAGATGCTGCGCTCGGGGTCTCTCGGCGACATGCTGAGGCAGAAGATCTGCACGTCGGTCGAATCCGCTCTCGAAAAGGCCGCCGCCAACCTGAGCGCCACGCTGCCGCCCGCCGCCCAGAGCTTCGCCACCATTCGCAGCGCGGAGTTCACCGATACCGGCGCGGGCCGGCTGGCGATCGTCCTGGCGGGTGAGATTCGCATTCCCACCGGCCAGGCCGAGCTGATGCTCGGTCAGATCAAGCAGCGCGTGGCGGCGCGGTGACGGGGCGCGGGACAGACCTCCTGGCCTGTTGCCGGCAGGCCGGGTGCATAATCGGTGGTGAGTGAACCCGCACGACACCATCGTGGCCATCTCGACGCCGGCAGGCCGCGGCGGGCTGGGCGTCGTCCGCATCTCGGGGAGCGGGGCCCGCGAGATCGCCGAGCGGATTCTGCGCTTCCGCAAGCCTCCCGCATGGGAGGCCTGGGGCGCGCTGCTGGCGGAACTGCCGGACGCCGAAGGGCAGCCGATCGACCAGGTGGTGGTGACCTTCTTCGAGCGGCCGCGCTCCTATACCGCCGAAGACGTGGTCGAGATCGGCTGTCACGGATCGCCGGTCGTGCTGCGGCACGCCGTCGAGCGCGCTTCGGAAGCGGGCGCGCGCCTGGCGGAGCCCGGTGAGTTTACGCTGCGCGCGTTTCTCAACGGCCGCATCGATCTGCCGCAGGCCGAGGCCGTCCGCGATCTGATCGAGGCCACCACTCTCTACCAGGCCCGCATCGCGTCCGCGCAGGCCCATGGCTCGGTTTCAAAGCGCATCGCGCCGCTCAAGAGCCGTTTGGTGGACCTGATCGCGCTGCTCGAGGCCGGCATCGACTTCGCCGATAACGACGTGGCCATCCCGCAGGATGCGGAGATTCTGGCGCGCATCGACCCGATCGCCCAGGGAATCGAACGGCTGGTTTCAAGCTTCGCTTTCGGGAAGCTGGTGCATGAGGGTCTGAAGCTGGCCATCGTGGGGCGACCCAATGTGGGCAAGAGCAGCCTGTTCAACCGCCTGCTGGAGCAGGATCGCGCCATCGTCACCGCCATCCCCGGCACCACGCGCGACCTGGTTTCCGAGACCGCGTCGCTCGACGGCATTCCCGTGAAGCTCTTCGACACCGCGGGCATCCGCGCGGGCCAGGACCTGGTCGAGACGCTCGGCGTGGAGCGCAGTTTTCAGGCCATGGCCGACGCCGACCTGACACTGGTGGTGGTCGATCTTTCCGCGCCCGTCGATGAGGGCGACCGCGAGCTGATCGGGCGAGCCCGCGGCCAGGGGCCTCACCTGCTGGTTGGCAACAAGAGCGACCTCGCGCGGCGCGCCGAGCTGGAAGACGATTTCGCCGCTGTCTCCGCGCTCACCGGTGAGGGAATCCAGGAGTTGCGGCGCTCGATCCTCCGGGCGGCCGCGCCAGCCGTCGTGGAACCTGGGTTCATCACCAGCATTCGTCACGAGAAGCTGCTCAAAACTGCGCTGGCCTCGCTCGCGAACGCGCGGGCGGCCGTCACCGGCCACATTCCTCACGAGATGCTGCTCCTGGATCTCTACGCGGCGCTCGAATCGCTCGACGGCCTCACCGGCGCCACCACGGCCGACGACATCCTCAACCGCATCTTCTCGACGTTCTGCATCGGCAAGTGACAACTGGCGGGGGCACAAAAGGGGGGCCAAACAACAGCAAAGCCCGAGCCGCTGCGGGCAGCCCGGGCTTTTTTCGCGAGGAGACTTTTAATTCTGATCTTCAGTAACAGTATATAGCACAAGAACGGGCTTCGTACTAGGAAATCGTCGTGCTTCGTACTAGAAGAATGGCTGAACAAGCCCAAAAATGACCTTAGCGAGTCATGCTCCGGCGTGATTGAGGGCGGAAGCAGAGCCGGGCGAGCGGGGGCCAAGCCCCGTTTGGCCGGCTCTGAGTACCCTGGATAGCGGCTCCAAAGCTTCAGGTGTGCGCAAGACTACCCCCATAGCGCACACATTAAAAACGCTACATCTTTAGGTGGGCAGCATTCCATGCTCTAGGCCAAACTGCCGAATCCACGTCTAGGGGGTATTCATGGCTACAACGCCACCGTACCTCTCTCAGCGCGATTCAACCCGGTTTCGGCACCGGCTACCCGTATCTGGGCGGCGGAGGCCCGCGGGACATTCAACTCGCGGTCAAGTTCAGCTTCTGAGCGGTCCGGCTGCGCCTGGGGCAGGCGGAACCGCCTGCCCGACCGGCCGTGTCCATCCCGGGCGCGGTCCTGGTAGCATTAACCTGAATGAAGATCCTGTCTGTTCGCTGGCTCGGCCCGTGGCTCGCGGCGCCGATCGCGGTATTGCTCGGCGCTGCCGTAGTGCGCTCTCAGACCCAGGCCCGCTTTTCTCCCGATCGGATGGACACGTTCCTCTACGGCGCGGCCTTCTATGAAGAGTACATGCCGGAGGACCGTTTGGAAAAGGACGTCCAGTTGATGGAGCAGGCGGGCATCAACGTGGTGCGGGTGGGCGAATCCACCTGGAGCGTGTGGGAGCCCGAGGACGGCCGCTTCGAATTCGCCTGGATGGATCGCATCGTCGACCGCCTGGCGCGGGCGCACATCCGGGTCATCATGGGCACGCCCACTTACTCGATTCCGCCGTGGATGTTCAAGAAGCACCCGGAGATTCTGGTGACCCGCCTGGATGGTCAAAAGGCGACTTACGGCATTCGCCAGAACATGGACATCACGAACCCGGACTTCCTGCGTTATTCCGAGCGCGCGATTCGCAAGATAGCCGAACACTACCGGGACAATCGCGCCGTGATCGGTTACCAGATCGACAACGAGACCACCTCGTACGGCACCGCGGGCGCCAACGTACAAGCCGGCTTCGTCCGCTACCTGCGAGAGAAGTTCTCCACAGTCGAGCGCCTGAACAAGATCTGGGGCCTGGTCTACTGGGGCCAGAGCCTGCATGACTGGTCCGAGGTGCCGCCCCGCAACGGCATTCTCAATCCCGGCTGGAAGCTGGAGTGGGACCGTTACCAGGACTCGCTCGCAACCAGCTTCCTGGCCTGGCAGGCGTCGCTGGTCGCCGAGTACCTCCGCCCGGATCAGTTCATCACGCAGGATTTCGGCGGCGCCACCCGTTCCGACGTCGATGAGCACGCCATTTCGAAGAACCTGGATATTGCCGCCATCAATCCCTACTATCCGGCGCAGGACCTGTACGACGGAGAAGGATCGAGCTATGGCGGCGATTTCGCGCGGTCGCTTAAGCGGACCAACTACCTGGTGACCGAGACGAACGCGCAGACCATCGGTTGGGATTCGCGCTGGCAGTTTCCGCCCTACGACGGGCAGGTGCGCCAGAACGTCTACCTGATGGCCGCAACGGGCGCCAATATGGTCGAGTACTGGCACTGGCACTCGCTGCACTACGGCCAGGAGACTTACTGGAAAGGTGTGCTGTCGCACGATCTGGAGCCCGGGCGCGTCTACGCCGAGGTCGCGCGCACCGCGCACGAACTCCAACGCATCGGCCCGCGGATCGTGGACCTGAAGGCGTCGCCCCCGGTGGCGCTGCTTTACAGCAACGATTCCCGCCGCGGCATCGAATACATGCCGTTTCTCGGGTCACAGCCCGCCGGAGACATGCCCTGGCACCATCTGGGCGGCTACGACCTCGAGATGCGGCGCATGTACCGCGCGCTCTACCGCCTGAATGTGGGCGTGGACTTCATTTTCCCGGAGACCGCGGACCTGAGCGCGTACACGGTGATCGTGGTTCCGCCCCTTTACGTGGCCAGCGACGCCCTGCTGGCCCGCCTGGTCGAGTACGTGCGCACGGGCGGCCACCTGGTGCTGGCGTTCAAGAGCGGGTTCTGCAACGAGTATTCGACCGTTCGCCCGGTGATGGCGCCGGGCCCGTTGCGCGAGGCCGCGGGCTTCCACTACCAGGAGTTTTCCAACCTGCACGAGCCGTTGGCCCTCAAGGGCGACCCCTTCCAGGCCGGGGCCGCCAACCGCGTGAGCGATTGGGCTGAGATGCTTCTGCCCGATACGGCCACGCCGTTAGCGTATTACGATCACCCGTTCTTCGGAAAGTATCCGGCAGTTACTCAAAATCGTTTTGGCAAGGGCACGCTGACTTACGAAGGCACCGTTCTGAGCGAGGAGCTGCAGCAGAAACTGCTCGAGCGAGTGCTGGATGAGGCGCACCTGAGCGGACCCGATCAGAAGCTGCCGCCGGCGGTGAAAGTCAAACACGGCCTCGACCGCGCCGGCAAGCCGCTCCACTATTACTTCAACTTTTCGGCGGCGCCGCAGGGAATCGTCTACCCATACGGCGCCGGCACGGAGCTGCTCTCGAACCGGCCGGCGGCCACCGGCGCGACGGTCGTGCTCGAACCTTGGGGCGTGGCCATCGTAGAGGAGAAACCGTAGCGCCGGCGTGGGCCGCCGCCTGACGGTCGCGGCTCAGAAGCGGCGTTAACGGGCAAGGATGACCATCACTTCGGCCGGACGCAACCCGGCCGTGTTGACGGGCTCGGCCACGGTCTTCGAGACCGGCAGTTTCACTCCGGCAGGATACCCGGCCCACCAGATGTCGGTCAGAACGTAGTCGTCGCCGTAGCGGCGGAACACGAGTCTGGACTGATTTTGACCGGTGCTGCTCTCCGTCTGGCTGCCCACGAACAGGACCGTACGCCGGTCATCGCTGCTTTGCATGGCCATGATCTGGCTGCCGTTGAAGCCGGAGTGGCTGACCGAATAGTCGCCAGCCGGCAGCGTGGAGTTGTTAATCGTGAACGCGAACGGAACGGTAACTCGCAGCGTGTTGGGGGACTGCGCTTCGGCTGAAGCCACCCCCAATGCTGCAAGCATGACTGAAGCGAACAAGCTTTTGCACCTCATTTGAACCCCTCCGTGTGGATGCTACTTACGGGCCGGCCGCTCTAACTACTCGTCAGGCCGCCCTATGCCAGTTGAGACGGATGATTCACGCCGTCCGGTACGGGTGTTAATGAATCCTGTACAGAACTTTACACAGACGGGCGGCGGATGCGGCCGCCTGGTGGCGGTGCGGTGCTGGCCGGCTCTATTCCTCGCCGAGGTCGAGTTTGGACTGAGTGGCGTCAGGGAGTTGGACGCCGAGGAGGGCGGCGAGGGTCGGGGCGATCTGGCGCATGTCGATCACGCCGAGGCGCTTGCCCTTGGCGATGTGGCGGCCGATGACGAAGAACGAAGCGCGCATCTCGGGGCGGTCCGGCAGATAGCCGTGCGCGCCGGTGGACGGCGCCGGCGTGACGAGCGTGCCCGACGTTAGGTCGCCGCACTGGTAGCCCGGCTGAAGCTCGACCAGAAAGGCGGCGTCGGGAAAACCACCTGACTGTGCGATCTCCCGCGGACCGAGAATGCTGGCAATTCCGTTCTCCGGCGAGGCCGCGAGTTTCTGAAGCATCCCGCCGACGGCTTCGCGGGTCGCGGTGTCCGCGGGTTTCCTCAGCATCACGGCCGCCAGACCGCCGGCGAGCCACGGCGCGGCATCCCAGGAGGCCACGGAACCTCCGGGCTGGGCCAAATGGACGAAGCCCGCGGCGACGAAGGGCACCATCAGGTTCACGCGGTGCTCGGTCCGGATGAAGCCGTGGTCGGAGACTACGGCGATCACGGTATCCGGCTGAGCCGCGAGCGCGGCGGCGGCGAGGCGTCCGATCATGCCGTCGAGCGCTTCGAGCGTTTCGCAACTGTGGGGGCTGAAGGGCGCGGTTTCGTGCTCCGCCTCGTCGAGCGAGGTCAGGTGAACGGTCAGAAAGCCGGGCTTGACCGTTTTGAGAAGCTCGATCGAATAGCGGGCGCGGATTTCATCGCCGGCGAGGGTGCCCTGGGTAGCGTCGGGAAAGGGGCCCAGACTCGTCTCGAGTCCCTGGAGCCAGCCGTCGGGACGGCTCAGCGCTTCGATCAGCAGCAGATCGTCTTCGCTGCCGGCACGCCAGTACTCGGGGACGAGGTAGCCCACTCCGCGGGCGGCCACGGTGACGGGCCAATTGACGCTGGCGGTCGTCAGGCCGGCCTGGCTGGCCGCCTCCCACAGCGTCCGCACGCGGATTTCCTGGCCATACCAGTACCAGCCGCCGTGGTTCTTGCCCAGCGGATCGAACTTGCTGTTGGAGAGAATGCCGTGCACGGCGGGTGCGACGCCGGTCACGAGCGTCGTGTGGCTGGGGTAGGTGACCGTCGGCACCACACCGGTCACACCCTCGGCGTGGGTACCTTCGAGAACCAGGTTGCGTAAGTTCGGAATCTTCAGGCCGTGCTCGCCGGCGTGGGTGACATAGTCCGGCCGCAGGCCATCGATGGAGATCAGAAGGACGGGCGCGGCTGCGAGATTGGCAGCGAGCGCCGCGGCGACAACGAGTGCGAGCCAGAGAGAGGGCCTCATGCTCTCGATCTTAACCATCCGTAAGCTGGCCCGCCAGCGGAGGCGCCGACCAGGCGCCCTGTGATCCTCGATCTGGAGGTTCGGTGTATACTGAACGCAATTCCAAACGAGGAGGCACGGATCCCATGACACTGGACCGGCTCGATACCGTGATAGCGTTTGCCGTAATCATGCTCGGCGTGAGCCTTCTGATTACGGTTCTGACCCAGATGGTGTCGGCGTTTTTCGGGCTGCGCGGTTCGAACCTGGTATGGGGCATCACAACGGTTCTCACGACGGTCGAGCCGAAGCTGGCCGACAAAGCTGAAAGCCTGGCGCGCCGGATCCTGACGCGGCCGCTGATCTCGGATTCGACCTTCTCGCGATGGGAAGACGCGCCGGTGGCCGGACCGCTCCTCGAACGCTGGCGGATGGCAACGGCGATCCGGCCCGATGAACTGGTGCGGGCGCTGGGAGCGATCGCGGGCCGGTTGTCGGCGCCCGGCCCGGCGCAGGACCAGGCCGTCGCCGACGCCATCGGCAACATGCTGGCGGCAGTCGATCCGGAGGCGGAGCGCAAACTCCGTATGATCGAGGGCACATTCAAGACGCTGACCACCCAGTGGACCGGACAGGCCGAGAAGATCGTACAACAGGTGACCGATTCCACGCGCCAATCGGTCGGCAAGCTGGAGACGTACTTCGCAAGCGCCATGGACCGAGTCTCCCAGCGATTCGCGACGCAGATGCGAATCTGGACCGTCGTTTTCGCGGTCGTGATCGCCTTTGGCGCACACCTGGATACCCTGAAGCTTCTGGAGCAGCTGGCCGTCAATCCCGCAGAGCGCAATGCGCTGGTGGGCCAGCGCGACAACATGTTGCAGGAAGCCGGCACGGCCATGATTCCACCTATCGTGGCGGCGAGCGCGCCCGCTGGAGGGACGGTGGTGGCCCCGGGTATCCTCAATGCCGCGATGGACAGCCTGAAGGAGGATCCTGTTGGCGCGCGTCTGGGGAAAGCGCCGGAGTTCGCCACTTATGCCGATGTAGTCGCCTGGCTGCACGCCCAAAATGAAGACGCCCTCATCCCGAAGTTTCAACAGGCCGTGGCGAACACGCTGAAACAGGAAGCCATCAACATCGACCACAAACTTACTGCGGGCGGATTCCAGTTGGTCCCCAGACCGTATCCCCATCCTTGGTTCCAGGGCTGGCGGAATCTGTTCGGCATTGTTATCAGCGCCGCGCTGCTCAGTCTCGGTGCGCCGTTCTGGTTTAACGCTCTGAAGAGCCTGAGCAACCTGCGGCCGATCCTCGCCCAGAGCGAGAAACAGGAAACCGCTAAGGCTTAGCCCGCATTCCTACCCGTTCCGGCCGCGAGGCGGCACAGGACCGTGTCTTGTTTGCGCCCTTTCTTGGCGAGCCTGGAGTGCGTGGCCCTCACATAGCGTCCCGCCACAAGCTTAATGAAAGTATAAGGTTAGGCAAAGCTGGCGGCCAAGCTGCGGCCGGCCTTCCGATGGAAGCAAGGGCGGGTATTTGCAAATCACCTGCATAAGTGGGGTATTGAGAAAGGCTGTCTCAGAGGAAGTTCATACGCATATCCATTGCTAAGTACTAGTACCAACGAGAGTTGGTGTAGGACTCGGCTGCCAAGTATAGAGTGCCGAACTCCTTGACTTCGGTTGCCGACTACTCTAAAACTAATAGAGACGTTACCCAGTTCGTAGGGTGTACTGGGGTTGTCTACAGGACGGAGAACAGAATGAAACGGCTTCTTTTGGTTCTGACGCTGGTTACTATGGCGCTGACGGCTAGCCCGTGCTGGGCTACGACCATCTTTGCGAACGTTTGGGACAGCCCATCTACCGCCTTTGTGGAGACGCTCACTGGAAGCTCGGACACGTTACTGGTTTCAACCGTGCCGGTTAAGTTCCAGTTGACCTACCCGACTGCGGGGCCCGTCATAAGCAACGCTACCCTCTATCTGACCGCGACCAGCACCACGGCGGCGTACTCCGTCCCTGGATTGGTTGATCAGCCGGGCTACACTGGCAGCTTCACGATCAAGGATCCCAGCGGCACCCTGTTGAGCGGCACCTTCACGAATGCCAGTCTTATCGGCCTGACTGGTGAGGGCCAGCCGGTGTTGTCGGGTTCCGCTGTACTCACAGTTGCCGGTATGACGTTCCAAACGGGCACCACGCAGACCTTCGCTTTCACAATGTCCGCGGCTGGGATCCCCACCCTGAACGGAAGCGATTACGTCAATTCGTTCACGGCTGGCGGGACGGCCAACTTCTCGGCAAGTTTTGTGCCGGAGCCGGTGAGCTTCCTGTTGGTAGGCACGGGGCTGGTGGGTCTCGGGCTGTTGGGCCGTAAACTGAAGAAGTAGGCCAAAAGATCCGGTTTCCAGATTGGGCGTCGGGAGTCCAAAGCTCCCGACGCCCTTTCTGCGTACGGGTGTGATGGCGGGGGCTGCGTCCGGGATCGCCGCCTTCCGTGTCAGGGTTGTCTTTTTGGCTCAGATCGGATATCGCGCCAGCCGCGCTCACCGCGGCGCCGCTCAATTCGATCGTCATCCCGGCGCACGGTAATGTCACACCAGCGATGGAGCAGGCGGGCGGAACGGCTTGCGCCAGGGCCTATAATGTTACCTTTGGGTTAATGCCGAAGTCCCCACGCATCAGCGACCTCGACGAGAAGCGCCAGGGCCTCGAAGCCGGCGGCGGCGAGGCGCGTATTGCCAAGCAGCACGAGGCAGGCAAGCTGACCGCCCGCGAGCGGCTGGAGTTGCTGGTGGACTGCGGCACGTTCCAGGAGATCGGCCTCTTCGCCGAACATCGCGGAACGTACTTCGGCATGGCGGGGAAGCCGCTGCCCGCCGACGGCGTGGTGACGGGCACGGGCCGCGTGGACGGGCGGGCGCTGCACGTCGCCTGCCAGGATTTCACGGTAGCGGGCGGCTCGGCGGGCGAGGTCCACTGCGACAAGATCGTCGAGATGATGCGGGCTTCGCTCAAGACGGGCACGCCGTTCGTCTTTGTCAACGACTCCGGCGGCGCGCGGGTGCAGGAGGGCGTGGTCAGCCTGGCCGGCTACGCGCGGGTCTTCTATCACAACGTCATGCTCTCGGGCGTCGTGCCGCAGATCTCGCTGATCTGCGGGCCGTGTGCGGGCGGCGCGGCGTACAGCCCCGCACTCACCGACTTCATCATCCAGACCCGCTATGCGCGCATGTTCATCACCGGGCCTTCCGTGATCAAGCAGGTCACCGGCGAGGTGGTGACCGCGGATGAGCTGGGCGGGCCGTTCGCCCAGATGAGCTACTCGGGCGTGGTGCACTTCATCGCCGACGACGACGCGCATGCGATTCAAATCTGCAAACGGCTGCTGAGCTTCCTGCCTTCCAACAACATGGAGGATCCGCCCCGGCTGCGCGGCGGTGAAACCGCGCTCGCCGACGAGGCTCTGAACGGCATCGTGCCGGAGCATCCCAAGGCAGCCTACGACATGCGCGAGATCATCCTGCGCCTGGTGGACCGCCAGGATTTTCTCGAGGTGCAGGCGGACTTCGCGGCTAATCTGACCGTCGGGTTCGGACGCATCGAAGACCGCACGGTGGGGTTCATCGCCAACCAGCCCGCGGTGCTGGCGGGCGTGCTCGACATCGACGCCTCGGACAAGGGCGCGCGCTTCATCCGGTTCTGCAACGCGTTCAACATTCCGCTGGTCACCCTGGTGGACGTCCCCGGTTTCCTGCCGGGGGTCGAGCAGGAGTACGGCGGCATCATCCGGCACGGCGCCAAGATGCTGTTCGCCTACTCGGCCGCGACGGTGCCCAAGGTCACCGTGGTGGTGCGCAAGGCCTACGGTGGCGGCTATATCGCCATGTGCGCGAAAGATCTGGGGGCGGACCGCGTGGTGGCCTGGCCGTCGGCCGAGATCGCCGTCATGGGTGCCGAGGGCGCCGCCGAGGTGGTCTTCAAGCGCGAGATCGACGCCGCGGCGGACAGGGCCGCCAAGAAAGCCGAACTGGTGGAGCAGTATCGCAAGACATTTTCGACGCCCTATGTTTCGGCGGCGCGGCGGCTGGTGGACGACATCATCGAGCCGGCCCAGACGCGGCCGTATCTGGCCGCGGCGCTCACCACCCTCGAGACCAAGCGCGACTGGCGGCCACAGAAGAAGCACGGACTGATCCCGCTATAGACCTATGAACGGAACCTTCCCGCCAAACATTCCCGAGCATCACCGTATTCTTATCGCCGCGGCGGTGGCGGCGGTGTGCGGCCCGGACGCGCGCGTGCTGGGGGCCGTGCCGGTCCAGACCGATGCGCGCGCGTGGGCGCGGCTCGGGCGCATGGCTATTCACCACTCGCATAGCCTCGCGGGACGCGACGGCATGGCGCAATTTGGGCCGAAGCACAATCTAGGACGTTGATCCGGTGAAGCTGCGAATCACGATCGAGGGCAGAAGTTACGACGTAGACGTCGAGCTGGTCGACGAGCAACCGCAGGTGTCTCCCGCGCCGATGCCTGCGGCGACGGTGAAGATCGCGCCGCCGGTTCCAGCCCAGCCGCCCATACGGGGCCGCCGTCCGGCCAGGGGAGACGATAAGACCTCGCGCAGTCCGTTTGCGGGCGTGGTGGTTTCGGTGGCGGCCGCCGCCGGCCAGAGGCTCGCGAAGGGCGATCCTCTTCTCGTGATCGAGGCCATGAAGATGGAGACCAAGGTCGTGGCCGAGGCGGATGGCGTGGTCAAGGCAGTGTGCGTCGCCGCCGGTGACGCGGTCAGGCCCGGACAGGTCCTGGTGGAGTTCGAGTGAAGCTGCTCGACTCGAAACACCTGGTCGTTCTCCTCAAGGTCATGGTGTTCGTGTTCCTCGCGCTTGTCGGCGAGAGCGTGTTCGGCGCGGTCTTCTGGCAACTCATGGAGCCCCGCCTTTTCCTGGTGGCTGCGCTTTCGGTGTTCGCGGCGGCCGCGGTGGCGAACGCCCTGGCCTTGCGCATCTGGGAGCGCGGAAACCTGCTCGATATCGGCTTCGCCTGGAACTCGGCCGCGGTGCGCAATCTGCTGGTGGGGTTGGGAGGCGGAATCGTTTCGGCGCTGATCACGATCTTCGGCCCGGTTCTCGAAGGCGTGGCGGACGTCGTGCGTACCGGCCCGTCCATCGAGTGGGGCAGCGTGGCGTTCGTGCTGGTGGTGCTGGCCTTCGGCGCGATCGGCGAGGAGATGCTCTTTCACGGCTACGGCTTCCAGGTGCTCATGGGCGCGCTGGGCCCGGTGGCCACCATTCTGCCGGTGAGCGTGGTGTTTGCGTGGGCGCACGCCGGCAACCTGAACGTCAGCACCATGGCGCTGGTGAACACCGCGCTGTGGGGGCTGCTGTTCGGCCTCGCGTTCTGGCGCAGCGGCGACCTGTGGCTTCCCATCGGCCTCCATCTGGGCTGGAACTGGACGCTACCGCTGTGTGGGGCGAACCTCAGCGGCTTTACAATGAATGTGACGGGTTTTGCGGTCCGCTGGCGCGCCGGAACCGAGCACTGGAGCGGCGGAACCTACGGCCCGGAGGCGAGCGTGGTGAACACCGGGGTGTTGGCGGTGCTGTTTCTGTGGCTGATCTTGAAGGCCCCCGTCAAGCGGCAAACCCCGTTTCTGCTTCGGGAGCGGTGGGACGATATCGGATGGCCGGAAGCGCCGTCCGGGGAGTAGCTGATGCGCCGTTCGCTGCCGCTGACGCTTTTCGCGCTTGCTTCTGTGTGCGCGGTCCAGGCCGCCGCGGAAAGCCTGACCGAAGCGGAGCGCATCGAGTTGATCCGCGGCCTGTCTTCCGAGTACGCCAAGGCGAAGGTCGAACTGCCGCGGTCAAAGCAGGCGCTGGCCATCGACACCCAAGGGGCCTACGACAGGAACGTTTGGGCGGAGGCTGCGCGGCAATACGGCCCGGCCGCGCGGGTCGGGGACATGGTCCAGCTCACCAGCATCGACATTCAGAGCGACCAGATCGTGTTCGCGATCAACGGCGGCTTCAATGCCGGGAAGACGAAGTGGTATCAGCACGTCCAGGTCGGCACGGGCAGCGGTACGGTGCCGATCTCGCAGCCCGGGAATTCGAACGCGCCGGCGGGAACCTCCATCGTCCTGATGTTCAAGGCGCCGGTGCCCGCGCTCAAGCCCGCGGACATCAAGAAGATGCTCTCCACGGTCCTGGACTTCGAGAGGCGCTCGGCGACCGAGACCTTTCTCGAAAGCCTGCCGCCGGAATTCCAGCAGGCGGTGAAGGACAAGCGGGTAGTGGTGGGCATGGACCGCGACACGGTGCTGGCCGCGGTAGGCAAGCCGGTGCGCAAAGTGCGCGATATCACCGACGGCGACGAAACCGAGGACTGGATCTACGGCACTCCGCCGGGCAAGATCACCTTTGTGACGTTCAAGGACGCCAAGGTCATCAAGGTGCGCGAAGACTACGCCGGTCTGGGGACCGAAGCCCCACGGCTCGAGCCGCCGCGGTGAGTCGCGCTATTGGCTGTCCCGTGCGGCGCCCTGGAAGTTTTTGTCGCGTTTTCCCTGCAGAATGGCCTTTTCCACCTGCTCGGTGAGCGCCCACAGCCTAGCGTGCGACTTCGGGTCGCGGATCGCCAATCGAAACTGGGCATCCCAATACGCGGTATCTCCGCGCTGCACCAGCCCCGGCACCAGCCCCGGGCGGACGGTAAACCGAATCTCGAGCGACAGGTCTGCGTCGGAGGGAGCGCCCACGAGCTCATAGTGCCCCCAGGTCTTCATGGCTGCATAGAAGTTGTTGTACCGGCGCCGGAGGCGCTTGCTTCGGCTGCCCGGCTGCGAGAACTGAAATCAACAGCAAAGGAATCGCAAGACTAGCGCGAAAGACGACTTTCATGCGAGAAGCTCCGACCGTGAGGACGCCAACCCCCGGCGGAACGTTACTGCTCCACAAGCACCGATGTGCAGTGCGCGCAGCGCCGCGCACCAATCGGGATTTCGCTCAGACATTCCGGGCACTGCTGCGTGGACGGCGCGGCCGGGGCCTCTTTCGGCTTCATCCGGTCCATGACCGCCTTCATGGGAACGATGATAAAGAAGTACACGGCTGTCCCCACCAGCAGGAACGACACCACGGCGTTGATAAACTCGCCGTAGAGAAACTTACTGTTGTTGACGGTGAACATCAACCCCGCGAAGTCGGACTTGCCGGCGATCGCCGCGATCAAGGGCGTAAGCAGGTCTTTCACGAACGCCGAGACCACCGCTCCGAACGCTCCGCCGATTACCACCGCGACGGCCAGATCGATGACGTTCCCTCGAAACAGGAACTCCTTGAATCCCTTCAACATGAGCCACCTCCAGGTCAGCCGGGCTGCTGTGCCGCCAGCCTCACTGGGATTCTAGCCGATCGAGGCACCGCCAGTCTATGCCGCCATCCAGGCAATTTCTCCATTACCAGAACCGGATGTCGAGCCGCCCCACTGCGGCACATGGTGGCCGCGCAGGAGTTCTTGCGGCAGTGGGACGCACCCGCGTCTCGCTGAAGGCACTAAGAGCGCTCTACTGTGTCGGAATCGTGGCTGCGTTGCTGGCTTCGGCACAAGTCGATCCGAAGACCGGCCCGGCGTCCGCCGAAGTGGCGCTCGGTGACTTCGATGGCGACGGAAGCCTCGATGTCTTTCTGGCCTGTGGAGAACCGAGGACCGGAACACCCAACGAGGTCTGGCTCAACGATGGCAAGGGGCACTTTCGCGACAGTGGCGTGCGGCTGGGCAACGTTTTCAGCTCGGGCGTGGCCCTAGGCGATCTGAATGGAGACGGCCGCCTCGACGCCTTTGTCGTGAATCTGCGCCTGGTCGATGGCGCCAAGAATCCTCCCGTCTTCGGAGGCGTCCCGGCCGAAGTCTGGCTCAACACCAGCCCTGCCAGGCCGTCGTCCCTGAGGTAGACCCCTACCGGCTGAATTTCGTCGCCTTGCGGGCCGCGTCGCGGGCCAGCGCCAGCTCGATCAGCCGGTCGATCAACCCGGAGTACGGTACACCGGCCGCCTCCCACATCTTGGGATACATGCTGATGGAGGTGAAGCCCGGAATGGTGTTGATCTCGTTGATGTACACCCGCGAGGTGCCGGATTCGAGAAGAAAATCGACGCGCGCCATCCCTTCGCACTCGACGGCGCGGTAGCACTCCACCGCCAGCCGCCGCACCTCCTCCGTTGTTTCCGTCGGCAGATCGGCGGGCAGCACCGTGCCGGCCTTGTTGAGAAGGTACTTGTCTTCGTAGTCGTAGAAATCGCGCGAAGGAAGGATCTCGCAGGGGACGGCGGCTTCCGGGTTCTCATTGCCGAGCACCGAGCACTCGAACTCCCGGCCCGCGATCTCGCGCTCGACAATAATCTTGCGGTCGTACTCGGCCGCCAGGCGCAGCGCCTTCCCGAGCTCCTCGCGATTGCGCGCCTTTGAGATCCCCACCGAAGAGCCCAGATTCGCCGGCTTGACGAAGACCGGGTAGGCCAGCTCCCGCTCGACGGTCTCGGCGCACAGGCAGTCGCGCGTCAAGACGACGCACTCTACCACCGGCAGCCCGCGCTCGCGGCACAGGCGTTTCATGACATCCTTATCCATCGAGACCGCCGAGGCCAGCACGCCCGCGCCCACGTAGGGAAGGCCGGCCAGCTCGAGCAGCCCCTGCACCGTGCCGTCCTCGCCGAAGGTGCCGTGGAGCACCGGAAATACCACGTCGATGCCGGGGTTGGCGCCGGGCTCCGGCAGGATCGGCCGCGGATCCCAGCGGCCGTCCTGCGTGATGAAGATTCTGGTGACCTCGTACCGGGCCGGGTCGATCGCGGCGATGACGGACTCGGCTGAACGGACCGAGATTTCATGCTCGCCGCTCCTGCCGCCGTACAGCACCGCTACCCGGATCTTGCCATTGCTCATAGAATTCGTTTTCCCAACGCCGAAAGGACCAGCTCCACCGCAAGCTGCGCGGTTCGGTTGGCTTCATCGAAAACCGGATTCACTTCCACCACGTCCATCGAAGTCATGCGCCCGCAATCGCCGATCATTTCCATGGCCAGGTGCGCCTCGCGGTAACTCAGGCCGCCGCGTACCGGCGTGCCGACGCCGGGCGCGATCTCCGGGTCCACCGAGTCCATGTCCAGAGAGACGTGGAGGCCGTCGGTTCCCGCGCCGGCGATTTCGAGCGCCTCTTCCATGACCGCCCGCATACCGCGCTCGTCGATATCGCGCATGGTGAAGGCGCGCACACCGGAGTCCCTGACGTGCGGCTTTTCGAGCGCGTCCACGTCGCGGATGCCGACCAGCGCCACGTTCTTCGGATCGATCTTGGGAGCGAAGCCCACCAGGTGGGTCAGCTTGCGCGGCCCCATCCCGACGATGCAGGCAAGCGGCATGCCGTGGACGTTGCCGCTGGGACTGGTCTCGGGCGTGTTCATGTCCGGGTGCGCGTCGATCCACACCAGGCCCAGGCGCTTCCGGGAGCGCCGCAGGTGTTTTGCGGCGCCGGCGACCGTTCCGATCGCGATGGAGTGATCGCCGCCGATGACCAGCGGCAGGCTTGCGCGGGCCAGCGCCGCCTCAACGCACTCCGCCAGCCGCGCGCAGGTATGCGCGATCTGCGGGAGGTAGCGCGCGTTGCCCGAGCCGGCCGGGACGCGCTCCGGCTGCTCGGTGGCGACGTTGCCCAGGTCCTCGACTTTGTAGCCGAGCTCCGCCAGCCGCTGGCCGAGGTTGGCGAACCTCACCGCCGAGACGCCCATGTCCACCCCGCGCCGTCCGGCGCCCAAATCGAGCGGCGCTCCGATGATTGCGATCTGTGGTCGGCGCATAAGAGCCATCAGTTTTCAGCCATCAGCCAAGTCTCACGGCTTCGTCCGGTACAGCATCCGCGGGAAGGCGATGGTCTCCCGCACGTGCTCGAGGCCGCAGATCCAGCCCACCAGACGCTCGATGCCCATCCCGAAGCCGGCGTGCGGGACCGTGCCGTATTTCCTCAGGTCGATATACCAGTCGAAGGCCGAGCGCGGCAGTCCCTGCTCGTCGATGCGCTTCAGCAAAAGATCCAGGTCGTGGATGCGCTGGCCGCCGCCGATGATTTCGCCGTAGCCTTCGGGCGCGAGGACGTCGACGCCCAGCGCCACCTCCGGCCGCTCCGGGTCGGGCTGCATGTAGAAAGCCTTGATCGCGGTCGGGTAGCGGTCCACCATCACCGGCCGGTCGTAATCCTCGCCCAGCAGCGTCTCGTCGGCGTTGCCGAAGTCGCCGCCCCACTGGATCTCGCTGCCCTTGGCCTGCAGGCGCTTCACCGCGTCGTCGTAGCTGATGCGCGGAAACGGCGTCTTGACGCTCTCGATCTTCGAAACGTCGCGCTCGAGTTCCTTCAACTCGGCGCGCCGGTTTTCGAGCACGCGGCCGACCACGTACGCCACCAACTCCTCCGCCACCCGCTTGACGTCCTCGATCGTGGCGTAGGCCATCTCCGGTTCCACCATCCAGAACTCGGTCAGGTGGCGGCGCGTCTTGGAGCGCTCGGCGCGGAAGGTGGGCCCGAAGCAGTACACCTTGCCGAAGGCGGCGGCCGTAGCCTCGTTATAAAGCTGGCCGGACTGCGTGAGATAGACCTTCTCCTCGTCGAAGTAATTCACCTCGAACAGGCTGGTGGTGCCCTCGCACGCGTTGGGCGTGAAGATGGGGCAATCCACCAGCGTGAAGCCGTGGTTGTCGAGGTAATCGCGCACGGCGCGGATGACTTCGTGCCGCACGCGCAGGATGGCGTGCTGCCGGCGGCTGCGCAGCCACAGGTGGCGGTGGTCCATCAGAAAGTCGATGCCGTGTTCCTTGGGCGTGATGGGATAGGGATCGCTCTCCGGCACGCGGTCGAGCACCTGGATGGCTTCCAGATCCATCTCGTAACCGCCCGGCGCGCGGGGCTCGGCCCGAACCTTCCCGGTCACGATGATCGACGATTCCTGGGTCAGGTTCTTGATGGTCTCGAAGACGTCTTCCGGGAGCTCGCTCTTGAGCGCCACGCACTGCATGATCCCGCTACCATCGCGGACCAGCGGGAACAGGATCTTGCCGCTCCGCCGCAGGTTGTAAAGCCAGCCGGGAATCTCGACCGTCTCGCCCGCGTGACGGGCGGCTTCCTCGATGGTGATTCTCATCTACAGGCTCTCCAGCCGGTCGAAAATCTCCGGCACATCGTCGATCTGGTGTTTGCGGTCGGGAACTTCCTTGAGCTCGAGCAGGAGTGGATACTGGTCTTCGCGCGAGCGCAGCACCTGCATGGCGCGCTTCCAGTCGATGGTCCCGCCCTCGCCCAGGAGCGGCCAGACGTGGCTGTCCACCTCTCCGTTGTTGTCGTGCACGTGGGTGGAGCGGATGCGGTCCTGCATGATGTCGAACGCCTCTTCGATCCCTTCGCCCATGTGGGCGTGGCCGACGTCGAAGCAGAAGCCCAGATGCAGGTGCGTCTGCGCGAGGAACTCCACCAGGCGCTGGGCGCTCGAAAGCGCGTTGGGGATGTTCTCGATCAGAATCTCGACGCCGCGCTGGCGGGCAAACACGCTTAGCTCCTCCAGGGACGAAAACGCGGAGTCCACCTTAGAGTCGCTGTACTCCTCTCCGCTCACGCCGATATGCTGGATCAGGTACTTGAAGGGGACGTACTCGGCGGTCTCGATGGCGCGTTTGATTTCGTCCACCATCAAGACCCGCTTGCTCTTGACCGGCTCGGTGATGGTGATCACCGAGTTCGGCCCCGTTCGCCCCCACACGTCGTCGGTGTAGATGGGCGAGTGCAGGGAAAACAGCGTCAACTCCGAGTCCTTGAACCAGTGACTCAGCTCCATCACCTGAGCGCGGTTCGTGTAGTCGAAGTGCTGGCGCGCGCAGAAAATTTCCGCCTCCTCGACGCCGGCGTGCAGCATCCTCTCGAGCGAGGCCGTGGTCAGGCGGTGGTTGACAAACAGGTGAGTGGAAAGTGCGTGCTTCACGAACCGATTGTAGCAGCGCTCCGCGTGAGGCAGGCGGTTCCGCCTTCCTCCAGCACGGCTACCGAAGCGGCGCGAGCAGGCCCCGCCCGCTTCGTCGCGCCGGCGCCGCTGCGCAGGGCGTCCAGCAGCCGGATGGCTTGCTCGACCACCGGCAGCGCTCGCGCCGCGTCGCCGCCGGCGATTTTGTCCGGCGTGTCGTTCGCAGTGTGCAGGATCGTGATGGCTCGGGGCACTTCGGCCGGCCGCCGGCCGTGGTAGAAATCGAGAATGCCCCTGATCTCGCGGCCTTCGATGAGCGACACACCCAGGGTCTCGACCTTTGCCGCCACGAAGACGCGGTCGTCGCCGGGCGGATAGTCCGGCCCCATGACCAGCGAAAACCGGGACGCCGCGGCCGCCTCGCGCACGGCCCGCGCGGAGGGCGCCTGGTCGTTGGCGGACCCCACCCATAGCGTTCGGCCGTACGCGAACACGTCGAAGTTGAGGTAGATTGCGGGCAGGCTCTCGCGGTGAGCAGCGACGAAGGCGCCCGACCCCAGCAGGCCGGCTTCTTCGAGATCAAAGAACGCCGCGCTCACCCGGAACGACGTCAGCGGGGCGCGCTGGAAAGCTGCCAGCAGCTCGAGGACCGTGCTTACCCCGGAAGCGTCGTCGACGGCGCCCTGACCCGCTTCCACGCGGTCGGAGTGCGCGCCCAGCAGGATCTCCCGTTTGGCATCCGGCGGCGCGGGGAGAGAGGCCAGGATGTTGACGCCCGTTCGGCCCCCGGCGCTGAACTCCTCCAGCCGGTAGGGGATGTCCAGGGCCCTGAGCTGAGCCGCGATCGCGGCGCGGCGGGCGGCCCGGTCCGCGCCCGCGGCGATGGCGGCGACGCGGTTCTTGAAGGCTGCGCCGTCGTAGGACGAGCCGGCCGCCAGCGGCAGGCAGAGCAAAAGCGCGACAGCGGCTCGGAGCATCCTCGTATTTCGCGGCATTCTCCTCCATGATTGCACCCCCGACGTGGGGCAGGCCGTTTGGCCTGCCGATGCAGGCGGAATCGCCTGTCCCACGAGCACCGCTCATCCCGCCCCCGCCGCCGCTCGTCCGGAATCCTGCGGATTCGTCGCCGCGAGCGAACAAAACGGCCGGATCGAGCGTACCCTGTTCTCAAATGATTGAAGTCGAGCAACTTCGCAAACAGTATGGAGAGCTGACCGCGGTGGACGGGGTTTCGTTTACCGCTCGTCCGGGCGAGATTTTCGGCCTGCTGGGACCGAATGGCGCCGGCAAGACCACAACCATCGGCTGCATCTCCGGCCTGCTCCAGCCCACGGCCGGCCGCGTCCGCGTGATGGGCCACGACGTGGTCCGCGACGGCACGCCGGCGCGGCAAGCGCTGGGAGTCGTACCGCAGGAGATTGCGCTCTACGAGGATCTCTCGGCCGTCGAGAACCTCAAATACTGGGGCGGCGCGCAGGGCCTGCGGAACCCGCTGCTCGGGGAGCGAATCCGGCAGGTGCTCGAGCTCACGGGCCTCGAAGACCGCGGCGCCGACGAGGTGAAACGTTTCAGTGGCGGCATGAAGCGGAGGCTCAACTTCGCCTGCGGCATCGTACACCAGCCCCAGGTGCTGCTGCTCGACGAACCGACGGTTGGAGTGGACCCGCAGAGCCGCGCGCGGCTCCTCGAACTGGTCCGCGCGCAGGCCCGGGCCGGCGCCTGCGTCCTCTACACCACCCATTACATGGAGGAGGCGGAGACGCTGTGCGACCGGCTGGCCATTGTCGATCGCGGGAAGGTGATCGCGGCGGGCACGCTGGCCGAGCTGCGCTCGATGCTGGAGCAGCGCGACCTGCTGCGGCTCTCCGGCGTGTTTCAACCGGCCGCGGCGCGGGAGGCTGTGGCGCCGATCGACCACATCGAAGTGCTGCAGGCGGAGGAGAACCTGATGGTCCTTTCGCTGGCCGAGGCCTCGCGCAAGCTGCCCGCCATCTTCGCGGCGCTCGAAGCCGCGGGCGCAGAAGTGCGCGGCACCACTCTGACGCAGCCCAGCCTGGAGAGCCTCTTCATCAAGCTCACCGGCAAGGAACTTCGGGAATAGGCCATGCGCTTCATCTGGATCAGTGCGATCAAAGACCTGCGGCGTGCGCGGCGCGACCCGTTTGGGTTTGCCACCTGGCTGGGCATCCCTCTGCTTCTCGGGGTGATGCTGACCATGGTGTTCGGGGGCAACGGTGCGCCGCTTCCGAAGGGCCGCCTGCTGATCGCCGACGAGGACCACAGCTTCGCCAGCGGCGTACTGGCCGCCGCGTTCGCGCGCGACCCGCTCGACAAGATGCTCGTGGTTGAAAGAGTGGACCGCCGGGAGGGACGCGAGCGGATCGACCGCGGCGAGGCTTCCGCGTTCCTGGTCATTCCAAAAGGGCTCCAGCAGGCCTTCCTGCGCAATCAGCCCTTCCGCCTGCAATTATTTACCAACCCGAGCCAGCGCATCTCTCCGCAGATCGTCGAGGAGACGCTCTCCATCATGGTGGAGGGAGGCTTCTACGTGCAGCGGGCGGCGGCGGCCGAGCTGCGGACCGTGGATGCCGGCCAGTCGGCCGCGATCGGCGCGGTGTACCGGCGCATCATGAGCCTGCGCAAGGGCCTGGATCCGCCGTTGATCGATCTCGAGACGCAGGTGATCCGGGAGAAGAAGCAACCCAAGAGCATCGCGGCGATCTTCTTCCCCACCATGCTTTTTATGTCGATCTGGATGATCGCGAGCGCCCAGGCCGCGGACATTTGGAAGGAGCGGGCGCTGGGCGCGCTGCGCCGCGTAGCCGTGACGCCGGCGCGACTTTCGGCGTTCCTCGCAGGCAGACTCGTTTTTGTGGCCCTCGTCTTCGGCGGCGTGACGCTCGCGGGGATCGCGGTTGCGCGCTGGCTGGGCGGCGTGCCGGTGGCCAACCTGCCCGTTTCGGCGGCCTGGGCGACGCTTTCGGGCACGGCGTTCTACCTGCTCATGTTGCTGCTGACGATGCAGGCTTCGAGCCAGTATGCGGCCCACGTGCTGGTGAACCTGGTGGCCTTCCCGATGGCTCTCGTGGGCGGATGCTTCTTTCCGTTTGACATCATGCCGGGCTGGATGGCCGACATCGGACGTTTGACGCCGAACGGGTGGGCGGTCGGGCAGTTTGCTTCGATGGTTTCCGGGCCGCTGGATGCGCGCGGGCTGGCCACCGCGCTCGCCGCGCTGGTGGGAGTGAGCGGGCTGGCATTCCTGCTGGCGCTGAGGCGCCTGCGGCGGAGTTTCGCGATATGAGGAGCCCGATGCTGCGCGATGCGTTTTACCTGGCGCGGATGGACACCTGGCGCCTGCTTCGCAGCCGTCCCGCCATACTGTGGACGTTTGTGATGCCGGTGGTTTTCTTCTATTTCATCGGCACGATCACCGGCGGCGGGTTCGGATCGCGGGACACGCGAGACCCGTTGGCCGTGGCCGTCGCGGCGGACGCCGGTTTCCTGGCGGATCAGTTGCTCGACCGGCTGGCGGCGCGCGGCTACCGCGTGGTGCGGGTCAAGACGCAGGCGGAGGCCTTGGAATACGGCCGGCGGCTGGAGATTCCGGCCGGGTTCACCGCATCGATTCTGGCCGCGAAGCCGGTCAAGCTGCGCTTCGTCCGAGTGGGCGACGACATGGGCGCCGGCTACGACCAGGTGCGGCTCTTGCGCGGCGTCTATGCGGTGCTGGCGGACCTGACAGTTCTGAACGCAAAGGGCCAGGCGCCGACGCCCGAGCGGTTCGTGGAACTGGCGCGCGAGCCGCGTACGCTGGCGATGGACGTGAGGCCCGCCGGCAAGCGCATCGACATACCGACGGGCTACGAGCAGGCGGTGCCCGGCACCATGGTGATGTTCACGCTGCTGGTGCTGTTCACCACCGGCGCTGTGACGCTGACCATGGAGCGGAACCAGGGAATTCTGCGGCGCCTGGCATCGTCGCCGATGTCGCGCGGGGCCGTGGCTCTGGGGAAATGGGGTGCGCGCGCGAGCCTGGGGATGATTCAGATCGTTTTCGCGATGATCGCGGGCGCGGTACTGTTTCACATCCATTGGGGACCGAACTTGCCGATGGTTGCGCTGGTTCTGGCGGCCTACGGGGCGCTGGCGGCGTCGCTGGCGATGTTGCTGGGGAATTTCGGGCGCACGGAGGGCCAGGTGGTGGGCCTGGGCGTGATCGCAGGCAACCTGATGGCCGGCCTGGGCGGCTGCTGGTGGCCAATGGAGATCACACCGGCGTGGGCGCAGAAGCTGTCTCTGTTCCTGCCGACGGGCCTGACCATGGACGCGCTGCACAAGCTGGTGAACTTCGGCGCGCCGCCCTCGGCGGTGATTCCTCACCTGTGCGTGCTGGCCGCCGCGGCGCTGGCCGCAGGGTACCTGGTGGCGCGGCGGTTCCGGTTCCAGTAGGGGCTGAGAAGACGCGAAAGAACTCAGGCCGCCGATGAATGCAGACAAACGCAGATCGTGACAATATTCTTATCGGCGTTTATCCCCGTTCATCTGCGGCCCAAAATGACACGGCACGCTGAGAACGTGCGCCACAAGCGCTACTCCAGAACGTGGATGTCCTTCCGCGCGCACATTTCTTTCAGAATCCTGGGCCAGACCGTGACGCTGACCTCTCCCAAGTGCGCTTTCCGCAGCAGCAACATCAACGTGCGCGATTGACCGATGCCTCCGCCGATGCTGAGCGGAATCTCGCCCTTCAAGATGGCCTGGTGGTACGGATACTTCAGAAAGTCGAGCTGGCCGGTCAGTTCGAGCTGCTGCCGGAGCGTTTCGGCGTTGACGCGAATACCCATGGACGTTAGCTCGTGGCGCCGCTTCGTGACGTGGTTCCAGACCAGGATGTCGCCGTTGAGACCGTGCATGGGCCGTCCCCCGGCGGACCGCGTTTCCGTCACCCAGTCGTCGTAATCGGCCGCCCGCATTTCGTGCGGGTAGCCGTCCTGCAACGTCCAGCCGATGCCGATGATGAAAATGGCCGGGTACCTTTGCAAGATCGCCGTCTCGCGCTGCTTGCGCGGAAGCTCCGGATAGAGATCGAGGATTTCTTCCGCGTGCAGGAACTTCAGCTCCTCGGGCAGGTTGGGATAGCGGTCATCTCTGAGTTGCGGGAACAGTTCCTGGACGTGACGCTCGGCGCCAACGAGCACCTTCCAGATTCTGCGGACGACGTCTTTGAGAAAGTCGAGATTCCGCTGATCGGAGGTGATAGCCCGCTCCCAATCCCACTGGTCGACGTAGGCGCTGTGGTCGTGGTCGAGGAAGTAGTCTTTCCGCACGGCGCGCATGTCGGTGCACAGTCCCTCGCCCACCTGCATTCCCAGCCGCTTCAGGGCCATGCGCTTCCATTTGGTGGCGGCCTGCACCACCTGCGCGTCGATGGGATGCTTGTCGCGATCGTTCGAGATGTGGAACTGGATTGGGGTCCGCGAGCCGTCGCGGTCGAGGTAGTCGTTCACCCCGCTCTCGGCGTCAACGATGAGCGGAACGGCCACCATCATCAGGTTGAGCTCCCGGCAGAGGTTTCGCTCGATGTAATTCTTGGCCGCGAAAATGGCCGTCTGAGTATCCTTGGGGTTCAGCAGGGAATGGTAGCCGCTGGGGAGAATCTTCTCCAGCTCGGCATAGTCGCCGATGCCGGGCCCCGCCAGGTCCGCCTTCTTGTCCGCAAGGTTGTCCATATTAGGCCTCCGAATGTACTGTAACTCCAAGCGGGGTGGCGCGGTGGGTGCGCGCACCGGCGGGCGCGGGGATGCTACAACGGGAAGTCATGCTTCGACTCGCTCTTTTCCTCGCGACGGCAGTTCTGTGGGCCGGTGCGGCGCCGGAGGTGCCGGGATACCATGTCGCCGGCGGCGAGGCGGGCGGCTGGGCGCCCATGTTGCAGTCTCTGGGACTGCCCGAGCGGCCGGAGGCCGGAGCGCGCGTGGTCGTCGTCCCCCAGGGCGCGGGCGGGACGGCCGAGTCGTGGCTCGCACGGGCCGCCCGCGGCGACGTAGTAATCCTCGAGGGCGATTCCGAAACCGCGCGGAGCCTGGGCTTCGTACCCGGTACGAGGAAGATCGGGGTGCGCTCGGTGCGCGACGTGCGCGAGCCGGACCTACGCATCAAGTGGGAGAAGGCCGCGAAGGCGAGCGTCTTCGCGGTTCCGAAGGAGGCGAAAGTCCTCTGCCGCGAGCGCGGGACGGGCGCGCCGCTCGTGGCAACGCTCACGCGCGGCCGCGGCGCGGTGCTCTGGGTGGCCCTGCCGCCTGGCGACGATGGATACGAGCGCTTCCCCTTCCTCCCGCACGCGCTGGTCGATCTCGGAGTGCAGCCGCCCTTCGAATCCCGCCGGCTGTGGGCCTTTTTTGACTCCGCCTACCGCCTCCACATCGACGCCGACGCGATGGCCCGCCAATGGCGCGCGGCGGGCATCTCGGCGCTGCATGCCGGCGCCTGGGCGTTTATCGAGAGCCATCCGGAGAGCGACGAGTACCTGCGCAACTTCATCGCCGCCTGCCATCGCCACGGGATTCTGGTCTATGCATGGCTCGAGCTGCCGCACGTGAGCGACGCGTTCTGGAAGCAGCACCCGGAATGGCGGGAAAAGACCGCGCACCTCAAGGACGCGCACGTCGACTGGCGCCTGCTCATGAACCTGATGAACCCGGACTGCCACCGCACGGTGGCGGCCGCCATCCGCGACATGATGCTGCGCTTCGATTGGGACGGCGTCAACCTGGCCGAAATCTACTTCGACGGCATCAGCGGCGTCAAGAACCCTTCCGAGTTCACGCCCATGAACCAGGACGTGCGCCGCGAGTTCCAGCAGAGCCACGGCTTCGATCCGCTGGAGCTGTTCCGGGGGCGGCGCGACCCGAAGCGCCTGCGGGAGTTCCTGGACTATCGCGTCGATCTGATCGCGCGCCTGCACCAGGAGTGGCTCGCCGAGCTCGATAGGATCCGCCAGGAGCGGCCCGGCCTGGACCTGGTGGTCACCCACGTCGACGACCGGTTCGACACCACCATGCGCGACAACATCGGCGCCGACGCGGCCCGCGTGTTGCCGCTGCTCGACCGCTACGGCGCGACATTCATCGTGGAGGACCCGGCCACGCTCTGGGGCCTAGGGCCCGCGCGCTACGCGGAGATCGCACGGCGTTACGCTGCGCTTACCCGCCACCCAGAGATCCTGGGCGTTGACATCAACATCGTGGATCGCGATCATGCCTACCCGACCGCAAAGCAGGTGGGCGCGGAGGCGCTGGAGCTGTTCCACACGGCAGCCGGGGCGTTCAGCCGCGTGATGTTCTACTACGAGCGCTCCATCGATCCCGCCGATTCGCCGTTGATTCCGGCCGCGGCGGCGGTGGTGGACCGCGCAGAGCCGCGGGCCGGCACGCTGGTGATCGCGTCGCCGCACGGCGTGGGCGTGCGCTGGGAGGGCGCGGCCGCGGTCGATGGCCGCCCGTGGCCGGTGCGCGACCGCGAGCGCGTGTGGCTGCCGCCGGGGGAGCATGTGCTGGCTCCGGCGGCCTCGATCCCGGCCGGCTCCGTGCTCGATTTCACCGGAACCGTCGAGAGCGCGGCGGCCCTGGCGGATGGCATCGAGCTGGTCTACAGCAGCGGCGCGCGGGCGATGGCGACGCTTGACCGCAAGCCCGTGCGGCTGACTCTGGACGGCCACGCCGCGGACCTCGACCTGATCGGAGAGGTCGACGGCGCCTGGGTTGTTCGTCTGCCACGGGGGCGGCACACGGCGGTGGTGACAGTTGAGCAGCATCGGTGACGGGCGAGCGGTGAACGCTGGGCGGCCTGGGGAAGCCCCATCCCTCTGGAACGCCGCCGGCTTCCGGCTTGCCGACTACTCGCCCGGAACAGACGATCGGATAGCGTTCCATCGATTGCCGACCGACTCCAACGGCGGAGCGCTTGGCGAGCGAAGAGTCCGAATATCCCGCATCGGCGGTTGGCCGAAGAAACGGCTGTATTCGCGGTTGAATTGGCTGGCGCTTTCGTATCCGACCTCAAAGGCAGCACTTGCGGCGTCCAGACCATCCATGAGCATGCGTCCCCGCGCTGCCTGCAACCGTAGCTGTTTTTGGTACTGAAGAGGACTCATGGCGGTCAGCACCCGGAAATGGTGGTGCAACGTGGACACGCCCATGCCGGCGATGTCGGCGAGATCTTCCACTCGTAGCGGCTTCGCATAGTTCGCCGTGATCCAGGCGATCGCTCTTGCCGTCCGGTGGCTTTGCTCTCCTATCGTTGCAATCGCTCGAAGGCGTGCTCCCTCCGCACCGCAGAGGATCCGGTAGATGATCTCACGTTGAATCAGGCCGCTGAGAAAGGGAATGTCCTGCGGGGTGTCCAGCAGGTCCACAAGCCGGCAGCATGCACTGAGAAATTCCACCGTGGTCTCACCGGTGGCCATGGCAGGGCTGTTAGACGGCGCCTCAGGCACCCGAATCTCCTCCCGGCTGAGAAGCTCGCGGACCACGGGCATTTGGAGCTTGAGCAGCAGGGCGAGGCAGGGCACCTTCTCACTTGCCTCGATCACCCGGCTGACGACCGGCAGATCGACCGACGCCAGTAGGAATCGCGACGCACCGTAGATGAAAGTGGTTCGGCCGAGCTCCACGCGCTTTCGCCCTTGGGCGATCACGGCTATGCTCGGCTCGTAGGTCGCCGGGCAGGGAGCGGTCGGGGCGGTCCATCGATGGAGCGACAAGCCGGGAACGTCGGTTACCCGCCTCTCTGCGGAGCCAATGAACAAGGCAATCTTGCGAGCCAGCTCCGTCCGCAATTCGCGTGCTCGATCTGGCGACGGAGTGGCGTCTTCCCTGCGGTCTTTCATGGTTAACGGTTTCGGTCTCCTCCACCCTAGGATAACCGCTGACGCTGCGCGTGGATCAACAGTGCAAGAGAAATAGGCAATAAATCGGCAGGATCAGGATACCGCTTCAAGGGCGTCTGTCACTAGCCTGGAGATGAAAGGGACGGTAAGCACAAGCGCAGACTAGGAAGCTGCGGAGGGAACTGAATGCCGAGGATTGTTCGCCTCGAGCAGACTGTGGACGCCTACCGGTACCTCGAGTCGAATCAGCAGATCGGGAGGGTGGTCATCACGGTCTTGTGACACCCAGATCAACTCACCGTGAGGTGAAAGGAACAGTTCGGAAGGAGAAATGATGCACAAACGCAAACTCGGAAAGAGCGGCCTGGAGGTTTCGGCTCTCGGGCTCGGCTGCATGGGAATGAGCTTCTCTTACGGTCCGCCCCAAGACAAGCAGGAGATGATCCCGGTTATCCGGGCAGCCGTGGAACGCGGCGTCACGTTCTTCGATACTGCTGAAGTGTATGGTCCGTTCATAAACGAAGAGCTCGTGGGCGAAGCCCTCTCTCCCTTCCGTGGGCAAGTGGTAATAGCCACGAAGTTCGGGTTCAAACTTGATCCGAACACCGGCAAACAGGCCGGGCTGGACAGTCGGCCAGAGCACATCAAGCAGGTCGCCGAGGCCTCGCTGAAGCGGCTCAGGGTCGAGACAATCGATCTGTTCTATCAGCACCGCGTGGACCCGAATGTGCCGATCGAAGACGTGGCGGGCGCAGTGAAGGACCTGATTCGGGCAGGCAAGGTCAAGCACTTCGGCTTATCGGAAGCGGGCGTGAAGACGATCCGTCGGGCGCACGCCGTCCAGCAGGTCACGGCACTCCAGAGCGAGTACTCCCTGTGGTGGAGAAAGCCCGAAGCCGAGGTGATCCCGACGCTCGAGGAGCTCGGGATTGGTCTTGTCCCTTACAGCCCTCTCGGCAAGGGCTTCCTCACGGGCAAGATCGACGAAAGCACGACGTTCGACAGCACCGACTTCCGCAACATCCTCCCGCGCTTCACGCCCGAGGCGCGCAAGGCGAATCAGGCCATGGTGGATCTACTGGGCAAGATCGCGGGAGAAAAGAAGGCCACACCGGCCCAGGTCGCGCTGGCGTGGCTGCTGGCGCAGAAGCCGTGGATCGTTCCGATTCCGGGCACCACAAAGCTCCACCGTCTGGAGGAGAACATCGGAGCCGCCGCCATCGAGCTCAGCGCGGACGACCTGCGTGAGATCGATAGCGCCGCCTCGAAGATCGAGTTGCAGGGTGGGCGCTATCCCGAGCACATCGAGAAGATGACCGGTCTGTGAGCGATGCACAGGTGGCCGGGATGGCAATTCACCGACAGGAGGAAACATGGCACCGGAAATTTTGCGTCGCGCGTTTCTGAAGAGCAGTGCGATTGCGCTTGGCGGCGCCGCTGTGACTGAGTTCGGTAGCACGAGTAGCGCTGCCACCATCCAGCCAGACAAATCGCAGGTCTTCTTCACAAAAGACATCAGCGTCAACGGACTATTGAAGATCTACTCGAAGATCAACCACCGCCTGACGGGAAGAGTCGCCATCAAGCTTCACAGCGGCGAGCCGCATGGGCCGAATCTTCTGCCGATAGAGTTCATCAGGGGCTTGCAGCCACACGTTCCGAACAGCACGATCGTCGAATGCAACGTTCTCTATCCGAGTCCGCGGAAGACCACGCAAGGGCATCTGGAGACCCTGAAGACGAACGGATTCGATTTCTGCCCGGTCGACATCATGGACGCCGATGGCCAGGTCATGCTTCCCATACCGGGCATGCGTGAATTCTTGGATGCGGCCCCGCCTGGCGCCAGGGAGATCCCCTTCACGCCTGGGGTGCATCTCACCGAAATCGCCGTAGGCAAGAATCTCGTGAACTACGATTCGCTCCTGGTCTACACACACTTCAAGGGGCACATGATGGGCGGCTTTGGCGGATCCCTCAAGAACATCGCCATCGGTTGCGGGTCAGGGCAGGTGGGCAAGCGTCAGGTCCACGGCGATGGTTGGCCCAGCGGGCCGCTGGTACTGGAGCGCATGGTCGAGGCGGGCAAGGGGATCACCACTCACTTTGGCCAACAGATGGTCTACATCAATGTCTTGAAGAATCTATCCGTGGACTGCGATTGCGATGCCCACGGTGTCAAGCCCACTTGTGACGACATCGGCATACTCGGTTCCACGGATATTCTGGCCATCGACAAAGCTTCCGTCGATCTGGTGTACGCACAGCCGGAAGAACAGCGGCGCGATCTGGTGAAACGCATTGAGTCCCGGAGCGGGTTGCGTCAACTGGAATACATGAAGACTCTGCGGATGGGCAACGATCAGTACGAACTGATCTCGCTCTAGCGGAGCTGGAGACCCCGTCGGCATCTGGCGGAGCGGCCACGAAAAGAGGCACCGGCATGCGAGTTGGCATTCTGGGTTCGGGGTTGATGGGCGGCAGGCTCGGAACGATTTTTGCGCGCGCCGGACATGAGGTCGTATTCAGCTACGCGCGGAGCAATGACAAACTCACCAGGCTGGCACGCGACGCTCAAGGCAATGCACGCGCCGGCACGCCAGGCGAGGCCGCGAAGGAAGCGGATGCGTTATTGCTGGCTGTACATTGGTCCCGTATCGACGACGTGCTGAAGCGAGCAGGCGACTTGTCGGGCAAGGTGATCTTAACCTGCTGCCTCCCGATGGACGCTGGCAACACGAAGCTCATCCTTGCCAACACCACATCGGGCGCCGAAGAGCTTGCAAAGAAAGTTCCCAAGGCTCGGGTCGTCTGCGCCTTCAACACCGTGCCCAGCGAAGTGCTTTTCGGCGTGTTCGAAGCCAAGCGTAAGGCGACTCGACCGAGCCTGGTGTACTGCGGCGACGACCAAAGTGCCAAAGATGTCGCCGCCAGGCTGATCCGCGATGCGGGTTTTGATCCGGTGGATGTTGGCCCCCTACGGGTCGCTCGATATACCGAGCCGTTCGCCCTGCTTGTCGGACAACTCGCCTACGACGGCGAAGGAGGACCGGAACTGGCCTATCGTTTCGAGCGGTTCGGGTAACAGAAGGGCGATAGCAGAAGGTAGTCACGTGCGGGAATCCAGAAGATGGGCATCAACGGAATATTCGGACCTGCCCAAGCCAGCCGACGGCACTTCGTGAAGGACGTTTTCGGCAAGGTACCGACGGCCGTGCCTTTGTTCTTGTCGATTGGGTGGCTAAGACAGACGCCGATAACAGGAGCAACAAACATGAATCGAGAACCTTCAGCAGCACAAGAGGCGATGGGTAACTTCGCGCCCAAGTTTGTTGAATTAACCGACAACGTGCTCTTTGGTGACATCTGGGAGCGGAAAGAGCTTTCAAAGCGTGACCGCAGTCTCATAACGGTGGCGGCGCTGGTTGCTTTGAATCGCACGGAACAGTTACGGTTTCACCTACAGAGGGCCGTGGAGAATGGCGTCAAGAAGCACGAATTGATCGAGGAAATCACGCACCTCGCGTTCTATTCCGGTTGGCCCACGGCAGTGAGTGCAATGACGGTGGCAAAAGAAGTCTTTTCGAAGGCATGAAGAGGAAGGGCTTCGATCCAGTGGACGCTAGGCCCTTGCGGATCGCCCGTTATACCGGGCCGTTCGCGCTGGTCATCGGCAAACTCGCGTACGCGGGAACAGTGGGCCCGGAACTGGCGTACGGGGGTACAAAACCTGAGCGGCATCGAAGCGACGGCGATGACCGATATCGCCAATAGGAGCATGGTCCATGTACAATGCGAAGGCTTACTCGGCTGCCAGCGCGACGTCGCCGCTTGCCTTTACGACGATTGCGCGGCGCGATCCAACCGAACACGACGTTCAGATCGAAATTCTCTTTTGCGGTATTTGCCACTCCGATGTCCACCATGTTCGTGACGAATGGCACGACCGCATGCCCACTGTCTACCCGATCGTCCCCGGCCATGAGATCGTCGGCCGTGTCACCAAGGTGGGCTCGGCAGTTACCAAGTTCAACCCTGGCGACCTCGCCGCGGTGGGCTGCCTGGTCGACTCGGACGGCACTTGCCCAGAGTGCCAAGCTGGCGTTGAGCAGTTCTGTCCGAACAGGATACTCACCTTCAACTCCCCGGACAAGCACCTCGGAGGTGTCACCTACGGTGGCTACTCGGATAGCGTGGTCGTCAAAGAACGGTTTGTCCTGCACGTCCCTTCCAACCTTGATCTCGCAGGAGCCGCGCCGCTCCTCTGCGCCGGGATCACAACATACTCGCCCATGCGGCGCTGGCGCGTCACCAAGGGCAAGAAGGTTGGCGTGGTGGGTCTCGGCGGACTGGGCCACATGGGCGTAAAGTTCGCTCATGCGCTCGGAGCCCACGTCGTTGTCTTCACGACCTCACCCAACAAGCAGGAAAACGCGCTCCGCCTCGGCGCCGACGAAGTCGTCGTTTCCCGCAAAACCGACGAGATGAAGAAGCACGCCGGCAGCTTCGACTTCATCCTCGACGCCATCTCCGCCGATCACGACATTAACGCGTACATTCAACTCCTCCGCCGCGACGGCAACATCACCCTCGTGGGCGCGCCGGCGAAGCCTCTCGCCGTCGGTGCGTTCGGCCTTCTGTTCGGATGCCGAAACCTCTCCGGCTCGCTCATCGGCGGTCTCCCCGAGACCCAGGAGATGCTCGACTTTTGCGGCGCGCATAACATCGCCGCCGATGTCGAAGTCATCCCCATCCAGAAGGTCAACGAAGCTTACGAGAGGCTGCTCAATGCCGATGTGAAGTACCGCTTTTCCGTTGATATGGCTTCTCTCAGAGCTGAGTAAGACGATGAATATGCGTTTCGGCATTCGCTGACGGCCACTCACGCCTACATGATCCGCCCGCCAGGGAACGGCACGCGGCGGTGGTAAAGGTCGCTCTCTGACGGCTGATGGCAGACGGCCGCCCGCGTCCTACAGCGGCATATTGCCGTGCTTCTTCCGCGGCATCGTGTCCACCTTGTTTTCCAGCATGCGCAGCGCGCGGATCAGGCGGGGCCGGGTCTCGTGGGGCTCGATCACGGCATCGATGTAGCCGCGCTCGGCCGCGATGAAGGGGCTGGCGAAGCGCTCGCGGAACTCCGCAATCTTCTCGCGCCGGGCCGCTTCCGGATCGGCCGCCGCCGCGATCTCGCGCCGGTAGACGATGTTCACCGCGCCCTCCGGACCCATTACCGCGATCTCGGCCGATGGATAGGCGAAGTTGACGTCCGTACGGATGTGCTTCGACCCCATGACGCAATACGCGCCGCCGTACGCCTTGCGCACGATCACCGTGATCTTCGGCACCGTGGCCTCGGCGAAAGCGTAAAGCAGCTTGGCGCCGTGGCGGATGATGCCGCCGAACTCCTGCGCGGTTCCCGGCAGAAAGCCGGGCACGTCCTCGAAGGTCACCAGCGGGATGTTAAAGCTGTCGCAGAAGCGCACGAACCGGGCGCCCTTGATTGATGAATCGATGTCGAGGCAGCCCGCCAGGTGCGCCGGCTGGTTCGCCACAATGCCCACCGGGCGGCCGTCGAGCCGCGCCAGACCCACCACCAGGTTCTTCGCGTAGTGCTCATGGACTTCGAAGAACCCGGCGTCGTCCACCACGCGCAGGATCACGTCCTTGATGTCGTAAGGCAGCGTGGAATCCTCGGGGATAACGCTCGCGAGCTGCGGGTCCTGGCGATCGACGGGGTCCGCGCACTCGCGGCGCGGCGGGTCGTCGCGGTTGTTCTGCGGCAGGTAGGTGAGCAGCTCACGGATCATGCGCAGGCACTCGGCGTCGTCGGGGGCGATGAAGTGGCCCACGCCGCTCACGGTGTTATGCGTCACGGCGCCGCCCAGCTTGTCCTTGGTGACGTCTTCGTGCGTGACGGTTTTGATGACGTCCGGGCCGGTGACGAACATGTAGCTGGTTCGGTCCACCATAAACACGAAGTCGGTGATGGCCGGCGAATAGACTGCGCCGCCCGCGCAGGGGCCCATGATGGCCGAAATCTGCGGGACCACGCCGCTGGCGAGCGTGTTACGGAGGAAGATGTCCGCGTAGCCGGCCAGCGACACGACGCCTTCCTGGATGCGCGCGCCGCCCGAGTCGTTGAGCCCTACGATGGGTGCGCCGTTTTTCAGCGCGAGGTCCATCACCTTGCAGATCTTCTGCGCGTTGGCCTCCGAAAGCGACCCGCCGAAGACCGTGAAATCCTGCGCGAAGACGTAGGTGAGGCGGCCGTGGACCAGCCCCCAGCCGGTGACAAAACCGTCGCCGTCGATGACCTGCTCGTCCATGCCGAAGTCGCGCGAGCGGTGGCGGACGAGCTGGTCGAGCTCCTCAAAGGTGCCCTCGTCGAGAAGAAGGTCGATGCGCTCCCGCGCCGAGAGCTTGCCTTCGGAGTGTTGCCGCTCGCGGCGTTCCGGGCCGCCCCCGCCTCCGCCGCTACGAGCCGCTTTCGCAACTCTTCCATCCGCCGGCTGTTCATGTGACCCCGCACCCCCTCAGTCGCTATTCTAGCGGGGCGTCCACGGAGAAACTGGCCCTGACCTCCGGGCTCACGCTGGCCGGTTTGCCCGTTTGCGCGTCGATGGGGCACCACAGGGTGCGGGCACGGGCGAGCAGGCGGCCGTCGGAGGCACGCAGCACTTCCGTATGGCGTTCGAACTTGATCCGGCTGGCGGCGCCGACCCAGGTTCTGGCGACGATCTCGTCGCCGAGATAGGCCGCCTGTTTGTAGTCGATCTCGTGCCGCACCACAACCCAGAACAGCTTGGCCTGATCGGCGGCCGGCGCACGGGCCCTCCAGTGCGCCACGGCGGCGTCCTGGACCCAGCGCAGGTAGGTGACGTTGTTGACGTGCCCCAACTCGTCGATATCCGCCGGCTCGACCACGATGGGGAGTTCAAAGGCCTCGGAGGCTTGAGTCATCTTTCCTAGTATTGCGCTCGGAGGCCAGCTCGATGGCCTTCAGGACTCGACGCGTGTTGGCGCTGGATGCCCGCAGAATCGCCACTCCCATGCCGAACACGCTCAGGATGATGGCGATCGATCCCGACATCACTTCCAAGCGCAGGGACTGCGCCGCCCCGGAATCCGCAAGAGAGGTCATTGCCAGGACGAAGAAAAGGGCGCCGAGCAAAAGCGCGATCGCAACGACGCGCATCCAGGTGCGCCCGCGGTCGAAGGCATCCAGCGACTTTCGGACGACATCCGCCTCGGGATGTTCCGGCATGGTAGTCATTTTCGAACCTCCATTCGTTTTCGAAGGCGCGACAGCCCCCAGGCGAGCCTTGACTTGACCGTTCCGATACTCACACCCAGAACGGCAGCCGCTTCCTCCAGAGAAAGACCCTGCATGTAATGCAGCAGCAGCACGGCCCGGCTGGCCGGCGAAACCTCACCCAATAGCAGGGATAGATCGGCCAGCAACGCTGGGGCATCCGGATCGGCCGCAGCGGGAAGATTATCCGCGACAGTGTCGTCATCGGCGGGCCGCCAGCGGCGCTCGCGCTTCAGAAAGGAGAACGATGCGCGGCCGGCGACGCGATAGGCCCAGGGACGAAACAGCTCCGGGTCGCGAAGCTGTTTCAAATGCCGGCAGATCTGCACGTAGACATCCTGCAGCACATCTTCGGCAGCCTGGGACCCCACGAGTCCCGCAATGTAGCGGAACAGGCTGCTCTCCACCGCGCGCAGCAGCGCTTCGAGCGCTTCGCGATCATCGCACTGCGCCCGGAGAACCCACTCGGCCTCTCTTCCGTCCGTCATCTCGCCTTCCATAGAGCAAGAGGGCCGGAACCTCGATTCTGTTCGGGTCAAGCCTGCCAACCTGCAAGTGTACAGCCGGTCAGGTAGTCCCACTGGCGAGATGGCGCGTCCCAGAATCGGACACGCGTATCTCCGAATGGGCCGGCATCCTCCTGATTATGAACCGGATTGGCTGTGGCACCGCGCGTGCCATAATCTCTTCGAGGCAGGCCTCATGTTCAACGATATTCGCCTTTTCGACGATATCCGCTACGGTTTCCGGCTGCTTGCGAAGAGCCCCGGCGCCGCGGCGATTGCAATCCTGGCGCTGGGGATCGGTATCGGCGTCAATACCGCTGCCTTCATCTCCCTCAAGGCCATGGTGCTGCGCCCGCTGCCGTTCAGGGACCTGAACCGGATCGTCACGCTCTGGGAGACCCCCGCGAAGAGCCGCGCCGAGCGCGAGTCCGTCTCGCCCGCCAATTTCCTGGACTGGAAGGAGCAGGTGCGCTCGTACCAGCACGTCGCGGCGTTCCGGTGGTGGGACGTGAACCTCACCGGCGTGGACGATCCCGAGCGCCTGCAGGGCTACGCGGTGTCGCCTGAGTTCTTTCCGCTGCTGGGCATGGCACCGGAACTGGGGCGCGGCTTCGCCCGCGCCGAGGCGGAGCCCGGGCATGACCAGGTGGTGGTCCTGAGTCACGGTTTCTGGCAGCGCCGCTTCGGTTCCGATCGCCGCATCCTGGGGCGCACCATCAGCCTCGACGGCCGGGCGTTCACCGTGGTGGGTGTGATGCCGGAGGATTTCGACTTCCCGCTGACCACAGATGTGTGGGCGCCCCTGGCTCTTTCGCCCCAGGAGCGGTCAGAGCGCGGTGTGCGCGACCTTCACGTGATGGGGCGGCTCAAACCCGGCGTCTCGCTCAACCAGGCGCGGGCGGAGTTGACCACGGTGGCCGGGAGGCTGGAGCGCCGATACCCGCAGACCAACGACGGCCGCGGCGCCCAGATCTTGCGCCTGCTCGATGTTACGAACGAAATGACCGACCGGTTTGTGATCATCCTGATGTGCTCGTCCACGTTTGTGCTGCTGCTGGCCTGCGCCAACGTCGCCAACATCCAACTGGCCCGCAGCACGGCGCGCGCCAAGGAACTGGCCGTCCGCGCGGCTCTGGGCGCGAGCCGATGGCGCATATCGAGGCAGTTGCTTATCGAGGCTCTCCTGGTCGCGCTGGCTGGCGGAGCGCTCGCCGTCTGCCTGGCGTATTGGCATGTTGGCACCATGAATGCGTCCATTCCCGCCCAGGTCCGCAAGTGGGTCGCCGGCCTGCGGGAAATCAAGGTGGACGGCCTCGTGATCGCCTTTGCGCTGGGCGCCTCCGTGGTCACCGGCTTGCTGTGCGGTCTGGGGTCCGTGTTCCAGTCCTGGGGCCAGGGCAATGTGAACGAGGCGCTGAAGCAGGGCGGCCGGACGGCCGCCAGCGCCGAACGCCACAAGCTTCGCAACACGCTGGTTGTAGTGGAAGTGGCCATGGCCATGATACTGCTGGTGGGAGCCGGGCTCATGGTGAAGACTTTCGGGCGCATGGCTACGGCCAATCCCGGCTACAATCCCGCCAATCTGCTGACCATGAGCATGGCGCTCCAGGAGACGAGGTATCCGGAGACCGGCCAGCAGCGTTCGTTCTACGAGAGCCTGCGCGAGCAGCTCGAAACGGCGCCCTCAGTTCGCGCGGCCTCGATCCGGGGAGCCGCCCGGGGCATGAGCGGGTTCCAGGTGGACGGGCGGCCGGCGCCGGAGAGTTCGGAGTCGCTGCCCTCGGTGGTGCCCGTCAGCGCGGACTATTTCCGCACCATGGAGATGCCGCTGCATCGGGGGCGGCCCATCGACGTACGGGATGGGGCCGATGCCCAGCCAGTGGCCGTGCTGAGCGAGGAAGTGGCCCGCCGCTACTGGCCCATGCGCGGAGAGGATCCAGTGGGCAGCCGCATCCGACTGAACGGCCCGCAATCTCCCTGGCTCACCGTGGTCGGCGTGGTGGGCGATGTGCGCGACTGGTTCGCGCACGCTCCTATTCCGCGCGTCTACACGTCCTTCAGCCAGGACCCCGCGCGGACCGCCGAGATCCTGCTGAGGACACACGGTGATCCGCTCAAAACGGTGCCCGCGGCGCGCGCCGCGATCCTGAAGCTCGAGCGCAGCCAGCCCGTCTACGAAGTGAAGAGCGTGGAGCAGGACCTGGCCGACCAGATGTCCGGGGTGCGTATATCGGCGGCCTCGATGGCCGTTTACGCGGCCCTGGCCCTGGTGCTCGCCTTGTCCGGGACGTACGCCGTGATTGCCTACTCGGCCGCCCGGCGCACGCAGGAGATGGGAGTCCGGCTGGCGCTGGGCGCCGCGCCGGAGGACGTTCTGAAGCTGGTGGTCGGCCAGGCCGTCAAGCTGGCGCTAATCGGGCTCGCCGTCGGGCTTCCGGCGGCGATCCTGCTGACCCGCGTGATGTCCAGCGCCATTCTGGGAGTCGTCGCGCTCGACTGGACCGTCTTTACCGGTTTCACCCTGCTGCTGATCGCCTCGGCCGCGCTGGCGGGTTACGTCCCCGCGCGCCGCGCCGCCGGGGTCGACCCGGTGACCGCACTGCGCTGCGAGTAGGATAGTTCGGCGTGCTAGAGTGGGTAGGTTTGTGACCCAACATGCTGAGCTACGCACGCGGTCCTGAGATCGCCCCGATCGAGAAAACGATCGGACAAGTCCTCGATGAAACGGCGGCGCGAAACCCCGATGGCGACGCGCTTGTCTCCCGGCACCAGGGGCTGCGGTTGTCCTACCGCCAGCTCCAGGAGGAGGTCGCCCGCACCGCGCGCGGCCTGTGGGGACTAGGCATCCGTCCCGGCGACCGCATCGGGATGTCGTCCACTATTTGCGCCGAATGGGTGTATTTGCAGGCCGCTGCGGCCCGCATCGGCGCCATCCTGGTCAACGCCAATCCCGCCTACCGTGCCCACGACCTGCGCTTCGTCCTCGATCGCTCCCGCGTGCGGCTGCTGTTCCTGCACGAGCAGGACCGCCGCGCCAACTACGTCCGGATTCTCGACGAGGCGCGGCACGGCGGGGACCTGGCGCTGGAATCGACCGTCCTGCTCGAAAGCGACGAGTGGCAGCGCATGCTGGCCGGCGGCGTGGAGTTCCCGGCCGTGCCCGCGACCCCCGAGGACGTGGTCAATATCCAGTACACCTCCGGCACAACCGGCTCGCCGAAGGGTGTACTTCTGACCCACCGCAACCTGGTCAACGACGGACTGTTCATCGGCCAGAGGCTGAAAGCCACCGAGCGCGACCGCATCTGCGCGCCCGTGCCGCTCTACCACTGTTTCGGCTGCGTGATCGGGGTCATGGCGGCGCTGACATCGGGCGCCACGCTGGTTCTCCCCTCGGCGCAATTCGACCCGCTCGCCACGCTCGAAGCCGTGCAGGAGGAGCGCTGCACGGCGCTTTACGGCGTGCCCACCATGTTCATCGCGGAGTTCGAGCATCCGCGCTTCGCCGAGTTCGATCTGAGCTCGTTGCGCACCGGCGTCATAGCCGGCTCCCCCTGCCCCATCGACCTGATGAGGCGCGTGGCCAACGAGATGTACTGCCGCGAGCTGACCATCTGCTACGGCCAGACGGAGAGCTCGCCGGTGACCGTGATGTCGGCCACCGACGACAGCCTCGAAACCCGCGTGACCACCGTAGGCCGCCCGCTGCCCGACACCGAGATCAAGCTCGTCGATCTCGAAACGGGAGAGACCGTGCCGGTGGGCGTACAGGGCGAACTCTGCGTGCGCGGCTTCGCCGTCATGAAGGGCTACGACCGCAACCCCGAAGCCACCGCCGCCGCCATCGATTCGGAGGGCTGGCTGCACAGCGGCGACCTGGCCACCATGCGGCCCGACGGCTACTTCCGCATCACCGGCCGCGCCAAAGACATGATCAGCCGCGGGGGCGAGAAGGTCTACCCGCTCGAGGTCGAGCAGTTCCTGCGCGAGCACCCGGCCGTCTCAGACGTGTATGTTTTCGGCATCCCCGATCAGCGGCTGGGGGAGCGCGTGGCGGCCTGGGTCCGGCTGAAGAACGGCCTGGCGGCGGCGCCGGAGGAGCTTCGCAACTTCTGCCGCGGCCAGATCGCCTACTTTAAGATCCCCGAGCACATCCGCTTCGTCGACTCGTTCCCGATGACCGCCAACGGCAAGGTGCAGAAGTACCTGATGCGGGCGCATGAGGTGGAGGCCCTGGGCCTGGAGTCGCTCGCCGAGACCGAAACGGCGTAGGCTTCGGACGCGCGCGGCCCGGACCACCATCCGAGCCGCGCGCGGTCAATACCTTGTGAGCGGCCCTACTGCGCCGTGGCCATTTCCGCCGGCTTCGGATTCCAGAAATCCGGCGCGGCGGCCATGACCTCCTTGGGCGCGTTGCTCAGCTCCGGCAGGTACCGCAGCAACTCGCTGTGAGATTCGGAGATCAGCTCGCTCGCCACTTTGAGATATCGCTGGAAGGCTTCCTCACCGAGAGCTTCCCGCAGCCCCGGCATCCCATCGAAGGAACCGAGGCTCTTTCCGTACGCCGCGACGTAGTAAACCGGGCCCTGTGTTCCTTCCATGCCCTGCGACACGGCTAGCGTGATCCTCTGCGAGCTCTTCTCATAGGCCTCCTTGATGCGCCTCAGCTCCGCCTCGTATTCGAGGCTATGCCCCGGCCGGATGTGCACCGTGGAAACCCGCACCCACCGCGACTCGCCCACGAACCTCGCCCACTGGGCGGGATCGTCCGGGTAGTTCATGCTCAGGTCGGGACGCCGCTTGCGGAGCTCGCCGCGCGAGCTCTCGATCATGGAGTTGAAATCCTGCAAGGCCCTCTTGCCCTCGGCCGGCCCGAGAGCCTTGTTCACCGCACTCATGAACGCCTCGTATCCCTGATCGATGCCGGCGTAGTTGGCGCGCGCCGACACGAAGCTGACGGTGTTGTTCTCTCCGTACTCGGTGCTGAGGGCGAGCCAGGTGTCGCCCTGGTTGTTCCGGTTGGCTTCCACGAAGCGCTTGTTCAGGGCGTCGAAATCGGCACGTCTTTCCGGTTTGACCTTGACCACCAGGATGTCGAGGTACTGAGTTTGCTGGGCCACGGCCGAACCGGCCAGTAGCATTCCCGAAGCGAGCAGCAACAGGGTGTTTCGCATGTGTTTGCCTCCTCTGAGTTGGCTCTCGAAGACGAGCGCACCTGTTGGGGATGGTACACCAAAGGCGGATGGGGCGGCGCAACGCTCCCGCTTTCCGGATAATAGTCGTTGAATGCCTTTGATCCGCTGGCAGAGCGCGGCAGACTTCGTGGTGCTCGCCGCAGCCATCTACGTGCTGTTGAAATGGGCGAAACAGGCGCGGGCGGTCCGGATTGCGCTGGCGATTCTGGGCCTGAACGCCGGCGCGCTGCTGGCCCGCAACTACGACCTCACCATCACCAGTTGGGTGCTCAGCACCGCGGGCCTGCTGGCCGTCGCCGTTCTATTGGTGGTGTTCCAGCCCGAGCTGCGCCATACGTTCATGAACCTCGATGTGGTCATGCGCTCCGGCTGGCGCAGGCGCGGCACGGTGGAACCGGCGCGCCGCGCCCTGGCCGAAGCGGCTTTCAACCTGGCCGGCCAGCGCATCGGCGCGCTGATTGTGCTGGTGCGGCGCGCTTCGATCGCGGAGCTGATCCAGGGCGGCACGCGGCTGGGCGCGGAGGTTTCGCGTGAGTTGCTGGAGGCGATCTTCCAAAAGACGTCGCCGCTGCACGACGGCGCCGCGATCGTCGAGGGCAACACCATCACGCAGGCCGGCGCCGTGCTCCCGCTTACGCACCGTTCCGACGTTCCGGAATTCTACGGCACCCGCCACCGCGCAGCCATGGGCCTGGCCGACCGTTCCGACGCGCTGGTGATCGCAGTTTCAGAAGAACGGGGAACCGTCACCCTGCTGGAGGATGGCCGGCCTCGCGAGATCGCCGGCGCCGCGCAGTTGGCCGACCTGTTGAGCCGCCTCGAAACGCAACTGGCGGTGAGCCGGCTGACGCGGCTGCGCCTTGCCATTACCGGCAACCTGCGGCTCAAGCTGGCCGCGCTCGGCATCGCCGCCGCCATCTGGGGCCTGGCTCTTTACACCGCCGGAACCACGGTGCGCACCGTGACCGTCCCGGTGGTGTTCAGCAACGTCCCGGCGGGCATGAATGTCGGTTCGCAATCCGCCTTCGAGGTGGACGTGCAGCTCCGCGGCAACCCCCTTAGCATGGCCGCCGCCTCGCTCAGCCGCCTGGCCGCGACCGTCGACCTGAGCGGCAGCAAGCCCGGCCTGCGCACGGTGAGCATCCGCGGCCGGGACCTGGCGCTGCCGCCGGGCATTCACTTCGAGAGGGCATCGCCCGCCAGCGTGTCGGTGCGGTTGGTGGCGGGGCGGTAGGAGGACAGCGGCCAGCTTCCGGTGGCTGCGTGCGAGACCTTCCCGGAAAGAGGCCGGCCACACGACCTGGCCGGATCGGCGCCCTCCGCTTCGAATGGATGGCTTGCAATCTGGGCCCGAATGGAAATTACTTGCAGCGTTGTTCGTCTATGAGGTGTGGACATACCTGCTTCATCCATCCGTTCAAGAACATGCGTGGGCGTTTACCTCGCACTCTGGGCGGTGGTTCTCATCTTGCTGCGGACCTTTGAGGGGTTCGATGCCAGCGAGGCGCTCGCCGCGCTCGTGGTCCTCGGCGTAACATTCCCGGCGCTCGCCATTCTGGCCACACGTCAAGTGCCGGCGCTGCCCTGTGTCGTACGCGAGCCCGGAATCGAAGGCGCATCTCTGGTGACGTATCTGGCGGTGGTCGCGTGGGTGCTCGTATCGGGATTCGGTCGCATCGCGCGCATTGGAACTGAGCCGTTGCACGCGGTTGTGTTGCTGAGCGTGAAGCTCGTGGTGTTTGTTGGTATTCCCGCGGCGATCTCGTTGAAGTTGGGCCACTACAGGCTCGCCGACCTCATGCCGATTTCACTGAGGCGGCGTGATCTCCGTCCAGCGCTGTGGATGTCGTTGGCTGCCCTCCTCATGCAATCACTCCTGGGGCGCGGCCTGCATGACATTCGGGAAGCACATCTGCCGGTGTGGGTGCTGGCTGTCGCCGCGCCCCTCAGCTTTACCTGGTTGATGGTTGAGGCTGGAGTAGTCGAGGAGTTTTTCTTCCGCGTGCTGCTGCAGGAACGGCTCGCGGCGGTGTTGCGTTCACCATGGGGCGGGCTGGTTGCCGCAGCCGTGCTCTTCGGGTTGGTACATGCCCCTGGTTTCTACTTGCGTCCGGCGGCTACGCAGGAAGCTCTGGGCTCACATCCTTCTTTACTCATGGCCGTCGGGTACTCGATCGTACTGACCTCGCTGGCCGGTCTCTTCCTCGGCGTTCTGTGGATGCGGACGAAGAATTTCGCCGTCCTGGTTATCGTGCACGCTGCCGTGGATCTCCTGCCCAACTTGGTACCCTGGGTCAACAGGTTCCATCTGACGTGATAGCGGTCGTCCGCCGGCCATCTTTGAAGACGCCGCCCCCCCCGGCGCGCCGGGCCTGATATCCCGCTCCCCTGGGATCGCTCGCCCCCGCAGTATAATCAAATCACCGCGTCCGGCGGCCTTGGGGGATGCTATGGCGCACTTGTTTGCCGGAACCTCCGGCTTCGCCTATCCGCAGTGGAAGCCTGCCTTCTATCCGCAAGACGTCCCGCAGAAGAAGTTCCTCGAACACTACGCGACGCGGCTGAACGCAGTCGAGATCAACTACACATTCCGGCGGACGCCGGCCGCGGCTACTCTTGAGAATTGGGCCGGAGCGACACCGTCCGGCTTCCTCTTCTGCCTCAAGGCGCATCAGCGGATCACCCACATACGCCGGCTCAAGAACGCGGGAGAGGCCACCGAGGCGTTCCTGAAGGCGATCGATCCGCTGCGCTCGGCGCGCAAGCTCGGCCCGGTCCTGTTCCAGTTGCCGCCGCAGATGAAGGCGCATTCGGCGCTCCTCGCGGAATTCCTCGATCTGCTCCCGCGCGATCTCCGCTTCGCTTTCGAGTTCCGCCACCCATCCTGGCTGAACGACGAGATCTACCGGCTGCTGGAGGCGCGGAACGCATGCCTGTGCCTGGCGGAATCGGAGAAGCTCGAAATGCCCCGGGCGATTACGGCGGACTTCGTCTATTTCCGCCTGCGCAAACCGGACTACACCCCGGCCGACCTGGCCGCGATCGGGGATAAATGCCGCGAGCTGCTCGGCGCCGGCAAGGATCTGTTCGTGTTCTTTAAGCACGAAGAGACGCCGGAAGGCGCGCTCTACGCCGAAGGCCTGCTGCGCCGGCTCGCCGAGCGTTCCGCAGCGAACTGAACCGCCGCCCAGCCCATCGGACCTTTTGCATTCACCGCGTTTTGAACTTCTTTTCTGGCGTGGAAACAACAGGTTGGCGCGCGTCGAATCGGAGTGTAGCCCGCTACGGGACTAGGCTCGAAGCGAAGAGAGAGTGCGGTCCAGCCTTTTGTCCCACTGACAAGGCCCCAGAGATCCTTCCTTTAACCCTCTCAGCACCCGCCTACACGCCGGGCTCTCTCTTCCGAGTTCTGAAGTGCAGGGGGGCGCCGCGCGGCCTACTTGCGGGCGCCGCGCTGGGGATTCTTCACGCGGGACTGCCGCAGCTTGGTTCGCTTGCGCTTCGGTTTACTGATAAGGAACGTGCCGCTACCTACGTAGGTGGCGCTGAAGGTCTTGTCATCTGCCAAGTCGGATCTCCTTACAGGGTGTTGCCCAGCCGGACAGCCTATTCTACCGCACCTCGGTTTATCCTGAAGATTGGCAGCGCCGTTCGATCCCTTCGAGTCTCTGGACCAGGCCTCGCCGCCAGCCGTTCACGAGCTGCCCGCTCCGGCCGCCGGCGGGTGGCGCCTTGGTTTCAGGGCGTTGCGCCACCGCAACTTCCGCCTGTTCATCGGCGGCCAGCTTGTCTCGCTGGTGGGCACCTTCATGCAGACGGTAGCCCAGAGCTGGCTGGTGTGGGGGCTTTCGCACTCGGAGTGGCTCTTGGGCGCGGTCTGGTTCTGCACACAGATTCCGGTGTTCGTTCTGGCGCCGATCGGGGGGCTGGCGGCGGACCGCTATTCCCGGTACCGCATCGTCATCGTCACCCAGACGCTGGCCATGCTCCAGGCCTTCGCCCTGGCCGCGCTGACGCTCAGCGGCCGCGTCCAGATCTGGCACGTCTTCGCGCTGGGCACGTGTCTCGGCGTGGTGAACGCCTTCGACATGCCCGGCCGGCAGTCGCTGCTCATCCAAATGACCGGCAAGGAGGACCTGCTGAGCGCGATCTCCCTGAACTCGGCCATGTTCAACTCGGCGCGCATCGTGGGACCGGCGGTGGCCGGCGTGCTTGTGGCGGCGGTGGGCGAAGGGCGCTGTTTTCTCATCAATGGCGTGAGTTTCCTGGCGGTGATCGCGGCGCTGGCCGCCATGCGCCTGCCGCGCTTCGTGCGTGGCGAGGTCGCCGCGCCGTGGCAGCACCTGGTGGACGGTTTCCGCTACGTGTATCGCGCCGCCCACATCCGGACGCTGCTCGTTATGGTCGCTTCCATCACCATCTGCAACATGCCCGCGATGGTGCTCATGCCGGTCTTCGCCGACACCGTGTTCCACCGCGGCCCCCGCGGCCTGGGGTTCCTCATGGGCGCCATGGGGATAGGAGCCGTGGTGGGCACGCTGGCGCTGGCTCGCCGCACCAAGACCGCCGGTCTCACGCGCGTGATGTTCTACGGCGCTCTGGTCCTGGGAGCGGCGTTCATCGTCTTTGCGTTGTCCTCGTCGTTCTACCTGGCGTTGGCGATGATGACCGCCGCCGGCTTCAGCGTGATGCGGCAGAACGCCTCGGCGAACACCCTGATTCAGACGCTCATTCCCGACGATTATCGTGGCCGAATCATGGCTCTCTACTCGATGACCAACGTCGGCGTGGGTCCCTTCGGGAGCCTGGCCGCGGGCGCGCTGGCCGATCGCATCGGGGCGCGGTGGACGATGCTGCTGAGCGGCGTGCTGATCCTGGCCGCGGCGGCCCTGTTCCGAAACAAGGTGCGGAAATTGGCGGGTGCGTTCCAATGAGAAGGCCGCTCGCCTGGGCGCTCCTCGCCGCGATGTGGATCGCGGCGCCGGCCGCGGCGCAGGCGCCGGCCAAAGACGAGCTGTTCGGCGAGATCGACGGCATCGTCTCCGAGCTCGCGGAGATCTCCGGCCTCGAGGTGAGGGCGAAAATCCGGTACGCCCGCATCACGCGGGACCACCTCAAGGAGTTCCTCGAGCAACGCATCCGGGAGGCTGTCAAGCCCGAGGAGATCGAAGCCCAGGAAGCGGTGCTCAAGAAGTTCGGATTTGCGCCGCCCGATTTCGACCTCAAAAAGGCGGCCATCGATCTGCTGACCGAACAGGCCGCGGCGTTCTACGACTTCCACAAGAAGAAGCTGTTCGTCATCGATCCGCGCGCGGGTCTGGATGAGCGTTCGGCGCTGGCGCACGAGCTGGCGCACGCCCTTGCCGACCAGCATTTCCACCTCGAGAAGTTCATCGGCCACGGCAGCCAGAACGACGACGGCGCCCTGGCGCGGCTTGCCGTTATGGAGGGGCAGGCGACGTGGCTGATGTCCGAGTACGTGGCGCGGCAGTCGGGGCTGTCCCTTAAGGATTCGCCGGGTTTGGTCACGGCGCTCAGCAAGGCGAGCGAGGCGCCTTCGCCGGGGCAGTTCCCGGTCTTCGACCGCGTGCCCCTCTACCTGCAGGAGACGCTGCTGTTCCCGTATGCCCAGGGTCTGCTGTTCCAGCAGGCGCTGGTAAAGAAGATGGACAAGGCCGCGTTCAGCGAAGTGTTTCGCCGGCCGCCCGAGAGCACCCAGCAGATCCTTCACCCGGAGAAGTACCTGGAGCACGCCACGCCGGTGCGGCCGCCCCTCCCGGCGTTTTCGTCCGAGCGCGATTATCGCGGCTTCACGGGCGGCGAAGTGGGCGAGCTCGATCATTCCATTCTCCTGCGCCAGTTCGGTGGCGAGAAGGAAGCGGCCGCTATCGCGCCCGAGTGGAGGGGCGGGTACTTTCGCCTCTTCGAACGCAAGCACAGCCCGCGGGATTGGCGCCGGATGGTCCTCGCGTACGCCTCCGAATGGAGCGGCCCGGCGCAGGCTCGCCAGTACTTCGAGCTGTATCAGAAGGTGCTGGCCGCCAAGTGGAAGACCCTTGAGGTGACCTCGCGCTCCGCCGATGTTCTGGCGGGCCGCGGCGACGACGGCTACTTCCTCCTGCGCCTCGACGGCGCGCGCGTCACCAGTCTGGAGGGCCTGCCGGTGGCGCAGGCGGTTCCGTCTGCCTCGGGAGGGGCCAACTGAACATCGCCCCGGCATGCCTGCGCCTCCAAACATCGTTTAAACTGAAAACGATGACTGGCCGGTCCATCCTAATCGCGGCGTTCGCTCTGGCATCGCTTCAGGCCGCCGACATTCCCCGAAAAGCCCCCGAGCTGGCGGTGCAGCTTGTCAGCGGGGAGCAGCTCCTGCTGAGCCAGCTCCGCGGAAAGGTTGTGCTGATCGATTTCGTGCACACCACCTGCCCGCATTGCCAGCACGCTTCGACGATTATCGAGAAGCTCTACAAGGAGTACGGGCCGCGCGGGTTCCAGCCCGTGGCCGTTGCGTTCAACGACAACGCAGCCATTCTCGTCCCGGATTTTGTCGCGATGCTGGGGCTTACCTACCCGGCGGGTGTCGCGTCGCGGGACACCGTGATCGAGTACCTTCAGCACAATTACGCGGAGCCGATGTATGTTCCCCAGATGGTCTTCGTCGACCGCACGGGCGAGATTCGCGCCCAGCACGGCGGCATCAACGACGATTTTCTGAAGGGCGACCTTGAGAAAAACCTGCGCCAACAGATCGAAGCCTTGCTCAAAGAACCCGCACCCGGCCGGCAGAAGAAAGGCCAGGCTTCCCGTTAGAGCCCTGTGCGTCCCGCGTGCGTGCTAGACTACCTCAACAGACTTGACCGATTCCGCATCCCGTAACCGCATTCTCGTTGCCTGCGCGATGAAGAGTGGATCCACTTTTATCGCGCGTGTGCTGGCGCTCTACCTCGGCGCGGAACGCATTGAGCCGGTCCCGTACTGGGGCCGCCTCGAGCAGCACCTCGACGAACATCTGCTGGCGCCGTACCTTGATCGCGATTTCGTGATCCAGATGCACCTCCGGCCCCACAAGCCCAACGTCGAGATCATACGCAAGCTCGGGCTCTCGACGGTCTACGTGTGGCGCAATCTGGGCGACGTGATTGTGTCCTTCAACGACCACGTCCGCAACGAGGATCATCACAACCCGGTCTGCTACATTCACGATCGCGACCGCTACCTGGCCATGCCCGTCCAGGCGCGCTACTCCTACCTGATCCAGCACGCCATCCCGTGGTACATCGGGTTCTACCTTTCGTGGCGCGCCATCCGGCCCGATCTGCCTTTCATTGAAACGCACTACGAGGATCTGGCCAGGGACCCGTTCGCCTACTTCGCCTCCGTCATCCGCGCGCTCGGTCACCCGGTGGACGAGGCCCGGCTGTGGGGCCTGCTCGGTGCAAAACCGCCCGGAACCCGGTTCAACAAGGGCGTGAACGGCCGCTCCACCGGCCTTCTTTCGGATGACAACAAGCGCCTGCTCGAGGCCATGCTGCGTTCTCACTGCGAGGACCTGTCGGAGCTCGTGAAGGAGCTGCCGTGGCGCGGCGAAACGGCTCTCGCGCCCCAGTGGACGCCGGGCGCCTCATCCAGATCGGCGGTTAACATGAGCGAACCCTTCCGGCTCGATCCTGCGGCCGCTGCCGCGGGCATCGCGCGGGCATTCCATCCACTGCGGGCCCTGTGCGCCGGCCCGGGCGCGGACGAGATCGCCGCCGCTCTGGGCGCCCTCGGCGTCGAGGTCGCACCAGGCGGCTCGGCGGATTTGGCCGTCTGCACCGGACCCGTTGACACGGGCACCGTGGCCCGCCTGGCTTCTCAAGCCGGCTCGATTCTAGTCGGCGGCGCGGATCTTCCGCTGGCGACCCTGAGCCTGCTCAGCGGCCTCGGTTTTACCCCGCAGGCGGATTTCGACGGTGGCTTCCTTGGCGGCGGGGTGCTGTTCCGCCGGACCGGCGCCGCGCCCTCCGATCGGGCAGCCCTCGTCGAGGCGATCGAGAGCCAGAGGCTCGCACTCGACCGCCTGGACGGGCACGTCGCCCGGACTCAGGCGCGCCTCGACGATATCCTGCAAAGCCGCATCTGGCGCACGCTGTGCGCTGGCAGCGCCGCGTTGCTCAAGGCTGCCGCACTGGCCCGCCGGGCCGGCCTCTTGCCTGCCCGCCATGACACCAACCGCACCGTGGCGTCAGATGCGGCATCATACGCGCGCTGGATCGAGGACTTCGAGCGGGCCGACGATTCCTCGCTCCGGCTCAAGCGGCGTGCGTTCATCCAGCATCCGCTGCTGAGCGTGGTCGTACCCGTCTACCGGCCGGCGCGGGCCGATCTCGAACGCGCCATCGCGTCCGTCCGCGCCCAGAGCTACTCGAACTGGGAGCTGTGCCTGGCGGACGATGGCTCGGACTCCCAGGCAACCGCGGAGGCTCTCGCGCGCGCCGCCGCGAGCGATGCCCGCATCCGCGTGACGGCGCTCTCCAGCCATGGCGGCATCTCCGCCGCCTCGAACGCCGCCCTCGCTCTCGCCCGCGGCGAATACGTGGCCCTGCTCGACCACGACGACGAACTGGCGCCGGACGCCCTCTTGCATGTCGTCGATGAGATCAACCGCCGTCCCGCGGCCGGCTTCCTCTACTCCGACGAGGACAAGATCGACGCCTCCGGGAACCGCTACGATCCCTTTTTCAAGCCGGACTGGTCGCCCGACCTGCTGCTCTCGGAGAATTACGTGAGCCACTTTCTGGTGGCCCGCCGCGAGTTCGTCGAGCGGGCCGGCGGCTTCCGCACGGAATACGACGGTGCTCAGGACTACGACCTCATCCTGCGGCTGTCTGAGATCGCCACGGAGGTGGCGCACATCCCCAGGGTGCTCTACCACTGGCGCGCGGCGGCGGGTTCGGCGGCCGCGGAGCCGGACGCGAAGCCCTACGCCGCCGAAGCGGGACGCCGCGCCGTCGAGGATCACCTGCGCCGCCGCGGGTTGAGCGCCACGGTCGTGCCGGGCCGCGGTCCGGGGCGCCTGCGCGTACGCTACCCCATTCCGCCTGACTCGCGCGCCGGCATTCTCATCCCCTCCGGCGGGCACGCCGGCGTGCTCCGCACCTGCCTGGAATCGCTGGCGGCAAAGACCGCCTACCCGGACTACGAGGTGATCGTGGTCGACAACTCACGGGAGGGCCTGATAGAGCGGCTGGTGCGCTCCTGGGAGGGCGGCCACGCCGTCCGCTACCTCGACTGGCGCGGCCGGCCGTTCAATTACTCCGCCATGAACAATGCCGCCGCGCGCGAGTGCGGTGCGCCGCTGCTGGTGTTCCTCAACGACGACACGGAGGTCCTGGATCCGGGCTGGCTCGAGGCGATGATCGAACTGGGGGCGCGTCCGGATGCCGGCGCGATCGGCGCCAAGTTGCTCTATCCGGACGGCCGCATCCAGCACGCCGGCGTTGCGCTCGATATTCTGGGCAGTGGCGGGCACGTGTTTCGCGGACTCGACAGCCGCGCTCCCCACTATTTCGATTTCCCGGACGTTATTCGCAATGTCAGCGCTGTGACCGGCGCCTGCATGCTGGTGCGCGCCGCCGCCTTCGACCAGGCCGGGGGCTTCGACGAAGCCCGTTTCCCGATTTCGTTCAACGACGTCGACCTGTGCCTGCGCCTTGGCCGCCTGGGGCTGAAGAACCTTTACACGCCCCACGCGGTGCTTCGGCATCACGAGTCGCTCTCGCGCGCGCCGCGCAATCTGCGGTTCGACCCAGCCGGTTACGCGGCCCTGCGCGCCCGCTGGCTGGATTTGCTGGACTCCGACCCCTATTACAGCCCAAACCTCACCCGCATCGCGGAGGACTGCACCGTGCGCCAGCGAGTCTGAGCGGCCGGGGCTGACATCTCAGTCCCTGGCGACTTCGAGGATGCCGTCGTCACCGGAACCGGCATCGCGGGCCGGGCGCTCGGAGTCGTGTTTCCACTGGCGCCAGGCCAGGCTGACGACGCGGATCACCTCGGACCGCTTGAACGGCATGCTCAGGACGTCGTAGCCGCCGCGGTCGAGCACCTCGGCCCATAAGCCGTCGTCGGCCAGGCGCGACGCAACGATGAGGCGAGGCGGAACGCGCTCGGCGCCGAGCCTGGCCAGCAGATCCTTCCAGCTCCCGTCGGGCAACTCGGCCGCGCAGATGACGACCGCAACCCCGCTGCGCTTCAAGGCTTCCACAGCCTCGGAGCAGGTTCGGGCCTGGTCGAACTTCCAGTTCGAGTGGCCGAGCACGTGCGACAGCAGCAGGTGGTCCTCTTCGGCGGGACTGACGGCCAGGATTGAGACGGATCCCATCCGCGGCACCTCTCTGGCGGGCCGGCGCACTTTCCACAACCAATATGGCACAACTTGGCGGCGGTGAGCCCGATTTCTGAGTGGCCGGACGGCCCGCCTCCGGCCACGCCTGCCGCTGCCGATTCGGCCGCCCCCGGGGTGAGGCGCCCGCATGGCCCGCTTCAGAGACCGGCTTCGGTGAAAAAGCCGCCCATAGCGCGGAACTTAGCGTAGCGCTGCTCGATGAGCTCGGTGGCGGAGAGTCCCGACAGTCCCGCCAGCGCGCCGCGCAGGGCATCGCGGACAAATCCGGCGGCCCGGTCCGGATCCGTGTGCGCGCCTTCCGCCGGCTCCGGAACGATCTCGTCGATCAGCCCCAGGCTGAGCAGATCCTGGGCGGTCAGCCGCAGAGCCCGGGCAGCCAGCGCCGCCTTGGTGGAATCACGCCAGATGATCGCGGCGCAGCTTTCGGGCGAGATCACGCTGTAGACCGCGTTCTCGAGCATCAGGATGCGGTTCCCCACGCCCATCGCCAGCGCGCCGCCGCTGCCGCCTTCGCCGATGCAGATGACGACGACTGGAACGCCAAGCCGCGACATCTCCCGCAGATTGAATGCGATAGCCTCGGCCTGCCCGCGCTCCTCGGCGTCGATGCCCGGATACGCGCCCGGCGTATCGAGCAAAGTCAGAATGGGCCGGCCGAACTTGGCGGCGAGCTGCATCACGCGCAGGGCCTTGCGGTAGCCCTCCGGTTTGGGCATGCCGAAATTGCGGTACAGCTTCTGCTTGGTGTCGCGGCCCTTCTGCTGCCCCGCGACCATCATGGGCTGTCCTTCAAAGAACCCCATGCCGCAGACGATGGCCGGATCGTCGCCGAACCGCCGGTCACCGTGAATCTCCTGGAAGTCCGTAAACAGCCGCTGGATGTAGTCGAGCGAGTGAGGGCGCTTGGCGTGGCGGGCAAGCTGCACCCGCTGCCAGGCGATGTTGGTCTCGCCCTCAGCCGGTGCCTGGCCTTCCGCCGACGCTCCAGGTTGGGACTCCGCTTGTTCGGCCATGCGCTCTTTCAATTATGCACCAGACTGCGGTTGGCGGGTGCGTGAGGCTGGCCGGCGTCATCGAGCGCGCGAGACAACGGGCTCGAATCGCTAAAGAGCTTAAGTCCCCTGTATCCCGATTCCAGTAGTCAGAAGGCCGTCCGGCTACCAAAAACCACAGACCCGGTGCGGGTAGAGCAAACTAAGTAGCTTAACCTACATATGTTTACGCCTTTGGTACCATAGCTGCTAAGGCACCTGGACATGAGGAGACCTACCCTAAAGGGGATTAGTGTATTAACGGACAGGCTCGTGGTGTCTCCGAACCCTGGTTTTCAAGAGGATGTGGGTGTATGGTGCTGCGGGAAGACGGGGACAGGGTGCTGAGGTGGGCGCTGGTGGCGCACTTTCTTCGCAGCGGCTCGTGTAAGTCATGCAGAACGGCGTTTTTCGCTATATACTCAACAGACGGTACCCGTTCGAAAGCGAGCACCCAGTTGCGCCCGGAGGGTTCCTAAGCGGGGCCGGGTTGCTCCGAGCAGGGAAACCGGATCTTGTGGTTGGGAGATGGGAGTCCGCTCGAATGATCGTCGCGGAACCCGGGAAGTAAAGAAACTCAGCCGGCCGGGAATCAATCGGTGGGCGGGTAAAAAAGGGGAAACATGAAGAGTCTAAAACTCACGTTATTGTTCGTTTTCACTCTGTTTGCGCTCACAACCGTGGTCCTCGCGCAAACGGAAACCGGACAGATTACGGGAACCGTTGTCGATCCATCGGGGGCGGCAGTTCCCAACGCGGCGATCACCGTCAAGTCGGTCACGACCGGCTCCGTTCGCGAAACTACAACCTCGATGAGCGGCGCGTATACAGTCACGAACCTCCTTCCGGGCGAGTACACCGTCTCGGCTAAAGCTGCGGGCTTCGCGGTGGTCCAGGAGAAGGTCACGGTGGCGGTCGGAGCGAGGGCGGGTCTCGATCTGCACTTGCAGGTGGGCCAGGCCTCCACCTTGGTCGAGGTGGCTGCGGCCGCCGTTCAGGTGAACACGGAAACTCAGACCCTGAGCCTGACGATCACCGGGGCTCAGCTCAATGACCTGCCGACCCTGAACGCAAACCCATACGAGTTGGTTGGGCTTTCGGGTAATGTCTCGGATGCGGGCGCCGGGGGACGCGGCGCCGGCTACTCGATCAACGGCCAGCGCGAATCGGGCACGAACATCCTGCTCGATGGCGCCGCGAACAACAACGAATTCACCGCTAGCATAGGCCAGTCCGTTCCGCAGGAGTCGATCTCGGAGTTCAGCGTGGTCACCGGCGACTTTACGGCCGAGTTCGGACGCGCCTCCGGGGGAGTCGTCAACGTCGCCACCAAGAATGGCACAAACGAACTGCACGGCAGCGCATACTTGATCAACCGCGTTTCGAAGCTTTCCTCGAACGACTTCAACGACAACGCGTACGGGAACCCGAAATCGGTGTTCACGCGGAACCAGTTCGGCTATTCGATAGGCGGGCCGGTCAAGAAGAACAAGCTGTTCTTCTTCAGCAACACGGAATGGACTCGGGTCGCCAGCAGCGCCAACCTGACGGCCATGGTTGCGGATCCGGCGCTCATCGCGGCGTCTTCAGCCAACACGCAGGCGTTTTTCGCCGCCTACGGTAAGCTGCTGCCGGCTGCCCGCATCGTCCAGACCTACAGTCTGAACCAACTGGCGGCCGCGGGCAGCGAACTGTGCGCCAGCGCCACGGCTGCCTGCGCTGCGCTGAACCGCGACATGCCGATCTACGATCTGATCAACTTCACCGTTCCTACCGATGCCGGCGGCGGCTTGCCGCAGCGTCAGTACCAAACCGTGGACCGGATCGATTACAACCTGAGTGACAAGACTCAGATCTACGGGCGCGTGGCGGTGCAGAGTATCAACTACTCCCAAGGGACCATATCCACCAGCCCCTATACAGGTTTCAACACGGGCGAGACGGACTTGAACAGCAACATTCTGGTCTCCGGCATCCACACTTTCTCGCCGCGCCTGGTTTCCCAGACTAAGGCGGTCTTCAACCGGCTGAACCAGAACCAGCCTTTTAGCAGCACCTTCGGAGCCGTGCCTACGCTTTATACGTCGAGCGCAGGTGCGGGGAGTCTGCTGGGCCAGAACATCCTTTATCCGGGCTTCGATCCGTACACGCCCGGCAATGGCATCCCATTCGGCGGCCCGCAGAACTTCATCCAGCTCTATGAGGACCTGAGCTACACCTTCGGGAAGCACAGTCTCCGCTTCGGAGGCAGTTTCGAATACTTGCAGGACAACCGCACCTTCGGCGCTTACGAAACGGCCGGCGAGTACCTGGGCACGGGTGATGTCAGCGCGTTGAGCAATCTTGTGACTGGTGTATTGCACCAGTTCCAGGTGGCCATCAACCCCCAGGGTGAATACCCCGGCTCCACGGTGAGCCTGCCGCTCGGCCCTCCGAGCTTCAGCCGCAGCAATCGCTACAAGGAATACGCGCTTTACGTGCAGGATTCCTGGAAGCTGCAACCGCGGTTGACGGTCAATCTCGGACTGCGGTGGGAGTACTATGGCGTTCCGCACAACGCGAATCCGAACCTGGATTCCAACTGGTACTATCCCTCCGGCGAGATCAACACTCCGCTGGGCTACGCCAACGGGAAACTCATGCCCGTCCCCCAGAGCCCGATTGGCAGCCTGTGGGAGAAGGACTACAAGAACTTCGCTCCTCGCGTCGGCATGGCGTGGGATGTCTTCGGAAACGGCAAGACGTCTCTGCGCGGCGGCTACGGGATAGGCTATGAGCGGAACTTCGGTAATGTGACGTTCAACGCCATCCAGAACCCGCCGAACTACGAGACCATCAGTTGCACCGCCTCGAGCTGTGGTCTGGCTCTGCCCGTCTCGGTCAGCAATTACGGAGCGTTTTCGGGAACCAGCGGCACCATCAAGCTGCCCAAGGCCACCCTGCGCACCCCGGTCGAGAACATGAAGACTGCGTACGCGCACACTTGGAGCGCATCGCTGGAACACCAGATCACGAACAACGTGGTGGTTGGGGCAGACTACTCGGGATCGAAGGGCGTCAACCTGTATGACGTCTCGGTCTACAACCGCCCCGGGTACGGCAATGTTTTCCTGGGCATTCCTTGCAGTTACGCTGCCGGGGATTGCAGTGCTTACCTGAACAACCAATACGGCGGCATCAACACGCGCGGCAACAACGGGTTCTCGAACTACAACGCGCTGAACCTGCGCACGTCTCTCAAGAACCTCGGCAACACCGGGATCAGCCTGACGGCCAACTACACCTGGTCGCACGCCACCGACAACCTCAGCACCTCGTTCAGCGATGCCGACAACTTCTCCAATAACTGGGGCACGCAGGAAACCGGCATGCTGGATCCCTTCGATCCTCAAGTGAACAAGGGCAACGCCGATTACGACATCCGCCAGCGGCTGGTGTTCGGCGCGGTGTGGGAGCTTCCGGTGTTCAGGAACGGCAGCGGCCTGTCGCACAAGCTTCTCGGCGGCTGGACCGTTTCACCGTTCCTCACCATGCGGACGGGCTCGCCGTATTCGCTCTTCGATTGCTCGATGGCCCAGTATTTCTGCACCCTGGCGGCCTTCACGGGAGCGGTTTCGACGGCCGCGAACAAGAATCCCACGGCGAGCGCGGGCGCCATCAATCAGTTCGACTTCTTCACGGTGCCGTCGACCGTGGATCACTACACCAATCCGACGTACTTCTACTCGGATCTGCCGCCGTTCCCCTCGGACATGACCACCCGCAACGAATTCCGCGCGCCGGGATTCTGGGACATGGACATGGCAATCTCGAAGACCTTCCTGTTCACCGAGAAGTTCAAGCTGAAGCTCACCGGCCAGTTTTTCAACTTCTTCAACCACGCGAACATGTACGTGGAAGCGAGCAGCGACGATGTGAGCAGCCAGTCGGTCATCCAGTCGTGCAAAGGATGCACCGGGACGGCGCCCGACCGCCGCAACATTCAGCTCCAGGCCAAGTTTATCTTCTGACGCCGTTCGTCGAGCGCCAGATCCTGTAGTTCCTCAAGGGGCCGCGCAAGCGGCCCCTTTCTTTTACCCCCCGCGCAGCCCCGACTTTGTGCTACACCGTCTCTAGGAGGATAAACAAGCGATGAAGCGAACACTGCCACTACTGATGTTGACCGGAGCGTGCCTGGTGTACGCCGCCGATAGGAATCCCGATGCCGAGCGCTTGGACCGCGCGGCCGAGGTTTTCCAGGAGGTCATGGCGGCGCCGGACAGGGGCGTCCCGCAGGATTTGCTGGACAAATCGGCCTGCATCGTGGTCGTCCCGGGCCTGAAGAAGGGCGCCTTCGTGATCGGCGCCAAGTTCGGGCGCGGATTCTTCGCCTGCCGGGCCAAGAGCGGCACGGGCTGGAGCGCGCCGGCGGCGATCCGCGTCGAAGGCGGTAGTTTCGGATTCCAGATCGGCGGCTCGGAGACCGACGTGATCATGCTGGTGATGAACCAGCGCGGCGCCGACCGGCTGCTTTCGAGCAAGTTCACCCTCGGCGGAGACGCCTCCGTGGCAGCGGGCCCGGTGGGAAGGACAGCCACGGCCGAGACCGACGCCTATATGACCGCCGAGATCCTGACCTATTCGCGCTCGCGCGGCTTGTTCGCCGGCATCTCGCTTTCCGGGGCGACGCTGCGGCAGGACCTGGACACCAACAAGGCGCTTTACGGCCGCACGCTACAGAACAAAGAGATCATCGGGACCGGCATCGCGCCCCCGGCGGCGGCCAAAGCGTTTCTCACCACGCTGAACAAGTACTCGAGCCGGAAGGGGTAGGGCGAGCGGGCGACAGGCCGGAGGCCTGTCCCACTCACCCCTTCAGGTCGCGGAAGGCTTCTTCGATCTCGCGCCTGGCCTCGGGAGAGAGCGGGGTGAGCGGGAGGCGGGACGGACCGCCGTAATACCCGTTCAGGTCCATGGCGTGCTTGAGGCCAGGGATGCCGTATCTGGACGTGACCAGAACCGCGGCGCGCGAGATGCGGCTCTGCCAGTCCGCGGCGGCTTCGTGCTCGCGAGCGCGCCAGGCTTCCCAGATCGCGATGGTCGAGTAGGGCGCCGCATTGGCGAAGGCCAGGATCGCACCGGCCGCGCCCGCCATGAGCGCCGGCCAGAGCACCGTCGCCGACCCGCCGAGCACCTGGAAGCCCGCTTCCGATTCGTGCGCCATGCGCATGATCTTCTCGATGTTGCCCGAGCTCTCCTTGATCCCGGCGATGTTGGGGTGCGCGGAAAGCTCGATCACCGCCTCGGTCGCGATGTCCAGGCCGGTCACCGCGGGGAAGTTGTAGATCAGGATCGGAATCTTCGACTGGTCGGCCACGGCGCGGAAATACAGCATCTGCGCGGCGGCGTTGTTCAGGACGTTCTTGTAATAGTGCGGCGTGCGCACCAGCGCGGCCTTGTAGCCCATCGCGGCGGCTTGGTTGGTGCGGGCGACGGTCTCCCGCACGCTCTCCGCCCCCGTCCCGGCGATCAGGATCTTTTCGGGCGCCGCCGACTCGGCCACCCACCCCCAGAGCTGGAAAGTCTCCTCTGTGGTAAGCAGGACGCTCTCGCCGGTCGAGCCGGTCACCACGTAGCCGGCGAGCGTGGTGAGGTTCCACTTCTCGATGTTGTGCCGGACTTTGGCGTGGTAGATCTCGCCCGCGCGGTCGAACGGGGTTGTAATGGGCGGGAAGATGCCTTGGAGCTTCATGGCGGGGACGGGAAGGGCGGAGCCGCCGGCGGCCCCGCCCGGAATCTCACTTAGCCGACCTTGGCGAACACAACCGCAAACGTGTAGAGCGCGAGCGATTCGATGAACACCAGGCCGAGGATCAGAGCGAAGCGAATGGCGGCCGAAGCGCCCGGGTTCCTTCCCATCCCCTCGCAGGCGGCTGCGACGGCCTTGGCCTGTGCCAGGCCGCACAGGCCCGAGGCGAAGGCCATCGAGAAGCCGGAGGCGATCCAGATCCAGTAGTTGTTACCGGCCCCGGCGGCGGCGCCGCCCTGGGCGAACATCGGGCTGGCAAGCACCAACATCGCCGCCAGCAACATGAACAATTTCGTTTTCACGTGGTCTCCTTCTCTATGAACTCGCTCCAGGAGGTGGTTCCCGGCGTGCCTCTCAGAACCGCCGGTCTCACACTGGCGCGACATCATGCCGGTATGAATCAATGCTCTGCGCTCGGCAGTACTTCGCCGACATAAACCATGGTCAGCAGCGTGAACACGTAGGCCTGCAAAACACCGACGAAGATGTGCAGGCCGAGGAATGGAATCGGAACGATGAACGGCAGCAGGCCCATGAATGCCAGCGTCACCTTCTCGCCCCCGAACATGTTGGCGTAAAGACGGACGGTCAGCGAGAGCGGCCGGGCCATGTTGCTGATAATCTCGATGGGAAACATCAGCGGCGCCAGCCACCAGACCGGGCCGGCGAAGTGCTGAAGGTAATGCAGGACGCCCTGCTGTTTCAAGCCCACCAGGTTGTAGTAGACCATCGTGGCCACCGCGCAGCCCAGCGGCACCGGGGGAAACATGGTGGGCGATTCGAACGTCGGGATCAGCCCGATCAGGTTCGCAAAGAGAATGAAGATGAAAAGCACGCCGAAGAAGGCCATGAACGGCCGCCCGCCGTGGCCGATCACGTCCTCCGTCTGGTCGCTCAGGAAGCCGAACACCAGCTCGAAGATGTGCTGCAACTTGCCGGGCCGCTCCATCGAGAGCCGCGGGCGCAGCAGCGCGAACACCACCACAATGATGGCCGCGACCACGATCTCCATCACCACATAGTTGGCCCACGGGTGCGCCGGGTTTTCGGCCTTCATCCCGACCCAGGAGAGCATCGTGTTTCCGGGCCCGGCCAGGTATTTGTTGAAGAGGGCGGTCAGCCAGATCTCATGTTCCATGAACTAGCTCGTAAAGGATTTCGCAGATCAATGCGGCAACTGGCACGAAAAGGCCCGCCACGGCCGCTATCGCGTTCATGCCAAAGACCTTCACTATAACATATCCACCCAGGCCCAACAGCAGATAGCGAAAGGCGAAAAAGGCGTAGACGCGCTTGGGCGCCGGGCGCGCCTCCGGCCCCATCGCGCTCACCACCTGATGGAGCCAGCGGAAGTTGAGAAACGAGCCGGCCGCGCCGAGCAGGAAGGCCACTCCCGGCCGCCAGCCCTTCCACGCGCCCGCCCCGGCAGCGCCCGCAGCCGCAACCCAGACCATGCCCAGGTAGACGCGCCGGAGCGCCCGCTGGTAGAACCCTGTCTCAGCCTCCATCGCGTCGCGATTCCGCGGCGAGCGCGCGGAACACCTCGATGAACCCCGCGGCCGCGCCGAGCGCCAGAAAGATCAAGTAGACGAAATGCGTATGGAACAGCCTGTCCAGCCCCCAGCCCATGGCATACCCGACAAATGTGCTGACCGGCAGGATGAAAGCGAGGCCCACATAGCGGCTGACCTGCACCCACACGTTGTCGTCCCGTTTCATTGCGCCTGGATGGATTGTAGCGCGCCAGTCGGCTACTCTGTGATGAGACGCGATGGAGCTCATTTTCGACTGGATCTCGCGCTACGGGTACTTCGGCATCTTCTCGCTGCTGGTGCTGGGCATCGTCGGCTTGCCTGTTCCGGACGAGACGCTGCTCACCTTCGCGGGCTATCTTATATTCCGCGGGAAGCTCCAGCCGGTGCCCACCTACTGCGCCGCTCTGGCGGGCAGCGCCTGCGGCATCACCTTGAGCTACACGCTGGGCCGCCTGACCGGCTACTTCCTGCTGGAGAAATACGGCGCCAGGCTGCACATCAAGATGGAGCGCGTCCGCAAGATTCACGACTGGTTCCACCGCGTGGGCGGCTTCACGCTGACCTTCGGGTATTTTGTCCCGGGCGTGCGGCACTTGACGGCCTATGTCGCCGGAGCCTCCGAGCTCGAGGCGCGCACCTTCGCGCTGTTCGCCTATGCGGGCGCCGTGGTGTGGTCCGCCACCTTCATCACGCTCGGCTACGTCCTGGGCGACCAGTGGAGGCGTGTCTCCGACCTGGCGGACGAGACCGGGCTGGTCGTGGCGGGCGCGGCGGTGGTGGTTCTGGGGGCCGGGTATTACCTATGGCGCCGCCGGCGGCGGGCCGGTGCGAACTCCCTACGGTAGCGTCTGTTCGAGCACTTTGCGGGACTGGGCGGCGCGGTAGGCGCGCAGCTTGTCCTTATACTCGGGATGCCGCGCGGCCAGGATTGCCACGGCCAGTAGGGCGGCGTTCCTGGCGCCGGCTTTGCCGATGCCGAGCGTGCCCACGGGAATGCCGCCCGGCATCTGCACCGTCGAGAGCAGCGAATCGAGGCCCTTGAGCGCCGGGCTCTCCATCGGGACGCCGAGCACGGGCAGGATGGTGTGCGCCGCGATCACGCCGGCCAGGTGCGCCGCGCCGCCCGCCGCCGCAATGATCACCTCGATGCCGCGCTCCTCCGCCTTCGAGGCGTACTCGGCCGTCGCCGCCGGCGTGCGGTGCGCGGAGAGCACCCGCGCTTCGTGCGGCACGCCGAACTCGGCCAGCGTCCCGGCGGTCTCCCGCATCACCTCCCAATCCGACCTACTGCCCATGATCACCGCAACCAGAGGCTCCACGTTCATGGAATACAGAGTAGCAGTGTCGCGCCGCTGGCGGCTGAGGGCTGACGGCTGACGCCTGTTTCCGCTACATTGGGAATCGATGCACTACCGCGCTCTCGGCCGTACGGGTTGGAAGGTTTCTGAAGTCAGCTTCGGCGCCTGGGCCATCGGCGGCGCCTGGGGCAGCGTGGATGACGCCGAATCTGCGGCCGCCCTGCGCCAGGCGATCGATTGCGGCGTAAACTTCATCGACACCGCCGACGTTTACGGCAACGGCCGCAGCGAGCGTCTGGCCGGGCAGGTCAAGCGCGAGCGTAAAGACCAGATCATCGTCGCCACCAAAGCCGGCCGCCGCCTCTCGCCGCACATCGCCGAAGGCTACAACGCCCGGAACCTCGCCGGCTTCGTCGAAGACAGCCTGCGCCACCTCGGAACGGACTGCCTGGACTTGCTGCAGCTCCACTGTCCTCCCACCGCCGTCTACTACCAGCCCGAGGTCTTCGGGGCGCTGGACGATCTGGCGCGCGCCGGAAAGCTCCGCTATTACGGCGTCAGCGTGGAAACCGTGGAGGAAGCGCTCAAGGCCATCGAGTTCCCCAACGTTCAGACCGTGCAGATCATCTTCAACTGCTTCCGCCACCGTCCCGCCGAGCTCTTCTTTCCGGAGGCCAAGCGCCGCGGCGTGGGCATCCTGGCGCGGGTGCCGCTGGCGAGCGGGATGCTTACCGGCAAGCTCTCGCGCGACTCCCAGTTCGCGGAGGACGATCACCGCAACTTCAACCGTCACGGCGAGGCGTTCGACGTGGGCGAGACGTTCTCCGGCGTGGACTACGATGTGGCGCTCGATGCGGTCGACGAGATCCGGCAACTCCTGCCCGCGGGAACCAGCATGGCTCAGTTCGCGCTGCGCTGGATCCTGATGTTCGACGCGGTCTCCTGCGCCATCCCCGGCGGCAAGCGGCCGTCGCAGGTGGTGGACAACTGCGCCGCCTCCGACCTTCCGCCTCTGACGGCCGAAACCATGGCGGCCGTGGCCGCGATCTACGACGCGAGAATCCGTCCGCTGGTGCACCAGCGCTGGTGATTCCTTGTCGCCAGGTGGAACCGAGCCTTGTAGCGCAGGCTCTCAGCCTGCCGCGTCGGCTCTCAAGCCGACGCCTGGCACGGCCCCACTGCCCGCGTTACCTCCGATTCACCTCGGCCTCGATGGCTTCGAGTTCTTTGCCCGCCTCGGCCCAGTGGCCCTCCGCCGCGAAGTTGCGGTAGCGGCGCAGGTGATTGCGGATCGATTCCAGCCTCTGGTCGGCAGCCGGAGCCGCCGCACTCGGAGCGGGCGCGCCTGCGGAAACCGGCGCGGCCGCGGCGATCGTGCCGCTCTGCATCGCGTTGCTCAACTGCGCCAGTGCCTGGTCGTAAGTGTCGGTGTAAACGAGTAGGTTGCCCATGGCCAGCACGATCTTCTTCAACTGGGGCATTTTGGCCGCCGACGACTGTATGTAGAGCGGCTCCACATACAGGAACGTGTCCGCAATGGGCAGCACCAGCATCTGCCCGCGCAGCACCTGCGAGCCCTGCTGGTTCCACAGACTCAGGTCCTTCGAAATGGTCTGGTCCTGGTTGATGCGCGCCTCGATCTGCATCGGCCCAAAAATCAGCTCCTGCTTCGAAAGTTGCAGGACCACCATGTCGCCTAAATGGTCGCCGTCGCAGCGCGCCACCATCAGCCCGATCATGTTGTCCTTGTTGCGCGGCGTGAACGGAAGGATCAGCAGGAACTCGGCCTTGTCTTCGCCGGGCAGGCTGGCCACGACGTAAGTGGGCGACATCGGCTCGGCGTCCTTGCCGAGCGTGCGCGAGGTCTTGGCCACGTCCCAGAGGTCCTCCTTGTTATAGAAGGCCTGCGGGTCCAGCATGTGGAAGGTACGGTAAATCTCCGCCTGCGTGCGGAAAAAGATCTCGGGGTAACGCGTGTGTCTGCGCAGGTCCGCGGGCATTTCCGAGAACGGCTGGAACAGCCGCGGGAAGAGCTGCTGGTAGGCTCGAATGATAGGATCCGAGCCGTCGAAGATATAGATATGCGTCTCGCCGTCGTAGGCGTCCACCGTGGCCTTTACGGCATTGCGCATGTAGTTCACCTCGCCGACGTCGCCCAGATCCACCCGGTGCGAGTACGGATGCGCGTCCGAAGTCGTGTAGCCGTCGATGGTCCACACCAGCCGGCCGGAGTCCGCGATCACCAGGTACGGATCGGTCTCCCAGGTGATGAAGCCCGCCAGCGCCGCCACGCGGTCGCGCACCGTGCGGTGGATCATCATGCGGCTGCCTTCGGCCAGGGAACTGGTGAGCAGGATGTTGGGGTCGGCCTCGGAAACCGCGGCGGTCAGGCGCATGCCGAACGAGGAGACCGGGAAGCCGCCCTTCCCCTGGTACCGCTCGAAGACGTTGTCGGCGCCCGCCGGGTAGTTGAACTCCTTCTCCTTGGTATCGGCGAACACCGGCTCGTGGGCCACCTCGCTGTAATACAGCTCCGGCCGGGTGAGCTTCAGGCTGGACGTATTTATCACCGGCGGGGCATCCTCGATGAACAGCTCCGGCAGCCCGTCTGCGGTAATCCGGTTGGCCTCCGCCACCACCAGGCCGTAACCGTGAGTGTAAATGAGGTGCGTATTCGGCCAGCCCTGCTGCGCCGAGGCGACTAACAGGCTGATGTCGAGCTCGCGCGGCGTCAGAAGTAGCTGGCGTAACTGGCCGTCGATGATATAGCGGTCGACGTCCGTATCCGCGAAGCGGTAATAAGACCGCAACGCCTGCATCTGCATCACCGTATCGTGAAACGCCTGCCAGTCCCACAAGCGCACGTTGCCCAAAATGGCCTGGTTCTTGGCCGGATCGAAGCGCGCCTCCAGTTTGGCCTTGTACTCGCCTTCTTTGACGCGACTGCCGAGCGCGAACGCGCTGCGCGTGGCCTGAATGTGCCGCCGTATATAGGGCCGCTCGATCGAGATTTCGTTGGGCCGCACGTATGCGGCCTCCACCACCGCTGGCACGATTCCGCCAATGAGCAGCGCCGCCACCACCGAGAGCGTCCACAGCCAGCGGCCGAACATGACCGCCGCCGCCGACACCACGCAGGTCCCGATCAGCAGCCACTGAAGCGGGAGCCGCCAGGTCTCATCCACGTAGTCGATGCCGACCATGAAGCCGTGGTCGCTCCACAGCATCTCGTAGCGGCCCAGGAAGAAGCGGAACGCCAGGGCCAGTAGAAACACGGCCGCGACGCTGCGCAGAAAACGCGACTTGAGCGCGCCCGTGAGGCCGAAAGCGCGCAGATCGAGGCCCACCCCGGCGCGGTCGCGCAAGGCTTCCTGGAAGGTGTCTCGCAATTGCCACGCGCGCGCGGTAAGCCAGTAGACCAGCGCCGCCGCAATCGCCAGCGCCAGCAGGAACCGCCGCAGCACGCCGTAGAACGGCAAGTCGAACAGGTAGAACTTCAGCGGGTGGCCGAAGACCGGATCGGTCCACGCCGTCGCCTCGCCGGGAAGATTCCGTCCGCCGAAGTAGCGCACCACGGTCCAGGTGTCGATCAGGCCGGAGCCGATGAGAATCGCGAGCAGCAGGAGTGCAATGGCCGAGATCTTCGCGTAAAGCGGGTAGCGGCCCAGACGGGCGCCGCCGAACTTCATCCCCAGCGCGTGCGCCGTAAACAGCACCGTGTAAACGATCGCAACCGCGAGCGCAGCCGGGGCGATGGAGTAAAGCAACAGCGAGAGCCAGGTCGAGACCTGCCCCATCTCGCGCCACCAGTTGTAATCGATGATGAAGCCCGCAGCCGACCGCGCGCCGATCACCGCCAGGATGAAGACGCCGATCAGGACGAAGGGCCAAACGCGCCGCCTCGGCGCGGCTGGAAGCTCATAATGGGCCATGGCAGCTCCTCTCGAACGCGCGGCCGAACTGCCCGCGCCCACACCACATTAGCACCGAGCGCTGTCGGACGCTCGGGCGGGCGCGGCGGCCCCTGCTTGGTGTATAGTAGGCGGTCCGAGGCTACATGCACGCCGCGCGCCTGCTCGTTGTATTGGCTCTCGCTTCCGGCACGCTCACCGCAGCGCCCTGGAAGCTCGTTCTCAAGGATGGCCGGACCATCGTCTGCGACGCCCCGCCCATAGTCATCGACGGCTCGTATCTCTTCCGCGATGCCGATGGCAACGACGGCAACCTGCCCGCCAGCGACATCGACCTCGACAAGACCGCCGCCGCGAATAAGACCGACTCCAGGCCACGCTGGCGGGAGATCGGGCGAACGGAGCAGACCCCACCACCCGACCAGGACTCCGCGGACGCGGGCGCCGGCCGCGTTCTGACTCTCGGCGACTCGAATTTCGGCGCCGAGGTTCTTCGCTCTCACGCTCCCGTGCTGGTGGACTTCTGGGCCACCTGGTGCGATCCCTGCAAGCGAATCGCGCCGGCCGTCGATGCGATCGCCTCCCAGTACGCCGGCCGGCTCAAGGTCGGCAAGGTCGACGGGGACCGGAACGAGGCGACGGCAGAGCGCTACGGCGTTGTCGCCTATCCCACCCTGCTGCTGTTCAAGGACGGCGTCGTCGTGGGGAAAATCGTCGGCGGAGCCGGAAGGAACGAAATCGCCCGGCTGATCGACGCGCACCTGTGAATCTCATGATGAGTCCGAAGGTGGCACGTCCGGATAACAAGATCTGGCTTCAGCGCTCGCGCTGCCAGACCACCTTGCCGCCTACCACCGTCGCCACCGGCGCGCCGCGGAAACTGCGGCCGTGGAACGGCGAGTTGCGGCTCTTCGAGAACGAACGGTTCACGTCGTAGGTCCAGGCGAGCTCGGGATCGAACACCGTCACATCGCCGGGAAGTCCCGGCTCCAGGCGTCCGCGATTCAGGCTTAGCGCGCGCGCCGGACCCGTCGTGAACAGCTCCACCCAGCGCATCAGCGAAACTCTTCCGCTGTGCACCAGCTTCTCGAGCGTCACCGCCAGCGCCGTCTCGAGGCCGATGATCCCGAACGGGCACTTCTCGAACTCCTGCATCTTCTCGCTGCCCGGATGCGGCGCGTGGTCCGTCGCAATCGCGTCCACAACGCCCGCGGCAACGCCCTCGATCAGCGCCTCGGTGTCCGCGGCGCTCCGCAGCGGCGGCTTCATCTTGTAATTGCTGTCGTATGGAGGCATCTCGCAATCGGACAGCGCCAGGTGGTGCGGCGTCACCTCGCAAGTCACCGGCAGCTTGTTCGCTTTCGCCCGGGCCACGATCTCGACCGAGCGCCGCGACGAGATGTGGGCCACATGGAAGCGCGCCCCGGTGGTCTCGGCCAGGATCACGTCGCGCGCCACCATGACGTCCTCGGAGGATGCCGGAATGCCGCGCAATCCCAGCCGCACGGACTGCAGCCCTTCGTGCATGTCGCCGCCGGCGCTCAGGTTCAGGTCCTCGCAGTGGTCGATCACCGGCAGGCCGAAAGAGTGGGCGGACTCCATCGCCCGCCGCATGACGCGCGAGTTCATCACGGGCTGCCCATCGTCGGAAATCGCCACCACGCCCGCGGCCTTCATCGAACCGATGGCGGCAAGCTGCTCGCCCGCGATGTCCTTGGTGATCGCGCCGATGGGAAACACGTTGACGATGGCAAACCGTCGCCCGCGCTCGACGATGTAGCGGGTCACCGCGGCGTCGTCGTTCACCGGGTGCGTATTCGGCATGGCGCAGATGGAAGTGAATCCACCGGCGGCCGCCGCCTTCGCGCCGGTCTCGATGGTCTCGGCATGCTCGAAGCCGGGCTCGCGCAGGTGCACGTGCATGTCGATGAAGCCCGGCGCCACAACCAGCCCCTTGGCGTCGAACGTAATCGCGCCGGTGGCGTGCAGGTCCGGGCCAATCCGAACGATGAGCCCGCCCTTGATCAGCACATCGGCCGCTTCGTCCCGGCCCGAAGCCGGGTCGAGGACCCGTCCGTTCTTAATGAGCAGTTTCGGCATGGGAACCCAGTATGCGCTCGAGCACCGCCATGCGGACCGCGACGCCGTTCTCCACCTGGTTCAGGATGGCCGAGCGCTGCGAATCCGCCACCTCCGAGGAAATCTCGCGGCCGCGGTTGATGGGGCCCGGGTGCATCACGATGGCGTCCGGCTTGATCAGGTCCATGTGCTCCAGCCGCAGCCCGTAGAACTGGAAGTACTCGCTGGCGGCGAAGGCGGCTTCGTGCTGCCGCTCCAGTTGCACGCGCAGCATCATCACCACGTCGGCGTCGCGTATGGCCTCGCGGATGTCGTAGGTCAGGCTCACGCCCGGCGCGATAGAAGCCAGCTCGGCGGGAAGCAGCGACGCCGGGCCGCACAGCACGATCGACGCGCCGAACTTCGCCAGCAGGTGGATGTTCGAGCGCGCCACCCGGCTGTGCGCGATGTCTCCAATGATCGCCACGCGCAGCCCTTCGAGCGACGCCCGGTGATCGAGGATAGTGCGCGCGTCGAGCAGCGCCTGCGTGGGGTGCTCGTGGGTGCCGTCCCCGGCGTTGATGATCGGCGTCAGCGGCAGGTAGCGCGCCAGAAAGTGCGGCGCGCCCGAGGCCGCGTGGCGCATCACGATCGCATCCGGCCGCATCGCCACCAGCGTGTTCAGCGTGTCCACCAGCGACTCGCCCTTCGAGACGCTCGATCCCGACGCCGTGATCGAAATCGCGTCCGCGCCCAGCCGCTTGGCCGCGATCTCGAAGCTGGTGCGCGTGCGCGTCGAAGCCTCGAAGAAGAGGTTGACGATCATGCGCCCCTTCAGGAACTCGTGGCGCCCGAACGATTGGTGGGGCGGCGGCTGAAAGTACTTCGCGCGGTTGAGAATGGCCTCGATCTCGGAGCGCTCCAGACCCTCGATTCCCAACAATCCTACTGGCATGGTTTCGCTCGGGCTACACCTTCTCGACCAGCACCACTTTCTCCGCCTGGTCGATTTCGTTGAACTTCACCTCGATCGTCTCGTTCGCCGCGGTCTGCACGTGGCGGCCCACGAAGCGCGCCTCGATCGGCAGCTCGCGGTGGCCGCGGTCGATCAGCACCAGCAGGTATATGCGCGCCGGCCGGCCGTAATCGAACAGCGCATCCATGGCCGCGCGGATGGTGCGCCCGGTGTAAAGAACGTCGTCGATCAGAATGATGTCCCTGTCGGTGACCGAAAACCCGATTTCCGTGGCGTGTACCACCGGCTGCGCCGCCACCGTCGACAGGTCGTCGCGGTAGAGCGTGATATCGAGAACGCCGACCGGGATCTCGACGCCCTCCAGGGCCTTGATCTTCGCCGCCAGCCGCTGCGCGATTGGCACACCGCGGCGGCGGATTCCGACGAACGCCAGCCGGTCCAGGTCCTCGCTCTTCTCCAGAACTTCGTGCGCCAGCCGGACCAACGTGCGCTCGATCTCGGAAGCGCTCATCAGCTGGGCCTTTTCACGCGTCTCGGACATAGAATGCGCCAACGGACAGGGTAGCACAGCGGCGTGGGGCAGGCGGTCTCGCCTGCCGCCCTCTACCGGCCTGGTGTGAACGCGAACTCGCTGTTCTCGTCCGCTGCGTAAGTATGCCGCAGCGCATATCCGTGCGCGCGGAAGAAGCGAAGCACGTCGGCTGAGCTGGTGCCCATGTCTCGGAGCTGCCCTTCGATTATTTCTATGACGACGAGCGGATGGTAGCGGTCAAGCGTCTCCGCCGCCCCCTTCAGCACCATGAACTCCGCGCCTTCCACGTCGATCTTGATGACATCGACGCGCGTCACGCCGCTTTCCTGGACGATGCCGTCGAGCCGGCGACCTTGGACGCGGTAGGCGGTCACTGGACCGAAATGCGACGCGTTAGCCTCCGACAGCGAGCTGGCCCCCGTGTTGATGTGTGCCGCCGCGAAAAGCTCCAGGACGCCCTCGGAATCCGAACAGGCTACCGGCACGACCGTGACGTTCGATGCGCCGCTGGCCCGAATGTTGGCGCGGAGCCGGCGAACCGTGTCCGGATTGGGCTCAATCGCCAGCACACGCCCGCCTGGGCCCACCATCGACGCGGCTTTCAGAGAGTAATAGCCGATGTGGGCGCCCACGTCCACGAACATCCCGCCGCGTGGAACGTGCTCAGCGAGGCCGTGCCAGGTCTCGCGCTCCCATTCTCCGTTGATCAGGATGTTGCGGTCAACGTCATCTAGGGGATCGAGCCGCATGTTCATGTGGGACCCAACCTGGACCCAGACGGGAACCGTCGGCCGCAACACGCGTCCCAGAAAGACCGGCAGTCCCGGTCCGCCGTGGTGTGGCCACACGCGGTCGAGCTCAAACCAAGTCCTGTTCCTGAGCGCCGGACTGGCCATCAGGCTGAGAAGCGCGATCGCAAACACGAGTACGGTCAAGAAGACCGTCCAGCGCAGAATCTGTTTCATAACGCCTGAGTATACCGCTCAGCGCCGCAGCCAGCCGCCTTTCATCCCCGCTTCGCCGCCGTTCGGCAGCAAGTTCGCCCCTCCGTCCGCCAGTGCGTGCGCGTCCGCACCGGAGTGCCGCATGCTCGTCAGTGGAGGAAACCTTATGCGTCATCTCATCATGCTCGCGTTCGCGGTTGCGGCTCCGTTCCAGGCTGCGGCGCAGGAAGCGGCGCTGCCGTCCGTCGACAAGGTGCTCGAAAAGTACGCCGCCGCCGCAGGCGGCGCCGCCGTCAAGAAAGTCACCAGCCGGGTCATGACAGGCTCTATCGATGTCCTGACCTTCGGCCTCAGCGGCGCCTTCGAGCAGTACACCAAAGCGCCCAATCGCCAGGTCAACATCAGCGATCTCGGCGGCTTCGGTAAAGTGATTCAGTGCTCCGACGGCAAAACCGGATGGGCCACCGATCCCCAGCAGGGTCTTCGTGAAATGAGCGCCGCGGAGCTGGCCCTGTTCCAGCGCGGCGCCGACCTGCAAGGTGCGCTGCACGCTCGGGATCGCTACAAGAGACTGGCCGTGACCGGCAGGAGCAAGGTCGGAGAGCGCGAGGCCTACGTGGTGGAAGCGCAGCCGCCCGAGGGCGCCCTCGAAAAGCTCTACTTCGACGTCCAGACCGGGCTCCTGATCCGGATGGACCGCCCGGACCAGACCGGCGGCGCGACAACGGTGCTCGAGGATTTCAGAGACGTGGACGGCGTGAAGATCCCCTTCACCATCCACCAGGACACCGGCCAGGCGGAAGTGCTCATCAAGATCCGCGAGGTCAGGCAGAACGTGGCTATCGACGACGCCCGCTTCGCCAAGCCGGCGCAACCCGCGGCGCAGCATATTCTCGCCGCTCCCGGCGACGGTGTAAGTACGGCCCGCCGAATCGACCTCGGCCAACCCTGCACGCAGCACTGTTCCCACATCGTCATGACCCTCGAAGATTCCCACCGGCCCGCTCGCCGCGTCCTGGCACAAGACGAGCGCCGGACCCATGCTAAGATATTTCCCAGAGGGGGGCTCTATGGCAGCACCATCCATCGCTACAGCCGCGCTCCAGACCTTTCAGACCGGCTTGCGCGGAAGAATGATCTTGCCCGGCGACGACGCCTACGACGCGGCGCGCAAGGTCTACAACGGAAACATCGACCGTCGCCCCGCGCTGATCGTTCGCCCGGCCGGCGTCGCCGACATCATCCGCTCGGTGAACTTCGCGCGGGACGCACGGCTGGACATCGCCATCCGCGGAGGCGGCCACAGCGTCGCCGGCTTCGCCACCTGCGACAACGGCCTGGTCCTCGACCTCTCGTCGATGAAAGGTATCCGAGTCGATCCGCGCACCCACACCGCGCGCGCCGAGGCCGGCTGCACCTGGGGCGACTTCGACCACGCCACCCACGCTTTCGGCATGGCCACGCCCGGGGGCGTCCTCTCCACCACCGGCGTCTCCGGACTCACCCTCGGCGGCGGCTTCGGCCATCTCTCCCGCAAGTACGGGCTCTCGTGCGACAACCTCATCTCGGCCGACGTGGTCACCGCCGGCGGGCAGTTCCTCACCGCCTCCATCGCCGAGCACAGCGACCTCTTCTGGGCCCTGCGTGGCGGAGGCGGCAACTTCGGCGTCGTCACCGCGCTCGAGTTCCGCCTGCACCCCGTCGGCACCGTCATCGCGGGCCCCATCTTCTACCCGCTCGAGAAAACCCGCGACGTCCTGCGGCTGTACAGCGACTACCTCAAGACCGCACCCGAGGATTTCAGCGCGTTCTTTGCCATCCTGATCGTGCCGCCCGGCCCGCCGTTCCCCGAGCACCTGCACAACACCAAGGTCTGCGGGGTGGTCTGCTGCCACACCGGCAGCGAGGACCAAGCCGCCCAGGCCGTCAAGCCGCTGCTCAGCGTGGGACCGCCCCTCTTCTCCCACATCGGGCCGATGCCCTATCCCGTGCTCAACAGCATGTTCGACCCCTTGTTGCCGCCCGGGATGCAACATTACTGGAAGGCCGACTACTTCCGCGATATCTCCGATCCCTCGATCGCTATCCACACCCAATATGGGCCCGAGGTCCCGAACGTCTTCTCGGTGATGCACCTGTATGCCGTCAACGGTGCGGTGAGCCGCGTGGGCCCCACCGACACCGCATACAGCTATCGCGACGCCGCCTTCAGCAACATCATCGCCGCGGTCTATCCGCCCGCCCTCGCCTCCCAATTCCCGAAAGGCCGTGAGTGGGTCCGCGACTACTGGTCGGCGCTCCATCCCTATTCCGCCGGCGGCAGCTACGTGAATTTTCTGATGGAGGACGAAGGCCAGGACCGCATCGCAGCCAGTTACCGCGACAACTACGCCCGTCTGGTTCAGATCAAGAAGAAATACGACCCCGACAACCTCTTCCACCTGAACCAGAACATCCGCCCCATGGCCGGGGCGTGAGGCGTCCGGGCACTCAGGCGCGGCGCTTGCGACGTCGAGCGCTCAGGCCGGATCCTGCGGGTACCTCGGCAGCAACGCCATCAGCCCTGCCGCCAGCAGCGTTCCCACGGACAACACCGCCAGCAACGCGGCGTAGGATCCGGTCGCATCGAATGCTTTGCCCATCAGCACCGGGCCGATGGCGCCCGCGAGCGCGTAGGCCGTCCAGGTGAATCCGTAGAGGGTCGAAAACGACCGCAGGCCGAAGTACCGCGTCAGCAGATAGGGCGTAACGTCGGCCTCGGCGCCCAACCCCAGCCCGATCAGCGCGGCCGCGCCGACGCCGGCCGCCGCCGACCGCGCCAGCGCCAGTAGCAGGATCCCCGCCGCGGTCGCCGCGAGCATGAAGGACCCCACGCGCGGGCCGAAAAAGCGATCCAGCAGGAAGCCCGTAGCCAGCCTTCCGCAGAGGCTCGCCAGTCCCAGTGCCGACACCGCCAGGGCGGCCGTGGTGGCGGGCACGTTGCGATCCGTCAGCAACGGCGAGAGGTGCGTGACAGCGCCGTTCACACTCAACGAGCCCAGCATCAGCGTCGCCACCAGAATCCAGAAAACGCGCGACCGGACCGCATGCGCCACCCTGCGCCCGCCCAGCGGCGAGACGGCGTGGAGGCCCTGGCGCGGGCGCTCCCTGACAAAGAGCGCGGTCAGTGGAATCCCCAGCACCAGGACCGCCGCTCCCAGCACGAAGTAAGCGGCGCGCCATCCGGAGTCGAGAATCAGCGCCTGCGCCGCAGGCGGTAGCACCATCGCCCCGGTGCCGACGCCGGCCATCACCAGCGCCAGCGCCAGCCCCCGCCGCGCGTCGAACCACGTCGAGACCGCGCGCGAGTATCCCATCTGCGTGGTCCCGTTCCCGACGATCCCCAGCACCACGAAGACCGCGTAGAGATGGATGAGGCTCGGGGTCAGGAACCCGAGCGAGCCGAAGGCCAGGCCGAACGCCCCCATGCACGGCAGGATCACCCGGCGTGGGCCAAACCGGTCCAGCAGGTGGCCCAAAAGCGGAGAGCAAACGGCCACCGACATGGCCGCCAGTCCGAACGCCGCGGAGATGGATTCGCGGCTCCAGCCGAACGCGCTGCCGAGCGGCTTGAGGAAAATGCTGAAAGTGAAGACCAGCAGCGAGCCGAAGCTGACCATGGCCCCGAAGTAGGCCGCCGTCACCACCAGCCAGCCGGGGTTGACGCGCGGCGCGGCAGGAGTCCAGTCGGGCGCGGCCCCCAAACGCGGCCTAGCTTCTGGAGTAGCCATACTTCGCGGTCCGTCTCCCTCCCTCGCGGTGGGCTCCATCCGACAAGGCGTGAACGCCGCTGGCGTCGATCCAGCGGTTATAGAAGTTGAACAGCGCGCAGACGGTTATTGCGAAGTAGATCGCCTCGTCGTCCCAGCCGGCCTCGTACAGCGGCTTCATGTCCGCGGCCGTGATGCGCGGGGAATCCCGATTCACTTTGTCGACGAACCGGAACAGCGCCTTGTGCTTGTCATCCAGGCCCGAGCCCTCCAGGTCGCGGAGCACTCCCCACACCAGCTCCTCGCTGCCCAGCAATTCCGCCGCAACTGCGGCGTGCGACTTCAGTCAAAACGGGCAGTCGTTTCGATACGACGTCAACGCCGCAATCAGCTCCCGCATCCCCGGCGGCAGCGGCGCCGGCCCGCGCATGATCTCCTGCGTGAAGCGGGCCAGGTGGTCGGTGGCTTGCGGCAGGTAGGCGAACATGTGCCAGATCTGCGGATACTCGGCCCCCGCCGCCTGCATGGCGCGAATGTTGTCGTTCCACGGCCCGGGCTTGGGATCCCGCTCCACGCCGGGCAGAAACATAGGTTCCATCTTGGATCGCTCGCTGTCCATATTTCGGATGCCCCCGGTATTGAGGCCAGGATACGCGGAAGGGGCGGTGGACGGCAATACTCGAAAAAGACTAGCTAGGGGCGGCGTGTCATGAGCCCTGCCGAACGGAACCATGCGGCTTCACGTCAAGCGAGTGGCGGTCACTTTGCCAATGAACGAGGATCTCTTCCATCCCGCGCCAGAAGTCCGGCTTGCCACCTTGTTGTCCACATGGCTGAGTGGTGGACAGAAAAGCATGTCACTGAGCTGCAACCACGTCCGACACCAGCCGGATCAGTCCACGAATATCGAAATGTGGAGGATCGATGGTGGCTCCGAAGCGAACGATCACGAGCCGCTGCGAAGGAATCATGACGACACGCTGTCCGAAATTGCCGGAAGCAAAAAAAGTATCGGCTGGCATTCCCCCTTCCACTCGCCCGCGCGCGTTTGCGGCTTGCCCCGCATTTACCCAGAAGCCCGACCCATAGTCGCTGCCCAGCGTGGCTTTGGTCGAATAGGCCACCCACCCTTGCGGCAGAATGCGCTTTCCGTCAACCACTCCATCGTTGAGATAAAGCTCGCCGAAGCGCGTCCAGTCGCGCGCCGATGCAAGTATGCGCGTACAGCCAATCGGCGTGCCGGCACCATCGAACTCCACCGTGACGTGCTGCATGCCGACAGGCCCAAACAATTCCCTCTGCGCGAAACGCAGCACGTCATCCCGATTTCCCCCCACGGCATCGCGCAGAATCGCGCAAGCGATCAGGGTACTGCCGCTCGTGTACTCCCACGTCTGGCCGGGCTCGTGTTTCAGGCCCGCTTTCTCGGCGTACGCGGCCATATCCCGCTCGCAGAACAGCATGCGCGAAACTGGATCGAAACCCGTGTCGTTTTCCTCCAGCTTCAGCCCGCTAGTCATGCGCAGCAGTTCGTCAAGCGTAATAATATGGCGCGGGTCCTTAGCCGATTTCCACGCGTTGACGGGCGCTGGCGCATATAGGTTGAGCGCGCTATCGCGAACCAAAATGCCGATAAGCGCATTAACCACCGACTTGCTTACTGAGTAGCCGAGCAGCGGCGTATCCGGTCCGATACCCTCCGCGTACTGTTCGGCGACGATCTTGCCATTGCGCATCACTACAATGGCGCGCACGCGCCGGTACGGCGGTCGCGGCGGCTCGGCGAACGCTCTCGAGAGCGCCCCGGCCAGCTTCGCGCTGGCGGGCGCGATCGGCATAGCCGGGCTCTCCTGGCTCCCCGCAGGGGCCGCACCCGGCGCAACTGCCCGTGTGCCGCTCCTAGTACTACTGTGTTACAAACGTCGCGACCCACAAAACGGGCAGCAAGGAAGCTGCGCCAGAAGGCGTCGGGCAATCGTGATGCGTAGGGTGGTGATGGAGGTCCGACTATGCCGCTCGGGACGGACGCGAGCCGCGCGGGCGGAAGTCTGGCGGGAAGTGGGGCGTTGATAGTCCGAGATGACCGGCGCGTGCCGAGGGGGAAAAACGGTTCCGCTCGGCCACCAGGAACCCATATGCGGCAAGGCAAAGCGTGGCATGGTGATGAAAGCCTCTCCAGCCGCGCCCCTCGAAGTGGCCCAACCCCAATTCCTGTTTCAGTTCCTGGTAGTCGCGCTCAATGATCCAGCGGTGCTTGGCCAGGCGCACCAACTCGGTCAAGGAAGTGTCAGCCGGCAGCGTCGAAAGCCAATACTTGGTGGGCTGCTCCTCCCCTTTGGGCCATTCCATCAGCAGCCACTCCTCGGCGTGCGGCTCACTGCGCCAGTAGTCCCGATGCGCGGGGCGGACACGGATCGCCGCAAACCGGGACCGCAGTTTCTGTTTCACTCCCTGCCGCCACCTCACCGTTTTCCAGTACTCGGCGGGCAGCGACAACGCCAGTTGTTTGACCGAGACCGGTTGGTGTTCTGGATCGCGTCGCAACAGCTTTGGCGGGCGACCCGTGCCGCGACGGCGGGGTGCCAGCTTGGGTTCTTTGCCCGGTTCCCAGACGGTCAGCGTGCTCTGGATTCCCACGACATAGCGCAACTCCAGTTTCGTCAACTCCGTGCGGAATCCGCTGTCGGTCCCATATCCAGCGTCGGCCAGCACCACTCCTTCGGGAATGCCCCGCGCGCGTGCCTGACGAATCTGCGCCAGCGCGATTTCGGGCTTGGTTCGGAACGAAATGTCAGCAGGCACTCCCGCTCTGTCCCGCCGCTCGCTGTCGTTGGCCCAAGTCTCGGGCAGATACAGGCGGAAGGCGACCGGCATACTCGAGGTCTCGGTCGTCATGGAAAGGCTGACCGCCACCCGGCAGTTCTCCTGCTTGCCGATCTGGCCACAGTACTGGCGTGCCACCCCGACCGAATGCTGGCCTTTCTTGGGAAAGCCGGTGTCGTCTACCACCCAGGCGACTACCGGACCGCGTGCCAGCATGGCGGGCAAGACGAAATCCAGGCTCCGATCCAGCACGGCCTCGTCGCTCCAGGGAGCATCCGCCACCAGGTGGTGTAAGGACTGATGCATCCGGCGGACATTCTGGGGCGCCAGTCGCGCCGCCATCGGTTCGACGCTCTTCCGCTCACCAGGCAACAGCAAGCCGGTGCAATAGGAGCGCAAAGGGATACTACGATCGGCGTGCCCTGCGGCCTGCGCCAAGCCATCCAGATAGGCCGCAAAGCGTTTGTGCTGTGGGCTTGGCGCTGCGTCGGTTCCCACAAAACAATTCTACACTAAACTGTTCTGTTTGTAACACAGTAGTACTAGCAGCCTGTGGTTAAACTCCCCGGCCGTTGGATGCGGTCGGCTCTGGTCGATAAAACATAAATACACTAAAATGTTTTTATGGCCATGGGCACCCGCAGACACCGGCAGCGCCAGGAAGAGCTCTGGATCACCCATGCCGAGCTGGCCACCGCGCCCGGCCATCCGTTCTACGAGCGCGTGAACGAGCTGCTGGACGCCGAGAAGTTCGACGAGTTCGCCGAGAAGGAGTGCAGCGGCTTCTATGCGGAGAACAATGGACGCCCCTCGCTGACGCCGGGAACATATTTCCGCCTGCTGATGGTTGGCTACTTCGAGGGACTCGACTCCGAGCGCGGGATTGCCTGGCGCGCCGCCGACTCGCTGGCGCTGCGCCAGTTCTTGCGGATCGGCTTGGATGAGCAAACCCCCAATCATTCGACCATCTCGCGAACCCGGCGGCTGATCGATGTGGAGACGCACCGCAAGGTGTTCCTGTGGGTGCTGGGAGTGCTGGCGGATCGCGGTTTGCTGAAAGGCCGGACGGTGGGCGTGGATGCCACCACGCTGGAGGCCAACGCGGCCCTGCGCTCGATCGTGCGGCGCGACAACGGCGCCAGCTACGACGAATTCCTGACTGGGTTGGCGCAGCAATCCGGCATCGAGACTCCGACCCGGGAGGATCTGGCGCGCGTGGACCGCCAGCGCAAGAAGAAAGGTTCGAATCAGGAATGGGTGAGCCCGTCGGATCCGGATGCGCGCATCACGAAGATGAAGGACGGGACCACGCATCTGGCACACAAGGCCGAGCACGCGGTGGATATGGAGAGTGGGGCAGTGATCGCGGTAACCTTGCAGCCGGCCAACCAGGGCGATACCACAACCATCCGGGAAACCCTGGGTGAGGCGGGTGAGACGGTTGCGCACCTGATCGAGCGGGAAGCCGAGAAGACGACGAAGGAAGAGCCTCAGGTCAATGCCCAGGGCATTGAAGAGGTGGTTGCCGACAAGGGGTACCACAGCGGCAGCGCGGTGCAGGCCATCGCGGAGGTGCCGACCCGAACCTACATCCCGGAGCCGAAGCGGAAACGGCGTAAGTGGGCGGGCAAGGCGGCCGAACAGAAAGCGGTCTACGATAATCGACGGCGGGTCGGCGGCATTTATGGCAAGCGGCTTCTGAAGAAGCGCGGGGAACTGATCGAGCGGTCCTTTGCGCACTGTTACGAAACCGGCGGAATGCGGCGGCTGCATCTGCGAGGGCGCGAAAATGTTTTGAAGCGCCAGTTGATCCACGTGGGTGCGTTCAATCTGAGTCTGATTCTGCGGCGCAACTTGGGCGCGGGAACGCCAAGGGAGCTCCATAACCGCCAGGAGGAGCTCATTCTCGCGATTCTATGCCTCTGCGCCACCTTGGAAATAACGGCCAGTTCTCCGCGGTGCCTTTCTACCGCTTCACCATCCCAAAGGCGGCGGAACCGGCGCCCACCCGCTCACCCTTGCCGCAGCCGAATTTCGGGGGGTTGCGCCACAGGCTGCTAGCCTCTCCGAGCACACAGCCACATCCTTCGTGATAGGTCGCGACACTCTCAAAGTGGCCGGCCCACGTCGTCGCCACTTGCCGCCGCTGCTGGTCGATGTTGTAGCGCAATCGCTTGAGCAGGATCTGCATTCCGCGTTGCGGTTGGATTTCTTCCGCGAAAACGCGCTTCCCATCGAGTCCGGAGACGAAGACCTCATCGCAAAGCGTCTGGCTGGTAGACGCGGTCCCGACTCTGATGGCGAGATCGGGCCTATAAATACACCATGCGAAGACAACGGCTGCGACCACCACTGCGTATGCCATTACAGTGAATCGGACGCGTAGTTTGTATCTGGCCAAGAAGTCTCCCCTTCAGAAGAATACGATGTTCGCACGCCGCTCACACGAAATCTATGACCAACATCTGGAGGATCCTCTCCTACAGAGCTCACGGGACCCGTGACAAACCAGAGGGATAGATCTTCTGTGACGCCGAAGGGTTTACCGATATCGGTCACTCGCCGCGGAGTCGCCATCCCGGATTGGCCGACCCGGAAACCGCCGTCATCCAACCGGGGTACAGCTCCGACCCTGCTGGGCCCCTCCGTTCCCGTACCAGCCGATTTCCCCCCTCACTACCGGCCATCCGGTATTCCTGCCGGCCGCGCCTCCCGCTACACTCGCCTTAGATTGAGGCAGGTCATAGACAGACTGGTGACCGCCGCCCGCCGGCTCGGCCGGAGGCAAGATCGCGACCCAGGGCGCCTCACCGTTATCGCCCTCATCGCCGGTGAGCGCGACCGCCGAATCCTGGCCGGCGTGTGCTCGCGGAACGGCTGGAACGCGGTGCTGGCGGATACCTGCGACGAAGCCCGCCGCGAGTTGGACCGGACCGAAGTCCCGGTCGTCCTCTGCGATCGCGATCTTCCGGAGCGGGATTGGCGGCGGATCGTCGAGACCCTGGCGGCGTCTCCCCAACCTTCTTGTATCCTGCTGCTCTCCAAAGTGGTCGACGACTACCTGCGGGACGAGGTGGTTCGCAGCGGTGGCTACGACGTCTTGCGCAAGCCGCTGCGGGAGGACGAAGTCGCCAGCGCCGTCAGGCTGGCGTGGACCTATTGGAACAGCGCGCGGCCCGCCACCAAACGCCGCTCGGCATAGAACGCGGGCACGCCTGCCCTTGATCGTAGACCGGCCATTCGAGGTTGGAGCCCGGAGTGTCCCCGAATTCTCTTACGAAATGACGCCCTTCCGCAAAGCGTACAGAATCAACTCCGGCAGATTATGCAGGTTGAGCTTGTCCTGCAAGTTCCTGCGGTGCGTCTCCACCGTGTAGGGGCTCAGGTTCAGCGCCGCGGCAATGTCCTTGTTCGACTTGCCCTCCGCCAGAAGCTGCAGGATCTCGCGCTCGCGCGGCGTCAGCAGCTCGTAGCTGTCCTCTACACCTCGCCGCCTGATCTCACGCACGTAATCTTCCACCAGCACTTTGCTGATCTCGGGGCTGAAGAACGCCTTCCCCTCGCTGACGGCCTTGATCGCGCCGATCAGGTCGCCCTCGGCGGAGTCCTTCAGCAGATAGCCCTTGGCGCCCGCCTTGAGGGCTCGCAGCACGTAGCCTTCGTCGGAGTGCATGCTCAGGATGACGATGGCCGTTCGCGGGAGCGAGGCGCTGATCCGCTGCGCCGCCTCGATCCCATTCAGATTCGGCATGGCGATGTCGAGCACGGCGACGTCCGGCCGCGTCGCTTCCGCCTGTTCGACGGCCTGCCTGCCGTCCGAGGCCTCCGCGACTACAGTCATTCCCGGCCGGCTCTCCAGCAACAGCCGCAGACCCCGGCGCATGACCGTGTGGTCATCCGCTAACAAAATGCGAATCGGCATCCCCCTCGCTCCCTTTCCCCCCGCCGCCACGGAGCGGCAGCTCTACCGTCAGAATCGTTCCGCTGCCGGGCTCGGAATGCGCCTCGAACCTGCCGCCCAGCCCGCTCACCCGCTCTTCGATTCCGAGCAGGCCGAGCCCTTTCGACTGCCGCACATCGAACCCCTGGCCGTCGTCCTGAATCGTGAGCGCCAGCCGCCCCGGCTCCTGCCGGACCCGGATGCGAACGGCGCTGGCATGCGAATGGCGCGAGCAATTGTGCAGCGCCTCCTGGACCACGCGATAGACGCAGGTTTTGTACTCGTCCGGCAAGTCATCCGAGGCCAGTTCCGTGACCACGCTCACGTCCATGGAGGTGCGCTTGGAGACTTCGCGCGCCTGCCACCGTAAGGCGGGAATCAGGCCCAGGTCGTCGAGCATGGAAGGCCGCAGAAGAAGGGCCATGTTCCGCACTACGCGGACCGTGTTCTCTACCAGGCCCTTGATCATCTCGACGTGGCTGCGCGATTGCTCTTCGGGTTGCTTCTCCAGGCCGCTCGCCAGGTTGCGAAGCTCCACCAGCACGGCGGAGAGGGACTGGCCGACCTCGTCGTGCAGCTCTCGCGAGAGGGCGCGCCGCTCGGTCTCCTGCGCCGCCACCAGCCGCGCGGACAGGTTCTTCAGTTGGCGTCTCGCCTCGGCCACTTCCCGAAACTGGGCGTTCGCGCTGGCCTCGAGGGCCAGAATCCTCCGCGCGCTGAAGCCCGCCATACCCAGCCCCAGCGCCAGCGTCGCCACCAGAACCGCCGCCAGCCGCGTCTGGAATTTCGAGAGCAGGGCGACCACGCGATCGTTTCCGGCGCTCAACTGCTCTTCGTTGACCTCCGCGATTCTGCTCGCGGTCGCGAGCATTGCCATGCGGCGGGGGAACAGCTCGTCGCGCAGAAAAGCGTAGCCCCGGCTGCGGCGCTCCGCGGGGCTCCACCTCAGCGCGGGCCCGAGCGTCTCCCAATAGCGCGACAGTTCCGACTTCAAAGCCTCGAACTGTGGGACCTCGGCCGCCGCCAACTGCCTCCCATAAGATTCCAGGGCCGAGCCCATCTCGCCGCGCACCTGCTCGAGGCTGGCCCGGTGGGCCTCGGCTCTGGCGGCATCGGGCTCGAGCAGATAGTCGCGGACATAAGTTCCCGACAGATACAGCTGGGAGCGGATGTCGTTCAGGACGTGATTCCGAAACAGGAACTGCCGGCGGATCTGATCGTCTTCGCGCCGGATCTGATGAAGTACCCGCAGAGCGTCCACCCCGGACAGAGTCATGATGGCCAGGAGCCCGCCAAAGCCGGCGAGCAGGACAAGACGGGTGTTCGGCATGAGCCGATCGGACGCGCGGCGGTGGACTATGCTCATCTGCCAGCGGCTGCTACTTTCAGCTTACCGTGGGGCAGGCGGTTCCGCCTGCCTGCCGGTACCAGTCAATCCCGCTCGAAATACTCACTTCCCGGTATGGGGACGCGGCTATCCTTCAACATACACTGCAAGCAGACAGAGAAGACGATGGCCGCCCTATCACCCGCAGACTTCGAGAAGATCCGCGCGCTCGACACCTGCACCGCTTCGAACGCCATTGAGCGGTCAGGTTTGCGGCTTAGAAACGAGGGGTTCGTTCTCGGTTCGGTCCGCTGTATGTTCCCGCGCCTGGCGCCGATGCTCGGCTACGCGGCAACAGCCCGCTTCCGGTCCTCGACGCCCCCCGTCAGCGGCCGGTGCTATCACGACCGGATGGACTGGTGGAGCTATCTCGCATCGGTTCCGGCGCCGCGGGTCATGGTCATCCAGGACGCCGATCATTCGCCCGGAACCGGCGCGCTGGTTGGAGAAATCCATGCCGCGATCGGGCAGGCGCTCCGCTGCGTGGGGCACGTCACGAATGGGGCGGTCCGCGACCTGCCGGCGGTCGAAGCCATGGGGTTTCACCTCTTCGCCTCGAGCGTCGCCGTGTCGCACTCTTACGCCCACATCGTGGAATTCGGAGAGCCCGTTGAGATCGGCGGCTTGAAGATTTCGCCCGGAGACCTGATCCACGGGGACCTCCACGGCGTTCACGTCATTCCGCTCTCCGTCGCGGCGGAGCTGCCGCAGATCGCCGCCGAAATCCGTCGCCAGGAAGGCGAGCTGGTCGAGTTCTGCCGGTCCTCCCGCTTCTCCCTGGAAGAGTTGTCACACAGACTGCGCGGCAATCTGGCAGCCCCGCAAAGGTCAGCATGAATTCAAAGGCCCGCGCCTGGCTGGTTGGAGCATCCCTCGCTGTGGTGATCGCGGCAGGGGGAGTTTTGGGGTGGCATGCATCGAGGGCTCGCGCCAGCACGGCGCCGGACCCTGCTGCGAATGCCGTCACGGTCGGGGTCACCGAAGTCGCAACGAAACCCCTGGAGCGCCAGCTCACCGTCTCCTCCGAGCTGGTTCCCTTTCAGGAGATCGACGTCTACGCCAAGGAGTCGGGCTATGTCCGCCAGCTTTCCGTAGACTACGGAACGCACGTAAAGGCCGGCCAGGTGATGGCGGTTCTCGAGATTCCCGAACTCCGGCTCCAACTGCAGCAGGACGACGCAGCCATCGAGAATGCAACCGACCAGGTGCGGCACGCCGAGCACGGGCTGGGCCGCGTGGAAGCGCAGCACACCGTCCTCCATCTCGAGTACGCCAGGCTGAGCGGCGTGGCGAAGACGCAGCCCGGCTTGGTGGCACAGCAGGAAGTGGACGAGGTCCAGGGCAGGGACCTGGCCGCCGAGGCGGAGATCGAGGAAGCCAAGTCAACTCTGGAATCCGCCCGCAGCCAGCTCCAGGCGGCTCAGGCCAAGCGCGAGCACGACCAGGTCCTGTTCGACTATTCCAAGATCACCGCGCCGTTCGCCGGCGTCGTCACCGAGCGCTTCGCGAACCTGGGCACCCTGATGCAGGCCGGTACCAGCTCCAGCACCCAGGCCCTGCCGCTGGTGCGGCTCTCCCAGGACGACCTGTTCCGCCTGGTGATTCCCGTGCCGGAATCGTACGTGCGCTACATCCGCATCGGCGACCCGGTGAAGGTAACGGTGCCCTCCCTCGATCGAAGCGTCGCCGGTAAAGTGGCCCGCTTTTCGGTCGACGTCAAGGAAGCGACTCGCACCATGCACACCGAGGTCGACGTTCCCAATCCCGGCCGGGTGCTCATGCCCGGCCTGTTCGCCGAGGCCACCCTGACGCTCGAAAGGAGGAACCGCGCGCTGGCGGTGCCGCTCGAGGCGGTGAGCCACGAGGGCGACCAGGCTACCGTCTACCTGGTCGGCCGCGACGGCAGAATCGAAGACCGCAAGGTCGTCCTCGGCATCGAGACCGCCAACGACGCCGAGGTGCTGGCCGGTTTGAACGCGGGCGACATGGTCGTGGTCAGCGACCGCGCGGGCCTGAAGCCAGGCCAGGCGGTCCGCCCGAAGACGGTCGCCAGGATGGAGTACCAGTCGCAGAAGGAGGAGTAGATGAACCTCTGTGGAATGGGCGTGGGGCAGGCGCCTCCGCCTGCCATCGGCCGGCCAACGGCCTGCCCCACGGGGTGTGAGTAGGCGCCATGTCTCGCTTCTCGATCCGGAACCCGTACTTCATCGTTGTCGTCTGCCTGGTGCTGCTGGTCATCGGCATCACCAGCGTGGCCCGCATGCCGGTTGACCTGTTTCCTCCCATCAACATTCCCGAGGTGGTCGTGGCCACGTTCTACTCCGGCATGCCGCCGGGAGATATCGAAACCGATATCACCGATCCGCTCGAGCGCTTCTTCACGCTTGCCGCCGGCATCGACCACATGGAGTCGCGCTCCATGCTGGGCGTCAGCATCATCAAGGTTTACTTCCAGCCGGGCACCAACGCCGATGCCGATGTCACCGAGCTTTCGAACCTCGCGCTGGCGGACCTGAAGCGCCTCCCGCCCGGCACGCTGCCGCCCGTGGTACTGAAGTTCGACGCCTCCAGCCTGCCGGTCTGCCTGGTCACGCTCAAGGGCCAGGGACTGAACGAGACGCAGCTTCACGACATCGGACAGTTCACGATCCGCAACCAGATCGCGGTGGTCAAGGGCGCCGAAATCCCGCCGCCGTTCGGCGGCAGGTACCGGCAGGTGATGGTCTATGTCGACCCTTACAAGCTGCTTTCGCGCCAGCTCAGCGTGATGGACGTGGTGAACGCCATCAACACCAACAACCTCATCCTGCCGGCCGGCGACGTGAAGATGGGGCCGTATGACTACTACGTCTACTCGAACAGCCTGGTGAACCAGGTGGAGGAGCTGAATAGCGTCCCGATCAAGACCGTCGGCCAGAGCTGGGTCTCGGTGAGCGACGTGGGCGAGGCCAAGGACGCCGCGCAGATCCAATACAACATCGTGCGAGTGGACGGCCAGCGCTCGGCCTATCTGCCCATCATGAAACAAGGTGGGGACACCAACACCATCGATGTGGTCAACGGCATCCGCGACATGATCGGCCGCCTCTTCGACATCCCCAAGCAGCTCAAGGCTGCCGTGGTGTTTGACCAGTCGGCGTTCGTCAAGGAGGCCATCAACACGCTGTTGCACGAGGGCGCGATCGGCCTCGTGCTGACCAGCCTGATGATTCTCGTCTTCCTCGGCAGCATGCGCGCAACCATAGCCGTGTTCCTGTCGATTCCGCTCTCGGCGCTGACCACTTTCGTGCTGCTGTACCTCGGTGGGAGCACGATCAATATCATGATCCTGGGCGGGCTGGCGCTGGCTTTCTCGCGTATCATCGACAACTCCGTCATCTCGCTCGAAAACATCTACCGCCACCTGGAAATGGGCGCTTCGCCCGCGGTGGCCGCCGAGGAAGGCGGATCGGAAGTCACGCTCGCCGTATTGGCCGCCACGCTCACCACCATCGTCGTCTTCTTCCCCGTGACGTTTCTGTACGGCGTCAGCAAGTTTCTGTTCACCGCGCTGGCGCTGGCCGTGGTGGTCTCGCTCTTCGCCTCCTATTTCGTTGCGATGACCGTCATCCCCCTGTTCTGCGCGCAGTTCCTGCACGGCGTTCACCATCGAGCGGACTCCGCCGGCGCGCGTTTCAACGCCTGGTTTAACCGCGTCTTCGGACGCCTGCTCGATTTCTACGAACGCTGGGTGCGGCGGGCGCTCGTCCGGCCCGGGCTGACGGTGGCTGCGCTATCGGGGCTGTTCGTCGTCAGCCTGGCGATCTACCCTCTAGTCGGCCTGGCCTTCTTCCCGCGAACCGACGCCGGGCAGTTCACCATCAGCCTCAAGGTCCCCACCGGAACGCGCATCGAGCTCACCGATCAGTACGTGGCGCGGGTGGAGGACCTGATTCGCCGGGAGGTCGAGCCCGGCGACATGGACATGGTGGTCTCCAACATCGGCGTGGTCCCGGATTTCTCGGCCCTCTACACGACCAACGCCGGGCCCTACACCGCCGTCATCCAGGTTGCGCTCAAGGATTCGCACAAGATCGGCAGCTTCGAGTACATGGACCGCATCCGCAGCCGGATCGCGACCCAGTACCCGGAACTCCGCACGTTCTTCAGCAGCGGCTCGATGGTGGATGCCATCCTGAACTCCGGCATGCCCGCTCCCATCGACGTCCAGGTGTCGAGCAGCAGCCTCCACCTCGCCTACAACATCGCTCAGGACCTGGCCGCAGGCATTCGAAGGCTCGACGGCGTCGGCGAGGTGTATGTTCCCCAGGACATGAATTACCCCGCGGTGCGCCTCGATGTGGACCGCGTCCACGCCGCCGAGCTGGGTTTGAGTCCCAAGGAAATCGTCGACAACGTCATTACCGCGCTGAACTCGAACACTATGATCGCCCCCAACTATTGGGTGGACCACAAGACCGGCAACGACTACTTTCTGACGGTCCAGTATTACGAGCACGGCCAGCAGGCCATTCACAGCATGATCGACTTGAAGAACATTCCTCTGCGCGCGCCTAACCTGACCCAGCCTACGACCCTCGACTCCGTAGTCAAGCTGGTCAACGTCCAGACTGCCACCGAGGTGGACCATTACCAGATCCAGCGCGTCGCCGATGTTTACGTGACTCCGGCGGGCGAGGACCTGGGCAAAATCTCTACGCGGATCGACAAGCTGATCTCCGGCATGAGCCTGCCCGCTAATGTGCACGTGGACCTGCGTGGCATGGTGCAGGGTATGCGCGCGTCGTTCCGCAGCTTCGCGATCGGGCTGTCGCTTTCGGCCATTTTGCTGTACCTGATTCTGGTGGCGCAGTTCCGGTCCTTCAAAGACCCGTTCCTCATCATGCTGGCGATTCCGATGGGGTTCATCGGCGTGCTGATCGTCCTCCCGCTGACGCACACTACGCTGAACGTGATGTCGCTCATGGGCGTTTTGATGCTGGTCGGCATAGCCGCTTCGAACAGCATCCTGATCGTGGATTTCGCGCACCGGCTGGAGGAGCAGGCCAGGTCCGTCGAGGACGCCGTGATCACCTCCTGCCGCGTCCGGCTGCGCCCCATTCTGATGACCTCGCTCGCCACCATCATCGGCATGCTGCCGATGGCGCTGAAGCTTGGAACGGGTAGCGAGCAATACGCGCCGCTGGCGCGCACGATCATCGGCGGCCTCACCGTTTCCGTCGTTCTGACCGTCTTCATCGTGCCCGCCGCTTACCTGCTGGTCTACCGCAACCGGCCTGAGGGGCAGGCAATATGATTCGTCTGCCGCAGACCGGCTCGTGGCGCAGGCGCGAGTGTCTGCGCCGCGTCGCGATCCTCCTGCTCGCAATCTGCCAGGTCGCCCTCGCCCAGACGCAGCCGGCGAAGCTGACCCTCAAAGACGCCGAGGCGCTGGCGCTCAAAAATCATCCCCGCGTGCTCGCGGCCGAAAATGAGCTCGCCTTCGCCAACCAACAGGTGACCGAAGCCCGTTCGGCCTACTATCCCTCGCTGTCGGCCGACATCACCGCTTCCGAGGCCAATCACCTCTCGCGCATCGGCGCCGGCGCCCTCACCGATTCCCGCCTGTTCAACCGCTTCGGCCAGGGGATCGTTCTCTCCGAACTCGTCACCGACTCCGGCCGCACCCCCAACCTGGTCGCCACTTCCCGCCTGCGCGCGCAGGCCAGCGCCCAAGACTACCAGGGCAGCCGCTACGATGTGCTGCTCGCGGTCAACAGCGCCTACTTCGATTTTCTGCACGCCCAGGCGCTGGTCAAAGTCGCGGAGCAGACCGTCGCCGCCCGCCAGCTCCTGCTGGACCAGGTGAGCGCGCTGGCGAAGAACAATCTCAAGTCGCAGCTCGATGTCAGCTTCACGGACGTCAACGTGTCGGAGGCCAAGCTGCTGCTGATTCGCTCCCAGGACAGCGTCCAGAGCGCCGCCGCGCAGTTGATGCGCGCGCTCGGCTCGGACCAGCCCTCCACCTACCAGCTCGTCGACGAGCCCCTGCCTCCGAACCCGTCGCCGAACGTCGAGGATCTGGTCGCGCAGGCGCTGGCCAACCGGCCGGAAGTCGCCGGCCTGCGCCTCTCCCGCGAGGCCGCCTACAAGTTCGCCGCCGCCGAGAAGGATCTCTCCCGTCCCACCGTCAGCCTCCTCGCCGTGGCCGGGTTCCTTCCCTTCATTAACCAGACGGCGCCTAACCAACCGATCCCCAAGGAGTACGAAGGCGCCGCCGTGAACGTCGAATTCCCGGTCTTCAACGGACACCTCTTTTCCGCCCGCCGCGAGGCGGCCCACCAGCGCGCTATGCAGTCCGACCAGATGCTGCGCAACGAGCAGGAGCGCATAGCCCGCGACGTCCGGTCCGCCTGGGCCAGCGCCATGACCGCCTACCAGCGAATCGACGTCACCGCGCAGTTCCTCCGCCAGGCCGCGCTCGCTCTCAACCTGGCCCAGGGCCGCTACAATCTCGGCCTGGCTTCGATCATCGAGCTGACCCAGGCCCAATTGAACGTCACCCAGGCCGAAGTCGAGAATCTCAGCGCCAAGTACGACTATCAGATACAGTATGCGGCGCTGCAGTACGCGGTCGGCCTTTTGAGGTAGCGGCAGCTACCGGCTCGCGGCGCCCTGATATACCTGAAGCGCGGTATTCGTCTCCCGAGCAGAACGGGCTAGGATTGAGGGGCAAGCGTGGTCCCGTAGCGCACGCTTTGGCGTGCCGGCGTGGGGGGGCGTCGCAGCGCTGAAACGTGCGCCACGCGGGCCGGGCGAGGCGTGAGGTGGGCAGGATCCTCCTTCTGGGACTCGTGCTGACGGTGGCGGGCGCACCCGAAAGCGCCGCCGGCCCGAGATCCCTGCGCGCCGATTCGAACCTCGTCCTGATCAGTGCAGCCGTGGTCGACCGTTCCGATCGTTTCGTGCCCGGCCTCCGCAAGACCGACTTCCGGCTCTTCGAGGGCGGAGTCTTGCAGCAGATCACCAGCCTCTCCGCCGAAGACACCCCCATTTCGGCGGTGATTGTCTTCGACGCCAGCGGCAGCATGGCGGGCACGATCCCCATGGCGGAGCGGGCGTTGCGCAAGTTTCTCGCCACCGCCAATCCCGCTGACGAGTTTTCCGTGGTCACCGTGCGCAGCCGTCCCGAGCTCACTTTGCCTTTCGTGCCAGATTCCGAAGACGTGCTCCAAGCGCTCAGTGGAATCAAAGGAGACGGACGCACCGCGCTTCTTGATTCCGTGTACATGGCCGCCGCCTCCGCGCGGAAAGGGCGCCAGCCGAGAAAAGCCGTGCTCGTGATTTCCGACGGAGAGGACAACCACAGCCGCTATTCGGAGCGCGAACTGCTCGATGTACTCCGCGAGACTGACGTCACGCTGTACTCCATCGGAGTGGACATCCGTCCTGCGCAGTACTCGCCCGACGGCCCCCTCCAGCGCACCGGCGCAGACGTCCTATCCGGGCTCGCCGATGCCACGGGCGGCCGGTACTTCGAAGCCTGGTCCCCCGAAGACCTCCCCGGCATCATGAGCAGAATCGACATCCGCCGCCAGTACGTCCTCGGCTACTCGCCGGCGCCGCTGAAGGCCGACGGCAAGTACCACCGGGTCGATCTGAGGCTCGCCCGCCAGGCCCGCGAGCGCCATCTGCGCGCCTTCTCCCGCCCCGGCTACTACGCGCCGCTGCGGGAGCTCGTTAGGTGACGTGGCGCAGGCGCTCCTGCCTGCCGCCTCGACACTCATGTCGAGGCAGGGCTTTGCGTCGGGACGAGTCTCGACGCGGCAGGCTGAAGCCCGCGCCACGATGGTTATCGGCCCGTTGCTCGAACCGCAAGGCGCGCGGCGCCGGGGGAATCCCGCAACCGAATCTCCGGCTCTGCGCTGGTCTCCAACGGCGAAGATCGACTTCGTTAAACTGCAAAGGGGGGCCGGCAACCCTCCCGGAGACCGCGGCGGAGATTTTCAACGCCCTTTGGGGCCTGGGGATCGAAGGGGTCGGCAGCTTGAGAATCCATCCTGGCGTTAGAAACCTGGTGCTGCTGGCGCTTCTCACCGTTTCCGCCGTCCTGGTGCACGGCTACCATCCGGGCGCGGAGGACGATTGTGTCTACCTGTCCGCCGTCAAACTGGACTTACACCCCGGGTTATATCCGCACGATTCAGCCTTCTTCAAGCTTCAGTTGCAGGCGACTGCCTTCGACCGCTTGATCGCCGCATCCGTCTTCCTAAACCGCCTGCCCGTCGCGTGGGCGGCGCTTCTTTGGCACTTCGCCTCGATCTTTCTGGTGCTCTGGGGCTGCTGGCGGATCGGCCGCCGATGCTTTGCCGAGCCGCACGCGCAATGGGCCGGCGTGGCTCTGGTTGCCTCGCTGCTAACGCTTCCCGTTGCCGGCACCGCCCTGTATCTCGTCGACCAGTACTTGCACCCGCGAGCCCTCGCCACGGCCGTGATTCTCGCGGCCATCGTCGCCATTTTGGACCGGCGCCGCATTCTGGCGGCGGCGCTCCTGGCTGTGGCCCTGACCATTCACCCCATCATGGCCGCGCTCGGCATGTCGTTCTGTTTCTTTCTTGATTTCGCACTTGCACGTCAGGAGAGAATGGACCGCAGATCTGGCTCGCTTCAGGCCTCTCCGCCCCTCGGGCTGGCTGCCTTGGCGCCCATGGGGTGGATCTTCGAACCCGTCTCCGATGCCTGGCGGAAGGCCGCCAATGGCTCCAACTGCTATTTCCTTTCGCGCTGGGAATGGTACGAGTGGCTGGGAGTCTTCGCTCCTTTGCTCCTCCTGTGGTGGATTCGCCATCTGAGCTTGCGCAATGGATCTGCCACGGCCGCGCGTATCGCCTCGAGCCTGGTCTGGTACGGCTCGTTTCAATTCCTGATCGCGGTGGCCATTCTCGGCCCGCACAGTCTGGAGCGGCTGCGGCCCTTCCAGCCTATGCGGTATCTGCACCTGCTTTACCTGCTGCTTGCCCTGCTCGGCGGTGGAATGATTGGCCAGAAGATTCTGTGCCGTCACGCCTGGCGGTGGATCTTGCTCTTTCTTCCTTTGACTGCCGGCATGTTCTATGCGCAGCGGCAGGTGTTCTCCGGAACGGAACACCTGGAATTGCCGGGTGGAGCGACCCGGAATCCGTGGGTCGCCGCCTTTCAGTGGGCCAGCCGGAATACGCCAACGAATGCGTTGTTTGCTTTGGATCCTCAGTACGTCCGTGCTCCCGGGGAGGATTACCACAGTTTTCGCGCCATCGCCGAACGCGATATGCTGGCCGATGCCGTCAAAGATGCCCCGGTTGTGACCCAGGTTCCGCGACTTGCCCCGGAGTGGCAGGAAGAAACCGAGGCTCGGGCAGGCTGGAGTAGGTTCCAGAAGCCGGACTTCGAACGCTTGCGCGCGCGCTACGGAGTCACCTGGATTGTGCTGGAACGCCCGGGTGTCGCCGGCCTGAATTGTCCTTTCCGGAACGACCGGTTGCTGGTGTGCCGTTTGGACTGACCTGCAATCGCGGTCCCCGCGTCTCGTTCGGTCGCCCGTCGCTATGCCAGATAGTCGAACAGCGTGCTGGTGGGCAGCTTTGCGCGTGCCTGCAAAGAAGCATCGCGCTGCGTGTTAGCCTGGGTCAGCTCGATGGCGTCCGTCGTGATATCCGCGTCCGTGAGCGAGCTCAACTGCGTGCGCTGGTTGACTTCGAGCGTTGCCGCCGCGTCGGTGGCGCTCGCCACGCGGCCCTGGACGGCGCCATAGAAGGCGAGCTGTTGGTTCATCTGGTCGCTGGCCCGCGACAGCTCGGTGAGCGCGTTGGTGATCGCGGTGGTCTGCGCCTGATACTGCGAGTCGTATTGCGGGTCTCCCTGGGCCACGGTGGGGCCGTTCTGGAGCGCCGCGCTGAGGTCCTTAAGGGCCTGGAACGCACTCCCGCCCGGCGCCTCGAAGATCTGCTGCCCGCTGCGGGCTATCGCAAAGGTGGTGCCGTTTGCGTCCTGCGCCTGGCGGGTGGACGCCGCGCCGGAATACGCGCTCGCGTTTCCGCTGGCGTCAATCGTGTACGGTTGCGCCTGGTCCGTATCTCCGCTGAAGAGATAGCGGCCCCCGGAAGCAGTGTTCGCTGCCGCCACCAGTTGCGTGAGATAGCTATTGACCTGGCCCGCCAGCGCTTGCCGCTGAGCGGGGGTCCGCGTCTCGGTGGCGCCCTGTACGCCCAGCACATTGACCTGCTGGAGAATCTGAACCGCGTTGCTGATCGCCTGCTCGGCGGCGTCCGTCTCCGATTTGAACTGCCCCAGGTTGGTCTCGATCTGGAGCGTTTGTTCAAGCTGGGCACGCAGCATAAGCGCCGGGCCGACCCGGTCCGGGGCGTCCGACGCCGTGTTCAGCTTGAGACCTGAGCTGATCTCGCTCTCGGCCTGTGCCGCGCGGTTCTCGGTCTGGTTCAATGCGTCAAGGAACCTTTGGTCGGCGGGGCTGATTCCTGAGACCATATTTACGCTCCTGGCTGCACCATGTTCAACACAACCTCGGTCAGGTTGTTGAGAATCGTCACCACGTGCGCCATGGCCTGATAGGAGCGCTCGTACGCGATCATCTTCATCGCCTCCGCGTCGAGTGACACGCCCTCGACGTCGGATCGTGCGCTCTGGGCTTGATCGAGCAAGTCTTGCTGGGTCGCCCGGTCCTGTTTGGCCGAATCGAGCGCCCGTCCTACTTGGGACGCCAGGCTGGAGTAGAACTGGGTGAACGTCATGCCGCCGATTTGCGGAGAGCTGGCCATCGCGGCCAGGTTGAGCGCGTTCCCGTTTCCTCCCGGAGCGCTCGGCAGCGCGGCCGCCAGTTCCTCGTTGGTGATGCCGGTCACCTGCAGGCTGGAAGCCGCATCCGATGCGCTGTTGTAACTGAACAACGGGGCGCCCGCGTTGCCCGACTGGTCCACCCCGCTGAGCAAAGCGTTATTGACCTGGTCGGAAATACCGGCCGCCAATTGGTTCAGGCTGTTCGAGTATCCCGCCAGGGTGGTGTTCTTCATGTCGACCAGCGCCTTGAGCCGCCCGCCAGCTAGCTGCGCCGTCACGTCCTTGCCGGACGCATCTTGAATCACCGCGGTCCCGCTGCCGGTTGAACCCTGAAGGACGTACTGTTGATTCCCCATCACCAGCGGGGTCTGGCCGTCCAGGAGCACCGTGACCGAGCCATCCGGCTGCTTCAGGGCGGTGAAATTGACGTACCCGGCGAGGCTCTCGAGCGCGTTGTTCATGCTTGCGTCCACTGCCGGGTCCGAGGCGGTCTGCGCGCTGCCCTGTATCTGCGTATTGAGCTGGGCGATCTGTTGGGTCAGGCCGTTGATCGTGGCCACCGCGCCCCCGATCTCCGAGTTCAGGGTCATGGATTCGTTGCTGAGACCCGTGGCGGCGCTGTTGAGTTGTTGGGCCAGGGTCACCGCGCTCGAGATTACGTTGCTGCGCGCCACGCTGTCGTTCGGCGAGACGCTCAAAGCCGAGAACGACTGGAAGAACGCATTCAGCGCCTGAGGGATGCCCGAATTGCCCGTGACATCGAACAGCGGCTCGATATTCGAGAGCTCGGTGACCGATTGGTCCGCCTGCCCGAATGCTTGCTGGTCCCGCCGTACGGTTTGCTCGGCATATTCGTCCCGGCTGTTTTGAATGTCGCCCGCGGCGATTCCGCCGGTGAGCCCCTTTCTCGGATCGAAAGGCTGTGCCACGACCGTGAAGTCCTGCCGGGCGTATCCGGAGGTTCCCGAATTCGCCACGTTGTTGCTGACCGTGTTGAGGGCCTTGGAGAAGACTCCCATGGCGTCGGCCGCCGCCGTGAGAGTGCCGAACAGTCCGGGCATAGGTTTCAGCCCTCCATCGAAAGGCTGCGCGCTGGCACCGGCGGGGCCGGCTCGCCATCCCGCGTGTAGCCGTCAGTGGTCGCGGCAACCACCTGAAGCCAGCCGGCATGAAAGCGGGCCGCGCCGTCGATTAGAGCGGCGACCCGGCGCACCGTCAGGCGCAACATCAGCAGCCCGGCAACCAACTCCTGCTTTCGCGCCTCCGATTGTTCGCCAACAGATCGCTGTAGTTGTTGCAGGTTGGCGCACGCCTTTTCGAGCAGTGGCCGGCTGTTGTCCAGGTTGGCTAGGGAGGGAAACAGCAGAAGCCGCCGCGCGCGCTCGGCCAACGCTTGCGCCGCCCGGAGCTCGCTTTCCCCGCGGCTCATTGCCGGATCGCCTCGTCCACCAGCCGGCTGCTCAGCTCTGCCGAATCCACCTGGTATCGTCCGCTACGGACGTCCGAGGTGAGCTGCTCTACCCGTGAAGTCCGGTCCCACGCTCCGGCGTCTGCCGAAGCCAGTAGACGAGAGGACAAATCGGAAAGTTGGACCCGGTCCCGATCCGTGCGCGTCAGGGCGCTGTTCGCCCGCCCGCCCGGCCCGATTCCGGCCGTCTTGCCAAGCTGAGATATACCCGGGGAGTCTGGCGGGTTCTGGTTGACCTTCATCAGGCGCGGCCTCCGTCTCGCCTTCCATATCGACAGAGACACCGCCCATCTTTAGTCGGAACACCCTGGATGCGCGCTGGCTCAGGACGCGGCTTCCACCACCGACCGGTAGTAGGCCAGCAGTTTCGATTCCTCGTAGCCGATCTCGCGGGCGTATTGGCGGATGTAACTCGTGTTGTAGATGCCGCCAGGAAGCTGCTCGAAGTCCTCTTCTTCGATCGCCTGCAGAAAACGAATGCTGATCTTGGTCGTCTCCGCGATGTCCCTGAGCGATATCCCTCTGTGTTGCCGCACGGCCGGCAGGTCAATGCCGCGCGTGGTGGTTGACGAAGAGCCGTTCTTTCTCATCCTGGCTTCCTATTCGTTGAGCTACCCCCAGGTGGGGGTGACAAGGAAAGTTCATAGTAACATAACTTCCAGAACTAATTGGATGAAAAAGCCTTCAAGCTCCAGCCCCCCTGCTTGTCCTGGTGGGGCAGGCGGCTCCGCCTGCCTCTTTTCAGTGCGCCGGCGGTGCTCCCCCTCGGCTGGCTGGCCGCCGCATCAGCAGCAGAAACGGCAGCAGAACCAGAAAAACCAGTCCCAGAAGCCGGAACGTCTCCAGAAAGCCCAACATCGTCGCCTGCCGGGCCACACCGCCGAACACCACCCCATAGGTCTGCTGGTTTGCCGTCACAGGGTCTGCCCCCGCTGCCATCAACGCCCCCCGCGCGCCCCGGATCATTTGCCGCGCCGGCTCGCTGTAGGCCGTCACGTGAGAGCCCAGCAGGTTGATTTGGGCCTGCGTGCGCCGCTCCAGGAAAGTGGTCGCCACGGCGATTCCCGTGCTCCCGCCAATGTTCCGCATCAGATTGAAGATGCTGGTCGCATTGCCCATCTGTTCCTTCGGAATCGCGTCCATGGTCGTGGTCGTCAGGGGGACGAACAGCAGGGCCATCGCGACCCCCTGCCAGAACTGCGGCCAAAAGATGTCCCAGTAGCCCGCATTCAGGTTCAGCCAGGACAACTGAATCAGCGTGAGGCTGGCCCCCACGATGCCCAAAGCCAGCATCTTCCGGGCGTCGAAACGTCCCAGAATCGCGCCCACGATGGGCATGGCGATGAACGACCCCAGGCCTCGCGGCGCCATCGCAATCCCGGCCTGCATCGCCGGGTAGCCGAGCAGCGTCTGCAGAAAGATCGGCAGCAGCACCATGCTCCCGTAGAGCACGAAGCCCAGCACGGTCATCATGAAGACGCCCGCCGAATAGGTGTGCACCTTCAGCACACGCAAGTTCACAATCGGGTGCGGGGTCCGCAGCTCCCAGATCACCAGTGAGATCAATGCCACCGCGGCGACTACCGCCAGCGTCCGGATCATCCGGGAGCTGAACCAGTCGCCTTCCTGGCCCTGGTCGAGCAGCACCTGCAGCGCGCCGATTCCCACCGCCAGCATCCCGATGCCCCAGTAGTCCACGCGCGAACTCGCGCGCCGGATGTAGTGCGGGTCGAAGATGAACAGCTTGGTCATGATGATGCACATCACCCCAATCGGGATATTGATGTAGAAGATCCAGCGCCAGGAGTAGTTGTCCGTCAGCCACCCGCCCAGCACCGGACCCAGCATGGGCGCCACCACGATCCCCAGCCCCCAAAAGCCCATGGCCTTGCCCCGGTCCTGCGGCGGAAAGGCCTCCAGCATCACCGCCTGCGAGAGCGGCTGCAAGGCGCCGCCGGTAGCGCCCTGGACGATGCGGAAGAAGATCAGCATCGGCAGCGTGGTCGAGAACCCGCACAGCGCCGACGCGGTCGTAAAGCCCACCACCGCGGAAAGCAGAATGCGCTTGCGCCCGAAGTAATTCGCCAGCCACCCCGTCATGGGAAGGACGATCGCGTTAGCCACCAGGTACGAGGTGAGCGCCCAGGTGGCCTCGTCCACCGTGGCCGACAAGCTGCCCGCTATGTGCGGGAGCGATACATTCACCACCGTGGTGTCCAGCACCTCCATGAAGGTGCCGAACATCACCGACACCGCGATCAGCCACGGGTTGACCACGGGCGTAGAGGGCGGGGCCTGGATCGCTTGCGTTGCCATGTCCTAAGGTTTTTGGGATCCGGCCGCGGCCAGGATCGCGGTCACCGCGGCGGCTTCCCCTATGCTCGAACACAGCATCAGATCGTAGAGGTGGGGATCGGTCCACTCCTGCCCGAAGTTACGGCGGATGTAAATCTCCCGCCGGCGGTCCGAGGCATCCATCAGTTCCTCGGCTTCCGCCCTGGGGCCCTGCTCGCGCCTGATGCGCTCGATACGCTCCCGCCGCGGAGCGTAAACGAAAACATGCAAGACGTCCGGCCGGCCCTGCAGGATGCACTGCCCGCCCCGGCCGACGATCACGCAACTGCCCTGGTTAGCCGCCTCTGCGATCACCCGTCGCGCCAGGGCCGCCAGGGCATCCGCGTCGAAGTCCGCCTCGCTGGAGCTCGGAACTCCCTCGTGGCCGCCGTGCCACAGCGCCTTCCGCAGCCGGTGGAGCCAGGAGTCGACGCGCTCGTCGTAGCGCCGCGCCAGTTCTGGATCCACCTGCGCGGTGCGGGCGATGGCATCTAGCAACGACTGGTCCACCAGGTTCCAGCCCAGCACGCGTGCGGCTTCGCGCGCGATCTCGGCGCGCCCGCTGCCGTACTCCCCTCCGATAGTGATGACACGAATGCTAGTCACGACCCCGTAGGACAGGCCTCCGGCCTGTCGGCCCCCCTTACTTCACAATCACGGTCGCCCCAACCGACATCCCCGGCCGAAGCAGCCGCTGCGGGTCCTGCCCGTTCTCCAGAACGATCTTCACCGGCAGCCGCTGCACGACTTTCACGTAGTTCCCGGTCGCGTTCTCGGGCGGCAGCAGGCTGAACCGCGCGCCCGTCGCCGCCGCGATGCTGTCCACGTGCCCGCGATACTCGCGCCCGCCATAGGCGTCCACGTCGATGATCGCCGGCTGGCCCACCCGCATGTTGCGGAGCTGCGTCTCCTTGTAGTTCGCCGTGACCCACACGTTCTCGATCTCGACCAGCGCCAGCAACGGCTGGCCGGCCTGGATCACCTGCCCCAGTTCCACCGACTTCCTGCTCACTACACCATCCACCGGCGCCCGCACCACCGTGTACCCCAGATTGAGCCGCGCCTGCTCGACGGCGGTCTGATTCAGCTTGAGCTTGGCGGCGGCCGACCCGGCCTCGGCCCGGCTGGTGGCGATCTGTTGCGGCCGCACCTGGGCCGCCTCGACGCTCGCCCGTGCCTGCGCCAGCGAAGCTTCGGCCTGGGCTACGTGGCTCTCGGCAACCGGAACCGCCTGTTCGGCCTGCGCCACCGCCGCCCGCGCCGAATCGACCGCGGCCGCGGCCGCCTTCGCGTCGCTCACCGCCACGTCGTATTGCTGTTGCGAGATCTCGTCGCGGGCTACCAGTTGCTTCATCCGCGCCAGGTTCTGCTGGGCCAATTGACTGCGCGCCTCGGATTCTCTCTGTCGCGCCTGCGCCGAGACCAGCGCGGCCCGCGCCGCGGCCACTTCTTTCCGCGCGGCCTCCACTCCCGCCGTGGCCGCCTGAACCCCGGCGTCCGCCGTGTCCACCCGGCTCGCCGTCATGGTTTCCATGATGGGCACGCCTTTCTCGGCCGCCGTCGCCGTGGCTCCTGCCGCCGCCACGTCCGCCAGGACGCGGTCCAGGGCAACCTGGTAGTCTTTCGGGTCGATCCGCACCAGCACCGTGCCCGCCTTCACCACCTGGTTGTCATCCACGTTCACTTCGATGACCGTTCCGCCCACCCGGGCGCTGATCGGATCGATGTGCCCGTCGATCTGGGCGTCGTCCGTGCTTTCGCGCGGCGAGTAGTAACTCCAGGCCCAATACCCGCCCGCGGCCAGCGCGATCAGCACCACCGGCAGAATCCACTTGGCGCGCCGGTAAGAGCGCGGCATCTCGGTCCGCGACGGGGTCGTCTCCCCGTTTTCCTGTTTCTCCGGTCCGCTGACGGCGGCCATCAGTGAGCTCCTCTCAGAAACTGTAGATAAGTTTTCTCCGCGCCGCCCAGCGCCCGTGCCAGCGAAGCCTTCGCCAGGTTGTAAGCGAACAACGCGGAGATGTCGTTTTCGTTTGCCGTCGCCACGGCCTCCTGCGCCTGCACGACTTCAAGGTTATCGGCCACCCCGGCCGCAAAGCGGTCTTCGGCTTGTTGGAGCTGTTCGGCGGCCAGTTTGACCGCGCTTTCGGCCACCGCCACCTGATCTCCCGCCGCCTTCAGGTCCAGCAGCGAAACCCGGATCTGCTCCTCCACGCCGTTGCGCAGATCGGCCAGCTCCGCCTTGCGCTGCTCCAGCACGGAATCGGCCTGCAGGATTTCGGCCTCGGTCCGTCCGGCTCGAAACACCGGGATGGTGAGCGTCACCCCGGCGGCGAACGTCCCGTGCGACTCCCAGGGCCGGAACCCGGTCGACCCGTAGTTGCCATCGAACTGAAGCCCCGGAAGCCGCTCGTCCAGCGCGGCGCGCCTGGCCGATTCGGCGGCGCTGACCAACGCAGCCGCGCTACGGTAATCGGCGCGATTATCGAGAGCCTGCTGCAAGGCTTGTTCCACCGTCAGCACCGGCGGCGGCGTGTACGCCACCTGGTCTGCCAGCGTGAACGGCTGGCCCACCGGCAACCCTATGGCGCGCGCGATCCCCAGCTTCTGCTTCTCGAATTCGTTTTCGTAAAAGATGACCCGCTGCTGCTGCGCCTGCATTTCCACCTGCGCGCGCAGCACGTCGATGCCCGGCACTACCCCCGCCTGCTTCATATCGACGGCCCTCTGGTACAGGGCCTGCGCCGTCTTGAACTGGGCTTCGACCGCCTGGATCCGGGCCTGGCCCGCGGTGGCCTGCAAATACAGCCCGGCCACGCCGAGCACCACGATGTCGCGCGCATCCTGGTAGGAAAGCTGCGCCGCCCGCAGGCTCTGAGCCCCGGCCCGTGCTTTGTGCAACGACGTCAGGCTCAGAATCGCCTGGGAGACAAAGAGCCGCGCGTCGAACACGTTGAACGGACCGATGACCGGCGCGATGCCGGGAAAGCTCGGAAAGCCGAACGACTGCAGGTTGATCTGCTCCTTGCTGTCCGAGACGCTGGCGAAGACATTGGGCAGCAGCCCGCTCCGCGCGTTCAGCCGCGCCGCCTCGGCCGACCGCGTTCCCTGCTCGCCCAGGAACAAGCCCAGGTTCGCCCGCAGCCCGCGGCCTATGGCATCTTCCAGGGTCAGCGCCAGCGGCGCAGCCGCCCGCCCGCTCGGGATGCTCCCCAGGAACGGGCTCTGCCCGCCCGGCGCGCCCGCCGAAGACGGCACCGGCCCGCTGGCCAACTGGGCCCAGCCAATCCCGTAAAGGCACAGGTACAATGCGGCACGTGAACTCGAACGCAAGATCATGAGAATAGTGAGCCAGACGCGAACAGAGATGGATCGCGAACTCATTAGTATTCTCTCATAACTGGCCCCCGGTCCCGGCGGGCCGCCGCCTGCGAAGGGACAGGCCGGAGGCCTGTCCTACACGTGGATCTCGAAGACGCAGCGTTTCCCGCCGCGCAGGACGGATTCCTTCAGCTCCACGCGGACCTTCTTCTGGAGCACCGTTTCCCAGGCCTGTTGCTGCCAGCCGAGGGAGCAGTTGCACACCAGCGACGGGGTGCCCTGATGACGGCTGCAGAGCGGGCAGAAGCAGTCCGCGCGTTCCGGGGAAGTCACCGTAATGACGCCCTTCTCGCGGTCCCAGGCTACTTCGTCGCCCGACACGCTCTGCTTGAGGACCTTCGAGAAACCGTCGAAGTCTCCACGATGCCGCGCCACTGCGCCCCACAGGCTGGCGCAGTGCGCGCCCATATCGTGCAGGATCTCGTTCACGGTCTTATCGTCCAGCCGCCCGGACAGGATGCCTAGCAGGCCGGCATAGCGCTCTTTCACGAATCGCAGGCGCCAGTCTTCCTGGTTGGCCGGCTCGGCGGCAGCCAGGCTGGAGGCTGAAATCAGGCTCCCGGCCGTGCAGGCGCACAGGCCGGCAGCACACGTGCGAAAGAAGTCTTTACGGTCCATTGATCATGACGCTATCCTGAAGGCCCGCTCCGTGTCAAACGCGGCGAGCGCCCGGCCCGGGCCAGGTCTCGGTGCAGGCTGAGAAGCCGGTGGGACGGACCACGTCGATTTCGACGCGGACGGGGTTCGGCTCCCGGAAATCCAGGGTCAGGCTGTGCTCCTGGCCCGGCTCGAGCACCGGCAGCGGACTCTCGTGTTTCTCAATCGGGATGTTGCCCGCGCCATACACGGTCCAGCGCAGCTTGTATCCGCGCAGGGTGTAGGCCGGAATCTCCCGGCGCGTCCGCACACGGGCCCGGAGGCCGGGCGCTTGGCCGCTCACCTCGATTCCGGCAATGGGGCTCGATTCCTGCCGCAGCACCTCGTAGGAAGGCTTCCGGGCGCCATAGAGGTCCACCACTCCGTGCACACGCTGCCTCATCACGCCCAGACCCTTGTCTCCCATGTGCGTGCGGTAGTCGTTGTAACAGAAGAAAATCAGCCCGCCCACTCCGGGATTGCGCCGGAACACCGCGTTGTGCGCGCGCAGGATCTCGATCCTCCGCGCATCGCCCTCCGGACGATCGGGCGTGCAAGCGCAGTAGCCGTACTCCGAGATCACGATCATCTTGCCCGGAAACGCCTTCTGGATTTCCTCCAGATTGCTCCGCACCGCTTCCGGATCGCCGCCGTACCAGGTCTCGTAGTATTCGTTCCACTCGATGAAGTCGAGCTCGCCCGCCACGTCCTTCGCGGGCGTGGTCTGGAGCGAGTTGGACGCGTAGCTGAGCAGGCGGCCGGGATCGAGCGCCCGGGCCTCCTGCAGCATGCGCCGCACGAACTGCTGCGAGGCCGGATGCTGCCCGTTGACCTCGTTGCACAGGCCCCAGGAGACGATCGAAGGATGGTTGCGGTCGCGCCGGATCGTCTCGCGCAGTTGCTCGAGGCCGTTCTCCACGATCTCGGGCGCCACCACCTCCCTCATGTCGGCGAAGGTGTCTGAGCCCCAGGTAGGTACCTCCTCCTGGATCAGGATGCCATGCCGGTCGCAGTAGTCCAGCACGCGCTTGTCCTGCTGCCAGTGTACGCGGGTGAAGACGCAGTTCAACTCCTTCAGATCGTCATGATCGTGCCGGATCCACTCCTCCGGCTCCGCCATGCCGTATTCGGGATGGCTTCCTGCCATGCGTTCCACGCCCGCCAGCCACACGCGCTCGCCGTTCAGATAGAGGCCGCCCTGCCGCACTTCGATCTTGCGCACACCGAAGACGGTCTCGAAACCATGGCTGCCGATTCGCGCCGCCAGCCGGTACAGGTTGGGCTGGTCGAAATGCCACAAACGCGCCTGCTCGATCGTTGGCGGAGGCAGATCCAGCTCCAGCTCCCGCCAGGGTTCGACGGTGGCCGCCGCCTGGCCGCGTGCCACCACACGCGCCGTGTCCTCCTCGCGCACTTCGTAGCCGATCTCGCCGCTCAGGGCTCCCCCGCTGCTGTTCCGCAGGGCGGCGCGCACGCGCAGCGTCGCGGTCCCCGTCGTCAGATCCGGAACCGCATCCACATCCACACGCTCGAGATGGAGCGGCGGCGTCACCAGAAGGCTCACTGGCCGGGTGATGCCGCCGTCGGGCGTCCAGTCGTACGAGTTGCCGCGCGGCAGCATGGACCGGTCGAAGGAGTTATCGACGCGTAAGGAAATGACGTTGGAGACGCCATAGCGCAAGTGCGGCGTGAGGTCGAACCCGAACTCCGTATAGCCCTTGCCCCGGTGTTCCCCGAGCAGCGCCCCGTTGAGCCACACGCGGGCGGTGTGGTAGACGGCCTCGAACTCGATCCGGACCGCCCACCCGCGCCACTCCGACGGAATCTCGAGCTCCCTCTCGTACCAGGCCGCGCCGAGATACTCCGCCGACTCGGGCTCGGTCTGCCACGTGTGTGGAACCCGCACCTCGCGCCACTCTTTCTGCGCGTCGAGCCGGAAGCGCCACGCGCCATTCAGTGAGACGCATAGGTCGGATGCGGGCGACTCTATTCGAATCGGGCCGCGCCGTTGCTCCGCGCCGGCCAGCCCGGCGCCCGCGGCGCCAAAGAACTTCCGGCGCGAAATTGGCATCGCAGTCCCTTACGGCCGGCCCGGGACCTCTTGCATCTCCAGCACGCCGGCACTACCGGTGGCGGCGCGCGCCTGGCGGGCCAGGGGCTGCACGAGGCGCAGGGCGCGGATCACGGCCGCCGCTTCGGCGCCTTGCTCGCCCGATTCGGGAGTCTCGCCCGAGAGGGCGTCCATTAAGGTCTGCAACGCGGTCTTCTTCCTGGGGAAGATCTGCAGCGTGACATCCTCGCCGGCGGGAATCTTCGCGGCTTTCTTGGCCAGCGCCAGAGCTTCGGGGAAGCCGCCCAATTCATCGACCAGGCCCAGGGCTTTGGCATCCTCGCCGCTCCAGATGCGGCCTTTGGCGATCTGGAGGACGCGCTCTTTGGGGAGCCGGCGGCCGTCGGCCACCTTGCTGGTGAAGTCGGCGTAGACGCGGTCGAGCCAGGCCTCGAAGCGCGCCCACTCGGCCGGCGTGTAGTCCTCGGTGCCGGTCCAGTAGGTGGCGTTCGCGCCGTCGTGAACCTGGTCGAAGGTGATGCCCAACATCTTCCAGAAGCCGGTGGTCAGCATTTTTCCGCCGAGCACGCCAATCGAGCCGGTGATGGTGGCCGGCTGCGCCACGATCTTGTCGGCGGCCATGGCGACGAAGTAGCCGCCCGAGCCCGCCACATCACCCATGGAGACGATGACGGGTTTGCCCGCCTTGCGCGCCCGCACGGTCTCCTGCCATATGGCGTCGGAGGCCACGTACGAGCCGCCGGGGCTATCGACGCGGAACAGGATGGCCTTGACCTTGGGATCTTTCACCGCGTCGCGGAAAGCGGCGCTGACGGTGTCGGAGCCCATGCCCGCGGAGCCGAACACAGGATCGAAGCCGCTTTTGCCGCGTCCCACCGCGCCCACCCCATAAATCAGCGCGACGGTCTTTCCGCTCTTGTGCGGCCGCCCGGCGCGCTCCAGGTACTTCTGGAGGTATATCAGCTCGGAGCCCGCGCCCGCCATCTGCTTCACCTTCGCGTACATGTCGTCCCGGTAGGACAGGCCGTCAACGAGCTTGGCGTCCACGGCTTCCTGGCCCAGGAGCGGCCCGCGATCGACCACGGCGCGCACCTGGTCGGGCGAAAGCTTGCGGCCTTCGGCGATCCCCTTGACCAGCTGCGAGGACCAGGACCGCATCAGAGCTTCCATCGCCTCCCGGTGTGGCGGCGTGAACTTCTTTTCTGTGAACTGGTTCATCGCGTTCTTGTACTCGTAGCGATGGTCCATGCGCGGGACGACGTTCAGTTTGTCGAGCGTTCCGCGGAAGAACTCGCTCTCGAGGATGACGCCGGTGAGGCCGATGTCGCCGGAGGGCTGCATCCAGACCTGGTCGAAGGCGCCGGCGAGGTAATACGAGCTTCCGCCGGGACCGAATTCTCCGAACGTTTCCGACCAGGCCACGGTGAATTTTTTGTGGGCGCGGAAATTGCGAACCGCCTCGCGGATTTCCTGCGCTTTGGCAAGGCCCATCGTGGAGCCGCCGAAGCGCGCGAACAGCCCCTTGACGCGGTCGTCGGTGGAGGCGCGCTCAATGGCGTCCACGATGTCCCGCATGGACGGTTGCCCGGACAGCATGGCCTTGGCGAGCGGATCGTCCGGAACATCTTCCAGCACGCCGGTCTCGAGGTTCACTTCGAGCACGGCCTTCGACGGCACGCGGCCCTTGACGGAACCCGCCGCGAGCACGATCAGGAACAGCAGCAGAACGAACAGGATGGTGATCGTGCCGATAACGGCCAGACAACCCACGGTGAATTTGCGCATGAATGGCGGCCCTCCGGGCGCTACCCGATATTATGACGGAAAGGCCGGCCGGGGGCCGGGGACGCGTCGAAGCGCCTGGAGACCCGTGGTGGAGCCCTACCTCACCAGTTCCAACGCGCGGCGGAAGAAAGGCTCGAAGAGGGCCGGGGCGCCGGCGGCTTTGGCCTTGCGGAGGGCGGCTTCGGCGGCGGCCGGGGTGCAGCCGAGGTTGACCAGCGCCGAGAGGACATCCTGTTCCAGAGCGCTGAAGGCCGCCTTCCCTTCGGGCGCCGTTGCCAGCGCGGCGCCCGCGGCGACCTCGGGCAGCTTCTCGCGTAGCTCGAGGATGATGCGCTCGGCGGTCTTCTTGCCCACGCCCGGAATCCGGACCAGGCGCTCGGTGGCGCCGGCGCGGATGGCGGTAATGAGGTCGGCCGCGGCCAGGCCCGAAATCACCGTGATCCCCAGCTTGGGCCCGATGCCGCTCACCGAGATCAGCTTCTCGAAAAGCATCTTCTCTTCGCCGGTCGAGAAACCGAAGAGCTGTATGGCGTCCTCTCGGACGTGAGTGTGGATGCGCAGCCGCACCTCCTGGCCGGGCTCGGGCAGCGCCGAGTAGGTGGAAACCGGGATCGAGACGTCGTAGCCGACCCCGCCCGCCTCCACTACCGCCTGGTTGGGGTGCTTCTCGAGGAGCGTGCCGCGCAGGTGAGCGATCATGGAATTGAGGGTACATTATTTCTGATGGCTCGGCGGCGTTTCTTTGTGGACGAGGTCCGGGGCGGGCGCGCCGGTCTGGCCGGAGAGGACGCCAGCCATCTGCGGCACGTCCTGCGCGCCGAGTCTGGCCAGGTCTACGAGCTTTCGGACAACCGCTCCGTGTACCTGGCCGAGATCGAAGCGGTTGGCAAGGACGAGGTCCGGTTCCGCATTCTCGAAGAACTGGCGGCGGAAGAGGCGCCACTGCGGCTCACGCTGTTCCTGGCGTTGATCAAGTTCGAGCGTTTCGAGTGGGCCATCGAGAAAGCCACGGAACTGGGGGCCGAGGCGATTGTTCCGGTGAGGGCGGCGCGCAGCGAAAAGGGCCTCGAGCGCGCGGCGGAGAAGCGGCTCGAGCGCTGGCGCAAGATCGCGCGAGAGAGCAGCCAGCAGTCGCGCCGGGCGCGCCTGCCCGAAATCGGCGCGCCGGTGACGCTTGCCCAGGCGCTTTGCGCTCGGGGCGGATGCCGCTACTTCCTCGATGAAAGCGGTGGGGCGCCGCTTCTCGCTTCCCTGCCCCGGGAACGGGCTCAGCGGGACGAGGTCCGCCTGCTGGTGGGACCGGAGGGCGGCTGGACCGACGCCGAGCGCGAATGGGCGGCCCAGGCGGGTTGGACGCGGATCTGGCTCGGCCCCGCCATCCTGCGCGCCGAGACCGCGGCCATTGCCGCTATGGCAGTGCTCGCGAACGCGTGGCTGGAGCCCCGATGACACCGGCCTGGCACGCCCGCTTCGCCTGGAGCGCGTTCCTTTTCGCCCTGGTCGTGCACACGGCCCTGCTCTGGCACTACATCCGCGCGAACGCACCGGTATTCGACGAGGGCGAGCACATAGCCGCCGGGTATCGCTACTGGGAATGCGGAGACTACGGCATCAACCCGGAGCATCCGCCGCTGGCGAAACTGGTAGCGGCCGCTCCGATCCGGAACTGGAAAATCGAGGAGCCGGCCTGGGGGTGCGGCAGCAGGGTCACCACCAACAGCGAGCTGATCGGCGCCGGCTACCGGCTCATTAACGGGCCCTCGAGCGACCAGATGATACGAGCCTCCCGTCAGGCGCTCCTCGTGTTTCCGATCCTGCTGATGGTGACGCTGTTCTTCGCGGCCCGCGCGTGGTTCGGGCCGCTGGCGGCGGGAATCGCCGTCCTGCTGGCCGCCTTCGAGCCGAATCTGACGGCCCACGGACCGCTGGTCACCACCGACATGGCGCTCACTGCCACCACGCTGCTCACGCTGTTTGCCGCCTGGGGGTACTGGCGCAAGCCGTCTCTCCCGCGGCTCATCTGGCTGGGACTGGCGATGGGCTTGGCGCTGGCCTCCAAGCACTCCGCCGTCCTGGTGCCGTTCGTAGTGCTGCTCGTGTTTGTCGCGAGCGAGCCCTCGCGCCGGCTGTGGCGCCTGCTGCTGGGATGGCTGGCCGCCTGTGTCCTGGCGGTGCTGGTGTTGTGGAGCGCATACCAGTTTCGCTTCGACGCTTTGCCCGGAGGACACGGGCCGGCGTTCGACATGACGAAAGCGATCCAATCGGCCGGGGTCGCGGGGACGCCCGCGGGCTGGCTCATCGCGGGCGCGGCGAAGCATCACCTCGTGCCCGAGTCCTACCTGGCCGGTCTGCTTTGGGTCAAGACCAACAGCGCGCGTGAGACCTACTTTTTCGGGAGGCAGTTGCCGGCCGGGGTCTGGTACTACTTTCCGGTTGCGATCGCGATCAAGACGCCTCTGACGCTGCTGGCGCTCGCGCTGGTTGGGCTCGTCTCCCCGGGCGTGTGGAGGCTCCACCGCCGTGGCATGGTTTTCGCGCTTTTGCCGGCCGCTGCGTTCCTGGGTGCGGCCATATTCAGCGGGATGAACCTCGGAATCCGGCACATTCTGCCGCTCTACCCGTTCCTGATCCTGATCGCCTCGGCCGGAGCGGCCGACTGGGCTGGCCGGTACCGCTCGGCCGCGCTGGCCTGCGCTGTCCTGATCGTCTTTCAGGCCGTCTCCTATGCGCGCAGCTACCCGAACGAGATTGCCTATGCCAACGAGGCCTGGGGAGGCCCGGAAAACCTGCATCGCTACCTGGGCGACTCGAACGTTGACTGGGGGCAATCGCTGTACCTGGTGCGGGACTACGTGAAGCGGCACGGGATCCACGACTGCTGGATCGCGTGGTTTGGAATGCGGAAGCCTCAGTTGGCCGACGTTCCGTGCCGCGCTCTCGCCGGCCCCATGTTCCTCGAGGCGTGGGACTGGGAGCTTCCTCCGGTGCTGCCGGACCGCTTTGAGGGCACGGTCCTTATCAGCTCGACGCTGACCAACCTGCGCCTCTTTCCCTACGGCACCTTCCTGCGGCTTCGACCCGACGATACGATCGGCGCGGGCGTGTTCTTGTTCCACGGCAGCTTCGAGTTGCCGGAGATCGCGGCCGAACGCCGGGCCGCCCGCGGCTGGTGGTTCATGAACCATCAGCAGCCGGAGAAGGCGGTGGAGGAGTTCCGGGTCGCGGTCGAGCACGCGCACGACCAGGACCTGGTTCGTGGCCTGTACGCCTGGGCGCTCCAGAGCGCGCGTCCCTGAGAAGCCGCAAAAGAATCCGGGGACACTCCGGGCTCGGACGCCGAATGGCCGGCCTGCGAACAAGCGCAGGCGTGTCCCCAGGATTCTTTTGCAGCTCCTGACGGTCACGCCTCAGGCGGCGTTGACTGTGCCGTTTTACGGCCGGTATCATGAAGACGTCCATCCGCAAGAAGGAGAAGTTCCATGGGGCCTATAGGCTGGCAAGAAATGATGGCTATCTTCGTTCTTGCCCTGATCCTTTTCGGCCCGAAGGATATGGCCAGAATTGGCCGGACGGTGGGGAAGGCCATCGCGGACTTCCGCCGGGCGTCGAACGACCTGAAAGCGACTTTTAACCGGGAATTGAGCGCCCTGGAGCGGGAGGGGCAGTCCGGCAGCCAGGCCGCCGGCAGCATCGCGGATCCGTCGGACCAGAGCTATCGGTACAACTACGGCTACGACGCTTATTACGACGCCGCGTCGACGCCGGCGCCGGTTCCATCCACACCCGCACCTGAGGGCGCTGAACCGGCGAAGATTGCTGCGCCCGAGGGCACGGTGCCCGCTAAGGAAGAGGCCACCGCGCCGCATCCTGCGCCAGCGGAGCAGGCCGGCGGTCAATCCGTGGCGTCGTAATCGAAACCAGACAGAGGCAGCCGTTGCAGGAAGACAATAACGGGACCAGCGATCCGCGCCAGCAGGGCGCCGCGTCAGACCATGAAGCGCAGGCATCGGCCGTGACGGTGTCGCGCCCGCCCGCGGCTCCCGCCGCCTCGGGCGGGGGCGGCGGCATAGGGGGGTGGTTCGGCAGCTCGGGCGGTGGCGGAGACGATGGCGGCGACGAAGAAGAAGGCATGCTCCGCATGTCCTTTCTCGAGGACCTCGAGGAGTTGCGCAGCCGCATCATCAAGTCGCTCGTCGGCATCCTGGTGGCCTTCTTTCTGAGCCTATACTTTGCCAAGGAAATGTGGCGGGCCGTCAGCGACCCCGCAATTTCGGCGCTGCATCAGCTCGGACTGCCCGGCAAGTTGGTCTTCACCTCGGCCACCGAAGCGTTCATGACCGTCTGGATGAAGGTGCCCATGCTGGCCGCCATCTTCCTGGCCTCGCCGTGGGTTCTTTACCAGGTGTGGGCGTTCGTCGCACCCGGGCTGTACAAGCGCGAGCGGCGCTGGGCGGCCCCGTTCGTCATCTGCTCGGCGGGTCTGTTCATCGCCGGCGGCGCGTTCGCCTATTTCATCGCATTCCGCTTGGCTCTGACCTTCCTGCTGGGCGTCGGCAGGGACATCAACGTTCAGCCTATGGTCACGGTGACGGAGTATTTCGACCTGTTCGTCAACGTGATGCTCGGCATTGGGCTGGTATTTGAGCTGCCGGTGCTGATCTTCTTCCTGGTCCTGCTGCGCGTCGCCTCGCCGGCGTTCCTGTTCCGTCACAGCCGCTACGCGATTCTGACCATCGCCATCGTTGCCGCGCTCGTCACGCCGACGCCCGACGTGTTCAACATGATGCTGCTCTGTGTGCCCATGTGGCTGCTGTTCTACGTGGGCATCTTCGCCGGCTACCTGCTGGTGCTGCACCGCGAACAACGCCGGTTCCCGTGGCGCAAGGTCCTGCCATGGGTGGGTGTGGCGCTGGTCGTAGTGGGGGCGGCGGCCTGGTATTATGCGGCCAGGCATGGCTATCACGCGGTGGGGCACTGGCCATTTTTCAGCCGATAAGGGTAGTGGCCGGTGTCTGGGCGGGTTCTGATCCCACTGGATTCGCGGCGAATTTCGTTATACGATGGCTCCATCCAGGAGGCATGCGCCTTGGACTTATATAGGACCATTCAGATACTTCGCGAAGAGCGAGAGCGGTTGGACAGGCTGATCACGAACCTGGAGCAGCTCAAGGCCTCGGAAGGCGTGAGGCCGCGGCGGAAACCCCCGGGCCGGCGCGGGCGCAGACACATGAGCGCAGCCGAGCGGCAGGAGATCTCCGAGAGGATGAAGAGGTTCTGGGCGGCACGCCGGCCGCCCGCCGGCTCGGGTGAGGAAGCGCTCCCGGAGCCGTCCCCAACCGCGGCGAGCGCCTGAATTTCGCGGCCTGAAATGGTATATTGAAGTTCGGCGTTCCAGGAGTGGGCGGCTAGCTCAGCTGGGAGAGCACGGCGTTCGCAACGCCGGGGTCGCGGGTTCGAATCCCGCGCCGTCCACCAAACTGACCCGAATCCCCCCGTGTTCCAGAGACGTGCCACGAGTGCGTCGACCTGGGTCCGCCCCGGGCCCTCTTCCCCACAGAGGCCCAGAGGACACAAAGAGAACAAGGAGGTTCCTCAGCCGGATTCCTGTATATAATTCCGAATGAGATGGGACGTCGAGACACAGCATCGTCCTCTATAGCCGCGGTGACCTGCCTGCTCGCCGCGGCGATTGGCTGGGCCGCCGGGCCCCCTTCGCGAATTCCCGGGCGCGTGGAGGGCGTGCGGACGTTTGTCCTGAGCGGAAACACCCATCCGCTCATCGAATCGGCGGCGGACCAGGGTGAGGTGGAAGGAACGTTCCCGTTGCCGCGGATCACGATCCACTTCCAGATGACGCCCGCCCAGCGGGCGGATCTGGACCGGCTGCTCGAAGCGCTGCAGGACCGCTCGGGTCCGCAATATCACAAGTGGCTCACGCCCGAACAATACGCGGAGCGGTTTGGCGTGAGCGGGAGCGACCTCGAAGCCCTTACAGCCTGGCTCGAGCGCATGGGGTTCACCGATGTCGAGCCCGCCCGCAGCCGCACCTTCGTCAGCATGTCCGGAACCGCGGCCGCGGTGCGGTACGCGTTCGGCGCCGCCATTCACCGCTACCGCGTCGCCGGGACCGTGCGCTACGCCAACGCCGGCGCGCCGGCTCTCCCCCGCGAGCTCGAAGGCGTGATCGGCGGCATTCGGGGCCTGAACGATTTCCGCCCGCGGCCGCATGCGAGATTGAGGCCCAGACTCACTTCGAGCGTCACCGGCAATCATTTCATGGCGCCGGGAGACTTCGCGACCATCTACAACGTCTGGGCGCTGTACAGCGGCGGGCTCGACGGAACCGGCCAGAGGATCGCGGTCGTGGGGCAGAGCGCGATCCAGCTCTCCGACATTGCGGCCTTCCAAACCGCGTCGGGTCTGCCGGTGAAGAACCCGCAAATCGTGGTGACGGGTCCCGCGCCGGGGAGCAACGCGGGCGACGCCGAGGAAACCGATCTGGATATCGAGTGGGCAGGCGCGGTCGCCAGGGGCGCGACCATCGTTCTGGTCGAGGCGCAGGACGCTTTCACCGCTGCGACATACGCCATCGACAATAATGTTGCGCCGGTGCTCTCGATCACCTACGGCGCGTGTGAGGTCGCGCTCGCTCCGAGCGACATCAATAGTCTGAATTCGCTTTTCCAGCTGGCCAACGCGCAGGGCATCACGGTTGTCGCGGCCTCGGGCGACAGCGGCGCCTCGGATTGCGACACGACCTCGCCGACGCACGGCCTGGCGGTCGACTTCCCTGCCAGCAGCCCGTACGTCACGGGCGTGGGCGGAACGGAGTTCCAGGAAGGCGCCGGGGCCTACTGGAGCTCGACTAACGGCGCAAACGGAGGATCGGCGCTCTCGTATATTCCGGAGGCTGCCTGGAACGACAGCGGCGCCGGCGTGTTGTCGGCGACGGGCGGCGGCGCCAGCGGTGTTTTCACCAAGCCGCCCTGGCAGCAAGGAACGGGCGTGCCAGGCGACGGATTCCGCGACGTGCCGGATATTGCGCTGAACGCCTCGCCCAACCACGATGGCTACGTGATCTGTTCCGGCGGCTCCTGCACGAACGGGTTTCGGGGCGCGTCGGGCTCGTTCGACGTGATGGGAGGCACTTCCTGCGGAGCTCCCACTTTTGCAGGCATTGTCGCACTGATCAACCAGGAGACCGGGAGCAGCCAGGGCAACGTGAATCCGACGCTCTATTCGCTGGCCTCGATCTCTACGGACGCCTTCCACGATGTGACGATGGGGAACAACCAGGCGCCGTGCGCGGCCGGGTCGCCTGGCTGCAACGGCACTCAGGGCTACACGGCCGGCCCCGGCTACGACCAGACGACGGGTCTTGGGTCCGTAAACGCCCAGAATCTGGTGACCGAGTGGGGCTCGGATTTCCAGGTGTCGGTCAGTCCGGCCAGCCTGACGGTGGCGGCCGGAGGCTCGGCCACGGCGGATGTTCAGATCACGCGCTTTGCCAATTTCACCGGCGCTGTCTCGTTCACCTGCAGCGTGCCGGCGGCGCTCGCCAACACAACCTGTTCGATCCCGGGCACGGTCTCGGGCGGAGCGGGGAGCGCCGCGCTGACCGTCACGCGCTCTTCGGCAGCGGGCGGTGCGCGTTGGTTCCCGCCCGGACCAGCCCTCCCGTGGTGCGCCGCTGTATTGAGTGCCACGCTTGCCGGGCTGGTTGTCATCCGCCGCAGACGGGCCCGATTAGTCTGGGCCGGCGCGGTGGCACTGTCGCTGGCGCTGATTGCCGGCTGCGGGAAGGGCAGCGGAAGCGGCACTGGTCCGTCGGGACCTCTTACCGCCAATGTCACCGTGACAGCCGCGTGCGGCGTGCTCAAGCATGCGGTGACGATTGCGGTGACGGAGCCCTGAGCGCGTTGTCGCAACCCTGCGCGTCCTATGTACGTCAATAAGAACCAGGGGGATAGCGAAGTCTGAACACCATGCGGTTCCCATTGGCATTTCTATGTCTTGCGGCGGCATTGGCGGCGCCCGGCGCCCTGCTGGCCCGCGAAATCAAAAGAACGCGTACTACCTACCCGGTGACGTATGAAGGCGGCAATCTGCCTCTGAGCCACAAAAAGGTCAAAGCCAGCTTTGACAGCGATGATGTGGTGCTCGCGCAACGCCGGCATCGGATCGCGGTTCCCCTTCGGGACATCACGGAGATCTCGTGCCGGAACGAAATCCACCGCCGCTTGGGCGCGGCCGTGCTCAGCACCGTTCCCCGGCTGCGCCTGGGAGAAGCCGGGACTTACTACGTTGGCGTGACCTGGACCGATGACCGGCGGACGGGCGATGGGGCAGCGAAAGTCGAGGCGATCTTCAGGGTGAACGGCGGCGACTATCGCGAGTTCCTCGCCTCGCTGGAGCGGATGACCGGAAAGAAGGCGGTCGACACCAGCCACGTGCCCACTGCCGTGCGCTACGCACTCTGAGAGTGGCTGGGGCGGGCGGAACTCGCCGGCCGCTCGCTACGGGCGGTAGATCGCCAGGCCGGTGCCAATCTGGAGGGCAGCCTCGGCGCCACGAACAATCGCCTTCTTCGGGGCGTTCTCGGGTATGAACAGGATGTCCTCCGCGCGCAGGGGGGCGTCTTTGGCCTTGCCAATCATGATCTGCTTCAGATCGATTGCAATCTCCTCGCGGCTCGCCCCCGCCCCATTCGGGCGGAGGATGCGTGCCTTCTTCGGAGCCGCGGCTCCGCTCATGCCCCCCGCCAACGATAGCGCCTGCAAGACGGACAGCGCCTCGCGCTCCCGCAGGACGTAGCCGCCCGCCCTCTGCACCTGCCCGATGACGTAAACCATCTCGGCGCGGGGCACGCTGATGACGTCGTAAGGTTTGATCACGATGTTCTCTTCGGGCTTGCTGGCGTCCAGGACCTCCTTGAGGCGAACCTCGGCCACGCTGTACTTCGCGCTGGCGTCGGTCTGGGCGGTCTTGAGCGCGATCGGGCCCCACTCCAGACGCCGCGTGATCTTGACGCTGTATCCGGCATCGTCGGCCAGGCCGCCCGCCAGCGAGAGCATCTCCACCAGCGTCTTTTGGCCTTCGAGCTGGTGCACTCCCGCGCTCCTCACCGAGCCGATGACGGATACCGGCTGGCTGCGGAACTCGGCGATGGACACCGTCACCTCGGGCTCCTTGACGAACTCCTTCAGGCGCTCGGCGATCTCGTTTTCGAGCTGCTCCGCGGTGAGACCGGAGGCTCTGATGCGGCCCACGAGCGGAAGGCGGATCTGGCCGCTTCCGTCGATGCGCACCGGCTTCTCGCCAGTCTCGTCGGCGTCGAGCCCGCGCAGGGTGATCTGGTCGTCCGGGCCGAGAGTGTAAGTGCTCCGAAGCTGTCCTTCGGACTCGGCGGGCGCCGCCGGCGCTTGGGCCTGGCCGGCGAGCGAAAGCGTCAACAGGGCGCCGGCCAGGAACGTCACGCGGCCAGGGCGCATGGCTCTCCTCACTTGCGCGCCTCGCACGGCGTGACAACGAGCTGGCGCGGACGCTGAACCTCGGCGCCGGCGCGCGCGCATTCGGGAACGCTGCGGGCGCCAATTCGCATCAAGACTTCCCGAAACGGCTGAAACTCCTCTTCGGAGATTCGAAAAATGATCATATAGCCTCCAGGCGGAGAGCGACTTATGGCGAGATAGTACTTGAACTGGGACGCGTCGCCGTGATGGCCCCCGCCGTGGCGGCGGCTCCGGCAAGACCAACGATGGCCATTTTACCCGTAATCCCCCATGGCGCGGCAAGCTTGCACGGGCACTTACCGGAAGTCAGGACGTTCTTCTCACTCGCGACCCTGACCACAACCTTGTCCGGAGGCTCGATGGTCACGGAACCCTGCGATCCGGGAACCGGCCTCACCCGCCGCCCCAACACGCAGATATCGGCCTTCGATTGAACCGGCTTGTCGTAGTCGAGCGCCCCGTCGTAGAACTGCACCACGCAGTGATCGCACCGCTGGACCGCCACCTTGCTGTTGTACGCCAGTCTGATCCGCATGCCGTCGGAAAACACAACGGCCGCGTTGGCCGTGCCCGTCGTGAGCTCATCGCCGGCCTCCAGCGGCCAGTTCGGCGCGCCAACCGTGGGGAGTGGTTTGCCGTTCAGCTTGATGTCGCCGCTTACTGTCAGGATGGCGAACGGCTCCGCGGCGGGCAACGTGCCGCTGAACAATGCAAGCAGAATGAGCGGGAAGACTGGACATTGCGCGCGCTTGGTCATAAATCGCTCGACCCTTAAGAATTCTGCACTATTGAATAGGTGCCATGAAGCGTGTCCTCGTCTCAAACACTAACCCACTTTTCGTTCAGACTGGGTGTTGCCCGTCGTGTCGCAAACCTGCATCGTACACCGGGCGCCGGTTCCGCAGCCAGCTTTTCCAGCCGTTCCAAACATCTGATTCTGCTTCTGTCTTGAATGAGTCTTCCGGAACCAGACAAATTCATCGTGAGTTTCTCCCTGATTTGTCTTTGTGTCTTATATATAGTGACCCCTGCCTTAATATGGGACCCACTTAACGCGGTTTGTCTGATATTCATAGCTGGCCTTCTTCCGGGCGGCTGCCAGTGTTGATCGTAACCTGGATTTCCGTCTTGAGTACTTACTAATAACCCATGCCGATGGCGGACCGCTCGGGTCGCGGTTTAGTACTCTCAGTACGACACTCCACACTGCGACACAGGTAACCCCTTGATCTATCACCCCGATGCGTGTAGACTAACCTACAAAAGCGTGTACCGCGAAGGTTGAACAGAGTGAAAGGACTGACAGCAGGTCATACAGTTATGGGGCGAGGCGCTCTTGTGCTCCTGGTTTTGGCCGCGTGTGCGCTCGCGCCCGCCGCGCTCCGCGCCACCCCGATGGTCTACGGTGTGGAGTTCGTTACGAACGGCAACGCCGGCGTCGTCGACATCGCGAACGGTTCATTCGATGTTGTGGGCCGGGTCGGTCCATACCTGATTAACGACATCGCCTTCTCGCCGGACTTCGTGCTCTACGGCATCCGGGACGGAAGCGAATTGGTGCGCATCGACCCCGGGACCGGCAAAGTCACCGACGTCATGGCCGTTCCGTCCGGGCTCGAAACCCTGGACTTCCGCCCCAGTGACGGCTTGCTGTTCGCGGCCACATCGAGTGCGCTGTTTACGATCAATCTCAGCACCGACACAACCACACCCGTAGGCAGCTATGGTGGCACCCCGTTTCAGGGTCAGAACATTCGGTTCGACCAGTACGGCAACCTCTACACGACTGACACCAGCTCGACCACCGGCGTCTACCTGGTGAACACCTCGACCGGCGCGGCGGCTCTGGAGTTCACCGTCCCGTTCGGAGCGCTTGCCCTGGGTTACGCCGGCGGCAACCTGTACGGCGTTGGAATCGCGGGGATTGGCGGCCAGAACAACCTGGTCCTGATCAATCCGACGACGCAGACGGGCACCCTGGTGCTCAACAGCTTCCCCAGTGTGGATTTCAGCGAGATTCCGGAACCAGGCGTCGCGTGGCTCTGCGGGTTAGGACTCGCGGTGCTGCTCCTCCGCTCTCGACTCAAACTGTTTTCGTAAGCCCGAAACCCGCGTTCACCCCGCGCCCGTGGCTCTTACCTGAATGAGCGCCTGCCTCCCGCGGCGCGCAAAGGCGATGGACCCACGCACCGATCTCACTACCTCCACGCGGTGCGTTCACCTGAACGATGACGACGTGGTTTATGTGGAGCTGGCGGAGGGAGTTGAACCCACGACCCTCTGATTACAAATCACCCCGGATGCTTGTGACGCGGCGCGAACGATTGCCATAACTTGCTAGTGCGGCGGGGGTTATGGGCAGACGCGATGAGCAGGCTTGCTCTCCAGGACGCTCGATTTCCCAAAGGGGTCCCCACAAATTCCCCCACAGTTCAACCAACCCCGAGACGGCGTGTTGAACGTCCCAGAAACACTCGTTGCCGTCGTTCAGAGGCTCCTGGGGAAGCCGCCGCGACTCGGGACGCCTGATAGCATGAGAGAGGCCGCCTAGGCTTGGCCTCATGAACCAGACCGAAGGCTGGGAACCCCGCCCAGGGGCGACTGCTTCACTAACAGGCAATCGCGGAGGGAGCGATGGCAAAAGATCCTCTGAACGGCCCGGCAATAGCCGCCCGCATCAAGGCGGATGTGTTGCGGGCCCAATCCGGGTGGTCTGAGTGGAACGCCGAACACACAGCGGGGGACGTTGATACCAAGGTCGTTGAGACCGCGGTGGAGGTCCTCGATGCTTACGCGCGCGGCTATCTCGAAGCCATCGATCGCGGCGGGAACCCCAATCGCGAGGCCGATCGCCACCAGAACCAGCACCTCCCGCATCACCAGCCAGATCACCGAGCCGGGCCGCGCTCCCAACGCCATTCGCAATCCCAGTTCCCTGGTCCGACGCCCCACCGCGAAGGCCATCACTCCGTAGAGCCCGATGGTCGCCAGCAACCCGAAGCCGGCCGAGAGAAGGGCGATCAGCCGTATGCCGCTCGCGAGCCCAGCGCCGCGCGCACGTAGAAAGCCACGCCATCGTTGCCCCAGTTCGGAATGAACACCTGCCGCCGCACGCCTTCCCGCGGGCCTTCATAGAGGGAATTCCCCACCACGCCGACGATTTCGATATCGAGCTTGGTCCCCGGACCGCCGCCCCGCCCGATGTGCCGCCCCCTGGCGCTCCTGTCTCCGAAGAAGTGCCGGGCGAACTGCTCGTTGACGATCGGCCTGGGCCGCCTCGTAGCGGCGCAGCTTTACGGGATCAAGGGGAGCGACCCGGCAATAGCCGGCGCCAGCATGGCGCTGCTGGCCGCGGTGGCGGCCGCGGCGGGCTGGATCCCGGCGCAGCGGGCCAGCCGCATCGACCCGATTCTCGCCTTGCGGTATGAATAACCGGACAGCCCGCCTGTCGGCCGGGCCGGTAGGTGCCCAAACCGAGATCGGGGCCAGGATGGCCTGTCATCAGAAGGCTATGTGCCACCAGGAGTTTCAGCGGCGCTTCGATGCGGTACCCCACGAAGTTCTGGATCTCGAAGCTGCGTCTTGCTGCCTCGACAAGTACTAGGACTCTCATCTGACATCCGCGCGGGCGAATCCGCCCTAAACTGCGTCGCAACAAGATATTCAGAGTAGAATTGCTGATGGCCTAAGACCGCAGGCGGCTTGCGGCACGTGCTGATGCCGGACACATGACGGTTCGCATGATCCGCAGATGCGGTAGAGGAGCTCTGCGATGAGAAAGAGTGCCTTGCTTGTATCGGGTCTCCTGCTGAGCGTTGGCGCGACGCGGGCGCAGCAGGCGGGCCTTTGGTTCGTTCCTGTGACCCCCTGCCGCGTGGCGGATACGCGGAGCGCCACCGGCCCGTTCGGCGGGCCGGCCATGGGGGCCGACTCCACGCGCTCTTTTGCGATTCCACAAAGCGCCTGCGGCATTCCCGCGAGTGCTCAGGCCTACTCCCTGAATGTGACAGTGGTGCCCGGCGGCCCTCTCTCGTACCTGACGCTGTGGCCCACCGGTCAGCCTCAGCCCTTTGTCTCCACGCTGAATTCCTACGACGGCTCTGTAGTGGCGAATGCGGCCATCGTGCCGGCCGGTTCCAATGGTGCGGTGAGCGTCTATGTCACCGATCCGACCCACGTCATCCTGGACATCAACGGCTACTTCGATACTTCCACTGGCCCAACTTCGTACGCCTTCTACCCCGCTACGCCCTGCCGGGTCGCCGACACCCGCGGCGCCGCAAGCCAGTTCGGCGGGCCCGAGATGCAAGCCAACCAGACACGGGACTTCCCCATTCCTCTGAGTTCCTGCGAGATTCCGGGGACGGCCAGGGCGTACTCGTTGAACGTCACCGTGGTGCCAAGCGGCTTCCTGGGCTACCTGGCCACATGGCCCACCGGCCAGGCGCAGCCGAACGTTTCCACGCTGAATTCCTACAACGGCACCGTCCTTGCCAACGCTGCGCTTGTTCCGGCGGGGACCAACGAATCGATTTCGGTTTTCGTCACCAACCCGACGAATGTGATCCTGGACATCGACGGCTACTTCGGCCAGCCCGGAAGTCCGAACGCGCTTGCGTTCTACCCGGTGACGCCGTGCCGGGTTGCGGACACGCGCAACCCCACGGGTCCCTTCGGCGGTCCGCTGATGGGAGCCTCGGCGACGCGCTCGTTCACGATCCCGGCGAGCGCCTGCAACATCCCGTCGACAGCGGAGGCTTACTCTCTCAACGTGACGGTCGTGCCGGATGGACCGCTCGACTACCTGTCGGTCTGGCCCGCGGGCGCAGCCCAGCCGCAGGTGTCGACGCTGAACTCCTATGACGGCTCGGTCCTGGCGAACGCGGCGATCGTTCCGGCTGGGACGAACGGCGCGATCGACGTCTTCGTCACGAACCCGACGCACGTGATCCTCGATATCAACGGATACTTCGCGCCGATCGGCAACCAGCCGCCTCAGAGCACGTATGACCTGAACCTGTTTACGTCCGGCACCGGCCAAGGGACGATTTATATCCAGAATCTAAGCGGTGGTAACAACCTTGGAACGGGGGGGTGCGGCTTAGGCTGCTATGTATATCCGGCCGGAACCGCTCTGCTGTTGACCGAGACTGCGTCTGCAGGTTCGACCTTCGCGGGTTGGAGTGGCGCCTGCTTCGGAACCGGCTCGTGCAACGTGACAATGAATCAAGATCAGACCGTAACGGCGGATTTCGAGGTGGGCGGAGGGACCGGGACGCAGCTCTCGGGTCCTGTATCCGGCACCGGCTCGAACGGCACGAACTGCCCTACAAGCTTTAACGGAACCATCACGATTCAGATATACAGCCCTGGAGGTACTACCGGCGGGTGGAGCATGAACGGGACTCTGGTCGCCTGTAACGGTTCCCAGCCGGTTCAAGACGGCGGCGATGCCCAGCTTACCCTCAACCCCAATGGAACCGTCTCCGTGGATTTGTACGGCCAGGACTATTGTGTGCTGCAGGGTTCCGGGACACTCACTAGCCTGTCGGGTTCGGGCAACTGCCCCACACCACTCGGTGGTACCGTCTCCTTTAGCGCGAGCGCAGGCAATAATGGTGCAAATCAAACCTGGCTTCTGGACTTTGGCCCCGATCCGGTCGTGGGGGGACGGGAGGAGATCGCCAAAGTAATCGTGAGCTTCCCCAATGGCGCTAGCAGCGGTACGTTTTCGGAAACCAGCGATAGTCCTGGAGTGTATGTCTACAGTCCGGACGGCACCTGTTCCTATAAGCTGGCGATTGGAGGCTCCGTGTCCCACGGCGGCACGTATGACAACTGGCTCTTCGTCGGTGTGTCCGGGGCCGGCTGCGGTATGTCCAGTGTGGGCAGCGGAACCGGCACTGCGAACGGGCTTTTTCCAAACGCAACATCTGTTACGGGAAATCTGACCCTGACCACGCAGTCGCCGCTAGGTACAAACTCAGTAAGTGGCAGTTGGACAGGGACACGGCAGTAGCCGTTCGCCAGCCTGTCAGGCCGCCTCATATTGCCTTTTCCGAAGCGACCTCTCTAAACCTATTTTGGTCTTATAGCGCAATACCCATTCTGGAGCCACTGGGATTAAACCGCCGATCTGGCGCGCGCCTCCGCTGCCGGAGCCATGCCCGCCGGTCTGCCACTTCCCCGGCTTGTTCCCCCGTGCAATTCGTGGTCTCTACTACGCGGCTATTCCCCCGCCTGCTTCTGCCGCTCGCTCGGCTCATACTGATACACGTTCTTCCAGTCCGCGTAGGGCATAGGCGCCCCAATGCGGGTACACTGTAACTGGCGGGCCAAGAGCCATTGACGCCCGAGAGCACCAAATCAATCAAGCGAATCTCTTCTGAACGCCCGCCAAAAGAGGAGGTTTGCGTATGGGCACGATTGGATTAGGTCCCTACGATTACGACGTCATTACAACTTGTCCATTCTGCGGGCGCTACAACACTCTGGACGGGAGAGGCGAGTGCTGTCCGCATTTCTGTGTCGCCTTCGTCGATGGCGGATGGGCCGTAGACCTCTGCCCGCCCGTGGCGGAGAACGGCAACGGCTTCAAGTTCCAGCGGATCGGGCTTGAACTGCTTCTTGCAGCCGCCACCGAAGCGATTGCATACCTGAAACCGGGAACCCGGCGGCATCCGAGGATCACGGTTTGGTATCGTCCGGCGCCGGCGTTTGTCACCGAACTGCAGGAAGCGTTCCGCCTGCCAGTGCTGCCGATCGAGGGCACGTGCTGCGGGGCCTGTGGATCAACGGAGGCCGTGAAAGACGAGAACAGCTACTTCGTGAGCTACTTCTGCGCCGTCTGCGGCGAGCTCATGCGCCTCGAATTGGCTGGCTAGAACGGTACTCCCCGCTGATCGGGACGTTCCTTCGCGTCGCGCTCTTGAGCGGGATGAGGGCAGGGGAAATTACCTCGCTGACTTGGGGGCAAGTGGATCTTGCGAAGAGGGTGATTACCGTCGGGCGGGCGAAGACCGCCAGTGGGACAGGGCGCCAGATCCCGATGAATCAGGAACTCTTCGAGGCGCTCTCAGCGCACGCGGCATGGTTCACCAAACGATTCGAGAACACCGAGCCGCAGCACTACCTGTTCCCGTGGGGTTCTCCGTACCCGTGCGACCCCATGAGGGCGTGTACCAACATCACAAGTTCCTGGGAGTGCCTTCGGGCCAAAGCGGAGATTGCCTGCCGCGCCCACGATCTTCGCCACACGGCGCTCACCAAGATGGCGGAGGCGGGCGCGCCCGAGAGCACCATGCTGGCCATCGCGGGCCACTTGTCGAGGCGGATGCTGGAGCGTTACTCTCACGTCCGCATGGCCGCCAAACGGGAAGCGGTGGAGGCGCTCACGACCGCGAAGAGGGCGCCGGTTTCAGATGGGGTCCCCACAAAAGTCCCCACAATCGAGGCACCGGCAAAACTTCAGTAAAAATAACTTTTTTAGAATGTGGAGCTGGCGGAGGGAGTTGAACCCCCGACCCTCTGATTACAAATCAGATGCTCTACCAACTGAGCTACGCCAGCCCGAATCGCGCGCCGGGAGGTTCTGGGTCAGACTGGAGCGGGAGACGGGAATCGAACCCGCAACCAACAGCTTGGAAGGCTGTGACTCTACCATTGAGTTACTCCCGCCCGGACGTTCCCCAACCACGGGGCCACACCTCTGGCACCCAGTTCCATTCTACGGGGAAACTCCAGGCGGCGGCAATGCTCGTCGGTGTGCCCCCTTGGCCTCAAAGTCGGTGAGGGCCTCGAGCAGGTTGAGATCATCGCGGCGCTCAGGTCCACCGCGTCCCCGGATGGCCTTTCCGAGGCTGCGCTGTGCGTCGCCTCCCGCCCCGGCCCGCGCCTCGGCCTGCCTCATCCCCGCCAGCGCCACGGACAGAACGCTCATAGAATCGCCACATTACCAGCCTTATCGGCACGCGCCAACCGCAGTCCAAAAACAAGATTGAGGCGACATGTTTGGACTCTGCCGCAAGGCCGCTCCGGCCAGTGGTTGACAAGCGCAATTCGCTCGGATAAGATTTCTAAAGTACTGATCTATCAACGATTTGTCGGTTACGGGTCACGGGAGTAGAGGTAGCAACGGATTCCATTCTCGAGGTCGATGCCGTCGAGACGCACGGTGAGACCGTGCCGCCGAGGGCTCCGCGCACCCCGCGACACCCGGAGACGCCTCCGATAGATCGCACCTGGAGACTTGGCTATGGGCAGCAAGCAGGATGACCCACAAGTGAGACCGCAGCCTTCCCTTCCCGAGGAAGACTACGAGCACCTCATAGAGGACTACAGTCATTTTGCGCCGCCCTCGGAAGGCGAGGTCCTGGAAGGCCGGGTGCTCAAGGTCACCGACAAGGAAGTGATCGTCGATTTCGGTTATAAGTCCGAAGGCCTGGTGCCCATCGAGCAGTTCGCGGCGCCCGACGGCCACGTCGCGGTTCAGCCCGGCGACACCATCGACGTGATGATCGACCGGCACGGCCCGGAAGTCGAGGGATACATCCTCCTCTCTCACGACAAGGCCAGCCGCCTGCGCGCGTGGGACAACCTGGAGAAGGCCTACCGCGAGGGCCTGCTGGTATCGGGCCGCGTGCTCGGGCGCGTGAAGGGCGGACTCTCGGTGGACGTGGGCGTCAAGGCGTTCATGCCCAGCTCGCAGGTGGACGTGCGGCCCATCCACAACCTGGATGCCTACACGGGCCAGGACATCGCGGTAAAGCTCGTGAAGATGAACCGCCGCCGCGGCAACGTCGTGGTTTCGCGGAAGCTGGCCATCGAAGAAGAGCACAACGCGCGCAAGCGGACCACACTCGAAGGACTCGAAGAAGGCTCGGTCGTCACCGGCGTGGTGAAGAACCTCACCGACTACGGTGCTTTCATCGATCTGGGCGGCATCGACGGACTGCTGCACGTGAGCGACATGTCCTACGGGCGCGTCAATCATCCCTCCGAGCTGATCAACGTGGGCGACGAGATCAGCGTCAAGGTGCTGAAGTTCGATCGCGAGAAGGAGCGCGTCTCGCTGGGCCTGAAGGAGCTGCTGCCGGATCCTTGGGACACGGTGGCCGAGCGCTATCCGGTAAACTGCCGCGTGGTGGGCCACGTGGTGAGCGTCACCGACTACGGCGCTTTCGTCGAGCTCGAGCCCGGCGTCGAAGCCCTGATCCACATCTCGGAGATGACCTGGTCGCGGCGCATGAAGCATCCCTCCAAAGTCGTCAAGCCCGGCGACCAGGTGGAAGCCGTGGTGCTGGCCGTGCAGCCCAAAGACCGCCGCATTTCGCTCGGCATCAAGCAACTCGAGCCGGATCCCTGGACTACGGTCGAGCAGCGTTACAGCGTCGGCTCGGTGGTGGAAGGCCGCGTGCGCAAGCTCACCGACTTCGGCGCCTTCATCGAGGTGGAGGAGGGCATCGACGGCCTGGTTCACGTCTCCGACGTTTCCTGGACCAAGCGCATCAAGCATCCCTCCGAGGTGCTCAAGAAGGGGCAACTCGTCCAGGCGGTGGTGCTCCACATCAACGCTGCGCAGCGCCGCATGTCGCTGGGCATCAAACAGCTCCAGCCGGATGCCTGGGAGGTCTTTTTCCGCTCCCACCAGGTGGGCGACGTGGTGCGCGGCAAGGCGTGCCGCGCCGCGAATTTCGGAGTTTTCATCGAGCTGGCGGAGGGCGTGGAAGGATTGTGCCACAACTCGGAGATCCCGGGCGCGCAGGAGCGCAAGAAAGACGAACCGCCGCTCGAGATGGGACACGAGTGCGATTTCAAGATCATTAAGATGAGTGAGGCGGAGAAGAAGATCGGCCTCAGCATCCGGGCGCTCGGCGAAGATGAGGAGCGTACGCGCCTGGAGGAATACCAGCGCCGCGCCGCCGCCGCAACGCTGACCATTGAAGAAGTTATAAACCTGAAGGGACAGGGGGAGGCCCGCTAAGGACGAGACGGCGCGGATCCCCCGGCGACCCCCGGCGGCCGTCCTTCGCGGCATAAGGAGAACAAGTTCTATGACCAAAGCCGAGTTGATCGAAGAAGTATCCAGAGTGGTGGAAATGAGTCGCAAGGACTCCGAGGTCATCGTCGAGACGATTTTTGACAGCATTGTGCGCGCCCTGCGCACCGGCGAAAAAATCGAGATCCGCGGCTTCGGCAGCTTCCGCACCCGGCAGCGGCAGCCACGGATCGGACGCAACCCGAAGACCGGCACGCGGGTCGAAGTGCCGGCCAAGCGCATCCCGTTCTTCAAGCCGAGCAAAGAGCTGAAGGATCTGGTCAACGGCGCGGCGACCGCGGTGGCGGCCGGTGACGCCGTCCCTCCCGCCGGAGCGCCTCCGGCGGATTCCACGAGCGAGCCTCCGCCGGCCGTGTAGCCGGCCGCGGCCGAATCCCAGATGGATTATCTTTGGAGCCCCTGGCGCTATCAATACGTCAGTAAGGCCGGGCCCACGGACGAGTGCATTTTCTGCCGGAAGGCGGCGCAGCGGAACGACCAGGAGAACTTCGTCGTTCACCGCGGCCGGCTGAACTTCGCCATCCTCAACCTCTTTCCGTACACCACCGGCCATCTCATGATCGCGCCGTACCGGCACGCGGCCACGCTCGAAGAGGCCGGCTCGGATACGCTGGCGGAGATGATGGAGCTGACGCGCCTGGCGGAGCGGCACCTGCGCGCGGTCTACCGGCCCAAGGGGCTGAACATTGGCATGAACGTCGGCGAGTGCGCCGGGGCCGGCATTGCGGGACACATCCACATGCACGTTCTGCCGCGCTGGCCCGCCGACGCGAACTTCATGACCACCATCGGCGAGACCCGCGTCCTGCCCGAGGATCTCGAGACCACTTACCGGAGACTGACCGCAGCCTGGCGGGAAACCCCGCGCTGAAGCAGTGGCGCGCGCTTCAGCGTGCCGCCGTGGGCTTCAGCCCACGGTTCCCTGCTGCGTTCCCAACACGCTCGCAAGCACGTTCCCTGACTGATGGTGCTGAGCCTCGCCGAAGCCTGCCTGCTGGAGATCTTGCAACGAAGGGAGCTGCCCGCTCTGAGCCGAGCTCCGGAGCACGGTGGCAAGTTGGTTGAGCTGGGCGGCGTGGGTCGTGTCCCCGCTCGACTGCGCGTTCTGCGCGGCCTTTTGCAGGCGGGTCGCGAGGTTGGCGGCAACCTGCTTGAACAGGTCCGGGTTCTGCTGCTGGAGCTGTTGGAGCCGGCTCATGAACTGAGCGAGCGGCGAGATCGCTGCGGTGCCGGCATGCTCCGACGGAATTGAGGAGCCCTGGCTGGTGCTGCTGGAACTGGTGGCGCTGCTGCTGGTTGTGCCCTGCAACTGCGCCCAGTTTTGAAAGAGGCTGGAGACGGCGCTGATGTTCATGCCTGGCGTCACCGCACGCCGATTGCCAGAACGAAAGCCCTCGAAACAAACGGCGCGCCGCCGGCGGGCCGCGGCAAATTCATGGCGCGGACAGACGCCCGTCAGCCGCTCTCGTACTCCTGCAAACGGTCTATGATGTCGAAGACCAGCTTGCGGTCCTCGCCGCCGAGCGAGAAAACGTCGAGCGACGCGCTGAGCGTCAGCGTGCCGCCGCCGCGGAGGCGCACGGTCTTCGAGAGCGCCGCGGAGTTTTCGGGCGCCGGGGCGGGCGTGGCGGCGGCGGCGCGGCGATGCCCGAACGCGGCGGTCCGCGTCTTCGCCCGGAGCAAAACGGAGAGCGGCACTCCCGCAAACTGCGCCGCCTGCAGGAAGAACGAAATCGCCTTCTTGTGCGTCGCGCCCGAGAGGCCGTACTGGCGCATGGCTTCGTCAAGCTGTCGCGGCGAGGTGCGCGTCAGGTCCAACGCCACCAGCGGCCGGTAGTAGCGCTCGATCAGTGCTCGCAGCAGGTCGCGGCGGGACTCCCGCTTCGTGACCAGCTCGCCCAGCGCGGGCGTCGGGCAGTTGCCTTCGTCCATCAGCCCCAGGAACCGGAAAGCGCCCAGCAACTGGCCCTGAATGGCGCCGGAATAAGAAGGCCACACCGAGCGATCGAGCTGATTGGGCAGGCTGGCTTCGAGCGCGTCGAGAGCCGTGAGAAAGGTCTTGAAGGGCACGTAGGGGACAACCGGCTGGCCTGCTTCCATAGCTATACCGCATCGTATAACACAAACAATTCCGTTGGCGGACGATTCCGGACTTTTTTTGGGTCCGGCGGGAGTCTTCTATAGAATCGGAGATGAAGGGCGGGGGTGAAAAGGCCGACTGCGCCCTGCGACCCCAATATGTAGGGGTCCTCAGCCAGCCACCCCAGGATTCGGTACAGATGGTGCTTTACTTTTCCCGAAATCCCGTTTAGGATGGTTTCAACCCCCGAGACCGGATCCGCTAGTGCGGCATCCGGAAATGCTCATTGAAGTCAGGAGAACACGCTTTGCTGAGACTTAAGCGCGTCGAGCTACAGGGGTTCAAGTCCTTTGCAGACCGGAGCGAGTTGCGCTTTGCCGGCTCCGGAATCGCTGGCGTTGTCGGCCCCAACGGTTGTGGCAAGTCCAACCTGGCGGATGCCATCAACTGGGTGCTGGGCGAGCAGTCCGCCAAGACGCTCCGCGGCGCCCGGATGGAAGACGTCATCTTCGCCGGCACCCGCGAACGCAAGCCGGTGGGACTGGCGTCGGTCACCATGACGCTGGTCGATCCCGGTTTGAATCTGGCCAGGATCGAGGCGGTTCAGGACGCGGACGGCCACGCCAACGGTCACGCGAATGGTCACGCCAGCCTCCAGACCAACGGCCATGCCAACGGGACAAACGGGACCAACGGCGCGGGGCTGAACGGCAAGGCGAACGGCAACGGGCACGCGGAGCGCGACATCACGGTGACCCGGCGGCTGTTCCGGTCCGGCGAAAGCGAATACCTGATCGATGGCCGGACGGCGCGGCTGCGCGACATCCAGGATCTCTTCATGGGCAGCGGCCTTGGCCCGGAATCCTACGCCATCATCGAGCAGGGGCGCATCGGGCAATTGCTCAGCTCGCGCCCGCAGGACCGCCGCGCGGTGATCGAGGAAGCCGCGGGCATCTCCAAGTTCAAATCGCGGCGCAGGCTCGCAGAGGCAAGGCTGGAAGGCGCCAAGCACAACCTGGAGCGGGTCTTCGACATCCTCGAAGAAGTGGGTCGCCAGGCCAATTCCTTGAAACGCCAGGCGGCCAAGGCGCGGCGCTACGAAGAGCTCAGGAAAGAGATGGACGCGCGGCTGCGGCAGGTGCTGGCCGGGCGCTATCTCATGCTGGAGCGGGAAACGGCGAAGATCGCGCTCGATCTTAAAATGGCCACGGCCGGATTCGACGAGCTTTCCACCGCCTCCGCACAGCAGGAGAAGGATTACAGCCGCTCGCAGCAGGAAGGCTACCAGACCGAAGCCGAATTGACGGAAGCTCGCAAGAGGCTTGCAGAGCTCAATCTGGAGCTGGAGCGCACGCGCGGGCGGCTGGAGTATCAGGCCAAGCAGGTCGCGGCGATCGAACAGCGGCTGGCGCAGGGAGAAGGCGAGTCGCAGGAGACCGAGCGCCGGCTGGGGGTGGTGAGCGAGGAACTGGCCGCCTATCGCGCTTCCCTCGCGGACCTGGAACGGCAGGCCGCTGAAGCGCGGCAGAAGCTCGAGGCCAAGGCGCACGACCGCGACGAAACGCAGAACGCGGTGGAGGCTCGCGAGCGGGGAATGGAATCCGCGCGCCACGGCATTCTCCGTCTGCTGGGCGAAGGCGCGACGCTGAAGAACCAGCTCGCGCAGGCGGACACCTACCTGGCCGCGCTCGAGCGCGATGCCGCCAAAGCGCAGAAGGAAGAGCAGGGCGCCATCCAGGACCTGGAGTGGCTGGGCGCGGCCAAGACCGAGCTTTCGGCCAAACTCGCCGCGCGCCAGATGGAGTTGGAGTCGCTTTCCGAGCAGCGCCGGCGGCTCGAAGAGGAGTTGGCCGCGCACAAGGCGGAGTTGGCCGCCGCGCGGCGCGATCTCGAACAGGCGCGCACCGGCTTCTCGCGCCTGAAGGCGCGCCTCGATTCGCTCGAAGAGATTCTCTCCCACCGCGCGTATACCACCGAGTCGGTCAAGCGGCTGTTCGGCACCATCGAGCGCGGCCAGGCGAACGGGCTCAAGCCGGTGGGCGTGCTGGCCGATTTCGTCGAGGTCGAGCCCGCTTACGAGAAGGCGGCCGAAGAGTTCCTGCACGACGAGCTGGAGTACATCGTCGTCGCGGATTGGAACCAGGCGGAGTGCGGCATCGAGCTGATGCGGACCAGCGTCGAGGGCCGCGCCACGTTTCTGGTGCACCCCGGGCCGGCCGCGGGCGCGGAGCGAGGCGCGCGCAGGCCGGAAACGGGCGACGGCAGCGGTGTGGTCGCCAATCTCAGCGATGTGCTGCGGCTCACCAACGGCTTCGGCAATTCGGCGCTCGAATGTTTGCCGCGGCTGGGGCAGTCCTATCTGGCGGCGGACCGCGCGGCGGCGCAGCGGATGGCGCTCGAGTATCCGGAGCTTTACTTCCTGCTGGCCGACGGCGTCTGCTATCACGGCCACACGGTGAGCGGCGGCAAAAAGAGTTCGAGCGGCCCGCTGGCGCTCAAGCGCGAGCTGCGGGAAACGAAGGCGCAGGTCCAGGCGCGCGAGAAGGAGCTCCAGCAGGCGGCCGGCCGCATCGAGGGCCTCGAGCGGGACATACAGCGGCTCGAACAGGAGCTGGAGCGGATTCGCGGCGCGCAGCAGGCCGAGGAGAAGGAAGCGGTCGCGCTCGATCATGAAATGCGGAAGCTGGCGGACGACCTGGCGCGGGCCGGCTCGCGGCTTTCGGTGGCGCGGCTCGAGCTGGAGCGGATCGGCCGGGAGAAAGCGCGCTCGCTCGAGCGCAGGCGGGCCGACCAGCAGGCGTTCGAAGAGAAGGAGCGCATGCGCCTGGAGCACGAGCACGGTCTCGAATCGGCTCGCGCGGAGCTCGAAGCCCTGAAGGCGCAGGCGGCGCGGGCGGGCGAGGAGCACGCGGTGTTGCGGGTCGCCGTGGCCGGCCTCGATGAGCGCCGGCGCGCGGAACAGACCGCCATGGCGCGCGTCGAAGCGCAGCGCAACGAGCTGGCCGCGCGCAGCCGGCAGATGGCCGCCGAGCTGGAGCGGCTGGGCGTGGAGCGCGCCAGGCTGCTCGCCAGCAACATCGAGCTCGACCAGCGCACGATCGAACTCAGTGAAGAGCGCGCTCTGGCGGATGGCTCCGTCGAGCGTCTGGCCGGGAAGGAAGCGGGCCTCCGCGCCACGATCGCCGCGCTCGAAGAGAAGCTCAAAGACCTGCGGCTGCGCATGCAGGAGGCGCAGGAAGGCCGCTCGCGGATCGAGGTCGAGCTGGTGCGCCGGCAAGCCGAGTTGCACCACCTGGACGAGACCAGCCGCCGGGAGCTGAACGTCGCGGTGGCGGAGCTGTGCGGTGAGGCCGACGTGGTTCTCGACCCCGAGGCGATGGCCGAGCTCGAAGAGAAGTACGGCGAGATCCGCCGCAAGATCGAAGCCCTTGGCCCGGTGAACTCCGACGCGCTGGCCGAATTCCAGGAGGCGCAGCAGCGCTACGATTTCCTCAACACCCAGCGGCAGGACCTGCTCGATTCGATCCGCGACACCGAAAAGGCGATCCACGAGATCGACACCGAGTCCCGCAAGCGCTTCGGCGAGGCCTTCGCGGCCATCAACGCCAATTTCCGCGAAGTGTTCACCACGCTGTTCGGCGGCGGGATGGGCGAGATGCGGCTGACCGATGAGGCCAACATCGCCGAGTCCGGCATCGACATCGTGGCGTCGCCTCCCGGAAAGAAGCTGCAAAACGTGCTGCTGCTTTCGGGCGGCGAAAAGGCGCTGACGGCGCTGGCGCTGCTGGTGGCGATTTTCAAGTACACGCCCAGCCCGTTCTGCATCCTCGACGAGGTGGATGCGCCGCTCGACGAGCCCAACATCCAGCGGCTGACCAGCCTGCTGGCCGACATGTCGAAGTACACGCAGGTGATCATCATCACGCACGCCAAGCGGACCATGGAATCCGCGCAGGTGCTCTACGGCGTGACGATGCAGGAGCCCGGCGTCTCGAAGCTGGTTTCGGTCAAGTTCAACCCGCTCATGCCTCCGCCGCTCGAAGCGACGCCGGGCGAGTTGGCGCGGGCATAGAGTGGGACAGGCCTCCGGCCTGTCACGGCCGCCTGGATCGTCTGCGGGCCGGCCCTTGAGGCGCGGCTTCGAGAATGCCCAACATCCGCCGCGAGTATTCTGCCAGAGCCTTCTCGCCCTTCGTGGTCAGGCTGCACAGCGTCAGGGGAAGCTTTCCCTTGAACGTTTTCTTGATTTCCACGTATCCGGCTTCCTCCAGCTTCGCCAGGTGGCTGGACAGGTTTCCCTGCGTGAGTCCACCCTCGCGCTGAAGGTAGAGGAAGTCCGCTTCGCCCACGGCGTCGAGAATCATGAGGATGCTCAGGCGCGCCGGTTCGTGAACGATGCGATCCAGTTCGGCGATCTCCTGCGCCTGACCGTTCATGCGCGAGCGCCTTCCTGGCTGGGCCGCGGATGCATTCGAAGGTAAAAGGCCAGCTTGCCTCCGCCCAGGGCCAACAGCCATGCGCCGATCAGTATCAACGCGGCGGGCAGTCGGAGGTTTCGCGGCAGGTTCGACAGCGTGAGCGCGGAAGCGGCCAGAGCCAGCGGGAGGGCCTCCCACCAGCGGTAGGGCCGCTCCAGTCTCCGATTCAGCACATACAGGGCCGCCACAAACCCGCACGCCCCGACCGGCCACATCCAGGCCCTGTCGCTCAGGAACACGAAGTTCGCCAGGAACACCAGCGGCACCACGGTGTTGTTTCGGAAGTGCGTAACGTTCTTGTCCGAAGCCGGCACGGGAGGCGGCATCAGGGTCGCGATCGTCCGCGCAGTCGGGTCGTCGGAGTCCATGGGCGGCCTCGCGTAGCCGGTGCGCGGATAAGTGAGACGGGCCTTCAAGAACTCCACCGCGCCGCGGTCTTTCCACAACAGGATCAGCCCCAGGAACGCGAACAAGGGACTCACACCCGCCGACCACAGCAGCAGTCCGATTCCGCCGCAGAGAGTCATAACGAGGCCGGACACGATTTCGGGCAGACCGTCGATAAACCAGTACGCCGCGGCCCGGAGGGCTGGCGATGCAGTGTAGTCTTCCATGCACTGTAGTTTGCACTACAAACTTATTCTTGTCAAGCCCGTTTTGACGTACACTGGCCACAAACGCCAATGCGCGCGCCGGCGCCCAACAAGCCTTACCGCTGGCTGGCCCAGTATTACGACCAGCTCTTCACGTTTCATCTGTCGTGGTTCGAGGCGGCGCGGCGGCGCGTGCTTGGGAAGATCCTTCCGGACGTGGAATCCGCCTGCGACCTGGCCTGCGGCACCGGCACAACTGCCCTTCTGCTGGCGCGCCGCGGCATTCGGATGTTCGGAGTTGACCTCTCGCCGCACATGTGCCGCCTGGCCCGCCGGAAGGCTCGGAGCGCCGGTCTGCCGCTGGTCGTCCTGCGCGCGGACATGCGGGATTTCCGGCTGCCCGAGCCGGTCGACCTGGTGACCTGCGAATTCGACGCGCTGAACCACGTTCCGCGCAAGGCGGACCTGGCGCGGGTGGCGCGCTCGGTTGCGCGCGCGTTGCGGCCCGGCGGCTGCTTCTATTTCGACGTCAACAACCGCCGCGCCTTCCAGAAGCTCTGGCCCGGCACCTGGTACCACGAACAGCCGGACGTCGCAGTCGTGATGCGTGGAGGTTACGACCGCGCGCGCGGCCGCGGTTGGAGCGCGGTCGATTGGTTCTGCCGTGAAGGGCGCTGCTGGCGGCGGCACCGGGAGCACATCGAACAGGTGGCGTGGACCCGCGCCGAAATGTGCGCCACGCTGCGCGCCGCCGGCTTCGACAAGATCGGCGCCTGGGACGCCACGCCCTTCTTCAAGGGCGATGCCAGGATCGATGCCGGCTGCCGGACATTCTACCTGGCGAGGAAACGCGCCTGAGCCCGCTGCCTGGCGGAGCCGCGAACTGCTACGCCGCCCGCTCGCCTCCGGTTTTGGTCACAACACTGCGAACGGCCTCCAGCAGTTCTTGCATGCAAAACGGTTTCGGCAGAAACACCCATCTGACGGGCAGCTTCTCCAATTGCAAACGCGGCACCTCGACGAAGCCGGACATGAAAACGACGCCCACGTCCGGAAACCGCTCGATGAACCATCCGGCCAGCGTTGTGCCATCGATGTCAGGCAAAGAGAAGTCCGTCACCAGGACGTCGATACCCTGTTGCCCCGCTGACAAAGCCTCGAGCCCGCTGTCCGCCTGGATCGTCCGGTAGCCGTGCCTGGACAAAATCATGACGATGAGGCGCCGCACCTCGGGCTCGTCGTCCACGATCAGCGCTGTCTTGGCGGTCCCCGTTCCTTCGGCGGGCATCCCGGAAACTTCCCCAGTTGGTTCAACTTTAACCCAACGGGGCCGGAACTTCAACGGATTTCTTCTTGCGGGTCTCTCGCGGCGGAATTGGGTACACTGCGAAGGTTGGAGGACTCATGCGCAGCTTGATGGCGGCTCTTCTACTGACTGTGGCCGGCTTTTCGTCGTTATCCGCTGAAGTCGTGGTTTTCTGGCAGGACGGTTTTCCGGCGGTGGCGAGCCGGCCCGTCAGCCGCGAAGCGATCTCCAAGGCGCTCGACGGCGCGGTTTTCAAGGGTATCGAGGGGTTGCGCGCTCCCGCGGCGCTCTCCAATGCGGACCTCCTGGTGCTGCCTTACGGCTCCGCGTTTCCGGCGGACGCCTGGAGCGCCATTCGCGAGTATCTTCGCGCAGGCGGCGACCTGGTGGTCCTCGGAGGCCAGGCGTTCCGCGTGCCGGTAACGGCGGCCGGCGGTCGGTTCGTGGAGGCGCCGCCTCAAGACGCTTACTCCCGCGAGCTCGGCCTGCAACACACTTACGAAGTGCCGCGGCAGGACGGAGCGAAGTTCTCCTGGAAGTCCGGTTGCTCGTTCCTGCGCACGCCGGAGCTTCGCGCGCGGCGCCTGTTTGCCATCCAGGGCGGGCTCGACGGCCTCGGGTACCTGGTGAATGCCGATGGCGTCCGGGTTGCCGCTCCGGTCGTGGTGGCCGATCACGTCCGCGCGTGGCAGCAGGACCCGATGCTGGGCGCACGCATCGTCATGCTGGACTTCGAGCCGCAGCCGGGCTACTGGGAGTCGCCCGATGGCATCACGCTCATTCGCGAGGCCGCCAACTACGCCCGGCAGGGCGCCACCGCGTTCTGGCTGGACACGCTGTTCTCGACGCTGAGGCCGGGTGAGACGCCTCTGGTCGGAGTGCATCTCCGCAGCGCCCGCCGGCAACGCCTCGGTCTCGCCGCGAGCGGAGAAGCCAGGATCGAGCTGCTCTCGGGAACCACCGTGCTGGATAGCGCACGCATCGCCTGTTCCGGTCCCGAGATGGATGAGCAGGTGGCGTTTCACAAAGCGCTCCCGCCCGGCCTCTACACGGTTCAAGGCGTATACGAAGAAGGCGGCCAGGCGCGCGAGTTCTCGCAGAACGCCTTCTGGGTGGAGGATGGGAGCTCCCTCGCCTCCGGCGCCGTCCTCGGCGTCCAGGGAGATTTCCTTACCCGCGACGGCAAGCCGTTCTTCCCGGTCGGCACGAACTACTTCAACACCGCCGACGACGGTTGGGACTTCTCCTGGCCGCGCAATGTCTGGACTTGGGAAACCGACTTCGCCGAAATGGAGCGCCACGGCGTGAACTTCGTGCGCACCGGCGTGTGGATGCCCGAGCTCAAATTCGTCGAGGAGGCGACCGGCGCCGCCGGCGAGCGGTTCCTGCGCAACCTGGAGGCCTACCTCCTCTGCGCGCGCCGCCACAACATCGTCGTGAACTTCACCTTCTTCGCCTTCTTTCCCCGCCCGTACATTCCCAACCCGCCCGCGCCGCCCGGACCGAATCCTTACATGGACCCCGTCTCCATGCGCTCCGAGCGGGACTATATCCTCTCCATCGTGAACCGCTTCAAAAACGTGCCCTGGTTGTGCTGGGACCTCATCAACGAACCGAGTTTCTCGAACCCAGAGCGTCCCTGGAGGGGCAACACTCCCAACGGCGATGCGGTGGAGACGGCGGCCTGGCATCAATGGCTGCGAGAAAAGTACGCCACCATTGCGGAGCTGGCCGCGGCCTGGTCCGTTCCGCCCGAGGATCTCGGGAGCTTCGATAGCGTGCCGCTTCCGGGCGAGCAGGACCTCTCCTTCAGCCGGTACGGCAACGACCGCCAGGTGCGCGCGCTCGACTACAACCTGTTCGCGCAGGAGATGTTCACCCGCTGGGTCCGATCGATGGTCACGGCGATCCGCGGCACGGGAAGCACGCAGCTCGTCAACGTGGGCCAGGACGAGGGCGGCGTGGCGGATCGCGTGCTGAACCAGTTCTACGCGGCGGGAGGCGTCGCCTTCACCACGAATCACACGTATTGGCGCGACGACGCCCTTCTCTGGGAGTCGCTCGCGGCGAAGCGCCCGGGCGTGCCCAATATCATCGGCGAGACCGGCTACCAGCCGGTGTGGTCGCCCGATGGCGCGTGGCGCTACGACGAGTTCACGGCCTTTCCGCTGATGGAGCGGAGATGGGCCCTCGGTTTCGCCGCGGGCACGAGCGGCGTCCTGCAATGGGACTGGTCGCGGTCGCCCGATTTCGGCATGGAGCGGACCGACGGCTCGGCGAAGATCTGGCAAGCCATGATGCGCGGCATGGGGCAGTTCGCGGAGAAGGCGGCACCCTGGGCTACCGGGTTCGTCCCGCCGCAGGTCGCCCTCGTTCTGCCGCAATCGCTCCAGCTCTCGGTCTTGAACAGGTACGCCCTCGAAGCGCAGCAGACGGCGGTCCGCGCACTGTACCACTACGCGCGGGCCGAGGCGTACGCCGTGGGAGAGTACCAGATCGGCCTGCTGGGAGATCCCAGGCTGATCATTCTGCCGTCGCCCTCGGCGCTCACCGCGACCGCCTGGGAAGCCATTCGGAAGAAGGTGGAGGGCGGCGCGACGCTGCTGGTCTCCGGCCGCTTTGACGGGGACGCGCACCTTCATCCGACCGGCCGGCAGAACGAAATCGGACTGGCCTGCGAGCCGGAGTTTCTGACGATCCGCGAGAACTTGCTGAAGTGGCCCGAGGGAGAGGCGCGCTTGATCTATGGCGGCGACAAGACCACGTTCCTCGACCGCGCGGTGCTCCCGGATGGCGCTTCGTGGGCCGAGAAACCGCTGGGCAAGGGCCGCGTTCTGTTTTCGCCGCTGCCGCTCGAGCTGAACGACAACACGCAGGCGGTCGGCGACATCTACCGCTACGCGTTAAAGACCGCCGGCGTCGTTCCGGCGTACTCGACCGCTCTCGCGGACCCCGGCATCCTGATCTGCCCCACGCGCTTTCCGCACGCGACGCTGTACGTGCTGACATCGGAATCGAGCCAGCGCGAGGTCCGCTTCCGGGACGGCGCCAGCGGCAAGGAATTCGAGGGCAGCCTCACTCCCGGCCGCGCCGCGCTGCTCCTGGTCGGAGAGGACGGCAGCCTGCTCGCCAGTTACAACTGGGACGCGCGCCAGTAAGAAAGGCCCGCGGGAGGCGATCCCGCGGGCCTGAGGTTCTCGACCGGCTTCGGACTACGAAGCCTTGGCGGCGTCGCTCTTTCCGCCGTCTTCTGCGAGGACTTCGATCCGCATTCCGTAAAAGCTGCGATAGACGAAGAACATCGAGATCAGCAGGAAGATGCCCGACAGGACGTCCGTCAGGATCGCACCCTCGTCGGCGGTCAGGGAGACGGCCAGCGAAACGGCCAGCAGCCCGAACAGCGTGGTGAACTTGATGATCGGATTCAAAGCCACGGAGCTGGTGTCCTTGAACGGATCGCCGACGGTGTCGCCGATCACCGTGGCCGCGTGCAGTTCGGTGCCCTTGGCGCGCAAGTCGGTCTCGACGACCTTCTTCGCGTTGTCCCATGCGCCGCCGGCATTGGCCATGAAGATGGCCTGGAACAAACCGAACAGCGCGATCGAGATCAGGTAGCCCACGAAGAAGAACGGCTCGATGAAAGCGAAAGCCAGGGTGGCGAAGAACACCGTGAGGAAGATGTTGAGCATGCCCTTCTGCGCGTATCTTGTGCAGATGGCCACCACCTTCTTGGAATCCGCCACGGAGGCCTTCTCCACTCCCTCCAGCTTGATATTGCGCTTGATGAACTCGACCGCGCGGTAGGCGCCGGTCGAGACGGCCTGAATGGCCGCGCCCGTGAACCAGTAAATCATCGCGCCGCCTGCGATCAGGCCGAGCAGGAAGGGCGCGTGCAGGATGGACAGCTTGTCCAGGTTGGCGGTCAGGCCGTGGGTGAGCGCCACGATGGTGGCGAAGATCATGGTGGTGGCGCCCACCACGGCCGTGCCGATCAGCACCGGCTTGGAGGTCGCCTTGAAGGTGTTGCCCGCGCCGTCGTTCTCTTCCAGGTTATCCTTGGCGCGCTCGAACAGCGGCTCGAATCCGAACTCCCGCTTGATCTCTGCCTCGACGTTGGGAACGGATTCGATCATGGAGAGCTCGTAGATCGATTGGGCGTTGTCGGTTACCGGGCCGTAGCTATCGACCGCGATTGTCACCGGGCCCATGCCCAGGAAGCCGAACGCCACCAGGCCGAATGCGAACACCGCCGGCGCCACCATCAGAATCGCCAGGCCCTGGGTGCTCACCGCGAACGCGATGCTCATCAGCGCCAGCATGGCGAAGCCCAGCCAGTAGGCGCTGAAGTTGCCGGCCACCAGGCCGGAGAGGATGTTGAGCGAAGCGCCGCCCTCGCGCGAGCTGGTCACGATCTCCTGCACGTGCCGCGACTTGGTCGAGGTGAAGATCTTCACGAGCTCGGGGATCAGCGCGCCCGCCAGCGTGCCGCAACTGATCACGATGGAGAGCTTCCACCACAGCGAGGTGTCGCCGCCGAGCTCGGGGATCATGAGCGAGCTGGCCACGAACGTCAGCCCGATCGAGAGGAGCGAGGTCAGCCACACCAGCGAGGTCAGCGGGGCCTCGAAGTTCATCTTGTCGGCGTTGCCGAAGCGCGCCTTGGCCAACAGGCCATTGGCGAAGTAGCCAATGCCGGAGGAGATCATCATCATGATGCGCATGGCGAAGATCCACACCAGCAGCTGAACCTGCGCCAACGGGCTCTGCACCGCCAGCACGATGAAGGTAATCAGGGCCACGCCCGTCACGCCGTAGGTCTCGAACCCATCGGCCGAGGGGCCCACCGAGTCGCCGGCGTTGTCGCCCGTGCAATCCGCGATGACGCCCGGGTTGCGCGCGTCGTCTTCCTTGATCTTGAAGACGATCTTCATCAGGTCCGACCCGATGTCCGCGATCTTGGTGAAGATGCCGCCCGCGATGCGCAGTGCCGCCGCGCCCAGCGATTCGCCGATGGCGAAACCGATGAAGCACGGTCCGGCCAGGTTGCCGGGCACGAACAGCAGAATGAACAGCATGATCAGCAGCTCGACCGAAACCAGCAGCATCCCGATGCTCATGCCGGCCTGGAGCGGGATGTTGTAGCACGGATAAGCCTTGCCGGTAAGGCTGGCAAACGCCGTCCGCGAGTTCGCGAACGTGTTCACGCGCATGCCGAAGGCCGCCACCAGGAAGCTGCCCGAGATCCCAACCAGGCTGAAGAGCACGATGATCGCCACCCGGAAGGCTTCAAAGCCTTGCAGGATTCCGAAGTAGAGGACGATGATCACCGCGATGAAGCACTCCAGAATCAGCAGGAACTTGCCCTGCGTGGCGAGGTAGGTCTTGCAAGTCTCATAGATCAGCTCGGAGACCTCGCGCATGGCCGCGTGCACGGGCATGTTGCGCAGTCGGACGAACATCACCAGTCCGAAAACGAACCCCAGCACGCACACCACCAGCCCCCACATCAGGAGCGAGCGGCCGTCGATCCCGCCGAGGAACCTGGCGGAGCTGAGGTCCGGCAACTGCAAATTCGCTTCACCGCCTTCGGCCGCCATCAACGGCGCGCCGAGAACGGCCATGCTCATCAGGGCAAACAAGATGCGGAGCAGGCCGGCGCACCACCGTGGCCGGGCGACATCCGTGTTCGAGTACATGTGGACAGCCTCCTGAACTGATCTATCGGATTGCGGCTCCTTGCAAATCAGGCCTGCTCGTGAGGAACGGAGCTACGAGGGGCAAACCCGAGGGCGAGCCGAACACTCCACTATATAAGAGAGGGCCGTCGGAATTCAACCGCGGTCGCACCGGGGTCGCGCCGGGAAGGCCCCCGGCATCGCGCCGGCCGCCACGATCATGCTATAAAGATGGAGGCGGGCCACCCTAGCTCAGTTGGTAGAGCGGCTGATTCGTAATCAGCAGGTCGCCGGTTCAATCCCGGCGGGTGGCTCCATAAAATCAACCATTTAGATGATAGCTGGGACGCTCCGTGTGGTTTTGGTAGCAACCCTGGTAGCAACGCGGGTCGCGGGCGCGTTCGCAAGCCCCGTCAAGAACGTGTCCATGCTGTCGGCCGCGGCGCGCTTCGCCTCGCTGTAGACGTGCTGGTACACGTTCTGGGTGAGCCGGATGTCCGAGTGCCCGAGGATGTCTGCGATCACCTTCAGGGGCACGCCCTGGGCGCCGAGGAGCGAAACGCAGGCGTGTCGGAGGTCGTGGAAGCGCTGTTTGGGCAGGCCCGCGACCTTCACCAGCGCGTCGAACTCCTCCAGGATCTTCCGGTCATCAATGGGCGTTCCAATCGTGCGGGTGAAGACGTGGCCGGTTTCCTTCCAGCGCGATCCGGCGAGCTGCCGCTCCCCATCCTGGCGCATTCGGTGAGCACGGAGGCCCGCTACACAAGTCGCTGGCAGTTCGATGGTCCGCCTCGACTTCTCGGACTTCGGCGGCAACAGCACGAGCCCTTCACCCGTCTGCCGCTGCAACGTGTGCCGCACGGTGACGGTGCCCTGATCGAGATCGAGGTCCGGCCAGCACAACGCGCTGCATTCTCCCGAACGAAGGCCGATGGCCAGGCCGACCGTGAAGAGCGCCTCCAGCCGATGCCCCAGGGCCGCCTTGAGAAAGTCGCCGGCCTGTTGCGGTGTGAAGGGCGAGATTTCCCGCTTCTCCACCTTCGGGGGGGTGGACAGCGCGGCGACGTTCCGGGGGACCAAATTGCCAACGTCGTGTTCCCCACGGGCATCGAGCGAGCGAGTCTTTCATCTGGACCGTGCGCACATCCAGACGCTGATGTATCTGAAGCTATCCGTGGCCGGGCATCTGACGATCTTCCTGACGCGCACGCGCGGCCCGTTCTGGTCCATACGTCCCGCGCGGGTGCTATGGATAGCGGTGGTCGGCACCCAAGCGCTGGCGACTCTGATTGCGGTTTATGGGCTGTTTATGACACCCCTCGGCTGGGGCTGGGCAGCGTTCGTTTAGGGCTACGCTTTGGCTTGGGCCCTCGTGAATGACCGCGTGAAGCTGCTCGCCTATCGGGTGTTTGACCCTACCACGGCCCCACTGTTGGCCAAGAAGGCGCTCGATCTCAGACCGCGGATCGCCACACCGGCCTATGAACTCTACGAGCGGGGAGGCCGCCGCGAAGGCCACGCAGGTCAGGATTGGCTTGAGGCGGAGCGCGAGATTCGGAAAGGCTAGGCGAGGGATGACGATGAAGATCGATTCAAAAGATTTCCGTGTGCCGCCCGGCGAGAAGGTCCAGCTCAGCCGGTGGCCGACGATTGTGAAGCCCTTGTGCAAGTCCAAGAAGCGGTACCGCGAGCTTCTCGAAGAACACGTCGAGGAGTTGAGCTCGCTGCAGCGCCTTCACTACGCCTCCAACCGCTATGCGTTGCTGCTGATTTTTCAAGGAATGGACGCTGCCGGCAAGGACGGCGCCATCCGGCACGTCATGTCCGGGGTCAATCCGGAAGGCTGCCAGGTTTCGAGTTTCAAGCAGCCGAGCGCCGAGGAACTGGAACACGACTTCCTCTGGCGCACGACGCTCCGGCTTCCCGAACGCGGGCAGATCGGCATCTTCAATCGTTCCTACTACGAGGAAGTGCTGATCGTTCGAGTGCATCCGGAGATTCTCCGCAGCCAGGGACTGTCGGAAGAGTTGCGCGACGAGAAAACCATCTGGGAGGAGCGGTATCGTTCCATCGTGGATCTGGAGGAGCATCTCCACCGTAACGGCACCCGGATCGTCAAGGTTTTCCTTCACCTGTCCAAGGGCGAACAGCGCAAGCGGTTCCTCGAGCGCATCGATGAGCCGGAGAAGAACTGGAAATTCAGCCTCGCGGACATTCACGAGAGGAAGTTCTGGAAGCAGTACATGCAGGCCTACGAGGCTTGCCTGAAGGCGACCAACACACATCACGCACCCTGGTACGTCGTCCCCGCCGACGATAAGGACAATGCCCGGCTGATCATTTCCCAGATTGTCCTTGACGCGCTCAAGGAACTTAAGATGGCATATCCCAGGACCACCGCTAAGCGCCGGCGGGAATTGGGATCTATCAGCAAGCTGCTGGCAAGGTGACAATTGACTTATGACCTCTGATTCCGCCCCTGCCGGCCTCACGAGCGATGAAGCCCGCCGCCGGCTCGAGAAGTTCGGTCCCAATGCAGTGCCGGACACGGCTCTCGATCCGTTCCGCAGGGCGCTGACGAAGTTCTGGGCGCCGGTTCCATGGATGCTCGAGCCAAGGCGATTCCCCACGACTGCTTGTACGCAGAAACCGGCTCGACAGTTCCACCCCTCGCACCATTTCCCGCGGTGCCGGGATCGGTGAAAAAGTCAATACGGCGCGGGGGACGCGGCGTATGTGATCGTTGATTACTGGACGAGCTTCGCCTCCAATTGCTTGCGGATGCGGCAGGCGACTGTGACGGGGGTTTCGGCGGGGAGAAGAGCGAGTCCCTCCGCAGCCGCCGCGCGAGCTTTCTCGGGCTGGTTCGCAGCGCGCCAGGCGCGCGCGAGAGTGAGCAGAAACTCCGGCTTCCGATGATGGCTCAGGTCCACCGTGCGCTCGGCGTATTCCACGCCCAACCGGGGATCGCGAAGCTCTACCGGCAGGACAATCGTCAGGCCCGTTGCAACCGCATCAAGCTCATAGCCCTGGGCGCTTGGCTGTTTGCCCACGGCCTTCAGGATGTCAACCCCTCTGATCGCCAGCTCCAGCGTTCCCTGTGTCTGATGGAGCGCCCGCTGTTGCAGGCTCATTCGGATCAGGGCAAGGCCCAGGTCCGATCGCCAGATAGCGTTGTCCGGTTCAGCCTGGAGAAGACGTTCGGCGAGTGAGCGCATCTCCGACAACCTCTCGAGGGCGCTGGCGGCGTCCGCGGTTCGATTTGCGGGTTGCTCCGTGAAAACCCCTTCCGCGCGATCTTCAAGACACTCCGCTTCTCTTCCCAAAACCGACAGTAAGTCGGCTCCGGCGCGAGTATCGTTGGGATCGGCAGCGAGGAAACGTTGGTGGATGGCTTTGGCCTGTTCCATGTAAGACAATGCTTCCTGGTACTTTCCGACCTCTTTTAGCGCCAATCCAGTCTGACTAAGCACGATCCCCAGCAGGCGCTCGGTGGGGAGGGCTTTCCTGACCTCCTCGGGGAGGGCGTTTATGCCATCGATCGCTTTGCGGAAATCCGGCAACGCCGCGGCCGGATCGGTTTCGGCCGTTATCGTAGCGATTTTATAGTGAGTCACCGCGATTCCTCGCAACGCACGGGACGAGCCGGGATCGAGCTGGATGACGCGGTTACCGATTTCCAGGGACTTCTGAAATGCCGCCAGCGCGGCCACCGGATCGCTCAGACTCGCAGTGCCGCTCTGTCCCAGCTCGTCGCCCAGGACCCCATAGGCGGTAGCCGCGGCTATCAAGGCATCGGCCTTCGCTCCGGGCCGCGATGCCAGTTCCTCGAAAGTGGCCGCCGCCGAGTGCATCGTGTCCACCGCTTCCTGCGTTCTGCCCATTGCCTCGAAAAGTATTTCGCTCCGCGACTGTTGAGCCCACCCAAGGGCGTGCGCTGCGGCCGCATTTCCCGGCTGTTGCCGAACGAGCGTCGTGGCGATGGAAAGGGCCTTGTCCAGACTGGTCAACGCGCCTTGCACATCGCCGATGTTCTGATCGTAAGGATTGCCTCGCACGTTGGCCAACCGGATGTACGCGTTGGCGAGGTCCAGTTGCAGTTGCGGATCTCCGGAGGCATCCTTGGCCGTGCGGTCCAGGTGCTCCAGAACGACGCTGACCAGCAGTTTCTGGGCCGCAGTCGAGCCGGGGAGCTTTTGAATGGCCTCGTCAATTTCCGAGAGCAGACTGTTGCTCAGCTTTCGCAGGTCTTCCGCGCGGGCGTTTGCAATGCGGGCCTGCCACAGCACGCCGCCGATTCCGGCCACCAGGGTCAGCGACAGCAGGACCGAGGCGGCCAGGGCAAGCTTGTTCCGCCGGGCAAACTTGGCGGCACGATAGCGGAAACTGCCGTGGTGGGCCGCCACCGGACGGCCGTCGAGATACGCCTCGAGATCGGCGATGAGTTGATCGACGCTGGCGTAGCGGGCTTCCGGCTCTTTGCGGAGAGCTTTCAAAACGATGGCGTCGATGTCGGAGTCCAGCGTGCCGGGGGCGGCCTTCTCGCTCGGCCTGGGCGGCTGCTCCTGGCAGATCACGCGGACCATCTCCGCGGTGCTGAACTCCTTCAGCTCATAGGGAAGCACGCCGGTGGTGAGAAGAAAGAGAAGCACACCCAAGGAGTAGATGTCGGAGGCGGTCGAGATCGGGCGTCCCATTACCTGCTCGGGGCTGGTGTATTGCGGCGTATAAGCATGGAAGCCCTGGCGCGTGAGTTCGCCCTCCACCAGGGTATCCGCGGGAGTGAGCAGCTTGGCGGTGCCGAAGTCGAGAAGTTTGGGGGTGCCGTCTTCCAGGACGAGAATGTTGTCGGACTTCAAGTCCCGATGGATGACCAGATTTTGGTGCGCGAAGCGAACGGCGGTGCAGACGGACTTGAAGAGTTCGATGCGCTGGCGGATGGAGAGGGAGTGTTGGGCGCAGTAGCGGTTAATGGGCACGCCGTCGGCGTACTCCATAGCCAGATAAAGCTCACCGTCGTCGCTGACGCCGCCATCCAGCATCCGTGCAATGCAGGGATGACTGAGCCTGGCAAGAATCTGCCGTTCCCGCCGGAAGCTCTCGCGGAACATGTCGCTGGCGCGGGGCAAGCCGATCACCTTTACGGCGACCTGCTGATCGAATTGCCCGTCCACCCGGCGAGCGAAATAGACAGCCCCCATGCCCCCGCGCCCCAGGAGTCTGTCCAACCGATACGGCCCCATGCGCCGGCCGATGTGCGGATCCTTAGATTCCGCTGGACCGGAGGGCGCGCCGGAAGCGGTGATACCCCGGGCACGGAGAAGGGCACTGGCCTCCTCAAGGAGGCTGGTGTCTCCCGCACAGAGCGCCTCGAGACGCGCGGTTCTCTCCCTCGGGGGAGCCTCGGACACTTCGTGGAAAATGGCTTCGAGGCGGCGCCGGCGTTTCAAGACTGTTTCTTCCGAGGGCAATCGGCACCTCCCAATCGGAGCACCTGGTTCCCAAACTCCTGCGTAGACTGCCGGCGGAATGACTCAGCAGGGACTTCCATTTTGGCTTCCTGCCGCCACTGATTGTACACCCAAGCGTCCTTGTTGGAGCCTCTTGTGTTCTGCCCATACCCCGAGCGCCTTTGGCGGCCCCGGGGAATGCCGCACTAGTGCGGTGCGTCGCAACTCGGGTCGGAGGCGGTAGACCGCCGCCAGATTGAACAGGTAGGTCGGCAGTTCCGAGCTGGGGAAATTGGAGTTGCGCTCGGCAATGCCCACGGCGCGCTTCAAGAGGCGCTCGGCTTCAGCGTGCCGCCCCTGCCTCTTCATCCAAAACGCCCATTTGTACCTGCGCAAAGAGGATGTCTTGCAGGGCATCTGGAACCTGCGCGACACCTTCAAAGCCAACGGCCGCACGCTGGTCCTGCTGAGCGCCCTCGGTATGTCGCTCCCGGTGGAACTCGCGCAGGACACCCTTCTCCTCGACGACCCGCTGCCCTCTCTCGACGAGCTGGCCGCCATCGTGCAGGCTCAGTTCGAGGCCCCGGGCGCCGAGCCTCCCGATCCGCAGACCCTTCAGAGGGGTGTTGACGTGCTTTTTCAGTGCGCCCAGTCCAGCGGCGTGCCGGCTTCCAGCCACACTTCTGGGAACAAACATCGTTTCTCCGTCTGCTTTCGATCACTCTGCCAGTCGTGTCAAGCAGCGCGCTGGTGTCGAAGGTGTCGGCGCAACGGTAGCTCAAGATCGCGCCGAACTCAAGGACGGAACCACCATTCCCTTGGAAGTGCTCCCCAACCCGGCGCTGGACTTCTGAAAGCTGCTCGGCCTTTGACAGTCGTTCGAAGCCGTCCGGGAAGAACAGCACTTTGAGGTGGCGCTCCGCGAGGGCTGAGAAGAAGCTGTGCGCCCCATCTTCTGACTGGACCCAGATGAAGGGCCGGAAGTGTCGCGCCGCCGTACACAGGGAAGAGTAGACAAAGCGCCTTACAGAGACTCTGGACAGTTTTGTAATCACTTCACGATCCGCACGTCGTTCGCGTCCTTCACCATCTCTGCGTTCAGTGTTCGCTTGTCGCCGGGGTTCAGCGTCAGTGAGCGCTCCCACGGCTGGAATCCGGCTCTCGTCACCTTCACCACAACCTTGCCCTGCTTGGCCGTCACCGTCGTCGGCGTGTTACCGATGAACTCACCATCAATTTCGATCTCGGCTCCACTCGGCTCCGAAGTGACCGTCAGTTGAGGCTTGACGACGATCTCAACCGGCTTCGGAGCTTCAGTTGGAAGTTGGCTGATCGCCTTGTCCAGATCGTTGCTGGCCGCGATCTTGGACTGCGCTTCAAGCTCGTCCATGAGGTTCTTTTCGAAGTTGAAGTTTGAATCAACTGCATACCACTGCCCGAGTCTATCGAAGAGCGGTTTGCCGAACCCCGCGAAGCTCATCTTCACTTCCGCAGTACACGTCCCAGGCGTCTCTTCTCGCAGATATAGCGATGCGTTATCAACCCGGAATGACTCCCATAACATCGCCCAGCCCGTGTACGCGGTCGTGTAGCTCTTGAGGAAGTTCGAGGACCCCGTGTCAATCCTCCCGCCGTCGTATGCGTAGGTCGCCGTAAGGCTGTCCTTGTCCAGAACGGTTGGCCGGAACTTCTTATCCGCGAACACCCGGAGGGCCGAAGCCCACACGAGCGGACAGCGTACATTCATCGTCCGCAAGTTCGGTGCGTGCTCGAAAACCTCGATAACCGAGATCATGTAGTTCGCGGCGTGGATGGGAGCGTGGTCGTCACTGATCTTGATCTTCTGCTTGCCCTTGAAACTCAGCGATGCGCCAGATTGCCATTGGTTCCCCCACATGGTCAGAATGCAGGGGCGTCCGAGTGGCTGATTGGTGTCGTCAAAGGCCTGGAGACAAAACGTGACCCTGAACAGGTTCCGCATCGACGCGTTGCGCATCGCGCCGTCCCACTCGATTCTGGCCTTGTTCAAGGTGCCCCCCAGGGCCACAGTCAACTGTCCGTTGAAGCTAACCTTCTCGGTCGTGATCCGCACGGGCACCACCATCTGCCGCATGGGGGACTCAACGGCCATCAACGGCACGGCCATCATCAGGACAAGCACAGCGCAGTGGCTCTTCATGTTCTTCGATTTTCTCGTAAGAGGCCTCCATTGGGGCAAGAAAAAGTGCGAAATGGCTCGTCGAGTAGTCCCAGTACTTTAGGTGCATCGAAGCCCCATCTCGACAAAAGCCTCAACAGTCTCAATGTTCAGTCGGTGCCCGAAGCAACGTGGTGCTAATACGGGGCCAGAACTCGCTCAAAGGTCTCAATGTGCAAATACAGCACTACGAAGAACCAACGAGATAGTGCAGACAAAGGGCTTACATCAATGAGGAGCGCCTGCAGCGGCACTCCAGGCTGCGGTCGAGTTTCAAAAGCCAAGAGCAGTGGTTTCGGATGAGCAAGCGACGCATCGTCTCGCTCATACGTCTCCTCCCACGCGAAACCTCTGTCTACTGCAGCGCTCTCTTCAAGGCGGATCGCAAGCCCTCTTCGCCCTGTTCCTCGGGCAGATAACTTACGATCCTGCCGTCTTTGCCGATGACCCAAGCACCGGGCGCTCGGCCTGCACAGGGTCAAGATAGCTCACCCCGGCGGCCAAATCTCAGGCCGTCAGATGACTTCAGAACGTGGAGGGTGCCTCGAACTGCCGTTCGGAGCACCCTCAGGTCAATCGCTCAGGCAGTGGCCGCGTCAGCTCTCACTTCTGCGAGCTTGGGCTGCATCACATCCACAAGTTCTTTGACCGCGCCGGCGCTCTTCTGCAAGGCGGCCATCTCTTCGTCGGCCAGCTTCAGCTCGAACACTCTCTCGATGCCGTTCGCGCCCAGCTTCACCGGTACGCCTACAAAAAGGCCGGTGATCCCGTACTCGCCTTCCAGGTAGGCCGAGCAAGGCAGTATCCTCTTCCGGTCTCTGAGGATCGCCTCGACCATCTCCACCACGGCCGCGGCGGGCGCATAGTAGGCGCTGCCGGTCTTCAAGTACTTGACGATTTCAGCACCGCCGTCGCGCGTCCGTTTGACCAGGCGCTCGATCGCGTCGGCGTCCAGCAGCTCGGTGATCGGTATCCCGGCCACGGAAGTGTACCGCGCCAGCGGCACCATGCTGTCGCCGTGCCCGCCCAGGACCATAGTCATCACGTCCTCTACGGAAACGTTCAGCTCCTGGGCGATGAAGGTGCGGAACCGGGCAGTGTCGAGGATACCGGCCATGCCCATGACCCGCTGCTTGGGAAACCGGCTCACGGCATAAGCGACGTGACACATTGCGTCAAGCGGGTTGGCAACCACGATCAGGATAGCGTTCGGCGAGAACTTCACCGCCTGCTCGACCGTGCCCTTCACAATGTCGTAGTTCTTCCACAGCAGGTCGTCCCGGCTCATGCCCGGTTTGCGTGGAAACCCTGCAGTGAAGACGATGATGTCCGAGTCCGTGGTGGGCTCGTAAGCGTTGGCTCCGCTCAATCTGACGTCAACACCCGCAATGGGGCCGGATTGCAGAATGTCCAGCGACTTGCCCTGCGGGATGCCTTCCAGCACATCTACCATCACAACGTCGGCCAGGCCCTGATCAGCCAGCCGGACTGCGCAACTGGCCCCGACGTTGCCTGAACCTACTACTGTGACCTTTTGCCTCATATTCTCACTCCTTCACGCCATCGCCGCCCTGGCGCGCATGTTCTCGGCGATTGCGGCGGCGAACTCACTGGTTTTGAGCTTTTGGGCTCCCTCCATCTGGCGGTGCAAGTCATAGGTAACGCGCTTCTGGCGGATCGTCTCGGTGATGCCCTTCTCGATAAGCTGGGAGACCTCTCGCCAGCCAATGAACTCGAACATCATCGAGCCGCAGAGGATCACGCTCGACGGATTGACCATATCCTGGCCGGCGTATTTCGGCGCGGTGCCGTGAGTCGCTTCGAAAACACCGTGCTCGTCGCCGATGTTGGCGCTCGGCGCCATTCCGAGCCCTCCCACCTGGGCGGCGCAGGCATCGGAGAGGTAGTCACCGTTGAGATTCGGTGTGGCGATCACATCGTATTCCTGCGGCCGGAGCAGGACCTGCTGGAACATCGAATCGGCGATGCGATCCTTTACCAGGACTTTTCCAGCGGGCGCCTGTGGACCTGCTTCTGCCTCGGTAACGCAAACCTGAGCGAATTCTTCTCTCAGGAGTTCGTACCCCCAGTCGCGGAAAGCGCCCTCGGTGAATTTCATGATGTTGCCCTTGTGGACGAGGGTCACGCTTCTCCGCCCGTGTTCGATGGCGTATTGAATGGCGCGCCGGATCAGCCGTTTGGAGGCCTGGGCGCTCATGGGCTTTATGCCAATGCCGGACTCGAGCCGAATCCGGGTGCCCATCTGGGTGTTCAGGAACTCGATGACTTTCTTAGCCTCCGTCGTGCCAGCCTTCCACTCGATGCCTGCGTAGACGTCCTCGGTGTTCTCGCGGAAGATGACCACGTTCAGGAGCTCGGGGCTCTTCATGGGAGAGGGGACGCCCGGGTAGTAACGGACTGGACGGAGGCACACATACAGGTCCAGAAGCTGCCGCAAGGTAACGTTCAGACTGCGGATTCCGCCGCCCACGGGAGTGGTCAGCGGGCCTTTGATGGCGACGTGGAATGCCCGGATGGCGTCAAGCGTCCCCTGGGGCAGCCAGTCGTTGAATCGGTTGTGGGCCGTCTCGCCTGCGAAGACCTCATACCAGACGACGCGCCGGCGTCCGTTATAGGCGTGCTCGACGGCGGCGTCAAAGACTATGCGGGCGGCCCGCCAGATGTCCGGACCCGTGCCGTCCCCCTCCATGAAGGGGATGATCGGGTGGTCCGGAACGACGAGCTTCCCGTCGCGGGCGGAGATGGCTTCGCCGTCCGCAGGAAGGGGATTGTTGTTGTAGAACGCCATAGCTGGCTCCAGACAGACTCGGAAGGGACCACTGTTGTTTCTTCGAGCGCCGGAATGCCAGTCTGGGGCGGGCACAGCGGCGCACCGAGAGAACACCCGATAGCCGCCTCCGATTCCGATCAAGAATAGCACCTTGCCTGGCTCACGACAATGGCTAAATGCACAATCAGAGTTGGAAGGCCTTGAATCCCGCGCCTGCCTGCAGTACCGTTGACTTGGAATCGCCGTAGGAGTCGCGAGGCAAGGGAAACTTGTGCCCCGAGCTGGCGCGTGGCGTGTACACCTGCCACGGGGAGTGCACCAATGCTCAACTGGCGAAGGCATCGAACGCGACAGCCCGCCGGATTGCCGAGCTGCTCTCAACCGCGGCGGGCCGGCGGGTCCGACGTCAAGCAAGGCCGGCAAGTCACAAATGAGGCCCTCGAATGACTGAACTGCCTCCGAATCCCATCGAATCACTTCTGCGGATGGATCGTCTGCCTCACATCTGGTGCGCAGGATGCGGCATCGGCACAGCGCTCAACTGCTTTGCGCGTGCGCTGCTGGAATCAGGGGCGGATCTTGACCGCGTTGTGGTCGTTTCCGGAATCGGCTGCGCCGGGCGGGTGGCAGGCTATTTGAAGCTGGATTCTTTTCACACGACCCACGGCCGTGCCATTCCGTTTGCCACGGGGTTGAAGCTGGCCAACCCCTCTCTCCAGGTGGTCGTCTTTTCAGGCGATGGGGACCTTTCCGCCATTGGCGGCAATCACCTGATTCACGCTGCCAGGCGAAACGTCGATCTCAGGGTGATTTGCATCAATAACCTCATCTACGCTATGACCGGCGGCCAAACCGCACCAACGACGCCGCCGGCCGCACTCACTGCAACTGCGCCGTACGGAAGCTATGAGCCACCTCTCAACCTGCCTCATTTGGTGGATGCGGCGGGCGCCATCTTCGTGGCCCGCTGGACCACTTTCCACGTGCGGCAACTCATGCGATCGATTGCCGAAATGCTCCAGAAAAAGGGATTCAGCTTTGTCGAGGTACTCTCGCCCTGCCCGACGCTCTATCAGCGGCGGAACCGAATGGGAGACGGTCTGGACACGATGAGGTATTACAAGCAACACAGCCAGACAAAGCACGGTTCGCCTACCAGTGAGGTTGGGCTGGCCAAAGAGGGCGACATCATTGTCGGAAAGTTCGTGGACCGGGAGCGCCCCGAGTATCGCGAACTCATGGAGCGCCAGTTGGCGCAGTAGTTGGGCGTCGCGCCGGCTCAGCGGCAAGCCTTTGGTGCTCTGTTTCGCCGCCTTGCCGTAGCGTCGGCGGGCGGAATCCAGCCCACCAGATCGAGTACCTCTTTCGCCGCCTTGACGGTGTTGGTGTGAATGGCCACCGTGTCGTCCAGACTGACGGCGTAGCCGCCCCCCAGCGTGACGACGACCGGCACCCCCTTCCGCAGCGCGCCGGCGAGCACGATCCGGTCGCGCGCCTTCAGGCCCTCCATGGTGAGCGCCAGCCCGCCCAACTGATCCTGGTCGTACGGATCAGCCCCGGCGACATAGAAAATCAATTGCGGCCGGAACTCGGACAGCGCGGGCAAATAGGCATGGTGCAAACGTTCCAGGTATTCTTCGTCGCCCGTTTCATCGTCGAGATGAATGTCAATGTCTGAGGGCGGCTTCTCGGCGGGGTAGTTCTTGAGCTGGTGAATCGACAACGTGAATACGCTCTTGTCGCGGGCGAACAGGAAGGCCGTGCCGTTGCCGTGGTGGACGTCGCAATCGACGACCATAGCGCGCTCGATCAGACCTTCGCGCTGCACGCGCCGGATGGCCACCGCGGCGTCGTGGACCGCGCAGAAGCCTTCTCCGTGATCGCGGAACGCATGGTGGAATCCACCGCCGAGGTGAAGGCCGATCCCGTCGCGCAGCGCCATCCGGGCCGCCAGGGTTGTCCCGCCCGCCGCCAGCCAGAAGGCCCGCACCATCTCCGGCGAGTACGGGATCTCAAGCTTCGCGATCTCCGATCGCGTCAGCGTGCCGTGCCTGAGCTTCTCGATCCAGGCCACGGTGTGCACCCGGAGCACATCCTCCTTCGGCGCCGGGTCCGGCTGCACGAAGTCCCCGGGTTCGGCAGTCCCATCCTTCAGGAGCGCATCGTGCACCAGGCGGTACTTCTGCCAGGGGAAAACATGGTCTGCCAGGTGCAAGTTGTGCTCCGGATGGTAGATGAGGCTGAACGGCAGCATAGGGAGCCCTAATGCACGGTCTGGGGCTCGGACGCCCGCAGAGAGGTGCCGTATTCGTACCGGGTCCAGAACAGCAGTTGCTGGCTCATCGAGTCGGCGATGTGCGCCGCAAGAGCGGCTTCCGCTAAGCCTTGGTGGGGGTCGCCGGGAGGCCGCGCTTTTGCAAAGGCACAAAATCGCGCGCCGCCGGACCGGTGTAGACCTGCCGTGGGCGGGCGATCTTCTGCTCGGCATCGCACAGCATCTCCTGCCACTGGGCGAGCCAGCCCGCTGTGCGCGGAATCGCAAACAGTACCGTGAAGATCTCCGGCTTGAACCCCATGGCCTGGTAGATGATCCCGGAGTAGAAGTCCACGTTCGGATAGAGCTTGCGCTTGACGAAGTACTCGTCCTCAAGCGCAATGCGCTCCAGCTCCAGCGCGATCTCCAGCTTCGGATTGCGGCCGGTGACCTCGAATACCTTGTCCGCGGCCCATTTGATAATCCTGGCGCGAGGATCGTAGTTCTTGTAGATCCGGTGTCCGAAGCCCATCAGCTTGAACTCGCCTGCCTTTACCTTTGCGATGTAGTTCGGGACTCTGTCCTTGGAGCCGATCTCGTCCAGCATCTTGAGGACTTCTTCGTTCGCCCCTCCGTGGAGAGGACCGGACAGCGCCGCCGCCGCCGCCGCAGTGGCCAGGAACGGATCCGCATGAGAACTGCCCGCGGAGCGCATCACGTTGGCGCTGCAGTTCTGCTCATGGTCGGCATGCAGGATGAACAGGATGTCCAGCGCGCGAGACAGGATCGGACTGGCCGCATACTTGGGCTCTGCCATCTTCCAGAGCATGTTCATGAAGTTTTCTGTGTAGCTCAAATCGTTGTCTGGATAGACATAGGGGTAGCCCAGGCTGTGCCGGTAGGTGTAAGCGGCGATGGTCGGCATTTTGCCGATTAGCCGCCGGATCTGCAGCGCCCTCACCTTGGGATCCAGCACAGCTCTCGCGTCAGGGTAAACGGTCGAGAGCGCCGCTACCGTGCTTGCCAGCATCCCCATGGGATGCGCGTCGTAGCGGAATCCCCCCAAGAACTTCTTGGTGGTCTCGTGCAGCATGGTGTGATGGGTGATGTCGCCGACCCAGTCCTTCAGTTGAGGCTCGGTCGGCAGTTCGCCGAACAAGACCAGGTAGGCCACCTCCAGAAAACTGCAATTCTCCGCCAGCTGTTCGATGGGGTAGCCGCGGTAGCGCAGGATGCCTCGATCGCCATCGATGAACGTAATGGCGCTTCGGCAAGAGGCGGTGTTCATGAAGGCGGGGTCGTAAGTCATGAGCCCGAAATCTTCGGGTCCTGTCTTGATCTGTCGCAGGTCCATGGCCCGAATGGTCCCATCGTGAATCGGGATCTCATAGGCAGCCTGGGTGCGCTGGTCGATGATGCTTAAGGCTTCCTTTTCCATATTCCCCTTCCCGGGATCCTGGGTGGCGATACCCTCTGTATTCGCCGCCCTCTAGCCGTTGTGCGACCGGCGCGATGGCGTCGCCCGTTGTGCAACCGTTACCACAGGCGAGTTCAGCTCACATCAATGCCCAGTTCCGTTCTGCCATCCTTCGGGAGATGCCGGCCACTGCAGGCTTAATGTTGGGTCCGGCCGGGTGCGAATGGGATCGCCGGCCGATTGCCGCATAATGCCAGGTTCCTTCCCCCTCGTCTCCGGATACCGGTGACCTGTCACGGAAGAAACCTCTTTTTGCGCGGACCGTCACCCAGCGGGCGTGACAGTTCCACGCTCATCATAATGCAAACGATCGCTCCTGTTAAGCCCCTTTTTCAGAACTGGTTATCTCACTCATTGCCAAAAGGTCGCGCCTGCAACAACAGCCCGGCCAGGCGGCAAACTCTGTCAACGGAAGCCGCCTCGTCGCTTGGACTTTCCGTGATGGCTACGAGTTGATATCCGGCAGGGGAACATGCTTCTTGCTGATCGGGGATACTCCCTTTCATCGAACGCGGACAGCAAAACACTTCCTCTCCCACTCGCACGCTTGATTAGCGCGGGATCTGTTCGGCCGCCGCGCGGGTTTGTTATCCTGACGGTTGTTGAAGCTCGCTATTGTTCCGCTTCTGTTCTTCCTGACGGCAGCGGGGGCTGAGGCCCAGTGCCCGTCCGCTTGCCCCTTCATTTCCCTTGAAGCAGCGCGTCCCATCCTGGACGCCTATTCCGGCTCCCTTCCGGAAGCGCTGGGGGACGGACGCTCGATCGACGCCGCCCGCTGGTCGCACTGGATCCAGGCCGAGGACCGCGCCATCCGCCGCCGCCTTGAGCAGGGTGAAGAAGACACGCTCAGCAACCTGCTGCGCTTCGGCGTAACCTACACGAAGGAGTATCGCATCACCGACGAGTACCTGCCAAAATACGGCCAGAGCACGCTGGTGAATGCCTTCGCCGAAAACCGCGCGGACGACTTGATCCGCGCCCTGGCGTCGCCCGACTCCGGCGAGGGCTTCCAGCAGATGCGGGCCTTCGTCGAAAGAAGGGGCCAATCGCTGGCCACGGCCGCCGGCCGCGTGCGCTTGAAAAAGTACCTGCTGGCCAACCTGGCGCGATTGCGCGACGACTTTCTGAAAGCCCACACCGAGGAATCCAGACGCAATCGCCCGACCGAATTCAGCCAGCGCGGCATCTCACTCGATACCGACCTGTGGCCCGATTACGATCTTCAGGTGCAATTGCGCAAGATGATGGCGGCTGGCCTGCTCGCGCCCGGCAGCGTGCGCTGCGTGGCGATCGTTGGACCTGGTCTCGATTTCGTCAATAAGCAGGACGGGCTGGACTTCTACCCAGTACAGACCATTCAGCCCTTTGCCGTCATGGATTCGCTGATCCGGCTGGGACTGTCGGATCCAAGAACCGTGGAACTGGCGACGCTTGACATCAGTGGGAACGTCAATGCGCACCTCGATCGGGCCCGCACCCGCGCACGCGCCGGACAGCCTTACATGCTGCAACTCCCCTGGTTCGCCGGCGGCCGTTGGACCGACGAATTCCGCCGGAACTTCGTCGAGTACTGGCGCAAGATGGGGGATCAGGTGGGCGAACCCGCCACGGCGATTCCGGTTCCCGCGAGTGCCGAGGGCGTCGAGACCCGCGCCGTCCGCGTGCGGCCGGCGATCGTCAGCCGCATCACTCCGCTCGATCTCAACATCGTCTTTCAGCGGCTTACACTGGCTCCCGACCAGGCATTCGACGTCGTCGTCGCCACCAATATATTCGTTTACTACTCCGAATTCGAGCAGTCTTTGGCCCGCGCCAACGTGGCCGCCTTGCTGAAGCCCGGAGGCGCGCTCTTCACCAATGACAAGCTGGCCGACAAGGTGCCGGCCGGACTGGAACTTGCCCTCACCACCCGAATCCCCATGACCACGGAGCCGGTGATTGCCGATTTGATCTTCACTTACCGCCGGCACTGAGCGCCGCGTGTGGCCTGGGTCGCCCTCGGCCAACACGATAACGGCGTCCTCTGGTGTCCCCTCTATGTCACCTTCGGTAACAGGAAGCTGAAAGTCGTCCCGACGCCAAGCTGGGAGTGACACTCGATTCTTCCACCCAGGCGATGGAGCAGCGCCCGGACGAATGCCAGGCCCATGCCCTCTCCGGGAACATCCTGGACGCCGGCCCGGCGGAACGGCTGGAAGATCTTATCCATATCTTCCTCCGCAATCCCGCGCCCAGTGTCCCGCACGCGGAAGACGACCTCATCGGCCGTTTCTACGGCCGACACCTCGATGCGCGGGGGCCGGTGCGGGTCCAAGTATTTAGTGGCATTGTCCAGCAGGATCTCGAAGATCCGTTCGACGGCGGCGCGGTCGCTGGTGATCCGTGGCAGCGGGCCGATCTCCACTGCGATGTTGCGGCGCTCGATCCGGTGAGCCAGGCTGTCCACGGTTCCCTGCACCAATGCCCCGGTGTCCAACTCTTCCATGTGGAGCTCTCGGCGGCCGGCCCGCGATAACCGGAGAAGCGCCGCGGTGAGGTGGTCCATGCGGGTCACCGAGCTCTCGATGAAGCCCAGAGCCTCCGGGATTGTCCGTTGAAGCGCCTGCGCCACCGCGGCGCGCTCCGGCTCCGGCAGATTCGCCAGCAAGGCCTCCCCCGGCTTGCGGAGCGCGTCGATGGACTGGCGGAGCTCACTGGAGAAGCCCTTGAGGCTCACCAAGGGGGCGCGCAAGTCATGCGACACGATCCGGGTGAAGCGTCTAAGATCCTCGTTGGCCTCGGCCAGTTCCACGCTGTAGCGCCGTAGTTTCTCCTCGGCGCGCTGGCGCTGGGCGATCTCGCGATCGCTGGCCTCGAGCGACGCTTGGAGCTCACTCCTGGCGCGCTCCAGTTGTTCAATCTTGTGGTCCAGCTTGGAAACCAGACGTGCATTGTAGGCCTTGAGATAGTCGACCGTGCCCTTCGGCTCGACCTCCGGACTCCAAGCGCCGCCTCGCTGAGCTTGACTGACCACCTCTTCGATGATGGCCGCAAACTCGCCCGGCTCGACTGGTTTCACGACATATCGGGAGGCGCCCAGCGACAACCCGAGCTCCTCATCCTGCCTGGCCGTGTACGTGGCGGTGTAGAAGATAAACGGAATATGCCGGGTGCGCTCGCGGCTCTTCACCTCATGGCAGAGCTGAAAGCCGTCCATCTCGGGCATCAGGATGTCAGAGATAATCAGATCGAAAGGCTGCTTTTCCAGTTCTTCGAGCGCTTGCAGGCCATTGCGGGCGCTGGCAACCTGGAATCCGTGCGCCCGTCCGACCGCTTCAATCAGGTACAGGTTCTCTGCCCTGTCATCCACACTGAGGATTCTCATGGCAGTCCCTTGGCACCCTTTAGGAACATCGTCACGGAGTGCGCGAACCGCTCAGGGTCCACCGGTTTCTCGATGTAACCGGCAAAGCCGGCTCGCATCGCCTTGTCTCGATCGCCCGGCATGGCGAACGAACTTACCCCGATGACCGGAATGGAAGCCAGGGCTGGGTCGTTCTTGATGGCAGCGGCCACCTCATAGCCGTCCATTTCCGGCATTTGAATATCCAGCAATATGACGTCGGGGGCTTCCCGGCGCGCCAGATCGACTCCGGACTTGCCGTCGGCCGCCGCGGCGACCTCGAACCCGGCGTGCTCCAGCAGCAGCTTCAACAGGTAGCGGTTGTTTTCGTTGTCCTCTATCAGAAGAGCCTTCAGGAGCATAGAAACGCTCCTTGATCCTGGTGAGGCGGGGAGAATTCGGCCGCCAACTCGAGCGGCATCGTATAGGTGAAACAAGATCCGGCGCCGTATACGCTTTCCACCTTGATCTCGCCGCCCATCATCCGGAGCAACTTCCGGCACAAATACAGGCCCAAGCCCGTGCCCTCGTAAACGCGCTTGGCCGAGCTATCCACTTGGCGAAACGCTTCGAACAGCATGCCGATGTGCTCGGCTCTGATGCCGATTCCGGTGTCCGAGACGGCCACACGCAGCATGTCCCGTTCGACGTTCGCGGCGATCTTTACGCTCCCCTTCTCGGTGAACTTGATGGCGTTGTTGGTCAGGTTCAAGAGCACCTGCAGTGCGCGTTTTCGATCGCCCGTCATCGGAATGGCCGGCGCAGGCACGTCGCCAATCAACTCCAGGCCTTTCCGGTCCGCCATCGGTCTGAGACTCCGCAGGACCTCATGGAGGACGTCCACGAAGTCGAACGGCTCGCGCTCCAGATCGGCCCTGCCCGCTTCGATCCGGGAGACATCCAGCAGGTCGTTGATGAGCGTTAGCAAGTGGCTGGCCGATGTCTGGATGATTTCGAGCTGCTTCTTCTGCTCCGCGTTCACTGGGCCGGTCAATCCTTGCCGCAACAGGCTGGCAAACCCGATGATCGAGTTCAAGGGTGTGCGGAGTTCATGGCTCATGCTGGCCAGAAACTGCGACTTCAGCCGATCCAGCTCCTGAAGCCGCGCGTTGGCCGCGGAAAGCTCGGCGGTGCGCTCGCGGACGCGACGCTCCAGCTCATCATAGGCTTCGCGGATGGACTCCTCGGCGCGCCTGCGCTCGGTGATGTCCTCCACGAAGCCCTCCAGGAATGCAACCTGGCCCTGGCCGTCGCGGACAGCGCGGAGCGAGAGGGTGCAAGTGAACGTCGATCCGTCCCGGCGGCGATACTCAACCTCATCCCGGACGAATCCGTCAGACTCAACGGCGCGGCGGACAACCGCGTGCCTCTGTTGCGGATCGACGAACAACTGCTCGGAGATGTTGTGGATCGAGGCAACCACCTCTTCCGGCGAGCAGTAACCGGCCAGGCTGGCCAGCTTCGAATTGACGCTTAGAAACCGCCCCTCCAGCGTCGAGCGAAAGATGCCGACAGGAGCCGTCTCGAAGATTTGCCGGTATTTCTCCTCGGATGTTTGCAGCGCTTCCTCAGTATGCGTGCGGTCGGTCGTGTCGAGCACCAGCGAGAGCCCGCCCCTATAGGCTCCGGTTGGGTCCAGGAGCATGGAGTTGTACCATTCACAGTGGATCAGAGAACCATCCTTGCGGTAATTGCGATTCCGGCTGGTGCAGTTCTGGCCACGTTCCATGGCGTCCATCGCCGCCCGTACCTGCTCCCAATCGCCTTCGTAAACGAAGCGCCATTCGTCGAGGCGCTTGCCGAGCACTTCGGATGCCTCCCAGCCGAACATTCGCACGGCGCTTCCGGTCCACCTCACCACATGGTGTCCGAAATCCCACTCGATGACCGCAAGCGGAGAGTTGTGCACAAGAGCTTCAAGCGACTGTTGCGCAAGGGGACTTCCAGTTCCCATCGTGTCCCGATTGTAACCGGAAACCGGGGACAGTATACTCATTCACCGATTTCGCGGGCGGGGCGGCAGACACCGGCTTGGCGCCCCGGGGCCCAATCCGGGATTGCAGTCGCGCGCCGCACCATGCTGGCGAGCCGCGCTAAGGGGCTCATCTTGCGCAGGATGCAGGCTGCCGCCTGTTGGCGCCAATACCCGCGGCGGCCTTGCGAACGGCCGGAGCGAAATTGGGGAATGAGTATACTGTCCCGAATTTAATCTACAGCGTTTTCAGGTACTCGATCAGGTCGTTCAGCTCGTCCTTCTGCAGATCGTTCGTCAGCCCGTGGGTATCTTTGGGGTTGAAGACCGTCCAGATCTCTTCGAGCGACTTGGCCGAGCCGTCGTGGAGGTAAGGCGCGGTCAGGGCGATGTTACTCAATTGCGGAACGTCGAACAGTGGGGAGCGGTCGGTCCACTTGCCGCTGCCGACGTCGGCCAGTTGCTGGTTGGTGTAGTGCGGGCCGGAGTGGCACACCGCGCACTGGTTGTTCTCCGGAATCGGCTGGCCGTTCTTCCCGCGCGTGCGCTCGAAGATCGCTTTGCCACGCTCCTGCGCCGGCGTCAGGTCGCCATTGGGCAGGCGATAGCGGTTGGGCCGCAGCGGCATGGCCTTGATGAACGCTACCAGGTCGCCCAGCTCCTCGCGCGAGTAACTCTGGGAGCGGTAGAAGAATTTCTCGGTGCGCGGGCCGCACTCGGTTTCGAGATCGGGATTGCCGCCGTTCCACTTGAACGGGGCGGTGTCCTTGATGTCCTCGAGCAGGCGGTTGTCCACAATGTCCTTGCCGAAGCCATCCGGTTCCAAATCCCACGAAACACCATCGAAGGTCGCTTCCAGGTGGCAGCTCCCGCAGCCAAGATGGCCCTGGAAACCGAAGCGCGCACTGAAGAAGAGACGTTCGCCACGGCGCTCCGGAGTGAGCGTTCCCGGCTCGCCGACCGCGATGGTGCGCACCACTTTGCGCGCCGCGGTGTCGACGACGGAGATCGTGTCGTCGTTGCGGTTGGCCACGTAGAGCCGGCTGCCATCGGGCGAGAGCGCCAGGCCCTTGGGCGCCAGGCCCACCGCAATGCGGCTGGCCACGTAGTTGGCCGAAGCCGAAAGGTCGTTCGCCACCACCTTCCGCTGGGCGGGCGTGAGCGACCGGATGAACTTCAGCAGGCGCGCGACATCGATCACGGTCACGCTGTCGGAACCGGTAGTCGAGATGTAGACCGCGCTCTTATCCGGCGCGATGGCGACGCCGAACGGCGGCGTGAAGTAACGCTCCAACTCGTCGATCGGAAGCTGGATGAGCTCGCCGGCGTCGGCGCCGAAAACGGAGATCGTGTTACCGATCACCCAGCCGTGCTCGATGTGCGCCAGCGGCACCAGGTTCTTCGGCCGCAACTGGGCCGCGATGCCGAGCCTGCCGTCGCGCGAGAGCGCCACGTGGAAGATGCCCGCGGCGTTGGCGAGACCGTAGCGCTCCACCACCATCTGCCGCGCGGTATCGATGACCGTGACTTCGGACTGGAGCGGCGTGCGGAACTTAGTCAGGTTCGGATAAATGTGCGTCGAGTAGATACGCGAGCCGTCGGGCGAAAGCGCCAGGTAACTAGCCCCGCGGCCTGCCAACAGCCGCTTCGTCTCGGCGCCGCTGGCGAGGTCGATCACTGAGACGTCGTTGCCGATGCGGTTGGCGGTGTAGAGAAACGCGCCCTGGCGGTCCGTAATCACCGAGGTCGGCTCGAAGCCCGCGCGGAGCGTGCGCGCGACCTTGAAGGACGCCAGGTCGATCTCGGAGACATCGTCGCTCCAGGAGTTCACGACGTAGGCGCGGCGCCCGTCCGGCGAGAGTGCGATCCCCTTCGGAACCCGGCCCACCGGGATGCGGCGCGTCACGCTGCCGGAGCGCGCATCGATCACGGCCAGTTCGTCCGTCCTCTCGCACACCACGTACAGGGTTCCGCCATCGGAAGAGACCGCCAACTCGACGGGCGACGGATAGTGCAGCCCCGCGTCGCTGGCGTAAGTTGCGGCGGTGAGGGCGGCGGCGGCCGCTGCGGCGAGCATGATACCGCTCCGCATTGTCACTTCTCCTCGATGGTCACGATGCGATCGGCGGCCACGTTCTCGAGCACCTGCTTTTCGCCGCTGGCGGGCCAGGTGACTACCACCTTGTCCACCTTCGTGGCCGCGCCCAGGCCGAAGTGCACGCGCGGATCGTCACCCGAAAGATAGCCCGACGAGCCAACGCGCTCGCGCTGCTGGTGGAGACCGCCGGCGAAGATCTCGATCTGGGCGCCGATACCGTCGCGGTTACTCTTGTGGCCCACCAGCTTGAAGGCGATCCAGTGATTTGAATTCGCGGTCACGTTGCGGAGCAGACAGGCCGGCGCGCCCAGGTTCACGATGTAGACGCCGATCTTGCCGTTGTTCTCGAAGTCGGCAAACGCGGCGCCGCGCGCCACGGTCTTCGTCTTTTCGACGTACGCGCCCGCGGTCGAGGAGACGTCCTCGAACTTCCAGTTGCCCAGGTTGCGGAAGACGCTGTGCTCCATCGGAACCATGTGAATCAGGCCGCCGTGAGCGATGAAGAGGTCCTCCCAGCCGTCGTTGTCGAAATCGTATGCGCCGGTTCCCCAGCTTGTGTATTGCGCCGCCTGTTGCGAGATTCCGGCTTTCTCGGTCACGTCCTGGAACTTGAGGCCCCCGACGTTCTTCATCATGCGGTTGTACTTCGAGTCAGAGACCCAGAGGTCGACCTTGCCATCGTGATCGAAGTCGAGGAAGATCGGACCCATGGCCGAGGTGTTCTCGCCGCTCTGCCCGTAGGCGACTCCGGCGTCGACGGCGATCTCCTTGAACGTCCCGTTGTGTTGGTTGTGGAACAGAAAGTTTTCGGTCTTGTCGTTCGCAACGTAGATATCGGGCCAGCCGTCCAGATCGAAGTCGCCGGCCGTCACGCCCATGGCGCGGCTCTTGAATTCGGCGATGCCGGACTTTTCGCTGACGTCGGTGAACGTGCCGTCGCAGTTATTGTGGAACAGCATGTTCGACTCGGGCTCGTAATCGAGCGGTCCGGGGTAGTTATCGGCTGCGTAGTAAGCGCGGTAAGTGGGATCGAACTTGACATAGCGGCCGACAAACAGGTCCACGCAGCCGTCGCGGTCGTAATCGAGAAACACGGAGCCGATGGACCAGCCCGGAACCTTGAGCCCAGCCTTCTCGGTAACGTCGGTGAACGTGCCGTCATGGTTGTTGTGGTAGAGAATCACGCGGCCGTAGGCGCTGACGAACAGGTCCATCCAGCCGTCGTTGTCGTAATCGGCGGCGATGGCGCCCATGCTGAAAACGTTGGCGGCTACGCCGGCCTGCTCGGTCACGTCGGTGAAGTGGCCGTTGCCGTCGTTGCGGAACAGGTGGTTGTGCGGCGGTGTGGCGGGCGGCTTGCGAAGCGGATAGGGGTGCATCCCCTTTTCGAGCGGAATGCCGCTTACGACGTAAAGGTCCAGGAGACCGTCGTTGTTATAGTCGAACCAAACCGCGCCGCCGCCCGTGCTCTCGAGCAGCGAACCCAGTTTCTCGGCGCCGAAGCTGTGCGTGAACTGCACGCCGGCCTTTTCGGTCACGTCCTCGAAGCGGATGGGAGGGCGCGACTGCTGGGCCACCAGCAGCGCCAGGAAAGGAATCGGCAAAAGCAGTTTCCAGTACCTCATTGGCCACCTCAGTGAACGGGCAAATTCGTTTTGATCGGTGCAGCCTGCTCGCGCGCACGCTCGCGGTCGGCGTGGCAGTTCCCGCACATCTTGACCGGGTCCGTCGTGCGCAATAGCACGGCGGGCACCGCGTTATCGGGTGCGCGCTCGGGGCCCGCATGGCAGCCCACGCAGACGCGCTGCTCGCCGCGGCGCATCCAGAACCAGCCCTGCGCGGCCCTCACGGTCTTCGAGTTCCCGTCCAGCAGCTCGAAGCGGATGGGCCGCTCGCTGGGCACCTGCACGAAGAAGGAGCCGTCCTTTTCGACGGGCGCACGCCCCAATTCCATGGGCGCGCCGGCGTCATCCTGGGCCCAGACGCGGACCGTCGTAACAACGCCCTCCGGGATTCCGCCCTCACGCGAAGTGTAGACGTTCAGGCACAGAATGTTGCCGCCGCTGCGGTCCCCAAGGCCCGACGGGTGGCGCTTCGGGACCGCGTGCGCGCGCAGGATCACGGGCTCAACACCAGCCGCGACCGTTTCCGGCGCCGGCTGCGTATCGCCGATCTTCACCCGGCGGAGCGTGAACGGCGCGCCGGCGGCCGCACGCCAGGAGACCAGAAGATCGCCGGGCGACAGCTCAGCCACCGGCCCGGCGTATTCCCCCTTTGGGAGCGCCAGTGGAAGTTCCACCGCACGCGCCGAGGTGAACCGGGCCAGGCGCGTGCCGCTTACGAACAGAACGTCGCCCGAGGCCACCTGCCTTGCCGAGTGCCGGTCATGGCCGTGATCGCAGCGCACCGCTTCGACGCCGCTTCCATCGGCGTAGACGGTGTAGACCTCGCGCGCGCCGGAGGGATGCGGCGCGTCGAACAAAACGCGGCCGTCGAGCAGAACGTCCGACGGAGTGTGATCGCCGTAGCCGTAAGTCAGGCGCAGAGGCGTGCCGCCCGCCAGCGGTGCCAGCTCAATCTCGAAGCCGGCTTTCGTGCGCCGCGCGTAGACCAGGTTGTCGGCCGGCATGTAGAACGGCCGGATGCAGTCGTCGCTGCCAGAAGTGATGCGGCGTGGCGTCCCGCCTGCGACGGCGATCTCCCAAATCTGCCACGGCTCGCCAGGTTTCTGTTTGCCGGCGAAGAGCACGCGCGCGCCGTCAAAGGAAACCGCCGCGTCCGCAGACGCCGCGAATTCGGGAACCAGCGCACGCGCCGCTCCGCCTTGAACGAGCATCAGGCGTGCGCCGGCCGGAAACCGCTCGCCGCCTTTCGAGTCGTAGCGTGCCGCCTCCGTGTATACCAACGGCGCCATCGCGGCGCCGGCCGTCGCACAGACGGACACAAAGAGAACACTTAGGAAGCGGACCTTGAGACTAAGCACTCCGAAAGATTATAACGTGCCCTATTTCAAAGCACCTATAATGCGTTTGTACTAATGGTGTTCGTATAGTCCGCCTTGCGCGCCGGAAACAGGCGGAACCGCCTGCCCCACGTGCCACGCTCTTGGTACCCTGAAGCCATCCGCGGAAAGGGGAACGTTCATGACTGACAAAGTTCGCTGGGGCGTCCTCGGGGTCGCCAGGATCGCAACCGAAAAAGTGATTCCCGCGATGCAGCGCGGCGCGTGCTCGGAAATCGTGGCCATCGCGTCGCGCGACCTGGACAAGGCCCGGCGCGCGGCCTCCGCCCTCGGAATACCCAAAGCTTACGGCTCCTACGACGAGCTGCTCGCCGATCCCGAGATCGAGGCGGTCTACAACCCTCTGCCGAATCACCTCCACGTGCCGTGGTCGATTCGCGCCGCCGAGCGAGCGAAGCACGTGCTGGTGGAGAAGCCCGTCTCGCTCAACGTAGCCGAGTGCCGCTCGCTGATCGAAGCGCGCGACCGCTGCGGCGTCAAGATAGGCGAGGCGTTCATGGTGCGCACGCATCCGCAGTGGCTGCGCGTGCGCGAACTGGTGCGCTCGGGCGAGATCGGGCCGGTGCGGGCCATCGAGACCTCGTTCAGTTTCTTCGGCCGCGATCCGGCCAACGTGCGCAACATTCTCGAATTCGGCGGCGGCGGCTTGATGGACCTCGGCTGCTACGCCATCCAGGTGGCGCGCTACTTTTTCGGGGCGGAGCCCAGGCGCGTGGTCAGCCTGGTGGAACGCGATCCCGAGTTCAAGATCGACAGTCTCGCCTCGGCCCTGCTCGATTTCCCTTCCGGCCAATCCGTCTTCACTTGCAGCATGCAGATGTACCCGTTCCAGCGCGTGCAGATCATCGGCGCGCGCGGCCGGATCGAGATCGAGATCCCCTTCAACGCGCCGCCGGACCGCGCCTGCCGAATCTTCATCGGCACCGGCGCCGGCCTTCGCACCGAGGAACTTCCCATCTGCGACCAGTACACCATTCAGGGCGACCTCTTCTCGAAGGCCGTCCGCGGCGAGGGCGACGTGCCCTGCTCGAAGATTCCATTCGCAATATGGCGGTAATCGAGGCCATTTTCGAATCCGAGCGCGAAGGCGTCTGGGTTTTGATGTGAAAGCCACAGTGATACATAGACCTGCGGCCACGAAAAGGGGAGGAATGGGAGCGTAGGCGGGGCATTGCGTCAGCATTACAGATGTTAAGCTAAGAATACTCTTGACATTTATTCAGCCCCCCCCATAATGGCCCAAGGAGGGCTGGAATGGCTAAGCAAACATCATCACCGCGAGTCAGGTGCTCTTGGCTGCCATTGATTTTGCTGGGGCATTTCGCTCTCAACGCGCAGACTGCGGCTACCAGCGGCACCGCAAGCAGCCCACAAGGCGCAGGGCAAATCACAACGCTTGTGGTCTTGGTCGACGGTTCGAAGCATCCAGAGCAGATTCCGGATGACCTTGCCTATCGGCACTACTTTCTTGCTGTAGCGACCCACGAGCAGCCATCCGCGGGCGAAAACGCGCGCCAGAGGGCTCAACTCGCCCCACTGGGCCTTTGCGAGGCTGATCGACAGCAAATCGTGCAGCAGCTCGGCCGGATGATAACGCAGCTTGACGCAATCGAGGCGGAGAGCGAGGCGAGCGATGGAACCGACGCCGTCCTCGCCGGTTTCAAGGCGCGCCACGATGCGTTGGTGTCGCAGACGACCGCGACCGTGCGAGGGGCCCTGAGCGCGGACGGGGCGTCGCGTTTGAGCCGCTATATTAAGGAAACCGTCAAGGGAAAGATCAAAATCTATGGATCGGCAAATTGAACCTAAACTGTCCGCTGTGAGCTCGCGCGCCGACCGCTCGCAGGGGAGATGGACGCCGCGACTCGCTCACCGCCTTCTGATGCTGTGCGCGGCGGCGTGCCTGATCCCGTCCACTCCTGCCGCGGCGCAAATGATCTTCAACGTTAGCAGCTACAACGATCTCTGGCCGAGCGACGACCTCACGTCCGTCTTCGGAGCCAGTTCTTTCATCGACGACAGCAGCGGCTGCGGCCACTCGGGCTACAACACGACGGCGATGATGATAACACCGGATGAGCGCCAGTTCTTAGCCAGCGGGTCTTTGAGCGGATACCCAAGCGGGCCTACCAATGGCGTAGAAGGAGTCTATACGGAGGTTGGCACCATGCAGTTTCACTGCTCATGCGTGGGCACCGTCGGAGCTGGTGGAGACCAACAGTGTCTGGCGCGGTCCAAGCACAAGCCCGCCGCGCCACCAAGCGGAGGCCCCCTCGCCAGCGAAGGAGCTACACGAGAGAGCGGCGGCTCGATTATTGCCAAGTCTCGGCCCGAGGGGGCCGGCCTGGAGCGCAGTCGAGCGAATCGAATAGTGATCCAGACGTCAGCCGTCCTCACGCTGTCATCGCTCCGGCCCAATCGCAGCGATGTCGGAGGAGCCTCTGCGAAATAGGCGGCCAGCGATTTTCCCGCCCGCCAGAAGGGCGTTCGCACAAGAGACGCGATGCAGCAAGCCGAGGGGGCAGGTCGCGCTGCGTTGCAGCAATGGGAGAAGGGGAAGCATATGGACCCAAAGATGGGGGCAACCGCGCGGCGTGCGTCATTGTTCGTCGCGGCAATTCTGTGCGGTATAGTGCCCTGCAAGGCGCAAACAATGAAGGTGACGAACGCACTGGTGGGGAGAGGCATCGTCGTGTACGAGTCAGGAACCCCCGAGTTCGCCGCCGCCCTGTCGCGCCTGTTCGACCCCGGCGACGTCGAGCTGCTGCGGCCCCTCCTGCCGTTCTGCCTGTTCGTGAAGAACAACACGGGAGGCTACCTCGCCGCGCTTACGGTCGTCTACGAGGTTCCCGAAATCGTCATGCCCACGGGTAAACCGTATCGGCACACGGTCTCGATGCGCAGCGACCTCCGGGAGCGGTCCCGGATGGGCGAGCCCGGCAAGCTCTCCTTCATAACGCCGGTAACCTCGCTGCAGGGCACCCTGAGGGCGGATGGTACACGCGGTTTGGAGCCATCGCTGGGCACAATGGCGACCCACCTGATCCAGTCGTTCCTGGACGAGTACGGCAGACGGCAGATCAGCGTGTCAGTGGACTCGATCATCGACGAGGACGGCATTCTCGACGGCCCGGATGAGGCTGGGCTTCTCGACAGGATCAACGCAAAGCTGAGGGCACAGTGGGACATCCTCCGAGGGATAGCCGGACTGCACGGCGACGAGTTGGCCGCCGCGCTGGCGCCGACAAGCCCCGTTGGATTGGCCAGAGGTCGGAAAGACGACCAGTATGCCCGAACGAGACAGGAGTATCTGGACAGCCTTAGTCGTTATCTGGCGCGCGTCGGAGAGGAACAGTTCATGGCGGAGGTCAGAGGGAGTATGCTGTTTCACGAAATCAAGAGGAGGGGACCGCAATGAGATTCTTGTGCGTGCTGTGCGCTGTTCTTTCTTGCGCGACTCTGGGATACGCCAGTTGCTACTCGTTTCTCAGCAACATCAATTAGCAGTCCTAACGGCGGGGCCACCTGCTCGGACCACCACTTTGACCAGACCTCGGGATCGGTGGCCTGCGTGTGCACCGCGGTATGTTTCTCGGGTTCGTCCAGCCAGCACAGCGTCAGTGCGGGCGGCCAGCTCACGTGGAGTTGCTCCACACCCCTGACCGTAGACATGTTGGGAGGAACGCGCGGCGTATCCGGACCGTACGCCACCCAGGTATTCGTTAGTATTTCGGTCGCCGGATCGCCCCTGTTGCTGGATCCAAACCCCATCACAAACGCAGACGACTGTATGACCGGCCAGGCAGAACCGGAACCGTGGGACAAGGTCTGCTAAGACAACTATCTCCGCTATCGCGCCTCTGGATGGCCCACCCGCCGACGCGGTCGTGACATTCGCACTCGCTCCGGGGAGTTGCAGCTCGCGTTCAGAGCCTTCGCTCCCGAGCGAGCCGTCCCCAAAAAGCGCCCGCGGCTAAGGTGACGTCCGACCCCGATCGAGGAGCCGATCACCGGTATCGTCCTCAGCGAACCTACCGTTCCCACCCGAGCGGGAAGGCCGCTCGGTCGAGGCTTCGCTATCATAGAACCAGACGGGAAGTGTTATGGCTGAGGGGATCAACGAGTGGCTCCGGGAGGAGTTGTACCAGCAGTACCTTCACGACCGCACCTCCGTCGACGAAAGCTGGAAACACGTGTTCGAATCGAATGGCGAAGGGCGATCAAAGAATGCTGGGGACACGCCTGCCTTTGGTCGCGAGCCAGCGGCTCCCGGTAGCCAGCCCGGAGTGTCCCCGCATTCTTTGGACGATCTTCAGCCCCTCCGCGGCGCGGCCGCGCGCCTGGCCGGCAACATGGAAGCGAGCCTAGCGCTGCCCACCGCCACGTCGCAGCGCACCATTCCCGTGAAAGTCGCGGACGAGAACCGGACCATCATCAACCAGCACCTCACGCTGGTGGGCCGCGACAAGGTCTCCTACACGCACCTGATCGCCTGGGCCATCGTCAAGGCCCTGGCGAGCTTCCCCAATCTCAACAGCTCGTATGCCGAGCGGGACGGTGAGCCGCACCGCCGCGTCCCGTCCGGAGTTAACCTCGGCGTGGCCGTGGATATCTCCGCCAAGGACGGCGCGCACGCGCTGCTGGTGCCCAACATCAAGAACGCCGGCGCGCTCGATTTCCAGCAGTTTGTTGCGGCCTTCGACGACGTGATCGGCCGCGCGCGCACGGCGAAGCTCACCGTCGCGGACTTTGAATTCACCACCGTGTCGCTCACCAACCCGGGGACGGTCGGCACGGTCGGCTCCATCCCGCGCCTGATGCCGGGGCAGGGCGCCATCATTGCCACCGGCGCCATCGACTACCCCGCGGAGTACCGCGGCGCCGCGCCCGGGACGCGTGCGCTCATCGGCATCAGCAAGGTCATGACGATCACGTGCACGTACGACCACCGCGTGATCCAGGGCGCCGAATCCGGCCTGTTCCTGGCCAAAGTGCAGGCGCTGCTCGAAGGCCAGGACAACTTCTACGACGCGATTTTCGCCGACCTGCGCCTGCCCTATCAGCCCGTGCGGTGGGAGCCGGATCGTGGCGCATTCGCTCCCGGCGGCGAGCGCGGCTCGCACATTGCGCAGCAGGCCGCGGTCCTGCAACTCATCAACGCCTACCGGGTGCGCGGACACCTGATCGCCGATCTCGACCCGCTCGGCTCGGAGCCCAGCTACCATCCGGAGCTCGATCCGGCTAAGTATGGCCTCACCATCTGGGATCTCGACCGCGAATTCGTCACCGGCTCGCTCGGCGAAGCCATCGGCGGCGGCTCTCCGCGGCCCTTCGCCACGCTGCGCCAGATCCTGGAGATCGTCCGCCAGACTTACTGCGGCAAGATCGGGTGCGAGTACATGAACATCCAGGTGCCGGAGCAGAAGAGCTGGCTCCAGCACCGCATGGAACCGACGGCCAACAGCTGGCCGCTCGAGGCCGGCGCGCGCCGCCGCATTCTGGACCGGCTGCTGGAGGCCGAAGAGTTCGAGCACTTCCTGCACGCGCGCTTCGTGGGCCACAAGCGCTTTTCGCTCGAAGGGGCCGAAAGCGCCATGGCCATCCTCGACGAGCTGATGCGGCGCGCCGCCGCGGGCGGGGTACACGAAATGGTCATCGGCATGGCGCACCGCGGGCGGCTCAACGTGCTCGCCAACCTGATCGGCAAGCCGCTGCGGCAGATCTTTTCCGCCTTCGAAATGGAGGAACCGTTGAGCGCGCAGGGCTCGGGCGATGTGAAGTATCACCTGGGCGCGAGCGGCGTTCGCACCTTCGAGGACGGCCGCGAGATCGTGGTCTCGGTTTCGCCCAATCCCAGCCACCTGGAGGCCGTGGACCCGGTCGTCGAAGGCATCGTGCGGCCCAAGCAGGACCGGCTGGGCGACACGCGGCGCCAGCGCGTGATCCCGCTGCTGGTTCACGGCGACGCGGCGTTCGCCGGCCAGGGCGTGGTGGCCGAAACGCTGAACCTCTCGCAGCTCGATGGCTACACCACGGGGGGAACGATCCACCTCATCATCAACAACCAGATCGGGTTCACCACGCCGCCCGAAGAAGCGCGCTCGACGCCTTACTCCACCGACGTGGCGCGCATGGTGCAGGCGCCCATCTTCCACGTCAACGGCGACGATCCCGAGGCCTGCGCCCGGGCCGCGCAGCTCGCTTTCGATTACCGCCAGCAGTTCTCGAAGGACGTGGTCATCGACATGTTCTGTTACCGCCGCCACGGCCACAACGAGGCGGACGATCCGAGTTACACGCAGCCTATCCTCTACAAGAAGATCCGCGCGCATCCCTCGGTCGCGGTGCTCTACTCGGAGCGGCTGCTGCGCGAAGGGCTGGCGACCCAGGCCGGGATCGACGCGGTGCGGAAGCGCGCCGCCGAGTGGCTCTCGCAGAGCTTCGACGCGGCGCAGAAGGGCGAAGAGGAATTCGAGGTCCAGGAGCTGACGCCGGTTCCGGCCGAAGAGATCGCTGTTGCGCCCAGCACCGCGGTCGATCGCGCCACGCTCGAGCGCGTGGTCGCGGGCCTCACGCGGTTCCCGGCGGATTTCCACCTGCATCCCAAGCTGCGCGGCTTCGTCGAGCGCCGCCGCGAGGCGTTCGCCAAGGGCGGGCCGATCGACTGGGCGACGGCTGAAGCGATGGCATTCGGCAGCCTGGTGCTCGAAGGCACGCCGGTGCGGCTGAGCGGGCAGGACTCGGCGCGCGGCACCTTCACGCAGCGCCACGCCACTTTCTACGACTACGAGGACGGACACGAGTACTGCCCGCTGCGCCAGATTGCGCCGGAGCAGGCGCGCTTCGACGTCTACGATTCCCAACTGAGCGAGGAGGCCGTGCTGGGCTTCGAGTACGGCTACTCGATCGGCGATCCGCTCACGCTCACTCTTTGGGAGGCGCAGTTCGGCGACTTCGCCAACAACGCGCAGGGGGTCATCGACGAGTTCATCGCCGGTTCGGAAGCCAAGTGGGGCCAGCCCAGCGGGGTGGTTCTGCTCCTGCCGCACGGCTACGAGGGGCAAGGGCCGGACCACTCGAGCGCGCGCATCGAGCGGTTCCTCCAACTGGCGGCCGAAGGCAACATTCAGGTGTGCAACCCATCGACCCCCGCGCAGTACTTCCACCTGCTGCGCCGCCAGATGTTCGGCGGGCCGGACCGCCGCGGGATGCGCAAGCCGCTGGTGATCTTCACGCCCAAGAGCCTGCTGCGCGACCCGCGCGCCGTCTCGCGCGTGGAAGAGTTCGCGGGCGGCGGCTTCCGCGAGGTTCTGGCCGAGACCGGGCCGATCGAGGCCGGGCAGGTCGGACGCATTCTGCTGGCGAGCGGCAAGGTCTGCTACGACCTGGCGTCCGCGCGCGAGGCGAAGAGAGCGAACGACGCCGCGCTGGTGCGCATCGAGCAGCTCTATCCGTTCGCCGGCGCCGAGGTGCAGGACGTGCTGCAGCGCTATCCGCTCACCGCGCAGGTCTTCTGGGTGCAGGAGGAGCCGCAGAACATGGGCGCGTGGCGTTTCATCCACGAGCAGGTGCAGCCGCTGATCGCGCAGACGCGCCGTGTCCTGGGCTACGTCGGCCGCCCGGCGAGCGCGGCCACGGCGACCGGCTCGCACCGGCGGCACCAGCAGGAGCAGCGCGAGATCGTTGAGGCCGCCTTCGCCCCGTCGGAAACGCGCAGCAACATCCGGGTGATCGGCGGTCGGCGCGCCCGCTAAACCGCCGCCGGGGCTATACTCCGGTTCATGACGGTCGCTAGAGTGCTTTCCATCGCCTGGCGCGTGGCGCTGCTCACCATCCTGCTGCTGGTTTGCTTCATCGCCGCTTCCCTGCTGGCCGGGCTTGACCAGCGGCCGCCCGGTTCGCCGCCTCCGCCGAACCAGGGGCCCGTGCTTCCGCCTCTCCTGCTGTTCTGCTTCCTGCTTGCCTGCCTCTTCTCCTACTTCGTCCTGCGCTCGCGCTGGACCGGGTGGAAGTTGATCGCGGCGGTGTTCGTGGCCCTCTATGGCGTGGGGTTCGTGCTCCTGCAGATCGAGTCCCTGGTATTCCTGCCGACACAAGTGCCGCGGGACCTGGTGCCGAAGGTCCTCCTGATGGGCGCGATTCTGGGCGCGCTGTTCGCGCCGACTTCCGTGGCCGTCCTGGGAAGACTACGCGGCGCCCCGAGCGCCGCCGCGAACCGCCGCTTGGTCATGCCTGCGGGCGAGTGGGCCTGGAAGCTGGGCGCGATCGCGGTCGCTTACCTGGTCCTGTATATCGGCTTCGGATACTACGTGGCCTGGAAGAACCCCGCGTTACGAGCCTACTACCACGGCACGGACCCAGGCACCTTCGCGCTGCAGATCCGCAGTCTCTGGGTCACGATGCCGTGGCTGTTCCCGCTCCAGGTGTTTCGCGCGCTGCTCTGGGTGGCGTTCAGCCTGATGCTCATTCGCACGCTGAAGGGCGGCCGGGGGGAGACGGCGCTCGCCATTGGAGCGTTGTTCGCGGTCTGGAGCATCGGGCTGCTGCTGCCCAACCCCTACATGCCCGAGGCCGTGGCGCGGACGCACCTGGTCGAGACGCTATGGTCGAACCTGATCTTCGGCGCCATCGTGGGCGGGCTGTTGAGCCGCGGGGCGCGCCAGGATTCTGTATCCTGATGTGCATGGCGACTCCCGTAGCTCACAACATGGTCACGACCGCGTTCACGCTGGACGGTTACCGCATCGTGCGGACGCTGGGCGTAGTCCGCGGCATCATCGTTCGCTCACGTTCCCTGCTGGGGACGCTCGGCGCCAGCCTGCAGACCATCGTCGGCGGCAACATCACGCTGCTGACGCAACTTTGCGAGAAGACCCGCGGCGACGCCTTCGACCTTATGCTCGCGCACGCGGCCGAGCTCGGCGCCAACGCCGTGGTCGGCGCGCGTTACGACGCCACCGAGATCATGACCGGCGTCACGGAAGTGCTGGCCTACGGCACGGCCGTGGTAGTCGAACCGCATGCATGATCGTGGCGCACGCTGAAGCATCCGGCCCTGGACGAGCCGAGGTCCCTCGTCCCAGTACACCAGTCGATATGAAGAGTCTGAGGAAGGAGCAGAAGAAAAAAGCCGCCCCGCGCGGGCGGGGCGGCTGATGGCTGACAACTGACGGCTGATGGCTTCTTAGCCTAGTAATCCATGTCGGGGCCGCCGTGGCCGCCGGGCATGGGCGAGGCCGATTTCTTCTCGGGGATCTCGGCGATCAGGGCTTCGGTGGTCAGCATGAGCGCGGCGATGGAGGCGGCGTTCTGGAGCGCCGTGCGGGTGACCTTGGTCGGGTCGATCACGCCGGACGCCACCAGGTCCTCGTACTCGCCGGTCTCGGCGTTGAGCCCGAAGTTGGGGTTCTCGTTGTTGCGGATCTTCTCGGCCACGATGGCGCCTTCCAGGCCGGCGTTGCCGACGATCTGGCGCAAGGGCTCTTCACAAGCGCGCCGCACGATGTCGACGCCGATCTGTTCGTCGCCCCCGGCCTTGAAGCTCACCAGTGCCTTGGCCGCCCGCAGCAGCGCGACGCCGCCGCCCGGCACGATGCCTTCCTCAACCGCGGCGCGCGTGGCGTGCAGCGCATCTTCGACGCGGGCCTTCTTCTCCTTCATTTCGGTCTCGGTGGCCGCGCCGACCTTGATCACCGCTACGCCGCCGGCCAGCTTGGCCAGCCGCTCTTGCAGCTTCTCGCGGTCGTAATCCGAAGTGGTCTCGTCGATCTGGGCCTTCAACTGCTTGATGCGGCCCTGAATGGCCTTCTCGGTACCGGCCCCATCGACAATAGTGGTGTTGTCCTTGTCTACCGTGACGCGCTTGGCCCGCCCCAGGTCTTCCAGGCGGACGCCTTCGAGCTTGATGCCGGTCTCTTCCATGATGGCCTTGCCGCCGGCGAGCACGGCGATGTCCTCCAGCATGGCCTTGCGGCGGTCGCCGAAGCCCGGGGCCTTCACGGCGCAGGCATTCAGGGTGCCGCGCAGCTTATTGACCACCAGCGTGGCGAGCGCTTCCCCTTCCACGTCCTCGGCGATGACCAGCAGCGGCTTGCCGGAACGGGCGATCTGCTCGAGCAGCGGCAGCAGGTCCTTCATATTGCTGATCTTCTTCTCGTGGATCAGGATGTAGGGATCCTCGATGACGGCTTCCATGCGCTCGGGGTCGGTGATGAAGTAGGGCGAAAGGTAGCCGCGGTCGAACTGCATGCCCTCGACGGTGGCGAGCTCGGTGGACATGGTCTTCGACTCTTCGACCGTGATGACGCCGTCCTTGCCGACCTTGTTCATAGCGTCGGCAATCGTTTTGCCGATTTCGGTGTCGCCGTTGGCGGAGATCGTGCCCACTTGCGCGATCTTATCCACCGCGGTAACCGGCCCGGTGGAGAGCTTCTTCACCTCCGCGGTGATCACTTCGACGGCCTTCTCGATGCCGCGTTTGAGGGCCATGGGATTGGCGCCCGCGGCGACCGACTTCACGCCGTCGCGGAAAATGGCCTGGGCCAGGATGGTGGCGGTGGTGGTGCCGTCGCCGGCGACGTCGGAGGTCTTGGAGGCGACTTCGCGAACCATCTGCGCGCCCATGTTCTCGAGCGGATCCTTCAGCTCGATTTCCTTCGCCACGGTGACGCCATCCTTGGTGATGGTGGGTCCGCCGAATTTCTTCTCGAGAACGACATTGCGGCCCTTGGGGCCAAGGGTGACCTTCACCGCGTCGGCGAGCTGATTGACGCCGCGCAGAATGGCCTGCCGGGAGTTCTCACTGTAAACGATCTGCTTCGCAGCCATGAATAATCCTCCTGAAAACTTTAGGCTTTCGCCTGCTTTGCCGCGCCTTCGAGGATTCCGAGGACCTCGTCTTCGCGCATGATTACGTACTCTTCGCCATCCAGCTTGATCTCGCTGCCGGAGTACTTGCCGAACAGAATCCGGTCGCCGGGCTTCACATCGAGCGGAACGACTTTGCCGGTGTCCAGGCGCTTGCCTTGCCCGACGGCGATGACCTCGCCCTCCTGGGGCTTTTCTTTGGCCGAGTCCGGGATGATGATCCCGCCCTGGATGGTCTCTTTTTCCTCGAGACGCTTCACGACGATCCGATCGTAGAGCGGCCGAATATTCATATCAATTCCCTCCAGATACTGGTGTGGTTGATTCGAGCGCCGGAAAAGGATCCGACTTTGGATGCCGGCACCCGTACTTAGTATTAGCACTCTCAGGGCGAGAGTGTCAACCGGCGGCGCGGTCGGGCGGTCGGGCGGTCGCGCGTCGCGTCACGCGCAAACCGGATCTATATCTGCCGCGATCTCAACAAGATCGGATTTCCGGGTGGCGCTGGCGGAGAAGCGGTGTGCGATTGCTGTGGCGGGAGGAGAACAAGCATGTGTAACCAAAGGGCGCGGCGGCGCCCGATTGCATTTCTGCTCGTCGTGATGTTGGCGGCGGCGGGCTGCGCCAAGCAGCCGACCACCGGGCAGCCGCTTCCGGCCGGCTACCGGATCACGCAATCGCTCGCGATTCTGGTCGAGGCGAACAAGGCTGCGACTGAGACGGCGATCCAGCTCAACAAGACCGCGGTGATCGACGACGCCACGACCGCCCAGGTCCTGAGCTACACGGCGGCGGTGGCGCAGGCGTCAAAGGCCTCGCTGGCCGTCCTCGACGGGAGCGCAACCGCGGCCCAAAAGACCGCGCAGATTCAGGCGGCGTTCGGACAGGTGACGGCGTCGGCCAGCATACAGGACTACCTCAGCGCGCATAAGAACGACGCCGCCGCGATAGCGCTGGTGACGGCCATCCAGGCGGTCGAGACGCTGGTCGAGAGCCTGGTGAAAGGAGCGAACTGATGAACCCGCAAACCATTCTGCTCATCTCGCAGGGAGTCCAGTTGCTGGGCACGCTCGGACCGGTTGCGGTCGGCACGGCGATGAAGATCAAGCAGCTTCTCGATACTCCCGCCACGGACTTCAACGTGGCAATCAAGGCGATCAGCGACGGCGCGATCGCTTCGGCCGATGACACGCTGCAAATGATCGACGCGTGGCGGAGCGGGAAGGGGCCGGCGCCGACGGGCGCGTGACGCGTGCCGGCGGAAACCGGGTGCAGTCCTGGCTTTGCTTAGGCGACGCGGCGGGCGACGACGACGGTGACGTCGTCCGCGGGGGCCTGGCCGGCGATCCATTCTTTGACCGCTTCGTGAATGGCTTCGACGATCTCGGCGGCGGTGCGGTCGCGGAGTTTGGCGGCGAGCTCGGGCAGGCGGTCCTCGAACTCCTCGCCCGCGGGGTTGGCGGCCTCGGTCACGCCGTCGCTATAGAGCACCAGCAGATCGCCGGGATCCATGTGGCACTGCTGGCGCTCGTAGGTCATGGCGGGCAGGATTCCCAAGACGGGGCCGCCGCCTTCGAGCCGTTCGATGCGGCCGTCGGCGCGGACCAGGAGCGGCGGGTTGTGGCCGGCGTTGCAGAAGGCGATGTCGCCGCTCGATGCGTCGATGATGGAAAAGAAGAAGGTTACGAAACGGTTGCGGGGGCAGGTGGCGGCCAGGCTGCGGTTGAGACGCGCTACCACGACTGCCGGATCGCCCGGCATCTCGGCGAGCGCCTGGACCTTGGCCTGGAGGCTGGTCATCATGAGCGCAGCGGGCATCCCCTTCCCGGCCACATCGCCGATCATGATGCCGACGCGGTTGTCGGAGTAGGGCAGGAAATCGTAATAGTCGCCGCCCACGGTGCGGCAGGCGGCGTTGTAGCCGGCCAGGTCGAGCCCGGGCAGAATGGGCGCGGCGGCGGGCAGGAACTGGCGCTGGATTTCGGCGGCCTGCTCCAGCTCGCTGGCCATGAGCCTTTCGGCCTGCTCGACTTCGGCCAGGCGGTCGCGCTCAATGCGGATGGCGGCTACGTTGGCCATGACGGTGAGCAGGTTGAGGTCGTCGCTCGAGAACTCGCGCGGAAACTGCGGCGAATCGACGTAGATGAGGCCGATCACGTTGTTGTCGGTTTGGAGCGGCACGGCCATTAGGGCGCGCACGCTGTGCTCGACGATGCTGAGGCGCTGGCGCAGGGCCTCATCCCTCGAGACATCGCGGACCAGCAGGGACGTCTTGGCGTCGAGGACGCGGTCGCGCACGGCAGTGCTGATGCGGAAGCCTTCGCCTTTGGAGGCCTGCGCGACGAGTTGTCCTTTCTCGAGTGTCATGAGGACGCCGCGGCGCGCGCTCACCGCCTCGGTGGCCAGATTGAGGATCACGGAGAACAGCTCGGGCAACGGGCGGCGGGCGGCCAGCTCGCGTCCGGCGCGGACCAGCGCAGTCACGGCGTTGCCCCACTGCGGGGCGAACGGGGACTTGTCTTTGCCCTCATCCTGAAGAAGATGCTCGAGCGTGGTGCTAACGGTCTGCTCGGAGGGACGGGCGAGGGCGGTCCCCTCGAAGAGGACGGTTTTGTTGGCGTCGGCTTCGGCGGGGTCGTAGACCAGGGTGACGCGGCTGGCGACGATGCGGTCTCCGGGATTCAGGGCAACCTTGCCGGCCACGCGGACGCCATTGAGGAAGGTGCCGTTCTTGCTGCCGAGATCGCGCAGCGACCAGTTGTCGCCCTCGCGCTCGAGCGTCATGTGCTGGCGCGACAGGCCGACGTCATCGGGGAAGCAGAGCTCGTTGGCGCTGGAGCGGCCAAGCGAGAGGCCCTGGCCTTCCAGGCGGGTTTTGGCGGTGGTGCCGTCGGGTGACGTGATGGCGAGTTCACGAAGCATGGCGGTTTGCTCCTATTGTGACAAAAGACCGCGAGGCTCAAGCCCCACGGGGCTGAAGCCCGCCCTCCGGTCACTCACGATATTCCCCGAACACGCGGCGCAGGCGGTCGGAAATCTCGCCCACGGTCGCGTAGTGGCCGGCGGCTTCGAGGATGAAGGGCATCAGGTTCTCGGCGCCGGCGGCCGCGCGCTCGAGGCGGTCGAGGGCGGCGTCAACGGCCGGCTGGCGGCGCGAGGCCCGCAGGGCGCGGACGCGCTCCACCTGCTCGCGCTCAAGGGCCGGATCGAGGTGGAAGGTGGGAACGGACTGGCGCTCTTCGGTCTGGAAGCGGTTGACCCCGACCACCACGCGGCTGCCCGATTCCACCTGGCGCTGGAACTCATAGGCGGAGTTCTGAATCTCTCCCTGGATATAGCCGGCCTCGATGGCGGCCAGCGCACCGCCGAGCGCATCGATCTTTTGAATGTAGGCCCGCGCCCCTTGCTCGATGCGATCCGTCTGCTCCTCGATGTAGTAGCTGCCGCCGGCGGGATCGACCGCGCCGGCGATCCCGCTTTCATGGGCGATGATCTGCTGCGTCCGCAGCGCCAGGCGGACGGATTCCTCCGTGGGCAGGGCCAGCGCCTCGTCGCGCGAGTTGGTGTGCAGGGATTGCGCCCCGCCGAGCACCGCCGAGAGCGCCTGCAGGGCGACGCGCACGAGATTCACGTCGGGCTGTTGCGCGGTGAGCGACGAGCCGGCGGTCTGGGCGTGAAAACGCAGCATCATGGAGCGGGGGTTCTTCGCTCCGAAGCGGTCGCGCATCAGACGGGCGTAAAGGCGGCGCGCGGCGCGAAACTTCGCGATCTCTTCGAGGAAGTTCATGTCGGCGCTGAAGAAGAAAGAGAGGCGCGGGGCGAAGGAATCGAGATCGAGGCCGGCACGGAGGGCGGCATCGATGTAGGCGATGGCGTTGGCGAGCGTGAAGGCGACTTCCTGGACCGCGGTGGCTCCGGCCTCGCGGATGTGATAGCCGCTGATCGAGATGGTGTTCCACTGCGGCACCTCACGGCCGGCCCAGGCGAACAGGTCGGTGATGATGCGCATGGCGGGGCGGGGCGGATAGATGTGAGTCCCGCGCGCGATATACTCTTTGAGGATGTCGTTCTGGACGGTGCCCGAGAGCCGGCCGGCGTCGATGCCCCGCCGCTTGGCGGCCAGGACGTAGAACGCCAGCAGGATCGCCGCGGTGGAGTTGATGGTCATCGAGGTCGTGACCCGGTCGAGCGGGATGCCCTCGAAGAGACGCTCCATGTCGGCGAGCGAGCAGACAGCGACGCCGACGCGTCCGACTTCTCCGGCGGCGAGCGGATGATCGGAGTCCAGACCCATCTGGGTGGGCAGGTCGAAGGCCACCGAGAGGCCGGTGATCCCCTGGGCGATCAGGAAGTGATAGCGCCGGTTGCTGGCCTCGGCGTTTCCGAAGCCGGCGTACTGGCGCATGGTCCAGAGGCGGCTGCGGTACATCTGGGGATGAATGCCGCGAGTGTAGGGGAACTCGCCGGGCGTTCCAAGGGCGTCGTTCATCGCAGTTTGGGAACTCTGTGGGCGCGCCAGAAGGAATGTATGCCGAAGCCGGCCATGAAAGCAACGAAGATGCCGCTGAGCAGCAGGCGGAAAAGGCTGTCCGGTTCGCCGTTGAACTCTCGCGCGCTGCGAATGGTGCGGGGAAGGGCGGCGGCGGCGAGCACCAGGAAGAAGAAGCCGATAATCTGGTTCCAGATCACCCGCAAGGGACGGATCACGGCGGGCAATACGTGAGCGAGGAATTGGCGGCCGCGAGCGATCGAGAACATCTGGGAAGTCCTTTCCTATCGTAGCAAAACGGGGGTTTCGGGCTGCCGGCGGCATGCCACGGCAAGCAGGTGTGAAACTGTCGTCCCTGGTACTGGAGAGCGTTATGGGAAAAACGATACAGAACTCGAATGGCCCGGCCGATGTGTAGTTTGGGCTCGTTTGGGCTTGTAGATTGTTCGCGGGTCCAATACAATCAATGCGGGCCTAGAGGCTGCCTGGCTGATTCGCTGAAACGGAGGAGGGCAGCAGGGCATCAGTTAAGTGAGGATGTTATCCTCTTTATAGAGGGCCCGGATGAAGGGGGCGAATCGTGGAAGAGAAACTTAAGGTTCTGATGCAGGAGCTCGGGAATGCGATCAACGAATCGCTGTCCGACTCCGACCGCATCGCCGCTGCGATTGGCGACATCAGGCGCTCCGGCTACGACGTGTTCCTGGTTCTGGAGGCTACGATCGGGTTCAACAAGAGAGATGAGGCCGAGGCTGAGAACGAGCGGGAGGAGGCAGCCGAGGCCGAGAATGAGAGTCCCGTCGAGCGCTCCCCGCTGCGGGAGACCCGGGCCAAGATCAAGTGGACGTCGCAGGATCAGAAGTTCTTGCGCGCACTGAAGATCGCGGTAGACGACGAGGCTCGCTGAGGCAGTTCCCCACCGGCCGATCCACCCGGCAGCCTGCCGGGTGAGTCCGAAGACGCGCCGTTCCCGTTTTCCAATCTGAAACTTGTTGCGTTTTAGAGGCGGGTCTGGAGACCCGCCTGCGACCAGCCGGAGTTCTGCCCTGCCGGCTCTTCGCCGTGCACGAAGGCGTCGATGCGCTTGATGAGTTGGGGTAGCGGCCGAATCTCGTGGGCGGCAAGGACCATCCATTTGGCGGGCACCGCCAGCATCACGGGACGGTCCTCGACGGTCACGTTCATGGTCGGGCGCCTCGCGAACAGGCGGTTCATGTCTTCGCGCACGGACGCGGGCGGCTCGCTGCGTTGCAGAATGGCGAGGATGGCGGGCCCGGTCCAGCGGAAGAGCCGGTCCGTTTCCGTCAGTCCTTGCCTGACGTGGCGGCTGAAGAAAAGAAGCACCGCGTCCCCAACGGCGCGGCCGAAGCGGGCGTTGATCAGATCCAGCCGGTCCGTAACGAACGCAACGGCGAATGCCGGATGCGTCTCCTTGACAACGGCGGCCAGCGCGGCTTCCGCGGCGGCGCGCTCGGGCAGCTTGGTGAGCGGATCCAGGCGCGCCATCTCCTCGGGCGTGAGCGACTTCGAGCGCAGGCTCCGGACTGTGGAGTGGATCTCCGAGACCTGCTGGGCGGACTCGCTGCGATGGCGGACGATCTCCGTGCGCAGGACGTCGAGGCACTCGGACATGCGGATTTTGGCTGCATGGAAGTCTTCGAGCAGGGAGGCTTTCTGCAACTCGCCCTCGATATTCTGGAGACGCGAGATCGTGCTCTGGCTTCCGGACGTGATCGCGGCCATCGTCTTGGTCAGCATGGCCACCATGTTCTGCAAGTCCTCGCACTGGGAGCGCATCTGACTGGTCGCGCGCGCGTTGTACTCCTCCAGCGCCTTGAGCGCCTGACCTGCCAGCACGAGGATTTCCGAGGCGGAGGCGCCTTCCGTGAGGCCTGCCAGGATCAGGCGCAGGTCCCGCCGGAATCTTTCGTATCCTGCCGCATCCGGTCTGACCGCGTGCTGCTCGATTCCTTCGAGCAGAAGGCGGGTGGTGCGGAGAAGGGCGTCGGCCACCTGGTCCGAGCGGCTGTCGAGGTACCTGCGGAGCGAGATCATCTCCCCACTGGAATATCGGCGGGGCGGGGATGGAAGTACATGGCTGGGTCTGAAGATAGGCCTGTCGCCCGCCGATCCGGCCACGGGTTTGGCCTCAGATGTTGTATCGCTTGACCTTGCGATAGAGGGTGGTGCGGCCGATGCCTAGAAGGGCGGCGGCGCGCGCGCGGTCGCCACGGGTCTGGGCGAGAGCCTCGACGATGGCGCGGCGCTCGAGTTCTTCCATCGGCAAGACGCTTCGGGGCTGGATGCGCGGCGATGGGGAGCCGTCGCTCACGGCCGCGGCCAGCCGGTCGAGTTCTTCGCAGTGCGCCGCGAACAGGGATCCCTGCACCGCGGTCGGAAGATCGACTCGATGCAGGTATGGTCCCGAGTTCACGGCCACCATCCGCTGGATCGCGTTCTCTAGCTCTCTCACGTTGCCGGGCCAGTCGTACCGCGCCAGCGCCTCGACCACCTCCGGCATCAGCTCATGGTTGCGGCCGTAGCGCTCCAGGAAGTGCTCGACCAGCTCCGGTATGTCTTCCCGGTGATCGCGCAACGGCGGCAGGCGGACCAGCACCACGTTGAGGCGGTAGAAGAGGTCCTGGCGGAAGCGGCCGCCCGCAACCTCGCGCGCGAGGTCGCGATTGGTTGCGGCGATGACGCGGAAGCGCGCCTTGTGGCCGGTCAGGGCCCCGAGTGCGCGGAACTCCTTTTCCTGGAGCACGCGCAGCAGCTTGGCCTGGATCTCGGGCGGCAACTCGCCGATCTCGTCGAAGAATGCGGTGCCGCCTTCGGCCATCTCGAGCAGACCCGGCTTGTTCGCCACTGCTCCCGTGAAAGCGCCGCGCGTGTGGCCGAACAGATCGCTTTCGAGCAGGGACCCGAGCACGGAGCAATCGATAGGAACGAAGGGGCCGTGTCCGGCAGCGTAGTGAATGGCGCGAGCGGCCACTTCTTTGCCTGTGCCGGTTTCGCCGAGCAGCAGCACGGGCGAATCGCAGGGTCCCAGCTTGCGGATGAGCGCGTTGATTTCGCGCACGCGGGCGGACCGGCCGATCAGGGCGGGCGGACTGGTGGCGAGATCCTGCACAAGGGCTCCAGCCTTATTAGTCGCCCGTGCCGGCGTCCACTCTCACTACAAATGCCGCCCCGGACTGCGCCTTGATGCGCCCGGCCAGCGCTGTTGCGTCGGCGATGGTGGATGCATGGCCGACGAGGACGCGCCAGAAGGGCGGGTCGCCGCCGCGCAGCGCCAGGCGCGCGGAACCGTAACGCTGCTGCATCTCCAGCCGTTGCCGCTCGGCGTTGGCGCGCTCGCGGAAGGCGCCGGTCTGCACGGCGAAGTAGCCGTCGGGGATCACCCTGGGGAGGGCCGCGATGCGCAGCCGCACGTTCGCGGTGCCGGGGCCGAGCATGCTGATCTCGCGGGCGGCGGCGCGCGAGAGATCGATGATGCGGCCCTCGACGAAGGGGCCGCGGTCGTTGATGCGCACCGACACGGTCCGGTCGTTGTCCAGGTTGCGCACTTCGACGACCGCCCCGAACGGCAGCGTGCGATGGGCCGCGGTGAGCTTCTCCATGTCGTAGATCTCGCCGCTCGAGGAGGGCCGGCCATGGTAGGGATGGCCGTACCAGCTCGCCACGCCGCTCTCCTCGTCGCCGACGCGGGGCAGCGCGGCGCCGGCTTGCGGAGCGGCGGGAGGCGCGGCCGCGCGCTTCTTCTTCGCGCAGCCGGTGAAGAGAAGGGCGAAGGCGACGGCGAGCGAGAGCTGGCGTTTCATTCCTCCAGATGCTAGCCCGATGGGCGGCGAAGAAGCAAGTGGCGGCGACCGGCCATCGGCCGTCGGTCATCGTCGCGCGGTTCGGCGCGGGCTCCGAAGGCCCCCGCGCCGGGCTTTCCGCGCGCGGAAACAATTCCGCTCCTCGACGTTTTGGAGGCGGGAAGCGGTCCGGACCACCCCGCGAATGCATTTTTCTCTTGACTTTCGGAGCGAACGACTTTATATATGAATCACACTGCGATCTTTTCCGATTGCAGATTTTGATGTCAAGGGAGAAACGATCAATGAAGAACGCAACCAAGAAGGCCGCGAAGAAGAAGGCCGCCCCGAAGAAAAAGGGCAAGTAGGCGCCTCACACAGCGGCAAGACAAGTTCTCGCAGCAGGCCCCGAGGTTCTCGGGGCCTTTTTAGTATCTAGTCCCTCCCCGGCCGTCTTCCCCTCATCGCGCCTTGCGCTGCAGCAGCGTGCGGAACGTTTCTCCCATGCCGAACAGCAGGGTTTTCAGTTGCAGGCGCCGCTCCGAGCTGGCGGCGGGCGTCCCGGCGGCGAGCGCTGCGGCGAACTCATCGGCCGCTCCCGCCTCGAGCAGCGTCTGCGCAAGGCGGGCCGACCGTACCGGATCGAGGCCGCAGCGCCGGCCGTGCTCTTCGAGCGCGGTGAACGAGACGTGCGCGGTGATGTCGCGCTCGCCCGGGCCGGCCAGGACGTCCTCGATGGCGGTGTGGCGGCGGTAGCTCATCAGCGTGCCTTGAGGAAAGCGCCCGCGCTCGCGGCGCGTGTAGCCGTAGTCGATGGTGAACAGGAAGCCGCGCTCGAGCGATAGCGCGATGCGCTCGATCCAGGCCAGCGCCTCCAGGTTGATCTCGACCAGCGATCCCTCCTCCGGCGGCGCGAGGTAGCGCTCGATGTAGTCGGCCGCTGCGGGCGTGACGGCGCCGCCTTCGACCCAAACGAAGCGGTCGCCGTTCCACCCGGCGAGCATTTGGCGGAAGCCGCCGGGACGCGAGACCGCCACGTCAACCGGAAGCGCGTCGAAGAACTCGTTGGCAAAGACCAAGCCGGTGAAGCGGGCGGGCAGCGCGCCGCGGTCCACATCCACGGGAACGTAGCGCCGCTCGGAGAAGGCCTCGCGCATCTCCGCGCGGCCGGCGCCGAGATCGGCGACGGTGAAATCGGGCGGGCGGCCCAGTTCCTCCCACAGTGCGCGCACCCGCGCGGCCATCAAGATGCCGAAGACCGGCTGCAACTGGGCGGCGGTGTAGAAGTCGCCCGCTTTGCCGAAGGGATCGCGGTCGCGGCGGTAGTAGCCGTGCTCGGGATGATAGAGCGCGAGGCTCATGAAGCGGTGGAACGGCAGCGGCCCGTCCCGCGCGATCTCGTCGCGGATGAGCGCGGCCAGGGGAGTGAGCGGGCGGTCCAAGCTCTTAGACTACCGCTCGTCGCCCGCCGCCCGTCGATCCGCTCGCCTGACGGCGCGCGGGCTACCATGATCCTAGTGGCGTTCCCCGAGACCATTCGCGTCAAGATCAGCTCGGAGGCGGCGGAGTACATCTCGCTCACTCCGGTGGTGGTGCGAGAGATGCCGGTGCGCGAGCTGATCGACACCATGCTGGGCGTGACGGGCAAAGATGCGGCGCGGATCGGTGAGTTGCTGCTGCGCGGCAGCTTGGTCTCGGGGGCATCGCGGCTGCGCTGGACGGGATGGGCCGCCGATCCCGATGCCATCGCCTCCGTGCTGGCGACCTTTCCCGATGCCGACCCGCGGCGTCCGTTCGAGCGCGAGTCTTGCGTGCGCGCGGTGTTGAAGGGACCCTCGGCGGGCGTCGAGATCGAGCGCGCGGCGGGCAGCGGGCGCCGCCTGTTCCGCCGCCGCAGTTTCTGGGACGCGCTCATGGACTTGGCCGAGGCGGGCGCGCCGGTGTATGGGGGCTACTCCTACAAACATCGCGCCGACCACTATTCCATTGCGCTGACGCCGGCGGCGGCGGAGCTGCTGCGGGAGAGCGCAGCCGCGATCCGCTACTCGACTCTGCAGGAGAAGGTTCGGCGCGCCTGCGTAGAAATGGTGGAGCTCTACGTGGAACGGCGGCGCGGGTAGGCAATCCACAGGATCCCGCCGAGCAGGGCGCTCCAACTGAGAATCCGCGCTACGAGCATTTCGGCGCCGCCATCGTAGTGCAGGTCGACTGTGCAGCGGCCATCGCACGCCGGCTCCACGACGAGCTGGCCGAGGTGGTCCCGGTAAGTGCGGCACGGGCGGCCGTTCGCCCGGGCGTGCCAGCCGGGATGGTAAGTGATCTGAACGGAGAGAATCTGGCTCTTCTCCAGATTGGTGGTAATCACCGCGCGGCTCGGGGCCAGCCAGCGAAATTCCGCCGCGGGGTAGGCCGGGTCATCGAGGGCGGCGGCGTAGGGCCGCAGCGGCTCGACATCGATTCCGCCGGAGGGCGCTCGGGGCGCCAGGTCCTCGCGCTTCATGACGTGAGCCAGCGAGGCTGAGCGCGACGGCACTTGGTAGATCACGTCGTCACCGTCGCGCCACAGCTCCTTGAAGCGGCCGGCGAACTTGTGCGGGTTGAGGAAAGGCTTGTACACTTCGCGGCTGTGCGGTCCGCCCACCATCACCGCGTGGACGCCGAAAGACTTCAGCCAGAGCTCACCGATCTCGTCTTCCCGGCCGTTCGAGCCCTCTCCGGAGTAGATCTGGTAGAGCACGGCCGGCAGCAGCATGTTCGTCGCGCCCTGTTCGAAGCCGCCGTTGAGCTGAGGCATGTCGTTAAACGTGTTCAGCCAGAAACCGACGCTTCCGGGCGCGAGAACGCGCTGCCCGTTCATGTTCCGGTCGAACCACTGGGCGGCTTCGTATTCGATCGTGCCGCGGATGTCGATGGGGCGGTCCATGTACCAGGCGAGATGCCGATAGGTCCTCGCCTGGAACCAGCAGAACAGGAAGAACCCGGCCATGACGATCGCGATCTCGCGCCGGCCCATTCGAGCCGCAAGCGGCCTGAGGGAGAAAACGGCCAGAAGCGCGAGCCCCATCTCCGCTTCGAGTTGGTAGCGCTGGGGCTGGGGCATGATGTTGATGTCGAACCATATGGCCGCGAGCACGATGGAGGCCACCGGAAAGGTGAAGAAGATCGCGAAGCGCACGATGCTGGAGAGCCTGAGCCGCTCGCAGGCGGATCGCAGGAACATCAAGGCGACAAGCCCCAGGCCCAGGTACTTGAGGTGCTGCGCGGTCATTTTGAAGTTCCCGCCCGCCGACTGAGAGTTCACGCTGATGGTCGAGAGCGTGGAAGGCGGAATCCACGGCGCGGCCAGCAGGTAGGCGTAAATGCCCATGCCGATGGCGGCCAGCCAGACTTTGGGCCTCGCCTCAGGCCTCGCCAGCAGGTACGCGATCACGGCGAACGCCAGGGCGGCGCCGCCCAGCCAGTTGGTGAGCACGACCGCCGCCAGGCCGAGCGCCGCCAGGATGTAGAAGACGGGCCGTTTCTTTTCGATGGCGGTGTCCAGCGCGACGATGGCGAGCGGGATGAGCGTCAGCGACGCGATGTGTGGGCCGTCGCCGTATCCCAGCAGCGTCTGGACGCGGCGCGGATTGAACAGGCTTCCCATGTCTTTCAGAATCGGGGCGCCGAGCAGCGCGCTGGGGGAGAACAGGGAGTAGAGCAGCGCCGCCGCGAAACTGAAGGCGCGCGACCCGGAAAGACGCCATGCCAGCCAGAACAGCGTCACCGGCCCCAGCGCGTAGAGGGTCGCGGTCACGGCGTGATAGGCGACGGTGGGCGATCCGCCGCTCAACTTGGCGGCTATCGCGACCAGAAAGCGGAGCAGCGGTGGATAGGTGTTCTGGAACGGCATGCCGCCGTACCACAGCGGGAACCATCCCAGGTCCCACCAGTGCTCGCCAAGATAGCGCGGGATGCCGATGTGCGCGCCGTCGATGGACGCCATCTGCGCGATGAAGCCGGCCGAGAACAGGTCGCGCACGACGTAGCAGTTGACCGCGAACAAAGCGGCGCTCAGTAGAGCCGTCTTCAGTTTCTCCGTGCGCACGATAGCGTGATTATGCACGAACGCTGAGGTCTGTCGCAAACGCCGCGCCCGCAACAGCGCCTGCTCGTGGGGCAGGCCGTTCCGCCTGCCGCCTCCTCCGGTTGCGGTACGATTTGAATTCGAGTGCGGATGCAGTTACCGATGATCTCGCTTGCGAGCCGGCTGTGCTGGCGCCGGTTCCTGGCCCGCAACGCCCGGCCCTGGACGGACCTGGAACAGTTCCCGGCCCTCAGCCCCGCCGCGCAACGCCGCCAGATGGCCAGCCGCCTGCTGGCGCAGGTCCGCTACTTCGGCAGCCGCGCCGACGCCCTGCCCGAGTGGAAGGAAGCCGCCCGCATCGCGGATCCCGACGAGATCTGGCAGGTCTGGTCCAGCCTCCCCGTGCTGACCAAACAGACCCTCCAAGAGCGCTTTCCCGCCGCCGAGATTCGCGATCGCTTCGGTCTCGAGGGGAAGATCAATTCGACGGGCGGTTCGACCGGCGAGCCGACACGTTTCTTCCACGACACGCTCACGCTGCGGACCGCCGCCGCCGGCAACGTCTACACCAGAATGCGCATGGGCTGGCGCCCCGGCATGGCCACCATCATCGTCTGGGGTTCCGAGCGCGACATCGGCCACCAGACCGCCAGCCGCAGCGTCCGTGCCCTGCTGTGGCTGCTGCGGGACTGCCTCGTCGACGGCTACCAGTTGAGCCAGGCCACCGTCGACCGCGTGCTCGCGCTCATCCGCGCCAACCGGCCCGTGGCAATTTACGGCTTTACCTCCATGCTCGAATTCGTGGCCCGTGCCGTCGCGGAGCAGGGAAGCGCGCCTCCCGCCGGCAGCGTGCGCACGGCCTGGACCGGCGGCGAAATGCTGTTTCCCGAGCAGGCCGGCCTCTTCCACCAGGCCTTCGGCGTTCCCCTGCTCAACCGCTATGGAGGCCGCGAGCTTTCCACCATGGCCTGCCAGTTCGTCCCCGGTGGTCCCCTGCATGCCTTGCGGCCGTGGCTGTTCCTCGAGGTTTTGGATGAGAACGGCAAGCCGGCGCAGCCCGGAACCATGGGGCGCCTGGTGTGGACCAGCACCGTCTGCCGCGGCACGCCGTTCCTGCGCTACGACATCGAGGACATGGGAATCTTCGATGCCGCCCACCAGACCGAATCCGGCATCGGCGCCCTGCGGGAGCTTTGCGGCCGCCGCGCCGGGCTCATGAAGCTGGCCGACGGCCGCGTCATCAGCAACCTCTACTGGAATCACCTGTTCAAAGAATTCCCCGAGGTCCGCCAGTTCCAGGTGGTCTACAAGAACAACGGCGAGATCTGGATTTCACTCGCCGGCCAGGGAATGCCGGAGGCGCGCGAGGCTGAGCTGCGCGCGAGCCTCGGCCACCTGGTAGGCGCCATCCCGCTCAAGCTGCTTTGGGTGCCCGAGATTCCGCGCGGCGCACAGGGGAAACTGGTTCAGGTCATTCGCGAACCGGTCTGATTCCCGCACAGCGCCGCGTAGTAATCCTCCAGCCGCCGCACCGCCCCCCCGATCTCGAACCGCTCCCGGCAACGCTCGAGCGCCCGCAGCCCCATCTCCTCCCGCCGCGCCCCATCCCGAAGCAGCTCGATGATCGGCCGCGCAAAAGCCTCCGCGCTCCGCTCCCGCACAAGATAGCCGCTGACGCCATCCTCGATCGCCTCGGCGTTGCCCCCCACGTCCGTAGCCACCACCGGAAGGCCCGCCGCCATGCACTCCAGGATGGCATTGGAGAATCCTTCGCTCTGGGACGAAAGACACCCGATCGACATCCGCCGCAGGTGGTCGCGCACCTCGCCCCGCCCATCGGTGAAGGTCACCCGCCCGCCAATGCCCAACTCCTCCGCCAGCCGGCCCAGCTCTTCGCGCAAAGGGCCCTGGCCCGCCAGAAGGAACGTCGCTTCGGGAACCTCCGCCGCCACCAAACGGGCAGCGCGCAGGAACAGCCCCAGGTCCTTCACCGGCCGGTAATTGGCCACGATCCCGACGACGGCCGCCTGCGCCGGCTCGGCCGCTCCCCGTGCGTACCGCTCCAGGTCGACGCCGTTGTACAGAACGTCCACCTTCGCCGGGGACACCCGTTCCGCCTCCACCACCACCTGCTTCACGCGCTCGGAATTGGCAAGCACCCGGGTCGTGTGCCGGTTCAGGTAACCAAACAGCCGCCGATACCACGCGGTGTACCAGTAGCCCATGTTGCGCCGGCTGGTAACCACCGCCTTGGCGCGCGATCCCTTGGCAGCCAGCACTCCCACGATGGTCGCCTTCGGCGCGAACGTATGCACCACGTCGATGGACTGCTCATTGATGTACCGGCGAAGCGCGAGGATCTGCCGCCGCCCGTTCGGCCGCCAGACGCTGACCACCGGGTAGACTCGCGTGGGACACCAGCGGGCCATCTCGCCGAGCCGCGGGCTGTCCTCAAAACAGCACAGGTGCGGATCGAACCTGGCTCGATCCAGCCGCGCGATCACCTCGGTCACGTGCCGCTCCGTGCCGGCATCTTCCCCGATCGTGTCGGTGCAAAACAGGACGGCGATTCTAGGCATCGGGCGACCAGCGCTTACTGAGGCGTATAGAACGTGACCTCGGGGAAGAAGTCAAGATTCTCTTTCGTGCAGCGCCCGCAAGTAGGCCGATAAGGAGCGGCTGCCAGAATGATCTTCGTGACCTCCGCGTACTCGCCCGGCGAGTGCTCCGTTGCAATCGAGATCTGCGGCCGGAAGGTCTGGATGGTGCCGCGCGCGCCACGCAGCGCATTCGGTTCGGCGCCCTCGATGTCCATCTTGATGAAATCGACGCGCGGCAGGCCAAGCTCGGCGACCAGCGTGTCGATTGTGATCAGCGGCACCTCCACGACCTGGGCCACGGGCGCTTCGTGGCGTTGCATCAAGGTGTCGAGCAGTGCGTTGTCGTGCAGGTACATTTTCATGGTCCCCGCCTCGTGCCAGACGGCCTTCTCAACAAGGCGCACCCGGCCCGCGGCGATCTCGGGCGCAAACGTCCGCCGGACGCACTCGGCGCTCCGCGGCACGGGTTCGATCGCGATCACGAGCTTGGCCCCTGCCGACAGCGCTTCGCGGACAAAATCGCCGACGTTCGCTCCGCAGTCCAGAACGATATTGCCGGGCTTTACCCGGTAGGGGCCGTCGCCGTAATTCCTGACCCACTGCTCGGCGAGAGTGTAGAAGAGGTCGTTTCCCCTCGGATTCCAGAATTCCCCTAATGGCGTCTGCCACAGTTCCAGGCCATCGGCTTCTTTGATGAGGCGGCTGCGCGCCCGGAGTTTGGCGCCCTCGACTTTGTTTGCGTCGGGGATGGCCGAGTAGCTCCTCCGAATGCCGCACTGGTTTCTGCCGAGGAGGGAGGAAACGAAGGGCGTCAGATAGACGGCATGATAGGCGACATAGGCGACCACGGCCAGAAGGAATAGCGCCTTGAGAATGGTCAACCAGCCAGAGTTGGATTTTCCGGGGACAGACACGGTAGGTGATTATAGCAGCCAGCCGCCGGACGGCGTGCGCTTAGATGTGCTGCTTCCGCCTGCCGCCTTACAGCGCGCCCGCCACGCTGGCGTAAACCCCCTCCAGCGCCGCGCCAAGCTTCGATGCGTCCTTGCCTCCCGCTTCGGCCATGTCAGGCCGGCCGCCGCCCTTGCCGCCCACCGCCTGCGCCACCGCTCCCGCCAGCTTTCCGGCGTGGACCTTCGCGGTCAGGTCCTTGGTCACCGCCGAAACGATCGCCACGTTCGAATCCTCGGAGGACGCCAGCACGATCACCGCGCTCTTCCACTTGTTCCGCAGCGAATCCGCCAGCGCGCGCATCTGCTGCCGGTCCAGTCCGTCCACCTGGACGGCCAGCACGCGCACGCCCTTCACCGTCCGCGCCTGCTGCTCCAGGCCGCTCAACTGCGCCTGAGCCACCTTCGCCTTGAGCTGATCCACCTGCCGTTCGAGCGCGCGCCGCTGCTCCAGCGCCTTCTCCACCTGCTCCACCAGCTCGCTCTCCGAAACGCGCATCATCTCCGCCACGCGGTGCAGCGACCTTACGGCCTCCTCGAAGCGCTCCAGCGCGCCCTCGCCCGTTACCGCCTCAATGCGCCGCACACCCGCCGAAATGCTGCCCTCGGAAACGATCTTGCACAAGCCGATCTCGCCCGTCCGCCCCACGTGCGTGCCGCCGCACAGCTCCTTGCTGAATCCCGGAACCTGCACCACGCGAACCTGGTCCCCATATTTCTCGCCGAACAGCGCCATCGCCCCGGTGTTGAGCGCCTGGTCCAGCTCCATCACCGTCGTCTGGACCGGCTTGTCCGCCAGAACCTGCTCCGCCATCAGCCGCTCGATCTCGGCCATCTCGGTCGCGTCCACCGCGGCATAGTGCGTGAAATCGAAGCGCAGCCGCGATGGGTCCACCACCGAGCCCGCCTGCTTCACGTGAGTGCCCAGCACGGTGCGCAGCGCGGCATGCAGCAGGTGTGTGGCCGTGTGATTGCGCATGGTGGACCGCCGCAGGTCCTCGGCCACCTGCGCCCGCACTTCCTCGCCCAGCCGCAGCGGCGCCAGCGTGACCACCTTGAGGACGCTCAGGCCCGGAACCGGCGCGTAGGTGTCCTCCACTTCCGCCAATCGCTCGCCTTCGGCCGAGTAAAGCGCGCCCTTGTCGCCCACCTGCCCGCCCGCTTCGGCGTAGAACGGCGTCTGGTCGAGCACGATTTCGGCGCTCTCTCCCGGGTTGGTCTCCTCCACCCGCTGCTGCCCCACGATGATCGCACGCACGCGTGCCGCCGCTTCCAGCGCCTCGTAGCCCAGAAACTTCGTGCGCCCTTCCGCCTGTAGCGTCTGGTAGACCGGAGCGACCACCGCCCTCTCCGCGCCCTTCCAGCTCGCGCGCGCCCTCTCGCGCTGCTTCTGCATCTCCGCCTGGAAGCCCTCGGCATCCACGGCCAGCCCGTACTCCCGCGCCATCTCCTGCTGCTCTTCGAGCGGCAGGCCGTAAGTGTCGTAGAGCTTGAACGCCACGCCGCCCGCGAGCGTTCCCTCGGCGCTTCTGGCTTCGTCGTGGAAGATCCGCTCGGCCACCTCGAACGTCGTGGCGTAGCGGTGCTCTTCCTCCCGCACCACCCGCGACACTCGCTCCACGCTCTCCATCAGCTCCGGATACGCCGGCTTCATCAGCTCCGCCACGAAAGCGGTGAGCTGGTACAGGAACGGCTCGTGGATCCCGATCCTCCGCGCGTGCCGCATCGCGCGCCGCATGATCTTGCGCAGCACGTAGCCGCGGCCCTCGTTCGCCGGCAGCACGCCGTCGTGGATCAGAAACTCGGTGGCGCGGCTGTGATCGGCCACGATGCGCAGGGCCGTGTCCACCTTCGGATCCTCGCCGAAGCCGGTTCGAAAGATGTCCGCCGCGCGGTGGATGATGGGGTAGATCAGGTCCGTGTCGTAGTTCGACAGTTTCCCCTGCATCACCGCCGCGACCCGCTCCAGCCCCATTCCCGTGTCGATCGAAGGCCGCGGCAGCGCCGTCAGCCGGCCGCTCGCGTCGCGGTCGTACTGCATGAACACCAGGTTCCAGATCTCGACGTACCGGCCCGATTCGCTCGGAAAGTGACCGTCTTCGCCGGGGAAGTCCGAGCCCTCGGGACCCAGGTCGTAGTGCAGCTCCGAGCAGGGGCCGCACGGACCTGTCTCTCCCATCTGCCAGAAGTTGTCCTTCTCGTCCTGCCGGAAGATGCGGTCCCGCGCCACGCCCGCGACCTTCTGCCACAGCTCCTCGGCTTCGTCGTCCTCGCGGAAGACGGTGATGTACAGGCGATCCTTGGGAAGCCCGTAGTCCTTCGTCACCAGCTCCCAGGCGAATGCGATGGCGTCGCTCTTGAAGTAGTCCCCGAAGGAGAAATTGCCCAGCATCTCGAAGAACGTGTGATGGCGGCGCGTGAAGCCCACGTTCTCCAGATCGTTGTGCTTGCCCCCCGCCCGCACGCACTTCTGCGACGACGTCGCCCGGCTGTAATCGCGCTTCTCCCGCCCCAGGAAAACGTCCTTGAACTGGTTCATCCCGGCGTTGGTGAACAGCAGCGTTGGATCGTTGGCCGGCACAAGCGACGAGCTGCGCACGATCCGATGCCCGCGCTCCGCGAAGAAGTCTAGGAATTCCTGCCGTATCTGATGGCCGGTCACCCTCCCATTCTGCCATGCGCGCGCGTGCAACAGCCATTCGGCATCCAGGCGGCGCTCGTGCGATCGTGTTGCCAGAAATGGAACGTCCGCATTACCGGGAGTTCGGCGCCGGCGCCCTGGCACCGTTCGCCGAGTGCTTCTGGAGCGGCGGCATATCGGGCGAGGCGCCCTACCCCGTGCCCCCGGATCACCTGGTCTGCTTCGCCACGAAAGTGTAGCCTGACTGGAGCGGCTTAGCCCGCCGAGCCGAGGAAGCGGGAGAACTGCTCCCGCCAGGCAGTGCGGAAACGGCTGTATGTGTAGGTATCGCTCGTAGCGGTCGCCCGGCCTGCCTCAGCCAGACCCTCGGCATAGTCGGGATCGCTGAGCACGGCCACAACCCGGTCCGCAACTCCTTCCAGGTCGGGATAGGCTGTCACGGCGCAGTTGATGCCCGGCCGCATGTAATCGCGGCCTCCAAAGCCGTCGAAGCCCAGTACGGTGGTGCCCATCGCCATGGCTTCCAGCGGCACCAACGGATGTCCCTCTGCCGCAGAAAGGGTCAGAAAGTGACGGCATTGCCCGATCCGGGCCACTAGCTCACGCTGCGGGATCCTGTTCCGTCCGAGCACGACGACATTGTCCAGACGGAGGTCCGGCAGCCGGGGAGCCAGGAGTTGGCGAAGCCGGTTGAGTAAAAGCTGTTGATGGCCGGGGTCCCCCTTGAGAGTAACCAGAATGGACGCCGGGGGCCGGGTCTTCCAGGCCGGCGCGGGAGGGAATGTGTCCGCGCGGATGAACGGCGGCACCACTACCGTGTCGATGTCATATGTGTTGGATATGAATCTCCGAACGAACTCACTGGCAGACACATAATGGTCGAAGCGGCAGTCGAGAAGATCGAAAGTCGCGAACCCCTGAATGTACATCACCTTCCGTCCGGGGCATTTGAAACCGAAACCGAACGCCGAGAACGACGGATTGGCAATCAGAACGTCACGGTCCGAGATCGACGCTTCCATCTCGCCGACGCCAACGGATGGAAAAACGGGGGAATAGTCGAAAACTCCATTTTCGGGCCTCTCATCGCCGACCGTGACCGCGACACCCTGGAACCCGAAGTCCTCATGCAGGATTCGCCCTAAGTGGTAGGCCATGAACGTTCCGCCATTGGCGACATAGGCTCCAACCACAAACACTCGCCTTTCTTGCCTTGCGGTCCGCCCTAATCTAGCCAGGAGTCTGCCACACATACAGACTTTTCGTTCTGTTGTAGCACGGATTCGCAAGCGGAGGTTCGGCTCGGCTCCAACAAAAGCCCTGGCAGACACCAGCCTTTCCTCACCGCCCCCGCCGTACCACGCCCCGGCCCTCCTGGATGGTCACGAACTGGTTCGCGGCCATCCCGGCCACGCGCTCCGTCGCCCCGCTCGGCCACGCAATCTCGACACTCCTAGCCCCCGCGTCCCGGCCCAGTCCGAACGTCAGCGCCAGGTCGCTTTGCGAGCAATAACTCGACCCGCTGTGTACCGTCTGCGTCTGCCGCCCCGAAGCGCTCTCCAGCCTTACTACCGCCCCGATCGCGTCGCGGTTCGAGCGCGTCCCTACCAGCCGCAGCGTCAGCCAGTGGTTGCGGTTCCCGCCATCGTTGCGCAGCAGGCGCGCCGGCCCGCCGTTGGTGCTGACCAGAAGATCCAGGTCGCCGTCGCGATCGTAATCGGCGTACGCCGCCCCGCGCGCCACCATCGGCCGCGCGAAATCCGGGCCGGCCGCGCGTGAGACGTCTTCAAACCGGCCGCCTCCGGCGTTGCGGAACAGCAGCGGCGCTTCCGCGTATGCGATGCGCGGCTGCACCCGCCCCACCTCCTCGTCGATGTGCCCGTTGGCCGCGAAGATATCGAGCCAGCCGTCCAGGTCGTAATCGAAGAAGAAGCAGCCGAAGGTCAGCGAGAGCAGGCTGGCCCGCCCCACCGCCGAGCGCGGCGCTTCGTCCACGAACAGCCCGTTCCCCTCGTTGTGATACAGCCCCAGCATCTGGTTCGAGAAGTTGCCCACCAGCAGATGCGTGCGCCCGCTGCGGTCGTAGTCCGCCGCATCCACGCCCATCGCCCCGCGCGCCACGCCGTCCTCGCTGTAGGCTACACCCGCCCGCAGGCCCTCCTCCGTGAACGTGCCGTCCCGGTTGTTGTGATACAGCTTGTTCGGTTGCGTATCGTTGGCCACGAAAAGATCGGGCCAGCCGTCGTTGTCGTAGTCGATCACCGCCGCGCCCAGCGACTTGCTCTTCGGATTGTATAGCCCCGCCTTCTCGGTCACGTCTTCGAACTTGCCGTTGCCCAGGTTGTGATACAGCTTCGACGACACGCCTTTGTACGAATCCGGCGTGCAGTAGGACTTGGCCGCGCCGTCCAGCGAGCACCACAAATCGCCCTTCGCGTCCCACTTCACGTAGTTCGCGACGAACAGGTCCAGCTTGCCGTCGCGGTCGTAGTCGAACCACACCGCGCTCGAGCCGAACGCGGCGTTGTGGATTCCCGCCTCGCGCGTCACGTCGCGGAACTTGCCGCCGCCTTCGTTGTGGAACAGGTGATCGCCGTCCAGCGCCGTGATGTAGACGTCTTCCCGCCCGTCGTTGTCGTAATCCGCCACCGCCGCGCCCATTCCGTAGATCTCGATATCGAGGCCGCTCCCGCGCGTGATATCGGTGAACGTGCCGTCGTGATTGTTGCGGTAGAGCGCCGCGGTGGAGCGGCGCCCGTGCGGGCTCCAGTCCTTGCCGTTGATCAGTAGGATGTCCTGCCACCCGTCGCCGTCGGCGTCGAAAAACGCGCAGCCCGCGCCCATCGTCTCCGGCAGCCATTTCTTCCCGGCCTTGCCCGCGTTGTGTACGAACTTGATGCCGGCCTGCGCCGTCACGTCCGTAAACCGCACCGGAGGCGCCTGCGGAGCGGCCGCCAGCAAGATCATCGCCACTGCCGCCAGCACCGCAATCGCCGCCCTCATCGTGGCCCCCCTTGTGGCGCAGGCACTCCTGCCTGCAGTCTCGGCACTCGTGTCGAGGCGCGTTTCTGCGTCGAGACGAGTCTCGACGCGGCAGGCTGAAGCCTGCGCCACATCGTCACCCCTTGTGGCGCAGGCACTCCTGCCTGCAGCCTCGACACTCGTGTCGAGGCGTGGGGCGGGCCGTTTGGCCTGCCAAGGGCAGGCGGAACCGCCTGCCCCACGGGCAACGCTACGCTCTCATGCTCGTGGATCGCTTCCCGCTCGTTGTTGTCCTCGGGGCTCAGCAGGCGCGGCTTGGCGGTCAGCTCCTGCGCCGCCTCATCCGCCTTGAATCGCCTGAACAGGGTTTCCTCCCTCCCGGCGCCCGCCAGATCGCCCAGGCCCCGCCGCGCCAGCATCAGGTTGTAATGCGCCTGCAAGTCCTCCGGATCCACCGCCAGCGCGCTCTCGAGCGCCCGCACCGCCCCGGCATAATCACGCTTCAAAAACAGAATGCGGCCAATCTGATCCAGCACCACCCGGTCGCGCGGATATTGCGCCGCGACTTTCCGCAGCGAGGCCAGCGCGGCGTCGTAATCCCCGTCCGCCTTCTCCGTCAGCGCCTTGAAATAGTAGATGCGCCACAGGCGTGGATTGATCGCGAGGGCCCGCTCGATGTACGGCTTCGCCGCGTCCGTCTCTCCCTCTTGCACTAGCGCGCGCGCCACGTTCAGCCACCCATCGGCGTATCCCGGCTCCGCCTCGGTCACTTTCTGGAACGCATACTCGGCGCCCTTCAGGTCGCCCTGCAGCAGCAGGCCGATGCCCCAGTCGTTCCAGCGCTCCCGGTCTTCCCGCCGCACCACCGGCTGCCACGCCGCCGGCGTCTTCGCATCGCCCAGCTCCAGCCGCGTCTCGGCGCGCGCCAGCACCGTAATCGGCGGATCGGGAATCTCCCCCTTGATCCTGCCCGAAACATTTGCCGGTATGTTTGCTTTTTCGAACGTCCACTCGCGGTTGTCGAACGCCGCGCCCACCGGCCCCGGCCGCGGCACTCCGGCGTAAGCGAACTCGGTGTAGTAGTGCGAGAACTTGCGGTGGTTCAGCCGCGCCGTCAGCGTGATGGGGCCTTTCGCGTCCGGCGGAATCCGCACCCGGAAGTGCGCCACGTCCGCCGCGCCCGGCGGAATCAGCCGGACGTACAGCGTGCTGCGCGCCTGCCAGGCGTTGCGCTTGTTGATCGCGTTGCCTTCGCCGTCGATCTGGAAGCTCTTGTAGAAGTGCGCGCCGCGCTCCACCGGCCCGCGCCCGCCGTCCTCCACCATGCCGCTCCAGAAAATGGTTTTGCCCGTGGCGTCCTTCGCCTGAAGCTCCAGCCACACGTCGAATGCGTCCACCGTGCCCGCCGGGAAGAAATGGCCGATCGCCCGCGTGCGCACCACCACGTCCACCCGCACCGCCGTCCCCGGCTGGAATCTCGAGCCTGCCTTATCCAGCGGCGCCGTGACGCGGCCCACGTCGCGCAGGAAAGCCTGTCCGCTCTGCTCCGCCTCTTCGCCCACCGCAAAGTTCGAGCTGAGCCGTGGGCCCTCGCCCGTGCGCCGCAGCATCGGAGCGGCCGTCTTCTGCTCCGGCGCCGCGGCGAAAATGTCCACCGTGATGAAGCCCGAGGTCAGAAAAGCTTGTTCCGCCTTCAGTTGCGCCGCATCCTGGTTGGCGTACGCCACCGCCGTATTCGCCGCCGGGAAGCGGTGCGAGTGAATCTTGCCGTCGATGTTGCCCGGATCCTGCGAGGCGACCAGCGGCATGTGGCAGTTCGCGCACGTCATCGACTGCGGCGGATAGTAGAACGACCGCGCGCCCTGCCCCGAAACTCCGCTCGCCTGCCAGTTGTCGTAATCGTTGAACCCGCGCACCCAGCGGTACCCGTTCACCGGCACATCCAGGTGCACCTTATGGCAAGCGGAGCAGAATTCCGCCGGCTGGTCTTTCATGAACGGCTTCAGAAACGTGCGCCGGTGCGGCTCCGGATCGAGGTACGTGAGAAAGTGATCGAGCGCCTGTATGACCGGGTTCCGGCTGCTGGCCAGCTTGTGCAGTGGAGGATACTGGATCGTGAAGTCCCCGTTCCCCATCGTGCCGCTCACGTGCACGATCGAATGGCAAGACGTGCACGCGAGCCCGGCCTGCGCCTCCGGCGTATCGATCTGCGGCTCGATCGGCTTATCGAACCGCCCGTTGAAGAACACCGCGTGATCGTGGCATCCCGCGCACCACTTGCTCGGCCTGGTCCCCACCACGCTCTGCATGTACTCCACGGCCTTCCGGTAGAACTGGTTGTTGAAGCTCGCGAAGTGGTGCATCGAGCTCTTCCACTGCGCGTAGATGTCCTTGTGGCACTCGCCGCACTTCTCCGAATCCATGAAGAAGTTCGAAGGAATTGTGCCGCCCACGTTGGTCTTTGCCGAGGACGGAAAAAACGGCGACGCCGGGCCGCCGCCCTCGCCCGCCATCGAAAGCGGCGCGCTGGGAGGGTTCACGATCCGGTCGTCGGGGTCGGGAAACGCCCGCCGCCAGGCCTGCGAGACGAGCGGCGCCGCCACTAGCAGCGCCAGCGCGGCATAGAAAGCCCTCCGCCGCACGAATCGCGCCAGCAACGCGAGCCCCGCCAGCGCCGCCGCCACGTGGCCCCACAGCGCCCAGTTGTGATCGCGCGTCGTCCCGGCGAAAGTCAGGAACAGTCCCAGCGCGGCCGCCAGGCCCAGCGCGCCGGCTGCCTCCACCGGCGCTTCCCGCCACCGTCCCCGCAGCAGCGCCACCGCGCCCGCCGCCACCGCCACGCCCAGCACCACGTGCAGCAGCACGTTGCCCATATAGAAGATCGTGGGCGACGCGAATGCCCAGATGTAAGCGCTATTCAGGATGAGAAGCAGGCAGCCGGCGGCAACCCACCTGCCCAGCCCGCGAGACTGCATAGACCCCTCCGCCCAACCCCCCGGGGCGAACCAATACCGCCCCTCAGCGCTTCAAGAATACCCCGAGCCCGCCGTTTTACCAATACTGGAAACCAACTAGCGTGGAACAGGCGGCTGCGCCTGCTCTTGCCGGCCCGGCGCTACCGCAGCCGGCGCCACGTACTCGTAGATCTCCCACGCCGAGGAATCGAAGCTGGCCACTCTGCGCAGCCAGGGCGGATGGGCGGCCAGCACCTGGCCGAGAAACGCCTCGTGAGCAAGCAACTCGCCGTGGCGCTGGTGCCAGATGATCGCCTCGACGCGGCCCGTTTGCAGCCACGCCCCCATCTCATCCGCCGAATGAAAGCGGCTGGAATACTCCATGCCGTACCAGTTGCACGTAGCGAGTACTTTGCTGGGGCGCAGCAGCCAGTGACTGGGACGGCGACGATCCTGGAGCACGAACTCCGCAATGATGGGCCCCTCCAGATCGGACGCTACCAGAATCCGCTTCCCGGTCCACTCCGGATTCGCCACCACCGCCGCCACAACCGCCCGTATCGGGTACCGCGGCGCCCTGTGGAAAACGCCGAAGTGAGTCGCGGCGATCGGCAGCACGAGAGCCAGAGAAAATGCTGGAACCGCCCTCGCCCAAGCTCCGCCGCGCCGCGTCAACGGCTCGAGCGCGGCCTGCCATCCGGCAAACGCAAGCGCCAGCAGACATCCGGCAGCCGGGAGAAGGTAGCGCGCTTCCACCCCGGCCGGCGGCGCGATCGACAGAAACGCTATCAGCCCCACAACCATCAGGCCCAGCACCGCGACGTCCGCTCTCCAAACCCCCGGCCTCAAAGCCAGGGCCAGCAAGCCAACCACCACGGCGACCGCCAGCACCGGCGGAAAGACTCCGATCGTCGCCAGGGAAAAGGCCCCCAGCCGTCCCCCCAGCGGCCCGAGCGGCGGCCCCGGGACTCGCGTGATAAAACTCTCTGTCCAGATCGTCCACGGTCCGACCAACGCCGCGATCGCCACCGGCTGCACCCAGAAACTGGGCTTCCGCAGCAGGTCCCGCCGCCGCACTGCGGGCAGCGCGGCAAACGGCAGGGCGCAAAGAAACCACGCGCTGTACTTGGTGAGGATGGCGCAGCCCGCGCACAAAGCGAAGGCCAGCGCGTTGCGGTAGCTCGTCAGCTCGAGGTAGCGGATCAGCCACGCCGCCGCCGCCAGCGAGAAGAACGCCACCACATCGTCCGCCGCCACCGCGCACATCCAGCGCTGAACCTCCGGCAGACTCAGGAACAGCAGACCCGCCGAGAAGCCGGCCGCCAGGCCCGCCCGCTTGCGAGTCAGGCCGCAGACCACCGCCCCCGCTCCGGCCGCCGCCGCGCCCACAACCAGCAGCGCCTGTAACCGTCCCACGCCGGCTATCAGAAACCAGACCGCCGTCACGAAGTAGAACAACGGCGGCCAGATGCCAATGCCGAAATAGGGATAGTGCCGGTAGTAATTATCGGCAAACGGCCTGGGCGCCGTCGGGCCGGATGCCAGATAGTCCCGCACCATCACCGACGCGACCATGTGCGCCGGCTCGTCGGGATACGAAGTGAAGGGCGCGTCCCACGCCTTGGTCGATGTCTGAACCAACAGGCAGATCAGGAAGTACGCTGCAAACACCCAGATCCAGGTCAGCACTCTTCCACGGCCTGCGTCGTCCCCGGTCGAGCGGTCTGTTGCGGTTCTCAGTTCGTCCCCGCCTTCCTTACTTGCCCAGGCCAAACAGCCGTTATTACCCACCGCGAGTGGCTTTGTCAACACTGCCTGCCACCGACGGCTGCTGCCTGACGGATCCTGACGGATCCTAACCCTCCGACCCGCCATGCTACGATAAAGGCTTCTTCGACGATGACCGGCAACGTCCCTGACATTCTCGCGCGGATCGTGGACTACAAAAGGGCCCAGCTCGCTGCCTCCGTGATGCGGCGCGCCGAGCTCGAATCCCTGGCCTCCGAGAATCGCTCCTTCCGCCGCGACTTCCGCGCTGCGCTCCTCGGCCGCAGCCCCGCCATCATCGCCGAGATCAAGAAAGCTTCCCCCAGCAAAGGCCTCCTTGTCGCGAACGACTTCGATCCCGGCGCCATTGCCCGCGAATACGAATCCGGCGGCGCGGCCGCCCTCTCCGTCGTCACCGACGAGAAATTCTTTCAGGGCAGCATCGACGATCTCGACATCGCCCGCGGCGCAGTCCGTCTTCCCGTCCTGCGCAAGGATTTCATTCTCGACGAGTACCACGTGGCCGAGTCCGCCGCCCGCTGCGCCGACGCCGTCCTCCTGCTCGCCGCCATCCTCCCCGCTCCGCGCCTGCGCCAGCTTCGCGAATACGCCGCCCGTCTAGGCCTCGCCGCCTTGGTCGAGGTCCATGACCAGACCGAGCTCGCCTCCGCCCTCGACTCCGGCGCCCAGATCATCGGCGTGAACAATAGGAACCTGCGCACGTTCGAAGTCAGTCTCGAGACCTCGCTCCGCCTGGCCCCGTGCATCCCCGCGGGCGTCGTAAAAGTTAGCGAGAGCGGCATTCGCTCCGCCGAGGATATCTGCCGTCTCCAGCAGGCCGGCTTCCAGGCCTTCCTGATCGGCGAGCACCTCATGCGTTCCAAGGACCGCCGCCATGCCCTCGAAAGTCTGATCCCGTGCGCGAACCCCCGGCCCAAACCACCGGCGTCCTCCAAACCGCCCGCGTCGTCAAAGCCGCCCGCGTCCCCCAAGCAATGATGGTCAAGATCTGCGGAATCACAAACCGCGGCGACGCTCTGGCCGCCGCCGAGGGTGGAGCTTCCGCTCTCGGTTTCAACTTCTATCCGCCCAGCCCCCGCTATCTCGCTCCGGAGCCGGCCCGCGCGATTCTCGCCGCACTCCCGCCGGGCGTGCTCAAGGTCGGCGTCTTCGCCGACGAGCCCGCCGCGAATGTGGCCGCTCTGTCCGCCCAACTCGGGCTCGATATCGTTCAGCTCCACGGCGAGTCGCCCGAAATTCCCGCAGGCCTGCGCGTCTGGCGCGCCCTCCCGGTCGCTCCCGGCTTCGACGTCGCGTCTCTCGACGCTCTGACCGCCGAGGCCTTCCTCCTCGATGCGCCCTCCGGCTCGCTCTACGGCGGCACCGGCCGAACCTTCGATTGGACGCTTGCCCGCGGCGCACGCCGCCCCGTCATCCTCGCCGGCGGTCTCGACGAAACCAACGTCCGCCGCGCCATCGAGGAAGCCCGGCCCTGGGGCGTCGACGCCTGCTCGCGCCTCGAATCCGCGCCTGGCCGTAAGGACCGCGGCCGCATGGCGCAATTCCTCAAGGCGGTTCTGTCATGAACTACTCCCTGCCCGATGCCGGCGGCCACTTCGGCCCCTACGGCGGCCGCTACGTGCCCGAAACCCTCATGGCGCCGCTCGACGAGCTCGAGAAGGCCTACCACGCCGCACGCCGCGACCCCGCCTTCGATGCCGAGCTCCAGGATCTGCTCCACAACTACGCCGGCCGCCCCACGCCGCTCTATTTCGCCCGCCGCCTGAGCCAAACCCTCGGCGGCGCGCGCATCTACATCAAGCGCGAAGACCTGCTCCACACCGGCGCGCACAAGATCAACAACTGCCTCGGCCAGGTCCTCCTCGCCCGCCGCATGGGCAAGCGGCGCGTGATCGCCGAGACCGGCGCCGGCCAGCACGGTGTCGCCACCGCCTCCGTCTGCGCCCTCTTCGGCCTCGACTGCACCGTCTACATGGGCCTCGAAGACATGCGCCGCCAGAGCCTCAACGTCTTCCGCATGCGCCTGCTCGGCGCGCGTGTCGAAGGAGTCGCCTCCGGCAGCCGGACCCTCAAGGACGCCATCAGCGAGGCCATGCGAGACTGGGTCACCAACGTCTCGACCACTTACTACCTGCTCGGCTCGGCCCTGGGCACGCACCCCTACCCGCTCATGGTTCGCGACTTCCAATCGGTGATCGGCGAGGAAGCCCGCGCCCAGATCCTGGCCGCCGAGGGGCGCCTCCCCGACGCCATCTTCGCCTGCGTCGGCGGCGGCTCGAACGCCATCGGCATCTTCCACCGCTTCATCGAGGACGCCGCCGTTCGCCTCATCGGTGTCGAAGCCGGCGGCTCGGGCACCGCCCTGGGCCAGCACGCCGCGCGCTTCTCCGGCGGCGCCCCCGGCGTCCTCCAGGGCGCTTATAGCTACCTGCTTCAGGACCGGGAAGGCCAGGTCGCCCTCACCCACTCGGTTTCGGCCGGGCTCGACTACGCCCTGGTCGGCCCCGAACACGCCTGGCTGCATGACCAGGGACGCGCCGAGTACACCTCCGCCAGCGACACGCAGGCGCTCGAAGCCGCCCGCCTCCTCTCGCGCACCGAGGGCATCATTCCCGCGCTAGAATCGTCCCATGCCGTCGCGGAGGCGGTCCGCCGCGCCCCGCAAGCCAAGGGAGAAATCTTCCTCGTGAACCTGTCAGGCCGTGGAGACAAGGACATTGAAATCTACCGCGAAAACTTCCCCGAGCTTGACTGAGTGGGACAGGCCTCCGGCCTGTCAGGCCCGCCAACCGTGGGCCCAGGTGACCCATGCCCACTAGGATCACCCGCCTCTTCGACCGCCTCCGTCCGGCCAACCGGAAGGCGCTCATCGGCTACCTCACCGCCGGCGACCCGTCGCTCGACCGCACGCCCGCGCTCGTCGCCGCACTGGTCCGCGGCGGCGTCGACCTGGTCGAGCTGGGCGTCCCCTTCTCCGATCCCATCGCCGACGGTCCGGTCATCCAGCGCGCCTCCGAGCGTTCCCTCCGCGCCGGCGCTTCGCTCCGCTGCGTTCTCGAAGTCGCCCGCCGGATCCGCCGCGCCTCAGAGGTCCCGCTGCTCCTGTTCACCTACCTCAACCCGGTCCTCAGGTATGGAGTGGAAGCGCTGGCCGAAGACGCCGCCGCCGCCGGAATCGATGGCGTCCTGCTCACCGATCTCAGCGTCGAAGAAGCCGCCGCGCACGTCGCCCTCCTGCGCGCTCACAACCTCGACACCGTTTTCCTGGCCGCGCCCACCAGCACCGAGGCCCGCCTCCGCCTCATCGCGCAGTACTGCTCCGGTTTTGCCTACCTGGTTTCGCGCACCGGAGTCACCGGCGAGCGCGATTCGCTGTCCGCCTCCGCCGCCCCGCTGGTCGAAGCCATGCGCCGCGTCACCGGCCTCCCGCTCGCCATCGGCTTCGGCATCTCCCGCCCCGAGCACGTCGCCGCCGCCGGCGCCCTGGCCGACGCGGTCGTGGTCGGCAGCGCCATCGTCCATCTGATCGAGCAGCACGCCGCCGACCCCGGTCTCGAAGCGCACCTGGAAGACTTCGCCCGCGCTCTCAAGCGCGGCTTCGATCTCGCGAGGCCCTCATGACCCCCGAAGACGGCTTCAAAGTCCTGGCCGATTGCCGCGATCGCATCGATGTCCTCGACCGCCGCATTCTCGATCTGCTCAGCGAGCGCACCCGCATCGTCGAGGAGATCGGCCGCGTCAAGCGCCACCTCAACATCCCCATCTACGAGCCCCGCCGCGAGGACGAGGTCATCGAAAACATCACCTCTTACAACCCCGGCCCCCTCAGCGCCGACGGCGTCAAACGGGTCTTTGAGCGTATCATCGACGAGATGCGCAACATCCAACGCTTGCGCATGCTGGAGAAAGATGGCAAGCCGTGAGGTGTTACAGACCCGCCTCCAAAGAAATCCGGGAACACTCCGGGCTGGACATGCCGAGTGTGCCGCCTGCGGACCGGCGCAGGCGTGTCCCCAGGATTTCTTTGCAGTCCCTCGGGGAGCGGTGCGCGTTTGGTCTGTCCAGGCCGTGCGCAGGCGCCTGCCCCACCCCCAGTAGGAGCCCCCTATGTTAGTCGTCATGCAAGCCGGCGCCACCGAGAAGCAGATCGAATCCGTCATCGACCGCTTGGTCACCCTCGGTTTCACCGTGCACCGCTCTACCGGCGCGGTTCACACCATCCTCGGCGGCGTCGGCCCCATCGACCAGTTTGAGCCCGCCGATTTCGAGGTCCTGGACGGCGTCCAGGAGGCGCACCGCATCATGTCGCCTTACAAGCTGGCCAGCCGTCACTTCCGCCCCGAAGGCACCGTCGTCAAAGTGGGCCGGGTGGAAATTGGCGGGCCCGCCATCGTGGTGATGGCCGGGCCGTGCAGCGTCGAAAGCCGCGAGCAGATGCTCTCCGTCGCCGAATCCGTCGCCCGCGCCGGCGCCGTCGTCCTCCGCGGCGGCGGTTTCAAGCCCCGCAGTTCCCCGTACAGCTTTCAAGGACTCGGCGAAGAGGGACTCGCGCTCCTCCGTGAGGCCGCCGACCGCTTCGGCCTGCTGGTCGTCAGCGAGGTGATGGACCAGACCCAGATCCCGCTCGTCGGCGCCTACGCCGACATTCTCCAGGTCGGCGCGCGCAACATGCAGAACTATAACCTGCTCCGCGAGGTCGGCAAGCAGCCCAAGCCCATCCTGCTCAAGCGCGGCATCTCCGCCACCATCGAGGAGCTTCTGCTCTCCGCCGAGTATATCCTGGCCGCCGGCAACCCCAACATCATCCTGTGCGAGCGCGGCATCCGCACCTTCGAGAGCTACACCCGCAACACTCTCGACATCTCGGCCATCCCTGTCGTCCAGAAGCTCTCGCACCTGCCCATCATTGCCGATCCCTCGCACGGCACCGGCCGGCGCGACAAGGTCCTCCCCATGGCCCGCGCCGCCGTGGCCGCCGGCGCCGACGGCCTTCTCATCGAGGTCCACCCCGATCCCGACCGCGCCTTGAGCGACGGCGCCCAGTCCCTCTGGCCCGAACAGTTCGCCGAGCTGATGTCCCAGCTTCGCATCATCGCCCCCGCCGTCAACCGCACCATCGCCCCAGCTCGGCCATGATCGAAACCGTCGCCATCGTCGGTACCGGCCTGATCGGCGCCTCCTTCGGCCTCGCCTTGAAAGCCGCCGGCTTCGACGGCCGCATCCTCGGCGTCAGCTCCCCCCCGCCCTCAAGGACGCGCTCGAGCGCGGCGCCATCGACGAAGCGCTCCCCCTCGTTCAGGCCGTCACCCGCGCCGACCTGATCTACCTCTCCCAAACCATCGGCCGCATCCTCGAGACCTTGCGCGTCATCGGTCCCTGCCTCCGCCCCGAAGCGCTCGTCACCGACGCCGGCAGCACCAAGGCCCGCATCGTCGAACAGGCCCGCCGCTCCATCCGCGGCGCCCGCTTCCTGGGCGGCCATCCCATGACTGGCAAGGAGAAACGTGGCGCGGCCGAAGCCGACGCCGCCCTGTTCGCCAACCGCACCTGGATCCTCACGCCCGCCTCCCCGGCCGATCTCGACACGCCCCCCGCCCGCGAATTGCTCTTCTGGATTCGCAAGACCGGCGCGGTCCCCCTGGCCATGACTCCCGAGGAACACGACCGCGTCGTCGCGCTCACGTCGCATCTGCCCCAGTTGCTCTCGACCGCGCTGGCCGCCACGCTGGCCGCCCGCCTCTCCGCCCCCGAGCATCTCAAAGCCGCCGGCCCCGGCTTGGCCGACATGACCCGCCTGGCTTTAAGCTCCTATGATCTCTGGGGGGACATCCTCGAGACCAACCGCGCGGCCGTCGATTCCGCCCTGGCCGCGGCCATCGAGGAGCTTCAGCGCCTTCGCGCCGGGCTCACCTCGGACGAAATGCGCCTCGCTTTTGAAACCGCGGCTGCCTTTGCTTCCCGCCTCAGGAAATAGCCCGGCAGAACGACGCGCCCCAAGAGTCCCGCCTATTTCTTTCTAGTCAGCACGATCGCCGTGACGTCCTTGATATCGTCCTGGCCCGCGCCGTTTCGCCCCAGGCCATATTGTCCGAGATACGGCCGCTGGAGCTTCACCCAGCGCTTCGAGGTCACCAGGTCCCGCCCATCGTCCAGAATGAAAAAGGCGTCGCGCAGTTCCTTGCCGTTCGGCAGTTTCCGTACCCGGCTTCCGATCGCCTTGTACTCCCTGCCGTTCTTCTGGAAGAACCCGTAGACCTTATCGAAGGCGTCGGGCGTCGTATAAACAGTCACCTCGGAATCCGGCTGCGCCGCCGGGCCGGTCCTCGCCTGCTCCGTCGCGGCCTTGTCGAGCTTGGCCCCCGGGTACATCTTCGCGGTCTGCTGTCCCACCGCAGCCATCACCGCACAAAGACACACCACTACCCCCAACCGATTCATAGGCACCATCAAAAGAATACGCTTTGATTCGGATAAATTCAATGTTTCCCTTGAGGTACCGGTACCATCAAAAACGCCCTCCAGTACCGACGTACCACACATTTGTGGGGGTCTAGCCTCTCCTGGCTGCCCGCATAACGGCGCCCGAAGGCTCAGGCGGAAACCCGATTCCGTTCCGGCGCCTCTCGTCGTTCAATCGGGCTAGGTGTGTTTCCATCAACGCAAATCCCGGAAGCCGCCATGCCGCGGAAGGCGGCGGTGACGTGCGCCCCTCGCGTCTCGAGACGGCGGCGGAGCCGCGCCGGCGGGAGCATTGTTATCGAGTGTGCGCTCACCTTCCTTCCGCTCCTGGCGCTGATCTTCGCGTTTGCGGATTTCTCATTGCTCCTGTTCCGCTGGAGCACGCTCCAAAACGCGGTGCGGGAAGGGTGCCGCTATGCCATCACTTTCCAGATCTCCGGCTCTCTCGGCCAGGATGCCTCCATCGAGCGGGTGGTCCAGCAGTACGCCATGGGCGTGGTCACCACCAGCGACCAGCCCAGGCATATCTTTGTAAATTACTACTCGCCCGCCAATCTGAACACGCCCATCGTCAGCCATGGGAACATCCCCGGCAACGTCGTCCAGGTCTCCGTGCAGAACGTGTCGTGGTCCTGGCTGGCGCCGCTCAGCGGCGCCTTCGGCGCGGGTGGCCTTTACTCCACCAGGCCGCTGACCTTCAGCGCCTATTCTTCCGACATCCTGGGCGGATACCCGGCCGGCGTTAATTCGGTGCCCGAATGACGAGCGGGCGCGGCAGGCTCTTGAGCATGGCCGAAACACGCCGCAGCCGGAGGCGGAAGGGTCAGGAGCTGATCGAGTTCTCGTTGACCGCGCTCCTGCTGGCCGGCCTTCTGGTGAGTTCGTTCATCACCGGCATGAACCTCATCCGCAGCATCCAGGTCAACCAGGTCTCGCGCGACATGGCCGACATGTACATCCACGGCGCGGACTTCTCCACTTATTCCATGCAGCAGTTGGCGCAGCGCCTGGCTCAGGGCCTCAACCTCCAAATCGGCTCGTCGTTTAGCGGGAATAGCGCTGCCAACGCCGGCAACCAGGGAAACGTCCTGGTGACCTTGTCTCAGGTCATGTATATCGGGTCCGCCACCGACCCCAATTGCGCCTCCGTCGGCGCGTCCCACTGCACCAATGCCAACAGCTTCGTCTTCACCCAGCGCATCCAGTTCGGGAATGGGAGTCTGGCCGCCACGAAACCGAGTTCGCTGGGCAATCCGGCCACCGCCTCCATCTCGTCCGCCGGAGTCATCGCCAGTCCGGTCACCGATGCCGGAGCCAGGCTGCCCAGTGCCGCGCAGACCAGCTTCGGCCGCCTGTGGCAGACGCCCTTGCAGGATGGCCAGGTCTGCTACGTCGCCGAGCTTTACGCCCAATCGCCCGACTTGAACCTGGGAAGTTTCCTGGGCGGGGGCGTCTACGCGCGTTCTTTCTTCTGAAGGGTCGAACTCCGATGCCGAACCAACGTCTTCGCCAGAAAGGAGTCAGCCTGCTGCTGGCCGGACTCGCGCTCACCTTCATCGTCCCCGCCGTGGGACTGATGATCGACGTGAGCGTCCTCTACTCGGTCAAGGCGCGGTTCCAGGCCGCCGTCGATGGCGCCGCCCTGGCCGCCGCTCGCGCCCTCAACCTGGGCCAGACCACCTCGGCCCAGGCCATAGCCGCGCAGAACAACGCCGTCAACTGGTTTTACGCCAACTTCCCCTCGGGCGCCTGGGGGACTACCAACACGCAGATGAGCCAGGCCACCGTGCACGTTTTCGACGATCCGAACAACGCTCACGTCCGTAACGTCACCGTAACCGCCTCCACCAGGGTGCCCAGCTTCTTCATGCGCTGGTTCGGCGCCGGCGCCACCGCGCTCTCCGCTTCCGGCAACGCCTCTCGCCGCGACGTGGTGGTCATGATGGTGCTCGACCGCTCCGGCTCCATGCAGAACGCCGGCGCCTGCTCGAGCATGATCGCCGCCGCCAAGCTCTTCACCGGCCAGTTCGCCGCCGGCCGCGACCAGATCGGCCTGGTGTCCTTCAGCGGCAACGCGTACCTCCATTCTTCCCCCACCACCAATTTCCAATCCGTGCTGGGCTACAAGAACAACTCGGGCAGTGGCTCGGGCGCGCTCGACAACATCGTTTGCGCCGGCGGCACCAGCACCGCCGAAGCCATCTCGGTCGCCTATAACGAGCTCTACCGGGTCAACCTGCCCGGCGCGCTGAACGTCATCATGTTCGAGACCGACGGCCTGCCCAACACCCTCACCCTGAACTTCTGGGACTCGGTGAACGGCAAGACCGCGCTGAACAACACCAGCACTTGCACCGACAACAACACCAAGAAGCTGAGCCAGGGCGGGTTCGCCAGCTCGGCGGTTCTGCCGAATTGGACTTCGGGCCTGACGCTGGGCTCGGGCAGCTACTTCTCCAACATCCCCGCCGGGATGGTTGGCGCGGTCTATTCGGACGATCCGGGAGGAAGCAACCAGTTCCAGCTTCTGATGAACTACTGGACCACCAGCACCAGCAACAGTTTCAACAGCACCAGCAGCACCATGTGGGCGAATGCATCCGGCTGCGCGTTCAATGGCACCAACTCCCACCCGGTCACGCCCTCCAACAACTGGGACATTGGCTGGTTCCCGACCACCGATGTCTGGGGAAACCAGTTGAACCCATCCTACGGCTATCTGCCGGTTACGCTCTCGGGTGGCAAGATCGTAGCCAACAGTTACCCGACTTACCACAATGCCGCGTTAAACGCGACTGACAACGCCGCCTACCGGGCCCGCTCCAACGCTACGATCCCGGCTTACTTCTTCGGCATCGGCCTGGGCGGCACCTCCACCAGCCCGCCCGACTATGTCCTCATGCAGCGCCTGGCCAACGACCCCAACGGCGACAATTACAATTCGCCGCCTCTCTACAAGGCCTGCGCGCTGGAGGCCAATTGCGCCACCTGGTCCAGCCAGCCGCAGGGCACCTTCATCTTCTCGGCCAGCCCCGCCTCGCTCTCTCAGGCCTTCCTGGCGGTTTCATCGCAGGTGCTGCGCCTGAGCAAGTAGTTGGAGCCGTTCAGCAGCGCCAAACCGTGCGCCTGCGCCCGGATCTTCGGAAACCTATGCCGCCACACCTGTGCCTCTGCGTCACACTCCGCGCCCAGATGGCTCCTGCCGCTCAACAACTTGCCGATGGCCGCCGGATTGCTACCCCTCCCCCGTATGAAGGCTCTCCGGCTCCTGGCGCTCCTGGCTCTGGCCGCCCCCCTCGCCCCCGCCCAGGACCTCGAGGCCAATGTCAACGAGCGCTACACCGTCGAGAGCGTCGAAGTCAGCGGCATCGATCAGGCCGGCCTCAGCCGCAACCTTCGCCAGGAAATCCACGCCCTCATCGGCCAGAAATTCAGCCAGCAGAAACTCGACGAGCTCTCCCGCCTCATCGATAAGGCCCTCCCCGGCCACTCCGTCTCGGTCCGCATCGCCCGTGGCGAGCTGCCCGAACACATCAAGATCATCATCGAAATTCGCAGCCACCAGCAGCCCTTCGATCTCGCCGCCGCCAAGGCTCTCTATGTTTCAAACGGCGGCTGGAACGGCGAAGTCGATGCCACCGTGCAGTCCCACAAGAACATCTTGACCGCGGGCCTCCTCAGCGACGGCGACACGCTCGCCGAGCGCTTCACCGGCTTCCGCGCCCGCTATGAGAACCGTCAACTCGCGGACGGCCGCGTGCGCCTCGCCCTCGACTTCGGCGATTTCCACGAATCCTGGAGCCCAGCCACAGTGGGACAGGCCTCCGGCCTGTCAGATTCCGGCCTGTCAGCCTCCGGCCTGTCAGATTCCGCCGGTGCGCTCTACCGCGCCCGCCAGGACATCGAGCCCGTGGCCACCTTCGCCCTGTCCCGCTCGCTGAAGCTATCCGCGGGCCTCAGCTTTGAATGGCTTCAACCTCAACTTACGGCCGCGCATTCGGAAGCCTCCAATGCCGTGATAACTACTCTGCGCTATGATCGGCTCTTGGAGGGGACTGGGTCCAGTCAGCAACGGGTGGAGGCAGGTTACAGCCTGCGCGCGGCCACCACTTCTCTCGCCAGCGACTTCGACTACACCCGCCACTCCTTCGACCTCTGCTACACCGTGTGGCACGGGGCGCACCGCATCTCCTCCCACCTCACCTCCGGTATCATTCGCGGCGCCGCGCCCCTGTTCGAGCGCTTCGTCCTCGGCACCAGCACTACCCTGCGCGGCTGGAACAAGTATGACCTGGCCCCGTTGGGCGCCAACCGCCTGGTGCACAACTCTGTGGAATACCGATACCGCTTCGTGGAGACTTTTTACGACGCCGGCGCCGTCTGGAACGCCGGCGACCGCGCCGCCGTCCACCACTCCGTAGGCGGCGGCGTCCGCATAGGCGACCTCGCCCTGCTCCTGGCCTTCCCCCTGCGGAACGGCCACCCGGAGCCGACCTTCATCGCAGGCTTGAATCTCTGATGAGCGGCCCATATCGCATCACGCGCCGGAAGCTCCTCTACCTCCTGCTGCCCGCTTCCGGCGCGTGTTTTTCGAAATCCCTTCCGGATGAGGCCCTCGATCCGCGTCTCGAGCCCGGCGAGATCCGCGTCTCCGCCCCCCAGCTCCGCTTCGTCTCCGGCAGCGCCCTCGAGCGCCTCCGCAACGGCGGTCTGGTTCCCTTCGCCCTCCAGCTCGCGCTTTCCACCGACCGCTGGGCCACCGTCACCCACCGCGACATCGAGCGCTTCGTCTTCAGCTACGACATGTGGGAGGAGACCTTCTCCATCGCCAAGCTCGGCAACCCGCGCCGCTCCGTCTCGCGCCTCTCCGCCCGCGCCGCCGAATCCTGGTGCATTCAGGAATTGACGCTGCCCCAGGCCGGCCTCGCCCCCCAGCAGCCCTTCTGGCTGCGTCTGGAAGCGCGCGCCGAGAACCCCGCCGAAGACACGCACATCATGACCGAGGAAGGCGTCAGCCTCACCCGCCTGGTCGAGATCTTCAGCCGCCGCTCGCATGGTGGCGACAGCCGCTGGTCCATCGACGCCGGCCCCTTCCGCCTCGCCTTGCTGGCCCGCCCCGGAGTTGCCCGATGAGCCTGCGCGCCCGGCTCATCCTCATCTTCATCGGAGCCACCGTCCTGCCCCTGGTGGCCACCTGGTGGCTGACCACCACTCTCCTCGAGCAGAGCCTGTCCTACTCCTCCACCGACCAGCTTGATCGCCTCTCCAAAGTCACCGAGCAGACCGGCCGCCAGCTCTACCAGCACGTCCGCGACTCCCTCAAAGCCGGCGCCGCCCGCCGCCCCCCCGAGTACCGCTGGCGCTCCGCCTCCTCCGCTCCGCCCGAAGTCCAGCAATTCTGGCAATCCGCCGAGCCCGAGCGCTTCATTCTCTCCGAGCCCGATGGCGACCGCCTCACCTACCTCCTGCGCCGCCCCAACCAGGTCCTCGCCTGGTCGGCCCCCATCGGCCCCCTTGGCATGACCCGCATCTCCGATGAATACCGCCAGGCTCGCGACACCGTCGCCCGCGCCGGCGCCCTCGATCTCCACCGCGGTTTCGTCTACACCTACGTTCTGCTTGCCGCTACGGTCTGGCTCGTTTCACTCGTCCTGCTGGCGCTGATGGCGCACCACGCCAGCCGCCCCATTCGCCAGTTGACCGCTGGACTTGGCCGCCTCGCCTCGGGCGATCTCGCCGTGCGCCTCGATCCACGCCGGTCCGATGAAACCGGCCGCGCCATCCGCGCATTCAACGACATGGCCGCCCAGCTCGAGCACAGCCGCAGCCGCTTGGTCTACCTCACCCAGCTCGCCAGTTGGCAGCTCCTGGCCCGCAAAATGGCCCACGAGCTGAAAAACTCCCTCACCCCCATCCGTCTCACCCTCGAGGAGATCGAGGCGCGCAATCCCGGCGACGCCTTCATCGAGCAGGCCGCCCGCATCGTCATCGACGAAGTCGAGAGTCTCGAGCGCCGCGTCCGCGCCTTCTCCGATTTCGCCGCCGAGCCGCCCGTCCGCTCCGCCGCCGTCCCCGTCAACGCCGTCCTCGAAGAGCGCATCGTGCTTCTCAAGGCCGCCCACCCCGAAGTCGCCTATAACGTCGTGCTCGCGGGCGCCGACCCCGTCGCCCTGGCTGACGAGGACCTGCTCAAAGGCATCCTCTCCAACCTGCTCGAGAACGCCGCGGAAGCCGCCGGCCCCGGCGGCGCCGTGCTCGCCATCACCTCCACGACCGGCGCGGCCGTCGCCATCGAAATCCACGATTCCGGCCCCGGCCTCTCCGCCGAAGCCCTCGAAACCCTGTTCGAACCCGCCATTTCGTTCAAAAAGCGCGGCATGGGCCTCGGCCTCTCCATCGCCCGCAAAAACGCCCTGCTGATGGGCGGTGACATCGCCCTGGTGGAGGGCCGTCTCTCCGGCGCCTCCTTCCGCGTCACTCTCCCGCGGCAATCGGCCGCCAGCTATCAGCTATCGGACGAGCGCCAGCCGGGCGCCTCCGTCTCTCCCCGAACCACGCAGTCGCCAGAGCGCCATCTGATAGCTGATAGCTGACCGCCGGCTGGCCGACCGGCACCGGCTGTAACGATGTGGCGCACGCTGAAGAGAACGCTGAAAAAGGCCAGGAGAGGCCAAAGCATTGCTGGCCGCGGATAAACGCCGATAAACGCTGATTGAAAACAAGTGGTTGATCCGCGTTCATCAGCAGCCCGGATTGAGTTCCTGGGCTTTTTCATCAGCCTCTCAAGCGTGCGCCACTCTATGGATATAGCCGGCTCTTTCGCCGTTTCCACCATTCACACCTTTATTTCTCCCCTAATTCCACGCACTTAACCCAAACCCCCGCCGGATTCCCGCCGCGCCCGTGTTCTTCTGGAGCCGACAAGGAGATCCATGGCATCCGCTCTTCAGATTAAAGCGAACCAGGAAAACGCCCGCCGCGGCACCGGGCCCAGGACCCCCGCGGGCAAGGCCAGATCCAGCCTCAACGCTCGCCGCCACGGCCTGCTCGCCCGCGACGCCGTGCTCCCCGACGAGGACCGCGCCGCCTACCTCGAACTCCTCGCCGCCCTCGAAGCCGAACACCAGCCCGAGGGCCCCACCCGGACCTTCCTCGTCCACCAGTTGGCCTCGGCCCAGTGGCGCCTCCAGCGCCTCCTCCGCATCGAAGCCGGCCTCTTCTTCGCCGGCCTGGAAAGCGTGAAGTCCGCCGGGTGCGGCGAAGCCCCCGCCCGGCGCGAAGGCGGCGATCGGTACGACGAAAACACCCGCCTCCTCGGGCTCCTCTTCTTCCGCAACTGTAACGGTGACTCCTTCATCAAGCTCGCCCGTTACGAGACCATGCTAAACCGCGAATACTACCGCGCCCTCAAAGCCCTCACGGACGCCCGCCGTCCCACCCCGCCCGCGCGCAGCGCACCGCGGCCCCAACCTATCGACGAGCGTCCTGCGCCAGGCGGCGGAACGAGCCCAATTCTTCCCGCTCCCGAGCATCGCCCTGGAGTACACGAACATGGAGGCGGCCCGGCGCTGGTGTATCGGGGTTTTCGGCTGCGAACGCCTCCGCCTGCCGCCTGACCCACCGCCGCGCCCAGCGACGGTAAAATGTGAGCCGGGATGCTCCCCTTCAAGCTCGTTTACCACCCCGGTTACGACCTGAACCTCGGCGAGCACGTCTTTCCCTCCCAGAAATACCGCCTCATCCGCGATCGCCTCCTTGCCGATGCCTTCGCGTGCCCCGGCGACTTCGTCCAGCCCGAGCCCGCCCCCGATGACGACATCCTCGCCGTTCACAACCCCGATTGGGTCGAGCGCCTCAAGACCGGAACCCTCACCTACTACGACATCCTGAAGCTCGAAGTCCCTTACTCCCCCCAGATGATCCGGGCCTTCTGGCTCGCCGCCGGCGGCACCACGCTCGCCGCCCGCCTGGCCCTTGCCGACGGTGTCGGTTTCAACCTCGGCGGCGGCTTTCACCACGCCTTCCCCGACCACGGTGAGGGATTCTGCGCCGTCCACGACGTCGCCGTCGCCATCCGCCGCCTTCAGAGGGATGGCCTCATCCGCCGCGCCATGGTCGTCGATTGCGACGTCCACCACGGCAACGGCACCGCCGCCATCTTCGCCGCCGATCCCTCCGTCTTCACGCTCTCCATTCACCAGCTCAACAACTACCCCACCGAGAAGCCGCCCTCCGACATCGACATCGACCTCGCCGACGAGACCGGCGACCGCGAGTACCTCGAACGGTTGCGCGCCGCCCTCGTCCCCGCCGTCGCCGAGTTCCACCCCGACCTGGTCGCCTACGTCTCCGGCGCCGACCCCTACTACCAGGATCAGCTCGGCGGCCTCTCGCTCACCCTCGAAGGACTGAAGGCTCGCGACCGTACGGTCTTCTCCTGCGCCCTGATGCACCAAGTCCCCGTCGCCGTCGCCCTCGCCGGCGGATATGCCGTCGACTTGGAAGACACCGTCACCATCCACGCCAACACCGCCCGCGCCGCCAAAGAAGTCCTCGATCGGGTAGCCTGGAAGCGCAATGTCACCTAAGCCGGATTGTGGCGCAGGCACTCCTGCCTGCCGCCTCGACACTCATGTCGAGGCATTAGCCTGGAAGCGCGCATGACCGACTCCTACGACGAGATCGCCTATCCCGGCTTCCCCTTCCCCGAATCCCACCCCGACCGCCTCTCCGTCATCGGCCGCTTGCTTGGAATGGACCCCGCACCCGCCCCGCGCTGCCGCGTGCTCGAGCTGGGTTGCGGCGATGGCGCCAACCTCATTCCGATGGCCCTGGCCCTGCCCGAAAGCGACTTTTTCGGCATCGACCTCGCCGGCCGGCCCATCGCGCGCGGCCAGGCCCTCATCCGCGAGCTCGGCCTGCGCAACATCCGCCTCGCCCGGATGGACGTCCGCGACTTCGGCCCCGACTACGGCGGCTTCGACTACGTGATCGCCTATGGCCTCTACTCCTGGGTGCCCGAAGACGTCCGCCGCAAGATCCTGGCCATCGCCGGCGAGCAGCTCCGCCGCCAGGGTATCGCCTACATCAACTACAACGCCTACCCGGGTTGCCACCCGCGAATGATCCTCCGCGAAATGATGCTCGCCCACGCGCGCACCGCCGCCGGCCCCGATGAGCGCGTCCGAATGACGCGCGAGTTCCTCGCCTCGCTTGCGGACTCCGTGGCGCTCGCCGCCGAGTACGGCGCGCTCATCAAGGCCGAGGCGAGCCGCCTTCTTGAACGTACCGATGCGGCGCTGTACCACGATGAGCTGGGCGAGTTCTACCATCCGCTCTACTTCCGCGACTTCATCCGCGAGGCCGCCGCGCATGGGCTCCAGTATTTGGCTGAGGCGACGCTCTCCGACACCCACATTGACTCCGAGGGCGTCCCTGACCGCACCGAGCGCGAACAGCTTCTGGACTACCGCAAAGGCCGCGCCTTCCGCCAGACCCTGTTGTGCCGCAGCGAGCTGGAGATCGATCACTGCCTGCGCGCCGCCCAGATCTCCCGCCTCTACGCCGCCTGCCCCGCCTCCGCGACCGCCGCCGGCGACCAGACCGAGTTCCGCACGCCGCGCAGCGGCCTGCGCACTGCGCACCCGGCAGCCGTTGCCGTGCTCAACGCGCTGATCGAGGCCTGGCCGCGCGCCGTCTCCGTTCCGGACCTGCCCGGCGAGCCGCCGCAAGTCGAGGCTATCCTCATGAGCGCCTTCGCCGGCGATCTCGTGCGCCTGTATGCCGCTCCTCCCGCGCTCGCCGCCGAGCCCGGCGAGCGGCCCATGGCCAGCCCGCTGGTCCGCATTCAGGCGCGCAATGGGGACATGGTCACCACCCTGCTGCACACCTCGGTTGAGCTGCGTGACGAAATCGGCCGGCGCGTCCTGGTCGCTCTCGATGGCACGCGAGACCGTGCCGCCCTCATCGACGAGCTGCTCCCGCTGACCGGAGCCTCCCGCGAAACCCTGGCCCCCGCGTTGGATCAAAACCTCCGAGCCTTCGCCCGCCTCGGCCTCCTCCAGTAGGACGAGCTTCAGCTTGTCCCGTGCCAAACCCATGACGCATCCCGCCGCGCGTGGCACGTTCGTGGCGCCGGCGCAGCGCGCTCCCTGCCTCGAAACAAAGCACATCCGCGGTGGGTCCCGAATTGCCCAGCACTCCGGCGGAGACCAACCGTGTCCGCCTCTCAGACGGCACTAAGAGACATACCCGGCGCGATGCGAGCCGCACCCAGCGAGGCGCCCGCCGCATACGGCCGCGCCGGCCCCACCCGGCGCCTGGACGCCGGCTTCCTTGCGGGCCTGGCCATCTCGGTGGCAGCCGCCATCGCGGGAATCGCGACCACTGGAGTCGGTCTCGGTTACTTCCTTCAGCCCTCCGGGGCCCTCATCGTCCTCGGTGGCACGCTTGGCGTCATCCTCCTGACCACTCCCGCTTCGAGCCTGCTCAACACCGCGCGGCGCGTCCGGGATCTGTTCTCGGCGGAGCCCGCCGGCCGCGAGACCTTGATCGAGCAGATCCTCTACTACGCCAAGGAGTCGCGGCGCACGGTATTGCTCAAGATGGAACCCGAGATCCGCCGCGTCGGGAATGGGTTTCTCCAAGAGGCGCTGCTGCTGGCCATCGACGTGACCAATCGCGCCGAGCTACAGGCGGCCCTCGAAACCGAGCTCCGTCTCCGCGAACGCCAGGGCGAGGCCGATGCCAGGGTGCTCGAAGTCGCCGGGGGCTTCGCTCCCACGCTCGGGATCCTGGGCACCGTGGTCGGGCTGGTCGATGTGCTGCGGCAGTTCTCGAACGTGCAGTCGGTCGGCTACGGCATCGGCATGGCATTCGTTTCCACGCTCTACGGCCTGGGACTGGCGAACCTGTTGCTCCTCCCGGCGGCGCACCGGATCCGGGCCCGCGCCGTCGAGAATACCGAGATCCACGAGTTGATCGCCGAAGGCGTTCTCTGCCTCTTCGACCAGGTGCATCCGTTCCTGATCCGCCAGCGCCTGTGCTCCTTCTTGCGCCAGGAGGAACGGGATGCCATGGCGCCGCGCACGCGAACATGACCAACTACCGGCCTCAGCCCTGCACCGCCAGCACCGGCCAGCGCTGGATTTTCAGCTACGCCGACATACTCACGATCCTGCTGGTCCTCTTTGTCGCGGTTGCGGCGCAAGACCTCCGCAAGGTCGAGGCGCAGCCCCGCCCGGCGTTTCCGAAGCCTGCTGCGGCAGCCGAGCCTTGCCACGATCTCCTCGGGACGCAACGCATCCTCGAAGAGCGCGGGCTGAATCCGAAACTCGAACCGCGCGGGCTGGTCGTCAGCCTTCCTCAGGCCATCCTGTTCCCATCCGGCGACGACCGGGTCAGCCCCGCCGCGCTCCCTGTGGTCGGCCAGGTCGCCGAGGCGATCCGCAAGCTCCCGAACAAGGTGACCCTGATCGGCCACGCGGACGCCGTCCCCATCCACAACCGCCGCTTCCGGGACAACTGGGTGCTTTCGGTGGCCCGTGGCCTGAGCCTCCTCGAGGTGTTGAACAAGCGATACGGAATCCCGGAAGCGCGCCTTTCCGTGGCCGGCTACGGCTCTTACAGCCCTCGCGAACCGAACGACACCGAGCCAAACCGGGCCGCTAACCGCCGCGTCGAGATCGTCATCCTCCGCGACCCTCCGCAGTAACCGGCGGGCCCTGACGGCGTGCCACATGGCCGCCCGCCGCCGCCCCACCCTTGCTATACTAGAGCTTCACGAAGTCTGGATCTCGAAGCTCAGACTGTGTTTAGTTGAGGGTGCGGTCGTGGCGGTCACGGCGCCGGAAGGCGGTTTGCCGCGCGGGTCGCGCTTCCAGGTCGGTACGCACAATGCCAAAACGCACATTTCAGCCGAATAATCGCCGCCGGGCCAAGACGCACGGCTTCCGCACGCGCATGAAAACCAAGGACGGGCGGGCCGTTCTCTCACGCCGCAGGGCGAAGGGGCGCTGGAAGCTGACTGTCAGCGACGAGCCCGCCGTTCGCAAAGCCAACGCAGACTAATCCGATCGAACCGGCGAAGGGGATTTTATCGTTTCCGAAGAGCGCCCGGATCCTTCGATCCGCCGATTTCCGAAAAGTGTATGCCGAGGGATTCCGGGTTTCGAGCCCCTGTTTCTCGGCGTTCTGCCGGAGGCGGCCGGAGCCGGGGTGCGCGAGGATTGGCTTGACCGTGCCTCGCGCTTTGGGTGGTTCGGTGGTCCGCAACCGGCTGAAGCGCCGCGTGCGCGAGGCCGTGCGGAGGCAACTTCATTCTCTGGAGCCGCAGTGGGAGATCGTGATCAATCCTCGCAAGGCATGTCTGGCGGCGCCGTTCGAGAGCCTGGTGCGGGAAGTCGGCCAGCTCTTTTCCCGGTGCAAAGGATCGTGATCGGTTTGCTGCGGTTCTACAAGAGGTTCGTCTCCCCGCTGTTGCCCTCGGCCTGCCGCTATTACCCGACCTGCTCGGAGTACATGATGGAGGCCGTAGGCCGCTACGGCGCGGCGCGCGGCATCTGGCTCGGCCTGCGAAGGCTGCTGCGATGCCACCCCTTCCACGAAGGCGGCTTCGATCCGGTGCGGTGAATCAGAAAATGGCGGACACCACTAAGAACAGCCCCAGCCCCGTGAGCCCGCAGCCGGAGCCGCAGATGCAGTGGCGGCTCATGCTGGCGTTCCTTCTGATGGGGGCGGTTCTCTTCCTTACTCCCTATTTCTACAAAGGCGTGACGCCGCAGACGACGCCATCGAAGCCCGCGGCAACGGCCACGGAAGAAACCAGGCCCGTGCCCGAGCCGGCGGAAGCGGTCCAGCCCGCGGCGCCGCAGGCGAAGCCGGCTCGGCCCCCGGTCTCGGCGGCCACGCAAGAGTCCTTCGAAGTCGACACCAGCGTCTACCACGTCGTGTTCTCGAACCGGGGCGGTGTGGTGACCAGTTGGGTGCTGAAGAAGTACAAGGACAGCCGGGGCGAGCCGCTGGAGCTGGTTAACACCGCGGGGGCCGCCAAAACGGGCTATCCTTTCTCGCTGGCATTCCCGAAGGCGAAGCCGGCGGTCGATGTGAACGCGGTCCTCTACGCCGTCAAGCGTGTGCCCGACGGCATGGAGTTCGACTACTCCGACGGCAACGTGGTCGTTCACAAAGCATTCCATTTCGAGCGCGCGAGCTACCTGTCGCAGGTTTCAAGCGAGGTTACCGTGGGCGGCAAGGGCCTGGAGAACCTGCTCGCCTGGCGGGGCGGTTTTGGCGACGCGGCGGCCCAAAAGCACATCGGCGACGAGCTCACCCTCTTCTACGATCTGGCGGCGGCGAAACTGGTCACCAAGCCAGCCAAGGCAGCCAAGGACGGACCGGTGAGCGACTATGGGGCCTACTCATTCGCCGGGATCGAGGACCATTACTTCACCGCGGTCTTCCTGCCTCGCGGCGAAAGCAGCTTTATGATCCGCACGGTAAGCGACAACGTGCCCGGCCTCGTGGATAAGGAGGAGCAACCGCACGTCGGCGCCGAGGTCGGCGGTCAGGCTCGCAACGACTTCGCTCTGTTCGCCGGCCCCAAAGACCTGGACTTGATGCGCAAGGTGGATCCGCGCCTCGAGCAGACGGTCGATTTCGGCCGCTGGTTCGGCTGGCTCGCCAAGCCGCTGTTCCTGGTGGTGAACTGGATCAACGATCACATGACCCGCAACTTCGGCTGGGCCATCGTGGTGCTCACCATCCTCATCAACATGGTGCTGCTGCCCTTGCGGCTTACCAGCATGAAGTCGATGAAGAAGATGCAGGCGCTCAAGCCGCAGATCGACGCCATCAACGCCAAGTACAAGAACGTGGGCCTGCGCGATCCCCGCAAGGCCGAGCAGCAGCAGGAGGTCATGGAGCTGTACAAGAAGCACGGCGTCAACCCCATGGGCGGATGCCTGCCGATGGTGCTGCAGTTCCCGGTTTTCATCGCTTTCTACTCCATGCTGAGCGTGGCCATCGAGATGCGCGGCGCGAACTGGCTGTGGGTGACCGACCTCTCGCAGCCCGAGCACCTGGCCATCCGCATCCTGCCGATCGCGATGATCGTCGCGCAGTTCGTGATGCAGAAAATGACGCCCAGCCCCGGGGTCGATCCGAACCAGCAGAAGATGATGATGTTCATGCCGCTCATCATGGGCTTCATGTTCTACGGCGTCTCGAGCGGCCTGGTGTTATACTGGCTGACCAGTAATCTGGTTGGTATCGTGCAGCAATACTTCATCAATAAGTCCATGCCGGCGCCGGCCGTGGCTTCCGCGCCTCAGCCGCCGGCCGCGAAATCCAGGAAGCCCAGCGGGGGCAAACGGTGAGTGACGGAAAATACAGTCTGAGCGCGATGGGGCCGCGGATCGAGGCATTTCTCCGGTCCGTCATGAATCATGCGGGTCTGAAGCTGAAGTTCGACGTCGAGGGCGGCGAAGCGCGGCACACGGATTTCGAGAATCCCGATGTCGTCGTGAAGTTTTCCGGCCCGGACGTGGATCTCCTGCTCGAGAACAAGGCGGAGCTGCTGCTGGCTCTGGAACAGCTCACCATGGAAGCGCTGCGCATGGCGCCCGAAGACCACTCCCGGCTGTGCTTCGACGCCAACGACTATCGCATGCTGCGCATCGAGGAGTTGCGGGTCAGCGCTCTCACGGCGGCCGAGAAGGTGAAGCGCTCGCGCATGCCGTTCCACTTCAATCCGATGAACAGCCGCGAGCGCCGCATCATTCACCTGGCTCTGCGCAACGAGGCCGCGGTGCGGAGCGAAAGCGCGGGCATGGGCCCGCTCCGCCAGGTCGTGGTCTACCCCGCCGGCATGCCGACCCCGCCCGAGCCGGTCCTCTCGTCGGTGCCGTCTCCCCGCCCGGACGACCGCCGGCCGATGCGCCGCGGCAGCTCTCGACGGCGGCCGTAGGGCCAACCTATTTCGGATGGCGGCGTGTGGTACGCTGGCGCTCATGAACCGCGCTGGCGCCGGAATTGCACTCGCCGCCGCGGGCTGCCTGCTTCTCCTCTCGTCGGGCTGCGGCGGGTCCGCGGCCCCGTACACGGCGCCCCCGAATCCAACCCCCTTGCCCCAATACTATGCGTGCATGTCGACCGCGCCCGTCGATCCCGGCAACCCGAACGAGCCGGTCATCACGCTGATCGGTCCCCGCGTCGTCAGCCAGCCCCTGGGCGTCCCCTACGTCGACGCCGGCGCCACGGCCGCCGATCCGCATGACGGCGACATTACCAGCCAGATCGTGGTCACGGGACTGGCCATACTGGAGGCCAATGTCGGCAACGTTGGCGACTACCTGATTCGATACAACGTAGTGGACAGCGCCCAATTGCCGGCTGTCGAGGTGGTGCGGCTGGTGCGCGTCAATGCGGGCACCTTCACGGAGCAAACGGCCAGGGACATGGGCACCACCAGCGCCCACCTGGCCTACTACGAGCACTTGCCGGTGAACTACAGCGCCGGCCCCGCGCAGAAGTTTCCCCTCATCGTCTTTCAGCACGGATGGGGCGGGGCGCGATTCACTCCTGACGGGACAGCCGTTCAGCCCGGATTCGGATCGCCGCAGGGCGACCTGGCGGGACTGATCGCCAGCGGCCTGTGGGACGATTCGCGTCCCTTCATCGTGCTCTCGCCACAGCGCTGCATAGACCCGGAGATCGATGACTACACCGCGCTCGGGACAAAGCTCTTCATCGACTACGCCATCAACACGTACAACATCGACACCTCGCGCATGTACATAGCTGGCTACAGCGCGGGTTCCTGTCTTACCTGGGACTACGTGAATCACTACCCGAACCAGCTCGCGGCCGTGGTTCCGATGTCCGGCTCCGGGGGAACCACTTCGGGATGCACGCTCAAGCTGACGCCGTCCTGGGCGTTTGAGGCCGCTGACGATCCGGCCGGCCCCTATATGAACCAGGTCGAGACGGTCGAGTCCATCAATGCCTGCAATCCGGTCGAGCGCGCGAAAATCACGGTCTTCGCCTCGGGCGGGCACAATATGGCGGAAGAATACCTGACGATTGACCTGACCGGCCTCGGCCAGGGGCTGCCGGCCTACGACATCTACAACCAGAACATCTATGACTGGCTGCTCGCGCACACCCGCGCGGCGCCCACGCCCCTTTCCGCGGCCCGCGCGGGAGCCGTTCGCGTGACGACGCCGCCGCACCGGGAGGCGTTGCCGGCTGCCGGCGCCACGCTCACGGTGGCCCCGTCCGAGATCGCGTTCGGCCATTCGGCCACGCTGAAGTGGTCCGCGGCGGGCGCCGCGTCCTGCCTGGCCTCCGGCGACTGGGTGGGCCGGCGTCCGGCGAGTGGAACCGAATCCGTCCAGCCTCCCGCCCCCGGTTCGTACGCGTACGTGCTGACCTGCGAAGGACCCGCCGGAAGTGTTGCGCGGTCCGCGGTGCTTACCGTGCGGGAGCCGCCACGGGAGCTTTCACGTCCATCTTCTTCAGATGGTCGTACCAGGTGAACTTCAGAATCACCGTAGTTACGGCGACGATGGCCAGCGCGGCCGCGGCTCTGCCGAATTGCTGGATCACGATGTAGATCGGCAGAACGACCAGCGTCACCTGCCACACGATGCCCACGGCGACGTTGAACATGTCGCGCCAGAAGTCCGGGTTGGGAGCGAAGGCGGGGTCCTCCTGCTGGACCATCTTCAGCACCGGCCCCCAGAAGCCCCACGGCCGCACCCGGCGGTAGAACTCCTTCAGGACTTCCTCGTCCTCGGCCTCGGTGAGCAGGGTGCCGGCCAGGCATCCGATCAGCGAGATCGCCAGGACCAGAACGAATCCCAGCGAGACGTCCAGGTTCAGGGAATGCGCGTGCGCGAACGCTTGCAGCGCGGGAATCCTGGCGAGAATGGTTGGGATTGTGAGCGAAGCCGAAATGCCCGCCACCATTCCCCAGAAGTAGCCGAAGCCGTTGAACCGCCACCAATACCACTTGAGAACGTTGGAGGCCGTGTAGCCTCCCCAGAGACCGGATACGATCCAGATCACCACGTCATTCACCGAGGCGACGTACCAGCCGATCGCCGTTCCCAGAACCACCACCGCGAACGAGCTGAGGTAGCTCAGCCGCACGTACGTCCGCGGGCTCGCGTGGGGGTTGATGAAGCGCTTGTAGATGTCGTTGACGAAGTACGGCGGCGCCGCGTTCACCGTGGCGGCGAAGTTCGACATGTAGGCCGCGAGCAGGCCGGCGATCAGGAAGCCGAGCAGGCCGGCGGGAACGAACCGTCCCAGCGCCAGCGGCAGCACAGCCTCGAAATCCATGTGCGTTCCCATGGCGCGGATCTGGTCGCTGTAGAACGCCAGCGCCAGAATCGTCAGCCCCGTGATGAGGAAGTACCGCGGAAAGGTCAGCACCACGTTGACCCAGCCGCTCATCATCGACGCCTCCCGCGGATTCTTACATGAGAGCACGCGCTGCATGTCGTAATTCGGCGCCGGGCCGGCCGCGCTGATCAGCACGCCCTTGAACAACAGGGCCATAACAAAGAAGCCGAAAAGCCCGTAGCCGTCCTCGCCGATCTTGGCGCTCGCCGAAGGAAGCAGCTTCGACCAATCCATGTTCAGGTGCCAGCCGAAGAACACGTTGTCCCAGCCGGCCGGAATGCACCGCTGCAGCACGCCGGGCGCCACCTTCGCCATGGCGATGATTCCCACGGCAAAGGAGGCGATCGAGAGGATGCAGAACTGCAGGACCTCCGTGACCACCACGCTGAACATGCCGCCCTTGACCACGTAAATGGTCGTGATCGCGATCAGGATCAGCGCGTACTGGTTGGGGCTCAGGTGCCAGGGCAGGAAGTTCGCGGCGAACTTGCCGATGCCCTTGAAGCCGTAGCTGAAGAACCCGATGATGCTGACGAAGGCGTAAATAACGACGATGATGTGCGCGAGCTGCGCCCCGCGGCCCTTGCCGAAGCGGGTCTGGATCCATTCCGCGCCGGTCATGACGTTGGAGCGCCGCAGCCAGGCCGACAGGAAGACCATCAGGAAGATCTGGTTGAACGTCGGCCAGAGCCACGGAATCCAGACGCTCTTCAGCCCGTAAACGAACATCCAGTAGACCAGCAGCATGGTGCCGCTGATGTCGAACATGCCCGAAGCGTTCGAAACGCCGAGCACGTACCAGGGCATGGTGTTGCCGCCCAGGAAGTACGCCTTCATGTCTCGCGATGCGCGATGAGAAACCCAGTAACCGACCAGGACCGACAACACCAGGTACGCGAGTATGATCGCGATGTCAATAATGTGGAGACTCAGCACCTATCACCTCATTTGCCGGGGCGCGCCGCGGCCCGGGCCGCGGTCGAGCAAACATTATATCCGACCGGAAGGGGCGAAATAGGTGGGCTGCCGGCAGCTGGGCGAGCGTATGCCGGCAGCTTGGGAGAGGTCCGCGCCCTCAGGAGCTCCTCACGGTCGCGGCTCGGTGCCCACTGGCCCGCAGAAGAAATCGAACGATTTAGCGATGTATTGCTTCAGCTCGGTGCGCTTGACCACCGCGTCGAGCATGCCGGTCTTGAGCAGGAACTCGGCGCGCTGGAAACCTTCCGGCAGCTTCTGGCGGATGGTCTGCTCGATGACGCGCGGGCCGGCGAAACCGATTTGCGCGCCGGGCTCGCCGATGTTGAGATCGCCCAGCATGGCGAAGCTGGCGGTGGTGCCGCCGGTGGTCGGGTCGGAGAGCACGCTGATGAAGGGGATGCCGGCCTCGTCCAGCGCCATCACCGCGGCCGACATCTTGGCCATCTGCATCAAGCTCACCGCGCCTTCCTGCATGCGCATGCCGCCCGAGGCGGAGACGATGATGAGCGGCGTGCGCCGCTCGATGGATCGCTCGATGGCGCGGGTGATTTTCTCTCCCACCGCCGCGCCCACGCTGCCGCCGATAAACTTCAGCTCGAAGGCGCAGATGTGGACCGGGCGGCCCGCCAGCGTCCCTCCCGCCGAGATCACGGCATCGCGGAGCGAAGTCGCCTTCTGCATCGAGCTGAGACGCTCGGTGTAGGTCTTGGAATCCACGAACTCCAGCGGATTGGTGGAGGCGAGGCCGTCGTCGAAAGTCTCCCACGGGCCGTCGAAGAGCTGCTTGAGCCGGCTGGCTGCGTCCACGCGGAAGTGGTGATTGCAGCGCGGGCACACGTTCAGGTTCTCTTCGAGGGCCTTCTTCCAGATGATCTGGCGGCAGCCGTCGCACTTGAGCCACAGGCCTTCGGTTTTCACCCTGCGCTCGCCCCCGGCGCCGGCCTGGTCTTTGGAGGACTTCTGTCTGGTGAACCAGGGCATTAGTAGTCGATGCCTCGCTGCGCCAGGATTCCCTGGTGGAACGGATGCTTGATCTCTTTCATCTCGGTGACCAGGTCGGCTGCCTCGATGAGCTGGGGATGGGCGTTGCGGCCGGTCGCGATGACGTGGAGGCGTTCCGGACGGCGGCGCAAGTCCTCCATCACGCGCCCGATGGGCAGCATGCCGTAGTGTATGGTGTAGTTCAGCTCGTCCAGGATCACCATGTCATACCGGTCCGACTGCATCGCTTCGACGGCGGCGTTCCAGGCCTCCCCGGCCAGGCGCACGTCCTCGGGGTCGGGCTTCTCCGCGCCCACCTTGACGAAACCGCGGCCCATGGGCCGGATCTCGAAGGCGCCGCCGAGCAGCGGAGCGCTATCCAACTCTCCATAGTGCCACGAACCCTTGATGAACTGGATCATGAGGGTCTTAAAGCCCTGGCCGGTCGCCCGGAGCGCCACCCCCATGGCGGCGGAGGTCTTCCCCTTGCCGTTGCCGGTGAAGACCATCAGCAGCCCCTTGTCCATCGTTGTTACGGTAGCACAGGGCGCTCACCGCGGGTAAGGGTGGCCGCGGAGCCCGGTGAGGGCGCGGTAGACCTGCTCGGCCAGCATCACGCGCGCGAATTCATGCGGAAACGTCATCGGGGAAAGCGACAGCAGCAGCGCGGCGCGGGGCTTCCAATCGGCGGGTAGGCCATCGGCGCCGCCGATGACGAATACCAGGTCGCGGCCCTCCATTTCGGCCTTCGCGACCAGGGCTGTGAACTCCGCCGAATCCATCCGGCGGCCCGCGGCGTCGAGCAGGACTTTGGTGGCGCTCGGGTGGCGCGCCCAGGGGTCGAACCGGTCCGGCCGGATCTCGCGCATCTCGCACGGAAGGTACCGGTTCGTGCGCTTGACGTACTCTTCCGCCATCGCGTTGGCGCTGGCGTCGCGCGGCTTGCCGATAAAGTAGATGCCGATCTTCAACGGCGTCCCCTCGCGTGGCGCAGGCACTCCTGCCTGCCGCCTCGACACTCATGTCGAGGCACCGTCCCGCCTCGAGACGATTCTCGCCGCGGCAGGCTCAAAGCCCGCGCCACAAAACCCGTTACCGCGGCGTCATTTCCTGGTCGTACGCCCCCACTTTTCCCGTGGCCGCGAGTCTCGCCTTGATGTCGTCAATGATGTCGTACAGTTGATCGCGAGAGGAGCGCGCTTCCCCGACCACTACCAGCGATGGTTTGTTGGACGAAGCCCGCACCAGGCCCCAACTCTCATCGTCCAGCACGAACCGCACCCCGTTCACCGTAACGATCTGCTTGACGCGGCGTCCGGCGATCGGCTGGCCATCCGAAAACGCCTCTTCGTACTGCCGCTTGATTCCATCCACCACCGCGTACTTCGCGTCATCCGCGCAGTACACCCCAAGCGTGGGCGACTGCCAGGTGCGGGGCAGCGAGTCAACCAGCGCTGACAGCGGCTGCCCGGCCTCGCTCAGCAGCCGGAGCGTATAGAGGGTTGACACCAGGGCATCGTCGTAACCCTTGCCGTAGGGGTGGTTCAAAAACCAGTGCCCGCTCTTCTCGAATCCGGCCAGAGCGTCCGTCTCGGCCACCTTGGCCTTGATGTAGGAGTGGCCGGTCTTCCACATCACGACGCTCGCGCCGGCTTTGCGCAGCACGGCGTCGTCGTAGTACAGGCCGGTGCTCTTGACGTCGATGACGATGGGCCGGCCCGGCTGCCTCTGGACCATCCATCGCGCCACCAGGAGCCCCATCTTGTCCGAAAAGATCTCGCGGCCCTGATCGTCGACCACGCCGATGCGGTCGCCGTCCCCGTCTATGCCGATCCCGAGATCCGCATGAGTCCTGATCGTCTCCTCGCGAATGCTTTCCAGAAACGTTACGTCCTCCGGGTTCGGATTGTGCCGGGGGAAGGTCCAATCGGGATCGCAATCGAGAGGGACCACTTCGCAGCCCAGCCGCCGCAGAAACTCCGGGGCGAACCGGCCCGCCGTTCCGTTCCCGGCGGCGACCACCACTTTGAGCCGCCGCGCCAGCGGGCCCTCGCGCAGCAGGTCCTGGCAGTAATTCTCAAAAATGCCCTCGACGGCTTCGTACGTGCCCTCGCCGGAGACGAATTGACCGCCATCGACTACTTTGCGAAAAGCCAGAATGTCGTCGGGCTCCAAAGTCGAGGAAAGACCCTTGGCGAGCTTCAGACCGGTCCAGCCGTTCTCGTTGTGGCTCGCGGTGATCATCCCTCCGCCCTTGACCCCAAAAAAGTGCTGGGCAAAATACACCATCGGTGTAAGTACCAGGCCGAGGTCAAGCACGCGGGCGCCCGTGGATAACAGTCCCACTATGAAGGAACGAGCAAGTTCCTGGCTGTATTGCCGAAAGTCATGGCCGGCAACGACCGTGCGCTCGCCATACCGGTTACGGAGAAAAGTGCCGTACGCTTTCCCAAGGACGAGAAAGCCATTGGGATTGATCTCCTCGCCCAACAGCCAGCGGACATCGTATTCCCGGTACCCATTGGGCGTGATCAGCGTCCGCTCAAAGTAGTCGAAAGAGTTGTTTGGAACCTTTTCTAGAACATCCCAGCGCATAAGCCTCCAGGCTAACACTTCGAGGGTTTGTGCAGCCCGGCCTATGCCGCTCGCGTTGACTTCAGCCGCGGCCGCGAGCCCATAATTGAATCGAGAATGGGAGGGGAATCCGCATGCGAGTGAACCCCATGGCCGGCAAGCCGGCGAGCGCGTCGATGCTGGTCAATGTTCCGAAGCTGATCACGGCTTATTACTCCGAGCGGCCGGACCCCGCGGTTCCGGGCCAGCGGGTTGTCTTCGGCACGTCGGGGCACCGCGGCTCCTCTTTCGAAAGGTCCTTCAACGAATGGCACATCCTGGCGACCACCCAGGCGATCGCGGAATACCGCCGCGCCAACGGCATCGACGGGCCGCTGTTTCTCGGCATAGACACCCACGCGCTCTCCGAGCCCGCCTCGGCGACCGCGCTCGAGGTGCTGGCGGCCAACGGCGTCGAGGTGATGATTGCCGAGGGGACGGACTACACGCCTACGCCGGCCATCTCGCACGCCATCCTCACCTACAATCGAGGCCGCCAGAGCGGGCACGCCGACGGCATCGTCGTCACGCCATCGCACAATCCGCCGGAGGACGGCGGCTTCAAATACAACCCGCCCAACGGAGGGCCGGCCGACGCCGCCATTACCGGCTGGATCCAGGCTCGGGCGAACGAGCTCCTCGTCAACCGGCTGGGTGGCGTGAAGCGCGTGCCGCTGGCGGCCGCGCTCCGCGCGCCGACCACGCACCGCCACAATTACCTCGAGGCCTACGTCGCCGATCTCGCGAACGTCATCGACATGGACGCGATTCGGGCGGCGGGTCCCAAGCTGGGCGTCGATCCGCTGGGCGGCGCGGGAGTGCACTACTGGGCGCCGATCGCCGAGCGATACCGTCTCAACCTCACCGTGGTGAATGAGGCCGCCGATCCCACTTTCCGGTTTATGACCGTCGATTGGGACGGGCGCATCCGCATGGACCCGTCATCGCCTTACGCGATGCGCAGCCTGATCGGATTGAAAGACCGGTTCGACGTGGCGTTTGGCTGCGACACGGATCACGACCGGCACGGCATCGTCACCAGGAGCGCGGGGCTGCTGCCGCCTAACCACTACCTTGCGGTTTCGATTCACTACCTCTTCCAGAATCGCCCGCGCTGGCGGAAAGACGCGGCCGTGGGAAAGACCGTGGTCTCGAGCAGCATGATCGACCGCGTGACGGCCAAGCTGGGGCGCCTGCTTCGCGAAGTGCCGGTGGGCTTCAAGTGGTTCGTCGACGGCCTGGTCGACGGCTCGCTCGGCTTTGCCGGAGAGGAGAGCGCCGGAGCGTCGTTCGTGCGAATGGACGGGACCGTTTGGACCACCGACAAAGACGGCATCATCGCGGCGCTGCTCGCGGCCGAGATTACGTCGCGGCTGGGACGCGATCCGGGCGAAGTCTATCGGGATCTGACGCGGGAGTTCGGCGACCCGGTGTACGACCGCATCGACGCCCCCGCCACGGCGGAGCAGAAAGCCGTTTTGCAGCGCCTCTCGCCGGAGCAGATCCACGTTACCGAGCTGGCCGGCGATAAGATCGAAACGATCCTCACCCAGGCCGGAGGCAGCGCCATCGGCGGCGTGAAGGTGAGCGCGGCGGGGGGATGGTTCGCCGCGCGGCCCTCGGGGACCGAAGAAATCTACAAGATCTACGCCGAAAGTTTTCGCGGCCGCGAGCACTTGGAGCGCATCGAAGCCGAGGCCCAGGCGATTGTCGCGCAGGCATTGGTGGGACAGGCCTCCGGCCTGTCGCGCTGAGTGGGGCAGGCAATGACGGGGGGGCACATGGGAGAACCGGACGCTACGCTGAAGTCGCTCAACGAGCTGGCGCTGAACCTGCGGTGGTCCTGGAACCACTCGGCCGATGAGCTGTGGCGCCAAATAGACCGGGAGCTGTGGGAGCTGACGCAGAATCCCCTGGTGATCTTGCAGACTGTGTCGCAGGAGAAGCTCCGGGCCGTGTCGGCCGATCCGGCTTTTCGCGAGCGGCTGGGCCAGATCGTCAAGGAAATGCGCGACTCCACGCGCTGCCCGGCGTGGTTCCAGAAGGCGCACCCGAACGCGCCGCTCACGCTGGCGGCCTACTTCAGCATGGAGTACATGCTGACCGAGGCGCTGCCGATTTATTCGGGCGGCCTCGGCAACGTGGCCGGCGACCAGCTCAAAGCGGCCAGCGACCTGGGCGTGCCCGTGGTGGGCGTCGGGCTGCTCTACCAGCAGGGCTACTTCCGCCAGGAGATCGACGCGCACGGCAAACAGGAGGCCCTGTATCCGTTCAACGATCCCGGTCAACTGCCCATCACGCCCCTGCGCGAACCCAACGGGGAATGGTTGCGGCTGGCGGTAGCGCTTCCGGGCCTCAAACTTTGGATCCGCACCTGGCAGGTGCAGGTGGGCCGCGCCACGCTGTACCTGCTGGATAGCAACGATGCGGCGAATCCCCCGGCCTACCGGGGCATCACCAGCGAACTGTACGGCGGCGGGCTGGATCTGCGGCTCAGACAGGAAGTGGTGCTGGGCATCGGAGGATGGCGTCTGTTGCGCGCGCTCGGGCTGAAGCCCGAGGTCTGCCACTTGAACGAGGGCCACGCCGCGCTCGCGGTGCTGGAGCGCGCGCGCTCCTACATGACCGACTGCAAGCAGCCGTTCGACGTGGCGCTGGCGGTCACGCGGGCCGGCAATCTGTTCACCACTCACACGCCGGTCGCGGCGGGCTTCGATCGGTTTCCGCCCGATCTCGTGGACCGCTACCTCCGGCACTACGCGGAGCACGGGCTCGGCATCGCCTTTCACGACCTGCTGGCCTTGGGACGCCGCGACCCGAATGACGGCTCGGAGCCGTTCAACATGGCGTACCTGGCCCTGCGCGGCAGCGGCGGCGTCAACGCGGTCAGCCGCCTGCACGGCCAGGTGAGCCGCCGCCTCTTCTCCGTTCTGTTCCCACGCTGGCCGGAGAGCGAAGTCCCGGTGGGGCACGTGACCAACGGCGTGCACGTGCCGACCTGGGAATCGCGGAGAGCGAGCGATCTGTGGGCGCGGGACTGCGGCGCCGAACGCTGGGCAGGCGCAACCGAAGGTGTCGAGGCCGGCCTGCGCAAGGTCAGCGACGCCGGCCTGTGGGAGTTGCGCACCAAAGCCCGCAAGGAATTGATCGAGTTCACGCGCAAGCGGCTGGCCCGCCAGCGCGCCGGGCAGGGCGCCGGAACGCAGGAAGTCGCCGTGGCCGAGCGAATCTTCGATTTCGACACGCTCACGCTCGGCTTTGCGCGCCGCTTCGCGACCTACAAGCGCCCCAACCTGCTCCTGGCGGACCCGGACCGTCTGGCGGCCATTCTCGCCAACCGCCAGCGCCCGGTGCAGTTGATTCTGGCCGGCAAGGCTCATCCGCAGGATCTGGAGGGCCAGGCCATGATCCAGCAGTGGAGCGACTTCATCCACCGCCCGGGCATGCGCCCGCACGTGGTCTTCCTCAGCGATTACGACATGCTCCTGACCGAGCGGCTGGTCCACGGCGTGGACGTCTGGATCAACACGCCCCGGCGGCCGTGGGAGGCGAGCGGCACCAGCGGAATGAAAGTGCTGGTCAACGGCGGCGTGAACCTCTCGGAGCTCGACGGCTGGTGGGCCGAGGCGTATGCGCCGGACCTGGGCTGGGCCATCGGCGATGGCCAGGAGCACGAGGATTCCGCCTGGGACCGGGCCGACGCCGAAGAGCTGTATTCAAGGCTGGAGCGGGAAGTGATCCCTGAGTTCTACAGCCGCGACGAGAGCGGCGTTCCCACGGCCTGGATCGCCAGGATGCGCGAGAGCATGGCGCGGCTGACGCCGTTCTTCTCGGCCGACCGCACCGTGCGCGAGTACGTGGAATCGCACTACCTGCCCGCGGCCGCGGCCTGGCGCGAACGCTCGGCTACGTGCGCCGATTCCATCGCCGGCCTGCTCGACTGGCAGCGCGCCCTCGCGGTCCACTGGCCGCACGTGCGATTCGGCGGCGTCAAAGCGGAAACCGCGGACGGCGCGCATGCCTTCGAGGTGCAGGTCTACCTCGAGGAACTCGATCCCGATGCTGTGCAGGTCGAGTTGTATGCCGATCCGGACGTCCGCCAAACCATGACCCGCGGCCCGCAGTTAGTCGGTTCGGCGAACGGCTACGTCTACACCGCCCGCGTCCCGGCCGGCCGCCCGGCGAGCGACTACACCCCCCGCATCGTCCCCTATCGCGCCGGCGCGCTGGTGCCGCTAGAGGCGCCGCAGATTCTGTGGCAAAGGTAGGGCACGCTTCAGCGCGCGACGTACAGAGCCACGCAAGGTACTAAATTCAACAGCAGGATGCCCAGCTTGTACAGCACGATTCCGCCGAAGTTGAGGGCGTCAAGCTGCTCGGCCGTCAAGCGGAACCACCTGCCCCAGAGCCGGCACAGCCACCCGTGCGCCAGCACATAGAGCAGGAACCAGATCGCCAGCACTGCATAGTTGATAACCGTGCACCACAAGAGGGTGCTACGCGCCATTTCGATGCTCATCCGCGATCTCCTTTGTCCAGACCGAGGATACCTCACAGGAGGCGTAGGCTTACCCTAAGCTGGTGAGTAGGGTATGCATCGCGTCGCCATTGTGGGCGGAGGCTTCGGGGGGCTGTATGCCGCGAAGACGCTGCGCAAGGCGCCGGCCGATGTCACGCTCATCGACCGCCGCAATTTCCACCTCTTCCAGCCCCTGCTCTACCAGGTGGCGACGGGCGCTCTATCGCCCGGGGAGATCGCGGCGCCGCTGCGGGCCGTGCTTCGCGGCCAGCGGAACGCCCGTGTGCTCCTGGGCGGCGTCGCCGACTTGAACGCGGACGAAGGCCGGCTGGAGCTCGACGACGGCACCCACCTGCCCTACGATTCGCTGATCGTCGCCGCCGGCGCACAGAACTTCTACTACGGCCACAACGAATGGGAGCCGGTGGCGCCTGGGCTGAAGAGCATCGAAGACGGAACGCGCATCCGGCACAAGATCTTCTACGCCTTCGAGGCGGCCGAGCGGGAAACGGACCCCGCCGCGCGCCGCGCCTGGCTCACCTTCGTGATTGCCGGCGGCGGGCCGACGGGCGTGGAGCTGGCCGGCGCGCTCGGCGAGATCGCCAACGACGTCTTGCGCTCCGAATTCCACTCCATTCGGCCGAGCGAGGCGCAGATCATCCTCCTCGAAGGCGAAGGGCGCGTTTTGGGCGCTTTCGACCGCGACCTCTCGACGGCCGCCGAGCGCTCGCTCGTTCGACTGGGTGTTCGCACGCGCACCGGCGTTCGAGTGACCGGCATCACCGCAGAGGGCGTTCGCATCCGGACCGCCACCGGCGAGGATTTCATTGCCGCGCGCACGGTGCTGTGGAGCGCGGGCGTCCGGGCCGCGGATCTCTCGCTCCGTCTCAAGGAACGCGCCGGGGCCGAGCTCGACCGCGGCGGCCGCGTCCTGGTCGACGAGTACTGCAACATTCCCGGCCACGCCGAGATCTTCGTAATCGGCGACATGGCGCATTTCCGCACCGCCGGGGGCGCCTCGCTGCCCGGCGTCGCTCCCGTCGCGATCCAGATGGGGCGCTACGCAGCGCGCGCGATCGCGCGCCGCCTCGAGGGCCTGCCGGACCAACCGTTCCGCTACCTCGACAAGGGCAACCTGGCGGTCATCGGCCGCGCCGCCGGCGTGGCCCAGTTCGGCCGCGTCCACTTCACGGGCCTCCCGGCGTGGCTGCTCTGGCTGTTCGTGCACCTGATGTACCTGGTGGGTTTCCAGAACCGCCTGATCGTTTTCATCCGCTGGGGATTCGCCTACTTCACATACAATCGCGGCGCGCGCCTCATTACCGGCGACCCGGGCGCGCCACCAAGCCGATCCTGACCACGTTTGTGGCACGGGCGGCAGCCGGCGGGCGGAGAGGTGTTGCCGCTCCGCCAGCGCGCTTCGGCTCTGCGTCAGACTGGCTGCGCGTTTCGCGGAGCTGCGCTGTCAAACTGCCTCTGCATCGTCAAAAACGATGTATCGCATCTGTATTATCTATTTGTCTATGGATAGCCGTTTCTGTAAGATCGAAGTCAGGAGAACAAATCACATGAAAAACACCGCCCCGCGCACAATCGGCCTTCTGGGAGCCGCACTCATGGCCACCCAGCTTTTTGGCGCAGTCAACACCGAGACCCTTCGCATCGTGAGCTCAAGCAGCGCTTTCGAGCAAGCCACGCCGGCCACGCCCGCGCAGAAGGAAGTGGAGACGCTTTTGAAGCGGATTTCTTCCAACGCGGCGATCGCCGGCCGGCACGCCGGCACTCTGGAGTCATTCACCCGCGGAGGCCCTCAGCTGCAACTCGCAACCCACGCTGCGGAGCTGACCGGAGCGAAGGAGGCGATCAACGCCATAGGCTCGGATTTCCGGCGGCTGCAGGAGCTTCGCCCGAGCGCGCTTCCCTGGCAGCAGTCGGTTATCGATCGCATGGAACCGGTCCTGGTCGGACTGGCCGGTCATGCGACCGAAGCGATTGAACGCCTGACCCAGGACCGCCGCGGACTTGCGTCTCCGGAGTATCGGGACGCGGTAGCGAACCTCTACGCAGACGCCGGTCAGGTTCGGAACCTGATCGCGGTGAACCTGGGTTACGCGCAGGCGCGCGAAAAGCTGAATCGTCTGGATGCCTGGGCCATGGAGCCGGCCGCGACGATGCCGCCGGCATCCGAAGCCGCCGAGTCGTCTTCAAAGGCCTCCAAAAGCCTGGAGCAACGGGTCCGGAGCGAGCTGTTGAAGCTGCCCTACTACGGAGTCTTCGACCATCTCGACTTCCGGATTGACGGCGACCAGGTCACGCTGAACGGTCACGTGAACTGGCCGGCGCTCAAAACGGACGCCGAACGGGCGGTCCGCGGCGTCGAGGGCGTTGCGACGGTCAACAGCACCATCGAAGTGCTGCCGCTCTCGTTCAACGACGACCGCATCCGGATCGGCGCGTACCGGGCCATCTACGGGCAACCGACGCTGGCGCTGTATCGGCTGAATCCGCATCCTCCCATTCGGATCATCGTCAAGAACGGCAATCTGACGTTGATGGGGGTCGTTGGCAGCGAGATGGACCGAACCATCGCGCACATGCAGGCCAAGAGCGTGCCGGGAGCGTTCTCGGTCACCAATAACCTGCGAGTCGGCAGCTAAGCTGCCGTCCCGGGAGGGGAGGCGCTGTCAGGGCGCCTCCCCTCTGTCTCATCGGCCTTTCCCGTCACTTCCACCGGCTCCCGCGCCAGCTTCGCGACGAGCACGGTCAGGTCGTCATGAAACTCCCCGCCTTCCATGAACCGGCTGGCTTCCTCCATGACGCGCCGCAGGACATTGCGCGCGGATTGTCCGATCGAGGCTCGCACGGCCGGAAGCAAGTGCGATTCGCCGAATTCCTCCCCTGCCGGGCTCGTCGCTTCAAGTAAGCCGTCCGAATAGGCGATCAGAGTCTGCTCGCCGGCCAAGCTGAGGCATTCTTCCTGGTACGACACCTTCGGGAGTAGCCCGAGCACCGGCCCGCCCGTTTCCAGCCGCCGCAGTTCACCGGACGTGGATGCCGCCAGCAAGGGTGGAAGATGGCCGGCGTTCACGTAACGCAAATCATGTCTTTCTGGGTTGTAGAATGCCCAGAACAGGGTGACAAACTCCCGCGAGGTTCCTTCCCGCAACTGCTCATTCAGACGCTCGGCCATGCGAGCGACACCCGAGTCTCCTTTCGCAGAGGAGAGCGCACGGATCGCTCCACGGACGGCGCCCATCCGTAAGGCTGCCGGCAACCCTTTACCGGAAACATCGGCCAGAACCAGCACGGTCTCTCCGGCATCTGTCCGGAACACGTCGTAAAAGTCTCCGCCAACCTCGTCTGCCGGCACGCATTCGCCCGCAAACTCGATACTCCCGCCGCCGGTCTCCGGGAGGAGCTTCTGCTGAACGCTCCTGGCGAGTTGAATCTGATCCTCGAGCGCTCTGCCCCGCACGTATGCCGGCAGCCGGATCAAGAAAACGATCATCGACGCCAGAAGCAAGATCGCGGCGAGGGTGCTGATCAAAAGGTGGCGGCTCAGGGGATGAACAATGCCCTCCGTCGCCTGCAGATAAATCCCAACTTCGACCATGCTCCCGTCTCCAGGCGCTTCCGGTGGCGCTGGCGGTGGGAACCGGTGTTTCATCGGCAGCAGAGCGATCAGGATCTCCCCACGGGAAGCATTCTGGACGGCGGAATAGCTTCCCCTCTGTTCCATCATGGCGCGAATCCGATCCGCCGGCGGCAAAGCGTGGGGCTCGACGGCGCCGCTTGACGCTTCCACCTGACCGTTGGCGGTCAGCACGCTTATCCAGGCAATCTCATCGCTTCGGTCCTCACGAATTTCGCTCAGAACCCGCCGCAAACCGTCCACTGTGTCGATCTGCTTGCGGCGCAGCTCGTGTTCGAGCGAGGACACCTCCTCGACCGCCTGCAGCAGTCCTTGCTCGCGCGCCAGGCGGGCGGTGACGTAGCGATAGACGAGGACCGTGTCGACGAGGAGGAAAACGGCGATCCCGGCGCCGGCGTATGCGGCCATCCTGAACCACAAAGATGTGCGGCGCCTCACGGGCCGGCCCCCGGCGTCGTCACGGCGCCGAATAATTTGTGCCGCGCCACCTCTGCAATCACAGTGGCTGCGGGATGCTTGATCTTGCGCTCGGCGGAAATGGCGTAGTATTCCGTAACCTCCGTGCCAAGGTCGCCAAGCTTCGCGACGCGATAACGGCTCCGCACTTCACGTTCAATCGCGAGGGGCGCCGCAAAGATGCCCTCTCCTGCCTGGCCGAACATGGTCAGCAGCGCGGTGTCCTGGAACTCCCCCAGGATCCGGGGGCGAACCGAATGGGTCTCAAACCACTGATCCAGTATCTGGCGGGAAGCCGAATTCCTCATCGGCAGGAGAAAGGGAGCGCCCGTGAGGCTGTCCGGAAATCTCTTGCGATAGAAGTTCGCCAGCCGCGGCGACGCGAACAGCGCGATCCCGGAGGAGCCCAGCAAATGGTTGAAAACGCGAACACGCGCGGCGGAATGCGCGGGGGCGTCCGTCAGGACCAGGTCGAACTCGTGCGCGGAAAGGCTCAGCAGGAGCTTCTCAGGGGTATCCTCGTAACACTCTATCAGGGCCCCTCCCTTCAAGGCGAGCGCAGGTTGGAGGATGCGGTATGCAATCAGCTTCGGGATGAGGTCGGACACCCCCACGATCAGTCGCGTCGGACGATTGCGCGGGCGTCCCTTGAGAACATCCGTCAGCTCGCTTCCAAGCGCGAAAATTTCTTCGGCGTATCGATAGACGACCTGCCCCACTTCCGTTAAGACCAGCCGCCGGCCCTGGCGTGCGAAGAGTTTCTCTCCCAGGCTCTCTTCAAGTCCACGAAGCTGGCCGCTGATGGTGGGTTGCGCAAGACGCAGCTCTTCACACGCACGGGCGATGCTGCCCCTTTTTGCGACCACCCAGAAATACAGCAGATGGTGATAGTTCAGCCATTCCATCAGGCCCCAGTATACATCCAGATAACCGATCCCAGGCTATCGAAGTATCTATGGATCCTATATGCCGCCGGCCTCGTCCGTATGGGTAGAGAGAGAACGGTGCAGCATGACGCAACTGGACAGGAAGACACTGGAAACCGCCTTGGAAACCCGCGCCAGAGAATTGGCGCGCTCCCTGGCGGAACGCCACCAAATCACGATCGAAAGGGCGGCGGAAGCCTTCGATGAATCGCTCCTGGCCGCCGAGAGAGAGTCTTCGGCCCGGGCGCTGGCGCAGGACTTCCAACTGCTGCGTCAGGTTGAGGCCGCGCGGGATCGCATGCGCGACGGCACCTTCGGTGTCTGCTTGCGCTGTGAAGACCGGATCGCGCCAAAGCGCCTTCAGGCGATCCCCTGGGCTGCATACTGCGTGTCGTGCCAGGAAAAGGCCGAAGAGGGCCCGGCGTTCCGGCCAGGATTGGATCGAGCGGCGTGAAGAGCGGCGCTCAAGAAACTGACCAGGCGAAAACGAAAAACATGCCGGTGAAAACCAACCACGATCATCGGCTTGGCCGCCAGCTCCGGACTGAAGCGCGCCAGCTCCTGCATCACCACGTCGAAATCGCGGACCGGCTCGCGCCCGCTCCGGAGACGTCCACCAGGTGCGCCAGCAGGCGCGTGCGCTCGAGGCGCCGCAGGTTCTGTGGCAAAGGTAGGGCACGCTTCAGCGCGCGACGTACAGAGCCACGCAAGGTACTAAATTCAACAGCAGGATGCCCAGCTTGTACAGCGCCATTCCTCCGAAGTTGAGGGCGTCAAGCTGCTCGGCCGTCAAGCGGAACCACCTGCCCCAGAGCCGGCACAGCCACCCGTGCGCCAGCACGTACAGCAGGAACCAGATCACCAGCACTGCATAGTTGATAACCGTGCACCACAGGAGGATGCTACGCGCCATTTCGATGCTCATCGGCAGTCTCCCTTCGTTCGTCCTCTACCGGGACCGAGGATACCTCGCTTTCGATCCGCGTTGATCTGCGTTCATCCGCGGCCATCCCTGTAACGCGGTGGGGCATTCTTAACGTAGAGGGTGAACATGACTACTGCCAAACCCGGTAGATAGCGCAGTAGATAGCGCACTCGGCGCGGATGGTCGACAACAGCCTCATCCGCCGGGCGAGGGCCGAGGACGCGGAGCCCCGTTTCACCATGGGCAGGACCTCCCGCCCCGGGTGGCTCCGTCGTCTTGCCGTAGAGGTCAAGCCCGTTTTGCTTCCGGTACGCGGCCCAGCGCTTTTCGAGCGCCTTCACCTCTTCGGGCGGCGCGATAGCAAAGTGGGCGAGCGATAGGACCATGGCCCTAACGGTCACCACCGGCTCGGCAGCTTCACTTACGTGGCCGCATCGACGACACCTGATCACTGGAGGACGAATCTGCCTCTCAGACCGGATGCGGTGCAGCATCGCATCGAGTTCGTCCCGCAAGCGTACAAGTTCGACGAACGACAGGTCTCCACGCCACCTGGCCCGTAGCTTGTCCAGCATTTCCGGAAACCACGTCCTGCTTGAGTCGCCCGCGCCTGCGGCGTCCCAAACACCTTATCACCGCCCCGCAGGTTCTCAGATGGCGGAAGGACTGATGAAGCAAGCTCCGATCCCGCTCGACCGACTTCCAGCCGACATGGAGTAGAACGGCGGCTTGTGGGGGTTCAGCGCGTCGCTGCCGGCAGGGCCGCCAGAGCCTTCGAGGCCTCGGAATAATCCGGCCGCAATTCGAGCGCCTTCTTGTAGGCTGTCGCGGCTTCGTCGTTCGAGCCCTTCTTACGCAGCGCCTCGCCAAGATAGTAGTAGCCCTCGGGCGACGGCTTGGTGGCGATGGCGGCCTTGAAGTCCGCGATGGCGCCCTCCAGATCGCCGCCAAATGCGGGAGGGGTCATCAGCCGGGCCACGCCCCGGCCCAGGTGCCCATCCGGGTTATTGGGATCGAGCGCCACGGCTTGTTCAAACTCCTCCTTGGCGCCCATTCCGTATTTCATCATGTCCGCTGGGCTGCCATGCGCCAGGCTGCCCATGATTCGGCCTTTCCAAACATGGAGTTCGGCACTTTTCGGATCCTTGGCGATCAGCGCGTCGGCCATGCCGACGGCGTCGGCATATTGCTTCGCGTCGAAGAGCCTCTTCAGTTGGCCGAGCGAAGCGCCTCCGGCGGGGGGCGCGACCGATGCCGGCGCGGCCAATCCTCCCAGATTGAGACCATTGACCAGGATCGTCGATTGTCCCATCAGTCCGGAGATCAGAGGCGCCAAGTCCTGCACCGTACCCGGGGCGTGTCCGATGTTCAAACCGTTCACCATGAACACGACTTTCCGTTCCGCGATGGCCTTCAGGACCTGTTGAAGGACCGTGGGCTTTTCTTCCTGCTCTGGGAACGTCTCCACGCGAACGTCGTCGCTTTCCACGATCAGGACTCCGAGTGGAACCACCTTGCCACCCATGCCGCCGCCGAAACCCATCATCGCTCCGCCGGCGCCCAGCCCGAACTTAATGGCGGCAAAGGGAACGATGGCGGTGTCGCCCACTCGAATGGGTTCTCCGGTTACACCGCTGGCTTTCAGTTCCGCAACCATCTGGTCAAAGTCGGCCAGCGGCTTGGCCAACGGTACTTGGGCTCGAGCTCCCCAGGAAATGAGGACAGCCGCAAAGAGAAGGAACTTCCGTATCGCGTTCGTCATATATGCCTCACTTAGCGGGCGCCTTCGCGACGCTCAGGAAACGGGTTCCCTTCTTAGTGATCGCGACGAATCCCAGAGGGCGGGCCTCACCGCCCATGAAGAACGCGTCACTACCCATCTGGACACCTCCGCCGCCGAAGTTGACTTCAACCATGACGATCGGGATCAGGGTGACCGAGCCGACCTTCACGGGTGCGCCGACGGCCGTCTTCACGCGCATCTCATTGCTCATACGCCGAGCCAGGTCGTCCGCCAACTGGCTCGCAGGCGCAACGGCGGGGGCCGCAGGCTTCTTCTCCGGCGGCTTCTGACCCGCGGCGAGGGATCCGAGGATCAGCCCAGCCGCGATTGCAATAACTACTTTTCGATGCAATGCACACCTCCTGTCCGGCGGCGCCCTGTTCGAAGCCCGGCGCTCCGCCGAGGCTATGCATCATCGTAGCCGATGTTCAGCCCGGCGTCTCGCCGTCACGCGTGCGTTGGTTCAATAGGAGTTCACGCACTGCGCATCCGGCCGTGACAACCCGTGGTGGTCGTCGCAACCTGGCCCAGCCGTCGCCCCGCATACACTGACCTACAACCTCAGACCCAACCCCATCCGCGTTCCCCCAATTCCCCAACTCAATCTCCCACCCCCTCAACCACTTGCCAGCTCAGCCCCCCGCCACCCGCGCCCGCCCAGGTTACTCTCATCACAGCTAGTCCCAAATCCCGGGGCGCACGCGCCCCGCTCCCAGGAGGCCCCATGTCTTCCCAACGACGCATCGATTCCTCGCGCGCCAACGGCGCACGATCCCGCGGACCCGTCACCCCCGAGGGCCGCGCCCGCTCCCGCGCCGCCGGCCTCACCCACGGACTCACCGCCCACCAGCTCGTCCTCGGAAACGAATCCGCGGAGGAGTTCCGCGCCCTTCGCGAAGCCTACCTGGCCGACTACCAGCCCCAAACCCGCTCTCAGCTCGACCTCGTCGATCAACTGGTCGGCGCCCGCTGGCGGCTCGACCGCGTCCTGTTCCGCCGTCAAGCGGAACCACCTGCCCCAGAGCCGGCACAGCCACCCGTGCGCCAGCACGTACAGCAGGAACCAGATCACCAGCACTGCATAGTTGATAACCGTGCACCACAGGAGGATGCTACGCGCCATTTCGATGCTCATCGGCAGTCTCCCTTCGTTCGTCCTCTACCGGGACCGAGGATACCTCGCTTTCGATCCGCGTCCAGTGTGAGTACAGCCGCGTCCTGTGGCGTGCGGTCGAGTTCGAGGTGCGCCGCCGCGTCCAGCTTGCGAAGCGCCAGCGGCCCGTCGCGCGCCGCCGCCACGCCGCTTGAACGATTTCGCCCTGCGGCTACCTTTCCCCGCAGGGTCTCGGCGGTCGCCGGTCTCAGCGGCCCGGCGACCGCCGCTCTTACAGGTGGCCGAGCATCTGCCGCCGCGCGGTGGTATAAATCAGAAGTTCACCATGCACCCGCTGGAGACCTACATCCAGGAGCTGCGGGCCATTCGCTCGTCTGGCGCAGCCGTTCCCGAGACCGCCTACTACCCGGCGCTGTCCAACCTGCTGAACGAGATCGGCCGGAAGCTCAAGCCCAAGGTGAAGTGCATCATGCAGCTTCAGGACACCGGGGCAGGACTTCCGGACGGCGGCCTGTTCACCGAAGACCAGATCCGCAGCACCCAAGCCGATGTGACCACCGGCGCCGTCCCGGCTCGGGGCGCGATTGAAGCGAAGCCGACCGACGCCGACGCTCAGAAGGTCGCGGAATCGAAGCAGGTCCAGGGCTACTGGTCCCGATACCGGCAGGTGCTCGTCGCGAACTATCGCGACTTCATCCTGCTCGGTGCTGACGCCGAGGGTAACCGCACCGTCCTGGAGACTTACAGCCTGGCGTGCGACGAGCGAGAGTTCTGGCGCAAGGCTGGACACCCGAGGACGTTCGCCGATCAGCACGGGGCCAGCTTCGAGGAGTTCCTGAAGCGCGTGATGCTGTACCAGGCGTCGCTCGCCACGCCAAGGGACTTGGCGTGGTTTCTGGCGTCCTACGCGCGGGAAGCCAAGTTCCGGACCGAGGGCGGCGAACTGCCCGCGCTGGCCGGGATCAGAGCCGCGCTCGAAGAGGCGCTGGGCCTGAAATTCGAGGGCGAGCGCGGCGAGCACTTCTTTCGCTCTACGCTCATCCAGACGCTGTTCTACGGCGTGTTCTCCGCATGGGTGCTGTGGAGCAAATCCCATCGGTCGGCCACACGGCGGAGCCGGTTCGAGTGGCGCAGGTCAGCAGAGTACCGCGGGTCCCGATCCTGCGCAAGCTGTTCTACGAAGTGGCCGAACCCGGCCAGTTGGAGACGATGAACCTGCCCGAGGTCCTGGACTGGGCCGGTGCTGCTCTCAATCGCGTGGAGCCAGCGTTCTTCGCTGCCTTCGAGGAGGGCCACGCCGTTCAGTACTTCTACGAACCCTTCCTCGAAGCCTTCGATCCTGAACTCCGGAAGGACCTGGGCGTCTGGTACACACCCATCGAGATCGTGAAGTACATGGTCGAGCGGATCGACGCTGAACTGCGGAACACGCTCGGTGTCGCCGACGGACTGGCCGATCCGAACGTCTACATCCTCGACCCGTGCTGCGGCACCGGCGCATACCTGGTCGAGGTGCTACGGAAGATCGCGGAAACTTTGCGCGCCAAAGGTGGTGACGCTCTCCTGGGTCACGACCTGAAGCACGCGGCCATCGAGCGCGTCTTCGGGTTCGAGATTCTGCCGGCCCCATTCGTCGTCTCGCATTTACAACTGGGCCTGCTCCTCCAGTCTCTCGGGGCGCCGCTGGCGGACAACAAGAAGGAGCGCGCGGGCGTGTACCTGACGAACGCCCTCACCGGCTGGGAGCCTGTGCAGCATCCGAAGCAGCTCGTGTTCCGCGAGATGGAGGAGGAGCGCGAGGCCGCTGACCGCGTGAAGCAGGACACTCCGATCCTGGTGATTCTCGGCAACCCTCCGTACAACTCCTTCGCCGGGATTGCGCAAATGGAAGAAGAGCGCGGACTGAGCGAGGCCTACCGGACGACGAAAGCTGCAGCTGCGCCCCAGGGCCAAGGCCTGAACGACCTGTACGTGCGCTTCTTCCGCATGGCCGAGCGCCGCATCGTGGAGAAGACCGGCAAGGGCATCGTGTCGTTCATCTCCAACTACTCCTGGCTGGACGGGCTGTCGTTTACAGGGATGCGGGAGAGGTACCTGGAGGTCTTCGACCGGATCTGGATCGACTGCTTGAACGGCGACAAGTACAAGACCGGCAAGCTCACGCCGGAAGGCGACCCGGACCCCAGTGTGTTCTCGACCGAGTTCAACAAGGAGGGCATCCAGGTCGGCACCGCAATCGCTCTGCTGATTCGCACGCCATCGGCGCAGCCTGCGGGCGAGGTTCGGTTCCGGCACCTATGGGGCAAGGAGAAGCGCGCCACGCTGGTCGAGACCGCCGCACAGGACGGCGCGGCGCTCTATGAGCGGCTGACGCCACCGCTGGCTCTGGGCTTGCCGTTTGCGCCCGCGAAGGTCGAGGCCGCCTACCTTTCGTGGCCCCTGTTGCCAGATCTGTTCCCGGTGTCGTTCCCCGGCGTGAAGACCAGCAGGGACGACGTGGTGGTGGATATCGACCGCGACAAGCTGGTCGCGAGGATGGAGGCCTACTTCGATCCCGACCTCAGCCACGACGAGCTTGGGCGGGTTTTGCCGGGAGCCGTCGAAAACACCGAACGATTTCCCGGGCGCAAGATTCGCGACCGCCTGCTGAAGCGCGGCTTGAAGCCTGATTATATCGTCCGATTCTGCTACCGCCCATTCGACTTCCGCTGGCTGTACTGGGAACCCGACGAGGACCTCCTCGACCGGAAGCGCGAGGACTACTTCCCGCAGGTGTTCGAGGGCAACATATGGCTCAGTGCGGCACAGCGGAACCGACGTCACTTTGATCCGCCGTGCGTGGTCCGGCCGCTCTGCTCGCTTCATGTGATCGAATGGAGCGCCAATTTCTTTCCGATGCTTTTGAAGCGAGTTGGCCCCCTGGACGGCGGCGGAATCGAGCCGAACGTGGCCCAGCAGGCGAACCAATACCTGACGGATCTTGGCGCGACGCCGGCTGATCTCTTCCACCACGCCATCGCCATAGGCCACGCTCCGACCTACGGCGCGCAGAACGGTGGGGCGCTTCTCCAGAACTGGCCGCGCATTCCGTTGCCGACATCACGGGACGCGCTGACCGCCAGCGCGTGCTTGGGCAAGGACGTGGCTCAGTTGCTCGATCCCGAGCGGCCAATCGCGGGCCTGACCACCCGGCGGGAGATCACGGCTGTGAGCGTCATCACCTGCGCCGCTGGGCAACTCGATCCCGACAGCGGCGATCTGGAGATGACTGCAGGGTGGGGCCACGCCGGCAAGGGTGGCGCAGTCATGCCAGGGCAGGGCAAGGTCGTGGAGAGGCCGTATGATCCCGATGAGCGGGCGGCCATTGCAGAGGGTGCGGCGCGCCTGGGGATAACGCCGGAGCAGGTGATGGCGCTGCTCGGCGAGACCACGTTCGACGTGTATCTGAACGACCGTGCCTTCTGGAAGAACGTCCCGTTGCGTGTCTGGGAATACACGCTGGGCGGGTACCAGGTGATCAAGAAGTGGCTGAGCTACCGCGAGAAGGAGCTGCTCGGACGCTCTCTCACGCCGGACGAGGCGCGCTACGTGACCAGCATGGCGCGGCGCATCGCCGCCATCCTGCTGCTTGGCCCGGCGCTGGACGCGAACTACGAGGCGGTGAAGCGGGATGCGCTTTCATGGAACGGCAGTGCACGAGAGGATTGATGCCCACGCTTGACCTGCGCCGCAATGCGATGCACACGCTCTATCACGCCGTCGAGCACATGTATTGGGCGGAGTCGGAAGACGATGCAAAAAAAGGTCGATCCTACGACCACGACGAGCACACCGTTGAATGGGTAAGTGAGCAGGGCCATCTCTGTTTTCCGCTCCTCGATTATACACGCCTCCCCGCCGCGTACAGCCTGAAGTTCGCTCTCCTGCATCTGATCCAAGCCGCGGAACTCCTGCTTAAGGCCTACGTGGAGCAGTGTGAACCTACCGCAGTGTTTGTGAAGCCGGGATCGAGATGGACGATAGACCTCAAGACGGCACTGAACTTCACGGTCCAGCGCAACCCTACCCTGCTGTCGCAATCGGATATCGCGCTGCTGCTCGAGGCCAAGGACCTTCGCAACGCGGTCGAGCACCACCAGTTCGGGTTTGCCGAAGCCAAGCTCCGGCTGATCTGTGCGGATTTCCTTGCCATCTGTGCATTACTCGCGCAGGCGTTACTGTCGATCAGCATCGCGGATGCGTTCTCCTGGGATTACCTTCGCGACGAGCCCGACAAAGTCGCCCAGTATCTCTCGACCGTTTTGAGCAAGGCTTCCGATGCCGGGCGCCGGGCGGTCAGGAGATCCGGCGAACTGTGGGCATGCTCGAATCCGGAGCAGGCTGTCTTTCTCTGTCTTACCTGCGGCGCACGGGCTGTGTCCGCCGAGCGTGGCATCTGTATGGGCTGCGGGGCGGAGGGGGACGAGGAGTTTGTCGGCCTTCTGGAGGACTTCGAGGCCTTCGAACGCAAGGTCATTGAGCTGCAAAGGTTGATGGACCCGTCGACCAAGGCCTTTCCTGCGTAGCGAATCGGTGCTCGCCTGGTGCTGGGATTGAGCACGCTGTCGAGATGACCCTCCGCGACGCCGAGCAGGCCGCGCGCGAGACGGTCGGGAAGATCAAGAAGCGCGAGGCGTGGGATATGGCGAAGGAGGTGAAGAGGTTCGGGCGCCAAGTTCCGCCGCCTCGCCGCTACGGGCATGGTTGCCGAAGGGATTGAGGGTTAGCAGCACCAGGGCAAAGTAATCCACTCCAGCACGTGGCCTCAACTCCCCGGATACGGCGTTCGAGGAACCTGGCCCAGCCGTCGCCCGTCATACACTGACTTACAACCTCAGACCCAACCCCATCCCCGTTCCCCCAATTCCCCAACTCCATCTCCCCCCTTTTCAACCTCTTACAAAATCAGCCCCCCGCCACCCGCCCCCGCCCAGGTTACTCTCATCACAGCTAGTCCCAAATCCCGGGGCGCACGCGCCCCGCTCCCAGGAGGCCCCATGTCTTCCCAACGACGCATCGATTCCTCGCGCGCCAACGGCGCCCGATCCCGCGGACCCGTCACCCCCGAGGGCCGCGCCCGCTCCCACGCCGCCGGCCTCACCCACGGACTCACCGCCCACCAGCTCGTCCTCGGAAACGAATCCGAGGAGGAGTTCCGCGCCCTTCGCGAAGCCTACCTGGCCGACTACCAGCCCCAAACCCGCTCTCAGCTCGACCTCGTCGATCAACTGGTCGCCGCCCGCTGGCGGCTCGACCGCGTCCTGTTCCTCCAGACCGCGCTTCTCGATCTCCAAATGGAGCGCCAGGAGCCCGAGATCGCCGAGGAGTTCGAAGTCTGCGCCCCCGAAACCCGCACCGTCATCGCATACCAGGCCCTCTGCGACGAATCCCGCGCCCTCGAGAGCCTCAACCGCCACGAGACCCGCCTCAGCGCAGAACTCCGCCGGACTCTCAAGCTCCTGGACTCCCAGCTCAAGAATCGGAAATTTCACCAGGAACCCAGTCCCACGGACGGACACCCCTCCCCCACCGAGAATCCTGCTGGCTCTTCGGCGGGCGGAGAGCCAGGAGCGGCGAGCGAGCCGCTGCCGGCGGCCCTACCGAAGGACAGCCCCCGCCATCGCCCGGATGAGCCCGTCCAGCCCCTCGCCGGTAACGCTCGAAATGGCGTGAAACGGCAGCCCGCGCTCGGCGGCCATCGAGCGCAGCGAGTCGATGCGCTCGGGGTCCTGCGCGGCGTCGAGCTTGGTCGCCACCACGATCATCGGCTTGGCGGCCAGCTCCGGGCTGAACCGCGCCAGCTCCTGCATCACCACGTCGAAATCGTGGACCGGCTCGCGCCCGCTCGCTCCGGAGACGTCCACCAGGTGCGCCAGCAGCCGCGTGCGCTCGATGTGGCGCAGGAAGCGCATGCCCAGGCCGTGGCCCTCGGAAGCGCCCTCGATCAGGCCGGGAATGTCGGCCACGACGAATGTGCGCATGTCGTCGAGGCGCACCACGCCCAGGCTCGGCTCGAGCGTCGTGAACGGATAGTCGGCGATTTTGGGGTGCGCCGCCGAGATGCGCGAGATGAGCGTCGATTTTCCGGCGTTGGGGAACCCAACCAGCCCGACGTCGGCCAGCAGCTTCAGCTCCAGCCGCAGGCGCTTGTCTTCTCCAGGCCGGCCGGGCTCGTGCTCGGTGGGCGCCTGGTGAACGGGCGTGGCGAAGTGCTGGTTGCCCTTCCCGCCCCGGCCGCCGCGCGCCACCGTGAAACGATCGTCCGCGGTCGTGAAATCGTGCAGCGTTTCGCCCGTGCCGGCGTTGTAGACCACGGTGCCGATGGGCACGGGCAGCTCGATCGAAGCGCCCTCGCGGCCGGTCCGGTTGCTGCCCTCGCCGTGCCGCCCGCGCTCGGCTTTGTGCTCGGGGTTGAAACGGAAATGGAGGAGAGTGTTGTAGTGGCCGCTCGAGACCAGCACGACGTCCCCCCCGCGCCCTCCGTCGCCGCCGCTCGGTCCGCCGCGCGGAACGAACTTCTCCCGCCGGAAGGCCATGCAGCCGTTGCCGCCGTCGCCGGCCTTCACGCGGATTATGACTTCGTCGATGAACATGGGGCAGAAAAACGGGGACGGTATACTCTGTCCCCCTGGTGGACAGAGTATACTGTCCCCGCTTTTCCCGGTGGGGCTCTACTCGGTGGGCAGCACGCGGATCGAAATGGACTTGCCCATCCTGCCGCGGTCGCGGAACTCGACTTCGCCGCTGACCTTCGCGTACAGGGTATCGTCCTTGCCGCGGCCGACATTGTCGCCCGGCTTGTACACGGTGCCGCGCTGCCTTACCAGGATCGAACCGCCGGGAACGATCTGCCCGCCAAACGCTTTGACTCCCAGACGCTGGGCGCACGAGTCGCGCCCGTTGCGGGAAGTGCCTTGACCTTTTTTATGTGCCATTTGCCGCTCCTACGCCACGATCTCGGTCACCTTCACCGCAGTGAATGCCTGGCGGTGGCCGGTTTTGCGCTTGTACTGCTTCTTGCGCTTGAACTTGAAGACCTGAACCTTCTCGGCGCGGCCGTGGGCGGTGATGGTGGCCAGCACTTTGGCGTTGGCGATCGCGTCGCCGGTGAGCAAGTGTTCGGTATCCGTCGAGATTGCCACCACACCGTGCAGTTCAAGCTGGGAGCCCACTTCCCAAGGCAGCTTCTCGATCTCGACCGTGTCGCCGGGAGCGACGCGGTATTGCTTCCCGCCCGTCTTTATCACTGCGTACATACGAACCTTCCTGTCCGGATTTCCTTGGAGGCGTAGTGTGCGGCTTAGGCACCGTAAGGCACGCCGCGAACGCCGCGGGCGCACCTGAACTCCGCGCACCGAAGGGTGCAATCGACTATTCTACAACAGCCGGGAAGGCGCTTGCACGGGGTGGGGTGAAACGAAGAGGGAACCGGCTAAAGCATGTCCCAGAAGGCGCCGAAGCGCTGGATCATAATCACGAGGATCGGCACCAACATGGCTAGTATCCCGAAGCGCTTCATACATAACGTACTTACTATAGGTGCGGCTCCGGGTCAACTAGGGTGACCCAAATTGAGAGTACCAGGTCAACAGTACCTACATTCGCGGATTCCGATCCCCCTACCGTCCGGCGGACTTATCCCGTATCCGCTCCCCGAATCGGGCCACGTCAATGACAAAACGTTCATGTGTGCCCTCGCCGACCTTCTCCCGGTCGTCCCAGGCATCCACCCGGCACATTACCCGCCGGCCCTCAACCGAGAGAATCTCCGAGCGAAGCCGCAGGTGCATCCCGATCGGCGTCGCGGCCAGGTGCCGGACGTTGACCAGGGTTCCCACCGAATCCTCGCCCGGTTCCAGAAACCGCTTGATGAGGTTGCGGGAGGCCATTTCGAGAAAGGCGATCAGGTGCGGCGTAGAGAGGACGCGCGCCGCGTCAAGGCCCAGGAACCTGATGGCCATCTCCTCGGTAACCACAAGATTCTCTTCGTGATTCGCTCCCGGCACGATGGGCATGCCGCCATCTTAGCAGGTCCCGGAACCGGGCTCCCTGTAACCTTAAGCTGTGGTTTGTCCGTCGTGTCCTATGATACAGTTGTAGGATCATTCCCGAGGAGTGTCATTGAAGGTCTGCGCTTTCGTCTTTCTGCTGGTGGCGGCTGCTTCCGTTTCGCCGTGCGCGGCGGCAAGCGGGAGTGGTGTGCCTGCGGCGATGGACCCGGCCGCCACGGAGGTCCTTGACCGCTACGTGAAAGCCATCCAGTTGCAGGAAAGCCATCCTCAAGCCGTCTCGATGGACGTCGACATGGATGCCGATCTGCCCAAGCTCAAGAAACACGGCCGCTTCCACGCCTTTCGGTTCATCACGCGCGTGGGCCAGATCTTCTACGACAGGCGGCGCTTCGAAGGCGACAACACGATCAAGAAAGAAGTGATCGGCCGCTACCTGCAGGCGGAGAAGGACGCCAAGAGCGCATACGGAGCGGCCATCGCGGTGACCCCCGCCAACTACAAGTTCAAGTACAAGGGCACCACGGACTACGTCGGCAGGACGGCGTACGTCTTCGAGGTCAAGCCTCGCGAGAAGCGGATCGGGCTGTACAACGGCGAGATCTGGATCGATCAGGAGACCGACCTTCCGCTGCGCCAGTGGGGCGAGCTGGTCCGCAACCCGTCGCTGTTCCTCAAGAACGTATACTTTGTCCGCGATTACACGATCTATGACGGCGTTTCGGTGCCGCGCCGGTTGATCAGCGACGTCACCACGCGGCTGTTCGGCAAGGCTCATCTCACCATCTGGTACGAGAACGTCAAGGTGGGTGAGCCGGCTGCGAAAACCGCGGCGCTGCAAGATCCCACAGAAGCTGTTCAGGTGGATGGCGGTCACCACTAGTAGTTTGGTGCGGGCAGCTTTTGCGCTCAGGGGAGTGCCGTGGGCTTGAAGACACTGGGGAGTGCGATAGCATGAGAACCCTCTTTTTGAATCCCCCGTCCTTTGAAGGGTTTGACGGCGGGGCCGGTTCGCGTTGGCCGGCCACCCGGGAGATTGAATCCTATTGGTACCCGGTGTGGCTCTGCTACCCCGCGGGCCTGTTGCCGGACAGCAAGGTGGTCGACGCTCCGCCGCACAGGATCTCCATCCAGCAGACCGTGCAGATGGCGGACGACTACGAGCTGCTGGTCCTGTTCACCTCCACTCCGGGTCTGCACGTGGACATGAGGATCGCGGAGATGATGAAGGACGCCAACCCGAAGCTGAAGGTGGCCTTCGTCGGGCCGCCCGTCACCATCGACCCCGAGGGCGTGCTGAAAGCTTCTTCCGCGATCGATTTCGTAGTGCGCCGCGAGTTCGACTACCAGATCGCCGATTACGCCCGCGGCAAGGCTCTCCAGGAGCTTCCCGGCGTCAGCTACCGCGTGAACGGGAGCGTGGTGCATACGCCGGAGGGCGGCACCATCGAAAACCTGGACGAGCTGCCCTGGGTGACCAAGGTCTACAAACGCGATCTCGACATCACCCGCTACAACGTGCCGTTCCTGCTCCACCCGTACCTCGCGTTCTATACCTCGCGCGGCTGTCCCGCGCTGTGCACGTTCTGCCTGTGGCCCCAGACGCACTCCGGCCACCGCTGGCGGGTGCGCTCGGCGGACGATGTGGCGGCCGAGGTGCGCTACGCCCTGGAATCCTTCCCGGGGCTCAAAGAGATCTTCTTCGACGACGACACCTTCAACTACCGCAAGGCGCGAACGCTGGAAGTCACGGCCAGGCTGAAGCCGCTCAACTTCACCTGGTCGTGCACTTCGCGCGTCACCACCGATTACGAGACGCTCAAGGCGATGAAAGACGCCGGCTGCCGGCTGGTGATCGTGGGATACGAGACCGGCGATCCGCAAATCCTGCGCAACATCAAGAAGGGCGCCACCGTCGAGATGGCCGAGCGCTTCACGCGCGACTGCAAGAAGCTCGGCATTGTGGTGCACGGCGACTTCATCGTGGGCCTGCCGGGCGAGACGCGCGAGAGCTTGCGCAACACCATCGAATTCGCCAAGCGTCTGGACTGCGAGACGGTTCAGGTCTCCATCGCGCACCCTTATCCCGGAACCGAGTTTTACGATTACGCCTCCCGCAATGGGCTGCTCTCCATCGAATCGATGACCGACGAGGGCGGCCACCAGCTTCCCAAGGTGATTTATCCGGGTCTGGACCGCGCGGAGCTGGTGGATTGGACGGAGCGCTTTTACGGCGAGTATTACTTCCGGCCGCGGGTGGTCTGGCGCGTGGTGCGCAAGGCGCTCTGGGACGGGAGCGAGCGCCGGCGGCTCTACAAGGAAGCCAGGGAGTACCTGGCGTTGCGCTCGAAGCGGAAGAAGTTCGTGGCCGCGCACAAGCACGGCAGCGCGGCTTTGAGCGGGGAGGCGAACTAGTTCCGCCCGTGACCTCCTCCGACCTCCGTCTGAAGACGCGCATCTTCACCGCGATCGTCGTGCTCGCCAACGTCTTCGGGAATTCGCTGATGAGTTTCGGCGTGAAGCGCCATGGCGCGGCCCTCGGCTCCTCCGCGATCGAATACCTGAAGGTGATGTTCAATCCCTATGTGGCGGCCGGGATCTGCCTGCTGATCGTGTGGATGCTGGCGCGCATGGCGCTGCTGAGCTGGGCCGACTTGAGCTATGTGCTGCCGGTCACCTCGATCGGCTACGTGCTCACGGCGGTGATGGGCAGGGTGTTCCTGGGCGAGCAGGTGAGCGCGCGGCGCTGGATCGGAACCGTGCTGATCATGGCGGGCACCGCGCTGGTGGGCTCGACCGCGGTCCGCACGCACGATTCGGGCGCCGGCGAGGACCGGGGGCGCCTGGTGGAGACGGCGCGATGAAGTGGGTCCTGGTTGGGGTGGTGGTGACGGCCACGGTGCTCTGCGACGCCTTGCAGACGGTCGGCATGCGCCGCCACGGCGAGATTCACGACTTCCGCCCGGGCGCGCTCGGCCGCGCGGGCGCGGCGCTGGCGCGCAACTGGTACGTCATCCTGGCCGTCGCGCTGATGGCCGTTTCCTTCTTCACGTTTCTGACGCTGCTTTCTTTGGCCGATCTGAGCTTCGCGGTCCCGGCGACCGCGGCCAGCTTCGTGATCGAGACTTTTGTCGCCAAATACTTTCTGAAGGAGCGGGTGGCGTGGCGGCGCTGGAGCGGCGCGGCGCTGGTCGCCTGCGGCGTTGCTCTCCTGGCACTGTGATCTACGTTCTGGTGGCGTTCGGCGCGGCGGCGGCTGTTTACCAGTTGCTCGCTCTGGCCGCCGCCCTGCGGCAGGCAGCCGCAGTGGGACAGGCTTCCCAGCCTGTCACCCCGGTCTCCATCCTCAAGCCTCTCCACGGCCTGGATCCGGACTTCTACGAGACCGTCCGCTCGCACGCTCTCCTCGAGTACCCCGAGTTCGAGATCCTCTTCGGCGTGAGCGACCCGCTCGACCCCGCCATCGGCGAAGTCGAGCGGCTGCGCGCGGAGTTTCCGGCGGTGGCGATCCGTCTGATCCGCAGCGAGTCCGCGACGCCGAACCGCAAGGTGGGTGTGCTGGCGGATCTGGCGGCGGCCGCGCGCTATCCGATCCTGGTGGTCAACGACAGCGACATTCGGGTTGAGCCGGACTACCTGGCGCGCGTGGTGGCGCCGCTCGAGGACCCGGCCGTGGGGATGGTCACCTGCCTCTATCGCGCCCGCGCCAGCAGCCTGCCGGGCCGCTTCGAGGCGCTGGGAATCGCCACCGATTTCGCGCCCAGCGTGCTGGTAGCGCCGCTGGTGGGCGTTTCCGGGTTCGCCCTGGGCTCGACCATGGCCTTCCGCGCAGAGGACCTGGCGCGCATCGGCGGCTTCGCTTCGGTCGCCGATTACATCGCGGACGACCACCACCTGGGCCGGCGCATCGCGGAGCTTGGCCGCCGCGTGGTGATCTCGACGTGCGTGGTGGAGACGCGAGTGCCCGACACGCGCTGGGGCGAGATGTGGCGTCATCAGGTGCGCTGGGCGCGGACCATCCGCCTTTCGCGCGGCGGCGGCTACCTGGGCCTGCCGCTGGCGAACGCGACGCTCTGGGCGGCCGTGCTGGCGACCGGAGGGTTGTGGCAGGCGGCGCTGGCGCTGTTTGCGCTGCGAGTGGCGGCGGGTCTTGCGACCGCGGCGTGCGTGCTGCGCGACCGGCAGTCGCTCGCCTGCGCGTATCTCATCCCGCTGCGCGACCTGGCGGGCCTGGCCGTTTGGGCCGCGGGCCTGTTCGGCTCGACGGTGGTCTGGCGCGACCAGGTTCTGCGGCTGGACCGGGAGGGGCGGATCGTGCCCCAAGAACTTGAAATCTCCCGCCAGACCCGCTAGATTGGGTGCTGGACCTTTTTCGCACTCCGCGCGCCCGTAGCTCAGTTGGATAGAGCGTCTGGCTACGAACCAGAAGGTCGGGTGTTCGAGTCACCCCGGGCGCACCACAAAACACAGGATTTAACCTCAGCTCACAGCGCGCGCTCTGGGTTTGACAGCTGTTTTGACAGCTACGGGCTTAAGAATGGCGTCCATCTGGTTCGCCGTTTCCCGCCTCATGCTCTCCAGCACGTGACCGTAGGTGTTCATCGTCAGGCTGATCGTCGAATGTCCGAGCAACTCCATGATGAAGCGGGGATGGACGCCCTGCGCCAGAAGGAGCGTGGCGGCCGAATGCCTCAGGTCATGGAAGCGGAGGTGAGGCAACAGCCTTTTCTTCTTCTTCGGATCGGGTTCGGGATCGTTCGGGTCGGGGGTGTTCATGATGGAGTAAAACTGCCTCAGCATGTTTCGGGGGTCCAACATGCTGCCGACCTTTGTCGTAAACACCATTCCGCTCTCTTTCCAGCGGGACCCGCAGAGCTCGCGCTCCGCCTCCTGACGGGAACGGTGTGCGGCCAGGGCGGAAATCGCGACCTGCGGGAGAGCTATTACGCGCCTGCTCTTCTCCGTTTTTGGCTCGACCAGCGTCAGAACGCTCGTCTTCTTCGACCCTTCCTTTACCCGCTGGAGTGCGTAGTTGACGGTTAGCGTGCGGGCCTCAAGATCGACGTCAGCCCAGCGCAGGCCCAGGGCTTCCCCCTCCCTAAGGCCGAGGCTCAACGCCACGGTGAACAGTGCTTCCAGCCGATGTCCCGCCACAGTGTCCAGGAACCTCTGAGCTTCCTCCCGCGTGAAGACCCTCAGCGGCTTCTTCTCCAGGCGAGGCGGCTTCGCAAGGGCTGCGACGTTCCGGTGGATGAGGCCGTCCTGCATGGCGACGTTCAACGCACAGCGGAGCGTGGCCCGCAGGTGACGAACGGTCCTGGCGGAAAGACCGGCCTCGGCTCTTTCGCGCATGAAGTCCCGAACGTCCTGCGGCTGAAGTTTCACAAGCAGCTTCCATATGAGATGGATTGGGAGTCAGGGTTTGAGTCTATGTGTGTGTTTCGTGTCGGTGGCATGGGCGCAGCAAAGTGCTGGGTAACGGTGGGCGTTCGACTCTCGTTTGACAAACGTTTGACGAATGTCACGGTCTGTAAACGACCTATTGACATTCCTCTCACGAATCGAACGTTTCTCATTCCTATTGTTGGCACGTCATGGTTCTCGCCGCCAGCGCCTGCCATTTCTTCGCCGTCTACCGATACGTCCTCTGGACGGAGACGGCAGCCCAGGACACTAAGGAAAAATCCTGCCCATCTGTAAGGGAACAAGCGTAGACTACTAATCGAGGAGGATCACATGCCGACATCCTGGAAGGTGTTTTTGCTGGCAGAAGTCCTTACTGCAGCCGTCGCCCAAGGCGCTCCGGCCGCTTATACGTTCACAGGAAACGTAACCGGAACACTCAACGGCACTCCGTTCTCGAACGCCACGATGGTGATCACCGTCACCGGCAATACCAGCAACGTAATCACTGGCTCCAACGGCCATTATGAGTTGGATTATGCCGCCAACACCGCGACCTTCATGATCAATGGGGTTGGTTCGGGAACGTTCAGCGATTCCGGATCCGTGGATGACAATCAGCAGGTGTTCAGCGGCTCGGTGGGACTCTTTGACAACAGCAAGGACTGGCTCGTCCTAATCGAAGACGCCACGATCGGCGGGAGCGCACTCGCATCCTACAACCTGACCACGTCCATTGGTCCTACCGCGGCTCAGGCGTCCAACCCGTCTCTTTCAGATTTTGTCAATGTGCCCACCTCCGCGGGCAACTTGACCATCAGCAGCGAATCCAATATAACTTTCCAGGCAACCGTGGGCGCCCCTGCCGTGCCGGTCCTGGTTTCTCCCGCAAACGGCGCAGCCGGGGTCTCGCAGACGCCGTCCTTAACCTGGAACGCCTCCACCGGCGCAACCTCCTACGATGTGTACATCGGGACCTCCTCTCCGCCGCCGCTGGTGGCCAACACGACGGGAACGAGTTATAGTCCCGGAACGCTAACCGCCGGCACGACCTACTACTGGCAGGTTGTGGCGAAGAATAGCGCCGGCTCCGCAAGTTCCTCCACGTGGTCATTCGCCACTGTGACCGCCATGCCGTCCGCTCCGGCCGCTTATACGTTCACAGGAAACGTAACCGGAACACTCAACGGCACTCCGTTCTCGAACGCCACGATGGTGCTCACCGTCACCGGCAATACCAGCAACGTTTTCGTTAGCAACGGTTTCATATATGAGTTGGATTATGCCGCTAACACCGCGACCTTCACGATCAATGGGGTTGGGTCGGGAACGTTCAGCGATTCCGGGGTGGTGGATGACAATCAGCAGGCCTTCAGCGGCTCGGTGGGACTCTCTGACACCATCAAGGACCAGCTCATCACAATTGAGGACGCCATGATAGGCGGCAACGCATTCGCATCGTACACGCTAACCACCTCCATCGGCCCTACCGCGCCTCAGGCTTCCAACCCCTCTGCCCCGGATTTTGTGAATGTGCCTACCTCTCTGGGTAACTTGACAATAAGCAGCGAATCCAATCTGATCTTTCAGGCAACGGTGGGCCTCCCTGCCGTGCCGGTCCTGGTTTCTCCCGCAAACGGCGCAGCCGGGGTCTCGCAGACGCCGTCCTTAACCTGGAACGCCTCCACCGGCGCAACCTCCTACTATGTGTACATCGGGACCTCCTCTCCGCCGCCGCTGGTGGGCAACACGACGGGAACGAGTTATAGTCCCGGAACGCTAACCGCCGGCACGACCTACTACTGGCAGGTTCTGGCCAAGAACAGCAATGGTTTCGTGAGTTCCTCCACGTGGTCATTCACGACGCAGGTAACCCCTACGGTGGATATCATCGCGCTAAGCGCGTACCTGATGACCGGTCCTGATAACGGCTCGAAAGTGGCCGCGCCGAGCGTGGGTCAGACCGTGTACTTCATGCTTGACTGGCAACTGACCGGCGCGAGCGGCTCCATCTCGGTCCCGGAGCAAGCGCTCCTGGATGGCGCAGTCTACTGCGGCGGCCCCCTGCCGGCAACGAACGGCACTTGGACTACGTGGTGCCCCACCGGATGGGTCGCCACCGCCGGGACTCATACGCTCACGTGGAACCTTAACTACACGGGCTCGGTACCGGAAATCAACTACAACAACGATACGGTCTCCGAGGTGTTCTCAGTCACCGCCGGATTGCCTCCGGCGCCTGTTTTGACCTCTCCGGCGAACGGAGCCACCGGCGTTGTGCTCGCGCCGACTTTGACGTGGAACGCTTCGGCCGGGGCCACGTCCTACGACGTCTACTTCGGCACGGCGGCGTCGCCGCCCTTGGCGACGAACACGACGGGAACGAGTTATAGTCCCGGAACGCTAACCGCCGGCACGACCTACTACTGGCAAGTCGTGGCCAAGAACAGCGGTGGTTCCGCGAGTTCCGCCACATGGTCGTTCACGACGCAGGGATCCGCTGCGCCCACGGCACCTGTTCTGGTCTCTCCGGCAAACGGAGCGACCGAAACTGTACTCACACCTACTCTGAGTTGGAACGCTTCCAGCGGTGCGGCCTCCTACGACGTGCACTTTGGCACGGTGTCTTCGCCGCCACTGGTGACGAACACGACGGCGACCAACTACGCTCCGGGCACTTTGAACTCGGGCGTAACCTATTACTGGCAGATCGTGGCCCGGAACGCTATCGGTTCCGCCACTTCCGCGACATGGTCATTCACTACGGGAACTCTGGCAGTGGGCTTGCGCTTCGTCCCGGTGACTCCATGCCGCATCGCGGACACGCGCAACGCGGACGGCCCCTTCGGCGGTCCTACCATGGAAACCGCGGAGACGCGCTCCTTCGCCATCCCGCAGAGTGCCTGCAACATTCCCGTCACGGCGCTCGCTTACTCTCTGAACGTGACGGTGGTGCCCGAAGGCTTCCTCGGTTACCTGGCCTTGTGGCCCACCGGGCAGCCTCAGCCTTTCGTCTCCACGCTGAATTCCTACGGTGGCACCGTAGTGGCGAATGCGGCCATCGTCCCGGCTGGCACGGGCGGGGCGGTGAGCGTCTACGTCACCAACCCCACCGATGTCATCCTCGACATCAACGGCTATTTCGATACCTCGACCGGCGCGACTTCGTACGCGTTCTATCCGGCGACGCCTTGCCGCGTGGCGGACACGCGCAACGCGACGGGCCAATTCGGCGGGCCCACCATGCAAGCCAACCAGAGCCGGGACTTCCCCATTCCCTTGAGTTCCTGCGACATTCCGGCGACGGCGCGGGCGTACTCCTTGAATTTCACGGTAGTGCCCCAGGGCTTCCTGGGCTATCTGGCAACGTGGCCGACCGGACAGACGCAGCCCAACGTCTCGACGCTGAATTCCTACACCGGAAGTGTAGTGGCGAATGCGGCGCTTGTCCCGGCGGGGACCAACGAGTCGATCTCGGTCTTCGTCACGAACCCGACCGACGTGATCCTGGACATCAACGGCTATTTCGGCGCGCCCGGGAGTCCGAACGCACTCTCGTTCTACCCGGTGACGCCGTGCCGGGTGGCGGACACGCGCAACGCCGCGGGTCCCTTCGGCGGGCCGGAGATGGCGGCGGGGACGACGCGCCCATTCACGATCCCGGCGAGCGCCTGCAGCATTCCCAGTACGGCGGTGGCTTATTCGCTCAACGTGACGGTTGTGCCGGACGGGCCGCTCTATTACCTGTCGGTGTGGCCAACGGGCGTAACCCAGCCGCTGGTTTCCACCCTGAACTCCTATAGCGGCTCGGTCCTGGCGAACGCGGCGATCGTTCCGGCGGGGACGAATGGAGCCATCGACGTCTTCGTCATGGGTCAGACGCAGGTGATCCTGGATATCAACGGGTACTTCGCGCCGTAAACGAGCAGGGAAGCGGCAGACCGGCGGCAGGGCTCCGGCAGCGGAGGCGGGCACTAGGTCGGCGGTTCAATCCCAGTGGCTCTAGAACGGGTATTGCGCCATAAACCGAAAGAGTTTAGAATAGAGTACATGACGAAGGCTGAGATTCGGCAGTTCACTTCCTGGCTCGGGAAGCGGTCCTACAAGACGCGGCTGGCGCGGTTCGGCCTGGAGCGGCTCCAGGAGATCGCCCGCGAGAACGGCAAGAAGGGCGGGAGGCCGAAGGGCAGCGGGAGGAAGCGGCAGGGGCGGCGACACATGGCAGTTTTCCCCAGAGACACCGAGGTTGAAGCCGCGACGAAGGTCCACTGAAACCGAGCAGCGGTTTTTTGACAGCTACAGTGACAGCTACCACGCAGAATTACCCCGTCTACTGGGGCTGATCTCGTCTACGGGCGGTAGACGCGGTGTTGCTGTATGAACGACATAACCCCACGTGCATGAAGAACATCCGAACTACGAACCAGAAGGTCGGGTGTTCGAGTCACCCCGGGCGCACCATACAAGCCTCCTTCGGTATGCCCGGAAGTATGCCCACCCTTTACCTCTCCGTGCACCCGTTCCATCGCCTCCAGAATCGTCTGCTCCTGCGGATGCACGTACCGCTTGGTGACATTGGCCCTCGGATGCCGTTTCTTAGGCTCTCGAATCCGGCGATCCGGCTCAGTTTCAGGATCATCTTGTATTGGACAATACTATAGCGCCCACCGTCCGTTTTTTGCGGTACACTGCTATCGGTTTCGGACAGCCATGCCCCGACTCGCCGGAATCAACATCCTGTACCTGGTGCTCGTCGCGGCCCTCCTGGCGGCCGGAGGCGCCTGGGCCTGGAACGCGTTCAGTTGGTTGCGCAAGGAGCGCTGGGAAACCGCGCCTCTGGCGGCGGACAGGATTGAGCGGGTTCGCCTGGAGGAGCGCGATCAGTTCAGCATCGACCGCGTGCGCTTCTACTCCCGTGAGATGAAGGAGCCACGGTTCTTCCTGGCGCTTGTTCCGAAGACCGGGACGCCGCCCCAGGAAGTCTTCATTCTCAGTCACGGCTGGTTCGACCGGCCGGAGTACTTGCTGAAGTACCTGAAGGTTGACCAGACATATGCGAGCCTGCTGGCCGCGGGCGCCGTCCGTCCGGCGATCCTGGTGCTTCCCGACGTGCGGTTTCCGGATTACTTTCGCAGAAACCGGAGGAGGTTTCCGTTCGCGCAGTATCTAACCCTCGTGGCCGAGGAGGTTTTCTCCGCGGTTTCGCGCGAGTACGGAATTGCGCCGGATCGCCAGAGGTGGAGCCTCGGCGGCTTCTCCTTCGGTGGTTTTCTGTCGCTCGATGTCGCGCGCCGTTACCCCGGACGCTTTCGCACCGTAAGCGTCGTGAGCGCGTTCACCGACAAGGATTGGAAGTTGTGGGGCGAAACGGTCACGGACCCGGGCCCGCTAGACGCGCAAGGACGGGGGCTGCAAACTGTAGTTGTTCCCGGACCGACGCCGCGGATCCTGCTGGCCTGCGGAACCGACGACCGCTTCTTCCCCCAAGTGAAACGGCTGCACGAGCACCTTAACCAGCTGGGAATCCCGCACGAGTGGTCCACCGGCCCGGGCGGCCATACCTGGGAGTACTGGCATTCCGTGCTCGACCGGATGTTCCGGTTCCACCTCGGCGGGTAGCCGGTTCCCGCACGGCACGCCCGGCACGACCTGGATTGCCAACGCCGGTCCGGGCGCTCTACTATATGTAGATCCAGCAAGGGACCGGAGTCCTGTAATAGATAACCGATGAGAGCGCTTCTGGTGCAGAGTCCGGCCACGTCGCCGTGGGTTCCCCGGCGGCAGTGGGAGCCGCCCAGCATCGCGCTGGCGACGATTGCGGCGCAGATCGATAACCACGATGTTCGCGTGGCCGACATGTGTCCGTGGCGCATGCGCTCCGTGGAGAAGTTCCTGAAGGTACTGGACGAGTTCCGGCCGCAGGTCGTCGGATTCACCTCCATGACGTTCCAGTACGAGAGCACGGTCGGATTCGCGCACCTCGCGCGGCAGTTCGACCAGAACATCCAAACTGTTTTGGGCGGCTATCATGTGACGCTGTTCCACGAGCAGGTGGCCGAGGAGGACCCCGCCTACTGGGACTTCCTGGTGAGGGGCGAAGGGGACTTCAGCTTCGGCGAGTTGCTGGACGCCCTGGAGGCCGGCGGGCAGGGTCTCGAGAATATCCGCGGCCTTTCCTGGAAACGCAACGGCAAGTTCGTCCACAACCTGCCCCGGCAGCTCGAAGACGTTGCCAGGATCCGGATTCCAGCCCGCGACAAGCGCGTGGCGAAAGGATTTCACTGGTATTTTCGCAAGGCCGACGTCATCGAGACGACGCGGGGCTGTCTCCACCTGTGCAACTTTTGCAGCATCCGCGAGATGTACGGCAGGTCGTTTCGGATGTTTCCCCTGGAGCGGGTGCTGGCCGATATCGAGGACGCCTACCGGCGCGGCGCGCGCCACATCCTCTGTACCGACGACAACATCACCCTGGACATGGACCGGTTCGAGAAGCTCTGCGACAGCGTCATTGGACTCAAGCTCAAGAACCTGCTCTTCACCACCCAGGCCAGCCCGTGCGGCTTCGCGCAGCGGCCGGAAGCCGCCGCCAAGATGGCGAAGGCGGGATTCGTGTCCGTCTTCCTGGGCATTGAGAACGCCTCGGCGAAGAATCTGAAGCTGATGCAGAAGCCGAACACGCTGGATTCGATCCGGCGTGGGGTGGAGGCGTTGCAGCGGGAGAAGATCATTGTGGTCGCAGGCCTTATCAACGGCCTGGCCCAGGACGATCCGGAGAGTATCCGCCAGAACTACGAATTCATCAAGAGCCTGGGCATCAACAGCGTTATGGACCAGCTCCTGACGCCGTATCCGAGGACGCCGCTCCGCAGCGAGATGCTGGCCGCCGGCCGAATCCGGAACCTGCTCGATTTCCGCTGGTACGACGGTTACTTCAGCAACGTCCGCACCGACTATCTCTCACCAGAGGACTTGAACTTCATCCGTTGGAAGACCCGCAGGGAAGTCATCGGCATGTGGCGGCCGACGGCGGCAGATTGGAAGCATTTCAAAGGCTACACGTACCTGTGGGAGTTCGGCTTCAGGCATGTGGTTTGGCTGAACGAGCGCCTTCTCGAGCTGCTGACCGGCCTCGAAGGCAGATACAAGCTTCAGATGCGAAGCTACCTCCAGCTCAACGATTTCAAGATCGATGTTCCGGGGCGCACGAGGCCTCACTATCACCCCGTTTTCGGGACGGACGACGATCCGTTCACCGACACACGGCGCTCCATTCTGAAGCGGAAGCTGGCTCCGGTCGCGCCAGCCGGCGCGCCGGCGGTTGCGCCATGAAACAGGGACGTCCGGCAAAGCGGATTCTCCTGGTCGAGGCCAACGACATGGCGAAGTGGGTCGGCGGTGGCGTGCCGCATGAGGTGCACGTGCCGCCGATCGGCCTGATGTACGTGGCGGCCTATGCGCGGCAGGCGCACCCCGGCCTCGATATCCGCATCGTCGAGTCGTCGCTGGACTGCCCGGGCGACGCGGAAGTCAGGCGGCAAATCGAGGAGTTCCGCCCGGACGTCGTGGGCATCCGCTCCATCGCTTTCTTCCTCGAGGAGCTGCAGAGAATCGCCCGGCTGGCGCGGGAAACCTGCGAGGCCCCGATCGTCGCCGGCGGTCCGATCGTGCAGGTTTACCGGGAGCGGCTGTTCGAAGAAGCGCCGGAGATCGACGTGGCCGTGAAAGGGGAGGGCGAGATCACGTTTTCGCGGTTGATCGGAGGCGAGCCGCCGGCCGCGATCGACGGCATCCTCTACCGCGGCACGGAAGGCGTCATCGAGAATCCCCAGGCGCTCGAGATCGCCGACGTCGACTCCATTCCCTTCCCGGCCTACGACCTGGTGGATCTGGGAGCCTACCAGCGGCACCTGAGCTACGCGTATAACCACCGCCGCCAGGGCATTCTTCTGACCAGCCGCGGCTGCCCGTACCAGTGCACATTCTGTTTCAGTCACTGGCAAACCACGCGGATGCGGAGCGCTGCGAACGTGTTCCAGGAGATCCGGGCGCTCTACGACGATTTCGGCGTGCGGGATTTCTACATCATCGACGATATCTTCAACCTGAGGCTCGACCGGTCGCTGGAGCTGTTTCGGAAGATCGTGAGCGCCGGCCTCGCGGCGCGGCTCTACTTCGCCAACGGCCTGCGGGCGGATATCGTGAACGAGGAGTTCGTAGACCGCGCGATCGAGGCTGGAGCGATCTGGTTCACCTACGCGGTGGAATCGGCAAGCGAGGACATCCAGGCGCTGATCCGGAAACGGGTGAACCTGGAGCAGACCAGGAAGATCGTCGCATACACGCAGCGGCAAGGCGTGGCGGTCAACATTTCCACCATGTTCGGGTTTCCGACCGAAACCCCGGAGAAGGCGCAACAGACGCTGGACTGGTTGGGCGAGCTACCCAAGGCGTCGCTGCTGCCCTATCATTTCTGCCTGCGCTTCTTCCCCGGATGCGAGATCGGCCGGCAGGCGCTCGAAGCGGGTTGGGATCCGAAGCGGTTTGAATGCACGAGCCGGTTCTCTTATAACGACCTGCCGGTCGGCACGCCGACGCTGCCCAAGACGGAGATGAACCGCGTGCTGCTCGAGTATCACAGCCGCTTCGGGCTGAACAACGCCGCGGCGCTCGCGGAAGCGGTGAGGACTTTGCAGTCGGTGGGCTACAGCGACAACGAAATCGTCGATATGTATTCGGTGCTCAAGCGGAAAACGATCCGGCGCGTGGATGACATCGCCGCATTGAACTGAGGAGCGTCGGGTTGGCACATAAACGCTGGTATTGGCATGGCTATCACACGGTTTCCGCGCACAAGCTCGTCTTTTGGACCATCCCCTGGCTTCCGAAGGTCGTCCACCCGCCGATCGCCGCCGTTACCGCGCTCATTTTCTTCGTCCTGCTCAAGAAAGAGCGAAGAGCCGTCCGCGCGAACCTGGATCACGTCCAGCGGCGCCGGCCGCTGGCCGCCTGGTGGCGCGTCTACAAGGTCTTTTACTCTTTCTGCGATTTTGTGGTGTCGTACTGTTACGTTCCGAAGGCGGACGACGGTGCGCTGAAGTCGATGCTGAGCGAGCCCGACAGCGGGGCCGCAACCATCCGCGAGTGCCTGGCGGGGGGCAACGGCCTGGTGGTCTGGACGGCGCACCTGGGCAACTGGGAGTTCGCCTCGCGGCTGCTCGAGATGTACGGGCGGACCGTGCACGTGGCCCGCGTAGTCGAGCGCGACAACCCGGCGGAAATGATGCTGCGGGGCATGATGACCAATGAACGGCTGAAGCCCGTGCAGTTGAACGACAACCCGCTGGCCTCGATCGAGCTGCTGAGCGCTCTCCGGAACAACGACATCGTGGCCATGCAGGGCGACCGCGTCTATCAGGACTTCAGCGCGCCGGCGCGGTTCTTCGACGCGGAAGCCAGGTTCCCGCTGGGGCCTTTCCTGCTGGCTTACATCGCCGGCGCCCCGCTGCTGCCGGGAGTGGTGGTGCGCGACGGGTGGCTGCGCTACCACACCGTTCTGGGCTCGCCGATTGCGATTCCACACACCGGGGAGCGTGACGCGGACCTGCGCGCCGGGCTTCTGCGGGCGGTCGAGTTTCTGGAGCGCACGGTGCGGGCCCATCCCAATCAATGGATGAATTTCTACGAGTTCTGGCCGGCCGAGAGGAGTCGATGAACGCAGGCGTGGCCATCACGGGCATCGGCGTCGTCAGCCCGTTCGGGCGGGGAGTGCGGCGCTTGGAATCCGGGTTGGCCGAAGGCCGGAGCTGCCTGGAGGAGACGCGAATCTTCGCGCCCCAGCTCGGATTCGTGCCGGTGGCGGCGCGCGTGACGGAGCCGCTGGATGAAACCGAGGTGCCGGGGTTCCGGCCGTCGCGGACGGACCGGCTGGCGCTCACCGCGGCCCGGGAAGCGGTGTCCGGGGAAGCGCTCGCTTCGGCGGGGGTCGTGATGGCGACGACGGTGGGCGGGTTGCCGGAAGTCCAGCCGCGGGATGTGATCGAGCCGGGGGAGTGCGGCCGCAGGGGGAGACTCGCCGCGCTGTCCGCGTACCAGAACGGACATGCCGCCGACGTGGTGGCGGCGGCGCTCGGCCTGCGCGGCCCGAGGCTCGGCGTGAGCGTGGCCTGCGCATCGGGCGCCATGGCGATCGCGCTCGCCGCGCGAATGATCCTGGACGGCTCGGCGCCGGTCATGCTGGCCGGCGGCAGCGACGCGCTGTGCGAGTTCACCCTCAGCGGGTTTCACTCGTTGCGGGCGCTCGATCCCGAGCCCTGCCGGCCATTTGACGTGAACCGGAAGGGGCTCAACATCGGCGAGGGCGCGGCGGTGCTGGTGCTGGAGGATCTCGGCCGCGCACGCGAGCGCGGCCGCAGGATCTGGGCGGTGTTGCGCGGCTGGGCCATGACCAACGATGCGTTTCATCCCACGGCTCCGCACGAGGCCGGGTGCGGCCTGGCCGCGAGCGTTCTCGGGGCCGCCCGGATGGCTGGCGTCTCTCCGGATGAGATCGGCTATGTCAACGCGCACGGCACCGGCACGCCCGCCAACGACATCGCCGAGACCAGGGCCTACGAAACGGCGTTCGGCTCCAGGAGCAGGCCGATCCCGGTGTCCTCGACCAAGTCCTACATGGGGCATACGCTCGGAGCCGCAGGTGCTCTGGAAGCAGCGGCGGCAATCCTCAGCCTGCGGTCGGGAGTCCTGGTTCCCACGCTGCGGCTCCGGCAGCCGATCGAATCCGAGCGGGTGGAGTATTTCTCGGAGCCGCGGCGAGAGTCGATGCGGCTGGTGCTGTCCGCCTCGGCGGGTTTCGGCGGGTCGAACACCAGCCTGTTATTTGGAGAGGACGGCTGAGGGCATGGCTCCGGTGATTACGGGAATCGGCTCGGTAAGCGCCTATGGGCCGGTCGGCGGTTTGATCGCCGCGCGCGACATCGAGCCGCAAGTCCGCGCGGAGTGGGACGGCGCGAGAGCCTTCTTCGTGGAACCGTTCCGGCCCGCCGCCGTCGTGCCGGGTCTGAAGACCAGGAAACTCGACCGCCTGTCCGTCTGGGCGCTGGTGGCCTCCGCGCTGGCGATTCGGGATGCGGGCTTCGAGCCGGCGGGAGCGGACCGGTCGCGGGTTGCGGTGGTGCTCGGCACCGGTTTCGGATGCGTGGAGACGACGGAGGCGTATTTCCGGACCGTGGCATCCAGCGGGTACGGGAACGCCGACCCGATCCTGTTCCCCGACTCGCTGGACAACTCTCCCGCGGGACACGTGGCCCGGCACTTTGGGTTTACGGGTCCCAACATCACGCTGAGCTGTCGCGGTGTTTCGGGCGAAGCGGCGCTCATTCAGGCTGCGTCGCTGGTTCGCAGCGGAGAGGCGGACGTGGTCGTCGCGATGGCCGGCGACACCCTCACGCGGACGCTCTGCGACTGGTACTGGGCCGCACGGGTACGGTCCGTGGCCGGAGAGGGCCTGGCGGCCGTGGTCATGGAAGCGGGCGGGGAACGCGGTTACTGCCGCTATGTTTCCGGGAGCATGGTCGGCGACCCGAAGGCTCCGAGAACGGCCCCCAGAACCCACATCGGCGAGTTCGACGGCAACGGAGTTCTGGCACTGGTGGCGGCCCTCTCCGGCATCGGGGCCGAACGGCCGCAGGGCGGACCGGTGGTGCTGTCGAGAGTCTCGGCCGGGGGAGGCTGCGCGAGGGTGGAGTTCGAATGAGTATCCGCATCGCATCCACGGCCTACTCGCTGCCGCCCGAGGTGGAAGAAGTCGGCACCATCCTGGAGCGGGAGAGGGAGCGGGTTGAGGCCGCGCTGGCGCCGCTCAGCGCCGCCATGCGGAAGCGAGCGCTCGAGGGCCTGGGCATCGAGCGGGTCCACGTCTGCCGCGCGAATCGACCATACCCGCTGGCGCTGGAGGCCGCTGGGGCGGCTCTGGCCGGAGCCGGAATCGCGGCGCCCGACGTCGATCTGGTCATTGATTTCACCACTCTGCCCGGCTGGGACGGCCAGTTCCTTTCCTTCGCCCAGAAGCTGAGCGCGGATCTTGGCATCGAGATCTCGACCAACCTGAGTTTCCGCGTCGGCGGCTGCGGCGGGCTGCACCTGGCGCTCAAGGTGGCCAAATCGCTGATGGAATCCGACGAGGACCTGCGGACGGCGCTGCTGGTGGCCGCCGACGCCGCGCCGCCGGGCAACAGATCGCTGCTGCCGATCACTGTCCAGAGCGACGCCGCGAGCGCGGTCGTCCTGCGGCGGGACGCCGGCGAGGGCCCTGTCCTGCTCGGTACCGAGGTGGCGACCCTGGCGCACCTCCACGACGCGATTCGTGTGTCGGGTGCGGGGATCGATGTCGATGCGGCGCGAATCGAAAACGAGCTGATGCCAGTCTACTACCTGAACTTCCTGCGCTTGCTCCAAGAGGCCCTAAAGCGGGCCGGGATCGAGCTCGCCGGCGTCGATCACGTGGTGTATTCGAACATCAGCCGAGGCGACCGCGAAGGTTTCCTGAAGGCGATGAGGATTCCGGCGGAGAAGGCGTTCTCGGTGGGGGTCGCCGGCCATGGCCACACGTTTGCCAGCGACCTGGTGATTAACTACACGGAGCTGCGACGGACCGGGAGGCTGCGGGCAGGCGACATACTGCTGTTCGCGTCGGCGGGCATCGGGTTCACTTGGGGGGTGACGCTTGCGCGCGTCTGACCCATCTGCGCTGCTCGGTGAGTGGCTGCTGGCGGCCGCGGGCCGGTTCGGCAGCGAGGAGGCGGTTCGTGAGGACGGGCGAAGCGTCACCTTTGCCGCCTTGCGCGGCGACGCGCTTCGCCTGGCGGCGGCCCTTCAGCAGCGCGGGGTTGAGAAGGGCGATCGGGTGGCGTTGGTGCTGCCGAAATCGGCCGATGCCATCGTGGCGGTTTATGCCAGCCTGCTGGCCGGTGCGGTGTATGTGCCGATCCCGCCTCGCTGGCCGGCGGAGCGCATTGAGGCCACCTTCGCGGATTGCGCGCCGCGCTTGGTTTTCGCGGAGCCGGGAGCGAAACTGCCGGGCGCCGTTACGATGCAAGAGGCGCTGGCGTCGAGCCCGATTGCCTTCCGGCAGCCCGCCATCGCACCCCAGGACCCGGCTTTCATCCTTTTCACTTCGGGTTCGACGGGACTCCCGAAAGGGGTTGAGATCTCGCACGGCGCGGTTGCGGCGTTTGTCCGCTGGTCGGCCGAGGAGTTTCACATCGTGCCGGGCGACCGGCTTGCCTGCCCTTCCCCTCTGAGTTTCGACCTCTCCACATTCGACATTTTTAATATGGCCCTGCGAGGCGCCACATGCGTTCTCGTGCCCGAGCAGACCGTTTGGATTCCCCGATTCCTGGTGCGGCTCCTGATCGATGAGCGGATCACGGTCTGGTACTCCGTACCCTCAGTACTCTCAGCACTGCTGAACGAGGGCCGATTTGAGCGGCACGCCTATCCCCACCTGAGGGCAGTGTTGTTTGCCGGAGAGGTGTTCGCCACCGGAGACCTGGCCCGGCTTCAGGCGGCCCTTCCGGGGGCCGGGTTGTACAACCTCTACGGCCCGACCGAGACCAACGTGGTGACATGGCACCGCGTGCCCCAGGGCTTTGACCCATCCAGACCGATTCCGATCGGGCGGGCGTGCCCTTACGCCCGGCTCCGGGTGGCCGACGGGGAACTGCTGGCGGGCGGTGAGTCGCTCATGACGGGGTACTGGAACCGTCCGGACGAGACCGCACGCGCGCTGGCCGACTTGCCCGATGACAACGGGACGGAACGACGGTATTACCGCACCGGGGACCGGGTTTCGGTGGACAGCGCGGGGGTCCTCACTTTCGTCGGCCGGCTGGACCGGCAGGTAAAGCGGCGGGGGTACCGGATTGAACTGGGCGACATCGAGGCCGCGCTCCATCGGGATCCGATGGTTGTAGAAGCGGCTGCGGTGGCCTCAGAAGGCCCACATGGCACAATGATCACTGGATTTGTCCGCACCCAGGAAGGTTGGCACGGGACGCCGTTTGACACTAGGGCTCGCTGCGCGGAAGTACTGCCGGCCTACATGCTGCCCGACCGGATCGTATTTGTTCCGGCTCTCCCGAGGGGGGTGCGCGGCAAGATCGACTACGCCAGACTGCAGGAAGAGAAATAAGTGGAGATCAGAAGCGAAGTACGCAACTACATACTGATGAACCACATGCCCGGGCAGCCGGAGTCGGCCCTGCCGGACGACGCGCCACTGCTTACCACCGGAATCCTCGATTCGATTGGAATTCTTGGGCTGGTCAACTTCCTCGAGACAAGATATGGCATTGAGTTCATGCCCCGAGAGCTGGACCTACGAAGGTTGGAGACCCTTCGGACGATAGAAGAAGCAGTACGAAGCAAGCTCGAGATTGCGGGGAGCTAGCTCTTCAATGCTTTTTGGTTGTTTCCGGCGGCAAGGTGCGATATGCTCTGACCTTAGCCGGCAACGTAGGCGGTCGGGCCGTCGACGCGTCCGAGGCATGCGCGGAGGTGTGGAACTAGTGGAGATAAGCGATCCAATGGAGTCAGCCGAAGGGTTCGTTGAGGAAGTTCCATCGCTCTGCCCCGAGTGTGGCGCGCAAGCGCCCGCGACGATCTTTGAGCGGGAGGGAAGAATCTATCAGCGCTCGACGTGTGGCTCCCATCCCGGAGGCGCCACGCTGATTTTCTCCGATGCCGGACTGTACCGGAAGCTGAACGCCTGGAACGACGCCATCTTTGGAAAGAACGGGCATCCGGTCGCCGAGTTCGCCTACAGCGACCGCAGCGACAATCCGCCGACTCTGGCGGTGATCGACATCACCAACCGCTGCAATTACAGGTGCCCGCTGTGCTTCGCCGAGGCGGCCGACCACCGCGACTATTACTCCCTGCCCGTCGAGAAGGTTCAGTCGATGCTGGCGGCGCTGCTCGAAGATGGGCCGGTGCCGTGCACCCATATCCAGTTCTCGGGCGGCGAGCCGACGCTACACCCCGAGTTCCCGCGCATTTTGCGGATGGCCCGCGAGATGGGCTTCACGCACATCCAGGCGGCGACCAACGGGAGCCGGTTCGTCGATCCGGACTACGCGGCGCTATGCGAGGAGGCGGGCCTCCAGACGCTGTACCTGCAGTTCGACGGGATGGACGACGCGGTCTACGTGAAGCTGCGGGGCCAGCCGCTGCTCGCGAACAAGATCAGAATGGTCGAGAACATAGAGCGCGGCAACATGCGGATCGTGCTGGTGCCGACGATCGCCGTGGGCGTGAACGTGGACCAAATACGGCCGATCTTCGAGTTCGCGCTGACGCACAGCAGGCACATCACCGGGATCAGCATTCAGCCGGCCGCGGACATAGGGCGCGTGCAGGTGGGCGGTGGCTCGGCGCCGGCGCTGTTTAACCTGGCCGACCTGGCGCTGGAATTCGGTAAGCAAACGGGCTTGACGCGCACGCCGGACGACTGGTTCCCCCTGAACGCGGTTTCCATGATCACACGCGGGCTCAGCCGTATGAGGGGCGATGCCCTGCCTCACCCCACCTGCGACGCGCATTGCTCTCTCGGCACTTACTTCTACATCGACGAGCGCAACCGGCCCACCTGCGTCAGCCGTTTCTTCGATCTCGAGCGGTTCCTGAAGAACATCGGCCGCGTACCGGCCGGGCGCGGTCTGCTCAGCCAGCCGCTCTCGCGCCTGCTCCAGATGGAGCTGCTGGCAAGTTGTTTCAACAAGCGTCAGGCGCCGGAAGGAATGACCTTCCAACGCCTGCTGCACGGGTTGGAGGGCTGGGAAGACAAGTCCAAGGGCCGCGCGCCCGGCTGGGACAGCACGGGCTTCAACGGAATGTTCGTGGCCGGCATGCATTTCATGGACCGGCGCAATTACAACTATCGGCGCCTCAAGCGCTGCATCATCCAGTACGTCACTGCCAGGCGCGAAGTTATTCCGTTCTGCAGTTACAACGCCGGACCCCGGCTGCGTACAGGCGAAGAAATGGCGCGCCGCGAGAGCGATCCTGCCGGCCAGCCGGGCGATCCAGCGGCCTGCGCGGACTCCGTCGCGTTCGACGGACGCTGATGTCCCCCGACTGAACCAGAATCAACAGGTATCATTAGTCTCTAGAGGCGGTTTCATCTTGATTACAGCGCGCCCGATGGCATTCTCAGAAAGTCTCCTGCCAATAGCAGGGCTGCTGACGTTGTCGGCCACGCTCTTGCCGGCAGCTCCAGTGATTCCGAAATACGGCTACTCCGTGCCGGCAAACACCGATGCCGCGGAAGTGGCGAATGTGGCTACAGAATGCGGTGCGAAAGGCAAGCTGCTGGTGCTGCCTCCGATCGCCGCGACACTGGGAAGCGCGCCCCTGACGGCCGGCACTCAGGCGCAGGACGCGATGGCCCGTGCCGTGCCGGAAGGGACGGACGTCTACGTGAGACTGCGGCTGGCAACCGGCGGTCTGGGACAGGGAGGGTCCGACAAGGAGAAGGTGGTCGGCGAGCAGGTGACCCAGATGGTGGCGCGCCTGCCTCTGCGCTACACCGCCGTCCACGGCCTGGTGGTGGAGATCGAGGAGCCGCTGCCGCCGCCGGAGCTGTTCCAGTTCGTGCTGGCGGAGCTGGCCGTGAAGGCCAAGGGCGCGAAAGAGAGCCTGCAGGTGGTGTTCTCCTTCCCCGACGGCTTTCTCCAGAAGCACGGCGACCTGGCCAAGAGAGTCGCGGTGTATGCGGACGCGTTCGGAACCACATTCGGGCCCGGCTGGCAGGCCGAGGCGAGCTGGGTCGCCGAACAGGCGCTCAACAAGCCGCTGTTCCTGCGGCTCCCATCCGGCGCGGGCACGGGCGAGCAACTGGCGTCGCAGTATCTCGATGCGGTGACCGCAGCGAGCGGCACGGGCGTGGAGGTGGTCTGGACGGATGAGGCCGAAACCCCATCGGTCCGCAAGGCCTGCACGGCGGCGAGCTTCCTGGCAAAGTTCATCACGGCCGATTTCACGCCGATGAGCGAGGCTGTTTCTCCGGTCACGGTCAAGGTGCCGGGCGGGGGACCTCAGAGGCTGTTCGCTGCCAGCGGCACGCCGACCGTGGCGATACTAGGGAGAATCGGCGCCACCCGGGGGACGCCGAAGACGATCGACCTGCAGGGCGCCCCCGGGGAGCAATTCCAGGTGGAGTGGTACGACCCGATCACGGGCGCGCGCCTCAACGCCGGCGCGGCGCGAGAGAGCGCGTCGGGAATCGGGCAAAGCTGTGCGTCGGATTCCGATTACCTGTTCCTGTCGATCAAGAAAGGCGGCGCCGCCGAGCAGACGGTTTTCTCCCAGGTAAACGTGGCCGGGAAGGCCGAATTGCGGGTCGAAGAAGTGATTGCGCGCTGGCAGCGCCAGAAAGAGGCCCAGCAGCAGGCCCTGGCGAACTACACCTCCGTCCTTTTCATGAACCTGCATTTCGAGCCGGCCAACATGGGGTCGGGGTTCGACATCTCGATCCGCTTCAAACAGTTCTCCAGCAGCAAGGCGCAGACCGAGTGGGTGCAGACCGACTTCTACGTCAATGGCGTCAGATTCAAGCGCGCTGAATTCCCGCTTCCACAACTGGAGCCGGAGAAGGTCCTGACCCAGCCGCTGGACCTCCGGCTCAACGAGAAGTACTCGTACAAGTTGCTGGGAACGGATCAGGTGAACGGCGCGATGTGCTACGTGCTGGGCGTGGAGCCGGCCGAAGCGAACGAGAACCTTTACAGAGGCAAGGTTTGGATCGACGAGACGACATTCCGCCAGGTGAAGATGGACCTGCGGCAGCGCGGTAGCACAGGCAGCGTCATCGCGGACCAGGAAACACAGACTTACGAATTGGTTCCCGACGGCAAGGGGCAGGAGTTCAATCTGCTCAAGTCGATGTACGCGCAGCAGACGCTGAACGCGGCAGGACGGAACTTCATTCTCCAGAAGACTTACGCTTATTCGGATTTCGCCCTCAACGTCTCCAATTTCGACGCTCAACTCGACGCCGCCCGGCGCTCCGACAGCCCGATGTTCCGCGACACGGAAGAGGGGTTGCGCGGGTTGAAGAAGGAAGGCGACCAGCGGGTGGTCGAGCCCGGCCCGCAGAAGCGGATCAGGTCAATCGTGGCCGGGCTGATGTACGAAGGCACTTTCAACTTTCCGATTCCGCTGCTCGGCTACAGCCTGGTGGATTTCGATTTCCGGCACACCGGCGAGCAGCTCTCCGTGTTTTGGGCGGGGCCGATCCTGGTGGGGAATCTCTCGAAGCAGTATGGGCCCAAGTTCCGCCTGGGCGTGGACCTCGCGGCCTCGGGGCTGCCCCAGAACAACCGCGTCTACTCGGGCAACACGGAGGTCACAGACCAGGGCCTGTGGGTGTGGGAGCAAACCACCGGGTTGCGGGCGACCTGGCAGGCCACCAACAGCCTGAGTCTCACCGCGGCCTCGTACCTGGCGTACGACTTGTATCGGGGCACTTCCGATACCAGCAAGCAGTTTGCTCTGCCGAACAGCGGTGTGACGCTGATGCCGCAAGGCGAGTTGAAGTACGCCCATTCGGGCTACCTCCTGACCACGGGCTTCTATGAGGGCTTCCGTCTCGGATGGAAGGAATTCGGGCTGCCGTCCGCCGAGGAGCGCGTCAACAAGGACTGGTACAAGTATTACGGCGATTTCTCGAAGAGCTTCTACTTCGGCAAATTCACCAAGAGCGCGGTGGAACTGTCTTACTTCGGCGGCCAGCAGCTGGACCGCTTCTCGCGCTATGCGCCGTCGTTCTTCTCGTCACCGACAATCCGCGGGATCCCGAGCGGGACCGACACGTTCGACAACATCGCGGTGGCGACGGTCAGCCACGGCTTCAACATCATGGATCTCATCAAGTTCCAGGCGTTCTACAACCACGCCTGGGCGCAGAACCGGTCCGAATCCCAGAGCTACCGCGCGTTCGACGGGTTGGAGTTCGAGTTCGGCACGGCCGGCCCTAAGGGCACCTACCTGCAAGGCATCATGGCGTATGCGCTGAAGGGCAACCTGGCGCGCTACAACTCCAGGTATAGCGTCTATTTCCTGATCATGAAACCGTTGAAGTAACCTGGGCTCGATGGGCGAAGCCAACAGCATCGCGCTGGTAACCGGCGCATCCGGAGGCATTGGCAGGGCCATCGCCGAATGTCTGGGAGCCGCGGCATACCGCGTCGCAGTGAACTACCGCCGCAACGAGCGTGGGGCCGCTGAGACCGTCGCGGCGGTTGCGGCCGCGGGGGGCGAGGCCATCGCGATACAGGCGGACGTGAGCCGCCGCGCCGGCGTCGAGGCCATGTTCGCGCGCATCGAACAGGAGTGGGGCTTCGTCGCCTACCTGGTGAATAACGCCGGGGTGACCGGCGACGCGCCGCTCATGCTGCTGGCAGACGAGCAGTGGGATGAAGTGATCGGAACCAGCCTGGGCGGGACGTACCTGTGTTCGCAACGGGCGCTCAACGGGATGATGCGGTTGGGCGGGGGCGCGATCACCAACATTGTCTCGCCGAGCGGGATTCGCGGCCAGGCGGGCCAGTGCAATTACTCGGCGGCCAAAGGCGGCGTGATCGCGTTCACCAAAGCCCTGGCGCGCGAGATGGGGCGTTACTGCATCCGCGTGAACGCCGTCTGCCCGGGAGTGATCGAGACCGGCATGACCAGGCCGCTGATCGAGAAAGAGGGGCGGCGGCTGCTGTCCGAGATTGCGCTGGGCAGATTCGGCAAGCCCGCCGAGGTCGCGCCGCTGGTGCGGTTCATCGGTTCCCAGGAGGCGGCCTACATCACCGCGCAGGTCATTGCGGTGGATGGCGGGCTGCTGTAGGCCCGTGCGGGGTCCCGGTCACTGCCTGGTCATCGAGAACTACGAATACCGGCCGTGCCCCCGGCCGGAGCGTGAGTTCCGCTCCGCAGTCTCGTTGCATAACCACTCCAGCTACTCGACTGAGAACCTGGCCTCGCTGAACGAGGTGATGCGACTGTGGTTCATGCGGCCGATCGGCGGGTTGGTACAGCGGTCGTTCGGCCTGAACGGCGTCAAGGACCTGGACTACGCCGACATGCTCTACCACCCTCTCGCGGCGCCCGAGCAAGTGTTCCGGCTGGAGCGGGAGTCGGCACAGCGGGTTGGCCTGGAGCACGCCGCAGTCGCGATTACGGATCACGACGAAATCGCCGGCAGCCTGGCGCTGGCGGACGCATTGCCGGCCGAGGGCGGCAGGATCGGGCTCGGCGAGGAGCTGTCCTTGCGGTTCGAGGGATACGTGTTTCATCTGGGCGTGACCGGCCTCGGTCGAGAGAGCGCGCCGGCCATGCACGCGCGGCTTCAGGCCGCCTCCCGGGCGGGCTGCCTGGATGAAGTGTTCGAGCGGTTGAAGGCGTCCGGCTGCCTGGTGGTGCTGAATCATCCGCTGCTGCCCTGGAGAGAGCGGGACGACGGGAGAGTCCCGGCCGTCGGGCTCCTGAAGCGATACGGGTGGGCCATCGACGCCCTGGAGTACAACGGAATGCGGCGGAAAGAGGAGAACGCCGGCGTGATCGAGCTCGCACGCCACGTCTCGAAGCCGCTGGTGGGTGGCGGCGACAGCCACCTGCTTGCCGCCAGCTCGGTCCTGTGCGCCACGGACGGAGGCGGGACGTTCCGCGAGTTCGTCGAAGAGGTCAAGAGCGGCCGCGGGGTTCCGCTGATTAAGCCCGATTACTTTGCGCCGCTCGGCTGGAAGATGTTCCTTCGGGTGTTCACCTTCATCGCGAACTACCGCAAGATCGGCATCTTTCGGGGCCAGCCGGTGGCGCGAATGCTGGAGCGGCGGAGGGTGCTCCTCGATCCGGTGGGCTGGGCTGCGCGCCTCTTTCTGCGCGCCACTGCCGCAGCCGGGTTGATTCGATGATCCGGTCTCACGGGGCATGTTATACTTGCCCGTCTGCCTTCTGGGCAATGCGATGACGGTTATCGAAATCAAGGACCAACTGAAGCCGTTGATTCTCACCAGCCTGCGGATACCCGATGTGACTCCGGAGGACCTCGCGGACGAGCAAGCCCTCCTCGGTGGCGACCTGGAGATCGACTCGATCGACATCCTGCAGCTTATCGTGGAAATCGAAAGGAAGTTCGGTATCAAGCTGGTGACCGGGAAGTTCGACCGCGAGGCTTGGCGCACCGTGAACACGCTTGCGACGGCGATTCAGGAGAAGCTGTGCACGCAAGGCCGGGCTTGACGCGCGCTGGCAACCCCGATGAAGATCCTGCTGGTAAAGCCGCGGCCCGATGCGGTTCAGTTCGGCCTGGCTCCCTTCTTTCAGACTGAGCCTCTAGGCCTTGAATACATCGCCGCGGAGCTCGCGCACGGTGGGCACTCGGTTACCACGGTAGACCTGCGGTTCGAACGGCGGCGGTTCCGGGATATTCTGGCTCGCGAGCGTCCCGCGCTGGTGGGCATCGCCTGCCTGCACATTCTGGACGCTCCCGCCACGCTGCGGCTGGCGGATGAGGTATGTGCGTTCGACCGCGGCATTTTTGTGCTGGTCGGGGGCCACGCGGCTTCGTCCTATCCGCGGGCGCTGGCCGGCAGCCAATCGATCGCGGCGATCCTGATGGGCGAGGGCGAGCGCACAGCGGCGGCGGTGGCCGATGCGCTCCAAAACGGGCGGCCGCTCGCTGAGGTTCCATCTCTGCTCGTGCGATCCGGCAGCGGCGAGTATCTGAACACCGGCCGCCCGCGGGAGTTCCTGGACCTGGCGTCCGTGCGCCCGCCCGACCGCTCCCAGGTGGCCCGGTACCAGAAACGTTACTGCTGCCTGAACTACATGCCGGTGTGGACCCTCGAAACCACGCGCGGCTGCCCGCACCGATGCACGTTCTGCTCGGTCTGGCAGTTTTACCGCGGCTCCTGCCGGTTTCACGCGCCAGACCGGGTGCGGGCGGATTTCAACTCGGCGGGCCAGAACGTCTTCGTGATCGACGACATCTTCTGGGCCGACCGGGAACGCTCGGAGGAGCTGGCCAATACGGTGCTGACGTCGCGTCCGAAGAACTGGATGCTGGCGCAATCGCGCGTGGACCTGGTGGCCGCCAATGCCTGCCTGCTCGAGCGATGGCGGCCCCTGGCCAGGCAGTTCGACATCTTCTTCGGGTTCGAGTCGCCGAATCGTAACCGGCTCGACCGGCTGAACAAGGGCACGGATATAGCGACGACGGTCGAGGCCATCCGCGTGGCCAGGGAACTCGGCTACGGGGTGACCGGGAACTTCATCGTCGATCCGGATTTCGACGAAGCGGATTTCGAGGCTCTGTGGAGTTTTCTCGATGAGCAGCGGCTCTACCGCGTGGGGTTCACCATCCTGACGCCCCTGCCGGGGACGCACTACTTCGAGCAGATGAGCGGCAAGTTGCTGGTGTTCGACTGGAGCCAGTACGACTTGCATCACCTGCTGTGGAGGCCGCGCCTGCCGGTCGAGCGCTTTTTCGAGCTGTATTGCGAAACCTGGCGGCGCAGTGTCTTGAACCTGGCGGGGAGAAAGAGCTTCTGGAACTGGCTCCGGGCCGCGAATCCGGTTCAGGCGCCGCGTCTGGCCAGGATTCTGTTTCGCACGCAGCGGCTGATGGATCCCCAGGCCTATCGGGATGAGTGCCGCATTCCCCCCGCGGGCGGCGCGGCGTGATTTGGCTGAAGCCTTCTCCCTTGACGGGGATGCGCTGCGCTGATATTCTCGATTCTCTTGAGGGAGGACTCATGAGAGCAATCAGGTTTGTGTCTTTTTGTCTGTGCATCTTGCTGTTGGCGCATCAGGGCCTCGCTCAACTGGCTGGGAAGGACCGCGACGAGGCGAAGAAGATGGTGTCGGGCACCATTTACCTGCGTATCGACGCGCCCTGCAAGTACGGATCGGGCGGGTTCGGGTTGTCGGTCGAGCCGCTGGTGACGGTTTCTCCGACCGGATACAAGACCGAGGGAAGCGAGACGATTCCCACACAGGGCCGGAAACGGCAAAGCGTGTTCTGGGGCTTCGCGCCGAATGACGCGGTCCGGTATTCAAAGCTGATTTTCAAAAGCGATTCGATTGACGTGTGGGGTGAAGGCTTGCCTCCCAACAACAACGAGGTCATGGTCAGGTTCGTCGAGGTCAAGTCGCTGGACGACTTCAAAAAGGCGTTCGACCAGGCGTTTTCGCGCGTGCCGCTCCAGGACGAATATCCCGAATGGCCCGCCGAGGTCAGGAAAGCGATAGCCGAGCGCCGCGCGGTGCAGGGGATGACCAAGCGCCAGGCTTTCTGCGTGGTCGGCGCGCCGCTCAACATCCAGACGTCGACGGAGAACGGGATGGAGGTGGAGACCTGGTTTCCGCGCCAGGAGAACGGCACCGTGGTGACGTTCCGGAAACTCAAGAGCTCGGCGACCGGATACCCCGCGATGTTGAAGTTCGTGGGCGGCAAGCTGGCTGTAATCGAGACCGCCCGCCGCTCGGAGGAATTGAAACTCGACAAGTAGCTTGTTCGGGAGTCTGCGATGCAACGACGAATCGTCGAGTGGTTACAGCGACTACGGCGGCGGGTTCCGGCTCGTCAGGAGGTTCAGCCCTAGAGCGGGCGGCGGCATAGACGCGCGACGAGGCGCGGCGTGCCGGTAAACCGGCGAAATGTTCAGAGCGGGAGCGTTTGCGCTGCTGTGCCTGCTTGCCAATGGGAGCGTGGGCCTGCTGTGTCCCTTCACGCCGGACAGGCTGCTGTGGTTCGCCCTGTTGTTTGTGCCGGGGAACCTCCTCATCGGCTATCTGGTTTTCCATCCGCGAAGCCAGTTGATGGTGCGCAACCGTTCGCGTGTGGAGAGCGCGGGCAGGCGCGCGATCGCCCTGACGTTCGACGACGGGCCCTCTCGCGCCAGCACGGAGGCCCTGCTTGGGATCCTGCGCGAGAGAAACGTGAAGGCGACATTTTTCGTCGTCGGGCGCAGAGCGGAAGAGCGGCCGGAACTGTTGCGCGCGGTGCTGGCGGACGGCCACGGCGTCGGCAATCACACCTACTCGCATCCGTCGTTATTCTGCTTCCTCAGGCCACGCCGGTTGAGGATGGAGATCGAGGAGGGCCAGCGCGCGATCGCCGCGGCCTGCGGGATTCGGCCGCGGTACTTCCGGTCTCCGGTCGGGTTGCGCCACCCTCTCTTGAGCTTGTATTTGGAGCGGGCGGGACTGGAGTACATTTCCTGGCGCGTTCGCGCCTTCGACTCGCGCGTGCAGGCGCCGGAGATCATCCGGAAACGGATCAACGGGCGGGTGGCGGCGGGAGACATCATTCTCCTTCACGATAACGACTGTCAGGGGGTAGCCAGAATGCTGGAAGTGCTGCCCGCGCTGATCGACGATCTGAAGGCTCGCGGCTTCGAGTTTGTGCTGGTCTGAGGGCCGATGAAGATTTGCGCCATCATTCCCGCTTTTAACGAGCGGCCTCACATCGAGGCGGTAGTCGCCGGGACGCGCCGCTACGTCGATACGGTGGTGGTGGCCGATGACGGATCGGACGACGGCACGGCCGGCGCGGCCGAGGCGGCGGGCGCCGTCTGCGTGCGGCATGAACGCAACCAGGGCAAGGGCGCCGCGATCCGCACCGCCTTGCGGTACGCGCAAGCCCGGGACTTCAGCCACGTTCTCTTCCTGGACGGCGACGGCCAGCATCGCGCAGAAGATATTCCGTCGCTGGTTTCGACCGCGGAGAAGACGGGTGCAGACCTGGTGATCGGAACGCGGCGGTTCGACCGCGCGCGGATGCCGATTCCGCGATACTATTCGAATAGTCTCGGCAGCCGGATCGCGTCCTGGCTGGCCGGGCAGGAGATCCAGGACAGCCAGAGCGGATTCCGGCTGATCCGGCTCGACCGTTTTCGAGGAATCAGCCTGAGGGCGACAAAGTACGAGATTGAGATGGAGATGTTGATCAAGCTGAGCAGGCTCGGATGCCGAATCGAGCACGCGCCGGTCACGATGGTTTACGACAACGGGCGGGCGCGCTCGAAAATGAAGCCGCTGTCGGACACCGTGAGAATCTGCCTGAGCTCGCTCTGGTTCCGGTGGGCAGGGTGATGCTCCGCGCGCTTGCAGCCGCTGCTCTTTCTGGACTCGCTGCGCTGGCCGGGGCCCAGCCGCCCGCAGCCGATTCCAACGATCAGCTCCTCAACCGGATCTGGGACGGAGTGCAGCGCGCGCAAGCCAGGACTACCACCGTCCGCGGCACGATCACCGAAACCAGGACGTCGAAAATGCTCGCGCGGCCGCTGGTCTTTCACGGCAGGTTCTGCGCCTCCGGGATGAACAAGTTCTATCTGGAGTACGCCGAACCCGAGCCGCTGCGGATCGTCTTCAACCAGGACTACCTGAACGTCACCACGGGCGGCGCACAAAAGAGGACGGAGGTGCTGAGGGTCGGCGAGCAGGTCAGGCGGACGCAGTCGTATTTCAGCCGCGAGAACTCGATCGGCCATCTGAAGCGGAATTTCGTCCTCACGGTGAAGGAAGACCGCGCGGATTACGAAATGCGGCTGGTGCCGGCGTCGGCAAGGTTCAGACGCCGCCTCAACTACCTGGTGGTACGCCTGAACCGCGACGATTTTCTGTTGCGGAGTCTCGAGGTGGATGGCACGAGCGGCGTCAACAGCCGGTTCGACATCCATATGGAGGCCGTCAATTCGCCCGTCGACGAGAACCTGTTCAACGTTGCGCACCCCTAGACCGATGCTGGAAAAAGCCGAAATCCTGAAGCTCATTCCCCACCGCCCGCCCTTCCTGTGGATCGACCGGGTCGAGCAGATGGAGCCGGGCGCGCGGTGTATCGCCTTGAAATTCGTGGACCCGGCGGAGCCATTTTTTGCCGGCCACTTCCCGGGGGATGCGATCCTGCCGGGCGCGTTCCTGATCGAGGCGGCAGCGCAGGCGGCGGGAGTGATGCTGGGACAAGCCGCCGGGGAGAGCGCTCCAAAGGGCGAGCGCCGCCTGGCGGCCGTCAGCCGTTTCAAGTTTCTGGTACCGGTCAGGCCGGGAGATGAGCTGCGGATCGAGACGGAAACGATCGCCTCCGTAGGCCCGATGACGGCGGTCAAAGCGACGGTGAGCGTCGCCGGCGTGGTGGTCGCGGCCGGCGAACTGTCGGTGTACGCGGGCTGAGCTGTGGCGCCATCCGAGAGCCAAACACGGAAGGAGAGCAAGCCGGCGTGGGGTTTTGAGCGGCTGCGCCGCCTGGCATCCGCGCTGGTCGAGGAGGGCCTGCAGCCGGGGCGCGCAGCGGCCGCGGTGTTCGTGGGCGTGTTCATCGGGGTTGTCCCCATCTACGGGTTTCAATCTCTCACTGCAATCGGACTGGCGGCGCTGTTCAGGTTGAACAAGCCGCTCACGTTCGCGGCGACCTTCGTCAACAATCCGCTCCTTCAGCCGTGGCTCATTCTTTCGAGCCTGGAGCTTGGCCACCTCGCGCTCGAAGGCCGCTGGCTGCGGTTGAGCCTGACAGACTTGAGCCGCCACCGAGCGGCCGGCGAGCTCGCTTTCTGGCTGTTCGGCAGCGTGGTGCTGGCGGCGGTCTTGGGGACGGCAGCGGCGCTGGTTGCCTACGCCGCGTTCCGCATAGGGCATGCTTCAGCTCGCCGCGGGTCTGTACCCATCCGCAAGGCAGTTGCCGCAATGTTTCGGCAGGCCGGCTTCTACGACCGCGGCTTCGTCCGCTGGAAGCTGCGGCTGGACAGAATCTTCCAGATCCTCGAGGATGAGCTCGGCCCGGGGCCGGTGACAGACCTGGGCTGCGGTTACGGGATGGCGCTGGCGCTGGCCGCCTGGCAAGAGCCGGGACGCCGGTTATGCGGATGCGATTTGGACGCGCACCGGATCGAGGTCGCCCGCAAGGCGCTCGGCCAGTTCGGCGCGGAACTCTCGCTGGCCGACATCCGGCAGTTCCGTTTCGACCCAGCGGCCGTTGTCCTGATCCTGGACGTACTGCAATACCTCAGCCGCGAGGAGCAGTCCGCGGTGCTTCAAAGGTGCTGCTCTTCGCTGCTGCCCGGGGGGAAGCTGATCTTCCGGATCCCCGATCGCGAGCGCGGCATGCCCTCCAGACTGAGCATGGCGCTCGACAGGCTGGTGTTCCGGATCGGCGGTTGCCGTAGCAAGCCGAACGTTCTCTCCGCGGCCGACTACCGTGCCATCCTGAAGAACGCCGGCATGGAGGTGCGGGAGCTGGCGCTGGTGAATCGTCTGCCGCTGGCCCACGTTGTCTTCATCGCCGTGCGTGTGGCGGACGCCCCACTCAGGAGCCGTGGATGACCGCCCGAATTCTCCGCGCGATTGCGTGGGTGACGCACAAACATCCCTTTTCCGTTATGGCGGCGATCCTGCTCCTCACGGCGGCTCTATATCTGAACATTCGCAATCTGCGGATGGGGACGAACCTGGCGGACCTGTTCGGCGAGAGCACGCCCGAGCTGCGTGCGGTCAACGAGTACGCTCAGAACTTCGGCTACGGCAATCAGTTGTTCGTGCTGGTGGAGGATCCCAGCGGGACCGCGGAGCCCGACCAGATGGAGGCGCTGGCAGACCGCCTGGTCTCCGACATGAACCAGAGCGGGTTGTTCAAGTACGCCCGCTGCGGCTTGAGCGAGCAGGAGCTGCTCGGCATGGTGCGCCTCTTCGCGTGGAATTTCCCCGCATACGTCACCCCGGAGCACGCGGAGGCGTTACGGCAGCGGCTGTCGGAGGCGCACATCCGGAAGGCGGTCGGCGCGGCGGGAGCGGGGCTGGTGACCGCGTTTTCCTCCCTTGGTACGAACTACTTCGCCAATGACCCTTTGGGGTTGATGGAAGTTGTCGCCCCCGGCGGCGGGGGGCTCTCCAGCTTCGCCTCGTTTGACATGGAGTGGGGCAGCGGAAACTACTTCTTCAGCAAGGACCACCGCGCCCTGCTGCTGATTTCCGAGCCACAGCACCCTGTGATGAACTACCAGGCGGCCGAGGAGGTGGTCCGGTGGACGCGGTCGCGCTGTCGCGCCCTTCTGGCCGAAAGCGAATTCAGCGACCTGCGGTTGACGCCGGCCGGCGGGTATATCTACGCCGAACAGGACCATGGCTTTATCAAGGAGAACATCCAGCTCATCTCGCTGGTCTCGATCATCGGGAACCTGCTTCTGTGCGCCCTGGTCTACCGCCGGCCGTTCGTTCTTCTGATCTCGTTCATCCCCACCAGCCTGGGGCTCCTGTGGACCACCGGGCTTATCAGCTACTATCCCGGCGAGATCAACCTGATCAGCCTGTCGTTCATCGCCATCCTCGTGGGTCTGGGAGACGACCAGGTGGCGTACTTCATCAACCGCGTGCCGCAGGAGTGGAGCCACGGCCGCTCGCTCGAGGAAGCGATGACGCGGACGCTCGCTACCACCGGGAAGAGCATCATCTTTTGCATTCTGACGGCCGGGACCGCGACCGGCGCGCTGGCCCTCTCCAGCTTCAAGGGGCTGGCCGAGTTCGGTTTCGTGCTGACCGTCGGGCTTCTGATGCTGCTGTTCCACACCCTGCTGACGATCCCGACTCTGATGTCCATTTGGTGGCGCTTCTTCCCTCCGCGCGTTCCCGGGTTGCCTTCCTTCCGCTTTCTGCCGGCGATCGTGCGGCCTCTGGCGGATCTGCTGGGTCGCTATCCCAAAGTCATCTTCATCGGTTCGGCCGCGGTGTTTGCGCTCGCGGCGGCGGCGCTCCCATCGATCCACATGGACAGAAAGGTCGAGATCGCACGCAGCGACCAGAACCCTGCCACGGTCGGCCAGGAGCACCTGGCCAGGGCATTCGGCATCGAGGGCACACCCGAACTGCTGCTGATCCAAGGCACCGAAGAGGAGACGCTCGCCAAAGCGGAGGCGCTCTCTTCGGAGCTGGACCGGCTGAAGCGACAGGGCGTGCTGAAGGCGGCGTTCTCTCCGTCGCAGATCGTGCCGTCGCGGGCGACACAACTCGAACGCGCCAGGTTGCTCGCCGGAGTCGATCTGGCACGCACGTCCCGGGCGCTCCAGGAGACGCTCAAGGCCGGAGGATTCAACCTGGAGTACTTCGAACCGGCCATCCAGAATCTCCGCAGGCTGGCCGCCAACTCGAAGGCGATCCTCACGCTCTCCGAGGCCAAGTCGTACCTGCCGCGCGGGCTCCTCGAGAACAGTATCCAGAAGATCGGCGAAAACCGCTACATGGCTGCGATCGCCGTTTACCCGGCCGATCCTCAGGCCAGCGAGGCCATCCCCGATGCGGTGGCACGAGACCTGAGGGCGAAGACAGGGAGATTCGTGGACTTCTCCTACCAGAAGATGAGCCGCGATCTTCAGGCGCAGATCTTTCACGACAGCCGGCGCGCGCTGTTCCTTACGGCGGCGGGAATCGTTCTGCTCGCCTTTCTCTGCTTCCGTAACGTGCTCGCGACCGTGCTGGCGCTCATCCCGGTCGCATTCGGCATCGTGGTGACTTTCGGCGGCATGCAGTTGGCGGGATTCCGGTTCAGCTTCATGGCTCTGATTGCCGTGCCGCTGATCATTGGCCTCGGCATCGACAACGGCATTCACCTGGCACGGCGGTACCTTTTCGAGGAAGACCTCGATATTGTGGGAGTCCTGAAGCTGGCGGGCGCGCCTCTGCTCCAGTCCAACCTGACGACGATCGTCGGCTTCGGAGCGCTGACCGTCTCGAAGTTCGAGCCCCTGGCGGAGCTGGGCCTGGTGACGGCCGTGGGAGTGGCGATCACCCTTCTGGCCAGCCTGTTCGTGTTCCCAGCGGTGGTCGGCGTCTTCCGCGTTCGCGCAGCTACATCTCGATCGTAGTCAGTTTGCCGGCGGTGAACTTCAGCGTGGCGGGGAGCCCTGTCTTCGGGGTGCGCCTGTCATTCGTGTCCTGCAGAGGATGCCAGATCTCCACCGCCGTGCCACCCTCATTGGCCGTTTCCGTTTTGAGCGGGACTCCCACGACGCAAGAGGCCTGCTGCCTGGTCATCCCTTGGATAACTCGCCCCTGGGCGATGGCGGACCTTACCTCCGCGGGCCAATCTGGATGTTCTTCCTCGAGAGGCATGCGGGCAAAGACCAGGTAGAACGCCTTCTTGAAGTCGTCGAGAGTGTCGATCGGCGCAAAAATGACTTTGAGTTCGTCTCGTTTGCCCTGAAACCAGACGGTAATGCTCGCGTTCTTTTTGTCGTACGACAGGCTGCCCCACTTCACCACAGTGTTGGGCTTAAAAGCGAAGTACACGCCGCTCGGCTTGTTGTGGCGCCTGGCCTTCTCTTCGGCTTCACCCACCAACCGATTCCAACTATAGCCGGCCGGCGAGATCTCGAGGAAGGGTTCAACCGCATTGTTGGTCGGCACATGGATGCGGAGATAGCATGGCGCGTAGACCATGTCATGTATCTCGTTGCGGTCCGCACCGGACAGTTGCGCCCTAGCCGCGGCGCCGGCCGCCAGCAGAATAGCGGCGGTAATTAACGCGAACGGGAACCGCATTGGGGACCTCCTCCTGTGTGCTACCACGCCTGGAATCGGCGTCGCGCGGTTACTTCTCTTTCGTCATCTCGATCGGCCAGGTCTTGGAGTTAGCGAGCATCTCGCCCTTCGCATACCGCCCTGAAAGCGCGCCGTCTCCCTTGGGAGTAAGTTCCGCCGAGTAGTATACTTCCCCTCCGGAAACGAAATGGAGAATCACGCGCGTTCCGCTGACGAAGCCGTAGATTTGGTATCCCCGACGCTTGCCGGCCACCTCGCGTTCTCCGGCTGCCTGAGTGAGCTCGATCTTTCCCCAATCGTGGGAGGACCACGCGCCGTCGACATTCACGGCGGGAGGCGGGTCGTTCTTGCCGGCCGCGATGTTCAGAACCTTGGCCATCTCTATGGGTTTGGTCTTGGCTCCGGCGCGCATCTCGCCCGACGCATACTGCCCGGAGAGAATGTCGTTGTCGCCCTTCGGAGCAAGGTCCACCGAGTAGTACAGTTCCCCCCCGTACTTGAAGTGCAGGATAACGCGCGTGCCGGCGACGATACCGTCGACCGAGTACCCGCCCCCCTTGCCAATCACCTCTCGTTCCCCGGGCGCCTGGAGGAGTTTGAACTCTCCCCAGCTCGAGGACCAGGTGCCCTCCACATTCAGACCGGGAGGGGCATCGGTACCAGCGGCTCCGGCCTGCTGGCCCGTGCCCGGGCTTGCCGGACTCGATCCAGCCGGCTTCGCGGGTTCGGGCTCGACTTTGACCGTCACGGGATGCATGACCTGAACGTTGTACGTGGTGCCCGCGGGAATCAGGGCTTCCTGCCCTTCCGGCCCGAGGCCCATCATCAAGCCGCCCAGGATAGGGCCGGACATAAGTGCATCGGTAGTGTGTTGCTGGGCAACCGAGCGCTTGATCTGGCCTTGCTCCTTCACAGAGCCGCCCTCCAGGGCGATCTCCTGGCCGTCAACGGCAGTGGCACTGTCGATAGAGAGCGCGATCGTGCCCCCGCGAGCGGCCAATCCAGCTCTGGCGACCCCAGTCAGCTTGCCTTTTGCCAAGGCTCCTTTCCGGACTACGGTAACGCCGTCGACCGCAACGTCTTCGACCACCTCGAATTCGGGCTCCGCGGCGTTGCTCACGTGAACGGAAGTGACGCCATTCTGAAAATCCTTCGAGTAGAGGTAGTGCCGGAGCGCGACTTTGATCCCTGTCTTCGCCGGCACGGAAACCTCCCGTGCGGTGGCCGGCGGCGACACGGATGTCTGGCCGCGGGGGCTCGACGCCGGGTCGACCGGACTAAGCAGGCTCACAAGGCAGGCGATCTCATCCGCCATCGGCGTGGCCAGCCTGCCGCTGCTGCCCGCGGCGCCGACCCAGCCTTTGGAAAAGTCGATACTCAACAACGCTCCCGTTACGCCGCCGTACTTCGCGGGTGTGATCTCTATGGAGAAGGTTCCGTGGGCCTGCCCTTCAGCCGTGGCCGCACTCCGTAAGAGATAGCCATCGACCTTGGCCTCGATGACACCGTCCTTTTCCTTGGCTGGACGCGCTGCCAGTGCGGGAAGTGCGCGCAACGCACTCGCCCGGACGTGCTCGACCGACGCAGGAAGGAACCGGAGCTCGGTCGTCGAGCCGCCCACCCGCATGGGCCCCCGGCCACAAGGCGGCGTTTGCGCACCGCCCGGGGCGGCCAGTCCCAGAGATAGGCATGCAGCAAGAACACCACTCGACAAGCAGCTTGACGTATATGACATGTTGGACTCCTGCCATCGGCTTCAGCGGCGAATCTCCGCCGCGCCGGATCCGGCGGGCGAATCAGCCAGGATTTCCGCTATTCCATCCTCGCCAGCATCGATTGTACATCCGACAGCCTCCATTGGACCGGTTTCTCCGATTGCAGTGCGGGCCCACAATCGGGAAACCGCGGCCGATGGTAGCTTACAACACGAGGTGAACCGAGATCGAGATTGCTGTGCTGGTCTTCCGTCGCCGCGCCGTGTCGTGACTGCTTGTTCTCTTTCCGCCACTTGGCGATCTGCATCGGATGCACCCGGAACTGTGAACCCAACTGGCTGAACGTTTTCTCCCTGCGGATCGCCTCGATCGCCAGGCCCTTTGGGAGATCCGTGAGGAGAACGGCATCTCTCAGGAGCGGCTGGCGTTGGACGCCGGATTCGACCGCACCTTTGTGAGTCGGCGGGCGCGCGGCCTCAGAAGCCCGACGATCAGGACGGTGGTGAAGCTTCAGCTATCCGAAATCGTCGGGCCGCTGAACACTAATTGGGACGACTTCGGCGATTTCGGTGATTCGGCGTTCACGGCGGATTTTTCCGGATCATCCGCGGTTCCGGAGCCCTGGCGAATCTGGCTTGGGTGGGCGAAGTGGTGCCCCGGGGTGACTCGAACACCCGACCTTCTGGTTCGTAGCCGAGGGGGGTGAATTCTAACTGCCCTGCCGTCTGCTGCTTACGGACGTTTCCATCCGGCCGCAGTGGTGCGCGGCCAACCCAACCTTGGCGCCGAGCAGGGCGTTATCTTCGGTGCGGCGCTTACGGTCTGGCTGCTTCTCCGCTGGCCACACAGTTGAAGATTGACGGCGACCCGGCCGTAGCCGGCGATAGCGCGGCAGATGTCCCTGCCTTCACGCCTTGAAGCGCCCCAAATACTCTGCTGCTGGTATTTCCCTGAGCGCCGGCTGCCGGTATTCTCCTTGATGAAGGGGGTGTTATGCGACTGAATGAGACAGAACTGAGCGGTTACAGGGACAGGCTCGAGGCATGTGTGGCCGGGTTGGAAACAGGGATGCGCCTCCTGGATCGAATCGCGGTGGAGAGGGCTCCGGATGAGGTCGAGAACCTCCAACTGGCGGGCGAGCGCGATCTGGTCATCACCCGGCTGGACCGTGAAGCGTCGCTGCTCGCTGAAATTCGCGCCGCCCTGGGGCGAATCGAAGACGGCAGCTACGGCGCCTGTTTCGCCTGCGGCCGGGAGATCAGCCGCGGCCGGCTGACCGCGCTGCCGTGGGCATCCTGTTGCATTGCCTGCCAGGAGGAGATCGATCGCCAGCGCGCCTGGGCGTCCGCGGCGGATGGGGAAGCGGCATAGGGAGACCAGCCTGAAGGAGGGGAGCTATGGCAGATGCTTCGCACGCTTCGGGGGCGGTTTCCGGGCAAACCGCGAATGAGCGTTGCCCGCCAAGGTTTTCGTGCGTGTTCCTGGGCTGTTCCAGGGAGGAGTATCAATCGGCCTTCGGTCTCCTCGATGCGGCGGGTATCCGCCTTCATCGAGCGGGTTCCCTGGAGCAGGCGGATTCCCTGCTGGGAGTTGGGGACTCCCTCGTCCTGCTGACGGAAGCGGCATTTCCGGGCGGCACCTGGCGGGACGCTCTGGCCATGAAGGCGAGGCGCCATCGAAACGCCGTGCTCGTGGTGACGGCCGCAGCCGCCGACGAGAGCCTTTGGCTCGATGTGCTTGAGCAGGGTGCGTACGACCTGATTCTTAAGCCATTCGTGGCGGAGGAACTGTTCCGGATTCTCGAAAACGCCGACGCATGCGCCCGGACGAAAGCTCCCGCCGGGAACGTCCGGACCGCGGGCCCCGGCTGGTCGGCCGCATCTCCGGGTCCAGGGTGACACTGGCAAAGGCAGGCACAAAACTCGTTCTGCTCGCGGGTTTCGGCGGGGTTCTCGGTCTGATGGCCCTGGCTGGACTCGACGCCATTCGTGCGTTGCATCAACTCGAGGCCCGGAACGCCCGGATCACCCAGGAGTACTTGCGGCGGCATCGCTCGTTGGAACAGATCCGCTCGTCGTTTTACTTGTCGAGCACGGTCGTCCGAGACTTTCTGCTCGATCCGAATCCCGAAGCGGCACGGGCCTCTCTGGCCGGCTTGCGTGGCATCGAGGCGCAGATGGAGGCCGCCGTTCGAGAGTACGCGGCAGCCATTCGCCCCGACGAACAGACCCTTCTTTCCGAGCTGCAGGCGGATGTGGGCGGCTACTGGAGCACTCTCGCTCCGGCTATGCGCTGGACTCCCCGGGAAAGAAGAGCCGAAGGTTACGGGTTTCTGGAGAGGGAGGTGGTTCCGCGCCGGGCTTCGACTCTCGAAATCGCGGACAGGATTGCCGCGATCAACGACCAGACGTTGAGCCACGGCAGCCGGCGCTCGGTGGAGCTGTTTGTCGAGTACCGCCGGCGGCTAACCGAGATTTTCGGGTTGACGCTGGGCATCGGGCTGGCGCTGGCCGGCGCCAGCATCCGCCACATTCTGCGGTTGGAAAGAGAGTCCCGGCTTCGGTACGACCAGCTCCAGCGGGCGCAAGGCGAGCTGAAGGAACTCTCCGCACGTCTGGTTGAGGCTCAGGAAGAGGAGCGCCGGGCGATCGCCAGGGAGCTGCATGACGAGATCGGTCAGTCGCTGAACGCCCTGCTGGTGGACTTGGGCAACCTCGCCGCCGTCATGGCCCCGGCCGCTGAGGAGGCCAGCCGCCTTCTGAGCACCGCGAAACACCTCGCCGACGAAAGCGTCAAGGCTCTGCGCAACATGGCCCTCTTGCTCCGCCCTTCCATGCTGGACGATTTCGGGCTGGTGCCGGCCCTGCATTGGCAGGCTCGCGAGGTTTCACGGCGCACCGGGATGCGCATCGACGTGGAGACCGAAGACGTTCCGGACGAACTCCCGGAGGAGCATAAAACCTGCGTGTACCGCGTGGTCCAGGAGGCGCTCCAGAATTCGTCCCGGCACGCCCAGGCCCACAGCGTCCGTGTTTCGGTTTTGCAGGGCCCCGCGCGGCTGGTGCTCACCATCCGCGACGATGGAAACGGATTCGACGCTTCACGCGTGCGGGGGCTTGGACTGCTGGGAATGGAAGAACGGGTGAAGCACCTCGGGGGCGCCTTCGAGGTTCTGTCCTGGCCCGGCCAGGGAACCGAACTCAGAGCTGAGCTGCCCTTTGCGGCACAGCCTCAAAACTACGAGGCGGTATGAACCAGACTCGCATCCTGCTTGCGGACGACCACACGGTAATGCGCGCCGGATTGCGCTTGCTGCTGGAACGCCAGCCGGACATGGTGGTGATTGGAGAGGCGGCAGATGGCCGGCAGGCCGTAGCCCTGGCGGAGGCCGACAAGCCCGATGTGGCGGTCATCGACATTGGCATGCCCAACCTGAACGGGATCGAGGCGACGCGCCAGATTGTCGAAAAGCAGCCGGAGATCGCCGTGGTCATTCTGAGCATGCACTCCGATGAGAGCTACGTGATGCGCGCGCTGAAGGCCGGGGCAAAGGCGTACCTGCTGAAGGACTCCGCCGAAGCGGACCTGATCCGGGCTGTCCGAAGCGTGGGCGAGGGCAAGTCGTTCTTCAGCCCGGCGGTCAGCAGACTGCTGCTCGAGGACTACGTCCACCAGCTCAAGCAGCGAGGCGAAGAGGACAGCTACGAGCTGCTGACCACGCGGGAGCGGGAGATCCTCCAGCTTCTGGCCGAAGGGAAGGCGAACAAAGACGTCGCGAACCTGCTCAACCTCAGCCTGTACACGGTGGAGACTCACCGCGCGCATATCTTGCAGAAACTGGGGTTGCACACGGTTCCCGACCTGATTCTCTACGCGGTCCGCAAAGGCATCATCGGCTGAGCCCTCAAATACCGCCCCGACGGTATCTCTCCATGGCAGGCGGCCCGCGTCCAGTTAGTGCGGGCGTAGAGACCGACATCGCACGCCCGCAGAAGGAGACAGAGAACATGAAACTCAAATACGCTCCGGGTTTGGTCGCGCTGATTGCCGGGATGGCCGCGCTTCCAGTGGCGTCGCAAGCGGCGCCCCAAAGCTGCACGGCAGGAAAGCCCACGCCGGCTTCGTATGCCTGGAACTTCCATGCCGAGGCGTCGCGGCTGTTGAGCGGCATCCAGGTGGATGCGGCGAAGGCCCACGACCGGGCCGCCAAGCTCGACGTCTACACGCTCGACAGCAACGTCGATTGGCGGGTCCATGCCAACCAACTGGACGCACTGAAACGCGAGGTCGATGACATGGGGCAAAGGCTATGCCGGCTGGAGCAAATCCGGCATGTCACCGCTCCCTGGCAGCAGAAAGCCATCGACGATGCGGCGGCCTCGGTCAGGCTGATGGCCGACAACGTCCAGGAAGCCATTGAGTTCCTGAACGGGTATCAGGCCAACTTCTGGGAGCCGGGCTACCGGCACAATGTGAGCAACGTCCTCCACGAAAGCGGCCAGTTGTCCCGCTCCATGCAGAACCTCGAGCAATACGCGACGGTGCACCGCGAGGACTTGCAGCTTCAAAAGGAGCTGGGCATTGGGGGCAAGTCCTGAGGCAGCCATTCCTCGCAGGCGCTGGCGGCGGAGAATACCGTGCCGACGGGAAGCCTGATCGCCTCCGTTCCTGCGTCTCTCTCAATGGGAGGAATGCGATGAGGATAAAAGCGGTCACAAGCGCCTCAGCAATCCTATGGGGCGCCTGCATGCTGGCGGTCGGCCTGGCCAACCTGGCTTTTCCGTCTTATGGAGGCGAGTTCCTGCGGATGATGAGTTCGGTCTATCCGGGGTTCCACGATTCGCGAACGATCTCGGAAGTTCTGCTCGGCACAGTCTATGGAATCGTCGATGGCGCAATCCTGGGCTGCTTCTTTGGGTTGCTCTATCGCTGGGTCTCCGGAAAACCGCGCGAGGCGATCAGCCCGGCGGCGCCGAGCGCCTTGCCTGGCGCAGCGTTGCGACGGGCCTCCTGAGTGGCGGCGGAGGGGAGGGGCCCACGGCTCCTCCCTCCGGACTTCAACCAGCTCGCGAAAAGCCGCGCCTGCGAAACTCCCGTCCAAGCCTCTGGCCTGCAAATCCCGATGGAACTCGGAGTCAGGATGACCATTCCTCGGTAATCGTGGGCCCGGAGAATCCAAAACCGGGCTTCCCTCAAGTGAACCAGAGGTGTATGCTATACCCAATCGCGGGCCGGGGTGCCGTGCCGCCGCTTCACAGTGGCGGGCGGTGCGAAGAGGGCTGCTTCAGATCGCGGAGAACCCCGGTGAGTATTCACGAGCGGCGCCAGCTCTCGAGGTTCCAAGGAGAAGGAAATGGCAGGTTTTCGGAAACGGTCTATGGCGCTGGCCGTGGTTCTGCTTGCCGCGGCAACAGCCAGTGCCCAAGTAATTTGCACCCAGGTTGCCCAGCCCACGGCCGTCCGGCAAGGTGGCATCACGGAATACATCGGTGAGGTGGATCTGAACTGCACCAACCAGGGAGCTCAGGCGACGGCGCAGTTCGTCCTGTCCTTAAACACTACCGTGACCAACGCCGTCACGGGGAAGAGTAGCGACGGCTACCCGGTGGTGCAGGCGGGCGCAGCCGTGCAGACCACCGGGGGTGTCATCGCGCAGGTGGTCCCGGGAATCGTGTACGCCACCGGAGGCAATGTCAACAACGCACTGCGGTTCCCCAACGTCGCGCTGCCGGCCGGGACGACCTTCATCGTCCGGTTTGTCAACGTGCGCGCGGATGCTTCGCAGCCGTTCCCGCCGCTGGTGACGCTCAACGGGCAGACGGAGATCGTCGGCTTTGTCTCCGCGAGTCTGGCGTCGGGCGCCTCGATTACGTTCAGCAATCAGACGGTCACGGGACTCCCGGTGGCTGTTATCGGGCCGGCGGTGAGCTTCAGCGTGACGAACTGCGACGGAAGCGCTCTGGCCAATGGGGGAAATATCAGCCTCAAGCAGTGCGCCGGCAGTATCCCGGGGGCCGCGGCCAGCTACGGCGTGAACTTTGCAGAGCTGCAAACGACCGCCTTCAAGACCCCGACCGACGAGAACGGCGTCTCGGTCACGGGCGGCGGCGCGACAGTTTGCGACGGGATCACCGCCCTGTGCGGAAGCGGCAAAGCCACGGTGTCCAACGGCGTGCAGTTGATAGCGCAATGGACGATTCTCCCTACGCTGGTTGGGAAGATTCACGTCTGGGTGAGCCCGAACCAGACCGCCGCCAGCTCGGCCGGACTGACGGCCACGCTTGCGACCACGCCGACGAACCAAGTTACCCCGGTTTCCGTCACTTGCAACGGCGGCTCCCAAAGCTGGGTGCAACTCGACGACGCCGCGACGGAGACTGCGGCGTGGGCGATCGCGACCTCCGATCTGGGCAGCCTGGACAACATCACTTTCGGCTGGACCGTTTCTTACGAGGCTGGCGCTCTGCCTGCCGGCTCGGCTTCCATTATGAGCCTGGCGGGCACGCTGGGACCGCAGTCTGCCATCATTGCGCCGGTGCCGCTGGGCAGCGACAACACCGCCGCAGACGCCCCTGTCGTGCGGTTCGACACGGCGTACCAGCCCGGCACGGCCAATATGACCGTTACGCTGCTATCGCCCGGCAATGGGGCGACCGGGGTTTCGCTGGCGCCAGCGTTGAGCTGGGACGCTTGGAGCGGAGCAACCTCTTACGATGTGTACTTCGGAACTTCGTCCCCGCCGCCGTTGTTGACCAGTACGACGGGAACGAGTTACAACCCTGGGACGCTGGCGGCGCTGACGACTTACTACTGGTACGTTGTGGCGAACACCAGTGCCGGCTGGGTTTCTTCCGCTACCTGGTCTTTCACGACGTCGCAGGCACCCCCTCCGGCGGCGCCTGTTTTGACCTCTCCGATTAATGGAGCTACCGGCGCTTTCGTGGCGCCGACGCTGGTCTGGAACGCTTCGATCTGGGCCGCGTCCTACAACGTCTACTTCGGCACTTCATCTCCGCCGCCCCTGGTGACCAGCACGGTGGGGACCAGTTACGCTCCGGGAACGCTGAGCCAGAACACTACTTACTACTGGCAGATCGTGGCGCAGAATGGCGCGGGTTCCGGCAGTTCCGACGAGTGGTCTTTTACCACGGGCACCCCGCCGACCGGTCTGGAGTTCATTCCAGTAACCCCGTGCCGCGTGGTGGACACGCGGGGCCCGGCCGGGCCGTTTGGCGGGCCGACGATGACAGCCGCCTCCACGCGCTCGTTTGCGATTCCGCAAAGCGCGTGCGGTATTCCAGCCACGGCTCAGGCATACTCCTTGAACGTGACGGTGGTGCCCGAGGGGCCGCTTTCCTTCTTGTCGCTGTGGCCTGCCGGGCAGGCTCAGCCGCTCGTCTCCACGCTGAATTCCTACGGCGGCACCGTGGTGGCGAATGCGGCCATCGTCCCGGCCGGTTCCGGCGGGGCGGTGAACGTCTACGTCACCAATCCGACCGATGTCATCCTGGACATCAATGGCTACTTCGAGACGTCCAGCGGCGCGACTTCGTATTCGTTCTATTCCGCGACGCCGTGCCGCGTTGCCGACACCCGAAACTCAACCGGCCAGTTTGGCGGGCCTTCAATGTTCGCCGACCAAACCAGGGACTTTCCCATTCCCTTGAGTCCCTGCGGCATTCCGGCCACGGCGCGGGCCTATTCGCTGAACGTCACGGCGGTACCGGACGGGTTCCTGGGCTATCTGACCACCTGGCCGACCGGCCAGGCGCAGCCGAACGTCTCCACGCTGAACTCCTGGACGGGCAAGGTGGTGGCGAATGCCGCGCTTGTTCCGGCGGGGACCAATGAGTCGATCTCGGTTTTCGTCACCAACCCGACGGACGTGATCCTGGACATCAACGGCTACTTCAGCCAGCCAGGAAGTCCGGGCGCGCTCCTTTTCTACCCAATCACGCCGTGCCGCATTGCGGACACGCGCAACGCGAACGGCCCGTTCGGGGGGCCGAAGATGGGGGCCGCGACGACGCGCTCGTTTGCGATCCCTACGAGCGGCTGCGATGTGCCGAGCACCGCGGCGGCTTATTCCCTCAACGTGACCGTGGCGCCCGACGGGCCGCTATACTATCTGACGGCGTGGCCCACCGGGTCGGCGCAAACGTCCGTTTCAACTCTGAACTCGTGGGACGGCAGCGTGGTGGCGAACGCGGCGATTGTTCCGGCGGGGACGAACGGAGCAATCAGCATTTTCGTCACGAACCCGACGCAAGTAATCCTGGATATCGACGGGTACTTCGCGCCGTAAGGGGCACCGTCACTCGATATCAGCCGCGGCGGTGGTGCGGCACGGCCCGAAGTGATTACGGTCTGCCCCCGTTGTGGATCAAGAGCCCAAAACCGGTAAGATCGAGTGGACAGTGAGAGTGTGCGCGAATTCCTGGAGGGAGGTGTGAAATGTCATCCGGTTTCAATCGCCGGGATCTGCTGAGAGCCGCGGCCGGGGCGGCGCTGGTTGTGCCCCGCCGGGTGCTGGCCGCGAACGATCGGGTGCGCGTCGCCGTGGTCGGACTGCGCGGCCGCGGCCTCGATCACATCAAGAGCGTGAAGGCGACTCCGGGCGTCGAGCTCGCAGCGGTTGTGGAGGTGGACGAGAGCGTCCTCGCGGCTCGCCTCGGGAATATCGAACAGCTCGGCCTGGCCAGGCCCAGAACCTTCGTCGATATCCGCAAGATGCTCGAGGACAACTCGATCGACGCCATCACCATCGCCACTCCCAACCACTGGCATTCGCTCATGGGGATCTGGGCCTGCCAGGCTGGAAAGGACGCCTATGTAGAGAAGCCGCTCTCCCACAGTTGGTGGGAAGGCAGACAACTGGTGGCCGCGGCGAACAAGTACAAGCGCATCGTGCAGCACGGCACGCAGAGCCGGTCGAGCATCGGCGCCAGGGAAGCCATTCAAAAGCTGCGGGGCGGCCTGATCGGCGATGTCTACCTGTCGCGCGGGCTCTGCTACAAGTGGCGCGACACGATCGGACGCAAGCCGCGCGAAGCGCCGCCGGCGGGCTTCAACTACGATTTGTGGCTGGGACCCGCGCCGGATCGCGGCTTCACGCGCAATCGCTACCATTACAACTGGCATTGGTTCTGGGACACCGGGAACGGCGACCTGGGCAATCAGGGCATTCACGAAATCGATACGGCGCGCTGGGGCCTGGGCGTCACGTTCCCCAACAAGGTCTCCGCGATGGGCGGTCACGTGATGTTCGACGACGACCAGGAAACGCCCAACGTGCTCAACTGCTCCTACGAGTTCAACCTGCCGGACGGCAAACGCCGCCTGATGGAATTCGAGGTGCGTCACTGGATGACCAACCACGAGGCGGAGATCGGCGTCTTCGGCGGCGGCAGCGTGTTGCCGCCCGCGGGCCTGACCGCCGGCGAGAAGCCGGCCGCGCTTGGCCCACCCAGCGGCAAGCCCGGCACGATCGGCAACATCTTTTACGGGCCGGGAGGCTACCTGGCGATTCAGGAGTACGAAAGCTACAAATACTGGCTGGGGGAAAGACAGGAGGCGAGTCCGGTGAGCCGCGGCAGGGAGAACCACTTCGCCAACTTCATCGACTGCGTCCGCAGCCGCAGGAAGGAAGACCTGAACGCGCCGGCCGAGGAAGGGCACATTTCATGCACGCTGGTGCACCTGGCCAACGTGTCGTATCGCCTGGGCCGCACCCTGCACTTCGATCCCTCGACCGAGCAGGTAATCGGGGACGATGAGGCCAACCGGCTGCTGCGCGACGCCGACCGCGGCTACCGCCCCGGCTTCACGATCCCGGACAGCGTGTAGGAGCGGCGCCTAACCCGCCAGCCCCGCCAGCACACCCTTCATGTAGCCGAAGGAATGCAGCATTCCCGGCACGGGATTGTCGGCGTTGATCTCGTACTCCAGATTCACGCACCCGCGATACCCGATCTTCCGCAACTGCTTGAAAATCGCCACCACCGGCATGGCGCCGTCCCCCACGTCGCACTGGCTCTCTTTGACGTGACCGTCCTTCAGGTCCTTGAAGTGCATGTCGAGCAGCCGCGGTCCAGCGTTCACGATCTCCTGAACCACGTCCGCCCCGGCACGCATGGAATGGCCCACATCCATGCACAACCCCATGTGCGGGTCCATGCCCTTCACCGCATCCAGGACTACTTTCGGACTTGGAAAGTTGGGGTCCTCCGGGCCATGCGTGTGGATCGCGATCTGAATGTCGAACTCCTTCGCGAGTTTCTCGATGGCGCCCAGGTTCTCGTGCAGCGGAGCCGCGACCAGCATCGGCATGCCGCACGCTCGCGCATATTCGAAGTATTTCCTCAGCTCCGCCGGGTCGCTCGACTTCATGTCGGTATTGCCGCCGCTCACAATGGTCAGGCCGGCCTTGCTGAATTCGCTCAGCGCTCTTGCGATCTCCGCCGGCGTCGAAGTGTAGGGCAGATGAAAGTCCTTGACGCTGACGTCGGTGACGCCGAGTTGGCGGATCATGCGGATGGCGAGGCCTCGCTGGAACTCACGCAGAGAGTACGATGCAACTCCGATGTGGAAGCCTGCCTGCGCAGCGCGGCTCGCCACGGGTCTGGCTGCCGAGGTCGCCGCCGCGAGCACCCCAGCACGGGAAATCATTTCTCGACGTGTCATAGTTCGCTCTTAGGATACACGGACTGGCGTGGCGAGACGTAAGAGACGGTCAATACCCAGTGGGCCACAAGTGCCCCAAACGTTCCGGGTATGATCTGGAAAGGGGAATGAATATATGGCCAAAGTGACAATCCGCTACACCGACTACGTCATGCAGACCATCCAGCGGATGCGTGAGGACGGACTCCTGCTCGCGACCTCAGGCGCCGACGGCAAACCGAACGTGATGACCATCGGATGGGGCACCATCGGCGCGATCTGGGGACGGCCGGTGTTTCTCGTTTTGGTGAGGCACTCGCGTTACACCTACAGCCGCTTGGAAGAGGCCGGCGAGTTCACCGTCAACGTGCCTCCCCGGGAATTGGCGGCGGAGGTGAACTTCTGCGGGACGGTTTCTGGCCGGGACCACGACAAGTTCCGGGAGGCCCGCTTGACAGCGGCCGCGAGCAGGCAGGTGCGGCCTCCCATCATCGAGGAATGCGTGGTGCATTACGAGTGCCGGATTGTGCACAAGAGTGATGTGGTTCCCGGCGCTCTGGTCCAGGCGATTTTGGACGATGCCTATGCCCAAGGAGACTTCCACCGGGTGTATTTCGGCGAGATCGTGGCGGCCTACGCGGATCAAGACGCGGCCCAGCGCCTGAGTGAAGCGGCGGCGGCGCTCCCCATGGCACGACCGTAGTCATCGGGTGCATGCGCCTCCGGTGAGCAGGCTGCGCAAGGAGCGGGTCGCAGCGGCTCAAGGACACACCGACTGTGGCAGTTGACACTGGCCGCAAGGCCAAGAAGGGAGCAGCGGCCAGACTGCTTCTTCTCCCTCAGGGGGACCAAGCCATGCTGGTACCTAAAGGTGCTTTCGCTCCCTGAGTCGCTCGGAATACTCGCCCTCTCTGCGGCCCCGGGGGCGCTAGAATACACGCATGACCCGTCGCGAACTGCTGGGATCCGCGTCTTTCTCCGCCGCCGCAGCACTCGCTGCGCGCGGATCGGCCGTTGGCGCGCACGACCTCGATTTCGCTTCGGCGCTTACCGCGGCCGCCGCGATCAAGGCGAAAAGAGTCTCCTCCGCCGAGCTTACGCGGCGCATGTTCGATCGCATCGACAAGTACAATCCGAAACTCAACGCCTTCGCGTACCAGATGCGAGATCAAGCCTTCGAGCAGGCTCGCGGGAGAGACCATGCGTTATCGCGCGGCGACCGGACCGGTGCGTTCCACGGCGTGCCGATCTGCGTCAAGGAGTCGTTCGCCGTCCAGGGAGAGCCTGACACCTGGGGAATCCCCGCATTGAAGGGTTCCCGGGCGCCGGCGAACTCGGCCGTCGTCCAGTGCTTGCTGGACGCCGGCGCGGTGTTGCTCGGAGGCACCAATGTGCCGTTCAATCTGATGGACTGGCAGAGTTACAACGAGATCTACGGCACCACGAACAACCCCTGGGACCCGACCCGCACCCCCGGAGGATCGTCGGGTGGAAACGCCGCCGCGTTGGCAGCCGGCCTGGCCTATCTGGGCCCGGGAAGCGACATTGGAGGCTCGCTGCGCGTGCCGGCTCACTTTTGCGGCGTCTATGCCCACAAGCCGACCCTCGACCTGGTCAGCATGAGGGGCCACATCCCCGGCGGAGGCGCCGGTTTGCCGGGCTTCTCGACCGGCTTCGCCGTCGCCGGTCCCATGGCGCGCAGCGCCGCTGACCTGATGGCGGCCCTGGCCGTTCTTGGCGGTCCTGACGGGTACGACCGCAAGGCCTGGTCCTGGACCCTGCCGCCACCGCGCCGCCGCGTGCTCAAGGAATTCCGGATTGGATACGTGCTCGACAGTCCTCTGGCTGCGCCGACCTCCGAAGTGCGTGCCGTCCTCGATCGCGTCATCGCCGCGTTGGAGCGTGCGGGCGCGCAACTGCGGCCCGGCTGGCCGGCCGGGTACGATCTGAAGGCGGCCTTCGAGAACTACATGTTCCTGCTGGGGGCGTTTTCGTTCGCCCAAGAGGGAAAAGAACAGCAGGAGGCGGAGCGCCGGCACTACGAACAGAATCCATCTCCATACGGTGCCGGCGCACTCAGCTCATACGCCCAATGGCAGCAACGGCGTTTCTCTCAACTGGCCTTCCGCGCGCGGTGGCAAGCGTACTTCGAGCAGGCCGACGTCTTTCTCATGCCGGCCGGTTTCACCGTCGCCATGCATCACGACCACCAGGGAGACATGACGACCCGGTCGATCCAGACTCCCGACGGGAAGCGGCCCTATATGCAGCTCATGCCGTGGATGGTCACGGCCACGCTCACCGGCTGCCCCGCCACCGTCGCTCCCGTAGGTCTGACTCAAGCCGGACTCCCGATCGGCATCCAGATCCTGGGCCCGTTCTGGGAAGATGCCACGCCGATCGAGTTCGCCGCGCAGCTTGAGCGCGAGATCGGCGGCTTCAAGCCGCCTCCGGGATACGAGGCCTGACGCCCAAAGATCGGTCGAGGTCCGTTTGGGCTGGCACTGAAGCACGCGCTCGAGCAGCATGTCAGGGAAGCGATGGGCCGTAGAGACTCACAGAGATCCGCATCGGGACTACCGCAAGCTCCGCCGCGACGAACAGAAAGAATACTGGGACTGGCGCCACGATCATTCCGATAAGCACTGACAGCGGCAGCCTTCTGTGACACGTCGCAGAGAGAGGAGTATGCCTCAGCCGGTGTACACGCAGTCCTGAACCACATGAATGGGTCAAGCGCACAGGTCTTGGACGCACCGAATGAGAGCGCCAGACCGAAAAGGTTTTGGAAGAAAGCGGCGGCTTGGAATCTGCGTATGCGGCTGCGAGACAAAACCTGAGATGTACAACACTTGGATATTTGGGTACTCGGTTTTGAGCTTCTGCCCCAGAGTGATACCATCCATTCGGGGCATCTGAACATCCGTTACCAGCAGTTGAATCTCACCGGAAAGCCGTCGTAGCAGCTCGTATGCCGCAACGCCATCTTCGGCCTCCAGAACCTCATAGCCCTGATGCAGCAGGACAGTTCGGACGAAGCTGCGAACGTTGGGCTCGTCGTCCACAACCAACACGGTCTTTCTCTCAGCGGCAGGGTGCACAGCGGATCCTCCAGACAGGACAGGGAAAGCACAGTGTACCTTTTCCAAGTTAAGGATCTGTGAGGAGAAGGTTAAACTCCGGTGATGCGGCCGGATGCCGCTCTTGCGGTGCTGCTCTTCATTGCTCGGGGATGCTCGAATAGGGTGTCGCAGTTGGACTCCCCTCGAAGTTGCCTTGCTCACCAGCGCTCATCTCGCCGCAGGGTGGTTCTTGGCCGGCTTGCGGCTCTTTTGGAGATGACGCGGCGGGGCTGCCGGGCGGAATCGGTTGAAAATGAGGCGGTTCGTGACTTTTGCTCACCCGGAAAGGCCGGAATACTCCCTGCTGACTCGCCGAAGCCATCACACTCAACAACAAATAGAGATAAACAAAGTTCAAAGGTGGGCAATTGGACGTATAATCCGAGGTGAGGGGGCGAAAAGGGAATCCTGAATCAAGGTAAGAACCAGGTGGGGGCAACGACGCAAGCATGCGTCTGTGCGGGAGAGGGTGCGAATACCGATGGCAGCCAGGAAGCCAAGACGAAGCTCAAATTCCAGGCAGGAGGTTGACATGATCGTCAGGACAGGCGTCGAGTGGATCAATACTTTCCACTCTGGCGCATGCAGTCAAAACAACTTGAGCCATCGAGCTGACCATGCTGAAGGTTTTCAACACAGCATGTCAAACCATGGCCACTCAGCCATTTTCGACTGGGGAAATGACAACGCATGGGAAACCGATTTTCGTCATCCCAGCTTCGGAGGCGACTCGCTGAATTGGACCGACAACGTGCACTTCTGCTACTACGCGGACCACGGTGGGAATTGGTCCAACATAATGCACATTGCCTTTGCAGTCGCACACAAGAACTGCCTTGCTTCTTCGGATCAATGGAAATTGGGAGCGAAGATGCTGAAGTGGCTTGTTCTCGACTGCTGCCAGGCCGTGCTGGGAACCGATAGCGGATCGGTCGGCAACGTTTGGTTCGGGCCCATCCAAGGGACCCACATGGTGTTCGGCTTTATCAACGACGGCCATGACTCGTGGTGGAACAGCTCGCTAGGAAGCGACTTCGGCGACCAAGCTGGTGGAGGCGCTGCCTTGGCCAGTTCGTGGGTCGACGACGCGTATTCCTGGTGGCTCGGCGATGCCTCGATCGCTATCGCGGCAGGAACCACTCAAGCAGACGCGATCAACCGCCGGGAAAACGAAACGATCAACTGGCGGGATTCCAACGTCCCATCAGACAACTGGCTTGCATGGAAATGGCGTAGCTAGGCCGCTGCCAGGAGGAAACAATGCCCGAGATAATTGTGAATGCGAAACCGGAAATAAAACCGCCGGCCAACCTGAAGATTTATCAGCTACGGCCCGTAACAGCCGATCGCAACATGTTACAGCAGATTGCCGCACCATTCGGTCTGGGAAAGGACCTAGTGTCCTGAGTCAGAAGTTCGCACGCAAAACCGTGCGATCTTCTTGAGGATCGAGTCGGCGTCGGCAGTCCAGGCGAAGGGCGTGGGGTTCTGGTTGTGATGAGCCAGGTAGTCCCGAATGGCCGACTCCAGTTCACGGACGCTGCCGAAAGTCCCCCGCCGAATCCTCCGCTCTGTAAGCAGACCGAAGAAGCGCTCAACCTGGTTCAGCCAACTGGCGCTGGTGGGTGTGAAGTGCAGGTGGTAGCGCGGCCGACGCGCAAACCAGCGCTGGACTTTGGGCATCTTGTGGGTGCCGTAGTTGTCCATCACCAGATGAATGTCGAGAGCCTCCGGAACGGCTTCGTCGATCCGTTCCAGGAAACGCAGAAACTCCTGATGCCGCTGCCGGTGGTGCAGCGAACCGATGACTTTGCCGGTGGCGATGTCCAGCGCGGCGAATAGAGAGGTGGTCCCGTTGCGAACGTAGTCATGCGTCTGCCGTGCGGGCACGCCCGGCCGCAACGGGAGAATCGGTCGCGTGCGATCCAGGGCTTGTATCTGGCTCTTCTCGTCCACGCACAACACCAGAGCACGCTGCGGCGGATTCAGATACAGCCCCACGATGTCCCGGACCTTCTCCACGAAGAACGGATCGGCCGACAGTTTGAACGTCTCGACGCGGTGCGGTTGGAGCGCGAACGCCCGCCAGATACGGCTCACGGCGGATTGGGACATCCCGCAGGCCTCGGCCATGGACCGCGTCGACCAGTGCGTGCCCTGCGGTGGAACCGACTCCAACGTTCGGGTGATCAGCGCCTCCACCTGCGCATCGGAAATCCGGCGCGGAGCCCCGGGCCGCGGCTCATCCGCCAGCCCTTCCAAGCGGGCTTCGCGAAACCGCCCCCGCCACTTGCACACGGTCTGGTCCGTGATGCGCAGCTGGCGTGCTACCTGGCGATTCTGCAGCCCCTCGGCGCAACCCAGTACGATGCGCGCCCGCAAGGCCAGCCGTTGCGCGGTCTTCGGCCGGCGCGCCCACTGTTGCAGCTTCTGGCGTTCCTCCTCGGTCAGCACGATTGGCTCTGTCGGTCGGCCCATGCTGGTTGGATTCCCAGCATAGCAGAGGGGTTTCCACTATTTATGTGAACTTCTGCCTCAGGACACTAGCGCGTGGGACCATAGCCGAGACGGCCTTGTCGATCCATTACACCGAAGGCCAGTGGAAGATGAGATTGTTTCGTCCCTCGGGTGGGTGGAAGCATCGCAACTTAAGCCTGTGGCAAACAGACAACGGTGAGGCCAACCTGCGGATTGCGGACGACGAAGCCGTGCGTCTGGCACGTGAGCAAATCCTAAAATACAAGCTTGCCGCGGAGAATGAGATACGCCCGCTGCGGGTGACCCGGCTTCGGGTAGCGCACTGCGAACGGGGAAAGCCTGCCGACAACGAGCGCGTCGTCGACGTCGGGGTGGTCCATGAGCGAGTCCTCGACGGCCTGCCAGTGGAGGGACCTGGCGGCAAGACTGTCGTGTACCTGAATCAGGAACTCCAACTGACAGGAGTCGATCACCTATCGCGTGAAATCGCCAGCGTACACGAGGCGGTAAAAGCGCTCCGCCCTGTGGACTACGCCGTCGAGCAAGTCAGGCGCCGTTATCAGGGAAGCGGTCCGGGGAGCGTTGAGGTGACGGAAATAAGGCTGGGATATTTCGAGATGAACTACGATCACGTGCAGGAGTATCTGCAGCCAGCCTATGTGGTCTTCGTGCGACTTGTATCGCAGGACGAACGAATTCACATGCCGGCGGTCTTTGCCTTTCCGGCGGCGGAGAATTCGGTCGGCACAATCGAGCCGGAGCCGGGTCCACAGCTGACGCAGCCAGCTCGTCGCTAGAGCGCGGATGATAGCATATGTCTGTTTTGGACATTGCCGAGTTGGAGTCTCGCATGAGGCCGGGGGCCTTTTCCCGAGTCGGATTCCTAGGGCCCCGCGAAAGCTTGAAAGAGGTGCTCGATGCCGATCGATTGGAGGTGGAACGACTCGGCCTGACTTTTGAGCGTCTAGCCGAGCCGTTGGAGACACTCATCGATGCAGCTGAGAACTCGCCTACTCGCAACGCGAAGATCGAGGGAAGGTTTCGTGTAGAAGTCGAGATCTTCACCGGCTTCCAGATTTGTCCCTGGGCCTCCGATCCTCACCATGCCCAGTGCGACGCCGGCCTGGGAGTTCGTCATGCATCGATCAACTGGCGAATTGTCAACTTAAGGACGCGGCGGGAAATCCGGGGGCCTGGGCTTGCAGTGCACCTCATGCGAGACCACCACTTTTGCCAGGGAAAGGGGTCTCCACTCCGAGTTGACCCAGGCGAGCTTGCAGACGTTCTGGAATTGTCGTAAAGCGCGCAAGAACCTGTGGAGTTACCAGCGAGCATGGGTAAGCGGGCCCAGGCTCGTTGCGTTACGACTTCTGTGGCAGGGGCGCCGGGACGCCGCAGTCGGCCCGGAGTGTTGCTTCTAGGCGCGACGGCCCTTCCGCGGGAACCCAGTTGCGGCGCTCCATGATCGGCTCGGGTTCGTAGGTAACGCCGCGGGCGAGGCGCCTTTCTTCGCGAATCGTGGTCCAGAGCAGGACAGGACCGAGGAAGAAGCTAGCCAGGCGCGAGACCAGCCCGAACTCGTGGCCGACCTCTTGGCGCAAGGCGCGGATCTGCGCGCTCACGGGCCGATTGCCGTGCTTGAGGCGTTGCTCCATGGCCCACAGCAGAGCCCCGTAAATCGTCCGCAGCGAGCGCACTTCCCACTGGAATCGCTCACGGATGCGCCGGTCGGGGTGGTGCTTGTATCGCCGCCATCCTTCAAGCGTGGTGCGGCAGATGCGGAAAAGACTCGGGCCATTGCGCTCGAAGTCGCGGCGGAAAGCCCAGTCCAGCCAGCGCTTGGAATCCTCGCGGGAAATAGCCGCGTGGCGGAAGTTGAACTGGTCCTGACCGTGCATGTCGGCCACGTCGATTCCTTCAAGCATGCGCCCTTGGCCGAGCATCTCGGCGTAGAGAGGCGTGCCGGGGGCCGGCGTGTAGAGCATGAACTGGTGAAAGTCGGTCTGGTGCGCCACAGCGTGCTCGATCTCGCCTTCGATGTTCTCGGGCGTGTGGTGCTCGAGGCCGATTATGGTGGAGCCGAGCAGCTTGATGCCGTGCGAGTGTAACTCGCGCGCCAGCGTCAAGGTGTCCTTGCCCTGGAGTTTCTCGTACCGGGCGTGCGGCGACTCGAGCCCCATCCAGATCCACGAGATGCCCAGCCCGACCAGTTCCTCCATCGAGTACTGGCGAATGGCGTTGGCCGAGGCGAAGACGTACAGCGCCCAGGACTTGTTTCCGCTCTTCATGCGCTCGAGCAGCTCGAGAGCCCGCTTGCGGTAGAGCAGGAAGTTCTCGTCCATGATGAAGAACGACCGGGCCTTGAGGGCCGCTTCGGCTTCCGACATCACGCCAAACAGCTCGTCTCCGGTCTCGTAGAAGTTGTGGAACTTGCCCTTGCCGCCGAAAAACGCGGACGTGGTGCAGAAGTTGCAGCCCATGGGGCATCCCACCGAAGGGATAATCGTCGCTGCGACGGAGCTCTCCGCCTTCGGGTCGCGAATGCCCATGGCGCGGGTCCCAAATCCCGACACAATGTGCGGATGGCGTATTGGCGCGTTCTCGTCTTCGCCCAGGTAACGGCGCATCCAGGAAATGCCTTCGCCGCGCACGAAGTGGTCGGCATCGACCATTTGCTCGATGTCGGGAAGGGCCGTGACATGGCCGCCCACGACGATTGTTGACTGTGGCGACAGCCGGCGCACCATGCGGCACATCTCCCGCACTTTGCCGACGTTGACGATGATTGAGGAGATGCCCACGATGCCGTACCCGCCCGCGGCAAGCTCCCGCTCGAAGATCTCGCGCGTGGGAAAGTCGAGCACCGTGCAGGGGGCGGAGATGTTCTGCTGGATCATCATGATGCCCCAGGAGCGGTGGAACATCCGCAGCGAAAAGGCGCCCTGCTCGCGCGTCACCTGGTTGTGGTAAAGCTCCATGGGGTTGATGCGGCGGCTGCCGAACTGGTCGTCTTGGGCATAGGGGCCAAAGACGCTGCTCAACAGAACGCGAGCGCTCGGGCCGTTGGGATGGGATTGCATTCTTGGGTGCTCGGCCAGCCCCAAATTATCACGCGCGCCGCGCGCGGAATGTCACAGTTTGGTAATAAATCCTGTCTGGCAAAAGTCTCGGTGGTTGCGCAGTTTCCCCGCTGCGGAACCGCCGGTACGGCATGGCCGGAAACGACTCTGCTTGTGCGTCCATCTCAAACGTTTCAGCGGGGGAGTCTCGGTTCGCCATGTGCCTTCACTGGGGGCCGAATCGGACCCACGAGTACAGGGACTTTCACAGCAAGCGGCGTCGGAAGTGCTTGAAAACACTGGAGCCACCCGCCGGGATTGAACCGGCGGCCCTCTCCGCCCGCACGTGGGGCGACCAGTGATCGGACGACGGCGCTTGCCGCTGACGACTCCGGAACGGCCAGGCGTGATCGAAGAGCAAACTGCGGCGACAGTGATCGTGACGCCGGTGCCGATGGTGGTGGTGGTGCTGCTGCGGCTGCCGCTGCTGCTGGTGGACGTGGTGATGCTCGTCATCGTCAGCGTGGTCGGGCGTCTACGGCGTTGTCCGCATCTGTCGGCTGCCCAAGACTCTCCGGCATGCCTTTGCACGCGCGGTGAGTCTCGCAGCCAGCCGGCGAATGAGAGGGTGCGTGAGTCCTTCTTCGGTCATGCTGCGCTCAACGCCCGGGATGTGATCCGCCAACTGACTTGCGAGGCCGGCTACTCGACGAACGAACTCGTCAGGATCAATGCCCAGTTCTTCGGCCTGTCTGCGCCAGTGATGAAGTCGAATATCGCGGAAGCGATATTCGCCACCGAGCTTCATCGAGTGTCGCGGGGAATGCGCCATGCCGAGTGGTCCTCGCGCAAAAGCCGCAGACGTTGTGCTATGGCAACTTCATCGAGCCATTCGATTTCGGCAGGTGCTCCAACGAGGACAGCGTCAAGCCGTTCAGGGCGCACAAACTGAACCGCGCCGGCACAGTCCTCCCCAACTGCGGAAAGAAGGTTGAAGGCGTTCCTAGCCGAGACATGGAATCTCCGCGCCCACTGGTCCAGTACCATCTGGTTGTCAGGAAGCAAGCCCCACAGGAAGGGATCAATGCGGCCGTGCCCGTGCTGCGCCAGGGCCAGCGGCATGGAAATCGATAGAGGATAAGCGTTCTCCGCGTTGCGCCATTCCTCGTCATACGTGAAGGACAGCCTTGCCCTTTTGTCGCGCGTGACGCGCCCCACCTCCATTCCGTCAAGGACGGCAGTAAGTTCCGCAGCCATTATCTTTATCTTTTGGTGCGCGCGGCAGCGACGATCGAATCGATGTCGACGGGAGGCGGCCCCTTCTGGCTGATCGTTTTCACCGGCTCGTCCGCCGCCAGGTTGATGCCCAGGGCCTCGATGGTTCGCAAGACAAGGCCAATTTCAGCTCTGGGTTTGCCCTTTTCGACTTCAACGATCCACTGCCGACTTACCCCGGCCTTGGCCGCGAGCGACTTCTGGTCAAGACGGAGCTTCGTTCGCCGGTCTCGGATAACAGCGCCCAAATCGATTGGTGTGCGGATACGCATGTTTTTCCCAAAATGTCAGCGTACGATGACATTGTAGCAGAGTAGTCGAACGGCGACAAGCCAGGAAGTCAGCGTACACTGACATCCCCAAATGCCGCCGTTCGGAGACATGGCCCCCAAGGATTTCTGCTGCCTGCCGAACCGCCAGAAGCCGGCCAGCTGAACCTGCGGGAAAGCGCTGGAGGCAACGTGCAATTCGACGCAAGTCCCGGCAAACCAGGCGTATGCACAAGGTCTGGGGTTCGCTGAGCGGCTGTACGAATTGCCGCCCCAAGAAGAACCAATAACGCAGCCAGGTTTCTACCCGGTGCGACAGCATGATAGGCTTGCACTTGCACAGCAGAATCCGCTTGTAACTATCCGGCATGATATGCTTGTATAGACACGGCACAATAAGCTTGTAGAGAGCCGACGCTGTTGAGGTCTCATAATGCCCAAACCGAACCAAAAACTGGCGGAATCGCTCGCCGCGCTTCAGGAGCTTCAGAAGGGCGGGCGCCACGTTTTCCGGTCGCGCGAGCTGAGCCGCACGCACCGGGAGCGGCTGCTTCGCAACGGCTTCCTGCGGGAAGTCATGAAGGGCTGGCTGATGTCTTCCAGCCCGAGCGCGCGCCAGGGCGACAGCACACCATGGTATGCGTCCTTCTGGGAATTCTGCGCAAGCTATTGCCAGGACCGGTTTGACGATGCGTGGCACCTGTCGCCCGAGCAGTCGATCCTTCTGCATGCACAGAATACCGTGATTCCAACACAGGTGGTGGTCTACAGCCGGAAGGGCACGAACCACACTATGAAGCTGCTCTTCGGCACATCCCTTTATGACCTCAAACAGGCGGAGATGCCGCCCGCAGCCGACGTGTCGGTCAAGGACGGGCTAAGGCTGTTCTCCGCCGCGGCAGCACTCGTGAAGGTTCCGGAGGCTTTCTTCACCCGGAATCCCATAGAGAGTCAGGTCGTGCTGGCGGGCATTCGGGAAGCATCGGATGTGCTGCGGCTTCTGCTCAACGGCGGCCACTCGGCAAAAGCAGGGCAGATCGCCGGAGCATTCCGCCGCATCGGCCGCCCGCAGATCGCGGACGAGATCGTCAGGGCGATGAAGTCCGCCGGATACGACGTGCGCGAAGCCGATCCCTTCGCGCCGGACCAGGCATTCGGCGTCTTGCCCACCGTTACAGCGCCCATTGTCGGGCGCATGCAGGCGATGTGGGAATCCATGCGGGAAGTGGTTGTCGAAGCGTTCCCGAAAGCGCCGGGCCTTCCGCGAAACAGGAAAGAGTATCTCCGCTTCGTGGAGGATATGTACAAGAGCGACGCTTATCACTCGCTGTCAATCGAGGGGTACACCGTCACGCCGGCGCTGATCGAAAGGGTCCAGCGGGGAGCCTGGGACCCGGATCATCACGATGACGACCGCCAGAGCCGCGACGCACTGGCGGCGCGCGGCTACTGGCAGGCTTTCCAGAAAGTGAAGGAAACGGTGGGCGAAGTGATTGCCGGCGGCAATGCCGGCGCCCTGGCACGAACGGCTCACAAGGAGTGGTACCGCGAGTCGTTCCAGCCCTGCGCGGCAGCGGGGTCGATTGAGGCCGGAGCGCTCGCGGGCTACCGGAACAGTGCGGTCTATCTGCGTACGTCGCGGTATGTGCCGCCGCGCTGGGAAGCGGTTCGCGATGCTATGCCGGCGCTCTTCGATCTGCTGGAGCGAGAAGCCGAGCCTGGCGTCCGCGCCGTGCTGGGCCACTGGCTGTTCGGCTATATCCATCCCTACCCGGACGGCAACGGGCGGTTGGCGCGTTTCTTGATGAATGCGATGCTGGCCTCGGGTGGCTACCCGTGGACGGTCATCCGGTCTGAGGATCGTAACGGCTATCTGGCGGCGCTGGATCGCGCCAGCATCGACATGAGAGTCGAGCCTTTCGCGGAATTCATCGCCGAACGGGTGCGGGGGGCGATGAAGCAGGCGACTGCGAAAGCGCGCCAGCAAAGCCGCGGGTGCGCCCCCTCGGCGTAGCCGGACAGGAGCCTTTGCCGGGATGAAGTGAACCGGATCGAGGGTCCCAGCACGGGCAGAATCAATTATCCTGGTCAAGCCCGAGACCGTGGCCGGCTGGCATCGCGCAGGCTTACGGCTCTACTGGCGCCTGCGCTCGCGTGGCGGCAGACGCAGGATCGACAGCGAGGTGTTCGAGATCGTCCAGCGCATGGCGCGGGAGAACCCTTCCTGGGGCGCGCCAAGAATCCATGGCGAACGGCTGAAGCTGGGCTTCGAGGTTTCCGAACGTACCGTGTGGCGTTGCCTGGCCCGCCGGCTGCCGCGGCCGGGCGACGCCGCTGATAATCTACGCTCGGGCGCAGCTAGTGTGACGAGTTAGCCGGGATCCTTACCTCTCCCCGCTATCGAATCAAGAGGCCATTCTTGTGGCGACAGCCTTCTGGCTCGATTTCGAGGGCGTGTAAATGTCCGACAACTGAAGGAGAGTCGCGTTCAGCCGGCTCGAGACCACCTGCAGGAGCCGGTGCTCCAGCGCATAGCCAAGCTCGCGATCCTCCTCGCATGCCTTTCTCAGGCGTGCTCCCTCGAACCTCAGCGCCTGCACTTGCACCAGCGCTCGGGACTGGAAACGCCTGGTTTCCTCCTCCAGGTACGACGACCAACCGAGCTCGTCTCCCACCCCCAGCGTCTGAACCTTCAGGACATGTCCGGATGTGCGGATTTCAAGGGCCACCCTGCCTGACAGAAGCAGGTAGAAGAAGTCCGACTTCGCGCCTTCCCGAAAGATGACGTCATCGGCGGCGAATTGCACTTCGCTGGCCATCGCCATCATCTTCTCGACGTGCTCGGCACTGAGCCCCTTCAGGAAAGGTTGCTCACGTGCGCCTTCAAAGAGGCTATTGCTTTTCATTCAAACACCCTCCTTGCCGGCATTCGGCCGGCAGTTCGATTTCCGGCTGGCGCTCCGATGTCTCGGCTAGCCAGCAATCTGCGCAAATTCCAAACAGACTCTTACGCCGGCACCGTGGCTGCGGCGCCGGGCAATGTCACAACGAAACAGGTTCCGTGGCCGGGCCGGCTTTCAACGGCGATGTTTCCACCGTGGCGTTCCGCAATCACCTTACAGATGGCAAGACCGAGGCCGGTTCCCTCGGCCGCAAATTCTCGTGCGTTGGCCCCGCGGAAGAACTCGTCGAAGACTCGAGGCAGGTCCTCCTCGGCGATTCCGATGCCCGTGTCTTCCACTTCCAGCACCACGCATCCGCCCTGCGACCGCAGCCGCGCGGTCACGGACCCGCCAGGCTCGGTGTAGCGGATTCCATTCTCCACCAGGTTTGCGACAAGCTGGCGTATGGCGACCGGATCCCCGAGGGCCGCTTCTCCACAGCAAGCATCGGCCGAAAGCGCCACATTTTTGCATTGGGCGGGTTGCCTGAAATCCTCGATCACCTCCGCGAGCAGCCCGTCGAGCGCGACGGGCACTCGCTCTTCGCCCAGTGCCGCTTCACGCGCGCGCGCCAGCAGCAGCAGGTCGTGTGTGACCGCCGCGAGCTCCCCGGCCCGCCGTTCTGCTCGGCCGATCAAGTCGCGGGATGGACCATCCAGTGCGCCTGCCATGCCCTGCAACACCACTTTGAGCGCGGTCTCAATGGTGCCCAGCGGGCCGCGCAACTCGTGGGCGACCTTCCGCATATACTGCGACTTGGTGCGCTCGCTCTCCCGCAAGGTTTCGTACGCAACCTCGAGCTTCTGTTTCTCGTCGGCGATCTGCCGCGATAAGCGTACGTTGGTCCGGACGCGCTCGCGCAGGTCCACGGCGACGGTGCTGCACAGGTACGACGCCAGATAGAGCGTCGCTCCCAAGACCACGAGACCCGTAGCGGCCACGCTAAAGCTGCGGTATGCATCCACCGGCCAAAGCGAATGTAGAGGGTGATGATCCAGAACGCCGAAGTACTCTCCCAGGACGACAGCCGCAAAAAGCAGGAAGCCTACCGTGGTTTGGACATACGTGGCGCGCCGGGAGAGCAGAATGCTGGCAATGACGACGTGAAAAACGAAAAACACGGAAAAGGGACTCTCGACGCCGCCGGAGAAGTGCAGCAGCACTGCCAGAAAAAGGAAATCGATCGTGATCTGCACAAAAGCGAAGAATGCTGCCCTCGCCACTGCGCTTTCGTCGCCCAATCCGAGAAACGTGCGCGGCGCCAGCAGGCGCGCGAAGGAACTGGCGCTTCCCCAAGCCCGTCCAACCGGCTTCGCGCTGAGGCGTGCCGCCACGAAATAGAGAACGGTGTTATAGGCGAGGAGGCTGACGCCAACGGCCAGGATCGGTCCAACGGGCACATCGGATAGGCCCAGAATTCGCGCTATGCCGGCCGCACAGACCACACCGCCCGCGGCCAGCCAGCGCAGCTTGATGAACCAGGCCGTTCGCCGCTCCAGATCGCTCGCTACCGGAAGCTCGCCGGCGTGCGTCACTTTAGACGCTCCTCCGAACAGCTCGCTGTTCCGCCTGAGCGGATCAGCATTGTCCGAAGCCGTCACGCCGGCGGCTTGAGCCGAAGCGCTCGATCGATTCGCTCAAGCAGCAATGCCGGGTCGACTGGCTTGTCAACGAAATCCTGGACCGGCAGGAATTCACCGGCCTGGTAGGTCCCGTCGCTCGAGTCGGGATAAAAACGCAAATCGGTCTTCTCGTGAATCGCGCTCAAGACGATGATGGGTACGTTCTTGAAGTACGCCTCACCCTGCTGCCGCAGCCGCCAGACGAAGTGGAAGCCTTCAGTCGAGTGCGGCATCATGATGTCCAGCACAATGCAGTCCGGCCGCTGAGCAGCCGCTGCCTCCAGCCCGGCCGGGAGATCGTAGGCCGATGCCACCTGGTACCCTTTGCTCTCCAATGCAATACGGAGCGCCACGACCAGGTCTTTGTCGTCGTCGACGATCAGAATCTTGGCGCCACTGGACATTTACGTCCTCCCCGCAAAAGCGGACTTCCCTTCAGCCAGCTCCTCCAGACTCTCCTGTTTGAGCCTCTCCTCCGCAATCTTTTTCGGCACCAGCCCTAACGCCAGCGCTACTCCGTAGAGAATGGCCTCCGGCCGTGGCGGGCAGCCGGGGATGTAGTAGTCAACGGGAATCACTTTGTCCGCGCCGCCCATAACACTGTAGGTGTCGAACCAGCAGCCCCCGCCCGTGGCACAAGAGCCGACGGCGAACGTGAGCTTCGGACACGGCACAGCTTCCACCAGCCTCTTCAACGCCGGAGCCACCTGGCGCGTAACCGGGCCACATACCAGCAGAACATCCGCATGGCGAGGAGATCCCACCAGCTTGATCCCGAATCGCTCGGCGTCATAGTACGGCGTGAGGACGTTGATGACCTCGATATCGCACCCGTTGCAGGCGCCGACATTGGTATGGTAGACCCACAGCGCCTTGCCAAAGGCTTTCTTGCACAGAGCTTCAAACAAGATGACACCTCCTCGCGGGTCTCATCATCACGTACCTAAGGTCGCCAGAACCGCAGCCGCGCGATCCAGCAGTGGATAGGCGATTTGCGGGTAGAGGCCCAGCAACAGGCACAGTGCGCCAAGAGTCGCCATCGGCAGCCACATCATCGCCGGCACCTCCCTCACGGCCGGTTCCCCAACGGCGGACGCCCGCTGCTCTCCCCAAAACACCCGGAATCCCGCGCGAACCATCACGGCCATCGTCAAAAAGCCGGTCACGACCGCTATGATGGCGGCCCACCACAACCCGGCCTTCGCCAGCGCAAGGTAGATTGTCAGTTTGCTCCAGAAGCCATTGAGCGGCGGAAAGCCGGCAATCGCCAACGCTCCCAGGAGAAAACAACCGCTCGTGATGGGCATACGGTGTCTCAACCCTCCCAACTCCGTGATCCGGCGTGCGCCGGTGGCATGGATTACCGCGCCCACGCTCAGGAACAACATCGATTTGTAAAGGGCGTGGTTCAGAAGATGAAACAGGCCGCCGTAGCAACCCAGGTAGGTTCCGAGTCCCACTCCGGCGAGCACGTACCCCATCTGGCTGACGGAAGAGTAGGCGAGCAGCCGCTTCAGATCGTCCTGAGTCATCGCCATCACAATTCCCAGAACCATCGTGAAAACACCCAATGCGACCAGAAAGACGGACACAGGGGGCCAGGCAGGGTAGAAGATGCTCACCGTACGCGCCATGGCATACAGAGCCATCTTGATCATCACACCCGACAGCAGCGCGCTGACCGGCGTAGGCGCCTCGGCGTGTGCGTCCGGGAGCCAGGGATGAAACGGCGCGATGCCGGCCTTCGTTCCGAAACCAATCACCAGAAATGCAATCGCCAGGGCCGCCGTGCCGCCCGGAATTAAGTGAACCACCGTCCTCACCTCGCTGATCAGCAACGCGTTGCCGCCGCTGAGTTGCCCGGTGGCGGCGGCGGCCGCATAGATCAGCACACAGCCGAACAAGGCGAAGGTGATCCCGATCGTCAGCAGCATCAAGTACTTGTAGCCCGCCTCGAGCGCGCGGCGATCCCAATAAAAGGCGACCAGAAGGCCTGAGGTGAGGGTGGTAGCCTCGATCGCGACGTACAACATCACGACGTTGTTCGTCACGCAGCCCCACAGCATGGTTCCGAAGAACCACAGCAGAAGACCATAGAAAACGCGGGTGCGGCCGGCCGCGGCGTCTGCGCCCACACGTTGGATCAGCCCCTCCAGGCGCAGATACCGGACCGAGTACACCGATGCCATCAGTGCAATGACTCCAATCACGATCACCATCAAAGCGCTCAGGGCGTCGACTCGCAGTTCGTTGTTCCACGTCGTCAACACCACCCCGCCCAGCACCTTGTAAACCATCCAGGCGCCCATCGCCGTGACCAGGGCCGCGGTCAGAATCGGCAGACCCTGCTGAAGCCGACGGTCGATGCGCTTCCACAGCAGGATCGGGGTCCCGGCCACTATCGGCAGCAGGAACGTAATGGCGGGTATCATCGATGTCTCTGTCGCCATCCTTGCCTCCGTCTACCGTCTCAGTTCGCGTAACTGGAACGTATCCCGCGTTCCGAACTCCTGCCGCACACCGCCGATCACGTACAGCAGCAGAAATACCGTCACCACGACCTCAGTAGCGACGCCGAACACGGCGGTTTCCGGCAATTCCGGAGCCAGGCTGACCAGGCTCAGGTGCACGGCGTTCTCGAGCAGGCAGAGTCCGATCACAGCTTTAATCGCATCCCGCCGTGTCAGCACAGCATACAGGCCAAGGGCAAATATCGTGGACGCCACGGCCAGATTGGTGCGGAACACCTCGAGTTGCGCCATGCCGGCCAGCCCGAGCAGCGTAGCCTGGCTGTGGGTAAGGTGGAAAAAACCCAGCATCAGTAAGCACGCCACAATTACCGAGACGCCGGGGCCGATCACGGGCTTCAACTCCCGGTCATCCGTTCCCCGGATGGACCGGAACAGGAACCAGGGCGTGAGAACGGCCTTAGTCAGCAGAGCGGTGCCGGCCCACCAGTAGAGAGCCGTGTTGACTGCGCTAAACGTGACCAGCAGACCTACCATGAGGAGCGCCTGGCAGAGGTACGCGATCGCAGACAACCTGAGACGCCGCATCTCCACCGCCGCCACCGACGTAATCACCATCATCAGGCTCAACGTCTCGATCAGGTTCGCGTTGAGGCCCGCTGGATTCACCGCCGTCACGCTCGCCCTCCTTCCAAACCGTTCCGGAATCCTGTTTTCATCATCCGGTCAAGCGGCGTGGGAGGCTTGAAACACCGGCCGCACCGTTGGCACGGCCCCATGAAAACCTCCAGCCGCAAGTACATGTCCTGCGGATTGTTCGTCGCCGTTTCAAATTCCTGGCTGAGCCGGACGGCCCCCTCCGGACAGACCTCTTCGCACCTGGCGCAGTAAGTGCATCTGCGCCAGAAGAACTCCAGCAATCGCGTGTGCTGTTCCAGGTCCGAAATCACGATCACGCCGGCTTCACACACATTGGCGCAGCCGCCGCAGCCGAAACACAGGTCCGGATCCACGGTGATCTTGCCGCGAAAGCCCGGCTTCGGCTCCATCGGCGTCAGCGGGTATCCGAGTGTGACGCGCCCCGCCTTCAGGCAGATCAGCGCTTCGCGTACCTTGCTCAGCAGCACCGCAACCTCCTATTTCCCGATCACCGCAAACGCCAAAGCGGAGAGGGACGATAGCGCCACGCGCGCGTAGTAACCCATGGCCTGATCGATGCGCAATCTAGGATTGACGACGTCGACAAGCGCGACGAGCAGAAGCACCACCAGCACCTTAACGCCGCTGGCCGCGAGATCAACCGGCAGAATCCCAAAATGTGGCCACGGAAAGAAGACCTCCACCAACAGGAATGCGAGCACAAGCTGCTTCGTCCACATGGCCCAGCGAAGAAGCGCGAGCCGAGGGCCGCTTTGCTCCACCAGCGGGCCGCCCATGATCTCCTGATCGGCTTCCGCAATGTCGAACGGCAGCTTGCCGCATTGCGCCTGGAGCGCCAGGAAGAAGGCCAGACCGGCGATCGTCATGCTGATGCTCGGTCCGTTTTGCACCTGGAAAGCCACCATGCCGCCCAAGGCCAGGGTTCCGGCCTTGAAGGCCCCCACGGTAAGCGCAATCGCCAGGACTGGTTCGACCGAAAGAGCCATCATCATCTCGCGAGAGCTGCCGACGTAAGCGTAAGGACTGCCGCTCGCGAACGCGTTCAACATGACCAGAACCGAGCTCATGGCCGCGATATAGAGCACCGCGATCATGTCCCCGGCGAACGAGAGCGGCGGGGCGGCTCCCATCGGCACCAGAGTGGCCAGCAGCAGCAGCGAGCCGAGCACCAGAGGCGGCAGGCTGGCGTACACCGCTCCGCCGCCGGTGCGCAGGTCCTCCTTGCCGAGGAGCTTCAGAAGATCCCAATACGGCTGTATGATGGGAGGCCCGATTCGGGAATGAATCGCAGCCCGCACCTTGCGCAGCACGCCCTCGTAAAGCGGCGACAGGAGCAGTGCGATCGCCACGTTCAGCAGGCACTGCAGCAGCACAGCGAACGATTGGGTCATCGGCCGCCTCCACGGAGGCGGTTGCCTCTGGACATCTCCAACAGCTCCGCGTGGGAATAGATCCGGACCGCGCCGGTCCGCCGGTCGATCGTCTCCAGCCGCTCTGTGCACGAAAAGCACGGGTCCAGACTTCCCAGGGTGATCGGCACGTCGGCGATCGTTCCATGCATGACGGCGGCCGGCAGGGCCTGCAGATTGGCATAGGTGGGAGCGCGCACCCGCCAGCGGTACGGCCGGTTGTCGCCTCCGGTCATGACAAAATGGATCGCCTCGCCTCGCGGCGCCTCTACCACCGAAACCCCCACCTTGCCCGGTGGGATCTCCTCCGTGATCTCCGCGCAGATTGGGCCCCGTGGGAGGGCCGACAACGCCTCACGCACCAGCCGTATGGATTCCACTAACTCACCCACGCGGACCACCACGCGGGCCCACGTGTCGCCGGCCTCCTGGACGACAATCCGCGGGGGAACTTCGTCGTACGCTGCGTACGGATGGTCGATCCGCGCATCGATCGCGACTCCCGAGGCCCTCGCAGGCGGGCCGACGACGCAGACGCTCCGGGCGCTTTCGTTCGTCAGAATACCGACGCCCTCGGTCCTGGCACGCAGAACGCCGTCCCCGACGATGGCGTCGCGCACGGCGATCGTCTCCTTCTCCACGCCCGCGAGAGTTTTCAGGAGTTCCGGCTGGATCTCGTCCGGAAGGTCGCGCCTCAAGCCGCCGATGGTGTTCATGCCATACGTCTTGCGGTTCCCGGAAATCGTCTCGCAAAGCCACATCACGGGCTCTCGAATTCGCCACGTCTGCATCAACACCGTCTCGAACCCGATGATGTGCCCCGCAATCCCCAGCCAGAGCAGGTGCGAGTGAATTCGTTCCAGCTCCAGCATGATCGTCCGGATGTACCGGGCCCTCCGCGGCACCTGGATGCCGGCGGCTTTCTCAACCGCCTGGCAATAACAGCTCGAGTGGATGAAGCCACATATCCCGCAGATTCTCTCCGCCAGGAAAGGGATCTGGCCGTAAGTCAGAACGCTGTCGCCGAGCTTCTCGATTGCACGGTGGTTGTAAAACAGGCGGGTATCACATCCGACAATCGTTTCGCCTTCCACAAACAGACGCCAGTAGGCGGGTTCTTCCAGGACCGGAAAGAAAGGTCCCATCGGCAACACACTGGCGCGCGCGGGAGTTTTGCGCATCTCCGGCCGGACATTCTCCACTGACGGCGGCCGGAAGTTGTACGGAAAGTCTCTTCGCAGCGGGTGAACGCCTTCCGGCCAATCGTCCGGCAGCAGCAGGCGGCGCGGATCGGGATGGCCTTCCGGGTGAACGCCGACCGCATCCTGGAACTCGCGCTCGGCCCAGTCTGCGCCCGGAACTACCGGGGTGATCGAATCGATCCGCAAGTCGTCTTCCGGAATCGGGGATTCCACCAGGACGTACAGATGGTCGCGGTCCAGAGAGAAGATATGCACGATGCCGAAGTCGCCGCTCAGCGGCCTTTTATCGGTCCCCACCGAAATCAGAAAGCGCGCATGTAGCTGGTTCACCAGCCCATCCGCTACGCTTCGCATCGCCTTCTTGTCGACCACGAAATGGAGGGTATCCGCGTACGGCTGCGTTGCCGAAAGTAAAGCGCCGTTGCTGCGTGCAGCGGTCAGTTCGTGAACCGCTTGAATGGCCTGTTCATGTTCCGTACTCATGCCGATACCCTCAGCGCGCCATCGCCAGCATGATAGCGGCGATAGCGACGGCTCCGATTACAATCCACAGAAGATAGATCTGCGGGGTGCCGACGTGCGTTCTACTTACTTCATCAGCGGTCTTCTCGACGGCATGAACCGCAGGCGTGTAAAGCCATTTGTCAAAGTCGAGCAGGCGCCGGATCGGCGCCGGGAATCTAGGCACTGGCAGCCTTCCAGCCGGATAAACGTTTTGGAACGCGTGCTTGAACGGCAGGTAAAAGCTGCTGGCGGGATAGCGCACCGTCGCCGCTGCATGCTCCTCTCCGCAGTACCAGACCGGCACGACCCTCAGTTTTGCCCTCGCGGCCCGCTGGATACCATAGGCGAGCAACGCCAGGATCGCCAGGACCCCCAGAATCGCTGCCGGCCACCAGAACGCAACCGCGGTCCCATAGATCAGCGAAACGCCGCCCCACAGATTGTCCACGCCGACCGCCGATGCGGGGATGCCGCTGACGCTCTCCACCGCCAGCCCGATGGGACGGAGCGCCAGTTGTGGAAACACGCCCAGCACTATGCAGAAACCGGCCAGCACGGCCTGCGGCACGATCATCGATACCGGTACCTCTTCCACCGTGCGATTCTCATCTGCCTTGCCGAGGAACACGGCTCCGAGCACTTTCAGGAAGGAGGCCAGCGTCGCGACCGAAATGAACAGCGCGACCAGTCCCAGCACCAGAAACAGCGGGAATTGCCGTCCGGCCAGAATGCACGCGGCGACAATGAGCCACTTGCTGGTGAACCCGTTGAAGGGCGGCACCCCCGCGATGCTCAGGGACGCGATCGTGGTCGATCCCGCCGTGTACGGCATGGAGTGAGCCAGCCCGCCCAGCCGATCCATATCGCGCGTGCCCGTCCGGTAAAGCACGGATCCTGCTCCCAGGAACAGGCACGACTTGAAGCAGGCGTGGTTCACGGCGTGGAGAATCGCGCCCGCCAAGCCGATCGCGGCCAGCAGTGGCGACGCGGCCAGACAGTAAGCGCCGATGCCCAGCCCAAGGCAGATGTAGCCGATCTGCCCGATCGTGTGGAAGGCCATCAGCCGCTTGGTGTCCGTCTGGCGGAGGGCGGTCAAAGTCCCGACGAAAAGCGAGGCTGTGCCCGCCAGCGCGACGGCAATCCCCCAGATCCGAAGCGATGGCGAAGGAGCCAGAAACGAGCAGAACAAGCGCACCAGTCCGTAGATTCCGAGTTTCACCAGCACGCCCGACAGCATGGCGCTCATGCCGGAAGGAGCCACCGGATGCGCGTCGGGAAGCCAGTCTCCCATCGGCAGAATTCCCGCCTTGGTGGCAAATCCCAGGAAGAACAGAAACGTAACCAGGTGCGCTTCGAACGGCTGCGTCGCCAGCAGTCCGAGCAGAGTCTGCGGGACGGCGTCGAAATGAAACGAGCCGGAAGTCCGCCACAGCAGCAGTGCGGCTGCAATCATGCACAGCGTCGCGCCATGCGTAATGACGAAATACTTCAGGCCCGCTCGCTGGCTGGCCGCGCTCTCCCGCTCGTAAGTCACCAGAAAGTAGGATGTCAGCGTCATCGACTCCCAAAAAACGAGGAAACAGAGCAGATCCGCCGAAACGAGGACTCCGATCATACTCGCCATGCACAGGAGCAGCAGAGGATAGAACGCCCCCACCTTTTCGCGTGTGTAGTGCTCCATGTACCGGACCGAGTAGACCGTGCTCGCGAGTGCCACCAGCGCCACGATCGCCAGGAATATCGCGCTCAGAGGATCCACGCGCAGTATGAGGCCCGCGCCCAGTTGCGGGAGTGAAAGGACGGTCCGCTCGCGCGGTGTCCCCGTGAACGCCGCGGCCACGGCCATCCAGGTGCTCACGGCCGCTGCGCCGGCGAACGCAACGCTCACCCAACCGCAGAGTCTTCGCCGCCCGGAAACCGCCAGGCTCACGATCGATCCCACGATCAGGATCAGGAGGCTGACTTCAACTTGGTAGACCGGATCGACCATGTTAGTTACCCATAGACCGCACCAAGGGTATTCCGACCAGTGGGGCTGCCAGGCAGCCGATCATCAAGGCGATCAGTGTGACCCGCATGGGCCACGGTGGATCGCTCTTGGCCGGCGCCGGCTCCGGCGCCACTCCCAGGAACACTTTCTGCGCGACATACAGCAGCCAGCCGAACGAGATCAGCGTCTCGCAAAGGACCAGCGTCAGGATGACCGGCCCCGCGGCCCCGTGCAGTTGCATGGCGCCCATCAGAATCATGAACTTGCTCCAGAAGCATCCGAACGGTGGCACGCCGGTGACGCTCAGAAGACCGACGAAGAATGCCGTGGCTGTCAGCGGCATGCTCCTGCCCAGCCCACGGAGAGCCGATATGTTGCGCGTCCCCGTCGCATAGGCGATGGCGCCCACACAAAAAAACAACGTCGCCTTGCTGTAGCCATGGCACAGGATGTGCAGCACACCGCCACGATAGCCGAGCGGCGCGCCCAGAGCCCCGATGGCAATCCCGAGCATGATGTAACCGAGGTGCGCGATGGTCGAGTAGGCCAACAGCCGCTTCAGGTCGTCCTGAACGAAATAGAAGGAAAGCGCGACGAAGATCGTGAGAAGCGCCATGCCGGTCATGAGCCAGGCGATCTCCGCCGACATCGCCCACCCGCTGCTCACCGTCCTGGCCATAAGATAGACGCCGGCTTTGACCATCGCCGCGGCATGCAGATAAGCGCTGACCGGGGTCGGAGCCTCCATCGCATCCGGCAGCCACGTCTGCATCGGAACCTGGGCCGCCTTCGCCCACGCCGCAATCAGGATGAACACGAAGACCCAGTTCCGCAAACCGGGCGGCAATGCGGAGAGGGCCGAAAACTCGAAGGAGCCGGTGCGCGCGAACAGAATCAGCGTGACCACCAGCAGGAACGCTCCGCCGGCCTGCGTCATCAGCATCGCCTTGAATCCCGCGCGCAGGCTCCGCTGGTCCTGGCGAAAGGAAATCAGCGCCCACGAGCACACCGTGGTCAGCTCCCAGAAGACCATGAGCTGTAAGAAGTTGGGCGCAAGCGCCACGCCGGCCATGCTGCTGATGAACAGGAGGAGCCAGAAGTAATACCGGCCGTAGTCGCGGCTTCCCACCGGGTGCTCTCGATTCTTATCGGTGAGATAGGAGGTCGAGTAAAGTACCGTTAGCAGTCCGATCGGTGCCACCACCAGCAGCATCACCAACGCCAGCGGATCGATTAGGATGCCAAAAACCGGCGCCGAGACCATGCCGTGCAGCCACGGGAGATCCCCCACAACGCTCCTGTGAGTGGCCCCGAAAGCGGAAAGCGCCACCCAGACAGCCGCGGCCGCCACGAGAACGGCGCTTGCCAGGGCCGCCGGACGAGATCTCTCCTTCAGAATCACGCACAACAGAGCCCCCGCCGCGGGCACCACCACCATCAGGACGGCGAGCGTCGTAATCAAGCGGGCACCTCTCTTTCCGAGGAACCGGCGGGCACGCCCCGTGCGGCCGTTCGTCCTCGCACGAGAGCGCCATTCAATATGTCGGCGAGGTGAGCGACACTCGCGGCGACAGCGCTGCTCAGCGGCCTCAGAAACTCGGTATGAGCCGGCTGAATGCCGATCCCGATTACGCGCGCGTGCGTCTCCTGCTCGAGAATCCCCATGAGCAGACTGAGAGGCATTCGGTGCGTGCTCGGCCAGTATTCGGCGACTTGATCCCGGTCCAGGAAGGCAACCGAGCCGGGCGCCGACTCCAGGTCCACGGAGTCGATCAGCACGATGGTATCGGGGTGCGCATTCACCACCCGCAGCAGACAGTCCTCCGGAACGTCCTGCGCGTCGATCACGCACACACCAGGCGAACCCACGATTCGTCTGGCGGCCAGGCTCCCCGCAGCGTCATCGCCGCGCAAGGGATTGCCGATGCCCATCACCACCACAATGCCTTCGAGCCCGGTGGCGAGTTGTTCCTCGAAGTTCATATGCCGCCAGCCTTACTCGACCAGTTCCCGAATCTGCTTGAAGTTGAACACCGGGCCGTCCCGGCATACATACCGATGGCCGATCGCGCAGTGGTTGCACTTGCCGATCCCACATTGCATCATCCGTTCCAGCGTGGAGATTACGGACTCCTCCCTGAATCCGCGCATGAACAGGTCCTGGACGACGAACTTGATCATGATCGGCGGGCCGCACACGTAGGCGATGGTGCTTTCCGGACGCAGCGTCGTCTTGGTGAACAGGATCGGCACCATCCCCACGTTCCCCGTCCAGCCTGGCATGGTGTTGTCCACCGTCACGTGGAATTCGACACCCGAAGCCGTCTCCCACTCCTTGAGTTCGTCCTTGTAGACCAGGTCCACGGGCGTCCGGGCACCGTAAAGGATGGTCACGTTCCGGAAACCGCCGCGTTCGTCCAGGACGTTCCGGATCAGGCTGCGCAGCGGTGGCAGTCCGATGCCGCCCGCCACGAACAGCAAGTCCTTCCCGCGCGCGCCTTCCACGTCGAATCCGTTGCCGAACGGGCCGCGTATGCCCACCTCGGCCCCGGGGCCAAGGAGGTGCAACGCATCCGTCAGGCTCCCCGTGCGCCGGATCGTGGTTTCAAAGGTGTCCGGCCGCGTCGGGCTGGAGGCGATGCAGAACGGGGCCTCCCCGTAGCCGAACACCGACAGCTCCACGAACTGTCCTGGAAGAAAACGGAAAGCCTTCGAATCCTCCGGCTCGCGGAAGCGCAGCGTGAACGTCTTAGTATCTGGCGTCTCGTCCCGCACCGCGTCAATTCGTGCGACTTGGGGAAGGAACGCGTCATTGTCCATGCCAGACTCCCTTCCGAATCGCGGCGACAACCGCGGGCATATCCGTGGTGCCCAGACATACCTTGATGCACCGACCACAGCCGACGCAGCCGGTTGCGCCGTCGCGCACGTAGTATTGCGCGCTCACTTTGTGGAAGAAGCGGCGCTTCATTCGCTCCCCGGGCTGCGCGCGAGGATTGTGTCCGGAAGCTTCCAGCGTGAATGCCGCATATTGGCACGAGTCCCAGGTACGGCAGCGCGTCCACCTCCCATTGCAGCCGCGGTCCTTCACGCTGAAGCAGTAACAGGTGGGACAGATGAAATTGCACGCCCCGCATTCCAGGCACCAGTCGCTCATCCGCTCCCACAACGCATCGGTCACCCGTCTGGTCGAAACGCGCCGCATGGCTGACGCGAAGTGGCATGTCTCCTCCCCGAAATGCGCCCTCGCTTCCGCCTCCAGCTCCTTTCGCCGCACGACCTCATCCTCGGTGGCGGCGTCGAAGAGGCCCGCCGCATCCGATACCGCGCCTTCTCCCTTCGCCGTGCCGATTTCGGCCAGGTACTTCTCCCCCAGGTCCGTCAACTGAATGTCATGGCCGGCGTCGAGGAACGGACCCGAATCGCTGCAAACGCAAAAACCCAGCCGGCAGGGCGTGTTGCACGCCAGGCTGATCACCGTGAGGTTTTCGGCGCGCCGCAGATAGGAAGCGTCGGCGGGCTCCATCTCATGCATCTGCGTCAGGAACGCGATTCCCCTGGCGTCGCACGGGCGCACGTTGAACAGAACTCGCTGCCGGTCGTCATAGATCGGAGCGACCTCCGTTCGGTGATTGTCTTGCTGGATCTTGACGATGGGGTCGGTCTGCGGCAGGACAAACTGCTTGGGCGGTGGAAGGGGATTCTCGAAGTCCCACAACACCTGCTCGGGAGAATCAACCTTCGAAAAGAGCACCTCGCCGCACGGCCCCAAGGCGGGCGCGACAACATCGCTACTCTCCAGGAGTTTCGCCAGCCACTTCGTGACGTCGCGTTTTCGAATGGTGAGAACGTGTGGCTGCATTTTCAAGCTCGCTCCACATTCACGGCCGCGGCTCCATCCTCGCCCAGCACCGCGGCAAGCCAGTCCCGGAACGCGTAGGGCGCCAGCAGCACCCCGCGCTGCAAATCCTTCCGCAGGCGGATGGGCACGACGGCCCCCCCATGGGTGGAGCTCACCTTTACCCGCCAACCCTGGCGCACGCCGAGCGCATCGGCATCCTCGCCGCTCATCTCAACCAGACCGTTCGGAAACAGCTTTCGTTCGGATTGGTACTCGCGATTCAAAGTGGGTGAAAACGAAACCAGCGGGTCGCTGCCCCAGTCAGACGCGCCATCCCGCGCCAGCACATAGGGGCGCTCCGCGGATGTCAACGCTTCGGTTGGGCTGGTGCGCAAGGCGATGCTCGCCCACTCGGGTTCTTCCAATAGCGACGAGCCCCATCCATCGTCCAACACCTGGGGGACCGCTCTTGAATAGCGCGGCGCCGCCTCGGCGATCTCACGAAGGACCTCCGTTGCGGAACTCCATCCGCCCCCCGCGCCGAAGCGAGCGCAGAGTTCAGCCAGCACCTTCCAGCCGTCCATCGCCTCGCCGGGCGGTGCGCTAGCCGCGCGGACTCTCTGGACCCTGCCCTCCATGTTCGTGAGCGTTCCTTCGGTCTCCGGAAGGCTGGTAATCGGGAGGGCGGCGTGCGCGGCTTTCACCACCGGTGTGACAAAGGCGTCCAGCACCACCAGAAACTCCATCCGCTTGAGGGCCGCGCGAGCCCGCTGCCCCATCGGCAGGACCGCGGCCGGATCGTCCGCCACCACGATCAAGCCGCTGACCGATTCGAGCATCCCCTGCGCATCCAATCCCTGGCCCGGCGGGACTGGCTTACCCCAAAGCTGCTGTATGCGCTGCCTGGCTTCTACATCGTCGATGCGCTGGTAACCGGGCAGCCGATCGGGAGCCACCCCCATATCGCACGCCCCGCGGACGTTGCTCCTCCCCAACAGCGGCAGCAACCCGCGGCCCGGCCTGCCCAGGTGTCCGGTGATCGCGGCCAGCGTGGCCAACGACGCCGCATCGCTGCGGAGCCGGTCCGCCCGGCCGCCGGAGGGTCCTATCAGAAACACCGCCCGCTCGGCCGCCGCAATCCAGGTGGCTGCCACGCGAATCTCGTCGCTCGGGCTGACCGCCTCCAGCTCGCACCGTAGCGAGTCATCCCCCTCCCCCGTGCCAGGCGCCGCGGCCAGCAGACCGTTAATCGCGTTCCCTTCGCTTCCAGGCGCGGTCTGCACAAAGCACGATGCCAGCCGAGCCATTTGCGTTCGCGCGTACCCGATGACGATCAGCCGAGCGCCCCTCCCCAGTGCTTTCAGCACCGATGCCGCTGCGCGGGGATGCGTCCTGGCCAGATCGCCCTCTACAAGCACGATCGTGTCGCTCGCTTCGATGTCCGTCAGGCGGATGGCGTGAGCGGATTCGCCGGTGACGTCCTCGACGCCTGCCATCAGGGGGCGGCACAGCGAGTAGTGAGAGAAATCGACGTGATTGGTTTGAAGGCCCGCCCTCGCCAGCCGGCCGGCCAGGTAGTTCTCCTCGTTGGTCGCCCGCGCCGAGCCCAGCACCCCAACCCGCTTGCCCTCCGCTATGAGGCTCCGCATCCGGCTTGCGACATAATCTAGCGCCGCGTCCCAGGATTCAGCCTTCAGGTCTCCATCCCGCCTGAGCATCGGCTGCAGAACGCGGTCGCCCCACAACGAAGCCTCATGAGCGTTCCATCCCCTGGCGCACATCTTTCCCGCCGACACCGGATGACTCTCGCCCGGCGCCACCCCAACCAGGTCTCCATCTTGCGCCAGCAGGAAGAACCCGCAGCCGCAGGCACAGAACGGGCACGTCGTGGGAACACTCAACATGTCAGACCACCCCCCGGAAACGGCTGGCCCCGGAGCCTCGATTCGGGGGGCGAACAGGTGGGGACTCCCCCGGCCTCCGTTCCTTGGAGGCCGGCGGAATGGGACAGGCTGACTCTGGGGAGGGTATCGGGTCTCTAAGGGCTCTCGCGGGCAAACGGCTCAGAGGGCGTATTTCAGGATCAAAAAGTCCAGCCCGCATGCAGCCACCTACTTAGAGATACGAAACTCTTTTTACATTACCTCCCGAGGCCGCAATCCTAGCCGCGGCTTTGGTCCCGATTCAGCGCTCCTGAGGCCACAGTGTGCACCCTTTTCGATAGCAAGTCAATCGGCAACAGGACATGTACAGGAACTTCGCGCGACGGCGAGCGGTTAGATCGGTCCACCGCGGCCAGAAGCGCCGCAGCGCCAGCCAGAACCAGCGGTCGGGGTTACTGAGCGGGACCGCGGATGTCTGTGCTCGAGCACGGCGACCTGCTGGCTGAGGGCCAGAATCTCCAGATCAAGTGTTAGCGATCATCAGAAAACGTACTTTTCTGAACGTCGGCGGACCCTGAAACGGGCTGAGATCGGCCAATCGATCTCCTGGCCGAGGCTGTTGGCAGCGAAAGCTCCCGGGCCGGCGCCCGCGCCGGGGCGCCGCAACGCGTCTCCCCTCCGGCAGAAGTTCAAGAACGACGTTTTCAGATGAGCGTTGACAGATCAAGGTCATAGCGGGTGCGAACGAACGCGAGCAAGCAGGCAAGGAGCGTGAGCATGCGGACTGACGCTAGACGATTCTGCGGCGCCGCGAGCCTCGGAGCTTCCCGGACTTCAACGAATGGCGGGCGTCTTGACAGCCGCAAACCGCATGAAATCAACGCCGCGCAAGCTCGGGCACATTGTCCCCATGGCAAGCACGCCAGCAGATTCCCGACGAACGCTCCGTCCTGAGGAATCTCACCGCGTCCGTGCTGTAGTAGAAATGCAGCTAGTTGAAAAGGTCACTTCCGGCTAACGGCATCCGTGGCCTGGGGCGCAAGAAGTCCAGCCGAAATCTCCCATATACTCAGTCACTTGCAAGGAGCCTCCAACCAGCAGCGGGAAGACTTCAATCGTTGCCTTTCCTCCAGTTGTGGGGTGCCGATAGCCCATCATTACCTTGAGGTCCGCACCAGCTTTGGCGAGCGGTTCGATGGCGCTGGCAAGCGCTCCCGACTTGTTGTATGTGTTCTCCGGACTGGTGCTCAGGTCAACCGGCAACGCTGGACCAGGCCCTCTATCAGAGTCAGCCGGCGGCGCAGTTCATCCCGAACGGCTCGATGATGGGGTGGGTTGGGGCGCCCAGATTCTCGAGGTTTCCGTCGTAGCTGAGCTTGTCGAGATTGACCAGGGAAACCGAGCGGCCTTCCCGAAGAGCATCAGGCGGATAAACGCCGAGCCGATAAACCCCGCGCCGCCGGATACGAGCAGCCTCGTCGCCCGTCCGCAAACCGAAACCGGGGACAGTATCCTCATCCAGGATTTCCGTTTTCGCCTTCCGGCCACAAGCGACTATAGTCCCCACCGCCGCAATTGGACCGGTTTGTCTCATTGGGTTCATCCCAAGCGATGATTTCCCAGGCATGGCGGAAAGTCCAAGCGACGAGGTGGCTTCCAAAGTTTGCCGCCTGGCCGGGCCGTTGTTGTGGGCGCGACCTTTTGGCAATGAGTGAGATAACCAGTTCTGAAAAAGGGGCTTAACAGGAGCGATCGTTTGCATTATGATGAGCGTGGAACTGTCACGCCCGCTGGGTGACGGTCCGCGCAAAAAGAGGTTTCTTCCGTGACAGGTCACCGGTATCCGGAGACGAGGGGGAAGGAACCTGGCATTATGCGGCAATCGGCCGGCGATCCCATTCGCACCCGGCCGGACCCAACATTAAGCCTGCAGTGGCCGGCATCTCCCGAAGGATGGCAGAACGGAACTGGGCATTGATGTGAGCTGAACTCGCCTGTGGTAACGGTTGCACAACGGGCGACGCCATCGCGCCGGCCGCACAACGGCTAGAGGGCGGCGAATACAGAGGGTATCGCCACCCAGGATCCCGGGAAGGGGAATATGGAAAAGGAAGCCTTAAGCATCATCGACCAGCGCACCCAGGCTGCCTATGAGATCCCGATTCACGATGGGACCATTCGGGCCATGGACCTGCGACAGATCAAGACAGGACCCGAAGATTTCGGGCTCATGACTTACGACCCCGCCTTCATGAACACCGCCTCTTGCCGAAGCGCCATTACGTTCATCGATGGCGATCGAGGCATCCTGCGCTACCGCGGCTACCCCATCGAACAGCTGGCGGAGAATTGCAGTTTTCTGGAGGTGGCCTACCTGGTCTTGTTCGGCGAACTGCCGACCGAGCCTCAACTGAAGGACTGGGTCGGCGACATCACCCATCACACCATGCTGCACGAGACCACCAAGAAGTTCTTGGGGGGATTCCGCTACGACGCGCATCCCATGGGGATGCTGGCAAGCACGGTAGCGGCGCTCTCGACCGTTTACCCTGACGCGAGAGCTGTGCTGGATCCCAAGGTGAGGGCGCTGCAGATCCGGCGGCTAATCGGCAAAATGCCGACCATCGCCGCTTACACCTACCGGCACAGCCTGGGCTACCCCTATGTCTATCCAGACAACGATTTGAGCTACACAGAAAACTTCATGAACATGCTCTGGAAGATGGCAGAGCCCAAGTATGCGGCCAGTCCGATCCTGTCTCGCGCGCTGGACATCCTGTTCATCCTGCATGCCGACCATGAGCAGAACTGCAGCGCCAACGTGATGCGCTCCGCGGGCAGTTCTCATGCGGATCCGTTCCTGGCCACTGCGGCGGCGGCGGCGGCGCTGTCCGGTCCTCTCCACGGAGGGGCGAACGAAGAAGTCCTCAAGATGCTGGACGAGATCGGCTCCAAGGACAGAGTCCCGAACTACATCGCAAAGGTAAAGGCAGGCGAGTTCAAGCTGATGGGCTTCGGACACCGGATCTACAAGAACTACGATCCTCGCGCCAGGATTATCAAATGGGCCGCGGACAAGGTATTCGAGGTCACCGGCCGCAATCCGAAGCTGGAGATCGCGCTGGAGCTGGAGCGCATTGCGCTTGAGGACGAGTACTTCGTCAAGCGCAAGCTCTATCCGAACGTGGATTTTTACTCCGGGATCATCTACCAGGCCATGGGGTTCAAGCCGGAGATCTTCACGGTGCTGTTTGCGATTCCGCGCACAGCGGGCTGGCTCGCCCAGTGGCAGGAGATGCTGTGCGATGCCGAGCAGAAGATCGCCCGCCCACGGCAGGTCTACACCGGTCCGGCGGCGCGCGATTTTGTGCCTTTGGAAAAGCGCGGCCTCCCGGCGACCCCCACCAAGGCGTAGCGGAAGCCGCCCTTGCGGCGCACATCGCCGACTCGATGAGCCAGCAACTGCGGCTGCGGCCGAGGTTGAACTGCGCAGATGCCTTTCTCAGGGCAGCAGGAATTCCCGCGGACCCTTCCCCGTGTAGCCCAGGCAATCTCAGGGGCTGGATCGGACCCTGGCTCCGAGAGTGGTTCCGCCAAATTCACACTGGGACTGCAGACGCCTACGCCGAGCTCGCCGACAAGCTCGCAGACGACTCTCTCGAGCGAGAGCTCAAACGAACCGGCAAATGGGATGTGGCGGGTGGTTACGGGTTTTCGTTCGCCGCGCCTGTGCGTTCGTCTCATGTGCTCACGTTGAAATTGCACGGCAGCATGAACTGGCTCTGGCCGGTTCCTCTTTTGGGACAAAGGCCACTCATTCACAGGGCTGACCTGGAGCACCTCGGCTACAGCGATTTTACTGATTTCACCGACTATCTCTACGCGAACGGCGGTGCGTTTCCGTGCTTCGATGTTTTTGGGAAGAGGAGCGATGTTGAATCGAAAGGGTTTGGCTGGTCGGGCCGCCGAGATTTGAACTCGGGACCTCTTGCACCCCAAGCACGCACTACCCTGTTTCATCCTGCCTCGGAGTTGAAAACAAATGACTTAACGATGCGAGGTTTGCGGGCTAAGTGCGGGATTTTCGCGTTTTGCGGGATTCTGCGGGAGATTTCGCGGGAAGGAGATTCAGGGGCTCGACCTGGATTGGCTCCCTTCCCGAGGCAGTGATCGTTCCGGCCGTTTAGCCTCATGTGCCTGTGCAGGCCAGAAGGCCGATGCCAAGGACTTAGATGAACGAACTGGTACTGGCGGACCGGGCGGCAGGATGGCGCCGCCTGAAGGTGTTGGTGCTGGACAGCGTCTCTTCCCCCATCACGCGTCGTGTGTACAATCTCGGGCTGGACGAGTTCATCGCCTGGTACGGTCAGGAGCCGCGGCCCGGCTTCACGCACCGAACGATGGGATCAAGCTGCGGGTAGCGGTTTAGGCGTGGGTAAAGCCGAACGCTCACACTAGACCCGCAAGGCCCTCACGCACTCAGTAGGAACGGAATCCTCGCGAGAACTGCCCGACGCGTTTGAGGCAGCACGGTGGTGCATCAAGGATAGCTTCCGATATGGCGCGTTAACGCCGCGCTGCCGCTCCTTGAATGCGGCCTCGAGGTAGCCGAGGCTGGGCGCACGTCCTGGGCGGGCTCAGCCGCCAGGGACCTGGGTACCGATCTGGGTGCCGATGCCGAGAATCGCTGCTGCAATGGCGAAGGAATTCAGAACGGCATAGATGAACCCAAGCCATTTCTCTTTTTTTGATGCGCCGGTTGGACTCAGCCAGTAAAGCACCACGCCTAGCGTTATGGCAAGAACTACCGGAACGAGCTTGTTGGTGGCCAGGGCTGGGGATACAGCCCCGAGAACCTTCCAGACAATAGTGATTCCTGCGGCACCGCCGGCAAACGTGGCCGCCGACTGCCCCGAGGTAAACATCCCGGGCGTCGGAGCCGGTGCCGGTGCCGGGGCCGGGGCCGGCGCGGTAGAAGGAGCGCCATTAGGCATTTGAGACCCCCTTTCGCAGCCAATTGTACATCCTTTGCCCCGATCTCGAGCATCCGTTTTCGCCTGTTTTGCGAAGCGCGCGCCTCCCGGCCTGACGGCCGATGCAGTCCTGGCGCCCGCCGAAGCGCCGCGCTGCATGCTCCAAAGCATAAAAAGCTCCAAATTAGTAACATTCGATATACAATCTAGGGTGGCATCCAAAGGCGGGAAAAGGCCGCGGAAATGGAAGCGCCTCGAGCGAACTACCTGCACTACGGCGACGCACTCGAATGCCCGGAACTGGCTTTCCTGGATGGCCGGCACGGAGTGGTTCCGAAAGCCCTGGTGGTTGAGGAGATCACGGCCCGGGGGGCCAATGGCGCCTGCCTGGCTGGAATCGTCCGGGCGTACGGACCCCCGCGCTCGCGGCTCGTGAACTTGGATCGCCTGCTCGGCGACCTCCGCGCCAGCGTCGCCCTGCGTGCCCGTTTCCAGAAGCTCGGGTGCCGCGGCTTTTCCTACCGATTCTCCCGAGTCGGGTCGCTCATGGGCCCGGTGAGCTGCGACTGGCTGGTCCTCCGCCGCCAGGTCGATTTACGGTTCGCGCTCATGCCTGAGGAGGCGCTGTTCTATCCGCCCCGGGTCTGGGAGTACGTGAGGCACCGCCGCCGCGGTCACTGCTTCCGGAGCGGATTGCCGGCCATCGCGTTCGCACTCGGAGCCCAGATTCGCGATGCCTGGCACATATTCGCGCTGCAATCGGATTTCGCGTTCTCGGCGCCGTCTTATGTCAGGGACCATTTCCGGGGCTGGCGGAAGGTCCTCTTCGCCGATATTCTCCGCACCGCCATGGATAAGGTACGCGTGGTCCGTCTGTGCACTGCGGCGGATGCCCTGCGCGCCTGCCACCCCGAATACCGGGTGCCTCAGGCGGTCCCGCAGTCCTGGGAGCCCATTTACGAGGGTACGGCCGCCGACTTCGGGATGAAGCCCGTTGAGCTTGGGCGCAGCGTCAACATTCAGGTCTTTAGCGGACAGCCTGCGGTCTACACCCGCCGCTTCTACGAGTACGTCTTCGCAAACGGAGGGACCGAATGTTTCGAAATCCGGTAATCGTCCACATTTCCGACCTTCATTTCGGACCGGGAAACCACAACGACGATGCTCAACAGCAACTGGCCGCCGCCATCCGTAGCACCTTTCCCCTCCCGGACTTTCTGGTGGTCACCGGCGATCTGGCGCAGTGGGGAACGCGGGACGAGATGATACAGGCCCATGGCTACCTCCTGGGCTTGCTCGACGACCTGTGGCGTGATCATGGTCACGCGGCCCGCTGCATCGTTGTCCCCGGCAATCACGATCTGCTGAGGAGCGCCTGGAAGACGCTCTTCTGGCGCGAGCGCCTGGGGTTGTTCAACGAGGTATTCGCCGACTGGGGCTTTGCAGCCGGCGCGGTGCCTGCCGCGCAGGCCCGAGACGTCGCGCCGGCAACACTCGAGCCGTACTACCAGGCGCAGGCGTCCAAGCGGGCCGGACCGGAGACCTCGCAGGCGCAGTTGCAGCAGGCGGCCTCCGCCCGGGCCACGGAGGCCCTGCGCGTGTGCGAGTACTTTCCCAGCTTTCAAACCGCTTTTCTCAAGATCAACAGCAACGTGAAGAAGAGCTGGTTCCTGTGGGCCGTCGCCCGGGGCTACGTGGGCCCAGCTCAGCTTTCCAGGCTGGAGACCGTTGTCGACGACCTAGCCAACGCCTTTCCAAGCAGCGCCACTGCCGCCGGCTTCCGGGACGCCCGCCTCATCGCACTGCTCCACCACCACATGGCCCATCTTCGGCACGCCCACTACGAGGAGAAGATGCTCATGACCGATGCCGGCGACGTCTGGCAGCGCCTCTGCAAAATGGGATGCGACGTGGTTCTCCACGGTCACCGGCACAGCGCCGCGCAGTTGGGGATGTCGTTCTGGGATTCCGATGCCAGAGAGTATGGAACCACGGTGCTGTCCGCCGGCTCCGCCCTGGCCAGAGACACCGACGACGGCCATAACAGCTATTACCGCATCTACACCGGCGCAGTCCGCACCGAAGTGAGCCGCCCGGTCTTCGAGAACAGCCGCTTCACCGAGCCAGGCCGAGCGCACAGGATCGTGTTTTCGCCTCCCTTCGAGCTGGAACTGGAGCCCGGCCTCGGCGCCAATCTCCCGCTTCACGTCGATGCGATCAAGGACTCGCTGCTTACCGACGAGGACATACCGGACCGCGTCCACCAGTACGATTCTGTGACCTTCACGGGCGTCATCGACGACGCGCTCAATTACCAAGGCTGCTACATCCTCGAAGGGCGCAACATCTCCGGCCAGCCCACTCAGTACCTGCCGTTTTCGTTGACCGCGGTGGGCTCTCACTCCTTCCAGCAGTTGCAGGTCTGTGCCACCGACCTGTTGAACAACCGGCCGATTGTCGGCATCGACCTTCTCAAGGTTCGCCCGATTAATGCGTTCCCCATCCGCGTCCCCTTCGTGGATCCGATTGCGCCGGGACAGGGGTTCCGCCTCCGCATCTGTTTCACCTTGCCGCAGGTGATGCTGGAGGAGAGCGACTTCGACATGGTCAACCTGGTCCGCTACCGCCGCGGCGTGCGCAAGATCGTCCACCGGCTCCTGGCGACGAAGAAGCTCGTCGAGCCCGAGTCGCTGGCGATCCGCGGCAAGAAGGTCGTTCGAACGGGGTTGGAACTCACGCCGGTGGAGAGTGACATCGCCGATCTCATTCCTGGCGCCCAGCGCGGTACGCTGGTGAAGGGCTATCAACTCTGTGTCGAGGAGCCCTCCGCCATCAGCTACCTGCTGTACTACCGAAAGCTAATGTGAACGAGCCCAAACCTGCGGAACAGCCCGAATCCCACGCAGCCGACCGCTCCAGGAGTGCCGAGGCCGCAGCGTGGGAGCCCTTCAGCGCGGGCTACGAGCAGACCGTGATCTCGTTTACCTCCCTCGAACGGACGCGAAACCTCCTGATCAGCGAAACGAAGCTAGGACTGGTGGTCGACATCGGCTGCGGCCCGGTCGGAGATCTCACCCGAGCGCTGGCGTCGATCACGGGCGTCCGCGTGTTTGCGAGCGATTTCTCCTTGCCGATGCTCCGCGAGGCGCGGACACGATTTCGTGCTCCGAATGTTTATCACGTTGCCGCCGACAACCGGGAGCTGCCCATCAAGTCCGCCTGCGCCAATACCGTCTTCTCAGTCAACTCGATCATTCCCGAGCAGCGGTCCGACGCGGACCGCATGTTCGCCGAAGTGGCGCGAATTCTGGCACCGGGAGGCCGGCTGGTGGCCGTGCTGCCCTCGTTCGAGATGTCGCTCGTGGCGCGTGACCAGTGGGCCATGCCGATCGAACTCGATCTCGACGGCCGCCGCGAGCGCGACACTTCCGGGTGGCAGTGTTTCTACACGGAAGCCGACATCGCCGCTCTCATCGAGCGTCACCTGTTCCGGCGGCACCGGCTCAGCCGGATCGCGCTCGAAACGCCGGAAGAGATAGCCCATGTCCGGACGGTCTATGCGGCACAGCTCGAGCGCGTCCCGGCGCGGGCACTCCAGGAGCACCCGCTTTTCGAGCACTTCCTTGTTGCGGAGAAGTGAGGACGGGCGCGCGCGATGCGAACCGCGTCCTTACGGTCACGCTGAGGACGCCCGCGGCTGGCGCACCGAGCAACCGTTCGACGTGCGGGTGAGGTTGGGGCTGCAGTAAGGGTCAGAGTCCAGCAGATCCTGTCAGCGGGCGCGGAGGGTGGTGAGGCCAGCCGGATCGGAGACTAGGTTGCGGCGGGCCCGGGTGAGTGACTCGTGGTGGCGGAGCACGGCGTGGGTCGTGCAGAGGTTCCGCAGTCCCGCGGCGCGGCGGGCGCTCTGCGCGACGCACCCCTGCCCGTCAACCCATGCCGTCTGAGTGAGGCTACACCCTGCGGACTGCCCCGACAAGCACCGATGCTCTCCCCTGCGATCGGGTGTATGCTAGATGGGACTCAGAAGTCAAGAATGGCGTCCAATTGCCGAGGTAACCATGGAGAGAATCAACGGGTTGCGCGTGATCGCCGGCGGCTTGCTGGCCGGCGTTGTCATCAACATTTGTGAGTTCGTCGCGAACGGCGTGATTCTGAAGGACAGATGGGCCGCCGCGATGAAGGCCTTGGGCAGACCCGCGGGATACGGTGCGACCGAAATGACGGCCTTCATCCTGTGGGGTTTTCTGGTGGGCATTTTTGCTATCTGGCTCTATGCGGCAATCCGGCCGCGCTACGGCCCGGGACCAAAGACCGCCGCCATTGCCGGTGTCGCGGTGTGGGTGCTGGGATATGTGCTGGCGTCGATCCCCACCGTCGCCACGCATCTCTTTGGCAGGCGGCTGGTAGTATATGGCGTGGCAGTGGGACTGGTGGAGGCAGTTGGAGGAACAATGCTCGGCGCGTGGCTTTACAAGGAACCGAAGGCCTCAACCGTGCCATCCTCCGAGGCGGCCGGCCAGTAGCGGCTGGCGGTTGTCCTTACATCTTCTTCTTCAGCTCATTCACGCGTAGCGAGCGGCCCAGACACCCAGCAACGCCAGAACTCGTCATCGGACCAGAATCGCAGACCGCTGCACTCGAGGCACGGCCGGAGGTGGTCCAGCGCCTCGTGAAAATCGTCGGCCTCAATAGCTTGCCGGTCCGTGATCCGCAGCGCTCCAGAAAGACCGTCTTGGGGTGCCGACAACGGCACGAATGCCCCCGCCTGTTCGGCTTTCGAAGGCAGGTCGCCTTTCAGAAGGGCCCACCCTTCAGCCTCGCTCGGTGACGCAAGGCCCGACATCCCGACAGCCATGCCGACTGCGAATGCGCAGACCAGCGGTGTCATCTCCTAAGCAGTGGCCAGTCGAGCGCGGCATTGTCAGACTGTGGAGCCCCCCGCGTGGCCGGAAGGGAGATCTTGAAGCTGAGGGCCCATCGCCAGGTGTATGCTTGTCTGGCGGGAGTATGCTGATGTTCGCTCTCTTTGGCCTGGTAGTGGCCGCCTGCCTACTCCCGCCTGCCGCAGGCCAGCCAAGCCTCGTGGGCGAGCAGGCGCCCGACTTCAGCTTGCAGGGCCTGGACGGGAAAGAAGTCAGCCTGAAGTCGCTGCGGGGGCACACCGTCGTGCTACACTTCTGGGCCACATACTGGGAATCGTGCTATGCCGATATGGGGCACCTCGACAAGCTGTACCGTGAATTCAAGAATCAGGGCGTGATCGTTTTCGGCGTCAACGTGGGGCAGTTGCCCCGCGTGGTGCGCGACTTCATCAAGAAGAGAGGCTACACGTACCCGCAGTTGGTCAACGCTCGCGGGGAACTCATCCTGAGCTATCAGGCCACGGATGCGCCGACGGTCGTGATCATCGGCAAAGACGGCAAGATCGTAAGTTATCTGGCCGAGGAGCAGGGCGAGGAGGGCCTGCGATCCGCCTTGAAGAAAGCGTTGCAGTAGAGAGAGGTTTCGCGCGGGAGGAGGGGTGTGAGCGAGACTATGGATGCTCGCGTGGCGGCGCGCCACGTCGCTGTCCGACGCTCCACGGGCGCAACGTGGCGTGCTGGACGCGGCAAGGATGGCTTCCGATAAGGCTCCTTAACGCTCGCGTCGAAGTGGCGTCGCCCGTGCCGGCGGCCATCCTGCCGTTTGCCACCATTACGACCACGTGGAACCCATCAACGCTCGCAAAGGCGCTTATCAGTCGTCATAGTCGGCCAGTGCTCAACAGGTGGCCTGGTTCCGAGTAGGCCGGCGTCCGACCGGAGGTTGTTTGGCCAACTTCCATCACTCGTTCCCGATGCCGATAGAGGAAGCACCAAGGAAAGCGGCTGGGTGTATACTAGTTGCAACCGGGGATGCTGAAATCGAAATCCGGTCAGGGGGATACATGAAGCGATCGATCTGGGTGTTAGTCAGCCTCGTTTGTTGCGTATGCGGTGCAGCAGGGCAAACGCCGCAATCACGCGTTTCTCCAACAAGACCATCCACTGGCCCTAAGAATGCGCAGCCGAAATTCAAAGCGATTTGGGAGCCGGTAAATTATAAAGAGGACGTGCATCTATTCGATGTCTATTTTGTCAGCAAAGAGGAAGGCTGGGTATCCGGCGCTGCGGGGACTATCCTGCACACCAAGGATGGGGGCAATAGCTGGACTGTGGAGCTCGGCGGCGATCCCCACGCGGAAGGTGCGGAACTCAAACGTCTATTCTTTGCCGACTCAACCCACGGCTGGGCTCAGGCGTGGAACACTCTATTCCGCACCACCGATGGCGCCTCCTGGCAGCAGGTCAGCGGGGACATTCGGGGAGACGCGTTCTTCGTTTCCGACTTGGACGGATTCCGTGTTTACGGGAAGAAGATCTTTGCGACGAACGATGGCGGTATGAACTGGAAGGAGTCCTTCGCCTGCCACGCGAAGATGGAAGTTCAGGGATTGACGCAGGAAACGGACTGCGATCTTTGGACTCTTCATTTCCCGACTGCAATGGTGGGGTATGCCATGGGCGACAAGCGAATCACGGCAAAGACGGAAGATGGCGGAGAAACCTGGAATGTTCTTGTGGGGCCCGAGGAACCGGGCGATCAACGCGTCTACAATGCGTTTTTTCTGGATGTGAACACCGGCTACGAAGTCCGCTCGGGGTTGTACCGAACCACCGACGGAGGCCAGACCTGGCAGGGCGTGATTGCCCACCTCGCGCAGGGTTATCCCAAGGTTAAGTTTTCCGGCCGAGAAGTGGGTTGGTCGTGCCTGGGAGGGACCTGGGCCTACACGGTTGACGGAGGAAAACACTGGACTTCGCGCGAGGTTCGCTTCCCTGCACCCGTGGCCTCTTTCAGCCTGCCAACTCCGGACCGGGGTTATGTGGTGGGCGATCACGGCATGATTTACCGCTATCGCGTCGTACCTTTCGACTACACCTCGAAAGGCATGCTCGACGCGCCGATGATGCCTGCGGCATCCGCGGCCCAAGGCTCTGGGAATTAGACACATGTCCTGGGAACTCGTTCGCGGCGGCGAGTTCCCAAGAATCGTACGGTCGCAATCGACGAGTTCATTGGCTGGTATTGCTCGGAGCCACGGCTGGCGTTCAACCGGACCGTGGTACTCCAGAGGCCTTCGCTCGCCATCTCGATTCATTACCCGACAGATTGCTCCCCACAAGTCGGGCATCGCGACGCTGATACCAGGCACGCCATCCGGACCGTCAACGCCCAAAACCGCGGATGTGCGCGGGCTGGCGCCGAGGGAACAAGCTGCCGATATCACCAGATAACGCCACGACTCGACCGCTAAGAACGAGATTCAATTGGGCGCTTGCCGTTGCTGCCCCTCCCAGAGAACCGTGGCCGCTGCAGCGTCCGCAGCGACTCTTTCCTAAGACGAGTGCGAACACGGCGGCAGGCTCGACGCTTCAATGATCCCTGAGTTGGGCCTCTCGAGGTGAGTCCATACCGTTCATCGTTTCCGTCCTCAAATCCTCGGAATCCACGCCGTCGTGCCACGCGGTGCCGCTACTCGTAGTGCAGCGCGGCCATTGGATCGATACGCGAGGCGCGGCGGGCTGGGAGATAGCACGCGGCCAGCGCCACGATCGCGAGCAGCGCCGCGGTGCCGAGGTAGATCAAGGGGTCGCCGGGCTCGACCTGCGTGAGCAGACTACCGATCACACGGCGGGCCGCCACAGCTCCCGCGATTCCCAACGCCGATCCGATCAGCGCGAGCACCATGCCCTGCCGCAGCGACTCGTACAGCACGCGCCCGCGCGTCGCGCCCAGCGACATGCGGATACCGATCTCGCGCGTTCTCTGCGTGACAGCATAGGAGAGCACGCCGTAAATGCCGAGCGCGGCGAGCAGCAGTGCCAGCGCCGCGAACGAACCCACCAGGACGCTAAGGAACTGCTGCCCCTGTGCGTTGTCCGCGACCACCTCGTCCATCGTGCGCACGGAGAACAGCGGCAGGCTGCGGTCCATCCGCCCCAGCACGCTGTGCACTTCCGCGGCCAGGCCGGCCGGACTGCCCGAAGTGCGCACCACTAACACGAACCGCTCGTCGCCGAAGACGTCGTACGCTTCCGGCGCGGGCCGATCGGCGAGGCCGCGCTGCCTGACGTCGCTCACTACGCCGATCACCTCCGCCCACGGGCCGTGTCCGTCACCGTGTCCGAACCTCAGGCCCAGCGGATTGCGGTCGGGCCAGAAGAACCGCGCCATGGTCTCGTTAATCACCACCGGGTACACCATGGCGTCCCTCTCGGCGGGAGCGGGCGGGGCGCCTGCCTTGAGCCCGTCGATAAAACGGTTGAATGCCTCGAGCCCGCGCTCCACGTCCACCTCGGTGAAATTCCGCCCCTGGAGCAGCCGGATGCCCATGGCGCGGAAATAATCCGGCGTGATCGAGTGCTGCTCCACAAGCTGTCCGCTCTGCTGCTCCCTGGTCTGCCCGGGCAGACTGATGTAGTAGTTCCCGCCGCCCTCGGGCGGTACGCGGTTCGTGGCCGCGGCGGCCTCGACGCCCGGGATCCGCCTCGTTTCGTCGAGCAGGGTCTGCTTGAAGTGGTAGATCTGCTGCCATGTCTTGTAGGAGGTGTCCGGCAACTGTACGGCCGCGGTCCAGACGCCTTCCGTCCGCACGCCGATGTCTATGTTGCGGAGTTGCGCGAAGTTCTTGAGCAGCAGTCCCGCGGAAATCAGAAGGACCAGCGACAGCGCGATCTCCGCCACCACCAGGACGTCGCTCGTGAACCTGCGCCGCCGCCCCGGGCTGCTCGACCCGCCCGCGGCGCCCTTCAGCTCTTCGTGCAGATCCGGCCGCGAGGTTTGAAGCGCGGGCACAACGCCGAACACCAGGCTGGTGGCGACCACCAGCGCGGCCGCGAACGCCAGCACCGTTCCGTTCAGCTCCACGGTGTTGACGTGCGGCAGCCGCGCGCGCGTGTAAGTGAACAGACCCATCGTTGCGCGAGCCACCACCAGGCCCAGCACGCCACCGATCGCCGAGAGCAGCAGGCTTTCCGTCAGCAGTTGGCGCAGCAGCCGCCATCGCACCGCGCCCAGCGCCGTACGTATGGCCATTTCTTTCTGACGCGCCACTGCTTTCGAGAGCAGTAGGTTCGCCACGTTCGCGCACGCGATCAGGAGGACGAACCCCACCACCGCCAGCATCATCCACAGCGAGGTGCGGGACTCGGCGACCATGTCGTCACGCAGGGCCACGACCGCCGCGCCGACCTTGTCGTTGGAATCCGAGTACTGCCTTTCGAGTCGAGCCGCGATGAGTGAGAGCTCAGCCTGTGCCCTGCGGACAGGGACGTTCGGCTTCAGCCTGCCGACGGCGCGGAGCCAATGGTTCCCGCGAGGACCCAGGGTCTTCGAGTCCATGGGCTGCGGGATCCAAACCTCGGCCCACTCGGGGAAGCGCATGTGCGCAGGCATCACGCCGACGACGGTGCACTTGCGTGCATTGAGTTCCACGGTTCGTCCGATGACGCCCGGGTCGCCCGCGAACCGGCTCCGCCAGAGCGAGTAGCTGAGAATGACCACCTGGTCCTTGCCGGGCTGATCCTCGCCCGCGACCCAGGTTCGGCCGAGTAACGGATGCGCGCCGAGCACCGAGAAAAAGTTCGCCTGCGTCCGCGAGCCAGTGATGCGTTCGGGCACGCCCCGCCCGCTCACATTCAGATCGACCGGCCAACTGTAAAGCGCCATGTCTGTGAGGGTGCTGCTCTGCGCGCGCCAGTCGAGGAAGTCCGGCGGGGAGAGCGGATAGTGGCCCGGCGCAGCTTCTGTCTCGTAAAGACTGACGAGGCGGTCCGGCTCTGGAAAAGGCAGCGGCCGAAGCAGAATGCTATCGATGACGCTGAAGATGGCGGTGTTCGCCCCCATGCCGATGGCGAGCGTGAGAGCGACCACGGCGGCAAAGCCGGGCGACTTGAGCAGGTTGCGGCATCCGTACTGCAGGTCCTGAAGCAGCGTGCGCATAGGCGGCTCCTGTGACAGCGGCCAACAAACAGTAATACGCACGAAGCGGGGAAAGGTAAGGCACTTTCTTGCCCTGTGTGCGAGCTGGCAGCGCGCAATGAGCCATGTGACAGTCACGCGACGGCTGGCGGTTCGGTGCCACGTCGGCCTGCCTGCCCGGCCGAGACTCAGCCTCGGCGATCTTCTTTGCCTTGGGCGAGCCCTTTCTCGAGGTGGTATTCCGCTCTGGGGGCGGGCTTCGCGGGCGGGTCCTGTGCGCCCTGTTCCGCAAGGGTGGCTTCCTGTTCGGCGGTGGCTGTCTCTGCCACTACTGGCTCCTTCTGCGCCGCGGCGGGTGCGACTTCGTTGTTTGCTTCCTTCTGATGCGCGTCAGCGAGACGCGATGAAGGGGCGACGCGGTTCTGCAGGGACCTCCGCGGTCGCCGAATAGCTTCCGATAAGGCCGCATATCGCCCCGGTTCAGCCTTCAGGGTGACGTATCTGTTGTCCGGCGAGGGGGAATAGCGACCATTGGTGAGAAGCTCTTGCGCGAGGAGTCGCTAAACGCTGCACGACAAGAGGGGATCTATTTTGCCGGACCGTCGTTTCGGCCAACTTCGGGACAGCCGACCATGTGGGAAATCGAGACTCTCTCGGTCAACAGTGCGGCGCTGCGTTTCGGTAGGGAGGCGCCGCCGGAGTTCAAGCAGGCGGCTTGGAAGGTGTATTGAACGGCGGATGCGGGTGGTAGCCAGTGAGGCGCTTGTAACTTTCGAGCGCGTTGTAGAGGATCGGACAGAACGCGGCCCAACGGGCGAGCGATGACGGGCGGCCGCCGAGCGAGCGGGTGCCGACCGCGACGTGGGGGAAGTCGCGGCACATCTTGGGGCGGGCCTCGTAGATCATGCAGAGGTTGCCGTCCAGGAACACGCACCCTTCCCCCGAACTCAGCAGGGTTCGTGAGGTGGGCGCGTCGGGATCGGGCATGGTATAGAGGCGGGAGACTGCCTCCGGTGTGGTGCCCAGGCGCCAGGCGATGTTTTCGATCTCTGGCTTGCTGACGGACACCACCGAGTGACGGCAGCAATTCGCGCAAGCGGTGCAGTCCACGTGCCGCTGCACGTCGCTAGCCAGGATTTGGAACGAGTTGTCGGCGTAGTGGTGGGCGCAGAGATAGCGGCGAAAGGCTAGGTTCTCTTCCGCCTTTGCGGTTCCGAGTCGAAAGACTTCAGCCAAGTCGGTAACCATGCCTAAGGCTACTCCAGGCGGGGCCGCATGACATGGCGTATTCCTGGACGAAGATGTAGTGGGCAGCACCCTTGCTGTCCTTAGAGAGATATGCGCTCATCTCATCACATCACGTCCGATGTTGATCGAGCGCCAGGAAGCACTCCCCCAACGCGTTGATTGTTGGCGTGGTCGGCGACGCGGCCATCGCGGGACCGCTTCGCGTGCTCGTTTAGCGGACGTCTGGCGGCTATTTCTTCTTGGCGGCCGGTGCGGCGGCCAGGGTGTAGTCGCCTTCCACATCGCACGTCATACCCGAGCCCGGCGCTCCCTTCATCTTGCACGTGAAGCTGCCCCCGCCCTTGACCCCGTGCACCTTGCCGGTTCCGCCTTGCATTGTCCACTTGCCGGAAACGGTCATCGCCTTCGCGTCGACGGTTCCTGTGGCGCGCGTGAAACCTTTATCGCCGTTGCTATAAGTCGTAACAGCCGTGGACGTGGTACGGGTAGTGGCGCCCATCACTTCATTGAAAAAAGTGTGGACGAACGTTTTGGCATCGAGCCCTTCGACAGTGAGCGGCTTGGTCCAGGTGCATTTCTCCTGACTGATCACATAGGTGTAGCCCTCCCGGTCGGGGACGGGAATCGCGTGCACCGGATCCGACTTGTCGCAGTCGATGGAACCGGAGATCTTGGTTTGTGCGAATGCGCTCAACGTAAGAGTGAGCACACAAACAGACAGCAGAAAATGTCTTGGCATACGTTGTGAGCCCTTTCGACCAGGATTGCCATTTGGGCTTCCCAGGCGTCTTCGATTTTACATCCAAACGCCTCGGCTAAGCAGACTTTTTCATCTTGTTATCACTACAGACCTGAGCGCTGCAGCGGCGTGTTGGATGCAACCATCTGGTCTCCCCTTCGCCTTCTGGCCCGCCTAGATCTTCTTGAGGACTACCGTGTCTGCCATCAATCCTCCTTTCGGGAGAATCCAGCCGTCACGGAGTTTCGCTTGATGTCCGCGCCACCCCGAGGTAAGGTCTATGTGGCTACCGATGTGGCCCATTAAGAGGATTACAATGAACGAGTTACCATTGGCGAACCGGGCCGCAGAGTGGCACAGGCTGAGGGCTCTGGTTCCCCCACGTTACGCCCGCGGCGCGCGCCGCAACCCGTGTTTCTGCCTCCCGCGGCTGGCACGTCGCTGACCGCGCGAACCTTACCGATATTGGGCCATATCGGTAGCCCTCCTTGCAGCGTCTAGCTCGCCGCGTTGCGTCCGTGGTGCGTCGGACAGTAACGTGGCGCACCACCGCGCAGGGATCAGCAGGATTGTTTCCGAGTGCGCCGTCAGCGTCCACGGCGAACTGGTCGCTCCTCGACACTTCGCTTGGCCGTGTACACCCCAAACCAGTCCGCTTAAGCGTGATGGGCTACAACCTGGGGACCTTTGGCGGCGGCTGGTGCTGCCGAAGATCGCAGGTTTAGGCTCTACGTCTTGTTACTTGCCGTTCAACGAAGCCGTGCCTGTGCCGATGCAGCCGTTCTCCACGCTCATGCGCAGGAGCTCGTTCGAACGGATAGGCGGCTGCTAACCAGGACTAACAGGCTGGGGAGCCGGAGCTTACTTAGTCGGACCGGCGGGAGCCCACTCGGTCCGTTTCTTGCCGGCGGCGTCCATCGGGGTGGCGGCGGCGAACTCGATACGCCGTGGGATTTTCGATTCCGAGAGGTGGGCTCGGCAGTGGGCTACAATAGCACGACGTGTGAGAGTGCAGTCCGGGCGAAGTTCGATGACCGCTTCAATCACTTCTCCTTGCCGCTCGTCGCGCACACCGTGCACGTTGCAGGCGCGTATCGCGGGCATCTGCAGCAGCACGTGCTCGATCTCGACGGGATCTATCTTGATGCCGGAGATGTTAATGATCGCTTTCGAGCGGCCGCATAAGATTAACTCGCCGTCTGGTTCCAGGCGACCTAGGTCCCCCGTGAGGTAGAAGCCGTCCTGGAATTTTCCGGCGTCCGACTCAACGGGATCGGAGTGGGTGGAGATGACGCCCGGGCCGCGCACCGCAAGCTTGCCGGTGCAACTGGACCCCAGCAATTCGCCGTGCTCGCCGAGAATCCGGACCTCGGCGGATTCGACGGGATGGCCGACGAGTCCCGGCCGGAAGCAGGAACCCGCACGCTGAATGGCGATTACGCCGGTCTCGGTGGAGCCGTAAAGCTGCCGAATCCGCAGGCCCAGCATCGACTCGCAAGCGGCGGCTGTCTTCGGCGGCATTGGCGCGCCGAAAGAGACGGCAACCTCCACGCTCTCAAACGGAGCGCGGGCAGCACCGCTTTCAGCTAGCATTGTGTAAACGAACGGCGATCCCATCAGCACCTGAATCCAATGATCTCGGATGGCGGCTTCCACTTCCGCCGGCGCGAAGGAGTCCGGCAGTACCGCGCACATGCCGCACAGCAGCGGCAGCAGAAGACAGTTGTCGAAGCCCCCGGAGTGACAGAAAGGGACGGCGCTCAACTGGCGCATGCCCGAGCCCAAGCCGAGCGCCTTGGCAGTAGAACTCTGCGCCGAGATCAGATTGCGAGCGGAGCGGTAGACAAGGCGCGGCCGGCCGGTGGACCCGGATGTGGGGAAGCAGACGCAAGGCTCGCTCTCCAGTTGCGGCGAGGGCGGCAGAAGGGTCGTGGATGTGAGCAGCGCGTCGCGCACATCGGCCTCATCGATCAGCACCACCGTGGGGGGCAGCTCTCCCGATTGGCGCCAGTGTCCCAGCATGTCGCTGCGCGCGATGAGCGCGCGCGGCGACAGTTGCGAGGCCAGCCAGGCGATCTCGCGCGGCCGCCACTCGGGGTGGAACGGCGCCCAGACGGCGCCGATGCCCGCGGAGGCAAGCACGCTCGCCGCGACTTCCCAGCAGTTGGGAAGGCACACCGCCAGGCGGTCCCTGCGTCGAAGACCTGCCCTGTCTGCGAGGAGACGCGCAAAGCGACCGCTCCGCAAACGAAGTTCGGCGTAAGAAACGGCAGTCCCGTGATCGATGACGGCGACAGCATCGGGTTGCCGCGCGGCGACTCCGTCGAAGGCAGTTCTCAACATGAGCGTTCCTGAAGAGAGGCAACGCATGCAGCCAACCGCGGAAGGTCCAACAGTACCTCGATCTCCAACTCCGCTGTCGTCAGGGTGATCCGGAACTCCTTCTCTACCGCGGCGACGAGGTTGAGAATCGTGAGCGAATCGAGCCCGGTCACTTCGTCGAGGCGGATCAATCCGGCCATCTCTTCAGGCGAGAGATTCAGATTGAGCACAGAGCAGGAAAGCTGCCGCAGTTGTTGCAGAATGACGTCGTTCGAGCTCATCGCGAACCTCCACTCACCAGCGAATCCAAAGATCCCACTGCTCGGGCACCCTCAGCACTTGCTCTTCGAGCGTCTTCACCATTCGTGCGAGCCCATCTTCCACGAAACGCGCGCGGTTCTGCCACTCGCACGGGTGGACAGGCGTTCCGAACTCGATCCGGAGCCTCCGTGAATCGCCCAGGCACAGCATGGGAACCAGCGGAGCGCGCGCAATCCATGCGAGGTGAAGAAAACCCGTTGGAAAGCGGCGCGGCTCCCCAAGGAAATCGAGGCGCACAAGCTCCCGCGAAAACGGAACATCCATGTGGAGATCGATCAGCCCGTTCGAACGCAGCCGGGCAAGCATTTTGAGGCTCGAGTCCGTGTCGTGCACGGGCACTTCCTCTCCGAGAACCCCAGCGAGGAACTTGACGTAGCGCATCTGCAGGAACCGCTTGCCGAACCGGCCCGCCCAATCATCAGGCGGCTCGTGGTTGCGCACTGAAAGTGCGAAGTAACCAACGGAGTGGAGGTAGCGTTTGGCGGCTCGGCTGGCAAAAAAGTGGCCGCTGATGAGAAGCGCACCGTGGCCCGATGAAAGCGCGGCGGTGAGGTTTTCGACGTTCACCAACTCCGCAGTGCCTGAGCAGTTTGCAGGCGCGTTCCGCTCCATGATGAGGTCATCTTGAAATCTGCGGACGGCGTTCCGGAAATAGTCGCGCGCGATCTGCTCCAGCCGTGGGCTCCCGGCCTCCGCGGGGAAGGCGAGCGCAAGCCTTTCCATCAAGCGGCGGCGAGGTGCGCGCAGTGCGAACGACGCAAACCAGGCCAACGTATCGCCAACGGCGTACATCCAGCTCAGCGCCAGAAAATGGGTCAGCCACCTTCCAGGGTACAGGTAGACCAACCACACCAGGTCCTTCACTCTGAACAGCGGGCGCGGCGGGTCCTGCCGCACTATGTTCGCTGCCGTTTCCATTTCGGGCTCCCGTATACGGAGGATCTTACCTTAGTTGAAGCACTTGAAATGCTCCCCCCAGGGGAGGGTATTGCGCGGCACGCACCCCAGCACAGCCCTTTCCTTGACCTTTTTCAATTCAATAGCCGATACTGGATCTCCATGCGGTTGCGATGTTCTCGCTTGGGCGTCAGCTTCGGCTCGACTGATGGCACCGTCCGTGCTCTCGACGGGCTGAGCTTCGAGAGCCGTGAACGGGAGTTCCTGACGCTCGTCGGGCCGAGCGGCTGCGGAAAAACGACTCTACTGCGCGTCCTGGCTGGCGTTCTTCCCCCTGGAGAGGGCGAGGTGGAGCGGATCCCGTCTACGGCCGATCACAACAGCGACGTACGATTGGTGTGTCAGGAGCACAGCCTGTTTCCATGGATGACCGCGCTCGACAACGCGGCGTTCGGCCTGGAAATGTCGGGCGTCCCGCGCCGGGAACGCGAGGCCCCGGCGCGCGATTTGCTGCGCCGCCTCGGCTTCGCCGGCCGCGAGCTAGCTTACCCACGTGAGCTTTCGCTCGGCATGAAGCAGCGCATCGCTGTGGCGCGGTGCTTTTTGAGCAACCCGGCGGTGATGCTCATGGACGAGCCGTTCGCGGCTCTTGACTGCCAGACGCGGCCGGTGCTCCAGCAGGAGCTCCTGGATCTCTGGGAGCAGCACCACAGGACCGTGGTCTTCGTGACGCACGACGTAGAGGAGGCTCTCCTGCTTAGCGACCGCATTCTGGTGCTGAGCCGCCAGCCGGGTCACATTGTGGCCGAGTTTGCTGTACGGTTCGAGCGTCCGCGCACCACGGCCCTTTCCCTGACCGAAGAGTTCCTGTCGCTCAAGAGGCAAATCTCCGCGAGACTGGGAACCGGGGCTCTCGACCCGGAGGCAGCCCGGTGGCGAAAGGCGCCCGTATGAGGTTCCGGAACGTGGCGCTAGCGCTGTGGCTGCCAGTGGGCGTAATGATCGTGTGGCAGGCGCTCGCCGCGCGGGGAGTTTTGAACGCGCTTTTCTTCCCTCCGCCCTCGGCGGTGCTCGCGACCGGCTGGAGGATGATGAAATCCGGCGAGCTCGGGGCCCAATTGGGCGCCACGTTGACGCGCATGTTCACCGGCACCGCGATTGGCATTGTCACGGGCCTGGGGTGCGGCCTGGGGATGGGGGCGTTCGAGCCGGTGCGGCGGTCGCTGGAACCGATCGTCTCGGCGCTGAACTCCACCCCCAAGCTGGTTCTACTGCCGCTGTTGATGCTCTTCACCGGCGTCAGCGAAACCTCCCGCATTATACCGATTGCCCTGACTTGTTTCATCGTGCTTGCGATACACGGGCTGGACGCGGTGCGCAGCGTGAACCGGGCTTACGTCGAACTGGCTCAGAACTACGGCGCCGACCGGCGCGCCATGCTGCGCCGGGTGTATCTGCCCGCCAGCGTGCCGCAGATCTTCACGGGTCTTCGCTTGGCATTGGGGCGGGCGCTGACCATCACGATTTCGGTGGAGATTGTAAGCTCAACCAACGGCCTCGGCAGCATGATCTGGATGGCCTGGCAAACCTTCTCGACCGAAAAGGTGTACATCGGCGTCTTGGCTACTGCCTTTCTGGGGGTGCTGTTTCACGGCGGCCTCGAACGCCTGGAAACGCGCGCGATTCCCTGGAGAGAACGTGCGGGTCGCGCATAACATGCGCCTCGGGGGACTGCGGGATCGCCATGCTGGATGAAGCGATCTTCTACGCGCGGATGGCGCTGAGCATCCGCAGGTTTCTGCGCACGAAGCCTCTGCCCGACCCCGAGGTGGCCATCCGGCGCCAGTTGGAAAACCGGGAAGCCATCTTCCTGGAAACGGCGCGAAAGGCGATCTTCTCGAATCCGCGCAACCCGTACTATGAGATGTTCCGGCTGGCTGGCTGCGCTTTCGAGGATTTAAAGAACGCCGTTCAGAAGAACGGTCTCGAGCCCGCGCTCGCCGCCTTGCACCGGCAGGGCGTCTATCTCACGCACGACGAGTTCAAAGGCAAGGCGCCCATCATGCGGTCGGGGCGGCACATCCCGGCGCGGACCAGCGATTTCCGCAACCCTCTGTTCGCGGGCCTGCTGGAGACGCGGAGTAGCGGGAGCCGCAGCCTCGGGACCAGGACGCCCCGAAGCATCGAGTACCAGCTCTATATGGAGGCCCGCCACCAGCTCCGGGACCTGGAACTCGGCCTGGCGGCGCGCGCGCGCATCGCGCTCAAACCGATTCTGCCGTCCAGCGGGGGCTTGGGGCTTTGCCTGCGGGCCCACCGGCTGGGTCACGGGGTGGAACGCTGGTTCGCGGCCGGAGGAACGCTCCGCGATTCGGGCCACTACCGCTGGCTGACGCAAGGCATGGTTCTGACCGGGAACCTGCTGGGAGCGGGAGTGCCGTTTCCCACCTATCTGCCTCCGAACGACTTTGCGCCCGTGGCCGAATGGATCGCGCGGCGCCGGTCCGAGGGCGCTGTCTGCGTCGTGGAGACCCTGACCAGCCCTGCTGTCCGGGTTGCCGCGGCGGCACAGGAGAGCGGACTGGACATTGGCAACACTGTCTTTCTGGTCGGCGGCGAGGCGCTTACCGGCGCCAAGCGCGCGGCGATCGAAAAGGCCGGCGCTCAGGTTTACACCAGCTACCCGATCACGGAGGTCGGCCTAGTTGGCTACGCTTGCCGGCAGATGAAGACCGGCGATTGCGTGCACCTGTTCCGGGATGGCTTGGCGGTCATCAGCCACCGGCGGCGGGCGCCTCTGGCGGAGGTGGAAGTCGACGCGTTTCTGTTCACCAGTCTGTTACCCTGGGCCGGCCACATTCTGATCAACGCCGAAATGGATGACGCCGGAGTGATCGAGCCGGCACGCTGCGACTGCCTGTTCTCGCGGCTCGGGTTTACCGAGCAGGTGCGCGACATCCGCAGCTTCGGCAAGCTGACCGGCCAGGGGATCACGCTGGTGGGTACCGACATGGTGCGCATTCTGGAGGAGGTTCTGCCGGCGCGCCTCGGCGGAGCGCCCGGCGACTACCAGTTGGTCGAGCACGAGGGCGCCGCCCAGACGCAGGTCACCCTGCGCGTCAGCCCACGGGTGGGCATTTCCTGCCCCGAGAAGGCCAAGGAGTGCCTCTTGAACGAGATTCGCGAGCTTTATGGGGGCACGCTCGCAGCACGCACGTGGAACCATGCCCAGGGAGTCGATGTGGTCATCGCCGAGCCGCTGTCCACAATGACCGGCAAGGTGCTACCTTTGCATTTGCTCGCTTCTGCGGTGGAGGGGACTCATGCGACGTAGGGACGTGTTGGCAGCCTGTCTGGGGAGCATCGCCGCGGCTTGCTCCCGCAAGGCGTCTTCGCGCCAAAAGCTCCGGGTGGGCGCGGCGCGGCGGATCAGCACCAGCAGCCTCCACCTGGCGGAGGAACTGGGCTATTTCCGCGAGGCCGGATTCGACGTTGAAATCCTGCAAGGTGGGACGCCTCTGAGCGCAGTGGCCCTTCTGGCGGGAGGGAAGCTCGATGTCCACTTCGGGGGCTGCAACATTCTTTTCCTCAATGCCGTGATCAGAGGCCTTCGGCTCAGGATTGTGGCGGGCCGGCAGATTGCTTCCGCATCTTGCGGGGACGTGGGCGCCATCTACGGATTGCGCCGCACCTTCCCGCACGGGCTGACCGACCTCACGCAGTTGAGAGGCAAGCGCGTGGGTGTCGGGCTGGCGGTGGGCATTGCGCAGTTCGCGCTCGATGCGCACCTGGCGAGCGCCGGCTTGTCGGCAAAGGACGTGACCCCGGTCAACCTAGATTTCAAGCAGAACGTGGCCGCGCTGCTGGGGGGCGGCATCGACGCCACTGTGGGCAATGACGACTTCGAGCGCGACCTGGCATCGATGCCCGAGATCGTGCATACGGGCGGGCTGTCCGGAATCTATCCCCACTTCCAATACTCCTACATCATCTTCGGCCGGACCATGCTGGAGGCTGGGCTCGACTCCGGCACGCGGTTCCTTTCCGCGTACCTTCGCGGGGTCCGTGAATTCGCGCGGGGCCGGACGCCGCGGTTCCTCGAGCAGTTCGCCACCGACAACGGTTTGAACGTGAAGCGGGCCCTGGCCACCCCCCGCGACTGCTCGGCCTCAGACGGCGCGATCGACCGGAACAGCCTGCGGCTGCTCGCCGGTTGGGCCGCACAGCGGGGATACATTCCACGGCCGGTCGACGTGTCCGAACTTGTGGACGACCAGTTTCTGAAGAGGATCCATGAAAGTTAGACGTCGCAACGGGATCGCGTGGTCACGCGCGCGGTTTCGGGACAACGCCGAGTTGGAGCCGCGACCCTCAGGGAGCGGGAACCGCCGCGGATTCTGGCAACCGCGCATCGGTGCGGTACTTGTCTCAGTGCTGCTGGCGGCTGGCGGTCTGCTGGCCCAGACCACCGGCCAGATCGACGGCCTGGTGCGCGATCCCTCCGGCATGTCGGCCCCGGGCACCGCTTTGCGGATCACCGAGACCAAGACCGGTGCCGAGCGGCGGCTCAGCACCGACGATCGAGGGTGGTACCTGGCGCCCGGGCTGGCGCCCGGATTGTACGAGATCGAGGCGTCCCGGTCCGGCTTCCGCAGCGAGGTCCGCCGGGGAGTCGGTTTGGCCGCCGGCCACACGGCGCGTGTCAATTTTAGCCTCCAGTTGGGCGAAGGGCGAGAGACCGTCGTGGTATCGGGGGAAGCGCCTCCGATCAACACCGCCCCCAGCGACTGGGGAGGGCGCATTGAGCAACAGAAACTGGAGTCGCTCCCGCTCAACGGCAGGGACATGTTCGATCTTTCCGCGCAGCAACCCGGCGCCACGGTAGCCACCAACGCATCCACGGTCTTCATCCAGGGCGCCGGGCTCCACATATCCGTGAACGGCTCCCGCCCATCTCAAAACAGCTTCCGCATGGACGGGATTTACATCAACGACGCCACTGGCTCGGCGCCCTCGAGCGCCGCCGGACGGCTGCTGGGCCTGGAGAGCATACAGGAGCTGCAGCTGATCTCGAGCCCCTTCGATGCCGAGTACGGGCGCGGAGGGGGGGCTCCGCTTGTCGCCGTCTCGAAATCGGGATCGAACGAGTGGCACGGCGACCTCTATGAATACTTCCGCAACAGCGCGCTCGATGCCAAGAATTTCTTCGATCCCGCCGACCAAAAGATCCCGCCGTTGCGTAAGAACCAGTTCGGCGGCCTGCTGAGCGGACCCGTACTGCACAACCGCCTGTTCTTCATGACCAACTACGAGGGCATTCGTATGACTTCCGGCCAGACCCTGTCTTCGGTGACACCGGACGCCGCTGCCCGCAAAGGCGTGTTACCGGGACAGGTTGTATCCGTGGCGCCGCAGGTGGTTCCATACATGAACCTGTACCCTCTGCCGAACGGCCCCGACTATGGCGATGGAACCGGAGAGTTCATCACCCAGGGCATCACCACGTCGCGCGAAGATTACGTTACCGGTAAGCTGGACGCTGTCCTCTCGGACCGCCTGCGCTCCGCCGCACGGTACACTTTCGACGATGCCGTGACCAGCCTTCCGGACCCCTTGCAGATCTTTTCCTACCTCAACGATTCCCGCTACCAGTTCCTGCAAACCGAGATGCAGTTCATCCAGTCTCCAAATACGATTCACGAGTTTCGGGCGGGGTTCAGCCGGGTGTGGAACAGGGAGGACGACAGCCAGCCCAGCTCTATTCCCGCTTCGATGTCATTCATACCCGGCCAGCCCATGGGATACATCGCGATGACCAGCGGGCTGACCAGCATAGGGGGTGGGTCGGCGAACAGTATCGCCCTCATGCCCGAACGTTTTGTCGTCAACGACTTTCAGCTTAACGACGCGACGACCCACATCCACGGGGCACACGTGTTCAAGTTCGGCGCCGCCTTGGACCGGGTTCAGTTCAATGAGCAGTCCGCACGGGATGCCAAGGGGGTGTACACATTCAGCTCGCTAGCGTCCTTCCTCCAGGCGCAGCCGCTTACCGCGGATGCCATGACGCCTAGCTCCGACACGGTCCGGGGCTGGCGGCAAACAATCCTTGCCTTCTTCGCCCAAGACGAGTTCCGCGCCAGCTCGCGGCTCAGTGTCACGCTGGGCTTTCGCTATGAGCCTTATTCCACACCGGCCGAGGTCAACGGCAAGGTCGCCACGCTACCCGACTACTTGACTGACACAGCCTTTACGACCGGCGGGCCGCTGTATAGCAATCCTTCGAAAACCAACTTCGCGCCTCGCGCCGGCGTGGCCTATGCTCCTTTCGATTCCGGCAAGACCGTCATTCGCGCCGGCGCCGGCATTTTCTACGATCTGCTGAGCGTGAAGGAACTCCTGGTAGGGGGGGTCCGCGTTCCGCCGTTTTTCACCTTGGCCAGCGCGAACAAACCCGCGTTCCCCAACCTGTACCAGGCGCTCCAGACCGCCCCGGCGCAGCCCCTGCTGGACATGCTGGACTATAACCTCCAACAGCCCTACGTGGCGCAGTACCAGTTTCGGGTGCAGCAGGAAGTGGCGCGCGACACCGTCCTCGATCTCGGGTATGTGGGCTCGCGGGGGGTGCATCTCATGGGCACCCTGACGGATGTCAATCCGTTCCGCCCGGAGGTTCTTCCGGACGGCAGTCTGTACTTTCCCGCGACCGACACCCGGCTCAACCCGGCGTTCGGCCGCATGAAGATGCGGCGCAGCCAGTTCGACTCGTCCTACAACAGCTTCCAGGCGGCCCTCGAGCGCAAGTGGCGCGGGCGCTTTTCCTACCAGTTCAAGTACGTATGGAGCAAGTCTCTCGACGACAGCAGCAATGGAATCAACCGGGACTTCGTGAACAGCGACGGTGTTCCGACGATGTTCGACTACAGCCTCAATCGCGGTCCCTCGGATTTTGACTTGACCCACACCTTCGGTGCCAACTTCTCGTGGGCGCTTCCGCGGCTCAAGGGCGCCGCTGTCGATAAGGTCCTGGGAGGTTGGTCAGTCCTCGGACTGGCGCAGGTCCAGACGGGTCCGCCGTTCAACCCCACCATAGGCTTTGACCGGGCCGGCTTGACTGGCGGCGGAACGAGCGACCCCGGAGAGCGGCCCACGTATGTCGCCGCGCCGGGCGCCACGGTGATCCTGGGCGATCCCCAGCGCTGGTTCGATCCGAACGCCTTCGCGCTGCCGGCTGCGGGCACGTATGGTAACCTGGGTCGCAACACGCTTCGCGGCCCGGGTCTGGCGAAAATGGACCTGGCACTCCATAAGGTCCTTTGGGCGACGGAGCGCCAGAGCGTCGGCTTACGAGTGGAGGCGTTCAATATCACCAACCACCCCAACTTCCAGCTCCCGTCGGCCCTGACGCTGTTCACCAGCTCCCTGACCCGGGTTGGTTCCGCCGGCCACATCACCGGGACGACCACTTCCTCACGGCAGGTTCAGCTCGCACTGAAGTGGGCGTTTTAGCGTAACTTTCGCTGCTTCGGCCAGGGTCCAGGTGCCTCCGCACATCGCCAGCGCGATAAATGCGCTGGAACATTCGTGCGGGTTGCGCGGAGCGCCTACAACCTTTTAGACCACATTTTCCCAAGGGCAGAACTGCGCAAGAAGGAATTCGAGGAACCGGAAATCAACCACTTCGGGAACTTCTGGATTTTGGCGAAGCGCAAGAATCAGAATAAGAGTGACAAGCATCCGGCGACATTTTTTGAAGATGTGAGCGATGCTGAAATGCGGCGCGCGGTCATCGATCCCGATATGCTCGACTATCGAGGGTTCCGCACCTTTCTAAAGGACCGTAGCAAAAAGATCGTCGAGGCTGTCGGGTTCTCCCGAAAGGAGACTGATGGGCAGGGGATTTCGCGACAGTCATCCCATTTTTGTTACAAGCCGGGGTGCGCCGGCGCATCAGGCTTCCGGTTTGCACGCACGGACGGCCACGAAGCAAGCAGTGAACCTGCGTGTGGGAAGCCGGCCTAGCGCGGCGAACGCCGCCAGCAGCGCGCGAATGGGAATGTCCGCATGCTGGCCCAGAAGCAACCGCAGCGCGCGGAACAGCAGGGTGGAGACCATCCGTGGGTTGTGAATCAGCGCGTCGGCCGCAGTCACTTGCAGCCCGGCATCTTCCAAACACCGCACTAGGCCGGAGAGCGCCGCGGTGTAGCCCAGCTTGAACGGTAACCAGCCCTGGCGGCTTGCCCATCGCAACAAGGCGTAGAGCGGGTTGTGGGGATTGTCGAGCGTGATCACGAGCACCCCGCCCGGCCGCAGGACGCCCACCAACTCGCCGATCGCCCGCTCGAATTCGGCGCGCGTGTCGAAATGATCGAGCGTCGAAGTGGAGACAATCGCATCCATGCTCTCCGGGCGAATGGCAAGGTTCCGGGCGTCGCTGACCAGGAATCGGACGCGCTGGTTCGGGCATCGCGACTGCGCCAGACGCGCGGTTGAAAGGGCAAGGTCCATGCCCAGCGCGTAAGCCGACGGGAACAGGTCGAAAAGGATGCAATCGTCCCCATGAGCCTCTTCAAAAGAGTCCGTCTTCAGGGCGCGCCGGATGGCGACGCCGCGCGTCCAGCGCCACACCAGTTCCTGGTGGACGCGGCGCTTCTGTGCGGCCACCAGCGGATCGAGATACCAAGAGGGCGATTTCCGGGCGCCGACTCGTTCCCATTCGTCCGAAGACGCTGCGCGCGGTCCTGCGTTTGCCGGGGCGGCCATGATCTGCGTTCGTCCAATGGCGAAAACTCACTATAGCAGCGTGTTTGCAATCCGCGCTCAGCACCTTGGTTCTTGCCCAATCTCCCGTATGGCGCCTGGAACGCGCTATGACCCCGCATTTCCGTCTTGAGCAGTTGCCGATAATATGCCCCTCGCAGCAGTGGGCGCACTAGGTCTCTGACTGCCTGAACAGATTCGAAAAAACGATTCCGGCATTAGATCTGTGGCCTAGAGGTGTATGCTATACGACGCACGACGTGGAGGAGGCTCTCCTGCTCAGCCAGTGCATTCTCGTCATCAGCCGCCGCGTCCGCGGACCACGGCCGTCGCCCTGACCGAGGAATTCCCACCGGTCAAAGGACGGTTTCGGCGGAGCTGAGCACCGCGATTCTCGACCCAGAGGTGGCCCGATAACCGCTCGCGCTCAGGACAGAAGGCCGCGCAGGATTCCCCAAAACTGCGGGGCCCATTGGGCCGCTATTCGGAGGTCCATTAGGATGATGGGCGCCAGCAGCCACGGCGAGCCTGTCATCGCGCGCAGCCCCGCCAACAAGAGCAGGGGCGAAAAGGGCCGCCCATAGCTGTAGACGTTGCGCCAGAATCCCCCCACGCTCACTCCCAGCATCAAGGCGAGGAAGCCGGTCACGGCCCACTGCCGCTGGTCCAGGCGTCCTTTTCGCAGACTCCAGGCGGCCAAACCAGCGGCGAGCAAGAAACCGCAGAGGGCGATGACATCCAGGGCCTGAATCACATGGGTCAGAAACGGGCCGAACGGATAGGATTCCTGCCGGAACAGCCTAGCTACGATTCCTACCAACGGGCGGGTGTAGAACCACCATGGGTAGTGACCCGCGTGATAGATGTGCACGTGCGTGACATGCGCAGCGACGACCAAGCGCCATACGAGGGCCGGTAGCGCCGCCGTAGCGTATACCGCCGCCTTGCGCCAGTGCCGATCCCGGAGCGCATGGAGACAGCAGGCGCCCGCGAGCAGCAGGCCGGTCTCACGCGTCAGCCCGGCCAACACCAATATCAGGTAGAGACGCACGGGGGATTCGCTCTGGATGTACCAGACCCACGCGGCGCACAGCGCGACGAGCACGATGTCGACCGTGAGGCGATCGATCGAAATCAGCGTCCCGGGGATCAACAGGAACCCCAGACCCCAGGCTGGGCTCCGGCCTTGAGACGCCACATAGCGGCCCAGCCAGCAGATCCCAAGGCCAACGCAAAGCAGAACCACGGCGATGTAGGCGGTATCGATGTAGCGGGATTGGCCTCCTGCCAAAATCCACGCCAGCCCGGGAACCAGAATGCGGCCGCATCGAAGCGCGGGCACATCGTAGTATGCCGACCAGTCCTTTTGAAACCAGGGGTCGTGCGCGACGTAACGGTAGAACTGGCCGTCGTAGCCGTTTGACGCCTTGAAGGTGTACGTGCCGGCAGCCAGTTCCGGAGGTGCGGGATGCCGATCTCCCGTGCAGAAGAGGGCGGTCCAATTGCCTCCGTAATTGAAGTGAACCGTCGCGGCCTGCCAGCACCCAACCACCAGTACGCCTAGCAGGGCGTACAGCATGCAGGCCGCTCGCGGACCTCCAAGTTTCCCGATCCCGCCAGCGCCTTCCGTGTTAAGGTGAATAGTCCGGTTCAAGTCCAATGCCGCCTAGCGCTTCGGTCGTCATTCCAGTCTACAATGCGTCGGCGTACCTGGCCGCGTGCCTGGAAAGCGTTCGCCGTATGACTCCCGCGCCGCTGGAGTGCATCGTGGTCGACGATGCATCAACGGACGACTCGGCGGCGATTGCGGAGCGCGCGGGGTTTCGGGTGATTTCCTGCCGGCGGCGGCGCGGCCCGGCCGTCGCCCGGAATGTGGGGGCGCGTGCGGCTCGCGGAGAGATTCTCCTGTTTATCGACTCCGACGTGCTGGTTCCACCCGACGCGCTGGCGCGCATCCTGGCCCGATTCGCGGAAGAGGCGGATCGCACGGCGGTTATCGGCTCCTATGACGCTGAGCCCGGGAGCCCCGATTTCGCCTCCCAATACCGCAACCTTTTGCACTGCTACATACACCAGAGCAGTCAGGCCCGGACGTGCACTTTCTGGACCGGCTGCGGCGCCATCCGCACGGAGGCGTTCCGGGAGCAGGGCGGGTTCTCGGAGGTATACGCCGGGCCCTCGGTGGAGGACATGGAATTGGGTCTGCGGCTGCGCCAGAAGGGGCAGGAGATTTGGCTGGACAAGGGTCTTTGCGTCAAGCATCTCAAGAGGCTGAGCTTCGGCGAGATCGTAAAGACCGACGTGCTGGATCGCGCCATTCCCTGGACGACGCTGATCTTGCGCTCCCGCTCCATGCCGGCCGACCTGAATCTGCGGTGGGAGCAGCGCGCCAGCGTCTTGCTGGTTGGGGCGGCGGCCGCGACGCTGGGAGCCTTGCCGGCGGCTGCGGCCGGCCCGTACCCCGAAGCCTGGCCCTGGCTGGCCGGCGCAGCCGTCCTGGCGCTGGCTTTGCTGGCGTTCCTGAACCGGCGCTTCTACCGCTTCCTGGCGGAGCGGAAGGGGGGCTGGTTCGCCATCCGGGCATTCCCTCTTCACGGCATCCATTTTTTGTGCGCGGGGCTGGGATTTGGGCTGGGAGTGGTGAAATACGTTGCGGGGAGCAAGGCCGAGGCTCCGGTAAGACAGCCGGCGTCCACGAAGTGCGGTGGGTGAGTTGGAAGCCGCTCTCCACTCGTACCGGTAGCTGATCCCTGGTGCAGGTTGGTATCCGGCATCCGACGGCGCCAGGCTGAGCGAAGTAAACCCGTTCCGCGTGCAATGGATGTCGATTGCGCAACAGCACCAGATCGCTCTCCCAGAGCTCGGACTTTAGAGACTGCGCTGGGCCCCACATGTCTGGAAAGCTGCGCACACTCTCCGGTTTCATTCCACCTTCAACCGCGCTCCTTGCGGCGTTCCGGCTGTGTTCGCCAAAGAGCACCGCGAGATCGACGCAGCGACTTGCTGGCGAAGTCCCAGTCCCAAGTGCCCGCGAGAGGGCTAGTTCGATCCGTCCGACCGGAGAGGGGGCGGCAGCGGGCATGCATAAGGGCGCAACTGCGTGTGCTGACAGCGCTGTGCTTGCCCTGGAGTGCCTTGTTGCTACCCTCTTGGACCGAGTGGTACCGGTCGGCAGCAGTCGAAGCGATATGCGGCCTTATCGGAAGCTTGCCGCAGGCAAGGCGACTGCACAGCGTGTCCCGCGAGGGGCCCTTTGTGGGACGGTCCTGAGCCCGGTTGAGCGCCGTCCTAGTGCGTGGGAGCGGATGCGCAGAAAATCCAAGCCGACATCAGGATCATCCCGCTGGCCCTGCGGGAGAATATGCCGCGGCCGGGCGCGAGCGATCTCCGACGACCGGCCGCTGGAGTCGGTCGGGATGGGCAAATGAGACACGCGCCTCCAAATTGCGGCGGTTGGACGTATAATCGACAACGGGCCAGGATGGCAAAATGGCAATCCTGGATAGTAGATGCGCAAGCCGCCGTGGTGACGGGCCCCGGCCTCCGTGTAAGACGGCCGGTGTTTCCCCCTTTAGGATTTCCCAGTTCGTAACAAGATTGGAGGTTCAAGGTGGTTGGAAGTCACGCTGGTGCCTGTATGGTGTGCCTTTTGTGGATTGGTCCTATGCTTGGCCAACCCACAGCTCTTGTGACAGCAGCCGGCAGAGGGGATGTCATTACGGTGAGGTCGCTCCTAGCCGGCGGCGCGGACCCAAATGAGGCCGACAACTCTGGCATTAAAGGTTGGACGTCACTGATGGCAGCCGCGAAGTCTGGATCTACCGAGGTTGTGGAAGCCTTGCTTAAGGCACGCGCGAATGTCAATGCCACCAACGAGTACGGCGCAACGGCTTTGGACATTGCTGTTGTCAACCGTGGATATTCATCGGCAGTCGCAGTTCTCATAAGGGCCGCAGGTGGGAGCGGGAGGACACCGGCTGAAGCCGCACCGTCCGACCGCCGCGAGTCTCCCGGGAAGGCGGCAGCAGCCAAGGAGGCCGGCTCTTGGATAAGAGTCGTGCCTGCCGCCGATTCAACATTCTGGAGCTTCGTGCCTGACGGTGCTCCAGCCGGCCACATCGTGGCCAGAGTAGCGCCAGATCGCTCGGTGCCATCCGGGTGGGAAGCATTCTGGATCGTGTCCCTTCGTACTCCCAAACATCTCCGGATCCCACTGGGCATCATCAAAGACGCAGGCAAAGCGGCCGACGTGCCGCTCATTGCCGCAAAGCTGCCCCCGGGCACCTGGTCAATCGAGCTGTCGCATCCGCCAACCGAATCCGTCCCGGATCATTTCAACCTCGAATCCGGACGCATGGAATTCGCATCGCACGAGATCGTCTCCGCCAGCTCGGTCAGCGTCAGTGTGGCGGCTGGCGAGGTTCGCATCGTCACCATCACTTACAAGAACACTAATACGGAGCTTAAAGTCGACGGTAGCAACGTGCACCGGATCTCCACCTGGGAGGCGCCCGCTCTGCAATCGAAGCCGGGCTCAGCGTCTGACCTCCCACGCGCCACGATCAAGGTGCATCCGCTGGTGGCAGCGGCTCACATCGAAGACCTCGACGAACCTGCTCTTGTCGGGTATCTGGCGGGCGATCATCAGGCCGCGAGCGCGGCGGCGGAGGTCCTGCACGCCATTCCGCGACCGCATCTCGATTCGATCGTTCCAGAGTTGGCATCCGGATCTCTCAAACCAGACGCCCGGCTAGCGGAGCTGCTTGTGCAGGCGGAAACGCGATCCGCAGTTCCAGCGCTGATTGCGGTACTGGCAGATCGCACGGCGTCCGAAGACAGGAGAGGCGCCGCCGCCTGGGCGCTCGGCCGGCTCGGCGATCCCAAAGCAGCGGGACCACTCGCCTCCGCGTTGAGCGATACAGCTTACGTGGCGTGTCAGGCCGCGTACGCTCTGGGCTCCATTCAGGATCCTTCCGTCGTGCCCGCCCTTACCAATGCGATTCGAAGTTCGGTTAGATTCGCTACGGATAGCGTGGTGGTCAGTGCCGAGGCTTGGCCGAGGCGGTTCGGGTATTCCGGTTCGGGCTGGTTCCAGATGCTGCCGATGCGTGCCCTCACTGTTCGCCAGAACGCCATTTACTCTCTCGGACAGCTCGGCGATCCGAGAGCGGTGGACGTGCTGCTCCCGCTGCTCGACGATTCCAGAGCCGACGTTCGGACCGAGGCTGTGCTGGCCCTGGGCAACTATCCGGAACCGCGGGTGATCCAGGCTTTCACGGCGCATCTTGCCACGCGGGACGGAGTCACCCGATGGCCAATGGTCATGTTACTAGGCAGGATTGGCGACGGCAGCGTTGTGGAGTTGTTGGACGGCATCGCAGCGGGAGACTCCGACAAGCTGGTCCGCGATGCCGCCGCTGCCTCAGTCGGAAAGATCAATGCGCGGTTGCACTCGGCGCCCGCCGCCAAACCAATGCCTCCCGCAGCGAAGCTAAAGGCTGCCGGGTCGGTTATCGTAGCCGGTGCTCCGTCAAAGGTTGAGATCACGGTGGCGCCTCAGGTGGAGGCGGCCATCGAAAAAGCTACACCCGCAGCGAAGTTTGCATACTATGTGGTAAAGGGTACGGAACCGAAGGCGGCTGCCGACCTTGTGAAACGTACCCTGTTCATCTGTTGCAACCTGTCGCTCCGGAACGTTGTCCCGATCATCGAGGGTGCGATCCCGTCTCTCAACGCGCCGCAATTCGCCAGTGCACAAGCGTACGGGATCGCCAGGGGCATCATGCCCAACCCGGACATGAAGCCAACTGACACCTGTGCTCTTGTGATCGACAACCATCTAATCACGTACGAGGGGCGAGAAGTCCCGTTCACGGGCAAGGACTTCGCACTCTGCAAGACCGCCACCGAGTCCCAGATTGTGGCGCGTGCGATCAAGGATATGCGGGCGGCTGGCAACGGCGTGTTGCTCCTATCCCGGGGCTCGCGGGCTCCGGCACCAGACTTCGTCGAGATCGTGTTCAAGTAAAGCTAGGCTTGTGTGTCCAGGAGCAACTTCTCAACAATGGACGGCAAACCCGACGCGTTGAAGGTCCTGGACGCGGTTCGCCCGGACCTGGCGGAACAGGCTGTGCGCGTGGTTTCCAAATGGACCTTCCATCCGGCGATGTGCGTATATCAGCCCGCCACGCAGGAGATGGATTTCGAGGTCACATTCAAGGGATGGTGAGTCTTCACCGGTGGCCGCCAATTCTGATCACCGATGCTACTGCGATGTCCGCCAGTTTCGCGGGGCGTGACGGCCGGCCAGCGTTACCCCGATAGGGCCATGCGATTCGTTAACGGCTGAGGGATTATGGAGAGCATTGCAGCCAAGGCGATTGAGCTGGAGACCCATCCGGTGGCACTGGTGTGGGCGGATGAAGCGCCGGCAGGGGCGGTCCGCTTCAAGCCGGGCCGCTGGGGATGCGTGGTCAACTTGTTCGCGGTCGCAGCTACGCGCGGGCGCGCCGGCGCCTTTGACCGGCAGACGTTCGGCTGCTGGGGCGGAGGGGTCGGGCTGGGCTTCGGAAACCAATACGAGGACTTCCCCGGTGGCCTGGGCTGCTTCTGCCAGTTCCTGTCGAGCGGCAACGAGCAGTCGGAACAGGGACGCGCCGTCGGGGAGCAGATAAAAGTCTCGGGCGGGGGGCGCATGGCGGACGATTTCCTTCATGGTGAGCGCTACATCAAGGACCCCGAAAGCACGCGCCGGTTTGTCGAGGCGCTGCCAATGCGAGACATCCCAGCCGGATTCGTCGTCGTCAAAGCGCTGGAGCAGACCGATCCGGAACACGACGACGTCAAGAGTGTCACCTTCTTTGTGGACCCCGACCGCCTGTCGGCGCTAATCATCCTTGCCAACTACGCCCATCCCGATGCCGAGAACGTCATCGTTCCATGGGCGGCGGGATGCCAGGTGCTCGGGATCTATGCCTACCGTGAACTGGAGCGCGAGCGCCCGCGCGGCTTGATTGGCCTGACCGATATATCCGCCCGCAAGAACGTTCGCTCGATCGTCGGCGAACACGTCCTGTCATTCACAGCGCCGTGGACGCTCTTTCAGGAAATGGAGAGCAACGTCAAGGGCAGTTTCCTGGAGCGGGAGACGTGGCACTCTCTGCGGAAGATGCCAAGCAAGGCCTATGCTCGGTCGAACCCGCGTTCGGTGCGATGAGGTAATGCCAGACCAGCTTGCGCAGGAACAAGCGTAGGGCTAGCCGCCGTATACCCGGAAGGCGTCCACGACCACCGGCAACGAGGATTTGCTCACAACGCGGATGCTATGGGCGCCGTTCCTGAGTGCTCCTGAGCGGAACACCGTGACCCCGCTGAGTCTAGGGAAGTTCTCGACGGACAGTGCCGCGGTGTGAGCGAGAACACCGTCAAGGAAAATATCGAGGGAGCCGAACCCGGTCTGCTTGTCCGCGATGAAATCGATCCCGATGCCGCGGAATGGCAGCTCGGCGGAATCGTTCGCGGACGCGGTCTGACGCACCGGACCCAGCAGCCGACCCTCGTCCGATGACGTCCAGTCGCCGTTGTAGACGATGCGGGGATCGCCGCTTGGGATGATGGCCGATGGGACGACCGGAGCGGTTTTCACGACAATTGGGATTGCCCAGGCTTTGTAAAGACCTTCCGGCACATCTTTGAACGGGCAGCCTGAGGTGAACAGCGTCATGTGCACGTCCGTTCCTTCGGTCCGCTGGAACTTGGCGCAGAGGCTGGGGCCGTACATGTGCCCCGGCGAGAGGAAATGGTCGCTATACGAGCGCACGGCGGCCCAGGGTCCCCATGGCTGCGGCGCCTGGTAGAAATCGTACTTCATCTCGTTCGGCTCGAACCACTTGATCATCTTTTCCGTGTTGTACCAGACGACCATGAGATACAAGCTCAACGTAGGAATGTAACAGGGCCCGCTTTGCCCGCAATGGGTGTGGAGTTCGAGCAGGGGCTTGGCCTCCTGGACCTTGGCTGACCAGACTTTCGCCTCGGTGCCATCGCCGCCGGTGAAGTATCTCCAATCCGCGGCGTTCAGGTCCGGCAGTTTCTTGCGAGGGACACGACCCAGGATGTAACCATCGCCGTCGTTCCAGAAGCCGTTGGTGGAGACGGCGTAAACGTAGCGATTCGCGCCGTCCTGCGCCACGTCGCCGCCGTTCTTCCCGTAATGGATGAAGAATGGCGCGCCGAACGAGGGTCCGGGCCACATAGGATCCTCGTAGTTCTCCCTGGCGCCGCGGCGCCAGGTGAGTCCTCTATCGGTGGACTTGACGAGGCTGCTGTTGAAGGCGGTTTGCCGGAGCCAGTAGTCGCCGCTATCCTCGCCGTAGGCGTTGCGGGAGACGAAGGCGTAAAAGATTGAATCGATGCATTCTTGCCCGCAGGCTTTCCAGGTGGCATTGTCGGCTTCCTTCTGACCGCTCGTGCCATATTCGTCCATGGTGTTGATCATGGTGCCCGTGAGCTTGCGCGGGCTGTCGCCGATGAGTCGATTGAAAGCGAGGTTTCTTTGCGCTTTACCGAAGCCTCGCCCATCGCAGCTGAAGGCGTACAGGTTATCATCGTCTGCCCAAAACGGATCCCAGGTGTCGCCGTTCGAATTGTCCCATTTGTGAAGGTTGTCGAGGTCCAGGATGACGTCCGTAATGCGGATGGACTTCGGTGCGGAGCCGCCCAGCGCGGCGTTCCAAGAAACGGCGGGAAGCACGGGGACCAGGGCCGAGGCTGTTCTGAGCAAGTCCCGGCGTGTGTGGTGAGACGTCATAACACAGAATGATATCTTAACCAGAAATCAACGGTGTAACCGTGGGCGAGTTGCTTTGGCCCTTTGAAACACGCTGAAAAGGGAAGCAGGATTCAGGATTGTGCAATACACGGGCTCTCGCGACTACCTCCTGTATACGCGCAGGGTTTAGAGATCTTTCACATCGATGCGGAGTCGGCAAACCATTGACTGACCCTTCCCGGCGTGAGCGGTGTCCTCACACGCCGGTGTTATCTGGTGATATCGGTAGCGTTCCCCGGCGCCAGCCCGTGCACTCCACGGTTTGGGCTTTTCCGGCCAGTTGACGTGATGGGGACTTCACGGGAGTAACCTCCCAGAACGCCGTTTGGGTCCCTCGGCGGCAGAAGTCCGAGATGGCGACTTCTCGCTCATGTGGATTACTTCCGGGTGGCCGACCATACGTCCGCTGGCCGGGATCAGCTTTACCGCAGCCCGTCGACGACGTACAGTTCTGACAGGATTACAGGGCAAGTGTACGCGTAAGAGCGGCCGTCGCGGGTGATGCTCAGGTTTGTTACGTCCTCCACGCCGGCTAGATCCGGGGGTGAGGTAACTCTGAGGAGCTGGCGTTTGCCGCTGGCGATCTCGACCCGGTAGATTCTAGCCGGGGCTTCCCCGCGCGTATAAGTGAACAAATACTTGCCGTCCGCGCTCCAATTGACCACCGCTTCGCTTGTGGACAGTCCTTTCACCGTTCGCGGCTCGCCGCCATGCACCGGGTACATCGCATAGAAGCCGTCGGCAGGCGCCGGAGCAATCAGGTAGGCCCCGTCGGGCGATAAAGTGATGAGACTGGGATAGCCCCCCGACCCTTCCGAGGTGATCGCCACCGGCTCGCCGCCGTCGAGCGACTGATAATACGTGCGAACCGCTCCCGCCGGCGTTGCGGCCACGAAGACAATGGCTCGACCGTCGGGCAGGAAGCGCGGATACAGATGCGTGAGATTGTCATGGGTGAGCTGCCGCGGCTCACCGATCCCGGTCGGCACCAGCACGAATTGCGCCGGCGTGGCGGTGTCCTGTGCGACAACCCATCTGCCGTCCGGCGAAAGATCGCCCCAGTAGCCGTCGACGATTCTCTTGGGCAGAGACCCATCCAGCCGCCGCAAGTACAGGCCGTACTTTTGTTGGGCTTCGCCGCCCTCAGTAAAGAGGACTTGCTTGCCATCTTCCGACAACACCTGCAGCACCGACCAGTCAAACCAGGAGACATTGCGCTCTTTGCTGTCCCCCGGCGTGAAAGCGAACATCTGTTTGCGGATGTTGTCGCTCGTCAGAAGGACCCGGCCGTCCTTGGCAATGTCCTGCAGAACCAGCGCGCCCGGTGCCCGCAAGACCAGCCGCTGTCTCCCGGCCATGTCGACGGCGTAGATCGCGCGAGTGGACCCGCGGGGCGCGGCCGTAAACCATACCTCTTTTCCGTCCGGCCGCCACGCCAGCCCCTGCAAGGACGAGAAGACCTGCGAAGCGAACTTCTTCTTCCCATCGCGATCGATGATGACAACGTAACCGTCGTCCCCGTTGTGTACGTGCTGCGCAAACGCGAGGAGGGCGCCGTCAGGCGAGATCCGCGAATGGCCGATCCAGGCGGAACCGCGGTAGACCACCTTCCCGGCCGGGTACTCGATCCAGCTCAGGCCCGAGGCCACGGAGAACCGCACCACCGCCATTGCCTTGCCATCAGAAGACCATTCCGCGAACTGCACGTTGTCCAGCAGCTCGCGAGGAGCGCCGCCCCGGAGCGGCATGAGCGCGAGCGTCCCCGTCTGGACGAAGTTCCAGACCTTTGGACTCAGCAGAAGCGCGACTTCTCCGTTCGTCGAGATGCTAAGCACCTGGCCGGCGACGCCGAGAGGACGGGACTCGCTGGTCTCGAACTGAATGGTGAACAGCTCGACCGGCCTGCCGTCCCAGGCCGCGCCGTAGAAAACTGCCTGGCCATCCGGCGAAAAGCGCGCCATGCGGACGGACCCGCGCCGAAACGTCAGCCGTCGGAACCCGGGCTGAGGCGCAGCCGGCGAGGTCCATATGCGGCTGGCCAGGATGCCCGCTCCGGCCAGCAGCGCCAGCATGCCAAGCACGATCGCGGCGACCCTGCGCTGGCGGCCCTTGACGGGCAACGTTTCTGGGATCGCGGTGACCGATTCCAGATCGAAGGCGACGTCGTGCGCGGAGTGGTACCGCTCACTCGGATTCTTCTCCAGGCAGTGGCGCACGATACGCTCCAGCACCGGCGGGACGCTGCGAACGCTCTCCACGAGATCCGGCGGCTCCTCCCTGACAATGGCGCTCATGGTCTCGGCCGCCGATTCACCATGGAATGCCCGCTTGCCCGACAGCATCTCGTACAGGATTGCCCCGAAGCTGAACAGATCGCTGCGCGCATCGGCCGGCTTGCCGCGCACCTGTTCCGGGGACATGTAACCCACGGTGCCCAGCACCGAACCTGGGTCGCTGTTAGCCGTCTGCGTGAGCGCCTGGCTGTCTTCGGCACTTTCCGCGCGTGTGAGCTTGGCGAGCCCAAAATCCAGAATCTTCACCCTCCCGTCATTCGTGACGAAGATGTTTTCAGGCTTGAGATCGCGGTGGATGATGCCTTTGTCGTGAGCCGCGGCGAGACCTCGAGCGATTTGCCTGGCGTAGTCAACCGCCCTGCGAACGGGCAGCGGGCCGGGACGCAGTCGCTCGCGCAAGGTGGCGCCATCCAACAACTCGCTGACAATGTAAGGTGAGCCGTCCTGCTGACCGACGTCGTGGACAGCGAGAATGTTAGGGTGGTTCAGTGCAGCGGCGGCACGGGCTTCTTGCTCGAAGCGGCGCAGACGAGAAGTGTCGGAAGAGAACGATGCAGGCAGAACCTTGACGGCAACATCGCGGTTTAGCCGCGGGTCGTGCGCCCGGTAAACCTCGCCCATGCCGCCGGCACCGATCGCGCACACGACTTCGAAAGGTCCTACCCTCGTGCCTGCAGCGAGCATACGCCGCTGTGATTATAGACCTGAGAAACTCTCTCCGGCAACGCAATCCTCAAGTTGATGCATCACGGGCCAACCGGAACTTGGGCGCCGGCGGTCAAGTTGACGGATAACGCCAGGTTCTTATCGGAAGTGCCCCAGCGGGAAACGGCCTGACCGAAGCGCACTCGCTGAGGCTGGGGCGCTTCGGATAAGAGCGTTAGAAGGAAGCCGCTGGCGCGGCGCCACGAAGGGTGGAGCTATGGGTTTTCAATGGCGGTTGTTCGCCCAATGCTCGGGGTGAGGGCGGCGAGGCGGCGCGCCAGATAGAGGGGAGGACGTTGCCGCAACGCGACAACGGCTGGAAAACCACGGAACGCGCGAGTGACAGCGGTGTTGTTGGCGCGTGCGGACACACTCCCGGTTGGCGTGCTGGCGAGCACGCCCGCGGCGCGGGGGTGATGGGGTGGCTACGAGCTGTCAAGAATGCAGACCTGCCTGGTTTGCTCAAGCAGGATCTGGAGGGCCGTCAGTCGCTCGACCACCTGCATTGGCCCCTGGCAACGAGGACACCGGCGGACTGCGGTCTCACCGGTCGGGGGTGCTGGCGTTGGTGGAGCCTGGTCCAGTCGCGTGCGGCACAGAGTAAGGAACTCGCCGCGCCGGCGGTTGGCCAAGAATCCGAAATAGCGTATGCGAGGGAACCCCTTCGGCAGCACGTGTTGCAGGAAGCGATGCAGGAACTCCTCGTGCGTCAGGGTCAGAGTTCGCCGCTTGTTGTGATGGGCGTAGTCTTTCCAGCGGAACGAGACATGGGTGTCGTTGACTGCGATAATCCGGTGGTTGGAGATGGCCACACGATGCGTGTAGCGGGCCAGGTACTGCAGCACATGTTCCGGTCCGCCAAAGGGTGGCTTGGCGTAGACCACCCAGTCCTCGCGAAACAACGTGCGCACGAATGCGGCGAATGCTTTCCCGTTCGACAACGGCAGGCAGGCTCCATGAAAGGTCAGCTCGTTGCGGCGGAATGCTCTTTCGAGGCCGGCTACGAACTTCCCTCGAAACACGCGGCTGAGTACCCGCACGGGCAAAAAGAAGTGGGACGGTGAGGAAATCCACCGCGCGTGGTCTGGCGACAGTCCGCCGCCCGGTACGACACAGTGGATGTGCGGGTGGTGCTGCAGCGTTTGTCCCCACGTATGCAGAATGCTGAGGAAGCCGATCTCCGCACCGAGGCGAGCCGGATCGGCGGCAACTTCCAGCAGCGCTGCAGCACTGGCATCGAACAAGAGCCCGAAGAGGAGCTTCTTGTTCTGCCACATCAACGGCGCCAGCGCGTGCGGCACGCTGAAGACGAGGTGGAAGTAGCATACCGGCAACAGTTCCCGTCGCCGGGCACATAACCACTTCTCTCGTGCGTTGGTCTGACACTTCGGACAATGGCGGTTTCGGCAGGAGTTGTAAGAGATGGCCTGATGCCCGCAGCGAACGCATTGATCGCGATGGCCACCGAGTGCGGCGGTACGGCAGCGCTCGATGGCGCGCAGCACTTTGAGCTGTGCCCACGTCAGCGAACCGCGATAGCGTTGAATGAATCTGCTTCCCGCCTTGCGGATGATGTCGGCCACCTCCCAGGGTGGCCGTGTCATGTCTGATAGTTGCCCGGTCGTTTTCGGGAAAAGTTCTGGCTGCCCACCGTGATCTGATCGAGCGGGTTGGGCGCGGCGTGGAGGTGGCGCTGCGACAAGTGGAGATATAGAGTCGTATGTTCCAGGTGTGCGTGGCCCATCAACAGCTGGATCGTCCGCAGGTCCGTTCCGGATTCCATCAGGGTTGTCGCAAAGCTGTGGCGCAGTGTGTGCGCGCCAATCCTCTTGTTGATTCCGGCGCGTTTCGCGGCTTCGCTGCAGATGTACCAGATTGTGTGATCTGAAATCGGCTGCTCTACCCCGCGATGCCCCGCGGTGCTGGGAAACAAGTAAACCTTGGGCCGCTTCCACCGCCAGTACTCGCGTAGGGCTTCGAGCAGCTTGGGCGTCATGGGCACATCACGATCGCGAGAACCTTTGCCTTGACGGATGTGGATAACCATCCGCTCGCTGTCGACGTCGCTGACCTTGAGCAGGGATGCTTCGGTGCGGCGAATCCCCGTGGCGTAGAGGACCATAAGGATGGTGCGATGCATCCGATTCGGCGCCGCCTCGATCATACGGGCCACTTCATCGGGGCTGAGCACGACGGGCAACTTCCTCGGCGTTTTGGGGAAGATCAGGTCATCGTAGACGATGTCCCGACGTTTCAGTGTTTTCCTATAGAGAAAACGAAGTGCCGACATGCGCCCCTCAACCGTGCCAGGGGCAAGCTTCTTCTCTTTGAGCAGGTACGTTTCAAACTGGCGGATCTCGTTGCCGCCCAGTTGCTCCGGCGACTTGCCGAAATACTCGGCAAACTGCCTGATCGCGAGGATGTAACCACGAGTCGTGGCCGGCGAATAGTTGCGACGCTGGAGTTCGTCCAGCACTCGTTGACGAAGTGCGGTCACAGAAAATCTCCTTTCTGTGACCGACGCTACCGCTGTCAACGTCGCGACAGTCCCGCCGCATACCGACGCGCCTGCGTCCGCCGCGTCAGCGGCTTAGTTCTAACGCCCATTGCTGTCATGTGCCGTAATTTGATAGATCTCCGCTGACGCCGAAGGGGTGAGTTGGCCGGTCACCGCAGACCGAAAGGGCGGCACGAGGCGATCGCCCCTGCGCGCGAGGTGGGAAGTGGAGTTTGAACTCGTAGCCGCAGGCTGCCATCGGAGGCGGTAAGATGCCGAATAGGGGCATGGATACTCTTAGTAGAGATCTGCGATGTCACGCCATCGGGGTGAGCCGCAAGAAGTGAGTTCTCGACGACTACGAGGAGGTTGACTGTTCATGACGACGTCCGCTCGGTTCCTGGGTGCGTTCCTGGTGGCGCTCTTCGCTGGCGCCGGCGTCGCCACCGGCCAGGCAGTCAACCTGCTCGCCCTGGGCGAAGGCGCGCTGCCGGTGGTGGAGCCGCCGTCCTCCGATTCAGGCTGGCTGCCTTTGAACGTGCTGGACGATGCGCCCTCAAGCGGATGGTGCAGCCAGAAAGGTCAGACCGCCAACAACGTCTTCGTCTTCGAGCTCGCGACCCTGGCGACGCTTACGGCGTTTGAGTTCGACACGGCGGGCGCCGATGGCCCGGGGAGGAGCGCGAAGAACGTTACGGTCGAGGTCTCCGCGGCGCTGAAAGGCCCTTTTCAGAAGGCGCTCGAAGCCGCCCTCGAGGAACGCCAGGATGGCCAGCGTTTTAAGGCGTCCGCGACCCCGGCCGGGCGTTTCGTGCGACTAACTATCGTCAACAATCACGGCGACGCGGACTGGACTGAGCTGATGGGCTTCCGCGGCTTCGGCGCAAAGCCGCCGGCACAGCCCGTCGGCACCATCTCAGGAACGTACCGGACGAACTGGAATGACTTTCACTTGCGCCAGCAGGGCACGGCGCTCATCGGCTGCTACGAGTTTCGGGACGGCCTCTTCGAGGGCACCGTCGAGGGTCGGGTGATGAAGATGACCTGGAGCCAGACGGGCGACCCCCGCCGCGGCCCGGCCGTGTTCGTCTTTGCCCCAGACGGCAGGAGCTTTCGCGGCTACTGGTGGCGGGAGACAGACAAGGGCCGCCCCGTCGACGGCGACTGGACGGGTACCCGGGTTTCCGATGAGGTCGGCTCCTGCCCCCACTGGTCGGGTTCTGTCTCGGGTGAACTGCGCAAGGGACTCGCCACGGCGGGTCGCGCGCGCCTGTACGGCATCCTCTTCGACGTCGACTCGGCCAAGTTACGCAGCGAGTCGCTGCCGACGCTGGACGAGGTCATGCGGCTCCTCACCGCCGAAGCGACCTGGAAGGTCATGATCGAAGGTCACACCGACTCTACCGGCACTGTCGTCCACAACCAGGCTCTATCTGAGAAGCGCGCCGCTGCCGTCAGAGAGTACCTGATCTCAAAGGGCATCTCCGCCAACCGGCTCGCTTCTGTCGGCTTCGGCCAGGCCAGACCCGTAGCCGACAACGCCACCGAGCTCGGCCGAGCAGAGAACCGGCGCGTCGAGCTGGTTCGCCAATAACGAGGCGAAACATCGACGAAATCAGTGCTACTCCTCAGAATCACGGAGTGGCCTTGAGGCGATTGGTTTCGATCAGCGAGCCCAGCGCGTTGTCGACCTTGATCCTCGTTCTTCTCGTTAAGGAGCCTTATCGGTAGCGCCGGTCGGCGCATCTTATGACGATGGTTGGCGGAGTCAAAAGACGGCTGCCGCAGAAAAACTGCGCTTCGAGAATGCGGTTCGAAGGATCAAGACTTGGATGTTTGTGATAAACTGACCGCACACTGCGAGCCAAGATGGAAATTCGGGGGTGTTCCAGGGGGTAGGATCCATGTCAAATCTCGACCGAAGAGCGTTGCTGAAGCTGGGAGTCGCCGCGAGCGGCGCCGTACTTTCGCCCGCAGTTGCCACTCGAATGCCTGGCTCGGAGCAGGTTACTGTACAAGCGCCCGCTCCCGCTGCGCCGGGTGCCGCGCGCTGGATCTGGCATCCGGGCCAGCTCGCCTATCACCTTCACACCAGGGTTTCCCGCGTCGCCTTCGAACGCGTGGCCAACGTCGGCTATCCGGGCTTCTACCAGCGTCCCGAGTACGTGGCGTGGTTCCGCCGCCGCCTGACGCTCGCTGCCGATACGCCCATCCGCTGGGCCTGGCCCCTCGGCCGAACGCGCGTGCGCGTCAACGGCCGCGAAGGCGATATCACGGTGAACCACCGCGTGCTGCCCGCCGGCCCCGTGGAGATCCTCGTGATGCAGGACATGATGCTCTCCCTGCCCTGTTTCCTGCTCGAAGGCCAGGGCGTGGCCACGGGCGAGGGATGGGAAGCGAGCCTCGATGGCGAGCAATGGACCGCCGCGGAATTCGGGGAAAGCCTCGGCTCGCCAGGCGCGTTCCCCGACAAGGACATCGACGGCCACAAACGGCTGCTGCCGCGCAGAGCCGTCCGCCTCTCTAAGGCAAGCGCAAGCGCCGGCAAGTACGATCTGGCCAAGGGCGGGGAGGTGGTGCTCGACTTCCACGAAATCGAGTTGGGCGTGCTTGAGTTCGCAGCCTCCGGCGAGGGCGAATTAGCCGTTGCGGTCGGCGAGTCTTTCGAAGAAGCCACCGAGATGGATGAGGCGAAGTTCGAGCAATTACCGCTTGCGCCCGTGCGGCTCGACTCTGCCCGGAGCGCCTTCACGCTTCCCGAACGCGCCATCCGCTTCGTCCGTTTCCGCGCTGCAGAGAGTTGCCGGCTCGAAGCGGTCGGCATGAACGCTCGAATTTACCCGGTCGAATACCGCGGATCGTTCGAGTCGAGCGACGCCCGCTTGAACGAAATCTGGAAAGTGGGCGCCGCCACGCTTCACGCCTGCATGCACGATGCCACCATTGTCGACGGCATCAAGCGCGACGCTCTGGTCTGGCTGTTCGATCAGAACATCGATTTCGACGCCGTGGATTGCGTCTTCTTCGACACCGCCGTGGTGCGCAACACGCTGCTCACGCAGACGCCGCCCCCCGGAGCCGCCCTGGACCGCATCGGCGAGTTCGAACTGCTGATGTACTTCGTCATGGGCTTCGGCCAGGACTATCTGACGCGCGGCGACGCGTCTTTCTCCGCGCGCTACCGCGCCAACGTGACCGAGGTGCTCGATCTCTTCACGCGCCTTCAGGACCAGCAAGGCTTCATCTCCGCGAGCGCCTTCTCGCCGAAAAAGACCAGCCACGGAGGCCCGCAGGTGGAGGGCGTCGACTACCTCGGCGAATACTACCCGGATTGGGCCGGAAAGTCCGACCGCGGCGAGAAGCGTGACACCGACTTGGATTGCGCGGGCACGCCTACCTACGGCCAGATGCTCATTCTGTTCTCATTCGAGACCGGCGCCCGGCTCGCGCGTGGGTGGGGCGACACGGCCCTGGCGGACCGCTATGCCACCATCGCGGCGCGGCTCCGCGCCAACATTGTCCGCGTCTTCTGGGACGATGCCAAGGGCGCTTTCATTAACGGTTTCGATCGCACCGGCGCGCGCGACCCGCGCGTTTCGCCGCACGCCCAGACCTGGGGCATCCTGCTCGACCTAGTCCCGGAAGGGAAGACCGCGGGCCTGTTCAGCGCAGTCTATGACAATCCGCGCAACCACTCCCGCAACATCAGCATGCAGGCCTATTACGAGCTGATGGCGTACACCAAGGCCGGCCGTTTCCCGAAGGCTCTCGACTACCTGAAGAAGAATTGGGGCTGGATGCTCGACAACGGGTTCACGCGCTTTATCGAAGACATCCGGATCGGCGACGGCCCACGAGAGCGCCTCATGTTTTACGGCCGGCCGTACGGTCTCAGCCTGAACCACGGCTGGACCGGAGCCACGGCCGTCTCTCTGCTCATGCGCGGCACGCTGGGCCTGCGAGTCATCGAGCCCGGCTACCGCCTCTGTGAACTGCGGCCCAACTGGAAGAGCTTCGATTGGGTAAAGGTAAGCATCCCCACGCCGAACGGCAGTCTGGCGCTCGATTACAGCCGCGAGAAAGGGGCCGAGCTGCAAGTGCCGGACGGAGTTCGCATCCGAATTGTCGACGAACGCGGAGCGGTGAAGGAGATCGCCGGCCCCGCCCGGCAGAAGGTCTGAAGCGCAAGTGGGCAAGCTGAAACCCGAATGCCCACTACTAAGACGATGGCATTGCTGGGCGCAGTGTTTCCGGTCGGTGTGGTCGTCGGCGACGAATATCAGGACCGAGCCGGCGAGAGGGAGTCTCGATGGCAGCACATCCGAAGCGGCATCTCCTCGTGAACCGCTACTGAGCGACAGGCTCATCCACAACCGGCGCCGGGGCTGGCGCCATCTTCTTCGCAGTCGCCTTCTTCATCGCCGCTTTCTCGGCGGGCGCACGCTTCTTCGCCATTCTTGCCGGAGCTGCCGTCCTGACAACAGCCTTCGTGCGGGCAGGTGCGGCTTTCGCGGTTCTTTTTTTCGCCCACCATCTTCTCACAGCTTCTTGGATGGCCCTCCTGCCAGCTGCTGAGAGCTTCCGGTTCGGCTTCGGTGCTGACCCCTTGTGCAGGCGCGAACCGCGTCCATCGTACGCGAGCGTTAATAGTCCATACCGGTAGCTGTTCTGTGGAGCGACCCTGCCCCACCACCCGAGGGAACCAACATCCCGGAAGCAGAGTCCTGGACCTCCGAGCGGAAGTTGGGCCGCCCTCGGCGTCAGAGGTTGCCGAGCCCAACTTCCGAGTGGGCCGTTACTCGACCCGAGGACTCAATGGCCGGCCGGAACGTCCGGTAAAACTTGGCCTCAAAAGCCGGCAGAATTGGTCACTGGCGGTCCCATCGATTTTTCGCTTGATCCGGTGTCCAGCAATCGCTTAGCATTGAGTTGGCCTGCAAAGCTCAGGCTCGATTTCACGCCTCGTTCGGTTTCGGCCGAAGGAGGCGTTTCTATTTTGGGAGAGACCTATGGAGATTACGAAGCAACGGGTGGTATACCAACTCCCGGGCATGGAGGAAGTGACCGTGCGGCGAGGCGTCGAATACCTGGCAACAGAGGCGGGCTCGCTCACGCTGGACCTGTACTATCCCAAGGGGCATGAACCTGGCGGAGCGACTCTGAGACCGGCGGTTGTGATTGTTTTGGGATACCCCGATGTAGGAGTGACGACACCGTTCGGGTGCCAGTTCCGCGAGATGGGCATGATGGTGTCGTGGTGCCAACTGTTTGCTGCTTCAGGAATGGTAGGCGTCGTCTATGAGACGAGGAATCCAGCAGACGACGTGAATTCAGTGTTGTCCTACCTTCAAGAGAACAGCCATGCATTGGGGATTGACGAGAAGCGGATCGGCGTGTGGACCTGTTCGGGCAATGCGCCTGTGGCGCTGTCCGTATTGATGGATGGCAGAGCGCGTTGTGGCGTCCTCTGTTATGGGATCACGCTGGATCTCGGTGGAGGTGTAGACGTCGCGAGGGCTGCTGGCCAGTACCATTTCGCAAACCCGACGGCGGGGCGACGAGTGGAAGATTTGCCAACGGATACGGCTCTGTTCATCGCCAGAGCGGGGCAAGATCAGGTTGTTGGCTTGAACGAAGCTTTGGACCGGTTCCTGGCCGCGATGGTTCGGTGTAATCTCCCGGTCACGTTTGTGAACCACGCAACTGGTCCGCACGGGTTTGACTACGCAGATGACAGCGAGGAGTCAAGGCAGGTAGTCCGGGCCGCCCTCGCGTTCTTGCAAGCGAACCTGGCGGCATGAGCCTCTAGTCTGCGCGCTCTCGTCCCGACTGAAACGTCCAACAACTGGCGGAAGTGCCAGAGTGTCTAAACTCCCTTTTGTGAGCGGATGTCGCAATCAATATTCAGCCTCGAGGGGCTACTCGCCCCTGCGGCGTGTTTCGTGAGTAATCCCGCTCAACTTCCCAGATCGGGACTTTTCGGCCGGCATCCTAAGCGTGTGGAGAGAAAGGAACGTCCCGAACCAGATTACACGCCTCGGACACGGGCCTGGAGAGTTTGCATTTGTCCCACTACGGTTGCGGATACCAGCGCAGGTGAATCGGCCCGAGGCCAAAGTCGGAGAATATCAGGGCTTCGCCGTCGGCAGCTTCCATGCGGCCGCTTGGAGGTGCTTCCACAGCTCGCCAGGTGGAAGAAGTCCGGTCGAGCTCGTACAGCGGGTGAGCCCCTGTTTTTGTGTCGTGTTGCTGAAGAAATACGTGGCCATCTGCGGTGAGTGCTACCTGCGTATTCGCATCGCTAGTGAACTGATCGAGCCTCCATCTGCCGAGCAGCTTTCCATCCAGGCCCAATTCCACCCATTCCGTTTGGCTGCTCTGCTGGCCCGAGACCGCCCAGAGTCCTACCCGGTCGGGCGCGACGGTGATGCTGTGCCGCCAGCACGGGAAACCGCCTGGCTCCAGTCCCGGCGGGAACACAGACCGAGGCAGATACGCTCCAGCCTCTTTCCCATCGGGGAGATACTTTCGTACCGTCATGCCGTGGGGATCTGACCGCCCCTCGGCGTTACGCGGGCCCCCGAAGCTCCAGAGCGAATGATCATCGGCGAACCAAAGATGAACGGGGACATACTCTGGCGTCCGTATGGTTTTCAGCAACTGACCATACTTGTCGCGGAAATCGACGCCACCGCCCTCTTCTGAATCCCAACGGCCCCATGCCACAGCTACGGTGCCATCTGTGTCAATGGCGATGCTATGGACCGGTCCGTTTCCGTCAAAGGTGAGCGGCGCATGATCGTCAGGGGCATAAATCGTCACCGTGCCGTTCCCGCCATCACGGCCTATCCAATAGATATAGCCCTTGTAAAACGCGGGACTGAGACGGTTCCCAACCCGCTCCGCTTGCGAGGTGACCTCGCGAACCGGACCGCTGCCGGCTATGGCGCAAACGCTGAAGCCACATAGAAGTACAACCGCTCGGAACACGCCCCCCCTTTCAGGCTACGGCCTATTATAAATGACGGTGGGCGGTCCCCAACCGTGGAGTCCGGCAGCCGGAAATCTGCCATTCAGGTGTTAGAAGGCCTTGCCGAAAACATCTCGTCCAAGCGCCGACGCATCCCCCTCTCCCAGCGTATCGCCGATCCGGAAGTTGGTCCCGAACGGGGTTCAGGGAAATAGGTCCTCCCTGGTCGCGAAGGGTAGAGCGATCCGACCGGAGCAGGGCGTTATGACCTGATATCGGAAGGCAACTTCGCGGTCAGGTCAGCCACCCGACGCCGCAGCTGCGTGCGAATCTCCCCCAAAATGATCCCGAGGTAACACGCGAAGGTCTCCAGAAAACACTCGGTTTCGCTCTGAACGAACCCGGCCCGTGCGAACCCTTCCCGAAGCCGCTCGGCGGTCGGCCGGCGCGAGGGAGCTGGCGCCGGACGGGGGAGTCATCGCTCCAACTCTTGAATCCTCCTGACGATCGGCTCATGGGATGCCCAACCCCTTGGCCACTCATGGACAAGCCCCTCTGCCGGGAGTCGTGCCCACGTTCGGATCTCCCGGACCTCCAGGCAGAGTCTTCCAGCCAGGGGGCTTTCCAATGATCTATATATATATAGACTATTTGAATACGTCCCCATTCGCTCAGACCCCAGTCAAGATGACGTTCTACCTGTTGGATGATCCCGAGTTTTTGGACTTCAACTTCTCGCCGTTTCTGGACCCCGAGTTGAAGCCTGGTCATGGGCCGACGCCGACCGACATGTACCGAATGGTGATTGAATCCAGACGGGGAGATCTGAGGGCCGCGGCCGAATTCGTAAACGTACTCGACTGGACGCTCCGGCCGGCGGCGTTCGAGAGTTTCCAGCGGGTGCACGGGCCACGTCCGATCGAGCATCGGGATTGGTTCTACAGCAAGCTGTTTCAATTCTTCTACATCCTTCTGCATGATCGGGTGGAGGTGTTGGGCAACGGCCCGGAGGGCTACTTTGGCCCGCCCAGGACGGACCATCCCTGGGAGGAGGGCCGGAAGACCCTGTGTGGTGTCGGACAGTCGCTTGAGCCCGAGGAGATCGAGGAGGCGTTTTCGACCGGAGACCACGAGCGGACGAACTGGCTCGAGCTGGTGCAGCTCTGCGCCGGTTCGGGATCGGAGACCCGCCTGCCACGTCTGCGCGCATGGCTCCAGCAGCTCGGGCGGGGGAAGCGGCGCAGCGGAAGGGGTTGGTCGAAGAACGCGCGGCGAACGCAGATCATCGTGGCCGGCCTGGAAGAAGGGAAACCGGCCCTGGAGATCTGTAAAGCGCTCGACCAACACCTCACGCCCACGACGGCGAACATGCAAAAAAACGGCATTGGGACGTGGGTCGCCGCTTGGGAGGATCCTGAGTTCCGGCGCGATGTGCAGTCTCTGCTTTCAAAGGTCCGGAGGCGAAAAGCTGTCAAGGGCTGACCTGCTTCCAGATTGTTGCCGAATTCCGACTCCTTTCAAGTAAGTTCTCCCCGACGGGCTCTCCACCACATCCCATCACGCCGCGGTCGTCAGATTGTTGCCGCACTGTCGAACGCTGACCTCGCCTCAGAAACCGGCCTTAAGCTGGACCCGTGGGCGGAAAGCAAACACCCGGTTCGGGCGTCCAGTCAGGGCGGCGTAAGGCGTCACGCCGCTGTGCTATCTTGAAGCCCGAGCCAATCCTCGTCGAGCCAATCCAAGGAGACCGATTGGCGAAACGGGAGTTTCAGAATCCCGCCGTGCTGCGGCATGGCGGTAAGAGGCCTTACTGGTACGTTCGGTACCGGATCAGGGTCATCGACGACGAAGGAAAGATCATCAGGAAGGAGGTATGGCATCCACTAGGCAATTGCGACGAAGTGAGCAAGCGCGAGGCGCTACGCCAGCGTGCTCGCGTGCTCGAAGAAGTGAACCACCAGGTCTACACTGTCTGCGACCATATTCCGCTCGCGGATTTTGCCCAGATCTATGAAAAGCAGCATCTGCCCACCTTGGCGCCCGGGGGACGCGAGCAGCAGCACTGTCTGCTCAAGAACCATGTTACGCCGGCGCTCGGGGCCAAACGGCTTTGCGATGTCGGGACGCTGGAGGTGCAGGCCTTCCTCAACGTCAAGGCTACCGAAGGGCTGTCCTGGTGGACCAGGCGGGCGCTGAAGGCGGTGTTGTCCTCGATGTTCACCAAGGCCGTGGATTGGAATTATTGGGATCGGCGAAACCCGGTCACCCGGGTTCGGATCGGGAAGAAGCGCGTGAAGTACGAGAAGCGGATTCTCACTGCCGAGCAGCTGCGCTCGCTACTCGACCGTCTACCTGGCAGGATTCGCTTGATCGTGGAAACCGCGGTCTCGACCGGGATGCGAATCTCGGAGATCCTCGGCCTGAAGTGGAGGAGCGTAGATCTCGAGCGCGGCGTAGTGCACGTCGAAGAGCGCTATTACCGGGGCGACACGGGCGAGCCCAAGAGCGAGCGGGCGCAGCGCTCGCTGCCGCTCGGCGAACTGGTGGAGGCCTATTGTGCGCTGAAGCCAGCCGGCGCCAGTGCCGATCACTACCTATTTCATGAGCGGGCCAGACCGCTCGACGACCGGCAACTGCTGCAGAAGGTCTTGCGGCCGGTTGCCGAGGAGCTCGGGATCTACTTCCCCGGGTTCGGTTGGCACACGTTCCGGCGGATGCACCTGACGCTGGTGCAGGAAGCCGGGGCAACGACGTTTGAGGCCATGGCGCAGGCTGGCCATTCGAGGCCTTCAATGACGCGCGAGTACACCATCATCGGCCTGGACCGGCGCGAGCGAGCGGTGCGGCAGATGCAGCGCCAGCTGTTCGTGGTGGGGCCGAGCCCGGATCGAATTGCGGGCTAGATGCGGGATGAAAGGGCATGCGGCAAAGGGCTGAGGTCCCTAAGGAGTTGAAAAGGCTGGTCGGGCCGCCGAGATTTGAACTCGGGACCTCTTGCACCCCAAGCAAGCGCGCTAGCCAGGCTGCGCCACGGCCCGATCCAACTCATTCTATCGCACTTCTGCGGGTCGCTTTGAGGCTGGCTGCGAGCTGGGCCTGGCGGGCGTAGTCGATGGCTTCGGCGAGGAGGCGGGCGGATTCCTGGGGGGCGTGGAAGCCCAGGGAGCGGTCCGCGGCGACGAAGTCGATGCGCCATTGCGCCTTGGTCTGGAGCTTGAGGGCGGCGGCGGGGCGGGCGCCGGCAGCTTGAGCACTCTCGATGGCGTCGATGGCGGCAACGAGAGCGTCTTCGGCGCGCGTGAGGAGCGCCTGGGTGCGCTGCTCGGTCTCCTTGACGCGCGCCAGCAGGCCGGCGACCGGTTCGCGGTGGCAGGGCAGGCAGGCGCGGCCGGCGTTATCGAGCGGTGGCATCGCGCGGTGATCGGTGATCCGAGTCGCGCCGCGGCGCTCGAAGGGCATGTGACAATCGGCACAGGCGACGCCGGCGCGGGCGTGCGGACCTTGGGCGCACATCTCGAACTGGGGATGCTGCGCCCTGAGGACGACGGCGCCGGTCCCGGCGTGAATCCAGTCGGCGATGCCGCGCCGCTCGTAGAAGCCTTCGATCTCATCCGCGGTACGGCCTTCCGGGAATGCAGCCTGGCCCTGCGCGATGTAGTATTCGCGATGGCACTGCTCGCACACGGCGGAGCGGAGGTCGCCCTGGCGGTCGTGGCAATCGGGGCAGCCGAGCGACTGGCGGTCGCGCGCTTCGTAGTAGCTGGCGGCGCGAGCCGTGCCGGCGGCGGCATGGCAGGTGAGGCAGGCGGCGGGTTGCGGGCGCAGCTTGGGACGGCCGGCCAGAATGCGGCCCCAGCGCGGGTCGCCTTCGGGATCGGTTTCCTCGCGGTCTTTGATGGACCAGGCGTGGCCGCGGTTCTCGTGCCAGCGTGCGTCAACGGATGAAGGCTGGCGGTAAGCGGTGGTCTGTTCGGGGAAGCGGTGCTCGAAGGTCGCGGCGGCGGGAACACGGCGGACCGGGCGCTCGCGGATGAGAAGCCATGCGGCGAGGAAAGCCAGGACGGCCGCGGCGAGGGCTGTCGACGCGTATCTCATGAACGGCCCCCCAGCCGGGCCAAGGCGCGGTCGGCGGCCGTCACGCCGCGGTGCTGAGCCTCCTCGATGATGGAGAAGCCGCTGAGGTCGGAGTGCGCGAAGAAGACCGGGCCGGTCCAGCCGGCCGCGCGGCGGCGCTCATCCGAAGAAAGAAAGCCGACGCGAGGACGCACCATGGCGTGGCCCAGGCGCATAATGTCGATGCGCGAGACGCATTGGCGGATATCGGGATGGGCGCGCGCCAGGTCGTTGAGGATGGCGTCGCGCCACCAGGCCCAATCGGTCGAGAGCAGCAGCTTGCGGTTGCGCGCGGCGGGGCCGTTCGCCAGCGCCCAGTAGAACGTCCAGACGCTGGGGCCTTCGATGGAACGCAGCGATTGGTGAGTGGCCACGACGTAGCCGAGCGTGGGCGAATCGTAGATCACGTTGTCCCAGGCGGGCTCGGTCGCGTTTTCGCGCGGCGGGCGCTCGATGACCAGGTTGGCGGTAAGCCAGGGAGAGTACTCGAAGCCGGAGACGGGCGGGGCATCTTCCATCAGGTACGGCGCCAGGAACGTGGGGGCGGCGAAGACGACCGCCTCGGCTTCGTACTCTACGTCTTCGGTGAGGACGCGCACGCGTTGGCCGTCCCGCGCGATGCGCCAGACCGGCGCGCCGGTGCGCACGTGTGCGCCGAGCCGTTCGAGGAGGCGGCGGACCACCCAGCCGTTGCCTTCGGGCCAGGTGAGCGGCCCCTTCTCCTCGGGCTCGCGCGAGGCGAAGTAGTGGATGCCGGCCCAGGCGGAGGTGTCTTCGGCCAGCGCTCCGTAGTCGTCGCGGCAGGCGTAGTTGACGTACCAGTTCAAATAGGGCGAATCGAAGCGCTCGCGGCGGAGCCAGTCGGCCATGGAGATGCGGTCGAGGAGGGGGTCGGGCGGGCGGCCGGCGCGCTCCATGGGGATGGTGAACTGGCCCGAGGCGCGGAACTCCGCGATGCGCTGCTCGAAGCGGCGATAGTCGTCATGGTCGCGGCGAGTCGCGGCGAGTTCGGGCTCGATGCCGTCCTGCCACTTGCCGTGGAGGAACAGGCGCTCCTGCGGCGAAAAGCAGAGATAGCGCTCTTCCCAGCGTCCGTCGACCAGCACTCCCAGGTCTTCGAGCAGCTCGCGGATGAGCAGCGACTTCGGGCCGGGCACGGGGACGTAGTGCGCGCCCCAGGGAAACGCCGTGATGGCGTTTTCGCCCCAGCGCGCGACGCCCCCGGCCTGCTTCTCCATTTCCAGAAGGACAAAGTCGCGGAAGCCGCGCTTCTGGAGGCGCCAGCCGGCCGCGAGTCCCGCCATGCCGCCGCCCACGATAGCCAGGGGAACGCGCTCGCGGCGCGCCGGTGTGCGGAAAGGGCCGCGGCTGCGGAGGCGGTGGCCGAGATCGGCGGAATCGTTCACGAAGGAGCCGGCGATGCGGGGATCGGTCTTGGGCGCGAGGCCGGCCAGGGCCGCGGAAAGGAAGCGGCGGCGGGAGACGACAGGCCGGAGGCCTGTCCCACTCAATGTGTGATCGCGCTCCATTCCTGATCGTAGTAGCGGACGAGCACCTGGTCGTTGAGGCGGTTGACCTCGGCGGGCACCGGCCCCATGTCGCCGGGGAAATCGAACATCTGCGCCAGCGTGCCCGGGTTCAGGAAGCGCAGGCCGCGTGGAAGCTCGGACGGCGGCCGGTAGGGTCCCAACGCGCCCAGAACGAAACCCCACTCGCCGAATGCGGGCACGTAAGCGTGGTAGGGATGCACGTCGAACCCCGCCTGCTTCATGGTCTCCACGATGCACCAGTAGGTGCGGCGCGCGAAAAGCGGCGAGGTGCTCTGGACCGCGGCCATGCCGCGCACGGTGAGGTGGCGCGCCAGCAGCTTGTAGAACGCAGTGGTGTAGAGCTTGCCGAGGGAGTAGTTGGTGGGGTCGGGAAAATCGACCACGGCGAAATCGTAGAAGCCGCCTGCGGTGTCGAGCCAGGAGAAGGCGTCGGCGTTGATGATGTGAACGCGAGGCGCTTTAAGCGAGCCGCCGTTGAGCGGCGTGAGCAGCGGGTGGGTGGAGAAAAGCCGGGTCATTTCGGGATCGAGATCCACCAGTGTGACGCTTTCCACCGCCGGGTACTTCAGGATTTCGCGCACGGCCAGGCCGTCGCCGCCGCCCAGCACCAGCACGCGGCGCGCGCCGGGCAGCGCGGCCAGGCCGGGATGCACCAGGGCCTCGTGGTAGCGGTACTCGTCGCGCGAGGAGAATTGCAGGTGAGAGCTCAGGAAGAGGCGGATGTCGTCCTTCCATTTGGTCAGGACGATGCGCTGGTAGTGGGTGTCGCGGGCGAAGATGACCTCGTCGGCGTAGATGTTATTCTCGGCGGCGACGGTGATTTTGTCGGCGTAAATCATGCCCCCGCCGAGCACCGCCAGGACCGCGAAGCAGGCCGCGCGCAGCGTGCCGGTGCGGCCCAGCTCGGCGCGGAACAGGAAGGTGGACCACAGCGCCACGGCCGCGTTGATCAGCCCGAACGCCAGTGCCGAGCGCACCAGTCCGAGCTTCGGCACCAGCAGGAGTGGGAACAGCAGCGAGGCGCCGAGCGCGCCGAGGTAATCGAAGGTGAGGACGTGCGCCACCAGGTCGCGGAACTCGAAGCGGCCCTTGAGAATGCGCATCAGGAGCGGGATTTCGAGGCCGACCAGGATGCCGATGACGATCACGATGGCGTAAAGCTGGAGCCGGAACGCCTCGCCGTAAGCGAAGCCTAGAAACAGCAGGGCCGAGGAGAATCCGCCGACCAGGCCCACCATCAGCTCGATGGAAACAAAGCGGGCGACCAGGCCGCGCCGCAGGTATCGGGAAAGGGCGCTGCCGATGCCCATGGCGAAGAGGTAACTGCCGATGATGGTGGAGAATTGCAGAACGCTATCGCCGAGCAGGTAGCTGGCCAGCGTGCCGGCGATCAGCTCGTAGACGAGGCCGCAGGCGGCGATGAGCAGGACGGAGAGGAAGAGTACGAGTGACAACCCGGCCAGTGTAGCATTGCGGGCGGGGGAGGGCTGGGCTACAGCGGGATTTTCAGGCGGGTCTCGGACCCCAGCCACAACTGACGTATGAGAGAAGGGTCGGGGGGCGCGTCGAGCAGGACCGGCCTGAGCAGCAGGATGACGTCGGCGCCGGTCCGGTCATGTTCATTCTGGCGCATCGCATCGCCGATGCCGGGAAGGCGGGAGAGCACCGGCACGCCGGTGATCGTCTTCGCGTCCGAGAGGCTCATCAGGCCGGCCACCACCGCCCACTCGCCGTCGCGGACCCGCACCTTGGACTCGATCTTGCGGGTCGAGATCACGGGGATGCCGTTCGCGGATTGCGTGGTGAGGACCTTGAATTCGGCGCTTACGTCGAGGGAAACCTCCTCGGTCCCATGAACGTGCGGCGTCACCTTCAGCACCAGTCCCAGGTCCTCGAAGTTGAACGATGGGACGTTCGCCAGAGTGCCGCCCGACGTGGTGCTGGCTGACGTGGTGCTGGTTGAGGCACTCGTCCCTCCTCCCCACGCTGTTTCCAGGCTGGCGTCGGCGGTGTTCCAGACGGCGATGGCAACCGGGTCGCCGGTCTGGTAAGTCGCACAGCCCTGGCCGTATGTCCCCCCAAAACCGGATATCACGATTTGAGAATCCGACCATGACTGATAGCCGAGGGTCACGGAGTCAGATCCGAACCCAGCCTCGAAGAGTGACGAGACGGCTCCGCAGTGGCTGCGGAAATCCCAGAACCGGAAGTAGTTCAGATCCGCGAAAGAACCCGCCGCCGGCAGCGTCGAGGGCGCTGGACCGAATCCGGAACCCTGCACAACGATCTGGAGGTCCTGGCCGGTTCCGGAGAGCTGCACGGACGTGATCTGCGGAGTGGTGGCGGTAGTGGGCACATTGCCGCCCCACGTGACTCCCGCCTGAGAGATCGAATTCCACAACGAGACGACGACCGCGTCGCCGGGCTGCCCTCCGAAACCCGAGACCGCGATGGTCGAGTCGTCCCAGTACAGAAACGTCAGTACGTTGGCGTCGCCGGTGTATCCCCACTCAGCCTGCTGGGACTGGTCGGAAATCGCGAAGTTGGACACATCCCCGGTGAAGGCGAGCGGGACCGTGGCGCTGCCGAACCCGCTGCCGCTTACGATCAGCGTGTAGTTTCCCGCGCTGCCGGTCCACTGCACGGAGCCGATCGTGGGCGTCGTGGTCCCCGTCGTGGTCGTGATGGAGCCGAAGGAAGCTGTAGAGTTCCCCAGCAATTCGCCGGTCAGGATCGGATACTTGTTGCCGACGTGGAAGTCGGCGGTCCTGCCGTCGAGGGACCGAACCGCGGAGTCCAGCAGCGTTTTGGAGGACGACTTGGTCATGGTGGCGAACAGGCCGGAGTTGGCGATTCCGAGGCCGAACATGATGGGATTCAGATTGACGATCTTGGCCAGCGGGATTGCGGCGCCCAGCGCCGCGAGCAACGCTTTCTCTGTCGGGTCGGAGACGAGACTGGCCGCGCCCTGCGCCCCGATGAACGGAATCGGGAAGCTGCTGGGCGCCAGGAGGCCGTAGGAGAGCGTGCTGGCGCGATCCACTTCGAGGAACTGCATCTCGATCATGACCTGCGCGCGGCTGTGCGACAGTTGCTCGAAGAGCGCCTGAGCGGGTCTGACTCTGGAGATGCGGTCGCGGATCAGCACCATGCGGCGCTCGGTATCGACCGAAAGCTTGGAGATATCGAGGGCCTGCTGGACGGAACGGCCGACTTCCTGAGCGTCCTGAGGGGTCAACGCGTCGGGGATGGGGACCGTCACCGCGATGGTGGGCTCGAGCGCGACGCGCTTCTGCGGAGTGTCCTTCACCGCCATGATGAGGCGCTGGCCGATGGGGAACACGAAAGACCCGGTGGCCGCTTCTACGGCGCGCAGCGCCTGGCGGTAATCGACGTCATCCAGGTGCAGCCGCAGCGTGGGGCCGGCCTCGTAATCCGGGTCGAAGGCTACACCGAGTTCGAAGGCGCCGGCGGCCTGCTGGAACACAACCTTGGCGTTGCCCGTCAGGTCGAGGGTTTTGATTCCAGGGGAGGCCTTCAGCTCGGGCGGCGGCCTCAGACGGCGGAGGTCGGCCAGTTCCTCTTCCGAAATGGCGGAGGAGAAGCCGGCTGGCTCAGGTTGGGCCTCAACCGGCGCCGGGGCGGTCCTGCCAGAGGCGTCGGTCGCCGGCATGGCGTGCGCCTTGAGCGCGGCCCGGATCTGGAGAGCGTCGGCGCGGATGCGGCATTCCCCGCAGCGCGGATCCTTCGCAGCGGCTTCGGAGTAAAGGAGATAGGCTCGAACGACGTCGCCGGCGCGCTCGGCCTTGAGAGCCTGGCGATAGAGATCGGAGGCCTTCGGCTCGGCCGCGAACAGTGCCGCGGCAGCGGCGAGGCACACCAGCACAACTGGGCGCAGAAACACTCAAATTGATGACGAGCGGGCCGGGCCGGGCGTGCAGGAAGTGCCCCACGATATGATGGTCTTCCCAGGAGATTCTATGCCCCACGCAGACTTCGAGACCCGGCGGGAGCGGTTGTTCCGGGCACATGAGGAGCTGATCCAGCGGCCGAACCAGCCGGCGGCCGATTCGAACGGCTGGTTCCAGCGGTACCGCTATCCGGTTTTGACCGGGGCTCACGCGCCGGTGTTCTGGCGCTACGACCTCGACCCGGCAACGAATCCGTTTCTCATGGAACGTATCGGCGTGAATGCGGCGTTCAACGTCGGCGCGATGGAGTGGAACGGCAACGTCGTTCTGATGGCGCGGGTGGAGGGAACCGACCGGAAGTCGTTCTTCGCCGTCGCCGAGAGCGCAACGGGCGTGGATAGGTTCCGATTCTGGGATTACCCGGTGGTGATGCCCGAAGGCCCCGATCCGGAGACGAACGTCTACGACATGCGGCTGACGGCGCACCAGGACGGGTGGATCTACGGTCTGTTCTGCGCGGAGCGGAAGGATCCGGCGGCGCCGCCTGGCGATTTGTCGTCGGCGGTGGCGCAGTGCGGCATCGCGCGCACGCACGATCTGAAAGTGTGGGAGCGCCTGGACGACTTGCGGACGCCGTCGGCACAGCAGCGCAACTGCGTGCTGCATCCGGAATTCGTGGAGGGCCAGTACGCCTTCTACACGCGCCCGCAGGACAGCTTCATTGAGGCGGGCAGCGGCGGGGGCATCGGTTGGGGGCTCGCGCGGAACATGGAGCACGCGGTGATCGCCGAGGAGACGATTCTCGACCGGCGTGAGTATCACACCATCAACGAGGTGAAGAACGGCCTCGGCCCGGCTCCCATTAAGACGGAGAAGGGCTGGCTGCACCTGGCGCACGGAGTGCGCAATACGGCGGCGGGGCTGCGGTACGTCCTGTACTGCTTCCTGTGCGACCTGGCGGTTCCCTACAAAGTCATTGCCAAGCCCGGCGGCTATTTCCTGGCGCCGGAGGGCGAGGAGCGCATCGGCGATGTCTCGAATGTGACGTTTTCAAACGGCTGGGTGCGCCGCGGCAACGACGTCTTCATCTACTATGGCGCCTCCGATACGCGAACCAACGTGGTCACCACGACCGTGGAGCGGCTGCTCGATTACGTCGTGAACACGCCGCCCGACCCGTTGCGCAGCGCGGCTTGCGTGCGGCAACGCATCGCGTTGATCGACAAGAATCTGCGGCTGCCCGGGGCGCGAGGAGAGAGGGCATGATGGACCAGGCGGCGCGAGAGCTTTGGGCGGCGCAATTCAGGAAAGAGCTGACCGGGAACATCCTGCCGTTCTGGATGCGTTACACGGTGGACCGCGAAAACGGCGGCTTCTACGGAAAGGTCACCTGCGATCTGAAGGTGGAGAAGGAAGCGCCGCGGGCTTCGGTCATCAACACGCGGATCCTGTGGACGTTCTCGGCGGCGTGCCGGCTGGGGAATCCCGAGTACCGCCAAGTCGCCGATTGGGCGTATCGGTACATTCTCGACAAGTTCTGGGACAAGCAGTACGGGGGCGTCTACTGGATGGTCGATTATCGGGGCAATCCGCTCTCCGACCGCAAGCAGATCTACGCGCAGGCCTTCGCTATTTATGCGCTGGCCGAGTACTTCCGGGCGACGGGCGAGGCGGAAAGCCTGGCGCGGGCGCAGCAGCTTTTCCGGCTGATCGAGGAGAAGAGCAGCGACCGGATCTATGGAGGGTACCTGGAGGCGTGCAGCCGGGATTGGGGCGCACTCGATGACCTGCGGCTGAGCGAGAAGGATCTGAACAGCCCCAAGTCGATGAACACGCACCTGCACGTGATGGAGGCCTACACCAACCTGCTGCGCGTGTGGAGAGATCCGGAGTTGGTGGCCCGGCAGAAGGCGCTGCTCGAAGTGACCATGGAGCACATCGTTGACTCCACCACCGGGCACTTCCGGATGTTCTTCGACAACCAGTGGAACTCTCTCACCGATCACATTTCCTTCGGCCACGACATCGAAGGAAGCTGGCTGATTTGCGAAGCTGCCGAGGTGCTGGGGGACACGGAGCTGTTCTCTCGCGCGCGGAAGCTGGCCGTCGGAATGGCCCTCGCCGTCTATGAGCAAGGCCTGGACAAAGACGGCAGTCTGTTCTACGAGGCCAATTCCAAGGGCGTGCTCGTCGATCCCAACAAGCACTGGTGGGCGCAGGCGGAGGCGGTGGTGGGCTTCTACAACGCCTGGCAGCTTTCGCGCGACGAGCGGTTCCTGGAGGCGGCGCGGCGGGCCTGGGACTACATCGAAGAGAAGGTGGTCGACAAGGTGCACGGCGAGTGGTATGCGAAGCTGAGCCCGCAGGGCGTGCCGTATACCGAGAAGGAAGATCCGGCCGATGCGTGTCTGGTGGGCCCGTGGAAGTGCCCCTACCACAACAGCCGGGTTTGTTTGGAGATGATGGAGCGGCTGGAGGGGTAAGGGCTCAGTTTCCGGCGCTGAGAATGCGTGCACGGTTATACAGGGCGCGCAGGGCGTCGGGCTGTTCTGTGGCGCCGGGGGCGGCGAGGAACCAGGCCCAGCGGGGCTGCTGGTCGAAGAAACCGGGGGCGGGAAGACGGCCGGTCAGGCCCAGGCCGATCACCTTGCCCACGCCGAAAACGGACAACTCGCCATCGCGGCGCCAGCGGGAGTTGCCGTCTTCGATGTCGATGGCGAGCGCGTCGGCGTACTGCAATCCGGGGAAGAAGTCGCTATAGGCGCCGGGCGCGTTGGGCCCGAATCCGGGCGCGGCGGCGTTCCACACCCAGACCAGGTTGCGCAGCTTGTGGTAATTCACCAGACGATCGAAAAGCTGGCGATAGAGAGCGGCCGAGCCGCGGCTGCCCTTACGGCCGGCCCACCAGAAGCGCGCGCCGTTCGATTGCGGATAGGGCCGCCAGAGGACCGCCACGCCGGCATCCTGTAACTGCTTCAAGTCGGCGGCGACGGCGTCCACCTGGGCGCACCAGCGCTGGTAGAGCCGGGAGCCGGGCGCCAACAGTTCGTTCCACTCGAAATCCGTCAGCTTTCCGGCCGGGTCTCCATCGGTGGGCCTCGTGGCGCGCCACGCCAGCGTCACCACGGCATAGTTCTGGTTCTGGCGTTTCGCCTCGTCGACGATCGCCTGGCGCGCGGCGCCGCCCAGGTCCGCGCCGTAGATGGCGGGATGCTTCGCGGCGATCTCGAAGACTCGATCCGTGGCGCCAGAGGCCGCCTGCGGATCGTTCTCCTGGCCGCTCAGCGTGCGCTCGCCGGAGACGGCTTGAAGGCGGGCGAGCAGCGCCCGGGCTTCCGGCGACGGCTGGGGCGTGACCGGCTCGGGCGCCGGCGCGGCGGATGCCTTCCGGATCGCCGCCATGGGCTCGGCGAGCCGGGGATCGTCGCGGGTCAGGACGTTCGGGGCGGTGTAGGTGGCGCGAAGATCTTCAACCGAATTGGCGCGCTCGACGATGTCGCTCCAGCACATGAACCAGGCCCACTTGGGCTGATCTCTCAAGACGGCCGGGCTGGGGACCGCTCCGACCTCGCCCAGAGCGATCGGCTTGCCGGCGGCCAGCGCCACGAGGCCGTCGTAGAAGGCCGGCTTGAACTCGCCGTAAACGTCGGCGGAAAGCACGTCGGCGTATTCCAGGCCGGGAAAGTAGTCGGCGTAAGGGCCCGGGCCGCCCGGGGCGGGGGGACTCGCGTTCCACACCCAGATCAGGTTGTCGAGCTTGTGGTAGTTCACCAGCCGATCGAACAACTGGCGGTAGAGCGCGGCCGACCCGTCCTTTCCTTTCCTGCCGTTCCACCAAAACCAGCCGCCGTTGATTTCGTGGTAGGGGCGGAGGAGAATCGGAACGCGCGCGTCGCGCAGTTGCTCCAGGTAGCCTGCGATGACGTCCACCTGCGCGCACCAGCGGTTGTAGAGTGTGCTGCCGGGCGTCAGCAACTCGCTCCACTCGAAATCCGTGAGGTGGCCTTGGACGTTCTCGCGGAACGAGACCGGCTCGTCGTCGGTAGGCCGGACGGCGTGCCAGGTCAGGGTGACGACGGCGCCGTTGCGGTACTGGCGCTCGGCCTCCGCGATCAACTCAGGCCGGGCCAAAATGGAATCCTTGTCCGCGCCGGCTTCGAAGCCGAAATCCTGGCCGAACAGGGCGGGGTATTTGAGGGTGAGGTCGTAGGCGCGATCGGTCCAGCGGGCGATGTGGTTGGGGTAATTATGCTGGCCGGCCAGGGTGTAATGGCCGGAGATGGCGTAGAGGTATTTCAGGAGCGCGCGGGCTTCGGGAGAGGCGTGGGGGTTGACGGGTTCCTGCGCCACGATCGGGGCCGCGGAGAAAAGCAATAAGAGGCCGAAGGCCAGCTTCATAACCGTTACCTCCTCCGGACGTTCGATCGCTCCCCGATGGGACTGCGAACAAATCCGGGGACACTCCGAGCTTGCCACGCCGAATGCCCCGCTTACGGACCGGCGCAGGCGTGTCCCCGGATTTGTTCGCAGTCCCGTCACGGTTGCGGCTCGGTTCCGAGAGCTAAGACTCAATGTACCCCACTGCCGATGTGCTAAGGTCGTCAGCATGGCACAGCATGATTCGGTGTCGCGGCGAGCTTTCCTGGCGCTGTCGGGTGCGCTTCCGCTGGCCGCCAGCGTGGGCGGCGGTAAGCAGATTCCCGTCGGCCTGGAACTGTACTCCGTTCGCGGCGATCTCAGTAAAGACCTGATGGGCACGGTGCGCGCGGTTGCGAAGATGGGCTACCAGGTGGTGGAATTCTACGCGCCGTATTACGACTGGACGCCCGAATATGCCAAGGAAGTACGCAAGCTGCTGGACGATCTCGGAGTGCGCTGCAACTCGACGCACAACGGGACGGCAGCGCTCGCGGCCGCCGGTCTGCCGAAAGCGATCGAGCTCAACCAGATTCTGGGCGCGAAGTTCATCGTGCTGGCGAGCGCCGGGAACGTGGCGACGCTCGATGGCTGGAAAGCCGTTGCCGGCCAGCTCAGCCAGGCGGCGGAAACCCTGCGGCCTCTCGGAATGCAGACCGGCTACCACAATCACCAGCTCGAGTTCACGCCCCTGGACGGCAAGCGCCCGCTGGAAGTGATCGCCGAGGGGACGCCCAAGGACGTGATGCTGCAGCTCGATGTGGGCACCTGCCTCGAAGTGGGCTCCGACCCGGTGGCCTGGATCGAGGCGAATCCCGGCCGAATCAATTCGATTCACTGCAAGGACTGGTCGCGGGCGGAGGGCAAGGGGTACCAGGTTCTGTTCGGAGAAGGCGACGCTCCCTGGGCGAAGATCTTCGCCGCGGCGGAATCCGTCGGAGGCGTGGAGTTCTACCTGATCGAGCAGGAAGGCGGCCAGTTCTCCGAGCTCGAGACGGTGGAGCGATGCCTCGCCAATTGGAAGAAGATCAAGGTTTGATCGCGGCCTCGACGGTGGTGATGTCCACCAGGCCGTTCAGGCCGTAGAGCGCGGGGAGAACCTGCGCGTCCGGATAGCGGCGCCTGAGATCGGCCACGCGCTCGGTGCCTGTGCGGTAGGCGGGCAGGTACATGCGGCCGAGGAGAGGGTGGCGGCCCAGGGTCCCGCGAGCTTGGCCGCGCGCTCGGCTGAGACCAGGTAGTCGCGGCGCAGAACGGCCGCGACGTCCGGCTGCGGCACGCCTTCCTTCCAGGTGAGATACGACGACTGGTTCTTGGCGTCGTCCTGGAGCAGCGCCAGCAGCACGCCGGCTTGCAGGTCCTCGTCCTCTAGCTCGTCGACGGCGGCGACGCCATGCGCAATGAGAACGGCATTGTTCGCGATGCCCTCGAACAGCGTCGCGGCCCGCGTGTTCATGGTGAGCACCGTGGCCTCGAAGCCGACCTCGCCGCGCACGTACAGGTTCTGAAGGTAGGCGAAGGTGGTCACGTGTCCCGGCACCACCTCGTGGCTGACGAGCTGCTCGAACTCGGGCACGGAGATTTCAAGAGACGCGTTGATCTCGTAGCTGGCCTCGTATTCGGGGAGGCCTGCGGCCGTCCGCGCGCGGCCGAGGTAGTTCATGGAGCCGGAGAACCAGGCGTCCTTGATCGGCAGGAACGCGATGTTGGCGCGGGGGACGGCGGCCATAACGGGCGGAAGATGCGGCAGGAGGTTGGCCACGCACAACCGCTCGTACGCGGCGATGACGGCGTTGCCGAGCGCGCGCACGGAGGCCATGGGGACGAGCCGCTCGCGCCTCCAGGCGTCGACGGCCGCCAGCAACTCCTCGGGCGTGCGCGACGGATGCCCGGCGCGGGCCAGCAGTTCCGCCACGCGCTCGCGTTTCGGCGCCGGATCGGATGGCGAGGGCGGCACGCCGGTGGAGGCCAGAACGGCGCGTTCGTACGGCACGGGCTCGCCTTTGCCGAGGACCTCCATGGCCAGGTCCCACATCACGTCGAAGCAGTCCGCGAGACCGAGGATATAATCGGGCGCGCCTGCGGCGGCCAGGCGGCGAATGGCGCCGCGGATGTCTACGGCGGCGAGGTAGGCGTCGATGGCCTCGCGGTCCGGCTGCTTCGCGGCCACGCCGCCTGAAGCGCGGATGCACGCGGCGGCGGGATGAGTGTAGGCCACGGGCAGCGGCTCTGTGGAAAACCAGGAATCGGCGATGAAGCGGCCCGTTCCCGAGGCGCACATCACGTCGCCGCCCCACAGCGTGTCGATGCCGAGAATCGCGGTGCCAACCAGCTCGTTGAAGGTCATGTCCGCTCCTTCTTCAATGACCAGAACCAGACGTAGGCGCACAGCGCCAGAAACATGCCCGCCGAGACGAGTTGCGAGACGGCGTCGTGGTCGTAGAACGGGGTCTTGAGACGGTCTTCGCTGTACCAGTGAAACAAGCGCAGCGAGGCCCCGAGAACGCCGCCGAGCGCGCCGCCCGCCATCAGACCCGAGGCAATGATAACGCCGCGCTCGCGGATGGCCGTGCCGCGCTCGCCGCCCGCACGCTCAGACCGCTTGCCCAGGAAGTGCGAGAGGAAACCGCCCACCAGGGCCGGCGTGTTCAGCTCGAGCGGCAGGTACATGCCGAGGGCGAAGATCAGCGCGGGCACGCCGAGCATCTCCATGACGAGCGCGATCATGGCGCCCGCGCCGAACAGGACGTAGGCCACCGGCTGCTGGCTCATGAATCCCTGGACCAGCGCCTTCATGATGGAGGCCTGCGGCGACTGCAGAACGGCTCGCAAGTCGCCCGGCGCAGCCTCGCCGAACTGGTAGACTTTGGCCAGCAACACGATGGTCAGGCCGCTGGCGAGGGCGGCCGCGAGCACGCCCACGAACTTCACCTTCTCCTGCGCGGCGGGCGTCGAGCCGAGCCAGTAGCCTGCCTTGAGGTCGGTGATGAACTGGCCGGAAACAGCCAGCGCGGTGCAGACGATTCCGGCGATGGTCATGACGAAGAACATGCCCGCGGTCCCCGTCAGACCGAAGCGCAGCAGTACGACCGAGGAGATGATGACGGTCAGCATGGTCATGCCGGAGACCGGGTTGCGCGCGGTGGTGGCGATGGCGTTCGCTGCCACGGAGGCGAAGAAGAAGGAGAACACCAGCGTCATGAGCAGGCCGATGCCGAGGATGGCGAGCGAGCCCGAGAGCCGGCCCATCAGTACCGCGACTACCAGCGCGCTCACGACGACGCCGAGCAGAATCGACATCAGGGGGATGTCGCGATCCGTGCGCTCCTGCCCGGGACTTTCGCCGTGGCGGAAGGCCCGCGCCGCGATTCCAAACGAGCCCGCCACGATGCGCAGCGATTTCACGATGCCGAAGATGCCCGCCGTGGCGATGGCGCCCACGCCCACGAAGCGCACGTAGCCGCGGAAGATCTGCACGGCGGTCATCTTGGCGATGGGCACGCTGGCGGGGTAGACCGCGGTATCGGGAAGGTGGCTGCCGATGAACCAGATCAGCGGCACCAGCACAAAGTTCGCAAGCACGCCGCCAGAGCACAGGATCATCGAGCTGCGCAGGCCCATCACGTAGCCCAGGCCGAGGATAAAGCCGACAGCGTCGAAGTTGAAGACCGCCCGGGTGCGTTCGGTGAGCGCGCGCATGGCGGGGAGGAATTGGAAATCCAGGTTCTCCTTCCAGACCTGAAAGGTGGTGACGAGGAAGTCGTAGACGCCGGCGATGAAGGTCGCCTGGAGCAGCAGCCGGGCCTGCGAGCCGCCTTTCTCGCCGGTGACGAGCACTTCGGTGATGGCGGTCGCCTCTGGGTACGGCAGCTTGCCGTGCATGTCGCGCACGAAGTAACGGCGCAGCGGGATCAGGAAGAGCACGCCCAGGCAGCCGCCGGCCAGGCAGATGAAGACCGTCTCGACGGGGTGCGGATCGAGCTTGAGGATGTAGAGCGCCGGGAGGGTGAAGATGGCGCCGGCCACCACGCCTCCGGCGGCGCCGCCCATGCCCATGATGATGACGTTCTCGAGCAGCGACGAGCGGCGGCGGTAAACGCGCGCGAGACCGATGGCCAGGATGGAGATTGGAATCGCCGACTCCATCACCTGGCCGACCTTGAGGCCGGAGTAAGCCGAAGCAACGCTGAACAGGATGCAGAGGACTGCGCCCCATACCACCGAGCGCCAGGTCAGCTCCGGCACGCGCGCCTCGGCGGGGACCATCGGCTCATAGACCACCCCGGGCGCGAGCGGCTTGTAGGCATTCTCCGGCAGCGTCTTGGTCATTCGTCTCCTCGCCGACCCCCTGATGCGGGATTATAGCGTTCCCCGCCCCATGGCTGCCCGAGCGTGGCGCACGGCCTCGCGGAGAGCGTTGATGCCGGCCACTCTCGGAATCACGGGCCACTCGACTCTTCGTGGTCGAACGACACCGCAGGTGGCTTCACCTCTCCGGCGGCTGGACCGTTTGGTAGTAGTCCCGCAGGACATAAAACGCCAGCTTCTTGTTGCCGCGGTCCGAGACCAGGCCTTTGCGGTTGAAGAAATCCTGGATTCCCGGCAGCGCGCGGCGGGGCGAGCGAAAGTCCATCAGGATCCAGGCCACCGTGCCGCTCAGAAACGGCACGCGCTTGAACATCGCCACCTGATGGCGGTAGACGTTGGCCTGATATTCCTCGGTCCAAGCCGTCATGTCGTCGCCGTGAAGGCCCTCCAGCGCCTCGGCGCCGAATTCGCTGAAGACGAATGGCTTGTCGTAGGTGGTTTTCCACTCGGCCCGGTCCGGCTGGTCCGGCAGGCCGACGTACCAGCCCAGATACTCGTTGCAGGAGACCACGTCGAGGTACTGGCCCAGCGGGTCGTCGACCATCATGGTCTGGCCCAGGTAGTGGATCTCGAGCGCCGCGGTAATCAAGCGCGTCGGATCGAGCTCGCGTGCCCGCCCCGCAAGCGCGCTCATGAACTTCAGCCTCGCCTCAACCCGCGGCGTCTCGTTCCCCACCGACCATAGGATTACCGAGGCGCGGTTCTTGTCCCGCGCGATCATCTCCTCCAGTTGGTGCTGGGCGTTCTCGAAGGTCGCCTGGTTCTCCCACTGAATCGTCCAGTAGACCGGAACCTCGGACCACACCAGCATGCCCATCTCGTCCGCCATGCGGGTCATCGCCTCGTCGTGCGGATAGTGCGCCAGGCGAACGAAGTTGCAGCCCAGCTCTTTGGCCCAGCCGAGCAGCGTGCGCGCCTCCGCCTCGTTGAAGACCCTGCCGGTGCGGATGGGCGCTTCGGCGTGTATCGACGCTCCGCGCAGGAAGATCGGCTTGCCGTTCAGCAGAATCTGCCGCCCGGAGGTCTCGATGGAGCGGAATCCGATCCGGTCCTTGACTTGATCCGATTCGGCTTCGATGGAAACGTCGTACAGCTTCGGGCTTTCCGGCGACCACAGCGCGAGCTGGGCGTCGAAGGCGATCGGCGCGTAGCCGTTCGCATCCGTCTCGACACTGGTCTGGGCGCCGGCCTCGGGAATCCGCACCGTGACGCGTTGGCGCTTCTGAGGGCCGTTGAGCCGCACCCAGCCTGCGATGTGGTTGCGAGAACCCTTTTCGAGTTGCACGAAGTAGTCTTCGACGAAGGTCTCAGGCACGTCAACGAGGCGCACCTGGCGCGTCAGGCCTCCGTAGTTCCACCAGTCGGTATTGACCGTGGGAACACCTTCGGGGTGCCGCTGGTCGTTCACCAAGGCGATTAGGAAGTTGCCTTTCTCGCGCACCAGGCCGGTGATCTCGAACTGGAATGGAGTGAAGCCGCCCACGTGTTCGCCCAGTCTTTTGCCGTTCAGAAAGACGATGGCGTCGTAGTTGGCCGCGCCGAACCAGACGAAGAGGCGGCGGCCCGGGCGCAATTGGTAGTCGAAGTTGCGCTCGTACCAGACGCTGCCCTCGTAGAGGAACAGATCGGGCCGCTGCGTGTTCCAGTCGCCCGGCACCTCGAGTTGGGCCGACGTGTCGAAGTCGTACTCGATATGGTCGCTCTTCGATTGCGGCTTCTTGTTGGCCGCCCAGCCGCCGCCCGGGATGGGCTCGTGGCGGTAGTCGAAGTAGCCGTTGTCATAGGGGTCCACGATGGTCCGCCAGGGGCCGTTGAGCGTAACGTTCTGGCGTGCGGCCACGTTCTGGATCAGTTCCACCTGCGGCGCGGCCGCCCAGGCCGCGCTGAGAGTGCAAAGCATCGTAATCAAGCTCCCGGCTTTCATGCTCAGTTTCCTTTCGCCAACGTCACCTTCAGCGTCTTGATCTCATACGGTCCGGTGGGGACCGCCACTTCGGTTCCGCTCGCGTCGAGCGGCAGTGGGTGGAGCGGCCTCTCCATCAGGTCGGTCTCCTGGACGCCCTCGGCCTTCACGGGAAGCCGCAGGTGCACGTCGCCCTTCTTGCCCGCCCATTCGTAAAACCGAATCACGAGTGTGGAGTCGTCCTCGGCCTTCTTGACCGCGGTCACTACTACGTTGTCTTCCGCGGCCTGGAGGAATGAATGCTCTGCCGGCAGCGAGCCCTGGTGCTTCGCAACCGCGAGCGGCAGCAGCGGGTAATTCAGCTCGAAGCCGCGGCGCACCGTCCCCGCCTCCCGCCAGCCGCCGCCGTGCGGATAGAGCGAGTAGGTGAATTCGTGATGACCCTCGTCCGCGTGCGGATCGGGCCACTCGGGCGAGCGCAGCAGCGAGAGGCGCAGGACGTTGCCCTTGGCGTCGTATCCGTACTTGCTGTCGTTCAGCAGGCTGAACCCGTGAGTGGCGTCGGAAAGATCGGCCCAATGCAGCGCGGGCACCTCGAACTTCGCCTGCTCGGCCGGTGTGCGCCGCGTGGTCGGGCGCTCGATTGAGCCGTAGGGAATCTCGAACGTGGCGAGGTCGTTCGAAGCGCTGAGCGGGAACGCCACTTTCAACAGGATGTGCTTCTCGTGCCACTCCGCCTGCGTCTTCACGTCCACGCGCGGGACACCGGCGTATAGAGTAATGTCGCGGACGAAAGACGAATTCTGGAAATGGTTCTTGACCCGGATCACGGCGCGCAGCGGACCGCTCTCGACGAGCTTCACCTCGTCGGCCTTGTCCAGGTCCCAGTGCTGCTTCTCGAAATCGGCATCGATGTTCCAGGCGTCCCATTGCTTGGGCTTGTCCACGAAGGTCTGGAGCAGGTTGCCACAGACGCCCGGCGCGAGCGCCTCCGTGCCGCTGCGCTTGTCGAACAGGCTGGTCATGCACCCGGTCTGCGGGTCGATCTTAACGCGGAGGAACTCGTTCTCAAGCGCGTCGGCGGTGGCTTTGACACTTGGGCGAGTCACCGGTGCTGGTGTGGCGGAGCTCACGCGAAGGGTAGTGTACCCGAGGGCTGGCACGGCGACTTTGACCAGCATCCGCGCGAGGCTCGTCTTGCGGTCCACCGACAGCACCTGGGTATCGATGGGCTTGAGGAGGGAATCGACGACGTAGACGCCTTCCTCCGATTTGGGCAGTTGAACCTCCACCTCGACAACCTCGGTCCGCGGCCACGCCATCGGGTTGAACACCAGCACCGGCACGCCAGGGCCGCTGGTATATACGCGGGCCGCAATGTTTTCGAGCGCGCCGTTAAGCGCCTCGTTGCCCGCGCGCCCGACATCCTCTAGATTCAACCTGGCGTCTTCGTAGTTCTGCGCGATGCCGGAACCGGGCATGATGTCGTGGAACTCGTCGAACAGCAGCCGTTTCCAGGCCCGATCGAGCGACGCCTGCGGATAGGCATCGAGCGACGCCAGCGCCGAGAACTTCTCCGCGTTCAGCAGCAGGTCTTCGCTGCGCCGGATCCGCTTCTTGGTCTCCGACTGTGTGGTCTGCACGCCGCGGTGGAATTCGAGATAGAGCTCGTCGCGCCACACGGGAACGTTCAGGCTGGGGAGCTTCTGCTCGATGTCGGCGAAGAACCCGGCCGCCGTGCCGAAGCGCAGCTTCGGAAACACCGTGCCTGGAGCCTCCAGCCGCAGCGCCGTATCCAGCATGGTGCGCGTGGGGCCGCCGCCGTGATCGCCGACGCCGTAGAGGTGCATCATTTCGCCGCCCAGCGCCGGCGCGTAGGCCGCCAGGTCTTCGGCCATCTTGGGCGGGTCGATGCCGTTGGCGTAGTCGTGCGGGAAATACGTCAGGATGCGGCTGCCGTCCGGCGCTTCCCACCAGAACAGTTTGTGCTGGATCTTGGTGGTGTCGTTCCAGTAGATTTTCTGGGTGACGAAGTAGTCCATCCCGCACTTCTTGTAGATCTGGGGCAACTGCCAGTTGTAGCCGAAGGAATCCGGGTTCCAGCCGATCTTTACGTCCACGCCGAATTTCCGCTGGAAGTATCGTTTGCCGTTCAGGACCTGGCGGACCAGCGATTCCCCGCTCGGAAGGTTGAGGTCGGGTTCCACCCACATGCCACCCACGATCTCCCAGCGGCCCTCTTTCACGCGTTGTTGGATCTCGCGGAACAGCGCCGGGTACTTCTCCTCCATCCAGGCGTAGGCCTGCGCCGAGCTCATGGTGAAGGTGAAGTCGGGGTACTCCCGCATCAGGTCCAGCGCGCTGCGAAACGTGTTGCGCACCACTTCGACGGTTTCGGTCCACGGCCACAGCCAGGCCATGTCGATGTGGGAATTGCCGGTCGCGACGATGGTGAAACGCTTGAGCTGGGGATCGAGGGCCTTCAGTCTTTCCTGCGCCCGCGCGAGCGAGGCGTCGAAGGCGGGCTGGTCGCCGCGGTCGAGCGCGCCGAGGTCGATGGCCTCGACGGCCCCGGCGAGGGCCGGCTCGCCAGCCGCCACCAAAGGAATCGCAGAGAGGATCTCCATCCGCAGCAGCCCCGGATCGGGCCGCCCGGCCGCCGGCTCGATGGCCAGCTCGGCGCGCTCGATCCAGGTGTCGACGTCGTTGGCATCCACGCGTACGGCGATCAGGAACTTCTGACCGGGCACGGCCGACTCGCTGAGCAGGATCGGCTGCTGCATGTCGCCGTCGGTTCGCGCCACAACCGAGCCGTTGGAGAAGACCGTCAGCATCTCGGCCTCGTCGCTGCGGATGTCGAGGTCCAGCCGGACGCGCGCGCCGCGGATCTCGTAGCCGCGGATCTTCTCCGGGATCTCGACCCAGCGGCGGAGCACGCGCGGGCCCTTCCAGTGGTCGCCGGTGTTCACCGTCGGCCAGGCGGAATCGTCGAAGGCCGGCGCCTCCGGATGCGGCACATCCGCTTGGCTGCGCCATTGCGGAAGCGCCAGCACGGTGATGGATTGGAGCCGGGCTAGCACCGGTTCCCAGGCGGCAGGAGGCGCCGGAGTCTGTGCGGCGGCTGCGCACGCGAGCAGAAGGGGTAAGGCAAACCTGAGGGGCGTTCTCATCGCCTTACAGCTTATCGCGATGGCAGGCGGCCTGAACCGGCGCTCCCGGGCATGATTGCGGGGCGACCGCTCCTTGAGGGACTGTACGGGTCGCGGCTGGGTTCGGTGGGCGGTAGGCGGCCCCTTCCCAGTTTGATCGAGATCCGTACTAATATCGAGTGAGGAGCTAAACCCTATCGTGAATTCTGTGCCTTCGAGTCCGCAGGCACTTCAGCCGAGCGCTACCGGGTTCTCGCGCTGCCGAGTCGTTCTTCCCGGAGCTGGGATCGCGGCAGGCAAGGGAGACGTCCATCTATCCAGCGCGGCACAGCGCGGCGCGCGATGCGGTCGCCCCACCAGTTTTCCAGATACGAAAGGACGTGTATGTCATTGACAAAAGGTCTCACTTATAAGGACTTCGGACTGGCGCAGAATCCCTTTCCCGAAGTGTCCCAACCTATTGCATTCGGCGGAATCGGCAACAAGAACCCGCTGAGCTTCGGCTGCTTCAACGCCACCGAAACCCTCCACGGCAAGACTATGGAGGACCACCTGCCGTTTGCTGGCGCCAAGTGGCATTTCGACAACCCGCTCGCCGACATGTTCGGCCCTGGCACGGCTATCGCGCCGTGGGATGACGGAAGCGGCACGCTGGAGAACACGGAGCGCAAGCTCCAGGCGTTCTTCTACATGCTGTACCTGCTGGGCATCCGCAACTGGTGCTGGCACGACTTCGACTGCGTGCCGCCGTCCAAGAGCCTTCCGGAGTTCCTCGACAACATGGATCGGGTGTTGCCGATCATGGAGAAACTGCAGAAGCTCACCGGAATTCAGTGCGGCTGGACGACGCAGAACCTGTTTTCACTGCCACTCTACCGCGAAGGCGCGGCCACGGCCAACCAGGTCGGGGTGTACGCCCATGCCTGGGCGCAAACCAAGAAGATGCTCGAAGTCGGCAAGCGGCTGGGCGCGAAGAACCACGTGTTCTGGGGAGGCCGGGAAGGCTACAATCACCTCCTCGCCACCATGCTGGGCGCCGAACAGAAGCACCTCGCGAGCTTCCTCCATATGGCGGTCGACTACGCGAAGCAGATCGGCTTCAACGGCCAGTTCCTCATCGAGCCGAAGCCCTGCGAGCCGAGCACGTTCCAGTACGACCACTCCTCGCTGGTGGTCATCGGCTTCCTCGTCAATAACGGCCTCGACAAGAGCTTCAAGCTCAACATCGAGACGAACCACGCTCAGCTCGCCGGCTTGACGGTGATGCACGAGCTGACGGTGGCGCAGGAGCACGGGATGATTGGCGGCGTAGACGTGAACGAGGGCACGTTTGGGAACGGCTGGGACACCGACCGCTTCCTGGGCGATCCCCTGATCGCGTTCGAGATCATGCACCCGGTGCTGAAGGCCGGCGGGCTCGGCAGCGGCGTCTTCAACTTCGACGCGCACCGCTACCGCTCTAGCTTCGCGCCGATCGACCTGATTCACGCCCACATCCTCGGGATGGACGCCATCGCCTGGGGGCTGCGCTCCGCCGTTGTGGTGGCGGAAGACGGCGACCTCGAAAAGGCGGTTCAGGCTCGTTACGAGTCCTGGAAATCCGGCCTCGGTCAGAAAATCGAAGCGGGCAAGGCCAGCTTCGACGAGATCGCCGCGGAAGGCCTCAAGACGCCGTGGGCGATCACGCCCCAGCAGAGCAGCCATCACGAGGCGCTGCGCTCCATCGTGTTGCGGGCCATGATGCGCGCCGTCCGCAGCTAGCCGGCTAGCCGGCGCACGGAAGGCAGAACGAAGTTAAGACCGGCGGCTTACTCGGAAGAGTGGGTCGCCGGTTTTTTCCGTTCCGGCGGAGCCGGCGTAGTTCAGGCTTAAGAATCCACGTGGCGCTGGAAAAACGTATCGAGCGCCGCCTTCTTCCTGGCTGAAAGCTCTCCGGCAAGCCGGTCCATCTCCGCCTGCGGCAGCGGCTGGAAGCTGCGCGCTATGGCCACGTTCTGCTCCAGGATTTCGAGCGACGGCATCCCGATCACGGCGCTGGCAACCGGCAGCGACAGGCAATAGGAGATCAGCTTTTCCGCCGGCGCCTCGCCCGTCAGCTCGTCCTGCGCGAAGACCTTCATGGCGATGATGCCCATATTCTTCCGCACCGCGACCGGAAGAGCCGTGGTCTCGAAACTGGCGCGCATGCCGGTGGGCGCGCTCCCGCGTTGCGCGGCGTTGAGCGCCATCACGGTGCAGTCGAAATCGTGCCGTTCGAGCGCGGCCCGCAGCGTCTCGGGATCGCTATGGGACGTGATCCCGATGAAGCGCGCCATCTTCTGGTCGCGGATCCTGGCCACGGCTTCGTACGCTCCGCCTTTCGCGCTGACCTTCGCCAGGTCCTGCGCCCCATCCAGGTGATGGATGTGGACCAGATCCACGTAATCGGTCCGCAGGCGTTTCAGGCTGCCCTCCATGGCGCGCATGGCGCCGTCACCATCGCGCTGGCTGAGCTTGGTAGCCAGGAACACTTCGCGCCGCCGCGTGCCCACCACCTCGCCGATGCGCGTCTCGCTTTCGCCGCTGCCGTAGTTCTCTCCGGTATCGAGGAAGTTGACGCCGAGGTCCAGGGCGCGATGGAGCATCCGGACGGACGGCTCGCGCTTCAACTTGAGGAACCGGCTTCCCGCGCCGAAGGTCAGGATGGAAACGCTCACTCCGGTGCGGCCGAGAGGCCGGGTGGGCATTGTCCCCGCGCCCACTAGCGAACACGCCGCCGCGGCGCCGATGGTTGCGGCTTCGAGAAACTGCCTTCTGGATACCAATGAGGACAACGCACCACTCCTTCTTGCGGGCCGACGTGAAGATGCTTATGGGACGCGCGCTCGAGGCGGATGGTTACGGCGCGAGCGGGCCGGCAGGCGGAACCCCCTGCCCTACGGCGGACTTGTGCAGCAGGCTCACAATAGCGGCGAAGAGCCACTCGCGCAGGCAGGCGAAGAATTCCGCGCGCACGGCTTTTTCGAGCCAGGGATAGTGCCCGCAGCGTTTCCACTCCCGGTATTCCAACTGCGGGATGTAGGGTCTAAGGCTCGCCAGGATCATCCGTCCCGGGTGCGGATCGACGGCGCCGTGGAACATGATCACCGGCCCGCGGATCGCGCGGAGCGCCGCGGGATAGACGCCCTCCTGCTGGAGGCGCACCGTGTCGTCCCAGGTCTCCTGGTTGGCCCGCGCATCGCACGCGCCGAGCTCTTGCTCTTCCTCCGCCAGCTCGCAGGAGTAAAGAGGCAGGATCAGCCTGGCCTCGGCGCGCAGCCGCTCGTCCGGGCCCTGGGACTCCTCCGCCAGGTTCGCCAGACGCCGCCTGAGTCCTTCATCCATGCGGACCTGGAGCGTTTCCTGCATGCGCACCCGCGCGCCCATGTCGAAGGTGCCGCAACCGACCAGCGCCAGCGGTCCGGCCAGATCGGGATGCGCCGCCGCAAACGCCAGCGCCAGCATCGCGCCCCACGACGAGCCGACCAGTGCCGGCCTCTGGCCCGGGCACATCGACTCGATCAGTTCCCGAAGATCCGCCACGTGCAGGGCTACGGTCAGCGGCTCGCCGCCGCTCGGGCGCTGGAACGGTTCGAGGACACGGAACCGGTCCGCCAGCCCCCGCGCCACCGGTGCCATGTACCCGGGCGCTCCCGGCCCCCCGTGCAGCACGATGACCAACGGCCCCGATTCTCCGTATCTTCGAACCTGCATTGCCGGCTCCACCCGCTTTACGCTAGAGTGATTGCCAAGGGGGATGCAGCACCATGGCAGTGAGACACGTACCTGAAGGCTATCATACTGCCACGCCTTATCTCGTCGTTCCCGGCGTGGCCAGAGTGATCGACTTCCTCAGCCAGACCTTCGACGCGAAGGAGACCGAGCGGATGACGCGGCCCGACGGCGCCATCATGCACGCCGAAGTGCGGATCGGCGATTCGCCCATCATGCTGGGCGAGCCCGCGGGCCAGTTTCAGCCGATGCCGGCCTCCATTTATGTCTACGTCCCCGACACCGACGCCGCCTACCAGCGCGCGCTGAGAGCCGGCGCCACGTCGCTCATGGAGCCCGCCGACCAGTTTTACGGCGACCGCAACGCGGGGGTCCGCGACCCGGCGGGCAACGTCTGGTGGATCGGCACGCACATAGAGGACGTCGCGCCGGAGGAAATCGCTCGGCGGGCAGCGCAGCGGGCTAAAGCCCAGGGCTGAGGCGCCAGCGCGGCTTCTCTGCGCTCGGCCGCTGGCCTCCATCCAGGCGCCCGGCGGTCACGAGGGCTCTGATCGGACACGGAGCAGACCCGTCAGCCATGCCACCAGCAGCGGGACGAAGATCCAGCCCGACAGCCTGAACACCGTCCCCCACGCCGCGTATGTCATCTTCAGCGGGCTCCAGTTGTCGCTCGCTTTCCACGAACTTCCCAGAGGGATGTCCACCGGGATGAACAGATTGAGCGTCACCGCCATGGCTTCGCCGGCGGTGAGTTGGCGCGCGTGCTGGCCCGAGTCCTTGGCGGGCTGCACTGCACCGGGCTGGCCAAACAGCCAAGTGCCCAACGCCAGGACAACAATTGGCAGGACCAGCAATTGGTACGGGCGCACGCCGAACCTCGCCACCAGCAGGTACACCAAATCACCGAGTGCGCGAGCCCAGTATTTGCGGAAGTTCCTCCAACGGTATCTCAGCGTCCTCCACCGCTGGCTGAGATACACGTCTTCCGCCGCGCGGTCCTTCCCTACCAGCCGCAGACACGCGGCCAGTTGGGCGTACGGTTGCTTGTCGAAGGGCTCCAGCTTCTCGAGCAGTTCTCCCCAAGCGACGTAAGCACGCTGGTAGACAAAGCCCCGCAAGTCCACCTTGGCCAAGAACTGGGCCTTCCCGCTCGCCGGAACGTCCCGCGAAATCTCGTCGCGGAAACACACGGTGGCTGCCGTCGCATCCCTGAAAAAGGCTGGGCCCTGAAAGATGCAGACCTGAAAAAGCAGGTCGCGCTCGCTCGTGATGCTGGTGAAAACTGCCGAGGCCCCAAAACGCGCGCCTTGGAAGTCCGCCACCGCGCTGAAGCGGGCGCCTTCGAAATCGGCGCCGCTGGCGAAGTCGGCGCCGGTGAAATCCCCCGGCCCGGAGAACGCCGCCGATCGGAAGCTGGCGTTGCTCTGGAATTGGGCTGGATCCGAATGCGCGCGTGTATTGAAAAGTGCCGGGGCGCGAAACGAACAGCCGTCGAAGACCGCCTTCTTCTCGAAAACGCTCGCTCCGAAGAAGCTCTCGCCCTTGAACTCGGCTTGCCTGAACAGGGCCTCGCCGCGGAAAACGGCGAACTCGAAATCGGCCTGTCCCGCGATCTGCACGGCGGGGAACCGGGCCTCTCCCTCGAAGATGACCCTCCGGTTCGGGCCTTCGGCGCCGCATTCCAGATCTCCGTCAACCGTCAGTCCATCGAACGTAGCGGCCCCCGCGAAGTGGGCGCCTCCCAGATCCAGAAGCCGCCGGACCGAAGCACTGGCGAAGCTTACGTCCGTCGCGAACTGCGTGGCGCTCGACCCTTCGCCTTCCGGGGCCGAAAACACCATGCCCAGGGCCGCGTCGATCAGTTCGAAGTTGGCGGCCTTTTCGAACCGCGCGCCCCGAAAATCGGCCTGGCCTTTGATCGCCGCGGCGGTCCAGGTCGTCGGGCCAAGGAATTCCGCCCCACGGTCGCCTGCGGAAGTCAGGACGTCGCCCTGAATCTGGGCGCCCTCGAAGGTCGTCTCGCCCGCGAATCGCACTCCCTGGGCTTCCAGGTTCTTGGCCACGGAAAGCAGGGCGAAGCCCGCGGCGCCGGAGAACTCTCCGTCCCGCAATTCCAGATCACCCTGGCACTGCGCCGCTCGAAACTCCGCCGCTCCCTGGAACCGCGAGCCGTCGAAGCACGCCGTCCGCTGGAACGTCGCGAACGAAAGATCCACCTCCGCCGCGAACGCACATCCCCTCGCCCACACGTCGCACTCAAAGGTGCAGTGACTCAGATCGAGCGGCCCCTCGATCACGGCGTTGGCCAGCAAAATCGGCACGCGGCACCTGCCGCTCGGCTGCTCGATCAGCTCAGTGATCGCCCCGGCGGGGATCGTGCGCGCCCGCGCTTCCCATGCCTCGGGAAACACCACCGGCTTGCCCGCCTTGAGCAGCGCGCGCACGTCCTGGGGTGCGGGCTCGGCCGCCAACGCGCAGCTCATCCACGCGATCTTGCGTTGCTCGCCCACCCTTATTACTCCGGTTGCTTTACCGCTCGGGCTTTGAAGAAAGTGTAGCAGAACGTGCCGCCGGCTTCGGTCGCGCGGTACATGTCCGCGATGCCCCGGTCCCAGGTGGGCGCGTCGATCAGGCCCCAGGCCAGAGCCTGCTCCCGCACCCCTTCCACCATGGCGATGAAAGTGTTCTTCGAGAAGCCCTCGACCAGCTCCGGCCGGCTGGCATCGACGTACACCATGCGCGGGCTTACCTGCACCTGGCGGAAGCCGGCTTCGACCAGGAGAGGATAGAGCCGGCGGCCGATGAGGGAATCCCCGCCCAACCGCGCCTGGATTTCAATGAGGCACTCAACCGTGCGCGAGGCCTGCGGCGTTTGGGGATGGCAATACCACGAACCGTGGTCGCCCTCGATCACCGTGATCTCTCCCCCCGGGCGCAGGACTCGCGCGAGCGCACGCAAGGCGCGGGCCGGTTCGGTCAGGTGCTCCAGCACGAAGCAGACGAAAAGGTGGTCGAAACTGCGGTCCTCAAAGGGCAGGTGGAACACATCGCCGGCCAGAAAAGCCACGTTCGAACGACCCGCACTCGCGCACTGGCTCCGGGCCTGCCCCAGAGAAGCCGGCGAGAGGTCCATCGAGACGATGCGCGCCCGCGGGCTCGACGCGGCAAGGAAGACGGTCTGCGCGCCGGTGCCGCATCCGCACTCGAGCACGCGGCTGCCGCGGGCGTAACGCGTGTCCTGGTGGAGAAGGCGGCTGAGGGTGGTGGCCTGGTCCGAGAGCCGCACGCTCTCGCGATCCGAGTAGCCGTGTACGTAAGCGGAATCGCTCATAGCGCCAGCACCGGGCGGACGGCTTCCTCTCCCAGCAATTCCTCGAGCAGCGGGCTTGAGGGGTAGCCCTGGCCGCGGCAACGGCGGAATCCTTCTCCGAACTCGACGCCGGCGAGCGCTCCCGAGCGGCGCGCCCAGCGCTCCATACGCGCCAGCGGGTCGTCCACTCCCAGGAACTGCGACAGCCACTCGCGCTGGCTGCGATGCTGGGCCAGCAGGCGCTGCTTGCGGGCGAAAACCAGCCCGATGTCTACCACGAAATCGGGCACAACCGCAGACTCCTGACGGTCCACACCTCCCGGCGGGTCCATAAAGTACAAGTGCGGGATGTTGGGGAGCGCCGGCGCGGCGTTGGGAGCGCCGGTGCTGTAGTTGGGCGTCGCCGCGGCGAGCAGGGAGTCCCGCACCAGGTTGGAGGCCGCCTGGTGGTCGCATTGCGAGTCCTCGGCCGACGCCGCCAGCACCAGTTCCGGCCGGGCGCGACGCAGGAGTTCGGTCACGCGGCGGCGCGAGGGCTCGTCGTTGAACACCGCCAGATCGCGGAACTCCGCACAGACGTACCGCGCGCCCAGAAGCCCCGCGGCCATGGCTGCCTCGCGGCGGCGGATGGCGGCGATTTGCTCCGGTGCGTGCTCGGCCGACCCGCAATCGCCCGGTGTCATGCTGGCGATGACGATCTCGTGACCAGCCGCGGCCGCGAGCGTCAGCGTGCCGCCCGCCAGGGCCTCGACATCATCGGGATGAGCGTGGAAGGCGAGGATCCTCATAGGGCCTCCCGCCATTGTACCCGCGGGAGGCGGGCGACGAGCGCTCATTCCAGACGGCGCAGCAGCTCCATGGCGGCGGCGTGGGCCAGGATCGCGTCGGGATCGCGCTGAAGCGCGGCCAGGTAGCGGCTTTCGAAGACCCCGCTCGTGTCCGCCGGCGAGAGCAGCTCGCGGACCCGGCGCACCAGACGGTTGGCTTCGGCCGCGCCGGGCGCTTCCTCGGCCTCCAGGGTCTCGTCAATCAACACCACGAGCTGCGAGAGCACGCGCAGCCAGGCGAAGGCCGGATCGTTGAGCACCAGATCCAGGAACTGGTGGCTGGAGCGAATCCGCTGGATGTCGCGTTCATACAGGGCCCGCTCCGAGTGGAGAAGAACCGTGTGCAGCTTCAGCAGGCCGTTCCGAAGCTCGGTGAGGCGCTGTGTCGGGTCGTGGGAGGCCGGTTTCACTCTTCCCATGTTGTCACAAGCGGTCCAAACGGGCAGATGGGACAGGCTCCGTTCCGTCCAATCGCCTGAGCACGAGAATTGGGCCATTATGCGTCGAGGCGCGGGCGCCGGGGCGCTGTATAATCGAAGTACGCTTGAGGCTTCAGGTCAGACACAGTACCGGCGCCGAGTCGTCCGAACCATCCCCGGTTCGGCCGGAGCCGCGGACACCGCAAACTCAACACCAGGAGGACAATGAGCAAGGAAGACAGCATTGAAGTGACCGGAACGGTCGTCGAGAAGTTTCCCGCTGGCCAGTTCAGCGTGCAGTTGGATCAGGAGCGCGTCGTATTGGCGCACTTGGCCGGAAAGCTGCGCAGGAACCGCATCCGCGTGCTGGCCGGCGATCGCGTGACGTTGGAACTGTCACCCTATGATTTGACCAAGGGTCGAATCACCTACCGGCACAAGTAGCCCGCCGTCTCCGCTCGAGCCCTCCGCGCCGGTGGAGAGCGCACTCGCCGTCTGGAGCATGGGCTGAAGCCCGCGCCGGCACGCTAGAGCGCGCTCCACATGTCCGGCAGCCGAGCGGCGAAGCCGTCAGCGTGCTAAAACTGAAAGGTTGCCTCCTCAGAGTGCTCGCGTTGTTCTGTTTGTCTTCGGTACCAGGCCGGAAGCGATCAAGCTCTGTCCTGTCGTCCGGCAGCTTCGGAGCCGTCCTGAATACTCGGTGAAGGTCTGCGTGACGGCCCAGCACCGGTCGCTGCTCGACCAGGTGCTCGATGCGTTCGCGGTCGTGCCGGATTACGATCTCGACATCATGCAGCCAAACCAGACGCTCTCGCAATCCACCTCGCGGATCCTGGCGGCGCTGGAACCGGTCTTCGCGTCTGCGCGTCCCAATATCATCCTGGTTCAGGGGGATACCACCACGACACTCTGCGGGGCGCTGGCGGGATTCTACCATCGCGTGCCGGTGGGGCACGTGGAGGCCGGACTGCGGACCTGGGACCCCTGGCAGCCATTTCCCGAAGAGATGAACCGCGTGTTGGCGACGCGCCTGACCTCGCTGCATTTCGCTGCAACCGATTGGGCGGCCTCGAATCTGTATGCTGAGGGCGTGTCGCGGGAGCGGGTGGCGGTCACCGGCAACACGGGGATCGACGCGGTCCTCTATGTTCGGGATAAGCTGTTGGAAGGGACGCTGCACGGGCCGGAGTGGCCGCAACTGGATCCTTCCAGGAAGTTGATCGTCGTCACGGCGCATCGGCGTGAGAGCTTCGGCGAGGGTTTTGTGCGGATCTGCTCGGCTCTGGCGCGCCTGGCGGAGCGGCCGGATGTCCAGATCGTGTATCCGGTGCACCCGAACCCGAACGTTCGGGAGCCGGTAGAGAAGTATCTGTCCGGCCGGAAGAACATCGTGCTCGTGGAACCGCTTGAATACGTGCCCTTTGTGGATCTCATGCGGCGCGCGTACTTGCTGATCACAGATTCGGGAGGGGTTCAGGAAGAAGGCCCCTCACTGGGCAAACCGATTCTGGTTCTGCGCGAGAAGACCGAGCGGCCTGAAGCGGTTCGGGCGGGAACGGTGAAACTGGTCGGCACGGACGAGGCGTGTATTCTGGGCGAGGCCGGCCGTCTGCTTGAGGACCGGGAAGAATACGAGCGCATGGCGCGCGTTCACAACCCTTACGGCGATGGGCGCGCCAGTGCCCGAATTAGCGATCTAATTCTCTCATTCTTAACGGAATATTCTAGGTAGTTCCGTGCAGTCCACGAGGGGCTTTGCCTCTCAAAGGGGCCGGTAGTCCAATGGCTGCGGATATAATGGGGCCAGAAGGGGAAGCTGCCGAGATGAAGACTCCAGGGAGTGCCGGGAAGGCCAGGAAACCGACTGCGGAGCCCGCGAACGACCTGGTGACGCTGCTCTCGCAGAAGGTCATCGGGCAGCCCGCGGCGATGAAGTACATCGTCCCGTACGTCGAGATGTACCAGGCGGGACTCTCGCCCGAGGGCAGGCCCGCGGGTGTGTTCCTGCTGCTGGGGCCGACCGGCACCGGCAAGACCAAGACCGTCGAAGCGCTGGCCGATGTGCTGCATGGCAGCGAGAAGAACGTCCTGAAGATCGACTGCGGCGAGTACCAGATGGAGCACGAGGTGGCCAAGCTGATCGGTGCCCCCCCGGGCTACCTGGGCCACCGCGAGACGCAGCCCATGCTGACCCAGCAGAAGCTGAACGCAGTCACCAGCGACAAGTGCACGCTGGCCATCGTTCTGTTCGACGAGATCGAGAAGGCCGCGCCTTCCATGGTGCGCCTGCTGCTGGGAATCCTGGACCGCGCCAACCTGCGTTTGGGCGACAACACCTCGGTCAACTTCGAGAACAGCCTCATCTTCCTCACCAGCAACCTGGGCGCGCGGGAGATGATGAAGGAACTGCACCCCGAGTTCGGCTTCGAGGCCGGAGTGGCGCGGACCGATAAGGCGGACCTGTTCGGCAAGCTCGAGAGCATCGCGTTGGGCTCGGTGCGCAAGAAGTTTTCCCCGGAATTCGTCAACCGCATCGACGCGGTGATCACCTACCAGCCGCTCGACCACGAGTCGCTGGCGGTCATTTTGGACCAACAGATTTCGGAGCTGCAACGGCACGTGAACACGCGCCTGGGCGACCGCTGCTTCAACATCGAGGTGCCGTTCGAGAGCCGGCAGTTCCTGCTGCACCGGGGAACCAGCCCGGAGTACGGCGCACGCGAGCTGAAGCGCACCATACACCGGCATCTGACCCAGCCGCTCGCTACCAAGGTGGCTTCGGGACAGATCGAGCCCGGCGCGCGGGTTCGCGTCGATCTGGCCGAGGACAAGGAGAGCCTGAACATCCGCTCGCTTGATCAGGGCGCTGTGCGCGCGCCGCAGCACCCGACGGTGCTGCTGGTGGACGACAACCGCGATCTGCTGCGGTTCCTGGAGCGCCTGATGGCGCAGGCCGGCTGGCGGATGCTGACGGCGGAATCCGCGCACGAGGCGAACGAGGTTCTGACGCAACAGGGTCCCAATGCCGCCTTGCTGGATTACCTGCTGCCGGACGGAAACGGAGTCGAACTCGGCGTGCTGCTGCAACGGAAGACGCCCGGCGTCCAAGTGATCATCATGACCGGCGCGCAGCTCACCTCCGAAGAGGAAGCGATTTGCCAGGAGTACGACTTCCCGATTTTGCGGAAGCCGTTCCTGGCGAACGACGTGCTGAACCTGATTCGGGCGCGGCTGTTCCGGTCGTCGGCGGCTTCGGTGTAGGGCTCCTCACTGCCCGGCGGCCGAGTACTCCCAGGTCTCGCTCACGCTGCGGTGGCCGGGCAGGGTCACCTCCAGCCGGAAGCGGACTTTGTCGCTGAGGCGGTGGTAGGCCACGGCTCCGGTCCGCAGTTGCTCCAGCGTGAGGTCGAGCGTGCGGCTTTGGTCCCCATCCGAGATGAGCAGGCTGCCGCGCTCGGCGGCGGCGATCGGCCGTGACTCGCGGTCCCAGGTCAGGTGAAGGTTGTCCCCGTACTGCAAGACCATCAGCGAGAGCGCATAGGGATCGCGGGGCGGCGGGGCCGCTCGTGGGACGACGTTGTCGATCTGCCGCCCGCCAACGAACCCCATCACGTACCAGGCAACCACCAGGAAGGCCAGCAGCGGCGCTTGTACCCACCACGACCACCACCAGCGTGTTCGGCGAGCCGCAGGGCGCGCACGCGGCGCGCCCGGACTCGCGGCCGGCGCAATGGCGTAATCCGGGCTGCCGCGCCTGGGGACCGAGAACTCGATGGCGGGGACGCCGGGCTCGGTCTGTGCGTCGTCCCAGAAGAAGAATGCGGCCCGGCCCGGCCGGAGCATGCGCCGCTTAATAAGCAGCACCAGGTCCGCCCCCTCGGGAAAGAACTCCGCCAGTTGCAGATCGTCGCTATCCAGCGTCAGGCCGCGACGGGTATGCGTGCGGTAGAATCCGACGGCGCACATCTCCCCGGCGGCGCCAGGGCCGTATTGGGCCAGAGTATGGCGCAGTGTCTCCTTTTCGTCCTCCGACAGAGTGTACGACGGCCCGAACAGGTGAGCGCAGGGCAGTTCGACACGGGCCTCGATCCTGATGGTGACGGTCTCCGCCACAGTCACCGTGCCGAGGAGTATCCCGCCCACCTCGGGCGGGCGCCGCGGCATCAGCCCTCGTCTTCCTCCGAGGAGAATCGCTCTGGTAACGGCGCGGGAGAGATAGACGGCCATCGGCTTGCCCGGGACCTCCCAATGCAGGTAGAGAGCGTCTTCGGCGCCGGCGAGCGTCTGCATAGGTTCGGTTGGTAGGACTATCGTAACTCAAGTCTTGCCGAGCCGCGACCGTCAGGGAGCTACCGCGGGTCGCCCTTGGAATCGAAGCGGACGCCCGAGGCGAGGGCTTCGCGGAGGCGGCCGCGGTTGGGGCCGGATTTGTCGGCGGCGTCGAGCATGGAACGCAGCGCGTCACCGACCGGCGTGTCGGAGGGCAGCCGAAAGATCCACGGGATATTGACCGCGGTGAGCGACTTGTCGGAGGAGATCGCAATCAGCGGGACGAAGCTCTTGATCGCGAGCTGCTCGGCCAGGTGGCTCGTGTTCCGGTCGGTGGAGATCATGCCGATGGTGCTGGGCTCGTAGATCAGCTTCACCAGTTCGGTGGAACCCTGGCCCCAGGGGGTATTGGCTGTGATAGGAACCACCTCGTAGCGGCCCTGGTAGCGTTCGAGCACGCCGGCCAGTTGGAGAGCCAGCTTATCCGCGCCGGGTCCGAACAGGCCGATGCGCAGCGGGCCGGCAGGCGCATCCGCGAGCGCCGGACCGTTGTATTCGACTCCGTTCTCGCCCACGCGCGCGTACTCCTTCTTCATGGGATAGCGGCGGAACTCGATCTTGCCCTGCTTCACGGTGGCCAGGTACAGCGGCACGATGTTCTTGCAGTTGGGGTCGAACGTCATGTCGCCGGTGACGCCCTTGTAGTGCTCCAGGCCGGTGAGCGCGTCGCGGATCTTGCCCCGGTTCAGGCCCGCCTTGCAGATGGACTGGAGGAGGATGCTCATCGTGTCGTAGCCGAGCGAGGCGAAGGCTTCGGGCTCCTTGCCGAACTTCTGCTGGAACCGCTGCCTGAAGGCCACCCAGGCGGGGTCGTCGCGGGTCGGATCGTACGGGTAGACGGCTTCGAAGCCTTCGGCGGCGGCGCCGGCGGCCTCCAACAGGCCCGGCTCGATGGTCCGGAAGCTGCCGAAGACCGGCTGCTTCATCCCCGCGGCACGCATCTGCTTGAGAGCTGTGCCGGCCTCCTTGGCGTCGCCCCAGATGACGATGCCGTCCACGCGCGACTCCTTGATGATCCGCAACTGCCGATTGAAGTCCACGTCGCCCGGCATCCATTTCTGCTCCAGCACAACCGGGTGGCCCATGCGCCGCGAGACGTCCTTGAACTTCAAGATGCCGAAGCGGCCGTAGCGGGAGTTGACACGCAACAGGGCGATGCGCTGCAAGCCGAGGTCGGTGTAGATGCGGCGCGCCAGGGTGTAGGATTGCACCCGGTCGTCTTGAATGGTGGTGAGGTACCAGGGGATGATGGTCTCGGGGATGGTGGGGTCGGTGGAAGCGCTGTTGACGATGGGCACCTCGGTCTTCAGCGTCACGCGCAGGGCGATGTGAGTGGAATCGGCGCTGATGGAGCCCAGCATGGCCCAGACCTTGTCGTCGTACGCCATCTTGACGATCTCGTTCGAGGACGCGCCCCACACAGCCTGGTCGTTGTGGATCATCAGCTTGAAGGGCTTGCCGCCGTAGCCGCCCGAGGCGTTGGCCTCCTCGATGGCAAGTTGGGCGCCGGCCAGCATCATCCGGCCCAACGGCTCTTCAGGGTGGTTTTCGATGGGCCCCAGAAAGCCGATGCGGACTTCGTCGACATCGGACGGCTTCAGCGTGGGCACATCGCGCGCCGCTCCGTTGTACTCGATCAGGTGGGTGTAGAACTCGTAATAGGGCTCGCCCGACTTCTCGCCGAACTTGGCGTACGGCTGCATGTCGTCCGGCGTATCCGCGTACGGTCTGAGATCGCGGTTCTTAGGCGGGCCCGGCGGATTCGCGCCGCAAGAGCACGGGCCGGCCAGCCCCTGCGCCCACATCAGCGCCGCCGGCGCCAGGGCCAACAGCCACCCTGCTGACTTCATGCCGCTACTCCTTTCGGAAAACCGCGATGGCTTCGATTTCCACCAGCAGATCGGAGCGGCACAACCCGGCTTGAATGCCCGTGGAGGCCGGTAGAGGGTCGAGTGCCTGCTCCTTGTAGAACGCGGTGCGCTCTTCGTTGAAGGCCTCGTAGTCGCGGTCGATGTCGCGCAGGTAGCACGTGGTCCGCACGATGTCCTTCCAGGTGGCGCCTTCGCTCTCCAGCAGCTTGGTGATATTGAAGAACGTGCGGCGGCACTGCAGGCGCAAGTCTCCGACGTGGACGGTGCGGCCCTCGGAGTCGATGCTCGCCGTCCCGGAGATCAGCAGCACAACGATGTTGCCGAACTCGAGCCGCAAACCGCGCGAAAAGGAGCTCGGTTTGGCATAGGCGTAAGCCTCATTGAGGGCATCGTAGTTGGTGATCGCCTTCTTCTCGATATGTTGAGCCATGGTGGCTTCTTCCAGCATCTCACTGAGTGTCATTGATAAGTGCCTCCACAAAAAAGACCTTTTAGTGTCGCTGCGCCGCGAGGCGCCCATCCGATGTCTTGATCCGGATTCCGTGGCTCAACCCGTGAGCCGTGGCCACCCAGACGTCGTCTCCCTGAAAATCCATGGCTAAAACGTAGTTATGCGCCGGCGCGGAATCCACCGCGACCTTGGTCACGGTACCGGCGGCGTCGCGCACCAGCATCTCGGGCATATGCGTATCGAGCGCCGGGCGGTAGACGGACCAGTTGACGCCGTCGTAGTAAGCCAGGCCCTTGTCGGTTGAGAACCAGGCGCGATCATTGTCGACCGCCCTCACCTGGTTCAGGAAGTTACTCGGCAAGCCGCTGTCCTTGTCCAGGAAGCCCTTCCAGTTGCGGCCGTCGTAGCGGCTGGCGCCGAAATAAGTTGCCACCCAGAGGACGCCTGTGCCCAGGTAACTCACCGAAGTGGTGATCTCGTGGATTAGACCCTGGTCCTTGAGCACCACCATTTCGGTCTCGCCGTCGGGGTCGTTATAATCCTTCCAGTGCGCGGTCTTGACATCGTACTCGAGCACGCCGCCGCCCCACACCGCGTAGTACACCTTGTCCTCGGCGGCGCTCACACCGTAAGTCCAGATTTCGTACATCGGCGTGTTACGCTCGTTGAACTGCTCCCACTGGGTGGTCTTGGTGTTGAAGCGTCCGCCGCCGGCTGCCGTCGCCACCCAGACCCAATCGCCCTGAACCGTGACGCCGTAAACGACGTCGTTGGGCAGCCCGCTGTTCAGTTGAGTGAAGTTGTCGAAGCGGCCGGCCGAAAAGCGGCTCAGGCCGGCCATGGTTGCGGCCCAGACATCTCCGGTGCGCTTGTCGACGGCAACAGACAGCACCGCGCGGTGCGCCAGGCCGTCTTCGGGTTTGTAGATCTTCCACTTGCCGTCTTCGTACAGCGCCAGGCCGCCTTCGGTGCCTGCCCAAACCCGGCTGCCGTCCACGCACACGTTGAAGACGTGATTGTCGGGCAGGGGGCTGTTGGCGGTTGTGAAGTTTTCCCAGCGGAAGCGGGGCATGTCGGGCGGAGCGGCCGCGGCCATCGAGACCGCAAAGAGAGCTGCGACAACAATTCTCATCGCTCGAATCCTCCTCACCACGGCGGACCGCGCCGGGAGAACCACTGTGGCCGGTCCGTTCACTGCCCGAGACTAATCCTCCAGCGAAGTATAACATTCGCCTCCTAAATCGATAAATAACCGGAAGATACTAGTAGGAAGGAGTTAAGAGAGCGGCGGCGGGCCGGAGCCCTGTCCTGCCGGATCGCGCGTGCGCTATCCTGATCTGGCTGGATCAATGATGAACACCAAAGCGCTACAGTCGCCTACCAGCCGGCTGCTGATCGGCCTGGCGATCACGCTGGCCGCGGTGGCGGTGTTCTCGCTCTACGCCTTGCGGCAGATCGCGATGCTCAAGGACCTGCAGGCCCGCGCCGTGGAGCGGAATCGCAAGGATTCGCTCCAGCTTCTGCGCATCCAGAACGATCTGCACTCGCTGGGCCTGGCGATGCGGGACATGGTGGAAGGCTACGAGCCCTATCCGTTGGAAGCGTGGCGCGGCCAGTTCAATCGCACACGCGTTGACCTGGACGACGCGCTGCGCATCGAAGCGGAGCTGGCGCCCGATGCCAGAGGCCCGCGGCGGCACTACATCTCGAACGCGCTGGCCCAGTTCTGGACTTCGGCGGATCGGCTGTTCTCCATGGCCGGTGGCGACACGGCGCAGGCGCGGATGTTCATCCGCACGTCGCTCGAAGCGCAGCAGGCGGCGCTGACCAACGCCGTCGCCCGCGCGCTGGTTGAGAACAACATCGCCGAACAGCAGGCCGCGGCCCGCATCCAGGACATTTACAGCGGGGTGGAGCGGCAGATCTACTACTTTCTGGTCGCGGTGCTGCTGGCCATTTCGCTGACCAGTCTGTACACCATAAGCTCGAACCGGAAGCTCTTCGACCGCCTCGCGGTTCTCTCCCGCCACCGCAGCGAGCTGGCGCGCAAGCTGATCACGGTGCAGGAAGAGGTCTTCCATTCGCTGTCGCGGGAACTGCACGACGAGTTCGGCCAGATCCTCACCGCCATCGGCGCCATGCTGAGCCGGGCCGAGAAGAAGGGCGGCCTGCCGCCGGATTCGCCGTTCCGCACCGAAGTGGCGGAAGTTCGCGCGGTTGCGCAATCCACCATCGACAAGATCCGCAGCCTCTCGCAGGTTCTGCATCCCACCGTTCTGGACGATGGGGGCCTCGAGAAGGCCATCGACTGGTACCTCCCGACGTTCCAGAAGCAGACCGGAATCGCCGTCGAATACGAGAAGACCGGAACCAGCCCCGCCGTCAGCGACCGCGTGGCAATTAACGTCTACCGCGTGCTTCAAGAGGCCCTGAACAACCTGGCCAAGCACTCCGGAGGCCAGACGGCGTGGGTGCGTGTGCGCTATGCGCCCGACCGGCTGGAGCTGGAAGTGGAAGACCACGGCCCCGGAATCCCGGAGCGGAACGGCTCCGCGCCGGGGCAGGGCACGGGACTGATCGCGATGCGGGAGCGCGCCGAGCTGCTGCATGGGAGAATTGAGTTCTTGCGGCCGGGCGACAAGGGAACGCTCGTCCGGCTGGAGATTCCGCTCGGGGAGGATGGTGCCGCATGAGCAAGATCGAAGTTCTGCTGGTGGACGATCACGCGCTGGTCCGCAAGGGATTCCGGCGCATGATCGAGGACGATCCCGAGGTTTCCATCGTGGGCGAGGCGAGCGACGGCAAACAGGCCATTCAACTCGCGCTGCGGCTCAAGCCGCAGGTGATCGTCATGGATATGGCGATGCCGGAGATGGACGGCGTCCAGGCCACCCGCGAGATCCTGCGGCACCTGCCCAAGACCGCCGTCCTCATCCTGAGCATGTACTCCCAGGAGAACTATGTGCGCAACGCGTTCGACGCCGGCGCGCTGGGTTACATCCTGAAGAACGCGATGGACATCGATCTCCCCGCCGCCATCAAGGACGCCGCCGCGGGCAAGCGCGTCCTCGACCCGGGGCTGCTCTCGGCCGAGCGCGAGCCTGACGACATGTTCGACAAGCTCACGCCGCGCGAGAAGCAGATCCTGCAGCTCATCGCGGAGGGGAACTCGAACAAAGAGATTGCGGGCATCCTGAATCTCAGCGTCAACACGGTGGCGGTGCACCGGGCCAACCTGATGGACGCGCTGGGCGTCCATCGCACGGCGGAACTGGTGGTGTACGCCATCCGGAAGGGGCTCGTCACGCCGTGAACCGACGGCAGTTCTTGTGGGGCTTGCCGGCGCTCCTGTCTTCGGGGGCGCTAGCCCAGAACAAGAACGACCTGGGCTTCCGCTTCGTCGACGTCACTTCGCAGGCCGGGGTTCGCTTTCTCCACAACAACGGCGCTTACGGCGCCAAGTTCCTGCCTGAGTGCATGGGCTCCGGGTGCGCGTTTTTCGACTACGACGGCGACGGCTGGCAGGACATCCTGTTGGTGCAGAGCATGGACTGGCCCGGCCACCGCAAACAGCGCACCACGATGAAGCTCTACCGCAACAACCGCAACGGCACTTTTACCGACGTGACGCGGCAGGCCGGGCTCGATATCGAGATGTATGGCATGGGCGTCGCCGTGGGCGACTACGACAACGACGGCTTCCCGGACCTCTACATCAGCGCGGTGGGCCAGGGCCGCCTGTTCCACAACACCGGCAAGGGCACGTTCGTGGACGTGACGGAGAAGTCCGGGCTGGGCGGGCGGCAGGCCTTCAGCAGCTCCGCGCTGTGGTTCGACTACGACCGCGACGGACTCCTCGATCTGTTCGTTTGCAACTACGTGAAGTGGTCGCCGCAGTTGGACGTCTTCTGCTCGGTGGACGGCAAGCAGAAACAATACTGCACGCCGGAAGCGTACCGCGGCGAGACGTGCTGGCTGTTCCACAATCGCGGCAACGGCACCTTCGAGGATGTGACGGCGCGCTCCGGCATCTTCGACAGCAGCTCGAAGTCGCTGGGCGTCGCGATGCTCGACTACGACAACGACGGCTGGCCCGACCTGTTCGTGGCCAACGACACCGAGGCCAACAAGCTGTACCACAATCTGCGCAACGGCAAGTTCGAGGACGCGGCCGTGCGCGCCGGCGTGGCTTTCAGCGAGGACGGCAAAGCGCGCGGCGGCATGGGCGTGGATGCGGCGGACTACGACAACTCGGGCATCACCGGACTGGTGGTCACCAACTTCGACAACGAGATGCTGGGGCTCTACACGCCGAACAAGCGCGGGATGTACGTGGACACGGCGCCGCGTTCGGAACTGGGCCGCCGCTCGCGCCGCAGCCTCGGCTTCGGCACGTTCTTCTTCGACGTGGACCTGGACGGGCGGCTCGACCTGCTGGTGGTGAACGGCCACATCGACGACTTCAGCATGGTGCAGCGCGACGTGCAGTACGCCATGGCGCCGCACCTGTTCCTCAATCGCGGCCCGCAAGGCTTCAAGGACGTGGCTGCTCAGGCCGGCGCGGAGTTCGCCGAGCCGAAGGTCAGCCGCGGGGCCGCCTTTGCCGATTTCGACCGCGACGGCGACGTGGACGTGCTGATTACCACCAACCACGGCCCGGCCTACCTTTATCGGAACGACCAGTGGTCCGGCAACCGCTCGATCCGCTTCCGGCTGATCGGCACGAAGTCGAACCGCGATGCGATCGGCGCCACCGTCCGCATCTACTATGGCGGCGAGGTGAGCTCGCGCGTCGTCAAGAGCGGATCGAGTTACCTTTCCCAATCCGAGCTGGCTCTGACGTTCGGCCTGGCGAAGCGGGACAAGGTGGACCGCGTGGTGATCACGTGGCCGAGCAGCCGCGTGGAGGAATTCAAGAACCTCGCGACGGGGCGGCTGTGGGAATGCACCGAGGGCAAGGGCGTGCGGGACACGGGCCGGTTCTGACTCGCTCCCCCGATTCGGCGCGCTCCCCGGCGCTTGGGCCACGCCAGAATGACGGCCTCTTCCGGTCTCTGCGTGGGTACGTCCCTGTCTTTCTCTCTATCCGATCTTAGGCAGCGTAAAGCTGAGTCCCGCGGCGCCAGGCGCAGAGCGGCGCCGGCCACCCTGAGTCGCTGGTTCCTCAGTCGGGTTGGCCGTCCGGGTGCTTCCCCGCCCCGGGAGCCGACCAGCCCGTGGGCTTCGAAACGGCGAGCCCAATGCGATACGATGCGCCGGGAACCGTCAAAGGAACGGACCGTTCCTGAGGCATCCTGGTGATTGTCAGAAACAGCCCCAGGCGACGCATCGCCTGCGTGAATTGTTCGTAGTCGGCCGACTTGACGACATAAGCATTACAGCCCAGCTCGTAACACCGCTGGATCTCCCCCGGATCATCTGTCGTGGTCAGGACGATCACAGGGATGAGCACGGTTCGCGGATCAGCCTTCAAGTGCCGGAGCACCTGGTAGCCGTCCATCACGGGCATGTTGAGATCGAGCAGGAGCAGATGCTGCTGAGTCGCCTGCTCTTCGTGGCGCAGATAATCCAGCGCTTCCTGGCCATTGCTGAACCTGATGAATTTGTTGGCGATAACCCCGCGAAGGTTTTTCTCGATCAGCCGTGCGTGGCCCGGGTCGTCCTCGGCCAACACGATGGTGACGTCCTCTGGTCTGTTCATGCGTCCTCTCTATCTCACCCTCGGTAACGTAAAGCTGAAAGTCGTGCCGGCGCCTGGCTCGGAGTGGCACTCGATACGCCCGCCCAGCCGATGGAGCAAGGCCCGGACGAATGCCAGGCCCATGCCCTCTCCGGGAATATCCTCGGGGCCGGCGCGGCGGAACGGCTCGAAGACCTTGTCCATATCCTGCTCCGCAATTCCGCGCCCGTTGTCCCGTACGTGGAAGACGACCGCATCGGCCTTCTCCTCGGCCGAAACCTCGATGTGCCCGGGCCGCTGCGGGTCCAGGTACTTGACGGCGTTGTCCAGCAGGTTCCCGAAGATCTGCTCGATGGCCGTGCGGTCGCTGGTGATCCGCGGCAGCGGGCCGATCTCCAATGCGACGCTGCGGCTCTCGATCTGGTGCGCCAGGCTGCCCACCGTTTCCTGCAGCACGGCCGCGGTGTCCAGCTCCTCCATGTGGAACTCCCGGTAGCCGACCCGCGATAACCGCAGCAGCGCTCCGGTGAGGTGGTCCATGCGGGTCACCGAGTTCTCGATGAAGCCCAGAGCCTCCGGGATCGCTTCTTGCAGGGCCTCCGCCACTGAGGCCCGCTCCGGCTCCGGCAGATTCGCCAGCAAGGCCTCCCCCGGCTGGCGGAGCGTGTCGATGGACTGGCGGAGCTCAGTGGAGAAACCCTTGAGGCTCACCAAAGGGGCGCGCAAGTCGTGCGACACGATGTTGGTGAAGCGTCTGAGCTCCTCGTTGGTCTCAGCCAGTTCCACGCTGTAGCGCTGCAGCTTCTCCTCGACGAGTTTCCTCTCGGTGATGTCCTCGTAAGTTCCCAGAACGCCTATGGCGCCGTCAGTGGAGCCAGGCAGGGGGACCTTGCTGGTGCGCAGCCAGCGCTGGGTGCCGCCCGCGCCGAGCATGGGCTCTTCGTAGCCGATCTTTGCCTGGCCGCTCTGTACGACCTGGCGGTCGTCGGCCGTGTAGAGGTCGGCCGTCGCTCTCCAGTTGGGAACGTCGTAGACGGTCTTGCCCACGATGTCCTGGGGCGTAGGCACGCCCGCATCGTCCGCCATGGCCTTGTTGCAGCCCAGAAAGCGGCCCTCGCGATCCTTCCAGAAGACCCGCTGCGGGATATAATCCAGAACCAACTGGAGCATCTGCCGGGATCCGCGCAGCTCCGCGGTCTGCTGCCGCACCCGGCGGCGCAACACCACGATCCAGGCGAACGCCAATGCCACCACGGCGCACACCAAGCCCAGCGCGCGGAAGGTTCGGGCCGGCGTCCACCAGGGCCCAGGCCGGAGTACCACGATGTCTTCCGGGGACCGCAACAGGATCGAGAATGTCCGCGGCAGCACGGTTTGCTGCGATTCGTAGGTCTGAATCGAAGTGATGCCGGTGACGCGAAGCAGGCTGCCTTTTTCGAGCGGGGGCAGCCCCTGCCGGTCGATGCGTGCCTCGAACAGGCGGTCTCCCGCCTGCAGCATCAGCGCATGGCTGCCCTTGGCCGCGCCCTGATCGACCAGCACCGCGTCGATTTGACTCAGTTGTGCGTCGTAACCCTCGTCGAGAATGTCGGTGGCCGTCAGCAGTCTCGGCTCAGGCGGCTCGGCGTGGCCCAGCTTGCGGATCTCCGCGTCGCGCAACACGGGATTGAACAGCCCGGGAACGGCCACTGGAAGACCGGTCACCTCGACCGAATCGCCGACCTTAAGCGCCTCCGGCGTGTGGTCCTGGATCAGGACGCCGCCGGTGGAGTCGCTGACGTAAGTAGGGCCGGTCGGCTGGGTCAGAATGACCACGCCATGAACTCTGGAGCGCTCGCCGAAATGGGAGGAGGAGGAGAACTGCAGAAGCTGGTCGATGTTGCGCAGGGGCGGGGCATGAGTCGCTCCGCCTTCGACGTGAATGAAGCTGGCGTCGGGAACGAAGAGCTGCATGCCCAGGATCTGGCGCTTGAAATTGAACCGGGTGCCGCAGACGCCCCGGACGCGAATATGCGAGTCGAGCAGGGAGTCAGGCAGTTTCGTGGAGCCATAGACGTAGGCCGAGAAATGGTGGATGCCCCAGTTCACGTCCAGGACAGGATACGCCCCCCCCAAACGGATCGCATGAACGACGCCATCCGCCTCCACCCACGCACTGTCGGCGACGCCGCTGAAGAGCTGCTCCATGTCGACTCGAAGTGGTTCGGGCAGGGCTTGCCGGCCGATCACACGCTCGCTCCTGGCTGCGACCACCGGTGCGAACTGGCCTGGGCTGCTGAATCCCTCGAATTCCGCCAGATCGCCGGCGCGCAGCGCGGGTTCAGGTTGTCCAATGAAAAACAGATAGATTCCCCCGGTCTGGTCCTGTACAAATGTGTTCGTAAGCGCCGGATTGTGGTAGGTCACCACCGCGCGAAGATGGACCGGATACGCCCGCCTCGCTTGATCTTCCGAGAGCTCCCTTACCTGGCGTACGGTGGTCAGCACAGGCAATGGCGCAGGGTTTCGTTGTTCCCGGGCCCAGTCCAGGACGGCGCAGGAGGTCAGGACCGGCGCTTCGTGCGCCTCGTCCACAAAACACAAGACGTCGAGCGCTCGGCCGGCTTCGATGGGCTCGGATGGGGCCGGGGGGAGCGGCATCGTGCCGGTGGAATCCCGAAGGATCAGCCTGCCCGCCTCGAGCGAGACCGAGCCATACAGGCGAATCCGATGGTCGGACAGGCGAGTGCCGGACGTTGAAAGGACCGAGCGAACGGTTGTGACCGGGACATTCGCCGCGGCGGGCGCAGGCTTCACAACCTCGACATCCTCTATGGCTGTGACCCACAGCTTCACACCGACGGCGGCGCCGCGGGCATCCAGGCTAGTGGCGAGATCGCCCCGCGCTCGGACCACGGCGTCCACTAGCGAGTGATAGTTGAGCGCCGACGAATTCCTGATTCCGACATGGACATCCCAGCCGAGACTGCGCACGACCAGCGAGAACCTGCCGGCCCTGTCCATGACGGCGGATTTTACGACGCCCTCGATCTCGACGTAGCGGTATTGGAGCCGCCCCGAGGCTAAGTCCTGGGCGTCAGGCCGCGCCGGCGCGGGAAGCGGGCTCTGCCTGTCGCCTATGCGAATGCTCCCGAGCGTCACGCTGGGACTGGACCCGCCGCTGGCGACCGTCCCCTGAAGGCCCACGGAAGCCCCACGATCGAGGCCCGCTGGCACGCCTTCGACCCGGATTGCGCCGGTGGCGTCCTGCAAGACCACCAACTGGACGGCGCCATCGACGTAGGTAACCGTTCCGTGAAGACGGACCGGCACTTGCGCGGCCACCGCCTCTGGCGTGAGCTGGCGCACTTGCTCGACGGTGGTCGGCGGCCCGTTCGGTGTGCTGTGCGAGAATCGCGGGCACCCGCTGGTGGACAGAGACAAGAGACCAAATGCCAGAGCGGCAGCCTCCCAGCGCCGCGCCGGGTGACTGCTCCGAGTCCAAATGCCGGGAAGGACTTTTTGCCGAAAGCCTGAATGGCTGCCGTCGCTTGCAGGTAACGCCGGGGGCCTCTCGGAATCGGGTCCCGTTGTAGTCCCTGTCAGCACGACACCGCCTCGCACCGCTGCTGTTCTTGATGCTCCACCGTCCCTGCCAGGGCTGGTCCCGGGCCGGGGGGCGCTTCGGCGCCCCGGAGGAGCCTGTCGCGCAGCTGGGCCAGCGTGAGAGTCCCGTCCTCGGTCACAATGCCGGAGAAATAGTCGAGAGGTGTGACATCGAAATGATAGTTGACCACGGTGACGTGCGGCAGTTCGCGCTCCAGCAGTTCGCACGGGTCCTTCCGCGTCTCCGGCGGCGGGTCGTAGGACGGCGGAAGGAACTTGTCGGAGGAGCACAGCGCGTAGACCGGAACCCGTAGCTCGCGGGCTGCCAGCGCCAGCAGCGCCGTCCCGGTTTTGTTGAAAATGCCGCGCGGCGAGAGGGCGTCAGCGCCCACCAGGACGAGTTGCACTTCCGGAAGCATGCGATAAATCGCAGCGTCCGCGATCACCGAAGCTGCGATCCCCGCCATACCCAGGCTGGCAGCCATCGCCACACCCTCACAAATGGGCCGGGATTCCGGGCAGACCACCGCGAAGCGCTTCCCTTGCCACGAGGCCTCACGAAACACAGTCAGCATCGTGGAGCTGAACGAGTGCGTCATCACGGTCGTGCCGTCCGAAACCAGAGCGGCAGCTTTCTCCGCTACTCGCGCGGTATTATGCTCCATCGACTCCACAAACTCGCGGCATGCCGCAGCCACATCGGGAGAGCGCATCGCAACAGTGGCGAGATTGTAGAGCGGACCCGTCGCGGGCTGGGCGGCGATCAGCGTACTGGCGAATTCCGGCAGGTCGGCCGGCGCATACTCGGCGCATTCAACCAGTAGCTTGGCGGCGCGCAGGGTCTGCTTGATAGCTCCACTCGCCCGGTCGTTCCTTATTTCATCAATTCCGGACCTGAGCGCGATCGCGCGGACCTCCGACGAAACGGTCTTAGGATTGGCCATGCCTTCCTCCACCGACCTAGTAAACAGCCAATTGTTTCGGATTTCAAGCGAACCCTCCTCTCGATTGCGCATTTGAGTGGGGATGGGACCTCGCACCTCGGGCCGCCGCGGGAGCGCCGGCGTTGTGTACGCAACTGCTACGGATAATTGGAGTTACGCGATGAGCACGACGCTGGCCCAGCGGGCGCGTTGCGCACCGCCTTCCACCCCCTGTGGACCGGAGGGATCTCGCAAAGGTGCGCTCTCACTCCAAGGTACTGCGAGGGTCGGCCCGGGTGGAACCCCCGTACCCCGCGATTGGGCCGTACCGGACGGTACCGGTCCCCCCAAAGCGTACTGCAAGCTGGAACGGTACCAACCTGCATTGACCCTAAACTCGCCCGCAAGAAGGGCCGGCACCCCCCTACCGTCCCAACGGTCCGAAGCCGCCGCGCTCAGGCCGCTACTTCTCCACCACCCCGAGCCCGTGTCCGGCCAGAATCTTGCGGCCCTCATCGCTCACCAGCAGATCCAGGAACCGTCGCGCCGCCGCTTCGTTCGGCCGGCCCGCCACGGCGCCGCCCGCCTGGCGGATCGGGGCATGTCCACTGTCAGGCAGCAGGATCCCCCCGCGGTCGAAGGTCAGCGACCAGGCAGTAATCACTGCGTCGGCGTTCCCGCTTTCAGCGAACTGGAGCGCCTGCCGCACGTTCTCCCCGTACACGACCTTGCTCTCAACCCCCTGCCACAGGCCCGCGCTCGTCAGAAGCTGGCGGCCGCCGCCCCGTAGGGCGCGCTCTCCGGGTTCGCTATCGCAACATGGACGATGCGGCGGTCGCCTAGCTGCTCCAGCCGGGTCACCGACCCGTCGCGCGACCACAGCCCCAGCCGCCCATACGCGTAAACGCGCACCGAGTCTGGCGCCAGCCGCCCGCCCTTCGCGAGATCCGCCACAAACCGCTCATTCGCCGAGAGAAACACGTCGTAAGGCGCGCCTTGCTCGATTTGCCGGGCCAGCAGCCCGCTGGCCCCCAGGACGAACCTCGCCTTACGGCCAGTGACCTTCTGGAACATCTCAGTCACGGGCTTTTCAATACCCGCAAGATCAGCGGCCGCTGCTACGAGTAAGTCGTTGTCTTTCCGAGGAGTCTGTGCGTGCGCGTTTAAGGCGAAAACCAGAAAAAGTGAAGCCAGGGAACTTGACAGTAGCACACTCAGGTTGCATAATAGGAGTGTGCTAAGGGCCAGCGGGCTGTGGGGCAGGCGTTTCTGCCTGCGTTGGGGAGGCTGGATTGCCTGCCCCGCCACACCACGCTGTAGGCTCGGTTTCACTTGTCTTTATTGTAGGAGGCTGGGAGGGAAATGAGCAAAATCATCGGAATCGACCTGGGAACGACGTTCTCGTGCGTGGCCGTGATGGAAGGTGGCCAGCCGGTCGTGATCCCCAACCAGGAAGGCGCGCGGACCACCCCGTCCGTGGTCGCATTCACCAAGAGCGGGGAGCGGTTCGTCGGCCAGATCGCCCGGCGGCAGGCGATCACGAACCCGGAGAACACCGTTTATTCGATCAAGCGGTTCATGGGGCGCCGCTTCGAGGAAGTCACCGACGAGATGAAACTCGTGCCCTACCACGTCGTGCGCGGCGATAACGGCGACGCCCGCGTCGAGAGCATGGGCAAGAAGTATTCGCCGCCCGAAATCTCGGCTCTGATCCTCACCAAGCTGAAGGAAGCGGCCGAAGCCTACCTGGGACAGAAGGTAACCGACGCGGTTATTACCGTGCCCGCCTACTTCAACGACGCCCAGCGCCAGGCCACCAAGGACGCCGGCAAGATCGCGGGCCTGGAAGTGAAGCGCATTATCAACGAGCCGACGGCCGCCGCGCTCGCCTACGGCCTGGACAAGAAGAAGAACGAGACCATCGCGGTCTACGACTTCGGCGGCGGCACGTTCGATATTTCGATCCTGGAAGTGGGTGAGGGCGTCGTCGAAGTCAAGTCCACCAACGGCGACACCCACCTTGGCGGCGATAACCTCGACCAACGCATCATGGACTGGATCATCGAGGAGTTCCGCAAAGAGAACGGCATCGATCTCTCGAAGGACCAGACCGCCCTCCAGCGCCTGAAGGAAGCCTCCGAAAAGGCCAAAATCGAGCTGTCGAACGTGCTCGAAACCGAGATCAACCTGCCCTTCATCACGGCCGATGCGACGGGCCCCAAGCATTTGCTTCAGAAGCTGACCCGCGCGCGCTTCGTGCAGATGATTCAGGACATCCTCAACCGCACGCTCGAGCCCCTGAAAAGGGCGCTCTCCGACGCCGGCCTGAACCCCTCCCAAATTCATGAGGTGGTCCTGGTGGGCGGCTCGACCCGCATCCCGCGCGTGCAGGAGATGGTGCGCGAGTATTTCGGCAGGGAGCCCCACAAGGGCGTGAACCCGGACGAAGTCGTGGCGGTGGGCGCCGCGGTCCAGGGTGGCGTGCTGGGCGGCGAAGTCAAGGACGTGCTGCTGCTCGACGTCACCCCGCTTTCGCTCGGCATCGAGACGCTGGGCGGCGTTTTCACCAAGCTGATCGACCGCAACACCACCATTCCGACCCGCAAGAGCGAGGTTTTCTCGACCGCCTCCGACAACCAGACCTCCGTCGAGATCAAGGTCTTCCAGGGCGAGCGCACCATGGCCGCGGACAACCGGCTGCTGGGCGTCTTCCAGCTTGCCAGCATTCCTCCGGCCCCGCGCGGCGTTCCGCAGGTCGAGGTGACCTTCGACATCGACGCCAACGGCATCCTGAACGTCACCGCCAAGGACCGCGCCACCAACAACGAGCAGAAGATCACCATCACCTCCTCCTCCGGCCTGAGCAAGGACGAAGTAGACAAGATGGCCAAGGATGCCGAGGCGCACGGCTCGGAAGACCGCCAGCGGCGCGAGGAGATCGACGCCCGCAACCGGGCCGACGCGATGGTCTATAACGTCGAGAAAATGCTCCGGGATCACCGCTCTAAGATCGGCGATGCCGACGCCAATGCCATCGAGCAGGCTCTCCAGGACGCCAAGAACGCGATGAAGGAGGGCGGCGTCGATCGCATCAACTCGGCGCGAGAGAAGCTGGAGAGCGCCAGCCACCGTCTGGCCGAGGCCATGTACCGCACTGCCTCCCAGCCTGGCCCGGGCGCCTCGCCGCAGGGCGATGCCGGCGCGGCCGGCCCCGACGCCCAGAAGCCGAAAGACAACGTAGTCGACGCCGAATTCGTCGACGTGGACGAGAAGAAGAAGGAATAGGCCGTCAGCCTTCAGTTGTCGGCCGTCAGCCAACGGTGCTGATGGCCGATGGCTGACGGCAGGTTTGGTCAACCATGGCCACCAGCACTCAGGACTATTACGGGGTAATGGGCGTAAGCCGGAGCGCCAGCAAGGAAGAGCTCCGCAAAGCTTATCGGAAGCTTGCGCGCAAGCACCATCCCGATCTCAACCCCGGCGACAAGGCGGCCGAGGAGCGCTTCAAGCGGGTCCAGGAAGCCTATGACGTCCTCAGCGACCCGAAGAAGCGCCAGATGTACGATCAGCTCGGCTATTACTCCGAGCACGGGCCCCAGCCCGGCCCCGGCGGTCCGCAGCCGGGCCCGGGCATGGATTTCGGGGGGTTCGATTTCTCCGAGGCGCCGGCGGGCCAACCCGGCGCCGGCGGTTTCTCCGGTCAGTTCCGCGACCTCTTCGGCCAGTTCTTTGGCCGCCGAGGCCGCGCCGAGGAGCGCGCGGAGCCCGGCACGGACCTCGAGTACGGCCTGAATATCGACTTCTGGCAGGCCATCAAGGGCACCCAGGTGACGGTCAACGTCAGCCGCCAGGAAGTCTGCGGAACATGCGGCGGCTCGGGCACGGCCGCTTCCGGCGCGGTAACCTGCCCGCAGTGCCAGGGCAAGGGCACGGTCACCCAGATGGCCGGAGCGATGCGTTTCAACATGAGCTGCCCCCGCTGCGGCGGCTCGGGCAAGCTCCGCAACGTCTGCCCCAACTGTCACGGCGACGGCCGCCTGCCGGCCAGCGAGACCGTCGAGGTCCGCATCCCGCCCGGTGTGCAGACCGGGACCCGGCTGCGCGTGGCCTCCAAGGGCAACGCCGGAACCATGGGCGCGCCTGCGGGCGATCTCTACATCACGGTTCGCGTCGAGGCGCATCCCTTTTTCCATCGCGAGGGCGACAACATCGAGATCCGCGTCCCGGTCAGCGTCACCGAGGCCGGTCTGGGGGCCAAGATCGAGGTCCCCACCATCGACGGCCGGGCGCTGCTGAAGGTCCCGCCCGGAACTGCCAGCGGCCAGAAGTTTCGCATGCGCGAGAAGGGAGTTCTGAACTCCCGAAAGAACGCCCGCGGAGACCAGATCGTCGAGGTCGTTGTCCAGCCGCCCAAGGTCCGCGACGAGCGCACCAAGGAGATTCTGCGCGAGTTGGCCAGGCTCAACCCGGAAGATCCCCGCGAGACGATCTGGAGCCAGGTCTGATCTATGGCCAGGAGCAAGGGTAAAGCCGCGTACATGATCTCGGCCGTCGCCGAGCAGTACCAGATCCATCCCCAGACCCTCCGGCTCTACGAGCGCGAGGGTCTCCTCAAGCCATCCCGCAGCGAAGGCAACACCCGCCTCTACACGCAAGAGGATATCGCCCGCCTGGAAGTGATTCTCAAGCTGACCCGGGACTTCGGCGTTAACCTGGCGGGCGTCGAGATCATCCTGAACATGCGCGAGAAGATGGCGGCCATCGAGCGCCAGGTTGAAGTGTTCGTCGCGACGCTCAACGAGCAGCTCGCGACGCGCATGCCTCCGCCCAGCCGCGAGCGAATGAAGTCGCTGATCCCGGTGATCGACGCCTCGCTGCCCCCCGGCAAATCGTCCCGCAAGTAGGACGAGCTTCAGAGCTGATGAGGAAGTCAAGGAACACAGTCTGGGCCCCTGATGAACGCGGATCAACGCGGATCAATCACTTGTTTTCAATCAGCGTTTATCGGCGTTTATCCGCGGCCAGCAATGTTTTTTCAGCGTTCTCTTCAGTTTGTGCCTGGACCGGCCGGAGGCCTGTCCTACCCGCCCAGCCGGCGTAGCGACTCCGCGTAAGGCGGACGCGCCACCCCCCGCTCGGTCACGATGGCGGTCACGTACCGCTGCGGGGTCACGTCGAAGGCCGGGTTCTCCACTCGGATGCCGTCCGGCGCCACCGCGACGCCGAACACGTGGGTCACCTCGGCGGCGGGGCGCTGCTCGATCGGAATCTCGTCGCCCGAGGCGAGGCTCAGGTCCAGGGTCGAGACCGGCGCAGCCACATAGAACGGCACGCCGTTCTCGTGCGCCAGCACGGCGACCGTATAGGTGCCTATCTTGTTGGCGACGTCGCCGTTGGCCGCGATCCGGTCGGCGCCCACCACCACGCAGCCGATGCGCCCGGACTTCAGAAAATGCCCGGCCATGCTGTCGGCAATGAGCGTGGCCGGAATCCCATCACGCTGGAGTTCCCACACGGTCAGCCGGGCGCCCTGGAGAAACGGCCGGGTTTCGTCGGCAAACACGTCGATGCGCTTGCCCGAGGCGACCGCGGCCCGCACCACGCCGAGCGCCGTCCCGTAACCCGCCGTGGCCAGCGCTCCGGCGTTGCAGTGCGTCAGCACCGTCTTCCCGTCCGGGACCAGCGGAGCCCCGTTCCGGCCGATGGCCTCGTTGATGGCAATGTCCTCCCGGCGGATCTTGCGGGCTTCCTCCACCAGCCGCCGGCGAATCTCCTCGACCGGGCACGCGCGGATCTCGGCATAGAGCTTCCTCATCCGGTCGATCGCCCAGAAGAGGTTGACGGCCGTGGGACGGGTGGCGGCCAGCGTAGCGCAGATGGTTTCGAACTCCGGGTCGAGCCGGTCCGGGTCGGCCCGCAGCACGCCCAGCGCGACTCCCATGGCGGCCGCCACGCCGATCGCCGGCGCGCCGCGGATCACCATCGAGCGGATGGCTTCGGCCACCTCCCGGTAGTCGCGGCAGGTGACATATACCTCCTCCCGCGGCAGCCGCGTCTGGTCGATCATGACCACACCGGCGTCACTCCACTGAATCGTTTCCACCATCCGTACCGGCTCCCACGGCGCACGCTTCAGCCTGCGCCATACTCCTGCCGATCTTCTCACACGCTGCGGCTGTGACGTGCGGCCGGAGTCAGCTCCGGCGAACGAAGCCTTCCGCCAGCATCCCCACAAACACCACAAAGTTGAAGCCGGCGTGCATGTAGGTCGAGGCGGCGGTTGACCCGGTGCGCTGGCGCATCCAGCCGAAGGCCGCTCCGGCGAAGAGCATGAGGATAAGCTGCTGCCAGCCCCACGCATATTCGGCGCCATGCAGCACGGCGAAGGGGATGGCTTGCAGCAACACCCCACCCACCGCGCCGAAGGTGCTTACCAGCAGCGGCTGGAGAAAGCCGCGGAACGCCAGTTCCTCGAACAGTGGGCCCAGGGTCACCGCAAAGAAGCCCAGCAGCAGCATCGAGGAGCGGTCTTTCAGCAGCTCTTCCATGGGCGTCGGGCCATGCGGAGGCGGAAGCACGCTCGAGATCACGACACAGATCAGTGCGGTCAGGAGCCCCCAGCCGAAGGAGTCCCAAAACCCGCCCGCTTTCACCCAGGCGAGCGAGCGCCAGAAGGGGCGCCCGTAGCCAAGACGCATCACGCCGTAAAGCACCGCGAACCACAGGCCCTCGAACGCGAAGGTCACGGCCAGCGCCGGCCCGGCGCCGAGCGGAGTCTTGAACGCAAGCATCGCGATCCTGCCGACAACCAGCAGCAAAACGAAAGCGGCGGCGATGAGAAACAGCAGATCGCGATAGCCCCAGAAGGGATAGCGCTCCGCGGCGGCCTGCGCCGCGGATGGCTGCGCCAGTGGCGGCGGCTCGCCCGCGAGGGGCGCCTGCGGATCGGAGGGGTCGCTCATGACTCGCGCTCGATGAGGGCGGCCGCCAGGAGCGGCACCATCAGCTCGTGATGGCCCGTGATGGCGATCCCGCGGCCGCCCGAGCGGGTGTGCGGCCGCTCGATCACGTTCACTCGGGGCCGGTAATGCTGGAGGAAATCCAGGTTCGCCGTGGTAAAGTCTTCCAGCCGGCAGCCCAGGTTGCGCACCACCGAAACCGCCTTCAGAAACACCTCCGGCAGCAGCACCGCCGAGCCGACGTTGAGGTACACGCCGCCGGAATCGAGCCCGGAGACCAGGCGGCAGAACAGCCGGAAGTCGCGGTGCGTGGCGCGGCCGATGGCGGCGGGGTCGGCCGCCGGGTGGGTATGCGGCGTATCGGTGCCGATGGCCACGTGCACGGTCACCGGCGTGCGGTTGCGGTATGCGGCGATCAGCAGGCTCGAGCCGGCGCGTGGGGCGGGCGGTTCCGCCTGCCGGCTGCTGAGCCAGCGGCCCAGCGCTTCGCCCATGCCGAGCGGCTCCCGGTCCCCCTCAACGATGGCGGCGTTCATGTCCCGGCCGGTCTCCTCGGCGACGCCGAAGCGCCCGTCGGAGAGCACGGCGTCCACCTCCTCGCTGGTGGCGCCCGCGATCGCGATCTCGAAATCGTGAATCGCCGCCGAGCCGTTCATCGCGAAGGCGGTGGCAAAGCCGCGCTGCATCAGGTCGGCGAGGACGGGCGCCAGGCCGCACTTGATCACATGCCCGCCCATGCCCCACAGGATCGGCTTCCCTGCGGCGCGTGCGGCTTCAATCGCCTCGATGAGCGCGCGAAACCCATCGGCGGCCAGCACGCGCGGCAGCGATTCGAGCCACGCCGCCACGCCGCCCTGCCGGTACGGCTTCGCGAAATGCTCCAGCCGCACCTTGCCGCCGCGCTCGCCGATCGGTACTGTCTTCAGCCCGGAAAAATCCAGCGGCTCGATGTCGTATTCGCTCACGAAGAGTGTCCGTTTCCGCCGTTCTTCAGCACTTTGGCCAGCGCCTGCCCGGTGTAACTGCGGCGTATGCGCGCCACCTGCTCGGGCGTGCCCGTCGCCACCACCTGGCCGCCCCCGTCGCCGCCATCCGGCCCCAGGTCGATAATCCAATCGGCCGACTTCACCACATCCAACTGATGCTCGATCACCACCACCGTGTTGCCCCGGTCCACCAGACTCTGCAGCACGTCGAGCAGCTTGCGGACGTCGTCGAAGTGCAACCCCGTGGTAGGTTCGTCGAGGATGTAGAACGTCCGCCCGGTCTGGCGCCGGCTCAGCTCGCGCGCCAGCTTGATACGCTGCGCCTCGCCGCCCGAGAGCGTGGTCGAGGACTGGCCCAGGTGGATGTAGCCCAGCCCGACGTCCACCAGCGTTTGCAGCTTCGGCCGGATCTGCGGGATGTTTTCGAGCACCGCCAGCGCTTCCTCGACGCTCGCCTCCAGAATATCCGCTATCGAATGGCCCTTGTATTTTACCTGGAGCGTCTCGTGGTTGTAACGGCGGCCGCGGCAGAGATCGCAGGTGACGTAGACGTCGGGCAGGAAGCTCATCTCGATGCGCTTGAGCCCGTCGCCCTCGCACGCTTCGCAGCGCCCGCCCTTGACGTTGAAGCTGAACCGGCCCGGCTTGTACCCGCGCTCGCGCGATTCGGGCAGCATCGCGAACAGGTCGCGGATCGGCGTGAACACCCCGGTATAGGTGGCGGGATTCGAGCGCGGCGTCCGGCCGATGGGCGACTGGTCGATCTCGATGACCTTGTCGATGTGCTCCAGGCCGTCGATCGAATCGTAGGCGCCCGGTTCCTCGCGCGACTTGTAAATGGCGCGCATCAGCGCGCGGTAGACGATGTCGTTGACCACGGTCGACTTCCCGCTGCCCGAAACGCCCGTAATCACGATGAACAGGCCCAGCGGAAACTCGATGTCGACGTTCTTGAGGTTATGCTCGCGCGCGCCGTGAATGATGAGGCGCTTGCCGTTGCCGCGCCGGCGCTGGGGCGGCGTGGGAATGCTCTTCGCGCCGCAAAGATACTGGCCCGTGAGCGATGTGGGGTCGCGCTCGATTTCACCCGGCGTGCCCTGCGCCACCAGCATGCCGCCCAGCCGTCCCGCGCCGGGCCCGAGGTCGATCACGTAGTCCGCGCGCTCGATGGTCTCGGCGTCGTGCTCCACCACCAGCACCGTGTTGCCCAGGTCGCGCAGACGCGCCAGCGTATCCAGCAGGCGCGAATTGTCGCGCGGGTGCAGCCCGATCGACGGCTCGTCCAGCACGTAAAGCACGCCGCGAAGCCGCGAGCCGATCTGCGTCGCCAGCCGTATGCGCTGCGCCTCGCCGCCCGAGAGCGTCGCCGCCGAGCGGTCCAGGCTCAGGTAGTCCAGCCCCACCGCGGTGAGGAACTCGAGCCGGTTCCGGATCTCCTCGATCACGCGCCCCGCCACCTGCATCTCGCGCTCGGCGAACTCCCAGTCTTTCAACTTGGGCAGCGCGCGGGCGATCGGCAGCGCCGTGAACGCGGCGATCGAGACGCCCTTCACCGTGACAGCGAGGCTCGAGGGCTTCAACCGCCGCCCTTTGCAGTCCGGGCACTCGATCGGCGACATGTAGTCCATCAGCCACTCGCGGTACATATCGGTAGAGTCCTCGAACTTGTCCCCCAGCAGCTTGAGGATGCCAGGGAAGCCGGCGCCGCCGAGCAGAATGAAATCCTGCGTCTTGGCCGCCAGATCCTCGAACGGCTTCGTGAGGTCGATCTTCTGGCGCCTGGCGGCGTCCAGGGTGGCGCGCGCGATGGGACTCGAAGAGGCCGCCGGAACTAAACCGCCATCGAAGAGAGGCTTCGACGGCTCGGCGACGATCTTCACCGGATCGAACATCAACTTGTTGCCCAGGCCGGAGCAGGTCTCGCAGGCGCCATAAGGGCTGTTGAAGGAGAATGACCGCGGCTCGATGGCCCCTACGCTCCCGCCGCAATCCGGGCAGGCCAGCTTCTGCGAGTACAGACGCTCCTCGCCGTTCACCACCGCGACCGTGACCAGGCCGGAGGCCAGCCTGGTGGCGGTTTCAATCGAAGCCTCCAGGCGCTTCTCGATCCCAGGCTTTACCAGCAGCCGGTCGATGACGACCTCGATGGTGTGGTTGCGCCTGCGGTCCAGCACGATCGGCTCGTCAATCGAGCGCAGGACGCCATCGATGCGCGCGCGCAAAAAGCCCTGGCGCGAGAGTTTCTCGAGATCCTTGCGGTACTCGCCCTTGCGCCCGCGCACGATCGGCGCCAGGATCATGACCCGCTCGTCCTGCTTGAGGCTCATGATCTGCTGCAGGATGCGCTCGGTGGATTGCTGCGAGATCTCGTGGCCGCACTGGGGGCAATGGGGCACGCCGATCGAGGCGTAGAGCACCCGCAGGTAATCGTAGATTTCGGTGATGGTGCCCACCGTCGAGCGCGGGCTGCGGTTCGTGGTTTTCTGCTCGATCGAGATGGCCGGGCTGAGGCCGTCGATGGAATCGACTTCGGGGCGCTCCATCTGGTCCAGGAACTGCCGCGCGTATGGCGACAGAGTCTCGACGTAGCGCCGCTGGCCCTCCGCGTAAATGGTGTCGAAGGCCAGCGACGACTTTCCCGAGCCGCTAAGCCCGGTGACTACCGTAAACGTGTTGCGCGGGATCTCCACGTCGATATTCTTCAGATTGTGTTGCCGCGCTCCGTGTACGGTTATACGGTCCAGCATGGTGGGGGTGGGCGAAACTCCGCCAATTCTTATTGTCCCCCGCCGCGCGAAGCCGCGCCACCCGGGGCAAACGGCCACGCCTGGCGTCCGCGCCCGCGGGGGCTCCCCGGACCCACGTGCTCTCGATCAGGGGCTGTGACGGCGAAACAGGACCAATAGGCCAATACTACAGTACCTAGGAGTGAGTCTGAACCTGAAACGAATTTACTACGCTGCGAGTAATGTGAAGTACCAGAACTGCAATTCTCGCGCAAACGCCTTGGTAATGTTGACTAACACCCACAAAATCTAATAGTTTAGAGAAGTCCCGTGGTTGAACAACGCAGATCGAGGCGATTCGACGTCAAGCTGCCGGTCAAACTGGTCCGGAACGGCCTGCGCCCAATAACCGGCGCGGGCGAGACGATGAACCTCAGCTCGGGCGGCGTGCTGTTCGCTTCCGACACGAAGGTTGGCATCGGCGAGCCGATTGAGTACGTCATCAGTCTCACGCCCTCCGGCGAGGTTGGCCTGCACTGCCTCGGCAAGGTGATGCGGCTGGATTCGGCCATGCGTAACGGCAGCGAACCGGAAAGACCGTTCGAGGTCGCGGCCACGGTCGAGCGCTACGAGTTCATCCGCCGGGCGTAAGCGCCGTCCGCCCATTCCCGTCCTGCGGACCCGGTCCCGAACCGCTACCATGTATAGAGGGCCGCTCACCGGCTCGCCGTTCCCCATGAAAGCCCGTTTCATCAGTGCCATGGCCTGCTACGCGGTGCTGGCGCTTCTTTCCGCCTTCACGCTCGATGGCGCGTTCCGCATCGGGGTTTGGATCCTGCTCGGCGGTCTGGCGGTGAAGACCTGGATTGCCCAGGCGTCCCTGCGCGGCTGACCACGCCGTCCCTCTGCCGCGTCCTCGTGCCGCGTCCCCGTGCGGCGTCCCCCCGTGCCGCGTCCCCCGTGCCGAGTCCCCTCGCCGAGCCCCCTCGCCGAGCCCCCTCTGCCGAGTCCCCGTGCCGCGTCCCCTCTGCCGCGTTTCAGAATGGAACACGAGTTCCAATTTGGGTTCCGTTTTGATTTTATTGGAGTCTCCCAAAGCGTCGCCTCGGCACCTTCGTACTAAGGTGATCGCTCCGTAAGTGCGCGCCGCTCAGTCAGGTAAAGCCTCGTCGCGAACTCCGCGAAAAACCCCGCGCGCAAGTGGGCGCGCGGTTGCATCGGAAGAGGCAATCAAGGAAAAGCGACATGGCAAAGCCGACCACCTCAAAACGACGGGCCGAAGTGGAGAAGGAACAGCGGGACCGCATTATCATGGATCACCTTCCCCTGGTGAAGGCGATAGCGGTTCGCGTGCACGAGAACCTTCCTGTTCACGTGGATCTGGACGATCTGGTGCACGCCGGGATTCTGGGTCTGTTCGACGCGGTTGACAAGTTCCGGCCGGAGAAGCAGGTCGCATTCTCGAGCTATGCCAAGCACCGCATCAAGGGGGCGATTCTGGACAGCCTGCGGCAGTTGGACTGGGCGTCCCGGGATCTGCGGCGCCGGCACAAGCAGGTCGAGGAGGCAACCCGCGAGCTTGCCGCGACGCTGCAGCGCACTCCGACGGAGTCGGAGATCGCAGGAAAGATGGGCGTCGAAGTGGAGCGCTGGCGGCAGATGATGGCCGAGATGCAGTGCGTCGGCCTGATCTCGATTTCCGCCCGGCGTCCCGACCAGGAGGACCTGCCCGCACCGGACTACCCGGCCAGGCCCGAGACGCACCCCGATTCGATCTGCGCCCGCAGCCAGCTTCACGACCTGCTCTGGGGAGCCATGAAGACGCTTCCGGAGCGCTACCGGAAAGTCGTGGTGCTGTACTACACCAAAGATATGACGATGCGCGAAATCGGCGGCATTCTGGGCATCAACGAAAGCCGGGTGTCGCAAATCCACAAATCGGCGCTCGAGAAAATGGCCAACGCTCTGCAGTCGGCCGGCATCGTCTCGATGGGAGCTTTCTAACCCGCTTCTCTCACACGCTCCGGCTTCAACGCGCCAAGACTTGAGCCTGCGTCCACTTCTTTGTGCTCAGGCGAACCGTGAGTCGTCAGATTCCCGGATAGCAGGAGGCGGGATGTGCCAGCGGCTGCGCCCGCGCATCCCGCCGTTCTCCTACGCGAGGCTGGGAATCTGGATGATCTTCTTCTGGATCGCGTACTGAACCAACTGCGCTTTGTTGTGGATATCGAGCTTGCGCATGAGGTTGAACTTGTGCGCTTCCACGGTCTTCACGCTGAGGTTGAGCGCGCAGGCGATCTCCTTTACGGACTGGCCTTCCGCCAGCATCTTCAGGACTTCCTTTTCGCGGGCCGTCAGCGTGGCGAAGCGGGGCACCCGGGCGGAGGACTTGACTCGCGAGCGGAAGTCGTCGACCAACTGCGACAACATCTTGGGGCTGAGATAGCTGCCCCCCTCTGCACATCGCGGATGGCCGCAAGCAATTGCGGCGCCGGGCAGTCTTTCAGGACGTACCCGTTGCCGCCGACTTCCATGCTCTCCACCAGGTAGTCTTCATCGTCGTACATGGTGAGGAAGAGAACCTTGGTCTCGGGCCGCTCCCGCTTGATTTGGCGGGTTGCTTCGAAACTGCTGAATCCGGGCATCCCGATATCCATCAGAACCACATCGGGGCGCAACTCGGCGCTCTTCTCCATTGCGTCTCCGGCGTTCGACACCTCGCCGATCACTTCCAGGTCCGGCTCTGCAGCGAGGAGGTTCCGGATGCCCTGCCGGAACAGCGTGTGATCGTCGGCCAGCAGCACTCTGATCTTTGGCATAAGCCCTCAACTTTCATGCGCGCCGCCCGGCCCTCCGGTGCGGGTTGGATGGTTTGGCTGCGGCCCCGGCGGCCGCGGGGATCGGGATGGACGCCGAAATCCGGACACCCCTGCCAGGAGCGCTTGCGATTTCGAGCTTGCCGCGTGCGAGCGCGACCCTTTCCCGCATTCCCGCCAACCCGAACGAGTCCGGCTTGGCGAGAGCTTTGGCGACCCGGAAACCGACGCCGTCATCCTGGATTCGCATCTTCAGCCTTCCATCGGCGGCAGCAAGCGAAACGTTTAGGTTGGAGGCCGATGAATGCCGCGCAACATTGTTGCAGCACTCCTGGACGAGTCGATAAGCCAGAATCGCGGTCTTCTCCGGCAGGCTCTCCAACCCGTGCGCCTCCAGACGGGTCGAGACCGCGTGCGTCTGTTGCAGGCGGATCAGCAACTGGCGCACCGCGGCCGCCAGGCCCAGTTGCTCCAGGATCGCCGGACTGAGGTCCGAGAGCACCCGCCGGATCTCCAGCACCGTGCGGCCGATCGCCTCGCGCGCCTCGGCCAGCCTCTTGGCCATGGCCGGCGGCGTATCCTGGTCGCGCTCGATCATTTCGAGCTGCAGCCGCACGTACGGAAGGAGCTGGCCGGCTTCATCGTGCAGCTCGCGGCTGATGCGGCGCCGCTCCCGCTCCTCCACCTGGAGCATGCGCTCGGCCAGTTCGCGGACTTCGCGCTCGCGAGCGGCCAACTGGCCCGTCAGGCGCAGCTTCTCCGCCGCCATGACGCACCGGCCGGCAGCCCCGGCCAGCAGCCGCAGCTCCCGCGGTAGCCACTGGTACTCCTTGCGGAACGCAAACTGCATCGCGCCCGCGGCTCCCAACGGAACCGACCACGCCGAGACGTACCGGCCGGCCCAGGAGGGATCGAGCAGCCTCCGCACCGCGCCGTTTCCGGCACGCATGAGCCGGGGCGTCGCCAGGCTCTGCAAGGGGAACCCCGCCGCGAGCGGCATCGGGACGCCGCAGGCCACCGGCGCCTGCCGGCTGGAATCGAACAGGATCGCGCAGGCCGCATCCGCGTGGCAGAACCGCGCCAGGATACCCAGGTAGGCCTCCAGCAGCTCGCCCTCGGTCGAAGCGCCGAGCTCGGCGTCGTGCAGATCGAAGAACGCCTCGGTTTCGGCCTCACGCACCTGATAGAAAGCGTTGTTGAGCGCCAGGACAACGCAAAAGCCCAGCTGCCCGGCGGCCCAGCGCCAATCCTCCCGCTCGGACCCGGAAATCGCGCGCGAGCGGCGCGCCAGCAGCCGGTCGTATGCCGAAAGCGCCTCCAGGACGGAGACCGGCGTCACGTCCAGCTTGGCCAGCCTGCGCCCGTTGTATTCCACCTGTTCGAAGAAATCGGCGAGGGATTTCTTCTGTGCCAGCAGGCGCACCGCGGCTCCGAACGTGATCGCCCCCAGAGCCTTGGCCTCGCGGGCCTCGAACCGCCGGCGTCCCAGCCACCTGAGAAAAGCCGCATCGAGGGCGCCCGATTCCCCCTTGAGGAGCCGCGCCAGATTGCGCACGCGGCTGCGGAACTCCGCGCTCAGCAGGTCAGCGGCCTGCGCCAGCGGCGGCGGCATCCTGAGAGAAGGCACCGCCCCATTTATCGGGTGTTTGCGGGAGAGGCTTTAACCCGGATCGCCGCGCCTGGCCCGCCCCCTCGTTTACCGAGGCTTGTCCCCCAGCAGCTTGTCGATTGCGGCGTGCAGCCCCTTGCCCTCGAAGATGTCCGCGGTTTGGGGACCGTAGACCCAGTCCCCGCGGATCATCCCGTTCGCGTCGATCAGGTAGGCGTGCGGTATCGTGACGCCGGGCCCGTGCAGCGGGTCGGGAAGGATGTAGGAGTAAGCGACTTGGCCGCAGTCGAACAGGATCGGGTAGGTGATCCGCTGCCGGGCGGCAAAGTTTCCGACCGTCTGTTGGTCGTCGGGCGGGTTGGCAATGGCCAGTATGACCACCCTTCCACCGTAGAATGTCTTGGTCTCTTCCAGGATCTTGGCAAACCCGGCGCAGTGCGGGCACTCGCTGCGCATGATCTCGAGCACCACGATCTTGCCGCGGTACTCCTGCAGGTCGTGTTCAGTCCCTTTCAGGTCGGGCAGCGAGAAGCCCGGCGCACGCCGCCCGGTCTGTGCGAGCGCGGCGCCCGACGCGAGAGCGGCCAAGGTGGCAATCAGGAATAGTCGTCGCATAAGAGACAAGGTTAGCACGGGCGATCCAACGGGCCCCAGAATTCGGGGACACTCCGGCCTCAGACGCCCAATGTTCGGCCTCCCAACAAGCGCAGGCGTGTCCCCGAATTCTTCTTCCGCTCCGTAGCGAACGGTCCACCCACGCCGGCCTCGCAATCAGTTGTACCGTAGAGATATGAAGATCTTCCTGGATACGGCAAACCTCGAAGAGCTGAGGAAGGGCGCGGACTGGGGCGTGGTGGACGGCGTGACAACGAACCCGTCCCTGATCGCGAAAGAAGGGCAGCCCACGGCGGAGCACATCCGCCAAATCTGCGGGATCATCAACGGAGACATCAGCGCTGAGGTGGTCTCCGCCGAAGCCGGCGCCATGATCGCCGAGGGGCGCGAACTGGCGCGCATTCATCCCAACGTCGTGGTCAAGTGCCCGCTGACCCGCGACGGCCTCAAGGCCACGGCCGCGCTGACCAAGCAGGGCATCCGGGTGAACGTGACGCTATGCTTCTCGGCGCCGCAGGCGCTGCTGGCGGCCAAGGCCGGAGGCTACATCGTCAGCCCGTTTGTCGGCAGGCTCGACGACATCGGCCAGGTGGGCATGGCGCTGGTCGAGGACATCAAGACAATCTACGAGAACTACGGATTCAAGACCAAAATCCTGGTGGCTTCCATCCGCTCGCCCGTGCACGTGCTCGAGGCCGCGCTGGCGGGAGCCGACATAGCGACCATGCCTTTCAAGGTCCTGGATATGTTGTTCAATCATCCTCTGACCGATAGAGGACTGGAGCAGTTCCTGAAGGACTACGACAAGGTTTTTCACGAGGCGCACACCGAGCGGTCATGAAGAAGCGGCGAATCCTGATGGCGGGTGCGGCAGGCGCCCTCGCGGGCGTGGCGGCGTGGTTCGTTCCAGCCATGCGGCGCTCGCCGGCCGAGCGCGAGCGCCTGCGGCGCCTGGCGGTCAACACCAGAGGCCGCACCGGCGGCGCCACCATCACCGATTTCCGCGACGGTGTCCTCTGCTACACCTACTTCGTCAGCGGCGTCCAATACACGGCCTTTCAGGACGTCTCGGTGCTCGTGGGCATGCTGCCCGAGGACCCCCGCACCCTGATCCAGCGGCCGGCCACTCTGAAGTACCTGGCGCACAACCCGGCCAACTCGATCCTGCTCTGCGAGGACTGGTCCGGGCTCCGTTTCTATCCGCAGGCCGCAGCGACGTAGAGCTTTCACGCCGCTGAGCCCGGGCCTTGCGAAAGACGCAGCGTGACTAGTTAGTCACATGTCAAGAGAAGGCGGCGAGCGGTCTCACTGACCTGCCTGGACCAGAATGCCCTGATCGCGCTTGGGAAAAAGGCGCGGAAGAGCGTAAACGGTTCGTCGGCCTTCCGAAGCTGCGGAGGGCCGATCGGATGAGTCTCCGATTCAGGTTGTGCTTCGGATGACGAGCGTCGCTCGCGACGACCGTACCAATTCCACGAGCCGAACCGCGTGCCGCCGCAGAACGTCTTCAACCTGAGCGGTCCGGTAGTTGCAATTCTCGAGCTGGACCACCTTCGGCGGCGCGCCGCGGTGTCGAAGACGTGGACCGAACCGGGGAAAAGCTCCGCAAGACAGCCGACGAGCTTAGGCGAGAGATTCGCGTCAAATAGAAGCTTCAACGCGACACTCGCTCCCGCCCTGCCTGCGAAGCGTAGGCATAGACCGCGGGAAAGTCGGCCTTCTCCAGGTACGGGTAGTCGCGCAGGATCTCATCCTCGGTCATGCCTGACGCGAGCATGTCCAGCACGTCCCACACGGTTACCCGAAGTCCACGAATGCAGGCCTGCCCCGAGCGTTGACCCGGCACAACGGTGATCCGCGAAAGATCGGCCTTGTCTGTAGCTGCCACCGTCAACATTATCCCACCAATCCGGAACGCGCTATACTCCCGAATTGAAACAGGAGGCGCCACACATGCACGGCTTCGGCATCTGCTCATTCGTTCTGATTGCGGGCGCGCTCGCGGGCTGGCCGCTTCGCGCGCAGGAAGCGACGCCAGCGTGGCTCAAGGACTCGTCCGCCAGGCTCGAAAAGGAGCTCGTCGGGCGCTACGGCGAAGCCCAACGCGGCCGCGCCGCTCGCGGCCTCAAGCAGGCCGCAGAATTCTGGCGCGCCGCCGACGGCGACCAAGCCGCGTTTGAAGACTTCGTCCGGCGCAACTTCGCCGGAGACCAGGCCGCCCTCGACACCCTCTTCACACGCTACGAGACGCTGCTCGAACAGCTCGACGGCCACATGCTCGAAGTAGTCCGCGCCTTCCGCACCCAGACCGACCTGGACCTGGGGCCGATCCTGCCCTACGACGAAACCTTCGCCGGCTACGATCCCTCCGCCCACGCGAGCGACGACCTGTTCGCCAACAAGCTGGCCTTCGTCGTTCTGCTGAACTTCCCGCTGACCACGCTCGATGAGCGCCTCGCCGCCGGCGGCGGCTGGACCAGGCGCCAATGGGCCGAGGCGCGCCTCGCCCAGCGGTTCTCGCGCCGCGTCCCCGCTTCGGTCAACCTGGCGATCGCCGAGGCCGTCTCCCGCTCGGAGCAGTACATCGCCGGCTACAACATCTGGATGCACCACCTCCTCGACCAGCGCGGCGAGCGCCTGTTTCCGCCCCGCATGCGCCTGCTCTCGCACTGGAATCTGCGCGACCAGATCAAGGCCGACTACGCCGAAAAGGACGGCCTCCCCCGACAGCGCATGATCGTGCAGGTCATGGACGCCATCGTCCGCCAGACCATTCCGAAGGCCGTCGTCGACAACCCGGCGGTTGACTGGAACCCGTACACCAACCAGGTGCAGCCCTCAGCGGTGAAGGATTACGACGGCGCGAAGCCCGCCGCCGCGACCGTCACCAACGAGCCCGAGCCGAACACGCGCTACGCGGTGCTGCTCGACGGATTCCGCGCCCTCAAGGGCATGGACCCCTACTCGCCCGCCGCGCCCACGCACATCGCGCGGAAGTTCGACGAGGAGCGCGAGTTGCCCGAGGCGCGCGTGCGCCGGATGTTCGAGCAGGTGCTGTCCTCGCCCCTGGTTCCCAAAGTCGCGGCCCTCATCGAGCGGCGCCTCGGCCGCCCGCTCGAGCCGTTCGACATCTGGTACGCCGGCTTCCAGTCGCGCGGCGCTTACACCGAGACGCAGCTCGACGCGATGACCCGCAAGAAGTACCCCACACCCGAGGCCTACCACCAGGACATGCCGCGCATGTTCGAAGCGCTCGGATTCAGCCCGGAGAGGGCTCGGTATATCGCCAACAACATCGTAGTGGATCCGGCCCGCGGCTCCGGCCACGCCTGGGGCTCGCAACTGCGCTCGGCGCCGGCTCACCTGCGCACCCGCGTGGGACCGAACGGCATGGACTACAAGGGCTACAACATCGCCGTCCACGAGATGGGCCACAACGTGGAGCAAACCTTCTCGCTCAACACGATCGACCACTGGCTGCTGAACGGCGTCCCCAACACCGCGTTCACCGAAGCCATCGCGTTCGTCTTCCAGGCGAAGGATCTCGAGCTGCTCGGCCTGGCCAAACCCGGCGCCGAGGAAGAGGCGCTCCGCACGCTGAACGATTTCTGGGCGGCCTACGAGATTGCCGGCGTCGCGCTGGTGGATATGGCCGTGTGGCACTGGATGTACGAGCATCCCGGCGCCTCTCCCGCGGAGCTGAAGGACGCCACCGTGCGCATCGCCGCCGAGACCTGGAACAAATACTACGCGCCGGTGTTCCGCCAGCGCGATGTGGTGCTGCTGGGAGTCTACTCGCACATGATCGACTCCTACCTCTACCTCCCCGACTACCCCATCGGCCACTTCATCGCGCACCAGCTCGAGGAGCACATGCGCACCGTGGGCAGAATCGGGCCGGAGGTGGAGCGTGTGGCGCGCCAGGGCCGTATCGCGCCCGATCTATGGATGCAAGGCGCCACCGGCGCGCCCGTGGGGCCGGATGCGCTGCTGGCGGCCACCGCCCGCGCCCTCGACCAGTTGAGTAAACCGCGTGGCACACGCTTCAGCGTGCAGCGGCGAGCTTCGGCTCGCGGTGATCGCGCGTGGTGTGGCTACTTTTCGCCCGTGAAAGTGACCTCCGAGCTGGCCTCGAACTTGTGGTAGTTCCGGAAGTCGATCGCGTTGCGGCTGCAATCGCTGCTGCCGCGCTGGCAAGCCAGGGTCTCCGCGTGCACCGGCAGCAGAAACTTCGCGCCCCCGATCATCACGTTATCGTAGTCGACCGCCGATTCGACCGTATCCACCGGAAACTCCTTCGGAAGCCCGCGCGCCTGCATCTCCAGCCGCAGTACACGGCCGGTCTTGGGCTCGATCCAGACCGCTCCCTTGTAACCGGGCATCATGGATTGCGATGCCATCTGCACTTTCCACCGCGAGTGCGCGCGATCGACCTCGAAATCGTAGACCCGCGCCTCGACACCGCCTATGGCCGCTGCCCGCCGAAGATGAAACTCCGCGGCCGTCCAGGGAGCGAACAGGTCCAGCAGCATGGTGCCGAATTCGCCCGTTGACCACGCGCCGCTCATCTCCTCCATCCCCTTGCGGAACGGCTTGCCGTTAATCGATATATCCCGGTAGCTCTCCCGGCCTCCCTCGTAAACCAGGCTGGTCGAGACGACATCGAGCGCTTTCCAATCGGCCGGCCGGCTCGAGCTCTCGTAGCGCGCCATGAACTCTTTGCAGACGTAATTCGGAAGCTTCTCCGTGAACGTCGCCGTCGTCTGCCGCGCCTTCTCGATCAACCGGTCGATGTCGGGCGCTGCCTCGGCCTCTTCGGCCCTCTCAGCCGGCTTGCCGGGAGCCGCCGCGGCAGGGACATCCTCCTCCATCTCCGTGTCCTGCCGCTCCACCGGAATGCCGCGCTTCAACCTGGGCGGTCCGGGTTCTGAGCTTTCCGCAGCCGCGGCGGGGCTGTTTCCCTCGGCCCGCCCGCTGGCCTCCGCGGGCGTAGCCGCGCTTGCTTCTGGCGCACCTTCCGGCGTGCTGTCCTTCTCGAGGTTCACGTTCACCGCGTACAGGTACCCCTCCTGGTCCTCGGTGGACTCCACCGTGACCCGGTCGCCGGGCTTCAGTTCCGTGGGCTTGATTTCCTGTTTGTCGCGGAAGAACTTCGTCTTGTCTGTGCGCTTGAATTGCAGAACGCGGCCGTCGGGGACATCCACCACGAGCGTCTGTTCGTCCAGTTTCATCAGCTTTCCGGTCGAGCTCTGCGTCGGAGTCTTGGATTCTGCGCCGCTTTTCTTGCCGAGGTGCGGCCGAGGGATCCCCTGCGAGAACAGCGGGACTTGCGCCGCCAGGAGCAGAAAAAGCAGGGAACGCCTCACGTCCAAAGGGATGCGCGCCGAAGCGCCCCGGTTTCCTGAGACTTGGCCAACCGAGCCGCGACCGTCAGGGAGCGGTACGGCTCACCCCCCCGGCGTGAATCTCGATACCCATCGTCGGCTGAGGACGGATTCCGAATCACCACCTCAACAGAACCAGCTCCGAGCAGAAGCCCGGGCCCATCGCCGCCAGCAAGCCCCACGTCCCTGGAGCCGGGCGGCGCCGCTCCATGGTCTCCTCCAATACCTGAAGAACCGATGCCGACGAGAGATTGCCGGCCTTCCGCAGGCAGTCCCAGGAAACCGACAGCTCCCCATTGTGCAATGCGAGCGCGTCCTGCATGGCCTCGAGCACCTTGGGCCCGCCCGTGTGAAGCAGCCAACACCCGATGTCGCCGCGCCGGAGCCCTTCGCCGGCGAGAAACTCATCCGTGTCCCGCCCCAGGTGCTTGCGCGCCATTTCCGGCACCTCCGGCGACAGCACGATGCGAAAGCCCCGTTCGGAGATGTTCCAGCCCATCACGTCTTCGGTGGCCGGATAGAAGATGGATCGCGTCGCGACGATGCGCGGGCCGGCCAGTCCACGCTCCGCCCCGGCTACGATCACGGCGGCCGCGCCATCGCCGAACAAGCCGCAGGAAATCAGGTTGGCGATGGAGAGGTCGTCGCGCTGTATGGTGAGCGAGCAGATCTCGACCGACACCAGCAGCGCCGTGTGCGTGGGGTAAGCGCGCACATAGTCCGCCGCGCGCGCCAGGCCCGCAGCTCCGGCGACGCACCCCAGCCCGAAGATCGGAGTCCGCCGGATGCGCGGGGCAAGGCCCATCCGGTTGATCAGCCGCGCATCGATCGAGGGGCTCGCAATCCCCGTCACGGAGACAAAGAAGATGGCGTCGAGCGCGGACGGCTCGAGACCGGCTCGTGCCAGAGCGCACGACGTGGCCTCCTCCGCCAGGTCCGTCGCAGCCTGGATCCACACGTCGTTCGTCTCTCCGAACGTCGAAATCGTTTCGTACACCTCGCGGGGAAGGACCAGGTACCGCCCATCGACGCCCACGTGCGCTTGCAGGCGCTCGAAAAGATCCGGGTCTTCGAGCTTGCCTTCCCAGTAGCGCCGGAAGGCGGCGCTGAGAACGCTCTGCGGGTAATAGTGTTTTGGAAATGCCGTAGCGGCGCTTGCGATGTTCATAGTCGTGGAGAAACCCAGCTACTTACAACATATCCGATTGCCGGCAAAACCGGGGCAAAACCGGGACTGCACCCGGTTTCCCGCAGTTGGAAACCGGCAAAACCGGGACTGCACCCGGTTTCCTGCAGTTGGAAACCGGTGGCTGTCCCGGCTTTGCCACACCGCACTTCCCCGCAAAACCGGGACTGCACCCGGTTTCCCGCAGTTGGAAACCGGTGGCTGTCCCGGCTTTGCCACACCGCACTTCCCCGCAAAACCGGGACTGCACCCGGTTTCCCGCAGTTGGAAACCGGTGGCTGTCCCGGCTTTGCCACACCGCACTCCCCCGCAAAACCGGGACTGCACCCAGTTTCCTGCAGTTGGAAACCGGTGGCTGTCCCGGCTTTGCCACACCGCACTCCCCGCCTTGTTACTGCAGCCGCGGCAGCTCCTGCCGATACAGCTCGTTGCGTGGAAACTCCGCGGTGAGCCCCTGCAACAATTCTCGGGCCCGCCGCCGGTCGCCATCGCGCAACGCTACCGCCAACAACAGCCGCGCGAACGGCCGCAGGCAATGGCCCTCCTGGGCTCCGATGCGCAGCTTGCGGAGTCCCTCTTCGCGGTCGATTTGTGCGCCCCCGATTCGCAGGAGCCGGCGCACCGGAGCGGGCCCCAGGCTCAGCAGATAGTTCTCGACGCCAATGGCTACGCACGCGTCGCAAAAGTCCGGGTGCGCCGCAAGGGAGGCCACGTAGCGCTTCTCCACTAGCGCCGGGTAGTCCGAGTGCAGCCCCAGCCGCGGCACTGTGGCGAAGGTCGCGTTCCGGTCCCCGGGGATCGCGGGCCAGAATGCGCTCCGCAAGCTGGCGGCTCTTCTCGATCTGGGCTTCGAAGTTGCGCTTGATGGCGGCGGTCATCGGCGGCGGCGCGAGCACCGGATTCGCCCCGCCCCCTAGCGCGGCAGCCGGCGCGCCTGCTTGCCGGCCAGCCTGCTCCACTTCGCAACGACGTTACGCCGGTAATGCGGCGCAGTGCGCGCGGCTTCGATGGCGCGTGCGTACATCTCGCGCACGCCCGCCGCCTCGCCGGTCCGCTCCAGCGCCAGACCGCAGTAATAGAGTCCTTCGGCGTCGTACGGCCGGCGCTCGACATACTCCGCCAGTTCCCGGCGCGCGTCCGCGTACTGGCCCGCGGCGCAATACACCTCGCCGATTTCGCGCAGGATCTCGTTCGAGCTGTGCCGCTCGTTCTGGTCCAACACAGTTTGAAAGTGCGCCAGCGCGTCATTGAGCCGCCCTTGCTCGCGCGCGATGCGGCCCAACTGGAAGTGCGCGTCGGTCTCCTGCGGGTCGATCGCCACCGCGTTTCTGAAACGTTGAATCGCCTCCGTGTACTGTCGGCGCTGCTGCGCAATCAGGCCAAGCTGATACTGGGCATCGGAATCGTGCGGATTTAGTGTGGCCGCATCCAGCATGCGGCGAAAGTTCTGCCTGCTTCGTAACCCTGCGCCCAAGTTACTAAGTTCTCCGCCCAAGTAGTAATAGGCGAAGAACAGGAAAAAAGGCGAGGCGATCCAGCCCAGCACGGCCCCGAGCGGCTGTGCCGCGACAACCGCCAGCGCGGCCGGGATCGCCGACAGGCACACGGTTCCCCCCGCCGCCCAGTTACTAACTCCGCATACGGTTCGCACCGCGAAGAACATCAGTACGCCGAAGTACAGGCACCCCAGCGCCGCCACTGCGCCAAATGCGACCAGCGGCAGCAGCCACGCCGCCGCCACCAGCGGAAGGTTCGCGGCCGACCATGCCAGAGACGTGCAAGTCATCAGGGGAGAATAGTCGCGTCGGAAGACAGTCCCGAGCGCCCCCTGGCGTGAGATCAAGTTACTCAACAGGAGTATGCCCGGAACATAGAAGAGCGCCAGCATGAGCAAGGGAGTGTAGAAGTGGAATGCGATCCAGGGCGCCGGATGCCGCACGTGCGGCGGCACGTTCTGGCCCTCCAGCACAACAGCCATCAGCATGGGCACTACGCTGGCCTGAAGGAGAAGCGCGACCACCAGGACCGAGACGCTGGCCCACAGCAGGCTGCCCCGGTCCAGAATTTCGCTCATGGCCGGCGCGGGCCGCGAGAACAACCGAACGAGTATCTTTAAGGTGTGGACCAACATTCGGAAGAGAGCCTATCACAAGGCGCGTCTGAGATGCGAATCGCCTGGGCTCTGGGCGCATTGGCCGTCCTGGCTCAAGTGGTGACCAACTCGCGCTACGGGTATTTCCGCGACGAGCTCTATTACCTGGCCGCGAGCGATCACCTGGCCTTCGGCTACGTCGATTTCGCTCCGCTGATCGCGTGGCTCGCTCATGCCGGCCGCGTCGCGCTCGGCGACTCGCTGCCGGCCATCCGCTTGTTGCCCACGCTCGCCAACGGCTGGGTGGTCGTCCTCGCCGGCGCCATCGCCCGGGAGTTGGGCGGCAGGCGCTGGGCCGTGCTGCTGGCCTGTATCTCCGTGCTGCTGTGTCCGGTCAATCTCGCCAACGGCGCGCGCCTGTCGATGAATGCCTTGGAGCCGCTGTTCTGGATGGGCTCGGTCTATATCCTGCTGCTGGCCATCAACCGCCAGCGGCCGGCGCTGCTGCTATGGTGTGGCGTGCTCCTCGGCCTGGGGATGGAGAACAAACACTCGACGGTGTTCTTCCTGGGCGCGCTGATCGTCGGCCTGCTGGCGACTTCCCAACGGCGCCTGATCGCCACTAAGTGGTTCTGGATGGCCGCCGCCATCGCCTTCCTCATCGCCCTGCCGAACGGCATCTGGCAATATGTGCACCACTTCCCCACGCTCGAGGATCTGCGGAACGTGAAAGCGATGCACAAGAACGTGGAGTTGCCGCCGCTGCCGTTTCTCAGGCAGCAGCTCATGATGCTCCTCCCGGTAAGCGCGCTCGTGTGGATCGCGGGGCTCGGCTTCCTGCTGTTCCACCGCGACGCGAAGCGGTATCGCGTCCTGGGCGTGACTTACCTCGCCTTTCTGGCTGTGATGATGGCGCTCAAAGGGAAGGATTACTACCTGGCACCGATTTATCCCATGCTATTCGCCGCGGGCGGAGTGATCTGGGAAAAGTGGACTGAATCGCGCCGCGGGCTCGGGTGGCTGCGCGTCGCCATCCCCGCCGTGGTTATAGTCATGGGAATTGTGGCGGCGCCGTTGGTTCTGCCCATCCTTCCGCCAGAGAAGATCGGGCCGTATATGGACAAACTGGGCATCCAGCTCCCGCGCGCCGAGACCGGCATGCGCGGGCGCCTGCCGCAGCACTTCGGTGACGAGTTCGGATGGCCCGAGATGGTCCAGACCGTGGCCGGCGTCTATAACTCGCTGCCACCCGAGGAACGCCCCAGGACGGCGATCCTCGCGGGCAACTACGGCGAAGCCGGAGCGATCGATTTCTTCGGCCCGCGCTACGGGCTGCCAAAGTCGATCAGCGCCCACCAGAACTACTACTACTGGGGACCGCGGCAGTACACGGGCGAGAGCGTCATCCTGCTGGAGTGGAGCCTCAAGCGCGCACAACGCTGGTGCCGAACCGTCGATCAAGGCCCCGCGATCGCTCCTTACTACGGCATGGGCTGGGAGTATTACAATGTCCTGGTCTGCCACGACTTCAAAAAACCGCTTGCGGAAGCCTGGCCGCAATTGAAGGTCTGGAATTGAGGGCTCGGCTCCTTCTCGGCTGCGTTGTGTTGTTGGCCCTCCTGCCCGCATGCGCCCGGCGCGCCGCCCCAATCGCCTCACCTGTGGCCGCATCTCGCGATTTCGTCGATCTCCGCCCCGGCTGGCGCCTGCGGGTTGTGACGCCGCTTCTCAAGTCTGGCGGCTTCAAGAGGCGTGCGCATCTCGTTCGCCTCGGCCGAAGTGACGAAGAAGGGAGTGTCCGTGCCCCAGGCGGATCACGACATGGCCGTCCTGGCCACCCGCGACGCCTCCGCCCTTGACCGCCTGGCGGCCGAAATCCAGGCCAATCCCAGCGCCTGCGCCGCCGCGGGCGGGGCGTTACGGCCGGCGCCGCGCGTGCGTCTCTAAGACACCGCTTATGTTGAACGACTTCCGCTTCGCGTTGAGAACGTTCCGCCGTGCCCCGGGTTTCGTCGCGGTTGCCATCGCCTCGCTGGCCCTCGGTATCGGCGCCAACACCGCCATCTTCTCGCTGTTCGACCAGGTGCTGTTGCGGTCGCTGCCGGTGGCCGATCCGGGCCGCCTGGTCCTGTTCCACAGCGAGGGCCAGGACCCCGGCTGGGCCATGGCGGACAATTTCGAGACCGTCTACTCCTACCCGATGTATAAGGAGTTCCGGGACCGCAGCCAGGTCTTCGACGGTGTGATCGCCCGCTCCGGCGCATCGGCCACGGTGATGGAGCCCGCGGGAGCGGCCAACGCGGGGGTCGAACTGGTCTCCGGCAACTTCTTCGACGTTCTGGGAGTCCGCGCGGCGATGGGCCGGACGATTCTGCCTTCCGACGACGCGGCGCCGGGCGCCAACCCCGTCGTCGCGCTCGGCGGTGGCTACTGGAGCGGCCGCTTCGGCTCCGATCCCAAGGTGCTCAACAGCCGCATTCTGGTGAATGGCCAGCCTATGACGGTGATCGGCATTCTCGACCGCCGGTTCCTGGGCGTTCAGACCGGGCGGACGCCAGATCTCTACGTTCCGGTGTCGATGAAGCAGCAGATCAGCCCAGGCCGCGACGCCCTCACCGACATCAGCGGGCGCTGGCTGAACGTCATCGCGCGCCTCAAACCCGGCGTCTCCATCGATAAGGCGCAGGCCGCGACACGGGTCCTGTTCAAGGCGGTAAGGAACGAGAACCTGCCGCGAATGGACAAGATGGATGCCCCCACGCTCGCCGACTACTCCCGCCGCACCGTGGATCTTCACCCGGCCGCGGAAGGCATCAACATGCTGAGCGCGTTCTGGCGCAAGCCTCTCCAGGTGCTGATGGCGATGGTGGGCCTGGTGCTGCTGATCGCCTGCGCGAACCTGGCCAGCCTGCTCATCGCGCGCGCGGCCGCTCGTGAGCGGGAAATGGCCGTGCGGACCGCCATCGGCGCCAGCCGCGCGGCGATTCTCCGCCAACTGCTGACCGAGAGCCTGACGCTGACTGTAGCGGCCGGGTTTGTGGGGCTGCTTCTGGCGAAATGGGCGGTCGGCGGTCTGCTGTGGCTGATCGACAACGGCGACGGGCCCGGCTGGCTTGCGGCCCACCTGGATTTCAGGCTGTTCGCCTATGCGCTAGCCGTCTCCGCGCTGGCCGGCCTGGTGTTCGGATGCGCGCCATTGCTCCAGACCTGGAGACTGGACCTGGTGACGGCGCTCAAAGAGCAGGCGGGGACGACGGCTTCGTCCTCGCGGCAGCGCACGAGGAAGGCGCTCGTGGCGGCCCAGGTCGCGCTCGCCCTGGCCCTGCTGGCGGCCGCGGGCCTGTTCGCCCAAACCCTGGCCAACCTGAAGCGCTCCAACCCCGGATTCCAGCCGGCGAACGTGCTGAGGTTCTCCATCGAGCCGCGGCTCAACGGCTACGACAAGGACCGTGCGAGGGCGCTTCTACGGACCGTTCGGGAACGCCTGGCCGCCCTGCCCGGGGTCGAGTCCGTCGGGTACGCGGCCCTGGGGCCGTTCTCAAACGGGGACATGGGCACCGGGATCTACGTGGAAGGCCGGCTGCCGTCCATGGACGACGAAGCCAGCACCGACAGCCTGAGCGCCGGTTACTTCCGCACGCTGCGGATCCCCATTGTCGCCGGCCGCGAGTTCGACGAGCGCGAGACGGCGACGGGGCCGAAGGCCGCAATCGTCAACCAGACCTTTGCGAAGAAATACTTTGAGGGACGAAACCCGCTTGGCCTGCACGTTGGTGGCAGCCGAAAGCACATCGAATACGAGGTGGTCGGCATCGCCCGCGACACGGCGCACGGCTCGCTCCGGGACGAACCCAAACCGTTCGTCTACTTTCCCTACGAGCAGAGCCCGCCGGATGCAACCGCGGTTTACGTCCGCGGCTACGGGCCGCAGTTGGGTCAGGCCGTGCGCGCCACACTGCGCCAGATCGACGCCAACCTGCCGATCATGAATATGGCGACCATGCAGTCGCGCATCGACGAATCGATCCGCATCGAGCTGTCGATCGCCACGCTGGCCGCCGGTTTCGGCCTGCTGGCCACGCTGCTCGCCGCGGTGGGCCTTTACGGCGTGGTGGCGTATTCGGTGGCCCGCCGCACGGTGGAGATCGGCGTGCGGATGGCGCTCGGCGCCGCGCGGGCCGACGTCTACCGGATGGTCATGAAGGAAGTCGGGATCCTGCTGCTGGCGGGCGCCGCGGTGGGCCTGCCGGCGGCGCTGGCGCTGGGAAAGCTGGTAGAGTCGCAGCTCTACGGCGTGAAGCCGCACGACCCGCGGCTGATCGCGGCCGCCGTGGCGGCCCTGACGCTCGTGGCGCTGGCCGCGGCGTTCGTCCCAGCCCGCCGCGCCGCCTCCATCGATCCGGTGCGCGCCCTGCGCGGCGAATGACGCGTTACTTCCCGGCGGCAGGGCCTGGGGCGCTCGAGCTCGACAGCCCCACCGTCTTCTCGGTCCCCGGTATCGGAACCATGAACAGCAGCCGCTTCCGCCGCGTCCGCTCCGCCACCTCTTCCTTGGTCACCGTCTGCGGCTTCAGCTTGGCCACCTGCTGCCAGCTCGTATCCTTCCCCGGCGCCGCCCCCGAATCCGCGTACCCCTCCCGGATCTGCAGGTACGCCTCCTGCCGCAGCTTGGTCAGGTACACCCGCATCGCCGGCTCCATCCGCTGCCGGTACAGCCGGTCCATGATCTCGTTCTCCACCACTTCGAACGGCTGCAAACCCGCCGCGTCGTGCTGCACCACCCGCAGAATCAGAAACCCGTTGGCCTGCCGGATCGGATCCGTCACGTAGCCCTTGCTTTCGTGGAACACCAGGTTCTCGATCTCCTTCTTAAGCAGCCCGCGCTGGTAGGCCGGCAGGTTGCCCCCGTTCTCCGCCGTCTCGGCGTCGGAGTTGTCCCGCGCCAGCGCGCTGAAGTTCTCCCCCTTGCGCGCCCGGCTCACCAGGTCCTTGGCCTTCTTCTCGACCGCCTCCACCCCTTTCTGGTCTTTGTCCACGGTCGACAGCAGGATCTCCTGCAACCACACCTGCTCCTCGCGCACGAACTCCTTCTGGTGCTCCTCGTAGTACTTCTGCGCCTCGGCCTTGGAGATCGAGATCCGCCCCCCTACCTCGCGGCGCACCACTTCGGAGGTCAGCAGGCCGTCCTTCACCTGCTGCTTGTAGTCCTCGAAGGACATGCCGCTCTCGTCCCGCACCCACTGCTGGAACTTGTCCGGATCCGAGATGCCGCTCTTGAGTTGGAGCTGGGCCAGTTGCTTGCTCACGTCCTGGTCGACCTTGAGGTCCATCTCCTTGGCCTTTTGCACCAGCAGCAACTGGTCGATGCGGTCGCGCAGCAGGTCGGTTTCCATCGTCTTCTTGAGCTCGCGGGCGCGGTCGGCCGGCATCTGCCGGTGCGCGATCTCGGCTTCGATCTGGCGGCGGTACTTGTCCAGCTCGCCCCGGGTGACGATCTCGTTATTGACCTTGGCGACGATTTCTTCGATGACGATAGGGCCGGGCGCCGCCGGCTTCGGAGGAACCGGCGCCGGAGGCTGCGCCGCCACCGGCTCGGGCACCGGGGACGGCGGAGCCGGAGTCGCGACCGGCTGGGGCGCAGGAGCCGGAGTCGCCACGGGCTCGGGTGTTGGAACGGGCACCGGTCCCGCGGTTGGCGGCGGCGCGGGGGCGCTCCCGGCTCTCCGCAGATCGATGACCAGGCGGTCCGGGCCGCTCAGCCATTGAACCGTGGACTCCACGCCGGGTTCGACATCAAGAACGACACGCGTGACGCCCGCCGCCCTTTCGGATACCCGAATCCGCTTCAGCATCTTGCTGCCGACCGGGATGACCCGGGCGCCGGCCGTGGCAGTCGAGCCCTGCAAGTCGAAATAGACGCGATCCGGATCGCGCAGGCGGGCGGAGTGGAACGCGAGCTTCCCCGAGGTCTCGATCACCACGCGGGTCACCTGGTCTTCCGAGGTGAACCGGATCTGCCGGATGACAGCCTCGGCCGGCAGTTGTGGCGCAGCGGCTGAGAGGGCAGCCCAGCCCGCAAATGCCAGGCCCCCGGCCAGACGTAGGATGCGCTTGTGCATAGTAGTGATACGCGCCGTCGCAGACAGAGTATACACCCTCGGTGGAGGCGTCACCCCTGCCACTGTCCAATACCGATCCACGCCCGCGCAATCCCGGCCGCGGTCTGGGCGTCGAGGAGGTTGCGGCAGGCACGGAAAACTTCCACCATTCCGTCGCCGCCGTGCAGGCGGTGGATTTCGTAGCCGATCCGGCGACACTCGAGCGCACCGGCGCCGTCGTAGGAAGGGATCTCGGCCAGCCGCGTGACGAACCAGGCTCTCTCGGCGCCGTTCATGCGGTCTCTCCGCGTCCCAGAAACCTGCGCACCAGGGATCGCAGCCCGCCCGGCGAGGCGGCGACCGGCTCCGGCTCGGTGGCCGCTGCTCCGGCGTAATGGGCTTTGACGACATGAGGCTCGCGCGTGCGGGCGTCAAAGGCGATCCCGTAGTCGCACTCGAAGGTCCACGAAAACGGGCGGCAGACGAGTGGATAGAAGGCCAGGGCGACGCTTTCATGGTCGAACAGCCCGTCCTGCCGCTGGCGCTCCCGGGTCAGCGCCAGCCCGCGGGCAGGCTCGCCGTTGTTCCCCGTGGCGCCCCGGATGGCGAAGCCCCACTGGGAACGGGATCCGCCGCAATACGATGGTCCCGCGACGGCCGCCCGGCCGCGAATGCGCTCCCGAAGCTGCCTGCCCGCCTCGGAGTTTCCGGCAGCGGTCTGCACACATCGGCCCTCCGCCAAGTCCCAGACCTGCAGCCACTCGGGCTCACTGGTGACGGAAATGGCGGTCGTGGCATCCACCACGTACACACCCACCAAGTCCTTGGAACGGGCGATTTCGCGGGGCGTTTCGATTGCCTTGGCCGCGACATCGCCGCTGGCGGCGTTCGGGTCCCAGACCTTTACGGTTCCGTCCCGGCTCGCGGAGAGGACCCCTGCCGCCCCCACGGCGACGGCGGTGACCCAGGAGCGATGGCCAGCCAGCGCAGCCACGGGCTCGCCAGCGGAGTCCCAGATCCGCAGCGTTCCGTCCTGGGACGCCGAGAGCAGCCGGCCATCTTCGAGCACTTCGACGGAGGTGACGGGTCCCTGGTGGCGGCCCAGAACCCGCAGTTGCGACCCGTCCACCAGCGACCAGAAGCGCAGCGTGTTGTCGTAGGACCAGGAGACCAGACGGCTGGCATCGAGCAGCGCGGTGCCCGCGACCGCCCCGCGGTGTCCCGTCAGGATGTCGCGCGCCTTGCCGGATTCCAGGTCCCACTGGAGGATCTTCCCGCTGCGGCAGGAGGTCGACAGCGCACCTGCAATCCAGCTCAAATGCAGGACCGGCCCGCCATGCCCCGTCAGCGCGCCAAGCGGCGAGCCGTCTTCGCTCCAGATGTGAACCGAGCCGTCGTCCGAGGCGGAGGCGATGCGGCCGCCAGGCAGCGGCAGGATGAAGTTAATCCGCGCCTGGTGTCCCCTCAACGTCGCCAGACACTTGCCGCTCGATACCTCCCACAGGCGCAGGCCGCCGTCGGAGGCGCCTGCCGCCACCTGATCCGGCCCCAGTGCGGCCAGCGCGAGCACTGGGGACGCGTCCGCGGCGAGGACTTGCAGGCACTCTCCGCTATGGAGGTCCCATACGCGGACCGTGGAATCCCAGGACGCCGACACCACGCGGTCGCGATCCGGGCCGGCCATCAGCAGGGCCGCAATGCCGCTGGTGTGTCCTCGCAAAACGCGCAGGCAGGCGCCTGTCGAGATCCTCCACACGCGCAGCGTGCCATCGGCCGCGCCCGAGACCGCGAGCGCACCGCCATCGGCCAGGACAAGGGAGGACACCGGCGCGCCGTGGCCCTCGAAAGTCGCGAGGCACTCCCGCCCCGGCAGGGATTCGGGCCGGTTGACGCGTTCGAACCAGGGCTGCTGAGGCTCGCGGCCGTGCCTCACCAACGCCCGTGCAGCGCCGGGCACGCGGCCTTCGCGGGACTGGTTGAAAGCCTGCTGAAAGACGATCTGCGGGTATTCCTCGACGCGGGCCTCGATGGTGCGCGCCTCGGCTGCCAGAAACCGGCTCCACTCGTACCAGGGGGGCGGGCCCGGCTTGCAGGCGCGCCAGCAGACTTCGGCGATGCGATGGTCCTCGATCAGGTCGCGCAACTGGCCCGCGCGCGCCTTGGCCGCGGCCAATTCGAAGCTGGTGAGTGTGGCCTCGAGCGGGCCCCACAACCCGGCCAGAGCCTGCTGGCGGGCCAGCTCGGACCAGCGGCGAGCGGGAAAGCCGCTCTCTGCGAAATAGGCCGCGAGGCCCTGGTGCCGCGCGCGGCGTTCGTCGCCCGGCAGAAACGCCTGGGCCGCCGCCTCGGCGAATTCACGGTGAGCGAAGGCCAGCAGGGGGACGCCGTCGGCAGCACGCTCCAGCAGGTAGGGCCGCAGATCCGCCCGCAGAGGCAGCCAGGCGGCCGGCGTGAGTAAGCCGTCGCGCGCGAGAAGCTCGAAGAGCTCGTCTTCAGCCAGCCCGTGGCGCGCCGCGGCCAAGTAGCCGAGACACCGCTCCACGAGCGGCCTGCCATGGCGCTCGACGAGGCGGCCGAGCAGGCTGTCGAGCTGCCCGACAACATCGGGGGCGGGCGGGGAGGCATCGACGGGCGTGTAAGAGCGCCAATGCAGCGCTTCCTCGAAAGACAGCCTCAAATAGAGCGGCAGCGGGCACCCGCGCAAGCCTTCCAGCACCCGGTTCCGCTGCGCCGCCGAGAGCGTGCGCCCGGCCTCGTGGAGCCAGAGGTCGAGCAGCCGGCCCCCTTCCTCGGGCGTCATGGGCTCCAATTCGACTATGTTCTCACCGGGAACCTTCTTGCGCAGCCGCGCAAGCAGCTCGGCGGATGCGGTGGCGACGATCAGACGTGCGCCCGCGGGGATAACGGGAGGCAGCCAGTCCAGATCGCGCGCGTGGTCGAGCGGCCCCCAGTAGTCGAGCCCATCGAGGACCACGGCGACCGGGGCGCCCGCAGCCGCAACCTTGAGCCGCTCGGGGAACTGCTCGACCAGGTCGGCGTAGCCGGTGGATGCCAGCGCGCCCGGACCCAGCCTCCGGCAGACGGAGGCCAATAGAGCGCGGCCGTCGAGCGATTCCGCGGTGGCGCCGGCCACGGCATAGATGACGCTCGCCTCGCGCCGCAAAGTCCGGTAGCGGTCCACGGAGTGCGCCAGCAGCGCCGACTTCCCCGATCCCGGCGGCCCGCCGACGACCAACGGATGCGGGTCGGTGCCGTTCAGATACTGGGCAATCCGCGCGACCGGCCTGGCGCGGCCGGTAAAGCAGCGCCCCCGCTCGCGTCCGAAAGCTTCGTGCGCTGCGGCCTCACGGTCTCCCGGCGCCGGCTTTTCCTTGCGCTTGATCTCGGCCTGGATAGCGCGGGTGAGAGCGGTCGTGGCGGTGGCGGCGAAGGTCCCGAGCGAGGTCGCCGCGTACTCGCAGAAATTGCCTCCGAGTTGCTGCCGCAGCCGCCGCCGGAGCGATTCGAGCCGGGCGCGGGCGTCCGCATCGGGCTCCGGCTCGCCGCTTCCCGAGAGACGCGCGAAGCAGAACACGTGGACGGGCGCGCCCTCCTTGCCGGAAAGCGCGGCCTGTATCTCCTGCTCGGCCGCCGAAGCTTCGTACTTCAAGCGGGCTTCAGGGGCGAGGTCGAGACCACGCACCGCCTCCGCCAGGAGCGCCTGAAGGGGTGCGGCCACGAAGCGCTCCCACGTGGCCGGCTGGGCGAAGACGCCGCAGGGTTGCTGGAGAACCGCGACCGGCGGCACCGCGTTGGTGTCCAGCCGGTACCACTCATGGAGGAACGCGACGGCGGCGCCCGGCACGCGCCTTTCGATGGCGGCGAATTCAGCCGCGGGAATGCTTTCGGGCAGCGGCCGGCAGCCGTAGCGGTCGCCCAGCACGCAGATGTAACCGGGCGGCGGCGAAGAGCTGCCGCAGCGGGCGATGTCCTGCAGGCCGGCGCCCCGGCTCAAGTCGATCGCCTGGAATCTCCAGTCGTAGCGCCGGCAGAGTTCCCGCAGCTTGGGGAAGACTTCGCCGTGAAGGATGGTGTGCTCTTCCGCTAAATCGGAAAACACCGAACTGACAAGGACGCGGAAGGTCCTAGAAGACAGTGCCATCGAACGAAACTTTTTGACCCGTTCTTAGATTCTAATATCTATCGCGCCCCGCGTGGGAGGTGATGGCCGGGGTGCGGAGTTGGCCGTTCGGAGCTCGGTGTAGGGCGGTGACTGAATGGCGCCGGGCGGCGGAGGGACGGCGGGGAGCGGAATTGGGTTCGTTTTGTGGCGGGCGTTACGCAGGCTGGTGAGGTTCCTAAGGGCCCGGAAGTACTCGGCGTTCAACATGTTCTCGTAGCGCGTGAGCAGGGCGAAGGAGTCGCAGCCGCAGCTCTTCTGGAAGAGCACGCCGAGCAGGCGCGTGGCTTCGTCCTCTTCGGACAGGATTGGGGTTGGTCTGTGGCGGCGGCCGGGGTCGGGCCCGAAGGGGTTCCTCTCCTTTTGCTTGATCTCCTCCATGCCGGCGATGAAGAAGCCGGTCTCGATGCGGGCGAGGCGCTGGAGGCGCCACTGGGCGGAGGCCATCTGCCCAACGAGAAAGGTTTCGATGGGGCCTTGAGGCTGGAACTGGGCATCGAGGGAGGCGTGGAGTTCGAGGTAGGCTTCACGGTCCTCGTCGGGCAGGACGGCGTTGCGGGCGGAGAGGCCGTGGCGGACGGCGTTGAGGCTGGCTCTGGCCTTGCCCAGGGGGGTACGGGGCCCGGTGCTGCGGCGGGCGTTGTTGCGATTCGCTTCGATCTGACGGTCGGATGCCATGGGTGTCTCCTTGTCGGCTTCAGGAGAGCACGGGCGGGCGGGCAGGCGAGGCACTGATGCGCGGAAGTGATTGCGGGGACGGGAAAAAGAGGAGGGGAAGGGCGGTGACCACTCATGCCGGCCCTGCTGGTCCGGCACAACGAAGGATGAAAACGGGCGGCCAAATCGCAGTGTAGGCCGCTGGGGCTCGTGGCCCGCATTTCCGCTTCGATGGATTTACTTTCATCTTTGGTGTAATCTGTACGAGGTGACGCCTATTCCAGGGGATGGTCTCTAGGCGACGGGGGGCGTCGGCATGAACATGTCTTCATCGCCACTCGGGAGACCCGGGGCGCGTAAGACTCCGCCGCTTGCGCCGCATGCCGCTTCGTTCCTGGAGTCCGTTCTGTCCGGCCTGAGCGACGGCGCCGTGGTCGCGGACCAGAACGGCCGGCTCATTCTGATTAATCCCGCGGCGGAGCGGCTGTTGAGCGGCGCTGCGGGAGACGTCCCTCTCGCGGAGTGGGCTTCCCGCTACGGTCTCTACAAGCCCGACAGGACCACGCCGTTTCCTGCCGAAGAGCTTCCGCTGGCCCGCGCCATCCGGGGCGAAGAGGTGCGCGATGTCGAGATGTTCGTGCGCCCCGGCCAGGCGGAGGGCACTTGGGTGAGCGCCTCGGCCGTGCCTCTGCGGGATGAGGCCAGCGGGTTCGAGGGCGGGATCGTTGTCTTCCGCGACATCACCGCCTTCAAGCGCAACGAGGAAGCCCTCCGACGGGAGCGCGACTGGGCCGCAACGGTGGTGGAAACGGTGGCCAGCCTGGTAGTCGTGCTCGACAATCGGGGGCGCATCGTCAGCTTCAACCACGCCTGCGAGGAGGCAACCGGCCGCACCTTCGAAGAGGTGCGCGGCCGGTTCGTCTGGGACGTGGTGCTGCCACCGGAGCAGGTCGCCGCCGTCCGGGCCGTGTTTGACGACCTGCGGGCGGGGCGCTTTCCCAACCAGTTTGAGAACCACTGGGTCAACCGCGACGGGAGCCGGCGCCTGATCGCCTGGGCCAACACCGCGCTGTTGGCAAGCGACGGCAGCGTCGAGTTCATCGTCGGAACCGGCACGGACCTCACCGGGCGCAGGTATGCGGAAGACGAATTGCGCCGGGCCAACCATATGCTCCGGGTGATCATCGACACCAGCCCCCTGGCCATTGTCGCGATGGACCTCAGCGGCAACGTGCGGAGCTGGAACCGGGCCGCTGAGCGGATGTTCGGCTGGCTCGAGCAGGAGGTTGTCGGCAAACCGTTCCCCATCGTGCCCGAAGACGACGAGGCCTTTTTCCGCAACAACCTGGCGCGACTCCGGGCCAGCGAGACCATTGCCGGCGTCGAGCGCCAGCGCCGCTGTAAGGACGGCACGCTGATCGACGTGGCTCTCTGGAACGCGCCGCAACTCGATGCCGAGGGCAACGTGATCGGCGGCATCTCGGTGATCGCCGACATGACCGATCGCAAGCGGCTGGAGGAGCAGTTCCGGCAGGCCCAGAAGATGGAGGCCGTAGGCCGGCTGGCGGGAGGCGTGGCGCACGATTTCAACAACCTGCTGACGGTCATCGGCGGCTACACTCAAATGCTGCTCGATACGATGCCGGCGGAAGATTCCAGACGCGCCTCGCTCGAAGAGATCGACCGCGCCGCCGCCAGCGCCGGCGCCCTCACCAACCAACTGCTAGCCTTCAGCCGGCGGCAGCTTGTACGGCCGCAAGTGCTGGACCTCAACCAACTCGTGACCGGCCTCGACAAGATGCTCCACCGGCTCATTGGCGAGGACATAAACCTGGTGACGGTGCGCGCGCCGCAGCTTCCCAACGTGAAGGTGGATGCCGGCCAGATCGAGCAGGTCCTGATGAACCTGGTGGTGAACGCGCGCGACGCGATGCCCCGGGGCGGAACCATCACCATCGAGACCGGGGTGGCGGGGTTCAACGAGCGCAACGCGGAGGGAGTCGGCCCCGGCCGTTACGTCGTGCTTTCGGTCAGCGACACCGGCCGCGGGATGACGGACGAGATCAAGCGTCAGATCTTCGAGCCGTTCTTCACCACCAAGGGCGGGGGCAAGGGCACCGGGCTCGGGCTCAGCACGGTGTACGGCATCGTGAAGCAGAGCGGCGGGGAAATCACCGTCACTTCGGCGCCGGGAGAGGGCAGCACGTTCCGGATCTACCTGCCGGCCGTCGATCGCGCGGCGGCGGCCGGCGTGGACGGCGGTCCCGCGCCGGAGCGCAAGCGAGGCACCGAGACCGTGTTACTGGCGGAGGACGAGGCGGGGTTGCGAAAACTCATCCGGGGGATCCTGGAAAGCCGCGGCTACACGGTGTTGCAGGCCGCCGATGCCCGCGAGGCCGTGGAGTGGTGCGAGCGGCACCCCGGCCCGATCCATCTCTTCCTGACCGATGTGGTCATGCCCGGAATGAGCGGGCAGGATCTGGCCGCGCTGGTCACCGGTCTGCGTCCCCGGCTCAAAGTCCTCTATATGTCCGGCCACACGGATCAGGCCATTCTCCGGCACGGCGTGCTCGCGGGCGGCGCCACGTTCCTCCGCAAGCCGTTCACACCGGAGATCCTGCTGGCGAAAATCCGGGAAGTGCTGGACGCGGTGTGAGTGTCCCCGGATTCTCTTACAGCTTTTGAGCGCGCTCGTACACCTCGGCCCACTGGCCGCGCTCGCTCCAGCGGGCCACGGGCCTCAGCCCAAAGCGGCGCTCCAGGTCGCCCGGCGCGATCTGGGGCTGGAACCCATAGAATTTGTGCATCAGCGGCTCAACCAAGGGCGCCCGGCGCAGGTCCCACCCGACATCCCATTCGCGCGAGAAGAGCACAAAAACCCCGACCGAGGCGGGATCGAGCCGCTGCAAGTCGGCTGCCCGGAACCCCGGCGTCTCTTGCACCGCCATCCGCCGCTTGACGTACCCGCATGCCGGCCGCCTCAGCTCGATTGAAAGCGGCCAGGCCGTCGTGATCCGCTGGCCGGGATAGGTTCGCTCCACGAAATCGGCAGCCTGCTGGTGAACCCGAACGAAGTCCACCATGGCCAGGTTGTTCTCGCAGGGATAGGGATAGGGCGGGTTCCAGAACAGGCACAGGAGCAGACCCGCAACGAGCGCAAGCTGGCCGATGCGCGTCGCGAGCGACGGCCGCGCCGACCAGGCTACGGCAAACGCGATATACATCAGCGGGAGCACCGGCAGCAGGTAGCGCTCCAGCGTCGCGCCGCCCAGGACGGTGACGGCGAGCGTCTGCGCCACAGCCAGGGTCGCCGCGATGCGCCACGGCCGGCTGCGGTATATCCTGGCGCCGCGCCAGGCCAGGGCCACGGCGATCCAGCCGATCCAGTGGAAGTTCTCGATGAAGATGGAGAAGCAGCGGCGGGCCAGCGCGATCGAGACCCGCACCGGGTGGAGCGGGAACAGCAGGTTGTAGTCGGTGAAAACCGCGTTGCCGAAAATGTGCCCGGTGGCGCGGTAGAGCACGAAGAGCCAGCCAGCCAGAGCGGCCAGGGGCAAGGCGAACCACAGCGCCTGGCGCCAGCGCCGCTCCGCGATCAGCCACGCAGCGAAGACCAGCGGAACCACCACGCCGGTCTCTTTCACCAGCGCCAGGGCGACGCATGCCAGCGCCGCCGTACGATAGCGGCCTCGCAGAAGCAGGAGCAGCGCCGCGAGGGTGAACAGCATGGCCGGCATATCGAGCTGGGCCATCATGGCCTGGGTGTAGAACAGCGGCGAGGCCATCAGGAGAGCCACGGCGGTGAAGGCCGGCGCTCCGCCCACGTTCCGCCCGAGCTCGATGGCCAGCAGGAACGTCAACCAGATCGCCACCGCCGCGGCAGCCAGCATCGCCAGGCGCGTCGCCGGGATCGAGAAGCCGAAGATCCGCCAGACCAGCGCCAGGTAGGCCATCATCCCCGGAGGATGGGCGTTGGGCGTAGCCATGTGCGGCACCCAGTAGCCGTGCTGGTACAGGTCGAGGGAAGCGGGCACGAACTGGCCGACCTCGTCCCAGTAAAACGGCAGGTCCAGAAACGGCAGGTGGATCAGCACCACCAGCAGCGCGAAGGCCGCCAGAAAGAACAGGTACATGCCCAGGCGACGGCCGCGCCGCTTCCGCCTGCCAGCCGCCGGCGGCTTACTGGACAACTCCGCCCTGCCCGTGCGGTTCCAGCCGGATCTCGCCGAAGGCCGATTCGTACTGCGTGATGTTCTGCTGGAGGATGTTGAAGAGCGCCTTGGCCTGCTGCGGGCTCAGGTAGATGCCCTGGAAGTTCTGTATGGCGACGGCGTCGGCCGCCGTCTGCGTGATGACGCCAAAGGACAGGAAAAAATCCCAGAGGTTGACGCGCACTTGCACGCTGTTGGCGTAGCTTTCCCGGTACTCCGGGCTCTTGACGAGCTGTATATGCGGCTGCTGGGGGGGTGTCATGAGTCTCCGTTCAGGCCTTGGCCGGCCCCTTGGCGCGGTCCATGTATTTCATGTTAGCGACATCGAGCCGGATCAGGTCGCCGTTCTTGATGAACTGCGGCACCATGATCTCGATGCCGCTCTCGAGGCGCGCCGGCTTCCAGACGCTATCCACCTGCTGGTGCGACGGCGGGGCCGTCTCGGCGATGCGCACCTCGAGCACGTCCGGAAACAGCACTCCCACCGGCTGCCCCTCGACGAAATCGACCGCCACGCGCATATCGGGGCGGAGCAGCGCGGCCTGCGGCCCGATGAGAGCGGCCGGAATCGAGATCTGCTCAAATGTCTCGGGATTCATGAAGTTGTACTGGCCGGCGTCGGCGTAGAGAAAGTCCATGGGAGCCTTGCCGGCTTCGACTTCGTCGAGCTTCAACTCGGCGCGGAAGCTGATTTCCCGCAGCGTCCCGGTAGAGAGGTTCCTTAGCCGGGCGTGCGTGGCCCCGCCCATTTTGCCTTGCCCCGGATGGTACTCGGCCGCCAGGACCTTGTACATCTGGCCCTCGAACCGTATGGCCATACCGGTCCGCAACTGCGAAGCGATGACCATGGATGACAGCATACTACGGACGGGGTAACCGGGGCGCGAGACAGAAGCTGCGAAAGAATTCTGGGGACACGCCTGCGGTTGTTCAAAGACCGAACGTTCGGCGCGTTTGCTGCGGTCTACCCCCAGGCCTCGAGGCGCGACCTCACCAGCTTGGTCAGCTCGTCGGGGGTCCACTCGACGCGCGCGTGGAACTGCTGCGGCAGCTCATCGAGGACGTCCTCGAAGGTTGGCCGCACGGGGGCCGGGAGGATGGAGAAGCCCAACGCATCCGCCATCCGGTCGGCAACACGGACCATGTGGACCGCCCGGAACGGCGGGCAGAGCGCGGCGTCGTAGTGTTGGGCGATCACCTCGCACAGGTCCAGCGGCAGGGGCATGCGCGCAGCGATCCATTCGCCCGCCTGGCAATGATCGATGTCGAACAGCTCCCGCTCGGTCGCGACCAGGTCGCAGCAGCTCTCCTGGGAGACGGCCAGGAGGTTGGCGTAGGCCTCCGGATAGTGAACCAGGAGCGCCAGCCGGCCTATGTCGCGCAACAGGCCGGCGGTATAGGCGAAGCCCGGGTCCAGGCCGCAGGGCCGGGCCAGCACTTCGGCCAGCACGGCGCCCGCGAGGCTGTTCTGCCAGCATGTGCGCAGGGCGGCGTTCTTCAGCGCCGGCGCGGCGAAGTCTCCCAGCGCGCGGGTCAGTGCGATGCCTTTGACGCGCTCGATCCCGATGACGATCACGGCGTGGGAAATGGTCTTTACCTGCCTCTGGAGCGTGAACAGCGGCGAGTTGGCCATCTGCAGCACCCGGGCGGAAAACACCGGCTCGGCCGAGATGAACTCGCCCACGTCGCGGATGTTGACGTCCTCCCGGTCCAGCAAGTGAACCAGCCGCATGGCCACCGGAGAGAACGGCGGCAGGTGCTCCAGCGCCCAGGGAGTCTTGTTCGCCGGCGGCGCGGGAGTCGCGTTGAGTGTTTCAGCCTGGCCCATGGCTCTCACCTCTGCCGGACTATCGGCCAAAGGCGGGGAAAACTTCAGGTTTTCGGTCGGGTGGCGCTACGGAGCAGGCCGCGGCCGGAGATGGCCCAAAGCCTCCGCCACTCCGAGCAGGGCGCTGGAGCGCTCGCTGAGGGTGGGACGCGACCGCGCCCAGCGCAGCGCAGCCCTGGGGCCGTCCTTCAGGGTCATGGCCCACGCCACGTCAAGCACTACCTTGGGCAGGAGCCAGTTGGCCCCGCCGGCCAGTTGCGCTTCGTCCAGAAACCGGAGGGCCTCGTCTACACTGCCCTTCTTGGCGGCGGCCGTGGCGAACCCGGCCATTCCAGAGCTCAGGTCTTCAGAGTCCGAAGTCGTCCGCAGCGCCTTTTCCGCCGCAGCCGGGTCGCTTGGATACTGCTCGAGGGCGACACGAGACACCCAGCACTTGTTCCGCTCGATCAGACTATAGGCGTCGGCGAACTTCTTGAGCTGCGCATCCATCATGGCGACGTCGCAGGGGCCCGGCTCGAAAACCTTGACGTTTGCGAGGTCTCGCTCCTGCTGGTTCAGTGTGCCCAGGAACTCGGCCGCCACCTTGCGGTCGGCCATGTGGGATGCGAGCTCGCGCGCCTGCTTGATCTTGCCCTGCTCGACGAGGGCAACGGCGACCCGGCGCAGCAGGGCGGCGGTGGAGGAGGGCCGCACCTGCCCGGCGGTCTTCAACGCCCCTTCGAAGTTACCCAAGGCGAGTTGGTGGTCCCCATATTCCGTCAGCACCGGATCGGAGTCAGGCAGCGAAGCGCTGGTTTCGAGCGCGCTGCGCAAATCGCCCTGGCGCGCCTGGACGACAGCAATCGCCTGGATGGCTCTGGGGTTCTTCCCCGCCATAGCCGTGGCACCCCGAATGTCGCCGTTCTCGGCGCGGATTCTCACTACAGCTACGGCCAGTTCGCCGGGCTGACCTTCAATCAGGCGGGCCGTCGCCATTGCGTCATCGTAATAGCCCTGCCCGGCCTGTTGGCTGAGGATTTCGACCGTGGGCTTGCCGGCCGCGGCCGCCTCGCGCAAAACCTCCTGGGCGGAGACCGGCCGGCGCTCGCGCATCCACCACAGCAGCCCGATGCCCGCTGCTATTGAGAGAACGACCGCGGCCGCTACAATCTTCAGTCTCATAGATCGGTTGTATCCTTCCATGCTCTCATGCCAAACGCCCAGGCAGCGGCGGGCAGGAGCGCGGCGAGGCCGGTCCAGAGCGCGACCGCGCGCACCGGAACGCCCCAGTCCACGAGCTGGCCGGCCAGGAAGCTCGCGACCGACATCGACACGACCAGACACGCGAAATCGGCCGAGAAGACGCGGCCGCGGAAGCGATCCTCAGTGTGGCATTGCAGCAGTGTTGTCGAAAAGACCCAGCCGAGCGAGTTGCCGCCGTGGGCGATGACCACCGCCAGCACGGCCAGCGAGAGCGACGGCGCGGCCGCGAGGCCGGCAAAGCCGATTGCGCCCAGCAGGAAGCCGAACAGTATGCCGAGCCGCAGCCGCCCCCGGTTCTGGCCCGACCATAGCGTGCCGCAGAACGGCCCCAACAGCGCACCGATGCCCCGGCAGGACATCAGCGCGCTCATCCCCAGCATGGCGCCGCGGCGCGGATCGAGGCCGGCCATCTTGACCGGGAAGATTCGCTCGCCGAAAACCGGCAGGAGGACCCAGTGGGTTGCGAAGACGCCGAGCCCGGCTTTCACCAGCAGCAGCGCCACCAGGCGGCGGTCGCCCACGACGTAGCGGACGCCTTCGGCTATGGGCGAAAAATCCACCAGGTCCCGGGCGCGCAGCGGCTTGGCGCCCTCCAGGTGCCGCTCCTCCAACTTCATGCCGCTGAGCAGCAGGGCCGATGCAACGAACGACAGCGAGTTGAGAACGAAGACCGTGCTATAGCCGAAGAAGGCCGCCACCAGGCCGCCCAGTCCCGCGCCCAGCGCAAGGTTCAGCGACCAGGTCATGGAGGAGAGCGCGTTGGCGGCCACCAGTTCCTCGCCCGCAGCGATGTTGGGCACGATAGCGCTCCGGCCCGGCTCGAAGAACGCCCACATCACGGTCTCGAGGAAAAGCAGAACGTAGATGAGCAGGACAACCTGGGTCCGCGCCGCGACCAGCATGGCCAGGACGATGACCGCCCGCGCCAGGTCGGCGGCGATCATCACGCGGCGGCGGCTGACGCGGTCGTTCACGATGCCGGCGGCGGGAGCCACGAAGAACTGCGGAAGCACCTGCAAGACCACGGCGATGGCGATCGAGCGCGCCGTGCCGGTCAACCGCAGCAGCAGCGCGTAGATGGCGACCACGTACAGCCAGTCGCCGATCTCGCTGACGATCTGCGCCAGCCACAGGCGGCGATAGTTGCGGTTCGAGCTGACCAGCCGCCAGTAGGTTCGTGCCGAAACCGGCGGCGAAGCCATGTCAGCCCGCGGTGTAAAGCCCCATGCGGCGCTTCACGGTTTCGACGGTCGCGTTGGCAATGGGCGCGACGCGCTCGGCGCCCTCGCGAAGGATGCGGTCCACGTAGCCGGGCTCGGAGACAATCTCGTGATAGCGCTTCTGGAGCGGCTCGATCTGGCTCACGGTCATCTCGGCGACCTGCTTCTTCAGCTCGCCGTAGCGCATTCCGGAGAAGTGCGCGCGAACCTGGTCGTTGGTCCAGCCGCTGAAGGCCTGGTGGATATTGATCAGGTTCTCGACGCCGGGGCTGAGAACGTCGAAATCGACCGCCGGCGCGGAGTCGGTGGTGGCCCGCATGATCTTCTTGCGAATCGCCGCCGGCGGGTCGAGCAGCGTGACGGCGTGGCCCGAGCCGCTGGCCGACTTGCTCATTTTCTTGGTCGGATCGTCCAGGCCCATCACCTTGGCGCCGAAGGTGGGGAGCGAGGTCTCCGGCACGACGAACGTGTCGCCGTAAAGCGAGTTGAAGCGCTGCGCAACGTCGCGCGTCAACTCGAGGTGCTGCGACTGGTCCTCGCCCACGGGCACGATCGCGGCCTGGTAAAGAAGGATGTCGGCGGCCATCAGCACGGGGTATTGCAGCAGCCCGTCGCCGACCGTTTCCTGGTCGGCAGCCTTGGCCTTGAACTGCGTCATGCGCTGGAGCCAGCCGACCGGCGTCACGCAGGTCAGCATCCACGCCAGCTCGGCGTGCGCGGGCACCGCGGATTGCACCATGATTGTGCTCTGGTTCGGATCGATGCCGGCGGCCAGGTAGAGCGCCGCCAGCTCGACGATCTTCGAGCGCAGCTCGGCGGGGTCCTGGTAGATGGTGACCGCGTGGAGATCGACGATGCAGAAAATGGCTTCGTAGTCGGACTGGATGCGGACCCAGTTCTTCAGCGCGCCCAGGTAATTGCCGATGTGCAAATTGCCGGACGGCTGCATTCCGGAGAAGACTCGTGGTTTCATGCTAGGGTTGAATCTTTAATCCTACGTTATGGGAGACATGGAAACAAACCCGGTGGAAGCGGTCATTGAGAAGCTGGTCTACGGCGGCCAGGGGCTGGCGCGCATCGATGGGCGCGTGGCGCTGGTGCCCTTCGTGCTGCCGGAGGAGCGCGTCCGGTTGAGGGTGGAGGCCGAACGGCGCGGTGTGAGCGAAGCGCGGCTCCTGGAGGTGCTGGCGCCGGCGGCAGGCCGCACCGAGCCGGCCTGCCCGTTCTTTCTCCGCTGCGGCGGCTGCCACTACCAGCACGCTCGATACGAAATCCAGCTCGAGCTGAAGCGCCAGATTCTGCGCGAGGTGCTGGCGCGCATCGGCAAGCTCGAAGCGCCCGCGGAGATTGGCGCGATCTCGGGCGAGCCGTGGGGATACCGCAATCGCACCCAGTTTCACCTGGCGGGCGGCGAGATCGGCTTTTTCGGCACCGGCTCACACCACCTGACGCCGGTGGACCGCTGCCCGATCTCATCGCCGCGCGTCAACCAGGCGCTCGCGGCGCTGCGCGGGATGAAAGAGGAGCGGCGATTCCCCGGCTTCATCACGTCGATCGAGGTATTCACCAACGAATCCGACGTGCAGGTGAACGTGCTCGAGAGCGGCCGGCCGGTTTCGCGGCGGTTCTTCGACTGGTGCGCCGAACGGATTCCCGGCTACGCCGCCGACGCCATCGAGTATGCGGTGGGTGAGGTGGAGTATCGGGTGCATCACCGGTCGTTCTTTCAGGTGAGCCGGTTCCTGATCGAGCCGCTGATCGGGGCGGCGCTCGAGGGGGCGGAGGGCGAGACCGCGCTGGACCTCTACTCCGGCGTAGGGCTGTTCTCGATTCCGCTGGCGCGCCGGTTCCGCAGCGTGACGGCGGTCGAGACCGGATCGAGCGCCGCACGGGATTTGGAGTTCAACGCCGAGCGGGCGGGCGTCGCGGTGGAGGTGCGGCGGGAGGCGGTGGAGGCGTTCCTGGAGGGCTGCGCCGGGGCCCCCGATTTCGTGCTGGCCGATCCGCCCCGCGCCGGGCTGGGCAAGGCCGCCGTGCGCCACCTGCTGCGCTTGAAGCCGCGGCTGGTGACCATAGTGGCCTGCGATCCGGCCACGCTAGCCCGCGATCTGGCCGCGCTCGTGGCCGGCGGCTACGCGATCGAGCAGCTCACGCTGGTCGACCTGTTCCCGCAGACGTTTCATATTGAGACGGTGGCGAGACTGCGGATGAGGGGATAGAGAAGAACCTCCATTGACCCCCGGCGGAGGCGCCTTGCGGTCCACCCGCCGCCCGGTTGACAATTGATAGGACCTATGCGACCCGAGCAGTGGCAGGATTTCAAGAGAGCGGCCAAGCGCGAACCCGGTGCGGGTGTGCCTTTGGCCTTGATTGTGGACAGTCCCTGGATTCCGGGCTACCTCGGGATCAGCCATCTCGACTACTACTTCGATCCCGAGGTCTGGCTTCAGGCCAACCTGCGCGTGGCACGGGAGTTTCCCGAGATCATCCTGCTGCCCTCGTGGTGGGTTGAGTTTGGGATGGCGATCGAACCGTCGGCCTTCGGGAACCGCATTCACTTCCACGCCGACCGCACGCCCGATCAGACCCCGTCGCTCAAGCGCCTGGAGGACGTGGACAGCATAGCCCCGGTCAATCCGCTGACGGATGGGCTGATGCCGCTCGCTCTTCACCGTTACCGGAGCTTGAAGCGGCGCATCCTGGACGCCGGCTACACCATTCCGATGGTGGCGGCGCGGGGGCCCCTGTGCCTGGCAGCGTTTCTGCGCGGCGTCACGAACCTCATGACCGACATGACCGACCAGCCCGACTTGGTGAAGCGACTGCTGGCGCTGACCACGCGGACCGCCATCGACTGGCTGACCGCTCAGGCGGAGGCGATCGGCGACAGCTTTGAGGGCATCCTGGTCCTGGACGATATCGTGGGGTTCCTGTCGCCGCGCGCGTATCGCGAGTTCGCGCATCCCTACCTCAAGCAGATCTGCGACGCGTTTCCCCGGGAGTGCGTGAAGGTCTACCACAACGACGCGAATGTGCGGCCGTTCCTGGCCGATCTTCCCGACGCGGGTTTCGACGTGCTGAACTGGAGCCACGAGATCGACATCCGGCAGGTACAGAAGAAGGTCTCCGGCCGCATGTGCCTGATGGGCAACGTGCCGCCGTTGGAGACCGCGGTGCGCGGAACGCCGGATATGGTTCGCCAGTCCGCTCGCGAGGTGATGGCGGCGAGCGAAGGCTCGGGGCTGATCCTTTCGGTGGGCGGCGGCCTCAGTCCCGGGACACCGAGAGAGAACCTGCTGGCGCTGATCGAGGCCGCGGCCTCTCCGACTCAGGTTTGACAGGGCAGGATTGCGGCCGCGGAATGCACGAAAAAAAGGCAGCCACCGGAGCGGCTGCCTCTATCTGATTGAATTAATTGGTGCGGGGGGGGGGACTTGAACCCCCACGGGATTGCTCCCGCTAGCACCTCAAGCTAGTGCGTCTGCCAATTCCGCCACCTCCGCAAGGTGAATCTCGCTCTACCGCTTGGCTGGTGCGCCCGGGGCCTGCTGCGCCGGTGCGGGTGGAACCTTCTGCGCCGGCGGTACCTGGATCGGGATCGACCTACCGCCCTGCGACGCAGGCAACTGAACCCGCACAGGCGCGCCCACCGGCGGCCGCGACTGGGCCGGTGCGGAGCGCACCGGCTGCGACCCGCGGGGCAGTTCCTCGAGAACCGTCGTCCCCCGCCCTCCGGTGCCGCGCGTGGCCAGGATCGCCAAAGTCAGCGACGTGATCATAAACAGCGTCGCCGCAATCCTGGTCAGCTTCGACAGAAGGCTCGCCGTGCCACGCGGCCCGAAAGCCGTCTGCGAACCCATGCCGCCGAACGCTCCGGCCAGATCCGCGGCCTTCCCGCTTTGCAGCAAGACCACAATCACCAGAAAGAAGCAAATCACAACGTGAACGAAAACCAGTAGACCATAAACCATAGGAACCTCCGGGCAGGCAGGCACACGCCGACATCCAGAACCCGGAACTCCCAGTATAGGGGACCCGCGGGGCAGAATCAAACCTGCCGCGATGCGCGACAACGGCCAGCCAGGGGACGGCCGTGGACCCGGAACCCCGCTACAGCCGGGCGCCCACTTCGGCCTGGATTCTCCGCCCCGATCGCTTCCGCGCCCCCGGAGAGAAGCCGCTCACGCGGGCGGGCTGGCACCCCGGGGCGTCCCGGCCATCCTTCGGGCGCGCGCACAGGGCGCACCAGTCCGGATCTCTGTCGTAAACGCCGCATTGATTGCAGCGGGTGTACACCGCGTAGGTCTGGACCGCCATCTCCGGCCAGGATACCGCAGATCGCAGCGCGGCGAAACATTGTTTACAAGAATTGTTTCAGGCTTCCCGCTTCCGCTCGGGCGGCGCCGTTCCCGCCGTCCAGCGGAGACGCGGCCCCGAGCCTCCGCGTGGAGCCGGCGGCCGGCGGGGAGGCTGTGGAGCCGCCGGCGCCGGCGCCTGCGGCTCCTGCGCCATCAGACGCGCGAGGACCTCGGCCGGAATCTCCGAGAGAGGCAGGAAGCACTCGCCCGAAGGGACCAGCTTGATGCTCCAGAGCGTGTAGCAGACCAGCGGGCAGGCCGCTGCCAGGAACTGCGCTGCCACGTGCCCATCGGCCGATCCCAGCGAACCCAGGGCCGCCGCCACGGCTTGGCCGGCCAGCAGTATCAGCAGCAGCAGAACGTGCCACCGGACGTTCGCCCTCATGGTCACCGGGAAAGTGCTAAAGAAGGCCGTCGAAAGGATCAGCAACACGCAACAGCCGGCGCACATGAGCATCACCGGCCCCGGGTCCCGCAGGACGTCGGCGCCGGTCAAACAGATCGTCCCGCCCAGCGCGGCGGCGAGCACTATAAAGGCCAGAATCGCGTCGACCGCAAACGAAAACAGGCTCCTGAAATGGCGGGCCTGAACGAGGCACGCCTCGATCGCGACGGCGCCGCAAATCACGGCGAAAACCCAGCGGAAGGCGGCGGCCTCCTCCCCATCAAGAGCCCAGACCGATTGCAGCAGTCCGCACAGCGTAAACAGCCAGAAGACCGGGTACCTGCGCGCCAGGCGGCGCCTGGCAAGCGCAACAAGACACACCGCTTGCGCTGCGACAGCCAGACACCGCAGCCAGAGGATTTCCTGCACCATGGCTCTCGGTCCGCGGCCCCGATTGACCCGGGACCCTATGCAGCGCAATTGTGAGCCATAACGGCATAGAAAATCAAGGGATTTCTTTTCGAGCGTCGCCAAACGGGCCACAAACCGGGAATAATGCCCCGTCCTTTGACTTATTCCGGCCGCCGCGGCCTGGCAAACGCAAAGTGAATGGCGCCGGAGGGGCAATGGTCCGCGCAGTTGCCGCACAGCAGGCACTCGTCGTTCCGCATCGAGCCCCGGACGGCCATGGCGCTCACGTCGAGGCTCATGGGACAGGTCCCGTTGCAGGTGGCGCAGGCCAGGCAGGCGTGCGGATCCGCCCGCAGATGCAGCGAGGGCCAGCGGAAGGCGTCCTTGATCCTGGTTCCGATCACCAGGAACGGGGCGATCCAGCAGAGGTAGTGGCACGAAGCCCAACGGCCGAACGCCGCCGCCAGCGGCAGGATGAGCAGGAACGCGCCGAAGTGCAGGAGGAGCCGCGGAGGGCCGCCGCCGGCGCCCGTGCCGAAGAATGGATCGAATCTCCGTAACCCGCCGGCGTGGAGGGCCGCCAGGACCAGAGATGCCGACCACAATCCGCAGATGACATACTTGATGCGGTCGCGCCATCCGCCTTTCGCCGGCCTCTTGATGACCAGATAGGCCAGTTCCTGCATGGCCGTCCCCGGGCAGAGCCAGCCGCAAAACGCCCGGCCAAGAACCAGGGAGGCCAGGAACAGAACGCCGTACGTCACTACGCTGGCCGCCACCACGCCCCGCGACGCCGCGACGATGGGCAGCACGGGCGACATGAAGAGGTGCAGCAGCCTGATTTGGAAGAGTAGAAATCCCGCCACCACCAGGGTCCTGCGAAGCCGCTGCCGCCGGTTCGTCATTCACTCTCTATTACCTCGCCGACGGCCGTCCGGTTGCAATTCCGCTTGCCCTTGCCGCGGCATCTGGGCTAGATTGATTGCGGTCATGCACAATCCCTTTCTGGAAACGACCGCCGAGCCGCCCGATGAGGAACTGGTATCGAGCGCCCAATCCGGGGACCGGGAGGCGCTCGAATGTCTCCTCGCCCGCCATCAGCCCTGGATATTCAACATCGCTCTCCGCATGCTGTACCGCCATGCCGACGCCGAGGACGCCACGCAGGACATCCTCATCAAGGTCCTGAAAGCCTTGCCCGCATTCCGGGGCGAGAGCCGGTTCCGAACCTGGCTCTACCGGATCGCGGTGAATCATATCCTGAACCTGAAGAAGGACAAGTGGGCCGTGTCCGAGCCCGTATGCTCGTTCCCGATAGCCGCCGCCGGGCTGGCGCGTACTCCCGACCTCGATCTCCCCGACCCGCGCACAATTCCCGTTCCGGTCGAAATCCTGGTCGAGGAGACGAAGCTCAACTGCATTATTGGGACGCTCCTGTGCCTCGATGGCAGGCAGCGGCTGGTTTTCATTCTGGGCGAGATCTTCGGGGTGAGCGACGCGGTTGGCGCCGAGATCGCCGAGGTCACGCCGGTCAACTTCCGGCAGATCCTCGCGCGCGCCCGGCGCGATCTCTATGAGTACCTGCGCGGCAATTGCAGCCTGGTCGATCCCTCCAACTCCTGCAAGTGCGCAAGGAAGACCCAGGCGTTCGTTCAGGGCGGCTTCGTCGATCCCCAGAACCTGCGCTTCACGCCGGAGCGCCAGCGCAAGGTCCGGGAGGTTGCAGATGACCGCGCGGACGAGCTGACGGACGCCTACATGAAGGTGGCCGCCGATGTGTACCGCAACCACCCGTTCTACGAGCCGGCCGAGCAGGCGGCGATCCTGCGCCGGGCGCTCGAAGGCGTCTCGCTGGGGTAGACCACCCGCCTAATTTTCACCATGCTGCTGTCACAGCGTCCCCCGGCCGTTGTCTAATGTGGTGGAGGTGAGCACTTGATCAAGATCATGGGGATTTGGGCCGCCGCGGCAGCGCTCTGCGGCACGCTGGCGGCCGTGGATTCGGAGGCGGAGATCGCGCGGCAGCTCCTCGCGCTGGAGCGCCGGGCGATGGACGGCTGGATGACGGGGAACCCGGACGGCGACCTGGCAATCTCGGACGCTACCATCACGTACATCCATGCGGGGGTCGACAAACGGCTCGACGGCCTTCCGGCGGTGCGGGAGTTCTTCGAGAAGTACCGAGGCACGCCCCTGTTCGACGGCTATGAGATCATTGAGCCGAAAGTGCAGGTCAGCGGCGACATTGCGGTCCTGACGTCCTACTTTGATTTCCGCAACGGGGCCACGCTCCGCCGCTACTGCTCAACCCAGGTGTTCCAACGCCGGAAAGAGGGCTGGCGGATCATTCACGCTCATTGGTCCAAGGCCGGGGCCCAATGACGCCGGAAGAGCTGGCGGCGGAGGTTCGGGCTTACTGCGTGGCCCATCAGGACCCATCGAAGGCTCAGGCCTGGGCCCGCTATTTCAAAGAGGGCTACGACTCCTGGGGCCTTCTCGACAAAGACAACCCGCTCTGGAACGAGAAGCAGCGCGAGTGGACGGAACGCTACCTCGGCCTGGGGCTCGACGGCTTCACGAGGGCGGGCGAGATCCTGCTCTCGAGCGGCAAGTATGAAGAAGCCAGCATGGCGATCCGGTTCCTCAAGGAGCTGCGCGACCAGTTCGACGCCCGCATGGCTGCCCGTCTCGCCCGGTACTTCCGGGCCGGCATCTGTAACTGGGGCCACACCGACGTGCTTTGCGGCGAGGTCATCGCACCGCTCCTGGCCGGAGGCCGCATCAAGTTGAAGGAACTGGGCGGCTGGCGCGACTCGGACTTAAAGTACCAGCGCCGGGCGGTTCCGGTCTCCATGCTGGGGCTGCTCAAAGCGAAGCCGCCGCTTGGCCCGTTGCTCGAGTTTGTGCGCCCGCTCATGCTGGACCCAGAGCGGGTCGTCCAGCAAGGGCTGGGCTGGTTCCTGCGCGAGGCCTGGAAGCAGGACCCCAAGCCCGCCGAGGCGTTTCTGAAGGAGTGGAAGGACGACTCGCCCCGGCTGATCTTTCAATATGCGACGGAAAAAATGACGCCGGCCCAGCGCGCCCGCTTCCGTGCCTCGGCCCGGCGCCGGAAGGCGGGCGGCCGATAGGCGCGGCTCAAGCGGAAGCGGCGCGCACGCGACGTGCCACCCGGAGCATGGCGTTCAGGCTGCGCTCCACGTCATCCTCCGTCGTGGCCCAGCCTGAAACGCTGATGCGCATGGCGGCGCGGCCGTGCCAGACCGTTCCGCCGCACCAGCAGGTGCCGTCCTCCTGAATGCCTGCGATCACGCGGCGCGTGGCGTCGTCATCCCCGAAAGAAACCAGGACCTGATTCAGCACCACGTCGTTGAGCACCTCGTAGCCCGCCGCGCGAAGGCCGTCCGCAAAGCGGGCCGCGTGGCGGCAGGTGCGCTCGACCAGGTCGGCCACGCCGGAGCGGCCGAGAGACGCCAGGGCGGCCCAGATCTCGACGCCTCGAGCCCGGCGCGACAGGCCGGGGGTGTACATCCAGGGATCGCGCTGCTCGCTGCGCACCAGGTAAGCCGCGCTGCCGGCCATAGCGTCGCGCAGGTGGCCAGCCTCGCGCACGGCGACCACGGCACTGTCATAGGGAACGTTCAGCCACTTGTGCGCGTCGGTGGACCAGGAATCCGCGGCCGCGATGCCGCGCGCGAGGTGAGCGCGGCCGGGCGCAGCCGCGGCCCACAGCCCGAACGCGCCATCCACGTGGACCCACGCTCCGCCTTGGTGCGCGGCGGCGCAGATCTCTTCGGCCGGATCGAACGACCCGGTGTTGACGTTGCCGGCCTGTATGCACACGATGGCGGGTCCATCGAGCCGCGGCAGCGCGTCCGGGCGCATGCGGCCCTGCTGGTCCGCCGGGACGCGGATCACCCGCTCCCGTCCGAGGCCGAGCAGGCCCAAACATTTATGCACGGTCACGTGCGCCTCCTCGCTCACGACCACCGTGACGGGAGGCGCGCCGAACAGTCCCTGGCTTTCGACGTCCCAGCCCTCGCGCAGCAGCACAGCATGGCGCGCCGCAGCCAGTCCGACGAAAATGGCCTGCGTGGCGCAATCCACCAGGCCCACCCCCGACTCCGGCGGCAGATCGAGGATCTCCAGCAGCCAGCGGATCGCGACCTCTTCGATCCGCGCCGCGGCCGGCGACGTCACCGGCATGACCGCATTCTGGTCCCACGCTCCGGCCAGCCAGTTCGCCGCGAGGGCGGCCGGCAGGGCCCCGCCGATCACAAAGCCGAAGTAGCGGCCGCCCGCGCTCGCCACAGTTGCCGGCGAGCCCAGGCGATCGAGCCGGTCGAGAACGGCCTCCGGCTCGGATGGCCCGGCCGGCAGATCTCCGTCCAATTGCGCGAGCGCGCCGACCGCTTCCGTCGAAGGCGCAACGCGACGCTCGCCGAGCTCGCGCAGATACCGGATGGACCGCTCGGCCGCGGACTCGAGCAGGGCGCGGCTCATGGGACCACCTGTGTGAGCCACCCGTGGCGATCCGGCCGGACGCCGCGCACGATCCCCAGGAACTCCGCCTGAAGCCTCCCGGTGACCGGCCCGCGACGGCCCGCGCCGATGCGGATGTGGTCCACCGACCGGACGGGCGTGATCTCGGCGGCCGCGCCCGTGAGGAAGACCTCGTCGGCGATATAGAGCATCTCCCGCGGGACCGGGGCCTCGGCGACGGGAATGCCGAGGTCCTTCGCAAGCTCGATCACCGTGTTGCGCGTGATGCCGTCCAGAATGGAGGCGCTCAGGGGCGGTGTCATGAGGCTGCCATCGCGGACCACGAAGACGTTCTCCCCGGAGCCCTCGCTCACCGCGCCGGAGCAATCCAGGGCGATGCCTTCGTGGTAGCCGTTGGCGACGGCCTCCATCTTGATGAGCTGCGAGTTCATGTAGTTGGCCGCGCATTTCGCGAGCGCCGGCAGGGTATTCGGCGCCATGCGGCTCCAACTGGAGACGCACACGTCCACACCCTCCGCAGCCGCCTGGTCCCCGAGGTACGCGCCCCACTCCCAGCAGGCGATGAAGACGTCGACCGGGTTATCGGCGGGGTAGACGCCCACGGCGCCGTAGCCGCGCAGCACGACGGGGCGGACGTAGCAGGCGCGCATGCGGTTGACGCGCACCAGCTCGAGAATCGCGTCCGAGAGCTGGCCGGCCGCATAGGGCGCATCCATGCGGTAGATCCGCGCCGAATCGACCAGCCGGCGCACGTGATCCCGCAGCCGGAAAGCGGCGGGCCCGGAGGGCGTCTCGTAGCAGCGTATACCTTCGAACACGGCGCTGCCGTAACCGACGACATGCGAAAGGACGTGGATGCGAGCCTCGTCCCAGGGGATGAAAGCGCCGTTGCGCCAGATCTTCTCGGTAGGAGTCATGACATTTTCAGAATAGCCGCAATCCGTGGTGCGGAACAGATGCAGCTCCGGCGATTTGATACCATAACAGTTGCATGGACCAGGAAGCGCAGCCGTATCTCTATCGCAGCGTCTCCGGCAAGATCGCCGGCCTGATCGAGCAGGGCGTGCTGCGGCCCGGCGAGCGGGTGCCTTCGGTGCGGCGCCTCGGCGCGCAGGAAGGGGTCAGCGTCTCGACCATCCTGCAGGCTTACACGCTGCTCGAAAGCCGCGGCTACATCGAAGCGCGGCCGCAGTCCGGGTTCTACGTGCGCTCGCGGCGCAACAGCCTGCCTCCCGAGCCGCGCACCTCCGCGCCGGGGCGGCCGGCCACCAAGGTCGGCATCAGCGGCCTGGTGTCGAGAGTGCTGCAGGCGGTCACGGATCCCGAAGTCGTCCCGTTCGGCGCCGCCTGTCCCGCGCCCGAACTTCTGCCCGGCCACAAGGTGAACCGCATGCTGGCGGGACTGATTCGCCGGTCCGGCCGGGAGATCAACAGCTACAACTTTCCGCCGGGCCTGTACGAGCTGCGGCGCCAAGTGGCGCGCCGTTCGCTCGACTGGGGCGGCAGGCTGTCGCCCGAGGAGATCGTCGTCACTAGCGGCGCCACCGAAGCGCTGCATCTCTGCCTGCGCGCGGTGGCGCGGCCCGGCGACCTGGTGGCCATCGAATCGCCGGCTTATTTCGGAACGCTGCTGCTGCTCGAGGCGCTGGAAATGGAGGTTATCGAGATCCCGTCGCATCCGCGCCACGGGATGTGCCTCGACCTGCTCGGCGACACCCTGAGGAAGCACCGCATCCGCGCGTGCATCGCCTCGCCGAATTTCAGCAATCCCCTGGGCAGCTCGATGCCGGACGAAGCCAAGCAGGAACTGGTGGCCATGCTCGCCCGCCGCAGCGTCCCTCTGATCGAGGACGACCTTTACGGCGATCTCTACTTCGGCGAGGTGCGGCCGCGCTCGGCCAAGGCCTTCGACAAGGATGGGCTGGTGCTGCTCTGCTCTTCCTTCTCAAAGATGATCGCGCCGGGGTACCGCGTCGGCTGGACCGCGCCGGGCCGCTTCCAGGCCAAAGTCGAGGCCCTCAAACTCACCACCACGCTCGCCACGCCGACGCTGTTGCAGGCTGCCATCGCGGAGTTTCTGGACAGCGGCGCTTACGACCGCCACCTGCGCAAGATGCGCGCGGCCTTCGCCACGCAAACCGAGCAGATGATTGCCGCCGTCGGCGAGCATTTCCCCGCGGGCACCAAAGTGACGCGTCCGGCCGGAGGCTTCGTCCTTTGGGTGGAATTGCCGCACGACGTCGATTCGCTGGAGTTGCAGGAACGCGCCCTGGCGGAGCGCATCAGCATCAGCCCGGGGCCGATTTTCTCGGCCCGGCAGCGCTACCGTAATTACATCCGGTTGAACTGCGGCTATCCCTGGTCCGGCCGGCTCGATGAGGCGCTGCGCACGCTGGGCCGGCTGGCGCGCGGATAGCGATCCGCCCCCGGCTGAATCAGCGGGCGCGATCCGCCGTCCCCGCCGCGCCGCACACCTCTTCGTAGTAGCGCTCGTACTGCGGAATCGTCAGCGAGGAGCAGAAGCGGGCCTCGGCCGTTTGCCGCGCCGCTCCGGACATGCTCTGGTAGAGCCTGTCGTCGGTCAGCAACTCGATCACCCGGGCCGCTTGCGCCTGAATGTCCCCGACCGGCTCGAGGAACCCGTCCACGCCGTGGGTGACCAGCTCCGGCAGGCCGCCGCCGCGGGTCGCCACGGGCGGCACGCCGCACGCCATCCCTTCGAGCGCCGCCAGGCCAAACGACTCCAGGTCGCTCGGCATCAGCAGCACATGCGCCAGCGGGAGCAGCCGCTCTACGTGGCTCTGTTTTCCCATGAACGTCACGTGGTCTTCGAGGCCCAGCTCGCGGGTCAGGGATTCGGCCGGCCCCCACTCCGGTCCGTCCCCCACCATCAGCAAGTGCGCAGGCGCGTGGCGGCGCACCTCCTGGAGAATACGGATGCAGTCCATCACCCGCTTCACCGGCCGGAAATTCGAGATGTGGATCAGCACCTTCTCGCCCGCCGGCGCCAGCTTCGCCGCCCGCCGCCGCTCCGGGTCCGGCTGATACATCTCGCAGTTGACGAAGTTCTTGATGACGCGGATTTCGCGCCGCACTCCCAGAACCTCCACCGTCGCGTCGCGCAGATAGTCGCTCACCGCCGTCACGCCGTCCGATTCCTCGATCGAGAAGCGCGTGATCGGCAGATAGGAGCGGTCCGAGCCCACCAGGGTGATGTCGGTGCCGTGCAGCGTGGTGATGAAGGGCAGCTTCCGGCCCTGCCGCCGCAGCATGTCGCGGGCCAGCAGCGCCGAGATCGAGTGCGGAATGGCGTAGTGCACGTGCAGCAGATCGAGCGCGTGCCGCTCCGCCACCTCCGCCATGCGCGAAGCCAGCGCCAACGCGTACGGCGGATACTGGAACAGCGGATAGGTGGTGACTTCGACCTCGTGGTAGTGGATGCGCGGAATCCCCGCGTCCAGGCGGATCGGATTGGCGTACGAGATGAAGTGGACCTCGTGGCCGCGCGTGGCCAGCTCCAATCCCAGTTCCGTGGCCACGATGCCGCTGCCGCCGTATGTCGGGTAACACGTGATGCCGACTCGCACGCTACTAGGCTAGCAGCCGGCGCGTGGCTGGGTGGGACGGGCGGTTCCACCGGTCCGGCAGGCAAACGGCCCGCTCCACGGGCTCACCCCGGTATGCGGATCCTGATCCCCGCGCCGTGGCCCGGACGCGACTCGATAGAAAGCTCGCCTCCCAGGCTCCTCACGCGCCGGCGGATGCTGGCGGGACCGAGCCGCAGCAGGTCCAGCTCGTCCAGGTTGAACGTGCCGCTGAAGGGGAAGCCCGAGCCGTCGTCGTCCACCGAAAGCTCCACGGCCTTGCCGGCCTGCTCGAGCGAGACCACCACGCGCCCCGCCTTGGAGTGCTTCTGCACGTTGTGCAGCGCCTCGCGCAGGATCTGCAACAACTCGAGGCTGCTCTCCTGCGCCGCCTTGATGGTGGCCTCCGGGCAGACGAACCGCGACGCGACCCCGGTGTCTTTCTGGAAGTACTCCACGATCCGCCGCGCCGAGGCCACCATGTCGCTCGCATCCAGCTCGGATGGACGCATGCCTCGCAGAAACGACCGCACGTCGCCCACGATGTCCTTGGCCAGCCCCTGCAGCTCCTTAAGGTCCGCCATTCCCGCCGCCGGGTCGCGCTTCAAGAGCGTGTTGAGAATGTCGAGCCGGACCTGCATGCCGATGAAGCTCTGCAGCGGGCCATCGTGGAAATCGCCCGCAATTCGCTGCCGTTCCTGGTCGCGGGCCTTCTCCGCTTCGTTGCGCAGACCCTCCTCGCGCCGGAGACTCTCCTGCAGCCACTGTTGCAGCTTCCTCTTCTGGTAGGCCATCGTGCATGCCAGCAGCCCGGCGATCAGAATCACCGGCCGCAGCACGTCGCCTCCGGATGGCTTCACGAAGCCGAAGAACCCCAGCGAGGCTCCCACCACGATGAAGACGTCTCCCCAGTCGTGGTTCACGACGGTCGACATCATCAGATACAGGAAGAAGAAGCAGCCGATCCAGGCGTCGGGATCGGAGCCGTAAGCCTCGAAGGCCACGAAAAACACCGTTTCGAAGAACAGGCCCGCGAGCGACCCCTGAATCCGGTCCAGCTTGACCCACAACAGCGCCATGAGGCCGTATGCCGAAAACACCACGGCAAAGATGGGAATGGCCAGCGCCCCACGCCGCAGCTGGAACATCTCGGCGTACAGGCAGGCAAACGCCAGCACGGCCCGGAACACGTTCCGCATCCGACGCCATTCTCGTGCCAGCGCTGCAGCATCGTTAGGCATATCAAAAACGGGCGCCAGGCCCCCCGGCCTTCGCCCTAACGGCGGTACAGGTACAACGTATGACTGCGGCCTTGGCCGTCATCCTCAATGTACTTCGTGGTCTCGGGAGTCCAACCGGCGAACTCGAAGTCGTGCGCCACAATGCGCGCGCCCTTCTTGAGCTGTTTCTCGAGCAACGGGCGAAGCTTGTCGTTCGATCCGGGCAGCAGGTACACCGTCAGCAGGCCGGCCGAACTATAGTCCTGCTTCATGAGATCGCCGTGAATGATCCGCGCCCGGCTCTCCAGGCCCAGACTCTTGATGCGATTTTCGCTCTGCCGCCACAGGTCCTCGTCGAACTCCACGCCCGTCGCATCGGCGCGGAACTTTTTCGCGGCCATGATCACGATGCGTCCGTCGCCGCTCCCCAGGTCGAACATCTTCTCACCCGGCTTCAATTCGCCGAGCTTCAGCATCTGCTCGACGATCTTCTCCGGCGTGGGATAGTACGGCGCAAGCTTCTCCGCCGCCTGGCCGAGCGCCGCGCCCGCCAGCAGCGTTCCGACGATCGGTAGAACTGCGAGCCGTTTCAGCAATCCAATCCCCCGGACTAGCAAGTGTACCTCACGGCCGGGAGTCCCGTGTGGCCTCCGCCCGCGGGCGCCGGCCGCGGCGGGGCGCGATCGGTCCGCGCGGCTGCACAGGACCGCGCCTTCGTCGTACACTCGAAAGAACATACAGGAGTTGAGATGCCCGAAAGAGTTGCGGTGTTTGACACCACCTTAAGAGATGGCGAGCAGGCGGCAGGAACGCGCCTGGGAAGCAGCGAGAAGCTGACCATATCCCGGCAACTGGCGCGGCTGAAGGTGGACGTCATCGAGGCCGGCTATCCGGCGTCCTCACCCGAAGACTTTCAGGCCGTCGAAATGATCTCGCAGCAAATCGAAGGCCCCACCGTGTGCGCGCTGTCGCGCGCCGTGGCGAGCGACATCGAGGCTTGCGGGAAGGCGCTGGCCAAGGCTCGCAAGCCCCGCATACACACGGGCATCGGGGTCTCCGACATTCACGTCATGGGAAAGTTCCGCGACGAGAAATACGGGAAGACTCTGGAGGAGAAGCAGGCCCGCATTTTGCAGATGGCCGCGGACGCGGTGAGGCTGGCCAGGAGTTACGCCGACGACGTCGAGTTCTACGCCGAGGACGCCGGCCGCGCCGATCCGGCCTACCTGTTCCAGGTGCTCGAGGCCGCCATAGACGCGGGCGCCACCGTGGTCAACATTCCGGACACCACCGGTTTCGCCGTTCCGGAGCAGTTCGGCGCCTTGATCCGCGCCATCCGCGAGAAGGTGCCGAACATCGGCCGGGCGGTCATCAGCGTGCACTGCCATGACGATCTGGGCCTGGCGGTGGCCAATGCGCTGGCGGGAGTTCTCAACGGCGCGCGGCAGGTGGAAGGCACCATCAACGGAATCGGCGAGCGCGCGGGCAACGCGGCGATCGAAGAGGTGGTGATGGCCATCCGCACGCGCGCCGACTACTTCGGATTGGAAAGCGGAATCGAGGCGCGCGAATTCTACCGGACCAGCCGCCTGGTGGCGGACATGCTCGGTATGGCCGTCCCGGCCAACAAGGCCGTGGTCGGAGGCAACGCCTTCGCCCACAGCTCGGGCATCCACGTGGATGGGTTCCTGAAGCGGCGCGAGACTTACGAGATCCTGCGTCCGGAAGACGTCGGGTTCTCGGAGAGCCGGGTGGTGCTGACCGCGCGCACGGGCCGCCACGGCCTCCGCGACCGCATCGAGAGGCTCGGCTACGCGCTGTCCAAGGACGAGCTGGACCAGACCTACCAGCGCTTCCTGGCGGTGGCGGACAAGAAGCAGGAGGTCTTCGACGAGGACCTCATCGCCATCCTCCACGATGAGCTTCACCCCGTGCCGGACACGTTCCATCTCGACTATCTGCAGGTCGCCAGCGGCACCTCCACGATCCCCACGGCCACTGTGCGCCTGCGGGTGAAAGACGAGCTCAAGCAGGGCGCCGCCATCGGAGACGGCCCGGTGGACGCCGTTTGCAGAGCCATCTGCGAGGCGGCCGGGGTTACGGCCAAGCTCGCGCGCTACGAGATTCGCGCCACGACCAGCGGCACGGAAGCGATGGGAGAGGCGACGGTGCACGTCGAGGATGGGGACCGCAAAGTCATGGGCCGCGGCGCCTCGACCGACGTCATCGAGGCCAGCGCCAAAGCTTTCATCGACGGCCTGAACAAGCTCGCCGTCTAGCTCCAGCTACGTTCCGCCGCAACAATCGGGTGCCCAGCAGGGCTCCCTGTCGCAGCACACATTCCGCCGTCCCGGCATTTGCCTTCAGTGCGCTCCAAGCGTCCAGACACAGAAAAAGGGAGGGGAATCGCTTCCCCTCCCTGGTTGGCTTCAACTAGCAGAAACGAGTTACTGATCCAGATGCTCGTAGGTGCTGCGACTGGAACTGCGCGTGCTCGCAGAACCGCCAAGGATGAGCGCCAGGTAGCCCTGCGGCTGGCCCGACGGGCTCACGATGTAAGCGTACCCGTGCGCATACTGGAAGTTGCAGGTTGCCATGACGTAGCCACTCAGCGTGGTCAGGCCCGAGGTTCCCTGCAGGCCGAAGATATTCTCGAGGGTATCGGCGAAAACCGTACCAGGAGCGATCATCTTGGCCATGGTGACGTCCGCGGTCGCCGTTGGCGTGGTGCCATCTCCCGCCATATTCTGCGCGGTAGCCGAACCGTACAGGGTCAGCGTGCAGACGCCGGTCTGATTCGGGGTTTTAAACGGATCCAACGACGTATTCGCGATCGCGAGGCCAGTGTCGTAACCCACAACGTTGGTGACGTACGGGAACAGCAGGGTCGTCACGCACGGGGCAACGGTGATACTGGCCGGATTCTTGGGGGTCTGGTACGGGAGGTCGAACCGCACGACAGGCGCGCCCGCACTCAGCTTCGCCGGCGCAATGAGGGTAGACTGCGGCCCCAGCGTGCCCGCAAGAGTGACAATGTTAACCGAGCTGGTAGGCAGAGCGCCCGCCTGGTAAGAAACGGTCCAGCCGAAGGTGAGGAAGTCCAGGCTGCCCAGGTCGTCGCCTGTGACGGTCCACGCCGCGGTCTCCACTGCGGCGTCGTCGAGTTGGATCCAGGACTGCTCGGTATCGTTGCAAACGACATCAATCGGGGTAACCGAGTTGGTCGGAACGGTAGCAAGCTCGGCCGTCACGGTGCTCGCTTCGTTGGAGGCGGTCTGTTCCGGGCTCACCCAGATGTGAATCTTCCCGACCAACGCGGCGGGTACCGTCCATTGCGCCAGCAACTGCACGCCGTTGGACACCGTGGCTGTGGCGCACAAGTCAATGTTCCCGTCGCAAACGATGTTGGTCCCGTCGGTGAGCGAGAGGCCGTTCTCTTCATCCGGGGTCTTGAAGGTGGTCGTCTGCAGTTCCGTAAAGGTGACGCCGTAGTTGGCCGCGGACCCCGGGATGCTGGTGACGCACTGCTGGAGGCTAATAGCGGCGGTAGTGGCGGCTCCGGTGCAGTCCGTGACGGTGAAGCTCACCGCCGGCCCGATAACAGCCACCGGGAGTCCCGTGACCGTCTGATTGCTGAACGTAATCGAGGCGCCCGACGCCAGACTCGCGGAGACAAAGCCGACGATCTCCGTCTGCCCGTTGAGCGTCACCAGCGGCGGGAACGGCTGCGAAGCATCCGCGCGCACGTTGACAAACCGGACGATGAAGGTCGTCCCGGTCGGCAGTATGACGCTGGGGAACCGCAGTGCGTTGTTGACATTGCCACCGGTGGCGTACACGATTCCCGGGACCACCTGCGCGATGACACCCCCGGTGGTCTGCACGGCTGCGCCCGCCTGCACCACCGGGTAGCCGTCGGCACTCTTCCCCGTGATGGCGTTGGTCACCGTAGTGTTTAAAGACAGGACGAACTGCGCCGTCTCCTGAGCTCCCTCGTTGGTGCAGTTCAGATCCACCTCACCGATATACTCCGTGATGCCACCAGCCCGAATCGAGTTCGGCTGGGCACCCTGGATACAAGTTACTTGGGCACTGGCTGTTGCCGCGGCAAGCAGAACCACGGCAAGCACCACAAACCATTTCCGAAAATCTGCCATTTCCTTCTCCTTAGTGGAATTCGATTTGAATTGGTGGAAGTCTCTCTGTAACCTGAGCCTCTGTAATGTGATCTCGATCACTGGGCAAGGAGGCGCTGCCAGACGAACCCGCCGGCTCGCCACCTGCCCTCGCTCTGGATCTTGTCACGTGCTCTTTTATTCTTGTTCGCCAAAGCGCTCGCGGAATTCAAGCTGATTATAGCTAGTGCGCCACGAAGCGCGACACTGCCTCATGAGTTCCTAACTGCAAACCCCATTATTCTCTTAGTGCTTCCCCTTGTCAAGCCCAAAACGCCTAATCTCCGGTGTTTGCCTCCTTTGCCGAAAGTCAACTCCACACCTCGTCAGTGGAGTATTAGACCACGGGAGACATTCCAAGTCAACACCCTTCCGTCAGGCGGGCGACATCTTTTTGGGCGTCCGCAGGGTGGCGCTTCGCACCGGGCGCGGCTCTCATCGGGGCGTAGATCAAGCCGATGGGACTGCGGGCCTAGTACCATCGGCCCCTAAGATTCGTCGTACCCCCGCAAAAGGCCATCGCGGCAGTGCGCCGTCAGGAGCCGGGCCTGCAATGAGCCAGCCGTCGCAGCGGGAGCGCGGCGAGCGGGTTAACCTCTTCATTCTGCGACGGGGGCATCGAAGAGGTCCGCCCTGCAAACGGAGCCTTCGGGCGGGCTCGCTCGCGGCGCGCGTCAGGTGGAGTCGCCACCGTGCGGGTCCGCTATTCCTTCATGAGCGAGCGCAGCTTGTTCAAGCCAGACTTCAGTTCTTCGCTCGCCTCCGCAACCTGGTTGGTGTCATAGATGATGTGCGGGGTCATGAGGACCACCATCTCGGTCCGGTTCTTGGTGACCGACTTGCTCCCGAACGCGGCGCCCAGCCACGGAATCCGGCTCAGGATCGGGATGCCTCCGGTCGAGTACGTGTCAGACTCCAAGATGATCCCGCCGATGGCGATCGTGTCGCCATCCTGCACCGTGACCTGCGTGCTGAAAGAGCGCTGCGTGAAGGACGGAGACTGGATCGCAGAGCTGGACGTGGGAGCCACCGGCGAGCTCACGTTCTGCTGAATGGCCAGCGTAACAATGCCGCCCGGAGTAACGCGTGCCAGCACGTTCAGCGTGACGCCGGTCTGGACGTTCTGAATTCCCTGGACAATCTGAGAGGTCCCGTTGCTGGTGACGCCCGACGCAGCTTGCGAGCTGAGGGTCGGAACCTCGTCGCCCACGTTCATGGTGGCGGCGATACTGTCGGTCGCAATCAGCCTTGGAGCCGAGATCAGCTTGGACCGCCCCTGCTGCTCGGAGGCCGACAACACGGCCGCCAACCGCCGGCTGCTTCCCACCAGCATGCCCGCGGTCAAGCTCATGGCCGAGCCCGCCGAGGTCGTTTCCGAAATCACCTGTAACGCCGTACTGGCCGGGAGGCCGGACGGGGGCGTCGCATTCCGGTTCTGTAAGTAGGCTTGCACTCCGCTGGCAAACGCGCCCGACAGGTCAACCTCGTATATCTTCGCTTCCACCAGCACTTGGCGCGGCGACACGTCGAGATCGTGGAGGAGCTTCAGGATGTCCTGGTAATCTTGCGGCGTCGCCTGAATCAGGAGCGTGTTGTCGAGAGGGTTCGGAATAACGCGAGGGATCTTTGCGCCGCCTCCCCCCTCCTGCGCTCCATATCCAAGATAGCTTCCCGTCAGATCTGGGGAGGCCGCCAGCGTCCCGCCGGATCTGGCCGCCTGCGTCTGGGCCAGCGGGCTGAGCTGAGCCTGCGTGGCGGATCCGGCTCCGTACGTCCCGCCGCCGTACATCCCGCTGCCATACATCCCGCCGCCGTACATCCCGCCGCCGTACATTCCGCCGCCATACATTCCGCCGCCATACATCCCGCCGCCATACATCCCGCTGCCGCCGTACATCCCGCCGCCGTACATCCCGCCGTAGCCGCCCATTCCACTTAGCCCGCTCGGAGTCAGCCCGCCGAACCCCGTCCCCATGTTGCAGTTGCTGCTCATGCCGGCGCCGTAGCCATAACCCACATAAAGCTGCATGATGGCGGAGGCCAGCGATTCCGCGCAGCCGTATTTCACACGATAGACATAATTGCTTCTTGTGCCGGCGGTCGTCTTCTGAGCGATGTCCAGCTTCTTGAGCCATGCCTCCACCTGGTCGAAAACGCCCGGGTTGGGAGCGATGGCGACAATCGTGTTGATGCGGTCGATGGGCAGAAACTTGACCGGGCTCTCTTTGCCCGCAAGCGAGACCGCTTTCATGACCGTCTCCATCTCCCCAGCCAAGTCGCTTGGGCGGCTGTCTCTGACCGCGAACAGCCGGACCCGTTGGCTGGCCAGCGCATCGTTGTCGAAGAGCGAGACCAGATCCATGGTGCGCTTCATGTTACGGCTGTTGTCCAGGATCAACAGCAGGTTGGCGGGATCGTAGCTGGTCATGGTTCCGCCTTCGCCCACGAAGGGCTGGAGCAGCTTGAACAGCTCGCCGACGGTGGCGTACTTGAGGAAGACCAGGTTCAACATCATGCGCTCGTCTTCCGGAAATGCCTTCGCGCCGACTTGCGGCGAGATCGGAAGGCGGCTGACGTTGGCCACCGGCACGATACGGTAGATATCGCCCACCTGGACGATCGAGGCGCCGTTGATCCGGAGGATGGTCTCCAGGAGGGCGCGCGCATCCACGTTGCGCATCTCGCCGTAGGTGTTGATGATCACGGAGCCCTTCACGCTCGGATCGAGAATGTAGTTGATCTTGAGCTGCCGCGCAAGCATGTCGACGATGTCGACCAGAGAGGCGCCCTGGACATTGAGGACCACGCCGCCGGAACCCGGTGTTGCAGCAACCGGCCGCGATTCCGCGCCGGGGGGCTGGCCGGCCGGCTTCTCCGTGCCTGCTGCCTGATCGGTCTCCGGAGGCGCCGGGGTGGGTTGCGGCGTGGACCGCCGTCCGGGCTTGAGCGGAGGACGCAACGCGGGGGGAGCGGCAGGGGGCGGCTCCTGCGCCGGCTGCTGCGCGCACAAAGCGCCCGCCAATGCTATCGAAATCAAGACCTGAACCATTTTCATAGTCGCTCCTCCCAGCACCGCTCCCGCCGCCGAGTGCGGATTTCAGTGGTCGCTCACCCAATGGCAACTGTTGCCCATGGGGGTCGGGACCAGCACTTTCTTCCAGCCGTCCTTGAGGGTTCCCGCCGGAGACTTGTCGCCGGGCCGGCACGCCCTCAAGCCGGGTCCTATGTCGTTCCAGGGAGTCGCCTCGGACAGCTCAGCCGACTGAGGCGCTTTGGGCGGTGGCGCTACCACCGTCGCAGCCCTGACGGGAACGGCCTGGGTGGCATCGGCGTGCGGCCTCAATTCCGAAGTCTTCTTAGTCACCGTTTTGCCGTTCCACTCCAGCGTTATCCGGTCGTCCTCGACCGCCACGAGCGTAAACTCGCCCACCTTCTCGCCGAAATGGACCCCCAGGCTGCGCTCGCCGTTCCTGGCGCTCATGATCGCCGTCTCGCCATCGCTCAGGCTCATGATGCCGTAATAGACCGGCAGCTCCGGCATCGGCTTCTCCTTGGGCGGTTCGACGATCACGGTCGGGTTCCGGTCAGCGCTGAACACGTATTTCAGCGCCACCTCGCTATAGGCCGCCGCGCTGACGCCCGGCGCTCGCTGAAGCGCCGAATACGGCGGCGGCGGAAGCTGCTTCAGCGGCTGTGTGAACATGACCTCAGACCGTTTCCGCGCCTCGAGCCACTTGTCGCGCACCTGGACGGCAAGCACGGAGACGACGACCGCCAGGGCGATATCGAGCAAAAGCAGCTTCTTTCTCACAGCGCGGCGCCCCCTTTCTTCTCCGGCACGAGCCGGCGCGGGACCACCCCGGCGACCACCAGACGCACCGAGATGGTCTTCTGCTTGGAGTCCTGCGCGCTGACGTGCATTTCCTCAACGGCGATCGCCTCCGGCCGGTTCGCCAGGTCGGCGAGCATGTTCACCAACTCCTCGATGTGGCAGGTGAATGGAACGCCGACACGCACTTCCGCGTATTGGCCCAACTTCGAAGGCGGCTGGAACTCCACCGAGCCGAGCTCGACGGGCGGCGTCTGCGCGCGGGCCGTATGGCGCACGATGTCGAGCAACACAGCCTGCGCCTGCGCGGCCGTCTCGGCCTGGAGGATGCCCTTCTCGCGCTCGGCCAGCTCGGCCGAGACCTCTTTTAAAACCTGCTTCTTCCCGCTCACCGTCGCCGCCTGCTGGCGCACCCGCGCCAAACGCCTTTCGGCAGCGGGAATGCTGTCCGGCTGGGCAACCACTGCGGGGGCGCTGCCGCCGCTGGCGAACCAGTAGACCGCTCCTGCCGCCGCAGCAATGCCAAGAACAACCAGTGCCCGCCTGTCGCGCTGGGAGAGGCTCACTGGGGCCTCCGGGCGGCGCGGATGCGGAAGACCTGCATGTTGCCGCTGGGCGTGAGCGGGATGGTGAACTCCGACCCTTGAAACAGGGACGAGTTGTCGAACAGTTTCAACAATGGCTCGGCGTGCTCGGCGTTCCCGCTCACAGTAATGGAGTCCCGCGCCAAGTCGAGGGAGCCGAGGTAGGCCGGCGGCTCCAACAGCTTGTTCACTTCCGCCAAGGAGTCCAGCGCGGCTTTGGATTGACGCCGGAACCGGTCCAGCTCCAGCGTATTGGCCCGCGTCGCCGCGATGGCGCGGTCGATCTCGCCCGCCTGGCGCGCCATCGGCTGCAGCCGGGCCGTCTCGCTCTCCAGTGCGCCCAGATATTTGCGATCTTCGACCGGGGATATCGAGGCCAACGCCACAACGCACAACAGGGCGGCGACCGCCAGGACTACCGCGGGCGCGTAAATGGCGCGCGAGTTCGAGCTTCGGTTCTCGGGCGGCAGCAGGTTGATGGGCAGCGCCAGCCGGGGGCAGGCCCCGGCCAGCGCCGCCGCGTACGCCAGCGCGTTGCGGGAAAAATCGTAGTCGGAGGGAGCGCCCTTGGGACTCGGCAGCAGTGCGGCTGCGTCCATAGGCTCAGCGCCGGAATCGAGCCGCAGCTCCGCACCCGCCAGCTCGGCCACCCGCTCCCGCGGCAGGTCGAATACCGCGGAAAAAACCGGCCGCGCTTCGCTCTCCCCGTAAGCTTCCAGGCCCTCTCCGGCCGGGGCGAACGCCAGGAAGCCGCCCGCCGGCGGCCGCGAAAGAAGCCGGCCGGCGGAGTACAGCGCCGCGGCTGAGAAGGTGAACGCGGCAACTTTCACTCCCGCTTCCGAAAACAGGGAGATGTAGCGCTCGAGCGTGTCCTTGCGCGCGATGCCTACCAGGACAGCTCCGCTCGACCCGAGGCGGGCCCAGGCAAAGGCCGCCTGGTCCTCCGGGAAGGGGTGCATCGAATCGATCTGGAACTGGATGGCCGCGGCGACGTCGCGGTCGGCGACGCCGGGCAGCGCCACCAGCCTGACAATCACCTCGCGCCGCGGCAGCAGCACCGTCGCCGCCAGATGGTGCGTGCCGGCGCGCTTCGCGAAATCCGCGTACACCGCGCCCCAACTGGCGGCAGATCGCTCGCGGAAACCGGCGATCGTCGCCGCCCCGAGCAGGCGGGCGCCGGCCGGCCGGGCCCGCACCGCGGCCACCCGCAGCACGTCGTCTTCGATCTCGATGCCCACGCCGGTGCCGACCGCGAGCAGTTTTCGCAGTTCTGGAAAGTCCAAACTCATTCCACCCACACGTTGTCGTACCAGCGGAAGACGTGGTAAGGCTCTCTGAACTTCGAGCGGTCGAGCATCTTTATGAGCGCCGCAACCGAGCGGCGGGCGTCGGAGAGCGTGCCGTTTTCAAGCCGGCTCTGCGCCGTAGCCCGCAGCGTGAAGACCGTCCCCTGAACGATGCCCAGGCGTTCCATGCCGGAGAGCCCGGCGCCAAGCGCAGTCAACTGCTCCCGGCTCAGTGGGGCCTGCTGCCGCAGCCCGGCAATGACGGAGATGACATCGGAAGGGACTCCTACCGCCGCCAGCACCGCCGGGTCCGCGGTATTCGCATCCAGCGCACCAGCAGAGCCGTAAACCGAAAGGCAGTCCGCGAGGCCGCGGCGCCGCACCAGGCGGCCCTGCGCATCCGGCTCATAAGTGCCATAAAACAGTTCCGGCGTCATGCCCTCAACCAGCAATAGTTCCTCGATCTCTTCGAATGACGCATGGCGGGGGCCGAAAGACGAAGTCCCGGAAAGAGAAAGGCCGGCCGAAGGATCGAGCTGCGGAGTGCGCCAGTCCACGATCCCCAGAGCGACCGTCCGGGCCCGCTCCGGCTCCGCTCCCAGCGCCAGGGCGAGACGGTAAAGTTCCTCCGGCGCGGCGTAGTTGACGTTCAGCTTGGATGTCTCCGGAATGACTTCGACCAGCGCCTGCCCGGTTGGGAACTGGAACCGCATGAACGGGCCCCCATCGTAGTAGCGCGGGCTTCCATCGGGATTGCGGTATCGCGGCCCCCACTCGATGTACAGCAAGGCCCGCTCCACCGCTCCCGTGGCCAGGTAATAGGCCTTGAGGCCGTCGGCGGAGTTCGACACTCGCCCGACTTCCGACTGGACCGTGCTGGCCACCGTGAAGGCAATCGCCGAAAGCGCCGCGACCAGCCAAAGCACGGCAAGCAGGGCGCTCCCACGTGGGGCAGACCGTTTGGCCTGCCTCGGGCAGGCGGGACCGCTTGCTCCACAGCCCGGCGCCATACGGCTTTCACTGCACATAGGCCACATTGGGCTGCCTGTTTACCCGAATCGGCGCCGTGACGCCGATCAGCGGGAGGCTGGCGGGGTTGGGATCGAGTGGCGCCATGTCAATCCGCAAGGCAGAAGGCCATCGCCCCTGCGGCCACTCCGGAAGCCAGCGCTCCCCAATCGGCGGCGGCCGGTAATCGCGGTAGCTGAAGCGGCAATAGGACAGCTTGTCGGCCAGCACAAACGAGCCCGGGCCGGTCTGGATGGGCCGGAACACCGGCATCGCGTCGCCCGTGTCCGGATTGCGCACGCTGCCCGCGCAGGTGACGCCGGCCTGCTGCGGGCTGTAGACCAGCTCATTCACCACCAGCCGCACGCCGCGGCCCCGGTCTCCCGGAATCACCTGAAACTCGAGGATCCGCGGCTTGCCGCGCCCGGCTTCCTGGAGAGAGTAGGTGGAAACGAAGCGCATGGACTGCGGGAGGCCCTCGAAGTACATGATTCTCTGGGGCGGTTGCTCCGCCTCGGGCACGCACACCGCGGAAACTGGAATCAGATTCTCGATCTCGCTGCGCATAATGCGCTCGACGCTCACCACGCGGCGGTTCGCCATCAACTTCGTATTGGCTTTGTCCATGGCGTTCAGGCCGACGCGCAGCGTCATCAGCAGTCCCACCGAGAGCAGGCTCAGCAGGGAGATGGAGACCAGCAGCTCGATCAGCGTCACGCCGGATTGGTGGGGCAGGTGGTTCCGCTTGCCGTGGGCAGGCCAAAGGGCCTGCCCCACAGATCGGCCGCGTGTGCCTCTCATTGCGGCCCGCCTTGCGGAATCGGGATCACGCCCCGGCGGTAACCTTCCAGCGCCAGCGTCCGCCGGTTGCGCTCCGGCCCCCACCACACCTGCAACTCGAGCCGCTCCAGGATGTCGCTCCCCGGCAGCGCGTTCGGCGGGAGTTCGAACGGCGTGAGCCGGGCGCTCCAGCCGGCCTCCGTGTCCCCGGTGAGCGTCCGGTCGAAGACGCCCTGGAGGATGGCGACCTTCGGCAACTGCGGGTCGATCAGCAGCTCGTCCATCTTCTCGTGCGCCAGCAGGGCCGCGCGGTCGTAATCGGTCAGGCGCGCCGCGTTCCGCAGAGAAGCCGAAAGGTTCGCCATCAGACCCACCACAGCGATTCCCATGATCGCGGTGGCAACCAGCATCTCGAGCAATGTGAAGCCGCGCCGCCTCATCGGTTCCCGGCCCGCTCAATCTGCGGGACGCCCGTTATGGGGTCCACTCGCACGATGCGGCGCAGGTTGCGCTGGTTGGCGATCTCGATTCCGGCCTGCGGAACGCCGCCGCCGGGGAACAAGAGGAAGTGGCGCAACCCGTCCGCGTCCATCTCCGCCTCCGGCAGGATCCTCAGGATGGAGACGCCCTGCGGCAACTCGTACTTCCTCTCGAATCCCGGTTCTCCCGAGTGCATCACGAGCATGTTCTGCGCCTGGCTGACGCTGACCTCGACCACCTGGCCGCGCCGCTCCGCCCGGTTGAGCGCGTCGTTGAAAAAGTTGACCACTCCGCCGGCGGCCTGGTTAAGCCGCAGCGTGTCGATGCCCGAGGAGAACGCAGGGAAGCTGATGCCGGCGATGAGTGCGATCAGCGCGACCACGATCATCATCTCGATGAGGGTCACGCCGGAGCGTGACGCACGCTTCAGGGTGCTGTTGCCGGCTTGAGCCGGCAGACGGCGAACTGAAGTTCGCCGCGGCACGCTGAAGCGTGCGCCACGAATCCTGCCTGCCGGGCTCACTGCGACTTCCAGCTCACAATGTCGGCGTTGATGCCTTCGCCTCCCGGCTGCCCGTCCGCGCCGTAGGAAATGATTTCCGGCTCATCGCCCTGTTCGCTGGGGTAATGGTAAACGTAGGGATGGCCCCACGGATCGTTGGGGACCTCGCGTTCGAGATAGGGTCCTCCCCAGTTGGACACGCCCGGCGGCGCCACACGCAGCGCCTGCAGCCCCTGCTCGGTGGTCGGGAACTGCCCGGTCTCCATCTTGTACGTGTTCAGCGCGCCCATCAGAGTGTTGATCTGGGCGCGTGCGGCCGTTACCCGGGCCCTGTCGGCCTGCACCCACATCCTCATGCCGACCAGGCCGGCGAACAGCGCGATGATGGTCACCACCACCAGCATCTCGATCAGGGTGACGCCCGCCTGGGCCTCTCTTCTGCGCTTTCTCATAATTACACCGCCACTTCGTTGATGCTCGTAATCGCGAGCAGCATGCTCAGTATCAGCGCGCCGATGAAGACGCCCATGACGAGAATGATCATCGGCTCGAACAACGCCGTAAAACGCCGGATTGCGGCGCGCGTATCGGCCTCATAGATGTCCGCCATGCGCGCGAACATCTGGTCGAGGCGTCCGGTCTCCTCGCCCACGCTCAGCAGGTGACTCGCCAGTGGCGGAAACTCGCCCGTCCGTCGGAGCGGCGCGGCCAGGCCCTCTCCTCGCTTGACTCCTTGCGCGACCGAGTCGAGGGACCGCGCGATTCTCGTGTTGTTCAGAATGGCGCCGGCGATCCCGAGAGATTGTACCAAGGGAACGCTGTTGGCCACCAGCGTCTCCATGGCGCGGGCGAAACGGGAGGTCTCGGCCTTGCGCAACGCGTCTCCCAGCACCGGCAGGCGCAGCCGGAACGAATCCCACCACAGCCGCCCGGCCACGGTTCGCACGTACGAATAGAACGCCGCCGCCCCTCCGGCCAGGGCCAACAGGGCAATCCAGCCATAGGCCTTGACGACGGCGCTGGTGGTGATCAGGATCTGGGTCGGCAGCGGCATGCGCATGTGCGATTCCTGGAACATCTGCGCGAACCGCGGCACCACGAAGTACATCAGGATCGTGATGGATGCCAGGCCCACCAGCATCAGCAGCCCCGGGTAGATCATCGCGGAAATGATGTATCCGCGCAAGTCGTCGCGGGTGCGCTCGAACTCGGTCAGACGCAAGAAGACGGGCCCCAGGGCGCCGCTCGCCTCCCCCGCGCGGATGATGTTGATGTACAGCTTCGAGAAATACTCGGGGTGCGCCCCCAGGCTGTCCGCCAGAGAACGGCCCCCTTTGAGAATCCGCAGAACGTCCTGCACCACGAAGGTGAAGCTGGCATGTTCGGTCAGCTCGCTGGTGATGGAAAGAGCGCGGTCAAGCGGCACGCCGGCGTTCAACAACGTAGAGAGCTCCTGCGTGAAGAACAGCACGTCGCGCCGCTTGCCGCGGGTGAAGGATGGCAGCTTCAGTTGAAAACCTTTTTTCGGCGTGAGTCCCACGTAGACCGGAATCAGGCCCTGGCTGCTCAGCTCGCGCGCCACGGCCTTCTCGGTCTCTCCATGCAGGACGCCGGCCCGGATCTTGCCATCCGGAGCCACCGCCTGGAAGTGGTAACTCGCCGCCATCAGAATTCCTGGGTCACTCGCAGCACTTCATCGGCCGAGGTGACGCCCTGCGCCACCTTCATCCATCCGTCCTCGCGCAGCGAGCGCATGCCGTGGCGCCGCGCCGCGGCGGTCAGAGCGGCTGCGTCGGTTTTGGCCAGGATCAGGCCGCGGAGGTCGTCGTTCATCTCCATCAGCTCGAAGATGCCCACCCGGCCCGCATAGCCCGAGCCGAAGCAGCGCTCGCAGCCGGCACCGCGGAAACAAGGGACCTGCTTCCCGTCGAAAGCGGTCCGCGTGCCGGCCGGCTCTTTGCAGTGCGGGCAAATGAGGCGCACCAGCCGCTGCGCCAGCACCGCCACCACCGTCGAGCTGATCAGGTATTCCTCCACGCCCATGTCCACCAGGCGCATGATGGCCGAGGGGGCGTCGTTGGTGTGCAGCGTGGAATAGACGAAGTGGCCGGTGAGCGCCGCCCGGATGGCGATATCGGCCGTCTCGCGGTCGCGGATTTCGCCCACCATGATCACGTCCGGGTCCTGGCGCACGATGTGCCGCAGCCCCGCCGAGAACGTTAGCCCGATCTGCGTGTTGACGTGGATCTGGTTGATCCCGTCCATCTGGTACTCCACCGGATCCTCGATGGTGATGATTTTCTTGTCGGGCAGGTTGATGCGCTTGAGCGCCGAGTAGAGCGTGGTGGATTTCCCGCTGCCGGTGGGCCCGGTGACCAGCAGGATGCCGTGCGGAAGCGAGGTGTAGTGCTCCATGCGGTTGAGCATGCGCTCGTCGAATCCCAGCCGGTAGAGGTCGTAGAAATCGCCCGCCGAGCGGTCCAGCAGGCGCATCACCACGCTCTCGCCGTACAGCGTGGGCAGCGTCGAGACGCGCAGATCCACCTCCCGGCCCATCACCTTGATCTTGATGCGGCCGTCCTGCGGCAGCCGGCGCTCGGCGATATTGAGCTTGGCCATCAGCTTCACACGCGAGATGATGGCCGCCTTCAACTCCCGCGCCGGAGGCTCCTGGTTATAGAGCACGCCGTCCACGCGGTAGCGGATGCGGAACTCCTTCTCGAAGGGCTCGATGTGAATGTCGCTGGCCCGCTTCTCGGCGGCCTGCGCAATCATGGTGTTGACCAGGCGGATAACCGGCGCTTCGCTGGCCATGTCACGGAGCTGTTCGAGGTCCTCCTCGGGGGCCCCGGCGCGTCCCTCGGCCTCCGCGGATTCCTGCTCCTGCTCGCCGTAGAACTTGTCGATGGCGTCGAGGAGCTCAGCCTCGGCGGCCAGCACCGCTTCCACCTTCAGGCCAGTGAAACCGCGCACCGCCGAGATGGTCTCGAAGTCGAGCGGGTCGGCCATGGCGATGGTGAGCGTGGAGTCCGAGCAGGCGTAGGGCAGGAACCGGCACTGCCGCATGAAGCGGGGCGCCAGGCCCTCCGTCTCCGGAATCGACGGCGGCGCAACGTCGAGCGTCACCAGCGGAATCCCCAACTGCTCGGAAAGCGCGGAAAGCACGTCGCGCGAGGCGACGAACCCGAGATCGATCAGCACTTTGCCGAGCTTCTCCGCGCGCTCCTTCTGCATTTCGAGAGCGCGCTGGAGGTCCTCGGGCCCGATCAACTGCCGGGCCACGAGCATTTCGCCCAGGCGCACGGTTAGAGCTCCCAGGATTGGATCGCGGCGTCGAGCTGCTGGCGGCTGATGCGGCCCGCCTTGAAGTCGACCAGCGTCTGCCGCGGCGCTTCGATGACGATCTGGCTCGGCATGCCGCGCCTGTCCTCGAACGACTGGTAGAAGAGCGTCATCGCGAAAGCCACCCGTTCCTGGGGTGGCGCCTCGTTCAGCGCGGCGCCCGCGTTGACCAGCGCATCGCGCATCCAGCCCCGCACGAACGCCAACCGCCGCCGCTTCTTCTCCTTCAGTTGGACGAGCCTATTGCCGGTAGGCGGCGGGCTAAACGGCGTGATGACCGTAACCACCAGGTTGACCTCGCTGGTGAACACCACGCCATAACCGGGCAGGTAGACGCCCCGCGTGAATCCCAGAAGGTCGTACGGTTCGGTAATATCCCAGGACCGAACGGCGCTATCCATGCTCCTCTCGACGCTGGCCAGCGCCTCGCGCGACACACCGGGCGTCTCGGCAGCAACCAGAGCGGACACAAGCGCAAAAGCAAGTAAAACAGACTTCACGGCCGGCCTCCATATTCAGCGCTCGCCACCAGCAGCCCGTTGTACCTCTTCTGGAGCAGGGTGAGCGTTTCTTCAAATGCCACGCGATCCGCGCGGCGCTGGAACTCGAGTTCCCTGCGCGTGGCTTCCACCAGATCCGCGGTCTTCCGCGCCTGCCGCTCTTCGCTCTGGGCGACCGCTGCCCGAACGGCGGCATCGACGGCGCTGGCGTCCTGGGTGCGGACGGGCGCCTGGATGGCGGCAGCCTGGATGGGAGGGCGAGGGACCACTACCACCGGCCGCGCGAAGGCGTGAACCAAAATCGCGATCGACAGCAGGGCCGCCGAGGCGAACCCCAGACGCGGGGCCGAATTCCACCACCGGCGCCACCAGCTCGGCTCGAAAGCCGGGTCCGAGACGAACGCGATGCGGCGAGGCGGCTCCTCCTGACGAAGCGAGTGCAGCGCCGCCTCGGTCAGCCGAAGCCGGTCCAGTTCTTCGGCACAGGCCCGGCAGGTCTCCACATGGGAGCGAACCCGGGCGCATTCCGCCTCGCCGAGTTCGCCAAAAAGGTAATCTTTGAGATCAAAAGGTGAGCAGCTCATTGGACACCCCGCGACGGGATTGGAGCCAGAGCCTCTTTGAGCACGTCGAGCGCCGTGTACAGCCTCGACTTGACGGTCGAGACCGGGCAATCCAGCGCTTCGGCGATCTCCTCGAACTTGAACCCCTCATAGACCTTCAGAATGACGGTCTCGCGCTGGTCGGCGGAGAGGCGGTCGAGCGCCCCTGCGATGGCCACCGAAAGCTCCGCCGGATACATCCGGAACCGCGACGGCTCGGGGGCGGTTTCGGCGGGAAGCTCGTCCTCCGGGCGCCGGCTGCGGAACAGCGAGAACGCCTCGTTATGGGCGATGCGAAACAACCACGGGCCGAATCGCGCCGGATCTTCGAGTTTCCCGAGATTCTGATAGGCCTTCAAGAACACATCCTGGCTCAAGTCGAGAGCGTCTTCCCGGCCGCGGACGAGGCGCAGCAGATAATTGAACACGCGCTTCTCCCACCTGGACACGAGGAGGTTAAAAGCCTCGACGTCCTTGCGGCGGGCACGCGCGATCAGGTCGCCGTCCTCAACCTCGCGGAAGATCAACTCTTCGGCTCCTTCTCAATGACGCTCGCGGGGCGGAAAAAGTCTACTCGCAAGTCTCCAGTGTACCGGCAGCGGAGGGCGGGATTGAGCCCGCCCTCCGGGCTTACTCCTTCTTCCGCGCCGGCGCGTAGTAGCCGTTGCGAGCCTGCACCGAGAGCTTGCGCGAGTCCTTCAGTTTCACCTTCAGCTCGTGGAAGCTGCCGTCCGCCTTCGAGTCGACGGGTGAGAAGCCGAGGACATAGAAGGATTCCGGCGTCGCCAGCTTGCGGAACCCGACGTCGAAGTCGTTGTCGGCCACTACGTAAGTACCGCCCGTTCCACGGGTCAGCTCGGTCAGCGTCACGGGATTATTGGGCGGCACGTACCGCTGCTGCCGACCAGCCATGGGGTCCGTGGAATCGTAAGGGTTCACGGGCCGGATCGAAGGGCTGCCAACCCCGCCGACGTCCAGAGCGTCGATCCGCACTTTCGCACGGATCGCCGCGTCAATCAGTTGCGCCTCCTCGTCGGTCCGGTCGTGACCCACGTAGAACCCGGGCGAGATGAGAATCACGCTCCGTTCGCCGGGCAAGAGCGCCATCCGGGGCAGCAGCGAAGTCAGCACGGCAAGCTGCAACACCTGCGTTCGCGACACCCGGCAGACGGGCACCGGCAGGAAGGCAATGCGGGAGACCGCCTCCTGCAACTTGGCCCGGTCGTCCGTGAAATCCAGGAGCACCCGGCAGGAGGTGGTCACGACCGACGCCCGGTCGCTCGGCTCCAAAGCCGCCAGCCGGCGCGTGGCGGCGTCGCGGATCCGCGTGAGATCGGCAACATCACGAATCGCGACATCGTCGAACAGAAAGGCCACGAAACGCTCGGGAACGACCATCCCGGCCCCGGCCGCCCGGCCCACTCCCGTCTGCGACCTGTCGGGCGCAATCTGCCCTCCCGGCTTCGTTTCTACGAAGGACGCAATCTCCTGGAGCTTGCCCCGGTCGAAAAGCTGGAAGTCCTCCTTGTGGAGGCCTTTCACCGCATGCCCGTCGCGGTCGCGGACTACCACCGGCACCTGCACCAGGTTCACGGCGGATTGAAACGTCGGCGTATCGCCGCCCGCCGCCGGCTCCGGCGCTTGCGCCATTGCGGCAAAAGCCGCGCCCAGCACGAGGGCCGCCGCCACACCAGCGCCTTTCATGATTCTTCCTTTCAGCTTCGCGCCACGCCCAGCCGGCCTATCCCGGCACGCCAGGCTCAAGCACGCCTCACAAGAGGCTATTCTTGCTTCCGCGCCGGCGCGAAGTAGCCGCCGCGAGCCTGCACCGTGAGCTTCCGCGCTTCCTTCAGTTTCACCTTCAGCTCGTGAAAGCTGCCGTCCGCCTTCGACTCGCCGGGCGAGAAACCGAGAACGTAGAAGAACTCTGGCGTCGCCAGCTTCCGGAATCCCACATCGAGGTCGTTGCCGGCCGCCACGTACGTGCCGCCGGTTCCGTGGGCCAGTTCCCTCAGCGCCACCGGGTTGGTCGACGACGCACCGGGCTGGCGGTTCGACGGCGCACTGGGCCGCCTGTTGTTCACCTGCCCATTGGTCTGACCCGCCATGCCCCGAACGGGGCCGGCGGAGGCGGAGATCGGAGGGGCTCCTGCAACCCCGCCCACATCGAGGGCGTCGATCAGCACCCTCGAACGAATCGCAGTATCGATCAGTTCTGCCTCCTCGGCTGTCCGGTCGTGGCCCACGGAGAACCCGGGCGAGATGAGAATCACGCTCCGTTCGCCGGGCAGGAGCGCCATCCGGCGCACCACCGAGTTCAGCACGGCAAGCTGCAGCACTTCCGTTTGCGCGACCCGGCAGACGGGCACCGCCTGAAAGGCGATTCGGGAAACCGCTTCCTGGATTTTCGCCTGGTCATCCGTGAAATCCAGGAGCACCCGGCAGGAGGTGGTGAGGACCGCGGCGCGGTCGCTCGGATCGAGAGCCGCAAGCCGCCGTGTCGCCGCATCGCGCATCCGCGTGAGATCGGCGGAGTTCCTAATCGCGACATCGTCGAACAGAAAGGCCACGAAACGCTCGGGAACGACCATCCCGGCCCCGGCCGCCTGGCCCACTCCCGTCTGCGACCTGTCGGGCGCAATCTGCCCGCCGGGCTTCGTTTCCACGAAGGACGCAATCTCCTGGAGCTTGCCCCGGTCGAAAAGCTGGAAGTCCTCCTTGTGGAGGCCTCGGACCGTGCGTCCGTCGCGGTCGCGGACCACCACCGGCACCTGCACCAGGTTCACGGCGGATTGAAACGTCGGCGTATTGGGTGGCGCAGGCGCTTCCACCTGCGCGGTCGCGGCAGGCAAAAATGCCTGCCGCCCGAAGACCGCGCTCAGGAAGAGAAGGGCCGCACTCACGCGGTTCATGATGCGCACCTCATTTCTGGTTACGTGTCACCATGCTCTCGATCAGGTCCAGACGGTTCTTCCATGGATCGGGCTTGCCGACCGGACCATCGAAGGTGAAATCGATCAGCTTGTCGGTCTTGGCGTCGTATGCCGGCCATTCGGGCAGGCCTTTCCCGTTGGGGTTGCCGGTACGGGCGAAGTTCACCCAATAGGCATTCGCCGCCTCGGCCGTCGCCTTGTCCTGGGCCGCCAGGTCTTTCCCGTAGCGCGCCTGAACCGTGTCGAAGACGAAGGGGATCTCGGTGGCGTGCGGCGCGCCCTTCCATTGCCCGCGCATGGATACGGCCACATACGAGAAGCGGTACTCCCAGGCGGGCTGTCCCGCGGCCGCCAGCACGCGCACCGTGAAGCGCGCCGGCTCGATCATCATCTGATCGGCCGCCACCAGCGCCCCCACCTGGCGCAGATTGCCCGCGTTGTCGGGATCGTAGGCCGCCTTCGCCTGGTCGCGATCCGGGCCGAAGCGCCCGAACAGCTCGTCCATGCTTCGCGCCGTCGAAAAGCCGATGTCCTGGCTGTTCGCGCCGGCAATCAAGGGCACCTTTGCCCCGCGGCCCGCGGCGTAAGCGTCCTCCGGGCTCTCCACGATCACCTTGCCGTCGACCATCGGCCCGGCATAAGTCGGCGTCATCATGGTGGCCATGTTCAGGCCATCGACCACGGCCTCCGCGGGCAGCTTTCGCAAAGCGGCCAGCGCCTCCGGGCCTTCGCCGGTCACGCCGGCCTTCTTCGCAAACGCGAGGCCCACCGATTCGGCAGAAGGATTCCCATGCGGGCCAACCTCGCTCAGATAGCGTGGAGGAAACAGACCCGCTCGCCCGCCGCCGGATTCGATGATCGCCTTCTGGAAAAGTCCCTTGCTGAGCGGCGAGGTCAGCATGGCGTGCACCGACCCGCCGCCCGCCGACTCGCCGAATATCGTGACGTTCGCGGGATCCCCTCCGAAGGCCGCGACGTTGCGCCGCACCCAGTGCAGCACCGCAATCTGGTCCATGTACGCGTAGTTGCCGTGCGGCTCGCCGGGGTTTTCCTTCGTCAGCGCCGGGAACCCGAAGAAGCCGAAGCGGCCCAGGCGGTAGTTGAAGCTGACAAACACAACGCCGCGCCTGGCGAACTGGCTGCCATCGTAGACCGCGGGCGAGCTGCCTCCGTTGACGAACCCTCCGCCGTAAATCCACACCATGACCGGCAGCTTTTTTGCCGCGCCCGATGCCGGGGCCCACACGTTCACATACAGACAGTCCTCTGCCGGTGTAACTCCGAGAGGCGCCGCGTCCCCCGGAAACGGCTTTTGCATGCAGTCGGCGCCGTATTCGGCAGCCGGGCGCACGTCGCTCCAGGGCTTCACAGGTTGGGGCTGCCGCCACCGCAGGTCGCCCACCGGCGCCGCCGCATACGGAATGCCTTTGAAGGAAACGACGCCTTGCGCGGTGACGCCTTTCAGCCGGCCGCTGTCAATCTTCACCAGGTCGGAAGCGCCGAAAGCGCTCGCGGCGATGGCGATCATCAGGGTAAGAGTCAGTTTTAGTTTCATGCCTGTATCCGAGCATACTACCAGGCCGCCTCCGTTTTGCGCGGCGCGGGGACAAGCTGAAGGCCAGGAAATGCCAAAGCACTGCTGGCCGCGGATAAACGCCGATCAACGCTGATTGAAAACAAATGATTCATCCGCGTTGATCCGCGTTCATCAGCGGCCCAGACTGTATTCCTTGGCCCTTTTCATCGGCCTGAAGCTTGCCCTACGGCTTCGATTGCTTGACGGGAGCCGTGCCCGCCGCGGTCGCCGCTTCCTGCGCCATACGGAGTCTGATCTGGCGGATGCGCGCCCGCATCCGCTCCGCTTCCCCGTTGCGGTTCAGCAGCCTCAGCAGCTCGGCGTAGCGCTCCAGCACCATGCCCAACTGGACGTTGTCGGGCTGGATGCTCTTCTCCGCGAAATCCAGCGCGCGGCGGTAGACCTGCTCGGCCTGCTGGTACTTCTTCTCGCCCACGTAGACCGAGGCCAGCTTGTCGTAGTTGGACAGTATGGTCTTCTCCCGGATCAGCAGGGCGCGCTGGTAAAGCGGCTCGGCTTGAGCGAACTTCTCCTGCGCCACGAGGGCGCCGGCCAGGTTGTCCAGCGCGGTCGCCACGGTGGGGTGCTCTGAGCCGACCGCCTTCTCCCACACCAGCAGCGAGCGCCCGTAGAGCGGCTCGGCTTCGGCATACTTTCGCTGGGCGTAACAGACCCAGGCCAGGTTGTCGAGACTCGGCACCAGCTCGCTGTGGTCAGGGCCCAGCGCCTTCTCGCGGATCGCCAGCGCGCGCCGGTACAGCGGCTCCGCGGCGGCGAACTTCCCCTGGTCGCGATACATCCCCGCCAGGCCATCGAGCGTGGTGGCGATGCTCAAGTGCTCCTCGCCCTGCGACCGCTCACGGATTCCCAGCGCGCGGAGGTAGTAGGCCTCGGCGTTTTCGAACTTCGCCTGAACCGCATAGAGCGCCGCGAGGCTTTCGAGCGTCGCCGCCACGTCGGGATGTTCACGGCCTAGCGCCTTCTCGCGGATCGCCAGGGCCCGCTGGTACACGGATTCGGCCTCGGCCCACTGGCGGTCCGCAGTGTACAGCGTGCCCAGGCCGTTCAGGACCGTGACCAGCCGCGGATCCGTCGGTCCCCAGGCACCTTCGTCGATGCCCAGCAACCGGTGATAATACGGCTCGGCCAGCATGGGCTTGCCTTCGGTGCGATAGACCGTGATGAGCTGGTCGAGCGTCGTTGCCAGGCGCGGATCGTTCTTCTCGAAGCTCTCCGCCTCCCGGAGCGCGGCCTGCACCTGCTTCTCGGCCTCGTCATAGCGGCCCTGCTCGTAGGCCGTCTTGCCCGCCTCCATCGCCGCGTCCCATGGGGAAGGCTGGGGCTGGGCCCAGAGGGGCAGCGCGGCAATCAGCGCGCAGATGAGTCTCCGAACTCCTGAGGTCGGAATGTGGCGCAGCCTCCCAGGCTGTCGTCTCGGCACTCGTGCCGAGACCGACGTCCAGGACGGCCAGGCGTCGGCTCGAGAGCCGACGCGGCAGGCTGAAGCCTGCGCCACGAGGCCCGTCTCAAGTTCCACGGCATCAGGAGTTCGGAGTCCCGCCTGCATACCCTTCCTGCGAGTATACATGGGCTCGACGCTGTACGATGAGGTTTGGTGGCTGACCCCAAACCCGCCCTCGCGCGCGAACTCGGCCTGCGCGACCTGGTCCTGTTTAACATCGCGGCTGTGGTGGGGATTCGCTGGCTGGCCGCCGCCGCGCATGCCGGCCCGGACTCCATCGGACTGTGGCTGGCGGCCGCGCTGTTCTTCTTCGTCCCCTCCGCCCTGGCGGTCTCGCGCCTCGCCGCCGAGTTCCCCGAAGAGGGCGGCATTTACGCCTGGACCAGAAACAGCTTCGGAGACTGGCACGGCTTCCTGTGCGGCTGGTGCTACTGGCTGAGCAACCTGTTCTTTTTTCCGAACCTGATCCTGGCCGGCATCGGGATGGCGGTCTACGGCCTGGGCGCGAGTCACGCCTGGCTCGGCGACAGCCGCCTGTTTGTCGTCCCGATGTCGCTGGCCGTGCTGTGGATCGGCACCATCACCAACCTGGTCGGCCTGCGCGTCGGCAAGTGGACCCAGAACGCGGGCGGCCTGGCGACTTACGCCGCCGGGGTGGTGCTGGTCGGGCTGGGCATCGCCGTCTGGTTGACCCACGGCCCGGCCACGCCCCTCCATGTCCTGCCCCGCTGGAACTGGGGCAGGCTCAACTTCTGGTCCCAGATCGCCTTCGCCTTCGGAGGGCTTGAACTCGGGGCGGTGATGGGCGGCGAGATTCGCGACCCGCGCCGCACCGTGCCGCGCGCGGCGTGGATCAGCGGGCTCGCCATCGCGGGTTTCTACATCGCCGGGACGCTGGCGGTCCTGGCGGTGCTCAAGCCCGGAGAGGTCAGTATCGTCTCCGGCCTGACGCAGGCTGCGGCCGCGGCCGGCAGCCGGCTGGGACTGCCGCTCGTGGCTCCATTCTTGGCGGTGCTCATCACCTTCGGCATCACTGGCCAGCTAGGCGCATGGCTCGCCGGCAGCGCGCGGGTGCCCTTTGCCATCGGACTCGACCGCTACTTGCCCGCCGCCTTCGCCCGCCTCCACCCGCGCTGGAAAACGCCCCACGTCGCGCTGCTGAGCCAGGCCGCCGCCTGCACGGTCTTCCTGCTGGCAATGCTTCTGGGCGAGGACCTGCGCACAGGCTACCAGTTGCTGGTGGATATGACCGTCGTGACTTATTTCATTCCATTCCTCTACCTGTTCGCCACGGCCGCCCGCCACGGGCTGCGCCTCAGCGCCTTCGCGGGATTTGCGGTGACCGCCGCGGCCATCGCTTTCTCGCTGGCGCCGCCGGATCGTGTCGCATCCGTCTGGCGTTTCGAGGCCAAGCTGGCCGGAGGCTGCCTGCTCCTGGTGGCTGCCGGTAGAATGACATTCTTGAGGGGCCGGCGCGCGCAAGCATGAATTACGACGATGCAGTCCGGTTCCTCTATTCGCTCGGCAACGAGGTGAAGGCCGCCAAACTCGGGCTGGAGCGGATGTCGGCGCTGCTGGACGCGCTCGGCAATCCCCATCGCGCGGGCGAATTCATCCACGTTGCCGGGACGAATGGCAAAGGCTCCACCTGCGCCATGATCGAATCCGGGCTGCGGGCGGCTGGGGCCAGGACCGGCCTTTACACCTCGCCGCACCTGGCCGAACCCTTCGAGCGCATCTCTATCGCGGGCCGCCCGGTGAGCCGCGAGGTTTTCGCCGCCGCGTTCGACCAGGTGCACGCCGCGGCTGAGCGCCTGATCGCCTCGGGCGCGCTCGACGCCCATCCCACTTATTTCGAGACTGTCACCGCCATGGCCTTCGTCGCGTTTCGGGAAGCGCAGGTGCGGACCGCAGTGCTCGAGGTCGGCCTCGGCGGCCGCCTCGATGCAACCAACGTGGTCCTGCCGCGGCTGGCCGTGATCACGCCGGTCGATTTCGACCACGAAGCCTTTCTCGGCCGGGCGCTGGCGACGATCGCCGAGGAAAAGGCGGGCATCCTGAAGCGCGGCGCCGCGGCCGTTTTCGCGGCGCAGCGTCTGGAGGCCGCTCAGACGCTCTCCGCCGCCGCGGCCGCCCTGGACATCGACCCGCTCTGGACCTCGGATTGGCGCGTCGAAGACCTGGCGCTCTATCCCGGCGGAAGCTGCTTTCGGGTGGCGGGGCCCACGGCATACCGCATCGAGTGCCCGCTGGCCGGCGAGCACCAGGTAGCCAACGCGGTGACCGCGGTCGTCGCGCTCTACCAACTCGGCTTCCCAGCCGAAGTGATTCGCGAAGGCATCCGGCAGGCACGCTGGCCCGGCCGCCTGGAGCGCGTTTCCGCCGCGCCCGAGATCATCATCGACGGCGCGCACAATCCCGCCGGCGCCCGCGCCCTGGCCGCCTACATCAATCGCTTCTTCGACGGCCGCCACCTCTGGCTCGTCTACGGCGCCATGCGCGACAAGGCCATCGAGGAGATCGCCGCCATCCTGTTCCCTCTGGCCGACCAGGTCATCGCAACCGCCCCGAAAATGACGCGTGCGCTGCGGCCCGAGACCATCCGCGAGCTGGCGGATCACCCCCGCCTGCGCACGGCCGCAACGCTCGAAGAAGCGCTGGCCGTCATCCGCCGCGAGGCCGCGCCCGAGGACGCCGTCTTCATCACCGGATCGCTGTTCCTGGTGGCCGAGGCCCGGCGCTTGCTGCTGGGCTGACCGGACTGGACCCTGGCGTTCGACTCAGCCGACTACGGCTTCGGCGGCATGATCGCGGGTTCGCAGACACTGGACGCGAGTTTCACGCCCGCATCGACCCGCTGGCTCCGGCTGGTGGTTGAGAATGCCGGAGCCGGCATTGACGAGTTGCAGGCGTACGGCGCCGGAGCCGGCGACGCTCCCGCTGTTCGGCATCGGCCTGGCCGCTCTGGTTGGGGTCCGGAACAAGCTCGCGCGCCGGTGAGCGGCGTGTGCCGATCCGATTCTTAGGCCTACACCTCCGCCGGCCACGGCCGCTACGCTCGAAGAAGCGCTGGCCGTCATCCGCCGCGAGGCCGCCCCCAACGACGCCGTCTTCATCACCGGATCGCTGTTCCTGGTCGTCGAGGCCCGGCGGCGGCTGCTGGGTCCCTGAAGCAGGTTCTCCGTTTTCCCGGCTGACGATCCGTGCTATGGTTCTGGCTTATGGCTGGAAACGATATCCGGCAAGTCTACGCCGTGGCCGTGACTGCTTTGGTCGCCGCGCTCGGATTGGCCTGGGGGCTGTGGTTCGCATCCTCTAACCGTTCGGGATGGGGTGTCGACTTCAATGAGTTTTATGCCGCCGGCCGTCTGGCTGGTACGGGCCACCTTTACGATTGGGATGCCCTCAGAAACGTGGAGCGGGCCCACGGCAACGGCATTGAGGTGCCGACCGCACGGCTCCCGGTGGTCGCTTACGGGTTTAAGGTTCTCACCGTTTTTCCATATGACACCAGCCATTGGATCTGGTTTTCGATAGGCTTGGCCGCGCTGGCGGGGGTTGCGGCAATTTGGCCCTCCGCGTCGCGCCCGGGCATGTTTCTGGCACTGGTGTGGTCGATCCCCGCGGTGTTCATCCTGCTTTTTGGTCAGGACGTACCCCTCTGGCTCTGGTTTTTTGCGACGGGCCTGGTCCTTTTGGGGCGAAACCGACCGTGGGCCGCGGGCGTGGCGTTTTCGCTCTGCATCTGCAAATACCACCTGGCGGTGGCTGTGCCGCTCATGCTGGTGGCGCGGAAGAGTTGGAAGACCCTGCTGGCCGCGGCAGCAGTTGGCTCGGTTCTGCTTGCGGCCAGTTTCGCGATTGAAGGACCGCACTGGCCGCACCAGTATCTCGAAATCCTGAGACTGCCTTCCCTCTCGCCGGAGCCAACCTGCATGCCCAGCCTCCACGGTCTAAGCGCCTGGCTCCCTTGGGGCGGGGCGGTAGAAGCCGTCCTCGCTGCGGGCGCCGTTCTGTTGCTGTGGGCCGCCCTCCGCAAGAGCGCCAGCCTGGGGATGGCTGGCGCGTTGACGGCGGCCACCGGCGTTTTGCTTGGCCGCCACGTATATGCCGGCGACTGCGTGCTTCTGGTTCCGCTCTCGGTGCTGATCCTGCAGCGTGAATCCAATCCCACGTGGCTGAAGCTCTGGGCCGGCCTGGCACTTTCGCCGATTCCTTTTCTGCTGCTGATGTTTGGACAGCCGTACCAGGGACAAGCGATCATCGTGGGATTCGTGATCGCTGCCCTCATTGGGATTAGGGAGAGCACGAAATCCGTTGGGCCGCCCGCCGCTGTAGCGTCCGCGACGCAAAAGGCCCATCCCTGATCTCCCCTCTTGTTCGCTTTCCCCATGGCCGGTCTCCTCATACACGCAGACGCCACCGGGGAGCGGCAACGGCAGTCGCTGCTTGGCCCCTCACAGGGCCCATCCAGTGCCGGACCGGCCACCCTGCGTCAACAGGGTGGTTATGCCCGGCTCAACGCCGCGAACGATCTGGCCTGGAACCGGGACCTGCCGTAGCGACAGGGGCCCGCGCCGCGTCGCCAAACTGACGAAGGGAGCGGCAACGAATCCGTCACCCTACGCCCCCGCCGGCCACGTCCGCTGCCACTGCTTGCGCTTCTGGTAGTTCCGCGCCAGCTCCAGATAGACGCCCAGGTCGCGGTCCAGGTCGCTCTGCGTGCCGTCGAAATAGAAGTTACGAATCGGGATGCCGCCCAGGTCGCGCGAGATTCGCGGGTAAACCGCCTCGCAAACGATGCCGTTCATGCAGGTGAACGGGCTGATGTCGATGATCCCGTCCGCGCCCTTCCGGGCCAGGCAGATGGCTTTGCCCACGTTGAGCACCATCTCACCCATCGCCCCATCCGCCGGCAGGTACGGCCGCGCCGCGTCGAGCACCTCTTCGACCGGCGGCTCTTCATAGCCCACGAAATCGTCCCGGAAGGGCTCCAGCAGCACGTGCTCGTCGTGCTTTTGCACGCGCTTGCGGATCCAGGCCTTGAACGCTTCGAGCGAATACTGCCGCCCCACCAGGCGCAGATTGCGGAAATGCTCGGAAATCGTGTACCAGACCCACTCGGTGATGTCCGAGATCCAGGCTTCGGCTTCGTATTCCTCCAGACGCCGCACCAGGTCCTCGTTGGAGAAGCAGTGCAGGCGGCAGAAGATCTCGCCCACGATCCCGATGAGGGGCGTCGTCCGGTTGCGCTGCGTGGGCAGGGCGCGGAAGCGGTCGCGCGAGCGCACCAGCGCTTCCCGCATCGCCTTCAGTTGCGTTCCCGGTTCGAGCGGCGCCGTCTCAACGGTCTGGCAGACGTCGGCCAGGCACTCCTCGTAAACCGCCTCCGCGCCGCCCTTCTCCGTCTCGTAAGGCCGGTGCTGCAACAGCACCTTTTGCAGGATATCGGCCGCAATCAAGGCGCGCCACGCGGTGCGCACGAACTGGCGCGCCAGGTCGCCGAAATCCGCATAGCCGTCATGGCTCGAGGGCGAGATCACGTCCGTGTGCGGGTAGCCATTCTCTTCCAGGATGCGCCGCAGATAGGGAGCGTACTGGCCGAAGCGGCAAGGCCCTTCAGCGGTGGGCATGAAGAGCGCCACCTGCGCCGGGTCGGTGCCGGGCTGTTCCAGCACCTTCATGAAATCGCCCACCGTCACCTTGGCGGGATAGCACTCATCGCCGGAAGTGTAGCGCGCGCCCAGCTCGCGGGTGCGGCTGTCGGATGGCGGCGTGATGTCGGCATCGAGACCCAGCGCATGAAACGCGGCGGCGAACGTCCGGCCGCTGCCGTACGCCATCGGTGGGATGAAGACCCGCTTGCCCTTTAGTGGATTGCGGCGGGCGCCGGATCCGCTTCCGTCCCCGACTTGTAACATCGCAGGATTCCTTTGCTATCGAGATACGCTTCGCAGCGGGTCATGTAGCCGGCGTCGTTGCCGTGGCCGTCGAACTGCAACACCAGCAGGGGCGCGCCCGCGGCCTCGCGGGTGAAGTGCTTGATGTAGGAGTCCGGCCCGCACTTGAAGTTCGAAATGTAGACCACGTGCAGGTTCGGCCGCGTTGAGGCCAGTCGCGCCGCGCTCAGAATCTTCCGTCCCGAGACCCAGTACATGTTCGGATGCAGGTCGTCCACCGGCTCGTACCCCGTCACCAGGAAGTCGATGGGAATGACGTTGGCCCCGTAACGGTGCCGCAACTTGCGCGGGATGTCGCAGTTGACCGAGCGGTCGTAGATGTTATACGGCCGGCCCACCAGCAGCAGCCCCGGTTCGCCGGTGTGGTCCAGCACTTCGAGCGCCTTGCGCCCGGCTTCGAGCAGCCGGCTCTGGAACTCCCGCTGCGCGGCATAGGCCGCGTCCGTGGCGCGGTCGCTGGCGCGCCGGCCGACGCCCAACCGCCTCATGGCCTCGTACAGCCCGTCCTTCACCTGCTCGCGGCCGAGCTGGAAGTGCAGCCGCGGCGTCAGGAACATGTGCCGGTGCGGCTCCAGCCGCGGCGCCGATTCGAGCACGAACGGCAGGGTCTGGTTCCAGGGGCAGAAGTGAGCCGTCCCGGAGCTCTCCGGTCCCGTATCGGCATTAAGCAGGTTCGGAACCAGCACGTAGTCCACGCCCATCTCGATAAGGGCGGCCACGTGTCCATGCGCCACCTGAATCGGATAGCAGGGCTGCGCCAGGGCCATCTCGAGACCGGCCGCCGCGATCTTCGGGTCGGTCACCGGCGAGAGCGCCACCTGTATGTCCAGCTCCGTAAAGTAGCGGTGCCAGAACGGCATGTGCTCGAAGGTCGACATCGCCCGGGGCAGTCCCACGCACAGCTTGCCCGGCACGCGCTGGAATTTCGAGCCGCCCGCCTGCTGGCCCGACAATCCTTCGAGCAACCGCTCGCGAAACGCGAACAGGTCCTCGATCACCGGCTTGCGTCCGGTCACCGACGGCTTGCGGAACTTATCGGAGCACTTATCGCCCCAGTAGCTCTTGTGACCCTCGATGGTGAATTCCTTGATGTCGCACAGGTTCGAGCAGGCCTTGCAGACGAAGTCGCGCGTCGCCATCTGGAGGCTGGAAAGATCGTATCCCCGGAAGCGCGACTGGCCGCGGGTGGCCAGGCGCCACTGCCGCGCGATCAGAGCCATCCCGATCGCACCCACCACGCCGTTATACGGCGGCACCGTGATCTTCTTCCCCAGCAGGCTGGCGAAGGCGGCCGCCACCGAGTCGTTGTACGCCGTCCCGCCCTGGAAGTAGACCACATTGCCGATCTTGCGCCCGCGCACCACCCGGTTCAGGTAGTTGAGCGCGATCGAATACGCCAGGCCGGCGACGATATCCGGCACCGTCTCGCCCTTCAGCAGCCAGCCCGTTACGTCGCGCTCCATGAACACCGTGCAGCGCTCGCCGAGGCGCGTGGGGCGCGGAGAGGAAAGCGCCAGCTTGGCGAACTCGCCCTTGATGCTGATGCCGAGCTTCTCGGCCTGCTCCTCGAGGAACGATCCGGTGCCGGCCGCGCAGGCCTCGTTCATCGCGAAATCGACTACCACGCCATTCTCGATGGAAATGAACTTCGAGTCCTGGCCGCCGATCTCGAAGATGGTGTCCACCGGCTCGCCGCCGAGCGTGCTCGAGATGTACAGCGCGCCGGTCTTGTGGGCCGTGATTTCGTCGTTGACCACATCGGCGCCCACCAGCTCCGCGATCAGCTCCCGGCCGGAACCTGTGGTGCCGACTCCCTGGATGACCAGCCGCCGGCCCCACTTCGCCTGCACCTCTTTCAGCCCCTGCTCCACGGCTTCGATCGGCCGCCCGGCCGTGCGCAGGTAGATGTCCTGGATCACGGTGCCGTTCTCGTCGGTGGCCACCACGTTGGTCGAAACCGACCCGATATCGATGCCCAGGTACGCCGCGATCGGGCCGTCGCCCGGCGGCGGGACATACGCCGGGACCCGGTCTCGCAGCAGCACGACTTTCTCCATCGACAGCGGGTTGGCGTCCTCCACCCGCTCTTCGTCCTGGTGCTGGCTCAGCCGGTGAATCTCCCTGAGAGACCGCTTTTTGCGTTCCTCGGTCTCCAGAATCGCCGTTCCCACGGCGCCGCACCAGGCGTAGAGGTCGGGCACGAACAACTGGTCTTCCTTGAGCCCGAACGCCTCGCGCAGCGCGGCCGTGACCCCGGCGTTCTGCGAAACCGCGCCGATCAGGGCAACCGGCGCCGTCACCGGCCGTCCCTTCACGATGCTGCTTTTGAAGTTCCGCGCCACCGCGTCGCAAAGCCCGCGCAGGATCTCCGACGGCGTGTAGCCCTTCTGCTGGGCGTGGATCATGTCGGACTTGGCGAACACCGAGCAGCGCCCCGCAATCCGCGCCGCGCAACTGGCCTCGCAAACCACCGCACCGATCTCTTCGACCGAATAGCCCATGCGCGTGGCCTGCTGGTCGAGGAAGGAGCCCGTCCCGGCCGCGCACTCGCCGCTGCGGTCGTAATCCACAATCGAGGGCAGCCCGCCGCCCGGCTGCTGCTCCAGCCGGATGTACTTGGCGCTCTCTCCGCCCAGCTCGAAAACCGTCCGAACCTGGGGATAAAACGCCGCCACCATCCGCGCGATGGCCTTGAACTCGTTCTCGAAGTAAATGCCGAGAATCTTGGCGATGGTGCGGCTGCCCGAGCCGGTGACGCGGATCCCTTCGATTCGGGTCTCCGGGATGACCTCGTAGAACTCCTGCAACAGGTCGAACGTGGATTGGATGGGGCTTCCGCTGATCCGCCGGTACTCGGAGAGGACCAGCGGAATGCACTTGCCTGCCGGCGCGTCCCAGCGCATCAGACGGAACGAGGGCTTGGCGGCACAGAGGGATTCGAATGCGGCGCGGTCCTCCGCTCTGCCCAGAGCTGCAAGCTTCAGGCTAATGGCGCCGATGTCAATGCCAATGTTGATGCCCATGGATGGCCCTCAACTGCCCTGTCCACCCTTCGAGCGCCGGCGGGACGGCGCCCTCTGAGCAGGGACCGGTGCTGAGACTAATCCATCTTACACGGAAACCCGTCCACCTAAAGGACTTCAGATCCGAAAGGGCGGTTTTGAGCATCCAAGAAGGGCATTTGCGGGTTGAACGGAGCGGTGCCTTCACTGCTCTCCTCGTGGGGCAGGCGGTCCCGCCTGCCTGGCCAAGCCGAATAGCCTGCCTCCGCGTATCATGGGCAGCATGGAACCTGGGAAGCGCTCGCGCTGGTTGGGCTGGTGGTACCTGTCCATCGGCGCGGGCTTCCTCCTCCTGGGCGTCAACCGTCTGCTTATGCACGACCGCTCCTGGCTGGTCATGCTCCGCTGGCTGATCGCGGCCGGCTTCTTCCTGCTCGGCTCCCTCGAATTGCGGCGGACGAAACCGCCCACCCCACGAGCTTAGGGCTTTACGGCGAAGAAGAACACGCGCCCAACGGCGATGTCGCCCCGCATCCCCAACTCGCAGGCATCGCGCGCTTCGATCCGGGTGAAGCCGGCGCGCCCGAGCGCGGCTGTGACATCCTCCACCGGGTAGCACCGCTCGAACACGGTGATGTCGGACCGTCGCCATGTGCCCTCGGCGAGCTCGAACAGCGTCAGATCCACCCGGCCGATTTTCTGGGCCGGGTCGTAGCTCGCGCGCGTGACCCCGGCGGCCGTGTCTTCGACGGTGCCATACGAGCCGTTCCAGAGAGTGTCGAACGATGCTTCCGTATTCATGTCGAAGACAAACAGGCCACCCCGCACCAGCGCCTGCCAGACGCTAGAGAAAGCGCCTTCCAGTTCCGCCGGGTCCAGAATGTGATTCAGGCTGTCGTACGTGCTCACGGCCGCCTCGAAGCGCGATCCGACCGAGAAGCGGCGCGCATCCGCGCGGAAAAACTCCGCGCCGGGCGTCTGCTCGCGCGCGAAGCGGAGCATCTCTTCGGATCCGTCGATGCCGGTCACGTGATAACCGCGGGCCGCCAGAACGCGGCTCAGATCGCCGGTGCCGCAGCAGACGTCGAGGACCTGCGCGCCGGCCGCAAAGCGGGGAAAGATATGCTGCTCGAAGACCGGAGCGGCCTGCTGGTGGTAATCGCTGCCCCAACCCTGGTTGTAGAACCACGCGAACAGGTCGTAGGTTCCGTACGGCTCGGCGCCAGCCACCCCTTCAGTCTACGCCGCTTCGAATGGAACACCGAATGCTCACTTACCGGCACGTGTGAGTTGTCCGGCGCGGCGCCGCCGGAAGAACGCGGGCGTGGGGAACGCTTGTCAGGCGGCGCCGCTTCGGAACTGGCACAAACAGAAGGGCAGCCGGCCCTGGAGTGGCTGGTGTGATTAAAAATCATTCACTATTGACCGCGGTCCAACTGCCGCCAAATGAGTACTTTTTACGTTCTTCTCGCGGTTTCGAACGCTTTTTTACCTCCTGTCATGGGTAAGCAGCTTACTAAGTCTGTTGCTTCCGACCCTTCCCAAAATGGCCCTCAACGTGCGATCCTTAGCGGCGGGAGGGTAACATCTCATGATGATTTCACGCACTTTGCTAGGGACCGGCGGTCTGCTGCTGCTCGTCGCCCTCGCCAATCCAGGTTGTGCCACGAAGAAATATGTCCAGGAACAGGTCGGCACAGTGGACCAGCGGGTGAGCACGATTGACAAAAAGCAGTCCGACGCCATTAGCAACTTAGACAACAAGGAACAGAAGGACGTATCGCGGGTGGAAGAGCGCGCGATGAGCGCCGAGAGCAAGGCCAACGATGCTGCCAAGGCCGCCCAGACGGCTGACCAGAAGGCAGTCCAGGCGGGCCAGGATGCTCATGCGGCGAACGATCTCGCTGCGCAGGCGAACACCAAGGTCGCGAACGTCCAGCAAGAGGTTGAGAACATCGACAACCTCAAGGTCGCCGGGACACAGGTCGTGCTCTTCGGCTTCAACAAGGCCACGCTGACCGACGAAGAGAAAGCCAAGCTCGACTCGCTCGCTCAGCAGGCCCAGGGCATGACCCGCTACCAGATTGAGGTGCAGGGCTACACGGACCGCGTCGGAGCGAAGCAGTACAACCTCGGTCTGAGCGCGCACCGTGCCGACGCGGTAGTGCGGTACCTGGTGGAAAAGGGCATTCCCCTTCGCCGCGTTCACACCATCGGTCTGGGCGAAACGCCGAAGACGGATGCGAAGCTGACTAATAAGGAAATGCGTCACGTGGTGGTGAACCTGTACGGGCCCGAAGCGGGCCACTAGTGTAGCCGGTTTCCGCTTACAGAGAAAACACTGATTGTCCTCCAGGGGACGGCAGCAAGCGCCTTGGCGTTGCGTTTGGGGTCGTCTCCTGGGGCTCACTTTCGCCCGCCTCTACTTCGCGTCCCGCCAGTTAGTCCCCACGCCTACGTCCGCAATCAGAGGCACGTCGAGCTTCGAGACGCCCTCCATCCCCGCCTTCGCCAGCTTGCGCACCTCGTCGATCTCCTCCGGTGGCGCTTCGAACAGCAGCTCGTCGTGCACCTGTAACAGCATCCCCGCCTGCATCCCGCGCCGCTCGATCTCCTCTTCGATGCGGATCATCGCCAGCTTGATCAGGTCCGCCGCCGTCCCCTGTAATGGCGTGTTCACCGCGGTACGCTCAGCGAAGCCGCGCGCATTCGGGTTGCGGCTGTCCATATCCGGGATCGGCCGCTCGCGCCCGAGCAGCGTCCGCGTCACCCCGCTGGCCCGCACCTCCGCAATGGTTTTGTCGATCCACTCCCTCACGCCCGGATACCGAGCGAAGTAGCTGTCGATGTAGCTCTGCGCCTCGGGCCGTGGAATCCCGAGCTGCGCCGCCAGGCCAAACGCGCTCAGCCCGTAGACGATCCCGAAGTTCACCGCCTTGGCGCGCCGCCGCAGCTCCGGCGTCACCATCAGCGGCGCCACGTTGAAAACTTCGGCCGCCGTGCGCGTGTGTATGTCCTCGCCGTTCCGGAACGCTTCGATCAGCACCTCGCATTTCGAAAAGTGCGCCAGCAGCCGCAGCTCGATCTGCGAATAGTCCGCCACCACCAGCTTCCATCCCGCCCGCGGAATGAACGCCGCGCGGATCTCGCGGCCCAGCTCCGTGCGAATCGGAATGTTCTGCAGGTTCGGATTCGAGGACGAAAGCCGCCCCGTCGCCGCGCCCGTCTGATTGAAGCTGGTGTGCAGCCGTCCCGTCCGCGGATTGATCAGGGCCGGCAGCGCATCCACGTAAGTGCCCTTCAGTTTGACGAGTTGCCGGTAATCGAGCACCTTGCGGCAAATCTCGTAATCCGCCGCCAGGTCTTCGAGCACATCGGCCGCCGTCGAAACCGCCTTCCCCTTGCCGTGCTTCACCGGCCCCGGCAAATGCAGCTCCTCGAAAAGCACCTTGCCCAACTGCTGCGGCGAGTTGATGTTGAAGGACCGGCCGGCCAGCGCGTAGATCTCGCCCATCAGCCGCTGAACCTCGGTGTCCATCATCTCCGAGAGCCGCCGCATCTCGGCCGGATCCACGCGGATTCCGCGCCGTTCCATGCGCGCCAGCACGCGCGCCAGCGGCAGGTCGATGGTCTCGTAGATCGACCGGAACCCGCGCTCGTCCACCTCGCGCGCCAGCGGCCCCGCCAGCTCCAGCGCGCAATCGGCCTGGTGCTCCACCGCCGCCTCGAGCTTGCGGTCGAGCCGCCGCCGCGCCAGCGTCTCGAGCGAGCAGCCCCCTGGGTCCGCGCTCAGCAGGAATGCGTAAAGCATCGTATCGTCGGTGAATCCTCGCGGCTCGATTCCCCACTCGGCCAGCGCCAGCCTGGCCTGTTTCACGTCGTGCGTCGCCTTCCTCCGCGCCGCGTCTTCGAGGAACGGCCGCAACCGCTCCACCAATCCCGCCGGGACCGACCGCGCCACGCCCGCCTGCGTCGCCACGCCCACCGCGGGGTGCCGGTCTGCCTCGAACATGTCGCCCTCCGCCTCGCCCGCCGGAGCCACGGCCACCGCCACCAGCGCGCCCGCCGGAATCGCGCCAAGAAACGCGTCCACCGCCTCCGCCGTTTCGAGCGCCGCATAGTCGCGCGGCCGCGTATCCTCCTCAGGCCCCAACTGCCCGATCAGGCTGAAGAATTCCAGCTCCTTGTAGACCTGCTTGAGCACCGCCGTGTCGGGCTCCTGCGCGCGCACCTCCTCCAACTGCAGCTCGATTGGCACGCTGGTGTCGATGGTCGCCAGGCGCTTGCTCAGGAGGATGCCCTCGCGGTTCTGCTCGAGGCTTTCGCGGTACGTCTTGCGTTCCACCTCGCCGGCGCGATCGAGCGCCGCCTCCAGGGAGCCGAACCGTGCGAGCAGCTCGCGCGCGCCCTTATCGCCGATCCCCGGCGCGCCCGGAATGTTGTCGATGGCGTCGCCCTTCAGCGCCAGCAGGTCCGCCACCTGCTCCGGCCTGACGCCCATCTTCTCGACGACCTTGGCGGCGTCGTACCACAGGTCCTCTTGAATGGGGTTGAACATCGAAACGTGCTCGCCCACGAGCTGCAGCATGTCCTTGTCGCTCGAGACGATCGCCACGTCGAAGCCTGCCTGCTCGGCGCGCCGCGCGATCGCGCCGATGACATCGTCCGCCTCGAAGCCCGGGTATTCGAGAATCGGGATGCGCATCGCTTCGAGCAGCCGCCGCACGTAGGGGATCTGCAGCGTCAAATCCGGCGGCACCTCCGCCCGGTTGGCCTTGTACTCGGCGAACTCCTGCTCGCGGAACGTCGGCACCGCGCTCTCGAAAACCGCGGCGATGTACTCCGGCTTGTAAGTGCCCGTGAGCTTCCGGAGCATGTTGTTGAAGATGTAGACCGCCTCGGTGGGCAGCCCCGCGCCGGTGCGCATCGAAGGAGCCGCCATGCGCCCCCGCGCATGGAACGCACGGAAAATGAAACCGAAGGTATCGATGAGGAAAATCCGGGGCCGGGCCATTGCACTCATTCTAGTGCGAGTGGCTCTCTTCCGGTCCCGTGGGAATCAACCGCCTTACTGCCCCTGCGTCGGTATCGGCGCCGATACGTGCTCGTGTACCACCAGCCACTTGTCGCCGCGCCTTTCCCAGATCAGCGTCCAGCGGCCTTGCACACTCTCGGTCTTGCCGTCCTTGTGCGTCAGGTCCGCCTGGAACGTCGCCGTGCCCCAAGCCACGTCGCCGCGCCGGTGGGCCTGCACATCCTTGGCCAGCTTGAATTTCAGCGAACTGAGCCCGGCAAACATCTTCTCGCTGCCGTCGGCATACTCCTTCCAACCCGCGTACTTCAGCGGAGCCACGTCATAGAAGGCGTGCTTGGATTCGGTGTCGTAGTATGGCGCCACTTTGGACATGTCCATCGTGCTCCAGGCGTCGAGTATGGTCTGCATCTGCGCCTTGAGTTGCTCGATGACTTGCGCTCCCGGCGCTCCTGTTTGCGCGTTGGCTGGCGTCCAGCTTGCGGCGAGCGCCAGCACCATCATGAGAATCAGCATGCGGATCTTCATCTTGGGCCTCCACTTCTGGCTGGCAGTATAGCCACTGTCCGATCCCCCTGTCCAGACCGTGCAACTTTTTCCCAATCTGGCCGCGCTCCCGTCACGAAATGAAGCACTTATCCTGCCTCCCGCGATGGCATTTCAATTGCTGCCTCCGGAAACATGCAACCTACGGACGAAGCTCCACGGCGCGAGAAGCCGCCGCTTTCCCATTGGGCCCTGCCGATCGCGGTCGCGGTCCTCTTCTGCACGACCGCTCTCAGCCTCGCCTTCCTGTCGCGCGAACGCCGCCAGGCACAGGACCTGACCGCAGCGAACCGGGCGTTGAGCACCTCACTCGGCCAGGTGCAGCAACAACTGCAGTCCCTGACCGCCCGGCTCAACACGCCGCCCAACCCGGCCGAAACCACCGCGCCCCCCGCGCCCGCCCAGGCTCAGACTCCGGCTCCCATCGAGAAGCCCCACCCCATGGTGCGGCCGCACTTAGCCAAGGCACACCGGCCTGCGCCCGCCGATCCGCGCTGGAAGAAGATGCAGGACCAGCTTTCCGATCAGGAGAAGGCGATCGCCAGCACGCGCGAGGAGGTGGAGAAGGCGCGCCAGGACCTCGAAGGCCAGCTCACCTCGACTCACAACGAGCTGAGCGGCTCGATCGCGCGCACCCACGATGAACTGGTGGCGCTCGAAAAGCGCGGCGAGCGCACTTACTTCGAGTTCCAGCTCGATAGGTCGAAGCAGTTCCAACGCGTCGGCCCCGTCGGCCTCTCGCTTCGCAAGGTCGACACCAAACACCGCTCTTTCAACCTTGCGCTCATGGTCGAGGACCAGGAGCTTCAGAAGAAAAGCGTGAACCTCTACGAGCCGGTGTGGATCACCGTATCCGACCGTCCCCAGCCCGTCGAGCTGGTGGTGAACGAGATCCACAAGGACCAGATCAAGGGCTACCTCAGCGAGCCGAAGTACAAGAAGTCCGAGCTGGCCGCCACCTCCGCTCCGGAGCGGCCCAAGCTCCAGCCGGCGCAGCAGCAGTAGCCCGCCTTACTGCCCCGACTCGCGCAGCAGCTCCGCCAGGTACTGCTGCCACAGGGCGGGGTACGTGTGCGTCCCGTGCCCGCGCGTCTCCGGGCCGATCGGCAGCAGGACGAAGCGCCCGTTCCTCACGCGCTTGATCTCCCGCTCCGCGATGCCCAGCTCGGGCGGATTGATGAAATCGTCCGCCGAGTTGACGTACATCACCGGCGCCCGGATCTTATCGAGCCCCCGCGACGGGTTGTAGTTGCGCGAGGCGTTCACCTGGTAGAGCAGATCGTTCGCGTCCAGGCCGATCGCGCGCGTGCGCATGTATTCGTCCAGGTACTTATCCGCTGCCTCCCGCGTCGGATACATACGCTGCATCCGCAACGGCGCGCTGCCCGCAATCAGCAGGATATCGAGCGCCGTGCGCAGCGCCGCCTGCGGCTCCGTGGCGTACTCTCCAGCCTTCCACTCCGGGTCCTGGCGAATCGCGTCCATCACCATCTCGCGCCACATACGGTTGCGCCCCGCGATCTCCACCGTCAGGCACGCCAGCGGCATCAGCGCGTCCATGAATTCCGGATGCGTCTCGCCCCACACCCACGAGTGCATGCACCCCATGGAGGTTCCCATCACCAGCCGCAGATGATCGATCCCCAGCCCTTCGGTGACCAGCCGGTATTGCGCCTCCACCATGTCGTCGTAGTCGTACTGCGGGAACCGCGCGTGCATTCCATCGCTCGGCTTGCTCGATTTCCCGTGGCCGATCCCATCCGGCAGAACGATGTAGTACCGGCTGGCGTCGAGCAACTGGCCCGGGCCGAACAGCACCCCCGAGAACTCCGGCCGCACAAATTGCCGGCCCGACCCTCCGGTGCCGTGCAGAACGAGAACGGCATTCGTCACGTGCCCCCGCGCATCGCGCGCGGGCTTCCCGAAGGTGGTGTAATGCAACTGCAGCTCGGCCAGCGTCTCGCCCGACCGGAACTGAAAGTCGTGGATGACGAAATCGCCCTCCACCGCAGCCGGCTGCTCTGCCCGCAGGCACAGCGCCGCCATCACCAGCAGGAGTGTTTTCAAGCTCGCCTCCACTCTCGCAAACGGATTCTAACACGCTGCGGCAGACTCCCGGCTGGGCCCTAACTTCGTGTTCAACGGGAAGGGAAGATGCGCTCGTATCGGGTGATACAATGATCCCGGCGTGCCGATCCTGCGCGTGAAAACGAACCTTCTCGTGGGCCTGCTGGCAGCTTCCGCGCTCGCCTCCGGCTCTTCCCCGAAACTCCTGATTGAATTGAGCGATGACGAACTGCTGCGCCGCGCTCCCGTGCTCGCCGGCGTGCGTTTCGACCACGACGCGGCGCTCGTAAGAAGCGTTCTGGGACCCGCGCTCGGGTCCGTCAACCGGACCTTTGACAAGTTTGCCGACCTGTCGGCTGCGGAGCGGATCTTCGAACTGCGTCTGGAGAACGGGGGAACCGGAGCGCGATCGCAAACCGAGCAATTCCGCTATGTGGCGACCATGGGGCAGGGCTCGCTGGAGGTGCACGAGTTCCGCATTTCCGAAACGGATAAAAAGGCTGCAAAGGCCGGCGGAGGAGTTTTCCTAGCCGGCAACCGGTTCTTCGCTCTGATGGAGACGATGCTGCCGGAGTTCGAGACGCAGTTGCGCATTCGAACAATCGGGCGCCTTGGCGACGCAGTGGTCTTCGCGTTCGCGCAAGTCCCCGGAGGCACGCTCGATTCAGGTACTGCGACGCGCGCCAACGCGGGATCGGAACCGGTTCAGGGCCTGGTGTGGATCGACGGAAAAGACGGGCGGCCGTCGCGTTTGCGCTGCGAGCCGATGCGCAGCCAAGAAGGCGCCACCGCCGATGACCTGAGTGTCGATATGACGTTGGCCGAAGTGCGCTTCGAGGCGTTAGACGCCACACTCTTGCTGCCCGTGCGCGCGGTGGTCGATGCCTCGCGCGGAGACGTGCAAATGCATGCGGTGCATCGTTTCTCCGACTTCCGTTTGTACGGACGCGACGACGCGAACGACCCGGAGCAGGCGAAGAAGAACGCTGGAGTGTATGCGGTTCCTGCCGCGGAGCGCGACGCGTTGGAACTGCTGGGCGAAGGAGCTGCCGCCGTGGATGCCAACGACGCGGCTGGTGCGATCGCGCCATTGCGCGAGGCTCTGCGGCTCGCTCCTGCCCTCGCCGCGGCGCACTTCCACCTGGCGCGCGCGCTGAACGCGGCCGGCGATGCGGGCGGCGCCGAAACGGAGGCACGCGTGGCCCTGAGAGTCATGGGCGGCGTCCCCGCCGCTCATAATCTGCTGGGGGTCCTGCTGATGGAACGAGGCGCGGCGGCGGATGCGGTGGCGGAGATTCGCGAAACGACGCGTCTGACACCCGGCGATGCGGCGGCGCACGCCAACCTCTCGATGGCGCTCGAAGCGAGCGGCGATCGGCCGGGAGCGCTCGCGGAGTTGCGCCGCGCACTCGAGCTCGCGCCCGGGGACGAGGTTCTGAAGGCACGGCTGGAACGCATGTCGGCCGCGCCGCCGCGGAAGGAAGCCACCGAACCAGAGATGGTGATCCGCGTGGACGTGCGGCAGGTGCTGGTGCCCGTCGTCGTGCTCGACAAATCAGGCCACAACGTCAGCGACCTGAAGCAGTCCGATTTCCGGGTGCTCGAAGACGACGTCGAACAGATCATCACGAGCTTCCGGGTCGAGACGTCGGGAGAGCCCGCCGTCGGGATGGAAGCCAAGCAAAGGGAAGCGAAGGCAGCAGAGCCGGGTTCCGCCGGTCCGAAGGCCCCACCGGTGGTGCCGATCCGCCACTCGTACCTGATCGCGATCGACTCGCTGCACATCGAATTCGGCAATCTGCCGGCGGTGCGCGAGTCGCTGCGGAAGTTCTTTGCGTCCGAGCCTCCCGGCGATTCGCAGTACGGGGTGGTCGCGTTGGGCCAGTCGATATCGATCGTTCAGAATATTACGCGCGATCCGTCGGAGGCGCTCGCGCCGCTGGATGACAAGACGTTTTCCAGGATGTTCGCACGCAGCCGAAGTTCGGCGGCGGATCGCAAAATGCAGGCCTACGTCCGCCGCCTGGAGCAGATCCGAGGGATGATCGACAGCGCGGACCCGGGAACTCGTGAAATGGGCGTCTCGCAGATGAAGCAGTTGCCGCTGGAGACAGAACAAATCGCTGGGATGGATCGCAGCGACACAATCTCGCTGTTAAGCGGTCTGCGGGAATTGGTGCGGCAGATGGCGGCCGGCACCGGGCACCGCACGCTGCTGCTGATCTCCGACGGGTTCCAGCTCTCGCCGGGCCGCGACGCCTGGGAGTTGCTAGACGCCTATTTCCCCGGGCTGGCTGGGATGCGTGGCTTGGACCGCATGCAGTCCGAGTTTGACAGCGTGGTGAAAATCGCAGCCCGCTCGAATGTCATCATCAGTACGATCGATTCGCGCGGGCTCTTCACGCCGTCCTTCGCCGATGCCGAGAGTGTCGGAGCGCGCGGCGCCTCGAGCCGGGTGATTCCGACAATGAACCGGCTGCAGACGGAGGCGGGCTTTGTGCTGGCGGATTCCGCCGCGGCAACCGGCGGCACGGCGTTTCAGAGCAGTAACGATATCCTCGGCGGCATCCGCAAGGCGGTCGCCGAAGGACGCAACTACTACACGCTGGGCTATGTTCCGGCCAATGCGGCGATGGACGGCAGATTCCGTAGGGTTGCGGTCCAGGTCAAGCGGAGCAACGTTACGCTGAGGGCCAAGCGCGGCTATTGGGCGACGGCGAACTGAGGCGCCTATGTGGCATGCATTGAGCCCGGCCAAGGATCGGCGGGCGTAGAATGAGACTGCCATGAAGGCCGCCATTGTATTCGTGGCCGCTGTTTGCGCGGCGCAAGTAGGGCCCTCGGCCGATGAAGCGCGCTTGATCGAGGTGCGCGCCAAGACGGGTCAGGCGCTCAAATCGCTGCCCGATTACCTCTGTCTGGTGACGACCGATCGGCTGCACGCTTCCCATGCGAACGCGACGCCGAACCTGCTCGACACCGTGAAACTCGAGGTCGCGCACGTCGGGGACAAGGAAATGTACTCCTGGCCCGGACACAGCATGTTCGCCGACACCGACCTGGCGAAAGTGCTGCCCGGCGGGTTCGTAGGCACGGGCGCTTATGCGTCTCAGATGATCCACGTTCTATTCGGGCACTCGACGCAGTTTCGCTTTGCCGGACGCGAGAGCCTGGGCCAGCGCGCAACACTGCGCTGGGATTTCACGCTGCCGCAAACCGACAGCGCCTGGATAGTGAACGCTGGCCGACGGTCGGCGCAGGTCGGTTCGACGGGCAGTATCTGGGCCGACGCCGAGACGCAGTTGCTGGTGCGGTTGCAGGCGCGCGCGACGCAGTTTCCGGCGCGGTTCCCGCTCAAGTCGGCCGCGCGCACAATCGACTACGCTCGCGTGCGCATCGGCGAGCGCGACGTGCTGCTACCCAGCGCGGTGGAGGATCTGGTGGAGGAAGCGGGCGGCGCGTTGAACATCAATCGCAGCCGTTTCGGCCAGTGCCGTGAGTATAAGGCCACCTCGGAGGTCACGTTTGACGAGCGGCCGGCGCAATTCGTGCCGGCACAGCCGATAGCCTTGCCCGCCGCGTTGCCACAAAACGTGCAGATCCGGCTTACGCTCGACACGCGCCTGCGCTCGGCGGGAGCGGCGATCGGCGCTCCGGTGAATGCGCACGTGGTGTCGGATGTCCGCCACGGTGGCGCCGTCCTTGTGCCCAAGGGAACGCCGGTGCTCGGCGTGCTCCGGCAGTTGGAGAAGAGCCACGACGCGTTCCTGGTTCTGATCGAATTCAGTGAACTCGTCCTGCCAGAGGGAACCGTGCCGTTTCGCGCCCGCCTGCAAAGCATCGATGCACAGATATCGGGCCTGACGTGGCTGGTTCCGGGTGAAGCGGGCCTGATGCGGCCAATGCATTACGGCGGCAGGAATGTCATGGACGACGTGAACCGGCGGCAGCAGGTGAAACTCGACCCCGTGCCCGGCGTTGCCGTTCTGATCTTCGCGGCGGAGTCGTTCGACCTGAAACCGGGCACCCCAATGACCTGGGTAACGTGGGATGACACGCGCAAGCCATAGGGGCCGCTGAAGAAACGACTCGGCGAGATCGGAGACGCCCTTCCGTGGATTTCGATCACGTCGTCGCGCCAGCGCTCATTCGTGGCGGCGCGTGGTTGAGCGCATCGTGCTGTCGATTGTCGCTGTCGTGGCGGCAGAAGGGGCTGGCTGCAGCACGTTCAATGCGATTGGAGGATGATTTTCGTACCATAGGATATGCGACTCTTCTATTCTGTCGTCTTCGCTTTCGTCCTCGCGTCTGCGCTTTTGGCCCAGACTCCTGCCGCGCCCGCCGCCCCGGCTGCGCCCGGCGACAAACTCGCCGTCCTGTGGACCAGCGGCGACCCCGAGGTGGCTCTCAACGTGTGCTTCATGTACACACACAACGCCAAGAAGTTCAAGTGGTTCGACGAAATCGTGCTGATCGTCTGGGGGCCTTCGGCCGGGTTGCTTGCGAAGAACGCCGCGCTGCAAGAGGAAGTGAAGTCGATGATCGCCGACGGCATCAAGGTCGAGGCCTGCCTGGCTTGCGCCGACCGCTACAAGGTGACCGAGGATCTACGCAAGATGGGTGTCGACGTGAAGTACATGGGCAAACCGCTTACTGAAATGCTCAAAGGCGGCTGGAAGGTGCTCACCTTCTAGCGGACCACCGCCCGGAGCCAGACTGCCGCATCGCCCCGCGACGAACCGGGGACGCTCCAGCTGGCGACGCACAGCCCTATCGCTTTCAGCGGTCGCGCAGGAGTGTCCCCGGTCTTTCCACCCTCTACTGGCGGGCAGCGTCCCGGGGGCCCTTAGCGAATGTTCTGACCCGCCGTCCGTTGCTGCTCACCATGACAGTCAATGGTGCCACCACCGCGGTCCGCACTTCGTTTCCGTTATCGACGACCACGATACGCAGCGTGAGCGGCGGAGCGCCCGCATTCTCCAGGGTCATGGTGCCGGTGCAATCGCCGTTAATCGAGTACGTCCCCGTGCCGGCTCGGTCGGGAGTCGGAAAGCCGCTCAGCGATCCGTGGATGTTGTCCGTCTGCGTCAGATTGCCGTCCCCGTCGAAATGGGTAAGCGCCACGCCGACGATCGTCTCTATCGGACCGCCTGGCCCGCTAGGTCTCATCCCGCTGACTGTGAATCCATAATCCCCCCGAAGCGTTGCATTCGAGCAAAAGTCTTGAGCCCAGAGAGAGGTTGCGGCCAGCAGCAGGCCAAGAATTGTGGTTTTCATGGTGGTTTTGTTGCCTCCTGGAGCGAATCTATCTTCTGCCGCCCGCGGGAGCAAGGCCCACAGCCTTCCTTGTGCATGGAAACCGGCTTGCCCGATAATAGACTCAAACGACAGAGGGTTACGGTGACAGATTCCCCGGCTTCCCCCAGCCTGCTGCGCTTCGGAGTTTTCGAAGCCGACCTGCGCACGGGCGAATTGCGGAAAGCCGGGCGAAAGATCACCATTCAGGAGCAGCCTTTCAAGACCCTGCTGGCGCTGCTTGAGCACCCGGGCCAGATGGTGACCCGCGAGGAGCTGCGGGCTAAGGTCTGGCCGGCCGACACCTTCGTCGATTTCGATACCGGTCTGAACAAGGCCATTCGGAAGATCCGGGAGGCACTTGGCGATTCCGCCGACTCCCCCCGGTTTATCGAGACCCTGCCCCGCCGCGGCTATCGGTTCCTGACCCCGGTCGAGGTTGTCGGCGCCGTCGCTGCGGCTGCGCAGCCCGCCAAGAGGCGCGCCGCCAGGCAACCACGCCGAGTGCTGTTCGCGGTGGCAGCGGCGGTCGTCCTCCTCGCAGGTCTGGCAGGCTTGGGCTGGTGGGTGACGCGCGATTCCCATGGCGCCATCCGGTCCATTGCCGTGCTTCCGCTGGAGAATCTCTCCGGCGACCCCAACCAGGAATACTTCGCCGATGGTATGACGGACGAGTTGATCACGCTACTCGCCCAAATCCACTCCTTGCGGGTCATTTCCCGAACCTCGGTCATGCGCTTCCGCGGCGTGCGGAGGCCGCTGCCCGAGATCGCCCGCGAGCTGAATGTGGACGCCATTGTAGAGGGCTCCGTGCTGCAGTCCGCCGGCAATGTCCGCGTGACGGCTCAGCTCCTGGACGCCCGCCAGGACCGCCACCTCTGGGCCAATAGCTATGAGCGGCGGTCGAGCGATGTGGTCAGTCTGCAGAGTCAGGTGGCGCAGGCCATTGCCGAGCAGGTGAAAGCGAACCTTACGCCCGAGGAGCACACCGGCTTCACGCGCCAGCGCCCGGTGAATGCCGAGGCCTATCAGGCCTTCCTGAAAGGCCGGTTTTTCTGGAACAAGAGGAACAAGGAGGCCGTGGGGAAGGCCATCGGATATTTCCAGCAGGCTACTCAACTGGAGCCGGATTATGCCCGCGCCTGGGCGGGCCTGGCCGGCTGCTACATTTCGCTCGGCGGCGATATGGGGGTGGTTGCTCCCGGCGAGGCGGCCCCCAAGGCACGAGCGGCCATTGCCAAGGCACTGCAGATCGATAGTGGCTTGGCCGAAGTCCATCTCTCGCTGGCCAACATCAACCTTTGGTACGACTGGGATTGGGCGGGCGCGGAACGCGAGTATCGCCGCGCTCTCGATCTCAGCCCCAACGACTCGGCAGCGCACCGCAACTATTCGCACTACCTGCTGTTGATGAGGCGATTCGATGAGGCTCTGGCCCAAACCAGGCGCGCCATCGAGCTCGATCCACTCGACCTGCTCGCCAACGCCCACCTGGTCTGGTATTACCGCGACAGCCACCAGCCGGAAAAAGCCTTGGCCGAAAGCCGGAAGCTGCTGGATCTCGATCCGGCCTTCAAGGGCATCTACTATTTCGTTGGCGGTGCGTACGAGGAGCAGGCCAAGTGGCCGGAGGCGATTGCGGCCTATGAGAAAGCGCAGGACGACCATGATCCTGCGTATCTTCGTGGCATCGCCCATGCCTGGGCTGCGTCGGGACATAAAAAGGAAGCGGAGGCAGCGCTGGCGAAACTGCACGATCTGGCCCGGAAGCAGTACGTTTCGCCCGTTGGTTTCGCTTGCGTCTATGCCGGCTTGAGCGAGCGTGACACCGCGTTCGCCTGGCTGGAAGAAGCGTATCGCCAGCGCGCGCCGGCGCTGGCCAGCATTCAGGTCGATCCCCACTTGGACAGTCTGCGGTCCGATCCTCGTTTTCAGGATTTGCTGCGTCGCGTCGGGTTCCCGCCGGCTCAGCCTGGCCCGTAATATAGTGAGGTTATACTTCGAGAAACTGGGAAAGGGGGGCAGGGATGGGTTCTGTACGGGTTCTGGTCGGAACAAAAAAGGGCGCATTTGTCCTGTCTTCGGACGGAAGGCGCAAGCAGTGGGATATCAGCGGTCCCCACTTCGGGGGCTGGGAGATCTATCACGTCAAAGGATCGCCGGCCGATCCGAACCGGCTCTACGCATCCCAGACCAGCGGCTGGTTCGGGCAGTTGATCCAACGCTCCAATGACGGTGGCCAAACCTGGGAGCCGGCCGGCAACCAGTTCGTCTACGACGGCGTCCCCGGCACTCACCAGTGGTACGACGGCACACCGCACCCCTGGGAATTCAAGCGCGTCTGGCATCTCGAGCCGTCGCTCACCGATCCCGACACGGTCTACGCCGGGGTCGAGGACGCCGCCTTGTTCCGCTCCACCGACGGCGCCAAGACCTGGCAGGAACTCCCCGGTCTCCGCTGTCACGAATCCGGGCCCGGCTGGCACCCGGGCGCCGGCGGAATGTGCCTGCACACCATCGTCCAGGATCCGGGCAATCCCGGCCGCATGTACATCGCCATCTCGGCGGCGGGCGCCTTCCGCACCGACGACGCCGGCCAGACCTGGCGCCCCATCAACCGTGGACTGCGGTCTCAGTACATCCCCGACCCCACCGCCGAAGTCGGCCACTGCGTCCACCGCATCGCCTTACACCCGTCGCGCCCGAGCGTGTTGTTCATGCAGAAGCATTGGGACGTCATGCGCACCGACAACGCCGGCGACTCGTGGCAGGAGGTCAGCGGGAACCTGCCCACCGACTTCGGCTTCGTGATCGACGTCCACGCGCACGAGCCGGAGACCATCTACGTGGTCCCCATCAAGAGCGACTCGGAGCACTTTCCGCCCGACGGCAAGCTGCGCGTGTATCGCAGCCGGACCGGCGGCAATGAGTGGGAGGCGCTCACCAAGGGCCTGCCGCAGAGCGACTGCTACGTCAACGTGCTGCGCGACGCCATGGCCGTCGATTCGCTCGATTCCTGCGGCGTCTACTTTGGCACCACCGGCGGCCAGGTTTACGCGTCCGCCGACGCCGGAGACAACTGGGCCCCCATCGTCCGCGATCTTCCGGCCGTGCTCTCCGTCGAGGTTCAGACGCTGCAATGATTCGCGTGGTGCTCCCGGCGCATCTGCGGACGCTGGCGCGCGTCGCGGGCGAGGTTCAACTCGAGGTGGAAGGGCCAGCTACCCAGCGCTCAGTCCTGGACGCGCTCGAGGCTCGCTATCCGATGCTCGGCGGCACGATCCGAGATCACGTCACCGGCCAGCGCCGGCCTTTCGTCCGCTTCTTCGCCTGTGAGCAGGATCTGTCCCACGAACCGCCGGATGCCCCGCTGCCCGACCCGGTCGCGACCGGCGCAGAGCCCTTTCTGGTCGTGGGTGCCGTGGCTGGCGGTTGAAGTCCCCCAGACGGCCGGCTACTTCTTCTGCTTCAGCTTCTCGGCCGCCTCCGCGGTCATTTTTTGTATCTCGGGCATCAGCTCCGCGATCATCTGTTGGCCCAAAGCCATCGAACGCTGCATCAGCGCCGGCATCTTCTGCAACATGGCCTGCCCCGCTGGAGATCTGTAGAAGGTCAAAATGCCATCGACCTCCTCCTCGGTGTAGGTGTCGGCGTAAACCTTGGCGAGCATGGGCTTCATTTTGCCCCAGCGTTCCACGATCAAAGCCACGATCCGGTCCTGCATCTCCTGCGACGCCTTGCGGTCTTCGGCCGAAAGATTCATGCCGTTGAACTGAGCCGACGTCATGGCCTTCATCTGATCGGTCATCTGGCTCATCATCCGATCGACGTTCGACAGCTTTAGCAGCTCCTCGATTTTTGCGTTCTTGCTCGCTTCGTCGGCGCGCGCCGGCGTCCAGAGCAGAACGGTACCGCAGAAAACGGCGACTAAGAGTCTCATGGTGAGACCCATTCTACACCGCTTGTCCGCCCGCCACCGCGAAGCCTGCCGCTACAATGTCTGAGTGGTGGCCCACCCTTCCCGACGCCGCGCCGAGCTTGCTCTGGTCGCCATCGCCTGCGTCTGGGGAGCGACCTTCGTCGTCGTCAAGGAGGCCCTCCGGGACTCGTCCACCCTGCTCTTTCTGGCCCTGCGCTTCAGCCTCGCCACCCTTGCCCTGGCCGCGGCTTTCCGCCCCCTCCCCAGCCGGTTTGACAGGACCAAGCCGATTCTGGCCGGAGGCGCCCTGGTCGGGATCGTCCTGTTCTTGGGCTATCTCCTTCAAACGGTTGGACTTCGCTACACAACCCCATCCAAATCGGCCTTCATCACCGGCCTGTGCGTGGTCATGGTCCCGGTCTTCTCCGCCTTCGTCGCGCGCCGGCCCCCGGACGCCTCCGAAGCCCTGGGAGTCGCCACCGCCACGGTTGGCATGGCCCTCTTGACGCTACGCGGCGCAAGCCTGAAGATGGAGTTCGGCGACGTGGTCACCCTGGGTGGAGCCGCCGCCTTCAGCATCCACATCATCCTGCTCGGCCGGCTCGCCTCCAAGCTGGGCTTCCAGGCGCTGGCGCTGACTCAGGTCGCCACCGCGGCGGTCCTCGGCTTGTCCACATTCTGGTGGGTCGAGCGGCCAACTGTGCGCTGGACCCCGAGCCTGATATCGGCCCTGGTCGTCACCGGCCTTCTTGCCACCGCAGTCGCCTTCTCGGCCCAGTCCTGGGCGCAGCAGTACACCACGCCAACCCGCACGGCCCTGATCCTCGCCATGGAGCCCGTCTTCGCCTGGCTGACCTCCTTCGTCGTGTCCGGCGAGATCCTCGCCCCCCGCGCCGCCCTGGGAGCCGTCCTGATTCTCGCCGGCATCCTCCTGGTCGAACTGAAGCCGTTGGCGCGGGCTGACGGCCACAAGCCGCAGGCCCGCTATAATTAAAGAGGCGTCCTGCCCTCGGAGGCCTATGCGTTTCTTGGCAACACTGCGCACCCAGAAGCTTCTTTCCGCCACCCTGCTGCTGTTCACCCTGTCGATCGGCATCCTGATCGGCACCCTGATCACCACCGCGGTGCGGGCGGACAAGGCTCAAACGGGCGCCGGCGACGCGACCCCGCTGGTGATACCCAACCCGGTCCAGCTGTCGACGGCGTTTACCCAGCTCGCCAAACAGCTCGAACCGTCGGTGGTCAATATCACAGCAACTTACGGCGCACGGACGGGCCAGCAACTCCGAGGCCGGCGGCGCACCCCCCTCCCGCCCGACGATGAGGACGAGGACCAGGGTGGCGGCTCCGATCTTTTCCGCCGCTTCTTCGGCCAGGACCCGGACAACCCGCACCCGTTCCTACACCGCCAGTCCACCGGCTCCGGCGTTGTGGTTGACCCTCATGGGTACATCCTCACCAACTTCCACGTGGTTGAGGACGCCACCCGCATCCAGGTCAAGTTCACCGGAGACACCGCCGAGTACAACGCCAAGCTGATCGGCACCGACCCCGAAACCGACCTGGCCGTGCTCAAGCTGGAGAACTACAACCGGCCGCTCGTTCCGGCAAAAATCGGCAACTCCGATGGCGTACAGGTCGGCGATTGGGCCGTGGCCATCGGCTCGCCATTCGGCCTCGAAGCGACGGTCACGGCCGGAATCATCAGCGCCAAGGGCCGCGACATTGGTCCCGATCACCAGCTTCAGCGCTTCCTTCAGACTGACGCCGCCATCAACCCCGGCAATAGCGGCGGCCCGCTGCTCGACATTCGCGGCGAGGTGATCGGTATCAACACGGCCATCGCCACCGAGAACGGCGGCTACCAGGGCATCGGCTTCGCGCTGCCCATCAACCTGGCCGCGAGCGTCTACAACCAGATCGTCAAGAACGGCCGCGTCAGCCGCGGCTCCATTGGTATCGGCTTCGATCCTAACCAGAAGGACGAGACCCTGAAGGTGTACGGTTCCTCGCACGGCGTTTTCGTCACCCGGGTCGAGCCCGGCGGGCCCGCCGCAGGCGCCGGCCTCAATGTGGAAGACGTGATCGTCGGCTTCAACGGCCGGCCTGTCAAGGACGGCGACGACCTGGTCAGCCGGGTCTCGGCAACCCAGGTCGGCTCGCGGGCCACGGTCCAGGTGCTGCGCGGCGGCAAGCAAATGGACTTCAAGTTGACCATAGGCGAACGCACTGAGGTCTGGGCCGAAGATCCGCGCTTCAGCCGCTTCCGCCAGCCGCAGCCCAGCGGCGAGCAGGCTTCGACCCAGGTCAAATTCGGCCTCCAGATCCAGAATCTGACTCCTGCCTGGCGCAGCCGGCGCGGCCTCAAAGAGCCCGGCGGAGTGCTGGTCGCGGGCGTCGATCCCGGCTCGTTTGCCGACGACATCGGCCTGCAGCCGAACGATGTCATCACCGCCATCAACCGCCGCCCGGTGAATTCGGTCGACGACGTGCAGAAGCTCCAGGCCACGCTCAAGCCGGGCGAGCCGGCCGCCTTCCGCGTGTTGCGCGGAGCGCGAACCGCGCGCGGTGAGATGGTGTGGCAGCCGCCAGTGTTCGTCGCCGGGACCCTCCCGGCAAAACCGTGATAGCATGAGGCGGAGAAAGATAGTAAAGACCGGGAGTACCGTTTGCGGATCATAGCCGCGCTGGCGTTGGTTTTGTGTTTGTCTCTGCCGGGCTTCGCAGTCCAGGCCAAGAAACACCACCCTTCTCACGACACTAAGGCGGCTGCCGCGGCCTCCAAGAAGCCTGTGAGTAAGGGCTCGAAGAAGGGCCGCCGGTCCGCCGCCGCCAAACGCAAGCCTGCGACGCAGCTGGCGCCCACGCCCGAGCGCTACCAGGAGATCCAGCAGGCGCTCCTGGCCAAGGGCTACGCTCCGCACACACCGAACGGAGTCTGGGACCCGGATTGGGCCTCCGCCCTCAAGCGCTTCCAGCAGGATCAGAACCTCGAGCCGACCGGCAAACTGAATGCGCTGTCGCTCATCACCTTAGGCCTTGGGCCGAGACGGGAACAGCCGGCCGGAGCAACCGCTCCACCGGCCCCTCCCGCAAATCAACCTTCAAGTTCAAGCTCAACCGTGCGAGAACTCAAATGATCATCGGCGTTCCTAAAGAAGTCAAAGATCACGAAACCAGAGTTGGATTGGTGCCCAGCGCGGTCATCGCGCTTCGCGAAGCCGGACACCGCGTCCTTGTTCAGGCCGGCGCTGGCCAGGGCAGCTCGATTCCCGACCAGGACTATCGAGATGCCGGCGCCGAGTTACTCCCCGCGGTCTGCGATGTCTGGAAAAACGCGGACCTCGTCATCAAGGTCAAGGAGCCTCAGCCTTCCGAATACGGCTGCCTCCGCCCTGGCCTGATCCTTTTCACCTACCTGCACCTGGCGCCGCTGCCCGAGCTGACCGACCGTCTGCTCGAAGCCCAGGTGACGGCCATCGCCTACGAGACCATCCGCGAGCAGGACGGCTCGCTGCCCTTGCTGACGCCCATGAGCGAGGTCGCCGGGCGCCTGGCCGTGCAGGTGGGAGCGGTATATCTGGAAGCGCCTAACGGCGGCCGCGGCCTTCTGCTCGGCGGCGTTCCGGGCGTGGCGCCGGGTAACGTCGTTATCCTGGGAGGCGGTATCGTCGGCACCAACGCCGCCAAGGTCGCAGTGGGCATGGGCGCGCACGTCACCATCATCGATCGCGACCTGAACCGCCTGCGCGAAATCGACGACATCTTCAACCAGCAGGTGGTCACCCTGGCTTCGAACGTCTGGACCGTCGGCGAAGCGGTGCGCCAGGCCGACCTGGTCATCGGCGGCGTGCTCATTCCGGGCGCCTCCGCCCCCAAGCTGGTGCGCCGCGAGATGGTGGCCCGCATGAAGAAGGGCGCGGTGATAGTGGACGTGGCCATCGACCAGGGCGGCTGCTTCGAAACCTCGCGTGCCACCACACACACCGACCCCATCTACTTCGTCGATGGCGTGTTGCACTACTGCGTTTCGAACATGCCCGCGGCCGTCCCGCACACCTCAACCCTGGCGCTCACCAACGCCACGTTCCCCTACCTGCTCGAGATCGCGAACAAGGGCTTCGAGCGGGCCTGCCGGGAGCGCGCCGCCATCCGCGAGGGCGTCAACACCTACCAGGGCAAGGTCACTTACCCGGCCGTGGCGGAATCGCAGGGCCGCGAGTGGACGGCGGTAACCGGCTCGCTCTGAAGCGCCGCCGCCGCGGGGTGGGCGTCCACGCCTTCGGCGGGTCTCCAGAGCCGCCCCGCTCGCTCAAGCTCGCGGTTCGGACCCGTCCGCCGACAGCGGTAACCGCCCCGCCCTGACCCGCCCCGCCAGCCGCTTTTCCAGGCGCGCCTCGCGCTTACGCAGGCGCTCGGAGTCCGCCATGGCGCGCGCGCCGCGGACCATCTCGAGCGCGACCGAATAGTTGCGTTCCCGGTGCTCGTAGTGCTTCGCCAGCGCCTCGAACGCCTGCAGGCGGCAGGGGTTCGGGCTGGCGACGAGATCGGCCAGCACGGCGAGAGCGGCGTCCGAACGCCCCAAGCGCCGCTCCAGCGCCGCCATGTCCCACATGGTGCGGAACAGCAGGTCGTCCGGCAGGCCCAGGTCGATGGCACGACGCATCAGGCCGGCCGCTTGCTCCCGCTCGCCTGCGTTCACGAACCAGCGCGCCAGGCCGACCAGGTCCGCGCCATGCACGAACCGGGCCGCGCCCGGCTCGCGGAAGGCGAAGGGCACGATTCCGGTCAGGCACGCCGTGGTCAGCAGGTCCACCGCGTTGTGGTGGAAGATGGGCACAACCTTCCAGGCCTGCTGCGTGCGCAGATACTCGAAGTAAACGTACGGAATCATTTCGCCCGGCAGGTCGCCTTCGCGCTCGACGCCCAGGATCTGGTTCTCCAGGTCCACCAGCCGGCAGCTCTCCAGGCGCAGTTTCCACAGCCGGCGCGCGCCGTGTAGCAGGTCCAGGTGCGCCAGCCGCGCGAACGGGGGCCGCGCCCGCGCCATGCGGTAGCGCGTCTCGAGCAGCGGCTGGTCGTAGGTCTTGCCGTTGTAAGTGACCAGGACGTCGAACGCGGTCAGGTGTTCGGCCAGCGCCCACAGCAGGCTCGCCTCCTCGCTGAAGTCCCGCATGAAGAACTGCCGCACGCGGAACCCCTCCGGCGTCACGCGCCCCACGCCGATGAGGAACGCGTACGTTCCCGAGCCGCCCGCCAGACCCGTGGTCTCGGTGTCGAGAAACGCCCAGCGCGAAACCGGCGCTGCCGGCGCCTCGCCGCCCGAGAGCGCCCCTAGCAGATCGTCCGGCAGCTCGAGCAGGCTCGAAATGTCCATGCTGCCGTGACGCCGGTGGCGCTCGTAGAGCCGCTCGGTCGCGAAGTGCCGCCCGTGCGGCGTCTCAACCACCTCGCCGCTCATCCACTGCTCGATGAAGTACCGAGCCGGCCGCGAATCCGAAGGAGCCGCAGCGGGCGGGCCGCCGGCGTACTTCCGGTCGATGCGCGCCATCTTGCGCCGCAACGTGGCAAGTTGGTCCTGTAGATCGCCCACTTCGCTTCGCCTTTTATTTGCCTAGCCCAGTGTAAACCGCCAGGGCGAGAACTTCAAGCCGCGCCCATCGCCGTGCTATGCCAGGTTGACCCGGCTGGCGACTCGGTACATTCTAGAGAGGTAGATGATGGACTCGCGAAGACTCCGGCTCCCGATGTTCCTGGCGGTATGTCTGTGGGCATTCATCTGGATCGGGCCCTACGTGTATCGTGGGCGGCACGGCGTCGTCACTGCAATCGAGCTCCTGTCGTGCGCCTTGTTTGTCGCGTTGTTCTGGTTCGACCGGCGGAGCGACTATTGGAAGGTTCTGTTCTGCGTCTTCTTCGCCGCCTTCGCGATTCCCTACTTCATCAGCGGCGACGTCGTCTCGATAGCTCAGGGAGGTCTCTGCCTCTGGGTCGGCTACTGGTGGTTTCGGTACGGGCGGGAGGCTGGGGCCCAGAGGCCGAAGGTGACTCGCGTCAAAGCCACCGACCTGGCAGGTGTGGTGAAGTACCATTCCATGCAAATCCCCGGCGTGTCCGTGGAGGAGTGCTCGGAGGACTGGACCCAGCAGATCTCTCAGGTGAAGACCGACGGCGAAGGACGCTTCGCGCTGCCGCGGAGCGACGGATCGGTCCACTACCTGAGAGTCTCGCGGCCCGAGGCGGGCACGGTCCACCTGCGGGTCGAACTCGCCCCCAATGCCCGGCCGCTGATGGTTCGCCTGAAATCCCGTCGCGCCAGTGTCTTCGACTGAACGATCGAGTTGGTGTGAACGGCCTCACGCGCCGCCCTCAATCTGCGCCGAAACCTCTTCCCATTCCCCCAGCAGCGAGCTGAGCCGCTTCCGGCGCTCTTCGGTCAACGCCGCCAGGCGGATGCTCTCCTCGGCACTCTTGAACTCCGCCAGCTCGGATTCGTAGCCCGCGATCTCGGCTTCCAGGCGCTCGACCTCCTCCTCGATCGAGCCCGCGCGCTCGCGAAGCTGGCGCAGCTTGATCGGGTTGACGCGCTTCGAGGGCGCGGGCTCAGCCGGCGCTGCGGCCACCGGCGCCGGCTCGGAGCCTGACTGCGGCTGGGCGTCCCCCGCGCCGCTCTTGCGCCACAGGTAGTCCTCGTAATTGCCGGGGAACACGGTGATGCGCTGGTCCGCGACCTCGAAGATGCGCGTGGCCAGCCGGTCGATAAAGTAGCGGTCGTGCGAGACGAAGACCACCGTGCCGGTGTAGCCCTGAAGCGCTTCGAGCAGCACGTCCTTGGCGCGCAGGTCGAGGTGGTTCGTCGGCTCGTCGAGCAGCAGGAAGTTCGACGGCTTCACCAGCAGCCGCGCCAGCGCGAAACGGTTCCGCTCGCCGCCCGAAAGCACGCCGACCTTCTTGAATACGTCGTCGTCCGAAAACAGGAAACAGCCGAGCAGGCTGCGCAGTTCCACCAGCGGCGTCATTGGCGCGGCGCTCCCCATCTCGTCGAGCAACTTCGCGTCGGGATCCATCTCTTTGTACTGGTCCTGCGCGAAGTAGTCCGCCTGGACGTTGTGGCCCTGCGTGAACTCCCCCGCCGAAATCGGCTCGATGCCCGCCAGGATTTTGATCAGCGTCGACTTGCCAGCGCCGTTCACGCCCACCAGCGCCACGCGGTCGCCGCGCTCGATGAAGAAGCTCACGTCCCCGAAGACCAGCCGCTCGCCGTAGCTCTTGGCCACGCGCTTGAATTCGGTGACAATGCGGCCACTGGCTTTGGGCTGCGGAAAGCCGAAGTGGATGGCTTTCTCTTCGGGCGGAACCTCGATGCGCTCGATTTTCTCCAGCTCCTTGATGCGGCTCTGCACCTGCTTGGCTTTGGTGGCCTGGTAGCGGAAGCGGCTGATGAAGGCTTCGAGCTGGCGGATTCGGTCCTGCTGGTTCCGGTAGGCGGCCTCGAGTTGCGAGCGCCGCTCCTCGCGCAGCGCCATGTACTTCTCGTAGTTGCCCGGATAGAAGAAAAGGCTGTGGTTCCACAGCTCGGCGATCTTGCGCACCGTGACGTCCAGGAAATAGCGGTCGTGCGAGACCAGGACGAAGGAGAACGGGTAGGAGTTGAGGTAGTCTTCGAGCCAGTTCCGGGCTTCGAGATCGAGGTGGTTGGTGGGCTCGTCGAGCAGCAGCAGGTTGGGTTTTTCGAGCAGCAGCTTCCCCAGCGCGATGCGCATCTGCCAGCCGCCGGAGAACTCCTCGGTGCGCCGCGTCCAATCCTCTTTGCGGAAGCCGAGGCCGGTGAGCACCGCGCCCACCTGCGCCTCGATGGTGTAACCGTCGCGCATGCGAAACTCGCTATCGACGCGCTGCAACCGTTCGGCGACTTCGCGGTACTCGGCGCCGGCCGGGTCGAGCTCGGGCATGCGGTGGGTCAGTTGTTCGAGCTCTTCTTCGAGCGCGCGCACGTCCGCGAACACCGACAGGCATTCGGCGAACACCGTCCGGCCGGAGAGGGTGAGGCCTTCCTGCGGCAGGTATCCGGCGGTGAGGCCGCGCATGGCCGTTCGCTCGCCGCCATCCAGGCTTTCGGTGTCCGAGAGAATGCGCAGCAGCGTGCTCTTCCCGGTGCCGTTCGCGCCGACAAGACCGACCCGGTCGTCCGGCGTTACCAGCCAATCGACGCCTTCGAAGAGAAGCTTGTGACCGAAGCGCTTAGACGCGCGGGAGAGCTGAACCATAGGGCGGCTACTTTCCTATCTTCGCCCATTCCGGCGGTCGCGGCGCGGCTCGTTGCAGCACACTGATTCGAACCAGAAGCCTGGCGATGGAGGAGCCGCGCATGCTGCCGCCTGAGGACCGCATGGACGCGCCGACCGAAGGGCGCTGCCATTGCGGCGATGGGCTACGTCACGTTACGCTTCCTGGCGAGGGCGAAGCGGGCGGGGTGCGCCGCGCGGTCGCCCGGCTGGCTCCTGACCGAAACTTTATGCTGACGCTTGGACGCTTGGCCTTCGCACTTCACAAAGTCCGGCGACCGCACTATACTTAGAACCTACGCCCATTGAAGCGTGTACATGAAAGACACCCACCATCCCCCCCATTGCGAGCCTTTAACAAGTGCGTGCGGAGCCCGTTTTGACGGCTTTTTCGCCGCAGGTAACCGCCGGAGTTACAGCAAAGAGAACCTCCTCGACGCCCGTGCGCGGCGCGTTTTTGAGATGGCGGAAGCCGCCTGCGAGGCCGGCGTGTACCCGTACCAGGTCGCACTGGAGGGCCGGTCCGGTCCCTGGGTGCGGGTGGAAGGCCGCGAGATGCTGTCCCTGTCGGCCTACGACTACCTGGGCCTGATCGGCGATCCGCGCGTGGACGAGGCGGCCCGGGAGGCCATCACCCGTTACGGCACCGGGACCGGCGGCGTGCGCATGCTGACCGGGACCATCGACTTGCACCACCGCATGGAAGACGACCTGGCGGCCTTCAAAGGGATGGATGCGGCCATCACCTTCAGCTCGGGATATCTGGCGAACCTGGCCGTGGTGTCGGCGCTGATCGGGCCGCAGGACCGCGTCATCCTCGACTCTTTCTCCCACCGCAGCCTGGTGGATGCCTGCCGGCTGGCCGGAGTGCAGATCCAGCGGTTCCGCCACAACGATCCGTCCTCGCTGCGCCAGGAGCTCGAAAACGGGGCGCCCGCCAACCGGACCATGATCATCGCCGACGGCGTCTTTTCGATGGACGGCGACATCTGCCGGCTACCGGAGCTGATCGAACTGAAGAAGGAGTTCCGCTGCTTCCTCATGATCGACGAGGCGCACGCCACGGGCGTGCTGGGAGAGCACGGGCGCGGAACGGACGAGCACTTCGGCGTGCCGGCCGGCGAGGTGGACATCTGGAGCGGGTCTCTGGCCAAGGCTATTCCGGCCGCGGGCGGTTTCGCCTGCGTCTCGCAAGAGCTCTCGATCTACTTGCAGCACGCCGCCGCCCCGTTCATCTTCTCGGCCGCGCTCTGCCCGTCGGCGGCGGCGGCGGTGCGCGCCACGCTGGCGATCCTGGCCCAGGAGCCGGAGAGAGTGGCGCGGCTGGCAAGCAATGCCGATTTCCTGCGGAATGGGCTGCGCGAGTTGGGGTACGATCTGGGCAACTCCCAGACTCCCATCATCCCGGTGATCCTGCACGACGAGGCGGCCGCCGCGTTCTTCTCCGGCCACCTCCGCGACCGCGGCATTTTCGTGACCCCGGTCATGTTCCCCGCCGTGCCTCAGGGCATGGCACGGCTGCGGCTGTGCGCCACGGCGGCCCACACGCTCGACGATCTCCAGTTCGCGCTGGATGCGTTCCGGGATCTGCGGTAAAGGCGACAGGCCGGAGGCCTGTCCCACATGGTTCTGGTAACGGGCGCGAGCGGCTTTCTCGGCGGCAGGCTGGCACAGGTTCTGGCGGATCGGGGCGAGACCGTGCGTGTGCTGGCGCGCCCGGCCAGCGATCTGCGGCATCTCGAGGGTCTGCCGGTCGAGGTGGTGCGATCCGACGCGGCGGACGCGGTCAGGGGTGTCACGCACATCTACCACTGCGCCGGATGCGCCAGCGATTGGGCGCCGTGGCGGACCTACTATGAAGCCAACGTCGCGGGCGTCGAGGAGTTGCTGCGCGCCGCCGCCGGAGTGAGGGGCCTGCGGCGGTTTCTGCACGTGAGCACCACCGACGTCTACGGCTATCCTCGCGTTCCCTGCGATGAATCGCACCCGCTCAGCGACGTCGGGTTGCCGTACAACCGAACCAAGTGCCTGGGAGAGGCGCGGGTATGGGACGCGGCACGCCAGACGGGCGTGCCGGCGACGGTGGTGCGGCCGGCCACGATCTACGGGCCGCGCGGCCGGGCCTTCGTCGCCGATATTGCGAAGCTGATCCGGCAGGGTCTGATGGCGGTGATCGGCGGCGGGCGCACTCCGGGCGGGTTCTGCTACGTGGATAACGCCGTGGAGGGCATCATCCAAGCTGCCAACGCCGAAGAGGCCGTTGGCCGCGCCTACAATCTGGCGGATGGAACCGGCGTAACGTGGCGGCGCTATGTGGATGCGCTGGCCGACGGGCTGGCCCTGCGCCGTCCGTGGATCGATATCCCCGCCGGGGCGGCTTCCGCCCTGGCCCGCGTCATGGAGGCGCCGCAGCGCTGGCTGCGCGTCCCCGGGCGTCCGCTGCTGACGCGTCACGCAGTCCTGCTGCTCTCGCGGGATCAGGAGTTTCCCGCCGGCCGCGCCCGGCGCGAGTTCGGCTTCGCCCCGGCGGTCTCGTTCGAGGAGGGGATGGCCCGCTCGCTTGCCTGGCTGAAGGAGCGTGCCTCATACCAGGCCGCCACCGTTCAGAAGCTGTAAAAGAATTCGGAACGCGCCCTACTGCTTCGCGGCGACGATGTCGAGCAGCTCCACCTCGAAGATCAGCGTGGCGCCGGCCGGAATCGGCGGCGGACCGTGGTCGCCATAGGCGATGCCGGACGGGCAACTCAGGATGGCTTTGCCGCCAACGTTCATTTTCTGGAGGCCCTCCGTCCAGCACGGGATCACGCCATTCAGGGCGAACTGCGCCGGCTCGTGGCGGGCATAAGAACTGTCAAACTCCGTCCCGTCGACGAGCGTGCCCCGGTAGTTGACCCTGACGGTGTCGGTCGACGCCGGGGAGGCTCCGCCGCCGGCCTTCACCTCGCGATAGATGAGACCGGACGCCGTCTTCACGGCCCCAGGCTCGGCCGCGGCCTTCTCCAGGTAAGCCGCAGAAGCAGCCTTCTCCCGTTCCGCCGCGCGGGCGCCGCGTGCCTGGCCGAGTGCTTTGAACTTAGGCCCCCAGGTGTTCAGGTCCACTTCGGGTTTGCCCGCCGCCGCATCCGAGAGACCCCTCTCGACCAGTCTGACCTCGGCCGGGCTCAGATCGAACTGAGAAAGCGACCGGTACATGGCGAGCCCGATGGAGTAAATGGTCTTCTCGTCGTCGGTCGTGAGCGGCGCCGGGGTGGGGCTCGAGACCGCGGCCTTGGGTTGCGGCTCGGGTGCTGGTTTGGGAGCCGGTGCGGGAGCCTGCGCCAGCAGGACAGCGGGCAGAACGGCGAACAGTAGCTTCATTGCTTCAAGGTAACATCGTTCCGCCGCGCAAACGCTGCCGCGCCCGTGGGGCAGGCGGTTCCGCCCGTCCCGGTCGGCCAGTCGGCCTGCGCCGATTGCTCGACTCGAGATACTTTTCTCTGGAAAAGAGCGGAAATACAGTGTATTCTTCACCAGAGAGAGAGATTGTGCCTTATTATCCGACTCGCAAGACCACGATTTTCGCCCAGGATCCGAGCATCCGCATCCACGGCAAGATCGTACGCACCCAAATCGACATTCCGAACGAGGAGTTGCAGCCCGGCCCGCGAGGATACCGCGTGCAGGTGGTGGACTACGACTCCTCCACTCACACCCTCTACAAGACCGTGCCCAACCCGCCCAACCGGGCCGACTTTCTGCCTGACGACCCGTTCGCGGCAATGAGCGACGAACAGCTTCTCGCCAGCCCCGATTTCCACGCCATGAACGCCTATGTCATCATCATGCGGACGCTCGCGCGCTTCGAGTTCGCGCTGGGCCGGCGCGTTCCCTGGAGCTTCGGCGGGCACCAGATCCAGGTGGCACCCCACGCCTTCGCCGACGCGAACGCCTTCTATTCGCCCGACGATCAGGCGCTGATGTTCGGCTATTTCCCCCGGCCCGGCGGCGATGGCCTGGTCTTCGGATGCCTGGCCCACGACATCGTCGCGCATGAGACCACCCACGCCCTGCTCGATGGCCTGCGAGAGCGCTACACCGATCCATCCTCCCCGGAACAGGCCGGTTTCCACGAGGGCTTCGCCGATATTGTCGCCATCCTGTCGGTCTTTTCGCTCCGCGACGTGGTAGAAAAGGTGCTCGATCCGGAGCAGCACCCGGAAACCATGCCCGCCGAGAGGGTAACTCTCCCCGCTCTCAGGAATAGCATCCTGACCGGGCTGGCTAAGGAGTTCGGACAGGAGCTATCCGGGATCCGCGGCAATGCTCTGCGCAGGTCGGTTTCCCTTCTTCCCGGCAAAGACTATTTGAGCGACCCGGAGTTCGAGGAGCCTCACCGCCGGGGCGAGGTGCTGGTGGCCTCGATTATCAACGTGTTTCTGAACGTGTGGGTGGCGCGGCTCAAGCCGTACATTCATGAAAACCAGGAAATCGACCGCCGGCGCTCGGTCGAAGAAGGCGCCGACGTGGCCGAGCATCTCCTCACCATCTGCATCCGTGCGCTAGACTACTGCCCGCCCACGGACCTCCAGTTCGGCGACTTTGCCAGCGCGCTCCTCACCGCCGATTGGGAGATGTATCCGAAGGACCTGAAATATCAGTTCCGCGACACGCTGCGCGCTTCTTTCAAAGATTACGGCATCGTGCCCACTTCAGCCGGCAAGGACGAAGCCGGCTCCTGGGACCCGCCCGACCAGCGTCCGGCCTACGACCGCACGCATTTCGAAGAAATGCAGCGCGACCCGGACGAAGTGTTCCGCTTCGTGTGGGAAAACCGCGACGCGTTCAACTTGCACAAGGACGCCTACACGCGCGTGCTTTCGGTCCGGCCCTGCCTGCGCATCGGCGACGATGGCTTTGCCTTGCGCGAAACCGTGGTTCAGTACCTCCAGTTGCTCACCATCCGGGCGGAGGAGTTGGCGTCGCTTCACATCGACAAGCCCGACGGAATGCCGCACGACCAGGAAGTTACCCTGTACGGCGGCAACGCGATGGTGTTCGACCAGTTCGGGCACCTCAAGTACAACATCGGCAACTCGATCTTCAACCAGGGCCGGCAATCGGCGCGGCTCGAGTACCTCTGGCAGCACGGAGCCTTCGCGCCGGGCGCTTCCAAATTGCGCCGGTTCGCCGCCATGCATCGGAAGCGGATGACGGACTGGTATCACACTGCCGGGACGGGATCGGCGGTGGACTGGACCGCCGTCGCCGCCGCGGAGATGGAACCGTTGGAGGAGGTGCAATAGCCATGCCGAAGAAACCCGCCAGGCCTTCCAAGCCCGCCGCCAAACGCAAGCGTGCCGCTCCGAAGGCGGTTCCGGCGCCATCCGCTCCGGCGGCAGCCCCGGCGCCATCGTCCGCTCCGGCCGGCCAGACTCCCGGCAAGCTCACGCTGCGGGCCTACAACGTGGGCTTTGGCGACTGCTTCCTGCTGACTTTTCACTATCCCGAGTTCAGGCGGCGCGTGCTGATCGATTTCGGCAGCACCTCGGCGCCGCGGAACGCGGACAGCGATTACATGCTCGCCATCGCCAAAGACATCGAGGAGCAGTGCACAGAAGAGAACGGCGAAGCGCAACTGCACGCTGTGGTAGCCACTCACCGGCATCGCGACCACATCAGCGGCTTCGCGACGGATGGCGGCGGCACGGGCGAGATCATCGCCGCCCTCAAACCCCTCGCCGTCATCCAGCCGTGGACCGAGGACCCCAACGCACAGCCGGACGCCACCGCCGCCACCGCTACCACGTACACCGGCGGGAGTCCCGATCCCAAGGCGTTCATAGCGAGCCTCCACGATATGCATGCCGTGGCCGAGGCGATCGCGCGGGAGGCCGAGAGTCCCAACATCGGCCTGGGACCGAGATCGGCCGAGCAACTGCGTTTCCTGGGCGACGATAACATCGCGAACCGCGCCGCGATCGGGAACCTGATCGCAATGGGCCAAAAGGGTAAGGCCGCCTACGTGAACTGCGGATCGGAGTCGGGGCTCGAGGACCTTTTGCCGGGCGTGAAGGTGCACGTGCTGGGGCCGCCGAACCTTCAGCAGACCGACACCATCCGCAAGGAACGCTCGCGCGATCCCAGCGAGTTCTGGCAGTTCCGTTCTTTCTGGCAGTTTCAGGCAGCGGCCGGTTCTTCGTCGATGACCGGCGCTCTCATCTTCCCCACCGCGCCGGTATACGACGAGCTCGAGATGCCGCCCAGTGCTCGGTGGCTCGTCAAGCGCACCCAGAAGATCCGCGGCGACCAGCTCATGGAACTCGTGCGCGAACTCGACAACGCGATGAACAACACCAGCGTCATCCTGCTGTTCCAGCTGGGCGGAATGTGCCTGCTGTTCCCCGGCGACGCGCAGATCGAGAACTGGGCCTACGCCCTTGCCCAGCCCCAATTCCAGGATCTGCTGAAAGCGGTGGACGTCTACAAGGTCGGCCACCACGGCAGCCTGAACGCCACTCCCAAGTCGTTGTGGGAGTTGTTCGAGCACAAGGACGAGCAGGAGGCCCCGGGCCGGCTCAAGACAGTCGTATCCACCAAGCCAGGCAAGCACGGCAGTACGCAGGCGAATACGGAAGTGCCCCGCCGCACACTGGTAGCCGAGCTGGAGAGCAAGAGCGACTACTTCTCCACGCAGACGCTTCCCAAGGCCGAGATTTACAAGGAGTTCGAATGGCAGATCAAATAGATTCTCCCGCCCGGCTGACGCCCGGCGACAATACGAACCAGCCACTGAAGGACGCGATCGCGCTGTGCCTGTCGGGCGGCGGCTATCGCGCCATGATGTTCCACCTCGGCGCGCTGTTGCGCCTCAACGAACTGGCATACCTGGGCAAGCTGGACCGCGTATCGAGCGTCTCGGGCGGCTCCATCACCGCCGCCGTTCTCGCGCTGCACTGGAACGAGCTCGGGATCGCACCGGACCAGCCCGCGCCCAATTTCGGGATCGTAGTCGATGAAGTGAGAAAGATGGCCAGCGAGACCATCGATGTAGGCTCGATTTTCGAGGGCGTGTTCGGCCCGGGGACCATCTCCGACAAGATTCAGCACGCTTACGACAGCCTGCTGTTCCACGGCGCCACGCTCCAGGCCCTCCCCGATACGCCGCGATTCGTCATCAACGCCACCAACGTCCAATCGACCGTGTTGTGGCGGTTCTCGAAGCCCTACATGCGGGACTGGCGCGTCGGCGAAGTCCGCAACCCGCAGATTCCGCTCTCGCTAGCCGTAGCCGCCTCATCGGCCTTCCCCCCCGTTCTTTCGCCCTGCGAGGTGGATTTGAAGAAGTACGGCTGCGTGTTCGAGCCCGGCTCGGGCGCCGACCTGCAAATGGAGCCGTACACCTCGAAGGCCGTCCTGACCGATGGCGGCGTGTACGACAACCTCGGGCTCGAGACGGCCTGGAAGTCATACAAGACCATCCTGGTGAGCGACGGAGGAGGTCATGTGGCGCCCGAGCCGCAGCCCCACTACGATTGGGCGCGCCACGCCTTGCGCGTGCTCGATATCATCGACAACCAGGTTCGCGCCCTTCGCGTCCGGCAGGTGATCGAGCAGTACCGCACCGCCCAGCGCTTGGGGACGTTCTGGGGCATCCGGACGGATATCGCCCATTACGGCCTGGCCAGCGCGCTCCCCTGCCCGCACAGCCAGACGCTGAACATCGCCGCCATCCCGACCCGGCTCAAGAAGCTGGATGACGCCGACCAGGAGCATCTCATCAACCGGGGTTACGCCGTCTGCGACGCCGCCATGCGGACTCACGTCGCCCCGAGCCTGGCGCCTCCTGCCGCCTTCCCGTATCCAAGAGGAGTCAGCTAGTGTGGCGCAGGCTCTCAGCCTGCCGCGTCGGCACTCTTGCCGACGGTTGCCCGCCAGCGCCGCGGGATCGAGGAGCGGCGTCGGATCATCTCGGGTGGACTCAACTGGCCAGCTTTGCTCCTGGTTGCGCTCTATAATTAAACCACGGTAAAATGATTTAACCAGGATGAAAACAACAACTACTCCGGCGAGTGGGCCCAGGACCTGCACCGCCTTTGCAGGCCCCATACGCATCGGGTCCGGCGAGTTGAAGGAGGTCGCGCTGAAAGTCAGGCGGGTCATCGATCTCGGCGGGCCCGCGCCGGTGCTGATCTTCGATGACGCGTCGGGAGAAGTGATCGACCTGGATTTTCGCTGCCTCGCGGAAGCGGCGCCGGCCGCCATATTGGCGTCGCCCGAGCCCGAATCGCCACGCCGCCCGGGCCGTCCCAAGCTGGGGGTCGTCGGCCACGAAGTCACGCTGCTGCCGAGGCACTGGGAGTGGCTCAACAGTCAGCCCGGGGGCGCGTCCGTGGCGCTCCGCAAGCTGGTCGAGGAAGCCAGGCGCGTGAATGCAGCCAAGGATCGCGTGCGGATGGCGCAAGAGGCAGCCTACCGTTTCATGTCGGCCATGGCGGGAAACGAACCAGGCTTCGAGGAGGCGCTCCGGGCTTTGTTCGCGGGGAAGCGCGAACGTTTCGAAGAGCAGATCGCGGCCTGGCCCGTAGACGTCCGGGAGCACGCCAAGAAGCTGGCGGCGGGTGCGTTCCAGTGAGCGTAGACGGCCGGAAAGAAGCCATCCGCAAGTTCAAGGAGCGCCAGCCTCTCCGCGGCGTATTCGCGGTGCGATGCACGGCGACGGGCCAGGTGTGGGTTGGATCCTTCACGAATCTCGAGGCGATGCGAAACCGCCTCTGGTTCTCCCTGCGCCTGGGATCTCACCGCGACCCGACGCTCCAGACCGAGTGGAACGCCCACGGCGAGCACACCTTCCAATACGAGATTCTCGAAAAGTTCGACGACGACCTGTGCTTGATCGAGCTGAACGATCGCCTGAAGGATCGGAAGAGGCACTGGATCACGCAGTTGGGCGCGCGGGTACTGTAGGGCCAAGCGCCGAGATGAGTCTCGACGCGGCAGGCTGAAGCAGGCTGAAGCCTGCGCCACGTTCTTACTTGGGCATGAAGCGCCAGATGGCGCAGCGCGCTTCCATGGCCATGGCGACAAGCTGGCCGCCTCCGCCCCAGCCGACAACGAAATAGTCGGCCATCTGCTGCACAGGAACGCGTGTCACGACGCCGGTCGCCGGATCCAGCACGCCGGGCGGGTAGAACCAGGAGTCCGGGGCGGAGAGCGAAAGCGCGATCCGGCCGTCGGCAGCCACCGCGTTCGGCGCCAGCGGCTCCCCGCTGACCGCGGCCCGAAACGGCAGCTCGTGGGGCGGGCCGCCGTTCAGGGGCACGCGCAGGAGGTGGGTCCGGTCCTTTCCCACCAGTTGCACCAGCATGGCGTCGCCGCCCGGAATCATGGCCAACGAGTCGCCCGGGCACACCGGGCGCGGCTTGCCTCCGTCGAAACGAACCGCCCAGATGTTGCCGCTGGCGGCATAGTAAGCCTCACTGCCGTCCGGTGAGAGCGCCACGCTCTGGATTGCGCTCTCGGGAATCCGCACCCTTTTCACAAGCCTGCGGGCGCTAATCGACGCCACGCCGATCTCGACCCCGGCCGCGCTCCGCAGCGTCAGGACAACCTGGTCCGGCCCGCCCAGAGCGACGGGCGGCTCGGTCTGGTCGGCCGTATCCAGGAGCGGAGCCGAGTCCCGGCCGGGCTCGACCAGCAGCAGGCTCTCGCGGTCGCCGGCCGGCCCGGGAGCAACAACGCCGCCGTTCGGCAGGGGAACGATGCCGCGCATGCCCTCATGAAACGAGCCTGAAACCCGCTCGGGAACTCCGCCGCTGACCGGGAACCGCAGGATGTCCACCGGCCGGTCCATCTGGTCCATATAGAGGCTGCCATCCGCCGACGCATCGATGTTCCAGGGAGTGGCGGTCGTAGTGAGCAGGAGCGACTCTCCGGCGCTGCCGTCGCGGGGGACCGCGGTAATGCGGTGCAGACTGCCGGACATCACGTCGACGAGGGCGGACCGACGGTCCCGCGTGACCGCCACGGGGAAGCGTGGGCCCATCACGCGGCGCAGCGTCAGGCCGGGGGCAAGCTTGCGAGTTTTGTTCGTGGCCAGGTCGAGCGCGTACAAGTGCGGGTCCCCGCCCGCCAGAGGCCGGCCGTAGAAAGCCACCTCCTTGCCATCCGGGAAGGGGCGCACCGATCCGCCCACTTCATATTGCATCAGCGCGCCGGCCAGCGGCTGCAACCTGCTCGAATCGGGCCAGAAACGGTGGAGCTGGACCTGCCTGTCGGCGTTGACGCGCAGTACAATCAGGCTGCCGTCCGGCAGGGGCTCGGGATCCGCCGCCGAGTCGAGAAGCTGCCGCGGCTCACCGCCGAACAATGGCACGCTGTAGACGCCGTGCGGCGAGTCCACGATACGGTCGAAGTAGATGCGGCTGCCGTCGACCGACCAGGAGACGGAGTCCACCAGGCCCGCATCCCGCGCGTGCGTCAACACCGTCCAGTTGCCGGTCTCCGGCTTCATGACGGCGACCTGGGTGATGCCATCGACCAGGGCGGTGAACGCCACCAGGCGCCCATCCGGCGATACCCGCGGCGCGATGGCCATACTGGGGCCGCCGAGCAACACCCCAGACCAATGCTCGACCGCTTGTTTCCGCGGCCACCACCAACCCGCCAGAAATGCCAGCAGCACGCCAGCCGCGGCCAGGCCTGCCACCAGCGGCTTGATGCGGGGCAAACGGCCGGCGTGCACGGGAGCGTGCTCGGCCGGGGCCGCAGCAATCGCGCGCAGCTCCGCCGCCAGGTCGCCGGCGCACTGCCACCTCGCGTCCGGGTCCTTCGCCAGGCACCGCCGGATGACTCGATCGAGCGCCGCAGGCGTCGCCGGAGCGACGGCCGCGAGCGGCGCAGGCTCGCCGGTCATGATCGCACCGATCAAAGTGGCCGCGCTCTGGCCCGTGAATGCCGGCTTCCCCGTGACCATCTCATACAGCACGCAGCCAAACGCGAAGATGTCCGTGCGGCCGTCGGTCTCTTTCGACTCCAACTGCTCCGGCGCCATGTACTGGATCGTTCCCGCAATCACACCCTCCTGCGTAAGCGCGGCCGTCGCGCCCGCGTCGATTGCCGCCGAGGTCTTGGCCAGCCCGAAGTCGAGCAGCTTCGGGCCCGCCTTCGCCAGCATGATGTTGGCGGGCTTCAGGTCGCGGTGAACGATGTTCTTGCGGTGGGCGGCCGCCAGCGCCTCGGCGATCGGGATGGCGATGCCGAGCGCCCGCTCCAGCGGCAAAGGGCCTTTCTTCAGCCTCGCGTCCAGCGTTTGGCCTTCGACGTACTCGATCACCAGGTAGCTCGGTCCGACGTCGTAGAGCGTGCAGATGTGCGGATGATTCAGCGCCGCGATCGCGCGGGCCTCGCGCTCGAAACGCTCGCTGAACTTCTCCTTGGAGATCTTCAGGGCGACCGTTCGTCCCAGGCGGGTATCGCGAGCGCGGTAGACCTCGCCCATCCCACCCTCCCCTATCAGAGACACTATCTCGTAAGGCCCCAGGGCGGCACCAGGCGCAAGTGGCATGTATATTAACAAGTGTAAACCACAGGGGAGTCGCTGTGGAGCCGGAGCGCTATAATAAGGCATCTCGGTCTATCCCCGTGGAAGAGCAGCCCGAAAGCCCGTTCGAGAACATCGAGAGCGCACAGCAGTTTGTCGAGCTCCTGTGTGAGACCATCGAAGAGGTCCGGCGGGAGATCGAGACGGAGAGTGCCCGGCCCCAGTCGGACCGGCGCTCGCAGGCGCTCCAACTGGTTTCCTACAATCTGGCCAAGCTGGCGCTGCACATGGGAACCAGCCGGCGCATTTTGAACGACTTGCGAACCCTGCGGCGGCTCTTCCTCCAGGAACGGGGCGCCCGCGAGGAAGAGTCGGCCGAACCGGTCGATGAGGCCGAGGACCAGTCCGAAGCGGCCGGCGCCGCGGGCTTCGCCGAGTAGCGCAGTCTCATGTTTTCTGGGGTCCCCCCGTTACCTGAAGCAGGCGGATTTCGCCTTACGTTGAAGAAGGAAGCGTCCATGAAGCGTTATCTGTATCTACTCCTCTATATGCTCCCGATGGCGGTCTTGTTCGCCCAAACGCCGCCTCCTGCGGCCGGCCAGGCGCCGGAAATCAGCCGCGTGATCGGCGAGGTGACGGCGGTCAACGCCCCCGCCCACGAGATCGCGCTCAAGCCGGACTCGGGCGGCCCGCTTACGGTGAAACTGACCGACAGGACGCTTTACCTGCGTGTGCCGCCGGGCGAGAAGGATCTGAAGAAGGCCGCTCGCATCACCCTGGGCGACGTCGGAGCCGGGGATCGCGTTTTGGCCCGCGGCCGGATGGCGGAGGACCACAGCTCGATCGAGGCGACCGCGATCATCGTGATGACGCGCGCGGATCTGGCGCGTAAACACGCCGCGGACCGCGAGGAGTGGCAGAAGCGAGGCACGGCGGGCGTGGTGACGGCCACCAACCCGGCGGCGCGTGAAATCACGATTACGGTCGGAGCCCGCGAAGCCGCGCAGGTGGTTACGGTCGAGGCGCCCGCCGGCATCCCCTTCCGCCGCTACGCGCCGGATTCGGTGAAGTTCGCCGACGCCCAGCCCAGCGCCTTCGAGGCGCTCAACATTGGGGATCACCTCCGGGTGCTGGGCGACCGCAGTGCCGGCGGGAGCCGCATCAAGGCGGAAGAGATCGTTTTCGGGGCTTTCCGGAACATCGCCGGACAAGTCAAGGCGGTGGACGCAGCCGCCGGCGAGATTCGCATCACCGACCTCGAGACCAAGAAGCCGGTCCTGATCCGCGTCAAAGCGGATTCTACCCTGCGCCGGATCCCCGAAGGCATGGCGATGATGATCGCCCGCAGGCGGCAGGCAGCGGCCAACGGCGGTGCGCCGCCGTCAGGCCAGCCCGCGCAGGGCGGGTCAGGGAGTGCCTGGCAAGGCCAGCCGGGTGGCGGCGGGCAGGGTGGCCAGGGCGGCGCCGGGCAAGGAGGCCCCCGCGGCGGGATGGACTTCCAGCAGGTGCTCGAGAGGATGCCAGCGCTGACGCTTGCCGAGCTGAAGCCGGGCGACGCCCTCATCATTTCCAGCACCAGAGGCGCAGACCCTTCCGAGGCCACGGCGATCGTGGTGGTAGCCGGAGTGGAACCGCTGTTCGCGAGCGCTGCGGGCGGACCTGGCATGGGCGGAATGGGCAACGCGCTGAACTTCGAGATCGGCCCGCAGTGATGTTACCGAGCCGCGACCGTCAGGGAGCGGAACCAGGACTAAGGAATTGGATTAGACATGCAGATAGTTCGTTGGATGGCGCTCGCGGCCGTGCTGGCCGTGGCGGCGCAGGCGCAGCAGAATAGCGGAACGCTGAAGGGCAAAGTCACCGACAGCAGCGGGGCGGTAGTGCCCGGAGCGAAGGTCACGGTGCTCACCCACGGGGGCGAGCGCACAGCCTCGACGGACCAGACCGGGTCCTACACCGTGACTGGTCTCGCTCCGGCGACCTACGTGGTGCGGATCGCGGCGGCAGGCTTCGGCCTGTTTCGAGGCAAGGTAGATATTGCCGCCTCTGGCGTCGCGACCCTCGATGCCATCCTCCAAGTCGCGCTCGAAAAGCAGGAAGTCACGGTTGAGGCCGAGGGCGCGCCGGCCGTGAGCACCGAGGCCTCAAGCAACGCCGGCGCGCTGGTGCTGCGCGGTGACGACCTGGACGCCCTGTCCGACGATCCCGACGACCTGCAATCGGACCTCCAGGCCCTGGCCGGACCCTCCGCCGGCCCCAGCGGCGGTGAGATCTACGTCGACGGTTTCACCGACGCGCGGCTGCCTCCGAAAGCTTCCATCCGCGAGATCCGGATCAACCAGAATCCCTTCTCTTCCGAATACGACCGGCTGGGCTACGGCCGCATCGAGATCCTCACCAAGCCCGGCGCCGACACCTTCCACGGCCAGCTCATGTTCAACGACAGCGACGCGCTCTTCAACTCGCGCAACCCGTACACCGACACAAAGCCCGACTTCTACTCCCGCCAGTACGGCGGCAATGTGACCGGGCCCCTCAGCAAGCGCGCCTCGTTTTTCATGGATTTCGACCTGCGGGACATCAACGACAACGCCCTCATCCCCTCGACCGATCCGGCGGTTAAGACCCGCCAGGCGGTCGTAACGCCGCAGCAGCGAATGAGCCTCAGCCCGCGCCTGGACTACCAGTTGACCCAAAACCAGACCCTGGTGGTGCGTTACGGCTATCAAAGAGTCAACCAGGATAATGCCGGACTCAGCAGCGGCTTCTCTACGCTCGATCAAGCCTATCGCTCGCTCCTAACGGAACACGACGTCCAGATCACCGACACGATCGTGCTGAGCCCGCGCACGATCAACGAGACGCGCTTCCACTTCGAGCAGGACACGACGGACTTGAATGGCGACGACAGCATGCCTACCATCATGGCGCCCGAGTTCGTCAGCGGCGGAGCCGCGGTGGGGCATTCCATGCAGACCGAGAGGCACTACGAGCTCCAGAATTTCACGACCATCGCGCACGGGGCGCACGGCCTGAAATTCGGGTTTCGGCTGCGCGCCCTCACGCTGGACAGCTATTCACCCAGCAACTTCGCGGGAACGTTCTCCTTCGACTCGCTGAGTCAGTACGATGCCGCCCAGCAGGCCATCCCGGGCCAGGGTGTCGCGTCGCAGTTCACGATCGCAACCGGTACGCCGCTCTCGAGCCTCTCCCGCATCGACGTCGCCCCGTTCATCCAGGACGACTGGCGCATGCGCCCCAACCTGACCGTCAGCCTGGGCCTCCGCTACGAGACTCAGACCAACATTCACGACTGGCACAATATCGCGCCGCGCTTCGGATTTGCGTGGTCGCCCGACGGCGGTTCGAAAGGGAACGGGAAAACCGTCGTTCGCGGCGGATTCGGGATCTTCTACGACCGCATCAGCGAGACCCTGACGCTCCAGACCGACCGATTCAACGGAGGGACACAGCGCGATTTCATCATCTTGAACCCGACCTTCTATCCCATCGTGCCGAATCTCACCCAACTGGAGCAGATGGCAAGCGGGCTGCCGGCGGTCTATCAGATGCAGCCCGGCCTGCGCGCGCCGCGCACCACGCAGTCCGCGCTCGGGGTCGAGCGTCAGGTGTCCAAGAGCACGACGGTGGCGACGACGTTCATCTACACGAAAGGCGAGCACCTGCTGCGCTCCCTCGCCACCGAGGAACCCGACCAGGTGCTCTACCAGTATCAGGCCAACGGCTCATTCCGGCAGCAGCAGTGGATCACCAACGTCAACAGCCGCCTCAACAAGAACATTTCGTTTTTCGCCTTCTACGTGTTGGCCAAGGCCATGAGCGACACGGACGGCTCCGGCACGTTCCCCGATAACCCTTCCGACCTTGCCGAAGACTGGGGGCGCTCGTCGCTGGACGTCCGGCATCGCTTCATGCTGGGAGGATCGATGACGACGCACTGGGGCGTGCGGCTGAGCCCATTCATCACGGCGCGGTCGGGAGCTCCCTTCAACATCGTCACGGGGACGGACGTCAATAGCGACACGCCGTTGGTCGAGCGGCCGGCTTTTGCCAATCCGGGCCAACCCGGGGCTATCCAGACGCAGTGGGGCTGGTTCATCGATCCGGCTCTTGCGCCGAATGCCACGATCATCCCGCGAAACGATGGGCAGAGCCCCGGATACTTCGCCATCAACCTGCGCCTGAGCAAGGTATTCGGCTTCGGCGAGGCGCGTTCGGCTGCGACCGGGCCACTCGGCGGCGGTCCCGGCGGCGGCCGCGGAGGACCGGTGGGGATGGCCGGCGGCCGCGGCGGAATGCGCGGAATCTTCTCGGACCCGCTGACGGACCATCGCTTCAACCTGACATTCAGCGTCTCGGCCCGCAACCTGCTGAACAGCACCAACCCGGGCCCGGTCCAGGGCAATCTCAGTTCGGCGTTCTTCGGGCAGTCGCTCGCCCTGGCAAACGCGTTCGGCCCGGTCAGCGGCGCCGGTAACCGCCGCATCGACATGAGCCTGCGGCTCAACTTCTGAGGGCCCGGTCCCCGTAACCGAGCCGCGACCAAAGGGAGCGGTCCCCTTGCCGTGCCGAGGTCCGGTCCCCAACCCGCGCCGCTCGGAATTGGCCTTAGACTGAAAGCAATGTCCGGAACGTTGTACCTGGTCGCCACGCCCATCGGCAACCTGGAAGACATCACGCTGCGCGCGCTGCGCATCCTGCGGGAGGCCGACCTGGTGGCCTGCGAAGACACGCGGCAAACGCGCAAGCTGCTCGATCACTACGGCATTCACAAGCCCACCGTGAGTTATCACGAGCACAACGAGGCCACACGCGCGCCCGAGCTGATCGAAAAGCTCGAGGCGGGCTCCAGCGTGGCGCTGGTTTCCGACGCGGGCACGCCGCTGGTCTCCGATCCCGGCTACCGGCTGGTGACGCACGCCATCGCGAAGGGAATCCGCGTGGAGCCATTGCCCGGCCCATCGGCCGCACTGGCCGCACTCGCCGCCTCAGGGCTGCCCACCGACGAGTTCCACTTCGGCGGCTTCCTGCCTCCCCGCTCCGCGCAACGCCGCAAGGCGCTCATGCGGCTGAAGGACGAACCCGCAACCCTGGTCTTCTACGAAGCTCCGCACCGCCTGCTCGATACGCTCGCCGATATCGAGGAGGTGTTGGGGCCGCGGCCGGTCGTGGTGGCCCGCGAGCTCACCAAGGTCCACGAGGAATTCCTGCGCGGCACGGCGGCGGAGCTGCGGCACGCGCACCTCACGCTCAAAGGCGAATGCACGCTACTTATCGGCAAGGCGGAACGCCAGGAGGCGCACGACGAGACGCCGGTTCCCGAAGCCGTCGAAGCCCACATCCGCGCCGGTCTGAGCCGCATGGACGCCATGAAGGCCGTGGCCCGCGAGCGCGGCCTCTCGAAGCGCGACGTGTACCGCGAAGTGGAAGAAGCGGGCGCAACCGCTCCCTGAAATCCGAGGACCCTCCGGGCTGGCCGTGTCGAATGTGCCGCTTACCGACCGGTAGCCGCCCGCTTGCGCTGCGCGATGTCCCGGACCACGTTCTGGCGGAAGAGGCGCCCGCCCGACTCGAAGGTCCGCGTGCTGACTTCGACCAGCATCGGCGCTTCGTCCTTGCGGCGATGCACCGTCTCGCACAGCCCTGAGGCCACAGCCGGGTCGCCGGCTGTGGCAGGGTCCTCGAGGTCGCGCATCGAGAGCCGCAGCAGGTCCTCGATCGGGTACCCGTACGCGTCCACCGCCCGGTCGTTGGCTTCGACGATCCTGCCGTCCTGATCGACCAGAAGGACAATGTCGTTCACGCAACGGCTCACCAGCGCATACCGCTCGGTCAGGCGCCGGCGCTCGAGTTCCGCCCGGTACTGGCGTCTGTAAAACCGGCTCTGCTGGAGGTGCCGGAACAGGCCCACCGTCACCAGCGAACCGGACAGCAGGAGCCCCACCACCAGTGCAGTCACGCGCGACCGCTGGCGAAGTTCCCGATAGACTTCCTCGGCGTCCACCTTGGCCACCAGCGCCCAAGACGATTCCGGAACCTTCCGCAACGCAGCCACTACAGGCACACCTCGGAAACCGGCGATCCGCGTGTCTCCCTCCGCCCGAACCAGCAGGCACTCCGCGGTCCGGCTCTGGCCGGGCCGGGCCGGCGCCATGGCGTGCAGAAAAGCCGAGGCGTCGGCGCGCAGGAAAACCGCCCGGCGGGCCCGGCCGCCCCGCGCGTCTGGAAGCGGCGCCACGAAGTCCATAACTACGGACCCAGCCCCCGCCTCGTGAAGGTCCGAGGTGACCGCCGCGCCCGTTCGAAGCGCCTCGGCAAGCAGCGCAAGAACGCTCGGGTCGGCTGCGCCGCTTGCCCCCGGCGCGGCGCCCCGTGCGCGTCCGTCACGCTCGAGCACCGCCAGGTCCGTGTAGTCATAAAGCTTCCGAAAATCGTCCAGCCATGCCCACAGTTGCCGATCGCTCCCGGCGTTCGGAGCCGCCGCAACCAGGGGATTCCGCGCCAAGAGAGCGGTGGCGCCGGCGTGCTGCCGCTGCCACAGGACGATCTGCTGTACCCTCAGGTCCGCAATCGCCCGGAGCTTGTTCCGGATTTCGTCCTCTATGGCCACTTTCTCCGCCTGGCAATAGCCGTACCCCGCCAGGCTGATCCCTGCCGACAGCAGCAGCAGAATCAGAGACGGCGCCATGTATGGCCGGGACGGTTTCTGGCCGGGAGGCATCGCGTACGAGTCCTCGTTCCTTATCGGCCACACCGGCCGGCTGTTTGAGCGCGGCGCCTTGGGGCAGCCGTCCGCGCGTAGGCCACTCGCCAGGGTCCGCGGCCGGTCTCGTGCGCCGGCTTGCAGCGCCTCACGCCCCCACGACGTGCGCCAGCCGGATCAGTTCCTCGTCCGTGCTTTGGTCGGGAACCGAGCAGCCGGGCGACAGGATGTACTTCTTTCCGGCGGCCGCGGCGGCGGCATGCCATTGGCGCGCGATGTCGGCTTCCGTGAGCGTGCGGTAATTCGCCTCGTCGACGCCGCCCATCAGCACGCCGGAGAACCGGCGCCGGGCCGCGCCGAAATCGACCCCGGTCAGTTGGGCTTCGTAGTTGATCACCGCGGGCGGCCATCCCTTCCAGAACCGGTCGAGGTAGACCTTGTCGCCGTGCAGGTGCATGACATTGAAGTGCGCGCCGGAGGCCGCCTCGAGCACCATGCGGTCGAAGGGCTCGCTGAACTTCGCGTATTCTTCTTCGGTAAGAACTCCGGCCACCGCGCAGTCGATAGCGAGGAAGATGCCGGCAGCGCCCGCCCCAAGCGCCTTCCGCAGGTGGTTGATTTCGGACTCGGCGATGGCTTCCAGGGCGTTAAGCAGCACCCGCGGCTGCTCCTGCCGCAGCCGCGCAACTTCGGGCTTCGTGAAAACCTTCTGCGCCTGGTTGAAAGGATTGAAGATGGTCTCTACGAAGTAGGCATGGCCTCCGAGGCCCTCACGGATGATGTCGAGCGCGCGCAGTTGCTCGGGAAACGGGTTCGCCTCGGGCTTGATGGCTTCGATGCCGCCCGCCGGCTTCGGGTACGGATAATCGCTCATTACCTTGACGATGTCCGTGCGAAACTTGCGGTGGAAATCGAGCGTCGCCGCGGCGTGCCGCTCGCCCGGGAACGCCTGCAAACGGAAGTGATGCCACAGACTGAACGGCGGGCGGTCGACATCGGCGCCCCGGAGGGCGCGGTCCACCCGCTCCTTGCTGGTCAACTTGTTGCCGGTAGCGGCCATCGCTAAGCTCCCTGTCAGAAAGAATTGACGTCTGGTCAGCATAAAGGTATGTTGTCGACAGGCCGGAGGCCTGTCCCACGCGATTCCACGCAGCCCCGGCCGGTGGGCAGCAGCTTGCCTGGGTTGAAAAAGCCGTCCGGGTCGAACAGGTTCTTCAGACTGCGGATGGCGGCGATCGATTCGTCGCTGAACATCTCCGCCATCAGCTCGTTCTTTTCCATGCCCACGCCGTGCTCGCCGGTGATCGAGCCGCCGGCGGCGATGGAGCGGCGTAATATGTCCGTGCCCGCCGCGCGCGCCTTTTCGAGCTGGCCCGGCCGCCGCGGGTCGAAGAGGATAATCGGGTGCATGTTGCCGTCGCCCGCATGGAAGATGTTGCTGATGGTGAGGCCGTACTTCGCCGCGACCTCCTGGATGTAGCGCAGCATGGGCGCGATCTGGGTTCGCGGCACCACGCTGTCCTGAACATAATACGTAGGGCTGACGCGGCCTATAGCGCCGAAAGCGTTCTTGCGGCCTTTCCAGAGCAGCTCGCGCTCCTCGGGCGTCGCGGCCACGCGAAACTCGCGCGCGCCACAAGCCTCGCACACCTCGCGCACCTGCTCGACCTGCTCATCGACCGCTTCGCGCAGGCCTTCTAGCTCGATCAGCAACACAGCCGCGGCGTCCATCGGATAACCGGCGTGCGCCGCCTCTTCCACCATGCGCAGCATGACGCCGTCGAGCATCTCGACCGCGACGGGCGTGATGGCGCGCGCGGTGATCTCGGTGACCGTGCGCCCGGCATCCTCGGCGGAGTTGTAAATGGCGAGCGTTGTCTGCACGTGCTCGGGCTGCCGCATCAGCCGCAGGACGATCTTGGTCAGCAGAGCCATCGTCCCTTCCGAGCCGGTCAGGAGGCCGGTGAGATCATAGCCCGCCGGGTCCGGCTCAACGCCTCCGGTCATCACTACGGAACCGTCCGGCAGCACCACCTGCAGGCCGAGGACGTGATTGCTGGTGACGCCATAGGCGAGGGTGTGCGGACCGCCGGCGTTCTCGGCCACGTTGCCGCCGATGGTGCAGGCTTTCTGGCTGGAAGGGTCCGGCGCGAAGAGATAGCAGCGGTCCTGGACGGCCAGCGTAACGTCCAGGTTCACCACGCCCGGCTCGACCACAGCGCGCTCGTTGGCGAGATCGATCTCCAGGATGCGATTCATGCGCGCGAAGGCGACGATAATGCCGCCGCGTACCGGGATCGAGCCGCCGCTCAGGCCGGTTCCCGCGCCGCGCGCCACCAGCGGGATGCGGTACTCGCGGGCAATGTTGACGATTCCGGCGACGTCCTCAGTCGAGCGCGGAAAAACGACCAGGTCGGGCCGCGCCTTGTCCACGCCGGCGTCGTATTCATAGAGGACCAGCTCTTCGGGCCGGCCCAGACAACCCCGGGGGCCGAGTAGCGCGGCCAGCTTCGCTCGGGCTTCCGCCGGGATCATGAGCCAAGCATCGAGCGGATCAGGTTCTGGCGCTCGGGGTCCATCCAGTCGGCATTGCTGATGACCTTCTCGAGCACCTTCCCGTCGCGGTTGATGATGTAGGTCTCCGGATACTGGTAGGTTCCGTAGTCGGAGGCGATCTTGGCTTCGGGGTCGCGCGCGGTGGCGAACGTGATCTTCATGCGCTCGAGGAAGTTCCGGTAGGCCTTGGCGTTCTGGTCCACGCTGATGCCGAGCACCACCACGCCCGCACTGGCGAACTGCTTCTGGAACTCGTTGAGCGACGGCGTCTCCGTGACGCAGGGCGGGCACCAGGTGGCCCAGAAATGGACCACCAGCAGCTTGCCGCCGAAGTTGGAGGGCGAGATGGTCCGCCCGTCGTCGGTGGTCACGCTGAAGCTGGGGGCGCTGTCGCCGGCCACCACGACCCGTTCCTGATAAACGCTCGCGATCACCCACACCAGCAGTCCCAGACAGACGACAATCAGCGCTTGAATGATCCGTTCGCTTTTGACTGGAGCCATTCGAACTTCCTATGATTTTAGTGTAACCATTCGCGGGCGGCTGTATCAGTAGTGTAGCGGGCTTTAGCCTGCCGTGCCGGCACTTTGCGTCGGGTTGAGGGGGCCGTATGCTGATCACCAGGAGGGTCGAGTTCTCGGCGTCGCACGTGTGCCGTGTGCCGCGGCTCTCCGATGAGGAGAATCGGGCGCTATACGGCGCGGCCTCCAACCCGCACGGCCACGGCCACAACTACGTGGTCGAGGTGACCCTCGCCGGCGATCCCGAGCCGGAGACGGGGATGGTCTTCGACCTGAAACGGCTGAAGGACACGCTCCAGCGCGAAGTCGTGGAGCCGATGGACCACCGCTTTCTGAACCGCGAGGTCCCGCCGTTCGATACCGTGGTGCCCACCGTGGAGAACCTGGCCATCGAGGTGTGGCGGCGGATTGAGCCGCACCTGGGCGACGCGCGCGTGCGCCTCCACGGCGTAAGGGTCTACGAGACCGAAGACCTTTACGTGGACTACTTCGGGGGGCAGCCGTGGTCCGCCTGACGCGCCGCTACCGCTTTTGCGCTTCGCACCGCCTGCATGCGGCCGGGCTCTCGGATGCCGAAAACCGCGCGCTCTACGGAAAGTGCAACAACCCCTACGGGCACGGGCACGATTACGCACTGGAAGTGAGCGTGCGCGGCCCGGTGGACACGGAATCGGGCCGGGTGGCGGATCTTGCGGCGCTCGACGCGCTGGTGCGGGAGCAGGTTTTGGAGCCTTTCGACCACCGCGACCTAAATGCGGAGGTTCCGGCCTTTGCCGTGCGCGTGCCCACCACCGAGAACCTGGCGCTCGAGATCCGCGCGCGGCTCGCCAGCCGGTGGCCGCAAGTATTTCCCGGCGCCCTGCCGGCGCTCGATGGAATTCGAATTCAGGAAACGAAGAGGAACCGCTTTGAGCTACCCGACTGACCATTCCGCCGCCGATGCGGCCGCTGTTTCAGAACGAACGATCGCGTCGCTGATGGAGGACATCCTCCGCCAGCTTGGGGAGAACCCGGCCCGCGAGGGCCTGTCCAAGACTCCCGAGCGCGTCGAGAAGGCATGGAAGTACCTCACCGGAGGCTACCACCAGGACATCGAGGAGGTGGTCAACGGAGCGCTCTTCACGGTGAAGTACGACGAGATGGTGATCGTCAAGGACATCGAGTTCTTCAGCCTCTGCGAGCACCACATGCTGCCGTTCTTCGGGAAGGTGCACGTGGCCTACCTGCCGCGGCGCAAGGTGCTGGGCCTGAGCAAGATTCCGCGCATCGTGGACATGTTCGCGCGGCGGCTGCAGATCCAGGAGCGGATGACGCAGGAGATCGCGCAGTCGCTCGAGCAGGTGCTCGATCCGCTGGGCGTGGGCGTGGTGTGCGAGGCGCGCCATTTCTGCATGATGATGCGCGGCGTCGAGAAACAGCACTCCGGCGCCGTCACCAGCGCGATGCTGGGCGCCTTTCGCGAGCGCAAGGAGACGCGCGACGAATTTCTGGCGCTGGTGCGGCAGAACTCGAGAGAGTTCTGAACATGACAACAGGCCGCCGATGAACGCCGATAAACGCAGATTCAGAACAATGGTTCTATCGGCGTTTATCTGCGTTCATCTGCGGCCCAAATATCTAAGAGGCTCTGTTTAGCAGCCATGCAGGACAACTTCCGCCACTTCGAAGCCACGGACCCCTCGGGGCGAGTGTGGAACGTCGACTTTCTCTGGATTCAGAACGCCATCTCGATTCGCCACGCCGACGCGGTTGACGTGAAATTCGAGCTCTCGGCCGGCCCGGAGCGGGCAATCAAGGTGGTGGCGCTCCCGCATCCCGACCTCCTCGCACTGAGCGAACGGACGCGGAAGCCGCTGACCGACCCCTGGTGCTCCTCGCTCGCCGCGCGCCACCTCCGCCACATGATCGAAACCGGCGAGGACATGGAGAAGGTGCTCGTCACGCCCCCGCTCGACACGCTCGCCGAGTACGCGTAGGCCAACGCGTGGGGCAGGCGGTTCCGCGTGCCCGCGTCGCCGAGGAGCCCATACGCCAGAGCGATCCGCACGCCCGGTCAGTTCCCGCGTCCCGAGTTCGGGATCACGCCAGCTTGGCGGCGCCTTTTCGCAAGTCGAATCATAGCGGCTTCGCGCGGACTGCGAACAGATGATAGGATAGCTGTACCGACACGAAATCCCGCGCGGATGGCTTGACAGGCCCGGGCGCTAACTGCGGACTACTTGCCGGAGAAAGGTAGCGCCCGCGGTTCGATGTGGACCCCGGGACAGGCAAGTACATGCGGGTCCTGCTTTATAGCCCCGACAATGGGGTCACGCAGAATTTCATGCCTCACCTCTGGATGTTCCTGCTGCAGGCTCTTACGCCCAGCGGCCATGAGGTGGTGCTGGTCGACGGCAACACCCGGCCGATGAGCGACGCCGAACTGGTTCGGTTCGCACTCGACCAGCGGATCGGGCTGGTCGGAATCGGCGCCATGACCCGCATGATCGCCAGCGCGTACCGGGTGGCGGATGCAATCCGCGCGGCCGGCATTCCGGTGGTCATGGGCGGACCTCATGTGACGGAACTGCCTGAAGAGGCTCTCGGGCAAAGCGGCGGACCGCGTCACGCAGACGCGCTGGCTCTGGGTGAAGCGGATGAAACCTGGCCTCGGATCGTGGAAGATGCGGCGCGCGGCGAACTCAAGGAGATTTACGCTCCAGTAGACGCCCTCGGCCAGGAGCGAAAGCCGACCCTACAGGATTACCCGGCGATTCCTTGGGACTCGATCGACTTGCGTCAGTTCAACCGGATTCCAGGCATTTTGCGTCCTGTCATGCGGCGGTTCGGCTTCGAGTGGGAGACGTTTCATATTATCCCCATCGAATCCGGACGCGGCTGTCCTTATGGATGCGAATTCTGTACGGTCACGGGTTTCTTTGGCGACTCGATCCGGTTCCGGTCCAACCGGAGCATCGTCGAGGAGATGCTGAGGATCAAAGAGCGCGCCGGCCGCAGTCGCGGAAAGGCCGCCGTATTCTTCGTCGATGACAATTTCGCGATCGATGTCAAGCGGACCAAGTCGCTTTTGCGCGATATCATTGCCGCCGGAGCCGAACTGTCGTGGGTGGGGCAAATCAGCGCCAACCTGTTGAAAGACGAAGAACTGCTCGATTTGATCGCTGCTTCGGGCGGGAAATGGATCTTCATCGGGATGGAATCCCTCGATCCCGCCAATCTCGCCAGCGTGAACAAAGGTTTCAACAAGCCGGCGGATTACGAGCGCGCCCTTCAGTCACTGGCCCGGCGCCACATCTATGCGATCACTTCGTTTATCTTCGGTCTGGATCACGATACTCCCGGCGTGGGCGAGCGCACACTCGCCCAGATTCGCCAGTGGCCCCCGGGGCTGCCGGTATTTGGACAGATCACGCCCTTTCCCGCCACCCCTTTGTATAGGCGCCTCGAAAAGGAAGGGCGACTGACGCGGCCGAAACACTGGCTCGAGTTCGCCCCGTTTCGGATGGCGCACGCGCCTTTGAAGATTACGATCCCCGAGGTGCAGGAGGAGGTTCGCTATGCCTGGGCGAACTCTTACAGCCCGGCTGCGATCGAGGGAGCCCTGGAGTCCATCGCGGACGAGCCGGCCGCCTACAAGATCAGCCACCTGCTAGCCCGGCTATTCTTCCGCGGAATCTACTTCCCGCAAAAGGGAGCGTGGAGATGGCTAAGGCTGGCCATCCAGAACCGGCGCGCGATCTGCCGCGTGGCCAAGGACTCATTTACCCGGTGGCACGGCGGCCAGAACCCTGCGAGCAGTCGAGACTTCAACGGTTCGCGGCAGCGGGCTTTCGGGCTGACGCAGCCGGACAGCGTGGACTGAGCTTTGCCGCGCGAAGCTCCTTTCGCCTGCCATATCGCCGTACCCCGGCTTCTGCCGCATGCGGTTCCGCGCGTCTCGTCGCCAACCTGAAGCGGACGCACCAGAGAGCCGCGGACGTCCGCCACTGCGGACCAGGCCCGCCGCCGTCAGCGAGGGCCGTCTTCAGCAGGGCAGTTTATGCCCGCGCCTCGGGTCCCCCTCGTCTTCGGCTAAGATAGCGGAGTGATACGGGGAGGGTCCTTCGACATGCGACGTGTTCTTCTTGCAATGGCGTTCGGCGCGGTGGCGGCCGCCGCGCAGTCATATGACCAGCGGGTGGCGGCGGCCCTGGCCACGGTAGACAGCACCGCCGCTAATGGCCCCTACCGGCCCGCCTGGGATTCGCTCGAGAAGTTTCAGGCGCCGGAGTGGTATCAGGATGCGAAGTTCGGCATCTTCATTCACTGGGGCGTGTACTCGGTGCCGGCGTTCGGCTCGGAGTGGTACCCGCGCAACATGTATCTGCCCAAAGAGCCGGAGTTCCAGCACCACCTGGCCACCTACGGCCCGCAGTCCAAATTCGGCTACAAGGACTTCATTCCGCTCTTCCGCGCGGAGCGTTTCAACGCGGCCGAATGGGCCGAGCTGTTCCGCAAGGCGGGAGCCAAGTACGTCGTGCCCGTCGCCGAGCATCACGACGGCTTCCCCATGTACGACTGCAGCTTCACCGAATGGAACGCGGCCAAGATGGGCCCGCGCCGCGACGTCATCAAGGAGCTCTCCGAGGCCGTGCGGAAAGAGGGACTCGTGTTCGGCGTCTCCTCCCACCGGGCGGAGCACTGGTGGTTCTTCGAGGGCGGCATGAAGTTCGACTCGGATGTCCGCGACCCCTGGTACTTCGGCCTCTATGGCCCGGCGCAGCCGAAGCAGACGCCCGACGGCAAAGAGTCCGAGCCGAGCAGAGCGCACATGGAAGATTGGCTTGCCCGCACCTCCGAGCTCGTCGACAAGTATCATCCGCAGTTGGTCTACTTCGACTGGTGGATCGAGCAACCGGCTTTCCAGCCTTACTTGCAGCGGTTCGCGGCGTTCTACTACAACCGCGGCGCGGAGTGGGGACAGGGCGTCGCAATCGATTATAAGAACCAGGCGTTCCCGCAGGGCGCGGCAGTGTTTGACATGGAACGCGGTAAACTCGATAAGCCGCGCGCCACGCTGTGGCAGACGGACACCTCGGTGGGCCTGAAGTCGTGGGGCTACGTCGAAGGCGAGCAGTTCCGCACCGCGGCTTCGCTCATCGGCGACCTGGTGGATATCGTCAGCAAGAACGGCACGCTGCTGTTGAACATCGGCCCGAAGCCCGATGGGACCATCCCCGAGCCCGCGCGAGAGGTCCTGCTGGACATGGGACGGTGGCTGGCGGTGAATGGCGAGGCGATTTACGGCACGCGGCCATTCACGGTTTTCGGCGAAGGTCCGACCGAGGTGAAGGGCGGCTCCTTCAACGACACCAAGAGCCAGCCCTTCACGGGGCGTGATTTCCGCTTCACCACCAAGGGCAAAACGCTCTACGCGATCGCGCTCGATTGGCCCGGCGCCGAAGCGGCGATCGGCTCGCTCGGCTCCGACGGCGCGCTGAAGGGCCGCAAGATCAAGTCGATCCGAATGCTGGGCAGCGGCGACAAGCTGAAGTGGAACCAGTCTGCCGGCGAGCTGCGGATCACGTCGCCGGCTGAGAGGCCCTGCGACTACGCGTTCGTGTATCGGATCGATCTGGAGTAATGAACCGGGCTTGGCCATCCTCGGGGGGCGGGCCTGAGCCCGCGCGAGGCTTCAGCCCAGCAGCTTCCGCATGAGCCTGACCCTCTCCACTCCGCTGATGTACCTCAAGGGCGTGGGCCCGGTGCGCGCGGCGATGCTCGAGGCCAAAGGCCTCAAAACGGTTGAGGACCTGCTCTCCTACCCGCCCTTCCGTTACGAGGACCGCACCAACGTCAAGACCATCGGCCAGCTCGCCCCCGGCGAAATGGCCACCGTCATCGCCGAAGTCCAGAGCGCGCGCCTGGCCGGCTTTCGGCGGCGCAACCTGGGCCTGTTCGAGGCCGTTTTCAGCGACGCCTCCGGCGCCACGCTGGTGTGCAAGTGGTTCCACGGCGGCTATCTCGAAAAGGTGATCGAGCCGGGCCAGCGCATCGCGCTCTACGGCAAAATCGAGTTCGACAGCTACTCCGGTGAGCTCTCCATCCTCCACCCCGAGTTCGAAATTCTGGGCGAGGAGGAAGAGGGTGAAGCGGGGCTGCACACCGGCCGCATCGTCCCCATCTACGAGGCCGCCGCGAAGATCACCACCCGCGTCTTTCGCCGGCTCGTCTGGCACGTTCTCGAAGCGCTGCCGCCGGGACCCGATCCGCTTCCCGAGCGCCTGCGCGGCCAGCTCAAACTGCCGGATCTGTGGACCGCCCTCCGCGACCTGCACTTCCCCCCGCCCGGCTCCGATCTCCGCCTGCTGAACGAGTTCCGCTCGCAGGCGCAGTTCCGCCTCATTTTCGAGGAATTCTTCTGGCTCGAATGCGGCCTCGCCCTGAAACACAGCACCGCCCGCAAGCAGCCTGGCATCGCTTTCCAGCTAACGGATCGCGTGCGTGAGCAGATCAAGCGCATGCTCCCGTTCAAGCCCACCGGCGCGCAGAAGCGCGTGCTGGCCGAAATCGCCCGGGACATGGAATCGCCCGCGCCCATGAACCGTCTGCTTCAGGGCGACGTGGGCAGCGGCAAAACGCTGGTGGCGGCCGAAGCGGCCATTATCGCCGTCGAAAACGGCTGCCAGGTGTCGATGCTGGCGCCCACCGAGATTCTCGCCACCCAGCATTTCTTCTATTTCAAGGACCTGTTCCGCAAGCTCGGCTACAACGTCGCATTGCTCACCGGCTCGAACACCAAGGGCGAGAAAGCGCAGTTCAAGCGCGCGCTCGCGGACGGCCTGGTCCAGTTCGCCGTGGGCACGCACGCACTCATCGAGCAGGACGTGGAGTTCCACAAACTGGGCCTGGCCATCGTAGACGAGCAGCACCGCTTCGGCGTCATGCAGCGGCTGAAGCTGATCGAAAAGGGCCTGCACCCGGACGTGCTCGTCATGACCGCGACGCCCATCCCGCGCACGCTGGCGCTGACCCTGTACGGCGACCTCGACGTCTCGGTGATCGACGAGCTCCCGCCCGGCCGCAAGCCCATCGTCACGCGCCACGCCGCGGAAGACTCCATCGAGCAGGTCTGGAGTTTCGTGAAGCGCGAGATCGAGCAGGGCCGCCAGGCCTATGTGGTCTACCCGGTCATCGAGGAGTCCGAAACGCAGGCCATCAAGGCCGCCGAGAAGATGTACCAGCACCTGGCCGTCGAGGTTTTCCCGCAGCTCCGCATCGGCCTGATGCACGGCCGGCTCACCACCGCCGAAAAGGAATCCGCCATGGAGCGCTTCAAGACCGGCGAGACGCAGATCCTGGTTTCGACCACGGTGATCGAGGTCGGTATCGACGTGCCCAACGCGACGGTGATGGTGATCGAGCAGGCGGAGCGCTTCGGCCTCTCGCAGTTGCATCAGCTTCGCGGGCGCGTGGGGCGGGGCGCGGCTCAGAGCGCGTGCATCCTGGTGACCGGCAAGCTCAGCGACATCGGCCGCGAGCGCATCCGCACCATGGTGGACTCGAGCGACGGCTTCCACATCGCGGAAATGGATTTGAAGCTGCGCGGCCCGGGCGAGTTCTTCGGCACCAGGCAATCCGGCCTTCCCGCGCTGCGGATCGCCAGCATCCTGCGCGATTCCGAGATCCTCGAGATCGCGCGCCGCGAAGCCGCCTCGCTCGTAGCGCGGCCGGAGACGGACGACGATCGCCGCCGCGCTCTGGCCTACCTGAGAGGCCACTGGCAGACCCGCTACGGCCTGGCGCAGGTGGGGTGAGAAGCACCACAAGAGAATCCGGGGACACTCCGGCCCAGCTTTACGAAGTCCGGCGCTGACCACGTCCGCAAAAGAATCCGGGGACACTCCGGGCCAGCTTCACGAAGTCCGGCGCTGACCACGTCCGCAAAAGAATCCGGGGACACTCCGGGCTCGATTCACGAAGTCCCTCGCCAACCACGATAGGCAGGCGTGTCCCCAGGATTCTTTTGCGTCCCCGCGCCATATGCGAAGATCGTCCCTAGCCATGCGCGTCATAGCAGGAGAGTTCCGAAGCCGCCGCCTGAAGTCGCTCCAAGGGCCGCACCTCCGGCCCACGCCGGATCGGCTGCGCGAGACGCTCTTCGACATCCTGGCGCCGCGCATCGAGGGCGTCACGTTTCTGGACGCCTACGCGGGCACCGGCGCGGTCGGCATCGAGGCGCTGAGCCGCGGCGCGAGGGAGGCCATCTTTATCGAGAGAAGCCGCGCGGCCGTCGATCTGATCCGGGAGAACCTGAAGACGCTCGGCGTCGAGACGCGCGCCCAGGTCTTCTGCTCGAAGGCCCTGGCGGTTCTGCCGCGGCTCAAGGCCGGGATCGTCTTCATTGACCCGCCCTACGACCTCGCGGTCGAATACGCCGCCGCGCTGGACCTCCTCGGCGCCGCCCCGCCGCCCCTCACAATCGTGCAGCACGACGTGCGCCTCGAGTTGCACGACCAGTACGGCCGCCTGCGGCGCACGCGCACCGTGCGGCAGGGGGACAATGTGCTGAGCTTCTACGCGGAGGCCTGAGGGAGGCTTCAGTGGCAATCCAGATGACGAGTGCGGAGGTCGCACAGTGCCTGAAGGGCAGTCCTGCGTGCCCGTTTCGCCCATCTCAGGGAGTGACCCTCGATTCCGCTCATCGCGCGCCCCCTCTGCCATACTGAACATGTGCCCAATTCCCGCCGCTATCCGGACCGCCCGATTCTAGGGGTCGGCGCGATTATCGAGGATGGCGGGCGCGTGCTGGTAGTCGAGCGCGGCCACGAGCCGCTCAAGGGCGTCTGGTCGCTTCCCGGCGGCGTCGTGGAGGTGGGCGAGCGTCTGAAGGACGCCATCCGCCGCGAGGTGCGCGAGGAGACCGGACTCGAGGTCGAGCCCGTCTCCATCGCCGAGGTCTTCGAGCGGATCATGCCCGACGTGGACGGGCGGACCGAGTATCATTACGTGTTGATCGACTACTTCTGCAAGGTGACCGGCGGCGAATTGCGTGCTGCGAGCGACGCTAGCCGCGCCGTCTGGGTGCCGCGCGAGGAGCTGGCCACTTATCGCATCACCGAAGGAACTCTCGCGGTTATTGAAAGAGCCCTGACATGAACACCAGCGCCCAGCTCCTCGAATTCGACGCCCTGCGCCACCTGCTGGGCCGTTACGTCGCCAGTCCGCTCGGTCAGGCCGAGCTCGAAAACGTCGCGCCGGGCGCCGACCGCCTGGCCGCCGAGCGCGCGCTCGCCGACGCGGCCGAGGCCATCGACTATCTGCGCGCCGCCGCGCGCCCGCAGCCGGCCGCCCGCGGAGCCGCCGTCCGCTTGCGCTTCTCCTCCCTGCCTGACACCGGCGACTCGGTCCACAAGCTCCACATCGAAGGCGCATCGCTCGAGGGAAAAGAGATTCTGGCGCTCACCGAGCTGCTCGACCTCGCCTCCGACATCCGCTCCGTGCTCCTCGCCGTCGGCGACCGCTTCCCGAAGCTGGGCGCTCGCGGCGCCGCCATGGGCGAGTTCCGCTCCCTGCTCAAGGACCTGGCCGGCAAGATCCTGCCCGATGGCACGGTCGCCGACCATGCCAGCGTCCTGCTCGGCCGCCTGCGCCGCGACATGGAGCGCCAGAAAGGCGCCATACAGGACTCGCTCCAGCGCTTCCTGCGCACGCACAAGGAGGAGCTGCAGGAGGAATACGTCGCCATCCGCAACGAGCGCTTCGTGGTGCCCATCGTCGCCGGCCAGCGCCGCAAGATCGATGGCGTCATTCACGGCGCCAGCGGAACCGGCCAGACGCTGTTCGTCGAGCCGCTCGAGACCATCGAGCTGAACAACGAGCTGGTGCGCCTCGCCGAAGAGGAGATGCGCGAGGTGCACCGCATCCTGCTCGAATTCACCTCCCGGCTGCGCGACTATGCCGGCCCCATTCAGCGGACCCTCGCCATCCTCGGCGAGCTCGAGCTGCTCTTCGCCAAGGCGCAATTCGCCGTCGATTTCGGCTGCGTCATCCCACGCTTCAGTCCGGAGGGCACCCGCCGCCTGGCCCTGCGCGAGGCGCGCCATCCGCTGCTCGAAGACGTGCTGCGGAGGCAGAAGCGCACGGTGGTGGCGGCATCGCTCACGCTCGAAGGCGGGACGCGCACGCTGCTCATCAGCGGCCCGAACAGCGGCGGCAAAACGGTCACGCTCAAGACCGTGGGACTGCTGGCGCTGATGGCGCAGGCGGGCCTGCCCGTGCCCTGCGCCGAGGCCGAGTTCCCGTTCTTCGACGGCGTGCTGGCCGACATCGGCGATCAGCAATCCATCCAGGAAAGTCTCAGCACCTTCTCCGCGCACATGAGCCGCGTGCGCGACATCCTGGAGCAGGCCACGCCCGAGTCGCTGGTCCTGCTCGACGAGCTGGGCCGCGCCACCGATCCCGAAGAGGGCGGCGCGCTGGGCGTGGCCATCCTGGACCGCTGCCGGTCGCTCGGCGCCTTCACGCTGGCCTCCACGCACCTGCTGGCGCTCAAGGTTTTCGGCGCCAACACCGAGGGCGTTCTCAACGGCTCCATGGGCTTCGACGAGGAGACGCTCGAGCCCACCTACGTGCTGCGCCTGGGCGCGCCCGGCAAGTCCGCGGGCCTCGATATCGCCCGCCGGCTCGGCCTTCCCGCCGAAATCCTCGATCGGGCGCGCGCCACGCTGGGCACCCGCGAGCGCGACCTGGGGCGTTTCCTTGCCGAGCTCGACCGCCGCCTCGCCGAGGTCGCCGTTTCGCAGCGCGCCTTGGAGGAGGAGCGCCTGAAGCTCCAGGCGCGGGAGAAGGCGCTGGCGGAGGAGTGGGCCAAGCGCGAATCGGCCAAGCTCAAAGAGATCGAGCGCCAGGCCGAGCTCGTTCTCGAGCGCTTTGATGCCCAAGCCCAGGAAGCCATCGGTAAGGTTGCCGTCACCGGCGACCAGAAGCGCGCGGCCGCCCAGGCGCAGCGCAACGTCTCCAAGGTGAAACGCGAGCTGCGCGAGGAGATCGAGACCGCCATCCTCTCGACGCAGTCCGACGCGCGGCAAGGCGAGCTGGCGCCGCTGAAGATCGCCGAAGGCTCGCGCGTGCGCTTGAAGAACGTGCGCGAGCCGGCACGCGTGCGGCGGCTTATCGGCACCGATCGCCTCGAGGTCGAAGCCGGCTTCATGAAGATGCAGGTCTCGCGCGACGAAGTTCTCGAAGTGCTGCCCGCCGCGGGCGAAGGCGGCACGAAGCTGCCCAAAGGCGTATCGTTCAAGTCCTCCGGCCCGGAGGTCTACGTGAGCATGCGCGAGGTAAACGTGATCGGCCAGCGCGCCGAGGAAGCGCGGGAAGCGGTCGACAAGTTCCTCGACAGCGCCCTGCTGGCCTCGGTGAACCGCGTCCGCATCGTCCACGGCCACGGCATGGGCGTCCTCCGCCGCACCATCGCCGAATTACTCGCCGAGAACCCCAACGTCGAGAAGTTCTACCCCGCCCCGCAGAACGAAGGCGGGGCGGGGGCGACTATCGTCGAGCTGAAGGAGTAGCGGTCCTTGCCGGCGCGGGCGGGCGGACCGCGCAAGGTTCGTCTTTACAAGGTTCGCGCGGCGCTCCGTGCCGACTTACCCTTTGTGAGAGATGAGGCGCGATAGGACGAAAGCCACGCCGCCGTGTCGATCATGTACGCAATCAATACCCATACGAGTGGATTCGGGCCGACGAGAAAGCGCTGCTCTTGCGTGCGGTGGCCCTGAACCACACTGACCTGACGGATTTTGTCGTTCGTCACGCCTTGCGCGCCGCCAAGGCCGTCATCGAGGAGGCGGATCACGTACGGCTCTCCGCAAGGGATAGTTTGCGGGTTCTGGATGTGCTGGAGAATCCGCCTGCGCCGAACGCAAAACTGCTGGCAGCCGCTCGGGCATTGCCAAAGCGGTCTTAATCGTGACGGCATGGCACGAAGAGCCGATCAGCAGGAAACATGATCGGGAAGCGTTCGACTGCGGCGAAGAAGCGCTGAATGAATTCTTGCGCCGTTACGCCCGCAAGAGCCACGAGCTGGGCGGTGCGAAAACGTTCCTTGCGATTGACGATGCCGGCAAGAAAACCATTCTCGGCTTCTATAGTCTGAGCCCCGTCTCGGTTGACTATGCCCGGGCGCCGGACATCATACGGCGCGGGCAGACGCTGCCTGTTGGCCGCAGCGGAGGTCGGCGGCGTGGTGCTTGTCACCGACGCCAAGAATGAACGGGTGGCAGGATGGTACGCCAGCTATGGCGCTGTGCCCCTGCTGGACACGCCGTTGTGACTGCTGCTGCCGCTCCCAACAATCGAGGCCGCGCTTAAAAAGGCTGGGAAATACTGACACTACGCGGCATGCGGTTCAAGGGTCGAGCTCAGAGTGCCCCCGAAGCGCCTTCCGCGGCCCATCCGCCTCGCAGTCAAGAAGGCCGCCATCCTCATGCCCCTGGAAATGAGATGATTCGTTCTATGAAGCATTCTCGAACGGTAATCGGACTCGCGGCGGCGTTCCTGCTGGCCGGCGCCGCCTGGGCGGACGACGCCTCCCGAATGGCCAAGGCCGACGAACTCCTCCGGATCACCAAGGCCGACCTGAGCTACAAGCCACTGCTGGCGCGCTCCCAGGGGTTGCTGAGAGGCGAGGCCGCCCGCAAGGCGCCGGCCGGCGCCGAGAAGGCCGCCTTCGACCAGAAGGTCGCACAGATCCTCTCCGACCAACTGAGCTGGGACAAACTAAGGCCCCAGTTCGTGAAGCTCTACGCGGATACGTTCACGGAAGAGGAACTGGACGGCATCCTGGCTTTCTATAAGTCACCGTTGGGGCAGGCCTGGATCGCGAAGTCCGCCGACGTGACCTCCGCGGCCGTGAAAGTCACCACGCAGGCGATGCAGGACGCGCAAGCCCAGATCCGCAAGCTCATCGAACCGGACGCTCAGTAGGGCACGCTTCAGCTTGCCCGTCAGCGCACCGTTTCCAGCACCTCGGCCGCATGCCCCGCGGCCTTCACCTTGCGGAAGATCCGCTCGATGTGCCCATCTTCGCCGATGACGAACGTGCTGCGCTCGATCCCCATCACGGTCTTGCCGTACATGGATTTCTGCTTCCAGACGCCGTAGGCCTTGGCGGCGCTGCGGTCCACATCGGCCAGCAGCGTGAAGGGCAGGCTCTTGCCGGTCTTGAACTTCAGTTGAGCCGCGGGCTTGTCTGGAGAGACGCCCACGATGACTGCATTGCTGCCCGCGAACTCCGCCGCCCGGTCGCGAAACTCGCAAGCCTCCGTGGTGCAGCCCGGAGTGTTTGCCCGGGGATAGAAGTACAGCACCACCTTCCGCCCGCGCAACGCGGAAAGGCGGAACCGTTCGCCGCGCTCGTCCTCGAGCTCGATCTCGGGAGCGGCGTCTCCCGGTGCCAGGCCGGCCATTACTCGACGCTCACGTTCGTGCCTTGCTGGGTGCCGCTGGAAAGGTGCGCGATGCGGTCGTCGATGAGGCTTCGGATGGCCTTGAGAAACTCGATCCTCGAGTTCTGAATGTGCTGCCGCGCCTCGTCGCCGACATGGAATAGGTCTTCGAACCGGTCCATCGCCTCCCGGCACAGGCAGCGCTCGTAGACGCGCTCGGCCGCAGGCTGGGTCGCTGTTTGCTGCTCGGTCATGCTTGCGCCTCCTTCATCTCGACGGTCAGGATCCGGTTCTCCAGCCGTGCCCGCGCGGGCGCCAGCGCCGCCATCGACGTCGGCAGCCCGATGTGCCGCCGGAAAGTCCCGATCTCGACCACTAGCTCATCGCCCTTCTTGAATAACCCGATTTCGCCCTTGGTGGCGAACGGCAGCAGCACCTTAATCTCGTAGTGCCCGTTCTGCTTTCCGAACGTGTAGGGCCGCTCGGTGCGCGTTACCGCCGCCGGATCTTCCCCCTCAGCATACATCGCCCGCGCCAGCTCTTCGAGCCTCTCCTGCCCCAGAACTTCGTGCGTGAACAGCGGCACCCGCTTCACCGGGATGGGCGCGAAGTACTCCTCGATCTCCTGCCGGATTCTATCCTGCGAAGCATGCCACTCCGCGAAAAACACATCGTTCACCGTGGCCGGAAGCACGCGGTTGGCGATCACCGTATCCACCGTCAGGCCGTGCAGCGAGAAGTACACGAAGGCGCGCTGCGTCTCGCGCAGCACCATCTTCTCCGGGTTCGTCACCAGCCGCACGCTGGTGATTTGCGGGTCCTCCATCAGGTCATCCACGCCTTCGAGCTTCCCGAACAGCTCGTGGATATTGGCGAAGTAGCTGTCGGCCGGAAGCTCGAACGGGGCCACGCGGTTGGCGATCGGCCTCACCGCCTTCAGCAGGCTGCGCTGGAACGGGAAGATGTGCTTCATATACCAATCCAGCGTGGTCGGCATGCTGACGAACCGCATGGACTCGGCCGTGGGCGCAGCGTCGAGGATGATGACGTCGTAGCGCCCCTCCCTCCGGTACTGGTTGATGTACATCATCGCGCTCAGCTCTTCCATGCCCGGCAGAATGGCCAGTTCCTCCGCCTGCACGCCCTCCAGGCCCGTGGTTCGCAACACCGAGATCACGTAGGACGAAATTTCCTGCCAGTGGCGCTTGATTTCCCGCTGGATGTTCAGTTCCTGTATGGAGAGGCAGGGCGCGACCTCCAGCGGGTCCGATGTCCGCGAGTGGAACAGCTCGGTTTCGAGATCGAAGGAATCCGCCAGGCTGTGCGCCGGATCGATGCTCAACACCAGCGTGCGGCGCCCCATCTGCGCCAGCCTGACACCCGTCGCCGCCGCGAGGCTCGTCTTTCCAACGCCCCCCTTGCCGCTGTACAGCAGGATCCTCACGCCCCCATTTTCCCACGGGCCCCAGCCCTCCAGACCGCTTCCCCTGAGAACCCCCCTCTCTTTGTCCCACTACTACATTGAAATGCGCAGTGCCATCGGTCTCCTCCTCCCGGTGCTGTTGGCTGCACAGACCTCCCTGCTGAGAGTAGGCGCCATTGATAGCGACGGTGCGGACCACGTGGCGGGCTCCCGCTCCGCCGGGATCGCCGTCGAGGTGACCGACGGGATGGGCAAGCCCGTGCCGGGAGCCGTGGTCACCGTGCGGCTGCCGGACGACGGTCCGGGCGGCGCATTCGCAAACGGAGCGAGCACCGCCATCGTGACTACCGGTCCGGACGGTCGCGCCGCCACCACACCCATAACCTGGAACCGCCTGGCAGGCCCCGTGGAGATCCGCATCACGGCGGTCAGCGGGCGGCTGCGCGCCGGAACCATCGCGGCCCGCCGTCTCTCGGAGCCAGCGCCTGAAAAGCGCACCGTGCTGGAGACTGAAAAGCACGGGCCCCGGGTGGTGATGAAACCGCACGCTTCCGGCGGCGGACACCTGAAGTGGATCCTCATCGGCGCCACGACGGCCGGGGCGGTGGCGGCCACGCTCGGCTTGCGAAGCTCAGGCGGAGCTCACGGAGCGCAACAATCCACCGGGTCCGGAGGGGTCACGTCGATCACCGCGGTGGGCTCCCCGGATGTCGGGGCTCATCCTTGATCATGACTCGACACCTTGCAGCCTTCGCTTTGTGCCTGACCACCGCACTGGCGCAGCCCGCCATCGAGGCGCCACGGGCGGGTTGCCTGCGCGGCGCGGATGGCTCGCTGCGGCCCGTCCACGGCATCTCCGGAGCGTTGCTCGCGGGCGCGCCCGTGGCTCATGGCGTCGTTTCGGCGGCGTGCTCGGGTTCGTTCGCGCTCGTCAAGACAGCCGGCTCGCTCGAAGTGCGCGATGGCAGTCTGAAACTGCTGGCGCGATGGGACGCGCCTCCGGGAGCGGCCCTGTTCGCGCTGCCCCGCACCGGCCAGGCGGGTTTCGCTTACTTTCCGTCGACCGGACAGCTCGTCCAGGTTGACGCGCAATCCCCTCCTCGCTCCGTCCTGGACTCGCAATCGCTTGGCGGTTACCTGCTCGCGATTGCGAGTCCGGATATGTTCCATCTGACCGCGGTAGTGGCGGACACCCCGGGACCTCGCCTGGTTCGAATCTCCGTGGCGGGCGGCGTCATCGAGTCGCAGACTCCGCTCGAAGACGTGGCCGCCCCCCTGGCGCTTCTGAGCGACGGCACGGTCATTTTCGCGGACGGGACGGGACTCCTCATCCGGCCACCCGGCGCCGCCGTCGAACGGATAGCCCGGGCTGAGACCGATCTTCCCTCCGGATTGAAGCCGCGGTCGGCCCCGTTGCCCATTCTGCGGCGCGTTGTCACCGAACGGCGCATGGCGCTGCCCGCCCCAGCGGTCGCCATCGACCTGGAGATGAGCGGCGTATGGCTGGCCGTGCGGCTCGCCGACGGCGGCGCACCTCTTGCACTGCGCCTCGAAGGCATGCGCGAACGGACCTGGCGCATCCCGGTGATGGAGGCGGCGCAATGATCCCGCCCCGGCTCCTGTCGGCGCTGCTGCTGGCTGCCTCCTGCACGCCCGCCCAGATTCAGCTACTACAGCTCGCGGCGCCTTCCGTGGGAACCACCTACGAACCAGGGCAGGCCGTCGATTTCGGCACGGTTACGACCACCGCGCCCCAGACCGTGACCCTTCAGTTGACCAACAACGGGCCCGCCAGCGCCGTCCTGACCAAGCTCTCCGTGGACGGCGCCGTTTTCCAGCTCGGGTGGGTCGGATGCAATCCGTTGGGGACCACGCTGTCTGTCGGACAGTCCGTCGAGTTCACCATAACGTTCTCCCCGGTAACGGCGGGGCCGGCCCACCTGGGCGAACTTTGGGTCCAGGCCGCCGTTCTGGCGTCTTCGCCGGAGCCCATCCTCCAACCGCAGGCCGAATACGACCTCATCGGCGCCGGCGCTGGCCCCACCATCCTGTCACCTCGCGTTTTAGCCACTCCAACCGCGACGCCCGATCCCACTTCAGCACCGACCCCGACGCCGACCTCGGCGCCGGCCTGGCCCAAGGCCAAGATCGCAGCCGCGCCTGCGCTTGCCAGCGACGAGCATGCCAAGATCTCAATCACCTTCGACTCTCCCCTCCCCGCCGACGGCGCTGGGACGCTGACCGTGTCCCCGGGGCAGGGGTACACGGGAGACTCGCAAATGGGCTTCATTACGGCGAATGGCGCCTTCGCCCCGAGGGAGGTGTCGTTTACCCTTACCAAAGGCGAAACAATGGCTGAATTCGCCGGCGCCCACGAGATCACGTTTCAGACCGGCACTACCGCTTGCCCTCTAACGTTTACCGCCGCGCTCCGGGACACCCAACTCGCGTCCCAGGAGTTCACGATCAACGCGGCGCTCGTGGGCCTCGACACGGTCGTTCTGGAACGCACAACCAGCAGCGTCGCGGTTACTGCCGACGGCTTCGACAACACGCGCACCGCCTCCCAGGTGTCTTTCACCTTCAACGACACCTCCGGCCATCAGATCGGCCAGCCCATCTTCGTCGATGCGACGGCGCCGTTTCAGAGCTATTTCCCGCACGCCGGAACCGGCCTGTTCGAGCTCAAGCAGGTCTTCAGCGTCGCGGGCAACGTTTCCGACATCGGCTCCGTCGCCGTCAAGATCACAAACGCGGTCGGAACCTCGGCTCCCATAGTGTCAAAATGACAGAGTGACGCCCGTCGCCCTCTCCATCGCCGGCTCCGATCCGAGCGGAGGCGCCGGCATCCAGGCCGACCTCAAGACCTTCCACCAGTTCGGCGTCTATGGCGAGGCGGCCATCACCCTGCTCACGGTGCAGAACACGGAGGGCATCGCGCGCGTGGAGTGCGTGCCGGCGCCGCTCGTGATCGAGCAGGTGCGGGCGGCGATCGGCGACATCCCGCCGCAAGCCGCCAAGACCGGAGCGCTCGGCACCGCGGAAATCGTCGAGGCGCTGGCCGATCTGGCCGCCGGGTTCAACTTCCCGCTCGTGGTCGATCCCGTCATGATCGGCTCAGGCGGCGCGCCGCTGCTGTCCGCCGCCGCGCGTCAGGCCATCGCGACCCGCCTGTTGCCGCGCGCCTTCCTGGTGATGCCGAACCTGGACGAGGCGGCCGCGCTGACCGGCATCGAAGTGAAGGATGTGAGCGCCATGCGCGAGGCCGCCGTCCGCTTATGTGCCATGGGAGCGCGGGCCGCGCTGGTCAAAGGCGGCCACCTCGCGGGCCCGGCCACCGACGTTCTCTACGCCGCCGGCGCCTGGCGCGAGTTCACCGCGCCGCGCATCGAGACCCACCACACCCACGGCACCGGCTGCACATATTCCGCCGCCATCACCGCCTCGCTCGCCCGCGGCAGCCAGCTCGAGGACGCCGTGGCCCGAGCCAAGACCTTCATCACCGCCGCCATCCGCACCGCCCCCGCCCTAGGCCGCGGCCGCGGCCCCCTGAACCATCACGCGTGATTGGGACAGTATACTCTGTCCCCCCGTGGACAGAGTATACTGTCCCCGGTTCCCCCCCCTACTCGAACTGTGCCCGGAACTTCTGGATCTCGCTCCGCAGCGCGCGCACCTCTTCCCGCAGCTCGCGAACCTCCGCCTCGAGCGCCGCAAGCCGTCCCGTACGCTCCGTGGTTTCGGGCGCGGCGGCAGCCGGCTGCGCGACCGCCGGCGGCCCCGAAAGCAGGTGCGCGTTGCGCAGTTCCTTGGCTCCGGGCAGGCGCGGCAGCCGCGTCGCCAGCGGCTCGGGCTGCCACTCCATCAGGCGCCGCAGAACGGACTCCACCTCCTCCAGATCGCTGAACGGATGCAGCCGCCCCGCGCGGTCGCGCAGCTCGCCCACCGTCTGCGGCCCGCGCAGCATCAGCTCGCACAGGATCGCCAGCTCGCGCCGCCCCAGGTTGAGCGTCTCCGAGAGCGTTTCACGATATTTCGGAACGCGCATCCCCGCGCCCGTGATGACCGCCGCCATCTTCTTTTCGCGCAGGCAGTCGATGGCCTCCGCCACCGTGTCCTCGCCGTAGCTGACCACCGGATCGCGGTTCGACTTCTGGTTGCACGCGTTCACCAGCGCGTTCAGCGTCAGCGGATAATACTCGGGCGTCGCCATCTCCTTCTCCACCAGCGACCCCAGCACCCGAACCTCCGCCGCGCTCAGCATGAGTCCCTAGTGTCCTGAGTCAGAAGTTCGCACGCAAAACCGTGCGATCTTCTTGAGGATCGAGTCGGCGTCGGCAGTCCAGGCGAAGGGCGTGGGGTTCTGGTTGTGATGAGCCAGGTAGTCCCGAATGGCCGACTCCAGTTCACGGACGCTGCCGAAAGTCCCCCGCCGAATCCTCCGCTCTGTAAGCAGACCGAAGAAGCGCTCAACCTGGTTCAGCCAACTGGCGCTGGTGGGTGTGAAGTGCAGGTGGTAGCGCGGCCGACGCGCAAACCAGCGCTGGACTTTGGGCATCTTGTGGGTGCCGTAGTTGTCCATCACCAGATGAATGTCGAGAGCCTCCGGAACGGCTTCGTCGATCCGTTCCAGGAAACGCAGAAACTCCTGATGCCGCTGCCGGTGGTGCAGCGAACCGATGACTTTGCCGGTGGCGATGTCCAGCGCGGCGAATAGAGAGGTGGTCCCGTTGCGAACGTAGTCATGCGTCTGCCGTGCGGGCACGCCCGGCCGCAACGGGAGAATCGGTCGCGTGCGATCCAGGGCTTGTATCTGGCTCTTCTCGTCCACGCACAACACCAGAGCACGCTGCGGCGGATTCAGATACAGCCCCACGATGTCCCGGACCTTCTCCACGAAGAACGGATCGGCCGACAGTTTGAACGTCTCGACGCGGTGCGGTTGGAGCGCGAACGCCCGCCAGATACGGCTCACGGCGGATTGGGACATCCCGCAGGCCTCGGCCATGGACCGCGTCGACCAGTGCGTGCCCTGCGGTGGAACCGACTCCAACGTTCGGGTGATCAGCGCCTCCACCTGCGCATCGGAAATCCGGCGCGGAGCCCCGGGCCGCGGCTCATCCGCCAGCCCTTCCAAGCGGGCTTCGCGAAACCGCCCCCGCCACTTGCACACGGTCTGGTCCGTGATGCGCAGCTGGCGTGCTACCTGGCGATTCTGCAGCCCCTCGGCGCAACCCAGTACGATGCGCGCCCGCAAGGCCAGCCGTTGCGCGGTCTTCGGCCGGCGCGCCCACTGTTGCAGCTTCTGGCGTTCCTCCTCGGTCAGCACGATTGGCTCTGTCGGTCGGCCCATGCTGGTTGGATTCCCAGCATAGCAGAGGGGTTTCCACTATTTATGTGAACTTCTGCCTCAGGACACTAGCAGCCTGTGGTTAAACTCCCCGGCCGTTGGATGCGGTCGGCTCTGGTCGATAAAACATAAATACACTAAAATGTTTTTATGGCCATGGGCACCCGCAGACACCGGCAGCGCCAGGAAGAGCTCTGGATCACCCATGCCGAGCTGGCCACCGCGCCCGGCCATCCGTTCTACGAGCGCGTGAACGAGCTGCTGGACGCCGAGAAGTTCGACGAGTTCGCCGAGAAGGAGTGCAGCGGCTTCTATGCGGAGAACAATGGACGCCCCTCGCTGACGCCGGGAACATATTTCCGCCTGCTGATGGTTGGCTACTTCGAGGGACTCGACTCCGAGCGCGGGATTGCCTGGCGCGCCGCCGACTCGCTGGCGCTGCGCCAGTTCTTGCGGATCGGCTTGGATGAGCAAACCCCCAATCATTCGACCATCTCGCGAACCCGGCGGCTGATCGATGTGGAGACGCACCGCAAGGTGTTCCTGTGGGTGCTGGGAGTGCTGGCGGATCGCGGTTTGCTGAAAGGCCGGACGGTGGGCGTGGATGCCACCACGCTGGAGGCCAACGCGGCCCTGCGCTCGATCGTGCGGCGCGACAACGGCGCCAGCTACGACGAATTCCTGACTGGGTTGGCGCAGCAATCCGGCATCGAGACTCCGACCCGGGAGGATCTGGCGCGCGTGGACCGCCAGCGCAAGAAGAAAGGTTCGAATCAGGAATGGGTGAGCCCGTCGGATCCGGATGCGCGCATCACGAAGATGAAGGACGGGACCACGCATCTGGCACACAAGGCCGAGCACGCGGTGGATATGGAGAGTGGGGCAGTGATCGCGGTAACCTTGCAGCCGGCCAACCAGGGCGATACCACAACCATCCGGGAAACCCTGGGTGAGGCGGGTGAGACGGTTGCGCACCTGATCGAGCGGGAAGCCGAGAAGACGACGAAGGAAGAGCCTCAGGTCAATGCCCAGGGCATTGAAGAGGTGGTTGCCGACAAGGGGTACCACAGCGGCAGCGCGGTGCAGGCCATCGCGGAGGTGCCGACCCGAACCTACATCCCGGAGCCGAAGCGGAAACGGCGTAAGTGGGCGGGCAAGGCGGCCGAACAGAAAGCGGTCTACGATAATCGACGGCGGGTCGGCGGCATTTATGGCAAGCGGCTTCTGAAGAAGCGCGGGGAACTGATCGAGCGGTCCTTTGCGCACTGTTACGAAACCGGCGGAATGCGGCGGCTGCATCTGCGAGGGCGCGAAAATGTTTTGAAGCGCCAGTTGATCCACGTGGGTGCGTTCAATCTGAGTCTGATTCTGCGGCGCAACTTGGGCGCGGGAACGCCAAGGGAGCTCCATAACCGCCAGGAGGAGCTCATTCTCGCGATTCTATGCCTCTGCGCCACCTTGGAAATAACGGCCAGTTCTCCGCGGTGCCTTTCTACCGCTTCACCATCCCAAAGGCGGCGGAACCGGCGCCCACCCGCTCACCCTTGCCGCAGCCGAATTTCGGGGGGTTGCGCCACAGGCTGCTAGGCGACCTCGGCTTTCTTGACGTAGTCCATCTTCGGAAAGCTCTGCTCCAGGTATGCGTTGCCCTCGCTCTGGATGCGGCCCTGCTCCGGACCACGGCCGTGCGGCGCGCCCTCGCCGTATCCGCTGTAAAGCTGGCCTACCACGTCCATGCCCTCGGTGACGCGGCCGAACGGGGCGAAACCCATCCCGTCCAGGCTGGCGTTGTTCCCCAGGTTGATGAAGATCTGCGTGGTGCGCGTATTCGGGCCGGCCGTCGCGAACGTGATCGCGCCCGGCGCGTTGGTCTGGGTGACCGGATCGTCGGCGATGTGCGCCGAGCGCCACTGGCGCGCCGCCGCCGGGTCGCCCGGAATGCCGAATTGAACCACGAAGCCGGGCAGCACTCGGAAGAAGCGCACGCCGTCGTAAAAGCCGCTCTTCACCAGGTTATAGAAGCGGTCCGCGCCTAGCGGCGCCCACGCCCGCGTCACCTCCACGGTGAAACTTCCCTTGGTCGTCTCAAACCGCGCCCGGTAGGTTTCCGGAGCCTGCTCGTTCTCCGCCATCGTTGCTTCCTCCTCGGACCATTGTGACACGCCTCTCCTTGCCATCCGATAGAATGAGGTTGTCTATGCGCCAGCGAATGCTTCCGTCGTTTTGCGTCCTGGTTGGCGTTCTCGCCTGGGGCGCGGCCAAGGGCGGCGACGCCGAGAAGGGCAAGGCCCTCTTCGCCCAGCAGTGCGTTCCCTGCCACAACGCCTCCAGCACCGAAAAGAAACTCGGTCCAGGGCTCAAGGGTTTGTTCAAGGCGGCCAAGCTGGCCAACGGGAAGAAGGCCACCGAGCAGACCATCCGCGCGCAGATCGACAACGGCGGCAACGGCATGCCCCCGTACAAAGACATGTTCAGCGACCGGGAGAAGGACGACCTGATCGCATTCCTGAAAACGCTCTGAGACGTCGTGGGGGCGGGCTTCAGCCTGCCGACAGGAAATGAAGCGCTGGCTGACTGACGAGAAGCTGCTGGAGCGGTGGGCCCCGCCGCTGGCCGTGTTCGCCGTAGTGCTCGGCGCTCTGCTGGTGGCGCGCCATATCCTGTTGCGTCTGCTCCGTCGCGCGCCGGGTCCGAAGTCATACGGCGCGATTCTCGCCGACACGATCTCGTTCCCTTCGGTCCTGTGGGCGCTGGCCGCGGCGGCCGATCTTTCTCTTTCCTCCGCCGACCTCACCGCCAGGCAGAGCCGTCTGGCCGACGAATGGATCGGTGCGTTCGTGATCGTCAGCCTGACGCTGGTTGCGCTTTCGGTCTCCGTCCGCATGGTGACGCGCTACGGCGAGCGCCAGGGGATGCCGTTTGCCGCCGCCGGGCTCTCGCGTGCGCTCATCCGCGTGCTGGTGATCACCATCGGCCTGATGACCCTGCTCGCGAACTTCGGCAAGAGGATCGAGCCGCTGCTCGCTGCCCTCGGCGTCGGCGGCATCGCCGTCGCCCTGGCGTTGCAGGACACGCTCGCCAACTTCTTCGCCGGCATTCACATTCTGGTCGAGAAGCCCATCTTCGTGGGCGATCTGATCCGGTTAGCCGACGGCCTGGAAGGTGTCGTCACCGACATCGGCTGGCGCACCACGCGGGTGTGCACCGGCTCGAACGACATGATCATCGTCCCCAATTCGAAGATCACCGCCGGGACGCTCGTCAACTACAACCTGCCGGAGCTGCGCGAGGCGGCCACGCTCGCCATCCTCGTTGCGCATAACGCCGACCCCGCGCTGGTCCGCCAGATCGCCCTCGAAGAAGCCACCCGCGCCGCGGGCGTGCTGCCCGAGCCGGCGCCCGTGTTCCTGTGCGATCCCGGCGTCCTGCCGACGCACTTGCAGTTCGCGCTGATCGTCAACGTGGCCAGCCGGGGAGACCAGGGCAACGTCTTGTCCGAGATTCGCCTGCGCCTGCTCGAGCGCTTCCGCGAGGAAGGCGTGCCGCTGCCCGACCTGGAAGTCGTCCATGCGAATCGGCGTTGACGCCGGCGGCACCTTTACCGATTTCGTCGTCCTCCACGACGGCGGCCGCCTGGAGTCGTTCAAGCTCCGTTCCAACCCGCGTGCGCCGGCCCGCGTGATTCTCGAAGGACTCCGCCGCGCCGCCGGCCGCGAACCGGCCGACGTGGTTCACGGCTCCACGGTCGCCACCAATGCCTTGCTCGAGCGCAAGGGCGCGCGCACGGCTTTCGTCACCACCGCCGGCTTCGAGGATCTGATCGCCATCGGCCGCCAGAACCGCGCCGAGCTGTACAACCTGACGCCCTCGCCGAAACAGCCGCTCACCGGCCGCGGCCTGTGTTTCGGCGTCGCCGAGCGCACCCACTTCGACGGCGCGGTGGCCAGGCGGCCGCGAGCCGCCGAGCTCCGCCGGTTGTGCGGCCGGCTGCGCCGGGCGAAGGCCGAGTCCGTAGCTATCTGTTTTCTTCACGCCTATCAGAATCCCGCCAATGAACGCTTGGCCGCGAAGGCGCTCTCAGGGTTCCCAATCTCCTGCTCGTACGATGTCTGCCCGGAGTTTCGCGAATACGAACGCGCCTCCACCACCCTGCTCAACGCCTACGTCGGCCCGCTGATGGAGGCCTACCTGGCCGAGCTCGAGTCCGGCTTTTCGCAGCCGGTCTCCATTCTGCAATCGAACGGCGGCTTCATGACCGCTTCCGAGGCGCGGCGCCATCCCGTGCGCACCATCCTCTCCGGCCCCGCCGGCGGCGTTTCCGGAGTCATTGAGCTGGCGCGCCTCTCCGGGTTCGAGAGCATCCTCGGCTTCGATATGGGCGGCACTTCGACCGACGTCAGCCTTTCCTTGGGCAGGCCTCGCCAGACTACCGAGGCTTCCGTCGACGGTTTCCCCGTCCGCGTGCCCATGCTCGATATCCACACCGTGGGCGCCGGCGGCGGCTCGATCGCGCGCGTCGATGAAGGCGGCCTCCTGCGCGTGGGTCCGGAAAGCGCGGGCGCCGATCCGGGTCCCGCCTGTTACGGCGCCGGTCTCGAGGCCACCGTGACCGACGCCCACGTCGTCCTGGGGCGCATCGCCGCGGACCAGTTTCTGGGCGGCGAGATGCGCATCGACGTCGGGCGCGCCGTCGCCGCCGTCGACCGCCTGGCCGCCCGGCTCGGCCTGGACCGCACCGCCGCGGCGGAGGGCATCCTGCGCGTGGCCAACGCCAACATGGAGCGAGCCATTCGCGTGGTCTCGGTCGAGCGCGGCCACGATCCGCGCGATTTCGTGCTGGCCGCGTTCGGCGGCTGCGGCGGCCTGCACGCCTGCGAGATCGGCGCGGACCTCGGCATTCCGACGGTGCTCGTGCCGCGTTACGCCGGCTCCCTCTCCGCCCTGGGAATGCTGCTTGCCGACCGCGTGCGGGACTACGCCGCCGGCGCGCTCCACTGCGCCTCGATCGCGGAGCGCTTCGCTGAGCTTGAGACGCGCGCCCTCGCTGAGATGCCCGGCGCGGCCCTGGAGCGGAGCGCCGATGTCCGCTACCTCGGCCAGAGTTACGAGCTAAACGTCCCCTGGAACCCAGCGGGCGCCGCCCCCGCGTTCCATCGCGAGCACCAGCGCACTTACGGCTACTGCAACCCGGAGCGCGCCGTCGAGATCGTCACCATTCGCGTTCGCGCCCGCATCGCCATGCCGCGCCCGCGTATTCAGGCGCCCCGTCGTCCGGCCGCCTCCGAGCGCCCCTCCGCCCGCCGGATCTTCGTCGCGGGACGCTGGCGCAGAGTGCCCGTGTTCCGCCGCGAGCAGACACCCGGCGCCGGCCAGCCGGGCCCGGGGTTAGTCCTCGATTATGGCGCTACCACCCTGGTCCCCCCCGGCTGGCTCGCCAGCATGGATAATATTGGGAATCTGGTATTGCGAAGGAAGGAAGGAATATGGGCGAAGCAATGACCACTCTAGGCAACGTGCTCCGGATACTCTCCGCACTTTTGTTTTACGGCATGATGGCAGCGATCATCCTGATGCTGTACAGACTGTCGAAGGACATGAGCGAAGTAAAGCGCTCGATCATCGACCTGCGGGAGACCATCGCCCTCGCGCAGCTCCCCCGCGAGGCGAAGCCGGACAGAGCCGAACACCTGAGTTAGCTTCACCGCAGAGACGCAGAGGATGGACAGAACCCTGCGATCTCTCCGTACCCTCTTTGGAGAGGCGACCTGGCTGGCTATGCTCTGGATATGACTTTCAGACAAGCCGGGCGGGATTCGAAGCCGGCCTGATAGAAAAACCGCCCCGCGCATGGTCCGGCGGGGCGGCGCTCAGTTCACCTGAGAGACGCCGGCAGTCACTCCCTTCGTGCGGAAGGCGCCACTGCGCGGGACACAAAATGCCTCTTGGGCTCAGCTTAACCGGAGACGGGCGAAGGATATGCCAGGGACATTTCGAAGGTTGCGGGCCTGGCGCGTGCCCCACCGCCTATCGCCCGGGAAGCAATCGCGACCAGTCTGTTACTTCGCTGCCGATTGCGATGCAGGTGCCGGCCTCAGCATCTCCCCCAGTGTTACCCGTGATAAGGCCAGCCTCGACGCACGTCATTCCCTGTGGCATCAGGTCCCGGAAGTTGTACGTTTTCCCGTTCAATTTGAAAGGTTTGCTCGACACCAGTTTTGAGGATAGAACGATGGTGCCGGAGTTGAAGGCATCGATGCTTTGGAACAGTCCTGCTTCCCTGACAAACGTGGCCACGGGTTGCCCCCAGGTGCCCCGGTTAGTCAGGTCAGTCCAGATACGGCTCAGGGGATTGGTTGTGAAATAGATGGTGGCCGTTCCGGTGGGAACCAGCGCCATCCCAATGTTCCCGTTGATGGCCGGCGCAAGCTTGAACGGCGTTACCCCCACCATGGTGTAGTCTGACACCCAGATGAGGTAAGCGTGTTCCTTGTCGACGGACGAGGCCGCGAACAAGGACGCCAGGTCGAGATCTCCCAGGAGCACGGGGTAGAACAGGCAGATAGTGTTTGTGCTAGGGTTGATGCTCCCCGGCCCCGCGGGATCAACCGACCCACCCGTGAAAGCCATAACGACTTGGGAAACGCCAGCGGGGTCGGCAGCCGTCATTGAGGCGAATGACCCCAGCAGCAGGATTCCCAGCACTGCGATAGTTGCGAGTTTCATACAATCTCCTTTTCGTCTAGAGTTGGTACTCGAGGGCGTTGCCCCTCGCAACGACCCGGAGAACGCTGGACAATCCCCGGTGTGCGAATGGCCTGAATTCGGCGGCCGGGAATCCTGTGCCTCCGGGTCTACTGGGAAAGACGGAAAGCGGCAGCCAAAACGACAAAGGCATCTAAAAAGGTCCAATGGTATACTGATACCGGCCAAGTAGGAGCTCTCGGCCGGAGGTCCTATGGCCGCGGATGCGACCACTCTGTTGCTGGCCTGGAGGCAGGGTGATGAGGCCGCGCTGGATGAGCTGATCTCCCTCGTTTACCAGGAATTGCGCCGCATGGCGCACTGTTATCTGGCCGGTCAACGCCCCGGTCACACTCTCCAGACGACTGCCCTGGTGCACGAAACCTATCTGCAATTGGTGGACTGCCGGCGGGTGCGCTGGCAGGACCGGAGCCACTTCCTGGCCGTCAGCGCCAAGCTGATGCGGAGGATCCTGGTGGATTACGCCCGGTCGCGCAATGCGATCAAACGCGGCGGAGCAGCCCGGCCCGTTCCCCTCGACGAGAGCCTCGACTTCGCCCCGCAGAGAAGCGCCGACCTGGTGGCACTGGACGACTCTCTCGATGCGTTGGCAACCATGGATCCCCGCAAGAGCAAAGTGGTGGAGTTGAAATTCTTCGGCGGGCTCGAAACGGGGGAGATCGCCGAGGTGCTGGGAGTATCCCCGCAAACCATTCTGCGGGACTGGAAGCTGGCCAAGGTGTGGTTGCTGCGCGAGTTGAGCCGATCCTGATGACACCCCAACGCTGGCAGCAGATCGAACAGTTGTACGAGGCGGCCCTGGAGCAGGAGAAGAGCCGGCGGCCGGAGTTCCTGGCCAGCGCCTGCACCGGGGATCCGGAACTGCTGCGCGAAGTCGAATCGCTGCTCGCTTTGGAGACCCAGGCCCATGGTTTTCTGGAAGAGCGGGCGCTGGACGTGGCCGCCCGGGCGTTCGCGCACGACCAGGCGCGCTCGGCGGAGAAACCGCTCACCGGGCAGATGGTGTCGCATTATCGCATCCTGGAGAAGCTCGGCGAAGGCGGTATGGGCGAGGTCTATCTGGCCGAGGACACACGCCTCGACCGCCGCGTGGCGCTGAAGGTGCTGCCGCGCGACCTGGCGGACGATCCGGCCCGCAAGGCGCGGCTCATTCACGAGGCCCACGCGGCTTCGGCACTGAACCACCCCAACATCGTCACGCTGCATGACATCGGCAGCGAGGGCGGGATCGAGTTCTTGGTGATGGAATACGTGGCCGGCAAGCCGCTGGCCGGGCTGATTTCGCACCACGGCATGCCGGTGAAGGAAGCGCTGCGGTGCGCGGTCCAGATCGCCGACGCGCTGGCTAGCGCGCATGCCGCGGGCATCGTGCACCGCGACCTGAAGCCCGGCAACGTGATGGTGACGGAGGACGGGCTGGTCAAGGTGCTGGATTTCGGGCTGGCGAAGGTCGTCGAGGCGCCGGCGGGGAAGACACAAACCCAACTGACGGCGGAAGGCTCAATCCTTGGCACGGTGGGCTACATGTCGCCCGAGCAGGCCGAGGGCAAGCCGCTGGACGCGCGCTCGGACATCTTCAGCTTCGGGACGCTGCTGTATGAGATGGTGACGGGGCGGAGACCCTTCGAACGCAGTTCGAACCTCTCCACCCTGGCCGCGATTCTGAACGAAGAGCCGAAGCCGGTGCGCGAGGTGACGCCGCACGTTCCGGCGGAGCTGGAACAGATCATCGTGCGCTGCCTGCGCAAGGATCCCGCGCGCCGCTTCCAGCACATCGATGACGTGAGAGCTGCCCTGGAGGACCTGCGGCAGGAGACGCCAAGGATGCCGCGCTGGCGGCGGTGGTTGTGGCCCTCGGTAGCCCTCGCTGCAGTGCTGGTCCTGGCGCTGGTCTGGCGGTTGCGCGAGCCGCCCGCGGCGGGTGAGCTTCGGGCGATGTCCCTGACGTCGTACCCGGGCGAGCAGGGTTCTCCGGCGCTGTCGCCGGACGGCAAGCGGGTGGCGTTCGTATGGAATGGAGAGAAGCAGGACAGCTTTCAGGTCTACGTCATGGAGATCGGCGGGGGCGCGCCGGTGCGGATCACGAATCAGGCAGGGACGCCCTTCAGCCTGGCGTGGTCACCGGACGACCGGCAAATTGCCTTTCTGCGGCGGGTCGAGGGAGATCGGGTCGCCATCATGCTTGTCCCGCCTTTCGGCGGGCCGGAGCGCAAGCTCGCGGAAACCTCCATCCACGCGTGGATCTCATGCTGCCTGTCGTGGACGCCGGACGGCAAGTGGCTGGCGTTTCCGGCGCGGAATTCGCCGGGGGAACCTCACAGCATCTGGGCGGTCTCGGTGGATACAGGCGAGCGGCGCAGATTGACCGTCCCTCGGGTGGCGCTCAGCGCCTTTGGAGACTGGAACGCCTCCTTTTCTCCCGACGGGCGCATGCTGGCATTCAGCAGGGGGGAGAAGGACTGGGTTGTCCGCCCCTACGCCCTGCGCCTTTCGCGCGACCTGAGGCCCGAGGGAGAACCACGAAGGCTCACCGACCGGCCTTATGGCTGGTCCGGTGGGATCGCATGGCTGCCCGACAGCCGGGAAATCGTGTTTGGGGGTGGCGCCGTCACGGCATTCTCGCTGTGGCGGCTGGCCGTCTCCGGGCGGGGCGATCCGGTCCGCTTGCCCTACCCTGATGAAGATGCTCTAACACCAGTCATAGCGGGCCGCAGGCTCGTCTACTCATGGCAGAGGCGGGAGGCGAACCTCTGGCGGCTGGACGCCCGCACAGGGGAGCGAACGATGCTGATCGGTTCCGGCTCCGGCCGGCATCACGAAGACCCTCAATACTCGCCCGACGGCCGCAGAATCGCGTTCGAGTCCAACCGTTCCGGGAGCCAGGAGATTTGGAGGTGCGATGCCGACGGATCGAACTGCCTGCAACTGACCTCGTACGGAGGGCCGATGCTCGGCACGGCGCGCTGGTCGCCCGATAGCCAGTCCATCGCCTTCGACTGCCGGGTGACCGGCCAACCCGCGGTCTACGTTGTCGCCGCGGATGGCGGCACGCCCCGCCTGCTGGCCGACAACGGGTATGTGCCGAGCTGGTCGCGGGATGGGCGCTGGATCTACTTCGCCTCCGGCCGCTCCGGCCGCCTGGAGGTGTGGAAAATGCCGGCCGCCGGCGGCCCGGCGGCGCAGGTGACCAGGAACGGGGGCTTTGGCGCATTTGAATCCGCTGATAGCAAGTACCTCTACTACGCCAAGAACCCATACACTGGCGCCGATTCTCTCTATCGCATGCCGACCGAAGGCGGCCAGGAGGTTGAAGTAGTCCCGCGCCTGCAAGACTATGACTTCTTCGGCGTGACCGCCAAGGGCATCTACTTCATGCCGGACTCCCGCACCATCCGGTTTCTGGACCCGGGCAGCGGCAGAGTAAGCACGCTGGCAACGTTGGAGAAGAGTGTGTGGAATGGCCTCTGCGTCTCCCCGGATGATCGGTTCGTCGTCTGGTCTCAGGCGGACCGTGTGTCCTCCGAACTGATGCTGGTCGACGGCTTTCGGTGAACTCGCAGGACAAAGGCATCGGTAGTGCGCTAAATCTGTGTCCCTGTCCTGGTGGTGATGCAGCCTAGGTTGTGGGTTTCGCAAAGTTGAGGATGTCGAACGGCTTGGGGGCCTCGACAGATCGCCCGATCTTCCGCTTCACAATGTCCAGCCAATCGCCCAGATCCTCAAAACTCTCGGGGCTGAGCGTAGCGGGCCATTGTATCGTAACCGGCCCCTCGGCGAGGGAGAATACATCTTGACGTACTCCGAGTGTCGGAGCGCCAGCCAGCGAAGGCGGCGGTACTGACGGCGGTGTTTTTGCGACTGGTGCCACTGAGGCTTCCGGCATAGGCTCCTCCTCTTGCTCATGCTCAGTATAGCCCACTTCGGGGAAGTTCGCAAAGGATATAGCATCCCTGTAGGCACTCGCAGCGAGACGCGCGCCAGCTTCCGAAAAGCCTCTCTCCAGAATCAGGTACGACTTAATGGCGTCCTCTGACCCGTCAGGATGCGTATTGCGCAGGTCAAGAAACAATTCGGGCGAGAGTGCTGCCACCTGAACCGCCTTGGTATATGCATCACTGTTTTCAGGAGAGTGAACAATCTTCATCGCCAAGTCAGATAAGCGAACTCCATTGGGAGACTCATCCAAGAGCCCATATTGACGCAGCGACGCGACCTTGGTGCGGACGGGGCCGCTGATGCTGCTGTAGCCCAACGCCTTCGCAAGAACTTCCACCTGTACGGGTGTTCTTTTCTCTTTGAGCCAGAGCAGACGCGCGGCAGCGATTGCATCGCGGAGTTTCACCGCCGGATAGTTCGGACTTCGCATGTGTCCCATACATGCCCATCCTAAAGGATGTCGAGGATAAAGTCAATAGGCAACCGCAGCTCCGGGCCTCACGTCGAAGCCTCAAATTATCCTTGACAGCCTCAAGGATACTAGGCTATCATCTAAGTGTGGCGATTGAGAACAGGCCGTTGAAAAGCGGAAGGCCCAAAGCGGGATCAGCGCTTTGGGCCTTATCTCAATCGAAAGGGGGCAACGTATGCCGCCGCCACTATCTTGGCCCCGTAGCTCAGTTGGATAGAGCGCCCGGCTCGTACCTGGAGGACGCCAGTTCAACTCTGGCCGGGGCCTCCAAAAACACGCCCGAGGGATGCTTGAACATCCCCCAGGCCAAAATCCGCGCGACCGAAGCCGCACAGACCTTCCAAATCCATTATCCGGCTTTCGGCTGCGCTTCTCAAGGAGAAAACAGCCGTGACCTGCCACAACTGCCGGATTGAGTGCAAACGCAAGGGGCGCGACCGCAAGGGCAACCAGCGGTACCAGTGCCGCCAGTGCTCCAAGACCTTCCTGGAGCCCCAGGAGAAGCCGCTGGAGGGCATGTACCTGCCTGTCGAGAAGGCTGAGATGGTCCTGCGGATGCTCCTGGAAGGAAACAGCGTGTCCAGCGTGGAGCGGCTGACGGAAGTTCATCACAGCACAATCCTCAAGCTCTTGGTTCTCGCGGGCGAGAAGGCCGAGCGGCTGATGGGCCGGAAACTAGTCAATATTCCGGCCCGGGACGTACAGGCGGATGAGGTATGGTCGTACTGCGGCTGCAAGGAAAAGGCGAAGAAGCCTGGCGAAGACTCCATGCGCGGAGACTGCTATACATTCGTCGGCCTCGAAACGCACAGCAAGTTGGCCCTCAACGTCACAATTGGCAAGCGCGACCAGGCCACAACGGACGTGTTCATTGAAGGTCTCAGGCAGGCGACTTCGGGCCGTTTCCAGTAGCGCACTACCAAGGCATCTAAAAAGGTCCAATGGTATACTGATACCGGCCAAGTAGGAGCTCTCGGCCGGAGGTCCTATGGCCGCGGATGCGACCACTCTGTTGCTGGCCTGGAGGCAGGGTGATGAGGCCGCGCTGGATGAGCTGATCTCCCTCGTTTACCAGGAATTGCGCCGCATGGCGCACCGTTATCTGGCCGGTCAACGCCCCGGTCACACTCTCCAGACGACTGCCCTGGTCCACGAAACTTATCTACAACTGGTGGACTGCCGGCGGGTGCGCTGGCAGGACCGGAGCCACTTCCTGGCCATCAGCGCCAAGCTGATGCGAAGGATCCTGGTGGATTACGCCCGGGCACGCAACGCGAACAAGCGCGGCGGCGCAGCCCGTCTCGTATCCCTGGACGAAAGCCTCGACCTCGCCCCGCGGAGAAGCGCCGACCTGGTGGCACTGGACGACTCTCTCGATGCGTTGGCAACCATTGATCCCCGCAAGAGCAAAGTGGTGGAGCTGAAGTTCTTCGGGGGCCTCGAAACAGGGGAGATCGCCGAGGTGCTGGGGGTATCCCCGCAAACCATTCTGCGGGACTGGAAGCTGGCCAAGGTGTGGTTGCTGCGCGAGTTGAGCCGATCCTGATGACGCCCCAACGCTGGCAGCAGATCGAACAGTTGTACGAGGCGGCCCTGGAGCAGGAGAAGAGCCGGCGGCCGGAGTTCCTGGCCAGCGCCTGCACCGGGGATCCGGAACTGCTGCGCGAAGTCGAATCGCTGCTCGCTTTGGAGACCCAGGCCGATGGTTTTCTGGAAGAGCGGGCGCTGGAGGTGGCCGCCCGGGCGCTGGCGCACGACCAGGCGCGCACGGCGGAGAAACCGCTCACCGGGCAGATGGTGTCGCATTATCGCATCCTGGAGAAGCTCGGCGAAGGCGGGATGGGCGAGGTCTATCTGGCCGAGGACACACGCCTCGACCGCCGCGTGGCGCTGAAGGTGCTGCCGCGCGATCTGGCGGGCGATCCGGTCCGCAAGGCGCGGCTCATTCACGAGGCCCACACGGCTTCGGCGCTGAACCACCCCAACATCGTCACGCTGCACGACATCGGCAGCGAGGGCGGGATCGACTTCCTGGTGATGGAATACGTGGCCGGCAAGCCGCTGGCCGGGCTGATCCCGGACCACGGCATGCCGGTGAAGGAAGCGCTGCGGTGCGCGGTTCAGATCGCCGACGCGCTGGCTAGCGCGCACGCCGCGGGCATCGTGCACCGCGACCTCAAGCCCGGCAACGTGATGGTGACGGAGGACGGGCTGGTCAAGGTGCTGGACTTCGGGCTGGCGAAGGTCGTCGAGGCGCCGGCGGGGAAGACACAGACCCAACTGACGACGGAAGGCGCAGTCCTCGGCACGGTGGGCTACATGTCGCCCGAGCAGGCCGAGGGCAAGCCGGTGGACGCGCGTTCGGACATCTTCAGCTTCGGCACGCTGCTGTATGAGATGGTGACGGGGCGGAGACCCTTCGAACGCAGTTCGAACCTCTCCACCCTGGCCGCGATTCTGAACGAGGAGCCGAAGCCGGTGCGCGAGGTGACGCCGCACGTTCCGGCGGAGCTGGAACAGATCATCGTGCGCTGCCTGCGCAAGGACCCGGCGCGCCGCTTCCAGCACATCGATGACGTGAGAGTTGCGCTCGAGGACTTGCGGCAGGAGCCTTCAAGGATGCCGCGCTGGCGGCGGTGGCTGTGGCCCTGCGTAGCCATCGCTGCGGTGCTGGTCCTGGCGCTGGTGTGGCGGTTGCGCGAGCCGCCCGCCGCGGGCGAGGTTCGGGCGGTACCCCTGACGTCGTACCCGGGCGAGGAGGGTTCCCCGACGCTGTCGCCGGACGGCAAGCGGGTGGCGTTCGTATGGAATGGAGAGAAGCAGGACAGCTTTCAGGTCTACGTCATGGAGATCGGCGGGGGCGCGCCGGTGCGGATCACGAATCAGGCCGGGAAGCCCTTCGGTCTGGCGTGGTCACCGGACGACCGGCACATTGCCTTTCTGCGGTCGGTCGAGGGAAATCGGACCGCAATCATGCTCGTCTCACCTTTCGGCGGACCGGAGCGCAAGTTTGCGGATATCGCCGGGGTCTCATGCTGCCTGTCATGGTCGCCGGACGCCAGGTGGCTGGCGTTTCCGGTGCGGAATTCGCAGGGCGAGCCCAGCAGCATCTGGGCGGTTTCGGCGGATACCGGGCAGCGGCGCAGATTGACCTTCCCTCCGGTGGCGGCCGACGCGTATGGAGACGTGAGCCCCGCTTTTTCTCCGGACGGACGCATGCTGGCGTTCGGCAGGGGGGAGAAAGAAAGCATTGCCCGCCCTTACGTCCTGAGCCTTTCGCCGGACCTGAGGCCCCAGGAAGAACCGCGAAGGCTCACCGGCCGCGCTTATGCCGAGTTCATCGGGATTGCGTGGCTGCCCGACGGCCGGGAAATCGTATTTGGGGCGGGCGCCGATCCGGCATACATGCTGTGGCGGCTGGCCGTCTCCGGGCGGAGCGATCCGGTCCGCCTGCCCTACGCCACTGAAGACGCCGTCATGCCCGTCATCGTGCAGCGCAGGCTCGTCTACTCATGGTACAGGCGGGAGACGAACCTCTGGCGGCTGGACACCCGCACGGGGGAGCGAACGATGCTGATCGGTTCCGGCTCCGCCCGGTCTCAGGCCATCCCGCAATACTCGCCCGACGGCCGCAGAATCGCGTTCCAATCCACCCGTTCCGGGAGCCTGGAGGTCTGGACGTGCGATGCCGACGGATCGAACTGCCTGCAACTCACCTCGTTCGGAGGGCCGATGCTCGGCGCGGCTCGCTGGTCGCCCGATAGCCGTTCCATCGCTTTTGACTGCCGGGCGACCGGCCAGCCCGCGGTCTACGTTGTCGGCGCGGATGGCGGCACGCCCCGCCTGCTGGCGGACGACGCGTACGTGCCAAGCTGGTCGCGGGATGGCCGCTGGATCTACTTCGCCTCCGGCCGCTCAAGTCGCCTGGAGGTATGGAAAATGCCGGCTGCCGGCGGTCCGGCGGCGCAGGTGACCAGGAACGGCGGCGCCGTGACGTTTGAATCCGTCGACGGCAAGTACCTGTACTACGATAAGATCCCCTTCGGCGATCCTGATTCTCTTTATCGCATGCCGGTCGAGGGCGGCCAGGAGGTTGAAGTAGTCCCGGGCTTGTTCAATTTGTTCTCCTTCTGCGTGACCGCCAAGGGCGTCTACTTCATGCCGGACTCCCGCACCATCCGGTTTCTGGACCCGGGCAGCGGTAGAGTGAGCACGCTGGCAACGTTGGAGAAGGATGTCTGGCTGGGTCTCTGCGTCTCGCCGGATGACCGGTTCCTCGCCTGGTCTCAGCAGGACCGTTTGTCCTCCGAATTGATGCTGGTCGACGGTTTTCGGTGACCTCGGGCGGCGAAAACCGGCCACTGTGCTGATCCGCTGCGGGTATGCCGCGCAGATGCTGGAAGCGGTTGACCGACCGTGCCTACTTCACGGTTACGTCGAATTCGAAATATCCCTCATGGTTCTGGAATGCGACGCCATCCCGATCATTGACTGAAAAGTATGTTCGGCCGCCAACGGTCTTGCTGACTAAGGCCCCGGCTCCCTCATCCGGCGCAAGAAAACCCTCCCCGGCACGCCTGCCATTGCCTTGCGGTCCGTTACAACCGCCTGTGCCGCGTGATTGAGAATCCAGACATACAATTCCCGCTGCCCCGTGAACCGTCACCGTTGCGCCCTCCGGATTGGGGATGCTGGCTCCCCACTCTAACTGCGCTGGCAGAACGATGTGATACTGGTTCGGACCTCTCGGTTCGACGATTTCTCGTTCCGGCGTGCACAGAGTCCGATTGGTCAAACACGCCCATTTCGCAAAGGAAATCCTTGAATCCACGGTAGTACGCTTAATCGTAACGGCAACGTCGAAGAAGCCTGTGTTGTTGTTCCACTCATACTCATCCATTGTGGCGAGGAACAGCCTGGTCGCGCCTTTTGGAACTACGAACCTTCGAGCGACACGTGCTTTCTTGTTGGTTCCGGCAACACGTGCTCCTGTGGTTCCGTCGCCGATGAAGAAGACTTGCTTCAACTGCGGCGATAAGGAAACGAAGTGCCAACCGATGGCATGAAAGTCCAGCGGCTGCGGAGCAGGGCTGCCATCGGGCCGATCGTCGCTCAGAAACACCCCAATTAACGAGTCGATCGGTGCGGTGACCTCCGAAATGCCGTGCTCCGCGCGATGGTTAGTGGCAGTTGAACCATCGGGCGGATCGTATCTGGGCGGATCGTACGGATGATTCTGCACGCCGCCGGAAGCGGCGAAGCTGACCTCGATCGCATCCCGCAGAGAGAGCCCGACGAGAACCGGCGACTGCTCCGGCGCTCTATCTCCGGCTGTCGACCTCGTTCCGCCGGGCATCCCGGCCAAATACGGGTTGGAAGTCGCCGGGACTCGGAGCGTCACACTGGTGAGCGTCTCTCCGGAAGGCGTAGCCGGATTCTTCTGAGCAAGCAGCGCGGCAACCGTGAATAGGAGTGTCAGGCGGGCTCGCATGGCGCCTTGCTCTCTGCGTTCTAGGTGAGTCTATCACCACTGGATGCCGTTACGGCCGCGTCAGCGAGGGCGTTGGCCTTCTCGAAGCCGCCGCCGTCAGGCAGCGGTGCCTCGCCCCGGCCACCGGTTATCATAGGTGACGTGCTGCGCTGGCTTGCACTTCTCCTCATCCCGCTGGCCGCGGCGGCCGGCGACCGCTGGACCCAGGTCCGCTCGGGGCCCTTCGAGATCGTCACCAGCGCCGGCGACCGCCAGGCGCGCGAGGTTCTCAACCAGCTCGAGCAGGTGCGCTACCTGCTCGGCGCGGCACTGGGCAAAGAGGATCTGAAGACGCTCTGGCCGGTGCGGATCGTGATTTCGAAGTCGGTGGCCCCGGTCGTGCCCGTCTGGGCCCGGGACACTTACACCGGCGCCGTTCCGGCTGAGGCCGCCGTGCCGCCCGCGTTCTTGCGGGAAGTGGTCCGCATCCTGATCGAATCGAATGCCGGGCGCATGCCCGCGGGAATCGAATCGGGGCTCGCCGATTCCTTCTCCACCGCCCAGGCTGCCGGACCCAAGGTTACGCTGGGTGCTCCGCCGCCCGCCGAACGGAGCAATGCCGACTGGGTCCGCATCGACCTGCTCCAGACCGACCCCAACTACGCCGGAAGGTTGCACATCCTGCTCTACAACCTCCAGCACGGCGGCGACCTCATTCCGGCCATGCGGAACGCCTTTGGCAAATCGCCCGACGAAATCGACAAACAGGCGGCGGCGATGCTGGCGTCCGGCAACTTCCCGACCGTCACCGTCGGCGCGCGCGCGCTTGACCCGAAGCGGGATTTCACGCCCAGGCCGGCCGAAGGCGCGCTCGGGCCGATTGCCCTGGCCGATCTCAGCGGCGCTTACCAGTCTCTGCTCCCGGCCGCGCCCGCCGAGGCTCACGAAGGCCTCGGGCTTCTGGCGCTCCGCGAAAAGCGTACGGGCGAAGCGCTCAAAGAGTTGGGTGCAGCCGTCGATGCCGGTAGCACCAGCGCGCGCGCCTGGTTCGAACACGCCCGGCTGCTCGCGGATGCCGTCAAGGCCAAAGCCGAGTTGGAGAAGGCCACCCAGCTGAATCCCAACTGGGCCGAGCCATGCGCGGCGCTCGCCAGGCTCGAGACCGACCCCTCCCGCAGCCTGCAATGGCTCAAAACCGCCGCTTCGCTCGAACCCCGGAACGCCGCGCGCTGGATTGCGGTGGCCGAGGTCTACCAGGCGCACAACATGTATCCCCAAGCCGCCAAGGCCTGGGCCTCCGCCGAAGACGCCTCGGTGGACGACGCCGAGCGCGAGCGCGTCGGCGCCGTGCGCCACGACATGGAGCAGAAGCGCCTCGATTACGAGGCCGCCGAGCGGAAACGGGCCGAGGACGAGAAGCAGGCCGACATCGAGCGCGTCAAGGCGGCTGCGCTGGCCGAGATCCACGCCGCCGAGGAGCGCGCCAACCGCGCCAATCCCCGCGCTAATCCGGCCGGGAAGGTGGAGACCATGGAGGTCGGCGACCTGCCCCCCGCCAAGGTGCAAGGCGCCCTGGTTCAGGTCGATTGCCTGGGGCGCGTGATGCGGCTCGCTATCCGCAGCGCCGATAAGAAGGAGACCCGCCTCCTGGTCCGCGATCCCAAGAGCGTAGTGGTGAGCGGCGGAGAGTTGTCGCTGAAGTGCGGCCCTCTGCGCCCCCCGCGCGCCGTCTCGATCGACTATCAGCCCAAGGCGGACCCGAAGATGGGTTCGGCGGGCGACGTGGTCGCGGTCACGTACCAGTGACGGAGCAACCCTATCGCATCGTCGAAGGACGCCCGTTCCTTCCGGGGCGGCGGCGGATCGCCCTGCTCGCGGAGCGCGTCCCCACCCCCCGCGTCTTCCATCTGCTCCGCCACGCCGCCTGCGAATTCGATGTCGCCCTGTTCGCTCTGGCCGATGAGACCTCCACCGCGTCCGAACCGCTACTGGAGTTCTGCTCGCGGCTGGTGCTGGCCGAGGAGCCCGAAACCATGCAGGAGCTCTGGGAGCGGCTGCCGCGTGAGCTGAACGTCGAGGCGCGCCAGGTCGAGGGCGCCCAAATGGCTGCCTATGGGGGCGACCTCCTGACGGCCCCGGTCATCGAGCGCACGCTACTCGTGCCGCGCACGTGGCGGGACTGGCGGCAGCGTGCGTTTCTGCGCAGGTTTCGCCTGGTCGCCGCGATCCCGGACGGTGTGGACCTGGATTCCCACCCGCCCACGCCCGAACCCGAAGGACAGTGCGTGTCTCTCGCCGGCGCGGACCGCGGCTGGTTCCTCGACCGGGTGTGGCCGCGAGTGGCGAAGCGGCTTCCGCGGGCGGCGCTCGTCTCCTCCCACCACGAGGCGAACGTGGTGGTGGGGCCGGCGCTCGAAGCCATGGCCATCGAGCGGGCCATCGTCGCCGGGCCGGCCATCTCGCATGTGCGAAGAATCTGGGGACACTCCGGGCTGGCCGTGTCGAATGTGCGGCTCACGGACCAGAGCAGGCGTGTCCCCAGATTCTTTCCTCCGCCCCCGCCGGAAGGCCTGGGCCTCCAGAACGGCGTGAACGCCTGGATCGCCAAGGATGCCGCTGGGCTTGCGGACGGGATCGTCCAGCTGTTGGGCGACCCCGAGCTGCGCCGCCGGCTGGCTCAGGCGGCGCACCGCCTCGTGGAAGAGCGCTTCGACTGGAACGCGATCGGCGCGCTCGAGCGGAGCCTGCTGCACGAGATCCTGGATCGCCCGCCCACCATAAGGCCTGCCTGCAAGGAAGACGTTGACCAATTGGACCGCATCCAGCGCCTGTCTCCCGAGGCCGTCCTGTGGGAGCCGTCGGCCTACCTCTCCTACGATTGCCGCGTGGCGGAGTTCGGTGGGCGCGTCGCGGGCTTCCTGGTCTGCCGCAAACTCTCCGCGGACGAGGCCGAGGTCCTCAGCCTGGTCGTAGATCCTGACATGCGGAGGCGGGGCCTCGGTTCCCGCCTGATGGGCCAGGTTCTGGACCACCGTACCGGCGTCACTTGGTACCTGGAAGTCCGAGAATCCAACTGGCGCGCTCGTAACCTATACAGAAAGCTAGGGTTCGAGGATGTCGCCCTAAGGCCGGCCTACTACCAGGACACCGGTGAAGCCGCGGTTGTAATGCGCCTGAAACCGTGCTAACGTTCAAAGTGCCGGGCATGTAGGTTCCCGGCACGCAGCTTCAGTTGTCATGAAATACGCGTGGAATCAACCCACCGAGCCTACGAATCCATTTACAGAGGACTGTGCTTGGCAATGCCGCCGCGAGGAGGATACCGCCTATGCAATTAACCCCAGAGGAGTTGAAGGCGCACCTGATGCAGGCCGACGAGGGTTTTCGGCGTCTGGTAACTCAGCACTGTGAATACAAGAAGCAGCTCGAGGCCTTCTCTGCCCGGCCTTATCTGACACCGGAAGAGCAGGTCGAAGAGACCCGGATCAAGAAGTTGAAGCTGAGACTCAAAGACCAGATGCAGGACATGCTCGAGCGGTACCGCCATCAGCACCAGATGGCGTGACTTCGGGTGCGCGAATTAGGGCCGCCGGCCTGGCCGGCGGCCCGCTTCAAGTCCAGCAGTTGTGCCCGTCGGCTCCCAGTCGGCGCCCGCCAGGCTGCGCCGCTGTGACGACGATCCTGGCCTCACCGCAAGAGGTGGGCTTGCTCCGGATCACGATCTGCATCAGCCAGTCCCCCACCGCATCACGGAGTCAGAGCGCCGGTAGCAGTGCGTGACGATGAGACAACGCGCCTGAGAACTACAGCCCGGCGGGAGGAACCACGCTTCCCCCGCTGAGTGATCCGGACCGTCGAGCAACTCGCCCCAAATCGGCACCCACAGCATCGCACGAGATAGCGCCACTGACACGACGCTGGCAGAGTGCGCCTGCAAACGGAGGCGACTGCGCCTTTTCGGGCAGTTCCTGCTGCGTTGCCGGGCGAAGCGCCCGTTTTGGCGGTGGCGTGGCGTATGGCGAGCAGATTGCTCCTCTTCGGTGACAACCCCAAAAGGACGACACCATGCTTGCTAACAAGTTCAGCGTGACTTCCATGGCTGCGTGCCCGCAGTCGCCAAATGAGCTGGCGCCGGAACGGCGGGATGGCCAGGCGCACCGGCGTCAACCCTCGCGCGCCGTCGATATTCTCACCATCAGCGACAATCCAACCCTGAGCGTCTACCTGTCCGGACTGTTTCAGGAGCCTGGTTGGACAATCGCTCGTGCGCGCACCTGCGCAGCCGGCGCTGCGTTTGTGCGCGATAACCGGGCAGCGGTCGCGGTATGCGAGGAGGCTCTGCCGGATGGTTTCTGGTATGACGCGGCGGTGGCGCTGAGTTCCGTCCGGGAGGCGCCGGCCTTGGTAGTGATCGGTGACGATCAGTCCCTTGTGCGGGAAGTCCTGGCTTTGGGCGGATTCGATGCGCTGGTTCGGCCGCTACGGGAATCGGACGTTGTCTGGACCATTGCGAGCGCCTGGCACGCCTGGATGAAGCGTTTCGAAGGCGGCGGGAGCGGAGCGCCCCGATGTTCCGGTGCCTGAAGCCGGTGTGTCCGTTGGAGCGCGGCACGCGCAAGCATCCGGGTTGTGCCAGTCGGATGCTTTGTCGCGCCCTCTTCCTGGCCCTGGCAGCCGTGCTCGTTTTGTCCCTGGCGATAGGGTTCAGGTGCCTGAATGAAGCCGTCCGCTCAACATCGAAGTCCGAATCGGCGCCATTCGCCTGCCCGGAGGCGGTTCACTTGGTGAGCGAGGCCCAGGATTACGCACGAGAGCGGATCCTGAGCGACCTTCACGGGAAGCCCGCAATCCCTGCTGATGAACCGGTCCAGGTTCCGCAGCAACGCTGATCCGCCCGTCAGCAGGATGCCGGTCTCGATCAGGTCGGCACTGAGTTCGGGGGGCGCCTGTTCCAGCGCCTCCCGAATCGCATTCACAATCCGTTCCAGAGGCGTCGAAAGAGCCTCCCGAACTTCGCAACATCGGATCGTCGCTGAACGTGGAACGCCCTCGATGATACACCGGCCCTTGATAGCGAACGTTAGCTCTTGATCGTTTGGAACCGCGGATCCGATCTGAATCTTGAGCCGCTCGGCTGTTCTCTCGCCAATCACGAGTTGATGAGCGGCCCGCACGTGGGCAGATATGGCTGCATCCATCTCGTCGCCCCCGACCCGAGTCGCCCGGGCATAGACGGTGTCCGCAAGCGACAAGATCGCAACGTCTGTCACGCCGGCGCCAATGTTGACCACCATGCGGCCGCGAGATTCTTCAATCGTCAGACCGGCGCCTCGCGCCGCTGCCAGAACCTGGTCCACGAGCAACACATCGACCGCGCCTGCATTCCGGAGCGACTCGATGATCGCAAGCCGTTCTACCTCTGTCATCCCGCTCGGGACGGCGATGGCGACCTTGAGGCGGTGTAAAGGGCCGGTGATGTGTGCCTTTCGCAGGAAGCGGTTCAGCATGCCATCGAAGAGCTTGAGGTCGCTGATGACTCCGGCGCGAATCGGCCGCGCGGTCTCGAGTTCTCGGGGTGTCCGGCCACGGCCGGCTTCGGCGTCTCCGCCGACCGCCTCAATATTACCCGTGCTGGTCCGAATCGTGACGAGAGATGGCTCATTTACCGCAAGTCCGCGGCCCTTCACGTATAGCAGCGTGTTAGCCGTCCCCGGATCGAGACCAACCCGTGTAGAAGGGAGCCCAATCACTTTTCAGTCCCCGGAACATGACCCGGCCGCGCCGGACGGACGGGTTCAGTCTCCTCTGACACCCGCCGCCTCCGGTTGATAGATGACCTTCAGGACCTTCAGTCGCCGTATGCCCTTCGGAACCTGCCACTCGATGACGTTTCCGACCCGGTAGCCAAGCATGGCGGTGCCGATAGGCGCGAGCACGGAGATGCTGTTTTCCGAGCGGCTCTGGGTTGGGAAAATGAGCCGGTAAACGCGGGTTTCTCCGGAATCCAGGTCCTTCAGTCGGACTTCGGAGTTCATGGTCACGACGTCGCGCGGGATGGCTTCCGGTTCGACCACCTCCGCACGATCGAGTTCCTGTTCGAGCATGTCCAGGTACTCGTGGTCTACCGAGTTCGCTTCGCGCCGGCCTGCGATGAGCCGCCGGAGTCTCTCACAATCGGCATCGGTGATATATATGCGGTCCCGCATGTGTCAGGCCTCCTCGTGAATGTGCACGGCTTTGTGCTTGGAGGAACCATAGGTGCAAGCCGCGTGCCAATGTTCCGGCGCTCGAATCACGGGGCAGCGGCAATCGTGAGCGCAGTAGGCTGCCTGAGAACGCACAGCACTGGCCGCTAACGCCCAACTGCGGGGGCTCCTAAACCGGTGTTCGGGCGTCTTGCTGGGACTCGTGCTGCCGCTACGGGCACGATGGCGGATGGTTGCAGGATTGCACGTATCCGGTTGGGGCCGGACAGGATATGACCGAAGAACCACTACTGCTGACGTTCACGATTGCCGAGCCGTACGACGTCGCATTGCGTATGGTGCGGACAGCGCTGGCGCGGCAGGGGCTGCACGCGCCCGCTGAACTGGACGTCACGGCGAGGATCCGGCAGGAGCTTGGAGCGGGCGTGGCGCCCTGTATTGTGCTCTATGTCGACGACCCGGCCGTTCTGCTTGAGGCGGTGGTCTTTCACCGGGCTGCCGCCCTGCTGATTCCGCAACCGCTTGTCATAACGGGAGACAACCGCCACACCGAGGTGCTGATGCGAAGTCCGGAGGCACTCGCGGGCGAGGTCCCCGAGAGCGTTCGAGATCCGCTCCTCGATCTCCAGAGGCGGATGGCGCGGACGATGGAGAGTATCGCCGAGAGGCACGGAGCACACTTGGCCGTCAATTGCTGAGGGTGCAGACGGTTCTTGGGCGGCCTGGGGACGTTGTCCTGCGAAATTGCCTGCCGGGCGCTGAGTCCAGTTGCCAGTGTCTCGTTTTGTGCTGATGATGAATGTAGAGGCTTTAGACTACGCGAGCTTTTGACACTTTCGTCGATAAAATCGCGACGCAACCCGGGTCGCGCCGGCTGGTCATCGCCTCTGCCTTAGTAGCCGCCGTCTTCGTCGATTGGCTGACGAGAGGGTCGTTCGCAGTGGTTTACGCCATTCCGGTCGTCCTCGCGGCGGTGCTGGACGGCTGGGGCGGCGGACTGGCCGCTGCCGTCTTATCCTCAGCCGCGGTGTTCGCCTTCTCGCCTCACCCGGCGATCGTGACAAAGCTGCTGGAATCGCTTGCGTTGTCGTTGTTGGCCTGTCTGACCGCGTGGACAACCGGCCGCGAGCGCGGCCTCCGGCGTCACTACCAGCAGATCGCGGGGCAACTCAGCAGCGTTTACGAGAAAGTGCAGGCGAACTTCGAGGGCATGAAACGCGCGGAGCGTCTGTCGGCTATCGGGCAACTCTCCGCCGGTCTGGCCCACGAAATCCGAAATCCTCTGGCGAGCATTTCCGGCGCCGCCGCGATCCTGGCCAGGAGCCAGGGCCTCGATCCGAAGAACGCGAGGTGCCTGGAGATTATCATGAGCGAATGCCAGCGGCTCGACGGCTTGCTGACGAACTTCCTGAACTTCGCCCGCCCGCGCCCGCCGCGCCTCCAGAGCGTGCAGCTTGAGCCCGTCCTGGAGAACGTGCTCGGGCTCGCCAGTCACGGCGTCCGTGGCAAGACGGTCCATTTCGAGAAGAGGGTCGAGACGGGACTCCAGCCTGTCGAATGCGATCCCGAACAACTGGAGCAGGTGCTTCTGAACCTGATGATCAACGCCATAGAGGCCAGCCCTGACGGAGGAACCGTGACGCTATCGGCCGCCCCCGAAGAGAGTAGAATCGCCATTGGCGTGGTGGACCATGGAGACGGGGTGGCGCCGGCTCATATCGACCGCTTGTTCGATCCCTTTTTCACCACCAAAGAGCATGGAACAGGACTTGGACTGCCTGTCGCGCACCAGATCGTGCGACAGATGGGCGGGTCCCTGCTGGCGCGGGCAAATGCCGGCCGGGGCATGACATTTTCGGTGGTCCTCCCGGCCAAGGCTCAAGACTGATGAATCCTCCGCGAATTCTGGTTGTAGACGACGACGACAACCTGCGCTGGGTGCTCCAGACGCAGCTCGAACAGATGGGGTACGCCGCGGCCACGGCTGCGGATGGCGCTGCGGCGCTCGCAGCGATCGACAAGGAGCCGCCGGCCCTCGTCCTCACCGATTTGAAGATGCCCGGCATGTCCGGCATGGAGTTGCTGGAGCGGATCCGCCGCGACTATCCGGAGATTCCAGTCCTGATTATCACCGCCTTCGGAACGATCCAGAGTGCGGTTCAAGCCATGCGGTCAGGTGCCTACGACTACCTGACGAAGCCCATCGACTATGACGAACTCGGGCTCTCCGTCAGCCGCGTGCTGGAGCATTTTCGTCTCGTACAAGAGGTCCGAACGCTGCGCGCGAGTCTCGACCGGAAGTATGGCTTCGAGAACATTATTGGCCACTCGGAGGCGCTTCTGTCCGTTCTCGACACGGCAGCGCGCGCCGCGCAGAGTAATTCGACCATTCTCATCCATGCCGAAACGGGCACCGGCAAGGAGCTTCTGGCGAGAGCGATCCATTTCAACAGCAGGCGCCGCGACAAGCCGTTCGTCACCATCAACTGCGGCACCATCCCTCGCGACCTGCTGGAATCCGAGTTGTTCGGTCATGTGAAAGGATCGTTCACCGGAGCCATGGCGCACAAGGCCGGAAAGGTCGAACTGGCCGACCGGGGGACGCTGTTCCTGGACGAAATCGGCGAGATGCCGGGCGATCTTCAGGTGAAGGTGCTGCGCCTGATTCAGCAGGGTGAACTGGAGAAGGTCGGAGCCACATCGCCCGTCAAGGTCGATGTCCGGTTCGTTGCGGCAACACACCGCAACCTCCGGGCCATGATCGAGGATGGGACCTTTCGCGAGGACCTGTATTATCGCCTGGCGGTGATTCCGCTGGAACTGCCGCCATTGCGGGACCGCGCTGAGGATATTCCGGAACTGGTGCAGCACTTCTTCGTGAAAGCGAAAGAACAGCAGGGCCGGCCCGATCTCGTTCTGCCGGCGAGCCTGCTGCCGCGATTTCAGGACTACCGCTGGCCGGGGAATATCCGCGAGCTCGAAAACGTCATCGAGCGCATAGTGGTGCTCGGGCGCGGCGACGAGATCTCTCTGGCGGACCTGCCCGATTTTCTCCGTCGCGAGAGGCCGGCTGTCGACATGCTCCAACTGGATCTCCCTGCGCAAGGAGTCAGCCTTGAAACGGTTGAAAAGGAGTTGATAGTGCTGGCGCTGAAGAAGTTCCACGGCAACCAGACTCACGCGGCCAAGTACCTCGACATCAGTCGCAAGGCGTTGATATATCGGATGGAGAAACATGATATCCGAAAGAAGGGCGCCGAGGACGAGGACGCGACTGAAGCTCCGGACGATGTGCAAATGCGCTGATCTTCGGTTGCGGAGCAGTCTCATCATCCCCGTTGTCGATCCGCCGCTGCAGTTCACCGAGGTGCTTGGAGACTAGCTCGAGGTTCGTCAGCGCCGCGCTCGGGATTGGCTGCCGGTGTTCCCGGGCGATTTCGAGTAGGCACCGAATGCTGTGCACGTGCTCGGAAGCGAGTGAAAGATCCCGCCGCAGGGTGTGACGGAGCAGTTGGTTCAGATCGGAAGTTGCGGCCTTGGCGCTGTCCCCGGCGCACCCAGCGTCGTCTCGCTCCCGCATCATGCGGCGCGACGCCGCAGGGATTCGCAGCCATCGGCGAATGCCGGCGAAAGCAGCGGCGAGCGCCCTGGCAGCGAAAACACCGATCGCGAGTACAATCTCCTTCGTTTGCATACCGTTCGAATTGCACACCAGCCGCCATACTCACGAACCGCCGAACTCAGGCTGAATCTGGCCGCCACGGTGCCGGTCGGACTGCCCGAAAACGGCCAGCGGTGCGCCCTTTTGGGCAATTAACGGTTCGTGATTCGGGAAAAGTCCCGTGTTCCGCATACGAATCGGCAAGATGAGACCCCCCGCGGTTGGACCGGCGCTTGCTCCATTGGAAGTGGATCGCAAAGGAGCACTTTCAAACGATGAGCTAACCCGCATCCTGGCCGGCGATAGTGCCCGGTCGGCCGCAACCGAGGGGATTCGAGATCTGCTGGCGAAGCCACAACCGCCAGTGCTCCACGCGTCCGCTCGAAGATGGCAGTAATGCAATAAGGAGGTAAATGCAATGCAGGCTAACGCTTCGGTTTCGCGCGATGATGAGCGCCGGCTGCTCGGCGCGCAAATGGCCAGGCTCGGCGTCAGGCTGTTGAACAAGTATGGCCGTGTTCTTCAGTGCGAGGCCTGCGAGGCGACATGGTGTCCGCAACCGGCGGTCGACGGCTCCCTCCAGCAAGGTTTCTGGCGATGTCCGAACAGGTGCAACTGGTAGCGGAATTCTCCCGGAGGAACCGTGGCGAATACTGAAAAGCGTCCCAAGCGCCCTATGGAGCAAATCGGCCAGGCTGACGCCGGCGCAGTCCCAACGTGTGCGCGCGCGTCGCGCCTGGTTGGGCAACACGTCAAGAACCGTCGGAACGGCGGCCGGAGCCATTCGCACGGAGTCGAAGATCGAATGCGGGCAGTCATCCTCCGCCTTGAGGATCTCCCGGCAACCCCGCGCAACCTCCGACGAATACGCGAGCGAGTCAGGCAATTGAACCGGCGGCTGGCGGATTCGGGCGCGCCGTTCCGATTACGGGTGGTCTGAGAGGGAATCCGCCATGTCAGCGCTTGCCGCGGGCTCTCTCGACGGTCAGGCTGATGAGGTCTCGTCGCAGCCCGGCCCATTCCTCATCAGCGTTCCCGATGCGGAGCGCCTTATGCTCCAGTCCCGCTTTGTGAGAAACCGGCTTGAGGCGGAAATTCTAAGCGACCTCGAGGCGCGCATCCGCACCGCAAAGCTGTTGGATCCGTCCGACGTGCCTCCAGATCTGGTGACGATGAATTCGCGAGCGGTTCTCCGCGACGTGAACAGCGGCGCGCAGACAATCGTCACGTTGGCTTTTCCGTCATGCGCCAACGCGCGAAAGGGCAGGGTTTCGGTCCTCACCCCGCTTGGTTCAGTATTGCTGGGAGCACGAACAGGCCAGAGGCTCACGTGTCCGATCTCCGCAGCCATCTCGACGGTTGTCGTTGAGGCGATTCTGCATCAACCCGAGGCGGCCGGAGATTTGTACGGCTGATCGCACGGCCGCACAGGCGGCATGGCTTCCACTGCGGGCGGCCGTGCCGCGCCTTGATCGGGCACAAATGGCCCAAAGCTTGCTGATAGTCAATCCGAGCGCTTCCGCGCTTCCAACAACACTGCACTGTGCTTCGCCCGGCTCGCGGGGAGAATCGTGCATACCGACTGAGAATGGAGTCTATATCGATGGCGAAACCTCAACTGAAGAGAACGGACGATCCCGAACCCATGCCTTCCTCGGACGAGTACGCTCCGAAGAAGTACTCGGCTCGACAGCATGCTGCGATGGGAACGAAGGTCATCCTGGTGTTCGGTCTGCTGTTTGGACTGTTGTGGTTGCTGGATGCAATAACTTCGAAATGAGCGCCGGCCGAAAGGCGGACCGGCCGCGCGGACGTCGGCGATCTTGAGCCCGGCGCCGGAAGTATTGCTGGCCGGTGCCGGTGGCGGCGTAGTAGAGGCAGATTTCAATGGAAGCGAAGCGGGGCCTTGCCCATTTTCATCCGTCCCGCTCACGGCCCAACCGGGCCGTGTGGGCAGTCACCGCTGTCACAAAGAAACCTTCTCTGGATTCCCACCCCTTGCGCCCCGCTAACATGGCCCTACTTCCATCTTGGGACACCCCCCAAGGCCACTGAACACGACACCCGCCCACAGCGAAGGCCCCTCTCGCCCCGACCGCCTATAATGGTACTTTCCTCAAATGCAAGAGAATACCCTCGACCTCAAGAAGACCGTTAACCTGCCCCGCACCGACTTCCCCATGAAGGCGAACCTGCCGCAGACCGAGCCCAAAACCTTGGCCCGGTGGGACGAGACCCGGCTCTACGAGCGCATCCGCGAGGCCCGCGCCGGCCGGCCCCAGTTCGTCCTCCACGACGGTCCGCCCTTCGCCAACAACCGCATCCACGCCGGCACGGCCTTCAACAAGGTGCTCAAGGACTTCATCGTCAAGTCCAAAAGTATGGCCGGATTCGACGCGCCCTACGTCCCCGGATGGGATTGCCACGGCCTGCCCATCGAGAACCGCGTCGACCAGGAATTGGGGCCCCGCAAGGCGAAGATGTCCGTCTCCCAGATCCGCGAAGAGTGCCGCAAGTACGCGCTCAAGTGGGTCGACATTCAGCGCACGGACTTCCGCCGCCTCGGCGTGCTCGGCCGCTGGGACAAACCCTACCTGACGCTCACGCCGGATTACGAAGCGGCTATCGCCCGCGCCTTCGTCGAGTTCGTCGACCGCGGCTACGTCTACAAGGGACTCAAGCCGGTGAACTGGTGCCTCACCCATCGCACCGCGCTCGCCGAAGCCGAGGTCGAGTACGAAAACCACACCAGCCCCTCCGTCTGGGTGCGGTTTGCGCTGACTTCGGAGCCCGCCGCCATCGACCCGGCCCTGGCCGGCCGGCGCGTCTATGGCCTCATCTGGACCACCACGCCCTGGACCATCCCGGCCAACATGGCCATCGCCTTCCATCCCAACTACGACTACGTTGCGGCGGATGTGAACGGCGACGTCTACGTCGTGGCGGCCGACCTCCTCGCCCAGACCGCCCGGAACTGCGGCTGGAGCGAGCCCGCGGTGGTGGCGCGCGTCAAGGGAGCTCAGCTCGAAGGCGCCGTCTTCCGCCACCCGTTCCTGGAACGCGACTCCGTCGGCGTGCTCGCCGACTACGTCACCCTCGACCAGGGCACCGGCGCAGTCCACACCGCGCCCGGCCATGGCCAGGAGGATTACCAGACCGGCCAGCGTTACGGTATCCCGACGTATTGCCCCGTTGACCCCGCCGGCCGCTTCTTCCAGGCCGGAGGCGCCGCGGCCGCCTGCCCGAGGAGTTGCTCGGCAAGACGGTCTGGGAAGCGAACCCGGTGGTGGTGGGAATCCTGAAATCCGCCGGCGCGCTGCTCGCGCAGCAGAAGCTCGAACACAGCTACCCGCATTGCTGGCGCTGCCACCATCCAACCATCTTCCGCGCCACCGAGCAGTGGTTCATCGGCATCGACCGCAACGATCTGCGCGCCCGCGCGCTCGACGCCATCAGCCACGTGAAATGGATGCCGGCCTGGGGCGAGCAGCGCATCTCCAACATGATCGCCAACCGGCCCGACTGGTGCATCTCGCGCCAGCGCGTGTGGGGCGTGCCGCTGATCGTCTTCTACTGCGAGCAGTGCGGCGAGCCCATCACCGACCGCAAGATTCTCGACCGCGTGGTGGACCTGTTCGCCGAGCACACGGCCGATGTCTGGTACGACCGCTCCGCCGCCGAGCTCATGGGCCCCGGCGTGGCCTGCCCGAAGTGCGGCGCCACCGAATTCCGCAAGGAAACCGACATTCTCGATGTCTGGTTCGAATCGGGATCGAGCCACTTGGCCGTTCTGACCGAAGCCAACGGCCTGCCCTGGCCCGCCGATCTTTACGTCGAAGGCGGCGACCAGTACCGCGGCTGGTTCCACAGCTCGCTGCTGGTGGCGGTGGGCCTCAAGGGAACCGCGCCTTACCGGCAATGCGCCACTCACGGCTGGACGCTCGACGATCAGGGCCGCGCGCTCTCGAAATCGCTGGGCAATTACGTGGAGGCGCAGACGCTCGTGCAGCAGAACGGAGCCGACGTGGTGCGCCTGTGGGTCGCCTCGGTCGAGTTCACGGACGATGTTGTGATTTCTTCGACCATTCTGGCGCGGCTCGCCGAGGCCTATCGCAAACTGCGCAACACCACCTTCCGCTACGCGCTCGGCAACCTGTCGGACTTCGTTCCTGAAACCGACGCCGTGCCGGCCGCCGAGTTGACCGAGTTCGATCAGTGGATTCTCATCCGTGCCGAGCAGCTCGTGCGGGATTGCCGGGGGTGGTACGAGGAATTCGCGTTCCACCGCGTCTACCGCGCAATCTACGACTTCGCGACCGTCGAGCTCAGCTCGGTCTACATCGAGAGTTTGAAGGACCGCCTTTACACCCGTGCGCCGAACTCGAAGAACCGCCGCAGCGCTCAATCCGCGCTCTACCGCGTCACCTACGCGCTGGTGCGGCTGATCGCGCCGCTGATCAGCTACACCGCCGATGAAGTGTGGCAGCACCTGCCGAAACCGGCCGGTGCGCCGGACAGCGTGCACCTGGCGCTTTTCCCGGAGCCTGAGGAGCTCACCGCCGGTCTGACCGAAGAGCAGCGCGCCCGCAGCGCGAACTGGGACCGCTTGATGCCGGTTCGCGACGCCGTGCTGAAGAGCCTGGAGACCGCGCGCCAGGAGAAGCTGATCGGGGGGCCTCTCGAGGCGCGGGTCCGGCTGCGCGCCGGCCGGGATCTGCTGCGGCTCCTCGAAGAATACGCCGCCGAGCTGCCGGGCCTGTTCGTGGTGTCGCAGGTGGCGCTCGACGGGCAGGCCGATGGCGACGTCGCGGTGACCGTCGAGCGGGCCGCCGGGACCAAGTGCGAACGCTGCTGGAAATACACCACCGATATCGGCTCCGACCCGGCCTTCCCCACCATCTGCGCCGCTTGCGCCGAAGCCGTGACGGAGATCGTCAAAAAGTAAATGCCCCGACGCGCGCTGTCCTTCCTGATTGCCGCCGGTGTCGTCCTGGTCGACCGCCTCACCAAGCTCGCGATCGACCGCCTGGTGCCGCTCTGGCAGACGCACCAGGTGATTCCGGGCTTCTTCAACATCGTGCACATGGAGAATGCGGGCGCGGCGTTCAGCCTCTTCGCCGGCATCGCATCCGGCTGGCGCAGGTTCTTCTTGATTGCGACCTCGGTAATCGCGGCCGCCCTGTTGTCGGCCGTGTTGTGGCGCGACGGAGCCCGCCCGGTGGGCAGCCGCACGCTGCGCGCAGGCCTGGCGCTGATCCTGGGCGGCGCGGTGGGCAACCTGTACGACCGCGCCATTCCCGGCACCGTGACCGATTTCATCGAGCTCTATCTGGGCAGTTTTCACTGGCCCGCCTTCAACGTCGCCGACAGCGCGATCACCATCGGCGCCGCCCTGGTCCTGCTGGACATATTGATCGCCTCCCGGACGGCGCAGAAAGGCTGAATGTTCCCCATCGTTTTCAGAATCGGCGGCTTTTTCTTGCCCGGCTATGGCCTGCTGGTGTCGCTCGCGTTTCTGGTGGCGCTGTGGATGGCGGGACGCCTGAGCCGCCGCGCCGGCCTGGACACGGACACCGTCCTGAATCTCGGCGTCTATACGGCCATCGCTGCGATGTTAGGCGCGAAGCTGTTCATGCTCCTGCTCGACTTCGACTATTATTCGCGGAACCTGGGTGAGATCTTTTCGCTCTCCACCCTGCTCGCCGGTGGCGTCTTCTACGGCGGTCTGATCGCGGCGCTCCTGACCGCGTTCCTCTATCTGCGCCGGAGCAGGTTGCCCGGCCTCGCAACGGCCGACGTGTTTGCGCCCGCCATCGCGCTTGGCCACGCCATCGGGCGCCTCGGCTGCTTCGCCGCGGGCTGCTGCTGGGGCGCGCCGTCCAAACTGCCCTGGGCCGTGACCTTCACCAATCCCGAAGCCAACCGGCTGGTAGGCGTGCCCCTGGGCATTCCGCTGCACCCAACCCAGCTTTACGAGGCCTTTGCCGAGGCGGTCATTTTCGTGATCCTGTACCGCCGTTTCGCGCGCCCTCACCGCCCCGGCGCCATCATCGGGCTGTATCTGGTGTTGTATCCCTCGGTCCGGTTCCTGGTGGAGTTCGTGCGCTTCCACGACAACCTGAATCCGCATTTCGGGCCGCTCGTGGCGGAACAGTGGGTCGCCCTCGGCCTGCTGGCGTTAGGCGTGTGCCTGATGCGCCGCGGCCCCAAGCCCAGACCTGCGCGGTGATTGCGGAACCGCGAGTCGTATACCCGAGAGTTCTACGGCAGGCGTGGCTGGATAGAGCGGCCGGCCGCGGCCAAGTCCGTGTTGCCGCTCGCCTAGAGAGCCCCCGCGCTCCAGGTCCGTTCCGGCTACCCTCCGTCCAGCGCTTCCCGGACCTTGCGCGTCAGAACGCCGGGGGTGAACGGCTTGCGCAGGAATGCGGCTCCCGGTTCGCCGGCGTCTTCCGCATAACCCGACATCATCAGCACTCTCAAGTCGGGCCGGATGCGGCCGGCCTCCTCGGCCAGCGCGCGGCCGCTCATCTGGGGCATCACCGCGTCTGTGAGAAGCAGGTGAATCGCTCCGTTGTGGCTGGCGCACAGGGCAATCGCCTCCTGTGGCAGCGCCGCGGGAAGCACGGTGTAGCCGTGCTGCTCCAACAAGCCGGCAACCAGCCGCCGCACCGTGTCCTCGTCCTCCACCAACAGCACGGTTTCGGTCCCGTGCTGGCGATAGCTGACCTCCGGCCTCGGCTGCGGCTTCACAGCGGCCAGCCGGACTCTCGGCCAATAGACCCGGACCGCGGTGCCGCGTTCCGGGGCGCTGGTTACCGTGATCTCGCCTTTCGCTTGCTTCACGATCGCGTACACCGTCGCCATGCCCAGTCCGGTGCCCTTGCCCTGTCCCTTGGTGGTGAAGAAGGGCTCGAAGATGCGGGCCCTGGTCTCCTCGTCCATGCCCACGCCGTTGTCGAGCACCGACAGGACCACGACTTCTTCGCCGATCGTTTCGCTGGCGGTCTCGATCGTGATCCGCCCTCCGTCCGGCACGGCGTCGCGCGCGTTCACCACCAGGTTCATGATCACCTGCTCGATCTGGGCGGGCTCGGCCTTGATCATCCCCGCATCCGGGCTCAGCGCGGTGACCAGCTCGATGTGCTCCCCGATGACGCGGCGCAGCATCTTGTCCATGTCCAGAACCAGCTCATTGATGCTCACCGCACCGGACTCCGCGCTCTGCGGCTTGCTGAATTCGAGCAACTGGCAGGTCAGGGCCGAAGCCCGGTCCGCCGTGTGCAGGATCTCCTGCGCGTGAGCGCGTATGGCAGCGCTCGCCTCCGGTTCTTCGAGCAGCATGGTGCCATAGCCGGTGATTACCGTGAGCAGGTTGTTGAAATCGTGCGACACGCCGCCGGCCAGGCGCCCCACGGCTTCCAGGCGCTGCGCCTGCAGCAATTGCCGCTCGATCGCCCGCTGCTCGGTGACGTTCACGGCCATGGTGATGCACCCGTTCGGTGTGCCGCCGGCGTCCCGCAGAGGCGCGCGCCAGAGCTTCACGTCCACCGCCCTGCCGTCCTTCCTGACGCAGGACAATTCCAGCCCCGCCATCTCCTCGCCGCACCCCCCGCCGTCTTCCGGCGTCGAGTAAGCCGCCATTCTGGCCGGGGGGACAAACGGCAGCCGCCGGCCCAGGGCTTCTGGGCGGCTCCACCCGAAGATCCGCTCCGCCGCCGCGTTCCAGCGGGTGATCCGGCCTTCCAGGTCCGTTGCATAGATCGCCAGCGGAGAGGCCTCGGTAATCGCTTCCAGCGTCTGCTCGGCCTGGTGGCAGCGTTCGCCGGCATCGCCGGCCGCGCGCAGGATGAACACCGCCTCTTCTTTGTCCGCCGCCAGCGCCCTCACGGTTACCCGCCCCGCCAGCCGCCATTCCTCGACCTGCGCCGCACCGGTCCCGAGGGCCCGGTTCATGCACTCGATCAGAGTCTTCGCCGCGCCGGCGGGGAGCGTTGCGCGGATCCCCTTTCCTATCAAACTCTTAGGGTCTGGATGCGGCCACAGCCTCAGCGCTCCGGCGAAGTCCAGATAGGTACCATCCGCACCATCGCGGCGGACCCGCACGATCAGTTCGGGGGTGGGCGCGGACCCGCCGCTGAGGTTCCCCTGATGCGACCCGCCAATCAGCCGCCCCGCCGCCCCGCGAGCCATCGCGGCAGCAGACTCAAGTGCTTGTCGGGAAAGCGCCAACGTCGTGCCGAGCCCGGTTGCGGCCAGCATCAGAAGATTTCGCCCCCCCGGGCCAGCGGGAGTCGGTTTTGAGACCGTTGAAGGCAACAAGACCTCTAGTATAGGGCCTGGACCCCACGTTTGGCCATAGTACTAACCCCAAGAGTTCACTTAGTACACCCAAATTTGGGGAACTCCGTGGGATCATGGGGAGTGATTGCGGCCGCTCAGAGCACGCGGAGCGCCTGCTGCGGGAAGCCCACCAGCCACTCCTTGTTCTGCCTCTGCTTTTCATACTCGGCGCGAGGCAGTTCGACCCGGATCTCGCCCGCGAATTCGAGCCGGGCCAGATGCGGCATCTCGACGACCCGCACGAGCTGCGCGGGCGTTTGGTTGGCGCCCGGCGCGCCGTTTCGGGCCGTTGCCGTGAGCTGGTCGGGACGGACGCACACCCACACGCGATCGCCGCGGAAGTGGCCGGGAAAATACGGTCCGGCCAGCTCGAACCCGGCCACCCGCAGGCGGCTGAGGTTGAGTTGCGGGTTCAGCTCCAGGATGTCGGCCGGAAGCAGGTTGAAAATGCCGAGCAACCGCGCCACCTCGACGCTGGCCGGGCGTTCGGCGACGGCGCGCGGCGGGCCGCTTTGCACCAGCCGGCCCTCGCGCAGGATCAGCATTTCGTCGCCCAGCTCGAAGCACTCCTCCAGATCGTGTGTCACCAGCACGGTGGGGATCTGAAACTCGGCGCGGACCTGCCGCAGCAGGCCATAGAACTCGCCGCGGAGGGGCGCGTCCAGGCCGCGGGCCGGCTCATCGAGCAGCAGCAGCCGGGGAGCGCCGATCAGCGCGCGGGCGATCGAGCAGCGCTGTTTCTGGCCGCCGGAGAGCTCGTGCGGCCGCCGGCCGGCGGCGTCGGTCAGATGAAAGCGCTCGAGCATCTCATTCACCTTGCGGTGCCGCTCCAGGCGGGGACGGCGTTCGGCCGCGAAGGCCAGGTTTTGCCGCAGCGTCATGTGCGGAAACAGCGCGTAGTTCTGGAACACGTAGCCGCAGTGGCGCGCCCGGGGGGCCAGGTTCACGCCCGAGGCCGCGTCGAACAGGATCTCGTCGTCGAGCAGGATGCGGCCTTCCTCCGGCACGGCGAAGCCGGCGATCGCGTCGAGCGTCAGGGTTTTCCCGGCGCCGCTCGGCCCGAACAGCACCGTGACGCCGGCGCCGGCGCGGAACTCGATATCCAGGGCGAAGGGGGCCGAATCCGGCCGGGCCGAGAACCGTTTGCGGACGCGCAGTTCGAGCATTATGAGGCCTGCCTGGCAACCAGCCGGTTGGCCAGCGACAGAATCAGCACGGCCAGCACCGAGACGATCACAACCAGGGTCCGGGCCAGCGCGCCGTTGCCGGATTCGACGGCGTCATAGATCGCCACCGCCATGGTCTGTGTGCGGCCGGGAATGTTGCCCGCGATCATGATGGTGATGCCGAAATCGCCCAGCGAGCGGGCAAAAGCGAGGACGGCAGCCGCCAGGATGGAGCGGCGCGCCAGGGGCAGAGTCACCCTCCAGAAAACGCGCCAGTCCGAGGCGCCCAGGTTGCGGGCGGCGCGCTCATAGCTTCGGTCCACGCTTTCAAAGGCGGCGCGGGCGAAAATCACCAGCAGCGGCACGGCGTGGAACATCGCCGCCAGCACCGCGGCCTGCCAGGTAAACACGAGTGGCGACCCGGTGAGCCACTCATAGAGGCGGCCCAGCGCGGCCTGCCGTCCGAACAGCACCAGCAGGTAATAGCCGAGCACGGTGGGAGGAAGCACCAGCGGCAGGGCGGAAGCCGCGTCGAGCAGCTCCATACCGCGGAACCTGCGATGGGCCAGCAGGTAGGCCAGCCAGAGTCCGATGACCAGCGAAAGGGCAGTGGCGATCGAGGCGACTTTCAAACTGAGCCAGAGCGGGAACCAGTCCACCACCATGAAACACGATTATAGGGCAGGGAACCCCGGCAGCGTCCGGAAAGAACGACGCCCGTGCCCGAGCCAAGTCCGATCCCAGCGGTGCAGCGCGATGACGTAGTTCTGCGCGTCCGCGGCGCAGCAGCCCGGAGTGTCCCGAATTCTTTTACAGCGGCCGGAAGCGCGCGCTGAAGTGGCGCAGGAACGGCGGCTCGGAGACGATCTCCAGACCCCGTATCCCTTCTTTGCGCGCATTGACCTCCAGGATCGCCTCCACCACGTAGTCGATGTGGCTCTGGGTGTACACCCGCCGCGGGATCGCCAGCCTCAGCAGCTCGTGCTGCGCCTTTTCGCCAAACATCACCGAGCCGATTTCGACCGAGCGGATGCCCGCGTGCCGGTACAGCTCGACCGCCAGCGCCTGCCCTGGAAACCGGCCCCGCGGAATGTGCGGTAGCATGAGGCCGGCATCGATGTAGATGGCGTGGCCGCCCGGCGGCTCGACGATGGGAACGCCCGCCCCGGCGATGTGGCGGCCCAGGTAATCGGTGGAAACGATCCGGTAGCGGAGGTAGTCGGGATCGAGCACTTCCTCGAGGCCCACGGCGATCGCTTCCAGGTCGCGCCCGGCCAGGCCACCGTAAGTCGGGAAGCCCTCGGTCAGGATGAGCAGGTCCTTCTCCAATTCCGCCAGCCGGTCGTCGTTGGTGCAGAGGAAACCGCCGATGTTGGCGAAGGCGTCCTTCTTGGCCGAGAACGTGCAGCCATCCACCAGGCGGAACATCTTCTGCGCGATTTGCCTCGGCGTCCAGCCGGCGTACGCGGCTTCCCGCTGCCCGACAAACCACGCGTTTTCGGCAAAGCGGCAGGCGTCGAGATAGACCGGGATGCCGTGCCTGGAGGCGACCGCTTTCACCGCCTCGATATTCTCGATGGAGACCGGCTGGCCGCCGCCGGAGTTGTTGGTGACCGTGATCATCACCAGCGGGATACGCGCCGCGCCCTCGGTCTCGATCAGCCGTTCGAGCGCGGCCACGTCCATATTGCCCTTGAACGGGTGCAGCGCCTGGGTGTCGGCGGCCTCCGGGCAAGGCAGGTCGGCCGCCCGCGCGCCGTTCGATTCCACGTTCGCCCGGGTGGTGTCGAAGTGGGTGTTGTTGGGCACAACCTGGCCGGGGCCGCAGGTGACATGGAAGAGGATGCGCTCGGCCGCCCGGCCCTGGTGGGTCGGAATGACGTGGCGGAACCCAGTGAGGTCCTGGACCGTGCGCTTGAGGCGGAAAAAGCTCTCGCTGCCGGCGTACGACTCGTCGCCGCGCATCATGGCGGCCCACTGTTCGGTGGACATGGCGCTGGTGCCCGAATCGGTAAGCAGGTCGATGAGGATGTCTTTGGCGTCGATCAGGAAGAGGTTGTAGCCCGCTTCTTCGAGCAGGCGCTCGCGCTCCTGGCGGCTGGTGTGGTGCAGCGGCTCGACGCTCTTGATGCGGAACGGCTCGATGATGGTCTTCACAAACGCGCTCGCCGCTTGGGCGACCCTCCTGCTATGCCGGGTTCTCGTGCTGCGGAGCCTCGGTGAGCGGCACCTCGCACTCGCAACAGTCGCTGCAGCGCTGGCATTTACTACAGATGTGATTGGGGCAGGCGTCCTTCGTGCACCAGACACAAATCTCTGTCGAAGGATCGCCGCAGATGCTGCAAGTGAACGTGCGCGGTTCGCTCAATGGTGTTCCTCCTGGCGGGGTGTGGGGCGGGCAGCCGGGCGCTCCTGGCGCGAGAGCGTCGACCGGCAGCGCTGGGCTTCCTGATCCATCACCTTGTATTGCTGTTCACGGTCGGCGGCGAGGTCCACGAGGTACTGGCGAAGCTTGTCCCGGTCGGCGCTGGTATCTGCGATCAAACCCTGCAGCAGCTCGGCGACGGCCGGATTCTGGTACTTGCGGATGCCGGCCGCCACCGAGCGCAGCATCGCATCCACGGATTCCATACGGAAGAAGGTATCGAGCGCGGTCGTCATCCGCTCGGGATGAGCGGCCAGCTCCTTGGTGGAGCCGACCAGGTACCCGATCTCGGCGCGAGTCCTGCTGAGCTGGCCCACGTAGGCCTGGGGCGCGCCCTTCTTGACCCACTCCTCGGGGTGAATCTCCTCGAGCACCGGCTCAACGCGCTGGACGTGCTCGGCCAGGGCGGTCATCTGCTTCCGCACCTCCCATTCGGGCGGGATGCCCCCGGATTGGGCCGCCAGGCCGCCGGCTGAGAAGGCCCACAACACCGTGGCGCAAAGAAATGTGGAACGCATGACCTCGAAGTCCCAGTTTCGCACGCTGGCGGCGGGGACGGGATGCGGCGGGCACGGGCTGTCGAGGGCCTGCGCTACCTCGCCGTCTGGACCCGGCACGCCAGCGGCGGCGGACTCACGTATCCGGAGCGGGCGGTGATGCGCGACGAAATCGAGAGGCTCTTCGCCGCGTCGGGCGGGAAGCACCTCGTGGTGGTCCGCTACGCGACGAGGAGTTACTGCGATATTATTCCAATCGTACGGCTTGGTTATTCGAGGCCGACGAAAAGCCGCCGCGGATCGGGCCATACCCACATTTACCTGCGGCGCGATGAGCAGGGACTCTATGTCGTGGACATGCCGTCCGGTCTGGTTCGCACTCGTAGCCGTCGTATCCGGCGCGACGTGGCAGGTGTCGACCGTTCACTATAACTACGGCGGAAACTGGACAGCTCTATTTTGTACGGGCACTAAGTTCGCGGCACCGCCCGCCGAACTCCGGTTCGAACACATCTACCGGCTTTCGGATTCCTTCGGATACGATGGCCAATACTACCACTACGTAGCGCACGACCCTTTTCTCAAGCGTGGGTTCCAGTCGTCGGTCGATAACCCGCGGTTCCGCTACCGGCGCATTCTCGTCCCACTGTCTGCGTGGCTCCTGGCTGGCGGGCAGGACCGCTTTATAGACCGGGCTTACGTGGCTGTTATCTGGTTCTGGGTCTTCGCCGGCGCGCTGTGGGCCGGCCTGGTTGCGCAGCAGCGGGGAGCGCATCCCGCCTGGTCGCTTGCGTTCCTGTCGGTTCCCGCCGTTATCGTATCGCTCGATCGCCTTACGGTTGACGTGGCTCTGGCCGCGATTACCGCGGGCCTGATCTATTACGCCGGCCGGCAGAACTGGTTCGCGGCGACCGCGCTTTGCGCGCTGGCCTGCCTGGTCAGGGAAAGCGGGCTGCTCATTCCCGCAGCGTTAGCCGCATGGTGCGCGATGGAACGGCGGTGGCTGCGCGTGGCGGGCATGGCAATCTCGGCCGTCCCCGCGCTGGCATGGTACCTGTACATCGGCTTGCATACCATCCCCATGGGGCCCGACGACCTGGTGTCGGCCGTCCCATTCGCCGGAATCCTGACCAGGCTCGGACATCCCGTTGCGTATCGTTTCGGCTTTGCCATGAACGCGCTGGCCACGGTTCTCGACTACGCTGCCGTGGCCGGCATCGTGGCGGCGATCGTGTATTGCGGCGCTAACTGGCGCCGTCTCGTCAGGCAGCCGGACGGCGCGATCGCTCTCCTTTTCGTCGCGCTGGCGGCGGTGGTGTCGAGCCCGTCCGTGTGGCAGCATGCCTACGGCTTCGCGCGCGGGTTCTCGCCGCTGCTCCTGGTTGTCGGACTGGACGGATTTCGTTCGCGGTCGCCGGTTGCCGCGCTGCCGGTTGCGTTGACAGCGCCCCGCATTGGCCTGGAAATGGGATCGCAGCTCGTGGGGGTCGTGAGGGGAGTGTTGGGATTGTAGGAGGCAGGAGACAGGAGACCTGTGACGGGAATCGTGCTACGATCTGAGCATTGGTATTACGCGTTAGATGCACATTCCCGACGGCTACTTGAGTCCGGCAACCTGCGCCGCCCTGTACACGGGCGCGGCGCCATTTTGGTATGTCGCGCTGCGCCGCTTGAAGCGATCGCTCGCCAGCAGACTCATCCCCCTGCTTTCGGTGTTTGCCGCATTCTCCTTCGTAGTGATGATGTTCAACCTGCCGCTGCCCGGCGGCACCACGGGCCACGCGGTGGGCGTTTCGATCGCGGCGATTGTGCTGGGGCCGTGGGCCTCCATCCTCGCGATTTCGATTGCGCTTTTCATTCAGGCCGTCTTCTTTGGCGATGGCGGCATCACCGCCCTGGGGGCCAACTGCTTCAATATGGCGATTGCCGGATCGCTGGTTGCCTACCTGACTTACCGCGCCATTTCCGGGAAGTGTCCCATCGGTTCGCGGCGCCGCGTGGTGGCCGCGGGCGTCGCCGGCTATCTCTCGATCAACGTTGCGGCGCTGCTCGCGGCGGTCGAGTTCGGAATCCAGCCGCTGCTATTCCGGGACGCCTCGGGGGCGCCGCTCTACGCACCCTACCCGCTGAAGATCGCGATTCCGGCAATGATGGCGGGCCACCTGACGGTTGCCGGCCTGGCCGAATTGATCCTGTCGGCGGGACTGGTGGCGTGGCTCCAGCGGAGCCATCCGTCCCTTTTGAGCGCCACCGCTCCGGGAGCGGCTGAAGCCGGCGATGGAGCGGGCGGCTTTGGATGGCTGGCCCTGCGGCCCCTGGTGACCGGCCTGGCGGCACTGATGCTGATTACTCCGCTGGGGATTCTGGCGGTCGGATCCGCGTGGGGCGAGTGGTCTCCGCACGACCTCGCCGATCCAGCGGTACGCAGGCAGATCGCCGCGGTCTCCTCGAATCAGGCTCTGCCGCCGCGCGTGCCGCAAGGAATGGAGCGCCTGTCCTCGGTATGGACGGCGCCCTTCCCGGCTTACGCGCCTCGGTTCCTGCGCAGCCCGTCTTTCGGCTATTTCCTCTCCGCGGCGTTTGGAGCGGGCTTGATTCTCCTGGCGGCTGTGGCGGGGAACTGGGTCTTCGCACGGCAGCGGCGGAGCGGATAGCGTGCGCCCGAACCGCTTCATCCAGGGGTCCATTCACGGCTTCCTTCGAGTTCTCGAACACGCACTCGAATCCGAGGAGCTAGCGCGAAGGAACGGTCTGCTCCAGAGCCTCGATCCACGGGTGAAACTGCTGGGCATTCTGGGCCTGATCGTGGCGGTTGCGGCGTCCCGGCGATTGGAAGCGATCGGCGGTGTGTTCGCGGTCGCATGCGTTCTGGCCGTCTGGTCGCAGGCGCCGCTTCGCACTCTGGTGACCCGCGTGTGGGCGGGCGCGTTCGCCTTTACGGGTGCGATCGCGCTGCCGGCGCTCTTTCTGACTCCGGGCCGTCCAATCTGGCGGCTACCGGTGTTCGGATGGGCGGTGACGGCGCAAGGACTGCGGGGCGCCATCTACTTGATCTCCCGCGTCGAGACGACGGCGACACTGTCGGTGTTGCTGGTTCTGTGCACACCGTGGGCGCACGTTTTGAAGGCGCTGCGGGTGTTGCGCGTTCCGATCGTAGTGGTGGTGGTCCTCGGCATGACATACCGCTACATACTGCTGACGATCGCAACGGTCCAGGAGATGTTCGAGTCGCGGCGCAGCAGGATGGTGGGAAAACTCGAGGGCAAGGAGAGCCGGCGGCTGGCCGTTGCAACGGCCGGAGTGCTGCTGAGCAAGACCATGCAACTCTCCGGCGACGTCTATCTCGCGATGCAATCGCGCGGCTTCCGTGGAGAAGTGTACGTGCTCGACGAGTTCGAGATGAGGTTTCGGGACTGGAGTTGGCTGATCCTCTTTTTCGCGCTGGGAGCGGCGGCTTTATGGGTCGGACGTTAGAGACGGTCTTTGAGGTCGAGAACGCCAGCTTCCGCTACGAGCAGGTCGTCGCGCTCGATGCGGCGAGTCTGGCAATTCCCGCCGGAGAGCGGATCGCTTTGCTCGGAGCGAACGGATCGGGGAAATCGACGCTGCTGCGTCTTCTCGACGGCCTGTACTTTCCCGCGTCGGGAGTGGTTCGGTTCTGCGGGGAGCCGCTGACCGAAGATCGTTTCCGGGATGAGGCGTTCTCGTTCGACTTCCGCCGGCGCGTCGGCTTGGTGTTCCAGAATCCCGATGTGCAGTTGTTCAATCCAACGGTCTTCGACGAGGTCGCTTTTGGGCCCCTGCAACTGCGCTGGCCGCGGGAGGAGATACGCAGGCGCGTGGACGCCGTGTTGGAGGATCTCCACATCGCCCACCTGAAAGACCGGCCGCCGCACCGGCTCTCGGGTGGAGAGAAGAAGCGCGTGGCGATCGCTTCGGTGCTGATCCTCGACCCGCAGGTGCTGCTTCTCGACGAGCCCACCGCCACCCTTGACCCGCAAAGCCAGAGCCAGACGATAGACCTGCTGGCCGGCTGGAAGGACACGGGCCGGACCATTGTGACGGCGACGCACGATCTGGACAACGTCGAGGAAATCGCCGACCGTTGCTTCGTCTTCCAGGCGGGCCGTGTCGTCGCTCAGGGAGCGCCCACAGCCGTGCTGGGGGACGCCGGTCTGCTGAGAGAGACAGGTCTGCTGCACGCGCACAGGCATGCGCACGCCTCGGGAGAAGTTCACTCGCACCCGCACCGCCATCACGATCACGCATCCTGATGGGCGGCGGAGGCGGGGCTACTCTTCGCCGAACCGTCATCGCACTGTAATCTCCACCGGGTAACCTGGGAGCGGAGGGAAGACCATGCCAACGCAGATTCCGCCCGCCGTGAAGGCCTCGCCCGCGGTCAGGCGTCCGGCCGCAAGGCGCGCAGTACCCCGTTTGGCGCCGGAGCCCGCGCCGTCCGCATGCCAGCCGCAGTCCACCGCCCCCGACCCAGCCGAAGTAGCCCGCCTGGCGTACTCCTACTGGGAAGCTCGTGGGGGACAGGGCGGCTCATCGGAGGAGGACTGGCTCCGCGCCGAGGACGAGCTACACAACGGCAGGCGCTGACTCGCTCAGCCCTCCCGCCGTCACGCCGCCGATCGCAACGTCGAGGATGCGGTTCGGGTCGCGCGCGGCGGCGAGCTCGACCTTCAGGTAGTTGCCGCTTAGCGCCATACCTTCCTGCTCGAGCGTCACCACGGAGAGCGTCCGGCCCACCATCCGGCGGCGGAATTCCAGATTCTTTGCGGCGGCCAGCTCGCGCAGGACGCGGTTGCGCTCCTTGCGAACGGGCCTCGGCACCTGGTCCGTCGCCGCCGCCGCGGGCGTTCCCGGCCGCTCGGAATAGGTGAAGACGTGGAGGTAGGTGAACGGCAGGCGCGCGATGAACCGCCGGTTCTCCTCGAATTCCTCTTCCGTTTCACCCGGAAAGCCGGTCATGACGTCGGCGCCGATGGCGGCATCCGGCATCAGCGCGCGGGCCTTCAGGATACGGTCTTCGTAATGCCGCGGGCGGTATTTCCGGCGCATGCGCCGCAGCACGGAATCCGAGCCCGTCTGGAGCGGCGCGTGGACGTGCCTGGCCATGCGCGGCGAGGAGGCCATCAGCTCCAGCAGATCGTCGGAGAAATCCATAGGCTCGACCGAGCTGAGCCGCAGCCGCTCGACCGCGGTCTCCGCCAGGAGACACCGCACCAGGCCGGCCAGCCGCTGCCCACCCCCCAGTTCGCGGCCCCAGCGGCCCAGGTTGATCCCGCTGAGCACCACTTCCCGGTACCGCTCCGCCAGGTTGCGGACTTGCGCTACCACCCAATCCGGTTGCGCGCTCCGGCTCCGGCCGCGCACGTAAGGGATGATGCAGAACGAACACCGGTTGCCGCAGCCGTCCTGGATTTTCAGGTTCGGGCGCGTGCGGTCCCCCGCCGCGTCTTCGACCACGCCCGCCAGAAACTCCTGCTGGGCGAAGATGTCGCCCACGCGGATCTGGCCATGATACGGCGTCCCACCCTGGCCCAGGACGATCTGAGAAATCTCGGTCTTGTGCGAGTTTCCGACCACCCAGGTCACGCCGGGCAGCGCCGCCAGTTCCGCAGGAGCGCGCTGCGCGTAGCAACCGGTCACCAGAATCCGGGCGGAAGGATTCTCGCGCCGAACGCGGCTGATCGCATGGCGGACGTCTTCATCGGCGGCCGAGGTCACCGTGCAAGTATTCAGAATCACGAGGTCCGCCTGGTTCCGTGCGACCCGTTCGAGCCCGTTTCCGACCAGGGACGACTCGATCGCGGCGCCGTCAGCCTGCGTCGCGCGGCAGCCGAAGCTCTGGATGAAGAAGGTCCCCACTGACTCGATTATAGCGGGAGCGCCCGAAGAGGCCTGCCAGCCGCACACAGGCGGGGTGGAGAGGCGACCGCAATGCCGCGGTTCTGCGGGTACTAGTACCGATGAGATCCGCTAAACTTCCGAATTGGATTGACTCGGAGCTTCCGATTCGACTAGCATAGCTGACGAGTGGCACATATTGTCGGCAGGTTCGTGTTCGGACGTTGGGCGGCCTCGCTCTTTGCTGTGGGGGCCGTGTTATTGACTGCGGTCGCAGCACAAGCGACGACGATGACCAAGACGTCCATATCCATAGCCAGCACGGGCACGTCCGGATCTCCTGGCCGAGACGCGAACTACCTTTACGAATACGCGGGAACCGCGTTCGATCCCTCGATCAATCCCGGGGTTCTCGTGCCCGGCACCGGCGTCCAGGCCGCCTACATCCTCAATCCCGATGCCTGGCCGCTCAACCCGAGTGGGGGCTACGCCTCGCCCACTTACTCCGAGAAGTGGATCGGGCCGCAGATGGCGAAGGGCTCAGACGGGTATCTCACTGCTCCCGCCGGCGACTATATCTACCAAACGAGTTTCTACATCGCGCCGAGCTTCAACCTGAGCACGGTCGTGATCTGGGGTGCGATTGCTTCGGATAACTGCACTGTCGGCGTTGCAATTAACGGCACGCTGGTCAGCCATACCGGCAGTAGCACGCTGATGGTGCCGGGAACCTGCATGAAAGCGGAGAATACCTTCGCGATTGGCGGCTCCACGGCGGCATTGGGCACGACCCAAGTCAATTACTTCGCCACTGGGACCTTCCACTCCGGAATCAACACGATTCAGTTCATAGTGCAGAACAATAACGTCGGTTCGGCGAACCTGGACAACCCCGCGGGATTGATCGTTTGGATGCAGGCGCAAGGGATGGCGACTCCGGAGGCTTCGACTGCGGGGCTGCTGATCGCCGGACTTGCCGCCGTGGCCTGGTTGCGCCGGCGCAGCCTGCGGCCTTCCGCCTAGGCCGGTCTCTATCTCCGAAGTACTGCCGTTCAGGGTCGCGCTGTCAGTGTGCGGGCCCGCCTCCCGGCCGGCTTGGCGGTCTCGGCGGACAATGCCGGGGGTCCGGCGGCGCACATGCGGGAGCGAAGCGGCGCCGCAGGGGTGAGCGCACGCGCGACGGACGACCAGGGGCCTTCGAGCGCCATACATCCTCAAGACAGGTTCAGCGCCTTTCCTCAAGAAAACACTCAGTGATCCGCGTGCGGGCGGGTATGCGGTACGATAAGTATTGTGGGTGGCAGTCGCAAGCCGATTTTCCGGCTTGACAGACCGCCGATGATCCACGACAATCGGACTTGGCCGAATATTAGAACATTGCGCTCTATTCATGTTTTGATAATGCATCGACAGATCGTCCCCCGTATCCTGCAACTAGTAATAGTCCTGGCCGCCGTTGCCGGGCTTCTCTGCGCCGCTCCGGTCCCCGCTAAGCACCACAAGCGGAAGCACACGCAGGGGCTGGCCGCCGCGAGCGGGGCCTCGACCAGCGCGACGAAGAAGAGCATCTCGACACGAGTGCGCCGCGGGCGCGCCGCATCGCGCCACAATCCGTGGGCGGCGCCGACTTACGCGGACTCGACCGCGGGCGACCTCGTGGACGGGGAAGACCTCTCCGTGCGCCGGGCTGCGGTAGAGGCGCTGGGGCCGTACAACGGCACCGTGGTGGCCGTCGATGCGAACACGGGCCGCATCCTGACGCTGGTCAACCAGAAGCTGGCGTTTTCGGGCGGATTCCAGCCCTGCTCCACGGTGAAGATTGCGGTGGCCCTGGCCGCGCTGAGCGAAGGGGTGATCGACCGCGTGACCCCGGTTCACCTGTACGGTCGCATGCGGATGGATCTCACGGAGGCGCTGGCCCACTCGAACAATTACTACTTCGCTAACCTGGGCATCAAGCTGGGCTATGAACGCTGGGCCTATTACGCCAGGCTGTTCGGCATGGGCGAGAAGGCCGGCCTGAACATACCCGGCGAGGAGCCTGGCTACTTCGCTCCCGCGGCTCCCTCCAGCGGCATGGGAATGATGACCAGTTTCGGCGACGGCATCCGCCAGACTCCGCTCGAACTGGCAGCGCTGGTGGCGGCGGTTTCTAACGGTGGAACGCTATACTATCTCCAATACCCGCAAAACGCGAAGGAGATCGAGCAGTTCGTTCCGCGCGTAAAGCGTCACCTCGATATCGCCCGGTTCATCCCGCAGGTCAAGCCTGGCATGGCGGGCGCGGTGGAGTTCGGCACGGCGCGGCGCGCCGGGTACGATGCCGAAGCGCCGGTGTGCGGCAAGACCGGAACCTGCACGGGCGGCACGGCACACCTGGGCTGGTTCGGCGCCTTCAACGATTTCGGGCAGAACCGCATCGTCACCGTAGTGTTGCTGACCGGCGCGCGCGGCGTGAGCGGCCCCACCGCCTCGCAGATCGCCGGCGCCTTTTATCGCAAGCTGGCACAGGAAGGCTACCTCGGCCACAAGCCCGTCTTCTCGCCGGCCATGCTGATCCCGCGCTAGAGTCCGCCGCTCCAGCGGCGCCCGCACCCCTCCCCGCCCTCACCCACTGGCTGGAGCGCCAGCCGTGAGCCGGACAAGCTGAGGCGTGTCCTACGTGGGGAAAGTGGTAAATTGGATCATGCTCGGGAGGGGATCGATGAAGGCCTTTCCGTCCCTTTGTGTAGCTCTGCTGGGCTTCGCTTTCGTCCTGGCCGGCCAGGGCCCGGCAGGGGACGCGATCCGCTCCGCGCAGGAACGCGAACGGATGGGCGACGCATCCGGCGCCCGGACTCTGCTCCAGCAGGCCGTCCGGAGTTCGAATGACGACCCCGCCGCCGTTCTCGCCTACGCCGAGTTTCTGGGCGCACATCACGATCCCGACACTCGTCGCGCATACGAGGACGCCCTGACGGCGCTGCCGCCCGCCAAGAGGGCCGACCGGCAGAAGGTGGCGCGTTCGCTGGTGCTGCTGGATCTGATCGCGGGCGATCGTGCCGCCGCCGGCGCCCACCTGGAAGCCTATCGCGCCGCGGGCGGAGGCGAATGGTCCGGCGGGCTTCCTGCGGGAACGCCGGTGGGGCCTCCCCAGACGATCGAAATTCCCGGCCCTCTGCGTTCGTTTGCGCGCATGGCGGCACTCGCTCCCGACCTGCCTCCGCAGGAGCTGCTGCCCGCCCTGGCCAGGAACGTGGTGACCAGCGGATATCGGGCCACGGGCGGCGAAGTCCTGGAGCCCACTGAGTACCTCAAGCTGGTCACACGCTACGTGTCGCAAGCGCGCGAGCTGGCGCACATTGCGGCCGAGAAGAAAATCATCCGTGTCGAGACATGCGATTCGGCGGAAGCGGGCGAGCTGTTGCGCGTCCTCGGCTACCGCATGCGAGGCGGCTGCGGCAGCGACGTGGTGCTCGAGACGGTCAACGCCAGCCGCGCTTTCGTGACCATCGATTCCGGCTTTTCCATCGCGGAGCTTGAACAGGCGCTGCGGACCAACCGCAAGTTCGAATACCCGTATGCCGCTACCGCCATCCCGGTTCTCTACGGCGCCGGGTATTGGGTCCCCGGGGCCGAGAAGCAGAGTGGCGAGTTTGTCGACGCCTTCCTGGGCGATCCGATGCTGTGCCGGACCTACCTCGGCCTGGCAAAGCTGGACCGTGAGACTGCGGAGGCCTTGCGGCAGGCCGCCCCCATCGAACGCCTCAAAGCCTTCGCGCACGTGCTGGACTTTTTCGGCGGCATGTTCGCGGTCCGCGGCGGCAAAGCGGTGGCGCCCGGCGGAGCGCGCTCCGAGCACGTGTGGGCGGAACTGGTGGGCGCGCCGCCGTCCCAGGGCGGCGCCTTCCTGGCGAAACTCATCTCCAAAGACGACGGCTGGCTGGCCAGCTACTACGACGCGCTGGCGCGGGTCAGCGGCCCTACGCAGGACTACCTGACCGATCCCCAACGCCTGAAGCGATTCTACCTGGCGATCCGCGGCCGGGTGACCAGCCCTGGCCCCGCGCGCCCGGTCTTCCGCGCCAACACCGACATGCTCCTGCTCACCACCAGGCTGCGGATCGAGCCCGATGGGCAGCCGCACATCCCCGGCGGCCTGGAGGTCTGGAAGAACCTGTTTGCCGGACGGGCATTCGGCAAGCTCGATGCCCGGCTGGCACGCGCCGCTCCCGGCTGGAAGGCGCCGGACGACCTCATGGAAGCCCTGTTCGGTCTCTGCCGCAAGTCCGTCGACAACGAACCCCTCGCGGTTTTCATGAACCTGACCGACCTGGATCGCCAGCGCGCGAAGCCGCTCGAGCCCTCGACCGTCCAACGGCTCGCCACCGACCATCAGATCTACGGCTCACAGTATTCGCTCTTCAGCGAGTCACCGGAGGTGAGCGACCGCACGATCCTGCAATACATGGACACGGCCCGTGCGCTGAGCCGCGGCGGCGACTCACAACTGCGCGTCAATCTGATAGCGACCATGCAGGCGCTGGCGGGCTTCTGGCAGATCTTCTGCCGGCAGGGCTTCATCGCGCCCGGTGCGGCCGACGGCGTCCTGGCCGGCATCGTCGCCCCGTTCGCGGAGGCGAACAATGATCGCGAGCTGTTCGACGCGGGCCGCTCGGGAGTGAAACTGCTCCTGAAGGCCACCGGGGCGCCCGAAGGCGCTTCGCCCCAGGACTGGATCCTCGGCCTGCTCGCGGGCGCCGAGACCACGGCCGACTCGGAGACGCAAGCGCGAATGATCCGGGAAATGGTTCGCATCTTCGAGGCTCAGCGGCTGGTGTCGCTCGACAATCTGTTCGGTCTGGCGGACAATCTCGGCGCGGCGGCCCGCGGGGAGAAGATCGACGCCGCGCTGGTGAGCCGGGTGTCTGCGCGCATCGCCGAGATCCCGATGCCATGGATCAACTTCACCGTTCAGGAAAAGGGCTCCATGTCGATAGGCTACGCCGTGGAGCGCCACATCGAGAACGAGCACCGTCTGAACCTCAGGTCGGCCATTGACCACGCCCAGGGGAGCGCAGACCGCCTGCGTGATGTGCGGGGCGCGTTGGCCCCCTTGCTGCGCGACACGCTGGTGGGGCTGAACTACGCCCACTACGCGCCGCCCGGGGCACAGGTCCTGCTGACTAACCCGGCCTTCGTCCGCGGCCACGATTTCGCCGGGACGCTGGGACACTCGCTGTTGTGGAGGACCACCTGGGTGACCTCGGGCGGCTGGCCGGCGAGCTCCGGCGGACGGCTGACCGGTTCGCTCGCCGGGCTGCCCTACGCACTCGCCGTCGCGGAGCAGAACTTTCTGGTTCCGGTGCGGGAGCAGGCGCTCATCTGGGGCGACCTGACGCCGCAGCTGATACAAAGCGCGAAAATCCCACGCTGGTGGAACGTGACGCCGGCGCAGTTGCACTGGGTGGAACTGCATCTGCGCTACGCCGAATCGCTGGTGGCCGAGGCGGCTCTCGACCCGGCCTTGCGCCAGCAGTTGGCTGGGGTCCTCGAGCAGCAGGCCGCGCCGGCCCGCGCGCGCGAAGTCGCGGAATTGCTGGAACGCGGCGAGGTGCGCGCGGCGCTCGACCATGTCACCCCCTGCGAGTTGTTCGTGATCGCGCGCCGCCTGATCTCGAGCGGGCGCGGGGACGGCCTGTTCGCCGGCGACATCGCCCGCATGCAGCGGGAGGCGCCGGACCGCATCAACTACGAGGAGGTCTCGCGCGCCTTTGGCACTCCCAAACCCACGCTCACCGGCTCTTATCGGCCCGAGCTCCTGTACCTGAGGACGTTTCCCGCCGTGATGGGCTACTCCAGCCGCATTTTGGCCGAGAGCTGGGAATCGACAATCCTGTATTGGGCCGCTCTGGCCGATGAAGTCAACGCCACGCCGTCCCAGCTCAACGTGCTCATTCCCGAGTGGACCCAGCGGACGGTGGAGCAGATTTTCGCCACGCACCTGGAAGACTGGCCGGCGCTACTGCGTTCGCTCCGGCACGTGGGCGAGGACATCCGCGCCAAGGCGCGTTTGCGGATGGACACCGAGCAGAAGGCTTCGCTCCAATAGGGAGGAGATCGTGACCCGAACTGCGACAACAGCCCTGCTGCTGGCGGCCAGCCTGCTGGCCGTCCTTCTCTGCGCCCAGGAGAAGCCGGGAACTGTTTTCCGCGTGAAGGTGGACATGGTGGTGCTGAGCTTCACCGTCACCGACAGCAAGGGCCGCTACATTAACGGGCTCAAGCCGGGGGACTTCCGCATCCTCGAGGACGGCATCCCGCAGAAGGTCGCCACCTTCACCGAAGGCAGCAAGCCCGCGCTGCAAGTGATGGAGGACGGAAGCACCCGGCCCCTGCTGGCCGCCCAGAAACCGGCCGGTGCCGCCGAGGCGGCCGAGGCGCGCGTCGATCCCTACGCGGGCACCAACGTCTTCGTGCTGTTCGATACCAGCAACTACATGTACCGCGGGTTCGTTTACGCTTCCGACGCGATCGCGGATTTCGTGCGCGGCCTGGACCGCGCCGACTCGGTGGCGATCTACACCTTCAGCCGCAACCTGAACCGCGCGGCGCCTATCACGCCCGACCGCAACGAGGCGGTCTTCGGGTTGCGCAAGGCCGTCGCCGGCGACGACGCCGCGCTTTACAACTCCCTGCTGCTCACTTTGCACGATGCCGCCAAGATCCCCGGCCGCAAGGTCGTCATCGTGTTCTCCAACGGTCCGGACAACGCCAGCATGGTGGCTCCCGACGACGTGCGCGCCGTGGCCGAAGACGAGGGCATCCCCATCTACGTTATCTCCACCAACGAAGTGACTAAAGACCCCATCTCGGCGACCGTGTTTCACCGCATCGCCCAGCGTACCGGCGGCCAGGCCTACTTCGCTCGCACCTGGCAGAAGCAGGTGGAGGCCTTCGAATCCGTGCGCGAGGCGCTCGGCAATTCCTACGGCATCACTTACTACCCGGCGCCAAACCCCAACGAGGGCTTTCGTAAAATCACCGTCGAGATCCCGTCGGATGTCGGCCACAAATACCGCATCCGCGCGCGGCCCGGCTACCGGCCGCGCGGCGGGTTCTGACGTGGCACGGGCGGTTCCGCCTGCCGCGCCCCCCGCGCCTTTTTGCCTAACCAAACCCGCCTTCGACCGTATATAGCAATATGAGCAGTCTCCTGCCGGACCTCCGGTTTGCCCTGCGCGCAATTCGCCGCAGTCCGCTGTTTGCCTTGGTGGCGATACTCTCCCTGGCTTTGGGGATTGGCGCCAACACCGCCATCTTCACGCTCATGGATCAGCTCATGTTGCGGCAGTTGCCGGTGAAGGCGCCCGGCCAACTGGTCATGCTCTACCAGCGCGGCTCGCATAACGGGAGCAACATGGGCGACCGGATGAACTCCTACCCCATCTACCAGGACTTCCAGGCGAAGGCGGCGCCGCTCTCCGAGGTGCTGTGCCGGCGGCTCTTCAACAGTTCGGTCAGCACCGGCAACCAGACCGAGCGGGTGGACGCCGAGATGGTCTCCGGGAACTACTTCACCATGCTGGGGGTCAAGGCGGCCGCCGGACGGCTGTTCAACTCGCAGGAGGACGACCGGGTGTTCCTGGGCCACCCCGTGGTGGTGCTCAGCTACGACTACTGGGCCAACCGGTTCGCGCGCGACCCCAAGGTTGTAGGCCGGAAGATCCTGGTGAACAACTACCCGATGACCATCGTCGGGGTGTCCGGACCGGGCTTTGAAGGGCTCGACCCGGCACGGTCTCCCCAGATCCGTGTGCCGATTCTGATGGAACCCGCCATGATACCCGAGTGGAGCTGGTTTTCTCCGGCCGACCGCCGGGTGCGCTGGGTCCAGCTATTCGCCCGCCTGAAGCCGGGCTACACGGCGGAATCCGCCGGCGCTCCCATGCAGGTGTTGTTCCACCAGATCCGGGAATACGAATCGACGCTTCCGGCCGCGAAGGACTGGTCGGCCTACGACCGGGCTCAGTTCCTGCGGGGAACGATTCACGTGGAGAAGGCAGCCACGGGATACTCGGATCTGCGCAACGGCTTCTCGACGGCGCTGATCGTTCTGATGTCGATGGTCGGCCTGGTGCTGCTGATCGCGTGCGGCAATGTGGCCAACCTCCTCATCGCGCGCGCGTTTGCACGGCAGAAGGAGATCGCGGTGCGGTTGTCGCTGGGGGCGTCGCGGGGCCAACTGGTGCGCCAGTTGCTGATTGAAAGCCTGGTGCTTTCCGCCGGCGGTGGTTTGGTGGGGGTCGGCCTGGCGGCGGCGATGACGCGCGGGCTGCTGGCACTGGTGCCCTCCGAGGGGAGTCCGCTGCTGATTAGCGCGAGACCCGATGCGCGCATTCTGCTGTTTGCGCTGGCGCTGACGTTTCTCACCAGCCTGGTTTTCGGGCTGGCCCCGGCCTTGCGGGCGAGCCGTCCGGACCTGTGGACGACGCTGAAGGATGTGGCGGGATCGGTCGCGGGACGGGGCGGATCGCTGCTGTTGCGAAAAGGTCTGGTCGCGGCGCAGGTGGCTCTGAGCTTCCTGCTGCTGTTCGGCGCGGGGCTGTTCGTCAGGAGCCTGCAGAACCTGAAGGCCGCCGACACGGGATTCCGCGATCCGGACAACCTGGTGACGTTCCAGTTATCGCCCGCCCTGAGTGGTTACGATGCCCCGCGGACGGTGCATTTCTATAGTGAGCTGCTGGAGGGTATCCGCGCCGTTCCGGGAGTCCGATCGGCCGCTCTGGCCGACGTCCCCGTGCTGCACGGCTGGGAATGGGATAGCACCACGTCGGTAGAGGGCCACCAGGCCAAGGACGGCGAGGACATGCAGGCCTTCATGAACTCGCTCTCGCCGGGCTATTTCGAGACCATGGGCATTCCACTCCTCGAAGGCCGGGACTTCGACCGGCGGGACATCCGGGAGAACTCGAAAGTGGCGATCGTCAACGAGCAGTTCGCCCGGCACTTCTTCGGAGACAGAAGCGCGGTGGGGCGGCACATCGGGCGGGGCAGCGGTCCGGGGACCAAGCTCGAGATCGAGATCGTCGGCGTGGTGGGGAATTCCCTCTATGAAGGCCCGCGGGAAGGCGTGCGGCGGCAGGTGTTCATTCCGAACTGGGGCAACGATGGTGTGGCGTTCTACGTGCGTGCGGCGCTGGGTTCGCGAGCGGCATACGCCGCCGTGCGCAACGAGGTGAAAAAGCTGGACCCGGCGATACCGGTCTACGAGATGAAGACGCTCGCGGCGCAACTGGACGAGACGCTGCTGACCGAGCGGCTGATCGCCCTTCTCTCGGCCGGCTTCGGGTTGCTCGCGACGCTGCTGGCGACCATCGGCCTTTACGGAGTGATGGCCTTTGCGGTGGGAAGGCGGACGCGGGAGCTGGGATTGCGAATGGCGTTGGGAGCGCGGCCTGGTTCGGTGATCTGGCTGGTGATGCGGGAGGTACTGGTTCTGGTGGCGATCGGCCTCGCGATTGGAGTTCCCGCCGCGATCGGCCTGGGCCGCCTCGTAGCGGCGCAGCTTTACGGGATCAAGGGGAGCGACCCGTTCATAGCCGGCGCCAGCATGGCGCTACTGGCCGTGGTGGCGGCCGCGGCGGGCTGGATCCCGGCGCAACGGGCGAGCCGCATCGACCCGATTCTGGCGCTGCGGTACGAGTAATCCATTTCGCGACGCCCGCAGCGCCGTTCCCCTCCGTCGGCCTTTTTTTCTTCCGTCTCTTCAACAACTCCCACGCCGCGGCCTCCTGCCGCGCCCTGGAGCCGTGCTTCAGTGGACGTGCGATGCCGCTGTTCCGAGCTGCCCCTCCGAGCCCGACAACGCACAATACAAAACGAACCCAATCTCGCCCAACCGGCTTCGGATCAGTGACCTGCCCTGTGGGAAACTTCCGCGCACGGCTTCACCCGGACCCACTGCAGCGGATTGATCGGCACGCCGTTGGCGTAGAGCGACCAGTGCAGGTGCGGCGCGTTCGAGCGGCCCGTCGAGCCCGAATACCCGACCACGTCGCCCTTGTGGACCACCGCCCCTTCGGCCACTGCGAATCGCGACAGGTGCAAGTACATCGACTCCAGCCCCTGCCCGTGATCGATGCCCACCGTGCCGCCGTGGATGTTGTAGCTCCGCACCAGCCGCACCACGCCATCCGCAACGGCGCGCACCGGCTTCCCCGCCGGCGCCCGCTGGTCGAGCCCGCCGTGGTAGTGGCGCGTCGGCCGCCCGTTCGCGAGGCGTTTCACGCCGAAGGGCGACGTCATACACCCCGCAACCGGGAGGCCGAGCGGCTCCTGCCAGTGCCTGGTCTCGGTGACGGTCGCCAGAAACCTGTCCACCGTCTCCATTTCGCCGGGAGACGGCTTCAGCTCCGCCGTCGCCTTCTCCAGCACTACGTTCTGGGAGCGGAAGCGCGCATCCCGCACGGTCACCGTCTGGCTCGAGAGCACCTTGCCGTCGCTCGCCAGGAGATCGAGGCTGTACCTTCCCGGCGCCTTCTCGGCCGGCACCGGCATCAGCCCCAGCCGCCCGCCTTCCGGCTGGACGAACAGGCGCACGGTCCGCCCGTCCATGCGCGTCTCCGCCGCCGGACCCGGCGTGCGGACCCGGATCACGTCGCCCTGGCGAGCCACCGTCTGGCCCCACGCAGTCGCCGCCACCAGCAGTGCCAGCCAGCGCATCGTTCACCTGCCGAAATCGATGAAGCCGCGCTGCGGGTCGGTGGCGAGCAGCGTCACGCGGATGCGGTCGCCCACGTCCACGCCGTGCTCGCCGCGCATCAGCCGGCCTTCGACCGGCGGATCGAACACCCGCACAAACACTCCCTTCGGCGTCACGCCTGTCACCACCGCCGGGAACGACTCGCCGACCCGGCCCGCCAGCGCCACCGCCGCGATGCGCTTGTGCATGATGCGCTCCACCTTGCGGGCGGCATCCTCCTTGAGCGTGCAGGCGCGGGCGATCGCCGCCAGCGCGTCGTCCGTGTAGGGCTCCGGCTGCTTGGCGAGGACGGCCCGGATCAGCCGCTGCGTGACCAGGTCGGCAAAGCGGCGGTTGGGCGCGGTCGAGTGCGTGTAGTCGTGCGCCGCCAAAGCGAAATGCGCCGGCGCATCCTCGCCCGGCCGCGCCAGCACGTACTCGCCCGGCCCCATCAGCTTGATCACCGCCAGCGACAGGTCGGCGTAGTGATCCGCGTCGGCGGTCTTCCGCTTGGCAAGAAATGCGCTGAGCGCCACTGCGTCCGGCTCGGCCGGCAAACGCTCGCCGTAACGCGCCGCCAGCTCCACGATCCGCGGCCAGCGCTCGGGCGATTTGACCACGCGGCGGATCGAGGGCACGCCGGCATCGGCCAGCGTGCGCGCCATTACCTCGTTCGCCGCGATCATGAAGTCCTCGATCAACCCGCCGGCGCGGTTCTTCTGCTGCGCGGCGATGCCCTGCACCTTGTCTCCGGCCAGGATGGGCTCCATCTCCACCCGGTCGAAGTTGAGCGCGCCCAGCCGATGGCGCTGATCGCGCAGCGCCTGCGCGGCTTCATCCTGCATCTTGAGCTGCGCCGCGAGGTCCGCGGAGGCGGCCACCTTGGCGGGCGCCGGACCCGTTCCCTCCAGCCACGGCCCCACCCCGCTGTAGGTCAATTGCGCCTGGTTGCGGACCAGCGCTCGGGTGATGCCAGGAGCGGAAACCGTTCCCTCGGCCGAGACCAGGAACTCGATCACCACGGCCGGCCGGTCCGCGCCCTCGTTCAGCGAGGTGAGGTCCGTCGAGAGCCGCTCGGGCAGCATGGGGAAAGTCCGTATGCCGGTGTAGACCGAGGTGGTTTCCGCGGCCGCGTGCCGGTCTATGGGCGAGTTCGCCGCTACGTCCGCGTTCACGTCCGCGATTCCGACCAGGACGCGGATACCGCCGTCCACGCGCTCGGCGGCCTCGATCTGGTCCAGGTCGCGCGAGGTGTCGTTGTCGATGGAAGACCACGGCAGGCGCCGCAGGTCGCGCACGCCGCCATCGATCGCCGGCGCGGGCCGGGCCGCGAGCGCCGCCACCTGCCGCTCGACCTCCGGCGGAAAATCCGGCTCGAAACCCTCCGCGATCATCTCCTGGTGGGCGCAGGCGGCGAGGTCAAACTCGGAGTGGGACATAGTCGAAAAAAGGCTACCACAGAACCGTGGGGCGGGCGGTTCCACCCATCTGGGACCTTGAACGGCTGCCGTAGCGCCGCGGAACTCCTGACCTGCGAGGCGGTAATAGCGCAAAATAGGGACATGGCTGGCAACGCGACGCGGGTGCTGATTGTCGATGACGAGGAGACCCAGCGGACGGGCCTGGCGAACATGGTCACTGCCTGGGGATTCACGGCCGAAACCGCCGCCGACGGCCAGGAGGCCCTCGACAAGCTCGGCACGTTCGCGGCGCACGTCATGGTCACCGACCTCATGATGCCGCGCATGGACGGATTCGAGCTGCTGCGCCGCCTTACCGCACAGGGTGGCGGCCCGCCGGCCATCGTGGTCACGGCCTTCGGCAATATCGAGACGGCCCTCGCCACCATGCACGATCTGGGCGCCTTCTGGTTCCTCGAAAAGCCGATCGAGCCGCGGGCGCTGCGGGTGCTGCTGGAGCGCGCCGCGGCGCAGCAGCGCCTGGTGGAGGAGGCTGAGCGGCTCAAGCGCGAGCTGAGCTACCAGGGCGTGCTGGGAGATCTGGTGGGACGCTCGGCCCCGATGCAGGAGGTCTTTTCGCTGGTGCGGCAGGTGGCGCCGAGCAAGGCCGCGGTGCTGGTGAGTGGCGAGAGCGGCACCGGCAAGGAACTGGTGGCGCGCGCCGTTCACAGCCTCAGCCCGCGCGCGGCCGGACCGTTCGTCGCCATCAACTGCGCCGCCATGCCGGAGACGCTGATGGAGAGCGAGCTGTTCGGGCATGAGAAGGGCGCTTTCACCGGCGCTCTGGAGCGCCGTGCCGGCTGCTTCGAGCTGGCGCAGAGCGGCACGCTGCTGCTGGACGAAATCGGCGACATGCCGGTGGCCACTCAGGCCAAGCTGCTGCGCGTGCTCGAAGATTCGCACGTCCGCCGCCTGGGCGGCAAAAGCGAGATTCTGGTGGACGTTCGCGTGATCGCCTCCACCAACAAGGTCCTCTCCGAGGCGTTGCGGAAGAACGAGCTGCGCGAGGACCTTTACTACCGGCTCAACGTGTTCCACATCAACCTTCCGCCGCTCCGGGAGCGTCTCGACGATCTCCCCCTGCTGGTGGAGGCGCTGCTCAGGGACCTGAACCGGAAGCACGGAACCAAGATTGTCGATGTCGCGCCGGAGGTGATGGAGGAGTTCCACCGCTATCACTGGCCGGGAAACGTGCGCGAGCTCAGGAACACGCTCGAGCGTGCGGCTATCCTCAGCGGGGAGGGGACCATCGACGCGGTCCATCTGCCGCGAAACTTCAACGCCGCGGGGGCGGCCGTCCAGCCAGCCGGCGATCACGATCCGGCGACCGTGCGGCTGCGCGTCGGCGTCACCATCGACGAAGCGGAGAAGGAGCTGATCCAGCACACCCTCCAGCACACCAAGAACAACAAGACGCGGGCCGCGGAGATTCTCGGGATCAGCCTGAAGACCCTTCACAACAAGCTTAAGGAGTACGGCGCGGCCGAGGGCGAGGGATAGGCCGGAGCACTTCATGACCGCACTCGAGAGAGCCGCCGCGTTGTGGCGCCGCCTGGCGCCGCGGCCGCGTGAGCTGTCGCTGCGGATGCGGCTTCGCCTGTTCGTGGTGGTGCTGATGTTCTCCGTCGTCACGGCGCTCTCGCTCCTTCACCTCTACACGCTCGGCGCTTATGGTTTCGAAGACGTTCTGCAGCGGGCCGTCAACACCGGACACGAAGTCAAGAGCTTCGTCTCCGAGCGCTTGCGGGAGATGGTGTACGAGCTGCCGCCGGAGCGCCGGACGGAAGACCCGAAGACGCTCTATGCCAGCCTGCTGGAGTCCGATGAGGAGCTGGCTCTCTTTCTCCGCGACATCGAGTCCAACTCCCGGGCCATCGTCGAGATCTCGATTTGCGACACTTCCGGGCGCGTCCTGGCCGATTCGCTGCCCTTCCGTGTCGGAGAACAGACCGCGCGGCTGCCGGATTTCGAGGTGTGGGCGAAAAAGGGCCCCTGGGCGAAGCTGGCGGAGGTCTTCTCCGAGCGACGGGATTATCAGGTGACGATGCGTATCGCCCAGCGGGGCGAGACGACGCCGGTATTCAGCATCAATGTCGTGCTCTCCTCGGTGCTGCTGCGCGAGATCGTGCTGCCGCAAGTGCAAACCGTCGCCCTGATCTTCCTCAGCGCGCTGCTGGCCTCGTTGCTGCTGGCGGTGATCGTCTCGAACCTGGTGCTGCGGCCGCTCGATAACATCAGCCAGGCCATCGACCGGATCAGCCGGGGCGATTTCGGGAATCAGCCCGGGATACCCGACGGCACTGCCAAGGAATTCGCCGCCGTGCAATCGAAGCTGAACCTGCTCGGTCAGCAGTACCACGGCGCGCGGCAAGACGCGATTCAGCTCCGCAGCAACGTCGAGCAGCTTCTCGAGCGCCTGGAGGAGGTGGTGCTGCTGTTCGACCGCGACGACCGCCTGGTGATGGCGGGCCGCGCGGCGGAGAGGATGCTCGGCCACGGCCGCTGGGAGATCGTGGGCCGCACGCTCACCGAGATCTTTCCGCCTTCGTCGGCGCTGGGCGCGGCCCTGCGCAACGCGATCGAACTGCGCCAGCCGCTCAAGGACATTCCCCTGACGCTCGAAAACGGCCCGGGCACGCGCGTGCTGGTGAGCGCCGAGATGCTGGAGGCGTTCCCGGACCGGCAGCGCATTGGCACGCTGCTCACGCTGCGCGACGCCGAGACGCGGCGCCAGATCCGGTCGCAGCTCGACGTCTCGGCCCGCCTGGCCGCCATCAGCCGGCTGACGGGCGGGGTGGCGCACGAGATCAAGAATCCGCTCCAGGCGATCACCGTCCATATGGAAGTGCTCAAGTCGAAGCTGGCCGGCCAATACCCCGAGGTGGGCGTCGAGATCGAGACCATCGCCCGCGAGATCCTGCGCCTGGACCGGGTGGTAAAGACCTTCCTCGATTTCACGCGCCCGGTGGACCTGCGGATGCGCGACATCGGGATGGTGGCGCTGGCCCAGGACGTGGCGGCGCTGGTGGGTCCTTCGGCGGCCCGCCAGAACGTGCGCATCGAGATCGACTCAGAGTCCGGAGAGGTCTTCGTGCACGGCGACCGGGACCTGCTGCAGCAGGCCCTTCTCAACGTGGTGGTGAACGGTGTGGAGGCCATGAAAAGCGGCGGGCTGCTGCGGATCCAACTCCTGCGCGAAGACGGCGAATGCTGCCTGAATATCTCGGACGAGGGCGCCGGCATCCCGCCGGAGATTCAAGATAGAATCTTCCATCTGTACTTCAGCACGAAAGGCAAAGGGTCCGGGATCGGCCTGGCGGTGACCTTTCGCGTGGTTCAATTGCACAATGGTACTATCGACTTCACAAGCGAGCCCGGCCAAGGCGCGACATTTCGCCTGCGGCTGCCAGCCATTTACAAGGAGCCGATGCGCGGAGCGCAATCCGCGGTGGCGGAGGGCGCGCCGAGCGACTGAGCGAAGCGGGCAAGGATGAGAGGCACTCGAATCGTATTCGTTGCGGTGCTCGCCCTGGCGGCACTCGCGCCCTCGTGTATCCCGTTTCGCAAGCACAGGCCTACATTCGTGCCGCCACCCGCGCCGGCTCGGGCGGCCGCGCGGCCCGCGCCGCGCGAGCTCGTCCTGCCCGCCCCGCCGGAGATTCCTGCCACGCAACCGGATCTCAGCCAGACCGGGCCATCGGTGCCCGGCGAAACGCTGCCGCCGGCCCCACGCCGCCGGCCGAGGCCGCGCCCGCATCAGGACGAGGACGCCGATGTGCCGGCCCCCATACCCGAGCCTCCGGCCGTGGCCGTGCCCCTTCCCCAGTTCGAACAGATCCTGACGCCGGAGCAGCGGCAGGCTTACACCGAAGAGATCGATAAGAACATCGCCAGCGCGCAAAGAGCGGTCGCGGCGCTCGAAGGCCGGAGGCTCAGCCGCGACCAGGGGACGTACCTGGCCCGCATTCGCGCCTTCATCGATCAGGCGAACGAAGCTCGGAAAGTGGACCTGTTCCGCGCGCGTAACCTGGCGGAGCGTGCCAGCGTGCTGGCCCAGGACCTGCTGAAAAGCATGCAGTAATAAGAAACCGGGGATGGCGTGCGCTGTCCCCGGCTTCCGACCGTCAATCTGCGTGCCGCATTAGACTGGCTGACTTATCACCGTAATCTTCGAGAAACCCTCTTTCATCGTCGGAGGCCGGAGCTTGGCTGCCATGCGCTCGACGGCTTCGTCGGGCACCGCGCGCGGGCGGTGGCGGTTGCGCTCCAGGCATACCGCGAGTGGCACGTCGAAGAAGACCGCTTCGACGGCGGCGCCGTAGAGCTCGCCCATGCGGACGTAGGCGCGGCGCTCGCGCGGCGTCAGGTTGGTCGCGTCGATGCAGGTTACGGGACGCCCGAGCGCCAGCCGCTGGCGGAGCAAGTGCCGCAAGGTCGCAAAGACGCGGCCGTGAATGGTCTGATCCGTGGGATCGTCCGCCAGCAGGCCGCGGATCGCGTCCGAGGACAGGGCCGGCGCGCCGATCTTCTCGACGTACGTCGACTTTCCGGAGCCCGGCAGGCCGACCAGCACCACGATTCGCATCGCGCTAGACATGGCGAGACATCAAAGGACAAGCTGAGGCTTGTCCTACTTCCTTAACACGCTGTTATCCGGGTCCAGGACCACCCTGGAAGGCGCCTGCCGGACCGGAACCGAGAACGGCACCGAACCGTTGACCGTCCTCACCCAGTGCACGATCGGCTTCCCTTTCGCGAACTGGATCTCGATGGGAACCAACACGCTGAAATCTTCCGGAGCATCGCTCTGCACGACCGTCCCGGTAACGCGGAGCTGCGGCGCCTTGCCCTGGATCGAGTGGGTCATCCGGATCGACGGAATCCCGGTCGAGTAGACCCACTGATCGAAGAAAGCCTCGAGCTTGGGGTCGAGCGATTTCGGCGGCAGCGCCGCGGCCGCCAGCTCGCGGAACTGCTCGGTGGTCACGGTTCGGAACTCGTAGCGGTTCCTCAGGTCTCCCAGCATGGCGAGGAACTGCTCGTCGCCCAGCCGCCGCCGCAGCATGTGCATGATCCAGGAGCCTTTCTCGTACGTGATCACGCGCCACGCGTTGGGGGTGTGGGAGGAGATCAAGCGGTCGCCCCAGATGATCGGGCCGGCGGAATCGATGGTGTGGCCGGCCTGGTTCTTCACCAGCAGGTCCGCGCGGTAGCCGGCCAGCACCTGGTCGACGGCGTGGCTGTCTCGGAGTCGTTCGAGGTAGAGCAACGCCGAATAGTTCGCCAGCGACTCCATGAGCCAGTCGTCCTCGTTGCTGGCGGCGGCCACCACGTTGCCCCACCACTGGTGGGCGGTCTCGTGAGCCTGCAGGATGTCGGAGTAGAACAGTTGCTCCACGTCGGTCCGCACATTCGCCGGCCGGAAGCGCGGATCCAGGTAGGCCAGGGTCGAAAGGTAGATGAGCCCGGGGAACCCCTGACCGAAGGTGCCCGGAATGGGCGAGACGGTGAGCGTCTTCAGGACGGGCGGCCCGAAGTGCGCGGCCATGAACTCGAGACCTCCCGCGATCTCGCCGGCGAGCTGCTCCAGGCGATCGGACGGCTTCGGCTTGCGCTGGTCGTCGTCCGGAAAGGGTGTCAGATCCACCGTCCAGCGGCGGTCGCCGGGCGGGCCGATTCCTGGAGGCGGCACGAAGATCATGCGTTTTCGCGCTTGCAGTTCGGCCTCGACGCCGCGGTTGGCGTACACGTCCACCGTATATCCACCCCGCGTGGCGCTGCGGTGATCGTAGCGGCCCAGGTTGAAGCCCGCCATCCGTACCGGCGTGTCGATGCGGTGCCGGGAAACCCGCAGGTCTCCCGCCACCGTCTGTTCGATCGGCCGGCCCGCCGCCACCAGATCCAGGTCCAGCGGGTATCGGAAGGTCAGGTCGTACCGCGCGAACCGCGGAAAGCGGTTGGGGTACCAGGAGCCGCGCGCCCCGACGAAGTACACGCCGTTCCCGGCGTCGGAGACCACCATGCCGGAGTGCTTGAACTCCACCTCGTACTCGCGGCCGGGTTCAAGCGGCTTGGCGGGAATCACCAGGAACGATTGATTCACCTCGCCGCGGATCAAGGCCGATCGCAGGGAATCGGGCTGGAAGACCTCCGCCGGTTCGCCGGCGACGCGCGCCTCGAGAACCCGCATCTGGGGAGAGATGTCGAACTCGAGTGCATTGCGGCCGCCCGGGCCCGGAACCACGGTAGCCCGGGTGGTCGCCGCGATGGTCAGGTCGGGAGCCAAGGTGGCATCGATGCGGTACTTGCTCAGCACGACGTCGTCCTCCGGCGCGGCGCGGGTTCCGTTGCGGAACGAGCGCGCCTGAAAGCGGCCCCAGAGATCGAAATAGGCACGATTGTAACGGACCACCACCTGGCCTATGTGGATCTGCTCGGCCGCGCGCGGGTCGTACAGGAAGTCGAAGTTGCCCAGCCGCTGGCCGACCAGCGCGCCATAGAAGAACCCGTTGCCGGCGCGCGAACCGCCGAGCAGATCCTTCGCCAGCCGGACCTGGAAGCTCTGGGCGAGGTTGCGGACCACACCCTCCCATTCCGCAATCATAGCGGCCGCGTGTCCCGGTTCCCGGCGCGGTTCGCCATGCTGGGCAATGAGCCTCACGATCTCCGGATAGGTGTCGTCGGTGAAGATGAAAACGGCCGACTGGAAATGCTCGTCCAGAGTGGGCGAGCCCGTAAACGACGCCAGCGAGAGCCGTTCGGAGCGGTTGGGCGGCAGCACGAGGATCTCGGCGTCGCCGCCCTCGATGTCGCCGGTGAACACGGCCGATACACGCGCGCCGCCGACCTCTTTGCCGAACATCAGGTATCCCTCGGAGAGATAGATACGGGCGTCCTCACGGCCGAATTGAAGGTCGCGGACGTGGTAGCATTCCCGCGGATCGAGGCCGGCATCGAGGATCTGGCGCGCCAACTCCCGAGCGGGCAGCCCGGAGCTCGCCGCCAGAGACGGAAGAATGAGAATTAAAAGTGCCGCAAATCGGGTCACGAATCTAGTCTACGCTGAAGACCGCACTTGGGTTTCATTGGCGAGCACTCGTGGGGCAGGCCGAATCCGGCGCCTCGTACTAAATCAGTGGGGCCGAGCGCCAGCCGGAGACCGAGGGCTGCAGGACATCCGAGCCGTAACCTCGTCCGGAGTAGACCTCCAGCTTCAGCTCGACGTGGTCCGCGGGGTCTGCGACTCCCTGGCTGGCGATTTCGTATCCGCACAGCAGCATCAGGTACGCCTTCTCGCAGGCAGCCGCAGTCTTGCCGGGATCTTCGGGGCTGTCAGGGATGATCCGAGCCGAGGTTTCCGCCGACCGTGCCCGCGCGAGGAGAGAGGCCGACTGCCCCGTCTCCGATTGATCGCCCTCGGCGGGCGGTGCGACAATGACGATCCGGCGATCCATGGCGGCCGTTTCCAGGAAGGCGAAGGCCCCCTCCAGCGCACCGGCCATACTCACCCCCGAGTACCGGAATTCCTGCCAGCAGTCGTGATTGCGCTTCAACGCGCAGAGGGAGGCAGACGCCCTGTCCCCCGATTCGCCCTTTGGAAGCACCAGCCCCAGCGCCATGTGCTCGGGCCGCTCCAACGCACGCACGGAATAGTCGGGAACGGCGCGCGAGTCTTCCCACAAGACGATCGACGTGGCCGGCAATCTCGGGATCTCCCGGCCATCCTCGGCGGCGATTGCGGCCCAAACCGTGCGCTTCCCGGCGACGGGCAGGGAAGCGCCGGTCAGGTGGGCGCGCAGCCTGGCCAAACCTACGGCGCCCGAAGCGGTGCGCTTCAGCTTGGTGATGGCTCGAAACACCCAGGCGCGGGCCCTCGGATCGCTCTCGCGGACCATCTGCGCCAGCACCGGTAGAAAGCGCGGGCTCCCGGTCTGCTCCATGATCCAGGCTGCCGTCGTTCGGAACTCCGCCTTCGGATGCGCCGCCATCCGCAGAATCCGGGGAATGGCGGCGGTCTCTCCCAGCCGGTAGAGCCCCAGCAGCGCATTGCCGGCAACGCGGTTGTTGGCGTCTTCCGCGGCCTCCCGCAGCACCGCGCGAGCCTTGGCGGAGTCCATTCCCCAGAGCGCCTCGATCGCGTTCGCCCGGATGCGCGGGTCGGATTCGGACAGAAACTCTCCCATGACCTGTGGCGTCTTGCTCACCCGCCCGATCACGAGCGCCGCTTTCGAGCGCACGTGCGGGTGCGGATGCCGAAGTAGCTTGACGACCAAAGGAAGGACGCGCGTGTTCTCCGGGAGGGAGTTCAGCAGGATCAGCGCCCGTTGGATCACGTCGACCGGCGCGTTTTCGCTAGAGCCGCCGGACAAGCGCCGCGCCAGCTTCATATCCAGAAGCGGATCGAGCTCGAACAGATCGCGTGTCAGCTCCAGTTCGTCCTCGAGTCCGATCAGCGCGGGGTCGCAGGCGGGCAGCAGTCCCGCCTTCAACATGAGCTCCAGCAGGGATTTCCGTGGGGAGGGATCGCTTACGCCCGCCAGAACCTCCAAAGCGGCCGCACGAAAGCCGGAAGGGTCGGCAACCAGCAATTCCGTCAGCGTCTTCCGGACCGGTTCCGGATCTTCGCGGAAACACTGCGCCAGCTCACGCAACCGATCCCGCAATTGGTCCTGACTCGACACCCTCTCTAAGGATCGTGTGGGGAGCGAATAAGCTTTAGGCCCGCGTAGGGCTGTGGGTATACGCAAGCAGGACAGGGGAGAGGCCCCGGATTTTCCGTGCGGTTTGTCGCGACCCCGGCAAGCTGCCGCGAGTCTCATAAGCATGGGAGTGCGTCTTGTGCTCGTGGTGTCGCTTTCCGTGCTGGTGGCGCATAGCCTCTCGGGCGCAGTGTTCGGGACTGTGCGCGGCGTGGTTCACGATCCCGACCATCGCCCGGTTCAAGCGGCGCAGGTGGTGGTCAAATCGGCCACGTCGGACTATACGCTGAAACTCACGACGGACGGCGACGGAGGTTTCGAAGCGAACGGCCTTCCCGTTGGCGCGTACCTGGTGACCGTCACCAGAGATGGATTCGTCGCCTTGACTCAGCAGATCGTGATCGCCTCAGGCAGCGCGCCGGTGATGCACTTTCAGCTCAAGATCGGTCCGACCAGCGAGCAGGTCAACGTTTCAGAGGACGCGCTGACCGTAAACCCGGAACAGATGACGCCCACCACTATGGTCAGCCGCAGCGAGATCGCGACGACGCCGGGCGCCGACTTGAGCAACAGTCTGACCGCGATCACCGATTACGTCCCCGGAGCGTGGATGACGCACGATCAGCTTCACGTGCGCGGCGGGCACCAGGTGACGTGGGCGGTCGACGGCGTTCCCATCCCGAATACCAACATCGCCAGCAACGTCGGACCGCAGATCGACCCGAAGGACGTAGACTATCTCGAGGCCCAACGCGGCGGTTATTCCTCGGCCTACGGAGACCGCACTTACGGGGTGTTCAACGTAGTGCCGCGCACGGGCTTCGAGAGCAACAGCGAGGGTGAGCTGTTCACCAGCTTCGGCACGCTTCTCCAGACCAACGATCAGGTGAACTTCGGAAGCCACTCCGAGAAGTTCGCGTATTTCGCCAGCGTCAACGGCAACCGGAGCGACTACGGTCTAGAGACGCCGGGCCCGGACATTCTGCACGATCGGGTGTGGGGCCTGGGAGGCATGGGGACGCTGATCTACAATCCCGACGCAAACAACCAGATCCGTTTCGTCACCTCGCTGCGGCGGGACGACTATCAGATCCCCAACGACCCGGACGCACAGGCGGCGGGAATCCGCGATGTGGAGCGCGAGCGCGATGCGCTGGCGAACTTCTCATGGATCCACAGTTTCCAGCCTGGCCTGCTGCTCACCGTTTCCCCTTTCTATCACTACAACCGGGCCAACTATGACGGCGATCCGAACGATACCCCCATCAGCACCACACAGCATCGCGGATCGCAGTACGCCGGCGCGCAAATCGCGTTCAGCGCCGTGACAACGCGGCACAACGCGAGCATTGGGATCTACGGCTTCGCGCAGCACGACGACGAGTCGGTCACCCTGATCGCCAACGACGGGTCCGGACTCTCGCTGGCGCAAGACCGGGTCACAACCGGGCACCTGGAGGCGCTGTTCCTGGAGGATCAATACAAAGCCTGGTCGTGGCTCACGCTTACCGCCGGAATGCGCCTTACACACTTCACCGGTGCGATCTCCGAGAATGCGGCCAGCCCGCGACTCGGGGGATCCATTCGCATCCCGCACTTGAAGTGGGTTCTGCGAGGTTTCTGGGGCGAATACTACCAGGCGCCGCCGTTGTCCACCGTGACCGGTCCGCTGCTCGGCTTTGCGGTGTCCGAAGGACTCGGCTTCATTCCCCTGCGCGGCGAGCGGGACCAGGAGCACCAGTTCGGGCTCACGATTCCGCTGCGCGGGTGGGCCTTTGAAGTGAACGACTATCACCAGCGCGCGCGGAATTACTTCGATCACAACGCAATCGGCGATTCGAACGTCTTCTTCCCGCTGACGGTGGCCGGGGCGCGGCTGTACGGCTGGGAGGCCACCGTTCGTTCGCCAAGGATCGCGCGGCGAGGCGAGGTCGACCTCGCCTACGCCTATGCGCACGCGGAGGGGGCGGGCGCGGTGAGCGGAGGCTTGACCGATTTTTCGCCGCCCGCCAGCGGCTACTTCCTGCTGGATCACGATCAACGGCAGACGCTTCACGCCGGCTTCAACTTGAGCCTGCCTCGCGGTGTGACCGCCGGCGGCAACCTCTACTACGGCTCGGGATTCACGGATGGATCCAGTGTTTTGCCCAACGCCCACCTTCCGGGGCATACGAGCTTCGACCTGTTGCTGACGAAGTCCCTCGGCGAAAGCGTTTCAGTGTCGGTAACAGCGCTGAACCTCGCCAACCGCCGTTTCCTGCTGGACAACAGCGAGACTTTCGGCGGAACGCACTACGCCGATCCGCGCCAGATCTACGTGCAGGTGCGGTACCGGTTCCACTACTGAGCGGTGGGCGGCGGGGCAGGCCACGGTCCGCGGGACGGGCCCAGCAGCCTGGCGGCCTGCGACACGTTTTCACCGCAGTCAGCGGGCCCAGAACTTGAACCACTTCCGCTCGGGGGCGGCGTCGGGCGGAGGCTGCTCCGGCAGCGGCTCTCCTTCGATGACGGCCCGGGGATTCTGGACGAAAAGCAACTCGGCGCGCTCCCGGCCATAACGGGCCGCCACGTGGTTGTAGGCCAGGTCCAGGCGCGGCGTCCGGTCCTCCGGGTCGTGGGCGTCGCTGGCGATGAAATGGACCATGCCCCGCTTCATGAGCCGGTGCGCCACCTCACGCGCTTCCGCGCCAAACCGCCCCAGCAGAGATTGGGCCGTCACCTGCAGCAGGCAGCCGCTGTCGATCCAGCTCTCGAGCTCTTCCATGCGCTTATGCAGCAAGAAGTTCCGCTCCGGGTGCGTGATCACCGGGGTCATCCCGTGATTGAGCAATTGCGCGAAGACCTCCGGCGTGCTCTTGGAGATCAGCAGGTCCGGGAACTCCGCCAGCAGATACCGCTTGTGGTTGATGGTGTATTTGGAGGGGTGCGCCAGGGCGTCGCTGATGTTGTCGAAGTACAGGTGGAAATCGCAGCCGCGATGGATGCGCAGGGCGCCGGTGATTCTCTCGAGTTCGGCGATCCGCTCCTCGACCAGGGCGGGATCGAATGGAAAGTCCAGGTTCGCGTGCGGGCTGGCGACCAGGTCGGTGGTCCCGGTCTCGACCGCGATGCGGATCATGGCGACGCTGTCTTCCAGGGACCTGGCGCCGTCGTCGAGGCCGGCCAGGACGTGGCTGTGGATGTCGATCATGGGAGACTCAACGCCGACGCCCTGACCGGGCCAAGCCGTTTGGCCGGTCTGGTACAGGCGGAACCGCCTGCCCCGCTATATGAACATCTCCTCGTCGTGCGTGGCGTGTTCGACGGTGGTGCGGCGCCCCCCGGCCAGGAACGTGAGCGTCGCGCGTATTCCGGCGGTGACCGCGTTGATCTGTCTCAGCGGGCGCACAATGCTGTTCTGCAGGAGAGTGGTTACTTCCTGGAAGCGGTTGACCGTGTCATCCATGACCATCTCGATGCGGTCCATCTGGGCCCGGCTGCGCGCCGCAGCTTCGCTCAGAAGGTCGTCCACACGCACCAACTGCTTCCGGCTCAGATCCAGTAAGTCATCGGTTTTACTGGAGATGTCAGCCGCGTACCGGCGGACGTCCTCCACCACCTGCTGTGTGGTGTCGAGGATCGGTTCGATCCTGGCGACCAGCGGTTCCACTCTCTCCACAAGCTCCGCCGTCTTCTTCTTCACCACCCACGAGGAGCGGGCCATGAAAGCCAGCAGGACCACCTGAATCACCAGGCAGGCAACCGCTGTTGCGGTAAAGCCGATCATCCAATACAGAGCGGTTTGGGAGTCCATGAACTAGGTCTGATCGCCCTCCGGGGCCCGGCCGCTGACCGCGTCGCGGTAGGCCTGCTTGCCGGCCTCGACTGCCGCCGACAGATGCTCCCGATGCTGGCTCACGGCCGAGCGGCCGCGATCGATCGCGTCTTCGGCCCTCTCACGCAGCTCATCGCCGCGCCGCTTCAGGTAGTCTCTTCCCTCATCCGCCCTGGCACGGATGTATTCCCGGGTCTCCTCCCCGGACTTGGGAGCGAATAGCACTCCAACTGCCAGGCCAAGGCCCAATCCGAACGCAAAATACGATAACTTGCTGCCTTCTTCCGCCATTATGCTCCCTCCTTGCAGGCTGTACTGCTCACCTGCATACTAACATAGTATCGGAGAAGAGGCTGCTGCAATTGGGCGGTTGGAGATGAACCAGCGAACTCCGCGCCGGCTGGATGCCGAAGCGCTATGGCAATACGCGCTGCGCGCTTTGGGTGGGCGCGCGCACTCGGTGGGGGAGCTGCGCCAGAAGCTCGAGCGCCGGGCCGAGCGGGCTGCCGACGTCGCCGCGGTGCTGGCGCGCCTCAAAGAGTGCGGCTTCCTGGACGACAAACGCTACGCCGAGGCGGTAGCTTCCTGGCGCCTGGACAGTCAAGGGCTCGGGAAGGCCCGTGCGCTCAATGACTTACGCAAGCGGCGCGTTGCTCCTTCGGTGGCTGAGAAGGCCGTCGCCAAGGTCTATGACGAGACCGACGAGGTTGCGCTGATCGAGGCCTTCCTGCGCCGGAAATACCGTGCCGTGGCGCTGGAGGCGTTCTTGGCCGAACCGAAGAACCTGGCCTCCGCCTACCGGCGCTTGCGGGTAGCGGGATTCAACTCCTCTGATTCGCTGCGCGTCCTGAAGCGCTTCGCCTGCGAGCCGGAGCTGCTGGACGGGTTGGAGGACGAGACGGGCCGGGGGGAGGAGTAACCAAGGCACCGGGAATTCGGGCAAGTGTTCAATTGGCGGGGGCTTGACTATCCCAGCGTCCGCCCGACCAGAGTGCTCATGCGTTGGTAGTGCGTCCCCCTCCAGTACACCCGCCGGCAGGTGGGACACTCGAGGAACTCCTCGTAACGCCCGTGGACGCCGGGCGGCAGGCGATCCGCCACGGCTTCCTTGGCCGCCGGCTCGAGCGGCGCGTTGCAAGCCAGGCAGCGCGTAAAGGGCGCCGCCAGGCGGGCCAGCGCGAAGCGCTCCACAACCTCGGCAAGCTGCGGCCGCGGGCGCGTCTCGCGGACATAGTAGCCGCGGGTGACGGCGCCGCGCTTGAGCAGGCCGCGATCGCGCGTCAGCAGGATCCGCTCCTGTTCGCTCGCGGTCCGCGCCAGATCCTCATCGCTCGCGTCGTTGCGGTAGAGCGTGTCGAACCCCAGCATGCGCAGATACGCCGCGAGGCGGCCCAGGTGCACGTCCACAACAAAGCGCGGATGGCGGAGCGGCTCGGGCCTCACCCGCGCGAGCGGCCCGATGTCGAGCGATTCGAAGACCGGGTAGACGCTGATGCGGTCGCCATCGCGGACCGTGTAATCGAAACCCACCGATTCCCCGTTCGCCAGAATCAGATCGACCTCGGTGTGCGGCACGCCGAGCGACTCGATCAGATCGCGCACCGCCGGGCCGACGTGGAACGGGCAGGGAATGTCCGTCGCCCTCCGCTCGGGCGGCAGAAAATCGTTCAGCTCGGCGTAAAAGCGCAGGCTGGCCTGGCTCACCTCTTTGCCCTACTGGACGATGGCGGCGGCGTTCTCCATTTCGCCGATCTCCGGAATGCGGATATGGACCGTGTCGCCGGGGGCTAGCGCCGCCGATTCCGGAACACGGAGGCCGGGGCCGATGAGCAGAATGGAACCCGCCGGCACCTTGTTCGCCCGCAAGAGGTACCCGATTGTACCTTTCATTCGCCGATCGAGCGGTCCCAGCGGCGCGCTACCCGAGAAACGTTCCTCTCCGCCGCGGCGGATGGCGCACGTCACCTCGAGCGAGTCCAGGTCCGGGAGCTCGTCGGAGGTGACGATCACGGGGCCCAGCGCGCAGGAGCCGGTGAACGTCTTGGCCTGCGGAAGGTAGAGCGGGCTCTCGGCCTCGATATCCCGCGCGGTGACGTCGTTGCCCAGCGTGTAACCGAGCACGCTGCCGTTCGGGCCGAGCAGCACGGCGAGGGCGGGCTCGGGCGCGGTGAACTTCGAGTCGAAGCGGATCCCGATGGGTCGGCCCGGCCCGACGCAGACGCGCGCCGTGCCCTTGAAGAAGATCTGCGGGCGCTCCTGCTCGTGGGCGCACTCCGAGGCCCACACCTCGACCGGGCAGATGGGGATGACCGGCGCGGCGGGTTCCGGGTGGCGGCTGGCCATCTGCTCGGCCAGCACGGTAACCGCAAGCCCCTCGGTCCCGGCCTTCCTGATCAACTCGACCAAAGAGTAGCCGGGCACGGGCCGGGCCACGCCATTCTGAAACAGCGCGGCCGTCAGTTTGTTTTCGAAACGGATTTGTCCAAGACGCATGGGAATACTTCAGCCTTCAGCAACAGCCGGCGGCAGGCAATCGGCAGCCTGTCCTAAAACTTTACTTTCGGGGCCTCGCGTGCGCCCGGCTCGGTCACAAAGTAGGCGCTATTCTTCGTGAAGCCGAACAGCGACGCCGCGATGTTGTTCGGGAACAGCTCGATATCGGTGTTGTAATGCTGCACGGCCTCGTTGTATTTCCGGCGCTCGACCGCTATGCGGTTCTCGGCGCCCGCCAACTCGTCCTGAAGGCGCAGGAACTGCTGGTCCGCCTTCAGGTTCGGATAGTTCTCCACCACCACCAGCAGCCGGCCGAGCGCGCCATCCAGTTGATTGTTGGCGGCGATCCGCTCGGAGGGCGTATGGGCGCCACCCAGGGCCGCCCGGGCGGCTGCCACCGCGTCGATCACTCCCGACTCATGCTTGGCGTAGCCTTTGACCGTCTCGACCAGGTTCGGAATCAGGTCGGCGCGCCTCTGGAGGACCACGTCCACCTGGTGCCACTGGGCTTCAATCGAGTTGCGCTCGCGAACCAGGTCGTTCCGCATGGAAACGAGTTTGCCTCCGAACAACAAGGCTACCAGCAGCAGAACCGCGACAACGATAAGGGCGATTTTCATCTCTGCTCCTACTTTTCCAGGCGATCGACCGCGTCGATCACCGTCTGAATCTGGTTCATGTAGCCGGCCAGCAAGGGGACGGGTTCTATGTCCCTGGGCTTGACCTTCTCTTCGCGTAGGTCGAGCAACTTCAGGAACGGCGCGGGGTCAATGCCGAAGCGCTGGCGAGTTTGCTCGATCACCTCGCGCCTCTCGAACCGCGCTTCGACGCCGTGCAGCAGCAGGGCGTGCCGGAACAGTACGGCGAAGGTCGAGACCGATTCCGCCAGCAGGGTGCGCAGCAGTGCCTTATCCCCCAGGACCCCTGCCGCCCTCTGCCGCAGCCGCAGCAGCTTGGCCCGCAGATCATGCTCCACCTGGGCGCGGTAGAAAGACCTGTCGATCTCGAGACCGGCAACTACATCCTCGCCGTAGAGCACGCGATGCCGCTCCCGAATGTCATGAAACTCGATGGGGAAGCAATCGGTCGAGTCGCGAACCTCTTCCGCGGTGAGCAGCAGCGGCGAGGGATTGCCCTTCTCGCGCCACCAGGTGAGGATGGCGGTCGATTCGGCCAACTCCCGCGGGGTGATTTGGGCGAGCACGCAGACCACGTTCAGGTCCGAGTACTTGGCGTGATGATCGCCCGCGGCCGCCGAGCCGTAAAGGATCACCGACTCCAGGCGATCGCCGTACGCCTTCTTGAGCCGTTCAACGAGCTGTGCCAGTAACCGCTCCATAAGCAACCTCACCAACTGCCCGACGCGCCTCCGCCTCCGGAGTCGCCTCCGCCAAACCCGCCGAATCCGCCGCCGCCGGAGTCAAATCCGCCGAATCCGCCGCCGCCGCCGCCGAATCGGCCGGCGCGCCCGCCCATCATGTTCCCCAGGATCATTCCGGTCAGAAACCCGCCCATGCCGCCGCCCCTGCCCCCGCCCCGGAGCCCGCCCATCAGTAGAAAGAACGCGAAAATGCCGACGGGAATGACCCAGGAGGGCAGAGTAGTCTGCTGCGGCCGGCGTTCGAGCGGCCGGGGGGCGGGCACGGCCAGCGAGACGCCCTTGGCCTGCGTGATTCGCTCCCCGATCTCGTTCGTGCCCTCGAGCAGGGCGTCGCCGTAATGCCCCGCCCGCAGATACGGCTGCATGGAACGCAGGACGTCGCCGGCGAGGCCGTCCGTAATCGTCGGCTCGAGACCGTAGCCCAGTTCCAGGCGGCTCCGGCGGTCGGCAATCGCCAGCAGAAGCAGGACGCCGTTGTCCTTCCCCCTCTGGCCGATGCCCCACTTGCGGAACAGGTCGTTCGCAACCTGGTCGACGGGCTCTCCGTTGAGATCCGGCAGGGTGACGATGGCCATTTGAACGCCGGTGGCGGTCTCCAGGCTGGCGCAATACTGCTCCAGCCGGTCGCGGCTGGATGCGTCCACAACCGCGGCGAAGTCACTGACATAGCCCTTCGGCTTTTCCGCGGTGTAGTCAACCGCAAAGACGGTGGCTGCCCACAGGCACAACAATGCCGTCGCTCGTAGTGCTTGTCTCAACGTAAGAACATTAGTGTAGCGCCGCCGAGGGCGGGCCGTTGGACGACGGGCCTACAGGCAGCGATTCCGCAACCAAGGTGCCGGCGTGGTTGAAAGAGGTGCAGGAGTAGGGCGTTGCGGAGTTTGGGAGGGCGTAGCAGATTCGCAGGCGGGTCAGCGAGCCTGGAAACGGGCTGGGCGTGGGGGTGCAGAGACACTCCGAGCTTGGAACCCGGAGGTTTCCGGCAGGTTCGACGGACGAGGCAGACGCGGCACAGCTCAGCGGACGTCGCGGGCCAGTTTACGGGGATAGGCTGTGGGCAAGTACCTCCCGATAGATTTCCGCGGCCATCAGGCTAGCCCAGAAAGCCTGGCTCCTGCGGCGGCGGATTTGTGGTTTCAGATTCCGATTGATGAAGGCATGGAAGAGGTTGAAGGCCAGGAAGGCGACCAACAGGAAACACTCCATGGCATTGGGTTCGTGTTTGAAAACATGATCGGCATGCCAGCCATTCACCAGTTCGTTGAAGCCGTGATTCTCGATGTCCCAGCGCTGGTGGCCCAGGGCCACGACTCGAGCGGTGGAGACCTGGGGCGAGGGCAAGGTGGTGACCCAGACCCAGTCGCTGGTTTCCGACGTAGGTTGGCCATCGAGTTGCCGTCGCACGGAGTATGTTTCCAGGGAACGCACGACGCGTACGGGAGCGTCCACCTGAGGCCAGGAAGTCCGCTCCGGGAAGTCCCACCAGGAGCACTGGCGGGAGCCACGCGAACCCGGCTGTGGGGGCAGGTGAAGGAACAAGCCGGCCACATCCTGAAAGAGGTTGCGCCGCTCGTCCTTGAGAACGGACAGAACGTGCTTGCGGCGTGCCAGCAGAAAGTTGAAGAACGGCGCGGTGGCATAGAGGCCATCGACCAAGAGCAGGTCGAAGGCGCGCGGGTAAGCGGGGATCACCCGTCCCAACAAGCGTGGCGCCGTGGCGACCTCGTCCTCGCCCGCGCGTTGGGGCTCGTGATCGAGCAGCAGGCGGAGCGGTTTCTGGCCGGGCGGAGCGCCGGGAACCAACAGCAAAGTAACTTGCCGGTGGTAATACTGAGTGCGCTCGCCCTGGTCTGTTTTGACCGTCCGCTCGAGGCATCCCGGGCAATGGCGGCGGTAGCTGGCGTGGCTTTCGTGGCCGTCCAAGACGGCCACTCCGAGTCCAGCACCTGAACGGTCCGGGTCTACGGGTGTGCCGCCGCCGGGGGATGCGGTGGAAACGTCTCCTGCTCAATCACATAGCCAATCGCGCCATAGCCCCTCAGCCTGCGCTCGTACATCCTGGCCAGCATCGGAACGTAGTTGTCCACATAATCGTAGACCTGCACGAATCGTTTGCTGTCGTGGAGACGATGCAGCCGGCCCACATACTGCTGCAACGTCCCCTTCCAGGAGATCGGCATGGCCAGGAATAGCGTGTCCAGACGCGCGTCGTCAAACCCTTCTCCGATGTAGCTTCCCGTCGCTAGAATCACCCGCGATTCGTTCTCCGGCACTGATGCCAGGGCCTCCGCGGTTACCCGACGTTGCTTCTTCCCCATGCCGCCCTTTAAGACGAAGACGTGCTTGGCAACACCCGCAAGTTTGGCTGCGAAATACTGGAGATGCTCTGTTCGGCCGGTCAGAAGCAGCGGGCAGCGTCCCGATTCTATGGCGCGCACGATGTCTTTGGCGATCATCTCGTTGCGCGAGGCATCAGCGACGAGCGCGGCGTAGATGTCCTGGATCGTGACGTCGGCGAGTTCGGGCGCCATCCGGAACTCCGTATGGCGGGGAGTCACCTTGTGCTCGAAGGGCGTCGTTTCGGTCATCGAACGGGCGCTCATGCTGAACCGTACGGGGCCACACTGCATGTAAATGATCGGATGGTGTCCGTCCTTCCGCGTCGGCGTGGCGGTCAGACCGACAACATACTTGGCCTTCACCTGCCTCATCACCTGTTCGAACGTGAAAGCGGATATGTGGTGGCATTCATCGACGATCACCTGGCCGTACTCAGCGACAAAGTTCTTCACTTCGTCCTTTCGGTACAGGCTTTGAATGACGGCGACGTCCACGCAACCCGTCCGGTCCGCCTTCCCGCCACCGATATGCCCGATCAACTTGGCCGGCAGATCCAAGAACATCCCAAGGCGCTCCTGCCACTGATCGAGCAGTTGCTGCCGGTGAACGACGACCAGAGTGTTGACCTTGCGTTTCGCGATAAGCCACGCTGCGACAGCGGTCTTCCCGAACGCCGTTGGAGCGCAGAGGATACCTTCGTCGTGGTCGATTATCTTCGCTACAGCTTCCTCCTGGAAGGGCCGAAGCTGACCCTGGAACTCCACTTCAATCGCTGTGCCTGCGTACCGTTCGTCTCGAACTTTGGGCCGGATCTTGTGCGCCTCCAGAAGAGCCAACGTCTCAGTCAGACATCCACGAGGCACAGCGATGTGTTCGGCGAATTCCTGGCCGCATGCAATCACACGCGGCTTGTCGTACGTCGAGAGCCGCATCGCCTGAGCCTTGTAGAACTCGGGGTTCTGAAATGCTGCCAGCCGGAGTAACCGATTCAGCATGGCTGGCGGCAGATCCTTCTTTTCCACGTAAACAAGGTTCGCGCGAACGATCTGAACATTCCTTGGCAGCGGCCCTTCGATCGGCCGCTCCCTCCGTTTGCGGGAAGGCGGCAAGGTCCACGGGTCTTGTGCATCCTCATCATCGGCGATGCTAGTCCGAACTCCGATCAGATCGCCTTTGCGCTGAGCTTCCGCAACGATCTCCTCCGCGGCGCCGGCCGGCATTCGTCGAATGGTCGAAAGGAACTGCCATTGGTCGGGGTATGCGTGGAAGTCGGAGTCGATGAACACACTGTTGCCCGCCTTGCGTGGCGCAAATTGCAGGGGGAGCGCAATCAGATTCCCGAGCCCTCCCTTGGGCATCGTGTCCTGGTTGGGGAAAAAGCGATCGTAGGAATCGAGACCAAGCTGATGCCTGCGCTCCATGGTTCGCGTAAGAAGCACGCACCCGAGTTTGCGCGCGGTGATCGCCGGCAGCGCGCGGTCAAAGAAGATCCAAATGTGGCCGCCCTTCCCGGAACGTGAACGTTCCAAGGCAGCGGGCACATTCGACTCTTGGCAGGTCTCAAGGAAAGCCAGGGAGTCATACTCCCAAGTCTTCTTGTCGAAGTCCGCCGCGAGAAACCAGCACGTTTCGTCCGCCAGGAGGGTATACACGCCAACGGTTTCCTTGCCCAAAAGGTGGTTCTCGATGACGGCGTCAGTCACCGGGAGGAACTTCCGTGTCTTCTGTTCGACTTTCTTCCGCTCCTCCGGGCGGCTTTTGTTGATCGCCGCCCAGTCCTTTACGGCCGCCGGCCCATAACCCGACTGGCCGTGAGCGTTCTCCCATCGCCGTGCGTAAGCATCTTCTCTCCCGCGAAAGAGGCTTCGGAATAGCGCAATTCTCTTTCTGGCACGCTCCTCCTTGTCCACCGGCGGCGCCGTCTCGACGATTCTGGTTGGAGGCGGATTCTCAAGCGCAACTTGCGGAATCGGAATGCTGTGAACCGCCAGCAGCCGCCGCAGGCGCGCGTTTTCCTCCCGGAGACGAGTGCTTTCTTGCTCTGGAGACTCGAATGGAAGAGATCCTGAACCGTTCTCGGTCATGCCGCGTTCACCGGTCCGTGCGACGCGCCAGTACTTCTCCGAGATACTCCTGTACCCTGGCAAACACCGCGGCGACGTCAGTCGGGAGCCCACATTCTTCCGCCAGGGCTTGAAACGGGATCTGCCAATCCGCTGGCGGCGGAACGAGACCCGCCGGCAAATGGTGTGTTCCTCTTCTCTCAAAGGTCAGACGCAAGGCGTCCCGAATCCTCTGTTGATCCAGTCCACCCGATCCGATCAGGAGAGCCAGGTCCACCAAGTCCTTCACCCGGCTATTCGCAGCGTTCCGCGGGAGCGCGTAGGCATGAATCTTCTCGGCGAACTGCTGTTCGCGACCGATCATCCGGACCCGCGACGTTTCGATGCCGGCGAATCCCAGCCAGTCCCGGCATACGATTGTTTCCAGCGGCTGCATAACCACGTCACCGATGCCGGCGTCCAGGTGGAATCGGGCAAAGATCCGTTGGTCCATTCGAGCTTCGATGGGATAGCGGGCCCCGCCGTAGGGCGCGGCGGTCAAATCCATGACAGGCGGTCCGATCGCATACTCGAACCAGTCACCGAGAGGGATGTCAGCCACATTCTGCAGCATCTCCCGCACAACCTGGTTCGTGTCACCACCCGCCGATGTTGCTGCCACCACTCGCTGCAACGTCAAGTCGATGTCCACCGTCGATCGAGCAGTCTTGAAGCGTAGCTCCAGCGCATAACCACCCTTCAAAACCCAGGGCGCTGGTTCCTCCCGGAACAGCCTTGCCAGCAGACGGTCGAATGCCACCTGTCGCCGGAGTCGGTTGAGATCGATCTGCTCAGTCAGAGATGCCCTCTTCAGGCGTTCTTCAAGAGCCCTTCGGAATGCTCCCGCCGTCGCATATGTCCTGGGTGACGGCATCATGCAGCTCGCCGTGACGCTTCCTCAACGATTCTGCGCGCAGGTCCGCTCATTCGCGCGTTCCGAATCTGTTGGCGAGTGATCAGGCCACGGTCGACAGCCTGCCTGAGCGCCTGGCGGATGAAGTTCCGTTCGACCGTGCCAGCCTCGATCAGGTCAAGAATCGTCCGCAGAGGGCGAGTGAACTTAAAGCCCTGCGCGGTGTGCACGTCGCTCTCGGGCAGGTCGGCAAAATGAAGCACGAGGATGCCGGGGATATCGCTGTTGCGCCGGAAACCCGTCGGAACGGTCATGTGGAGCTTCGCTGGATTCAGATCCGACAGATCGTAAAGGCTGAGCGCGGTGTGGTGGCTGTATACACCCTCGACTTCCTCATCCCGGTTCCGGCTCCACAGTGCCCAGAGGACCAGGTCGGGCCGATCAACCGTCGGAAACAGAGCGAGCCGATAGATACCGCGGCGCTCGCGGATCCAGTTCCCTACCTGCACATGATAGGGGTGTGTGTTTTCCGCGAACCCGGCCGCCTTGGCCTGCTTCGTGGTGAAGAAGCCCTGCTGCTGCTCGGCGAACTCGAAGAGCCGCCGCGACGCTTCACGGTGAGACTGGGCCATAACACAATACTACAACTTTCTTGATCCTGAATCAACTGCAGACGATCGGGGGTTTGCCAAAGGCCGGACTGCAATTCCGGCGAGGTTATGGTTTAGGAGCCCAGGCCGGCGGCGTCGGCCTTCCACGCGAAATCAACAACTTGCAGGAGACCATGCGGCAAGGCTATGGTTTAGGACCGGCAAGAATATGCTTTAAACCACAGGAGCTTCACTGACCAATGAGCAGAATGCCCTTCGGCGGAAGCCGGAGCCGTCCGCTAACGCAGAGCGTCTCGAGAAAGCTCTCAGCCTTGGCGAAATTGTCCGAGTTGCGACATTCGTTGCGCACGGCAATCGCAAGCCAGATGCGGATTCGACGATAGAGGCCCTGAGGCAGGACGCTCTGCCTTGGAAAGCTGAACCGTCAGGCGGGCCGGCCCTCGAAACGGCACCCGCGCAGAACGCCTTCCCCTGGTTGCAAGTTCGCAAGTTTGCGAATAAACTGAGAGTGCGAGCGCCCACAACGAAAGTGGTCCTCTATCGCGAGGAGGACGGGTCGTGCCCATTCCTGGACTGGTTCGCCGAGTTGCCCGCAAAGGTACAGGACAAGTGCACCATCCGGCTGGAGCGGCTGGGCGAGACGGGCCACGAACTGCGGCGGCCCGAGGCCGACTTCCTGCGCGACGGGATTTGCGAGCTTCGCGTCAGCTTCCAGGGAATGCACCGCCGGATTCTGTACTTCTTCCACGGGGCTGTGGCAGCAGTGGTCTCGCATGGGCTTGTGAAGGAACGGGCGGTACCGCCGAAGGAGATTGACCGGGCCGTCGGGCGCAAGAACCGGTTCGCGGCGAATCCGGAGAGACATACCTATGAGGAGGTCTGACGTGGCAGAGAAGTCGAACCCAACCACCGACGCCGTGGAGATCCTTCACCGCCGGTTCTACGCCGGCAAGCCAGGGCGGCTGAAGAAGCTCGAAGAGGCGCGCGCGAACGATGAGATTGCCCGGAAGATCTACGAGTTGAGGACCGCGGCGAGCCTCACTCAAAGTCAGCTCGCCAAACTCATCGGCACGACAGCGTCAGTTATCTGCCGCCTCGAGGACGCGGATTACGAAGGCCACTCACTGGGAATGCTGCGCAGGATCGGAACCGCATTGAATCAGCGCGTCGAGATCCGCTTCGTTCCCATTCGGCGCTCGGCCTAGCCGTCAGGCTACCGAACCTTCTCGTCCTTCTCGATTTTGCCGTCGCGGATGTGAACGATGCGCCAGGCGTGGCGGGCGATGTCGGCTTCGTGGGTCACCAGGACGATGGTGTTCCCCGCTTCGTGCAGCCGTTCGAACAGCGCCATGATCTCGTTGCCGGTGGCGGTGTCGAGGTTGCCGGTGGGCTCGTCGGCCAGCAGGATGGAGGGGTTGTTGACCAAGGCGCGCGCCACCGCGACGCGCTGGCGCTGGCCGCCCGAGAGCTCGTTCGGCTTGTGATACATGCGCGGTTCGAGGTCCACCTGGCGGAGGGCCTGTTTGGCGCGTTCAATGCGCTGCGCGGCGGGCACGCCGGCATAAATCAGCGGCAGTTCGACGTTGTGCAGCGCCGTCGCGCGGGGCAGCAGGTTAAACGTCTGGAACACGAAGCCGATCTCCTTGTTCCGGATGCGCGCCAGCTCGTCGTCGTCCATGTCGCTCACCAGGCGGCCGTTGATATAGTACTGGCCTTTGGTGGGCGTGTCCAGGCAGCCGATCAGGTTCATCAAGGTGGACTTGCCCGAACCGGACGGCCCCATGATGGCCACGTATTCGCCGCGGTGGATCTCCACATCGACACCCGAGACCGCATGGATCTCCTGGTCGCCCATGACGTAGGTCTTCCAGAGATCGTAGGTGCGGATCACGATGCCCTGACGCTTGAGCTCCGCGCCCAGATCGGCCTGCTCCAATACTCCTGCCATCGATCGTCCTCTTCCGGCCGGCTCAGTCGGTCTTCGCCGCGGCCTTGATCTCGTTGTTGATCTTGACCTTCGTCTCGTTACGAATGGTCTTGATCACCTTGTAGCTGCCCGTGATAACCTCGTCGCCGTCCTTGAGCCCGCTCAGAACTTCGATATCGGTGGCGCCGGTGATTCCCGTATCCACCTTGCGAAAGACGGCCTTGCCGCCGGCTATGACCCATACGCCCTGGATCTCTTCCTTCCTGGCTTTCTCCGCAGCCGGATCGGGCTTACTGGCGGCCTGGACGCCGCCGTGCTTCTTCTCCGGCTCGAGATCGCCCTTCTGGCGCACGGTCAACGCCTGGATGGGAATCGTGAGCACGTTTTTCCGCGTGGCGGTGGTGATCTTCGCCGTGGCGGAAAGGCCGGGCCGGATCTCCTCGGGCGGATTGTCGAGCGCGAGGACTACCTTGAAATCCTTGGCCTCCTGGCTTGAAATAGCGCTTTGGGAGGCTGCCTGGCCGGTGGAGCGCAGGATGGCCGTGTTGCCGATCTCGATCACGTGGCCCTTGAAGGTCTTGTTGGGAATGGCGTCGATGGTGACGTCCCCGCTCTGGCCCAGCGCCACGTTGACGATGTCGGTCTCGTCAACCTTCACCTCGGCCGTGATCAGCGACATATCGGCAATGGTCATGATGGTGCTGGCCGCCGAGTTCTGAATGCCCGGCACCACGGTCTCGCCAACCCGCACGGGCAAGTTCGTGACTACGCCGTTGAGCGGAGCGTAGGTGTTGTGCTTGCGCAGAATGTCGTCAAAGCGCGTCAGCATCGCCTGGCTCTGAGCGATGTGCTTCTGGCTGGCGGCGACCTGCGAAACCGCCTGGGCGCGCTGCGCCCTGGCCTGCGCGACGCGGGCCTCGGCCTCGCGCACGGCGGCAGCTCGCGAGTCGTAGGTGGTCCGGCGGTTGTCGAACTCCTGCTTCGCAATCAGCCTGTCTTCGAGCAGTTGCTGGCCGCGGGTGAAATCCAGCTTGGCTTGCTCCAGATCCGCCTTGCTGCGATCCACGGTGGCCTGAGCGCTGACCAGGTTTTCATCCGCGGCCCTCAAAGATGCCTCGGCGGCTGCCGTGTCCGCTTCGGAGGAATCGAGGGTGGCCTTCTGCGCGTTCACGTCGGCCTGGGGCTGGACGGACTCGAGCATTGCCAGGAGCTGACCCTTCTTGACCAGGTCGCCTTCCTTGACCAGGATCTGCGTGATGACGCCTTGGGCGTTCGCTCCAATGTTGATGTAATTCCTGGGCTTAATCTCGCCCGAGGCGGTGACTATGGAGGATAGGTCCTGGCGCGTTGTCCGCCCGGTCTGCACCTCGACAATCCCTCGTTTGCTGTAGCTCGCTCCCGCGATCACACCACCGGCGAGGACGACTATGCCGATCAGAATGAGCCAGATCTTCCATTTCCGTTTCACGCAAAAACTCCCATTCGATAGACGACGATACCTTCGTATTTGTTCACCAAAACTAATTGTAGCTCGGCGAGGACCCTCCGTTCGGTTGCGCTCGTGCCCTGGCGGTGCGAAGATGGCGGCTTCGGAGGTCTTTCGCATGAGTCTCTTGCGTGTCGTCCCGATCATTCTGGCCGGGCTCTTCCTGGCGGCTTCGCTCGGCGCCCAGCAACCCAAGAAAAGGCTCCTGTTCATCGGTGAGAGCAAGGGATGGCAGCACGAGTCCGTCTCGAATGCCGCCGCCACCCTGTGGAAACTAGGCCAGGAGAGCGGCCTGTGGGAAACCGTCATCCGTACGGATTGCCAGCTCATCACCAAGAAGAAGCTCGATCTCCACGCCACTAACCTGGACACGTTCGACGCTGTCGCGTTCTTCACCACCGGCGAGCTGGACATGGACGATTCGCAAAAGGCCGACCTGCTTTCGTTCGTCCACGACGATGGCAAGGGCTTCATCGGCATCCACAGCGCCACCGACACGTTCTACAAGTGGCCGGCCTACGGCGACATGATCGGGGGCTACTTCAACGAGCACCCGTGGATGACCTTCGACGCGCCGCTGGTCGTGGAGGACGCGAAGTTCCCCGGCATGCGGTACCTGCCGAGAGCCTTCACCATGCGCGACGAGATTTACCAGATCAAGGATTTCTCGCGCCAGAAGGTTCGCGTGCTGCTGCGGCTCGATGAGAGCAAACTCGACCTGAAGAATCCCAAAGTCCACCGCACAGACGGCGATTTCGCGGTGATGTGGGCGCGCACTTACGGCAAAGGCCGCGTGCTGTACGACGGACTGGGGCACGTCGAGGCCGTCTGGGACCGGCCGGACATTCAGAAGATGTGGGTCGAGCAGGTGAAGTGGATCATGGGCCTGGAGCCGGGCGACGCGACGCCGCGGCCGCGGCCGTGAGGGGGCTCAGGCGGCGGTTCGCGGCAGGACCTCCTTTTCGATCCGCGGCCGGATTTGGCGTTCGGCGATCTCGAGGAAGTACCGGGACAGACGCATCGCGGTGGCGGAGACGCCCTACGCGCTGCTCTTCAACTGCCCGCAGGCCGCATAGATGTCCAGCCCGCGCGGCTTGCGGATGAAGCACGGCATGGCCCGCTTGAGGATGGCTTGAAACGCCAGAACGCGTTCGGGCGCCGGGGTGGCGAAGGGAATGCCGGGGCCGGGATTGAGCGGGATCAGGTTCACTTTGCATTTCAGGTTCGCCAGCAGGCGCACCACGCGGCGCGCGTCGGCGTCCGAATCGTTCACGCCAGCGAGCAGCACGTACTCAAACGTCAGCCGCTCCCACGGGCGCAGCGGGTAGGCGCGACAGGCCGCGATGAGATCGCGCAGGCGGTACTTCCGCGTGATCGGCATCAGCTCGCTCCGGGTCTCTTCGGAGGAGGCGTTCAGCGAAATGGCCAGCTTGGGCCGGACGGGCTCGCGGCCGAGCTCCTCGATTTTCGGGATAATCCCGGCGGTCGAGAGCGTAATGCGGCGCGGGGAGAGGCCGGCGCCCTCCGGATCCACCAGGATCCGCGTCGCCTTGACCACGCTGGCCAGGTTCAACAGCGGCTCGCCCTGCCCCATCATGACAATGTTCAGCCGCTCGCCTTCGACGGCCAGGCCGTTGTCGCGCGCCACCACCAGCACCTGGCCGACGATCTCGCCCGCGGTCAGGTTCCGCTCCAGGCCAAGCAGCGCGGTGAGGCAGAACTTGCATCCGACGGCGCAACCGGCCTGGGTTGAGATGCAGATGGTGCCTCGCCCGGTCTCGGGCATGAAGACGGCTTCGACCGTTTTCCCGTCCTGGAGCTTGAGCAAGTAGCGGCGCGTGCCATCGACGGACTCGAACCGGCGCTGGACGCCGGGCCAGCCCACGGCATGGCTCGCCGCCAGCTCGCGCCGCAGGTCCGCAGGGAGAGTGGTGACCTCGCCGAGATCGCCTCGCCGGTCGTGGTACAGCGCCCGGTAGAGCTGGCGGGCACGGTAGCCGGGATGGTCTGGAGCGAGAAGTTGTTTTATTTCCTCAACTTCCAGCCCGACGAGGACGGCCATACGTTGAGTCTAGCACCCGGCATATCACCGCCATCGAGGGCCAGGCGCTCAGCTTCATCGTGGATCGCCAGGGCGTCGCGCGGGAGTTCCTCATCGGCGCGGGCAAGGCGGAACGCTTCTCGGATCCGATTCGCAAATACCTCTAACATTGGGCGCACGCCGCAGGCATTCTCAGGCCCGCCGAGTCATGGGAGAATAGAGTTAAGGCCGCGAAGGGGACCCATGACCTCCCAAGCCCTGCCGGGCGAGATTCGAAGAACGGTGTTGTCCAACGGCGTGCGCATCGTCACCGAAGCGATGCCCCATGTGCGGTCGGTCTCGGCCGGCATCTGGATCTCCACCGGCTCGCGTCTCGAGGCGCCGGACGAGAACGGCATCTGCCATTTCATCGAGCACATGCTGTTCAAGGGGACGCTCTCGCGCAGCGCGGAGGAGATCGCCCGCTCGGTCGATTCCATCGGCGGCAACCTGGACGCGTTCACCTCGAAAGAGCTGGTCAGCTTCAACACCAAGGTCCTGGACGAGCATCTGCCGCTGGCCTTCGACGTCCTCTCGGATCTGGTGCTGCATCCGGCCTTCCGGCCGGAGGATGTCGAAAAGGAGAAGGGTGTCATCCTCGAAGAGCTGAAGATGGACGCCGACAACCCGGAGTATCTGGTCCACGAAATCTTTTCGGCCAACTTCTGGAAGGGCCACGCGCTCGGCAAGCCGATTCTGGGCACGAAGGAGACCGTGCGCGCATTCGACCACAAACGGGTAGTGGAGTATTACGGCAGGCACTACGTGCCCGCGAACTTCACGATCACGGCGGCGGGGCAGCTCACGCACGAGGCCATCGTGAGCCTGGTGCGCGAGCGGTTCGAAGACTTGCCGCCGAGGCCACCGGCCCAGCCGGACGGCATGCCGGCGACACACGCGCGGATCGCCATCCGGAACAAGAAGGCGCTCGAGCAGGTCCACCTGTGCCTGGGCGTGCCGTCCTACTACCTGTCGCACGAGGACCGGTTCTCCTGCTACATTCTGAACACGCTGCTGGGCGGCGGCATGAGTTCCCGGCTATTTCAGAACATACGGGAAAAGCTAGGCCTGGCTTACTCGGTGTTTTCCGAACTGAACCCCTACCGGGACACGGGCTGCCTGGCGATCTGCGCCGGGACCTCGGTCCAATCCGCGCCCAAGGTGATCGCCTGCATTATGGAGGAATTCATCCGTCTGAAGCAGGAGCCGGTCCCGGATGACGAGCTGCAGCGCGCCAAGGACTACATGAAGGGTTCGCTGATGCTGAGCCTGGAGTCGACCAACAGCCGCATGGCGAACCTGGCGCGCCAGGAAGTGTACTTTGGCCGGTTCTTCAGCCTCGACGAGTTACTGGAGAGAATCGAGCGCGTCACGGCCGGCGACATCCAGCGCATTTCGCAGACGTTTTTCGATCCGCGGCAGATCGCGCTCACCGTGCTGGGCAACCTGGACGGCTTCCGCATCGGGCGGCGGGATTTGAACTGTTAGTGGGCGCGTTCCTGGTGTAGCGCGGCGGAAATAGCGACACTTATGGGACCCTGCGGAGGCAGTCTCTTGTGGCGCACGCACTCATGCGTGCCGCGTCGAGACTCATCTCGGCGCCAAGGTGTCGGTACGAGTGCCGGCACGGCGGGCTGAAGCCCGCGCCACATCGCCGCGAAGAAGCGTCAATCCGCATGCCGCAGTACACTAGTTAGTGGCACTTAGTAAGTCAGCATAAGTCACGGTCGCTGACTGCGGCCAATGCAAGTCAGCGCTTGCACGCGGCGGCCCATATCCTCCCGTACGAACCCTTCTCAGCGCTTGTTTGCTGATGTACTCGGTGGTGGTGCCAAGCGAAGCGCCGGTCCGGCTGTCCGGAGCGGTCGTGACCTCTTTCAACAAGCTCATTTTTCCGGCTCTCTGGCTGGGCGGCCTGGCAGGGATCGTTCCTCAGGTGGGGCGCCCTGCGAGCAATGTTCTCCTCCCCCGATGAGGAATTAAGGGCCGTTCTCTCGATGCCGAGCATCCAACAGCCAGAACCGAGGGGGGCTATTCACAGATGTCGCTGCGTGCCATAATGAGACCAGCCGAGGGGAACGCGGTGGAACGCCTTGGATGTTTCCTCAGCATGACGGGGCTGGTTTTCGGCTCCCTCATCCCAACAGAAGTCGCCTTTGCTCAGCGCACGGGCGCCTCCTCACCCAACATGTCGCCCGCTGCCGTCGCCGCCGCCGGCATGGCCCTGGCGCAGCCGAGCAGCACCGGCGAGATTGGCGAGCGGGGTTGGTACCTGACCGGGAAGGTGATGATGGACGACGGCACCGTTCCGGCGGAGAGTGTCACGGTGCTGCGGGTCTGCGGTGGCGCTAACAGGCCCGTGGCCTACACCGACTCCAAAGGCCGGTTCAGCTACCAGATGGCCAACGAGTCGGGTGGTGTCCTGCCGGATGCAAGTGGGGACGAGGGCGAGCAAAGCCGCGTCGCCCTGATGACTCCAATCGGGAACTCGACCCATGAAGGCCGGTTGTTTGGCTCCTCCGGCAACCGCCAGCTCGCCGGCTGCGAGTTGGCGGCGAGCCTGCCTGGCTACCGCTCCGAGTTGGTGGAGCTCAGCGGGCGGAAGTACTTGGACAACCCGGACGTCGGCACCATCATCCTGCACCGGCTCGGCAGTGTGGAAGGCGCGAGCATCAGCGGAACCAGCTATGACGCTCCGCGCGATGCCAAGAAGGCATACGAGAGGGGCCTCGACGCGGCGAAGAAGCAGAAATGGCCGGAGGCGCAGGCGCAGTTCGAGAAGGCGGTCGGAGTGTACCCGAAATACGCGTCGGCCTGGTTTGAGTTGGGGGAAGCGTTCCAGCACCAGGGCAACAAACCCAGGGCTCGCGAGGCGTTTTTGAAGTCCATAGAAGCGGACCGCCGGTTCCTGAGACCGTATCTTCCGCTTGCGCTCATGGCGTTCGAAGAGAAGAATTGGGCGGAAACCGTGGAGCTGACCGCGACGCTCACGCGGCTCGATGAGATCGATTATCCGGCGGCGTTTCTCTTTAACGCCGTCGCCAATGTGAGTCTGGGCAGGTTCGAGGCGGCGGAGAAGAGCGCGCGGGAAGCGGTCCGGCTGGATGCGAGCCACCAGTACCCGCGGGCGGAATACGTGCTGGGCCTCCTACTGGCGGGCAGGGGCGATTACGACGACGCTCTGGCGTTGCTGAAGAGCTACATCCAGCGCGCCCCGAACGCTCCCGATGGCGAGAACATAAGGAAGCAGATCAGCCAGATTGAAAACCTCGCCCGAGTGCAGCCGGTTGCGGCGCAGCCGGAGCAGCCGGCAGCGCGGCGTTAACATTAACTCCATGACAAGCAAGAGCCGGATCGGTGGCCCCGATGCCACGCGGGCCATGCTACAGCACACCCTCGCCACGCTCGCCTACCGGGGCGCTAAGGCGATACGCGGCGCGCCGGATGGCTTCGCGGAGTTCCGTATCGGCGACAAGAGCCGCACACCGGCGCAGATTCTGGCCCATATCGGCGACCTTCTCGATTGGGCCCTTTGGCTGGCCAAAGGCGAACACAAGTGGCACGATTCCGAGGCGCTCGACTGGAACCAGGGGACGCTGCGGTTCTTCGCAGGCCTGGAGGCCTTCGGCGCTTACCTGGGATCGGACCTCCCGCTCGGGTGCCCGCCCGAGAAGCTATTCCAGGGCCCGATCGCCGACGCGCTGACGCACGTCGGGCAGATTGCGATGTTGCGGCGCCTGGCTGGCGCCCCTATCCGGGGTGAGAACTACTTCCGCGCCCGGATCAGCGCCGACCGGGTGGGAGCCGACCAGCCTGCGGCGGTTCAGGAGTTCGAGTAAGGGCCTAGCTGACCGCTCCCTTTGGTCGCGGCTCCGTAAGGGGCGCGCGACCGCTACAATGGGTCTTTCACTTTGCTCACCAGACGGAGTTTTCTCGTCGCTCCCGCGGCGGCGATGGTTGCCTGCGCCCACCGGAAGGGTTCCGGCTACGCGGGATACGCCTTTGTGTGCAACCAGGACGGAGAAGCGCTAGCGGCGGTAGATCTGATGACCTTTACCGTGGCGCGCTACATCCACCTGGAAGGCGCTCCTACCGTGGTCGCTGCGCCGGCCGGACACCCTTCCGTCTACGCGCTGACGCCCTCGACCGGCTGCGTTCACGAGATCGGCGCCGCCAAGCTGTCCTTCCGCCGGAGAGTCCAGATCGGCCGCACCGCGGACGCCATGCGGGTTTCCCCCGGAGATCGTCCGGCGCTGTGGGTGCTGTGCCGCGAGCCGCGCCAGCTTGTGCGGATCGGCTTCGAACCGTTTAAGGCCGACGCGGTCATCCCGCTGCCGTTCGAGCCCTATGACTTCGACTTTGCGCCGGACGGCGAGACGGCGGTGGTCAGCTTTGGCCAGAGCGGCCAGTTCGGGATCGTCAATCTCGAAAAGCGAGTGTGCCGCGTGTTCGATCTGGGCCGTAAACTGTCGCTGGCACGGTTCCGCTCGGACGGGCGCCAACTGCTGATCGCCGGCGCCGAGGAACCGATCCTGTCTGTGGTCGACTTCAAGACCGGCCGGGTGATGGTCCATTTGCCGCTGGCGGTCCGTCCCCAGAACTTCTGCTTCAAGTCCGACGGCGGCCAACTGTTCATTACGGGCGATGGCATGGACGCCGTGGTTGTGGTTTATCCTTACACCACGGAAGTAGCGCAGACGGCGCTGGCGGGACGTTCGCCGGGCTGCATGGCGGAATGCATCTCCGAAGGCGACGACTATCTCTTTGTTGCGAACCCCGAGTCGGGAGAGGTGACGATCCTCGACGTCGATACCCTCAAGGTGGTGGCCGTGGTGGAGGTCGGACGCAGCCCGGTCTTCATCCTCCAGACGCCTGACCGCCAGTACGCGCTGGTGCTGAACCGCGATTCGGGCGATATGGCGGTGGTGCGGCTGGCCGCGGTGGGAGGCAAGCGCGGCCGTTCGGCGCCGCTGTTCACGATGATCCCGGTGGGGTCGAAGCCCGTGTGCGCCGCGGTGCGGCACGTTTGAACGGTGTGGTAGGGACGGGCAGATTCGAACTGCCGACCTGCCGCTTAGGAGGCGGCCGCTCTATCCATCTGAGCTACGTCCCCGGACGCTTCTATTTTAGCCCCAGCGCTTGAGCCCTTTGCGGCCGATGTCGCGGCGATAGTGCATGCCGTCGAAGTGGATCTTGCCGGCGGCCCGGTAAGCGTTGTCGATGGCGCCCGCCAGACCCGAACCGGATGCCGTGACGCCGAGCACCCTGCCGCCCGCGGTCTCTATCCCGGCCGCGCCCGCCCGCGTGCCGGCGTGGAAGACGGCGGCTCCAAGCGCCTCGGCCTCCTCGATGCCGGCGATCGCGTCCCCGGTCCGCGGCGTTCCGGGATATCCGGCGGAGGCCAGCACCACGCAGACCGACGGCTCGGCGCGCCACGTAAGAGTTACACCGGCGAGATCGCCGTGAGCCGCAGCCCATAGCGCCTGGGCGAAATCCGAGTTGAGACAGTGCATCAGAGCCTGGGTCTCCGGATCGCCCAGCCGCACGTTGTACTCCAGCACCTTCGGGCCGCGATCGGTCATCATCAGCCCGGCGTAAAGGAAACCGGTGAATGGAGAGCCTTCGGCGCTCATCCGCTCGATGGTCGGAGCGATGATGCGGTCGAGAATATCGCTGCGCCCGGCGGCTGTCAGGATTCTCGAATCGCAGTACGCGCCCATGCCGCCCGTATTCGGACCAGTGTCGCCATCGCGCACAGCCTTGTGGTCCTGGGTCGGCTCGAGGGGGAGGACGTGGCGGCCGTCGCTCAGGACGATGAAGCTGACTTCCTCACCCGTCAGGAATTCCTCGACCACCAGTCGCGCGCCTGCCTTGCCCACAAGCTCGCCGGAGAGCAGGCCGCGGATGGCCGCCTCGGCCTCCGGACGGGTCTTGGCGATGATCACGCCTTTGCCCGCGGCCAGGCCGTCGGCCTTGAGGACCACCGGGCAGCCGAAGCGGTCGAGCGCGCTTAGGGCTTCCGCCTCGCTCTCGGCCCGGACGAACCCGGCCGTGGGGATGCCAGCGCGAAGCATGAACTCCTTCGAGAAGATCTTGCTGCCCTCGAGGCGCGCCGCCTGGCTCGTGGGCCCCACGATCGCCCGGCCCGCCGCGCGGAAGGCATCGACGATGCCCGCCACGAGCGGCGCTTCCGGCCCGACCACCGTCAGATCTGCCTCGACGGACTCAGCCGCCCGCAGCCACCCCTCCGGGTTGGCCGCCGCTGGAATGCACCGGGCGACGCGGGCGATGCCGGGGTTGCCCGGGGTCGCGTAAAGCGCCGTCACCGTAGGACTCTGGGCCAAGCGCCACGCGACCGCGTGCTCACGGCCGCCACCACCGATAATCAGTACTTTCACTCTGGCTCTCCAAGGACTGCCGGCGCAGCCGCACGGGCAATTCGAGCACCACTCGCGCGTCCGACCCGCGCCCGTTTTCCGCACGTGCCGCCCGGCGCGCATTTCCCGCGCCCGGCACGCCGCGCACTTCCCTAGAATAGAAGAAAAGCTGGGCTGAAATGCAAGCGATGGGCCGTCCGAACAGTTACGACGTGGTTGTCGTGGGCGCCGGCCATGCCGGGTGCGAGGCAGCGCGCGCGTGCGCGCGCATGGGGCTCACGACTGCCGTGGTGACGATGAATGCGGACTTGATCGCCCAGATGTCTTGTAATCCGGCCATCGGGGGCATTGCCAAGGGACACCTGGTCAGAGAGATCGATGCACTGGGCGGCGCGATGGGCGAAGTAACCGACGCGGTGGGCATCCAGTTCCGGCTTCTCAACACCAGCCGCGGTCCCGCCGTCTGGTCGCCGCGGGCTCAATGCGACAAGAAGCAGTACCGTGCACGGATGCGTGAGGTTCTGGAGCGAGAGCCGAATCTGCGGCTTCTTCAGGCCGAGGTCTCCGAACTGGTAATTGAAGGAGGCGAAGACGGGAGACGGGTTTGCGGCGTTCGGCTGCGGGATGGCAGGGCACTTTCAAGCGGAGCCGTGATCGTGACGACCGGCACATTCCTGAACGGTCTCGCTCATGTCGGCGAGATGACGTACCATTGCGGTCGCAACGGCGAAGCGCCCTCGAACCTGCTTGGCGACCAGCTTCGGACACTCGGCCTCAGGTGGACGCGCCTGAAGACTGGCACGCCGCCGCGCCTCGATGGCCGGACCATCGAGTGGTCCCGCTTCGAGGTCCAGCGGGGCGATCCCGAGCCGACGCCCTTCTCGTTCTTGACGGCGAAGATCGAACGTCCCCAGGTCGAGTGCCACATCGCGTACACAACCGAGGAGACCCACCGAATCCTGCGCGACGCGATCCCGCGCTCGCCGCTCTATAGCGGGCAGATCGAAGGCGTCGGGCCGCGGTATTGCCCCTCAATTGAGGATAAGGTCGTCAAGTTCCCCGACAAGATCCGGCACCAGATCTTTCTCGAACCGGAGGGCCTCGACACTTACGAGGTCTACGTCAACGGGATGTCCACCAGCATGCCGATCGACGTGCAGGCCGCCATGGTGGCCTCGGTTCCTGGTCTCGAGCGGGCCGAGATGATCCGGCCGGGCTATGCGATTGAGTACGACGCCGTTGACCCTAGGGAGGTGAGGCACTCGCTCGAGGTTAAGGCAATCCAGGGTCTGTTCCTGGCAGGCCAGATCAATGGCACCTCGGGATACGAGGAAGCGGCGGCCCAAGGCATTCTGGCTGGGATAAACGCGGCCTGCCGGGTCGGCGGACTGGCTCCCGTCGTCTTTGGGCGTATCGACGGCTATCTCGGGATTCTGGTTGACGACCTGGTGACCAAGGGAGCGGATGAGCCATATCGCATGTTCACCTCGCGAGCAGAGTTCCGGCTGCACCTCCGCATCGATAACGCCGACGAGCGACTCACGCCTCAGGGGAGGCGTCTTGGACTGGTAACCGACGAGCGGTGGACCCTGTTTACAGAGAAGCAGGCGCAAAAGGCGCGGTTACGGTCGCTGCTGGAGTCGATGAAGGTCGAGTCGGGCGGTCTCGGCCTGCCGGCTGGCGAGCGGCCACCGCTCGCCGAGTGGCTGCGACGGCCGGAGGCCAGCATTGGCAAGGTAGCCGGCTTGTTGACTGCGGCGCTTGGCGAGGAGCCGGTTCGCGGGGTTTTGAGTACCTTGGAGACAGAGGTGAAATACGCCGGCTACATCGCGCAGCAGGACCGTCAGATTGCGCGCCTGCGCCAGTCCGAGGGGCGAAAGATCCCTGCGGACTTTGGATTCCGGGGCGTGCCAGGGCTGTCGCGCGAGATCTCAGAGAAGCTGGAGAGGGTGCGGCCAGAGACTTTGGGGCAGGCCGGGCGGATACCGGGGGTTACTCCGGCGGCGCTCGCCGTTCTTGATGTCTATCTGAGCGTTGGCGCGGGCCGCAGGACAGCATGAATGAGGCCGGCGATTTCTCAACGATTCTGGCGCACGGTTTCTCTCCCTTCCGGCACCTGTCTCCGGAGATCCTCTCCGAGCTTTGGCGTCATTACCAGCTCCTGGCCCGCTGGAACAAGACCCTCAACCTGACCTCGATTGCCGGGCTTGAGGAGACGGTGCTGCGGCACTACTGCGAGTCGCTCTTTGTGGCGATTCATCTTCCTGAGGAGCCTGTGTCGGTGCTGGATGTTGGTTCGGGTGCGGGCTTTCCGGGGATCCCGATGGCGATTCTGCGACCCGATTGCAGGTTTACGCTTGCGGAGTCGCACCAGAGGAAGGCCGTCTTTCTCCGCGAGGCGACACGCCACCTTTCGAACGTTCGCGTTGCGGCGCGAAGGGCCGAAGAGGCGGCCGGCGCCTTCGATTGGGTCGTGTCACGGGCGGTAAAGTGGCCTGACGTGTTGAGGGTCGCCCGGGATTGCGCAAAGAGCCCAAGGGCCACCGGGATCTGCGGTCCTGCGGTCGGGTTGCTGCTGGGGCAAGGCGACGCCGGGGACGTGGCGCATGAGGGATCGTTCGAATGGCAGCCGCCGATTCCGCTTCCTTGGGGACGGCGGCGGGTGCTGGTGCTGGGGCAGGCGCGCGCGTCGTAGGACAGCTGGGCTGTTCCACGTGGAACACGCCACGCAGAACAACGCCGATGTTCCACGTGAAACACCGCCGGCCACTCCCACCTCCGACACCGCCGCCCCACGGCGCCCTTTCACGTGATAGCATGTTGGTCTCTCCACGCAAGGAGCCTCCACCTTGGGAAGAGTGATTGCCATCGCCAACCAGAAGGGCGGGGTGGGAAAGACCACCACCGCCATCAATCTCGGCGCATCCCTGGCCGCGAACGACCTCCACGTCCTGGTCATCGACTCAGATCCCCAGGGCAACTCCACAACCGGTCTCGGCGTCGCCAAGAACACCGGCGCGCCGACCGTCTACGATGCCCTTCTCGGCCACATAGACCTGGCCGCAACCTTGCAGTCCACCGGGTTCGAGGGTCTCGACATCGTTCCCGCCGACAAGAACCTCGTCGGCGCCAATATCGACCTTGTAGACCTAAATGCGCGCGAGTTTCGGCTCCGCGACAGTCTGCGGCCTCTCCGCGACTCCTACCATTTCGTTCTCATAGACTGCCCGCCAGCCCTCGATCTCCTCACCATCAACGCGCTGGCCGCGGCGGACTCGGTTCTCATCCCCATCCAGTGCGAGTTCTTCGCCCTCGAGGGCGTCTCCGAGCTCATGGACACGATCGACCGCCTTCGCGACTCGCTTCGGCATCCTCTCGCGATTGAGGGCATTCTCCTCACCATGTTCGACGAGCGCACCAATCTCGCCCGCCAGGTGGCCGAAGATCTCCGTGAGTTCTTCGGCGAGGAGGTCTTTCGCACCGTCATCCCCCGTAGCATCCGTCTTGCGGAGGCTCCCAGTTACGGAAAGCCCATTTTGCTCTACGACGTCCGATCACGAGGCGCCGAGAGCTACATCAAGCTGGCCAAGGAGATCCTGGAAAATGAGCAAGGTATCAGACAATCCGCGCAAGGCTCTCGGTAGGGGCCTGACCTCGCTCCTCGTCAGCCGCACCCCGGCGAAGGCGCAGGCTTCCCCTCAGCCTGCCGGGCCAGCGCCGCCTCATGCCGAGACGATGACACGCATTGGAGTCGATCTCATAGATCCCAATCCTCTCCAGCCCCGAACCGTCTTTCAGGCGGATCGTCTCCAGGAATTGGCCGACTCGATCAGCGCCAACGGCATCATCCAGCCCCTGGTCGTGCGCCCCCGGGACGGCCGCTACCAACTCGTCGCCGGTGAGCGACGGTGGCGCGCCGCCCGGCTGGCCGGCGTCGTCGAGGTCCCCGTTTTCGTCCAGGACGTCTCGGACGACCGCCTTCTCGAAATCACTCTGGTTGAGAACATTCAGCGCGAAGACCTCAACCCGATCGAGGTGGCGCACGCCTTCGACCGTCTTGCTCGCGAACTTGAGCTCAGTCACGACGAGATCGCCCGCCGGACCGGGAAGGACAGAAGCTCCATCACCAACACTCTCCGCCTCCTCAAACTGCCGTCCGATATCCAACAGCTTGTCGCCGAGCGCCGTCTGTCCATGGGTCACGCCCGAGCCGTCCTGGGACTTCCCACGGAGGAACTCCAGCGCCAGGTCGCCGAGAAAGCCTCCTCCCAGGGGCTTTCCGTCCGCCAGGTGGAGCGGCTCGTGCAGAAGATCACCAGTGGCAGAGAGCCGAAGACCCTCGAAGAGGCGCTCGACCCAAACGTCAAGGCGGCTATCCAGGAGCTAGAGCATGTCCTGGGAACTCGCGTCAAGATCACCGGGAAGCCCGACCAGCGCGGTCACATCGAGATTGCCTACTACTCCGCCGAGGACCTTCAGCGCATCTACTCGCTCATCGTGGGAGAGGATCGCTGAGGACTGGCGGCGGCTGGCAGCCAGCCAGGGTACTCGAAGAATCGCTGAGAAATGGTGCCGGCGGCTGGGCTCGAACCAGCGACCTTGGGATTATGAGACCCACGCTCTAACCACCTGAGCTACACCGGCGTCACAAGGTTTCTATCTCAGCGTACTTTACCGACACCCTGCTTTGTCAACGCGTATCAGGTCCCAACGAAGATTACTGTTTGTTAATGTTCCACCCTTGACACCGTCGTTCTTTGGGTGCATATTTGACCTGGAAGCTGGAGTTCAAGGTAGTGTGGGCTTCCGGCTCCTGAATGAGGGAGCCTGGAGATCTGCTGGATGCCAGCAGGTTAACTTCATAGGAGGGAGTCACTATAGAACGTCCACAGCATGGGCGGCTACCTGCTTCCTCCGCTGACTGGCTGTCGCCTTAGGCGTTTGCTGGGCCCTAGACCGGCCAGCGCGCCGCGGCTACATTGCACCGCCAAAAAGGCATACGGCAGCCAGAGTCGCGGTTGAGCGGTGCGGCGCCGTCGGGTGCCTCACCGGAGACGGATCGCGCCAGCGGCGAACAGGCGGTCGCCCTTTCCCATTTCAGCCCGCATCCCCAAACGCCGTTTGACACGTTCCTGCTACTCGGCTAGATTGTTGATAGTACGCTGGATTTGCGTCAAATGAGCACGCGGTGAAAGCCATCACCTTTCAGTCCGTTTCGAAGGCCTATTCCATTTATGCGTCTCCGGGAGACCGACTGTTGGAGCTCGCCGCATTTCACAGCCGTTCCTACCATCGGGACTTCTGGGCGCTCCGCGACGTCTCATTCTCTGTCGAACGCGGCGAGGTGTTTTGTGTAATCGGCGAGAACGGAGCGGGAAAGAGCACCCTGCTGCAACTCGTCGCAGGCATCCTGCAGCCAACGTCCGGATCGGTGGCGATCGCGGGGCGCGTCGCCGCCCTCCTGGAGCTGGGGGCGGGCTTCGACCAGGAATTCACGGGCCGCGATAACGTCTACCTCAACGGCGCCATCGCCGGCTTCTCGGGCCGCGAAATGGATGCAAAGTTCGGGCAGATCGAGGCGTTCGCCGAAATCGGCGAGTTCATGAACCGCCCCCTCAAGACGTATTCGACCGGCATGGTGGTGCGCCTGGCGTTTGCCGTGGCCATCCATGCCGAGCCGGAAATCCTCCTGGTTGACGAGGCCCTCTCGGTCGGCGACGTCTATTTTCGCCAGAAGTGCATGCGCAAGGTGCACGAGTTGCGGTCGAAGGGCATCACCATCGTCTTCGTCTCGCACGCGATCGCCGATGTGGGAGCCATCGGAGACCGCACCCTCTGGCTGGATCACGGACAGGTGCGCGAGCTCGGCGACACTGAAACGGTCACGGCGAAGTATCTGGACGCCATGGCCCGCAAAGACGCCGCCTACGTTCAGACCCGCCGGGCTTCCGAGCAAGCAGAGGCGCAGCCCCCAACGCCTTCGCCCACGCAGCGCCTGCCCAACGTGGACCATCGCTTTGGCGACGGCCGCGCACGGATAACGGGAATTGCTTTGCTGGACGAAGCAGGCGAGCCCGTAGCCCTCCTCCAGCCCTCCTCGCGGCTGATCGTCCGCATCGCGGCTCGCGCCGATTCTCACATCCGCCGCCCCATCGCCGGCTTCGTGCTGCGCAATCACCTGGGCATCGATTTCTCCGGGACAGACACCTCCCGGGAGGGCATTCAACTGCCGGAGCTGAAGCCGGGTGAAATCCTCGCGGTAGACTTTCACATGAACCTGCCGGAGCTCTATCCCGCGATCTTCTCTTTCTCGCCGGCTGTCGCCGACGGCGTCTTCGAGCCATCCTCCATGTGCGACTGGATCGACAACGCCATCACGGTTCAGATGGCTTCCGGCGCAAACCAGGTCTATGGCTACACGCACGTCCCGTGCCGCATCGAGCTGAACACGCGGCTCTCGGGATCTGCGCCCAAAGCGGAGGCAAATCCTTGATTGAGTTCACCGGGGAACGCGTCATCCCAGGCCAGGTCGATGCCGACCTCTGGAACGAGCACCTCGCCCGTTATGCGTTCGCGGCGCGCCTGGCCGCGGGGCGGCGGGTCCTCGACGCCGGTTGCGGCACGGGCTACGGAAGCGCCACGCTGGCGCAACAGGCCCTGAGCGTCACCGGACTCGACGTGGCGCCGGACGCGATCGCTTACGCGCGCGAGCACTACGGCGACTCAGGCGTGCGGTATCTGGAGGGCTCCTGCTGCGCGATGCCCGTTGCGGACGCCGGCTTCGACCTCGTGGTCTCCTTCGAAGTGATCGAGCACCTGGCGGACTGGCAGACTTTCCTCGAGGAATGCCGCCGGGTGCTGGCTCCCGGGGGCCTGTTGGTACTATCGACGCCGAATCGGGACGCCTACGCCGAAGCCCGCCGCCTCTCCGGACCCAACCCTTTCCACACGCATGAGTTCGCCTTCGACGAGTTCGCGTCGGCGCTCAAGGCTCGGTTCCCGCACGTCCATCTTTACGTGCAGAACCACGTGGAGGGTATCGTCTTCCAACCGGCCTGTCCCAACGGGCAGGGCCAGCCGGAGTTGCAGCAGGCCGGCCTCCCCAGCGATCCGGGCGGCGCCCAGTTCTTCGTGGCCGTGTGCAGCTCGTCGCCTCATCCCGCTCCGCCGCCGCTGGTTTACATCCCGACCACGGCCAACGTTCTTCGCGAGCGCGAGATGCACATCGACAAGCTGCAGATCGACATCAACGGACTCCGCGAGGAAAAACAAAAGCTGGTCGATCTGTTCCGCGAGCAGAATGCCGCGCTCGACGAGGCCAACCGCTGGGGCCGCAACCTCGACGTTCAGCTCGCCGCCGCCGCGGCCCGCATCATCGAGCTCGATGCCGAGAACGACGCTAAGACCGGGTGGGCGCGGCGCCTGGAAGCCGAACTCGACGCCACGGGCAAAGAGCTCGCGCATCTCAACGCTTCGCGCTGGGTAAGACTTGGGAAGCGGCTCCGAATCGTTCGAAAGCCGGCCGGCGGCTGAGATGAGGAGCCTCACCCGTTTCCTGGCGGGCCTTTTGGCGCTCGTCGCGTGCCCAGTGGCGCTGGCCCTGGCCGCGGCAGCGCTCGCGATTGCCGATGTTGTTTGGCTCGTCTTTGGGAAGCGGCAGCCTCGCGGCGACACGTCACCGGAGAGCTCCGCCGCCTCGGTTGTGATCCCCAACTGGAACGGGCGTGAACTGCTCGAAAAGTACCTCCCTTCCGTTACCGCGGCGCTTGGCGGCAACCCCGCGAACGAAATCATCGTGGTCGATAACGCCTCGACGGATGGCAGCGCGGCCCTCCTCCGGGAGCGCTTCCCCGGCGTGCGGCTGCTGGCACTCGACCGCAACCACGGATTCGGCGGGGGTTCCAACGCCGGAGTCCGCGCCGCAAAAAACGCCATTGTCGTCCTACTGAACAACGACATGCGCGTAGAGCCGGGTTCCCTGCCGCCCTTGCTGGCAGGCTTTCGCAATGAGCGTGTCTTCGCCGTCTCCTGCCAGATCTTCTTCAGCGATCCGAGCCGCAAGCGGGAGGAGACGGGCCTGACCCAGGGCTGGTGGCGCGATGGCGCGCTCCGCCTCGGGCACCGCATCGACGATGGCGTGCGGGATCTCTACCCGTGCTTTTATGGCGGGGGCGGCTCTTGCGCCTTCGACCGGCGCAAGTTCCTCGAGCTCGGCGGCTTCGACCCGTTGATGGCGCCGTTCTACCTGGAAGATGCCGACCTCGGGTTCAGGGCCTGGAAGCGGGGATGGCAGGTCCTCTACCAGCCGCGCAGCTCCGTGTGCCACGAGCACCGCGGCACCATCGGCAGGCATTTCACGGCGGAGCAGATCGACGCCGTCTACCAGAAGAACTACGTCCTGTTCGCCTGGAAGAACATCCACGACTGGCGGAAGCTGGCCGCGCACTTCGGCTTCGCTCTGGGTGGGTCGCTGGTAAGCGCGCTGGCCGGCAATTCTCCCCAGCGCGCCAGCGCCGCCGGCATCTGGCGCGCCTTCCTCCAGCTTCCCCAGGCGCTCGGTTCGCGCTGGCGCGCGCGGCGCCTGGCCGGGATTTCCGACACCGAAGCGTTCCTGCGGCCCCTGGGCGGGTACTTCCGCGACCGCTTCGAGCTGGAGGCGTCTTCCAGTGTGCCTGAGAAGCCGTCCGTGCTGTTCGTCTCGCCCTACCCCCTCTGCCCGCCGACCCACGGGGGAGCCGTTTTCATGAACGCGACGGTCAGGGAGCTGGCCCGCCTCTCGGAGCTGCACCTGATCGCGATGATCGAGCATCCCAACCAGCGGGAATCCCAGCAAGAGGTGGCGGGGCTCTGTGCCTCAGCCGAGTTTCTGGTCCGCGGCGGGTCAACCAGACGCATCGCTTCGCCGGAGTCCTTTGCGGTTCGCGAGTTCGCAAACGACGACTTTCAGTGGCTCATACATCGCCAGATCTACACCCGCCACGTCGATGTCGTTCAGATCGAGTACACGCAGATGGCCCAGTACGCGGGCCGGTATCGAAGAATAGCCACCGCTCTGTTCGAGCACGACATTTACTTTCAGTCCATCGCCCGCGGCCTGACGTCGGCGTACGGCCGAGCCAGGCTGAAGGCTGGCTTCGAGTATCTGCGCGCGCTGCGGTTCGAGCTGGGAATCCTGCCTCGGATGGATCGCATTCAGGTCTGCACCCGCGAAAACAAGGAGTATCTGGTGTCCTTCCTCCCCAAGCTCGAACGCAGGATCCAGGCGGGGCTGCGCGCGGGCATCGACGCACGGAACTACTGCTTCCGCGCCAGTGGACGGGAGCCCCTCACGATGCTCTTTCTGGGCAGCTTCCGCCACCCGCCGAACCTGGCGGCGGTCTGCTGGTTCGCGGAGAAGGTGCTGCCGCGCGTCGTGGCGGAGTGTCCGGCTGCGCGGCTGGTTGTGGTGGGCTCGGATTTGCAGGCTTCCCACAGCCTGCCGCAGTCACCCGCAATCGAACTGCGTGGCCTGATCGACGACGCGAGGGAGCCCTTGGGACGCTACTCCCTGTTCGTGTGCCCGGTGCTGAGCGGGTCGGGCGTAAGAGTGAAACTCCTGGAAGCGTTCGCCTCCGGGATTCCTGCCGTCTCGACCCGGCTGGGCGCCGAAGGCCTGACTCGCACCGACGGCGAGTTCTGCGCCCTGGCCGACGATCCCGCGAGCTTTGCCGCCAAGATCATCGAGCTGTTCACTCACCCGGAGAGGGCGGCCGAGATGACCTTACGAGCGCGCCGCGAGGTGGAAGCCAATTGGGACATCCGCGACGCGACCCGCAGGCTGGCCGAGAGCTATCGGGAAGCCCTGGCGGAGAAGCGCGGCTGCACCCTAATCAAAGAGCCCGCCTGCTCCCCTAACTGAGTTAGCGGCCCTTCAGGTCTTGCCGTATCCGGGCGGCGATGTGGCCCGCCGTGCGGTCCAGTTCGACCGCCGATGTGTTCTTCGGCCGCGCGTAGATGGACCACAGCACCTGCCGCGAGCGCGGATCCACCAGAAAGACGGTCCCCTTGGCGCGGCGAAACGATAGCCGCGGCACGGTCGTGTCGCCCTTCAGTCCGCCGGCTGTCACGCGCGGCTCATCCGGCGCGGCGGAGGCGACCGTCTGCGGCGAGGCCGCGGCTGGAGCCGGCTTAGGAGCGGCGGTAACTGGCCGAGTGGCTGTCTCCAGTGCGGGCTGCGAAGGCGCGGGCGAAGCCGTCTCCTCACTCACGGGCGCTATCGGCTCTGGAAACCACTCGGCCTGACGGCTCTCGAACGCCTCGTCGAGGTGGTCGGTGAAGATTGCATCGGCTTTCTTCGGATCCGTCACCACCTGAAAGACACCCAGGCCGGTGAGCCGGTTGGCCAGGTACTGATCCATTCCGCTCGTCATCGACAGCAGGTACACCTTGCGGACCTGCGCTAGCTCGGCCTTAGGCGGCGCCGCGAGTGCAACGGCCAGCGTGGAAAACAGCAGGGCGATAGTCGGCTTCATGACAGGTACCATAATAAGCGATCGGCCGCCAGACACTGAGCCGGCCAGCCATCATTGGTAGGACGCGGCAAGAGCCGAAGAAGTCGTTGGCGTAACGTTTACGGCAAAATTCAGCGGGTGCTAGAATGACGGGCTTGCGATGCCAGGTGTCACGGTCGTCATCCCGAACTGGAACCGCCGCGACCTGGTCGAGCGGCTCATCGCTCAACTGCTCGCGCAAAGCCAGCCGGTCGCGGAGATCCTGGTCGTAGACAACGGGTCCCAGGACGGCTCGGCCGCAGCGGCCCGCCGGGCCGGCGCGCGGGTTCTCGAGATGGGCCGTAACGTGGGTTTCAGCGCCGCCGTCAACCGCGGGATCGCCGAAACCGCCACGGAGTTGGTAGCCGTGGTGAACAATGACGTCGAACCGGCCACAACCTGGCTGGAGCGGCTGGTGGAAGCGATCCGGGAGCCGCAGGTTTGGTTCGCCACCGGCAAGCTCCTGAACGCCGCCGATCCCGGCCAGCTCGACGGCGCATACGACGCACTCTCGCGCGGCGCCTGCGCGTGGCGCGCCGGGCACGGACGGAGGGACGGCCCTTTGTGGGACCGCCCCGTGCAGATCCGCTTCGCGCCGTTCACCGCAACGCTGTTTCGCACGGAGCTGTTCCGGCAGATCGGCCCCTTGGACGAGCGGTTCGAGTCCTATCTCGAAGACATCGACTTCTGCCTGCGCGCGGCGCGACAAGGCCGTCCCGGAGTGTACGTGCCCGCCGCGGTGGCCGTGCACCAGGGCAGCGCAACGCTGGGACGGTGGCACAAGGAAGTGGTCGAGCGCATCGCGCGCAACCAGGTGCTGCTGGTGGCCAAGCATTACCCCGGACGCGATCTGCTGCGCTACGGCTGGCCGATTCTGGCCGGCCAGGCCCTCTGGGGCGGCGTAGCCTTGCGGCACGGGCGGCTGTTTTCGTTCCTGCGAGGGAAGCTCGAAGGCCTGGCGATGTTTCGGGCCGCACGGCGGGAGGCCGCTCCGGACGGCCCCGGGACCGAGGCCCTTTCCGAGATTCTGGAGCAAAGCGAAGCCGAGATCCTCCGCCTCCAGCGCAGCATTGGCTTCGACCTGTACTGGCGGCTGTACTTCGCGTTAACCTGACATCCAGCCATGGACCGCATCGGGATCGTCATCGTCGCTCACAATTCGGGACGCGAGATCGGCCGGTGTCTGGATGCGCTCCCCGCCGGCATCGAGACGGTGGTGGTCGATAATGCGTCGGGCGACGGCACCCGCCAGGAGGTCATGAAGCGACCGGCGGCGAGGCTCATCGCGAATCCGTGGAATCGCGGTTTCGCCGCCGCGGCGAACCAGGGGATAGGCGCACTCGATTGCGATCTCGCGCTGCTGCTGAATCCCGACGTGGAACTCGTGTCCGGCCTCGATTCGCTCGCCGCTCAGTGCGCCCGCGAGGGGGTCGCCGCGGCAGGAGGGAGACTGCTCGGCGCCGATGGACGCACCCAGGCCGGATTCATGGTCCGGCGCCTCCCCACGCCGCTGACGCTGGCTTTCGAGATTCTGGGGCTCAATCGCCTCTGGCCGGGCAACCCGGTGAACCGGCGATACCGGTGTTTCGATTTCGATCCCGATGCGGAGGCCTCAGTCGAGCAGCCGGCGGGCGCGCTCCTGATGATCCGCCGCGACGTGTGGCGGCAGCTTGGCGGATTTGACGAGTCCTTTCACCCGGTATGGTTCGAAGACGTCGACTTCGCGAAGCGAGTGGCGATGGCGGGCTACTCGATGCGGTACACTCCCCTGGCTGTTGCAAAACACAGCGGCGCTGACTCGGTCAGCCAGCTTCCCCGCTCCACCAAAGACCGCCATTGGTATGGTAACCTGCTGAAGTATACGGTCAAACATTTCGCGCGTGGCGGAGTGGGTGTCGTCTGCGCTTCTCTCGTGCTGGGATCGGTTCCCCGAGCGGTGTTCGCCTTGCTACAGGAGAGACGCTTGGAAGCGATATCCAGCTATGTTAGGATAATGCGGCAAGCCGGATCGCTTATTTTTTCCGGAAGACGCAGGAATGCGCACATCGCGTCAGCCGTTGCGGTAGAGTAGGGTGGCGTGGCGCTGATTGCTGTTGGTGCTCAAGTTCAATCGTCATGAGCCATACTGATCTCGTATCCGTAACCATCGTTACTTACAACAGCGGTCGGTTCATCAAGCGGTGCCTCCTATCGGTTCTGGCTCAGGGCTACCCTAACAAGGAAGTCGTCGTCATTGACAACGCCTCCACGGACGGCACACAGGGCATTGTGGAGCAGTTCGAGGATCGCTGCCGCCTGGTGTTCAACGAGACCAACGTCGGGTTCGCCGCCGCGCAGAATCAGGCCATCCTGCTCTCGAGGGGAGACTGGGTGCTGGCCCTCAATCCGGACGTGCTGCTCACGTCCAGCTTCATCGAGGCGCTGATCGAGACCGGGCATGCCGACTCGAAGGTGGGCACGGTCTGCGGCAAACTGCTCACGATGCGGTCCAATTTCACTCTTCCCGATGAGCCGCTGGTGGATTCGACGGGGATGTACTTCACGCCCATGTTGCGCCATCTCGACCGCGGCAGCCGGGAAGTCGACAACGGCCACTACCTCAATTGCGAGTACGTCTTTGGCGCCACCGCAGCCGCAGCGCTCTACCGCCGCGAGATGATCGAGCGCGTCTCGATCGACCGCGAGTTCTTCGATCCCGACTTCTTCGTCTACCGGGAGGACGCCGACGTCGCCTGGCGGGCTCAGTTGATGGGCTGGCGCTGCATGTACACGCCGCACGCCCGGGGCTATCACGTCCGCAGCGTGCTTCCGGGCAACCGCCGCGCCTTGCCCGCGGTAATCAACATGCACTCGGTGAAGAACCGGTTCCTGATGCGCATGAAGAACATGACCGGCGACCTCTACCGGCGGAACTGGTTCGCCATCACCGTGCGCGACGTGGTGGTGTTCGCCTGCTGCATGCTGCGCGAACAGACTTCACTCAAGGCCTTCTGGTTTCTGATCAAGAACCGCAAGCGCATTCTGGCCAAGCGGCGCGAGATCATGCAGCGGCGCAGAGTCAGCGACGACTACATCGCCACGTGGTTCCAGTACAAGCCGGTCAGCAAGCCCGCCCCAAAACTCTCCAAGCGGGCACGGGAGCGGTATCAGGCCGCCGCCTCGTCGCACGCGGAGCTGTTCGAGTACTGAGCAGCCATCGGCCGTCAGCCGTCAGAAGCTGTGAAGAAATCACTTTGGGCCGCAGAGGAACGCGGATAAACGCCGATAAGACTGTCCTTTTCGATCTGCGTTTATCGGCGTTCATCGGCGGCCTGAATTCGTTCACGCCTTCTGAGTTGTCAGCCCTTGGGCTTCCGGTCGGCGGTTGTACCGATTTGAGCCAGGGAGCAGGACAATTGCCAACCAATCAAGCTGATCTTTGGCGTCATACTCTACGAGTTTGTTTGTTTTTGGCTACACGATAACGCCACAGCCGGGCCAACATTGAGCTGAAGCTCACCGCGGCACGACTGAAAGCGTGCGCCACGCGGCGAGTCTCCGCTATCCTGAGACTCTGTGAGAATCGCCATCCTGGGCACTCGAGGCATCCCGGCGTGCTACGGCGGGTTCGAGACCTTCGCCGAGGAACTCTCGACGCGCCTTGCCGCGCGCGGCCATGACGTTACGGTCTACACCCGCCAGCGCCACGCGGAGCCATGCTATCGGGGCGTCCGCCTGCGCTACCTCCCGACCATCCGCCACAAGTACCTCGACACGGTCGCGCACACGTTCCTTTCGACGCTGCACCTGCTGGGCCACCGCACCGATGCCGCGCTCTACTGTAACGCGGCCAACGCCGTCTTTACGTGGCTGCCGCGGCTGGCCGGCGTGCCGGTCGCGCTGAACGTGGATGGCGTCGAGCGCCGGCGGAAGAAGTGGAACTGGCTGGCCCGCGCGTGGTACCTGGCCTCCGAGCGGCTGGCCACCGTGTGTCCGAACGCGGTGGTCACGGACGCAGAGAGGATCGCCGAGTACTATCAGAAGCGCTACGGCAAGCGCACCCACTTCATTCCCTACGGCGCCGAGACCGGTAAGACGGCCTGCTCCGGCGCGCTTGCCCGGCTGGGGCTCGAACCCGGCCGCTACTTCCTCTACGTGAGCCGCATGGAACCGGAGAACAACGCGCTGCTGGTGCGGGAGGCCTTCGAGGGCCTGGAGACGGACATGAAACTGGCGCTGGTTGGGGATGCTCCCTACGCCCAGTCCTATATCGCCCGCGTCCGCCAGACGCGCGACCCGCGCATCCTGATCCCGGGCGCCATTTACGGCGACGGCTATCACGAGCTGCAGTCCCACTGCTTCGCATACATCCACGCCACCGAAGTCGGCGGGACGCATCCGGCGCTGATCGAGGCCCTGGGCAGGGGCGCGCTGGTGCTCTACCTCGATACCCCCGAAAACACCGAGGTCGCCTCCGGCGCCGGCATTCCTTTCGAGCACGAAGACCTTGGCCGCAAGCTTCGAGAGGCGCTCGAAATGTCGGAGAATGAACGGGAGGAGTGGCGGCGGCGGGCCGTCGCGCGGGTGGAAGAGCGCTACAGTTGGGAGACCGTGACCAGCGCCTATGAGAACCTGCTGCGCTCGCTGGCCGGCCGGTAAACCTATGTCTGCTGCACCATATCGTTCCTGGGCCGAGATCTCGCGGACACAGATCGCCGAGAACTATCGCGCGGCGCGCGCGGCGGTCGGCCCCGGGGTCGAAACGGTTTGCGTGGTGAAGGCCGACGCCTACGGCCACGGCGCCGTAGAAGTGTCGCGCACCCTGGTGGCGGCGGGCGCCGGTTGGCTGGCGGTCAGCTCGGCGGAGGAAGGCGTCGCGCTACGGCAGGCGGGGATCGCGGCCCGCATCCTGGTGATGGCGGACTGCCAGGCCTTCGCCCGGCCCGCAGTTCTCGAATACAACCTCACGCCGGTCATCCTATCGCTCGATGACCTGGGCGCGATGGAAAGCTTTGCCGCCGGGCGCGGCGCCCGCGTTCGGTACCACCTGAAGGTCGATACCGGCATGGGCCGGCTGGGGACCCTGGCCGACGCGCAGGAGATCGCCGCGGCGGTTCGCGCCGCCGGCCACCTCGAGCTCGAAGGCCTGATGTCGCACCTGGCGTCCTCGGCCGACTACACCAAGGCGCAAACCGACCAGCAGAACCGTGCCTTCGCCGACCTGTGCCGCGCGCTGGCGCGGGAAGGCATAGCGCCGGCGTTCCGCCACATTTCGAGCACGAACGCGATCGCCTACGGCCGCCGCGACGCATGGTACAACATGGTCCGGCCCGGGCACCTGCTCTACGGCTATTTTTCTCCTGCGCGCGGGGCGGCGCCGCCGCGGGTGATCAGCGTCAAGCCAGCGCTCACCTGGAAGGCGAGCGTGCTCGAAGCAAAAGACGTGCCAGAAGACGCGCTGATCGGCTATGGAGGGATGTTCCGCGCGCCGCACCCGATGCGCATCGGCGTGCTGGCGGTGGGATACGCCGACGGTCTCTCGCACCGGCTCTCGAACCGCGGTCACGTGATCGCGGCCGGCCGGCTGGTCCCAATTCTGGGCGCGGTCTCGATGGACCTGACCACGATCGACCTCACCGATTGTCCCTCCATCGGGCCGGGCGACGCGGTAACGCTGCTGGGCTCCGAAGGCGAGGTCTCCATCGACGCCCAGCAGATGGCCCGTGCGGCGGGCACCATCTCCTACGACATTCTGTGCGGCATACGGACGCGGGTGACGCGGGTATACGTGTAGGCTCTGCGCTATACTGGCGGCATCCGGAAAAGGGGGCTTGCTTTGAGGACCTTCGGACTGCTCTGTCTGGCGACTTTCGCGCCCACGCTGGCCGCGCCGGCGGACGACTTTCGCCCTCAGGTGGAGCGGGAGCTGCCGTCGCTCCTGGCCATCTATAAGGACCTGCACACGCATCCCGAGTTGTCGCAGCACGAGGAGCGCACGTCCGCGCTTCTGGCGGCCGAGCTGCGCCGGGCCGGCTACACCGTCACCGAGCACATCGGAAAGTATCCTGACGGCGCCGCGGCCTTCGGCATCGCCGCCATCATGAAGAACGGCGCCGGCCCCGTAGTGCTGGTGCGCACGGAGCTGGACGCCCTGCCCGTCGAGGAGAAAACCGGCCTGCCCTTCGCCAGCCAGAACGCGGGCGTGATGCACGCCTGCGGCCACGACCTGCACATGACGTCGTTGCTGGGCACAGCGCGGCTCCTCGCGACGCTGAAAGACCGCTGGAGAGGCACGCTGATGCTGATCGGGCAGCCGGCCGAAGAGACGGTGGGCGGCGCACGCGCGATGCTGGCCGACGATCTCTACGCGCGGATCGCCAGACCGGACTACGCGATCGCCCTGCATGACGAGCCCTCGATCGCGGCCGGCAAGGTGGGCGTGGTGGCTGGGCCGCTCCTGGCCAGCTCGACATCGGTCGATGTGATCATTCGCGGCCTCGGCGGGCACGGCGCGCGCCCGGAGGCCACTAAGGATCCCATCGTTATGGCGGCGCAGTTCGTTCTCGCGCTGCAAACCATCGTCAGCCGGCAGATTCCGCCCCAGGAGCCCGCGGTCGTCACCGTCGGCTCGATCCATGGCGGCTCGAAGCACAACATCATCCCCGATCAGGTCGTCCTACAGCTCACCACGCGCTCTTACAGCGACGATGTCCGCCGCACCATTCTGGCGGCCATCGAGCGCGAGGCGCGCGGCGTGGCGCTGGCGGCCGGCGTGCCGGACGGACGCGCGCCCATCGTGAAAGTCAGCGAGACGGAGACAACCCCGGTCACGTATAACGACCCTGCGCTGGCGGCGCGGCTGCGGGGCGCGTTCATTGAGGCGCTGGGCGAAGGCAACGTGGTCGAGCCGCGGCCTCTGATGGTGAGCGAAGACTTCGGCCTGTTTGGCCTGGAAGGGCGGCAAATCCCGGCGTTCATGTTCCTGCTGGGCGCTTCGGACCCCGCGAAGCTGGCGGAGAGCCTGCGAACTGGCACACCGCTACCGACGCTGCACTCGAGCCTGTTTTACCCGCAGGCCGAGCCGGCGCTGCGGACTGGCATCGTGGCCACGACTGCGGCGGTTATCGAGCTGATGAAAAGGTAGGACAAGCTTCCAGCTTGTCCTTCGGGTCAGCGCGCCCTACACGTCCAGATTCCGCACGTCCAGCGCGTTCTCTTCGATGAACTTGCGGCGGCTTTCGACGTCTTCGCCCATCAGCGTGGTGAAGATTTCGTTGGCTTCGACGGCGTCCTCGGAGCGCACTTGAAGGAGCGTGCGCTTCTCGGCGTTCATCGTGGTCTCCCACAACTGCTCGGCGTTCATCTCGCCCAGGCCCTTGTAGCGCTGCACCTGGACGTCGCGCATGCCCTCGGCTTTGGCGTACTCGAGCAGCTCGCGCCAGTCCGCGCGCGTCTCGCGGCTGGCCTCTTTGACCACTATGAACGGCGGCCGGTTGTAGCGCGCGATCTGCCGCGACAAAGAGCGCAACCGCCGGTATTCGGGCAGAGCCGCCAGTTGGATGTCGATGATCCGCTCGGCGCTGCCAGAGTCGCGGAAGCTCAGGGACCACGACGAGTGCTCCTCGTCGCGTTTGAGCTCCGGTGTGAGCTTGATCGCCTTCAGGGCTTCGGCGACAGGCGCCAGGTTCTCCTCGACGGCGAAATCGCCCTTCGTATCGAGCTTCAGCTCGGGCCTCGTCAGGATTTCCACCACCCGCGCGTCGCGGACCTTGCGCTCCACGCGGTGAAACACCTGCTGGTATTCATCGAGCGAATTCAGGAACGCGCGCAGCTCGGCGCCCTCCAGTCGCGCAGCCGGCTCGCTTCCGTTCGAGCCGATCTCAACGGCCACGTTCTCGGTCGCCCGCCGCAAAATCTCGCGCACGAACTCCTTCTCGTCCTTGATGTACCGCTCCTGCCGGCCCTTCTTGATGCGATACAGCGGCGGCTGCGCCACGTACACGTTGCCGCGCGCGATCAGATCGCCCATCTGGCGGTAAAAGAACGTCAGCAGCAGCGTGCGGATGTGCGAGCCGTCCACGTCGGCATCGGTCATGATGATGACCTTCGAGTAGCGCAGCCGCGCGACGTCGAAATCTTCGCGGATACCCGTGCCGAGCGCGGTGATCATGGCGCGGATTTCTTCGTGGCTCAGCATCTTGTCGGTGCGCGCCTTTTCGACGTTCAGGATCTTGCCCTTGAGCGGCAGGATCGCCTGGTAGCGGCGGTCGCGGCCCATCTTGGCGGTGCCGCCGGCCGATTCGCCCTCGACCAGAAACAGCTCGCACCGCTCCGGATCCTTCTCCTGACAGTCCGCCAGCTTTCCCGGCAAGCCGCCCGAATCCAGAGCGCCCTTGCGCCGCGTGAGGTCGCGCGCCTTGCGGGCAGCTTCCCGCGCCCGCGATGCATCGATAGCCTTGCCGACCACCTTCTTCATCACCGCCGGGTTCTTGTCGAAGTACTCGCCGACCTTCTCGTAGACGAACTGCGTGACGTACCCGCTGATGTCGCTGTTCAGCTTGCCCTTCGTCTGTCCCTCGAACTGCGGCTGCGGCAGTTTGACGCTGACCACGGCAGTCAGCCCCTCGCGCACGTCGTCGCCGGTCAGGTTCTCCTTGACGTCCTTGAACAGACCGGCGCTCTGGCCGTAAGTATTGATGACGCGGGTCAGCGCGCTGCGGAACCCGGTCAGGTGCGCGCCGCCATCCACGGTGTTGATGTTGTTGGCGAAGCTGAAAATGTTCTCGCTGTAGCCGTCGTTGTACTGGAACGCGATGTCCATCGTGAGCGTGCCGCCATTGGGCAGCTCCCGCGTGCCCTCGAAGTGAATCGGCTTGTCGTGCAGCAGGTTCCTGCCCTTGTTCAGGTGCTTCACAAACTCCGCGATGCCGCCGCTGTAAAAGAACTCGTGTGCCTTAGGCGGATCCACCCGCTCGTCAGTCAGCGTTATCTTCAGCCCTTTGTTCAGGAACGCCAGCTCGCGTAGCCGCTGCGAGAGCGTGTCGAAGCTGAACTCCGTGGCCACCATGATGGTCGGGTCCGGCTTGAAGGTGATCTTGGTTCCGGTCTTGTTGCCACACCTTCCTTTTCGCTCGAGCGGTCCCTTGGGGATCCCGCGCTCATAATCCTGAACCCAGGTGTAATGATCGCACCAGATCTCGAGATCGAGGGTTTCCGAAAGGGCGTTGACGCAGCTTACTCCAACTCCGTGCAAACCGCCTGACACCTTATAGCTCTTCGTATCGAACTTGCCGCCGGCGTGAAGCTTGGTCATGACCACTTCGGCAGCCGAGATTCCCTGTTCCGCCATAATCCCAACGGGAATGCCGCGGCCGTTATCCACGACGGTGACTGAGTTATCGCTTCGGATAGTTACACTGATTTCCGAGCAATAACCCGCCAGCGCCTCGTCCACCGAGTTATCCACAACCTCGTACACCAAGTGATGCAGACCGACCTCGCCGGTCGAGCCAATATACATCGCCGGGCGCAACCGCACCGCCTCAAGTCCTTCAAGCACTTTGATGCTACTCGAATCGTATACTTCTGCCTCAGCGCCGTTACCCGAAGTCTGTCCGTTGAGCTTCGGCGCGTCAGGTGTCTTAGTTGACATAGAACCTCTAATACTAATTCAGCCGTGCAGCACACCAGGTGCAGGAAACAGAAGATTCCCTCAGATTCTCATGGGCATCACGACGTAACGATATAGCTCACGCTGGGTATCCTCGCCTGCCTCCGGACTCGCCTCGGCGGCGCTATGCGGGTCTTTGAACGAGAACTTGACCTGCTGTTCGGAGATCGCGCGCAGGAACTCAAGTAAGTACTGTGCGTTAAAACCGATGTCCAATGGGGCGCCGGCGTACTCAGCCGAAATACTTTCCTCGCTCTCTCCCGTTTCCGAAATGGAAGAGAACACCTTGACTTCACCTGGACACAGCTGCATACGAATAGCACGAGAGCGTTCGTCGGCAAACTGAGAGACGCGCTCAACCGCCGATCGGATCTCATCACGATTCAGGACAACGAAGACTTTATGGTCTTTCGGCAAGACACGCTCAAAATCGGGAAATGTGCCGGTCAGCTTGCGGCTGATCAGGAGTCTGTCTCCGAATTGAAAGAATAGATGGTTCTCGTCGCCGGCAAACTTTACGATGGAGTCCGTGCCGCTCTCCGCCGCGAGCTTGAGAACTTCACCCATGGCTTTGCGCGGCAGCAAGGCACGATAGGGCGATCGGATTCCAGCAAGGTCACCGCAAGTCTCCACATACGCCAAACGATGACCATCGGTAGCAACCATGAGGATACTGTTGTCTCTAAGTTGAAGCAAAGCTCCATTGAGTGTGAACCGTGACTCTTCGGCGGAGATGGCAAAGATGGTCTTCTCAATGAGCGACGCCAGAATGCCGCCCGAAAGCTCGGCGATGGGCTCAGGCATCTCGGGTAACTCCGGGAAGCTCTCCCGAGAGATCCCCGCGATCCTGGTTCGAGAGCGGCCGCAGGTGATGCTGGCCCAATCGTTATCCAGAAACTTCACGTTCAAATCACTGTCCGGAAGCAGCCGCACATAATCCAGCAGACGGCGCACCGGCATCGTACCGGCCCCGTCCTTAGAGACTCTTGCGGGACACGAACAACGCATACCAAGCTCAAGATCCGTTGCAGTTAACTTCAAACGGTCTCCTTGAGCTTCCATCAAAACATTTGAAAGAATCGGGATCGTCGTTCGCTTCTCAACAACCCCTTGAGAGAGATTCAACTCCCGAACCAGGTCCGCCTTGCTCACCGTGAATTCCATGGCTCAGTTCTCCTGTTCTGCCAGCACAGAGTGCTCTAAACCGACTCTCTACAATATCAAAAACAAGAGCAGCAGTAGTAGGGCTTGTGGAAATGTCAGTTTCTTCCTAAATTATACAAAATCCAAAGGCTTCCGCGCTATGGGATGGTGTTGAAAACCGTTGAACGAGCATGAGAGGCCTCACTCCTTGTTCAGACTTCCACAGACTTCACGGGCTGTCACAGGAGAGTGCTGTGGAAAACACCACAAGTTCAATTGATTGAGTCAATTAGGCTCTGAACGAGCCTGTTCAAATCCAGATCCTTGTGGCGCAACTCCTCAATCCGGTGGATGGAGTGAAGGACTGTGGTATGGTGCTTGCCTCCGAAAGCCCGCCCGATCTCCGGCAACGACGCTTGAGTGAGCTCTTTGGTAAGGTACATCGCGATTTGCCGGGGTCGTGCAATGTCCCGCCGATTGCTCTTCATCTTGATCTGGCCTGGCGGCAGATTGAACTTCGCAGCGACCGCCCGGATGATCGCTTCGATACTCACTCGGCGATCCGTATTCGGCACCAGATGCTTAAGGGCCTGCTGCGCCATTGGCAGCGTGATTGGCTCACCACTGATTGAGGCGTACGCGATAAGCCTTATCAGTGCGCCTTCGAGCTCCCGCACATTCGACTTTGTCTTCGTAGCGATAAAGACTCGCACATCTTCGGGAAGCTTTACTCCTTCAGCTTCAGCCTTCTTATCGAGGATGGCCATCTTTGTTTCAAGATCGGGCGGCTGGATGTCCACCAGAAGACCCCACTCAAAGCGCGATCGCAAGCGTTCCAGCAAGCCTGGAATCTCCTTCGGCGGGGAGTCGCTCGAGATTACGATCTGCTTCTGATTCTCGAAGAGCTCGTTGAAGGTAAAGAAGAACTCGTCCTGGGTGGCGTCCTTCTTGCCGAGCACCTGAATATCGTCGATGAGCAGAACATCCGCCGAACGGTAGTGCTGATGAAACTGAGGCATCTTCTGCAGCTTGATGCTGGTGATCATCTCATTCATGAATCTTTCGCTTGACGTGTACACAATCCGCATGCTCCCGAACTTATGCACCAACCCTTGTCCGATTGCATGCATGAGGTGCGTCTTGCCCATCCCGACACCGCCGTAGATATACAGCGGGTTGTATTGCATGGCCGGGCGGTCGGCCACTGCCTTGGCGGCCGCATGGGCAAACTGGTTACAGGAGCCAACTACGAACGAATCGAATGTAAACCGTGGATTCAGTTGAACCATCGTCTTCTGAAACACCACCTCCGGGTCTGCCAACCCCCCGGCGTCCAGCACCGATCCTACTCCTGCAGTTGCGCCGACCTCGAAGACGACCTCCCGGATGGGAAGAGCCAAGTCCTGGATTACGGAATGAATCAGGCCCGAGTATTCCAGTTCAATGTACTGTCTAGCGGACTGGCTGGGCACGGATACCCATATGGTCCCGTCCTTGAGCTCCCTCAACCCAGTTCTGCCAAACCAGTTTTGGAAGGCTTCGGCGCTGAGTTTGGAAGCAATACGATTCTTAATTAATTCCCATGCGTCCATACGATGTCACCAGAACCCAGAGCAGCCCTTTTCCACAAGTTTTCCACACCTGTGGAAAACTCTAGCTACACCCATCCTGTTCTGAGTGTTGTTCCGCCGGCGAGGAGCCCTTTGAGAACCGCTCGATACCGGTCTCACTGGATGTACGACGGAACGCCAATATAGCACAGTTGGAGTGCTGTGTTGCAATAAGATTTGTTTTATCTAAACTGTTGAATACACACAGGATACAGCTGTAACAAAAAATCATTTTTAGGGAGTTGTGTAAGATCGCCTGTACCATAACCATCCACATGCTCCCCCGCATCGGAGCTTCGGATCGGTTCTACGCGATCCAGCCGCCACCCCCCACCACGTCATTTGACACCAGCCCCCACGCGAGAGAAAATGGTAGCCACCAGCGGGAGTAACTCAGTTGGTAGAGTGCGACCTTGCCAAGGTCGATGTCGCGGGTTCGAGTCCCGTCTCCCGCTCCATTCTCACAGCCTCGCGATAATCGAGCCGCCGCTCGAGGGCGCCGCCGATCTCCGACGCTCCCGCCGTCCCAATCGGTTAAACTGTTCTTCACTTGCCGGAACTGAGAATCCATGTCGAGAGCTTCCTCGCCGAGTTGAAGCAGGAGAACGTCTCGGCGCACACCGTGCGCGCCTACGCCGCCGATCTCCGCCAGTTTGTTGAGTACTTTTCACCGCCCGGCGTCGAGCCGCCGCCTGTGGAGAAGCTGGACACGCTAGCCCTGCGCGAATGGCTTGGCGACCTCTACCGCCAGCAACTGGCCGCCGTCTCGATGCGCCGGAAGATCGCCGCGGTGCGGTCGTTGTTCCGGTTTCTGATGGCGCACCGAGTGGTCGAGACCAACATAGCGCGCCTCCTTCGTACGCCCAAAGCGCCGAAGACACTGCCGCGCGTGCCGACCGCTGAGCAGACCAACAGTCTGATCGACCAGGTCGCCGAAGACCGCCTGGAACGCCCTTTTCCCGCGCGGGACCTCGCCATCTTCGAGCTGCTTTACGGCTGCGGGCTGCGAATCAGCGAGCTTGTGGCCGTAAACCTTGCCGACCTGGACCTGGCCGAGCGCTGGCTCCTGGTCCGCGGGAAGGGGAAAAAGGAGAGGCAGGTGCCCTTCGGCGCCAAAGCCGCCGCGGCGATCGAGCGCTACATGGCTGAGCGCGAGGCGGGTCCGCGGCAGACGGCGCTCTTCCTCAACCACCGCGGCGGGCGCCTTACGGACCGCGGCGCGCGCGGCATTGTCAAGCTCTACGCGACCGCGCTCGCCGGCGACTCCTCCATCCACCCACACAGCTTTCGCCACGCGTTTGCGACCCACTTGCTCAGCGACGGCGCGGACCTGCGGGCGATCCAGGAACTGCTGGGCCACGCGCGCCTCTCGACCACCCAGAAATACACGCAGGTTTCGCTCACCGAGCTGATGGCGGTATACGACAAGGCGCATCCGAAGGCGTAAAGGCGAGGGCCACCGGGCGGCCGGACAATCGCTCCGGCACAGGGAGCGACCTCCACAGTCCAGCATCGGCAACCAACACCGTGTGAACATGGAAGAGTGAGTGTCCCCCCCGAACATATCGAGAACGTTCGCAACATCGCCATCATAGCCCACGTCGATCACGGCAAGACCACGCTGGTCGACGCCATGCTCCATCAGAGCGGCATCTTCCGCGATAACGAGGCGGTCATCGAGCGCGTGCTCGACTCCAACGAGCTCGAGCGCGAACGCGGCATCACCATCCTGGCGAAGACCACTGGCGTCCGGTATCGCGGCGTGAAGATCAACATCGTGGATACGCCCGGCCACAGCGATTTCGGCGGCGAGGTCGAGCGCGCGCTTGAGCTGGTGGATGGGGTCATGCTACTGGTCGACGCCAGCGAGGGCCCGCTGCCGCAGACCCGTTACGTCCTCATGAAGGCTTTCGAGGCCGGGCTGCCGCCCATCGTCGTCATCAACAAGATCGACCGGCCCGACGCGCGCATTCAGGAGGTGCTCAACGAGATCTACGACCTGTTCATCGATCTCGACGCCACCGCGGACCAGCTCGATTTCCCTGTCATTTATACCAACGCCAGGGCGGGCATCGCGCATCGCGAACCCGGCGACAGCTCGACCGACCTGCGGCCCCTGTTCGAGGCCATCCTCGAGCACTGCCCCGCGCCGGCCGGCGACCCCGATGCCGTCCTGCAACTGCTGGTGGCGAACCTGGATTACAGTGACTACCTGGGCCGGCTCGCCATCGGCCGCGTCTTCGCCGGCACACTCCGCCTCGGCGACGAGGCCGGCATCGCGAAGCTCGACGGCACGGTTCAGCGCACCCGCATCACCAAGATGTTCTCCTTTGAGGGGCTGAAACGCGTCGAGGAAACTATCGGACGGCCCGGCAGCGTTCTGGCCATCGCCGGCGTCGAGGGCATCACCATCGGCGAGACCATCACGAATCCGGACACGCCGGCGCCACTCGAGCACATTCCCATCGACGAGCCGACCATCGCGATGACGTTCACCATCAACACCTCGCCCTTTTCCGGCCGCGAGGGCGCCTACGTCACCTCACGCCACCTGCGCGACCGGCTCGACAAGGAGCTGCTGACCAACGTCTCCATCCGCGTCGAAGAGGCGGGCGGCCCGGATGCCTTCAAGGTGATGGGCCGCGGCGAGCTGCAGCTCGCCATCCTGATCGAGATGATGCGGCGCGAGGGATACGAGCTGATGGTGGGCAACCCGGAGATCCTCACGCGCACCGTGAATGGCGTGCTCCAGGAGCCGATCGAGCTGCTGACGGTGGATTGCCCCGACCGGTTTATCGGCGTGGTTATGGAGAAGCTCGGCGCGCGCCGGGGCAAGATGACGCGCATGGTGAACCACCACTCCGGCCGCGTCCGCATAGAGTTCGAGGTGCCTACGCGCGGGCTGATCGGGTTGCGCAGCGAGCTGCTGACCGACACGCGCGGCACCGCGGTGATGAACTCGCTGTTTCACGGCTACCAGGAATGGCAGGGGGATATTCCGCGCCGCCCCACGGGTTCGCTGGTCGCCGACCGTGCCGGCCGGGCCACCGCTTACGCCATTTACAACCTCCAGGAGCGCGGCGAGATTTTCATCGTCCCCGGCACCGAGGTCTACGAAGGGATGATCGTAGGCGAGAACGCGCGCGACCGCGATATAGACGTCAACATCGTCAAGGAGAAGAAGCTGACCAACATGCGGGCATCGACCTCCGACGACGCCATCCGTCTGGTCCCGCCGCGCCTGCTGAGCCTCGATCAAGCCATCGAGTTCATCCGCGGCGACGAGTTCGTCGAGGTGACGCCGCAATCCATCCGCCTGCGCAAGAAGGTGTTGAAGTTCAACGAGAGGTAAGGGGATGTGGGGCGGCGTGGGAGTCCGCCCCACAGTTTCAAGCTACCGGCGATGGCCTCCGCCGTCGTGGCCGCGGAAGCCGTTACCGTAGTGGCCGTAAGCGCGGCCGCGACCGCCACCGTAATAGCCGTGGCCGTAATACCGCGGTCCGTAGCCGTATCCACCGTAGACCCGCGGCGCCGCCCAGTAGCCGCCATGCCAGTAGCGGTGCGGCCCCGACCAATACCAGTAGCCGGCCACCCAGTTACAGCCCGGTCCCGGGCAGGGCGGCGCGTAAGCCACCACTGGCGGCGCGGCGTAGTATCCGTAACCATAGCCGCCTCCGACCCCGACTCCTACGAAGACGCGCGTCCCCGCGAATACGGAGCCCGCTGCAAGCAGCATCAGAACCAGCAATCGCGTTTTCATGATCTCCAACCTCGCCGAGAGAGGTTGCACTCGCCTTGCCAAACCACAAGGTGCTGATTCTTATTGACCTATTGGTCGCATGCGGGGCAGCGCGGCTGGCCGAAAACCACCACCGCGAACGAAATCGGCCAACTGCTTCAGACCGAGCGGAATTCGATCAGCTCGATGAGCGCGCCGTTGTCGACGATCATCGCCGCCCGGACTCCGTCGGAAGGCGAACCGGGAGGCCAGAGGATCTCCTTGCCTTCCAGGGCAGCATCCAGATCGTCCACCTCAAAGGCGATGTGCGGCAGGGATTGGATCGGCGCCGGCAGGGGGCTGGCGGGCTCGAAGCGCATCCACTCGATCCCGTAAGGGCTGGTCTCGAAGCCGGAGACGAAGACCTTGAACCGCTCCAGATACCTTTCCCCGGGCCGCGGCACGCTGGTCGGAACGCCCATGTGGTGATACCGCCAGCCACGGGCCGCGATGGCCGCCGGCGGTTCGTGATCCTTCCGGAAAGAGCTCATCACACCTTCTTCTTCAGCGCCACCTGTTTTGCTTTAGGCAGCTTCGCACACACCAGCTCGTACGACCGGCCGATCAGCCGCCTGACCTCCGGCGGGGCAACGGTGTCTTCGCTTTCAACCGCAACCCAGTGCGCCCGCGCAAAGTACGGGGCCTGGGCGATCCCGGGACGTTCGACCAGGTCGGCGAATTCCTCCGGCATGCACTTCAGGCTGAGCCAATGGCCGCCGGGCTCGAGCGCCAGGACCGCAAAGATCTTGCCCGCGACTTTGAACACCAGGTGATCGCCCCACTGCACCTGCTCCGTGGCGTGGGGAAAGGAAAGGCAGTGCCGCCGCACCCATTCGATGTCCATACCCTACCAAGCTGCGGACTAAGGTCCGCCCTCCCGGTCGAGCACTTCGCGAATTTTAGCGGCCAGGCCGCCGACCGAGAAGGGTTTCTGGATCAATTCCGCGCCGGCTTCGAGCGCGCCGTGCTGGCCGATGGCATCGTCGCTATAGCCGGACATGAACAGCACTTTCAGCTTCGGCCCTTTCTCGCGCAACTTCGCCGAAAGATTCCGCCCACTCATATCCGGCATCACGACGTCGGCCAGCAGCAAGTCGACCGCCGCGCCGCGTTCTTCGGCCGCGCTCAAAGCCTCCTTGCCGCTCGCCGCGGAAAGGACCGTATAGCCCTGCATCTGGAGAAGGCTCTGAGTCAGGTTCCGGACCATGTCGTTGTCTTCCACCAGCAGGATGGTCTCGGTTCCGCGGTATGCCTTGCGTGACGGGGATGGCCCTGGCTGCCGTTCCGGCTCCGGGACGGCTGCGGGAAGATAGATGGCGAACCGGGAGCCTTTCCCGGGCTCGCTCTCGATCCAGATGCTTCCGGCGTGCTGCTTGACAACGCCGTAAACCGTGGCCAGGCCGAGGCCGGTGCCCGTGTCTCGCTTGGTCGAAAAGAACGGCTCGAACGCATGTTGCCGGGTCTCTTCGTCCATGCCGCAGCCCGTGTCGGAGACGATCAGCGCCGCATGGCGCCCTGGCTTGGCGTCATGATGCGCAGCACAGAACGCCGCATCCACTTCCGCAGGCGCCACCTCGATGGTAATCTCTCCACCGCCGGGCATAGCGTCCTGCGCGTTCACAGTCAGGTTCATCAGGACCTGCTCCATCTGTCCGGCATCCACCGCCACGGGACACGGTGCGTCGGCCAGGCGGATCTTCAGCATGACGTTCTTTCGCACGGTCCGCCTCAGCAGTTGCTCGATGCCACTCACGACATCGCGCAGGTCCACCGCCTTTACCTGTAATACCTGCTTGCGGCTGAAGGCCGTCAACTGCCAGGTCAAGGCCCGCGAGGACTCCGCGGCCTTCTTGATCTCCAGCAACTGGTTGTAGCGGACGTCGGCCGGATGCATGCCCGCCAGCAGGATTTCCGTGTAGCCCAGGATCGGCGTCAGCATGTTATTGAAATCGTGAGCGATACCCGCCGTCAGCCGTCCCAGGGATTCGATCTTCTGTGCCTGTCGAAGCTCCTCCTCCATCCGCAGCTGATCCGTGATGTCCCGGTACACCGCCACCAGGTACTCGATTTCGCCATCGTTGTCCTTTACCGGCGAGACGGTACACTCGATGGTAATCGACGTTCCGTCTTTTCGCCTGACGGCGCTGCGGCCGGACCACGTCTTGCCCGCGCGGAGAGAGGCCCACACGCTTCCGCGGAACGCGGCGTCGACTTTGTCGGACTCCAGCAGGTCCCACCGTTTCCCGACCACTTCCTGGGAAGAGTACCCGGAGGTTCGTTCGAAGGCGGGGTTCACGTAGACCATGACTCCGCCGCGGGCGATGATGACGAAGCTCTCCCCCGCGTGCTCGATGGCCGCAGTCAACCGAAGCCGCTCCGCTTCGGCGCGGCGCCGTTCCGTGATGTCCCAAACGACTCCGAGCAGCCGCACCGGTTTGCCGTCGGCATCGTAGGAGAACGTTCCCCGCGCGCTCGTCCAATAAACGGAGCCGTCGGACCTCACAGTCCGAAACTCGTGCCGAAAAGGAAGCCCGCTCTCGTAGCGTTGCTCCGACTCGGCGAGGAGGCTTCGGATCTCTTCGGGGTGAACACGCTGACCGAAGCTCTCCAGCGTGCCGTTCACGTGGCCGGGCGTCAGGCTGGGCCGCGCGACGTGGCCTTCCGACCACACCACCTCGCCTGTTTGCAGGTTCACGTCCCAGGTCCCCATGGCGCCGGCCTCGAGGGCGAGGCGCAACCGCTGTTCACTCAACTGGAGAGCCTGCTCGGCCTCCTTGCGCTCGGTGATCTCCAGATGAGTGCCGCACATGCGCAGCGGTCCCCCGTTGACATCGCGCTCGACCACCTTTCCCCGGTCGAGAATCCAGACCCACTTCCCGGATGCGTGCCGCCGGCGGTGTTCGCTCTGGTAAATGGGGGTCTTTCCGTCCAGGTGGGCGCGAATGGCTGCGGTCATGCCCGGGAGGTCCTCGGGATGCACCAGGCGTTCCCAGGAGCTCACGTTTGGCGCGATCTCATTAACGGAATAGCCCAGCATCCCGGCGCAGCGCTCGCTATAGGACACCTTGCCCGAAGGCACGTCCCAGTCCCAGGTGCCGAGGTCCCCGCCCGTGACCGCCAGCTCCAACCTCGCTTTGCTGTCCTCGAGCTCGAGCGTTCGCGCGCGGACCTGGAGGGAGAGATTCGCGTTCTGCTCACGGATCTCGGTCGCCTGCCGTTGGGTCTCGAGGTACAGCGCAACCAGGCTGGCGGTGTTGCCCACGTACGGCTCGTAGATGGCGTACTCTTCCTCGTCGGAGATCCGTATGAGCAAGCCTCCGTAGCCACGGCGCGGGGTGGCCAGGGCCACTCTTGCGAGTCCATCCGTGCGCCATGAGCGGCAATTCCCCTGGCATCCCGTTTGCTGCTCGTCCTTGCAGAGACGCGCGGCGAGATCGTGGGTTTGCTCGGGGGCGGTGGAGGCGATCTGGGTCCCGCCGGCGCACAAAGCGCAGTCCGCGATTCCGGGCACGCGCAGGAGGCCGTGGCAAACCGCCTGTGCCAGCTGTTCCTCATCGGTGGATGTCTGCAACGCGCTCTGCAAGGTCAGGATGCGGCCGAGCACGAAGGGATCGGGAGAATCGTTGTCAGGCATTCTTCTCGCTCCTCACCCTCGATACGCGGCGATGCTGCCCCTCGTCGGCCTTGGCGGCCTTAAAATCGCGGTTCCCTCGCTCCGGTGGGCGCATTTGTGACCTTTCGAGCCTTTCTGGAGTCTATGCTCAAGCACTTGGCTTTTCAAGTCCCCGGTTGGGCTGCAAGAGAATTCGGGGACACGCCGCGCTTGCTCGCAGGCCGAACGTTCGGCGTTCGAGCCCGGAGCGTCCCAGGATTCTCTTGCAGCTCCCCCTTGCCGAGGCGTGAGAGAATAGGTGTTTCAGATGGTAGTTGACGGCATCTACTATGGCTTAGGGTTCGGCGCCGCCGGCGGAGCGGCATGGTGGCTCGCCGGGCCGCTTTACGCCATCCCCCTGCTCCTGGTGGCCGCTTTCTGCGTGTACTTCTTCCGGGATCCTGACCGCGAGATCCCCCCGGGCCCGGTGGCCGTCTCGCCGGCCGACGGGAAGGTGGTCGCGGTGCGGTCGGAATCGCCCAGCCTGACGCGGGTCAGCGTGTTCCTCAACATCTTCGACGTGCACGTGAATCGCTCGCCGGTGGCAGGCACGATCAAGGAGGTTTTTTACAGGAAAGGCCGCTTCCTCGTGGCCAGCCGGGAAGGAGCTTCGGCCCAGAACGAACAGAACCTGGTGGTGATTGAAAGCGGCGGCGCCGAAGTCGCTTTCCGGCAGATTGCCGGGCTGATCGCCCGACGCATCGTCTTCCGCAAGAAGGCTGGAGACCGGGTGGAGACAGGCGAGAGGATCGGTTTGATCAAGTTCGGATCGCGCGTGGATGTGCTTCTCGGCCCCGAGTGGGACATCCAGGTCCGCCCTGGAATGCGGGTGCGGGCCGGCTCGAGCGTGCTGGCGCGCCGGAGGCCGGGGTAAAGGCGGAATGGGCGTGCGCAGCTTATCTCAACGGTGGATCGGCCCGGGGCCCGATGGCCGGCCGCGCCCGCGTGCCGCCTACGCTCTGCCGACTCTGTTCACGGCGGGAAACGTCTTCCTGGGCTTTGTATCGATCATGCGGTCCGTGCAGGGCGGGCTCCTGGCAGGGTCCGGCGCGACCGGCCCCAACCCGCATTTCCAACTGGCCGCCGTCGCGATCGGCTGGGCCGTGGTGCTGGACGGTCTGGATGGCCGCATCGCGCGCCTCACCAACACGGTGAGCGATTTCGGCCGCGAAATGGACTCGCTCGCCGACGTGATCACGTTCGGCATCGCTCCGGCCGTGCTGGCGTTCACCTGGGGCGTGCAGCTGGCGATCAGCACGGCTGGCCCCAGTTTTCAGGACCACCTGTGGCACGTCGGCTTTTTCATCCCGTTCCTGTTCCTGCTCTGCGGCGCGGCGCGCCTGGCGCGCTTCAATATACAGAAGAACCCGGTGCCGAAGAACCCCGGCCGGCCCGACCGCAAGTACTTCGTCGGCCTGCCGATACCGGCGGCCGCTGCGATGGTTGCCGCCGTCGTGTACGTCACGGAAGGAACGCCGCTCCAGTTCTGGCCGCCGATGCTGGCCTGGCTGGGCTTGCTCGCCTTGCTGTCCTTCCTGATGGTCAGCACATGGCGCTACCAGAGCTTCAAGGACATCCAGTTGTTGCGCCCCCGCTCCTGGCTCACCTTTATACTGTGGGGCAGCCTGATCTATATGCTCTGGAGCTACACCCGGCCAGTCCTGCTGGGGATCACGACGGCGTACGTCGGGAGCGGAATCGCGGTTCGCATCGGCGGGATCGTTCGGCGCCGCTTTCGCCACTCTCAGCCGGAACCGGAGCGCCAGCTTGGGTAGCGCAAAGCCAGTCGCGGCCGTGGTCGGGAGCAGTTCCCTGCTCGGCCGCGAGCTCCGCGATGTCCTGGCGGGAACGCCCTTCCAGACGAAGCTGATCGGCGCCGACGAGATCGAGGCCGGAACGCTGACCGAAGATCGTGGCGAGCCTGCCGTCCTGACAGCCCTCGACGAGGCGAACCTGGCCGCGGCGCGGGTGGTATTCCTCGCCGGGTCCGCGGAGTCGAGCCGTCGGGCCATGGAGATCGTCTCGCGCCTCGATCCGCGCCCGATCGTGGTGGACCTGACCTACGCTCTCGAGGAGCGGTCCACGGCGCACCTGCGGGCTCCCGTTGTCGAACCCGCGGGCTACGTGCTCCCTGCGGAATCCGAGCACGTCGTCGCGCACCCGGCGGCAATCGTGCTGGCGCTGTTTTTGGTGCGTCTCGGCCAAGCGGGGCCGATCCGCCGTGTAATTGCCCAGGTTTTCGAGCCGGCGAGCGAGCGCGGCCAGCGTGGGATCGACGAGCTGCACCGCCAGGCCGTCGGCCTGTTCACGTTTCAGAAGCTGCCCAAGGCCGTCTACGACGAACAGGTGGGCTTCAATCTCCTGGCGCGCTACGGCGCCGAAGCGCTTGTTTCGCTGGAGAGCATTGAAGCGCGAATCGAGCGGCACCTGGCGACGCTGCTCGCCCTGAACGGCGGCATCCACATGCCGTCCATCCGGCTGATGCAGGCGCCGGTGTTTCACGGCTACTCCGTTTCGCTTTGGGTGGAGTTCGAGACGAGTCCCGCGGTCGTGGCGCTCGAGCAGGCGCTGGCCAGCGCGTACATCGACGTCCGCGGAGCCGATGTCGAAGCGCCCACTGTGGTGGGCATGGCCGGGCAGAGTGGCATCGCCGTCGGCGCCATCACGCCGGACCGCAACGATGCGCACGCGGCCTGGTTCTGGGTGGCCGCCGACAACATCCGTATCGTAGCCGAAAACGCCGTCGCGGTGGCCCGGGCGGAGGCGAAGCAATGAACCGGCTCGGGCTGGCCGCCACGCTGGCGTCGGCCCTGCTCTCGGGCGCTTGCGGCTACCACGTCGCGGGCCGGGGCGACGCCCTTCCGAAGACCATCAAGACCATCGCCATACCCGCGTTCAGCAACTCGACGACGCTTTACCACCTGGCCGACCGGTTGTCGGCCGATATCACACGCGAGTTCATCTCCCGCACCCACTACCGGGTGACTACGGACCCGGGCACGGCCGACGCCGTCCTGACCGGCGCCGTCGTGAAGTACTTTTCTTACGCGACGACTCTCGATCCGACTACGGCCCGTGCCAGCGCTGCGCAGCTCATGGTGACCATCTCCATCACGCTGACCGATCGCGCCACGGGCAAAGTCATTTACTCGCGGAATATCGAGGCGCACGAGCGGTACGAGGTCAGCCCGACCAGCCAGTCGTACTTCGAAGAGAGCGATGCCGCTCTCGGGCGGATGAGCCGCAACGTGGCGCGCGACGCAGTGAGCGCGATTCTGGAGAAGTTCTAGGTTGAGAAGATCGGGCTAGCATGACTCCGCAGCAGTTTCTGGCGCAGTTAAAGCAGCGAGAGCCGGCGGCGGCCTACCTGTTCCTCGGGCCGGAACCCTATCAGCGCGAGTTCTGCCGCAACGCGCTGATCCAGCGCGTGCTTCCGAGCCGCGAGGAGCGCGAGAGCGGCCTGATCCGCCACGATCTCGACGAAGCGGGGCTCGCATTGGTGCTCGAAGACGCCTGTTCGCCGTCCCTGTTCGCCCCGCGGCGGGTTCTGGTGGTTTCGGGCGCAGAGGCCGCGCTGCCGCGCACGCGCGCCGGCGCCGAAGAGACGGAGGACGAGGGCGGATCGGTCAAGGGCGGGGCCGCGGCGCTGGCCGCCTACCTCAAGGATCCTTCGCCCGATGTGGTGCTGGTCTTTGAGGCGGCGCGCTACGACTTCGAAGGCGACGACAAGAAGAAGCTGGAGCGCGTGAGGAAGTTTTACGCCGCGGTGCCGGCCGAGGTCGAGTTCCCGCAGATGTCCGATGCGCAGGCGCGGCATTTTGCCCAGAGCCTGGCTACTCGCGCCGGGTTGAAGATCGGACCCGCGGAGCTGGACCTGCTGGTGAACGACCTGGGCGGCGAGGCCGCCCGCATCGCCGCAGAGATCGAGAAACTGAGCATCTACGCCGCCGGCGGCAAGGAGATCGGCGCGGCCGAGATTTCGGAACTGGTACCGGAGGCGCGCGAATCGACTATCTTCGCGCTGGTGGGCGCCCTGGGCCGCAACGACCGCGGCGGTGCGCTCGACATCCTCGATACGCTCATTCGCCAGAGCGAGTACCTGCCGCTGGCTCTGAGTTTTCTGGCCACCCAGTTCCGGCTGGCGCTGGCGGCCCGGGAAGCCGGATTGCGCAGCCTGCAGCAGATTCAGGCGCACTTTGCCAGGCAGGGCGTTCCGATATGGGGTTCGCGCGCCGAGCAGGTGTTCCAAACGGTTTCCAGCTTCTCGAAGAGACGCCTGGCGGCGGCACTGAAGCTGATCTTCCAGGCGGATAAGGCGCTACGCGACACTCGCCCCGATGACCGGGTGGTGATGGAGGAATTTATCCTGCGGTTGACGGCCTGAGGGGCGCGCCTGGCGAGCGGAAACGGGTGGCCGAAGCCGATGACCGCGTCGATCGGCGTTATCCAGGGCGCCATGTATCTGACTCTACAACAAGGCTTAGCGCGTCGAGTGCACCGTGGCGGATTCTTCTGCGCGGTGCAGCACGATGGAGATGAGCAGGCCTGGGGCGGCGTTCGCGGCGCGGATCTCGCCGTGGTGCAGGCGGATGGCGCGCTGGGCGATGGCCAGGCCGAGGCCGATTCCGCCGCCGGCCGCGTCGCGGGACTCGTTCATGCGGAAAAAGGGACTGAAGATCTTGAGCAGCACGTCCTCCGGCACGCCGGGGCCCCGGTCGCGCACGGAGAGCACGGTGCGCGCCTCCTCCACGACGATCTTGGTTTCAACGGGCGCGCCGGCGGGAGAGTGGCGGATGGCGTTCCGAACAACGTTCTCGATGGCGCGCTGTAGCAGTTCGGTATCGCCGAGGGCGCGAACGTCTTCGGGGGCGTCGACCTCGACGCGGCAACGGCGTTCCTCCGCTTCCAGCTGACAGTCCCGCGCCACCTCGCGGAGAATGTCGCTCAGGCACACGTCCTCGACGCTGAACGCCTCGGGATCCCCTTCGGCCGTGGTCACCTGCAGCAGAGAGCTGACCAGATCGGAGAGGCGCTCCGTTTCGCGGCGCACGCGGGACGCGGCGGCCTCGCGATCGCCGGCCTTTCCGACCAGCTCCGCGGCGAGGCTCAGGCGCGCCAGGGGCGAGCGCAGTTCGTGGGAGACGTCCTGGAGTAACTGCCGTTCCGCCGTGAGAAGAGTCTGGATGCGCGCAGCCATGTTGTCGAAGGAGCGTCCCACCTCGCCGATCTCGTCGTGGCGGTGCATTCCGACCCGCACGGTCAGATCCCCGCCACCAAAGCGCCGCACCGCAGCCGCAAGCTGCCGCAGCGGCCAGGCGAAGTGCAGGGCGAGAAACCAGAACAGCACTGCCACCACGGCCAGCAGAAGGAAATAGTACGGCGCAAACGTGGCGAAGCTGTAGGGAGGCAGATAGACAATGATGAAACGATAGCGCCAGTCGGCCGATGCAACGCGGACCGCGAGCTTGTCGCCGACATGCATGAAGGACCGGCGCAGGCCTTGCGAGCCCTCCAGCAGAGCGGATCGATCCTCGCCGGTAAGAAGATCCCGGCCCGATGAGTCGGTGAGGTAACGTCCGGATCCCTCGAACCGGCGCAGTTCTGCAAGGTAGCGCGCCAGCTCGCCGCGGCCGCCATGTTCGTATGCCGAGCTGGCCTGATGCAAGTCGAACGCGTCGCTGCGCGCGAAGGCTTCATCCAGAGCCCTGCCGGTGACGGACTTCGAGATCCAGGAGTATGCCACCAGCGACAGAACGAGTGTGGACAAGGACCAGATGAGGATCTTGGCTGTGACCGATCGGAGGTTCAATCGCTCTCCTTTGTCAGCAAGTACCCGACGCCGCGCACCGGCCGGATGATAATGCCCGCCCGATCGAGTTTCTTCCGCAAGTGACTGACGTGAACCTCGATCGACCGCTCGAACGGCGTGGCCGGACGCTGGTAGAGTACCGCGCAGACCTGGTCGCGCGTCACGACCCGGCCCGCCGAGCGAACCAGAAGGTCGAGGATCGCGAACTCCGTAGCCGTGATGGCAAAGGGCTCGTCGCCAACCCAGACTTTGCCGGTGGTCCGATTGAGCCGGAGATCGCCGGTGACGGCCACCTCCGGTTCGCCGGAGACGGCGTGCCCGGAGCGGCGCAGCACGGCTCGCAGGCGCGCCAGCAGCTCTTCGGATCCGAACGGTTTGGGCAGATAGTCGTCGGCGCCGGCGTTGAGGCCGGCGACCCGATCCCGCTCAGTGTTCCTGGCGGTTAGCATGATCACCGGGACCGAGGAGTGGCGGCGCAATTGCCGTAGCACCTCAAACCCGTCCAGGACGGGCAGCATGACATCCAGGAGGACGAGGTCGAAGCTGCCCTGGATCGCGCGCGCCAGACCGTGTCCTCCATCGGGAGCCGATTCCAGCGCGAAGCCGGCGCCGGAGAGAACATCGGCGATCAACTCGCAGAGACTGGAGTCATCATCCACGAGAAGAATCGTTCCCGATGCGGGCACAGTTCCGACGTCCAATTGCACTTCCTGGCCCATTTTACCGCGAGCCCGCCCGCGTTCCCGTCCGGCACGAAACCTTTAACCAATCTTGAGGCTATTCTGGCTGCCACCGCCGTGTAATAGAGGTATGAGACATCTCTTCACGCTCATTCTTACGCTCGGTCTGCTGGCGGGTTCGCTCGCCGCGGCCGGGACCTTTAAGTTCCAATTGTCTGACAAGGTTCAGGTCGGCCAGACGCAACTAAAGCCCGGCAAGTATTCTATCGATGTAAACGGATCGACCGCCGTGCTGAAAGACAAGGCCGGCGAGACGATCGATGTCAAGGCGAAAGTCGAGCAGACGACCAACAAGGCTCCTGTCACGACGTATACCACCAGCGGCGAACCGGGCGCTAAGAAGCTCGAAGCCGTTACCTTCGGGGGCTCCCAGGTTCGCGTTGTATTTGAATAAGCAGCCTGCATCGGGCGATCGCGCGCCAGCCAGGGATGTAGCGGTCACCACACCCGCCACGCCGGAGCGTGAACCATGTGCGCATCCTGGGTGCAACTGAACACATGCTGGAACTTGGAGCCGCCATGCCTAATGCGTCTTACGCCGCCACCGTGTCTCACTCACTGATGAGTTGTGTTCGAGTATTCATTCTGTCATTTTTTGCATTGGCGGTCTCCACCGCGTCCACCGCGCAACAACCTCCTGCGGCTGCGATCAGCGACGTTGAAGTCAACCAGCGGGTGGAGTCGCTCCTCAAGCAGATGACCCTGCAGGAAAAGATCGGCCAGCTCACGCAGATCGGTCCTTCGCCGATCGGGCCCGAAAACCTGCAACCGGAGGACCTCATCCGCAAGGGCGAGGCAGGATCGGTGCTTTGGACCATCGACTCCGCCCAGATCAAGAGGATGCAGGAGATCGCCGTCAACAACAGCCGGTTGAAGATCCCACTCCTGTTCGGTTTCGATGTGATTCACGGCTACAAGAATGTCTTTCCCGTGCCGATCGGCATGGCTTCCAGCTGGGACCCCGCAATGGTGGAGAAATCCCAGGCGATGGCCGCGCACGAAGCGTCCGTCTCCGGCATCAACTGGACGTTTGGCCCGATGGTCGATATCGCGCGGGATGCCCGCTGGGGGCGCATCGTTGAAGGTGCGGGCGAAGATCCTTACCTGGGCGCTGCGATGGCTCGCGCGCAGGTCCTCGGATTCCAGGGGACTCGGCTCGGCACACCCAATCGGGTGCTGGGCAGCGTGAAACATTTTGCCGGTTACGGCGCGGCTGAGGGCGGACGAGACTACGATGCCTGCGACATTCCCGAGGTGCTCTTCCGCAACGTTTACCTGCGTCCCTTCGCGGCTGCGATCGATGCGGGCGTTGGCACGGTGATGAGCGCTTACATGGACCTCAACGACGTTCCGGCCAGCGGCAACAGGTGGCTGCTGCAGGACGTTTTGCGCCGCGATCTGGGTTTCCGCGGTTTTGTGATTAGCGACGCGTGGGCGGTCGCCTCCCTCATGGCCCACGGCTACGCGCGCGACCCCGAAGACGCTGCCTATCGCGGTCTCGCGGCCGGGGTCAACATGGACATGGGCAGCCAAACGTACCTGAGGAACGCCGCAAACCTCGTCGAATCCGGCAAGCTGCCTGTCGCTGTGGTGGACCAGATGGTGCGCGAAGTCCTCGCCATCAAGGTTCGCATGGGGCTTTTCGAGAATCCCTACGGCGATCTGGCCGGCAAGGACAAGGTTCTCAATGATCCCGAGCACCGTGCCGCCACGCGCGTAGCGGCGCAGCGCTCCATCGTTCTTCTCCGCAACGAGAACGGCGCGTTGCCCCTGAAGAAGACCCTTGGCTCGATCGCGCTCATCGGGCCGATTGCAGACTCGACGGAAGAGATCAAGGGCTCGTGGACGGTGGAGGCCGGCGCAGCGATCTCGGTGCTGGAGGGGTTGCACAATAAACTGCCAAACGCCAGGATCGAGTTCGCGCGCGGCGGCGACATGCAGAGGCTCTTCCCTCTGCCATGGGACGCGCTGGAAGGAAAGAAGGCTACTCCGCTGATGCCGGAGGCGGAAATGAAGAAAGAAGTTGAGCAGGCGGTGAAAGCGGCCAAGAGGGCCGATACGGTAGTGCTGGTGCTCGGCGAACGGGCCTTTATGAGCGGCGAAGCCGCCTCACGCGCATCGCTTGCCCTTCCCGGAAACCAGCAGCAACTGCTGGAAGCGGTCGTAGCCACTGGTAAGCCGGTTGTGCTGGTGCTTCTCAATGGTCGGCCGCTGGACATCGCGTGGGCGGCGGAGCATGTACCCGCGATTTTGGAAGCCTGGTACCCTGGCACGGAAGGCGGCAACGCCATCGCCGATGTGCTCTTTGGTGACGTGAATCCCGGTGCCAAGCTTCCGGTCTCTTGGCCGCGCACCACCGGCCAGGTGCCCACTTACTATAACCACAACCTTACGCAGGCCCCCGAAGACGATCCTACATTCACCTCGCGCTATGCGGACTTCGTCACGGCGCCTCTGTATCCATTCGGATACGGACTCAGCTACACGACCTTCGGATTCTCGAACCTCAAGCTTGACCGGAACTCGATCAGGGCGTCGGACACTCTGCAGGTGTCCGTCGATGTGGAGAACGAGGGCTCCGCGGCCGGAGACGAGGTTGTGCAGCTCTACATCCACCAGCGGGCCGGAAGCGCATCGCGGCCGGTGCGCGAGCTAAAGGGATTCCAGCGCGTCGCTCTTGCTCCCGGAGAGAAGAAGACCGTGCAGTTTTCGCTCGGCAAGGCAGAGCTGAAGTTCTGGAGTCCTCAAGCCAGGACCTGGGTTGTTGAACCGGAGCAGTTCGACGTTTGGGTAGGTGGAGACTCGAAGGCGTCTCTGCACGCGGAGTTCAAGGTCAACCAGTAGCACAATCGCAGCGACAGCTCGCCCCGGAGCAATCCCGGTTCTGTCATCTCACTGCCCCGTGTCCGTTGACGTGCCCGCCGTTAACCGTTGTGTATCGGCTTCAGAGCGCCCTAGATCGTAAGCGACGGATTGCCCACTTGTAGCCCGGAGCGTCTCCGGATTCTCTACGCCGCCACGGTAACGAGGGTCTTCAAGCGCGCGGTCAGACGGGACTTGTACCGGGCGGCTGTGTTCTTTTTCACGATGCCCCACCGGGCTGCCCGGTCGATGATCGAGAAGGTCAGGGGTAGCTGGGCCTGGGCCCCGCTCGCGTCCTTTTCCTCGAGTAAGCGGCGCATCGCGCGGATCTGGTGGCGCAGGCGCGACTTGCGCGCGCGGTTGACCACCGTCCGCCGTTCTTCCTGTCGTACACGCTTCAGCGCAGAGAAATGGTTTGCCATCTAGGTTGGAACTCTCTCAAGTCAGGATAGCGTAACGGGTTATGGCAGGTCAAACGGGCGTCACCGCGCAGGTTGCAGGTGCGCATCGGCCTCGGCGATGAGAGCGCGGGCTTCCTTGAGCGGCAAGGCGTACGTGAGGTTCTGGTTGCCATCGGGAATGGCGGCCAGCTCGGTAAGAGCGCGCGCGGCGGAGGCTCGGGCTTCCCGCCAATCGCCTTCCCGGCCGGCTGGCGAGGCCGACCCGGCAGTGGCGAAAATGCGGTACGCCGAGCCGAGGGCCACCAGGCTCCGCGCGAGGTAGAGGATCCGCAGGTTTTTGTCGGACCCGATCGAGATGCCCGCCTGGGCGCGCTCAATAGTCTGGCGCGCCTGGGCCAGCGAGCCCGCGCGGTCGCCCGCCATGGCCATCGTCACCACCAGGGCGCTGCCAGACGCCGTGGCCTGCGAATGAGCCGGCCGGTCCGTGGGGCGAGCGGCAAGGATGGAATCGGCGCTCTCCAGCGACCGCCGGTAGGCCGCGATGGCCTCCGGCAACTTGCCCAAGTCGCGGAGACGGTGGCCGATGTATTCCTGGGCAAGCTCCCAATCCCTTTTATAGGGCAGATCGTCCGGCGAGGCGAGGGTGAGGGATTGCAGAATGGATTCCGCTTTGCGCAGCTCTTCGAGCGATCCGGGCAGGCCGGACGCCGGCACATCCACCGCGCCGAGCCGCATCATGCTGGCCGCGACGTCGTACTGAGCGGTGCGATTCTGGGGGTCGGCTGCTGCGGTCCGTTCGGCGATGGCGACGGCCTTGGCGTAATACTTGCGCGCCCCCTCGGAATCGCCGAGATTGATGCGGAATGGATCTCCCAGAACGGACGCGATATGACCATACGCCAGCATGAGGCTGCGGCGGTGAACCACGTCATGCGGATGCGCGGCGAACACGCGCTCGCGGAGCAGGGCGGCCTGTTCGTACTCGGCTAGGGCCGCCTTGAGATCGCCTAGGGTGGCCAGGGAAGAGGCCGAATCGGAGTGGGCGTCTGAAAGTCCCTCGAGGACTTCCTCCCGGTCCGGGAAACGGGCTGCGAGGCTGGCAGCAGCCGCGAGAAACTTTCGGGCCCAGGTCAATGCGCCCGCCGTGTCGCGGTTCTCGAGCGCCCTGGAAATGGCCTCGTAGAGACGAGCTTCGCGCTGGGCCGCTTCGAGGTCATCGGGGCGCAAGCGAGCGAGTGTCGCGGCATCCCCCAGAGCGCTCTCCAAGCGGGTCACCGCCTCGGCCGAGTTCCCATTGGCCGTCAACACCCGGCCGATGCGGAGCCGCACATCCACCCAAGCCATCAGCGCCTCAGGATCATTGGGATGCGCGCGAGCGAGCGGCGCGATGAGGCTCTCGGCGATCTGGTAGCTCTTGAGGGCGCCCTGGTAGTCCCGCAGGCTGGGGCCGTACGGGTCGCCCTGCACTTCGCCCAGCTTGAGGTAGCCCGCGGCCACGGCCATGCGGAGACGCTCATCATTGCCTGCGTCTTTCGCGAGTTCCTCCAGATACTGAAGCGTGGTCTTGACGATCTGTTGGCGGGCTTCCGTGGCGCCGGGGAGCCGCTCGATCTGGGAGTGAATGCCGAACAGGGAATGATTCGCCAGCCCCACCATCTCCGTGAGGCGGCGCTCGGCGCGCTGTTTTTCCGTCTGGGCCAGGCGGGCTTCGGATTCGGTGCGCGCGCGTTCGGTGAGCGCGGCGTCGCGCTGGCGGTCGGCGGCGGCGTGTTCGCTCTCAGCGGACCGGCGGGCAATCTCGGCCGCCTGGCGCTGGGACTCGGCCACTCGGCGTGCGGCCTCGGCCTGCCGGGCCTCGGAGACGGCCATCACTGTTCCCAGCAACAGGCTGATGACGCTGAGCGCGGCGGCACCGAGGGCCAGGCGGTGGCGCCGCGTGAATTTCCCCGCGCGGTACCGCAGCGAATCTTTGCGCGCAGCTACTGGCAGGCCTTCCAGATAGCGCCGAATATCGGCGGCGAACTCATCCACCGACGAATAGCGGCGCTCCGGCTCCTTGCGCATCGCCATGAGGACGATGGTGTCCAGGTCGCCCGCGAGCTGGCGGCGGAGGCGAGCCGCTCCGGGGAGGGTTTGGGCTAAGGCATGGCTGGGCCGGGTCATCGGCGCGAGGCAGACGGCGCGCTCCACCTCCACGGCAGACGATGAGGAAATGCGGTGCGCCTTCGACCCGGTGAGCAGCTCGTAGAGGACCGCGCCGAGGGAGTAGACGTCGGTAGCGGTCGTGACGGGCTTGCCGAGGACTTGCTCCGGGCTGGCGTATTCGGGAGTGAGAGGCCGGTCCGCCAGCGCGGTCGCGGTCAGGTTCGGATCGGTGTCGGGCGCCAGCAGCTTGGCCACGCCGAAATCGAGCAGCTTGGGAGATCCGTCTGCGGTGATCAGGATGTTGCCGGGCTTGAGATCGCGGTGGACCACCAGGTTGCGGTGAGCGTAGGCGACGGCCTCGCACACCTTGAGAAACAGGCTGCAACGTTCTTCGACCGAAGGGGAGCGATCGCGGAGCCAGGCGTCGATGGTCTGCCCCTCGACGTATTCCATGACGAAAAAGGGGCGGCCTTGAGGAGTGCTGCCGCCGTCGATGAGGCGGGCGATGTAGGGATGGTCGAGGTTGGCCAGAATCTGCCGCTCGCGACGGAACCTGTCGAGCAACTCGGCGGTATCCAGGCCATACTTGACGAGTTTGATGGCGGCCTGCTGTTGGAACTGCTCGTCGTCGCGGGTAGCGAGATAGACGGTGCCCATCCCGCCGCGTCCGATCTCGCGAATCACGCGCCAGGGGCCGAAACGCGCGCCGAGCATCGGGTCTGCGCCGAGCAGCGACTGGGCGGCGTCCTCCAGGGCGGTGGCGATGCTTTCCCCGGCGGCGCCATCCGCGGCGAGCAGAGACTCGACTTCCTGGCGCAGCGCGGAGCCAGGAGCGCAGGCGGAGTCGAGCGAGCGCCGCTGGTCCTCAGGCGCCAGATCGGCGACCGCGTGGAAGAGCTCCTGGACCTTCTGCCAGTTATCCGTCGGCATCGGTTTCAACCTGCGCGTAAGGGACTCTATTATCTCATTGGCCGGATCACGCCGCCCTATTGCCGCCGCCTTCCCCCAGAACGCTGCGAACAGCCTCGATCAGCGTCCGCGGGCCAAAGGGCTTCGCAAGGAATGCCCACCTGGCGTTGAGGTTTTCAAGCCGGGAGGGTGGGACCTTCGCACAGCCGGACATGAGGACCACTGGAGTGTCCGGGAATAGCTCGGCGAAATGTTCGGCCAGGGTGACGCCATCCATGCCGGGCATGACGATGTCGGTGACGACCATGTCGATAGCCTCGCTCATCGCCGCATGCCGCGCCAGCGACAAAGCCTCCGGCCCGCTCGCCGACTCAATCGTCTTGTAGCCGTAACTGGATAACAGGAGGGCGCAGAAGTGGCGAATTCCCGGTTCGTCGTCCACTATCAGGACTTTCTTGACTCTTACCTCGGCGCTGGCCGCCACCTCAGCGGCGTCTCCAGTTGCCTCAACGCCCGGCGGAACAGGCCTCATATCGAACGGCATTGTTCTTTCCCCTTCAGGATTGTTGGAAGTCGTTCTCCGTGGCGCGGACTCACTTCACCCGTCGCTAGCCGCCGTCCAGCCCAGACCGCGAAGCTTGCGCGGACCAGGCCGCCCGAGGCGGAGGAGTTCACCGAACTGGAGCCGGATCGGCCGCTGATGATGCCGTAGAACGAGTCGTGCGAGGAGTTGGAGATGAGTCCGCTGGAACTTCCATTGTCGGATTCGAGGTCGAACAGCCGCGTCGCGGTGGTTGTGTTTGGGTCGATAGTGGTGACCCGTACCGGCTGGCCGAAGCCGGTCCCACCAATTGAGTAGAGCAGCTCGCTCGCTGAGGCGGTCCAAGCGGCGGCGAAGAACGCAATGCAGCAGAGAAATCTCCTCATCTTTATCTCCTGATGAGTAATGCGTAAAGAAGACGCGCCTTTTGACGCGTCGGAGAGTTTTTCCGGCAATCAGGCGGGTGGATGGTACTGCGAGTACTAGCGCGTGGGAGCTGCCGCAGTGGCGCGGCCCAGCTCTCGCTGGAGCCAGGCTTGAGCTACGCGCAATTCGCGGCGGACAACGCCGACATCGAGAGCCAGAACTCCAGCGGACTCTTCGGCCGTCAGACCGCCGAAGTAGTGCATCTCAACCAAGCGCGCCTTTCGGGGGTCCTCGTCATTGAGGGCGATGAGCGCGTCGTCGAGTTCGATCAGGATGTCAGGCCGCTCCACGGGTGCGTCGCGGGCCTCATCGATCGAAAGCTCTCCGTGGCCACTGCCGCGCTTGGCCGCCTTCTTGGCGCGGGCATGATCAACCAGGATCTTGCGCATGACCTGGGCGGCGATGGCGAGGAAATGGACGCGATCATGATAGTCCGGCTGCTCCGAACCGACCATACGCGCGTAGACTTCATGCACCAGCGCGGTCGGCTGCAAGGTGTGCCCTGGCCGCTCGCGGCGGAACTGGCCTTCCGCGATCTTGCGCAGCTCGTCATAAACGAGCGGCATCAGGCGGTCGAATGCCACCTTGTCACCGCGGGCGAATTCCCTCAGCAGGAGGGTAACGGTTCGCGCGTTCGACATGTCCGTGAGAGAAGGTAGGTACAGTATATAACAGCCTGTGAAAGTCTCAAATTCGGAACACTGGGCCGGCGAGGCGGCCCGGCGGTTAGCCTTCCGCACCGCCTCCTTGCGCCAGGCCAATGCAGGCTGGAAGTTGCGGGGGTAGAATAAACTAGACCGATGTGTCACTTCAGTACATCGCTGCGTGGGCCCTGGCAGCGTTGCGGAAGGCTGGCTCCCGCTGCGCTCGCGCTTTTGGTCGGTGTCAGCGCGGCGTGGGCGCAGGAGCCGGGCGTCGTCCGGCCGGACTGGCGACACTTAGGCAACACCGCCATCGAGGTGGCGCTGGCATCGCCCGCCACCGGCGCGGCTGAACGGGTGTGGTATTCGGCCGACGGCTCGCGGCTTTACGTCCGGACCGTCGACCGAACGGTCTTCGAAACGGCCGACTTCGAGAAATGGCAACCCAGTGCGGCGGTTACACCGGCCGCCGATCCCGACGCGCCGGCGGCATCGATCCCCTTCGGCGCGCGCGGCGTGCGGGCTGCTCCGGCGGACGGCCGGCGCCTCTACGCGTACGGAGAGCAGGTGCTTCGCGCGGACGATGGCGGCCGCGCCTGGGCCAACGTCACGGCCTTCGGCGGCCGTTCCATCATCGGCGGGGGAATGCGCGACCTGGCGGTTTCGCCGCGCGACAGCGAGGAAGTCGTCGTTGCGAACGAGGACGGCGTGTGGCGGTCGCTCGATGGCGGCGCATCCTGGACGGGGCTGAATGAAACCCTGCCCAACCTGCCCGTCCAGCGGATCGCGGCTCTGCCCCATGGGAGCGATGGCCTCCGCGTCCTGGCCGGCGCGCTCGGCGTCCTTGAGTGGGCGCCCGGCGAAAAGCAGGCCTGGAGGAGAGTACAGGATGCCGCGGCCGCGCAGGATGCCGTCACACGAAGGCAACTTTCGCAGACCCTCGGCGCGGAGATCACTGCGCTGGCGACCGCGGGCGACTACGTGTATGCCGGCTCCGCCAGCGGCCGCCTGTGGGTCTCCGCCGACAATGGCCGGAGCTGGAACCTGACGGCGCCGGCCGGGCGCGGTCCGGTGGAAGCGATCTTCGCCGACGCGAGCGAGCCGCGGCAGGCGCTGGCCGCCATGGGCGCGAACCCGCGTGGCGTTACGGGCCAGCACGTGCTGCGCACCATCAACGCCGGCCAGTTCTGGGACGATCTCACGGCCGATCTACCGGAGACCGCGGTCCACGGTATCGCGGTCGACCGCCCCACCGGGACGGTTTACGCGGCGACCAGCCGCGGCGTCTACATGGCCCGCGCCGAGTTGAACGCCGCCGGGCCCGCCACGCCCTGGATTCCGGTGGCCGGGCTGCCGCCGGCTCCGGCGCTCGACGTGAGGCTCGATTCCGGCGGCAACCAGTTCTTCGTCGCCGTGCAGGGCTATGGTGTCTACGCGGCGCTGGCGCCCCACCGGCTGGGCAGCCTCCAACTGGTGAACGCGGCCGATTTCAGCCAGCGCGCCGCGGCGCCGGGTTCGCTGCTGAGCGTGCTGGGCGCCAGGGTGCGCACCGTGCGCGCGGGCGAACTCGATGTGCCGGTGCTCGCCGCCTCCGATACGGAGAGCCAGATCCAGGTGCCGTTCAGCGCGCGCGGCTCGTCGCTTGCGATGGCGCTCGAAACGAGCGCCGGAAGCTTCCGCTTGGCAGTCCCGGTGGACAGCGTCTCGCCCGCGATTTTTGTGGACCGCGATGGCACGCCGCTCGTGCTAGACGCGGACACGGGCGTGCTGCTCGACGTCATGAATGCCGCGCGCTCGAATTCGCGGCTCCAGATTCTGGCCACCGGTCTCGGAGCGGTGCGGCCGAATTGGTCCGCCGGCATGCCGGGGCCGTTCGACAATCCGCCGCAGGTGGTCGCGCCGGTTGAGGCGTTCCTGGACCGCACGCCGCTCGAAGTGACGCGCGCCGTGCTGGCGCCCGGCTACATCGGATTCTACCTGGTGGAAGTGCAGCTCCCGGCGCTGGTCAACGCCGGCCCCGCCGAGCTCTACATAGGCTCCGGCAACCAGCAAAGCAACCGCGTGCGAGTGTGGATCGAGCCGTAGGGCGAGGGACCCACGACAAGCTCACTCCAGTGCCCGTCCCCTCGTCTCGCGGGCGAATAGCAGGACCGCCATTCCGCAGACGTAGATGACCGCAATCGAGCTCAGCGCGCGCGCGAACGTCCCCAGGTGCACGATCAGCAGGCCGGTCAGGAATGGGCCGCCCGCCGCCAGCACACGCCCGGCATTGAAGCAGAACCCGGCGCCGGTCGCGCGGATGCGTGTGGGGAACAACTCGGGCAGGTACACCGGGAATCCGCTGAAGATGCCGTTGGTGAAGAAGCCGAGCGCGGGCAGAACCAGCAACACGGCGCTGTAGGACCAGCCCACCAGGAAGGTGGCCGGCAGCGACAGGGCGCAGCCTGCCAGCATCACCAGAAACGCAAGCCGCCGCCCGATGCGCTCCGCCAGCGGGGGGAAAGCGAAATACCCCGCGATCGCGCCCGCGTTCAGGCTCATCACAGCGTAGCTGGTGAGCTGGGTCACCCGCGCAGGATCCAGGCGCCGCGGCCCCAGCAGCTCGCGGATGAACGATGGCGTCCAGTTCGTCGCGCCCCACAATCCGAAGACCGCCACCAGGGCCAGTGCCGCGCCGACTGCCGTGTCGCGCCGGTGCTCCGGGCGGAACAGCTCCAGCATCGTGAAGCGCCGATCCCCGGCCCGACGGGCTTCGCGCCACCGCTCGGGCTCCCGCACTTTCAGGCGCACCAGGAGAGCCACCAGCGCCGGCGCCAGGCCCACGAAGAACATGACACGCCAGCTCCGGTGCGAGAGCAGCGCGCCCACGCCCGCGGCCAGGAAGTAGCCCGCGCCCCACGCCGATTGCAGTAGTCCCGCCCCCTTCACGCGCAGCGACTCCGGCCACACCTCCGCTACCAGCGTCGCCCCCGCCGCCCACTCGCCGCCGATTCCCAGCGCCGTCAAGAACCGGTAGGCGGCGAGCTGCCACCAGGTGTGCGCAAAGCCCGCGAAGGCGGTAAACACGGCGTAGATCAGGATCGTGATTACGAGGGTGCGGGCCCGGCCCATGGTGTCCGCGAGCACGCCGAACAGAGCGCCGCCCACCGCCCAACCCACCAGGAAGATCGCCAGGATGATGCCGCCATACCAGCCGATGTTCTCGGGCGTGCCGCGCGGGCCCAGCAGCTCGCGCAGCGCCGGCGTCAGCACGAGGTTGTAGATGGTGGAGTCCATCGAATCGAAGATCCAGCCGAGCCAGGCGACCACGAGAACGAGGATCTGGTAGCGGGAAAGGCGCACGGCAGCGTCGGCGGACATGCTGGCTGCCGATTTTAGCGCATTTGGGGCTTGATCTCCGCCTCGTAGAACTGCCGTAGCCTTTGGCCGATCTCGTCCCGGGCGCGCCGAAACGCGGCCAGGACCTCTTCCTCGCTGCCTTGTGCGGCCGCGGGATCGTCGAAGCCGATGTGCACGCGCCGGCGCACCTCGCCCGTGAACACCGGGCAGGTCTGGTTGGCGTGGTCGCAGACCGTAATCACGAAGTCGAATCGCTGGCCGAGATACTGCCCGACGGATTTCGGACGCTGCGCGCCGATGTCGATGCTCACTTCGGCCATCGCTCGCACGGCCGCGGGATGAACGCGCTCGGCCGGGCGCGTGCCCGCCGAGTACACCTCCAGCCCGGAGTCGAACGACCGCAGGAAGCCCTCGGCCATCTGACTGCGGGCCGAATTACCGGTACACAGGACCAGGATCCGCGTCATGCCTGCCTCTCATCGTGTCACGCAGGAGTGCGTCTGTCACACGGAACTACTTGGGCATTACGCCAGAAGCGCTTCTCGAAACGCAGCGACAGACTCACCAGCGAGATTAGAACCGGGACCTCAACAAGAGGCCCCACCACCGCCGCGAACGCCTGGCCGGAGTGGATGCCAAACACTGCCACAGCCACCGCAATGGCCAACTCGAAGTTGTTGCTCGCCGCGGTGAAGGACAACGTGGCCGTCTTCGAGTAGTCCGCCCCGAGCCGATGCCCCAGCCAGAACGAAACCAGGAACATCAAGACAAAGTAGATGAGCAGCGGCACGGCGATGCGCAGAACGTCCAGCGGCAGGCGGACGATGTAGTCGCCCTTGAGCGAGAACATCACCACGATGGTGAAGAGCAGAGCCACCAGCGTCAGCGGGCTGATCCGGGGGACAAACTGCTTCTCATACCACTCGCGGCCGCGCGCCCGCAGGAGGACGAACCGCGTCGCGATCCCCGCCAGAAACGGAATGCCGAGGTAGATGAAGACGCTGCGCGCGATCTCGCCGATGGTGACGCTCACCGCGGCGCCCCTCAGGCCGAACCACCGCGGCAGCACGGTGACGAAAACCCATGCGTAGACCGAATAGAACAGCACTTGGAAGACGGAGTTGAACGCCACCAGTCCCGCGGCGTACTCCGTGTCCCCGCGCGCCAGCTCATTCCACACAATGACCATGGCGATGCAGCGCGCGAGACCGATCATAATCAGCCCCGCCATATACTCGGGCTTGTCGCGCAGGAACACGATCGCCAGCGCGAACATCAGCACCGGCCCGATCACCCAGTTCTGAACCAGCGACAGCAGCAGAACCTTGCGGTTCCGGAACACCTCGCCCATCTCCTCGTAGCGCACCTTCGCCAGCGGCGGGTACATCATGAGGATCAGCCCGGCGGCAATCGGGATTGACGTGGTGCCCGCCTGGAATTGCGTGATGAACCTTACCATGCCGGGCAGGCCGACGCCTGATCCGACCCCGGCCGCCATCGCCAGGAAGATCCAGACCGTGAGATACCGGTCCAGGAATGAAAGCCGCGCTCCCATTCGATTCACGCGCAGCTCCTGCCTATGCCGGCTTGCGCGCGCGGATGGAGGCGCTGGCGAATTTGCCGTCGACCAGCGGCGCCAGCGTATCGGCGTCGAAGCCGTGGCGGGTCAGGGCGTCGCGAGCGTCCTCGGCGCGGTAGACGCGGGTGGGCTCGATATCGATCTCCAGGAAGCCCGCCCGCGCGAGCTTCTCCCGGTAAATGCCCTCCTCGAGCGCGCCCGCCATGCAGCCCGCCCACAGCTCGACGCTGCGGCGGATCTCCGGCGGCATCTCGCCGCGAACCACCACGTCGGAAACGGCCAGCCGCCCGCCCGGCCTGAGCACTCGAAAGGCCTCGGCGAGCACCTTGTCCTTGTCCGTCGAGAGGTTGATGACGCAGTTCGAAATGATTACGTCCACGCTCGCCTCGGGCAGCGGGATGTTCTCGATCTCGCCCTTCAGGAATTCGACGTTCTCCAGACCTGCCCGCTTCTGATTCTCGCGCGCCAGCGCCAGCATCTCGTCCGTCATGTCCAGGCCGTAGACCTTGCCCGTAGGGCCGACACGTTTGGCTGAAAGCAGCACGTCGATGCCCCCTCCGGAGCCCAGGTCGAGCACCGCCTCGCCCGGGCTCAACTGCGCCAGGGCGGTCGGATTCCCGCAACCGAGCGACGCCAGCACGGCCTCCACCGGCAGGCCGGCCTTCTGTTGTTCGTCGTAGAGGTTGGCGGTGATCGGGTCCACCGAGCCCTCCGGGGCCGCCTGCGAGCCGCAGCAGCAGGAAGCCCTGCCCGAGACCACGCGCAGCGCGGCTTCGCCGTATTTCTCTTTGACTACGTCTTTGATTTCCATATGTGCGATCCTCTCGTCAAGAACACCGGCACGCCTTCACAATCGACTCCGGCTTAACAGCTTTGCTGCGCGTGCAGCACTCCGCGTACAGAAACGTCAGGAGGTCCTGAAGCGCGCGCGCGTTCGCCGAATACCACAGGAAGGTGCCCTCACGGCGCACCTCGACCAGCCCTTCGGTGCGGAGCTTCTCCAGGTGGTGTGACAACGTCGAGCCCGGAATGCCCATCTCGGCCTGGATCTCACCCACCACCAGCCCATCCGGATAGGCGGAAAGCAGCAGCCGCATGATGCCAAGGCGCGCATCGTTTCCCATGGCTGCCAGCATATCGGCGTACCGCGCCGCCAGCCCGGGATCTGGTTTCTGTTTCATGGAACTATATTTCGACAATACCGGAATGATGGAACGGTGTCAAGTAGGACCGGCTGGAAGCCGGTCCTACTCGAGCGCGTAGACGGCGCCGTCGGTAGAGCCAAAGTAGACGGCGTTCTTGTCGATGGCGGGCGAGGAGACGATCGCACCGGTTGCGAAGAGCTTGACCAGGCCGGCGTTCATCTCGTCGACGAAATTGAACCTGAAGACCTTGCCGAAGTCCAGCCGGCCGTCGGCGCCCGTGACGGAAGCCGCGTTCTGCTTCGAGGCTTCGGTCGTGAAGACCCACAGCGGCTGCTGCGCCTTCAGGTCCACGGCATGCAGCCGGCCGTCGAAGGTTCCGACGTAGAGCACGCCACCTGCGATGGCAGGCGAGGAGAACACGGGGAACCGGGCATCGAACGAGAACAGCCTGGCGCCAGTCGCGGCGTCGAGAGCGTAAAACTGGCCGGTGTCGGATGTGCCGTAATAGACCTTGCCGCCGTCCACCGCGGGAGAGGTGATGACCCAGGAGCCGCCGTTGTGGACGGCCCATTTCTGCTGGCCGGTCTTGAGATCGATAGCGTAGACCTTCGAATCGCGGCAGCCTACGTACACCACGCCGTTGGCTACGGCCGCCGAGGACTGGAAGCCCTGCTGGTTGCCGATTTTGGGATCGGTGCCGGCCTGGAACTGCCATTTGACCTTGCCTGTGTCCGCCTGGAGCGCATAGAGGATGCTGTCCCAGCTTCCGACGATGACCAGGCCGTCGGCGATGGCCGGCGAAGCGTGCACGACGTCGCCGGTATGGAACTTCCACTTCAATGCGCCGGTGGAAGCTTCGAGCGCGTAGACGTTGCCGTCGCCGCTGCCGAAGTACACCGCGCCGTGGTAGACGGCGGGCGAGGAGAGGTAAAAATCCCACGTGTCGGGGATGGCCTCTCCGCCCGGTAGCTGCCCGTGCAGCCGCTTGTGTGCGAAGCGGCGCTCGCCCTCGGTGTCGAATTTCCACTTGACCTTGCCGGTGGTTGCATCCACCGCGTAGAAAGAGCCGTCGAAGCTGCCGAAGAAAACGACGCCGCCGGCGACGGCCGGTGACGAGGTCACCCAGCTTTCGGTATGGAACTTCCATTTGAGGCTGCCGGCGTTCTGGTCGATGGCGTAGAGGTTCTGGTCCGTGCTGCCCGCGTACACGACGCCGCCGGCGATCGCGGGCGAGGAGATGACGCGGCCCTCGGTCTGGAATCTCCATTTGACTTGCCTGAGCTGGCGGACGCCCGCGGCGTCGTAGACGCCGGTGTGCTCGAGGCTTCCGCGGAACATGGGGAGATTCTGGCAGACGGCCGGAACCGCAATGAGGGCTGCGACGACACAAAAGTTTTTCATGGGGACCTCATTGTAGACGAAAGGGCCTGAAAAGACGTTCCATCGAAAGCGGGGGAGGCCGGGACTCAAAAGCCGGTGGACCGAACCACGATCATGGGCCAATGTTTTATCCACACTATTTTCAGAGGAGGACTACTGTAATCGACTGATCCCACAGCCCAAAAACCTGCGGAAAACGCAGCACCTAAGCGCTCTTCCGTATTGACCGGATCGGGCGTTCCGGTGCACCATGATGGAGGTTCCAAGAGGTTTACGGAGCTGGCGAGCCACGCGGGACGCAGGGAACCCGAACCGATGAGCCGAGGCAGCGGAGCGATCCGGCAGCAGCGGGGAGGGACGGGCAGCGGGCGTTCAGCGAAGGCAAGCTCTCAGGCGGCGAATCGCAGCGAGCGATGATCCCGGGGGATCGAAAGGTCCTGGAGGGGAGCAGAGAAGCGAGGAACCGTCGAGAATACGGGATGTGTGGCAACTAACCCTTGCGCGAGCCGGCGGCCCGGCGACGGGAACGAGGAACGTGGAAGCGAATGGGTTGGCGTGCATCTCGCAGTACGGTGAAGGTGCAGGCCGGGAACGATGATCCCGCAGAGGTGGCCCGGAAACGGGCAGCCGCTGTCGGGGAGGGAAAGGCTGCATCGAGCCGTCGGCTTGGTCGGGCAGCGCGGATGGCGTCTGGAAAGCGACCGGTCACGGGCAGCCGTGACGGGAAGCCGAGCGCCGTCGGGCGAGCCTGAATTCCGCGCTCGGGGCCGTTGCATGCCGGCCGGCGAGACCGCCCATCCGTAGGTCACTTGGAACCTTTTTTTGTCTGGACTCTGCCCCGCCTACAGCTCGAAGCGATACGCCGCGTACGTCCGCGGCATCTGCAGGACCTCGAAGACGGTCGTGTTGCCGTCCACATAGCCGCGCAGTTGTCCGCCGGTCCGCAGATCAAAGAGTCTGGCGGATGCCTTTTTGACCACGATCCTGTAACGCACCGGGCCGGGCTGATAGGACCTGGTGACGAAAGTGTTGTTGTCGTACGTGAACAGGCAGATTCTGCTGGGCGCGTCCAGGTAGACCGGGATCTCCCGCATCAGGTCCCGGCGGACTTGGGAGAGGACCTCCGGCGGAAGCTGATAGAGATCGCTTTGGTTCTCCGGTATCGTCAGGATGTAGAGCCTGCCCTTGCCCAGGCCCCTGGCGCGCAGCAGGACCGGGTACCGGCTGTCGTCTTTGTAGATTGCCTGAACAATCTCCTCGCTATCCACCAGCCCGTAGGCCAGCTGCGGAAGGACGATATCGCTCTGGGAGTAATAATAGTTGGCCGGCTCCTCATCGTAGTCGCGCCGAAACGTGAACTTATTCGCGATCACTGTGCGGCCCGTGTACTCCACCTCGGCGAGCTTCTCGATGCCTTTGCCTTCGAGCGCTTTGAGAAGCCCCGTAGTAATCACCACAGTCTTATTGGCGTTCAGATGCTTCCATATCTTGTCCACGATCTGAGGGTCGAACTTGGCATGTTCGGTGAGCAGGATCGTGTCACGGTCCTCCGGGAACTCGGGGTAGAGATCCATGGGGATACCGATCATCCCGATGTAGTTGTGGACGTACATCTCGCCCGACGAATGATAGGGCTTGTAACTGGCAACGCCGTATGGAGTGCCCAGTTTGCCAAGGAACGAATCCAGCTTCTGGTAGGCATCGCCGGCCACTTGCGCCAGGATGCTCGTGATTTTGGCGGATCCGTCGGCCTGCCGGACTGATTCGAGCAGCTCTCCCCAGGACCAGATCGTGATCTCCTTCGGCCGGGCAAACAGGGTGTCTTCAAGCTGCTCGGCGAAGCGGTTGAGCGTCTGGCGCTGTCCGGGGTCCACCCAGCCGCCGCCGAACTTGCCCGGCTTGATGTGCTCGAAGTACCGCATCAGTCCGTAGCTCTGATACGGCTGAAGATGCTGCACCGTATTCTCCGCGTCCCGGGTTTCGGTGCCGGCATAGATCATGTCGAAGACCTTCGGCTGCGCCTCCAGATTGTAGCCTGCAAACTGGTATTGCTCGTACCAGTTTGGCGGTTTGAAAATGAGATTGATCCTGGGGTTGACGCTTTTGGCGTTCTTCACCACCAGGTTCTCGCCGACCTCCTTCATGACGTCCAGACGGAATTGGCTCCAGCTCCTGTTGCCCCTGGCGCGTTGGCACAGGTCGCAGCGGCAGTTATACATAAACAGGTCATCGAAGATGAGTTCGTCGAAGATGCTGGCGTTGAAGGCCACCAGCTTCCGGAAGCGCTCGCGGTGCGCGGGATTTGACCAGCAGAAAGACCGGATCCCGTCGCCCGGCACACCCAGAACCGCCATGATGCCGCCGGATGTTCGGATGCCCTTGCTCTCGAAGAACTGCTTGACCTTGCGGACATCGGCCTCGCCGATCTCCTGATCCGAGCGGTACGTCTCCAGCCAGACCTTGTTGAACTTGATGGACGCATGCACGATGTCGAAGCTCTCCTGCATGAACTTCGGATCGGCCGCCATGCGCCGCATGTCGTCGATGGGGATATAGATCGCGCTGTTGAAGTTCTGGTAGTGCTCCGTTGTCTGGGCAAAAGCGGCGCCGCCGCCGCAGGCTAACGCCCCTCCCAAAGCCGCAAGAGCGATGGTTCTGTATCGCGCTTTCTTGATTCGCATATTCTCCCTCTATGGTTATTCGGTGGCATGTGGCGCGGGCTTCAGCCTGCCGTGTCGGCACTCGTGACGACACCTTTGCGTCGAGATGAGTCTCGACGCGGCACGCATGAGTGCGTGCGCCACAAAAGACTGCCTAATACGTCGCAACCGAGACGCGCAGCACCACGGGCTCGGCGCCAAAGTTGAGACCCCAGTCCGTCTCGTCGCCGTTCCAGATGCGAAGGAACTTGAAGACGCCCTTCTCGTAAGCTCCCTCTTCGACACGCAGGAACTGACGATGCTTATCGGGGTCGGCCGGCCGAAAGTCGACGCGGCAGAAGAACCCCGTCACCAGGAACTGGTTGTCTTTGAGCTGGGCCACCAGAACCCGCCCCGTCGGCTCCGGATTCCCGACGGCGCGATTGTTGCGGGTGGCTCCATATGACACCACGGCGTTCCAGTCTCCGAACGGCAGCGTCTCGGTGACCTTCACCTGCTCCTCGGCCACGGCCTTGAGCTTGCCTTCGAAATTGAGGCGGGCGATCTCGCGCTGCATCGGGCCGATCAACCGGTAGTTCATCGCCCAGGGAGCCAGAAACTCCTCTCGCGGCCGCGAACTCTCAGCCGCGCTGCGGCTCCTGGTGTAGTCCATCCCGAACGGCGAGAATCCTATGGCTTGGAGGCCGAGCGCGGAGAAGAAGAAACGGGCATTGGCGGCGCCACCGGTCTCGGGCACGAACAGGGGATTGTCGTCGCGGTGATAGAGCTCCAGCACCTTCAAATACGCGGCGGGATCGTTCTGGTAAATGTCGGGCGCCAGAATATCCAGCGCCGGCGCCGCGACTTTCCAGATGGCGAGCACATTGTCCGTCGGGCCGCCGCTCTCGTAGGTGCCGGGAGCGCCCGGCTTAAGCGGGTCGCGCAGGGCCGCGTTGGCATAGAGCGGCAGCGGATAAACGGCCTTGCCCGCGGCGGCGACCTGTCCGACATATCTCGCTACCGACCAGGCGTGGAAGCAGACTTCGGCTTCGGGGCCAAAGGCTTCCTGCCAGCTCGGGGATGGCGCGGCGGCCTTCACCTGCATGGCGCTGAGGACCTCGGGCGGAACCGGCGCTTCGAAGAGCTTCTGCGCCTCAGGGGAGTAATCGCGGAGGCTGCCCCAGGTGCCGGGTTCGTTCTCCACCTGAACCATGATGGCGGTGCGCTGGGGATCGGCTGCTTTGAGGTGCCGCATGAAAGCGGTGAAGGCCCTCTTGTCCGCCTCAAGCGACGCGGTGGCGTAGGGTGATGGCGAGTCCACAGCGTGGCCGTTCTTGTCCACCATGTGCGGGTAGCGGTCAGGGGCCAGTTTCATCCACTCGGGCATGTAGTGCTGGCTGCCGTTTTTCCACGTTCCGAACCAGAGCAACACCAGGCGCACCCCATGCTCGCGAGCCTCTTTCAAGAGCGTGTCGACCATCGAGTAATCATATTGTCCGGGCTGCGGTTCAAACTGCTCCCAGTAGACCGGAATCTCGACCGTATTGACATTCAGGTATTCCATGGCGAGCCACACCTTCGGAAGCGTGGCCGGCCAGGTACTGGAGTTGTGCACCTGCGCGCCCAACATCAGGTAAGGAGCATCGTCCACGAACAGCGCGAAGCGTCCGTCCTTTCGCACCACGCGAGGAAGCGGGAGCTCCTTCTCCTGGGCGTGAAGCGTGACCACGAGGCTCGCGGCGGCAAAAGCGGCCAGAACGGCAGAAGTCATTTTCATCTCGCAAGAGTCCTTCGATAGAATTGTAGTCCCTCTTCGAACCAGCGTTCACCTGCGTCCGCCAGCCAGCCCGTTGCGATATGTGATACTCGTATCTCCAAGAGATTTCCATGAGACCACGACCACTCGCCATCGTGCCCCTCCTTTTGGCCGCCGGCATGGCGCAGGCGCTTGCCGCCGCTGAACCATTCCGCGATCCCAGCCTGCCACTCGAGCAGAGAGTGGACGATCTGGTCTCCCGGCTGACTTTGGATGAGAAGATCGCGATGCTCGGGCAGGTCCAGCCGGCCATCCCGCGGCTGGGAATCAAGGCGTTCACGAATTTCACCGAGGGGCTGCACGGTTTGGGCTGGGTCTGGGGCGGGAGCGTCACGGCCACCACGTTCCCACAGTCGGTGGGACTGGGCGAAACGTGGGACCCCGAGATCCTCCGCCAAGCGGGGGCCGTCGAAGGGCATGAAGCCCGGGTCTATTTCAAGAAGTACGATGGCGCCCGCGTCGGCCTCGCTATCCGCGCTCCCAACGTCGACCTGGCGAGGGACCCCCGATGGGGCCGCACGGAGGAGTCGTTCGGAGAAGACCCGTATTTTGTCGGGAAGATGTCGGTCGGTTTCATCAGGGGGCTTCAGGGCGACAACCCAAAGTATCTGCTCTCGGCATCGACGATGAAGCACTTCCTGGCCAACAGCAATGAGGACGGCCGGACAAGTTCCTCGTCCGACTTCGACGAACGCAACCTCCGCGAATACTATCTGGTTCCATTCCAGATGGGCATCGAGGAGGGGAATGCGCAATCGTTCATGGCCTCGTACAACGCGGTCAACAAAATCCCCGACACGGTCTCCCCCTTCATCAGAGACATTGTGGAGAAGGAATGGAAGTTCGACGGAATGGTGTGTACCGACGCCGGCTCCCTCCCCAACCTCACCCGCCAGTTCCACTACTATCCGGATCCCACAGCCGCTGTGGCGGCCTCGGTCAAAGCGGGCATCAGCGTATTCCTCGATCAATACTCCGCGCCCTTGCGGGAGGCTCTCGAAAAGAAGCTGGTCTCGGAAGCCGACATCGAACGCAACATCCGGGGCAACATACGAATGCGCATGCGGCTGGGCGAGTTCGATCCGCCCGAATTGTCGCCGTATAACGGCATCGCGGGAACCGAGGAGCCGTGGTACAGCGAGAAGAACAAGGCGCTGGCCAGAAAGGTGACTCAGGAATCCATCGTTCTACTCAAGAACGGCGATAACCTCCTGCCTCTGGACAAGAACAAACTTCGCTCCATTGCTGTGATCGGGCCCCACGGCGACAAGGTTCTTGTGGACTGGTACGCCGGGATGCCCCCTTACACCGTAACCCCGCTCGAAGGGATTCGGAACAAGGTGGGGCCCGGCGTGCGGGCGCGCTATGCGCCGGACAACAACAATAACTACGCCGCCAACCTGGCCGCCGAATCCGACGTTGCCATCGTGTTCGTGGGCAACCATCCCACCTGCAACGATCGGTTCGGCCGGTGCCCGCTTCCCAGCGAGGGAAAGGAAGCCGTAGACCGCAAGGCTATCGATCTGGACCCGATGCAGCTCAACCTGATCCGCCGGGTGAAGGCGGCGAACGCCAAGACCATCGTCGTGCTGGTGTCCAGCTTCCCGTACGCGATCGGCTGGGTGCAGGAGAACGTTTCTGCGATTCTGCACATGGCGCACTCCAGCCAGGAGGAAGGTAACGCGTTGGCGGATGTGCTGTTTGGCGATTACAATCCCGCCGGCCGGCTGGTGGCCACGTGGGTCCGTTCGTTGGACGATCTACCCCCCATGATGGACTACGACATTCGCAAAGGCCGCACCTACATGTATTTCAAGGGGCAGCCTTTGTATCCTTTCGGGTTCGGCCTGAGTTACACGACGTTCGAGTATTCCAACCTGCGCACTTCGGCCGACTCGGTGAACGCCGCGGGCGAGGTGGTCGTCAGCCTGGACGTCAAGAACACGGGCACCCGCGCGGGCGATGAGGTGGTGCAAATGTACGTCAAGCACCTCGATTCCGCGGTGGAACGGCCCACCAGGGAACTGCGCGGATTCGAGCGCATCCCCCTCCAGCCGAACGAGACGCGGACCGTCCGGCTGCCTCTGAAAGGAACCGATCTGACTTATTGGGACGCGGGCAAGCACAGCTTCGTGGTCGAGCCCGGCCGCCTCGGCATCATGGTGGGCGCGTCGTCCGCCGACGTGCGCCTGGAAAAGACGATTGAGGTGAAGGCAGAATGAACTCAGTGATTCGGGTTGCGTGTCTATCCGCATGCGCGGCGTTGGTCGCGCTCCAATGCCACGGGCAGCCAGTCTCCGGCACGCCGCGCCTGCAGAAACAAGGCGCGGCCACGCAGTTGATCGTGGATGGAAAGCCGTTCCTGGCGCTGGCGGGGGAACTCGGGAACAACACCGCCACCAGTCTCGAGAATATGCAGCCCGTCTGGCCCAAACTGGTTTCCGGCAATCTCAACTGCGCGCTGGTGGCCATCTCGTGGGCGCAGATGGAGCCGTCCGAGGGCCGCTACGAGTTTGCCCTGGTGGACGGTCTCATCCAGGAGGCCCGGCGCAATAACCTGAAGCTCGTCTTTCTATGGTTCGGGAGCTGGAAGAACGGTCTGTCGAGCTACGCTCCTTACTGGGTCAAGAAGGACTATAAGCGCTTCCCGCGGATTCGGATCGAAGGCGGGAAGAGCATGGAGTTGCTCAGTACGTTCGGCGGCGCCACGCGGGATGCCGACGCGCGCGCGTACGGAGCTTTGATGCGGCACATCAAGGAAGTCGATAGCGGGCCGCACACCGTCGTGATGATGCAACTTGAAAACGAAGTCGGCGTTTTGCGCGACTCGCGCGACCGATCCGCGCCCGCCAACACGGCCTTTGCCGGACCCGTGCCGAACGATCTGATGGACTATCTTCAGCGGCACAAGGATTCCCTGAGTCCGGAGTTGCGCGAGGTATGGGCCGCGCAGGGCTTCAAGACCTCGGGAACATGGGAAGAGGTATTCGGGCCGGGTAAACCCAACGGCTTCGAAATGCCCATTCAGACGAAAAGCCCGCCGATGAGCGCCGAGGAGCACGAGGTAAGTTGGCGAAAACTGCACTGGCCGGTGGATGAGATCTTCATGGCCTGGAACTACGCGCGCTTTGTGAACACAGTGGCTGAGGCGGGCAAGAAGGAATACGACATTCCAGTGTATGTGAACGCCTGGTTGCAACAACCCAACCATGCCTGGCCTGGAACGTACCCGAGCGGCGGTCCCGTGCCCCAGGTTCACGACGTGTGGAGAGCCGGAGCGCCCGCGGTCGATGCGCTCGCGCCCGATTTGTATTTGGAATACTTCGACGAAGTCTCCGCAAGGTTCACGCGCAACGGAAACCCGTTGTTCATTCCCGAAACCGGCACTGACGCAACCAATGTGCTCTCGGCCTTCGGTAAGTTCAACGCCATTGGGTTTTCGCCGTTCTTCATCGAACGGTCCGCGGCTCCGGACACTGAGCTGGCTGCGGCGTACGGTCTGGTTTCGCAGTTGGCTCCGGCCATAGCGGCGCAGCAGGGGAAAGAGACACTAACCGCCGTGCGCATGAATTCGGGCGACGCTCCACGGGACGTCAAGCTAGGGGACTACACGCTGACGCTTATGTACGTCGGTACTGGCCGTATTCCGATCGCGCCGGACGCGCCCGTCGCCGGCCGGGCGGCACCGGCACCTCAGGGGCAGCCGGCGACAGCGATTCTCATAGCCGCGGGACCGGACGAATTCTATTTCGGAGCGGTTGGCGGCGCAGTACGAATCGGTTTCGCTCCAACCACGCCAGGGCCGCGGATCGCCGGGCTGGGCGACGTGCAGCAGGGCAAGTTCGTGGACGGCCAATGGCGTGTTGTCCGCCAATTGGGCGGCGATGACACCGGCCAGGGCGAGATTCTGACGGTGCGCCCGAATGCGGCCCTGCGAGTGACGGTCTATCGCTACGAATGACTCGCCGCTGCTGTACCGGTCACCCGGGCGCTTCCCCGCCTTGAGGGCCGACCAGCCTGTGGCCTTCAAAACCGCGAGCCCAACGACGACGTCTTCGGGTCTGTCCATCCGTTCTCCTTAGCTAACGCTCGGTAACGTAAAGCTGAAGGTCGTGCCGGCACCTGGCTCGGAGTGGCACTCGATGCGCCCGCCCAGCCGATGGAGCAAGGCCCGGACGAATGCCAGGCCCATGCCCTCTCCGGGAATATCCTCGGGGCCGGCCCGGCGGAACGGCTGGAAGACCTTGCCCATGTCTTCCTCCGCAATCCCGCGCCCGTTGTCCCGTACGTGGAAGACGACCGCATCGGCCTTCTCCTCGGCCGAAACCTCGATGTGCCCGGGCCGCTGCGGGTCCAGGTACTTGATGGCGTTATCCAGCAGGTTCCCGAAGATCTGCTCGATGGCCGTGCGGTCGCTGGTGATCCGTGGCAGCGGGCCGATCTCCAATGCGACGCTGCGGCTCTCGATCTGGTGCGCCAGGCTGCCCACCGTTTCCTGCAGCACGGCCGCGGTGTCCAGTTCCTCCATGTGGAACTCCCGGTAGCCGACCCGCGATAACCGCAGCAGCGCTCCGGTGAGGTGGTCCATGCGGGTCACCGAGTTCTCGATGAAGCCCAGAGCCTCCGGGATCGCTTCTTGCAGGGCCTCCGCCACTGCGGCCCGCTCCGGCTCCGGCAGATTCGCCAGCAAGGCCTCCCCCGGCTGGCGGAGCGTGTCGATGGACTGGCGGAGCTCAGTGGCGAAACCTTTGAGGCTTACCAAGGGGGCGCGCAGGTCATGCGACACGGTGTTGGTGAAGCGCTTCAGCTCCTCATTGGCCGCAGCCAGTTCGGCGCTGTAGTGCTGCAGCTTCTCCTCGGCGAGTTTGGTCTCGGTGATGTCCTCGTAAGTTCCTAAAACGCCAATAGGGCCGTCAGTGGAGCCAGGCAGGGGGACCTTGCTGGAGCGCAGCCAGCGCTGGGTGCCGCCCGCGCCAAGCATGGGCTCTTCGTAGCCGATCTTTGCCTGGCCGGTCTGTATGACCTGGCGGTCGTCGGCCGTGTAGAGGTCGGCCGTCGCTCTCCAGTTGGGGAGGTCGTAATCGGTCTTGCCCACGATCTCCTGGGGCGTAGGCACACCGGCATCGCCCGCGCAGGCCTTGTTGCAGCCCAGGTAGCGGCCCTCTCGATCCTTCCAGAAGACCCGCTGCGGGATATGGTCCAGAACCAACTGGAGCATCTGCCGGGATCCGCGCAGCTCCGCGGTCTGCTGCCGCACGCGCCTGCGCAAGACGGTGGCCCAGGCGAAAGCGATCAGCACCAGCGCGGCCAGGATTCCCGCAAGCTGGAAGGTCCGTTCCTTGGTCCACCACGGCGCATCGCGCAGCACGATCGCGTCCGCCGCCGAGCGCAGCAGAATCGTAAAGCTTCGCGGAACCGATCGCCGGCCCGGCGGATCGTAGGAAACGATCCCCGCAACGCGAACCAGACTTCCGTTCTTCAACGCCGGCAGCCGGCCGTTTTCCATCCGGGCATCAAAAACCGTGCCGCCAGCCTGGAGGACCAGCCGCCGGTCCTCCCCGGCCGTCACAGTGTCCACCATGAAGCCATCCACGGCAACCAGCCTCGGGTCCCATCGATCCTCCAGGATGTCCGTGATGGTGGCTCGTTGGGCCTTGGGCTCGGCCGCGTGCCCCAGCTTGACCAGGTTCGCGTCCTTGAGCACCGGGTTCAACGCGTCGGTTTCGGTGAAACCGGTCGCCTCCACAACGTCGCCGATGGCAAGGTGCGACAGGGTGTGGTCGTCGATCACCACGCTTCCCGTCGCGTCGCTGATGTAGGTGGGGCCGGTCGGGTGAGTGAGCGTCACCGTGCCTCGAACCCGGGATACCTGATCGAGCCCCGATCCCGGAGCATACTGGCGCAGTTGCGCGATGCTGCGTGGTACGGGCGGGCTTGGCGGGGCACTCTCCTCCACTTGGATAAACTTCGGCTCGGGCACCCGGATCCCCACCGTCACCAATTGCCGCTTGAGGTTAAACACCGGAGCCAGAGCGCCCTGGAAGCGAATGCGCGAATAAAGCAGCCCGTGCGGGAATTCGCTGGCGTATGCCACTTGTAACACCACGCGATGGTCGGTCGAACGGACCCCGAGCGCCAAGCCGCCGTTAGCTCTGTCTATGGAACAGACGATGCCCCTCGCCTCCAGCCAGCGGCTGTCCGGCGGCTCGGACAGGAGCTTATTGATGTCCATGCGGAGCGGCTCGGGTAGGGCGTGCTTCCCCAAGATTCGGATGCGCGGAGTTGCGACCACCGGAGCGAAATCGCCCGGGCCGCTGAATCCTTCGATCTCCACCAACTGACCGGCTCGGAGCTGGGGGACCTCCGCCGCTCCTACAGAGACGTAGATTCCGTCGGTGCCGTCCTGCACGGTGAGCACGCGGCCCAGCGGGTTGAAGTACGTCACCACCGCCCGGAGATGGACTGGATAGGACATCCTGGCCCGGTCTTCCGAGAGCGAGTGAACCTCGGCAGCGGTAGTCAGCGTGGGAAGGCTGGACCGCTGCGTGGGTCCAGCCGCAGCCGGCTTGGCCGGCGCCAGGACGATAACTTGGTGTGCCGACTGGACCAACAGCCGCACTTCGTGGATGGCCCCGTCGGCACCAGTGCTAGCCGCAAGCACCCCGCTCGCCTGCACCTCCGCTCCGGGGTAGGCGCGGTAATCGACACCGCCCACCTCCTGCCGCACCAGCACCTTGACCGCGCGGCCCCCAGAGTCCACCATCAAGACCAGACGGCCGCTGTCGTCGAGGGCGGCGGACTGCACGCGCCCTTCAATCTGGACGAACTGGTACTGGAGCTTGCCGGAGACCAGGTCCCGCGGCTGGGCGCGCACCGCCGGCGGCAGCGCATATGGGCGGATGAGGCGGATCTGGTCAAACGCCCCGGCCGGGCTGGAGCCTCCCCCGGTTGCCGTTCCTGTCAGTTCCACAAACGAGCCGCTCTCGATCATCAGGTTGTCGCTGATGTTGTCCGAGCGGAGGCCGCCGGTCGCGTCCTGGAAGAAAAACTGCTCCAGCATGGAATCGGAATAGGTGACGGTGCCGCGCAGGTGAAGCGGCGCCTGATCTGCTGAATGTAGGGGGAGCCGCCGAACCTGCTCGACGGTCGTGAGAGGAGAGTCGAGAGAAGCCCGCGGCGGATGTGTACATCCGCCCAGGGAGAGCAGGACGGTGACCACCGCCACCGGGCGCAACGGGAGCGGCCGTTTCGCGGCCCCGGTGGGACCAATCGCGCCGTCGATATAATGGGACACACTCACGACGTGCTCTCCTTCTGGCTATAGAAGATCCGGGAAACAGCATACACCCCGCGTCCGAAGTTTCAACGACTTTGGCCGCAGTTCACAACCTTTGTTCCGTACCAGTCCCCTTGGTGCCCCCCAAAATGTCCCCAGCAACCCACAAACGTCCTGCTCTCAAGACGATATCTTAGGGAGCGTGGGCCAGGAATGTCGGCGGCTTGCCGTCGCAACCCGGGACTTGTTCGGCGCGCGGAGCGCCGCTGCGTGAGCTCCCAACCTCACTTCGACTTGGGCGCCGGCAGCCAGTCGTCGGCAAGCGTGTCTGAACACGGGATGAAATGCTCCCCTTCCAAGAGCAGCAACGGGTGGCCCGTTCGATCCTCCTGAAGGATGCCAACTGCGTTGGTGGCTTGGCCAGGCAAGGACTCGCCGATCTTTCCTGGCTCGCGTTCGACCACACGGTACTGGACGGCAATCTCACTTACGACGGGTTCGGGAACATGACTTCCTAGGCGGCGACCAAAGGCTCGGCGCCCACCACCTACCACGTCTACGATCCGGCGACCAACCGGCTGCTGGACACCAGCTACACGTACGACGCCAACGGCAACCTGACGTCGATGCCGGGGCTGGGAATGACGTACAACGTGGAGAACCGGATGGTGCAGGCGGTGAGCAACCTGAACGGGACGGAGAGTTACGGGTACGATCCGGGCGGGCTGCGGGTGTGGAAGCAGGGGCCGGACGGGGTGCTGCACGTGTTCTACAACGGGCTGGACGGCAAACCGCTGGTGGACTTCACCCTGGCGAGCGGCGGGGCGGTGCAGGGCGGGACGCCGATGGTTTACTTTGCGGGCAAGCGGGTGGACAATGGCTCGGTGGAGGACCGGTTGGGGACGGCGGGAATTGGTCCATTTACCCCGGACATAACGCAGCGGCGCCCGTCTGTACCTATTATCGTGCCGCCTTTTCTTCCGACCCTGGATTGCGTCGAAGAGGCTCTTCGAAATGTCATCATGGCCGGGGAAGTGCCAAACGCGCCAAATGGGGGCTTCGGAACGCTTGTAGGGGGCATCGTAGTCAGCGGGGGCGATGCCTATGGGCTTCCACCCGGGACCCGGGTTCCGGTCATCAACTCTGTGATCCCTAGCCGCAGGCTCTGTCTATGTCAGCGCACCCTGCAAACCCAGAAACGAGAATGCCCCGGAGTTCCTTTGTGCCGGGTACACAATCGGCCTTCTTGCCGGTGTTCGACGCGGAAGCTAAGGGGGAACCGAATATGCGGCCGTTGACCTGGCCGGCCTCTGTTCACACCAGATGCTCCTTTGGCTCCAAGCCCTCAAGGAGGAGCGGCGGCCGCCCGCGTGTTGTGTTGTTGTGCTGCACGCCCTTACTGCTCTCGACCCCTTCCTGGGCCGCCGAGCCAAAGCCGGACATTGTGAGCCTTCTGGCCTTGGTCGTCGAGGAGAACCAAGTCGAAGGCCCAGCCGAGGACCCGAGTGCCGTTCACGGCGGCAAAGTCGCCAGCGTGGCTTGGGAGCAGGTGCGAGTAGAACACGGCCCGCAGGGTGAGGTCAAAGAACTGCCACTAAGTTCGGGAGTCACGAGGTACGATACTGACGGGCACCCAACCGAGGCGGAGGTGGTTGATCGGTCAACGCGCAAGACCCGCGCAACCGGCGACTATCGGAACGGCGTTCTCGTGGGCACAACGACCCGGGAGTACTCAATGACCACTGGCAAACCGTTGGGAGAGGAGGTCTGGCAGACCTTCAAATACGATACGGCTGGCAGGTTGTTGGAGTTCCGGCGAGGCCGCGGCCAGAAACTGGAGAATCACTCCGTCAGCGGATACGACGCATCCGGCCGTCTCATTCGCAGAGAAATACGTCAGGGGGAGAAGGACATCCTGGTCTACACCGAGAAGTTCCGGTACACCGGCGATCCATCGACCGTTGAGCGAACGGTGGTATTGCCATCCGGAAAGGCAAGAGAACCGAGCAGGTTTCGTTTGGACGCGGCCGGTCGGGCGGTCGAATTGTGGAGCGAAGAAGGGTATCACGTGTGCTGGAAATACGACGCCCAAGGCCGCGTCGTCGAGCAGACGACGGGCCCTTATAAGGTCCAGGCTGGCCAGGACTCGTTCCCGATCCCAGGAAAGATCCAGACCCGCTACGAGGGGACGACGCGTGAGCAGGTGTTCTTCAGCACAGGTGGGAAAGCGCTGTTCCGGCGCGTTGCCCAGATGGAGAGGGACGGCTCCATCGCATCGATCCGTTACGAGGCAATGCCTGGAACAAGAGCTGAGGATGCGCCCGATCTCTACCGCCTGCTGGCGGTGACCACTCCACACGGGGGAAGGCGCTATACCGAGAGTGTCTGGGATGACCACGGCAACTGGACCGAGAGGCGGGGGTGCTTTCAGCCGGGTGCGGGCGGCGTTCCGGTTCTGCAGTCCGTGTGCCGGCGCACGATCACCTACCGCTGAGCACACTCACCAGCGCCGGCCTTGTGAAGGCCACCAACCCCGAAAACGGCACGGTCTCCTTCGCTTACAACAGCGATGGCACTTTGTTGAGCAAGACCGACGCCAAGGGCCAGAAGATCCAGTTCGCCTACGATGCCTACGCGCGCGTCACGGGTAAAACCGTTTACATGGCCAACGGCACGGCGGACCCGTGCAGTCAGGTGAGCTACTACTGGGACACGCTGCCCGCCAACGTCGGAAGCAGTAACTGGACGAATACCAACGGACGGCTGATGGCGGCGCAGTGGAGCGCCAGTTCGTGTCCGGGCGGGCAGTTCACTCAGGCCTACCAGTACTATGCTGGTTTGGTGACCACGAAACGGCTCTACACGCCGGTGCTGGGCCAGCAAACCTGTCCTCTTGGGGGTACGTGCTCTCCCAGTTACATTGATGCGAAGTTCGGTTACACCAATCTGGGCCAACTCCAGACCATCGGCTATCCGGTCTGGTACGAGCCCTACAACATCGGCTTGCAGCCGTACTCGCAGCAGTGGCCGGCGACAAGCCAGTTGTTCACCTACAGCTTCGACACGCTCGGGCGGCCGGTGGGGCTGACGGACCAGGCGCAGAAGGCCTGGGTGAGCGGAGTCTCTTACGGCGGTCCGTCCGGGCAGAAACGATCACGTTTCCTGCGTCGGCTCCGTTCACTTGCGCGCCAATCGGCGACGCCGTCCTTCCGCCGCCAGGCTTGGTTTGAAATCGAAGGGACATTGGAGTGTGGTACATGGCAGACTACGTCCACTCTAAAGCCGCGACGGGAACCATGCTTGCACCCCGAGTCCGCGCGGTCCATGCTTCCTCCAGCGCGGGGCCGACTTCGCGCCGGATTGGGGGACGCATGCGTTCTCTGGTGCTGTTGACAGCGTTTTGCTTGGCTATTGCGGCCTCGTCGGCTGGGGCGCAGACGATTGCGTCCGGCGCTCGCCCGACATCTCTTGACGCGTTCGGAGGTAGGGCGGTTGTCAAGTCGCCCGACGGGAGGCTCGGCGTCACAGTCACCGGCCCGAAGGAGTCCTTGAGGGCCTGGGTGACGGTCGATCCCTCAGAGTTCCCTGGGGGCGGCATTCAGGTGTGGCCTATCGAAGCGAATGTGGACGTGCTGTGGAGGCCCGACAGCCAAGCCTTCGCGCTGACGGACCATCGCTATGCAAACCTTGCGTATGTACTCGTCTTCGGCACACACTTTTCTATGGGAGAGGGTGGGGAGCAGTTAGGCGTTCCGGTGATCGATCTCACGCTGGCTGTCCGGAAGGTCTTCGACGAGCGTGCACAACAGTATTACGCGCCGACGGACTATGACCTTCGGATGTTCTATGCCAGGGCTCTCCGCTGGATCGGGAACGACCGCCTGCTTCTGGGCGTGAACGCCAAGACTGTTGGTCCCGCCACAGCGCCTAATCAAGGTATAAGGGACTGGTGTTTCGGATATCTGATTGATGTTCCGCACAAAGCCATGCTACGCGAACTCAACAAAGCCCACATGCTGCTAGAGTACGGGATTGACTTAGGCGACGCTGAGCAACGGTGAGGAGTGTGGATTGGAGTCAAGCGCCAGCGACGGTTTGGCTCTATAACAATCCGGGTCAGATCCAGTTCATGCCGGCGCAAGGCTGGGCGCCCGCCGCCCACTTCATCTACGACCCGGCGACCAACCTGAACGGGACGGAGAGTTACGGGTACGATCCGGGCGGGCTGCGGGTGTGGAAGCAGGGGCCGGACGGGGTGCTGCACGTGTTCTACAACGGGCTGGACGGCAAACCGCTGGCGGACTTCTACCTGGCAAGCGGGACCGTGCAGGGCGGGACGCCGATGGTTTACTTTGCTGGCAAGCGGGTGGACAATGGCTCGGTGGAGGACCGGTTGGGGACGGCGGTGGTGGAAGGCGGGCAATCGCCGATGTCGTACTTCCCGTATGGGGAGGTGCGGAGCGGGACGGCCACGGTAGTGCAGTTTGCGACGTACAATCGGGATTCAACCACCAACCTGGATTATGCGCATCACCGCTACTACTCCAGCCAGATTGCGCGGTTCACGACGCCGGATCCGAAGGCGAGCAGCGCCGAACCCCAGATTCCGCAGAGTTGGAATCGCTACACTTACGCCCTGGACGACCCGATCAACAAGAGAGACCCGAACGGGACGGACGTGGAGGATGAAGATGGTGATCCGGACGACCGTGGCGCGGCGGACGATGGCAGCGTGCAACTCCCGGATCCCCCGGATCTCTCGCCATCCGATTCGCTGAATGCAGTGAATACTCAGGATCCGCTCGGTCCCGTCAATGGGTCCACGCTCCCCGCCTACCCGAACCCCGGGAGCCCTCCGTTCAGCGCTGCCCAGAACTCGGCGCCTACGGCGAACAACACCCTCGCCTACGCCGCTCAGTCTCAGGGCATTGACACCTATAGCACCGCTCCAAACAACCCAAGCAACTACCTCTCACAGCAGAGCGGTATTTACCTGGCGGATGAAGGTGCTCTGCACGAAAGCGGCTTCGCAACGCTGTGGAACGACTTGTTCTGGGCAAACTACGCTCAGGAGAACCCCGATCCGGCCAAGACCATCGAAAATCTGAGCGGCGGCGCGATCACAATCGGCCCGAACGGGGGAATCGTCCTAGGGAGACCAAGTGGGGGCTTTACGCCCTTCGGGGGAGCCCTAACCCTGTCGTTCGCTCCGGGCCCGACCTTTACGCCGGGCAAATGCCCGAAGGGTTACCATTGGCAGTTCAATCCCAGCGACGACGGAAGCGGGGCATGTTATCTCACCGGTCCGCCGCCCAAGCCCTGAAACGGGAAGCGAACGCGGCACCCCCGCGGTGCATCGGGGGGCCGTCACGCAGCGCACGACATGCAAGAGGAGGTCCGCGGATGTGTAGGATTGCGGCGGTGATCGTTGCCCTAATGTCGCTTGCGACGACGGGCGAGATCCACGCCCGTCTACAGGGGCCGCCTCAAAGCGCCGGTGCCCCGGCACCGTCCCTTCGCCTGCTCCGTTTCAGTCCCGACGGGCACTACATCCTTGCGCAGGACGAGTCCGCCGTCATGGTACTCACCGCGCAGCCCTTAGCCATTCTGTTTCGGGCCCCGGCCGAAAACGCCGGTGCGGCCTGGTTCACGCCGGACTCGCAGCAACTCGTGTTTGTAACCTCTGCGACCAGCGCGAATTCGCAGCGCATCGTGCTTGTCGGGCCCCCGGCGCACGTGGAGCGATGGGATATCGCCAATCACGCTCGTATGCAATCGACCGAAGTCCGCCTGCCGCCGTGTGACACTGAGGCGCTCTCCCCGGACGGTTGCGCTCTGGCGTGCGTTGATTTTGGCGGCACACTCCGACTAATCGATATTCGTCGCGGCGAGACGATCCTAGAGGTGAAGCAACTCGGGAGGCAACTCGTGTCTGGAGATCTTCTCCACCCAAGGAGTTACAGTGTGGGGGGTGACCCCGGCGCGGCCGACATCGACTTCTCGCCCGACGGCCGCTTCGTCATAGCCGCGCCAGAGGGTGCCAAGGCAGAAGGTTCTCCCGTTGCCTTCGATCTGCAGGAACGACAGCGGGTCAAGCTGAAAGGGGGCATGAGGAAGCTCCTCCTCAGCCAGGAGTTCGCTTTTGTCTCTCCACAGCAAGTACTGATCGCGCAACTCGTAGTCGGGCCTCCCACCGTGACCGCCGCGCTCGTGGCGTTTCCCGCGGGGAAGGTGCTTCTGAAGCCAAGGATCCCAGCGGGTGGCCGGTTGCTCCGGGCGGCGGATCCGGGCTTCGTTCTCATCCACCCCTTCGGACTCGGCGCATACTACGATCCGCAAGCGAAGCGGACCGCCGCCGTAGAATACAAGACCGGAGAAGTAATTATCAGCGAGACTCCCGCACTGGACGTGTTCGGGACCCACTACGTCGCCCAGCTTCCCAGTGGCGAGATCGGCCTGTACGAGAGGGGCAAGCCGGCCGTTGCAGCAACAGTCAGGCTCGGTGTGCCCTGAGGCTCAGGACGCCGGATGGCCCACACACAAACGCACGCCCGGTGAGAGAGGACGTTCACACCCGCGGACGACGCACCTCATCCAGGAAGGTAAGCGTCGATCTTCTCGGCACCAGGCCCGGTTTGGGATACCATGCTCTCGATCTAACCTGTGCCTGCGTTCTCGCCACCGCGGTCGCCGGCTTCTATTTCGGCGGCGCCATCTCCGGTCTTCTATTGGTACTCACCCTCTGTGCTGCTATCTGGCTGCTGCCCGGACCACCGCCGCAAATGCACGCCGCGGACTGGTCTGTTCTCGCTGTCGCGGTGGTCGAGATTTCGTCCCTGCACCTGTCGCAGTACGGTGCCAATAGCGCCAGAACGGCCTGCGCCGTTCTCATCGCCGTTCTGGTGTACTACGCGGTCCGGCTGACGATCAGGGGCCCGGCGTCAAGCTGGACCCGCTCTTCTTCAATGGCGCTGTTTCCACCGCACCCAAGACAAACCTCCTCGACCTGGGCCAGCGTATGCGCGCGGACTACGCGATCGCCTACGTCGCGGCGGCGGTTGAAAGCCCGGAAGACCGGGACATTGTCATCGCCCTGGCCGTCGATGACAACATGAAGATCTGGCTCGACCACGACCTGCTGGCTGCCGATCCGAACAACGCCCTTCAGTGGATCAAGAAGTACCAGCACCTGATCGGAGCGCGGCTGAAGAAGGGCAGCAACTTCCTACTGGTCAAAGTCTGCAACCTGACCAAGGACTGGCGTCTGGTCGTCAACCTGTACCCTCGCGAGTACGCTCTGACGCTCGCCCAGGAAAACGGCGTCAACCCCATCCTGGCGAGCAGCGTGGTGGCCACGGGGCATCCTCTGGAGTTGCGGCGCGACTTGCTGCCGGAGCCGACCGGAGGTTCTCGACGCGCGGCACGCGCCGGTGAACTTCGAGCCCGGCAAGCTCACGGCGAACCGGCTCTATTACTGCCGCGTTTCGGTGGCGGGCCAGACCATCGAGAGGCCGTTCTACTACGGCGACCTCGACGCCGGCTACCAGCGCCCGTCAAAGCGGGCCGAGCGCTTCTTCGCCGCGGATGCCTCGGTGTCCATCGATCTCAAAGCGCAGCTTGCCCGGCTCAAGCACCTGCTCGTGCCCGAAAGCCGGTTGAACGAGTTCTGGAGCCAGAAGGTCGCCGCCATCTTCGCCGAGCTCGAGGACGGCCTCGCCGCGCTCGGAACCAGCGTGAAGGCATTCCACCGGGTCCCCGGCTCGCACATCCGGGGTTATGCCATTGTGGTCGTCCTGCCGTTCATCACCACGGCCAACGAGCCGTTCCTGGAGAGCTTCTACCTGGCCGCATTCGACGAGAACGAGCGCTACCGGATTCTGGGCGATGAATATGGGTTTGCGGTTCTTCAGGAATCGGCTGACTTCGTCGCGCGCTGCCAGAAGGTGGGCGTCGGTGCCACCCTGGTCCGGGTGCAGGGCGGCTACCACGGTTACTGGCAGGATCCCATGGGGGAAAGGCGGGCCATGTTCGAGTTTTACCGCGGGAAACAGAGGTCCGCCGCTCGCAAGCTCGTTCCGCCCGCCCTTCCGTTCCGGATTCGCGCCGGGCACGGTCCCATCGAGGAATGTCGAGGTTAGCGATGCCGACTTGCAGAAGTACAACTTGATTCCGGTCAGCGACAAATCGACGAACTCTTTGATCGGACGGATGGCGGACCGCCTGCCGCTCGTCGCCGCACCGGATCATGTGTCGCTCGCCGACAAGACCTGGCTGCCCGATACGCCCACTTATTCCCGCGCCTGCACGCGCGTCCCCTCGCGCAGCTCGTCGGTGCCGCGTCGCGCGATCAGGTCTCCGGCCCGCAGCGGGCCGAATACCTCCACCAGGTCGCCGGCTGGCGCGCCGCGTCTCACCGTCACCCATTCGGCCACGCCGCTGCCGATCCGCACGACGAACTGCCGCTCATTCGTCGTGACGACGCTCGCCGAGGGCACGAGCAAGGCCGCCCGGGCGGCCCGTACCGGCCATTGCACCTGGGCGTACATGCCGGGCGCGAGCCGAAGGTTGGGATTGGACACGTCCAGCTCGACCGGCATGGTACGCGTCTTCAAGTCGAGCGAGTGAGCCACGCGCGCCACCACGCCCACGAACGTCTCCGCCGGATAGGCCGGCACGGTGAACGTCACCCGGGCGCCCTTTGGAATGCCGCCCGCGTCGGCTTCGGGGACCGCCACCACCAGTCGCAGGCGAGCGTTGTCCTCGAGCCGCAGCAGGGGCGTCGCCGAAGCGCCCGCAGCCGGCCCGGCCAGCGCACCGGGATGCACGAACCGCGTCGTGATCACGCCATCGAACGGCGCTGTGACGTTCAAGTAGCCCTCGAGGTCTTTGATGGCAGCGGCCGAGGCCTGCGCGGCGCGGCTCGCGCTCTCCAGGGCTTCGACCAAAGCGCGCGCGGCCTCCATAGATTTCTCAGCCACGACGACCTCATTCTCGGCCACCGCGCCCGGAGTTGCCGCCGCCGCTTTCGTCCGTTCGTAGGTGCTTTGGCTGGCCACGAGTCTCGCCTGGGCTTCGGCGCGCTGCGACTCGGCCGCCTGCGCCTTGCTCTCCGCCTCCGCCAGTTGCGCCGCCAGTTCGGGCGCTACCAGCATGATCAGCGATTGCCCCTTCTTGACCATGCTGCCGCGGTCCACATCGACCTGGCCCACGAATCCGTTGACGCGCGCGTACAGGTCCACCGCCAGGTAAGGAGCGAGCTCGCCGGGCAGTGCCAGCTTCCGCTCCACGGTCCTCGAGACTACGCGCACGGTTTCGACGCTCTGCTGCGCGCCGGCAGCCGTCGCGAGAAGCACAGCCACAATCAGTCTATTGACGTTCATAGTATCTGCTCGCCGGATCGTCGGGATCGAGGGATGGCGAGAACCCGCTCGCGCGCCTTTGCAGAATGGCGTAGACGGAAGGAAGCGCGGTCAGCGTGGCAAAGGTTGCCACCAGCAATCCGCCGATCACCGCGCGCCCCAGCGGCGCCGCCTGCTGGCCGCCTTCGCCGAATCCGATCGCTATCGGAACCATGCCGGCGATCATCGCGCTCGCGGTCATGAGGATGGCCCGTAGCCGGCCTCGCCCGCCGTCCGCCGCCGCTTCGAGCACCGGCCTGCCTTCGCGCCGGCTCGCTTCGGCGAACGTCACCAGCAGGATCGCGTTCGCCACCGAAATGCCAACCGCCATAATCGCGCCCATGAACGACTGCACGTTCAGCGTCGTGCCGGTGGCCAGCAGCATGAGCAGCACGCCGCAGATCACCGCCGAAGCCGCCGACACGGCCGCGATCGCCAGGCGGAAGGACTGGAAGTTCGCCGCCAGAAGCAGGAAGATCACGGCCACGGCGAGCAGCAGGCCGGTGCCGAGGCCCGAGAGCGTCTCTTCGAGTGGCGGAACCTGCCCGCGCACAAAAACGGTCACGCCCAAAGGTGGCTTCCCCGCCCTCGCAATGGCCTCGCGCAGCTCGCCCGAGACCGTTCCCAGGGGCGCGCCGTGGATGTTCGCCGTCATGCTCACCACGCGCTGCATGTTATAGCGGTCCACCTCGCCGAAAGCCGTCCCGTACCGCACGCTGGCCATGTCGCCGACCAACGGGTGGCCGCCCCATGCCCCACCGGTCATCACTGGGAGGTTTTCCACTTCCCGCTCGGAGGTCATTCTGTAGGGTGGAATCTGCACCTGGATCTGGAAGGCGTTGCCGCTCTTGGGGTCGCGCCAGTAGTTGGGGGCGACAAAGCGGCTCGAAGAAGTGGCGGTCACGAGCGAGCGCGCCACGTCCGCCATGGTCAGGCCGAGTTGTCCGGCGCGGTCACGGTCCACGGTGACGTCCAGCGTGGGGTAGTCGAGCGCCTGCATGTACTCGAGATCGCGCAGATGCGCCGACTTCCGAAGCTCCGCAAAAACCCGCGCCGCGTGCGCCCGGTTGGCAGGCATGTTGGGGCCCTGCACATCGATCTCGATGGGCGTGGCCGAACCGAAGCTCATCACCTGGCTGATAATGTCCGGCGCTTCAAACGAGAAGGCGGTATCCGGAAGTGCCTTGCGCAGCTCCGTTCGTAGCGTCTCGCGCAGCTGCTCTCCGCTCAGCCGGGCCGACGGCTTGAGCGCCACGCGCAGGACCGCCTCCTGCGGGCCGGCGGTGAACAGATAGATCGTGTTGATGGGATAACTGGCCGCCTGCACGCCCACGAAATCCGTGCTAATGGCGATGTTCTCCGGGCCGGCCACTCTCTTGATGACGTCCAGCGTCTTCAGCGCGTCGATCTCCGTCTGCTCGATCACGGTCCCGGCGGGAGCGCGCATGCGGATCTGCAACTGGCCGGCGTCCGCCGCGGGAAAGATCTCGGTCCCGACGCGCGGGGCGAGCACCCAGATCAGCACGGCCGCGCCCGCGAAATAGGCTCCCACCAGCGGCCAGCGGAATCGCAGCACAAAGCGCAGGTAGGCGCCGTAAGCGGCGCGGAAGCGCCCCGCCTCTCCAGAGTCATGACCCGCACGCATCAGCCAGGTCGCCATCACCGGCACGAGCGAGCTCGAAAGCAAGTAAGACGACATCATCGCGAACCCGACCGCCAGCGACAGGGGGACGAACAACTGCCGCGCCGCGCCCGCCATGAAGAACGACGGCACGAAGACCGCCAGAATGCTCACCATCGCGAGCAGGCGCGGCACTGCCGTCTTGCGAGACGCCTCGATCACCGCCCGCGGCCGCGTGAGGCCCGTAGCCAGGTGTGTGTGGATGCTCTCGACCGTAACGGTCGCCTCATCGACCAGCACTCCGACGGCCAGCGCCAGCCCGCCCAGCGTCATGATGTTGATCGTCTCGCCGGTGGCCCACAGCCACACCACCGAAGCGAGCAGGGCAAACGGGATCGACGTGATTACGATCACGGCGCTGCGCCAGTCGCGCAGGAAAACCAGCACCATCAGCCCGGTCAGCACCGCGCCCAGCAGTCCTTCGCGGATCAGCCCGTCGATCGCGTTCACAACGTACGGCGATTGGTCGAAGACGAAATCGATCTTCACGTCGGGCGCGATCGCGTTGGCCACCGCGCGCATCGAGGGCAGCGCCGCCTTGACGCGCCGGATCACGTCCAGGGTCGAGGCGTCGGCGCGCTTGGTCACGGGGATGTAGACCGTGCGCCGACCGTCCACGTGCGCGTAGCCCACCACGATATCGGTCGAGTCCTGGATCGTCCCGATGTCGCGCAGATACACGGCCGCGCCCGCGCCGGGCCGGATCGGCGTACTCAGCAGCTCCTGCAGATTGCCGCCCAGCACCGCGTTCGTCGAAGCGATGCGCAGCAGGTTTCCGGTACGCACGTTGCCCGAAGGCAGCACCGTGCTGGCCCGGTTCACCGCTTCCACGACCTCTTGCGGCGACAGGCGGTACGACCGCATCTTCTCCGGGTCCACGCTGATGACGATGCTCCGCTGGTTGCCCCCGAACGGCGGCGGCGCCGACACGCCCGCGAGCGTGGCGAAGATCGGCCGCACGCGGTTGAGCGCGATGTCCTGCATCTCGCCGGGAGAGAGAGTCGGGCTCGAGAACACCAGTTGGCCCACCGGCACGCTGCCCGCGTCGAAACGCATGATGAACGGCGGCACGGTCCCGGGCGGCATGAACGAGCGCGCGCGGTTGACGTAGCCGACCACTTCGGCCATGGCGCGGCTCATGTCGGTGTCCGGATGAAAGACCAGCTTCATCAGCGCGGCGCCCTGGATGCTCCTGGATTCGACGTGTTCGATGCCCGTGATGTACAGGAAGTGATACTCGTAGTAGTAAGTCAGGAATCCTTCCATCTGGCTCGGATCCATGCCACCGTAAGGCTGCGCCACGTAGACCTGGGGCGCCCCGACCGCTGGAAGAATGTCCACTTTCATGCGCCGGATTGCCAGGATGGAGGCCAGCGCCACCGCGAGCACGGCCACCAGGATCGTAATGGGCCGCCGCATAGATGCCAGCACCAACCACATAGGATCTCTCCGTTACTTCCCGGCCCTTTGCAGGAACGGCTCAAGGTCGCCCTGCGCCGCGGCCACCCCCAGCAGTGCACGCCACACGCCCAGTTTGGCCAGCGCGTCGTCGATTTCAGCCTGCGTCAGCAGCCGCTCGGCCTCAGCGACCTCGACGATATTGCCGAGCCCCGACTTGTAGCGCGCCGTCGCCTGCTGTTCCGCCGTCCGAGCCGCGTCCAACTCAACCGGCGTGTTCTCGGCCACCCGCCGCGCCCCGTTGAGCCGGGCCTGCGCCTGCTCCAACTGCCCCTGAAGATCCTGGAGGAGGCGGTCATATTGCGCGGCGGCTGCCCGTATCAGGTGCTGCTGCACCTGCTCGCGCGCGTGGACTGCCGCAAAGTCCATGGCCGCAAAAGTCACGGTCAGCCCCAGCGCCCAGTTCCCCACGTTCGGTCCCAGGCCGGTGAGCCCGCCGCCGGTGGTCCCGTCGGTTCGCGCACCCGTGCCGCGGCCGTAGGCGCTGCCCTGCAGGAACAAGCGCGGAAAGTACACGCGCTCGAGCGCGTGTTCCTGCGCCCGCGCCTCCTCGACCACCGCGTTCTGCTGCTGGGCAATGGGGTGACCGGCCAGCGCCGCGGCCTCCGGGAGCGCCGCGGGCGCCGCGCCCAGCAACGGTCCCGCCTCCACCTTGAGTTGCGCTGCGGGAACACCGAGCAGGTCCGCCAGCGCCGCGCGCGCGACGTCCACCGCTTGCTCCGTCTGAACCAGTTGCGTCTCGGCGAAGGCGAGCTCAGCACGGGCCCGCGCCGCGTCGGCGCCGGGCCGCAGGCCGCTCCGGGCAAGGCTGTCGGTCACTTGGGAAAGCACTCGCGCCCGCTCCACGCCGGCCCGCGCGGCAACCACGGTCTGCTCAGCCGCCAGCAGCGTGAGAAACGAATCCGCAGCCGCGGCGCCGACCTGGAACCGTGCCACGCCCGCTTCGGCCTCGGCGCGCAAGCGGTTGGATCCGGCAGCTTCCACATTCGCGCGGCGCAGGCCGAAATCGAAAGGCTCCCACGAAACCAGTACCCCCGCCGCGCTTCCCCACACGCTGGTGAGGCTGTTGGTGCCCAGCACCGGGCCCGACAGGGAAGGGATCACGCCCTGCGGAAGCGTTAGCCCGAACACGTTGTTTCGCGTGGCGCGGTCGACCTGTCCCAAAAAGTCCGCCCGAGGCAAATACGCCGTACGCGCCAAGTTGATTCCGGCCGCCGCGACCGAGACTTGCTCCGCCGACGCGCGTATCGCCGGGTACGTCCGAAGGGCCTGAGCGACGGCCTGCCCGACCGTCAGCGGCGCCTGCTGCGCCCTGACATCGGCGGTTACGGCAAACATCATCGCCAGGATTGTCGTGAATCCCGCTTTGTGTCCAATCATTCGCCCCCGATGAGTTCTCCGAACAACTCGCGCACCTTGGTTTTGGCTGCGACAAGCGCCCGGCGCCCCAAAGGCGTGGCGCGGTACAGCTTGCGCAGCGACTTGCCGCTCCGCTTTTCCTGCGAGCGCAGGTAGCCTTTCTTCTGGAGTCCGTGGAGGAGCGGGTAGAGGGTTCCCAAGCTGATCCGGTAACCGTGGCGGGCCAACTCCTCCGCCATTCCGAGCCCAAAAATCGGCTCGTGGGCAGCGCGATACAGAATGTGGAGCCGGATCAGGCCCGAGTACAGTTCGCGGTCGTCGCCCCCTGTATAGCCCCTCGCTATCGACATCCGATTAAGACCAGTCTAGCACTTGTGTGCCAAAACGATGAAACCCCTTTGTCCCGCCTCAGCTGGAAATGGAGAGAGCGTTCTGCCGTTAAGATAACGGAGAGAACGCGTGAAGAAACCACGAAAGCACTACACCGCAGAAGAGAAGGTCGCCGTCCTGAGGCGGCATTTGCTGGAAGGGGTGGCCGTCTCGGTCCTGTGTGACGAGCTGGGGCTGCAGCCGACGTGTTCTACCGCTGGCAGAAGGAGTTCTTCGAGAACGGGGCCGCCGCCTTTCGGACCCAGGGCCACGCCGAGCTGATGGAGGAGCACGTCGCGCTAAAAAAAGTCTTGGGGAACCCTGAACCGGGTCTGGGTGCCGCACGATGTGCGGGACCAGATCGTGGATTTCGTCCGGCGCTGGTCGGAGACCACCGAGATCGGCGCCGGACGGTTCATCGCCTGGCTGGGCGTGGCGGCCAGCAAGTTCTATTCCTGGCGCCAGCGCTATGGCCGCGTGAACCAGCACAACGGTTGGGTTCCCCGCGACTTCTAGCTGGAGGAGTGGGAGAAGCAGGCCATCGTGGCTTTCCATCTGAAGCATCCGCTGGAGGGCTACCGGCGGCTGACGTTTATGCTGCTGGACGCCGACATCGTGGCGGTCAGTCCGGTGAGCGTGTGGCGCGTGCTGAGCCGGGCGGGGCTGCTACGAAAATGGAACGGCAAGCCGTCGAAGAAAGGGACCGGCTTCGAGCAGCCGCCCGCGCCGCACCAGCACTGGCACATCGATGTTTCCTATATCAACCTGGGCGGGACGTTCTACTACCTGGCCAGCGTGTTGGATGGCTTCAGCCGCTTCCTGGTGCACTGGGATCTGCGGCCGGCCATGACCGAGGCCGACATCGAGATCATTTTGCAGGCGGCGCGGGAGAAGTATCCCCAGGCCCGGCCGCGGATCATCTCCGACAACGGACCGCAGTTCATCGCCCGGGACTTCAAGGAGTTCATCCGCATCGCGGGCATGAACGCACGTGCGCACGGCGCCCTACTATCCGCAATCGAACGGCAAGATCGAGCGCTGGCACAAATCGCTGAAGAGCGAGTGCATCCGGCCGGGCACGCCGCTGACGCCGGAAGATGCGCGGCGGCAGATCCAACACTACGTCGATCACTACAACACGGTGCGGCTGCACAGTGCTATCGGCTTCGTGACGCCGGCCGACATGCAGGCCGGCCGCCAGGCCGAGATCCATGCCGCGCGCGACCGCAAGCTGGAGGAGGCGCGACGCCAGCGGCAACTGCGCCGGCAACAAGCGGCATGAAATCCGGAGTTACAATGGCTCTGCCAGGCGAAACGGAAGCCGGCTCTGCTGGGAAGCAACCATGCCGAGGGATAACCTGGCGGGTATCACGCTGGCATTTCCGTGGTTCGTTCCTGAATTAGCGTACCCAAGAGTTGTTCGAGCGGTCCAACGGCGGCGGGGCGCGGGTCCTGACGGGATGGAGCCTCCGAAGGCCTCTAAGGCGCACCGCCGGCTCCTGAGCCCAAGCTACGACGGTGTATCCTGTTTTCAAAAGGGGGGCCCCATGTTCCGTCTCCTGTGCTGTCTGTCCGCCGCGATGGTGACTCATGCCGCGACGCCGCTCTTCAGAAGCTCGTTCGACAAGCAGAACTGGACTGCCATCGAGGGCGCCGCAACGCCCGACCCCGCGGTGCTGCACGGCGGCAGCAAGTCCCTGCGCCTGGAGGCGGGCGCGTCCGACAGCGGAGCGGTGGTGCGTTTCGCGCCCATTGTGCTGACCATCGGCAAGGGATACGAGCTGAGCGGTTGGGTGCGCACCGAAGGGCTCACGGTCAAGGATCTTGATCGATCCCCGATCACTGTTGGCGCGGCGCTCACCATGGCTTCCATGCCGTGGGACGTCCACTCGGTTTCCGTGGGCGGCACGCAGGCCTGGACGCGGCTCTGTTTGAAATTCATCGCCAGCCGCGCGCAGGACGCGATCGTTCTCACCGCCGGCGGTGGCGGCTCCATCCGCGGCAAAGCGTGGTTCGAGGGCGTGAGCCTCGAGGAAGCAACCACCGACGAGTGGCCGGCGCGCGAGGCGGTGCGGACCTTTGGGCCCGCCTATCGCTATCCGTCCGGCGGGTGGATCTACCTCCACATTGAAGGCGCTCCGTACGAACGCGGTTACCAGCACGGCCGCTTGATGGCGCAAGAGATTCCCGAGTACTTAGCGCGCTGCGCCGCCACCCTAGGTTCCAAGGACCAGTGGGACCAGTACCGCACCACCTCCAACGCCCTCTTTCTCCGAGGCTTCGATCGCGAAATCCTGGAGGAGATGCGCGGCATCGCCGATGGCGCTTCAGATGCCGGAGCCAGGTGGGGCAAGCGCCGCATCGACCTGATGGACATCGTGGTAGCGAACGTCACCGTAGAGTTGGGCACACTGGACCAAGCCGTTTCCACGAGTGCTACGGGGCTCGAGGGGCTGAGCTTCGACAAGCCGGCATACGCAGGCAAGCACGACTCCCCGCCGGACCATTGCAGCGCCTTCGCGGCCACTGGACCCGCTACGCGGGATGGCAAGATGGTGATTGGCCACGTCACTTGGTGGCCGCTGACACTGGCCGAGCAAACCAACGTGATGCTGGACATCAAGCCCACCGCGGGCCACCGCATGCTTATCCAGAGCTATCCTGGCGGCATCGAGAGCGGCACCGACTGGTACCAGAACGACGCGGGGATGGTCCTGACCGAGGATACGATCAACCAGACGCCGTTTAATGCGCGGGGCACTCCCATCGCTTTTCGCGCTCGCACGGCCATTCAGTACGGCGGCAACATCGACGAAATCGTCGAACGTCTTGGCACGCGCAACAACGGCCTCTACACCAACGAGTGGCTGATTGGCGACGCCAAGAACAATGAAATCGCCATGTACGAACTGGGCACCAATAAGGCCAGACTGTGGCGGAGTTCGAAAGAGGAATGGTTCGGCGGAACGCCCGGCTTCTATTGGGGAGACAACAACCCCAAGGACCTCGAGGTTCGCCTGGAGAACTACCCCGATCCGAAAGGCGAGCCGGATTACATCCCCTATACTCCCGGCGTTCGCGATCTGGCCTGGCAGGGCCTCTACCAGGCGCATCGGGGCCAGATCGACGAGCAGTTTGCATTTCTCGCATTCCGCACGGCGCCGCTGGTGAGCGCGAGCACGATGGATGCCAAGGTGGCGACCTCGGACATGGCAAACCGCATGATGGTCTGGGCGGAGTTCGGGAAGCCCAACCAGCGCGAATGGACGCCCGGAGGATCCGGCTATGCCGGGAACGACGGCCTGTACCCTTCGGGCTATGTGCTGCTCCGAGCCGGAGAGTCGGACGGACTGCGGACGGCCATTCAGGAGAACGAAAAGATCCGTCTTGCTAGCAAGGCGGATTCCGACGCGAAGCCGGCCCGCAAGGCGGCGTCGCTGAAGGACCGTCTCTGGAAGGGCTGGGTGCTGCCGGCTTCGGAAGCCGACACCTGGTTCGTTGGGGGCGCCGCCGGCTATTACCGCGTTCTAGAATCGGACGACTTGGAGCAGGCGATGAGCGCGGAGCGCGCCACCTATCGGGGCCTGAAACTCGCTCCCCAGAACGCCGTGACGCGCGTCCGGTTGGAAAAGGCGAATGGAGTACTGTTCCTCGATGCCCTGCGGCGCAAAATGGGCGACGATGCCTTTCTGAAGCTGATGACCGACTACTTCGCGGCCAACGCCACCAAGACGGTGACCGCGCAATCGTTCCTCGACAAGGCCGGAGTGCGATTCGAGTTCAGCGAGCCCTCAGACGGTCCGGCGTACCTCACGAGCGATATCGGCCGGCACCTCGCTACAGCCGTGATCGTGTACGGCACGGTGCGGGAAGCCGGCGCGAACCGCTACGCCGCCGAGCAACTGCAGAGCCGGTTTCTCAACCGGTACGAAAGTCAGGCGCCGATCTACAAGGATTTTGAGGCGTCGGACGATCTGCTCCGCCATCGCGATGTGGTCTTCGTCGGCCGCCCCGAAACGAACTCGGCTCTGGCGGCTTGGGCCGAAAAGCTGGGACTTTCCTACGAAGGCGCGTGCTTCAAAGTTGATGGCGGCTCCCACGCGTCCGAGCGCGAAGCGCTGGTGTACGCCACGAAGAACCCGCTCGACGCCTCACACATGGCGCTCACTGTGGCGGGTAACGACCCGCTCAGCACGGTCAAGGCGTCGCGCCTCGAAGCACCCGCCCAGTACGTGCTGCTCGACGACGGCAAACCGCAGCGCAACGGCTTCATCGGACAAGGCTCCGTCCCTGCCGAAGCGGATGGAGCCAGGTAACGCCAGCGATCTCGCGTCCGGCACAACCACGTAGAAGTGGCCCAGTCTGATGTCTAGTAGGCTACCGATATGGCGCGATAACGCCGCCCCACGAAGCCGGTGGCCGGTTCATGAATGGTACTGCTGCGGGAGCCCTCCGGCAACGCAACCCTTCCGTGCCAGCTCGCCAGCGGTGGGAGGTCGCGGCGCGAGCAAGCGCCTGGTGTACCAGCGGGGAAATCCCCGTTATGCCCTCTTCCCGCGGCTCACCGTTCGCGGTTATGGGACCATTGAGTACAGCGTGAGCATCGCGGTGGCCTCCTGCCGCATCAACAGGGTGTCGGAGCCGTAATCGCTACCATGGTCGACCAAATCGTTTCGCACTACCGCATCATCGAGAAGATCGGCGGTGGCGGTATGGGCGTGGTGTATCGCGCCGAGGACCTGAAGCTGGGACGACAGGTGGCGCTGAAGTTCCTGCCGGACGAAATGGCCCGGGACACCGCGGCCCTGGAGCGTTTTGAGCGGGAGGCGCGCGCGGCCGCGGCCATCAACCATCCCAACATCTGCACGCTGTACGAAGCCGGTGAGCACGACGGGCACCCGTTCCTGGTGATGGAGCTGCTGGAAGGCGGCACGCTGAAGCAACTCATGGGCGGCCACCCGGTACCGCTCGACTCGCTGCTCGCCTGGGCTATCCAGATTGCCGATGGCCTCGACGCGGCCCACGCGCGAGGCTTCGTGCATCGGGACATCAAGCCGGCCAACCTCTTTCTCGTCGGGCGCGGCGAAGTGAAGATCCTGGACTTCGGACTGGCCAAGCTCACGCCCGCCGGGAAGCTGACCTCGGCCACAACCCCAGACCAGACGCCGACCGTGGCACTGGACCTTCTGACCGCGCCGGGCACGGCCGCGGGTACGCCCGGATACACGTCTCCCGAGCAGGCAAAGGGCGACGACCTGGACCGGCGGACCGATCTGTTCAGCCTGGGCGTGGTGCTGTACGAAATGGCGACGGGGAGGATGCCCTTCGAGGGGAAGACTTCGGCCGTGGTGATGGCCGCCATCCTGCACGAAGCGCCGGAACCACCTTGCCGCCTGAACCCGCTTCTGCCGGCGGGACTCGAGCAGATCATCCTCAAGGCGCTGGAGAAGAACCCCGAGATCCGCTACCAGAGCGCCGCCGACATGCGCGCCGACTTGAAGCGGCTGCAGCGCAACACGGAATTCGGCCTGGCTTCGGCAGCCGTATCGAGTGTCAGGACCCCGGCCTCGCGCCCGATGCCGCGCCGGCTCATTCTGGTGGGGGCCGCCACCGCGGCTGTGGCCTTGATCGGCGCGGTACTCCTGTTGTTTCGCCCGGTGGCGCCGCCGAGAATCCTGCGCACGGTGAAGATCACCGACGATCGCCGCGTCAGCAACCTGCCGCTGGTGACCGATGGCGGGCGGGTGTACTTTACCTCGACGCGTGAGGATGCCACCGACGAGCTGTGGCAGGCATCGTCCCGCGGAGGGGAGTCGATTCCGCTGCCCGCGCCGCTAAAGAACGCTGACGTCGTCGATCTCTCACCGGATCGTTCGGAGCTGCTGGTCCTGGGCAGAGCCAACGGACCCTATTCGCCGCCGACACTTTGGGCGGAACCGTTGCTGGGTGGCTCGCCACACCGCATTGGCGACATCGTCGCGACCGGCGGCGCGGCATGGTCGCCGGACGGAAAGAGAGTGGTCTACGCGAACGGCAACCAGTTGCGCGTTGCGGCGAGCGACGGGACGGAAGTCCGGCAACTGGCCACTCTGCCCAGCCGGGCCTTCTTTCCTCACTGGTCGCCCGACGGCGCCGCCGTCCGCTTTACGGTGGCCGGAGGGTCGGCAGCGGATTCCATCTGGGAGGTCAGCGCCGACGGCGGCCAGCCACGCCGTCTGTTTCCGCGCCTGCAAAGTGCGCACTGCTGCGGCCTCTGGACGCCGGACGGGAAATACTTTGTCTTCTCCGTTCTCGGCGGCGGCACCAGGAACGTCTGGGCCATGCGCGAGAAGACCGGATTCCTCCGCCGCGCCAGCCAGGAGCCGGTCGCGTTGACCACCGGACCGATCTCCTTCGAGTACCCGGTTCCGAGCCCGGATGGAAAGCGGCTCTATGTAGTGGGCTCGCAGGTGCGCAACGAACTGGTAGTCCTCAACCGGGAGTCGCGCCAGTTCGAACCGTATCTCACGGGTATCTCCGCTCAGGATGTCAGTTTTTCGCGGGACGGAAAGCTCGCCGCGTATGTCGCGTATCCCGAGGGGACCTTGTGGCGGAGTTCGCTGGACGGAAGCAACCGGGCGCAACTGACCTTTCCGCCTCTTCAGGCGAGACTGCCACGCTGGTCGCCCGACGGCAGGCAGATCGCTTTCTTCGGACAGGCGCCGGGGAGCCTCTCGAGGATTTACGTCCTGCCGGCGGAGGGCGGCGAACCCCAGCAGATTACCAACGGCGAGGCGGGGGAGAATGGCGATGCGGATCCGACCTGGTCGCCCGACGGTACCTCGCTCGCCTTCGGCGGCAGCCCCTTCGGCGCCAGCACCGACGTTACCGTGCCTGCACCGGCGGCGCCGAACCGGATGGCGATCCGGATCGTCGATTTGAAGACGCGCCAGATCTCGGTGTTGCCCGGCTCGGAGGGAATGTGGTCGCCGCGATGGTCACCGGATGGGCATTCGATTCTCGGTCTTTCGGCCCCGGAATGGAAGGTCAGGCTGTACGACGTGGCAACGCAGGAGCAAACCGAACTGGCCGCGCTACGGGCCGGATACCCAGGCTGGTCGCACGACGGGGCGTGGGTCTGTTTCATCTCTTTCACGGGGGACGGGCCACGGTCGTGGTATCGCGTGAGGCTTCGCGGCCGTAAGCTTGAGCAGCTCTTCAGCGACAAGGAGGAACAGCGCCTAGTCCGCTCGTCGGACGTGTGGACGGGCCTCGCGCCGGACGATTCAATCCTCTCGCTGCGCGACACCGGGACTCGAGAGATTTACGCGCTGGAGTGGGAAGCGCCGTAGCCCCAGAGCCCCCAATCGAGGGAATCCAGGCTCAAATGAGGACACGCTAACCATCTTCGACGGTCCTCCGGTGAGCTTCCACCCAGCGTCCTGCGTGGCCGGGTAGCTACCGATAAGGACTAATAACGTTGCGCGCGCTGCCAGTGCGCGGCTCGAAGTTTGAGCGGAAGATCTCTTTCCGACAGTCTTCGGTCACCAGTCCCGCGAAGCGGCAGACGTCGCCGTAGCATCGGTGATCAGAATTAGCGACCACCCGTGAAGACTCACCCGCCCTTGAATGTGACCTCGAAATCCATCTCTTGCGTGGCGGGCTGGTAGACGCACATGGCGGGATGGCCTGACTTTTTGCTTCCACCACTTCATCGACTGCCTTCTTCTGCAGTTCGATCAGGCGGCCGGCGTACACGCGAGCCGCACGCCATCTCTCCGCCCACATTTCAATCCCAACCCTTCCGCGGATACTTCTCGGCGGTAGTCGCTACGTGGCAGATCGCCTGAGTGGTGGCGCAGAATCCGGATTCCAACATCCGTTTTTGGTAATAACGGGCCGGAGCAATTGGGGTGGGAGTCCCATATCCGATTCGTTTCGGCCTCCAATCATGCAAACCCGGAGTTATCAAATCCGCTCGTAGAGCCTTCCCTGACGAAGGGCCGGCCTGATCGAGGCGCTCTTAATGGCGCGCGTCACGTTCAGGTGCCAGGCCTTGTCACGCCACATGCCGGCAAACTGCGGGCCGCAGAAGTTGCTGCTGGCGATGGCTAACCACTGGCCAGACGACGCAGCCCGTTGCGCGCCAAGAGTACAGAGATCCTTGACCCAATCCCACTTCAGCAGCGGCCAGTCCTTGTAGTCGACTATTGCCCAGCATTCGGTGGTCACAAGAGGTTTGCTCAGCTTTGCCGATACAGCCGCCAGCCGATCGATCTTGCTGGCGAGAAGATCCTTCCAGTGCTGCGCGCGCGATCGATAGGTTGTCTCCGCCTTGAGGCTCAGATTCGTATAGCCCTTTGGATCGAAGCGTTCATAAGCATAGCCGATGATCTTGTAAAACTCTTCGCCATTTTCCTGGGCCATCCAAACATGCGGATCCAGCAGATCAAAGTCGCTGAGATCCTGTTCGAGATAGTTCTCAACCCGCTCGGAACTGCATGAGAAAAGCAAGGGCATCTTAGGATACTGGCCACGAACCAGGGAAATTGTCTGGTGCATGAATTCGAGCGACGCCGGGTGATCCCATTCGCCAAAGTTCAGATGGGGCTTCATGAACGGCGCCCACGCGTCGCCGGGCCACTCGTTGCACAGGTCGGTGTAGAGAATTGTGTCCAGAAGGCCAGCGGCCGCGATCAGGTCAAGCGTCTTCATCCATTGCGCTGCCATCACCTCGGGGCCGGTAATGAGCATGCGGGTATTATCTTCATCCTGCCTGTACCAGGTTGACAGCCCGACCATGATGCCTCTGTCGCGGCATTTGGCGATGAACTCGAAAAGGGCCGGCAAAAGCACGATGCGGTTGACATCGGGTGATCCCCAAAGCTGGGTGTTCCATTCGGGTAAAAGCGTCCAGGTCTTGTGAGCATCGGTAGTAAGCAGGTGCGGAAAAGGATCAATGCGCACCGCGTTGTAGCCCCGCTCCTGCAGTTCATCAAGCGCACGATCCCAGTCCTCATACCCCGCGCCGTCCCAGCGCCGCTCTATCCAGGAAAACTCCCACATGCTGATCGCCCGAGGACCTTTTGGCCGTTCGGCTGCATTTCGACCCGCCTTCCGGCTGGACTTCTCCCCAGCAGCCAGGCTCGAAATGGAGACGCCTGAAAGTGCCGCACACGCCACACCCTGAAGAAACGTCTTGCGATTCATCTCTGTCCCCCGATAAACTCATAGCAGACCGGAATGAACAGCCACACACACAGAGATGCGTGCGTCGTGGCATGGGCCATCTCGATTATAGACGACCCAAGACGGCAAACAGCCCCGCACGTGGCACTGAACCCGCAGTAATGATGTGCCCGCGGCCCCGAGGTCAAGTGCACATGGCTACCGATATGGCTCCTTAACGCTGTCGCGCCGCCGCGCCATTCAACGGTTTGGGGACAAACCGTCAACTTGAATCTCTAAACGCTAGGGCGTCAGGGGAGACCTATCTCTCGGCGGCGCGTCGGCATTCCGCCACCCCTCGCCACACGCCAACACAGCGCCTCAGTTCCACAGGTGTCCTTAGGAGGACTGCCAGCGAACCACGCTATTGGGTGCACTGGGTAGGGCATGGTGAGTTTGGCGAAGGCTCACAGAGCATCCCAATCGTCGTGCCTTCCCAGACTGCCGTCGTCTGGGAGGTCAGGGTGAATGTCCCCTTCGAATGACTGCTGCCGGTCGCCCCGGCAAAGCGTCCCGTCCCGCCGGTAACGGTCTCCGTCTCAACCCAAGTGCCGGCAGTCGGAGTGGTCCAAGTGAAATGAGGCGTGGTCTGCACAAAGATCTTGTCGCCGTTTGCTGCAGTCTCAGTTGCATTTCCCGACCCAGTCCATGTCTCCTGGTCCATGCAGTACTGGTTGGACCACGTGGTCTTGCCCATCTGCTCCATGTAACCGGTGCCGCTCTCCACAAACGACAACCCATTGTTTTCGCAGTTGCCCACAATTGTCGCATCGCCGGTCCAGACTCCGTTCCAAGGCCTCATGCGGCTTTTCGCGGGGCTGCCCGCGGCCACAAGAAGAACCGCGAGGAGCATGACGGACACTACCAATGCGGCAAACCTAGGTGTATTTTTCATGGCTTGTCCTCCTGAAAACAAGGCATCTCCGGGCACTGTGCGCCGACTGGCTCTCCAGTCCGCTGAGATCCTTGTCTTTCACATTCACAGATTGGGATAATCGAAGCGGTTGGTGCATGAGGAAGACCTGAAGAATGGATGATGTTTTGCTGACGTCCGGGGGCCCCGAAGCACCAGGGGGTAAGCGAAACCGAACTTCCATCACCGGCCGCGAAGAGTGGAATGATCGGCCAACCGCAGCGGAACGCTATCGGTTGGGCGATCTCGTGGTGGACGCTGGCGCGGGGGTGGTGAAGCGCCGCGAAGAATCCCTGCCCCTGTCGCCTCTCAGTTTCGCCCTACTGCTGGCGCTCATCCGTCGTGCTCCCGAAGTCGTCCGCCGCCAGGAACTGTTGGCAACGGTCTGGCCGAACGAGTTCGTCAATGATGACGCCCTCTCGCAGCGCGTACGAGTTCTGCGGGAGGCGCTCGGTGACGTGGCGGATGACCCGCGTTACCTGGCCTCAATTCGGGGGTGGGGCTACAAACTCGTCCCCGATGTTGAGCACCTGGAGGTTCAGCCGGCGCCGATTCGCGCACTGGCCGTCCTGCCACTGGCCAATCTCTCGGGCGACCCGCAACAGGAGTACTTCACCGACGGGATGACAGAGACCTTGATCTCACAGCTCGCTAGGATACGTGCCATCAAGGTAATCTCCCGAACGTCGGTCATGCGTTACAAGCATATCGAGAGAAGCCTTCCACAGATCGCGCGGGAATTGGGCGTGGATGCCGTTGTGGAAGGTACGGTCTTGGCGGCCGGGGGACGCGTTCGCGTCAGCGTGCAACTGATTCGCGCCGCTACCGACGAGCACCTCTGGGCCGAGATGTATGACCGGGAACTCGAGGATGTCTTCGCGCTCCACGCCGACCTGGCGAGGTCAATTGCCAACGAAATCCGGGCGTTCATCACGCCGGAAGAGCGGTTGCGCCTCGAAAGGCGCCGCCGCGTGAATCCCTCTGCACACGACTCGGAGTTGCGAGCCCGGTACTTCCTCTCAAAGTTCACCCCTTCTGATGTCGCACGCGCCATCGGACACTTCGGCCAGGCAACTGTCCAGGATCCGCTGTTCGCAGAGGCGCACTCCGGACTGGCGCTCGCCTGCTTTGGCCGCGGCACGGCCCTGGGTGGAGACCTGACTGTCGCACGTCAACGAGAACTCCTTGCCAACGCGAGGGTCGCAGCGCAAAAGGCGCTCGCAATCGACAACACGTTGGCAGAGGCGCATGCCGCTCTCGGCATGATTCTCCTCTTCCACGATTGGGACTGGCAGTGGGCCGAACGAGCGTTCGAGAGCGCACTGGTCTTCGATTCCAACTCTGCGCAGGCACATTACTTCCGCGCCGTTCTCGCGGTTACCACGCTCGATCGCCCACGAGCCATTCACGAAATGCGCAGCGCTATCGAGCTCGACCCGCTCAACCTGCATATTCGCGCGGAGGCTGGGGAGTGCAGTTACTGGATACGGGATTACGAACAGGCCACGGAATATGCCTCCCAGACCCTCGATCTGGACCCCTCTTTTCCTCGCGCCCATTTCGTACTGGGCCGAGTCCGCGAAGCGGAAGGTAGAATCGCCGAAGCCATAACCGAGTATGAACAGGCCGGCGTGATAACGGCCGGCGTTGGAGTTGCGCGCCGCGCACTGCAACAAGGCGGCCCTGCCGGATATCATCGTTGGGCGCTGCGCGCGGGCATCACGGGGATGCCTCGCTGTTCCCTCCGCGGGCGCCCGCTATACGGTGCCAGGATCTACGCGCGGCTCGGGGCCGTCGACGAGGCGATGAGATGCCTTGAGCAGGCTTACGACGAGCGGGAATGTATGCTGGTCCTGCTGAAGGCCCACGAATGGTACGACCCGCTGCGGTCCGACCCCCGCTTCGCCGATCTGGTGCGGCGCGTCGGCATTCCGTGATCAAGAAGTTCCAAGCGTGCCAACGCGGGACTTCACCGGGTCATGAGTCACGATTGTGAGATAGGACCCGCGTGGCTTGGAGTGGCCGCGGATGCGACTTCTCTGAGTGGTTTCGTAGAAATGACGCCGCGAACTGACCTAGCCTGGATCACCCACCGCTGGTCGCGCAGCGTAGGGCTATCGGCGTCACGCGGACGAAAAACGCCAGGTTCTTATCGGAAGTGCCCCAGCGAGAGACGGCCTGACACAGCGCACTCGCTGAGGCTGGGGCGCTTCGGATAAGAGCGTTAGAAGGAAGCCGCTGGCGCGGCGCCACGAAGGGTGGAGCTATGGGTTTTCAATGGCGGTTGTTTGCCCCATGCTCGGCGTGAGGGCGGCGAGGCGGCGCGCCAGATAGACGGGAGGACGTCGCCGCAACGCGACAACGGCTGGAAAACCACGGAACCCACGAGTGACATCGGTGTTGTTGGCGCGTGTGGACACACTCCCGGTTGGCGTGCTGGCGAGCACGCCCGCGGCGCGGGGGTGATGGGGTGGCTACGAGCTGTCAAGAATGCAGACCTGCCTGGTTTGCTCAAGCAGGACCGGGAGGGCCGTCAGTCGCTCGACCACCTGCATTGGCCCCTGGCAACGAGGACACCGGCGGACTGCGGTCTCGCCGGTCGGGGGTGCTGGCGTTGGTGGAGCCTGGTCCAGTCGCGTGCGGCACAGCGTAAGGAACTGGCCGCGCCGGCGGTTGGCCAGGAATCCGAAATAGCGTATGCGAGGGAACCCCTTCGGCAGCACGTGTTGCAGAAAACGATGCAGGAACTCCTCGTGCGTCAGGCTCAGCGTTCGCCGCTTGTTGTGATGGGCGTAGTCCTTCCAGCGGAACGAGACATAGGTGTCGTTGACCTCGAGAATCCGGTGGTTGGAGATCGCCACACGATGCGTGTAGCGGGCCAGGTACTGCAGCACATGTTCCGGTCCGCCAAAGGGTGGCTTGGCGTAGACCACCCAGTCCTCGCGAAACAACGTGCGCACGAACGCGGCGAACGCGGCGAACGCTTTCTCATTCGACACCTGCAGGCAGGTTCCGTGAAAGGTCAGCTTGTTGCGGCAGAATAGTTTTCGCAGGCCGGCTACGAACTTCCCTCGAAACACGCGGCTGAGTACCCGCACGGGCAAAAAGAAGTGGGACGGTGAGGAAATCCACCGCGCGTGGTCCGCCGACAGTCCGCCGCCCGGTACGACACAGTGGATGTGCGGGTGGCGCTGCAGCGTTTGTCCCCACGTATGCAGAATGCTGAGGAAGCCGATCTCCGCACCGAGGCGAGCCGGATCGGCGGCAACTTCCAGCAACGCTGCAGCACTGGCATCGAACAAGAGCCCAAAGAGGAGCTTCTTGTTCTGCCACATCAGCGGCGCCAGCGCGTGCGGCACGCTGAAGACGAGGTGGAAGTAGCATACCGGCAACAGTTCCCGTCGCCGGGCGCATAGCCACTTCTCGCGTGCGTTGGTCTGACACTTTGGACAGTGGCGGTTTCGGCAGGAGTTGTAAGAGATGGCCTGATGCCCGCAGCGAACGCATTGATCGCGATGGCCACCGAGTGCAGCGGTGCGGCAGCGCTCGATGGCGCGCAGCACTTTGAGCTGGGCCCACGTCAGCGAACCGCGATTGCGTTGGATGAATTTGTCTCCTGCCCTGCGGATGATGTCGGCCACCTCCCAGGGTGGCCGTGTCACGCCTGATAGTTCTCCGGTCGCTTTCGCGAAGCGCTCTGGCTACCAATCGTGATCTGATCGAGCGGGTTGGGAGCGGCATGCAGGTGACGTTGCGACAGGTGCAAATACACCATGGTGTGTTCCAGGTGTGCGTGCCCCATGAGAAGTTGGATCGTCCGCAGGTCGGTCCCTGCCTCCATCAGGGTTGTCGCGAAACTGTGGCGAATCGTGTGCGCGCCGACCGTTTTCTTGATTCCTGCGCGTTTCGCGGCTTCGCTGCAGATGTACCAGATTGTATGATCCGAAAGCGGCTGCTCTACGCCGCGATGACCGGCGGTGCTGGCACGTCGCGGTCCCGCGAGCCCTTGCCTTGGTGGATGTGGATCGCCATACGCTCGCTGTCGATGTCGCTGACTTTGAGGAGCGAGGCCTCGGCGCGGCGTATACCGGTCGCGTAGAGGACCATGAGGATGGTCCGGTGCAGCCGGTTCGGGGCTGCCTCGATCATCTGCGTGATTTCCTCGGGGCTCAACACCACCGGCAACTTGCGGGGGACCTTCGGAAAGATCAGGTCGTCATAGGCGATATCCCGTCGTTTCAAAACCTTCTTGTACAGGAAACGCAGAGCGGACATGCGTCCCTCGACGGTTCCTGGGGCGAGCTTCTTCTCCTTGAGCAGATGAAGCTCGAACTGGCGTATCTCGTCGCCTCCCAAACGTTCCGGCGACTTGCCGAAATACTCGGCAAATTGCTTGATGGCAAGAACGTAGCCCCGAGTTGTGGCGGCTGAGTAGTTACGACGCTGAAGCTCGTCCAGCAGTCGTTGACGAAGTGGGGTCACAGAAATCTCCTTTCTGTGACCGACACTACCGCCGTCTAGCGCTCCGCACACCCACGCGGCTGCGTCCGCCGCGCCAGCGGCTTAGTTCTAACGCCCAAGACGGTACATTCCATCCGTCGGGCAGGCCTCGCCGACGGTCTCCGTCGGGAGATCGAGCAGTGGCGGGCCTCATCGCTCGCGACCGGGCCGGAGGCGTGGGTGTTCCCGTCGGAGAAGATGACCACCCCCCTTTCGAAGGACAACTGCTGGCGACGCCACTTCAAGCCGCGGCTGGAGGGGGCCGGACTCGGCTGGGTGAACTTCCATGTCATGCGGAGGACACATAGCTGCATCGGCGCCGATAATGACGTCGACGCCAAGGTTCGGGCCGACCAGATGGGCCATACGGTCGACGTGAACCAGAACGTTTACACCCGCTCGTCGCTAAAGCGGCGCCTGGTCGCCGTCAACACGATCGAGAGGGCCCTTCAGGTGATGTAATGGAGCATTTTGGAGCAGGCTGTTGGGAGATGGCTTGTTAAGTTATTGAAAAGATGGAGCGGGAGACGGGACTCGAACCCGCGACGTCCAGCTTGGGAAATTGAGTCTCGATTGAAAACACAGAACATTGCGTCTACGGCGTCCATTTCAAGCGAAAGAAAACCACCCAGTTTCAGCGCTGTACTCCTGGCGGTCTGTTAATGAAGTACAAATGGAGTACAAGAGTCGCCTCATAGATCACGCTGACGGCCAGACGGTTCGTGTCTTTGACTCTCCATCTGACCGCTGCCGAGCAGAAACACGCACCCGACGCCGCCAAGGAGCCGGTATCAGGTTTCGTCTCTCCCCACACAGAGGTTCTGCAGACGGCGGAGCTGTTTCCGGGTTAGAATGGCAGTTCCAAAGATGAGCGGCGCAGCCGGAGAGAAAGAGGGCCCGCGCGTGAAAGGGTTTTTGGGGCCCTCAAGGATGTGTTCCGCCTTTCTTCTCTTGAGCGCCCTGAGCGCCATTCCCCTCGCCGCCCAATGCCTCATCGACAACCCCGGAGGCAGCAAGGTCAACATCTATCGCCCGATCGACGCGGATGTCCCGGATGCCAAGTTCTCTCCTCTCTCCTATCTCAATGACGAGCTGCCGAGCTGGCTTTGCTTCACGGCCGGCTATCGGACGCGGTTCGAGAGCTATTCGGCAGGCAACTTCCAGGCCGGCAACTCGAACTCGTATCTTCTGACCCGCTTCAGGTTTGGCATGTTGGTCAAACCCGGCGAGTGGTTCAGCGTCTACGCGGAGCTGCAGGATGCCACCGCGTTCTGGAAGACCCCGCCTGTCGGGCCGCCCTACCAGGACACCTGGGATCTGCGCCGCGCGTATGTCGATCTCGGCAACATCGAAAAGAGCCGGGTGGCTTTTCGCGTCGGCCGCCAGGACCTGAATTTCGGCTATGGGCGCCTGGTGGGAACCTCATACTGGCGGAACGCCTCCCGAGGCTTCGATGCGGCGATGGCGATCTTCAACTGGGACTGGCTTCGCGTGAACGCTTTTTCGGCATCCCAGGTCATCGCTCAGGACAACGGGCTCAGCCATCACCAAGAAGGCAACGACTTGCATGGGCTCTACACAAGCTTCAGCAAGCTCGTTCCGGACTCGGCCATCGAGCCGTACGTATTCTGGCGTCTTTCCCCCGGCATCAAGGACGAGGAAGGCGGCCTCGCCCAGCTCGACGAGAAGACGGTCGGTTTGCGGTGGGCTGGTGGCCTGTCGCAGTTCGATTATGACGCCGAGATCGCTGGCCAGACAGGCAACATCGGCCCCGACCGGATCCGCGCCTGGGCCTGGAGCGCCATCGCCGGCTACAACTTTCAACCGGGAGGGCTGAAGACCCGTGTGTTCGTCAAATACGACTTCGCGTCCGGGGACCGGAATCCGAAGGATGGCGTGCACGGCACTTTCGATCAGCTCTACCCGAACATTCATGACCATCACGGTCTGGCCGATCAGATCGCGTGGCAGAACCTCAGGTCCGTGCGGTCGGGCGTCCGGTTCTCGCTCCGCCGCAATTGGATCGTAGCCAGCGCCTTTAACGGTTGGTGGCTGGCCAGCGCTAACGATGGCTTCTACAACAGCTCCGGCAGCATCGTGGCCCGAGATCCAAGGGGACTGTCGGGAACCCACATCGGCGACGAGTACGACGTGCAGAGCTCATACCGCTTCGACCGGGACCTCGAGTTCGGAGCCGGGCTCGGTTATATTCGCTCCGGAGAGTTCCTGCTGCGCACCAATCACGCGCCTTCCTACACCTACCCGTATGTGATGCTCAACTACAACTTCTTCTGATGAGCCTCCAAGCTGCCGGTGGTAAACTGACGCTGGGCGGAGGGGGTGCCAAGGGATGAAACCCTTCGAGAAAACGTGGATCACTGACAAGCCTTTCGAGCAAGCGGTCTCGGCGGTGGAGGCCAAAGCTGCCGAACACGGATTCCGGGTCCTTCATACGCACGATGTGGCCGCCACCCTCGCGGAGAAGGGGTTTCCGCGTGAGCCACTGAAGATCATAGAGATCTGTAACGCGAAATACGCGAGCCAGGTGCTCAATCGGGACGTGAAGATCTCGCTCATGCTCCCCTGCCCGATCAGCGTCTACGTCCAGGACGGCAAGACGCACATCAGCACGCTGCTCCCAACCTCGATGATTGGTTTCTTCCCCGCAGCCGGTATCGAGAGCCTGGCCTCGGAAGTGGAGAGTACCGTCCTTCGGATCGCCGAAGAGGCGTGCGACTAAGGTGCGAATCCTGATCGCGTCCGACCTGCACGCCAACCTCGAGGCTGTTCGCGCTCTGCCTGATAGCTACGACGAGTTGTGGGTGCTGGGTGACCTCGTCAATTACGGGCCGAATCCCTGCGAGGTCATCGAGTTCGTCAGGGCCAACGCCTCGCTGATCGTGCGCGGGAATCACGATCACGCGGCCGGTTACGATCAGGACGCGAAGTGCTCCGAGCGGTTCCGCCGCATGGCGGAGGAGACGGGCCGGTACACCCGGGCGGCAATCACGAAGGATCAGCGCGACTTCCTGCGGAGTCTGCCCTTGACGGCGGACCGGACGGTCGGGGGCGTCCGGTTCTCGCTCTGCCACGCAGCCCCGCCAGATCCGCTGTACGAGTACCGGCCTCCCGATTCCCCGTTGTGGAGCGCGGAGCTCGCAAGCGGGGTCGCGGATGTCCTGCTGATGGGCCACACTCACCTGCCGTTCTGCCGGCGATTGGGCAGCCGGATGGTGGCCAACCCCGGAAGCGCCGGCCAGCCCAAGCACGGCGCTGCGCGCGCCTGCTATGCCCTCTGGGAAGATGGCGACTTCAGGCTCGAATCGGCGGAGTATCCAGTCGAGAAAACGGTGGCAAAGATCCGAACTTTACCGCTCACGCCGGAGGTACAAGCCGACCTAATCACCGTCCTGCAGACAGGTTCCACTGCGGCTCTTTCGTAAGTCGCGGCTTCCATCCCACCCGCTCGATCGTTTCCCTTGCCACCTTGGCCGTGTTCGTGTGAATGGCCACGGTGTCATCCACGACGGCGGCGTATCCGCCGGCCAACGTGATGGCCACCGGCACGCCTCTCTCGAGCGCACCGGATAGCACGGCCCTGTCGCGCACCTTCAGACCTTCCATGGTGAGCGCCAATCCGCCTAACCGATCCTGGTAGTAAGGGTCGGCGCGTGCAACGTAGATGACCAGATGCAGCTGGAACCCGGCCAGCCAGACCTCGTATGCATCGTCCAACCTGTCTAGGTACTCCTGATCGCCCGTTTTGTTTTCCAGATCGATGTCGACGTCGGAGGGCGGCTTCTCGGCGGGGTAGATGCCTCCAGATTGTGATCCGGATGATAGACGAGCTTGAACGCCAGCATGGCTCCTCTAGGGCACGGTTTGGGGCTCGGTCACCACGTGCGTTCCACCCGGCCGGGGTTCCGGAGCTCGCGGCTCAGCGAGTCGGAAGCCGTAAATCGCAAAGTCCGGACAGTACATCCCGCACAGGTAGCAGCCGCTGCATTTCTCCGGAGCCGCGACGTAGGGCGGGTGATAGCCCTTGGAGTTGAAGGTCGTTGACAGCGCCAGTACCTTTGTCGGGCAGAACTCGACGCAGAATGCGCAGCCCTTGCAGCGCTCGGGGTCGATAGCGACATTGCCTCGCGTCATGGCGCAATCAGTTCAAGGTCCTCCGCCTCCATTGGAGAAGTGCCTGCGCACAGCTTCTCGCGCAAGCGCACCACCTCGCCGACCACCAACGTCGCGGGCGGCTCAATACCGGCGCGAACCGCCTCGGCCGCAATGGTACCGAGAGTTGCGGTAATCGCGCGCTGCTCCGGCCAGAACGCCCTCTGGATCAGGGCGGCTGGCGTATCCGCGCTCCTGCCATTCTCGATGAGCTTGCGGGCGATCTTCCCCACGTTGCTCACGCCCATCAGGAAGACAAGCGTCTGGAGTTTGGCGAGGGCCGCCCAGTCCAGGCGGCTCTCGTCGTCCCTGCACTCGTGCCCCGTAATGATGCCGAGGCTGGAGGCCGAATTGCGATGAGTAACGGGGATTCCGGCCGCCAGAGGCGCCGCGAGCGCCGAGGAGACCCCCGGAACGGCCTCGAACGGCACGCCATGATCCACCAGGTACTCCGCTTCTTCGCCGCCGCGCGCGAAGACGAACGGGTCGCCGCATTTCAGCCTCACCACCATCTTGCCTTCGCTCGCCTTGCGCACCAGAAGCTCGTTGATCTCGTCCTGCCGCGATTCGTGCCGGCCTACCGGCTTGCCCATATAGATGCACTCAGCTAGGGGATTCACGTACGCGAGCACCCCCTCCTGGACCAGCCGGTCGTAGACGACAACCTCGGCCGCCTCGAGCAGTTCCGCGGCTCTCAACGTCAGCAGCTTGGGGTCGCCTGGACCCGCTCCCACCAGGTAGACCTTTCCAGTTCGTTTCATAACCGTCCTTTATCCAGCGTCGGCGGCCTGCCGTGAGCCTACCAAGCGGTTCACCAGCCCGATCATCTCATCCGGATCGACCGGCTTGGCAATCAGACCGTCGGGTGGCGGCAAGCCATGTGCTGGCCTTTCTCGCAGCCCGGCCGGCATCGCTACAAAGACAATGGGAATTCGGCTGAGTTCCGGTGTCGACTTCATTTCACGGTAGAACTTCAGGCCGGTCTTGTGCGGCATCGAAGGATCCAGCATGATCAGATCGGGCCTCGCCTGCCTCACCCGATGCGCGGCCTCGTATCCGTCGCAGGCGCAACTCACCGCGTAACCGGATCCCTCGAAGAGGATGGCAAGATACCGGCACACGTCCGGCTCGTCATCGACCACGAGAATCCTTTTCGGGCTCATGTCTCAATTCCCAATAGGCCCCGCCGCGGATCTCTCCGCGGCGGAGCCCCACTTCCTCAGCCCTTCTTTTCGCCGGTGGCAGCACCGTGCAGCTTCACCTCGACCTTCTCTTCGAGAGTGTCGTAGTACTCCTTCAGAATGGCGATAACCTCGGGCTTCGAGAACTCGGCGGGCACCGGCTTGCCCTCACTCATCAGCTTCCGCAGCAGGGTGCCGGACAGCAACAGCCGAGCCCCTCCCTTGTAGTTCCCGCTCTCGTCGATCACGGCCTTGCTCTGGTGCGGGCACGTCTTCATGGAGGCCATGGTGCCGCATTCGTAGCAATAGAAGGTCCAGTCCATGCAGAGCGGGCGCAGGACCAACGCGTCGGGCGGGATCTCATTGAAGATCTTCTGCGCGTCGAACGGACCGTAGTAATCGCCCACGCCGGCGTGGTCGCGCCCCACGATCAGGTGCGAGCAGCCGTAGTTCTGGCGGAACACCGCGTGCAGCAGCGCTTCGCGCGGTCCGGCGTAGCGCATCTCCATCGGGTATCCGCCCTGGATCACGCGGTCCTTGCGGAAGTACTTGTTGACCAGCGCGTCAATGGCCCGCACGCGCACGTCGGCCGGAATATCGCCCGGCTTGAGCTTGCCCACGAGCTGGTGGATGTAGACGCCGTCGCAGACCTCGATGGCAATCCAGGCCAAGTAGGCGTGCGAGTTGTGCATCGGATTGCGGAGCTGCAAGGCCGCCACGGTGCTCCAGCCGCGCTCCCCGAACTGCTTCCGCGATTCGGCGGGTCGCTCATAGATGCCTTTGAACATCTCCGGGTAGTAGGATTCCGAGAGAACCTTGACCGGGCCGGCCAGATTCACCGCCCCCTGCTCGAGCACTTTCTGGACGCCGGGATGCGCCGGGTCCACCGTGCGGAAAACCTGCTTGCACTCGTACTCCTTGTCGATGCCGTACTTCTCGGTGACTTGCATGGTGCCCATGATGGCCTCCGTTTCGAGGTCCCACAGCGCCACTTCTTCGCCGATCGCAATCGTGCCGGCGTGCTCTTCGTCGGCTGAGAGCGTGATCGGAATCGGCCAGAACAGGCCGTTCTTGCTCGCCATGCTGTAGGTGTCGCAGCAGCCGCGCCAGTCGGCTTGGCCCATGAACCCGTCGAGCGGAGTAAACGCGCCGATTCCCATCATGATCAGGTCGCTGGTTTCGCGGCTGCTCATGGGAATCAGTTTTAGCCCATTGGCCCGTTTCAGTTCTTCCTCCCGTTGCTGTCCTTCCAAGAGGAGAGGTTTCAGTTCCGGACTCCCATGCGGGGGTACCAGTTTGCTCATTGAATGCCTCCTATCAGTGCGAAAGTTGGCCGACCGATCGTCCGTGCGAGAACTGACGGGCGGCGTTCAAAATGCCGGACACCCATTCGGGCGTTGCCAGCGCGTTGAAATGTGTGTAACTGGCCCAGACGTTAGCGGCCACGATTCCGTCCCGGTGCTCGTAGCAGCCCGAGCCGCGTGTGACGCGGCATGCCGTCCGTGGCGTGGGCCCTTCGAGCAGAATCCGTGAGTAGTGGAATTCGTGACCTCGCAGTGTGAGGCCTTGCGAGAAGAAGGGATTCGGCTGGTCGACGACCAGCTCGGTGTAACCGTGTCCCTGCGGCGTGGGACAGACCTCGACATCGAGGGGCAGCACGCCCGCCAGCGGGTCCCTGCGGCCCTGCCAGTGGATGGCGCGCGAGAGGAGCATCAAGCCGCCGCACTCGGCGTAAACGGGTAAGCCGTTGGCGGCCGCTTCGCGTAAGGACGCCAGGAACTCACGGTTTGCGGACAGCTCTGCCGAGTGAGTCTCGGGAAACCCTCCGCCCATATACAGAGCGTCGAGTCCCTCGGGCAGCGCGCCGGAAGAGAGTGCTGAGACGGGCACGAGCGCGGCGCCCGCGGATTCGAGCATCGCTAGGTTGTCGGAGTAGTAGAACGTGAATGCGGAATCTTTCAGATAGCCGATCGTCAGGCCTTGGCCGCTGGGGAGGTCCGGAGCCTGTACGGCGGGCGCCGCGAATGCGGGCGCCTCCCGTGCGATGCCGAGGATTGTCTCCAGATCGAGAGCAGAAGCGAGCTCGATCAGCGCGTCCCTGAGCCCGTCGAGATGCGGGTGCTCTTCGGGCGTAACCAGGCCGAGGTGCCGCTGCGGCAGGAGGTTCGTTTGCGCGATCCGTGGCAAAACTCCCAGCACCGGAACAGCGCAGGCCGATTCGACCGCCTCGCGCAGAATACGCGCATGGCGGGCGGTGCCGGCCTGGTTCAGGATTACGCCGGCGATGCGAACCTGGGGATCGAGCCTCTGGCAGCCCAGGACCCACGCCGCAGCCGTCCGCGTGACCTTGGTCGCATTCAAGACCAGCACGACCGGCGCGTCGAGCGCCTTCGCCAGTTCCGCCGTGCTGTGTGTGCCGCGCGCGTCCACACCGTCATACAGCCCGCGGTTGCCCTCGATCAGGTTCAGACCATCGGGCACGGAATGGAGCGCGAAAGAAGCCGCCGCCCGGTCGAACCCCATCAGGTACGTGTCCAGGTTGTGTGCCGGGTGGGCAGACGCCCAGGCCAGCCAGGCGGCATCAATGTAGTCCGGGCCCTTCTTGAAGGCCCGAACGGCCAACCCGTTGCGGGAAGCGGCCAGCAGCAGCCCTAGGGATACCAGAGTCTTGCCTGAATCTCCGGAAGCCCCGGCTATCACCAGCCGCGGTGATCCAAGTGTGGTCACGGCGGCTTAACCGGTCGAAGTTCAGACTTCGGGCGCGGCCCCTTCCTTGTGTGGAAGCGTGATGTAGGATCCGCCGAAGTAGCTGTAGACGCAGCGGGCAGAATCCATCAACAGCCGAATGGCCTGCTTGCAGTCATCCTTGCTGCATGCTTCCTCGCCGTGCTTGGAGATCATGGCCTTGGTAAGGTCGCCGGCTTTGAGGTTTTTCTTGCCGGCGTATTCGGCCACCATCCGATACATTTCTTCGGCGAGCGTTTCAACAGGAACCTTCGCCATAAGCCTACCTCCCTGGACCGAATTGCGGCCCAGCTACTCGTGGCACGGGAGACACAACTCTCCCACTGTCCTGTTCCGCGAAGAAGATACTCAGACCCGAGCCTCTATTGTAGGCCGCAATCGGACTGATTTCAAGGAAAACCGAATGCCCAGATACGGGGCAGCCGCTACAGGCGGCTTGGCAAGGCCGACGCCGATCGTGGCGCGGATGTGGTCACTGTCTGCGACTTGTGCTGAGGCTGACCGCTCTTGTCGTGCGATGCAATAATCGCATCACCCAGCGGGGCGACTGCCTTGAGCAGGATCACAGAGAGCACAAAGGTGATGAAACCAAAGAGGATCATCCAGCGCCATACGGGGTGGCGACGACGTGGGTAGCTTGCGTTTTGTTCGCTCATTTTCTTGACAACTGTTGCAAAACGTTACTATATAATTATACACCAACTGGGATCTCTAACTCAAGGGGACCGACGCAATCTAACTGGGCTGAACGCGGTTTGAAGGAGTCCCGCTCTGCTCTTCCATCATAGCAAAACTGTAGTTGCCGTTGAGAAACTGGCGAACATACCACTTCATGACCTCAGGACTGGTCATGTACATGTCGAGCTGGCTGGAACAGGCCATCAGCCGGCCCAGGATGTCGAGCTTGGCCTCGGTTTCCTCGGCGGACGCCTTTTTTAGCCATGCGTTCACCAGGTCACCCCGCCGGTCCGCGCGGAAGCCGTAATGGCTGAGGCAAGCTTCGATGAAGCAGGCGCGAAGATTTCTCCGCCAGCTCGTCGCGCCGCCGCCTTCGAAGCGGAAGGCAATGTAGTTGCTCCCAGGCACATCGCAGAGGCAGGCGTCGATGAGACTGAAGTGGTAGGCCAGACGGGAGTTCAGATTCATGTACTCATCCGCCACCAGCAGGTAGCTTTCCTCGCCGAGCGCGCGCATGGCCCCGCTCGGCGTGGAAAGCGAACTCGCCATCACCGAGGCCAGGTCGCCGAGGCTTGCCGGCATCTCGCGGGTCCAGGTGACCCTCGGGTGGGTCACACCTTTCCACAGAGCTTGGAACGGCCGGGAAACAATCTGCTCAGGCGTCACCGTTGGGCGCTGCGCTTCGGCGGGTAAGACACCGCCGCCCAGGTCGAGCACGTAAAGATTGATCGGCAAGCCCGTTTCAAGCCGTCTGGTGCACCTCGGCCCGCGTTCCCGCTCGATATCGTTGACGGCGAACATGGTTTCAATTGCCTTCTCATGGCAATACCGAAGAACGTCGTGGGTCGACTTGCAGCCCGCAGGGCGGAAGTTCCCAGCCGATGGGTCCAGCAGGTGCAGCGTCAGGAGACGGCGGCTGATCGGATCGCCCGTGCGTTCGGCGCGCCCGTCGGCGACTGCTTCTTCGACAACGCGAGGCGGCCAAAGCGTCCCAGCATACACCCGCGCCTGAACGGCATCCAGGCTTACCGGGTCTCCTGGACGCAGGCGCTCGCACACGCCCGGCATCTGGAAGACCGAAGGCACCTTGAATTCACGCAGCAGCGTAGCCACGTGACCGGTGACGTTTCCCCATTCCGCGACCAGGCCTGCGATGCGCGGAAACACCTCTACAATTTCGGGACTCGCCCGGCGCATGAACACGACCGCACCGGCCGGGGTCTGGCTCAGCGTGCCCAGGTCCTCGATCTGATAAGCATTTCCGGACACGCGGCCGGGGTATACCGTGCGACCGCCCGACAACAACGGCTCGGTGCGAACTCGCGATTTCTTGCGCGCCGGGGCAGCCAGAACGAGCGGGCGGGCCTGCACGATCCAGAGCCGGCCATCCTCCCCGAGCACCCACTCGATGTCCTGCGCTGCGTGGAAGTGCTGCTCGATCCGGACGCCCCAGGAGCTGAGGGTTTCGAGTTCCGCCGGAGCCAGGCTGGGCGCGTCGGCGTCGCTCCGAGCGAGTCGCGCGTGCGCGGTCCCGCCGCCCGCCTCCGCGACGATCTCATCCTCTTTGTGTACGATGGTTCGCTCGAGGACGGTGTGCGGGTGGCTTCGGGATAGCACGAACAGGTCGGCGGGCATGCGACCGCTGGCGATGTCGAGCCCCAACCCGTGGGTGGCAGTGATCCACAGCGACTTGTTCTTGGCATCGCCGGGGTCGTGAGTGTACATAATGCCGGAGGCCCGGGCCCGGATGAGCGGCAGGAACAGCACGGCCATCGGGCTGTCCACCTCAAGCAGGCCGGCGGACAGCCGGTAAAAGAGGGCGTGATCGCTGAACCGGCCCGCGATCACGCGCTTGTACGCGTCAACAAGCTGGTCGGGCGGAACATTGAGGAGGCTGAGAAACTGACCCGCGAAGGTCCTTTCGCCGCCCTCGCCGACGGCACTCGATCGGACCGCCATGCCGTTGCCAGCCGCATCGAGGATCTTGGCCCGTTCGGTGATCGCGATCTCGACGGCCCGCGGAACCTCGCAAGCCATCACCAGGCTCTCGAGCTTTCGCGAGATGGCCGACAGCGCGTCGAGATCGTTGAGGTCGAGGCCCCGCACTGAGTCGCGGATCTCTTTCCATAAGGGAACCCCGCAGAAGTGCCAGTACGCCTCGGTGGTGAGCACGTAGCCGTCCGGCACGGGCAGCCCCAGGCGGTTCTTGATCTCGGCCAGAGCCGCTGCCTTGCCGCCGACCTCGGACGCAGCATCAGCGCCGATCTCGGAAAGTCGCACAGCAAAGCGTGGCGTCGCTAGTTCCTGGCAGGCCGCTATGTAGCGTTCGACCTCGCCGCGCTGGGCAGCGACCGAATCCCGGAGCTGTGCCTGGCGGACGCCCGTGAGCTTCTCGATCGCGTCCACGATCTGCTCGGCCTTCTCGTAGATGGCCGCGACGCGGTCCTGGATCACATCGCGGAGGGGCGGCACGAACTGAAGGTCCTCCTGCAGGCCGGCCATCAGCTCCAGGCACTCGTTATTGAGAGCGAGGACTTCCCGGAAGCTCTGGTACTTGAGACGTATCCTCTGTTCGGCCGAGCCGGCCGCCTCGTGTGATTCGTCCTTCTTCCGCCACCATGCAGCCATCGGTGGACGCCACTATAGCATGGCTCCGGCCAGGGTCACCTCCGGTCCTCGCTCGCCTCCGCCCTGGTGACGTTCATCATGCGGAGCGCCTGCCCCGGCTCCTTGGAGTAATAACGGATGTCATCGCCGGTCTTCCAGGTGTCCGCGGGCAGGTTGAAATCCTCGTCGCTGACGGAGAACGTCACCAGAAGCCGCCGCCGGGAATCGTACACGGTGATCGTTCTGTTCTGTCGATCGATGCGCGGCACGCCCGTGCGGAGCCTTGCATCGCCGCCGTACAAGCCGCGGCGTTCATCGACGGGCGTGTAGGGAATGGTTCGAATGCGTCGCGCGGCGGAGTCATAGACGGAAAGCCGCCTGCGCTCGGAATCGAGGGCCAGAAGTTTGCCGGCTTCGGGCGCGGGGCCCATCTCGCCGGGATCAGCAGGCACCCGGACGGTGACGGGCGGCAGGATGTCGAAGCGGGGCCTGTCGGGCTCGCGATAGTTCGCATCCTGGATGAACGTGACCAGCCCTTGCTCCCGGTCATATTGAATCACGCGACCCTGGTTCACTTGGCCGAAGCGTCCGCATCCGTCGGCCAGAAGCGCGAAGGCGAGAACGGCGACCGTCTCGAGAGCGATGAAAGAGCGATCCTGAGGCATGGACTCTTCCTCACCGAACCTGCGGGATGGCGTCCCTCTTCGCCGCCAGTTCCTCGCGAACCCCCGCGACGAAACGTACGAGGATGTACAAGGAAAGCGCGGCCACGAGTCCCAGGATCAAGGTGGTTGCCGCGCCATCCAGGACAGTCCGCCAGGCGGGGATCACCGTGCTAGCCAGCTTCAACACGATCGAGACGCCGCAGCCGACAACCGCGATGCCGAAAAAGATCCGGATGCCGTAGCCCTTGACGTACTTCGTGGCTACCGCACCGATCTGAGCTCCGACGGAAGCCCCGGCTAGCATGATGAGGGCAGCCAGCAGTTCCGTCCGCCCTTTGTAGCTGTAGGAGCCCGCTCCATAGATCGCGGCGACGGCGATCCCAAACAGGTCGGTGCCGACCGCGATGTGGGTCGGACACCCGACCAGGTAGATGAGGGCCGGCATGCGGATCAGGCCGCCGCCGATTCCCAGGACACCCGCCATCCAGCCAGTCAGAACGGCGACGGACATGGGCAACCATGCCGAGCACCGGATTCCGGCCCGCTTGAAGTGAATCACCGGCGGGATGTTGATCTTGTGGAGCGTCTTGTGCCACTCGATTCCAGTCGCATTGGCATCGAGCGCCCTGCCGGCCGCTCTGGCCTCCCGCTCCTTCTTGCGCCGCTTGGACGCGTCGGCAAACACCAGCCAAGCGATCAGAGTCAGGATGACCAGGTAGCCGAAACGCACGTACAAGTCCACCTTGCCGATCTTTTCCAGCCACATGATCATCTGGGCGCCCAATTCGAAGCCGCACACCGTTCCGCCCACCATGATGGCCCCCAGCTTGTAATCGACGTTGCCGAATCGGCCGTGCCGCATAGTCGAAATCAGTGACGGGCCGGTCATCTGAGTAATGTCGGTCCCGATGGCGAAGGCCATCGGGAAGCCGAGGAAATTGAGGCCGGGCGTGACCATCCAACCGCCGCCCATGCCGAAGAACCCGCCCATCATGCCGACGCCGAAGCCGAGAATCACCAGCCCGGGCCAGAAGACGTTCACTCCGGCGATGGGCATCGTGACGTATAGCCATTCCATGAGGAAGGACCCCCTATTACCACCCGATGCTTATCAATGCTCGGCGACTTCCCGGGACTTGAGGTTGATGCCGATCCTGGCCATGGCTGCGCTTGTCAGCTTCCCCAGCAGCAGCCCGACGGCCGGGACAACAATGACGGTTACCAGAGCGAAAAGCAGATGGCTTTCGTTGTACAGGCTGGCCCACCACGCTCTCAAGCCGCTGAACCGGCGGCTGTCGGCCACGATCACGAGCGCGCTGTCGCCCCGTTCGGCAAACAGGCGGGCGGGAGCGAGCGCCATACCAAGGAGAACCGCCTGCAGGACCCTGCTCCGAAATACGCCCTTCATATCACCTCCCAACCGTCTTTGGCCGCGCTGACGGCGCGGCGTCCCGGTTCTTTCCCGTTTCCTTCGGCTGTGTAGGCCGATCCAGAGCAGTGGCCGGGGGCAGACGCCGTTTCCGGAAAAGCCTGGCGGCGAGGAAATCAATTCCAAGCCCGCCCAGCACCGCAAGGAGCACTGCGACCACCCCGTAGCTCGATGCGTGCTCAGTTGCGAGGTAGGCCATCAGTTTGGGAAAACCAATCTTGACCACGTCGAGCCGGACCGACGTTTTTCCCACGATGACGCCATCGCGGCACTCGTAAACACGGACCTGGTAGCGATCCGGCGGGGCCTTCCTCGGCCAATGAAAGTCCACGGAAAAGGGAACGCCGGTCTCTTCCGGAGCGCCCATTTTGAGTCCTCCAGGAATAGTCCGATAGACGTTCTCTTTGATCTTCAGGTCCACGAAGTTGTCCCGGATAACGGGATGGTCCATTTCCTTTGGAGTGACGCTCATCTGCCGCTTGACCGCGAGGTCATCGAGCTGGTTCTCATCAATCTCGTCACGCTGGAGGAGCCTGTCCACCGGTTCGGAACTGTAGCAGAGAAACAGGGATGGCACGCCCGAGATGTGCACCCTGCCGGAGTTGATCCAGATCGGGCCGGCGCGCGCTTTTCTGTTGAACACTTCTTCGGTGTCCGGGCCTCGAATCACGACAATGGCTTGCGAGCCGCGCGCGACTGTACCGGAGATCCGCGTCCACTTGCCGCTGTAAAACGCCCCCATCTCAATGACGTTCGGCGTAAGTTTCACCGACGGCGCTTCGGCCGGGGCGGGGCTGGGTCCCGCCTGCAACAAAGCGGTGAGTCCTAGCGTAAGCCCCATCGGAAGCCACCTCATGAGGGTCCTCCTCGAAGCGCGCTGGGAGCCCTGCCGCCGGGTGTCACCAGCGGCATTCTCCGCGGCGCGGAATGCACAGCCGGGGCGCCGGGGCGTGGCATTTCCACCGGGCCGAGAGCCTCCTCGGAGAGGTGCACGGCGCGAGAAGGTATCTGAAGAACGGCGCGCGCGCCAGGGCGCGATTCGGATTTCTCCTGCGCCCCATGGCCGACGTCCAGCAGGTTCGAGGGAGTAACCACTAGGCTCACGCACATTTTCGCCGCCACGACCAGCGCCAGCGTCGCCAGCAGGATGATCAACTGCTCGCCACGCAACACCCGGCTGATGCGGGCGCCCACCTGCGCTCCGATCGTCGATCCGAGCGCCAGCAACAACGCCAGGACCAGATCGACGGTATGGTTCGCCGTCGCCTGCATGTACGTCACTCCGGCGCACGTGAACAGAATCTGGAACAGGCTGGTGCCGACCGCAACGTGCGTCGGCATGCGCAGCAGGTAGACCATCATCGGCACGATGATAAAGCCTCCGCCCACGCCCATGACCGCCGACAGAATCCCCACCAGAGCGCCCAGGAAAAATGGGATGAACACCGAATGCCGCACCCGCGATCGGGGGAAGTACATCTGAAATGGCAACTGGCCCAGGAGTTCGCTAGGCTTGGAACGTTTGCGCGCTTTCGCCACCACTGCTCCCCGCCGCAGGGCAGTCATGCTCTGTACGAACATGTACCCGCCGGTCGCGCCCAACACCAGGATGTAGCTCAGCTCGATGAACACGCCGGCGTTCCCCAGTGTTCGTAATATTTTAATGATCTCGACGCCAATCGCGGCGCCGGCGAGACCACCGAGCAGCAGGACCGTCCCTATCTTGATATCTACGTTCCCGAGCCGGAAATGTGCGGCCACACCCGAAGAAGACGTCGCGACGATGGAATTGGTGTCGGAAGCCGCGGCCACGGTAGGCGGGATGCCGATCATCATCAGGATCGGCGTCAGCAGGAAACCGCCGCCGACGCCCAGCAGGCCGGACAGGAACCCGATCAGTGCGCCGACGCCGGCCAGCAGAAACATATTGATGCTGATCCCGGCGACCGGCAGGAAGATGGGCATAACGTTTCTCGGGCCAAAGCTAGTCTATAGTCTGAAACTCCAAGGCAAATACGGGTGAGCGGCTCCCCGCTCGTTGGTGGATTGTTTCAGGTACGGCCGGCCGGCAAGTCCGCGTAGCCGAATCCGAATTGAAGCCGCTCCGAAAGCGACCCGTTGCGTGCGTTTCATGGCGTTTGCACCATCACGTGGGAGAGAAGGCTGGCCGGAGCGACGACCAGAGCGAGCGCCATCTTCACCGCGACGACCAGCGCTAGGCCCGCCAGCAGGACCTTCAAGTGCTCCCCACGCATATGCCGGTTGAGCTGTACTCCGAGTTGTGCGCCCACCGTGGAACCGGCGCCCACCAGGAGGGCAAGTTCGAGATCCACGGTGTGGTTGGTGACGGCCTGCATGTAGGTCACGCCCACACAGGTGAACAGGATCTGGAAAAGGCTTGTTCCCACCGCCAAGCGCAAGGGCATGCGCAGCAGGTAGATCATCATCGGCACGATCAGAAAACCGCCGCCCACGCCCATAATTGCGGTCAGAATGCCAACTATGCTGCAGAGCACGATGGGGACCAGGACCGAGTGCCGGACGCCGGAACGTGGGAAGTCGACTTGCCAGGGCAGCTTCTCAAGAAAGGCCCACGAGCCGCCGCCGGGCGATTCCGATACCGCCGCTCCGCCCCGGAGCGCTCGAACTCCATCCGCGAGCATGTAGCCGCCGATGCCGCCGAGCATGACCACGTACGTCACTCTGATAAGGAAATTGGCCTCGCCCAGCGTGGCCAGGACCTTGATGATCTCGACGCCCACGGCGGAACCAAACAAACCGCCCATGAGCAGGACGGAGCCGAGCTTGACGTCCACGTTCCCCAGCCTAAAGTGGGCGCCGACAGCGCAGGCCGATGTGGCGACGATCGAGTTGCAGCCGGAAGCGGCGGAGACGGTGGGTGGAACGCCGATCATCATCAACAGGGGCGTGAGAAGAAAACCCCCACCTACGCCTGTGAGCCCTGAAAGCAAACCGATCAGCGAGCCTGCTATCAGGAGCGGAAACAGGCTGGCACTCATTCCGGCGATTGGCAAGAAAACCGGCATGCTAGATAAGAGGCCCTTAAGCTCTTAAACGTGATCGGGCCTTCCGCCCTCCGTTTGGCCTTTTGTAGCCCTTCTACACCTGAACGTTGGGAGCCAGCTCGTTCAGATTCAGTTCCGTCACGCCGGGCGCCGCCCGGGCGACACGTTCCACTTCCTCGATCTGGTCAACGCTGACCAGCCTTCCTTTGATCGCCACCGCCCCGCCGCGCGCCACCACCTCAACTTCCAGGTTGGAAGTCGGTCCGTTAAGGGCCAGGTTGGCCCGAATGCGACTGGCGAGCGCCAGGTCGTCCATCACGGCCTGGCATTCGGGCGTGAACGCAAAGCAGCGCTCATGGGCCATGCTGGCGATGACGTGGCACGCCTCCTCGATGTCGATCGTCTCCAGGTTCAGCACGATGTCGTAGAGGGACGGGTCCCCCCAATCGACGCCGTACAGGAACTGCGTCCACCTGCGGCGCTGCTGGTCCATTCTGTTGATGTAAGCAATCGCTTGGTCGCGATCCAGTTTCAGCCGCGCCTGCGCCATGCCGATGCGGAACTCCGGCGGCGCGATGATCCGCGTGCGCAGGATGTGCGGCCCGGACTTTAGCAGCAGGTGCCCCGCCAGGCCGTGATAGATCGCCCTGCCGGTGCGGACTTCTTCTGTCAGTGCCGCCTGGATGAGCGCCAGGTAGATGTACTTCTTGTGAGAGAAGCGATCGAGAAAACCGGGCGGCTTCTCGAGCGCGTCTCGCAGGGCTTCTTGAGAGATGCCCGAGGCGGCGGCGCGCTCGACGATCACGTCGCGGTCAATGCACCGGTATCCGAGTCTGCGGGCTAGACACTCAGCAAGGAGTTTCCCGCCGCTGAAGGATCCTCGCGAAATCGTGATCACCGACAAGGCAACACCTCCAGGCCGGGCTGTGGATGGGCCGCAGGACCGCCCGCCGTCAATTGTATGGTCGTTTGTGCTCGGAGACAAGAAGTTTTTTGCGGAGCCAGCGCGGATGCGCGCCTCCGCCGAAGGCGGCCGTCGCGCCAGCCGACTGCGATTGCGGAACTTCAGAGTCGTAACAAGTATCAGCAAATCAGAGGGTTATAGCTGATAGGCGAGAGCGGCCACAGGTTCAGTCGGACTGAATATCTTAAGCCCCTAAAATTGGGCTTGATCTAATCGTTAATCAGGTTTACAGTTGTCTTGGTTATAGACTAACGGCGTTCGGGCCGCGCGCGGTGCCGCGGCGATCGGACCGGAAGGCAGGAATGGAGAGCAAGTTCACACCCGACCTCACCCACGAATTCCTCGCGAGCGCCCGCGTCTTCGCCAAGGCAGTCCGCGATGTTTGCGAAGCAGCGGTGCTGCGTGAGGTGGTGGGCGACAAGCTGACTTTCGCCCAGCTCAAGTTGTTGTACCTAGTGGCCCAGACGGACGAAGTGACCATCGGCGATGCGGCCACGTTCTTGGGAGTGAGCAGCCCGGCCGCCAGCAAGGCGGTCGAGAAGCTCGTGCGTCGCCGGCTGCTCCGGCGAAACGACATTCAGGGCGACCGGCGCACCAGTGCTCTAACTTTGACCGAAGCAAGCCGCCGGCTGCTGGAAGAGTACGAGACGGCCAGAAACCGGAAGGCCGTTAAGATCTTCGAACAGTTTTCGCCTGAGGAATTGCGACACAGTTCCGAACTCCTGGACCGGCTGGCCGCCGGCATCGCCAGCGAGCGTGAGAACCAGGATGAAGTCTGCCTTCAGTGTGAGATCTATTTTCGCAACGAGTGCCGGTTTGGGCAGCACGGGCGGCGCACTTGCTTTTATCTCGGGTGCCAGCACCCGATCGTCCGTCCGAAGCCGCCGGCATGAGGTTCGCGTGACCGCTGTCTCGCGCTCCCTCCAGGAGCGTAGACGGATTTGAAAGTTTAGGGTCGAAAGAACTGTAGGAGTGAGAGAGGCTGCTTGAGGTGTGCCCATGGACGGGACGGAAACCTGCGGCAGCGACGTGATTCGTTAGAAAGGTGGCCGAATGCCAAGCTACGTGAATCCCGACAAATGCGACGGCTGCAAGGCACTGGACAAGACAGCCTGTCAATACATCTGCCCTAATGACCTGATGGCGTTGGACAAGGCGACGATGAAGGCCTACAACCGCGACGTCTCGATGTGCTGGGAGTGCTACAACTGCGTCAAGATCTGCCCCACCCAGGCCGTCGAGGTCCGCGGCTACGCCGACTTCGTCCCCATGGGCGCTTCTGCCACGCCCATGCGTTCCACCGATTCCATCCTCTGGACCGTCACGTTCCGCAACGGAATGATTAAGCGGTTCAAATTCCCAATTCGAACGACCCCGGAAGGAGCCGCGGTCCCGGACGGCGGGTTCCCGACCGGCGACGATCTCAACAGCCCCGCGCTGTTCACCGAGCCGGCCTCCCTCGGCCTGCCCGCGGTCTTCAGCCTGAAAGGTTAGAGAGAGGATCATCATGGGAAACTTCGAAACTGTAGTGGTCGAAACCGACCTGCTGATCCTCGGCGGCGGCATGGCCGCCTGCGGAGCGGCGGTTGAGGCGGCCTACTGGGCCAAAAAGAATGGCTTGAAGGTCACCCTCGTCGACAAGGCCGCCGTGGACCGTTCCGGCGCGGTGGCCATGGGCCTTTCTGCGATCAACCAGTACGTTGGGCTCAGGGACGGCGCCAACACCGTCAAGGACTACGTCGATTACGTCCGCAACGACCTGATGGGGATCACCCGCGAGGACCTGGTCGCCAACATCGCCCGCCACGTCGATTCCACGGTCCATCTGTTCGAACAGTGGGGCCTGCCCATCTGGAAGGACGAGAACGGCGCCTACGTCCACGAGGGCCGTTGGCAGTTGATGATCAACGGCGAGTCTTACAAGGTGGTGGTCGCCGAGGCCGCTAAGAACGCGCTGCTTCAAGATGGCGTGGGCGAGATCTTCGAGCGCGTGTTCATCGTGGGGCCGCTGGTGGATGGCGACCGCTGCGCCGGTGCGGTCGGCTTCTCCGTGCGCGAGGAGAAGTTTTATGTTTTCAAGGCCAAGGCCACCCTGGTGGCCATGGGCGGAGCGGTGCACGTCTTCAAGCCCCGGAGCTCCGGCGAAGGGATGGGCCGCGCCTGGTATCCGCCATGGAACTCTGGCTCTTCCGCCTACTTCACCTTGAAGGCCGGCGCCGAGATGACCTGCCAGGAAGTGCGCTTCATCCCGGTGCGCTTCAAGGACGCCTACGGCCCGGTGGGCGCGTGGTTCCTGCTGTTCAAATCACGCGCCACCAATTCTCAGGGCGGCAACTACATGGTGGAGCGCAAGGGGGAACTGGAAAAGTGGGGACCCTACGGCCGTGTGAAGCCGGTCCCGGCCAACCTGCGCAACTACCTGGGCATGCTCGACATCATGGAAGGCAAAGGTCCGATCTTCATGCGGACCGAAGAGGCCATCCAGAGCATTGCCGACCAGTTCAAGGACGACCCCAAGGCTTACAAAAAGAAGATGAAGGACCTCGAGTCCGAAGCCTGGGAAGACTTCCTAGACATGACCATTTCCCAGGCCATCCTCTGGGCGGCCAGCAACGTTCAGCCCGAGGAGCGCAGTTCCGAAATCGCCGCGGCCGAGCCCTACTTCATCGGCTCGCACTCCGGCGCGTCCGGCGCATGGCTGAGCGGCCCTGAGGACCTGCAAACGGATTCCACCCGAGACGAGTACTTCTGGGGCTACACCAACATGTCCACGGTCGAGGGCCTGTTCTGCGCCGGCGACGCCTCGGGCGCCTCGAGCCACAAGTTTTCCTCCGGCTCGCACGCCGAGGGCCGCATCGCTGCCAAGTCGGCCATCAAGTACATCGTCGAGCACAACTCGCTGCCGCAGGTCGATCCGGCCACTATCGCAGCGCTCCAGGCCGAGATCCTGCGGCCGCTCGACACCTACGAGCAACACCACAAGGAAACCACCGACCCCGATATCAACCCCAACTATCTCAAGCCCCGGATGTTCATGTTCCGGTTGCAGAAGATCATGGACGAGTACGCCGGCGGCATTACCGCTCAATTCACCACGAACCAGGCTCTGCTCGAAAGAGCACTGGAGCTCCTGGCTTTCCTCAAGGAAGACTCGGAGAAACTGGCGGCAGGAAACCTGCACGAACTCATGCGTTGTTGGGAGAACGTCCACCGCATGTGGCAGGCGGAGGCGCACGTCCGGACTGTTCTGTTCCGCGAAGAGACCCGATGGCCCGGCTACTACTTCCGCGCTGATAAACCCAGCATCGATGAGCAAAAATGGCACGTGTTCGCCAACTGCAAGTACGACCCGAATACGAACAGTTGGCAGACGCTGGCCCGCCCCATCCAGCATATCTTCGAGCAGCAGGCCGCGGGAGCCACTGCATAGGTGGCTTAAGGGGGGAGGTCCCCGGCGACGGGGGCCTCCTCAGTCTGATATGGCCGGGCGAATCGAGACCACATGTCCGCACTGCGGAGTTCCCATGGCCGCGTGGGCCAATCCGCAGTTAAGCACCTGGAGCGGTGACTTTCAGTACGTATGCTTCAATGACGTTTGCCCGTACTTCGTACGCGGCTGGAGGTGGATGTCGGAGCGGTATAACGTCGCGGCATCCTACCGGCACCGCCTCGATCCAACGACGGGCGAGTCCGGGCCGCTTCCCGTGTGGTCGAAGGACGCGATGCGCTGCGGCATTCTCGCGGAGGACGAGGCCCATGCAGGGTAACGAGCTTACGCAGGAGGCGATCCTTCGCGACTGCGCCAGGATGGGACCGGACGATCGATTCACTTTCGAGTGCGGCCAGCACTTGGACTGCTTCACGCGTTGTTGCGCCGACGTCGCGATCGTCCTGGCGCCCTACGACGTCCTGCGGCTGAAGCGCTCGCTCGGCATCGACTCCTCGGAATTCCTCCGCCGCTACACCATTTCGCCTTTTACCAAGGACCAGAAGATTCCAGCCGTCCTTCTCAAGATGGATCCGCAGACAGGCGCCTGCCCGTTCGTTACCCCCGCCGGCTGCAGCGTCTACGCCAACCGGCCGTGGGCCTGCCGAATGTATCCGCTGGGCGTGGCCGAACCGCGCAACGCGACTCCGGACAACCGCCCGTTCCACTTCCTGGTGCGCGAGGACCTCTGCCACGGTCACGGCGCGGGCTTGGACTGCTCGGTGCGGGAGTGGATCGCCAGCCAGAATATCGACGAATATGATGCCGGCAACGCTTCTTTCAAGGCGTTGATGCTCGACGAGGCCTGGGACAATGACCAGGTGCTGAAGCCCGAGCAGATGGACATGTACTACATGGCCTGCTACGACCTGGATCGCTTCCGCCGCTTTGTCTTCGAGACGCGCCTGCTCGAAGTGTTCGAAGTGGATGAAGCCCGCGTCGAGGCCATGCGCATGGATGACGAGGAACTGCTGGACTTCGGCATCCAATGGCTGCGGTTCAGCCTGTTCCGGCAAAGAACGATGAAGATCAAGCCGTCAGCGCTGATCGCGGCGCAGCAGCGCGCGGCGGCTCGGAGCGCGCAAGAGGCCAGATGAGCGGCAGCCGCAAACCGATTCTCGTGATTGGCGGCGGAATCGCCGGAATCACCACCGCGGTCGAAGCGGCCGAGGCCGGCTGCGAGGCGATCCTGGTCGAGAAATCCCCTTCGCTCGGCGGCCGCGTCGCGCAGATGAATCAGTACTTCCCCAAGCTCTGCCCTCCCGCGTGCGGCCTCGAGATCAACTTCAAGCGCATCAAGAGCAATCCGCGCATTACGGTGATCACGCAGGCGCGAGTCGATTCTCTCACCGGGGTGCCGGGAGATTACGAGGCCACGGTTGCGATCGCCCCGCGTTACATCACCGATGCGTGTACGGCCTGCGGAGCCTGCGCCGAGGCCTGCCCGGCGGAGCGGCCGGACGACTTCAACTACGGCCTCTCCCGTGCAAAGGCAGTCCGCCTGCCGCATGCTTTGGCGTTTCCGGCGCGTTATGTGGTCGATCGTGCGGCCTGCCGTGAGGATTGCCACACCTGCGCCGACGCATGCAAGTACGGCGCAATCGACTTGCACCAACAGGTGGAGCGGAGGACGTTCCATGTAGCGGCGGTCGTCGCCGCGACAGGCTGGGCGCCTTACGAAGCCACGCGCATCGAGAATCTCGGCTTCGGAAAGCACAAGAACGTCGTCACCAACGTGATGCTGGAGCGGATGGCCGCGCGGGACGGTCCCACGGCCGGCCGCATTCTGCGCCCATCCGATGGCCAGGAACCGCATTCGGTCGCGTTCGTGCAGTGCGCGGGCTCGCGCGACGAGAACCACCTGCCCTACTGCTCGGCCGTCTGCTGCGCGGCCTCGCTCAAGGAGTCGACTTACATCCGCACGCAGATTCCCGAAGCGTCGGTGACCATCTTCTATATCGACATTCGCACCTCGGGGCTGCTCGAGGAGTTTTACACGCGTGTCAGCGCCGACGCCAAACTGAAACTGGTCAAGGGCAAAGTCGCCAAGGTGGAGGAGGACGCCGCGACGGGCGATCTGCTGGTGACCGCGGAAGATGTCCTCGCCGGTGTGAAATGCACGCAGCGCGTGAACCTGCTCGTGCTCGCCACCGGCATGGTTCCCGAGACGGACGGGCTCCCGCCCGACTTCGTGCTGGACGAGTTCCGCTTCATCGCCAACGGAAACGGCAAGGCCGGCCTTTACGGCGCTGGCTGCGCGCGGCGCCCGGCGGAGGTCTCCGCGACGGTTCAGGACGCAACCGGAGCGGCGCTGAAGGGCCTCCAATGCGTCGTGAGGAGCGCTCACGATGCCTAAGAAGCTCGGCGTCTACGTCTGCAGCGGGTGCGCCATCGGCGACGCGGTCGATACCGAGCAGCTCGCCAAAGTCGCCCGGCGCGAATTGAAGGTGCCCGTGTGCCAGGTCCACCCGTTCCTGTGCGGCCCGGAGGGCCGCGAACTGATCTCGAAGGACCTCGCGGCCGGTGCCGTGGATGCCGTGGTAGTCGCCGCCTGTTCGCCCCGCGCCAAGACGGACGCTTTTACCTTCGATGCCAAGGTGGTGTCGGAGCGGGTCAATCTGCGCGAGCATGTGGCCTGGTGCCACATCCCCAAGGACGAAGACACCCAGATGCTGGCGGAGGACTATCTTCGCATGGGCGTCGCCAGGGCGCAGAAGTCGGAGCCGCCCGAGCCGCTCGCCGAGGCCGTTTCGAAGAAGCTCCTGGTGGTGGGCGGTGGTGTCACCGGCGTGACTGCCGCGCTCGAAGCGGCGGCGGCTGGCTACGAGGTCGTGCTGATCGAGAAGGAATCCCAACTCGGCGGTTTCATCGCCAGGCTAAAGAGCCGCTTCCCCGGCGCGCCTCCCTATTCGGCGCCGGCGCAGGATGGCCTGGCCCGTAGGTTCCTCGAAGCAGCCTACAACCCGAAAATCCAGGTCCTAACCTCGGCGCGCATCGTCAAGACCGAGGGCCAGCCGGGGATGTTCGACGTTTCCATCGAACGCGAGGGTGCAGTTTCGACGGTGCGCGTCGGCGCCATCGTCCTGGCGACGGGCTGGAAGCCGTACGACGCCACCCGTCTCGTGCAGCTCGGTTACGGCCTGCCGAACGTAATCACGAACGTCGAGCTGGAACGCATGGTGGTGCGCGGAATGATCAGGCGGCCTTCCGACGACCGCCCGGTCGAGAGCGTTATGTTCGTGCAGTGCGCCGGCTCGCGTCACCCCGCCCACCTGCCGTACTGTTCGGGCGTGTGCTGCATGGCGACTCTCAAGCACGCCGCCTACGTTCACGACCAGAACCCCCAGGCCAAGGTCTACGTCGTCTATAAGGACATCCGGACGCCGGGGCAGTACGAGCGTTTCTACCGCGCCGCCCAGGATCATCCTCTGAACTTCCTGACCAAGGGCGAGGTCTCTTCGGTCATCGAGCTCCCGTCCAAGCAACTCGCCGTCACGATCAAGAACACGCTGCTGGGCGAGGAGATCGTCATTCATGCCGATCTCGTCGTGCTGGCCACCGGCATGGTGCCCAACTCCGCCGATGGCGAAGCGATCCGCGCGCTCGAGGACGCCGAAAACAGGGCCGTCAAGGCGGAGACTGAAAACCAGCGCGCGGATGCCGCTCGCCGCGCCGAAGAGCTGAAGGTTCACAAGGGCACCGAGATCCTGCATCTGACCTACCGCCAGGGTCCGGACTTGCCGGTGCTGCGTCACGGCTTCCCCGATTCACACTTCGTCTGCTTCCCTTACGAGACCCGCCGTACCGGGATCTACGCCGCAGGCGCGGTCCGCGCGCCCATGGACTCGAATCAGGCCCAGGAAGACGCGCTGGGCGCGGCCATGAAGGCAATTCAGGCGGTCGAGATGGCAGCGCAGGGTCAGGCGGTTCATCCGCGAGCCGGCGACCTCTCCTACCCGAGCTTCTTCCTCCAGCGCTGCACTCAGTGCAAGCGCTGCACCGAAGAATGCCCGTTCGGCAGCCTAGACGAAGACGAGAAGGGAACACCCAAGCCGAACCCCTTGCGCTGCCGGCGCTGCGGCATCTGCCTGGGTGCCTGTCCCGAGCGCATCATCTCGTTCAAGAACTACTCGGTGGACATGATCGCCTCGATGATCAAGGCCATCGAGGTGCCGGAGGAGGACGAGGAGAAGCCGCGGATTCTCGTCTTCATGTGCGAGAACGACGCCTATCCCGCGCTTGACATCGCGGGCTTCCGCCGCCTTCGCTACGACTCCAGCGTGCGGGTGATTCCGCTGCGCTGCCTGGGATCGCTGAACATCGTCTGGATCGCCGACGCGCTTTCACGCGGCATCGACGGGATCATGCTCGTCGGATGCAAGTACGGCGACGATTACCAGTGCCACTTCATCCGGGGCAGCCAGTTGGCCACGCGCCGTCTGGAAAACGTTAAGGAGACGCTCCAGCGCCTGCGCCTCGAATCCGAGCGGCTGGAGACGAACGAAATTTCGATCAACGAGTACGAGAAGCTGCCCGCGCTCATCGACGGATTCGTCGAGCGCGTTCGTGCGATGGGGCCGAACCCCTATAAGGGAATGTGACCATGGCCGCGGCCGTCCAAATCGAACCGGATGTGAAGTTCATCGAGGAGGTCATGCGCTCGGGCGGCGCCGGGCTCAAGAAGTGCTTCCAATGCGCCACCTGCTCGACGGTCTGCGCGCTCTCTCCGGATGGCGCCCCGTTCCCCCGCCGCCAGATCGTCGCGGCGCAGTGGGGGCTTAAAGAAAAGGTCGTTGGCGATCCCGCGCTGTGGCTTTGCCACAACTGCGGCGATTGCAGCGTGCAGTGCCCGCGCGACGCCCGGCCGGGCGACACGATCGGAGCCCTGCGCCAGGCGGCGATCAAACACTTCTCCATCCCGCAAGCCCTGGCCGGAGCGGTCTCGAACCCCAAGGCGCTGGTGGCGTTGTTGCTGCTCCCCGCGCTCATCTTCGCGGCCATCGCGCTCTGGGCGCCGAAGACGGAATTGGACCCACTCAAGTTCGCGAGCGTGTTTCCGATCGGTGTGCTTGAGCCACTGTTCTTCACCATCTCCGGCCTGGCGGCGCTGGCCTTCGCTCTTGGGATCGCACGGTTCGTGCGGGCGCTGAGGGCGGCCGGGGCGAGCGGACCCATCCTGGAGGGCCTCGTACCGGCCTTCCGGGAAATCGCGACTCACAGCCAGTTCTCGAAGTGCGGACTACACGCCGGCCGCCGCGTGGGCCACCTACTCTCGTTTTGGGGCTTCGGCGGTCTGGCGCTGACGGGGACGGTGGTGGGCCTGGGCTCAATGGCCGGCCTCATGCATACGCCGCTCCCACTGGCCAGCCCTTTGAAGATCTTTGCAAACGTTTGCGCAGCCGCGATCCTGGCCGGCTGCCTCATTCTGCTCGCCGAAAGGATCAAGAACCAGGACGAACGGGCGGCGAGCACGTATTTCGATTGGTTCTTCTTGCTGACCCTGGCGGGCGTGGTGGTGACCGGAATCGCTTCCGAGCTGCTGCGCCTGGCCGCGGCGGTAACCGTGATGTACGCGGTCTACTACGTGCACCTGGTGCTGATCTTCGCCCTGCTCCTCTACGCGCCGTACTCGAAGTTTGCTCATCTGGCCTACCGGACAGTGGCGATCGCGGCAGCGGGACGAAGGATTGTACTGGCGGCGCCGGAAGCGCCGTCCCGAACTTCTTGAGGAGAGAATATGGCCGACGATGCCAAACCGAAAACCGAATTGCTGGACGAGTTGGAGAAGGGTCCCTGGCCGAGCTTTGTGACCGAGATCAAGAAAGCCAGCCAGTCCAATCCGATGTGCGACGACCTGCTCGGCCAGCTCGAGCTGTCGTACGAGGAAAAGAAAGGGCACTGGAAGCACGGCGGAATCGTGGGCGTGCTGGGCTACGGCGGCGGCGTCATCGGGCGCTACAGCGATGTGCCCGAGAAGTTCCCCAAAGTCGCGCACTTTCACACCATGCGCGTCAATCAGCCGGCCGGCTGGTTCTACACCAGCGAGGCGCTCCGGACCCTGTGCGACATCTGGGAGCGCCACGGTTCCGGTCTCACCAACATGCACGGCTCCACTGGGGACATCATCTTCCTCGGGACCAAGACCGCCGAGTTGGAGCCTGCCTTCAAAGAGCTGACCGAAGCCGGCTTCGACTTGGGCGGCTCGGGCTCCTGCATGCGCACGCCGTCGTGCTGCGTGGGGCCGGCGCGCTGCGAGTGGGCCTGCTACGACACGCTGAAACTGTGCGATGACCTCACCCGCGCCTACCAGGACGAGATGCACCGCCCGCCGTTCCCCTACAAGTTCAAGATCAAGTGCGCCGGCTGCCCCAACGACTGCGTCGCTTCGATCGCCCGCGCCGACCTCTCGGTGATCGGCACGTGGAAAGACGACATCCAGCAGGATGACGCGGCCGTGGCCGACTACGCCGCCGCCGGCCTGGACATCCAGAAAGAGGTGTGCGACCTCTGCCCGACTCGCTGCATGAGCTGGGACGGCAGCCACCTCTCGATCGACAACCGCGAGTGCGTCCGCTGCATGCACTGCATCAACGTGATGCCGAAAGCTCTCGCTCCGGGCAAGGAAAAGGGCGCCACGCTGCTGATCGGCTCCAAAGCGCCCATCGTGCAGGGCGCGCTGCTTTCCTCCGTGCTGGTGCCGTTCGTACCGCAGGAGGAGTTGATCGAGACCATTAAGGAGCTGATTTCCCGCGTGTGGGAGTTCTGGGATGAGCACGGCAAGAACCGCGAACGTGTCGGCGAACTGATCCAGCGCGTCGGGATGGCCAACTTCCTCGATGCGATCGGTCTGGAGCCGGCTCCGGAGATGATCAGCGCCCCGCGCGACAACCCGTATATCTTCTTCCAACCCAATGGAGACAAGTAAAGCGAGGAGATGAGACGATGGCAACGCAACCACCGGTAAAGAGAATCACCGACATCGGGCCGCCCCACTACGAGAAGTTCCTGCACCCGCTCATCAAGAAGAATTACGGGCAGTGGAAGTACCACGAGACGCTCGCGCCCGGCGTGCTGTGCCACGTCGCGGAATCGGGCGACCGGCTCTACACGGTTCGCGCCGGCTCTCCGCGCCTGTTGAGCGTGCAGACGATCCGCCTCTACGCGGATCTGGCGGACAAGTACTGCGGCGGCTGCCTGCGCTTCACCAGCCGCAACAACGTCGAGTTCCTGCTCGAGGACGCGGCCAACATCGAGCCGCTCAAACAGGAACTAGCCGCGGCGGGCTTCCCCGTCGGCGGCACCAACAATGCCATCAGCAACATCGTCCACACCCAGGGGTGGGTGCACTGCCACTCCTCGGCCACCGACGCTTCGGGCATTGTGAAGTCCGTGATGGATGCCTTGTGCGGCCATTTCACGAACGAAGACCTGCCGGCCAAGTTGCGCATCGCGGTGGCCTGCTGCCTGAACATGTGCGGCGCCGTGCACTGTTCCGATATCGCGATTCTCGGGATCCATCGCAAGCCGCCCAAGATCCGCCACGACATCCTGCCCAAAGTGTGCGAGGTTCCGACGCTGATCTCCTCCTGCCCGACCGGCGCGATCCGGCCGGCGACGGTGGACGGCAAGCAGTCGGTCGAGGTCGTGGAAGAGCAGTGCATGTTCTGCGGTAACTGCTACACGGTGTGCCCGGCCATGCCTATGAACGACCCGGAGAACGACGGCCTGTCGATCTGGGTGGGTGGCAAGGTGAGCAACGCGCGCAGCGCGCCGAAGTTCACCAAGCTGGCCATTCCCTATCTGCCCAACAACCCGCCGCGCTGGCCCGAGGCGGTGGACGCCGTCGTCAACATCGTTAACGTCTACGCGGCGCACGCGCGCAAGCACGAGCGGCTGGGCGAGTGGATCGAGAGGACCGGCTGGCCGCGTTTCTTTGAGCTCACCGGGATCCCGTTCACACGGTACCACATCGACGATTTCAAGCACGCGGGATTGACTCTTGCCCGGTCCACTCACCTTCGGTTCTAGCGGTGAATTATGGGCCTTTTCAAAGAACCTAAGAAGCTGGCCGTCAAAGCATCCGCGGTTGCGGGGGGCGCCATTAGCCCGTTGCGTCCATACTATGCGCAGAAGACGCCCCCCTGCGCCGGGCACTGTCCCAACGGCGCCGATATCCGCGGTTGGCTGACGGCCATCGCCCAGGCGGAGGCCTATGGCCGGACCATGGATGAGGCGTACGAGATCGCCTGGCGGATGATTGTCGATCGGAATCCGTTCCCGGCGGTCTGCGGCCGTGTCTGTCCTCATCCCTGCGAGGATTCCTGCAACCGAAAGGGCAAAGAGGGGCCGGTGGCAATCAACGCCCTGGAGCGGTTCGTGGGCGATTTCGGAATCTCGAAGAACCTGAAGCCGGCCAGGCTGACGGACGAGACCCGGCCGGAGCGCGTGGCGGTGATCGGCTCCGGCCCGGCTGGCCTCTCGTGCGCCTATCAGCTCGTGCGGCGCGGCTATAAGGTAACGGTATTCGAAGCGTTTGCCAGGGCGGGAGGCATGCTTCGATATGGCATACCGGCCTACCGCCTGCCCCGCGCGGTGCTCGACGCGGAGATTGAGCGCATCCTCGACCTGGGCGTCGAGCTGAAACTCAACACGGTGGTGGGCCGGGATGTTTCGCTCGACTACCTCCGGCGCGAGTACCAGGCCGTCTTCGTCGGAATTGGCGCGCACAAGGGCCTGAAGCTCGGCGTTCCCGGCGAGGATGCTCCCAATGTCTTCACCGGAACCGAATTCCTCAACCGGACCAACCAGGGCGAGCCGATCGAGCTCGGCGGCAAAGTGGTTGTCATAGGCGGCGGCGACACCGCTATCGATGCGGCGCGTGTCAGCAAGCGCCTCGGTGCGGACGTGACGATTCTCTATCGCCGCACCCGGGCTGAGATGCCGGCCATCAAGCCGGAGATCGAAGGCGCTCTCGAAGAGGGCGTCCGCATCGAATTCCTCGCCGCACCGGTTGAGATCGTGCGCCGGAACGGCGCGGCCGTGGGCCTCCACGCCATCCGGATGGAACTCGGCGCGCCCGACGCCTCCGGCAGGCCCCGGCCCGTACCGAAGCCGGGCACCGAGTTCGAGATACAGGCCAGCGCGATCATCGCCGCCATCAGCCAGGAGCCCGGTTTCGACGGCCTTCCCGGCTTGCGGGAGGGCAAGGACTGGATCAAAGCCGACGACTGGGGCACGACGAAAACCGGTGGCCTGTATGCCGGAGGGGATGACGTCGAGCTCGGTCTGGTGAGTATTGCGATCGCGCAGGGCCGCTTTGCGGCCGAGGCCATCGACGCGCGATGCCGTGGCCGCGTGCCGGAAAAACCGGTCCCCGCCCCGCCCCTCGCGCCGGAGCGCGTGAAGCTGGCTTGGTACAAGGAGTCCGCCCGGCACGAGCGGCCGCAGATCGCCGTGGCCGAGCGGACGCTCGAAACCGAGATTGAGGGGAGCCTCTCCGAAGAGGACGCTCTGGCCGAGGCCAAACGCTGCATGTCGTGCGGTATGTGCATGGATTGCGAAACGTGCTGGATGTATTGCACCAACAGTTGTTTCGTCAAGCTCCCGAAAGGCGAGCATTACCGCGTAAAGCTGGAGCTGTGCAACGGCTGCAAGAAGTGCGCCGAGGAGTGCCCTTGCGGCTACATCGACCTGCGCTAGCCAAGCATGAGTTTCTTAGAGGAGGCACCAGTGCCCATCTTCGAAGTTGAGGGACGACAGTACGACGTGGACGAGGACGGCTTTCTGCAAGAGCCCGGAATCTGGAATGAAGCCGTCGCCAGGGACTTCTGCACCACCGAGGGTGTTGAGGAGCTGACCGAGAACCATTGGAAGGTGATCAACTACCTGCGGAACTACTACCTCCAGTTTGGGATCGCTCCGATGATCCGCAAGCTCTGCAAAGAGACCGGGTTCAAACTGAACGAGATCTACCAGATGTTCCCGTCCGGCCCGGCTAAGGGGGCGTGCAAGCTCGCCGGCCTGCCCAAGCCGACTGGCTGCGTATAGAACGTGAGCGGCGACCCTGTTTCGAACAAGAGGGACGCAATTGTGGACCAATGGCTGGCCCGCACGCTGGGAACGTATCCGTTCCTGACCGCGCGCTATCTGATCGAGGAAGAGGACCGCTTCCGCAACCCCGTCGGCCACGCGCTCCGAGAGGCTCTGCCCACGCTCGTGGATGAGTTGCTCGGCGGCATGAGTCTCGAACGCATCACGCCTGCACTCGACCAGATTGTCAAGATGCGGGCCGTGCAGGGCTTCACCGCCAGCCAGGCGGTAGGATTCGTTTTGGCGCTGAGGGACGTCCTCCGCCACGAGAGTCCGGAGGACCTGACGCTGGCGGTCGAACAGCGCATCGACCAGATGACGCTGCTGGCCTTCGACCTGTTCGTGAAGTGCTGGGAGACGATGGAGCACATCCGGGCGTCCGAAGCCCGGCGAGGCCTCTACGTGCTGGATCGGGTCAAGGCGGCCCAGTGTGGCGAGGAGGAGCGATGAAGGTGCTTTATTCCCTCATCGCGGTCGGGGCGATCGCTGCCGTCGGATTGTTACCTGCTCAGGCGCCGGGCTTGCGAGCCCTTTTTGGCATCGTGGTGCCCTACGCGGCGATCGCGATCTTTCTCGCCGGGCTCGCCTGGCGGGTGATTGCCTGGGCCCGCGTTCCGGTTCCGTTCCGCATCCCGGCCACCTGCGGCCAGCAGAGATCGCTACCGTGGATCAAGACGGCCCGGCTCGACAACCCTTCCACGACGCTCGGGGTGATCGGCCGGATGGCGCTCGAGGTTCTGCTGTTCCGTTCCCTGTTCCGCAACACAAAGTCCGAGCTGCGCCAGGGGCCGCGGCTCGCCTACGGCGAGGACAAGCTGCTCTGGCTGGGCGCGCTAGCGTTCCACTGGTCCTTTCTGATCGTCTTCGTGCGTCACCTGCGATTCTTCCTGCAGCCGATCCCCGCCTTCGTGCTTGCGCTCGGGTCCGTGGACGGCTTCTTCCAGGCCGGTACGCCTGAGCTGTACCTGACGGACGTAGCGCTCCTGGCGGCGCTTTTGTACCTGCTGGCGCGCCGTCTCCGCAACCCATTGGTGGAGTACGTCTCGCTGTTCACCGATTACTTCGCCCTGTTGCTGCTGTCGGGACTGGCGCTCTCCGGCGTCTTGATGCGCTATTTCCTCCGTGTGGACCTGCTGGCCGTCAAGCAGTTCGCCATGGGCTTGGTCACTTTCCATCCGGCCGTGCCAGCGGGCATCGGGGCGGTGTTCTTCGTCCACCTGACGCTTCTGAGCGCCCTGCTCGCGTACTTCCCGTTCAGCAAGCTGGTCCACATGGGTGGAGTCTTCCTGAGCCCCACTCGCAACCTCGCCAACAACAACCGTATGAAGCGGCACGTCAATCCGTGGAACTATCCCGTGAAGGTTCACACTTACCAGGAATGGGAAGAAGAGTTCCACGACAAAATCGTGGTGGCCGGGCTACCTCTGGACAAGGAGTGAACGATGGCTGAACCGACCCCGCGGCCCGAGCAGCTCGTCCAGATCGATTATCAGCCACCGAAGAAGGACTGGCGCGACCCGGCGGTCACATTCCGCAAGGGAGTCTTCTGTTATAGCGCCACGCCGAAGGCGGTGCAGTACCTCGGCTTCCCCAACCCCCGCGAGTGGCAGCCCTTCGACAAAGACTGGAAACTGCCGCCGGATTGGAAGCGGATTCTGCTCGACGGGTTGAAGGAACGGCTTCACAAGTATCGCTCCTTCCGGCTGTTCATGGACATCTGCGTGCGCTGCGGGGCCTGCGCCGACAAGTGCCACTTCTTTCTGGGTTCGGGCGACCCGAAGAACATGCCTGTGCTGCGAGCCGAGCTGATCCGTTCGGTCTACCGCCGCTACTTCACTCTGACGGGCCGTCTGTTCGGCGCACTCGCCGGCGGGCGCGAGCTCACTGAGGACGTGGTTAAGGAGTGGTTCTACTACTTCTACCAGTGCACCGAGTGCAGGCGCTGCTCCGTTTTCTGCCCCTACGGCATCGACACCGCGGAAATCACCATGATCGGCCGCGAGTTGCTCCACCTGGTGGGCTGCAATATCAACTGGATTCTCGAACCGGCAGCCAACTGCTACCGCACCGGGAACCACCTCGGCATCCAGCCGCATGGCTTCAAGGACAGCATCGATTTCGCGGTGGACGAGCTCGAAGAGATCACCGGAGTGCGCATCGAGGCGCCTATCAACAAGAAGGGCGCCGAGATCCTGTTCATCGTACCCTCGGCCGATTACTTCGGAACGCCGCACTACTTCACCCTCCTCGGCTACCTGCTGCTCTTCCATGAGATCGGCCTCGACTTTACCCTCAGCGCCTTCGCATCGGAGGGCGGCAATTTCGGTCTTTTCACCTCGCACGAGATGATGAAGCGGCTCAACGCCAAGATCTATGCCGAGGCCAAGCGGCTAGGAGTGAAGTGGGTTCTGGGCGGCGAGTGCGGGCACATGTGGCGCGTGGTGCACCAGTACATGGACACGATGAACGGCCCGGCGGATTTCCTGGAACCGCCGGTCTCGCCCATCACCGGCACGCCGTTCGAGAACGCGCGCTCCACCCGCATGGTGCATATCGCTGAGTTCACCGCCGACCTGATCGCCAACGGCAGGCTCAAGCTCGATCCCAGGCGCAACGACCGCTGGACCGTCACTTACCACGATTCCTGCAACATTGCCCGGGGGATGGGCCTGCTCGAGGAGCCGCGGTTCATCCTGCGCAACGTCTGCCGCCGGTTCCACGAAATGCCCGAGAACACCATCCGCGAGCAGAGCTTCTGCTGCGGCAGCGGATCGGGCCTCGGCACGGACGAGAACCTCGAGATGCGGCTGCGCGGCGGTCTGCCCCGCGCCAACGCGGTCAAGTACGTCCAGGAGAAGCACGGCGTCAACCTGCTGGCGTGCATGTGCGCCATCGACAAGGCCACGCTGCCCGGCCTGCTCGAATACTGGGCGCCGGGCGTGGACGTGGCGGGTGTGCACGAGCTGGTCGGCAACGCGCTCGTCATGAAGGACGAGAAGGAGAGGACCACCGACCTGCGCGGTGAGCCGCTCCCCGAGCCGGAGGCGGTCCATGCGTGATCAGGGCATCATCTATGGCGGGCTGGCCTTGTTCCTCGGCCTGATAACGTTTCCGGCCTGGTACAACGTGGCTGCCGGGCACTCAAGCAAGCCGCCCGAGGTCCGGCTTCCCGCCCGCGAGAAGCAGTGCGTAGCTCCAGTCGACTACATGAGGACCTCGCACATGGACTTGCTGGTCACTTGGCGTGAGGACGTCGTCCGGCGGCACGCGCGCTCCTTTACCGCGTTCAACGGCAAGACGTACAACAAGAGCCTCACCGGAACCTGTCTTTCCGGCTGCCACTCGAACAAGGCCGAGTTCTGCGACCGCTGCCACGGATACGTAGGCGTGAGCGGCCCGTACTGCATGGATTGCCACATCGACCCCAAGCTGGTCGCCAGGAGCCGCCCATGAACATTACTCGAAAAAGGTTCCTCCAGCTTGGCTGCCTATCGGTGGCCGCTGCGGCGGCGAAAAAGCTACTGGGCGCGTCGAGTCGTCGCTGGGGCATGGCCATCGACGTCGGCAAGTGCCTCCAGAAGGAAGGCTGCACCAAGTGCATCGATGCCTGCCGCCGCGAGCACAACATCCCCGTGTTCCATGACCCGCGGCATGACGTCAAGTGGATCTGGAAGGCGCGCTTCGAAGACGCGTTTGCCGTTGAGAGCGGAGCGCGCACGCCGGACGCGCTCAAGGGCCAGCTTCTGCCCATACTCTGCAATCACTGCGACGATCCACCGTGCACGCGCGTCTGCCCGACGCAGGCGACCTGGAAACGCGAGGACGGCATCGTCATGATGGACTGGCACCGCTGCATCGGCTGCCGCTACTGCGTCGCGGCCTGCCCCTACGGTTCGCGCAGTTTCAATTGGTCGGACCCGCGCCCCGCCATTCCCGCGCTCAACCCGGATTACCCCACGCGCACGAAAGGCGTGGTCGAGAAGTGCACGCTCTGCGAGGAGCGGCTTGCCAAGGGCCTGTTGCCGGCCTGCGTCGAGGTATGCCCCGCGAAAGCGATCGTTTTTGGCGACCTGAACGACGGCCATTCGGCGTTGCGCCAGTTACTGCGAACCCGCTACACCATCCAGCGCAGGCCCGAACTGGGGACCCGGCCGTCCATTTTTTACATCGTGTGAGGCGCCGCCATGTTCATGTTTGAGAAAGCGTTGACCGGCAGCCGGCGGTACTGGATCTGGCTGCTCGCCCTGGTGGCCGTCATCGGCCTCGGCTTCCTGTTCTACCTGCGCCAGTTGAGCCAGGGCCTAGGCATTACCGGGATGAGCCGCGACGTCACCTGGGGCCTCTATATCGCGCAGTTCACCTTCCTGGTCGGCGTGGCGGCCTCGGCCGTTATGGTCGTGCTGCCCTACTACCTCCACGATTGGAAGGTCTTCGGCAAGATCACGATCCTGGGCGAGTTCCTGGCCGTCTCGGCCGTCACCATGTGCATGCTTTTCATCTTCGTGGACATGGGACAGCCGATGCGGGCTTTCAACATGATCCTGTATCCCAGCCCCGGCTCGATCATGTTCTGGGACATGGTGTCGCTTGGTGGCTATCTGTTCCTGAACGCCGTGATCGCCCTCACTACGCTCCACGCCGAGCAGAAGGCCGTCGGCCCCCCGCGCTGGATCCGGCCCGTGATCCTGCTCTCAATCCCTTGGGCGATCAGCATCCACACGGTGACCGCGTTCCTCTACAGCGGCCTGCCGGGGCGCTCGCTCTGGCTGACCGCGATTCTGGCCCCGCGCTTCCTCGCCTCGGCGTTTGCGGCCGGACCTGCGCTGCTCATCCTGCTCTCGATGCTGATCCGCAAACTGACGCGCTTCGACGCCGGCCGCGAGGCCATCGGCAAGCTGGCCCTGATCGTCACGTACGCCATGATCGCTAACGTGTTCTTCATCCTGATGGAAATCTTCACGGCATTCTACAGCCGGATCCCCGAACACGTGAGCCACTTCGAGTACATGTTCTTCGGCTTGGACGGCCGCTCCGCCTTCGTACCGTGGATGTGGACCTCGGTGCTGCTCGCGGCCATCTCGTTGGTCCTGCTGGTTGCCCCGAAGTTCCGCCATGACGAGCGTCTGCTCGCAGCGGCGTGCGTGGCCGTGTTTGCCTCGCTCTGGATCGACAAAGGCGTCTGCCTGGTGGTGTGCGGGTTCATCCCGTCGCCGCTCGGGGCGGTTACGGAATATGCTCCCACGTTCCCGGAGGTTTCCATCACGCTCGGCATCTGGGCGGCCGGGCTCCTGCTGGTAACCCTGTTCTACAAGATTGCCCTGACCGTGCGAGGCGAGCTCGCACGCGGAGAGTAACGAATGTTTTGAAGGAGACAAAACAATGCCGGAAGAGACAATCACTCTCATCGACAACCGTACTAACAAGACTTACACCGTCCCGCTGTTCAAAGGCTGCATCCGTACGATGGACCTGCGGCAGATCAAGACCGGGCCGGACGACTTCGGCGTGATGGGCTACGATCCGGCGTTTATGAACACCGCATCCTGCCAAAGCGCCGTGACCTACATCGATGGCGACCGCGGCATCCTGCAGTATCGCGGCTACCCGATCGACGAACTGGCCGAGCACTGCACCTTCCTGCAGGTGGCCTACCTGCTCCTGCACGGCGAGCTTCCCACGGATGACGAATACGCGAAATGGAAGTATGACGTCATCCATCACACCATGCTCCACGAGACCACCAAGAAGTTCCTGGAGGGTTTCCGCTGGAACGCCCATCCCATGGCCATGCTCGTGAGCACCGTCGCCGCGCTCTCGACGGTATATCCCGAGGCTCGCAACGTCAAAGACCCGGCCAACCGGAAGCTTCAGATCCTCCGCCTCATCGGCAAGATGCCGACCATCGCGGCCTACTGCTATCGCCACACCTTCGGCTACCCCTACGTTTACCCCGACGACGACCTCACTTACACCGAGAACTTCATGAACATGCTGTGGAAGATGGTCGAGCCGAAGTATCAGGTCAACCCCACGCTGGCCCGCGCCCTCCGCGTTCTGTTCATCCTGCATGCCGATCACGAGCAGAACTGCAGCGCGAACGCCATGCGCGCCGTGGGCAGCTCTCTGGCTGATCCTTACCTGGCCACCGCCGCCGCGGCCGCCGCCCTGTCCGGCCCTCTGCACGGCGGAGCGAACGAGGAAGTCCTGAAGATGCTTGATGTGATCGGGTCGGTCGATCACATCCCGGACTACATCAAGAAGGTCAAGGCCGGCGAATTCAAGCTGATGGGCTTCGGCCACCGCGTCTATAAGAACTACGATCCGCGCGCCAAAATCATCAAGAGGACCGCCGAAGAGGTCTTCCAGGTGACCGGGAAAAACCCCAAACTGGAAATCGCCCTCGAGCTCGAGAAGATCGCCCTTTCCGACGAGTACTTCATCAAGCGCAAGCTGTATCCCAACGTTGACTTCTACTCCGGGATCATTTACCAGGCCCTGGGCTTCTCGCCCGACATGTTCACGGTGCTGTTCGCCATCCCCCGCACCGTCGGCTGGCTCGCGCAGTGGCAGGAACTACTCGAAGATCCCGAGCAGAAAATCGCGCGTCCGCGGCAGATCTACGTCGGGCATCCGATCCGGCATCTGGCGCCTGCTCCCGAGGAGGCGCTGAAATGAGGAGGAAGGTCACTGTCGTAGGCTCAGGGAACGTCGGAGCCAGTTGCGCCGTCCGGCTGGCGGACAAGGCGCTCGCCGACGTCGTCCTCGTCGATATCTTGGAGGGTATCCCGCAGGGCAAGGCCCTGGACATACTCGAAGCCGGCCCCATCGAGGGTTCCGGCGTCAGGGTGACCGGCGCTAACGATTACGCGGCGACTGCCGATTCGGACATCGTCGTCTTTACCGCCGGCTTCCCCCGCAAGCCCGGCATGAGCCGGGACGACCTGCTCTTTGCCAACTACGACATCGTCAAGGCCACGGTCGGGCAGGCGGTGAAGCATTCCCCGAACGCCATCCTGATCATGGTCGCCAACCCCCTCGACGCCATGTGCCACGTGGCCTACCGCGTCAGCGGCTTCCCCAAGCATCGCGTCCTGGGAATGGCGGGGATTCTCGACACGGCGCGCTTCCGCACATTCATCGCCCAGGAACTCGACGTCTCGGTAAGAGATGTCGTGACCCTGGTGCTCGGCGGCCACGGCGACACCATGGTGCCCCTGGTGCATCACACCGCCGTCTCCGGCATACCCCTTAGCGAATTGCTCGACACCGAGGCCATCCAGCGCCTAGTCCAGCGCACGCGGGACGGCGGCGCCGAGATCGTCAAATACCTCAAAACGGGCAGCGCCTACTACGCCCCCTCGGCGGCGGTCGTCGAGATGGTCGCGGCCATCCTGTGCGACGAGAAGAGGATCCTGCCCTGCTCGGCATACCTGGAAGGCGAATACGGCATCCAGGGCCTGTTCGTCGGCGTTCCGGTGAAGCTCGGCGCGCAGGGAATCGAGAAGATCCTCGAAATTAAGCTGGCGGAGGACGAAAGCGCGGCCCTGCGCAAGAGCGCGGCCGCCGTCAAAGAGCTCGTTGACGTGATGGAACCCAGACTCGCTCAAGTCGCCGCAACGAGCTAGCCCATGCAACCACTGAGCGCGGACGAACGAACCAAGGCGCTGGCCAATGCGCGGAAGCCGGAAACGATCCGCCGGCAGCGCCTTGGCGTCCGCTACCACGTCGAGGACTTCGAGGTCGAGGGCCGCCCCCGCCGCTTCCTGGAAGCGTTCGCGGCCATCCTGAAACACACCAACTACCGGGTGGCCCTCGATCACTACATCCGCGTCGCCGCCAGGTGCGCGCGGTGCTGCACCCACTGCCAGGTCTATCTCGCCACCGGCGATGCGCGGGACGTTCCCTGCTGCCGATCCGAGTTGCTCCTGTCCGTTTATCGCCGCCACTTCACCATTTCCGGCCTTCTGCGGGGCCGGATCCTGGGCGACCCCGGCCTGACCGACGACAAGGTCCAGGAGATGGCGGATGCCTTTTATAACTGCACCGCCTGCCGCCGCTGTTACTTCGAGTGCCCGATGGGAATCGATCATGCGTTAATCACCCACCTCGGACGCTACATTCTCTCTGAGATCGGAATCGTGCCACGGGCGTTGGCTGTCAGCGTCCGGGAACAACTGCTCGGCGCCAGCGGCAACACGTCCGCAGTTCCCGTTCCCGCTCTGCTCGACAACCTCGAGTTTCTGAGCGACGACATGAAGGAGGAGAAGGGGATTGACATCCCGTTCCCCATAGACCAGGAAGGCGCCGACTATCTGTTCCTCCCTGCCGTCTCGGACTTCCTCATGGAGGCCGACACGCTGATGGGCAACGCGGCCGTGTTCCGTGCCACAGGCGACTCCTGGACCATCGGCACCGGTTACTACGACGGCATCAACTACGGCTTGTTCTACAGCGACCAGGTCATGGAGCACGTGCTCCACAAAGTCCAGGCCGAGGTCGAACGGCTCAAGGCGAAGAAGATCCTCATCGGCGAGTGCGGACACGCTTCCCGCACTGCGAAGTTCTTCTACCCCACCTTCTGCGGAGGCCGCGAGGCCGTCCCCGTCCTCAACATCATCGAGTACACCCACAAGGTCTGGAAAGAAGGGCGCCTGAAGCTCGACCCCAACGTCATCACAGAGAAGGTCACCTACCACGATCCCTGCAACCTCGCCCGCACCGGCTGGATCATCAACCAGCCGCGCGAACTGCTGAAAGCGTTCTGCAAGAACTACGTTGAGATGACGCCGGGCGGCCGCGACAACATCTGCTGCGGAGGCGGGGGCGGCACCGTCTCGATCGACGAAATCAAGCCTTACCGGATGCTGATCGGCGGCCGTGCCAAGGCCGACCAGATCCGCGCCACTGGGGCCAAGTACTGCGTCGCGCCCTGCGCCAACTGTAAGAAGCAGCTCCGCGAGCTGATGGAGGAACACGGGATCGACTGCCAGATCGTGGGACTGCACGACCTGCTTTACAAGGCCATCATCTTCGACCGGCCGGAAGGAGAGCCAAGTGGAAGCGTGGATTGAATTCGGCCGCGGGCCGCTATTCCGCCTGTGCTTCTCCCTGATGGTTCTGGGTCTGCTGCGCATCGTGGCGCTGACCGCGATCGGGATCGCGGAGAGTTACCGCCGCAGCCCAGACAAGATCATACCGTGGAAGGGAATCGCGAAGCAGACCCTGGCGTGGCTGGCGCCCCTGGGCAGGCTGTGGAACAAGCGGCCGGTCTATAGCACGATTTCCGTTCTGTTCCACGCCGGCCTGCTACTGGTTCCGTTCTTCCTAGCGGCCCACGTGCTGCTGTGGAAGCGCTCCGTGGGATTCGCATGGCCGGCCCTGCCTCAGCCGGTCGCCGACTGGCTCACTTTGGTGGTGATTGCCGCGGCGCTGGGCCTGATTCTCGGGCGCGTAGCGCACTCCGGCGCGCGCGCCTTGAGCCGGCTCCAGGATTATGCCTGGCTCATCCTCCTTGCCATTCCTTTTGCTACCGGATACGTCTGCGCGCACGCCGCCATCGGTCCGAAGGGCTACCAGACCGGCATGCTGCTTCACGTCTACTCGGCCGACTTGTTAATGGCGCTGATTCCGTTCACCAAAATCGCCCACTGCGTCCTGGCGCCGCTGTCGCAGTTGGTGACCGGCATCGCCTGGAAGTTCCCCGCCGGGGCGGGCGATCGCGTGGCCGCCACCCTGGGCTACGCGGACCGGCCATCCTGGGGGACCAAGGCGCGTTTGAGCGCTGCGGAGGTCCACACGAAATGAACGCGGCCATCCTCACCGACACCACCAAGTGCATCGGCTGCAACGAATGCACAATCGCCTGCAAGAAGGTGAACCACCTCGCTCCCGACGTCCCGCGACGGTGGGACCTGGACGACGGTTTGTCCGCCCGCAACTGGACCTCCATAGTCGAGGGGCCGAAGCAAGCTCTGGTGCGCAAACAGTGCCGCCACTGTCTCGATCCGGCCTGCGTATCCGCCTGCCCGGTGGGGGCGTTGCACAAGACAAAGATCGGCGCGGTTGTCTATGACAGCGCCACGTGCATGGGCTGCCGCTACTGTATGATGGCCTGCCCTTTCGGCATTCCGCGCTACGACTGGGACCGTGCGATTCCTTACGTGCGGAAATGCATCCTTTGTTACGAACGGCTCAAGGGCGGCATTCAGCCGGTCTGCACGCAGGCATGTCCCACCAAAGCTACCATCTTCGGCGACCGGGACAGCCTCCTCGCCGAGGCCCACCGCCGCATCCGCGAGGTGCCGGGCGGCTATCTGGACCACGTTTGGGGAGAACATGAGGTGGGCGGCACTTCGGTCCTCTATATCTCCAACGTTGACCTGTCGTTCCTGACCGGGCAACGGAAGCTAGACGACACGCCCGTTCCGCTGAGGACCGCCAGCGCCATGAATGCCGTTCCCTTCGCCTTCACCGGAGTTCTGGGGTTGATGATGGGCGTCAACTGGATCGTCGGCAGACGGATGAAGCGGCAGAACGAGAAATCGGATGACTAGAGTCCGCAAGCTGAAGTTCGCGCTCTGGGCGGTGGCCGGCTTGGCGGCAGCCGCAGCCGTCGCGCGCTTTCTCTATGGTCTTGGACCGACCACCAACCTCTCGGACGCCACCCCGTGGGGGATCTGGATCGGCTTCGACGTCATGAGCGGCGTCGCCTTGGCGGCAGGCGCGTTCATCGTCACGGCCACGGTCTACATCTTCAAGCTGGAGCGGTTTCACTCCATCGTTCGCCCGGCGGTTCTAACAGCCTTTCTCGGCTATGCGGCTGTGGCGGTCAGCCTGCTGTTCGATCTGGGGCTACCCTGGAACATCTGGCACATGCTGGTCTTCTGGAACCCGCATTCGCCGCTGTTTGAGGTGGGCTGGTGTGTCATGCTCTACCTCACGGTGCTGGCCCTAGAGTTCTTCCCGGTTCCGGCCGAGGAGTTCAGCGCGCTAGCGAAGGTCCGGCGGGCTCTGATCAAGGTGCGTCTGCCGCTGGTCCTTGCGGGAATCGGACTTTCGACGCTGCACCAGTCCTCGCTGGGGTCGCTCTTCCTCATCATGCCGTACCGGCTCCACCCGCTCTGGTACTCTCCGATTCTTCCGGTGCTCTTTTTCGTCTCGGCGATCGCTCTGGGCCTGATGATGGTGCTCTTCGAGAGCCATTTCACCGCCTACGTGTACCGCCGCAAGCCCGAGACCGAGCTACTGGCGCAGCTTTCCGGGGCGGCGCGGTGGCTCCTGGTTCTCTACATCGCTCTCCGGTTCGGCGACCTGGCCGTGCGCGGCCAGCTCTCCCAACTCTGGGGAGCGGGGTGGCAAGTGGGGCTGTTCTGGTTCGAGCTTGCAGCCATGGCGATCGTGCCCGCCATCCTGTTGTTCATTCCGCGGATCAGACACGCGCATAGCGGCCAGTGGACCGTGGCTGCACTCGGAGTGTTCGGCGTCGTCCTGAACCGGATCGACGTCGGCGGGCTGGCTCACCTGCGCCGGAGCCAGGACTTCTACACGCCCGCGTGGACCGAAGTCACGATTACCCTGGGCATCGTCAGCGTGGCGACACTGGTGTTCCTGTTCATTATCGAGCATTTCAGAATCTGGGAGAACCGCCCCGCCGACCCGGAAGCCGATCCCCTCAAGCTGCCCGAGTTCGACCGGGTGGATACAACCTGGTTGGGCGTTCCCGCAGTGGCGGCGCGGACCGTTTACTCGCTGGGGTTCATCGTGGCCGCGTCCGCCGGACTTGCGTTCCTCGCGCCTGGTGCTGCGGCCAGCCGCGGAGTCGAGCCCGCACCGGTCCACAGCGCCCGTGGCGGGGAATCGCTATGGGTGGACGGGAACCTTGACGGCTACGGTGTGTCGTTCAAGCACGAGAACCATGCTCAGCCGAATGGAGCCAAGGCGCCCTGTGTCATGTGCCACCACATGAACCTCCCGCGCGACCGGAATTCCGCGTGCAGCCGCTGTCACAGCGACATGTACCAGCCCACCGATGCGTCCCGGCACGACTGGCACTCGTCCCCCGCGGGCGCCCGTCTAGGTTGCTCCCAGTGCCACCAGCGGGGAGTGCCGCGCACGGCCGCGACCGCCAAGCCTTGCGGCCAGTGCCACAAGGACCTCGTGCCCGCGGGCTCACCGATCAAAGTGAAGACCTATGATGCCGTCTCCTACGTGCAGGCGATGCATGAGCTGTGCGTCGGATGCCATCAGACGGCCGCGCGGGAACAGAACAAGCCGGAACTGGCGCGCTGCGCCATGTGCCACAAGGAGCGGCGGAATGCGGTGGACGCCACTGACCTCGCCCTGTACGGGCACGGTCCCGTGGGCACGCGCGTCGTGTTGCCGCCGGTCGCCAAACCATGAGTGACCCGCGCAATCCGGAGTTGGACGCCCTACAGGTTCGACGTGGCAGTGACGTCACGATTAGCCTGCTGCGGCCGAACCTGGAGGCAATGCAAAGACCGCCGTGAATTGGGCCAAGGTGTTGCGCGGTATCTTCTTCGTGATGACATTCTTCAGTATGGGCGTCGTGTCGACACTGGGTGCCGCTGGCCAGCCGCCGCTCGCGGCCGGGAAATGACTCATTGCCTGAAACCTCGCGCGAACCTGAACCGGGAGCTGTCGGCGCGATTCCGCTCTCGTCGCTCTTTCTGGCGCTCCTGCGCCTCGGCCTGACGGCCTTCGGCGGGCCGGCGATGGTGGCCTACATCCGCGATCTGGCCGTCGGCAAGAAGAGGTGGCTGACGGAGGAAGCCTTCGCGGACGGAGTGGCGTTGTGCCAGTCGATCCCAGGCGCCACGGCCATGCAGACGGCCGCTTATGTCGGTCTGCGCGCTCGGGGCGTAGCGGGGGCCGTGGCAGCGTTCGTGGGGTTCGGACTCCCTGCGTTCGTGCTTATGGTGACCTTGTCCGCCGTCTACGGAGTCAGTCGCGATCTGCAGCCCGTGGCGTCGGCCTTTCGCGGCCTGCAGGCGATCGTGGTAGCGTTGATCGCGAACGCCATCCTGAATTTCAGCCGCACCTCCATCCGAGACTGGCGCGACGTGATCCTGGCCGGCGGAGCGGGCGCGTTCCTGTTCTTTCGAGGCAGCCCCGTCCTGGCCATCGTCGCGTCCGCTGCGGCCGGCGCTTCTCTCTATCGCGGCGCAAACCAGCCCGCCGAGCCGCTCCACGCCGCCAGCCACCCCTGGGGCCGGCGCATCGTACGCCAGGCTCTAACGGCGGCTCTTGCAGGCGGTGCGGCGCTGGCGGTTCTCTTCGTGGCGAATCGCCGCCTGTTCGACCTGGCGGCAGTCATGGTGAAGGTGGACCTGTTCGCTTTCGGCGGAGGCTTCGCTTCGCTGCCGGTGATGCTGCACCAGGTGGTAGACGTCCACGGGTGGATGGACAACAGGACCTTCATGGACGGCATCGCCCTGGGGCAGCTCACGCCCGGGCCCATCGTGATCACCGCCACCTTTGTGGCCTACCATATCGCCGGCCCCCTGAGCGTGATCGTCGGAACGGTCGCGATTTTCTCGCCATCCTTCCTGATGGTGCTAATCACGGTTCCCTATTTCGACCGGTTTCGGCGCTCGTTGCTCTTTCGGAGGTCGTTGCGGGGCGTTTTGGCTTCGTTCGTCGGGCTCCTGCTGGCCGTGGCCGCCCAGTTCGCCGTCGCGGCCTCCTGGAACGGCCGCTCCATCCTTCTGGCGGCAGCGGCATTCTTGGCGCTCAGGTGTAAGATCGACATCTTGTGGGTTATACTCGTCGGGGCCGTCGTGTCGATCCTCGTGCTGTGACCGGCCCCGTGGAGGAAGAGGCTATGAAACTCTGCGCGTACGGGTTCGTTCTGGCAGCGGTTGCGTTGGGGCAGGTGCCCCATCAGCATCATCCGCCGTCTTCCGACGAGTACGCCAAGGTGCTCGAAGACCCCTCGCGCGATGAGTGGCAGAAACCGCAAGAGGTGGTGATGGCGCTGGGTCTCAAGTCGACGGACGCCATCGCCGATATCGGCGCCGGGACAGGCTATTTCGCGCGTCGGTTCGCCAGTCACGCAGGTAAGGTCTACGCCGTCGATATCGACGAGAAATTGCTCGCCATCGCCCAAAAGGACGCTCCACCGAACCTAACCACGGTCCTGGCCCCTCCCGATGACCCGCGCCTCGCGGAGCGCTCGGTCGACATCGTCTTTTTCTGCGACGTGCTGCACCACATCGAAAACCGCCCCGCGTACTATCTGAAGGTTGCCAAGGCGCTGAAGCCGGGTGGGCACATCGTAGTGATCGATTTCTACAAGAAACCCCTGCCCGTCGGACCTCCGCCGTCCATGAAAGTCTCGGACCAGGAGGTCATCGCCGAGTTTCGCGACGCGGGCTTCTCCCTCGTCCAGCGGCTCGACGTTCTGCCCTATCAGTACTACCTGTTCTTCGAGAGGCGCTGATGCGCGGCTGCGTTTGTCTCCGGAAAAAGCCATCCCCACAGTACGCGGGTGACCCATCTCGTCAATCTCGTGCTCGAAGGCGTGCTCGTCCTCGCTCTGCCTCTCGGCTGCATCGGCCAGTTCCTGTTCCGGTGATCTCTGGCGCCTCACTCGGGAAGCGGGAACTCAGAACCCAGGTGGGAACGGAGAAAATCGCGCAACAGGCCGCGGTCCGCGGTGGCCATCCTCTCCAGCACCCAGGCGCGATAGAGCTGAATCAGCGTTTCCCGAATGCGTGGGCCATCCCAGCCGAGCGAGATCATCCGCGCGCGCAGCTCGCCGAAAAGGTCGAGGAGTGAGGCGTATTCCGGACCGTACCGCTGCTCGAGTTCTTCTCTCAGAATTCCGGCCAGCGCCGGGCAGCGCCCTTCCGTGGCCACCGCCAAAGTCAAGTCGCCACGGCAGACGGTGGCGGGCACTGTGAAGGTGCAGAGGGCGGGGCGATCCACCACATTAACCGGCACGTTCCGCTCGACCGCGTCCTGAGCGACGCGCGCATTGACGGCTTCGTCTCCAGTGGCCGCGATAACCACGGAAGCTCCTTCCAGGTCCTCCGTCCCGTACGGCCTGGAGTGCAGTAGAACGAGCTTTTCCCGCGCGAGCTCGGCGATTCGACCACAGACGCGAGGTGCGACGACGGTCACTTTCGCCTTGGCTGCCAGGAGGTCCTCGACCTTCCGGCTGGCAACCGCGCCGCCGCCGACCACAACGACCGCCTTGCCCTCCAGGACGAGGTTCACCATGTAACCCATCGAAGAGTACTATAGCGAGGACCGGCCGCCGAGCGCAGCTACAGGTGGCCGAACGCCAGGCTGTAAACCAGCAGCGTGAGCACGAAAAGCGCCACGCCCGTGTAAAGCCAGTCGCGTTCCAGTATGAAGGCGACCGCCGAGAACGCCACGCGCGCGATAGGAGTGGCGATCAGCAGCAATAGCCCCAACAGGATGATGCCGCGGCCGCTGCCGTGCTCTGTCTCGCTCACCGCCCCGGAGATCGAGCGCAGGGCCGCGGGTTCGCCGCGGAAGCCAATGTGGCTGGGGGGCTCGCCGCCGTGGCGCCAGAGGAACACGATTCCGCCGGCCAGGACCACAGCGGCGGCCAGCATTACGCCAGCCCGCAGCAACTGGCCGATGATCATTTCGATCCGCCGGTCATCGCTCTCGTCCCAGCGCATCATATCCGCCCCCGCAAGCTGTTCACCAGCATCTCAATCGCAAGCACGAAGATGACCGCCGCAAACACCGCGCGCAGGGTGCGCGGATGGGAGCGGATGAGCACGTGGGAGCCCACCAGAGCGCCCGCCGCCACGCCAAGCATGACCGGCATCGACAGTCCCGGATCGATATAACCGCGGTTCAAGTAGATCCCCGCGCTGGCAGCGGCCGTGACTCCAATCATGAAGTTGCTTGTGGTCGTGGAGACCTTGAAGGGCAGGCGCATGGCTTTGTCCATGGCTATGACCTTGAGGGCGCCCGAGCCGATGCCCAGCAATCCGGAGAGCGTGCCGGCGCCGAGCATTATCGCGAATCCCCCGGGCACGCAGCGCACGCAATACTCGCGCGGGCCCTTGTCCGTGGGATAGGTACCGTGCATTTTCAGCAGCGTGGCAATGCGATCGCGTTCACCCTCTTTGCACGGCTTCTCGGTCTGGCCGCGCAGGCTCTGCCACGAGGAGTACAGCAGGACCAGACCGAAGATGACGCCGATCCACTTGGGCGAGACAACACCCGCCAGGTAAGCGCCGAACAGCGCGCCGCAGCTCGTGGCGATCTCGAGGAACATGCCGATACGAATGTTCGAATAGCCTTCGCGCACATAGGCAGCTGCGGCGCCCGAGGAGGTGGCGATCACGGAGACCAGCGAGGCGCCCACGGCATAGCGGATATCGATGCCAAAAGCAAGCGTCAGCAAAGGGACGATCACGACGCCACCGCCGAGCCCGGTCAGCGCTCCCAAAAGCCCGGCCGCGAAAGATCCCGCCCCAATGAGCAGCGTCAACTCGAGAGTTCCCATGATCCGTCAGTCCGCAACAGTATATCATCAGCGCTGGAAACACTGAGGCGGGTTGCGGCGGGGTACGACAGGGCGGGCGTGTTCGTTCTGGCCAGCCTCGCGCTCGGTTACTGGGTTAGCCCCAAGTGGTACCTGTTCACCGCCTTCGTCGGCTCTTCGGTAAGTGCGGCAAGACGTTGCATACCTGTCCAGAGCCACGCGAATCATATCCGCCTTCATCAAGCCGGTTCTTTGGAACAGGCGGATTTCCTGCTGGGAGTTGGGGACTCCCTTGTTCTACTGGCGGAGGCGGCATTTCCGGGAGGCACCTGGCGGGACGCTTGGGCGATGAAGGCGAGGCGCCATCGAAACGTCGCGCTGGTGGTCGCATCTGCGTTTGCCGACGAGCGCCTTTGGCTCGATGTGCTTGAGCAGGGCGCATACGACCTGATTCTCAAGCCTTTCGTGGCGGAGGAACTGCTCCGGATTCTCGAGAACGCTGACGCCTGCGCCCGAACGAGAGCTCGCGTTCCCAGCGGCATAGGGGCGTGTCAAACGGAGGGGTAGTGGGGTCGCTATGACCCCACTCCAACCTAGGTTCATTCGTATATATATATAGATTATCCTTATTGGGAAATCCCCGCTCGACGGAAGCGCTCTGACCCCGCGACCTGAACACGGCGTCGGGCTGGCCACGGCAGCGAAGACTGCGTCGGCCTTGGAGACTCCGTGGACGACTTCAGGAACCCACCCAGTCAAGGCACCCACAACCGTGCCAAGAAGTGGTTGAGGTTCCCGAAGCGAGTCCGGCAGGACCGAAGGCCGTGCGCGTGGCCCATCCTGCCGGTTGGCGCGGCCAAGGAGCAGACGCGGAGGAGCAGCGACAGGACCCATTGCTGAACCACAGTGCACCGCCTGGCGTTCGGGGGGAGGGCCACGGCCCTGTCGGCCACCCGAGCCGGAAGGAAGCCCTGGTCGCGGACTGCCTGAAGGAGCCTACACCGCCGACTCCATCCCGTTCCGACTGCCGACCGGCTCTTGCCGATAGACGTTTTGATCCTCAGCCTCCCTTCCCCCAACCGGCACAAAAGCTCAGCCGTCTTTCCTGGAGCTTGCGTTTTGGCAGGCGAAGCTGCGGCGCGTCATCGAGGCCATTGAGGCGGGCGGGGACATCCCGGCCCTGGCCCAATATCTTCGGGAGTTGGAGGATCCGGTGGGGAGGCTGGGTCGCGCCCTGGTCACCGCGCGTCCGCTGCGTCTGGACGTATCCGAGGATGACATCCGCCAGCGGGTCACCAAGACCCTCCTGAGCGTGCGGCAATCCCTTTCCGGCGAGGACGCGATCCGGGCGAAGGCTGCGATCATAAAGCACGTGGGGCGGCTGGTTCTGACGCCAGTCGTCAGGGATGGAAGACAGATCTAACGGGTCTCAGGGAACGTCAGCGTGCCCGACGAGGATGGTGGAACGCTGTTGGTGGCCAGGGACGGAATCGAACCGCCGCCGCCGGCCTTTTCAGGGCTGCATTCCGCTGTGCAAGCAGTGAGCCGACGGCCAGAACGTTCGGTTGCGTGAAGCGGCGCGCCCATCCCCTTGACACCAGCAGTTGGATTCCTAGAGACGGCCATTCGTGCGGAGGACCTCGGTCCGGAATCGGGCCGGAGACTCAGATCTCCCGGACCGCCAGGCAGGGTTTTCGAGCCAGCGATTCTCTAGTATGTATACTTATGTAGGTAATAAGAGTAGGCCCGCCTTTGTTCAGGCCCTGGTCAAGATGACGTTCTACCTGCTGGAGGATCCCGAGTTTGTGGACTTCAACTTCTCGTCGTTCCTGGAACCGGAGTTGAAGCCTGGTAATGGGCCGACCCCGACCGACATGTACCGGATGGTGATTGAATCCAGACGGGGAGATCGGAGGGCCGCAGGCGAATTCGTGAACGTACTCAACTGGACGCTCCGGCCGGCGGCGTTCGAGAGCTTCCAGCGGGTGCACGGGCCACGGCCGATCGAGCATCGGGATTGGTTCTACAGCAAGCTGCTCCAGTTCTTCGACATCCTTCTGCACGATCGGGTGGAGGTGTTGGGCAACGGACCGGAGGGCTATTTCGGGCCGCCCCGGACGGATCGTCCCTGGGAGGAGGGCCGGCAGACGCTGTGTGGTGTCGGAGAGTCGCTTGAGCCCGAGGAGCTTGAGGAGGCGTTCTCGCCCCGGGACCACGAGAGGATAAACTGGCTTGAGCTGGTACAACTCTGCACCAGATCCACACCGGAGACGCGACTGCCACGCCTGCGGGCACGGCTCAAGCGTCTCGGGCAGAAGAAGCAGCGCAGCGGAGGGGGTTGGTCGAAGAACGCGCGGCGAACTCAGATCATCGTGGCCGGCCTGGAAGAAGGGAGACCGGCCAAGGAGATCTGTGAAGCTCTCGACAAGCACCTCATGCCCACGACGGAGAACATGCGGAAGCACGGTATTGCGACCTGGGTCGCCGCCTGGGAAGATCCCCAGTTCCGGCGCGATGTGCAGTGTCTGCTTTCCAAGCTCCGCAAACGAAGGGCTGTCAAGGCCTGAGCTGTGCCCGGATTGTTGCCGAATTTCGACTCCTTTCAAGCAGGTTTTCTCATACGGGCTTTCCAGCACGTCCCCTCGCACCGCGGTTGCCAAATTGTTGCCACGCTGTCGAAGGCGGGCTTCGCATCGAAAACTGGCCTTAAACTGGACCGGGGCAGCGATGTCATCGCCGCAATTGCGAACTTCCGTGAAGGAGAGAAGCATGACCCCCACTACTACGCCGAAGTCACCGTCCGCAAAGCCGCCGCGTCTCTTGGATTGCCGGACGGAGCTAGATGCGCGCCAGAACGATAGCTGCGGCACTCCCCGCGACGCCACGCGGTCCGTTCAAAGCGGTTCATCTCCGAATGCGAGAGGTGAAGCGCCGGATGGTCGTGAAACGAGCGAGCAGCCGGACGTTCTCACCGTGCGGGAGGTCGCGCGACTCCTTCGATGTTCCAAAGCGCACATCTGCAAGGCAATCAGGGGTCAGATCCCCGGTGTTCCGCCCATCCCGGCCGTCCGCTTGGGACGGCGCATGCTAGTCCTTCGGGGGTCCCTTGCCACGTGGCTCGTCCAGAACCAACGAAGCAATGGTTCTGGTACGCTACGGACATCGCTTGAAATCGATGCCGTACGACGCGCATAGGGAGAGAACCACGTGCGCAGAAAACGGTATCAGAAAGGAAGTCTGAAGAAGCGTTGCGGCAAGTGGATTGGCCAATGGTGGGAAGAAGGCGTCAGGCGCAATCGAGCGCTTGGGCCGGTGTCCTCCATGACCAAATCGCAAGCTCGCGCCGCGCTCGACAAGATTCTGGCTTCGGTGAACGTTCAGCAAGAGCAGACGCCGGAGCACGTCACTTTTGGGCAGTTCGTTGGGAGCGTCTACTACCCCTTGTTCAAGCGGAAGTGGAAACGATCGACGGCGGCAAACAACGTCAGCCGGATCGATACCCACCTCGTCAAACCGTTTCGCGAGCGATTGCTCGCAAGCTTGAAGCGGCAGGAACTACAAGACCTGCTGGACCAGAAGGCCATGGAGGGTCTGTCGTTCAGCATGGTTGACCATCTGCGATGGGATCTCAAACAGATTTTCGATCTCGCTGTGGGTGAAGGGGCGATCAAACGCAATCCGGCGGCGGTGCTGTTCACGCCGAGGGAAACCCAGCGAACAGAAAGGCGCTGCATGGACATCAAGGAAGTTCGGCGATGCTTTTCGGTCCTTGAGACGCGCGAGCGCCTGATCGTGAAGCTTGCGCTGTTGGCCGGTTTGCGGCCAGGGGAGATCTTCGCTCTAAAGTGGGGGCGCCTGGTCGCGCACTACGCCGACATTCGGCAGCGTGTCTACAAGGGCGATATCGATTCGCCAAAAACCGTGACCTCCATCCGAAAGGCGGCTCTCTCCGAGGGCTTGTTGAACGAGATTGAGGCATGGCGGTCGCTCTCGCTCAACAGCGCCGCAGACGGATGGGTGTTCCCGTCCGAGAAGCTCACGACGCCCTTATCGAAGGACAACTGCTTTCGAAGGCGGATCGCGCCCAGGCTGAGGGCGGTCGGCCTGTCCTGGGTGAATTTCCAGGTCATGCGGCGAACTCACTCCTCGCTCATGAACGCTCTGGGGATCGATGGAAAGATCGTAGCCGATCAACTTGGCCACACTCTGGACGTCAATCTGAATGTTTACACCCAGGCGTCGGTCGAGCGGCGGAAAGAGGCGCTGGATCGGCTGGAAGGGATGCTGCGAGTCATGTAAATGGAGTACGACGGAGTACAGCGTTGAACGGTGGCTTGTAAGTTGTTGAAAAGATGGAGCGGGAGACGGGACTCGAACCCGCGACGTCCAGCTTGGGAAGCTGGCATTCTACCAACTGAATTACTCCCGCTCAGTGGACGATGTAAACATAGCACAAACAGCGAGTTGCGCGCAAAGCGAAGACTGGCGGCCAGCGTGCTCGAACGAGCCGGCTACGAGGTCGCGACTGCGTCCGGACCGTTGCAGGCGCTCCAAGTCGTAATGACGACCGACGACCATCGGCTGCGACGGGTGCAAAACAGTCAATCGCCAGGCCGTGAAGAGCCTGGCGCGATGCGTTCTTTGACCTTCCCGGCGAGTTGCTTCACGGTGTATGGCTTGGGGAAGAACCCAGCGACGTTCTTCCCGGCGAAGCGCTTCTCCACGTCGACATCGCCGAATCCGCTGCAAATCAAGACCGGGACGTCGGGCCGTATCCCGCGAATGCAGTCCAGTGTTTCCAGCCCATCCATTCCAGGCATGGCCACGTCGAGCAGCACCAGACCGATGTCGCTCGATCTCTCCCGGAACAGCCGGACCGCTTCCTTACCATCCCGGGCCAGCAGCACCGTGTACCCGTATGGTTCCAGCGCCGACTTGCTGAAGCTCCTGATCATCTCCTCGTCGTCCACAACGAGAACGGTCCCGGCGCCGCGCAGGTCGTCGCCGGCCGTTTCTGCGGCGGTTTGAGGCGATTCGTTCCCGGCGGCCGGAAACAACACCGTGAACGAGGTCCCGTGGCCGGGGACGCTGTGGAGCTGAAGGACGCCCTTGAGCTTCCGGACGATGCCCAGACGGCTGCCAGCCCCAGCCCGCGGCCGGTGAATTTCGTGCTGAAGAACGGGTCGAAGATCTTGCGAATCGTCTGCTCGTCCATTCCCGAACCGTTGTCCACCACGTCCAGAAAGATGTAATCGCCGGGCTCGGCATGTTCGTTCAGATATAGGTCCGGCAACGGTTCGTCGGTTACGGTCTTGCGGCCGGTCCTCACCCGGACCGTGCCCCCGCCTCTGCCAATCGCCTCAGCGCCGTTGATCATCAGGTTCATCACGACCTGCTGAATCTGGCCGCGATCGGCCAGGAGCAAGGGCAGATCCTGTTCGAGATCCAGCTTGACCTGCACGCTGTCGGGGATCGACGCATGAACAAGCTTGCTGGTTTCTACGACTACTTCCGACAAATTCATCCGTTCGATGTAGAAACGGCCCTTGCCCGCATAGGCCAGAAGCTGGCGCGTCAATTCCGCGGCGCGCTGCCCGCCCGCGATGATACCGTCCAGCCCCGCCCTGTTGAGGTTGTCCTCCGGCATGTCGTCCCGCAGCAGGCTGGCGTTGCCGATCATACCGGTCAGCAGGTTGTTGAAGTCATGAGCCACTCCGGCCGCCAGATAACCGATCGCCTCCATCTTCTGCGCCTGCCGGTGCTCCTCCTCGGCGCGTCTGCTCTCGGTTACGTCTTCAATCGACAGCAGGATCCGCTCCTCCCCCTCGAACCGGTGCGCGTTCAGGAGCAGCACCCGCCGGCCTCCCGACGGTACCTTGTACTCCATCTCGAAGTCCCGGATCGTGCTGTCTAACGGCAGGACCTTCTCGAGCAACTGGCGGAGTGAGGCAACTCTCCAGTCTCCGCCCCCCAATTCGTAGATGAAGCGCTGTTCCACCTCCGCCGCGGACACGCCAAACGTCCGATAGAAAGAATGGTTTGCCTTGAGCACGCGAAGATTCGGCCCGAGCACCAGAAGCGCGGAGCGAACCGTGTCGATGGTGGCCTGCGCGAACTCCCGCGCGCTCTCGAGTTCGGTATTGCGAACCTGGAGTTCCTGGTTGACCGCGGTCAACTCTTCGTTAGCGGACTCGAGTTCTTCCTTGGAGCTTTCCAACTCCTCGTTGAGGCTGTGCAGCTCCTCGTTTGCCGCGATAACTTCCTCGTTGGCCGCCTCCTGCTCGACGATGACCGACTCCAGGTGCGTCCGGCTGGCGGCCATTTCCTTCTCGAGGCGGCTGATGCGCGTCCGGGACTTGCGCCTCTCGTCCGGGGTGGGCGCCCCCAGGTGTTCGTGGTCCGGCTCGGGCTGCCCGGCGTGGTCCTCGAACACCATCAGAAACTCATGCCGGTCCTGCCCGAGCGGCGTGACCTCGATGCTGACTTCTTGGGGAGAGGCGCCGTCCCCAAGCTTCACTTGCTCGACTCGAATCGACCGGCCCGTTTGGCCGGCGGTCCTGACCGCTTCTCTCAAGGCCTCCCCGTAATCTTTGTGGACTGCGTCCAGGAGTTCCTGTTCGGCAGCGCGCGGCTTGGCGGCCTTCGGAGAAGCTTCCAGGTTGGCATTGACGATCACCCGGGGAGGACCGTACTTCTCAACCACAACCCGGTCGGCCTGTTTGCTGATGTCCACTCCGCGCGGCGGCCGCGCCGCCGGTGAAATCACCGTCCGGGACACACGAGGAATGGAAGCTCTTCTGGCGCCGCGCAGGTGCGGCGGATGCCCGGCGGACTCCTGCCTGACGTAGATCCTCGCTTCCTTATCGAAGGTGACGAACAACTCGGGAGAGGATGCCACCGTTTCCGATCTTCCCAACAGCAGGAAGCCGCCGGGATTGAGGGCGAAATGGAATCGGGCCAGCGCCTCTTCGTGCAAAGAATCCACGTAGATCAGCACATTCCGGCAACTGACCAGGTCCATTCGCGAGAATGCCGGCTCGCTCAGCACGTCATGCCGGGAGAAGACGCACAGATCGCGGACCGTTCTGCCGACCTGGAATTCCTCGCCGGCCCGCACGAAGAAGCGCGCCAGGCGTTCCGGCGAGACATCTGCGGCGATGTTCCCAATATACGAGCCGCGGCGGGCCTTCTCAATGACGGCGTCGTTGATATCGGTGGCGAAAACCTGGGCGGAAACGCGGCTCCGCATCTGTTCCGCGACCTCCAGAAAGCAGATCGCGATGGAGTACGCTTCCTCGCCGGTGGAGCAGCCCGGCACCCATATCCTCACGGGGCGATCCAGTTTCGTCTTCCGGATCAGCGCCGGGAGCACTCTCCGGGCCAAAGCCTCGAAGGCCCCGGGGTCGCGGAAAAAGCGCGTGACGCGGATGAGCGCATCCTGGGCCAGGGCATGCAGCTCATCCGGGTTCCCTTTCACGTACCCCAGGTATCCGCTCAGGCTGCCCTGCTTGAGCAACACCATCCGCCGCAGCAGCCTGCGCCGGATGGTGGTTTGGCGGTACAGGCCGAAGTCGATGCCGGTATGTTCACGGAGCAGATCGAGAAGAGCTTGAAATTCTTCAGCCGAGCCGGGGGATTGTTCGGGAATTCCCAGGATATCGGCCTTGGTGAGGTGAGGATCCCGCGCGATTCTGGCCAGTTCGGCGGCGATCCCCTCCGGCGGCAGAACTACGTCGACGCAACCGGTGGCGATAGCGCTGCGCGGCATGCCGTCGAACTTCGCCGATCCCGGTTCCTGCGCGAATGCGACGCCGCCCTCCTCGCTGATCGCCTGCACCCCCAGCGCTCCGTCGGAACCTGTGCCAGACAGAATGACCGCAACCGCTGCGCTCTTCCGGCTCTCCGCGAGGGAGCGGAGAAATGCGTCGATGGCTGTGCCGGCGCCACCCCTCGGCCCAAGAACGAGCCCCGGGCCGGAGATGGTCATTGCGGCGTTGGGTGGAATTACGTACACCTGGTTGGGCGAAAGAATAGTCCCGTTCTCGACCTGGTTTACGATCATGGCGGTCTCCCTCGACAGGAGTTGAACCAGCATGCTATCGTGCCCAGGGGCCAGATGCTGGATCAGGACGAACGCCATACCCGTGTCGGCCGGCAGGTGCCGCAACAGGTTCGTGACCGCCTCGAGGCCACCGGCCGAAGCTCCAATAGCGACAACCGGGAACTGCTTCTGCCTTTCGTGACTTTGGCCTGGATCTTCACGGCTATCCGGTGGGGGGGACAGATGGTGGAGGTCTTCGGCCGGGAGCATATTGGTCTTCTGCAGGCAAACAATTGTCCCGCATTTCTGGGGTGTCTGGAAGTGACCTGGGAGAGAATCCGTAAACCGCTGATTCTACAGCTACCTCGGTAAGAGCGGACAGCGCGGCGCCATGGGCGAGAACGTGGTGCGGAGTGCGGAACACTAACCGGCTGTGCCGGCGCAGACGGATTTGACCTTCGCAACCAGTGCGGCGGACGAATAAGGCTTGCCGAGAAAGCCTGCAAGGCTTTGGCCGGCGATCCGCTTGACGACCTTGATCTGGTTGTAGCCGCTCGACAGCAGGACCGGGATGTCCGCTCGTATCGCGCGGAGCCGCCGGAGCGTCTCTTCGCCGCTCATCAAAGGCATGTTCAGAGGGACGGAGAAGTTCGTCCGGGTGGGCTTCTGGGGCGCCAATGTGGGTCTCGCGCTCATGATCGTCCTGGATCTGTTCCCCGGAGGAGTAATCCAGCTCTGGGATTCCATCGCCAACGGGTATTGGCACGCGCGCCGCCTGACATTCCTGATGGGCGGCACCTACCACAAGCTGGAATGGCTGCGCATGGTGGGGGATGTGGTCTTCCTCTTCGCCGGCGCCCTGCCCATCACGCTCGGCGCGTTGCGCAGCGTATGGAAAAGGGATCTCTCTCCTGCGCCGTAAGGGCTGCATTCCACCCGGTTCGAAAAGGAGTACACGAAGACCGTGAGGTCCCGAAGCGACCGGCAGTAGGATTCGGCAGGTCACTTGAATCGACAACTGTCGATGGCCTCAAGAGCCTACTTGCGACCGCGGATCAAGCAGCGAGCTTAGACGCTCTTCCGGGATCCCTGATTTTTCGCGCGCCAAGTCGCGAATTGTGCGGCCGGTGGCATGGGCTTCGTTTACGAGCGCGGCAGCCTTCTCGTAGCCAATCTCGCTAGTCAGCGCTGTGCCCATCGCCAGTGACTGTTCGACAGAGCCCTCGGCGCGCGGCCGGTCGGCCTCCAAACCGTCTACCAGTTTTTCCGCAAAGGTTCTGGTGCCGGCGGCCAGCAGTTCGATGGCGTCAAGCAGGTCAAACGCCATCACAGGCATCATCACGTTGAGCTCGAAATTCCCCGCTGCCGAACACCAGACGATGACCGCGTCATAGCCAATCACTTGCGCGCAGACCATCAGCAAGCTCTCGGCGATCACCGGATTGACCTTGCCCGGCATGATGCTCGATCCGGGCTGGACTGCTGGCAGCTTCAATTCTCCCAATCCACAACGCGGCCCGGAGCCGAGCCACCGGATGTCGTTGGCAATCTTGGTCAGAGCAACTGCGTACGTGCGCAGGGCGCCGCTCAGGAAGCAGGCTGCGTCGCGCGCTGCCTGCGCTTCGAAGTGGTTGCGAGCTTCGACGAATGGCAGTCCGGTTCGGCGCGCGATCTCAACAATGGCGGCCTGGGCGAACCCAGGTGGCGCATTCAAGCCGGTGCCCACCGCCGTTCCGCCGAGTGGCAATTCATAAATGCCGGCTAGCGCGGCTTCGACGCGTTCACACGCCGCTTCCACCTGACGAGCGTAGCCACTGAATTCCTGCCCCATACGGATGGGTACCGCATCCTGCAAGTGAGTTCGCCCAATCTTGATGATGTCGTGGAACTCCGCGGTCTTGCGTTCCAACGATGCGCCGAGTTGTCGCATAGCGGGCAGCAACCGGGCGACCAGAGATTCTGCAACCGCGATGTGCATGGCGGTGGGGATCACGTCATTACTCGATTGCCCTCGATTCACGTGATCGTTGGGGTGGGCGCCGGCGAGATGGCCGATTACCTCATTGGCGTTCATGTTGGTGGAAGTGCCGCTGCCGGTCTGGAAGATGTCTATAGGGAACTCGTTGTCGTACCGGCCTTCCACAACCTGTTCTGCCGCGGCCTCGATCGATTCCGCCAGAGCTGCCGGCAGGTGACCCATGCGGCCATTCATCTTTGCAGCGGCGCTCTTGATTATCCCCAGCGCACGGATAAACGACCGCGGGAAGCGCCTGCCGCTGATCGGGAAGTTCTGGACCGCTCGCGCCGTCTGCGGCCCGTAGAGCGCAGAGGCGGGTATCCGCACGTCCCCCATAGTGTCGCGTTCGATTCGGAAAGAGTCGATCATGATTCTATTGTGAGCGCACGAGGCCGACGCCGAAGGATATCCCCGTCATGCTCACACCGACGGGTCGGCGAACCCACTTCGCTCGGCAGACGGGCCAATGAACGAAGCTACCGCGTGGCGCCGAGGGTCAGCGTCTCAATCCCTTCCCCAAGAAAGTTCAGCAACTCGTGGTTCACTTCGTCTGCGTGGGTCCACGTGATGCAGTGCGGCCCGTCCTTCACGACCACCAGGCGGGCTCCCGGGATCAGTTTGGCGGTCCGGAGTCCCGATGCGGCGATCGGCAGAATCCGGTCCGCATCCCCCTGAATGACCAACGTGGGCACGTCGATGCGAACCAGGTCCTCGCGGAAGTCCTCGTGCCAGGTTGGCACGCAAGCGAGACTGGCCGTGGCAGACGCGCCGGCTGCGACGTTCCAGCTAGCCTGAACGGCCCGTTCGCTGACGCGCTTCCCCAGCAGGAGATCCGTATTGTAGAAATTCTTGAAGAACTCGCTGAAGAAGGCGTAGCGATCCGCAATGATGGCCTTTTGTATCCCCTCGAACACACTGCCGTCCACGCCCTCCGGGTTGTTTGGCGTCTTCAACAGGAAGGGCGGAACCGCCGAAATGAATATCGCCTTGCTAACGCCCTTCGATCCGTATTTCCCCAAGTAGCGTGCCACTTCTCCGCCCCCCATGGAGAAACCGGCTAGCGCGAAATCCCGTAGTTCGAGCTGTGTCACGACTCTGTGCAGGTCCTCGGCGAAGGTGTCGTAGTTGTAGCCGGTTGTTGGCTGGCTGGACTTGCCGAATCCTCTGCGATCATAGGTGACGGCACGGTGACCCGCATCCAGAAGCGCCGGGATCTGCCTCTCCCAGGAAGCGCCGCTCAGCGGGTATCCGTGGATAAGGATAATCGGCCGACCCGAACCGTGATCCTCATAGTAGAGATCGATGTTGCTTGAGTTTTCCTTCCCGACAGTAATGTATGGCATTGAGAGTTTCCTTAAACATCGGCGTTTGACCGATCGAGCGTCTAGCTGGCCTCGAAGCCTTCAGGCTAGTGCTGAACGTGCGCTTCCAGGAACCACAACTGCTTATCCGCTGTTCGCGAAATCTCGGTGAAGAGATCCGCAGTGGACCTGTCGTGGTGCTCGTCCGCGACGTCAATTGCCTTGCGGATGTTGGCAGTGAATGCGGCATACCGGTCGATCAGGGCTTTCACGTGCCTTTCTCCCTCCGCGGCGTCAACGGGATACTCGGGCAGGATTGAGTTGGCCGCCGCCATTCGTGCGGTTCCCATCGCCACTCCGCCCAGGGCGGTCGCCCTTTCCGCGATGAGATCGATATAGGGGAACACCTCTGCCGCCAGTTGGTCAAACAATTGGTGAAGCTGAAAACAGTTTGGACCCTTCACGTTCCAGTGCGCCTGCTTGACTTGCGAATATAGATCTGCCGTGTCGGCGAGGCGTCTGTTGAGTAGTTCGATCAGAGGCTCACGATCGGTTTCAGGTAAGTCGATGTGAGTTGGAAAGGTCGCTGTTGCGGTCTTCGTTGCTGGCATCTTTGTGGCTTCTCCTTTTTGACTCCCACCGCTAGTGCACGGCAGAGGCCAAGTTCTTCTCGATGGGTATTCCGCCAAAGAAGCGTCCTGCTGGGCGCCGAGGGGGCTTCGCTGACTCGGGGCCGCATGATCGCGGGGTATGGCGCGCTGTCGATGGCAAAACGTGCACTTTCCATAGCAGAAGTCGCACCCTTGCCAGCGGAGTGTCCGCATGGCGTCCGACGCTCGCCGGTGCGTCGTGAGATGGCCGCAGCGATCTCTCAGAAGTCGTAGTTGAGAATGTCGGTCGTCCGCCGGCACAGCTCGCGGGCGTAATCGGTCCACAGGCCGGTGCCCCAATACCGGTAGCAACTCGTCTGGGTCAGCAGCAGGTAATAGAGCGCGCTGCGGTATCTCGGATCTGAGGTGGGCACTTTGCCCAGCGCCTTCTCGGAGAACAGGGCGCTGGCTGCCTCCATCGGCCCCAGCACGTTCCCATAGCCCCGCACCCAGGAGAGGTTGTTGGTCCAACTGCCGCCCTCCATGTGGAAGCGGTTGTCCTCTTTCCGCAGCGCCTCGATGACCTTCTCGAGAGCCTCCGGGCCGGCCGGCTTGGGGAACCGGTCCCAGATGCGCTTCTGCATGATCGGCTGGATGACGGGGAAATCCTTTTCCCGTACTCCCGCCTCCTGGAGATATTCCAGATACTCGGTCACGTTGACCGCCGGCGTGTCCGAGCCGGATGCCTCGCGCATCACCTCCATGTACTTGCTCGGGAACTCGTTCATCATCACGCCGCCGTTTTCGCCGTCGGCGATTTGAGTCACCAGCGGAGGAACGGAGCGGCCCGCCAAATCCGTGCGCGAGAGGCCCTTCGCCTCGTAATAAGGCTGCATCTGCGCCACGAGCTTGGTGTCGCTGCCCTGGGTCTTGATGATGGCGATGATACTGAGCGTCTCCCCGCGCGAGTTCTTCGCCACCAGCCGGTGCGGGAGGTGCTTCTGGCGCAGACCCTGGCCGTCCTCGGCCCGCTCCACGGTGTGTTCCTGAACCAGAACCCACCGATACCCGCAGTCCTTGAGGGTCTTGACGAACTCGTAGAACACATCCGGATGGTTGGGCAGCGCCATCTCCGGCGGCGAGAAGCCCTGGACCCGGCTTACGGCTTCCAGGCCGAAGATGGCGGCAAAGTGATGCTGCCAGGCCCGGACGTGAAGGCGGAAATCCTGGACGGGAGTCGAGGGCGCCACCGCGTGCCCCCAGGCGGTTCCCATCCATTCGACGGCGCGGCGGTACTGCGGGTTTAAGGTGATCGTCTTGAGGTTGTCGAAAACGTCGTTCAAGCCCATCGCCCGCAAGCCGTGCAGCAGGCAGCCGGAATAATCGAGCATCACGCGCGGCTGAGCACCCTGGTGGATGAGCTCGGGAATAAACTCGCCCATACGCTTGTAGCACCAGTGGAAGACCGGCGCGTTGTGGTTGTCGCCGACGCCCTGGTTGTCCATCATGTACTTGAGATTGCTGATGACGGCGGCCGTGCGCAGATCGCCTCCGCCGGCGGGAATCATCGGCTGGTGCATGTGCAGCGCGATGCTGAAGGCGCTCTGGATGCGGCCGAAATCGATCCCGCTCTCGGGGAGGTAGAGCGGCCCCTTGCGGGCCATCGCCTGGGCGACGGCATCTTCGGAACCGCAGATGTTCGGCAGAGCTCCGACGTACTCAGGAAGAGTTGCGGTAGTCATGGTTTCCTTCCTTGACTGCTGAGAATTGCGCATCCGCTCCCTAAGGAACGGTCAAAGAATCGCGGTGGCACGCCTGCGCTTGTCCGGCCCGGAGTGCCCCCGGATTCTTTGGAGCCGGCTCTCGGCCGCTGATGGCTGACGGCCATGAACCCACTCATCTGGACGGCTGCGCGACCCGGCGGCTGGCCATGGGGGCGTAAGCTTCCTCGGCGTATTGCTTGACCATACGGCGCGCGCTGAAATGGGGCGCCACAGTGCGGATCGCTTCTTTGGCGATTTGGATCCATTCCCTCGGTATGCCCTTCTCGTCGCGCGTGTAAAACGCCGGCGCGATTTTCTCCTCCAGCAGGCGGTAGAGCGAGTCCGCTTCGGCCGCATCGTTCTGGCTGGGGCCGGACTCGATCACCCATCCGTTGGACCCGGAGTAGCCCTCCCACCACCAGCCATCGGCGATGCTGAGGTGCGGGACTCCGTTCAACGAAGCCTTCATGCCGCTCGTGCCGGAGGCCTCCATCGGCTCGCGCGGAGTGTTCAGCCAGACGTCGCAGCCCTGGACGAACAGGTGAGCCACGTGCAGGTCGTAGTCCTCGACGAAGGCCACGCGCCCGCCGAAATGGGGATTCGTGGCGTGCTGGTAGACGCGCTGCATGGCGCGTTTGCCGGGCTCGTCGGCCGGGTGGGCCTTGCCGGCGAAGACGAGTTGCACGGGCGAGCGGGGCGCGTTGAGAATGCGCGCCAGCCGATCCGGGTCGGAGAAGATCAGTTCCGGGCGCTTGTATTCGGTGAAGCGGCGGGCGAACCCGATGGTGAGGGCGAAGGGGTCGAGCAGTGTGCCGGCGGCGAGCAACTGCACCGGGCTGGCAGCTTCCCCCGTCCATGCGTTGCGGCATCGCTCGCGCACGAAGTTCAGCAGGTGGTTTCGCAGCAATTGCCGGGCGGCCCAAAACTCTTCGTCCGGGATCTGGGCGATCCTGTCCCAGAAGGCGGGCTCGTCGTGGTGGCGCTGCCAGTCGCGCCCCAGCCATCGCTCGAACATCTCCGCCATTGCCGGCGCGATCCAGGTTGGAACGTGGACTCCATTCGTCACGGCCCGCAGCGGGCGCTCCTCATCCGGCACTCCGGGCCAGAGCGGAGCCCACATCTCGCTGGTGACCTGGCGATGGCGGCGGCTCACGGCGCGGATGGCGCCGGACCCGCGCATGGCCACCACAGTCATGTTGAACTGGCTTTCGGCACTGTCGTAACTTCCCAGCCCCAGAAACGTGTTCCGGCGCGCTCCCGCGCCCTCCCAGAACAGCGGCATCTGGCTGTCCAACTGATGGAACGGGAAAGAGTCGTGCCCGGCGGCAACGGGCGTGTGGGTGGTGAAGACGGTGGTGGCGCGGACCTGCTCCAGCGCGCTCAGGAAGCTCTCGCCCGCCTCCACCAGTTCCCGAATGCGTTCCAGCACCACGAAGGCCGTGTGGCCTTCGTTCAGATGCCACACGGCCGGGCTGTAGCCGAGCGCCCGGAGCGCGCGCACTCCGCCCACGCCGAGCACGATTTCCTGGCGCAAGCGCGTTTCGCGCTCGCTGACGTATAGCCGCGAGGACAGCTCGCGGTCCCAGGACGCGTTTTCCGGCACGTCGGTATCGAGCAGGATCAGGGTGGCCCGTCCCAGGCCCACCCGCCAGAGAGCCACTTGGATGGTGCCCATTCCCAGGGGAACGTGGATCTGGCAGGGGGCACCGTCCGGTGCGGCCGCGCGCTCCACAGCCACGTCCTCGTAGCCCAGCCGCCTGTAGTCCTCGATCTGCCGTCCTTCGGGCGAAATCTTCTGGTGGAAGTAGCCCATCGGGTACATGAAGCCGACCCCGACCAGCGGCAACCCGAGATCGCTCGCCTCCTTGCAATGATCGCCCGCCAGCACGCCCAGGCCGCCGGCGTAGATCGGCAGCGATTGATGCAGGGCGAACTCCGCGGAGAAGTATGCAATCTGGCGGTCCGCCAGCTCCGGGAAGCGGCTCGGCCACCAGGTCCCGGCCGCGCTGCGCGCCTTGTCGAGAAACTCGACCGCGGCGTCGTAAAGCGCCAGAAACGTGGGGTTGTTTGCCGCCCGGCCCAATCGCTCCGGCGCGATCGCGCGGAGCATCTGCACCGGATTGTGCGCCGTCTGCCGCCACAGCGGGTAGTCGAGACTGCGGAACAGCTCTCGCGCCTGGGGGCTCCAGCTCCAGGACAGATCATGCGCCAGTTCGTTCAACCGGCCAATCCGATCCGGCAGAGCGACGCCGTTCGGATCCGAAGACGAGCTCATGAAGGTTCGTTACCTCCCCATTTAGGCGGCCAACTGCTCCTCGTAGGCCAGGCGGAACCGCCTGCCTTACGGCCTTCATCGCTAAGCAGCGCAGTAAACGGCCATCGCCTTGTCGGCAGCCGTGTCCCAGCTGAAGGCTGTTTCGGCGGCATATCGGCCATTCCGCCCCATCCAGCGCGCCCACTCAAAGTTCGTGAACAGGGTGCCCAGGCCCCAGGCGATCGAATTCGGATTGGCGTGAACTTTGAGCCCGGTCACCTCGTGCCAGACCAATTCGCTGGGTCCACCGTTCTGCGACGAAACCACGGGCTTGCCGGCGCTCCAGGCCTCCAGCAGAACGATTCCGAAAGGCTCGTTGCGGCTGGGCACGCAGACCACATCGCAAGCCTTGTACAGGCTGGACAGCGTGCCATTCCGCTGAAACCCGATGAAGCGGGTGGCGTGGGCCACGCCGAGCGCGTGCGCGCGGCGCTCCACGGCGCCTCGCATCTCCCCGTCCCCCGCAAACACGAACTTGGCATGGGGATAGAACCTCAACACGTAAGGGATGGCCTCCATCAGAAGATCCGGCCCCTTCTGATACACCATGCGCCCCGAGAATAACACCGTTGGATCGATGGGGCCGATGCCGTAGCTTCTTTTGACCTCGCCCGGATCGACCCAGCCGTCGTAGTTGTGAACGTTGACTCCGTTGTGGACGACCGCCACTTTCCAGTCCGGGACGTTATACATCCACTTCACTTCGTTCTTGAGCGGGGTCGAAACCGCAATCACGCGATCCGCCCAATCGGTCCCCGCACGCTCCTGGGATCGGACACGCGCCGACTGGCCGTTCCCGAAATTGTTCCCGCAGCGGCCGTATTCCGTCGAATGGATGGTGAACACACCCTTCCTTCCACGCCCCTGCTTGATCCAGATCATAGCATTGGCGGCCAGCCAATCGTGGGCGTGCACCACGTCAAAACGGGCGCCCATGTAGTCCTCGGTTCGGAACACGTGGTGGACAAATGAGCGGCACATGTCGTTCACCTCGTCCACGAAGCTGTGGCTTATCTGGAACGGGCAGCGGTGATAATGCACTCCGTCGATCAATTCGTAGTCCCGCTGGCCGTGGCCCATGCGGGTGTAGACGTGCACTTCGTGGCCTTTCCGCTCCAGGGCAGCCGCCAACTCGGTGACGTGCGCCGCGACGCCGCCTACGGCGATGGAGTGGAGAGACTCCCAACTCAGCATTGCAATTCGCATAGCAAAACCCCTCTGGTGATTCAGTCGGCGAGGGCTGCAATTCGCATGGCAACACCCTCTGGCGGTTCGCTGGGCCGGGCAACAGGAAGAATCCCATGGAGGCGCGAGTTCTGGAAGAGTCCCGTACTCAGATAGACAACTCTTTGGGACCAGTAAATGCTTGAATGTCAATAGAACAACGCGGCTCCTACCCAGGGAGCCTTCCCAGAAACCCAGACTTGTACATCACTTGTATTATAGCGTCGATTCGGTCCGCCCGTCCGGCCGCGGTGCGCCAGACCCTTCACCACGGAGGCACAGAGGGCACAGAGAAAGGACCGTCGCGGCTTCACGGCGGTGCTGCGGAGTTGGAGGCACGCGGACCGCCAGCCCCACGCGAGCGCGGATGCGCTATACTTTTGGTTTCGGCCTTGACGGATGCTGTGAGGAGAATTGTGCCGCAGGGCGGCCGTCAGGTTCGCGGACGGGTGGCCGAGTGGTTAATGGCAGCAGACTGTAAATCTGCCGCCCCTTGCGGGCTACGGAGGTTCGAATCCTCCCCCGTCCACCAGTGTTTGATAGCGGGCCGATGTAGCTCAGTTGGTAGAGCGCGTCCTTGGTAAGGACGAGGTCACCGGTTCAATCCCGGTCATCGGCTCCAGAATGTTTCGTTCAGACTTAGATAGAGCGAGGGCCCGCCAGTGGCGGCCCTCCGATTCCAGGGACTCAGACCATGGCCAAAGAGAAATTCGATCGCAGTAAACCGCATGTCAATATCGGGACGATCGGGCACATCGATCACGGCAAGACGACGCTGACCGCGGCGATCACGAAGATCCTGGCGCGAAACAATCCCAAGGTAAAGTTCCGGAGCTTCGACTCGATCGACAACGCGCCGGAGGAGAAGGCGCGGGGCATCACCATTGCCATCGCGCACGTGGAGTACGAGACCGCCAAGCGGCACTACGCGCACGTGGACTGTCCGGGTCACGCGGACTACATCAAGAACATGATCACCGGGGCGGCGCAGATGGACGGGGCCATTCTGGTGGTGGCGGCGACGGACGGACCGATGCCGCAGACGCGGGAGCACATTCTGCTGGCGCGGCAGGTGGGGGTGCCGTGCATCGTGGTGGCGCTGAACAAGGTGGACGCGGTGGACGATCCGGAGCTGCTGGACCTGGTGGAACTGGAAGTCCGGGAGCTGCTGACCAAGTACGAGTTTCCGGGGGACGATTTGCCGGTGGTGCGGGTATCGGCCCTGGGCGCGCTGAACGGGGAAGAGAAGTGGGAGAAGGGCGTGCTGGAGCTGATGGATGCGGTGGACAACTACGTGCCGCTGCCCAAGCGCGACGTGGAGCATCCGTTCCTGATGCCGATTGAGGACATCTTTTCGATCCAGGGGCGGGGGACGGTGGTGACGGGGCGCATCGAGCGGGGGATCTGCAAGGTTGGCGAGGAAATGGAGATCGTCGGCTTCCGGGAGACGCGCAAGACGGTAGTGACGGGCGTGGAGATGTTCAAGAAGCTGTTGGACGAAGGGCAGGCGGGGGACAACGTAGGGCTGCTTCTGCGGGGCATCGACAAAGACGATGTGGAGCGGGGGCAGGTAATCGCCAAGCCGGGCTCGATCACGCCGCACAAGCGGTTCAAGGGCGGGGTGTACGTGCTGAGCAAGGAAGAGGGCGGGCGGCACACGCCGTTCTTCAAGGGATACCGGCCGCAGTTCTATTTCCGGACGACGGACGTGACGGGGGTGGCGGTATTGCCGGAAGGCGTGGAGATGGTGATGCCGGGCGACAGCGTGCAATTGGAAGTGGAGCTGATCACGCCGGTGGCCATGAACAAGGGGCTGCGCTTTGCGATCCGCGAGGGCGGCCGCACGGTGGGAGCCGGCACGGTGACAGAGGTTTTGGAATAGGGCCACGAGCGACGAGCCAAAGGAAGTCGAATGCCACGAGAGATCATCACGTTCCAGTGCACCGAGTGCAAGAACCGGAACTACACCAGCACCAAGAACAAGAAGACGACCACCGAGCGTCTGGAGATGAAAAAGTTCTGCCCGCATTGCCGCAAGCACCAGCCGCACAAAGAGATCAAGTAGGTGCCGCAGGGCGCGTCGGGGCGGAGCGGATACTATAGAATATAGATGGCAGTTGGCTCACGGCTGTTAGCTCCAAAAGTAGGGGCGTAGGTTTAACGGTAGACCAGCGGTCTCCAAAACCGCGAGTGGGGGTTCGAATCCCTCCGCCCCTGCCATGAGGGCTAGGCGGGTCGCCCTCATTTTCCGGAATAAGGGCGCCTGGATTCCCTGAGCCGCCGCCGTGCGAGGCAAGGAAGAGATGGAAGAACAAAAGCCTTTCGTCGAGAGACTCCGGCAATGGCCGGTGGGCGTGAAGAATTACATCCAGGAACTCCAGACGGAGATGCGCCGCGTCACTTGGCCGACTCGCAAGCAGGTGCAGGCGACCACGGTGGTGGTCATCGCGACGGTGTTCGCTTTTGCGGCCTATTTTGCCGTGGTTGACACCCTTATCGCCCGGGCCGTCACCAAGATCTTCCAGGTGTTCGCGAAACAGACGTAAGGGCGGTACCCCATGGCAGACGAAGACAACATCGAGGTGCAGCAGGGCGAGCCGGAGGCGAAACCGCCGGAGGCCGAGACCGGCACGGGGCAGATACCGCAAACGCCCGATGAGGGCCCCCCGCGGCAGTGGTTCATCATCCACACCTACTCGGGTTTCGAGAACAAGGTGGCGGAGTCCCTGCGGAGCCGGGCGCAAGCGTTCGGGTTCGCGGACAAGATCGGGCAGATCCTGATCCCTACCGAGGAAGTGGTCGAAGTCCGCGGTGGCAAGAAGGTTACCAGCAAGCGGATGATGTACCCCGGGTACGTCCTGGTCGAGATGGAAATGAACGACGACCTGTGGCACGCCGTTAAGTCGACGCCCCGGGTCACCGGTTTCGTCGGCGGCGGGAACACGCCGGTGCCGCTCAGCGCCACCGAGGTTAACGACATTCTGTACCGCCAGGCGACGTCGGCCGACCGGCCCCGGCCCAAGCAGACCTTCGAGAAGGGCGAGGCGGTGCGAATCAACGACGGCCCGTTCTCCAACTTCTCCGGCAAGGTGGACGAGGTCAATCCGGAGCGCAACACGCTGCGCGTGCTGGTGACGATTTTCGGCCGCGCGACGCCGGTCGAGCTCGAGTTCGGACAGGTAGAAAAGGTATAGGGTTTTCCGAATGGCAAAGAAAGTTACTGCGCAAGTGAAACTGCAGATCCCGGCCGGCAAGGCGACTCCGGCGCCGCCGGTAGGCACGGCCCTGGGCCCGCAAGGCGTCAACATCATGGAGTTCTGCAAGGCGTTCAACGCCAAGACGTCGAGCAAGGACCAGGAGGGGTTGATCATCCCGGTTGTCATCACGATCTTCAGCGACCGCTCGTTCACCTTCATCACCAAGACGCCGCCCGTTCCCGTGCTGATCAAGCGCGCGGTAAGCCTGGCCAAGGGCTCGGCCGAGCCGAACAAGATCAAGGTCGGGAAGATCACGCCCGAGCAGGTCAAGGAGATCGCCAAGATCAAGATGCCCGACCTGAACTGCTTCACGCTCGAGGCGGCGATCCAATGCGTCGAAGGCACCGCCCGCAGCATGGGCGTGGACGTAGGCTAGCCTTAGGCTAGCCCGTTCCAGCATCGAAGCGCTCCGCTCCGTCCCCGACGTGGCATAACTCCTAAGTTTCCACTCCAACCTCGGGAGGCGGCCGATGGCTCGCGCGCCGCTCGGATGCTTTCGCCCCTGCTGTTCTTGGTCCCGCAAGGCAGAGAGCCTCGCATTCCGTGTCGTACCTGGTTGCAGTGCCGGTCCGCCCCCGCACCGGCTACCAGAGTAGCCCCGCGGGGCCCAGGCAGGCGCGCGGGCCAGAGCTGCGGACCGCTCCCTCTGGTCGCGGCTCGGTCCGGGCGGTCCGGGGCGGTCGCTCCGGCGGGCTGTGTTAAAGTATGAATCCTGGATACCATTTCTATGATCCAACGCATTGGGCAGACAAACGGGTTCGACGAAGCCACTTTGGTCGCCCAGGCGCAAACAGGAGGTGTTGAGGCTTTCACCCAGCTGGTCAACCGCTACGAAGGCAATATTTACCGTTTGGCGCGGCACATCACGCAGAGCCCGGAGGATGCCGAGGACGTTCTGCAAGAGACCTTTCTCAAGGCCTACGAGCACCTGAGGGACTTCCAGGGGAATTCCAAGTTCTACACCTGGCTGGTGCGGATCGCCGTCAACCAGGCGCTGATGAAGCTTCGCAAGCGCAAAACCGACGCCTCGGTCTCTTTGGACGATCCGTACGACACCGGCGAGGAGAACCTGGTTCGGGAGATAGCCGTCTGGGAGCCAAATCCCGAACAGACCTACTCGCGGGAGGAGATCCGGGCGATTCTGGAAAAGGCCGTGGATAGCCTGCCGCCCACCTTCCGCGCGGTGTTTGCGTTGAGGGACATAGAAGAGCTTTCGACCGAAGAGACCGCGGCCGCTCTCAATCTTTCCGTTCCCGCGGTAAAGAGCCGGCTCCTTCGGGCACGTTTGAGGCTGAGAGAGAAGCTGACCCGCTATTTCAAGCGGAAAGGGGACGATTTTTTTGGTTACATGTAAGGATTTTCTCAGCGAACTCAGCGAGTACCTCGACGGCAGTGTGGAAGCCGGGCTCCGCCAGGAACTCGAACGCCACCTGAGCGAGTGCCCGAACTGCTGGGTCGTCTGCGACACAACCAAGAAGACTATCCAGATCTACCGCGGCGTTGACCCCTACCAAATGCCCGCGGGCGTGCACGACCGCCTCATTACCGCTCTGCAAAAGAGGACGCGGCCTCTGTAAACCGGACAAGCCGAAGTTTGTCCTACCGGATGATCTGGGCGCGGAAGACGTAGACCCGCGTGGAAGGGTCGCGGTAGACGTCCCGGCCGGCGCCGGCCTTCCTTACCAAAGCCTCCAGGAACTGCTTCGCGGTCCAATTGCGCTCGGTGGCCACTTGCGGCAACAGGAGGCCGTTGTGGAAGCCGGCTTCGAGCAGCGCACCGTGCTCATTCACCCGGAAGTCGTCCAGGCTGGCGATGCGCTTCATGGGCGAGAGCACGGAGACTTCCAGCTCCAGATCCGCGTCCCCTGGCTGGACCGGTGCGAACCGTGTATCTTCAAGGGCCGCGGCAAGCGCGAGGGACGGGATCAATGTGGACAGCGCCTCCGCCGAGGCCTTGCGGCCCACGCAGCCCCGCAACTCTCCCCGACACGTGAGCGTGACGAACGCCGCGGCCCGCCGTTCCAGCGCCGGACTCCCGCCCTGAGGCGGGATCGGCCGGCGCTCGCCGGTCTGGAGATAGTGGGCCAGCGTCGCGCGGGCGCTGGCAACGAGCAGCCGCGCGTCTTCGGGGCCGAGATCCAAAGCCCGGTAGGGGAAGTAGCCCAGCGCCGCGTAGCTGACCGAGTGCGTGTAGTCCTCGGTGATCTCTCCGGAAGTCTGGTAGTCGAGAGTGGTCTGGAAGATCTCTTCGTCCTGGCCGGCCAGCCGCAGCGTCTCGATCAGCAGGCCGATGGGCTCGAATCCGCAAACGGTCGAGCCGGTCGAGCGCAATTCGGCCAGGAAGGCGTCCGCGTACAGCGTCCCGGCCGCGTCGATGGCGGCCTCGTCGATCTCCCTCAGCCGTTCGGCGACGTATTCATCGGCAGGGAACGGCTGATAGGAGAAGCCCCGCCCGTAGTGCGTGAAGTCCGAGCTGGCCACCACGGCGGTTTCCGGCCCGAGCAGGGAAGACAGCTTGCGGGCTGCCGCAAGGCGCGTCTCGTGACTCATGCGGCTGACATAGACGGGCACGACTTTGGCGGCCGGCGCGGCAAACTGGAGGAGCGGAAGCTGGATCTCCACGGAATGGTCGCAGAGGGCCTCCTCGTTCTTCATCCCGAATTCGCCGTCTTGCGCCAGAGCCGCGGCGAACTCGCGGTCCACTGCGACTTCTCCGAGCGGCGTGCCCAGCGCCGGCACTTCGGGAATCCATGCGCCCGGCGCCGCCCCATGGTGAGAGAACCCCAGCAGGATCACGCGCGCGGGCTTGAGGACGCGCAGGTGGCGATACGCGGCCGCGGCCACGGTGCCGGAGTAGACCAGACCGGCGTGAGGCACCACGAAACCGGAGGCGCGGGAAGGAATGTAACCGCCGGTGCGGCGCTCGGACTCCGCAAAGAGCCGATCGAGGAGCCTGCGGAGCTCGGCGGCGGCGGCCGGATACCAGGTTCCGCTAAAGGGTGACACATGAAGGCCAGAGGCTGGCATGGCTTTCACCCCTCTTTAATTGTAGGGCCGCCGTCAACCGCGGACACGGCTAGCTGCGGCGCGGGCACCCCTACGCCGGCTTCGCCTTTTTCAACACCCGGCCCAGGATCCTCACCGCGCGGTCGATTTCCGCCTCGGTGATGATGTAGGGCGGCAGGAAGCGCAGAATGGTGTCGTGAATGCAGTTGATCAGGAGGCCCTCGGACAGGGCGTCGAGGACGATCTGCTTGCCCGGAATGTCCAGTTCCATGCCCAGCATCAGGCCGCAGCCGCGCACTTCGCGGATGAAGCCATGGTGGCGCGCCAGGTCGTCCAGCTCGATTTTGAACTCGCCACCGAGGCGATGAATCTCGGGCAGCAGGTCCTTTAGAATATCGAGGAATTCGATCGCGACGCGGCAGGCGAGCGGGCCGCCGCCGAACGTGGTCCCGTGCATCCCGGGTGCGATGGCCGCGGAGGCCTTCTCGTTCGAGAGGATCACACCCAGAGGGATGCCGCATGCCAGCGGCTTGGCCGCCACCGCAATGTCGGGTAAGATCGCCGGCTCGGCTAGCTGGTAGCTGAAATACGTGCCGGGGCGCCCCACGCCGCACTGGATCTCGTCGAAGACCAGGAGCGCGTTGTGCCGGGTGGCGAGTTCGCGCGCCTTCGCCGCGAACGGCACCAGGAGCGGGCGCACGCCCCCCTCCCCTTGTATCCACTCGATAATGATGCCGGCCGTGTGGTCGTTGACCGCGCGCTCGAGCGCCTCCGTATCGTTGGCCCGGACGAACTTCACGCCCGCCAGCAGGGGCTCGAAATCCTGCCGGTATTTCGGCTGGCCGGTCACCGACAGCGAACCGAACGAGCGCCCGTGGAACGAGTTTTCGAGCGCCACGATGTGGTACTTCTCGGGATCGATCTTCCGTCCGTGCGAGCGGATCATCTTGAGCGCGCCTTCCATCGCCTCCGTGCCGGAGTTGCAGAAGAAGCTGCGTTCGAGGCCGCTGACCTCCGCCAGACGCCTGGCCAGTGGTCCCTGGTATTGGTGGTAGTAGTAATTCGACGTGTGGATGAGCAGGCCCGCCTGCTCGCGGAGCACCCGCAGGATGCGCGGGTGGCCGTAGCCCAGTGCGTTGACGCCGATACCGGTGAGCAGATCGAGGTAGCGCTTGCCAGCGAGGTCGAAGACGTAGCTTCCCTTACCGCGGTGCAGCACCACCGGGTAGCGGCCATAGGTTTGGAGCACGTAGCTCCGCTCCAGGTCCATGATTTCTTGTGCGGCGGCTGCGGCTGCGGCGGCAGCGTCGGAATCGGTCGGCATTTCCCTATGATACAAAGCCGCGCTAGGACTTCGTACAGAATGTCCTTCAGGAAACCGGCTGTCCTTGCGCCTGTCGCGGGCGTCTCGTTGCTGGCGATGCGGGTCTTCAGGCGGATCTGACCTGCGCGGTCGTCAAAGGCGTGGTCAAGCAGGCGGTGCCGATCAAGACGCCAGAGGAGGCTTTCCGTGCGTATGCCGAAGACCGAGGCTACAGCGAGGCCCCCATGCGCCATGCGCCACCATCTGCGCATCTGGCGGAGGCCGGGCGGTTTTCAGGGACATCCCATTTGGGTTTGCGCCGCCACGCACGACATCGGCATTTCGTTCTCGGCGGCCAAGCGAACCTTCATCAACAAGATCGATTCCGAGATCGACCGTGAGCGCGCGAAAGTGGTGGCCGACTTGCGTTCTGGCTGCGCTGCGGCGCGGCGGGCCGGCTCACCAGCGAGAGACCCTTCATCTGCCCGCTGAAAAGCAAAACTCGAGACCGACGGCCGGATGGCGGTGCTGCCGATCGAGTGAGCCCGACTATCCCTCCACCCGCAGATTGTTTGTCACCGAGAAAACGCCGGACACCGAGTTCGCCTGAATGCCGGCGATATTCTTGTCCCCTTGGGTCGCCACGACGCCTTCCAGGGTGACATGGCCGTTCTTGACGATGATGTGGATGGGCGGCACGGCCTGGATGGCATAGCGGTTGAGCGACGCAAAGCCGAAGATGGCGCGGAACTCCTCCCGTCGGATGCGGTCATCTCCCGGCGAGAGAGGCAGCACTTCGATCCTGTTCACGACGCGCTCGACGCCTTCGATGCTCTTCACCGCGCCTTCGGCGTCGCCCTTGAGTGTGGGCCGCGTGACCTGGCCCAGCAGCGTGACCGAATCGCCCTCCACTTTGTACTCGAGGTTGTCGAAAACGGAGTAGTACGGCAGCATCACCAACTGACGCCGCACCTCGCGCTCGATGCGAGCGTGACCCTTCTCCGAGAGTTCCCTTTGCACCCCCGCCAGGGGCAGACAGGCGCCAAACACAACCGCCGCAAGCAGTAACCTGCGCATGTGTGTACGTCCTCCCTTACATATCATGCCACGGCGCGCGAGCCCCGGAAGACTGATCTTGCTGGTAATCTCATCACCAGGGCGGTCGCCCTTCGTTAGAGGTTAGAGGGAAGAAGCACGATGATACTCATATTCACCACCATTCTCCCTGCCTCGTGCGCCTTCGCAGGAGACAAACGGGCAGTCGCGTCGGCGTGCGGCCCGGATTCCATTCGTTTCGATGTGACAACGGGTCAGCACCCCCAGTCCGCCCGCCAGACCGAGGCGGGCAAGGCGCTGGTCTATGCCATCGAGGATATAGGGCCTGCCACCGGCCCCGTAACCACCAGAATCGGAGTGGATGGCGCCTGGGTTGGAGCGAACCACGGCGATTCCTGGTTCTCCTTCTTAGCCGAGCCGGGTGAGCATCATCTGTGTGCCGATTGGCAACCGGGTATCTCAAACAGCAGCTTTTTGCCGGCGAAGACAATTTCGCTGGCCCACATCAATGCAGAGGCCGGAAAGGTTTACTACTTCAGAGTGCAGATCGGTAGCCCCATAATCGACCTGGAGCCGGTGAACAGCGACGAGGGGGAGTTTCTCGTCGCGTCTTATCCATTCAGCATCTCTCATCCAAAGAAGTGAGGGTAGGGCGCGCGTTTAGCTACTGCCCCGGCGATGGGGGTTCCCCAAGCATATAATCGGATTGTGAAGATCCACTGCCTGCCTCTCCTGTTCGCCGGTTTTGGGCTCCTCGGCTGCGGCAGCCGGGGAATCGACAACGAGGGCGCCGTTCGCCAGGGGGTCATCGACTACCTGTCGCAGCGCTCGGACCTGAACCTGAAAGCGATGCAGATGGATGTGACCTCGGTGTCCTTCCGTCGGGACGAAGCGGATGCCACCGTCTCCTTCCGCCCCAAAGGCGCGACAGGCGGCGGGATGCAGATGCGCTATACGCTCGAGCGCCAGGGCAGCCGGTGGGTGGTCAAGGGAAAGGGCCGCACAGGGGCCGGCCAGGCACCCCATGGTCAAGCGCCCGAGGGAATGCCCGGAATGCCGGGAACAGCGCCAGCCACCGAACTTCCTCCCGGTCATCCTGCGATCGGGAATCCTCCCGGAGCCAAATAGCGAATGAAGCGCGTCGCGGTACTTGGCGGTGGTCCGGCCGGAGCGTTTGCGGCCGAGCGCCTGGCTTCCGCGGGGCTCGACACTGTCGTCATCGACGAGAAACTGGCCTGGGAGAAGCCCTGCGGCGGCGGGATCACCTGCAAGGCGTATAGGCGGTACCCGTTTCTGCTGGATAACGAGCTGCCCAAGCGCTTCATCACGGCGACCACCCTGGCTGCTCCCGGGGCCGGGGCGGCGCGCCTCGCGTTGCGCGATCCCCTGGTCATCTACTCGCGGTTGGATCTGAACCGCATGCTGCTCGAGCGTGCCGAGCGCGCCGGGGCGCGGATCGAAAAGACCCGCGTTCTCGAGGCCGCGCCACACGGCGCGACCTGGCGCGTGCGCACCGCGGCCGGAACCATCGGCGCCGATTTCTGCATCGTCGCCACGGGCGCGCGGAACCCGTTGCGCAACGTCGGTACCGAGTGGACCAGGGACGACACCATGCTCGCTCTGGGCTACTACGTCGAGGCGCGGCAGGATCACATCGACATCCAGTTTCTGCCGCACCTGGAAGGCTACATCTGGGTTTTCCCGCGTTGCGGCCATCTCTCGGTGGGCATCTGCGGCAAGGGAGTGCCGGCCCAGGAGCTGAGAGCGCGCCTGGAGGTCTTCATGCGAGAGCGTGCGCTCTCCTGGAAGGACGCACGCTTCTTCGCCCACGTCCTGCCCTGCCTTGGCACCTCCGGCTGGCGCAACAACCGCGTCTCCGGCCAGGGCTGGCTCGCCGTGGGAGATGCCGGCGGGTTGGTGGACCCGCTCACCGGAGAAGGTCTTTACTACGCGATGCGATCGGCCGACCTGGCCAGTCAGGTGGTGGTGGACGACACCCACGGGCTTGCCGAGAAACCCTCCGTTTACCGCGCCCAGCTCACCCGCGACTTCGCCGCCGACCTGGCGTTCGGCGCCGCCATCGCCCGCCGCGTTTTCCTGGGCCGGTTCCTGGTGGGCACCGTGCCGCAGCGAATGGTGCAGTTCCTGCGGCGCAGCCCGCGATTCTACGAGCTCATGCAGGATCTGGTGGCGGGTCGCCAGAACTACCTCGGCCTCAAGAGCCGCCTGATGCGCAACCTGCAGGGGACCATGCTGGACACCTTCTACCACTTCGTTCTCGGCCGCGAGGTGGCGGGCGAAATCAGTTATGAGTGAGCTTTCCCGTTCGCGCGCCTTGTTCGAGAGGGCGCAGAAATCCATCCCGGGCGGAGTCAATTCGCCCGTGCGGGCGTTCCGCAGCGTGGGTGGAACGCCGCCCTTCATCGTCCGCGGCGACGGCGCGCACATCTGGGACGCCGACGGCAACTGCTACATCGATTACGTCTGCTCCTGGGGCCCGCTGATCCTGGGCCACCGGCATCCAGTTATTCTCGAAGCGATTGCGCGGGCGCTGGAGGGGGGCACCAGCTTCGGCATGCCCACCGAGGGCGAGATCGAGCTGGCGGAAGCCATCTGCCGCGCCGTTCCCTCCATCGAGATGGTGCGCCTGGTCAGCTCGGGCACCGAGGCGACCATGAGCGCCCTGCGGCTGGCGCGGGGCTACACCGGCCGCGACCTGATCGTGAAGTTCGAAGGGTGCTACCACGGCCACGTCGATTCGCTGCTGGTCAAGGCAGGCTCGGGCATCGCCACTCTCGGCATTCCGGATACGTTGGGCGTGCCCCGAGCCTTCGCGGACACCACCATCGCCCTGCCCTACAACGGGCTCGACAGCCTGGCGGAGTGCTTCAAGGCGTACGGAGACAAGATCGCCGCCGCGATCGTCGAACCGGTGGCCGGCAACATGGGGTGCGTGCCGCCGGCTCCGGGGTTCCTGGAGGCCTTGCGCGAACTGACCGCCCGCTACGGGGCGCTGCTCATTTTCGACGAAGTCATGACCGGGTTCCGCGTCGCCTTTGGCGGCGCACAACAGCTTTACGGCATCCGGCCGGACCTCACCACGCTGGGAAAAGTGATCGGCGGGGGGCTCCCGGTAGGCGCGTACGGCGGGCGGCGCGACGTGATGTCGATGATCGCTCCGGAGGGGCCCGTCTACCAGGCTGGAACGCTTTCGGGAAATCCTCTGGCTGTAGCCGCGGGGCTGGCCATGCTGCGGTATCTGGAAGCGCACCCAGAGGTCTATGCCGGCCTGGAGCGCCACGCCCGGCGCCTGGCTGGAACCGCTCCCAAAGGCGTCACCGTCAACTACGTGGGCTCGATGCTCACGTTCTTCTTCACCGGACGGCCGGTGACGGACTACGCCTCCGCCCAGCAGTCCGATCGAGCGCGCTTCGCGGAGTTCTTCCACTGGATGCTGGAGCGGGGATGCTGCTTCCCGCCCTCGCAGTTCGAAGCGGCATTCCTCTCCGCGGCACACTCGGACGACGACATCGAGCGCACCGTCTCCGTCATGGGCGAATTCTTTACGCGGTAGGCTGCGAAGCCGCCGCCTGGAGACTTGCCCGCTCCGCCGCCGGCGTCCCATTGGTCAGGAAGTACCTCGCGGCGAACGCGACGAGCTGAGCCGTAGAGTGCATCCCGGACTTGCGGCAAATCCGCTTGCGGTGGTTGTTGACCGTATGTACGCTGATGCCGAGCGCATCGGCGATCTGTTTGCTGGTTCTTCCTTGAGCTAGCAGCTCAAAGACTTCTGTCTCTCTCGGTGTGAGTTCATCCTGACGCATAGCCACCTGATGGATGCCGGCTCCTGGCGCCCCTCTCTCCCGGAACGAAGCGCCGGTCTTCTTGTCTCCTCCAATTGGATGCCGTAGTCCGGCTGAGGGAGCAGCGGAGGAAGGCGGAGCCGACATTAAACTTGCTCAATCATCGCTCTTCTGATGCATCGAAAGCTTCTAAGCGGATGAAAATGACTTATACAGGGCATTGGATGGGTGTCTGCCAGTCTGTTACAGTGGCGAGTTGACGCCCTGAAGGTCGTTTATGTTCGCGGGAGAGTAATGCCGTCCCTCACTATGGAAGTCGCTAATACGCTGACGCGCCGGGAACGGGAAGTGCTTGAAATGATTGGCCAGGGGAAGACCAGCCGGCAGATCGCCGAGGGGCTGAACCTGAGCGTCTACACGGTGAATAATCACCGCAAGCACATTTGCAGGAAGATCGGTCTCCACTCGACTGCCCAGCTTGTTGCGTTCGCCGTAACGCACTCGCAGCCGCCAGTGACCGCGGCCTGACCCTCGGAAGAGCCGCACCGGTGGGCGCCGTAGGTCACTCTATCCCGCGCTTTCCGCTCTGAACGCCACGTGCTCGGCCTGGGGGTTCTCGCGCGCCTGCTCGCGCCCCCGCGCGTGTGCGATCCTGTAACCGCACCGGCTGCTCGCCGCCGAGCCGCCGTCGATTCACTCCCGACCCTGCGAGGAGGTTTCCATGTTTGCGCACGCCCTGGCCAGCATCGAGCCGGACATGTTTGCTCTGAAGATCGGTGTTCTCGAGAAGATCCTGCGGCCCGTCATCGTGTACGCGTTCGTTGTGATCTGTCTGCGCATCTTCGGCAAGCGGCAACTGGCCCAGCTGAACCCGTTTGACCTGGTGGTGCTGCTGTCGATTTCGAACACCGTGCAAAACGCCATCATCGGCGACGACAACTCGGTCACCGGAGGCCTCATCGGCGCGCTGGCTCTGTTCGCCATCAATTACGTGGTGGTGCGTTTCGTCTTCCGGCACAAGACGCTGGACCAGCTCATCGAAGGCACGCCCTCGGTGCTGATGGAGAACGGCCACGTCCGGCGCCGCGCGCTCGCCAAGGAAATGCTCTCGGAGGCGGAGTTGCTTGCGGTGGCGCACCGCCAGGGCTTTGCCAGCCTAAAGGAGATCGAGCACTGCGAGTTGCTGCCGGGCGGCATCTTCTATATTCGCGGCGTCATGCCTCCGGAGCCCAAGCCCTCCGAGCTTCTGGCGAGAGTGGAGCAGCTCGGCCGCCAGCTCGATCGGATGGAGCAGAGGCTCAGCGCGGCATGAGCGCCCGGCTACCGTCCCATCCCAATGTACTGGAAGCCGGCGGCTTGGAGCGCGGCCTGGTCCAGGAAGTTGCGGCCGTCGAGCAGCAGCGGCGTTCGCATCAGCTCCGCCAGGCTGGCCCAGGGCAGCTCACGGTACTGCGGCCATTCGGTCACGAGCACGAGCGCGTCGGCATCCGCAGCGAGCTGCTCCACGGACTCCACCAGGCTGACGCCGGAATCGCATTCGCGACGGGCGCGGCTGAGGGCTATCGGATCGTGCGCGCGCACTTTGGCGCCGCGCTCCAGCAGCCGGCGGGCGATGTCCAGGGCGGGCGCGTCGCGCAGGTCGTCCGTTTGAGGCTTGAAGGCCAGCCCCAGAAGGCCGACCGTGCGGCCCTTCAGGATCTTCAGCGTCCCCAGCAACTTCTCGAGCACGCGATCGCGCTGGCGGTAGTTGACCTCGCGCGCCGCCGCCACAATGGGCATGGTCAGGTTGTACTCGCGGGCCGTTGCGATCAGCGCCGAAGTATCCTTTCCGAAACAGGAGCCGCCCCAGCCGATCCCGGCCTGCAGGAACCGCGTTCCGATGCGCGCGTCGAGGCCGATGCCTTTGCTGATCTGCGTGATATCCGCTCCCACCTTTTCGGCCAGTTGCGCAATTTCGTTGACAAAGCTGATTTTGAGGGCCAGAAAGGCGTTGGCGGCGTACTTGATCAGCTCAGCCGAAGCCAGATTGGTGGTGATGAGCGGCACGGCGCCGAGCGACTCGGGCCGAGGAAGGAAACTCGGCTCCGGGAAGGTCTGCTCCGCAACCGGCCGGTAGAGCGCGTAGAGGCACTCGAGCGCGCGTGGATCGTCCGAGCCGATGACCAGACGATCGGGGTACAGAGAATCGTGCAGCGCCGAACCCTCGCGCAGAAACTCGGGATTCGAAGCCACTGAGAATCGTCCTTTGGGGCGGCGCCCGTTGCTGGCCTCGAACGCCTCGTGAACCAGTGACTCGACCCAGTTGCCGCAGCCGATTGGGACCGTGGACTTGTTGACCACCACGGTGAAGGAGTCGCCCAGCCGCTCGCCGACCGTTGTGGCCGCGGCCCGCAAATAGGAGAGGTCGGGGTTGCCATCGGCCAGCGGCGGCGTGCCCACGGCGATGAAGATCACGTCGGCCTCGGGATGCGCCTCGGCGGCATCGGTGGTGTAGCGCAGCCGCGGCTGCGCCAGTGCGGCAATCTCCTCCAGAAAGGGCTCGTAGATGGGGAACTTGCCCTGCCGAAGCAGGGCGATCCTCGATTCGTCGGCGTCGAGCATGGTTACCGCGTGGCCGAGATAGGCCAGCGCGACTCCGGTAGTGATGCCGACATAACCCGCCCCGACAATGGAAACCTTCATTGGACCCCCTCAGTGGCTTGCTTCGATCTTACACTAACCGCGCCCTTCCGGTAACACGCCGGCGCCTGCCGAAAGGGAATTGTACAACGGGCGCTGGGAGGGGTGAGCCGCAGGCGTCCGCTACAATGGAATTTGGCAAGAGAACGACGCCGCATGTGCCCGCACTGCCGGGCTTTCATCACCACCGCCGATCGTGTGTGCCCATACTGCGACAGCCAGGTGGGCCCGCGGGCCATTGACGTGCGGCATCCCAGCGACATTCTTGGCGGGTTCATCCCCCACGCGCGTTTCACCACGTCCATCATCCTGCTCATCAACTGCGGGCTGTTTGCGGTCACACTGGCCCTGAGCATGGGGGCGGCGCCGTCGAATGCGCTGATGGGGATCGATGGCCAAACCCTGTACCGGCTGGGCGCGAAGTGGCGGGTCTTCGAGACGGGCCAGTGGTGGCGCCTGGTGACGGCGGGCTTCCTGCATGGCGGCATTCTTCACATCCTGATGAACTCCTGGGTCCTGTTCGACGTGGGCGCGCAGGTGGAGGAAGTCTTTGGGGCCGCCCGCATGGTCGCCATCTATTTTGCCGGCTCCGTTTTCGGTTTCCTTCTGAGCTCGATGTGGTCGGACAGCCTTTCGGTGGGCGCGTCGGCCGGCATTATGGGACTGATCGGCGCGATGATCGCCTTGGGCGTGCGCAATCGCGCCAACCCTGCGGCCGCGGCGGTGCGCGGCATGTACGTTCGTTGGGTCATTTACATGCTCGTGATCGGATTCCTGGTCCCGTTCATCGATCAGGCGGCACACATCGGCGGCCTGGCCGGTGGGTTCGCGGTCGCTTACGTGGCCGGGACACCCAAGCTGGTCGACACTTTCGGCGAGCGCTTCTGGCGCGGCGCCGCCCTGGTTGCGATTGCGCTGACGGCGCTGTCGTTCTGGATGATGCTCCAGTCGGCGCGGGTCTTCTGAGGCGCGTTACCCGAAGATGATCTGGGCGATCACCAGCTCGGGGAGCACCTGATTCCAGCTTTCGGGAATGGTGTCGAACGGCAGGCGGAAGTCCTTCGTCTCACCCGGCTTGAGGCCGCCCAGGCGCTCTTTGACGATGGACACACGGTCGCGCAGCACCACCCGGCCCGAGGGGTCGCGAAAGACGCAGTTGAGGTCGATCTGCTTGAGCGCACGGTTGCCGGTGTTGGTAATCTTGCCGGTGATCTCCACCAGGGTCTGCTCGGCGAAGTTCTGCTTGGCGCTCATGTTGACTTCGCTCAGGTTGAGGTAGCCGGCGCGCACGTAGGCACGCGCTTCCGGCGTCAGCACGGGAGGCGGCGGCTGCCGCGGCCCGCCGCGCATCAGCAGCAGCGCAGCCACCGCGCCGACCGCGGCGATCACCAGCGCAACGACAACGGGAGTCGGAAAGCTCCCCGAGGTCCGGCTCTCGGCTGAGGGTTTTACGCGAAAAGCCATACTCAGTGGATTCTAGCAGGCGCGTGGGGCAGGCGGTTTCGCCCGCCTGCGTTTTACACTAGGGAATGGAAAAACCCACCGACGCCGTCTGGAAATCTTCTTCCCTGGCTGCGACCTTCCTCGAAGGCGTTCGCGGAGCGATCCCGTTCGCCGAGACGCAGATCGACATCATGCTACGCCTGATCGCCGCGTGCCAGCGGCCCGTCGAGAGAATCCTGGACTTGGGCTGCGGCGATGGCGTACTGGCGGCGGCGATTCTGGACCGCCATCCCCAGGCCCGCGCGGTGTTGCTCGATTTCTCCGAGCCGATGCTCGAGGCGGCGCGCAAACGCTTTGCGCCGCGGGCCGCGAGCGTGGACGTTCTGAGCGTGGACTACGGCCAGCCATCCTGGACGCGCGCCGCCTCCCCGTTCGGCCCTTTCGACGCCGTGGTGTCCGGCTTCTCGATTCACCACCAGCCGAATGCCCGCAAGAAGGAGATCTACGCGGAGATCCACGAGCTGCTCGCGCCGGGCGGAATCTTCGTCAACGTGGAGCACGTCGCGCCCGGTTCCCCGTGGCTCGCCCGTATGAACGACGAGGCGTTCCTGGACAGCCTGCAGCGTGGCAGCCGGCGGTCTCGCGGGAGGAGATCGAGTCGACGTACTATCGCCGCGCCGACAAGGGAGCCAACATCCTGGCGCCGGTCGAGGCGCAGTGCGAGTGGCTGCGCGTGATCGGCTTCACCGACGTGGACTGCTACTTCAAGGCGCTTGAACTGGCGGTGTTCGGCGGGCGCCGGGCTACATCCGGTACAGCATCCAATACACCACCACGCCCGTGACGCTGACGTAGAGCCAGATGGGCAACGTCCAGCGCGCGATGGCACGGTGGCGGTCGAAGCGCGCACGCAGGCCGCGCGAGAGCGTCACGATGGCCAGCGGCGGCACGGCGACGGCGAGCAGCGTGTGGGTGAGGAGAATCGTGAAGTAGACGGCGCGGATGGGGCCGGTCCGCACGAACCGCGCCACTCCCGCCTGCGCGTGATAGATCAGGTAGCAGGCCAGGAACGCGGTCGAGACCGTGAACGCCGCCAGCATCACATTTCGATGCGTGCGCTTGCGCCCGCGGCGGATGAGCGTAAAGCCCCAGACCAGCAGCACCGCCGCCGTGCCGTTCAGCACGGCGTTCACCGCGGGAAGGTCTTGGACGGTCATCTAAGGCTGCTCTCTAGCCAGGCGGCGAATGCCGGCGATCAGCGGGTCCAGGCTCGCGCCTTCTTCCGTGTGGTAGTAGCCGCGGATGAAGCCGCGACGGTCCACCAGCGCGAAGAGCGTCGAGTGAGTGAAGCTGCCGTCGACGTTGCCCATCTTGAAGGCGTCGCGGTCCAGCGCGTTGAGCGTTTCCGGCGAGCCGGTGAGGAGAACCCAACGGCCGGGCTCGGCGCGAAACCGCTGCGCGTAGGCGGCGAGCACCGGCGGCGTGTCGTGCTCCGGGTCCACCGTGAACGAGACCAGGTTGACGCCGGCGAGATCCGCGGTCCGCTTCTGGACCGAATGCATCTGGGCCGACATGCGTGGGCAGGGGCCCATGCAGCTGGTGAAGAAGAAGTCCGCCACCCAGATTTTGCCGTCGAGGAGCTTGCTATCGAACGCCGCGCCAGTCTGGGAGGTCAACACGAATGGTGGCACATGACCGTAGACGGGCAAAGCGGCCTGCCGCGCGCAGCCAGCCAGGCCGAGGAGAAGAGCGGCGAGGACAGCGGCGACCGGTTTCACGCGAAGGTCCTCGCCGTCCGGCGGCCCGCGGACGCCGTTGCCACAGTGAACAGCGCCGCGGCGAAACACGCGGTCACGAGCACGCTCGCGACGGGTGCGGGCACGCCCGCGTGGCCTTCGAGCGGCGCGCGCAGCGCCGAGACGGTGTAGGTCACCGGGTTGGCGCGCATCAGCCACTGCACCCAGCCGTGTGCCTTCGCCATCGGGAACAGCGCGCCCGAAACCAGCCACAGCGGGAGCAAAACCAGGTTCATCACGGCGTGGAAGCCCTGCGTCGATTCCATCTGCCAGGCGATGACAAATCCGGTGACCGTGAACGCGAAAGCGACCAGCAGGATCACGCCCGCGGCTTCCACCAGGCCCGCGGCGCCGGGCGTGTGCCCCGTCGCGGGCACGAAGCACAGGAACACCAGGCCCTGGATCCAGGCCAGCGTCGCGGAGCCCAGGATCTTGCCGAGCACCATAGAGCTGCGCGGCGCGGGCGAAACCAGCATCGAGAGCAGGAAGCCCTCGCGGCGGTCCTCGATTAAAGACATGGTCGAGAAGACCGCGGAGAACATCACCGTGAGCACCAGCGCTCCGGGGAAGAAGAAGCCCAGGTCGCCGAAGCCGGAGCCGATCAGCAGCCAAAACACCAGCGGCGAGCCCACGTAGCCCGCCACGCGCGCCTTCTCGCGCCAGAAGCGCACCAGTTCGCGGCTCCACAGGGTCCAGACGGGTAGCCAGAAGTTCATGTCAGTCGCGCTCCGGTTTCATCCAGGAAGACGTCTTCGAGCGTCGGCTTGTGCAGCGCCACCGAGCGGATCGCGCCCGGGAACGCCTCGACCGCCTCAGCGATGAAACGGTGGCCGTTGCCGGTCTCGATGCGCAGCGAGCCGTTCACCGCGGTGGCGCCGACGCCGAACCGCGCGAGAAGCTCCGGCGCCAGGCGCGCCGGCGAGTCCACGTCCAGGATTACGACATCGCCGCCGATGCGCGACTTCAGCTCGGCGGGCGCGCCCTCGGCTACCACTTTGCCTTGGTGCAGCAGCAGGAGCCGGTCCGCGCGGTCAGCCTCGTCGAGAATGTGAGTGGTCACGAGAACGGTGATGCCTTGGCGGTCGCGCAACTCCTCGACGTACTGCCAGAGCTCGCGGCGCGCGCCCGGGTCGAGTCCGGTCGAAGGCTCGTCCATCAGGAGCACCGTGGGGCGGTGCAGCAGCCCCTTGGCGATTTCGACGCGCCGGCGCAGGCCGCCCGAGAGGGTGTCGACCAGATCATCGCGGCGGTCGGCCACGCCCAGCCGCAGCGCCACCTCCTCCATTCGCTCCGCGAGCGCCCGTCCGTGCATGCCGAACAGATGCCCCTGGGCGCGCAGGTTCTCGAAGACGGTCAGCTTCTTGTCGAGGCTCTGCGACTGGAAGACCACGCCGATGCGGCGCCGCACGTCGGCTGCCTGGCGCTCCACGTCAAAGCCCGCCACGCGCGCCGCTCCCGCCGAGGGCGCGAGCATGGTCGCCAGGATGCGGAAGAGCGTCGATTTGCCGCCGCCGTTCGGGCCGAGAACGCCGAAGATCTCGCGCTCGCGGACCTGGAACGAGACGCCCGCGAGCGCAGTCCGGGCGCCGTAGTGACGAGTCAGGTTTTCAACAGAGACGATCACAGCCGCGGCCTATCCAGCAACATCAATCCGTAGAGCAGCGGCAGGTAGACGACCGACGCCAGCAGCACCTGCCGCGCGCGCAGCCGGGTGCGTTCGAAAGCGACCCGCAGCCCGGCGGCCAGAAACGCCATTCCCAGCGCGAGCGCGCCGACGAGGTAAATCGTGCCCGTCATATGCAGGAATCCCGGGGTAAGGCTCACGGGAATCAGCAGCAGCGACGCGATGACGATCTGCCGTGCCGTGGACTTGCCGTCCGGCTCGACCACGGGAAGCATGACGATCCCCGCGCGCCCGTAATCCTCCCGATACATCCAGGCGATGGCGAGGAAATGCGGAAACTGCCACAGAAAGAGGATGGCGAACAACACCCAGGCCTGCGCGGAAAGGCCGCCCGCCGCGGCGGCGAATCCGATCAGCGGCGGCATCGCGCCGGGGAACGCCCCGATGGTGGTGGCGTGCCGGGTGCGCCGCTTGAGCGGCGTATAGAGCAGCAGGTAAGTTGCGAGCGTGGCCAGCCCCCACATTGCGGCAACCAGGTTGACCGCGAGTGCGAGCTCGGCAAAACCGAGCGCCGAAAGAACCAGGCCGAACAACAGGGCGCAGCCGGGGCTGACGCGCCCGGAAGGGATCGGCCGCGCCTCGGTCCGGCGCATTTTCGCGTCGGCCTCGCGCTCGTACCACTCGTTGAGCGTCGCCGTGCCGGAGGCGAGCAGACCGGTCCCGAGTAGGGTATGGAACAAGGCCAGCCAGCGCGCTGCGCTGCCGCCGAGGCCGAAATAGTAGCCCACGGCCGTGCTGCCGAGGATCAGCCACGTGATGGTGGGCTTGGTCAGCTCGACATAGTCTTTGAGTGCGCGCATCGAGGTCCGGCTTGCACCTGTTATGATGCTCCGAGCCCGGATTACGATTCCACCGGAAAAGTTACGCATCCCCAGGAATGGCCCTGCAACCATTGTACCGGGTGCGCAACTTAGTCTCTGGAGGCCCGGGACCGAGCCGCTCGCGTCTGCGCGACAGCTCGCTCGCCGTCGCGGCTCGGAACCCGGCGTAGCGAACAAGCGCACCCCACTGCGATACTGTAAGCTTATGGCCGAGTCCGCCCTGTTCACGCCCGTCTCCTTCCGCGACGTGCGGCTGCGAAACCGGATTGCGGTCTCGCCCATGTGCCAGTACTCGTGTGAGGACGGGCTCGCCACGGACTGGCATTTGGTGCACCTCGGCAGCCGTGCGGCCGGCGGCGCCGGGCTGGTCATGACCGAAGCGGCCGCGGTCGAGGCTCGCGGGCGCATCTCGCCCAGCGACCTGGGAATCTGGAGCGACGAGCACATCGCGCCGCTGGCTCGTATCGTGCGCTTCATCGAGGCGCAGGGCGCGGTGTCGGGCATTCAGCTCGCCCACGCGGGGCGCAAGGCTTCGACCGCGCGGCCCTGGGAGGGCGGCGCGCAGATCCCCGCCGAGCGGGGCGGCTGGCAGCCGGTGGCGCCGAGCCCCATTCCTTTTCTGGAGAACGAGGTCAGGCCGGAGGAATTGACCGTACCGGAAATCCGGCGCATCGCCTCGGCTTTTGCGGCGGCGGCGCGGCGCGCAGTGGAGGCCGGCTTCCGCGTCCTGGAGATTCACGCCGCGCACGGCTACCTGTTGCACGAGTTTCTCTCGCCGCTAAGCAACCGGCGGACCGACGAATATGGCGGCCCACTCGGCAATCGCATTCGCGCCCTCTGCGACGTCACTTGGGCCGTGCGCGAAGTGTGGCCCGCGGCCTTCCCGCTGTTCGTGCGGATTTCCGTCACCGACTGGGCCGAGGACGGCTGGGATGCGGATCAATCCGTGCTGCTCGCGCAACGGCTCAAGCCTCTCGGCGCGGACCTGATCGATTGCTCTTCGGGCGGTCTGGTGCCGCACGTAATGATTCCGCTCGGCCCTGGCTACCAGGTTCCCTTCGCCGAGCGCATCCGCCAGGAGGCGGGCATCGCGACCGGCGCGGTGGGCCTGATTACCGAGCCCGAGCAAGCCAACGAAATCGTCGCCAGCGGGAAAGCGGACATCGTTCTGCTCGCGCGCGAGATGCTGCGCGATCCCTACTGGCCGCTGCACGCCGCGCGCCGGCTGGGACATAAGGTCGCGCCTCCGGTGCAATACCGCCGGGCGTTCTGAAGGCGTCGGACAGGCGGGTAAACTGAGGCCCGTCGCTTCAGGGCGGTTGGCGCCGGATGCGAGTGCTCGGTTGAGAAGCGCAAAGGCCAATCGATTCGCAAGGTCTATCGGGCCACGCCCCTTGGAAGAAAGGCTCTCGAGGCCATGAAGGCAAGGGTCAGTGAACCATTCGGGGAGCTTCATGAAACCAGGTAGCCGAACTTACAGTCTCGCTGAGGCCAGGATATTTGGGGCGCTGGCCCTGCTGGTTTCCGTTTCGCCTGCTGCGCTGGCCGGTCCTCCGTTTCAAACGGACGATCCGGAACCAATTGACTTCAGGCATCACGAGTTCTATACGTTCGCGGCGTCGGACGGCACCCCGGCGGAGACCGACACGGCCGGGCCTGCGGTGGAGTTCAATTGGGGAGCACTTCCCAATGTTCACCTTCACATCATCGTTCCCGCCGCGGCGATTTTGTCCGCAAATGGTCCTCGAACGTTCGGTTTAGGAGACATCGAGCTGGGGATCAAATACCGGTTTGTGCAGGAAACGAAGCATCGTCCCATGATCGGGACATTTACGATGTTCGAGATTCCGACCGGGAACGCTTCCAGAGGTCTGGGGGTGGGCAGGACATGGTATAAGCTGCCACTTTGGGCGCAGAAGAGCTTTGGCCCGTGGACCACTTACGGGGGCGGCGGGATGACGCTGGTGAACGCACCCGGCTATCGTAATTTCCCGTTTGCGGGCTGGCTGGTTCAGCGGGATCTCGGCAAGAAGGTGACGTTGGGAACCGAGGTCTTTTATCACGGGCCAGAAGGGCTGGCGACACCGCAGAGCAGACCGGCGACGCTGGTCGATATCGGCGGTTACTACAAATTTCGCGACCCCGGTTTTCAGTTACTGTTCTGTTACGGCCACACCGCCATCGGACAAACGGAGAACTACGCCTACCTAGGGCTTTACTGGACTTGGGGCAAGAAGGATGGAGGCAACGCCGGAGGCGCCGCGTTCAACGGTATGGCTCGTACCGGGCTCATTGCGCACATGTGACAGTCAGAGGTCCGCTCGAAAGCAGCGACGTCAACTGCTTCTGGCGCATGCTGCGTTCGGCTTTATGTGCTCTGTTCAGCGGTCACACCCGGCCCCGAAGACGGTCGAGTTTACGGCGATCGCGCTTCGATGGTTTGCCTTCCCGCAGCACTTCGAAACGCGGCATCGTTTTGCGCTCCGCCGCCAGCCTCGCCCGCGACTCCCGGCTCGCCTCCGTTTCCCGGTAGAGCTGCTGCGCAACCGCCGCCGGACCGCGCATGTCACTGAGCAGCAGCACCTCGACCTCAAAGTCGCCGCCGGCGTTCTTCACCTGCAACAGGTCGCCGGCCGTGACCTCGCGCGAAGCCTTGGCCTGCTGTCCGTTGCGCTGAATCCTGCCGAGTTCGCAGGCCCGTGCAGCGAGAGCGCGTGTTTTGAAGAAGCGGGCGGCCCAGAGCCACTTGTCCATTCTCACGCGAGCCATAGTCCCATTCTCGGGTCGCTGTTCGTTACGGTCCGATCCCCGCGGCAAGATACTGGTGCTTCCCAACGCTCAGCCGCTTAAGCCGGCGGCATTGGTAGCGTGCTTTCGAGCAGGAGAAACATCCGCTCGTCGCCTTCTGGCGACACCGGGTCGGACTCGGATGGGCCGAGGCTGATGCAGGCACGGATGGCCCATCCGGCTCTCTTCACCAATAGCGTAAGCCCGGCGGGCGAGAAGATGAAATAGTTGGTCGCATCCCCGTTGCACTCTTTCGGATTCAGAAGATATGCCACCGGCAGGCCGTCCAGGCGCGTCCGCCGGTCGGCGCCGAAGCGCGCCACTCGCGTGCTGAGAAAGCAGAATCGCGCATGCTGCGCCAGCTTCTCCAGCGCGTAGAACGGATTCTTAAGGTGGTACAGCGTTCCGAGAAAGAGGGCCACCCCGTAACGTCCGGCGAGATCGAACCGGCCGTCCATGTCGGAATCCTGTATCTGCACCTGCGATGCGAGTACCGCTGCCAGCTTCCGCAGCCCCTGCATGCGGTTCATGTTGCAGCCCGAAAAATCGACGGCGTGGACACGGTAGCCCAGAGACTCCAGAAAAAAGCTCAGCCCGCCGTCCGCCGCACCGAGATCCAGCACGGGATCTCCGGCGACCATCTCCTCCAATGACAGCGATGCATGCCTCAGGAGGTGCTGTATCAGAAAGAGATTCGTAAAAGTGTCATACCGGTACCACTCGAACGCGACCGGCTCAACGGACCGTTTAGCCTCTTCAAATCGACGGCGAAAGCGCAGCCCTTGCCGCACCAGCGGACTGAATCGGGTGAGCACACTCGATTTTCGACTTAGCGGGGCCATGGGCGCGCCATCGCTGCTGTCGGGGGAACCGCCGATGATCATCCGGTCTTTCGCCATGGGCAATGCAGCAATGGTACCGCGCCGGTGGACAGCGCCGCCAGACGGCGCCTTACTCGCAGCACGACCGGTTCCAGCCGCAATCGGCTGATTCCATTGGCACACCAGGTGTGCGCCTCACCGCTTGTGGGATTTCGCTTCGCGAATTCGAACAGTCCCTTTGGCGCGCTGCGGTGTTGGGGCTGTTGCCGCTACTTGCCCGAGGTCTTGCCCAGCCTTCGGGCGCCCAGGATGCGCGTACCGCCGAAAGCGGTCTGGTTACCCGGCAGGCCCTTGAGCTCCAGCCGAATCAGGACGTCATCGGTGCGTGGCTGGTATCGGTAGGTGCCCTTTTTCAGCTCGTCCGAGGTCAGGTCGAAGTTCTTGGTAGCCGCGCCGTCGCGAATGGTAAGCAAGCCGCGCGGGGCCGTCGATATCGGGGTGGAGAGGCCATCCCAGAAAATCGTCAGTCCCGATTCGGATCCCTCGGCCCGCACCGCCAGCGCGGCGGCTTGACGGTGTGGCGGAGCTTCCGTCACGGCGGCCGGGGTCTGTTCCACAGTCTGCCCAGACGGGCGGACGACGAACAAGTAGACTCCGGCGACTACGATTACCACGAAGATCACAGCGGGCCAAAACCAGCGGCGCCAACCCTTCGAAGCGGCTTCATCTTCCGCTTTGTACCCGAAGCTCGGTGCAGTGTCCGCCGCGGGCATCGACTCGGGCTTCCGCCGGAACACAGTTTCGAGTTCCGGGGCCGGAGGCGCGGCGGGCTGGGGCGCGGGCTCGGGTTGAGCCTGGGGGCGCGGCTGGATCTTGGTGAACCTCGGCGCCGCCGTTTCAACCCGGGGCTGGAGCTTCACCTCGGCTTTGGGCTCCGGCTTCGGCTCGACCTTGACCTCGGTGCGAGGCTCCGCCGGCGGTCGCGCAACAACCACAGGCTCGATCCGGAACGGCGGCTTGGGAGGAGCAGCCGGCTCGACCGTGGGCGCAACCGTGGTCTCGACCTTCGGTTCCGTCTTCGGCTCAGCCTTGGGTTCGACCTTGGGCGGCTGCGGCGCCCCGATCCGGGGTCCTATTCTGGTCATGAACCGCGGCTGCACCGATGGCGCGATCCGCGACTGGATCCTGGTGGTGAACTTCGGCGGCGACGGCGGCAACGGCGGCTCGGCTGGCGGCGCTGCTCCCTTCTCGACACGAGGGGCGGGCGTGAAAAGCGGTTGAGCCGGGCTCGCCGGCGTGCTCGTTGCGCCGCCTTCGGCTGGAGGTGTAGCAGGGAGGGAGGCAGCGGGCGGTGCGGACGGCTCGACCGGCGGTGGCGCGACAGGCGTCCCGACGCGAGGCGCCGGTCTGAAGAGCGGCCGCGTCGGCCTTGCCGGCGTGCCTTCCGTGCCTCCTCCCGCGGGCGGCGCAGCAGGACGCGAACCGGGAAGCGGCGCCGACGGCTTCAGCCACGGCAGCCGCGGTTCGACCTTGGCCTCAACCTTCGGTTCAACCCGTTGCTCGACCTTCGGTTCCGCACGAAGCTCGATCTTCGGTTCTACTCGCGGCGGGACTTGCGGCTCCGGCGGCGCCTTGACGGCGCTCACGGGGGCAGCGGGACGCTCGATCGGGACCGGCGGAGGCTCGGGCTTCGGCGCCACCGGCGGGGCAGGCCGCCTGGCCTCGGCCGCAACGGAGTCGATGGGGATGGCCGCGACTCGATCGCCGGTCGAAGCCGGCCCCACGCGCTCCGGCTGGCTGGACACCCAGAGTCCCGGCTGCAAGGCGCCGAGCTTCTCGAGCTCCACGCGCGACAACGGGAATTCCTGCGGGCTGGATTCGGTCCGCACCTTCCCGCCCTCGCGCACAAAAATCGCGCCCTGGCAGGGCTTGCGCGAGTACGGCTTGGCCAGCACGAAGATGTTGTGGTCTTCCGGAAAGAACTCGTCGAACAGCTCCAGGTCGTCTTCCTGCAACACCAGCTGCGGGCGGGTATTGCTGCGGAAGAATCCCACTACCACGAGACCGCCCCCGGCCTTGCGCTTCTCGATGGCCTCTTCCAACCGCTCCTGTTCTTCCTCGGAAAGCACGTAAGATGGGCCCAGGGTGTAGGCGCAAGCGACTGGCTCGTAGTCCTCCACCACAATCGACGTCGGCCAGCCCGGAAGCACCCGGCCGAGAAGGATTCCGCCGACCTCCGAGCCGCGGTTCGTGATGGCACGGAAGATGTCGAGGCTGTCCTTCTCCAGGCGCCCGATCACATCCGTGCCCAGCCGCACCGAGAAGGGCACTCCCTTCGGTTCCCAGACGTACTGCGGCCGCGCGGGATCTGTCTCGACGTTACGCCCGGCGTCGGCGGCTCCGCCCTCCGATTCCGGGGTGTCCGACTTGCCGAAGTGGCTCTCGATGACGTCACGGATCCCAGAGAACGAGGATGCGCTCGTGAGGTCGTCGATATCCAGCGGCTGCCGGTTAAACTTACGCCGATTGGCGTTGCGCTTCTGGGATGCCATCCAATTGTCTCATTATAGTAAGGATTTCGTCTGCCACCACCTGGTAGTCTTCGAGGGCCTTGGACTTGGGATCGAAGTCCGTCAGGAACTGCCGCTCCTTGTTGGCCTTCACCACCGAGGTATCGGTGCGAACGGGAGGAAGGCGCGGCACGCCGGTCTTTTCGGCGATCTGTTCGAGCGTATCGAGAATAATTCCGGTCATCGCCAGGCGGCGGTCCACCATGACCGGCAGCATGCCGACGGTCTCCACGGGCAGGTGGTAGCTGTTGGCGAACATCGTGTTCAGCGTCCGAGCCGCTTCGAGACTCGCCATGGCGCCCTGGACGCTCAAGATCTCCATCGCCACCGGGATCAGCACCCGGCGCGTGTAGACCATGGCGCAGGTCTGGAACAGCGTGATGGAGGGAGCCACGTCGATCAGAATCACGTCGTAGTTGTGCTCGTACGTGCTGAACATCTGCTCGAAGACGAACTCCCGGAAGCCCTGCGCGGTGATCAGGTCCTCGGCGCGGGACGTGTTGCGGTTGCTGGGAAGCACGTCGATATTAGGGTGCGCCGAAACCAGGCACTCCTCGAGCGCGATGTGGCCCACCAGGAAGTCCGAGAGGTGGTACTTCGCCTTGAGGGAAATAACAGTTCCAACCGATCCTTGGGAGTCGGTGTCGACCAGCAGCACCTTCTTGCCCTGATCGGCATAGATGCGGGCGAGAACCAGAGCGGTCGTCGTCTTGGCGACGCCCCCTCTTTGATTCGCGATGACGAGACGGATCATGTACGTTCCTTTTGCGCCTGGAGTTGCTCCCTGGCCAGTTCGATTTCCGCCAGCGTCCACACTCGGCGCCGCTTTCCGATGCGGCCGGCGGGAGGTGCGAGGGTTCCGTCCTGCAAGCGCCGGTAGAAAGTCGCGCGGCTGATACCGAGCATGCTGATGGCCCCTGTGTCCGATATACCTGAACGCGATCTGCCGGGATCTGTCATGCCGACACTAATTAAGAGTGAATCATATTCCAATACCCTATCTTGTGTCAACGACATAATAGTCTCAAGGCACAGAGAATAGTCTCACGCGGGCTATTGGCTCCGTTGCAGGCCCGAGATTGAGGACCCTTCAGTGCAGAGCCTCGACAGAGGGGGGGAAGGCGTCCGAACGCGCTCGTCAGCGGCCAAGCCATTGAATCTATGCTGCCTAATGGGTCTCCTCCGCGCCCAGAGCCGAGCTTCTTCGGCGCTTCTTCGCGGGGGTAAGTACCGAGACGACACAAACAGTAGTTTTAGGACCTCTTCCCCTTCCTGGGGTGTCGTCAGCGGCGGCGCGTGCGCCAGGATTGTGTTGAGGGTCGCCATTGCCAGAGCGGACAAGGGCGGGGATAATGAAGGAACGCGCCCGTAGCTCAGCTGGATAGAGCGACTGGCTTCGAACCAGTAGGCCGGGGGTTCGAGTCCCTCCGGGCGCGCCAGAAGCCGCCGACCCGTCCGTAGCGGTCAAGAGTCTTCTGTGACAGAATACTGGAAATGACAAGCAGCAGGGCCCGGTGGTGGGCATCGATCGGCCTGGCGTCTGCCGCGCTTGTGGGCTGCTACAGCGCAGTCATCGCCGGAATGGCCGGACAGTGGTCCACCGACCCGGATATGGGCCACGCTTTTGCCGTACCCTTCGTCATCGTCTGGGTACTGTGGAGCGACCGCCGGCGTCTGCTCGCAATCTCCGTCCGGCCGAGCTGGTGGGGGCTGGCCTTGCTGGCGCTGGCGGCTGTGGCGCACGCCGCCTCGGCGGCCGGCGTCGGACTGTTCGCCGGATCGGTGGCGCTGTTGCTCTCGGCTGCGGGCGCCGTACTGTGCCTGGGCGGATTCGCCTGGCTCCGCGCGCTGGCGTTTCCTTTCGCGCTCGCTTTGTTCATGCTGCCCAAACTGGCCATCGTCTACAACCAGGTGACGCTGCCACTGCAATTGGTGGCCAGCCGCCTCGCGGCCGCTATTCTGGCCGCCGGGGGAATCGGTGTCATCCGGGAAGGCAACATTCTGGACGTGGGCGGCCACCGGGTACTGGTTGCCGAGGCCTGCAACGGCATCCGCTATCTACTCCCGCTCGCCTTTATCGCGGTAGTGTTCGCCTGGCTGGAGGATCCCAGTGTGTGGATGCGGATCGCGCTGCTGGCAATATCGGTTCCGCTGGCGATCGGCGCCAACGCTGCCCGCGTGGCGTCTGCCGCAGCGTTTCCGGCGCTGGACGCGGGTGCACCGCACCTGATCTTCGGCGGGGCGGTCTTCGCCATGTGCCTGGCGGCGCTGGCCCTGGCGCGCTGGGCATTCCACGCGCTGTATATCCGGGCGGGCGGCTACCATGCTTGAGCGAAGGGCGATGCTCGTGGCGCTGTTTCTGGCCGCGCAGGCCGTGCTCGCGCACTGGACCACGGGTTTCGAACGCCCGCCCGCGGCCCCCGATCTGGCACGCCTCCCGGCCGAACTGGGCGAGTGGCGGCAACTCGGCGAAAACCGGCTGGCCGACGACATTGTGACCGCACTCCACGCCGACAGATTGCTGAGCCGGACTTACATTCACAGGCCCAGCGGCACGGTGGCCGATCTCTTCGTGGCCTGGTACGGGTCGCAACGCGGAGGGACCACGCAGCCCCATCCACCCACGGTTTGCCTGCCGGCCTCCGGTTGGACCCCCGAAACCACCGGAGAAATCACTGTCGCGACCCCGTCGGGGTCCATTCCGGTCAGCCGGTACGAGGTCCGCAAAGGGAACGAGCGTGCCGTGGTCCTCTATTGGTATCAGATGCCGCGGCGCGCGGTGGCGGGCGAGTGGGCAACCAAGGTCTGGTTGGGCGTGGAGGCGTTTCAGGACCGGCGGACCGATACGGCCCTCGTGCGAGTGGTGACTTGGCCGCGCGGCGGCGGGGACGATCGCGCTCAGGAGGCCGCCCGCTCATTTGTCCGCGATCTGTATCCCGCGCTGCGAGAAGTGCTGCCGGCTATTGCATCCCAGTAGAAGAGGCGCGCAACGGGGCGTCATTACCCGCTGCCCGAAGCGGTTCCGAGATGCGGGCGCGCCGGCCCTGTCCTCGGACGCGATCCGCGTCTGTTGGCCGATGACCCCACGGACCAGACCATCCATGCCCGTGTCGTTGCGGCCCTGCGGCAGATGCTACGCCACCGGCGAGCTCCTCGGCGCTGAGGTGGAAGCGGTCTTCTTGGAACCGCGGCTGCGACCGCGTGGTGCCCGGCGAAGCAGTGGAGCGCATGGCAGCCAAGCTGCGGTCGCCGGCGGCGGAAGAGGGCTTCACGAGGGTTAACAGTGATCAGGGAGTAGGCGGCCTAAACAGCTCGCGGAAGACCAACGAGAAAACCTTGAAGATAGCAGGATGGTCCCCACTCCGCACCGCCGTCGCATTTCTTGACGTTGTTGTCGTCAGGGATATAGCGACGGACCTCCTCTGATTCGCCCCCAACCTCACGACCGACCGGCGCTGTGGCGGGATTCTGCAACGTGCCGTGGGGGGAGCGCGGGCAGCTCGGTCTTCGGCACTAAGCGCCGCTTGCAGGAAGGGGAGGCCGTGCCTCTCCGGTTTCCCCGTGCGCGGCAGTATCCCTCTACGGCGCGAAGTAGCCGTTGATGTCGAGAATCACATGCGTCGGGTCGGTGACGAAGACGCTGATCGCTCCGTTCGTCCCCGCCGGCACGATCGCCGCGTTCGCCACCACCGACCCGTCGTATGAGTTCAGGGTGGAAACCGGCGGCTGCGGGGAGCCCGTCGGCCAGACAGTGAGATAGGAGAGCGGTCCGTCGGGTACCACGGTCACATTGACCGAGTAGGCCGCCGCCGTCGAGGGGATGTTGCAGCCGCTCGCCGGGATCACGAACGAGCGCGCCGTTGCGGCCTCCAGCTCCGGACCACCGAAGGGGCCCGTGGCGTTGCGCGTGTCCGCCACCCGGCACGGCGTCACCGGGTAGAACGACAGCGCGCCCTGGGAGCCGGGGGCGGCGAAATAGCCGTTCGCATCGAGGATGACGTCAGTCGGGTTGGTCGCGAAGACCGAGATCGATCCGTTGGCTCCCGCCGGGACGATCGCGGCATTCGCCACTACCGTGCCGCTCCAGGAGTTCAGCGTCGAGACCGGCGGCTGGGCCTGCCCGGTCGCCCACGTCGCCAGATAGCCGAGGAAGCCGCCCGGAACTACGGTGACGTTCAGAGAGTACGCGCTGGCGGTGGGTGGAAGTCCGCAGGAGCTCGAGGGAAGCGGAAAATCGCGGCTCTGGTTGGCGAACAGCGAAGGGCCGCCGAGAGCGCCGGCGGGATTTCGGGTATCGGCCACGCGGCAGGGCTGGACGGTGTAGAAGGAGTACGAATTGGGGCCGTCGGCGGAGTCGAAGTAGCCGTCGATGTCGAGGATGACCTGGGTGGGGTCGGTGACGTAGACGCTGACCGCTCCGTCCGTGCCGGCGGGCACGATGGCGGCGTTGGCCACCACGGCGCCATCGTAAGAGTTCAAGGTGGAGACCAAGGGCTGGTTCTGGCCGGTGGGGAACAGGGTCAGGTAGGAAAGCCGGCCATTCGGCACCACGGTGACGTTCAACGAGTAAGCCTGAGCGGTGGCCGGGATGCCGCAGGCGCTCTGGGGAATGGGGAAGGAGCGGGTCGAGCCGGCCTCCATGGCGGGACCGCCGAAAGGCCCGGCGGGGTTCCGCGTGTCCGCCACCCGGCACGAGGTTATGGGAACGAACCGCAAACCAGCCGCAGGCGTCGCGCTCGCGCTGCCGTACTGGTAGGCTCCGATGTCGGGCGCGCCGCTTGCCGGACGCAGCATGCCCTGAATGTCCGTCGCCAGCCCGGAAATTGTCACGCCAGCGGCGATTGCCGGGCTCGCCGCCTGCAGGTGCGCGTCGCCCGTCGCCGCGTTCACCAACATCGGGTTGGCGTTGATCGAGGCGAGGATCAGATTCGTAAAGGTCGCGGCGCCGGCTCCGTAGAGTATGTTGTTCGACCCCACGAAGTTCGGACACGCCGAGGCATTGTCTGTGCTGGAGCACGCTTCGTCGCTCGTGCTGTTCGTTACGTCGAAGTAATCCCCGCCCGAACTCAGAATGATGTTGTTCCGCAGCCGGTCGATCAGCGCCTGCCCATCGTCGACCTCGAAGCTGTTTCCAAAACCTGGCCCCGCATTGGTGTAAGCGAAGATGGTGTTGTTGTAGAAGTCCACGTATCCCGAGCCCACCCCCTGCGAGGTGTCGTAGTCCGAGCTGTCGGCGCGGTAGATCGCTCCGTCCGACTCCCCGTCCTTCCCCGTGTTGTACACCACGTTGTTATACACCGTGACCGGTCCTTTGGAGGGGTCCACGGTGTCCACGATAATCCCCTCTTCGGCGATGTCGTGCACCACATTGTCGTGGATTGAAATGGCGTACATCGCATAGCCGTTGCCGGCCGACAGCGGAGAGGAGTGGATCTGGATGCCCGACCGCCCCCCGACATTTTCGATCATGTTCCAGGCCAGCTCCAGGTAATTGCTGTCGGTGCCCGGATAGAAGCCCTGCTGCAAGCGGTCGGTGGTGTTCACGTTCAAGTCGTGGCCGTTATTGCCCAGGATGTGGGTGTAGGTGGATTGCATCACGCCCAGGGCCGAGCCGCCGCCGTCGCCGCCGGGGTTTTGAGGATTCGACACGTCGTTGCCGATGATGCGCCAGTTGGTGCTCGGCCCAGCGGTCTGGATGGGCTGGATGCCGCGCAAGTAGAGCCCCGCTATGACCCAGTTGCCGCCGCAGGCGCCGTCGTCGGCCGAGGAGTCCGTCCCTCGAATGCCGTAGGCCGGTGCCGTCTCCGTCGTGGTACCGACGGTCACCGTGGCTCCGGGATAGGCGATCAGAGCTGTCGGGCTGGCCGACGTTCCCTGGCACCACGCGGTGCGCAAGGTGATGGCCGCGCCCCAGCCCTGTCCGTCGTCGGCGGTCTGGGAGACGCCATCCATGGCGTAGATGATGGAACCGGCGCTGGCGCCGGCAGTCTGCACGGCATGCACGAGAGTTTGCCAGGGAGCGGCGTATGAGCCGGCCGCCGAATCATTCCCATTGGTGGCTACGAAATAGATGCTACTCGAGTTGACGGTGAACGGCAGGCCGTTCGAAGTACCGTTCGAGTTAGAAACGACGATATTGCCGGTCTGAGTAAGTGCCCCCAACTGAATGGTCATCTTCTGATACCACAGGCACGACGATGGAGACATCGTGACAATGGCCTGTCCTCCGCCGACGGTGACGGTAGGGTTCGAGCCGAAGTAATTACCATAGAGAGTGACGAAGGCGCCGTTATTGCCCTGGCCGCCTGAATTCGGTCCGGTCACCAGGTCGGAGAAGAACAGGCGCGGCGCCGGAGTCTGGGACAAAACAGCCCCTGGCAACAGCGCCAACAGCCCCAGTTGCAAGAGCCAGCGGTGAGTGCAAGAACCCATGATGTGCACTCCTTCCCCTCCACGTACCTGGCGAGTATCCGCGTGCATAGAGGGCCGATCCGTGAAAGAAAAACGGATAACTGGCGCCCTTCCTACGATCCCCAGAAAGACCGGGTAGCCGCCCCCGCTATCCACGGTAGACTGCTGTCTTCGTCACGCCGCTCCAGGCTGAAGCCAGGGAGTTGAGCAACTCAGTAACCAACCCAAATGAGGGAGCCGAACAGGTCAGGGCCGGCACTCCGAAATTGGCAGCAACCCTGCTAGCAACCACGATGGGCTTTAGCCGTAGCTTCGTGGAAGCCCTGAAACGAGCACTGCCAAGATTCCCGGCCCACGAGAACTGAGCCGGGGCCAGCCGCTGAGTGCTCGTTGCCGCTCCCAGTCCAGATCGAACCTCCGCCGGTCGAATTCGCATTGACGTCAAATCGGTATTCCACCCTCTGACTAATCTCCTACCGGATGTTGACAACAGTATACCGGTTTTACTGCCGCGCCTATGCCAGGGCGATGATCACGAACGCTAAAGAAGGGGCGGTGCCCGGGCCGACGACGGCGAAGCCCGCTCCTGCGGGAAAGAAGTGAAAGCTGCAGGACGCAGGGCTGACTGGACTGCGGCGGGCCGTGGGCAGGGCGCCGCCCCGGGGGCCTGGGCTTCCTGTTGCGGCGAAGCGGGCGAACGCATTTGCGACGACAGCCTCGTTGATCGCGCCCTCTGGTGATGGTGAGCGTCATCGGGGCCGCCCCGGCCTCAGCCGGCCATGGAGACAAATTCGCTATGCCGGTCTGAGGATCTGGGGCGGCCTCCCTCTACGGCGCGAAGTAGCCGTTGATGTCCAGAATCACGTGCGTCGGGTCGGTAACGAAGACGCTGATCGCTCCGTTCGTCCCCGCCGGCACGATCGCCGCGTTCGCCACCACCGACCCGTCGTATGAGTTCAGGGTGGAAACGAGCGGCTGCGGGGAGCCCGCCGGCCAGACAGTGAGATAGGAGAGCGGGCCGTCCGGCACCACGGTCACATTGACCGCATAGGCCACCGCCGTCGAGGGGATGGCGCAGCCGCTCGCCGGAATCGCGAACGAGCGCGCCGTTGCGGCCTCCAGCTCCGGGCCGCCGAAGGGGCCCGCGGCGTTGCGCGTGTCCGCCACCCGGCACGGTGTCACCGGGTAGAACGACAGCGCGCCCGGGGAGCCGGGGGCGGCGAAATAGCCGTTCGCATCGAGGATGACGTCAGTCGGGTTGGTCGCGAAGACCGAGATCGATCCATTGGTTCCCGCCGGGACGATCGCGGCATTCGCCACTACCGTGCCGCTCCAGGAGTTCAGCGTCGAGACCGGCGGCTGCGCCTGCCCGGTGGGCCACGTCGCCAGGTAGCCGAGGAAGCCGCCCGGAACTACTGTGACGTTCAGAGAGTACGCGCTGGCGGTGGGTGGAAGCCCGCAGGAGCTCGAGGGGAGCGGAAAATCGCGGCTCTGGTTGACGGCCAGGGAAGGCCCGCCCAGAGCGCCGGCGGGATTTCGGGTATCGGCCACGCGGCAGGGCTGGGCGGTGTAGAAGGAGTACGAATTGGGGCCGTCGGCGGAGTCGAAGTAGCCGTCGATGTCCAGGATGACCTGGGTGGGGTCGGTGACGTAGACGCTGACCGCTCCGTCGGTGCCGGCGGGCACGATGGCAGCGTTGGCCACCGCGGCGCCCTCGTAAGAGTTCAAGGTGGAGACCAAGGGCTGGCTCTGGCCGGTGGGAAACAGGGTCAGGTAGGAAAGGCGGCCATTCGGCACCACGGTCACGTTCAATGAGTAAGCCTGAGCGGTGGCCGGGATGCCGCAGGCGCTCTGGGGAATGGGGAAGGAGCGGGTCGAGCCGGCCTCCATGGCGGGACCGCCGAAAGGCCCGGCGGGGTTCCGCGTGTCCGCCACCCGGCACGAGGTTATGGGAACGAACCGCAAACCAGCCACCGAGGCGCCAGTCGTGAAGGACCACGTCGCGGAAGCGGAGCCATTCTGTGCCACGATCTTCCAGTAGTAACTGGTGTTCGGACTCAGCACGCCGGGAGCGTAACTGGTCCAGGTTGTGCTGGTCACCCGGGGTGGGATAGACGCGGTGCCGAAGTAGATGTCATAGGAGGTGGCCCCGCTCGATGGGCTCCAAGCCAAAGTCGGCGCGATCAAAACGCCGACAGCTCCGTCCGCCGGAGAGATCAAAGCCGGCGCTGCCGGAAGTGGGATTGGCGTCGGGGTTGGCTTTGGTGTCGGAGTGGGAGTCGAGGTAGGCGTTGGCGTTGGAGCGGGCGTCGGGGTTGGTGTTGGTGTCGAAGTTGGAGTCGAGGTAGGCGTTGGCGCCGGAGTAGGCATCGGGGTTGGCGTTGGCGTCGGGGTCGGAGTCGGCTTAGGCGTTGGTGTCGGAGTCGGAGTTGGCGTCGGGGTCGGCTTAGGTGTTGGGGTCGGCGTAGGTGTTGGGGTTGGTGTTGGAGTGGGAGTCGGCGTAGGCGTCGGGGTCGGCGTAGGCGTCGCGCTCGCACTCCCGGACTGGTAGGCTCCAATGTCGGGCGCCCCGCTTGCCGGCCGCGGCTTGCCCTCGAGGTCCGTCGCCAGTCCGGAGATCGTCACGCCCGCTCCAATCGCCGGGCTCCCCGCCTGCAGGTGTGCGTCGCCTGTCGCCGCATTCACCAGCTTCGGATCGGCGTTGATCGAGGCGAGGATGAGATTCGTGAAGGTCGCCGCGCCCGCTCCGTAAAGTATATTGTTCGACCCCACGAAGTTCGGACACGCCGAGGCGCTGCATGTGCTGGAGCACCCTTGGTTGTTGGTGCTGTTCGTCACGTCGAAGTAGTCCCCGCCCGAACTCAGAATGATGTTGTTCCGCAGCCGGTCGATCAGCGCCTGCCCCTGGTGCACCTCGAAGCTGTTTCCAAAGCCCGGCCCTCCCTGGTAGGCGAAGATGGTGTTGTTGTAGAAGTCCACGTATCCCGAACCCACCCCCTGCGAGGTGTCGTAGTCCGAGCTGTCGGCGCGGTAGATCGCTCCGTCGGACTGCCCGTCCTGCCCCACGTTGTACACCACGTTGTTGTACACCGTGACCGGCCCCTTGGAGGGGTCCACGGTGTCCACCAGAATGCCTTCCTCGGCGATGTCGTGCACCACGTTGTCGTGGATCGAAAGGTCGTACATCGCATAGCCGTTGCCGCTCGAAAGCGGAGAGGAGTGGATCTGGATGCCGGCCCGCCCCTTGGCGTTCTCGATCATGTTCCAGCCCAGCTCCAGGTGATTGCTGTCGGTGCCGGGATAGAAAGCCTGCTGCAGGCGGTCGGTGCTGGCCAGGTTCATATCGTGGCCGTTGTTGCCCAGGATTTTGGTGTAGGTGGACTGCATCACGCCCAGGGCTGAGCCGCCGCCGTTGCCGCCGCTGGCCTGCGGATTCGAGACGTCGTTGCCGATGATGCGCCAGTGGGTGCCCGCGGCGGTCTGGATGGGCTGGATCCCGCGCAGGTAGAGCCCCGCTATGACCCAGTTGCCGCCGCAGGCGCTGCTGCCCGCCGACGCCGGGTCCGTGGTTCGAATGCCGTAGGTCGGCGATGTTCCCGTCGGGTTGCCGACGGTCACCGTGGCGCCGGGATAGGCGATCAGAGCAGTCGGGTTAGCTGCCGTTCCCTTGGACCAGTCGGAGCGCAAGAGGATGGCCGCGCTCCAGCCCTGCCCGTCGTCGACGGTCTGGGAGACGCCATCCATGGCGTAGATGATGGAACCGGCGCTGGCGCCGGCAGTCTGCACGGCATGCACCAGAGTCTTCCACGGTGCGGTGTAAGAGCCCGCGTTGGAATCGCTGCCGTTTGTAGCTACGAAATAGATGGTGCCCGAGCAGACGGTGAAGGGCAGGCCGTTAGAAGTGCCGTTCGAGTTGGAAACGACAATATTGCCGGTTTGAGCGAGTGCGCCCAACTGGATGGTCATCTTCTGATACCACAGGTACGACGCGGGAGGCATCGTGACGATGGCGGTCCCGCCGCCCACGGTCACGGTGGGGTTGGAGCCGAAGTAATTACCGTAGAGGGTGACGAAAGCGCCGTTATTGCCCTGGCCGCCCGTGATGGGGCCGGTCACTAAGTCAGAGAAGAACAGGCGCGGCGCCGGTGTCTGGGACAGAACAGTCCCTGGCAACAGCGCCAACATCCCCAGTTGCAAGAGCCAGCGGTGAGTGCAAGAACCCATGATGTGTACTCCTTCCCCTTCACGCACGACACGACTTATCCGCGTGCGAAGGCCGATCCGTGGGAGAACAGCGGATAACTGGCGCCTTTTCTATGATGTCCAGGAAGACCGGACAGCCGCCGAGGGGGTAGCACACCCGCTATCCGTGGTCGACTGCCGTATTCGTCACATCGCTCCAGGTTGGAGTCAGGGACGTGAGCAACTCAGTGACCAACCGCGAGGCGTACACTTGCCACGGAATAGCGGAAGTGCCAGACAGGAGAATTGGAGTTCTTACACCCGGAGTGTAGACTTTACGCGGCCTCGAGGGTTATCGCCGGGGCGAACCGTGAGACGCTTGGACGCGTGAGGTCGGGCTCACTGACTCGAATAGGGGGAGAGCAGTAGATGAGAGGCGCTCTTTTGCGGGATTTGGGTTAGCGCATACGAGGGGGCTCCAGATAACTACCCCGCAGCGGTAGTACTCGACTGCCACGTTTGCGGCGCTATTTCGTTCCAGCGCACGAGGCGGTGGTCGTCAGAGTACCTGGTACTTGCCTCGCCTGGGTACCGCTCAGCCTACTTTTGCGCTGGGCTGAGGCGGTCTGTAGGCACTTTCAGTATAAACTTTCCTTTTAGATGCAATTACTTATATCATAATTAACTTTTTTTCTTGACGGCAGCGACTCCGCGCGGCACAATTGTAGGCACAGAGCTAATTCAAGGAAAGGAAACTACCCTACAAGGGGGGAAATGTAGGGTTGGTGTGGGCGAGGAGGCAGTTGACGAGGGGCTTAACACACTGGATGAGAGGGACGCGGTGCCCCATGGGGTGCAGGTCAAGAAAGCCCTTTCAGTCTGTCCGCAGTGCGTGTTCAGTCGCGCTAGTGTTGTGTCCTAGTGGGAGATGACGCCGGCGATCAGTCGGTACCACAAGTGTCCCGGGAACAAGCGCGCCATGGGCAACTAAGCATCGGCGGCCGACACTAAACAGAACTGTTCTCAGAGGAGGCTCAGTAGCGGTCGGGACTGAGATTGCGTGAGCTATGTCCGAACGCTGTGACGGACCTGAAGCACCCTGGCCGGCTCGGCCGGGAGATTGGAATTCGGAGGCGGCCAGTGCAAATGCCTGCTGGTACGCGCTTTGCGTCAAGCCGCGACACGAAAAAGCCGCCGCCGCGGCACTGCGATTCAAGGGCTATGAGGAATTCTTGCCTCTCTACCGCAGCCGGCGGCGCTGGTCCGACCGGTTCAAAGAAGTGGAACTGCCACTATTCGCCGGATATGTGTTTTGCCGGTTCGATGCGCGCCTCCGGGTGCCGGTTCTGACCACTCCCGGGGTGTTGCGAATCCTTGGGTGCGGAAGGGAGTCCGTGGCGGTGCCGGACAGTGAGATCGAAGCGCTCAAGACGGTGGTCCGCTCGAGGCTTCCGGCCGAACCGTGGCCATACCTCGCGGTGGGCTGCCGCATCGGCGTCGAGGATGGCCCTCTCCGTGGGATTCAAGGAACTCTGCTCGAAATCAAGGGACGCGAGCGACTGGTGCTCTCGGTGGCTCTCCTGCGCCGCTCGATTGCCGTCGAAGTGGACCGGCGATGGGTGACGCCACTCGCCAAGGACGCGATGAGCGTGCGGCCGGAGATCGGCCGGACTCTTTCCGCGGGCGCCTGAGTACGTTGCTGCGGAGACCCTAATCAATCAGCTCAGTCCAAACTGGCCGTGGGAACCATGATGTTCACAAGGTAGCTGCGATGGATCCGTTTAAAAGTAAGCGCCGGACGCGCACCATCAATTTCCGCCTGTCGGAAGAGGAGTTTCGAGAGTTGAAATCGGCATGCGCCGCGGGTGGCGCGCGCAGCGTCTCCGATTTTGCGCGCACCGCGATCTGGCGAATGGTAATCGCCAGTTCGGGCGCGGAGCCCGGGTCCGGAGCCGGGAAGATCGAAGACCGGCTGGCGCAACTCCAGCAACAGCTCGCCGAGCTGGCGGGGCTGTTTCGAGGGGGAGGGCAGCTCGCCAGCGCCCAAAGGCCCGTCGCGGCAATCGTCGAAGAGCAAACAGCATGATCCTGGAAGCGGCGGAATCAGACGGAATGTTCGCTCCCGGCGCGGGAGAGCCGGGACCGGAGGCGACCGCGTCGGCGGCAGAGTATTATCAGGCGGCGCTGCCGGGCAAGGCCGGCTCGGTTCGCGTCAACCGGGCGCTCATCGAGCGTCTCGCGCGCGAGATTCGCAACACGGCCAGGAGCAACGGCGATCAGCTAGCCGGCATCCTGCTGGGACGAATCCTGACGGACGAACGGTGCGCCGTGATTGAAGACTACCAGACGGTCAGCAGGAGCCTGGACAGGGAGCGGCTGTACGATTCGGGCGGGGACCAGGCGAACCTGGAGCGTGTCCTGACGATCTGGCAGTCGGACCCGGACGGCAAGATACGTGCGATCGGCTTTTTCCGCACCGACGACCGGATGACGCCGGCGCCTGGAAAAGGAGACGCAGCGCTGCTGGCCAGGCATCTGCCGGCAGAGGACGGCGTGTTGCTTCTCATCGGACCGGAGCGCGGCGGGAAAGCTGAAGCGGCCCTGTACGCCGGGGGCGGCCAGATAGCGCGAGGCGGACGCGTGCGGCTCCCGTGGAACGGCACAGTGCCTGACGGAGAGGTAGCCGCGCCACCGGCTGTGCGGCCGGCACGATGGGCGGCCGTGGCCGGCACGGCCGCAGTCACGGTGCTCGGAGCCGGCCTGCTGTGGTATCGGATGCCGCAGCCGTCTGAGGAGAGCCGGCCGACGGCGGCGGTCCGGCAGGCGGCCACTCCCGCCCTGCCGGCAGTGACCGTGGATACTGGGGCGGCGGCGCTCGCGGCCGGCGACGAGACGGACCGGCCGCAGGAGCCCGCGCATTCCAGCCTGGGTCGAGCAGCGGTCGTGCAGCCGGTTTCCAGTCCGGCCCCGACGCCGCAATCCGGACCCGCGGCTGGCGGCAGGTTCGAGAGTCCAGCACCAATCGTTGGGCCACTCGAGACCGAGACACCGGAAATGGCAGCGGCCGGGCTGCCGGCGACTTCTCCGGCCGCGACGCCGGCAAGTTACGTGGTCCTGCTTCCGGCGCCGGAATGGACCAAAGGGCCCCGCGCTTTGCCTCCGGGCGGGCAACTCGAGCCGGCTGTGCCGATCTCTAAGATCGAGCCGGCGTACCCCCGGCTGGCCGCGGAGGCGCACGTCGCGGGCACGGTGCGGCTGGGAGCGACGGTAGGAAGGGATGGGCAATTGCGTGACATTCACGCCCTGGCCGGGCCAGCGCTGCTCCAAGAAGCGGCCATCCAGGCCGTGAAGCGATGGCGGTACAAGCCGGCTGCGCTCGATGGCAACCCGGTGGAGACGGAAGCCATCATCGAACTGGTATTTGGGGTGGACAGGTGACGCCAAAATGAGTGAAGCAGCATGGGCCGCGGTTCCAGACAAACCGGCAGGCATTCCACAGCCGATCGAACGGTTGAGCGAAGAGCGCGACTTCTATGCCGGGCATTCCTGGGCGGTGAACGCGTTCCCGCGCATTCAGGACATTCCGGGCCTGCTGAAGGACGAGGCCGCCCTGCTCGGGCAGTCGCCGTCCGGCTGGCGATTTGCGGAAGCCGCGATCAACCTCTTCCTGCTGGCGTGCGCAGTCTCGGACACCGTGAACGACTGGCTGGCGGGGCCGCGATACGACTTCTCCAAGATCAACGGGGTGGTGCCGGGTGCATCCGTGGCGCTCAAGCCGGTGAAGGTGGCCCTCGCGCTGGCCGCGCGGGCGCGGCGGTGGCGGACGAGGCGGGTGGAGGAATGGAGCGGGAAGTGGGAGCGCACCCTGGATGAATTCGCCGAGGCGATCGTGGCGGAAGCATCCCCAGGCGTCTCGCAAGCGTGGGAATCGGCGGCCGGGCTGCTGGCCCTGGCCCAGGTGCGGCTACCGGTGGACCTGGCGACGCGACGCGCCAAGATTCCGGCGGCCTTTCGCTCGCAGGACCTGGCGCACTTTGACGTTCTGGCGCTGGCCGCCAAGTTCGCCGCCCGGTTCAGCGACCGGAGCCGGCCGGTGCTGGTCTTGGGTTGCCGCACGGCAGGCTCCTATTTCGCGCCTTTGGTGCGCGCGTACCTGAAGAACGCCGGCTATCAGGATGTCGATTCGGTTACAATGCGGCCCAAACAGGGCGCGACGCCGAAAGAGGCGGCGAAACTGGCGCGCATCTCCGCAAAATCCGGTTTGGTGGCGATCATTGACGAGCCCGTAAACACCGGAGCCACCATCATCCGCTTGCTGGAGGTGCTGCAGCAGGCGGGAATCCATTCCGGACGTGTGGTGGCGCTGCTGCCGCTCCATCCGACGCGCCGGGATTGGGCGAGGCAGTCGGGAGAGCTGGCGGCCGCGCGCGTGGCGGTGATTCCGCTCGATCCCGAGGAGTCGTACAAAGTGCGACTGCTGGGCGGGGAGGCGGGCCCGGCCGTCATTCGGACCTATTTCCAGCACAATGGCCTGACGGTTCAGAGCATCTCGGAGGAGCAGTGCCTGAATGCCGCGCTCGACGGCCTCTCGGAACAGAAGTTCCACAGCCGGCTGAAGCGGGTTTACGAAGTCCAGGCCGTGGGCAAGGACGGCCGAAGCCAGATCCGTTACGTGCTGGCCAAGAGTGTGGGATGGGGATGGTTGAGCTATCACGCGTTTCTGGCAGGCGACCGCCTGCGGCGGTTCGTTCCGCCAGTGCTGGGCTTGCGCGACGGGATTCTCTACACGGAATGGCTGCCTCAGCGCGGCGCGGCTGTGGATGGAGCCCTCCCGGTTTCGGCAGCGGCGGAGTACATCGCCGCGCGGACCCGGGTGGTGCGGCTGACGGAGGACCCGGCGCCGGCACTGGCGCACACCGGCCAGCACAAGGGGTTGGAAGAGTTGGCAGGCCTGCTGAGCCGGGCGCACGGCTCCAAGATGGCGTCGGTGCTGCGGCGCCCCCGCATCCTGGCGAGCCTGGCGGATATGACGAGCCCGCTACCGACTCTCGTGGATGGCAAGATGCGGCCGCTGGAGTGGGTAGCGGACGGCGGATCGTTTGTAAAGGCGGACTTCGAGCAGCACGGCCAGGGGAAGACGGAGTTGAGCGTTGCCGATCCGGCCTATGACATCGCCGAGACGAGTCTGCACTGGCAGCTGACGCCGGCGGAGGAAAGCCAGCTGATCAGCCGCTACATGGAACTCTCCGGCGATTCGACCGTTCGCAAGCGGCTGTTCCCGTTCAAGCTGCTGGCCGGGAGCTGGGCGATGGACCGCGCGCTGGACAACCTGAAGGATCCGCGGCTGGCGCGCCGCCATGCGGAGTTCAACAAGAGGTACGTGGAGGCCTTCGACTTTCTGACCGAGCACACGGCCGGACACTGCGGGGAGCTTTGCGTGCAGCCTGATTTACTGAGCTGGAAGCCGCCGGTGGTGGTGGCGGACGTCGACGGCGTCCTGGACAAGCAGATCTTCGGGTTCCCTTCGACGACGGCGGCGGGCATTATGGCGCTCTCCCTGCTGCATGCCCACGGGTTCACGCTGGTGCTGAACACCGCCCGGTCCCTGGCGCAGATCAAGCGCTATGCGGAGGTTTATGGGTGCGTGGGCGGCATCGCCGAGTACGGCAGCGTAGCTTGGGATCGGTTGAGCGGCCAGGAGCGCGTGCTGGTGAGCGAGATAGCGCTGGCCGAGGTGGAGCAAGTGAGAAGGGCGCTGCGCGCGATTCCAGGCGTTTTCCTCAACGACAACTACCAGCACTCGATCCGGGCCTACCTGTATGAGGGGGGAAGGACCGTGCCGCTGCCCTCGATCATGATCCGCGACCTGCTGGCGGCCCTGAAAGCGGACCGGCTGGAGGTGCACCAGACCTACACGGACACGGCGGTCATCGCGCGCGAGACGGACAAAGGCCGCGGCATGATCGAGCTGCTCTCGCTGGCGGGCGCGGCCGGCGCCGAGACAATCGCCATCGGCGACTCGGAACCGGACCTGGCGATGTTCCAGGTGGCGGGCCGGAGTTTTGCGCCGGGGCACATTTCCTGCCGGCGCACCGCGCAGCTGCTTGGCTGCCGGGTGGCGAAGGGCGGCTACCAGGCGGGGCTGCTCGAGATCGCGCGCCGGATCGTACACGGCGACGGCCGCCAGTGCGCAACGTGCCGCACCGTCGCCCGGACATTCGAGGCGCACGACGACCTTTTCCTGGGGTACCTGAAGATCGCGGACCGGTCGCGGCTGTCGCTGCTGGCAGGCGCGTTGTTCGATCCCAAGTCGGTGCAGGCTTTTCGGGAGTGAATTGAGGAGGTGATGGCGGTGAACATGTTCCAGTCCGACCCGATGCAATCGGGGCTGAATCCGCGCTCGATTTTGCGGGCACTATGGAAACGGAAGTTCTTGATTGCGGCGCTGTGGGTGGCGGGGAGCGCGGCGACGGTGGCCGTGGTCGTCAACCTGCGCCCGGTTTACAGCGCCGAGGCCCTGATTCTGGTGGAGTCGCAGAAGATTCCCGAAAACTTCGTGGCGGCAACGGTGCAGACCGCGCTCGAAGCGCGCCTGGACCAGCTCAAGCAGCAGGTGCTGAGCCACGAGCGTCTGTGGAGCCTGATCGAGGAGTTCAACCTCTACCCCAAGCTGCGGTCCACCCGCACGCGGGAGGAAGTGCTCGAAGCGATGCGGAACGACGTCACCATCAAGCTCGAGAAGGGCTGGAGCGCGAGCCGGCCAGGCGCCTTCCGGGTGGCCTATGAGACCGCCATTCCGCAGACCGCCTCGGAGGTGGCAAACCGGATCGGGCGCTTCTTCATCGACGAGAACCTGCGGGAGCGCGCGGTGGAGGCGGAGGGCACGTCGAAGTTTCTGGACAGCCAGCTTGCGGAATCGAAAAAGAACCTGCAGGAGCAGGAGGCGAGGCTCAAGGACTTCAAGCAAGCCTATATCGGCGAGCTGCCCCAGCAGGAGGGAGCGTTGCTGGCGGCGCTGAGCCAGGACAAAGCGGAGCTGATGGGAATCCAGGATGCGCTGGGACGCGCCCAGCAGAACAAGCTGGTGCTGGAGACCTCTTTGGCGGTGGCGCAGGACAACCTGCAGAGGCAACAAGCGCTGGCCCGGCAGCGGCTGGCGGAGGACGCGCAGCGCGCGGAAGTGAGCTCCACCGAGCCGGTGCCGGCACCGCAACAGACCGAGCTGCAACGGGCGCAGGCGCAACTCCGGGCCTTGCGGGTGCGGTACGAGGACAAGCATCCCGACGTCCAGCGGTTGCTGCTCGAGGTGCGGCGCCTGCAAGAGCAGCAGCAAGCGGAAGGTAGCGGGACCGCGGAGCAGACGGGGCGAGCGCCGGCCAAGAGCGCTGCCGCTCCGCCGCCGCGAACCGAGGCGCCACCGGACGACTCGGCGATCCGCTCGCTGCGCGCTCAGATGAACCTGGCAGCGCGGGAGGCCGAGGCCCTGGAGGCGCGGCGTCAGCGGGTGATCGAGGACTCCGCCGACATCCAGAGCCGGATTCAGAAGCTGCCGATCCGCGAGCAGCAACTGGCGGCCATCACCCGCGACTACGACACCTCGAAGAGGAACTACCAGTCGCTGCTGGACAAGAAGCTGGCGGCCGATGTGGCCGCGGACATGGAACGGTCGCAAAAAGCGGAACAGTTCGTGATGCTGGACCCGGCACGGGTTCCGGAGAAGCCGGTACGGCCGAGACGCGTGATGCTGGGAGGAGCGGGATCGATCCTCTCGCTGCTGGTGGCGGGAGGGCTCGCCTTCCTGCTCGAGTTGAAGAAGAACGTGCTTCTGGGGGAATGGGAACTGCCTGCCGGGACGGTCATCATCGGCCGCTTGCCCCGGATGCAGATGGAGAAGGTGTAGGAGGAAGGTATGTGTAGCAGATACGTCATAGCGTTGGCAGGGATGGCCATCCTGGCGATTCCCGCGGCCAGCGCCCAGAACAAGTCCGAAGCCGCCGCGAACCGGCTGCCAGGCGGCACGGAACCGCCCGTGAGCGACGTGACCGGCGCGGTCCCCGCGCGGCAGCAGCGTGAAGGGACGCAGAACCGGATCGAGTACCGGATAGGACCGGGCGACCTGCTGGGGATCGAGGTCTGGAAGGAACCGGACGCCTCGAGCGCGGCGGCTCCGGTGAGGCCGGATGGCAAGTTGTCGCTCCCCATGGTCGGCGAAGTCGAGGCGGCGAGCCTGACCCCGACGGAGCTGGAGACGCTGCTGACGAAACGGTACCGGGAGTACATCCGCGACACGCACGTGACCGTGGTGGTGAAAGAGATCAATAGCAAGAAAATCTACCTGGTCGGCGAAGTCAAGAAAGAAGGGCCGGTGCGCATACAGGCGCCGATCACGGTGCTTCAGGCGCTGGCCGAGGCGGGCGGGGTGACCGACTACGCCAGGCGGCGGAAAATCTACGTCCTCAGAACCGTGGAGGGCCGCCAGGTGAGACTGCCGTTCGATTACGACGCGGTGGTGCGGGGCGAAAACACGGAGCAGAACGTCACGCTCCTGGCCGGAGACACGGTGGTGGTGCCGCGCTAGCGGCCTCAAAGGTCGGGAACCCCAATGTCACAGCCCTGGCTGAAACTCACGTTGCTTGCGCTCTCGCTGCCAGCGGGCGCCTTGGCCCAGGTATCTTTCCTGCGGCCGTTCACGGACCAGAGCGCGGTGCCGAGCGGCCCGACAGTCAACAGCGTCTCGACCTATACCGGTGTCTTCGCCCTTGGCCGCCCCACAAACCTCATGGGGCAGGTCACGACCAGCAGCTCGGCGGGGACGATGGTGGTCGGCGGAGTGGCCACGGACATGGGGTGGTACACGACGGGACGGCAGAGCCAGGCGTTTGTGGATTACTCGGTCGCTTACAACGGGAACGTGGAGTTCTCCAGTTTGGGGGGCTTCGACAACGCCCTGGTGTTCGGCGTGCAGACGAAGCTGTCGCCGCTGGTGACCCTGGTTCTGGACGGACAAGCCGAATCGACCACCTACGCCGGGCTCCTCTACGAGCCGACTTCCAGCCTGTCGCTGGCGCAGCTGGCGGGAACAATCTCCCAACTTGCTGGCTCGCCTTCGGAAACGCTGGCGGGGACGGGGGTCACGAATTCGTCCCTGGGCCTGACTCTGTACGGAGCCAGGCGCCGGGATGCGGCGGCGGGCGTGAGACTCGTCTTTGCGCAATCCCGGCGGACTACGTGGACTGTAAGCACGCGATTCGAACGCGATCTGCCGGCGACAGTCGACGCGGGAGTGACGGGGAGCATCGCATACACGGGCATCACCGAGGGGATTGCGACCCTGGGCTTCACGCACTCGCTGTCGCGGCGAAGCGAGATGGATGGGGAATTCAGCTACTTTCGTTCCTACTGGATGGGCCGCGGCGCGCAGGTGGGCGAGGCGCGTATAGGGTTCGGCCGCGAGCTGTCGTCGCGCTGGTTCGCGCGGGTTAACGCGGGTTACGGCGGAATGGCCGAGTTTCCGAGCAGCCTGAGGGCTCCGTATGCGGGCACCGTGGAGGGCGGGGCCAGCATCGGGGCCAAAATCGAGAACAGCGCCCTGGTGGTTTCCGCGAGCCGGAGTGTCTCGGATGCGTACGGGCTTGGCGCCAGCAACTCCACCACCGGACAGCTCGCCTGGACCTGGCAGCGTCCCGGCGGAGCCTGGACGCTGGGTGGCAGCGTCGCTTACGAGCGGCTGGCAGGCACGGCCTTCGGGTTGATTCAAGGCTGGATGGGCCAGGTCACCCTGACCCGCCGGATCAACAGGCAATTGACGCTGGTCGCCCAGGGCACGTATGCCAGCGACGCCGGAGTGGCCGGTGGCGACTTTGCGAGCCTCATGCGGCGCGGTGCGCGGCTGTCGCTGACGTGGCGGCCGAGGGGGACGCAAGCAAGGTGATGGACCACGGGCGCAGTCGAGTGAAGTGACGTATTCCCTATGTATCTACAATCGTTCGGACTTCGAATCCCGCCGTTCAGCATGGCTTCAGACCCCGCCATGCTCTTTCTGTCGCCAGCGCATCGCGAGGCGCTGGCCGGGCTCGGTTACGGCCTGTTGGAGCGGAAAGGGTTTCTGGTGGTGCTGGGCCAGGCGGGAACGGGAAAAACTACGTTGCTGGTGAAGGCGATCCAGAGCTTTCCGGCGGGCCGCGTGCGGTTTGCGACGATTTACAATCCCACGCTGACACCGGCCGAATTCCTGGAGTCGGTGCTGTTGGGCTTCGGCATCGCCGAGATTCCGCTCACCAAGCCGCAGCGGCTGGCAAAACTCCAGGACCAGTTGCTCGATTTGCAGACCGATGGCGAGATCGCGGCGCTGGTGATCGACGAGGCGCACAAGCTGAGTCCGGAGCTTCTCGAAGAAGTACGGCTGCTGGGCAATCTGGAATGTCGGGCGCAAAAGATGCTGCAACTGGTCCTGGCCGGGCAGAGCGAACTGGGAAGGATGCTGAATCGCGAGGACCTGCTCCAGTTGAAGCAGCGGGTGGCGGTGCGGCTGACGCTGCGCCCGCTCACGCGGCCGGAAGTAACGGAGTACGTCCGGCATCGCTGGGTGCGCGCGGGCGGCTCGCGCGACCTCCCCTTCACTCCCGCCGCGCTGGAACTGGTGGAGCGCTTCTCGCACGGTATTCCGCGGGTGGTTAATGCCATCTGCGACGGCGCGCTGCTATCGGTGTTCGGCGAACAGGGAAGCGTAGTCGAGCCGAGGCACGTGATCCAGAGCTGCACGGACCTGGACCTGATGGAACTGCCGGCGGAAGTGGCGCCAGCTGAGGAACCGAGAGCGCAACTGCCGAAGGTGAAGACGTTGGCGCCGCCCGACGGGCATGGCGTCGACGGCAGGACGCTGTGGACGAAGTGGACCAGCCGGCGGCGGATGGCGAGTTAGAGCCAACCGCTTCCCTATGGTTGCGGCTCGGTTGGCTGTTACTGAGGGCGAAGCGAATACACGGAGAAGCTGGATAACACATGGGAAAGATTGTTGACGCACTGCGAGTAGCGAACGGAGAAGTAGCCGACATGGTTCTGAGGTCCATGGAGGGAGCGGACATCCTGGAAGCGAACGGCAGATCGCCGGCCGCGGCGCCGCAGCCGAACGAGCCACCACCGGACCGCGTGCGGCTGCCGTCCGGGATGAGCCCGGAGCAGGCGAAAGCAGCAGCCCCGCTTGAAGTTCCGTTGGCCGAGGCGCCCGCACGCGCCCCACGGCTTGATCCGGCGGTCGGGCTGTGGCAGATCCGGGCGCTGACGGTGCCCGTGCCTGAGGCGGCTCCCCTGCTGTCGGCGAAACCGGTGCACGTGAACGCGGCCGAGCAGTACAGGTTTGTGCGCACCCGGATCATGCACCACCCCGCAGCGCCGGCTACGATCGTGATGTCCAGCCCGGGCATCGGCGACGGGAAGACGGTGACCGCGATCAACCTGGCGGCGGCTTTCGCGGAGGGCGGCGACGAGGAGGTCCTTCTCATCGACGGCGACCTGCGGTGCTCCGCCGTGCATGCCTACCTGCACGTGCTCCGGTCGCCCGGGCTGAGCGAGGTGCTGGCCGGCAAGAGCAGCCTCCAGGAGGCGATCTTCCGGGTGGGACAGATTCCGGGTCTGTGCGTCCTGCCCGCCGGGTCGCCGGAAGGCAACCCGACGGAACTGCTCGGTTCAGCGCGCTGGCCAGCGCTGATCAAGACCTTGCGGCAGCACTTTGACAGGGTGATCGTGGACTGCCCTCCGGCGGAGGCGGTGGCCGATTTCGATCTGATCGCGGCCGGCTGCGACGGTGCGGTGCTGGTGATGCGGCCCGACCACACCAACCGCGCGCTGTGCTTGCGGGCGATCGAGAAAACCCGCAAGAAGCTGCTGGGCGCGGTGATCAACTGCAGCACGGACAGGCAACTGATGAGGCAGTACATCTCACACTATCACTCCCGGCAAGAGGAGAAGAAGGCGTGAGCGGAATGCGCCGGCTGCTGCAGCGGTTGTGGGTGACAGCACTGCGCGCCAGCGGCGGACTGTGGTGGGCTAGGCGCCAACTGCGGCGCCAAGGCGCCATCGTGGTGCTGATGCTGCACCGGGTTCTGGACGATAGCGAGTGGAGACAGACCAACAGCCTGGGAAACATGGTGATGCGCAGCCGCACGTTTCGGGGCCTGGCGGCATACCTGGCGCGGCACTGCCAGGCGGTCCGGCTGAGCGAGGCGGCGCCAGGAACCGCGGGACGGAAGATCCGGATCGCCATCACCTTCGACGATGCCTGGCGCGACAGCTATACGACCGCGCTGCCCCTGCTGCTGGAGTGCGGCTTGCCGGCTGCCGTTTTCGTCTGCACCGGCCTCACCGGATGCGTCGCGCCGTTCTGGCCGGAGCGCGTGACGGCGGCCGCGCGGGCCATGCGGCCCTGGGCGAAGGAAGGGGACACGGAGATTCTGATCGAGCACCTGAAGAACTATACGCCGCAACAGCGCGCACGGTGGATGGAAGATCTGGCGCACACGCTGGGAGTGGAGGAAGCGCCCGGCCAGCCGTTCGAAGGGGACTCGACGATGACCTGGGAGGAGATTGCAGAAATGGACCGGGCCGGCGTGGCTTTCGGGTCGCACACGCATACGCACCAGATCCTCCCGGCGGTCGGGGCGGGCGTGGCGCGGCGCGAGGTCCGGGATTCGCAGGCGGCGCTCGAGCGCAAATTGGGGAAGCGCTGCGACCTGTTCGCGTACCCCAATGGCGGCTGGTCGGCCGAGACGCGCCAGATACTCGAGGAGGAGGGCTTCCGGCTGGCCTTCACCACGGAGCGGAGCGCATGGACGGCGGAGTGCGACCCGCTGCTGATCCCGCGGGCGAACATCTGCGAGAGCAACGTCGCCGGCCTGCGAGGGGGATTCTCGCCGGCGATGTTCGAGTACACCACCTTCTGGAAGGTTTGGCGGGCGCTGCGGGCCAAGGCGCGGCCGCAGGCTCCGGCGAAGCGGCGGCTGGCGGAGCGCGCCGCCTGAGCGAATCATGACCGTTCTCCAACTGATCAGCAGCGAGGGCTATTACGGCGCGGAGAGCATGCTGGTGGCGCTGGCGCGGGCATTGTCCGTTCTGGGCTGGGAGGCGATCGTGGGGGTGCTGGCGGATCGGCGCTTCGCTCACACGGAAGTGGCCACGGAGGCGCAACGCCTGGGGCTGCGGACCGAGATTGTTCCCTGCCGCGGGCGATGGGACCGGCAGGCGGTTCGGCGGGTGAGAAGTCTGGTGACCGAGCGCGGCGTGGACGTGATCCATGCGCACGGCTACAAGGCGGATTTCTACGCTGCCGCGGCGGGGTGGCCGCGACGGGCCGCGCTCGTCGCCACCTGCCATAATTGGCCCAACAAGCTGCTCACGATGCGCGCCTATGCGGCGCTGGACCGGCTGGTCCTGCGAAGCTTCGACGAGGTGGCCACGGCTTCGCCGGTGGTGGCGGGCGCCCTGCAGCGGTGGGGCGTTCGGGCGACGCTGGTCGAAAACGGCGTGGAGATCGAGCGTTTCCATGGGGCGGCGCCGGCGCTGCGCCTGGAACTCGGGCGGGGAGCCGGCCGGGTGGTCGGATTCGTGGGCCGGATGGTGGCGGCCAAGGGCGGCGCGCTGCTTCTCGAAGCGGCCAAGAGCGTGCTTGCCGCTCTTCCGGATACGACGTTCGTCCTGGTGGGCGGGGGTCCGGCGCGCGGGGAGTGGGAGGCCATGGCGGCACGGCTGGGGATTGCCGGCAACGTAGTTTTCGCCGGAGTGCGCCGGGACATGCCCGGCGTGTACGCTTCTTTCGACGTGATGGCGCTGCCCTCCTACGAGGAGAACATGCCAATGTGCCTGCTGGAGGCCATGGCGGCCGGAGTGCCGGTGATCGCGACCAGGGTAGGGGCGGTGCCGAAGCTGATCGTGCCGGAGCAGACCGGCGTGCTGATCGAGCCCGGCGACGCGGCTGGACTTGCCGCTGCCATTCTTCGCCTGCTGCGCGACCGCGAGGAGGCGTGCCGGCTGGGCGCGAACGGAGAGGCTCACGCGGTGCGTACTTTCTCGGCCGCGGCGACGGCCCGGCGCTACGCAGCCCTCTATGAGCGGGGGCTGGCCGGTCCGCGGCTTGTAGGCGCAACTAGGTGGCAACGGAGCGGCACGTGAAGGAGAGTCAGCCAGTCCGGGTATCGGTCGTTGTGGCCTGCCGCAACGAGATGGCGGACATCCACGCCTTCGTGGATTCCCTGTTGGCACAGGACACCGGAGACCTCCGGTGGGAGGCGATCCTCGCCGACGGCATGAGCGACGACGGCACACGCCAGTTCCTGGAAGAGTACTGCGCCGGACACCCGCAGGTTCGGGTCATCTCGAATCCCGGCCGGATCGTGTCGACAGGTCTCAACGCGGCCATCCGCGCCGCGCAGGGCCAAATCGTCCTGCGCATGGACATGCACTCCATCTACGCGCCGGACTACATCCGGCAGTGCGTCGAGACCTTGGAGGAGAAGGGGGCGGACAATGCCGGCGGGCCGGCGCGGACCCGCGCGGAGGGATTGCGGGCGCGGGCCATTGCGGCCGCGTACCGCTCGCGCTTCTCGACCGGCGGCGCCCGGTTCCACGACGACGAGTACGAAGGCTGGGTGGACACGGTGCCCTTCGGCTGCTGGCGCAAAGCCACCCTGGAACGGCTTGGGCTGTTCGATGAGTCGCTGGTGCGGAATCAGGACGACGAATTGAACCTGCGGCTGCTTCGCGCGGGAGGCAGGATCTGGCAGAACCCCGCGATCCGCTGCTGGTACTCGCCCCGGGCGACCCTGCGCGCGCTGTTTCGCCAGTACATGCAGTACGGGTTCTGGAAAGTGGCGGTGATCCGGAAGCACCGGCTTCCGGGCTCCTGGCGTCACCTGGTTCCGATGGCATTCCTGACCGGGAACGCCGCGCTTATCGCGGCCATGGCGATCGCGGCGGCCAGCGGCGCGTGGAGCTGGTTCGAAGGTACGGCCGTGGTCTGGCTGGCTGTCGCGGGCGCCTATCTGGCGGCCGTCCTGGCGGCATCGCTGGCCGCTGCCCGGCGGTGCGGCTGGGCAATTCTGCCGTACCTGCCGGCAGCCTTCGTCACCTTCCATGTTTCGTACGGGCTGGGGTTCGCCGCGGGCCTGTTGCAGTTCGTCTCGAAGCCCGGACAGGCCCTGGTTGCAGAGTCGGCATTCACGCGCATCACTCGGTAGAGCGGATATGCGCAGAGCGGTCGATATTGTCGTGGGCGCAATCGCCCTGCTGGTTTTGAGCCCGCTGCTCCTGATCACGGCGCTGGCGGTGGTCATCGACTCGCCGGGGAGCCCGTTTTTCCGCGGCTGGCGAGTAGGAAAAGGGGGCAGGCCTTTCCGCATGTGGAAATTCCGCAGCATGGCGAAGGGGGCCGCGAGAGGGGCGCCGATCACGGGCCGGAACGACCCGCGAGTCACCCGCGTGGGCCGTCTTCTGCGGAAGACGAAGCTGGACGAGTTGCCGCAGTTCATCAACGTTCTGAAGGGCGATATGACGCTGGTGGGTCCCCGGCCGGAAGCGCCGGAGGTGGTGGCGCGATACACGCCTGAGCAACGCGCGGTTCTGGCGGTGAAGCCGGGGGTGACGGGGCGGGTGCAGCTCGAGGCGGGAGAAGAATCCGAGTCGATTCCGGAAGGGGTGGATCCGCACCAGTATTACGTCGAGCACTTGATGGAGCGGAAGCTCCGCCGGGATCTCGACTATCTGAGCGCTCGCACGCCGCTGTCCGATGCGCGGATCGTTTTCGAGACGGCGACATTGGTGGTGCGCGCTTTCGTCGGGAAATAAGGACCCGACGATTTCTGGGGAGTATCTGGGTTCTGAGCTTCTGGGCGTGATGCGGCAGGTGTAATTACGGAGGGGCTATATGGGTATCGGCATTGAAGTTCCATTTCACCGTCCGAGTATCGGGCAGGAAGAGATCGACGAAGTCGTCCGCACTCTGAAATCCGGGTGGCTCACGACGGGGCCGCGGACGGCGCAGTTCGAACGGGAATTTCAGGAGTACGCGGGAACGCCGCACGCCTTGGCCGTCAACTCCTGCACGGCCGGGCTGCACCTCGCGCTGGCCGGGCTGGAGATCGGCCCGGGCGATGAAGTAATCACCACGCCGCTGACCTTCTGCGCCACGGTAAACGTCATCCTGCACACCGGCGCGACGCCGGTGCTGGCCGATGTGGGGGAGGACGGAAACATCGATCCGGCATCCGTTGCCGAGCGGATCGGCGCGCGCACCAAGGCGATCATCCCGGTGCACCTGGCCGGCCTGCCGTGCGACATGGACGCGTTGTGGGACCTGGCGCGGCGGCACAAGCTGCGCGTGATCGAGGACGCCGCGCACGCCGCCGGGGCGCAGTACCGCGGGTATCCCATCGGCGCCGGCAACCCGCGGACCGGCGCCCGCAGCGACGCAGTTGCGTTCAGCTTTTACGCCACCAAGAACCTGACCACGGGCGAAGGCGGCATGGTGACTACACACGACGCCGCGCTGGCGGAGGCGATGAAGGTCCTGTGCCTGCACGGGATCAGCAAGGACGCGTGGAACCGTTACACCGACAAAGGGAAATGGTTCTACCAGGTGCTGGTTCCGGGATTCAAGTACAACCTCACCGACATCCAGTCGGCTATCGGGATTCACCAATTGAGGAAGCTGGAGGAATTCATCCGGGTGCGGGCGCGCTATGCGGCGCTCTACGGCCAGTTGCTCGGGGACTGCGAAGAACTGGAACTGCCGCCCGACCGGGCGGACAGCCGGCACGCCTGGCACCTCTACGGACTGCGTCTCAACCGGGAAAAGCTGGAGTGCAGCCGCGAGGAGTTCATCAACGAGCTGCGCGAGCGTGGGATCGGCACTAGCGTGCACTTCATCCCCATCCCGCTGCATCCGTTCTTCGCCCGGTTCGCGGACCGGCCCGAGAACTTCTGCCCGCGGGCTCTGGCGCTGTACGAGCGGCTGGTCTCGTTGCCGCTCTATCCGGCCATGCTGGAGCTCGAGGTGGAACTCGCGGCGGAATCGGTGAAGTCCGTGGTGATGAAGTTCCGGAAGAGCAAGCCGGTCTACTTTGCGGCCGGCGGGGACGACTAGGAGGCACGGCGATGGAAGACACACGATTGCCGACGAGAGTCACTGACGCCACGCTGCGGGTGCTGATCGCATTCTGGGCCGTGCAGATTCCCATTTTCATTTTGTGCGGAGTGCTGGCCTTCGTCGTCCGCTTCGAGTTTGCGCTGGACCGGGAGGCGCTGCTGCAGATGGCCTGGGCGATTCCGGTGTGGGTGGTGGTGAAGTCGGCGGTGTTTCGCGCCCTAAAGCTGGACCGCGACTGGTGGCATTACGCCTCCGTCCCGGACATGATTCGCATCGGTCTGGCGAACTTGACCGGCTCGATCCTGTCCGCCATCATCCTGGTCCGGGTTGCGCCGTCGGGCTTCCCGCGCTCCATCTACCTGATGGACTTCCTGCTGACGGTGAACGCCACGGGCGGCGTGCGGCTCCTGGTCCGGATCATCCGCGATTCGCTGGCAAGGGGCAAGGCGGAAGGGGCGCGCAAGCGAGCGCTGGTTTACGGCGCGGGAACGGCGGGCGTGATGCTCCTGCGAGAAATCCGCTCGAACCCGCGGCTGGCCTACGACGTCCGCGGCTTCATCGACGACGACCGGCGGAAGGTCGGCATGCGGGTGCAACTGGTGCCCGTTCTCGGTGCGGGGAGCGATCTTCCCGCTGTGGGCCGCCGCCATGGCATCGCAGAGGTCCTGGTGGCGATTCCGTCGGCGTCCGGCCAGGAGATGGCCGCCATCCTCCAGCGCTGCCACGATGCCGGGCTGCGGTGCAAGACCATCCCCGGCCTGGCGGAGTTGATCGAGGGACGCCACCTGGCGCAACAGATCCGCGACGTGGACGTCGAAGACCTTTTGGGGCGGGTCGCCATCTCGCTCGACGAATCGGCCCTGCGCGCGAAGCTGGAAGGACAGGTGGTGTTTGTCACCGGCGCGGCGGGCTCCATCGGTTCCGAGATCTGCCGGCAGGCGGCCCGCTTCCACCCCGCGGCCATCGTCGGCTTCGACGCCGCCGAGACGCCCCTGTTCAACCTGGAACGGGAGATGCGCGCCTCCTTCCCGGGCGTGGAGTTCCACCCGGAGATCGGCTGCATTCGCGACCGGGCGGGCCTGGCGGAGGTCCTGGGGCGGCACGAGCCGTCGATCCTGTATCACGCCGCCGCTTACAAGCACGTCCCAATGATGGAGTCGAACCTCTTCGTGGCGGTGCAGAACAACATCCTGGGGACGGCGAACGTGGTGGCCGCTGCCTTGGAGTGCGGCGTCGCAGACTTCGTGATGATCTCGTCGGACAAGGCCGTCCGCCCGACCAACATCATGGGGCTCACCAAGCGCGTGGCCGAGCTGCTCATCGGCTCCGTCCAGGATAGCCGCACCAAGTTCGTCTCGGTGCGCTTCGGCAACGTGCTGGGCTCCAACGGCAGCGTGATCCCGATCTTCAAGAAGCAGATCGCCGCGGGCGGTCCGGTCACGGTCACGCATCCGGAGATGCGCCGCTACTTCATGACCATCCCGGAGGCCGTCCAACTCGTGCTGCAAGCCTCGACCATGGGCAAGGGCGGAGAGATCTTCGTGCTGGACATGGGACAGCCGGTCAAGATTGTCGACCTGGCCCGCAATCTGATCCTGCTTTCCGGGCTGCGCCCGGACCAGGACGTTCGCATCGAGTTCACCGGCGTCCGGCCGGGAGAGAAGCTGTACGAGGAGCTGAACACGATGGACGAGAACACGGCGCCGACGTTCCACGAAAAGATCAAGATCTTCAGCGGCGCGGCGCTCTCTCCCGAGGAGATGGAGAACCGCCTCGCGGCCATTCGCCTGCTGCTCGAAGCCCGCGACGACCGCGGTCTGCTCCTCGAGCTGAAGGACCTCGTTCCGGACTACAACCCCAGCAAGCACGTCCTCCAGCGGCTGCTCGAGGAGCCGAAGCGCAACGCGGCGGCGGATTCGGAACGGGCGGCATAGCGGCCATGAACGCACGCGCTGAAATCGCCGTGTCGGTGGTGATTCCCACGCTCAATGAAGAAGCGGTGATCGCCCGCTGCCTGGAGTCGCTGGCCGGCCAGACGCTGCCGGGGGACGCCTTCGAGGTGATCGTGGTGGATAACGGTTCCCAAGACCGGACCGTCGCCATCGCGCGGGGGTTCCAGGGCACGATGCGGCTGCGCTGTCTCGATCGCGAGGGCGTTCCGGTTTCGGCTCTGCGGAATTTTGGCGCGACTGTGGCGCGAGGGCGGTTCCTGGCTTTTCTGGACGCCGACTGCATCGCTCCGCGGGACTGGCTGGAACAGGCTCTGGGGCCGCTCCGCTCCGCGGGCTGCGGCGTGATCGGAGCGCATTACACCATCCCGCCGGGTTCTTCCTGGGTGGCCAGGACGTGGTACGGAGACATGCGAACCCGGAAGCGTGGTCGCGTCTCGTACGTGCCCGCGGGAACCATGCTGGTAGGCCGCGAGCTGTTCCTCGAGAGGGGAGGGTTCGACGAAACCATCGCGACCAGCGAGGACTGCGAGTTCTGCCAGCGCGTCTCGGACGCGGGTTTCCCGGTGGAAGGGATCCCCTCTCTGAGCGTGGTGCACCTCGGGACGCCGCAGACAGTGGCCGCGTTCTACCGGAAGGAACGCTGGCACGGAACCGACGTCCACACGGTGTTCCTGCGGAACGTGCTGCGTCCCGCACATGCCAAGGCGACCCTGTTCGCGCTATACACGGTCTGCGCGCTGGCGGGGCTGGCTCTGGGCGGGCCGGCCGCGTTGCTATGGGGAAACTACGAGGCGGCCGCTTGGATGGCGCTGGCAGCCCTGGCCGGTCCGGTCGTGCTGGGCGCGCGCGGGGCGGCGCAGCGCAAACGGTGGGGGCTGTTCGCGCCGCTGGCGTTCCTCTATGCCGTTTACGGAGTTGCGCGCGGTTTGTGCCTGCTGGGCATCGCCAGCCCGCGGAGAGCGGAGCCGGCGGCCACGCAGGCTTGAGATCGGAAACCGGAAATCGCATGGTCGAAGCGGGAGCAATCGGTAACGAGTTGAAGAAGCTGCTGCGGCACTCGTCCCACTACCTGGCAGGCCTGGTGGGCGCGATGGCGCTGGGCTTCGTGTCGTTTCCCATCTTCACCCGGGTCTTCTCGGTGGCCGACTACGGCAGCATCGACTTCGTCCAGAAGATCCTTCTGTTGCTGGTGGCGCTGTCGAAGATGGGGACGCAAAACTCGGCGCTGCGGTTCTACGACCCGCGAGCGTTTGCGGCGGATCCGCAGGCGGCCCACCGCTACTACACCACCATGTTCTTCGGCATGGCGCTGACCGCCGGCAGCGTCACGCTGCTGTTCCTGGCCGGTGTCGGGTTCGCTCCCGGCTCGTGGGTCGATCGGCCGCTCGCGGTGCTGCTTCACCTGGTGGCGGCGCTGATCTTCCTGCGGGCGATGGAGTCCATTCTGTGGTCGTTTCTGCGCATCGAGGAACGCACCAAGGTCTACAACGTCCTGTCGGTGGCGTCGAAGGGCGCCACCATCGCGGCGGTGTGCATGCTGCTGCCGCTGGCGGGGCGATCCCCGCGGACCTTCTTCCTGGGCACGACGATCACTGAGGTGGCGCTGGTCGGCGGCCTGAGCCTGTGGCTGGTTCGCCGCCGGGTGCTGCACCCGAGCTGCTTCGACTGGGGGCTGCTCAAAACGGCGGTGGCGTTCGGAACGCCGCTGATCCTGTATGAAATCGCGAGTATCGCCCTGATCGCGGGGGACCGCGTCCTGGTGCGGTACTACCTGGGCGCCGACGCCCTGGGCTACTACTCGGTAGCCTACGGGCTGTCGTATTACGTCAACGACCTGCTGATCGCACCGCTAAACCTGGCGCTGCTGCCGATCTACATGCGGCTGTGGGCGGCGGAGGGCCGCCAGAAGACGATCGAGTTCCTGACCGTGGGCCTGGATTTCTTCCTCATGGCGGCGGTGGGAGTGTTCGTAGCCGCGGCGGCGACGTCACGCGACGCGGTGGTGCTGCTGGCATCGGCCAAGTACCGCGGGGCCGGCAGCCTGATGCCCATGCTGGTGGCCGGGCTGTTGATCTACACCACTCACATCTTCCTGAGCGCCGGATTGCTGATTCAGAAGAACACGCGGGAGATGGCGAAGCTGCTCACGTATTCGGCGGCGGTCAACATTGGCCTCAACTGCGCGCTGCTGCCGCGGATGGGGCTGGTGGCGGCGCCGCTGGCGACCATGGTGAGCAACACCCTCTGCGTCCTGCTGCTGGGGCGCGCGTCTTTCAAATTCCTGCCCCTCAGGATTCCGCTGCGTACGCTGGGCGGGTACGCTCTGGCGGGGGTGACGGCTTGGAGCGCGGCCTCGGCCATCGAAGCTGGCTCGGTTCTCCCGAACGTGGCGTGGAAGGGCGCGACCGCCGTGCTGGTATACCTCGGCATGCTGGCGGTCCTGGATTCGCGGGTGCGGAGATTCGCGGCGCAGATCGTGGCGCGGCTGCGCCGGCAGGCGGAGTCGGCGGAGCCCGTAGCGGCATCCGCGGCGGAGGAGTAGCGAGGTGGCTCTTTGAGAGCGATATCTCTCGGGTATCACGACGTAATCGACGACGCGGCGGAGGCGCTCGCCGCAAGCGGGCCGGTCAGGATGGTGTATAAGCTCGACCGGCGCGACTTCTGCAATCATCTGCGTTCGATCCGGCTGCAAGCGGGGACGGCGAGCGTGCAAACGATCGAGCGGCGCCGCACCTGGACGCAGGAGCAGCCGTTGTTTCTGACCATCGACGACGGCGCGTTGAGCGGCTACACCTGCATCGCGGATGAGCTGGAGCTGCACAACTGGCGCGGCCACTTCTTCATCACGACGGATTGGATCGGGCGGCCCGGATTCATGGACCGCCGGCAGATCCGCGAATTGCGCGCGCGAGGCCACGTGATCGGCAGTCACTCGAGGACGCACCCGGAGCGGATGTCCCAACTGAGCTGGGGCGAGCTGCTGAGGGAATGGTTCGAGAGCTGCGACCTGTTGAGCGACATTCTCGGCGAGCGCGTCCGGACAGCCTCGGTGGCGGGCGGTTTCTACTCGCGCAAGGTGGCCGAAGCCGCCTCCGCGGCCGCCATCGAAGTGCTGTTCACCTCCGAGCCGACGACGCGTGCGTCGATGGTGGACGGGTGTTTAGTGTTGGGGCGTTACTCGATCCAGAGGCGCACACCGTTCGCCATGTCGGGCGCCATCGCATCGGGCGAATCGTGGCCGCGCTGGCGGCAGACGGTTTCCTGGAAGGCCAAGAAAGCCGTGAAAGCGGTGACCGGGGAGTCGTACCTGACGATCCGGCGATTGCTGCTGTCGGGAGGAGTCCAGGAGCGCGTGGCGCTCAAGCGATGACGTACACTCAGCCGCTGTTCACCGTCTCGTTGCTGATCGTTTTGGCCGTGCTGGCGCATCGCTGGCGGTCGGGGAAACTGCAGAAACCTTTGGGACCGTTTCTGGCGTTGGGAGTCGTCTTTCTGGTGTCGTGGCCGCCGGCGGCACAGGTCGCGACGCGCCTGATCGAGGCTCGATACCCGCCCCGGGCTTACCCGGCCGGGGAAGCGCAGGCTATCGTTGTGCTGGCCTCGGCGGTGTCAGCGGGTTGCCCGCCCGTTCCGATTCCGACTCTGGGCGGCGGCACCGGCGAGCGCTGCCAATACACGGCGTGGCTGCACGGGCACTGGCGGTCCCTGCCGGTCCTGGCCTCTGGTGGCACGGGGGACCCGGACGTGCCGCCGTATGCCAGCGTGATGCGGGACGCGCTGGAGCGGGAAGGGGTCCCGGCGGCGGCCATCTGGCTCGAAACGAGGTCGCATTCCACGCACGAAAGTGCGGTCTACGCCGCCCAACTGCTCCGGCAGAAAGGAATTCGCAAAATCGTTCTGGTCACGGAGGCCTATCACATGCCGCGGGCTGCGGCGTGTTTCCGAAAAGAAGGACTAAGCGTGATTCCGGCGGCGTGCGGGTATCGCTCCTATCACGGCTTTTACGCCGAGGAGTTGTTGCCGGGGTGGGAGTCGATCGAATGGAACGAAGACGCGCTGCATGAATGGGCCGGCTTGATCTGGTACCGGATTCGAGGATGGATTTGACCGGCAATCGCATACACATTCTGTATCTGATCGACATCCTGTGGGGCACGGGAGGCGCCGAGGGAGCGCTCATGCGCGCGGTGCGCCTGCTGCCCCAGGACCGCTACCGGTGCACAATCGGCACCTTCCGGCTGCGGCCCGGGCTCCCGATGGTCAAGGACTGCCCCTGTCCGGTGCTTGAGTTCCCCATCCAGCGGGTGGCCAGCGTCAAAGCGCTGCGGGAGGCGCTGCGTCTGCGGAAGTTCATTCGCTCGGAAAAAGTGGATATCGTGCACACCTTCTTTCACGCCGCGGACCTGCTGGGTGGCCCGGTGGCGAAGCTGAGCGGCTGCCCGGTGCTGGTTTCCGGCCGCCGCGACATGGGTATCCTGCTCTCGCCGAAGCACCGCTTTGCTTACCGCCTGATGAACCGGATGTTCGACCAGGTGCAAGCCGTCTCGGAAGCCGTTCGCGAGCACACGATTCGCGCCGGAGGGCTCGATCCGGCCCGGGTGGTCACGATCCCGAACGGGATTGAAGTGGAACGGATCGCCGCGGCGGGCGGCGGCGCAGCGCTCAGGGAATCGCTCGCGCCCGGCGGCGGACCGGTGGTACTGACGGTGGGCAACGTACGCCGCGTGAAGGGCGTCGATGTGCTGATCCGGGCCGCGGCGCGTGTGGTGGCGCGGCATCCGGCGGCGGTATTCCTGATTGCGGGCTCGGTGCACGAACTGGACTACGAGCGGGAACTGCTGGCGCTGATCGGGCAACTCGGCCTGGAGCGCAACGTGAAGTTCCTGGGCAAGACCGATCAAACGCCGTCGCTGCTGAAGGTGTGCGACGTCTTCTGCCTGCTGTCCCGCAGCGAGGGAATGTCGAACGCGCTGTTGGAGGCGATGGCCTGCGGCCGGCCTTCGGTGGCCACGCGGGTGGGAGGCACGCCTGAGGTGATCGAGGATGGCCTGAGCGGGTTCCTGGTTGAGAGCGAGGACGACGCCGCGGTGGCCGAGAGGATACTGGCGCTGCTGGACGATCCCGCGCGGGCGCGGGAGATGGGCGAAACTGCGCGCCGCGTGGTCGAGGAACGCTTTTCGGCTGGGCGGATGGTGGCTGACATGGCGAAGAGGTACGACTCACTGATCGAGACGTGCCGGCCGCGCAGAACCTCGGAGGCTCGGCGCCGGGAACTGGTGAAAGGATGACCGGTACCACATCAATCCTGGGCGAAGAGGCTGCGGCTGGCGCATCCGGGCGCAGCCTCCGCGCGGGGGTGGAATTGCGTGCCGTGCGAACGCTGGCGGAACTGGACCGGATCGGGCCGCTGTGGGAACGGCTGGCGCCGGCGGCCGGGAATCCGGTGGCGAACTTCGCCTATCGTCGGGCATGGGCGGCGGGCTTGCAAGCCACGCAGCAACTGAGCGTATTCGTCGCCGAAGGCGCGGGGGGGGCGGCGATCGCGCCGTTGGTTGTCACTCGGGGCGGCGCGGGCTGGCTGACGCTGCTGGCCGCAGAAATGTACGAGATCCTCGATTTCCTTGGCGGCGACGAAGCGGCACTACGCGCTCTGGCGGGGGCGGTGGCGCGAACCGGGCGGCCGCTGTTCCTGCAACGCGTCCCCACGGATTCGCCCGTAGTCGGGGCTATCCGGGCAGCATATCGTGGCAGAGGCGTAGTTCTGAAACGTGCGGCCAGGGGCGCGCCGTGGATACCGCTGGACGCCTCCTGGGCCGAGCCGGAGGCACATCTGAATTCGGGCCGGCGCTCGGATCTGCGCCGGGCGCGGCGCAGCGCGGAAAAGGCCGGCCGGATGGAGATCGAGATTCTGGCTCCGGATGCGGGGCGCGTCCCGGCGCTGGTCGAGGAGGTGTTTCGGGTGGAGGCGGCAGGCTGGAAAGGCGCCCAGGGTAGCGCGCTCGCGGCGGACCCCGTGCGCGGCCCGTTCTTCCGGCGGTACGCGCAGGCGGCTTCCGAGCAGGGCATCCTGCGGATGTGTTTCCTGCGGATCGATGGGCGGGCCGCGGCGGCGCAGATTGCCGTAGACAACGGCCAACAGTTCTCGCTGCTGCGGGCGGGTTACGACGAGGAGTTTTCGCACTGCTCTCCAGGAATGCTGCTTACGCTGGAAAGCGTCCGGTACGCGGCCCGGCGGGGCCTATGCTCCTACGAGTTCAACGGCGAGGTCGAGCCCTGGACGAAAGTGTGGACCGGGCAGGAGCACGCCTGCTGCTCGATTCGCGCCTATCCGTTCGAACCGCGCGGATTGGCGGCGCTGGCGGCCAACGGGTGGCGCGCGCTGGCGGGCAGGGTCACAGGCCGATGATCGCAACGCTGCGGAGGCTCGCCGTTTCGCCCGTCATGCCACTGGTCCGGGCGGCGGCCCACGCCTACGTGGTGGGCCCGGAGCTTGCGGACGCCGTAGCCCGGGCGCGGTCTCTGGCCGCGCAGGGCGCCGCAAGCACCATCTGCTTCTGGGATGGGCCGGAGGACGAACCGGGCCGGGTGGCGCAGAAGTATCGGGACACGCTGCGGGCGATCGCGCGGGCGAACCTGGATTCGTACTTATCCATCAAAGCGCCGTCGCTGGCGTTTGACCCTGGCCTCGTGGCTGGGATCGTGGACGAGGCGCGCAGCCTGGGCGTAGGGGTGCACTTCGACTCTCTCGGGCCGGAGGCGGCGGACCGCACGTTCGATCTGCTGGAGGATGCCCGGCGGCTGGGGTCGAATCTGGGCTGCACGCTTCCCGGGCGCTGGCGCCGCAGCGTGAGGGACGCGGAACGAGCCGCGCGGCTGGGGGTGAATGTGCGCGTTGTGAAAGGCCAGTGGGCGGATGCGGATCCCGACCGCGCCGATCCGCGGCAGGGCTACCTGAAAGTGGTGGAGGCGCTGGCGGGCCGGGCGCGCAGGGTGGCTGTGGCCACGCACGATCCGGTGCTGGCGTCGGGAGCGATCCGCAGACTCCAGGCGGCCGGCACGCCCTGCGAGCTTGAACTGCTGTTCGGGCTGCCATCGCGCGCCGCACTCGAAGCGGGACGGAAGCTGGGGACGCCGGTCCGCTTCTATCTTCCGTATGGTCACGCCTGGCTGCCTTACGGAGTGCGCCAGGCCGCGCGCAATCCGCGCATCCTCTGGTGGATGCTGCGCGACGCGTGGTCCCAGGCGAAATAGCCATGTCTTCGGGAACCTCACCAGTCCAGTCACGGCCGGCCGCCGGCGAGGAGTTCTACTCCGCCTACGTCTGGTGCCTCGATCCCGTGCCTAGCCTGGGCGATCTGTTGCGCCGTCTGGGTGAAGAGCTGGAGCGGTACGAAACCCGCCGGGAGGCGTGGGAACGCGAGGAATGCCGCATTAACTTGTATCTGTTCGCGTGCGCGATTGCCTGCACCGTAGACGACTACCTCGCCAGCCGGCCGTGGAATCTGGGGACGCGGGCGGCCCGGTTTCCAGCGTGGCGGCGGGCGGTTACGGCGGCCGAAGCGGCGCTGAGCTTCCCGCACCGGCTGCGGTCGAGCTTCCGGGATAGACGCCTGATCGCGTGGCGGCGCGGGTGGGGCGAGTGCGTGGATGCCGCCTGCGAGATGCTTCTAGGCGGTGACCAGCGACGCTTGGTCGAACTGGCCCGGCGCGGATTGGCCGCTGCCGCTTTGCCCCCCTCCCTGCTGGCCCGGCGGATGCGGATTCCCGAAGGATTCCGCTGCCAGGATCTGACGCACCACGACGTCTGTGCGATGGCGGAAAGAGCGCGTGCGTCGCTGGGAAAGAAGGGCCGGCCGGCGATGATTGTCGGACCGCGCACGGCGGGAGGTTACTTCGCTCCGCTGGCGGCGGCTTTCCTGCGAACGGCGGGGCACCGACGCGTGCGATGGATCACCGTGCGTCCGCGAAGCGGCCTTTCGCCCACGGAGCGGCGTGCGATCGCCGCCTCCATCGCCGCCGGGGCGGCGCTGCTGATCATCGACGACCACCCCAACACGGGCCGCACGCTGCGGCTGCTGATCGGCGCTTTGCGCGAGCTTGGGGCGGAGTCGCGCAACATCACGGTAGCGATCCCGGCCCACCCGGCCCGGCCGGATTGGAGGCTCGCGGACGAGGTCGAGCGCGGTGTGCGCTTCGCGGCTCTCCCGGTGGAAGAGCAGTACAAGGCGCGGCTGCTCCAATCGGGCTGGGCGGCGTCGTTGCTGAAGGAGCGGTTCGGCGCGGGCGCCGAAATCCGCCAGAGCGAGGAGACGGCGGCCCTCAACGCGGCGCTCGAGGCGCACTTCGCCGACGGCTTTCAGGTGCGGCTCAAGCGGGTCTTCGAGGTATACCCGGGCGCGGGGGCGCATAGCCGGCGGGTGGTGGCGAAAAGCGTGGGCTGGGGCTGGCTCGGCTACCACGCCTGGATCGCCGGCATGCGGCTCGGGGACTGCGTGCCGCGGCCACTGGCGTTGCGCGACGGGATGCTGCTGAGCGAGTGGGTGGAAGGCCCATCGCTCGCCGCGCGGAAAGGGGACCCGGATCAGGTCGCCGATGCGCTGGGGGCCTACGTCGCTGAGCGAGTGCGGAGGCTCCCCCTGGGAAGCGATCCGAGCTTCGACTCCCCGGCATATCGCTGGTGCGGCTGGGATGACCTGACCACCGCGCTCAGCGGCGTCTACGGCCGTTACATCGGCCGGCTGAAAACTCGGGCCATCCGCAAGCGGCTCCGGCGGTACGCGAGCCCGCGGCCGGCGCTGGTGGACGGCAACATGAAGCCCGTGGACTGGGTGAGCTCCGGCGGCGCGCTGACCAAGACCGACTTCGAGCAGCACAACTTCGGCGGCGGCGAGCGCGACATCGCCGATTCCGCCTGGGACCTGGCGGCCGCGATCTTCGAGTTCGAGCTCTCCGCACAAGCCGAGCGGCGGCTGATCGAGTCCTATATCGGGAACAGCGGCGATGCCGGCGTAGCGGACCGGCTGCTGCTGCACAAGATCCTGTATGCGCTGGTGGTCCGGCGTGCCGCGGCGTACTGGATCGGCCGCATGCCGGCAGGGGAGCATCGGGAGGAGTGCAATCGGCGCTACAACGCGGCCTCGGACTTCGCCACGTTTCACCTGGCGCGGTATTGCGGGCGCGGGATGGGGGCCATGCCCGCCGGATGGACGCGCCGGCTGTTCTTCCTGGACCTGGACGGCGTCCTCGACTGGAGCTTCTTCGGGTTCCCGCACACCACCGGGTCGGGCCTGCGGGCGCTGCAGCTCTTGCGCTCAGCCGGCTTCTCGGTCGTTCTCGACACGGCACGGAGCCTGGCGCATGTCCGCGAATACTGCGACGCTTACCGGCTGCCGGGGGGAATCGCCGAACTGGGGAGCGTGTTCTGGGACGCGACACAGGGGCAGTCGATTGTGCTGGTCGATCCGGCGGCGGCCGGGCAGCTCAGCCGCGCCAGCCGGGCGATTCAGGAACTGCCGGGCGTTTTCGTCGATGCGGGGACCGTGGCGTCGGTGCGGGCCTATCGCTATGCCGGCGGAGGGACGCTCGCGCTGGGGAACGAAGAGGTCCGCGAAGTACTGGAACGCGCGGGCTGTGACAGGCTCGCATTTTCTCAGAGCGCGGTCGACACTCACATCATCCAACAGGGGAGGGGCAAGGGAGCCGCCCTGCGTGAGGTGCGGGCGTATCTGGGATGCTCCGGCGAACAGGTTGTCGCGATGGGCGACTCCGACCGCGACTTGGATATGCTCGCTGCCGCGCATCCCGCCTACGCGCCGGCCAACGCCTCCGCCGGTGTCCGCGAGCTGGTTCGCCGCGGCCAGTGCCGCCGGACCAGGGGCAGCCTGCAAGCGGGACTGCTCGAAGCGGCGGGGGAGTTGTGCGGCGGCGAGGGCCGCGCTCCGAAGCGTGCGGCCGCTTCGGACTCGTTGATCGAGACGCTGTTGCGCGTCCCCGATCGAGGAAGGATTCAGCGGATGTTCGACGCTCTCCGCTGGGGAGCGTTATAGGAGCGCCATGACTTTACCGCAGACAAGGCCAGCCCCCGAAGTCAGGGAAGTCTCGGGCCCGGTCGAGGCAACCTGGATCACGACAGCCGAGGATTTCGAGAGCCTCCGCAGCCACTGGACGGAGTTGTTCGAGGCAGCGGCATCCCGCTGTGTCTTCCTCAGCTTCGAGTGGATGTTCACGTGGTGGAGGCATTGGGGCAAGGGCCGGGTGCTGGCGATCGTTGCGGTTCGAGATGACCAGGGACGTTTGGTCGGCCTGGCGCCCTTCTCGATTGCGCGCGTCTTCCCGGCCGCGCTCGGCGCGCGCCGCCTTTCGTTCCTGGCCGACGCGCACGTGGGGTCGGATTACCTGGGCATTCTGGCCCGGCCCGGATGGGAACAGGCCGCCCTGGACGCCATTGCCACGGCCGTGTGGGCCCGTCGCAGCGAGTGGGACTATATCGAGCTGGGCGACGCCGAGGATGGACCGCTGCTGGCGAGCCTGTGCGCCCGGCTGGAGGCCATGGGCATGAGCGCCCGCAAGACGCCCGCATCCGTCTGCCGTTACATCGAGCTTCCGGCCTCGTTCGACGCCTATCTGGCGGGAATCAGCATCAACCTGCGGTCCAATTACCGGCGGCGGTGGCGTGTGCTTCAGCGCATGGGCCCGGCGGACATGTTTGTGGTGTCGGACCCCGCCGGTTTGGAGCGCCACTTTCCGGAACTGCTCCGCCTGCACCGCATGCGCTTCCAGCAGCGGGAGCAGGAGAGCGCTTTCACGCGGTCCGGCGTGCCCGCGTTTCACACGGAGGTGCTGAGGGAGCTGGCGGCTCGCGGCTGGGCCCGGCTCTTCCTGCTGCAGGCCAGCGGCCAGACCGTGGCCGCGCTCTACGGCTTCTCCATAGGCAAGACGTTCCAGTTCTACCAATGCGGCATGCACCCGGGATGGATGAACCTGGGGGTCGGGCAGCTCGTGGTTGGCAGCTCGATTCAGGAGGCCATCCGCACCGGACACACCGAGTTCGATTTCCTGCGCGGGGAGGAGCGGTACAAGGCGCAGTGGGCCGAACCGTCGCGCCGGACAGTCACGGTGCGGATGTTCGACCGCAGGCCGGCCAGCCTGGCGGCACGAACCGCTTACGGCGCGCAGGCAGCGCTCCGCAAGATGAAGCGGCGCTTGAGGACGGCACGCGTTCAGGCCGGGGCGGAGGACAAGGAATGACCACGGCCAGGCTCCAGACACTGCTGGCCGCGGCCGGAATCATGCTCGTGAGCGCTCTGGTCGAGGCGCCGCTCTGCTCCAACGAGTTGCAGCGCAGCGATTCGGCCGATTACCTCCGCGCGGTCCGGGGTGGCGCGCTGGGCACCTACCTGGACACAAACAGCGTGACGTTTCCGCGCTTCGTGTCGGTAATTCGGGACCGTGCGCTCACGGACGGGCATCCGTGGGAGTACCTGAGCCGCCGGTCGGATGCGACCGCTCTGCGGCACTTTCACGTGCCGGCGGGGTTCTATGCCAGCGCGATCGCGGCGAGTTACGACGCCTCGGACCGCATTCACCGCATCCTGCCCGCCGTCACAGGCGTCGTGCTGTGCGGGCTGGTGGTTCTGCTGATGCGGCGTCTGGGCGCGGGGATCCTCCTCTCCGCGGTCACGGCCCTGGCAATCGCTGTGAATGCCCGGTTTTCCGCGACGGCGCCGGCCCTGTCGCCTCATCCCTGGTACATCCTGGCCGCCTTCGTGTTCCTGGAGCGGTATGCGGCCTTTCTCGCAAGCGGCCGGAGGAGGCTGCTGCTGGCCGCGGTGGCCGCACTCGCGATCGCTTTCGCGTCGATGGAGCTGGCGCCGGCCTTGGTCCTGGCTGCCCTGCCCGCAACCTTTATCGCGCACCCGGAATGGCTGCGAGCGGCGCTTCAGCCGCGGCGCTGGTGGCGGGACGCGGCGGCCGCGGGCGCGGTCTTCGTAGCTGTCCTGTTCGTGGTTTGGCCGGGCGGAATTCTGAGAGGCGGCTACCTGGTTTCCTACGCAACGTTCGTCGCGCAGGCGCTCTTCAAGCGCGGCGAGCTGTTCCTGCCGCTGACTGCGGCCGGCATGTACGAGCGGCTGTTCGACTCGAGCGCCCTCTTGCTCCTGGTGTCCGTGGCGGGCCTCATTCTGTTTGCCGCTTTGGTCGTGCGCCGGCGCGCGCCGGGGAGCGTATCCGTTTTTGGCCTTTATGCCGCGGCAGCGTTCGTGCTGAATGCGGGCAACGGCTTCATGAATAGCACCTACGCCGCGGAGGTCATTGTCTTCCTGCTGCTCGCGGCGGGGATCGCGCTGCATTACTGGGTCCGGTCTGTCGCGCCGCGCTACCGGACGGCAGCGGCCCTGGCGGGATGCCTGCTGATCGGGCTCTGTGCGGCGCAGGAGTTCCGCAACGGGCCGGTGCACGCTTCACCCGCCGATGCGTTGGAGCTGGCAGTCAAGAAACTGCCCTCGCTGGTTCCGGACGGAACCACCGTGCTGGTGAACCGCAATCCCCAGACTTTCGCGGCATACTTGCCCGGATACAGGGTCGAGGCGACTGCGGCGGAGTCGTCAGCTCAGCCCAGCGCTCCGCGGCTGGCGGGGACTCCGGAGTACCTGGTCTTCGACCTGGGGCCGCTGGGCGCGAAAACGGTCGATACCATCGCCACTTACTACCGCGAGGTAGCCCGCTTCCAGTCCAGGAAGGGCGGGAGTGACATCGTCCTTTGGCGCCGGCAGGGAAACTGAGATACGCGAATGCACTTCGGTCTTGATCCTTATATAGCCTACATACTCTACGCCGCGGGCGTGGCGGCCCTGCTCGCCAGCCTGTTTTGGAGGCCGATCGTCGGGATCTTCTACCTGCTCCCGCTGATCCCGCTCCAGACCATCCGGTACCGCATGAACGACTTCCCGCTGGGGAGCAGCGTCATCGGGCTCATGTTGCTCGGAGTGGCCCTGGGAGTTCTGCGCCGCGGCCAGCCGGTACTGCCGAAGACTCCCTGGACCCGGCTACTGGTGATTTACGGGGGCTTCACGTACGCGTCCTTGTGCTTGGGCGCCCTCTACCTGGGAAGCGCGTTCCCGATCTTCGGGGATCCACGCTTCCAGTACTGGCAGGGGTACATGGCTATGCCGGCCCTGCTCCTGCTGGTGGCGGCCGTACAGCCGACCAGGCGGCAGATGATGGCCATCGTTCTGGTGATGTGTCTTTCGGGGCTGATGCTGAACCGCAGTTTCTCGAGTGAGATTTCGGGCCGGGATTTTTCGAACTTCTCGAACGATCTCAGAGACGTGGGCGGCAACATGGGCTATGCGGGAACCAACGGCCTGGCGGCTTTCGAAGCCCAGTTCACTGTGCTTCTGCTGGCGCTGGCGGCTTTCGCCCGCAAGCGCCTGCTGCAGTTGGCGCTTTACGCCCTGGCGGCTTTTTCCGTGTCGTGCCTCATGTACAGCCTGTCCCGCGGCGGGTACGCCGCCATGCTGACGGGCGGTCTCTTCCTGGGCGTCGTGAAGCAGCGCAAGCTACTGGTACTGATGGCGGCATTCCTGCTGACCTGGACCGCGTTCGTGCCCGCCGCGGTCACCCAGCGCGTGTCGATGACCGACGAGGACGGCGCGCTCGATCACTCCTCCGAGTTACGCCTGACACTGTGGGAAGACGCCGTGCAGATGGTCGACTCCAACGCGCTCGCCGGCACCGGCTTCAACACTTACGCCTATATGCACCGTGTCGGCCAGTACGAGGACACGCACAATTTCTTCTTGAAGGTGCTGGTCGAGACCGGCGTTCTGGGCCTGCTCCTGTTTCTGTGGCTGGTGGTCAAGACGTTCCGCACCGGATACAGGCTGTTCCGGAAGTCGAACGATCCGTTCTTCGCCGCGCTGGGGCTGGGCCTGGCCGGATGGGTCGTGGCCGCTTTGACAGCCAACTGTTTCGGCGACCGTTGGACCTATTTCCAGGTGGCCGGCTACATGTGGGTGCTCGCCGGACTGGTGGCGCGGGCCGTAATCCTCGAGAGCGCCCCCGCGGCGGAGGAGAGCGCCACGGAAGAGGCCGGAGAGATCGAAGAGCCGCAAATTGCGGCGGCGCTCTGAGGTTGCTATGCAACTGCCCCAAGAACTGCGATTTCCAGTAGCGGCGGAGACGGTCCTGCGGAAGCGGACGGCGCTCAGGAAAGAGTTGCTCAGTCAGCCCAGCCTTCTTCCGGTCAAGATTGCCATTCTGGGCGGTTCGACCACCCAGGAGATCCGCAGCATTCTTGAAATCTTCCTCCTGGCGCACGGGATCCAGCCGTCGTTTTACGAGTCGGCCTACGGCGCCTGGCACGAAGAGGTGATGTACCAGAGCCCGGAGCTGTGGAGCTTCAAGCCGGACATCGTCTTTGTGCACACCACCTGGCACAACGTTTCGCGATTCCCGGATCCGCTCCAGCCGGAGGCCGAAGTCGAGGAACTCGCGCGCAGGGAGATGGCCCGCTTCGAGGCCTTCTGGAAGAAGATCCACGAGGGGCTCGGCGCGGTCATTATCCAGAACAATTTCGACCTGCCTCGCTTGAGGCCCGCCGGTAACCTGGAGGCCGCCGAGCCCTACGGCCGGGTTAACTTTCTGCTGCGGCTGAACGCCGGGTTCGCGAAGTATGCGGCCACTCACTCGCGGTTTCTGATTAACGATATCTTGTATCTTTCGTCGCAAACGGGCCTGTCCCAGTGGTTCGACTATAGTTACTGGTACAACTACCACATGGCGGTGAGCCCGCTGGCCACGGTGGCCCTCGCTCAGAATGTCGCAGCAATCGTCAAGGCCGTTTACGGAAAGACGAAGAAGTGCCTGGTGCTCGATCTTGACAACACGCTGTGGGGCGGCGTCATCGGCGACGACGGTCTGCAGAACCTCGTTCTGGGGCGGGATCATCCGGTAGGCGAGGCATTCGCAGCCTTCCAGCGATACGCGCAGGGGCTACGGGCGCGCGGCGTTCTGCTGGCCGTGTGTTCGAAGAACGACCCGGAGAACGCCAGGGAAGGCTTCTCGCACCCCGACAGTGTTTTGAAGCTGGAGGACTTCAGTGCGTTCAAGGCTAACTGGAATCCGAAGCCCGACAATATTCGCGAGATCGCGGCCGAGCTGAACATCGGGCTCGACAGCCTGGTGTTCGTGGATGACAACCCGGCCGAGCGCGCCATCGTTGCGGCGCAGTTGCCCGAAGTCGCGGTGCCGGACGTGGGTTCCGACGTCTCGCTGTTCGCGGAAGCGCTCGAGCGCGAGGCGTATTTCGAGCCGTTCAAGATCGTCCGGGACGATCTCGAGCGGGCCGCCTACTATAGCGGCAATGCGCAGCGCAGTAACTACGAGTCCGCCTTCGGCAGTTATGGGGAATTCCTCGCGTCGCTGGAGATGACTGCGGAGATCGGACCCTTCGTGCCGGTCTACATGGAACGGATCACGCAGTTGATCAACAAGACCAACCAGTTCAATCTCACCACCAGGCGCTACACGGCCGCGGAGGTGGAGGCAGCCGCGAACGATCCGGCTTCGATCACTCTCTATGGGCGGCTCGCCGACAAGTTTGGAGACAACGGGCTGGTGTCGGTGGTGATCGGCAAGGTCCGCGGGCAGACGGTCGAGATCGACCTCTGGCTGATGAGCTGCCGGGTGTTGAAAAGGGAGATGGAAACCGCGATGTTCGACGCACTGGTCGAGCAATGCTGCGCTCGCGGGGTGCGCGAGATTCTGGGCGTCTACATTCCGTCCAAGAAGAATGGGATGGTCGCGGAGCACTACAGCGCATTGGGCTTCAGCCGGGTCGGGGACCAGCAGGACGGGAGGACGCTGTGGTCCTATCCGGTACCCGCAGCCTGGTCCCCCAGGGCGGCGCACGTACGGAGAACCGGGCGCCCGGTGGTGAGGACCGCCAACGCGTAAGACGCATTCAATCCCAGGAGGTGAACATGGACGAGCTGATGCCGAGACTCCAGACTGTGTTTCAGGACGTTTTCGACGATCCGAAGCTGGCAATCGCGCCGGGGACGACGGCGAACGATGTGTCCGGATGGGACTCCCTCACGAACATCAACCTGATCTTCGCCATTGAGCGCGAATTCAACGTCAAGTTCGCACTGGGCGAGATTCAGGAGCTCGGCAACGTGGGCGAGATGGTTACTCTGATCCGGAAGAAACAGGAGCGCACCAGGCAGTAGCGGGTGTACCGTCTTATGACTTTTAACTCCCTGGCGTTCATTTTCCTGTTCCTGCCGGTGGTGGTGGCGGGTTACTTTTTGTTAGGCCGCAGCACGGACCGGCGCTGGGCCAAGCTATGGCTGCTGGCCGCGTCTCTCGTGTTCTACTCCGGCGGCCGGGTCGAGACTCTGCCGGTCCTGCTGGGGTCGGTAACCGTCAACTGCCTGCTTGCGACGTGGCTTCTGAACCCCAGCGGGCCTTTCAGACTGCATCGCCGCGCGGTTCTGGTCGCCGGAATCGCCGCCAACGTGCTGTTCCTTTGCGCCTTCAAATATGCCGGCTTCTTCGTAGTCACGCTCAATCAGGTGGCCGGCGCCAGGCTGGTGGCGCCCCACATTGCATTCCCGCTCGGCATCAGCTTCTTCACGATCCAGCAGATCATGTTTCTGGTGGACTCTTACGAAGGGATGGTGGAGGGGCACAACTGGCTGGATTACTTCGTTTTTGCGGGCCTTTTCCCGTACGTCACCATGGGGCCGATCGTCCGCTGGAAGCAGGTCGTGCCTCAGCTCGACGATCCGAAAGGATGGCGGCTCGACGCGGACAACGTCGCGGCGGGCCTGTTCGTATTCGTGATCGGCTTGTTCAAGAAGGTGGTGCTGGCGGACAGTTTCTTCCGCTGGGCGGACGCGGGATTCAGCTACAATCATCCGCTCTCTCTGGCGGGCGGCTGGATCGCCGGGCTGGCGTTCACCTTCCAGCTCTACTTCGATTTCAGCGGCTACACGGACATGGCGATCGGCGCCGGGCTGATGCTCAACATCAAGCTGCCACAGAACTTCAATGCGCCCTTCAGCGCCCAAAGTATCAGCGACTTCTGGCGCCGCTGGCACATGACGCTGACTAACTTCTTCACGACTTACATGTACACGCCCATTATCCGCTCCCTGGCCCGGGTCACGATCGCCAAGGCCATGCTGGCCACCTTCGTGGTGATGGTGATTATCGGTTTCTGGCACGGGGCCAACTGGACCTTCATCGTCTTTGGAGCGCTGCATGGCGTGGCGCTGGCGCTGAACCAGCTTTGGAGAAAGATGAAGTGGCCCATGCCGGCGCCGCTGGGGTGGTTGGTCACTTTCACCTTCGTGGTGGTCGCGCTGGTCGTCTTTCGGGCCGACAACCTGGCGCAGGCCGCCCGGATCGTCGTATCGATGTTCAGCCTGCGGGGCGGGCTGTTCAACTATGAGCCGTGGAGCGGCATCGGGCGCGTGGATCAGCTTCTGGGCATCGGCTGGATGCTTTTCGGCCTGGCCACCCAGATTCGCGGAAAGAGCTCACTGGAGCTGCAGCGCACCTTCCAGCCTTCATGGGCCACTGCGGCAACCGCAGTCGCGCTGGCGGTGGTTTCCTGCATCTACGCCAACGGCGTTGTGTCGAGGAGCTTCGTCTACCGTGACTTCTAAACAATTCCTGGCAGTCTTCGCAACCGGTTTCATCGCGGCTTTGGCGGTCCTGATCCCGTTCAACATGTATGCGGATCCGTACGGTTTGTTTCGATCGTCCCGCGCGCGTTCTCTCCCCGTTTATGGCGAGGAGCGAATCGCCAAGTATCTTTACTCCCTGCGGTACATACCGGAGAACTTCGACGGCATCCTGCTGGGCTCGTCGGTGTCGGACAACCTGGACCCGAGGCAGTTCAGCGGCTACCGGATCTACAACGCGTCGATCAATGGCGGGAACGTGGAGGATCTTCGGCCGATCGCGGAGAACGTTTACGGCAAGAGCACGCTGAAGCTCACCATCGTCTGCATCCACCGCTATCTGACCCTCGACCACGACCGAAAGACGGACCTGATGACGCCCCGCCAATACTGGGGCGCGCTGGGCTCGCCGCAGTTGCTGACCGCCTATCTCTCCGCGCTGGCAGTTCGCCGCGGGCTTGTGCACGGTGAGTACGACGAGATGGGTACTCTGCGGGAGGGCGCGGACGTGGATGCTGCCACAGTGCGAAAAACGATCGATAAGGCAGTCGGCGCAATCCGGCGCGGGCAGGCGTCGGTCGGCAACTACTCCATCGATCCCGTGGCGCTGGCCGGATTGGACCACGTCCTGACCACGGCCCGGCGCCGCAGCCGGCGGATGCTGGTCTTCTATCCGCCGGTTCCGGCGCCCATCCTCGCGATCCGCTCGGCCGAGTTCGCGCGTTATCGCGACACCGTGAGTTCGTTGCTCCGTCCGGGCGACGCGGTGGTGGATTTCAACGATCCGTCGCATGTGGACCTGCGAGCCGACTTGCGGAACTTCGAGGATGCGGTCCACCTGAGTAAGTCCGGCGCGGCTTCGGTCATGTCCGAGCTGAGCCGGACCGTCGCGGAGCTCGACGCGGCGAGGCCGGCAGCGGTGGCGGAGGCAGTGAGAAGGTAATGGAGCGCCTGCATCACATCGGCTTCGTGGTTCCTTCGATCGGCGATGGGGTCGGCCGCTTCATAACGGGGATGGGACTACGCTGGGACGGACGGGTGTTTCACGATCCGGTGCAGACGGTCCGGGTTACGTTCCTGGAACATGGCGCGCCCGAGGCTCCTATGATCGAGCTGGTGGAACCGGCGTCTCCGCAATCGCGCGTGGCCGGGTTCCTGAAGCGCGGTGGCGGGCTGCATCATCTTTGCTACGAGGTCGATGCGCTGGACGCCCGGCTGGAGAGCGCGCTGGCTGCCGGCGCCGTTTTGCTGCTTCCTCCGGCGGAGGCAGTCGCGTTCAGCGGACGCCGGATTGCCTGGGTGTGCACACCGGAGCGGCTGCTCATCGAATACCTGGAGCGGGGCCTGCCCACTCCGCCGGCAGGGTAGAAGCGGAAGTTCGATGTCCTTGACCACCCGGCTGGTGTTAGGGCTGCTGGCTGTCCTGCCACGGATCGCCCTCTCTCAAGGGCCCCCGCCGCGCCTGTTCTTCTCCGACCTGGTGACCGGACCCAATTCAGGTGGCCAGGGTAACAACGGCGCTTTCGTCACCCTCTACGGCAACTACTTAGGCGCCAACCCCAGCGTAACCGTCGGCGGAGGACAGGCCATCGTCACACTGGCGCCAGCCCCTTACCTGTGGTACCAGAAAATGACCATTCAGCTTGGTCCAAACGCGCGGACCGGCAGTATCGTCGTGTCCAATTCGAACGGCACTTCCAACGGCCTACCCTTCACAGTCCGCTCGGGCAAAATCTATTTCGTGGCCACCAAGGGCAGGGATTCGAGCTCGGGCTCTTATGCCTCGCCTTGGCGGACGCTGGTCCACGCCGTACAGACCACCGGCGCCGGCTCCATTATTTACGCGATGGATGGTGTCTCCCAAACTACGGACGATGGAGAAGGCTGGGGCGCCGCGATCACCCTGCGAGCGGATTGGTGTCAGGGAACCTCAGCCAACCCGAAGGCTCTGATCGCCTATCCCGGCGCCACGGTGATTATCGGCAACGCGGCGGGCTCATCTCCGGCATACGGAATGCGAAGCACGGATTCCTCGGGCCGTCCGTGCGGCGGCAACTGGGTCATAGCGGGGCTCTACCTGCGCGGGATCCAGCCCATCCAGACCGCCGCGGGCACCCACTGGCGCATCATCGGCAACGACGTCTCGAATCCGCAGGCCAGCGGCGGCAACGGCGGCGGCTCGGCCCTGGGCGTGATGCAGTCCACCTACACCAAAATCCTGGGCAACAACGGCCACGATATGAACCTGGCCAGCACCGACCGCCTGCAGCAGGCTTTCTATCCCGGCACCGACAGCAATCACCTGGAGCTGGGCTGGAACATGATCGAGAACGCCAAGGGGCGGGCCGGCATCCAGATCCACTCCTCTCCGCTTTCGAGCGGCAATGGCTATGCGATGTACGACCTTTCGATCCACGACAACGTGGTGCACGACATCGCCGAGGAAGGCATTCTGGTGGACACCGTGGACCCCTCCAAGGGGCCGGTCACGGTGTACAACAACGTGGTGTACAACGTGGGGCAGGACGGGCAGTCCGACGGAGCGATCTACCGCGCCGACAGCTCGGACTACGACACCTCGCAGGGGGTGGGTTCGGGATACGTGGACTTCTACAACAACACCATCTTCGCCTACCAGGGAGGGCCGGGCTTTGGAAACAGCTTCGAGGTGCACCAGGGGCAGGCGCTGATCGACCGGCTGCGGAACAACATCATTCTGAGTTCGGGCGGAGCGTACTTCGACGTGACGAACAGCACCAACAACCAAGGGTGCTCCAGCACATGCAGCGCCTCGGCGTGTCCGAACTTCGTGGGGTCGAACAATATACTTTACGGGGCGGGCGCGGCGACCTTCACGAATCTGATCCTCGCCTCGATCAACGCCGATCCGAAGCTGGTGAATGCGGCGACAGGCGACGCACACCTGCAGGCGGGGAGCCCGGCGATTGGAGCGGGCGTGACGATCTCCGGACTGGCGACGGACCTCGAGGGCAAGCCGCGGCCGGCAAGCGGGGCGCCCGACATTGGAGCCTACCAGTCCGGGAGTGCGAGCGCGACGCCTACGCCGACCCCGACGCCAAACCCACCTCCGGCAACGCCAGCATCAACCTCTCCAGCGGACGGAGCTGCCGCGGCAGACGCGGCGGTCATTCCGGCGGGCGCAAGCGGGACCATCCGCATCTTCGCCATGAACCCGACGCAGGTGGTCCCCGACATCAACGGCCACTTCGCGCCGCAGGCGAGAGGACGGGTTCGACGAGGCAGGTTCCAAAGGAGAGCCACCGGGGGAGGCGCTGCCAGCCAGGCAACCGTCACCGGGGCCATCCAATGACCACCGGTGGCGGCTACCTGGCTAGCCGCAGCACGCCTCGACTTACTGGACGGTTAGCGGAGTTATGGCCTCGGCGATGTAGCCGCCGGTGGCCAGAATATACCGCAGCTCATAGCTTCCGGAAGTCGACGGAGCAGTGAGGGTGTAAGTGCCTTTCGTCGTGCCGCCGGCCGAGCCCTGCGGATAGACGTAGGAAATAGTGTTGTCGCTGGTTGTTCCCACCTTGTAGAGACCGATCGTATCTCCCCAGTTGCCTGGCCGGCCCGCCGGAGCGGTCCAGGAGACAGTGACCGTACCACCCTTGGAGACCGTAGCGGGACTCGGTGTCACGCTGAAGGCCGAGACGTTGATCGCCAGCGTATTGCTCGTCGCCGCCGCAGTGCTCCCGCTCGACTTGTAGTAGCGAAACTGATAGAGCCCGGGGCTGGAAGGCGTTGCCACGGTGAAGCTTCCGCTGGTGGCGCCTTTCGTGCTGCCTGACCAGAGATTCCACCAGTCGGGTCCGCCCGGAGAAGCCAGAGTGATATAGTCCCCGGAAGACGCGCCGGACGGCGCTGTCCAGGTGACCTTCAGCGAAGATCCGCTCACCGTCGCCGCCACCGAGTAGCTGCTGGTGGCCGCCGAGGTCGTGAGCGTGACGGCCGCGGTCGCAGAGACTGCCGAATTGGACGCCATGACGGCCTTCACGGTCACGGTCTGTTGTGTGGTGACTGTCGCAGGCGCCGTGTAGAGACCCGAGGACGAAATCGTTCCGGCCGTGGGAGTCACTGACCACGCGCAGTTGGTGTTTGAGTGAGAGCCTCCGCTCGCTGTCACCGCAAACTGCTGAGTCTTGCCGGCTGCCAGACTTGCTGACGCCGGGCTGATGGTCATCGTCGGCACAGGCGTTGGGGCCGGCTTCGGAGTCGGAGTTGGTTTAGGTGTTGGCGTCGGTGTGGGAGTTGGCGTTGGAGTCGGAGTCGGCTTAGGCGTTGGTGTCGGAGTCGGAGTTGGCGTCGGGGTCGGAGTCGGCTTAGGCGTTGGTGTCGGAGTCGGAGTTGGCGTCGGGGTCGGCTTAGGTGTTGGGGTCGGCGTAGGTGTTGGGGTTGGTGTTGGAGTGGGAGTCGGCGTAGGCGTCGGGGTCGGCGTAGGCGTCGCGCTCGCACTCCCGGACTGGTAGGCTCCAATGTCGGGCGCCCCGCTTGCCGGCCGCGGCTTGCCCTCGAGGTCCGTCGCCAGTCCGGAGATCGTCACGCCCGCTCCAATCGCCGGGCTCCCCGCCTGCAGGTGTGCGTCGCCTGTCGCCGCATTCACCAGCTTCGGATCGGCGTTGATCGAGGCGAGGATGAGATTCGTGAAGGTCGCCGCGCCCGCTCCGTAAAGTATATTGTTCGACCCCACGAAGTTCGGACACGCCGAGGCGCTGCATGTGCTGGAGCACCCTTGGTTGTTGGTGCTGTTCGTCACGTCGAAGTAGTCCCCGCCCGAACTCAGAATGATGTTGTTCCGCAGCCGGTCGATCAGCGCCTGCCCCTGGTGCACCTCGAAGCTGTTTCCAAAGCCCGGCCCTCCCTGGTAGGCGAAGATGGTGTTGTTGTAGAAGTCCACGTATCCCGAACCCACCCCCTGCGAGGTGTCGTAGTCCGAGCTGTCGGCGCGGTAGATCGCTCCGTCGGACTGCCCGTCCTGCCCCACGTTGTACACCACGTTGTTGTACACCGTGACCGGCCCCTTGGAGGGGTCCACGGTGTCCACCAGAATGCCTTCCTCGGCGATGTCGTGCACCACGTTGTCGTGGATCGAAAGGTCGTACATCGCATAGCCGTTGCCGCTCGAAAGCGGAGAGGAGTGGATCTGGATGCCGGCCCGCCCCTTGGCGTTCTCGATCATGTTCCAGCCCAGCTCCAGGTGATTGCTGTCGGTGCCGGGATAGAAAGCCTGCTGCAGGCGGTCGGTGCTGGCCAGGTTCATATCGTGGCCGTTGTTGCCCAGGATTTTGGTGTAGGTGGACTGCATCACGCCCAGGGCTGAGCCGCCGCCGTTGCCGCCGCTGGCCTGCGGATTCGAGACGTCGTTGCCGATGATGCGCCAGTGGGTGCCCGCGGCGGTCTGGATGGGCTGGATCCCGCGCAGGTAGAGCCCCGCTATGACCCAGTTGCCGCCGCAGGCGCTGCTGCCCGCCGACGCCGGGTCCGTGGTTCGAATGCCGTAGGTCGGCGATGTTCCCGTCGGGTTGCCGACGGTCACCGTGGCGCCGGGATAGGCGATCAGAGCAGTCGGGTTAGCTGCCGTTCCTTTGGACCAGTCGGAGCGCAAGAGAATGGCCGCGCTCCAGCCCTGCCCGTCGTCGACGGTCTGGGAGACGCCATCCATGGCGTAGATGATGGAACCGGCACTGGCGCCGGCAGTCTGCACGGCATGCACCAGAGTCTTCCATGGCGCGGTGTAAGAGCCCGCGTTGGAATCGCTGCCGTTTGTAGCTACGAAATAGATGGCGCCCGAGCAGACGGTGAAGGGCAGGCCGTTAGAAGTGCCGTTCGAGTTGGAAACGACAATATTGCCGGTTTGAGCGAGCGCGCCCAACTGGATGGTCATCTTCTGATACCACAGGTACGACGCGGAAGGCATCGTGACGATGGCGGTCCCGCCGCCCACGGTCACGGTGGGGTTGGAGCCGAAGTAATTACCGTAGAGGGTGACGAAAGCGCCGTTATTGCCCTGGCCGCCCGTGTTGGGGCCGGTCACTAAGTCGGAGAAGAACAGGCGCGGCGCCGGTGTCTGGGACAGAACAGTCCCTGGCAAAATCGCTAGCAGCCCCATTTGCACCAGCAATGGGCGCGTAATGAACTTCCAAGTCATTGGGATTAAACTTCCTTCCTCTGTGCCCTCATCCCTTTGCCACGACACGTGGCGCCCAGGAAAGGAAAGGGCAGGTTTTGTGCTTTTCGTATCGAGGACGTAAAAGCGGCGTGCAGCAGCCGGCGGCGCGGCGAACCTGATGACAAATCAGAGCTGCATCGTATATATGGCGACCAAGCGGTGGAGAAAACAAGACCCCAGAAGTTAATGCGACCCTGTTAACTCCGGTACCGCAACCGACCTCCGAACGCTCTGCGGTCAGGTCGGCGCGGAAGCTGCACGGCGGCAGCGAGGAAACGATGGCAGTCAAGTGGCCAGTCGCTCGTTTCGCACGCTCTCGTCTGTGGTTGAATGACTTACAGACATTCCACAACTCAGGCGAGAGGAACTTATTACATTGAGAGCGTAAATTCTGCTATGCGGACGATTTCGGATCCTCAACTTGTTTGTGCTCGCGGCGACGTCAGCCAGTGCCGTTAATCTTCATTAAGAGGACTCGGCTACCTCGTCAGAGACCGCGCATGGGCGGCGCTTTGACTGGCGCATGCGGGAGAGGAGGTGACCGCTTTCTGCGGGGCAACGAATACACAAGCGCGGGGTGCGATGGGCCCGTATTGGGGTGCAGATGGTAGTGGAGGGATGAAGACCCGGTTCGGCGCGGTGCGTCTGCCCGGCCCGGTCAAAGGGGCAAGCCGCGACCGTTAGAGAGCGGTTCAAGCCGGCGCTTCGTGACAGGCTCTTCGCCTCGCAACGCCCTGAACTCAGATCGCTCTTGTACAAGTCAGCTCTGACGCTGTGATAGGGAAAGAAACGCCCGATCGGAGATATGTCGAGACTTTCTCGACACATACTTCGGCTCAGTAAGTCATGTAACTGACGCAAGCCGACCCCTGAGCCTGGAGGCTGAAGGAGCACAGCAGGAATTCGGGCGCATTGGAGAAACCGAACCTAATTCCTCCTAGCGCGTCAAGGGAATCGAGGCCGCGGTCGTAAAGATGAACCGCAGATCACCGTCGCTGCCGTAGCTTCCGCCAGCCTCAGTCGCCCGCGGCCTGCTGGCCTTCCGCGCTCTCTTCCACCACGCGGCCGTCGAAGAGGTGAATGCTGCGGTCGGAGTAGGCGGCGTAGCGCGGGTCGTGGGTCACCATGCAGATGGTCGCGCCGCCGCGGTGCAGCTCGCTCATCAGCCCCATGACCGCTTCGCCGTTCTTCGAGTCAAGGTTGCCGGTGGGCTCGTCGGCCAGCAGGATCAGCGGATCGCCCACCAGCGCCCGGGCCACGGCCACGCGCTGCTGCTGGCCGCCCGAAAGCTGCGCCGGGTAGTGCTTCATGCGGTGCGCCATCTCGACCCGCTCGAGCGCGTTCTGCACCCGCTTCTTGCGCTCGCTCGAGGGCATGCCCCGGTAGGTGAGCGGCAGCTCGACGTTCTCATAAACCGTGAGATCGCCGATCAGGTTGAAGGCCTGGAAGACGAAGCCGATCTCGCGGTTGCGGATGCGCGCCCGCTCGGACGCCTTCAGGCTCTCCACCGGCTGGCCGTTCAGGATGTACTTCCCGTCGGTCGGCGAATCGAGCAGCCCCAAAATCGACAGCAGGGTCGACTTGCCGCAACCGGAGGGGCCGGCTATCGAGAAGTACTCGCCTTTCTTGATTTCCAGGTGCACGCCCGCCAGCGCATGCGTCTCCATCTCGTCGGTCAGGAACACCTTCGTCACGCCTTCCAGGCGGATGAGCGTTTCATTGTTGTTTGAGCTCATAGAGCACTCCTCGCTAGCCTTAGTTCAACCGGATGCGGTCGTGCGCATCCCAAGCGGACATGTCAGACAGGATCACCTGGTCTCCAATCCGCAGACCTTCCAGAATTTCAATCGTGTTCACGGAGCTGCGTCCCAGCTTCACCTGCACGCGGGTCGCGCCCTTTCCATCCGGATCGAGCTTGAAGAGGCTGATCTGGCTGTTCGGCTGGCCGAAGGTCGGCCGTCCTACATACAGCACATCGGTGAGCCTCTCGATCTCGATGGTTCCGTCCACACTCAAATCCGGCCGCGCGCCCAGCGGCAGCGCGCCTTCCAGCTTCACATCCACCGTCACCGTTCCGTTCACGGCCGCCGGATCGATTCGCGAGACGTGGCCGTCGATGATGCCGTTGCGCGTGTCGATGGAGGCCACCTGGCCGATGGCGACGTCCTTGGCCTGCGTCTCCGGGATCTTCAGCTCGGCCTTCAGCTTCTCCGGCTGAACCACCTTGGCCAGGATTGCACCCGCTGTCACCCGCTGCCCGACATCCACGGGCACCTGCTGCAGAACGCCGGACACACCCGCTTTGACGCGCAGCGCCGCGATTTGGCTCTTTTTCAGTTCCCACAGCGCGCGAAGCTGCTCCACCGTCGCCTGCTGGACGGCCAGTTGCGCCTTGATCGCTTCGAGGCCGATGTCCAGCCGCTTCTTCTCGATCTGGTTCCGGTTCTCCAGGTCCTGGGCCGTCGCGGCGGATTTCTTGGCCTGGATATCGGCGGTCAGTCCGAAGCGGCTCAGCTCGGCGTCGCGGTCCGCCTCGAGCCGGGCGGTATGCGAATCGGTTTCCACCGTGGCCGCGGCTGCCTGTTGCGTCAGGCGGTCGCTTTCGAGCTTCACCTTCAGGTTGTTCAACTCGGCCTCGGCGGCTTTCACTTTCCATTCGGCGTCGATGGTGGCCTGCTCGAGTTCGGGGTTGGTCATGACCAGCAACACGGTGCTGGGCGTCACGATTGTGCCGGGAAGCGCCAGGCGCTGCTCCACACGGCCATCGGTTTCGGCCGGAATCACCAGGCCTCCGTCGATCGGCACCAGCGTGCCGAGACCGCGGACCTGCCGCAGCATCGGCCCGCGCTTGACGGCATCCATCCAGACCTGTGCCCTGTCTACGCTGGGGGCCGCGGGCTTCAGCCCGCCCAGCACTTTCGTCGTTACGCCAACCGCGGCAAGAACCACTACTCCAAGTACGATCTGCCGGATTCTCTTGTTCCGCGCCGCGGATTTTCTTGGGACGTCCATACGGTTACCGGTTTTCGGTTACGCACGTCCGATACCAACCTCTGCCTGCATGAAAACATGGGGCTTACCACATCGAGCGGCCAGAAGGTCGCCTCCAAGTGTCCGTTTTTGGGACGACCCTGTTCGGAACCGAAGGGCTTGTGGCTCCTGGCATGTGTATCCAGGCCAAGCCCTCCCGCAACCGCGTGCTAACATTACAAGGCAAATGCCCAAACTTCGAGTTGCCGTGGTCGGCGCGGGGCAGTTCGGACTGAACCACATGCGCGTGGTGAGCCAGTCGGAGCGAGCCGAGCTGGTGGCGGTCACCGATCTTGATCCGGACCGCGCGCGAGCGGCGGCGGCCCGCTTCGGCTGCCCGGCGGTCGATTTCGCCGAGCTGCAAGACCGGGCGGATGCGGCGATCGTTGCCGTTCCCACCAGCGCGCACGCCGCGGTCGGCTGCCAACTGCTCGAAACCGGGCTCGACGTGCTGGTCGAGAAGCCGATTGCCCCGGACCTGGCCTCGGCGCGGCGGCTGATCGAGACTGCCCGGGCCCACGGGCGCATCCTGCAGGTGGGGCACCTCGAGCGGTTTAATCCGGCGGTGGCGGCGCTAAAGAATGCCACCACGCTGCCGCTGTTCTTCGAGGTCCACCGCATGAGCGTGTTCGCGCCGCGCAGCCTCGACGTGGACGTGGTCCTCGACCTGATGATTCACGACCTCGACATCGTGCTCGACCTGGTGGGCCAGGCGCCGGAAGAGATCCGCGCGGCCGGCATCTCGGTGCTTTCCCGGAAGGTGGATATCGCCAACGTACGGCTGGCTTTTCCGGGCGGCTGCGTGGCCAACCTCACCGCCAGCCGGGTCTCTACCGAGCGCGTGAGGAAACTACGGCTGTTTCAACCGCGTCAATACATTTCTCTGGACTATGCGCGTCAGGAGGGGGCGGTTTTCGAGGTCGGCGGGGAGGGCGGCATCGGGTTTCGCATGCTGGAGGTCGCCAAGGGCGAGCCGCTCCAACTCGAGCTGGAGCATTTCTTCGAGTGCGCCAGGGCGCGCACGCAGCCCCTGGTCGCGGGCGAGGACGGATGCCGCGCGCTCGAAGCCGCTCTGGCCGTCCTTGCTAAGATTGAAGAGCATTCCCGCCTGGTCGAACAATCGCTGGCGGCCTGGAAGCGCTGAGCGCGCTCTGCAATTCGCGCGCCGGCCGAAGAGTGGTGCATGTCAGCTCTGACGCGCCCCCCGGACACCCGAACGCCTCCTGAACTGGTTCTGGAATGGCCCAGCCTCAATCGGCCGGCCGTTCGCGGCCGGGCGTTCGCGGTCTCGGTAGCGCTTCACGCAGCGGGGCTGGCAGTCCTGGTGCTGCTGGCGCGCGAGGGCGCGATTCCCGGGGAGAGTTCGGGCCGCGGGTTCCGCTCGTCCACGGTCCTGGTGGCGCCTCCGATGGAGTTGACGCAGACGGCGCCGAACCGGGCCAAGGTCGGCAAGGAATTCAGCCTGGACAATCTGGTCCCGCGGCCGGCGCTGCGGGTTCCGCCGGCGATTCCGCGGGCCATGCCGGCGGCCCCTTGGCTCTGCCGGAGCCGCCCAAAGTGGCGCCGGCGGGCGCGAACACGCAGACACCGTCCGCGCCGCAGCTTGGCTCCACGCAAATGCCCGGCCCGCCGCCGCAGATTCAGACGGAGGAGCGGCCCAAACTCGCGCTTCAGACCCCTGGCGTGCCATCCGGCACTCCCAAACCGGGTGGTCCGGACCTGGGGCTGAAGTCCCCCGGCGAGGTGATCGCCGAAGCCACCCACGGCGGTCCCCGCGCGCCAGCGGGCGGCATCGCGGTGAGTGACTCCGATCTGCCGTCCGTCATCGGGTTTGAAAGCGGAGCCCGGCAGGCGCCTGCCGCCGGCCGGCGAGCCACCGCTCTCGAGTTATTGAGCGACCCGGGCGGCGTGGACTTCAAGCCGTACCTCATCCGCATTCTGGCGACGGTGAAGCGGAACTGGCAGGCCGTGATCCCGGAGACCGCGCGGCTGGGACGCCAGGGCCGGGTGCAGGTCCAGTTCATTATTGACCGGAACGGCTACGTTCCCAAGCTGGTGATCCCCGTGGGGTCGGGGACGGAGTCGCTCGACCGCGCGGCCGTGGCCGGCATCAGCGCCTCTCAACCGTTCCCCTCGTTTCCGCCGGAATTCCAGGGAAGCCAGCTTCGGCTGCAGTTCACGTTCACGTACAACATGCGGTAGGACAAGCCTCAGTTGGTCCCGCTTGTTCCAAAACCGGTTGGCCTGAGGCAAATGGCTGTGTTACGCTCGGAAAGGACCGCCGCGCTATATTATCGGCACTTCTAGCCGCATTAAGGAGTTCAAAGACTACGGCAATGAATGTTCGTTCCCTATTCAGCCTGTTCTCTTCCGATTTGGCTATCGATCTGGGCACTGCCAACACCCTGGTCTACGCCAAGGGGAAAGGGATCGTGGTGAACGAGCCCTCGATCGTCGCGATCAACAAGAACACGGGCGAAGTCGAAGCGGTCGGCAAAGAGGCCAAGGAGATGCTCGGCCGGACGCCCGGCAACATCGTCGCCATCCGGCCAATGAAGGACGGCGTGATCGCCGACTTCAAGGTGACCGAGCGCATGCTGAATTACTTCATTCAGAAGGCGCACGGCCGCAAGATGTTGGTGCACCCGCGCATCGTGATCGGCGTGCCTTGCGAGATCACGCAGGTGGAGAAGCGGGCGGTTGTCGATTCGGCGTACCGCGCCAAAGCCAGCGAGGTGCACCTGGTCGAGCAGGCGATGGTGGCCGCCATCGGCGCCGGCCTCCCGATTACCGAGCCCTGCGGCAACATGATCGTCGACATCGGCGGCGGCACCACGGACGTGGCCGTCATCTCGCTCTCCGGCATCGTCTATTCCCGCTCCGTGCGCGTGGCGGGCAACGAGATGGACGACGCCATCATGCAGTACCTCAAGCGCAAGTACAACCTGCTGATCGGCGAGCGCACGGCCGAGCAGATCAAGATTCAGATCGGGTCGGCCTATCCCTTGGACAAGCCGCTGACGATGGAGATCAAGGGCCGCAACCTGATCGAAGGCGTGCCCAAGACGATCACCATAGACGACAGCGAGATTCGCGAGGCGCTCTCGGAATGCGTGGCGACGATCATGAACGCCATCCGCGTGGCGCTCGAGCGCACGCCGCCCGAACTGAGCGCCGACATCAGCGACCGGGGCATCGTGCTGACCGGCGGCGGCGCGCTGCTGAAGAACCTGGACCGCCGCATCCGGGAGGAGACGGGCCTTCCGGTTTCGATCGCCGAAGACCCGCTGGCCAGCGTGGTGCTCGGGACGGGCAAGATGCTGACCGACTTCAAGCTCCTGCGCAAGATCTCACTCGAGTAGGGCGGGAGTAAGCTGGTTATTCATGGACCTGCTGAGCCGGTACCGCAACCTCACGGTGCTTGTTCTGGTGATTTTTGCGCAGGTCATCCTGCTGGGCTACCAGGTCAAGAGCAACCAGGACATTCGTCTCATCCGAGTGTGGGCCGTTACCGCGGTCACGCCTATTGCCAAGCTGATTGAAACCGTCCGCAGCGGCGCCGTCGATTCGTTGGGCAAGTACATCAACCTGCACAACCTGGCGGACGAGAACAAGCGGCTCGAGGCGGAACGGGGCAGGCTCAAGATCGAGAACCAGTACCTGAGGTCCGAACTGCGGAGCGCGGACCGCGCCGTCGCTCTGAGCGCGTTCCAGGCGCACAGCCCGTCGAAGACCCTCCCCTCGCGCGTCATCGGCATGAGCACCGCGGCCAGCTCGCGCGTGGTGTTCATCGACCGCGGCTCGATGGCCGGCGTCGTGCGCGGCATGGCCGCGATCACGCCGGACGGGATCGTGGGAAAGGTCATCGCCGCCTACCCCACCGCCTCTCAGGTTCTGCTCCTGACGGACCCGACGTTCGCCGCCGGGGTCATCTCGCAGCAGCACCGCGTGCGGGGCACGCTGCGCGGGCTCGGCCAGACCTCGAAGTGCATCGTGGACTACATCCAGAACGAGGAGAAGGTGGACGTTGGCGAATGGTTCTACACCACGGGCGACGACGGGGTATTTCCGAGGGGCCTCCCGGTGGGCACGGTGACCAGCGCCCAGCCGGGCCAGCCCGACAAGCTGGTGTACGTGGCGCCGAGCGGGCTGCAAGGCGGCATGGAGGAGGTCCTGGTGATCCTCGAAGGCGTACACCAGGCGATTCCGGAGGGACAGGTTCCTTCCTCCGCCGTGCACCTGCAAGCGCCGCCGCCGGATGAGAGCCCGTCGCCGGAGCCGGGCGTGCCGGCTCTGAGCACCGACGCTGACCGGATGCGCCAGCGCTACCAGAGGATCGGCGAGGCGGAGGGGCACACGTTCGGCCAGGGCCTTCCCGGTTCCAAACCGCCGGACTTCAATCTGGACCCGGATGCCGCAGCGGCGCGCGCGAAGGCGGCTGCCGCGGCGCAAGCGCAGAAGCCGGCAGCCGCGGCCAAGCCAGTCTCGCCGGGAGTTCCAAACCCATGAGCCGCGACCTGAGCGACCAGATCCTCATCGGCAGTGCGCGCGAGCGGGGCGTGGCCCGCTTCCGGCGCTGGGGGCTCATTGCGGTCCCGCTGCTGGCGATCCTTTTCCAGGTCTACGTCCCGAGGTACTACGAGTCGCTGCGATATCTGGAGCTGCCGCTGCTGGTGACGGTCTATTTCGCGCTGATGCGCCGCAGCCCGATCGCGGGGATTTTTATCGGGGCGGCCATCGGGCTGGTGCAGGATTCGCTGTCGCCGCAGCCGATCGGCGTGTTCGGGCTGGACAAAACGCTGGTGGGCTACTTCGCGGCCTCGGTGGGCATGCGCATCGACGTCGAGCACGTGCTCATCCGCTTCGTGCTGGCGTTCGGCCTTTTCATCTTCCACCAGGCGTTCTACTGGGCGCTGGCGCAGGCGTTTCTGGGCCAGCGGCTCCTATTCGACCTGCAGCACGTGGCCATCCTGGGGCTGCTGAACGCGACGGTGGGGATTTCTCTGTATCACTTTCTGGACAAGCTGAAGGAGTAGGGGGGCTTGTCGTCCGTCGATCCACCAGCATGTCAGGTCTTCTGCGCCCCTACTTCTTCAGCAGCGCGTCGATGCCCGCCTGTCAGATCGCTTCGTCGATTTCGGAGGGGGCGCCGCTGACCCCCATCCCGCCGATCGTCTGGCTGTCAACCTGAATCGGCAGGCCGCCTTGACTGGGGAAGAAGTCCGGGAAGGCCAAAACCTCCAGGTTGCCGCGCTTGAGTTCGTCGGCCCCCGCCTTCGACGGAACTTCTGTAGAAGGCCGGGTGCCGTCGCGCTTCTGCGCTGCGGCTTCGGCCGCGGCCATTTCAGCATGGACCCTATCCTTCCAATCCGTGCACGGGCGAGTAGAATGGATCTCGGAATGGACACCCTTTCGCGCACTCATCCCGTTGCTTCGAGTCTGCTGCTGTCGCTGCTGGCGCTGAGCGTTTTGCCGGCCGGGCGAGCCCTGGCCGGTACGCAAGTCCCTCTGACCAACCCCGGCATGGAGGAGCCATATGTCCCGGTGAACGCTAGTGCTGCCACGATCACCGGCCAGATCGCGAACGGCTGGTCGGACAACTCATACTGGCAAGCGCCGGCCCCCACGATCGCCTACTCCGAGGACACCGTCGATCCTCACGGCGGCGCCGCCTCGCAGAAAATCGTGGTTTCCAGCGTCGGGGGCGACCGCTTCCAGATGATCCAGCAATTCGCGCAGCAGGCGGGCAACGTCTACACGCTCTCGGCCTGGGTGCGCGGCACCCCCGGCGTTCAGGTTTCTCTGTCCATCCAACAGGCCGCCTCGCCGTACGCGACCTACATTCAGAGTTCCCTGGCGCTCACCAGCGACTGGCAACAGATTACGACGATAGGCTACATCACAACCACGGAGAACGTCTATCTCATGCTGGGCATGAGCACGCCCGGAACGGTCTGGGTCGACGACTTCGCCGTTTCCTATACGCCCGGCTCGCCCGGCCCCACGCCCGTCCTGGGCCCCATTGCGCCGACGTTTTTCGGGATGCACGTCGCCAACTACCAGCAGAGTATGCTGCGAAACGCCGGCCTGGAGCCTCCCTACACTCAGGTAGGAGTCGCGAACGGCATCTCCGGCCAGATTGCCGTCCACTGGTCCGACAACTCAGGTTGGGCCAGCCCCACGGTCGTTTATTCAGAGGACACGGTCAACCCCCATGGCGGCACGGCCTCGCAGAAGATCGCTGTACAGAGCCCGGGCTCCGGCGCGGTCCAGTTTGTCCAGCCAGTCACCGTGATCCCGGAGCGTACTTACACGTTCACGGCCTGGTTGCGCGGCGACCCCGGCTTAAAGGTTGACGTGATCCTCCGCCAGGCGCCCTCGCCCTATGCCTCCTACGCGCAGACCACCGCCACCCTGACGGCCAACTGGCAGCAGGTCACGGTGAGCGGCGTGGTCCACGACACCGGTGACGTGTTACTCATGCTGCACGCCTCCTACGCCGGGACGTTCTGGGTGGACGACGTCGCCTTCACCGACGCCGCCGGCAATCCCGTCTCTGGAGGAGTCCCATGGCCCCAGTCCCCGTTCGGTCAGCTCCGCTTGTGGGACTCGGAGACGGCTTGGACGGCGCTCGAGCCGGTAAAGGGCGTCTGGGATTGGGAGACGCTGGACATGTGGGTCGCTGCGGCCGAGGCCAACGGCGTCCAGCAGATTTTGCTAACGCTCGGCCAGACGCCGGGCTGGGCCTCCTCGCAACCGGACAACGTCAACTACATCGGCGCCGGCGCGCCCGCCCCACCTAATAACATCCAGGATTGGCGCGATTACATCACCGCCGTGGGCCAGCGTTACCAAGGGCGCATCCGCAATTACGAGATATGGAACGAGCCCAACGATCCGACTTACTACTCCGGAACGGTGCCGCAGCTCGTCCAGCTTACTCAGGAAGCCTACAAGATTCTCAAGTCCATCGACCCCTCCAATACCGTCGTCGCGCCGGTCCCTTACGAAACCGGCTACCTCGACCAGCTCCTGCAAGGCGGTATCGTCTCTTACACCGATGTCATCCCGTTCCACATTTATACTTACACCGCGCCGCCCGAGACCATCGGCCCCACCATCGCCAACGTGCGCCTCATCATGGCCAAGGATGGAGTCGCCAGCCTGCCCTTCTGGGACACCGAAGGCGCCTCCGGCGATACGACCGTCTCCGAGCTGCAGGGCGCGGCCTATATCGTTCGCCGCTACCTGGTCGATCTGGCCTACGGCTCGGCGCGCTACGACTGGTACACCTGGAGCAAGGGCTCCACGTTTTGCGCCGCTACCGAGGAAAACAACCCGCAGCAACTCACCAAGGCCGGCGTGGCCTTCGGCATTCTCGAACGCTGGCTCACCGGCGCCTCGCTCACCGGCGTCGCCATCGACGCGGCCGGCACGTGGCAGATGAGTTTTACCCTGGCCGGCGGCACTCCCGCGTTGATCGTTTGGAATCCATCCTCCAGCGTGCAATTCTCTATCCCCTCCTGGGTGCAGGCCGCCACCGCGCTTGACATCTTCAACGGCTCCACGGCCGTTCAGGGCTCCACGATTACCGTCAACGCCTATCCGCTTCTGCTTTCGGGCTTCAACGGGACTTCGCCCTCGGCACCCGCCGGCCTCACCGCAGCCGCGGGCAACGGCCAGGTGACCTTGATCTGGAGCGCCTCGGCTGGCGCGACTTCGTACAACGTCTATGGCGGCAGCACGGCCGGCGGCGAAAGCGTCACACCGATCGCGTCCGGCATCACCGCCACGACTTACACCGCCCTCGGCCTCGCCAACGGCACGCCGTATTACTACAAAGTGGCGGCGGTGAACGTCGGCGGCACCAGCGTGCTCTCAAACGAAGCGACCGCGACGCCGCAGGCGAGCTTGCCCAGCCCGCCTTTGCGCTTTGTGCCCGTGACGCCCTGCCGCGTGGCTGATACGCGCAACGCGGACGGCGCCTTCGGCGGACCCAGCCTGGGGGCCGAGGAGACGCGTTCCTTCGCCATCCCGCAGAGCGCCTGCAACATCCCCGCCACGGCGCTCGCCTACTCTCTGAACGTGACCGTGGTGCCCGAAGGCTTCCTCGGTTACCTGGCGTTGTGGCCCACCGGCCAATCTCAGCCCACCGTCTCCACCCTGAATTCCTACGCCGGAACCGTAGTGGCCAATGCGGCCATCGTCCCCGCCGGCACGGGCGGTGCAGTCAGCGTCTACGTCACCAACCCCACCGACGTCATCCTCGATATCAACGGCTACTTCGATACCTCCACCGGTGCGACTTCGTATTCGTTCTATCCCGCCACGCCCTGCCGCGTCGCGGATACGCGCAACGCAACCGGCCAGTTCGGCGGGCCCACCATGCAAGCCAACCAGAGCCGGGACTTCCCCATTCCCCTGAGTTCCTGCGACATCCCGGCGACGGCACGAGCGTACTCCTTGAACGTCACGGTGGTCCCCCAGGGTTTCCTGGGCTACCTGGCAACGTGGCCCACCGGGCAGACCCAGCCGAACGTCTCGACACTGAATTCCTACACCGGAAGTGTGGTGGCGAATGCGGCGCTTGTTCCGGCGGGGACCAACGAGTCAATCTCGGTCTTCGTGACGAACCCGACGGACGTGATTCTGGACATCAACGGCTACTTTGGCCAGCCGGGGAGTCCCAACGCGCTTTCGTTCTACCCGGTGACGCCGTGCCGGGTGGTGGACACGCGCAACGCCGCGGGTCCCTTCGGCGGGCCGGAGATGGCGGCGGGGACGACGCGCTCATTCACCATCCCGGCGAGCGCGTGCAACATTCCCACGACCGCGGCGGCTTATTCGCTCAACGTGACGGTCGTGCCGGATGGAGCGCTCTATTACCTGTCGGTGTGGCCAACGGGCGTAGCCCAGCCGCAGGTGTCGACGCTGAACTCCTATGACGGCTCGGTGCTGGCGAACGCGGCGATCGTGCCGGCGGGGACGAACGGAGCGATCGACGTCTTCGTCACGAACTCGACACACGTGATCCTCGATATCAACGGCTACTTCGCGCCGTAACGATTCCCCGCCGCCGCGCGGCCTGCCTGCTGGCGTACAGTATGGGTGATGAGTCGCACCACCGGTTCGCCCCGCCGTGAGTTCCTCCGCAATGCCGCGTTGACCGTTGGAGCCGCTACCCAAGCCAGCCTGGGCCAGACTCCCAGGGATTCAGCCGACGCCTCAGCGCCGGCGGCCACGCCACCAGCAGCGCCTGCATCCGAGATTCACTACCCCCGTGTCTTCACTGGCGACCACCTGGCGATGATCGCCTTCCCGCTCGGCGGCGTCGCCGCCGGCAGCCTCAGCCTGGGCGGCCGCGGGCAACTGCGCGATTGGGAGATCTTCAACCGGCCGAACAAGGGCTATCGGCCCTCCTACGCTTTTCCGTCGATCTGGGTCCAGCGCGGCAAAACGAAGCCGGTCGCCCGCGTGCTCGAGGCGCGCATCCTCCCGCCCTATGAGGGCGCCGATGGCCTCGGGTCGGACAATGTTCCGGGCTTGAGCCGGCTGGCGGGCGCGACCTTTGTTGGCGAGTATCCGCTGGCGCATATCGACTTCCATGACGACGCGCTCCCCGTCCAGGTGTCGCTCGACGCGTTTTCCCCGTTCATCCCGCACGATCCCGATGAATCGGGCCTGCCGGTCGCGATTCTGCGCTATCGCGTCGCCAATCCCGGCGGCGCGGAGGCCCGGGTGTCGATCGCCTTCTCCATCGACAACCCGCTGAAGGTCAGCCAGGACGAGGGAGGCGCGGCGACCCTGCACACGGACTCGCGCCAAAATGACTACCGGACCGAAGGGCCGCTATCCGGGCTGGTGTTCAGCAATCCCGGGCTCCCCGGCGGCCATCCGATCGAGGGTGACTTCGTCGTCTGCGCCACCGATGTCGGAGACGGGCAGCTCACTTACTGGCGCGGGTGGCCGCAAAGCCGCTGGTGGAACGCGCCCATGCTGTTCTGGGACGATTTCAGTCACGACGGAGCACTGGGCGCGGAACCTTCGCCGCGCGGCTCCGTTGGCTCGTTGTGCCTCAAGCGCACGATCCCGCCCGGCAGGTCTGCCACGTACACCTTCCTGCTGGCCTGGCGATTCCCCAACCGGACTCCGGAGTGGTGTGGCTGGGCGGCCCCCAAAGGCGAGGGAAAGACCATCATCGGGAACTATTACGCGACCCGCTTTCGATCGGCATGGGAGGCCGCGCTCCACACTGCCGGCAACCTGCCCGCGCTTGAAAAGCGGACCCGTGCGTTCGCTGCGGCGCTGCGCGAGAGCACGCTGCCCGCGGAGGTGAAGGATGCGGCATCGGCCAACCTCTCCACCCTCGCGGCGACCACTTCGTTCCGCACCGCCGACGGCGAGTTCCACGGCTTCGAGGGGGCCGGCGACCACTCGGGCTGCTGCTTCGGCAACTGCACGCACGTCTGGAATTACGAGACCTCGACCGCCCACCTGTTTCCCTCTTTCGCGCGATCTTTGCGCAAGGCCTCCTTCGGCTACTCGATGGACGATGCCGGCGCCATACGCTTCCGCCAGCTTCTGCCGGAAGGCAAGGAGCGCTTCGGCTTCGCGGCCGCGGATGGCCAGATGGGCCAGATCATGCATGCTTACCTCGACTGGACGTTGTCGGGCGACACCGCGTGGCTGCGGTCCATCTGGCCGCGCGTCAAGAAAGCGCTCGAGTTCGCCTGGATAGCCGGAGGCTGGGACGCCGACCGCGACGGCGTCCTCGAAGGCGTGCAGCACAACACTTACGACGTCGAGTTCTACGGGCCGAATCCCATGTGCGGCATCTACTATCTGGGCGCACTCCGGGCCGCCGAAGAGATGGCGCGGGCGGTTGGGGACGAGGGCTCCGCGAAGGAATATCGCCGCCTGTTCGACAACGGCAGCCGTTGGATCGACACCAACCTGTTTGCGGGCGAGTTCTACGTCCAGAAGGTCCGCGGGTACGCCAAGGACCGGATCGCACCGGCGCTTCGCGGCGACATGGGGTCGGAAGCGACCGAGAAGCCGGAATACCAGGTCGGTGAAGGTTGCCTGGTAGATCAGTTGATCGGCCAATACCTGGCCGAGGTGGCAGGCCTGGGTCCGCTCGTCTCACCGAAGAACATCCGGACGACTCTGGGCTCCATCTTCCACTACAACTACAAGCGAAGCCTGGCGGATCACGATACGGTGCAGCGGACATACGCCTTGAATGACGAGGCGGCGGTGGTGGTTTGCGACTACGGAAAAGCTGAGAGGCCGCGCATCCCATTTCCCTACTACGCCGAGGCGTGGACCGGCCTCGAGTATTCGACCGCCGCCCTCATGCTCTACGCGGGGATGGTTCAGGAGGGCGTGGAGTGCATCCGCAACAGCCGCCTCCGCTACGACGGCAAGAAACGCAATCCCTGGGACGAAGCCGAGTGCGGGCACCACTACGCCCGGGCGATGGCCGCCTGGTCGGGAGTCCTGGCCCTGAGCGGGTTCCACTACCACGGCCCGACGGGTGCCGTCACCGCGGTCCCTCGCGTCCAGGCGAACCCGTTTCGCTGCTTCTGGTCGACGGCTACGGGTTGGGGGACGTTCTCCATCGACGGGAACCAACTCGTCATTCGCGTCATCGAAGGCCGGCTGCCATTCCGCTCGTGTGAGCTGCGCGCGGGCTCCGGTGAAACGGCCGCATCGCTCAACGGCAAGGCGCTGGCGCACAAGGCCGTGCGCCGGGGTGACCGGATGGTGTTCGAGTTCGCGCCCGCCATCATCGAGGCGGGAGGGGAATTGCGCCTCGGCGTGCGCGTATGAGCGATACTTGACACCCTCAGCCTCACCTCAGCCCACCTGAGAACTACAATGTACCTGAGATGAATGAACGTCTTGAGAAGATACGTCAACTTCTGACAGACCTGGAAGATGACATGGAAACCGGGACGGCATCCGTCAGAGATCGTGACTTCTCGGCTCTGGAGTTGCCGCTCGTCATTCAGGAGATCGCTGACGACTTACAGCCGCTGCTGTCGCCATACGAAGCCACATTCTACTGGTATGCGTTCCGTCATTCCATCGCTAAAGACGGCAATCCCCATGTGCGGCTCAGTGGTAAGGCTTTACGGCGTGGATGTGTGAAGTCCTCCTACTCGACAGCTATTGAGAATGCGATCTCGGAAGGAAAGGTCCGGGAGATCTTCCGCGCTTTGGAGATCATCGGTGCGATACGGAAGGAAGGCGAGCCAAACCGGGATGGCACACTCTACCGGGTCATGATCCCCGATGAAATCGAGGCATGCCGAAAATTCCGTGCCGAACGGGCTGCGGCGGGACCGAAGCCTGAAATCGCCGCCGCTGATATCGACTTCTACAATGTCCGAGAGAACCGCATCAGAGTGTACGAACGGGACGCTTACAAGTGCCGTTATTGCGAGAAGCAGCTTACCCGTTTCACCGCTACGTTGGATCACGTCACGCCCGTTGCTGAAGGCGGCGACAACAGCTTTGAGAACCTCGTCACCGCTTGCCTTGGCTGCAATTCCCAGAAGCACAAGCGCCCCGTTGGCGATTTCCTCGCGGAACGATGAAGCCAGGACGATACCGCCCGCACCTGGTGTTGGTTGGCGGCTTCCTCGGCGCCGGCAAGACGACGCTGATCCTGGCCGCGGCCCGCGAGCTTGCCCGGCGTGGGCTGCGCAGCGCGGTGATCCTGAACGACCAGGGCGACTCGTTGGTCGATACGCAATTGGCTCGGGCGCATGGTCTGGCGGCCGCGGAGGTCACGGGCGGGTGCTTCTGCTGCCGCTTTTCGGACCTGATGGACAGTGCGAACCTTCTCCGCGCGCACTCGCCGGACGTGATTTTCGCCGAGCCCGTCGGCAGTTGCGCCGATCTTAACGCGACGACTCTGCTTCCGATTCAAGCGGCCCATCTCAACGAATACCGCCTCGCGCCGCTGACGGTTCTCGTCGATCCGGCGCGGGCGCGGACCCTCTCACGGCCGGATGCCGATCCCGACCAGGCCTTCCTCTTCTCGAAGCAGTTGCAGGAAGCGGACCTTGTCTGCATCGCCAAAACCGATCTGTATCCGGGTTCTGCGGAGATCCAACACGCGAATGTCCGCCAGCTCAGCGCCCGCACCGGCGAGGGTGTCGCGGCCTGGCTCGACGAGGTGCTGTCGGGCAGGCTGGCGGCCGCCGCACGGGTTCTCGACATCGACTACGAGCGCTATGCGCGAGCCGAAGCGGCGCTGGTTTGGCTGAATCTCGAGGTCACGCTCGAGTGCCGTGTGCCCCAGTCTCCCGCCATGGTGCTGGGGCCGCTCTTCGACCGCATCGCCGCCTCACTCACGCGCGTGTCGATTTCGATCGTGCACTTGAAGGCGTCGGCTACTTGCGATTCGGGCTGGGTGAAGGCGGCGATTTGCGGAAACGGCGAGGAGCCCAGCGTCGAGGGCGACCTGGACGCCTCGCCATCCCCGCGGCACGATCTGCGCGTGAACCTGCGAACAACCGGCGACCCGCGCGCGGTCGGCGAGATCGTCTCCGGCGAAGCCCACAGACTCGATGGCCGGCTCGCCGACCTGCGCCTCAATTGCTTCCGCCCGTCCGCGCCCAAGCCCCAGCACCGCATGACCGGAGCCAGCGGCCCCGCTATTCGATGACGGTCTCCGCCTGGAGGCGCAGATCGCGCGAAGAAGCGCCGACATGCACCATTCGCGAGCCGGTGGCCAGGGCCCACTTGTCTTGCGCCGTCGACCAGTACTCCAGTCCGCGAAGAGGCACGTGGAGCGTCACATCTTTTGTTTCGCCCGCCGCCAGGTTCACGCGGTCGAAGGCTGCCAGCGCCCGTGGCGCAAACTGCGCCCCCTGGGGAGCCTGGCTCGGCGCGGCCAGGTAGACCTGCGGAACCTCGTCGCTCGCGGCGCTGCCGGCATTGCGCAGACGGAAGCTCACATCGAGCCCGCCATCCGCCGCGCGCGCCGCCTTGAGGTCCGAGTATTCGAACTTCGTGTACGACAAGCCGTAGCCGAACGGGAACAGCGGCTCGATGTCGTTCTTGTCGAACCAGCGGTAGCCGACATTCACGCCCTCAGCGTAAATGGTCTTGCCCTCGCCGTGCTTCGAGGATCGCTCCGGATGCTTCGGGTCGTTGGCCGGAGCCTGATCCATCGTCTTCATCCACGTGAACGGCAGCCGCCCCGCGGGGCTGACCCGGCCCAGCAGGACATCCGCGGTCGCCCAGCCGCCTTCATCGCCCGGAAACCACATCAACAGAACGGCCTTCACCTTGCTCAGCCAGGGCAACGCCACCGGCTGGCTGACGTTCAGCACCACGATGGTGTTCGGGTTCACCGCGGCTACGTCCTCGATCAATTGGTTCTGATTTCCCGGGATCCCAAAGACAGGCCGGCCGCGCGACCAGGCAAACACCACCGCCGTCTTGGCCTGCTTCGCGGCGGCGATCGCGGCCGCGTAGTCGGACTTCTGCTGTTCCGGCGTCACCCAGGCCAACCGGATCTGAACGGGATCGCCCGAGATGTCCGCCGTCGACGTCACGGAGATCGTGTGCGCGCCCGCCGTGAGCTCCACCCTGCGCCGCAGGTTGTCGAGACGGTCCGGGGTGGGCACGATGTTGTGCTCGCCCGCCATCACGATGTTGCCGTGAATGTTCCCCGTATGACTGCCCACGCCGCCCACGCGCTTGCCGTCGATGGTGAGGGAGGAGGTAGTGCCGAGCATTTGCAGGTTCAAGAAGTACGCGCCGGCGGAGGGTATGGTGAGCGTTCCCGTCCACTTCCAGGACGAGCCCGCGGGCAGCGCGTTGCCGTTCGCCTTGGTGAAGTCGATCTGCGGCGAGACCTCGGTGGCGTCGGTCCTGGTATCCGTGCGAAGCAGGCCGGGTTGGCCGTCGTGCGACAGCGCGGAAGCGGGGACCGGAACGCCGGTCATGTCATCCGCCACCGCAACCGCCACGTGCGCATCCGGCGCCAGCTTGAGCAGCGCCTCGACAGTGCCGATCTGCCGCGCGGGGAAGCCGAGGGACTTCTCGCCCGGCTCGCCCACCGCAATCGTCTGCAGGGCGCCCGGCCCGATCAAGGCCAGCGACTCGCCCGTCTTCAGCGGCAGCGCGCCGCCTTCGTTCTTCAGCAGGACCGCGGCATCATCCGCCGTCTTGCGCACGATGGGAGCGTTGACTTCCGGGGAGACCGGCGTGACGTCGTGCTTGCTCTTGCCGTCCAGCAGCCCGAACTTGTCCATCTCGAACAGAATGCGCCCCACCGCGCGCGTGATGGTCTCCTCCTTCACCAGGCCGCTCTTCACGGCGTTCAGCATGCCAACCGGGGGCGCGGCTTTGGGGAAGTTGAAGTGGAACCGTTCGGGCGCCGGCTCTTCGGGCACCGCTCCCCCGAAGCCGGCGTCGCCCATGTCGAAGCCAGCGTTGCGCGCCGGGGGCTTGAAGGGCGGAGGAGGCTCGGCAAGAAAATAGGGCGGAATGAACCCGATTGTGCCGGGCATCTCGAGGTCGAGGCCGTGGTTGATGAAGTCGGTCGCGTGCGTGGCGCCCCAATCGGAAGTGACAAATCCCTGGAAGCCGATCTCCTCTTTCAGGATCTTGTTCAGCGTATCGGGATTGCCGCAGGCCCACGGCCCGTTCACCTTGTTGTACGAACACATGATGGAGGACACGCCCGCAGCCACCGCATCCGCGAACGGCGCAACGTAGACCTCGTGCAGGGTCTGCTGATCCACGATGTTGTCGTCGCCGCCGTCGTAGGCGACATAGTGCTTGGCCTGCGCCATGGCGCCCTGACTCTGGACGCCCCGAATCATCGCCGCGCCGATTCGTCCGGTTAGCACGGGATCCTCGCCGAAGGTGTTGTAACCCCGCCCGAAGGTGATATCGCGGTCGATGTTGATGAAGGGCTGCAGCACCACGTCGATCCCGAGCGCCCGCGCGTCGCGGCCGATCACCACGCCGTTCTGCTCGGCGTCCTCAAGGCTGAAGGTGGCGGCCAGACCCATCGTGGCGGTCTCGGCGGTGGACGGGTGGCGCGTCAGCACGCCCGGCGGCCCATCGGCCATGCGCAGCGCGGGAATGCCGAGCCGTGGGATGCCCGGCAGGAAACCCGCCTGCCCCTGGTCGGTGGCCGGCGGTTCCGCCGCGCCATGGATCATGGCGATCTTCTCCTCCAGCGTCATCTGGCTGAGGAGCCTGTCGACCTTGGCATCGCCCGTCACCACCGGGATGCCGGCGCCGGTTTGCGCCAACGCGACGCCGGCAGAGAAAAGAAAAAGTGCAGCTAGACTGTTCGAGGTTTTCATTGAGTCACTCCTGGGACCCGGCAGGAACTCATCTTGGCGTCCTGCGCTTTTCACTGTACAACGAACCGAACCGCCTCTATTGGGGGCCTTTGCTCAGCCGCCCCCCTTGCCACCGTCCCAGAGTTCGGATACCATGCTGGTGGATATAGCACCACCCCAGAGTGGTGGCTATAAGTTTCACAGAGGGAGGTGGACTCTATGATCGCCGCTGACACCGCGGTTCAGGAGAACCCCTACGAGCTTGCGCTTCAGAATTTTGACATTGCCGCGGATGCGCTTGAACTGCCCGACGATATCCGCGAAATGATCAAGTACCCGGAACGGGAACTGGCGGTCACGCTCCCGATTCGCATGGACAACGGCCACATCCGCCGATTTCAGGGCTATCGCGTTCAGCACAATACCGTGCGCGGGCCGGCCAAGGGCGGAATCCGCTATCACCCCAACGTCACACTGGACGAGGTGAGAGCGCTCGCCACCTGGATGACGTGGAAATGCGCGGTCGTCAACATTCCCTTTGGCGGGGCCAAAGGGGGCGTGGCCTGCAATCCGAAACAACTTACAATGGGGGAGACGGAGCGCATCACCCGCCGCTACGCCAGCGCCATCCTTCCCCTGATCGGGCCGGAGCAGGACATCCCGGCTCCCGACGTCTACACCAACCCGCAGATCATGGCCTGGATCATGGATACCTACAGCATGACCAAGGGGTATCCGATACCCGGTGTGGTCACCGGCAAGCCGGTCTGCCTGGGTGGATCGCTCGGGCGCAACGAGGCGACCGGGCGCGGTGTGTACTACACGATCGTAAGCCTCGCCGAGCATCTGGGACTGCCGATCAAGGGCGCGCGCGTCGTGGTCCAGGGATTCGGCAACGCGGGCTCGGTGGCGGCGCACCTGCTCGACAGCAATCAGGCTTATGTGACCGGCGTGAGCGACTCCCGCGGGTGCATTTACAACGGGAAAGGCCTGGACATCCCCAAGCTGATGATGTACAAGGACGCCACCGGAGCGGTGATGGGCTTTCCGGGTTCCGAGCCCATTACGCCTGCCGAACTGCTCGCGCTCGACTGCGACATTCTGATTCCGGCGGCGCTCGAGAACGTAATAGGCCGCGGGAACGCCGCGGCCGTGAAGGCCAAAGTCGTTGCCGAGGCAGCCAACGGTCCTCTGACGCCGGAAGCCGACGCCATCCTGGAAGGGCGCGGCGGCTACATCATTCCGGACATCCTGTGCAATGCCGGCGGCGTCACGGTCTCCTACTTCGAGTGGGTGCAAGACGAGCAGCACCTCTTCTGGGACGCTCAGGACGTCTACAACCGCCTGGAGCGTGTCATGAAGACCGCTTTCAACGAGGTGTACAAGGTGCATCGGGAGCGGCGCGTCGGAATGCGGGTGGCGGCGAATATGGTCGGCATCAGCCGCGTCGCCGAGGCCACCAAGCTGCGCGGCCTCTATCCGTAGCGCACTCGGCCTGATCGCGAGGGTACTCCGGCTTCGGCGCCGGCGCTACCCCGCGTAGTACCCCTCGCGCGCCTGCACCGTGAGAGTCTTGTCCTTGACCGTGAGCAGCAGGTGGCGATACCCCGGCCCGGCGTCCGGACGGTCCGACGTGAAGCCAAGGCTATACTGACTGCGCAGCTCCTCGTCGATCCGCGCGAAGATCTGTTCGAGCGGCTGCTTCTTGGATACCTCGAAAAACCCGCCGCCGGTTTCCTTGGAGATCCGCTGGAGCACCTTCTTGCCGTCGGGACGGTCGTCGCGGCGCGGCATCCGGCCGCCACCGCCGCCGTGGCGCCCGCCGCCCCAGCCGGGGCCCCCAAAGCCTCCGTGCGAAAACGGCTGCTCGTCCGCAAACAGGATCGAATAAGCCAGCGTATCGGCGCGGTGCGCGGATTCGATCGCGCTATCGATCGACTCCTTGCTGCCGCGATCCACGCCGTCCGAGAGAACGATCACCGCCTTGCGCCCGCTCTGCTTCTTCATGAGCTCATCGGAGGCGAGGAACACCGCGTCGTACAGAGTCGTCCCGCCGCCGTGCCAGCCGCCGGAACGCGGCCCCCCGCCGCCGGGGCCGCCCCCGCCCCCCTGGCGCCGCTCCAGTTGCGGCGTCTCGAGTTCGCCGAGCGCCGTTTTCAGGCGCTGGCGGGAGGAAGTCAGATCCTGCAGCAGCTCCACCTCGCGGTCGAAGTGAATCAGGAACGCTTTGTCTTTGTCTTCCCGCAGCACTTGGTCCAAAAACTTGGCGCTCGCCGTGCGTTCCTGGCCGATCAGCCGCCGCTCGCTCATGCTGGTATCCACCAGGAGGCCGAGCGTGAGGGGAAGATCGGTCTCGCGGGCAAAGTAGCGAATCACCTGCGGCCGTCCGTCCTCTTCGAGTGCGAAGTCGTCCCGCTCGAGGCCGCGCACGATCGCGCCGTGCTTGTCGCGCACCGTGGCGAGCACGTTGACGACTTTGACATTGGCGGTGTAAGTAGGGTTCTGCCAATACAGGGCCGTGGCCCCAAGCAAAAGCTCGCGCCGTGAGATTCGATTGGAACCCCTCACAAGTCGATTATCCGGCAGCCCTCCAGCCCTCGCCGCGGGCTTTACGAATTTTTACACGGTCCATGCGGCGATCCGCCGATGGTACGAACGGAGGAGATGAAACATGGGTTCCATCAACAGTCTCGGCAGTACATTGAATTCGATCAACCAGTCATTGTTGACCGAGATCAGCTCCTATCTTTCAACCAAAAACACTGGAAACTCGGCCGCCACGGCGTCGGCGACGGCCGGCTCCGCTTCCGGAGACACCTTCAGCTTCTCCGAGGTCGGCCAGTTGCTCCAGGAATTGCAGCAACTCCAGGTCACCGACCCGAACGAGCTGAAGCAGGTGCTCTCGGACGCCGCAAACAAGTTCTCGGCCGCAGCGCAACAGACGACCGATCCCAAGCAGGCGAGCATTTTGACCAACATCGCGAATAAGTTCCAGACCGCCGCGCAGACGGGCGACCTTTCGACTTTTCAGCAGCCGGCCGCCTCCGGCTCCACGGGCGCGGCCTCCGGCGTGCAGGGTCACCACCATCATCACCATCACCATGGCGGCGGATCGACCGAGGCCGCCAGCTCGACCAGCAGCCTGTCGACCGACAGCAGCACCGATCCGACCGAGGATCCGCTCGCAACGCTGTTCAGCTAGAACGCGCGCCTCGGAACCGAGCCGCGACCGTAAAGGAGCGGTTCCTACTCCGCCCGCCCGCAGCGCGCCACGGCGTCGGCTACCGAGGCGGCCGCGCGCATGGCTTCCACGTCGTGCACGCGGACCAGGTGGGCGCCGGCCAGGATGGCCGCCGTCACGGCCGCGGCGGTGGCGAACTCGGTGTCGCGCTCGGTCTTCTGCCTCAGGAACAGCTTGCGCGACGGGCCGGCCAGAATGGGCAGATCGAGCGCGGCCAGCTCCCCTAGGCGCGCCAGCAGCTCGGAGTTCTGCTCGCCCCGCTTGCCGAAGCCGAGGCCGGGGTCGATGACCATGCGCGCGCGATCCACCGCCGCGTGCTGGGCGCGGTGCACCGAGGCTTCCAGATCGTGCCTCACCAGCCCCATCACGTCTGGCGCCGGCGGCAGCTTCGGCCAGCTCTCCGGCGTGCCCCGCATGTGGTTGAGGATCAGGCCGGAGTTGTGGTTCGCCACCACCTTGGCGAGCCCGGCGTCGAAGGTGAGGCCGGCGGGGTCATTGATGATCTCGGCCCCCAGTTCGAGCGCGGCCTCCGCCACCGCGGCCTTGTAAGTATCCACCGAGATCGGAATCGCCAGCTTGCCGCGCAGCCGCTTCAGCACCGGGATGAGACGCCGCTTCTCCTCCGCCTCGCTGATGCGCGGCGAGCCGGGACGCGTCGATTCGGCGCCTATGTCGATGATGTCCGCGCCCTGCTCTTCGAGCTCGAGCGCGCGGGCGTAGGCGCGGTCCGGATCGAAAGCGTGGCCGCCGTCGGAAAACGAATCCGGCGTCACGTTGAGGATGCCCACGATCAGCGTGCGCTCGCCGAGCTGCAGCTCGCTTTCCTTCAGCTTCCACAGAAACGGCTTGCGCACCGCGAAAGTCATAGAGTCACCCGCACCCACTTCTTGCCGGCCTGGATGATCCACTCTCCGGCGGAGTCCGCGAGCACGAGCTCGGTGCACTTGCGGCCGTCGATCTCGACCGCTCCTGCCTTGATCTTCCGCTGCGCGTCGGTGATCGAATCGGCGAGCCCCGTCTTGGCGAGCACCTTGTCCAAACGCACGCCGGCGGCGGAGCGCACGCCTTCGGGAAGCGGAATGGTGCGCACATCGCTGGGCGCCTCGCGGCGGCGCACCACGCGGTTGAACTCTTCGGCCGCGCGCTCGGCGTCCGCGCGCGAGTGGAAGTCGGCGACAATGGCCCGCGCCAGGTTGATCTTGGCCTGCATCGGGTGCAGGTCTCCCTCGGCGATGCGGTAGCGCAGGAGCGCGATCTCGGCCAGGCTCGTGTCGGTGAGCAGCTCGTAGTAGCGGAACATCAAGCCGTCGCTGATCGACATCAGCTTGGCGAACATCGTCTCGGGCGCCTCGGTGATCCCCACGTAGTTGCCGAGCGACTTGGACATCTTGTTGACGCCGTCCAGGCCCTCGAGCAGCGGCGTGGTGCCGACGATCTGCGGCAACTGGCCGTAATCGCGCTGGATTTCACGTCCCACCAGGAGATTGAACTTCTGGTCCGAGCCGCCCAGCTCTACGTCGGCGTGGAGCGCCACCGAGTCGTAGGCCTGCGCCAGCGGGTAGAACAGCTCGTGTACGGAGATAGGCGTGCCGTCGCGAAAGCGCTTGCCGAAGTAGTCGTGTTCGAGCAGGCGAGCTACGGTGCATTTGGCGCCCAGCCGGATCATGTCCTCGAAGCGCAGCGGGCTGAGCCACTCGCTGTTGAAGCGGACCACGGTCTTCTCCGGGTCCAATATCTTGAAGACCTGCTTGCGGTAAGTCTCGGCGTTGCGCTCGATCTCCTCGCGCGTCATGGGCGGGCGGGTGATGTTGCGGCCCGTAGGATCGCCGATCATGCCGGTGCCATCGCCGATGACGAAGATCACGGTGTGCCCCATGTCCTCGAAGTGCTTCATCTTGCGGAGCAGGACGGTGTGGCCCAGGTGCAGGTCGGGCGCGGTGGGATCGAAACCGACCTTGATGCGCAGGGGCCGGCCTTCCTTTTCGCACAACACCAGCCGCTCGCGAAGGTCCTCTTCGCGGATCAGCTCGGCGAAGCCTTTCTTTAGGTAGGCGATCTGCTCGTCGATGGTCGGCCTGGGCATCCTTAACATTGTATGGTCTGGAGGGCCGGATGTGAGAATCCGGGAACGCGCCCACGGTCGTTCGCGGGGCGAGCGGCCGGCGTTATCGCCCGGAGTACCCCCGGATTTGGCCGGTCGCCGATCGGTTTCCTCCCGCCCCTGCCTGCTATCCTGAAGAGCGGTGTTTATGTTGCGGAGCACCCGCGGATTGTTGCTGCTGGCCCTGGTGTTGATGCTGGGCGCGGTGGGCGCCACCTATTTTCGCCAGACTCGCAGGCAGGCCAGGCACGAGCCGCATCCGCCGCAGACCCTCCCGCTTGACACCGAGTCGTACGCGACCACCTGGGTCTGGCGCAAGGACGAAACCACCCACGGAATGGTCGAAATCCGGGCCAAGCGCTTCCGCCAACTGAAGGCTCCGTCGCTGGTGGAAATCGAAGGCGTCGAAGTTCTGGTCTACAAGAACGAGGGCCACGACCTCGACCGCGTCCGCACGCTCAAGGCGCAGTTCGACGACGACAAAGGCACGCTTCACTCCGACCTGGACGTCGATATCGAACTGGGTCTGGCCGTCGAAGGCCCGCCGCACGGCCACCAGCTCAAGATCCATAGTTCCGGGGTGACCTACGAGGCAAAAACCGGCAAAGCCTACACGGACCGCGCCGCGTCCTTCACCTTCGATGAAGGCGACGGCAGCTCGGTCGGCGCGTCCTACGATCCGGCGCTCGGCAAGCTGGAAATGAAGAGTCAGGTGGAACTGTACTGGCGCGGCAAAGACCCCCAGCGTGAGCCCATGAAGATCGAGACCGGGCAGGCGACTTACCTGGAGAAGGACGCCTACGTTCTGCTCGGCCCGTGGTCGCGGCTCACGCGGGGGGCGACCGTGCTCGAAGCCGGCGAGGCCGTCGTCACCCTCAACGACGAGGGCTCCATCGATCACGTCGAAGCCACCGCGGCCCATGGCACGGACAACGATTCCGGCCGCGATCTCCGTTACTCCGCCGGCCGCCTGCACATGAAACTCACGCCCAAGGGCGAGGTGGAGAAGGTCTCCGGCGAGCCGGACGCGCGTCTGCTCTCGGTCACCGCCACGGCGCGGACCAACGTCTCCTGCGACCGCGTCGACATGGACTTCGACACCAGTTCCGTCGGGAGCACGCTCAAGCAGGCGGTCGCCAACGGGAATACCGTTCTCAACGCGGTTCCGCTGCCGCGTCCGGGCGCGCAAACGCCGGAGACGCGAGAGCTGCGCACGGATCGCGCCGTCCTGAAGATGCGGCCGGGGGGCAAAGAGCTGGAGACGGTGGAAAGCACGACACCTTCGCACCTCGAGTTTCTGCCGAATCGCGCCGGCCAGCGCCACCGCTCGCTCGACTCCACCTACCTGTTCGTGGCTTACGGCAGCAACAACGTCATGCAGTGGCTCCGCGCCGAGAATGCCGCCACGCGCACGGATCCCGAGCCGCCGCCGCCGGCCAAGCCGGGCGAGAAGCCCAAAAAACCCGGCGATCCCATCCTCACGCGCAGCAAGAACCTGAAAGCGGATTTCGACAAGAACGGAGAGCTGGCGCGCATCGAGCAGTCGGGGGACTTCACTTACCAGGAGGGCGAGCGGCATGCCCGCGCCGTCCGCGGCATCCTCGAACAAGCCAGCAACGTCATCACGCTCGACCAAAGCGCCCGCATGTGGGACAGTTCGGGAACGACGTCCGCCGACCGCATCGTGATGGACCAGAAGAGCGGAGACGTCACCGCCGAAGGCAACGTGGTGTCGACGCGCATGCCGGACCGCAAGGGCAGTTCCTCCGCCATGCTCTCGAACGACGAGCCGATGCAGGCTACTTCCGCCCGCATGCGCACCACCGAGCGTAACCACCAGTTCCACTATGAGGGGCAGGCGGTGGCCTGGCAGGGCTCGAACCGCATCTGGGCCGATATGATCGACATCGATCGCACCGCGCGCCGCCTCTCCGCGAACGGCCACGTGCGCACGCGCTTCATGGAGAAGGAGAAGAAGGAGAGCGGCGCGAGTGTGAACGGCGCCACGGGCACGACCGATGGCTCGGCGAAGCCCGCCGCCGAGTCCACGCCGAAAGCGCCCACCTTCGTCACCGTGGAGGCGGCCGCGTTGGTTTACACGGAAGCGGACCGTCTGGCCCACTACACCGGCGGCTCACACATGGTGCGGCCGGGCATGGATGTGAAAGCGTCCGAGCTCCGCGCTTTTCTGAACGACGCGAACGCCGATTCATCGCTCGACCACGCCATCGGGGACGGCCACGCCGTGGTCGTGCGCACCGAGCCGGATCGCACCCTGACGGGAACCGGCGAGCACTGCGAGTACTACTCCAAGGACGAGCGGATCTTCATGAAGGGCGGTCATCCGGTGCTGGTGGACAGCGTGCGCGGCAGCACCAAGGGCGAAGAGTTGACCTATTACGTGGACGACGATAAGCTGATCGTGAACGGAGAAAAGAAGGACTTGGTCACCACCCGCGTCCTGCGGCGCCACCATTAGCCTGCCTGTCACCCGATGAGAAAACTGCACGCCCGTCTTACCGCCCTATGAGGAAGCTTCAGACATTTGAAATCAGCAAGGCCTACCGCGGCCGGCGTGTGGTGGATGCTCTCTCGGTGTACGTGGAGGAGGGCGAGGTGGTCGGGCTGCTGGGTCCGAACGGCGCGGGCAAGACGACCTCCTTCTACATGATGGTGGGCCTGATCAGCCCGGATTCGGGCCGCGTGGCGCTTGACGACCAGGAGATCACCAGGCTGCCGATGTACCAGCGCGCGCGTCTGGGCATCAGCTACCTTCCGCAGGAGCCCTCGGTCTTCCGCCGGCTGACGGTGGAAGAGAACCTGATGGCGATCCTCGAAACGCTGCCGCTGTCGAACGGCGAGCGGCGGGTCCGCCTGACGCAGCTCATCGAGCAGCTTGGCCTGGAGACGGTGCGGCGGAACAAGGGCTACGCGCTCTCGGGCGGCGAGCGCCGCCGCGTCGAGATCGCCCGGTCGCTGGTGATTCAGCCGCATTTCCTGCTGCTCGACGAGCCTTTTTCGGGAATCGACCCCAAGCAGGTCCTGGAGATTCAGAACATCGTCTTCGACCTCAAACGCAACGGCATCGGCGTCCTGGTGACCGATCACAACGTCCGCGAGACCCTGGCCGTGACCGACCGGGCCTACATCATCAACAACGGCCGCATCTTCCGCGCCGGCAGCCCGGAGGCCCTGGGCAGCGATCCCGAAGTGAAGCGCGTGTACCTCGGCGAGTCGTTCAACCTGGGCGCGGGGTAGGGGCGAACTTGGAGCACGGGCGGTGGCGATTGATACACACACCGTACCAACACGGGGAGTGACAGTGACGACGGAGCCTCCTACGCCCGCGCCACTGCTGCGGTGCGGGAAGCCAGAGTATCGGCGAAGTACGCCAGGATGCGGGCGCGCTCGACGAGCGAGTGGCGCGCCGGCGCGGTCAGGTAGAGCCGTCGCGTGAAACCGTACCACCACAGCATCAGCCGGAAATCCGCCATCAGCATGCGCTGCTCGATCGTGAACGCACTGCCCGGGGCGGCGGTGTAGCTCAGCAGGCAGGTGAGGACCGTGTAGTCGCGCCGCAGCGCATCGTTCAGCGTCCTCAGATCCGCCGCGGTCCAGCCGTCATCGAGGCGCGCCTCCACCTGGAGAAAGCTGAGTTGGTTTGCCGACGCTACGTGCTCCACGCGCTCCAGCGAGATCCCGGTCCTGAGGATGGAGCGGCAGTTGTACCGGAACCAGTAAGCGCCCAGCACCAGCACCAGGCCGGCAATCAGAAGTCCGGAAACCATGCGACGAAGCCCCTGCCCCGCGCTCGATCCAAGCGGTTCCGAGCCGGCGCAGCAACGGACGTCCAGCCCCGAAGAAGAGAATATCATCGGCCCAACAGGCCCGCAAGTCCCCTTGGGGGTTTCTTCTGCCCGCAAGTGGGTGTAGCTTGAGGGCAGCAGCCGGCCCGCCCCGCGGGTTAGCGCTATCATAGCGATTCATGCCCCAGCGGGTACTCACCATCGCCCCGATGCCGCCTGAGAAGTGCGCCTTCGCCCTGGCGCGCTACAGCCGCTCTCCCGATTCCATTCGGGAGTCGCTCCAGTGGGTTCGCACCCACGATTCCGCCAGGTTCCTCGAGCACTTCTACTTTCAGTACGGCCACGCCTCCATCGCCGACCTCGGCCACACCGTCCTGTGCTTCGAGGGCATCTCCGAGCTCGCCGCCACCGAGATCGAAGACGAGCCCCTCTGGGATGGCCAGGCGAAATCCTCCCGCTACCAGGACTTCTCCCGCGCGGGCTTCATCACTCCCGAGGAGTTCGCGGTCGAAGACGCCGCCGCCTATCGGCGCGCGGCGGCCGGGCTGCTCGCGGCTTACCGGCGGATTCACGCCGCCGTCGCCGAACACCTGCGCGCGCGCCTGCCGCGGCCCGAGGACATGAAGCCCGACGCTTACGAGCGCGCCCTCGCGGCCCGCGCCTTCGACGTCGCCCGCTACCTCCTTTTCTGGGGCGTGCCCACCAACGTCGGCCAGGTGGCCAGCATCCGCACGCTCGAAAAACAGGTGCGCCGGCTGCGGGCCTCCGAGTACGCCGAGCTCCGCAGCCTCGGTCTCGAAATCGCGGAAGCCTGCGCCCGCCCGCCCGATTGCGTCTGGGACGAGGGCGAGCCCGCCGAGCCGGTCTGCCCCACCCTCGCGCGCCACACCGAGCCCGATTCGCACCTGGCCGCCTCGCGCGCGGATCTGGCGCGGTGGGCCGCCCAGAACCTGCCGCCGTCCCCGGACGCCGACCCACCGCGCGTCGACCTGCTCCGGCCCCAGGATGCCGCCGCCGAGGCCGTCGCAACGTTGCTCTATCCGGTGACCGGCCGCTCCTTCCGTGAGCTGTACGAGCTAGCCGCCGGCTGGAGCGCCGCCAGGCGCCACGAAGTGATGGAGGTGGCGCTCGGTTCCCGCACCCGCCGCGACGAGCTGCTGCGCGCCTTCCACGCCGGGCCCTACGTCTACGACATCGTCATGGACGTCGGCGCGTATCGCGACCTGCACCGCCACCGCCGCTGCCGGCAGTACCGCCAGGCCTACTCCGGCCGCCTCGGCTACGAGGTGCCACAGGCGATTCTGGATGCTGGTCTCGAAAGCGACTACCGCGCCGCCGTGGAAGCGGCGCTGGCGGCCGGCCGAACGCTCCCCGCGCCGGGCGCGCACTATCTGCTGCCCTTCGGCGCGCGCTCGCGCTTCCTCTTCAAGATGGATTTCGCCGAGGCCGAGTACATCTGCCGCCTTCGCAGCGGAGTAAAGGGCCACTTCAGCTACCGCCAGGTCGCCTGGGAGATGAAAGAGGCCATGGAGCGCCTCGATCCCGAGCTGGGCCGCCTGCTCGAAGCCACGCCGCCCTGGGTGGAAGACCCCCTCAAGCGCTGAGCGCCGCTGCTCGCGCACTGGCGGTAATTCCTACCGGAAACCGGTCATAATTACGCTGTCGGTACCGGCTTTCCGGCTCAATCGCCTGAGTTTCGGACATTGGCATCCGGCGTGCGAGGCAAATGAGGGAATGGTTGCCGTAGTCCGCCTAACCAGGCACATCATCGCCGGTCACGGCTGCCGCAAAGCCGAATACCGAAGCGGCGATCTCGTGCTCACCCGCCTGGCCGAAGCGACCGAGTGGTGCCTCCGTGGCTGGGCGGAGCCCGCCGATCCCTCCGCCTCCCCCGCCCGCCCTTCACTGGTAGAATGCTCCCCATGCGAAGCATTGCGCTCCTCTTCCTGGCCGCATCCACTCTGGCGCTGGCCGGCTGCGGCGGCTCCAAGCCACCAGTTGCAGCAACGCCCGTCCCCGATTCCTATCGCGTGAAGTTCGAGACCAGCCGCGGCACTTTCGTGGTGGAGGTGACCAAGGCCTGGGCCCCCGAAGGCGCAGAGCGCTTCTACCGGCTGGCCGAAAAGCAGTTCTACGACGACGCGCGGTTCTTCCGCGTCGTGCGCAATTTCGTCGTGCAGTTCGGCATCAACGGCGATCCCGCCGTCGAGGCCCGCTGGCGCAACCTCACCATGCGCGACGACCCGGTCAGGCAAAGCAACAAGCGCGGCACGCTCACCTTCGCCATGGCCGGCCCAAGTACGCGCACCACCCAGCTCTTCATCAACCTGAAGGACAACACGCGGCTCGATGCCAGCGGCTTCGCCCCGCTCGGGCAGGTGGTGGAGGGCATGGAGGTGGTTGACCACCTCTACAACTCTTACGGCGACGCGCCGCCCCGCGGCGAAGGCCCCGATCAGAGTCTCATCGAGACGCAGGGCAACACTTACCTGGACGCGAAGTTCCCTTATCTCGACCGCATCCGCCGCGCCCGCATCGTAACGCCTGGCCAGTAAACGCCAATCCGGGCCGGAACCGGCGCTGCACTAGAATAAGACCATGCTTTCCCGCCTCGCATCCGTCCTTGTCATCCTCCTCGCCGCGGTGGCCTCCGCTTCAGCCGCCCCGCCCGAAACCCACACCCGCGTGCGCGCCCTCATCCACCGGTACCTGCCGCTCTACGAACAGCGCATCGCGCTCGAAGACATCCCGCCGTCCGGCGGCCAGGACGTCTTCGAGCTCGAAACCCGAGACGGCAAGCTGGTGCTCCGCGGCAACTCCGGCGTCGCCATGGCGGCGGGCTTCAACTGGTATCTGAAGTACTACTGCCTGATGCACGTCTCCTGCTGCGGCCAGCAGCTCAATCAGCCCGCGGAGTTCCCCGTGGTGCCGCTGAAGGAGCGCCACACCTCCTGGGCCCGCCATCGCTACTACCTGAACTACTGCACTCACAGTTACACCGCCGCCTTCTGGGACTGGGACCGCTGGGCGCGCGAGATCGACTGGATGGCCCTCAACGGCATCACCATGCCGCTGGCGGTGACCGGCCAGGAGGCCGTCTGGCAGCGCACCCTGCGCCGCTTCGGCTTCTCCGATGCCGAAATCCGCGACTTCATCCCCGGCCCCGCCTTCACCGCCTGGTGGCTCATGGGCAACCTGGAAGGCTGGGGCGGGCCGGTCTCCCAGCGCTGGATCGACGACCGCACCGAGCTTCAGCGCAAGATCCTCGCGCGCATGCGGGAATACGGCATGACGCCGGTCCTTGCGGCGTTCTACGGCATGGTCCCCTCGAAGCTGCGCGAGAAGTTCCCGCGCGCGCGAATCTTCGACAGCGGCCTGTGGTGCGGTTTCCGCCGCCCCGCCGTGCTCGATCCCTCCGACCCCTTATTCGCGCGGATGGCCGCGGTCTTCTATGAAGAGCAGAAGGCGCTCTACGGTGACGCCCTCTACTACGCCGGAGACCCCTTCCACGAAGGCGCCGTGGTCAAACAGATCGACGTCGGCAAAGGCGCCGCCGCCATACGCGACGCCATGCGGCGTCATGAGCCCCACGCGGTCTGGGTGCTCCAGGGCTGGCAGGACAACCCGGTGGATGCGCTGCTGAAGGCCCTCGCGCCCGGCGACGCGATCGTTCTCGATCTCTATGCCGATGCCCGCCCGCAATGGAGCCAGCGGCCCCAAGGCTTCCGCGGCCAGGAATGGCTGTGGTGCATCCTGCCCAACTTCGGCGGGCGCAGCGGCGTCTTCGGCCGCCTCGACCGCATGGGGCCGGATCTCGAAAAAGCCCGCCACGATCCGCTCGGCCGGCAACTCGGCGGCATCGGCGCGCTCATGGAGGGCAGCGAGAGCAACCCCGTCGCCTACGACCTGCTCTACGAATTGCCCTGGCACGATTCGGCCCCCGTTCTCCGAGACTGGATCCGGAGCTTTGCCGACCGGCGCTACGGCGCCGCCGTCCGCGAAGCTGAAGACGCCTGGGCGCTGCTGGCCACCACGGTCTATGCGTGTCCCAAGGCCCAGGACGGCGCGCCGGAATCCGTCTTCTGCGCCCGGCCGTCCATCAACGTCGAGCACGCCTCCACCTGGGGCGCCACGGCGCTGTACTATCTTCCTTCCGACCTCGAAAGGGCCGCGCGGCTCTTGCTGCGCTGTTCTTCGCGCCTCCGCGCGAACGACGCCTATCAATACGATATTGCCGAGCTCACCAGCCAGGTTCTCGCCAACCGCGGCCTCGCTCTCTACCGCCAGATGATGGCCGAGGACCCGCAAACACCGCGCTTCGCCCGGGACGCGAATTTGTTCCTCAAGCTCATGCGGGACCAGGACCGCTTGTTGGGGACGCGCCGCGAGTTCCTGCTAGGGACCTGGCTCGACCGGGCCCAGGCCCGCGCGGGGAATGACGAAGCCGAGCGCCGCCTCTTTCTCAAGAACGCCCGCCTTCAGATCACCACCTGGGGTCCGCGGGCGGTAGCCGACGACGGCCTTCTACACGACTACGCCAACAAGGAGTGGTCCGGCCTGATCCGCGATTTCTATCTGCCCCGCTGGAGCGCCTTCTTCGACGCTCTCTCCCAGCGCAAACCCGGCGAGCTGTTGCCCCGTCTCGACTACTACGCGATGGAAGAGGCCTGGGTCAACGGTGCCCAGACCTACTCGGCCGAGCCCCAGGGCGATGCCGTGGCGCTGGCGGCGGAGGTGCTGAGGTGATAGCTGTGCGCTGCCCCCTGCCGCCGGGGTTCGGACATTCCTCCACGCCGTGGGGCAGGACTCCAGCCATGGGACCAGTAACCGAGCCACGAGCGTGAGCGAATGGGTGCGTCAGTTCGCCGGCGAGCGGCGCCGCCTGCTGTCGAAAATGGTTTCGGCAGAATTTCCTAGGGGGCGCTTGCGAACATTTTGAGCCGGCGGAGGGCAGGAACGGCTCCGGGAGCCCTTCGGATCGCGTCGAAAATCCAGTTTCCGCTCTCATTTTCGACTTTCGAGCGCCACACGAACGATACGGCTCTCTATAACCTCTGCGTTCTCATAGAACTACGGGATTGTCGCAAGCGATCACCGGCGGGGCGCGGAGCGCTATCTCCTTTGTTTCCCGCTCCTTCGCCAACTGCCCAGAATAGCAAGACTGGGAAAAAAAATGGGGAGCGGATGATGCTTGCTGCACGGGTACGAGCCCCCCAGTCCTCCGTGCCCGGAAAAAGCCGCGCGAGCCGCTCCACTGACGCCTGAAGTCGTTCGGAGCGGATCAGTCAATCCCCCTTTGGGTGTGATAGACAATCTTGCCATTGGCCGCCGTCGCCGTCCCGGTAATGTGCGCTCCGGATTCGTGATAGTCCACCTTGCCGGTGCCGCTGACTACTCCTAACGTACGTCCATTGTCTGTCGCGCCCAGCACAGCCCCCGGCGCCCACACCGCACGCCCGTCCCAGTATGCGCTGGTGGTCGGAGGGCCGCTGGCACTGTAAACGATCTCGCCGTTGGCAGCCTTGGCCGTTCCGATAACATGTGAGCCGGAGTCGTGGTAGTCTACCTTGCCGTCGCCGCTGACCACTCCTAACGCGTGCCCCTTCTCCGTCACTCCCAGCATTGTCCCTGCTGCCCAGAGCGTCTGCCCATCCCAGTATGGGGCGGTGGTCGCAGCACTGGTGGCACTGTAGACGGCCTCGCCGTCCGCAGCCGTCGCGGTTCCGACAACGTGCGCGCCAGAGTCGTGGTAATCCACCTTTCCCGCCCCGCTGACTATGCCCAGTCCGTGACCTTTGTCGATGGCTCCGAATGTTGCGCCTGATGCCCACTCCGTATGTCCGTCCCAATATGAAGTCTTCAGCGCGGCGGCGGTGAATGCGTAGACTACCTCGCCGGTGGCGTATGCATTCACCGTTCCGGTCAGTTCCCCGTCGCCGTTCCAGATGAATGCCTTGCCCGTGCCACTGAGTGGTCCGATGCTGTGGCCGTTGTCCGTCGGGCCGATCGCTGTTCCTCCCTTCCACGCCGTCTGCCCGAGTACCATGTCGCCGCAGTTCGGTGCAACAGGATCCATGCTGGACACTATCTCTCCGGTCGCGTAGGCCGTGACCGTACCCTTGATTGGGCCGCACACCCAGAGAGAGAGCGTGCCGGTGCCATCGATTGGTCCTATGCTGTGCCCATTGTCTCTTAGTCCAAATCGTGTTCCTTGGTTCCAGACTCCATTCGTCTTGTTCAGCAGTATGTTGGAGCACTTGGGTCCGAAAGGCTCCACGGCATAGACCAGCTCTCCAGTCGCGTAGGACATCGCTTTCCCGTTCACTGGGCCACACATGAAGAGCTCTACCGTGCCGCTGCCGCCAACTACGGCAAGCTGTCCGTTTCTTATTTGCATTGTTCCTGCTGTCCACACCGTCTGAATATCCCGCCCCGAGGCGTTGAAATGTACTGCGTTCGACCAGTTGGCGGGCACTGCCTGGCCGGACAAGCCGGCCTGCACCAACGTGACGAACACCAAGATCGCGCTGGCTCGACTGATGACGCCGCACAAGAAACTAATAAGTCGAATGTACATTTGGTTTCCTCCTATTGCGCTGTTCTACGGGCTGAGAAGTTCATGCTGGCTTCTCGAAATGGCGACCGTGATCTCCGCTTGAGACCTCCGGGTCGCCTTCGCCGACTGCCCAGAATAGCAAGACTGGGAACTGAGCCGCTTCATGGAACTGTGCTTACTTGATCGCCGTCCAGCTTGGCTGTAGTTGGGCGGGCATTGCTCATCGAGCCGACCACCTTCGACTCCCCACTTGTTCCTCTAAGCCATTCGGGCCAGGATCTCCCTTATTGCCGTCCCGGCCAGCATCGATTCTACGTCCAATCGGATCCGAGGGAGCCGTTTGTCCTATTACTTCCATCCCGGGCGACTGGGAACCCATGCCGGCCGCTCCAAGGGTTTGAGTGGGGCACCGGAGGACCGCTTTTCGCCGCGCTCCCACTCGCTGGTCGAGAAGAATCGGCTTGCCGCCGTTGCATGGTCGCATCGCGACAAGTCCTTCGAAAACGCCGACTTATTAGCCCCGCACATGCAATGACTTCCACCGTCGGCCCTTGGGACCGGGATCAAGACCCCCAGCGGCGTTTTCATCTCCCGTTGTGCCGGACCTGCAAGGGCTGGCATGGAGCATTCCCCGCACTTTGTCAACTGGATTTGCCGCCCCCTCAATCGCCTGCCAACTTCGCGCCCCTTGACAGGAACCGTCCGCACGGTACGCTCGGTCCGATGGCATGCCGCGACAAGCCCGAAACCCATCCCGCCGGATACCGGGTCCTTGGCCCGGCGCCCGCGCAGAAAACACCGGAAATAGAAAAGTGCAAAAGGGTCCCAAAACCGAACCTAGGTTTCATCGGATTTCATCACTTTCGGCAGGGTGCCCTCGGCTGTCGAACCCCCGCGACAGGCCGGAGGCCTGTCCTACTCGCCCACTCGCACCACCAACCGCCCCACGCCCTCGTCAAAGACATCGGGCGGCGTCAGCAGGCTCAGCACCAGGAACGCCTCGCTCTCGAAATCGTAGAAGAAGCCGGGCTGCACCAGCACCCCGTCCTTCTCGAGCAACTCCAGCGTCCACTCTTCCTCGCTGCGCGTGCGCGGCACTCTCAGCGTGGCGTACCAGCCGCCCTCCACCTCCAGCACGTCCACCGCGGAACCCGCCACCGCGCCGCGCAGCCACTCGAGGTTCCATCCGACGCGAGCCGATATCTGGTCCCGCACTCTCGCCCCCGCCTCCATCAGCCGTGCCGCCCCGTATTGCGCCGGGGCCGCGACCGAAAGATACGTATCGGCGATCAGTTCCAGCCGCGCCAGCGCGCCAGCGCGCAGTTCCGGGGGGCCCCCCGTCACGATCCAGCCCAGTTTAATCTGCGGCAGCCCGGCGATTTTCGAAAGCCCGCTGAGCGAGAACGCCAGCGCGCTGGTAACCGCCGCCAGCGTGGTGACGCGCTCCTCATCCGGCGCAAAGGCGAAGTCCGAGAACACCTCGTCCGAAACGATCGCCAGGCCGCGCTCCGCCGCCAGCCCGATCAGCCGGTCCGCCTCGCCGGCTTTCAGAAACGATCCGGTCGGATTGTTCGGGTTCACCACCACGATGGCGCGGGCCCGCGGCGTGAGCGCGGCCTCCAGTGCCTCGAAGTCGATGCGCCAGCCTCCGTCATAAACCAGCGGGTACTCCACCACGCGCACCGATTCCAACCGCGCAAGAAACTCGAACAGCGGATAGGAGGGCCGCGGAACGAGCACTTCATCGCCGGGGTCCGCCAGCAGCTTGAACAGATGGCTGTAAGCCTCGCTGGTGCTCGCCGTGAGCACGATGCGGTCCGCTGCCACGCTCGCGCCCCGCGCGGCGTAATATGCGGCCACCGCCTCGCGCGCCTCCGCCGCCCCCGCGGGCGACGGCTCGTAGCGAAGCGAGCGCGCATCGCCGAGCGCCTGGAGGATCTCTACGGCGGGATACGAAAGCCCCGCGTGTGTCGGATTCGATTCCGTGAGATCCAGAATGCGGGCTCCGGCGCGCCTCCTGGCTTCGAGCAGGGCCGAGATCCGATTCGGCCGCAAGTCCCAATTCAAGCGCGACGAGAACATTCCAGGCCGGAGTATAGCATCGCCGGAAACAGCGTGAAAGAATTCAGGCCGCCGATGAACGCCGATAAATGCAGATCGAAAACAATCGTCTTATCGGCGTTTATCCGCGTTCATCAGCGGCCCAAAGTGATTTCTTCAAAGCTCCGGATAGCTGATCGCCAATGGCCACGCCCGGCAGGCCTGCCTTAGAATGGCTCTAGAACCCCAACCCAATGCACACCACGCGAAGCAGGGCACTCCTGGCACTCTCGGCGGCCTTTCTTCTGCTCTTGCCGCTCCGGGCCCAAAGCCTGGCGCAATTCGAGAAGCGGGTCACCGAGTTCACACTCCCCAATGGCCTGCACTTCATCCTGCTCGAGCGGCACGAAGCCCCGGTCGTATCCTTTCACACCTACGTCGACGCGGGCTCGGTCGATGACCCGTGCAACCGGACCGGCCTGGCGCACATGTTCGAGCACATGGCGTTCAAGGGCACCGAAACCATCGGCTCGAAGAACTACGTCGAAGAGAAGAAGGCGCTCGATGCCGTCGAGCGCGCCTACGACCAGCTCGAATCCGAGCGCGCCAAAGCCGATCCCGACCGTCTGCGCATCCTGGAACGGGAACTGCAAGCGGCCATGGACCAAGCCGCCAGCTACGTAGACGTGAACGCCTATCCGCGCACTATCGAGGAGAACGGCGGCGCCGGCCTCAACGCCGAAACCGGCGAGGACTCGACCAACTTCTTCTACAGCCTGCCCTCGAACCGCATCGAGCTGTGGTTCCTGCTGGAGTCGCAGCGCTTCCTCGCGCCCGTCTTCCGTGAGTTCTACAAGGAGCGCGACGTGGTGCGCGAGGAGCGCCGCATGCGGGTCGATTCGAACCCCGAAGGGAAGCTCTCCGAGATGCTGCTCGCCACGGCGTTCGCGGCCCACCCCTATCGGCAGCCCACCGCGGGCTGGGCGAGCGATATCGGGCGGCTTCGCGTGGCCGACGCACGCGCCTTCTTCGACAAGTACTACGTGCCTGCGAACATCACCATCGCCATCGCGGGCGACGTGGCCCCGGCCGCGTCCCGGCGTCTGGCCGAGAAGTACTTCGGGCGGCTCCCGGCCCGCCCGCTGCCCGCGCCGCTCGGCGCTGTCGAGCCGAAGCAGGAGGGCGAAAAGCGTGTGGCCGTCGAAACGCCCAGCCAGCCGTTTCTCGCTCTCGCCTGGAAGCGCCCGGACCAGCACGACAAGGACGATCCGGTCTTCGACGTGGTCAGCGAGATCCTCTCCAGCGGTCGGACCGGCCTGCTGTACCAGGAACTTGTGCGCGACCGCAACATCGCGCTTTCCGCGGCGGCCACGGCCACGTTCCCCGGCGGCAAATACCCCAACCTGTTTCTGATCTGGGTGGCGCCCTCCTCAGGGCACACGGTGGAGGAGAACGAGAAGGCGGTCTACGGCATTCTCGACCGCCTGAAGGAGAAGGAAGTGGACGCCCAGGCGCTGGCCCGCGTCAAGACGAAGCTGCGCGCGTCGCTCATCCGGCAGCTCGATAACAACCCCGGGATGGCGGACCAACTGACCTTCTACCACGTCAACTACGGCGATTGGAGAAAGATGTTTACGGGCCTCGACGACATCGACAAGGTCACGGCCGCCGACGTGCAACGGGTGGTGCGTCAGTATTTCGTGGAAAGCGGGCGCACGGTCGCCTTTACTGTGGCTCCGAAAGGAGACGCGCAATGAGACGGCGCGGGCTGGCCCTGGTTTTCCTGTTCGCCGCCGCGCTGATGGCGCAGTCGCCGGCGGACCTCAAGTTCCCACCGCTGGCGCCGGTCAAGATCCCCCAGGTCGAAACCTACACGCTCGCCAACGGCATGCGGGTGTACCTGCTCGAGAACCACGAATTACCGCTGGTGAACGGCCTGGCGCTGGTGCGCACGGGCAATCTGTTCGATCCGCCCGACAAGGTCGGACTGGCGACCCTGACCGGTACCGTCATCCGCAGCGGCGGCACCAAGGCCCGCACCGGCGATCAGCTCGACGAGGACCTGGAGAACATCGCGGCCTCGGTTGAAAGCGCCATCGACGAAACCTCCGGCGAGGTCAGCTTCTCCGCGCTCACCCAGAACGCCGATAAGGTGCTGGCCGTGTTCCACGACGTGCTGACGGAGCCCGAATTCCGCCAGGAGAGAATCGACCTCGCCCAGTCGCAGCTCCGCGACCAGATCGCCCGCCGCAATGACGATCCCCAAGCCATCGCCGGGCGCGAGTTCACGAACCTCGTGTACGGCAAGGACACTCCCTACGGCTGCCAGATCGAGTATGCCACGCTGGCTCGCATCCACCGCGACGATCTTCTGGCGTTTTACAAGCGCTACTTCTTTCCGGCCAACATCATGCTGGCCGTCTACGGCGATTTCTCCACGCCGGCCATGAAACGGAAACTCGAAGGCCTGTTCGGCGGCTGGAACGACCGCCAGCCGCCCGTCCCGCCTTTCCCGGCGGTGCGCGGGACGCCGCGCCCGGGCATCTTTCTCGCCGTCAAAGAGGACGTGAACCAGACGGTCTTCTCGCTGGGGCAGCTCGGCGGCGTTCTGCGCGACAAGAACGACCCGGCCCTCGAGATCATGGCCGACATCCTGGGCGGCGGCTTCTCGAGCCGCCTGTTCAAGCGCCTCCGGACCGAGCTCGGGTACGCCTACGGCATCGATGCGGACTGGGCCGCCGAATACGACCACCCCGGCCTGTTCGAGATCAGCGGCAGCACCAAGTCCGGAACTACCACGGAGGCGATCCAGGCGGTGCGCGAGGAAGTCGCCCGCATCCGCGCCTCCGAGGTTACCGGCCAGGAACTGGAGACGGCCAAACAGACCAGCCTGAACAGCTTCGTGTTCCGCTTCGACACTCCGGGCAAGACGCTGGCGCGCCTGCTCCGCTACCGCTATTACGGCTACCCGGACGACTTCATCTTCGAGTACCAGAAGGCCCTCGCTGCGGTGACTGGGGCGGATGTTCTGCGCGTGGCCCGGAAGTACCTCGAACCGGATGCGTTCACGATCGTCGCCGTCGGCAATCCTCGGGACTTCGGCAAGCCGCTGAGCACATTAGGCTTGCCAGTTCGCCCGCTGGACTTGACCATACCGCCGCCCGCGGGGCGCTGACCCAGCCTGAGAATAACCACCGGCGGGCTGCACGTATTCACGTGCGGTCAATGAGCCAGTTGCGAACGCGGGCCTACTTCGTGACCCTTCGAACGTGGCGCCGCGGCTCCGTGTTTGGAAAGATCGCGAACGGGAAGATGCGCCGGAACCTGGTGGGACAAGAGGTCGCCGCCTGCTGGAACCGCATCCCGGCCGACTTCAGCAACGTCGTGTTGGATGCCTTCGTGGTAATGCCCGATCACCTGCACGGCATCGTGCTGGTGAACGGCCGGGGGCCGGATTCGGCGCCTCTGCCTTCCATCCTCGATCGCTTCCGGTCCATCTCGGCCGGCCGCGTCGATTGCGGAATCTGGAAGGGGAACGTCCGCAAGCACGTCATCCGCGACGCGGACGAACTGAACCGCATCCGCCACTACATCCGGGACAACCCGGCGCGCTGGCCGCAGGATCCGCGCGACCTGCCTCCCTTCGGCCGGAACTGACGGCGGCCCCTCGCCCCACGCCTTCCGGGCCGATCTGCGATAAAGGAAGCATGAAGTCCGTACTCGTACTCCTCCTCCTGGCGGTGGCTGCCCGGGCCCAGACCGCGCAGGAACGCGGCAAGCGGATGATCCAGGAGACGCTCGACGCCCTGGGCGGCGCCAAGTATCTGGCCATGGACAACCTGGTCGCCTCCGGCCGGGCTTACTCTTTCTATCACGAGAAGCTCTCCGGACTCTCGATAGCGACACTCTATACTCGCTATCTGCAGCCCTCCTCGCCCCCCATCCCCGGTGAGGTGCTGGTTGACGAGCGCGACTCGTTCGGGAGAGAGGAGAACTCTGGCGCTAACTTGTTCATTGGCGGCAAGGGCTACGAGGTTACGTTCCGTGGCGCGCGCCCGGTCCTCGAAGAGATCAACGTGCGTTACAAAGACACCATGACGCACAACGTCTTCTATATCCTCCGGGAGCGCCTGAGCGAGCCTGGCATGGAATTCGAGGACCGCGGCTCGGACATCGTCGACAACGTGCCCGTTAACATCCTGGACATCACGGATTCCGACAATCGCACGGTGACGGTGTACCTCCACCACCTGACCCACCTGCCGATGCGCCAGGTCTACTACCGGCGCGATCCGAAGACCAATGAGCGCAACGAAGAAGTGACCATCTTCGGGAAGTACCGGGACGTGGGCGGGGGCGTGATGTGGCCCTACGACATACAACGGATGCGCAACGGCGACCGCATCTTCCAGATGTATTCCGAGACGGTGGAGATCAACAAGAACCTGCCCGCCAGCCTGTTTGCGCTCCCTCCCGGCATACGGATGCTCAAGCCGATGTAGCCGCGTGCGGCAAGCGGCAGGCCGGAGGCCTGTCCCACTATGGCCGCACCTTGGTTGCCCGGGGCTTGGCTTCCCCGCGCAGCCACACGTACAGCGTCGCATTGGAATCCGGCGGAAGCGGGATGCGGATTTCGAGCTTCTGCTGCCCTTCCCCGGCCACCGGCAGCGGCAGCGCCGTCACGGGCTCGCCGCCGCCCGGGACCCAGCCCGCCTTCTCGATCGTTTCCAGGTTCTGGCCCAGCAGAGTGGCATTGAAGTGTCCGTTGCCGCCCCCGTCTCCGATAACGAATTTCGCCACCTTCGGCACCCGGACAATCCGGCCCATCGCGTAGGGCTCCGATTCGCCTTCGTTCCCGTTGGCGACGGTCGCCTCGAGCCGGCAGCCATTGAGCCAGAGGCTGGTGTCAAACGAGAGGAAGAGCTGATCGGGGGCCAGTTGCTGCAGACTCAAGGGCCCCGAGCGCTCACCCAGGTGCAGCGTCAGGCTCGCGGCGCCGGGCTGGTCGCAGCCCAGCTTCACCAGACTGTTCGATTGCAGGTGCGCGACGCGCAGCATGGCGCTCAGATACATGCCGCCGGGCAACTCGCCGCTTTCAAGCTGCACGTCCTGATCGGCGGGCTGCGACACCACCAGCTCAGTGATCTGCGGCCGCGGCCCGACGATGCGGACGGCATCGGAGAAGGTGAGCGGCTCGTTGCGGTCCTCGATGTAAGCCCGGAGGGCGAGGCTGGTTCCGGCGTCGATATCGGACGCCATCTGAAGGGTCAGCGCGCGCTCGGCCCGGTTGGCGGATGCGGGACCCAGCTCCGCCTTTCCCTTCGCCACCTCGATCCGTTTCAGCAGATCGAGGCGTTGGCCCTTCAGATCGAACTTCACCGAGGAAACGCCCTGGTTAAGGACTACCGGAAAATCATCCACGCGAGGCGGCGCAGGCAGTATCTTCAGGCCGACAGCGTGGGGTTTGCCGTCCAGTTGTGACACCAGCAGCTTGTAGGGGCCGGGATCGAGATCGATCGTGTTCACCTGGACGTCCATCCGGTTTTGCGGGCCCGCGCGCAGCCCCTGCGGCAGAACGAACGGCACCGCGGTGGGCGTGGCGAACTTGTCGCCGACCCTTTCGATCTCCACTCTGGTGACGAACTCGAAATCGGCGCCCTCGAGCGTGACCGGCACCTTGCCGGTCTTGGCCACCAGCAGATCCTGGGACGCCGCGCTGAGCCGCGCCGCCGAGAAATCGCCCATCGGCCGCACCTCGATGTGGCCCTTCACCGAAAACCGGTCCCAATCCCAATTCGCCGCAAGCGCGTACTCGCCGGCCTTGACCTGCTCCAGGTCTAGTTCCAGAGTCCTGATGTCGCCGAGCTTCTGCGCCTTAATTGGGATGGGCTTCCCATTCACGGGCAGCAGAATCCAGTTGCGCGCGCGGTCCACCACCTTCCAATCCGCTTCCGTGACCGTCACCGGCAACGGCGACCTCATTCCCGCGGGCAGCGAACTGCCTTCCTGGACCATGAGCTGCGGCGGACCGGTGTTGGGCACCCGCGAGGCCCACAGGTAGGCCACCTTGGTGTGGGGCGGAACGGGGTCGCGGCGCCCGCACAGGCCTAGTCCGTCGTTCGGCAGCGGCTGGGCAAAGGACGAGCGGAAATCCGAGCGCGGAAAGGCTACGGCGCGCAGTTCCAGGAGCATGGCCGTTCCACCGGCGGCCAGGCCGACCGGGCTCCCGAAGAACATCACGGCCACGGAGGTCGCCAGGCCTGCCGTCTGCGCGAGCTGCGGCGTGCCTTGCGGAGAAATCGGGTCGTAGCTGGCGATGGCCGGGTTCAGCGTGCGCATCGCCACCAGCGCCTGCTGGTTCGGCGGGGCGGTCCGATCGAGCTGGACGTTCAGGCCGTACTGCGCGGAAAAGCCCTGTAAGGCCGCTTGCATATTGGCGGCCGAGCTGGTGGGAGAGGAGAGCGCCGTAATCAACGCCTCGGTCTGAGCGGTCTTCTCGGCATAGTCGGCCAGTTGCGCCACCAGGCCGTCATCGCGGGAAAGAAAGGTCTTCACCTTCCTTGCGTTCAGCCCGGAGGGTCCGTAGACGAAGGCCACCACCGAGACGCGCCACGGCACGCTCCACTGCTGCGGCTTGCCGGCGGCCTTGGGTCCGAGGATGGTGAGCTTCTCCCCCGTGGCGATCCTGTCGGCGGGGACCAGCACAATGGCCACTTCGCCCTTGCGCTGCTCGCTGGGGCGAAGGATGGGACGGTAGAGCAGCGTGTCGCCCTCCTCCAGACGGTTAATGGTTCTGAGCGGCAAGGGCTCCCCTGCTCCGCGCGGTGAACTCACCCGGAGGTCGACACTTCCAATCGGGCCGCCGGCGGGACAAATCACCGGAGGCACGGGAGCCGCTTCGGCCGCGGCTACCAAGGTCAGCGCCGCGACGAGCGAACCGAGCGCCCTGCCGGGCTTGATTCTGATCGGCACCACCTAACTATTGTATTGGGGTTCGCAGAGAACTAGGAGTCAGCTAGCTTGCCACGCTAAGAGACTGCAATGCCGGCCGCGCACCACTGGCGTGCTTGGAGGGCCGCTGCTCGCAGGCCAACGTGAGAATGCGTCGAACTTCCCTGGCGTCGAACGGTTGCGCCAGCATGTCATAGCATCCCAGGTTGAGTGCTTCGGCCCAGAAGAGATCGTCCGCACAGCGGTGCGTGACGATCACGGCGGGAGAGGTTACGAGTTCCCAGGTGAGGTCCAGGACGTCTTTCCAGTCGCCGTCCGGCAAATGCGCCTCAGTCAGGACGGCCCCATACGAGCCCCGGCCGAGGTTGTCACGCGCATCTTGCAGGTTAGGCACATGTTCGAACTGGATGGGAGCGTGTTCAAGCATCCGGTTAAGCATCCCCGCGTCCTCGTGGTTTGAGGAGACAAACAGAACCCGGAGGCGATCCATGAATACCGGCCTCCAATCGACCGTTACGGTTAGCGTAACCCTAAAGCGAACGCCTGGCAATCGGTTTAATCTCTTATATTGAAAACAAACAGGAAGCAGTCTCCCATATAGATCGGCGCCAGTTCGCTCCGTTTCCGCTCGCTCCTGCCTGTTACTGGCCCTTTTCGTGCTTCATCACCGCAATATATCCAAGGTTGCGGTAGAGCTGCCGGTAATCGAGGCCGCATCCCACCACGAAGCGGTCGGGAATCTCGAAACAGCGGAACGAGATCGGAATCTGGATGATCCGCCGGGAGGTGCGATCGAGCAGCGTGCACACCGAGAGCGAGTTCGGCCCGCGCGCCGCCAGGCTCTGGAGCAGGTACCGCGCCGTGAAGCCGGTGTCGACGATGTCTTCGACCAGCAGCACTTCTTCGCCTTCGATACTGTCATCCAAGTCCTTGGCAATCCGTACCAAACCAGGGGCGGCGGTCTTGCTGGAGAAACTCGAGATGGAGAGGAAGTCGATCTTCACCGGGACGTCGATGTGCTTGGCCAGCGCGGTCAGGAAGAACACCGAGCCTTTGAGAACGCCGATCAGCTTCAGTTCGCCGCCGCGGTACTTGTTCGAGATCTCCGCGCCGACTTCGGCGATGCGTTCTTCCACCTGCTCCTCGGTGAACAGGATGCGCTCGATCTCGGGGGCTGCCGGCTTCATTTGGTAGCGGCCTCGGGCTGCCGCTCGGGCGGCTCACGCTCTGCCAATCCATACTTGAAGATTAAATTCTCAAAATCTTTTTGGTAAAAGACTTGGATATTTACCTGCGGATAAACGGCACGCAGCAGCTTGACTTTATGGTTCTTCTTGGTGACCAGCGACTGCTTCATGGTGGTCAGCTCGACGTAGAGATCGAACTCGGGCAGGTAGAAATCCGGCGTGAAGGCTTCCAGAACGCGGCCGTCCTTGTCCCACTGGATGGGGAAGCTGCGCGGCTCGTACTCCCAGGCGACGCGGTAAAAATCGAGCAGATTGGCGAAAACCTCCTCGCTGGGATGAACGAAGCACTTGTTCTTGAGACTGACGCGGCCGGGCGGCTGGATGCCATACTTGGCCAGCTTGAGACGCACCTGGAACTGTAAATGCGCCTCGGCAGCGGGCGATAGCAGCCCGATCCCGGCCAGCCCGCGCTGGTTTGCCGCGCTTCGAATCAGTTCGGCGACGCCCTCCGGCTCGAGCACTTCGGTGTTGAGAACGAGATCGAACAGGTGGGCCGGGGCCGAAGAGCGGTCGAATCTTCTCTTCCGCTCGGCTCTGCAGTCGGTTTCCAGCTGGCGCAGCAGGGCGCGCGCGGCCTTGCGGTCGAGACGATGGTCGAGCATCAGGGTCCCGAGGCGGCGCGATTCGGGCGCCACAACGTACACTCGCAGGAGCCCGGGAAAATCGCGGAAGAGCAACTCGGCGCCTTCCGCCGCCAGAATCAGGTGGTGCTGAGTGGCCAGGCGCGCCACCACCGAGATGGCCGCGGGCGCGAACGCCTTGTCGGGAACGGCAACCGCGTCGCCAAACTCCTCGCCGAAGAGACCGCGCAAACGCGACTCGGTCACCAGCTCGAACCGTAGGATTTGGGCCGCCGAACGCGCCACTTCTTCCTGGCGGCTGCCCGGCTGCCCGGAGATGGTGATCAGCGCCATTCGACGCCCCGCAGGCGCGCGTGGTCCGAAAGCATTTCCTTGCACATGATAACGCACGCGCCGGGCGAGTTTGTGAACGACGGGCGCACTTGCAACGGGGCACGTGCCTGGCCGGCACACACACCACGCTAGCTCAGGACGCTGAGGACGCGGACGAAGCGACCCAGGGGGCCGGAGGACCGCTTTGGGGGATCTGCCCCAGGCTGCGGCGGCTCCACACCGGTCAGCCGGTGGTAATGGCGCACCAGCGCGTCCTCGTCGTAGTCGATGGCCTGCGCGTACTGACGCAGGTAGCTGACCGTGTAAATACCCCCCGGCAGCTTCTCAAAAACACCCTCTTCGATCGCACGCAGATAGAAAATGCTGATCTTCGTGGACTCGGCGATTTCTTCGAGCGAGACGCCTCTCTTCTGCCGGGCGATGAGCAGGTCCGGCAGCGCGCCATGTTGATTACCCATCTGCCAGATTGTCGTAGCAGTTGGGGTGCCAATGCAAGTTAAAAAACGTTCAGGCTCGGGTACGATAGGAACAGGCACGCCGAGGCGCCTCACGTGGCCGAGACCCTGTACGACTTCAACGCCGTCCGGAGCGATGGCCGGCAGCAAGGATTGTCGGACTATCGCGGCAAGGTTCTCCTGATCGTAAACACCGCCAGCAAGTGCGGGTTCACTCCGCAGTACAGGGGGCTCCAGGAGTTGTACGCCAGGCTCCAGAACAGCGGTCTCGAAATCCTGGCCTTCCCCTGCGACCAATTCGCGCACCAGGAGCCGGGCTCGGACGCGGAGATCCAGACATTCTGCCAGATCCGCTTCGGGGTCACGTTCCCGGTCTTCCGGAAGATCGAGGTCAACGGCGAGAACGCGGATCCGCTGTTCAAGTATCTTAAGGAGCGCGCGCCGGGCTTGCTAGGCGCTTCCATCAAGTGGAACTTCACCAAGTTCCTGGTGGACCGGCGGGGAAACGTTGTGAAGCGGTTCGCGCCCCGGACACCTCCGGCGAAGATCGAGCGCTGGGTGCGAAAGCTGCTATAGCGTGGGCGAGATCGCCGGCAGGCCCTGCGCCTTGCGCGCCCGAACGTAGAGCACGCGCAGCGCGGCCAGCGTCGGCACGGAGAGAAACATGCCTGGAATTCCCGCCAGTTCCGCGCCCGCCAGCGCTCCGAAAATGACCAGCAGCGGATGCAACGCGACCCCCGCGGACATCAGGTGCGGGCTCAGTATGTAGTCCTGGAAGACGCGGTAGGCGATCAGGAATGCCAGAACCAGCAGGATATGCCCGGCGCCGGAGAGCGCGGCCGCCAGAAGAATGATCACCGCGGCGGTTAGCGGCCCTGCCAGCGGAATGAACTCCAGCAGCGCGGCGACGCTCGCGAGCAGGATGGCGTACGGCACGCCGGCCATAGCGAAGAAGACGCTGTAAACGGTGAGCGTGGCCAGCGAGAGAATCGCCAGCGCACGAATGAACTGCCCCAGCAGGACATTCAGGTCGGAGAGGATGTCTTCCCACATCGCGGCCCGCCTCCCCCCCACGAGCGCGAGCGCCTGCTCTTTGAGCTTCCGCCCGTCCTTGAGGAAGAAGAAGCTGAGTATGGGAATCAGCACCACGAAGACGACGTTGCTCAGCACGCCGACCACGTGAGTGCCGAGACTCTGGATGACGGGCAGGGCAGCCGAGCCGAAACTCTGCGCGCGCTGGTCGATTTGGGCCAGCACGGAGCGCTTGACGGGCTGGAGCCAGGCCGGATCGGGCGAGGCGAGCTTCTGCTTCAGCGTAGCCACGAAATTCGGGAAGCCCGTTGCCAGGTTCGAAGCCTCCTCGGCCACTTTGTTTCCGATCAGAATGCCGCCCGCGATGAGCAAGCCCACCAGCAGCACGTAGACGGCGGCCAGCGAATAAGTGCGCGACCTGCCCCTGGCGATGAAACGATCCACCACGTTCACCAGCGGCGCGAGCAGGTACGCACACAGGATCGCCAGGACAAACACGAGCAGCACGCGGCGGACGAAATAGACGCCAGCCAGCAGGAGCGCGACCAGGAACACCGACCAGGCGGCGCGTGCGGCGCGGCTGTCGAATCCAAGCATGTTTGTATGTTAGCCCAGGGCACGTTTGGCCGCTCCGGCAAAGGCGCCCCGGCGCCGGGACGGGCCGGAGTCCCGTCCCACTGTGTATCCTGGAAGCAGCGATCACTCAGAAGATGAAACCTGCTCCTGGCGCGGCCCAAGTTGCGCAGAACGCCTCCCACATGCGCCGGCTGCTGGAGCGCCTCGATAACATCGAGCGGGGGCTACGGGCGGGCGGCGGTCCCAGGAAGATCGAGAAACAGCACCGGGACGGCAAACTGACCGCGCGCGAGCGGCTGGCGCACTTACTCGATCCGGGCGGCGTGTTTCTCGAAATCGGGTTGCTGGTGGCCTACGACAAGTACGACGGCCAGGCCCCGGCGGCGGGCGTCGTCACCGGCGTGGGCAGGATCGAGGGGCGGCCGGCGGTGGTGGTGGCCAACGACGCCACCGTGAAAGCCGGCGCGTGGTGGCCTGAGACCATCACCAAGATCCTGCGCGCGCAGGAAATCGCCATGCGCAACCGCGTGCCGATCGTTTACCTGGTGGATTCGGCCGGCGTCAACCTGCCCCTTCAGGACGGCATCTTCCCCGGCCAGTACGGCGCCGCGCGCATCTTTTACTACAACTCCCTCATGCGGCGGAAGCTGCGCGTGCCGCAGATCGCGGCGGTCATGGGGCCGTGCATCGCCGGCGGCGCTTACCTGCCCGCGCTTTCGGACTCCATCATCATGGTCGAAAAGACCAGCTTCATGGGCTTGGGCGGGCCGAACCTGGTCAAAGGGGCAACCGGCGAAGTGGTGGATGCCGAATCGCTCGGCGGCGCCGAAATGCACACGGTGGAGAGCGGCGTGGCGCACTATAAGGCCGCCGACGACCGCGCGTGCCTGGCGATGATCCGGCAGAAATTCCGCGAGCTTGCGCCCGCACCCGATGCGCCCCGCGGCGCCGAGCCCGCCCAGCCGGCCGAAGGCCTGTACGAGATCCTGCCCGCAAACCACCGCCTGCCCTACGACGTTCAGGAAATCATCGGCCGCATCTTCGACGCCGGCGACCTCCTCGAGTTCCAGCCCGAACACGCGCCGGAACTGCTGTGCGCCGGGGCGCGGCTGGCCGGGCGGCCGGTCGGAGTGATCGCCAACCGCCGCGGGTTTCTTAAGACGCCGGAGGGACCGCGCGTCGGCGGCATCGTCTACACGGAATCGGCGCGCAAGGTGGCCTACTTCGTCGAGATGGCGGAGCGCCAGGGGCTGCCGCTGATCTACTTGCAGGACGTCTCCGGTTTCATGGTGGGGGTGGAGGCCGAGCTCGGCGGCATCATACGCGCCGGCGCCGAAATGGTCGAGACCATGGCCTGCGCCACGGTTCCCAAGATCGTGCTGACGCTGAACCACGCCAGCGGCGCGGGCTATTACGCCATGGCGGGCCAGGGCTTCGACCCCACCTTCACGTTCAGTTGGCCGACGGCCCGGATCGGGGTCATGGAGGGCGATGCCGCGGTTCAGGCGCTCTTTGCGGGGCAACCGCCGTCGGAGGAATTGCAGCAGGCGATAGAAAACACGCGAGCCGATTACGAGCGCTGGCTGGACGCCCTGTACGGAGCAGCACGCGGCCACGCCGACGCCGTCATCGATCCCAGGCGCTCGCGCGAGGTGCTGAGCTTCGCGCTCGAAATCGCGGCATACGGCAGGCATCGGGAACATTTGGTGTTGGAGACGTTGTAGAGAGGGGGTGGCAGGCGGAACCGCCTGCCCCACACTATGATTCGCATCGCGAATGGACAGGGCTTCTGGGGCGATTGGCTCGAGGCGCCGTTGCGCCTGGTCGAGCAGGGGCCCATCGACTATCTGACCCTCGACTACCTGGCCGAGGTCACCATGTCGATCCTTCAAAAGCAGAAGCAGAAGGACGCGGCGCTCGGCTACGCGCGCGATTTCCCGCCCTTGATGGCGCGGCTGGCGGGCTGGATGCGGGCGCGGAATATCAAGGCGGTCGCCAATGCCGGCGGTGTGAATCCGCTGGCCTGCGCGCGCGAGGTGCGCCGTCTGGCTCCGGAGCTGAAAGTGGCCGTGGTGCTGGGGGACGACATCTCGGACCGCATCGACGGCCTGCTCGCCAGCGGCCACCCGCTGCGCAATCTCGATACGGGCGAGCCGCTGGCCGCCATCCGCGGCCGCGTGCTGAGCGCGAACGTATACCTGGGGGCCTTCCCGCTGGCCCAGGCGCTCGCGACTGGCGCCGATGTCGTGATCTCCGGCCGGTGCGCCGATGCGGCGCTGGCGCTGGCGCCCATGATCCAGCGCTTCGGGTGGAGCGAGACGGATTGGGACGCGCTGGCGGGCGGGGCTGTGGCCGGCCACATCATCGAGTGCGGCGCGCAGGCCACCGGCGGGAACTGCCAGGCCGATTGGCAGAGCATACCGGACCTGGCCAACATCGGCTACCCGATCGTCGAAGCCGAGCCCGATGGGAGTTCGGTCATCACCAAGCACGGGGGAACGGGCGGGCGCGTCAGTCTCGCCTCGGTGAAGGAGCAGCTCGTATACGAGATCGGCGATCCGCGGGCCTACGTGACACCCGACGTGGTGGCCGATTTCACCTCCGTCCGGCTGGCCGGCGCCGGGGCCGACCGGGTGCGTGTGACCGGCGCTCACGGTTCCCCGCGCCCCGCCACGCTCAAGGTGTCGCTGAACTATTTCGCCGGATGGAAGGCGATCGGCACGCTGGTTTATTGCTGGCCGCAGGCGCTCGAGAAGGCGCGGGCGGCCGACCGCATCGTGCGCGAGCGCCTGGCGCAGCTTGGGCTCGACTTCGACGCCATCGAGACGGAGCATTTCGGTGTGAACGCCTGTCACGGGCCAGCCGCGCGGCCGGCGTCCGATCCGCCGGAGGTGCAGTTGCGCATCGGCGTGCGCGGCGCGGACCGCGGCGCCGTGGAGCGGTTCACACGCGAGCTGGTCCCGCTGGTGCTGAGCGGCCCGCCCGGCGCCACCGGCTACGGCGAGGGCCGGCCGCAGGTGCGCGAAGTGGTCGCCTACTGGCCCGCGCTGATTCCGCGCGAAGAGGCCGAGCCAAGGGTGGAGGTAGTGGAATGAGGTTTCCGCTGGCGCGGATCGCCCATTGCCGCTCGGGCGACAAGGGCGATGTTGCCAACATCGGCGTGATCGCCTGCGACGAGCGCCACTATCCGATTCTGGTGCGGGAGGTCACCGCGGAGCGTGTCAAGACGTTCTTCGGCGACCGCGTGAAAGGCCGCGTCGAGCGGTTCGAATTGCCGAACGTGGGCGCCCTCAATTTCGTGATGCACGAGGCGCTCGGCGGCGGTGGAACGGTATCGCTGAGAGTGGACGCCCAGGGCAAGACGCTGGGCGCCGCTCTGCTCCGCCTGGAGATCGAAGCCGATGAGCGCGAACTTGGAGATTAGCCTCGAAGAGCGCGTTTTGCGCGTCACCTTGAGCCGTCCCGAAAAGCGCAATGCGCTCACGCTCCAGATGTGCCGCGAACTGGCGGAGACGCTGGAACGGGCCGAGGACGATCCGGCGGTCGGCTCGGTCCTGCTGGCGGCGCGGGGGGATGTCTTCTCGGCCGGTATGGATCTCGATGAAGCGCTCGCCGGCGATTCCGATGAGCACGCCGCGGTTCACGAACGCATTTTTACCATCGGCTCGCGGCTGACCGTGCCGGTGGTTGCGGCGGTCGGCGGCCCGGCGCTCGGTGGCGGCCTGGGCCTGGTGGCGAACGCTCACGTGGTGGTCGCCGCGCACGGCTCGCGCTTCGGACTGACGGAGATTCGCCTGGGGATGTGGCCCTTCGTGGTCTTTCGCGCCGTGGCGCTGGCGATCGGAGAGCGGCGTGCGCTCGAGCTCGGCCTCACCGGGAGAATTGTTGGCACGCAGGAGGCTCTGGCCTGGGGCCTGGCGCATGAGGTCGCGCAGGCCTTCGAGGTCGAAGAGCGCGCCGGGGAGATCGCATCCCAGATCGCCGGTTTCAGCCGCGACACCGTTCGCCGGGGTATGGCGTTCGTCAGGGACGCGCGCGGCCTCGATGCGGCCAGTTTGAGCCGCCTGGCAGCCGAAGCGCGCAAGCCAGTCTTCGAAGGGCCGGACTTCCGCGAGGGCGTCGCGGCCTTTCGTGAAAGGCGGCAGCCGCGCTGGGGCCCGCACTAGAGCAGAAAGTGAGGAGACCGCAACGATGAGAACAGTCGGAATGACGTGGTTTGTGGCTTGTCTGTCCCTGTCGATGGTTTCCGCGCTGGCAGAAGAACCCGCCGCCAAAGTGCGCGTCGGCGTATACGACTCGCGCGCCATCGCGGTGGCATTCGGCGGTTCCGAAGCTTATCAAGCCTCCGTCGGCAAACAACTGGCGGCCATGCAGGCGGAGTACAAGGAAGCGAAGGCCGCGGGAAACCAGAAGCGGGTTGCGGAGTTGGAGGCGCAGGGCCGGGCTCAACAGGTTCTCCTGCACAAGCAGGGCTTCAGCACCGCGCCGGTCGACGACATTCTGAAGCATATCCAGGACAAGATTCCCGAGATCGCCAAGGCGGCCGGCGTGGGCCCCATTGTCTCCAAGTGGGACAGGGACGCGCTCGCGAAATACAAATCAGCCGAGCTGGTTGACGTCACGATGCCGCTGGTCAACGCATTTCACCCGACCGAACGGCAACTGAGGTTCGCCATCGACATCCAGAAGCAGGCCCCCATTTCTTTGGAGGAAGCCGAGAAGATGGCAGACTGATGGCAACCGCTCACAACGAGTACGCATCCGGGTACAGCAGCGCCGCGCCGAGCCGGAAGATCGTCCCCGAGAGTCTCCCGAACAATTGCCATGCAACCAGGATCCCCACCAGGGAGAACATCGGGCTGCGGCTGAGCTCCGCGAAGCGAAGCGCGGTCCTCTCGCTGAGGAGCAGGCCGATGGCAGTGCTGCCGTCGAGCGGCGGGAGTGGCAGCAGGTTGAACGCGCCCAGCATCAGGTTCAGGGAAAACAGAATGCTCAGAAACTGGGCTAGCCCTTCAGGCAGTCCCGGGCGGGTGGCGGAGACCATGTGAGCGAAGGTGACGCTGTCGGGGATGCCGAAGGCGCCCATCAGGATCCCGGCGCGGACCGCCGCAATGGCCAGGATCACCAGAATAAAGTTGGCCGCCGGGCCCGCCAGCGCCATCCAGCCCGCGCGCTTCGGGTAGCGCTGCTGCCAGCGGGGATCGTAGGGGGCGCTGGCCCACCCCAGCATGAATCCGTTTGCGAGGTAGGTGATCAGGGGCGCGACGATCGTGCCGATCGGCTCGCGCCGCATGTGCGGGATGGGGTTGAGCGTGACCTGCCCGGCCTCGTACGCGGTGGGATCGCCCGCCATCTTAGCGACCAGCGCGTGCGCCGCCTCGTGGCACGTCAGCGAGAGCAGAAACGCGACGTACCAGATCGCCGCCAGCGCGATTGTCTCGGTGCCCATGAGAGACGATTGTACGAGAAACCCGCCGCTACTCGTGCCGCAGCGCCTCGGTGGGGTTGAGCCGCGCCGCGCGGTTCGCCGGCAGAAGCCCGAAAATCAGGCCGACAACGCACGACACGGTGAAGGCCACCGCGATCGAAAGCTTCGAGATCGGAATGACCACACCGGTCAGATAGCGCACGGTCAGGGGCATGGCGACTCCCAGCACAATGCCGGCCACGCCGCCCGAGACGCTGATGAGCACGGCTTCGAATAGAAACTGCTGCAGGATGTCGCGCCGCGCAGCGCCCACCGCCATTCGCACGCCGATCTCGCGCGTCCGCTCGGTGACCGTCACCAGCATAATATTCATGATGCCGATGCCGGAAATGACCAGCGCAATCGCCGAAACCAGCACCAGCACCAGGCTGAGCACCAGGGAGATCTGCTTGGCCGCATCGAGAATGGCGGTCAGGTTCTGGACCAGGTAGCGCGCGCCGGGGCGGTGGCGGCTCTCGAGGATCTGCTGCACCTCCTGGGTAACCAGCGGCACTTCCTCGGAGCGCAGCGCCTGCACATACAGCGGATCGATCCGCTCGACGGGGACGAAGTAGCTCATCACCGTAATCGGAATCAGCACCGTTTCCTGGGCCAGCTCGGAAAGGCCGAAGCTTTCCACCTTTTCCTTGAACGTTCCGATCACCGTGAAATCGAGTCCGTGGATCTTGATCGTCTTGCCGATGGCGGGCTCCTGGCCGCCGAACAGGCGCTTGGCCAACCGCTCGGTAGCCAGCGCCACCTTCTGGCTCAGCGCCACGTCGCTCGCGTCCAGCGGCCGCCCCGCCAGCACTACCAGGTTCCGCACGGTGTTGTAATACTGGTCCGAGCCGATCACCGTGACGTCTTCCTCGCGGCCGTCGATCACCAGCCGGTCGAACGAGGTCTCGACACCGGTGGCAGCCGCGATCCGATCGGCGAGCTGCTCGCGCACGGCCCGGACGTCGGACATCTTCACGTAGTCGGCATCGACCTGCCCGCCTCCGGGTTGCGCGCCCACGGTGGCCGACGCATAAACCATGTTCGAGCCGATTCCTTCGATCTGCTGGAGGATGTAATCGCGGCTGGTCATCGAGATGGTCACCACCAGGATGACCGAGGCGTTGCCAATCACCAGTCCCAGGGCCGTGAGGAAGGTCCGCACGCGATTCGCGCGCAACGCGTTAAAGCTGAAGGAAAGCGCTTCGCCAAGGAACATAACTTAGCCGGCCTCGCCGAGTGGCGCACGCTTCGGCGTGAGCCTCGTGGCGCAGGCTTCAGCCTGCCGCGCCGGCTCTCGATCCGGCGCCTGGCCTGCTCGGACGTCTGTCTCGGCACGAATGCCGAGACACGCGCGAAGGTTCCCGCAAGAAGTGAACAGCATTGAGCCTAGCCCGATATTTTGACACGTTCGGGCCAGCTTAGCTTGACGACACCCGCCGTAACAGGCGCTCGGCTTCCTTGCGAGGCGGGTCGTTCGGTGTCAGGGGCGACTGCAGGTATTGCTTGAGCAGCTGTTTCGCGACATCGAGGTTCCGACCGGTTTGGATGTACACGCTGGCGCGCGCGAACATGATTCTCGGAGCGCCGGGCGTGATCGACTCGGCGCGGCGGAACGCTTCCTCGCTCTCCTGGTAACGGCCGGCCTTGGCGAGCATCTTGGCCAAATCGATGACCCGGCCGGCCTGGCGGGGCGCCAGGTCGATGGCCCGGCGGAGGTGCTCCTCGGCGGTCCGGTCTTCCTTCCGTTTCTCAGCCAGCCGCGATTGCGCCCAGTGCCCTTCGGCCGGATTCAGCTCAGCCATGCGCGACGCCAGTCTGGCGGCCTTATCCCAACCGCCGCCCAGGATCCCGGGGGCGTCCAGGTAGTACTCGAACAGGTCGCTGATCGCCTCCATGTTCCGCGGGTCGAGCTGCACCGCCTTCTCGAAGCTGTCTCTGGCCTTGGCGGCATAGCCCGGCGCAGTCAGGAAACTGGAGGTCTCCGCGCGCCGCCCGTAGGCTCTCCCGAGCCACAGGCGATAGTCCGACTCCCCGGGCCTGAGCTCGACGGCTTTCTCGAAGAAATCGCCGGCTCTTTTCGGATCACCCTCCATGTAGTAGCACATGCCGATGAGGTGGTAGGCATCCGCATCCTTCTGCGGTATCGGCCGCAGCAGCGCCAGGGCAGCCTGGTAGTCGGTACGGTTGTACAGCTCGCGCGCCCGGTCGAGCGGCGATGCAGCCATCGCGAGCGCGGCGGCGATCATCACCCCCGCGAGGACATGACGCAAATCTCGTGATGTCCCGCTCACGGCTCCCCTTTCAAGCTATCCCTTAAGCTGTATTGATGCAATTGAGAGTCAACTGGGTACAAATGATCAGCAGCCCACCGTACGGAAGACCGCAAACTGGCCTACCAGTTGGCCTGGGGCGGCCTTGGTGGAGACGAAGAGGATTCGCTCGGCGACGTTGTAGTGGTCTCCGAGCTGTAGGTAAAGGTCGAGCTTGCCATCGCCGTCCAGGTCTCCGGCCCACAGCACCTCCCAGGCGGGTTCGTTGGCGCCCTCCGGCGCGGAGTACAGCACCTGCGTGACGCCATTCGACGCCAGTTCAAGCGAAGAGCCCGCCATGTCGGCGTCGCCGTGCCGGCGGGGATTGGTCACGCGCAACACGAATTGCTCGTTTCCGATGGCGAGCTTGATGGTATCCCCGTTGAGCAGGGCGCGCTGCTCTAGCTCCCGAAACCCCTCTACGGACGCGACCCGAAGATCCTCGCCGCCCCGCACCAGGAAAACGGGCCGGCCGCCGTCGCGGACCGTGACCTCGCGGCCGGTGCGCTCGTTCGAGCCATCCACCGCCTCGTCCCGAACCAGCTTCACGTCTACCACTGCGTCTCGCCAGGCGTAGCCTTTTTCGTTGGGGAACAGTCCCAGCCAGACGCCGGAGTCGGCATCGGAGACCTCGCCGGCGCGGAAGGTCCCTGTCTCTATCAGCCGGCCCCGCTCCGCCGGCGGCGCAAAGCCAGAGAGCACCGCAGCGCACAGGAACGCGGCTCGCAGGACCATACGGCCAAGAATTGTACCGAAAACAGAAGCCAGTGGGACAGGCCTCCGGCCTGTCGCCGCCTGTCGCCGCCTGTCGCCAGGCCTGTCGCCAGGCCGACCCCGGCCCCGTAGCGGCATATCTCGCCTGGCGGACTGGGGGATTTGCCCCAGGGCCGCCGGCCGGCCGCCGCTATCTTCAACAAACTAAGGCCAGGTTCCGGTGGCAGGCGGCGTGCCTTCTCGATGAAGGAAGCCCGCAGTTCCCATGTCCCAGCCGGAAGCGACAACTCGAAGACCCTGCGCAGCCGCGAGTGACAGGCCGGAGGCCTGTCCCACTCGCACCATCGGGCCAAAAAATCTTATACTGGAGCTTAATATCTGCCCCCCTGTTTTGGGCCACAGCTCACCGAAAGAGATCGGAATCAAATGACAAGACCTAAAGTAACCCTTGACGGCAACGAAGCGGCGGCTTACTCGGCGTACCACGTCAGTGAAGTCTGCGCCATCTACCCGATTACTCCCTCCTCTCCCATGGGAGAGTGGGCCGACGAATGGTCGGCCAAGGGGAAACCGAACGTGTGGGGCGCAGTGCCCACAGTCGTCGAAATGCAGAGCGAGGGCGGCGCCGCCGGAGCGCTGCACGGAGCGTTGCAGGCCGGCGCGCTGGCTACCACCTTCACCGCCTCTCAGGGCCTGCTCCTGATGATCCCGAACATGTACAAGATCGCCGGCGAGCTCACCTCGGCGGTGATTCATGTGACGGCTCGCACGGTGGCCACCCACGCGCTCTCCATTTTCGGCGACCACGGCGACGTCATGGCCTGCCGCCAGACCGGCTTTGCGCTGCTGGCCTCGAACTCGGTCCAGGAGGCGATGGACTTCGCGCTGATGGCGCACGCCGCCACGCTCGAAGCGCGCGTGCCGTTCCTGCACTACTTCGACGGTTTCCGCACCTCGCACGAAGTGGCCAAGGTCGAGCAGCTCACCACGGAAGACCTGCACGCCATGATCTCCGACGAGCTGGTGCGCAAGCACCGCGAGCGCGCCATGTCCCCGGACCGGCCCGTGCTGCGCGGCACCGCCCAGAACCCGGACGTCTTCTTCCAGGCGCGCGAGGCGTGCAACCCCTACTACGCCGCCTGCCCCGCCATCGTGCAGAACGTGATGGACAAGTTCGCCGCACTCACCGGCCGCCAGTACAAGCTGTTCGAGTACCTGGGCGCGCCGGACGCCGAGCGCGTCGTGGTGCTGATGGGATCGAGCGCCGAAGTCGCGCAGGAAGCGGTTGAACACCTCACTGAGCGCGGCCAGAAGATCGGCATCGTCAAGGTCCACCTCTATCGGCCTTTCTCGGCGGAGCACTTCATCGCGGCGCTGCCCGCCAGCGTGAAGTCGATCGCGGTCCTCGACCGCACCAAGGAGCCGGGCGCGGTGGCTGAGCCGCTTCACTCGGACGTGATCGCGGCCATCAGCGAGGCGTTCGCAGCCGGCCAGACGGCGTTCAAACAGTTTCCCAGGATCATCGGCGGCCGCTATGGCCTGTCTTCGAAGGATTTCACGCCGGCCCAGGTCAAGGCCGTCTTCGACGAGCTGGCCAAGCCCGCCCCGAAGAACCACTTCACGGTTGGCATCGTGGACGACGTCGGCCACACCAGCCTGGAGTACGATCCCACGTTTTCAACCGAAGATCCCAAGACCGTGCGCGCGCTGTTCTTCGGCCTGGGCTCGGACGGCACCGTCGGCGCCAACAAGAACTCCATCAAGATCATCGGCGAGGACACGGACAACTACGCGCAGGGCTACTTCTGGTACGACTCGAAGAAGGCAGGCACCGTGACCACCTCGCACGTCCGGTTCGGTCCCAAGCCGATCCACTCCAGCTACCTGATCAGCGAGGCGAGCTTCGTGGCCTGCCACCAGTTCTCCTTCCTGGAGCGGGTGGACATGTTGCGGGCGGCGGTTCCGGGCGCGGTCTTCCTGCTCAACAGTCTCTTCGGACCGGAGGAAGTGTGGGATCAGCTCCCGCGCACGGTGCAGAAGCAGATCATCGAAAAGAAGCTGAAGTTCTACGTGGTGGACGGCTACCAGGTCGCCGAAAAGGCCGGCATGGGCCGACGCATCAACACCATCATGCAGACCTGCTTCTTCGCTATCAGCGGCATTCTGCCGCGCGAGGAAGCCATCGCCGCCATCAAGAACACCATCAAGAAGACTTACGGCAAGCGCGGCGAGAGCGTGGTGAAGAGGAATTTCGAGGCCGTGGACATGGCCCTGGAATACATGCACGAAGTCCAGGTGCCGGCCGAAGCCACGAGCTTGACCGACCTGCGGCCCGCCATGCCCGCCGAAGCGCCCGAGTTCGTCCGGAACACGCTGGGCAAGATCTACGCCGGCTTCGGCGACGACCTGCCGGTCAGCGCGTTCCCGGTTGACGGCACCTTCCCCACCGCCACCTCGCAGTGGGAGCGCCGCAATATCGCTCTCGACATCCCAGTGTGGGATGAGGCGCTCTGCATACAGTGCGGCAAGTGCGTCATGGTCTGCCCGCATGCCTGCATCCGCGCCAAGGTCTACGATTCGGACCTGGCGGCGGGGGCTCCGGCCACGTTCAAGTCCACCGCGGCACGCTGGCGCGAGTTCAAGGACAAGAAGTACACCCTGCAAGTGGCGCCCGAAGATTGCACCGGCTGCGGCCTGTGTGTCGAAGTCTGCCCGGTCAAGAGCAAGACCGAAGTGAAGCACAAGGCCATCAACATGGCGCCCCAGCAGCCGCTCCGCCAGCCGGAGTGCGAGAACTGGGACTTCTTCAAGAAACTGCCCGATATGGACCGCAAGGTTCTCAACCTGGCGCAGGTGAAGGACTCGCAGTTGCTCCGGCCGCTGTTCGAATTCTCGGGCGCCTGCGCGGGCTGCGGCGAGACGCCTTACCTCAAGATCATGACCCAGTTGTTCGGCGACCGCGCTATCTGCGGCAACGCCACCGGCTGCTCGTCGATCTATGGCGGCAACTTGCCCACCACCCCCTACTGCGTCAACAAGGACGGCCGCGGGCCCACCTGGTCGAACTCCCTGTTTGAGGACGCCGCCGAGTTCGCTCTCGGCATGCGCCTGTCGATCAACCAGCAGAAGGCGTACGCGGAGCACCTGCTTCGGAGCCTGGCTTCGGCGGTGGGCGAGGAACTGGCGGGCGCCATCCTCAACGCCCCGCAGAAGACCGAGCGCGACATCGAAGAGCAGCGCGCGCGGGTGGCGACTCTCAAGCAGAAGCTGGCGGATCTGAAGACCGCGCAGGCCCAGGATCTGGCCGCCTGCGCCGAGAGCCTGGTGAGAAGGAGCGTGTGGGGCATCGGCGGCGACGGCTGGGCCTACGACATCGGCTACGGCGGTCTGGACCACGTTCTGGCGAGCGGCCAGGATGTGAACCTGCTCGTTCTCGATACCGAGGTTTACTCCAATACCGGCGGCCAGGCGTCCAAGGCGACGCCGCTGGGCGCGGTGGCGAAGTTCGCCTTCGGCGGCAAGCCCCGTCCGAAGAAAGACCTGGCCATGATGGCGATGAACTACGGCAACGTGTACGTCGCCAAGCTGGCTTTCGGCGCCAATGACATGCAGACGCAGAAGGCGTTCCTGGAGGCGGAAGCTTACGCAGGCCCGTCCATCCTGATCTGCTACTCGCACTGCATCAACCACGGTTACGACCTGGTGCACGGCCTGGACCAGCAGAAGGCCGCGGTGCAGTCCGGCTACTGGCCGCTGTTCCGGTACAATCCGGACCTGGCCAAGCAGGGCAAGAACCCGCTGCAGCTCGATTCGCGCGCGCCTTCCCTGCCGCTCGACAAGTACATTTACAACGAGACCCGCTACTCCATGCTGCGGCAGAGCCAGCCGGAGCACGCCAAGGCGCTCTACGACCTGGCCGTGGAGGCCGTCAACAGCCGCTGGAAGCTATACGAGTACATGGCGGCAATGCCCGGCGATGGCGGGGGCAACGGCTCCGCCGAACCGCAACCGGCTGCGGCTGCGAAGGAGGAGAAGTAGTCATGGACTTCACGACAAACTATCTCGGACTCACCCTGAAGAATCCGCTGGTGGTTTCCGCCTCTCCGCTTTCGGAGGACCTGGCGAAGATCAAGAAGATGGAGTCCGCCGGAGCGGCGGCGGTGGTCATGCACTCGCTGTTCGAAGAGCAGATCGAGATCGACAGCGAGGCGCTCGATCGCAGTCTCTCGATCGGCGGGAGCGCCGAGGCCATGTCCTATTTCCCGGACCTGGAGAGCTACAGGATCGGCCCCGAGACCTATCTGGAGAACCTCGCCAAGGCCAAGGCGGCGGTGCGCATCCCGATCATCGCCAGCCTCAATGGCGCTTCGGCCGGCGGCTGGACGCGCTACGCGAAAAAGATGCAGGAAGCGGGCGCGGACGCGATCGAGCTCAACATCTACACCATCCCGACCGATCCGAAGGTCACTGCGGCCGAGCTCGAGCAGACTTATTGCGACCTGGTGCGCGACGTGAAGGCCAGCGTACAGATCCCGGTGGCTATCAAGCTCTGCCCGTATTTCAGCGCCATGGTGAACATGGCCTCCAAGCTCGATCAGGCCGGCGCCGATGGCCTGGTGCTCTTCAACCGGTTCTACCAGCCCGATTTCGACCTGGAAGCGCTGGAGATCGTTCCCAGCCTGCAACTCAGCACATCGTACGAGCTGCTGCTGCGGCTGCACTGGGTTGCGATCCTTTACGGCAAGGTGCGGCCGGACCTGGCGATCACCGGCGGCGTGCACACCTCCTACGATGTGCTGAAGGCGATGATGGCCGGCGCCCAGGTGGCGATGATGACCTCGGCGATCCTGAAGCGCGGCATCGACTACATTTCGACGGTGCTGGGCGAGCTCCAGACCTGGATGGAAGAGCACGAATACGAATCCATCCACCAGATGCAGGGTTCGATGAGCCAGAAGTCGGTGGCCGATCCGAAGTCGTTCCTGCGCGCGAATTACCTGAAGGTGCTGAGTTCGTACGCCCTGCGGGCGTAGCTTTTTGTTGTTCCCTCCTCCGGAAGCCGCGGCCGGTGGGCCGCGGCTTTTTTTGAGTGCCGGGGGGCGCCTGCCCCACGCCCCCCTACACCTTTTGCACCCGCCGCAAGGTGTAAATCTCGGGATGGATGTTCGAGTTCTCCAGGCGCTTCCAGTCGTCGGCGACGTGAATGAGTTTGCCGCTGATGTGATTGGAGCGCGAGGAGGCCAGGAAGAGCGCGAGCTTGATCTGCTTCTCGGGCGCGACGCCGCCGCCGGCGCGCAACTCCAGCGCTTCCTCGTGCGCCTTCCACCCGGCGCGCTGCTCCCCGGCGTGCAGGATCTGGTCGGTCATGTGGCTGTAGGTCAGGCCGGGGGCGATCGCATTCACCTGGATGTTGTGGTCGCGCACTTCCTCCGCCAGCGTCTCGACCAAGCGCACCACGGCGGTCTTCGAGGCGGCGTAGGCCGAAAAGTTGGGCCGTGGCAACATGTCGCCCTCGCCCGACAGCACCAGGATCTTGCCGCTGCGCCGCTCGATCATGCCCGGCAGCACGGCCCGGCAGCTATACATGACACCCAGGAGGTTGGTCCCGATCGCCTCGGCCCACGCCTTGGGTGGATTCTCCGCCAGCGGACCGATCGGCCCCTGGACGGCCGCCGCCGCCACCAGCACGTGCACCCCGCCGAAGTGCGACCGCATCCGCTCGGCAGCGGCGGACATTTGCTCGAAGTCGCAGACGTCCGCGCGGATGCGGAGCGCAATGCCTCCGGCATGCTCGATCTCCAGGTGAGCCAGGTCCAGTTCCGCCTTGCTGCGCGCCAGCAGGCCGACGCGCGCGCCCGCCTCCGCGAAGCCAAGCGCCAGCCGCTTCCCGATGCCGCGTCCCGCGCCCGTGATCAAAACGCCCTTGTCTTTGAGAGATGTCACGCCTTACCGTCCCACAGACAGGGTAGTACAAGGCAACTGCATTGGGAAGCGTGCCGGCGCCCGCCGATCTTCGATCCGGCTGACGGCTGCGGGCCGATTGGCCGGCGGCTGATGGCCGCCTCCCGCGACACGCGGCGCCGCCCGTCTCCGCTCGGCTATACTGAGAAGTCGGATTACCCCCGAAGGAGCTCTCCGTATGTTTGATCTGTTTCGCAGCCGTACGAAGGCTGTGAAAATCCTGCTCGGCGCGATATTGCTGCTGGTCGCGCTCTCGATGGTGACGTATCTGATTCCAGGCGGCTTCGGCGGCGACAGAAGTCAGGACCAGGTGATCGCCGAGATCGGTAAACGGCCCCTGACCGTCACCGAATTCCAGCAGCGCCTGGAAGTGGCCCGGCGCAACAGGACCATCCCTCCGGGCGCGGCCGCCATCTTCGCGCAGCAGTTGCTCGACCAGATGATCAGCACGGAGGCGCTGACTTATGAGGCCCAGCGGCTGGGGATCACGATCTCCAACGCCGATCTCGCCAAGGCGCTCAGGGCCACCCTGCCGCAACTGTTCCCCGACGGCCAGTTCGTCGGCAAGGACGTGTACGCCTCCTTCCTGGCGCAGCAAAACCTGACCATCGAAGAGTTCGAGGCGGATATGCGACAGGACCTGCTGGTCGGCAGGCTCAGCGGCCTCGTCGCCGACAACGTGATCGTCACGCCGGACGAGGTGGTCCAGGAGTATCAGCGCCGCGAGCAGAAGGTGAAGTTGGAGTATGTCGCGCTGGCTCCCGCCAAGTTCGCGGACAAGGTCAGCATCACGCTTGCGGAGATTCAGGGCTACTTCAACTCGATGGGGGCGCAGTATCGCACTCCGGAGACTCGCAAGTTCCAGATGCTGGTGATCGACGCCGCGCGGGTCAGCCAGAAAATCTCCATCTCCGACGACCAGTTGCGCCACTTCTACGATCAGAATAAGGATCAGTACCGCACTCCGGAGCGGGTCCACGTCCGCCACATCCTGCTGAAGACCACTGACAAGCAGCCCGCCGAAGTGGCGGCCATCCAAGCCAAGGCCGAGGGCCTGCTCAAGCAACTCAAGGCCGGCGCCGACTTCGCGGCGCTGGCTGCCAAGTACTCCGAAGATCCGGGCTCGGCCGCCAAGGGCGGAGACCTGGGCTGGATCGTGCGCGACCAGACCGTGAAGGCATTCGAGAGCGCCGCGTTTTCACTCCAGCCCAACCAGCTCAGCGCCGTGATCAAGACCGAATACGGCTTCCACATCATCCAGGTGCTCGAAAAGCAGGATGCGCACCTCAAACCGTTCGAAGAGGTCAAGGACCAGATCGCGCAGGAGCGCAAGAAGCAACTGGCTTACGACACCATGCAGCAGCTTGCGGACCAGGCCCACGACGAACTGGTGAAGCACCCGCTGCAGGGGACCGAGATCGCCGCCCGTCTGGGTATCGATCAAGCGACGGTCAGCAACGCTGCCGCGGGCCAGCCGCTCCCGGTCTTTGGGACGAATCCCGATTTCAGCGACGCTATTGCCAGCCTCGCTGTGGGCGGGGTGACGCCCGTCATGCAAGCACCGGGCGACAAGCTCGCGGTCGCAGTTGTCCTCGGCATCACGCCCGCGCGTCCGGCCGAGCTTTCCGACGTCGAGGGCCAGATTCGCGGCACCCTTACGCAGCTTAAGCTCAGCGATGCGGTCAAGCGCGCCGCCAACGAGCTTCTCGATAAGGCCAAGGCCTCGGGCGGCGACCTCCGGAAGGCCTCCCAGGGGATGGGCCTCGAAGTGAAGACGACACAGGAGTTTGGCCCGGATGGCGCCGCCGAGGGCATCGGTTCGGCAACCAGTCTCACAGCCGCCTTCGATCAGCCCGTCGGCAGCGTTTTCGGCCCGATCCTGTTGGGCGGCCGGCAGTTCGTGTGCAAGATCGCGGAGAGGGTCCCCGCCGACATGACCAAGTTCGAGGCCGAGCGGGCCGACATCCAGGCGGCGATAAAGGAACGCAAGGCTCGCGAGCAGATGGACCTGTTCATCGATTCCGTGCGCTCCGCGCTGATCCGCGACGGCAAGATCAAGATTCACCAGCAGGTCTTCGATCGGGTGCTTGCGGCCAACCGCAGCTAGCCGGGCGCGCGGATGATCAAAGCCGTCCTGGAATTCCTGCGCACGCTGACGACGCCCGATCGGCTGATTCACCTGCTGACCACGGTGCTGACCGGCTGGCTCGGATACGGGCTTCTGGTCGGCGTCGTCTTTGCCGAAACAGGCCTGCTCACCGGGTTCTTTCTGCCCGGCGATTCGTTCCTGTTCACCATTGGCGTGGTGGTGGGCGCCGCCGGCCTTGATATCCGCCTCGTCATCCCGCTGCTCATGGCGGCGGCCATCGTCGGCGACAGCACCGGCTATTTCCTGGGGCGGCGAACCGGGCCGCACATCTTCAACCGCCCCAACTCGCGCTTGTTCCGCCGCGAGCACCTCATCCGCTCGAAGCATTTCTACGACCGCTACGGCGGCAAGACCATCGTATACGCCAAGTTCATCCCCATCGTCCGCACCTTCGTCCCCTTTCTTGCCGGGGTGTCGGAGATGAACTACGGCCGCTTCCTGGCCTTCAGCGTGGGCGGCGTGGTGGCCTGGGTTCCCGCGATCACGATGCTGGGCCACACGCTGGGCGCCGTCCCGCTGGTGCGGCGGAATTTCGACAAGGCGATCATCCTGATCATCCTGGTTTCGCTGATCCCGGCCTTTCTCGAGTACCTGCGCTCGCGGCGCGCGAAGCCGCCCGTCGAACAACGGCCCGCCGCGCCCGTAAGCCCTGCCTGAGGAGGCTGGCCCGCGCGCCTAATTTGACCCCGCGGCCCCCGATTCTATATCCTGAAGTTTGTTTCGATAGAGGCGCGGAGGCCATCAGTAGCCGGGTCTGCGGTTCCGGGGGGTTCCGGAAGGCCCGCGCGAAAGGGGTTCGCAATCTCCGCCGAAGCCGCCGCGATAGCCCGCTTCGCGCCGGTTGGGGGGCCGGGCTAATACCCGCCCACTGTCATTCGGGTTTCGCAGCCGGATGGAGCGCTATCGAAGGGATGAGCCGTCTTCCCTCCCTTCCTTTCCGCTTTCATCCAAGGTCATCGCCATGAACGTATTCGAGCTCACGCGAGCGCTAGTGGATATCGAGTCGATCACGAACAACGAGGGCGAAGTCGGCGCCTGGCTGTTCGAGCATGTCTCCGGCCTCGCCGGGCCCACGGGCGGAACCGTGGAGCGAATGGACGCCGAGCCCGGCCGCTTCAACGTCTTCGCCGCCTGGGGCGAGCCGCGGGTCACCCTCACCTCGCACATGGACGTGGTGCCGCCCTTCTTTCCGTCGCACGAAGACGACGCCTACATCTATGGGCGCGGCTCCTGTGACGCCAAGGGCATCATCGCCGCCATGATCGGCGCGGCCGAAAAGCTGCTCGCCAAGGGTCGCCGCGGCTTCGGCCTGCTGTTCGTGGTAGGCGAGGAGCGGAACAGCGCCGGCGCGTTCACCGCCGCGCGCAACGGGCGCGGCTCGCGCTACCTGATCAATGGCGAGCCGACCGAGAACCAGCTCGCACTCGGCTCGAAGGGCGCTCTGCGCTACGAGATCACGGCCCGCGGCCGCATGGCGCACTCCGCCTACCCGGAGCTGGGCGATTCGGCCATCGAAAAGCTGCTCGACGTGCTCGAAAAGGTCCGCCGCATCCCCATGCCCCAGGACCCCGTGCTCGGCGGCGGCAGCCTGAACATCGGCACCATCTCCGGCGGCCGCGCTCCTAACGTGATTCCGGACAAGGCGCGCGCCGAGATCATGATCCGCCTGGTCGCCGACGCCGCTCCCATCCGCGCCGCCATCCGCGAAGCCGCGGCCGGCCGCGTCGAAGCGAGCGAGGTCATGTGCATCCCGGCCATCCGGCTCAGCTCGATCCCGGACCTGCCCACCACGGTGGTCTCCTTCACCACCGACATCCCGGCCTTCGGGCCGGCCTGGGGGGAGCCGTTCCTGATCGGGCCGGGCAGCATTCTGGTGGCGCACACACTCGACGAAAAGGTCCCCAAGCGACAGCTCCTGGAGGCTGTTGACATTTATTCCACGATGGTTGAAAGGCTGCTGGCATGAACAAGATCGAAGTCGGCGTTCTCGGCGCCACCGGCATGGTGGGCCAGGAATTCATCACTTTTCTACAGAATCATCCCTGGTTCGAAATGAAGTGGGCGGGCGCGAGCGACCGCTCGGCGGGTAAGAAATACCGCGACGCCACCAGTTGGCGGCTCGATGGCGTCATGCCGGAAAGCGTGGCGGACCTGACGGTCGAGGAGTCCAAACCCGGCAATGCGCCGAAGCTGCTGTTTTCGGCCATGGACGCCTCGGTGGCCACGGACATCGAGCGCGCTTTCGCCGCGGCTGGCCACGTCGTGGTCTCGAACTCGCGCAACCATCGCATGGAGCCGGATGTGCCGCTCTTGGTGCCCGAAGCCAATCCAGATCACCTTCAGCTCATCCCGGTGCAGCAGCGCAACCGCGGTTGGAAGGGGCAAATCGTGACCAATCCCAACTGCTCCACCGCAGTGCTGGCCCTCGCCCTGGCGCCGCTGAAGCGATTCGGAATTGCGCGCGTGATCGTAACCACCATGCAGGCCGTCTCCGGCGCCGGCTACCCCGGCGTGGCCAGCCTGGACATCCTGGGCAACGTCATCCCTTACATTGGCGGCGAAGAGGAGAAGATGCAGCAGGAGACGCAGAAGATCCTGGGCGACTACCGCGGCGGCCGCATCGAGCCGCTCGCCGCGCGCGTGAGCGCCCACTGCAACCGCGTGGCGGTGGTGGATGGCCACACCGAAACGGTTTCGCTCGAGCTTGCGGCGAAGCCCTCGCGCGAAGAGATCCTCTCCGCCCTGGCGTCGTTTACCGCCGTGCCCCAGGAGCGAAAGCTGCCCAGCGCGCCGCCCCACCCGGTAATCTACATGGAGCAGCCGGACCGGCCGCAGCCGCGCCGCGACGTCGAGCGCGAGAACGGGATGGCGTCCTTCGTGGGCCGCCTGCGCCCCTGTCCGGCGCTCGACTGGAAGTTCGTCGCGATGGGCCACAACACCGTCCGCGGCGCGGCGGGCGCCGCCGTGCTCAACGCCGAGCTGATGTGCTCGGAAGGACTTCTCGACTAATGATCGTCATGAAATTCGGCGGCACGTCGGTCGAATCGGCCGCCGCCATCGAAAGGGTCGCCGGCATCGTGGAGGCTCGCCGCGAGCGCCGGCCCGTAGTGGTGGTCTCGGCCATGGGCAAGACCACCAACCGCCTCCTGGCGCTGGCTTCGGACGCCGTCGGCGGCCGCCGCGACGAGGCCCTGGAACAGCTCCGCACTCTGCGCGAGTACCACTTCGAGAACGCGCTGGCGCTGGCCAGCGAGGCCGACGAGGTCGAAGTCGAGCGCATGCTCGACAGACATTTCCAGGAACTGGGCGAGCTGGTCAGGGGCCTGGCGGTGCTCGGCGAGCTCACGCCGCGCTCGGTGGACGCCATCTCGAGTTACGGCGAACGGCTTTCGAGCCGGATCGTCACGGCGGCGTTCCGCAAGGCCGGGATGGACGCGGTTCACGTCGACGCGCGCCGCGTCATGGTCACCGACCGCCGCCACACGCAGGCCGCGCCGCTCTTCGAGGAAACCTGCGCGCGGCTGTGGGAACAGGTGGCGCCGCTCGCCCTCTCCGGCAAGGTGGTCATCATGGGCGGCTTCATCGGCGCCACCAAGGATGGCGTCACCACGACCCTCGGCCGCGGCGGTTCGGATTTCTCCGCCTCCATCGTCGGTGCGGGCATCGGCGCAGAAGAGATCCAGATCTGGACCGATGTCGACGGCATGCTCACCGCCGATCCCAACACCGTGCCCGAGGCGCACCGGCTGAAGGTGATCTCCTTCGCCGAGGCCGCTGAGCTGGCCTACTTCGGCGCCAAGGTGCTGCACCCCTCGACCGTGCTGCCCGCGGTGGAGAAGAACATTCCCGTGTTGATTCTGAACTCGCGGCGGCCGGAAGTTCCCGGCACGCGGGTGGTCCGTGAGAGCGTGCCCTGCGCCAACCCGGTCAAGTCGATCGCCTCCAAGCGGCCCATCACCGTGGTACACATTCACTCCACCCGCATGCTCATGGCCCACGGCTTCCTGCGGCGCATCTTCGAGGTCTTCGACCGCTACGAGACGCCGGTGGATATGGTGGCCACTTCCGAGGTGAGCGTCTCGGCCACCATCGACAACACGGCACGGCTGGCCGAGATCCGGCACGAGCTCGAAGAGATCGCCGAGATCGCCGTGGAGGACGACCGCGCCATCATCGCCCTGGTGGGGGAGAATATTCGCTACACTCCCGGTATCGGCGCGCGGATCTTCCGTGTGCTGGAGAAGATGAACGTGCTCATGATTTCGCAAGGGGGCTCCCAGTGGAATTTCAGCCTCGTGATCGCCGGGGAAAACCTGAAGGAGGCGGTGCGGCTCCTGCACGGCGAGTTCTTCGCCGCGCTCGACCCGGCCGTGTTCGATTGACACAGCCGCGACCAGTTTTATGAACCTCGCCATCGTCGGCTACGGCAAAATGGGGCGGCTCATCGCCGAGCTCGCGCCCGACTACGGTGCGGCGGTCTCGCTCACGCTCGACGAGTTCAACAACGCGGATTTCTCCGGCATCACGGCCGAAAACTTCCGCGGCGTCGACGTCGCCCTCGAGTTTTCGATTCCCTCGGCTGTGGTGGCCAACGTCGAGCGCATCGCGGCGCTGGGCGTCAACATGGTGGTCGGAGCCACGGGCTGGGGCGACCGCATGGACCAGGTGAAGGCGGCCGTCGAGCGGCATGGCATCGGCCTGGTCTGGAGCCCGAACTTCTCCATCGGCGTGAACGTTTTCTCGCGCCTCGTGGCGGAGGCGGCGCGGCTGCTGGCGAGCGAGCGGGATTACGGAGCCTGGGCCTGGGAGATCCACCACTCGACCAAGAAAGACGCGCCTTCGGGCACGCTGCTCAAGCTGGTGGCCGAAATGAAGAAGGCCGGCTACACGCTGCCCATCGACACCGCCTCCAACCGCGCCGGCCGCCACCCCGGCACGCACGAGATCGGCTTCGACTCGGCGGCCGACACCATCACCCTGCGCCACACCGCCCGCAGCCGTGAAGGTTTCGCCCGTGGCGCCCTGCGCGCCGCCCAGTGGATCGCGGGCAAGAAGGGCATGCACGAGTTCAGCGAGGTGCTATTCGGGACAGAAGGGGCGGTCCTGACGCCCCTTTCGGGCAAGGGATGAGCCATGAACCTGCGTGGCCGGCTGGCGGCCACGCGAAGGAGAGCTTCCATGCAACGTCTGCTGTTGTTACTGGCTGTGTTTGCGCTGGCGGCCTCGGCCGCCGACGTGACAGGGACCTGGAAAGGAACCGCCAATACGCCGATGGGCGCGGTCGAGCGGACCTTCGTCTTCAAGGTGGATGGCGCCAAGCTCACCGGCGAGACCACCAGCGCGATGTCGGGCAAGTCCACCATCGTGGACGGCAAAGTCGATGGCGACAACATCTCGTTCAACGTCAACATCACCGTGCAGGGCTATGACATCAAGCTGCACTACACCGGCGCGGTCAACGGCAAACAGATCAAGTTCCACGTCGAATCCGAGGACGGCTCCGTGAGCCTGGATTACACCGTGGATAAGGTTTCATAAGCTCCGGAAGCCCTGGTATTCTGGGAAGCGTTCGGGCAACGGACGTCGTGAGGTGAAGACCATGTTCACAGGCTGCGGAACGGCGCTGGTTACGCCGTTTCGGAAAGACCGATCACTGGATGAAGAGGCGCTGCGCCGGCTGGTGCGGCGGCAGATCGAGGCCGGCATCAGCTTTCTGGTGCCCTGCGGCACCACCGGCGAGAACCCGACCCTCTCGCGGCGTGACCACCTGCGCGTGGTTGAGATCACCGTCGAAGAGGCGGGCAGGGAACACATCCCGGTGCTCGGCGGCGCGGGCGGCTACAACACGGCCGAGGTCATCGAGCTGGCCAGAGAGGTGAAGGCCGTGGGCGCGGACGGCATCCTCTCCGTCACGCCCTACTACAACAAGCCCTCGCAGGAGGGCCTGTACCAGCACTACAAGGCCATCGCCGCGGCCGTTCCCATTCCCATCGTCGTCTACAGCGTGCAAAGCCGCACCGGGGTCAACGTCGAGCCCGCCACCATGAAGCGCCTGGCCGAGATCGACAACATCGTGGGGGTGAAGGAAGCTTCCGGCAGCCTGGCTCAAATCGCGTCGATCCTGGCGCAGGTCCCGGACCGCTTCAATGTCCTCTCGGGCGACGACGCCGTGGCTCTGCCGGTGATCGCGCTGGGCGGCCGCGGGCTGATCTCCACCACCTCGAACGAAATCCCTGCGGAGATGGCGCAGCTCGTCGATACCTCGCGCCGAGGCGACCTGGTCACGGCGCGCCAGATCCTGCGCCGCTACCTGCCGCTGATCGAGGTCAACTTCATCGAATCGAATCCCATCCCCGTCAAGGCGGCCATGGCACTGATGGGCCTGCTCGAGCCGGTCTGGCGTCTGCCGCTGGTTCCGCCCAAGCCCGAGAGCCAGGCCAAAATCGAGAAGGTTCTCACAGCCCTAGGACTGATTCCGGTTCATGCTGCAAGCTGACATCGAAGCGCTGTTCGACCAGAAGCCGGAGACGTACACCGAGGAGCATCTCCGCCTTTTCGAGAGCTTCAAAGAGGCGCTCAACCGGGGAGAAGTGCGCGCCGCCGAGCGGGACCCATCCGCCGCGAGCGGCTGGCGCGTGAACGCGTGGGTCAAGAAGGGCGTGTTGCTCGGGTTCCGTATGGGCGCGCTGGTCGATATGTCGGTGGATCCGGCGCGCCAGCCGTTCTTCGACAAGGCCACCTACCCGGTGAAGCGGCTCTCCGTCGCCGACGCCGTGCGCATGGTTCCGGGCGGATCGAGCATCCGCGACGGCTGCTACGTGGGCCGCGGCGTCACCTGCATGCCGCCCATGTACATTAACGTCGGCGCCTGGGTGGGCGAGGGCACTCTTGTGGATTCGCACGCGCTGGTGGGCAGTTGCGCGCAGGTGGGCCGCAATTGCCACATCTCGGCGGCGGCGCAGATTGGCGGCGTGCTCGAGCCCGTTGGCGCGCTGCCGGTCATCGTCGAAGACGAGGTGCTGGTGGGCGGCAACTGCGGCATCTACGAAGGCACCGTAGTGAAGCGGCGCGCCGTGCTCGGAACCGGCACGGTTCTCAACCGCTCGACGCCGGTCTACGACCTGGTGCGCGGCGCTGTTTACACCGCCACGGACGCCGAGCCGCTCATCGTCCCCGAAGAAGCCGTGGTGGTCGCCGGCGCTCGCGCCATCCAGCATGGCCGTGGCAAGGAGTGGGGCATTTCGCTCTACACGCCGGTCATCGTGAAGTACCGCGACGCCCGGACGGATTCGAAGATCCAGCTCGAAGACCTGTTGCGGTAGGGCCTATTCCCCGCCTGGGTCCCCGCCGATAATCTGGCATGCGACAACGGTCACGGCAGGCCTGCACCGCCCTGTTCCGGCTGGCGGAGCGCGCGGGCCTCCATCTGACCCCGAAGCATTACTACACCCCGGTTCCGGATGTGCGCTGGCTGCGGCGGCACGCCCAACTGTGGGAGGGCGCATCCACGCTGCCGGGTGTCGCCTGGAATCTCGACGCCCAGTTGGGGGGCCTGGCTCGAGTCTGCGAGCCCTACGGTCACGAGGTCGCCGGTCTGGAGTTCTTCAACCAGGTCACGTCGGACAGATGGGGTCCGGGGTACGGCCCCATCGAGTCGCAGGTGCTGCACTGCTTCCTGCGGGCGCACCGGCCCAGGCGCATCATCGAAATCGGCAGCGGGGTTTCCACGGCCTGCATACTGGACGCCGTGGAGCGCAACGCGCAACCGGCCCAGCTCACCTGCATCGAGCCCTTTCCCTCGGCCGTTCTCCACGAGACGGCGGGCGCGCGGCTCCGGGCCCAGGCCTGCCAGGAAGTGCCGCTGGCGGTCTTCTCCGAGCTTGAAGATGGTGACCTGCTGTTCATCGATTCCAGCCACGCGGTGAAAGTCGGCTCGGAAGTGCCGCGCATCTACCTGGAGATCATCCCCAGTTTGCGACCCGGCGTCTTCATCCACATTCACGACATCTTTCTGCCGTATCTCTACCCGCCGGACATCCTCACGTGGCCCTTCTGGGCGTGGCAGGAAACGGTGCTGCTGGCCGCGCTGCTGACCGACAATCCACAGCTCGAAGTGCTGTTCTGCCTTTCCGCCCTGCACCATTCGCGCCCGCACGACCTGCGCACCCTGTTGCCCGACTACCGTCCTCGCGCCATGCGCGGCGGTCTGTTCGCGGACGGCGCGCCGGCAGAGCATTACCCGTCGAGCATCTGGCTGCGCACCAGGGAATAGACGGCGGGAGCGAGGAGCGGGGAGCGAGGGGCGTAGTATAATAAAATCAGATGTCAGTTCCGCGTCCGCGATCGCGGGATCATGGGCCAAAGCGGACCGATTCCCTCTGCTCCGCCCCCCTGACGGCAGTTTGTCACGGAGGTAGGTAACCTTCTAAAGAATGAAAGTCTCTGTTCAGATCAGCCGCGGTATTGAATCCCTGTTTGGCACCCACGACGAGAACATACGGGTCCTCGAAAAGGGTCTGGGCGTCAGCACGTGCCTGCTTGACGATTGCCTCGAGATCGAAGGCACCGAGGCCGACGTCGCGCGGGCCGGCAGCATCCTCGAAGAGTACGTCGAACTGGTGAAAGAGGGCCACTCGTTCAGTAATGGCGACCTCAACAGCTACCTGCGGGTGGTGACGGCCGACCCGGAAGTGAACCTGCGCAGCCTGGTGCTGAGCGGCCGGCAGCGGAACTTCGGAAAGAAGATCGTGGTTCCGAAGACCATCAACCAGCGGCGCTACCTGGAGGCGATCGAGCGGAACGACCTGGTGTTCGGCATCGGTCCGGCGGGCACCGGCAAGACGTACCTGGCGGTGGCGATGGGCATCTCCGCGCTGCTGGGCAAGCGGGTGAGCCGCATCATCCTGACGCGGCCGGCGGTGGAGGCGGGCGAGCGGCTGGGCTTCCTGCCCGGGACGTTGCAGGAGAAGGTGGACCCATATCTGCGGCCGCTCTACGACGCGCTGTACGACATGCTCGAGATGGACAAGGTGGAGAAGCTGCTCGAGCGCGGTGTGATCGAGATCGCGCCGATTGCGTTCATGCGCGGACGCACCCTCAACGACAGCTTCGTGATCGTGGACGAGGCCCAGAACAGCACCGCGGAGCAGATGAAGATGGTGCTGACGCGCCAGGGCTTCAACTCCAAGATGGTGGTGAACGGCGACGTGACCCAGATCGACCTGCCGCTCGGGAAGCGCAGCGGCCTGCTCAACGCCGAAGAGGTTCTCCGCGGCACCGAGGGCATCAGCTTCGTGAACTTCGATGAGCGCGACGTGGTGCGCCACACCCTGGTGCAGAAGATCGTCAAGGCTTACGAGCGGTGGCAGGAGGTCAACGGAGCCGGGCGGCAGCTCTCCTTGAAGCTCGGGGATTCGGGCGGCGAGCGCCCGCGCGAGCCCGAACCTGAAGCCGAGATCTCGATCGCGCCCAGCGCCTGACGCGCTCCCGATGCCGGAACCTCACAGTACGTTCATCTTTCGCCGCGTGCCGGCGGGTCTGGCCCGCCCTAAGTTGAGAGCCTTCGCCGCGCGCCTGGAAGCGCAGGTGACCGGCGGGCGCCGCTTTACGTGCATGGTGGCCGGCGACGCCGAGCTACAGCGCCTCAACCGGCAGTTCCTCGGCCATGACTACCCGACCGACGTGCTCTCGTTCCCGTCTCCCGGGCCGGACGGCTTCCTGGGAGAGATCGCGATTTCGGTGGAGCGGGCCGCCGAGCAGGCGCGCGAGCGCGGGCACAGCCTCGAAAGCGAAATCGAGATCCTGATGCTGCACGGCGTGCTGCACCTGCTGGGCATGGATCACCAGAAGGATCGGGGACGCATGGCGCGCGCGGAGCGGCGGCATCGCCAGGAGTTGGGATTGTCCGAGGGCCTCATTGAACGGGTTCGGCCGTGAGCGTGCTCCTGATCATTGCCGCCGTTGTCGCTGGCGTGGTGCTGGCGGTCGTGACGCTGGTCCAGCAGCTCTACCAGGAGTCGCTGCGCTTGCGTCCGCATGAGCGGCCGGCGCTGGAGTACTTCAAGGACAAGCTGCAGGCCCGGATCGGCGTCGATACCGACCACGGCGTCCTCACGTTTTCACTGGTGAAGCACACGCTGCTGGTGCTGCTGGGCGTGCTGTTCCTGCTGCTGCATCCCGGCCGCGGCTCGTCGCGGGCCATCGCGGAATCCTGCCTGCTGGCGTGGTTCACGATGCTGGGCGCCACCTACATCGTGCCGCACGTGCTGTACCGGCGAAGCAGCGGGCGTTGGCTGGGCGTGTTCGCTCCCCTGCTGCGCGCGGTGGCCATCCTGATGCGCCCGCTGGTGGCGATCTCGGCGTTCTTCCAGTCGCTGACCGAGCTCACCAACGGCGAGCCGGAGAAAACGGAAGCGCCCACTCCCGCGGAGAACATCGAAGCGCTGATCACGGCGGGGACCGAGGAGGGCCTGATCGAGGAGAGCGACCGGGAACTGATCCAGTCGGTGGTCGAATTCGGCGATAAGACGGTGCGCGAGGTGATGACGGCGCGGCCGAACATCGTCGCTATCGCGGCGGACCAGTCTTTGGAGGCCCTGCGCGAGCTGGTCATCCACGAGCAATACTCGCGCATTCCGGTTTACGAAGACAGCATCGACCACGTGATCGGCTTCGTCCACGTCCGCGATATGTTCGAGCTGGACGAGGACGAACGGAAGGGGCGGACGGTGCGCGAGCTGCTGCGTTCCGTGCGGTTCGTGCCGGAGACCAAGCCGGTCAACGGCCTTCTCAAAGAGATGCAGCAGGACCGGGCGCACATGGCGATCGTGGTGGACGAGTACGGGAACACGGCCGGCCTGGTGACCCTCGAAGACCTGGTCGAGGAGGTCTTTGGCGAGATTCACGACGAGCACGAGGAAACGGCGGACGTGGTGGAGGACGGGAGCGGCCGCTACATCGTCCCCGGGAACTTCGGGCTGGACCGGCTCGAGGAGCTGCTCGACTTCCGTCCCGCGGAGCAGCCGGAATCGACGACCGCCGGCGGCCTGGTCAGCGAGTGGATGGGGCACGTGCCGCGTGCCGGCGAATCCGTGGAGCGCGAGGGAATCCGGATCGAGGTGGTGAAGAGCAACGACCTGCGCGTCGAGCAGGTCCGCGTCTCGAAAATGGAGGAAAAGACCGACCATGCCTGAAGCCGCGCGGGGCCACGTCTCGGGCTTCGTTTCGATCCTGGGCCGCCCGAACTCGGGGAAGTCCACGTTGCTGAACGCGCTGGTGGGAACCAAGCTGGCCATCGTGGCCGTCAAGCCGCAGACCACCCGCGACCTGGTGCAGGGAGTGCTCACGCTACCGGACGCACAGATCGTGTTTCTGGATACGCCCGGCATACACAGGCCCGACACGCTGCTCGACCGCCGCATGATGGAGAGCATCCGCGCGGCGCTGAACGAGCGCGACCTGCTGCTGTTCGTGGCCGATGCGTCGCGGCGGTTCGGCGAGGACGACGAGGAAGCCGTGCGGCTGATCGAGAAGACTTCGGCGCCGGCGCTCCTGGTGCTGAATAAGGTGGACCGCGTCAAGGACAAGCGGCTGCTGCTGCCGCTGATCGAACGGTATAAGGCCGTCCGCGAATTCGCCGACTACATTCCCGTCTCGGCGCTGACACGCGCCGGCCTGGACGATCTGCGCGCGGCCATTCTGCCCCGGCTGCCGGAGGGCCCGGTGTACTTCCCTCCGGACTACCTGACCGACCAGCCCGAGCGATTTCTGGCGGCGGAACTGGTGCGTGAGAAGATCCTGGCGGAGACGCGTCAGGAGGTGCCGCACTCGGTGGCGGTGCTGGTCGATTCCTGGGAGGAAACCGAGCGGCTGACGCGGATCGCGGCCACCATCTACGTGGAGCGGGGCGGCCAGAAGGGGATCATTATCGGCGCGAAAGGGTCGATGCTGAAACGGATCGGCACGCTGGCGCGCGAAGAGATGGAACGGATGTTCAGCCGCAAGATCTTTTTGGAGCTGTACGTCAGGGTCCAGCCCCGGTGGCGGGAGAACCCCGCTTTTCTGGAGCAGCTCGACTGGCATTCCATGGCAGGCAAAACCGACTAGAATGGAAGTGATTTTATGCGCCTACTCTCTCTAGTCACCGTGGTGAGCTTTCTGGTCTTCGTTGCGGCTCCCGCTTGCGCGCAGAAGCCGTCGACCGACGATGAGATTCACGACAAGGTCATGCAGCGGCTGGCCTCCGACCGTGATGTCAAGGGCGGCGGCATCGAGGTGGAGGTGAAGGACGGGGTCGTTACCCTGCGCGGAAAGGTGCGCGAGGACAGCCAGAAGGTCAAAGCCGAGAAGGTCGCGCGAAAGGTGCAGGGCGTCAAGAGCGTGGTCAACGAGCTCGTGGTGGAATTCGGCGCCCAGCCCGCCGCGGGTGCGGCCAAGCCGGGGAGCTAGACTCCCCGGCGCACACTATTTCCCCTCATCGCGCCTCGCTCGGCCGTAGTGAGAAATGCCGCCTAGTCGGTCAGGTGGAAGGTGTACACCTTGCCGGGCTCATCGGGGGAGTGGTCGCTGGCGGCGACCTCCGGCGGGACGAATCCGTACTCGCCGGGCTCCATGGGAGGCAGGGTGATGCGGAACCAGTGGCTCTCGACCTCCTTGCTTTCGAAGGCCACCGTGTCGCGCGTGGCGCGAAAGTCGAAATCCTCCTGCCTGACGCCGAGGAACTCGCGGCTGTCGCTCCCGTGCGGCCGCATGCGCACCAGGGAATACTGCGTGACCGCAATATTCTGTGGAGCGTAAAGCAGGAATGCCGGCGCCTTCACGGTGGTCTTGCTGCTCGGTCCGCTGACCACGCCGTTGACCTCACGCTTGACGATGCCGGCCGAGGCTACCGCCTTGAACTTCCCGCCGCCGGGCTTCCAGCTTACGGTCTCGGCCGGCAACGGCACCCATTGGTGTTCTTTCGCGTAATAGACGAAGCTCTGTTGCACGGTGACACCGGTGACGGTCGGCGGGGGTGTCGCGACGGGGGCGGCCGGCTGCGGAGTCGCCGCAGCGGGCGCCGCGGCCTGGGGCGTTCCCGCGACGGGAATCGTGGTGGGCCCGCCCGCCACCGGAGTTGGCGGCGGCGCCGGCGCCGGGTTGGCCTTGTTCACCAACGCCCGGATGACCTTCTCGGAAACGCCGGCCTGCTTGAGGGCGATGATATCGCTGACCCCGGTCGCGTACCTGCCGGGCTCCGTACTGATGACGTGGAGGATCGTTTCATCGCTGATTCCGGCGTTGTGCAGCTTGACGATGGCCTGGTTGTCGAGCGGCTGCTGGGCGAGCAGACACACCGCCAGAATCCCCGTGAGCACGGCCGCTAAAAGAGCAAGAACGCGCATGATGGCAAAACCTCCAGCCGCTTATTACACTACCGCCGCGACACAAAATCAAGAGGCTTTTCGAGGTTTTCGAGGTTGGACCGCGACAGCACGCAGCCGCTATGGCCGTGCGGCGAGCGCTACTGCGCGTAAGCGGAGAGTTCGGCGCAACTCGAAAAGGAGCGGGCGGGCTTGCCTAGGATGCGGATGGCCACGGCGCGGACGGGTTGGTTGAGGCGCAAGGTGAAAGGCTCGCCGTCGCGGAGCGCGGGCACCTTGGCGGAGGTGAAGTCGGGGTAGCTGTCGAGGGCGCCGGCGGTCTCCCAGGCCCCGTTTTTGGCGCGCTTGATCTGGATCCTGGGCTTGCCGGCGGAGGCGTCGAACCAGCCGCCGTTCTCGAAGATCTTGCCGTGGCGGTAGACGATGCGGGCCATTTCGGCGGGCTGATCCATCTCGACGGCGTACCAGTCCTCTTTGGCCGGCTTGCCCTCGAGGCTGGTGCGGTAGGTGTCGGGCCGCTCGTCGCAGATGGAGCCGGGCACGCTGCCGGTCTTGGACCAGGACTCGGTTCCAAAGGCGGTGAGCGCAACCTGGCCGATGGGCACCCGGCCCGGCTTCAGCAGCCAGACGCGGTAGTTCAGCGCATCGGCGAAAGGCACCAGAAGCAGCGGCTGGGGCTTGCCGGCGAAGGCGCCGTCAACCGAGTAGGCCTGGGCGCCGGCCCATCCCTTGGGCAGCGCGGCCGCTGCATCCTGGAGCTGGATCTGGGCGGCTTCCACGGTTTTCAGGGAGGCCCGGTGAAGGTAGGGAAGCTGGGGGTTGACGGCGGATTCGAGCGCCAGGACCTGCGGCCCGCGCGCCAGCGCGACGTGATCCGGGTAACTGGGGCCGCCAGCCAGGACGCGGACAGGCAGGTCCATCTGAATCTCGATCACGTCGCCCCAATGCCAGAGGCGGTCGAGCTTGAGCGACTGGCCGGGCTCGCCTGCGGCCTCGGCGTCCTTCACGCTGGCGGAGAAGTGAGTGCACCACTCCGGCACGCGGAGGAAAACCGGAAATTTCGCCGGGCGCGCCGGGTGGAGGGTGATAGCGACCTTGCCGTCACGCGGGAAGCGGGTCGCCGACAGCAGGCTGACCGGAAGATCCGGGCGTAGGGGGATCGTGGCCTCGCCGGGCGCGTAGAGCTCGACGGCCAGGCCTCCGTCGCGCTCGCCCCAGGCCATCTCCGGGATCAGGGCGATGGCGCGCGGTTCGCTCGATACGGCGCAGTTGAGGCTTGCGCCGGGGTGCTTCCGGCCCACCAGCGGGGTGAAGCGGAAGATGTTGCCGGTGCGGGGATCCTGCGAGCCCAGGAGCTGGTTGTAGACGGTGCGCTCGATCTCGCCGGCGTAGCGGGGCTCGCCGGTGAGGCGCAGAAGTTGCCAGTTCAGTTCGAACCAGGCGACGGTGGCGCAGCCTTCGCCGACACTGGCGGCTTCCTCGCCGGGAAGGTCGAGATCGTCCCGAAAATATTCTCCGGAGCTGACGGTTCCGGTGATGTAGAGCCGCTTCGAAACGACGTCCTTCCAGGCGGCCGTGGCGGCGCCGAGGTACGGCTCTTCGCCGGTGAGGCGGTAGAACTCGATCAGGCCGGAGAGGTTGTCGAGGATGTCGGCGGCGCGGGCGTCGGCCACGCGGTAGACGCTGCCGTCGGCTTTGAGCGACTTGACGAGTTTGGAGCCTCGCTGCTCGTCATAGGCGCGGACGATGTAGCGCGCGAGGTCCAGGTAATGCGGGTCGGCGGTGTAGCGGTAGAGAACGCACACGGGTTCGAGGATGCTGGTGGCGGCCAGGCCCATGTGGGCGCCGAGGGTGACGATATTGCGCTGCCCGGGGCCTTCGCCGAGCGTTCGGGTCACCATGTCGCCGATTTTGCGCGCGGCTTCAAGCGCCTTGGCATCGGCGGTTACCCGGTAATAGCCGAGCAGGCCGGCGAGGGTCCAGCGGAGATCGCCGATGCGTGAGGTTGGGGTGACCTCGGAGGCGGCCAGGGCGGCCGCGACGCGGTCCATCTTTCCCTTAAGGTGGGGGTCGCCGGTGTAGGCCCAGGTTCGGGCGGCCGCATCGAGGAACTTGCCGGCGTTCTCGCCGCCCCCCGGCCGGGCGGGGTAAGCGGAAAACAGGAGGGCCTCGCTGACGTGGAGGAGGCGGCCCTCGAGGTTGAGGCGCATGCGCTGGCCAAGGATGCCTTCGAGCTTTTGCCGGTCCAGCGGGGCTGGGAGGAACCTGTCTTTGATTTTGTCGGGAACGGCAGGTTTGGGAGCGCCGGCCAGACGAGGCGCGGGCGCGGCAGGGGCCGCCACGGCGAGCAGGCACCCCAGCACCACTACTCTTCGCATTAGGAACAAGCTTACCCCAGGCGTAGGAGCGGGAAGGCGGGGAAGATGGGGACTGGCGGGGTGGTCTGGGGCGGGGGACGGCGGCGCGCCCGGAGGCGCTTCCTGCTCGCGCTGCTCCTCAGCGGGACGGCGAGGCCTCCGTTCAGCGAGCCGTCCGTAGTTGTGCTGTGGGAGGCGCGGTGAGACGTCGCAGGCCCCATATTTTCAACGCCGGCTCGCTCAAGTCGGCTACAATGTGGGTACATATGAAGGTGCTGGATCTTCTTATTGTCCTGGTCATCGCCTTCCTCCTGTTCGGCACCAAGAGGATTCCCGAGGTGGCGAAGGGTCTAGGTGAGGGCATCCGCAACTTCAAGTCGGTGTTCAAGAGCGACGACGAGAAGCCAGAAGAGAAGCCCGAAGAGAAGAAGCAGCCGTAACGGCTACCCAACCGCCGTAGAGAACCAAAAGCCCCGCGAGGCGATCGCGGGGTTTTTCGTTTTCGGACGCCCGAAAATAAGAAAGCGCCCGCCGCATTGCGGCGAGCGCTCACGATACCGAAGTTGGCCTCGAAGCTACTTCTTCTTGGGCGGGACGATGGCGTCCCGGACGGCCTTGGCGACCCGGAACTTCACGACTTTCTTGGCCGGGATCTTGATGGCTTCGCCCGTAGCCGGGTTCCGCCCCATGCGGGCTTTCCGTTCTACGCGAACGAGGCGGCCGAGGCCGGGAATCACGAAGACGCCGTTCTTCTTGGTCTCGTGGACGGCGATCTCGGCGAAACTGGCCAGGAACTGCTTTGCGGTCTTGTTGGGAACTTCAACCGCGCCAGCCAGTTCCTTGATGAGTTGCGTTTGCGTCAAGCGTTTGACTTCTGCCATAGACTTCTGTTCCGATCCTCCCGAATTGAACTCTACTCCCGTTTGAACGCGGCCATCTCACGCCCGGATGGCGGCCACTTGGCGTGGGCGCCAAACGTCCAGGCACGATCATGTTTCAATTGATAATACGGAATCGCGGCCGCGAAGTAAAGAGGAAATGTGCGCCGGAGGCCCATTTTTCGGGCCTTTGGAGGCATGCGCCGCGTTCCCGAGCCCTCAGCACGGGCATTTCGGGGTTCCCGGGGGCGTCCGGCGGGGGGCCGGGGCCTGACAACAGCACCGCTCCTTCGGCATGGCGAGCCTGGAGCGTCAACCAACCAGGGCGGCGGCTTTCCTGGGTTCCGGCGGCACGGATGCCGCCGGCGCCCTTGGCGGCGCAACCAGCATGCTCCGCAGCTCCGCCTCGATCCGCTCGCGCACGTCCGTGTGCTCCTTCAGGAACTGCCGCGCGTTGTCGCGCCCCTGGCCGATCCGCTCGCCGCGGTAGCTCAACCAGCTCCCGCTCTTCTCCACGGCCGCCCGGGCGATACCGAAATCGATCAGGTCGCCCTCGCGCGATATACCTTCGCCGTGGATCACGTCGAACTCGGCCTCGCGGAATGGCGCGGCCACCTTGTTCTTCACCACCTTGACCCGGGTTCGGCTGCCGGTGACCGCGTCGCCGTCCTTGATGGTGGCTATACGGCGCACATCGAAGCGCGCCGAGGCATAGAATTTCAATGCCCGCCCGCCCGTCGTGGTCTCCGGGCTGCCGAACATCACGCCTATCTTCTCGCGGATCTGGTTGATGAAGATGAGGCAAGTGTTGGTGCGGGAAACCGAGCCGGCCAGCTTGCGCAGCGCCTGCGACATGAGCCGCGCGTGGAGCCCCACGTGGCTGTCGCCCATCTCGCCTTCGAGTTCCGCTTTCGGCACCAGCGCCGCGACCGAATCGACGACGATCACATCCAGCGCTCCCGACGCCACCAGCGAGCTGGCGATCTCGAGCGCCTGCTCGCCGTAATCGGGCTGCGAGACCAGCAGGTTATCGGTGTCCACACCCAGTTTGCGCGCATAGACCGGATCGAGCGCGTGCTCCGCGTCGATGAACGCCGCCGTCCCGCCCTCTTTCTGCGCCTCGGCGATCACGTGCAGCGCCAGCGTCGTCTTGCCCGAGGACTCCGGGCCGAAAACCTCGACGATGCGGCCGCGGGGAAAGCCGCCCACCCCGACCGCCGCGTCCAGCGAGATCGAACCGCTGGGAATCACGCTCACGGGAACCACGTTATGCGAGCCCAGGCGCAGGACCGAGCCCCGGCCGAACTGCTTTTCAAGCTGGCTCAAACAGTTGTCGATGGCGCGCTGGCGTTCCCGTTCGTCCACGTGGAGGGCTCCTTCGGGAAGGTCGTGGCTCGGCCGCGGCCGGTTTCTCAGGGAAAGTCGGGGGTGCGGGACGTGTTTTTTCTCAGTTTGCCGGCGCAACCCGCTTGACGCTGAAGCCCTTCTCGATGAGACGGCTAACGATGCCGCCTTTGCCGACCAGGTGACCCGCCCCCACCACCACGAAACACGGCTCGCTGCCTTGGAGGTATCGCTCCACGGCGGCGGCCATGCGCACGTTGCGGTCGTCGAGCAGCAGTTTGCGAGTCTCGGGCGCATCCCGGAATTCCTCGGACAGCAGCGCCTCGATGGCCGCGGCGTCCCCCTTCAGCCACGCCGCCTTCATGGTCCTGAGGATCTGCCTGCCCCGCTCGGGTTCCGTGACCGCTTCCTCCAGCGCCTGCGCGTGCTCGCGCTCGGGCACGTCGAGGAAAGCGCGGATCTGCTGCTGCGCGGTTTCCAGTTCCTCGACTCGCTTCACGCCCCTGGCCTTTCCCAGAAAGTGCATGTCGATGCCCAGATCGGGCCGCATGCCCGCCGCCTGCATCGTAGGCCCGGCCAGCATGAAGCTGACCGCCCAGGGTTTCATTCTCGCCAACATCTCGGCGTTCAAGCCGAGTCCGGCCGCGAAGGCCGGAAAGTGCGACCGCGTGCGCTCGCTCACGTGATTCCAGAGCGTGTCTCCAGGCGGATACATGGCGGAGGTCGCCATCAGGTTCAGCACGCTCGCCTGGCTGACCGCGCTGGGGTCGAGTTCGACAACCAGCACCGACGACGCCTCGAACGCGCTCTCCATCGCCTGGGGCAAAGGGTACATGTCCTGGGACCCGAAGTGAAGCGAGCCGGCCAGGTAGACCGTGGCGGTGGCCGACGTGGCCTTCCACAACAGGCCGCCGGCGCGAACGGCGGCAGCGGCGGGGACGGAGGAAACGGCGGCAACGGCGTGGCTCGACGGCTGGCTGGTTGCCCCCGGCGGCGGAGCGGGCAGCGTGACGACCTGGGTATCCTGCGCCCAGCATGGCTGGAGCAGGCCGAGCGCCAACGCCAGAGCGGCGGCGAACCGGGGCAGTGCCATTCGTCCTTTATACCGCAATCAGCCGGCGCCGCTGCCCGAGAAGCCACAAAAGAATTCTGGGGACACGCCTGCGCTTGTTCGCAGGCGGGACATTCCGGAGTGTCCCCGGGTTCTTTTGCGGCTTGGCTCGCCGCTCCTGCTATGATGGCGTGCGGAGACTTGAGCGGATGCCCTACGTTCCTGAGAAAACTGAGATGCGGGAGTTCACCTTCCGCGCGGTGCTGATCGGACTGGTGATGACGGTTGTGCTGGGCGCGGCCAACGCCTACCTGGGTCTGCGGGCCGGGATGACGATTGCCGCCACCTATCCCGCGGCGGTCATCGGCATGGCGCTCCTGCGGCTGCGGAAAGGCTCGATCCTCGAGGAGAATATCGCCCGAACGATCGGCTCGATCGGCGAATCGGTCGCGGCCGGCGCCATCTTCACCATCCCGGCGTTCGTGATGTCCGGGGCGTGGTCGAAGTTCGATTCCGTGGAGGCGTACTGGAAATCGACGGCGCTGATGGCGGTGGGCGGATTGCTGGGAATCCTGTTCGTGACGCTGCTGCGGCGCGTGATGGTGGAGGATCCCGAACTGGTGTTTCCGGAATCGATGGCGGCCTCGCAAATCCACATTGCCGGCCAGCAGGGAGCGCAGGCGGCGAGAATCCTCTTCTACAACATGGGTGTGGGCGCGGCGATCTACCTCATCGGCGCGTTCAACGTCTTTTCGGCCAGCAACTCGGTGCGGCTGCGCATCGGCGAGATGGGCAAGAGCGTGGTGCGGCTGGTTACCAAGGGATACACACAGGACGTGGGCGTTGGAGGCGTGACCGTGGCGACGGCGCCGGCGATCAGCCCGGCGTATCTCGGCGTAGGCTACATCATCGGCCCGCGGCTGGCAGCGCTGAACTTCTCCGGGGGCGTGGTGGCGTGGGGCCTGCTGGTGCCGCTGCTGGGCTACTTTCTGGGCCCGCAGTTGCAGGCGGCCAATCCCGGCGCGAGCTGGGACCAGGTGAACGACGCCATCTGGAAATCCATCGTGAAGCAGATCGCGGTGGGCGGCATGCTGGTGGGGTCGTGCTACACCCTGTTCCGCATGCGGAAGAGCCTGGCGAGCGGTCTGCGGCGCGCCGTGTCTGACCTTCGGAAGGCGAGTTCGCAGGCGGGGACGACCAACCGTCTGGACCGCGATCTGGGCGCGCGGACGGTGTTCGGGGGGTTGGCGGCGGCGTTCGCGTGCATGGTTCTGCTTTATACCTACTTTTCGGGGACCTTGCCGGGAGGCGCGGTGGCGGCCCTGGTGATGATCGTCCTCGGCTTCTTCTTCGCGGCGGTTTCGGGGAACCTGGTGGGTCTGATCGGTTCGTCAAACAACCCGGTTTCCGGGCTGACGCTGGCAACGCTGGTGGTCTCGGCGCTGCTGATGGTGGCCCTGGGAGTTTCGGGTCCGGGCGGCGTGGCAGCGGTATTGGGAGTGGCCGCGGTGGTGTGCGTCTCGTCGGCGGTGGCCGGTGAGATGCTGCAGGACCTCAAGGTTGGGCACATTCTCGGCGGCACGCCGCGCACCATGCAGATCGGCGATATTTTGGGGATCATCGTGGCCAGCGCAGCTCTGTACTTCCCGCTGCTGGTGTTGCACAAGGGATTCGGCGGTTTCGGCAGCGCCGCCATTCCCGCGCCACAGGCAGGATTGATGGCGGCCCTGGCGAAAGGAATCGTGGGCGGCAACATGGCCTGGCCGTTGATTGGCGTGGGCGTGCTCATGGGCCTGGCGCTGATCATGCTCCAGGTCCGCAGCCCGATGCTATTCGCCATCGGCATGTACCTGCCGTTGGAGACGACGTTCGCGATGTTCGTCGGCGGCCTCCTGCGCTGGGGGACCGACCAGCTACGCGACCGCCGCAACCTCAACGGCGCGCAGAAGGCGCGGGTGGAGAACGCGGGCGTGCTGACTGCCTCCGGACTGATCGCCGGGGAAGCGATGGCCGGCCTGGCCATCGCGGCCTACCGGTTCCGGTACGCCGCGGTAAAGAACTGGCAGATGCCGATGGTGTTTCGTGACGGCTCGCCGGTGGCGCTGGCTCTGGCCGGTGTGGCACTGGTGGCGCTGGGGTTCGTCCTGATCAGGACGCCGCTGGTGAACGCCGGCCGGCCGGACGAGCCCGCGCCCCCGACGGCGATCATGTAGGCGGCGAGCAGCCGCCGCGGCCGGTCACGGGCTGATGGCTGATGGCTCCGTCAGTCCGGCTTCCCGCTGACGCGATCCAGGTTGGCTTCGAAGTGCGCCCGCAGCGAGAGCATGATCCGGTGCTGGTTTTCGAGCATCAGATCCCAGTCGGGGAGATACAGCCCCGGCTCGAACTCGACGGCAAGCCACTCGATGGGCCGGCGCACGCCGGAGTCGCGCAGCGCGTAGTGGAGAAAGACCAGGCCGCCGCAGCAGTGGGTGCGCCCGAATAGCTCACACTCCGGGCAGGCGCGGTTGGGCGCCTCGCCGTCATTGATTCGTAACAGCGCCAGGCCATCGTGCGTCTCATAGCGCAGCGGCAGCGGGTCGGCGGGCGGATGGGGGCTCTCCGTGCCGCGGTTGGGCGGCCGGTTGAGCAGCAAGTCCCAGCATTCCGAGTGGCTCACCGCCAGAAGCTGGTGCAGGATGCGCCGCTCGAATTCGGCCAGGGCGTCGTTAATCCGCTCGCGGCGGAGAAAATCAGCGTCCTCGGACATGTCCGGCAGGGGTAGCTTAACATAGAAGATTGCCGTCCGCTGTGGTGACATGAACAAAACATCCCTCAAATGGCGTTCGCTCTGTATCGGCATAGGTCTGACGACACTCGCCACGCTGCTGCTGGAGCTGGCGCTCACGCGGATTTTCTCGGTCGTCTTCTACTACCATTTCGCCTTTCTGGCGATCTCGATCGCGTTGTTCGGGCTGGGCGCGGGAGGCGTCTTCTCGTACGTGGTGGCCGGATGGAAGCGCCCGTTCTTCGCGAAGCTCGGCGCCATCGCGGCGGTCAACGCGGCGCTGGCGCTGGTGGCGCTGGTGATGGTGCTGGGGCTGCGCGGCGAGATTGGCTACGGCACGCTGGCGCTGGTTTACTTCACAAGCGCGCTGCCGTTCTTCGCGGCCGGTACGACCATCTCGCTGGCGATCGCCGAGACCATCGAGCGCGTAGACCGCGTCTACTTTGCCGACCTGACCGGCGCCGCCGCGGGTTGCCTGCTCCTGATCCCACTGCTCGACACGCTGGGTGGGCCGAATACCGTGATTGCCGCGGCGCTGCTCTACGCGATTTCCGCCGTGACCTGGTTCGGCCTGGCCGAAAGCCGCAAAGGGCGCGCCTGGGCCGCGGCGCTGGCGGGGGCGCTGTTGCTGCTGGTGGGCGTGAACGCATTCGTTCCGCTCATCGACGTGAAATACGCGAAGGGCAAGGAACTGGCGGGTGAGCGCTTCGTCCGGTGGAACAGCTTTTCGCGCATCGCGCTCTCGAGGGAGAAAGAAAGCCGGATGCCGAATATCGTGATCGACGCCGACGCGGCCACCGGCATTCCCAGTTTCGACCTGGCGCGGCTTTCGGAGAAGGAGCGGAACGACCTGCTGTACCAGGGCCCAGGCCTGGTCTATGTCTTGCGGCCCGGCGCCAAGGCACTGGTGATTGGCGCGGGAGGCGGATGGGACCTGGCGCGGGCGCTGGCCTCCGGCTGCCGCGACGTCACCGGCGTCGAGATCAATCCGATCATCGCCACCACGATTATGCGCCAGCGGTTCCCGGACCTGAGCCGGCGGCTCTACTTCCGCCCGGAGGTCCGCATACGGGTGGAGGACGGCCGCAGCTTCGTGCGCCGAACCGATGAGAAGTACGGCGTGATCCAGATGACACTGGTGGACACCTGGGCTTCGACGGCCGCCGGCGCTTTTGCTCTCTCCGAGAACAACCTGTACACCTCCGACGCGTTCTACGAGTACTTCAACCACCTCGACGACAACGGGATTCTGGTGTTCACGCGCTGGGGGCTGGAGCCGCCGCGCGAATCCCTGCGGCTGGTCTCGCTGGCCCGCGCGGCGCTCGGCCGGCTGGGCCAGACCGACTTGGCGCGGCACGTCATAGTGGTTCGCGAAGGCGGAGCGGCGGAACTGGCGAGCTGGGGCGCCACCGATACCGTCCTCATCGGCCGCAGCGCCTTTCAGGACTCCGACCTGGCGCGGCTGCGGGCGGCGGCGCCGCACGGCCATTTTCGTTTTCTGTACCTGCCGGACGAGACGATCCCGAACGCGTTCACCAGCCTGATCCGCAGCCCGAACCGTTCGTCGTTCGAGCGGCACTACCGCTACGACGTGTCCGCCGTGGACGACAACCGGCCGTTCTTCTTCTATACCGTTCAGCCGCGCGACGTGTGGAACTTCTTGAAACACGCTTCGCGGCTGAGCGCCGATTACCAGGTCAATCGCGCCGTGCCGCTGCTGTTCGGCCTGCTGATTGTGAGCGCGCTCGCGACCGGGATCATGCTGGGGCTGCCGCGGGTGCTGCTCGGCAGCCGCCTGCCCTCGGACAGGGGCACGCTGCGGTTCCTGTGGTACTTCATCTTCATCGGCGCGGGATACATTTTGATCCAGGTGGCGCTGGTGCAGAAGTTCGTGCTCTTCCTCGGCCATCCGACTTACGCTCTCACGGTGATCATTTTCTCGATGCTGATTTCGAGCGGGCTGGGCAGTTACTTCAGCCGGAGGATCGCCGCCGGTTCGGACGCGCGCCTGGGACGGGTGCTGGCGCTGGTGGCGCTGCTGGTGGCGCTTCTCGCGGTTTCGGTTTCGCCGATTCTGGGGGCCGGGGTCGGTCTGCCGCTGCCGGTGAAGTTCGCCATCAGTGTGCTGCTGATCGCTCCGCCAGGGTTTCTGATGGGCGTGCCGTTCCCGACGGGGTTGCGCAGGCTGGAGGAAATGCACAAGCCGTCGGTGCGCTGGGCCTGGTCGCTGAACGCGGCCGCGAGCGTGCTGGGATCGGTAGCCGCAATCGTGCTCGCTATCTACCTGGGGCTGCGCGAGACGCTGCTCATGGGCGGCGCGATGTATCTGTGCGCGCTGGCCACGCTGGCCCTCAGTGGGCGCCGGAGCGGGCGGCCAGCGGCGCAGGAGTTCACCGCGCCGCAGCCGGCCGGGGCGGACTGAGCGTCCGGCCATCAAGAAGCGAACACGGGGTGCGCGAAAGTTCCCGACAGCCGCACAACCTCAGCGCACTACCCCACCGCGACAGACGCCGCCCCTCCGCGCTAACCTGTATTCTCATGCGGGACCGCGGCATTGCTTCCCCGGCGGCGCAGGAGGACGACAAACTCTTCGAGGCCACCCTGCGTCCGCAGAAGCTCGACGAGTTCACCGGCCAGGCCAAGCTCAAGGAGAACCTCGCCATCGCCATCGAGGCCGCGCGACGGCGCGGCGACGCCATGGACCACGTCCTGCTCTACGGCCCGCCGGGCCTGGGCAAGACCACGCTGGCCTCCATCATCTCGGCCGAGCTCGGCGTCGGCTTCGAGCAGACCTCCGGCCCCATCCTGCAAAAGAAAATCGACCTCACCGGCATTCTAAGCCAGATCCGCGGCCGCCAGGTCTTCTTTATCGACGAAATCCACCGCCTGATGCCGGACATCGAAGAGATGCTCTACGCCGCCCTCGAGGATTTCCGCATCGACATCCTCATCGGCGCCGGTCCGGGCGCGCGCACGCACTCGCTGCCGATCCCGCATTTCACGGCCATCGGCGCCACGACGCGGCAGGGGCTCGTGAGCGCTCCCCTGCGCGGGCGGTTCGGCCTGGTGCTGCGGCTCAATCACTACACGGTGGAGGAACTGGAGCGCATCGTGGCGCGCTCGGCAGGCATCCTGCAGGTCACGATCGAGGATGCCGGCGCCGAAGAGATCGCCCGCCGCAGCCGCGGAACGCCGCGCATCGCCAACCGCCTGCTGCGCCGCGTCCGCGATTACGCGCAGGTCCGCGCCGACGGTCACGTGACCGGCGCCATCGCGCGCACCGCCCTCGACCTGCTCGAAGTGGACCGCTTCGGCCTGGACGAAATCGACCAGAAGATCATGCTCACCATCCTCGAAAAATACAACGGCGGCCCGGTGGGTCTGAACACCATCGCCGCCTCGATCGACGAGGAGCCGGACACCATCGAAGAGGTCTACGAACCCTACCTGATCCAGCTCGGCTTCATCGACCGCACGCCGCGGGGCCGCGTGGCCACCGATCACGCCTTCGAATACTTCGGCGTCCCGCGCCGCACGCGCGACAGCGGCCAGAGCACGCTCTTCCCGTGAGCAAGATCGTCTATCTCTCGGTCGGCTCCAACCTCGGCGACCGCGAGCGAAACCTGCGCGACGCTCTCGATCTTCTCGCCGGGCCGCGCCTGCGCGTTGTGCGCGTTTCGTCTTTCTACGAGACCGAGCCGCTGGAGGTTCGCGATCAGCCCTGGTTCCTGAACGCCGTGGCCGAAGTGGAGACTGACCTCTTTCCGAAGCAACTGCTGGCCCGCATTCAGAAAGTCGAGCAGCAGCTCGGCCGCAAGCGCACCGCGCCGAAAGGCCCGCGCACGATCGACATCGACATTCTGCTCTACGGGTCGGCGGTGATCGACGCCGAAGAGCTTCAGGTGCCGCACCCGCGCCTCGCCGAACGCCGCTTCGTGCTGGAGCCGCTGGCCGAGCTGGCCCCGGACCTGCGCCACCCGGTGAGCCATCGCACAGTAACCGAGATGCTCCGCGCCGTGGCGGGGCAGCAGGTGCGGAGGGTGTAAGTGGGGAAAAACCTGTTCACCACAGTGCGCCTCCGTGGCGAAGTCTCACATCCGCCACCGGCTACTTCACCCGCTCGGCCAGCCTCCCCGCGGTCGCCGCCGCGTCCGCGCCCGCGGCTAACCCGGTAAACCCGCCGATCGTGCGGCCCTTGCGAAAGATGCACAGCCGGCCGAGGTATTTGTCGGTCGCCTCGAAGCCCTCGTCCGCGATCTTGACCGGCGCAGTGCCGCCAATCCGCGCGCGCAGCTTGTTCATGACTTCGGCGGCCGACTCGGGCGACGTCTCCTTCACCAGAAACGCCTTGCCAAAATCGTACTCGGCGACGTAGCCGCGCCGAAGCGCCCGTATCCCCAGCACGCTCTCGGGCACCATCCGCACCGACCCGGCGACGAGCTTCTCTGCCGGAAACCAGGTGAGTGCCTCCGGCGGCTCGCTGGTCCCGGCGATCCGCTTCGCCATCGCCTGGACGAACTGGCGCAGCACGCCGGCCTGTTCCCTCGAGCTGCCGATCTCGACGAAGTATTTGTCCTTGACCAGAATCGCGCGGCGCGGGACGATCTGCGCCTCCGTGCCGATCTTCTCCACCGGCGCGCGCGGGTCGCGGTTTGAAGCGAACATGCCGTAGGCCCACTCGGCGTTCTCCATCTCCGAGACATCGATCACCAGCGTGTCATCGCCGGCCTGGCAGCTGACGCCCCGCATCTGGACGAAATGGTAAAGGAGGTACCCTTCGGCGTTGCCGTCCATGTACTCGAACAAGTTGTCGCCGGTATAGCTGCGCGCCTCGCCGTGCTGCGCCCAGCCCGCAAGCAGCGAGCAGTCCGGCGCCTGCGCGAAGGCCGCGGCCGCCGCGCCGAGCAACAGCAGAACCCGCCGCATCATGCAAACAGCTCCTGCGCTCGCGAGACCCGCTCGGCCACACGGACGCCGTGGGGACAGGCCACCGTGCAACCCGCGCAGTCGCCGCAGCGCACGGCCGTAACGCTGTCAGGCAATTCGCGGAACCGCTCGCGCCCCAGCGCGAACTGGCCGTACCCCTCGGCGTAGGTGGCGAAGCGAATCAGGTCAGAAACCGGCAGCCCCTTCCGGCACGTGCCGTTGCAGAGGCCGCACATACGGCAGTAGAGCGGGCCGATCCGTTCCAGGTGCGCCGTCAGCGTCTTCTCATCTTCCGCGCTGAACTTCGCCGGCATGCACTTGAAGTTCTCCTCGAACTGGTCCATGTCGGTCATGCTGGGGATGGTGGTGGAGATGTCCGCGTTCTTCAGAACCCATCGCAAGGCCGCAGACATCGCGCCCGGGCGCTTCAGGATCGCGCCGTTCGGATCGCCTTCCTTGACACGGCGGAACCCGCCGGCCATCACCTTCATGGCCACCACGCCGAGCCCGGCCGCCTTGGCCATCGCGATCAGCTCGTCCGTCCGGTTCCCCATCGTGAAGTTGTACGAGATGAGGATGACGTCGATCTTTCCCGACTGTATGGCCGCGGGAATGACCTCGCTGTGGCCGCTGTGCAGGCTCACGCCGGCGAAGCGGATCTTGCCCGCCTTCTTGGCTGTCTGTTGGGCGTCTATCAGGTCGTCGGTGAGTTCGGCGGCAGTCCCTTTGCCGTGGAGATACCAGATATCGACGTAGTCGGTCCCCAGCTCTTTGAGGCTGGTGTCAAGGGTCGCCAGCGCCCCGGCCTTGTCCTTCGCCGGGGTCTTGGTCGAGAGGTAAATCTGCTTGCGCCTGCTCTTCAGCGCCGCGCCCACCATGCGCTCGTTGTTGCCGCCCTGGTACACGCGCGCGGTATCGAAATAGTTGATGCCCGCGTCGGCCGCCCACTCGATCACGCTCGCATCGGAAGTGATCATGCAGCCGAAGCCCACGCTGGTGACTTTCAGTCCGGTCTTGCCGAGCGTGCGGTAGGCGAGCTTGTCCGGCGCCGCCGGGGCCGCGGACAGGACGGCCGGCGTTCCAACCGGCCTCGGGGTTGCCAGGCCGGCGGCGGGAAACACCAGGCCGGTGGCGAGGAAACTACGACGGGATGGCTTCATGTGGCTACCTCCAAACCCAGCGGCTGAACTGCGCCGCTGTTGGGCTATAATCGAACACGGAAATCATATTGTAGGCCAGGAGTCCCGATGTCAGAGGGTTTTTCTCGGCGTAATTTCTTTCATCTTGCCGCCGGCGCCGCCGCTGTAGCAGGCCCGTTCGGCAGAGCACTCGGTCCCATCGCCTTTGCGCAGCAATTGCCGGCGCCGCCCGGCCTTCCGGAGCCCGTGATCCCGATCGCCCGGCGCGCGGCCGTGGCGCTCGTCAAGGGCGAGAGCCGCCGCAAGAACATCGCCGAAGCCCTGGTGCGCATCGACGATCAGGTCGCGCCCCTGATGGCCCGCAAGAAGTACGTCGTCATCAAGCCCAACTGCGTCTCGTCCTTCAACCAGCTCGCGTGCACGCACGTGGACGCCATCAACGGGATTCTCGACTACCTGGAGCCGCGCTTCAAAGGGCCGGTCGTCATCGCCGAGGCTTCCGCCGGCGACACCATGCACGCTTATGAGGACCTCAAATTCGCCCGGCTCCCCGGCGAACGCCGCTCGCAGCAGATTCAGCTTGTGGACCTCAACCGCGAGGCCAAATACGAGCCCTTGCCCCTGCTCTCCCAGGCCCTCCGCGTAGACCGCGTGCGTCTGGCCGCGCGCCTGCTCGATCCCGACGCTTTCGTCATTTGCTCGGCGGTCTTCAAGACCCACAACGTTTGCGTGGCCACGCTGTCGGTGAAGAATATGGTGCTCGGCGCCCCCCTGCACGGCGTGAAAAGCGAGCACTGGAATGATAAACGGAAGTACCACACCGGCGTGCGCGGCACAAACTTCAACATGATGACGACCGCGCAGAAGATGGCCCCCTTCTGGGGCGCCACGGTGATCGACGGCTTCGAGGGCATGGAGGGCAACGGTCCCGGATCGGGCACCCCGGTTCCTTCACGCCTGGCCGTCGCCTCGACGGACTACATCGCGGCGGACCGCGTCGCCGTCGAGTGCATGGGCATCAACCCGCTCTGGATCGCGCACCTGCAATGGTGCTGGCAGGTCGGCCTCGGCCAGTACGATATCGGCAAGATCGACGTCCGCGGCGAGAAGATCGCCGACGTCCGCCGCCCCTACCGCCTGCACCAGGACATCGAGCGCGAACTGCGCTGGATCGGGCCGCTCGAAGACGTGGAGAAGCCGCTCGGGTAGGGAGGGAAAGCCAAAAGCTTATTCACCACAGGGTGCGGAGAATTCAAAGAGGTTTCTCCGTGCCGGGTGCGCCTGTGTGGTGAAGGTTTTATCGGCGCGGGCCTGGGGCTCGCCTACCCCATCCACCCCGTCGCCAGATTGACCAGCGTCCGCACGCCCACGCCGGTGGGACCCTTCGCCATGTGCGGCTTCTTCTCCTCCAGGTAAGCCGTGCCGGCGATATCGAGGTGAACCCAGGGCGCCGGGTCGGCGAACTGCTTCAGGAACATCGCCGCCGTGATCGCGCCGCCCCACCGCGTGCCGATGTTCGGCAGGTCCGCGAACGGGCTCTTCAGCTCGTCTTTGTACTCCTCGTCGAGCGGCATGGGCCAGAACTTCTCGCCCTCCGCGCGCGCCGCCTCGAGCACCCGTCCGAGCAGGGCGTCGTCGTTGCCAAACGCGCCGGTGTTGAGGTGGCCCAGCGCCACCACGATGGCCCCGGTCAGCGTGGCCAGGTCCACCAGGTGCGTGCAGCCCTGCGCGCGCGCATATGCGAGCGCATCGGCCAGGATCAGCCGGCCCTCCGCGTCCGTATTCAGCACTTCGACCGTCTTCCCGGAAAGCGTGGTCACAATGTCGCCCGGCCGCTGGGCGCGGCTTCCCGGCATGTTCTCCACCGCCGGGATGAAAGCCGTCACCGACATGGGAGGCATGAGCCGCGCGATCGCCCGCATGGCGCCGATCACGGCCGCCCCGCCGCACATGTCGTACTTCATCTTGTCCATGTTCTCGGACGGCTTGATCGAGATGCCGCCGCTGTCGAAGGTAACGCCCTTGCCCACCAGCCCCAGGTGCGGCGCGCCTTCGGCCTCCTCAAACGACCGGTACCGCAGCACAATGAGCGCAGGCGGCTCCGCGCTGCCTTGCGCCACCGCCAGCAGCGCGCCCATGCCGAGCTGCCGCATCATGGCCTGGTCCAGCACCTCGCACTGCAAGGCCGTTCCCACGCACATCTCGCGGGCCCGCTGGGCCAGGATGGCGGGCGTCATCCGGTTCGCCGGCTCGCTGGCCAGCGCGCGGGCGAAGTTCTGCGCTTCGGCGATGATCAGCGCGCGGTCGAGAGGCTCGTTCATTCCGCCGCTCTCGCCCGGCGCGGCTACCGAGAAGGTCTCCACCGCCTGGGTCTCCTTATCGCCGGTCTTGTACTGGTCCGGCTCGTAGTCTCCCAGGATCGCGCCCTCGGCTGCGGCGGTGGCCAGCGCCTCGAGCGAAGGTCCCGCATCGAGCGCCAGCGCCACCGACCGCACTCCCTTGGACTTCAGAAATCGAACCGCGGCGGCCGTAGCGTCCCTCAATTCGGCGGCCGAAAACTTCGCGCCCTTGCCCCCGCCCACCACCACCAGGCGCTTCGCCGTGAGCCCTGCCGGGCGGTGCAGCATCGACATCTCGAGCGCTTTGCCCGCAAATTCGCCCGATTCGTACAACTCCTCGATCCAGCCTCCCGTAGCGGCGTTGACCGCCATGGTGACTTCCGGCGTCAACCCCAACGCCGCGCTCTCTTTGTCGAACGCGATGACGACGACCGCGTCGCTCTCCACCTGCTCAACTGGTTTCGCTTCGAATTTGAGTTCCATGAGATTTACCGTCGGGATTCACCGTCGTTGGCGGAGAGCCTGGCGAGCTTCGGCCTCGGTGGTCCGCGCCCGCTCGGCTTCGCGCTTGTCGTAGAGTTTCTTGGCGCGAGCCAGGGCCAGTTCGCACTTGATCCGCCCGGTCTTGAGATAGACCTTCGTGGGGATCAGCGTGAAGCCCCGCTCGCGCGTCTTGCCTTGGAGTTTGTCGATTTCGGTCCGGTGCAGAAGCAGCTTGCGCCGCCGCACCGGCTCGTGATTCATGCGGTTTCCGTGGGAGTACGGGCTGATGTGGGCATTCACCAGCCAGGCTTCGCCGTTATGCACCTCGCCGTAGGCGTCCTTGAGCTGGACCTTCCCCTCCCGGGTGGCTTTGACTTCGGTGCCCGTCAGCACGATTCCGGCCTCGTAGCGGTCCAGCAGGAGATAGTTGTGTCCAGCCTGCCGGTTGGCAGCCAGAACCTTGATTTCGCTGGCCTGCTTCTGCAACTTTCCTCTCCACATCCGTAAGGTCTCAATCGTCAATGCTTTTGTGAGATCGGACCGCGCCGCCGAGACCATACTATCACAACCCTTGGGATTCCAATAAGATGCACAGGCTTAACCGGTGGCGAACGATGGCCCTGGCAACCGCCTGGGTGCTGGCGTTTGCCTCTGCCGGCGATGCGCACACGCGCAAAGGCGACAGGTTCCTGGCCGAAGGAGAAAAGGCCGAGTCCCGCAAGGATTGGGACGCGGCGCTGGAGGCTTACGAAAAGGCCTTCGCCGAGGACCCCGCCGACACGGCTTACGACATTCCGCTCAAGCGGGTGCGCTTCCAGGCCGCGCAAATGCACGTCGACGCGGGCCAGAAACTCCGCTCCTCCGGAGAGATCGACAAGGCCCTGGCCGAGTTCCAGAAAGCCTACGCCATCGACCCGTCTTCAGACGCCGCCGAGCAGGAGTTGAAGAGAACGGTCGAGATGATCGAGCGCAACAAGCAGCGCGGCGCCGAGCTGACGCCCAGGGAACTCACCCTCACTCCGGCCGATCTGGCCCGCGAGCAGGAGCGGCAGAAGCTGGCGCGCCTGGAGGCTCCGCCGGTGCTGAAGCCGCTTTCCGGCCAGCCCATCAACCTGCGCATGGCCAACCAGCCGCCTAGAGTGCTCTACGAGACGGTGGGCAAGCTGGCCGGCATCAACGTGATTTTCGATCCCGAGTACTCCAACGACCCGAACGCGCGCCGCAACGCCACCGTGGACCTCAACAACTCCACGCTCGATGACGCGCTCGACTATCTGGCGACCATGACCCGCACCTTCTGGAAGCCGCTCTCGGCCAACGCCATCTTCGTCACCGCAGACACCCTGCCCAAGCGCCGGGATTACGAAGACAACGCGGTGCAGGTCTTCTACCTGAGCAACCTCACCACCCCGCAGGAGCTACAGGAGATCTCGACCGTCATCCGCACCGTGGCCGACGTGAAGAAGGTGTTCACCTACAGCGCCATGAACGCCATCATCGCCCGCGGCACCCCCGACCAGATCCTGCTGGCGGAAAAGCTCGTGAACGACCTCGACAAGCCCAAATCGGAAGTCGTGGTCGACGTCCTGGTCATGGAAGCCAACCGAACCAAGACGCGGAACCTGGCCGCGACGCTCTCTTCCAACGGAAGCTCGGGCGGAATCAACACCGCCATCCAGTTCACCCCGCAGAATCCCGTGTCGCAGCCTACCGCAACCTCCACCTCGACCACCACGACCACCACTACGAGTTCCACGTCGCAACTGATCGCGCTGTCGCGCGTCGCCCACCTCTCGACCAACGATTTCGCGATCACCATGCCGGGCGCGCTGCTCCAGGCGACCATGGGCGACTCGAACACCAAGGTGCTCCAGTCTCCGCAGGTGCGGGCCGCCAGCGGCCAAAAGGCCAGTCTGCGCATCGGCGAGAAGTATCCCATTGCATCCGGCGGCATCCAGCCGCTGGGCGGCACCGTCGGTGGATACGGCGGCCTCTACCAGAACTTCACGTTCGTCGACATCGGCGTCAACGTGGACATCACGCCCACCATCCACGGCGACAAGGAAGTCACTCTCAAAGTGGTCCTGGAGATATCGAGCCTGATCAATAGTGTCAGTATCGGCGGCATTTCCCAGCCCATCATCGGCCAGCGGAAAGTGGAACACGAGATCCGCATTCGCGAGGGCGAAGTGAGCCTGCTGGGCGGCCTGATGCAGGACCAGGACACCAAGAGCGTTACCGGCGTGCCGGGTTTGTCGAACATCCCGTTTCTCGGGAAGCTGTTCACGAGCTCGAGCGTCGAAAAGGACAGGAACGAGCTGCTGATTGCGCTCATCCCGCACATTGTCCGCACGCCGGGCATCACGGACGTCAACATGAGGGCCATTGCGGCGGGCACCGAGCAGACCACGCGTCTGAGTCTCGCGCCACGGCCGGAGGCGGCGCCCCCGCCGCCCGTGGAGACACCCCCGCCTGCGCCGGCTCCGACTTCCCCGCCGGCCGCACCGCCGGTGGAAGCTCCCAAGCCGCCGCCCGCCGAAACGCCCGCGGCGTCTCCGTCTCCCGCGCCGCCCGCTCCGGCCGCCGGTGCGGGCACGCACCTCATGCTGCGCCCCGAAACGGCCGAGGTCGCTATCCGGCAGATTCGGTTCACCTCGGAAGACCAGGTGACCCGCGTGTTGATCGAGACCTCCGGGAAGCTCGCGTACCACTTCGCCCGCCTGCGCGATCCGGACCGCGTCTATTTTGACTTACAGGGCTCGACTGCCGCGACGGGCGCCCGGGTCATCCCGGTCGGCAGCGAGATGCTGAAGCGGATTCGGGTATCCGAAAAAGCGGCGGGCGTCACGCGTGTCGTTCTTGATGTCGAACCCGGCGTGGAGTCCACGGTTCAACGGCTGAGCGGTCCGGACCGCCTGGTCATCGATCTGCGGAGAGTCGGGAGCGCCCCCGCGCCGCCCCCAGTCCAAGCCGCATTCCGCCCAGTGAGGTAGTCGGGCGCTAGCCGTACAGCCAATCTTCACTGCGCCGCTGGGAGCCGTCGAGGAGATCAACAAGCGCCTCGAACGCGCCGACAAGCAGGAGCGTCCGGCGCCGTGGAGCAGGCGCGAATCGATCTCGGGGACCCGTTCGATCCGGCGAACTTCCCAGGCTTGGGCCGCGTACGGGCGATGTTCTTCATCGACTACCGCTGCTTCAACCTGATCACGCCATCCCGGCTGCGCGACTTTCGGTCACGCCGTTCTGTGAGGAGCTGCAACTTTCCTCTCCACGTCCGTAAAGTCCCAATCGTCAATGCTTTTGTGAGATCGGACCGCGCCGGAAGACCGTACTGTCACAACCCTTGGGATTGCAATAAGATGCACAGGCTTAACCGGTGGCGAACGATGGCCCTGGCAATCGCCTGGGTGCTGGCGTTTGCCTCTGCCGGCGATGCGCACACGCGCAAAGGCGACAGGTTCCTGGCCGAAGGAGAGAAGGCCGAGTCCCGCAAGGATTGGGACGCGGCGCTGGAGGCTTACGAAAAGGCCTTCGCCGAGGACCCCGCCGACACGGCTTACGACATTGCGCTCAAGCGCGTGCGCTTCCAGGCCGCGCAAATGCACGTCGACGCGGGCCAGAAACTCCGCTCCTCCGGAGAGATCGACAAGGCCCTGGCCGAGTTCCAGAAAGCCTACGCCATCGACCCGTCTTCAGACGCCGCCGAGCAGGAGTTGAAGAGAACGGTCGAGATGATCGAGCGCAACAAGCAGCGCGGCGCCGAGCTGACGCCCAGGGAACTCACCCTCACTCCGGCCGATCTGGCCCGCGAGCAGGAGCGGCAGAAGCTGGCGCGCCTGGAGGCTCCGCCGGTGCTGAAGCCGCTTTCCGGCCAGCCCATCAACCTGCGCATGGCCAACCAGCCGCCCAAAGTGCTCTACGAGACCGTGGGCAAGCTGGCCGGCATCAACGTGATTTTCGATCCGGAGTACTCCAACGACCCGAACGCGCGCCGCAACGCCACCGTGGACCTCAACAACTCCACGCTCGATGACGCGCTCGACTATCTGGCGACCATGACCCGCACCTTCTGGAAGCCGCTCTCGGCCAACGCCATCTTCGTCACCGCAGACACCCTGCCCAAGCGCCGGGATTACGAAGACAACGCGGTGCAGGTCTTCTACCTGAGCAACCTCACCACCCCGCAGGAGCTACAGGAGATCTCGACCGTCATCCGCACCGTGGCCGACGTGAAGAAGGTGTTCACCTACAGCGCCATGAACGCCATCATCGCCCGCGGCACCCCCGACCAGATCCTGCTGGCGGAAAAGCTCGTGAACGACCTCGACAAGCCCAAATCGGAAGTCGTGGTCGACGTCCTGGTCATGGAAGCCAACCGAACCAAGACGCGGAACCTGGCCGCGACGCTCTCTTCCGACGGAACCTCCGGTGGAATCAACACAGCGATCCAGTTCGCCCCCCGGAATCCCGTGTCGCAGCCTACCGCAACCTCCACCTCGACCTCCACGACCACCACTACGAGTTCCACGTCGCAACTGATCGCGCTGTCGCGCGTCGCCCACCTCTCGACCAACGATTTCGCGATCACCATGCCGGGCGCGCTGCTCCAGGCGACCATGGGCGACTCGAACACCAAGGTGCTCCAGTCTCCGCAGGTGCGGGCCGCCAGCGGCCAAAAGGCCAGTCTGCGCATCGGCGAGAAGTATCCCATTGCATCCGGCGGCATCCAGCCGCTGGGCGGCACCGTCGGTGGATACGGCGGCCTCTACCAGAACTTCACGTTCGTCGATATCGGCGTCAACGTGGACATCACGCCCACCATCCACGGCGACAAGGAAGTCACTCTCAAAGTGGTCCTGGAGATATCGAGCCTGATCAATAGTGTCAGTATCGGCGGCATTTCGCAGCCCATCATCGGCCAGCGGAAAGTGGAACACGAGATCCGCATTCGCGAGGGCGAAGTGAGCCTGCTGGGCGGCCTGATGCAGGACCAGGACACCAAAAGCGTTACCGGCGTGCCGGGTTTGTCGAACATCCCGTTTCTCGGGAAGCTGTTCACGAGCTCGAGCGTCGAAAAGGACAGGAACGAGCTGCTGATTGCGCTCATCCCGCACATTGTTCGGACGCCGGGCATCACGGACGTCAACATGAGGGCCATTGCGGCGGGCACCGAGCAGACCACGCGTCTGAGTCTCGCGCCACGGCCGGAGGCGGCGCCCCCGCCGCCCGCGGAAACACCCCCGCCTGCGCCGGCTCCAACTTCCGCGCCGGCCGCGCCGCCTGCGGGTGCGGGCACGCACCTCATGTTGCGCCCCGAAACGATCGAGGTGAAGCCCGACCAGGCCTTCACGCTTCAATTCGACGTCAACGACGCGCGCGACCTGTTCGCAGCGCCGTTCAAGCTGAAGTTCGATCCGCAAGTGCTGCGGCTGGAAGAAGTCTCCGCGGGCGGCTTCCTGTCGAGCGACGGCCAAAAGATCGTCTTCGCGCGCAACATTCTGAACGATACGGGCGATGTCACGGTCAATCTGAATCGGTTGCCCGGCTCTTCGGGCTTGAATGGGGCCGGCGCCCTGGCCGTCCTTTCCTTCAAGGCGGTCAGGCCGGGAACGGCCCTGGTAACGTTTACGGATCTCGTGGCGCGCGACTCGCACAACCAGCCGGTCTCGCAGGAAGTGCCGCACGCCACCGTGATCGTTAAATGACCATGCGGCGGCGGAGCGAGCGCGGTTTGACCCTGGTCGAGCTGATCGTGGCGTTCACCATCATGATGCTGCTCGCCACGATGGCGGTTCCGCTGGCGCGCTTCCGGGTGCGCCGCGAGCGGGAGAAGGAACTGCGTTTTGCCCTGCGCGAGATGCGCACGGCCATCGACAAGTACAAGGACGCCGTGGATGCCAGGCTGATCCCGCAGGGGAAGATGGATAGCGACGGCTATCCCGAAACCCTCGATCAGCTCGTCCAGGGCGTGCGCCCGAACGGCAGCCCGGACAAGAAGCTGCGGTTCCTGCGCCGCATTCCCAAGGACCCTTTCACGAACTCGTTCGAGTGGGGAATGCGCAGCACGCGCGACGATCCGGATTCCACCGCCTGGGGCGGGCAGAACGTTTTCGACGTGTACACCAAGAGTACGGAGAAGGCGCCCGATGGCACGGCTTATTCGGAATGGTAGCCTGAGGCGGGATCGCGCGCGGCCGCGGCGCGGCTTCACGCTCATCGAGATCCTGATCGTGATGACGGTCGTCTCCATCCTGGTCTCGATCGCGGTGCCGATGTATCAGAAGGCGATCGTGCGCGCCAAGGAGAGCCTGCTGCACAGCAATCTGTTCACCTTGCGGACCATGATCGACGAGTACACCTACGACAAGCAGAAAGCGCCGCAATCGCTCGACGACCTGGTGACCGAGGGCTACCTGCGCCAGGTGCCCCTCGATCCCATCACCGGCTCCAACACCACCTGGAAGGTCATCATGGAAGACGCCACCGCCTCGGTCAACCAGACCGAGCCCGGCATCTGGGACGTGCGCAGCGGCTCGGACAAGACCAGCCCGCTCGACGGCACCCCCTACTCGGAGTGGTGACGCCGCACCGCGGCTGCTACACTACGCAAAGGAGACCCAGTCTTCCGCCACTCCCCGGTCGTCTAATGGTAGGACAGCGGCCTTTGGAGCCGTGAATCGTGGTTCGAATCCATGCCGGGGAGCCAAAGAAATCGGCCTTTCAATTCTGTATCTTGCAAGCCACCCCAGTTCACCGCTCGAACTGCACCTCTGGTTCTCTCCTTGCGGTGTCATCGCGGGCGGAACCGGATCGGCCCGTGTGGTGTCTATTAAGTCGAGAATGAAGACCCTCATTGCTCTTCTCGCAATCGCGGCTGCGGCACCTTTGGCCGCTCAGAAGGCCAGCCAACCGGTGTCGCTACAGTGGGCGAACATGTCTTCCAGGTACCGCGACTTTGAGGAGATCAAGCCCACGCTCATTAACAAGGGCGACGTCTCGATATTCCTTAGCCGTCTTTACCCCAACGGTTCAGCACAACTGGAACGGTACAACCCCGACAGCGGCCAATGGGAGCCAGGAGCGTGGGGAATAACATGCGGCAACGTCGCACAGCCCACGGTGCCAATTGAAATAGCGCCGCATTCACAGCAGCAGATCCATGTCTATTGGCAGCTTTCGACGGATCGGTGGGAGAACCCGCGGCATTTCGTGGCGTGGCGTTCGCTTCAGGAACGCCCGCTTGACGGTAAATACAGATTCGTTCTTCGCTACGCCTTGGAGCCGTGGACGCTCGTGCATCACCCCTCTGTGGTCTACAGCCTCTTGTCACCGGAGTTCGAGTTGCAGACGCGCTGACGGTCTTTCTGGGCACCCGGCGATCAGACGCCCGCCGCGCCGTCACTCACGCCGCTTGCGCCGTACCCGACCAACCGTGACAGTTCGAGGCTGGCAACTGGGGAGACTGGACGCGGCAAAGTTCTAAACGTGTCCACGACGGGGAGCCAACCTTTGTTTTAAATAAGTTGAGCCCGATTATGGGTCGTCGGACTGTACCGATCGTGTACCGATGAGCAAATCGAACGGCAGGTTTGACGTTTGTCTGCACTCACTTAAACGATCGGGCCGTGAATCGAGTTTCGAATCCCGGATGTGGGGTCAAGACCGGCTCGCGCGGATCCTTCGCTGCTGATTTCGGCTGCTGACTTCGGCGCCGCTCTGATATTCTGTTCAGTTGAATTGACCAAAACGGACGCGTTGGTGCAGAGATTTCGTGAGCTCAACGTGTGGCGTCGCGGGGACGAGCGCGCCCCGCACAAGCCGCTGAAGGTCCTGTATGCGCTGGGCCGGTTGCAGGCGGGTGCGGATCGACTGATTCCGTTCGATGAACTGGAAGGCCCGCTTGAGAGTCTGCTGGAAGAGTTCGGACCGCCGCGAAAGTCCCAGCATCCCGAACTGCCTTTCTACCACTTGCAGACCGATGGCGTGTGGGAGGTTGATGAGCGCGTGCCTCTCACGCGACGCAGGGGCAGCCAGAACCTCCTTAGAACCGACCTGCGCGAGTGGCATATTGGCGGTGGCTTCACTGAGCCAATCTTCGAGGAACTACGCCGTCGCCCCGAAGCGGCGAGGGAACTAGCTCGTGAGATTCTCGCCGCCCACTTTCCCGAATCTCTGCATGCGAGCATCCTCAATGCCGTCGGTCTGGAACTAAACTCCACCACCCGCAGCATCCGCCGCGATTCGGAGTTCCGAAATTCCGGCCCGCCATGGCACCACCTCAATATCCGGGACGAGGTGCGGACGCATCGAATCGGAGACGAGGTTCGCGAGCTTCTCTTCCGATGCAAGAACGTCGGGCACGCCGCGGACGTTCTTCGATCCGTCCTCCACGCCAATGACGACAGTGCCGCCGGCGGTGTTCGCAAACGCAACCAGGGTCTTGAGAATGCCCTCCGGGGATGACAAATCCCGCTTGTATTCGAGGGTCTTCCCCTCATTGCGCTTGAGCAGTTCGACGAGTTTCACCACTCCGCATCCTACTCGGAAGCAGCCGGCACCGCAAGACTGCCGACCTTATCCGGCGCAGGGCTGTACCGATGGTTGTACCGATCCCGGTTGCGACTTTCCAACTATCAGCCGCGTTTGTTGACAGGTTTGCCGATCAAGAGTGCATCAGTCAAGGTCCATCGCCGCCTTCAGCGCCTCTTCGACTTCCCTCAGGGACTCGGACGGCAAAGTACCGACTTTCCGGGTCAACTTGGCGCGATCAAGCGTGGTTACCTGATGGCACACGGCGAAGCTCGCCTTCGGCAGACCGGCGGAGCCGCCGGGCAACTCAACGACTGTCGGTCCCCGCTTGCCCTGCGAGGCGGAGGTCGATATCGGGACCACAATGATCGACTTCCATGTGGGAGTCTGGTTGAAGCCGTCATGCGACAGCAGAATTACGGGACGCCGTCCCGTCTGCTCGGATCCCGATCGCGGAACGAGATCGGCCCAATAGACCTCGCCCCTTTTCATTTCGTCGTCCTACTGGCCTTCACCAGATGCTCGATGCCGGCCGCCTCCAGGTCAGGGTCGAGATCCAGATCCGTACCCGCCATTTCCGCCGCGTAGGACGCGATCTGATCGTGCCTTGCCTTCCTCAACTGCTGTCGCAGCCACCAGTCGATTGCCTCGCGCGCCAGCGCCGTCGCGGGCACCTGCGCCCGCTCGGCCTCCGCCCGCAGGTCGGCGTAGGTCCGCTCCGGCAGCGGCAGGTGAAAGTTCTTCATGTTCCCGCTCCTTGCCCCATTATGCCATGAATCACTGGCATGATCTGATGCCAGACCTGGATGGCAACGCCGGGCGCAAGCGGAGAGATGGTTGGAAACCACGGTTTCTGACGAGCCAACCTTGTTATTATCAACTTGTTAGGGCGTATCAGCGCAGAGCTGTGATAAGCAGCCAACAAAGGGGGCTCATGATGTATCGATTGGGACTATTCAGATTGGCGGGTTCGGCGCTAGCGCTACTGTGCGCGCCGGTGTTCGCCCAACCGGCGCCGCAAGCCCAACCCGCGCCAGCCGTCCAGCCGGTTCGACCGCCCGTTTCTCCCGAAATCCTCCCCGACCACCGCGTGACCTTCCGCCTTTCGGCGCCCAAGGCCTCCGAGGTGCAATTGAACGGGAGCTGGGATGGGGGGCGGAACATTCCGCTGGCCAAAGACGACCAGGGTCTCTGGTCGGTCACCGTCGGGCCGCTCGGCGCCCAGCTCTGGGGCTACTCCTTCAGCGTGGATGGCGTGAAGGTCCTCGACCCCGGCAACGCCGAGATCCAGCGTGACGGCTCGCGTTACGACAACCTGCTGTTCATCGCCGGCGCCGAGTCGGATCTGTGGGAGTTCAAGGACGTTCCACACGGCACCGTGCAGAGCGTGTGGTATCCCTCGCCGACGTTGAAGCAGACCCGCCGCCGCATGGTCGTCTACACCCCGCCAGGCTACGAGACGAGCCAAACGCATTATCCCGTCCTGTACCTGCTCCACGGAGGAGGAGGCGACGAAGACGCCTGGATCACGATGGGCCGAGCCGCCATTATCATGGACAACCTGCTCGCGCAGGGCAAGGCTAAGCCGTTTCTCGTGGTCATGCCCAACGGCAATGCCGCGCAGACCGTCTCCCAGGGCTTCGGCTTCGGGCCGACTCCGGCGCGGCAGACGCTCCAAGCGCCGCCGATGCCGCCCGTGCAGGCCGCCGGCGCCGCGCCAGGCCGCCCCGCCATGCCTGCCCCGCGCCCGCCGCAACCCTATGAAGGCTCCTACCCCGAGAGTCTCGTCAAGGACGTCATCCCCTTCGTGGAGCACACATATCGCGTCATTCCGCAGAAGGACAGCCGCGCCATCGCCGGGCTTTCCATGGGCGGCGGCCACGCCATGAGCGCCACCGACCACAACCCCGGCGTGTTCGGCTACATCGGCGTGTTTAGCGCCGGGCCACGGCAGGTCGACCCAGCGCTGGACGGCCAGTTGGAGGCGCTGAAGGCGAGCGGCGTCAAGCTCTATTGGATCGGAGCCGGGTCGACCGACTTCGCGCGCGAAGGCGCGTTGAACCTGTCGGCGCTGGTCAAGCAGCACGGCTTCAACACCACCTATCGCGAAGATCCGGGCGCGCACTACTGGTTCATCTGGCGTACGTTCCTCGGCGACTTCGGATCTCAACTGTTCCGCTGAGGAAGACGCCGCAATCGGGTTAGTGCCGCCGGCGCTTGCGGTGCGTGAACCGGCATTTGCGTGGCTTCGAGTACTATGGAGTCCTGGGTCCCTTTCAGTCTGAGGGCTTCACCTGATCGCAGCGGTGGTAGGTTCTGGCAATGACGATCCGCACGATTCTCCTGCCCGTCGATTTTTCATATCCGGCCAGGGTCGCGGCGTGCCAGGCGAGGTTGCTGGCAGAGCACTTCGCCGCGCATCTGAAACTCCTGCACGTGCTTCCCTATCCGCTCGCGATGCCCGGAGCGCCGGAACACGGCCTTCAGCTCGGGGAATGGTTTACCGGGCGATCCACGCAGGACGCCGTCGAGCTGAAATCGTTCTTTGCCCAAGAACTGAAGGGCGTGCCCGTGGAGCAAGTCGTACTCGAAGGCGACCCCGCGAAGCGAATCGTTGGATACGCCAATGCGAACGATGTGGACCTGATTGTGATGCCAGCGCACGGATACGGCTCATTTCGCCGCTTTCTCCTCGGGTCCGTCACCGCGAAGGTACTGCACGATGTAGATTGTCCCGTGTGGACGGGCATTCATGCCGAGGAAGTGTCGTGCGGTGAAACCCTTGACATCCGCAGCGTCGTCTGCGCCGTCGGCCTGGGTCCCGAAAGCGCGAAACTCATCGCCTGGGCGTCGGAGGCCGCCGCTTCCTTTGGCGCCCGCTTGTTCGTGGTGCATGTGATTGCCAACCCTGAGTCCGGCGACGACGGGTATGTTCCCTCAGGTTTGATGGACTCCGCCGCGGTCCGGGCGCGGGAGCGCACCGAGGAGTTGAAGCGACAGTGCGGAGCGGATGCGGAAGTGATCATCGCGGGCGGCGAGATCCACAAGGCGGTACGCTGGCAACTGGAAAAGCTTAGTGCCGACTTGCTGATCATCGGCCGCAGCCCGCAGACGGGGATCCTCGGCCGATTACCGACGAATGCCTACGCCATCGTGCGCGACTCGTGCTGCCCTGTCGTAAGCGTGTAGCTGTGGCCAACGGGGCTCGTCTATCTCGCCTCCGACGGATCAAGGTCCCTCACCGGCGCAGAGTCGGTCATCGACGGGGCTGATAATCGTGGTTTGAATCCATGCCGGGGAGCCACTCAAGGCTCCCTTTTGAATGCTAGCATTACGGGCGACGCCAGTCTTACTTTCGAGCTTCTTGTGGCCATGGAGCTGAAAACAATGCCCTTTGTTGCGGGCCTCGGAAGTCGGCGAAAAAGCTCGCGTTCGCCATGGAGACACATACGAGGACCTGAGCCCCGGAAATGCCACGTTTCATTGTAGGGTCTTGCGATGCGGGAGACGATTCTCGAATTTCGGTGAGAAGCGCAGCGCGCGACCGCGGGCCTTACTCAGCGATCCCCAGGCCGACGTCATCCCCGCAGCCGTGATCGGGCGCGGCAACCACGTGCCTGAGCGCTCCATGATCGAGCCAGTCCAGGTGGCAGAACTCGCACGTGGCGATGGCGACATTGCCGGGCCCGGCGTAGGGGTGCGTGTCCATGCGCGCCCCGCACTGCGGGCACTCGAGGGTGCGGTCCAGGTCCTTCGGATCGAAACGGTGCGGCGGCTCCGGCGGCTCCCTGCGCTCCGCCCGCAACGTCTGGGCCAGCCCGACGAAAACGTCCATGCCCACCAGCAGCCCCCGGCAGCGCGGGCAGCACAGCAGTTTCCGGCCATGGACGGCGGCCTCCGCCAGCGCCGTCTTACACATCGGACACTTCAGCGATGACGTCGCGCCCAGCATGGCAACGCCATCGGCGTCGGGCTGGAGGACCTGCACGTTCCCGCAAAACTCGCACGTCAGGCAGCCCTGGACTTCGTCGAACCGCATCGCGGCTCCGCAGCTTGGGCAGTTCATGGGCGGACCAGAGGATATTGTACTTCGCGGCGACGCCTGACGGCCGTCGCGGCGCGGCTAGCGCCCCTACTCCACCCGGTAATTCGGCGCTTCCTTCGTGATGATCACGTCGTGCACGTGGCTCTCGCGCAGCCCCGCCGGGCTCACGCGGAGGAACCGCGACCGCTGCTGCAACTCGCGAATACTGGAGGCGCCGCAGTACCCCATGCCGGCTTTCAACCCGCCCACCAGCTGGTACACCATCTCGGCCAGCGGCCCCTTGTAAGGCACCCGTCCCTCGATGCCCTCCGGCACCAGCTTGGAGTTGACCTCCTGCCCGTACCGGTCGGCGCTCGCCACGGCCATGGCGCTGGTCGACCCCATCCCGCGGTAGCTCTTGAACGTGCGCCCCTGGTATAGGATCGTCTCGCCCGGGCTCTCATCGGTGCCCGCAAACAGGCTGCCGATCATGACGCAGTCCGCGCCCGCCGCGATCGCTTTGGAAATGTCGCCCGAGTACTTGATGCCGCCGTCGGCGATGAGCGGCACGCCCGCCTCCCGCGTCGCGCGGGAACATTCCGCGATGGCTGTGATTTGAGGAACGCCCGCGCCCGAAACCACTCGCGTCGTGCAAATCGAGCCCGGCCCCATGCCCACCTTCACTCCATCGGCGCCCAGCGCGATCAGGTCCCGCGCGCCCTCGTAGGTGGCCACGTTGCCCGCCAGCAACTGCACATCCGGCATCTTGCTCTTCACCAGCTTCACCACTTCGAGCACCCGCTCGCTGTGCCCGTGCGCCGTATCCACGGCCAGGACGTCGCACTTGCGCCGCACCAGCTCCTGCGCGCGCTCCAGGAAATCGGGGCCGGCGCCGATCGCCGCGCCCACCCGCAGCCGCCCCTGCGAATCTTTCGCGGCGTTGGGATATTTCAGCTTTTTCTGTATGTCTTTGACGGTGATGAGGCCCTTGAGCACGTAGTCGTTGTCCACCACCAGGAGCTTCTCCACCCGATGCTGATGCAGGATCTGCTCCGCCTCTTCGAGCGTCGTCCCCACCGGCACGGTGATGAGGTTGTCCTTGGTCATGACGTTCCCGATCGGCTGGTCGAGGTTGGTCTCGAACCGCAGGTCGCGGTTGGTGAGGATGCCCACCAGCCTGCCGTTACGCGTCACCGGAACGCCCGAGATGCGGAAGCGCCGCATGACCTCCAGCGCCTCCGAAATCCTCTGTTCGGGAGCCATCGTGACCGGGTCCACGATCATCCCGCTCTCACTCCGTTTCACGCGGTCCACTTCCTCGGCCTGCCGCTCGATGGACATGTTCCGGTGAACGATTCCAATGCCCCCTTCGCGCGCCAGGGCGATGGCCAGGTGCGATTCCGTGACCGTGTCCATCGCGGCGCTGACGATGGGGATGTCGAGGCCGATAGTGCGGCTCAGGCAAGTCCGGGTATCTGCCTGGGCGGGAAGCACGCCGCTGCGTGCCGGCAATAGAAGGACATCGTCGAAGGTAAGCCCTTCGGGGATACTGTCAGCAATCATATTCAATCATACGAACCCCACGCCGCGCCCGCAACAGCTACGTGGCACGGGCGGCGGGCGGTCCTTCAGGCGCGTTTCACGAGCGAGGGGAGCCGCAGGGCAGGGAGCGCCTTTTCCAGTTGCAACGGTTGAGGTTTGAGCCGAGGGGGCAGCATGAGACGGGCGCCGGGCGCCGCGGCCGGTTCGTCCAACGTGAAGCCCGGCGCGCTCGCGCGGCCCGGTGCGCTCTCGGCTAACATGTATTCCAGGTGATTCTGATTGAGTTGGTGTACGAGGCTGGCTGCCCGAAAGTGGCGGCGGCGCGCGCCAACCTGGCTTGGGCGCTGGTCGGGGCCAGTGTGTCGCAGCGTTGGACCGAGTGGATGCTGCCGGCCGAGGGTCTTCCAGGACGTGTCTACGGCCGGCCTTCCCCCACCATCCTGATCAATGGCCGCGCGGTTGGAGATGGGAACCCGCCCGATGCCTCCACGAAATACGATTCTCTGCCCTCGGTCGCGATGATCGCGAAGGCGATCGAAGCGGCTCGCGCGGCGGCTCCGGACATTCCTCCCCACCGCGCGCGCAAGCCCAGGAAACGCCGCCGGTGAATTCCCCATCGCAGGATTTGCGCGCGCTCCAGATTGCCGCGCTCGCCGCCGGTCCGCTCGACGTGTTGATCGTGGGCGGGGGCATCAACGGCGCGGGGATCGCGCGCGATCTGGCGCTGCGGACCGCCGCCTGCGGCAAAGCGCTGCGGATCGGCCTGGTGGAGCAGCGGCAGTTCGGCTCGGGAACCAGCGGCAAGAGCTCGCAGTTGATCCACGGCGGCCTGCGGTATTTGCAGAGCTTCGAATTCGGCTTGGTGCGCGAGTCGCTGCATGAACGCGCGGTGTTGCTGCGGATGGCGCCGGCGCTGGTGCGGCCGCTGGCGTTCCTGATGCCGTTCTACCGCCGCACCGCGCGGCTTTACTATGGCGCCGGGCTGCGGTTCTACGACTGGCTGGCGGGCCGGCACAATCTGAAGCGCCACCGCGTGCTTTCGCGCGAGGAAACCCGGCGCCTCGAGCCGGCGCTTGCGGCGGAGGGCCTGGATTCGGCCGCGCTCTTTTACGATGGCCACGTGGACGCGGCCCGCTTCGTGCTCGCCAACGTCTTCGATGCGATCCGGAACGGCGCGCTGGCCGCGAACTACCTGCGCGCCGAGGGATGGAAGCGCGAGGGCGGCCTGTGGCGCGTGCGGCTCGGGGACACTCTGTCCGGCGAAACCCTCGAGCTGGCGGCGCGCAAGCTGGTGGATGCGACCGGCCCCTGGAGCCGCACGGGCTCGTTGCGGCTGGTGCGCGGATCGCACCTGATCTTCCCGCGGCTCACCACGGGCGAGCACGCCATCGCGTGGTTCGAGGAAGGCGGGCGGATCGTGTTCGTGATTCCGTTTGGAGAGGCCGACGAGCTGAGCCTGGTCGGCACCACCGACGCCGATCACACGAGCGGGCCGGACGATGTGCGCATCTCGGCGGAAGAGACCGCCTATCTGCTGCGCGTGGCGCGCCGGCTGTTTCCGGCTGCGGCGGGCGTCGAGCCGGTGGCGGCCTTCAGCGCGCTGCGGCCGCTGGTGCGCGACAAACCGGCGGCGGCGATGCGGGCCAGCCGCGAGCACCGCATCTGGAATTCCGCGGATGGCGTCCTGCATATCGCCGGGGGCAAGTACACCACCTACCGCCGGATGAGCGAGGAAGCCGCGGACAAGGTGGCGCGGGAGATCGCGCCCGAGCTAAGCCGGACCCATGTCACGGCGGAAACGCCGCTGGCGGCGATGCAGGCGCCTCGGGAGCGGAGCGAACGGATCGCCTTTGCCGTCGGGCAGGAGATGGCGCGCCGCCTGGCCGACCTCATGCTGGTTTCGACTTCCTGGGGATATAAGCAACAATGGAATCGAGCAGAGCTTGAGCCAACTGCGCGCGAGATGGGGGCCCGGCTCGGCTGGGATGAGGCCCGCATCGAACAGGAAATCGGACTCGTTCTATGCCAGACGGCGACGCCAGGATGGTCGTGAAACGCGCACCGCTTCCGGCGTCTCTTGTGCTGGCATGGCGCATGTGCCGGCGCGCCTTCGTCTCGACCTATGAGAACAACGCCTTCGGCAACGCCAAGGGCGCGGCCTACTCCGCGCTGCTGGCCTTTTTCCCCCTGCTCGCCACGGCGGCGGCGATTCTGGTCCGGTTCCAGGCGGAGTTCATCTCCGACGCCATTTACAACTTCCTCTCCGAGATCCTCCCACCGGGAACGCAGGATCTGGTCTTCTACTACTTTGCCGTGCGGGGCAAGCAGCCCGTGTTGGTGCCTATTACGGGCATGCTCGTCTCGGTGTGGGCGGGCTCGGGGGTGATGGTCAGCCTGATGCAGGGATTCCATATTGCGTACCGCGTGCCGGGCGGCCGTCCCTGGGTGCGGGAGCGGGTAATCGCGGTCCTGCTGGTGTTTTCCGCTGCGATCCCGGTGCTGTTCGCATCGGGGCTGATCTTTTTCGGCATCCGCGCGGAGCGCTGGATCATGGACGTGCTGGGGCTCGTGCCGGCGGGAGGGGGCGGCAGATGGGTCGCGGTGGTGGGCAAACTGCTGCGCTACACCATCTCGCTGGTTGCCATCATTCTGGGCGCGATGATCATGTACTACGTTGGCCCGAACCGGCCGCTGCGCTGGCGGCGCGTGTGGCCCGGTGCGGTGCTGGCCACCATCCTATGGCTGGCGGCGACGTCGATCTTCGCCTGGTACGCGCGCCACATCGCCAACTACAACGTGATGTACGGCGGCATCGCGGCGGTTGTGCTGCTGCTGGTGTGGATGTACGTGCTCTCGATCATCGCGTTTGTGGGTTGCGAGTTCAATGCGCAGTTGGAGAAGGCGGAGGCGCGGTCAGTCTGAGATCTTCCGCCACACTGGCCGGACTCCGGAAATCAATAGCCAGATTGCCAGGGCGCCGGTCACGACTGCCATCGCATCCATTCCCGAACTGCTCACCTGCGTTACTGGCCTTGAGTAGGTTGGGCGGTGGCTGCCTGCCGGGACGAGAGGTTGGCTCCGCGCAGGCGATTCCCTTGCCAGCGCGGCTAAGATAGAGGATGTGCTCGCCCGCGTCGCCGCCACTATCGCCCGGTACAGGATGTTTGCGCCTGGGCAGCACGTGGGGGTGGCGGTCTCGGGTGGCGCGGATTCGGTCTGTTTGCTGTTGGTATTGCGGGAATTGGCGCCGCGGTTGGGCCTGGAACTTGTCATTCTTCATCTGAATCATCAGTTACGTGGCGGCGATTCGGATGCCGATGAGAGGTATGTGGAAGAACTCGCCGCCAATTTCAGCCTCCAGGTGCTCTCGGCGCGGGCGGATGTGTTGAAAATCGCCTCGGAAAGCGGCGACAACCTGGAGCAGGCTGCCCGGAGGGTGCGGCGGGCCTTCTTCCTCGATTTTCTTGGACGTAGGGTGGTGGACCGGGTTGCGCTGGGGCACACACGGTCGGATCAGGCCGAAACGGTGGTCTTCCGGTTCCTGCGCGGAGCGGGAACGGCCGGCCTGGCCGGGATGCAGCCCGTGACGCCGGAGGGCCTGGTGCGCCCGCTCATCGACATCGATCGGGGAGAAGTGGAGCAGTTTCTTAGAGATCGCGGCGTGCCCTGGCGCGAAGACGCCAGCAACCGCGACCCCCGCTTCGCCCGCAACCGGATCCGGCACGACCTGCTTCCCCGGCTGGTCCAGGAGAACCCGGCGCTGGCGGCGACCCTGGCACGACTGGCAGCGGTGGCCGCCGACGAGGAGCGGTACTGGGAGGCGGAGATCGGGCGGGTTGTGGAGGGCCGGCTGGTCCTGAGGCCGCCGGCGGTTTTGTTCCGGGTGGATTGGATTGGTTCCCTCGCGCCGGCGGTGGCGCGGCGTGTGATCCGCCGCGCAATTCAGGCGGCCAAGGGCGATCTGCGCTCGATCGGCATGGAACATGTCGAGCGGATTCTTGAACTTGCCGGCAGTCAGGCGGGCAGCGCGCGGCTCCAGGCGCCGGGGCTGGACGTCTTTCGTTCCTTCGATTGGGTCCGTTTGGCTCCTCCTGGGACGGACAGCCTCGAAGGCCGTGATTATGAACTGCCCGCGCCGGCGCCCGGCCGGGTGGAACTGCCTCACGGGCGAAGCTCTCTGAGCCTGGAACGCTTTGAGGCATCCGGAGCCGGTTCCGCATATAATAAAAGTGGAACCGAATTGGACTGGGGTCGGATCTCCGGTGTTTTGCGAGTAAGAAACTGGAGGCCGGGTGATCGATATCGACCAGTTGGGCACGCCTGCGAAACCAAGATCAAACTCTTGTTCCAAGATGCCCGCATTCCACTGTGGGAACGCCGCGGATGGCCGGTACTCACTTGTGGACACGTGATCGTTTGGGCTGCGAAGTTCGGGGCGGCAGCGGAGTGCGCCGTCACGGGCGAGACTCGTAGCGTCTTGAGGGTACGGGAACTTGGCGACATCGCGGAATTTTGAGATCGGAACGTGGCCGATCGGCGTCTCTATAGGAGGGCACGCCGTGGGGGCCGAAGGTGGTAACCGGGCGAGGAACTCCGCTCCGCCGCACGGCGGGAGACTGGTATGAATTCGAACTTGAAAACGGCAATCTTCTGGGTCGTCCTGATCCTGCTGGTGGTGGTCTTCGTGACCGTGGTGCGTACCGGGCAGCGAGGCCCGGACCGGAACCTGACCTTCACCCAGTTCGTCCATGACGTGAGGGATCACAAGATCAAGGAAGTCACCGTCAGCGGGATGGAAGTGCACGGCACGTACACCGACGGCTCGGCCTTCCACACGCTGATCCCCGAAAGGTACTCCGAGATCTACAAGACCCTCGAGGACAACAATGTCTCGGTGGTCATCAAGGAAGCGAACGCCAGCAACTGGGTTTCGCTGCTGATCAACGCGATTCCGTTCATCCTTCTACTCGCGTTCTGGCTTTTCATGATGCGCCAGATGCAGAGCGGCGGAAACAAGGCGCTCAGCTTTGGGAAGAGCCGCGCCCGTCTGCACTCTTCGCAGCAAAAGAAGGTCACCTTCAAGGACGTGGCGGGCGTGGAAGAAGCCAAAGAGGAGCTGCAGGAGATCATCGAGTTCCTGCGCGAGCCGCAGAAGTTCCAGAAGCTGGGCGGGCGGATTCCAAAGGGCGTGCTGCTGATCGGCCCTCCGGGCACGGGCAAGACTCTGCTGGCGCGCGCGATTGCCGGCGAGGCCAACGTTCCGTTCTTCTCGATCTCGGGCTCGGACTTCGTCGAGATGTTCGTGGGCGTCGGCGCCAGCCGCGTCCGCGACCTGTTCGAGCAGGGCAAGAAGAACGCACCCTGCATCATCTTCATCGATGAAATCGACGCGGTGGGCCGCCATCGCGGCGCGGGTCTCGGCGGCGGGCACGATGAACGCGAGCAGACGCTGAACCAGCTGCTGGTCGAGATGGACGGGTTCGAATCGAACGAAGGAGTCATCCTGGTGGCCGCCACCAACAGGCCCGATGTGCTCGATCCGGCGTTGCTCCGGCCGGGCCGCTTCGACCGGCGCGTGGTGGTGGGGCGGCCGGACGTGAAAGGCCGCGAGGCGATCCTGCGGGTTCACACCAAGAAAGTTCCGATTGCCGATGACGTGGACCTGATGGTGATCGCGCGCGGGACGCCGGGTTTCGCGGGCGCGGACCTGGCGAACCTGGTGAACGAAGCCGCGCTCATCGGCGCACGCCAGAACCGCAAGGTAGTCACCATGGCCGATTTCGAGATCGCCAAGGACAAGGTCCTCATGGGCGTGGAGCGCAAGTCGCTGATCATCAGCGAGGAGGAGAAGCGCAACACGGCCTATCACGAGGCCGGCCACGCTCTGCTGGCCGCGGTGATGCCCAAAGCCGACCCGGTGCACAAAGTCACCATCATCCCGCGCGGCATGGCGCTCGGCGTGACCATGCAGCTTCCCCTGGACGACAAGCACTCTTACAGCAAGGAGTTTCTGCAGACCGAGATCACGATTATGATGGGCGGCCGCATCGCCGAAGAGCGGTACACGCATGAGATGACCACCGGCGCGGGCAACGATATCGAGCGCGCCACCGACATCGCCCGGAAAATGGTCTGCGAGTGGGGGATGAGCGAGCTGGGGCCGCTCAGCTTCGGCAAGAAGGAAGAGCAGATCTTCCTCGGGCGCGAAATCGCCCAGCATCGCGACTACAGCGAGGACACCGCGATCAGGATCGACGCCGCGGTTCAGAAGATTGTGCACGATGCTTACGAGCAGGCGAGCACGCTCATTGAGCAGCACTCCGAGGCGCTGGTGCGGATCGCCGAGGCGTTGCTCGAGCGCGAAGTGCTGGATGGCGACGAGGTGCACCAGTTGATCGACGGCCGCGTGCTTCCGCCGGCTCACTCCGGCCCGTCGGGCGATGGCGGCCGAACGCAGCAGGTGGTTCGTCCCGAGGGCGGCCGCAGAATCTCGCCGCTGGTCGAGGGAGAGCGGCCGCAGCCGGCGTGACCCCGCGCTTCCCGGTCTACTTGTTCGACGTCGACGGCACTTTGGTGGACTCCGCCGACGACATCTGCGGGGCGATTCTCGAAGCGTTGAAACCCACACGTGTCCAGGGGCTTACCAAGGCCGGCCTGGTGCGTCATGTCGGCGTCCACCTGCTGCACATGTTCCAGGAATTGCTGCCCGAGTACACGCTCGAGCAGCACGAGGAACTGATCCGCAGCTACCGCGCCGCCTACTTGGCGCGCGGGCATCGCTCGACCCGGGTGTTCCCTGGTGTCGCCGAAGCGCTGCGGGAACTGGGCGGGCGTAAGTCCACGGCGACCACCAAGGCCACCTCCACCACGCGCGCGGTGCTCGAGCAGTTCGGCCTCGCCCCCTATTTCGACCACGTGCAAGGCACCGACGGGTTCGCCTACAAGCCCGCGCCCGATGTGATCCTGGCGTGTCTCGCCGCCCTGGGCGCGCGTCCGCAAGAGTGCCTGTTCGTAGGCGATTCGCCCGCTGACATGGAGGCGGGCCGGCGCGCGGGCGTCTCCATCTGCGCCGTGCGATACGGTTACGGCGATTCGGACCAGATGGCGCGCTTCGAGCCGGATCTGTGGGTTTCGGATCTGCGGGAGTTGGTCAGCACCGCTCCCTGAGCTTCTAACGCTCGGAAGCTCGGCAGGCGAACATTTGGCGGGGGTAATCCACGGGGCGAACAGCGACCGCTTGCCGCCGCCCGCCCCGTCATGCGAGGAAATCTAACCCGTGGCGTCCTGCCTCAACCCACTCCGGGTGAACCATCTTGTCACCGGGGATCGAAGCAAGCGCTCTATACAAATTAAAGGACTTGTTCCCTAAGTAATCAATACTGACAAGGGATACTACCACCCCGTGGCTGCGGGTTAGCCGAAGGTTAATACCGATGGTCGGATATCCCGCCCTGCCACCCACTGTTGTCCTTTTCCATTACGCTTTCTTAGCCCTTGCGAACTCCGCCGTTTTCCGCTAGATTCGGGGTGGACTTCCTCCCGCGACGGGAAGAAAGGGTTTGGTGTCCGTTCCGCCGCGCCCTCCGCGGCTTTCAGGAAGCTGGGCGCCGGGCCGGCTCGCCCGTTGCCGACCGAAGCGCCGTGCGCGCTTCCTGAAGGAGGGTCGCATGCCGATCCTTAGGAAGTTGCAGGAGTTCCTGGAACAGAACCGCGCTGAGTATACGCACACGGTCCATCCGCTGGCATACACGGCGCGGGAAGTGGCCACGGCAGAACATGTGCCCCCGCGCGAGGTCGCCAAGACCGTTGTCTTCCTGAGCGAGCACGGGTACGGCATGGCTGTTCTGCCGGGCGATGGCGTCGCGGACCTGGAGCAGTTGCGGCTGGACCTGGGGCTCGCGCGCCTGCGCCTGGCAACCGAAGCGGAGCTGGCGGACCTTTTCCCGCCCTGCGAGTTGGGCGCGATGCCGCCCTTCGGCAACCTCTTCGGCCTGCCGGTCTACGTCGACAGACGCCTGGCCGGCGAGGACATGATCACGTTCAACGCCGGCACGCACCGCGACGTCATCCACATGCACTTCAGGGATTTCGAGAGACTGGTGCAGCCCTCCGTCGTGTCCTTCGCGCGGAGAGCGGGGGCAATGGCGTAAGGGAGCGGGCTACGAGCTGTGAACGACGCCCGCGGTCTGCGCGACGCCGTACTCGTACCCGTTGTCGAACGCCCGCAAATTCAGTTCCCGCGTGGCCGGCGGCACCGAATCGGCCACGGCTTTCCGCAGCGATTCCGGCGCCAGCAATCCCGTGACCGCCGCAAAAAAGCCCACCATCACCACGTTCAGCACCATCTTTCTGCCCAGTTCCTCGGCCAGCCGCGTCGCCGGAACGCCGTACACCCGCACGCCGCTCTTGAGCCCGGAGATGCGCACCAGGTCTTCCTCCACGATCAGAATTCCGGTGTCTTTCAGCTCCGGCGTGAAGCGCGCGCAGGCTTCCTGCGACATCACCACCAGGACGTCCAGCGCGGTCACGTAGGGGTACAGAATGGGGCTGTCGGAAAGGATCACCTGCGCGCTGGCTGCGCCGCCGCGCGCCTCCGGCCCGAAGCTCTGGGTCATCGTGGCGTAGCCGCCCTCTTGAATCGCGGCTGCCTTGCCGATCAAAATGGCCGAGAGAATCACTCCCTGGCCGCCAAATCCCGCAACACGAATCTCTGTCAGCCGCATACTGGATTGTCCGCCTCGACATAGCGCTCGCCCAACTGCGAAGACAGCCGGCCCCGCATCAGGTCCAGATAGTCCGGCCGCTCGCGATCGACGAACTTGCCGACCACGATCTCGCCGTCCTTCGTCATCGACAGTTCGTCCAGGGACGCGCCGTTCTTCACCTTGCTGTGCTCCTTGTAGAACTTCATCGCCTCCAGGCCGTCGCCCATCTTGTTGCGCCGCTGGTAGAGTGTCGGGCAGGGCGATATCACCTCGATGAAGCAGAAGCCCTTCCGGTGGAGCACCTCCGACATGGCCTTCGTCAACTGCCGCACGTGGAACGTGGTCCAGCGCGCGACGTAGGAGGCGCCCGCCGAAGCCGCCAGCGACGGCAGGTCGAACGCGGGCTCGTAACAGCCGTAGGGCGCCGTTGTGGTGATTGCCGTGGCCGGCGTCGTAGGAGCCGTCTGCCCGCCCGTCATCGCGTAGATGAGGTTGTTCACGCAGATGACCTTGATGTTGATGTTGCGGCGCGCGGCGTGGATCAGGTGGTTGCCGCCGATGGCCGTCAGGTCGCCATCGCCGGAATAGACCACCACCTCCAGACCGGGGTTCGCCAGCTTCAAGCCCGTGGCAAACGGGATGGCCCGCCCGTGCGTGGTGTGGAACGAATCCAGATTGACGTAGCCCGCCACGCGGCCCGTGCAGCCGATGCCCGAAACCAGCGCCACGCGGTCCAGGTTCAGCTTGGATTCGAGCAGCGCGCGTGCGAAACAGTTCACGGTCGTTCCGATCCCGCAGCCGGGGCACCAGATGTGCGGGATGCGCTCGGTGCGCAGAAATGGCTCGACCGGGTTGACGGGCGCTTCCAGGGTCGTGGTTGTCATTTTGCGGCCTCCAGAATGGCGTCGAGAATCTGTTCGGGACTGTGTACGCCACCTCCGGCATGGGTGACTGCGATCGTGTTCGCAAAACGCCCCGTCGCGCGTTCTACTTCGCGGGAGATCTGCCCCAGGTTGAGCTCGGGCACCACGAACGCCCTGACGCCGCGCTGGGCGATTTGACGCAGCCGCTTGTCGGGGAAGGGCCAAATGCCGATCAGCCGGCAGCGGCCCACCTTGACGCCTCGCTCGCGGGCCAGGTCGATCGCCCGCTGCGCCACGCGCGAGGTGATTCCGTAGGACACCACCGCCACCTCGGCGTCGTCCAGGCCCGCCTCATCGGTGAAAGTGAGTCGTTCCTGAGCCCCTTCGATCTTCTGCTGGAGCCTGCGCACCAGCTTGTCCTGCGTTGCGACCGTCATAGACGGATAGCCGCGTTCGTCGTGCGTCAGGCCGGTGACGTGGAACCGGTACCCCTCGCCCGCGTGCGCCATTGCCGGGACCAGGTCCGCGGCCGGCTCGTAGGGCTTGTACTTCCCCGGCGGGCGGCTGGTGTGGCGGCGCGGGTAGATCTCGATCTTGTCGGGCGCCGGGATAATCACCTTCTCGGTCATGTGCCCCACGCACTCGTCCATCATGAACATCACCGGCGTACGGTATTCCTCGGCGAGGTTGAAGGCCCTGATCGTGAGGTCGAAGCACTCCTGTGGAGAGTTCGGGCACAGCGCGATCATTCCGTAGTCGCCGTGCGAACCCCAGCGCGCCTGCATCATGTCGGCCTGGGCGGGCAGTGTGGGCAGACCGGTCGACGGGCCGCCGCGCTGCACGTCCACGAAAACGCACGGAGTCTCGGTCATGGCCGCATACCCGATGTGCTCCATCATCAGCGAATAACCGGGGCCAGAGGTCACCGTGAAGGCTTTCGCTCCAGCCCAGACCGCACCGAGGATGGTGATGGACGCCGCCAGCTCGTCTTCCATCTGGATGAAGGTGCCGCCCACGGCCGGAATGCGCGAAGCGAACCGCTCCACCACTTCAGTCGATGGCGTGATGGGGTATCCTGCGGCAAATCGCGCACCGGCCGCCAGCGCACCTTCGCAGCAGGCTTGGTCGCCGTCCAGAAAATGAACGCCTGTTAGGACTCCACGGGGATCAGCCTGCATTTGTCGCCTCCCGTCGAGGCTCGGCGTTCTTCCAGCCGTAGATGGCGAAGTCGGGGCAATACATCCCGCACAGGTCGCAACCGCTACATTTTTCAGAGGCCACGACGTGTGGCGGATGGTAGCCTTTGGAGTTGAAGGCGGAAGAGAGGCTCAGGACCTTGGTGGGGCAGAACTCGACGCAGAACGCGCAGCCCTTACAGCGCTCGACGTTGATGCTAACGTAACCTTTTGCCATAGCGTAGTTTCTTAGCCAACCGGGGGAACTTTAGCACGCGCGGTGCCAAAAGGGAAGTCGCCTGACAGCAAGACGATCAGGATCTGAGATCCTAATGTAGCAGAATCTGGAACCCATTCTCACGAGGTGGGGTCCCACGAAAGATGGCGGCTCTCGTCCCGCCGCCCCCGCCGCCCAGGAATCCTGTGAGATCCGATACTCCCGCTTAAGCTACGGCGGGACTGGAAGCAGCCCGTGGATGCCGCGTCCTTGAGATCAGGTTGTCCAGTGCGCACATTCCCGCCCCGCTCAGCGCCAGGCTGACGTTAGCCACCAGCAGCGTCAGGGCGTACTCGTATCCCGTGGGGAGCATGAAGCCGTTCCTGCCGTGAACGAAGTAGATGGCGCCCAGCATGTCGATCGCGAGCAGAACGGCGGCTACGCGCGTCCCGATTCCGAGGATGAGCGCAGCTCCGCCCAGAAACTCGACCAGCGTGACGACTACCGCCGAAACCTCCGGCAGCGGGATGCCGATCTTGCCGAAGAAGCCGGCCGTCCCCGCAATGTGGAAAACGAACAGTTTCTGGCTGCCGTGAACCAGGAACACCAAGCCGACGATCCACCGCAGGGCGGCGATGCCGAGCCCCTGCAGCCTTCCGAGTGATCCTTCCATTTTCCCCTCCTTGACGATCTGTGGCGTACGCTCTAGCGTGCCGCTGCTACGTTCAGCTCGCGGCTCGTACCAATTCCAGCGCTTCGATCAGCGCCCGCAGGCGCTCCGTGCCGAGCTTCCCAAAGTGATCGTGCGTGAACCGGCCGACCGCGCCGTTGAGCTTCTTCAGCGCCTCCAGGCCGGCCGCCGTGATGCGCACAGTGATCACCCGGCGGTCTTTGCTTTCCCGGAACCGCCCGACCAGGTCGCGTTTCTCGAGGCGGTCGAGCAGCCGCGTGATGTCCGGGTCGCGCGTGACCATGCGATCGCCGATTTCGCGGCACGCCAGGCCGCCCGGGTGCGCCCCCCGCAAAATACGCAGCACGTTGTACTGCGCGGACGAGAGATCGAACGGCTTGAGCAGCTCTGCCATTCCTGCCTCCAGCCGGCCCGAGGTCCGATGAATGTTCAGCAGCGCCTCGGTTTCCACGCTCATCGGTCTGGCTTGCTTCAACTCGGCTGCGATTCTTCCAGGCACGTCTTCACTATAGTTGTTTAAAACAACTATTGTCAAGAGGAATAATGTAAAGGGTGGAACAGGACTCCAGTCTTGCAGCGGGTCTCCAGACTAGCCAACGGCGGGAACCTCAGCCTTGGAAGGCCGCCCGGCGCAGGCCTGGCGGCAGGGGAAGCGGATACCCGATCAGGCACAACTGGTCAAGCGCGAACAGAACCACCGACTCGACTCCCGCCGCTTGCGCCAGCCGCACTTCCTTCGGCCAAGGCGTCGTCGGGTCGCCGATACCCACCAGGTGCGCGCTCTTCCGGGGACTGAACCCGAGCGTCTGCGGGAACTGGATCGATGTGCGGCATTTGTTCAGGTCGCGCGCGCTCGTGAATCCGAAGCTCTCCGTCTTCAGGCAATCGAGCGCCATCGGCGTCCAATCGCCCGCCGGGTAGTTGACCGCGCGGTTGAGATCGGTATCGTTGACGTCCAACGGGTACAGCACTTCGAAGCGGCACGTGGGAAACGCCGCCCGCACAAACGCCATGATCCGGCTGGTGAACTGTCCGATCAACGTTGGCAGGAACGCCGTCTCCTGAGGGAAATCCGCGGGCGAAACGGTATTGTCGGCGATCGTCTGCATGTTCCGCCCGTACTGGGCGTGGAAAGTGCTCGTGGTGTAGGCATCGTAAAATGGCATCCCGTGGCTGTCCGGGAAATACCACCACTGCACCTCGCCGAATTGCAGGTATGGTTGCACGCCGGCATCCGCCATCGTCTGGGCGGTGTCCCGGTATGCCTGCTCCCAGAACGCGATGCTCGCTGGCGAGAAGTTCGTCTGCAGCGCGGGCGTGGACACGATCACCGGGTCCCCCGCCGGGCCCCGCTGAGCGATGCCCGCCGCCGAGGAGGGGTCCCCATTTCCGAGCTCCATGCTGAGCGCCGCCACCCCAATCAGCCCGTACCCGTTCAGCGCCGTGAAAAAGCTTTGCGTCCAGTCCCGCGCCGCGCGGTTGAGCCGCGGCGTCGCCTGAAGGTCTGTGAGCCACGTTCCATCGCTCCCCCCGGTCAGGTTCTGGCTGGCCGGCTGCGGCGTCAGCGACGTCGAGGTGGCCGAAACCGTGATGTGGTTCGAATCGCTGCCCAGCGACCGCGAGTAGATCGTCAGCACCGTCCCCTGCGCCTCGGCCCGAACCGACATCGACCCGCGGTTGATCTCCATCTCGAAGGCTTTCACGACCGTCTCGGCCGTGTCCCCGACGTAGTGTATGTGCGTGATGGTCGTGCTGTCGATAACCAGCGACGTCTGCTCGCTGGAGGTGAAGCTGAACAACGCCGTCCCGGTGAAGTTGATCTGCGTCGACGCATACGCGAAGGCCGGGCCCGCAACCAGCTCGTAGAACCACAGCGCGCCCACGTAGTGATTCACCCGGCCGTGGAAGCCCAGTGACTCGATCATCCACGCCGTTCGCTCTGGCGCCAGGCACAGCGAGTGGTACGTGTCCCAGTCCGTAGCCAGGCTCAGTTGCGCATTCGAAGCCGGCGCGGGCAGGTCCGTCGACGGCACCGCAATCTCCAGGAAATCGAAGTTGAAGGTGTGAGCGACCGTGTCGTCGCCCGGCCCCGCATGCTCCGCCACCACCGTGTGCGTCCCCGGTCCATACTGCCCCAGAGGAATCCGTACCAGCTCGTCCTCCCCCGGAACCCACAGGCTCGGTGTCAGGGAAGCGCCCCCGTCCACCGTGACCGTAAGATCCGCCCCCTTGTCCAAAAACTCCGCGCCCAGGTAGAGCGAATGCTGTGCCGACGCTGCGTACGTGCACGTCACGTGAGTACCGGTCGTCTGGGTCGAGTGGTACGAGCCATTCGAGTAGTTGTAGGCCCCTTTGAATGCCGTCCAGCCGGCCGAGTATGTGACCTCCGGAGCGTCGTCCTCGATCCGGCGGCTCCCCGGGCCCGCCACCGAGTAGGTCCGGTTCGTCCCCGTCACCGTCCAGTTACTGACCTGGACCTCGAACTCCGTGCGTTGGAACGGTCCATCCTGCCGCACCGCCAGGTAAGTCCAGCGCATCTTCCGCACCGACGTCATCGCAACCGGCTGGCCGCTAATGTCCGTCAGACTGCCGAAATTCAGGTGGATGCGCCACTTCGTCGGCGACACGCCCCCGCTGAACCGTTGCCACCACGGCGACCACGATTCGGTCCGCGCGCCCGACACAAATCCGTATACCCCCGCCCGGTTCGAATTCGCGCCCTTCGCTACGGACGCCAGCGTGATCTGCGCTCCGGCCACCGTCGCGCTCATCGTCGAGGAGCCGATGTGCGGGTCGTTCACGATCCCCGCCAGCGCCCGTGCCGCGCTCGCAACCGTGTCCGACGGTTGCACCTGGTAGTTGTACTGCTCCGTCAGCCACGCCAGCCCGACGTAATCGCCGGCGGTGGGTGTTCCGGCCAGCGTCAGTGTGGCCGAGGCCGCCGTGGCCATCCCCTCAACGGCCGTCGCGTACCTGTTCAGCGGCACCAGATTCGGCTCCACCTGTCCATCCCGCCAGACCCGCAGGTACGGCCAGCCGACCCCCGGCCCCAGGTCGCAGTCGATCGGCATGCAGTTCGTCCGCGTCTCTTCGTAAGTGAGATCGAGACCGCTGAGGTCTCCGTTGGGAAGATAGCGGAACTGGGGATGCTCGAAGCCGTTGTCGCGGTTCCACTCGATCACCGCCCAATCGAACTGCTGGCGCCAGCTCCCGGAGACGGTAAACCCCGTCGGGCTGGTTGCGCTCAGCGCCGCGACCGCCGACGGCTGCTGGAAGTAGCACTGTAGGTCCCGATCCGGCCGCAGCTTCTCGAGTGTCTCTGCCATATGGTTACCCTCTCTGCTCATGGGCTATACGTGGCGCAGGCTTCAGCCTGCCGCGCAGAGACTCGTCTCGGCGCTTGTTTTCGTGTTGGATCACGGGCCCCGCCTCACAGGGCGATCGTCACCGTCAGGTCGCGTCCCGGTTGCGAGCCGGGGGCCTGCGGCACCGCGGTGATGTCCAGCGTGATCAGTCCGCCCGCGGGCAGAGGGGGCAGTCCGCTCCCATTCACCGTGTCTGAGTACGTGCTGCCCGCGGGGATCGACAGGTGGCAGTAGACCGCTCCGTTTACCCGCACATTCATCTCCACCGACTCGACCGGAATCCCGCCTGGCGCGTTCGCCGGCATGTCGCTGACCATGGCGAAGATGCCCCATACCGCGTGGGTGCCCTGTACTGCCAGTGGTGGCGCCGCGTTCGTTTCAACAGCCAGGGGCCCCGCCACCTGAATCGAATACTGCCCGCCCGAAAGCGTCCGCAGACCTTTGTCGGTCGTATTCATGAAGCACGCCGTCGCGGTTGGGCTGTCGCCGAACGCATTGGTCACGAAGAAGCTGGCGGCTGCCACGCGCGCATCCGGCAACAGCACGAAGTAGATGAACTCGCCGCTGGCGGGGCTGCCGAAGAAGTTCGCCGTGAAGGGAACCACCGCCGTGGCTTTGGTCAATCGGTAGACGGGTGCCGTCGCCTGATGGCTTGCCGCGGCGCTCCCCATGGCGCCCCGCACGACGTCCAGCTTTAGCCCGTTGTTCTCGATCTGCTGAACCTGGAGCAGTTCGGCGTCGATCTGGATCAGGTCGCCCGCCTGGATGCTCCCCGCCGCCGCCAGGTTGACCGCCTTGTCGCTGGCGGCGGCGCCTGCGCCCAGCGCGTCTGGCGACGGAAACACCACCTCGTTCCAGTAGCACAGTGTCAGGGTGCCGGAGGAAATCGAGGTGGTATTCGTCAGGTCCGTGAACCCGACCCCTGTCAATCCCACATCGCCGGCGCCGCGCGTCAGGATTCCGAACACCGGCGTGCCGGGCACTCCCGCGTCCGACGTCGGGCCGCCGCCCGAGATTCGCCAGCGCGTCACCCGGCTCAGCTCGATCGGACACTCCCAGTCGTAGACGTTCGCCGACCGGGCCGTCACCTGCACCGTCGCTCCAATCCGGGTCGGGACCTGAAGCGTAAGCGGCCCGCTGCTGCCCGCGGATCCGAAGTGCCAGCCCGCCTCCGCCACCGTGAAGTAACTGGTTTCATCCGGCTCCACGTCCCAGGGCTGGCTTACGGTCAGCGTTGTCGCGTCGTGTGCGGCCACGTTCCTTTCCTGGCCCGCTCCCGTTCCCCGCGTGATCCGCACCACCATCCCGGCGTCGGCGTTGGCTTCCATCGCCATGGCCGGGTTTCCGACCGTTGTGGCGGAATGGGTCGCCGCGGCAAACTCCGGCTCGAGTTCGAGCCTCCAGTACGCATTCGTGTGGTCGTAGTTTTCGTCCGGAGGCGGCATCAGGCTTGCCTGCAGGCCGGTATCGGTGAAGCTTGTCGCCATGGCCTGCTTGGTCGCGATTTGAAGCAGCTCCATCGGCGTCGGCCCGCGGTACACGGAGAAACTGGTCGTATCACTCGTGAAGCTCAGGCCTGTCAGCGTGACCGTGTTCGCGTTTGTTCCGTCCGGTATCCTCGCTGGCACCACGAACGAGAGCCCGCTCTCCTGCCCGCTGGCATCGCTGCCCGTAACGCCGTAATACAGCGTCTGGTTCCCCGCGAGCGACCCGCCCGTGCTCTGGCTGCTGGCCGCAATGCTGACCAGCGGGATGCCGGGCCCGCCTGGTTGCCGCGGCGCGTTGAACCCTGCCGCCAGCGTGATCGTCATCGTGCCGTCCGCGTTGATGGTGTCCTGCTCCGTGATCTCGAGCTGTGGGTTGCCGTATTGGTCCAGCACTTTGCCGGCGACTGGCCTGGGCGTCCCGATTCCGTATCCGGGCCGCCGGCCCGGAAGCCCGCTCCCGAACACGTCCGCATTGTCGTCGCCGTACCACGCGTCGTCGTGGATCTGTGCCGTGATCAACGCCGTCGAGTAGTTCAGGCCGGGAGCGATGGTCACGACGCGGAACGGCTGCCGTTCGAACCCTTCCTTCAGGTACGTCACCGTGATCAGGTCGCCCGGTCTGAGCTTGAGCCCCCGCATGGTCGTTGCGAACTCGACGTACGTGTTGCCCGCAACCGCTTTGTCGAGTTTGAACTTCGCGATCCTGGCCGCCTGGCTGAAATTCGGGATGCCGAGTACCGGCAGGTTCAGGTTGACTTCCTGTCCCACCGCCAGCATGTCGTCCACGTCGGCCACCGAGAGGCTGTCCTGCTGGTATTGGTTGAACGCGTCTTGGAACTCCAGATTCAGCCGGTTCGGAGTCTCCGCCGTGCTCCGTGACCAGAGCCGGATCCACGGTTCTCCACTTGCTTTTCGCAGGATTCCCGAAAGCCCCGACGTGCCGTCCCCGAATTCATACGCCGGCCAGCCTCCCTCGATCGCCTCCCTGGCGTTGCTCCCATCCGGCATCGCCGGCTGCTGCAGTGCCAGCGTGTTCTCCACGTTCAGCCCTAACAGCCCGCCCATCCCGTACCTCAGGAAAAGCCGCGACCCGTTTCTCACGCCGCGGACCGTGTCCGCCGCCGACCGCCGGCTCTTCAGCACCAGGTTGCACTGGAACCGCGGAATGCTGATCGGGTTGCCGTTCAGGTCCCGCGTCGTGATCGTCTCGCCGCAGTAAGCCGCCGCCCGCGCGAAGCTCGCGAGATCGATGTCCTCCAGATCCCAGCCGCTCCGCCGGAGCAGATCGAGCAGCACCCACGCGGGATTGTTGGTGAAGCTCTCGCCCAGCGAACTGCCGCTGGCGGAGAACTGCTCCAGCCTCATCCCTTCCACCAGGACCTTGATCTGCGGCAGGCTGCTGCCATTGTTGATCTGGTTCGGCACCACCACGTTCAACACCGCCATGCTGCCGTAAGGATCGCCCAGCGGATTCCCGCTTGCGTCCACATATTCGGGATTGAACGCGCCCGTGCGGTCGCCCATCGTGACCACGTTGTGCCAGCCCGTCGCCGTCATGTTGGCGCCCGCTCGCCCCACCGGAATATCGACGTCGTTGATCAATACTTTGATCACGCTTTCCATGACGCCCATTCCGAGCAGCACGTCCATGTGCGTCAGGTTGCCGTCGTTCCTCGAGAAGATCACCAGAGGTGCGTACCACGCCGTCCCGTACACCAGCGGAACGAAATCGTTGTACCGGGCTTCGTTCATCAGCGGCGCCGACTGGTGATTCCCCTTCTCCCCGTAGCTCCTCACCACCGTCGTCGGCGGCACGAACTCGATCGCCCCGAACGTTCTGGTCGCATGGCCGGCGCTGTCCGTTGAGAACATCCCGCGCGCTTGGCACTGCGCCCGGGTTCGGTCGCAGCTTTTGTATGCCGTGGTGCCGCTGAGGTTTCCGTGCCCGCCCGGTGCGTCGGGCGAGTATCCGCAACGGTAGAACGGCGAGTATTTCCCTTCCGTCCCCCCCGCCACCGCCTCGGCCCGCTGTGCCGCCGCCCCCGGGAACGTCCACGGACACCGCCGCTCCACCCGCACCTCCGGCAGCAGCAGGCGCTGCAGGCTTAGGTTGTTGGTTACCGTTAATCGCAGCGTCGATTCGGTGATCTCCGCGGGAGCGTCCGCCACCCCCGTGAACAGCACCTGTACTTCTGATGCCGCTTGGCCCTGGCTCAGGTCGTAGAACACGAATTGAGCCGTGATCTTGCTGCCCTTCCAGCCTGTGTTGCGCTCGATCTCCGAAAAGTGCGAGTCCGCGTTCGCCAGCCAGATCGAGATATTTGCGATCGCATCGATCCCGTCGGCCGCTCCGGACTGCATCTCGAACAGGTTGTGCCGCAACACCCGCGCCTGGTATTGCTCTCCGTTCACCGTTGCCGCGTGCGTGCTCCAGCGCTCCACCGCTCCGGAGTTGAGCACGCAGTCGAACAGCAACAGTGGCGTCTCGGTGATGCTCTGCTCTTTAATGTCGTTGATCGTCGCCATCCATACCCACCTGTGTCAGCGGCTGCACCTTCTCGGGGACCGCGTCCCGCTCCCCTACCCCTTCGCCCCAATTCGCACCGGGCAGGAGAAGATTCCCGGTGCCTCGCTCGTCATCTCGAGCACGTCATTGAGAAACGACGCGTTCGTGTACACGCCGCTTTGCGCGCTGGTGGCTTTGTAGCTCGACGCGCCCGCTTGCGGCTCCGCCTGAAATCCGAACAGTTCCACCGTCAACCCGCCGGGGATTGTGACTCCGAAGGTCGCGGCCCCTTGTTGTGTCGTCAGTTGTGCTCCCAGCGCCACCCGCCGCCACGCCGGCTCCACGGCGAAGCTCTGCCGTTGTGATTCCGTCCCTGCGCTCGCCGCGAGCGTCACTTGCCCCGCCGAATCGCTGCGCACCCACACGCTCAAGCAGTACCGATACCAGGAGGGAACGGCCGCCGTCTGCGTCAGATTCTGCGCCGATCCGGATATGTTGGTTACGCGGCTAGCCCCCTTTCCGCCCAGCGTATCCGCCACGCCCGCTGTCAGCGTCAAACCCGCGTCCTTTGCCCACACAGCCGCGCCCAGGGCCTCGCTCCAGCTCAGAAGATTCCCGAACGGATCCAGGAAGACGAACGTCCCCAGTTGCCCCTCGGTCGCCTGAAATAGCTCGGCCATCGCCTTCCACTCCGCGCTCGTCAGGCTCGCCAGAGTGATCTCCCACTCCATCCTGCAGGCGCCGGGGTCGAACAGCTTCACTTCGCTGCCGTCCGCCAGTTTGTTGACCACCGTCCTCTGGCGCACCCGCTTCGTGCACGGGAACTGGCTCACCGCTCCGCTCGCGAGTTGTGGGAAGTACAGCATCAGCCGTTGTTCTCCTTGATCGCCACTTGCAGTCTGCCGCGCCCTTCGCCGTCCAGTCCGAGCGTCAGCTCGTCGGATTCGAAACTGCAGTTCGGATGAATGCTCCCGTCCCACGGGTCCACAAACGAGAAGGTGCCGAAGCGGCCCTGCCACGACTGGAAGAACGCGCAGACCTGCCCCATCTCCGTATCGTCCAGCAGGTCCAGCGCAATAACCCACCTCGTCGCCGCGCCCCCGCGCAGCGGGAACTTCTGCTCGGTCCCGTCCAGGAATCGGAACGCCTGCGTCGCGTACCCGGCAGTCCGCGTCGCCGGATACTGGGCCACTGCCCCCGTCTTCAGCCGCGGAAACGTGCTCATAAGTCGTTCACCACGTCGTTCAGGGCATTCGAATTGAGCATCGCCTGCCGCACTGCATTGGCGATGTCCTGGCTATGGTCGAGGAACGATTGGCTGTCCATCGCGTTCACTTGCACCGTGATCTGCGTATTCGTCGGGACCGCCCTTCCGGTATCCGTCCCCCCACTTCCACCCCAATCGGTCGTATTCGCGCTGCGGTAGACATCGCCCTCGAACTGAACCGATTCCGGCGCCGTGTAAGTGCTGAGCGCAGGAGGCGCCGTCGAGCCGCCGCCTCCGCTGAACAGGCTCACCAGGCCGCTGATCAGCGGGGACAGTCCCAGCCGATTTTCGAACATGCTCGCTACCACGCTGCCAGCCGTGTCGAGCGCCGAGCTGCCGCTAGAGCTCGGCCCCGAGCTTGTGCTCTTTAGGGTTGCCTCGGCATTCTGCGTTACCGCGTCTGCCTGCACCTGCTCGACCGGGCGCAGTTGTTCAGCCGCCGCCGCAAACGCCGCCACCGCATCGCCCGCCCCGCCGCCGGCTGGCGTCGGTTCGGTCGCCCGGCTCTGGGCTGCGCCTATTTCCGCGGCGAGCCGCGCTAGCAACGCGTCAAGTCCGCTCTCACCGTTGACCACGCTTCACCTCGTTCAGCAGTTCCTGCTCCAGAATCAGCATCGCGTGCGCCTCACGCGCGCTCAGCGTTCGAAGGTCCGGGTAACCCAGACGCTTCCATGCCTGAAACTCATCCAGCCATGCCCTGCTCTCGCCGGAGATATAGGATTTCGGGCACACGTTCGTCGCCACACCCGCCCGTGCCCACACCACCCGCGCCTCCGTCGCCGGCGCCGCCGCTACCCACCTGCACCGGCGCTTGGCTTCCAGCCCGCTCTTCCTGCATTCGTCGCACTTCCACGCGGCTGGGTCTGAGAACTGAAAATGGAATGCGACTCTCAGTTTTTTGTTTCTGCCGCCGTCAGCCCGCACTCCGCCTTGATGGCCGCTACCACTTCCCGGCACAGCCCCTCGGGGCCTTGTTCGGCCACCAGGTCGGGTGTTGCCTGCTCCCCATCGACGGTCAGCCCCTCGATCCTGCGCAGCCCCCAGCTCAGGTACACGCGGTCAATCTCGGCGGCCACCAGCGCCGCCTCCAGCTTTCCCCGCGCATCGCCCCCCGCCTCGAGGTGCTCCACTCTCCCGGCCAGTTCCCATATCCGCCGCGTCAGCTCGACCCGCCGTCCGAAAGACATCCGTGCGATCGTGAACCGCACCCCCGGCAGAGCCTGCGACTCGATTCTCTTCTCGCTTGCGTACTCCATCGGTTCCCGCCTATCCGAACGCCACGTACATCTCATCGTTTCCCGTCCCCTGCGCCCTCGATCCCGACAGTTTCCATTGCAGTCGCGTCTGGCTATCGTCGAATGCCGGGACCTCCGGCACCACGCTCTTTAGGTACACGCCAGCAAGCTGGCCTGGCTGCTGCCCGAGTTGCAGCATCATCGCGATTGGGGAACTCTGCCGCGCCGCCTGGTACAGCCCGCGCGTGGCATCGTCGTTCGTCTCGAACAGCTCGAGGTCCGCCGTGACCGTCCTCATGCCCGGCGCCAGGCACAGGGGAATGCTTGCCCCGAACTCCCTCTCGCGCTTCTCGATCGCATTCTGAAGCGTGATCTTCGCCGCCGTGATCGTGAAGAACTGGTCCGGATCTGTCCCCAGCCACACCTCGCCCAAATGCCCCGGGATGATCGAGTAGTTGTAAGGAGTGAGCGCCGGCTCTGCCGGAAAACTCGTCAGTCCCCCTTGCTGGGCCGTGAAGCTGGTGCTGTCAATCACATCGGCCGCGATTCCGCTGAACTCAAACTCGTGGTAATCGCCGTTGACGTTGATCTTCATCTGGTCCACGCCAACCCCGCAAAACACCCGCTGCACCGCGGCCGTTGGGCACCAGTAATCGAAGATGCTCACGCTGGCGAGCGCCGTCGCTGGCTGGTAGGTCACCGTCGGCCCGATCGGCGCGCCCGTCGTCGGCGTGACCGTAAAGGGCGAGCTGAGTTCGACCGTTGCCTGGTCCACAATCGAGCACACGAACCGGAGTTCCCCGCCGAACGTCACCGCTTGTCCCGGCGCCAGGCCGTGCGGAGCCGCGAAGCCGAGCAGTTTTGTGTTCGCGTTCGCCGCTGCCGTCCCACCGGCGAAGAACACTGGTGCCGCGCCCAGGCTGGCCTGGAATAGCGGCCCGTAGACGGGCTCGGCGTTCGGCGTACTCCAGCTCGTCATGTAGGCTGTCAGGTCGAACGTGGTGCTTTTCCTGAGCCCCGCCGGAGTGCCCCCGTACGTCCTCGTGCCCGTCTTGTCCTTCCGGGCAGGCCGTATCGTCTGCTGCCTGGCCGTGAGCTTCACCGCCGGAATCCGGTTTCCGCTCTGGATCGCCGGTACCTGTCCGTAGTTGGATTCCAGCCCTACATAGAGCCGGTTGTTATTGGATGAAACATAGTTGCACGCCATCGTTTTCCCTTCCCCTTGCCCGGTCGCGCAAAATGGGGACTGGACCGAATTTCGCCGCCGTTGCGAAATTCGTGCCTGTCCCCGATTTTGCCGCCTCCCGGCTCCCGTCTCAGTAACTCACGTCCACGTCGAAGCGGATCTTCGCAGCCTGCAAAAAGTTGCTGCCGCCCCTCTTCACCGGCCCGAACGTGACCTCATATCCGCCCGTGTAGAACATCCCGCTCCCCAAGTCGCCCCGGTGAGAATCCAAAACCTCCGTGGCCGCTGCCGCATAGAAATGAAGGTCTCGGGCCAGTCTCGCTAGGTTGTCGTAAGAGGCTCGTATCTCCACCGCCATACTCGCCGTGCCTGAGAACGTCCGGAACTTCTCCCTCAACCCGTTCGACAGCTTCTCGCAGTACACGTACACCGCCGGATACGTCACGCCCGCGGTCTTCTCGGCCATCTCGAACGCGACGTTCTCGGATGCGATCTGCGCCGCCCCGATTGCGGGTAACTCTACGTTCTCCTGCTGGCTGAGGTTCGGCACCGTGAACGGCAGTCCGGTGCCGCCCGCCAGCATTTCCACTACCGTCCGTGTCGCCGCTGCTCCAATCGCCGGCATTGCTACCCCCTGTTGAGGACTCCCGTTACGCGCAGGAACATCTCCGGTCGTTGCCCGCAGGCCACCGGCTTGCCCTTTATCAGCCCCTCCGCCGGCTCGGTCCAGCCTTGGTCCAGCGGGATCGGTGCGTCGTTTTGTCTTGTCAATCCGGTCGCAGAATAGCTTGCGTAGACGTTCCAGCCGGTCGCGATCTCCGGAGCATCGACTGCTTGTACCGTCAGCGCGCTCGCCCCCGTCGTCGTAAGCGCCTCGATCGCGCTCGGTGCGCCCTCAATTCCGCCTTGCCCGACCCAGGTCACGCTGACGAAGTACGTCGTCGCCGCCGCCGTTCCTGTCGCCGTTCCCATATCCGGCTGCGCTGGCCGGGGCACCGGCGAGCTCGTCATCCCCAGCCCGCCGTCGCACAACGATTGCCGCGCCCAGGCCGCCATGCGGTCATACTCCTGCCATTTGCCCAGGAAGCGATCGTTCAGTTGCCGGTTGTACGCGTCCCGGTAGACCAGGCTCAGCGTCCGGAAGGTGTGCCACCTGTGCAACGCCTCGGTCACCACCACGTGCCCCAGCCCCCGCGGCATGACCGTCGTCCACAGGAGGTCCTCCGATTCCTGCCGCCGCCTGAGAAGCGTCTCAAGCTCGATTCCCAGCTCCTCTTGCGCCAGCTTCAGCTTCACCGTGAGGTCGATCCTCTCCGTCTTGGCAACGTCCAGGATCGCTGACTCGTATTCCACGAGTTCCTCAATCGTCGATATCGATCCATCCGTGAATAGCGCCATCGTCTCTCGACCCCGCGTCCCTCTCGGGCCCTTCATCCCTTCTTGCCGCCGCTCCTCAGCGCCCGCAGATCCGCCTCTGAAATCACCGTGATCTGCACTTTGCCTGCGGCTGCGAGTTGACTCGCCGCCGCTGTCGCCTCCGCGGCTCGGTCCCGGAATTCCTTGGACTCCTCCGCGCTCGCCAGCCGCGCCTTTCCTTCGACAATCAGCAAAGCGGCCAGCGATCTTGCCACTTCGCTGGCGATGCCCTCCCGTCCTCCATCCGGTGTCGGGAGGCTGATCACCACCGCGTACGCTTCCGCGATTGTCTCAGCGACCTCCCGGGCTCTTTGGTAATACGCCTTCACGTCCATACACCCTCCCAATCTCATCTGTGGTGGGGCAGGCGCTTCCGCCTGCCCTCCCTCCCGCGACCGCAAGCCACCCGCCATCGCCCGCTCATCGGCGGCCGCCGGCTCCTTACGAGTTCACCTGGATGCCGAACTGGTTCCGCAGCACGCCTACGCCGTACAGCACGTCCACCGTGAACTGCTGTGCCAGCGTGTTCGGCTGGTAGCTGAGAATCACTCGCATCCCGAAGTTGCCCAGCTCCGCGTACTCTGCAATCGCTCCCGTCCCGGGTAGCGGCTGCGGCAGGCGCCGGACCACCAGTCCCAGCGAACTCCGCGTGAACCCCAGGTTGTGCGTCGTCACCGGCGCGCTGCCGGTCTTGGCCACGAACTGCGACCGGAACACGAAGAAGTCCTTGATCTTCCCCACTGTCCCGTCCACCAGTGCCCGCAGCCCCGCTTCCCCTGCCGTCTGGAACTCGCTGAAGCGCTCGATTTGTCGCAACTGCGCGTACGTGTTCGCATCCACCACCAGGTACCTGGGCTCGGCCGCCGGCACCTTGGCCTGGAACAGCGCCGTCTCGGCCGCGTCCACCACGGCCTCCGTGATCGGAGACCCGGCCGTTCCCACCGGCGTGTTCGCCGTAAAGGTGGCGTAGGTGTTCAGCAGGTCCGTCTCGATCTTCTCGGCAAGCGCCACCATCGTCGGCTGCATGTACAGCTTCAGTAGGTCCGGAACCGCCAGGACCTTGGTCACGTCCGGCACTTGGAACGTCGCCTCGGCATGTGTGTTCAGCACGATCTGCGCGTTCCCCAGGCTCGGGTTCTGCGTCTGCACCGTGCCGCCTTCGGCCAGATTGTTCGCCACCAGCGTGGGCGGAATCGGCACGTTCACCGTGTCGCCCCCCTGCGCTAGCGTCGGTTCGAAATCGCGATTCACCAGGTTCCCCATTACCAGGTTCCCCATCAGAGCGGGTAAGGCATCCACTGCCACCAGCTTCACAATCGCGCTCGCTACGTTACTTGAAGTAATTGCTGGCATTCGTTCTCCTCCAGTTGGTCCTCGCCCGCTTCAGATGCCTCTGAGCGACTGCGAGGTTATTCGTACGATGTCCTGCCGGATCCGTTCCGCTTCCTCCGGACTCATCCCCGGCCGGATTTTGTCCAGATCGCTGACCCCTGCCGGCGCCGCCGTCTTGTGCGCCGTCGTCACTCCCGAGCCGCCTTGAATTCGCGCCGGCAGGAACTCCGGGTTCTCGCTTAGAAAGTGCGAAAGGTACTCCTTCACACTCACCTCCCCGTCGTCCCCCCTCGCCAGCAGCCGGCCATCTTCCGCGCGGAAAATGTCGTCCTTCACCGCTTTGAAGGCGATGTCCACTTTTCCCACACCGAGCCGCTGCAGCTCCGACCGGACCGTTGCGCTCCGGTCCGCTTCCTCGGCCATCTTCCGGCTCCGCTGGTTCTCCGCCACCAGTTCGTTTAGCCGCCGTTCGAGTTGCTCCCGCCTCTTCCGCTCCTCCGCCAACTCGTTTTTGTAGGCGGGTTCCGCCTTCGCCTGCTCCCTCCGCAGGAACTCCTCGATCGTGTCCCTCACGATCGACCGCACTCCCTCTTCTTGTCCTTGCACTTGTTCTCTGTCCATAACCGCGCTCCTTACTCCGCCGCCTCTTCAATCTCCTTCACGATCTGGTCCTTCAGCTCCTGTCTCACATCGCACAAGTATTTCTGCGCTAGCTTCTTGAAGATCTCTTTGCGCAGCGTCGGCGACCCTACTCCTAGCCCCAGCAGCCGCTGCGCGTCGTCCAACTCACTCGAGAAGTCGCCGATGTCGAATTCGTCCAGGCCCGATACGTCCACCGTCAGCTCGTCCCGCCTTGCCGCGGCGATCGACCGCAGCAATCGCTTCAGCGTGTCCTTGACCGCGTCTCCGTACGCCCGCAGTACTTCGTGTGTCACCGTGGAGTCCCGCAGCTTGCTGGCTCCCGACTGCGTCGTCTGGGCGTCCCACGACTGCGGCATCAGGTAGCACACCCGGTAGATCTCGCTCTTCAACTGGTTCAGGTTGTCCGCCGCGATCTGGTAAACCTTCCCTTCCGGCTCAGTCCAGCCGAACTTGTCTCCCGGTGCGAGCTGAATGTAGTAGGACTCTCCGACGATCTGGTTCCATGGCCGGTCCGAGTACACCACCGGCGTCGCGAACAACCCCATCGTCAGCGCCCATCCCAGCGCGTTCGACTTGTTGAAGTGTTCCAACTGCAGGAGCGCGGCCTTGTTCATCAGCCACAGCCCTTCCGAGACTTCCAGCTTGAACAGCGGTACGCGCCGCAGACCGGCCAGCCCGTGTCTCCCCGCGTCCACCAGTTCCGGCGTGCTTTTCTCGCCCGCTTTGCCCTCCGCCCGGCGGTAAATCCTGAATTCCTCTTTGTCGTAGTAGACCCACCGCGTTTCCTTGAACCATCCGTCGTCCGGAGTGTCCTGCCGCAGGTTCGATGTCCTCAGCACTACCCAGTCGAGGTTGCCCCGCTCGTCGTAGTTCCAGTTGATGAGGTCTTCCGCCCGGTAATCCACCAGGTAAGCCCGCGACGCGCCCCGCTGCTCTTCTTCCGCTCGGTTTGCGGCCGGCAGCGCGATGCGCGGAAAATCCGCCAGGATGTAACTGGCCCCGCTCACCAGCGCCTCTGCTAACTGCCGGCGGAAGAAATCGCTCAGGCTCGTCTGCTTCAAGTCGCAGTCCTCGGTGAACGCGCAGAAGAACGTCTTGGCTGCCTCGTTGTCGCCCTCGAAGCTCAGGATCGGCTCGCGCCGGAACAGCGTCGCCGCGTACCAGTCGATGATCGATCCCACGTAGTTCTCGTAGAACACCCGAGCCAGCCGCTCGGCATACACATCGCCGGGCTCCTTCTGCCTTCGAACTAGGTACTCCGTGGAGTTCGCCTTGAGCTGCTCCCCGCCCACATACAGGTCCCGGTGGACCCGCCACATCGTCTTTCGGCGCACATACTCCGGATGTTCCCGATCGATCTGCATCTCTGTCTCCCGCTTCTGCCGCCCTATAGAAGCCTCAAGCCTTGCTCACCCGCGGGCGGCTGCGGCCGGCACTCCTGCCAGATCAGGTACCCCAGCGCGTCCGACAAGTGCGTCCGCCGCGGGTCTCTGTCTTTGTCGATAACGCTGCTATTCGGCTTGTAAGTGACCTGTTCCAGGTCTTTGACCAGTTCCACGCACTTCCGGTCGATTACTAAGTGCGTCTCCGCCGATGCTGAACGCAGCTTCGCGTTCACCAGCCCCACTCGTTCTCTCACCAGCGGATTCGCCCGCGGCACCTTGTAAGCCACGTTTCGGTAACCCGCGCGCTGGAAGAATTCCCGGACCACCTGGTAATCCGTCGTTCCCGCCGTCTGCATGTGGCTCCCCGACGCGTCGCCGTAGACGCAGATCCCCGCCGGGTGCCACCGGAAACGCGCCGCGAACTCCTCGCACGCTTCCTGCGTCGTCGCCCGGCTCAGCACGATCTCCGCCGCCACCCGCACCGTCTCGCCCGCGATCTGCGCCACGACCGAGCACATCGGGTCCACGTTGAAGTCCAACGCCCACAGCAGCGGCAGCTTCGGCTCCACGCGGATGTCCGCCGTGTGCTGCGCCCGGTTGAATGCGTGGTACACCAGCCCCGCGTTCAGGCTGATGTATTGCCCCATCACTTCCTGTTCGTAGAACTTCGCGTCGTAGCTTCGCTTCAGCCGCTCGTAGAAGTCCGGGATCCGTTCCAGCAGATACCGGTTCTCGAACGCCTCGGCCACGATCACCTCGTAGCCTTCCACCCGCTCCTGCACGAATCGCCGGTACACCCAGTCGAACCCCTTCGGCGTCCAGGAGGCGAACCCGCACAGCCGCGTCGCCTTCGGGTCCCGCAACCGCCCCTCGAGAACCACCCACGCCTCTTCCTGCGTGTAGGTCAGTTCGTCCAGCCCGAACCACGCCAGGTTGGTTCCTCTCAACCGGTCGAACTCCTCCACCGGCCGGAACAGAATCCGCGAGCGCGTGTCCTTCAGCACCACCGTGTTCTCGGCCTTGTTGTGCTCGTACGGGATGCGGTTCTTGTCGAGGATCTCGAACAGCGTTGTCTGCGTCGCGTCCCGCAGCATCGGATACGTCGGCGCACCCAGCAGCCCCAGCCGTCCCGTGTTCAAGTACGCCAGTTTGATCGCTTCCTGGCACAGCGCCTGGCTTTTTCCGGAGCCGATCGGCCCCGAAAAGCCCTTGAACCTTGCCGGGGATTGGTGGAACCGGGACTGCGAGGCAAGCGGGCTGTATTCTATTTGCCGGGTGCATGTTCCTTTTTGTCCGGTTCGACCCATGAGACCTTGATCTCCTTCGGCGTCTCCTCCAGAAGCTCCTTTTCGAGTTGCAGTAGCCGGATGAAGTCCCCCACTGTCGGCTTCAGTTCGTTCTGATCGAGCTTCTCCCCGAACTGCTGGATCGCCCGCTTAACCAGCGCCTTCCTGTCCTTTGCTCGCTTCGGTTTTTCCGGGTGCTTGGTCTCTGCCATCTCTTCTGGCCTCGTCCCGTGCTTTCTTCCGCCTGCCATTCGCTGGCCTGCCTCGTCACGAAATTACCATCCGCCCCTTCCGCCTCCTCTGGCCCGCATCTCGGATCTAACTGAAAGCAAAGCGTAAAAAGAAGGGCCTTTATCTGTGATCGCCCGCCCGGCCTCCTCCAGCGCCGCCGGTCGCCCGATAATCGACGGGCACCGAACTGCGCGCGGCAGCGCGCCCCGAAGAGCGAGTCGCCGAGCGGCGCCCGATCCGTCAATAAGCGCTTTTTATGGACACCTCTGCTTGCATTTGATTCGGTCGTGGGTTACTCTAAATGCAAAGGAGGCACGACGAACTTGTTCGGCCATCGTTCCGCGCCGTCGATCCCGTCCCTCCTTGGTGCGTCCTCACTCGCCGTCGTTCCCGTCATCATCGTCATTACCATCGGGGTCGCTGTATCGGACCCCGCCTGACGGCCTGAGGATTTCAAAGGGCCACTGGCGGGGATTAACTCCCGCGCAGTGGCCTTTTTTGTTGCTGGAGAGAGAACGAGTCTCGAAACGGAGCTTCCGGGGTGAGCCCGAACCCACGGTGCTCGACTTGAAGGATGGTGCCTATGTCAACTCTTATGAGCGGCGCAAGGATGCTGCTGGAATGTCTGGCTCGGGAAGGTGTCGACTCCTTCTTCGGTTATCCCGGAGGCGTCACCATTCCCCTCTATGACGCGGTTTTCGACCACCACATTCGCCACATCCTGGTAAGGCACGAGGAAAACGCCGCCTTCGCAGCCTCCGGCTACGCCCGTTCCACCGGCCGCGTCGGCGTCTGCTGCGCCACCTCCGGCCCCGGCGCCACGAACCTCGTTACCGGCCTCACCGACTCCATGATGGATTCCATCCCCATCGTCGCCATCACCGGCCAGGTTCACTCCAAGCTCATCGGCAGCGACGCCTTCCAGGAAGCCGACACTTTCGGCATCACCCGCTCCTGCACCAAGCACAACTACTTGGTCAAGAACCTCGCCGACCTCCCCCAAATCGTTCACGAGGCGTTCTACATCGCCGCCTCCGGCCGCCCTGGCCCGGTCTTGGTCGATATCACCAAGGACGTCTTCCAGGGACAGGCCCACTATGTCCCCGTTTCCGCCATCCACCTGCCTGGCTACAAGGTCTACACCGAGGGACACACCGGCCAGATCCGCCGCGCCGCGCAGATGATCTGGGATGCCGAGCGCCCGCTGGTCTATGCCGGCGGCGGCATCATCTCCGCGGGCGCCGCTCCCGAGCTTCATGAAGTCGTCGAGTTGGTCGACCTCCCGGTCGTCTGCACCCTGATGGGACTCGGCGGCTTCCCTGCCAGTCACCCCAACTTCATCAGCATGCCCGGCATGCACGGCAGCTACGCCTCTAACATGGCGATGTCCGGCTGCGACCTCATGATCGCCGTCGGCGTCCGTTTCGATGACCGCGTCACCGGCCGCCTCGCTGCTTTCGCCCCGCACGCCAAGGTCATCCACATCGACATCGATCCTGCCGAGATCGGTAAGAACCGTGCGCCCGACCTCCCCATCGTCGGCGATGCCAAGCGCGTCCTCCGCAAGATCGATAAGGTGCTCACCGAGTTGGCGCCTGAGATGTCCGCGCGCAACGCCAACGGCCGCCGGGCCTGGTGGCGCCAGATCCGCTCCTGGAAGGAGGAGCATCCCCTCAAGCCCGCCCTGTCCGTCGACGAGATCAAGCCCCAGCACGTCATGTTCGAGGTCGACCGCATCTCTAATGGCGAGGCCATCGTCGCCACCGATGTCGGCCAGCACCAGATGTGGGCCGCCCAGTTCATCCGCTTCAACCAGCCTCGTCGCTGGCTTACTTCCGGAGGTCTCGGCTCCATGGGCTTCGGCGTCCCCGCCGCCATGGGCGCCCAGGTCGCCCACCCCGATGAGCTCGTCATCGCGCTGGTTGGCGACGGCGGCTTCCAGATGGCGCTCCCCGAGCTCTCGACCATCTCCGCCAACGGCTTGCCGGTCAAGATCGTAATCGTCAACAACGGCCACCTGGGCATGGTTCGCCAGTGGCAGGAACTGTTTTTCAACGACCGCAAATGCGCCGTTGAGCTCGAATCGTTCCCTGACGCCGAGAAGCTCGCCTCTGCCTACGGCATCAAAGGCTGCACCGTCGACCGCCCCGAGGACCTCCGGCCCGCCCTGGAAGAGGCCGTCCGCCACGCCGGTCCTTACTTGCTGAACGTCCGCGTCTCTCCGTATGAGAACGTCTACCCGATGGTCCCGGCCGGCGCCGCGATCAATGAGATGGTTCTTGGCCCGCCGGTCCCCGTCGCGGTGCCGAAATAACCCGAACGCCGAAAGGATCAGACATGCTCCAAGTTATCTCGTTACTGGTCGAAAACAAGCCCGGCGCTCTCATGCGCATCACCGGCCTGCTCAGCTCCCGCGGTTACAACATCGAGAGCCTCACCGTCGCCCGCACTCTCGATCCCACCCTCTCGCGCATGACCATCGTGGTCGACGTGGATCCCAACCTGCGTTTCCAGGTCATCAAACAGATGAACAAGCTCATCAATGTCCTCCAGGCCAGCGACCTCTCCGAAGCTCCCGCCGTTGCCCGCGAGATGGTGCTCCTCCGCGTACGCGCCACCATGGAGAATAGGACAGCTATCCTGAAGGAGTCCGAAATCTTCGGCGCCCGCGTGGTTGACTCCTCCGTCGAGGGCTTCGCCATCGAGGCCACCGGCGCGCCGGAAAAACTGGACGAATTCATCGACGTCATGCGCAGCTATGGCGAAATCGAAGTCACCCGCTCCGGTCTCATTGCCGTATCGCTTGAATCCAAGCGGCTGCGCCTCTCGCCGCCCATTCCAACCGTAACTTCAGCCGTGTCCGCGAGGCCTCGCGCTCTCGCGCACGAACGCACTTCTCTAGACGAAACGGAGTAAACGTATCATGGCCAAACGCTACTACGAAAAAGATGCTGATCTGACTTCCTTCAAGGGCCGCACCGTCGCCATCATCGGCTACGGCAGCCAGGGCCACGCTCACTCGCTCAATCTTCGCGATTCCGGTGTGAACGTGATCGTTGCCGACCTCCCCGGCAGTCCCAATTGGGAGAAGGCCAAGGCCGCCGGGCTGAACGTAATGTCCGCAGCCGACGCCACCAAGGCCGCCGACGTCATCATGATCCTCGTCGAAGACCATCATCAGAAGGGCGTCTACGACAAGGAAATCGGCCCCAACCTGAAGGCCGGCAAGACTCTGATGTTCGCCCACGGCTTCAACATCCACTTCGGCCAGATCGTCCCGCCGAAAGATGTCGACGTGTCGATGATCGCCCCCAAAGCTCCCGGCCACCGCGTGCGCGAGCTCTTCATCGAAGGCGTTGGCGTGCCGGCGCTCGTCGCCATCCACCAGGATGCCTCCGGCCAGGCGCTCAAAAACGCTCTCGCTTACGCCCGCGCTCTCGGCTGCCTCAAGGCCGGTGTCATCGAGACTACTTTTAAGGAAGAGACCGAGAGCGACCTGTTCGGCGAGCAGGCCGTCCTCTGTGGCGGCGTCAGCGAATTGATCCGCGCCGGCTTCGAGACCTTGGTCGAGGCTGGCTACGCCCCCGAGATCGCCTACTTCGAGTGCCTCCACGAATTGAAGCTGATCGTCGACCTCATCCAGGAGGGCGGACTGGCCTACATGCGCTTCTCCGTTTCCGATACCGCCGAGTATGGCGATTATTCCCGCGGCCCGCGCATCGTCAACCAGGCGACCCGCCAGGAGATGAAGAAGATCCTCGCCGAGATCCAGTCCGGCCAGTTCGCCAGGGAATGGATCGAAGAGAACAAGACCGGTCGCAAGAACTTTCTGCGCATGCGCGAGGAAGCCCGGCATCAGCCCATCGAAGAAGTCGGCCGCGAGCTCCGCGCCATGATGCCCTTCCTCAAGAAGGCCAAGGAAGCCGGCGTGCCGCAAGACGACGCCGTGCCCCAAACCGAGCCGCGACCGTGAGGAGCTGTGAAAGAATTCGGGGAACAAGCGCAGGCGTGTCCCCAGGATTCTTTTACAGTCTCTTAAGGGAGCGGTACGCAACCGAATCCGGAGCCCGGCCGAAGCCGGGCTCCCCAACCAGCCGGCTGATGGCTGATAGCTGATGGCTCTCTTATGACAATCACCACTCTCGAGACCACCCTCCGCGACGGTACCCAGGGCGAAGCCGTATCCTTCACCGTCGATGACAAGCTCGCGATTGCCCTTCGTCTGGACGAGTTCGGCATCGACTATATCGAGGGCGGCTGGCCCGGCTCGAACCCCCGCGACAAGGACTTTTTCGCCCGCGCCAAAGACCTTCGGCTCAAGCACGCGCGTCTCACCGCCTTCGGCTCCACTCGCTTCGCCAAAAACCGCATCGACCGCGATCCCAACGTCCGCGCCCTGCTCGAGTCCGGCACGTCCGTCATTACTATCTTCGGTAAGACCTGGGATCTCCACACCCGCCGCGCTCTGGGCATTACCGAGGAAGAGAACCTGAAGCTCATCGGTGAAACTGTTCGCCATCTCAAGGAGCACGGCAAGGAAGTTATCTTCGACGCCGAGCACTTCTTCGACGGCTACACCAGCAACTCTGCCTTTGCCCTGCGCGCGCTCGAAGCCGCCCGCTCCGCCGGCGCCGACATCCTCTGCCTCTGCGACACCAACGGCGGCATGATCACCGGCCGCCTCGCCGAAATCGTGGCCGAGGTCCGCAAGCGCTTCGACGGCACGCTGGGGATCCACGTCCACAACGACTCTGATTGCGCCGTCGCCAACACCATCGCCGCCGTCCAGCAGGGCGTCACCCACGTCCAGGGCTGCATGAACGGATACGGCGAGCGCTGCGGCAACGCCAACCTCGCCTCCGTGATCGCTGACCTCGAGTTGAAGCTCGGTTACACCGTGGTCGGGCCCGAGAAGCTCGCCACCCTCAGCTCCGTCACCCGCTTCATAGCCGAGCTCGCCAATCTGCCCATGCCCAGCGCCCAGCCTTACGTCGGCCACAGCGCCTTCGCCCACAAGGCCGGCGTGCACGTGAGCGCGATTCTGCGCGATGCCGCCACCTACGAGCATGTCCCGCCCGTCACGGTCGGCAACCGCCAGCGCGTTCTGCTCAGCGACCTCTCCGGCCGCGCCAATATCCTCTTCAAGCTCAAGCAGCACGGCATCGCCGACCGCCTCAACGACGACGCCCGGCGCGAGCTTCTCGAGCGCATCAAGCACCTCGAGTTTCTCGGCTACGAGCTCGAGGCCGCCGAAGGCACCTTCGAGCTCCTCGTCCGCGAGGCCCTCCGCCCCGGCGTCAAGTTCTTCGAGCTGGTTAGCTTTGAGGTCGCCACCAAGCTGGATGACGATGCCGAATCCCGCACTACCGCCACCGTCACCATCAAGGTCCAGGACGCCATCCACTCCGCCACCGCCCACGGCCATGGCCCGGTGCACGCTCTCGACCTTTGCCTTCGCAAGTGCCTCTCCGCGCTCTACCCCGGCATTCAGGACGTGCGCCTCACCGACTACAAGGTGCGCGTCCTCGAGCCCAAGAAGGGCACCGCCGCCAAAGTCCGCGTCCTCATCGAGTGGTCCGACCACCGCAAGAGCTGGGCCACCGTCGGCGTCTCCGACAACGTCATCGAGGCAAGCTGGCGCGCCATGATCGACGCCATTCGCCTCGAGCTAATGCGCATCACCGAGCAGGATGATAGCATCGAGAAGGCTGTAGAAGACTACTGTTGGGGAGTCTGAGCAGACTCCGGAAAGGTCCACGCGAAGAAATCCGGTGACACTCCGGGCGATAACGCCGAACATTCGGCCCACGAATAGGTAGGCGTTCCCCCGGGATTTCTTCACTCCAACGTCCGGGGAGCCGATCCGCGCCATCGCCTATGTCGCGCCTTCTAGATCTAGCCCGTTACTTGCTCCGCCGGCGCATTCCCGCGGGCCGCATCCTTTTCGTTGAAAGCGGCTCCCGCGAGATCACCGAGCGGCTGCTTCCCGCTCTGTATCGAAACCACGGCGCTCCCATCGATCTGGTCACCTGCTATCCCGGCGCGCCCGCCGGCCTGCCTCCCGGCGCGGCTGTCTTCCGCACCGGCGATTATCGCGGCCGCTCCCGGCGTATGCGCCTCTACCGAGAGCTCCGCGCCCGCCGCTACGGTCTTCTCGGCATTCTCTGCTCCGGCGAGCCCATAATGACCTGGTGGAAGTGGGCCCTGGTGCTTCAGGTTCCGGCCAAGGTCTTCATCGTCAACGAGAACGCCGACTACTTCTGGCTCGATTATGCCAACCGCGGCGCCCTGGTCCACTTCGCGTTCGTCCGCGCTGGACTGACCGGGATCGGCGGTCTCCGTACCCTGGCCCGCCTGCTGGCCTTCCCCTTCGCCGTCGCCTGGCTTCTCGCCTACGCCGCCTGGGTCCACTCCCGCCGAGCCCTCCGCCTGCTCGCCCATTCCACCCGATAGGTTCGGGCAGTGGCTCGGAAATCCCGGAGTCAATCGCCCCGCGTCTCCTGTCTCCGTCGGCCCGAGCCTTTGGCCGCGGCTTGGGCTAATCCCCCAGCTCGAACTTCCCGCTGAGCCGAGTGTCGCGCGAAGAAGCCCCCACCTGGACCTCGAACGTCCCAGGCTCCGCAACCCAGTCATGCCGGGCCGTGGAGTAATAGGACATGGCGCTCCTGTCGAGCGTGAAGCTGACCGTCCGCGTCTCGCCCGGCTTCAGCACCACTCTGCGGAACCCCTTCAGCTCCTTCACTGGCCGGTCAACGCTCGAGTGCAGGTCTTTCAAGTACAGTTGCACCACCTCGGCCCCTTCGCGCGCGCCCGTATTGCGCACCGCCAGGCTGACCTCGACCGCCTGCCCCACCCCCGCCCTCTGCGGACTCACCTTCAGGTCGCTGTAGCCAAACGTCGTATAGGAAAGCCCGTGCCCGAACGGGAACAACGGCTCGATGTTGTGCTTATCGAAGTGCCGGTACCCCACGTAAATCCCCTCCGCATACTCCACCACCCCGTTCTCCCCCGGATAGTGGCCGTACGCCGGCGAGTCCTTCCACTCCTTGAGAAAAGTCATGGGCAGCTTGCCCGACGGGTTGGCATCGCCGAACAGGATATCGGCAATGGCGTGGCCGCCTTCCTGGCCCGGGTACCACGCCGTGAGCAGCGCGGGAACCCGTCCCACCCAGCCGTCCATCAGTACCGGAGATCCCGCGATCAACACCACCACCGTGTTCTTGTTGGCCGCGGCCACCGCCTGGATGAGTTCCTCCTGCCCTGCCGGCAGACTCAACGTCTTGCGGTCGACACTCTCCGACTCGAGCTTCGCCGAGTTCCCCACAAACACCACCGCCACATCCGACTTCGCGGCCAGTGCGGCGGCCTCTTTGATGAGGGCGGCGTTGTCTTTGTCTTGATCCTCGCCCTCCATCGTCACCCCCAGCGCGTAGCCGACCTGGAACTTACCTCCGGCCCGCTCGCGGATCCCATCCAGCGGGCTGACGGCGTACTTCGGGCTCACGTGAGAGCTGCCCCCGCCCCCGGTCCGAGCCACCGCGGCGCTCGGGCCAATCACCGCAATCGAGCGCACTTTCGCCCCCTCCAACGGAAGAGTCCCCCGCTCGTTCTTCAGCAGCACAATCCCCTCGGTGGCCGCCGCGCGCGCCACCGCGATCTGCGCCGGAGTGTCCACCTCGCCCGCCGCCGCGTCTGTCCGGTCGAGGATTCCGGCGCTAAACATCGCCCACAGCATCCGCCGGACTCTGTCATCGATCACTGTCTGCGGCGCCTTCCCGCTCGCGATCGCCGGCAGCAGATTCTCGGGTGTCTGGAACCCGCCCGTGAACTTCTGCCGCGTCGTCTCATCGTGATTCAGCATCATGCGGACCGACTCCGGCCCCGGCATCTCGATATCCAGGCCCGCGACAGCCCCGTCGATCACGCTGTGCGTGCCGCCCCAGTCCGAAACCACAAAGCCCTTGAAGCCCCACCGCTTCTTCAGCGTCTCCGTCAGCAGGTACGGGTTCTCGGCGCACCAGAGCCCGTTCACCTTGTTGTAGGCCGACATCACGGACCACACGCCCGCCTCTTCCACCGCGGCCTTGAACGCCGGAAAGTAGATTTCGTGCAGCGCGCGCTCCCCGATCTTTTCATCGATTGTGCGCCGCTCGAACTCCTGGCTGTTGGCCGCGAAGTGCTTCGCCGTCGCGATAACGCCCTCGCCTTGCATGCCCTTGATGTAGGCCACCACCAGCCGTGAGCTGAGGTATGGATCTTCGCCGTAGGTCTCGAAATTGCGCCCCGCCCACGGCGTGCGATGGATGTTGACGCTGGGCCCGAGCAGCATGTTGCGCCCCAGCGCCCTGACCTCCTGGCCGAGCGCCTGCCCGACCCGCTGCGCAATCTCCGGGTCCCACGTCGCTCCCAGCGCCACGCCCGCAGGGAATGCCGTGCTGTGGACCTGCCGCAGCTTCGACCCGGCCGCATTAGTGAGCGCGGACGGCCCGGCCCACGATCGCACCCCCACCGGCCCATCGGCCATCTTGAGCGAGGGGATCCCCAGCCGCGCGTTCGGCGCAGATTCCATCCAGGTGGCGCCCGCCATCACCGCCACCTTCTCTTCCAGCGTCATCCGCCCCAACAGGTCCTCCGCCCGCTGTTCGGCGGGAAGACTGGCGTCTTTGTATGGTGGTGTCAATAGTGCCATCGCAACAATCCAGCAAAAGTGTCCCATCGACACAATCCTACTCCCGCCGGGCCTCAGCCGCGACCACAGGGAGCGGTGCGCTATACTCACACCTGAAACCCCGCGCGATCCCGGCGATCCGGGCCGCGGCGTAGCTTTCACTTCGGGAGCCAACCATCATGCAATTCGGGCATTTTGACGACCAAACACGCGAGTACGTGATCACGCAGCCGGACACGCCGCTGCCGTGGATCAACTACTTGGGCTGTCAGGCATACTTCGGACTCATCTCTAACACCGCCGGAGGTTACTCCTTCTACCGCGACGCACGCCTGCGCCGCATCACCCGCTACCGCTATAACAACGCTCCTTTCGATTTCGGCGGGCGCTACCTGTATCTTCGCGACGATGACGCCGGCCAGTTCTGGTCCCCTTCCTGGCAGCCGACCCGCCACAACCTCGAGAATTACAGTTGCCGCCACGGCATGGGTTACAGCATCATCGGCTCCACTTACAAGGGAATCGAGGCCCACACGAAGTACTTCGTGCCCATGGACGAAAACCTTGAAATCTGGCAACTGACCGTTACCAACCACCGTCCGGCGCCGGCCGCCCTTTCCGTCTTTTCATCCATCGAGTTCTGCCTCTGGGACGCCCAGGACGACAGCACTAACTTCCAGCGCAACTTCAGCACCGGCCAGGTGGAAATCGATGACGGCGTGATTTACCACAAGACCGAGTACCGCGAGCGCCGCGATCACTTCGCTTACTTCGCCTGCTCCAGCGAGCTGGCCGGCTTCGACACCCAGCGCGATGTGTTCCTGGGGCCCTACCGCGGCTGGGAGAACCCTGCGGTAGTGGAGCGCGGCGCTTCGGCGAACTCGGTGGCCCACGGCTGGGCCCCCATCGGTTCCCACCACGTGAAGCTGGCGTTGCAGCCCGGCGAAACCCGCCAGATCATCTTCATCCTGGGTTACCACGAGAACCCGAAGGACCGGAAGTTCGATCCGCCCGACTCCCAGACCGTCAACAAGAAGACCGTCAAGCTGACCATCGCCAAGTACCGCGACGCCGCCAACGTCGATGCCGCTTTTGAAGCGCTGCGCACTTACTGGGACGGTCTGTTGAGTATCTGCCGCGTCGAGAGCCCTGACCCGCATACCGACCGCATGGTCAATATCTGGAACGCGTACCAGTGCATGGCGACCTTCAATATGTCCCGGTCGGCATCCTTCTACGAATCCGGCATCGGCCGCGGCCTCGGCTTCCGCGATTCCAACCAGGACTTGCTGGGTTTCGTGCAGATGGTGCCCTCGCGCGCCCGCGAGCGCATACTGGACCTGGCCGCCACGCAACTCCCCTCCGGCGGCGCCTATCACCAATACCAGCCACTTACTAAGCGCGGTAACAACGACGTCGGCAGTAACTTCAACGACGATCCGCACTGGCTCATCGTGGGTGTTGCGGCGTATCTCAAGGAAACCGGCGACTGGAGCATCCTCGATGAGCCCGTTCCCTACGACAATCAGCCCGGCTCCGAGCAGCCGCTCTACGAGCATCTCCAGCGCAGCTTCCGCTATACCCTGGAGCGGCTGGGCCCCCACGGCCTGCCGTTGATCGGTCGCGCCGACTGGAACGACTGCCTCAACCTCAACTGCTTCTCCGACACTCCGGGCCAGTCCTTCCAGACCACCACGAACAAGGACGGCAAAGTCGCCGAGTCGGTCTTCATCGCCGGCCTTTTCGTCCTAGCCGGTGAAGAGCTCGCGGCCATCGCCCGCCATCGTGGCCTCGAGCGGGAGGCGGCGGGATACCTGGCGGAAACCGCCAAGATGGACAAAACCATCCGTGCGCACGGCTGGGACGGAGAGTGGTTCGTCCGCGCCTACGACGACTTCGGCAACAAGGTCGGCTCCAAGGAATGCGAGGAAGGGAAGATCTTCATCGAGACGCAGGGTTTCTGCGTGCTCGCCGGCGTCGGGCTGAAAGACGGTCTGGCGCTCCAGGCTCTCGACTCGGTCCGCAAGCACCTCGCCACCGAGCACGGCATTGTGCTGCAGCAGCCCGCCTACTCCCGCTATTACCTGCACCTCGGCGAGATCTCTTCCTACCCGCCCGGTTACAAAGAGAATGCCGGAATCTTCTGCCACAACAACCCGTGGGTGATCATCGCCGAGACCCGGGTCGGAAACGGCGACGCCGCGTACGACTACTACCGGCGGATCAATCCATCGGTGCGCGAGGTCATCAGCGATGTGCACCGCTGCGAGCCCTACGTCTACCCCCAGATGATCGCCGGAAAGGACGCCCCGACCTTCGGCGAAGCCAAGAATTCCTGGCTCACCGGAACCGCGGCCTGGAACTACTACGCCATAACGCAGTGGATTCTCGGCATTCGTCCCGCCTATGATGGCCTCGAAATCGAGCCGGTGATTCCCAAGGCCTGGCCGGGATTCAAGGCCGTCCGCAAGTTCCGCGGCGTCACTTACAACATCCAGGTGAAGCGTGCGGGCGAGGGCAATCGTGTGGCGCTGCTCGTGGATGGCGTCCCCGTCGCCGGTAACACCGTGCCCCTCCCCCCGCCCGGCCAAACCGAGGTCGCCATCGAGGTGATCCTCACCTGAGCCGCAACACACACGCCGATTCGCATAATATGGAGTTCAGGCAAGGAGGCTCGAGATGAACATTCGTCCGCTGCATGATCACGTGCTGATCCGGCGAATCGAGGAGACCGAGGCAGTCCGTGGCGGGATCATCATCCCCGACACCGCCAAGGAGAAGCCGCAGCAGGGTGAGGTGGTGGCCGTCGGCGACGGCAAGCTGCTCGAAACCGGCGAGCACGCCCCCATCGACGTCAAGGTCGGCGACCGAATCCTCTTCGGCAAGTACTCCGGCTCCGACGTCAAGATCGACGGCGACAAGTACCTCGTCGTCCGCGAGGACGAAATCCTCGGCGTGCTGTCGAACTGACGGAGGGCGGGGCAGCGCTCAAGTCCTGCGGCGGGTCCCCGGACCCGCCTCCCGCCCTACTCCACCGGAAGCCCGCTCTCCTTATAAGCCCGCCATCCCCCGTCGAGCGAAATCACGTTCGAGTAGCCCATCCTCTGTAAGTTGTCCGCGGCCAGGGCCGACCGGAATCCGCCTCCGCAGTACAGCACCATCTTGGTGTCGTGCCCCGGCACGCGCGTCTCGATGTCCCGCTCGATGATGCCCTTGCTCAGGTGCAGTGCGCCCGACGCGTGCCCCGCCGCCCACTCGCTCTCCTCGCGCACATCGACCAGCAGGAACGGCTCGCCCGATTCCCTCAGCCGCCGCAGCCCCTCGATATCGATCTGCCGGATCCGGCTCTTGGCGTCGTTCACAATCGCCAGAAACCCCGGGCTGTGCTGTCTCGCCATCGTTTCCGCCCCTCTCAGTGGATGCGCCGGATGTCCGCCCCGGCGCGCGCCAGCTTCTCTTCGATCTTTTCGTAGCCCCGGTCGATGTGATACACGCGGTCGATCGTGGTCTCGCCCCTCGCCACTAGCGCGGCCAGCACCAACGACGCGCTGGCACGCAGGTCCGACGCGATCACCGCGGCGCCGCTCATCGTGCAGGGCCCGGCCACGATCGCTCGCCGCCCCTCCAGCCGGATGTTGGCGCCCATCCGCATCAGCTCCGGCACGTGCATGAACCGGTTCTCGAAAATCGTCTCCGCGATCAGCGAGATCCCCTGTGCCCGCGTCATCAGCGCCATGAACTGTGCCTGCAAGTCCGTGGCAAAACCGGGGTATTCCTCCGTGGTTACGTCCACCGATTTCAGCCGCCCGTCCGAACGCACCCGTACCGCGCCCCGGCCTGCCTCGGTGACCTCCGCGCCGGCCTCGCGCAGCTTCGAGATCAGCGCCGTCTGGTGCGCGGGCTCGCACTGCGTCACCAGCAGGTCGCCGCCCGTGATCGCGCCCGCGATCAGAAACGTGCCTGCCTCGATGCGGTCCGGGATGATGGTGTGCTCCACGCCATGCAGCCGCTCCACCCCGCGTATGCGGATCTTCGAGCTGCCCGCGCCTTCGATCGAGGCGCCCATCTTGTTGAGCAGCTCCGCCAGGTCGCTGACCTCCGGCTCGCGCGCCGCGTTGTCGAGCACCGTCTCTCCCGCCGCCAGCACCGCCGCCATGATGAGGTCTTCGGTCCCGGTGACGCTCACCCGGTCGAACGTGAACGCGGTGCCGCGCAGCCCGTGGGGCGCCTCCGCTTCCACGTAGCCGGCTTCCTGCCGGATGCGCGCCCCCAGCCGCTCCAACCCCGCCAGGTGATAGTTGATCGGCCGCGCCCCGATGGCGCACCCGCCCGGGAGCGAAACGTGCGCCCGCCCGGTGCGCGCCACCAGCGGCCCCAGCACCAGGCTCGACGCCCGCATCGTCTTCACCAGGTCGTACGGCGCTTCGGGCCGCGCGATGGTGCGCGCCTCGATGCGCAGCGGCCCGGCCCTCTTATCGATGCGCGCCCCGATTGAGCGCAGCAACTGCAGCATGGTGGCGATATCGCGCACCTTGGGGATGCGGTGCAGCGTGACAAGCTCTTCCGTGAGCAGGCAGGCCGCCAGCGCCGGCAACGCCGAGTTCTTCGCGCCGTGGGCCGAGACTTCCCCCCGCAGCGGCGTGCCGCCTCGAATGACGAACTTATCCATGTTTGAGTGCTTCCGAAACCCGGCCCCGCGCGGCCCGCAAGCGTCCTTCCGCCGCCTCGCGCCCGATGCCCAGCCGCGCCATCACAATCGCAGTTTTCACTGTACCACCCGAGGCATCCAGCAACGCCGCCGCGCGCTCCCGATCCGTGCCGCCGGCCTCCGCCACGATGCGCACCGCCCGGTCCCGCAGCTTCGCGTTCCTCGGCTGCACGTTCACCATCAGGTTCCCGTAGACGTGTCCCAGTCGGATCATGACCGCGGTGCTGAGCATGTTGAGCACGAGCTTCGTAGCCGTCCCGGCCTTCATGCGCGTCGAGCCGGCGATGATCTCCGGGCCGGTCAGCGGCTCAATCGCGATCTCGACGGCTCGCGAAAGCTCCGAGCCGGGCGTACAACTGATGCCGATGGTCAGCGCGCCCAGCCCGCGCGCGTGCGCCACCGCGCCGAGCACGTAAGGCGTTCGTCCGCTGGCCGCGATGCCAACCAGCGCGTCGCCTCCGCTAAACCCGCGGGTATCGAGGTCGCTGGCCCCCAGCGCCGGATCGTCTTCGCTCGCCTCCGTAGCCCGCGCCAGCGCCGCCTCGCCCCCGGCAATGATGCCCTGAACCAGCTCCGGCGGCACGTTGAACGTGGGCGCGCATTCGGCCGCATCGAGAACGCCCAGCCGCCCGCTCGTCCCGGCGCCGATGTAGAACAGGCGCCCGCCGCGCTCCATCCGCGCGACGACAGCCTCCACCGCCTGCGCGATTCGCGGGATCTCGCGGCCCACCGCCTCCGCCACCTTGCAGTCCTCGCCGTTGATGATGGCCAGAATCCGCGCCGCCGGCAGGCCGTCGATCCCCTCCGAAGCCGGGTTCCTCCGTTCGGTGAGCAGCTCGTCAAGCATCGCGCCTCCATCTTAGCGAACAGACGAGATACCTGGCCGGATTCAAGCGCGAGCTCGTATTCGAGGCGTTGCTGGGTTGGGTAGAATGGCCGGGTGACCTTCTCGGTCTCTTACGACCCGGCTACTAAGATCGTCTCCCTATTGGTGTTCGTGGCGGCGGTCGGCGCCGCGTTGGCTTCGCACATCCCTGCCGTCGCCTTCATCCTGTTTTTCGTCATCTGCCTGACGTACGCGTACTCGCCTCGCGGGTACGCCTGCGAGGGACCGTCCATCACCGTCAAGAGGCTCGTGGGCGATGTTGTGATCCCCCTCCAAGGGTTGCGCGAAGCGCGCGCCGCAACCAAGGACGATTTCCGCGGCTGCCTGCGGTTGTGGGGCAGCGGTGGGCTGTTCGGATACTTCGGGACGTTCCGAACCCGGAAGCTCGGAAAATCCACCTGGTACGTCACCAACCGCAGGAACGCGGTCGTGGTCGTCACGGACTCGAAGACCGCGCTGTTCAGCCCCGACGATGTGAACGGCTTCCTGGCGGCTATCGGCGCTTTCGCGCCCGCCGCAAGTCCGCCGCCGGCCGCTCCATACGATGCGCCCCGGTTCGCCGGCGCCGGCCGCTCCATCGGACTGATCGTAGGCGTCGTCGTCGGTGCTGTGGCGCTGGCATTCGTCGTGTTCTGCGTTCTGTACTCCCCGGGTCCTCCCCGTTACACCTTGGACTTCCGGAGCCTGGAGATTCACGACCTGTTTTATCCCGTGACCGTGAGAGCGGCGGACGTCGATCTTGACCGCGTCCGGGTGGTGGACTTCGCCGTCGATACGGACTGGCGGCCCACCGCGCGCACCAATGGGTTCGCCAACTCCCACTATGCTTCCGGCTGGTTCCGCGTCGCCAACGGCCAGACCGTGCGGATGTACCGCGCCGGCGTAACCCGGCTCGTCCTTCTTCCGCCCAAGGCCGGCGGTGCCCCGGTCCTCCTCGATGTCAACGATCCGCGGCGCTTCGTCGAAGATCTGCGCCAACTCTGGTCCCGCCCCTGACCCTCAACTCGCCGGCGGCGCCGTTGAGCCCACGCCCGGCCGCCCCCAGAAGTGAAAGCGCAGCACCCGCTCCCGATGCCGCTCCTCGGCCAGGCTGCGAGTGCGCGCCTTCAGTAGATCGTTCAATGAGACCAGCCCCAGCAGCCGGTGCGGCTCGTCGCTCTCGATCACCGGCAGGCGCGTGCGGCCGGTCTCGGCCATGCGGTTGACTACCAGGCGCAAAGGCTCGTCCGGGAAGGCGACCACAGGCGCCCTGTGCGCCACATCGGCCAGCGGCCTTTCGTCACGGGCTCCGTTCGCCCCCAGCAGTCGCTGGATGTCGCCGCGCGCCAGCGTGCCCAGCAGGCGGCGCTGCTCGTCCGCGACGGGATAGAGAAACTGTCCCCGCTCGCTGTGATCGAGGTTCACCGCGTGAGCCAGTTTGCTCACGGTCATCGTGGCCGGCAGCACCACGGTATTGGTCCGCATGACCTCCCGCACGAACAGGACCTCGAGCGGGTCCACGGCGTATTCGCGGCTCAGGTGATAACCTCGGCGCGCCACCTTTTCGGTCAGGATCGAACGCCTCAGCGTCAACACCGTGAATCCGTGCGCAATGACCGAAGCCATCAGCAGCGGCAGCATCATGTTGACGTCGTGCGTCAGCTCGATGGCGAAGATGACGCCCGTGAACGGCGAACGCATCGTGCCGCCCAGGATCGCGCCCATGCTGACCAGTTGCCAGAAGCCCGCCCCTTGATTCGGCAGGAACGCCGCTTCCAGCCCTCCCAACGCGCCGCCCATCATCAGCAACGGCGCCAGCACGCCGCCCGAGGTCCCCGAGCCCAGCGACACCGCCCAGATAATCGACTTCACCAGCAGGATCCCGAACATGGTGTTGCGGGCCACGTCACCCCGAAGGAGCCCTGCAATCACGTCGTAGCCCACGCCGAGCGCCTGCGGGAACAGCAGGCCGCCGATTCCGATGGCGAGCCCTCCCACAGGTGGCCACCACATCCAGTGGATGGGCAGCAGGCGGAACCCGTCTTCGGCGGCGTACACCGCCATGGTCAGCAACGCGGAAAGCGCGCCGGCCAGTACCCCCGCCACCACGCAGCCCAAAATGCTCCCCGGGCCTATCAACAAGGCGTGCGGCGGCACCGGGAACAGCGGGCCCGTCCCCAGGATGTAACGGCGCAGAATCGCCGCGGTCGTGCTGGCCAGGGCCACCGGCACCAGGCTTCGCGGCTTCCACTCGAACAGCAGCAGTTCCACCGCCAGAAGAACGGCCGCCACCGGAGAGGCGAAGGTCGCCGACATGCCGCCCGCCGCCCCCGCCACCAGAAGCGTTTTCCTCTCGGCGCTGCTGAGGCGGAACATCTGCGCGATCATCGAGCCGAACGCGCCGCCGGTCATGATGATGGGCCCTTCGGCGCCAAACGGCCCGCCTGAGCCGATGGAGATGGCTGAGGAGAGCGGCTTCAGAAATGCCACTCTCGGCTCTACTTTGCTGCCGTTGATCAGGATGGATTCGATGGCCTCCGGAATGCCGTGGCCGCGGATGCGCTCCGAGCCATAGCGCGCCATCAGACCGATCACGAACGAGCCTGCCACCGGGACCAGAATCTCGTACAGTCCAAGGTGATTGCCGGCGGGCGACACCAGCGCCGTTCCCCACCTGCCGAAGAAAAACAGGTTGGTGAACAGGCCGATCAGCCATAGCAGCGCCGCGGCGATCAACGCGCTCAGCGCCCCGATCCCGACCGCGAGGGCCGAGATCGGAATCATCCGCGCAGTGGCGCTGAAATCGCCCAGTTCCTCTCGACGCTCCTCACCTGGCATCGCCCCTCCCAGCTGTAAAAGGATTCGCGGACACCCCGGGCTCGCTTTGCCGAATGCTCCGCCTACGGACCAACGCAGGCGTGTCCCCGAATTCGTTTACAGCTTCCCAGGGAGCCTTCCCCGCCGAGCAGCGCCCGGAGCGCCTCCACGAGCGCCGGTCCCGCCGTCTCCAGTTCCGCCCCGTGCTGAATTGATAGAGCCTTGAGCACGCGCTCTCCCTCTGGTGTCAACCCGATCCTCACCTGGCGCCGGTCCTGTTCCGATCGGTGGCGCGACACCAGTTGCCGGCGTTCCAGCCGGTCGATCAGCTCGACTACGCTGTGGTGTCTGCTCTGGAGCCGCCTGGCCAGTTCTCCCACCGTCGGCTCTGTCTCCTGCGGCATCCCCTTGATTGCCAGCAGCAATTGATGCTGCTGCGGCTCCAACCCAACCTTCTTGGCCGCTGCTTCGCTGAAGCGCAGAAACTTCCTGATTTGGAATCGAAACTCGGCCAGTGCGTCGTAATCAACGCTCTCCGCCGCCCCTGCGCCAATCCGCTTATGCAACTTCTATCGTAGCACGATATAACTGCGCGCGCCTGCTGGCCCTGCACCCTGCATCGGGCCCATCGCGGACGCGGAGATTGCGAGACCCCTGAAGCTCGGTTAGCCGGTTACCGCGACGCCGCCACAGCGATGCTCGTCGCAGTCCTCGAAACGCGCATCGCGGATTCGTTCGTCGGGATAGGGAGCACCACCACGGGCGCCCTCGCCGCCGCCGGCCGCTTCTCCCAGGGCACGGCGTGGGAACGGAGACACACGGGACACCGATAGCGGCCGTTGACGGGCCACATCGGAGCCGGGTGCATCAGCCTGCACCATAAGTTTGACAAGCTGGTCATCGAGACGAGCCCCTCTATATTTGGATTCGATTTTGGCGGCCAAGTTTCGGAAAAGTGAAGGTGTGCCCCTAATCCTCGCCGAGGCGAAGTGGCCGGCGTTGGGGCTAGGCACACATGGGACACCCTGCCGACGCAGTCCTTTGTGGCGCACGCACTCATGCGTGCCGCGTCGAGACTCATCTCGACGCCAGGCTGCCGGCGTCGCCAAGAACCGCCAATCTACTTCCCGCACTACGCTAGAGTGGTAGGTTGATCCATATGACTACAAGCGAGATTGCCGTCGCGCTGGGGTGCGAGCTGGTCGGTGATCCCAGCCTCGACATCACCGGCGTCGCCCCCATGGAGAGCGCCGGCCCGAATGAGCTCACCTTCCTGGCCAACCCGAAATACGCCCACAAGGTCAGGCACACCCGTGCGGGCGCCATTCTGATTGCCGAGCCCGTGCGCGAGGGCCCCGTCACGAGCCTCGTCTCCCCCAATCCCTATCTCGATTTCGCCCGCGCACTGGAACTCTTCTACCAGCCGCCACGGCCCGTTCCTGGTATTCACCCCCTGGCCTGGGTCGCGCCCACGGCCTCGGTTGGGGAAAACGCCGCCATCGGACCCTTCGCCGTGGTGGGCGATCGAGTCTCCATCGGTCGGAATGCGGTTCTGCATCCGCACGTGGTCATCTATGAAGGTGCCCGGATCGGTGACGACTTCACGGCCCACTCGCACGCCGCCGTCCGCGAGTTCTGCCAGATCGGAAACCGGGTCACACTCGGCAATGGCGTGGTGATCGGCGGCGACGGTTTCGGGTTCGCCCATAAGGCGGATGGCGCGCAGTACAAGATCCCGCAGTCCGGTCCCACCGTGATCGAGGACGACGTGGAGATCCAATCCCTCTCCTCCATCGATCGCGCCACCGTTGGCGAGACCAGGGTCAAGAGAGGCGCCAAGATCGACAGCCTGGTCCAGGTCGGCCACGCCTGCGTGGTGGGCGAGGACAACATCATCTGCGCCCAGGTCGGCCTTGCGGGCAGCACTGTCCTCGGCAAGAAGGTTGTGCTCACCGGCCAGGTGGGCGTCTCCGGCCATCTCACCATCCACGACAATGTCGTGGTCTACGCCCAGAGCGGCATCGGCGGCGACGTGAAGGAGGGCAGCGTGGTCTCGGGCTCTCCGGCCTTCGAGGCCCGCGACTGGCTGCGCTCCGTGACGGCGTTTCCCAAGCTGCCGGACCTGCTCAAGACGGTGCGCGATCTCGGCAAGAGAGTGGAGCAGCTCGAAAAGGCCCTGCAAAATCGAGAGGAAAGCAATGCGTGACCGGTCCCAGCCCAACTCCGAAGTGCGCCCTGCGTACAAGAACGAGGAGTTCCTCGACAGCCCCGACGCCCGCGGGATTCGCATCCTGTCCGAGTACCTCGAGCCTCTCTCTCACTTCCGCCGCGAGCAGATCCGCGACACCGTGGTGTTCTTCGGCTCCGCGCGCATCCACCCCCCCGATAGCCCGATCGCGCGCTATTACGAAGAGGCGCGGATTCTGGCGCGGCTGCTCACCGAGTGGAGCGAGGAGCTAAAGAACAGCAGCCGCCGCTTCGTGGTTTGCAGCGGCGGCGGGCCGGGCATCATGGAGGCCGCCAACCGCGGCGCGGCCGAGGGCGGCGGCAAGAGCATCGGCCTGAACATCGGCCTGCCCTTCGAGCAGTTCCCGAACCCCTACATCTCGAAGGATCTCTGTTTCGAGTTCCACTACTTTTTCATGCGTAAATTCTGGTTCGCCTACCTGGCCAAGGCCCTGGTCGTTTTCCCGGGCGGGTTCGGCACGCTGGACGAGATGACCGAGCTGCTCACGCTGTGCCAGACCGGCAAGCTCGCCAAGAAGATGGTCATTCTGCTCTATGGCACCGACTACTGGAAAGAGATCATCAACTTCGACGCGCTCGTCAAATACGGCACCATCGCCAGGAAAGACCTGGACCTCTTCCAGTACGCTGACGATCCGCAAACCGCCCTGAAGATTCTCCAGGAGGGCCTGACGCGGCTCTACTTGCGCCCCGAGGCGGCGTTGCCCGAGCACGAACAGCAGACGCCGGCCATCGCAAAGTCCGTGGTCCGCACCCCCGAGGAGCAGAGCTGAAGCCTCTGCTTTCAGCCCAGTCTGGTGTTGTGTCTCTGAAGTACCTTGACTATTCAGTCGGCCCCGGGTGTGGCGCACGCTTGAGCGTGCAGCCGCGTGGCTTCAGCCCGCGGAACGGCGACCTGAAGGTCGCCGCGGCATGCTAAAGAGGGCGCTGAAGAAGGCCAGGAAAGCCTAGAGCATTGCGGGCCGCGGATAAACGCCGATAAACGCTGGTTGAAAACAAATGACTTATCCGCGTTAATCTGCGTTCATCAGCGGCCCAGACTGTGTTCCTTGAGTTTTTCATCGCGCTCTAAAGCGTGCGTCACGGTCGCTCCCGGACGGTCAAGGAATCTCGGAGACACCACACCAGCCCGGTTTCTGGACCGGCAGCCGCCATCCTTGAGGCGCCTCACGGCAGGCTGCCGAGCAACTCCAGCAACGCCGCCTCGTCGATCACTTTGACACCCAACGCGTGCGCTTTATCCAGCTTCGAGCCCGGCTTGTCGCCCGCGACGACGTAGCTGGTCTTGCGGCTCACCGAATCGGTCACCTTGCCGCCGGCGGCGGCGATGCGCACGATCGCCTCTTCGCGGGAGAGATTCGGGAGCGTGCCGGTGAGCACGAACGTAAGGCCATCCATCGGGCCGGGCGTCTTGGCCCTCTGCTGGTGCCCGAACTCCAAACCGGCCTCGCGCAGCCCCTGGACCAGCTTGCGGTTGCGCTCCTCGCGGAGGAACTGCCAGATGCTTTCGGCCACCTTGGGGCCCACTTCCTCGGCGGCTTCGAGCTCCTCTCGGCTGGCCGCGGCGATTGCATCCAGACTGCCGAAATGCTCCGCCAGGAGTTCAGCCGTGCGCTCCCCTACAAAACGGATGCCCAGCGCGGCCAGGACCCGCGGCAACGGCAACTGGCGCGACCGGTTGATGTTGGCCAGCAGCTTCTCCGCCGACTTCTTTCCCATCCGCTCCAGCCCCATCAATTGGTCGAGCGTGAGACTGTAGATATCCACTACGCTCCTCACCAGGTTGCGGTCGACGAGCTGATTCACCAGCGCCTCGCCCATGCCGTCGATGTCCATCACGCCCCGTAAGGCGAAGTGCAGAACGGATTCCTTCAGCCGCGCCGGGCAGTCCGTGTTGATGCAGCGGCTGGCGGCTTCACCCTCCTCGCGCACGATCTTGCCGCCGCACACCGGGCACTGCGCCGGCATCCGGAACGGCCGCCGGCCGGACCCGTGGGATGTGACACGGACCACCTTGGGAATCACGTCGCCGCTGCGCTCGATCAGAACCGAATCGCCGATCTCCAGTCCCAGGCGCTCGATCTCATCCTCGTTGTGCAGCGTCGCCCGCGAGACCGTCACGCCGCTCACCTCCACCGGCGTCAAGTGAGCCACCGGCGTCAGCGCCCCGGTGCGGCCCACCTGCACGTCGATGTCCTCCACCACGGTTTCGGCCTGCCGCGCGGCGTACTTGAAGGCGATCGCCCATCGCGGCGCTTTGGCGGTCCAGCCCAGCTCGTTCTGCTGGGCGACGGAATCCACCTTGGCCACCACGCCATCGATCTCGTAGGGCAGCGAGTCGCGCTTCGCCTCCCACTCCCGGTAGAAGCCGATCAGCTCTTCCACGTCCGCGCAAAGCCGGCGGTGCGGGTTGATCTTGAATCCCATCTTCACCAGCGCTTCGAGTGACTCCCAGTGGCTGCCGTAATAGGGCTGGCCGCCGGCAAACAGGAAGTACGCGAAGTACTCCAGCCGGCGGGCCGCGGTGATCTGCGGCTCGAGCACCCGTATGGAGCCGGCGGCGGCATTGCGCGGGTTCGCGAAGCGCGAAAGGCCGAGTCGATCCCGCTCGGCGTTCAGCCGCTCGAAAGCCTTGCTGTTCATCATGACTTCGCCGCGGGCTTCCAGTTGCGCAAGATCGGTCTTGATGCGCAGGGGAAGCGAACGGATGGTGCGGGCGTTCTCCGTGACGTCCTCGCCCACCATGCCATCGCCGCGCGTCACCGCCTGCCGGAAGGATCCGTCCTTGTACTGCACCGCCATCGAGAGGCCGTCCAGCTTCAGTTCGGCCACGTAGCGGTAGGGTGCGGCGCCCAGGATTTGCCGCACGCGGCGGTCGAAGTCGCGCAACTCGGCCTCGTTGAACACGTTGTCCAGGCTGAGCATGGCCGAGGAGTGCCGCACCTTGACGAAGCCCTCGCGCGGCTTGCCGCCCACGCGCTGCGACGGCGAATCCGGCGTCACCAGCTCGGGATGCGCGGCCTCCAAATCGCGCAGCTTCTGCATCAGGCCGTCGTACTCGGCGTCGGAGATCTCCGGACGGTCCAGCACGTAGTACAGGTACTCGTGGCGCCGCAAAGTCTCGCGCAGAGACTCGATTTCGGTCTCGGGACTGGCGCCGCGAGTCATTTTTCCGTCGTGAGCCATGCGCTGTTTACTATAATGTACACTTTCAAAGGGACTTGCCATAACCACCTACCGAAGTATCAGCCTGATCTGGAACCCCAATGCCGGTGCCATGCGCTGGCGCCGTGGCCTGCCGCGCCGCGTGGCGGAGGCGCTGGCCGCCGCCGGGCACGGGGTTTCCGTGATCGAGACCGAAGGCCCGGGCACGGCGGGAAGCATCGCGTGCAGGCAGATCGAGAAGGGCGCGGACCTGATCCTCGCGCTGGGCGGAGACGGAACGCTCAACGAGCTGCTCCCCGGTGTTGCCCACACCGCGGTGCCGCTGGGCGTCATTCCGGGCGGCACGGCCAACGTCCTCTCCCGCGAGCTCGGCCTCGGGGCCAGCGCGCTCAAGGCCGTGCGGCGGCTCGGCGACTGCGTTCCGGTTCGGGTTCCCCTCGGTGTTCTCAAGTGCGAGCCGGAGGCCCAGACCCGTTATTTCCTGCTCATGGCGGGCGTGGGTTTCGACGCCCATATCGTCTACCGGCTGAACCTGCCGCTCAAGGCCAAAGCCGGGCAACTGGCCTACTGGATCGGCTCGTTCCGCGAGTTTCTGCGGCGTCTGGATGAGTTTCAGGTGGAGGCTAACGGCGAGTCGTTCACCTGCTCGTTCGCGCTGGTGAGCCGCGTCCGGAACTACGCCGGCTATTTGCGCATCGCCCGGCGCGTCTCTCTCGTGAAGCCTGAGTTCGAGACGGTGCTGTTCGAGGGCGATTCGGCGCTCCGCTATTATTTGAAGTATCTGGCCGCGGTCGTGACGGGCAAGACGGCCGACGTGAAAGGGATGTCCTTCTTGCGGGCAACCAACGTGCGCCTTTCCGCGCCGGCCGGCACTCGCGTCTACGTGCAGATCGACGGCGAGTACGCAGGGCGGCTGCCCGCAACCATCGGCCTGGAGCCCGAAGGGCTCACGCTGCTGGTTCCTCCGGAGTACGCCAGGCACAGGTGACTCGATGGACCCGATCACCCACACGCTAACCGGGCTGGCGCTGAGCCGTGCTGGTCTCAACCGTCTCAGCGCGCACGCGACCCCGGTTCTGCTCCTGGCCGCCAGCGCTCCCGATATCGATATCGTCACCGCGCCGTGGGGTGCGGTCAATTACCTGCACTACCACCGCCACATCACGCACTCCTTGCTGGCACTGCCGCTGATGGCGCTGCTTGCCGTGCTGGTGGTGCGGCCCTTCGCGCGCAAGCCGTTCAACTGGAAGTGGACTTACGGCGTCGCGCTCATCGGCGTCGCCTCGCATCCCCTGCTTGATTGGATGAACGCCTACGGCATCCGCCTGTTCCTGCCGTTCTCGAAAAAGTGGTACGCGCTGAACATCGCCAGCCTGCCGGATTTCTGGATTCTGGGTGTCCTGCTGCTCGCCGCGGTGGCGCCCTGGTTTTCGAAGCTGGTGAACTCCGAGATCGGCGCGCGTTCCGGAACCGGCCGCGGCTGGGCGATCGCTGCCCTCTGCTTCCTCGTGCTGTTCCCCCTCGGCCGTTACCTGCTTCACGAGCGTGCCTTGGAGGTGCTCGATTCGCGTCTCTACGACAACATGGAGCCGCTGCGCGTGGCGGCATTGCCGGGACCGCTGAACCCGTTCCGCTGGAGGGGGCTGGTCGAAACCGGGCCGTTCTACGAGGTCTTCGACGTCAACTTGCTGGGCGAGTTCGACCCTTCCGCGGGCCGCCTCCTTTACAAGCCCGAGCCGGATGCCCGCCAGGCCGCAGCCGCGGCCGTCGCCCGCGGGACCGAGGCCTTCCGCGTCTTCCTCGATTTCTCCGAATATCCCTATTGGCGGTTCACCGCCCTCGACCAGCCCGCCGACGGTATCCGGGTGGAAGTAAGCGACCTCCGCTTCGGCACGCCTCCGCGGTCGGCCTTCGTGGTCCGCGCGGTCGTTGACGGCGCCGGCCGCGTGCTGGAGTCGGGCTTCAGTTACGGCGGTCGCCGGTAGGACAGGCCTCCGGCCTGTCCCGGTAGGATTCGGGGACACTCCGGGCTCGAACGCCGGGTGTTCGGCCCGCGAAGAAGCGCAGGCGTGTCCCCGAATCCTCTACGGCTCCTGCGGGACTCGGACCCCCGCCGCCATCCCCTGCCGCCAACGGCGCCGCCAGCCCTATGTGTTAACCTGAGAAGGCATCTTTCAGACTTGAGGAAGTTATTGATGGGTCAAACTACGTTCGCACGTCTATTCCTTATGGCCGCGGCAGGAGTTGTCGCCGTGGGAGTGGTCTCGGCGCAGACCAAGGTCGCCGTGATCAGCATGCAGCAGGCGGTGCTCAATACCGCCGAGGTCAAGAAGGCATCCGCCGACCTCGAGGCCAAGTACAAGCCTCGCCAGACGGCGATCGAACAGCTCCGCTCCGAGCTCGAGGCTATCCAGCAGAAGCTCCAGGCCGGCCAGGGCAAGCTGTCTCCCGCTGTCGAACAGGACCTCACCCTGCAGGGCCAGCGCAAACAGCGTGCCTTGCAGCGCATGAGCCAGGATTTGCAGGAAGAGGTCGATAACGCTCGCAACGAGATCCTCACCGGCGCCGGCCGCCGCATGCTGGAGGTCATCCGCAAACTGGCCGACGAGCGCGGCCTCGACGTCATCGTGGAAAGCAACGGCACGCTCTTCTACAAGGCCGCCCTCGATGTCTCGCAGGATGCCACGGCCGCCTACGACAAGGCGTATCCTGTGAAGTAGCAGACACGCGCGAGACGCGATGGCTGGTTATCTGGAAGAATACGGGGTGGCCGACGAGCGCCGCTCCCGAGTCGTGCGCCGGATCGCCGTCTCGGCGGGCGTGGCCGCGGCCTGTGTCGTCCTGTACCTCCTGCTGCCCATCCTCTCCATGCTGGTCCCGCCGCTCTCCCCCGGCTGGTGGCACGTCCGGACCTTCATGCGTGACCTGCGCCGGCACGACTACTCCGCCGCATACCGGGAATGGGGTTGCACCCGGCCCTGCCAGGACTACTCCTTCGCCGACTTCATGGGGGATTGGGGCCCCCAGGGCCGCTTTGCCGGCGCCGCTGCCGGCTCCATCCGGAAGGTGCGCCCCTGCGGCGGCGGTACCATTGTCGCCATCGACTGGCCGGGTGACAATCAGATTCTCTGGTACCGCCCCGCCGATAGCTCTCTCACCTTCTGGCCCTGGGGCGGTTGCCCCGCCCATTTCGCCGCCCCTGACCAGACCACCGCCCCCTGATCTAGTGGGCCAGGGCGTGGACGCACCCGTTCTTCTTGCTCCTGCCCCCCTTGACACCGGCCTCCCGCAGGCGTACATAAAACCCAGGGGAGGTTTGTACCGTGTCCAGAAGTTATGGCCAGGACAAACCGGACTCGGAAGATAAGCGCGCTTTCGTCCTGGAGTTTGTCGCGGCCTTCGGCATTCTTTCCATCATGGCGCTCGTTCTATACATGGTGCTCACTTACAAGCCGGCGTGACCTCAACCTCGTTCCCGGCCCTCCGGCGGCTCGAAGCGTGCGCGCACCAGGGCCAGTCCGTCCTCTTTCGTCTGTAGCGCGCCTTCGAGCTGGCCATCTTCCACCGCCCGCAGCATAGGCCCAAATGACGGCCCCGGCGCGTACCCGGCGGCGATCAGGTCGTTGCCCGTCACCAGCCGCGCCGGCTTCAGCGCCTCGGGCGGCGCCTCTTCGAACCGCCGTTTGACGAACTCGTAATTCCCCAGCATGCGGTGGCTCATCGCGCAGTCCAGCCGATGCAGCTCCAGGTGCTCTTCGAACCGCTCCAGCCGCATGAATCGCTTGAGCGTGCTCTCCCGCATTCGCAGGACGTCCTTGAAGCGCAGGTGATTCGCCACCAAAGCCTCCACCTGCCGGATCGTTTCGCTGGGGAACCGCAGCCGCCCCAGGATGGCCGCCGCCATCCGCGCGCCAACCTCCGGGTGCTCGTCGAACCGTATGCGGTCCGCCACGCGGAACGTGGGCGGCTTACCTACGTCGTGCAGCAGCACCCCCAGCGCCAGCGTCTCGCTCGGTTGCCGCAAGCCTTCGAGCATCATCATTGTGTGTACCCAGACGTCGCCTTCCGGGTGGAACTCCGGTGGCTGCTCGACGCCTTTCATCGCGGCCACTTCGGGCAGCAAATCGCCCAGCAGCCCGGAGGCGTCCAGCAACTCGAAGCCCCGCCGCGCGCCCCCCTCCGTCAGGATCCGCACCAGTTCATCGCGAATCCGCTCCGCCGAAATCGCGCCGATCTTCTCGTGCAGCCTCCGGATCGCCGCGAATGTCGCCGGCTCGATCTCGAATCCCAGCCGCGCCGCAAAACGGATGGCCCGCAGCATGCGCAGATGGTCTTCGCCAAACCGTGCCTCTGGATCGCCGATGGCGCGGATGATGCCGGCACGCAAGTCCTCGCGTCCCCCGACGTAATCGAGTACCTCGTCCGTATCGGGATCGGCCAGCAGTCCGTTGATTGTGAAGTCGCGCCGGATTACGTCCCGCCGCGGGTCGGTCTCGAACTCCACCGCCGCCGGCCGCCGCCCGTCCAGGTACGAGTGGTCGCTGCGCAAGGTGGCCACTTCCACCTCGGCGGAATCGGATCGCACAATCACCACCCCGAAGTGCGCGCCCACCAGCCGCGCCCCCGGAAACAGGCACACTACCTGCTCCGGACGCGCGTCCGTTGCCACGTCGTAATCCTGCGGCTCGCGCCCCAGCAGCAGGTCCCTGACGCACCCGCCGGCAAGGTACCCCTGATGTCCGTGACCCTTCAGCCGCGCGATGATTTCCCTGGCCAGCCTGGCCTCAGTGGATTGTGGCACCAATATGATCGTAGAATAACCGCTTAGCCCCGTACACGGATGCCACCGCTGGACCGCTCATCCACAGCCCCGAAGGTCGTCGTCGCCACCACGGTCGCGCTCTCCTTCATTTCCTTCTGGAGAGCCGCGGCCATCGTGCTGGCCGACCTGGCTTCGTCGTCCTATTACGCGGGTGGCATCGCCGAGCAGGCCGTTGGAACTGCGGCCCCCTGGTTCATCCTGGGCGCCATGCTGTTTACCTTCGCCATCCGCTCGGTCTACATGGAGAGCTGCTCCATGTTCGTGCGAGGCGGCGTCTACGTTGTCGTTCGCAACAGCATGGGGCCGTTCGTGGCCCGCCTCTCGGTCTCCTCGCTCGTCTTCGACTACATCCTGACCGGCCCCATTAGTTCGGTCACCGCCGGGCAGTACCTGGGGCGCCTGGTGCAGGAGATAGGCGATCTGCTCCGCCAGAATTGGCACCTCAACCCCAACCTGTTCGCCGCGGTTTTCGGCGTCGTCGTCACCATCTACTACTGGTGGTACAACATCAAGGGCATTCAGGAATCGAGCGGCAAGGCGCTTCGCGTGCTCCAGATCATGACCGTGATGGTGGGCACCCTGGTCGTCTGGTGCATCATCACGCTGGTGCTGCGCCGCCCCGTTCACCTGCCGCCCGCGCCGCTGCCCGCCAACCTGCACTTCTCCGACGAGGCCCTGGGCTGGTGGAAGGGCACCCATTGGCTCAACATCCCGTTCGTCGTGCTCATGATTGCCTTCGGCCACGCGATGCTCTCGATGAGCGGCTTCGAGACCCTCGCCCAGGTGTACCGCGAAATCGGTTCGCCCAAGCTGAAGAACCTCAAAATCACCGGGAACGTCATCTGCTGCTATGCCCTCGTATCGACCGGCCTGGTGACCATCTTTGCCGGCATGATCATCCCGGCCGCCCAGCGTAACAGGTTCTACGACAACCTCATCGGCGGCCTGGCCATGAACCTGGCCGGACCCGAGTTGCTCAAGCTGCTCTTCCACGGCTTTGTCGTCTTCGTGGGCGCGCTCATCCTTTCGGGTGCCGTGAACACTTCCATCATCGGTGCCAACGCCGTGCTGAATCGGGTCGCCGAAGACGGTGTCCTGCTGGATTGGTTCCGCAGGCCGCAGCGCAGGTTTGGGACCACCTACCGCATCATCAACATCGTCACTGCGCTCCAGTTGTTCACCATCGTCATCAGCAAGGGCGACGTCTACCTGCTCGGCGAGGCTTACGCCTTCGGTGTCGTTTGGAGCTTCCTCCTCAAGTCCATCGGCGTGCTCGTGCTGCGCTACCAGCGCCACGACCAGGAGTATAAGTTCCCCCTCAACATCCGCATCCGTGGCGTCGAGATCCCGATCGGCCTCGGCTTTACCACCCTCGTCCTCGCCCTGGTCGCCGTCGCCAACCTTTTCTCCAAGCAGATCGCTACCAAGTCCGGTCTCGCGTTCACCGTTGTCCTCTTCGTCATCTTCACGATCTCGGAGCGCATAAACGCCCGGAAACAGAAGCACGTCGCCGGTGAGTTGATCGAGAAGTTCAACCTCGAGACCCATCCGCAGGCGGCCCCCGAAACAATTCACGCCCGCCCCGGCTGTGTTCTGGTGGCTGTTCGCGATTACAATCGGCTCAACCACCTCCAGCGCGTCCTCACCAAGACCGACCTCCGCCGCCACGATGTTGTCGTCATGACCGTGCGGCCGGTCGAAATGCGCGCCGGCGAATACGAGCTTTCCGACGCCCAATACTTCGGCGACTATGAGCAGGAGCTGTTCAGCCGGGTTGTGCAGGTTGCCGAAAAGGAAGGCAAGAGCGTCGAGCTTCTCATGGTGCCTGCCCTCGATCCCTTTGACGCCATGGTTCAGACCGCCGCGCGCCTGAGGGCCTCGCGCCTGGTCACCGGCGTCTCCGCGCGCATGGATTCCGAAGAGCTCGCTCGCCGCATTGGCCTCGCCTGGGAAGGGCTGCCCGAGCCGCGCCATCCGTTCTCCCTCGAGGTGATCAGCCCCGACCGCCCGGCCATCTATGTCAACCTCGGTCCTCACCCGCCGCGGCTCTGGCCCGAGGATCTGGACCGCCTCCACGAGCTCTGGCTCCAGCTCACCGAGCGCGAAGCCTTCGGCTCCAAACTGCACCATCGCGATGTGGTCGGCATGGCCCTCCGCCGCCTCGCGCGGGACCTGGAGGGAGATCGCCGTCCCCGGGTTGTCGAAGAGCTGAAGCGCGAACTGCATACCCCCGACCCCGATCATCCGGCCCCCGGCGCCTGATCCAGTGGGGACAGGCCTCGGCCGCGCCCGCCCCGGTCCCGTTTCCCCGGAACTCCGAGGCGCACCCAAGCGTAGTCCTGTTCATGAAACTGTCTCTGCGCTCCGCGACGTTTGTCGCGATCCTGGGCGCCGCGTTCTGCGCGGGGCCTGCTTACTCCCAGGCCAAGCCCGATTTCAACGGCACCTGGAAGCTCAACACTCAGAAGTCCGACTTTGGCACGGATACGAAGCCCGATTCCCTCGTCGTCAAGGTCGAGCTCAAGAACAACGTCTTCAAGTACGTCGCCCAAGGCGTCGCTAACGGCCAGGATTTCCAGGAAGAAGTCGAAATCCCGATTGACGGCAAAGAGCACCCCGGCCCCGGCGGCTTTCCCGGCACGATGATGATGAAGTGGGACGGTCCGGCCATCGCCTTCGAGCTGAAAACGGACGACGGCACAGTCGTCCAGGCAGGGCTGTTCAAACTGTCGGCCGACGGCAAAGTCGCCACCCGCGAAGTTCACGGGACGTCCCCCAATGGCGGCGAGAACAAGCGCCTCGAGGTTTACGATAAGCAGTAGGACAGGCCTCCGGCCTGTCCCCTCTTGATGCCTCGCAAGATCACTCCCCGTGAGGTCGCCCGCCGCCTCCTCCGCGCGCGGCCTTCCGCCCGCCGCGACGCCGCCATCAAGCGCGCCATCCGCCAGATTCCGCGTGGCAAGGTGGCCACCTACGGCCAGGTGGCAGCTGCGGCCGGGTACCCTCTCTTCCACCGCCAGGTCGCCCAGGTCCTGCGTAAGAGCGGCGACGCGCTCCCCTGGCAGCGTGTCCTCGGCGCCGGAGGCCGCATCCGCCTCCGCGGGCCCTTGGCCTTCGAGCAGCGCACCCGCCTCGATATGGAAGGCGTGCGGTTCCTCGGCAAACGCGTCGACATGCCCTCGCACCAATGGAAGTTCCGCCCCTGGGACTTCGAAGACTGACTGTGGAAGATCCGGGGGAAGACCTGGAGACCCTCCGGCCTGGCTGCGCCGGCTGATCGGCCTGCCAACCACGGCAGGCGTGTCCCCAGGATTTTTTCCGGCGTTCCGACTGTGCTACCATCCTGAACTTGGGAGCGGTTTTCGCCGTCCTCCACAATCCCCAGCCAGCTAGGGAGTGCTCACTGTGAGAGTCTACGACAGCAAGGACGTTCGGAACGTAGGTTTGATCGGCCACGGAAACAGCGGAAAGACTTCGCTGGCCGCCGCCATTCTCTATACCACCGGTGCGACCAACCGCCTGACGCGGGTCGACGAAGGCAGCACCATCACCGATTTCGACGACGACGAGATCCAGCGCAAGGTGACCATCTCCACCGCCGTCGGCGTGGCCGAGTGGAACAAGTCCAAGGTCAACCTGCTCGATACCCCTGGCTTCAACATCTTCATCAACGACACCCGCGCGGCCCTCGTAGCGGCCGATTCCGCTCTGGTTCTGGTGGACGGAGTGGCCGGCGTCGAAGTCCAGACCGAGAAGGTCTGGGGCTTCTGCGACGACTACAAGCTGCCCCGCGCAGTGGTTATCAACAAGCTCGACCGCGAGCGCGCCAGTTTCGAGCGCGCCATCGAGAGCGTCCACGCCAATTTCGGACGAGCCGCGGTCCCCATCCACATGCCCATCGGCGCTGAGCGCGACTTCTGTGGAGTGGTGGACCTGCTGGCCATGAAGGCCTACACTTACACCCCCGACGGCGACGGCAAAGGCAAGGAAGAGGCGATCCCGGCCGGCTTGGCCGACGCGGCACAGAAAGCGCACGACGCCCTGGTCGAGATGATCGCCGAAGGCAATGACGCCCTCATGGAGGAGTTCTTCGACAAGGGCTCGCTCTCGCCCGAGCAGATGATCGAGGGCCTGCGCCTGGCCATCCTCGAGCGCCGCCTCTTCCCGGTGCTTGCCGCCGGCGCCTTGCACAACATCGGGACCGACCTGCTCCTGAATTTCATCGCCGACAACCTCCCCGAGCCCGCCGCCCGCGGCGAGGTCTCGGGAACCAGCGGCGGCCAGGAAGTCACCCGCAAGGTCTCCGACGCCGAACCCCTTTCGATGTTTGTTTTCAAGACCGTCGCCGACCCGTTCTCCGGCCGCGTGTCCTACTTCAAGGTTTACTCCGGCGTGCTCAAGAACGACGCCAACCTGGTCAACGCGCGCACCGGCGGCGCCGAGCGCCTCTCCCACATCGGCTCCCCCATGGGCAAGACCATTCAGCCCGTCACCGAGATCCACGCCGGCGACACTGGCGCCGTGGCCAAGCTCAAGGACACCCTGACCGGCGACACGCTCTGCGACAAGGCCGCCCTCATTCAATACCCGCCCGTCAAGCTGCCCGAGCCTTCCATCGCCTTCGCCATCGAGGCCAAGTCGCGGCAGGATGAGGACCGCGTCGGCAACGCCATCCAGCGCATCCTCGAAGAAGACCAGTCCCTGCGCTTTTACCGCGACCCGCAGACCAAGGAGTTCCTGCTCGCCGGAAGCGGCCAGCAGCACGTCGAAGTCATCGTCAGCCGTTTGCACAAGCGGTACGGCGTGGACGTGACGCTGAAAGCCCCCAAGATCCCCTACCGTGAGACCATCCGCGGCAACGCCGACGTGCAGGGCCGCCACAAAAAGCAGACCGGAGGGCACGGCCAGTTCGGAGACTGCTGGATCCGAATGGAGCCCCTCCCGCGCGGCGCCAATTTCGAATTCGTAAACGACATTTTCGGCGGCTCGATCCCCAAGAATTACATTCCAGCCGTCGAAAAGGGCATTGTCGAGGCCGCCGGAAAAGGCTATCTCGCTGGCTACCCGGTGGTGGATTTCCGGTGCACGGTGTACGACGGTTCCTACCACGATGTCGATTCCTCGGAGCTTTCCTTCAAATTGGCCGCGCGCAAAGCGTTCAAGGCCGCCATGGAAGTCGCCCGGCCGGCCCTGCTCGAGCCCATCATGAACGTCGAGATCGAGGCCCCGGTCGAGTACGCCGGCGACCTCATGGGCGACCTCAACAGCCGCCGCGGCCGCATCGCCGGCATGGACACCCGTGGCGGCACGCAGATCGTCCGCGCCCAGGTCCCCATGGCCGAGATGCTGAACTACCAGAACGACCTGATCTCCATGACCCAGGGCCGCGCTTCCTTCACCATGGAGTTCAGCCACTACGACTTCGTTCCCCAGCTCCAGGCCGAAAAAGTGATCGCCGCCGCCAAGGCCGCCAAGGCCGGCGAAGAGGAAGAAGAAGAATAGCCCGCAGGGCAGGCGCTTCCGCTGGCCGTGGGGCAGGCGGTTCCGCCTGCCGAGCACCGTACGACTGGCACCGCCGCACCAGTCGCCGGCCCCAACACCGCCCCAAACTCCCTCATCTTCAACACCTTCCCTCTGCCCACACCGCACCTGTACCTCCCAATCTCCGTCTTGACCCCCCCATTTCAATTGGGTTAAAGTCGTAGTTGTAGCAGCGGTAGAGCCTGACCTGGCAGGGTCCCGTCGGGAGGTGGATGAACGGGTTAAGGATATATTCGTCTTGGCTGGGCTCTCTGGCGCTCCTTGGCACTTCCATAGGTTGTGTCCCCGCCCAGTCTTTCCGGACCTCCTTCCTGGCTCCGCCCGCTCCCGGCATCCGCGCCTTTTACGCTCCCGACCCTCCGCCGCTCGACGCGCCGCTCGATCTGGCCGCTTCCCCTCACTTCATCTCGCCGCCGCCCCCTGCCACGCTCGGCAGCCGGGCCGACGCTCTCATCCGCGAAGCGGAATGGCACTTTCAGGTCGGCCGCGCTCGCTATCAGGTCGGAGACGCCGACGCTGCCCGCCGCGAGTTCGACCGCGCCATCGACGTTCTGCTCTCCGCGCCCGAAGACTCTGCCACCCGCGTCCCCGTCGACAAGAAGCTTGAAGAGCTCGTCGATGCCATCCACCGCCTGGACCTCGCCGGTTTGGGCGCCGGCGACACCGCTTCCGAGCCCGGCTTCGCGAAGCCGCCCCTCGAAGATCTCGAGCCCCTGACGTTTCCGGTCGATCCTGCGCTGAAGGACAAAGTCGCCGAGGAGTTGCGCGCCACCGCCTCCCAACTGCCGCTCCAGATCACGGATCCCGTGCTCTCCTACATCAACTTCTTCTCCACGGGCCGCGGCCGCCGCATCCTCGTCTATGGCGTCGAGCGCTCGGGCCGCTACAAGTCGCTCATCCGGCGCGTCCTCGATGAGGAAGGCGTTCCCCAGGAGCTGATCTACCTCGCGCAGGCGGAATCCGGCTTCCAGCCCCGCGCCGTTTCCCACAAGGCCGCCACCGGCATGTGGCAGTTCATGCGGGCCCGTGGCCAGCAGTACGGCCTGTTGCAGTCGCCGTATTCCGACGACCGCCTCGATCCCGAAAAGGCCACCCGCGCCGCCGCCCGCCACCTCCGCGACCTCTATCGCCACTTCGGCGACTGGTACCTGGCGATGGCCGCCTACGACTGCGGGCCGGTCACTGTGGACCGCGCCGTCGAACGCACCGGTTTCGCGGATTTCTGGGAGCTGCGCGGCCGCAACATGCTGCCCAAGGAGACCGCCAACTACGTCCCCGCAATCCTGGCGATGACCATCATCATGAAAAACGCCAAGGAGTACGGTCTGGACGGGATCGAAGGCGATCCGCCGCTCGAATACGACACCATCGAGATCTCCGCCCCCACGCACCTTCAGTTGGCCGCCGATCTGGCCGAGTGTCCGGTCTCGCAGCTTCGCGATCTGAATCCGGCGCTGCTCAAGAACATCGCGCCGCCCGGCACGCCTCTGCGCGTTCCCAAGGGATCCGCCGCCGCCCTGGTCGCTGTATTGGATACGGTGCCGCCGGAAAAGCGCACCGCCTGGCGCGTGCACCGCGTCGCAGGCGGAGAGAACTTAGCCCTCATTGCGCAACGCTACCGCGTGACTCAGAACTCGATCCTCGCCGCCAACCGTGCCGGCGCTGGGGCTGTCGAGGCCGGCGATCTGCTCATCATCCCGGCCGCCCCCATTCGGGAAAAGCCGGTTGCGAAACGCTCGGCGCACCGGCGCGTTGCGGCCGCGCACGGCGTCACGGCCGCGCGTTCCACGGCGGCCGCGGCGCATCGCAGGACCGCCGCATCCCCGAAGCGCGCGAACGCCCGGCCCGCGACCTACACCGCCGCGAACGTCCGCCCGCGCCGCGCTTCCAAGCCCTCCGCCGCGAAACCGTAACATCTCGCCAGCGCCTCGCCAATAACCCTCCCTGCCTGCCAACCTCAGCCTCCGTTTTTTTAATACTCACTCTTGCCTTCTCACAAAAACGAGTTATTCTAGGGTGTGACCAAGCTCGTACAGGAGGCCTAAGAAATGTTTAATAAGCTCGAGTTCGCCCATTCGATGGGCGACGAAGACGATTTCGAATACACCGAAGAGCACGTCGAGCTTGAATCCGACCTGGAAGAGTACGGCCCCGAAGAAGACGAGGAAGATGAGGACGAGGAGGAAGAAGAGATGATCGAGCCCGTCGCCCCTGAGGTAGCTCCAGTTCCAGCGCCAGCGCCCGCGCCCGCGGCCGAGGTGCCGCCCGCCCCCGCCGTAGCGCCCGTGAAGAAGCCGGCGAAGAAAGTCGCCGCGAAGGCTCCGGTGAAGAAGGCCGCCAAGAAGGCGAAGAAAGTTGTGAAGAAGGCAGCCCCCAAGAAGGTTGCCAAGAAGGCTGCCAAGAAGGTCGCCAAGAAGGTCGTAAAGAAGGTCGCAAAGAAGGTCGCAAAGAAAGCGAAAAAGCCCGCCAAGAAGAAGAAGTAGCCAGCCTCTATCGAGCGGCGGACCGGGCGTCGGCGCCCCGTCGGCGCCCGCCGTTACCCGAGAACTTCGCGGCAGCGCCCATACAGTTGTAGCAGTGCGTCTGCGTATTCTTCGGGTGTCTTCGATTGCTTGCCCGTGTAGCCCGCCACCGGCGCTCCCTTGCCGTACCCCGTAGTGACGGCGATGAATTTCATCATGTCCAGCGCAATCTCTTCCTTGCTCCGCGGCGATGTTCCCTGAGCCGTCTGTTCTTCCATTGATCCAGGGTACCAAGTTCCAGCCCCTCGTCTCGTGGGGCGGGACTCCAGTTCTCGATCGCGTCTCCGGACCCGCTGGGTGCGGTTTTTAGTCCCCTGTCGCGCCCCGCGGCCGAAGCCTGTGAGAAGATCGGGCTTATGCCGCTCAACGCCCGCCGACACATCCGGAAGATGCGCGGCGGCGCGCAGTCCCACCTCCTTCAGGCCGACGACCAGCAGTTCTACGTGGTTAAGTTTCGCAACAACCCCCAGCATCGCCGCGTCCTGATCAACGAAGCGGTCTCCTCCGTCCTCCTGCGATACCTGCAGATTTCGGCCCCCGAGGTGGCCGTTATCTCGGTATCGAGCGAGTTTCTCGCCGCTAATCCCGATCTGTCACTGCAACTCGGCGCGCACCGCGTTCCCGTCGAGCCCGGCTGGCATTTCGGCTCGCGTTACCCCGGCGACCCGGACCGGCTGGCGGTCTACGACTTCGTCCCCGACGCGCTCCTGACGCAGGTGGTCAATCTCCGTGAGTTCGTGGGAATACTCGCCTTCGATAAATGGACCGGCAACGCCGACGGCCGCCAGGCGATCTTCTTCCGCAGCCGGATCAGCGAGTGGACCGCCGCCCGCACCGCCACGCGTCCCGGATTTCTGGCCTGGATGATCGACCACGGCTTCGCCTTCAACGGTCCTTACTGGGACTTCCCGGACTCGCCCCTTTACGGCATCTACCACCGCCCCCTCGTGTACGAGAACATCCGTTCGCTGGATGACTTCGCCCCCTGGCTCGATCGCATCGCCTACTTTCCGATTGAGGTCGTGGACCGCGCCTTCCGCAGCGTCCCCCTGCAGTGGTTGGAAGGCGAGCAGGAGGCGTTGGAGCAGCTTCTCGAGCGGCTCATGAAGCGCCGCGGCCTGGTCGCCGGGTTGCTCGACGATTGCCGCCGCGCCAAGCCCGCCTCCTTCCCGAACTGGCGCTGAACTCTGGGGCAGGCGTCCACGCTTGCCAGGGGTCTCGAGACCCGCCCAACACGCCGAGACTCGTACGAATTCCGTTAGAATGGAGACTTCCACAATGCATCGATTGGTACTCCACAACGACAGCGTCTGCGAGGCTTCCGCTAAGGTGCTGGCGCCTGGACAGGTCGGGCTGGCCTCCGGTTGGGGTGTCTTCAGCACCATCCGAATCGTCCGCGGCGTTCCGTTTGCCTTTGAACGCCATTGGGAGCGGATGAAACGGGATGCGGCCACGCTGAGGGTGCCGTTCCCGGCCGATCCCGAATGCATCCGCTGCCGCCTCCTGCGCCTTATCGCCGCCAACCAGGTCCGGGACGGGTCCGCCCGCGTCATCGTCGTCCGCAACCGCGGCGGTGTCTGGGAAGGCTCGCCGGAGCGCGATTTCGACCTCATCGCCTTCACTGCCACACTCAAGAACTGGGGCGCTGGCGTCAAGTTGGCGGTCCATGAACAGGCCCGGCACGCCGGCTCCCGGTTTCGCGGCGTGAAGTGTCTCTCGTGGGCCCTCAACCTGGTTATGCTCGAAGAAGCTCAGGCCCGCGGATACGACGAGGTTCTGCTCCTGAACGAGCGCGGCGAGGTGAGCGAGTGCACCTCCGCCAACGTCTTCGTCGTGCGCGATGGCGAGGTCTTTACGCCCCCGCTCGAGTCCGGCTGCCTGCCGGGAGTGACGCGCGAAATCCTTCTCCAGATTGCCCCGGCTGAAGGAACCCCCATACGGGAAAAGACGCTCCACCTGGAGGACCTCATGACCGCCAGCGAGGTCTTCATCACCTCGACCACCCGCAATCTTCTGCCGGTGCTCTCGATCGAGGGCCGTCCGCTCGCCCAAGGGCGCTTGGTTCGGGACGTCCTGGAAGCCGCCTTCTCCCGGTTGGTCGATGAGTATACCGCCACCCGCGAAAGCAGTCAGCTATGTCGCTAGCCTGTCCCAAGTGCGGAAGCCACAATCTCCGTTACGCGCACCTCCACGGCGCTGCGGAGTACGTCTGGAGTTGGTTTGGCATTCGGCCGTTGCGCTGCCGCGGCTGTTACTGCCGTTTCATCGAACGGACGTGGAGGCTTTCCAGCATGAGATTCGCCCGCTGCCCCCGCTGCTGGAGGATGGATTTGAGCCGGTGGAACAAGAACGACTACCGCGTCTCGTTTTTCACGAGCCTGGCCTTGAGTCTGGGTGGCAATCCCTACCGCTGCGAGTATTGCCGCGTCAACTTCGTCAGTTTTCGCAAACGCAAGGAAAGATACGACCCGCGGCGGAGGAAGCAAAAACGAAAGCACGGCGGGAGCGCCGGCGGAGCCCAGCAGCCGGGGCCGGCTGCTCACCCCAGCCCTGGCGCGAGCCGTTCCTGAAGCAGGCCAAAAACAAAAATGGTTCCAAGTGACCTACTTCGCAGCTCGCTCGCCAGCCGGCATGCCCGGCCCGAACATGGCACCCGCCGACCTGCCCTCGTCGCCTTCGTTGCTCCCCGCAACGGCTTTTGACCGTCACGGATCGCTGCCCCGAAAGCCGTCGGACAACGGTCAACAATGAAGCCGAAGTCTCGATGCGGCCTTTCGCTCGCCCGGGGCGGCTGCCCGTTTCCAGGCCACCTCTCCGGGGTTAAAGCTCCCGGCCTGCCTCTTTGACTTCCTGACGAATCCGCCTGCGGCCCGTTCGGCTACCAACTCCCCGCCTCGCGTCCGGTTTCCCGTCGCGGGACGGATCAGCGCCTGCAACCCGTTGCCGCAGCCTCGTCCGCCACTCCGGTTCGCTCTCCAGGCCTTGCTCCCCGTCCGGACCTTTCGATCCCTTCGGTTCAACGCTCGTCCCGGTTTACGCCCGAAGGCTTGCCTCCGCGTTCCGCCCGGTGCCGTTCGCTCCCCGGTGGTCTAAGCTTTGACACCCTTTCCACCGGATCACCGTTCCGGGCCCGCTGCGTTCCGCGTGGCTCGCTGTTCCGTAAACCTCTTGGAACCATCTCTATCTTCTACCTAAACCTTTTTTCAGTCAAACAAAAACTCCGCGTTACGAATCGATTTCCGCAGAATCTTTTTGGTTTTGATTCAGTTAGATAGGAAGGATGCGCTCTGGAATTCGTGTGAATAAAACAATGCGGCAAACTCGTGTTTTGGCCGGAGCGGCTCGCTGAAACAGAACTGACATAAAGTGTTCCGGCCCGGTGAGACAACGTGGGGCAGGCGGTTCCGCCTGCCTTGGGGCACGCCTCCGAGCTACTGAGCCGTCCGCTTCAGGATCATCCCCGTATCCGTCCCCACCCACACGTTTTCTCCGTCCGGAGCGGCCAGGTAGGCGCGGCGAGCCACCGCGCGATAGTCGACCTCCATCTCCGTCCACTTCTCTAAGTCTTCGCTTTTCAGCAACTTGAGCTTCCCCGGCACGGGCGAGTGGAAGAGCGTTCCAGGCGGCTCGACCGCCGCCACGTATGCCGGCCCCTTCGCCGGAACCAGCACGTCGGTCACGGCGCGGTCCTTTCTCCGGAGCGACCGCGTGTTCTTTCCGCTGACGAGATCGACGTGATAGACCTCGGAAGGGTAGTCGAATCGCCCAAAAAACTCGATCAGCAGTAACCCCTGCCCATTCGGCGCCAGGCTTACCGCCGTGAATTCGCCGAATATCGACATCTCGTGCCCCTTCCAGCTTGCGCCGCCGTCGCTGGTTTCAAGCGAGAGGCCGAGCCCGGGCCATTCGCGAGGCAGCCCTTCCGGGTCCACCCAGTCGGGCTCCCTGTTGCGCTCGCCGGGGCGGGGTGCCTTGCTCCACCCCACGATCAACCCTTCCTTGGAACCCGCGAACGCGATCGCGCTGTAGACCGAGTGTTCCCGGGGGGCGTCCACATTGCCGGCAGCCGCCACCGCCGTCCAGCTCGCGCCGCCATCCCAGGTCTGGTACACCGACCTGTACCCCCCCACGGCCCAGCCGCGCTTCTCGTCGCGGAAGTACACCCGCAGCGCGTCGGGTGCGGGTTTCAGCTTGGTCCACTTCTGGCCGAAGTCGCTGGTGTGCCAGATGCCATTGGGAGCCACCAGCCACCCGCTGTGCTCATCCAGGAAGAACAGCGAAATCGCGATTTCGGGGATCGCCACCGGCGTCCACGTCCGGCCGCCGTCGGTCGTCGCGACCGCGTAGGGTTTCGGCTTGCCCCGGCCCCCGATCTGGCCCGCCGCTATTCCGCACCGCGCCGACGGAAACGCGAGAGCCGCTATGTTGAACTCGGAATCGTTCGCCGGGTCGAAAAAATACTCGAGATGCCACCGCTCGCCCGCCGTGGCCAGGACCGGCCACAGCGCCGCCACCGCCAGCGTCGTCAAACGCCCGTTCATCTCACCTCCTGGCCAGGCGGCATCGGACTACTGCGGCGCTCCCTGCCTGGAGGATAGGACCAGGTCCGCGTGGTTCGCATTCGCCGCCAGCGGCGCCATGCGCGCCAGCACCAGCGCGCAACCTACCTGCTCGCCGACCGTCGTCAGTAGCTCCATCTCGCTGCCGGTGTGCTGATGCGGCAGCCGGTGCTGCACGTTGATAACCCCCACCACCCGGTTGCGGGCAATCACCGGTGCTGAGAGAAACGCCTCGAAGGTGTCTTCCGGGAGATCACGGAAGCTCTTGAACCGCGGGTCCGCGTACGCCTCGCGCGAGATCGCCACCAGCCGCCGCTCCTTCGCCACCCAGCCCGTAAGTCCCTCGCCCTGTTTCAGCCGGATCTTGCCGATCTCGGACGGGTGCGGCGTATTGGAGGCGCACAGCACCAGCTCCTCGTTAGCGAACAGGTAGATCAAACACGAGTCGCAGCCCGTGAACTCCACCACCAGGGCCACGACGCCCTGCAGCACCTCCTGCAGGCTCATTTCCCGCACCATGAAACGGCTGATCTTCTGGAAAAGCTGGAGCTGTTGCTCGGTCCGCCGGAGGACCGCCTCGAGATCTTTGCTCTTCGGCACACCTCATTATCCCAAATCGCCGGTCCGGCCAAGCCCCGGCCGAAGGGAGCGGTGCCGTGTCTAACCTTACGGAGTCATCGCTCGCACCGCTTGGCCATTGTGCAAAGCCCGCTCCGTGCGCAGCGCGACCATGTCCCCTTCCATCAGCCCGCTGACCACAACCGCGCGCGTGATGTTCGAAGCGCCGAGCTTGATGGGCCGCCACTCCACTTGGCCATCGCGCAGCGCGTAGACGCCGGTCTGCCCGCTCTCCGTGCGGATCGCCTCTTTGGGAACCGTCAGGCTGTCGCTCACTACCTGCGACGTGACCTCGACGTTCACGTTGGTCCCCGGGACGAGCTTGAGGTCGGGATTCTCGATGGTCGCCAGGGCGATGCCGACCTGCCGGGTGCCGAGCGGGGCCACCTGGGTAGGCATCTTCTCCACCGTCCCCTGCCACCGCCGGCCAGGCGCCGCATCCCAAGTCACGGCCACCGGCATTCCCACCCCGATGCGCCCCAGCTCGGGTTCATCCACCTGAATGCGAACCTGCAGCCTTTGCACATCGCCGATTTCGGCCACCGGGTCCCCGACGCTCAGGAACGCGCCCTTGTGGATGGGCAGATCGTAGACCGTTCCCGCAATGGGGGCGCGAACGGAGCTGTGCTCCAGTTGCAGCCGCGCCTGATCCACGCTGGCCTGCGCCTCTCGCACTTTGGCCTCTGCCGCGGTGCGGTCGGAGGATCCGACCAGGGCGGCACGCTTCTTTTCCAGACCGGCGATTGCCGTCTGGAGCCGCTCGACGCGCTGGGAGGCGTCGATCACGTCTTGGCCCGTCGCAGCCTGCTTGACAGCCAGGCGTTTGGTGATCTCGTAATCGCGTTGGGCGGCGTCGAGATCCAGCCGGCTCCGTGCGATCTCGTTCGCGACATCGACCTGCGCCTGTGCCGTCCCGCCCTGAAGCACGGTATCGAGCTGGGCGCGCGCCGCGTCGGCCGCCGCCTCGGCCGAGGCCACTGCCGCCTGGGCTTCCTGCGATGTCAGCTCCGCGACCAGCGCCCCTTTCGCCACAACCTGGCCCTTGTGGACCGCTACCCGCCCGATGACGCCCGCCCGCTCCGCGTGAACCGCCACCCAGGCGGAAGGCTCGATCCTCGCGTTCGTCGTCAGGCTGCTGACCAGCGTTTCCCGCCGGACCTTGGTGAACGGAACCGTCGGCGCGCCCGTGCTTCGCTCGTGAATCCACACCGCCGCAATTCCGAGGGCAATAACGAGGATCAGGACCAACGTCGTTCGGGACATGTCGCGTCGCGGCCTCACCCGCGCGGAAAACTCATTGTCCCAAATGGCGTAGTGCAAATGCCATGGCCGGGCCCGAAAGGATCTCTGGCGCAGCGCCTTCGGCCCGGCGGTTTCGCCGTGAGACGCCCCGAAGGCCCCGCTCGGGCCGGGGGCCAATCGTTCCCCGCCACGCACCCCCCGCGCAGATGCGCAGCCCGCCGCCCCGCCGTAAAATGGCTCTGATGCCTTTGTTCAAGATCCACCGGCTGCGCGATTCACAGCTCCAACTGTTCCGCTGGGCGCCCCACACCGCCGGGACCAGCCAGGTGCGCCGTCGCGACTACACCGAGGCCAGCCAGATCGAAGCGCCGGGCCTTTACGCCGCCTGGGCCGCCCTCCGCGACTCCGGACAGCCGCTCCGAATCGGCGACATCCTCGAGGACCAGGCCGGCTCCCTGCGGATTTGCAAGTACGTTGGCCTCGAGGAGGCCCAATGGGCCGTCCCGGAGCCGGTAGTACCAGAGGCCGGCCAATCGAACGTCCTGGAACGATGAGCAAAGATGTCCCGCACCGAAAACCGCGGAAAACCGGTAGGATGGGAACTGATGCCTTGCGGCGATAACGGCGCCGTGCCGATCAATTGCTTTGCGCTGGTTACTTACATTCCAGGTCCCCTGGGCGAGTTCCTGGACCATCTCCGCCGCGAACTCGTCCCGGCCTGCCTGCCGCGCGCGCATGTGACGGTCCTGCCGCCGCGCCCGGTGTCCGTCCCCATCCAAATCGCCGTCGAGCAGTTGAACCAATGGATAGCCGGCATTCTAGCCTTCCGGATCGAGGCGGGGCAGATCGAGATCTTCGACAATACCTCAGTCACTTACATCGGCCTTGGCGCCGGCAGGGAAGAGCTCAAGCGCATTCACGATCGCCTCAACGCCGGCCATCTCGGTTTTGTCGAGCCATTCAGCTATCATCCGCACATCACGCTGGCACAGGACCTTTCTCCGGACCAGGTTGCGCGAGTCCAGGAAGTCGCCAGGCGGCGCTGGGCCCAGTTCCGGGGCGACCGCTCCTTCCCGGTCGAAACGGTTACGTTCGTCCAGAACACGAGCGATAACCGGTGGCTCGATCTGGCGCACTGGACCCTGGCGCCCGCGCCGCTCCATACATCACGCTGAAGCCCGCCCCCCGCGGCGAGTCTGCGCTACACGGCCTCAGCCTCAACTTCCGGCAGCACGTCGCGGTCGCCAGCCATCCACACGTACAGCGTCGGGAGCAGGAAGATGCTCATCGCCAAATCGGCGATCAGGCCACCCACGATCACGATGGCAAACGGCCGCTGTGAGTCGGAGCCGATATCATGGGACAGCGCGGCCGGCAGCAGCCCCAGCGTCGCCACCAGCATGGTCATCATGATGGGCCGCAGCCGCAGCACCGCTCCCTCTATGGCCGATTCCTCTACCGACGCGCCCCGCGCCCGCCGCTGGTTGATGTACTCGAGCATGATGACTCCGGTTTGGACCGAAACGCCAAACAGGGCTAGAAAGCCGACCCCTGAGGAGACGCTGAAGTTCGTGTGTGTAATCAGGAGGGCCAGCAAGCCGCCGATTCGCGCGAGCATCACATTGACCAGGATCAGAATGCCCCACTTGAACGAGCGGAACATCGTGTACAGAATGATGAAGATCAACAGGATGGTCAGGGGCACGATGATCAGCAGGCGCTCCTCGGCCCGCTTCTGGCTCTCGTACTCGCCCTCCCAGTCGATGTGATACCCGCGCGGAAGCGGCACGCGGGCGTTTACCTTCTTGATCGATTCCTCGACCGCGCCGCCCAGGTCGCGCCCCCGCACGCTGTACTTCACCGCGATGTAGCGCTGGTTCCCCTCGCGGTAGATCTCGGATGCCCCATCTCGCTCCTCGACCTTCGAGAGCTGCCCGAGCGACACCCGTTCCCCGCTTGGCGAGAGCAGGCGAATGTTTTCGATCGCCTCCCTGGTGTCACGGAACTGCGGCAGATAGCGCAGCACCAGGTCGTACCGCGCCTCGCCTTGCAAGACCTGCGTCAGGGCGTTGCCGCCCACCGCGGTCTGGATCGCGTCCTGGACGTCCGCCACGTTGATCTGGTAACGCGCTGCCTGCCGGCGATCCACCGTCACGTTCAGGTTCGGCTGGCCCAGCACACGAAAGACGCCCAGGTCCTCGATTCCCCTGACGCCTCGCATGATGTTGACGATCTGATCGGCCTTCTGCTCGAGAACGGCCAAGTCGTCCCCGTAGATTTTGGTCGCAAGCTGTCCTTTGACTCCGCTGACTGCCTCCTCCATGTTGTCCGCGATGGGTTGAGAGAAGTTCCAGATCACGCCCGGGATCCTCGCGAGTTCCCGGTTCATGGCCGCAATGACTTCCTCCTTGTCCTCGTCAAACGCCGGCCGCCACTGTTCCTTGGGCTTCAGACCGACGTAGTACTCCGTGTTGAAGAAGCCGGTCACGTCCGTGCCATCATCGGGACGGCCCACCTGGCTGGTGCATTCCGTGGCTTCGGGAAACGAGCACAGCAGAATCCGCGCGCGGTTCGCCAGTCGGATCCCTTCGCTCGGCCCGGTGCTCGGCGCGAGAGTGCCCCGCACCCACAGAGAGCCCTCATCCAGATGAGGCAGAAACTCGGAGCCGATCACGCCACCGACCGTCAGATAGATCGCAAGGAGAAGGCTGGCGACGCCCCCGGCGACGGTGAACCAGCGCAGCCGGATCGCCCACCTCAGCGCGTTCCGGTACTGGTCCGTCAGCCAGGACATCACCGGATTGCGCCACTCGCGCGTGCCTCGGGCGAAGAAGAGGCTGGCCAGCGCGGGCGCCACCAGAATCGAGAACATCAGGGCGCCCAAGAGTGCGAACGCCACGGTCCAGGCCATCGGCCTGAACAGCCGGCCCTCGACCCGCTGCAGCGTGAAGATGGGCAGGTAAGCCGTGATGATGATGGCGATCGCGTAAAACACCGGCCGCTGCACCTCGTGGGCGGCCTGGGAGATTCTCTCAGCCGGAGACCGATTGTCCGTCCCGTTGCGGCTCAAATGCCGAACGATGTTCTCCACCATCACCACGGCGCCGTCCACCACCATTCCGAAGTCGAGCGCGCCCAGCGACAGCAGGTTTGCCGGAATGCCCTTCAGTTTCAGGCAAGTAGCCGCGAACAGAAGCGAGAACGGGATGGTCAAGGCGACGATGATCGCGCCGCGGGCATTTCCCAGAAACAACAGCAGGACGATCACCACAAGGATGATGCCTTCCGTGAGGTTGTGCAGCACCGTATGAGTCGTGTGCTCCACCAACTCGCTGCGGTCGATGAACGGAACGATCTTCACGCCCGGAGGCAGAATGCGGTCGTTCAGCTCTTTCACCCTGGCGTGAAGTCCCGCCAGCGCCGTCTCCGCGTCCGCGCCTTTCCGCATCGGCACCCAGGCCGAAACCACGTCGTCGTTGTCGACGACCCTCCCGTCCTCGTGCCGGATGGCCCGCGCGAACTGGCCCAGGCGGATCTTCGGGCCTTGCGCCACCACGGCAATGTCCTGGACGCGCAACGGCGTGCCGTTCTTCGCCGTGATGACCGTGTTTTGGATGTCCCGGACATTGGCGACCAGCCCCACCTCCTGCACGTTGACCTGCTGCAGTCCAGCCTCCAGAAAGCTGCCCCCGGCGTTCGCGTTGTTATTGGCGAGCAACTGCTCGATCTGGCCCAGGCTCATCCCGTACGCGATCAACTTGTTGGGATCGACGCGCACCTGATACTCCCGTGTCGGCCCGCCGAACGTCGCCACATCGACGATGTCCGGCACCGCCTTCAGGTTCTTCTCGATCACCCAGTCTTCGAGCGACTTCAGGTCCATCACGTCGTACTGCGGATTGGTGCTGTGCAGCGTGAAGAAGTAAATCTGGCCCACCGGGCTCCAGTCGGTGCCCATCTGCGGCACCACGCCCGGCGGCAGGGTGACCTGTGCCAGGCGCTCGAGCACCCGCTCGCGGTTCCACCCGTTGTCCGTGTGGTCATCGAAAATCAGCTTCAGGTCGGAGAGGCCGAAGATGGAGAACGACCGCAGATGCGCCACCCCGGGGATCCCGTTCATCACGTTTTCGAGCGGGATCGTGACCTGCTGCTCGATCTGTTCCGCGGAGATCCCCGGCCACTGCGTGATGACCTCCACATAGTTGTTCGCCACGTCGGGATACGCTTCAACCGGAAGCTGGTGGAACGAGACCGCGCCCCAGGCGAACAGCAGGATCGCCATCGAGAGGACCAGAAACCGGTTCCTCAGCGCAAAATCGACCAGCCGTTTGATCATTACTGCTCCACCGTGCTCTGCAGCACCAGCGCATTGCGGACCACCTGCTCGCCGGGCCGGATGCCGGAGACCTCCTGCATCTTCCCCGGAAGCATATTCCCGGCCGCCACTTCCACGCGCCGGAACCGCCCGCTTCCGGCAGGCATGTAGACCCACTCGCGGTCGTGCAGGTGCAGGACCGCCGTGGCGGGCACGCTCGCGTGCTTCTGGGCCGCTGCGCCGCGGAAGGTCGCCGTGACGAACATCCCGAAGCGCAGCAGACCGGGATTGGCCACCTCCAGACGCACCTTGGCCGTCCGGATGTTCGGGTCCAGGATCTGGCCTATGTTGCCGATCCGCGCCTTCAGGACCCGAGTGGGATACGCATTCGGGTGGATGTCCGCGTATTCGCCCACGCGCACCTGCGCCAGGTCGTTCTCATACACGTCGCAGACGACCCAGACGTGCGAAATGTCGGAGATTGTGAACGGGGCCGGCGGCGTCAGAGCCTGAACTCCTGACGAATCCGTGATCTGCTGATCGGTAATGACGCCCGAAACCGGAGCCCGGACCTCGACGATTCCGGAAGGATGTTCGGGATCGGCCCCCAGGAGGTGCAGGTGCTCGGTGGCAGTCTCCAGATCGACCCTGGCGTTGTCCTCCGCGTTCTGCGCCAACTCCAGGCCGCTCTTCGGGATGGCTCCGTCGTCAAACAGGATTTTAGCGCGGTCTAATTGTATCTTCGCGAGCTGTTCGTTCTTGACCGCCTTGCGATAATCCGAGAACGCCCCCGCGATGTCGCTGCTCCTCACCTTGAACAGAAGCTGGCCTTTTCGCACTTCGTCGCCCAGCCGGGCGGAGATTTCGACCACACGGCCCGACGCCAGCGACGGCACCGGCACCTGCCGCGAAACGTCCGGGCCGATGACGCCGGTCACGTTCAACTCGGGCGCAGCGACGTACTCGTCGGCGGTCACCAGCGGAAACTCCTCCGGATGGTCGACCTTGAAGCTGGCGGCGTCCATGTCGGCCTCGACTGGGCTGAGAACCGGGCCTGTGCCGGTGTCGGCGCTGTCGTGCGCGGCCACCCTCCTTTCGCATCCGGCGAGGAAAGCCGCCAGCCCGAGGCACAGCGCAATTCGGAAGAAAACAGCGCGATTCATTGCACCACCTCCCGCCCCACAGCCATGTTCATCTGGGCCGCGGCGGTCAAGTACGAACCAATCAGATTCAGGTAGGCCACTCGCGTGTCCCGGTAGGATTTCTGCGCGTCCAGAAAATCCAGCAGAGACGCGCCCCCGTTCTGGAAGGCAAACGCGATCCGGTTGCGATTGTCTTCGGCCAGCGGCAAATACTTCGATTTGTATGGCTTCAGCAGATCCAAGCCCTGGATCAGCGTCCAATAAGCCGAGTCCACGTCACTGAGGACCGAAGCCTCGGTGGCCTCCCGCAATCGCTCGCTCCGGCCGATATCGACCTGCGCGCGGGCCTTCTCGCCCTGGTTCCGGTCGAAAATGCGCAGGGGAATGCTCACGCTGGCGCCGATCGTGTCGTGCGCGAACGGGTTGGCGGTAGAGGCGTTATGCGTCCACCAGGCGCTGAACGTCGGATCGGTCGAGCCGTCGGCCACCGCCAGCCGGTAGTCGATCCTGGCCAGCTCCACGGATTCGACGGCCGCCTTCAAGTCCGGACGTGCCGCCAGCGCGGCGTTCCGAAACTCCTCCAGCGGCATTAACTGCTCGCTGAAATCGTACGGCCCGGCGACATCGAACCGGTCGATCGGTGTCCGGTCGTTTAGAAGCGTCAGAAGCTGGATCTTGGCCGTGCGAAGGTTGACCAGGGCCGTTTCGAGATCGGACTCGAACTGAACGCGCTGCAGTTCCAGCCGGTTCAAATCCACTTGGGCCAGATCGCCCGCTCGGAACCGCCGCCGATTCACATCCAGTTCCTTGTCCCAGTACTCCAGGTTCTCGCGCGCGTTCTGCAGCGTCGCCTTCGCCTCGAGGACCTGGACGAAGCCGTTCCGCAGGCTGAACAGCAGGCTCCGTTCCTGGTCGGAATAAGTCGATTCCGCAACCGTCGTGCCTTGCCTGGCGGCATCGCGCCGCAGTTCCCGCTTATGCCGGCGCTCGTGCATGTAGCTGAAGCTGGGCGAGAGCACGGTGCCGGCGAAGGGGCGGTATACCCCGTCCGATGGCGTGAGCTGGGTCCCATCCGCCAGCAGGGTGAGGCTCGGGTTGGGACGCAAGAAGGCCGTGATCTCCTCATCCCGCGACTCCTCGATCGCGAGCTGAGCCGCCTTCAACGTCGGATTCGCGGCTTCGAACCTGTCGCGAATCTGTTGCCAGGTATACACGGTCTGGGCATGCGAGCTCTGGATCGGGCAAGCCACAATCGCGGCGGCTACCAGCAGCCGGGAAAGCGCCCGCGCAATAACACGCCGGCGGGGCCGCTGTTCCCCCTGGAGGCTGCGGCGTCGTGTTCGATACTCGGCATAGAACAGCGTGCCGATAGCCGCGAACAGTGTCCCCAGTACCAGCCCAGGCAGCCAGGCAGGCATGATGTCGCCCGATTTCGGGTCCTCGAACACGGCCAGGATCAGCAGCGCGGCTGGAATCAGCACCAACGAAATGACTGCCGGTCTTACGTATGGCAGCTTCAACCGATTCTGGTCCCTCAAGCGAATTCGTTTCTGAGACATCCGCTGCGGCTCCATGGCGCCTCCAGCGACCGCAGTAAAAGGCGCTGGCTCTTCGTGACCCCCCTGAGGAAGACACCCTGCTATCGCCCAGTTTATGGAAGCGAATCGGCTTGGTCCAGAATCGTCCGGCGGAGGCGCGGGTATCTCTTGGCTGGATCTTTTGGATAGCCGCAACACCGATTGCCCCGCCGCGGCCCTGGGCTAAAATGAATCAAGAGAATCGCTTTTGGATCCAAGCAGGCCGCAAGAATTCGTTTTGCGCTTCTTCCAGGGCAGCCGGAAGACGATGCTGGTGCGCGCCGCCGCAATCATTGCGGTGGTGGGCGCGATCGATTGGTGGTTCGACGTAAACATCTCCTTCGGCTTTCTTTACCTGTTCCCCATGCTCATGGTGGGCGCTTATCTGGGGCCCCTCCAAATCGCGGGCGTTGCAGCCCTTTGCACCGGTCTCAGCGAGGTGTTCGGCCCCCCGTTCGGATGGACGCTTTCGCTGGGCGTGCCGCGGCTCATCCTCACCTTCGCGGCGTTCTATGGCGCCGGCATCTACGTCTTCCAGTCGGCGCGCAATCGGCGCCTGGCGAACCAGCACCTGGAAGAAATTGAGCGGGAGGCTGCGCTGCGCCGCGAGGCGGACGAGCAATTGAGGTTTCTGATCGAGACCAGCCCGGCGGCAATGATCACGCTGGATGCGGACAGAAGGGTGCTGGTCGCGAATGAGGCGGCGCATAAGCTCCTGGGGATCGACCCGGGCAAACTGGAGGGCCAGGCCATAGCCACCTATCTGCCTGCTCTGGCCCGCGTGCCCACCGGAGAAGGACCTCTTTTCCGCACCGCGCTGGAGTGCCGCGGCCGCCGGCGGGACGGCGATGTATTCCTGGCCCAGGTCTGGTTCTCGACATATCAGACGCGGTCGGGCCCGCGTCTGGCGGCGGTTGTGCTCGACGCCTCGGACGAGCTGCGGGATCGCCAGGAATACAGTCTCCAGCAACTGCTCGCCGGGTCGAAGATCGCCGTGAGCGCCATGTTCCACGAGATCCGGAACGTCTGCGGGGCCATCGGCGTGGTACATACGAAGCTTGCGCGCGACGAGCGGCTGTCGGAGAACGAGGATTTCCGCGCGCTCGGAGGCCTGGTGGAGGGTCTGGGACGGATGGCCGGCTTGGAACTGGCGCCGACAAAGGGGCCACAGGTTGAAGTTCTCGATATCCATTCGGTCCTGGAGGAGCTCCGCATCGTGGTCGAGCCGGAGTTTCGCGAATCCGGGATGTCCATCCGCTGGGACGTCCCGGATTCGGTTCCGCCGGTCTGGGCTGAGCGTCAGGCGCTGCTGCAGGCCTTCCTGAACATTGTGAAAAACAGCCAGCGCGCGATGGAGCGGCAGAGCCCCAAGGAGCTCACCGTTACGGCATCCTTGGACGGTGAGTCCGTAGTCGTTCGATTCATCGATACCGGGTGCGGCGTCGCCGCACCCGAGCGGCTGTTCAGGCCCTTCCAAAGTGGCGCCTCGGCGACCGGCCTGGGGTTGTATCTGTCAAGGGCCTTCCTGCGCGGCTTCCATGGCGAAATCGAGTATCGGCCGCAGCCCTCCGGCTGTTGTTTTGCGGTCCTGCTGCCCCGGGCATTCGAGCGTGGGGAAGGCCCGTTAAGAGAAGGTGATCGTGAGCATCCGACTGTTGCTACTGGACGACCATACTCTGTTTCGGGAGAGCCTCGGCAAGCTGCTGGACACTGAGCCGGGTTTTCAAATGGTCGCACACTGCGCGTCGTCCGCGGAGGCGCTGAAGTCGCTGTGTGAAAACGCGATCGATTTGGTGCTGCTCGACTACGACCTGGGAGATGAGAACGGTTTCCAGTTCATTCGGAAGGCGCGCGAGGCCGGTTACACGGGACGAATCTTCATTGTGACTGCCGGGATGTCTGACGCCGATTCTGTGCGGGCGCTTGGCCTGGGAGTCTGCGGCATATTCCTCAAGCACAGCTCCCCCGCGCTGCTGTCGGATGCGATCCGCAAAGTGATGGCCGGTGAGGTTTGGGTTGACCAGCGCTGTATCCAGGCCCTCGTCCAGGCGGTCGAGCGCGCCAGCGACTCCGAGCGGCCCAAGGCGCTCACGGAGCGCGAGCGGCAAGTCCTCAAGGGTGTTTTCGAGGGCTTGAGCAACAAGGAAATTGCGCAACGGGTGAGCATCTCTGAAGCCTCGGTGAAATCGGCTCTCCAGCAGCTCTTTATGAAAACCTCAGTCCGAACCCGCAGCCAACTGGTGCGGGTTGCGCTGGAAGAATACCCGGCCCTGTGGGGGCCGCGCACCTGATTCAGCCCCTCCGGCTCGACCCCGCGCGCGTCACGCGGATCGCCTCGGCCGAGGCCGCGCTTGCCTGAGCGGCGCCAGGCGCCGGAATCTGCGTTTCGGCCAGCTCCGCCATGGCGTAGGCCGGCATGCCCTCCGCTTCCTTCAGAAACGTCATCCGCCCTGTCTGAGCATCGTAATCCACGCGCACCCAGTCGCCGCCCCGCACCTGCTCCGTGGCGATCAGGTTCGACATGGGCTGCACCAGGTGCCGCTCGATGGCGCGCTTCAGGTGGCGCGCGCCGTACTTCATGTCCGTCCCCTCCGCCAGCAGGAAATCCTTGGCGGCCGGAGAGACCGTGAAAATGAAGGGGCTCGTGCCCGCGGCCTGCAGCACCCGCTGCTGCACCATGCGCAGCTCGATGTCCAGGATCTTCCGCAGCTCGGCCTCCCCCAGCGGCCGGAAGACCACGATTTTGTCCAGCCGGTTGATGAACTCCGGCGTGAACTTGCGCCGCGCGGCCTCCACCCCGGCTTGCGAGATCTTGTCCGCCACCCGCTCGTCCAGCACGACCGTTTTCGGATCGGCCGGGCCGATCTGGAATCCCAGCCTCGGGCTCAGGATGTTGCTCATCTCGCCCGCTCCCAGGTTGCTGGTCATGAAGATCATCGCGCGGCTGAAATCCACCCGCCGGTTGTCGCCCAGCGTCAGCGTCGCTTTGTCGAGGATGCCCAGCAGCAGGTTCCACAGCGCATCGCTCGCTTTCTCGATCTCATCGAACAGCACGAAGCTGACCTTCACCCGCTCGGTGTGATACTGATTGAGGACTTCCTGGCTTAGCAGCGGGTGCGTCTCACGGTGCCCCAGATAGCCCGGAGGCGAGCCGATCAGCTTCGCGATTTCGTGGCTGTGCTGGAACTCGGCGCAGTCGATCTTGATCACCGCTCGCGGATTTCCCACCAGCGCTTCGGCGGTCGCTTCCACGGTGCGCGTCTTGCCCGATCCCGTCGGTCCCAGAAACAGGAAGTTCCCGATGGGCCGCCCCGGCGCGGTCATCCCGGTCAGGTGCATCTGGAAAATGTTGACAATCTGCTCGACCGCTTCATCCTGCCCGACGATGCGCCTTTTCAGGTTGGCTTCGAGCGATTCCGCATCCCGGCCGGTTCTGGTGGGATCCAGCGGCATGTTCATCCGAACCATGTCGTCCCTCTCCCCTTTTCCCCTCTCTGACCATCTTTCGAGCAATTCCCGTGCCAACTATGAATCCCGCTCCCAGAACGAATCTCTAGCCACTCTGTTGCGCTATACCCGATTGGATGCCGCCAGACGCCGCTCCGCCTCAGCCCTTTTTGGGCTTGCTCGGCCGGATCTCCAGCCGGCTGATCAGCGACCGCGCGGGCATCCGCAGCAGATCCAGCACCGCCTCGGCGATGTCCTCCGGCGCGGATTTCCAGTCCCCGCCCCCTTGGCCGCCGAAACGGGTGTCCACGCTGCCGGGCATGATGACGGCCACGCGCACGTTATCGTAGCGGTGATCGAGCATCATGGCCTCGCTGAATCCGTTCAGCCCGAACTTCGAGGCGTTGTACGCCGCGCCGCCCGCGAACGGGTTCCTGCCCGCCAGGCTGCTGATGTTGATCACGAATCCGCCGCCGCGCTTCCGGAACCGCGGCATCGCCTCGTGGCAGCAATAGAAAACTCCGTCCAGGTTGGTGCCGATGGTGCGCCGCCACTCGTCGACCGTCATATCCGCGACGCTGGCGAACACGCCCACGCCGGCGTTGTCGATCAGAATATCGAGGCCGCCGAGCTGCTCGTCAGCGTAGCCGAACAGCGCCGCGACGTCGCTGGGATTCGAGACATCGGCGCACACGCCGGCGACTTTGCCGCCCACCGCGCCGAGTTCGGCCACCGCCCGCCTCACGCCCTCTTCGCTCCGCCCGCAAATGATCACCGAGGCGCCCGCGCCGAGCAGAGCTTCGGTAACCGCGCGCCCAATGCCCCGCGTACCGCCCGTCACAACTGCGCACTTCCCTTCCAGAAACCGTTCCATCCTTCGATTATTCCCCATCTCCGGCCCCCTGCCCAAGAATTCGGAGAATTCGGGGACACTCCGGGCTGGAACGCCAAGTCTTCCGCCTACGCACAAACGCAGGCGTGTCCCCGAATTCTCCGACTTCTCCCGCCGCTCTCCTCACCGATCGCCCCCCACCACCACATACGCCCGCACCGGAAACGACGCTCCGCCCACCCAGGCAATCGGCGCCGCGTGCAGCCGTCCGCCCGCCGCCGGAACCTCGGCCAGGTTGGTCATGTGCTCGCAAACCGGCACGCCCGCCCCCAGCAGCTTCGTGTGCGCCGGCCGTGCCGGGTCAAGCGTATCGTCGATATTCAGCGAGTCGATGCCCACGAAACGCGCGCCGGCGGCCAGCAGCGCGTCGCACGCCTCCCCGGTCAGAAACGGGGCCGGCTCGAAATACCGCGCCGTCCGCCAGTGCCGCGACCACCCGCTATTCACCAGCACCCCGCAGCCTCGAAGATCCAGGCCCGCAAACGCCTCCGGGCCGATGCCGCGCGCCCCCCGCCCGTCCACGCGGACCACCGGCAAATCGGCCAGCGACTCCAGCGGCAGGTGCGCCAGGTCCGCGCCGCCCCGGAACCGGTGCACCGGCGCGTCTACGTAGGTCCCGGTGTTGCCGCAGAGGTGCAGCGAGGCAATGAAGAACTCCGCCCGAGCCTGGTATCGCGCGCGCGACGCCTCGTAATCCAGCACCACCTCACAGCGCGGCGCAGGCAACCCGGGGTAAGTCTCCATCCCCGCCTCCACCGGGTGGCTCACTTCAATGAAGCGCTTTGGAACGCTCACCTTCCAGCCTCCGTCTCTTGATTATGCGGGGTGGCGCCTGGCGCTGCCGGCCGAGGCTGATATTTCCCCTTGCCCCACAGTCCATTTCGTTGGACACTTGAGTGACGGGAGGACCGGTGAGTCTCAAGGTTTCTGACAATACGCTTGTGCGTGAGCCCTCCGACCGCTGGACCACGGCCGAATCGAGCGAGCTCTTCGACGTGGCCAGTTGGGGCAAGGGCTATTTCTCCGTCGGCCAGAACGGCCACCTCTACGTCCATCCGTCCAAGGACCCGGCCCGCGCCGTCGACCTCAAGGAGCTGGTGGACACCCTGGTCTTGCGCGGCATATCCCTGCCCATTCTGATCCGCTTCGCCGAGATCCTGCGCCACCGCCTCAGCGAGATCCACGCCGCCTTTGAGGCCGCCATCGCCGAGCACGGCTACAAGGGCGCTTACTGCTGCGTTTATCCCATCAAGGTCAACCAGCAGCGCCAGGTGGTCGAAGAGGTGTTCCACTTCGGCCGGCCCTTCAGGTACGGCCTCGAAGCCGGTTCCAAGCCCGAGCTGCTGGCCGTCCTCGCCATCGCCGACAACGACACGCCCATCATCTGCAACGGCTTCAAGGACGACGAGTACATCGAGATGGTCATGCTGGCCACCAAGATTGGCCGGCAGATCACCACCGTGGTCGAGAAGTACACCGAGCTCGATCTCGTCGCCCGCCACGCCCAGCGCATCGGCGTCCGCCCCCGCATCGGTCTGCGCCTCAAGCTGGCCAGCCGCGGATCGGGCCGCTGGAAGTCCTCGGGCGGCTTCCGCTCCAAGTTCGGCCTCACCGTCAGCGAGGCCGTCCGCGCCCTCGATCAGCTCAAGCAGTTGGGCATGGCGGATTGCCTCGAGCTCCTCCATTTCCACCTCGGCAGCCAGATCACGAACATCCGCCACATCAAGCAGGCGGTCATCGAAGGCGTGCGCATCTACGCCGAGCTGGCGCGCGCCGGCGCCGGCCTGAAGTACCTGGACGTCGGCGGCGGCCTCGGCATCGACTACGACGGCTCCCAGACCGACTTCGAGTCCAGCGTCAACTACACCCTCCAGGAATACGCCAACGACGTCGTCTACCACGTCCAGAGCGTCTGCGACGAGGCCGGCGTCGCCCACCCCACCATCGTTTCCGAGAGCGGCCGCGCCGTCGTCGCCTACCACAGCATGCTGGTCTTCGACGTCCTCGGCGTCAGCGGTTTCGGCGAGCAGGATACCGTGCCCGAGATCACCGACGACATGGAGCAGCCGCTGATCGACATGCGCGAAACCTACCGCGGCCTCAGCACCAAGAACCTCCTCGAGAGCTTCCATGACGCGCAGCAGGCCCTCGACCAGGCGCTCAATCTGTTCAGCCTCGGCTACTTGCCCATCGAGCAGCGCTGCCTGGCCGAGAACCTCTACTGGGTCATCTGCCGCCGCACCAAGCGCCTCGCCGCCGATCTCGAATACTTCCCCGAAGAGCTCGAAGGCCTGGACGCCATGCTCTCCGACACCTACTTCTGCAACTTCTCCATCTTCCAGAGCATGCCGGACAGTTGGGCCATCAAGCAGTTGTTCCCCATCATGCCCATTCACCGCCTGAACGAGCGGCCCACGCGCACTGCCGTCCTGGGCGACATCTCCTGCGACTCCGACGGCAAAATCGACCAGTTCATCGACCGCCGCGACGTCAAGCGCACCCTGCCCCTCCACCCCTTCAACGGCAGCGAGTACTACCTGGGAGCGTTCCTGATCGGCGCTTACCAGGAGATCCTGGGCGACCTGCACAATCTCTTCGGAGACACCAACGCTGTCCACGTCAGCCTCAACGACAACGGCGAGATCATCCTCGACAACGTCATTAAGGGCGACACCGTCCGCGAAGTGCTCGATTACGTCCAGTTCCGCGCCGAATCGCTGCTCAGCCAGTTCCGCCGCGACGTCGAATCCGCCCTCCGCGAAGGCAAAATCGGTTACGAGGAATCCGGCCGCCTCCTCCGCTCCTACGAAGAGGGCCTCAACGGCTACACTTACCTCGAAGGCTGATCAGGGATGCGGCGCAGGCGCTGGTGCCCGCCGCTCGAGGATTTTGCCCCTGCCTGGTGTCGTGTCTCCGAGATTCCTCGACCGTTCGGGAGCGACCGTGGCGCACGCTTGAGCGTGCTGCGGCGACCTTCAGGCCGCCGTTCCGGGGGCTGAAGCCACGCGGCTGCACGCTCAAGCGTGCGCCACACCCGGGGCCGGCTGAACTGTCAAGGTACTTCAGAGACACAACACTAGTTCTGAAAAGCCACCGTCGTTACCGAGTACGGTGGCACCGAGACCAGCATTCCGTTCCCGGGGTTGCTCACGGCAGTGGGCACAAGCGCCGCTGCGGGCGGGGTAACGCCCTTGCCCCAGTCGTACCGGACTGCGGTTGACCCCAACGTGAGTCCGGTGAAGTTTAACTGGAACGCCGCGGTATTGACCGGATCGTCGTTAATAAGCGTCACCGCCACCGAGCCATCCCCGCGCTTGGCGGCGTGGGCCCGAACCTGCTGCACACCAGAGACATCGATCGTTGTGACGGTTTGGATCAGCGTGTCGCCCGGCCCAGCGGCAAGGTGGCTGAGTTGAATGCCGTAATAGGCCGGGCCCGGTCCCTGATTCGGTGTTGGGGTCAGGAACGTCCCATTGTGAAGCTCGAGCCAGTCGATGTTGAAGAATCCATTCTCCAGCAACGTCAGGTAGGCGTCCGTAGCGAAGAGACCCTGAATGGTGGGATCGTTGATGGTGGCCGTGTAAGAGACCGGCCCGGTCTCCGTCGCCGCGAGCGGCATGGCCGCGGCGGCCGCACCGCCGTACTTCTGGAGCAGCGCGCGTATGCTGTTCAACTCGGAGGCGATGTTCTTGTTGGGATCGGCCAGCGTTGCTACCGGGTCCACCACCCCATTCACGACCTGGTTGGGGTAGTAGTGAAGGATGCCGAAGTCGATAGCCGTGGCGCATTGCTCGAGGACTTTGGTGTTCCAGTCGTTGAACCAGGAGTCGTTCAGGTTCATGTCGAGCACTGCCCCGATCTTGATGGTCGGGTCGACGGCTTTCATGGCCGCGATGAACGCCAGAACGTTCGTCCCGTATACCTGCGGCGAAAGCGCCGCGTTGCCGACCCGGTTCGCACTGCCGGATGTGTTGTACGGAGCATGGAGGTCTTCTTCCCAGCCGGGTGCTCCGTAGTAGCCGTTGCCGTAGAGTTCGTTGCCGATCTCCCAGTACTGGACGCCCACGGGGGTGCTCCGGCCCAGCCGGAGGAAATTCATTCCGTCGTCGGTGCCGAGCGGCGTGGCAGCGCGGAGCGAAGCCCAGTAACTCACCGTCTTCCAGTCCTGGCCGGTCGCATCCACGCCAATCACCGTTGGGTTGGAGGGGTCTCCATTGGCATAGGCCACCCACGCCGCCGCCTCCTGTGGAGTGGCGGGCCCGCCGGCAATCGGATTTGAACCGTAGTTCACCGTGATCATGCCAACGGTGGAGGAGGATGCCAGAACCTGCACGAAGTGACCGAAGTCGGAGTTGACCGCGAGATAGCCGCAGTTAGCCGCGGGCGCCTTCCCCGGTTGCTGGTTGCACGGTCCCGGTGCGCCCGGTTGCTGCTGCGGAACCAGCGTGTAGTTGTACCAGTGGTAGAAGTCCGAGTACAAACCGCCGGGATAGCGCAGCAGCGCGATGCCGGCGGTCTTTAAGAAGGCTGGCACCTGCGCGTTGGTCAGGTCGCCGTCATAGACCGAAGTGTGGATCCCGTAGGCGGTCGCGGGCAAAGTCGCCAGCGGCGTTGCACCGTCGATGTTCACGGTGGCAGGAAGGGGCGTCGGCGTGGGCGTGGGGGTCGGGGTGGGCGTAGGCGTAGGCGTAGGCGTAGGCGTAGGCGCGGGATTCCCCCCGCTCGAACCTCCCGAGCCCCCGCCGCAACCGCACAGCCACATCGCGAGGACGCAAACCGCCGCTGCGTAAACGAAGCCTGACGGCCGTCCCCGCCAGGTAGAACAGGTAGAAAAGGAACCGAGATGCGTCACTCCAACAGTATGCCCCAGCCGTCGGAGTTCCGGGGTGTACAATGACACATCGATGACACGAAAGCTTCTTCCAGCAATCCTGTTCGCGCTCGCCGCGCAGGCGCAGAACAACGTCGTATTGACCCAGGGCACCCGCACCATCGTCCTTGAGCCTTACGCCCCCAACATCATCCGCGTGACGCTGAGCCTTATCAAGGACCCGGCTCTGGCGCCCCCCGGCTACGGCTTCATCGCATCCCCGTCCGCCCAGGGCTGGACTCGCGACCAAACCGGCGCGGGCGACGTCTACCGCTCCTCCCGCCTGGTCGTCACCCTCGTCGCCCCCCGCCCGCACAAACCGATGGCTACCGAACTGGACATCGCGAAGTTCTTCGGCGGCTCCGCCCCGCCCACCCACATCACCGTCGCCACCCCCGGCGGCAAAACCCTGCTCGACATGCAGGAATGGTCGATGTCCCAGCCGAATCACAAAGACGGCACCGCCGGCGTCCTCGCCGACCGCCGTCCCTCCGATCCGCCCTTCTACCAGGTCGGAGCCGTCTTCGCCTCGCCCGCCGATGAGCGCTACTACGGCCTGGGCCAGAACCACGAGGGCTTTCTCGATCATCGCGGCCACACCGTCCGCTGCTGGCACGATTACACCGCCGCCGGCGGCCCCAGCATGGGCATCCCCTTCCTGGTCACCAACCGCGGCTACGGCATGATCTGGGACAACCCCTCCAAAACCACCATCGAGCCCGGCTTCAACGAGCAGACCCGCTGGACCTCCGAAGTCGGCGACCGCGTCTCCTTCTTCGTCATCGCCGGCAACACCACCGACGAAATCTACGCCGGCTACCGCCTGCTCACCGGCGCCACCCCCATGCTTCCCAAGGCCGCCTACGGCTACATCCAGTGCAAGCAGCGCTACCGCTCCGAGGACGAGGTGCTGGCCGTCGCCAAAGGCTACCGCGACCGTCACCTCCCGGCCGACGTGATGGTCGTCGACTGGTTCTATTACACGAAAATGGGCCAGCTCGATTTCGATCCCACGCTGTGGCCGGACCCCGCCGCCATGAACCGCCAGCTCCACGACATGGGTTTTGAAACCATGATCAGCGTCTGGCCGCGCTTCACGCCCGGTTCCCGCTACTATGACCTCCTGCGCCGGAAGGGCTGGTTCGAGCACCTGGCCGACGGCACGCCCACCGACGGCCTGCCCTACGACCGCGCCGGCTCCGACATCGACACCACCAACCCGGAAGCCGCCCGCTGGTACTGGGACACCATCCGCGACAACATCCTCTCCAAAGGCTTCGACGCCCTCTGGGCCGATGAAACCGAGCCCGACCTGCCTCCCAACGGCAGCTACTTCCACATCGGGCCCGGCACGCAATACTTCAACGTCTACCCCCTGTTCCACACCGCCGCTCTCTACGAGGGATTCCGCCGCGACGTCCGGCGCCGCGCCCTCATCCTCTCCCGCGATGCCTACCTCGGCGCGCAGCGCAACGGCGCTTTCTTCTGGTCTTCGGACATCTACCCGACCTGGGACACCCTGAAACGCCAGATCCCGACCGGGCTTGACTTCACCGCCTCCGGCTTCGCTTACTGGAGCAACGATACCGGCGGCTGGCAGTATCTGCCCGCCGAGCACCACCCCGCACACCCGCCGCTCCTTGATCCCTCCGACGCCCGCGACAACATCGGTGGCTATGATGACTACCCCGAGCTCTACACCCGCTGGTTCGAGTACGCCGCCTTCCTGCCCATCTTCCGCACCCACGGCAGCCGCCTCTATAACGAGGTCTGGTCCTACGGCAAGGAGGCCGAGCCGATCCTCGAGAAATACCTCAAGCTGCGTTACGATCTGATGCCCTACATCTACTCGCTCGGCTATCGCACCTACCAGACCGGTGCTCCGTTCATGCGCGCGCTCTTCATGGATTTCCCCGGCGATCCCAACGTTGCCGCCATCGCCGACGAGTACATGTTCGGCCCCGCGTTTCTCGTCGCCCCGGTTACCGACCAGGGCGCGACCAGCCGCATGGTCTACCTGCCCGCCGGTGCCGACTGGTATAACTACTGGACCAACGAACGCACCCACGGTGGCCAGACCATCAAGGTCGACGCCCCCATCGATGTCCTCCCGCTCTTCGTCCGCGCCGGTTCCATCCTGCCCATCGGAGAGCCCGTCGAGAGCACCCACCAGCCCCAGAAGCTGCTCAAAGTGCGCGTTTACCCCGGAGCCGACGCCGACTTCACCCTCTACGACGACGACGGTCGAACTTACGATTACGAGAAAGGAGCCGGCACGCTCACCCGCCTCCACTGGGACGACTCATCTCGCAAACTCACCCCCGTCTCCGCCCCCGTGGATATCGTAGGCCAGTAAATCTTTGTGGTGGAATTCGGGGACACTCCGGGGAATTCGGGGACACTCCGGGCTAGAACGCCGAGTGTCCAGCCTGCGAGCAAATGCAGGCGTGTCCCCGAATTCCTTCCGGCGTCTCAGCGACCGGTCCGTCCCTCCCCCTTCGTTCTAAACTGAACCTGAGGCCGGCATAGGAGGCTGGCGCCTCCCGCGGGCTGCAAACCCGTTGCGCGCTCAACTCCGTTGGCGCGGCTGGGTTCGATTCCCAGACCGGTCTCCAAACCCGCAATGTAAGCACTTCCAGGCCAGGCCCCAGACTTGTCTTGACAGGCCCCCTCCCCCTGAACTACCATCGTCTCCGCAAGCGCTTACACGATATCGGCGCTTACGACCTCAAGGAGCGATTGATGCCCATAGTTGCAGGAGTGGATTTCGGCACGCTCAGCGTGCGCGTCTCGATCGTGGACAGTCAGAAAGGCAGACTCGGCTCGGGGGTAGGGGATTATCCTCTCCATCGCCGCAAGGAGGATCCCGATTACGCCACGCAAAGCCACGCCGATCAGATGAGCGCTCTAGTCTCCGCCACCGGCATGGCCCTCGTGGCCGCGGGCGTCCAGGGCCGGGACGTCGAGGCCATCGCCCTCGACACCACCGGCTCCAGCGTCATCCCCGTCAACGAGGCCATGCAGCCCCTCGATGACTATTACCTCTGGTGCGATCACCGCGCCTGGCGCGAAGCCGCCCTCATCACCGAAACCGCCCACCGCTTCGGCCTCCCCAACATCGACTGGTGCGGCGGCACCTACTCTTCCGAATGGGGATTCTCCAAGCTCCTGCACTGGCTCCGCCACAACCCCGACAAGCGCGGCAATATGGCCGCCGCCCTCGAGCATTGCGACATGGTCGCCGCCACGCTCTGCGGCATCACGAATCCCAATGACGTGCCCCGCAGCATCTGCGCCATGGGCCACAAGTGGATGTGGAACGCTTCGCTCGGCGGCTTCCCACCCGAGGAGTTCCTGGTCGCGGTCGACCCGCTCCTCAAGGGCGTCGAAGAGAAGCTGAAAGGCCGCTACGCCACCTCCGATGTCGTCGCCGGCCGCCTCTCGCCCGAATGGGCCGCCAGGCTGGGCCTGCGCTCCGGCATCCCGATTCCCGTCGGGGCGTTCGACGCCCACTGGGACGCCATCGGCGCAGGCTGCCGCATCGGCGACGTCGTCAACGTCGTCGGCACCTCAACCTGCATCATGGCCATCGCCGATCGGACTGCGCTCATCCCCGGCGTCTGCGGCGTCGTCCCCGGCTCCATCCACCCGCACAAGACCGGCATCGAAGCCGGCCTCTCCGCCACCGGCGATATCTTCGAAGCAATCGCCCGCCGCGCTGGAACCAACGTTGCCGCCCTCTCCCAGGGCCTCGACCAGTTCCGCGCCGGCCAGACCGGCCTGCTCCGTCTCACTTGGGATAACGGCGACCGCACCGTCCTGGTCAATCCCGAACTGGGCGGCATCACCCTCGGCTGGAACCTCACCACCAGCGCCCAGGACGAGCTCTTCTCCGCCATCGAAGGCACCGCCTTCCACACCCGCATCATCCTCGAGCGCATGGAAGAGTACGGCACGCCCATCCACCGCGTGATCAACGGCGGCGGCATTCCGCAGAAAAACGAAGTGCTCAACCGCGTTTACGCCAACGTCCTCGGCAAGCCCGTGCTGGTCCCCCGGTCGGAAGTCACCAGTCTCGGCTCCGCCATCTTCGCGTTCCTCGCCGCCGGCGTCTTCAAGACCATCGAGGAGGCGCAAGCCGCGCTCTGCCCCGCCTATCGCACCGTCGAGCCCGACCCGGTCGCGGCCGGCGTCTACGACGATCTGTATCTTCTGTACAAGCGCCTCTACTTCGGCTTTGGCCGCAAGTCTTCCGACCCGATCTCCGTGGGCGAAGTGCTCCCCGTGTTGCGCCACGTCGGCGCGGAGGCGCGTAAGGGGGCTTGATGCTCGATTCGTTGCGTGAGGAGGTTCTCGAAGCCAACCTCGAAGTAGTCCGCCGCGGTCTCGTCCTCTACACCTTTGGCAACGCCAGCGGTATCGACCGCTCGACCGGCCTGGTCGTCATCAAGCCCAGCGGCGTCCCCTACGCCACGCTCAAAGCCTCCGATCTCGTCATCTTCGACTTGGAAGGGAACGCCGTCGAAGGAACCCTGCGGCCCTCGTCCGATCTGCCGACGCACTTGGTCCTCTACCGGGCTTTCCCCGGAATCGGTGGCGTCGTGCACACGCACTCCCGGGCGGCCACCGCTTGGGCTCAGGCCGGCCGCGAGATTCCCTGCTTCGGCACCACCCACGCCGACTACTTCTTCGGACCCGTCCCGGTCACGCCGCGTCTCACCGCAGAGGAGGTCCGCGGCGCTTACGAAGAGAACACCGGCCACGCCATCGTGCGCCGCTTCGAGGGTCTGGACCCGCTCGCCGTCCCCGGCGTCCTGGTCGCCGGCCACGCCCCGTTCACCTGGGGCTCGACCGCCGGCGAAGCCGCGCGCACCGCGGTCATCCTCGAAGAGATCGCCGAGCTCGCCTGGCGCACCCTGGCCCTCGACCCCGTCTCCCCCGGCCTCGACCAATTCGTCCTAGACAAGCACTTCCGCCGCAAGCACGGCCCCGGTGCATATTATGGACAGAAGTAACGGCCCAAAGACGTGGCGCAGGCACTTTTGCCTGCCGGCGCTCCCACCCCCGGGCTGCCATCGAGGACGCCCGGCCTACGAACAAAGGCAAAAATCCGGGGACACTCCGGGCTGCCACCGAGGACGCCCGGCCTACGAACAAAGGCAGGCGTGTCCCCAGGATTTTTGGCAGGAGCCATCCCATGATCTCTAGACGCACCTTCTCCGCCGCTCTGGCCGCCGCTCCCTTCCTGCTTCGCGGCCAGACCCGCGCCCTCACCGCCCGCATCCGGATCGATCCCGAGCGCATCATCGGCCCCATCGATCCCAAGATCTACGGCAACTTTACCGAGCACCTCGGCCGTTGCATCGAGGGCGGCATCTTCGACGAGGGCTCGTCCCTCTCCGATTCGAACGGCTACCGCCGCGATGTCATCGAAGCCGTCCGCAACCTCCACGTCGGGCTGCTCCGTTGGCCCGGCGGTAACTTCTCCTCCAACTATCACTGGATGGACGGCATCGGCCCGCGCGACCAGCGGCCCAAGCGTCTCGATATGGCCTGGCAGACCATCGAAGACAACCGCTTCGGCACCCACGAATTCCTCAACTACGTCGAAATGCTCGGTATCGAGCCTTACGTCTGCGCCAACTTCGGAACCGGGTCCTGGGTCGAAGCCCAGCAGTGGGTCGAGTACTGCAATTTCGCCGAAGGCACCGAGATGGCCGCCCTTCGCCGCAAGAACGGCCGCGAAAAACCCTGGAAGGTCACCTACTGGGGACTCGGCAACGAGATGGACGGCCCCTGGCAGATGGGTCACCGCTCCGCCGAGGACTACGGCAAGTTCGCTCTCGAAGGCGCCAAGCTCATGAAGTGGACCGACCCCCACGTGAAGCTGATCGCCGCCGGTTCCTCCGACTTCGCCATCCGCGAGAAATGGACCGACTGGAACCGCACTGTCCTCGCCCATCTCAAAGATCACGCCGACTACATCTCCCTGCACAGCTACGTCGGCGACTACGAGAACGACTACCTCAGCTTCGCCGCCAGTTCACTCGACCTGACCGACCGCATCCGCACCACCGAGGGAATCATCCGCAGCCTCGTCCCTCCCGAATCGCGGCATCCCGTCTACATAGCTTTCGATGAATACAACGTCTGGTACCGCGAGCGCGGCGCGGGCAAAGAGGCCGGCCGTCGCATCCTCGAGGAGATCTACGACCTCCAGGACGCGCTGGTTGTCGCCACCATGCTGAACACCTTCGTCAACCACGCCCACATCGTGAAGATCGCCAACATGGCCCAGCTCGTCAATGTGATCGCGCCCATCTTTACCAACGAGAAAAGCCTCTTCCTCCAGACCATCTACTTCCCGCTCCAGCTCTTCGCCGCCAATGTGCGCGGCGCCGCGCTCGAGGTCTTTGTCGATTCGCCCGCGTACGCCACCAGGCGCTTCGACAAAGTGCCCTACCTCGACGTCTCCGCATCGCTCGATGACCGCACGCTGGTGCTGAACGTCGTCAACCGGCATCCGGATCGGGACATCGAAGCCGAGATCGAGCCCTTCGCCGGATCTCTCGACGTCGCAACCGTCAACGGCCCCGCGCTCAAGACGGCCAACGGCTTCGGTTCCCAGAACGTGAAGACCGTCAAGAGCGTCGAAACCGTCCGCGGGAGCAAGGCGCACTACCGCTTCCCCGCGCACTCCTTCACCCAGATCAAGGCTCCGTTAGCCTGAGCGGGGGCGGGCGCCGAACGATATCATGGCCAACTGGAGATGATATGAGCCTGGAACAAGTCGCCCGGCGTGCCAAGGTCTCGACTGCGACCGTCTCGCGCGTCCTCAACGATACAGGCGCCGTCAAGGGAACCACCCGCGCCCGCGTCCTCAAAGCCATTGCCGCGCTGAATTACCACCCCAACCTGCACGCCCGCAGCCTCGCCGAGGGCAAGAGCCGCAGCATCGGCATGATCGTCTCCAACCTGGAGAATCCCTTCTTCCTCGATATCTACAAAACCGTCGAGGCCGACGCCCACGCGAGCGGCTACGAAGTTATCGTGGCCAACACCGACTACCGCTCCGAGCAGCTCGTCTCCAGCATCCGTCTGATGATCGGACGCCGCGTGGCCGGCCTGGCCGTGGTGGTTTCCGAAATGGCCCCCGCCCTCATCGATGAGCTCCAGCGCAGCCGCATCCCCGTCGTCTTTTACGATGTCGGCGTCCCCCGCCGCAACATCACCAACGTTCGCGTCAATTACCGCCGCGGAATCGAGAAGGTGGTCGACTACCTCTACAGCCTGGGCCACCGCAAGCTCGGCTTCATCGGCCACCACTCCATGCTGGGCCCCCTCAATGAACGCATGAGAACGGTCCTGGACGCCGTGTCGCGCTATCCCTCCATCGAAGTGCGGACCGCTGCCGACTCCGACACGCTCGAAGGCGGGCGCCGCGCCGCGCACGCCTTGCTCGCCACCGGGTTCGCCCCCACCGCGCTCATCTGCGTCAACGACGTCACCGCGGTCGGCGCTCTGCGCGAATTGCGCGAGCGCGCCCTTCGCGTGCCGCAGGATGTCTCGGTCACCGGCTTCGACAACGTGAACCTCTCCGAGTTCTGTTCTCCCCCCCTCACCACCGTCCATATCCCGCGCGAACGGATCGGCCACCTCATCTGCGACTGCCTCATCCCCCGCGACGAGAAAAGGACGCTCGACCAGGAAATCGTCATCGATCCCGAGTTCATCCTCCGCGACTCCACCGGGCCCGCCCCCGCCCCGTAGGACAGCTTCGGCAAAACCGGGGACTGGACCGAATTTCGCCGCGGCAGCCGCAAAACCGGGGACTGGACCGAATCTCGCCGCCTTTGCGAAACTTCGTGCCTGTCCCCGGTTTTGCCCTCCTCCATCGCCTCTCCGATCCGCTGCCCCTTCCCCACCAATATCCTTGCGCCCGCGCCCATTCGGTCCTAGAATCTAACCAGAAGTTCGATGGCGAAGGGGGGCGGCCGTCCCGGCCGTCCCGGTAAGGAGGGCTGATGGCGAATCTGGAAAAACACAAGAGGAACCTGGTCCATGAGTTCCTCGGCGATGACCAGGCGGGTGAGCCGGTCCAGCTCCGCAGCGTTCGCCTGACCGGCGCGAAGGGCAAGGCGGCCAAAGCGATTCCGCGCCGCTCCCGCCCTCCCATCCCAGCCGGCCAGGCGAAGAAGCCCGAGCCGGCGCTGATCCGCGAGCCGGCCCTGCCTCCAAAGCCGGAGGAACGCGCCTCGCAAGCCAGTTCGCCCGAGCATCTGCGCAAGCTCCAGCGCCTTTCCAAGCTGCGCGCGCCTTACACCACTGCCGGCCGCCACGCCGGCTGAGTTGCCATCGCAGTCGTCCCGTGACCGGCCGGCCGCAATGTTCACAGTGCAGCGCGGTCGCGGGGACTGCATGACGGTTCACACAACGCGCTTCGTCAGGTCTGCATCGCCGGTTCGGGCCCCGGCGCGACGCCGGAGTGTGCCGCTGTTCAGTCCTCCCGCCCCGCGCGCCTGAACGCCGCCGCCACGAGCGGTGGTCCCGCCACCGTCGTCGCCACGGCCATGAACACCACCACGCCGTAAACCTGCTGGCTGATGACTCCCATCCCCTGCCCGATCTGGGCCACCACCAGCCCCACCTCGCCCCTCGGAATCATCCCCGTTCCGATGCGCAGCGCGTCCGTGCGCCCCAGCCGCAGCGCCCCCAGCCCGCAGCCCGCCAGCTTCGAGACGATCGCCGCTGCCAGCACCGCCACCGCCAGCGCCGCCGTCGAGGCTTTTCCGAACACGCTCACGTTCAGGTTCAGCCCCGTCCCCACCAGGAAGAAGGGAACCAGCAATCCGGCCACGCCTTGCGTCAGGTCGTGTACCCGCTGGTCCACGCTTTCCGAAAGCGCCATGCCCGCCAGGAACGCGCCCACCATCGCGGCCACCCCCGCATAGACCGCCGCCACCGAGAGCGCGAACAGCAGGCACAGCGACAGCGCAAACTGTGCGTCCTCGGTCCGCAGCCGCAGCTCGATGCGCGGGACCATGCGCCGCGCCGCCTGCGTCCCCCACTTGGCCACGATCAGCGTGAAACCCAGCGCCACCGCCCCGGTCGACGCCAGGCCCGCGATGTTCACCCTTCCGCGCGCCAGGCTGCTCACCACCGCCAGAACCAGCAGGCCCAGCACGTCGTCGATCACCGCCGCCGCCAGGATGATCCGGCTCGCCCGCGTCGAAATGAGACCCTTGGCCGAGAGCAACTGCGCCGTCACGCCCACGCTGGTCGCCACCATCGCCGCTCCCGTGAAGATCGCTTCCACCTCCGGCGCGCCCCATAGCCGCAGGATTCCCCATCCGCAAACGAATGGCGCCGCGACGCCCAGCGTCGCCACCAGAGCCGCCGTCCCGCTGACCCCCATCAACTCCGACGACTTCACCTCCAGCCCCACCCGGAACAGCAGAAACATGACGCCCAGTTGCGCCAGCGAAGTCAGAAAAGGTGTCGGCGCGATCCACCCCAACACGCTCGGCCCGATCAGCACCCCCGCCAGAATCTCTCCCACGATGCCCGGCTGTCCCAGCCGCTCGAACACCTCCGCCAGCAGCTTCGCCGATCCGAACACCAGCAGCATCGCGAGCGGAATCTGGACGTGATCCATAGCGCGATTCTATCGCCTATGGCGCCGTTGGGCGACGGCAGTGCCTGAAATGTGCGTTGAGACTCAAAGCCCCGATATGCTCTATATCCATGTTTCGGGCTTGGAGTGAAGTCTGCCGTTCCACTTGAAGCGGTCTGGGAACTGACTCTGCCGGAATTTGGCCTCGCGAATGCGATACGCGGCGCGCAGACCATAATCACCTGCCCCGGCCGCCGCCGCCTGGACAACGCCCGTGAAGGCACGCCCGGCAAGTACGAAGACGGTGAGCCAGTGAACATCCGCTTGGGCCTAATCCGCATCGGCGATATTGCTCTCGCCAGCGTAGACGTCGAGATCTACTCAACCATCGGGCTGAAATTCAAGGCCGCGTCGCCTCTCGCCAACACGATGCTGGTGACGCTTGCCAACGGCATGGCTAACTCGGGCTACGTGCCCAACGACGCCTCCTTTGGCGCCAACACGTTCCAGGTGCTGGGCTCGCGCCTTAAGCCCGGCTGCGCCGAGGACGGCATCGTGAATGGCCTGGTCGGCTTGATCCAGACAAGCGAGAAATAACCGAGGATGGAACGAACCGGGCGCTCGCCGTGCGCAGGGCGAGAGCGCCTCAGCGCCTGACGACCCAGGCGAGGCCGTCGGGCTGTTTGCCCGCCGCGACGTGACCGGCGACTTCCAGGGATTTGAGGTCGATGACGGCGACGTAATCGTCTGGCGTGCAGGACACGTAGGCGCGGGCGCCGTCAGGCTGCATTTGAATTCCCGCCGCGCCGCGTCCGACCTTCACGCGCTTCACCTCGCGGCGGGTCCTGGCATCCAGGATCACCAAGTCCGGCCCTCGCAATGTCGAAACGAACACCAGCGTTCCATCGGGATTGAATTTGAGCCGGTTGGCGCTTGGGACGTTTGCGTTCAGGGTGTCGATGACCTTCTTTTCCACGGCGTCGAGAACGGAGATCGTGCCATCCTGCGCATTCGCGGCCCAAATCTGTCTGCCATCTGGCGATACGTCGAAGCCCTCGACCCCTCTGCCGACCGAGACCACGGTTTCGTCCCAGTTGTCCTCGGGCGGGCCAGCCGGAACGTGCCTGCTGATCTTGTCGATGATGGTCATCGTCGCCGAACTCACGTTGGAAGTGATGATCCGCTTCAGGTCTTCGGAGACGAGGATCATATGCGTCCGGTTCTGACCAGTGCCCAGCACCCAGTCCACTCGTCTGGCCGAAGGATCGTAGTTGCCGATCACCTTATTGGTTTCCGCCGTGAACCACACCTTCCCGCCGGCGAAGGCGAGCCCGTGGGCTCCGCGCAGTACGCCGAGGTCGATGGGCGCCAGAGCTTTCCTTTCGAGAAGATCGACTACCGAAATCGTGTTGTAGGCGCCGCCGGGGCCGCCATAGTTCGAGATGTAGGCCAGCTTCCCAGCGGCATCTGCGACAATCTCGTGCGGATCTGGTCCGGAGGGCATGCGGGCCAGAACCCTCAGAGTTGCCGGATCGACGATCGACACCGTCTTGTCGGCTTTCGCAAGGACAAGCAGTGCCGTGGATGGAGTGCGCTGTCCTTTCAGAACAGCGGTTCCCAGGCTGACCGCCAGCAGCGTGAATACCACCTGTGCTTTGGTCATATGGCACCATTCTCCACCACCCCAGAGTCAGCTGCTGCCCCTGTGCCGGTGCGACGCGGAACTTCGCTCGACGAGTCCACGGCACGTCCACCGGCACGGCGCTATCGCGCCGGACTTCCCGCTGGACAATCGAACTGACGTTGAACAACGGCGGAGGAGTCTCGACCCAACGCACCGGACCGATGAGCAAACCCGAACGAGCCGATGGTTGCATTTGGTTGCACTTAGAGCCAGTTTCTTGAGTTCACAAATTGGAGTTTGTTGTGTATTGTCAATGTGATAGGAGTAGAGAGCCGCGGTCCTGAAAAGGCCGGCGTCGGCGGTTCGATTTGTCCTTCGTGTCTCGGTGGTGAAGGGGGCTCTGCGTCTCACTGGCGAGACCGCATCCCCTGACCGGATGCCCGCTGGTTGGTATACTGGTCGGCATCGGGAGGTGGCAACAAAGATGAGCTCCAGCCAGGGCAGACGCGACTTTCTGAAAATCGGCGGGATCGCCGCCGCCGGACTGTTTGGCGAGACCGCTCGGGCGGCGACCGCGGTTGTGCCGGACAACCCCGTAACCGCTCGCGCCATGCCGACCCGCAATCTGGGCCGGACCGGATACAAAGTCGGGATTTTCAGCCTCGGCGGCCAGGCGGCTCTCGAGCGCGACCACAACGCGGAGGTCGCAGTCCCGATTGTGGAACGCGCCCTCGATCTGGGCGTGAACTATATCGATACCTCGTCGATCTACGGGGGGCCGGAGCGCTGGAGCGAGCAGTATGTCGGCCAGGTGATGAAGCGCCGCCGCGCCCAGGCCTTCCTCGCCAGCAAGACCAAGGAGCGCACGCGCGACGGCTCCCTGCGCATGCTCGAAAAGTCGCTCGAGCTGCTGCACACCGACCACCTCGACCTCTGGCAACTGCACGACATCGGCGAGCCCGAAGACGTCGCCGCCGTATTCGGAAAGGGCGGCGCCATGGAGGCGCTCATCCAGGCCCGCGAGCAGAAGATGGTGCGCTACCTCGGTGTAACCGGCCATTTCCGCCCGGAGCCGCTGGCCGACGCCATCCGGCGCCATCCGTTCGATACCATTCTGCTGGCCGTCAACGCCGCCGACCGGTATCACTTCAGCTTCATGGAGACGCTGCTGCCGCTGGCGGTTGAAAAACAGATGGGAATTATCGGCATGAAAGTGCCCGCGCGCGGGCGGCTTTTGCAGACCTGGACGCCGCCGCCGCTCGATCGCCAGGCGCACTCTTGGGAAGGTGCGGTCATCGCCAAGACGCCGGGCACGCTGACCATGCGCGAGGCGATGCACTACTCGCTATCGCTGCCGGTCTCGACCGTCATCATCGGCTGCGACTCCGTCCAGCAGCTTGAAGAGAACCTGTCCATCGCGCGCGACTTCACGCCGCTTACCGAGCAGCAGATGGCTGCCCTTGCCGAGCGCGCCCAGCCGGTCTCGAAGCAGGCGCTCTTCTTCCGCTTCGTGGCCAGGGGGTAGGCGGGGCGCTCACCCCGCCGCCGGACGAATCGCCGTTTCCAGCTTTGAGCTGCCGGCGCCGCCAAGCAAGATGACAGGCCGGAGGCCTGTCCCACTGGAGAGCGGTGCGGTTGCCCCCATGAGCGAGTGTCATTATTCCACCGCTGCTATGCTGAGGGCTGAACCATGACCAGGCGCACGTTTGTCCTGCTCGGTCTTCTGGCGGCCGCCCACGCCTCTCCACCGGTGCCGCAGAAGCCGAAACTGGTGGTCGCGATCGTGATCGACCAGTTCCGTTACGACTACCTGACACGCTTCCGCGCGGAGTACACCGGCGGCCTCGCCACGCTCCTCGGGCGCGGCGCGGTATTCACCAACGCGAGATACGCGCAGCTTCCCACGGTGACGGCGGTGGGCCACTCGATCTTCATGAGCGGCGCGATGCCGTCGGCGAGCGGCATCATCGACAACCAATGGTTCGACCGCGGGCTCAAACAGCCAGTGACCAGCGTCGGCGACGATACGACGCAGCTCCTGGGAGGCGCCCCTGGACCGGGTTCCTCGCCGCGCAGGCTGCTCGCCAGCACGCTGGGCGACGAGATGAAGGCGGCCTGCCGGGGCGAGTGCCGCGTGATAGGAATCTCGCTGAAGGACCGCGCCGCGATTCTCCCGGCGGGCCACATGGCCGACGGCGCCTACTGGTTCGACCCGCGCTCGGGCGGCTTCCTCTCGAGCACGTTCTACTTCAAGGAGCTGCCGGAGTGGGTCCGCGGCTTCAACGGCGCGCGGCCGGCCGACCGTTACCAGAACGCGGAGTGGACGCCGCTCGCGCCCAGCCCGGACTACCCGGCGTTCCGGAAGATGATGCCCGGCGGCGGCCCGGAACTCTACGCCGCGCTCGAAGCGAGCCCTTACGGAAACGAGCTGGTAGAGGCCTTTGCCGAGCGTGCCATCGAGGCCGAGCGACTGGGCGGGCACGCTGCCGCCGATTTGCTGACGGTGAGTTTCTCGGCAAACGACTACGTGGGGCACCAGGTGGGGCCGGATGCTCCCGAGGTGCGCGACATGGCGCTGCGTGTCGATCGCTCGATCGGCAAGCTGTTCGATTTCCTGGACCGGAAGGTCGGGCTGGGCGAGGTAGTGGTGGTGCTAACCGCCGACCACGGGGTCGCGCCGCTGCCGGAAGTACTGGCGGAACGCAGGATGCCCGGCGGCAGACTGCCTGCCAGGACCGTCCTGGACGCCATACAGGCGGCGCTCGCCGCTCGCTTCGGAGAAGGCCGGTGGGTCGTTGGGTCGAGCACCGCGGGCACGTATCTCAACCGCGATCTCATCGGGTCGAAGAGGCTCGACGAGGGGCAGGTGGAAGAGGCGGCGGCGAAGGCCGCGATGGGCGTTCCGCACGTGCTGCGGGCTTACACGCGCGCTCAGCTCGCGGCCGGGCGGGTGGGCGACGATCCGATTGGCCGGGCGGTGGCCAACGGCTTCTACTGGAGCCGCTCGGGCGACATTTTCATCGTCGTGGAGCCATACTGGATCGAGGCGAAGCAGGGCGCCACGCACGGCTCGCCGTTCGGCTACGACACGCACGTGCCGGTGATCTTCATGGGACCGGGCGTCAAGCCGGGCCGCTACCACTGGGCCATCGCGCCCAACGACATCGCGCCGACCCTCGCCACGCTGCTGGGAGTGGAGACGCCGAGCTGCTCCGCGGGCCGGGCGCTGGCGGAGATCCTGGTGCGGTAGACTACCGCCATGGAAATCCATCCGGCGGAGAAGCCCATTCACACGGTCAAAGACTTCCTGCTGCAACTCACGACGATCACCGTCGGGGTGCTGATCGCGCTTTCGCTCGAGGCCGTCATCGAGTGGTCCCACCACCGGGCACTGGCGAGCGAGGCGAAGCAGAACCTGCGGCGGGAAATCCTTGAGAACAAGCGGGAGCTCGACAAGGTTCTAGCCTTGATCCCACAACTGAGGAAGAACGAACAGGCGGCGATCCAGCTCATCGAAGACCTGCGGGCGCACCGCGCGAAGGGGCATCACGAGCTGAACTTCACGTACTATTTTGGCGTGCCGAGCGATACAAGCTGGAGCACGGCGCAAGCCGCCGGCGCAGTGGTCCACATGCCGTACGAAGACGTCCAGAGATACGCGAGCATCTATGACAAGCAGCGCAAATTCGACGCGCTCCAGGACCGGCTGAACGAGACTGTCCTCGCCGCGGTGCCGTCCGACGATGTCGACAACTCGAGCCCGCGCGAGCTGCGGGACTGGAAGCAGCGTGTCCAGACGAGCCTGAGGTACCTGAGCGAGGCGGAAAAGGTGGCGCGCAGTCTGAGGGACGACTACGATGGGGCATTGCGGTAATCCATGCTGAAACGTCTGTGGCTGTTTGTGTTTGTGGCGCTCCTCACGGCGCCGTGCTACCCGGCGGACGTGGCGTTCGGGCGGCGCGTGTACGCGGCCTCGGGGCGCAGTTATGAACAGATCTGGACGCTCGATACGGGTTCGCGGCAGATTGTCCAGCTGAGCCGCACGCCGAGGCGGCACGCGGCACCGGCCTGCTCGCCGGATGGCACGCGCATCTGGTTTCTATCAGGAGTCTTCGGGGACGAGAGCAACACCGAGCTGTGGCGGTTCGACCCGCGCACACGGGTCGAGACGCTGGCCGTGCGGTTCGACGGCAGCATCGTCAGCCTGCTGGGCGGAACCGAGGGCCGAGCGTTCTTCACGGCCTACGAGGGGCATGTGTTGGGACTATACCGCTGGGACGGCCGCCTGACGAAGCTCGCGAGCGTAGCGTCAGCGGCGCTCGCGCCCGATGGGCGCAGCCTGGCGGTGGAGGCGGAGACGGGATCGGTGAGCATGATGGAGCCGGGCGGCGCGCGGGGCCGCACGCTAGAGAAATGCTCGGGGCCGGTGTGGTCCGCGGACGGGCGCAGGCTGGCGTGCACGGCGGGGCAGACGGTCCGCATCCTCAGCCTGACGACCGGCGTCGAGACGGCGCACGCCGAATTCACCCAGCGCGCTACTCCGGCTTTCGTCGCCGACTTCGCTCCGGACGGCGCGCGGCTGCTGGTGGGGACCCTGGGCGCGAATCACACCAGCACGTTTCCGCAGTCGGACTATTGGGTGCTGGAGATCGCAACCGGCAAGTGGACCTTCGTGGGGCCGGGCCAATCGGCGGTGTTCGCCCCGGGAAAGATGGCAACCGCGGTGCTGCTGGCGTCGCCGCGCGACCTTGCGCCGATCGGGAAGGTGCACGAGTGGGTGTCGCAGTTGCTGCTGGTGGACCCGGCCACGCACGCGCAGACGCCGATTGCGGCGGGCGGGGCCGCCAATGGAGAGCCGTGCCGGTGCGCGGTGGCCGCGCCTGCGGCGGCGCCGGTCAAGCGGCACGTGCGGCGTTGATTGCCACACGCAGGTCTCTGGCCGCTTGCTCGGGATCGGGCGCAGAGCAGATGGCGGAGACGACGGCGATGCCGTCCGCGCCGGCCTGAATCACGGCCGCGACGTTTTCGCGATTGATTCCGCCGATCGCCACCAGGACGTGCCGCGACGCGCGGCGGAGCGCGGCAAGTCCTTCGATTCCCCAGGCGGGCGCGGCGTCGGCCTTGGTGGCCGTGGGGAAGACGGGGCCGACGCCCAGGTAATCGACGTCCAGTGACGCGGCGCGCTCGGCCTGCTCCAGGGTTTCGACCGAGAGGCCGACGATGGCGTCCGGCCCCAGCAGGCGGCGCGCGTCGCCGTACGCCATGTCCGACTGGCCGATGTGGACGCCATCGGCGCCGGCCGCGAGCGCGACATCGACGCGGTCGTTGACGACGAGCGGGACGCCGGCGGGGCGGAGGATCGCCTTGAGCGCGCGGGCAAGCTCGACGAAGTCGCGCGTGGCGCATTCCTTCTCGCGAAGCTGGACGGCGGTGACCCCGCCGCGCAGGGCGGCGCGGACAACGTCCTCGATCGAGCGCGGCGCGGAGAGGCGGCGGTCCGTGACCAGGCAGAGGCTCCAATCGCGCGGCGGCCTCATGCCTGCTCCATCTTCAGGCGCGCGCGGATGTCAGCTTCCTGGAGCAGGTAGAGGGCGTCGAGGAAGTGGACCTGGAAGCTTCCAGGACCGGCGGAGCGGGTGGCCGCGATCTCTCCGGCGATGCCCATGACGGCCATGGCGTGGGCGGCGGCCAGCAGCGGAGAGGGGTTGACGGCGGCGAAGGCTCCGGTAAGGGCGGTGGCGGTGCACCCGAGACCGGTGACGCGCGGCATCATGGGATGGCCGTTCGAGACGCGAATGACCGCGCCGGCGGAGACAATGAGGTCGGTCGAGCCGCTCACGCTGACGGTGCAATCGTAGTGCCTGGCGAGCGCCTGGGCGGCTTCAAGCGCTTCCTCCGGTGCGCGGGTGCTCTCGACGCCCTTGGTTTCGTGCTCGGCCATGTAGAGGGCGCGGATCTCGGAGGCGTTGCCGCGGATAATCGCGGGCGGGGCGTCGCGGAGCAGGCGCTGAGCCGTGGCGGTGCGGAAACGCGTGGCGCCGGCGCCGACGGGATCGAGGACGATGGGCAGGCCGTTTTTCTTCGCGACGCGCCCGGCCTTCAGCATAGCCTCGATCCAGGGCGGGCTGAGGGTGCCGATGTTGATGACGAGCGCGCGCGCGATGCCGGCCATCTCTTCGACCTCTTCCTCGGCGTGGGCCATGACGGGGGAAGCGCCGAGGGCCAGCAGCGCGTTGGCCGTGGTGTTCATGACGACGTAGTTGGTGATGTTGTGGACCAGGGGGGCCTGGGCATGAATGGCCTGGACGTCGGTCCAGATGGCGGCGGCTCTCTCGTCAGCGGGCATCAGCATTCATGATCGCCCGAGTGGGGAGGGAAGTCCACGTGGTCTTAGTACCAGTACGTCTATCAGCGAAAATGTATTAAAGTTTATAAATCTTTATTGTTTTCTTGCGGGGACGCCTGTAGAATCCACTTCATGAAACGGACGTATCTGCTGTTACTTCTGGCGCTTCTCGTGCTCGCCGGGGTGCCAATCTACGCCGGGAGCCTTCTGACTAACGGCGGATTTGAGACCGGGAACTTCACCGGCTGGACGACAGGCGGCAACTTCGAGGCCACGGAAGTGACGAGTGGTGCGTTTTACGCCTATAGCGGCGCTGAGGAGGGCAGCTACTACGCAGTCCTGGGGCCGGTGGGCAGCGACGGGACCCTGACCCAGACATTTCTCGACACCGCAGGTGTTGAGTACACATTCAGCTTCTGGCTGGCTTCGGTGGGGGACAACCCGAGCGACTTCACCGCCTACTGGGATGGAACTCCGGTTTTGAGCCTGACCAACCCCGTCAATACGGGAGCCGCATGGACCCAGTTCGCATTCACCGAACTGGGAACGGGCAGCGACTCCATTATGTTCAGTTTCCGGGACGATCCCGCCTACATCGCTCTTGACAACGCCTCCGTGAGCAGCACCGTACCGGAGCCAGCGAGCCTCACGCTACTGGCCGGCGGCCTGCTCGCTCTCACGTTTCGCCTCCGCCGGCGCCGGTAACAAGTTGAAGATGAACTGCGCTCGTCGCCCGTAAGTAGTGTCCCGCCGGAGGCGGTTCCGCCCGCGCCTGAAGACTTAGGCCCGATCCTGCTACCATCGTGCCGATGAGACCGAACAGCTTGTTGTATGCGTTGCTGGTGGCGGGCGCGATGATGGCGGGGGCGGCGGAGGAGCCGGTGGTCGCGGTCCCCGGCGGGCAGATCAGGGGCCGGCTCACGGCGAATGGCGGGGCGGCGTTCAAGGGTGTGCCGTTCGCGCGTCCCCCGCTCGGCGACCTGCGGTGGCGGGAGCCGCAGCCTGTGGAGCCGTGGGAGGGCGTCCGCGAGGCGGCGCAATTCCGCGCGGCGTGTACGCAGCTCTCCGAGGGCTGGAACGCTCACGACGTTGCCGGCAGCAACGAAGACTGCCTCTATCTCAACGTGGCGACGCCGGAATGGCCGCCGCAGACGCCGCGCCCGGTGATGTTCTGGATACACGGAGGTTCGAACACTGCCGGCTCCGGCGAGGCGGCGGCATTCGATCAGCGAACGCTGGTCGCGCGCGGTCTGGTGCTGGTGACGGTCAACTACCGGCTGGGCGCGCTGGGTTTCATGGCGCATCCGGAGCTGGCTCGCGAATCACCGCATCACGCTTCCGGGAATTACGGGCTGATGGATCAGATCGCCGCGCTTGGTTGGGTGCGCGACAACATCGCGAAGTTCGGCGGCGATCCCGGGAACGTGACGGTGGCGGGCGAATCGGCCGGGGCCATGGATATCGGGTTGCTGATGACCTCCCCGCTTGCGAAGGGGCTCTTTCGCCGCGCCATTGCGGAGAGCGGAGCGGTGACCTGTTTCCGAGGCTCGCTGACCAGGGCGCGCGCTGAAGAAATCGGCCGGAAACTGGCGGCCGAGCTGAAAGCGCCGGAGGGCGACGCGATTCGCACGCTGCGCACGGTGCCGCCGGAAGAGATTCTGAGAGTGGCGAGGATCGCAACGGGCGGCGATCGGGGCGGCCTGGAGACATCGGTGGATGGATGGGTGCTGCCGGAAGATCCCGCCGGTATCTTCATGCAAGGCCGCAGCCTGCCCATACCCTTGCTCATCGGCAGCAACGCACAGGAGACGGGCGAACCCCAGGATGCCGTGAAACTCAGAGAGTGGATCCGGCAGACCTATGGCCCACTGGCCGACAAAGCGCTGCTGCTCTATGGGCTGGCGGACGACGGTGCAGGCCAGACCGACCCGCTGTACGGTCCAGCGGGCAGGCAGTGGTCGACAGACGTGGAATTCCGATGCCCGTCGGTGGCGGAAGCGATCTGGCACCGAGCGGCCGGGAATCTGACGTATCAATACGAGTTCGAGCAGCCTCCGCCGGGCCAGCCGGCCACCGCCCACGCCTCCGAGCTGAACTTTCTTTTCGGGACTTGGCCGCCCGGCGTCACGCTGGCGCCGAGCGACGAAAAGGTGTCCGGTCAGATGCGCGCCTACTGGACGAACTTCGCCCGGACGGGCGATCCCAACGGCGAGGGCCTGCCGGTCTGGCCGAAGTACACCACAGACAAGCAGGGATATCTGGCCTTCACCGCGAACGGCGCGGCGGCGAAAGCGGAGATGCGGCGCGCTGCTTGCGAGCTGTTCATCGAGAATTGGAAGGCGCGGCGGGCGAAGTAGGGAGAATTGCGGCGCAGGCGCCCCGGCGCTTTTGCCGAGGCGGACGTCCAGGGAAGCCAGGCGTCGGATCGAGAGCCGGCGCGGCAGGTTCAAGCCTGCGCCACGAACGCCGGTTCACCACGCGATCGGGCCGGTTCGTCAATTGGCGCGCCAGCGTGCGGGCCGTTTGAGGTAAGCTGCGGGTCAGATGAAAAGCAAGGTCAAAAGGTACGCGGTGTACTTTGTCGCGTGGACCGCGGCCGCCCTCTTCTTCTTCAGCCAAAGCCTGGTGCAGAAGGTAGCCTCCGGAGAGCCGACGCCGTGGTCGCACTACCTGACCTCCTGGCTGGTCGGGATGTACGTCTGGGCTTTGTTGACGCCCGGGGTGCTCTGGCTCGGGCGCAGATTTCCCTTTGCCAGGAAGAACTGGCTTCGGAGGGCCGCGCTCCACGTGCCGGCCAGCGCGGGCGTGGCGATCGTTCAGCTCACGATCGAGAGCGTTGTTCTGGCCCAAGTGAAGGTCTTCCCGTCCATCATGAAGGACTTCGGGTCAACGCTGGGCTTCCTGCTGGTCATCGGTTTTCACCAGGCCGTGGCGATGTACTGGGCGATCCTTGGCACGCAGTCCGGCTTCCGCTATTACCGCAGGTACCAGGAACGCGAGCGGCAGGCGCTGAGGCTGGAGCTCGACGCCTCCGAGTTGAAGACGCAGCTCGCGCGGGCGCAGCTCAGCGCGCTGAAGGGGCAGCTCCAGCCGCATTTCCTGTTCAATACTCTGAACGCGATCATGGTGCTGGTGCGCCAGCAGAAGGGACGGGAGGCCGAGGAGATGGTGGGCCGCCTCAGCGACCTTCTGCGATGCGTGCTCGAGGACGTGGAAGCGCAGGAAGTGCCGCTGCGGCGCGAGCTGGAATACCTGGAACTCTACCTTGGGATCGAGCAGGTTCGTTTTCAGGACCGGCTGCGGATCGAGATCGCCGCGGATCCGGCGGCTCTGGATGCGGCGGTGCCTCACATGGGCTTGCAGCCGATCGTCGAGAACGCCATCCGCCACGGCATAGGGCGAAGCTCGGCGGCGGGGAGGATCCGGATCAGCGCAGCTCGGGTGGCCGGGACGCTGGAGATCAAGGTAGAGGACGACGGGCCGGGCCTGCCGGCCGGCGGCATCGCGCAGGGCCACGGCATCGGGCTGGCAAACACGCGGGCACGCCTTCATAGGCTTTACGGCGACGTGGCGCGGCTGACGGTCGAGAACGGCGAGGCGGGCGGCGCGGTGGCGGTCATGGTTGTTCCGTACCACGCCGCGCCGGAGACTTCGGAAACGGACGCGATGGGGGCGCATGCCACTGACGGCGCTGATCGTTGACGACGAGCCGCTGGCGAGGGAGGGCTTGCGTATGCTACTCGCGCAGGACCCCGAAGTCGCGGCGATTCGCGAGGCCAAAGACGGCCGCGAGGCGGTAGAGGCGATTCTGAGCGCGCGGCCCGATCTCGTCTTCCTGGACGTGCAGATGCCGGAGATGGACGGCTTCGCGGTGGTCGCGGAAGTGGGCGCGGAACGGATGCCCGCGGTGGTGTTCGTCACGGCGCACGACCGGTATGCGATCCAGGCGTTCGAAATCAACGCCATCGATTACCTGCTCAAGCCCGTGACCGAGGAGCGGTTTCGGCAGGCGCTGGTGCGGGCCAAGGCCCGGCTTAATTCGAGACCGGCGGATGACGCGAACCGGCAGATCCTTTCTCTTCTCGAGACCATCGCCTCGCCGCTCCGTTACCTAAAACGGCTGGCGGTGCGATCGGCAGGCAAGACCGTTTTCGTGGATGTCGAGGACGTGGACTGGATCGAGGCGGCGGAGAATTACGTTCAATTGCATGCCGGGCGCGCGGGCCACTTGATTCACGTGACGATGAATACTCTCGAGAAGTCGCTCGACCCCGAAGTCTTCGTGCGCATCCACCGGTCCGTGATTGTGAACGTGAAGCGGATCAAGGAGCTTCAGCCCGCGCTGCACGGCGAGTACGTGATTACGCTCGGGAACGGCGTCCGGCTCCAATCCGGACGGCTGTACAACGCGAAGCTCAGAGCGCTGGCGGAGAATCCGTTCTAAACGACACCACTCCCTGCGAAGCTGCAAAAGGATCCTGCGGACACGTTTGCGCTTGCTCATAGGCCGAACATTCGTGTGTTCGAGCCCGGAGTGTCCCCGGATTCTTTTGCAGCTCCTGAGGGTCGCGGCTCGGAAGCCCCGCACGGACCGTTCATCCCGCCGTTCGGCCAGCCGGTCAAAATTCACTTCACGCAAGAGCGGCGGAGATCGCAGACTGGTGGTGTTATGACTCTGACATCGAATAACAATTGCCTGGCAGAGTTGAAAGGCGCCACCAAACGCTTCGGAGCGGTAGTGGCGCTGGATGGGCTCGACTTGGAGGTGCGGCCGGGAGAACTACTGGCGCTCCTGGGCCCGAATGGCGCGGGGAAGACCACCGCGATTTCGCTGCTGCTCGGGCTGCGCCACCCGGACCTCGGCTCGGCACGGCTGTTCGGCTCGGCGCCGCTCGCGGTGGAGGCGCGGCGCCGGATCGGCGTGATGATGCAGGAAGCGACGCTGGCGGCGGATCTGCGAGTCCGCGAGCAGATCGACATGGTGGCCAGTTACTACCCGGATCCGGCGCGGACCGACGTCGTGATGAAGATGACTGGCGTCACGCCGCTGGCGCGGCGCTTTTACGGAAAGCTCTCCAGCGGGCAGAAGCGCCAGGTGCAGTTCGCCGTGGCGGTGTGCGGGCGTCCGAAGCTGCTGTTCCTCGATGAGCCCACGGTGGGGCTCGACGTTCAGGCCCGGGAAACGATGTGGGCAACGCTGCGCCAACTGGTCGGCGATGGCGCTTCCATCGTGCTGACCACGCACTATCTGGAGGAGGCCGAGGCGCTGGCCGATCGGGTGGTGGTGCTCGCCAAGGGCCGCGTGGTGGCATCGGGCAGCGTGAACGAGATGCGCGCGCTGGTGGTTCGCACGCGTATCCGCTGCATTAGCGGCCTGGCGGCGGAGCAGGTCAGCGCGTGGCCCGGGGTAGGAAGCGCCAGCCGCGACGGGCAGCGGCTGGAGATCACCGCGACCAACGCCGAGGCCGTCGTCCGGCAACTGCTGGCCGCCGACGAGGACTTGCAGGAACTCGAGGTCCGGCGCGCCGGACTTGCCGAGGTTTTCACCGAACTCACACAGGAGGTGGCGAAATGACCGCGATTCTGGAAAGTGGCGCCACGATGTCCACGCGGCGGCTGCTGCGCGCTTATCTGACGGAAGCCAAGTACGAGTCCATCCGCATGCTCCGCTCGCCGGCGTTTGCCGGACCGTTCCTGGGGCTGCCCGTGCTGCTCTACCTGCTCTTCGGAGTGCTTCTCTTCGGCGACGCCCTCAGTAAGAGTCCGAAGGATGCGCTCTTCATTTTCATCGGCTTCACGGTCTTCGGCGTGATGGGACCGGGGATGTTCGGCTTCGGCGTTTCGATCGCGGCGGAACGCGAACATGGCCTCTTCACATTGAAGCGCGCTTTGCCGATGCCACCCGCGGCGTCGCTGCTGGCGAAGCTGGCGATGTCGATGACGTTCGTGGCGATCATCATGGGCACCATGATCGCCGCCGAGCCGCTTGGCCACCTGAAGCTGACCGCGGGCCAGCTCATCGGCATGTCGGTGGCCTGCATCCTGGGGGCCGCGCCGTTCGGCGCTATCGGGCTATTCATCGGGACGTGGGCGTCCGCCAAGGCCGCACCGGCTTTGGTGAACGTGCTGTACCTGCCGATGATCTATCTTTCGAACTTCCTGATCCCACTGCCGAAGTCGGTCGGGTGGATCGCGGACTTCTCGCCCGCGTCTCACCTGCACCAACTGGTGCTGCGGGCGATCGGCGAACCCAGCAGTGGCCACCCGTTGATCCATCTGGCCGTGCTCGCCTGGGTAACGATAGTGCTCACCTGGCTGGCCGTCCGGCGGCTGGCACGCGTCGGCTAAGGCTCCCGGGCGGGGAGCCTCACGTCGTCGATCTCGAAACCGAACTTCCGCGGTTGCGGACCTGCGGCAAAAATCTGCATGCCCGGCATGTACCCGCCTGCGCGCGTGCAACATCAGAAACCTATATCTTAGGAACGTGGGGATCTATCGGGGCCTCGGCCTTCCGGGCATTGTCGCGCTGATGCTGGCGGCCGTTCCGGTCCCCGCCCAGACGCCACAGGTTCTCACGCTCGAGGACTGCATCCGGCTGGCGCTGGCAGCGCCCTCGTCCGTGACGCTGGCGCGGCAGGAGAACGAGATCGCGCTCGCCGGCGTGAGCGTGGCGCGAGCCGGGTTCCTGCCGCAATCCCACATCGGGAACGGCTTCATCTACAACAGCCCTTCGCCGGCAAGTGCGGACCAGTTCAGCTTCATCGCGCTCAACGGGATTCGGGAGTATCTTTCGCAGTTCACGGCGTCGGAAGAATTCGACACCTCCGGCCGGTTGCGGGCGGCGCTGGGGCGTGCGAGCGCGGATCGGGATTCGGCATCCGCCGGCTTGGCCGTCACAACGCGCGATCTCAAGCGCGCGGTCACTGCCGCCTACTACCAGTTGCTCCTGGCGCGCCGGCTGGTGAAGGTGGATCGGGATTCGCTCGCCGAGGCGCGGGACTTCGAGAAACGCACCCGCCTGCTCAGCCAGAGCGGCGAGGCCGCCGAGGCGGACGTTGTCAAAGCCGGCGCGCAGGTGGCGTTCCTCGATCAAGCGCAGCGGGCCGCGGAACTGGACGCGGCGATGGCCTCGCACCAGCTGGCATCGTTCTGGACCGAGAACACCGCCGAGCCGCTCGATGTGGAAGACGCGCTGGAGAAGCCCGTGCCGCCGCCGGAAGAAGCGCAACCCGCGTCCGGAACGGCGTTTCTGAAGCGGCCCGAGTTCCTGGTGCTCGACGCCCAGCGCCGGGGATTCCTGGCCGACGCACGGCAGGCGCGCGCCCAGCTTCTGCCGCAGTTGAGCATGATCTTCCAGTACGGCCTCGACGCACAGCGCGTGAGCTTCCGCGACCGAGGCTATGCGGCCTTCGTGAACCTGGACATCCCCGTATTCGATTGGTTTCGTGCCCGCAACGAGCAGCGCCAGGCGCAGTTGCGCGCCGGGCAGGTGGAGACCAGCCGGGCGGTGGCGGCGCGGACGTTCTCGAAGGAATACCAGGACGCGCTGGCGCGGGTGCGGCTCATCTACGAGCAGATCGCGCTGACCGCGTCGCAGGTGGAGCTATCCGAGAGCAACTTGAAGATGAGCCGGCTGCGGTACGAAGGGGGCGAAGGGCCGGCGCTGGACGTGGTGGCGGCCGTGGTCCAGCTCACGCAGGCGCGGTCCAACCACTTTGCGGCGATTGCCGCCTATTTGAACGCGAAGGCTGACCTGGAGGTCGCGAGCGGAAAATGAAACGGACTGCGATTGCGGGATTCTGCCTGCTCCTGGCCGGGTGCGGCGCCAAGCAGGAGGAGCAGGCGAAGCCGGTGGTGGGGGTGAAGGTGGCGCGCGCGCTGACGGCCACCGTTCGGCTCTCGGTCGAGGCGCCCGCAACCGTCTTCCCGCTTCAGCAGGCCGGCATTGCCGCCCGTATCACCGCGCCGATCCGGTCGATCGGTGTGCGGAAGGGAGAAAACGCCGCCGCCGGGCAGATGCTGGTGGAACTCGATAGCCGGGATCTGGCGGCGCAGCGGCAGGAGGCCGAGGCCGCGGTCACGGAGGCGCGCGCGAGCCTGGAGAAGACCACGTCCGGCACGCTGCCCGCCGACATCGAGCGCGCGCGCGGCCAGCTTGTGACCACCGAGGCCGCGCTCAATCAGGCGCAGAAGATTTACACCCGGCGCCAGGAGCTCTTCAAGCAGGGCGCGATTCCGGGGCGCGATCTGCTGATTGCCGAGACCGACCTGGCCAGGGCGCGCGCCGATCGCGATGTGGCGCGGAAGTCGCTGGACGTGCTTTTGCACCAGTCGGGCGAAGGCGACATACGCGTCGCCGAGAGCCGGCTCAAGCAGGCGCAGGCGCACCTGGAGACGGCGGCGGCGCAATTGCAGTTCACCGAGATTCGCAGCCCGTTCGCGGGGACCATCACCGAACAATTCATGTATCCGGGCGATCTGGCGCAGCCCAGCGCGCCGATTCTGACGCTGATGGACCTCTCGACTGCGGTGGCACGCGCGCAGGTGCCCGAAACGCAGGCGGCCGGAGTGCGCACGGGCCAATCCTGCGAATTCGCACCGGGGGACGCGCCAAGCCAGCGTTTCTCGGGCCGCATCTCGATGGTGAACCAGGCCGTCGATCCGGCGCGGCGGACCATCGAAGTGTGGTGCCGCATTCCCAATCCCCGCCGCGCACTGCGCGCCAACGTGTTCGGGAACCTGACCATCGAGACGGGCGCCGAGCCTGAGAGCGTGGTGGTGCCCCAGACGGCCGTTCAGTTCGCCGAGGGGACGTCGACCGGGACGGTGCTGGTGGTGGACGACAGACACATTGCGCACAAACGGGACATCGAGGCCGGCCGCGTGTTTGACGGCAAGGTGCAGGTCAAGAGCGGCGTGAAGCCGGGCGAGCGGGTGGTGGTGGAGGGGGGCTTCAGCCTGCCGGACGGGACCGAGGTGAAGTGGTGAAGGACGGGAAGGCGGTCCGGCCGGGCAAGACACGTGGCGCGGGCACTCGTGCCTGCCGCGCCGAGACTCGTCTCGGCGACTGGGCCCCAGCCCTCACGTGTCGCATTGGCGAACAGTGGACGCTCCCGCCGCCGCCGTCTTCCAGACCGGCATCCACAGCCGCCGCTATCCGGGAAGAACGGGAGCGGGGGCGAATCATCGCGTCGAGGACGACCCGTGGTCCAGCGCGAAGACAAGCGCCGAGACGAATCTCGGCGCGGCAGGCTGAAGCGCGCGCCACGTCTGGAAGGCTCCAGAGGCAGGCGGAAGCGCCTGCGCCACGAGAGACGCTATGACCGCGCGGCTGGCCGAGTTCGTCCAGGCGCATGGGCGCGCGCTGGTGCTGGTGGTGCTGAGCTTCGCGCTGGCGGGCGTGGTGTTTCTGTTCCAGCTGCCCGTCGCCATCTTCCCTCAGACGGATTTTCCGCGAATCGTGATCCTGGTGGATAACGGCATCGCGCCGGTGGATGTCGAGACGCTCTCGGTAACGCGGCCTATCGAGGAGGCCATCCGCCAGGTCCCCGGAATCACCGAGGTCCGCTCCATCACCGGCCGCGGCTCCACCGAGATTGACGCCTTCTTCCGCTGGGACGTCGACATCCTGAACGCGCTCCACCTGGTCCAGGGCCGCATCGCGCAGATCATTCCGGCCCTTCCGGCCGAGGCTCGCTTCGACATCAACCGGCTGACGTTCTCTGTCTTCCCGATGCTGGGCTTCAGCGTCACCTCTCCCCACCGCAGCCTGGCCGAATTGTGGGATCTGGCATATTACGAGATTGCGCCGCGCCTCTACCGGCTCCCGGGAGTGGCGCAGACGCGCATCGTCGGCGGCCGTCCGCCGGAGTATCACATCCTCATCCGGCCCGAGAAGCTCAACGCTTACGGCCTGCCGCTCACCAAGGTGGTGGACGCGGTCCGCGGCAGCAACATGATCGCGCCTTCCGGCATGGTGCAGGAGAATTACCACCTGTACCTGACCACCGTGACCGGCCTGGTCCGGAGCCCGCGGGACATCGAGAGCACCGTGGTCGATGTGGTGAAAGGCACGCCGGTGCTGGTGAAAGACCTGGCCAGCGTCGAGCCCGGCGAGCGGCCGGTCTACAACATCGTCACCGCGGCGGGGCGGCCGGCCGTGCTGGTCAACGTGCTCCAGCAGCCGGACGGCAACTCGGTGGCCATCGCCGAGGCGGTCAACACCGAGCTCGCCGCCATCCGCAAAAGCCTGCCCTCCGACATTCAACTCTCGACTTTCTACGACCAGTCGATTCTGGTTCGGGAATCGATCCGCAGCGTGCGCGACAGCATCCTGATCGGCCTGGGCCTCTCGGTTTTCGTGCTGGTAGGCTTCCTGAAGAAGTGGCGCACGACGGTGGTAGCGGCGCTGGTGATCCCGGCCGCGCTGCTGAGCGCGGTCGTGTTCATGAAGCTTTTCGGAATGAGCTTCAACCTGATGACGCTAGGCGGCCTGGCGGCGTCGATCGGCGTGGTGATCGACGACGCCATCGTGATGGTCGAGAACATCAGCGTGCATCTTTCCCTCGGGCAGTCGCGCCTGGAGGCCGCGAAAAGCGCGGTCCGCGAGCTGACGCCCGCGCTGATCGGCTCCACGCTGACGCCCATCGTGGTCTTCGTGCCGCTGATCTTCCTGGGCGGCATCACGGCGGTGTTTTTCCGGGCCCTGGCGATGACGCTGGTGACCGCGCTGCTGGCCTCCCTCTTTCTGGCGTTGTTCTTCACGCCGGTGCTGGCGCGCGTGTTCTTCCGCGAGACGGCGGCGACGGGCGCGGATCTGGAGCAGGCCGAGCAGGCCGGCGAAGGACGGCTGATGCGCTGGGGCGCGGCGCGCTACGAGCGGGCGCTGGCCTGGTCGCTGGGGCACACATGGCTGGTGCTGCTGGCGGCGGTGGCGGTCCTGGGCGGCTCGGTGCTCCTGTACTACAGCCTTGGCAGCGGCTTCATGCCCGAAATGGACGAGGGCGCATTCGTGCTCGACTACATCATGCCGCCCGGCGCGTCGCTCGAAGAATCCAACCGCGTCCTGAACCGCATCGAGGGGATGATCCGTGAGATGCCCGAGACCGAAAGCTACTCCCGGCGCACCGGCGCGCAACTCGGTCTGGCGCTCACGGAGCCCAACACCGGCGATTTCCTGGTGAAGCTTAAGGCCGAACGCAGCCGCAGCCTGGAAGAGGTCATTGACGGCCTGCGCGACCGCATCAAGAGATCCGAGCCCGTCATCGACATCGAGTTCGTGCACATCCTCGAAGACCTGGTCGGCGACCTGGCCTACTCGCCGCAGCCTATCGAGATCAAGCTCTTCAATCCGGATGCGGCGGCATTCCGCGGGCTGGCGCATGAGGTGGCCGATTGGCTCCCCAAGGTGCGCGGCGTGGTCGATGTGGTGGATCAGACCATAGAGATCGGGCCGGCGGTCAACTTCCGCGTGGACGCCGGGAAAGCCGCCCGCGCGGGCTTCGGAGTGAAGGACGTGGCGGACATCGAGTCGGCCATCCTCGAAGGCGAGCTCGCCTCCAACATGATCCGCGGTGACCGGCTGGTGGGGATCCGCGTGCGCTATCCCGAGCGGTACCGGACCTCGGTCGCGGAACTCTCCTCGTTGCTGTTGACCTCTCCCACGGGGAACACCGTGCCGCTATCGAGCATCGCCGGCGTCGAAATCGAGCAGGGGCAGAAGGAAGTCCACCGTGACAACCTGCGCGACATGACCTCGGTGACGGCGCGCCTCTCGGGCCGGGATCTGGGTTCGGCGATCAGTGAGATTCAAGAACGGCTGCCGAAAGAGGTCCATATCCCGCCCGGAACGGACATCGAATACGGCGGGCTCTATCGCGTGCAGCGCGAGTCGTTCCTGGCGCTCACCCAGGTGCTGTTGATGTCGATCCTGCTGATCTTCATCATCCTGGTGTTCGAATTCCGCTCCTTCTCGCACCCGATCGCGATTCTGGCGGCCACTATCCTGTGCGGCTCGGGCGCGCTGGCGGCGCTGTTCGTGACCGGCTCGACGCTCAACATCGCCTCGTTCATGGGGGCCATCATGGTGGTCGGCATCGTGCAGAAGAACGGCATTCTGATGCTGGATGCGGAGCAGTACTTCTCGGCGCGCGGATACGAGTTGCGCGATGCGGTGTTCCAGGCGGGGCGGCGGCGCCTGCGCCCCATCCTGATGACCGCGCTGGCGACGATCTTCGGCATGTTGCCGCTGGCGCTGGGCGTGGGCTCGGGCGCGCAGTTGCTGCAGCCGCTGGCCATCGCGGTCATCGGCGGCGTCACGGTCTCGATGGTGCTCTCGCTGCTGATCACGCCGGTGCTGTTCTACCGGCTGCGGGAGAAAGGGCTGTAGGACGCCTGGCCCTCAGCCCGACGAGCGTCTTACTTCATCGCCGGCGCCGGCGTGGACGCCGGTGTGGCCTCGGCCGGCTTGTTGAACTTGGCGTCGTCGATGGGGACGTTCTGCTTGATGTCCTCCATCTTGATGAGCAGCGAGATCTCGGGCATGTCCTGGTGGACGGTGGTGGCGATCTTCACGCCGTCGAAGTCCTTGAAGTCCTCGAACAGCAGCGAGATGGTGCCGCTGCCTTGAGGCGACGGCATCTCCAGCTTGGTCAGCAACCCGTTCTGCGCGTCGAAGTATAGCTTCTCGGCAGCGCCCTCGGCCGGCTGGCCTTCGACGACGTAGGCATCACGGTCGCCCACCTTGCCCTTGCTCACCGTCAGCTTCTTGTAGCGGTCCTTGGTGTGCAACACGGCCTGCAGGTCGGCCGAGCGCTTGAAGGCGTCCAGCTCCGCGCCCTGCATCTCGCGAAACCCCTGTTGCGGATCGGATGCCCAGCCGGTCTTGCCGTCGAAGCACTGGATCACGGTGCCGTAGCCGGCGAACTCGGCGATCATGACGGTTCGGTTGGACTTGGTGAACTGCTCGAAGGTGCCGCTGGCGCCGAAGGTCACGACGTCCATAGTGCCCTTCACCGCACGGCTGGTGACCTTCTGGATCGCATCCTTGCCGCCGACGGCGGCGACGTATTTGTCGAGCAGCTGGTCCGCGGAGGGCAGGGCTGCTTCCTGCGCGGCGGCCGTGAACGGAGCGAGGGCGGCCAGCGCAAGCGTGACGATTGAACCCGATGTCAGTGTTTTCATGGCTGTTTTTAACTCCTGAACCACATAGCCGAAGTATAGCCCGATCCGGCTTGACGACGGGCGGCGTTCGCCGGACGGGGCGGGTGAATCGCCGATTTTCTGCCGCCGCTCGCCGGTTGGCCCGATCGCGTATCATGGTGCGAAATGCCCCTGATCCACGATAGGGACTCTATTCGCGCGATCCTGCGCACAGACCCGCGATGGTCCCTTTACGCGCTCGGCGACCTGGCGCCCGGCTATTTCGAGCACTGCGAGTGGCACGCGGCGGATGACGGCGTCCCGGCGCTGCTGCTGCTCTACCGTGCCGTGACACCACCGGTCCTTTTCGCCGCGGGCGAGCCCCTGGCGGCCGCGCACCTGGCGGAGGAGATCGCGGAGCCCGTCGTCTACTTGCACGTTCGGTCGGAAGCGGCCCAGGCACTCGAGCCGCTCTACCGCCCCGTGGAGCAGAAACCAATGCTCCGGATGGCGCTGGACCGGTCACGCTTCCGCCCCGAGTCCGAAACCAACGCCGTACCGCTCGGAAAGGCGGATGCCGCCCGCGTCGAGAAGCTCTATGCGGATGGGATCGAGACAGGCGAAAGCCCCGATTTCTTCTTCCCCACGATGATCGAGCGCGGCGTGTTCTTCGGCATCGAGGAAGATGGCGAGCTGGCGGCGGTCGCCGGGACGCACCTGGCCGTTCCCGAGGAAGGCGTGGCCGCGGTCGGCAACGTGTACACACGACGCGACCGGCGCGGGCGCGGGCTCGCGGGCCGCCTCACCGGCGCGGTAACGCTCGAGCTCCTGCGGATGGGCATTCCCGTGGTGGGGCTGAACGTGAACCAGCGCAACGCCGCCGCCATCCGCGTCTACGAGCGCCTCGGCTTCGCCACCCACTGCGAGTTCGTCGAAGGTCCGGCCGTGCGCGGGGCTACCGAATGATGCTCCCCAGCAGCGCGCCGTCGACTTCCGTCGCCGGCTGGAACTGACTGGAGTTCATGTAGCGCAGCAGGCTGTGCATCAGTTGCCGCGCTTCCGGCTTGTCCGATTGCCCCGCCAGGTCGATCGACGAAACCAGCAGCCGTCCGGGCCCTACCCGCGCCTCGAAGACCACGCCCAGCTTGTGTGCCCGCTCGTAGTTGTCGATCACCTGAACCAGTGGCCGGTACCCGGCGGGCATCGCATCCAGGATCAGCGCGCGCGAGTTCTGGAGCAGGTGAAACCACTGCCAGTCGCTGTGGAATTCGGTCGGGAAATCCGCCAGGGCCGGATGCTTGGGATCGCACAGAATGCCCAGCGTCCCCGGCGCCACCGCCATGTGCCGCTCCTCGGCCAGCGAGCGGAACATGCCCCAGTTCCAGAAATCCGAAGCGAACATGCCTTCTATGCTCTGGGTGAGCTTGCCGGGCTCGGGCAGCAGCAGGACCCGCGCCCCGGAGGCCAGCGCCTGGAGCGCGTCGCCAAGCGACCGGCTGACGACCACCTGGCTCGGGGCCGTGTCGACCGTGTCCGGGTACACCCAGATGTCGTACGAATTCTTGAAGGCCGTGCCTTCGAGCGCCAACTCCAGCCGCAGCTTCGACGGCGCGGGCACGACGGCGAGCGGAATCCGGATCTCGCCGAGTGAAGTCACCGACCCCTGCGCGATCCGAGTCTCCGGCAGCCGGCCGGAGGCGAGCCAGCGCCCGTTCGCGGCCTCGCGCAGCGTCCACCCCGGAACCGCCCCTGCGATGCCGGAAGACCCGTAGTGCGCCACCTCGACCCCGGCGGAGAAGGTCTCGCCGCGGGTCCAGGTGCGCTTCGCCATCAGCAGCAGCGGAACCGTTTCCGAACAGAACTCGCGCCACCGCGCGGGCTCGATCAGCCCTTTCGAATCCAGAAAGGCGTCCAGGATGCCAACCAGCGCCGTGCCCTGGCCGGGGAAGTCCTGCAAGTCGAGCAACTGGAATCCGCCGAAGCCGTGCGTCCGCAGGGCGGCCTCGATGTCCTCGCGGTAGCATCGCACCGCCAGCGCGCCCGAAGCGCGGAAGAAATCGTCCGCCTGGTCCAGCATGCCCTGCTTCTCCAGCCGCTCGCGGAAGGCTTCCAGATTGCGCGCCCGCACGACGCCGGTGTACTTGGCGATCTCTCGAAAATCGGGAGCCGTCTGATACTCTCCGATTTCGTGGCCGATCACGGGAACGGGGACGCCGGCGATCGCCTCGCTATAGTCTTTCATTGTGGAAGGAGGGCCGGTCTGTACGTGTCCCAGCGGCTTGTCGACGCTGCCAAACGATCCGCGGACCTTTTTCCCGCGCACCTGGAACGACGCGAAGTAGTCGTCGCCCTGGGGCACGAAGGGAACCCAGTTGTTCGTTCCCTCGGCGTACAGATGACGGCCATCGAGCTCCCGGAAGTACTTCACGAATGCCGCTCGGGCCTCCTGGTTCCCGCCGAGCTCGTTGCCGAGGGAGAGCATGACGAAGGACGGGTGGTTGCCGAAAGCCCGCAGGAGCCGCTCCCCCTCGGCACGCAGATAGTCGTCGTGCGCTGGCTCGCCATAGCCCGACCAGTTCGGCAGCTCCGGCTGAAGGTAGATCCCCAGCCGGTCGGCGGCTTCGAAGGCGGCTTCGGGCGGAGTCCAGGTGTGAAACCGGTGGTGGTTGAGGCCATACGACTTCGCGATCTCGAACACGCGCAGCCATCCCTCCACGGTCATCGGCGGGTAGCCGGTGAGCGGGAACACGCAGGCATCGTGCCGGCCCCGCAGGAAGATCGTCTTTCCGTTGACGCGGAATTGTGAGCCTCCGCGAGAGGAAAAGTCCCTCAAGCCAAAGCTGACCTCGCGGCGGTCGCCCAGCCTCCGGCCTCCGCCGGACGCCTCCAGGGACACCACAAGCGTGTAGAGCGTGGGAGTGAACTCGTCCCAGCCCTTCGCCTCGTCACCCATGGTGTATACTGCTTCGGTGACGGCGCGCTTGTCCGGAGCCGCAAAGCGCACGGTGACCGGCGAGCCCACGGAAGCGCTCAACACCAGCGTGCCGGCGCGGCCTGCCCGGTCTCGTTCCCCACCTCGACGGACACGCGAACCTTGCGCGCGGCGAAATCGGGATACACCTGCAGGTCTTCGATCCACACCAGGCCGGTGATGGCCAGGCCAATCTTCCCGATGATGCCGTTCCAGTTCGTTTGCGTCTGGTCGCTGATCTGATGGGGATCGCCGATGGGAGGGCGCTCGGCGTTATCGATCCGCAGGGTCAATTGATGGCGGCCGGGCGCGAGCGCGCCCAGCGCGTAGCGGTGCGGGGCCACCAGCGAATCCTGGCCTCCCGCCGCGTTTCCATCCACCCACAGCCGGCTGCTCTTGGTGCGTTCCAGCACCAGCACGACGCGCTGGGTGGCCCACGCGGAAGGGACCTCGATATCCCGCTGATACCAGGCCGCGCCTTCGTACGGAAAGACCCGCGTCAGGCGTCCCGTCTCCCGGGCGTCGTTCCGAGTCCCTTTCTGCGCTTCGTCGGTAGTTCCGGGAAGCCGGATCTGGCCGGGCAGGAGGCCTTCGAACCATTTCTGGGTGACGCCTTCATTCTTGGGATCGAGCGCGAACCGCCACGGGCCGGCGAGCGGCACCCAATCCCCGGCGAAGAGCGGCGGGGCCGCCAGCAGAAAAAGAATCAGCGCCGTCCGCGATGCGCGCGGACCGTTTGAAGAGGGAGAGCAGGGCATTCTGCGGTTAATGATAGCCCGCCGCGACCGTCATGCGCTCGGGTTCCGCTACAGATTCTGCCCCTGGTCCAGCGGATAGACGTGCCCGCTCGACATGGTGGTGAGGCACAGGTAGAGCGTCAGGAGAGCGAACTGCTCGACGGCTTCTTCATCGTTGACCGCAACCTTCACCGGCGACCGGTCGCGGATGTGCCGCCATACGTCGGCGGGGAAATCCGGGGGAGGCAGGATGGGGCCGGGCGCGAGCGCATTGACGAAGATGCCGCGGCTGCCGTACTCGAGCGCCATCTCCCGGGTCATGGCCGCCACCGCGGCCTTGGTCACGACGTACGGCAGGTTGCGGCGCTGCGGCCGCCCGGTTGAGGTTGCATCGGCGACGTTGACGATGTGCCCGCCTCGCGGCATCAGCGGCACGATCAATTGTGTGGGCCAGAAGGTGCCCAGAATGTGCGCGCCGATATTGGCGTTCCACTCCTCCGCGGTCACCTCGTTCACCGCGGTGAGCTTGTAGACGGACGCCATGTTGATCAGGATGTCAATCGCGGGGAAGTCGAGGCGGACCCGCTGGACGGCCAAGGCCACGCTCTCGCGCGACGCCACGTCCGCCTCCACCGCCAGCGCCCGCACGCCGCGCCGGCGCGCCTCCTCCACTGTCTCTTGAGCCTCTTTCTCCGAGTAGCGATAGCTCAGCACCACGTTCGCGCCGCACTCGGCCAGCAGGCGCGCCACGGTCCGACCGACGCGACGGCCCCCGGTGATCCAGGCGGTGCGGCCCTTCAGCCGGGCCAAATGTTTTTCGAGTAGTGTCACAATACCTGTTTTACCGCCGCTTCGAGGGCCGTCATTTCGGTCTCGCCCACGAAGGACTTCACCAGCCTCCCCTGGCGGTCGTAGAGAAACAGCGCGGGCAGCGCCCCGCTCCACTTGCGGTCGATCGAATCGATGAACTTGTCGTCGTTGGCGGCGCGCTTCACGTAATGCGGCCCCGGCGCTCCATTCTTCTCGAGAAACGCTACGGCGCCCGCTTCCTGCTCCGGCTCATCGCAAGAAACCGTCATCAGCTCCAGGCCGCGGGCCCGGTAGCGGGCCGCCAGGCGGACCAGTTGCGGCATCTCGGCGCGGCAAGGATCGCACCAGGTGGCCCAGAAATCGACCAGCACCACGCGCCCCTTCGCCTGGGCGACCAGCCGCCGGTAGCCGGCGTCGTCCACCGGAACCAGCGGCGGCGCGGCGCGCACGCCAGCGGCCGACAGCAGGAGACCGGCGAGAATGGCCAGCCCTGGTTTCGCAGCGCAGGCACTGGCGTCGAGACGAGTCTCGACGCGGCAGGCTGAGAGCCTGCGCCACGAGTCAGCCCAGCTCGCCCTCACGACGCCTTCTTCACGCGTTTGATGCTGCACCCGAACGCCTTGGTCTCGGCCTGGTCCACGGGCTTGGCCGCCAGAACGGCATCGAGGGCGTTGCGCAGCCGGTTCTCGTGCGCTCGCTGCACGATTTGCGAGTCGTCGATCGAGCCGTGATAGCGAATGACGCCCGCCGCGTCGATGACGAACGCCTCCGGGGTGACGCTGGCTCCGAAACGGTCGGCCACCACGTTGTCTATGTCCTTGTAGACCGGGAAGACGAAGTGATCCCGGGCGTGCTGCGCCACTTCCTCCAGCGGTTCGGTGTGGTTGGCATTGACGAACACGAACTTCACGCCCCGCTGGCTGTAATCCTTGTAGATCGCGTTCATCCGGTCGTTATAGGCGTTCGAGACCGGGCACTTGGTCGCGATAAAGACCACCACCGTGACCGGCCCGCGCAGCGAGCGGAACTGCACCTCGCCGCCGCTGGTGTCCCGCAGGGCGAAGTCTTCCACCTTCGAGCCCAGCTTAAATTCCTGTCCCAGTAAGGTGGCCACGGAAAGCGCCGCCGCCAGCAAATACCGTCCCATGTCCCCTCCGAACCGGGCGGGACCGGGCCCGCCCCTATTTCTTCTTGTTCAGCTTCAGGTCGCGCACCACCTTCTTGCCGCTGACGAACACGCTAATCTTCTTGGTGTCGCTCGTGGTGCCCTGGTACTCGGCCCTGACCTCATATTCCACGTTCGGACTCAGACCGTAAAACGAATAACTGCCATCGTCCTTGGTAAGGTACGAACGAACCTGGAGCGTCTTGGTGTCCTCCAGTTTCACGACGGCGCCCGCAACGAGACGGCCGTCCGCGTCCGTCACGACGCCTTCCAGCGACCGGGTCTTGAGGTCCCCCTTGTCGCCAATCCCGGCCAGCGCCATCGCTTGACACGACAGCATCGCGGCCAGCAGTCCCCACAACGGAATCAACCTTCTCACTTTGCCTCTTTCCTGGACGTTGCCTCGAGGCTGAAGAATACATCGACGCGCACCTCGCCGGCCACCTGCGTGGTCTTTTCCTGCGGAATGTACCCGGCCGCCCTGGCCGTCAGCTTGTACTTCATCTCTTCCACCGGAACCCGAAACGCGAACTCACCGCGGGAGTCGCTCACTGCTTCCAGTCTCTTGAACTTGCGCGCGCCTTGCAACTCGCCCTCCGGGACCAGTTCGATCCGCGCGCCGGGGAGGCTGAACCCGCTCTCCTGGAACACCGTCCCGAAGATCAGGGCGTAGGGGACCTGCGCCTTCTTGTCCTTCCCTCCCGCCGCCGTCGCGGTGACGCAGCCAGCCAGCGCCAGGAGGGCAGCCAGCAGAGGGAAGCGGAGCTTTGAGGCCCGCCTACTTCGGGAACTCCTCGTCTTCGTCCTCATCCTCGTCGAGTGCGGGGCCTTCCTCGTCCTCGTCCTCCACCGACTCGAGCTCGAGCGGATCGATGCTCACCACGCGCACGTCCGCACCGCACTCATCGCAAGTGAGGGTGTCCCCTTCGTCCAGGTCGTCTTCTTCAACGTCGATTTCTGCGTCGCACGCCGGGCAAGCGATCATTGGCTCCTCCGTACAACCGGACCACAGTTTCCTTTATACATACTTGATGGCCCGAAGGAAAGAGGGTATTTTTGGCTACCTGGCGGCCTGGCGCCGCCGCGTGGTCGGGGGCACGATCCCTTTCAGGCGCAGGTAGACGAACATCTGCTGCCGGTGGGTCAGCTCGTGCTCCTTGGTCGTCTGGATCATTTCCAGCCGCGTCACCACCTGGCCGTCGAAACGGGTCACCATTCCGGCATAGAACTCCGGGGGCTGTGCGGCCAGCGCGGTCAGGCGCTCATCGAGGCGCGCGCGCAGTTCGGAGGCCAGCACGGCCGCTCCGGCATCCGCGGGAACCGGCGGAATGCGCTTTACGAGCTCGTCCCGGTTGAACGTCTCCACTCCGTCGAGCAGCATCCCGGTGAGGGTGTGGCTCGCTCCCAGAATGTGACGCGCGATCTCGCGAAACGTCATCACCTCCGGAACCGGTCTGAAGTCCAGTTCCGCCTCCGGCATGTCCTCGACCGCCTGCGCCGTATCCTGGCGCACGCTCCTCCAGGAATCAAGCAAGGCTTGGACTCTGACCATGCCAACCATTCTAGTCTCGGCCCCGGACGTTCTGCGAGAGTTGTGGGGCGGACCCCCTGGTCCGCGCGGGTTCCCCCGGACCCGCTGCCTGCGCGACGAAAGGGCGCGGGTTACAATAAGGACTTCATGTCCAAGTTGTTGGAGGGGAAGTGTGCACTGGTGCTGGGGGTGGCCAACCGCTGGAGCCTGGCCTACGCCATCGCCGAAGCGTTCCGCCGCGAAGGCGCATGCCTGATTCTCACCTACCAGGGCGAGCGTCAGCGCGATGCGGTCGAAACGGTGGGGCAGGAGCTCTCCGCGGCCCGGGTCTTACCCTGCGACGTCGGCAACGATGGTGAGCTGGCGCAACTGACCGAGAAGCTCAGCCAGTCGCCAGGCCGGCTCGATGCCGTCGTCCACAGCATTGCGTTCGCCAACCGGGAGGACCTGACCCGGCCGTTCGTCGAGACCTCGCGGGCGGGCTTCACGCTGGCGCAGGACATCAGCGTCTATTCGCTGCTGGCGGTGGCGCGCGCCGTGACGCCGCTGATGACCGCCGGCGGGTCGATCACCACGCTGACCTATCTCGGCTCCACGCGGGTGATTCCCAACTACAACGTGATGGGGGTGGCGAAAGCGGCGCTCGAAGCCGTGGTGCGCTACCTGGCCAGCGACCTGGGACCCAAGGGCATTCGCGTGAACGCCATTTCCGCCGGCCCGGTCAAGACGGCCTCGGCGCGAGCCATCAAGGATTTCTCGTCCATCCTGGATTACGTGGCCCAGCGCGCGCCGCTGCGGCGCAACACCGATCCGCAAGAGGTGGGCGACGCCGCGGTCTTCCTGGCCAGCCGCCTTTCGCGCGGAGTGACCGGCAACGTCTTGTTTGTGGACTCGGGATTCGGCATTATGGGATTGTAGAAGATGGGCGCCCGCTCCTTGACGGACTCTCTACAGTCCCTGGCGGTTGCGGCTCCGTAGTATGGTTCCAGTGAATCTCTTTCTGGCTGACATCCGATGATAAAAGTTGAAGGATTGACCAAGCGGTACGGCCGCACTCTGGCCGTGAACAACATCTCGTTCCAGGTGGACAAAGGGCAGGTGGTTGGCTTCCTCGGCCCGAACGGCGCCGGGAAGACCACCACGATGCGCGTGCTCACCTGTTTCCTGCCGCCCACCGCGGGCACCGCAAGCGTGGCCGGCTACGACGTTCTGGAGCAGCCGCTCGAGGTCAAGCGCCGCATCGGCTACTTGCCCGAGATGCCGCCGCTCTATCCGGAGATGGAGGTGTCAGAGTACCTGACCTTCGTCGGCCGTCTGAAGGGCGTTTCCCGGTCCGCGATCGTGCGGCGCGTGGATGAGGTCGCGGGCCTGTGCGCCATCGGCGACATGCGCGACAAGCTCATCAGCAAGCTCTCCAAGGGCTACCGGCAGCGGGTCGGCTTGGCGCAGGCCATCATCCACAACCCCGACGTCCTGGTGCTCGACGAGCCCACGGCCGGCCTCGATCCCAAACAGATCATCGAGACCCGCCAGCTCATCAAGGACTTAGCCAAGGCGGCCGCACACACCATCATTCTGAGCACGCACATCCTGCCCGAGGTCGAGCAGACCTGCGAGCGCGTGGTCATCATCAACAAGGGGCAGCTCGTGGCCACCGACACGGTCGAGAATCTCACGCACCGGCTGCGGGGTTCCGAAGCGGTGTCCGTCGAGGTGGAAGCGCGCGATGGCAAGCTCGATTCGTCCGCGGCGCAGCGCCGCCTGGAACAAGTGGCGGGCGTCAGCCGCGTGGTGTTGAGGACTTCCCGGGACGAGCGCGCGACGTTCGAGGTCGAAAGCCTCCAGAAGCAGACCATCCGCGGCGACCTGGCCCGGGCTGTCGTCGAAGCGGGCTGGAACCTGAACGAACTGCGGCCGCTCGCCCTGAGCCTGGAGGAGATCTTCCTGGAGCTGACCGCCACAGAATCCGAGACCGCGGCCTCTCCGGCCGACGGAGGGAACAAGTGAAGAATATCTGGATCATTTTTCGTAAAGAACTGAGGAGTTACTTCGCCTCCCCGATCGCTTACTGCATCATGACGCTGTACGCGCTCATCTTCGGTTTCGTCTTCTATAGCGCCGTGACGTACTTCCAGCAGATCGTCATGCAGGCACAGTCGATGGGCCGCGCCTTCCCGCTGAGCATCAACGAGATCATAGTCCGGCCAGTGCTGATGAACGCCAGCGTGGTCGGGTTGTTCCTCATCCCGATGATCTGCATGCGGCTGTTCGCGGAAGAGAAACGCTCCGGGACCATCGAACTGCTGATGACTTCGCCCATCCGCGACGCGGAGCTGATCGTGGGCAAATGGCTGGCGGCGCTGGCGCTTTACGCGGTAATCCTGCTGGTCTCGGCCGTGAACCTCACCTTCCTGTTCAGTTACGGCAAGCCGGACTGGAAGCCCATCCTGGTGGGTTACCTGGGCCTGGTGCTGGAGGGCGGGTGCCTGCTGGCGATAGGCACGTTCCTTTCGACGCTGACGCGCAACCAGATCATCGCGGGCGTGGCGGGCTTCTGCGTGTCGCTGCTCCTGTACGTGCTGAACTGGGTGACGTCCTTCGAATCCTCGACGACATCGAAGGTGCTGGGCTACATCTCCGTAGTGCCCCACCTCGAACCCTTCACGAAAGGCGTGCTGGACTCGAGAGACGTGATCTTCTTCCTTTCGGCGATCTTCCTGGGGCTGTTTCTGACCGCCCGGTCGACGGAGTCGCTGCGGTGGAGGGCATAAGATGAAGCTGAGCTGGCTGAAAGCAAGACAAACCAAATACGGCGCCTACGTAACGATCTATATCCTGGTGATTCTCGCCGTGCTGGCCGCGGTCAACTATCTGGCCGACCAGCACAACCAGTCGTACGACTCGACTAAGAACAGGCTCTACAGCCTCTCCGACCAGACGATCAAGGTAGTGAAGGGACTCAAGGAAGACGTCGCCGTGACTTACTTCGACCGCGCCAGCGAGTTTAACCGGGCGCGCGACGTGCTCGGCCGCTACGCCAGCCTCTCTCCGAAGCTGAAGGTCGTCTACGTGGATGCCGAGAAGAGCCCTCAACTGGCCCGCGCCATGGGCGTTCGCACCCTGGGAACGATCTACGTCCAGGCCGGCCCCAAGCGCGAGGAGGCCAGGTCTCTCACGGAGGAAGAAATCACCGGCGCGCTCATCCGGGCCCTCAAGAGCGGCGACCGCAACGCCTGTTTCGTCAGCGGCTCCGGCGAGCGGAGCATTGACGACGGGGACCGCAATGGTCTTCAGGCCGCGCGCGAGGCGCTCGAAAAGAACAATTACAAGCCGCGCACCATTTCGCTGATCGAGAAGCCCGAGGTGCCGAAGGATTGCACCGTTCTGATCGTCGCCGGACCGCGTCTGGATTACACGGATGCCGAGGTCGGCGCGATCCGGACGTACGTCGAGAACGGCGGGCGGGCGCTGTTCATGCTCGACCCTCCGCTGAGCACGGGCCGCCAGGCGAGCGGCGAGAATGCGGCGCTGGTGAAGCTGCTCGATGACTGGGGAGTGAGGGTGGACAAGGACCTGGTTCTCGATGTGAGCGGAGCCGGGCAATTGTTCGGGCTCGGCCCCGAGACGCCGCTGGTCATGAACTATGAATCGCAGCCGATTGTCCGCGAAATGAAGGGCAGCGCCACGGTCTTCCCCCTGGCGCGATCCCTGGATACGAAGACCTCAGCGAAGACCAGCGTGGATAAGCTGTTTGCGACCAGCTCGGACAGTTTTGCGACATCCAACCTCTCGAGCGGCGAAGTCCGCATCGATCCGAGGAAGGACAAGAAGGGCCCATTCACGCTGGCCGTCGCGGGCACTTACACCGGCGGCAAGGAGGGCAGCAAGGGCCGCTTCGTGGTGGTGAGCAGCTCGACCTGGGCCTCGAACGGCGTGCTGCCCGCGCGATCCATTGCCAACCGCGACCTGTTCCTCAACATGATGAACTGGCTCTCCTCCGACGAGGACCTCATCTCGATCCGCCCCAAGGAGCCCGAGGACCAGTCTTTCGTCATGACCCGCGCCCAGCGCGACCTGGTGTTCTACTGGAGCATCATCATCATGCCGTTCGCCATCGTGCTGAGCGGGTTTATGGTGTGGTGGAAGAGGAGATAGCCGATGCTGCGCATGCGCGGTCTGCTGATTGCGGTAGCGGTATTGGCCGCTCTGGCGGGCGGCGTCTACTGGTCGAATAAAGCCAGGGAGGCCGAGGCGAAGAAGCCCGCGGCCGGCGCCCCGCCGAAAGTCCTCGACTTCGCGGGCCAACCGCTCACGAAGATCGAGATTCGGCGCACCGGCGGCGAGACGACAGTGGCCGAGAGGAAAGGGAACGAGTGGGTGCTGACCGCTCCCCGGCCGCTGGCCGCCGACCAGGGATCCATCGTGTCGGTCCTCTCTACGGTCGCGCCGCTCAACGCCGATCGCCTGATTGAGGACAAGACCTCCGACGCCGGGGCTTACGGGCTGGCGCAGCCCGCCCTCGGCATCGCGTTCGTCCGGAAGGACGGCAAGACCCGCCAGCTTCTGATTGGCGACGAGACGCCCACCGGCAACGGCTATTACGTCAAGCTTGCGGACGATCCGAGGATCTTCACCATTGCCAGCTACAGCAAGACCAGCCTGGACAAGACCGAGAAGGACCTCCGGGACAAGCGCCTGCTGACCTTCGATATGGGCAAGCTCAACCGCATCGAGATCGCGGCGAAGGGGTCGGCATTCGAGCTGGGCAAGAACAACCAGAACGAGTGGCAGATTCTGAAGCCCAAGCCGTTGCGGGCCGATGGCGGCCTGGTGGACGAGCTCATCGGCAAGCTGCAGGACGCCAAGATGGACACCTCCCTCAGCGCCGAAGACGCGAAGAAGGCCGCGTCGGCATTTGCGGGCGCAGCCCCATTGGCCGTGGTCAAGGTGACCGATGCCGCCGGAACCCAGCAGCTCCAGATCAGGAAAGACAAGGACCACAATTATTACGCCAAGAGCAGCGTGGTCGAAGGCGTTTACCAGGTGACGCCCGGCGTCGGCAGCGCGTTCGACAAGAGCCTCGAGGACTTCCGCAACAAGAAGCTCTTCGATTTCGGATGGACCGACCCCACCCGCGTCGACGTGCACGACGGGGCCATGTCCGCGAGTTATCAACGGTCGGGTGACAAGTGGCTGTCGGGCGGCAAGCAGATGGATGCGACGTCCCTGGCGGCCATGGTGGACAAGCTACGCAACCTGGCCGCGGCCAGGTTCGCGGACAAAGGCTATTCGACGCCCTCGATCGAACTGACCGTGACTTCAAGTGACGGCAGGCGGGTGGAGAAGGTGGCGCTTTCCAAGACCGGCAACGACTGGTTCGCGATGCGCGAGAACGATTCCACCATCTATCAGCTCAATGCTAACGTGGTAGATGACTTGCAGAAGGCAATCGCCTCGGTGAAGGAGGCGGCGCCCGCCAAAGCGGCCAAAAAGAAGTAGGGGCGGGGCCGCACCAGTCATGCACGGCCTGCTGACCGACCTCTACGAGTTGACGATGGCGGCCGGGTACTTCGAGAACGGCCTAGCCGCCCGCAGCGCGACTTTTGAGCTTTCGATCCGGCGGCTGCCTGAACGCCGCGAGTTTGTAATTGCCGCGGGTCTGCCGCAAGCGGTCGAGTATCTCGAGGGGCTCAGCTTCGATCCCGTCGAGATTGAGTATCTCCACTCGGTGCCGCAGCTCGCCGGCGCTCCCGCCTCCTTCTTCGAGAGTCTCGCGTCGTTTCGCTTCGAGGGCGATGTCTGGGCCGTGCCCGAGGGGACTCCGCTATTCGCGGGAGCGCCGGTGATGACGGTCCGCGGCCCGCTCTGGCAGGCGCAGATCGCCGAAACCTACCTGCTTTCGACGATCAGCTTCCAGACGCTCGTCGCGACGAAGGCGGCGCGTATGGTGGAGGCGGCGGCTGGCCGGGGCGTGGTCGAGTTCGGCACGCGGCGAGCGCAATCGCCCGAAGCGGGCGTGCTGGCCGGCCGCGCCGCATACGTCGGCGGCTGCCTCGGCACCAGCAACGTGCTGACCGGTTTCCGTTACGGCATCCCGGTCTATGGCACGGCCGCGCATTCCTGGGTGCTGGCGTTTCCGGACGAGCTCGATGCGGACCGCGCACTGCAGAAAATGCTCGGCCCAGGGACCATCTACGTCATCGACACTTACGACACGCTGGAGGGCGCGCGGAAGGCGGCATCGCTCGGCCGGCCGCTGTGGGGCGTGCGGCTCGACAGCGGCGACCTGGCGGCGCTTGCGCGCGAGGTGCGGCGAATCCTGGACGGCGCGGGCCTCGGCGACGCGAAGATCATGGCCAGCGGCGACTTGAACGAGTACAAGATCGCCGCGCTGGTGGCGGAGGGTGCGCCGATCGACGCCTTCGGCGTGGGAACGGAGCTGGCGACCTCGGCGGACGCCCCGGCGCTGAGCGCCATTTACAAGCTGGTCGAAATCGAAGAGGGGGGCGCGATGCGGTGCACCGCCAAGTTCAGCGAGGACAAGCTGACGCTGCCGGGCGCCAAGCAGCTCTACCGTTGCGATCACCGCGATGTGGTCGCACTGGCCGGCGAGCGGATGGAGGGCGAGCCGCTGATCGAGCGCATCCTTGCTGGCGGGCGCCTGGTCCGCCCGCTGCCGGACGCCGCGGCCGCCCGCGCGCACACCGCCGAATCGCTGGCGCGATTAGGCAGGCCGCACACGGTGGAGTATAGCCCGGAGCTGCTGGCGCTGCTCGGCAGGGTGCGCAGGACCGCGGAGGCGACACACGCATGAAGACCGTCTTTTTCGACGTGGACACGCAAATCGATTTCCTCTATCCCGCCGGCTCGTTGTACGTGCCCGGGGCGGAGAAGCTGCTACCACGGCTGGCGCAACTGAGCCGCTATGCCGCCGAGCACGGGATCACAGTGGTTTCGACCGTGGACGCCCACGCCGAGGACGATCCGGAATTCCGCCAGTGGCCGCCTCACTGCGTCGCGGGCACGGCGGGGCAGCAGAAGCCGTGCAGCACGCTGCTCGACAAGCGCGTGGTCGTCCCCTCGACGCCGGGTGAATACGACATCGCCGGCGCCCAGCAAATCATCGTCGAGAAGCAATGGATCGACGTGTTCGCGGGCGGCAACCTGGCCGCTGTTCTGGAGCGGCTCAATGCCGATCGCTGGGTGGTCTACGGCGTGGTGACGGAGTATTGTGTGCGCAGCGCCGTGGTGGGGCTGCTTAAGACGGGCAAGCCGGTCGAAGTGCTGACGGACGCCATCCAGGCACTCGACGAGGCGGCCGGCCGCGCCGTGCTCGATGAATTAAACCGGGGACAGTATACTCATTCCCCAATTTCATGAAGCCTGGTGAGCCGGGCCCGTCCGCAAGCGCGCTGGCCGGTTTCAGTACGGTCTCGGGCCCCGAGCAGAGGGGGCGGTGGCGCCAGACGGGGCGCTACGAAATCGGGAAATGAGTATACTGTCCCTAGTTTATGTTGAAGACCCTGTTTGCTTTCGGCTTTGCCTCTGTGCTGCTCGCGCAGACGCCCGCGCCTCTTTCCCGGCTCCCGTATTCTCCGAGCCTGGATGTCGGTTCCATGGATCGCTCCGTTGATCCCTGCACGGACTTCTTCCACTACGCCTGCGGCGCCTGGATCAAGAAGAACCCCATTCCGCCGGACGAGGCGCGCTGGGACGTCTACTCAAAGCTCGCCTACGACAACGAGTTGTTCCTGTGGGGCATCCTCGATGAGGCCTCCAAGAAGGCCGAGGGCCGCAGCGCCGTCGAACAGAAGACCGGAGACTACTTCCACGCCTGTATGGATGAAGGCGCCATCGAAAAGGCCGGGGCGTCCGCGCTCCAGCCGGATCTCGACGCTATCGCGCATCTGAGTTCCGTCCGCGCGCTGGCCGCGCTGGTGGCGAGCGAGCAACTAGCTGGCGCTCAAACTCTGTTCGGCTTCGGGTCAAATCAGGACTTCGAAGATTCCGAGGGTGTCATCGCCTTCGCCGTGGCAGGCGGACTCGGCCTCCCCGACCGCGATTACTATGTTCAGGACGACGCCAAGATGCGGGAGATCCGCGACAAATACATCGTCCACGTGGGCCGCATGTTTGAACTGCTCGGCGATAACCCGAAGACAGCGGCTGCGGAGGCGCGGACCGTGATGGCCATCGAAACCGCGCTGGCCAAGGCGTCCCTCACGCGCGTGGAACAGCGCAATCCCCACAACCTGTTCCACAAGATGACGATCGAGGAGGTGAAGGCTCTGGCGCCTTCCTTCGACTGGGACGCGTACCTCGCCGGGACCGGCGTCTCCGGCATCGCGATCGCGAACGTGACCGAGCCCGCCTTCTTCAAGGAACTGGACCACCAACTGCAAACCCAGGATCTCGCGAACTGGAAAACGTACCTGCGCTGGCACCTGGCGCACTCCAAGGCGCCGTACCTCTCCTCGACGTTCGTCAACGAGGACTTCGATTTCTACAGCAAAACGCTGCGCGGCATCGGCCAGCTCCAGCCGCGCTGGAAACGCTGCGTGCGTTACGTGGACCGCGACCTGGGCGAGGCGCTCGGGCAGGTTTTCGTCGCCAAAACCTTCGGCCCGGACGTGAAGGCGAAGACGCTGGACATGACCCGCCAGATCGAGCAGGCGATGGAGGGCGAGATCGCGGACCTGCCGTGGATGGGGCCGGAAACGAAGCGGCAGGCGCTTCTGAAGCTGCATACCATGGTCAATAAGATCGGCTATCCCGACAAGTGGCGCGACTATAGCTCCGTACGCATTGCTCCGGACGACTTCGCCGGCAACGTGGGCCGCGCCGCGATCTTCGAGATGCACCGGGACCTGGCCAAAATCGGCAAGCCGGTGGACCGCACCGAGTGGGGCATGACGCCGCCCACCGTCAACGCCTACTACAACCCGCAGATGAACGACATCAACTTTCCGGCAGGCGTGCTCCAGCCGCCGCTGTTCGATTTCAAGCTGGACGACGCGCCGAACTACGGCAACACCGGCGCCACCATCGGGCACGAGCTGACGCACGGCTTCGACGACGAAGGCCGCCAGTTCGACGCCAGGGGAAACCTGAAAGACTGGTGGACCCCAAAGGATGCCGCCGCATTCGAGGAACGCACGGCCTGCGTCGTCGATCAGTACGCACACTACACCGTCATCGACGACATCAAGATCAACTCCAAGCTGACGCTGGGCGAGGACGTGGCCGACCTGGGCGGCACCTTGCTGGCCTACATCGCCTGGAGGAACGCCACGCGCGGGCAGCAACTGGAGCCCATCGACGGGTTCACGCCCGACCAGCGGTTCTTCATCGGCATGGCGCAGTGGGCCTGCGGAGACGAGCGCCCCGAGAGCAAGCGCGTGCACGCGGTGACCGACCCGCACTCGCCCCTCGAATACCGCATCAATGGCGTGGTGTCCAACATGCCGGAATTCTCGCACGCCTTTGCCTGCAAGGCGGGCCAGCCGATGGTCAGAGCGAAGATCTGCCGGGTATGGTAGCAGCTTATAGCACGAAGGGGATCAGCGCCTTCACTTCACGCCGGTAGCGCTCGTATTCTGCGCCGAACTGCTCCGCCAGAAAGGCCTCTTCGATGCGCGTCTTTTGCCACCAGGCGAGCAGCGCGATTCCGGCTCCGAGGAAGCCGCGGAACTCGCCATATGCGGCCGCCGTCCCCATCAGCGCCATCCACAAGCCGGTGTAGATCGGGTTTCGCACCACGCGGTACGGCCCCCTCCGCACCAGCGTGTGGCCTTCCTTGATGGTGACGCTCCCGCTCCAGTTTCCAGCCAGGATGAGGCGAGCCCAGATGGCGAACGCCACTCCCGCCACCGTCAGCGCGAGGCCGGCACAGACCGCCGCTGGCGATTCCGGTATGAGCCGCCAGGCCAACGGGCCCCGGTGCACGTTGCCCGTAAAGACCAGCGTCATGCCCGCCGCCAGCAGCAGCAGGTGCCCGGCCAGGGAGGCCGCCGATTCCGAGCGCGCCGCGCGCTTGGCCGTCACCGCCCCGGCAATCCAGACGATCACCAGCACCAGCCAGGCGGCATTGAAACAGAGATGCAGGTCGGGGTGCATGGGCGCCGGGCCCTGCGCGTGCAGGCCGCTACATGCAATGTAACGTGAAACCAATCCGATTCGCGACGGGGTTGGGCGATTCGATATTCAGCTCCACCCAGCCGCTGTAGTTCGCAAACCGCGGGGTATTTGCGCCCAGCCGCCAATGGTCCAGAATGGGCACGGACCGATGCCCTTGCGGCAGGTTCATCGTCTGGGGCGATGAGTGGCCCCCATCGCTCCGGTTGAATGAATAGGTCACCTGCGTGGGTTCCTCGCCGATCACTCCCCAGTCGAAGGTGAGATCCACCGGGCAAGAGCCGGTATATTGGTGATCCCGGGCAAGCTGTCCGTTCACCGAGAAAGCCGATCCACCCACGCGGACGCCGGCCAAACTGCCGCCGCCGCAGTGAATGGTGAACGCGATCCGGTTCGTCACGGGGTTGGGAGATTCGATGACCAGTTCCACCCAGCCGCTGTAGTCGGCAAACTGCGGCGTGTTGGCGCCCAAACGCCACTCTTCCACAATGGGCACGGACCGACGTTCCGGCAGATTGACGTAACGCGCATGCGAGGAGTGGCCGCCGTCGCTTCTGGTGATGGAGTAGGTGGCCGTTGCCGGGGCGGTGCTGATGACACCCCAGTCGAACTTGAGATCCACGGGGCAGGAGCCCGAGTACTGATGATCCCGGGCAAGCTGTCCGTTCACCGAGAAAGCCGATCCGCCGACGCGAACCGAGGCATTGGCCGCGCCCGCCATGGCGATCAGGGCTGCCATCGAGAGAGCGGACATACGAAAGGCTGCTCTTGATATCACGAGAATCTCCTTTCCTGATAAAGAGACCACATAACCAGGATCTCCATTCTGGCATAGACCAACCATTTTCGCCAGGGTTTTGGGGTGCGGCCCGCTCCCTGGCGGACGCGGTTGCGCGGCCAGCGTGGGGCAGCGGTTCCGCCTGCCTCACGAGCCGGGCGCCCGCGCAGCCCGGCGTGGACGCCTGCCCCGCGGCGCGGGTACAGTAGACGCATGGGTCGCATCCGCATTCTCTCGGACGAGGTCGCTAACAAGATCGCGGCGGGGGAGGTGGTCGAGCGGCCGGCTTCGGTGGTCAAGGAGCTGCTCGAGAACTCGCTCGATGCCGGCTCGACGCGCGTGCGGGTCGAGGTGTCGAGCGGCGGCCGGCGCCTCATACGCATCACCGACGACGGCTGCGGCATGCTGCACGACGACGCCATGCTGGCCTTCGAGCGCCACGCCACCAGCAAGCTCTCGAGCGCACGCGACCTGCTGAGCATCTCGACGCTGGGATTCCGCGGCGAAGCGCTGCCGTCCATCGCCGCCGTCTCGCGGCTGTTGCTCGAAACGCGTGCGCGGGACGAGCAGACCGGGACGCTGGTCGAAATCGCCGGCGGAAAGATGCTGCGAAGCGAGGAGGCGGCGCTCGCCCCAGGCACGCAGATCACAGTGCGTGACCTGTTCTTCAACGTGCCCGCGCGGAAGAAGTTTCTGCGCTCGGAGCAGACCGAGCTGGCGCATGTGGCCTCGCTGGTTACGCATTACAGCCTGGCGCACCCGGACAAGGCCTTCCACCTGGTGAGCGACGACCGGGAACTACTTGACGTGGCGCCGGCCGGGAAGCTGCGCGACCGCGTCTACCAGGTCTTCGGGAGCCAGACGCTCGACGAACTGGTGGAACTGGGCGTGCGGGAGCGCGTGCTGCCGGAGGCGCCGGCGGAGGCGGGCGGGGAAGCGGCGCGGAGGGTCTTCCGCCTGAGCGGGTTCATCTCCCGGCCGCAGATTCAGAAGCTCAACCGCAATTCCATTTTCTTGTTCGTCAACCGGCGGCTGATCCGCGACCGCCTGCTGCTGCACGCCATCTCCGCCGCCTATCACAATTTGATTCCGCCCGCCTGCTTCCCGTTCGCCCTGCTGTTCCTCGACTGCGACTACGAGGAAGTGGACGTGAACGTACACCCCTCGAAGACCGAGGTGCGTTTCCGCGCGCAGAGCCAGGTACACGATTTCGTTCGCGATGCGCTCCGGGAGGCGCTGGTCGAATCGAAGCCGGTTGCCTCGATTCCACTGCCGGCCGCGCGCCCGACGCCGCAGCCCGCGGCCGAGCTGCCGTACTCCGAGTTCTCGCAGCGGCTGGAGCAGGGGTTCCTGGCGGAGACGGACAGGGCCGGAAGCGACATGCCAGGCGCCAGGGCGGGTGAGCCGCTGCCGGAGTTCACGTTGCGGGGCACGCGGCCGGCCGAGCCACGCTTCGATTTCGGCGGCGGCTCGATTCCGCTGGACGAGCCGGTTCCAGAGGCGCTGCCCGGCACTCCGATTCCCGACACGCACGGCGCGTTTCCGCCGGAGCTGGTCCCGGATCTTTCGCAGAGCCTGGGCGCACTGGCGGATCTGCGGCCGCTCGGCCAGATCCACGAGAGCTTTATCGTGGCCGCGGGGCGGGACGGCCTGTGGATCATCGATCAGCACGTGGCGCACGAGCGCATCCTGTTCGAGGAGATTCTGAAGGAGCGGGCGGCGGGACGCGCCGAGATGCAGCGCCTGCTGATGCCGCTGATCATCCAACTCACGCCCGGCCAGCAGGTGGATTACGACCGCATCGCGGACGAGCTTCAGGCCAGCGGATTCGAGACCGAACCGTTCGGGCAGCGCACCATCGCGGTCAAGGGCGCACCCGCGGGCGTTCGCCCGGAGGAGATCGAGCGGCTCATCGGCGAGATTCTGGAGATCGCGGACCGGGAGCTGCGGAAGGTCTCGATGGACGAAGTGCGCCGCGCGATTTCGGCGTCGATCGCCTGCCACGCCGCGATCAAGGTGAACATGCGCCTGGATGCGGACAAGATCGGCTGGCTGCTAAAATCGCTGGCGGCCACGGATTGCCCCATGAGCTGCCCGCACGGGAGGCCGATCGCGCTGCGCTACTCGCTGCGAGACATTTTGAAGGGCTTCCACCGGATCTGAGACGAAACCCGCGGCCGCGCGCGAACGTCAAGCTGAGGACTGATAGAATCAGGCGATGGTGCGCCCCCACGTTCCCGTGCTCCTGCTGGTGGCTGCCGTCGTGGCCGTCGCCGCCGGCGGCACCGATGAGAACCAGCACCTGCGGATGGTGTGGGAGCTGAGCGTGGCTTCGCTCACCGCCAATCCCGAGCGCGGGGCGCCGGACCTCCTGGCGCTGCGCTTTTCGCCCGACGGCGAGTGGATCGCGGCGCTCAGCTCGCGCATCACGGCGGAAGGGGAACGCACAGAGCTGCTGCTGGTTCCAGCGAGCGGCGACGCTTCCAAGGCGCGCCGGCTACAGATCCGGGGCCAGCCGCTCAGCACGCCCCTGCACACGGGCATCCACTGGTCTCCATCCGGCGGGCACATCGCCGTCGAGACGACGAATTTCAGCACCGTCATCCTGCGCGTCTCGGACGACTCGCGCTGCGAGCTGCCGCGGACCACCGTCTTCGGCGGCTTCATCGCTCCCGACAAGGTGATTGCCGCGGATTGGGAGGCGCCCAAAGACCCGGCGGCGATTCCGGAGGACGTCTCCACACTGACCATCTATGGCGCCGATTGCGCGCGGCAGAAGACGTGGCGCGTTCCTGGACGGGTGCGTGAGATCGAGACCAGCGCGCGCACAGGGGCGATCGCCCTGCGCACCGAGGGGACTGGAATCAGCATCCTGGATGCGACCGGAGCCGAGCGCGGGCACGTGGAGGTTGGATCGGGGAGCATGCTCCGCTTCGGCGAGAAGGGCGGCGTGTTATGCAAGGCGGATTATCCGGCGCACGGCTCGCTGGCATGTTACGACCTGGCGACGGGCCGGCAGTTCAGCCATCCTTACGTCATCGGCGGCGCTCCTTTCGACGTCTCGCTTGACAGCTCGATCGTGGTGGCCACGCACGGCACCTCCTCCTTTAACCCGCTCTCCGGGAAGGACTCGGCCGGGCTGAGCCACTGGGTGGTGTGGAACTATCGCACCGGGGTGGAGATCGGACGGCTACGGTACCGGAAACAGCGGCACGCCTATGCGTTCTCGCCTTCGGCTGTGGCTCCGGGCGGCCGCCATTTCGTCCTGGCCGCGGGCGGTATGCTGCGCATGTACGAGATCACGGGGGAATAAATGTTCCTGCCAAATCGGTTTCTCACGCTCACCGCGGCGTTGATCTTCGCGGTGTTTTCGGCCGGCGCGGAAAAGAAGGCGGCGGTCAAGGTCTACCATGCGGCTGCCCTTCCGGCGCTGGCCGGAAGCCGGATCGTGATCGGGCAGGTTGCCGGCGACTGCGCGCGCGAGCTCGCCGATCTGCTGGTGGCGGACATGGCGGCGCACAAGATTGGCGCGCCGGCTCCGGAGGATGCGGCGGGTGCGCCTTCGCTCCCGGTGGTGACGATCTCGCTGGACGTCTCCCGCTGCCAGGCCCTTCCGGTGCCGCCCATCATTGGCTCCGGATTGCCGGCCGTGCACATTTCCCGCACGGAGGGGCGGATTCTGGGCTCCATCCGGATTGTCGATCAGGCGAGCGGCGCGGAACTGGCCAATGAGGCGATTCGTGCCGAGACGAAGAAGGACAACCAGGCCGGGACCGGACAACCCGAATGGCCAGGCACCGCCGAGGTGAAGGACTTGACGTTGCGCAAGGCCGTGGCCGAGGTCCAGCATCTGTACGTGGCCACGCTGGAGACGCGGGAAGTCGTGTTCATGGACGACAAGGAGTGCAACCTCAAACAGGCGTTCGATCTGTTGAAGACGGGCGACTATGAGAAGGTGGTGGCGCTCGCGCGTCCGAGCGCGGAGGGGTGCAAGGCGAACGCGAAGGTGGCCGCGGGGGCCTGGTACAACCTGGGCGTTGCGTACATGCTGGTTCGCAAGTACGGCGATGCGCTCGCGGCGCTCGCCACATCCCAGAAGCTGCACGAGAGCAAGGCCGCGGCGGAGATCGCGGCCGAGTGCCAGAAGAGCAAGGCGGAGGCGGACGCCGAGGCCGGGCGCATGGCGGCGCAAGCGAAACCGCCCGAAGGCAAAGAAGTGCAGACGGGCATCCTGCTCACCAACGACTTCATCGTCAAGCTGGTGCAGGGCAACATCGCAGAAGAGGAGATCCTGAAGATGATCCCCGCCCAGCCGGGGCGCTTCTCGCTGGGGCCCGAGGATATAGCCAAGCTGAAGCAGGCTGGGGTATCCGATTCGATCATTGCGGCCATGCGCGCCAAGAAGTGAGCGCGGCGGGGTCCGTGGGGCAGGCCGTTTGGCCTGCCCAAAGGCAGGCGGAACCGCCTGCCCCACGCCGAGGTTGGGTTATACTCGATAAGCTGTTGGGGGAGATGCGCGATGAAGGTGGTCATTCTGTGCGGCGGTCTCGGAACGCGTCTGCGAGAGGAAACCGAGTTCCGGCCGAAACCGCTGGTGGAGATCGGGAACCGGCCGATCCTGTGGCACATCATGAAGCTCTACGCGCACTACGGCCACCGGGATTTCATTCTGTGCCTCGGCTATCGCGGGAACATGATCAAGGATTATTTCCTGAATTACGAGGCGATGAACAACGACTTCACCATTCAGCTCGGCCGCGAATCGCATATTTCCTACGAGGGCTCTCATACCGAACAGGACTTCCATGTGACGCTGGCCGACACCGGCCTGGCCTCGATGACCGGCGGCCGTGTGAAGCGCGTCGAGCGATACATCGCGAGCGAGCGGTTCATGGTGACTTACGGAGACGGCGTCAGCGATCTCAATATCGATCGGCTGATTGCGTTTCACTCGAGCCATGGCCGGCTCGCCACCGTGACCACTGTGCGTCCGCCCTCGCGGTTCGGCATTGTTGACCTCGACGAAGAAGGACAGATCCGGCGATTCGCCGAAAAGCCGCAGCGCGACTCGTGGGCCAGCGCCGGCTTCTTCGTCTTCGAGCCCGGCGTGTTCGACTATCTGGAAGGGGACGACTGCATTCTCGAGGGCCGTCCTCTGGAGCGGCTGGCCGCCGACGGGCAGTTGATGGCCTACCGGCACGATGGCTTCTTCTATCCCATGGACACCTACCGCGAGCACCAATACCTGAACCAGCTTTGGGGCGCCGCGCGGGCGCCATGGAAAGTGTGGGACTGATCCGGTATGAACGAAGTAATCCGGGAGGACGTGGGCGCGCTGGCGGCGGAACTGGGCGGCTCGCTCGCAGCTCTCGCCGGGACCACGCTGTTGGTCACCGGAGGGAGCGGTTTCCTGGCGAGCTACCTGCTCGATAGTGTCGCCTGGTTCAACGACCACTTGCTGCCGCGGCCGTGCCGGCTCATCTCCATGGACAACCTGCGGAGCGGAAAGGCCGAGCGAATTGCGCACCTGGCGGCGCGGCCCGAGTTTCGCTTCGTCGAGGCCGACGTTTCACTGCCATTCGACCTGGGCGAACGCGTCGATTGGATCGTTCACGGGGCGGGCATCGCCTCGCCTACGTTCTATCGCCGGTACCCGCTGGAGACCATCGACGTCAACGTGGCAGGAACGCGGCAGGTGCTCGAACTGGCGCGCCGAGGCCGGATGCGCAGCGTGGTTTCGCTCAGCACTAGCGAGATCTACGGCGATCCGGATCCGCGCTTCATCCCCACGGCAGAGGACTATCGTGGCAACGTCTCCTGCACCGGGCCGCGCGCCTGCTACGACGAATCGAAGCGGCTGGGCGAAACGCTGTGCGCCATCTATCACGCGCATTATGGCGTGCCGGTGAAAGTGGTGCGGCCGTTCAATGTCTACGGGCCGGGGCAGCGGCTGGACGATCGCCGCATCGTTCCGGACCTGATGGCCGCCGCCGTGCGCCGCGAGCCTCTGGTTCTATACAGCGACGGCCGGGCGACGCGTTCTTTCTGCTACATCGGCGACTTCATTCGCGCGCTGTGGCTGATTCTGCTCTCCGACGCCAATGGCGAGGTCTTCAACGCCGGCAACGACGAAGGCGAGATCAGCATTCGCGATCTGACGCTCCTGGTCCAGGAACTGGCAGGACCGCCGAGGCCCGACGTGCAGTTCGCCGCCAGCACAGACCCGCACTATCTGACCGACAATCCGCAACGGCGCTGTCCGGATCTAACTAAGTTGCGGTCGCGGTTCCCGTGGCGACCGCAGGTGGGCCTGGCCGAAGGCCTGCGGCGCACTCTGCGTTCCTATGGCGGAGGCTGAATGAGGATCGCCGTCGTCGGCACCGGTTATGTCGGGCTGGTCAGCGGAGTCTGCCTGGCTCACGTGGGGCACCAGGTGACCTGCGTCGACAACGTGGCGGGGCGCGTGGCCGCGGTCAACGGAGGAACTCCGCCGTTCCATGAGCCGGGCTTGACCGAACTGCTGTCGGCTGCGCTCCGCGACGGAAGGCTCTGCGCAACCGAAAATCTGGCCGCGGCGGTTGCGGCGAGCGAGGTCATTCTGATCGCGGTTGGCACGCCTTCCACGGGCGGGCGCATCGATCTGGGGGCCGTCGAGGCGGCGGCGCGGGAGATCGGGCAGGGCCTATGTTCCAGCGCCGAATACAAAGTGGTGGCGGTCAAAAGCACCGTGGTGCCGGGCACCACCGATACTCTGGTCCGAGGCATCCTGGAACAGGCCGCGGGGAAGCCGGCAGGCGCATTCGGACTCGCGATGAACCCGGAGTTTCTGCGGGAAGGCGCGGCCGTTCGCGATTTCCTCGAGCCGGACCGCATCGTGATCGGCCAATGGGACGCCGCCTCCGGCGCGCAGTTGGCCCGCATCTACGAGAGCTTCGACTGCCCCAAGATCTTCACCAGCCTGCGCAACGCCGAATTGACGAAGTACGCCTCCAACGCGCTTCTGGCCACGCTCATCTCCTTCAGCAACGAAATGGCCGGGTTGTGCGAAGCGACTCCCGGGACCGACATCGCCGAGGTGCTCGGGGCGCTCGAACTGGACCGCCGTTGGTCGCCGATTGTTGACGGAGTGCGGGTCCATCCTGAGATTCTGGCGTACCTGCGGGCCGGGTGCGGGTTTGGCGGGAGCTGCCTGCCGAAGGATGTCACGGCGCTGTGCGGGTTCGCCCGCGAGCGGGGCGCGCCAACGGCGCTGCTCGAGGCGGTGCTGGAGGTCAACGCTCTCAGGCCGGCCGCCATCGTGGCGCAGATCGAAGAAGCGTTGGGCGGGCTCGAGGGCTGCCGGATCGCGGTCCTGGGAGTCTCGTTCAAGCCCGGCACCGACGATCTTCGGGAGTCTCCGGCGGTCGTCATCATGCGGCTGCTGGCAGGGGCGGGAGCCGAAGTCCGGGCGTACGATCCAGTGGCGAAAACACTCGACGGCGTGGCCGCATTCTGCGGCTCGATCGCGGCGGCTCTGGATGGCGCCGACGCTGCGGTAGTGGTCACCCCATGGCCGGAGATTGTGGCTGCCGACTGGCGCGCGCTGGCGCCCGCGATGCGGCGTAGAGTCATTGTAGACGCGCGCAATGCGCTGGATGCCGCCGCGCTGCCGGAGGGCATACGCTACGTCGGGATCGGCCGGGGCCGCGGCCCGCGGAGGGAAGATGAGCTTGGGAAACCGGAAGCCGCAGGAAATTAAGGCGCAGATCCTCGGCCTGGTGCGCGAGTATTACGAGGCGGCGCACCAACCGGCGCCGTTCGAGCCCGGCACGACGCGCATCAACTACTCCGGCCGCGTCTTCGACTCGGCGGAGATGACCGGCCTGGTCGATTCCGCGCTCGATTTCTGGCTGACCCTCGGCCCTTGCGGCCACCGCTTCGAGCGCCGCATGCGAGACTTTTTCGGCGCGTCGGACTTCGTGCTGGTCAACTCCGGTTCGGCCGCCAACCTGCTGATGGTTTCGACGGCCTGCGCGCCCGAGCTCGCGCGCCGGCTGGGACAGGCGGGCAAGGCGCCGCTCGTCCCCGGCGACGAGGTCATTACCCCCGCCGTCACCTTTCCCACCACCCTCACTCCGATCGTGCAGAATCGCCTGGTCCCGGTCTTCGTCGATTGCGAGCTGGGCACCTGCAATCTCAATCCGGCGCTCCTGGAGCCGGCCATCGGCCCACGCACCCGCGCGATTCTGGCGCCGCACACGCTCGGCGTCCCCTGTGACATGGCGGCGATCATGGAGATCGCCACGCGGCATGGCCTGTGGGTGCTGGAGGACGGCTGCGACGGTCTGGGCGCCACGTTCGATGGCCGGCTGGTGGGGACGTTCGGGGAGATGTCGTCGCTCAGCTTCTACCCGGCGCATCATCTCACCATGGGCGAGGGCGGCGGCGTGGCGATCAACGGCGCGGGTCTCGCCACGGTTGCCCGCTCGATCCGCGATTGGGGCCGAGACTGCTGGTGCGATCCCGGCAAATCGAACACTTGCGGCAAGCGCTTCGACTGGCAGTTGGGTGAGTTGCCGGAAGGCTACGACCATAAGTACGTCTACTCCAGCCTGGGCTACAACCTGAAGCCCACCGACCTGCAGGCAGCCATCGGACTGGCGCAGGCGGACAAGGCAGCCGGCTTCATCGAAAGCCGGCGGCGCAACTTCCGGAAGCTTTACGAAGGGCTTCGGCCGCTGGAAGATCGGCTGCTGCTGCCGCAGATCGATCCGCGCGCCAATCCCTCGCCGTTCGGCTTCGCCGTGACCGTACGCGAGGGCGTCGAGCGGCGCGCGCTGGTGCGTCATCTGGAAGAAGCCAACATCGAAACCCGCTTGGTATTCGGCGGCAACATCCTGCGCCAGCCGGGTTTCCTGAACATAGAGCGCCGTGTGCCGGGAAGCCTCGCGGTGTCGGACGAGATCATGCGCCGGACTTTCTTCGTCGGGGTCTATCCCGGCCTCACCGAGCCGATGCTCGACTATGTGATCGAGACGTTCCACAGTTTCTTCAAGGAAAGGCCGGCATGGGGAACCCGCTAGCCGCCGATGTCGATCACGTCCTGGCCCATACGTCCCGCGTGTGGGAGAAGCTCCACGGCGAGCGCCTGTTCATCACCGGCGGGACGGGGTTTGTCGGCTGCTGGCTATTGGAGTCCTTCGTGTGGGCCTGCGACCGCCTGGACCTCGGCGCTTCGGCGGTAGTGCTCACGCGCGATCCCGAGGCATTTCACCGCAAGGCTCCCCACCTGGCCTCGCATCCCGCCGTCGCGCTCCACCGCGGAGACGTGCGGACGTTCCAGGTTCCCCCCGGCCAATTCTCGACCGTGATTCATGCCGCCACTCCTTCGGGCTCGCGAGTCAACGAGGATGACCCGGCGGAAATGCTGGACATCGTGATCGGCGGCACGCGGCGGACGCTGGATTTCGCCGTCGCCTGCGGCGCACGGCGGTTTCTGCTGACAAGTTCGGGAGCGGTATACGGAAAACAGCCCGCGGACGTGTCTCACCTGAGCGAGGACTTCGGCGGCGCGCCGGACCTCGGCGATCCGCGCTCGGCCTACGCCGAAGGCAAGCGGGTGGCCGAACTGCTGTGCGCCATCTGTCATCAGCGGCACGGTCTCGAAACGAAGATCGCGCGAGGCTTCGCCTTCCTCGGCCCCTACCTTCCGCTCGACGCCCACTTCGCGGCCGGCAATTTCATTCGCGACGCTCTTGCGGGCGGCCCCATCCGAGTGGCGGGCGACGGCACGCCGTATCGTTCCTATCTCTACGCCGCCGACATGGCGATCTGGCTGTGGACGATTCTGGTGGAAGGCCGGCCGTGCCGGCCTTACAATGTGGGGTCGGAGGTTGAGACGACCATCCGCGATCTCGCTTTCGCCGTGGCGCGGCCCGCGGCGGCGGTGCATGTGGCCCGCGATCCCGTACCGGGGCGGCCCGCCGAGCGGTATGTTCCCTCGACCAGGCGCGCCGCCGCCGAGTTGGGCCTTGACCAGTTGATTCCCCTGGCCGACGCCATCGAACGAACTCTCGACTGGTATCGGCCGGCGCCGGTAGAGAAAGAGAGGACCTTCCATGAGTGAAGTCCGAATCGGATCCGCCACGGTCGGCGACGGCCGTCCGTGTTTCGTCGTCGCCGAGATCGGCATTAACCACAACGGCGACGTGGAAATCGCCAAACAGCTCATCAGCCTGGCCGTTGGATCGGGCTGCAATGCCGTGAAGTTCCAGAAGCGGACCATCGACATCGTGTACTCCCCCGAAGAACTGGCCCGGCCTCGGGAGAGTCCGTTCGGCAACACGAACGGCGACCTCAAGCGAGGTCTGGAATTCGGCGAGCAGCAGTACCGCCAGATCGCCGAGTATTGCCGCGCGGTCGGCATCTGCTGGTTCGCCTCCTGCTGGGATGAGCCTTCGGTGGATTTCATCGATCAGTTCAACGTGCCGTGTTACAAGATCGCCTCCGCCTCGCTGACCGACGATGCTCTCCTGCGGCATACCCGGTCGAAGGGCAAGCCGTTGATCCTATCGACCGGGATGAGCACGCTGGAACAGATTGACCACGCGGTGGAGGTGCTGGGAACCCAGGACCTGGTGCTGCTGCACGCGTGCAGCGCCTATCCGGCGCCGTACCGTGAGCTGAATCTCCGGTCTATCCCTGTGCTGCGGAGCCGTTACGGCGTTCCGGTCGGGTATTCGGGACACGAGACGGGCCTGGCATCGAGCGTCGCCGCGGTTGCGATGGGGGCTTGCGTGGTCGAGCGCCATATCACGCTGGACCGCGCCATGTGGGGATCGGATCAGGCCGCCTCGCTCGGGCCAAGCGGCGTCACGCGCCTGATCCGCGACATTCGCATGATCGAAGAGTCCTTCGGCGAGGGGACGAAGAAGATCACTCCGAGCGAGTTGCCGATCATGGCCAAGCTCCGCCGGGTTGGAGCGGCGGTGTGAGGCACATAAAGGCAGTCGCGCTGGACGTTGACGGCGTGTTGACCGACGGAACCTTCTGGTGGGGGGCGGAGGGGGAAGAGCTGAAGCGCTTCTCTTTCGCCGACGTGATGGGCGTCTCGCTGGGGCTCCGGGCGGGTCTGATATTTGCCCTCATCAGCGGCGAGGACAGTCCGCTGGTAGACCGCTTCGCCCGCAAGATGGGCATCGAGGATGTTTACAAGGACTGCAAGGACAAGGCGGGTGCGCTGCGCCTCTTCGCGCAAAGCCGCGGTCTGGAGCTGGCCGAGATCTGCTTCATGGGTGACGACGTGAACGACCTGGCGGCCCTGGCGCTGGCCGGATTCAAGGCGGCCCCGGCCAACGCGCACGCGAGTGTCAAGAAGCGCGTGGACGTGGTCACCACCCGGCCCGGTGGCGGAGGGGCGGTCCGCGAACTGGTCGACTGCCTGCTGGCCGAACGCGATGGGGCGGAGGGGCAGCCTGGCAGTGAAAGCCGGAGGGCGCCTCAACGATGAAATCAATCAGCATCATCACCCCGTGTTTCAATGAAGAGGACAATGTCCGGGAGGTCCATGAACGCGTTCGGGTAGTGATGAACGCAGTGGGCCGCTACCGGTACGAGCATATCTTCATTGACAACGCCTCCAGCGACCGAACTGTGTCTCTCCTCAAGGAGATTGCCGCGGCCGACCACAACGTGAAGATCATCGTCAATACCCGCAATTTCGGGCACGTTCGCTCTCCCATGCACGCCCTCTTCCAATCGTCCGGCGATGCTGTCATCGGCATCGTCGCCGACCTTCAGGATCCGCCGGAGATGATTCCCGATCTTTTGCGGGAATGGGAGAAGGGGATCCCGATCGTCATCGCGGTCAAGAAATCGAGCGGCGAAAACCCTGTCATGTTCTGGATTCGCAAGCGGTTCTACCGCCTGGTGAACCGGCTGTCGAACGCCGAGACTTACGAGAACTTCTCCGGCTTCGGCCTCTTCGACCGTAAGGTCGTCGACATCATCAAGGCCCTCAATGACCCTTACCCTTATTTTCGGGGTCTGATTGCCGAAATCGGTTTGCCGCACTGCGAGATTTCGTACCGGCAACCAGCCAGGAAACGCGGGTTCACCAAGAATAACTTTTACACGCTTTATGACTTGGCAATGGTGGCGATCACCAACCTTTCCCGGGTGCCGCTCCGTTTGGTTACGCTCACGGGTTTTGTCTCCGCGTTCGTTTGTATTGTCGTTTCGGCTGCGTATCTGATTTACAAGCTGCTGTACTGGAGCCGGTTCTCAGCAGGCATGGCGCCGTTAGTGATCGGTATCTTCTTTTTCATCTCGATCCAGCTCATCTCCATTGGGATTCTCGGCGAGTACATCGGATCGGTGCTTACACAAGTGCAGCGCCGGCCTTACGTGATTGAGCGGGAGCGGGTGAACTTCGAGCATGGGCCCGGAGAGCCGGCGCGTGTGCAGCCACTGGCGACGGAGGCACCGGAGTAACTCCCGCTGCGGCTACGTCACTCCGGCGGCGTGTCAAATGCCGAGCCCGGCTCTACGCGACAGCCCTCGTCTTCCCGCCCGTAAAGCAGGATCAGCGGGTTCTTCAACCTCAACGCGGTGCGAATCTGGTTGTGGATAGCCCGCTGCGAGCTCCGCGATGAGACCAGAATGGGCTCCAGCCGGGCTTTCAACTCGTCTGGCGCGACAATCGGCACACCCCGCAACCGCTGCCGCTGGTACTTGGGATTCGAATCCACGAATAGGGCAATCCGGGCGAGATCGAAGCCACCCGTCGCCAGCAGGCGAAGCGTATGGGTGCCGACGCCCCAGACGATCATGCGCTCACCAGGGAGAAGAGATTGCCGGATGGCGGTCCGGATCCGTGCATCCTCCCGTGCGCATCCCTCGATATAGGCCCGCAACCCGGATTCCGTCCCGGCGTCGAATTCCACGGCCTGCGGCTCGGTTCGATTCTCGAAGACTCCGTAAACGCAAGGACAGGTGACCTCGTGCAGAGCCCGAACCGTGTGACCCGCCTCCACCATGTGGAACCCCCGGGTTTGCATGAGATTGACGAGCGACATTTTCGAGAAGAAATTGACGTGCTCCATGCTGAATTCCTGAAATGGAGCATCTAGCCCGGGATCGTAGCGGCTTGCGTCGGGCACCTCCAGGTAGGCGCGTCCGCCCTTCCGCAGCAGCCGGTGAAATTGCTCGACGGTGCGGTCGAGATCGCGAATGTGCTCCAGCACGCCGGTCAGAATGAGGAAATCGTACGGCTCGTCCGGCGGCGGGACCGTAAAGACGGTGGCCGGAAAACCCGCTATGCCGTAATACTCGCGCACTGCGCGGGCGCAAACGGGCGAGGGATCGCAGCCCACGAGGCCGGTAAAGCCGAGATCCCGCAGTGCCTTGAGCAACCCGCCGGTGGCGCACCCGACTTCGAGAATGCGGGATTCCGGGTCGGGAATGTACTCAGCGACAAGCTTGGCGATATCTCGAAGGCGTGGTTCGTCCGGAGGCGGCTCGTTGCGAGGAGCCGGGTCCTCATACTTGGACAGATCGCGATAGTAGTCGTCGAATGCGGACTGGGGCGGAATGCCGTCGGCGAAACCGGCGCCACAGTCCTGACAGATCACCACGTCGTAGCCGTCCATGAGGCTGGCGCCAGAGAAGTGCTCAAAGGCTTGGCGGAACAGCAGCCTGGATCGCGCGCTTCCGCAGACGGGGCACACACGGGATCGAACGCGCTCCTGCTCCGTAGTCACCGGGTCAACCGCCTCAGGGGGATTGCATAGCAGACCAGGTCCCATACTTCAATCCCATGGGGCCGGAGGAAGAACCGGTAACCGGGATTGATCGAATGAATGAGGCGCGGGATATTCCAGACGTGATCCTGCTTGTGGTAACTGCAAACAGCGAGCACCGGCGAATGGCGTGCAATGATCTGACGGGCACCCTCGATCGCATCCAGTTCGGCGCCCTCAATATCCATCTTGATGTAGGTGGGGGGCGCGTCCTTCAGAGTATCGTCCAGTTCGACGCAATCCACCAGTGTCGTGCCCGAGCCCATGGAGGCCGCCCAAGTGCCGTCGGCGGTGAAGAGCACCGGGCCGTTCTCGGCCCCTGTTGCTGCCTGGTGGATCACGATAGAATCCCGAGCCGGGAGCTGGGCAACCCTCTGGCTGAGCTTCGCGAAATTGGCCGGGTCAGGTTCGAACGCAAAGACCTTCTTGAACCCGGGCTTGGGCTGCGCCAAAAAGCTAACGAGCGTGTCGCCGTCATAGGCGCCGCAATCCACGAAAACTTCGCCTGCAACCAGGGAGCAAAGGTCGGGCGGGAAGTAGATAGTATGCTGCACCGGGTCGGCGAGGGAATCGAAGTCGAAGAGAAGACGCCAGCGAAGTTGCGACAGGTATTCGAACCGCGATGCGTCGTCGTCCCAGAGCTCGGCTGCCTGCAACACCGCGTCCGCCTGTTGATGGACCTGGTGCGCGGGAGCCGCGGCGTGGTGCGGCAGAAAGATCTCGGGATACTTCCAGTAAAGCGGACCGAAAGTCGCCACTCTCTCACAGCCCAGGTCGCGCAGAAAACGAACCCGGTCACGCATCCGATCCCCTTCGCCGGACCAGATCGTCACGAGGAACAGCGCGGACTTGCCGTATCGCGCGCACGCTTCCTGTGGTGGCAGAACCTGGAGGCCATTAACGGCAGTCCTCCAGAGTTGGCGGTTGCTGTCCGTGAAAGCGAACGGTTCGATCCCCAGCTTGCGCAGGCCCGCCAGCGTCTTGCTGCCAATCCCTCCGGCGCCGAACAGAACCAGAGATTTGGCGAATGGCCCGGCTAATTCATCGAATGTGGTTTTCTCGCGGTGAATCGCGCCCGCGGCGCCCTCGCGAAGGAGGTCCTGAATCTGGTGCCTTACACTTATCTCGGGCATTACCAGCAAGTCCTCCCCCCGTCGATCACCAGGTTGTGCCCGGTCATATAGGACGAGGCGTCCGAGCAGAGGAACAAGATGGCTCCCTGGTATTCATTCAGGTTGGCCATTCGCCCCAGGGGGATCAGTTCCGAAAGGCGGGCCACAAAGTCGTCCGGCTGGTCGTTATATACGCCTCCTGGGGAGATTGCGTTCACGCGGACGCCACGGTCCGCCCAGTAAGTGGCCAGATATCTGGTAAGTCCCACCAAAGCGGACTTCACGATCGAGTAAGTGACGGGCTTAACCGGCTGGAGGTGCTCGGGAACGTCAGGTTGACGGTAGAGCCGCTGATCGGGTGCAATCACGGCCAGATCGGACGCGACGTTGACGATGACGCCCCGGCCTTGCCTCGCCAACTCGGTCCCAAAGACCTGGCTCGCTAGAAACGCGCCGGTTAGCCCGACCCCAATGTCGGCGGCCCACTGTTCCAAGGGGAAGTTCTCGAACCGCGAGAAGTTGACGCCCTCGCGGTGCTCCATCTTGGGATTGTTGGCGGCGTTATTGATTAGAATGTCCAGCCGTCCATAGCGCGCCAGGATTCCCTCCAGACAGTCCCGCAGATCCTCGGGTTGCGTGACGTCGGTGAGGCGGCCCCAGGCGGGGACTCCGAACTCGGCGGCCAGTTGTTCAGCCGTTGGGTTCGTGTGCGGCGCGACGTCCAGCAAGACCGGAATTCCCCCGGCGGAAGCAATGGCTCGGGCGTGCCGCTCTCCCAGGAAGCCGGCGCCGCCGGTGATCACTGCGACCCGGCCCGTGAGGTCGAACACGCTAAGCATAAAGTACTCCTGGTGACGGTTCGCTGCCGGCTAGATCGATTACGCGGCCGCAAGCCATGGAATCGCGCGCCGCGATCGCCATGCGCAGGCTACAGATGCCATCGTTCAAATCCACCACGGGCTTGCGCCGCTTCTCCACGCATTCGAGAAAGTGGCGCAGTTCATCCAGGAAGAGCTGGTTGCGGTCAAAACCCTTCCAGTGCCCGGCTTCGGCGAGTTTGCCGTCCCGATCGTAGCGGGCGACTGAGAGCGAAGCCAGGTCCATGATAGCCTTCCCTCGATCGCCGATCACTTCGCAACTGCGGCCCGGCGGGCGCTGCAAGTAGTCCTGTTGCAGGTGCACCGGCAGGGGTCGTCCGGCGAACCGGAATTCCATCAGAGTGCTGGCGGCATCTTCCACATCGATTCCGAGGTTGCTCCAGTGGCCGCTGATGGAAAAGACCCGCCGCGGCAAGCCGAACAGGGCGTAGAGGTAGTCGAATTCGTGGATCTGCGTAACGATCACACCGCCTCCGAGGTCGGCGCGTGACGCGTACATCTGGCGGTAATCTTCGTAGGGATGCCAGCCCGGGAGGTATTCGCCAACAGCCGCGCGAACGGCCAACAGACTGCCCAGAAGTTCGGACCGCACGATCTCTTGCAGGCTCAGAAAACAGGGGTGAAAGCGCAGTTGGTAGCCTACCATGACCACGCGGCGTCCCTCCTCCGCGGCACGCGTCAACTCGGCAAGACCATCCAGGTTGTGCGATACAGGCTTCTCCAGGAACAGGTCGCACCCGGCGCGCAGGCAGGCCAGCGCGGTCGCAACATGTAGGCTGCTGGGGTTGCACACGAAGGCAATCTGAGGCTGTTCTGCCAGCGCCGGCTGCAGGGTGTCGAAGGCGCGGATTCCGTATTCGCGCGCCACGTCGCGGCTCTCATCGGATTCGAGGGCAGGCGTCACCACACGCGAGAGCCCGCGGACCCGCCAGGCCAGGACCTCTACATCGGCGCCCAGGATCACGCGTAGGTTTCGGAGGTGGCGCTGACCGATTCCACCCAGACCGATGAACAGGACTCTCACCGCGAGCCCCCGCAGGCCAGGTTCGCCCGCTCCAGTTCCCGCCTGAGAAAAGCCACGTTGCGGCGGGCCCACTCTATTTCCTCACCCTCAGGACCGCGTGCCGCCTGCAAAACGAAGTCACCGTCATAAGAGATGGCCGCCAGCCCGGTCAGGAGCGCCGGTAGGTCGGCGTCCCCGGTGCCGAGAGGCACGGTGCCACCGCCTCGGAGACGGTCCTTGATGTGGACGCTACCGATGCGCAGTCCATAGGCCGCCAATTCGAGCCTCACGTCATAGCCCAACGAAGAACTGTTTCCGGAATCGTAATTCGCCTTCAGGAAAGGGTGGGGCAACCGGGCGAGCAAAGCAGCGAGATCGTCCGGTCCGAAGGCCGTCTCCAGGTGAAGTTCTACGCCAGCCGTCGCGGCGTGAGGCAGCACCTTCTGAAGCATGTCGACGATCGCCGCTTCCTGGACGGGCGAGTGGATGCGGGAGGCGTCGACAAAGGGCAGGACTGCCCGACCGATTCCGGCCAGCCGGCAGCGATCGAGCAGCCAGATCAGGTGCGCGGTGAGCTCGTCGAACTCGGTGGGGCCGGCAGTGACGAAAGGCCGGTCCATAAAATAGTCGGCGCACAACGAGACGACGGCGATGCCATGGTGCCGCGAGAGCGCCTGCAACTCCGCGATCCCCCCGTCGGTCGCCAGCGGGTTCACGCCGGCGCCCTCGAGGCCGTAAATCCACTCGATGGCGTCCAACCCGGCTTTGACGGCGTTGCCGAATTCTTCCCGCCAGCGGTCGCGGGGAAAGCACTGGAAACGTCCGTGTTGGGGCGGCAGGAGCCTTCCCTGCATGATGGCGATGCGCGGCATACCCTTCATTCCTCGGTCACCGGGATGAGCATGTTGGAGTAGAACTCCTCGCGATCGAGGAACGGCCAGAGGTCTTCCAGCGGTTTGGACACGAACGAGCCGTCAGGGCGTTGAACCGAGGAGAGCCGGGGAGCGCGAACTTCGTCCAGGATCGTGTGCACGTCGCAAACGACGGGGCCAGGCCGGCTGAGGACGCGCCGCACCTCGGAACGCAAGTCGGATTGGTCGGCGATGATGTCGGTGGCGAGGCCGTACGCCTGAGCGACCTTTCGGATATCGGGCAACGACTGACCGGTGCTGCGGTCACAACCGATGGTGGCTTCGCCAAAGAAATACCGCTGCGAAGCGCGGATGGACGCGTAGCCCTCGTTGTTCAGAACGAAGAACGTGATGGGAAGATGGAGGCGCGCGACAGTTTCGAGCTCCTGAATGTTGAACTGAAATCCACCGTCTCCATCCACGCAGACAGTCCGGCGGCTGCCGGACGCCAGGCACGCGCCGATGGAGGCGGCAATTCCGAAACCCATGGCGCCCAGAGCCGTGGTGTGGAAGACGCGCTGTCCGGCCTTTACGCGCAGGGCCAGGAGGAACAATTCGATTCCACTGCCGGAGCTGCCGGACACGATCAAGTCGTCAGAGCGGAGCTCATCGGAGAGAATGTCGGCCAGATAATAAACGCTAACCCGCCCCGAAGGCGTGCGGTGCTCCGGCAGCACCAGTGGATAGCGAACCCTCCAATCGGCGCAGCGCTTCTTCCAGCCGGCCCGCTCTCCGGGACTACGAGGCACGATCTCGCTCTTGCGTGCAAGCAGCGCCCGGATGAAATCGCCTGCGTCGGCGCAGATTCTGGTTTGCACCGATGCGCCCATTTTTCCCAGCTCGGGAGGATCGACGTCGACCATCACTTTGTGCGCGGCGGGCGCGAACCGCGCCGGGTCAAAACCGGTGAGCACTCGATCCAGCCGGGCGCCAATGGCAAGCAGGAAGTCGGAATTCTGAATCGCGAAGTTGGCGCCGCGGGGGGCGACCGAGCCTGGACGGCCGGCGAACAACGGATGATCGTCGCCAACCAAATCGATGGCCAGCCACGTGGTTTCGAGCGGGATGTCCAACGCGCCGACCAGTTCCAGGAACTCCCTTTCGGCTCGCGCCAGCCGGATACCATTGCCGGCCAATAGCATTGGCCGCTCCGCACGATTCAGAGCCTCGACGACCTCGCCGGCTTGAGTTCTTAGAGACTCGGCATTCGATTCAGCCGCGGGCCGTTCAAAGCCGGGCAGGGCGGTCTCATCGATGGGCGCAGCTTGGACGTCGAGCGGGATGTCGATCCAGGCGGGACCGGGGCGCCCGGATTGCGCCAGATACAGCGCCTTCTCCAGGTGGTAGCGGATGGTCTGGGGATCGTTCACGGTTACCGCGTACTTGACGATGGACCGGACGATGGAAATGATGTCCACTTCCTGGACGCCTACCTGGCGCACTCCGAGCGGAGTGCCGTCGGGGGCGAACATACTGTCGGCGCGCTTCACCTGGCCCGATATGAACAGGCACGGAGTGGAATCTAGCCACGCGCCCGCCAGACCGGTGATGGTGTTGGTGCCGCCCGGACCGGTCGTCACGAGAGCGACACCGAGGTGGTTGGTTGCCTTGGAGTAGTTTTCGGCTGCGATGGCGCTGGCCTGCTCGTGCAGATTGCACACGTACCCAATTTCTTTGCAACGCGCCAGAGACGCGTTCAGGTGCATAGCGCCGGCTCCGGTCACCAGGAAGACGTGTTTGACTCCCTGGTTGGCGACAAAGCGCAGGACGTAATCGGAAAGCTTGGTCATGATCTCAGGATCAGGTCAGAAAGCCGAATTGAAGCAGGACTTCCCTTTTGCCACCCTGACCAGCATCGATTGTACATCCAACCGCCTCCACTGGAACCGTTTGCCCTTCACGGCCGACCCGTCCCGCAAGCCACCGCCCGCCCGTAACCATTCGCCGCCAACGCAGGGGTACTCCGCATCCAATGCCCCGGCACCGTCCAGACGGGGTCGGTGTCCCGGAACACCAGCGCCGAGATGCCGAATTCGCGGCAGACCGCTTGAGCGTCCGCGCGACTCGTCAGCCGGTCGAAGAGAGGACCAACTAGGTCAACCACCTTGGCGCAGGCTTCGGGTGTCCCGCCGAACGGGACGTCGCAGCCTCTCGCCGTGGCCGCCACCTGCCGCTCGGAATAGAGCTCCGAGAAGACGTCGTCCAAGTCCCGATTGGGGTTGTGCTGCACCACCGCGTCCTCCGGCAGCACGGACTGCAGCCGCTCATACACCTGGCGCAGCGCGTATGTCCGCTTCCCCACTTGGCGGTCGGGGCCAAGGAACTCTGCCGTCTTCACCCGGCCGGAGTCGCCGAGAACCGGGTACACGCGCTGCATGAAAGCCTCGTACGCGGTCCCCGCGAGCCCCAAAATCACGGTGAAACCCAGGAGCGCATCCGCCAATCCGCCGCGAAAGCGGCGCGATACCAACCATTCGGTCGCCCACACCAGCAGGACAAACTGCGCCAGGAGCATGCCGCGCCAGCCGAAGTCGTTCGATCCGATAGTGGTCGACCGCACGAAGGTGCACAGCAGCAGGCTCGATCCCGCCATGGCCATCCCGCACAGTTCGTAGCGGGATGGGTCGCGCAGGCTGCGCCGGGCTCGCAGCCATCCGATTCCGGCAAACAGAAAAAAGCCGAACTCCAGCGAATAGTTCAAAGGCAGAAGAGCCAGTGCGGTGAGCCAGCTCTGGTGTTCCACGGGAGCGAACGGCGTAAGCCGGCGGATGCTCAGGCGCAGCATCGGGCCGCCGCCAAGCGAGGGGCCCAGCGCCCGGAGGTAAGGGATCGCCAGAGCCGCCGCCACCAGCCCCGCTAGGGCGATGGCCACAGTGTCCGTCCACCACCGTTTATACGCCGTCAGGCAGAGCCATACCCCGCAGAAGGCCGCGAACCCCAGGGTCACATAGACGGAAGTGCCGGCCGCGGTGGCGAATGCGACTCCGGCGGTGAACGCGGCGATGGCGTGGCGGTAAGTCCAGGGCCGGCCCGGCAGGACCCAGATCACGAGAAAGCCGGTCAGGCAGGCGACCAGCGCGGCCACGTGGTGCGGCACCCAAAGAACCGAGGTCCACCAGGCCGTAACCTGGTCGGCATTCCACATTTCGATGGACGGCAGCGGAGAAGCCATCAGCCTTCCGACCCAGAGACAGGGAATAATATCGAGTCCCGTGACCGCCAGCAATGAGAGGCCTACTGCAAACGCTCGCCGGCGCGGCGAGGGCATCCAGTGCCGCAGATAGAGCAGCACGACGCTCATGAGCCCGAGGCCTGACCAGATGGTGCCCGCAATCAGCGCCTGCCGGGCGCGAACCGCCCCGTGTGCAATCTGGTGGACCAGGCTGCATAGCAGGAACCAGTAGTAGTGATACTGCAGCGGCCACTGGTGGCCGTCGGACAGAAAGGGTGTCAGTGGAGGGAAGTGCCGCCCGAACGCCGAGATCATGGCGACACGAATGCTGTAATCGTAGGAAACCATCGGCGGATACAAGCGATCGCCGATCTGGAGATCGACCGTCGAAAGGGCGACCGCGATTGCCCAACCCGCCACGACCACAACAGCCACCGGCATGAGACGCCAGTGCCGCCTCAGCCGGGAAGCAAGCAGGATGACGCCGAAGCCGGCCCAAAGAGCGCCGTACAACACCCAGGCCGCCGCGCGCCCCGCACCCAACTCCACGAGGTAGGTCAGGACCGGGCAGAGCGCGATGGAAAGCGGGCAGCTCAACAGACATTGATGCAGCAGGCCGCGGCTCCGAAAGCCGACCAGGTCGAGGGACCAGCCGATCACAAACCCCGGTATGAACGCAAATAACGAGAAGAGGGCGGACGCATATGCGACGCCGAGCAGGTCCGCAATCGTGAAACCGGCCATTCCGAGACTCTACCACCGAACTCCCCGCGTGGGACAGGCCTCCGGCCTGTCAGCCGGCCTGTCAGCCGGCCTGTCAGCCGTTTGCGGTCACGCCCCAACTCCGCTACCATACCGGTGCTGATGGCGTCATGAGAAGCCTTCGATCGAAACTGCTGTACGCCGCCGGGTTTGTGCTGGCGGGCGTCCTGCTGATACTGGCCCTGCGGGGGTTGAAGTGGGCGGAGGTGGCCGCCAGCCTCCGCGGCGCGCATCCCTGGTACGTGGTGGCGGGGATGGGGCCGGCCATGGCGGCCCTGTGGCTTCGCGCGATGCGCTGGAGGGTGCTGTTGCAGGCGGAAAAGGCCGTGCCGCGAGCCACCGTCTTCTGGGCAAACTGCATAGGCTATTTCGGAAACTACGTTTTGCCCGCGCGCGCCGGCGAGCTGCTGCGGATCGGGGCCATCCACTTGAAGAGCGGGCTCCCACTGGCGTTTGTGCTGGCCACTGCCCTGACCGAACGGCTGATCGATGCCGCCGTGCTGGTCGCCATCGTCAGCGCCGGCGTAGCCAGGCGGAGCCACCTGCCGGCTTGGATCGCGCCGGCGTTGACCACCACGGCTGTGGCGGCTGGCGCCGGGGTAGCAGTGCTGTTTGCCCTGAGCCGCGTTCAACGGCCTCCGGAAGGTCTGTACCGCCTGCTGCGGTTTTCCCCCGGCGTGCGCAGCCGTGTCAGTTCGGCACTCGACGACCTGAAGCTGGGACTCCGCGCGCTCCAGCACGGCCGCCCCGCCCTGGCCTTCTTCGGACTGACCGCGATCATCTGGTGCTGCGACGCGACCGGGACGTTGCTGGCCGCGCGTGCCTTTGATATAGCGCTGCCATTCGCCGGCGCCATCGTGTATGTCGGCTCCCTGGGTCTATCCAGCGCGATCCCTTCCGCGCCGGGCTATGTGGGCATGTACCAATTTGTCGCCGTAAGCGTTCTGCCTCTCTACGGCGCTTCGAAAGCCGGGGCGTTGGTGTTCAGCGTCGTCGCCCTCGCGTTCACCTTCGTGGTCGTTATCGGCTTCGGGCTCGCCGGCCTGTTGCGTCTGCGGCTGGGGATCGGCGATGCGCGGCGCGGGGCCGCGGTGTGATCGCGGCGAGCATCCGCGCCGCGCTTGACCGACGGCTGATCCGCGTGGTATTCCGCTAGGGCATGGAGATTTCTCGAAGGGCATTTGTGGCCGCTCCGGCGGCGTTTGCGCTTGCCGGCCGAAGCGTCGCAGCGAGCGACCGTATCACCGCGGCCTGCATCGGCACCGGCTCCCAAGGCCTGCGCGTCATGATGGACTTTCTCAAGGAGCCCGATCTCCAGGTGGTCGCGGTGTGCGATGTCAACCAGGGCAGCAGCGACTATTCGGAGTGGGGGCGCTACGAGCTGCGCGACAAAGTGCGCAAGCTGCTTGACGAGCCGAATTGGGGCGGCGACGCCGCCGAGTACACGGGCGGCACGGCGGGTCTGGAGCCGGCGCGGTACGTGGTGGACACTTACTATGCGAAGCGCAACGGCTCCGCCGGCGGGAAGGGCTGCGCCACGTACACCGATTTCCGCGAGCTGCTCGCCAGGGAGAAGGGCATTGACGCCGTAATCATCGGCACTCCCGACCACCTGCACGCGCCGGTGGCCATCGCCGCCATGCGCGCCGGCAAACACGTCTTCTGCCAGAAGCCGATGGCGCACTCGATCGTCGAGGCGCGAAAGATGGCGGAGGTGGCGCGCGAGACGGGCGTGGCGACCGAGGTCGCGATCGTCAACCAGGCTTCCGAGGCGACGCGGCGGCTGTGCGAATGGGTATGGGACGGGGCGATCGGACCGGTGCGCGAGGTCATCAACTGGTCGAGCCGGCCGTTCTGGCCGCAGGGAATCGAGCGGCCGGCGGAAGCCCAGCCGGCGCCGCCGCAGCTCGATTGGGACCTGTGGCTCGGCCCCGCGCCGGCCCGGCCGTACAACAAGGCCTACCAGCCCTTTGTCTGGCGCGGCTGGTACGATTTCGGCTGCGGAGCGCTCGGCGACATGGCTTGCTATAGCTTCGACACGATCTTTCGCGTCCTCAAGCTGGGGCCGCCGGAGAGCGTCGAGGGAAGCTCCAGCGAGCTGTTGCCGGAGAGCTTTCCGAAAGCGTCGGTCATCCACTTCCACTTTCCGGCGCGCGGCGAGATGCCGCCGGTGCGGCTGACCTGGTACGACGGCGGGCTGAGGCCGCCGCGTCCCGAAGGCCTCGCCCCCGGCGACAAGTTCGACAAGGAAGGCCTGCTGTTCGTGGGCGATAACGGTTCGATCCTGTGTCAATTCGATGGGGCCGAGCCGCGCATCATCCCCGAGGCCAGGATGAAGGCCTACCCGCAGCCGCCCAAGACGCTGCCGCGCTCGCCGGGCAACTACCGCGAGTGGATCGACGCGGCCAAAGGCGGTAAACAGGGCGGAGCGAACTTCGAGTTTGAAGCGCTGGTGACCGAGTCGCTTCTGCTGGGCAACGTGGCCCTGCGCACACGCGAGAAGCTGGAGTGGGACGGCAAGAACCTCAAGGTCACCAACGTCGCCGCGGCGAACGAGCTGCTGCATCGGCCGTACCGGGCAGGTTGGACGCTGTGACCGGGCCGCCCGCGCTGCTCGACATGCGGCGCGTTTCGGTGATGCGCGGCGGCAAGGTGGTGCTGCACGAGCTCGACCTGCGCATCGGTGTGGGCGAGCACGTAGCTATTCTCGGCCCGAACGGCTGCGGCAAATCGACGCTCATCAAGACCGTCACGCGGGAGTGCTATCCGCTGATGGAACCGGGCTCATCGATGACCATCCTGGGCGAGGAGCGCTGGGACATCTTCGAGCTGCGCGCGGTGCTGGGCATCGTCTCGAACGACCTGATGGCCGCCTGCACGCGCGGCATAACGGGGCGGGACGTGGTGCTCTCGGGCTTCTTCAGCAGCATCGGCATCTGGCCGCACCACCAGGTGACCGCCGCCATGCGGGAGAAGACGGAGCGGGTGCTGGCGCAACTCGAGGCGTCGCACCTGGCCGGCCGGTTCGTGAGCGAGATGTCGTCGGGCGAGGCGCGGCGCGTGCTGATCGGCCGGGCGCTGGTGCACGATCCCAAGGCGCTGCTGCTCGACGAGCCGAGCTCGAGCCTGGACGTGTTTGCCCAGCACGAATTGCGCCGCATTCTGCGCGAGCTGGCCCGATCCGGCATCGGCATCATCCTGGTGACGCACCACCTCGCCGACATCATTCCCGAAGTGGAGCGCGTGGTGCTCATGCGGGACGGGCGCCTGCTCCGGGACGGCCCGAAAGCCGGCGTGCTCACCGCCGCAAACCTGGGCCGCCTGTTCGGACTGCCGGTGGCCCTGGCCCGGCGGGACGGATACTATCACCTCTGGTGAGGCGGCGACCCAGACCCGCGCGGATCCCGGGGGTGCGCCCCGTAGACGTTTAAGTTAGTGCCTGAAGTGCCGCACGCCCGTGAACACCATGGCCAGGCCCAGACGGTTGGCCGCGGCGATCACGTCCGCGTCGCGCACGGAGCCGCCGGGCTGGATCACGGCCGTCGCGCCGTGGCGGGCGACCTCTTCGAGGCCGTCCGCAAACGGGAAGAACGCGTCCGAGCCGACGACCGTGCCGGCGAGCGGCAACGCGGCCTTCATCGCGGCGATCTTCGCCGAGTCCACCCGGCTCATCTGGCCGGCGCCCACCGCCACGGTCTGCCCGTCGCGCGCGAACACGATCGCGTTCGACTTGACGTGCTTGGTCACCTTCCAGACGAACAGCAGCGACCGCCATTCCTCCTCGCTCGGCGCGCGCCCGGTCTTAACGACGCACTGAGCGCGGTCGAGAACGTGAACGTCCGCGGTCTGCGCCAGGTATCCGCCGCCGATAGACTTGACGACCAGCTCGTCGCGGACGGGGTTGGTCACGCGCAGCAGCCGCAGGTTCTTCTTGGTGGTCAAGAAGGCGAGCGCTTCGGGCGTGTAATCCGGCGCGGCGATGCACTCCATGAACGTCTTGCCGGCCTCGCGCGCGGTTTCTTCGTCGAGCGGGCGGTTGAAGGCCAGCACGCCGCCGAACGCCGAAACCGGGTCGCACTCGAGCGCCTTGCGGTAGGCCTCCGGCAGGCTCGCCTGCTCGGCGCAGCCGCAGGGGTTGGTGTGCTTGATGATGGCCGCGGCCGGGGCGTCGAACTCGCCAACCAGGTTCCAGGCGGCGTCGAGATCCACCAGGTTGTTGTAGGAAAGCTCCTTGCCGTGGAGTTGCGCGGCGCCGGCGATGCCGCGGATGCGGTCGGAGTAGAGCGCGGCCTGCTGGTGCGGGTTCTCTCCGTAGCGGAGCGGAAGCGCGCGGGGGGCGCGAATGTCGAGCGTGAGCGGCAGAGCGGCGGGCGGCCGATCCACAAACTGGTTCTGCTCGACCTCGATGCGCCCCAGGCGGGCCGAGATGGCGCGGTCGTAGGCGGCCGTGAGATCGAATGCCTTCTTCGCCAGGCGCCAGTGCGTGGCGAGCGAGAGCGAGCCGCCGCCCGCCTGCATCTCTTCGAGGATGGCGGCGTAGTCTGAGGCTGAGGTCACCACCGCCACGTCCTGGTAGTTCTTGGCCGAGGCGCGGATCAGCGTGGGGCCGCCGATGTCGATGTTCTCGATCAGCTCGCCGACGGGCGCGCCCTCTTTGGCCGCGACCTTCTCGAAGGCGTAGAGGTTGACCACGACCATGTCGATGGTGGCGATGCCGTGGGCGGCGAGCGCCTGCATGTGCTCGGCGTTGGCGCGTATGGCCAGCACGCCGCCGGCGATCTTGGGATGGATGGTCTTGACGCGGCCGTCGAGCATCTCCGGGAAGCCGGTGACCTCGGAGATGTCGCGCACCCCGAGCCCGGCCTCACGCAACAGGCGGGCGGTGCCGTCGGTGGAGACGATTTCGACGCCGAAGGCGGCGAGGCCGCGCGCAAAGCCGGCTACGCCGGTCTTGTCGGTGACACTGATGAGGACGCGTTCGATTTTGGCCATGGACCTAATATTGTGCCATGCGGAGAGGCAGGCGGAACCGCCTGCCCCACGGGGACCGATCGGGCTGATGCTACGGCTCTTTGCCGCTTACCGTCCGCGCGTGGCGGCCGGAGCGGTCTTGGGCGGCGGCGCGGTCTCGGGTGCGGGCGCGCCGTTGGCGGCCGGCGCCGGCTGCCGGACCAGGCCCAGCACCACGCGCAGCTCGGCTTCCAGCTTCTGCGCGATGTCGGCGTTCTCCCGCAGGAACTGTCGCGCGTTCTCACGTCCCTGCCCGATGCGCTCGCCTTTGTAGCTGTACCAGGAGCCGCTCTTTTCCACCACGTTCTGCGCCGCGCCCAGGTCGATCAGGTCGCCCTCGCGTGAAATCCCCTGGCCGTACATAATGTCGAACTCGGCCTCACGGAACGGGGCCGCCACCTTGTTCTTCACGATCTTCACCCGGGTGCGGTTCCCGGTGACGACGTCTCCCTCCTTGATGGCCGCGATGCGCCGTATGTCCGCCCGTATGGTCGCGTAGAACTTCAACGCGCGCCCGCCCGAAGTCGTCTCCGGGTTGCCGAACATCACCCCGATCTTCTCCCGGATCTGGTTGATGAAGATCAGGCAGGTGTTGGATTTCGAGACGATGCCGGTCAGCTTGCGCAGTGCCTGCGACATCAGACGCGCCTGGATGCCGACGTAGGCCTCACCCATCTCGCCGTCCAGTTCCGCCTTGGGAACCAGCGCCGCCACCGAATCGATCACCAGCACGTCCACCGACCCCGAGCTGATCAGCGCGCTGGCGATCTCGAGCGCCTGCTCGGCGTAATCCGGCTGGGAAACCAACAGGTTGTCCACGTCCACGCCCAGGTTCTTGGCGTAGACCGGGTCGAGCGCGTGCTCCACGTCGATGAAGGCCGCCATGCCGCCCATCTTCTGCGCGCTCGCCACCACGTGCAGCGCCAGCGTCGTCTTGCCCGACGACTCCGGCCCGAAGATCTCCATGATGCGCCCGCGCGGGAAGCCTCCCACGCCCAGCGCCGCATCGAGCGAGATGGAACCGCTCGGGATCGTCGACACCGCCACGATGGCTTCCTTGGTGCCGAGCCGCAGAATCGAGCCTTTGCCGAATTGCTTTTCGATCTGGCCCAGCGTCAGGCTGAGCGCGCGCGCACGTTCCTTCTCGTCCATTGGTCTCTCCTGGTGAAAAGGTGATTATAGCAGCCGTCAGCCGGCGCCGAACCGTGTCCGCTATGGCGCGGGCTCCTTCGGCGCGTAGTAGCCCTTGCGCGCCCGCACCACCAGGTCCTTGCGGTCCCTTACGCGAACGGCGATGGTCTGGTAGCTGCCGTCGGTCTTCATGTGCTCAGGGCGGTAGTAGATGTTGTACTGGTGCCGCAACTCGTTGGCGATGTTCTCGAACGATTGCGAGAGGTCCTCCACCTTGAACGGGAAGAACGCCTGCCCGCCCGTTTCGCTGGCCAGGTACTTCAGAATCTTGTCGCCGTCGGTCTCGATGCGCGTAATGTTGGTCGAAATCGTGTAGATGACCACGTCGGCTTTCTGCGCCATCTCGAGCGCCTGCTCCCGGCTCATCTCGCTCTGGTTGTCGTCGCCGTCGCTGAGGATGACCATGGCGCGGCGGAACTTGTGGCGGGGCTGGTCCGCGGAGATCTTGTCGCGGCAGGTGAGATAGACCGCGTCGAACAGCGCCGTGCCGCCGCCCGGCCGCAGGTCGCGCACCAAGGCCGCCAGCTTCTCGGGGTCGTTGTTCAAGTCGGAGACCAGTTCGGCCGAGCTATCGAAGCTCATCACCAGGGCCTTGTCCTCCTTAGGCCGCATCACGCTGGTGATAAACTCCACCGCGGCTTCCTGGATGAATTTAAAACGGTCCCGGACGCTGTTGCTGGTGTCGATGAGAATCGCCAGCCGCAACGGCAGATCGCTCTCTGCCGCGAACTCCATGATGCTCTGCGGCTGCTTGTTCTCCAGGACCACGAAATCGTTCTTGTTCAGATCGGTGATGAACCGGCCCTTCTTGTCCGTTACCGTGAACAGGATGTTGACGCGGTTGACCTCGACCTGGATGCGAGTGTTGCCGCTGTCCGCAGCCGGCTTGGACGCCTGCGGAGCCTCCTGCGCCTGCACCGCCAAGCCGACAGTGCCAACCACCAGCAAAGCCAAGGGCCTCATAAGGTAAGTTCTCTCCGATCAATTATAGGCCACGCACGAAATGGCCGGTACGAGTTCGACGGCGGAACCCGGCCCTTAGTTCCGTCCTCTTTGCGCTGCCGGCGCCAGATTCTTCATCCAGGCGGCCAGCTCCGGAGCCAGCGGCGATTCCACCGTGACCGGCGCGCCCGTCACAGGGTGGGCAAACCTCACGCGGTGCGCGTGCAGGAAGGTGCGCTCGAGCGGCGCCAGGCCGGCCGTCGCCGCCGGCGCCCCGTATAGCCGATCCCCCGCCACCGCATGGCCGATGCTGGCAAAGTGCGCGCGGATCTGGTGAGTTCGCCCCGTCCTGATGCGCACTTCGAGATAGGTGAACCCCGCAAACCGCTCCAGGACGCGGTATTCGGTGATTGCCGACCGCCCCTCCGCCCGCCGGGCGGTCATGCGGATACGCCGGACCGGGTCGCGCGAGATGGGCTTCTCGATCCGCCCCTGGTCCGCCTTCACAGCCCCGTGGACCAGCGTCAGGTAGACCTTCTCCACCGTCCGCGCGGCGAACTGCGCCGCCAGGCTGCGGTGCGCCGCATCCGTGCGAGCCACCAGCAGCACCCCGCTGGTGAACCGGTCGATCCGATGCACGATGCCGGGCCGCTCCGCGCCGCCGCCCTCCGCGAGCGACCCGAAATGGTGCAGCAGGGCGTTCACCAGCGTGCCGGAGTGCCGGCCCGCCCCGGCGTGAACTACCATGCCCGCAGGCTTGTCTACCGCAATCACATCCGCGTCTTGGTAGAGGATCGTGAGCGGCAGGTCCTCGGCGTAGGCCCTGAGCGGCGGCGCCGCGGCCGGCTCCACGTCGATGGCTTCGCCGCCGCGCAGGCGGGTCGAAGCGCGTCCGCCCGCCCCGTTGATGCGCACCCGGCCCGCCTTGATCCAGGCCTGCAGCCGCGACCGGCTGTATTCCGGAAGCTGTTCCTGCAGGAACACGTCCAGCCGCTTGCCCGCATCCGCCTCCGTGGCATTGAAGGTCACTTGGCCGGATTCCTCTCCGCCCCGAACCGCCGCTGGTGCCAATAAGGGCAATAATTAACTTGACACATCAGGCCACCTGCTTTATAATGGGTCTATGGTGAACGAACCAAAGACCTTGCAAGCTGCGATCCTGTACTTCGCGGATGCCGATAACTGCCTGAACTACCTCGTTCGTCGGCGCTGGCCTAACGGCGTGGCCTGCCCGCGCTGCGGCTCCAAAGATGTTGGGTTCGTCGCTTCGCGGCGCATCTGGCAGTGCAAGACCCGCCACGATCACGCGCAGTTCAGCATCAAGACGGGGACCATCTTTGAAGATTCCCCGATCACGCTCGACAAGTGGCTTCTTGCGATGTGGATGCTGGCCAACTGCAAGAACGGTGTTAGTAGTTACGAGATTTCGCGTGTTACGGGGATCAGCCAGAAGTCTACGTGGTTCATGCTTCAGCGTATCCGGCTTGCGTTGCAGGGCGAGAACGGCGGAATGCTCGGCAGCGAAGTGGAGATCGACGAGACCTTCATCGGTGGCAAGGCGCGCAATATGCACGCCAGCACTCGGGCGCGGCGCATCACCGGAACCGGCGGCAAGGACAAGGCTGTGGTCATGGGGATGCTGGAGCGCGGCGGGGACGTGCGGGCGATGGTTGTAGACAATCGCCGGAAGAGGGAACTCCAGAAGCAGGTACGCGAACACGTCGAAGCTGGCTCCGCGATCTTCAGTGACGAATTGAAGTCCTACGATGGGCTGGAGTCTGACTATCAGCACGCTGTCATCAACCACGCGGTCGAATACGTCAACGGCAATGTCCATACGAACGGGATGGAGAACTTCTGGAGTCTCCTGAAGCGCGGCCTTCATGGCACCTACATCAGCGTGGAGCCCTTCCACCTGTTCCGCTACGTGGATGAGCAGACGTTCCGATTCAACAACCGCACGGGCATGACCGACAGTGACCGCTTTGATCTCGCAGTGCGGCAGATCGTAGGCAAGCGCTTGACGTGGGCCGAAGTCACCGGCAAGGTGCCAGAAAAACCAACGCTCAACTAGTGCTGGCCGTTCGGCTCGGGGTCCGAAGCGGAAGGCCTGACGGCTTTTCGTTTTGGGCCGGGCCGGTTTGGATTCTCTGCGGATCTCCTGCGATGTTCCTCGACACGCTGCTTGATGACACTGTGCGAAACCGCTATCACGCGGTCCACGAGGGCCGTGAAGCGTTCGTACTCGGCGGAGTGTTTCATCTCCTCTCACCATATCACTGGTCTCACGCTGCCACAATCGCCCGACCTCACTTCAACGCCAACACGTCTGTATACAACTTCCGCAAATGGTCGTCAGACATATCTACAATTGGCTCGTACATAAACGAGTTTAGATGGATGTCTTCCGGTGTCATAAGCGTTACCCGTTCCAGTACTTCCACAGCTGCCGTGTCACCGCCGTGCACCTCCTTGAATTTCTTCAACAGCGCCTGCGTTTGATGGGAGCTAATCGAGGCTACAAATGCGGCATCGTCAATCTTCCTCACCATGAACTGTTCAGCGCCGATGCGTATAGCGATGGCGAGAACGATCTTGTTCTCGAAGTTGATGCAAATGTCGGCGTTCAGGCACGCCTTAGCTTCAGCGTGGATGATCTCCACTACCGGCTTTGCGCCGTTAGCTGATGCGCCTTGTGAGCCGCAGACACCATTGTAAATCGCATACAGATCAGCTTCGGTTATGGTGGCCGAGTCGGCCTTCCAATGCAGAAGAGACGTGAGCTGAGCAAACGTCGGGTCGTCCTCTTTTCTTGTGTACTCAACGAGGTTTCTTAGAAACGGGATGCACGCGATCCTCTTCCTCGGGTCAGTAAAGAAATTCTTCTTCCAGTCATTTACGAAAACATTCTTGATTCCGCTTGCCTGCTCAAGGGTGATCCCGTCTCTACACCTCGATGCCATCAAGCAGTTACCATAGCTTACAAACCGGCTGTTGATGGTGCGAAAGAAATCGAAGTTATGCGTCATGATGATCTGCTTGAACAGGGGATCTTCGCTAATGTCCTTCAAGTACTGAATGATGGCATACTTGTTCTGGTAATCGAAGGAGTCTGCGATATCATCAATCACTATGAGGGTTTCTTGCCTTGCCTTCTTCCGGGCCTCGATCTCAAAGATGACGTTAAGAATATAGAAGGCTCTCCGTTCTCCCGTGCTCAAGGCCTTCAGTAGCGCAGTCTTGTCTATCTCCACGTGGTCCGTCCCGTCGTGATATGTGAACCCCAGATCTATAATGGGCGCGTAACCAAGCAGGACGGCTGTCCTGTTCTTGGCGTTCAGCTTAAATGGAACAAAGAAGCGCTCATTGAATATCTGGATCACTTCCTCCCATTGTGTCCTCTGTTTCGCGGCCTCCGCCTCGATCTCCTTCTCTCGTGCTGCGGCATCTTCGTACTTCTTCATCAACTCCAGATAGAGGGCAAACTGAGCCTTAAGGTACGACTTCCAAATGTCTTCTCTGAATGTGTTGATGTTCGCCAGTTGTGACAGTAACGCCTCGTGCTCCATCATATAGCTCTGAAAGTCGCGGAGAGTTACATTCTTCTGTAGAAGCACAGCGATCTCATCGAATTTCTTTCTTAGATCCTTGTCCTTAATGATCGCATCTTTCTCCCGTGCGATCACGTCCTCAAGCTCCTTCTGGGTCTTAATCTCAAGCCTCTCGGCAGCATTCAGGTTAACCGAGTGCTTGGCGGCGAAGAAGCCGTTATCGGCAAGCGCCCTTGCAATCTGGGCCGCATTGTAGTAGTCGAATGTTCCTCTCTTGAAGTAGGTTGAGGCAGCGAGGAGTTCATTGTAACGCTGGACATAGCCCTCAATCGCCGTCTTGAGATCCTTTGTTCCCAGAGCGCTCAACACCTTTTCATCGAAGATCTTGTCGTACTGAACATCGGCGAAAGGAGCATCTTTCTGATCTACTAATTCCTGCTTGATACGAGTCAGCGCAATACGGAAGTTGTCGTCGCTGCTCGTGAACGTGGAGGAGAGTTCCTGCTCGACGGGCTTCTTTGAATGTGACTGCTTCTTGAGGGCCGCTATGAGCGCCGCCTTCGCCTGTTCAATTCCGACATGAAGCTGTTCGTATTCCCTTCGTAGCTTGGGGTCCACGAGCAACGTCGATGTCTTTTCCGTGTGGCCCAAGTCCTGATCGTAGGGACGGACTACAAAGATGCTTTCCTTGATTAAGTCAACCCCGTTCGTATCGGTAATGCTTCTCTTAGAAGCGCGGGCCGGGAATATCCGATCCGTAGATGGAACTGCGTCGGCAAGATCCTGGAAAGTCAGCGCGAAGGAGGACTTCATAGCGCCATTCGGCGCATAGATCGCAAAGACCCTCTCATTGGAAAAGTTGAACTGCCAACGCAGCTTCTTGATTCCATAGCAGTTTTCAAGATCGACATTCACTTGATCCATGACGAACCTCCGGGGAAGCTTCATCATACGCCACCCCCGGTTGATGCGTCAAGGTAGTTATCGCCCCAATAAGGATACGAGAGCGGGATCGCGCTCACGTGGTTCAGCCGCTCGGTTTCTTCCTGGGACAACCTGGCGGCCGGCCTGCGCATCACCCAGTTGATGGCCACCTGCGCGACCGTTACCCCGCACGCCCGGGCGATCTCTTCGAGCACGTCCAGGATAGCGTACACTTGAAGCCCGCCCTCCAACTACTTCTTATGGTAGTTCGGGAACGGCGGGCGCTTGTTCACAGGGCGCGGGTTCTTGTCCAGCTCCGCGAGCGCGATCTCGACGGCGCGCTCCAACTGCGGATCATGGCCCGCGCGCCAGGCCTGCGGGTCGAACTCGACCTCGACGTCCGGGGCCACGCCGTGGTTTTCCACGTCCCAATTGCCCTCGGTGTCGTAGAAGGCCAGATTCGGCGCGGTGACGGTGCCGCCGTCGATCAGGTTCGGGAAATCGAAGATCCCCACCAGCCCGCCCCAGGTGCGCTTGCCCACCAGCTTGCCGACTTTGGCTTTGCGGAACATCCACGGCATCAGGTCGCCGCCCGAGCCTGCGAATTCGTTGACGATCATCACCTTCGGTCCGAAGATGGAGCCGGTAGGCGTGGTGAACGGCTCGCCGTCGCGCGTCATGAAATAGTTCATGAGCGGGCGGCGCAGGTAGTCGATGATGTAATCGGCCGCGGCGCCTCCGCCGTTAAAGCGCTCATCGATCACCGCTCCCGCTTTGTCCTCCTGCGCGAAAAAGTAGCGGTTGAAGGACGTGTAGCCGGCGTCGGACGTGTTCGGCAGGTAGACATAGGCCAGCCGGCCGCCGCTGAGCTTCTCCACCTTGCGCCGGTTTTCTTCGATCCAGGCCAGGTTGCGCAGGCCGAACTCGCTCTCGACGGGCACCACGGTGACCTCGCGCGATTTCGCGCCGCCCGGATCGGGTCCCACCTTCAGCACCACCGACTTGCCGGCCGTCTCTTCGAAGAAGCTGTAGATTTCGTCCGAGGCGCCGAGCTCACGGCCGTTCACCGCGAGGAGATACTCGCCCGCCACCACGTTGACGCCCGGCTGGGTCAGCGGCGCGCGGAGCTGCGGATTCCAGTTCTCGCCGTCGTAAACCTTGGCGAAGCGGTAGCGGCCGCTCTCGATCTTGTAGTCTGCGCCGAGCAGGCCGCCGAGGACGCGCTTGCCCTCCGGCTGAGCGCCGCCGCGCACGTAGAGATGGCCGACGCTTAACTCGCCGAGCATTTCCATGAACAGATAGTTGAGCTCGGTCCGGCTGCCCAGCCGTTCCAGGTAGGGCTCGTATTTCGCCTTGTAGGTTGCGAGGTCTACGCCGTGAAGCCCCGGGTCGTAGAAGAAATCGCGCTCGATCCGCCAGACCTCGTTGTACATCTGGCTCCACTCGGCGCGCGGGTCGACGCGAGCCTCCATCTGGTCGACTTTCAATCGGCCGTCGCCGGCCTTGGGCGGCGCATCCGATTTGGCGATGAACCACTGGTCGCCTGCACGGTAGAGCACCTTATCGCCATCGAACGACACGTCGAAGGAGCGCGCGCCGTCCAGGAACTTCTCCGCCTTGCGGGTCTTCAGCTCGAACTTCTGAACCGTCGCCTCGGGCTCGCCGCGAGCGGGGACCGGCGGCTCTTCGAGCAGGTACAGAACGCCGGTCTTGCCCGCCAGGAGGCCGCCGTAGTTGCGTGCCGGGATTGGCATCGCGAGGATACGCTGGCCGATGCCGTCGAAATCGATGCGGACCGGCGCTGGTTCCTTCTTGTCCTTATCTTTGTCCTTGTCCTTCGCGCCGGTTTTTTTGTCCGTCTCTTCGTCGCTTTCGGGCGCGAGCGGGGAGGCCAGGTCCTTCCGCAGCACCGCGACATACACGCTGCGCGTCACCGGCCGGTTCATGCTCGACATATCGAGCCAGCCGGTGGTGGGGCCGGTGTCCGTGCTGGCGGTGAAGTAAAGGCGCTCGCCATCCCGGTCGAAGACGGCGTAGCGCGCGTCACTCATGCCGTCGGTGATCCGGGCGGTCTTGCCGGTATCGAGCGAGTAAGCGAACACCGCGCGCATGTGGTTTTTGAGGATTTTGGTATAGGCGATCCAGCGGCTGTCCGGCGCCCAGGCCGGGTCGATGCCGCCGCCCGGCATCTTGTAAGTGTCCGCATCCACCTTGATCGGCTCGCGCTTTTCGAGATCGACAAACCAGAGGCCGCCGGCTTTGTCGAGAAACGCGATCTTCTTACTGTCGGGGGACCAAACGGGCGAGTAATAGAACGAGGGCGGCAGCTTGATCTTAGTAACTTCGCCCATGCCGCTCTGGTCGCGTATGTGGAGCGCGTACTCGCCCGATTCGTCCGAGAAGTAGGCAATGCGCGCGCCGTCCGGCGACCAGGCCGGATCGCGCTCCGCCACGCCCGGCGTGTTCGTCAGATTGCGGACGTCGCCTTTCTCGGCCGGCGCGGTAAAAACATCGCCGCGCGCGCCGAACACCGCCCGCGCGCCGGAAGGAGAGAGGCCGGCGCTTTCGATGTAGCGGGCCACCTTCTCGAAGGCCGGCCGCGTCTGGGGCAGGTCGGCGGCGATAGTGACCTCGACGGCGCGCTCGCGGCCTGATTTCAGATCGTAGAGGTGCAGCGAGCCGAATTGCAGGTAGACAATGGCATCCGGTCCGGCCGAGGCCGACTTGACGTCGAGCCCGCTCGCCGCGAGCGCCTGGACGACCTTTCTGGTTTTGAGGTCGTAGTAGAAGAGCGTGATGGGCCCGTTGCGGTCGGAGAGGAAGTAGACGCGGTCCTTCACCCACATGGGTGCGAAGTCGTTCGAGTTCTCGCGCGGCACCTTTTCGATGCGGGAGTCGGCGAGGTCCGCGATCCAGATGGGAGTGGTGCGTCCGCCGCGATACCGCTTCCAGGCTTCGAACGCGCGCGGCAGCGGCACGTAGGCGATGCGCTTGCCATCCGGCGCGTAGGCGCCCTCTTCGGCCATTGGCAAGGGCAGCTCTTCGGGCAGGCCGCCGCCTTCGACCGCGACGGTGAAGAGGCGTGCGAAACGGGAATAACTTGCGCGCGTCGAACGGAACAAAATGCGCTTACCGTCGGGCGTCCAGCCGAGCACCGAGTCCGGGTCGGGATGGTAAGTCAGGCGGCGCGGCTCGCCGCCCGCCGCTGGCACGACGTAGACATCGCGGTTGCCGTCATACTCGCCCGTGAAGGCGATGAGCGCGCCGTCCGGCGAAAAATGCGGATCGGTCGAGGTTCCGATACCGGCCGTCAGCCGACGCGCCTCGCCGCCGCCGCGGCCGACCACCCACAGGTCGCCGCCATAGGAGAACGCGATCTGGGACTGGCTGACCGCCGGCTTCTGCAGCAGTAGCGGCTGCGCGAGCGCGCAAACCGCGGCGGCAAGCGCACCGACAGCGAGGGAGGGTATCCGCATGCGACCAGAATAGCGCGCGGGGAGCGGGGCGGGCGTCGAGACGCCCGGCATGTGGCATGGAGCGGACTCAGACCAGACCGCGCCCGCCAGGTAGCGGCCCACTCGAACCGGGTCAACCAGCGGGACCGAGGCGGCGTCTTCCGCGAATTGCAGGCCGGTGAGGTAGAATTGACAGGCTGAGAGGTCCCGATGTCCAAGTTCGAGTTGATCAAGTCCATCGAAGCCAGAAAGCTCAATCCGCGCACGGGGATTCCGACCACCGACCCGCCGGTCACGATACCATTCGGCGCCATCCTTGAGGACGTAACTCAGGACCGCGATGACAGCAAGTTCAGTTACCTCGGCCAGCGCTACCAGTGCCCGGAGGAGGCCTTCCGGACGGCGACGGCGGCCGTGGCCGCTGGGACGAGCCCCCAGGCCCGTCAGCCCCAGCCTGAAACGGCCGCTCCCGCGCAGTTCGCGCCCGTGCCGCTCGAGCCCGAACAGCCCGCGGGCGAAGCCGCGGTCTCTTGGGAGAGGGTGACATCCAATTGGAGGGATCTGATGCGCCTCAAGGTGCCCGGCGGCTGGCTGGTCGCCCTGGCGGACGCGAACACCTCACCCGCCTTCTACCCCGACCCCGATCACCACTGGCGGTAGGCGAAAGCGTGGAGCGGCGGGTCACGGCGCCGTGACCAGGGTCGAGTGCAGCTCGGGAATCTCGATCTCGATCCGGGTTCCCTGACCAGGCTTGCTGTCGATCCACGACGCGCCTCGCCGCCGCCGCGGCCGACCACCCACAGGTCGCCGCCATAGGAGAACGCGATCTGGGACTGGCTGACCGCCGGCTTCTGCAGCAGTAGCGGCTGCGCGAGCGCGCAAACCGCGGCGGCAAGCGCACCGACAGCGAGGGAGGGTATCCGCATGCGACCAGAATAGCGCGCGGGGAGCGGGGCGGGCGTCGAGACGCCCGGCATGTGGCATGGAGCGGACTCAGACCAGACCGCGCCCGCCAGGTAGCGGCCCACTCGAACCGGGTCAACCAGCGGGACCGAGGCGGCGTCTTCCGCGAATTGCAGGCCGGTGAGGTAGAATTGACAGGCTGAGAGGTCCCGATGTCCAAGTTCGAGTTGATCAAGTCCATCGAAGCCAGAAAGCTCAATCCGCGCACGGGGATTCCGACCACCGACCCGCCGGTCACGATACCATTCGGCGCCATCCTTGAGGACGTAACTCAGGACCGCGATGACAGCAAGTTCAGTTACCTCGGCCAGCGCTACCAGTGCCCGGAGGAGGCCTTCCGGACGGCGACGGCGGCCGTGGCCGCTGGGACGAGCCCCCAGGCCCGTCAGCCCCAGCCTGAAACGGCCGCTCCCGCGCAGTTCGCGCCCGTGCCGCTCGAGCCCGAACAGCCCGCGGGCGAAGCCGCGGTCTCTTGGGAGAGGGTGACATCCAATTGGAGGGATCTGATGCGCCTCAAGGTGCCCGGCGGCTGGCTGGTCGCCCTGGCGGACGCGAACACCTCACCCGCCTTCTACCCCGACCCCGATCACCACTGGCGGTAGGCGAAAGCGTGGAGCGGCGGGTCACGGCGCCGTGACCAGGGTCGAGTGCAGCTCGGGAATCTCGATCTCGATCCGGGTTCCCTGACCAGGCTTGCTGTCGATCCACATCTTGTAGTCGCTGCCGAAAAGAACTTTCAGCCGCTCGTTAACGTTGGTCACGCCGATGCCCTGCTCGCGCAAGGTCGCCAGCTTGGCCTCGGAAATCCCCACCCCGTCGTCTTCCACCAGCAGGCGCAGCCGGCCGTCCTTCAGGCTGCTGCGGAACCGCACCATCCCGCCGTCTACCTTGCTGCTTAGGCCGTGCTTCACCGAATTCTCGATCAGCGGCTGCAGGAGCATGCTGGGCACCAGCCGGTCCAGCGTCGCCGGATCCACGTCCTTCTCGAAGCGCAGCTTCTCGCCGAAGCGAATGACCTCGATCGAGAGGTAATCGGTGATGAAGTCCAGCTCCTCTCCGAGCGAGGTGAAGTTCTCGTGCTTGCGCAGCAACCGCCGCAGGATGTTCGAGAGCTTGTAGACCACCGCGCGGGCCTGCTGCGGGTTGGTGCGGATCAGCGAGGAGACCGAATTCAGTGTGTTGAACAGGAAGTGCGGGTTGATCTGGTGGCTGAGGGCGTCCATGCGCGCCTGCAACAGGAGCCGGCGCTGCTCTTCGAGCTTGAGCTCGTTGCGCGCGCTGCTCCAGATCTTGAGCGGCAGGCTCACGGCGAACAGCACGGTGGCGTAGGTGGCGATAATGGCCGCCGGGTGCGGATTCGGCCAGTCCGGCCAGATGGCGAACAGCCGCCTGGGGCGGAAATGGTGCAGGCCCTGGCGCAAGGCCTCGGCGCAAACGATGGCGACCAGAAACACGATCTGATAGGCGGCACGCCAGCGATCGTGGCGGCGCGAAAACATACGGTAGATACTCAGGTCGATGATCGGCGAAAAACGCCACACCTCTTCCGGCGTGGCGGCGTAGTTTCGCAGCAGGCCGCCCAGCGCGCCCACCCCCACCAGCAGCGGCATCGTGAACAGCTCGTGCCCGAACATGGCGGGAACCGAGATCAGGCATCCCGAGATCAGGCCGGCGACGTAGCCGCCCACCAGGCCCGCCACCAGGCTGCCCTCCAGGCCCAGGTCGATCGCCTTGTACGACGGCGCCACCAGCCGGATAGCCACCCCCGAGCCGAAAATGGCGGCGAAGAACAGAGCCAGCACAAACCGCTGGTTAAAGGTGCGCTCCTCCCGCAGGAGCATGGTCTTGAAGCGCCCGACACGGACCAGAATACTGGCCAGCGACGCCACCACGCCGAGCCGGATCAGCAGAACTACCAGGTACTCTTCGCGCATCGCTCTGGCTTCTCCCGGCCGCCTGTCGCGACCGTGGGTCTGGTGTCCATTATAATGAATGGATTAGGGCACTCCGGCGATGAGAGGTGTAGTGTCCCCTGGCGCCGGACGTTCCGAACGAATTATGTCACACAATGGAAACGAGTCCGGGTTCCGCGAGATTGCCAACGCCGATTTTCCCACGCGCTTCGGGCATTTCCGGATTCACGGATTCGAGGGCCGGTACGCCGGCGAGCTCGAGGAGGCCGTGGTTTTGGAGATGGGCGATGTCGCTTCCGCCGAACCGCCGCTGGTCCGGATCCACTCGCAATGCCTGACGGGCGACGTGTTCTACAGCCTGCGTTGCGATTGCCGCGCCCAGCTCGATATGTCGCTCGAATGCATCGCCGCGGAGGGCCGCGGCCTGCTCATTTACGAACACCAGGAGGGCCGCGGCATCGGCCTGGCCAACAAGCTACGGGCCTATCAGCTCCAGGATGCCGGAGCCGACACGGTAGAAGCCAACCTCCAGTTGGGATTCAAAGCAGACCACCGCAGCTACGGCTTGCCCGTGGACATCTTGCGTCACTTTGGCGTTGCCGCCGTCCGCCTCCTGTCGAACAACCCGGACAAGATCGCGGCGCTCGAGTCGGCTGGCATTCGCGTTGCGGAGCGCGTGCCCTGCGAAGTCGCCCCGGTCGGCCCCTCGGAGCACTACCTGCGGACGAAGAAGGAGAAGCTGGGGCATCTGCTGGATCTGTAAGGGCCGCCGGCGGCCGGCCCGTCAAATCACTGAATGCGGTAACCTGTTGACACCGATCCTCGCCATCTTAGGATAAGGAGAATGCGTCCGTGAGAACCCTTTCTCGTCTTTACGTAATCGCCGTCTTAGGCGGCGTCGCTCTTTGTTTCTCCGCGCGTGCAGCCGGGCAGGAAGCGGCGGCGCAAGGAACCTCCCTGGGCCCAGAAACCGCTATTCCGGTGTTCGCACGCTTCATTCGCACGTCGATGACCGGGACGCTGTCTTCGAGCTCGGCGAGCGGTAGCCAAGATAGCACCACCGGCGCGGTGGGCACCGGGAGGAGCAGTTCGCAGGGATCGCGGTTCGCCTCCAACGAGGTTTCCGGCCCGATGCGCGGCATGGTGGTGGTGGAGACTCCGCTCAGCGCGCTCAAGTTCGAGACCGACAAGGGCAAGTACTTCGCCCGCGCCAGAGTCACCGCGACGGTTCACGACTCGGCCGGCCGCGCGGTCTGGAGCAACGAAAAGGAAATCAGCGTTCGCGGACCGGCGCGCAACCTGGAGGCGCGGCGCCAGGGCAGCCTCTTCTTCCTGCGGGGGCTTACCCTCCCGGGCGGTTCCGAATACACGGTGGAAGCCAAGGTGGAAGATCTACGGGCGGAAGAGACGAGAACGATCCAGACTCCGATCATCCCAGCCGCAGGCGTGCCCGGCCTCAATGCCAGCGATGCGATGTTCGTGCGGAAGTTAGACGGCTCCGCGGACTCGTTCGAGTCCGACCAGACGGTCAGCTTCGAAGGCACCGCCCTGGCGCCGGTGCTCGATCCGGTTTTCCCCGCCGGAAGGAAGTTCGGCATGCAGTTGTTCTTCGTGATCTATCCGGACGTCAAGGGTGCGCAGCCTGAGATGAGCCTGCAGTTGATGAACAATGGGCGGGCGGCAGCCCAGGGCTCGCTGCCGTTCAAGACCAAACTGCACGAAACGGCCTTCGAAGGGAAGAACTCCGCCAACAACGCCGACCAATTGTTGGGACCAAACGCGACTCAAAACGTCTCCGGCCAGAGCGCGCGCGAGTTCCCCTACCTCGCCGACATGCAGTTTTCCCAGCTCCCCGAAGGAGACTACGAGGCGATCATCACAATCCGCCAGGGCCGCCACACGATCACGCGCAGCGTGCCGTTCCGGGTGGCCGGCAATCCGCCCCCGCCGTCGCAGCCGGCTAACTGACGGGACGGAAGGGACGGGCCCCGGACCGTTTAACGCAGCAGGGCCGAGGCGCACCACAGGACCGGAGCCTGGCCGTGGAAGACGCCCGGCCTGCGCCGGCGGCTCAGGTAGTGTCGGCCATAGGGCAGTCCGGGCGCGGCGGGCCGATATCCTGGCTTATTGTTTCCCTTCTCTGGACCGATCTGATATAGGTAGAGAGGCCGTGCCAGCGGCCGGCTGATGGCTGAAAGCTGATGACCACTGTGTTCAACCCGAGCCGCGGCGAGTATTCGGTGCTCCAGGTCTGTCTGCCGGGCGCGCAGCCGCAGCCGTACGGCATCCTGCTGATCGATCCGGCCTCGGACCGGGTCTGGCAGCGCGCGCGGGCGGTTCCGGAGTGGGAAGACTCCGACCTGTTCGAGCTGCTGCCCGAGGACCTCGAAGCCAAGGCGCGCGAGATGGGAGGCCGGCGGCTGCTGGCGCTATTCGAGGATTCTCTTTCGAACACCGTCCGCATCACGGACCGCCGCGGGGTCCTGGTGCGCGATTTCGACGCCGCGGCCGAGCGGCTGTTCGCCGAGCACGTCGAGGGGGCGCCCCCGGCGAGGCGGCAGGGCTCGATCCCGCTCTATTCCCTGCGCGCGGCAGCCGGGCGGTTCGGCGAGGACATGGAAGTGGAGCCGGAAGACCGGGTGGCGCCGCCGCCGGGTGTGCGGCCTGGTCCGGACGTCTACGCCGTGCACATCGTCGGGCATTCCATGGAGCCCGACATTCCAGACGGATCGGTGGCAGTCTTCCGCTACTCGCCCGCCGGCTCGCGCCAGGGCAAGCGCGTACTGGTCTGGCGCCACGGCGCATCGGCCGCCGGCGGCGAGTTCACCATCAAGGTCTACGAGAGCGAGAAGACCGTCAGCGAAGAAGGCTGGCAGCACACCCGCATCCGCTTGAAGCCGCTCAACCCGGACTACCCGGTGCTCGATCTCGAGGACGAGTCCGAGTACCGCGTCCTGGGCGAGTTGACCGGCCTGCTCGCCATCGACGAACTGTGAGCCGCAACCGTCCGTCGTTAGTGGGCGTAGCCGGGCAAGAGGGATACTCCGGCGTCGACTCCTTGGATGTGGCCAACCAGCACACCGAACGCTCTCGCGGTGGTCAGCCCGCTGAGCAGGATCTCAATCGCGCCCCCGGCCAGAGCCAACGCGATGGGGAATCCAAGGAAAAACATGGAGCCGGAAAGCCCCTCCGCTTCTGAGATGGCCCCGCTCAGGACGCACATGGGCCCTCTCATGTCGTCGAAAGTGAGGGCGTCGCTGGCGGCGCGGATCGTCCCCACCCCCGTCGACCACATTGAGGCTGTAGACAGCGATACGCTGGCCGGCAGAAGTCCGACGCTCAAGCCCCCTCCGAAGTAATGAAGCGTCTTCTGTTCGCCGGAACTGGCGTTCGCCAAATACAACGCCCCGCCCGACACTCCAACCACGGACACTCCCGCCGAGAGCCCAGCCGAGGTCGTGAACGTCCAGGGTGTCTTGTGGCTAAAGTGCGTCATCAGCCGATTCTCTAACGAGCTCATCTCCAACGGCCCCTCCTGCCCGTGAAGATGCGGTGGCCGGCCGAAAAGGCTCAAGATTCGCTTGTGGCGAGAGCGAAGCCGGGGAAGGACCGACCGGATCAGCGAGCCTCGGGCCACGAGCCGCGAGCTGTCGCGCGCGCGTCAGCGTGCCAACTGCCGCAGGACGTAGGGCAAGATGCCCCCGTTGCGGTAATACTCGGCTTCCGGAGGCGTGTCCACGCGCACGACCGCCTCGAAGCGGCGCTCGCCGCCGTCATCGGCCACGGCGCGCACGCGGGCGCGCCGCGAGCCGGCCAGCGCCTCCCGGATCCCCTCGATGTGGTAGGTCTCGCGGCCGGTCAGGCTCAGCGTGGCCGCGTTCTCGCCGGGCGGGAATTCGAGCGGAAGGACGCCCATCCCCACCAGGTTCGAGCGGTGGATGCGCTCGAAGCTCTCGGCGATGACGGCGCGCACGCCCAGCAGGTTCACTCCCTTGGCCGCCCAGTCGCGAGACGAGCCGGAGCCGTATTCCTTGCCCGCCAGAATAAGCAGCGGCACGCCCTCCCGCTGGTAGCGAATCGAGGCGTCGTAGATCCACATCACCTCGCCCGCGGGCAGGTGCGCCGTCCAGCCGCCTTCGGTTCCCGGCGCGAGCTGGTTGCGCAAGCGAATGTTGGCCAGCGTGCCGCGCACCATCACCTCGTGGTTGCCCCGGCGCGAGCCGTAGGAGTTGAAGTCGCGCGGCGCGACTCCGTGCGCCATCAGGTACTCGCCCGCCGGGCTCTTGGCGGGAATCGATCCCGCAGGAGAGATGTGGTCGGTGGTAATCGAATCGCCCAGCACGGCCAGCGCCCGCATGCCAAGCAGATCCTGCACGAAGGTCTCGGGATCGGCCATGAGGTCGAAATAGGGAGGCCGTTTGATGTAAGTCGACGCCTCGCTCCACGCGAACAGGCCACCCTGCGGCACTGGCATGGCTTTCCACTGCGCGTCGCCCTCGAAGACCTGCGAGTACTCCTTGTGGAACATGTCGCCGTGGACCGACCTGCTTATCAGGTCCCGGATCTCCTGGGGCGACGGCCAGATCTCGCGCAGGTACACCGGCCGCCCGTCGCGATCCGTGCCCAGCGGCTCGTTCTGTAAGTCGATATCGACCGAGCCGGCCAGCGCATAGGCCACCACCAGAGGCGGCGAGGCGAGGTAGTTGGCCTGCACCTGCTGGTTGATGCGGCCTTCGAAGTTGCGGTTGCCGCTGAGCACTGCCGCCACAACCAGCTTCTCCCGCTCCACCGCTTCCGCCACCGCCTTGGGCAGTGGGCCGCTGTTCCCGATGCAGGTGGTGCAGCCGAAGCCGACCAGGTAGAAGCCCAGCTCTTCGAGGAACGGGACCAGGCCCGCATCTTTGAGGTAGTCCATCACGACTTTGGAGCCGGGCGCCAGGCTGGTTTTCACCCAGGGCTTGCTCCTGAGCCCGCGCTCCACGGCCTTCCGGGCCAGCAGGCCCGCCCCGAGCATCACGGAGGGATTCGAGGTGTTGGTGCAGCTTGTGATGGCCGCAATCACCACCGCACCATCGGCCAGCTCGGCCTCGGTGTGATCCACTTGGATGGTGGTGCGCCGGGGCTCGGCGCCGAGGAAGGCGGCGAAGTTCTTCTTGACTTCGGGCAGGCGTATGCGGTCCTGCGGGCGCTTTGGCCCGGCCATCGAAGTGACGACGGTCGAGAGGTCCAGCTCGATGACCTCGGAAAACGCCGGCTCCGGCGCGTCGGCGGTGTGATAGAGGCCAACCTCTTTGGCGTAGGCCTCGACCAAATCGACGAGCTCCGGCGGGCGGTTGGTGAGGCGCAGGTAACGCAGCGTCTCGGCGTCCACCGGGAAGTAGCCCGCCGTGGCGCCGTACTCCGGCGCCATGTTGGCGATGGTGGCGCGGTCGGCCACGCCCAGCTCCGTCAGGCCCGGTCCGAAGTACTCGACGAACTTCCCTACCACGCGTCTCTTGCGCAGGATCTCGGTGACGGTCAGCACCAGGTCGGTGGCAGTGGCGCCTTCCGGAAGGCTGCCGGAAAGACGGAAGCCGACCACCTCCGGCAGCAGCATGGAGATCGGCTGGCCCAACATGCAGGCCTCGGCCTCGATGCCGCCCACGCCCCAGCCGAGCACGCCCAGGCCATTGATCATGGTGGTGTGGGAATCCGTGCCCACCAGCGTATCCGGGTACGCGGCGAGCGTGCCGTCGCGCTCGGCCGTGAAGACTACGGACGCCAGGTACTCCAGGTTCACCTGGTGCACGATGCCGGTATCGGGCGGCACCACGCGGAAATTGCGGAATGCCGACTGGCCCCAGCGCAGCAGCGCGTAGCGTTCCTGGTTGCGCTCGAACTCGATCAACGCGTTGGCGGCGAACGCCTGTGGCGTGCCGAATTCGTCCACCTGCACCGAGTGGTCGATGACCAGGTCGGCGGGTATGAGCGGGCTGGCGCGGTTGGGGTCGCTGCCCATCGATTTGAGCGCGTCGCGCATGGCGGCCAGGTCCACCACGCAGGGGACGCCGGTGAAATCCTGGAGCAGCACGCGCGCGGGCATGAAGGAGATCTCGCGAGTTCCCGAGCCCGCCCAGCGCGCCACGAACTCGATGTCGGCCGCCTTGACCGTGCGCCCGTCCTCATGGCGCAGCAGGTTTTCGAGCAGCACCCGGATCGAATACGGCAGGCGGGAGACGGGGCCGAGGCCGGCTCTCTCGATCGCCGTGACCGAATAGATTTCGTACTCGCGGCCGCGCAGGCGCAGACTGGTCCGCGAGGAGAAACTGTTGGTGGAAGGCATCTGAGAACATTATCGCGCGTCGGTCGTGGCCCGGGCCGTCGGATACGCTGCCGGGCGCCGCCCGGCGGCGCCGCTCGAAAATGAGGGAACGGCGCAGAGAATCGGCTAGCTCCAATACTGTTCACTTAACAACATTTCTGTGCTATTCTGTTTGGGGCCGGAGACCCCCAGAATGGCCCGTACGATTGCGTCCCTGCCCGCCGGGAGCCGGATCACCGATTACATCAGCCTCGGCGTGATTGCGAAGTTCTTCCCCTTGGAGAAGGTGCGTCAGGTGCTCATCCAGACCAGGCGCGCCAGCGTGCGCGAGCGCGACCTGCCCGCCCACGTGGTCGTCTACTATGTGATCGCCCTGGCGCTGTACATGCGATCGTCTTACCGCGAAGTCCTGCGGTGCCTGCTGGAAGGAGTGCAGTGGCTGATGGACCCGTCGGTCGAACTGAAGGTGGCGGGCAAGTCGGGCATTTCTCAGGCGCGCAGCCGGCTGGGGCCGGAACCGCTGAAGAAGCTCTACCAGACGGTGGTTCGTCCCATCGCCGAGAAGCGCACTCGGGGAGCATGGTATGGCCAGTGGCGGCTGATCAGCTTGGACGGCAGCACATTGGATGCCGCCGACACCGCCGAAAATGAAGAGGCGTTCGGACGGCCCGGCGCCAGCCGGGGCTCCAGTGCGTTTCCCAAAATCCGCTTGGTGGCATTGCTGGAGAACGGCACTCACGTCCTCTGGAATGCGCGCATGGCCGGTTGTACCACCGATGAAATGAGCCTGGCTCGGGAGGTTGTACCCGCACTCCAGAAAGGCATGCTGTGCCTGGCGGATCGTTTCTTTCCTGGTTACCAGCTCTGGCAGGCGGCTACTAAGACCGGTGCGGACCTGCTCTGGCGAGTGCGCCAGAATGCACGCCTGGAAGTAGATCAGCGACTGCCGGACGGCTCGTATCTCAGCCGCACCTATGCTTCCGTGTCGGATCGCCGCCACCAGCGCAAGGCCAGGGTGGTGCGCGTGATCGAATACCGCTTGAAAAACGTGCCCGGCGCCGAACCCATCTACCGCTTGATCACGAGCATCCTGGACCCCGCTCTGGCGCCGGCCAAGGAACTGGCGGCGCTGTATCACGAACGCTGGGAGATCGAGACCGCCCTGGACGAGCTGAAGACTCATCTGCGCGGCGCTCAGATCGTGCTGCGGAGTAAGACCCCGGAGCTCGTACGCCAGGAGTTCTACGGGCTGCTGATGGCCCACTTCGCAATCCGAGGGTTGATGCACGAAGCTGCTCTGCGCGCCGATGAAGATCCCGACCGGCTTTCGTTCCTGCATTCGGTGCGTGTGGTGCAGCGACGGATGGCGCGCTTTGCCGCTATTCCCCCCTCGGCAGAGGAAGGCCTTTCATGACGCGGTGCTGGAAGAGATCCTCCAGGAGCGGGTCACTTCCAGCCGCAGCCGCATCAACCCGCGTGGCGTGAAGCGCAAGATGAGCAACTACCCGCTGCGCCCGAGGAAGCGGCAACGCACTCGCCGGATCGATGTTTCCAGGCGGATTAGGCTTGTTAAGTGAACAGTATTGCGGCTAGCTCAGCCCGTACACCTGTTTGGGAGCGAGATATGCGGGAAACCGATCGACAAGGGCTTTCCGCACTGTGTAGCAGTAATGACACTCGTCGACGAAATCATCCGGCAGCTCGAGTCTGTGTTCTTTCGCCAACGCGGTTGGGCCCCCACTCAACAGCGGGCCACAAATCGGATGCTGACGGGCATTGTATTCGCTAGCCAGCTCGGAGAGAGGCGTTTCCCACATGTTCCCCATGCTCAGGCCCTGACAAATGTGGACATTTCCGTAGCAGTCGACGTGGACCCGTGCGGGCGCCCCCAATTCTTCGTGCGGGCAGGTGGTCAGTTCCTCGCGGCGCCGCCGCGGCAGTCCCACGGTGAGTTTCTCCGCCGCCCGTCCTCTGAACAGAACGCCGCCTCCTATGACGGGTTGGCCCTTGCTTGGCGATTCTCTTTGGCAGGGTGCAGGGGCTGGCGACAGAATAGAGATCGTGTCGCAGGGGATTCCCAAATTCACTGCAGCGGCGAGGGCCAGCCTAGCGGGATTGCCTTCCCCTGTGCTCTTATGAAAAGCATCATCGCTCACGCTGAGGTCCGCTATCCCGATGTCCCTGACGGGCTTGAGCCAGATCTCGGCATCTTCGACTGATGTGGCCCAGTATGCATTTGTCACGATGCCGGCCCGCAAACCCAGCGTGGCAGCCAACCTGAGCCCCTCCAGCAACAGTGGATAGTACAGGAAGGGCTCTCCGCCCTCGAAGTACACGGTTTCGACTGTACCCATCCGCTGGATCTCCGCGAACACTTGGCGCAGTTGCTCGCAGGTCAAAGTGCCCTGCGCCTCGGGCGAGCAATGCAGGAAGCAGTGGTCGCAGGTGAACGTGCACGAATAAGTCAGCAAGAAGTGAATTCCGTTCACTTTCAGATTCCCCATGGCGCCGAACCTCCTTCGTTCGGTCAACGGTCCTACATCTCCTTGATCATAAGGCGGCGACAGATCGGGCGAAGGCATGCTGGCGGTGTCCGAGGCGTTTTCGATAGGAGACTTGAAGGAAGCCGCTGGCGTTTGCGGCGGTGCGGCCGCTATGGGGATTCGTAGCGTCGGCGGCGCCTGGAAAGTGCCGTGATTCGTCTCGCGACGGAGCAGGCGAGCGGCCCCTACATATACTCCGGCACTTCGATGCCCAGCACTGCCAGGGTGCGCTCGAGCTGGTCGCGGACGTAGCCGGTGAGCCATAGGAGGAACACCTTGCGCTCGCGGTTCTCTTCGGTGATGACCGGGTATAGGTGGTAGAAGTTGTTGAAGGCCTGGGCGAGTTGGAAGGCGTAGCGGGCAACGTGCGCCGGCTCGCCCGCGGCGGCGGCGCGTTCGATCGTCCAGTCGGCCTTCGAGGCCGTCAGCGCCAGTTGCCAGAAATCTTCGACGGCGAGCTGCCGCCCGAAACTCTCGCGCGTCAGCTCGCGCGCGAAATCGGGCACCGCTTCGCCGCGCTCTTCGAGCTTGCGCCAGATGTTGCGCGCGCGCACGGCCGCGTATTGCACATAGGGGCCGGTTTCGCCCTCGAAGCTCAGCGCTTCCTGAAAATCGAAAGCGATAATGGCGTTGCGCGTGTACTTGAGCAGGAAATAGCGCAGCGCGCCAACGGCGATCTGGGTCGCGATCTGCCTCTGCTTCTCGGGCGGCGCTTCGGCATGCCGCGAGGCGACCTCGGCCAGCGCCTCTTCGATCAGCTTGTCGATGAGGTCATCGGCCTTCACACCGAGCCCTTTGCGGCCGGACATTTCGACGTAGGGCCGGCGGCGGTCCTCTTCCGCGATCTCGATGCCCAAATCGGCGCAGCTTCTGGGCGATAAAGCCACCATCTCGTAGGAGAAATGCACCGAGCGCGCGGCCTGCTCATCGAATCCGAGCTGCCGCAGGCCGGCCACCACGACGTCCTGCAAGTAGCTCTGGCGCGAATCGATCACGTTGTAGACGCGCGTGCCGCGCCCAAAGGAAGGCCCGCCCGGTGGTTGCGGCTCGGCCGTCGTCACGTAGACAACCTTCCCGTCGTACGCCTGCCAGGGCCGGTAAAAGAAATCCTTGCCGAGCAGGCCGAATTTCCAGAGCTGATAGGCAATGTCCTTGCCGACGTAAGTGACCGTGCCGTTGGAGCGCACGATGACCTTGCTGTCTTCGCTCGCGGCATCGCCCGAGAACGCCGCGCCCGGCATCACCCAGCAGCCGGCGTTCTTGCCTTCGGTCTCCAGGTAAATCGCCTGGCATTCCTTGAGCAGCTCGAAGGCCGTCTCCCAGAATTTCAGATGCAGGATCTCGCTCTCGCGCGGCAGCACGTCATAGGTGATTCCGAGGCGCCACATGGTGGCCAGGTGACGGCGCACGATAGCGTCCGAGACCAGCGCGGCCAGAGTGTGAATCTCGCCTTCGCCGGCTTCGATGGCATGCAACGTCTCGGCGCGCCAGGCCAGCGCCGTGGGGTTATCCCGGTAGTAAGTGCCAACACGCGCGTAGAGGTCCCAGCAGAGATAGTCGAAACGCTCGGTGCGGATCAGACTCTCGACTTCCGCGGCGCTCTTCTGTTCCAGGAAATGAAAGCCAACCACGACATCCGCCACCTGCACGCCGGTGTTGTCGATGTAATTCTGCACCTCGACCCGGCGCCCGCGCGCCCGCAACATACGGACAAACGTGTCGCCCAGCACGGCGTTCCGCAGGTGGCCGATGTGCGCGGCCTTGTTGGGATTGATGTTGGTGTGCTCGACGATGGTCTTCCCGGCGAAAACGGGGGACAGTATACTCTGTCCCTCCGTGGACAGAGTACACTGTCCCAGGTTTTCGCTCAGCAGCGATTCTCCGTAAGCGCCCCGGTCCAGGCGCACGTTGATGTAGCCGTTGCCCGCTACCTCGAGCGAGGCGACGCCGGGGATCGCACCCAGGCCCGCGGCAATCTCGCTGCCGATGGCCTTGGGCGGCTTGCGCAACTGGCGCGCGAGGTGGAACGCCACAGGCAGAGCCAGGTCGCCGAAGCGCGGCTCCTTCGGCTGCTCGATCGCGATGGCCGCCTCAATTCCGTACCGCTCGCGGACGTGCCGGGACACGTTGTCCAGAAGGAGTGTTTCGAATCGATGGAACACGGTAAGAACACGAGTATAGCAGCGGGGGCGCGGAAGGCCCACCTTACTCGACGATTCTACCGCTCGCCACCAGGATGAGAGCCGAGCGATTGCCTTCGATGCCGGCTCTGCCGATGACCGCCTGCTGGCCTTCCTTGAGATCCACGTTGACGCTGAATCCGGCGTTCGTGGAGCCCACCCAAGCCTGGAAGCGCGAGTTGTCGATGCGAATCGTCGCCGGGGTCGTCTCGGACGATGCGAACGCCTGCAGGTTCAGGTGGTAGCCCGCGGTGCCATTGGGCACTTGCGCCTGGCCGGACGCTTCGGCCCGTTCCCCGCTGCGGGTGCGAATGAAAGCCGTGTCGAACAGCCGAAAACCCTGGTAGCCGAGAACGCCCTTGAGCTGGGCGATGACGGGCTGGAGTTCGGCCGGGAACGCGGCGGACTCCGCGACCGGTTCCTTGGTCGCCTCGACGATGTAGAACGTCAGGTCGACATTCTTCACCGCCGGTGTGGCGGCGTCCAGTTCTTTGGCCACCTGCTCGACGGCCGGCATGAGCGTCGGGATGGCCCTGACGACGAGCGTGGACGATGTGGTGTCGCAGACCACGCTGTCGTCGCCGACGACCATCTTGAGAGTGCGCTGGATGCGTTCCACGTTGGCCGGTTTTACAGTGATGACCTTGACGGTCTTTTCCTGCGCCCAGGCGCAGGTAGCCAGGAGCGCGGCAAAAACTGCGAGCTTCGCTTTCATTTTAGTTTCCTTTCCTTTCGACAAACCAGTAAATGACCACGTTCGGGTCGGGCGTTTCGAGTTTCACGAGCAACGGCTCGGGGGCCGGCGCGGGCGCGCGGCGGTGTTGCGGACGCCGGTGGACCACGGGCACAGGAGGCTGCGGAGGGTGGGGCAGGCCGTTTGGCATACTTGCGGCAGGCGGAACCGCCTGCCCCACGGGCGGTACAGGAGGGGTCCGCCGCGACAACTGAGGAGCGGTCAACACCGCCAGCAGAACCAACGCCGCCGCTGCGGCCCAGGCCCAGCGCCATCCGAGCGTGCGCCGCCGCGGCTCGCCCTCGATGCGCGCCATCACGCGCCGCCGCCAGGCCGCCAGCGCATCCTCTTCGAGAGCGTCCTCTTGCGAAAGCACCTTCAGCGCCGCCTGCGATTCTTGAATCGCCCGAGCCAGCTCGCGGCACGGCGCACAGGCTTCCAGGTGCGCTTCCAGACGCGCGGCCTCGGCTGGCGTCAGGTCGCCGCCGGCGTCGAGCGCGATGAGTTTTTCGAACGCGTCGCAACTCATATCCGTTCCCTCCGGAAGCGCTCCGTGAGCTTCAGAATCCTCAACCGCGCGCTGCTCACTTGCGACCGCACGGTGGCCTCGGACGATCCGAGGATGCGCGCTACCTCACGGGTCGGAAGGCCTTCCAGATCGCGCAGCACCAGGGCCGCGCGCTCCTTCTCGGGGAGCCTCCGCAGCACGGCCTCCAGGATGCGCCGCTCTTCCGCCCAACGCGCCGAGCGTTCCGGACCCCAGCCCGGGTCGGCCGCGTTGGGATCGAGTTCATCGTGCGCCGCGCGCTTCCGGCCGATGTCTCGGCAGACGTTCACGGTCATGCGGTACAGCCAGGGCGCAAGATCGAGCGCATCGTCGAAGCGGTCCAGGTACCGGTGCAGCCGGACGAAGACCTCCTGAGCGGCATCCTGGGCGTCTTCCCAGCGGCCAAGCAGGTGGAGCGCTGTGACCAGCACGCGGCGTTCGTGGCGGAGGAGCACCTGCTCGAACGCCGCCCGGTCGCCCGCCTTGGCTTCCCGCAGCAGGCCGCCGTCACGGTCGATCATCAGAGCCTGCCCGTTGGCACACACTAATAGATACTGCTTCGAGGCGCGAAACGTGGAAGTCTTTTTTAGCGGTGGGGCAGTTCCGCACGCCCGCCCCACCCAGGGGAAGAGTTCTCTACCGCCGGCGGCCTCCCGGCTCCCTGTAATCGACCTGCTGGAAGCCGGCCGGCACTTCGAACTTGGATGCGTCGATGGAGTCCGTCGAGAATTCGCCCAGTTGAGTGACCATCTCCATCAGGGTGCCGCCGCCGGGCTGGCCTTGCGATCCGCCGCCCTGCTGGCTCTGGCCGAGCCTGGCTGCGGCCAGCCGGCCCAGCAGTCCGCCCTTCTGCTCGGGCTCCGGAGTCGGCTGCGCCGTCGGGTCGTGGTTGGCCGCCACCTGGTCGCTGCCCACCCCGCCCATAACGGCGAACTGGTAAACCGGCATGCCGTCCAGCTTCGACATTTCCTTGGCCATTTCCGCCATCCCCCGCGACATGCCCGGCTGCGACATCATTCCCGTGTTCGGCGCCCAGGCGACTTTCTCGGCCATCCGGCGGTAGAAATCGCGCACCTGGTCATATCCGGGCACCGCCCTGGCCAGCCACATGTCGGTGGTGATCACCATGACCGTGACCGGCTCGCCCGTTTTTTCGTCCGTGCCGATCATCTCGACCTTCACGATCGCCTCGTGTGTGTCGAGCCCCGCGATCGTCCGGGTCTTGCCGGTCTTGTCGACCGAGGCCTTGAACGTGAGGTTCTGGACATTCTTGCCCTTGTCGGTCTTCATCTGCTCGTCCATCCGCTTCATCATGTCGGCAAGCTGCGCGAACGTGACCACGGAGTAGGTCTTCTTCTCGAAGTTGACGTCGGTTATGGTCTCGCTCTTTAGGTCGATGATGTGCGCGCTTTGCGCGCTGATGTTCGCCATCCGATCGCCCTTCACCATCACCGTGACCTGGATCGGCTCGCGGGCCTGCTTGGAAAGAACGCCGGCCACTTTCATGGCGCTCGCCATCATGCCGCCGGTGATTTTGGAAGTCTGCTGATAGCTGAAGTCGGCCAGCAAAGCGGTTCCGCTCCAGAGAGTCAGCGCAATACCCAGTGCAATTCGTGTTCTTGTTCGCATTCGACGTTCTCCTGTTCGGGCCTCCGGTGGCCATGATAGCAAAGCGCCCGCAGCCCGCAAGCGGCGCTTGGGGGCTACGATGAGCTTATGCCCGACGACACGCCGGCGATTGCCGTACGCGATTTGCGCAAGGTGTACAGCGGCAAGGCCGCCGTCGACGGGTTGACGCTGGCGGTGCCGCGCGGCTGCTTCTTCGGCTTCCTGGGGCCGAACGGCGCGGGCAAGACGACCACCATCCGGATGCTGATCGGCCTCGCGCCGCCGACCTCGGGATCAATCGAGATCCTGGGTCTGCCGATGCCGGAGCGCGGGTTGGAGATCAAGCGGCGCATCGGCGTCGTGCCGGACGAGTCAGTTCTGTTCGACCGGCTCACCGGCCGCGAGTTTCTCGAGTTCGCCGGGCGCATGTACGGCCTCGACCGCCGCGTGGCGGCCGGCCGCGCCCGCGAGCTGCTCACGCTGTTCGAGCTCGATGCGGAGATGCGCAAGCTGATCGCCGAGTACTCCAAGGGCATGCGCAAGCGCCTGGCGATGGCTGCCGCCCTGATCCACCGGCCGGAGGTTTTCCTGCTCGACGAGCCATTCGAGGGGGTGGATGCCGTGGGCGCGCGCATGATGAAAGACCTGCTGACAGACCAGGTGCGCCAGGGCGCCACGGTCTTCCTCACTTCGCATGTTCTCGAAGTGGTGGAGCGGCTGTGCGACAGAGTGGCGATCATTCACGAGGGCAGGCTGGTCATGGAAGATTCGATGGCCGGCCTGCGCGAAGGATCGGAAACGCTCGAGGACGCGTTCGTCCGCCTGGTCGGCGCCGAGCGGCTGCAGGAAAGGCTGGACTGGCTGTAAGCGATGTCGCCACGCGTGCTCGCCATTCTCGGTGCGCAATGGAGATGCATGTGGCATCTTCTCGTGGGCCCCTCGGGCGGCCGCATTCTGGCGGGCGTTCTGTGGCTGTTCTGGTACGGCTTGTGGGCTTGTCTGGGCGTGGCGGCCGGGCTCTACACGTCGATGGCCTCGCGGGCGGATATCGAGTCCGTCCTGCCGGTGATTCTCATGGGCACGTGCCTTTTCTGGCAGCTCGCACCCATCCTCACCACCGACGCCGGCGCCTCGCTGAACGTCAGAAAGATCCTGCTCTATCCGATTTCAGACGGCGAGCTGTTCGTCGTGGAGCTGCTCCTGCGGCTGACCACGGCGCTCGAAATGCTGCTGGTGCTGACGGGGACGCTGGTCGGCCTGCTGGTGAATCCCGCCGTGCCGCGCTGGCTCCCGGCGCCGGCGCTCGCGGTTTTCATCGCCTTCAACCTGTTCCTCTCGGCGGGCCTGCGGAGCCTGCTGGAGCGGTTGCTCGCGATCCGGCGCGTCCGGGAACTCGTGGTTATGGTCATGGTGACCTGCGCCGCGCTGCCGCAACTGCTGGCGGCGACCGGCCACGCCGGCAATTTGAGGCGGCTGCTCTCTTTCCGGCAGAGCATCCTGCTGCCGTGGACCGCGGCCGCGCGCTTCGCTCTGGGGAGGCAGGCAGGTGTCGCGCTCGCCATTCTGTCGGCGGCGGCCGCCACCGCGTACGTCTTCGGCCGGTTCCAGTTCCGGCGCAGCTTGCGCTTCGACGTCGCCGCGGCGCGCTCGGCGGGCTCGGTCGGGAGTGCCGGCTGGACGGACCGGCTGTACGGCTGGCCCGCGGCAGTATTCTCCGATCCGCTGGCAGCTCTTGTCGAAAAGGACTTGCGGACGCTGGCCCGCGCCCCGCGATTCCGCGTCGTTCTCCTCATGGGGTTTTCTTTCGGCGCAATCATCTGGTGGCCGCTGATGCACGGCGGCCGCTCCTCCGGCTTCGGCATCAGCTACCCGGTGGTGGTCAGCGGTTACGCGATGATCCTGCTGGCCGAGGTGGCGTTCTGGAACCAGTTCGGTTTCGACCGCTCGGCCGCTCAGCTCTACTTCTCGACACCGGCGCCGTTCTTGCTGGCGTTGCGGGCCAAGAACCTTGCCGGCATGACGTTCGTCTTGGTGGAGATTGTGCTGATCCTGGCGGTGTGCGCCCTGCTGCGGGTTCCGCTCTCGCTTGCGAGCATCGCGCAGGCGATCATGGTGACGCTGGTCTTCGCGCTGTACTTCCTGAGCGTGGGCAATATCAGCTCGGTCTACCAGCCACGGCCGGTGAACCCGGAACATTCCTGGGGCCGCTCGTCGGCCGGGCGATTCCAGGTTTACATGCTGCTGCTTTTCCCCGTGATGGTGGCGCCCGTCGCGCTGGCGTATCTGGCCTCTTGGTTTTTGGCAAACCGCGCCCTTTTCTACGGGATACTGAGCCTCGACGCGCTGGCGGGGGCGGTGTGCTACCACTTCGCCACCCGCGCCGCCGTCGCCGCCGCCGAGAAGCGCAAGGAGGAGTTCCTGGCCGCGCTGGGACAGAGCGGGGGTCCGTTTGTCACGGAGTGAGGCAGCGGCCGGCCGTCTGGTTTGCCCCGGTTACGGCTGCGTTCTCGATCCCTGGCTATAGCGCCATGTCGAAGGACCGCTTGCCGAGGAGCCGCAAAAGAATTCAGGGACACTCCGGGCTCGAACGCCGCCTCGGTGCTATCGTGAATTCATGCAAAACGTTATTCGGGCCTCGCGTGGCGCTGCGCTCGAATGCAAGGGCTGGCGCCAGGAAGCCGCCCTGCGCATGCTCATGAACAACCTGGATCCTGAGGTCGCCGAGCGGCCGCAGGATCTGGTGGTCTACGGCGGGGCGGGCAAGGCGGCGCGCGACTGGCCGTCTTTCCACGCCATCGTACGCGAGCTCCGGCGCCTGGAAAACGACGAAACGCTGCTGGTGCAGTCCGGCAAGCCGGTCGGCGTCTTCCGCACCCACGAAGAAGCGCCGCGCGTGCTGATCGCCAACTCGAACCTCGTCGGCCACTGGTCCAACTGGGACCAGTTCCGCGCCCTGGAGAAACTCGGCCTCATCATGTATGGACAGATGACGGCCGGAAGCTGGATCTACATCGGCACCCAGGGCATCCTGCAAGGCACCTACGAGACCTTCGCCGCCGCCGCGCGCAAACACTTCGGCGGGACGCTCGCCGGCAAGCTGGTGGTGACGGGCGGCATGGGTGGCATGGGCGGCGCGCAGCCGCTCGCGGCGACTCTCAACGGCGCGGCGTTCCTATGCGTAGAAGTCGATCCCGAGCGCATCAAGCGCCGCCTCAAGACCGGCTACTGCGACATCATGGTCAGCAGCCTCGACGAGGCCGTGCGCATCCTTCGCAACGCCGTCCACCAGCAGCAGGCCGTCTCGGTGGGGCTGGTCGGCAACTGCGCCGAGGTGCTGCCCGAAATGGTGCGACGCGGCATCGTGCCGGACCTGCTCACGGACCAGACCAGCGCGCACGACCCGCTCAACGGCTACGTCCCGGCCGGCTACACCCTCGAAGCCGCCGCCGAGTTGCGGGCGCGCGATCCGCAGCAATATGTAGAGCGCGCCATGGACTCGATCGCCGTGCACGTCCGCGCCATGCTCGATTTGCAGCGCATGGGAGCCATCGCCTTCGATTACGGCAACAACATACGGCGCATGGCGGCCGATCGCGGGGTCGCCGACGCCTTCAACATTCCGGGCTTCGTGCCCGAATACATACGGCCCCTGTTCGCCGAGGGCCGCGGGCCGTTCCGCTGGGTGGCGCTCTCCGGCGAGCCGGGCGACATCGCGGCGACCGACGCGGCGGTGTGCCGGTTGTTCCCCGCGAGCGAAACTCTCACGCGCTGGATCGCGCTCGCCGGCAAGAGGGTCCACTTCCAGGGCCTGCCGGCGCGCATCTGCTGGCTGGGCTACGGCGAGCGCGCCCAGTTTGCGTTGGAGATGAACCGCATGGTCGCCAGCGGAGAATTGAAAGCGCCCATCGTCATCGGCCGCGATCACCTGGATTGCGGATCGGTGGCCTCGCCTTACCGGGAGACCGAAGCAATGCGCGACGGAAGCGACGCCATCGCGGACTGGCCGATTCTGAATGCCCTGCTCAATACCGCCGCCGGCGCGAGTTGGGTTTCGTTCCACAATGGCGGAGGCGTGGGCATCGGCTATTCGCTGCACGCCGGCCAGGTGACGGTCGCCGATGGCACTCCCCTCGCCGCGCGTTGCCTGCAACGCGTCATGACGTGCGATCCAGGACTAGGCGTACTACGCCACGCCGATGCCGGGTACCAGGACGCAATTGAGTTCGCAAAATGCGCCGATTTACGTGTGCCAATGCAACATTAGCAGTTCGGCGGCCTCTATTTTCCAAATGATTAAGGACACTCCGGTCCTCGTGCGGGGAGCCAGGCAGCTGATCACGTTGCGCGGCTCCGCGGGCCCGCGGCGCGGCGCGGACCTGCGCGACCTCGGAATCATCCAGGAGGGAGCGGTCCTGATTGAAAACGGCGCCATCGTGACGCTCGGCCCCGCCCGGCGCGTCGAGAACCTCAGCGCCGCCCGCGGCGCGCGAGAGATCGACGCCAGCGGCAAGGTGGTCGCGCCCGGCTTCGTCGACAGCCACACGCACCTGCTGTGCGGCCCGCCGCGGCTGAACGACTATGACATGCGTCTGGCGGGCGCGAACTATGCGGAAATCGCAGCCGCGGGGGGCGGGATACTGAGCACCGTGCGCGCCGTTCGCGATGCGCCGATCCGCAAGCTGGTCATGCAGGCGCGCCGCACGTTGGCCGGCTTCATCCGCCACGGCACCACGACGCTAGAGGCGAAATCCGGCTATGGCCTGGATGAAAGCGGCGAACGCAAGACGCTGCGCGCCATCCGCGCGCTGGACTCGAAGCCGCTGGACCTGGTTCCGACCTACCTCGGCGCGCACGTCGTCCCGCCCGAGTGGCGCGGCCGCGAGGAGGGCTACATCGACTGGATGTGCGGCTACCTGATGCCGAAGCTTCGCCGCCGCAACTTGGCCCGCTTCGCCGACGTTTATTGCGACCGAGGCGCCTTCACCGTAGCGCAGGCGCGGCGCTACCTGGAAGCGGCCCGTGCGCTGGGCTTCGAACTGAAGATTCACGCCGGCCAGTTCTCCTCGGACGGCGCAGCGGCGCTGGCTGCCGAGCTGGGCGCTGCCAGCGCCGATCACCTCGATTACGCCGGCGATGACGACATCCGCGCATTAGCCGCCTCCGGCACGGTGGCCACCTTGCTGCCCGGCGCGGTATTCCATCTGGGCCTGGACCGTTACGCCCCGGCCCGCAAGATGATCGACGCCGGCGTCGCTGTGGCGCTCGCCACCGACTTCAACCCCGGTACCAGCCCCACCTACAGCATGCAGATGATCCTCTCCCTCGCCTGCTCGCAGATGCGCCTGACGCCGGCCGAAGCTTGGCCGCCGCCACCATCAACGGCGCCCACGCAATCCGCTGCGCCGACCGGGCCGGCAGCCTGGAGGCCGGAAAGAGCGCGGACCTGGTCATCTTCAACACCCCCGACTACCGCGAAATCCCGTATCATTTCGGAGTGAACCTCGTCGCCGTGACGATCAAGCGCGGAGAGGTGCTTTACCGGGAAGGAGACGTCGCATGGCCCGAAGATTGATCGAGTGCGTGCCCAACTTTTCGGAAGGACGGGACGCCGCCAAGGTGGACGCGCTCATTGAAGCCGTGCGCTCCGTCGCGGGTGTGACCTTCCTCGACCGTGAGCTCGACGCCGACCACAATCGCTCCGTGCTGACCTTCGCCGGCCCGCCCGAAGCGGTCAGTGAAGCGGCCCTGCGCGCCGTCGGCAAGGCCATCGAACTGATCGACCTCAACCGCCATTCCGGCGTACACCCGCGCATCGGAGCGGCCGACGTGGTGCCCTTCATCCCCATCGAAGGCGTGACCATCGAGGAGTGCGTCCGCATCGCCACGCGGGTGGGCGAGGAGATCTGGCGGCGCTACCAAGTCCCGGTCTATTTCTACGAAGCGGCGGCCCGCAGGCCGGACCGCGTCAACCTGGAGAACATCCGCCGCGGGCAATTCGAGGGTTTGCGAGAGGAAGTAGCCGCCAATCCCGAACGTGCCCCCGATGTGGGAGAGCCGCGCCTGCACGCTACCGCGGGCGCAACCGTCGTGGGCGCGCGCAAATTCCTCATCGCTTACAACATCAACCTGGGCACGCCGGACGTCGGAGTCGCCAAGCGCATCGCGCGCGCCATTCGATACTCTTCGGGCGGGTTCCGCTACGTGAAGGCGATGGGCGTGCCACTCTCCTCCCGCAACCTGGCCCAGGTTTCGATGAATCTGACCGATTTCGAGCAGACCCCCATCCACCGCGTCTTCGAGACCGTCCGCGCCGAGGCGGAGCGCTCGGGCGTCCCGGTAGTGGGCAGCGAAATCGTGGGCCTGATCCCGAAGAAGGCGCTCGAAATGGCTGCCGAGCACTTTCTGCGTATGGAAAACTTCCGCCCCTCCGTGGTGCTCGAGAACCGGCTGGCCGAAGCGGCGCCCAGCGGCCTGGACGAATTCCTCGAGGCGCTCGCTGCGCCTTCTGCCACTCCCGGCGGAGGCAGCGCATCGGCCGCCGCCGGCGCCATGGCCGCGGCGCTGGGAGCCATGGTGGCCGCGCTCGCCAAGCGCGACGGCCGCGAGTTCGAAGCCGACCGCAAGTTCCTCTCCGACGCCGTGGACCGCGATTCTCAGGCCTTCAATCGCGTGATGGCGGCCTATCGCATTCCCAAGGCCGAACGCACTCCGCACGTCGAAGAAGCGCTGCACCATGCCGCCGCGGTCCCCATGGAAGTCGCCGAGCGCGCCTTCGCGCTTGATCGGCGCCTGGCTGCGCTTCAGCGCGAAACGCCCGCCCGTTTCTCATCCGATCTCGAAACCGGACGCCTCCTGGCTCGCGCTGCCGTCGCCGGCGCCCTCGCCAACGTCCGCATCAACCTCGAATCGATCACCGACGAGGGCTTCCACCACGCCTTCGAGGAACGCGTGGCCGCGCTCTCGTAATGTATTACTGCTGTGGGACAGGCCTCCGGCTTGTCCGGACCAGCTGAAGCTCGTCTTACGGCTCCCGAATCCAGGTCTGCGACCGGCCGAGCAGCGAGATGCCGATGTACCCCCGCAACACCAGCTTCTGGCCGCCCTCTACCAGCTTGGCCTTGCAGCGGTAGACGCTTCCGTTGTCCGGATCGAGGATGTCCCCGCCGCTGTACTCGTCGCCGCTCCGCTTCAGGTGGCGCAGAATCTCCAGGCCGATGACCGGCTTGTCTTTTCGATCGTCCTTGCACAGGTCGCAGCGCTCCCGCGCGTTCTTCGGGTCCAGGCTCTTTTCGATCTTTCCGAAGAACGTGCCGTTCTGTTCCCAGATGAGCACGATCCCGCGCGGCTTCCCCGTTTTGTCGTCGATCGTTTTCCACCGGCCCGTGATACCAGGCTCGGCGGCCACCGCGGGCAGCGCCGACAGCGCCACCGCCAGCAACCAGGACATTCTCATCGCTTCAAGGCCTCCCAAAAGACCGGATCTCGCGGCCCACAAACATGGCCAGCTCGATCGCCTGTTCGTAATTGAGCCGCGGATCGAGGGAGGACTCGTAGGCGCGCTTCAGATCGGCCTCCTCAAGGCCGCGCGCCCCTCCCGTGCACTCCGTGACGTCTTCGCCCGTCAGCTCGATATGGATTCCGCCCAGACAGCCGCCGTACTCCGCATGGATGTCGAAGGCCTGATCGAGTTCGCCCAGAATGTCGTCGAAGCCGCGGGTCTTGATCCCGTCGGCGGTCATCCGCGTGTTTCCGTGCATCGGATCGCACGACCACAGCACCGTCTTGCCCGTAGACTCGACCGCCTCGATCAGCGGCGGCAGGCAGGCGCCGATGCACTGGTTTCCGAAGCGGTGAATCAAGGTCAGGCGTCCGGGTTCGTCGTCAGGGTGCAGGATGTCGATGAGCCGCTTCAGCGTGTCCGGCGTCATCGAGGGGCCCACTTTGATGGCGATCGGGTTGCGGATGCCGCGGAAGTACTCGACGTGGGCGCCCTCCGGATCGGCGGTCCGCATACCGATCCACGGGAAATGCGTGGAGAGGTTGTACCAGCCTTCACGCCGCGGGACGCGCCGCGTCTGCGCCTGCTCATAGGGCAGGTGAATGCCCTCGTGACTGGTGAAGAAATCGATCCACCGCAACTCGCCCGGGTGGGAGCCGACCAGTTCCTCCATGAACCGCAGCGCATCGCCGATGCTGCGCGCCGTGCGGTGGTACTCCTCGGCCATGGGCGAGTGCTTGACGAAATCGAGGTCCCAATACTCCAGCCGGTGCGGGTCCACAAAACCGCCGCTGACCAGGGCGCGGATGAAGTTCAAGGTGAGGGCGGCGCGCTCGTATCCGCGCAGCATCAGTTGCGGGTCGGGCTCCCGTGCGGCCGCGGTAAACTCCGGCCGGTTCACCAGGTCGCCTCGATAGCTGGGCAAGGTGACGCCGTTCCGGGTCTCCAGGTCCTCCGACCGCGGCTTGGCGTACTGGCCCGCAAACCGGCCGACCCGCACCACGGGCTTCTGCCCGCCGTGGACCAGCACCAGCGTCATCTGCAGCAGGATTTTGAGCTTGTTCGCGATGGTGTTGGAGTCGCAGTGGTCGAAGCTTTCCGCGCAATCGCCGCCTTGCAACAGGAACCGCTCCCCGCGCGCCGCTTCCGCCAGTTGCTTCTGGAGCGCTGCGAGTTCCCACGACGTCACCAGCGGCGGGAGCTTCGAGATCTGCGAGACAACCTCCGCGACCTCGGCCTCAGACCGGTATACCGGCTGCTGCGCCGCAGGCTTGGATCTCCACGAGGTCGGCGACCACTCGCCGCTCTGTGCTTTCGTTCCCACCATGCAACAAGTTACCAGAGCCGGCGGGCCGATGCAGTGGGACTACTTCTCGTCGAGCATCTTCATCGCCCGCTCCAGGCTCCGGCGCACCGGACCTGCCCCGCCCTATTGGCCCGGCGCGCCTTCGAGGACGCAGATGTCGGCCAGGTTGCGGTACTGCTCGGCGTAGTCGAGCCCATAACCGACGACGAACTCGTCGGGGATGCGGAAGCCGACGTAGGCAACGTCGACCGGACGGACGCGGCGGTCGGTCTTGTCCAGGAGCGCGACGATGCGCAGCGAGCGGGGCCGCCGCTGCTCGAGGACGTGGACCAGGTAGCTCAGGGTGATGCCGCTATCGACAATGTCCTCGACGATCAGCACGTCGAGGCCGTCGATGGTGGTGTCCAGATCCTTGGTGAGCTTGACTTCGCCGGAACTGGTCTTGCTCTTGCCGTAACTGGAAATACCGATGAAATCGATGCGCACCGGCCGGGTGATGGCGCGCGCCAGGTCTGCCAGGAAGAAGCAGGCGCCCTTGAGAATGGCGACCAGGAGCACGCCGTTGGGGTAGTCCCTATCGATGGCGGCGCCGAGTTCGCGGATGCGGACCTGGATCTCGCCCGCGGACACGAGAATGCGCGTTGGAGACTCAGTCATGTTGAGACGAGCACGATTCTTGATTGTAGTACGATGAGGCAGAGGAGTTGATTGCGAAGTAAGACCGAGAAGCTCACGCCAGCACGGGATACCGCCACAGCGCCGATGATCGCGGCGCGCGCGGCCGATTCGAAGAAAGCCTCCGACGTGCGCGTCCTCGACCTGCGCGAGATCAGTACTTTCACGGACTTCTTCGTCATCTGCTCGGGCGCGAACGCGCGCCAGATCCAGGCCATCTGCGATGGGGTGGAGCTCGAGCTCAAGAAAGACGGCGAGTTCCCTCTGGGCATCGAAGGGTACGACAAGGCCGAGTGGATTCTGGCCGACTACGGCGACTTCATCGTACACATCTTCTCGCCGGCGGCACGCGAGTTCTATGGCCTGGAGCGGTTGTGGCGGCAGGCCAGGGAATTGAAGCTGCCCGAGACAACCGAGGCCTGAGGGGCTGAGCGGACGGAGTGGCGCTTTCAGACCGCCTCGGCGGCGTGGTAGGAGCTGCGCACCAGCGGGCCGGCTTCGACGTGAGCGAACCCCATCTCGATTCCCTGCCGCCGGAGATCCGCGAATTCCTCGGGCGGAACGTAGCGGATGACGGGCAGGTGCTTGGGGGAAGGCCGCAGGTACTGGCCCAGCGTGAGGATGTCTACGGCCTGCGCGCGAAGGTCGCGCATGACGCCGAGAACTTCCTCAGCGTTCTCGCCCAGGCCGAGCATGAGGCCGGATTTGGTGGGAATCTGGGGGCGCGCGGCCTTCGCGTAAGCGAGGATGTCGAGCGAGCGCTCGAAGCGCGCGCCGAGGCGGACCTGGCGGTAGAGCCGCGGCACGGTCTCGGTGTTGTGGTTGAGCACGTCGGGGGCGGCATCGAGCACCAGGTCCATGGCGGAATGCGAACCCTGGAAGTCCGGGATCAGCACCTCGACGCGGCATCCGGGGATGCGGTCGCGGATGGCGCGGATGGTGAGCGCGAACAGCTCGGCGCCGCCGTCTTTGCGGTCGTCGCGATTCACGCTGGTGACGACGACGTATTTCAACCCCATGGCGGCGGCGGCGTCGGCCACGCGGCGGGGCTCGTCGAAGTCGACCGCGAGCGGCGCTCCCTTTCGCACGGCGCAGAAGCCGCAGCGCCGCGTGCAGACGTTGCCCAGGATCATGAAGGTGGCGGTGCGGTGGTTCCAACATTCGCCCACGTTCGGGCAGGCCGCGCTCTCGCAAACGGTGTGGAGGCTCAGGCGCTCGATCAGGGTCTTCAGCTCGCGGTAGTTGGCGCCCACGGGCGCGGGCGCGCGAAGCCACTCCGGCCGCGGCGGTTGCGGCTGCTGGGAAATCGTCACCAACACTGATTCCATTGTAGAGGCGCGCGGGGGTAGGGCGCCGCACCGTACAAACCTCCTCCCGGTAGTAAAAAGTATGCGACCTGCGCAGCAACCGACGACCGGCGGACGTGTGCGCCGCCAGCGAAGTCGCACTGTGCCTTGGTGTTAGGGGCCCAGGGGCTGGCCTCGGGGTTGTGGCATTGAGCGTGCATGCAGTAATGGCGTTGTATGGGTTACCTGCTTCTCAACTGGACGGTGGGCACGACCGGGCTGGCGCTGTTGGCTGTTTTCTTCCCGGGATTCCGGATCGATGAGTTCCGATCCGCATTGATCGCAGCGGCGGTGGTCGCGCTCGTCCACGCCGCCGTCTCGACCGCTTTCAGGCCGGGCCCCGGAGAGGCCGTCCCGATGCTCCCGGGGCTTCTTCAGGCGCTCGGGGACACCGTCGTTTTTCGCCTGGTTGCGCTTCTGGTGCCAGGCTTCGCGATGCGCGGCCTGTACCCGGCGCTGGCCGGCGGTTTGCTGCTCCTGGGAGTGAACCTGGCCTTGCCTCGTCTGTTCCGCGACCGAGACGCCACTTCGATCGCCGGAAACCCGACGTGGGTTTGATGCGGCCGATCAGGGGAGATCCACCGCCCGATCGAGCGTGAAGGTCAGCCGGGTTTCGGAGGGGATGCGGACCTCGGTTCCCTTCGTAAGCACCTCGACGGCCGCGCCCTTGCCTCCGCCGGCCAGCGCGCCGATAATTGCGCCCAGCGCCTCCGTGCCGCCGATTCGCTCTGGCGCTCTCGCCCTTCCGGGACTCACCCGCCTGGGTCAATGACTGGCAGTTTACTTCCACCGCATCGCCGTCGAGGTCGATCGAGACCAGAGAGAGCGTGAGCTGGCCGCCGCCCGCCAGCTTGCCCGGCTCTCGGATCTCGACCAGTTTCGTGACCGCATCCGCCCCACGCGGGATCAGCATCTGGTCGCCCACCATGACGGGATCGTCGACGCTGGCGTGGAACGTCTGCCCGGGCTGCACGGTCTTCGAATCCACGGCGTCGGTCATGCGAATCGTCACCGCCGTGCCGGATGGGATTTCGTCGGGCAGCGGGGCGGGGGCTGCGCCGGGAGTGGGTTGAGGCATCGCCGGTGCTTTGGCGTCTTCGAATTGCAGGCTCGCGACATCGCTCACGTCGAAGGTCTGGACGCTATCGCCGACGGCCATGCGGATCTGGCGCGCGGTGCCTCCCAGGAACTGGCCCTCCACGGTTCGTCCGTCGCGCAACGTAAGGGTGTCCGCAGAGGCAACTGACAACGCGGCTATGGCAGCCAGCAGCGAACGAGTACGCATCTTACCCTACCCCTTCGGTGCCGTGAGGTAGGCGTTTCCGCCCGCGACGGGCCGGAATTCTGTCCCGCCGGGCAAGCTGAAGCCTGCCTACTCGAGGGCGGCGCGGCCGGGAACCTTCGCCGCCTCCAGCAGCGAGTTGACCAGCGATCGGCCCCGCTCGAGGGCCTGTTTGTAAACCCGCTGCCGCTCCTCGCGTGTGAGCCCGTAGCCGATGCGGTAGAAGCGCTCCAGTCCGACGCCGACAGTATAGGTCCCGGCGAAGGAAATCGCCGCCTTCGGGATCAGCCCTCCGCCGAAAGGGATCTTGCCGGCCAGTTCGCGGGCCAGTGCCCGCCAGCCAAATGCGCCCCCTACAATTCCCGCTATTTGGGCGCGCTGCTCGCGGTAGCCGACGTCACAGTCGCTCGCGCCCGCGATCAGGAACGCCATGCGCACCTGGTTCATGGTCAGAAATGCGGTGTCAGAGGCAAACTCTCCGGCCGCCCAGGGCAGCTCGATCAGGCTCGGCAGCACGTCCGGAAGCGCCGTCAGCAGGCAGAACACCGCGTTTTCCCTGGAGATCGCCTTGACGAACTTCCCAATGACGGGCTGGCGAAACGCGCGGAAATTGCGCGCCAGCGCGAGCCGCAGGTCCTCGCGGCGCTCCACGATCTCGCGAACCGTACTCCGCGGGTCCGCCGGGTCGAAGCGGAAGGCACCGGGCGGCGCCAGCAACTCGCTATCGCACAGGACGAGATCGAAGCCGCTCGTTTCGCCGCCTGCGGCGCGCTCGATCTTACAGCTTCGAGCCTCCCGAATCGACGGCGGCGCCAGCAGCTCTTCCAGGGCCGCGAAACCCGCGCTGGTGGAGGCGATCAGGCCGACGCGGAGCCGCCGTTCCGCCATCTCCTTCACCTGGTTGGGATCCAGGTTCCGGAATCCGCGCTTAATCTGGGCGTAGATCTCGCTGGCCATGGCGCTCCTTCAGGGGCCGCTGGGCGCCCGGCACACGAAACATCACCCGCGGCCTCTCACGCCATTCTACCCCCAGCCCGATGCGCTCCACCTCAATCTCCGGCGCGAAGTACTTCAGCACCGTCTCCGTCTTGGGATGGAAATGAAGCGACGGCGCCACCAGCAGCAGCCGCGGCCAATCGCGGCTGAGCGGAATGCCCGGAAAATACCCCTGGCGGGAGAAGTCGCCCCGCTCGGCGTGCCAGCGCACCCTCATCCAATAGTCGAGCGCCTGCAAGGGCAAGTGTATGTCTTCAGAGGCTTTCAGCTCGATGACGGCCAGGCGGCCCTCGCGCTCCGACGCCAGCAGGTCGAGGACGCCGCGGTCGCCGCCCGCCATCGCCGGCACCTGCCCGTAGACGGGCTCGGCGCTAAGTGTGGCGTCGATCTGCTCCAGATTGGCCCGGACCTGGGATTCGAGCCACGCCTCGGGCTGCCGACGCCAGACAGGATGGTCCCGGTCGGTGGCGCGAGGCGAGCGCAGCCGGGCGATTCCCCTGGCCAGTCCTTCGATCTCCGCGAGGTTCGCTTCCCGCGCCGCGGATTTCCGCTCCAGGCCGAACAACAGATCCGTCCCCGTCGCGCGCGCGAACTCCAGGCCGCGCACTCTAAGACTCAACGAACCGTCGTGGCGGCGGGTGCGCTCGACGAACGGCAGTCGCGAGAGGCGCTCGATCCACGCGGTAACCTGGGCCGGCCGTTGCGGTGCCAGGCTGGCGCAACTCTCTAGTTTCGTCGCCAGATTGCCATAGTCCGCCGGATCGAGCCGGTCCTCGTAGCCGTCCGCCGAGTAGACGAACACGGTAAAGCGGGAGGCCCGCGGATTCAGGAAAGGGAGCCGCAGGCAGGCCGTCCTGGCTTCGGCCTGTGGAAGGAAGAGCGCGAGCCCCTCAATGGCGACCCGCCGCTCCCGCTTTCGCAGGTAGTCCAACCAGATCAGGCCGAACGTCAGCACGCCGCTGGCCGAGCCCGGCGGCGAGGCGATTGCCGCCCATCCCAAGCCGCCGTTGCGGATCAGGGCACGGGGATAAGCCGGCGACAGGCTTTCCTCCAGGTTCGACTCGGCGCTCAGTTCCACCAGGCGCCAGTTCGGGAACTGCCGGCGCAGAGCCCGGCGAAACTCCTCCCGGAAGACGAGGCGCGACACGCGAGACTGGCCAGCCGCTCCCGCCCGGACCAGATCGAGGAGCGAGATGCGCCCCTCGAGGCCGCCGAAACGCTCGATGGCAAGTTCGAGTTTTCCAGCCTTTTCTTCGCGCATTCCCACGATTCGGCGCGCCAGGTTCCGCGTCTCATCCCAGGCCTGGATGAGCAGCCGGTTCCCCTGCCATTCGAGGGTGTAGGTGTCCTCGGCCAGCAAGAAGGGCTCTTCACCAGGCTCGATCAGGGCGGGCCGGCGAGCCGTCCCGAGGAAGCGCCGAATGGCCGCCTCGGCCAGCACGGCCTCGTCCACGCACACCTGGCCTGCGCATCTGGGCATTCAGTAGGTTTGTGGCTGCGGCAGGCCGCGGTTCTCCGGCGATCCGAGCGCAGCACCCGGCGGTGGGGTACCCACTCCCCGCATTTGTCCCGGCATTTTCAGCGTTTCACCTCAGCGATGTGAGGGTATAATCAGCGGGAAGTTCAAACCTTACGTCTTGAGGTGGTGCATGGCGAATTCGAAATCGAACCCGAAGCGCTGGTTCCTGGTGATGTACTTGTGCATTATCCTGTCGTTCTTCGTGTTCATCGTGGGCCCGAGGATCGGTTACGAACCGGAGGCTGCACACGCGCTCGCGATCATGATCGGAATCTGGGCGCCGACGTTGGCGGTATTCGGCGTGCGTGCGGAGCTTTTGAAGAAGGACTAGGCCTCCGCGGGTGACCGTCGGCACCCCTCGTCCATGAACCTGATGTCGCAGGCAGAGTGTGAGGTGTGTCCGTCGCCTGAGCCCCACGAGCAAGCTCACACCTCTTTCCACGACTTGCGCCATGATAGAGAGTCATGCTGCGCGATCGGATTGGCGAAGTGGAGGCGCGCATTCAAGCCGCCGCCCTTCGTGCTGGCCGCCGACGTGAAGAGATTGCGCTGATCGCCGTCACCAAGATGTTCCCGGCGGCCGCGATCACCGAGGCTTACGCGTTGGGCCTGAGGGACTTCGGCGAGAACTACGTCCAGGAGTTCGAGGCCAAGGCGCTGCCTGATCCTCTGCCGGGCGCGCGCTTTCACCTCATCGGCCACTTGCAGGCCAATAAGAGCAACCGCGCCGCCGAACTGTTCGACGCGATCCATACGGTCGATTCGGTTCGCCTGGCCCGGCGGCTGAACGAAGCGCCGCGCCGCCGGTCCCAACCGCTCGAAGTCCTGATTGAGGTGAAGCTTTCCGAAGAAGCCTCCAAGAGCGGGGCGGCGCCGGACGAGGTCCCCGCGCTCGCCCGTGCCGTGGCCGGCTTGCCGAATCTGCGCCTGACTGGGTTGATGACCATGCCGCCGTGGTCGGACGACCCGGAGACCTCCCGGCCCTGCTTCCGCCGTCTGCGCGCGCTGGCCGCCAGCCTCGGCCTGCCGCAGCTCTCGATGGGCATGTCGCACGATCTCGAAGTGGCGATCGAAGAGGGAGCCACAATGGTGCGCGTGGGGACGGCGCTGTTCGGGTCCCGAAAACCGTGAGGGTAGGCTTCTTCTCGCCGCTGCCGCCGGCCCCGACCGGCGTCGCGGATTACTCGTCCGCGCTGCTCGGCGCCCTCGGCCGGTTGTGCGACGTGAAAGTGGGCGACTCGGCCGCGGATATCTGCCTCTACCACCTGGGGAACAACCCGCTTCACGCCGAGATTTACCGGCAGGCGCTGGTGCGGCCGGGAGTCGCGGTGCTCCACGACGCCGTTCTCCATCACTTCTTCCTCGGGACCCTCGACCGGCGGAGCTATATCGAGGAGTTCGTCTACAACTACGGCGAGCCTGAGCGCGCTCGCGCGGCGGAGCTTTGGGAGGCGCGCAGCCGCTCGGCGCATGATCCCCGGTACTTCGACCGCGCCCTGGCGCGCCGTATTGCCGAGGCGTCACGCGTGGTGGTGGTCCACAATCCAGCGGCGGCGCGGATCGTGAGCGAGCACGCTCCCGGCGCGCTCGTGGTCGAGATCCCGCACCTGTTTGCGCCTGCGTGGAGCAGGCCCTCTGGCCTGGCTGGGCAGGCGGAAACGCCTGCCCCACGAGACGCCTTCCTGTTCGGCGTCTTCGGGCACCTTCGCGAATCCAAGCGGCTGGCCGCCATCCTGCGCGCTTTCGGCCGTGTGCGCAAGGCGGGCTCCGGCGCGGCATTGCTTGTGGCCGGCGATTTCGGCTCGAGCGATCTCGAGGCCGCGCTCGCGCCGATGCTCAAGGCGCCGGGCGTTGTTCGCGTGCCCTACGTCTCCGAAACTGAGTTCTTGAGGCTCACGGCGGCGGTGGACGCCTGCATCAGCCTGCACCACCCGTCGGCCGGGGAGACGTCGGGTATTGCCATCCACCTCATGGGAATCGGCAAGCCGGTGCTGGTGAGCGCCGGGGAGGAAGTGGCGCGTTTCCCGGAGAACGTCGTCATCCGTATCGACCGGGGACTTGCGGAAGAACCCATGCTGGTTGATTATATGATGTGGCTCGTCGAGCACCCCGAGAAGGCCCGCGAGATCGGCGTCCGAGCGGCTGCCTACATCGCGGAGCAGCATTCACTGGAGCTGGCCGCGCGCCGCTACTTCGAGTTGCTCTCCTCCTGCTGCCGCTGACCGCGGCGGCCGGTCCCCACCCCCACGCGCCGATCCAGGTCCGGATCGTTAAGCAGTACGACGTGCGGGTGCCCATGCGCGACGGCATCGATCTGGTGGCCAACGTCTTTCGTCCGGAGGTGGCCGGCCGCGTCCCCACCATCCTCATTCGTACGCCTTACGGCAAGGGCTCCGATCTCAGGCCGAACTACCGCGCTTTCGTCGAGCATGGCTATGCGGTGGTACTCGAAGACGTCCGTGGCCGCTACAAGTCCGAGGGCATCTTCGACCCGCTGCGGCAGGAGGTGGCCGACGGCGAGGACACGCTGAGTTGGATCGCGCACCAGGAGTGGTCGAACCAGCGGGTGGGCATGACCGGCGCGTCGTACCTCGGCATCGCGCAGTGGAAGGCGGCGCTCTCGGCCAGCCCCTACCTCAAGGCGATCTTCCCGATCGTGGCCGGCGACGACGAGTATTTCGACCGGTTCTACTCGCGTGGCGGCGCTTTCAAGCTCGGCCACCGGCTGGAGTGGATCTCGGAAAACCTGAAGTCCCCCGGATTCAAACCGGACTTCGACCGCTTCGTGCTCGAGGTGCCGCTCCGGCTTGCCGACCGCCTGGCCACGGGCCACAGCATCGACTTTTTCCAGAAGGCGCTGGATCACCCATCCTACGATGCGTTCTGGAAGTCCATCAGCACCCGCGAACAGCTCGACCGCGTGCACGTTCCCGTGTTTGCGGCCGCCGGCTGGTACGACAATTTCGCGGAGAGCGACCTGGAGGCTTTCAGCATCCTGCGGCACAAGGGCCGCCCCTGCCGCATCATCGTCGGGCCCTGGCCCCACGACCTGTTCTATCGCTTTGCGAGCGTGGACTTCGGGCCCGACTCGAGAGCGCCGCTGCGCCAGCTTCAACTCGATTGGTTCGACCACTGGCTGCAAGAGCCCGGCGCGGGACGCGACGCCGCGGCAACGGATCCGCCCCTGAGGATCTTCGTGATGGGCGTCAACCGCTGGCGCGACGAGCGGGAATGGCCGCTTGCGCGGGCGGTGGCGACCCAGTTCTTCCTGGCCAGCCACGGAAAAGCGAACACGCTCGGCGGGGACGGGCGCCTGGAGCCGCACCGGCCGCGCCGCGGAACGCCTGACCGGTTGGTCTACGATCCGGCCGATCCCGTGCCCACCGCCGGCGGCGCAGTCTGCTGCAATCCCATGCGAATTCCCTGGGGACCAAAGGACCAGCGGGATGTTGAGCGCCGCCGGGATGTCCTGGTGTACACCACCGCGCCGCTCAAACGGCCAATCGAGGTCACAGGGCCGGTGCGGGTGATCTTGTACGTGTCGACCGACGCGCCCGACACGGATTTCACCGCCAAACTGGTGGACGTCTTTCCGGACGGAAGCGCGATCAACCTCTGCGACGGCCTCCTGCGGCTCCGCTACCGCGATTCGCTTGAGCGGCCAGTGCTGGCGCAACCGGGGCAAGTCTATCCGGTCACCATCGACGCTGGCGTCACCAGCAACGAGTTTGGCAAGGGTCACCGCATCCGGCTGGAGGTATCGAGCAGCAATTTCCCCCATTACGACCGAAACCCCAACACCGGCCGGCCGGTAGCCGACGAAAAGGAGATGCGCCGGGCCTGGCAGACCGTCTACCACGAACGTTTGCGCCCTTCGTACGTGCTGCTGCCGGTGATTCGGGAGGGCCGTGGGCGGCCGGCCGTCGTGCGGCGGCCCGTTGCGCCGCCGGCGGCCTCACCGCAGCCGGTCCCGCCCCCCGCGGTTCCGCCATCCGCACTACGCCCTCCCGGAGGCCAACCTTTTTGAGATAATGAAACCTGCTCACGCAGGCGCGGTAGCCAAGGTGGTAAGGCAGAGGTCTGCAAAACCTTTATGCGTGGGTTCGACTCCCACCCGCGCCTCCACACTCATTCCTCTGTAGTTAGTTGATTTTTCGAGCACTTAGGCCACCCCTGGGTGAGTTACCCACGCTTACCTGGGTTTCCCGTTTCTTCGCCATATTCAACTGGGTGTGTTGGCCCGATTTTGGCCCGTGAATTTCGGAGTCCAGCCTCGGTTCGGCCTCTACCGCGTCGAGTTTCTCAAGTTCCCGGTCCATTTCGGACTGCGATGGGTGAACGTACTTCATCACCGACCGCAGGTTCGCATGTCCCAGAATCTTCGCCAGCGTCGCCAGCGGCATCCCAACATCGGCCGCGCGGCTGGCAAACGTGTGTCGGAGATCGTAGAGCACGAACTTGAGCCCGCAGCCCTCCAGGACCTCCACGTGAAGGTTATTCAGCTTCGTCAGGTGCTCACCGTGCCGGCGCGGTGAAGGGAACACCCACCGGCCTGACGTCGACAGTCTCCGCGCGAGAATCTCCTTCGACTCGGCGCGCAACCGCAGAAGCCGGCGCGCCGCCTTGCTCTTGCCACGCTCAACGGCGAGCACCGATCGTTCCAGGTTCACGGAGCCCTGCTCGAGCGCCAGCACCTCCTCGGGTCGGCATCCCTGGAGTAGCATCAGGCGCCCCAGGTCGCAGAGATCCTGGAAGCCGTTGTAGGTCTGTCGTCCGCCTGGCCGCGGCTTCCGGCTGGCGACGAGTTCCGCCATCTTCTTTTCGCAGGTGGCGAAGTACAGCTTCTCCTGCGCCACGCTGAGCACGTTCATACGCACGGCCTCAGCGTCGCTCGGGATTTCGACATCCTCTACCGGGTTGGCCGCCACCCAGCCGTGCTTGCGCGCGTACTGGAATAGCAGGCTCAGCGCGTGGAGATCGTTTCGGAGAGTGACTTCGCGGACCTGGTGGGCCGTGCGGCGGTGGGCCTTGTAGTCTTCGATCGAGCCCGCTGTGACCGACGTCATCATCTCGCGCCGGAAGAATTGCTTCAGGCTGGCGAAGCTGGTACGGATCCGCTTGGCGGAGTTCGGGTGCTCTCGGTATTCGCCGTCCACCCAGAGCAAAAACTTCTCCGCGGCTTCACTGAACGGGATAGGCTGGAGCCGCAGCAGGTGAGCCTTGCCCTCGCTCACCAGCCGGTGCGCTTCCGCCTCGGTTCTGGTCGCGGCCGTCCTGTTGCGTTCGGTGGCGACCAAGCCGGTGTTCGCGCTGTACCAGCGCCCGGCGATCATGAACCGGTAATGCCAGTGTCCGTCTCGTGTTCGGAGTCCCATCGCTTGTCAACCTCGTTTGCGATTCTATCCAGTCGGCGAGCATATCGGTACGGTACCGCACCAAAGCGCCGAACTTCGTGAAGGGCGGCCCGATGCCGCGGCTGCGCCAGTTGGCCAGCGTCTGCTCGGGGATCTGCAACCGCTCGGAAACCTGCGCGGCGCTGAGAAGTTCGGGCAGCATCTTAGAGCCCTTCAACCGGAAAACGCGCAACCCATTCGTCCAGCTCCTCATCGCTGAGCCCGCCCAGATTGCCGCCGTGAAGCCCGACAACCTCCAGCAAGGTGCCGTCTTGACAGAGGGTCCGGATGCAATCGCAATTCTCCAGGCTCCGCGGACCTGTGCGCCCGACCACGATGCGGAGCGTTTCGTGTGGCGCTTCGTTTCTTGCGGTGAGCAGGAAACGTGCCGCCGCGCGGGACTGTTCGCTTCCGAGCGGGAACTCTCCCGGCCTCAACTCTGATTTTGTTGCGCCCGGCGCGTTCCCCCAATCTCTATTCGGCATCCGTTTCGCCTTTCCGTCTGTCGCCCGGTGTTGCGCCAATGGTCGCTCGAAACCATGTCGGCAAGGTGCCCGATCGCGCGTAGCTGTCCAACTCCTGAGCGCTCATCCGGTCGAAAAGCTCGTGTAGAGAGACGGTCTCGGTGCGATCCACCCACTCTCCGGCCGCGTTGATTTTGCTGTAGGCTTGCACGGCCGCGACTATTGCGCTTGCGTTCACTTGAACATCCCCGGCCTGTTCGATGATCTTCTCGAGAGCCGCCCGGATGTTGCGGCGTCGTTTCTCAAACAGCCCGAGCGCGTGCGCATGGCGGTAGATGGAGCTCCGGTCCGCCAGGCGGTACTCTTTCGCGATTCTCGCCGGGCTCCGCCAGGATATGAAGGCGGCTTCGATCTCTTCACACTGCGGGTGCGCGCAGACCGAGCAGCCCCGCTTGTGCCGCCCCAGGCTCACCGCGTTCTCGGTGTCGTTTTTCGTTCTCATCGGAACGTGCCCTCCGACGCGGCGCGTGGCACCCGTTTTTCTTCTCTTCGGGTGACAGGGGTGACAGGACACTCTCTAAAGAGAGAGAGAGTGTCCCTGTCCAACCCTAAAGACAGTTTGTCCCCGCTTTGGTGACACAGTGTCACCTCAGTTAAGATATTCATTCCATACGCACTTACGCCGCGAGTCAAAAAATCGGGTGACAGTCTTGGAGCCGTCGCCCGTGTCAAAAAGCGAGGTGACAAAGTGTCACTCAATAGAATCAATGACTTAGCTAAAAGCACAGTTTTCGTTCCGCGAGCCCAATTTTGCCGCCTTCAAGGACGATGAATTGCCCTTTGCCGCGGTATGCGGTCCGCTTGATGGTGTCCGGGTTTTCGTCCAACTCCGTGGCGACTTCTTTTATGGTCATGGAGCCACGGCGGAGCAAGTAGGCCATCCGTTGGCGTATCGAAAGTTTGCTGGCGAGTTCCGGGCTCTCGGCTACGTCCGTCCGGCGGAGCGTAGTGGTTTCCTCGCCGAAAGCGATGCTATAACCCAATGGCGAGCACAAGCGGCCCAGGTTGTTTTTTCGATTGAACAGCCCGATCTGTAGGACCTCGCCTTCAGCCGACGCTTCGTCGTGCTTCATAAACCAGGTTGAACGAGCTCCGTTGTGCCAGAAGGTGGATCCAAATGGTTTCTGATCGGCGTTTTCTCCCTTGCTGACGTGCGCGATATGCAGGGAGCCGCCGCCGATCTGGCGGACGGCGCGGAAGTAGCGGCCGGCGACTTCCGCAGCTTCCGGCGGCCCATCGCAGGCGAAGGCGACGGAGTCATACACGATGTAGTCGACGCTCTCCTCGCGGACGATGCGCCGGAGCCGATCGGCTTCAAAGACCAGCGGCCGCTCACATCGGGCGTAAAGAACCCGCGGCATCCCATCGGGGAACAGCAACTCGAGCCGCGTTCTGTGATCTTCACCGGCGAGCTCCCAGTCAAAGAGGGCGACTCGCATTCCACGTTCTGCGAGACGCCCGGCGAGATACAGGCCGAGGTAGGACTTGCCCGCTCCGCCGTCGCCAAAGAGGATGCTTGGATGCCGCCTGGGCAGCGTCAACCCTCCGACGTCCACCATGTCCTGGTCCGCGCTGGGTCTCGGCAACATCCGAAGATCTACCGCGGGCTGGCCGGCCCGGTCGGCCTGCAAAACGCGCTGGCAGAACTCTTCCACCAACAGAGCCCAGTCCAGGCCGCGGGCGCCGGCGCGGGTCGCTAACAGCTTCGCGCGATCCGCACGTGCGCGCGCCGAGGAGATATTGAAGTCGGCAATACTGAGGTTGCCCTCCACGGTGGCGGCGCCCGGCAAGTCACAGCGGACACAAAGCTCGCCCACCAGCTCATTGTGTTCGCGGCGGAGACGGTCCACCTCGAATGTCGTGCCGATGGCTGGCAGAAACAGGCGGTAGTGGTCGTCGCCGAGCACCAAGAATTCCGCGCCGGCGATAGCGGCCGCGCGCCCGTCGTTCCCCTGCTGCTCGGCGCAAAGCCGCGTGTGCTCCTGCCTCACCAGCACGGCGATATCGGGCGTCATGCTGTTGCCTCCCTGTAGCGCAGTAACGCCCGCACCGATGACTGCTCGCGGAGGCGCGCCACGCGCTCCATGGCGGAGGTGAGTTCCGGGTGGTGCTGTTTCCACGAGTTGAACTCGCTCACCAGCTCGGTGCCTGCCATCCGCCGCCAGCGCGCAATCTGCCGCGTCAGGGCGCCAATCTCGCCTATCTCGTCCACTTCTAGCCGTGTGGCAGGATCGAAGAGCGCGGTCTTGAGTTGCTCTAGCGCCTCTTCGCCGAGGTTCACTGCCGCGCTCCTCCAGCACCACGCCGCGGGTAAGTCGCGCTCGAGCGCGCGCCGCTCGGTCGCCCATCGCGCCCGGTCTTCAGCGGAAAGCGGCCTGTCCTCCAGCGGCACACCGGCCAGGCCCGCGCACCAGCACAGCGCGTCCTTATGGGACCCGCCGCGCACGTGCTGAATCAGAGCGAGGATGCCGCCGCCGATATTGTCGCGGTGGTCGTACCAGGTGCCTTTCGCATCGCTCAGCGCCACATTCCAGCCCTCGCCGTCGCGCCAGAAGGCCCGGCTGCGGTTGTGGCGCACTTCGCCACCACCAAGCGCGGACCACACCTGGCCGATGCGGATGCGACTGAGGACGCCATCAACCGGCGTCATGGCCGCCCCTCCGGCCGCGCGCCGCCCACCTGGGGCAGGTTCTTCATCAGGTCGGCGACGCGTGTGATAGACTCAAGCTCCACCTGTTGTAGCTGCACCTGCCGGTCCCACGCCTCGAAGTCGATCAGCCTCCTGACGGCATTTTGGACGCGATCCCGCAGTTCGGCCGCCGGCAAGGCGTCCAACTCCACCGTGGCCGCCGTGGAACCGAATCGGCGCCGGAACCCGGCGGCCCGGCTGTCGCTGGCCTTGATCTTTTGGGGCGGCAGGCCGAACGTTCCGATGTCGGCTGCGTGGATCGCCAGCCGCTCCATGTCGAAATCGCGCCCACTGGCCCGCTCCACGCGCTGGTGTAGATCCTGCTCAATGACGTGGCCGGATGGATCGTGATCCCCCAGATAGAAGATGGTGATCGGCTTGTTGATGCCCTCGAAGAAGCTGCCGATGTCCTGCTCCATGCCGGCAGAGGCGAATCCATGGCACACCCGCAGGGTGACACCCAGCCGTTCCGCCACCGGCCGGATGGCGCCCAGAATTGTGGCCTTCTCGCTCCATACTTCGCAGTGATGCGGCTGGTCCTGCCAGTTGTCGCGGCGGTAACTGCCCTTGATCGTCTCGACGTACTCCGCCGCGTCCTGCCACACACTCACCGTCTCCGGCTGGCGGGTTTCATCCACCATCCACGCCGGCGGGATCGAACACCACGGGGACACGTCTTTGCCGGGGAACAGAAGCTCCCACCCCCGATACGTGCGCCTGGCCATGGTGGTGGCCCGGCTCAGCCGTTGATAGCTGGACTTGTCGTTGGCGTACGCGATCTCCCGCCTGCTGAAGATGGCGTAGTGGAGTTGTCGCAGGGTTTGGGGATGATCCTGTCCGAGTAGCCGGCGAGCGTACTGGATCAGTTCCGTGGTGCTGTGCGATAGTCCGCGCATCATTTACCCCTGGAGCAAATTGAGACTTGTTCTGATTTGGTCTGGCCGGCCATGGCACTTCCACCCGCCGGGCCTGCGACACCGTGGCGCCGCCAGAAGGCCCGGCCACGGCCATGGCGCAACTCGCCGCCGCCGAGCGCACGCCAAACCGCGGAGATGCTGACGTGATCGAGAATCGCCTCCGCGGCCGTCATGGTTGCGCCTCCGGTCGCGCCCCGCGCTGCAAAACCAACTGCGCCCACTCAGCCATCAGGCCGCCGTATTTCGCAGGGCTTTCGACGATGATCTGGGCCGCTCGGCGATTGCCCGCGGCGTACTGATCCACGTCCGTAGCCCGCATCGGGCGGCTGTCGTCAGGAGGGGGGAAAAGATTGCGCTGGCGCGGACTCTTGAACCGTGGGGCGCTTCGGTGTAACCTAAATTCAGCCGGTGTTACAGGCATCGGTCATCCTTTCGGGCCTGGCCCACACTGCGGGTTGGGCCCAAACCTTTCCTAAGCCGCGTTCCCCGAACGTATCCGCCGTGCTGCTGCCACGAAGTCCTGGAGATCGGAAAGAGCGAAACGAACGGCGCCCGCGCTGCCCGGAGTCAGTTTGATGTGCGGCAGACCGGCACGAAGAAGCCGCTCCACGGAGCCAACCGAGACGCAGAGGTACTTTGCGGCTGCTCTTTTATCAAGCAAAGACTGGGAGGCGATGTTCTGAGAAACGGTGCCAGAGGGCATTGCACACTCCTGAAATTTGAGATTTCAGCTCGTGTGTGCCCTTCGCCCGTAGTAGGCTGGCTGGACGCTGCCCTGCTTTTACACGCCGTCGCTGTACTACTCAGCCATCGGGGTGGCTAGCGGTTTTTTGTCTGGTTTCCCGCTCCAGAAGCGCCCGACAAGCTGTGCTACTTTCAACCAGCATCCTAGCACGAAAAACGAAAAGGGGCGTGAAATTTCTTTCAACTGTTCGCAGCCTTGTCGGTGACGTTGGCGACCCACCACGCCACAAAGTCGGCCTGGTCCTCAATCTTCTGCGCGACGGCGGCCTCCAGCATCGGCCAGTCCTTGACGCGCTTCTCATAGCTACGGCCGCTCATCCCCAGGGCTGCGGCTATCTTGTCGCGGGTTTTCCCTTTGTTTGCATCGGGGATAGCTTGTGGTAACTTTCCACAACCTATTTTTTGTCCTCGGCCGTGCTCCCGGCCTGCTTCAGCCTGGCGCCGCTTGGCGTCGGCCCGCTCCAGCGCGGCCAAGGCATCGCCCATCGCTACGGCTTCGCTCGGCAGGAAGGCTTTGCGGCGCGCTTCTTCGCCTTGCGCACGGCGACGGCGGCGGCTGAAGCCTTCTTCGCGCGGGCGGAGCGTTCCTCTGGCGTCATGGTTTCAAGGGAACGCTTTCCGCCGAGCTTTCCACCCTTCGCGCCTTGCTCGCGGAAGAACTTCAGTACCTCCGGCGGGAGTCTCTTCTTCGCCATGCACTCATCTTAACCCAGTTTTGGTACGCGGACGATTCTTTTCTCTTGCTATCTAATGGGGGTTGAGGTACAATTGTAGCTATGAAGGCTATCGGATACATCAGAGTGAGCACGGAGAAGCAGGCGGACTTCGGCGTTTCGCTCGAAGCGCAAGCAGAGAAGGTCCGGGCTATGGCGGTAGTGCAAGGTTCGGACCTGGTGGAAGTCATCGTTGACGCGGGCGAGTCGGCCAAATCGCTGAATCGTCCGGGCATGGCGCGGCTTCTCTCCCTGGTGGATGGCGGCGCCGTGGATACCGTCATCATCGCGAAGCTGGACAGGCTCACCCGGAGCGTGAGGGACCTTGCCGAACTCCTCGAGCGATTCACCCGGCGCGGCGTGTCCCTGGTGAGCGTGGCCGAATCCCTGGACACCGGGACAGCGGCGGGCCGGCTGGTGCTCAACATCATGGTTTCGGTGAGCCAGTGGGAGCGGGAAGCCATCGGGGAACGAACGCGGGACGCCATGCACCACAAGCGGGCGAACGGTGAGCGCGTCGGCGCCGTTCCCTTTGGCTTCCGGTTGGGCGAAAACGGGAAGCGGCTCGACTTCGATCCAGCGGAACAGGAAATCGTCAGCCGGATCCACGAACTGCGGGATCTCGGCTATACGCTGGAGGAAACCGCGGGCGAACTCAACCGGCAGGGTTTCACCACCCGGCGCGGGACGCCCTGGCGCCTCCAGTACGTGGCGACAGTCCTCAAGGCCGCCGCCTGAGTTTTTCACGGAGGGGTCCGGTCACATGAAAGTATCAACGAGAAAGGGCGGGCAGCCGAAGAAGAAGGCCAGCCGCGCGACCTTCGAGCGGAAGATTCGGGACTTAGGGTGCGTTCTGGATCGGCTTCCCGCAGAGAGACAAGAACAGCTCCAGCGCGAGCTCGAAGCCGATGAGGAGCGGGAACGATCCCCGATCGCGGTACTTCGTTGTCGAACGAGGCCAGATGGATTGAAAGCCGCTGAGCGGCAGAAGAGAGGAAAATGAGCCAAAAGAAACGCAGGACAATCACCATTGAACTTCCGGCGCGCGATGCTGCGAGCTTGGACGCCATCAGCGCCAAATCCAAGGTGTCGGTAGCGGATCTGCTAGCATGTGCAGTCTTGGACTACATCATCGCGTGGCATCGCGCGGACCGAGAACTGCTGAGAGCCAAGAAACAACAGGTGTCGGACTAACCACTGACACAAGCGGGGGCCGGAATCGGTTGCAGCCGTTCCGGTCCCCTGAACACCGAGAGAAAGGAGCTTTCCCGATGTCTGGATCGATTGTAACTGGTTTGTGCGCGGCGCTGGTTGCCGCTTCCATCCTGGTCATGCGGAGCATCGAACGCGGGGAAATGCGCCGGCGTCTGGCGAAGCTATTACGCAACGAAGGCGGGGACTTCACCGTTGACCCGATGGGCTTCGGGCTTTCGCCGCAACATAAGGGCATCGTCAGGTGATAGGCTGCGGCTCAAGGAAGGCCCTACAATAATTCTTGCTACCCATGTTTGTATATGATATGCTTGTAGAAGTAAGGAGGCAAGAATGTTTCAGAGAACGTTTCCGCCCACAGAAACCGAACTGATGGGGCGGGCGCTCCGTGCATATTTCATGATGGGCAATCAGGACCAACCAAGTAACACGAGTGGCGTCGAACAAGCCACGAACGGCAAGGCCTATGTGGTTCTTCGGAATATCCGCGGCATCCTGGCCGTTTATCGGCTTCGGAATGATGGCATCCTGAGGCGGTTGAGGCGTTGGCCGGACGAACTCGATCCGAAGCCGAAGGCCGCGACAAAGCGAAAGAAGGGCTGAGCGGGTGGGCCGGCGAAGGACTTAGTAACTCCCTGTTACTGACCTTCCTGTGAGGTGTGAATCAGCGGCATCAGCCGGCGGATAGTGGGCAAGCCGAGCGCCGTGCCCAAGCCGTAGTGGAATCGCCCTCCCAGCATCCGTACAGCTGGCTCGGCAAGTGCCTCTTGCCCGGCCAGAACTGCCCCACCTGCCGGTAGCCCGCCAGCGTACAGGCCTCCCAACGGGGCCATCAGTGAGCCCGTCCGCGCGCTCAGCCGGCCAATCGTCCTATCAAGCATACCGGGCCGCTTGCCCAGCGTCTCTGCCGCTTGGCGTACCGGAATCAAGTTGTGGAGCCTAGTATCGACAGGAAGAAGCTCGGGGACTGCTCGGTGAAGCTCGCCCGTGAGCGCGCCGTAGGCTTCGTTCCCGACTTGAAGCGCTTCCTTGGTCAGCGGACGACCGACGTCGAACTTGGTGAACTGCTTGCCAAAGCGCTGCCGCATCTTCAGGAAATCGGCTGGCGATTGCAGTTCGGCGAGGCGGGCGGGGGCTAAAGGCTCTGCGGCCGGTAGCACGGTCCCAGGGAATCCGGGGTGTGCGATGTTGAGATGCTCTTGCATCGGGAAAAGATGCGTCGGGATCTCGTTCCCGGCCTCTGCCCCTCCGATCGCGTTCTCTACCACCTGACGGGCGGGTGCCAAGCTCACCGGCGATGTGGCCCCGCCAATGATGGCCCCCTGCTTCGCCCGCAGCCCCGCAAGTTGCTGCTTCGCACTTTCGCTGATGGTCCCCATGCGAATCCCGCGAGTCTCTTCCAGGGCCGCTCGCGCCGCGTCCGCCGCCTCGTTACCCTTGAGCCCCAGCGCACTCTTCACCAAAGGCACCGCTGGCGCTCGTACGAGCGCTCCAGCGGCTTTGAGGGGCACCGTCGCAGGGTTTAGCACGTCCCCCACTGCCGAAACCTTCTGCGCGGCTGAGGCAAGCGGTGAGGCGAAGCGCGTCAAGCCGGCCAATTCGGAAGCCTTGCCCATGCCTTTGAGCGCAGTACCGGCGCCACCTGCCAGCATCGAGACATCGGAAGCTACCCGGAAAGGGTCTTGATAAATTGTTTCACCGAGGGCCGGCAAAGAGCCATAGTGGGTTTTGTAGTCCCTAGCTAGATTACTGACCATTCCCTCCTCGGGCGTCTGCGGGTTATTGTGGCCGTAGAGACGCGCGATGGCGCGGTTCGCCGGCAGGACCGTCGCGCCATTGATGAGGTTCATCATGGCATTGGCGGTATCGATCGGATGCAATGCGGCATGGCCGAGACCACCGAAGAACTGGCCGCCACTTGTCATCAGATTGCGCCCGAAGCCTGCGAGGGTGTGTTCCTCGGGATTGGCGACAGACTGGGCATAGCTCGGGCCGGCGTTCAGATCAGGGAGAGCAACCGCCCCGCGCGGAAGGAGCTCGTTCTCATCTACCGGGATTGCACCTTTTGGAGCCGCCATATTACTGTTTCCTGTATGTTTTTCCATCCGTCCAAACAAACTGCGTTCCCGGAGCGAGTTTATCTACGTCTGCTTGCCCCTTGACGTGCGGGATAGTTTCTCCGCCGGCCTGTTCTCCGCGGTCGATGCGGTCGAACTCCTCCTGCATCTTCGCGTAGATCTTGCGGTGCTCCTGCGGATCGTTCGATTCGATCAGCGCGCGCCGCGCCTGATCCGCTGCCGCCTGCTTGCCGTGGACTTTCCCGGCGACGGCTCCGACCAGCGCCCGGATCTGCTTGTCCTGCTCCGGGGTGATGCTGCGCGCTTCCTTCGGGTTTTTGGTCCAGTGGTTTATCTTAGCCTGAAGGTCTTGCCACGCCGAGCGGCCGCCCACGATCCGGGCGATTTCGGCTTCGTTCATTCGCAGCCCGGAACCTTGGCCGCCAGCCATGACGGTGAGCAATTCGGGAGCTACCAGCGCGTCGGCTTGCGGACTTTGCTGCGCGAGGGTGTCTTCCAGCCTGCCCATTCGCATCACGAGCGTATCCACCGGAGCGCGGAGCTTGTCGATGAATCCGCTGTGTTTGTAGTAGCTCTGCGTTGCTTCGTTGGTCTGCTTTCCTTCTGCGGCAAGCGCCTGCGCTTCCTTCCGCATTTCGATCAGCGTGTTCTGCTGGGCCTTCGTCCCGGTCGCCTTCTCTTCCGCCTCCATCAGTTTGTCGATGCGGTCGAAATCCTTTTGGGTCGCATTCGCAGGAAGCGAATACTGTGCGGGCAAAGCCTGTCCTGCGTGAAGAACCTGGTAGCGGGACTCCATCGCCTTGTTCAACTGCCCGACGCGCTCTCCCAGCGGAAGCTCGCCTTCTTTCGGCTCTTTCGGCCCGGTGGGTTTTGCCGCCACCGCCCCGCCGTAGTGCTTCTGAGTCGGGTCCTTCTCGTTGACCCAGACCGACTGCGGCCCGAGCTCCGGGTGCTCCGGATCGACTTCGGGCTCCGTGCCCTGCTTCCAGGTCGCTTGCGGATTCAACCGCGCCTGGGCTTCCGCATCCTGAGCCGCCGTTTCCGCCGCGAGATGCTCGCGCTGCGCCTTGCCTGTTGCCAGAGCTTCGTCCTCAGCTACGTTCCCGCGGGCACCTTTGACGAGCATCTGGTGGTGGTATTCGGTGCCCGGCAGATTCATAGTGAGTTGCGGCACGATGGCGCTACCGAGAGCATCGGCGATTGTGAGCGGAATACGTGCCCAAAGCGGTAGCTGCGCGATGCCGCTTCTGCCGCTTTTCCCCGTGGTAAGTCTGCTCAACTCCTGCTGATGCAACTGCGGAACGGTCAACCCGGCATTTGGAGAACTCGGTGCTTCCCCTGCCGGAGTGCTCAGCAGGCTCACTCCAGGGCTCCCAATGGGCCGGAAAGCGGGCTGTGGCACGTTCGGCATCGTCGCGGCGACCGGTGCCGGTCCTGGAATCGCATTCGGCGGGGGCGCAGCGGGCATCCCAACTGGCCCCAGGCCCCGTACCGGCGGGGTAACGCCTCGAATGTTTGAAATCATGGCCGGTGCGGGGATCGGTCCCAGGCCCCGCATCGCCGGCGCCGGTCCTGCGATGGGGCGCAGTTCGGGCCCGGCGGTCGCACCGCCACCGGGAGGGAGCGCGGCCGGGCCAGGGGTCGGGGCCACGGGGGGGCTCGCGGGGAGAGGGACACCGGAGAGCGCAGCGGCCCGTTGGGTGAGCGGTCCCCACTGGTCCGGCGGTTTCCTCAAGAACTCATCGAGAATCGGATTCGGAGAAGTCATAGGGTCCCAGAGTCTCTTTAAGCTGAATTTTACCGCCAAAAAACGTTTTTGCCTTCGAATGTTTCAAAGGCACTTTATGAGCACTCGCGTTCCTCCATCCGCATCAAGCACTCGGCCCAGATCAGGTCTTCCATGCCGAGCCACCACAGGAACGTGCGTTCGGCTGCGGGAGTGCGGGCAAGCTCGGCCTGTTCCGAGAGACACCATTCCAGGGCAGCCGGTTGGCCGGATTTTGGCCCGTTTGCACACTTCGCCGACTCGGATAGTGAAACGGAACGGGTTACGCGAGATGGGAAAAGGTCTGCAAAACCTTTATGCGTGGGTTCGACTCCCACCCGCGCCTCCAACCCTAAGTTATAGCAAGCAAATAACTTACTTATTTAGGGTCCATCCGACTGTGCCCGATTTTGTACAAAACGGCTCGCAACTCCCCTGTTTCCAGTGGCTTCCCAAACGCCGCTTCCGGCTTGGGGATAACTGGCTCTTGCGGAATCCTGCCAGTGCGCTTTGATTCAACTAATGAAGATCATCATCATCGACGGCTGGCACAAGGGGCATGTTCTGGATTGGCACAGGCCGTCGCCGGCAGTCACTCTGTTGAAGCCGAAGACGGTCACTGTCTGTGATTGCGATGATCCGGACCCCAGACCGGCAAGCAGGAGGAGTGGTGAGCGGTTCGAGTTTCCGGAAGAACAGATTACTTACAAGGTCGCGTTCACGTCCCCCGATGGAGAGGTTGCTTTGTTCTCCACGAGCGGAAGATCGATGGATATCTTCAACGCCGGGTTCGACAGGGCTTTTAGAGACAAGCCGTTCGGACCGAATGAAGTGCTCTATTTCGGCTGCCACGACCCAAGAGCCTTCAAGTAGCCGGTACAGACCGCCTAGGTAACCCTCACCTGGACTGGCCTGTTGGACCAGGAATGACAGATCTCGCACCAGAGGTTTCCGGTCTGAAGCATTTCTTCAACAATTTCTGTCTGCTTGATTCCTCCAACATATTCCTGGCCAACATCTAACTGCCACGGAATCGGCTGACTCGACATAGGCTCTAATGCAAAACCCGATCGGGATCGCTTTGCTCGCTTTCTCGCTAGCCAGGAGTCGTACGTTGAGAACCATATCGCTGTGATAGTCGTCCTCGCGGTGCCGTTGTTCCGAACCGAGACTACGACCCACTTGGACAGATCATGTCTGTTGGCAGGTGGCCCTTGGAACTTCTCCATCCCCGATTTCGCTGTCGCCGTGAGTTTCGGTCCTGAGGTTACCTTCGTATAAATGTTCCAGAGTAGGCTGCCCATTCCGCTGCAAGCGCCGACCCATGCAGCCAGTTGTGTTGCGCTCATGCCCATGAGATCAGGAGGATCTGCGATCGGCGGTCGCCCTAGGTTCCCGGATGACGGTGCGCAGGACGTGCGCCGGAAACGACCCTTTCGACGGTCCTTGTTCAAGGCCGCACGTCGGGCACTTCGTCAAGGGATCACCGCCGCTCGGTCCCACAACTGCTGCGACGTGGGCCGCAAGTTTTTCGCCGCACCCTCGGCAATCGAACTCAATGACGACGTACTTCATGGGATGCCTCCAGGAACATTTTAACACCAGCATGTTCTAATCCAGCCTGTACCCGATTTTGTACCGAGAAACCGCCAAACCTGAGATTGGTGCTCATCGAGCACATCGTAGAACCAATAAGTTACGTATTTTCAATACAGTAAGGCGTTCCGACTCCCACCCGCGCCTCCACACGGCTCTAGGCTACCTGCCCGTCGCCCTCAGACTTTCAGAGAATAAGTCCGTTCAGATCGCTCTATCTTTTGCCGGGAAGACGAGTAGACTCAGGCTCCGAAGACTGAGAAGGCGTGAAAGAATTCAGGCCGCCGATGAACACGGATAAACGCAGATCGAAAACATTGGCTTTATCGGCGTTTATCCGTGTTCATTGGCGGCCCAAAGTGATTTCTCCACAGCTTCTGACGATACTCGCAACGCTGGCGTGCGGGTTTGCGGACACACCCGCTTGGGCCCAGCAGTACATCCTCTCGACATATGCCGGCGGCGCTTGGCCCGCGTTGCCGGCCGTGGGAACCTCGGTCCCGGTCGGCTTCCCTCAGGCCGTTGCGCCCGATGGCCACGGGAACGTCTACTTCACCAGCGCGGGCCTGGACGGCGTGTTCAAGCTGGATACCGCCGGCATCCTGACCGTGGCTGCAGGCAGCGGAACGCCATCGAGCTGGCCTCACACTCAGAGCGTCACGTTAGGCGACAACGGCCCGGCCACCGCTGCCAACTTGAGCAGGCCCAACGGCGTGGCGGTCGATGCGGCCGGCAACGTTTACATCGCCGACACCGGCAACAACCTCATCCGCAAGGTCAACACGAACGGGATCATTACGACGGCGGCCGGCGGAGGCATTTTCTCTCCCGGCGACGGCCAGTTAGCCATTTTTGCCCGGCTGCAGAGTCCGGCGGACGTCGCTGTGGACCCCGCAGGCAACCTGTATATCGCGGACACGCTCAACTTCCGTGTCCGCAAAGTCGACACGCACGGATTCATCGCCACCGTGGCAGGCGCCGGCTCTCTGGCCGGTACTGGCGCGAACGGCAAGCCGGCCCTTCAGGCGAGACTCGTGCGCCCCACGGGAGTTGCGGTGAGCGCCGGAAACCTCTACGTCGCCGACGCCGGCCTCTACTACGTTTACAGAGTCGACCCCAGCGGCGTCATCACGATCGTGGCCGGCAACGGTACCAGTGTCGGGGTGTGCACTCAGGGAGGTCTTGGAACGGATGCGGCAGGGAACCTCTATATTCCGGACACACTCGCCAACAGCATTCGCAAGGTGGACACGCAGGGGATCATCACCACGGTTGCCGGCAACGGCTCCCCGGGTTTTGAGGGCGACGGAGGCGCGGCCATCAGCGCCAGTCTTTCCTCGCCCCAGGGCGTAGCGGCGGACACGGACGGCACACTCTGGATCGCCGACACCTCCAATTTCCGCGTTCGCGAAGTTGACGCAGCCGGAGTCATCGCCACCGTGGCGGGCATCTCGGGATGGAGCTATTCGGGCGACGGCGGCCCGGCCACGAGTGCCCGGTTGAGTGCGGTAAGCGGAGTCGCTGTGGATGCGGCCGGCAGTCTCTTCATCGCGGATACGAGCAACGCGCGCGTCCGCAAAGTGTCCACGGCTGGAATCATCACTACCGTCGCGGGCAATGGAGTCATGGGCAACTCCGGCAACGGCGGTCCGGCCACCAGCGCCCAGTTGTTTTCTCCGTCGAGCGTGGCGGTGGACTCCGCCGGTAACCTCTACATTGCGGATTTCGGCCAGGTGCGCAAGGTTGACACGAACGGGAATATCGGAATCGTCTTAGCGACGGATACCGCACAGCCCTCCTCCGTGGCAGTCGATGCCGCCGGCAATCTCTATGTCGCCGACAGCAGCCAGCGCATCCGCAGGATCGACACCGAGGGGATCGTCACCACCGTGGCGGGCAGCGGAACGGCGGGCTACTCGGGCGACGGTGGCCCCGCGACCAGCGCCCGGCTGCTCAATCCGGCGGGGATGGTGGTGAACGCCGCCGGCGATCTTTTCTTCTCGGACCTGGGCAACTACCGCATCCGCAAAGTCGATGCGGCAGGCAACATCACCACCGTGGCAGGCAACGGCACCGCGGGTTACTCGGGCGACGGCGGTCAGGCCACCAGCGCTCGATTGTCAGATCCCTCCGCCATCGCGCTGGATTTCGGAGGGAATCTCCTGATTGCAGACGGCGCGTACGTCCGCAAGGGCGATTGGACCGGGACCATCACCACCATCGCGTCCGGGCTGAACGGCGCCGTGGGAATTGCGGCGGGCGTCGGCGGCAAGCTCTACGTTGCGGAGGCTGGCAACGATGTCGTACGCCTGCTGGCGCCGGAGATCCCGGACCTGACGGTCGCCTCCACGCACTCGGGCACTTTCAGGCAGGGTCAGACCGGCGCCGTCTACATGGTCACCGTAACCAACGCCGGTTGGGCATCCACCAGCGGCACGGTCACTCTGATCGACACGTTGCCGGCCGCGCTGACCGCCACGGCAACGAGCGGAACGGGGTGGAACTGCGCCCTGGCCACGCTCACCTGCGCGCGAAGCGACACGCTGGCCTATGGCGCAAGCTACCCGCCCATCACGCTCACCGTCAACGTCGCGGCGGACGCTCCGGCGAGCGTCACCAACACCGCCACCGTCTCCGGCGGCGGCGACGCCGATCCCGCCGACAACAAGGCCGTCGATGTGACCGCCATTGCGCCGGCTTTGGCCTGTGCCTATGCCCTCAGTCCAGGCTCCCTGACCTTCCCGGCCGCGGGCGATTCCGAGACCGTCTCCGTGACGGCGCCAGCCGGCTGCCCCTGGACTGCGTCGAGCACTCTCGGCTGGGTCACCCTGGCGCAACCTGCTTCCGGTTCCGGCAACGGCACGGTCGGCCTCACCGCAGCGCCGAGCACCGGCGGTGCGCGCTCCGGCACAATCACCATCGCAGGTCTTTCCTTCACCGTTCAGCAGGCCGGCGCTTCCGCCGCCGGCGCCCGATTCGTGCCCGTAACGCCTTGCCGCATCGCGGACACGCGGAACCCCGCCGGGCCTTTCGGCGGTCCCGCCATGGAGACCGGCTCGACCCGCTCCTTCCCCATTCCGCAGAGCGCCTGCGGCATCCCGGCCACCGCTCAGGCTTACTCATTGAACGTGACCGTGGTGCCGAATGGCCGCCTTTCCTACCTGACCCTGTTTCCCACCGGCCAGAGCCAGCCCTTGGTCTCCACCTTGAACTCTTACGATGGCGCCGTGGTGGCCAACGCCGCCATTGTGCCCGCCGGCACCGACGGAGCCGTAAGCGTCTACGTCACCGACCCCACCCAGGTCATCCTGGACATCGACGGCTACTTCGACTCCGCCGACGGCCCCAATTCGTACTCCTTCTACACCGTCCAGCCCTGCCGCGTGGCCGATACCCGAAATCCCGCCGGCGCTCTCGGCGGCCCTTCGCTGTCCGCCAACCAGAGCCGCGATTTTCCGCTCCCCTCGAGCTCCTGCGGACTTCCACCCACCGCCAGCGCGTACTCTCTGAACGTCACCGTAGTTCCGGGCGGCTTCCTCGGCTATTTGGCGACGTGGCCCACCGGGCAGGCGCAGCCGCCGGTCTCGACGCTGAACTCCTGGAGCGGCACGGTAGTGGCGAATGCCGCGATCGTCCCGGCGGGAACCAATGGATCGATCTCGGTCTTCGCGACCAACCCGACTGACGTCATCCTCGATGCGAACGGCTATTTCGCCGCCCCCGGCTCCCCGGGCGCGCTGTCGTTCTACCCGGTGACGCCGTGCCGGGTGGCGGACACGCGCAACGCCGCGGGCCCCTTCGGTGGTCCGGAGTTGGAGGCCGCAACGGCGCGCTCGTTCGCGATTCCGGCGAGCGGCTGCGCCATCCCCTCGACGGCGGCGGCCTACTCGGTCAATGTGACCGTGGTGCCCGACGGACCGCTCTCCTATCTCACTGTCTGGCCGACGGGCTCCCAGCAGCCGATGGTTTCCACCCTGAACTCATACGACGGGTCGGTGGTGGCGAACGCGGCGATCGTGCCGGCGGGCGCGAATGGCGCCATCAGCGTCTTCGTCACCGACCCGACGCATGTGATTCTCGACATCAACGGGTACTTCGCGCCGTAGACGGGGGCGCGGGCGAAGCTAGTCCCTGAACGGCGAGCAGCACGGCTTCTCGACCGGCTTCGGCTCCATCAGCTCCGTGCGCGTCAGGTTCGGGTCGTACAGATTGAGCTGCCACTTGCCGTCGCGGCCGATCTTGGGCGGCTCGCCGATCTTCATGCTGCGCGCCAGCAGGGTCTTGTAACTTGCGTCGACACTGGGAACGACGAGGCACAGGTGGTTCATGACGCCCAGTGTCCGGGGCGAGGGATTGTGCACGTTGAGCATGTACTCCAGGTGGTCCGTACCGTCGGGCACCCGCATGGCGACCCAGTCGGTGGGGCCGTCGTCGGTCATTCCGCCGTGCCAGATCTCGTGGAAACCGAGGATGTCTCTATAGAGGCGGTCGGCTGCGGCGCGGTCGGCGACCGTGAAGCCGACGTAGCCGATGCGCAGCGAAATCCGCGAGGCCGGCTCGAACTTGCCGAAGGTGCGCCCGAGCGGCCCATCGGCAACGTACTGGACGAACTCGACGGTGTGGCCCTCAGGGTCCTTGATGGTGAAACTCAGGTTCCCGTCCGGTAGCGTGCGCAACGCGGCGGGAACGGTCACGCCGCGGCTGGCCAGATAGGCGCGCAACTGCTCCGCATTCGTGGTCTCGAAGGCGATGTGCGAGAGCCGGTCCTCGGTCTCGCTCGCCAGTCCCGGAAACACTTCGATGTACTGGTGATCGTTTACCTTGAAGTACGTCACCTCGAGACTGCCATCGGGCTTCGAAATGCTGAAGGCCTCGGAATAGCCGAGGTACTTTCCGTAGAACTCGCGCGCGGCGGCGAGGTCGTTGGTTTTGAGCGCGATGTGCGCGACGCCGAGGATGGGCGGGCGCTGCTGCGCCGAGACGCCGGCGGAGAGAGTCAATGCGAGAACGGCCGAGCAGATCAGACGAGCCATAGCACACAGTATAGGACGCCCGTCGCGTTCGCCGCGCCGAGCCTGCGGTAACATGGGACGGAATCATGAAGTCTGCTCTGGTCCTGCTGGCGGCCGTCTGGCTGTGGGCGGCCACCGATCCCAATGCCGCGGCCGAGGCCGAGAAGGCCCTGGCTCTGGCCCACGAGGGCAAGTACGAGCTCGCCATCCCCCACTACCGTGCGGCCATCGCCTTGGATCCCCATCTGCCCGGTATCGATCTGAATCTCGGCCTGGCGTACTTCAAGCTGAACCGATTCTCCGAGGCCGCGGCCGCCTTCGAGCGCGCGACGAAAGCCGACCCCTCCAGCTTTCAGGCCCAGGCGCTGCTCGGGATGAGCTATTTCGGAAGCCGCAGGTTCGGCGCCGCCGCGGTCCACCTGAAGCTCGCCTCCGATCAGCAGCCCGATAACCAGGAACTGCGATACAAGCTGGCCCAGAGCTACCTCTGGTCCAAGCAGATTCAGGCCGCCACCGCCCAATTCCGGCTGCTGCTCGCGAAGAACCCGGATTCCGGGCCCGTCCACATGCTCCTGGGCGAGGTGCTCGACGCCGCCAACCAGGAGGAGCAGGCGACCGCGGAGTTCGAAGCCGCGGTGAAGGCATCGCCCCGCGAGCCCGAGGTTCACTTCGGACTGGGCTACGTCTACTGGAAGCAGAAGCGCTACGAAGACGCGCGGCGCGAGTTCCAGGCGGAACTGGCCAACCAGCCGCAGCACTCGCAAGCGCTCGCGTATCTGGGCGACACCGAAATGCACGCCGGCGACGAGAAACCGGCCGCCGACCATCTGCGGCAGGCCCTGAAGCTGGACCGGAATTTGCGGCTCGCGCACCTGGATCTCGGCATCGTTCTGGCTGCGAGCGGCGACGTCCCAGGGGCTGAGAGTCACTTGCGCGAGGCGATCCGCCTCGATCCGTCGCGGCCGGACGCCCATTACCGCCTGGGCAGGCTGTTGAGTTCTGTGGGCCGCGAAAAGGACGCGGAAGCCGAGTTCGCGAAGGTGAAAGATCTCGGGAGACAGGAGCAGCAGCCCCCGCTCATCACGATGCCGGGACATAGCGGCGAGCCGAAGCCATGAAAGGGACCCTCCTGGCGGCAGCGCTCGCGGCCGTATTGTGGGTGATTGCGGCGGGCGAGAACAGCGCGGCGCCCACCGCCGCGCCCATCCACTTCACCTACCGGCCCATCGATTTCAGGCTCGATAGCTCGGAGACGCCCCAGCGCCACGCGCCCGAGACCATGGCCGGCGGCGTGGCCGTCTTCGACTACAACAACGACGGCAACCTGGACATCTTCTTCACCAACGGCGCCGACATTCGAACGCTGAAGAAGACCTCTGCCAAGTACTCCGACCGGCTCTTCGAGGGCGATGGCAAGGGCAACTTCAAAGACGTCACCGAACGGGCGGGCCTGGCGGGCGACGGCTTCGACAACGGCGTCGCCATCGGCGATTACGACAACGACGGCTACGAGGACATCTTCGTGGCCGGCGTTCACGGCAACCGGCTCTATCACAACAACGGCGACGGCACATTCACGGATGTCACGCATCAGGCGGGGCTCGACAAGCCCGACAGCCAGTACGGCCCATTGTGGTCGGTCGGCGCGGCCTGGGTGGATGTCAACAACGATGGCCTGCTCGACCTCTTCGTGGTCAACTATCTGGCCTGGGACGTGAACAACGAACCTTCCTGCGAGGCCGCGCCCGGGCGGCTCGATTACTGCCATCCGAAGTTCTACAAGCCGACCCCCAACCAGTTGTTCCTGAACAACGGCGACGGGACTTTCCGGGATGTTTCGGCGGAGTCCGGAATCCGTGCCCACCCGGGGAAGGGCATGGGCGCCGGCATCGCGGATTACGACCTGGACGGATGGATGGATATCTTCGTCACCAACGACAAGCTGCACAATTCCCTCTTCCATAACAAGGGCGGCGGGAAATTCGAGGAGGTCGCCTTCGAGACCGGTGTGGCGCTCGCCGAAAGCGGGCAGTTCATTTCCGGGATGGGCGTGGACTTCAGGGACATCGACAATGACGGCCGGCCCGACATCGCCTTCGTGGCGCTCGATAACGAGACCTTCCCGCTGTTCCGCAACATCGGCAAGGGCGGGTTCGCCGATATCACCCAGAGCAGCGGCATGACCCGGCTCAGCGCACCGATGGCGGGCTACTCTCCCACCATCGCCGATTTCGACAACGACGGCTGGAAAGACATCTTCGTCACGCGTGGCCATGTCCAGTCGCTGGGATATGCGTCCCGCGCGCAGGTGGAACAGCCCAATACCGTCTTCCGGAACCTGGGCGGCGCGAGGTTCGCGGCGCTCACCGCCGAAGCGGGCTTGACGGCCCAGCCGCCCAGCCGTCACCGGGGCTCCGCGGTGGGGGACCTGAATGGGGACGGACGGCTGGACGTTGTCGCCACCGCGCTCAGCGCGCCGGCCGAGATCTGGATCAATGACAGCCCTGGCGGCAACCACTGGATCGCCTTCCAGTTGGAGGGCACGAAGAGCAACCGCGACGGCATCGGCGCCAGGATCAAACTGGTGTCCGGCGGGGCGGCACAGTACAACCAGGTATCTTTCGCAGCGGGATACGCATCTTCAAGCGCGGGTCCCACGCACTTTGGGCTGGGCCCGAACAAATCGGCGGAGGTGGTCGAAATCCGTTGGCCTTCCGGGATCGTTCAGCAGCTCAGAAACGTGGCAGCGGACCGCGTGGTCAAGGTGAAGGAGCCTCAGAAGTAGCGGTGCCGCTCCTATGCCAGGATTCGCTTCAGTTCGTCCGGAGCCAGAATGCCACTCTCGGTCACGATGGCGGAGACGCACGCCAGGGGCGTCAAGTCGAAATAGTAGTTGACGGCGGTAACGTGGGGAAGTTGGCGGTCCAGGATTTCCTCGGGGCTCTTCGGGGCTTCCGAGGGCGGGCTGTAAGATGCCGGCAGGAACTTGTCGGAACTGCACAGAACATAGAAGGGCACGCCCAACTCGCGTGCTGCAAGCGCCATCAGGGCGGTCCCTGTTTTGTTGGAGATCCCCCGCAAGGAAATCGAGTCCGCTCCCACCCACACCATCTGAACCCCGGGCAAGAGACGGTAGATGGCCGCGTCGGTGATCACGGACGCGCTGACGCCACTCATGCCCAGGCTGGCAGCCAGGGCGACCCCTTCGCAAACCGGGCGGGATTCCGGGCAGATCACGGTGAAGTCCTTGCTGCTCTGGTGGGCCTCACGAAAGCTGGCGAGCACAGTAGAGCTGAAGGAGTGGGTCATCACCATCATGCCGTCCTCGATGAGTGTGGCGGCGATCTCGGCCACACTCGCCGCGCTGTGCTCCATCGAGTCGAGAAACTCGGTGCACGCGATCTTCACGTCGGGGGAGACGAGCGCGCGCCGGGCCAGGTTATAGATCGGCGCCATGGCCGGCTGAGCCTCGATCAGTGCGTTGGCGATTTCGGGAATGTCTCCCGGAGCCGCATCGGCGTACTCCACCAGCAGTGTGGCCGCGCGCACGGCCAGGCGGGCGGCGCCGCTCGCCCGGTCCTTCCGAATCTCGTTCAGGCGCGCCGCGCAGTCCTCCGTCATTGCCGTTGCTCCCCCGGTTCATTGAAGAGGAAAAGGGCCGCGAAGTCAAGTCCTGAGCTTGAAATAGCGCCATTTCCGGTACTATTGCCAGCGCCGGGAGTACTGCTGTCGAACGTGCTCCAGCTTGTCCCGCTGAGCCAGGTCCCGCCAAACAGCGCCACACAACGAGCCTGCGTTGGCGCTAGACTCTGTTCCAGTGGGCGCCACGATCTCGGCCGTTCTCTCGCACGTGGTTGTGGTGTATCTTGTGTGTGTTCTGCCCTGGCTGGGGCGTGCCAGGCACGGCCGGCTGAAGCAGCAGATTGAGGCGGGGGATACCGATGCCAGGCTGCGCTTTTACAGGCGAGCGCTCGTCGTCCAACTGGGCCTTATCCTCACTATCCTGGCCATCTGCTTGCTTGGCTCGATCCCGGCCGTGTCCCTCGGGCTTGCTGCGCCTGCCTGTTCCGCTATGACCGCCGCGCTGGCTGCATTCCTGGTGACGGTTGCCGTATCCACCATCGTGCTCCGCTATAAAGGGGACCGCCGTCTGAAGCGCGCACTCCAGATGGCCGGGCCGCTGCTTCCCGTCTCGACCCGAGAGCGTTGGCTGTTTGCCGTGGTTGCCGTTGGCGCCGGGGTCTCGGAAGAACTGGCCTTTCGGGGATTCCTGCTCTTCTACCTCGGCACTTTTCTGCGCGGCCTCGGTCTGCCCGGCGCCGTGCTGGTTTGCTCTACGGTCTTCGGCCTCGGCCACTTGTACCAGGGCGCGCGTGGCATAGTGATCACCGGCGTGGTGGGCCTGTTCCTGGCTATCGTCTACGTCCTCAGTGGCAGCCTGCTGGTCCCGATGGTGGCCCACGCAGCGCTCGATCTCCGGCTTCTAGCGGTTTTCACGCCCGAGCGCCTGCGGAAGCTCGGCGCCTGACCGCCTTACTCCCCCTTCCAGAAATCCGCCGGCGCCTTGGAACTGTACCGGATCTCCGAGAACACCGTCTTGCAGCCCTCGCCAGCCGGCGACTGCGAAGAGAAGCCGAGTTCGAGCCCGCCGGGCGCGGTGAGGTGGAAGGCTCGGGTCAGCCTCCATGATCGGCCATCCTTCGAGGCGTAGAAAACGAGGCCATCACCGATCTTGGCAACCTCGAGGTACACGGTGTTTCCGGCGACCGGGATCGAGTTGTTGTCGTCCGAGCGGCCTCGCGTGACCACGGAGATGACCGTGGGCTCCATCCACTGCGTCATCTCGAAGCAGAACTTGCTCCAGGTGGTCTCGCCGGCGTAGGTCACCAGGCAGCCCGCATCCCACCGCCTGTGGAAGTCCACGGTTACCTTCGCCCGCAGCGTGAATTCCTGGTCCGCCTTGAAGAGCAGGACCGGCGAGTTCGAATTGGTGTGACCGTCCATGGGAGAGACAAACCAGTCCGTGGATTTAGCGGCGGCAATGGTGAGGTTGCCGTCCCGGTCGACCTGCCAGGACGCCGGCGCGCCCCTCCATCGTGCGGGCGTGGGGATGCCTGGAATCGCGGGAGTCTGGGCGAGAGCGTTGCTCAGTAATAAGATGGGTAGCAGCCGCATGAAGAACATCATAGCTGGCACGGCGGGCCACATCGACCACGGCAAGACCGCCCTGGTCAGGGCGCTCACCGGAATCGATACCGACCGCCTGGAGGAAGAGAAACGCCGTGGCATTTCGATCGACCTGGGCTTCGCGCACCTGGACCTCGCACCCGATCTTCGCATCGGCTTCGTCGATGTTCCCGGCCACGAGCGCTTTGTCAAGAACATGCTGGCCGGCGTGGGCGGCATCGACCTGGTCCTGCTGGTAATCGCCGCCGACGAATCCATCAAGCCCCAGACCCGCGAACACTTCGATATCTGCCGTCTGCTGGGGATCGCGCAGGGCGTCGTGGTGCTCACGAAGGCGGACCTGGTTGACCGCGACACGCTGATCCTGGCCCGCCTGGAGGCCGAGGACTTCGTGGCGGGCTCGTTCCTCGAAGGCGCGCCGATCGTGGAGGTCAGCTCGACGACCGGCGAGGGGCTGGACGAGCTGCGCACGCGGCTGACCGAACTGGCCGCGAAGATTCCGGCCAAGGACTCCTCACGCTTCTTCCGTCTGCCCATTGACCGTGCGTTCTCCATGCACGGGTTCGGTACGGTCGTCACGGGCACGCTGATCTCCGGGTCAGTCGCGCGCGAGCAGGAGGTCGAGCTTCACCCGGGCGGGCGGCGTTTGCGCGTCCGCGGAATTCAAGTGCACGGGCAAGCCGCGGAGCGTGCGCTGGCGGGCCAGCGGACGGCGCTGAACCTGGCTGGAATCGAGCCGCTGGAGCTGGCGCGCGGCATGGTGCTGGCCGAGCCCGGCCGCTTCCACGCGACGAATGTCATCGATTGCGCGCTCGACCTGCTGCCTTCGGCCAAGCCGCTCAAGAATCGCGCGCCGGTTCACTTTCATTCGGGAACGGCGGAGGTGGAAGCCGAGGTGCGGCTATTGGAAACGGACGCAGCTCTGCGGCCGGACGACGCTCTGCGGCCGGGTGCGCGGGCCTTCGTGCGGCTCGTGCTGCGCAATCCGCTGCTGCTGGCGCCCGGCGACCGCTTCATCATCCGCATGTTCTCGCCCGTGGTGACGATCGGCGGCGGCGTGGTCATCGACATCACCGGACGGCGGTACCGCCGCGGGGATCGGGCCGGCCAGCGCCTCGGCGTCCTGGAGCGCGGCACACCCGCCGAGCGCGTGACCCTGTTGGTGCGCGAGTCCCAATACGGGATGGGCGCCGCCGCGCTCGCCGCCGCCACCTGCTTGGGCGAAGCCGAGATCGAGCGGGCCGCCGGGTCGGAGGAGCTCGTCGCGTTCCGCCAGTCGGACGAGCATGAAAGACCCCGGGGACATTCCGGGCTGCCCGCGCCGCCCGCTCGGCCTGCAAACGACCGCAGGCCCGTCCCCAAGGTTCTTTCACAGCCTCTATGGCTGGTGGATCGGGAATGGTCGCGCGCGGCATTGGCGCGCGTCACGGACGTGCTGCGCGAGTTTCACCGGCAGCACCCGCTCACGCCCGGCATGGCCATAGAAGAGGTGCGGAGCCGCGAATTCCCCGGCGCGCCGCCGTTCCTGCTCGACGCGTTGGTCTCGCGGTCCGGCGGCATAATCGCAGAAGGCGAATTGCTGCGCCTGGCTTCGCACAAGGTCGTGCTCAAGCAGGAAGAAGAGCAGGCGTCGGCATCCATGGAAGCGGCTTTCGAGAAGGCGGGACTGGCCGTGCCGCCGGTGAGCGAGGCGCTGGCGAAATCGGGCGTCGACCCGGCGCGCGCGCGGACGCTGCTCCAGATCCTGCTGCGCCAGGGCAAGCTGGTGAAGATCGGCGCCGAACTGGTCTTCCATCGCTCCGCGCTCGACGGCCTGCGCCAACGCCTGGCTCCCTACAAGGGACAGCGCATCGGTGTGCCGCAGTTCAAGGAACTGGCGGGCGTCTCTCGCAAGTACGCGATTCCCTTGCTCGAGTACCTGGACCGCGAGCGCGTCACTCGTCGCGAGGGCGATCAGCGCGTGGTGCTTTAGTCCGGAAAAGGGAGCCCCTAATAGAAGAAGCCCCGTGCTTGGGTGCGCGGGGCTTCACTCAGAGGGGCTGGCGATGGGCTGGGCCCCATCGCCGGGGATGCTAATAAGTCGATGACGACTTATGTTTAATTGAATTATAGCAGCAACAAGGCCAAACGACAAGATTATCTTCTATTAATGAACCGCGCGGCCAGATGCCCCGCTGCCGGCCGCACCCCGCCGTTCCACGGCGGGCTCGAACGTGCCGTTCGGGTTCATAACGTAGCGCCGGCCGCGCCAGATCACGGTCCTGCCGAAAAAGCCCGCGATCCACAGGCTGAACCCCAGAATATCCTGCATCGGTAAGAGCCAGAAGTGCCGCAGAATGAAGCGATCACGGGCCACCAGCACCGCCGTCGCCCAGGCCGAAACCAGGCGGACGGCCAGCGCCGCCACCGCCACAGGCCACCACCCCGGTTTCACGGCCGCAAGTGCCAGGGCCAGCGGCAGCGGGTAGGTGAAAAGCTGCCCGAAGTACCCGATCGGCCGCATCCGCCGGCCGCCGCGAACCCAGCGCAGCCGGTGGGCCAGGTTCTCCCGCCAGCCCTGCGTCCCCAGCCGATGCTCGATCACGCAGGACGAGAGAATCGTGTCGAAACCTCTTTCGGCGATGCGCCGCCCGATAAGGAAGTCCTCGGTCAGGTAGTCCTTGAACCGGACAAATCCGCCGGCGGCTTCAATGGCTTTCCGGCGCGCCCCCATCACCGGCCCCAGCCCGAACTTGATGCCTTCGAGCAGCCGGTCGGCCAGAATGCCCGCCAGCATCTCCGTATTCAAGCCGGCCGCCTCCAGGCACGACCAGATGTCGCTTCCCCCTACCGCACGGTAAGGGCAGCTCGCGAGCCCTAGCCTCGGGTCTCCGAATTCGGCGACCAGTGTCGCCAGCAGATCCGGCCCCACCCGCGTGTCGCTGTCGCTCATCACGATCAGCTCGTGAGCGGCTTGGGCCAGCATTCGGTCCAGCGAGTAGCACTTCGGGTTCACCCAGGGCGGCTCCCCGGTCAGGACGAGCCGGGTGGGAACGTTGGGGAACTCTTGGCGGAGCCTCTCCACCACCGCCGCGGAGGGATCGCTCGCGTCCCTGACCGCAAACAGCAGCTCGAACTCGGGATAGTCCTGCCGGTAGAAGGACCGCAGGTTCTCTTCGAGGCCCGGGTCCAGGCCCGCTAGCGGCTTCAGGATGCTGACCGGCTCCCGATCCACCCGGACCGGCTTCGGGTGAGCCAGATAGCTGCGCGCCGCCGCTACCACGAGCGCGGAATACACCGTCGCGCCGGCTACCAGGGCCAGCAAAATCCAGGCGAGCAGCGCCATAGGACTACTCACCAGGCGCTTTGGAGTCGATCAACTGCCGCACCTCGGCCAGGAACTGCTCCACCGGCTTCGCGCCCAGGTCGCCGTGCTTGCGGTTGCGGACGGCGACCGTACCCGCCTCCGCCTCGCGCCCGCCCACCACCAGCATGTACGGAATCTTCTGAAGCTGGGCTTCGCGGATCTTCAGGTTGACCTTCTCGTTGCGGTCGTCCAGGTGCACCCGGAGGCCGGCGTCCGCCAGGCGCGCCGTCACCTGGCGGGCGTAATCCATCTGGCGGTCAGTGATGGGCAGTACCACGGCCTGCACCGGCGCCAGCCACACCGGAAACGCGCCGGCGTAATGCTCGAGCAGAATCCCGAAGAAACGCTCCACCGATCCGTACAGCGCGCGGTGGACCATCAGCGGCTGGTGCGCCTTGCCGTCCTCGGCAATGTACTCCAGGCCGAAGCGCCGCGGCAGCGTGAAATCGAACTGAACCGTCGAAAGCTGCCACAGGCGCCCGATCGCATCCACCAGTTTCACGTCGATCTTCGGGCCGTAGAACGCCGCCTCGTCGGGCATGACTTTGACCTTCATCCCGACGCGATCGACGGCTTTCTTGAGCGCACCTTCGCCCAGCGCCCATTGCTCCGGAGAGCCATCGTACTTGCCGCTCGCCCCGCCATCCCAGGTCGAAAGCTCGGCCTCGTACTGGCTGAAGCCGTAAGTGTGCAGCGTGTCGCGTGCGAATTCGAGGCAGCTTACCACCTCGTCCTCGATCTGCTCGGGAGTGCAGAAGATGTGCGCGTCGTCCTGCGTGAAGCCGCGCACGCGCAGCAGGCCGTGGAGCACGCCCGACCGCTCGTAGCGGTACACCGTGCCGAGCTCGCCCAGCCGCACCGGCAGATCGCGGTAGCTCTTCATCCGGTCCCGGTAGATGAGGATATGGAACGGGCAGTTCATCGGCTTGAGCTGGTACTCCGCATCGTCCAGCTGGATCCGCGTGAACATGTTTTCCGCGTAGAAATTGTAGTGGCCGGAAGTCTTCCACAGGTCAGCGCGCGCGACGTGCGGCGTGTAGACCAGCGAGTAGCCGCGCTTGACGTACTGGTCGCGCATCCAGTCCTCCAGGATGCGCCGCACCGTGCCGCCCTTGGGATGGAAAAAGATCAGGCCGGGTCCGGCCAGGTCCTGAATGCTGAACAGGTCCAGCTCCGGGCCCAGCTTGCGATGGTCGCGCTTCTTGGCCTCTTCGAGCTGGTTCAGGTAGTCGTCGAGATCCTTCTTCGTGAAGAACGACGTGCCGTAGATGCGCTGGCCTTGCCGGTTGTGCTCATCGCCCTTCCAATAGGCGCCGGCGATCGAGAGCAGCTTGAAGGCTTTGATCTTGCCCGTGGAGGGCACGTGCGGGCCGCGGCAGAAATCGATGAAATGCGGGCCGAGCGTGTATTCGGAGAAGACCGCGTCAGCCTTCTCCTCGATCAGCTCGCACTTCAGCTCTTCGCCCATCTCGGCGTACCTCTTCAGGCCCTCGGGTTTGGGCGTCATCTTGCGCTCGTAGGGCAGGTCCTGCCGCGCCAGCTCGACCATTTTGGCCTCGATCTTTTCGAGGTCCTCCGGCGTAAACGGCTCGTCGCGATAGAAGTCGTAGAAGAAGCCGGAGTCGGTGGGCGGACCGATACCGAGCTTGGTTTCGGGATACAGTTCCAGCACCGCCGCTGCCAGCAGGTGCGCGGTCGAATGACGGTAGACGTGCAGCGACTCGGGATCTCTAGATGTCAGGACCTGGAGCGTGCTGTCGGTCGCGAGCGGACTGGTGAGGTCGGTGAGTTCGCCATTAACCTTGGCGACCACGGCGTCCTCCGCCAACCGGCGGCTGATAGACCGGGCAATATCGAGAGGCGTCGAGCCCGCAGCAACCTTTTGCTGGCTCCCATCGGGCAGGGTAATCGTGATTTCGCTCATAACTGCTGAGTTTTCAGCGTAGCACGGCAGGGGAGCGGCGGCCCGTCGTGGGGCAGGTGGTTCCTGCAGCCTGGCGCCACCCATTGACTTGGCCGCCCGCCCGCGCTACGCTGCTGTCAGTTTAGAGGCACCGATGACACAGGCAGACAAGGCCGAAGTGACGTGGGGCGACCGAGACCGCAAGAAGGGATGGACCGTGCGCATCCAGGTGGGCGCCGAAGTGATCCGACGCCACCTCGGAAACACCCCCGCGCGTGATGCCGAAGAAGCCGCGATCCGCTCCCTGGCTGTGGCCGCCGCCAGGGACGACGGCTATGATCTCGACCCGGCGCGGGTAGAGATCCATCGCCCGTAGGCGGCCGGAAGAGCGCCGGCGCCCGGGAAGCAACAAAACTCTTGACGTAGACAATATTTGTATGACACAATAATTGTGTGATACAAGCACAGTTTATCCGCGACTTCCGCCGCGATCTCCGCGTCCTCGAACGCGAAGCCGTACGCAACCTCGAGGGCGAGACAAGCTGCTGCGGCGTCACGCTGGCCCAGTGCCACGCCATCCTCGAGCTGTCGTTCTCGGGTTCTTCGCTCACAGCGCTGGCCGCCGCGCTCGATCTCGACACCAGCACCCTCAGCCGCACCGTCGATGGTCTGGTTAAGACAGGCTGGGTGGAGCGAACCCAGGATGCCGCCGACCGCCGGGCGGTGCGCTTAGCTCTTACGGCCGCGGGGCGCGCCAAGGTGGCCGAGATCGACGGCATGTGCGACCGGTACTACGAGAGTCTCTTCGCCGAGATGAGCGAGAAGGACCGGAAGTGCGTCGCCCGCGCGGTGAAGCTGATGGCCGGCCTCATGCGGAGCCATCGTACCGCGCCCGAAAGCAGCGCGGCTTGCTGCGCCGGGACGAGACGTCCGCCCGCCGCAAAGGAGGCTTGAGAATGGGGCAGGGTAGCTGCGGTTGCGGGTGCGGCCAGCCGCCCCTCACAACGCTTTCGCCGCTGGAGGGGCCGCCCAGAAACCTCACAACCACGATCACCTGGCGCGATGTGCTCGGCGGCTGGAAGGTGCGCTGGGGCCTCGGGCGAATGAAGTATCGGGTGACGCCGGGCCTGTATCGCGTGGGGACGCCGGACTCCGGTTCCCCCGTCCTGGTCACGGCGAACTATAAGCTGACCGTCGACACGGTGCGCCGCTCGCTCGCCGGCCTCGACGTGTGGCTTCTGGTGCTGGACACGAAAGGCGTGAACGTGTGGTGCGCCGCGGGCAAGGGAACGTTCGGGACCACGGAGCTCGTCCGCCGCATCCAGGCCGCCAACCTGCGCGAGGTGGTGAAACACCGCGAGCTGGTGCTGCCGCAGCTTGGCGCTACCGGCGTTGCCGCGCACGAGGTCAAGCGCGCTACGGGTTTCTCCGTCCACTACGGTCCCGTTCGGGCGCGCGATATCGCCGCCTATCTCGCAGCGGGAATGCAGGCCACTCGCGCCATGCGCCGCGTGACCTTCGGCTGGAAGGAGCGGCTCGCTGTCGCGCCGGTCGAGGTTGTGGCCGCGCTCCGGCCGCTGCTGGCTGTCATCGCCCTTGTCGCGGCGCTCGATCTTTTCCGCCATCACGGCCTGACGCGAAACGCGCTCACCGGGATGCTGCCGTTCCTGACCGCGGTCGTGAGCGGCGGGGTGCTGGTTCCGTTGCTCCTGCCGTGGCTTCCGTTCCGGGCTTTTGCCCTCAAGGGAGCGGTAGCGGGCGCGCTCGCGGCGGGCGCGCTGCTGTTGTGGCGGCCGCTGCCGGCCGTCGAGGCGGCGGGCGCCGCGCTCCTGATCGTGGCCATCACGTCATACATGGCCATGACCTTCACCGGCTCGACGACCTTCACGACCCTGGCCGGCGTGCGTCTCGAGGTCCGCCGCGCCCTGCCGCTCATCCTCATTGCCGCGGCCGCCGGCGCCATCCTGCAATTCACCGGAGCGTTCATCTAAGATGCGCTACTTGTTGAACGGCCATTCCCTGACCCTGGACGCGGCTCTCTGCAACGGCTGCGGCCGCTGCGAGGAGGTCTGCCCGCACGGCGTGTTCGCCGTGGTCGAGCGCAAGGCGGCGATAATGGACCGCGCCTCATGTATGGAGTGCGGAGCCTGCCGCATGAACTGCGCGATGAACGCGATCACGGTCTCCGCCGGCGTGGGCTGTGCCGCCGCGGTGATTAGCGCGATGCGCCGCGGGAACACCGGGGCGGAGGCGTGCAGTTGCGGGTAAAAGTCGCCCCGTCACGCCGGCAGCAACTGCCCCAGAATCCGCCCGCTCTTCCGGTCGATCAGAACCTGCGCCGCGCGCTGCGGTGGAAGCGTGACGCTGATGCGGGCGCCGTTCTCCGCGTGCGTCAGCGCGATCCGCTTGTGCTGGCCGGACTCCGAGATCAGCGTGTATAGCCCGCACTGCTCGAAAACGCTGGGCCGGATCAGCACCGCCGGGTCCACGGTCTCGACCGAGAACACCGGCGCCACCCGCGCCTGCTTCAGGGCATACCGGTAGAGAGCCGCGACCGGAGCGCTCTCAGAGCCCGTTTCGAGCGGCAGCGGGCACCAGATCACTTTGCCCGCACCCACCGGGATGGCCCGCACATTGGCCTGCTCCTCGCCCTCCACTACGGCCTTCTCCACGCGCTGGAAGCTCTCCCCGTGGAACGCGACGCGCACCTCGGCCCCATCGATGCTCAGCGCCTCCTCCTCCGCCACCGGCGCAATCGCCGCCCGGAGGCCCAGTTCCCGCGACCGCTCGACTGGCATCCAGTGCTCGTCGCGGTCGATTACGCCGGTAACAAGCATCGTCGCGCCGTTCCGCGCAGCCGCCAGCAGCACCTTCCACGCCGCCGCGGTCAGCACCTGTGGACACGGCAGAAGGATCAACCGGCCAGGTGCGAACTCGCGTTCCAGCGCGTATTCGCCCGCTGCGCGCATCGCCGTCAGGCAGTCATAGTGCATCACCCGGACCGCGCGCTTGGTCGCCGCCGTGGCGAAATCGCGAGCCGAGAACATGTGCGACTGCGGCACCACCATCACCACGTCTTCGAGTTGCTTTCCGGTGAGCAGATCGCCGTGGCGGCTCCAGAACTCGGCCATAGCAAGGAACGGCTCCAGCTCCGGCTTGGCCGTTCCATCGGCGCGGAAAAAACCGATGCTCGCCTCGTTGTCGTTGGCGATGTAGCTGTTCGTGTTCCACAGCCATTGAATGAACCCCGCGCCGTCCGCGCCCATGGCGAACGCGATCTTGCGCTCGAGCAGGTCGCGCGCCTCGTCCTCCGTCCGGCCCGGAGTGCGGCGCATCGTCTCGTAGAACATGATGCCCGACTCTTCCACCAGGTTCGGCTTCGCCGGAGACTTGGTCAGCACGCTGTCCCACAGCAGGTCATCGTTGAGCCACCAGTTGTGAACACAAGTGAAATCGGCCACCGCATCGTGGAACAGCGGGCTTGGCTGGGCGGAAAGGCCTCCTTCGTCCTGGCCCACCGTGATGAGCTGATGTGGGTTTCCGTTGGCGCGGATCGCCGAGGAGATCTCCTTCACCCAACGATTGAACATCTCCTGCGCGAAGAGCCGGTACTCGAGCACCGCCAGGGGGCGCGACGCCTTGTCGAAGATGTCGCGGTCCGTGAAATCCTCGATCGCGGGCAGCTCGATTGCGTCGAGAGAGGTGAGCCCCCAGATTTCCTGGAGCCTGGTCTCGTCCGCAAACCGCTCCTTCAGCCACGCCCGCCACGCCTTACGCTCGTGCTGGTCGTAGTTGGGACGGCAACTGAACAGGTGCGCGGGCGAGCAGAAAGAGGGCTCGTTGATCAGGTCCCACGTGAGATCGTCGGCGCCGCTGGCGCGCGCGGCGAGCTGGAACACGAACTCCTTCTGCGCGGCGACCGCGCGCGGATCGAGGTAGGGGTTCTCGCCGCCCCACATCTCCGGCAGGAATGCGAACAGGTTGAAGATCACCGCGATCTCGTGCCGGCGCGCGGTCTCGAGAAACGCGTCCAGCGCCCTCAGACACCCCTCATCGACCCGGCCGACCTCGGGCATGATCTGTTTCCAGCCGGTCCAGATCCCGGTCCGCACCACGTTCACGCCGGCGCGTTTCATCTCGGCGAAGTCGCGGTCCCACACGGCGGGATTCGGCTCCAGCAGGAACTTGCGCTGGGCGTCTGCCGCCATGTAAGTGGTGCCCGTAATCACAAACGGCCGGCCGTCGCGCAGCAGATAGTCGCGGTTCGTGGTGAACGGTCTCCCTCCTCCGGCGCCGGGCCCGGGCGCAACCCAGAACCCGGTCTGGCAACGCAGGGTCCCCAGGCGCGCCTCCACGCGGTACAGCCCCGGTCGAAGCGCGGACCATCCCGCCGGCGCCTGCGCGGAGCCCATGGCCAGGATGTCCGATGCCGCGAGCGGTGCCTGCAAGGTCCCGACGCTCTTCCCTGCCTCGTCGCGAACCTCCAGATCGCACCGCTTCCCGGCCCACGTCTCCGCGTCGCCGCAAGGCCTCTTCAGGCGGACCACAAACGACGGCCGCTCCTCGCCGTAATAGCAGGCGAAGCTCGGGCGGGCTTCGAATTCCCACGCGCCCTCGCTCGCAATCGCGGCAAGCGCGCGAATCGCATCCGGCGATAAGGAGCCCTTGATGTTGGCCAGCACCCAGCGCCCGCCCGCAAACGGACCCTCCAGCCTGTCGATCTGGACGAACGGCGCGGCCACCGGCCAGCCCTTCGCGTCGAGGCCGTGGACCAGCGCCTCGACCGTCGCGTCCCGCGCGCCCGCCGTGCCGATCTCACTTGGATTGTCCCGCGTCGAGGTCAGTCGCAGATACAGCTCGTAGACCTCGTCGGCGTGAAACTGGATTCCCTCGACGCCCTGGTAAGACGCAATCCGGCTCGCCGGCACGGCGAACGACTGAGTGATGGAGAGGGCCTTGTGATACGCCGTCTGGCGAACCTCCTGCCGCCACCCGCCGCCCTCGCGAACCACCGGGACCGACAGCGGCACGCCACCCAGGTTGAGCCAGTTCCCGCCCTGCCGTAGATACTCGAGAATGTGTTCCCACGCCGCCTTGGGAAATGCGGAGCCGTACGGGGTAATCAGCAGTTGGTACCGCGGCAACTCCTGGAGTTCCGCCTCGGTGACGAACGAAACGCCGAGCCCCTCGAGCGCCCGTTTCTCAAACGGCGCGATGTCGACCGCCGGAAACCCAGCCTCCCAGAACACCGCGGTGCGAACCGGGCGCGCCGGCCGCGCCATCTGCCCGCGCGCGGCCAGAACCGCGGCGGAACTGGCAAGAAAACGGCGGCGGCTGAGCATCGCTCCCAAGCATACACGTTCCCGAACGCTTGGCCCAAATTCCGTGGCCTCCGCCGCCGGAAACCGGGTTATACTAGAGCAAACAAAAGGCGAAGAAAATGTCTGAGAACCTGACCCTGGGCTTTCCCGAGCCGCCCGAACTCGGCCTCACCCGCCCCGCCGGCCTCAACGTGGCGCTGGCGCGTTTCGAGAAGCTTCGGCTGAATCCCGACTCGGTCATCCGCGCCATCCAATACCAGCCCGCCTCGGCCGGCGAGTATGAGCCGCTGCCCGAAGCTGTCCACCCGAAGCTCGGCGACGCGCTGGCACGCCAGGGCGTCACGCGGCTTTACAGCCACCAGGCCGCGGCCTTCGGGCTCGTCAACGCAGGCAAGAACACGGTGGTGGTCACGCCCACCGCCAGCGGCAAGACGCTCTGCTACAACCTGCCGGTATTGAACCGCCTGATGGAGGACCCCGGCGCCCGTGCCGTCTACCTGTTCCCCACCAAAGCCCTGGCCGAGGACCAGCTTCACGAGCTGCAGCAGGCGCTCGACGCCGCGGGCTCCGACCTGCGCGCCTTCACCTACGACGGCGACACGCCGCAGGACGCGCGCAAAGCCATCCGTGAGCGCGCCAACATCGTCCTCACCAATCCCGACATGCTGCACGCCGGCATCCTGCCGCACCACACCAAGTGGGCCAAGCTGTTCGAGAACCTGCGCTACTTCATCATCGACGAGCTGCACTACTGCCGCGGAGTCTACGGCAGCCACGTGGCCAACGTCATCCGCCGGCTGAAGCGCGTTTGCGAGTTCTACGGCTCGAAGCCGCAGTTCATCTGCTCCTCGGCCACCATCGCCAATCCGCGCGAGCTGGCCGAAACGCTGGCGGGCGAGCCTTTCGAGCTGGTCGAGCGCAACGGCGCGCCTTCGGGCGAGAAGTACTTCATCTTCTACAACCCGCCCTATGTAAACCGCCAGCTTGGCATCCGGCGCAGCTACTTGCAGGAGTCGAAGCGCGTCGCGCTGGAGTTCCTGGAGAACCGCCTGCAGACTCTGGTCTTCGCCAACAACCGGCTGGCCACCGAGGTTCTGATCACCTACTTGAAAGACGCCGCCGCGCGGCTGCCGGCGGGCGCGGACGCGGTGCGCGGCTACCGTGGCGGATACCTTCCGCGCGAGCGCCGCGAGATCGAGCGCAAACTGCGCGAAGCGGACATCCGCTGCGTGGTGGCCACCAACGCGCTCGAGCTCGGCATCGACATCGGCTCCCTCGATGCCGTGGTGATGGCCGGCTACCCCGGCACCATCGCCTCCACCTGGCAGCGCGCGGGCCGCGCCGGGCGCCGTCAATCGACCTCGGCCGCGGTGCTGGTGGCATCCAGCGCCCCGCTCGATCAGTACATCATCGAACACCCGGAGTACTTCTTCGGCAGCTCGCCCGAGCAGGCGCACATCAACCCGGACAACGTCGAGATCCTCATCAACCACCTGAAGTGCGCCGCCTTCGAGCTGCCCATCCGCGACGGCGAGAAGTTCGGCCGGCACGATACGGCGGAACTTTGCGCGTTCCTCGACGAGCTGGGCCTGCTGCACCACTCCGCCGGCGCCTGGCACTGGACCTCGGACACCTACCCCGCCGACGCCATCAGCCTCCGCTCCATCACCAGTGACAACTTCGTGGTGGTGGATACGACCGGTGAGCCGCAGATCATCGCGGAGGTCGATTTCCCATCGGCGCTCACCACGCTCCACGAGAAGGCCATCTACCTGCACGAGGCGCGGCAATACCAGGTGGAGAAGTTCGATTACGAAGGGCGCAAGGCCTACGTCCGCCGCGTCGAGAGCGACTACTACACGGACGCCATCGACTACACGCAGGTCAAGGTGCTCGAGGAGTTCGACAGCGCGCCCCTGGCCGGCGCGCGCGCGGCCCACGGCGACGTTCGCGTGAACCGGCAGATTGTCGGCTTCAAGAAGATCAAGTTCTACACCATGGAGAACGTGGGCGCGGGCAGCCTCTCCATGCCCGAGCAGGAGATGCACACCACCGCGTTCTGGCTGACGTTCCCGGAGACCTTCATGGCCCGCTTCCCGGACCTCACGCCGACCGAGCGGCAGAACGGCCTCACGGGTCTCGGTAACGTGCTGCGCACCGCAGCAGCCTTCCTGCTGATGGCCGACCCGCGCGACCTGGGTGTGGCATTCGGCGAGAACATCGCGAGCGGCCTCGGCGCTTGGCAGCCCGACCTCTATCTGTACGATTCCTACGCCGGCGGCATCGGCCAAAGTGCGCCGCTCTTCAAGATGACGTCCGCGCTGATCGCCCACGCGGCCGAACTTCTCCGCGCCTGCCCCTGCGAATCCGGCTGCCCGAGCTGCGTCGGCCCGGTCGGCGAAATCGGCGACAGAGGCAAGGAGGCGGCCGGGCGGATTCTGGCGGAACTGGGGAAGACCGGCGGATGATGCCAACGTTGTTTCAGAGTTTCTCCGGCGAATAGCGGGCCAGCGCCTTGCGGATCTTGGGATTCCGCTCGTGGATCATTGCATGCAGGTAATGCCAGTATTCTGACGCGAGCAGCGCGCGCCCCTGCATGTTTCTTCGCACGAATGAGGCGGTTCGCAGAACGCGATGGTTCCGCAGGTCCTCGAGGAAGATCGGAGACTCCAACTTGCAGACTCGCTCTATCCGGCCTGCTAAGCACTCCCCGTCTCTCCAACCTGCGCGCCCGCGCGTAAGCTCGCGACCGGCAAGTCGGAACACGTCAGTGATGCGGCAGTACGGATAGCCACGGTACATGAGCAGAAGATCGCCATGGGTGACCTGCTTTGACAGGGCCCAGTCCAACACGTCTCGCTCATCCAACTGCGGGCACTGGCTCTTGACCGCGACCTGAAGCCAGACCTTGAACGAAGCGCCGAAATAGCGCTTCAATTCGATTACCTCAAGACGGCTTGGGACATCCGGCCAGTCGTGGTGCCAACAGACGATGCAGTCACACTGCTTCGGATCGTGGCGATGGGCCTTGAAGTTACTCGACCTAAACTCGAACTCGATCCTTACCCGCTTTTCCGTGCCGCCAGCGTGCCTGTACGCAATGCAATCGGGGTAGGCCGTGCGGATTTCCTCGATCCGGAATTGCAGCCGTCTCGCGATTCGAGAGAACAGAAAGACTACGCCAAGCTCGTTCTCTGGCGCGTACAGAAGTGGGGCATTCTTCAGCGGGAGCGGCCTTGCCGAGCCTTCCATCGGGACGAGAATACCACGGATGACGCCATCGCGATCGCGCTGATCGAGGAACGGATCGGCCAATCGACGGACTTGCTCGCAATGGCGGGTCAGCTTGATTTCGGCTTGCGCCGGGCCTTTGCGGCGTCGATGACCTCTCTGTCTAGCGCCTTGACCGCTTCGTCAGCTTCAACCTGGCGCTGGTGTGCGAAGAACTTCTCGAATTCCCGCTGCGCCATCTGCTCGCTGAGCGCCGCGGAGATCCTCCCGGCGTGATCCAGGATCTCCCGGTCATTCAGCTTTAAGAAGTCGTCGAGCTTTCGAATCCAATCGCGCATGTACATCGGCCTCCGTTGCCGGGCCTGAAGCTCGGCAAATGAGAGGTATTGATCCACGATGAGATTCAGCATCGACAGTTCTTCGGCTGTGAGGTAGTTTTTCGCAACGCCGACGTCTGCCTTCCGAATGCGGTCGCCCCGCCAGTTCGTCAGCCCCATATTGGGCTTCCGCGCATCTGCCCGCTCGGCAATCACCTCGGCTGCGGTGTGGCCGTGGATGGCCCAATGGAACTTGTTCTGCACGGTGGCGAAGAACTCGTGTGTGATTTCCGCGCTGGCGTCGTAGTCGTAGGCGGTGCTGTAGATGTCCGTGACTTTCCGGTAGAAGTTGCGCTCCGAGGTTCGAATCGCGCGGACGCGCTCGATCAGCTCGTCAAAATAGTCGTTCCGCCGGCCGCCGTCCTTCAAACGCTCGTCATCGAGCGTGAACCCTTTGACGATGTAGTCCCGCAGCCGCTGGGTGGCCCAGATCCGAAATTGGGTGCCCCGATGGGACCGCACCCGGTAGCCGACCGAGATGATGACGTCCAGGTTATAGAAATCGATGGCGCGCTGCACCTCTCGGCCGCCCTCGGTTTGAACTGTCAAGTACTGTTTGACAGTTGAGGCAGGGTCCAACTCCTTCTCCTCGAATACGTTACGGACGTGATGACTGACGTTCTGTTTGCTCGTCTGGAACAACTCCGCCATCTGGGCTTGCGACAGCCACACGGTCTCGCCATCCAGCCGGACATCGATGCGGGTCCGGTTGTCCGGACTCTGGTAGAGCAGGATTTCGGATCGGCTCGGATCGGACATCTCGACCTCGCCTTGCCAGTGTACGACGCGATCATGCCCGCCCGCTGAACCGCGGCCCCTGGTCATGCCCTGCCAGCCTCCGCCCCGCCCATGTTTGTTACCCTGAGGGGATTGTCAGCAGCCGACCAGCTCGCACCCAGCCCCGCCACGAGCGCCGGCCCAAAGTGGGACGGCCAGTACTCCTTCCTGCTGTGGCAGCTCGTCCTCAAAGACTTCAAGATCCGCTACCGCAACATGTCGCTGGGCGTCTTCTGGTCGCTGCTTAACCCGCTCATCATGATGGGCGTGCTCTGGTTCCTCTTCACGCACATCATCCCCAATAACCGCATTCCGAACTTCGCGGCATTCGTGCTGTGCGGGCTGGTGCCGTACAACTTCTTCACGCTGGCCTTGAGCACGGGCACTTCGTCTCTGGTGGAGAACGCCAGCCTCATCAAGCGCGTGCCGGTTCCGCTCGAGGCCGTTCCCATCTCCTCGGTGCTCTCTATCGGCATTCACCTCCTGATCCAGGTCGGCCTGCTGCTCACCGCCGTGCTCCTGGCCGGAAGAGGCGTGAACGTCTACTGGCTGTGGCTGCCCTTCGTGTGGGCCTGCGAAGTGGTGTTCGTTTGCGGGCTGGCCCTGCTGTGTTCCAGCCTCAACGTTTACGTGCGCGACATGCGGTACGTCGTCGAATCGGCGACCGTCGTGCTCTTCTGGATGGTGCCGATCTTCTACCCTTTCTCGGTGATTCCAGCCAGGTATCGCGAAGTCTACCAGCTCAACCCGGTCGCCGCGCTGGTGCTGGCCGCCCGCAACATTCTGCTCGATCGCATTCCGCCGCCGGCGCCTCTGGTGGCCAAGCTCGTGATCAGTTCCACGCTGGTGTTTCTGGCCGGCTTCACGGTGTTCCGACTCTTGCGACGGAGGTTCTACGACTATCTATGAACCCCGCCGTCGAGCTTAACGGAATCTCGAAGTTCTTCTACCGGCACACCGGCCGCGCCCTGCTGCGCAAGCACCTTGAGGGCTGGTTCCGGCACGGACGCAAGGAGCGCTTCTGGGCGCTCAAGGACGTCAGCTTCCGGGCCGAGCCGGGCGAAGGCGTGGCGCTGGTCGGCACCAACGGCGCCGGCAAGAGCACCCTGCTGAGCGTCATCGCGGGCTTGGCCGAGCCGGACGCCGGACGGTTGGCCGTCAACGGACGCATTGGCGCCCTGCTTCAGCTCGGCGCGGGGTTCCATCTCGATCTGACCGGCATCGAGAACGTGTGGCTCAACGCTTCGCTGCTCGGCCTATCCCGCCGGCGGACTCGCGAGGTCTTCGAAAGCGTCGTCGACTTCGCCGGCATCGAGGATTTCATCGCCGAACCCCTGCGGACCTACTCGAGCGGAATGGTCATGCGCCTCGCCTTCTCGGTGGCCGTGCACATGGACCCCGACATTTTCATCGTTGACGAGGTGCTGGCCGTCGGCGATCATGCGTTCCAGGCCAAGTGCCACGCCAAGATGCTGGAGTTCAAGCGCGAGGGGAAGACTCTGATCGCCGTTTCGCACGACGCGGCCGGCGTCAAAGAGCTTTGCGAGCGTGCCATCTGGCTGGACCACGGCCGCGTGGTGCGCGACGGCCCGCTGGCCGAAGTTGTCAGAGCCTATGAGGGCCCCAGGACGGAGCCCTAGTTATGCGTGGGCGAGTGTTTGCCGTGCTTGTCGCCTTGACGATGGGCTTTTCGGCGTCTGCGCAAGGCCCGCCAGCCTCATCGTTTGTGGCGAAGCTCAAGCACATGAAGGTCGATCTGTCAAACGGCGTCTCAGGCACGTGCCTGGCCGTGTTTCCGGATGGGCGGTTCCACATGGAGGAGACATGGCAGTCGCTCCCATTAGGACCTAGCGGATCTCGCATCTATGAGGACCTGCTTCCAAAAGAAGCGCTGGAATCCCTCCAGGCGATCCTGGAGGCTCCGGGGCTCAAAGAGCTCAAGGACGCGAAAAGGGGTTGGGTGTCAGTCGATAGGGGCGCGGTCTTCGCGGCCGTCATTCCAAGAGGGGAAAAGAACCAGGGCTTTGCGTTCTTTACACCGTTCCCGGGAGCCCTGACGCCACTGGTTCAGTGGTTCCAGTCGACAACCAACGCTCTCCATCAGCGGAAACTCCATCCGCTCAGGCACGAAAAGCCAGCGAACTGCCGGCTCGCCGGACCTTAGCCGAGCACCGCCTCAATAAGCCGCGGCCCCGGCTCCCGCATCGCCGCGCCAAACTGATCCACAAACTCGGATACGGTCGCCGCGCGCGTGGCCGCCACTCCCATCCCCTCCGCCAGCTTCACCCAGTCGAGATCGGGGCGGCCGATGTCGATCATCTCCTCGGCCAGTTTCCCCGTCTTCCCGCTCCGCTCCATTTCGATCCCCAGCACACGATAGCGGCGGTTGGCCAGGATGACGCTTACCACATCGAGCCGCTCGCGGGCCATCGTCCACAGCGCCTGCAAGGTGTACATCGCGCTGCCGTCGCCTTCGAGCGCGACCACCTTGCGATCGGGGCACGCCAGGGCCGCCCCGAGAGCGAGGGGCAGCCCTTGGCCGATGGCCCCGCCGGTGACAGCCAGGAAATCGTGCGGCGCGGCGGCGTCCAGGCACTCGCTGATGGTTTCGCCCAGGGAAACCGCCTCGTCGGAAACGATGGCGCCCTCCGGCAGCAGCGTCGCCACGGCCCGCCCCACCTCGGCGGGCGTGAGGTGCGGGCCCGAGGGAAGCCCCGGGCGTTCCCGCACCACCAGCGCGGGACGGCCGGCGCCGCACTCTTCGGCCAGGGCTTCGAGTGCCGCCTGGCCGTCCTCCGCAACGGACGCCAGTTCGTAGTACGCGCAATCTTCGGGCGCCACCAGACCGCGGCGTCCCAGGTAGCCGAAGAAAGAAACCGGCGGCGGCGCTTCCACCAGGATCATGTGCTTCAGGCCCGCCAGCATCGGCTCGGCCGCCTCGGGGAAGTAGGGAATGCGCTCCGGCGCAAAGCGATTGCGGCCGCGCTCCATCCGGCTGAAGAACCGGTTGGTGAGGATGCGCGCGCCGGTGGATGCGGCCAGGCGGCCCGCCGCGTCCAGACCGCGGCCCAGCAGCGCGCTGCCGCTCAGGAACACGCCCGCAGGCTCGTTCCCGCGCAAGATGCGGACAGCTTCGCGAATCTTCCCGGCATCCGGCATGCGCCTGACCGGCCGCGGGACCACCGGCCCCGGCTCTCCCGCCTCGCTCCACGCGCAATCGGTGGGGACGATGAGAGTCGCCACCTGCCCGGGCGGTTCCAAAGCCGCGCTGACGGCGGCCGAGGCCGCTGCCGGGATTGCGCCGGCGTCCTCAATCTCCCGAAGCCATCCGGAAACCGGGCGAGCAATCCCGGCGATGTCGGCCTTGAGCGGCGTTTCGTACGCGAGGTGCTGCGCGGTGTGCTGGCCCACTATGGCTATCAGCGGCGACCGCGCCTTGCGCGCGTTGTGCAGGTAGGCGAGCGCGTTCCCCAGACCCGGTCCCATGTGGTACACCGTGGCCGCCGGCCTGCCCGTCATGCGCGCGTAGCCGTCCGCTGCGGCCGCGCAAACGCCTTCGAACAGGCACAGTACGCTCCGCATCCCGGCCACCCGGTCAAGCGCGGAGACAAACTCGATCTCGGAGGTGCCCGGGTTCATCACGCACAGGTTCACACCGTTCCGCTGCAAGGTCGCGAGGAGACACTCGGCGCCGTTCATAGTCGATCCAGCTTCAGTTTACTTCGATCGCGTCGGGAAGCAGAACCTCGCCGCGGCGATAGGCGTCGGTGAACCGGTCGATGCCGGCGGCGCCTCCGTTGACCAGCTTGCGTGCGGCCGCCAGGTCGCCCCTTGCCAGGGCCGCCAGAATCGGCTTCTCCCTGGTCTTGAGGAAGCTCGCCAGCAGCCGCGCTGCGATGTCCGGGTCGTTCGCCAGTTCGGGATTCGCGACCAACTGCTCTTCCAGCCCGATCGCCCGGCCGTGCTGCAGGTAGTTGGCCCGCCCGGTCAGTTGAACAAAACCCCGGCCGCGGAAGCGCTCGCCGTCCGGGGGCCCCAGGTTGCCCAACGCGGGCCGGTTGTCGTAGAGATCGAACGGATGCCCGCCCGGCGACGTGTTGAACCTGCTGACGCCTTCGCTCACGGGCTCGAACGACTCGGTCTCGGCCCGTATCGTCGCCAGAGCCATAAGGATCATTTGCTTTGTGGCGAGATCCGGCGCCAGCGCGTTCAAAACCGCGGCCAGGTGCGCGCGCACGTGTGCGACCGGAGTCACCGGAAACATCCGCGCAACCATCTCGACCGTAACCGAAAGAATTCGTGATTCATCCATACCGCGGGGAGTGTATCACCGGCCGTCAAGGAGGCCCGACCGTCACGACGCGTGAACGTCAGTTATTAGAAGGGCTTGCGGACGAAGAATCCGGCGTGACCGGCCCACGGCGCCTTGAGTGGAATTGCAGCAAAGGGGGGATGACATGCCACTGGACATAAAAGGCCCTGCACCGCTGCTGCAGGTCTTCGACATGCCGGCATCGGTCCATTTCTACCGCGACCTGCTGGGTTTCGAGACTCGTCGCCACTTCTCGCCCAGGGGATCGCTTTGACTGGGCGCTGCTGCGGCTGAACGGCATGAACTTGATTCTCAACACCGCCGACGAAGAGGACCGGCGTCCGCCTGCTCCCGAACCCGCCCGCGTGGCCGCGCACGATGACACCGCGTTGTTCTTTGTCTGCCCCCGATGTCGCATTACGGCATGAAGCAGCTCTACCTCAAGGATCCCGACGGCTTCGGTCTGTGCCTCCAGTGGCCCGTTGACGGCTGACGGCTGACGGCTGACGGCTGACGGCTGATGGCTGACCGCTACCTGTTCACATGCACCACAAGCGCCACCGGGAACCCATTGAAGCACGTCGCCGAGGCGTTGCTGTACGCCCCGATGTTCTCCGAGTAAACCAGGTCTTCGATCTCCAGGTCGGGCAGCTCTTCGGCCTGGGAAATGGAGTCCAGGCCGTCGCAGGTCTGGCCGAAGACGGCGCAGATTTCGGTGGGGCCTTTCTTGAACGCCTTCACGTGGTACTGGCAGTGGTCGAAAACGATGCCGGAGAACGTATTGTAGACGCTGTCGTCGATGTAGTAGCAGCTCTTGCCGTCGCGGACCGCTTTCCCGATCACGCGCGCTACCACCACCGCCGCCGTGGCCACCAGGTAACGCCCCGGCTCGGCTAGAATCTCGATGTCGTCCGGAAACAGCCGCGCGATCTCGGCGTTGATCCGCTTGGCCAGCAGGCTGAAGGGCCGGACGTGGCGGTTGTACCGCGCGGGGAATCCGCCGCCGATATCCAGAATCTTGATGTCGTGGCCCCGCGACTTAGCCTCGCGCATCACCGCGGCCGCCATGTTGAGCGCCTGGACGAAGTTCTGGAAGTTTGTGCACTGGCTCCCCACGTGGAAGCTCAGGCCCTCGACTACCAGCCCAACGCGGAAAGCCTCCTCCACCAAGTCCACCGCCTCGCCCGGATCGCAGCCGAACTTCGACGACAGCTCCACCATCGAGCCCGTATTGGGCACGCGCAGCCGCAGCGCCAGGCCGGCGCTCGGGGCGAACTGCTTGATCTTGCGCAGCTCGGCCAGGTTGTCGAAAGTGACCAGCGGCTTGTACTGGTCGAGCGCTTCCAGCGTCTCCTTGGGCTTGATCGGGTTGGCGTAGACGATCTTATCCCAGATGAAATCCTGCCGCTCCCTGGCCGGAAGGTTCTTGATGTTCTCGTAGACCAGCATGAATTCGGGCAGCGAAGCGACATCGAAGCTCGCGCCGGCCTCATAGAACGTTCGGATGATCTCCGGGGCCGGATTGGCCTTCACCGCATAGTAGGCCTGCACCTTGGGCAGGTGCTTCTTGAAGCTGGCGTAGTTGCGCCGCAGCAGGTCGTGGTCGATCACGACCACCGGCGTGCCGCCCTGCCGGGCGATGGACTGCAACTGGCGTGCGGTCATCAGTCGATTACGGGATCGGACCCGTCCACCATCTTCACCTTGTTGTGGAGGAAATACTCTTTGGTCAGCGCCTTGATGAGCTTGGCGCGCTGATCGTAAAGGCGGCGCAGCTTGCGCGGTTTGTGCCGGGCCAGCGCGTAGTGCGTCAGAAGCGGCATGGCGATGGTAGTGTCGGTGTAGCAGACCACCGCGTCAGGCAGGCGGTCCGGGTCCACCTTGCCCCAACTCACGGCCTCGCTCGGCGTGGCGCCGCTCAACCCTCCGGTGTCCGGCCGGGCGTCGGTCACTTGAAGGAAAAAGTCCTGGCCGTATTCCTTGATGCGCAGGACTTCCTGGATCTGCGGCTCGGTCTGCAACATGAAGTTCTTCGGACTGCCGCCGCCCCACAAAACCACCGCGCTCCGGCCGCCCGCGCGCTTGGCCGCCAGCACGAAGGCCGTGGTCTCGTTGACGTCGATTGAAGGGTTGAGGCGCAGCTTGTTGCCACGCAGCTCGACGCCGGCCACGTTCATACCGATGGTCGAGTCGCCGGGCGACGAGGTGTAGCACGGCACCCCGGCGCGGTAGGCCGCGGCCAGCACCGAGACGTCCTTGAGGCCGGCCTTGCGCTCCCACTCGGCGGCGTAACGGCCCAGCAGGTAGTGCAACTCGGCGGTGCCCATTTCCCTCTGGAATTCGGGCTGCACCAAAATGCTGCGCAGGATCTCGTCGGTGGCCATCAGGCAGTCGCTGTAGCCGAGCAGGACGTCGTAGACGCGAACGATATCGTTGTCGCGCAGTTCGGTGTCGTCCATCTTGAAGCTGCCCACGCGCACCGGGTAGTTCAGAGCGAAGTGCAGGTCGTGATAGAGGTTGGCGCCGGTCGCCACGATCCAGTCCACGAAGCCCGCCTTGATGAGCGGAACGATGGAGGAGCAGCCCAGGCCGGCCGGTGTGAGCGCGCCCGAAAGGCTCATGCCGATGGTGACGTCCGGCTCCAGCATTTTCCGGGCGAAAAGCTGGCAGCCTTCTTTGAGCCGCGCCGAGTTGTAGGCGAGGAACGCGTTATCGATAATATCGGCGAGCTTCTCGCGGCCGGTGAGGTTCTTGGGCTGGATGCGCTGGCCGGACATGTACTTGTCCCGCTGCGGGCATTTTTTCTTCTTCAGCCACTCCGGCATTTCGGAGAGGTCTTCGCGGTAGCGGCGGTTCTTGGTTGTGGCCATGGTAAGTTCCAATTTTGCCACGAAAAAACCGGGGAGATCGGCCACGCTCCCGGGGAGGCGCGTCCCCGGTTTTTCCGCCCCTGTTGTAAAGTCGAATGGAACCCATGCTGACTCGAAGCACGACCACCGCGACCACGCCGGCAGCCCTCGGCTTTTCGATGCCGGCCGAATGGGAGCCCCACGAGGCCACCTGGCTGGCCTGGCCCCACAATCCCACCGACTGGCCGGACAAGCTCGACACCATCCGCTGGGTCTATGCCGAAATCGTGCGCAAGATCTCGGCCGGGGAGGCTGTTCGCATCCTGGTCAACTCCCCCGCCGCAGAGAAGCAGGCTCGGCGCACCCTCGCCCGCGCCGGAGCCGACGCCGGCCGCGTCGAATTCCTGGTCCATCCCACCGACCGCGGGTGGACCCGCGACAGCGGTCCCATCTTTGTGCGCCGCGGTTCCTTCACCGCCATCGTTCATTTCCACTTCAACGCCTGGGCCAAATATCCGGATTGGAGCAAGGACCGCCGGGTGCCTGAGCGGGTGGCCAAGCGTCTCGGCGTGCCCCTGTTCGATGCCCGTGTGGATGGCCGCGAGTTCGTGCTCGAAGGCGGCGGAATCGACGTCAACGGCCGCGGCACGCTTCTCACCACCGAGGAGTGCTACCTGGATCCCGCGACCCAGGTGCGCAACCCCGGCCTCGACCGCGCTGGAATGGAAGCGGCGCTGAAGGAGTTTCTGGGCGTGACTAACGTCTTCTGGCTGGCCGGAGGCGTGGCTGGCGACGACACCCACGGCCACGTCGACGACATCTGCCGCTTCGTGAACCCGCGCACCGTCGTGCTCATCCGCGAAGACAATCCCGGGGACGTCAACTATCGGCCGCTGGCCCGGAACTGGGAGCGCATCCAGGACCTGCGCCTCGAAGACGGCTCGAAGCCCCAAGTGGTGGCGCTCCCGACGCCCGGGCCGCTCTTCTTCGACGGCGAGCGCCTGCCGGCCAGCTACGCCAACTTCTACATCTCGAATGCGGCCGTCCTGGTGCCGACCTTCAACGATCCCGCCGACCGCCGCGCCCTCGGCATCCTGGGGGAACTGTTCCGCGACCGCCCCGTGGTTGGCATCCACGCCGTTGACCTGGTCCTGGGCTACGGCACCCTGCACTGCCTGACCCAGCAGCAGCCGCGCTGACGTTATTGGGCCGCAGCTTGACGGCAGACGGCTGCCCCCTTGCAACCTCCCAGCCCCAAGCCGCGTCAAATCTAGCGTCTAACGCTATCCGCCGCCTCGGGCGATAATGTATGCGTACGGTCCCGGGGTGCGGAGCCGAGTTTCAAGGAAACGAGACCTCATGAAGAAATGCCGCGCTGCGGCGCTCGCCATCGTCGTGGCTTCCGCCTTGCCCGCCTGGGCGCAAAACCCGCCGCAGCCTGCGCGCCCGGAAGCCGGCCCAACCGCCATCATGCGCGCCGCCGATTTGCGGCCGGGCATGAAGGGCACCGCCTGGACGGTGTTCCTCGGCAAGGAGCCGGAACCGATCCCGGTCGAGATCCTCGGACTTTGGAAGAACGCCTCGGGCCCGAAGCAGGACATCATCCTCGCCAAGATGGACGGCAAGGCGCTCCGCACGGGCGTCGCCGGCGGTATGAGCGGCAGCCCGGTCTACATTGACGGCAAGCTCATCGGCGCGGTCGCCCTGCGCCTCAGCATATTCTCACCGGACGCCATCTGCGGCATCACCCCCATCGAGCTGATGCTCGAAATCCAGGACTACGACGGCACGCTCCCCGCCGACGCGCGCACGCCCGATAAAGCCCGGACGCGCGCGGCGCTCGCGCTGCCGGATGACATGCTGGCCCGTGTGGTTGCCGCCGGAGGCTCCGCGAGCCTGACCCCGCAAACGGCCCTGATGACGCCCATCGAGACGCCGCTGGCTTTCTCCGGCTTCGATCCGGCCGTGCTCGAGCAGTTCGGGCCGCTGTTCCGGGAACTCGGTCTCGCCGCGGTTCAAGGCGGCGCCGGCGCCGCGCTCGACAGCCCCAAGCCCGCCCCTGGATGGCAGCACGCGCTTCAGCCGGGCGATGCGGTCGCGGGCGTGCTGGTCTCGGGCGACATGAGCATCACCGGCCTGGGTACGGTCACCTATAACGACGGCCGCCGCGTGCTCGCCTTCGGGCACCCGTTCTTCGACCTCGGTCCGGTCGATATGCCTATGAGCGAAGGCGAGATTCTGTTCACCCACGCGTCGGCGTTCCAGCCCAATAAGTTCGGCAACGCCACCCAGATCGTCGGCGCGCTCCACCAGGACCGCCATAGCGGCATCCTGGGCGTGCTCGGCGAGACCGCAGCCGTGGTGCCCGTCAGCCTCCATGTCCGCTCCTTCGCCGAAGACAACACCATCCGCAAACAGCGCGAGTTGCACTTCAACGTCTTCGTGCAGCAGAAGTGGACGCCCTACCTGATGATGATGACGCTGTTCAACTCCATCTCCAGCCTCAACGACTTCATGGAGGAGGCCACCTACCGGGTGACCGGAAAGATCGAGCTGGCCGGCCAGCAGCACATCTCGTTCTCCACCATGCAGGCGCCCAGCGAGATGTCGATCCCCGCACCCATGATCCTGGCCGGATGGTGGGGCGACAAATTCCTCCGCCTGTTCGGGAACGCCGTCCAGACGCCGCAGCTTGAAAGCGTGGATGCCACCGTCGACCTGCTGCCCGAGCGCCGCGTGGCCACTATCGAGAACGCCTGGATCCCCACCAGCGAGGTCGCGCCCGGCGAGAAGGTTCCGGTGAAGGTCTTCCTGCGGCCGTACCGCGGGCCGCAGATCGAGCGCGTCTTCGACCTGACCATTCCCTCGACCCTGGCCAAAGGCGACCACCGCATCCTGCTGAGCGACGCCGAGACGCTGAACCGCATCCAGAACGCGGCGGCCTACATGAACCGCTTCATCGACGTGCCTCAGATCGTCTCCCTGATCAACCAGGAGCGGAGCAACGACAAGCTGTACGTCTCGCTGATCGAGTCCCGGCCCACCATCTACTATGACGACAAGACGCTCCCCAGCCTTCCCGCATCGGTGTTGAACGTCATGCAGACCGGCCGCGCGGCCAGCCGCCCCTTCGCCACCTCCGGCGAAACGGCGTTCGAGCAGGCCGCAATCCCCTTCGACTACGTGGTCAACGGCAGCTTCGCTCTCAAGGTCACCGTGAAATGACATCATTTTCGCGTTGTTGTGGCGCACGCTTTAGAGGGACTTGCAAAATAGAGGCGAACGCGGCTGGGCGGACGACGATCTGGCGCTAAGCGCTGCCCCCCAGAGGCGCCCCAAAAAAGCTCTAGAAATCCGAGCGCTCATCCTTGTCTTGAAGACACGGGAGTTATGCGTCCTCGTGCCCGAATGACACCTCCTTTTCACCGGTCCTCCGAAGCCACTATAAAGACACCACGCCTCCAAGGGCCGTACGGCCCCGCCCCGGGGCACCTCCGCTCCCGGCCTCATCCGCCTAGGACGGTGCCAAACGCAGAATCTGATCGACGGTGAGCGCCAGAATCCCAAACATGAGATGGGCCATCACCTTGGCCCCTCCGCGCACCCGTACGAAGTTGCCTCCGAATTCCTCCTTCAACCGCGAATACACTCGTTCCACTGCGGTGCGTTCCCGAAAGCGAACTTGCTGATGGGGGTCCATGATGGCCGGCGGCTGAGAACCGTGTTTGTGCTGCGGGATGAGGGGTACGTGGCCCAGAGCAGCACTGTGTTGGCGAATCTGTTCGCTGTCGTAGCCGGCATCCATCAGGTCGTAGCAGCTGGTGACGCGTTGCGCCGTCAGCAAAGCCAGCGGCACCGCCACCTGGGTGTCATTCAACGCGGCCGAGGTCAATACGCAACTGATCGGGATCTGCCCATCGGCCACGTCCAGATGCAGTTTGTAGCCGATCCAGAAATACTTGCTGCCTTTGCTGTTGGTCTTGCAGCCCACGTCGCAGACCCGGGGCAGTTCGGTCAGCATCTGCTCCAGGGTCATGGTTCCCGAGCACTGCCGCTCCAGCCGCGTCATCCGCTCCGGCGATTTGTTCGTCTGGCCGGGGCGATGCCGCAGCGCGGGGGCCGCGGCCTTGGGCTTGGGCTGGGGCTTCTCGCAGCCTTCGATGGCCGTGGAATCCCGGCTGATATGGCCGATCAGCCGCCAGCCCTGGGTCCTCTCAATCAGGGCCGCATGCACCCGTTCGGCAAAGTGGTCGGCGGCGAATTCGGCGAAGGCCCGCGAGAACACGCTCTCGTGGGGAACTTCCGCTGCCCTTTCCCAACCGCACAGGCGCCGCAAAACCAGGTCATCGCGCAAGCGGTCCAGCAGGGCGCGGGTGGTGGGGAAGTTGAACACGGCCTTGGCCACGAAGGCCCGCGCCAGGGCGGCCCGGTCGTGGGGAGGACGTCCCGGACCGTGCCGGACGACGACGAAGCCATCCAACTGGAGCAGCGCCAAGGTGCGGACCAGCTTTTGCTGCAAGTCGCTGAGCGGTCCCAGTACCTCCTCCAGAGCCGGAAACAGGCGGCCTTGCAGAATCCGTCCGAAGCTGGCCAGCACCTGGAGTAAGCTATGCATGAGGGTTGTTTTCCGATAGTGTGGTTTCTGGCAAGAAACATTCTATCGGGAACGCAACCCTCTTCAAAACATTTTTAGACCTCTTGTTCTGGCCCGGACCTCAGCGGTAGTTTTGCAAGTCCCTCTTTAGCGTGCAGCGCAGGCTTCAGCCTGCGTGTGCTTCTCTTGCCCTCCTGATTGCCGCCTCGCTCCTTTCCGCGGCCGGAACCAAGGTCTGGTCCCAGGCCGACCAGTCTGACTTCGAGAAGGGCGACCGCAAGAACCTGTCGCTATCGAGCGAAGGCCGCCTCCGCCTGGGGCCGCAGTTCGAAGAGATCCTCGACAGCTCCTCGGTCTACCTTTGGGCGCTGGCCGGAGATTCCAAAGGCAACCTGTACGCTGGCGGGGGAGGCCCCGGCGGCCCGGGCGCGCGCGTCTACATCATCCCGCCCAAGGGCAAAGGCAAAGTTCTGGCGGAGCTCGACGGCCTCGAAGTGCACGCGCTGGCCGTCGACGGCGAGGATCGCGTCTATGCGGCCACTTCTCCCGACGGCAAGATCTACCGCCTCTCGCCCTCCGCCAAACCCGAGGTCTTCTTCGATCCCAAGGCAAAGTATATCTGGGGCATGGTCTTCGACAGCCGCGGCAACTTGTTCGTCGCCACCGGCGACCGTGGCGAGATTTTCCTGGTGACGCCCGACGGCCAGGGCAAGGTGTTCTACAGGACCTCTGAGACCCACGTCCGCTCGATGGCGATCGACGCCCAGGATAACCTGATCGTGGGAACCGAGCCAGGTGGTCTGATCGTTCGCGTGTCGAATAAGGCTGAGGGGTTTGTGCTCTACCAGGCCGCCAAGCGTGAGATCACGGCGGTGGCGCTCGCCAAAGACGGCTCGATTTATGCCGCCGGAGTGGGGAACAAGACGCTGGGTGGTGCACCCACGTTCGGCCCTGGCATCGCCGGGCCCAGCGCTCCGCCGCCCGCGCCTGCCCCTGCGCACGGGATCGAGCCCCGCCCCACGGACCAGATACCGCAGCGGCCCACGCCCTCCGGTCCCGCCCTGCCCAACGTTCCGCAGCCTGCGCCCATCGCGGGCGGCTCTGAGGTCTACCGGATCGATAAGGACGGCTCGCCGCGTCGCGTCTGGAGCCATACGCAGAGCATCGCCTACGCCATCGGCTTCGACGCAGCGGGCCGGGCGCTGGTCGGCACCGGCAACAAGGGAGTCGTGTACAGGCTCGATTCGTCGCTGGTGTCCACCGAACTGCTGAGCGCGCCTCCGACCCAGGTCACGGCGCTCTGGCAGGGCCTGAGCGGCAAGCTCTTCGCGGCCACCGGCAACGTAGGGAAGGTCTACCGGGTCGGACCGGCAATCGAGAAGCGCGGCACTCTCGAAAGCGATGTCCTGGACGCCGGCATGTTCTCCTATTGGGGCCGCCTCTCGTTCCACGGCGACGCCAACGGCGGCCGCATCGCCATCGAGACTCGCAGCGGCAATGTGGACCGCCCGCAGGACGACTGGAGCCCCTGGTCCGCCGCCATCACCTCGCCCGATGGCGCGCGGATGACTTCTCCCGCCGCCCGGTTCCTCCAGTGGCGCGCCGTGCTCGAAGCCTCGCCCGCCGGCGACTCGCCCGAGTTGCGCGAGGTGGACGCTGCCTGGCTCCCGAAGAACGTCGCGCCCGAAGTGCAGCAGATCGAGATCACGCCGCCCAACTACCGCTTCCCTCCCCAGTCGCAACTGATCCTTTCCCCAAATCCGCCGATCACGCTGCCGCCCATGAACAAGCCCGGGCAACACGCCCCCACGCCGCCGATGAATCTGGGCGGCGATTCCGGCTCTGTCTCGATGCAGTACGCCAAAGGCTACATCGGCGCGCGCTGGATGGCGGCCGACGAGAACGGCGACGAGCTGACTTACACCGTCGAGATCAAGGGCGAGGACGAGATGGAGTGGAAGCCGCTGAGCGACAAGGTCACCGAGAAGCGCTTGAGCTGGGATTCAACCGGCTTTCCGGACGGCGACTACCGCGTGCGGGTGACTGCCTCCGATTCGCCGTCCAATCCGCCCGGCCAGGCGCTCACCGGCCGGCTCGTGAGCGACGTTTTCACCATCGATAACACTCCACCCGCCATCGCCGGCCTCACTGCCGCCATCGCGGGCAGCAAGATCACCGTACGCTGGCACGCCGCCGACGCGCTCAGCGTGATCGACCATGCCGAATACTCCGTCAACGGAGGCGATTGGACTCAAGTTGAGCCCACCGGCCGGCTCTCCGATTCGAAAGAAGAGGATTACCTGCTGACGCTCGATCGCCCCAACCCCGGTGAATGCACCATCGCCGTGCGTGTCACCGACGAATACGACAACGCCGCGGTGGCAAAAGTAGTAGTCAAGTAGGAGACAACCACCATGAAGAAGCTTCTGGCAGTTCTCGTCGCTTTTGCCATCCCCGCTCTGTGCGCGGATGACGCACTCATTCCCCGGCTGGTCAGGCACTGGCAGACTTCGAAAGCCTACACGCTCGCGATCGCCGACCAAATGCCCGAAGACGGCTACGCATCGAAGCCGAACCCCGACGAGATGACCTTCGCCGAGCAGCTCGTGCATATCGCCCGGGCCAATGGGTTCTTCGTTTCGAAGGTCGCCGGGACGCCGTCGCCCATCGGCAAGCCGGACAAGATGGATAAGGCCACGGTGATGAAGCTGGTCAGCGACTCCTACGACTACGTGATCAAGTCCATCGGCAGCCTGACGCCCGAGCAGCTCGGCAAAGAGGTCGAGCTTGAGGGCATGAAGCTGAACGGCCTCGAAGCCCTGATGCTCGCCTCCGATCACACCACGCACCACCGCGGCCAGTGCATCGTCTACCTGCGCGTGAAGGGCATCAAGCCGGCGGATTACCGGTTCTGATGTGGGACAGGCCTCCGGCCTGTCCCGGCCTGTCAGGGCGGGCCCACCCTCTATACTGATGAGGGATGGCCCGGACCGGCGAGCTCACAGTGCGCCAGTTTTTCTCGCGTAGGGGAGTGCTGTCGCGCTGCCACCCGAACTACGAGTTCCGCTCCGGCCAGCTTGAAATGGCCGAAGCCGTCGAGTTGGCCCTCGCCGAACGCCGCCATCTGCTGGTCGAAGCCGGCACCGGCACGGGCAAGACACTCGCATACCTGGTTCCCGCCATCCTCTCCGGCAAACGAATCGTCATCTCCACCGGCACGAAGAATCTCCAGGAGCAGCTCTTCTATAAGGACGTGCCGTTCCTCCAGAAGCACATGGGCGACGGCATCGCCGTCTGCTACATGAAGGGGCGCAACAATTACGCCTGCCGCCAGAAGATCTACGACGCGGAGAAGGAGCCGGTGCTCGAAGGCCTCGAGGAGGTCGCCGACTTTGAGATCATCCGCGAGTGGGAGAAGACCACCGAAACCGGCGACCGCGCCGAGATCCGGGCCCTGCCCGAGCGCAGCACGGCGTGGACCAAGATCGACGCGCGCCGGGAGTTGTGCACCGGCCAGAAGTGCGCTCAGTTCGAGCGCTGCTTCCTTACCCTCATGCACCAGCGCGCGTTCGAGAGCGACGTCATCATCGTCAACCACCATTTGTTCTTCGCCGACCTGGCGGTGAAGGAGCAGGAGGGCGCCGGCATCATCCCCGATTACGGCGCCGTGGTGCTCGACGAGGCGCACGAGATCGAAGACGTGGCCGGCCAGTACTTCGGGCTTTCGGTGAGCAACTACCAGTTCGACGAGCTGCTGCGCGATATAGGGGCCATCTCCCGGCGGAAGCGATTCGAAACCGAAGAGCTGGACCGCATCCTGACCGCGGTGGGCAACGCCGCCGCGCGTTTCTTCGCGCTCTTCGACGCCTACCAGGGACGCAGCGGGTTCCGCGAGCACGAGCAGTTGCTCGATCGCCACCGGGAAGAGTACGCCAACGTGCTGCATGGCCTGGAGCTGATCTCGGCGCACCTCCAGCTCATCAAGGACGCGCCCCAGGAAGTCCTTCCACTGTTCGGCCGCTGCTCGTCGCTCGCCAAGAGCCTGGAGACGTGGATGGCGGGCAACGACCGCAGCCTGGTCTACTGGATCGAGCGTCGCGGGCGCGGCACGTTTCTTCAGGCGACGCCCATCGATGTGTCCGGCATCCTGGCGGAAAAGCTGTTCGACCGGGTCGATACGGTGGTGCTGACGTCGGCGACGCTGGCCGTGGCCGGCAACTTCGATTACGCGAGCCGGCGGCTGGGCCTGGAGGCGGCGCGCACGCTGATCGTACCCGGCCACTTCGACTACGCCAACCAGGCCCTGTTCTACGTGCCGCAGCACCTGCCCGACCCGCGCCATCCGTCGTTCGTGCGTGCCGCTTCCGCCGAGATCCTGAGCATCCTCAAAGCCAGCCGCGGCCGGGCCTTCGTGCTGTTCACCAGCTACCAGCAGATGCGCGCCGTCCACGACCTCGTCTCGTTCGATCTCGAACATCCGGCTCTGCTCCAGGGCACCGGACCGCGTTCGGCGCTGCTCGACGAGTTTCGCCGCACGCCCAACTGCGTGCTCTTTGCGACGTCATCCTTCTGGCAGGGCGTGGACGTGCCGGGCGAGCAGTTGAGCTGCGTCATCATCGACAAACTGCCTTTCGCGGTGCCGAGCGATCCGGTGGTGGAGGCGCGCATCCGCGCCATCCGTGACGACGGCGGCGAGCCGTTTCACGAGTACCAGATCCCGCAGGCGGCGCTGGCGCTCAAGCAGGGATTCGGACGGCTGATCCGCAGCCGCTCGGATCGCGGAGTCCTGGTTCTGTTGGATAATCGAATCAGCAAGCAGCGGTACGGCCAGGTGTTCTTCGACAGCCTGCCGGGATACCGGTTCACCACAAATCTCAGCGACGTGGAGAGCTTTTTCGATGTTTGAAGTTTCCGTGGAAGAAACCTTCGCCGCCGGGCACGCCTTGCGGGGCTATCACGGCAAGTGCGAGAACGTGCACGGCCACAACTACCGGGTGCGCGCCCTCATCGCGGGCGAGGCGCTCGACGCGGCGGGCCTGCTGGTGGATTTCGTCGATCTCAAGCAGATCCTGCGCGCCATCATCGAGAAGCTCGATCACCGGTTCCTGAACGACGTCCCGCCCTTCGACAAGCTGAATCCCTCGGCCGAGAACATGGCGCAGTACTTCTACCAGGAAATGAGCCGGCGCCTCGACGCCGCCGCGCCGCCGCGCCCCGTGCGAGTGGCCGAAGTCAAGATCTGGGAGACCGACACGGCCACGGCCACCTACCGGCCGTGAGCCGGGACCTGTTTTGGCACGCCTGCGCCGCGTGACGCTTGACACTGTTTCGCCGGCTCGGCGATGCTGTTAAGCGCCCATGAAGAACCACGGCGCAGGCTTCCGGGGGTTCCCGTCGACGAATTGGGAGCAGCTTGACTCGCTGCGGTCGCAAGGGCCGGCTGAGCGCCGCGACACGCTCGATACGGTCATCGCAGCTTACTGGAAGCCTCTGTACTACTACCTCCTGCGCCGGGGACACGACTTCGAGCAAGCCAAGGACCTGGTGCAGGGCTTCCTGACCGAAGCGATCGAGAAGCAGTTGTTCTCACAAGGGCAGCGGGAGCGAGGCCGGTTCCGTTCCCTGCTGCTGGCTTCCTTCGATCATTACGTCTCGAACAGCCTGCGCTCCGAGCGGGCCCGGAAACGCAGCCCGGACGGGAACCTGGTCCAGCTCGATGACGCGGCCGAAGCCTCGGAGCCCTTGTTCCTCAAGAACTGCGACAGTCCGGAAGAGGTTTTTCACCGCGCGTGGATCTCCGGCATGGTGCTGCGCGTTCTGAGAAGCCTCGAGCGCGAATTCGCACGCACGGGCAAGGAGGCGCACTATGCGATCTTCGCCCGGCGCGTGGTCAACCCAGTGCTGGACGGCGCGGAAGCGCCTCCGCTCAACGAGATCGCGCAGGCCCACGGCCTCACGGCCAAAGAAGCCGCCAACCGATTGCTCACCGCCCGCCGGGCCTATCAGAGGCTGCTGCGCGAGGAGATTGCTCTCTATCTGGGTTCGGCCGACGAGGCAAACGCCGAACTGGACGACATCCTCCGCTTTCTAGCTGGCCGCTAATTGTGCAAAGCCCGCGCAGAATTCGCCCCGATTCGGTGTAGTACCGACTGAAGGGATGAAACAGCAAACGCAGCCGCAGCGGTGGGGCAGGCGTCCAGGCCTGTCTTGGGCAGGCCAAACGGCCTGCTCCACAGGGCTATGCCAACAGCGCGTGTTTTCTGAGCAACCGCGGCCGGCAGGGAACCGACTCTCCGGCGTGCGGAAGCACCGCCTGCTGGAGCGCGCGGCTCGGAATCGGAGATCCCGGGCATCCGCACGTACATCGCGCACCCGGATAAAGCCGACAAGCAGCTCTGAAGAGTCTGTCATGGTAGAATCTGAACCCATAGGCCAGGGACTGCCGAAGGAGCCGATGAGTCTTCTGAGCGACGAGAAGGTCATCCGGGGCTGCTATCAGGTGGAACGTTTCCTCGGCGAAGGCGCTTTTGCCGAAGTGTACCGCGTGAAGCACCGTTTCATGGGTCGGCAGGCCATGAAGGTCTTCAAGATGGTCGGCATGACCATCGAGGAGATCGAGGAGGTGCTTGGGGAAGCGACCATGCTCTCCTCGATCGGCCATCCGAACATCATCCGGGTGTTCGACGCCGACGTGACCGAGACCTCCCGGGGCATGTTCGGCTTCTTCACGATGGAGTACGTCGCGGGCGGGACGCTGGAGCAATTCTGGCGGTCGCACGGCAGCCGTTATGTTGCGGTGGAGACCTCGGTCGAGATCGTGCGGCAGGTTTGCCGCGGCCTGGCGGTGGCGCACTCAGAGACGCCGCCGATCATCCACCGCGACATCAAGCCCCAGAACATTCTGATAGGCTACGACTCGGCGGGGCTTCGGGTACGCGTGACGGACTTCGGCCTGGCTAAGCGCGTGAACCCTCTCACGCTGCTCGCCAGCGCGAAGGGTACGCGCTGTTTCAAAGCCCCGGAGGTGTTCCAGAATCCGCAGGGCGATTCCGCGGCCGGCGACGTCTGGGCCATCGGTTCGACCCTGTACCTGCTACTCACCGACCGGCTCCCCTTTACGGACTTTCCGGCGCTCGATGCCCCCGCCGACGGGTTCTTCGAACAGCCGCTGATTTTGCCCAGCCGCCTCAACACGCAGGCGGACGCGTTTCTGGACCGCGTGGTGACGCGCGCGCTTTCGCTCGATCCGCAGAAGCGTTATCCCAACGCCGGAGCGTTTCTCGAGGAACTGGAGAAATGGCAGCCGCGGCGGGCGCAGCAGGCCGCCGAAGCCAAGGCCCAGCCACTCGAGGACACCACGAAACACGCCTTGGGGGCGGTGCCGGCTTCCGACGGGCCGGCGGCCGCGTCTATGGCGGTCGAGGCTCTCAAGCTCTCGCGGAAGCCGGGCAGGCTCGGCGAAGCCGCGGACCTGATGGAAGAAGCATTCAACAAGAACCCGACCCTGAGAGACGAGTACGAATACCACGTCAGGCTGTGGCGCAAAGGGGTTGTCTGTTGAAGAGCCCGCACCCGGTCCGCATGGAAGGAGAAAGATGAGCGTATCCGAGATAGGCGAGACTGCTCTAGCAGCCGACGTCCTGCTCATGGCGGCGCATCCCGGCCTGTACCGGGTGAACGCATTCCGCATTCTTGGCCTTCCGGCCGACGCGAGCGCACGCGACCTCTCGAAACACCTGGAGCTGCTCGAAATGGCGGAGAAGTTCGGACGCGGCCAGGTGAAGCTGGGCCTGCTGGACATGCAGCCCCCGCCGGACACCGACGCGGTCCGGGCCGCCTCGCAACGGCTGCGCGATCCCGAGTTGCGGCTGGTCGACGAGTTGTTCTGGTTCTGGCCGCACGCGCTGGGAGAGGGGAAACGCGATCTGGAGCTGGCGGCTGTGGGGCGCGGGGAGATCGTGACCGCCGAGGCCGGATGGCGGCTCCAGGAGCTCCAACAAAGCGACGCCAGCGTTTCGGCGCACAACCTGGCCGTCCTGTCTCACGCACGGGCGCTCGACCTGGAGTTCAAAGCGCGCTCGGAGAAGCTTACCGGCAACGAGCGGCAACAGCGCGATCAGTGGTGGCAGGAAGCCATTTCGCGCTGGCGCATCCTGCTCGGCAAGGAAGGCTTCTGGAACCGGGTGAAGGGACGAATCCGCGAGCTGGACGACCCCCGACTCACGCCGGAGTTGGCCCAGCTCATGCGCACGCGCCTGCTCCGGGCGCTCTCGATCGTGAGCGCCAGGCTGGCGGTCGAGGCCGCCGAGCGCGGCGATGCGGCCGAGGCCGAACGCCACAAGGCGGTGCTGGCGAAATGGGGAGAAGCGGACGGAGCCGGCCAGACCGCTCAAGAGGCGTTACGGGAAGCGCTCAAGCCTCTGCGCGAACGGATCAACACCCTCTGCCGGATGATGGAGGCGCAGGCGGATGCCGACCGGGCGCACGCGGACCAGGTGACGCGGCGGCTGATCGACGAGGCGCGCCCGCTGCTGGCCGCGCTCGATCTCCTGCTCCCTGCCGGCGATCCGCGGCGCGAGGGCGCGCACGATGAAGTCGCGCTCCGGGCGCTCACCTGCCAGATCGTTTTCGGCAACAAGACCGACAATTGGGTGGTCTCCGAGAAACTGCTCGAAGAGATTATCGGCATCGCCGCGGGCGCGGCGGCCCGCACGCGCGTGGAGCAGAACTTGAACGTGGTCCGCCGCAACAAGCTGTTCGGCGTGTGTTACTTCTGCGCGCAGAACCCGGCCGACGACAAGCGTAGCTACACCGTGCCCGTGCATGGAAACGTACAGACCCAGACCGTCGCCGTTGGGTACAACTACCGCCAGGTTCGCACCACCTGGCAACACTCCGAAGTCAAGGTGCCGCGCTGCGCGGAGTGCGCCGCGGCGCACCGGAGATACAGCACCGCACGCGCTCTCGGTCCGTGGATGGGGATCGTCTTCGCCCTCGTTACCGTGAGCCTGTTGGCCAACTGTGAAGGCTATTTCGACAGCGGGCCTGCCATGGGGCTTCCGTATGCCATCGGAGTCCTGTTGAGCTTCGTGATTTCCATCAATCTCGGCCTGGGCGTCGCGCGCGCGTGGATCCGGGGGCGCAAGCCTCCCGGCGCCCTGCGGACGTTTCCGCCCCTGGTCGAACGCTTGCGGACATGGAGATTCGGCGCCGGACCCGGCAAGACTTGGAGCGCTCCGCATATCAACAACCCCGAGCGCGGCAAGCTCGGCAATTGGGAGCCGTTCCGGAGGAGGATTCTGGCCCGTCCTGGCCTTGGGCCCCTGCTGTTGGTCGGCGTTCCGCTGGCGCTGAGCATCATTCTGTACCTTTCTGTCCCGCTGCTCGGATTCGTCGAAGGAGTGCCGGAGGCCACCTGGGCCTTCTACCGCCATGGCCTGTTGACCAAGAGCGCGACCATCGAACGCCTCTCGGGCCTTCTGGCGGAGCCGCTGGGGCAAGATTCGGCGTCGCCGGTGAAAGCTCAGATGCGGCTGGGCACCGTCCTGGGTTCACTCGACTCCGGCGACCGGCAGCTCCTGCCCACGGTGGAGAACCTTACCCGGAGCGGCAACCCCGCGGTGGCTCGCGCCGCGATGGAAGCGTTTGTGAAGATCGATCCCGGGACGGCAGTACCCAAGTTGACCGGATTGCTGACGGGGTCCGAGCAGGAGCTTCGGCCGATGGCCGCGGAGCTGCTTGGGGGAGCCGGAACCGCGGCCCGGCAGGCGGTCCCTGCGTTGCAGAGTGCGGCCGAAGGCGCCGATCCTGTTCTGCGGAGCGCGGCGGAAACGGCTCTAGTCAAGCTGGCGCCCCAGACCCGGCTTCCCAAGCTGATCGAAAGACTGCGCGATCCGAATGTCCCGGTGCGCAAAGAGGCCGCCGAACTCATCGGCCTGGCGGGCCCGGCGGCCGCGGCGGCGATTCCGGCACTGGAGAAAGCTGCGGCGGACCGCGACAGCGCTGAAGTGCAAACCGCGGCGAACGTAGCATTGATGAAGATCGCGCCGAACGTCTATGTGCCCAGGTTTGCCGCCCGGATGGCCGGGTTGGAGCCGTGGGCCCAGGTGAACGCGGTCCGGATTCTCGGCGAAGTTGGTCCCGCAGCCAGTCAGGCTCGAGCGGCACTGGAAACGCTGGCCCGGGAGTCCAACCCGGCCGCCAGTCTCGCGGCGGAGGTGGCGCTGGTGAGAATCGTGCCGGATTCGGAGGTACCGAAGCTCATCGAGCGGTTGACCTCACTGGGATCGGACAGTCGGGTCCTCGCGGCCAACGTTCTGGCCGAGGCAGGTCCTGCTGCGCGGCAAGCGGCAGAGGTTCTGGGCAGAGTCGCTCGCAGAGACTTCAACCCCCAGGTGCAGCAGGCGGCCCAGGCCGCCCTGGATAAGGTGGCGCCCGAGACGTCCGTTGTGAGGGCCACAACGGAACTCGGGAACATGAACGCGGAGGTCCGCCTGCACGGTGCGACCACTCTGGGAAAGCTGGGTCCGGCCGCGGCCGGGGCGCTGCCCGCACTCCAGAAAGCGGTGCGGGATCCGGTATCGAACGTGAGCTGGGCGGCCAAGTACGCGATTGTGAGGATCGCACCTGAAGTTGGCCTTCCCAGACTCATCGCGATGCTGGACGATCCGAGCGGCTTCCCGGAACGGGCCGCACTGGCGCTGGGCGAGATCGGGCCCCGCGCCAGTGCGGCCGTCCCGGCGCTCCAAAGACTCGCAAACGGTTCCAACGCCAATGCCGCGGCGGCCGCGGAAACGGCCCTGGCCAGGATCGCGCCGAACGGGGCCCTGCCCAAGCTGATCGCGCGTCTCAAGGACCGCAATTGGCAGGTCCGCCAGAAAGCCGCGCAAGACCTGGGCACCATCGGCTCGGCTGCGCGGCAGGCTGTGCCTGCGTTGGAGCGGGCGGCCCAGGACAGCGACCAGGAGGTGAGCCAGGCGGCGAGTGCTGCGCTGGGGTCGATCGCTCCCGAGCGGACGGTGCCCCTGCTGGTTGCGGACCTGCGTTCTGCGAATTGGCTCACGCGCCAGAGGGCGGCCCAGGCTCTGGGCAAGATCGGCCCCGCTGCCGGCGCGGCCGAGCCGGCCTTGCGCAGAGCAACCAACGACACCGATCCGGACGTGCGCCGCGCGGCCGTAGAAGCCCTGCCCATGGTAGCCGCCGGGAACTCGATGCCGGCGGCGACCGGAACGCTGACCACGCCTGACAGACCGGGTGCAACCCTCAACATTCGAAACACGGGTATTGTCGGCACATGGCTTACTCAGCGGCCGAGCTACCCGTGGCATTTTCGGGAGGACGGCACATTCGACAATGCACGCGGGACAGAGGGACGGTGGTCAATACACGGGGATACCCTGATTATGCGAGCTACGAATCAGGGCAGTAATTTCAGCACGTGGAGACTCCGACTGACCAATTCCGGGAATACTCTGGAGGGAACATGGTCGGATCCGTCTCAAAATCACGGTATGTTAGAACTCCAGAAACAGTGAGAATCCGGTGACAATCGGCGGCGGCAGATCGGTGAGGAAGCTCGGAACCGGAGGCCGCTCGAAGTGCCCCGGAAACGGCGTTCGCAGCGAGGTGCGAAAAGACCCCGGCTGGCAGACCCGCCAAAAGGCCGCCCAGTGGCTCGGGCAGATCGGTCCTGCCGCCGGCCGGCAACGCCAATGCTCGAGCGGGCCGCGGCCAACGACAGCGATCCGGTCGTGCGTTGCGCGGCCCGGGAGGCGCTCGGCAAGATCCGTGGCCGGTGAGAGGAGATGCGGGCTATGATCTGGACCAAGTGGCGGGGTCTGATGTACGACGCGCGTCAGTGGAAGTTCCCCCGCGAGTTTCGCATCGAGGCCCTGGAATGGCCGGGCGACTTCTTCGATGCGGTCAAGGCGCTCACGGCGCCGCCAGCCCCGCGCGGGCCCGCGGCGGAGGAGGACCCCGAAAGGCGGCGCGCGCGCCTCGGTCTGCTGGCCGATATCGGCACCGGGCTGTGGCGTCTGCGGCAGCGCATGGTGGACGAGTCCAGCGGACGCCCGCTCGATGCGATGCGCAAGGCGTACCGCCATTTCGAGAGCGTGTGGGATGCGCTCACTCAGGCCGGCGTGGAGGTCCACGACCACACCGGGGAGGCGGTTCCCGAAGGCGGCGTCTACGCCCTGAAGACCGTCGCTTTCCAGCCCACTCCCGGGCTCTCGCGGGAGAAGGTGATCGACACCATCAAGCCGTCGGTCTACTACCGAGGGGAGCTGATCCAGATGGGAGAAGTCATAGTGGGCACGCCCGAAGGCGTTCGAGCAAGCCAAGGAACAAACTCAACGGAGGAGAAATGACGAGGACGACGATCGATCACGGAATCGACCTGGGAACCACCAACAGCAGCATCGCTCTGCTGAAGGGTGCCGAGGTGGAGGTGATCAAGAACAACGAAGGCTTCGAGTACACGCCCTCGGCGGTGTGGATCGACAAGGGCAACCGGGTCATCGTGGGTCGGCGCGCCAAGGAGCGGCTGGAGGACGATTCCGAGAACTCGGCGTGCGAGTTCAAGCTCCGAATGGGGACGGGTGAGGAGTGGGCGTTCCCGCGCAGCGGGCGCCGCTTCACGCCGGCGGAACTGTCCGCCGAAGTTCTCAAATCGCTGAAGGCCGATGTCAAGCAGCGCACGGGGGAGGACATCGAGGCGGCGGTGATCACGGTCCCGGCGGCGTTCGAGCTGCCCCAGTGCGAGGCCACGCGCAAGGCCGCCGAGATGGCCGGCCTCTCGGTCGCGCCGCTGGTGCAGGAGCCGGTCGCGGCCGCGCTGGCTTACGGCTTCCAGAGCGAGAAAGACAAGGTGTTCTGGATGGTCTACGATTTCGGCGGCGGCACCTTTGACGCGGCCATCATCCAGATCCGCGACGGCATCATCGAGATCGTCAATCACGGCGGCGACAACCAACTGGGGGGCAAGCTCATCGACTGGGAGATCGTGGAGCAGGTCCTGGTTCCGGCGGTGGCGAAGGGATACAAGCTCGAAGACTTCCGCCGCGGCAACCCGAAGTGGCGCGCTGCCATGGCCAAGCTGAAGTGGCACGCAGAGCAGGCCAAGATCATCCTCTCACGCGAGGAGGTTGCGCCGATCACGATCGACTTCCTGTGCCTCGACGCCGCGGGAGAGAAGGTGAGCTTCGACTACGAGCTCACGCGCGACGAGGTGGCGCTGCTGGCCGAGCCCTACGTCCTGCGCTCGATGAACATCTGCCGCCGCGTGCTGGCCGACAAGCGGCTGGGAGTCGGCAACATCGAGAAGGTGCTGCTGGTAGGCGGCCCGACCTTCATGCCGGTGCTGCGCGAAATGCTGGCCGACCGCAACGCCGGACTCGGGATTCCGCTGGCTTTCAACTTCGACCCGCTGACCGTGGTGGCGCGCGGCGCGGCCATCTTCGCGGGCACGCAGCGGCTGGAGCTGGCCTCCGACTTCCGCGTGCCGGCGGGCCACTACCGGCTCGATCTGGAGTACAAGAGCGTGGGCTCTGACACGGAACCCCTGGTCGGCGGGCGCGTGACCGGGGCGCCGGGCGACGATCTGGCGCGCTTCACCATCGAGTTCATCAACGCCGAAGCGCGCCCGCAGTGGCGCAGCGGCAAGGTAGGCGTTTCTCCTGACGGAACCTTCATGACCACGCTGTGGGCCGAAAAGGGCCGGCAGAACGTTTTTCTCATCGAGCTCTGCGACGCGGTCGGGAACAAGCGCGAGACGGCGCCGGACCGGCTCTCCTATCTGGTTTCGGTCGAGCCGCCAAAGGATCCGCCACTGATCCACTCGGTGGGAATCGGTCTGGCCACCAACGAGATGGTTTGGATGTTTGAGAAAGGAACTCCGCTGCCCGTGCGCAAGCGGGAAATTCTCAAGACCGCGGTCGGCATTCAGCGCGGCCAATCGGGGCAGATCATCCGCATTCCCGTGCTCGAAGGCCAGAACCACCGGGCCAGCCGCAACCAGCTCATCGGAATGCTGACCATTCCGGCGGACAACATCACGCGGGACGTGCCCGCGGGACAGGACGTCGAGATCACCATCGAGATCGACCGGTCGCGCATCCTTCACAGCTCCGCGTACGTCCCGCTGCTCGACCAGGAGTTCGAGCACGTCATCGACTACGCGGACTATCGCAAGAAAGATCCCGCGCAGCTCGACAAAGACGTCGCGGAGCAGCGAAAGCGGCTGGAGAGCGTCAGGGCGAAGACTGCGGAGACGGGAGACTCGCGAGCCCAGGCGGGGTTGCAGCGAATCGATGCCGAGCGAATGCTGCCGGAAGTGGAGACCGCGCTTGCGGCGGCGCGGGTCGATGGCGATGCGGCCGACAAGTGCGACAAGCGTCTGATCGATCTGGCCGTCGCGATCGACGAGGTCGAGGACGCGCTGGCGTGGCCGGCCCTGGTGGCAGAGGCGCGCAAGGAGGTGGAGGTCGAGCGCAAGATCGTCAACGCGCGGGAACTCGGAATCACGCCTGAGGAGAAGGCGTCCTTCGCGGCGCTCGAACAGGATATCCACCAGGCCGAGCGCATACACGATCCGGACCTGCTTACGCGCAAGGTGCGGGAGATGGACCGCCTGGGGGCGTCTATTATGGTGAGGCAGCCGGCCTGGTGGATCCAGATGCTCAACAACCTGGAAAAGAGGATGCCCCAGATGAGCAACCAGGCGCAGGCCGCCGCCTACGTGGCGCAGGGCCGCCGCGCCCTGGGCAACAACGACGTCGAAGGCCTGAAGGCGGCGGTTCGGCAACTCGCGAGCTTGTTGCCCGCCAACGACGAGGCTCGTAACAAAATCATGTCGGACGTTGTGCGTTGAGCATGCGGCCAGTGATCGAGGTCGAAAAACTGCTGAGCGAGGCAGTGCTGAGCAGAGCCGCCGGCGCCGCCAGGGCCGGGCGCTATCGGGACGCCTCGGCTCTGCTCGACAGTTTCCCGGCTGGCGAGGATGCCTCCGCGCGCGTGATCGACCTGCGCGCCAGGATCCTTGCGCAGCAGGGACGGCTCGCGGAGGCCGGGCAGTTGTGGCAGCAGGCGGTCGCTCTCGATCCCGGCGAAGCGGCATATCGCGATGCGTTGAGCCGGATTGCGCGGATCGAGCGGCAAGTCGCACGGATGGCGGGCGGGTGGAAGGTGTGGTTTGCCACGGCTCTGGGGGCTGTCGTGGTGCTGCTGGCGGGGTTCTTCGCGCTCGAGTGGCGGCTCGAACGGTTCCGCGCGGCTCTACACTCCGACGTCGAGCGGATCCTGAGTGCGAAGCCAGCGCCTTCCCAAGCGCCGCGCGCCCGGCCTCCGGATCTGCGGATCGCGGTAGCGGGCGTCACTGTGACCGAGGAGCGTGACGCCCTGATTTTGCGGTTCGACTCCGGTCTGTTTTGGAGTGGAACGCGGCTGACCTCCCCCGCGCGCCAGACGCTCGACGCCCTCGCACGGCAGCTCGAGCCTCAGGCCGCGCGAATCCTACTGACCGTAGCCGGATACGCCGATCCCGAGCCGCTTCCGGACGGCGCCGTCTTCTCGGACAACTCCGCTCTCGCGCTGGCCCGCGCCACGGTGGTCGCCAGCTTCCTGCGTGGCTCTGCGCACCTTCCCTCCGACATGGTGCTGGCGCAGGGCCTTGGCGACCAAGGCGCGCCGTATCCCACCGACAGCAGGGAGAACCGCCTCAAGAACCGTACCGTGGTCCTGAGAATTCAGCGCCGCCCACCGCCTGCGCCCTGACAGGTCTTGTACTCTGAGTCATGCGGATCTCCACGCATTGTTGGGCCGTCACGGGGCTGGCCTGCCTGCCGCCGTGGGAGGTGAACGCCGGGTTCGTCGCCGGCGAACACACGACGCTGGTGCTAGATACGGGCGTCAGCGCGCTTGCGGCGGCGACGATTCACGGCTACGCTTCGCTCGCCCGGCCCGGCAATCGCCTGGTGGTCATCAACACCGAGAAGCACTTCGACCACATCGGCGGCAACGCGTATTTCCGGGAGCGTGGCGCGGAGATTCTGGGCCACCCCGGGTGCGTGCGAACGGAGCAGGAACTCCGGGATGGGATGGCGGAGTTCAACGCCGCGATCCAGGATCCGGCGCGCCGCGCGCGCGGCGAGGAAGCGGTCTTCTACATCGGCACGAGCCTGGCGGTCCCCAACCGGTTCATCGGCGAGGAGACGACGCTCGATCTGGGCGGCCTCGAAGCAGACGTGCTGCTGACGCCCGGGCACACGCCCTCGAACCTGGCGGTCCACGTCCCGGCCGAGGGTGTGCTCTACAGCGGCGACTGCCTGGTCAACGGCTATTTCCCGAACCTCGATTGCGGCGCGGCGCCCGAGTGGCGCCAATGGCTGGAGTCGCTCGCGCGGATCGCGCGGTTGGCTCCCGAGGCCGTCGTTCCGGGGCATGGACCCGTCGCGCGCGGGGCCGAAGTGCGGGAGATGATCGAGCGGGTCCGCGAAGCGCTCGATGAGGCGCTGCGCAGGGGGTGAATCGTAGACGGCATCCCGCTCAAGGTGGTTGGATACGTCGAATCGCTCGCCGTCCGCGTGGACGGAACTCCGGTGGTTGACGTGAAGCCTTACTATCCCGCTTACGATCGCGTGGGGAACGCAGCGGTTCCAAAGTGGGTCGACCGGCTTATGGCAGGATGCTTCTAAGCGGCCGGCCGAGGCGGGCGCCGGCGGTGCCACTCGGTGCGCCTCTGGAACTCGCTGCCGCAGGCGATCAGCAGGGACTCCCTGAAGGGCCGTGTGACCATCTGAATCCCGACCGGCAGGCCGTCGGCGAAGCCGCAGGGCAGAAACAGCGCCGGTAGTCCCGCCAGGTTGCCCGCGGCGCACAGGTCCGAGAGGCCGCTCTGGCTCGGCCTGGGCCGCTGCGGCTCGCTATCGACCGGTTTCGTGATCGGGGTGGCCGGTCCGAAGCGCGAAGGTGAAACGAGCAGGTCGTAATCCACGAACAGCCTGCCGAGCGCATCCTGGACCAGGCGCCGCGCGCGCATCGCCCTGAGGTAGTCGCGGGCCGCGATCTCCAGGCCAGCCCGGAGGCCAGCGATCTGGCGTGGATCGGCGAGCTGGTCCACGTCCCCGCTGTCGATGAGCTGTTCGAAGGCCGCAGAGGCTTCCGCGGCGATGACCACTTCGGTGATTGCCGCGTAAGGGAAATCGGGCAGGGCCGCCTCTTTCATCTGGACGTCCATAGCGCGAATGACATCCAGCGCGGCTTGGAACGCCGGGCGCGCGGAAGGCTCGGCCCAGTCCGAAAAATCGACGGGCGCAAAGCCTACGCGGACCTGCTTGAGATCCGGCGCGTACTCGGGCCAGTAGTAGAAGCGCTTGCCGGCCGAGCCGGGGTCGTCCGAATCGCCGCCCGAAATGGCGTGGAGCACCATGCCGCAGTCCTCGGCCGAATGGCACATGGGGCCGATCTTGTCCATGGTCCATGAGACCGGCATAGCGCCCTGGCGGCTGACCAGTCCATAGGTGGGGCGCAGGCCCGTGATCCCGCAATAGGCGCTGGGCGTCATGATGGAGCCCCAGGTCTCCGAGCCCAGCGCAAAGGGAACCAAGCCGGCGGCAACGGCGCTGGCCGCCCCGCTCGAGGAGCCGCCCGACCAGCGCGAGCGGTCCCAAGGATTCAGCCCCGGACCGAACATCGATGCGGTGGCGGAGCGGTAACCGCCCGCGCCTGCGAGCTCGACTAGCGCCAGCTTGCCGATGAGCGCCGCGCCGGATTTGTTCAGCCGTCCGATGGCGGCGGCGTCATGATCGAACATCTGCGTCGCGAACGGGCGCGCGCCCCAGGTGGTGGGCCGGTCGGCGACGGCAAGAAGGTCCTTGGCGCCGTACGGAATCCCTTCGAGCGGCCCGCGCAGGCGTCCGTGCTTGATCCGGCCGTCGGTATCGTGGGCCTGCTTGAGCGCGTCGCCGCGCAGCAAAAGCGCGAGCGCGTTGTACTCCGGCCCGATCTTTTCCAGCCGGCCGCAGAAGGCACGCACCAGCTCGGCGGCCGAGAATTCGCGCGCCCTGAGCCTGGAGCCGAGCTCGCCGATGCCGGCGAAGAAGAGGTCCTCCGTAAATGCGGGCATGGCTATTGGGCCCGGAACGAGAAAGCCGGCTCGGTCTGGGCCGGCACTGCCAGCTTTCGGATCGTGGCGGCGCTCTTGCGCAGGTCATCCGCGGCGGACGCGGCCGGCTGGGCGGTAGAATCAGCCCCGGCCGCGGCTTGCGGCGTCGCGGCGGTGGCACGGCGCCGCCCGGCCGCGGGATCTGCGGCCAGTCCCCGCGCGGCCGCCGGAACCGCGGCTACAAGCCCGGCCAGTTGTCTCCGCGTGATTCTCATTTCGAGTTCATTATAGGCTCGCCCGAACCGGCCAGGGCTTCGAGCGCCGCCTTCTGCATGACCGCGCGGGGCGCGCTTTCGCCGGTCCAGATCTCGAATTGCCGCGCCGCCTGCTCGAGGAACATCTCAATGCCGGGCACTACGGTCGATCCCTGCTCGCGCGCGCGGCGGATGAGCAGAGTCTCGAGCGGGTTGTACACCAAGTCGAAAACGACGGCGCCCGGAATGCGTCCCGGAAAGAACGTCTCGTTCACATTGGGGGACATGCCGAGGGGTGTGGCGTGGACCAGCGCGTCGAAGCTGCGGTCGGTCACCTGCTCGCGCAGAATCGGCTCGGCGCCGCAGGCCTTGGCCAGGGCGCGAACGCGGTCGGGGTTGCGGCCCGTGATGGCCAGCTTCGCTCCGGCATCCGCGAGCGCGAATGCCGCGCCGCGGGCAGCGCCGCCGTTCCCCACCACCAGGATCGAGGAGCCAGCCACGCGGAGATGCCGGGAAAGTGGAACCGTGATGCCCGGCGCGTCGGTGTTGGCGCCGCGCCATTTCCCCGCCTTCCGCCACACGGTGTTGACCGCGCCGATACGGCGCGCCAGCGGCTCGACGACGTCGAGGTAGCGGACGATCTTCTGCTTGTGGGGGATGGTGACGCTGAAGCCCGTCACGGGCAGCTTCTCGGCCATCGTCATGAAGTCCTTCAACTGCGGCGGCTGCACCAGAAACGGCAGGTAGACGGCGTCGAGGCGGCGCGCTTGAAAGCCGCGGTTGTGGACCGCCGGCGAAATGGAGTGCCGCACCGGGTCCGCGATCACGCCGAAGACGCGCGCGTCGCGGTCCAGCTTCTCGATGCGGTAGATGTGCCGCAACTGGCGCGCCGATACCTGCCCGGCCGCGGTGCCCTCCGCCGCGCTCGGCGTGGCGTAGGTGTAAAGGCCGCCGAAAACCGGCGAGAGCACGCGCGAGGGGAATCCCATTTCGCCCATCGCCAGCAGGATGAGCGGAACCCGCGGGTGGGAGCGGGCGAGCGCGAGCATCCTCAGGTTGTCCGACGGCTTGCGCGCGGTGGTGACGATCTTGTATGCGTCGGCGGGAATGCGCAGCATCCGCCGCAGGACCGCCTCCATGGCCGGGGTGCCTTCGAAGTTGTGATAGGAGAGCACCAGCCGCGTACGGCCCCGGAACAGGTCGAGCTTCGCCGCGGCAACCTCGGCCGTTTCGATTTCGATGTCAACCGCGCGGGCCCCGGCTTCGACCGCCGCGTCGAGGATCGCGATCTGCTCCTCGACGCTGCCGTTGAATCGGCCATGGTTCTGGTGGCGCCGGCAGGTGGCGACAATGGCGGAGTCCGGGTAGGCGGCGAGGAACCGGCGCATGGCCTCGACGCCCTGTTCGGGCTCGTCCAGATGGTCGAGACGAAACTCCAGGAACGTCTCGCCGGATTCGACCTCGCGGCGAGCGTGCTCCATAAGCTTCTCGGCGGTGGGGAAGCCAAGCGCGACGGCGATGCGGGGCAATGCTTCCGGCGGCGGCATCAGTTGAGCGTCACTAGAATATCACGGGTGGGGAAGGGTGGCTAACTGCGGCGCGTGGCTTACGGCCTACGGCGGGTGGATTCGCTGACGGCCGATGGCCGGCTGCCAAAGGTCCCCCTCGGTTGACCACCACGTCAGCCGTGTGCTAGTTTGATGGTTCGGCAAATCTCTCGTCTTTCGTTTGCGTTCCCGATTGACACCCGATGGACGAACTGTTCCGCTCTCTTGGTGAGTTGTTTCTGAAGGCGATCCCCACTTTTCTCCTGGTGATCGCGCTCCATCTCTATCTGAAGCGCGTGTTCTTCCGCCCCATGGCGCGGGTGCTCGAGGAGCGCTTTAACGCGACCGAAGGCGCCCGAAGGGCGGCCCAGGAGAGCCTGGCGAGAGCGGCGGAAAAGGCCGCAGAATACGAGGCCGATCTGCGCGCCGCCCGCAACGAGATTCACCGGGAACAGGAAGAGGTCCGCCAGAAGGTGCGGCAGGAGCAGGCCCGCGCCGTAGTGGAGGCCCGCCACAGCGCAGAGGCCGCGGTCAAAGAGGCCAGCCGGCAACTGGCGGCCGAACTGGTCGCGGCCAAGCAGTCCCTGGCCCTCCAGACCGATTCCCTGGCCGACGAGATCGTCGACTCCGTATTGCACAGGAGAGTGGTTTGAAACGCGTCCTGCATCTGATCTTCGCGGCGCTGATCGTCGCCGTGGCGTTGCCGGCCGCCGAAGAGGCGAAAGGCCGCGAAGAAGACCACCTTGTGCTCTGGAAGGTGGCGAACTTCGTCCTGCTGGCCGGCGGGTTGGGGTACGTCATCTATAAGAAGGGCGGGCCGTTCTTCGCCGCGCGCGGCGACGGGATCCGGCGGGGCCTGGAGGATGCCGCCCGCGCCAACCGGGAAGCACAGGAGCGCTACGCCGAGATGGAACGGCGCCTGGCGAACCTGGGCGCCGAAATCGAGAAGCTGAAAACGCAGGCCCGCGAGGAATCCGGCGCCGAAGGCGAGCGAATGCGCGGCGAGACGGAGCGGGCGCTCCAGAAGGTTCGGGAGCAGATGGAGCAGGACGTCGCCAACGCGGCCAAAGCCGCGCGGCATGAGCTCCGGGTCTACGCTGCCGAGATGGCGATCAGCCTGGCGGAGAGGCGAATTCGGGAGCGCTTGACCCCGGATTCGGAGAGCGCGCTTCTGGGCGCGATGCTCAAGGATCTCGATCGGCGCTCCGGCGCGCAGGGAACGGGGACTTCATAATATGCCCCGCGTACTGGCATTCCGCTACGCACGCGCCCTGGCCGATCTGGTCCTCAAGCCCGGCTCCGAGGTGGATCCGCACGCCGTTACGGCGGAGATCGAGTCCTTCGAGCGGGCGCTGGCGGACTCGAAGGATCTCAAACTCGTGCTCGAATCGCCCACCGTGCCGCCCGCCCGCAAGCGCGCGGTGGTGGGGCGGCTGGCGGAGGCGCTGCCGCTTTCAAGCCTGGCCCGGCGGTTCCTGTTTGTGCTGATCGACCACCGCCGCGTGGCGCTGGTCGGCGATGTCCGCGAAGCCTTCCAGTCGACGATCGACGAACGGCTGGGGATCGTGCGCGCCGACGTCGCTTCGGCGCGGACCCTCAGCCCCGCGGAGCGCGAGCAGGTCCTCGCTGCGCTGGGGCGGCTCACCGGCAAGCAGGCTCGCGGGGATTTTCGCGTGGAACGGGAGCTCATCGGCGGGGTGATCGCGCGCCTCGGCTCGGCGGTATACGACGGCTCGGTCCGCGGGCAGTTGCAGGGATTGAAACAGCGCCTGGCAGGTGTAGCCTCTTAATCCGCAGGCAAAAGGTTCAGCATGGCTCAAATACGGGCAGATGAAATCGAGCGGGTCCTCCGCGAAGAGATTCAGAATTACGACAAAGCGGTCGCCGTCTCCGAAGTCGGTTCGGTGATCTCGGTGGGCGACGGCATCGCGCGCATTTACGGCCTGGAAAAGGTCATGGCGGGCGAGCTGATTGAGTTTCCGCACGGCGTCGCCGGCATCGCGCTGAACCTGGAAGAAGACCAGGTGGGCGCCGTGATGCTCGGCGAATACACCGAAATCAAGGAGGGCGACGAGGTGCGCCGCACCGGCCGCATCATGTCGGTTCCGGTGGGCGAGGCGCTGATCGGCCGCGTGGTGAACGCCCTCGGCCAGCCCATCGACGACAAGGGGCCCATCCAGACCGAGAAGTTCAGTCCCATCGAGCGCCTGGCCCCCGGCGTGGTCGACCGCCAGCCCGTCAAGGAGCCGCTGCAGACCGGCCTCAAGGCCATCGACAGCATGATCCCCATCGGGCGCGGCCAGCGCGAGCTAATCATCGGCGACCGCCAGACCGGCAAGACCGCCATCGAGCTGGACACCATCATTAACCAGAAGGGCGGCGACGTCATTTGCATCTACGTCGCCATCGGCCAGAAGCGTTCCACTGTGGCGCAGGTGGTCAAGACTCTCGAAGAGTTCGGCGCCATGGAGTACACCATCGTCGTGGCCGCCACGGCTTCCGACCCCGCCCCGATGCAGTACGTCGCCCCCTACGCCGGATGCGCCATGGGCGAGTACTTCCGCGATTCCGGCCGGCACGCCCTGTGCATTTACGACGACCTTTCGAAGCACGCCGCCGCCTACCGCGAGATCTCCCTGCTGCTCCGCCGCCCACCCGGCCGCGAGGCGTACCCGGGCGACGTGTTCTACTTGCACAGCCGCCTGCTCGAGCGGGCCGCGAAGCTCTCCAACGAGCTGGGCGGCGGGTCGCTCACCGCGCTGCCCGTCATCGAGACCCAGGCGGGCGACGTTTCGGCCTACATTCCGACCAACGTTATTTCCATCACCGACGGCCAGATCTACCTGGACGGCGACCTGTTCAACTCCGACGTGCGTCCGGCCATCGACGTGGGCCTCTCGGTAAGCCGCGTGGGCGGCAACGCTCAGATTCGCGCCATGCGGCAGGTGGCCGGAACGTTGCGCCTCGATCTGGCGCAGTACCGCGGCCTGGCGGCTTTCGCACAGTTCGGCTCCGACCTGGACAAGGTCTCCATGGCCCAGTTGAACCGCGGCCGGCGGCTGACCGAGATCCTGAAGCAGCCCCAGTACCAGCCGCTGCCGGTGGAGAAACAGATTCTCATCCTGTTCGCCGGCACCAACGCCTACCTGGACGACCTGCCGGTCGAAGATTGCCGGAAGTTCGAGAGCGAGCTCTACCGGTTCGCGGAAAACTCGCACCCCGGCTTGTTGCAGCGGCTTCGCGAGCAGAAGAAGCTCGACGACGCTCTGCGCAACGACCTGAACGCGGCGCTCAAGGAATTCAAAGAGAGGTTCGTGAGCGAGCGGTCCGCCAACGCGGCCGCTCCGGCCCGGAGCTGACCCGATGCCCAGTTTGATCGATCTGCGGCGCCGCATACGCTCCGTCAAGAGCACGCAGCAGGTCACCAAGGCGATGAAGATGGTGTCGGCGGCGAAACTCCGCCGTGCCCAGGACCGGGCGATTGCGGCGCGGCCCTATGCGGCGATATTCAGCCAAATGCTGGGCGACCTGGCGGCGGCGGTAGCGGGCGATGAGACCGCGGAAGGGCATCCGCTGCTGGCGCGCCGGCCGGAGAGGCGAATCCTGCTGGTGCTGGTCACGTCCGACCGGGGACTGGCGGGCGCTTTCAACACCAATCTGATCAAGGCGTCGCACCAGTTCATCACCGAGCACGCCCCGGCCGCCGTCCAATTTGAGCTGCTGGGACGCAAGGGCCGCGATTACTGGCGCAAACACGGGGCGAGCATCCTGGCCGAGCGCACCGGCATCTCGGAGAAGCCTGCCTACGCGGACGCGGTTGCGATTGCCCAGGAGGTAGGCGGCTCGTTCGAGCGGAAAGAGGCCGATGCGGTCTACCTGCTCTGCAACGAGTTCAAGAGCATTCTGTCGCAGAAGCTGACGCTGGCGCGCGTGCTGCCGATCGAGTTGCCGGCTCAGAGCAGCGGTACGGATTACATTTATGAGCAGCCGCCGGCCGAGTTGCTCGGATCGCTGCTGCCGCGTTATGTCGAGATCTCGATCTATCACGCCATGGTCGAATCGGCGGCGGCGGAGCTGGCGGCGCGCATGACCGCGATGGACGCGGCCACGGAGAACGCCGGCGAGATGATCGACAAGCTGACCCTGCACATGAACCGCGTGCGCCAGGCCAGCATCACCAAGGAACTGATCGAGGTGGTCAGCGGCGCCTCGGCGGCGCAGGAATGACCGTAGGGCAGGCGGTTCCGCCTGCCCTTGGCAGGCCAAACCGCCTGCCCCACGGAGCGGACGAACCAGTTTAGGGGGTTATCGAAAATGGCACAGAACGGCGCGCAACGCTCGGCGGGAGTCAGCACCGGCCACGTGATTCAGGTGGCCGGGCCCGCGGTGGACATCCAGTTCGCCGAGGGCCAGATCCCGGTCATCAACACGGCGGTGCGGATCACCAGCGAGGGCTTCGTCACGTCGATACCGATCAACATTATCGTCGAGGTGGCCCAGCACATCGGAGAGGGTCGCGTGCGCACCATCGCGCTGCAGCCCACCGATGGCCTGGTCCGGGGCATGAAGGCCGAAAGCCTGGGCCATCCCGTGGAAGTGCCGGTGGGTCCGGAGGTGCTGGGGCGGGTGATCAACGTCATCGGCGAGCCGGTGGACCGCATGGGCCCGATCAACGCCAAGAAGTACTCCTCCATCCACCGCGACGCCCCGTCTTTCGAGGACCAGTCCACCGAACTCCAGGCGTTCGAGACCGGCATTAAAGTCATCGACCTGCTGGAGCCCTACCTGCGCGGCGGCAAGATCGGCCTGTTCGGCGGCGCCGGCGTCGGCAAGACCGTCATCATCATGGAGCTGATCAACAATATCGCCATGAAGCACGGCGGCATCTCCGTGTTCGGCGGCGTGGGCGAGCGCACCCGCGAGGGCAACGACCTGTGGCTCGAAATGCAGGAATCGGGCGTCATCGACATCCACGACTACACCAAGTCCAAGTGCGCCCTGATCTACGGCCAGATGACCGAGCCGCCCGGCGCGCGCCTCCGTGTGGGACTTTCCGCGCTGACGGTAGCCGAGTACTTCCGCGACGAGGAGGGGCAGGACGTGCTGCTCTTCATCGATAACATTTTCCGCTTCACGCAGGCGGGCTCGGAGGTTTCGGCGCTGCTAGGCCGCATGCCTTCCGCGGTGGGATATCAGCCCAACCTGGCCACCGAGATGGGCGAGTTGCAGGAGCGCATCACCTCGACCAAGAAGGGGTCGATCACTTCGGTGCAGGCCATCTACGTGCCTGCGGACGATTATACGGACCCGGCGCCTGCCACCACCTTCGCCCACCTGGACGCCACCACCAACCTATCGCGCGAGATCGTGCAGTTGGGCATTTACCCGGCGGTCGATCCGCTGGCTTCCACTTCGCGCATCCTGGACCCGCGTGTGGTGGGCGAGGAGCACTACAACGTGGCGCAGCAGGTCAAGCAGGTGCTGCAACGCTACAAGGATCTTCAGGACATCATCGCCATCCTGGGCATAGACGAGCTTTCCGACGAGGACAAGCTGATCGTGGCCCGGGCGCGCAAGCTGCAGAAGTTCCTTTCGCAGCCCTTCCATGTAGCCGAGCAGTTCACCGGATTGAAGGGTAAGTACGTGAAGCTCGAGGACACCATCCGCGCCTTCAAGGAAATCGTGGCCGGCAAGCACGACGACATCCCCGAGCAGGCATTCTACATGCAGGGAACCATCGAGGACGTGCTCCAGCGCTCCGAGCAGTTGAAGGCGATGGCGTAGGTCTATGGCGGACACCTTTCTGCTGGAAGTGGCGACGCCCGAGCGCATGGTGGTGCGCGCGAACGTCAGCGAAGCGCAGATTCCCGCCGCCAACGGCTACGTGGGCATTCTGCCCGGCCACGCCTCTCTGCTCTCCGAGCTGGGCTCCGGCGTCCTGAGCTACACCACGGAAGGCCACCGCCGCTCCCTGCGCGTCGATGGCGGCTGGCTCGAAGTCTCGAACGACCACGCCCGCGTGCTGGCGACCACGGCCGAAGCGGCGGGCGAGTAGGACGAGCTTCAGGGAACGCTGAAAAAGGCCAGGAAAGGCCAAAACATCGCTGGCCGCGGATAAACGCCGATAAACGCTGATTGAAAACAAGCGATTTATCCGCGTTGATCCGCGTTCATCAGCGGCCCAGATTGAGTTCCTGGGCTTTTTCATCAGCCTCTTCAGCTTGTCCGCGCCAGGCTTCAGCCTGTCCTGCCGGTGCCTCAGGCTTCTTGAGCCCTCATCCGGAACAGCGAGAACTTGGGAGGCCTCGTCTCCTCGACCGTCTTGCCGCTCAGTCTGGCGGAGAATTGCGCGATGCGCTTTCCGAATTCGGACTTGGGCGAGATGAGCCGCCCCGATGCGTGCGCTTCCGCGATTTCCGGGCTGTCGCTCGGAAAGACCGCCTCCACCGGAGCACCGACCATGTTCTTGAGGTCGTCGACCGAAACGTCCTGGCCCTTCTGGGCCCTGCTCACCAGCACCTTCAGCTTCTCTTTGGGATAGCTGAGATGGATCAGTCTCTGGATGATCCTGCGGGCCTGCAGCAGCGAGGCTACTTCGGGCGTGGCCACCAGGAAGACGCTATCCAGGTCCTCCAGGAGGGCCACCGAGAGGGGCGTGAGGTTCGCCGCCAGGTCGGCAATCACCCAGTCATACTGGCTGCGCGCGTAACGCAGAACCTCGGTGAAGCCGCGGATGCCCGGTAAGCCGCCCAGCGGAATCTCGGCCGGCGTAGCGAGTACATCCAGTTGCGGCTGCACCGTGGTGACGAGCCCGCTCCAGAGGCTGGCATCCATACGGTCGAGACCGTGGATGGCATCGAGGACGGAGTAGGCGCCGTTGGCCCCTAACCAGAAGGCTGCGAGGCCCGCTGCCAGGTCGAAGTCCAGGAGGCCGACCCGGCCCGCGCCGGAGCGGCGTAACTCCGCGGCCACGTGGCAGGCGATCGTGGTGGCCCCGCATCCGCCCGTTACCGCGAGGAAGCCCACCGCTTTGGAGGCCCGCCTGTCCGACTCGCGCTGCGCCTTCTCGATTTCGATGGCTCGGACGGTGTTGCGCAGCGCGTTCTGGTTGATCGGCGGCCAGAGAAACTCCCGCGCACCCAGCCGCAGCGCGGCCAGAATCGCATCCGGCTCACCGATGCTGTGGACCGCGATCACCGAGACCGTCGCGCCGAGCGACCTGAGATCGGCCATGACCGCCGGTATGCCCGGCCGGCTGAAATCGAGCACCAGGAGGTCGGGGTTGGTGGATTCCATCCGGTTCGCCTGGCCATTGGTGTCCTCCACGGCGAATGCGATCCGCACGCCCAAGTCCTTCAGACTCTCTACAATCCGATTGCGGAACTCCGGATCGGTGACAACCACGCCAGCGCTAATCATGCGCTTGAACCTCCTGTGCGCGCCCGGGGCAGGCGTGCGGTGAACGTCGTGCCTTCCCCGGCAGCGGACGTGAACGATAAGGAACCTCCCAGATACCGCTCCGTCACCAGCTTCGCGAAGTAGGCTCCATATCCCCGGCCGGGCGCCCTCGTGGAGAAGGCGCGGGAGAAGACCTGAAGCTGGACGATACGCTCCATGTCGCCTGGATTGTGCACCCAGAAATCGACGTGCGTCTCGAGGGCCCGGAAGCCGGCGCTGACCATCCCCTCCTGCGGGGTGGCCTGGCGCGCATTGAGCAGGATCTCGCGCAGGACGATCTGCGCAAAATCGGGATCGGTTTCGACCGCCGCGTCTTCGGGAGGCAAATCCAGCCGGATCTCCGGGCCGGTCGCCTGCGACAGCAGTTCTCGCGCGGAAACGCTGCGGCGCGTGACCGCGAGGCGCCCGGTTTCGGCCGCGGCCAGCTCGCTGTGTGCGTGAACCAGCAGAGCCAGCCGCTTCGACGCGGCTCCCAGCAGCCGCAGTGCATGGCGGCGGGCATCAGGCGTGCCGGCCTCATCCGCGGCGGCGCGGGTCAGCGCCTCAATCTCGGTGGCCAAGGCCGTCGCTTGCGGGAGGATACCGTGCTCCAGCCGGTCCCGGTGCACGCGGTCCGCTGCGCCATTGAGGCAAACCAGGGTGAACCGCTCCTCGGAGATGTCGATTGGCGCCGCCGAGACCTCGAGTTCCAGGGGCTCGGTTCCACCGGCGGTGCGGCGCACCATCAGGCAGACCTGCGCCTGTCGATAACCCAACTGGGCGTCCGCAATGGCGCGAAGCGAACCGCAGACCGCACAATAGGGGGTCGTGCCGCATCCGTCACCGCATTCGATCGCGTGAACGCATTCCAGGATCTCGCCGGGCCGCTGCCCGAGCAGATCATTGGACTCTTCGGCGCCGGCGAACTCCACCAGCCGGCGGTTGGCGAGCACGAGTTGCCGCTGCGGATTCAGCAGCATGGCCATCGAGGGAATCGCGTCGAGCACGCGCTGTAAGACCGGCACGGCCGCCAGGAGATCCGCCTGGGCCTGAACGCCAGCGGCCGACGCGCGCTCGCTCAGAGGAAGGGGAATGCTGCCTTGCATTTGCTGCACTCTTTAATGATGCAACGGAAGCGGGGCGGGTGCGGCGAAATGAGCTGTCCGCGGTGGGCCCTGGTTCTATGGGTACCGGTACTGTGCTGTTTGGGCTCACGCTGACCGGCTGCTAACGCACGCGGTTCGAAAGCGACGCCGCCCCGGGGTGGACCGAATGGCGCTAACACCGGCCTCCACAGGGGCGTCTGCGCCACAATCTGGCCGTGGGCCCGCCCCAAAAATGACTCCGTACGACAAAGGCGAACCCATGCTGTGGATCCCGCGCGATGCTCATCATCGGCTTGACGGCTGCCTTGGACGGCATCGCCGCCCGCCAGGCGTGCAAATGGGGGGGCAGGCTTCCGGCCTGCCGCCCGCGCTGTGCTAAAATCAACAAAGTATGGCAATTCCGAATGTGACGCGGTTCCGGCCTTTCTGCCCGGTTTGCAATGAGAACTTCACTGTGATGGCGGTGCTGCCGAAGAGCACCGACGTGAACGCCTACCTGGCGGACGCCGTCTCCCGGCACGACCACAAGGCCTATCAGGAGTCCAAGGCGGCTCACTTCAAGGTGCGCGTCGGCCAGCAGAAGCAGCGCAAGGCGAAGTAGCGCCACTGCTTACGGCAATCGCGCTTTGAGAGTGCGGGAGGCGCTCAGCGCCGCCTGCGCTACGTCCGTATCCGCGTCGCGGCTCAAGTCGTCGAGATAAGGAACCGTCTCTTTGTCTCCGCTGCCGGCGAGGATCTGGACCAACTGAATCTTCTCGTCTTTTGTGGCGGACCTGAGCGCCTGCTCCAGCGTTTTCAGGACCGCGGGATCGCGTGCGGCCTCGATCAGGTAGGCCTGGGCCACTCCCTTCCACGACGCGGAGTTCAGCGTATCGGCCAGGAAGCGCAGCGGGCTGAATTCTGCAAACTCCCTTTTACCTTGCATGACCAGCGCGAAGGCGGCCGCGAGCTGCGCCGGCCGCTTCTGCTCGTTCTTGAATTCCTCTTCGAGCATGGGCAGGTCGGCCGGATTTTTCAGGCGGGCGAAGCCTTCGGCTGCCGCGGCTCGCAGGCCATCGTCCCGGTCGTGCAGGTAGCGCTGGTAGAGGTCCCTGCTTCCCGGGTCGGGGATCATGGCGATGGCGGTCAGCGCGGCCCGCTTCACTTTTGTGTCCTGGGCGTCAGAGAGCACGCTGCGGAGGGCGGGGAGCGCTTCGTGGGTTCTCAACAGGCCGGTTGTCTCGATAGCTGCAAGCTGCACCTTCTGGTCGAGGTCGCGCAGCAGGAAGATGATGCGCGGGCCGGCGCCGAGGTCCTTGATTTTCTGGAGGGCGATGAGGCTTTCGTACATCAACTGGTCGTCTTTGGAATGCAGCGCCTCGATGAGGTCGGGCACCGCGGCCGTGCCTCGCAGGATACCGGCGGCACGCGCCGCGTTGGCTCGCGAGTCCATGGACGCACCGCCGCGCGTCAACCTGCCCAGGGCTTCGATCACCTCCGGCCTTACCTGGACGTAGGCCGGGATCACCTGGTCGTTGGTGTCGGTGAATCGGGACTTGAGCACGGTGCCCGCGCGCGAGAGCGATGCGCTCAGCCCGCGCTTGACGTATCCGGGCAGGTAGTAGTTCACCAGGCCGTCGGTCGAGCGGATCTGCACTTCGAAGTCATTGTCGCGGGTCGCCTGGACCAGCGGAGCCACACTGGCGGGGCCGTCGATTTCCACGATGGCCTTGACCGCCTCGATGCGGACGGCGGGATCCGGATCCGAGAGCATCGGCTGGAGTTTCGGGATCGCCTCCGACCCCTGTTTGACCAGATCGCGCGCCGTGCGGATGCGCTGCTTGGAGTCGGAAGAGGCCTGCGCCAAGCAGCAGGCGCACACGAGCAGAGCGGAGAGGAGCACTCGGGAATGCCGCATGTTTCAATTATGGCAGGGCAGGGACTTCCCGGCGCCGATCCGCGAACAGAGAGCGGTGCAAGCTTCTCAGTACCCCAGTTCGCGCAGCTTCTCCATGGTCAAGGTGGACTTCGTCTCCCGCCGGTTCTCGAGGAGCTTCTCGACGTACTTGGCCAGGATGTCGCACTCCAGGTTCACCCGGTCCCCGGGGCGATGCGAGCCGAGCGCGGTCGAAGCGTAAGTGTGCGGGACGATACTGGCCGCGAGCACGCCCCCCTCGATGGAAGCGACTGTGAGGCTGATGCCGTCGATGGCGATAGAGCCCTTCTCGACCACGTAGCGGTCGGTGTCGTCGGGGATGCGCACCGTCAGCCACCAGTTGCTGTCGCCCAGCTCATCGAGCGAGAGGAACTCGCCCGTGCCGTCGACGTGGCCCTGAACCAGGTGGCCGCCAAGCCGGCTCGAAGCGGAGAGCGGCCGCTCCAGATTCACTGGCGATCCTATGCCGAGCGCGCCCAGGTTGCTGCGGCGCAGCGTTTCGGGCGAGACATCGGCGGAAAAGCTCTCACGCGTGAAGCTCACCGCGGTGAGGCAGACGCCGTTGACCGCGATGCTGGCGCCGGGAGTGGAATCCGCAAGCACGGCGTGGCAGCGGATCTCGAGCCGCGCGCCGGCAACGAGCGGGTCGATGCGCGCCACCGAGCCGGTCTCTTCGATGATGCCGGTGAACATGGCTCAAGTCTCCTTCACCAGCCAGGCCTCCACGGCGAATTCGTCCGGTTCGCCGATGGGCCCCACGGTGAGGTTGCGGAACTGGATAGCTTCCTTGCGGCTGCGGCGGCCGACGCCGCCGACAACGGGCAGCGACTGCAGCCCTCCCAGGATCTTCGGGGCGTAGTAGAAGAAAATCTTGTCGGCCACGCCGCTCTCGAGCGCGGTCCAGTTCAGTTTGCTTCCAGCCTCGATCATCAGCGAAAGATAAGGCTCCCGGCCGAGGTACTCCACCAGGCCGTAGAGGTCCACGCGGCCGCCGGCGCCATCGACGGTGATCACCTTCACGCCGCGGGATTCAAGCGCGCGCCGGCGATCGGCGGGCGCGGCCGACGTGGTCGCCACCAGCACATCCCCGCGCGCGGTCTCAACCATCTTGGACTGAGGCGGCAGGCGCAACTGGGAATCGGCGACGATGCGCAGCAGCGGCCGGCTGCGCGCCAGGCCGGTGCGGTCGTTGAGCAGGCAATCGTCGGCCAGCACGGTGCCGATGCCGGTGAGAATGGCGTCCGAAGTGTGGCGCAGGTGCTGGACGTGGGCGCGGGCCTTCTCGCTGGTGATCCAGCCGCGGTTGTCCACGGGAGCTGCGATCTTGCCGTCGAGCGTCAGCGCCGCTTTGAGCATCACCAGCGGGCGGCCGGTTCGCATGAAGTGGAAGAAAGCCTCGTTGAGCTTCTCGGCTTCGCGGGCGTGCTCGGGCGCCACTTCGACTTCGATCCCCGCGGCGCGCAGCCGGCGGAAGCCCTCCCCGGAGACCCGTGGATTCGGGTCCGCCACCGCTGCCACCACGCGGCGGACGCCGGCGGCGATGAGCGCATCCGTGCACGGCGGCGTGCGGCCCTGGTGGCAGCACGGCTCCAGCGTGATGTAGAGCGTGGCGCCGCGAGCCTTCGTGCCCGCCTGTTCCAGGGCGAGAATCTCCGCGTGCTTCTTCCCGGCGTAAGTATGAAAGCCGGAGCCGACAATCTCGTCTCCCAGGACGAGCACGGCCCCGACGGTGGGATTGGGGCTGGTGAGGCCCTCGCCTTGGCGCGCCAGGTCAAGCGCCAGGCGCATGGTGTCGGAGGTCATCCTTCAAACAAGGATGACACGAACTTGTCCGCCTCGAAGGGCAGCAAGTCTTCGGGTTTCTCCCCGACGCCGACAAAACGGATGGGCAGGTTCAGCTCGCGGGCGATGGGAATCACCACGCCGCCCTTGGCCGTGCCATCGAGCTTAGTGAGCACGATGCCCGTCACGCCGGAGGTTTCGGTGAAGCGGCGCGCCTGTTCCAGGCCGTTCTGGCCGGTGGTGGCGTCCATGACCAGCAGAACCTCGTGCGGCGCTCCGGGAATGAGCCGGGTTGCGGTGCGGCGCATCTTGTCGAGCTCCGCCATCAGGTTCGATTTCGTGTGCAGGCGGCCGGCCGTGTCCACGATGACGTAGTCGATCTTGCGCGAACGGCCGGATTGCAGCGCGTCGAAGAGCACGGCGCTCGGGTCCGCCCCGGGCTTCTGGTGGACCACCTCGGTTCCCGTGCGCTGGCCCCAGATTTCGAGCTGCTCGATGGCCGCGGCACGGAAAGTGTCGGCCGCGCACAGCAGCACGCCGTGGCCCTGCGACCGGTACAGCCGCGCGAGCTTGCCGATGGTGGTGGTCTTTCCGGTGCCGTTGACGCCCACGACCAGCACCACGGCGGGAGGCTCCGTGACGCGCGGCAGCGGCCGCTCGGTGGCCTCCAGGACTTCTACCAGGTGGCTGCGGATGAGTTGCTTCAGCTCTCCTGCGTCGTTGATCAGCTTGCGATCCACGCGCTGGCGAATCAGCTCCAGGATCTCGCCCGTGGTGCGTACGCCGATGTCCGCGCTGATGAGCGTGTATTCGAGCTCCTCCAGAAGGTCGGCGTCGATCTCTTTGCGACCGGCGAGGGCGGTTTCGAGAGACGAGACGATTCCGCTGCGCGTCTTCGCAATACCGGACTTGAGGCGATCGAGCAGCGACGGCTGCGCCGGAATCGATCCGAACAGGGTGTTGATCATGACGTCATTTCATTGTATCGGGCGAAGAGGCGGAGAGCGGGTGGCAAACGTAGCCCTGTCAGCGCGCGCGAACCTGGGCGAGCCCTTAGAGCAGGATCGGCGAAAGGCGCGCCGTTGGCGGGAATGCGCGAGCGGGATCGGCCGAAGTACTCTGATCCTTCGATAGAGTCCCAGACAGGGCGCAGCCATGGCCGTCGCTTCGCTATCGCCGCGCCTTCGGCCCTATTTCTCTGCAATTCTCTCGAAGGTCCCTATTCGAAACACGTTCATGATCTGCGGAGCGGGCTGCGTGCCCAGCTTCAGCTCGCCCAGCACGTCCTCGTAGAGGGTGGCGTATTCGATCTGCTTGGTGGCCAGCGACACCCAGATCTGGCCCCAATAATGGCTGCGGCCGACCAGCTCCATAGCGGGGGACTTTACGCTCAGCTTATTGAAGAACGCGGCGTAGTCGATCAGGGCGCACCGCTGCCCGTTACGTTTCGAAATGCCGATCCAGGTTAGCTGGATGTCCTTGTTCTCGAATTGGCCCGTGCCAGCCAGCGGGACGACAGATGGCTCGATGTGATACGGCACGTTGAGGCGCAGCTTCTCGAAGTAGCTTTCGGCGAATCCTTCGAACATTTCGGTGTCCCAGACCAGGTTTCGCTCCTGGAACGCCATCGCCGGGAAGCTTTGAAAGAACTCGGGCTTGAGCGTGTTCACGGCGTCGGCGAGGCGGTAGGTGAATCCTTCCATGAATTCGCGCTTCTGGCCGCTCACCGTGACGCGGTTCCACCTGACCTTGCCGTCGGGCAGACCGCGGGTGTAGTCGCCCGCGACCCTTTGCGTCATGCCGGCCGGGTTGCCCTTGGTATCGAGGTGGACATAGTCGCAAGTGAACCGGTAGGTGCGAGGGCTGTCGTCCTTGACCTGAAGATCGGCGGGCAGTCGCGAGAGCGGGTCGGCGTCTCCGGCCGTCTGGGCGCCGGCGGCGAGCGCCAGGAACAGCGTGAACGGGATTGCTTGCAGGGTGCGTTTCACAGGGTTTCCTTTCCAGCGAGAAGTATAGGGCCAACCGCCTGGGAACTGCCGCCGGAAAGCGACCGGAGGCGGAAACGCCGGATGGGCGGCGCCGGGCGGGGGACGAAACGCCGTCCGCTTCGAGGACGGTGATAAACTAGCCTCCGTGCGCTAATGACTATTCGGGGGTCCTCGATGCGAACTGCATTTCTTGGAGTGTCATTCTCAGTCGCCGCGCTTCTGTTCCAGGCTGGCTGCGGCGGGGGCGGCGGCGGTTCGAGTAGCGGAGGCGGCGGGGGCGGCGGCGGGGTCACCGTCCCGCTCGCTCCTGCGGGCCTCACGGCAACGGCGGGGAACGCCCAGGTCAGCCTCACCTGGAGCGCGAGTTCGGGCGCGACAAGCTACCACGTGAAGCGCTCGGCCACCACCGGCGGGCCATACACACAGGTTGGTGCGCCGACCTCGACCAGTTACACCGATACAGGGCTTATCGATGGGACCACGTACTACTACGTCGTCTCCGCGGTCAACTCGGCTGGCGAGAGCTCCAACTCATCCGAGGTGAGTGCTACGCCCGTGGCGCCGGTAACCCAGGTCCGGGTCACTGTGGACACCCTCACCGACCGCTACGCCATGAGCCCGTACATTTATGGCGGGAGTTACCCGCAGAACGCCGCGCAAATCAGCGATAGCGGCACCACCGTGGTTCGCTGGGGTGGAAACGCAACCAGCAACTACAACTGGCAGACCCATACCGGCAACTCGGCCGCCGACTATTGGTTCAGCGACTACACCTATACGGAGATTGGCACCGCCGACTCGACGCAGTTCGTCAGCAACACGATCGCGGCCGGCAGCAACCCGCTCATGACGATGGTCATGATGGACTGGGCTTCCAAGGGATCGGCGGCGAACGGCACCGACAACGGCCAGCTTTACAGCTTCTCGGTCCGCAAGTACGGCGCGCAGTGCACCACCCGCCCGGACAACTCCGACGCGGGCAACGGCGTTGTGGCCGGCACGAACTGCGCGAGCAATCCGGTCTATGTCACGGGGAACGACCCTCACGATGCCTACGTGCCGCTGCTGGACACGGCCACCACGCCCTGTCCGGCAAGCGCGGGCGACTGCACGGGCTTCGTGAACCGCCAGGACTGGGCCACGGCGCTGGCTTCCGCTTTCGGCTCCGCGCAGCACTTTTACGACATGGACAACGAAACCGACATCTGGGGTGGGACGCACCGCGATGTCCACCCCAATCCCAGCGGCTACGACGAACTGCGTGACACCTATATCACTGAGGCACGCAACTTGAAGACCTGGGATCCCGCGGCGGTTCGCCTGGGGCCGGTGAGCTGCTGCTGGTGGTACTACTGGAACGGCGCGAACTCGAAGGACAAGCCCGCCCATGGCAACATCGACCTGCTGCCGTGGTGGCTCAATGAAGTGTACTGGCGCGACCAGATCGACGGCACGCGCTCGGTGGACCTGTTCGACATCCACGCCTATCCCGACGGCCCCGACACATCCAGCTATACGCAGGCGCAGGAGCAGGCGCTCTCGCTGAGGATTTACCGCGACTACTGGGACCCGGCGTATGTCAGCGAGTCTACCGGCACCATCAACCAGATCTGGGCCACTTCGATCCAGCCCAGCCGCGCCATTCCTTTCCGCATTCCGCGCATGCGGGCCATCGTCAATTCGATTTATCCGATCACGCCCCTTGCCATCACGGAATGGAGTGCCGCGTTCGCCGGCGAATCGGACTTCTCCACGGCGCTGGCCGATGCGGACGCTTACGGCATCCTGGGCCGCGAGCGGGTGTACCTGGCATCGCGCTGGGGGGCGCCCGTCCCGTCCAATCCCAACTATCAGGCGCTGAAGCTGTACCGGAACTATGACGGGAACCACGGCACGTTCGGGACGACCTCCGTGTCGGCCACCCACAGCGCCGACCCGAACCTGTTCAGTGTTTACGCCTCGTTGCTGGGACCGGGTGGCCTCACAATAGTGGTTGTCAATAAGGACCCGGCAAACGCCGCGCAGGTAACGTTCACGCTCAACAACTTCTCTCCGAGCACCGTGACGGCGTACACCTTGTCGCAGGCTTCGCCCACCAGGATTGTGGCGTCATCGAGCCAGCCCTGGAGTGCGACGCAGACGTTCCAGCCCTATACGGCGACTCTGCTGGTCGTCAATGGAACCTCGACCTCGCCTGCGGTGGAGTGGATTTTGAGTCCGGATGCGCTTCAGGTGCCGGCGAACGGCTCGGCCACGATCGCTCCGGAGACTTATCGTGCCCCCGGGGTCAGTGTGAACCTGACGGCCGCACAGTTTGACCAAGGCTCCACTTGCGCTCAGAACGGTGGCTCGCTGAGCATCACCACGGCGCAGTTCACGTGGGACGCTCCCGGCGCGATCACGGTCAAGCCTGGCAGCGCCCCTGGCTTCTGCCATTTCACCGTCACCGGTCAGGATACCTCGGGTGTGACTACGACCCAGGGCGGCTGGATCGTGGTGGGCTATCCGGCTGCCACGCTCGCCAACAGCACCGGTTCCGCTTCCGGCGCTCCGGGCGCGTCGGTCACGCTGTCGGTCACGCTGACCCCCGGGCCTGCGATCTCATCGCCGACCTGCACCAGCGCGGCTTCGTGCGGGCCGGCTTACGCCGCGGGTGCCTCTGTCCTGTTCACTGTGGATGCGGGGTCTCTCTCGGGCGGCGTCTATCCCGCCACGTCGGGGCTACAGCAGATCGCCAAGGCGGACAGCAACGGCGTGGCCAGCGTGCAGCTAACGCTTCCGGCTACAGCCGGCGCCGCGGTGCACGTGACGGCCGAGGGCCCTTACGCTCTTGGGCATCCTGTTCTCACGTTCACCGAAACCGCTGTGGCTTCGAATGCGAACAGGGGGCCGGATTCGCTGTAGGAGGCGCGCGTGAGGTCCGCATTTTTGTCCGCCGTTGTCTTCCTGGCGGCGCTCTCGCAGGGCGTCGCCGGCGTCAAACCGGTCTGGAGCGCCGAGGAGCAGCCCATCGCGGGCCAGTTGATCGGCCTGCGCCAGGTGCCCGATGATGCCCGGGGCGCGGTCACCAGGCAGTTGGCCGGCCAGATACGGCGGCTGCCGGCGGCGCCGAACAAACTCCGCTTGGCCGAGGGCCTGGCTAACCTGGCGACCGAGGGAGACTTCGGCCGCGAGACGCTTCAGGAGGTGGCCACCACCCTGGCTGAGGCGCTGCGCGAGCAGCCGGTCCCGAACGAGAACGGTGAACCGGCCGCGCCCTACGTGACGCTGGCGCAGTTGATCCGCTACGAGCAGGTGCGGGTTTCGCTGGAGGCGCCACCGCTGGCCGCGGCGATCGAGCGGCTCGAAGCGCTCGACCGGCGCCGAGCTGCGGCGGATTTCGCGCTGCGGGACCTCGGCGGTAAGGAATGGAAGTTGAGCGGCCTGCGCGGCAAGGTGGTGCTGGTCAACTTCTGGGCGACGTGGTGCCCTCCCTGCCGCAAAGAGGTCCCGGATCTGGACACCCTCTACTCGCGATTTCAGAAGAAGGATTTCGTGGTGCTCGCCATCTCCGATGAGGACGCTACCAAGGTCGCGGCGTTCGTCAAAGACCACAATGTCAGCTATCCGGTCCTGCTCGATCCGGGCGGCAAGGTCGGCAAACTGTTTGGCGCGGAAGGAATTCCGAAGAGCTTCGTCTACGGCCGCGACGGCAAGCTGGTGGCTATCGCGATTGATATGCGGACGATGGGCCAGCTCCTGGCGATGCTCTCGAAGGCGGGTCTGGAGTAGGCCACCGGCGGTTCCGGGCCGCCGGTTCCCGGTTCAGTGCTGCGAGCTGCTTTCCTAGATTCTCCCTCGGGCCTCTCGCATAGACCGCAAAGCGTCCAGGTCGTCTCTCAGGTCGCGGCGGGAGCGCGGCGAGAGAACGTTGTTCTTTAACACGTTGTTGACGTCGTCGATCGCCGTGTCAAGCTTGTCCTTGTCGAATTCGCCGCGGCTCAGCTTGTCGTCGAACTGGGCCAGGTGGCGGTGCGCGTTGTCGTAGCGATCACTCTGTCTGCCCGCTACCGGGGCCATCCTCTGCGCCCGATCGAGATCCCGCTGGACATTGTCGATCAGATCGCGGGCCCGGCCGTACGGGCCGCGCCTCTCGTGACGCTCGTCGTGGTTGTCTCGCTGGGCATACGCCGCCGGGGACAGTACCATGGCGGAGAGGGCAACCGAGAATATCGCTTTGTAGAGACTGCGCATGTGCAATTTTGCTCCTCACGAAAGTATACACTTGCCGCCACGGATTGCGCTCGATGGCGTCTAATGAAATAAGTATGACGCGCGCCGCTCTAGCCACCTTCGCCGCCGCGTGCTCGCTCCTGGCGGGCGCCGTTGCCGACAGCGCCCAGCGCAAGATCGATCTCATCCAGCACGACGGCGCGCCACGCGGATCGGTGATCGTCATCGGCAAGGACGAGCTGAACCTCTACGTGCGCAACCAGATTGCCGGCACCTTCCGCCAAAGCATCCGCGGCGCGAGGCTCGATCTGGGTTACAGCCGCGCCACCGGCTCCGCCTACGTCGACTTCACCAAGCTCCGGCAGGCGCTGGGCAGGCCGATGGGCTGGCTGATGTCGTGGCTGCTTGCGGGCGAGCGCCGGGTGGAGGTGGAGGCGCACATCCGCTCCGGCGCCGGCCGTGCCGTGGTGGAGCTGGACCGGGTCGAGGTCTCGGGCCTCTCGATCAGCGGCGGCGCCCTCGACTACTTCATTCGCAACTTCGTGCTGCCCTATTACCCCGACGCCGCCATCGGCCGGCCCTTTCGTCTGGCGCACAACGTGGAGCGGTTGGAGGTGCGGCCCACCGAAGTCCGCGTGGTGGTGGCGAAATAGCGCGTCTCGAACGGGAGCATACTGGCTCTAATGGACATTCGTCTTTCGTGTTACGGCCAGGCGTCCACCCGGCCTTCACCGGTCAACCGGATGATGGCGGCCTTTGCCCGCAGCTTCCGCGACGGTGTGGACATCAACCTCGGCGTGGGCTACGTGAACGAGAGGACGATCCCCGTCGCCTCGCTGAAGGAGGCCATGCAGGCCGTGGCGGGAGATGGCGTGAAGTACCGGCAGGCTTTCAACTACGGTGCTCCGGACGGCTCCGCGAACCTGATCGCGTCGCTGCGCCGGTTCCTGATCCGCACGCGCCTCGGCCGGCTGGATGAGGCGACGCTCCAGCGGAAGCGCCTGGTCATCGGCCCCTGCGGCGCGACCAGCGTGCTGGACTCGCTGGCCCAGGTGATCGCGCCCGGCATCGTCGTCACCTCCGATCCTCTTTACTACATTTATTCCGACGCGCTGGAACGGCGCGGCTTCGAGGTGCTTGCCGTTCCGGAGGACGAGGAAGGAATCGAGCTGGCCGCGCTCGAGGGCAAACTGCGCGGCCGTGCCGATCGCGTGGCGTTCTTCTACGTGGTGACCGTGAACAACCCCTCCTGCACCGTGCTCTCGAACGCGCGCCGGCGGGCGCTGCTGAAAGTGGCGGCGCGGCTGTCGCGCGAGCAGGGGCGCAGGATTCCCATCGTTTTCGATCTCGCCTACGAGCTGCTGCTGCACGACCCGGACGCCGAACCGTTCGCCTCGGTGCTTCCCGAAGACGAGATGGACATCGCTTACGAGATCGGCACGCTCTCGAAGGTGCTGGCGCCGGCGCTGCGCATCGGGTACTTGCTCGGCCCGGACGGGCCGCTTATGGATGCGATGGTGCAGCGAACCAGCGACGCCGGATTCAGCGCGCCGCTATTCGTTCAGGAGATGGCCGGCTACCTGCTCGATACGTGCATCGAGGACCAGTTGCGCGCCGTCAACGCGGGATACCGGGAGAAGGCGGTCGCGGTAGGCGCCGGAATCGAGAGCGGCCTGGGGCCGTTTCTCACGGAATGCCGCGGCGGCGGCGCGGGCTTCTACTACTATCTGACCTTCCGGGATCTCGAGACGCATCCGGCGTCGCCGTTCTTCGGGTATCTCACCCGCGACACCGGCGAGCCGCGCGTCCTGTACATTCCCGGCGAGTATTGCGTCCACCCTCGCGGCGATCTGGCCGCCATCGGCCGGCGCCAGCTTCGGCTCTCGTATGGCTTCGAAGACGTTCCGCAGATACTCCGCGCAGTGGAGCTGATGCGGCAAGCCGCGGCCGTCGTTACGGCACGCGGATAGACTTAGCCACCCCGCCGGCCTGTAATCGGAGCTGGTCCGAGCCGGTCCAGGTCAGCGCCACCTGGCGCAGTTGATCCGGTGCCACGTGGTCCAGCGGAACGCGCACGGCCTTGCCGCTCACTGACACCACCGCCAGCGAGCAGCGGCGATTGGATTCCTTGCCGTCAGCCGCCGACAACGCCGCTTCCGTGGCAGCCGTCCAGTCGAAGGTGCAGTCCACCAGGGCGATGCGCTCGGAATCGGCTCCCCACGCAAAGCCGGGCATGAATTCGTGAATGCCCAAAGAAACCACGCCGTGGCGTTCGACAACCTGGGGCGGATACTGCGGGGCCTTCTGCTCCACCGGCGCTGCCTTTCGGAAGCGGGTAGATCGTCGTGTTCTCGACTTGCAGATAGTTGCTTTGGGCGAAGGGCGGCGCGAAGTGCGGGACCCAGCCGACGTGCGCCACGCGCTTCCCATCCGGAGAAGGTGTGAACCAATAGCCCACCAAGTCGCGCCGGGTCGCGCCGGTCGAGATATCGGTCTCGACATACTCGTTTAGGGACGGATTGATATGGCACTCGGCGGCGATGACGTCCGTGCCCCTCCAGGCAATCGAGAGAATGCTGCCGCAGCCTCCGCCCCACTCTGACTTGGGCTGAAACACGGACAGCCGCCGGCCCGCCAGGTCCATCACCACCACCGAGGGCAGGCAGCGCTCCGCTTGCGGGCACTCTTCGTAATAGGCAATCCGGTCCAGCGCCGGCGAAAGCACGGCCTGAAGTTTCGCTTTCCCGTCATGGGTGAGCTGGGTCGCCTGGCCATCGCGAATCAGCCACACCTCCGAATCGCGAACGTCGACCTGAATGGAAGCGGCCCCTGCCAGCAGCGCCAGCAGGGCCAGCAGAGCACAGCGCATGTCGCCACTATAGCCCACGCGAGTGTGTCGCCGGTGCATGTAGGCGCGGCTCTGCTATGTTGACCTTGGAGGAGATCATGCCTGATGTCATCCGCACCAATCCGCTTGCCGCGGAAGAACTGCGCAAAATCGACGCCTATTGGCGCGCCGCGAATTACCTGTCGGTGGGCCAGATCTATCTCTACGACAACCCGCTCCTGGCCGAGCCGCTCAAACTGGAGCACATCAAGCCCCGGCTGCTTGGCCATTGGGGGACCACGCCGGGGCTGAACTTCATCTACGTTCACGCCAACCGCCTCATCAAGAAGCACGACCTGAACATGATCTATGTCGCCGGCCCCGGCCACGGCGGGCCCGGGCTGGTCGCGAACACGTACCTGGAAGGAACTTACAGCGAGTTTTATCCGAACATCCCTCAAACCGCGGAGGGGATGAAGCGTCTGTTTACGCAGTTCTCCTTCCCAGGCGGAATTCCGAGTCACGTGGCCCCGGAGACGCCCGGCTCGATCCACGAAGGCGGCGAGCTCGGCTATGCATTGCTGCACGCCTACGGCGCCGCGTTCGACAACCCCGACCTCCTGGTCTGCTGCGTGGTCGGCGATGGAGAAGCCGAGACCGGCCCGCTAGCCACGAGCTGGCATTCGAACAAGTTCCTCAACCCGGCGCGCGATGGAGCCGTGCTCCCCATTCTCCAGCTCAACGGCTATAAGATTGCCGGGCCGACGGTGCTGGGCCGCATGCATGACGACGAGCTGACCCACTTGTTCGCCGGCTACGGCTACAAACCGTATTTTGTCGAGGGCGAAGATCCCGCGGTGATGCACCAGCTCATGGCGGGCACGTTCGACCAGGTGCTGAGCGACATCCAGGCGATCCAGGCGGCGGCCCGCGAGCGCGGGCACTCGGAGCGGCCGGTGTGGCCCATGATCGTCCTTCGGAGCCTGAAGGGTTGGACCGGGCCTAAGGAGGTGGACGGCAAGAAGATGGAGGGCACGTTCCGGGCGCACCAGGTGCCGATCACAGACTTCGCCGCGAAGCCCGCTCACGTGAAGCTGCTCGAGGACTGGATGCGCAGCTATCGCGCGGAGGAGTTGTTCGACGAGCATGGGACGCTCATCGCCGAGCTGGCCGAGCTGGCTCCCAAGGGCGAGCGCCGCATGGGCGCCAACCCGAACGCCAACGGCGGGCTGCTGCTGAAGGACCTGCGCTTGCCGGATTTCCGCGCTTATGCCGTCGATGTGCCGAAGCCGGGCACCGTGGTGGCCGAAGCCACGCGCGTATCGGGGCGGCTGCTGCGCGACGTCATGAAGCTGAACAGCGACGCGTGCAACTTCCGCGTCTTCGGCCCGGACGAGACCGCGTCGAACCGCTTGGATGCGTTGTTCGAGGTGACCGACCGCGTACTGATGGAAGACCTGATCCCGGACGACGAGCACGTGACGCACGACGGCCGCGTGATGGAAGTGCTGAGCGAGCACATGTGCCAGGGCTGGCTCGAAGGCTATCTGCTGACCGGGCGCCACGGCTGGTTCTCCTGCTACGAAGCCTTCATCCACATCATCGACTCGATGTTCAACCAGCACGCCAAGTGGTTGAAGGTCAGCCGCGGAATCCCGTGGCGGCGGCCCATTGCGTCGCTGAACTACCTGCTGACGTCGCACGTTTGGCGGCAGGATCACAACGGCTTCAGCCATCAGGACCCGGGCTTCATCGATCACGTCATCAACAAGAAGGCTGGCATCGTGCGCGTGTATCTGCCGCCGGATGCCAACACGCTGCTCTCGGTGACCGATCACTGCCTGCGCAGCCGCCACTATGTGAACGTGATCGTGGTCGGGAAGCAGCCGGCCCTGCAATGGCTGGATATGGACGCGGCGGTGCGGCACTGCACCGCGGGCATCGGGCTTTGGGAGTGGGCCAGCAACGACGAGGGTGCCGAGCCCGATGTCGTGATGGCCTGCGCCGGCGATGTCCCGACGCTCGAAACCCTGGCAGCGGTCGACCTGCTGCGGCAGCGCCTGCCCGACCTCAAGATCCGGGTGGTGAACGTCGTCGATCTGATGACTCTCCAGCCCTCGAGTGAGCATCCGCACGGGCTCAATGACCGCGATTTCGATTCGATCTTCACCACGGACAAGCCCGTCGTGTTTGCGTTCCACGGATACCCGTCGCTCATTCACCTCCTGACCTACCGCCGCACCAACCACGCTAATATGCACGTCCGCGGATACAAAGAGGAGGGCACCACTACGACGCCGTTCGACATGACGGTGCTGAACGATCTGGACCGGTTCCACCTGGCCGGCGACGTCATCGATCGCGTGCCGCGCCTGCGCAACATGGCCGCGCACGTCAAGCAGCACCTGCGTGACCGGCTGATCGAGCACAAGCTGTACATCGCGCGTCACGGCGACGACATGCCCGAGATTCGCGACTGGAAGTGGCCGTATTGATGTGACTGACAGGCCAGAGGCCTGTCCTACCATGAAAATCCTGGTTCTCAACGGAGGGTCGAGCACCCTCAAAGTTCAGTTGTTCGACGCCGATCCGGCGGCGCTTCCCACCGAGGCGCCGCCGCCGGTGTGGGAAGCGCGGGCGGATTGGAGCCGCGAGGCCTCTCAGGCCGATGTTCGCATCCGCACCGCGAGCGGGGCGCAGGCGGAGTGGCGGTGGACCATCCGCGAGCCGGCGGATGTTTTCGGCCCGGTGCTGGAGGCGCTGTGGTCCGGCGGCGCGGCCGTGATCGGCGGTCCCAGGGAAGTGGACGCCATCGGGCATCGCGTGGTGCACGGCGGCAAGGCGCTGCGCGAGAGCAGCCGCATCTCGCCCCAAGTGCGCCAGGCCATCGCCCGGATGGCGGAGTTCGCGCCGGTGCACAACGCGCTCGAACTGGTCGGAATCCAGGCCGCGGAGCGCGCCTTCGGCGACGTCGTCCCGCAGTTCGCCGTCTTCGACACGGCCTTCCATTCCACGCTCGAGCCCGCGGCATACGTGTATCCCGGGCCTTACGAGTGGGTCGAGCGCGGCATCCGGCGCTACGGTTTCCACGGCATCAGCCACCAGTACGTCTCGCGGCGCGCGGCGGAGATGCTGGGCCGCAGCGGCAGCGCATCGCGGCGCATGGTGACGTGCCATCTCGGCAACGGCTGCTCGCTCGCGGCGGTGAAGGACGGGCGCAGCGTCGATACCACCATGGGCTTCACCCCCCTCGACGGTCTGATGATGGGCTCGCGCTCGGGCTCCATCGACCCGGGCATTCTCGTGTTCCTTCTCAATCACCGCGACTTCACTCCGGACCAGGTGGATGACCTGCTGAACCGCAAGTCGGGGCTCAAGGGAGTGTCCGGCGTTTCGAGCGACATGCGGGACGTGGAGCAGGCTATCGATCTCGGAAACACGCGGGCCAAGCTGGCGTTCGACGTGTTCGTGCACCGGCTCGTGCAGTGGATCGGCGCGATGACGGCCGTGCTCGGCGGCCTGGACGTCCTGGTGTTCACCGCCGGTATCGGCGAGAACTCGGCGCGCCTGCGCTTCGCTACCGCGAAGAGACTCGCGTTTCTTGGGCTGAAGCTCGATGCGGCCGCCAATTCCGTCTGCCGGCCCGACGCCGATATCGCGGCCGCGGACTCCGCGGTGCGCGTGCTGGTGATCCGGACCCAGGAAGACTGGCAGATCGCTCGGGAATGCGTCCGGCTGGCCGCACCCCCCGCCTGATGCCGAGATTTCACGGGACCGTCATCACGGTGTAACCGGCGCGCGTCTATTCTGGGGCATGGCGAACCGAGTGCCTGCCATCACCGTTCTTTCGGTCAGCCCCTCGCGGCGCGACCACGAGTATCTGGAGAGCATCCTGGGGCGGTCGAAATGGCGCCTGCACTGCGCGTCGAGCTGCCAGGAAGCCTGGAAGATCCTGCACCAGACGCCGATCGACGTGATCGTCACGGAACGGTCTTTCCCCGGCGGGCTCAACTGGCGCGACCTGCTGGATGAGGTTTCGGCGATGAAGGAGATCCCTCCGGTCATAGTCACAACCCGCGGGGTTGACGGCGCGCTCTGGGCGGAGGCGCTCAGCGCGGGCGCCTTCGACGTTCTGCCCAAGCCGCTCGACCCCGACGAGGTGCGCCGCGTCATCAGCCTGTCCTGGCGCGGCGCGCGAGACGTGCGGGCCCTCAAGGCTCTTCGGCGGCCGGAGGTGGCGGCAGCCGTGGCGATGTGAGGGCGTGGCGCACGCTTTCAGCGTGCAGCGTCGCCACTCATGGCGACGCCGAGTGAGAGCTTTCGACGCTCTGCGGCACTCGTGGCGCCGATCCGACCGCGTACCCACTCAAAGCGCGTAGCGGCCGGCCGCGATCACGTGCGCGGCGATCTGGCGGCCGAGGGCGATGGTGTCCGCCGGCTCGCACTTCGCCAGGCGGCGCACGATCGCCATCTGGGTGCGCAGCGTGTCGCCTTCGGCGGCGGCGCGGATCACTTTGCGCGACGACGCGTCGATGATCTCAAAGGCCTTGGCTGCGTAGTACTGCGTCAGGGCGGCCGCCTGCTTTGCGGCCGGCGCTCGCGCCGCCAGAAGTTTCTCGGCGCGCAGGAGCGCGGATTCCAGGGCGTAGATCTCCATGATGCAATCCGCCAGCGCGCCCATGACCTCCTGCTGATCCGCCAGCCCCAGCATGTACTTCTGGGAGGCCGCGCCCGCCGCGAACAGCGTGATCTTCTTTCCGCTCGCCAGCATCTTGCGCTCGGCCGCGAGCGGCCCCTCGCCGCCGGCGTCTGCGGCCGGCCCGGACATCACTTCGTCCATCAGCCGCTTGATCTCGGCCAGCAGCGGCAGCTCGCCCGCCATGGCACGCTTCATGAGCCGCCCGGTGATGATCAGGCGGTTGATCTCGTTGGTGCCCTCGAAAATGCGGTTGATGCGAGAGTCGCGATAGGCGCGCTCGGCCGGATACTCCTCCACGTAGCCGTAGCCGGCGAAGATCTGAAGGACGTGGTCCACCACCGTGTCGAGCATCTCCGATCCCCATACCTTCAGGATCGAACACTCGACCGCGTATTCCTCGATGCGCTTCCGAATCTCCCGCGAGCCGTCCACGCCGGCCAGGGCCGCGTCGATCGCCCCGCAGGTCCGGTAGACCATGGACTCGCCCGCGTAGATCCCGGCGGCGCACTCGGCCAGCTTCTCCTGGATCAAGCCGAACTCGGCGATGGCCTTGCCGAAGGCCTTTCGCTCTTTGGCGTACTGAATGGCGCTCTCCAGGCCGTTCCGCGCGCCGCCGACGCACGCCGCGCCCAGCTTGAGGCGGCCGATGTTCAGAATGTTGAATGCGATGTGCTGGCCCTTGCCGGGCTCTCCGAGCAGGTTTTCGACCGGCACTCGGCAATCGGTCAGGATCAGCGGGCAGGTGGACGATCCGCGAATTCCAAGCTTGTGTTCCTCGGCGCCGATGGCGAGCCCCGCCGTGTTCCGCTCCACCAGGAAGGCCGAAAACTTGTCGCCATCGATCTTCCCGAAGACGGTGAAGAGATCGGCGAAACCGCTGTTGGTGATCCACATCTTCTCGCCGTTGAGCACATAGTGCAGGCCGTCTTCGGAGAGCACGGCGCGCGTGCGGCAGTTCAAGGCGTCCGAGCCGGAGGAGGATTCCGACAGCGCATAGGCCGCGATCCACTCGCCGGTCGCGAGCCTGGGCAGATACTTGCGCTTCTGCGCCTCCGTGCCGTACCACACGATCGGCAACGTGCCGATGCCCGTGTGCGCGGCGAACGCCACCGCGAAGCTCGCCACGCGGCTCATCGACTCGGTGACCAGGGCCGAGCTGACCTTATCCATGTCGAGCCCGTCGTAGGCTTCGGGGATGTCCACCGCCATCAGGCCCAGTTCGCCCGCGCGGCGGAGCAGGCCCAAGGTTACCTCGAAGTTCTTCGCCTCGATCTCCAGGGCCGCCGGCGCCACCTCATTCAGCGTGAACGCGGCCGCGGTCTTGGCGATGTGGCGATGCTCGTCGGAGAAATCCTCCGGCGTGAAAACGTCCTGCGGCCGGGTCTCCCCCACGAGAAAGCCGCCGCCCTTCGGTCTGTCTGCCGTTACCGGCTGTTTGATGGTTGCCATGGCGCCCCCCGCGTCCCCTAGTTCAAATTCTCGAAGATCCCCGCGGCGCCCATGCCGCCTCCTACGCACATCGTGACCAGGCCGTATTTCGCCTGGCGCCGCCGCAATTCCTGCAGCAGGGTGGCGGTCAGCTTGGCGCCGGTGCAGCCGAGCGGGTGCCCCAGCGCGATCGCGCCGCCGTTGACGTTCACCTTGAGCATGTCCAGGCCGAGGGACTTGATGACTGCCAGCGACTGCGCCGCGAATGCCTCGTTCAGCTCGATGAGGTCGATCTGATCGAGCGTCAGCCCGGCAAGTTTGAGCGCTTTCGGGATGGCGTAGACCGGTCCCACGCCCATCTCCTCCGGCAGGCACCCGGCGTACGCATACGCTACGAAACGCGCGAGCGGTTTAATTCCCAGAGTGCGGGCGCGCTCCTCCGACATGACGACGGCCGCCGCGGCGCCATCGGAGCTCTGCGAGGAGTTGCCCGCCGTCACTTGCCCATTCGCGTGGAATGCCGGCTTCAGCTTCGCCAGCGCTTCCATCGACGTATCGGCCCTGGGGCCTTCGTCGGCCTTGAATTCGATCTCCGTCGTGTGGCCCGGTGCTGCGAAGGTAACTTTCAGCGGCGCGATCTCCTGCTCGAATCGGCCCGCCGCCTGCGCGGCCAAAGCCTTTTGGTGGCTGGCCAGCGCGAACCGATCGGCGTCTTCGCGCGCGATGCCGTAGTGGCGCGCCACGCGCTCGGCCGTCAATCCCATAGAGAGGTACGACTCGGAATAGTTCTCCTCAAGCCAGGGATTGATGGAGATCTTGTTGCCGCCCATCGGGATCAGCGACATCGACTCGGTGCCGCCGGCAACGATGACGTCGGCGCCGCCGCCCCGAATGCGCTCGGCCGCCAGCGCGATCGATTGCAGGCCGGAGGCGCAGTAGCGATTGACAGTCATTGCGGCGGCCTCGATCGGCACGCCCGCCCGCAGCGAGGCCACTCGGGCCACGTTCATACCCTGCTCGGCTTCGGGCATGGCGCAGCCGATGATGACGTCCTCGACTTCCTTCTTGTCGAGGTCGGGCGCGCGCGCCAGCGCGCCCCGGATGGCGGCCGCGCACAGGTCATCCGGTCGCGTGGCGCGCAACGTTCCCTTCGGCGCCTTGCCGACCGCGGTCCGCACCGCACTGACGATCACTGCGTCTCGCATGACGGGGTTCCTCCCGACCGTGGCGCAGGCACTCCTGCCTGCCGCCTCGACACTCATGTCGAGGCACGGTTTTGCGTCGAGACGAATCCCGACGCGGCAGTCTGAGAGCTTGCGCCACAATGTCCCACACGTTAGTTCCTCAGCGGCTTGCCGGTCTTCAGCGTGTAGGCAATCCGCTCCTGCGTCTTTTTCTCGCCGGCGAGCGAAAGGAAGGCCTCGCGCTCCAGGTCGAGCAGATACTGCTCGCTGACCGGCGTGCCCGGCGTGAGCTTGCCGCCGCAGATGACGTGCGCCACGTGGTTGGCCACCTTCACGTCGTGGTCGCTGATGTATTCGCCCTCGCGCATCATGCGCACGCCCGTTCTGAGCGTGGCCAGCACGTTCTCACCCGGAGCCGGAATGTCCGTGCGTGGCGCCGGCGGCGCGTAACTGGCGGCGGCGAGGCCGAGCGCCAGCGCCTTGGCGTCGTTCAACAGGCGCTCGCGGTTCATCGTGACGCGGTCCCCATCGGACAGGAAGCCGAGCCGCCGCGCCTCGAAGGCCGATGTCGAAGTCTTGGCCATCGCGACGGTTTCGAAGGCGCGCCGCAGAGCGTCGAACACCTCGACGGACTCGTTGCGCGGCCCCTCGCGCACCTGCGCCGCGGCGTCCAGCGCGCGCAAGGTCATTTCCTTCGAGCCGCCCCCGGCGGGCAGCAGGCCCACGCCGCATTCCACCAGGCCCATGTACAGCTCGGCGTGAGCCTGACGCCGCGCGGCGTGGATCGCCATCTCGACCCCGCCCCCCAGGCACAGGCCGAACGGCGCCGCCACCACCGGCCGCGGGCAGAACTTGATGGCCGCCGTCATGCGCTGGAACCCGCGCACTGCGCGGTCCACCTCGTCCCAATCGCCCTCCTGCGCGGCCAGCAGCAGTTGCATCAGGTTCGCGCCAACGGAGAAATTGTCCGCATCGCCGCCGATCACAAACGCAGCGAAGTTCCGCACGGCGTCGCTATCGGCGCCGAGCGTCTCCGACACCAGGCGGACAATATCCTCTCCAATCGCATTCTTCTTCGAGTGCAGCTCCAGGCAGGCCACGCCATCGCCCAGATCGACCAGCGATGCGCCGGCGTTGCCGCGCACAACGCCGTTCGCGGCGCGGAAGTTCGCGACGCGCGCCACGCCCACAGGCATCGGGATCGGGCGCCAGGCGCGCGCGACCGGGTCGAAGCACTCGCGCCCGTTCGTGCGGTACCACGCATCGCCGCCCGCCTCGATCAGCCGCGTCGCCACGGGGCTCGCCGCCTCCATGCGCTCGATGGTCTGGCGCACCCCGGCGGCGTCCCACAGCTCGAACGGACCCATCTCCCAGTTGAAGCCCGCCCGCATGGCGCGATCGACGCTGGCCGCGTCGTCGGCGATCTCCGGCAGGCAATCCGCGGCGTAGCTCCAGATCGCCGAAAGCAGCCGCCAGTGGAAGCGCGCGGCCTTGTCCTTGCGGAGATCCCCCTGGAGCAGCAGCCGAATGCGCTCCGCCAGCCGCTCGGCGTTCTTCGCCATCTCGAGCGACGGCAGGTTGGGCTTCGACGCCTGCCGGTATTCGAGCGTCTTCCAGTCGAGGGCGAGGCGGACTTCTTTGCCCGCGGCGTCCTTCTCCTTGCGGTAGAAACCCTGCCCGGTCTTGTCCCCCAGCCAGCGCCGCTCCAGCATGGTCCGGATGAAGGGCGGCATCGTCAACCGTTCCGGGAAGTTCGACGCCACGTGCGCCATCACATCGAGGCCGACCAGGTCGGCCAGGCGGAACGTTCCGGTGCGCGGCCAGCCGATGGCCGTGCCGGTCAGAGCGTCCACGTCCTCGATGGTCAGGTCCTCCTCCTGCATCAGGCGCACCGCTTCGAGCATCGTGAAAAGGCCGATGCGGTTGGCGATGAAATTGGGCGTGTCGCGGGCGAACACCACCTCCTTGCCCAGCCGCAGGTCGGCGAAGGCGGAGACGGCCTCGATCGTGGCCGGGTCCGTCTCTGGCGTCGCGATGACTTCAAGCAGCCGCATGTAGCGCGGCGGATTGAAGAAGTGCGTACCGAAACAGCGGCGGCGAAGCTCCGCGGGCATCCCGGCGGCAATCGAAGCGATCGGAATGCCGCTGGTGTTGGTGGTGAGAATGGCGTCCGGCTTCAGGTGCGGGATGACCCTCTCGAGCAGCGACTGCTTGATTGCGAGGTTCTCGGTGACGGCTTCGATCACCCAATCGCAATCGGCCACCAGCGCCAGGTCGTCCTCGAAATTGCCGGGCACGAGCCGAACTGCGAACGACGGATCGAAGAACGCCGCGGGCTTGGCCTTCTTCAGCGCCTCGATGGCCTGTGCCGCGACAGCGCTCGGGGCGATGTCGAGCAGCACCACCGGCAACCCCGCGTTGGCGAGATGCGCGGCGATCCGCGACCCCATGGTGCCGGCTCCCAGCACCGCCGCCTTCCGGATGAGGGCCGCGGGCCTGCGGGACGGGCCTCCGGCCTGTCGGTTGGGCTCCGAAACTGCGTGGGCGATCATGCTCTCTGCCTTTCTCGCGCCAGGCCCTGCGTCAGGGTGCGCACGAAATGAGTTGCGATCTCTTCGGGTGAGAGGGCGCCGCCGGGCTCGTACCACATGCAGATCCAGTTAAGCGCGCCGGCAATCGAAAACGCGGCGAGTTTGGGATCGCACGGCGTGATGGAGCCGTCCTCGATTCCTTCCTGGATGAACGAGCGCAGGCGGCGATCGACCGTCTTCTTGCGGGAGCGGATCTCGGCGCGGGCGTCGCTCGACAAGTCGCCCTCGTCGAGGCGCATCACGCAGCGCCCGAAGTTCACGGTCATGATGTTGGCGTAGGAGTCGATGAATGCGGCCACCTTCTCCAGGCCCGTGCCGCAGTGGGCGGCAATCTGGTCGAGCGTCTCTGAGATCATGGCCGTCCCCAGCCGGTAACACTCCACCAGGATGTGTTCCTTGCTGCGGAAGTAGTGGTAAATCGCCGGCTTGGTGATGCTCAGGCGCTGGGCCACGTCGTTCAGCGAGGTGCGCCCGTAGCTTTTCTCCAGGAACAGTTGCGCGGCGGTGGCAAGGATGGCTTCGCGCTTCGTCGCCGGGTCACGGCGCCGGCTGGCAAAAGCCGTCCCGCGCGCGATGGCTGTTTTTGTCGGCATGCCCAGCGCTGTTACCGCCCCCTGACGGTAACGGTCCTTGACAGAATTCCTAACTATTGTTAATCTTACCCACGGGTAAGAAAAACCGCAAGCGGCAAAACTGAGGGGTCGTGCCAGGGGGCGGCATGAACGGAGAACTCCCACTCGACCGGCTGTATCGCTGGGAGCGCGAGCGGGCTCGGGTTGTATTCCTGACCCAACCTTGCGGCGGTGGAAAGCTGCGCGAATGGACCTGGTCGCAGGCGGCAACCGAGGTGCGGCGGGTCGCCGGCTACCTGAAGGCGCAGAACTGGGAGCCGGGGTCGCGGGTGGCGATCCTCTCGCGGAACTGCGCCTGGTGGATGATGGCCGATCTCGCCATCTGGATGGCCGGCCACGTCACCGTGCCGATCTATCCTTCGCTGCGGGCGGAGACGGTGCGGCACATCGTCGAGCACAGCGAGTCGAAAGCCTGCTTTGTCGGCGCCACGGACGAAAGGGATGCCGTGCTCGCCGGCTTGCCCCCCGCGGTGACCCCGATTCGTTTTCCGACAGCGGCCGCCGGCGGCAACGAGCCGGACTGGGAGACAGTCGTCGCCGCAAGCGCCCCGATTGAGGACAACCCCACGCGGGCGGGCGACGAGCTCGCTACGATTTTCTACACTTCCGGCACCACCGGTACGCCGAAGGGCGTGATGCACCGGTTCTCGGCCTTCAGCTTTCTCGCCAGCGCCCTCATTGACAGGCTTGGCCTGGCGGGCGAGGAGCGGATCGTCTCCTATCTCCCGCTGGCGCACATTTTGGAGCGGGCGAGAGAGGCGATTCCGGCCGTGCTCCTGGGATGGCACGTCTTCTTCGCCGAAGGCCCGGAGACCTTCCTGGCCGACATGCAGCGCGCCCGGCCGACCTTGTTCCTCTCTGTGCCGCGCCTGCTGGCGAAGTTCCAACAGGGCGTATTTGAAAAGGTGCCGGGGAGCAAGCTGGACAAGCTGCTCCGCGTTCCGCTGCTCGGGCGTTTCGTCGGGAAGCGCGTCCTGCGTGGGCTGGGGCTCAACGCGGCACGCTACGCCGCCTGCGGGTCGGCTCCGCTGTCGCTCGATCTGCTGACCTGGTACCGCAAGCTGAGGCTGAACCTGATCGAAGGCTATGGCCTGACCGAAGCCCTGATCACGCACCTGACCGAGCCGGGCCGGGTGCGCCCGGGTTGCGTTGGCAGCCCGCTCGCGGGCGTCGAATCCCGGCGCGCCGCGAACGGCGAACTGTTGCTGAAGAGCCCGATGAATATGATCGGCTACTTCAAGGACCCGCGCGGCACTGCGGACGCGTTCACGGAGGACGGATTCCTCCACACCGGCGACTTGGTCGAAATCGAAGACGACGGGGCGGTGAGGATCGTCGGCCGCCTCAAAGAGCAGTTCAAGACCAGCAAAGGGAAGTACGTCGCCCCCGCGCCGATCGAGATGAGACTGGCCGCGCACCCCGACGTCGAATCCTGCTGCCTGATGGGCACGGGCCTGGCGAATCCCTTCGCGGTCGTGGTGCTGGCGGCGGACGGGCGTGCGCGCCCGCGCCAGACGATCGAAGAGGCGCTGGGCCAGCTTCTGGACGCGGTGAACGCGCAACTGGACTACCACGAGCGAGTCGGATTCATCGTGATCGCCGAGGAGCCTTGGACGGTCGCCAATGGGCTGGTGACGCCCACCCTCAAGCTCCGCCGACGCTTCCTCGAGCAGCGCTACCTGGCCCGCGTCGCGGCCTGGAAGAGGGAGGGCCAGCGCGTCCTGTGGGAGGCTGAGCTACAGCCACGGCACGCGTAACCCGCTGGGGTTGATCTTGAACGGTTCGAAGAGCGCCCAGTTGCGGATGTTGCGGCCATATCTGGAGAGGTAGCGCATGCCGTCAAACTCGCGGTTGTAGACGATCCCGATGCGCGCTGCGCGAGCTCACGGAGCGACGCCCGGTTCAACGCACTCGGCCGCCAGGTCGCGGCCCATTCGGGCGGCATGTGCCCGAACTGCGTGAAGGCGTCCTTGCCCGTAATCTCGGCAAGCTCGGTATAGAAGGCCGGGTCGACGCGGAATCGCGTTCGATCAGGTGCGCTACGCGAGGGAGGCACGCCATTGCCTCCTGTAGTATGAGCCAATCCGCCGCTATTTCAGAAACAGGAGACTAGGCGCTGCGAGGTCTCGTAAGTCTCCGCCACCCGACGTACAGAGACATGAGCGCCACTCCGATCAGCGCCAGGCCCCAGGCGGGAGGAAGCGGAGTCGGGGGGACGTTGCCAACCTGGACATCGCTGATATACGTCCCAGACGAGACTGAGTCATCCCCGGTCTGCATCGAGATGAAACCGATGGTGTACGTTCCGGCGGCGTTAATTGGTATAGTTACCAGGGCGTAGCCCGTCATCTTCGTAAACGTGGGCGACGATCCGGCACTCTGGTTCAAGAGGCTGGATTGAGTAGTGTCGGCCAGCTTGAAAACCTGTGCTGGGTTGCTGCCGACCTGCCAAGTGTACAAGGCGGCGTCCCAAGTCGAAGGAACCACTTCGTTCGTGGCGAAGTTCCAATGGAACGAGAGCGTTGTTGGGGCGGTTACCGAAAACGTTTGCCAGATTGCCGCTCCCACGGTTGGCGATTGGTTGTTCGGCAAAGCCGTGGCAATCGCTCCCGAAGGCAAGCTAAGATCTGACTCGAGAGCGGCTTCCGATACGTCTGCTACGCTTACGGAACCGCATGAATAGTGCGGCTTGACCCCGTGGGTCCCTGGCTTGACCGCTATCGCGGCACGCGGTGGATCTCCCGAGGTGGGGCAGTCGTTTTCGCCACTGGCGATGAGTGCCTGGTAGCTTCCGGAGAAAGGCACAACACTGCCTTGGGTCCCTACCGCCGCTGCGTAACCCGCCGTGCTCCATCCTGACAAATTGCCATTGAAATTACCATTGTTGAGGGGGCCAGCAGCCAACCCGAGAGTTGCGGAAGCAAAAAGCAAAAGGCCCGCTGCGATGAGCGCGCCACCAGCCGTGCGAACCGTCATTTAAGCTCCTCCGATCTTAACCGCTGCGAATCGCCTCTGCTCGTGTACCCGAGCACCTTGGACCAGTACTCGAATAGCATAACGGATGGCTCAATGCGCCGTCAAGAGAATAAACTGTTCAAGTCTTCAAGTCCTAAGTCGAGGCGGGCAGGGGCCGACCGTGCTCCGAGGAGGCGCGGGAGACAAACGTGCGGCCGCACCTGGCGCAGAATCTGGCTCGTGCCGGGGGGCAGCGCGATCGACCGGCGAACCGCGGCACGACAGCTACCCCGCGAGCCGGCGGAAACATCCGCTGATCGAGAAGGCATTGATGACGGCGGCAGCCCCGAATCTCTGGCGCCTGCCGCGAACGGCACGTCCAAGAAGACCCTCCCTGAAGCTGCCCGCGGACTTCGTGATACATTGCGGAAGCCAAAGCGGAAGCGGCGGGCGGGCCAAGACTCCCCGCAAAAGTCCCTACAGCCAAAAAGCAGCGGCAGCGCGGAGCTTCGCAAGTACTTGATATCAAACGTCCGGGCCCTTAGCTCAGCGGTTAGAGCAGCGGACTCATAAGACTAAACTGGGCATACATCCAAGGCTACTTGTTGCCATGTTCGAGCTAAGTTACTGGCAGCGGACTCGCTCCGTCACCCAACCACTTTTGCCCAAACCGGCGGTCCCCGGCCTCTCGGACGCGCCGCGCCGTCCCCTACGTACGGATCACGCCAGATCTGTATCGGAAGTGCCCCGGCGGGTGAAACCGAGGTCCGGCAGACCGGTGGGCCGGCGCACTTCGGATAGAGTCGTGAGAAATGAGCCGCTGGCAGGGCGCGCCGGAAGGGTGGTGCTACGGGTGTCTACCTTTTGACGCGGTTGGCCGTCACAGTTGACTACGTCGCCCGGCGTTATTCCATCGCACCCAGGACCTGGTCAAGCGGCAGGGTTGCGAACGTGGTGGCGTAGTCGGATATCCCGTAGGGAATAACGAGTTGACCGTTGTGCACGAGGCTGCCGCACGAGTAGATGACATTGGGCACGTAGCCGTCGCGCTCGTCTGTATTTGGCTTGATCAGTGGTTCAGGCAGGCGGCCGATCACCTTCGTCGGGTCGTCACGATCGAGTAGGAAAGCTCCGATGCAGTACTTTCGCATGGGCCCCACGCCGTGACTGATTACGAGCCAGCCGGCTGCGGTTTCGATGGGCGAGCCGCAGTTGCCTAGCTGGATGAATTCCCAGGGGAACCTGGGCTCCAGAATGAGCTGCATGGTGTGCCAGAAATGGAGATGCTCGGAGAACATCACGTAGATATTCTCCGCATCCTGCCTGCCCAGCATCGCGTAGAGGCCTTTGATTTTGCGGGGAAACAGCGCCATACCCTTGTTCTCGACGGCAGGGCCATTCAACGTGATGAACTTGAAACGAAGGAAATCCGACGTTTCGAGAAACTGGGGCAGAATCATCTTGCCGTCGTACGCGGTGTAGGTCGCATAATACGTGCTCGTGCCGTCTTCGTTATGGAAGAGCACGAAGCGAGCGTCTTCGATCCCGTTGCTTTGCGAAGGAGTGACTGGGAACAAGACCCGCTCGGACAAGACCGACTCCGGCGAGAACTGCACTTCGTAATTGGATTGGGCCAGCATCAGGGTCTCCCTGGCAGTGGCCTTGGTCGTCTCCCGCTCATGCTCCGGGAGGTGTTCTTCGTGGCGACTGATGCTGGCGCGCAGTTCTTCCATGGTGAATGGGTCCGGTACTCCGTTGAGAACGTCCCGGTTGAAGTCGCCCATGAGACGGAGTTCCTGGAGTTTCCGTTCGAACAGGGTCTTCTCGAACGTCGAATTGGGCACTTGCATCGGCTCGAGGCTATAGCGGGAGGGCACGTCCATCGTGATGCTGCTGCCGGCATCCAACAACCCGCTGCGAAAGGCGATCGAGGAAACGTGCCCCTCGGCCGTGGCGCGTAAGCTTAGAATGAAGCGCAAGGAGCCGGGCGGCACGTCCGACTGATCCGGGTGTGGAACCATCGAGGGATTGAACAACGCAGCGGCCTCGAGCGAGTACTCGTGAGCAAAGTAGCCGCCCAGCAACAGCTTCCGTTCTTCGGACAGTTCTTGGCCATTGAGCAGATGGGGGCTGACGGCGTCAAACCGCCGGTGGAGGAACTCGTCGATCTTCAGTTGGCGGTCACCGAATTCAGCTCGCACCGCCCCCAGAAGGGTGTGCACTTCCTCTTCGGGAAGAGCCATAACGCGGGAAGCGATCTTCATGGAGCGCGCGTGGCTCATGAGTCGAAAAGGTCGCGCCAGCACATGAGTGCGATCCGGATCCAAAGTAACGGTGCTGCGTTTGACGTCGATTGGTTTCATTGGGCGATCCGGGCTGCCACCCCGGCTCGTTGAACGCAAGTCGCCGTCTTTTGCGCCAGCCGCATTTCCGCATGCGACAGGAGAAATGCCAGCATCGATTCCGCTCCCTGGTTCTCGTTGACCCGGTCTGCGTGCAGCCCATCGCGACAGCCGCCCGTCTGGCGGGCATAGAGTTCCAACCCGAGATCGTTCCGGCCCAGGAACCAGTCGAAGGCACGGTGAGCCTGTTCATACCACCACGGGTCGGCTGTGGCGCGGTAGGCTTCCAGGCAAGCCGAGACCGTGGTCTGCGCCTCGATGGGCTGCTGGTCGAAGGCCGCGCGGGTGCCGTTGCGTTTATAGAACCCGTTGCTGCCGATAGGCCGCAGGTGACCGTTCTGCGAGGTCTGTACGCCTACCAGCCAACGCAATGCCTTTATGCCTCGTTCGTACACGCTGCTCTGCCCGGTGGCGCGTCCGCTCAGAATCAGGGCGTGAGCCAACTTGGCGTTGTCATAGGTCAGCCCCTCTTCAAACCAGGTCCAGCCGGGCTGGGCGACGTTATCGAAGAGCGCCACCAGCCGCCTGGTCAACTCTTCGCGGACATCCTTAGCCGGTCTGTCACGGTCCACCCAGCGCAGATATTCGTGAATTCCAATCAGGCTGAATGCCCAGGCGCGCGGCGAAGTGAAGTCCGTCACGGCCGGCAGCGCCTGCGCAAAGAGTTGTTGGGCCATGATCTGTGAACTCCAGTGTGGCGAGCGCCCTGCCGCGGTGCCTAACGCCCAGATCGCCCGGCCGTGGCTATCTTCGGAGCCCTGCTCGTCGAGCCAACAGCCGTCGATGCTGAGGAAATTGTGGAAGCGTGTCGTTTCTCGATTGAAGGCACGCTCCAGGAACGCGGCATAGGTCGTGGCGAGCGCCCGGACACGCTTCGGAGTATCGTCCAATTGGCCCAGCAACACCGCCAGAATGAGCGCGCGGGCGTTGTCGTCGGTACAGTAACCCTCCGAGAGATTCGGCGCGGTGTAGCTCGCGTGCTGGAGAATGCCCGTCGAATCGGTCATGTGGTAAAGATGTTCCAGATTCAACTCGAGCGAATCATGCGGCCGAAGGCCGAACCCACTCGCCGCAACAGACTTGCGGGGCACCGCTGCTCCCTGCCGTCGCGCCAGTTCAAAGGACCGCAGGTACAGCCCCGCCGTGTTGCTCCACACCATGGTGCGGCCCAGCTTGTAGGCGTTGTCGCTCATGGCGTTCCGGCGCTTTCGATTGCGCAACAACCCACTTACCTCGCGCGCGATCGCCTTCGGGTCTGCGAAGGGCACCAGCACGCCACGCTCGTCCCGTAACAGCTCGGCGGCATGCCAATACGGCGTCGAGATCACTGGTTTGCCCGCGCCAAACGCGTATGCCAGCGTTCCCGACGTGATCTGGGCTTCGTCCAGATAAGGAGTAACGTACAGATCGGCGGCTCCAATGAACTCGGTCAGCTCCTTCAGCTCGACGAAGCGGTTGTGGAAGATGACGTGGTTCTCGAGTTTGTTGTGCCTGACGATGGCCTCAAGGCTGAGGCGGTAGGATTCGCCTCGCGTGCGCATTTCGTGCGGGTGCGTGGCGCCCAGCACGATATAGACGACGTCGGAAAACTCCGCGACCACATCCGGGAGAGCGTTGAGCACATGCTCAATTCCCTTGTTCGGCGACAGCAGCCCGAAGGTCAGCAACACTTTCTTTCCGCCCACACCAAACTGTTCCTTGTAATAGTCCGGGGAGACGAACGGCACGTCGGGAATGCCGTGCGGGATGAGATCGATTTTGCCAGGCGGCGTCTGGTAGACCTCCTGCAAGATCGTCTGTGCTCGCTCCGTCATTAGCACCAGCCGGGTTGAGCGGGCGAGCAACTCCTGCATCACTCGACGTTGGTCGCAGTTCGGGTTGCGGAGAACGGTGTGGAGCGTGGTGACGACCGGCGCCGACAATCCGCGGAGCAGCGTCAATAAGTGGCTGCCCGCCGGCCCACCGAAGATTCCGAACTCGTGCTGGACCGAGACAATGTCCACGTTGCTGGTGTTCAGGAAATCGGCGGCGCACCGGTAACAATCCAGGTCCTGCTCCTCAATCTCGAAGCGAACGACGTCCGGATACTGGTAGCACCCTTCGATGTCGTTGACCGGCACCGCGAAGCACCGGCCCTGCGGATGCCGTGCTGCCACCGCGCCAAGCAGGTCGGACGTAAACGTGGCGATGCCGCATTTGCGCGGCAGATAGTCGCCGAGAAACGCAATGGTTCGAATGTCGGAGGCTATTCTCACATCTGAACCCGCCTTTCGTTGTCTTTGCGTGCGCAGAGCGCAGAACCGCTCATTCACGCGGCATGGACGAGCGCCGTGCGAACGGATTCCGTTCTCTGCTGCCGGTCCGAATCGGCAGCCTCCTGGCACTCGATGCAACGCAACGCCCATGGCACGGCCGCGAGGCGTTTGGGGTTGATCGCCCAGTCGCACTCAATGCAGTTCCCAAAGCTGCCGTCGTGAATCCGTCGCAATGCGGCTCTCACTTCACGCAGCAGGGCGGAGTCGCGGTCCGCGTTGCGAATCTCCAGCTCTCGTTCAGTCGCGTACTGAATCTCGTCCATCTGATCCGCGCTCTTTTCGATGGCGATGCCGTCCCGCTCCCGTAGTACCCGAACCAGCTCGGCCTCTTTTCGTTCGAGGATCTCCTGGAACCCGTTCTTCTTGGTGTGTGCTGTCTTCATAACAAGCCCCCTCCGCCCGCACAGGTCGCCTAACTCCCCTAGCACGGGACGGTCCATAACAGACCCCCAGCGTTTGGAGGCTGAGGCTGGTGAGCCGAGATGCAGAATCTGCACCTTCAGTGCGAAATCTGCCGTGGCTCATAAGTGCCTGCGCAAGAAGGCGCCCGCAGGCGACGGTGGTCACGAACGTGCCTCACCCAGAGGAAGCCATGACACGACATGAGACAATGCGCCGGCTCCGGAAACTCCGGCACTCAGCCGCTCTCGGGCTGTTGCTTTTCTTCCCGGTTTCAGCCGCCTACGCGTATTCCGTTCTCACCCACGAAGCCATCATCGATTCGACCTGGGACAGTGCGATCAAGCCGCTGCTAGAACTGGGGCTCTACCTACAGCCGGCCAGGGCTCCGGTCGAATCGCCAAGGCCGACAGGCCACGCAGGGAACGCTCCGCAATGTTCATTCTGTAATGGCGGCAATGCCTCGGCACTACGCGCCAACCTCGGGATAGCGCCGGGAGCGGAAGCTACCGGCTAGTACCACCGGCCACGGCCATACCAACCGCCGCCGCCAAGCAGCAGCACAATGACCACGATGATCAACAGCAGTGACATAGGGGATCTCCTTTTCTCTGAAACATTCGGCCTCTTGCCTTCATCGCGCCGCCGGGGGCTCCTGGTCGGTGGGAATCCCGGCCAGGGAGCGATAGAACGCGACGGCACGGTTGATCGAAGAAGCCTCGTGTCCCGTGGACAGCCGGCTCGCGTTCCGGCCGGTGCGCGCGATGCTGTAATACCGCCAGACGTCGTTCGATTCGCGATCCAGGAAGTAGATCGATTGCATCTCGCCCGGATGGAAGAGTGTCACAAAGAGATAGCGCATGGTGCTGACGTTTTCGACATCGAAGACGAGCCGGCTTGGCGAAGCCTCGTCGACGCGCATTCGGTAGATGGCCGTGCCGGAGAGATTATCGACCTGTTCCGAGTAGAGTACCTTGCCTACCGTCATCTCATCTGGCGTGAAGTCCTGGCGGCGGTGATCTGGCTGGGAGCCGGTTGAAGCGTGGGCGCTAAGAATGAATGTCTGCCACCGCTGGTGAGTGGTGGACCAGTAGCGCATGCCGGCGAGTTCCGAAATGGCCCCCACGCGGCGGAGCAAGCCCTCCGCACCCGAGGGATACCGGAATCGTGCGGCTGTGGTCACCAACGTCGCAAAGCCCGCCGCGGTCCAGCCGGTGCACGCGGGTGGTCTCCAGTCGTGGCCGAAATCAGACTCGCTCCAGAACTTCACCACGGGGGGACTGTCCAGACCGGGATAGGGTGGAACGGGGTCAATTCCGCATGGCGGCTGCGGTCCTGTCTGCGCATAGCCGTGAGCCTGGCAGAGCAGCAGGGCCGTGACCACAAGCCGGACGACACGCCCGGTGCAGGTCCGGCCAGGCATCTCATGGCGTGAGTCTGCGATCATTTAGCCCTAGCCATCGTCGGTTGCTCCACATGCCGGTAGCCTCGTCAGCCGGCATGTGGAGTCTCCTTGTGAAGCGGATCTGGCACCTACCGCCAGTGCCCCTCCACAAAAACATAGCCGTCTTTTCTGTGAACCCAGCGATGCGCTACCCAGCGGGCATGTGCCCGTGGAGGCTGTTCCCACCGGCCCGGGGTCCAGACGTAAGCGTTGTTATCCCAGCGATGGTACCCGGAAATCCACACGTGGTCGCGGCTGGGCCGCGGCCCCCGCGTCTCGTGTACAGCGATGGGTGGCCGGATGCGAACCACAATCTCGCCCCCCAAAGCGCTGAAGACCAGCGCGCCCGCAAAAACTAATCCGATCAATCGTTTCAAGAACATAACACTCTCTCCCTTGTCCTTAGTGCCAAACTGACCTTCTCCGACTGACGGCGTGATAGAGAACCAGCACGACCACGGAGCCGACAACCGCCACGAAAAGACTGTAGAGGTTGATTCCGCTTACGCCCTGGGCTCCGAAGATGCGGAACAGCCAGCCACCGGCAAGAGCGCCGGCAACACCCAACAGCATGTCGAGCAGGATGCCATCGCCTCTCCTGTTCACAATCTTGCTGCCGATGAAACCCGCAATCAGGCCGAGAACCATCCAAGCCACGAAGGACATCGTTTCGCCTTCCGTTCGTCCCGTGAATGAACGCGGCAACGACGAGGACCGGCCATAAGCGCCAATTGCCCATGAAAAAGAGAGCACAAGCGCGAGCAGGATACGATGCGTCTTTCCCGGCCCGATCATAGGTTCACCTCTCTCCGAGCTCCAGCAGTGCACGCGCGTGGCCGTATGCAAATGCGAAGCGCACCATTCAACTGGCTGCGCGGTTATCGGCAAGTCCTGCACTCAAGTGCATTCGTTGCGCGGAGGGCCAATGGGTGGCGCGGCCGGAGAACGTCAATCAGCCGGAGGCAGAGTGAAGTAGAACGTCGATCCGGCGCCAGGCGCCGACTCCATCCAGATCCGGCCGCCATGCCGCTCGATGGCCTTCTTGCAGAATGCCAGGCCAAGTCCGTTCCCGGGGTGTTCTCTTCCGTGCAGGCGCCTGAAAACACCGAAGATGCGGCCTTGGAGTGCCGGGGCTATGCCAGGACCGTTGTCGCGCACGGAAAACACCCACTCGCGATCTTCTCGCCTGGATGAGATGTGAACGCACGGAGAGGACGCGGCGCAGTATTCGATGGCATTTCGAATCAGATGGTGCAGGACCTTGGCCAGTAGTTCGAAGTCCCCCGTTACCGCGGGCAAAGGGTCGTGGGTAACAATCGCCGCCCGTTCCGTTATCTGCTTGTCCGTCAGAAGAAGCACCTGGTTCAGGACCGCTTCCATGTCCGTCCGGGAGGCCCGCCGGTCGCCCGTATCCGTGGCCCAGTAGTCCACCATGTCGGCAAGCAGCGATTCCATTTGCGCCGCCCCCTCCCGAATGTGATCGAGGAGTACGCCGGCATCCGGATCGAGGCGGCCGGCATAGGTCTCGGCCATCAGTTGACTGTATGAGGCCACGTCCCGGAGAGACTCGCGGAGGTTGTGAGCCGCCATCGAGACAAACTCTTCGAAGTCCGCGTTCGCCCGGTCCAGCCGTTGGTCAGAGTCGCCCATTTTGAGTGCGCGCGCCGGGGTGTGTGGGAATGGTGAACTTGAACGTAGCGCCCCGCCCTGGTTCCGATTCCACCCAGATCCGTCCACCCTGGCGCTCGACAACCTTCTTACAGAGCGCAAGGCCCATGCCGGTGCCGGGGATTTCGCTTCCATGCAAGCGTTTGAACATGCCGAACACCCGGTCGGCGTCCCCCGCATCGATACCGATTCCGTTGTCCTGCACGGCAAACAGCCACGCTTCCCCGTCCTTTTCCGCCGAGACATGGATTCTCGGTGTTTCCTTGCCTCTGTACTTGATCGAATTGGAAACGAGGTTCTGGAAAAGCTGCATCAGCATCACCTCATCGGCTGCCACAGTCGGCAACGGATCGGAGGTCACGGTGGCGCCATTCTCCGCGATGGCAGTCTGGAGGTTCAGCAGCGCCTTGGCGAGCACGGCGCCGCAATCGACCGAGGCGGGGGTGCCCTGTTCCCTCTCGCTAACTTCCCAATAGGCAAGCAGGGCCTTAAGCAGGGCCTCTATCCTCAGGGCGCCGTTCACGGAATAGGAAATGTACTGGTCCGCGTCTTCGCCCAGCCTTCCCTTGTACTCCCGTCCCAGGAGCTCGGTAAAGCTCACGACCATCCGTAGAGGCTCCTGCAAGTCGTGCGTGAGCGCATAGGCAAAATGTTGCAGTTCGGCATTGGTCTTCCGGAGTGATTCCTCAGCCTGCCTACGGTCGGTTGCGTCCTCAATCGCCAGAAGGATCGTCCGCGCTTGCGCGTTTGGATTGAAGATCTCGCTGGCGTTGAGCAGCATCACCTTGCGTCCGACATGCTCGAATTCGTGTGTCACCTCGAAGTCCCGGAACGTCGAGTGCGCGGGGAGAACGTTCTCCAGGAGCTCGCGCAGTTTCGGGATGTTCCATTGTCCGTTCCCGAGGTCGTAGATGAGGCGTCCCTCCGTTTCCTCCCGCGCGGCCTGGAACGCGTCGTAGAACGCCCGGTTCGCCTTCATGACGTGCAGAGTCTGGTCCAGGGTCACCAGAGGTTCCCGCACCGTTTCCACGATCGCTTCGGCGAAGTCGAGACCGCGCTTGGCGGCGTCGATATCGATTAACATCAGCACGGCGCCGTCGGTCTTGCCATCCGGCGCCACGGACGGCAGGATGCGGAGCGAATACCAACGGCCGTGCGAGTCACGGACATCGCGCGGCTTCCGATCGCCACGCTCCATCGCATCCAGCAGCAAACGGCGCAGATCGGGCAGTTCGATTTGAGGCTGAAGATCCGTTATCGCCCGCCCGACGTCGCAGGCGATCATGTTCAGTATGGGTTCCATGGCGCGCGTGAAGCGGCGAATGCGCAGATCCCGTCCCACCATCACAAGGGGTATGCTGATGCTCTCGAGAAGATTGGCCAGATCCCGGTTGACCTGGCTGAATTCCGCGTTGCTGATCTTCAGCTCTTCGTTCAGCGTGTTCAGTTCTTCGTTCGCCGATTCCAGCTCTTCCTGCGCGGTTTCCAGCTCCTCGTTGCCCGCCTGCGCCTCTTCGTTCGCCGCCCTTAGCTCTTCCAGGGTGGCTGCGTTGTCTTCGACGATCGATTGCAGGAGCTCCTTGGTTGCTACAAGCTCGCGCTGCAGCCGGGCGCTTCCCCCGGTGTCCTGCATCGCGGGTTTGTGCATCGTCTTCGGGCCACGGGTAGCCTCAACGTCCTCGAACGAGGCCAGGAAATAGCGTTCCTTGGAAGAGGACGAGCCCCTGAAGGGGATTACCGTGATGGTGACGTCCTGTAACTGGCCACCGTCCTCGATCCGGAAGCCGTCCTGTTTGGCTGCGGCGTTCGTTTGTCTGGCAGCCCGGATCGCCTTGCCCAGCCCCGCGATCAAGCCCTCGCGCGCCAGTTTCAGCAGATTCTGGGTGGGCTCGCCCGGCGAAAGCTCGAGGTACGGAGCCGTGCGGCCCCGGACCTGGACGATGTTCATATCGTCGTCGATGATGGCCCCGGGAGGGCCATGTTCGGCAAGCACCAGCCGGTCGGCTTCTCTCAGCACGTCCGGCCCGGCTCCGCCCTCGGCGATTTTCTCGCGGAGATCCACCCGGCCTGCGGCGCGGCGGCGTTCGCTCACGCGTGGCTCTGGCTTATCCGCGGCCGGCCGCATGCAGTAGATCCTGTGAGTCTTCTCCACTTGATGAAACGAGTCGGAAAGCGTGCCGATGCTCTCCGATGGACCGAGCACCAGGAAGCCCATTGGCTTGAGGGAGTAATGCAGGATCGAGAGCACCTTGCGCTGTAGGACGGCTCCAAGATAGATCAGCACGTTACAGCAACTGATGAGGTCCAGCTTGGAGAAAGGCGGGTCCTGCGCCACGTTGTGCCTGGCAAAAACGCATACGTCACGGATGCGCTTCGCGACCTGGTACTTGCGTTCCGTCCTGGTGAAGAACCGCGCCAATCGCTGCGCCGAGACATGGGCTAGTGCGGGCTCCTTGTAGGTGCCGGCGCGGGCAGTTTCGATCGCCGTTTCACTGATATCGGTGGCGAAGATCTCGAACGGAACGCTCGCTTTCGCGTCCTCCAGGAATTCCATCAGGCAGATGGCGATCGAATAGGCCTCCTCGCCCGTGGCGCACCCAGGCACCCAGATGCGGATCGGATCCTCGGGCCCTCGATTCTCAACCAGAGAGGGAAATACCTTCTTCTTCAATTCCTCGAAGACCGCTGGTTCCCGAAAGAATGCAGTGACGGTGATAAGACAGTCCTCACACAACGCCTTCGCTTCCTCGAGATTCCGTTCGAGGTTCCGGCCATAGTCTTCCAGGTTTGCGAATCCGCGGAGAACCATGCGCCGCTTGATGCGTCGCGCCAGGGTGCTGTGCTTGTAGTGCGTGAAGTCCACCCCGGTGGCGCTGCGCACCAGCCGAAGTATCTTGGCCAGTTCCGGATCCCCCGGCGGCTCAGTCGCCTCCCCGTGCTCGACCAGGGCCTGAGAACCCCGCGCGATGGCCACCAGTTGCCGCGCAATTCCGGCCGGCGGCAGCACAAAATCCGCTACACCGGCTGCGATGGCGCTTCCGGGCATGCCGTCGAACTTCGCGGTTCGCGTCTCCTGGACGAAGGTGGTGCCGCCAGCGGCTCTGATCGCCTGAAGGCCCAGGGTCCCGTCGGATGCGGTTCCCGACAGAACAACGCCGAGCGCTTTGTTGCCCCAGTCTGCCGCCAGGGCGCGGAGAAAGGAGTCGATCGGCATGTTGCGGCCCTTGGCTGGCCGGGGCGGGGTCTCAAGGACTCCGTCGGAGATTCCCAGATTGCATCGCGGCGGAATCACGTAGACATGATTGGCCTCGGCGCGCGTCCCGCCCTTCACTTCGGAGACAGGCATTTTGCTGGCCCTGGAAAGCAGCTCCGTCAGGTGGCTCTCGTGGCCGGGATCGAGATGCTGAATCAGCACGAATGCCATGCCGGTGTCGTCCGGTAGATGGCTGAGCAGCTCTGTGAATGCCTCCAGTCCGCCGGCGGAGGCTCCCACGCCAACAATGGCGGCTGGCCGCGCGATAGCGACGGCGGAAACGGGCCTTGCGACCGCCGTGGAGGTCTTCCCTGACGCGCGCGGAGAACGCGCGACCGCGCCTGGCCGACGACTGCCGGTCTTCTTTGCCACACGCCACCTAGCCTTTCTCGCCGGGAGGAGCTAAGCACGTATCGTGCCAATCCAACTGACCGATTGTAACGCCTTCAGCCGGCCGTGGCTCCCGCGAGCAGATCCTTGATGATCTTGCCGATCTCCATGAATTGATCCAGACCGGAAGGCTTGGTGATGAACTGGGTGACTCCCAGCTCCTTGAGCAGAGCCTCGTCCCGCCGGGACCGGGAAGAGCTCCACACGCACACGGGAACACCGCCGAGGTGTCCGGCCCTTCGGATCTCACGCAAGATGTCCTCGCCGGTGTACTTGGAAAGGTTCAAGTCCACCAGGATCAGGTTGGGAGCCGCCGCATCCGTATAGGCCCCCTGCCTGCGGATGAAAGCGAGGGCTTCGCCGCCGCTCAGCAGGTGGATCAGTTCAAATCGAAGCTCTTGCTTCTTCAGCGCCCGGTCGAGGAGGAAAACGTCCGAGGCGTTGTCCTCGATGACAAGAATTCGGGCTGCGGGAACAACCGAAGCGTCTTTCAAGCTAACTCCCCGCGGCCGGCCGCTCTTCATCATTTCACAGCCGGCCGTGCCAGCGTTTGCGGCGACACCTGCCGGGCCCTCACGACGAACCGCTTGGGCGCGCCTCCGATATAGAAAAAGGGATAACAGGTCACCAGCGTCAGCACGTTTTCGTGCGATGGCGCGAGCACTCCCACATCGCTCGGCTCCACCACCCTTAGCGACTCGACCTGGTACCTGAAATCGCCTTTCAGCGTCGAGAATTCAATCTCGTCCTTGATCCTCAGATCCTTCAGCGGGCGAAAGAATGTGTCCCGGTGCCCGGAAAGGCCCACGTTGCCGGCCTCGCCCGGAAGCGCCGTGCCGGGAATATGTCCGACTCCGCGGCGCAGAGCGGTATTGTCGACCCCTTCGATGACGACCGCGGAAAGGCGGAGACGCGGGATCTCCATGCGGCCAATCAGGCCGTTCGTCGCGGCGACAGGCGCGCCCTCGCTCGCCGCGCGCCGATCGCGCAGCAGCCGGTCGAGATCCATGCTCTCGCGCCGCTGGAAGCTCCAGGCGTCCACCAGAGCGAATGCGCAATAGCCCAGAAGCAAGGCGGCGCAGGCAAAGAGCGCACGCTGGGCCCACTTCATTTGACGCTCTTCCCGGCAAGCTGTGGCTCGCCGCCGGGGATGTAGCCCCTGCGCGTGCGCACGGACAGTTTGTCGTGGCCCTTGGCCCGGGCAACTACCCGAATGGCACGATAAGCGCCGTCATGAGCCAGGTTGAGTGGAACATATCCGATGGTGTATTGATGGCGTATGTCCCGGGCGATGCGCTCGCAGATGGCCACCACTTCGCTGAGCTGGGCGGGAAGAAAGGCTTCGCCGCCCGTCGCCTGTGCCAGACGCTTGAGCACACCCGGATTCCGGTCCGGATCGTTTTGATCGAATAGACCTACGGTGTAAATGACGGCGCTCGATTGGGCGGCCAGTTGCATCACCTGGGCCAGGCTGCGCTTGCTCGCGTTGTCACCGCCATCGCTGATTACGATCAGCACTTTCTTGTCCCGGCTGCCGGCCTGCAATTCCTCTAGCGCCTTGGCGATCGCGTCGTACAGAGCCGTCTGGCCCCCGGTAGGCGCACTCCCGATCGCGTCTTGAAGCAAGGTGGTGCTATTGGTGAAGCGGAGCGTCGGGGGCAGGCCCAGCGACACCTTCTCGTTGAAGTTGACGACGAACATTTCGTCTTCGGGATTGCTGGATCGGACGAAGGTCCGGGCGGCAGCGGACACCTCCTCGATCTTCGGCCGCATGGTTGTGCTGTGGTCGACAACCAGTCCCACGGTGACCGGAATGTCTTCGTTCTTGAAGAGCCGGATGCGCTGCGGTACACCGTCCTCATAGACCTCAAAGCCCTGCTCGCTCACATCGGAGACAAAGCCGCCTTGCCGGTCGGTCACCGTAGCGTGCAACACCACCAGGTCAACATCCACCGAAATTCGGAAAGAAGCCTGCTGTGCGGCGAGGCCCGCCAGGACGATGAGGAGAAGAACCGGGAGAGCGACCGCTTTCGCCACGCCGCGCTCTCCCGCCTGCGATGGCCTCCTCTTCATGGCTGCTCCCTACGTCTTCACCTTTCCGGCTACCATCGTGCCGAGTCCCCCCATAATCATTACCGCACTAATAAAGGGGGACACCACTTGCTCATGCCGGGTCTCAACGCCGACCGACACGCCGTCGGCCCTGAAGCTTTGCCGCTCGCTGCGAGGAACCGGCACAACGAGCGAAGCGACGCCCAGAATCAACACCACCATCCCAGTCCAAAACAGAGTTTTCACGTGCTCTCCTCCCCGGCCGCGGGCGCGCCACAAATACGGCGCGCCGCGTGGCAGACCGAGCGCCTTACAGAGCGCGCTTTTGCACCAGCCGGAGGGTCCAGGCCGCGCCCAACGACAGCAACCCGAGCAGCGCGATCAGCGGGAACACACTCGCCGTTTTCGGGAGCTGCACCGCCGCTACCTGTACCGGTTCCGGCGCTGGCGGCGGGGTGACCACCTGGGCCAGTTCCACCTCTTCTCCCGTGGGCTTAATCGCCATAACGGGCGCCTGCGTCAGTTGCACGACCGCCGGCTCGTCCACCGTCTTGATCGGCTCCGCGACTTCCACCGGGATCTCGACCGCCGTGAAGAGAATGGGCGTGTTTGTCTCTTTCGCTAGTTGTAACGCTCTCGCTTTCGGATAAACAAACTCATCGCCCCAGTTCTTTCCGGGAAAGAACCATGCACGGAGTGCCTCCGGCTGACCTTCCGGCCGCTCCCGGAAAGTAACTACGGTCTTGCCGGTCGCCTTGAGGCGATAGTCCGGGATGGCCAGGATGGTGGCATAGACCACCGTCTCGTCCTGGTTGAAGATCTGGACGATGTGGCGGTTGCTCTGCGAGTCCAGGACCTTAAAAACGTAGGTCCCGGCCGGCAACACGCCCCACCCTTTCAGGTGGACGCCCGGAATCTCGACAGGCGCGCTGAAAGTCATCACGGTTTTGTTGTTCCACTCGTCCGCCTTGGCGACTGGCGAAAATACTGCGCCCAGCAGTCCCAGGCCGAACACGGTTGTTGTTACTGTTCTCAAGATACTCATCTGCTCCCTCTCCTTCGATCTAGAATCTGTGCGGCCGGCTTCGCTGTCGGGCAACTGCGCCCTCAGATTCGGCTGGCTGGCCGCACGGTGAAGGATAAGCACTTTGAGGTCCATCGGCGCTCGTGCGCGAAGATCCCGGATGTCCCGTCGCTCCAGGGCACTGCTTGCTGCACCCTGGGCCAGTCTCGCCACCTGAGCTGTCGCCTCATGCAGGTATTGCCGCACGAAATGCAGGAATTGCAGCGAACCGGAAGGCAAACGCGAGCCAGAAGAGGAAATGGGCAGAGAGCCCGGAGGCTGTCCTCCGGGCTTTGGGCTTCAGACCCGCCGGCCGGGCGGGCCCTGTGACCGGGCGGAGCCCGTCAGCCTCCCAGATACTCGACGTGAGCGTACGTGCCTAACCGCGGGTTGTATGCGAGGTACCAGCCGACGTGGTCGGGATCCTCGTAGATCACGATCTGATCGCCAGCCCAGTTCCAGCCCGCGACGATGTTGTAGTCGTATGCGGCGACGTCCCAGTAGAAGTTGCCAAACCAGAAGCGCTCCCGGTTCCCTCCCGCAAGCACGAACACATGCTGCGGCCCAAAGCCGCCGGTGAAGCGTCCGTGTGACCACGGCTGGTCGAGGTGATAATGCGCGTCGTTGGCGCCGCTGTCATGCCCGACCCATTTATCGTTCTTGGCGTCAACGTGCGGAACGTCGGGATGACCTTTCTGGTGCACGGCAATGTGGTTCTCGACCGACGCATTGGGCTGCTGCTGGCCCCGTACAGACGAACCGCGTGCAGGCTTGGAAGCCTTCGCGGGAGCAGGACCGCGAGCGGGAATGTGTCCGCCGCCAACCTCCGCCGGGTGACCGCCGCGCTCTTTAGCCTGCGCAAAGGCTGCCACGCAGATCATAACTGCCAGCACTACAATCTTCTTCATTCAATCCTCCCTGGCTATACCTCGCCGGCAGATCGCTTGCACGTGCTGTTCCACTCGCAACCGGCGCGAAATGTGGGCGCTCGGCATCCGCTCGCTGCGAAGCCAATACAAGATTCCGCCCACGACTGCCACATTGCTGAGCAGCCCCACGATTGCACTTCCGCCAACATCGGGATTGAAGATGAGCGGCAGATTCCCAAAAACGGTGACCAGGCAGACGTAGCCCCCGAGGATGCTCAGCGTCCAGCGTGTCTTTCGGCCGAACAGGAGCAGAACCGCCCCAACCATCTGGAGAGGGCCGCTGACGGCCAGGGTGTGAACTCCAGGCCCCCAGCGGCCGTCAGGCGACAATTCCACGACGAGACCCGTAGCGCTAAGCGTCTCCGCGAGTCCCGCGATAGAGAATAAGACCGCAATGAGAACTCGCGCCCACGTTCGCACGTTCATCGTCTCCTCTGCAATGGAGCCGCTGGGCCCTCCGCCCCAACGCGCCTCTACGAGCGCGCAGGGGCGGCGACGCGCGGACCAGGAGCCATCGACAGAACAAGGGTCAGTAGCACAAGAACGGCCAGCGCATTTGCTACGAACACTGCATCCTCGATTCAGTTGTCGCTACGAAGCCGCCATGGGCCCGCGTTTCGCGCGGCAACAGCGCCACGCGCGACGCGACGGGCGCGGCTTGTTCCCAGCACACCCGCCGCCGCCGCCCGCACGTCCGGCACTGATACTGGCCGTGCGAGGGCCACATCGGCTCTGCGTGCATCAACCTGCACCAGAGATCCGCGATTCGCGCTTGAGCCGGTTTCATTTCATCAATCCACTTTCTAAGAGCGGGTGGCGGGGCGGCTTCCGCGCCCGGATTCCTCGAGCGCGCGCGACCATTCGTCGGCCTGCCTCTCGGCCTCCGCTTTCGCCACTCCATACCGCTCCTGAATTCGCCCGACCAACTGATCCTTCTTGCCGGCGAAATGTGTTCTCCCTAGCTGACGATTCGTTCCAGAGCGAGTTGCGGAAAAGCCAAAACATTGCTGGCCGCGGATAAACGCCGATAAACGCTGATTGAAAACAGCGGCCCAGACTGTGTTCCTTGACTTCTTCATCAGCCTCCTAAAGGCGGAGTTGTCCCATCAACATCAGCACGATCACTATCGCCAACACCACTCCAAGACCTCCGCTCGGGTAGTAGCCCCAGTTCCTGCTATACGGCCATCTGGGCGCGAGCGCAAGCAACAGCACGACGAGCAAGAGTATCAGCAACATCATCGTTCTCCTTCCGGTCTCCCGGCGTAACTTACCTGTGCACGTTTGGCGCCGTTTGGAGTCGGTCAGGTATGGGCCCATCCGGCCTCTTCGCTCCTCCAAATGTGCACTCCCAAGGCAATTTCTGCACTTACGCGTGCTGTCCTGTCCCGTATTGCCCGATCGCGGCGGCCTCCGGCGCTTGGCCCGCCCCGTGCACAGACACAAGCAAAGGAGAAGCACCAAATGGCAAGGAATACCTCGGTCATTGGAATCTATCAGGATCGAACGACCGTTTCGGACGCCATCGACGTCCTGCACAAAGCGGGGTATCGGGCGACGGACATCTCGGTCCTGTCGTCTGACAACCAGGGCTCAAAGGATTTCGCGCACGAGAAACAGAACAAGGCACTAACGGGAGCGGCGGTGGGAGCGGCAGTGGGGGCGGCGGTTGGCGCGGCACTGGCCTGGCTCTTTTCCATTCAAACCGTGACCATCACGGGTTTGGGGGCGCTCGGCGCGGCTGGACTGCTGGTGGCTACTCTGGCCGGCGCCGGCGCTGGCGGAACGCTAGGTTGGATCGTGGGATGGCTGGCGGGCCTGCGTGTGCCTCAGTACGTCGCCAAGCGGTACGCGGGCAGGGTCAGGCGTGGCGGCATCCTCCTGTCCGTTCACTGCGACAGTCAAGAGTGGTGTGACCGGGCGAAGAAAACCCTGAGAGATACTGGCGCCCGGGATATCTCCTCCGCCGGGGAAGCTGCCGCCGACTATGGGACGACGGATAAGCCGACCGAGAGGGCGCCGGCGGCTGTCACGAGTCAGGTCGCTCACGCGACGAAGAAATAGGCGGCCACTGCCATGACTGAACGTGATCAATACGTCGAAGACGGCGCCGCTAAAGCTGTATACAGTCTGCTCTCCGCCCGACCGCCGTCAGTCCGAAATCACGCCGGCTCTGCCAGAGACAGCACGGCGAAAGCCGACGGATAGAGCCATGATCCGCGCCGCGGCAGGGCTGTTTTCCATCCGCTGTCCACACTGCAGATCGATCGAGTTCAGAAGTGTGGGCATCCGGAACTCCCTTGAGGGAGCTTTCCTCTGCTCCTTCAGCCCTGCCGGTGCTCTCTTTGTGGTCATCACTTTTTCCTATTCCGATGGCAAGCGCTCAGCGGGGGGACCGCCTGAGATCGAAGTGGAAACATGCGGCGCCATCAACCCCCACGCAGGCGGGCCAGGGCGCGCGCCAGGGGCAATCTAACGCCCGCAAAGCAGAGAAGGACATGTAAGATAGGGTCCAGATGCGTATGCAGCGAAAAACAGTTCTTATCGTCGTCGCGGGGGCTTGCGTTGCCGTAAGCTTGGGGACGTGGGCGCTGCTCAGGGAACAAGGCGGAGTTCACTATCGCACGACGGCTGTCGAGCACGGCGACATTAACGTCACCATCTCGGCCACCGGCAACCCGAACGCGGTCGTAACCGTCACGGTGGGGTCGCAGGTGTCGGGCATCATTCTTTCCCTGTCCGCCGACTTCAACACCAAAGTGACCAAGGGCGAGTTGATCGCGCGGCTCGACCCAGCACCCTTCCAGGCCAAGGTCGATCAGGCGCAGGCCAACCTCGAAGCGGCGCGGGCCGCCGTAGCCAATACCCAGGCCGTCGTCCAGCAGGCCCTGGCGGGCATTCAGGCTGCAAACTCCGCCCTGGCAGCCGCTCAGGCCAATGTCGTGAAAGCACAGGCCGTCACCGACGATGCCAAGGTCAAGGTCGACCGGCGCGTGATCATGGTCAAGCAGGGTGCGGACGCCAAAGAGGATCTCGAAACCGCTCAGACTACTTACAAGTCGGCGGTTGCCGATCACGACGCCTTAGTGGCCCAGCAGCATGCGGTGGAAGACAGCGTGAAGGTTGCCAAGGCTCAGTTGAATGTGGCGAATTCGCTTTTGACCGCCAACCAGGCGCAGGTGAAGCAGTTCGCCGCGGCCCTGCAATCGACCCAGATCGACCTGGACCACACCCGCATCACAGCGCCCGTGGATGGCGTCGTAGTGTCGCGGAACGTCGACGTAGGACAGACCGTTGCGGCGAGCCTGGCGGCGCCAACTCTATTCCTGATCGCTCAGGACCTGACCAAGATGCAGGTCGATACGAACGTGTCGGAAGCCGACGTGGGACGCGTGCGCGTGAACCAGCCGGCGACATTCACCGTGGATGCGTATCCGGGGCAGGTTTTCTCGGGTAATGTGACCTCCATCCGCAAGGCGCCCATCAACGTGGCGAATGTGATCACGTACGACGCGGTGATCGGCGTTTCGAATCCGGACCTCAAGCTGTTTCCCGGTATGACCGCGGATGTGAAGATCCTGGTGAATCAGCGCCTGAACGTGCTGAAGGTTTCCAACGCCGCACTGCGTTATCACCCGGCGTCCCAGACGGCGGCGGCCGCTGCCCGCACGGGCGTGCGCAAGGGCGGGGCGCCCGAGAAGGCCGTCTGGATCCTGGACCCGGACAACAAGCCGCTGCGCGTCGTGCTCACTACGGGCGAAACGGATGGCACGAATTCGGAGGTTCTGACGGGCAGCCTGAAGGACGGAGACAACGCGATTGTCGCGGAGCTGGCAAGCGCGGCGCCGGCTTCGGGTGGCAGTCCCGTCTCCCAGACCGGCGCCAAGGGCGGCCGAGGGCCGGGATTCTAGGTGAGCGGAATGGCATCGGTCATCGAGATCAAGAATCTGGTGAAGGATTACAGGCTCGGCCAAGTGCCGGTGCACGTGTTGAAAGATATCTCCTTCGAGATCGAACAGGGGGATTTCGTGTCCATCATGGGGCCATCCGGATCCGGCAAATCCACGCTCATGAACATCCTGGGGTGCCTCGACAAGCCCACCTCCGGGAGTTACAGGCTGGACGGAATCAGCGTCGGAGAGCTGGATCGCGACCAACTCGCTGAGATCCGGAACAAGAAGATCGGGTTCGTATTCCAGCAGTTCAACCTGCTGGCCCGGACCAGCGCGGCGGAGAATGTCGAACTGCCGCTGATGTATACCGATACGCCAACCCGCGAGCGGCACGAGCGAGCCATGAAGGCGCTGCTCGCGGTCGGCTTGGCCGGACGCGAGGACCATCAGCCGAGCCAGCTTTCCGGCGGCCAGCAGCAGCGCGTAGCCATCGCGCGTTCGCTGGTGAACGATCCCGCGATTATCCTGGCGGACGAGCCGACCGGAGCGCTGGACTCAAGGACCAGCATCGAGATCATGGCCATATTCCAAAGCCTGAACCGCGAAAAGAGGATCACCATGATCGTGGTGACGCACGATCCTGACGTCGCGACTTACTCAAACCGGTGCATCCATTTTAAAGACGGCAGGCTGGAGTTCGACGAGAGCCTGGCGCAGCCGCGCGACGCCTGCAAGGACCTGGAGCAGCTTCCCGCCGAGCAGCCGGAGGAGACGGTTTCGTCATGAATAAGATCGTTGCCAGCATCGGGATCGCGCTCCGCGCGCTGAAGGTGAACCGCATGCGGTCGGCGCTCACCATGCTGGGTATCATCATCGGCGTGGCGGCCGTCATCGCGATGGTGGGTGTTGGTGCCGGGGCTACCGCAAGGATCCAGGACCAGATCCAGAGTATCGGGAGCAACCTGATCATCGTCCTGCCGGGCAGCATCAGCAGCAATGGCGTCCGGCTCGGCTCCGGCGCGGTCGCATCGTTGACGCAGGACGACGCCAAGGCCATCGCGGCCGACTGCCCGTCGGTCTCGGCCGTCGCTCCCAGCGTGCGCGGCGGGGTACAGGTGGTTTACGGAAACAACAACTGGGCCACCAATGCCCAGGGGGTGACTCCGGACTACATGACGATCCGCGATTACACCATGTTGTCTGGCCAGTTCTTCACGACACAGGACGTGGATGCGGCCGCCAAAACGGCCGTGTTGGGTGAAACCGTCGCCCAGAATTTGTTTGGCGACAGCGATCCCACGGGTCAAGTGGTCATCATCAAGAATGTGCCGTTTACCGTGGCGGGCGTGCTGACGCCGAAAGGCCAGTCGCCCACGGGGCAGGACCAGGACGACGTCATCCTGCTGCCCATCTCCACGGCCACACAGAAGGTGTTTGGCGCCAACAAGGCCAATGCCAAAGCGGTCGCCTCACTGATGGTGCAGGCTGGGAACCCGCAGGCCATGGACCAGGCCATCGAGGAGATTACGGCGTTGCTGCGCGAACGGCACAAGATCTTGCCCGGCGTAGAGGACGATTTCACGGTCCGTAATCTGACCGAGGTATTCGCGGCCCAGGAAACCTCGGCGCAAGTGATGTCGATTCTGCTGGGCGCGATCGCGTCTGTATCGCTGATCGTGGGCGGCATCGGGATCATGAACATCATGCTGGTGTCGGTGACCGAACGGACCCGTGAGATCGGCCTGCGGCAGGCGGTGGGCGCCAAGACGCGCGACATCCTGTTGCAGTTTCTGGTGGAAGCCGTGACACTCTCCCTGCTGGGAGGGATTCTCGGGATCCTGGTGGGGCTGACGGGTTCGCTGCTTATTTCGCACTTCGCGCAATGGTCGACCCAAGTCAGCTTTTTGTCTATCCTCCTGGCCTTTGCGTTCTCCGCTCTAGTGGGCGTGTTCTTCGGCTACTACCCGGCCCGCAAGGCGGCGTTCATGGATCCAATTGAGGCTCTCAGGTATGAATGACTCCGATCGCGTTCGGCTGTCGATCGTCTTAGGGACGGCCGGACTGCTGCTTTTGTCGAACGCCTGCATGGTCGGTCCGAAGTACCATCGTCCTGGCGCGCCGGCCTCGCCGGCCTTCAAGGAAGAGCTGCCGGCCGGCTGGAAGGACGCTCAACCCAATGACCAGGCGCTTCGCGGCAGATGGTGGCAGGTTTACAAAGATCCGGGGCTCGACGCGCTCGAAGACCAGGTGAGCATCTCGAACCAGAATGTACTGTCCGCCGACGCTCAATTCCGTGCCGCCAAAGCGGCCGTGCGCGTCGCACGAGCTGGTCTGTTTCCCACCGTTACCACGTCGCCTTCCGCGACGCGTTCCGGAACGGGCGCCTCCGGAGTAGGCTCTTCCGGCTTGCGTCGCCTTTACACGATCCCCATCGATTTCGTCTATCAGATCGATATATGGGGAGGCATCCGGCGCGGCGTTGCGGCGAATTCCGCCATCGCGCAGGCCTCGGCGGCAGACCTGGAGAATGCCCGCTTGCTGTATCAGGCGGAGCTCGCCGCGGATTACTTCCAGATCGAGGGACTGGACGCCGCGCAGCGGCTGCTGGACACCACCGTGAAGTCGTACGAGCGGTACGTTCAACTGACCCAGAACCGCTTCGATGGCGGGGTCGCATCGATGGGCGATGTGGCGCTAGCTCAAACTCAGTTGGAAACGGCGCGCGCTCAGTTGGTCGACCTGGGAGTTCAGCGGGCCCAATTCGAACACGCGATCGCAGTGCTGGCGGGCAAACCGCCTTCCGGCCTGTCGATTCCCACTGCGCCGAACCAGTCTCCGCCGCCTGCGTCTCTGGTCGGTATTCCTTCCGCACTGCTGGAACGAAGGCCCGACGTCGCGGCCGCCGAGAGGCAGGTCGCCGCGGCGAACGAACAGATCGGAATCGCTAAGGCTGCGTTCTACCCGTCACTCACCTTCGGCGCCGGCGCGGGCTTGCAGTCCACGACCATCGCCGACTTGTTCACGTGGCCCAACCGCTTCTGGTCCGTGGGACCGCAGTTGGCCGCGACTCTCTTCGATGCCGGCAGGCGCCGCGCTCAAGTCAAGGTGACCGAAGCCACTTATGACGCCACCGTGGCGAACTACCGGCAGACGGTACTGACGGCATTTGAGCAGGTGGAGGATAGTCTGGCGCAGTTGCGGATCCTCTCCCAGGAGGCGGAGATCACGGACCGGGCGGTCAAAGCCGCCCAGCAGTCGCTTGACATATCCACCGACCAATATCGTGGAGGACTCACGAACTACCTGCAGGTCATCACCTCGCAGACCAGTCTGCTGCAGAATCAACGGACGGCCGTCGATATTCTGACGCGACGTATGGTCGCGAGCGTGTCCTTGATCCAAGCCCTTGGCGGCGGATGGGACGCCTCACAGCTACCCTCTTCCCGTGACGTACTGCGCTGAGCCAATCGCCGATCGCGTCCCTGTCGGTAGTGTTCGGAGCGCTGGCGACGGTGCTGGCGGCGCTCGGGCTTTATGCGAGAAGTGCTGGCTCTTGTGGGAGCGGGCCAGATGGCGGGCGTCCCTTGCGCGTATTCTCTGAGCTGATATGTATCCTGGCAGCTATTCGGTGTGACACCGGCGGATCGGTCGACTTATACCGGGGCTATTGCGGTTCTGGCCGTAGGGAGGGCGATTTCCGCGTTTGCCCCTGCGCTGCGGGCGAGCGCCATCGATCCCCTTAAGGCTTTACGGTACGAGTGAGTGGAGGAACGCAAGAACATGAGCCTGGAGCGGGGCTCATAACTCACGCGAATGCGCGGTTGCCGCTGACACCAAGAAGTGCGCAGGCGGCAGCTAGACGAAAGCTATCACATCCTTGGAGTGCTCAGACTTCAGGTAGGCGTTGGGATCGTGATAGAGAGCACCCTCGGGAAGCCACTCCATCAGCGGTCCGAGATCCTGGCGCACTATGTTTCTGTAAAACTGGGGAAGCACGCTGCTCTCTTGCTCGAAATAGGGCGGAAATTGCGGGTCGGTGTCCAGGCGATCGCGGATCTCCCGGTAGTACCTGGCCCTTCCGAAGCCCTCCGTCGAAACCGCGCGTACCAGGTTCATCCATCGTGCGGTCATCCCTTGCGTAGCCAGGAAGCGGCGGAAGATAGCGCGCGTGGAGAAGGAATACTGGGTCAGGTCGATGATCTGGTCGTAGAGGACCTGCCAGGAATAGTGCGCCGGCTTGACGTTCATGGCGCCGTTATTGTTTAGGAAGTGGAATGGGAAGGGCAGCACGCGATCAGATCGCTGGTAATCCAGGTTGAGCGGCGCGGCCCGGCCGAATGCGGAGAGCAGCGAATAGGCCGGAAAGGCCCCCGGGGTCATGTCCAGGAATCGCTTGGTGAGTTCAAAAGGATCGGGCCCTTCGTCGGCATCGAGTCCCAGCACGAAGTTGGTTTGGATGTAGGGTATGTACTGCAGGATCAGATTGACGTGTTCGGACACTTGGCGAACCTTGGCCATCCCGAGCAGCGCGCCGGTCTTCGATTTGTCCCCCAGGGCGAACCAGGATTCAATGCCGGGCAGGACGCCTTTGAACGAATTGCGTTTGAGCCGTTTGAGGTGCGGCTCGGAAAGCAGGGACAGACTGCTTTCGGCGACGAAGTCGATGCTGCCGGGAGGAACGGCGTCCTCGATCATGTCCAGGTACTCGTCGAAGCGGACTCCAAAATTGGGATCGTGCCAGGCTACCAGGGGCCGTTTGAACCTGGTCAGCAGGAACCGGAGATCCTCGCGGAGTACCTCAAAGTCCATGGGTTGGTAGGGCACCGTGGCATCGATACAAAAGGCGCAAGTGTACGGGCACCCCAGGCTGCCGAGCATGGGAACTATCTTGAGGAGGGGCGCTTTCCTGAGCGTAGGGTCGATGAACTGCCAGCGCTCGCGTACCCCCGGGAGGGTGCTGGGCTGCCGGGAGGCCGCGAGGTGGACGCCCGCGGGCCGGTGTTGCGAGCAGTCCCGCAAGACGTCACGAAGCGTACCCTTATCCGTGACACCCAGCACATAGTCGAAGTAACGCGCGGCGTCTTCCGGGTAACAGCGGGCGTGTGGCCCCCCGATGACGGTGATCGCTCCTCTCCCACGGAAGAGATTACTCAGAGCGTACGCCGTGTGCGCGGCTTCGGTGAACGCGCCGATGAAGACCACGTCAACGTTGTCAGGCAACTCCGTCAGCAGATCTTCAAAGCCGGTGTAACAAACGAAGGTAACCTCATGTCCCTCCTCTTGGCACCAGACCCCAATGACCTGGGGCATGATACTGGCGAGGTTGGCGTTCATTATGCGTGCGTATAAAGCCCGAGTAGGACCCTTGGAAACGATGTCGATAATCCCGATCCGCAGTCCTTTCATGAACCCCTCCATGGCAGCGTGCAACCTTCCGTTTAGTGCCTTACGATGCGTCACCCAGTCGCGGCCGGTATCTGCCGCGGCGCGAGCCGCTCAGGAGTGGGCTGTGCGCGAAAGCTCCGCCGGTTGCCCTTCCAGGTCGAGCTTGAGCGAAAGGAAGCTCAGCAGATCCTTGAGGGCGATGACCCCGACCAGCCTGCCGCGTTCAGCCACCATGAGGCGGCTGCGCTTTGTCTTGCTCATGATCGAGAGGGCTTTCATCGTATCGCTATCGGGGCTGACAGTGTTCTCCGGCGAGGATGGCTGCATCACGTCGAGAGCGCTGCGCCGCCGCCAGTCCTCGCGCGGGATCGTCTTTATCTGCTGCGTCGTCACGCATCCCGCCACTTGATCGGACCCTGTGACCACGGGAAACATCTTGTAGTGGTAGCGGTAGACATATTCATTGACTAGGTCCTCGATCGAGATGTCAGGCGGGACCGTGACGGGATCGATTTTCATGAAGCGGCGAACGGGCTCGCCCTGCAGGACTGTGCGCACAACCGTCTGCTGATAGGACGACCGAGAGGCTCCGCGCAGAAACATGCCGATCAGGAACCACCACACCGCGCCCAGGAGGTTCCCCTGAAATAGCTGCAAGACGGCCAGGACAATCAACAGAACCCCGAAACCGGAACCGATGGAAGAGGCGACGCGAGTGGCGCGCGGCAAATCGCCTTTCCAGCGATACCAGAGCGCCGACCGAAGCACCCGTCCGCCGTCGAGAGGAAAGGCGGGGATGAGATTGAAGGCCGCCAGGATCCAGTTGATCCAATACAGATAAGCCACCACGCCGACGGCCGGCGCCGGCCAGACGCCTCTGCCGGCGCGATACGCCAAGTAGAACGCCGCCCCGATCAGAACGCTCGCGATGGGCCCCGCGATGGCCATGAAGAACTCGGCCTTCGCGCTGGGCGGTTCCTGCTCCATCTCGGCGACTCCGCCGAAAACAAACAGAGTGATCCCTTTCATCGCCAGACCGAAGCGTCTTGCCACCAGGGAGTGGAAGAGTTCGTGGACGACAATGGAGCCAAACAGCGCCAGTGCGCCCACGACGCCCATCCACCAGTAAACGGATGCCGCGAGGCCTGGGTACGAGTTAGGGAAGAAGCCCACGGCAAGAGACCACGTAACCAGCGCGGCGATGATCAGCCAACTCGCATCGATCCGCACCTCGAAGCCGAAAAGCTTGAACAGAGTGATCCGTGCTCCGAACATACTCATCCTCCGACTGTCTTCACACGACCTGCGTGGCGCCTCCGGCCCCGTCGCCTTCATGATACAGCCGAACCGACGTTGTCCGACCGGAAATCGTCTTCGCTAATAAATGCTCCTCACAGCGTCTTCCTAAAGCTGTCCCAGGCTGCTCTGCTGGCGTCCCTCCGCTTCCCCCGCTCGAGAATGCGGTCGCAATGCAGGCCCTTGGGTGTATACTGTGGGCGTCCGGGATGTCAAAATGGAGATTCCGGATAAGAAGGAAGGTGCCAAGATGCCGGAATATCGGATTAGGGTTGCACCCAATACAGTAGCGTATGCTGACAGTGAGAACGACAAGTTAATAGTGGAGTTCGCCATCCCAGGAGCGCCAACGGATACCATCGATGTGAAGATCCTGGAAGACAGCGTCCACCTGACAGCGCCAGCAAGGGACATCGAGTATGTTTCAGCACTGGCTTTAGGCTGGCCGGTGAAACCTGACAAAGCCGAAGCAACCTACGAGAACGGCCTGCTCCGAATCGAGGTGCCCTTCAAAGATCCGATGGAAGATGCTGTGAAGGTCGCCATCAAAGCGGGTGGCGCGGAAACCAAGGCCAAAACAATCGAAGTTAAAAATCCATAGGTGCCGCGTCCGCCGCAAACGCCAGCGCCTTCGTTCTAGTCGGCTTCCCATCACTTGGACGTATTGCGCTCATCCTGTCCACGGCGGTGCTACTCGGGAGCAAAGTCACTTCTCGCGGTCTTCCACGTTCCCGATCTCCTCTCTAATATCCATTGAAGGTTTTTCCTCTTTATGAAAGTACTCGCGGACTTTCGCCTTGATCTGGCGATCCGTCATCTTGTCGGCCGTTTCAATGGCGATGATGTGTCCCCCAAGCCTGGCGTGCTCAAGACGCTTCTTGAGTTCACCCTTGGCCTCGCCAGGACCAAAGATCAGAATGGATTCGGCATCACGAATTGCCGCAATCACCTCCGCGTAATACTGGTTGAGATGGCCCGTAAATTCCCGCTCATGGCTATCATCGGCTTGAACTTGTTGTGCTTCGTAGGGGGTCGTCGAACGGACGCCCGCAAAACGTCCCGGCTGTTTCTCAACGTTCGATCTGATCTCCATCGTCTCTTCCCCTTCGGCCGAGACAATCGCGATCACCGCCTTCCGATGATCAATCCACAAACCTATGGTCGTGTTCATATCATCCAGTCGCGGTAGGGATGCCAATCGCGCCGCATACAATCTCCTGCTTGTCAGATTCTGTCGGCGCCGGTGGGTTCCGGTGCCCCGGGTTGCCAATGAGCGGCCTGCACGCACCGCGGCACTCCGTAGGAGAAGCAAAATCGGCCGGGCCTTCGGCCCGATTTAATTCGCACGCCCCCTGACCCAGGATTTCCCCATTGGCCTTCTGGCCAGTATCAATTATACATCCAACCGCCTCGGTTGGAGGATTTCTCGAGTTGAGTCACGTAAACCAGGATTTCCGTTTTGCCACCCTGGCTGGCATCGATTGTAGATCCAACCCCCTCGTTGGAGCCTTTTTCTATCCTTTTCATTCCCCAGCGACTCCGGCAGCCCCAGCGAAGGGCAGACTGTGCTGCAGAGCCATCCGGCAGCCAGCCAATTCTCCGCTACGCGCGACTTCAGGATCGTCACCACTCGGAAACTCCCACGCCACAATGCCTGTGGTCGAGTGCGGCCACTTGCCGCCAAGTCGCTACCAGGAGAGGTGCAGCGCGAGGGCCGGAGCGAAGAGTCCGAGGAGTTCCAGCCGGGAGCGTTAAGGAGCCTTATCGGTAGCGCCGGTCGGCGCATCTTATGACGATGGTTGGCGGAGGGCTGCCGCAGAAAAACTGCGCTTCGAGAACGCGGTTCGAAGGATCAAGACTTGGTCTGGCGCTCGATTGCAGCCGCGAGAAAGGGGCCGACCTGCAAGTGCCGGACGGAGTTCGCATCCGAATTGTCGACGAACGCGGAGCGGTAAAGGAGATCGCCGGCCCCGCCTGGCAGAAGGTCTGAAGCGCAAGTGGGCAAGCTGAAACCCGAAGTTTGCAGTCGGTGTGGTCGTCGGCGACGAATATCAGGACCGAGCCCGCGAGAGGGAGTCTCGATGGCAGCACATCCGAAGCGGCATCTCCTCGTGAACCGCTACTGAGCGACAGGCTCATCCACAACCGGCGCCGGGGCTGGCGCCATCTGACCCCTTGTGCAGGCGCGAACCGCGTCCATCATACGCGAGCGTCAATAGTCATCATCGGAAGCTACCCGGCCGCTCACAGACCGACCCTTGCCCCTCTTGATCGAGAGAAACCCTCCCGGCTCGGCTGGCGATCATTACTTGGGAGCGGACGCGGGCACCCGGCGCACGTGCAGCTCCTGGTCGCCCTGCTGGAACTGGAACCCGCTGATGCTGCCCGTGGCGTCCCGCTCGAACTCGATTTCGATATCGGCGGACTCGCAGAAGAACCGGGTGGCCGACATCGCAGTGAGGGGCACGGATCCCATCGCGTCCACGTCTAGCACCAACTGCCCCTTGTCGCTCCTGATGACCCCGTGGACGGCGCCAACCCGGTAGTCGCCTGCATACTCGTCGAGCAGCCTGGCTTCGACGGCAATGGCTTTCCTCGTCTTCTTCGGCCGTTCGGCGAATGCGTAGAGTGCGCTGTCGTCGGAGCCAACGTAGAGCACGCCGCTATCGAGTACGGCCGAGGATTGCACCGCGCCCTCGCTTTCGATCTGCCCGAGCTGCTTGCCGGTAGCCGCATCGAGCGCGACGATCGCAGCGCCGTGCGTGGCCGCGTACACCTTGCCGTCGGCCACCGCCGGGGAGGAGAACACGCGGTCGGTGGCGCTGAAGCGCCATTTCTCTTTTCCGGTCTGCGCGTCCACGGCCTGCACGAACCGCCCGTCGGAGCTGCCGCCGAACACCACGCCGCCATTTACGGCCGGCGAGGTGTTGACCCACGAGCCGTTATGGCTGAACTTCCACTTCTCCTGGCCGGTGGCGGCATCGACCGCGTGGAGGTACCCGTCACGTGCTCCGAAGAACACCGTGCCTCCAGCCACCGCCGGGGAGGATTGGATCTCCCCGCTGGGCAGGCCGGCCATAGTGGTTTCGGTGTACCATTTCTCCGTCCCCGTGGCCGCATCGAGCGCGTGCAGACGGCCGTTCATGTCGCCGATGTAGAGGATGCCGGCGGACACCGCCGGAGTGGAGCGGATCGTCCCGGCGGTATCGAACTGCCACTTGACCGCACCGGTCTTCAGATCCATCGCGCGCACTCGCCCGTCCAGGGCGCCCGTGTAGAGCAGGCCTTCGGCAATCACCGGCGAGGGCAGCCAATAATCCCAGGTTTGGTTCTTGCCTTTGGCGTAAAGCCAGGGCCTCGCCTCGCCGGTTCTCACCACCCAAAGCGGCTTTCCGCTTTCGAGATCGAGCGCATAGATCTGCCCGTCCCCGCCGGTGAAGAAGACCGCGCCGCTGGCGGCGGCCGGCGAGGAACTGAGGTCTCCTCCAGTGAAGAACTTCCAGCGAAGGGCGCCGTCCGCGGCATTCAGACAATAGAGGTGGCCGTCTTCGCTGCCGAACAGCACCGTGCCCTGCACAACTGCGGGCGAAGAGCGCACCTTGCCGTGGGTCTTGAAGCGCCACTTCAGCTCGAAGACGGCCGGCCCGTTCGAATCGTAGATGCCAGTGTGGGCGGCGTTGCCGCGAAACATCGCGGTCTGGGCCGAGGCGCCGGAGGCCGCCAGAGGCTTCTCCTCGGCGCAAAGGCGGCCTCCGGCCAGAAGGAGAACTGCAGGTAAGAACGCTTTGAGCCAATGCATGTTGTTCCTGGACGCAATCTGGAGACCAATCTAATGGCCTCTTAAAGTTTGGCAATAAAACCCGTAGGGGCCACCACTCTTGTCAACCGGCGTCTCATTTACGAACACACGTGTCCGATTTCGCACAGCCGGCGTTGATCGCGGGCTGGGCCTCACGCTGGCGCGCTACGCCTGAGCGTGACGCGTGGCGGCCCGTTTGCGCTGCTGGCCGCTCTCATGGTGATGGACATCGGGCAATCGGTGCTGGCGCATTTGCTAGGACGAAACCGGATTTCGCCGCCGAGCTGTTTGCGGTCGTACGCCTCGGTCCCGCAACTCTACGAAACCTCCCCTCGGCATTCGTCGCCCGATGTCGCGCCCGGAGGTTATGTGCATCCCACCTCGGGACGGTGGAGACATCAACTCCCGTCCCCTGCGGATACGGCTGGGCGGTGCCGGCTCCAACGCGTCGGACCGATGAGCAAACCCGAACGAGCCGATGGTTGCATTTGGTTGCACTTAGAGCCAGTTTCTTGAGCTCAGAAACTGACACTTGTTGTTTATTTTCACCGGGATAGAAGTCGAAGACCGCGGCCCTGAAGGCGACGTGCAGGCCGCGCAAGGGTTCAAGTTCACCCGCCCCCTGCGGACCATCCTTGACCTGATCGAGACAGGCACGGTCGAGCGGAGCTTCATCCGCCAGGCGCTGAGGCAGGCCGTCGATCATGGGCTGATCACTCGCCAGCAGATTCGGAACGCGCGCATGAGCGGACCGGCGCGCGACGGCGGCGGCCTTCCGAAGGGCGCTTGAAGAACGCCTGAGGACCGCGTCCCTGACTGACCAGATCGATCTGAACCGCCTCCGGCGGCAGGTGTCGTTCGACCGCCTGTTGGCGCGACTGTTTTGCGGAGAGGCGGCAACATGGGCGCTGAAAGGTGGGTACGCGCTGGAGTTGCGGTTCAAGGCTGCTCGGTCGACGATTGACATCCATCTCACGTTGCAGAGAGTCGAGGCGGCTATTCCGCGCCAATCTGTCGCCCACTGCCCTGGTCGTCTCAAAACCCAGCGAGCGCAACGTCGGGACCGCCGCTCGCAGCAGCAACCAAAAGCATAAGCCTTGACAAAGTGTTACATTAGATATAATCTAAGGAGTTGATGAACGCCGAGGCGATTAAACGGTTCTTGGAAGGCAGCGGGTTGCGGTGCACTCCGCAGCGCTTTGCTGTGATGGCATTCTTGATGGAAAACCACAGGCATCCCACAGCTGCGGAAATCTTCGAAGCCGTGAATCGCGTGGATCCGCGCTCTTCAAGGGCCACGACTTATAACAATCTGCGGGACTTGCTGCGGGCGGGTTTGGTGCGTGAGGTGGCCGTCGAAGGCCGTGCCGCGCGATTCGATGCGAAAGGCGTGCGGCATCACCACTTCATCTGCGACCGCTGCGGCAATGTTGAGGACCTGGAGTGGTACGACGTGCCCAGGCCTGCCTCGGGCTCCCTCGGTAAGCGGATTGTTCGCGAATGCGAGCTCATTTTCCGGGGGCTCTGCACGAAGTGCGCTCCGCGGCACGCTTCCCGTTAAGTGTCGTGGGCGTGTGGATAACGGATGAATGGCGCGCGTCAGTGAGCGCGGCCGGCGGCGATTGCGCCAATGGGAAAGCCGGCATGGGCTCGTAGTCCGTCACAGTGTTTTTGACTAACTCGAGGGAAGACAAATATATGGATAAAACAACCGAAATCAAGTGCCCGGTATCGGGCGGCGCTCCGCCACACACGGCCGGGGCCACGGCGAATGCGGCCTGGTGGCCGAATCAGCTGAACCTGAAGGTCCTGCACCGGCACTGCCCCCTGTCCGATCCTCTGGACAAGGAGTTCAATTATGCCGAAGAATTCAAGAGTCTCGACCTCGATGCCGTGATCAAGGACCTCCATGCCTTGATGACGACATCGCAGGACTGGTGGCCCGCGGACTACGGCCATTATGGGCCGCTCTTCATCCGTATGGCGTGGCATAGCGCAGGTACATACCGTATCGCCGACGGTCGAGGCGGCGCGGGCTCCGGAGCACAGCGCTTTGCGCCCCTCAACAGCTGGCCGGACAACGTGAGCCTCGACAAGGCACGCCGGTTGCTCTGGCCGATCAAGCAAAAGTACGGCCGGAAAATCTCCTGGGCCGACCTGATGATCCTCGCCGGTAACGTCGCTCTGGAGTCGATGGGACTCAAGACCTTCGGTTTCGGCGGTGGGCGCGAGGACATCTGGGAGCCGGAAGAAGACGTTTACTGGGGGCCTGAGGGCAAGTGGCTGGCAGACGAGCGCTACAGCGGCGATCGTCAGCTCGAGAATCCTCTCGGCGCTGTTCAGATGGGCCTGATTTACGTGAATCCGGAAGGGCCCAATGGAAAGCCGGATCCAGTCGCCGCGGCACGGGATATCCGAGAGACGTTCGGCCGCATGGCAATGAATGACGAGGAGACGGCGGCCCTCATCGCCGGCGGACACACCTTCGGCAAAGCCCATGGCGCTGCCGATGCGAGCAAGTATGTCGGTCCCGAACCCGAGGCCGCCGGCATCGAAGAGCAAGGCCTCGGCTGGAAGAATACCTTTGGCAGCGGCAAAGGCGCCGACGCGATCACCAGCGGGTTGGAGGGCGCATGGACCACCAACCCGGTGAGGTGGGACAGCAACTACTTCGACAACCTGTTCGGCTATGAATGGGAACTGACGAAGAGTCCCGCCGGTGCTCACCAATGGACGCCCAAGGACGCATCCGCGGCGGGCACAGTGCCGGATGCCCACGATCCGTCGAAGAGGCACGCCCCGATGATGTTCACGACGGACCTCGCACTGAAGGTGGACCCGAGCTACGCGAAGATTTTGAAGCGTTTCCACGAGAACCCGCAGGCATTCGCCGACGCGTTCGCCAAGGCTTGGTTCAAGCTGACGCACCGCGACATGGGGCCTGTTTCGCGGTACCTTGGCCCGCTCGTTCCTCGACAGCCGCTGCTGTGGCAGGACCCCGTTCCCGCTGTGGATCATGAACTGATCGGCGAGCAGGACATTGCTGCCCTGAAGGCCAAGATCCTCGCATCCGGACTGTCCATCTCCCAGTTGGTCACGACGGCTTGGGCGTCGGCGGCAACGTTCCGCGGCGGCGACAAGCGCGGCGGCGCCAACGGAGCACGCATTCGCCTCGCGCCGCAAAAGGACTGGGAAGTCAACCAGCCGGCCGAACTGGCGAAGGTCCTTCCGACGCTGGAGGCGATCCGGAAGGATTTCAACGGCGCGCAGTCCGGCGGGAAGAAGGTCTCGCTTGCTGACCTGATCGTTCTGGGCGGCTGCGCGGCCGTCGAGGAAGCTGCGAAAAGGGCCGGGCACGACATGAAGGTTCCCTTCTCGCCGGGGCGCACGGATGCTTTGCAGGAGCAGACCGATGTGCATTCGTTCGCCGTACTGGAGCCGACCGCAGACGGGTTCCGCAACTATCTCCGGAAGGGACACCAAAGATCGGCGGCTGAGCTGCTGGTGGATCGGGCGCAGCTGCTGACGCTGACTGCCCCCGAGATGACGGTTCTCGTCGGCGGCATGCGCGCCCTGAATGCTAACTTCGGGCAGTCCAAACACGGTGTCTTCACCAACCGCCCCGAGACGCTGACCAATGATTTCTTCGTCAACCTGCTCGACATGAATACGAAGTGGCAGAAGTCGGCCACATCTGAAGGCGTGTTCGAGGGGCGCGATCGGGCGACGGGCCAGCTCAAGTGGACGGGCACCGTCGTTGATCTCGTCTTCGGTTCGAACTCCCAGCTCCGAGCAATCGCGGAAGTCTATGCATGTGACGACTCGAAGGAGGCGCTTGTAAAGGACTTCGTGGCTGCGTGGAACAAGGTGATGAACCTTGATCGCTACGACCTTGCCTGAGCTCGGGCGCCACTTACGCCGGTGAGCCGTTCGTCACCGACCCGACGCATGTGGTCTTGGACATCAACGGCTACTTCGCGCCGTAAGGGCGGCGCGGCGCTGTCGTTCAGGACTGCCCTTGAAGGCGCGAGAGCCGCAGCTCCACGTCGGCCTTGAACTTGTCGATAAAGCCGCGCACGTACTCCGCGGGCGCCAGCGCCGGGTTGTGAACCAACGGTGTCAGGTCCATGGCAAAGGTCAGCGCGGTCTCGACGTCCGTGGCGTGCGACGCATAGTAGGTGGCGTTGGCGACGCGGCGGCCTTCGGCGGCGAGGTCGTAGCGTTTGCCGCCGCTGACCTGCGAATCGAATACTTCGACCAGCGCCGCGGCAATATTCGACCGCTGGGATACCGGCAGGCACTGCTTGTCTTCATCGGCAAGCCAGTCCAGATCGCGCCAGACTTCGCACCCGTAGACCTTCCCGGGCCGCAGCGGCGGGCTCAAGCGGCCCAGCGCCGCCAGGGCCCGCAGGCTGGCGCCGACGTGCGTATCGTGCTTGTCCGCGAGGTTGTGCAGGTAGACGACCTCCGGACGCGCGGCCTCGAGGATCTGGAAGAGATCCTCCACGACGGCCTCCGCCGGCGCGCTCTTTACCTCGCTGCTCGAGTAGCCGAGCTGGATCTGGCACGCGTACTCGCCGACATACGCCGCCTTGCGTTGCTCGCGGAGCCGGACCTGCTGCATTTGCTCGTCGGTGTATTTAGCGTAAATGCCGGCGCGGGGGCTGCCCGCTCCATTCGTGACCACCACCCCCGTGAACCAGCGGTCTTCGCGGCCGAAGCATTCGGCTGCTCCGTGATACGCCATCAGCTCGATATCATCCTGGTGCGCGGCGATCGCGAGATGCGTCGTGCGCGCCAGGGCGCTCTGCTCTTCCATCCCGTCCGGGACGTAGACGTCGGCATACGGCTTGTTCAGTTTCATGTGTCTCCAGAGGTTCGCTTAATGCTCGGGAGCGTCGCCGCCGCCACTGCCTGGCCTAGGCGCTTCTCCTTCTCGCCGGGCACGTGCAGCCGGACCGCCTCTTCCACATCGGGGAATTCCCGCTTCAACACCCGGCGCGCCGTGGAAAGAATGACGTCCCCTCCCACTCCGCTCATGACCCGGCCCAGCACCAGCACATGGCGAAGCTCGTAGAACCCGGCGCACTGAGCGATGGCGTAGCCCAGGTACACGCCGATGGATTCGTAGATCTTGCGGGCGCGCCCGTCGCCCGCGGCCATCAGTTTTTGCGTCTCCACCAACTTTGCGGCCAGCGGCATGCCGGGCGGAAGCTCGATGCCCGCCGCCGGCAGGAGCCGGTTGACGGCCTGTTGCGAGAAGTACTGCACGCCCACGCCGGCGTCTCCCGACCACTCGTCCACCGGGGCGTCCTGTCTGTAATCAACCGGCGCGAATGCCAGCTCGTTCAGCCAGTTCGTGATGTTGCCCTGCGGGTTGACGTATCCGGCGGCTTGGCTGGTGCCCATCGAGATCCCCAGCACCGCCGCGTCATCCAGCGCCATCGAGGCGGCCAGGGCGGTCACTTCACCATCGTTGACCACCACGAACGGGACTCCGTTCCAGGCCTTCTGCAGCTCGAAGAAGATGCGCCGCACCCGCCGTTCGAACAGTTCGCGCGGCACTCCTCGAAACAGCGACGCCACCCGCACTTCGTTGTCCACGTAAATGCCCGCGGCACTGCCGCCGATCGCATCGACCCGAGGCAGCTTCGCCGCCGCCCGCTTGAGCGAGTCGTTGATCTGGTCGAAATGATAGCCGGGATCGGTCTGGAAATAGGGATCCCAGACCACCTCCTCGGCGTGCACCACTTCGCCGTCGATCACCGCCGCGCACTTGCGGTCGCTGCCGCCCAGATCGAACCCGATGCGGCAGCCATCCTGGTGGCGGCCCAGGGCCAGTCCGGTCTCGTACGGTTGGGGCGCCTGCTCATAGGGCACGTGCTCCACCACCATTGGCGTTCCGTACACGCGGCTCCCCATGAAGTCGAAGTCGAAGGCGCGCGCGCCCGTGGCGGAGTAAACCCCCCGGATGTGGGCCGCGATCTCGGGGCCGCCGGCGATGGTTACTTTCCAACCACCCCGCTGCCAGAGCAGGAATTTCACCAGACGTTCCACATACGGGTCATTCGCTGGAACCGGATCGGCGAAGACCTCGGTGTGGAAGACGGACCGGGAGCCGTCTTGCCGTTCCAGCGCGATCGCAAGCTTCCGCGCGTGCCCGCTCGCGCGCGCCGCGGCTCGGAAGGCGCGATTCCAAAGCGACGCGGGCACGAATTCAGGATCGAGGGGCGGCTTCTCTTTGGGTTCAACGTGCATGTAGTTTCAGACCGTCCTGGTGACCTTGGTCAGAGTTCGTGGCTGGTCCGGATTGAGGCCTTTGCTCCTGGCCAGATGGGCGGTGAACAGTTGCGCGGGCACGATGTACGGAATCGGAGTCAGAAACTCGCAGGGCAGCGACGATCGCTCCGCCACCTCAGCCGGAATCACGACGCTATCGCCGGGCATGCCGGCGGCCTCCGCATTGGAGCGGTCGGTGATGATGAGCGTGCGCGCGCCGAGCCGCCCCAGGCTGCTGACGATGTCGCGCGTGCCCGGCCAGGTGGCGCCCGGAGGCGCAAAGACGAAGACTGGGAACGCCTTCTCCACCAGGGCAATGGGGCCGTGCAGCAGATCGGCGCCCGAGAAACGCTCGGCCACCACGTAGCAGGCCTCCATGAGCTTGAGCCCGAATTCGAGCGCGTTGGCATAGTCCAGACCGCGGCCTACGATGATGGCGTGCTCGATCGAGGCGTACTTCTCCGCCAGGGCCGCGATTTGCGGCTCCAGTCCGAGCGCACTCTGGGTCCAATCCGGCAGCCGCCCCAGGTCCTCCAGCTCGATCGGCGCTCCGAGCGCGTGAGCCAGGAGGTACATGGCCAGGAGCTGGGAGGTATAAGTTTTCGTCGCCGGGACGCTGGTTTCGCGGCCGGCGGCCAGCACGAAGCTGTGCCGCGCCAAACGGGCGAGCGTGCTCGTTCCCTCGTTCGTCACGCCGACGGTCAGGGCCCCCTGGGCGTGTGCCGATTCGAGGAACATGTTGATGTCGGTGGATTCGCCCGATTGCGAGATGCCCACCACCAGCGCCCTTTCGAGCCTGAGCTTCGCTCCATAGAGGGTGGTCACCGACGGCGCCGCCAGCGACACCGGGATCCCGGTGGTGATCTCCAGCAGATAGCGCCCGAACTGGGCTGCGTTGTCCGACGTGCCGCGCGCCGCCAGCACGATCAGTTGCGGCTTGCGCCGGCTCAAGTAGGCGCGCAGCTCCTGAACGGCGCCCCTGGCTGCTTCCAGGGTTCGCTCCAATGACGACGGCTGTTGGCGGATCTCCTCCAGCATTCTACACGCGCTCAGTTCGTTCACCGCGTTGGGCACTTCGCCATAGTGGACGCTGCCGCGGCCCTAAGTCCAGTTAACAACGGTTGTCGCGCCGTTACAAGACGTTCGTTACCGGGCGAACGTTCGCTATCTCAGCGGGTTGAAGGGGGCGGAGTGCCTTCGGGCGGTCCGCCCGATATACCCCGCCGAAGAGCCTCCGCGGATTGAGGTGGCCGGTCGGGTGGGTTGTCCGGCTGCAGCTTCGGGGGGCGAGCGGCTCTCTGGCCGCTACTTTTGCACAGATTCTTCGACTTTCAGAAACCGATCGGCAGCGACCTCCGTGAGGGTCTGGACCGCACCTCGCGGCCACCGGATTTCGATCGAGGCGATCGGCTTTTCGCCTCCCAGCCCGAAGTGCACTCGCTTGTCGCTCGACGACATGAAGCCGGTGCTGATGGACACGTGATTGTAGAGCACGCGGCCCGAAGCGGTCGTGAGCTTAACTTTCGCGCCAATGGCGTCGCGGTTGCTGTAGCGGCCAACCAACTCCAGCGTCAGCCAGTGATTGCCGTTGCCGGCCGAGTTGAGGAGGATGCGTGGGCGCTCGTTGAGCGAAGTGACCACCAGGTCCTCGAAGCCGTCGTTGTTGAGATCGCCGATCGCCGATCCACGCTGGTAGCCGACGCGCAGAAAGCCGGCGCCCATCCGATCGGACACGTCCACGAACTCTTTCCCGCCCAGATTGCGGAACATTGTGTCGTGCTGGCGCGCGTTCGGCTGTACGTTGTCGATGTCGCCGTTGGCGGAGTACAAGTCCTTCCAGCCGTCGTTATCGTAGTCGATGAAGGCGGTGCTCCAGCCGGAGAGCGGTTGGCTGAGCTGTTGCAGCCTGACCTGCTCGGGAACGTAGCGGAAGAAGTCCCCGCGATTGCGGAAGAGTTGCCAGATCTGCCCCATCAGGTTGTTCGTGAAGATGTCCACGCGGCCGTCGTTGTCGTAGTCTTTGGCGTCGCTGCCCATGGAGGAAACCACTTTGGCATCGTCGTTGTAAGCGATGCCGAGTTGCAGGCCCTGGTCTTCGAAGGTGCCGTTTCCCTTATTGATGAACAGAGAGTTCGGCTCGGTGTCGTTGGCGATGAAGACGTCCTGGTAACCGTCGTCGTTGAAGTCGGCGATGGAGATGCCCATTCCCTTGCCCGGCGCGGCGGCGAAGCCGGACTTCTCGGTCACGTCCTCGAACCGGCCGTGACCCAGGTTGTGATACAGCCGGTGCGCGGCGCGCGGGTAGAACGTCGGGCTGCAGTAGTACTCTACGCCGGCGACGCTGCAGCGCCGATCGGTCTGGGGAGTCCAGGTTGTGTAGTTGGCCACCACCAGGTCCAGCAGGCCGTCGTTGTCGTAATCGAACCAGGCCGCGCCGACGCTCAAAACCCCTGGAGGCTTCCGCCCGATACCCGATTGTTCCGTGACATCGGTGAAGGTTCCGTCGCCGTTGTTGTGATACAGCGTGTTCCGTGCGGCGCCGCAAATGAAGATGTCCTCAAAGCCGTCATTGTCGTAATCGCCCACGGCGACGCCCAGATTGTAGTCAAGGTGGTCGCCCAGGAGCCCGGCTTTCCGGGTCACGTCCTCGAACGTGCCGTCTCCTTTGTTGCGGAGCAGGCAGTTGTAAAACGCAGGGCCGGTCTTCTTCAGCTCCGGCAACTTCGCGCCGTTGGTGAAGAAGATGTCCATTTTGCCGTCGTTGTCGTAGTCGAAGATGGCTACGCCGCCGGCCATCGGTTGCACGAAATACTTGCGCGCCGACAGATCGTTGTTGGTGATGTAGGAGAACTTGGAGCGGGCGGTTATGTCTATGAAGTGCGGCTGCGCCGCTTGGAACGCGACTGTGCCGGCGGCAAAGACGCACGCCGCGCCGGCCGTGAGGAGCGCCGATCTCACTTGCCGCCGCTATCCGGCGCCGGCACGCCCGAGACGTTTCGCTTCACCGTCTCGGTGTTTTGCTGGATCTTCTCGGAGGTGCTTTTCTGGAGCGCGAACTCGCGGGCGGCGTCCTCCTTGCGTCCCAGTTCCTGGTAGGCGTGGGCCAGGGTGAAGTGGATGGTGGGATTGCCGGGCGCCATGCGTGCCGCCGTTTCCAGCGGCCCCACGGCGTCGGCTGCGCGGTCGGAGTCGAGCAGGCACCGGCCCAGGCCGAAATACGGCTCGGGCAAACCGGCATTGAGCTTCGTCGCGTTCTTATAATGCTCGATGGCCTGCGGCAAGTGGCCGCCCTTGCGGGCCAGCTCGCCCAGGAAGTACTCCGCTCCGGCGTTCTGCGGGTAAACCTTCAACTCCTGTTCGAACTCCTTGCGGGCCTCGTCGTTGGATGTGGCGGTGGCGGGCAGGGTCAGGATGATCTGGCCGATGCGGTAGTGAATCCCCGGCATCTGCGGTTCGCGCTCCAGCAGGACGCGGTATTCGGCGATCGCCTTCCGCCAATCGCCCTGTTTCTCGAACTTCTCGGCGTTGATTTCCACCACCAACGGCGAATCCGGAGACACTTCCAGGAGCTCCTGCGAGCTCCGGGCCGACAGATCCGAGTACACGTGCGTGGCCATAAACAGGATTTCGGGATCGTGCGGAAACTCCTGTTCCAGCCAGGCCAGCAACAGGGTGGCGGCGCCCTGATGGTTCAACATCATCGCGCAGCGTACGCCGGCGGCGCCCATGCGGCGTTTCAGGTCACGGTCCCCGATCTGGGTGTCCTGTTCCAGCGCCTGGTGAATCAGAGGCATAGCCTCGGTGCAATTCCCGTGCTCGGCCAGTTCGGTGCCGCGCTCGGCGGCGGACTGATCGGGCGCGGCAATGCCCAGGCCAATCGAAAATGCCGCGGAGAGAAGTGCCATAATGGCCAGCCGATGCATGGGGGGCTCGCTGATTACATTGGAGCACACGGAATTCAGCGCCCGCTAGCGGCCGCGGCGCCCGGAGGCGCCGCAGTCTGGCCGGCTTCGGATGCCTCCATTTCGACGATGGCGAGCTGCCGGCGCGCCAGGGCAAGCTCGGTGGGGTTCTTCTCTCGCTCGAGATACGCCGCCAGATGACTTCTCGCCCCGGCGTAGTCCTTTTCGTTCGCCAGCGCCAGCCCCAGAAGCTGTTCCGCCTTGGGGTATTTGTGCTCCGTGTCCAGGCGCAGCACTTCGCGGGCGCTGCGCTCGGCCTCGCCGAACTTCAATAGCTGAAGGTTCGCTGTCGAGTTGTAGAGGTACGCTTCCGGAAAGTGCACGGGATCCAGACGGATCACTCCGCCGCTCGCATCCGCTGCCTGCTGCCACCTTCCAGCATTGAGTTCCACGGCGGCGAGCTGTACATAAGGAGGCGGATACTTCGGATCGGCTTCCATGGAGTGCCGATACGCTGCGGCAGCCTCTGCGGGCCTATTCTGCGCCCACAAACACACACCGAGGCTGTACCAGGCCACCGCGTACTTCGGATAGGTTACGACGGCCTTCTCCAGGTTCTTCTGCGCTTCCGGCCATCGTTGCTTGTTGTAAGCCCGGACACCTTTCTCGTAGGCCGCGCGGGCCTCCGGCGGGGCCGCAAGCGTGGTCATGCTGACCGTTTCGCCGGCATCCTTCGGAATCGCCACGGCGGCGGCCGGCGTTGAGTTCGCCATTCCGTTCTTTGTAGGATCCTGCAGGGGATCGTAGATGACCTGCGCCGGGGTCGGCGCCGGTTTGGGCGCGCTCGCCGCGGGCGCGGACTGGCCGCCTTTCTGTGCCAAAACCGGCAGCGCGGCGCCGAGCAGCAGGACCGGAAGGATCGGGACAATGTTGCGATGGGCTTGGTCCAAGAGCCACATAATAAAAATGCGCGGCTCAGCATCACGGGGATACTGAGCCGCGCCTGCGACAGTCGAACTAGAAAACGTACTTCAAACCAAGTTGCAGGTTGCGGGCGCCTTGCGACGTGTTGACGACACCCGCTTGTGAGCTGCCGTAAACGTCGATGGAGTACCCGACTACATCCAGAACTGGGGTATTGAAGGCGTTGATGGCCTCAGCCCGGAACTCCACACGCTGGTTCTCGTGGCCTGGGATGGTGAAGGTCCTCCCGAGACTCAGGTCGACCTGCTTCAAGCCGGGGCCCCGCTCCGTGCTCACGCCACAATTGCCGAAGTAGCCAGCCGGGGGATTGGACATGTTGGCCGTGCTGAACCACACGTAGCCGCCGCCATTGGATGCGGGATTCTCCGCATACGGAGTCGCTATCGACGGTCCGTTGCAGTTGGGACGGGGCTGGAAGGATCCGGTGCTCGGATCGCCGGCCCAGTCGAGCATGGAAATCGGGAACCCTCCATGCACGGTGAAAACGGCGTTCACATCCCAGCCGCCGAGGACCGCATTGACAACCGGGCTCGCATCCTTGCCAAACATGCGGTTCTTGCCGAAAGGCAGCTGGTACGTGAGGTAGCCGTTGAATACGTTGGTTACGTCGTGGTCGCAAAAGCCGTAGTCGGCGTTGATGTCATAGGCGTTCTGCTGGAACGCGACGTCGGCGCTGGCCTGGCTCGCCGCCGCGTCTCCATACCGCCCGTAGTAACCGAAGTTGTTCGTCAGGCATTTGGACCAGGTGTAATTCGCCTGGAACGACAGCCCGCGGCTGAGCCGCTGCTGGAAAGCGATCTGCAACGCATTGTAATTCGCACGGCCCGTGGTTTCGTTGAGCCTCACCTGGCCCAATCCGTCGGCGACGAGGGTCGGATTCCCGGCGAGGAACGGGCTGGGCAACACCACACCGGGCGACTGCAGGAACCCCTGCCCGGCGTTGACGATGGTTGCCAGGTGGTCATTATGCTGTCCGACGTACGCGGCCTGGAGGGTGGTGGCGTTGCCGAACTGCCGCTGAATCGAAAAATTCCACTGGTTGGACACGGCGGGACGGTAGTTCGGATCCGTCATGTGAATCCTGACGCCTTCAAAGCACACCTTGGGAGCGGAGGTCACGTTCTGGACCGTGCAGCCGGTCGAGGAGCCGAGCGCCGTGAAACCCTGATCGAGAGTCACCTGATTCGACGGGATGCCGTTGGTGCCACTCCAATTGCCCGACAAGTCGGCGTTCCAGGGAGCATTCGTAGCCAGCCGGTTATACTCGCCCGTGCCTTCCTGGAAGCTGGAGCGGCTGAACGCGGCACGAATTACTGTGTTCTTCAGAGGGCTCCAGGCCACACCGACGCGCGGCAGGAAGTTGGCGATGCCATTGTACTGGTTGTACATCGCGTCGCTCACGCCGTTCACGCCCGCTAGCTGTATTGTGCCCGTGTATTCCTGGACGTTGGTCATGCGATTGCCGACTTCGGAGATCGGCGTGAAGAGTTGCCACCGCAGGCCAAGATTGACGGTCAGGTTCGGAGTGAGTTTCCAGTCGTCCTGGACATATCCTCCCACGGCGCTGTTGCGCTGTCCGACCGTGGCGCCGAACCCCGTTCCGTAACCCATGTAGGAGGGGAGGCCGAGGATGAAGTCGGTTTCCGCATTTCCGGTGTAAGTTCCATTGAAACCGATCTGCCCCGCGCCGCCATCGGCAACCACTGAGGGAATGTAATTGTTGCGGTAGCGGATGAACTGGAACCCGAATTTCATGTTGTGCGCGCCGTGGTTCCAGAGCGCCGTATCTTCAAACAGGATGGAGGTCTGGTGGAAAATCTCCGGTGCATCGACGGTTCCGAAAGCGAACGGACCGTTCTGGCCGCCGCCGATCGGCGCCCCCGAGAAGAAGAAACCTGGGAGGTAGTTGGTTGGCTCGCCGGGCACCAGCTTGCCCAGGTCCGTGGAGACCGCCGGTTGTATATTCGCTTCGGCGGGGTAGTAGTTGACGCCGGCGCGGAACTCGTTGATGAGATCCGGCCTCAGGGTCTTTGTGTAGTTGATGACACCGTTCCAGAGCGGGAGGTTTTCGTTGCCGTTGGTGCTATACAGCACCGGCTGGCTGTTCACGAACTGCTGCACGACGTGTTGCTGTGAGTACCGCACTGACAGGTGATCGTTGTCGGTCGGGGCCCAGTCGGTCTTGACGTCGCCTTGATCACTATTGGTGAAATCGCGCTCCGCGTTGGTTACGTTGTTGAGCAGTCCGGTGCCGGTGGCCTGCGGAAGCGCCTTCATAATGTTCAGGGCCGTCTGGCTAAAGGTGATGCAGGGATCCACACCCATCTTCTGCCCGGCACCGCATTGCGTTGCATCGTTGAGGTTCGAAGGCATGGTGACATTTGTGCCCGGGTAGCGCAGCGTGACTCCCAGATCCGTGAAGTTCAGGTTGTTTTCGGCCGCGGTGAAGGTATTGATGGTGCCGACCGTGGTGGGGTGGTCGAAGCGCGACCCCTGGTAGTCGACGAAGAAGAAGAGTTTGTTCTTCTTGATGGGGCCTCCGAAGGTTCCGCCGAACTCATTCCAGCGTAGTTTTTGCGGGCTGCCGCTGACGGCGGGGTCGGTGCTGAAGTTCCGGGACCATTCATTGGCGTTCATGGCATTGTTGCGAAAGAACTCGAACGCATTGCCATGGTAGGAGTTGGTTCCCGACTTGGTGATCACGCTAATCACGCCGCCCATGAACTGCCCGTAGTCCGCCGACGGATTGTTCGTGATGACGTTGAACTCTTCGATCGCATCCACGTTCGGCGCGTAGGCGACGTTGTTGTCGACGAACTCCACGTTCTCCATGCCGTCCAGGAGGTAGTAGTTCGCCTGCTCGCGATTGCCGTTGATATAGGGGCGGCCGGAGTTGAATGTCGACTGCCCGGAGTTGAAAGCGCCCGGGCTGGTCGTGACCGCTCCAGGCATCAGTAGAGTCAATTGGTTGTAGTTGCGTGATTGGAGCGGCAAGCTGGTGATGGCCTCCGACTGCATCACGGTGCCGAGGGTGGTCGTCTCGCTCTGCAGGATCGGCGCCGCGCTGGTCACCTCCACGGTTTCGCTGACGTTTCCAACCTTCAACTGGAAATCGAGTTTGGCGACCTGGTTGATTACGAGTTCCACCTGCGGCTGGACCGCGGTCTGGAACCCAGGGCTGGTCACCTTCACTTGATAACGGCCCACCGGAAGCCGCGCGAGAGTGTACGCGCCGGCACTATTGGTGACGGTGGAGAATGTTGTCCCGCGATCCAGATCTCCGGCCGTGACCGTGGCGGCCGCGACCATCGCGCCGCTGGGATCGCTGACGACGCCGGTTATGGACGCGGTAACGTCTTGCGCCCCGAGCGGCAGGGCCGAGACGAGGGCCGCGAACAGAAACAGCGCAAGAACCCGAACTGCCGAGTAGCGCTTTTGCATCAAAGTTCCTTTCATTTGATCGCCTTCGGTTAGGAGCGCCCTGTCCTGCCGGTGCGTCGCCGTGCCGGCCGACGCAAAACGTGCCCTGCGGGAATGCTCTTGAGCCGCCGGGCCTCCGACCGTAGACCCCTGAGCGCTGTACACGCAATCCTGTTCCGTCCGCCGATCCCTGTCCAGTTCCAAACCGTTGCCGGGTTGTTCGGAACATGTTCGTTACGCCCGAATCACGCATGGGCCCAAGACGCTTGGCGCGACTGATGCGCCGAGGTCACCCTCGATCTGGTCCTTGGCCTCGATTCGTGCGGGTGCGCGCAAGGCTTCCAAGACCCACAGCCCGGCAGCTTGCGCCCGCCGGGTCGAATCCACAGCCGTCATCCAGTGGGCTGGAGGCGGGGGAGTCCTTCGGGCGGCCCGCCCGAGATGCCCCACTGGCGCCTACTTCAAGCTGTCTGCGAGTGTGGTCAGCAGCGTGGCGGCGGAATCGTCGTCGCTCAGCTCCCAGGACATTGCGCCGGCAAGGCCCTTGCTCTTGATGTAGCGGACTTTGTTGGCTAATGAGGCGGCGTCGTCGTAGGACCAGAAAACGCCTGCGGACGGGCTGTAGATCCAAAAAGCCTGCGCCACGGGGTCGCGAAAGCCTGGGTAATCGAGATTCTTGAGATCGCGAAAGCTGTCGGTGCCGGCCTCCCCGCTCCCCGGCGCGGGTCCGGTTGACGTTTGATACAGCCCATTGCCGGTGTTGGGAACGCCCTTCCATCCATGGCCGTAGAACGGCACGCCCAGCACAAGCTTCGCCGCGGGCACGCCAGCCGCGAGATAGTCGGCCACGGCACGATCGATATAGTTCCCCGCCGTTTCGCCCGGATCCGCGGGATTCGGGTACAGCGGGGCACTGTGGTTCGTCGTCTTTTCCCACGCCCCGTGCAAGTCATAACCCATCAAGTTGATGTAGTCGAGATAGGGGTGGATGGCGCCTAGCTCGACGAGCGAGTACTGAGCGTGGCCGGCGGGGGCCGCAACCGTCAGCAGGTAGCGCTTGTCCAATTGATCGAGCTGGCGCCGGAACTCCGCCAGAAGCAGGGTGAAGTTGTGCGGATCCGCGGGGGAAAAGGCGCAAGTGTTGCCGCAGGCGCCGGGGTACTCCCAATCGACATCGATGCCGTCGAACAATCCCGCCATCGACACCCCGTTCCCCAAATTGCCCTTGATGAACAGGTCGATGCAGGAGGACACGAAAGCCCGCCGCGAAACAGCGCTCGACGCGGCCTCCGAAAAATGGGATGAGAGCGTCCAGCCTCCCAGTGAGATGAGCACCTTCAGGTGCGGATACGCCGCCTTCAACTTCAGCAACTGTCCGAAGTTGCCCCGCAAGGCGTGGGCGCCCGTGCTGTCTGCCCGCCCATCCACGCTGGTAGCGGCATCGTACGCCTGCTGGTAGTCGGCTTCAGCGTCCGAAAGCGCGCAGCCGGTAGGGGTCGGGTCGCCGAAAGCATACATCAGGTGCGTGATGCGGACGGCCGCGCCGCTGGCGGCGATGTCCTTCGGGTAGTAAGCCCGGGTGCGGACATCCGCGTTCAGGAAGTACGCGATATTCACCCGCTGGCCATCCGCTGCCATGGCCGCCAGAACCGGGAGAAAAACCAAGAGGATCGTCCGCATGCCGCTCTATCCCATCACCACCATCACCTGGTTCAACGAGCCGGCCGGCTGGGGCGGTATGGCTCCGCAAACCGGCTCGCCATTCAGCGTAGTCGTCTTGACGCCTTTCTGCACTGCCCCGGGGTTCTTCACCGTAATCTCGAACGTTGCGCCGCGCCATTGGCGTCTCACCTGAAACTCCCGCCACTCCGCGGGAATGCAGGGATCGACGATCATCCCCTCAAAACTCAGGCGGACACCGAGAATCCAGCGCGTCACGGCGGTGTAGTTCCATCCGCCGCTTCCGGTCAGCCAGGGATGCCGGGCGCGCCCGAATGCAGTGTGGTCCCGCCCCATGACGAACTGGCAGTAAGAGTACGGCTCCGCCTCGCGAACCTCGATCATGTCGTTCTGGTTCGCAGGCAGCAGCGCGTCGTAGAACTTCATGGCGCGGTCGCCGCGGCCCAGTTTGCACTCGGCGATGACCGCCCACGGGTTGGGATGGCTGAAGATGGCCGCGTTCTCCTTGATGCCCTTGTAGACGCGCGTGACAAACCCAATGTCGTCATCCGGCTTCGAGAATGCCGGCCAAAGCAGGTGGATGCCGTAGCGCGAATAGAGATGCCGGTCCACGGCGTCCATCGCCAGCCGGCCGCGCTCGGCCGAGGCCGCATCGGAGAGCACGGCCCAGGCGTTGCTTTCGAGAAAGATCTTTCCCTCGTCGCTCTCGCGCGTCCCGATTTTGACGCCCTTGGCTGTGATGCCGCGTATGTACCACTCGCCGTCCCAGAGCTCTGCCTCGCAGGCGGCTTTCACCCGGTCCGCCAGGGCGCCGTATTCGCGGGCGTCCTGAACGCACCCCAGGTGCCCGGCCGCTTCGACGAATGCGCGCAGCGCCCAGTAATGCATGAAGGAGACCATCGCGCTTTCCCCGCCCCCCAGGTTCAGACAGTCGTTCCAGTCGGCGCGAAGGCCTTCGCAGATGCCGTGGGCGCCGGCGTGCCGGGCCGAGAAGTCCAGAGCGCGTTTGAGATGGTCATAGACGGTGGCCTCGCCCTCGTCCGCAAACGGCACAACTTTGCTGAAAAGCCCGTCGTCTCCGGTCTCCTTCACGTACTCGCAAATCGTGACCACCAGCCAGAGCGCGTCGTCCGAGCACACGTCCTTGAGACCGTGGATGATGCTCTTGCGGTCCGGCGCCGGCGTCACCGTGGGCGACTTGAATTTTGGGGCCTTCTGCTTCTCCGGGTCGAACCAGTCCGGGTCGAACAGGTGCAGCCCATAGCCCTGGCTCACCTGCCCGTTGAGCAGCTCGATGATGCGCTGCCTGCATTTCGCGGGATTGCTGTGCACGACGCTCATGACGTCTTGTGAGGTGTCGCGGTACCCCAGGCCGGTACGGCCGCCGACCTCGATAAAGGACGCAAAACGCGACCAGACCACGCAGGTCTCCGCCTGGTAAAGCGTCCAGGTGTTGATCATGGTGTCCAGTCCCTGGTGCGGGGTCTTGCACTGGAACGCCGCCAGCTTCCCGCTCCAGTACGACCTCAGCGCTTCAAACGCACGGTCCACTTCGACCGGGTTCGAGTACTTCCTCTTGATCTCGCGCCCCTGTGCGCGCCGGCCCACTCCCAAAAAGAAAACGAGCCGCACCTCCTCGCCGGGCCCAATCGCCAGGCGCTTATGAAGCGCGGCACAGTGATTGCCGCCCAGCTCCGAGCTATTGCCGCATTGCCCCTCCTCGACGGCCGCCGGGTTTGTCTCCGTCCGATAGGACCCCAGAAAGCGGTCCCGCACGCAGTCGTAGCTGTCTGGCTCGAAGCTGGAGGCGAAGTAGTGAAACGTCCACGGCTGGTAGAAGAAGTCGTATTCGATGATGCCGTCCTCGTAACTTGCCCCAGCCGCATACAGGCTCATCTGCAGGTTCTGGTTATCGATCTCGATGTGGTGGAACGAGAACTCCAGATACGAGAACACGCTCACGGCACGCTGCCGGGAGCCTGTGTTCCTGATCCGCACGTCCCAGAGCTCGACATCGTCGTCGATCGGGATGAAAGCGGTCTGCTCCGCGCTCAGGCCCTGGTAGTCGCAGGAAAACTTCGAGTACGAAAGACCATGCCGGCACTGGTATTTGGCCTTCGCCAGGTCCTTGCCCACCGGCTGCCAGGACAGCGACCAATACTCGCCGGTCTCGTCGTCTCGCAGATAGACATAGTGCCCGGGCCGGTCCAACGGGACGCCGTTGGCCCGGAAGCGGGTAATCCTGTGGTGCTCGGCGCTCCGATAAAAGGAGTACCCGCCGGCGTTGTGCGAGATCACGGTGCACAGGTCCTTCACTCCCAGGTAGTTCGTCCAGGAGACCGGCACATCCGGCCGCTCAATAACGTATTCTCTGTTCTCGTTGTCAAAGTGCCCGTAACGCACGACTACCTCCTGCCGTGTGGCGCATGCTTCAGAGAACGCTGAAAAAGGTTGATCCGCGTTCATCAGCGGCCCAGACTGTGTTCCTTGACTTCTTCATCAGCCTCTTCAGCCTGCGCCACACTAAGCCGACACGAACTGCCTCAGCCACCGGAGCAGCTCCGACGCCTTTTCCGCCGAATCCGCCTCGGCGACAAGCCGGAGTACGGGCTCGGTGCCCGAAAAGCGGAGCAGCGCCCAGTTGTCGTTTTCGAGAACCAGTTTCATGCCGTCCCTCTCGGAGACTCTGACCACCGGATAGGGGCCAATGTGGCTCAACGGCGCCTCTTTCAGCCGCCGCGGAACGGCGATTCGCATCTCCGGCGTCGCCGGCAGACTCTCTTCGAAGTCGTAGAGCCGCCCCGTGATGCCATACACGCGATCGAGCAGCGGGCCGATCTTCTGGCCCGTTCGCGCCAGCATCTCGACCACCAGGGCCGAGGCAAAGATGCCATCTTTCCCGAGAATGTGCCCGCGGATCGTCAGGCCGCCGGAGGACTCTCCGCCCAGCAGCGCATCGTGCTCGACCATGGCGGAAGCGATGTGCTTGAAGCCCACCGGGACCTCGTAGCACTGCTCGCCCAGACGCGCGGCCAGCCGGTCCAGCAGATGCGTCGTCGCGATGTTGCGCACCACGCCTCCCCTCTCGCCGCGCACCTCGTGCAGGTACCAGTAGAGCAGCACCAGAACTTCGTTGATCGGGATATACCGGCCGCACTCGTCCACGATGGCGATCCGGTCTGCATCGCCGTCCATAGCCAGCCCCAGATCGTACTTGTAGTCCAGCATGTGCGAGGTCAGCAGCCGCAGCGCCTCCATGTTGGGCGCCGGAGAGCGGCCGCCGAACAGCGGATTGTGCCGCTCGTTGATGAACGTCACCCGGCAGCGGGCCTCGGTCAGCACCGTGCCCAGCGTGAGCTGGCCTACGCCGTACATAGGATCCACAATCACTTTGAGTCCGGCATTCCGGATGGCTTCGAGATCGATCAGTTTCTCGACTGCGTCCACGTACTCGTTCGTGAAGTCGTGCCGCTCAACGATGCCGGCCTCGAGCGCGACGTCCAGCTCCAGCTTGATCACGTCGTTCGGAGCCAGGGCGTTGGTCTCGGCCTCGATCTGGCGCGTCTCCTCATCGAGCAACAGCGATCCGTCGCCGCGAAAGACCTTCAGCCCGTTCCATTCCGGTGGATTGTGGCTGGCGGTGAAGGCCAGGCCGTAGGCCGCTCGCCGGGTCGCCGTCGCATAGGTGATGAGCGGCGTGGGCGCATCTTCGCTCAGCAGGATGGTGGGGATGTTGTTGCCGGCGAAGACCTCGGCCGAAGACTCGGCGGCCTGTTGCGAAAGAAAGCGGCGGTCGAAGCCCACGATCACCCCGCGCTTCTCTTCGCCCCGGCGCGTAATCCCGTTAGCAAGCGCCTGGCTTAGGCGGCGAACGTTGTGCATCGTGAAGCCTTCGCCAATGATGGCCCTCCAGCCGCCCGTGCCGAACGTGACCAGATTCTGTTCCTCCTGCCGGCGGGGCCGATAGAGCCGCTTCTCGAGAATAAATTCGGCCCGCGCCAGATCCTCGGCCGTGTTGATGCCCTGCACTTCGTCCTGGTCGTAGAGCTGGTAGCTGTCTATCCGCAGACCCGACCGTATGAGTTCGTGCACGCAGTCGGTGAGCCGGTACTCCCCATCGCGGGGAGAGGGGGAAAGGCGCTGTAAGGCCGCAAAGATCGCGCCCGCGTCGACGGCGTAAGCGCCCACGTTCAGCTCGCGGATCTCGCGAACTGCCGGTGATGCCTCGGTCTCCTCGATGATGTCGATAATCTCGCCGGCGGCGTCGCGGACGATGCGCCCGTAGGGAAGCGGCCGGTCGACCACCGCCGTGAGCAGCGTCAGGTGCGCCTTCCGTAGGCGGTGGCGGTTGAGGAGCCCCCGAATCGAGGCGGAGCGGAACAGCGGCGTGTCGCCGTAGAGGATCAGCAGGTCGCCATGGTAGTCCCGCAGCAGCGGCAGCACCTGCAAAACCGCGTGCCCGGTCCCGCGCTGTTCTTCCTGGACCACGTAGTGAACCTTCGCGCCCAGGCGCGCCCGCACCTCCTCCTGCCTGTACCCGACGACGACGTAGATCTCCTCGGCAGGCACCACCTGCCGGGCGTTCTCGATCACGCAATCGAGGACGCTCCGGTCGCCCAGGGTTGCCAGGGCCTGCTTGCCGGCCGCCAGAATCACGGCTTTCACCGCGGCGGTCGCGGAGGCCTCTTGGACTATCGGTTCCATTGCGGTATCTCCAACTTGTGGCGCAGGCACGCCTGCCTGCGCCACGCTCCGTTCCAGTCCGCAGGCATCATTTTCAGGCCTCGGCAGGCTGCTCTTCGCTGGCGGCCTCCGGCGTCGACGCCGGCCGCGCTCCTCCGCCCCGGATCGGGATAAACCGCGAAAGAATCAGGGCCGGAATCGAGGACAGCAGCGCCCACACGAAAAAGTTCCGGTAGCCGATCGCCATCTGGATCTTCCCGCTCACCGTGCCCGGAATGAGCAGGCCGAGATTCATCAGCGAATTCGCGAAAGCATAGTGCGCCGTCTGGTACTTCCCGGGCGCGATCTGCTGCATCATGAGCAGGATCACGCCCACGAATCCAAAACCGTAGCCGAACATCTCCACGCTCAGGGCCGCAGCGATCAGCAAATGGCTGGTCGGCAGCGCGGTGCTCAAATACACGTAGGCCAGGTTGGGCAGGTTCATGACGCAGATCAGCGGCAGCAACGCGCGCCGCAGTCCCAGCCATGAGGTGAAGTAGCCCCCCAAAATGCTGCCCGTCACGAACGCAATCGTCCCGAAGGATCCGTAAATCGTCCCGAACTGGTCTGTCGTGAGCCCCATGCCGCCCGCCGCCCGCTTGTCCACCAGGAACAGCGGCCCGATCTTCACCACCTGCCCCTCGCCGGCGCGGTAAAGCAGGATAAAGAGCAGCAGCAGATAGATGTTCGGCTTCTTCAGGAAGCTGACCACCACATCCCCGAATGTGGCCGCCATCTCGTGGAAGCTTTGGGAGCGCCGCTCGGCGCCGCCTCGGGGCAGGATCTGCGCATGATACGCGCTCAGGACGATCAGAATCAGCCCCATGGCCACGAAGATGACCATCCAGGCGTGCGGCACGCCCAGACGGGCCTCGAGAAAACCTGCCAGGATGACCAACCCCCCCTGCGAAAACAATCGAGCGGCGTTGTAGAAGCCGCCCTGCCACCCCGTGTACGCCGCCTGCTCCTTCGAGGTGAGGCTGGCTATGTAGAGGCCATCGGCCGCGATATCGTGCGTGGAAGAGCAGAAAGCCACCACCGCCAATAGCGCCAGCGTGTACCCGAAGTAGTTCGGCAGAGGCAGGCACAAGGCCACCAGGGCCAGGCTCAGCCCGCCCCCAAACTCCAGAAAGACCACGAAGAACTTCTTGGTCTTGAACATCTCGATCAGCGGGCTCCACAACGGCTTGAGCGACCAGGGGAGCAGCAGCCAACTGGTATAGAAAGCGATGACGTCGTTGCGCATCCCCAGGCGCTTATACAGGATCCCGGCGATCAGAGAGACGGCGAAGAACGGCACGCCCTCGGCGAAGTACAGCGTCGGCACCCAAGCGGCGGGGTGGCTGCGGCCGGGCTTCCGGGTGCTGGTCATTGCGTCTCCCGGCCAGGCCTGCACACCAGGCACTCCTGCCTGACCGCTCCCTGCGATGGTCGCCTGGGACTCGCCGCCTGTCCAGTTCACAACGGTTGTCGGGATGTTATGGCCGGTTTGTTACGCCGACCGAACATCCCTGCGGTCTTTACTTTCGAACGATCTCAGCAGCGTCGTCCGCGCGTGCTAAAATCATTCAGGCTTCGGTGGAGTGGCGGCCTTTTATGGCTGAAGGACAAACACCCGGTGTGTCCCGAACCAAGGGGCCGGACGAGTCTCGCCCGGCGCGCATCGCGGACGAAACGGTTCGAGAAGAGTTGGAGCGCGTACTCGCCGGTCACGAGTTCCGTTCCAGCAAGCGCAGCCAGGAATTCCTCAAGTACGTCGTCGAAAACACCCTAAGCGGGCATGGCGACGTGCTCAAGGAACGGACCATCGGAATCGACGTCTTCGGCCGCTCCACCGACTACGATCCCAGCGATGACGCAACTGTCCGCGTAAAAGCCGGCGAGGTCCGCAAACGGCTGGGCCTCTATTACGCGGACGAGGGCTCCCGGAATCCCATCCGGATTGAGCTGCCCTTCGGAACCTATATACCGGAGTTTCGGGCGGCGCCGGCCGGGGCCGCCGCCGCAGTTGCCGCGCCCGAGGTTCTGGCCCATCCCCCGGCGCCGGACTTGCCCAGGAGACATTCGAGCCGCCTGCAGTGGATCGGAGCGGCGGCTCTCCTTCTGGTTGCCACAGCAGTCGTCGCCATACCCTGGTTCGGACACGGCGGCAATCCGATGCTCGACCAGTTCTGGGCTCCGGTCTTGAACGACAAATCCCCGGTGCTGATCTGCGCGTCATTTGTGCCCGTCTGGAACCTCGACCGGGATCCCAACTCGATTGAGCCCATCCGCCCGGAGAACTTCGTGCAACTGACCGATCAGTTCGTCGGCGGTGGCGACCTGATCGCAACCTCCCGCCTGGTCGCCATGCTGACCAGAATGCAGCGCCCCTATCGCCTGAGGATCGGCAACGCCGTCTCCTTCCAGGATCTTCGCGGGGCGCCGGCGATTTTCGTCGGCTATTCGCTGACGCGCTGGCGTGAAATCAGCAGCCAGATGCGCTTCTTCATCGATGCCTCACGCCTGCCTGTCGTCATCACGGACAACGGCGCTCCCACGAAGTGGATGCTGCCCAACCTCCCGGCCGACCGCAGGACCAACGAAGACTACGCCGTGCTGACCCGCGTTTTCCACCCCGACACGCACGCCATGTTGGTCGAGATTTCGGGAATCACGCAGTACGGCACGGATGCGGCGAGCGATCTGGTGACCAATGCGGACCTTCTGCGGGATGCCCTGCGCGGTACGCCCCCCGGTTGGCAGAAGAAGAACATACAACTCGTTCTGCACGTCAAAGTGATCTCCGGAGTGCCGGCCGCCCCAACCGTCGTAGCCAGTCACTTCTGGTAGGGCCCCTGGCGACACGACGACACCGCATGTCGCCACCCCAGTCAGCGGTATCGAGAAGAGTGGGGGATGCTGTTGGTAGCCATCCCGGGCCACCACGTTTTCAACGGCTTACAGATTGCCCATCTCCTCTCTGGCGAATAGTTCCGCTCCCGGCGCGGCTTCAACTGGGTAAACCTCGGGCCGCAGTTGGGTCGCGCTGTGATAGGCCTCCCGAACGGCGGCGCGGAAGGCATCCGTACTGGCGGCATCCACCAGGGCGACCATGCATCCTCCGAATCCCGCTCCCGCCTGCCGCGCGCCGATCGCGCCCGGCGCGGCCAGCATCGCATCCATCATGGCCGCCATCGCCGGCGAGCAGATCTCGTAAAGGTCCCTCGCGCCCGCAAACGACTCCGCGCAAAGTCCCGTCACTGCGGCCCGGTCGCCCGCTTCGAGCGTCCGGGCCAGCGTCTCGGCCCGCGCGCTTTCGGCGACGATGAATTCGCATCGCTTGGCGACCTGGGCCGGAAGCTCGTGCCGCCGCGCCGTCAGCATCTCCGGCGTCAACTCCCGCAGAGCGCTGACGCCCAGCATGGCGGCGCCCTGCTCGCACTCAGCCCTTCTCTGCGCGTATTCCCCACCCGTCAGCCTGCGCTGGCTCATCGTGTTGCACACCACCACGCCAATCCCATCGGCAATCCGCACCGGGCGCGTCGAAAGGTCGCGGCAGTCGAGCAGCAGCGCGCATCCCGCGCGCCCCAGGCACGATGAATACTGGTCCAGGATCCCGCACTTCATGCCCACGAACTCGTTCTCGGCCTTCTGGCACAGCAGCGCCTTCCGCTCGGGGCCCACACTCCAGCCGCCCAATGCTTCAAACACCGTGGCCAGCGCGCACTCGAGCGCGGCCGAAGAACTCAGACCGCTCTCCACCGGCACCGTGCTGTGGATGATGGCGTCGCAGCCCGCGAGCGCGAGCCCCTCGTTTCGCAGGGTCGCGGCGACGCCCCGCACATAGTTGCACCACCGTGATTCGGCGATCGGCTGAATCCGATCCACTCGGAACTCGTCCTCCGCATCGAGGTTCATGGAATGCACGCGCACGATCTCGTCGTCCCTGCGCCGCGCGGCGATCCACGTATCTCTGCTGATCGGCAGCGTCAGGACGAAGCCCAGGTTGTAGTCCGTATGGCTGCCCATCAGGTCCACGCGTCCCGGTGCGCGTGCCCATAGCTCGGGCTCGCCTCCGAATCTCTCGCGGAACCGCGCCGCAACCTGCTCGGCGCGCGCCCCGTCAGCGGCTTGATTCGTTGAAAGCATCGAGCATCGCCTCCACGTTCCGGGCAGGAATGTCGGACTGCATCCGGTGCGAAGCCCCGAGCAGCAGCCCCGTCCCTTCCGGCGCCAGCGCGCGTGCGCACGCAATGGTCGCGGCGCGCACTTCCTCCACGGTACCGCTCGGCAGCACTCCCTGCGTCGAAACCCCGCCGTAGAAACTCAGCTTCGCCCCATACGCTTTCTGGAGCCACGTGTGGTCCAGCACCTCCGGCTGCACTGGGTTCAGCGTCGTCAACCCGATCTCGACCAGATCCGGCAGGATCGCCCGGATATCGCCATCGGAATGCAGAATCACGGGAAGTCCCGCGTCCGCAAAGACCGCAAACAGCTTCGCGAGCCGTGGTTTGATCAGCCTCCGCCACAGCCGTGGGGAGAACAGCATCGAGCGCTGCGCGCCGTAGTCGTCTCCGAAATACCCGCCGGCGACGCCGGCGGCGACGAATCTCCTCGCCAGAGTCGCCTGAATCTCCGTGATGCGGTCCAGAAGCTCCTCCACCCACCCGGTGCGTTCCACCATATCTATGAGCAGAGTGTCAAATCCGCGCAGCGACCAGGCTCGTTCAAAAAGACACATTCCGAGATTCGGCGCCACGAAATCGTTCGAGCCATGCCGGAGAATCGTCTGCTCGGCCGTGCCGAGAATCGCCGCATCGTTCGGATCGGGCCAGGGATGCCGATCGAGGTCGGGCGAGTCTCTGAGAGGAGAGAAAGCATGCCAGTAACCTTCTGTGCGGGTGTCCCACCCGGCACCCCACCAGTCGAATTCGATCGAACCATCCGCATTCGTGCGTCGAGAGTGGTCTATGTCCACGCGCACGAGGTGATTGTCCAGACGCTCCGGCAGTTCCGCCTCGGCGATTCCGAAGTGCTCGGACAGCAATCGTCCCATGGCCCGGGTGTAATTGGATTGCGTGGGAAGGCGGTCAACCCGCTCACCCCTCAGGGCGCGGAGCGTGCGTTCCTTCTTGGACAATCTGTCTGGCGCGCTGCAATGTTCAGAGGCCATAGCTGGATGCGTCGAATTCAGCCCCATGTTACTCCATCATTTCTTCGACCGGTTCCCTGGGCGATGCGTTTGTTGCCGGGCAATGCGCCCGAGGCGTTTACGGAAACTCTCGGCCTACGATAATCGCCGCCCCGTCCCTCCCCGCCCAGCCCCGCCCCGCCCCGTCCCGTCCCCTCCCGTCCCCTCCCGTCCCCTCCCATGGAAACGCTTTCCAATATGACCGCACTTGTGGTAGTTTAGCGGTCGGTGAAGTCTATGGCCAACAACAAACAACTCGACCGTCGTATGTTTCTCCTCGGTTCCGCCGCAGCCGGCGCGCTGGCGGCCCAGGTCAAGCGCGCGGGGCCGCCGCCCGATCCACGCCGCCGCGTGTACGAGCTAAACCGCAACTGGCTGTTCGGCGGTAAAGCGCGCGCGGGCGTTTCGGCTCCAGGCTTCGACGACTCGGCATGGCAGAAGGTCACGCTCCCGCATACCAATGTGCGGCTGCCCTGGCACAGCTTCGACGAAGCGGAGTTCCAGTTTGTTTCCGCCTATCGCCGGCACTTTCGGGCCTTGCCCGGGTGGAAGGGTAAACGTGTCTTCCTGGATTTTGCCGGAGCCATGGCTGCCTCCACCATTACGGTCAACGGGCACAAGTTCGAAGAGTACAAGGGCGGCTACACGCCGTTCCACTTCGAGCTGACGCCGCATTTGAAGTACGACGCCGACAACGTTGTCGCGGTTGAACTGGATTCGACCGAGCGAAGCGACATTCCGCCGTTCGGATCCAGGATCGACTACCTGACCTTCGGTGGCATCTACCGCGACGTCCAGCTTCGGGTGACGCCGGGAACGTTCATCGAGAACGTGTATGCCAAGCCGGTGCGGCCGCTGGACGCCGGCCGCGCGGTCTTGGTGCGCTGCTATTTGCAGGGTCCGGTGGAAGGCGGAGCCACGCTCAGCGTGGAGCTGCTGGATGGAACGAAGGAGCTGAAGACCGCCAGCACGAAGGTCGCGGGCGAGGCCGGGTATTACGATGTCCATCTCGACTCGCTGCCTGAAATCGACCTTTGGAGTTTGACGAGTCCGAAGCTGTACAGCGTGGTGGTGCGGCTGGCGAACGCGGACGGCTCGAAGGACGAGTACCGCACGCGCATCGGCTTCCGCGAGGCGAAGTACACGCCGGCGGGATTCATGCTGAACGGCGAGCATGTCAAGCTGCGCGGTCTGAACCGGCACCAGACGTTTCCCTACGTGGGCGGCGCGATGCCGGCGCGCGTGCAGCGGCGCGATGCCTGGATTCTGAAACGCGAGCTGCGCTGCAATATCGTGCGGACGTCGCACTACCCGCAGTCGCCGGCGTTCCTGGACGCCTGCGACGAACTGGGGCTCCTGGTCCTGGAGGAGATTCCGGGCTGGCAGCACATCGGCCACAAAGCCTGGCAGGATTTGGCGGTGCGCAACGTGGGCGAGATGATCCGGCGGGACTGGAATCATCCCTCCATCGTGCTGTGGGGAGTGCGCATCAACGAGTCCCAGGACAATCACGATTTCTACACGCGCACCAACGCTCTGGCCCATTCGCTCGACGACGCGCGACAGACCGGCGGCATCCGCTACCTGCGCAACTCCGAGTTGCTCGAGGACGTGTTCACGATCAACGACTTCGGTTTCCCGCTGAAGGAGCCGAATCACCCGCTGTACATGAACACCGAGTTCAACGGACACATGTTCTCCACCAAGCGGTTCGACAACGTTTCACGCGTTGCCGAGCACGTCATCCGGCACGCCCGGGTTCACGACCAGCTCGCCTCGGACGATCGTTATGCCGGCGGCATCGGGTGGTGTGCCTTCGACTACAACACGCACCGGGACTTCGGCTCCGGCGACCACATTTGCTACCACGGAGTCTCCGACATCTTTCGCATTCCGAAGCCGGCGGCGTACTTCTACGCGTCGCAGTGCGAGCCGGAGCAACAGGTGGTCCTGGAGGCGGGCTTCTTCTATTCGCAGGGCGACAAGTCGGAGGCCGGCGGCCCGGGCAAGGTGCCGATTCTCTCCAACTGCGACCACCTGAAGATCTACTGCGGCGGGAAACTGCAGCAGGAAGCCGACCCGGACCGGGAAACGTTCCCCCACCTCAAGTACCCGCCGTTCATTGTGGACATCGCCGAGCCGAGTCCCTGGACCGACTTGAAGATCGAAGGCTACATCGGTGGCAAGCTGGCGAAGACGCTGGTCCTGTCCGGCAGCGGAAAGGATGCCGCCTTCAAGGTCCTCCCGGACGACACCGAGCTGACCGGCGATGGGCGTGATGCGACGCGCGTGGTGCTGACGGTCACCGACGAATACGGCAACATCAGGCCGTTCGCGACGGCCGCGATCTCGTTCTCGCTGGCGGGTCCCGGCGAACTGATCGGCGAGAATCCTCTGGCGCTCGCGGGCGGTGCTGGCGCCGTCTGGGTGAAGGCGAAGGAGGGCTCCGGTGTCATCCGTCTGACGGCCACGCACTCGGTACTCGGAACGCGCTCCATCGCGATTCAGGTAAAACCGGCACCGCCGGAGTTGATCTGACGTGGGACAGGCCTCCGGCCTGTCAGGGGCAGGCGATCGCTCAGCTCCCGGATGCCAGCCAGCGCAGTGCGAACCCGGTGAGGTCCTCCTCCGCCGCCGGCGAGCGCGGAAGAGCCGGCTTGGCAGGCGACAGGACCAGGACCCTGTTCAAGTCGCACGCCGCCATCAGCGTGAGCGTGCGCTCCGGATGGCGGACCACGCGCTGGACGGCCAGGTAGACGTATTTCGAAAGCATCAGCGCGTCCACGAGCGAACCCGCGGGGTCTCCTTCGTCCGGCGCGGGGTTCGACCGGTTCTGGTCCTCGAACAGAACCACGCTGCTGAATGGCTTCAGTTTCTGGCGAATCCCGAAGCACGCCACCAGAACCTGGGGTTGCGCGCGCCGGAATGCCTCCGAGGCGCCCCACTGCACGAACGAGTTGTCGAAAACGAGCGATCCGTTGCCGCTCAGCAGAAGGGAACGCACGAATTCCCGCAGGCGCGGGTTGGCCGCGATCGCCGGACCAACCAACCGGCCGATATCGATGCGCTCGAGATCCTCGCTGGTCTGATCGACGGAACGGAGATCCCGGTGCACCGCGTTGAGCCGGCGCAGAAACTCGCGCCGTAGCCCGCCGAGATCGGCCCAGGACAGAACCGCGGCGCCGGAGAGGCCGGACAAGCGCGCATCGCATTCGAACACCCACGTGCGCTCATCTTCTTCGAGCGCCGCCGGACAGGCCCGTCTCGCGATCGCCGCGGCGAACTGTGGCAGGATCTGGCCGAAGGGCCGATCCAGCGAGAGCCACGTCCCCTCCGCGCTCAGGTCCGGCCACAACGGCTGGTCCTGGAAAGAGACCCCTGGAGGCAGAACGCACACGAGCAGGCGCGGCAGACGCTGGAGCTCGCCGGGCTGCTCTGCCGCCGCGTCAATCCTGGCGAAGACTCGCTCCACCTCGGCGCGCCACTGCGGATACAGCGGGGAACGCGCCAGAATGCCCACATCGCGGACGCTCAGTCGCGCCGCCCTCGAATCCCAGTGCAACTCCATGCGGCTCTCGATCTCCAGCAGGGGAGCGAACAGCCGGTCGAACTCGGTCCGGGGCAGCAGAGAGAGCCACTTCAGTTGGGCTTCGAGCTGCCTCCGCTCGGCGGGGAAAAGAAGCTCCGATTGCCTGAGCTGATCGTTGAGAGCCGGGCCGAAGGTGGCCGGCAGGCGCCGGATCAGGTCCGCGGGTACTTGCAGTTCGTCAGGCATGGAATTCAGGCAGCCGGGAGCCCGGCGTGTGGCCACACTCGAACCCCATCCAGGCGGCGATCGAGGGCGTGACCTCGATCTGGCGGATGACCCGTTCGACGACGGCCGGTTTCCCGCCGGCCGGCCCCAGCACCATGGTCCAGGCCAGGCGGCAGGACTCGCTGTCCGTGCGATGGTTGAAGAATCCGTTGGTCGTAGAACCGTCCGGATCGCGTCCGAATTCGTTCATGATGACCAGAGCAGTGTTGTCGCGGAGCGTGGGAGTGGCCTGGATGAACTCCCACATCCGGTGACAGGCTTTGTCGGCGCGGCTGATGCCGCCCAAATGCAGCGAGTAGCTGCCGGAATGGGCCACCTCCATGTCGGAAAAGTTGACCATGAGCATGGCCGGCGCCAGCCGTTCGAGCACCTCTCGGGCAATCAGAAAGGTGAGCTCATCGCCCGTAGCCGGAGCATCCGTTCCATGGATGAACCGGGCCAGCGCGGAGAGAAACGTCTGTTTCACCTCCGGATCGCGGAAAATGGACTCGGAGGGAACGCCCCACCCGATCCGTTCGGAGTCGGTTTCGAAAATCGCGGTCATCTCCTGGAGGATCTGCTCGCGCTCCAGGCGGCCTCGCGCGCTTTGCCCGGTGATGATCCGCTCCACCGCCTCCACCATGAGCTGCTTGGAGAGAATGACGTTGGCCCCGGGACTGATATTGGCCGTGAGCTGCTTGTTGCTGGTGACCACCCAGGTTTGCTCGGGGCCCGAGCCGGTTTGGGACAGAAAGTGCTGAAACAGCGTCGGACTCCCCGGCTTCTCGCCGCCCCAATCGTCCACGTGCTGCCAGAACCCGGTCAGGACGCTGGCGATGGTGTTGAAATGTGAGGTCACACCCTCATTGAGGGTGTAAGGATAGAACAGCGACTGGGGCAACAGGTGGTTGTAAAGATGCGGGATGTAGCGCAGCCCCTGCTCGGACCAGCTCTCCTGCCGGCGGATTCCGCCCAGCGTGATCAGCACGATCCTTTTCGGCAGCTTCCGGGCGGGGGGTGCAACCGCCCCAAGCCGCTCGGACACGGCCGCGGCCAGGACTCCAAGCAGCGTTCTGCGGGTCATAACATCGCCGCCAGATCACCGACGGCAGTCCACAGCTTACAGCCTTTCTTGTTCGGAGACAAACCAAAATCGCAATTCCGAGTCCGGGTCTGATGTAGACTGGCACCTAGGAACGGATGATAACGATCAAGGACGTCGCGAAGCGGGCTGGCGTGGGTATCGCGACGGTGTCGCGCACGGTTCACAACAGCTCCCGGCTTAACCCCGAAACCGCGGCGCGGGTGCGCAAAGCGATAGAAGAGCTAGGTTACCGGCCCAACATTAACGCCCGATCGCTGGTCTTGGGGCACAGCCGCATGTTGGGCTTAGTCGTCTCGGATATCACCAACCCGTTCTTCCCGGAGCTGGTCAAGGGTTTCGAGGAGGTTGCACTCCAGAACGGCTACGACGTCTTCGTCGCTTCCACCAATTACGATCCTTCCCGGACGGCGCTCTCGGTGCGAAGGATGATTGAACGCAAGATCGACGGAGTGGCGATCATCACATCGGAAGTCGACCCTTCCCTTATGGACAGCTTCTCCCGGCGCAGGGTCCCGTTGGTTTTCCTCGATGTGGGCAAGATCGGCAGAGACGTGAGCAACGTGAAGGTCGACTATGCACACGGAATTGCGCAAGCGGTGGAGCACCTGCAGTTGCTGGGGCATAGCCGCATCGCCTTCATCTCCGGCCCGCTGCACCTGGAGTCGGTGCGCGAACGCCGCGACGCGTTCCTGGCGCAACTGGGACATCATCCGGCCGGCATCGAACCCGAGGCCATGCTGGAAGAGGGAAACCACAAGGTCGACGGCGGCCGCGCAGCGATGTTGCGCCTGCTCGGACGCACGCCCCGCGCGACCGCCGTGGTTGCCTCCAACGACCTGACCGCTATCGGGGCGCTGCGGGCCATCCGCCAGTGGGGACTGCGGGTGCCCGAGGATATTTCGGTGGTGGGATTCGATGACATCCAGATGGCCGAGTTTACCGAGCCGCCCCTGACCACGGTGAGGCTGCTCCGCACGGAGCTTGCTTGCGCGGCCTGCGATGCGCTTCTGCAATTGATCCGGACTCCCGGTATGGGCGCGGAGTTTCGGGTGGACACTTCGCTCGTGATTCGGGCATCGACGGGCAGACCTCGCCACGACCCTGGCACCGCACCAGACTGACACTCCTGGAAACAGGGGCCCGTTGCGCTCTGCGCGCCAAGCTGCGGCCGCGCGAGACGAGGAAGCGTTTTCCTCTCCATACTGCGATGCGCTGGGGACAAGCGCGCCCCGGATACGGCGGCGTAAGAATAGCCAGTGCGTTAGTAAGTGTCTATCTTTCAGTAGTTTAATTGCATAGAACTAACCGACAGAAGCCCGCGCACCCGGCACCCGCAAAAGTTGGGCTTGACTCGATTCGTTAAGCGATTTACACTAATCCCAGCATAACGTGGAAACGTTTTCCGCTGCCTCCTAAGTGTAAGCGAGTACGGGCCACAGAATCTCGAAAGTGAGAAAGGGGTCACATGCACGGGGAAATGGTACGGACGTTTTGGAGCCGCTTGCGGCCTTGGCTGCTGCCGGCGGTTCTCGTTTTGGTTCTCTCAACCGTCGCTTTTGCCCAGCGCGATTTGGGCACCATCACCGGCACGGTCACCGACCAGCAGGGCGCTGTCGTGCCGAACGTCAAAATAACCATCACTGAAGTCGCCACGGGGCTGGTCTACAACGTGGTGACGTCTTCCGACGGCACATACGCCAGGCCGGCTTTGAAGCCTGGAACCTACACGATCACCGCCGAGGCGCAGGGGTTCCGCCGCGTCCAGCAGGAGAACGTCGTAGTCACCGCCGGCGACCGAGTCGGCGTCAATCTCACACTTCCCGTCGGTGAGATTTCGCAGGCGGTCGAAGTCACTTCTCAGGCGCCGCTGCTGCAAACCGAGAACACCACGCTCGGCGCCGATCTGAACAGCAGGTCCATGGCAGATCTGCCCCTCGGCGGCCAGCGGACCTTCAGCTTCCTGGCCCGCTTGTCTCCCGGCGTCCTGACAGCCGAAAATGGCGCCCGCGACGCGCTCGGTGGCGGTTTCTCCGCCAACGGTGTCGCCTCGAACGGGTCTAACAACTTTCTTCTGAATGGCGTCGATAACAACGTCAACGTCATCGACTTCCTGAATCAGACCTCATTCGTCGTGGGTCCCTCGGTAGAGGCCATCGGCGAGATGCGCGTGCTGACCAACGGATACAACGCCGAGTACGGCCGCGCGGCCGGCGGCGTCGTGAACGTCACCCTCAAGTCCGGCACCAACGACCTTCACGGCACGATCTTCGAGATCCTGCAGAACAAAGATCTTGACGCGAATCGCTGGGAGTACAACAAGTCGGGCACTCCACGCGGACAATTCTCGCAGAACCAGTTTGGCGCGGCCGTCGGCGGCCCGATCATTAAGAACAGGACCTTCATTTTCGGCGATTACCAGGGAACCCGCATTGTCGCGGCCGGTGGACTCATTCAGAATCTCGGCAACGCCGGGTTCTACACCATCCCCACGCAGGCCATGATCGGCGGCGATTTCTCTGCGCTGGGTAAGACGATCTACGACCCCAGCACCACGGTCCTCTCGGCGGACGGAACGACGGCCACACGCTCCCCATTTCCGGGCAATAGGATTCCCGTCACCCAGATGGATCCGGTCGCCAAGAAAATCGCGGCGCTCTACCCGGCCACGAATCAGCCGCTCGACTACTTATCCGGCTACCCGCAGAACGACTATTTCGTCTCCACTCCCGGCAACTGGGTCACCGATCAGGGAGACCTCCGGATCGACCACCGGCTGTCGGATAAGGACAGCCTTTTCGGCACCTTGAGCTGGTCGAACACGAACAAGACCAATACCGCGCCGTTCCCTGGCGCACTCGATGGGGCGACCTTCGCCGGCGTTCCGGAACAGGATCTGAGCCGCAACGGGATGGCCAGTTGGACGCGCGTCTGGACTCCCAGCCTGATCACCGAAACGCGCCTTGCCTTCACCCGGCTGGTAACTTCCCGTATTCAGACCGCCAACTCCAATACGGACGAGTTCAAGGACTTCGGAATCGGGGGCTACAATCCGATGACGGCGCTGAACGGCGGGCTTCCTCAAATCACGTTCGGCACGCAATTCCAGACCCAGTACCCTAGCCAGACCTATAGCCAGATTGGAGCCAACGACTGGCTGCCCTCCAAGGAGTACAGCAACGTTTGGGATTTCATCCAGAACGTTGCTGTGACCAAGGGGGCCCACGCCTTCAAGTTCGGAGGCGAAGTCCGGCAGATCCGGTTCCCGTTCTTCCAGGTGCCCTACCCGCACGGCGAAATGTACTTCACGCAGAACGAGACCTCCGACGGGTCCAAGTTGAACTCCACCGTCAACGGCGGCGACCAGATGGCCTCCTTCCTGCTGGGGGACATCGACTGGGGCGAGATATCGACCAACAACTTCGTCTCGTCTCAGAAGTGGGCCTTTGCAGGCTACGCCCAGGACGACTGGAAGGTCACTCCCAAGCTCACCCTGAACTTGGGGCTGCGCTATGAGCTGTTCTCGCCCATCAACGAGGGTTTCGGGCGCCAGTCGAATTTCGACTACGACACGCTGACCCTGGTCATTCCGAAAGGACCGAACTCGGACGCTCCTCTGCCGCCCAACTTCGCCACCGCTTTCCCGGAGGTTACCGTTTCCCGCGGCCAGGCCTCCAGCTACTTGATCCCGTGGGACAAGGCGGACATCGGCCCTCGTTTCGGCCTGGCTTACAACTGGAAAGAGAAGACCGTGATCCGTCTGGGTTACGGCATCTTCTACAACGGTGAGGAGCAACAAGGCGGCAATCCGAACCGCGGCGAATCCGTGCCGTTCAACGAGTCGCCCATATTGGACCGCGGTGCCACCGCGAGCGTCTGGAGCACGAATCCGTACTTCACGGGCGGTATCGTCGCGGGCTACCCGATCAACGTCTTCTCGCTCCCGGCTCCGGTCAGTTTCCGGGCCCTGGCGACGAATTTCCGGAACACACTGGTTCACAAGTGGAACATTGCCGTCCAGCGCGAACTGCCGGGCCAGATGGCCTTGGAACTCGCCTACGTGGGCAATCACACCGCCCATGCGCTGCTCCAGCCGAATCAGAACACCTGTCCCAACAGCCCCCTGGCCAACGTCAGTTGCGTCTCCCTGGAGCCACACCCGGATCTCGGCACCTTGTTCGGCACCGCGTCTTACGGCGTCGGCAACTATGCCGGGTTGACCGCGACGCTCACCAAGCGTCTCTCGGGGGGGTTGCAGTTCCTGGCGTCGTACACCTATGGACACGCGCTGTCCAACGTTGCCACTACGCTGAGCGGTTCACCGGGATTCGGCTACCTCGACCCGACAAACCTGAGCACCAGCTACTCCAGCGCTTCGTGGGATATCCGCCACAACTTCGTCATGAGCTTCAACTACGATGTGCCCTTCGGCAAGGGCAAGAAGTTCGGATGCAACTTGAGCCGCGTTGCCGACGCGGTGGTCGGCAACTGGCAGTTGAACGGCATTCTCACCCTTCGCACCGGCCAGCCGTTTACGATAGACGGTACCGGTTGCGTGGGTGTGTGGAACTTGTGCATGCCCCAGTTGGTTTCCGGCCTGAACCCTCAGTCTGCGCCCTCCGGTGGGCGGACGCCAAACGAATGGTTTAACTGGCAGGCTCTCGCCATTGCGCCTGCCGGGACCCAAGGCAACCTCGGCCTCCAGAGCAACACCACTCCTGGGGTGAAGAACCTGGACTTCTCGCTGTTCAAGGACTTCCGGTTCACCGAACGGTGGAACTTGCAGTTCCGCGCCGAGAGCTTCAACCTGTTCAATACGCCGCAGTTCGGCACGCCGGACAACAACCTGTCGGACGCGGACATTGTCGGTGGGCAAGTTGTCGGCCAGGGGAACCTCGGCAAGATCACATCCACTCAAGCTGGAACCGAGCGGCACATCCAGCTCTCTCTGCGGCTGAGGTTCTGAGAGACGCCTTACCTTTGAGACAAGCCCCCGTCTTCGTGGCGGGGGCTTTTTGTTCTAGAATGTTGCGGGGAGCGAGGTCCGCGTGAGATGGCGGTTCGCACTTTTGCTATGCCTGTCGGCAGCGGCGCTGGTGGCACAGGAGTCTTTCGAGGCCGAATTTCACCGCGGCTTGCTGGCGCTGAACGGCAATGACCTGGCCCAGGCCAGGCAGAGCCTGGAAAACGCCTCCCGTCTGAAACCGGATAATGCGCTGGTGTGGGCCGCCCTGGCGCAAACCTACCTGCACAGCAAGGAGACGAAGCCGGCGAACGAAGCCGCACAGCGCGCGGCCACTCTCGCGCCCGCGGACCCCGCCGTGGAACACGCGCTGGCCCTCTTCTATTCCGAAACCGGGGACTTCAAGCAGGCTGCCGATTGGGAGCGGCGCTTCGCGGCCAGCAGCGCCGCCGATCCTCAGGCGCCCGCCCGCGCAGCCGAGTTGTCCCTGCGCGCCGGTGAGGCCGGGCAGGCGATCCTGTGGGCCCAAAAGGCTGGCCGGCCCAACCTGCTTGGCCACGCGTACGCGGCGGCGAATCAGCCCGAGGACGCCGTTCGCGAGTTCCGCAAGGCGGTGGAAGGCGACCCGAAGGTGGAAGCTTTTGTCTTCGATCTCGGGCAGATCGAGCTTCGGATGGGCGATTTCTCCGGGGCCCTGGCCACGTTCGGCCAGGGACGCCAGCGCTTCCCGGCCAGCGCGCAGATGCACCTCGCTTACGGGGTCGCGGCTTACGGACAACGCCGGTTCACGGATGCCATTGACGCATTCCTCGAGGTCACCCGCATCGATCCGTCTATCGAGCAGCCCTACGTTTTCCTGGCGCGGATGCTCGACCAGGCCGGGGACCGCCTGCCGCGGATCGTCGCTGCCTACGACGCCTGGGAGAAGGCCGAGCCGCGCAACTACCTGCCCGCGTGCCTCTACGCCAAGGCGCTCGGAGCCGCCGGGAGCGATCCCTCGAAGATCGAGGCGGAACTCCGGCGGTCCGTCCAGCTTGACGATCGTTATTGGCAATCGCACTTCGAGCTCGGCATGTTGCTCGCGCGGAGGCGCGAGTGGCCGGCGGCGGCGGCGGAGCTGGCGCGCAGCGTGGAACTGAACCCGACGAACGCTCCGGCGCACTTCCAGCTCGCGCGCGTATACGACAAGCTCGGCAAGCCCGACCTGGCACAGGCGGAGCGCGCGGAGCACCAGCGTCTGACGGCGGTGGAGACCGGCCCATGAGGCGTCGCGACTTCCTTGCCGTGTGCGCGGCGGCGCCGTTCTACAGCTCGCCCGGATTCGCTTCCTCTCCCTTCCCGGTCAAATTCAAGCAGGAGCCGTCCTACGCGGCCGTCATGGCTTTTGCGGAGCCTGGCAGCGACGAGTTCCCCGAGGAGAAGACGGCGAAGCAGATCGAGGCGCGGCTGGCCTCCGCCTTCGAGACCGGCGATCTGCCGCTGGCCGCCGGATGCGGCGGCGCTTCGCCCGCGCCCGTCGAGTACCGGAGCATCGCACCGGATGTGGGCGCCGCGGTCTACGACGGCCGCGGAGACGTCGCCTCCGGATGGAAGAAATGGCGGGCCTCGTTCGGAACGGTCCGCCTGGCGCGATTCTACGCCCTGCCCGGCGACCTGATCCGCTACGACATCCGCAGCGAGGACCCGGGCCGTATCGAGCACCGCATCGGCATATGGAAGCAGTCCTGGCGCGAGGGCCTGGTGACGCATTTCGAGCCGGTCGGGGAAACCCTGACTCGCGCCCCCAGGCTGTGGTTCCGCGACGTCACCGGCGCGGCGTTCGCGGGTGTCCCGTCCTTCGAGGAGCAGCTCACCCGGGGGGTTCCCTATTGGCGTTCGCGGCTGGACCCCGCCTGCGGCGTCGACGTCTACGGAGAAAACGGCATCGCCGTTGCCGACATCGACAACGACGGCCTCGACGAGATCTACGTCTGCCAGTCCGGCGGCCTGCCAAACCGCCTCTACAAGAACGACGGAACGGGCCGCTTCCGGGACATCTCGAAAGAGGCGGGTCTCGACATCCTCGATAACACCGCCAGCGCCCTGTTTGTCGATCTGCGCAATTCCGGGTTTCAGGACCTGGTCCTGCTGCGGCCGACCCAGCCCATGCTCTTCCTGAACGACGGCAAGGGGCGGTTCACGCCGGTTCCGCAGGCGTTCCGCTTCGCGTCGGCGCCGCAGGGCACCTTCACCAGCGTCTCGGCCGCCGACTACGACCGCGACGGCCGCCTGGACATCTACCTTTGCAGCTACGTGTACTTCCAGAGCGAAGCCACGTACCGTTATCCGACCCCCTATCACGACGCGCAGAACGGGCCGCCGAATTTTCTCTTTCGAAACCGCCTGGATCGAGATCCGCCGCACTTCGAGGATGTGACCGCCGTCACCGGAATGGACCATAACAACAATCGGTTCAGCTTTGCGGGCGCCTGGTGCGATTACAACGGCGACGGCTGGCCCGATCTGTGCGTGGCCAACGACTTCGGCCGGAAGAATCTCTACCGCAACACGGAGGGCCACTTCCGCGACGTGGCGCAGGAGGCCGGGGTACTCGACATCGGTCCGGGGATGAGCGCGGCGTGGCTGGATTACGACGGTGACGGCCAACCCGATCTACTGGTGTCGAACATGTGGAGTGCCTGCGGGCAGAGGGTGGTGAACGCTCCCGCATTCGGCCCGGCCAGGCAGGATCCGGCGCTGAGAGACGTCTACCGCCGCCACGTCAAGGGCAATTCCCTCTACCACAACAACGGCGACGGCACCTTCACCTACACCGCGGATTCACAGGGCGTCGAGATGGGCCACTGGTCCTGGTCGTGCGATGGGTGCGATTTCGACAACGACGGCACGCCCGAAATCTATATCTCCTGCGGCATGCTGACCAATAACAGCCGCACCGACCTGATGAGCTATTTCTACCGGCAGGTGGTGGCGAAATCGCCACCCGGCCCCACGCGCTCACTGGCCTACGAGGATGGCTGGAATGCCATCAACCAGTTGATCCGCCAGGATTACAGTTGGGCGGGCCCGGAGCCGAACGTGTTGTACGCGCGCCGCGCCGGGCGATACTACGATTTTTCCGGCGCGAGCGGAATCGATCGGGCCGAAGACAGCCGCGCGTTCGGCTTCATCGACTTCGACGGGGACGGGAACGTGGACCTGGTCCTCAAAAGCCGGATGGGCCCGCAGATTCGGCTTTTTCAGAATGCCTGCGGGCAGGGCAGGCAACGGATCGTGATCTGTCTTCGCGGAACGAAATCCAACCGCGACGCGATTGGCGCCCGAGTTGAGGTGGATGGCCAGGTGAAGTGGGTCGTGGCTGGATCGGCGTATCTCTCGCAGCATACCAAGCGGCTGCATTTCGGCCTCGGAGATCGGCCGCGCGTGGAGAAGGTCCGCATTGTGTGGCCCTCCGGCCACGTTCAGCAACTGCCGCCGCTCGAGGCCGGATTCCTCTACGAGATCGTCGAGGGCGTGCCGGAGTTCCGGTCCGAACGCCTCCGCCCGCCAACGGAGCTGGCTGCGGATGCGGCCGTCCGGGTGGACAACCGGGCGCGGCAGTTCACTACCTGGTTCTGGGAGCCCGTGCCGCTGCCGGAGAGACGGCGCGGGCCCGCGTTGCTGGTGCTGCATGCGGGCGAGCCGATCCCGCAGTATTCGGTTCCCACGCAAGCTTTGGATCTGCGGACGGCTCCCCCCGACTTGGCCGCGGCGTACGCCATCTTCCGCCGCTACCTGTTCGACTACCGAGTGGACCTCGCCACGCCTCTCTGGCTCCTCATCGACACCGCGGGCCGGGTTCGCAAGATCTATGCCGAATCCCCGGATCCGGCCGCCCTGCAAGCCGACCTGCGAACCGTAGACGCGGCCGTTCCCGACAGGCGGGCGCTGGCCTTTGAGGGCGTCTTCCACGGTCTGCCCGCGCGCGACTACTTCAAGATCGGCGGCGCCCTCTGGATGGCGGGCTACGGTGAGCAGGCTCTGCCGTACCTGGAAGAAGCGTCGCGCCGCTCTCCGGCCAACGCCAAAACGCTGCTGGCCATCGGCCGCATCCACCTTGAGGCGAACCGGCTGGGGCCTGCGCGAGAGGCGGTCGAGAAGGTCACCCAGCTCGACCCTGGTTCGCCGGAGGCCTGGAATGACCTGGGCGGCATCGAGGCCGCATCGGGCAACCTCCCGGAAGCGCTGCGCATGTATGAACGGGCGCTGGCGCTTGGGCCGGACCTTCCTTACGCGCTCGAGAACGCCGCGCGCATGCAGGAGAAACTCGGCCACACGGCAGAGGCGGAGCGGTTGTACCGGCGCGCGCTCGCCGCCGATCCGCGCAGCGGGGGTGCGGCCAACGGCCTCGGGCTCCTGCTGGCCCAAGCCGGCCGCTCCGAGGAAGCGCGCCGTCTGTTCGAGCAGGCCATCTCCGTACGGCGCGACGACACCTCGGCCATCAACAATCTGGCCGTCCTGTACGCGAACATCGGTCAGACCAACGACGCCATCGCCGCGTTCCAGTACGGAATCCAGGTGGCGCCGGACGACGATACACTGTACCTGAACCTGGCGCGCACCTGGGTGCGCCTGGGCGAGCGCGAAAAGGCGCGCGGCGTGATGCGCGCGCTGCTGGCTCGCAAGCCGGGCCTTCCCCTCGCGCAGAAGGCTCTGAAGGAGCTGGAGGAACAATGATCATTTTTATCTGTTTCATGCTGGCCGCACCGAGCGGCACGCTCGACCGCCTGACCAAGGAAGTCGCCGCTTCCGGCCAGGTCGTCGAGCTCGCGGTCAGACCTTCCGAGCGCGTATCGCCCCCGGTCGAGATCGCGCCCGGACAACCCCCGCTACTGTCGTTCCGCTATTACGAAGGGCAGGCGCGGCACCGATTCTCGAACACGGAGCTGATGCTCGATGACGCCGGCCATTAGAGTCGCTTGCTGCGCAGTACTGGCGCTTGCCCTGCCGCTCCTGGGGGCCGAGTCTCTTACCGAGCGTGGAGTCGCCGCCTTTCAGCAAGGGCACTATCTCGAGGCCGGCCGGCTCTTGCAGGACGCCCTGAAGACCGACCCGAACGACGACCACGCCCGAACATTCCTCGCGTTGACGCGGGCCGCGACCGATCATTGCTCCGAAGCCATTTCGGATCTGCTGGACCGCTTCAACAAGTCCGCCAACCCCGATTTGTCCCGCCTCGCGGGTCTCGCCCTGGTGCAGTGTTACGTCGCAGAGGGCCAGACGGCCAAAGCGCTCCCCGTGACGGGCCGGCTCGAAGAGATGTATCCCGACGACGCCGACGTGCTTTACCAGGCCGCCCGCGTCCACATGAAGGCGTTCAACGACGCGACACGGCGCATGTTCGAGAAGACTCCGGCATCCTACCGCGTCAACCAGCTCTCCGCCGAAATCTTCGAAACGCAGAACAAGTTCACCGAAGCCGCCGTCGAATACCGCAAGGCGATCGCGAAGAACCCGCGCGCGCTCAACCTGCATTTCCGCCTGGGACGCGCCCTCCTGCTCGAATCGCACAGTGCCGAGGCGCTGGCCCTGGCGCAGAAAGAGTTCGAGGCCGAGCTGGCCCTCAACGCCGGGGACGCCGCGGCGGAGTTCCAGATCGGCCAGATCCTCAACGCTCAGAGCAAGGCCGAGCAGGCGCTTCCGCACTTCCAGAAAGCGCTCGAGCTCAGCCCCAATTTCGCCGAGGCGGCCCTGGCCGTGGGCAGAATGCGCGTGCAGGCCAGGCAGTACGCCGAGGCGATCCCGCTCCTGGAGCGCGTCGTCGCCCTCCAGCCCCGGAATGAGGCCGGCCACTACACCCTCATGCTCGCTTATCGAAACTCCGGCCAGATGGAGAAGGCGCGGCTGGAGCAGGAGGTGCTCCAGAAACTCCAGCATCCGCCCGAAGGCGAGTTCACCGATTTCTTGAAGAGGCTGGGCGAGGGGACACCCGAAAAGTGAGACTTCTTGCGGCCGCGTTAGCTCTGGCGCTGTTTGCGGCCATGCAACCCGGACCCGACTTCCGCGACATCGGGAAGGAAGCCGGCCTCACCGCTTCCTTCCCGAACGGCGGCGAGAAGACGAAGGAGTACATCATCGAGACCACCGGCAGCGGGGTCGCCTTCATCGATTACGACAACGACGGCTACCTCGACATCTTCGTCCTTTCCGGCGAGGGCGGAACCAACCGCATGTACCACAACGACCGCAACGGCCACTTCACCGATGTCACCGCCGAACTCGGCCTGACCTCATCCGGCTGGGCCGAGGGTGTCTGCGCGGGCGACTACGACAACGACGGCTACACCGACCTGTTCGTCACCTACTGGGGCCAGAACCGTCTCTACCGCAACGTGAACGGCAAGCGGTTCGAAGACGTCACGGCCAAGGCTCATCTTACTCAGGACCGCGTCCGCTACAATACCGGCTGCGCGTTCCTGGATTACGACGGCGACGGCCACCTCGACCTGTTCGTCGCCAATTACCTGAAGTTCGACTTCGCCACGACGCCGAAGGCGGGCTCCAATCCCTATTGCTTCTACCGCGGAATGGCGGTCAACTGCGGTCCCCGTGGGCTCCCGTTCGAAAAGAACCTGCTCTACCACAACAAGGGTGATGGAACCTTCGAAGACGTCTCGGAGCGGTCTGGGATCGCGAAGGCGGACGGCCACTACTCGCTCGCCGTCCTCGCCGAGGACGTCAACGACGATGGGCGGCCCGACATCTACGTGGTTGGCGATCAGACGCCCGCGATGCTCTTCATCAACCAGGGCGACGGCACCTTCTCGGAAGAGGCTGTCATGCGGGGCGTGGCTTTCGACGAGAACGGCCGCGAGCTCTCCGGCATGGGGCTTGCCTCGGCGGACTATGACGGGGACGGCCATCTCGACATTTTCCGCTCGGACTTCTCGGACGAGCGCTCGCTGCTCTATCGCAACTCCGGCAACGGCCAGTTTGACGATGTCACCCTGGCCGCGGGGCTCGCGCACAATACCCGTTTCGTAAACTGGGGCTGCGCCTTCGTGGACTTCGAAAACAGCGGCTGGAAGGGACTCGTGGTGGTGAACGGCCACGTGTTCCCGGAAGTCGACCGCCAGAACATCGACATTCACTCCCGCGACCGCGCCGTCCTCTACCGCAACACCGGCAAGGGCGCCTTCGAGGACATATCCGAGCAGGCCGGTCCGGCATTCCTGGCCCGGCACTCCGCGCGGGGCCTGGCCATCGGCGACATCGACAACGATGGCACGCTCGAAATCCTGGCCAACAACCAGAACGAGCCGCCCTCACTGTGGAAGCAGAGTCATCGCGCGGCAGGCCACTGGCTGTTGCTCAAGCTCGTCGGCTCACGGTCGAACCGCAGCGCGATCGGCGCGCGTGTGGCCGTCACCGCCGGCGGCCGCACGCAAATCGACGAAGTCCGCAGCGGCGGCAGCTATCTTTCGCAGAGCGATCTGCGCTTGCATTTCGGGCTGGGCGCCGCCGAGCGCGCCGATTCGATCACCGTTCGCTGGCCCTCGGGCGCCAGGACCGTCCTGAAGGACGTGGCCGCGGACCGTATCGTAACGATCAATGAACAACCGTGAGCCGTCGTGGCGCAAGCTTCAGCGTGCCGGCGCCTGGCCGGCTCAGGACCAAGGAGGTTGTGACAATGCGACGTTTCCTTCTTCTCTCATTTCTCTGCGCAACCGCGCTCTGCGCCGCCGAACGGCCACGCATCGAGAAGCAAGCGCACGGATGGCAACTGTTGGTGGATGGCAAGCCCTTTCTGATCCTGGGCGGCCAGGTCAACAATTCGAGCGGCTGGGCCGAGGTCCTTCCCGAGATCTGGGAAACGATCGGGGCGCTCGGAGCCAACACCGTCGAGATCCCCGTCTACTGGGAAGAGATCGAGCCTCAGCTAGGCCGGTTCCGGTTCGACAATGTCGACCGCATCCTTGCTTGGGCCCGCGAACACCGCGTGCACCTCGTCTTTCTGTGGTTCGGAAGCTGGAAGAACGGCGCGTCCACCTACGTCCCGCTCTGGGTGAAGCAGGACCGCCAGCGCTATCCCACTATGATGGACGCCGCCGGCAATCCGACCGGCATCATTTCGCCCTGGTTCCGCACCACGCTTGAAGCGGACCGGGCTGCGTTCACCGCCCTGATGCGCCACATCGGCCAGGTTGATGCAGCGCAGGGCACGGTGATTCTGGTGCAGGTCGAGAACGAGTCGGGCTCCTACGGCACTCCGCGCGACTACTCGCCCGAGGCGACCAAGCTGTTCCGCTCCGCTGTTCCCGATAGGTTGCTTGCGGCCCTGCATCGAAAGCCCGGCACGTGGGAGCAGGTGTTTGGCGAAGAGGCCGAGGAGACGTTCTCGGCCTGGGGCATCGCATCCTACGTCAATGAGGTGGCCGCCGCCGGCAAAGCCGCGTACAAGTTGCCCCTGTACGTGAACTGCTGGCTGTCGGAAGGCGGAAGCTTTGAACGGCCGGGCGAAGATTACCCCAGCGGCGGCCCGGTGGTCGGCATGCTCGACGTCTGGAAGGCTGCGGCGCCGGACATCGACGTGATCGCGCCCGACATCTACCTGCCCAGCCACGAAAGCTATCTGAGGACCATGACCGCGTACCGCCGGCCGGACAACCCGCTCTTCATTCCGGAGACCTACTACGATTCTCCGGGCCCGCGCCGGCTGTTCGAGGCCATAGGAGAATTCGGAACCATTGGCTTCTCGCCCTTCGGTCTCGATGCGACGGGCTGGACCAACACCTCTCGCGAGTCCATCGCGGATCTGGCCGCCAGCTACCGTCTGCTGGGGCCGATGGTCTCCGAGATTTCCCAGTGGCAGGCGGAGGGGAAGCTCAGGGCCGCGGTGCAAGGCCCGAGCGTCTTCTCCCGGTTGCTGCACTCGGGCGATTACGACGTTCTAGTGGAATTCAACCGTCCGAACTGGGGCTTCGAGAACAACGAGTCGAAAACGGACGGGGAAGGCCGCGTGCTGATCGCCCAGGTCGCGCCCGGCGAATTCGTGCTCGTGGGTTTCGAGACCCGCGTCCGCTTTCGCGCCCGCCGCGGACTGCCGGCCACCGGCCAGCGCAAACCGGGTGACGGCGCCCGCTTCCTGCGCGCCGAAGAAGGATCTTACTCCAACGGAACCTGGACCGCGCGCCGGCAGTTAAACGGCGACCAGACTGACTTCGGCGTCAACCTGCCCAAGGGCGGGGCAGTGTACCGCCTGTGGCTGGATAAGTAACACCGTTGTATCCAAGGCTCACCCAAATGCCGTATCGGGATCGCCGCACGGCAAAGGGGCGGGATAGCGGCTTCGTTCTAGTCGCCATCCCGTGGAAGTGCCGCCGAACGACACTCCCCGGAAACGGGGCAAGGTCCGGCAGCATCGAGATGCGCGAGCTCCTGACCCGCATTGCGTGATAATCAAAGCTCAGATGGCCGCACTCGGAAAAGCCGCGGTGGTTCCCTGCGCGCTTGTGCTCGCCGCAGCTGGGTTGCTGCTTCCTCAGAGCACCGAGAGCCCCATCCGTTTCGCGTACCGGCCGATCGGGTTCACGCTCGATAGTTGCGAGACGCCCCAGCGGCACGCTCCGGAAACGATGGCAGGCGGCGTCGCGGTTTTCGACTACGACAACGACGGCGCGCTGGACATCTTCTTTACCAACGGGGCCGACATCCGCAGCCTGAAGAAAACTGCGCCGAAGTACTACAACCGCCTCTTCAAGAACGACGGGAAGGGTCACTTTACGGACGTGACCGCGAAGGCCGGCCTGGCCGGCACCGGCTTCGACACGGGCGTCGCCATCGGCGACTACGACAACGACGGATACGAGGACATCTTCGTGGGCGGCGTCCACCACAACACGCTGTATCACAACAACGGCGACGGCACGTTTACCGACGTGACCGAAAAGGCGGGGCTCAACCGGCCCGATGCCGAATACGGCCCGCTCTGGTCCGTCGGCGGAGCCTGGGTGGATATCAACAACGACGGCCTGCTGGACCTGGTCGTCGTGAACTACCTGAGCTGGAATATCGACACCGAGCCGGCCTGCCCGTCGGGAGACCGCCTGGACTACTGCCATCCCAAGATGTACAAGCCTACGCCGAATCAGGTGTATCTGAACAACGGCGATGGAACGTTCCGCGACATTTCGGCCGAATGCGGCGTGCGCGCGCATCCTGGGAAGGGCATGGGCATTGGCGTGGCGGACTACGACCTAGACGGCTGGATGGACTTCTTTGTTTCCAACGACAAAATGTACAACTCGCTGTTCCACAACAAAGGGAACGGCAAGTTCGAAGAGGTGGCTTTCCCCGCCAACGTCGCGCTGCGCGAAAACGCCGAGCTGATCTCCGGCATGGGCGTGGATTTCCGCGATCTCGACAATGACGGCTATCCCGATATCTCCCTGGTAGCCCTCGATGACGAGACGTTCCCCCTTTTCATGAACACCGGGAAGGGCGATTTCACCGACTCCACCGCACCGAGCCGGCTGGCCACGCTCAGCATGCCGATGTCCGGGTACTCGCCGACGATCTTCGATTTCGACAATGACGGCTGGAAGGACATCTTCGTCTCCCGCGGCCACGTGCAATCGCTCCAGGCCGCTCCGCGCGTGAGCGTGGCGCAGCCCAACACCGTATTCCGGAATCTGGGCGGAGGCAAGTTCGCCGCGCTCACGGCCGAGGCGGGTCTGGCCGCGCAGCCACCCCGGCGGCATCGTGGTTCGGCGGTAGGCGATCTCGACGGGGACGGGCGCTTGGACGTGGTTGTCAGCGCGCTCAGCGCGCCGGCCGAGATCTGGATGAACCAGAGCCCGGGAGCGAATCACTGGCTCGAACTCCGGCTCGAAGGCACGAAGAGCAATCGTGATGCCATTGGCGCGCGGATCAAGGTCGTCACCAGGACCGGCGCGCAATACAACCACGTGACCACTACTTGCGGCTATGCCTCATCCAGCGCCGGCCCGGTGCATTTCGGGCTGGGCGCCGCGGCGTCGGCGGACCTGGTCGAGATCGTCTGGCCGTCGGGCCGCGTGCAGCAGTTGAAGAATGTGCCCGCAGGCCAAGTGGTTCGCATCCGGGAACCGTTGCGTCCATAAGTTCGCGACTGAATCAGAGCGTGTAGAGCAGTCCTGCCAAGTGCCGTTTGGTTGACAGGGGGCGCACGGGAGTTCCCCGCAGGGGGCTGAGCACGGCTGTCGGTATGGCAAGGTATGTCATTGAGCCAAAGCCTGCCCCGCCGGCGGAGGCGCCACCACCGCGCGGCCGTTGGGTTAAACTCTCAATGGAGCGCGTTGGTTCCCAACCGCAGCCGTTCTGGCTTGCCAGGCGTGGGCTCGTTGGCACGTCGCGTGCCCGGAATGTTGTAGCGAGTTTGCATGTCAAAGCTACCGAGCGCGTCGTTAGCAAGCGTCACGTGCAAACCGCGCAAATCACGAAATGGCAGTGCTGAGAGGAGGTAGCGCCATGCCACGCTTTGTCGGCGCGCTGGACCAGGGCACCACCAGCACACGATTCATCATTTTCGACCAAACGGGGAAGATCTGCGCTTGTGCCCAGAAGGAGCACCGGCAGATCTATCCGCAGGCGGGCTGGGTGGAGCACGACGCCGATGAGATCTGGCTGCGCGTGCAGGAGGTGGTGGCCGAGGCCATCATCGAGGCGCAATTGGGGCCGGCGGACCTGGCTGCTATCGGCATCACCAATCAGCGCGAAACCACCGTGGTTTGGGACCGTCAGACCGGCCGTCCCATGCATCACGCACTGGTGTGGCAGGATATGCGGGTCGCCGGCGACGTGGCCGAATTCGCCCGCGACGGCGGCGCCGACCGCTTCCGCCGCAAGACCGGGCTTCCCCTGTCAACCTATTTCAGCGGCTTGAAGCTGCGCTGGCTGCTCAATTGCGTCCCCGGCGTGCGCCGGCAGGCGGAGGCGGGCGAAGTTCTGTTCGGCACGATGGACGCGTTCCTCCTCTGGCGCCTGACGGGCGGACCGCGGGGCGGACTGCACGTCACAGATTGCACCAACGCCAGCCGCACGCAGTTGATGAACCTGGAGACTCTGGACTGGGACGACGAGCTGTTGCGGGCCTTCGAGATTCCCCGCCAGATGCTGCCGCGCATCGCTTCGAGCAGCGAACCGTATGGCGCGGCGACGCTGGACAGCATTCGCGGCGTTCCGGTGGCCGGCATCCTGGGAGATCAGCAGGCCGCGCTCGTGGGCCAGAGCTGTTTCGACGCGGGCGAAGCCAAGAACACATATGGCACCGGATGTTTTCTGCTCATGAACACTGGGCGCGAGATCGTGCAGTCGCGATGCGGCCTGCTGACCACGGTGGCCTTTCAGTGGAAGGGAGAGCCAGCCCATTACGCCCTGGAAGGAAGCATTGCCATAACGGGCGCCCTGGTGCAGTGGATGCGGGACAACCTGGGGCTGATCGCGACCAGCGCCGGGATTGAAACGCTGGCCCGCACCGTGGAAGACAACGGCGGCGTCTACTTCGTCCCCGCGTTCTCGGGATTGTACGCTCCGTATTGGAAGCACACCGCGCGCGGGATCATCGCCGGCCTGACCAGACAAACCAACAAGGGGCACCTGGCGCGAGCCGTTCTCGAAGCCACCGCTTTCCAGGTGCGCGAGGCGGTGGAGGCCATGGAAAACGACTCCGGCGTGCCGGTGAGTGTGCTGCGCGCCGACGGCGGAATGGTGGAGAACGATCTCCTCATGCAGTTCCAGGCCGATATTCTGGGCCGCGACGTGGTGCGCCCGGCCTGCAAGGAGACGACGGCTCTGGGAGCCGCCTACGCGGCGGGTCTGGCCACCGGGTTCTTCGAGAGCATCGACGACCTGCGGTCGCGCTGGGCCGTCGGCCGCGTCTGGAGGCCGGGCATGGATGCGGCGCGGCGGGAGCGCGTGTACGGCTTCTGGAAGAAGGCGGTCGCACGTTCGTTCGATTGGCTGGAGGAGGGATAAGCGCTATGGACAAACGGCTCTTAGGCGAGTTCATGGGGACCCTGGTGCTGATCCTGATGGGAAACGGCGCGGTGGCCAACGTGCTGCTGCGCAAATCCAAAGCCGAAGATTCCGGCTGGATGGTGATCGCGACCGGATGGGCGCTGGCGGTGATGACGGGCGTGTTTACGGCGATTGCTTGCGGCAGCGCCGACGCGCATCTGAACCCAGCCGTGACCCTGGGTTTCGCCGTGAAGACGGGCGACTTCAGCAAGGTGGGTCCGTACGCGGTGGCGCAAATTCTGGGAGCGATGGCCGGAGCCGCGCTCGTTTGGCTGCACTTCCTTCCGCACTGGAGCCAGACTCCGGATGCCGGCCGCAAGCTGGGCTGCTTCTGCACCTCGCCGGCGATCCGGCGTCCGGCCGCCAACCTGATGAGCGAGATCGTCGCCACGTTCGTGCTGGTGCTGGTGGCGGGCGCGATCTTCTCCCGGGCCGTGGCGGCGAATGGGCCCGCGGCGGCGCTTGGACCCTATTTGCTGGGCAGCCTGGTGTGGGGTATCGGCCTGAGCCTGGGTGGAACCACCGGCTACGCCATCAATCCGGCCAGGGACCTGGGTCCCCGCATCGCGCACGCCCTCCTGCCGATTGCGGCGAAGGGCGCGTCGGATTGGGGCTACGCCCCGGTTCCCATCTTCGGGCCCCTGCTCGGCGGGGCGCTGGCTGGGGCGGTGGCGAGGATGGCCGGGTTCTAGCACCTACGCGGCCCTGACCCGCGATCCCCTGAAGCCGTAAAATATGATGAACAGGTAGCAGAGCGCCGGGACGATAAAGGAGATGTGGTAGCCGGCGCTGTCGATCAGCTTGCCTTGAAGCAGCGGGACCACCGCACCGCCACCGGCGGCCGTCAGGAGTAGTCCCGAAGCCTTGCCGGTCAGCGGGCCGAGCTGTGCAACCGCCAAAGCGAAGGTGGTCGGGAACATGATTGAGTTGAACAGGCCCACCAGCACAACGCTCCACACCGCCGCCACGCCGCCGGTAGTCATGGTCGTCAGGACCAGCAGGAGGGCCACAAGACCGCAGATTCCCAGAACCTTGCCGCCGGAGAACTTCCGAAGGACCATAGTGCCGAGGAAGCGGCCGGCCATCGCTCCGCCCCAGTAAAGTGAGGCGTAGATGGCTGCGCTCTTCTGGGGGATTTTGGTAATGTCGCTGACGTAGTTGATGATGTGGCCGCCGATAGTGACCTCGGCGCCGACATAGACGAAGATGGCGATCATCCCTAGAACCAGGTGTGGGTACTTCCAGACGGCGCCCCACGTACCGCCCGTGGCCGTGTCCCGCTCGGGCTGCGGCATTTTGCAGCGCCAGATGACGAAGGCCAGAAGAAGGAGCACAATGGCCAGACCGAGATAGGGCATCTTAACCGTACCGGCCTGGGCCAGCTTCTCGGCGGTCGTCTTCGCCCCCTCCTTCGCGTTCCCCGCCAGGATGAGCACGCCGCCCAGGGCCGGCGCGACGAACGTTCCCAGCGAGTTGAACGCCTGCACGATGGTGAGGCGGGCGGGAGCCTTCTCAGGAGCGCCCAGCAGCGTGGCAAAGGGATTCGCGGCCACCTGAATCAGAGTGATGGCGGAGGCGAGCACCCACAGCCCAAACAGAAAAAGGTTGAACGACAGAAAGTTGGCGGCCGGAATGATCAGCAGAGCCCCCAGGGCCATCCCAGAGATGCCGGCCACGATGGAATTCTGGTGGCCCAACTTCGAGACAACGACCGTCGACGGGATGGAAATCAGGAAGTAAGCCGAGAAGAACGCGAACTGCACCAGGTCACCCTGCAAGTGGGTCAGGTTGAAGACGCCAATCAGGTGGGGAACCAGGACGTCTTTGAATGCGGTAGCGAAGCCAAAGGCAAAAAAGACCGTGGCCAGCACGGCCAACGCAAAACCCGTTCTCTGTGGCTGCTCACTCATATTCTTTCCGTCTCGCGTTGTCTCCGGGACTTCAAGAATACCTTGTATCGCACTCTTCAGTAATCGCCATGGGGAAGATGGCAAGTTCTACTCGTTGAAGCATGAAGACCACACCGCGGCAGTTGACGAGCCGCTGCCGCCGAGGGGATCACGCGCTACTCGGAAGTTGGCCCGGCCTCCGGGTTTTCACGCTGCTTCATCATCTGGTGCAGGGCGAAGGGCACTTCGTCCGGATGCGATGCACACCAGGCGACGATCCGCTCGAACTTGACGAGATCGTCGGGAATGGCACTGATTTCCATTAGCTCGGTTTCGATTGTCTCCGGATCGCGCATAGCAGCTTTAGCATTGCACACCCTGGCGTCGCTATTGGCGCCGGCCGCCGTCCTCTCGTTGGCGGCGTTCTTCCATGGCCGGCGTGACGCGTAGGCTGCGATGGATGCGCGGCTTCGGAGCGAGGGCAGCGGCAAAAAACATTGAGGCCGGGGGAAGCACTCGTCTTCCGGCCCGGCCTCTTAGATGGCAACCCGTTTTACGCTACCGCCAACGCCCTGCGCCACCGCCACCAATACAGGACCGCCAGTCCCGCGGCGAACGGCACGCACGTAGCTGGCTCCGGCGCCTCCTCGGAATCGATGGAGCCCTCATACTGGACGCCGAACGGGCCGCCGCCGCGCTGGTAGGCGTCGATCTCGATCGTGTGCACGCCCTGGGTCAGCCCGTTCAGCGACAGCTTGGCGCCGCCGCCCGGGCTGCAGCTTACCGGTGCGTCCGCGCACGCGCTGCCCTGGACCGGGTCGGCATCGATCAGCAACGTCTCATGCACCGGAGCGGCATCCGCGTCGGCGGAAGGGACGTCCAGCCACACGCTCGCGGTGTCGTCGGCCCACACCGTGATGCTGCCGCTGTTGTAATCGTACGGAAGAGTGAAGGTCAGGTAGAAAACCGCCGTCGGAGCGTTCGCATCCGGCCCGGTGATGGGATCCAGGACGTTCGGCGGGCTGACGGCTCCCCCGTTTCCCGTGTCGGCGTAAGAGATCCACAGCCCGGCCCCGTTCGGATTCCAGGCCGGATGCGGGGTGATCAGCACGTTAGCCGCGGTCAGGTTGTTGGTCTGGCGCGGATCCGCCGCGGTCGAGTTGCTGTTCAGGTCAATCATAGTGGCCCGCGCGCTACAGCCGAACGCAACAAATAGCGCGCAAACCATCCAACCTGCATACTTCATGAAAGCCCTCCGTACGAGCAGAGCCCAGAATCTCACGGCCCCACAGGTGGGGTCAAGAGTCGCCTGCATGTGAGGGTACTATTTCCACGCAGGATAAGTACTAGAACCACCCCGGTATTCCGCGGCACGGATTAGACGAAGTTACTCCCGCCAGGATAGAAGTTAAACAGAATCAACTTACTGCTCGAGATTCGGGGCCTTGTGCCCCCCGCAGAGTAGGCGATTCCTCGGAAGGCCGCACTCACGGGCCTGCCTCCAGCCCCGGCGCTTGCGAACGAATTAGCACCGGCGCTCAAACGGGGGGGAGCTTCGCCACAAAGCTGGTCGTCCGTTTCAACCGGCTCGCGCGCGTGTCAAGGCCCCAACCGTCGCGATTACAGACCCCTGCCGCCGGCCGAGCGCGGCGGCCACCGCGACGGATGACTCGCAGGCTCCACCCTTTGGTCACATCCATACCGGGAACGCGCCACCGCATCTTACCCCCAGCCTTGCTATGCTGGGAAGCCAGTACCCCAACTTCATCATCCACGAGGACAAACCTTGGAAAAATACGCGCGCTTCATCGGATTGGACATCAGCACCACAGCGGTAACGGCCGGCGTCAGAGACGCCCACGGCGAGGAGGACCTGGCCGCCATCCCCATTCGCGGATCCCTCACCTGGCACGGCCAGCCTGCCATCCAGGTGGCCACTCTGCCCGAGATGCTCGCCGAAGCGCTCGAGAACCTCCAGCAGAAGGGCTGGCGCTTCTCTCGGCCCGGAGACCTGTGCGCCTCCGTGCGCCAGCACGACATGGTCCTGCTCGGCCCCGCCGGCGAGGTTCTCATTCCGTTCATCACCTGGCAGTGCCACGCCGCCACCGCCGAAGTCGAGGAGCTGCGCAAGCTCGGCGCCGAGGAAACCGTCGGCCGCATCGAGCCGCGCTTCATCCTTCCCAAGTTGAAATGGGCCCTCAACCAGGAGCCCGCGCTCGCCGCCCAGGTCCGCCGCGTGATGACCACCGGCGATTACATGGCCCTCCAGCTCACCGGCGTCGAGAAGCTCAGCACCTCGGACGCCCTCAGCAACGGCCTTCTGAACCAGAAGACCAAAGAGCCTGCCACCGCCGCCATCAAGCTTGCGGGACTCGATCCCGCCTGGTTCCCGCCTCCGATCGAGAGCGGCGCGCCGGTGGGCACGGTGGCTGCGGCCCAGGCCGCTCAAGCCTGGCGCAAGGTCGCCGCCACGCTCGATGGTTGGACCGTGCGAGCCGGCCTCGGCGACAATCATGCCGGTGGCGTCGGCTCCGGTCTCGCCGACCGCGAAACCCTCGTGCTCTCGCTCGGCAGCAGTGGCACCGTGATCCGCCGCTGCCGCCCCGACGCGAAGCTCCGGGGTAACGCTGCCCGCTTCGAGTATTTCGAGGACTCCCTCCTGCTCGAGATGCTGGCCGATTGCGCCGTCTGGTACGACCGCTTCGTGCGCACTTACAACACCGGCGGCCTCACCTACGACCAGCTCAATCGGCTCGGTCTGGAGGCCGGCGTTGCCAGCCTCCGCTTCGTCGGCCAGACTCACACCGGCCAGGGCTGGCAGGAAGTCTATCCCGCGGATTGGGACAGCCTGCCGCTTGGCGCCAAGGTCCTTTCGACTCAGGCTTCGATCGCCGTCCACATGCTGCGGCTGACTAAGGATATGCTCGGCGAAGTCACCGACGCGAATGCCACGCCGATCCACCGCTTCGTCATCACCGGAGGCCTGTCCCGCTCGGCGTTCATCCAATCGGTTCTGAAGGCCGGTCTCCGCCAGTTGGTCCCGGATTGCCGCGTGCAGGTGAGCAGCCGCACCGGCCCGCTGGCCAACAAGGCGGCCGTGCTGGGCGCGCTCTTCACCGCCATGGTCGGGACCGAAGGCTATCCCGATCTCGCTTCCGTCATCAACCAGCTCTGCACGCTGAACGAGGTCAAGGAATCCCAGCCCGGCGTCGAGGACTTCCTCGCCCGCAACGTCTGACATTCTGCCGGGTGTCAAAGAATCCGGGGACACTCCGGGCCGGCCATGCCGAATGCTCCGCTTGCGGCCAAAAGCAGGCGTGTCCCCGCGATTCTTTGACAGCCTCTCAGGGAACGGCCAACACTTTCACGGGCCGTTCCGCTCCGCATCCGGGTCTCAAAGAATCCGGGGACACTCCGGGCCGGCCATGCCGAATGCTCCGCTTGCGGCCAAAAGCAGGCGTGTCCCCGCGATTCTTTGACAGCCTCTCAGGGAACGGCCAACACTTTCACTGGCCGTTCCGCTCCGCATACAACTTCCGGCGCATTGTAAAGTTTTGTAGCGATACAGCCCCCGGCCCCGTCTGGCCAGTAACGCCCTACCAACCTGCCGCATCAAAGGGTTAAGATCGGAACGAATCCACTAACATGGAACTTCAACCTGCAAGCTATGTGCGGCGGGCCCTGCTGGCGGGCCTGCTCGCGGCCGCGTCGCCGCTGGTTGCCGGGCCGCCGTCAAGACTCCATGCCGATATCCAGAGCCGGCAGACCTTCCTCCTGAAGGGCAATATCCATCCTCTGCTCGCCTCCGCTGAAGACCAGGGCGAGGCTCCGGGCACGCTCCCCTTGCCTCGCATAACGATGCACTTCCAGATGACCGCCGCTCAGCAGGCGGATCTGGACCAGTTGCTCAAGGCGCAGCAGGACCCCTCCAGCCCGCAGTACCACCAGTGGCTCACGCCCGAGCTCTATGCCGAGCGCTTCGGCATCAGCGCCGCAGATCTCGCCCGCATCACGGCCTGGCTCGAGCACATGGGATTCACCGACGTCCACGCCGCCCGCAGCCGAACCTTCGTCACCATGTCCGGCACCGCGGCCCAGGTCCGCTACGCGTTCCAAAGCTCCATCCACCGCTACCGCGTCAACGGCAGCCCCCACTACGCTAACGCCACCGGGCCCGCTCTTCCCGTCGAGCTCCAGGGCATGGTTGCCGGCATCCGCGGGCTGAATGACTTCCGCCCGCGTGCCCACGTCCGGCCCAAGCCGAGGTACACCTCGAATCTCACCGGCAATCACTTCATGGCGCCGGGCGACTTCTGGACCATCTATGACCTCGGGCTGTTGTACAGTAGCGGCATCGACGGAACCGGTCAATCCATCGCCGTCACCGGCCAGACTGATATTGCGCTCTCCGACATCGAAGCGTTCCAGTCCGCGTCCGGTTTGCCCGTCAAGGACCCCCAGATCATTCTGGACGGTTACGACCCGGGCACGTCCTCCGGCGACGTCATGGAATCGTCCCTGGACCTGGAATGGGCGGGCGCGGTCGCCCGCGGCGCCAGCATTATCTATGTGAACTCTTCCGACGTTTTCAATTCGACGGTATATGCCATAGATAACAACCTTGCGCCGGTCGTCTCGCTCACTTACGGCGTGTGCGAGCCGGCCGCCGATTCGTCAACCATCACCAGCATGAATTCAGCTTTCGCCCAGGCCAACACGCAGGGAATCACCGTCGTGGTGGCCTCCGGCGACCAGGGCGCCGCGGATTGCGACAGTTCGACTACCTACTACGCTTACCAGGGGTTGGCGGTCGACTTTCCCGCCAGCAGTCCGTATGTGACCGGCATGGGCGGGACCGAGTTCAACGAGGGCTCCGGAAGCTACTGGAACTCCACCAACAGCACCGTCGGTGCCGGCTCCGCGCTCTCCTATATCCCCGAAATCGTCTGGAACGACACCGCCGAGGACCAGTCGCTTAGCGCGTCGGGCGGCGGCGCCAGTATTCTATTCCCTAAGCCTTCCTGGCAGAAGGGGACGGGCGTGCCGGCCGACTCAGCTCGCGACGTTCCCGACATCTCTCTGGGCGCTTCGGTTGACCACGACGGCTACCTGATATGCGACAGCGGCTGGTGTATCAGCGGCTTTCGAAACGGAGCCGGCGGCGACTTCGATGTCGTCGGCGGCACTTCCGCCGGCGCGCCCACCTTCGCTGGCATGGTGGCGCTCCTCAACCAGAAGACGGGCAGCCGCCAGGGCAATATCAATCCGGCCCTCTACACGCTCGCCGCCACCTCAACCGACGCCTTTCACGACATCACGACCGGGAACAACATCGTGCCGTGCCAGATCCCATCGCCGAACTGCACCACCGGAACCATGGGCTTTTCCGCCGGTCCCGGCTACGACCAGACGACCGGTCTCGGAACCGTGGACGCCTACCACTTAGTTACTGAGTTGGCGGGAGCCACGCCGACCCCCACGCCCACGCCGACGCCGACCCCTACCCCCGTTCCCACCGCGCCCGTCCTGAGCTCGCCGGCCAACGGCGCGACCGGCATTGTTTACTCCCCGGCCCTCGCCTGGCAGGCTTCCTCCGGAGCCACCTCCTATAACGTCTACTTCGGAACCACCTCCGTTCCGCCGCTGGTCGCCAGCACGGCGGGAACCAGCTACGCCACCGGAACGCTGGCCGCCGGCGTCACTTACTACTGGATGATAGCGGCCGTGAACAGCGCCGGTTCCGCCAATTCCGCAACGTGGTCCTTCACCACCCTGTCATCCGGGAGCGGCCCAACGGCGCTCTTCTTCGTCCCCGTAACCCCCTGCCGCGTGGCTGACACTCGTAATCCGTCCGGCGCGTTCGGCGGTCCCACCATGACCGGCGGCTCCACGCGCTCTTTCGCCATTCCTCAAAGCGCCTGCGGCATTCCGGCCACTGCCCAGGCATACTCGCTGAACGTTACGGTAGTCCCGCAAGGCGCGCTTTACTATCTGTCCCTGTGGCCTACGGGAGTCACCCAGCCGGTCGTCTCCACGCTGAATTCCTACTCTGGCGACGTGATCGCCAATGCGGCCATCGTCCCTGCCGGCGCTGGCGGCGCGGTAAGTGTCTACGTGACGAACGACACCGATGTCATCCTGGACATCGACGGCTATTTCTCCGGTTCCGCCGCCGGCGCCGCCTTCTATGCCGTCACACCCTGCCGTGTTGCCGACACCCGCAATCCGACCGGCAGCCTGGGCGGACCTGCCATGTCGGCCGGCCAGACCCGCGACTTCCCGGTGCTCTCCAGTTCCTGCGAGATTCCATCCACCGCCAGCGCTTACTCCATGAACGTTACCGTCGTGCCGGGCGGGGCGTTGTACTATCTTTCAACCTGGCCCTCCGGCGAGGCGCAGCCGAACGTCTCCACGCTGAATTCCTACAACGGCGCCGTGCTTGCCAACGCGGCCATCGTTCCAGCGGGCTCGAGTGGATCCATCTCCGTCTACGTCACCAACCCCACCGATGTAATCCTCGACGCCAACGGTTACTTCGGTGCGGCCGGCAACGCCGGCGCGCTTTCCTTTTACCCCGTCACCCCGTGCCGCGTCGCGGATACCCGTAATGCCGACGGTCCCTTCGGCGGCCCGGTTCTGGCGGACGGCGAGACCCGCTCCTTCGCCGTCCCGTCCAGCGGCTGCAACATTCCCGCGACGGCCCAGGCCTATTCGCTCAACGTGACCGTCGTGCCGGCCGGAGCGCTCTATTACCTCTCGCTCTGGCCCGCGGGCGCAACCCAGCCGGAAGTCTCCACCCTGAACACGTATGACGGTTCGGTCATCGCCAACGCCGCCATCGTCCCCGCCGGAACCAACGGCGCCGTCGACGTCTACGTGACCAACTCCAGCCACGTCATCCTGGACATCAACGGTTACTTCGCACCGTAGCGCGTGGGGCAGGCGCTACCGCCTGCCCTGGCCAAACCAGGCGCCGGTCTCACCCTTCTCCCCCATGATTCGTTCCCTAACCCCCTTTCGGAGTACAATATGCACTAAGCGGTTATGGGAGGGCTCATGTTGGGGCGCTCCATATCTCACTACCGCGTCCTGGACAAGTTGGGCGAAGGCGGCATGGGCGTCGTCTACCTGGCCGAAGACACCATTCTCGGCCGCCGCGTCGCCATCAAGTTCCCTAATGCCGACCCCCGCTTCAGCGAACGCCTGCTGGCCGAGGCCCGAACCGCCTCCTCGCTGAGCCACCCTGCTATCGCTGCTATCCACGATTGCGGTATCCACGAAGGCCATCCCTACGTCGTCATGGAGCTGGTCGAGGGCGAGAATCTGACCGAACGCCTCAAGCGCGGCCCGCTCCCTCCCCAGCGCGCCATCGAGATTGCTCTCCAGACCGCCTCCGCGCTCTCCGAGGCGCACCGCCACAACATCGTTCACCGCGACATCAAGCCCGCCAACATCCGGCTCGATCCCCGCGGCGCCGTCAAAATCCTGGACTTCGGGGTTGCCAAGAACCTGGTGGCTGTCCCCGCCTCCGCTGCCGCCGCCGGTGCTTCCACCGAGACCGCCCATTACACCTTCGCCGGCACTCCCCGCTACATGTCGCCCGAACAGGCCCGCGCCGAGCCCGTCGATGCCCGCAGCGACCTCTTTTCCTTGGGTGCCGTTCTCTGGGAGTGCCTCACCGGCCAGCCCGCCTTCGCCGGCCGTACCCACGTGGACGTTCTCTCCCGCGTCCTGCACCACGAGATCCCGCCGCCTTCCACCCTGAACCCGGCGGTCCCCCCCGTCCTGGACGCCATCTGCCTCAAAGCTCTCCACAAGGACCCCGGCCTCCGCTATCAGTCCGCCCAGGCCCTGGTGCGCGATTTGGAGTCCGCGCAGTCCGCCACGGCCTCGCCCGTTGCCCCCGCCGTCCCCTCCCGGCCCCGCTTGCCCATCCTCGCCGCCGCGGGGCTCGTGGCCGCCCTGGCCGTCCTCGCTTTCCTCTGGCTGCGCCACGGCCGCGAGCCCGATCCGCAAGCCCTGCGCTGGTTTCAGGAAGGCGCCAACGCCATCCACGACGGAACCTACTTCAAGGCCGCCAAAGCCCTCGAGCGCGCCGTCTCCCTTGACTCCGGTTTCGCTCTCGCCCACGCCCGCCTCGCCGAGGCCAGCGACGAGCTCGACGACGCCACGCGCGCCCGCCAGGAGATGCTCGAAGCCGTTGCCCCCGGCGCCTTCCGCTCGCGCCTCTCCGGCCTCGATGACATGATGGTCGAGGCCGTCCGCCGCTCGCTCGCCAACGATCCCGCCGGCGCGGCGGCACTCTACCGCCAACTCCTCCAGCGTGTTCCCGCCAGCGAAAAGGCCGCCGCGTATCTCGACCTCGGCCGCGCCTGCGAGAAGGCCGGCCGGCCCAACGAGGCCCTCGCCAGCTACCGCCAGGCCGCCCTGCGTTCCCCCCAATTCGCCGCCGCTTTCCTCCACCTCGGCATCCTCGACCGCCGCGCCCAGCGGTTCGCCGACGCCGATGCCGATTTCGCCCGTGCCGAGTCTCTCTACCAGGCTCTCAGCAACGCCGAAGGCATCGTCGCGGTCCTCTACCAGCGCGGCGTGATGGCCAACAAGCGCGGGGATCTTCCGCAGGCCGGCACGCTTCTCGACAAGGCCCTTGCAATGGCCCGCGCCGCCGGCAGCCAGCAGCAGCAGATCGAAACGCTCCTTCAGATCAGCAACGTCGAGTATCAGAGAGGCGATACCGCCGGAGCCGGCCGCGGCGCCGCCGAAGCCACAGAACTGGCGCGCCGCAGCGGACTCCAACTCCTCGCTGCCGGCGCCCTGCTTGATTTGGGCAATACCTATTTCGTGCGCGGCGATCTGGCGCAGGCCCAGAGCTACTTCCAGCAGTCCCTCGACGACGCTCGGCGATTCCATTCCGCGCGCACCGAAGCCCGCGCCCTTCTCTCCCTGGGCAGCCTCCACATTCAGCAGGCGGACCTCGCTCGTGGTGTCCAGGAGGTCCAGCAAGCCCTCCGCTTCTATGACCAGGGCGGAGACGCCAAGGAAAGGTCCATGGCCCTCCTCTTGCTCGGACGCGCCCGCCGCGACCAGGGAGACTACGCAGCCGCGCTGCGCGACTTTCAGGAGCAGATCGATCTCGCGAACAGGACCGGCGACCGGGCGCAGCTTGCCAGTGCGCGCGAGGGTGTCGCGAGCGTCCTCAGATACCAGGAGCGCTATCCCGAAGCGCTGGCCACTTACCGCCAGGCTTACGCGGACAGCCAGGTGCGCGGCGATCGGCTCGTAGCCGCGTACGCGCTGGCCAGCTCGGCTCCCATGCTCGCCTCCTTGGGGCGTTATCGTGAAGCTCGAGAGGCCCTCGCCGGAGCAACCGCCTCCGGCGGATACGCGGAACTGGCTCGCACCATGGAACAGGTTGAGGCGGAGATCGCTTTGAGTGAGCGCCATTTCGCCGCTGCGCGTGCCGGAGCGCGCAGGCTGCTGGCCGCTTCCGCCGAGCTCGGCGCCGCCGAACTTGTGGGCGCGAACGCGATTGACTGCACTGCCGCGCTTTTCTCCAGCGCCCGCCGCGAAGGACTCCCCGCTTGCGAAACCGCGCTTGCGCTGGCCCGCAAGTCCGGTCTGCCCAGGCTCGAAGCAGCCGCGCTTCTGACTTGGTCTGAGGCGCAACTCGAAATCGGCAAGCCGTCCGCGGCCAAAGAGGCTGCCCTTTCGGCCAACGCGCAATTCGCACGTAGTGGCCAGCATGAATCGGAGGGGCGGGCGTTACTGGTCGCCGCCCGCGCCGCGCGGGCATTGCAGGATGCCGCCGGTGCTCGGTCGTTCGCCGTCGAAGCCGGCCGTTCGTTCGACGCGCTGTGCCGGTCCTGGACTCCGGAAGACCGCGCCACCTATGGGTCCCGGCCGGACGTCCGGCACTGGCGGAGCCAGCTTGCTGGGATATCAACCGAATAGGTCAAGCACAGAAGGAGGAAGATCCAATGCCAGACCACCCCATCACTATCAGCGGTGGTTCGCCGCTCACCATGCAGGTTGACGGCGGGTGGACGAAAGTCGATCCGCACACCGTCGCCACCCACTACCCCCGCAACACCGTGACCTCCATCGAGCTGAGTACGGTGTCCGGCCATCCCCGGCCTCTGGAATTCGAGCACCAGCAGTGCGAGATCAAAATCGCTTTCGGCGAGATGAACGTTGTTGTCTTCACCGACGCCAATGGCCGCAACCTGCAAGTCGCCACCACGGACAAACCGCCCCTCAGTCACCACTTCTTCTTGCCAAAAGACAAAATCCAAAGCAAGTCCGAGGGGGAAGTCCACAGCCTCAAAATCCTGAAAGCCGGTCAGGTCCAGATCGACCAAGCCAACCCCGGTCACATTGACATCGTCATCCATTACGTAGAGGGCGCCGTGGCTCTCAGGACCCGCCGCAAAACCGCCACCGCATAACCGTGGCGCACGCTTTAGCGCGCTGCGGCGAGCTTCATCTCGCCGTCCGGACCGTCTGACGCCGCGGCAGGCCTCCACGCCCGCAGCGGGTCTCCAGACTCGTGCCCGCCAAGCCCGCTTTCCCGACCCTCACTCCCCCATCCGCGTTACAATACATACAAACTCAGACATTTGTTCGAGGGGCCATGTTGGGAAAGTCGTTCTCCCACTACCGTGTGCTCGATACGCTCGGCCAGGGTGGCATGGGTGTTGTCTATCTCGCCGAAGACACCCTGCTCGGCCGCCGCGTCGCCATCAAGTTCCCTCACGCCGCCGGCCCTAGCCAGCGCCTTCTCTCCGAAGCCCGCACCGCCTCCTCGCTCAACCACCCCGCCATCGCCGCCGTCTACGATTGCGGCATCTTCGAAGACCAGCCCTATGTGGTCATGGAGTACGTCGAGGGCGAGAACCTCAGCGCCATCCTCGCCCGCGGCCCGCTCCCGCCCGGGCGCGCTCTCGAAATTGCCGGCCAGGCCGCCGCCGCGCTCGTCGAAGCGCACAACCGCGGCATCGTCCACCGCGACATCAAGCCCGCCAACATCCGGATCGATCGCCGCGGAGCCGTCAAAGTCCTCGATTTCGGTATCGCCACCAACGTCGGCGAGGTCCGCGCCGCCGTCGCCGGCGACGACCCCGCCGCTGCCACCCGCACCATCGAGGGCACCGTCACCGGCACCCCCCGCTACATGTCGCCCGAGCAGGCCCGCGGCGGCCGCGCCGACGCCCGCACCGACCTCTTCGCCCTCGGTCTTGTCTTCTGGGAGTGCCTCACCGGTAAGCCCGCCTTCGCCGGCCAGACCGCCATCGATACCCTCGCCCAGGTGCTTCAGACCGATCCCGCGCCGCCCTCCCGCACCAGCCCCGCCGTCCCGCCCATCCTCGACCGCATCTGCGCCAAGGCCCTCGCCAAGGATCCCGCGGACCGCTACCAATCCGCCGCCGCGCTGCTCGAGGATCTGGAATCCGCGCGCCACACCCTGGCCGATGTCCCCGTGCCGCCCCTCCCCCCGCCGCCCGCCGCCGGGCCGCGCCGCGCCTGGCGCCGCTACGGGGTCGCCGCCTGCGCCGTCTGCCTGCTGGCCGCTGCCGTAGGCACAGCCGCCGTCGTCTGGGGCCACGGCGGCCGCGAGCCCGATCCCCAGGCCCTCCGCTGGTATCAGGAAGGTGCCAACGCCATCCGCGACGCAACCTATTTCAAGGCCGCCAACGCTCTCGAACGCGCCGTCTCCATAGACCCCGCCTTCGCCCTCGCCCACGCCCGCCTCGCCGATGCCAGCGATGAACTCGACGACGCCACCCGCGCCCGCGAGGAAGTGCTCAAAGCCGTCGCGCCCGATTCCCCGCGCTCCCGCCTCTCCCGCCTCGACGATCTCGCCATCGAAGCCATTCGCCGCACGCTCACCAACGATGCCGCCGGCGCCGCCGCCGTCTACCGCGAGCTGCTCGCCCGCTCGCCCGAGAGCGAAAAGGCCGCTGTCTACCTCGACCTCGGCCGCGCCTGCGAAAAGGCTGGCCAGCCCGATCAGGCCCGCTCCTGCTTCCTCGAAGCCGCCCGCCGCTCGCCTCAATACGCCGCCGCTTTCCTGCGCCTCGGCGTGCTCGATCGCCGCGCCCAGCGCGTCGCCGGCGCCGAGAAAGCCTTCGCCCAAGCCGAATCGCTCTACCGCTCGCTCAGCAACGCCGAGGGCCTCACCGAGGTCCTCTACCAGCGCGGTGTCATGGCCAACAAGCGCGGGGAGGTCGAGCAGGCGGCCTCGGTCCTTTCAGAGGCTCTCGCGCTGGCCCGCACCACCGGCAATCCCCAGCAACAGATCGCGGCCCTCCTCCAGTTGAGCAACGTCGAAACCCACCACGGCGATGCCGCCGCCGAGCGCCACGCCAACGAGGCCACCGACCTCGCCCACGCTCGCGGCCTCGAGCCCCTCGCCGCCGCCGGCCTCCTCGACATTGGCAACGCCCACTTCGTCCGCGGCGGCCTCTCGGAGGCCAAAGACTGCTTCATGCGCTCCCTTGAAATGGCTCGCCACGCGCACGCCCCGCGCGCCGAAGCCCGCGCCCTTCTCTCCCTCGGCAGCCTCCACATCCAGCAGGCCAACTTCACCGAGGGCATTCAGAATGTGGAACAGGCGCTCCGCTTTTATCAGCAGGGAGGCGACTCCGGCGAGAAGTCCGTGGCCCTCGTTCTGCTCGGCCGCGCCCACCGCGATCAGGGCGATTACGCCGGCGCGCTCCGCGCCTTCCGCGAACAGCTCGACATGGCCGCCAAATCCGGCAATCAGGCCCAGCTCGGAAATGCCCGCGAGGGCGTCGCCACCGTCCTCGAATTGCAGGAGCGTTATCCCGAAGCCCTCGCCGCCTACCAGGAAGCCGCCGCCGCCGCCCAGTCCCTCGGCGACAAGCTCGCCGCCGGCTACACCCTCGCCAGTTCCGCCCGCGTTCTGGCTCGCCTCGGCCGCTACACCGAGGCGCGCGAGGCCCTTGCCGAAGCCTCCGCCATCGCGCACGGCCCCGGCGGTTATGACGCTCTCGCCCGCCTGATCGACCGGTACCGGTCGGAAATCGCGCTCAGCGAGCGGCAGTTCTCCGCCGCCCGCGACGGCGCGCGCAAGTTGCTCGCTTCTTCTCCCGACAAACTCGGAAGCGCCGGCGCGGTCGAAGCCGGCGGCGTCTACTGCACCGCCCAGAGCCTCTCCGGCGCGCGGCAGGTGGGCCTCACAGCCTGCCAGTCCGCGCTCGATGCGGCCCGCAAGTCCGGCGTCCCCCGCTTGGTCTCGGGCACTCTCCTCGCCCTCGCTGAAGCCCAGCTTGAAAACGGCGACGCGGCGCGGGCCAAAGAGACCGCGCTTTCCGCCCGCAGCCGGTTTTCCGCCAGCGGCCAGGCGGAGTCCGAAGCCCGCGCTTCGCTCATCGCCGCTCGCGCCGCCCGCGCCGTGGGCGACACCGCCACCGCCCGCCAACTAGCCGCCGCCGCCGCTCATTCCCTCGCCGCGCTCTCCGCGACCTGGCCCCCGGACGCCCGCGCCTCCTACGACGCCCGCCCCGACGTCCGCCAATGGCACACCCAGCTCACCCGCCTGCTGAGTTCCCCATGACCGCCCCCTTTCACCAATTCACCCATCTCGTGGAAGAATCCGGGGACACTCCCGGCTGGCCATACCGAACGTTTCGCCTGCGGACAAACGCAGGCGTGTTCCCAGGATTCTTTGACCGCTCCTCACGGAGCGCCAACCCAGTAACTCAAGGAGACTCCCCATGCAGCTACTCAAGTTCATGACCCTTTCGATGCTCACCCTCGCGGTGGGCATGGCAGCCGACCATCCCATCATCATCAGCGGCGGATCGCCCCTCCGCATCCAACACGACAGTTGGAATCCCCGGGACGATCAGACCCTCGGCACCGCCCTCCACACCAACACCGTGACTCGCGTCGAGGTGAAGTCGGACGCCGGCAGCTCGGTCATTACCTTCAGCGGTGAGCCGCTCGACCTCCGCCTGACCTACGGTCCCATCCACCTCACCCTCACCACCGACCCCCACGGCCACGACCCCGTCTTGCAGGTCGATCAAAAGACCTCGCTCAAAAAGCACTTCCGCCGCAAGGATGACGCCACCTTCGAAAGCGTCCGGTCGGGCGATTCCATCAAGGGCGTGACCCTCCTGAAAGCCGGCGCCGACCAGCACCTCGACCCCGTCTCCGGCCACACCGAGATCGTCATCCACTACGAGTGAAGTGGGGCAGGTCTCCAGACCTGCCGCCACGCCAGACGTGACGCAGGCACTCGTGTCCGCGCCGGGACTCATCTCGGCGCTTGTCCTCGCGCTCGACCGCGGGTCGTCCTCGGCGCGAGCCGCCAGGCGCCCCCTGACGACTCGCGTTCGCTCGCCCTCATCTCGGACCCGCCAGAACCGCGCCGCCCACCGGCCTTCAACGCCGGCTCACACTCCCCGCCCTCCTGCGCTAATCTCAAGCCAATGCCCCGCGACTTACTCAACCGCCTCGACGACTGGAAACGCCGCTTCGACCCCGCCGCCGCCGGCCAACTCGAAAACCTGCTCGCCCAAATCGCAGCCCGCCGCTTCAAGGAACCCGCCGCCCTCATCCGCCTCCACGAGACCCTGCTCTTCCTCCGCGCCTATCCGCTCACTCCCGCCGTCGCTCGCCTCGCCGACGAAATCCTCTTCTCTTTCGCCGCGCGCATCGCGCCACTGAACGCCGGCCTCACCCCCTTAGAAGAACCCGAAGTCTCTGGCATCGCCGGAACCTCGCTCGCCGCCGTCTTCAGCTACGAAGTCGCGCGCCGCCTCGCCGCCCTCTACCCTCGCAGCCTCGAGATCGCCTGGGATCGCCACGACCAGGTCGACAGGCTCGGCCCCGCCCTCGCCCGTTTTCTGCCCCTCATCGAAGAGGAGTGGCCCGTCGAGGCCCACGTCCCCTACCGCCAATGGATCGCCGCCGCCCACGCCCCCGCCGTCACCGACCTCGCCTGGCTGCTCGAAAGGTTCGCCGCTCTCCCCCTCGATCCGCCCTCCCGCGCCGGCGTCTACGAAGCGCTCGACCTGCCGCTCCTCTGGGACATCGGCAATCCGCGCACCTCGCGGTCGCGCCTCCGCCTCCCCATCCGCAAGCTCTACTGCCACCAGCAGCCGCTCCTGCGCCGCGGCGACGTCTCGCTCCTTAAAGAGCTCGAAGCCCCGCCGCTCCCCATCCGCCGCCTGTCCCGCCCCGAGGCCCGCCGTATCCTCGACCTCGTCCTCGTCACCTCCGCCATGCGTTACCGCGAGCTCTACGGCTTCTCTCACCCCGATGAGTCCGCCGTCTTCCACGCCCACGCCGGCCGCGGTGTCGATATCTTCTTCTTCGGAGTCCCGTCCGCCTGGCGTCTGCCCCTGCGCGCCTACCACGCCGGAATGTTCTTCAAGAACGGCGTCCCAGCCGGCTACGTCGAGCTGCTCTCCCTGTTCGAGCGCGCCGAGGTCGGCTTCAATCTCTACTACACCTTCCGAGAAGGCGAATCCGCCTGGATCTACGCCCGCCTCCTGCGCCTCTTCCGCCAGGTTCTGGGTGTCACCTGCTTCTCCGTCGATCCCTATCAAATCGGCCTCGAGAACCCGGAAGCCATCGACTCCGGAGCCTTCTGGTTCTACCGCAAGCTCGGCTTCCGCCCCGTCGAGCCCGCCGTCGCCGCTCTGGTCGGCCGCGAAGAACGCCGCATGGCCCGCACCCCCGGATACCGCAGCTCCAGGCGCACCCTCCAGAAGTTAGCTGCCAGTTACCTCATCTTCGAAGGCCCCACCGCCGAGCCCGGCGCCTGGGATAACTTCCGTGTCCGCAACTTAGGTCTGGCCTTCGCCCGCCATCCCGTCAATCCATCCGCCAGCGGTCTCGCGCAAGTCGTCAGCTTGATCCCGGGCCTGGCGCACTGGCCCCGCCAAGACAAGCTCGCCCTCGCCGCCATTTTGGAGGCCAAGCGCGGACCCAGCGAAGCCCGCTACCTCCACCTGATGCAGCGCCACCCGCGCCTCCGCGCCGCCTTCCTCGCTCTCGGCAGCCGGTCCAGCCCCCGCAGCTAACCAGTAGTTCCTTTGCGTCTCTTTGCGATCTTTGCGAGAAAACGCGCAAAGCCCGCCAGGCGATCTTGATCGAGAACAACCCAGCATTGCCTTCGCCTGCGCGCCGGCGTATCTTCTCAGTCATGCAGTCCGACCGTTGGTCCTCTCAGTCTCAACCCTACCGTCAACCTCAGAAACCTGTATCCGATGACGATCACTGCGCGGCCATTGCCAGGATTTCAAACACGCTGTCCCGCGAATTTGAGGAGGGCAGACGCCACCGTAGCCAGACCTCGTACTCCCATTCCGCCAGGCGTCCAGGACCCATCAATGCCCGCCGCCCCTTGCGCGCCTGACCAGCGCATTTCCTCATGGTCCCCCGCCTCGAATCGCCCCGCCTCGAGCTCCGCCCGCTCGAACTCGCCGACGCCGCTCAGGCGCAGGTCCTGTTCCCCCACTGGGAGATCGTTCGCTTCCTCGCCAGCCACGTTCCCTGGCCCTATCCCGACGATGGCGCCCTGACTCACTACCGCGATCACGCCCTTCCCGCCATGGAGCGCGGCGAAGAATGGCACTGGTCGCTCCCTCTCAAGAGTGACCCCGGTCAACTCATCGGCAGCATTTCTCTCATGAAAGGCGAGAACAACAACCGAGGCTTCTGGATCGGCCTGCCCTGGCAACGCCCTTAGGGGCGCGCAGGGGCATGCGCCTCGTCGCTCTGGAAGAGCGCGACTACGTGGGCGGCCGCTTCCCGACGGAGATCTGGGAAATCACAGCCGAGGAATGGCTCCGGCGCAGCGCCCGGTAGGGTCATACACCCCCATCCCTTTGCGTCTCTTTGCGGCCTTTGCGAGAAAACGCGCAAAGCCGCCAAGCGAGCCCGCCAACGACCGGCGACCGCGCCAGGTCAGGCATATCGTACAATCGTTCCAAGTGCAGACCGCCGGATCCGATTCCCTCTATCGCCGCCTCCAGGAGCACCTGGACCGCATGCCCGTCGGCTTCCCGGCCACCGCTTCCGGCATCGAGATCCGCATTCTCCAGCGCCTCTTCACACCCGAAGAAGCCGAGATCGCCCTCGAGCTGAGCGCCATCCCCGAGCCCGCCGCCACCATCCACAAGCGCCTCCACTCGCGCCTGGCGCTCCCCGAACTCGCCGCGAAGCTCGACTGCATGGCCGCCAAGGGAATCATTCTGTCTCACCCCGTCCAGGGCCAGCCCTGCTACGGCAAGCTGATGTACGTCATCGGCATTTACGAACGCCAGGTCAACACTCTGACGCCCGAGTTCGAGCGCGACCACCGCCAGTACGTCGACGAGGCCTTCGGAAAGGCGCTCCACACCGGCAAGACCCCGCAATTGCGGACCGTGCCGGTCAACCGGCGAATCGCCGTCGAGCGCGGCGTCACCACTTACGACCAGATCCGCGCTCACGTCGAGTCCTCGCCCGGGCCCTTCGGAACCCTCACCTGCATCTGCCGCCACGGGAGAGACCTGGTCGGCGAGAGCTGCAAGCAGACCGCCCTCCGCGACAACTGCCTCATGCTCGGCCCCGCCGCGCGCTGGGCCGTCGATTCGGGCAACGGTCGCCCCGCCACCCGCGAGGAAATCCTCGCCCTCCTCGATCGCGCCGACGAGGACGGCCTCGTCCTCCAGCCCGAGAACACCAAGTCCCCCATGTTCGTCTGCTGCTGCTGCGGTTGTTGCTGCGGCGTAATCACCTCGGCCAAGCGCCTGCCGTCTCCCGCCACTCACTTCAGCTCCAATTTCTACGCCGTCGCGGATCCGGACTCTTGCTCCTCCTGCGGCGCTTGCGAGACCCGCTGCCAGATGGACGCCGTCTCGCGTCCGGATGGCAAAGCCGTGGTCGATCGTTCGCGCTGCATCGGCTGCGCCCTCTGCCTCACCACCTGTCCCTCCGGCGCAATGCGCCTCGAGCCCACCGATCACCCCAGGGTCCCGCCCGACGACACCCAAGCCCTCTACCTCCGCATGCTCCAGGACCGCTACGGCCCCGTCGCCATGGCCAAACTCGGCGCTCGCAAAATGCTCGGTCTAAAAATCTGAGCCCCGTGGGACAGGCCTCCGGCCTGTCTTTCCTCACAATAAACAGCGTAAGTATTCGGATTTTGCGCTATAGTGGACACAAATCTCAGATTCGTGGATCGGGCCGCGCCCGCGGTCCGGCCACGGCAGGAGGGTCGCATGAGACAAGCACGATCCAGCAGGCTGCTACGGCTGTTGCTGCCTTTGCTGATGCTTTTGTGCATCGCGTCGCTGGCGGCGCAACAGCCAGCCGCGCCAGCTCCAGCTCCAGCTCCGGCTCCATTGCTGAAGACCGGGCAGCCGGTGGACTGGTGGTTTGCATTTAAGTTTAATGCCGAGTCCTTTCCGGGATGCGGTGACGCCCTGCGAGCGTGCCTTTTCGGAGGCGCCGTTCAGCAGTACCGCACATTCAGTCAGCAGTTCGCTTATGCCAGCAGCGCCAACCACGAACTTCAGCAGGGGGCCGGCTGTGTCGGGGACACCACGACGGATCCCCTGGGGGCCACCTTCGACCAGGTCTACAACGGCGCGTTCTTTTATGTTCTGTGGAACGACCAGTTCTACGGGGATCCCCTCCCGACCGATGCGGCGCCCGCCGGCCATTCCAAGGGCATGCTGGCGTGGAACGCCGGAGGTGACGGAGTCGTCCTGCAAGTCTCCACGCCGGACTGGCCCGCTTCCGGCAGTTCGAGCGAGCCTCGCAAGACCGATGGCAATACGCTCGGCTGTATCGCGCATGACAACGACGTCATGGTCAGCCAGCATTTCTTCGCGCTCAAGCTCAACCACGAAGATGTCGTCACGGTCCTGAAGGCTCTTCAAAACGCCAGCGTCGTGACGGACCCGGCGAAGCCTCAAATCGTCCGCAACGGCGGGCCCGCGGATATTCAAGCGCTGGTCGGCGCGCTAGGCAAGATGTCGAAAAGCAAGACCCCTACCATGGACAAACTCTCGAGCGGCGTAGTGTTGATCTCCAAACCCTCCGACCTGCTCGTCCCGCCGTGGCAGATGGTCTCGGCGCTGTTGGGCGGCGAGCCCCTGCGGGCCGCCACGTGGTGGACCAAGCCCGAAATCCCGACGACGACCGCCACCACGAAAATCCGCTGTTGGGATCCCTCGCTGGGCAAGCCGGGTCCGGTCGAGATCGCGACCACGGGAACGTGGGCCGGCCAAACGATCGGTCTGGAAGGCCTGGCTGACCCAGAAGGCAATCACGCCAAGATCGGCGTCTCGACCGGCGCCCACTCATACGCCATCTTCGGCGACATGAACCAGCAGGGCTCGCTCTCGCCGCCAAAATGCGGCAGCAGCCAAAACGGTCGCGGAGGCCTCTTCTACATCGTCGACGATCCCCAGTTCTTCGCCGGTGTGCGGGATCTGATCCACGGCGCCACCGCCCCGCCCAAATAGTGGCTCCAGCAGCCGCCAGCCGCGTCCTGGTCGGTCCTGCAGCCCCTGAGTGTCGCGACAGTTTGTGACGCACGCACTAACGCGACTGCACCCATTGGATGAGTCGCCGAATGTCATGCCTGTCCTCTTCCGACTCAGAGCTGGCTTCGCGCCTGGCGAGCGCCGCGAGAACGCCGGTTTCGGGGGCCATTGATGCCGCCGCACGCAACTTCCTTGCGTATTGCGGATCCTCGGAAGCATTCGCGATCACCATCCTGTAGAGGGCGTCGGTGAGGTACTCCTGAACCGCCTCTCCCGCCCCTGGCAGTGTGGCCAGGAAGACCCTGAGGATGTGTTGATTGACCGGATCCTCGGCGTCGCCCGTCTTCCACAACGCGAGCTCCAGGTTCGTCGCCGCCGCGATGCGGGTCCCCTCGGGCAAGCCAGCATCCTGGAGGATACCGATCTCGATTGTTGCCCCCTCATTGCGCGGCACTCTTTGCAGCCGTCCGATGGCGTAGTGGGCGTAGCCCTGCAGCAGGTTCTGATCGCTGGCGGCTGCCGTCCGCAGCAAGGCGGAGCGCTGGGCTGCGTCCTGCACCTCCTCGGCGCGGACCATCCACTCCAACTGGCGAACGAACTGGTCGTCCGGTGATCCCACCTGCCGGACCGCCAACGCCGTCCGTCCTTCAAGCGCCGCGACCAGGTACGTGCCAGCGCGGATGTCAACGCCGTTCCAGCCTTGCCCGCCGGATTTCATCCGTACGTATGGGCTTCGGTACTGTGCGTAATTCACGTAAGCCCGCGATTGCGGGCCCATCTTTCCGCGAGTGATTTCCCGAACGCCGTCGAGGACGAGATCGCCCTGGACAACGTCGCCTGCTTCGGGCCGCTCGTTGACCTCCGCCACGCGCCCTGCTATAACAGGCGCCTTCCCGCCGGTGACAACCTCAATGAAGCTCTTTTCCGCAAATTCCACCCTCGACCTCCCGGGACGTTCGGCCTTCTGCATAGCAGACCCGCACGCCACCAGCGCGAACCCCACGGCAACGCAGGTGAATCTATCGCGCATCAAGTATGTAATCCAGGAACACCGGCGGGCGCACCTCACATCCCGCCGCCTTTGCCTCCTGCCCGTCGGCGATCAGTGTCAACGCCCTCGCCCCGCGGATTTGGGCTCTGCCCTTCGTCCACTTTGGCGTACCGGAACTCCAGTCGATCGACCCAATGTAGTCCGCGACCCAGATGGCGTGCCCCAGAGCCACGTAGGTGTAGTTGGCGTCGTCCGAGTAGGCCGCCAGATAAAGCTTGAATTTGTTGACGCCGCTGATCGCGATCGCCTTGTGGGTGGCCGCCTTGCCCTTTTCCGGGAGCTTGGCGTCGAAGCCCACCGCCGGACTGTCGCACGTGGCGACTTCCCGGTCCTTTCCGGTATCCGGAGTCTCCGTGGTGCTACTAAGAAAGATCGTACTTCCTCCGGTAGCGCGACTGGCCTCATCGCCGCCCCGGTCCAGGATCGGGTACCCCAGGTCAACCAGGTGGACGGCGGGATCGACTACCGGGTTGTCAGCCGGCTTCGGGGGCGCCACGACGCGCTCGCGCTCGCAGCCGTTGTTGTGATAGAGTGCGCCGACGTTGTCGAGCAGCAGGTTCTGGGGAAAACCAAGATGCACCTTGTCCATGTAAGTGTCGAGCGAAGCATCGCCCCCCGCGTCGAGCGAGACTTTCGCGTTCGCCCACATGGCACAGACTGCCGCGTTTGCCACGTCAAACTCACCGCTGCTGCACCCGACGTAATCGGCGTTTGAAGTGTCTTTGAACTGATCGCTCTTCCTCAGCATTGAGGTGCTCTTCACTGTAATCCCGATGAGGACGAGATTCCAGTAGACCGTGGTGCCATCCAGCGTCGCCGAAATCGAGTAGCCCCCCACGGCATTGGTCTGAAGGCTCGCTTTGATCCCGTTCGGAGTCAATGTTGGCGCTGCTGGCCCGGGATTGTTGACGATTGCCCAGGCAACGTCGGCCTGATTCGGGGGATCGGTGACCGCTTCCAGCTCGATCAGCCCGCAGTTCCGCACCAGCACGGTTGGCGCGTTCGCCGCCAGTGCCTTGTCTTTCGAGCTGCTGCTGAACCGGTGGTGGGTCTGCGGGGGCGCGACTGCGCCAGTACCGCGAGCCGAGCCCGACGTGGGCACCTTGGCATTGATCGTGACCACCTTGCGCGGGCACGGCACTTTCGGTGAAGGCTTGGCGGCTGCCCCCGCGCCCAATGCCGGGGGTTTGGGATTGGCCTTGTTTGCCTGTCCCATGGCCTCAACCCGTCACGTTCGGGCCGGCTGTCTCATTTGACCGGACGGCGCGGAGTAGAGCGGCAGCCCGCCGATGCAGAGCGCCGATCCGCTCCTCGGCGCCCGGCCCGCCCTCCAGCCCCGGACGGAGCTGTCGGGCGTAGACTGGATCGCCGATGATGCCGTGGCCGGCCGAGAACATCATGAACGTAATCAAAGCCACTCCTCGCGGAGTGACCATCTCCAGTTCCTTGGCTTTTCCCGCGGCTTCTCGAATCAGGGTGCGAAGCGCCGTGTCGCCCGCCGCCGCTGCCTTTCGAGGATACGACTCGCGCATTGCCCAAAGCAGCCGCTGTTCGAAACCCTCGGCGGTGAACTGCTCCAGTTGCAGCCGCGCCAGCCGGTCGAAAGCCTCCGATACGTGCTCCCTGGACTTGCCTGCTACCCGGTCCAGGTACTCCACGGCGGCTTCGTGGAGCTTGCCGGCACGCTGCATCTGGTTGTCCTCGCTGGTATCTGCCAGGAGACTCGAAATCCATGGATACTGAGGGTCCGAGTCGAACTCGCTTCCAAAGAGAAACATCAGCTCCAGGTAGAGCCGGATCGGACCGCAATACGTGAATCCACGAGCGCCGGCCCTGGCGACACCGTGCTCCACGATGGCTTTGAGTTCAGGCGGAGAGAGCGGCTTGGTCTGTGCAGGCGCGAATTGTCGAAGATGCTCCGTCATCCCGGCCTCAAAGGCCGATGTCGCTGCCCCCTCAAACGCAGCCATCTGTCGCGAACGGATGATCATTTCAGCCGCGATCCGAGACGCAGAATCCAAGCTTTCCTGGCCAGCAGCGATTATACCTCCAACCGCTTCTATTGAAGCCGTTTCTCTCATTGCTTCCACCCGAGCGGCTCCGGCGGTCCTTCCGCGCCTGGACCCCAATCGGCCAGACAATAGGCGCACTCACCCGCCGTCAAGCTGTGCTGCACAGGTGATCGAATCGGGTGCCCGCGGTCGGTTGCACGCGGAACCCGCCTGGGGGAGAATCGAAACCAAAGATGACTTCACCTCAAGCCAGTCCATTCATTCTCGATCTCGATAGCCCCGAGGCGACACTCGAGCGGGTAGGCGGCAAGGGTGCGTCGCTTGCGCGCATGGCGGCGGCTGGCCTGCCCGTTCCGCCCGGCTTTCACATCACCACCGGCGCCTATCGCCGCTTTGTGGATGAGAACGATCTCGGTGACAGGATTCTGTCCGCCTCGGCACAGGCACAAGTCAACGACCCCTCCACGCTCGACCGCGCGTCAGCACAGATTCAATCGCTCTTCGCACAAGGCACAATCCCCGGCGACATCGCCGGGATGATAAGACGGTGGTACGGCGAACTGGGCGCCGATATTCCCGTGGCGGTGCGTTCGTCGGCGACGGCGGAAGATTTGCCGGGCATGTCGTTCGCGGGCCAACTGGAAACGTACCTCAACGTACGCGGCGGCGATGACGTGATCGATGCGGTCAGACGGTGCTGGGCGTCGCTGTGGACGGGGCGCGCAATCGGCTACCGCCAGCGGCAGGGAATCCGGCCGGAAGACGTTAGCATGGCCGTCGTCGTGCAGCAGCTTGTTGCGGCCGAAGTTGCAGGCGTGGTCTTCACCGCGAATCCGGTGACGGGCGCGCGCGACGAGCTGATGATCAACGCGGCATGGGGCTTGGGCGAGGCGATCGTCAGTGGCCGCGTTACGCCGGACACGATCGTCATCGACAAACGGACGGGCGCGATTGCATCGCAGGAAATCGCCGGCAAAGACGTCATGACGGTGCGGCTGGAGTTGGGTACGCGCGAAGAGCCCGTCCCGGCCGGCAAACGCCGGCGAGCCGCGCTGGAGCCGGGGCGAGCCGCGGAACTGGCGTGCCTGGGCGTGAAGATCGAGCAGCTCTACGGCCAGCCGATGGACATTGAATGGGCCATGCGCGATGGGCGGATCTTCATTGTGCAGGCACGGCCGGTCACCGCGCTGCCCGAATCGCGCGCAGCGCTCGAATGGAAGGTCCCACGAGAGGGTCGGCGGTACTTTCGAACCAGCGTGGCCGAGTTGCTGCCCGATCCGCTCTCACCATTGTTCGCCACCCTCGCCTTGCCGCCGTGGACCGAGGCGACGCAGAAGATTCTGGCGCAGGCGATAGGGCTCCAGCAAGCCTCGGTTGCGCTCCTGACGATCCATGATTATGCATATTACGAATTTGCGTTGACTGCGCGGCAAGCGGTGAGGTTGCTTTTCACAATGACGGTGCGGGGACGCAGGATGGTCGGGATACTGCGCGCGGCTCGGACGGAGTGGGCCGATGAAGCGCGCCCGCGCTATGCGAACGTGACCGGGGAGTGGACCGGGCGCGGCCTGGCCGCGGCGCCCGCACTGGAATTGCTCGCCGGCGCGCGCCGGATCGTGGAGGCGGCGGCAAGCTATTATGTGAGCGTCCAACTCATCTTGGGGGCTGCAAATCTGAGCGAAAGCATTTTTACGATCTTGTACAACCGCCTCATCAAGCGCAAGAGCGAGCCGTCCGCACTTACTTTCCTGCTGGGTTTCGATAGCACGCCGATCCGTGCGGAGAAGTCGCTCTACGATCTCGCGATGTGGGCGCGCAGTGAAGACGAGCTCGCCGGATACCTTGCGCGGACGAGCGGCAAGGACATTGCGGCGGCATACGAATCGCAATCGGCGCCTATGGCCGGCGTGGAGAGCTGGCGCGAATTCACCGAACGCTTCACGGAACATCTGAATCGTTTTGGTCACGCCGTCTATGACCTGGATTTCGCCAAGAGCGTCCCCGCCGAGGCTCCGGCGTCGTTGCTCGAAACGCTCAGGTACTTCGTTTCGGGGCAAGGCCGCAGCCCGTACGAGCGGCAAGCGGCGGCTACGGAGGCGCGGGAGCGGGCCGCCGGATCGTTGCTCGCGCGCTTGCGCGGGCTGCGCCTGCGATTGTTCAAGCGCGTGCTCCGCTGGGCCCAAAGCTCGGCGCCGCTGCGCGAGGATGCGCTCGCCGACGTAGGCCTGGGATGGCCGGTGCTGCGCCGCATCTTGCGCGAAGCAGGACGCCGGATGGTTGCGGCGGGAGCAATTGCGGAATGCGACGAGGTGTTTTGGCTGAAGCGGGAAGAGGTAGAGGCGGCAGCGCGCTTACTCGATGCCGGTCAGCCCGTGGAGGATTATCGTCGCGCGATAGCGGAACGGCGCGAGACCTGGCGGCGGGAGCATGGTGCCACGCCGCCTGTCGCGCTGCCTGTTAAGGGCGGCGCCCGGATCTTGGGTCTTGACCTCAGCCGCTGGATGCCCGCGCGCAGTAACCAGGCGGCGAGCGGCGCCATCAGAGGAATTGGCGCCAGCCCAGGGAGAGTGACTGGCCCGGCCTGTGTGATTCACGGTCCTGAAGAGTTCGACCGGATGAAGCCGGGCGATATTCTCGTCGCCAACATCACAACGCCGGCATGGACGCCGCTGTTCGCGATGGCGTCGGGCATCGTTACGGATGTTGGCGGCCCGCTGAGCCACAGCTCGATTGTGGCGCGTGAATACGGCGTGCCCGCCGTGCTGGGAACCGGCGTGGCCACCCACCGCATCCGCGGCGGGCAGCATATCACGGTCGACGGCGACGGCGGTGTAGTGACGTTGGGCGACTGATATCTGCTGCTTCTATACGCCAGGCGTACGGCGCCGGCTGACGCCCGCGCCCTCACCGCCCCCGCAGCACCGCCTTAATCCCCCTCGTAGCCTGCCGGATCCGCTGCTCGTTCTCCACCAGCGCAAACCGCACAAACCCCTCCCCCAGCGGCCCGAACCCGACCCCCGGAGATACCGCGACCAACGCCTTCTCCAGCAGCAGCTTCGCAAACTCCAGCGACCCCAGCTTCCGGAACGGCTCCGGAATCTGCGCCCACACGAACATCGACCCCCGCGGCGGCGCCACCTCCCACCCGGCTTTCTTCAGCCCGTCGATCAGCACGTCCCGCCGCTTCTGGTACACCCCGCAAATCTTCCGCGTCTCCGCCTCGCACTCCCGCAGCGCCACAATCGACGCAATCTGCACCGGCTGAAACGCCCCGTAGTCCAGGTAGCTCTTGATCCGCGCCAGCGCCTGAATCATGGCCGGGTTCCCCAGGCAGAACCCAATCCGCCACCCCGCCATGCTGTAGCTCTTCGACATCGAGAACACCTCGACCGCCACGTCTTTCGCGCCCTCAACCTGCAGAATCGAGGGCGCTTTCCACCCGTCGAAACACAGGTCCGCGTACGCGAAATCGTGCAGCACCATCGAGCCGTGCTCCCGCGCCATCCGGATCACCTCGCGGAAGAAGTCCAGCTCCACGCAGACCGTCGTTGGATTGTGCGGGAAGGATATCAGGATCAGCTTCGGCTTCTGAATCGCCGTCCTGAAAAGGTCCTCCAGCCGGTTCAGAAACTCCGCCGGATCGCTCACCGGCAGCGCGCACGACTGCCCCTCCGCCATGATAACCCCATACTGATGAATGGGATACGCCGGATTCGGACAGACCACGGGGTCCCCCGGCCCGATCACCGCAAACAGCAGGTGTGCCAGCGCGTCCTTGGCCCCCATCGTGGCAATGACTTCCTTATTAGGATCCAGCTCCACGCCATAGTTCGCCTTGTACCGCTTGGCGATCGCCTCCCTCAGCCGCGGGATGCCGCGCGACATCGAATATCGATGATTCCGCGGGTCTTGCGCCGCCTCGACCAGCTTCGCGACCACCACCGGCGGCGTAGCCCCGTCCGGATTCCCCATCCCCATATCGACGACGTCCAGTTGCTGGGCGCGCAGTTGGGCTTTCCGCTCCGTGACCACCGCCAGCACGTACGGCGGCAACTTCTTGATCCGATAGAACTCCTGTCCACTCTCAGCCATATTCGTACTATTCTACAGGACTTCCGCCCCGTCCCGCCCCCCGGAACACTCCTCCCAAAAAACTTCGGCAAAAAATCTGCTTCCGATGTTGCGCGCCGCCCTGCCCATCTGCTACTCTATGGAAGTCGTTCGGTCCGCTGATAGCCACCCCCGTGTGACAAGCCGGCTTGCCGGTCTTGCGCTGGGTGGTGGAGTGTGGTAGTCTGGATGAACGGCAGTAGAGAGTTGCCTGGTGCGCGCAATCGCATCGGGAGGCAGTAGGCCTTCCAAAAGCTCTTGTACTAATCAAGTTTTTGACCGCTGTGTACCCGCGCGGATAATCGAGCGCGGCGGAGTGCGGTCGTAACGGCTTTGAGGCCGGGCGGTCGGTTCGGGTTTCCTTGTGATCCCCGGGCAGGGCGCGCAGATCTTTGACAATCTGGTTGGACGCAAATTTGAACCTTCGTTGAATTCGAGTTTGACTGAGGCGATAGAAACTCTACAAGATCAAACGAGAGTTTGATCCCGGCTCAGAATCAACGCTGGCGGCGCGCTTAACACATGCAAGTCGAACGAGAAAGGGGAGCAATCCCTGAGTACAGTGGCGTCCGGGTGAGTAACACGTGGGTCATCTGCCCTCTGGTGGGGAATAACCCTGGGAAACCGGGGCTAATACCGCATATCTCCGCGAGGAGAAAGCCGAAAGGCGCCGGAGGAGGAGCCCGCGGCCGATTAGCTTGTTGGTGAGGTAACGGCCCACCAAGGCAAAGATCGGTAGCCGGCCTGAGAGGGCACACGGCCACACTGGCACTGAAA
>OY970385.1:2775000-5561946 GCA_963719445.1 Bryobacterales bacterium
GCCTATTGAATAATGAGCTGGCTAGTCATTCTCAGTGGCAAGGTTAAGCGAAAGCGAGCCGCAGCGAAAGCGAGTCTGAATAGGGCGTTTAGTCGCTGGGAATGGACGCGAAGCGGGATGATCTACCCTTGGCCAGGATGAAATCCGTGTAACAGCGGATGGAGGTCCGAACCAGTGTTGGTTGAAAACAGCTTGGATGAGCTGAGGGTAGGAGTGAAAGGCCAATCAAATTCCGTGATAGCTCGTTCTCTCCGAAATAGCTTTAGGGCTAGCCTTGCGTGGTGCCTCGCGGTGGTAGAGCGCTGGATGAACTAGGGGCCTTTCCAGGTTACCGAATTCAACCAAACTTCGAATGCCGTGAAGGAAAGCGCGGGAGTCAGACGGCGGGGGCTAAGCTTCGTCGTCAAAAGGGAAACAGCCCAGACCATCAACTAAGGTCCCCAAATCTGTGCTAAGTGGGAAAGGAAGTCGAGACGCTCAGACAGCCAGGAGGTTGGCTTAGAAGCAGCCATCCTTTAAAGAAAGCGTAATAGCTCACTGGTCGAGCGGCTCGGTGCCGACAATCCAACGGGGCTCAAGCACAGTACCGAAGTTATGGGCCAGCGGGCAACCGCTGACGGTAGGAGAGCATTCCTGAAGCCATGAAGGTCGAGCGGAAGCACGGCTGGAGCGACAGGAAGCGACTCTGCCAGCATAAGTAGCGATAAACCAGGTGAGAACCCTGGTCGCCGAAAGTCTAAGGATTCCTGAGAAAGGTTAATCCGCTCAGGGTTAGTCGGGGCCTAAGGCGAGGCCGAAAGGCGTAGCTGATGGACACACGGTTAATATTCCGTGACTACCTTAATCCGATCAAGACCGAAGGGGGGACGCGGACAGCGGACCTGCTTGCGCAATGGTTTCAAGAGCAGGCGAGTTGGAGGTTGGGACAGGCAAATCCGCCCAGCCGACCGCCAGGAAAAGCCTCTAAGGAGGGTTGAGGTACCCGTACCACAAACCGACACAGGTGGACGAGATGAGTATTCTAAGGCGCTCGGGTGATGGGTTGTTCAGGAACTAGGCACATTAGCACCGTAACTTAGGGAGAAGGTGTGCCCACGGAAACGTGGGTCGCAGTGAAATGCCTCAGGCGACTGTTTAACAAAAACACAGGTCTCTGCAAAGTCGAAAACGACGTATAGGGGCTGACGCCTGCCCGGTGCCGGAAGGTTAAAGGGAGTGGTCAGCCGCAAGGCGAAGCTACAAACTGAAGCCCCGGTGAACGGCGGCCGTAACTATAACGGTCCTAAGGTAGCGAAATTCCTTGTCGGGTAAGTTCCGACCTGCACGAATGGCGTAACGATCTGAGGACTGTCTTAACAACCCGCCCGGCGAACTTGTGGTCCCGGTGAAGACGCCGGGTGCCCGCCACTAGACGGAAAGACCCCGTGCACCTTTACTATACCCTATCAGTGAACTATGGGGCGGTCTGCGCAGGATAGGTGGGAGGCTTTGAACCCGGGTTCTCGGACTCGGGGGAGCCAACGGTGAGATACCACCCTGATCGTTCTGTGGTTCTAACTTCCTCCCGTAAACCGGGAGAAGGACACTGGTAGGCGGGTAGTTTGACTGGGGCGGTCGCCTCCTAAACGGTAACGGAGGCGCGCGAAGCTTGGTTCACGCTGTTTGGAAATCAGCGGTCGAGTGCAAAGGCATAAACCAGGTTAACTGCGAGACCAACGAGTCAAGCAGATGCGAAAGCAGGCCTTAGTGATCCGGTGGTTCTGTATGGAAGGGCCATCGCTCAACGGATAAAAGGTACGCCGGGGATAACAGGCTGATCGGAGTCAAGAGTTCACATCGACGCTCCGGTTTGGCACCTCGATGTCGGCTCATCGCATCCTGGGGGTGTAGAAGCTCCCAAGGGTTAGGCTGTTCGCCTATTAAAGCGGTACGTGAGCTGGGTTCAGAACGTCGCGAGACAGTTCGGTCCCTATCTGTGGTGGGCGCAGGAGATTTGAGGGGAGCTGCCCTTAGTACGAGAGGACCGGGGTGGACGAACCTCTTGTGATCCAGTTGTCACGCCAGTGGCATAGCTGGGTAGCGAAGTTCGGTCAGGATAAGCGCTGAATGCATATAAGCGCGAAGCCTTCCTCAAGATGAGATCTCCCAATCCGAAAGGGTAAGAAGGGCACTGGAAGATAACCAGTCTGATAGGGCAGGTGTGGAAGTCCAGTAATGGATTGAGCTTACTGCTACTAATAGCCCGTTCGGCTTGACCATAAAATTTATCATAGGCACAGAGTGTGGCGTCTTAGTGGTTGCCCGTCAATATTCGAGAATGGCCGTCAGCAATCAGCCATCAGCCGTCGGCAACGAGGGCTGGGGGCTGATCGCTGAGGCGATCACGGTCTTTTGGGTGATTGTAGCGAAGGGGTCCCACCCGTTCCCATCCCGAACACGGTAGTTAAGCCCTTCAGCCCCGATGGTACTGCACGCGCAAGTGTGTGGGAGAGTAGGACGTCGCCCGAATTGAAGCAAGAAGCCCGCCGGCAACGGCGGGCTTTTTTATTGGCTGAGGCACCGGCGGGGTAAGCATCCGGCAAGGACCACGTTGCCGATGGTGGTTTCGACCTCCATCTCGCGGCCTGCTTGTATCGGCACTGCGTCTGGCGTATGATGCAGGGCTTATGCGCGGTGGCGTACTGTCTACCACTCATGATACCGCCGAGTCGGGAGCGGCGCTGGATACAAGACGCCTTGTGGTCGTCTGGCTGCTCGGCGGCGCCGTTCCGGGCTGGCTTTGGTACGCGCAGTACGGACTAGCGCCGCTCACGGCCGAGTACGGTCCGTTCGTGACCACCTTCGCTGACGTGTGCGCGGTGCTCTTCGTCTTTTGGAGGTGGCCGCGTGTTTTTGGGCTGTCGCGTCTCCGACCCCGTGTGAGCGACCTCGCCGTAGGAGCTTTAGTCGGGTATCTTTGTATCAACGTCAGCATATGCCTTCCTGCAATGGGAGAGTGGCCGTGGACAGTGCAGATGTCCGCATTTTGTCCACGACACCGAACGATGCTGTTCCTGAAGCTGCTGTTCGTGTGCCACGTCTTGGTGATCCCGGCGGTAGAGGAACTGATATTTCGGGGAGTGATTCTTGGCTCCCTCTGCAAGAGGACGTCGGTGCTATGGGCCGTCTTGATCACGGCTGTAGCCGCGGCCGTGCTGCACGACGGGCCCTACGCATTCGTGCCGCAACTGTTCCTCTGCGGGGCATATCTCGCTCGACATCGGTCCATCCCAGCGTCGATCGCCGCTCATGTTGTGACTAACGCGCTAGTCTGGTGGCCCAATCTGGTGGTAGCGTTTCATTTCCTAAAGTGAACGGGGAAGCGTCCGGCCCCCGTAGGGCAGCCGGTGACAAAGCGGTACCGCCTCTGGACTGCTCTATCCAGTTGTTCGGCCTTACTGCGGTTTGGCACGCGGCAGGTGTCCGCAAAGAATTATGTGGGCACCTATCCTTATGAGTCGGTCAGGCGTTCTAGCCCTCCGGCTGCCGGTTGAGGTTCCAGGGCAGCAGTTCCGCGATGCCCTTGGTCAGTGTGCGTTTGCCGTCGCCCCAGGGAACTTCTTTGACAGCCACAACGCCGCAGCGGCGACAGTCGACGCGCCGCACGGTGTACAGAAGGAAGACGAGAAAACCCCACAGGGGAATGAACTCAAAGCGCCGTTCAGAGAGTTGGTCGTAACCGGGCGCCGGCAAATGGCAACGCGAGCAGACTGCGGCCGAACCCTAGCGCGGTCGTACGGCCACTTCGATGCGCTTCTTGTCGGCACTGAAGCACGTTGACCACGCCGGGAGCCGCGGAATCGGTAAACGCTGCGACTAATCGCGAGTGATCCAACTTGAGCGAGTGCCAGGATTCTCCGTACCTGGCGTTTCATCGCGTCCGCAATTCCGGCTTGATGAAGGACCAGTGGCTGTGGATTACTCTCCACTTTCCGTCGACACGGGCATAGACTTGTGTGGAGTTCCAGCGGACGCGCACGTTGCTGGGGCCGTCGGGCAGTTGGAGCATATCGTTGACAAGGTTGTATGTCAGGACCGCAACGTCACCATGCCACTGGACCTTCGGATCGATCATGTCGCAGCGCCCGATCTTGATCTTTCCCGCCATGGGGGCGTAGATCTTCTTCATGGCTTCAATTCCGTCGATCCGCTTCTCCTGAAACGGATCGAAGTAGGTGATCTTTGGCGCGTAGATGTCAAGAACCCCCTGCGGGTCTCCTTTGCCCCAACGGTCAAGGGCCGCCTTCTCCATCGCGATGATCTTTTCAGACGAGTTGTCGGTAGTGGCTTTCATACAGGTCAGTAGTACAAGCGGAAGCGAGAGGATGAGCAGTTTTCGCATCGGTGTCTCCAGCGAAGATCAGCGTGTTCCGGGTTACAGTATCGAGTGTAGTGCGGCAAACGCAGGCGGGAATGGGAAAAATGGAATCTGACCGGATTCTGGAACTAAAATGGGACATGTCTCCGGTTGTCGTCCGTTATCGCGAGTACGCGCCCTGCGTCGCGCTGCGCGATTCGGTTAGGGCGTTCTTCTCCTTCGCGGAGCCGGTGACGGATGATCTGGCGTCGCGCACGATCCTGTGCGAGATTCCGTTTAGTCCAGGCGACCTGTTCTGCTCGCCGACGTTCGCGGACGGGCATGCTTCGCTCGTGTTCAGCTTCCCCAGAGTGTGCCGCGCCGATGGCGTTTGGCAGTCCTGCCCTATGGCTTCCCGCGGAGATTTGATCGGGCCATCGACAATGGTCGGCTCGTCTTCGCTTGCGGCGCGTGCCGAGGCTGTAGGAGTGTATTTCCGCGCGGGGACGGCCGCTGACTTCATCGGTGTGCCAGGCGCCGACCTCCAGAACCGTGTTGTAGGCGCGGAGAGCCTATGGGGTAAAGAGGCATTCAGTTTGGCGGAGGACCTTAATGAGCTGAGCCGAGGAGCCGCGCGCATCGACCGCTTGGAATCGGCGTTATTGAAGCAAGCCGCTAGAAGAAAGGGCCCCGGAACAAACATCGACATTCCAGGAATGGCAGCGTGGATCATCCGTCGACGGGGACAAGCGACCGTTGAGCGCCTCGCCGAAGCAACGGGGATATCCCGGCAGCATCTCACTCGTGTCTTCCGCCAGAATGTTGGAGTGACTCCGAAGATGTATTGCCGGCTCGCTCGGTTCCAGTCGACACTGGCCTACACAAACCCTCGTAACGATATCGACTGGGCTCAAGTGGCTGCACAGATGGGGTACACCGATCAATCTCATATGATCGCTGAATTCCGGCGCTTCTCAAGTCTGACGCCTGAAAGGCTCCGTCGGCAAGGGTGGTTCCACCCATTCATTGAACTGGCACGCCGTAGAGGCGCAGTACACAGTGCCTCGCTCTTGGGGCCGATTGAACCGAAGTGACGGCGTAGCATTTACCGGAGAGGGCAAACTGGTTCGAAAGGGAACTGGCTACGAACAGAAAAAAGCTGAAGCCGCGCTATCCCGCATCGGGTTCGCGGGCTGGGCGAGCCGAGCTTCCGGCCGCCATTGGAGCATATCGGCGACCCACAGATTTCTCCGACGAGGCTTTTTTGGGGCTGGGGGACAAGGGGGGCAGGTCAGGCCAAGTCCATGGCGGCGGTCCAGACGCGGAGCTCGCGGCAGTCGCGGACTACACAGAAGTAGTTGGCAGGGTGGGTTCTCTCAAAGGCCGACAGTGTTGGCGCCACAGAAACTCACGCGCGAGAGAGGGATCGAGCTGGAGGGCGGTCCGATTAGTCCCAATTCTGAGACTCCTCGCGGTGAGTGTCCCCTGCGAGGAACGTTCTCAGCCCTTCCACGCAACCGCCCTTGTTTCGTGTAGATGTCTCCTTGGGATTCCGGTTATACCAGATTCGGAAAGCGTCCCTGAGTTCGATCAGGGCGTCGGCGCCGTGCGCCTCGAAGCCGGCCAGCGCCTTATCCAACCTGAGGAGATCACCAGAGCGAAAGTGCCAGGTCCGATCCTGCGAGGTCCTGCTCTTCCATTCCGCCGCGGAGATCCAACCGAGGCCGTTCATCTCAAGCCAGGAGTCGCTAAAGCCGGTCACGCTGGCGCTGCTCCTCGCAAAAATGCGGCTCTTGTCGGGCGTCCTGCGCAGCATCTCACCTATAGGATCCACCAGAGTCTCGAGAAAGTAATCGGAGAACAGCTCCGTGCGCCCGTACGTTGGGTCGTAGTACTTATTCAGAAGGGCACACATGTGGTGTAACGCGAAATAGCACCTGCCGTCGAACTCCCCGGTGCCCATGGCGCGTATATTGCCACGCGTCCTCCCGTCAAAGACCGGCAGCGGCCTGCTGACCAGCGGTCCTGCGACACAACACACCGTCATCGCTGGCAATGCCACTTTGGGATTGGCCCTTTTTATGTAGTACCACGTGTCGATGAATGCGTCCGCGAGGTGCTGGCAATTGCTCATCCCGCCCTCGTACACCCAGTTCCGTCTGGCATACGGCATGAAGTTCTGCCCGAACACGGCGTCGGCAAGAACACTATCCGGCAAGGTCAAATCCAGTGGATGCTCGTTCCAAATGGCCTGCACGATGTCCGTTCTGCCGCCGCCCGTGAACGCATTGTAGCCCGTCAATCTTACTGCCTGGAGATTCACCATCGGTCCCGCCGCCATTTTGAGATACCCTCCCGGCGCCCATTCTGCGCCAATTCCCCCGTGCTGGCAAGCCTTTTCGCGAGAGCATTCTCCCGGCGATCTCCTCTTCACTGTCAACGCGGTTGGGGCCGGACGCTTACGGTCCTCGGGGCGTGCGGCGAACCCCGGGGCGCGGCCGCGCCGAGTGGGTTTCGGTGTCGCGGCCGCCGGGTTGGGGGACACTACGCGGGATGAGGCTTACCAGCGTGTGATCGTAGCGGGCTGAGGCGGGATACTAGCGGCCGGATTGACGGACGGGCAGGCGGATCTCGGTTTTGGAGCCGTCGAGCCACACCTCCATGGCCGGCCCGAGAGACACGTAACCCTGGCTGGTTAACCAGTCGCCGAGCTTCGACCACGGCCCTGCGGTGTCGCGGCCCGGCACGACCGCAAAGGCCACCGTCGTTGGCGGGTAGTCCTGCTTCCGGAACGGCGCCGCGACAGTGCCCGAGTCGCGGGGAACGGGCAGGCCGACTTCCCAGCGAAGCTGGTTCTCGGGGACGGTCCCGGGCGAATTGTAGTACCGCCCGAACGGCGGCCCCGCGATCTTGATTCCGGCCGATTTAAGATACTCGACCAGACGTACGATGGCTTCGGTGTGCTGCCGATAGCTGCCGGTCATGGGCAGCACGACGGCGGTTTGCGCGGGCGCCTCTTTGACTTCGAACGCACCTTGGGGCGTTTCCGACGAAGCCGGGACGCCGAGGTCACGATAGACGCGCCATTGGCCGCCGGCATTCTTCCACACCGTCATGTAGCGGGAAACGCCGATCACGGCGCCGGAGCGGTCGAGGAACGTGGCGCGGCCCGTCTCGACTGCGATGCCGTCGCCGGCCACGAACTCCTGCTCGTCATTGCGGAAGTCGCCAAGGATTGGCAACACCGCCGTTATGTAAGCGCGGATCGCCTCGCGTCCCTCGACGACCTTGTTGGCCATGGTGAGGCGGGCGTCCGGGGTGTACATTTGAGTCAGCCGTTCCGCGTCGTTGTCTTTGATCGCGCGCCGCATCTGGTCGAGCGCGCCGCGGATGCCGGCATCGGGATTCGGCTGCGCGACTAAAGCGGCAGCCGATAAGATCATCGCACCAGCGAGGCAGAACCCCGCTCGAGTGGTTTTCATCGTTGTTCTCCTTGGGGCGCACCGAAGTTGCGGTGGATGCGCCATTCACCGTTTTCTTTCTTCCACAGAGTCATGAACTGAACGTTCAAACCGACGCCCCCGCCGGAGCGCCAGAAAGTAGCCCGGCCGGCCTCACAAAGCATCTGACCGACCGGGTACATCTCGACCGCTTGCAGGTCCACATCGACCACGCCCTGGCCGATCAGGCGCTGCAGCACATCGGAGGCGCCGCGGCGGCCCCGGGCCGGGTAGGTGTCCGGCAGAACCAGCAAGGCGTCGCTGGTGTAGAAGCGGCCCATAGCGGCCGCATCGCGGCTGCGCAGGGCAGCGCGCCAGGATGCTTCGGCGGCCAGGATGGACGTCCGCGCGTCCTCGATCCCGATGGCCGGGGGCGTTTTCGGGGCGAAGGTTAGCGACGCGGCCGGCAGGACCAAGGCCAGCGCCACGGCCGCTCCCGCGACGACAACGGGCTTGCGCACGTTGTGCCGCTGCCGTTTGGGATCGAGCACCGCGAGCAGCCGGCCCGAGATCTGGGACCGGCGGGCCATGGCGGGGCTCACGCGCGAAGTGGTCCAATCGGCACCGAGCGAGCGGGCAATATCCAGCAGACCGTGGGCGTAGTCGGAGGGGCGGGCGCCGTTGCCGAGCACGAGGTCATCGCAGGCGCGCTCCCTTTCGACCAGCATCTGGCGCGCCGCCCACCAAGCCAACGGATTGAACCAATACAGGACGCAGGCCAGGGTGCCGATGGCCTGGGTGGCGACGTCCCAGCGCTTAACGTGCGCGATCTCGTGCACCAGGACATGCCGCAGGCGGTCGTCGTCCCAACCGACCGCCTCGGCGGGGAGGAGCACGACCGGACGCCAGAGGCCCCAGGTCATCGGTGTGGACGCGCGATCGCTCCAACGCAGGCGGAACCGGCGGCGCGGCACCCCCAGGCCGTGCGCGGCGGTCTCGGCGAACCCGGCGATGCGCGAGTCATCGACCGCGTGGGCACTGTGCGCGACGCGCGCCAACTGCGCCGCTCCCGCGGCGAAAAAAATCGCCAGGACGGAAGTCCCGAGAGCCCAGACGGCGACGGCCCAGGGCCAGTAATCCGCCGGGTGGTGCGGCGACGGAGCGGGCGGGCGGGGCGGCGTGCCCGGAACGTTCGGGATCGCCGCGGGCGGCGTGGCGGCGGGCGTGAATGAGAGGTCCGGCGAGGGCCAGACCGCCTGCGTGACAGGGACACGCCAGTCCGGCAGGACCCGCGACAGCGGAGGCGCGAGCAGCAGGGTCGCCACTCCCGCGGTCCAGACCAAGTGGCGGACGGCAGCGGAACTGCGCCGCAACAATAGCGCGAACGCACCGGCAATCAGCAGCAGAAGGCTGGTCCTGGCGGTGGTCTCGACGAGGAACCAGCCCCAGGATGCGGCGCCGCTCATCGTCCGTCTCCGCGGGCGCGCTGGATGAGGGTGGAGAGCCTGTCGAGCTCCTCGGGCGTGAGATCGCCGGCGCGCTTATCGAGGAGGGCGGCGAGCAACTTCTCGCGAGAGCCCTCGAAGAGGTCATTGAGGAGCGTGCTCAGGGCCGAGTGGCGGGCCTTCTCGCGGGGCACACGCGGCTGGTAGACGTAGCGGGCGCCGTCCTGGGTGTGCTTAGTGAAGCCCTTCTCCTCGAGAATGCGCAGCAAGGTGCGCACGGCCGAGTAGCTGGGGGGATCGGGCATGCTCTCGAGCACCTCGGCGGCGGTGGCTTTGCCGCGGCGATACAGGACCTGCATGATCTGGCGTTCCCGGCGGCTGAACCGGGCTTGAGAGGTATCATCCATGTCGGGCCTCGTATGCTAATTTTTTAGCATCATGCTAAGAAATTAGCACTGAACCCCGGGCTTGTCAATACCCAAGTCAGGATTTTGTGAGGCTAGCGTTTTTGATTGGTGTCACTTTTCGGGAGTGAAGGAGGAGAGGGTGCGGCCGTAGGCCATGAGGTCGGCGGCGGGGGCGGTGCCGAGGGCGCGGAGGCGGTCGAGGAGGCGGAGCATGAGGAAGATGAGCGACTCCTCGGAAGTGGAGACTTGGAGGGCGCCGGGGGCGTTTTCGAAGGAGCCATCGCGGAGGGCGCAGCCGAGGTCGAGGCGCTCGTCAGGGCCGAGGACGCCGAGGGCTTCGGGAAGACGCTTGCGGAACTTGGTGGGCCAGCCGGAGCGGAGGGCGAGGATGCCAGCCATGATGGGCTGGCAGGGCATGGCGGGGCGGGGCTCGCCGGCGGAGATGACGGGGACCGAAGTGCGGCGGAGGCGGCGGACCGAGGCGGCTTTGCGGCCGGCGTCGCGGATGAGGCGCTGGTTGAGATCCTGCTTGACCTCGAAGACGGCGTAGACGCTCTCGGCGGGGATGTGGAGGCCGGCGGCGTCGGGGAACAGGAGGGGCGAGTAGAGGTTGTCGTAAATGGCGATGTCGATCTGGCGGCTGCGGCGGCCGTCGGCGTCGACGATGAAGGCGCTGGAGGCGCGGTAGCGGTGGGGGAGATAGCTGTTGAAGAGGTCGAGCCAATGGTGCTCGGTGACGGCGCCGCAAACGGTGGGATGCTCGAAGAGCTCGCCGGCGGCGAGGTGGGAGAGCATCTGGTGCTGGACCTGGAGGAACATGCTGGAGAGGTCCACCTTGCAGGTGTTGGGGGGGCGTCCCACGAATTCAGGATAGGCGGGACCCTGCGAGAGGGCCACCCAAGAAACTTGCAAGTCATTGCAGGGGAATGGATTGTATTTCTCGGATCGAGGGAAATGAAAAAGGTTGCTTCGGCCGGGCGGCCCCCCAAGGAGGTCATTGTGTGGCGGGAGGCGGGCAGGTTAAAATTCGTCCATGACCAAAAGCAAACTTATTACTCTGATTCTCTGCGTTCTGCTGGTCCTCCTCCTGGTGGGGGGAGTGGCGCTGGCACAGCGCCCGGAGCGGGACATATCCAGCAGACGCCATCCGAATCTGGCGGCCGCGCAACGGCTGTGCATCGACGCTTACGATAAGATCACCGCGGCGCAGCAAGCGAATGAGTGGGACATGGATGGTCACGCTCAGAGGGCGAAGAACCTGCTGGATCAGGTGAACCACGAGCTGAAACTGGCGGCGGAAGCGGCGAACAGGAACAGGTAGGCGGAAGGGGCGCTTCCTGGCGGGCCAGAGCAGGGGCCAGGGACATGAGGACGCCACGGCGAGGGGGGAGTGTGCCCGGGCGGGTTCCCGGGAACGCCGGCTGAAGTCGACGCTGCACGCTGAAGAGAACGCTGAAAAAGGCCAGGAAAGGCCAAAACATTGCTGGCCGCAGATAAACGCTGATTGAAAACAAGTGATTTATCCGCGTTGATCAGCCTCTAAAGCGTGCGCCACGGGAGGCTAGCGCTTGATGACGGGCTTGGGGACGGGGGGCTTTGCGCCGAGGTCGGACGAAGCGTAGTAGCCGGTGCGCGTGCGGGCGACGGGGTGATTGGGGCCGGTGACGGAGAGGCGGATCTGGCGGTAGCTGCCGTCGAGCTTGGGGCTGGAGGGCGTGTAGGCGATGATGTACTGGCTGCGGATGTCGCGCGCGACCTGGAGGGCGATGCGGCCCACCGCGTCGACGTCGGTGGGGTACCAGACGTGGCCGCCGGTCGCGCGCGTGATTTCGCCGAGCGCCTCGCGGGCGCGCTTGGCGGCGTCGTGCTCTTCCTCGGAGAGCAGGCCGATGGCGTAGACCAGGACCTCGCGCTGCTGGGCCTCGCGGATTACCTCGGGGAGGGTGGTCTCGCTCATGTTGTCGTCGCCGTCGGTCACCACGACGAGCACCTTCTTGTCGTGTTTGCCCTTGGCCTTGGCGTAGCGGACGCCGGTCCGGATGGCGTCGCGCATGGCGGTGCCGCTCATGGAGTCGATGCGGGCGAGGCCCTGGGCGAGCTTCTTGGGGTCTGAGGTGAAATCCACGTCGCGGTAGACGTCGTCGTTGAAGTTGATCACGAAGACTTCGTCTTGCGGGTTGGAATTGGCGACCAGGTCCTGGGCGGCGAGCTCGACTCTCTGGCGCTTGTTCTTCATGCTGGCGCTGTTGTCGATGATGATGCCCATGGAGACGGGGACGTCCTCGCGTTTGAAGAGCTTGATCTGCTGCTGGACACCGTCTTCGAAGGCGCGGAAGGCGGTTTGAGGAAGGCCGGTGACGAGGTCGCCGCTCTTGTCGATGACGGAAACGTGGAGAACGACCAGGCGCACCTCGGCACGGAAGTCGGCGTCCTCGTCCTGAGCCCAGAGGCAGCCGGCGGCGAGGAGCGGCAGGAGGCAGCGGCAGAGAAGGGGCATCAAGTCCCGATTATAGCCCCGCAGGGAAGATGGGCCCCGGGGGATACGGGTGGAGGTCCGCCCTATTCCAAGCACCGGCTGAAGAGGCCGGCGGCGGATTCGCAGTCGGCGCGGGAGACGTCGAGGTGGGTGACGAGGCGCATGAGGGAGCCGCGGACGGGGTTGATCAGGACGCCGCGAGACTTGAGGCGGGCGCTTAGCTCGGGGGCGGATAGGCCCGTGGCGGCGACGTCGAAGATGACGATATTGGTCTGGACTTCGTGCGCGATCTTGACGCCTTTGAGGCGGGAGAGGGAATCGGCGAGGAAGCGCGCGTTGGCGTGGTCTTGCGAGAGGCGCGCGGGCATTTCTTCGAGGGCGATGAGGCCCGCGGCGGCGAGGACGCCGGCCTGGCGCATGCCGCCTCCGAGTCGCTTGCGGTAGAGGCGGGCGGCGGCGATCGCCTCGGCGGTTCCCACGAGCATGGAGCCGACCGGCGCGCCGAGGCCTTTGGAGAGGCAGAACATCACGGTATCCGCCTTCGCGGCGATTTCGCTCACGGGCCGGCCCAGGCAGGCGGCCGCGTTGAAGATGCGCGCGCCGTCGAGGTGAACCTTGAGGCCCAGCTCGTGCGCGCCGTCGGCGATGCGGTCGAAGACCTCGGGCGGGTAGACGGAGCCGCCTGCCATGTTGTGCGTGTTTTCGAGCTCGATCAGGCCAGTGGGCGCGTAGTGTCCGTGGAGGGGGCGGATCTCGGCGCGGATCCGGTCCCAAGTGAGGATGCCGTTCTCGCCGTAGATGGGGCGGGCGATGCAGCCGGAGAACCAGGCCATCATGGCCAGCTCGTAGTCGAGGACGTGGCTGCGGGCCTCGCAGATGACTTCCTGGCCGTGATGGGTGTGGACCTTCACGCCGATGGTGTTGCCCATGGTTCCGGTGGGAACGAAGAGGCCAGCCTGTTTGCCGAGGATCCGGGCGGCGCGCTGCTCGAGGCGATTGACGGTGGGATCTTCGCCGTAGACGTCGTCGCCGACTTCGGCTTCGGCCATGGCGCGGCGCATGGCGGGGGTGGGGCGCGTGACGGTGTCACTGCGCAGATCGATGAGGTTCATGGTTCCAAAAACTCCCGAAAGACTTCATTGGACAACAAAACGCCGCGGGGCGTGAGGCGGAGGATGGTTCGGGGGGAAGGTGCGCCGGCTGGAGAGCCGACGCGGCAGGCTGAAGCCTGCGCCACGGCGGGGCTGATCTCCAGGAGGCCGGCTTCGAGGAAGCGGCGGATGGGGGCTTCGAAGCGGCGCCATTCGTCGGGGCGGGGCTCGATGCCGGCGGTGAGGCGGAGGCCGACGAAGAAACGCTCCTGGTCGGGATGGGCGAGCTCCTCAGTGGCGATGGGCGAGGCGCCGCGTTCGATCCTCTCGACGTAGCCGGCGGGCGATTCGACGGTGCTGCGGCGAGATACGCCATCGAAGGAATGAGCGTCGGCGCCGAAGCCGGCGTAGGGCTCGAGCTTCCAGTACTTCAGATTGTGGCGCGATTCGAAGCCGGGGCGGGCGAAGTTGGAGATCTCGTAGCGCGGGATTCCCAGGGCGGCGAGGCGATCGACCGCGGTCTCGTAGAGATCGGCCACGGCGTCTTCGGGCGGCGCTTTGCGCGCGCCGTAGCGCGAGCCGCCGCGGAGGATTTCCGCGCCGAGGCGGCTATCCTCATCGATCTCGAGCATGTAGACGGAGACGTGGGGGGCGGCGAGACGGCCGATCCAATCGAGGGATTCGCGCCAGGTGGCGGGGGTCTGGCCGGGAAGGCCGGCGATCAGATCGATATTGAAGTTGGAGATGCCCGCGGCGCGCAGGAGGGCGACCTCTTCGGCGACGCGCGCGGCGGTGTGTTTGCGGCCAGTAGCGGAGATTTCGGCCTGCACGAACGACTGCACTCCGAGGCTGACGCGGTCGATGCCGGCTTCGCGCCAGGCGCGCGCGAGTTCCGGCGTCAGCGCGCCGGGCGTGGCCTCGATGGTGGCTTCGAGCCAGGGGCGGCCGAGGATGGCGCCGAGCAGCGCTCGCAGCGCGGGCGGGGGGATGCGGTTGGGCGAGCCTCCGCCGAGGTAGAGGGTTTCGGGCTGCCAGGGCCAGTTGAACGCGGCGATTTCGGCGTGGAGGGCGGCGAGGTAGCGCTGTTCGAGGTCGCGGGGGAAGACGCCCGAGGCGAAGTTGCAGAAGGTGCACTTCTGGGCACAGAAGGGGAAAGAGAGATAGACGCCCGCCACGTTCCATTTTGGCGCATTTGCCGGTAGTGGGTCAGCTTAAAGGAACGCCGCCAGCCTTGGAACAGGAACGGAGAGCGATCCACGACATCGACGAAGCCATTAGCGAGATCAAGAGGGCCGCTGCCCATCTGTTACTTTGGAGTCAGATGGAAACGGCGTGTGTGCGCAGCACCGAACTGCCGAACACTTCGGCGCTTTTTGCGGACTACCTGTACCGGTTCGAGCGGGTGGCGCGGTTCTATGGGGACGATCCGCACGATTTCGAGTCATTCCGGCGGGCGGCGGCTGCGATTGAGTTCCCGGCGGAGCGGCGGACGGCGCTGGTAGCGGCGCTGAGGGAGCAGAACGGGGCGGGGGCGGCGCTGGATCGGCTGGCGCAGCCGGGAACCGTCGCGGTGATGACGGGGCAGCAGACCGGCTTGTTTTCGGGGCCGTGCTACACGGTCTACAAGGCTCTCACGGCGGCGCGGCTGGCGGAGAAGCTTACGGCGGCGGGCATTCCGGCCGTTCCGGTGTTCTGGCTGGCGACCGAGGACCACGATTTCGATGAAGTAAATCACTGCTGGGTGTTCGACGCGGCGAACCGGCCGCTGCGGCTGGAACTGGGGGGCGAGAACGCGGAGCGCCGGCCGGTGGGGGGGATACGGATCGGGAACGCTCCGCTCGACGGGCTGCGCGAGGCGCTGCGCGATTTGCCGTTCGGCGAGGAGACGGCGGCGCTGGTCGCCGAGGCATACGGGCCCGGGGAGACGCTTGGCTCCGCGTTCGGCAAGCTGCTGCGGCGGATTCTGCGCGGGCAGGAGATGCCGTTCTTCGACCCGATGCATCCGGCGTCCCGGCGGCTGGCTGCGCCAGTGCTTGGCGATGCGGTGCGGGCGATGCCGGGGCTGGTGGCGCGTTTGATGGAGCGCGGTAAGGAGCTAGCCGCGGCGGGATACCACGCGCAGGTATTGGTTGAAGGGCAGACGTCGCTGGTGTTTCTGCTCGAGAACGGGCGGCGGCTGGCGCTGCGGCGGAGCGGCGAGGACTACCAGACGGCCGATGGGCGGCGGATCAGCGGCGGCGAGCTGGCGGCGCGGGCGGAGAGCCTTTCGCCAAACGCGCTGTTGAGGCCGGTGGTGCAGGATTCGATGCTGCCCACGGTGGCGTACGTGGGCGGTCCGGCGGAACTGGCGTACCTGGCGCAGAGCCAGGTGATTTACCAGGAACTGCTGGGGCGGATGCCGGTGGCGGCGCCGCGCGCGAGCGCCACGCTGCTCGATGCGCGGTCGGCGAAGCTGTTTGACCGCTACGGGCTGACGCTGCCGGATTTCTTTCGCGGAGAGGACGCGATTCGGGAGCGGATGGCGGCGAAGCTGGTGCCGCCAGGGCTGGCGGCAGCGATCGGGGAAGCGCGCGTCAGAACGGGCGAGGTGCTGGACGGATTGCAGGGCGCGTTCGGCGGGTTCGATCCGACGCTTGCGGCGGCGTTCGCGACGAGCCGGCGGAAGATCGAATATCAGTTGGCGAAGACGGAGCGGAAGGCGGCGCGGGAGTCCCTGCGGCGGGACGAGCGTGCGTCGCGTGATGCCGCATCTTTGTGCGGGCTGGTTTTTCCGCACAAGCATTTGCAGGAGCGGCTGTATTCGATCATTCCGTTTCTGGCGCGACACGGGCAGGAACTGGTTGGGCGGCTAGCCGGGGAGATCAAGCTGGAGTGCCTGGATCACCGGGTGGTGGTGGTGTAGCGGCAATCGTCTCCCACGCACCAGAGCTCGTAGTGCGGTGTATAGAAGGAGGATCCGAGCCACTGCAATCGTTCGGCAGGCACAGGTTCCGCAGGGCCGAGGCTGAAATTTCCGGCATCATCGATGCTCCCTGAGCCGTTGTACTTTGCGGTCTGCGGATAGGGGAAGACGGGCCGCGTACGGTCAACTCCGGATGGCGTTGCCCGCGGCATCGGCGGCATGCCCGCAATGGGCCCGGTAGCGCCGCCCTGCTGGTGGGAGGCCAGGAGAACGAAGGGCGCTGTTCCGCGTTCGACCCAAGCCATGATGGCGCTCAGCAGATCGACGTTGAAAGGGCCCTCGCCGCCGCCGCAGTGGTATCCGCCCGGGAAGAGATACAGCCGTGCGAACTTCCGGACCTCAGCTTCCCCCATCACGCGATCCATTGCGGTGTAGTAGGCGATCGTGTTGAGAGGAGAGATGTGCGGGTCGGCGAGTCCGTGCCAGAGAATCAGCTTCCCTCCGTTTTTTGCAAAGTCGCTCAGATCAGGATCGGTTGCGTCATAGAGCCCGTGAAGCTGCGTGGTGGAGGCGAAGGACTCGCGCGTGAACTGCAGATCCTTGAGGGTATAATCCTCGGGGGGATTTTTCCGGTAGACGAGATACTTCAGAGACCCAGTTGAAATCATGGAGCTCATGATGTGCCCGTCGCCGGGGAAGGGCACGTAGACGCCCGCCCAGGCCAACTCCGAGCCGGGCAGAGGCCCGCTGAGCACCAGCTTGCCGCCCCCGCTGTCGTGGGCTCCTGCATAGATATCTCGAGCAGTCTGCGCCTGCGCATGCGTCAGGCAGGTTTTCGTGTCCTGACCTGGCTTGCACTCGACGACGCCGGGGTCGAAGTTACAGGATAAAGGTTCGCTGATCAGTCCATCCTTCAGTCCGTCAGCGGCATCGCACGCCTGGAGAGCTGCCTGATGCAGGATCGGCAGCTTATCCGCGGTAAGGATCGGTTTGCCATCCGCGCCCGTGTTCTTCAGCGCATTCCAGCCGTGGTAGAAGGTGTTCTGTGTGGTGAAATTCATCGCAGGCGCGCCGGCGGTGATGCCGTTGAAGTCCTGCGGATAACGCTGGGCCTCCATGAGCGCCTCGCGGCCGCCGTCGGAGCAGCCGGAGAAGTAGGAGTACTTCGCCGGCCGACCGTAAAACGCGGCGATTAGCGCCTTCGCCGCGAGCGTGGTGACGTGAACGCCACGATAGGCGAAATCGATCCGCAGCCGGTAGTCTTTCTCGCCAAATTTACCGTCCATCCCACCCGTGTGCCCCATGTCGGTGGAGGCAAGCGCCAACTCGCCATGATCGGCGGGATAGCATCCTTCGGCATTGCCAAGACGGATGTTGAGGTTGCCGCAGAGTCCTCCGCAGCCGGTCTGGACGAAGCGCTGGGTCCACGCCGTCTGCGGCAGACGGACCTCGAATTTCACCATCGGCTCCACGTAGCCGGTCACACGACAGTAGGGCGACGGCTTCCCATCGGTGATGGCCGTGGCCGAGGTGATGTGCGTCTTCGCACCCACTGCGCCGGTGATGTCGGCTTGTGCGAGCCTGGCGCAGTCGGTTACGGGGGCCACCACGGAAAGCGCTGCCGGCGCCGCATCGGGAAGCGGGGCGAGCATGCGCGCTTGGGCTGCGCAGAGCGGGCTCGCCATACCGGCGCAGAGAATGACGGCTGTTCTCTGAAGCAGCCTGTGAGAGACGATCGAGAGGTTCATCATGGCAGAGCCCTTCGGTGCAGTACGGCTAAACCGTCGAGTGCGATAAAGAACGATCCTGTACGGTACTCTTACACGATCGTGTAAGCAGGTGTCAAATACGCGAGGGGGCGGGTTACCCGGCAAGGGTGCGGGCGAAGAGGCCGGTATCGACGTTGGCTCCGCTGAGGATCACGGCGACGCGACGGCCTTGCATCCGGGGACCTTCTTTGAGGAGGGCCGCGAGGGCCGCTGCGCCGGCGCCTTCGGCCACGTTGTGCGTGTCGGAGAAGAGGTGGCGCATGGCGGCTTCGATCTCGCTGTCATCGACGGTGACAATACGGGATACGTTTTCCAGAATGAACTGGAGCGCGGCGGGGTGGGGGACGCGGCAGGCGAGCCCATCGGCGATGGTTTCGGCAGTGGCGGTGGTTACGGGCCGGCGGGCGGCGAAGGAGAGCGCATAAGCCGGGGCGCCGGAGGCAACCACGCCAATGATCTCGGTGTCGAGGCCGAGCGCGTTGCGGGCGGCGATGGTTCCGCAGATGCCGGAGCCCATGCCGATGGGGACGTAGACGGCGCCGAGTCCGGGGACCGCGCGGAACAGCTCCAGCGCGTACGTGCCCACGCCGGCGATGAGCGCTTCGTCGAAGGACTGAACCAGGTGGAGGCGCTGGGCCTGGGCGAGGCCGGCTGCGTATTCGTAAGCCTCCTGGAAGTCGCCGCCGTGCTCGATCAACTCGGCGCCGAAGGCGCACATGGCGGCGTTCTTCTCACGGCCGTTGCCGCGCGGAACAACGATGACGGATCGCAGGCCGGCACGGGCGGCGGCGAAGGCGACGCTCTGGCCGTGATTGCCGCGAGTGGCGGCGACGACGCCGGTGACGTCCGGCTGCCGGCGGCGCAGCTGGTCGATGTACACGATTCCGCCGCGCACTTTGAAGGCTCCGGTGGGAGTGTGGTTCTCGTGCTTGACCCAGACCTCGGCGCCGGCGCGCGCGCACAGGAGCGGCCAGCGGATCTGCGGAGTGGGCGGCATCACGAGATGGACGAGATCGGCCGCGGCTTCGAGTGAGGAGAGTAGAGGGAGGGTCACCTATCATTATTAACATGCGGGGCTGACGCCCTGCGCTCCGATCGGACAGGCCGGAGGCCTGTCCTACTGGATGGCGCGGGCGAGGGCGAAGGCGGCGCCGGCGGCGAGACCGCCGATGACGACGGTGCGGATGCCCCCGCGGAGCGGGTGGACGCCGGTCAGGCGGCCCTTGATGTAACCGAACACGAAGAGAGCGAGCAGGGTCAACAGCACCGAGATCCACAGGCCCTGGAGCACGGTGTGGGCGGCAAAGTACGGGGACAGCGGAATCATGCCGCCGATGATGTAGGAGACGGCGATGGTGGCGGCGCTGCGGACGGCGCGGCGGGGATCGGGGGCTTCCAGGCCGAGCTCGTAGCGCATCATGAAATCGACCCAGCGCTTGGGCTCGGCGCAGATGGCGGCGACAACGGGGCGGCCTGCGCGGGGGTGAGGCCGTAGCCCTCGAAGATGTCGGCGACCTCGCGCTCCTCGTCGCGGGGAAGCTCGACGATCTCGCGGTACTCGCGTTTCTCTTCGGAATGGTAGTGTTCGCTGTCGGTGCGGGCGGCGAGGTATCCGCCCAGGCCCATGGCGATGGAGCCGGCGGCTATTTCGGCGAGGCCGGCGATGATGACCAGCTTGGTGTTTGCGGATGCGACCGCGCCGGAGAGGCCGGCGGCGAGTGCGAAGGGGACGGTGAGACCGTCCGACATCCCGATGACGACGTCGCGCACGGTTTCGGTGGCGGTGAAGTGCTTTTCGATGTGGGGTGTTGTCGGCATGGCTCTTGAGAACAGGATAGCCGAGCGGGTGGAGGGAGAGGTTGCGGGCGGGGCGGGTCTCGAGACCGGCTCGAGGCGTGGACGCCTGCTCCGCGGGGGGGCGCGCTTTGCGGGTACGATGGGAAAGGTGGGATAACGGAGTTTCGGAGGTCTCTTGCAGCTCTCGAACGTGAAGTGTTTGTGCGCCTGTGCGGTGCTCATGACGGCCGCCGCGCCCATGCGGGCCCAGGACGAGGTCAGCCGCCGCGCGGACGCGCTGGTGGCGCAGATGACGCTGGACGAAAAGATCGGCCAGCTTAACCAACTTTTTGCGTTCGGCAACCCGCCGTCGGATGCGCAGGTCCGCGGCGGCACGATCGGCTCGCTGCTTTTTGTTTCCGATCCCGCCGTCGTCAACCGGTTGCAGCACACCGCGGTCGAGGGGTCGCGCCTGCACATCCCCATCCTTTTCGGGTTCGACGTGATCCACGGGTGGCGCACCATCTTCCCGGTCCCTATCGCCATGGCGGCTTCGTGGGACCCGCCGATGGTGGAGCAGGCGCAGGCGGTGGCGGCGCGCGAGGCCTACGCGGTGGGAATCCGGTGGACCTTCGGTCCGATGGTCGATATTGCCCGCGATCCGCGCTGGGGGCGCATCGTGGAAGGCGCGGGTGAAGACCCGTTCCTGGGCTCGGCGATGGCACGGGCGCAGGTGCGCGGGTTTCAAGGGCCGGTCACGGGCGGTCCCGATCATCTGCTGGCCTGCGTGAAACATTTCGCCGCGTACGGCGCCGGCGACGGCGGGCGCGACTACGATTCCGTTTTCCTCTCCGAGGATCTGCTGCGGAACGTCTACCTGGAGCCTTACCACGCCGCGGTGGAGGCGGGGGCAGCGAGCGTCATGAGCGCTTACATGGATCTGAACGGCGTGCCTGCCACGGGGAACCGGTTCCTGCTGGATGACGTGCTGCGGGGAGAGTGGGGCTTCCAGGGCTTCGTGGTGAGCGACGCCTTCGCCGTGAGGAGCCTGACCGTACACGGTTTCTCGCGCGACGATAAGGACGCCGCCGCCCGCGCGCTCACGGCCGGCGTCGATATGGACATGGGCGGGCGCTCGTACCTAACGCAACTCGCCGCGCTGGTGAAGGACGGGCGAATTCCGGTTGCGACGCTCGACAATGCGGTGCGGCGCATTCTGGCCGCCAAGATCCGCGTGGGACTCTTCGAGAACCCTTACGTGGACGAAGCCCGGGTCAAGCAGATCCTCAGCGCGCCGGAGCACCGGAAGGCGGCGCGCGCCGCGGCCTCGCGTTCGGCCGTGCTGCTGCGCAACGAGGGGCAGCTTTTGCCGCTGGATAAGGCCAAGCTTTCCTCGATCGCCGTTATCGGCCCGCTGGCCGACTCGCGCGTGGACACTACCGGTTCCTGGACCTTCGCAAACGACGCCGCCGAGACGGTGACGGTGCTTCAGGGCATCCGCAACAGCGTGCCCGCGGGCGTTCGCGTGGAATACGCGCGGGGAGGGGAGATCCGGCGCACGATCCCCGGGCCTTTCGACAGGGGCCCGAAAGCCGCCCCGGCCACACCCGAGCAGATTGAGGAGGAGATCAAACAGGCCGTGGAGCTGGCCCGGCGCTCCGACGTGGCGGTGCTGGCGCTGGGCGAGCTTCAGAACATGAGCGGCGAGGCCGCCTCGCGCGCGACGCTGGATCTGCCGGGGCGGCAGGAGCAGCTTCTCGAAGCGGTGGTGGCCACCGGCAAGCCGGTGGTTCTGGTCCTGGTCAACGGCCGCCCGCTCAATCTGACCTGGGCGTCCGGGCACGTTCCGGCGATCCTCGAAGCGTGGTATCCGGGCGCACAGGGCGGCAACGCGGTCGCCGACCTTCTGTTCGGCGAGGTCAATCCGGGCGGCAAGCTGCCGTTCAGCTGGCCGCGCAGCGCGGGCCAGATCCCCATTTACTACGCGCACAACCTGACGCAGGATCCGGAGACGCGGCGGGGCTTCACGTCGCGCTATTGGGACGAGCTCAGCTCGCCGCTCTACCCCTTCGGCTTCGGCCTCAGCTACACGAAGTTCGCGTTCTCGAATCTGCAGCTCAGCCGGACCGAGGTTCCGCTGGGGCAGGCGTTCGAGGTGGCGGTGGACGTCGAAAACACGGGCACGCGGGCGGGCGACGAAGTGGTCCAGCTTTACATACACCAGCGGGCGGGAAGCACGTCGCGGCCGGTGCGCGAGCTGAAGGGCTTCGAGCGCGTTGCGCTGGCGCCCGGCGAGAAGAAGACGGTGCGGCTTACGCTCGACAAGGCGAAGCTCAGCTACTGGAGCACGCCGGAGAAGAAGTGGGTCGAGGAGCCGGAAGCTTTCGATCTTTGGGTGGGCGAGGACTCGAGCGCGGCGCTGCATGCCGGCTTTCAGGTGACTGCACCCTAACTTCACCACAGAGGCACGGGGGACACGGAGATCCTGCTGTGCGATCTTTGTGCCTCTGTGGGCTGCGCTTCACGACGAAAACGCGGCGCGGCGGCATGGTAGATACTGAAGAGAATGAGCGCGGATTTTCTCGTGGTGGGCGCGGGCGTTGCGGGGCTGCGCGCAGCGATCGATCTCGCCGAGGCGGGCTCCGTGCTCGTCGTCGCCAAGGACAGCCTGAAGGAATCGTCGTCGGAGTACGCGCAGGGCGGCATTGCGGTGGCGCTCGGCGAGGACGACGACGTGGAGCTGCACGAACAGGACACGCTGGCGGCGGGCGATGGGCTGTGCGACGTGGCAGCCGTACGCACGCTGGTGGAGCAGGGGCCGGCCGCCATCCAGGAACTCATCGAGTGGGGGGCGGAGTTCGACCGGGAAGGCTCCAAACTGGCCTTCGGGCGCGAAGCGGCGCACAGCCGGCGCCGCATCGTGCACGCGCACGGCGACTCCACGGGACACGAGGTGGCGCACACGCTCTACCTCAAAGCGGCCTCCATCCCGAATATCGAGTTCCGCAGCTTCGCCGCAGTCACCGATCTGTTGGTGACGGACAACGGCGAAGTGGCGGGCGTGGCGGTCTGCGACGCCTCGGCGCGGCACTGGATTCCGCTGTACGCACGCGCGGTGCTGATCGCCACGGGGGGTCTGGGCCGGTTGTATTCGGTGACGACCAACCCGGACGTGGCCACCGGGGACGGCGTGGCGGCGGCTTACCGGGCGGGCGCGAAGATCAGCGACCTGGAGTTCATACAGTTCCATCCCACGGCGCTGCACATGGCGGGCGCGCCGGCGTTTCTGCTTTCGGAGGCGCTGCGCGGCGAGGGCGCCTATCTGCTGAACGGCGCGGGAGAGCGGTTCATGTCGCGCTACGACCCGCTGGCGGGACTGGCGCCGCGCGACGTGGTGGCGCGCGCGATGGTCAGCGAGATGCGGCTGCGCGGCGAGGACGAGGTGCTGCTGGACGTCCGGCATCTGGGGCGCGAGTTCCTGGAGTCGCGATTTCCGCGGATCTACGAGACCTGCCTGCAGTACGGGTTAGACCTGGCGGAAAGCCCGGCGCCGGTGCACCCGGCGGCGCACTACGCGATGGGAGGCATCCGCACGGACCTGGAGGGCCGCACGAACGTGCCGCGCCTGTTCGCCGCCGGCGAGTGCGCCGCGACGGGCGTTCACGGGGCGAACAGGCTGGCGAGCAACTCGCTGCTCGAAGGCGTGGTTTTCGGCGCGCGTGCCGGGGCTGCGATGCGCGAGCTGGCGGGCGCGCCGCTGGTGGATGCGCCGCCGCCTCCCGAGCCGCGGTTCCCGAGCATCGCCGCCCGCGAGCTTCGTAGAATCGCATGGGAGCGCTGCGGCATTATCCGATCGGGCCAGGAGCTGGCCGAGACGTGCGAGCGGCTGAGCCGGATTCCGCTCGAGCCCTCCGCCAGCCCGAACCGGGAGCTGTTCGAGCTGCGGAGCATTCACACCGCCATCTCGATTGTCGCCCGCTGCGCGCTGGCCCGGGAGGAAAGCCGCGGCGCGCACTACCGCACGGACTATCCCGAGCCGCGGCTTGAGTTTCAGAAGCACTCCGCCGTCGATAAGGATCATGACGTCGCGTTCGAGTAGGGCGGGGGGCAGGCTGAAGCCCGCCCGACCGGCCCTGGCGTTCGGGCTGGCGCTCGCGGCCGTTGTCCCACTCGAGCGGGCGGCCCCGGGCACGGCGCTGTGGGCGGCGCCTGCCATCCTGCTGGCCGCGATGCTGGTCGCGTGGGCGGCCGAAGCAGCGCAGTTCTTCATAGCCCAGGCGTTCGCGCTGGCCATTCTGGCATGGCTCCAGACGCTGCCGGAGTTCGCCGTGGAGTTCGTCCTGGCATGGCACCAGCGCGTGGACCTGCTGCTGGCGAACCTCACCGGCGCCCTGCGGCTGCTCACCGGACTGGGCTGGCCGATGATCTACTTCGTCGCGGCCTTCTTCTACCGCCGGCGGTATGGAAAGCCGATGGGGCGCATCCGCCTCAAAGATCATCACTCGGTCGAAGTGATCGGCCTGCTCGTGCCGCTGGTCTACATGGGTTTCGTCTGGTGGAAGGGCACGCTGAACCTGATTGACGCGGCGGTGCTCATCGCGATCTACATCGCCTACCTGGCGGTGCTGCGGCGGATGCCGGCCGAGGAAGCCGAGGGCATCGAGGACCTGGAGCGGATTCCGCGCGCGCTGGCGCTTTCGCCGCGCCGGCTGCGGGGCTTCCTGATCGCCGGTTTCTTCGTGGCCGGCGGGCTGCTGATCTATTTCACGGCCGAGCCGTTCCTGGGGAGCCTGCTGGCGATTTCAGCGCTGCTGGGGGTGCCGAGCTTCATCTTCGTGCAGTGGGTGGCGCCGCTGGTCTCGGAGTTTCCGGAGAAGGTCTCGGCCTTTTACTGGGCGCGGACGGTGGAACGGGCGTCCACGGCGCTGATGAATATGGTCTCGAGCAACATCAACCAGTGGACGCTGCTGGCGGCGATGCTGCCTATCGTCTATTCGATCAGCCGCGGGCAGCTCTCGATGATCCCGCTCGACCAGCGGCAGGAACTGGAACTGCTCATGACCATCGGGCAGTCGCTGGTCGGCATGGTTTTCCTGATGAACATGGAACTGCTGTGGTGGGAGGCGACGGGGCTGTTCTGCCTGTGGGGCGTGCAGTTCGGCTTCTCGCCGGTTCCACCCGGGCCGGGCGTGGCGGGGTTCATCGCGGGGCACATTCACTGGTGGGTGACGGTGGCGTACTTCGTCTGGGCCGCCGCGGCCGCGGTGCGTGTAGCGCTGGGCCGGCGGCGGCTGGAGGCTTTGCGGCTGTTCGGGGAAATGTGGCGGGAGCATGTTCGGGGGGTGTGAGTAGGCGGCTGCGCGGAACGGCCTTGCTTCAGTGCAGTTCCGGACGGACAGGCCGGAGGCCTGTCCCACTCTACTACAATGAAACTGTACCCATGAAAAACCGGATACGGTCTACGACCGTTTTGTGTGTGCGCAGAAACGCCAAGGTGGTGATGGCGGGCGATGGCCAGGTCACGCTCGGGCAGGAAGTGTTGAAAGCGTCGGCGAAGAAGATTCGCCGGCTGTACAACGATAAGATTCTGGCCGGATTCGCGGGGTCGACCGCCGACGCCTTCGCGCTGTTCGGACGGTTCGAATCGAAGCTGGAGCAGCACAACGGCAACCTGTCGCGCGCGGTGGTGGAGCTGGCCAAGGACTGGCGGATGGACAAGGCGCTGCGCCACCTGGAAGCCCTGCTGCTGGTCGCCGATGTCAACAACACCTACATCCTGAGCGGCAGCGGCGACGTGATCGAGCCGGACGACGGGATCGCGGCCATCGGCTCGGGCGGTCCGTTCGCCAAGGCGGCGGCCAGCGCGCTGGCGCGGCACACGAAGATGGAAGCGCGCAAGATCGCCGAGGTGGCCATGGAGATCGCGGGCGAGATCTGCATCTACACGAACGACAGGGTCACTTACGAGGAACTCGGATAGGCAATGGTCATTTATCTTCCCAGCCAGTCGGTCGAAGAAGAGCCCGTATTGGACGAGCTCACGCCGCGGGAGATCGTCCGGGAACTCGACAAGTACGTGGTCGGGCAGGACGACGCCAAGCGCGCGGTGGCGGTGGCGCTGCGGAACCGGATCCGGCGGCAGAAGCTCGATCCCGAGCTGGCCGATGAGGTGATGCCGAAGAACATCCTCATGATCGGCCCCACGGGAGTGGGGAAGACGGAGATCGCCCGCCGGCTGGCCAAGCTCGCCAACTCGCCGTTTCTGAAGGTGGAGGCCAGTAAGTTCACGGAGGTGGGCTACGTGGGCCGGGACGTGGAGTCGATGATCCGCGACCTGGTCGATATCTCGATCGAGATGGTGCGCGAAGAGCGGCTGGACGAAGTGGCCGACCGGGCGGAGAAGAACGCGGAGGAGCGGCTGCTGGACCTGCTGATGCCGCCGCAACCCGAGCCCAGCGAGACCGCCGAGCGGACCCGGGAGAAGCTGCGCGAGAAGCTGCACCAGGGCAAGCTGGACGAGCGCGTGGTGGAGATCGACGTCAAGGAGCGAGGGCCGTCGTTCGAAGTCTCGACCGCGCAGGGCATCGAGGAAATGGACATCAACCTGAAGGATGTCCTGCCCGGCCTGTTCGGCGGGCGCACTCGCAAGCGCAAGATGCGGGTGACGGAGGCGCTGGAGTACCTGGTGCAGGAGGAAGAGCAGAAGCTCATCGACATGGACCAGGTGACCCGCGTGGCGCTGGAGCGCGTCGAACGCAGCGGCATCATCTTCCTGGACGAGATCGACAAGATCGCGGGCCGCGAGTCGGGCCATGGGCCGGACGTGAGCCGCGAGGGGGTGCAGCGCGACATCCTGCCCATCGTCGAGGGCACCACGGTCAACACGCGCTACGGCTTCGTCCGCACGGACCACATCCTGTTCATGGCCGCCGGTGCGTTCCACGTCTCGAAGCCCTCCGATATGATTCCGGAGTTGCAGGGCCGGTTCCCGATCCGGGTGGAGCTGAAATCGCTGACCGAGGGCGATTTCATACGAATTCTCAAGGAGCCGAAGAACGCGCTGATCAAGCAGTACACGGCGCTGCTCGAAACCGAAGGCATCAAGCTCTCCTTCACCGAGGACGCGCTCGAGGAAGTGGCGCGGCTGGCGGCGCGGGTGAACGAGAGCAACGAGAACATCGGGGCGCGGCGCCTGCACACGGTCATGGAGAAGGTTCTGGAGGAGATTTCCTTCGAAGGTCCCGATCTAAAGAAGAAGAACGTCAAGATCGACGCGACGTATGTCCGCCAGCAGCTTTCCGAGATCGTCAAAGATCAGGACCTGACGCGGTACATTCTATAAGATGGCTCCGTACCGCCGGTCTTCGGTTTTGGCGTTGAGCGCAGGAGCGGCAATGCTCGCGGGCTGCGCCTACGTCAGGCCGCCGAAGCCGCCGACGCTTGCCATCCCGGTGAAGATCGCGGGACTCGGCGCGTTCGAGCGCGGGGATCAGCTGGTGATCGACTTCACGGCGCCGAGGGCGGCTACCGACAGAGCGGTCCTGAAGAAGCTGCGGGAGATCGATCTGCGGGCCGGTCCCGAAGGGCCGAACTGGGAAGCGGCGGCGCGGCGGATCGATGTGCCCACCGCCCAGCCGGGCCCGGTACACGTCCAGGTTCCGGCGGCGCCGTGGGTGGGCCAGTCGATTGAGATTCGGGTGCGGGCGGCGGGCAAGCACGGCCGGTTCGGCCAGTGGTCGGAGGCGGTCCGCTTCAAAGTGGTTGCGCCGCTGGCGAAGCCGGTGGTGAAGGTGGAAGCCGTGCCCGAAGGAGTGCGGCTGAGCTGGTCCGCCGCAGCCGGCGCCGAGTACAGGGTTTACCGACTCGCTCCGGGCGAGCTGAAACCTTCGCTGGCCGCCACGGTCGAGAGCCCGGAGTATCTCGACAACCAGACTCAATACGGCAAGACTTACCAATACCAGGTTCTGGGCTTCGTGGCGAGCGGCAACTCGGAAGCGGAGAGCGAGGGGTCCGAGGCGGTTTCGATCACGCCGGTGGACATATTCCCGCCCGCCGTGCCGGCGGGCGTGTCGGCGGTGGCCGGGGTTTCGAGCATCGAAGTGAGCTGGAATCCGGACACGGAGGCGGACCTGCGGGGATACTACGTCTTCCGGTCCGTTAATGGCGGACCGTTTGAGAAGGCGGGAGATTTGCTCACGACGCCCGCATACAGCGATCACGCCGTGGAGGCGGGAAAGCACTATCGGTACCAGGTGTCGGCGGTGGACCAGACGGGGAATGAAAGCGCGAGATCGGCAGTGGTGGAGACGGTGGCGCAATGACCAAGCGGATTCGATTCAGTGTGATTCACAACCTGGAGGCCACGGCGCCGGACGGCTCTCCAGACGTGAAGTACGGACTCCTGGACAACGACCTGGTTTACGAAACCTCTTCCCCGTGGTCACGGGAGCGGGGTGAGGCGCGCGCGCTGGCCGAAATCCGGCTGTTGCCGCCGTGCTGGCCCTCGAAGATCGTCTGCGTGGGGAGGAACTACCGCGAGCACGCGGCCGAACTGGGCAACGAGGTGCCCTCCGAGCCGCTGATCTTCCTGAAGCCGCCCTCGGCGCTCGCCGCGCACATGGACCGGATCGTATATCCGGCGGTCTCGCACCGGGTGGATTACGAGGGAGAGCTGGGAGTGGTGATCGGCCGCCGCGCGCGCCACGTCAAGCGCGGGGATGCGGCGGCGTATGTCTTCGGCTACACCTGCGTCAACGACGTGACGGCGCGCGACCTGCAACGCAAAGACGAGCAATGGACGCGCGCCAAGGGCTTCGACACCTTCTGCCCGGTGGGGCCGTGGATCGTTCCCCAGGAGGAGGTGCGGTTCGAGGAAATCCGGGTGCGCACGTTTGTGGACGACCAGAAGCGCCAGGACGCTTCGGTGCGCGACATGATCTACTCGGTGGGCGAGATCATCGAGCACATCACCGCGGTGATGACGCTGGAGCCGGGGGACCTGATCGCGACGGGCACGCCGTCGGGCATCGGGCCGATCGAGCCGGGATCGACCGTGCGCGTGGTGGTGGACGGCGTGGGCGCCCTGGAGAATCGGGTCGTGAAGCCTTGAGGCATTTCTTCGGCGCGATGTTCGCCACCCTGGTCTCCTGGGGGCCGTGGGGTGCGTTCATTCTGGCCATTGTCGACTCGGCGGGCCTTCCGGTTCCGGAGGCCAGCGACTTTCTCCTGATTGTGATCGCCGCGAAAAGCGCGCGGGCCGGCTATTTCAGCGCGGCGCTGGCGGTGGCAGGCTCGCTGATCGGCAGCCTGTTCCTGTACTTGATCGCCCGCAAGGGCGGCCAGGCCTTCCTGGACAAGCGGACCGAAACAAAATGGGCGAAGCGCTTCCGGGCCTGGTTCCACCACTACGGCGGCCTCACGCTGTTTATTCCGGTGGTGATTCCGGCTCCGCTGCCGACCAAGGTTTTCGTGCTCTCGGCCGGGGCGCTGGGAATGCGCCGGCGGCACTTCGTGACGATCGTGCTGGCGGGGCGCATCCTGCGCTGCTTCGGCCTGGCGGCGCTGGGCGCGCGAATGGGCCACTCGCCGGCACAGTACCTAAAGACTCATAGCTGGCAACTGGCGGCGATCGCGGTGTGGGTTTTTCTGGCGCTGTACGGCGCCATCCTGGTGAAGGACTATTTGCGCATGCGCGCGCATCACCACCATTTGCACCGGCATGCGGGTTGAGGGAGCCGGCGGCGCGCGCAGCGCGGCAGGCGCCGAGACGAGTCTCGGCGCGGCAGGCTGAGAGCCTGCGCCACGTCTGGAGGAGTGGAAGGCCTCAGCGGGATGCGACCGCCTGCCCTACGACCAGATCTTTCAACTCCAGAAGCAGACCGCGGCCGTCGCGGGCTTCGAGAAGCCGGCGGATTGCCGACAGGCGGTTGTCCATCTCCTCGGAGGAGAGCGCCGGGCCGGTGAAGACCTTGATCTTCTCGTGGACGGTCGGGGCCGTGTTCTCGTCCATCGTGCTCAGCTCCTCGTAGAGCTTCTCGCCGGGGCGGACGCCGGTGAACTCGATGCGGATGTCCTCGCCGGGGCGCAGGCCGGAAAGCAGGATCAGGTTGCGGGCGAGGTCGACAATCTTGACCGGCTGTCCCATGTCGAGGACAAAGATCTCTCCGCCTTTGCCCATGGTCGAGGCTTGCAGCACGAGCTGGACGGCCTCCGGAATGGTCATGAAGTAGCGGCGCATCTCCGGATGGGTCACGGTGACCGGACCGCCCGCGGCGATCTGCTTTTTGAAGATCGGAATCACGCTGCCGTTGGAGCCGAGCACGTTGCCGAAGCGTACCGAGACGAACTTGGTGCGGCTATCCTGGACGGAGCCGATGAGCAGCTCGGCCACGCGCTTGGTGAGCCCCATGATGTTGGTCGGGCGGACGGCCTTGTCCGACGAGATCATCACGAAGTCTGCGACGCCGCACTCCAAGGCGGCGGCCACCACGTTCGCCGTCCCCAGGATATTGTTCTGCACCGCCACGAAGAGGTTCGACTCCATCATTGGGACGTGCTTGTAAGCGGCGGCGTGATACAGGATTGACGGCTCGTGCCGCCCCAGGACCTCCGCCAGGCCCGCCCGGTCGCGAATGCAGCCGATCTCCGGGTGGAACTCCACGCCCGGGAAGGAGGCGCGCATCTCCTGTTCCAGGTTGAACAGGGGCGTCTCGGCGACATCGAAGCCGACGATAGAGGCGGGGTGGAAGCGGGCCACCTGACGGCAGATCTCCGAGCCGATGGAGCCCGCCGCGCCGGTGACGAACACCACCTTGCGTTCGAGCTTCGCGCGCAGGGCCGATTGGTCGGTGGAGATGGCGACGCGGCCGAGCAGGTCTTCTACATCCACGTCGCGGATCTGCCGCGCCAGATGGCGTTCCTCGATCAGGTCCGCCAAGCCGGGGATGAAGTTCGAGTGCAGGCAGACCGGCCCGCTCTTGCGGAACTTCATCGCAACTTCCCTGGCCGATTGCGCGACGTAGTCCACCTCCGCCTCCGTCATGGCCGGATAGAGAGGGAGCGAAACCAGCCGCGGGTAGAGCGCCAGCGCGCGGGGGCAAAAGTTTTCGGGGCGGCCGGCGAAGGGGGCGAAGAACGGGTGCAGCGGAATGGGGATGAAGTGCACGCCTGCGCCGATTCCGCGCCGGCCGAGCTCGGCGATGAATTCGTCGCGGGTGCAATTCAGCTTGTCCAGGTTGAGGCGGAGGCGGTAGAGGTGCCAGGCGTGCCGGCTGTCCGGCCGGTCGCGCGGCAGGTCGAACTCTTCACAGTTCGCCAGCAGGTGGTTGTAGAGGGCCGCGTAGCGAGTCCGCAGTTGGGCGAACGCTTCCAGCTTCCTCAACTGGTGAATACCGATGGCCGATTGGATGTCGCTGAGGTTGTACTTGAACCCGGGAACGAGCACCTGGTAAAACCATTTCCCGCTATCGGCGTTTCGGCTCCAGGCGTCCTTGCCGATGCCTTGCAGGCACAGGAGTCTCATCGCGCCGGCCAGAGCGGCGTCGTGCGTGGTCACCATGCCGCCCTCGCCCGTGGTGAGGTTCTTGGTGGCGTAAAAGCTGAACGCGACCGCGTCGCTGCGGGCGCCGGTTTCCGGATTGCCGGCGCCGATGGGATGCCCGCGGTAGAACGCGCCGGCGGCGTGCGCGGCGTCCTCGATCACGTGCAGCTTGTGACGCCGCGCCAGCTCCCACAGGGCGTCCATGTCGCAGGGCAGGCCGGCCAGGTGTACCGGGATGACCGCCTTGGTACGCTCGCCGATCCGCGCCGCAACCGATGCGGGGTCGATGTTGCCGTCCTCTCCGACGTCGGCGAGAACCGGCGTCGCGCCGGCGTGCAGGATGACGTTTACCGTGGCGCAGAAGGTCAGCGGCGTGGTGATGACTTCGTCACCCGGGCCGATGCCCAGGGCGGCCAGCGCCAGATGCAGGCCGGCGGTGCATGAGCTGACGCCGAGCGAGTGCGGCGCCTGCACGTAGTCCCGGAATTCCCGCTCGAACCGGGCCGTCCGCGGGCCGGTGGTGAGCCAGCCCGATTGCAGGGTGCGGACGACTTCCTCGATCTCTTCGTGCCCGATGCTGGGGCGGTGAAACGGAACTTCAATGCCAATGGCCATGTGAACCTCGCGGCGAGCCTCGGCTCGCCGTCATATTAGCGCCGAGATGAGTCCCGGCGCGGCAGGCACGAGTGCCTGCGCCACTCTCGCAACAGCAGACCCGCCGTCTGGATAACGATTCGGGCGTCGGACAAGGGCTTGCGAACGCTCAGATAGTCGAGATCCCGGCGGAGCTTCCGCTCCATCAAGTGCTCGAGGTAATACTGGCGCGGATCCACGCCTTCGGGGATCGACTCGGATTCCTCGCCCGCGAGAAGCTGAACGGGTCCGGTCAAGCCCGGCTTCACCGCCAGAACCGCGCGTTGCTCCGGGGTGTAGCGCGTTACCAGATCCGGCGCTTCCGGCCGCGGGCCTACCAGCGTCATGTCGCCCGCCAGGAGGTTGATGAACTGGGGCAACTCGTCCAGCTTGGTCTTGCGCAGAAACCGGCCCAGGCGCGTGATTCGCGGGTCGTTCCGGGCCGTGATCGGACTGCCGGCTCGGTTTGCCATGGTGCGGAACTTCCACATCCGAAAACTCCGTCCGCCTTTTCCTGCCCGCCATGCGCGGAAAAACGGGTTTCCCGGCGAGTCGATGGCCACCGCCAGCGCCGTGAGGAGGAGCAGCGGGCTCAGGACCATCAGGGCGATTGCGCCCGCGACGATGTCGACCGCTCTACGCATCACTTTGAGCCGAATGCTTTCATCGCGTCAGCCGCGTGAATGCCGACCCGCTAACCGGCAACTCGGCGGGCCTCGAACCGAGCCGCAGCAGGCCCGCGGCGAACCCCAGTCCGTACGATACATGGAACGTGGCGAAGGCCGCCGGCAAGTCTTCAAGGAACTGGCGCGTGCCGTCGTCGCTCATGCCGTCGGCGAGGATCGCCTCCCACTGGAGGCCATCGGCGTCCTGTGCCAACAGGGAATCCACGAATGCGCGGATGTCCGCCATCTCGTTGCGGCAGGCCACAACGATCGACACTCGGACTGGCTGGTTCTGCGGCAGGCGCTTCTCCCGGGCCACGGCTGCGCGCGCGCAGCGCGCTTTTCGCACTGTCGCACACTTCGGTGGGTGGCGGGGCGGGCGGGTGGCGCCGCAGCGAGCGGGTTCTGCCGCCCTACTTACACGGCGGCGGCTTCGGGCACTGTGCCGAAGCGGCGCTGGCGGCCGTGGTAATCGCGGATGGCCGCTTCGAGGTCGGCGGCCTGGAATTCGGGCCACATGCGGCTGGTGAAATAGAGCTCGGCGTAGGCCGCTTCCCACAGAAGGAAGTCGCTGAGGCGTTGCTCTCCTCCGGTGCGAATGAGCAAGTCGACGTCGGGGGCCGGAGCGGGTGCGTGACAGGCTGCGGCGAGCAGGCGACCGAAGTCGTCACGAGTCGGCTCGCCGGATGGAAGGCGGCTTGCGGCGCGCAGGATCGAGTCGCGGGAGGAGTAATCGACGGCGATCCTCAGGTGCAGACGGCGGCCGCGGGCGGTGGCGCGCTCAGCGGCTTCGGCGCTGTCGCGGAGCGGCGGCGACAGCCGGTCCCGCCGGCCGATCAGGCTGACGCGCACGCCCTTCTCGACGCACTCGGCGGTCTCCTTGCGCAGGTACTCGAGCAGAAGCCGCATCAGGGCGGAGACTTCCTCGGGGGGGCGCTGCCAGTTGTCGGAGGAGAAGGCGTAGAGCGTGAGGGTACGGATACCGAGCCGGGGGCGGCCTCGACGGTGCGGCGCACGGCCAGGGCTCCGTGGCGGTGGCCGGCGATGCGCGCCAGTCCCCTGGCCAGGGCCCAGCGCCCGTTGCCGTCCATGATGATGGCGACGTGGAGGCCGGCTCCGCCATTTTGGTCCTGTAAATAACTTGTCTTCATAAAGTTCACATCCCTAAGAAACCCGCCCGTAAGCGGGCGGGTTCGCGGGGCAGGAGGTTTCGCCGCTCAGCGCTCTCGTGTTGCCCGGATGAGAGCCTCCATGTGGTCCAGATAGCGCTCCAGCGCCTGGCGCCCTGGTGCGGTAAGCCGGAATTCGGTCTTGGGGAGCCGGCCGTCGAAGTACTTAGCGCAGGCGATGTAGCCAGCCTCTTCGAGTCTGCGCGCGTGAACGCTGAGGTTGCCGTCGGTGGTGGCGAGCAGCTTCTTCAGGTCGTTGAAGGTGAGGCTCTCGTTAACCGCCAGGGCGGAGACGATGCCCAACCGCATACGCTCGTGGATCAGGCGATCCAGAGCCTGCGCGCCCGCGGCAGCGCGGCCGGGAATCTCGCTCAATTCGGCCGTTTCCGCCACCGGCTTGCGCCGTGCCACGCCGCTCTTAGCCACCGTACCTCCTGGCAATGACAAAGCCGAAGACTATGTGAAGCCCGCCAAAGGCGGCCGCCATCAACGCGTCCCGCCACGCCAGCGGCAGGAACAGGGCGGCGGCGCCCTCGGCCATAAAGCACAAGCCCATCACCGGCACGACCCGCACGGAGAAGGCGCCTCCAGTCACAATGCCTGTGCCGTAGAGCAGCATCCACATGCCGGGAATCGCGCTGGTCAATCCCGCCCGATAGAGCGCCACCGTGAGCACCGCGCCAACCATCATGGGCGGGGCGAAGCTCAGGGCGAAGCGCTTTCCGGGCATGGAGATGAGCGGCTGGCGGGAGGCGCGGGCCTTGCGCATCGTGGCGCCGCCGGCGATGGCAAACGACAGCATCGCCTCGCCGAGCCAGATTCCCAGCCACGCCTCCGCGCTGGTCTGGCGGCTAGCCAGAATCGCGGCCGCCAAGGCGGTGAGGCCCACAATCAGGACGCCCCAGCCGGAGACCGCGGTGAAAGCGGTCGCGCTCTCCATGGTTTGGCGGATGAACCTGAGATTGTCCATCGCGCGGGCGTGCAGCGCGGCGGGTTCGACGGCAATCGCGCCGGGAGGTCTGACGGGCATCAGTGGCATAGTACGCCTCTTTCTGCTGCCGTGTCAAGTACTTTTTGCAGCAAAGCAGACCCGTGACGGGAGACGATTAGGCTGCGGCAGGCACTACCCTGGTAACGCGATGTCCTCCATGGGCGCCGATCCCCTGGCGCCCCCTTTTTTGTGGGCGACAGAAGAGCCGCCGGCCTTTGCGCGTCTCTTGTCGACGAGCGCCCTGCGCTCGCGGCAAAACGTGAGAGAAGCCGACTAGGAACGGGAGTGGGGAGCCTCCGATTTCAGTTCGGATTGCGCGACGCTTGCCAGCGTCGTCGATTCCAGAAACTCGACGTAGGCCGCGCGGATGTCGCGCCAAGACTGGTGCGCCGGGCAAGGGTCTTCGTCGGAGCAGGCTTTTCCTCCGAGCAGGCAGGCGGGTTTGGCGCGGGCGCCGTCGAACAACTCAACGATGTCCAGCAGCCGGATCTTTTCCGGCGACTTACGCAGGCGGTATCCGCCCCCTGTGCCTCTGGCAGTAGTCAGTATGCCGGCATTCCGTAGCGTCAGCAGGATCTTCGAGAGGTAGTTGGCAGGAATCTGAGCGCTCCGAGCCAGGTCGCGGCCGAGCACGGCGTCCCCGTTGGGGACGCGCGCCAAGCCCACCAGCGCGCGGAGTGCATATTCACAGGTCGTTGAAAACATTATCTTCCTCGCGTCTTACGCGTGTTACGAGCCAGTTCTCACCTGAGCCCCAATACTACAGGCGTACATGACGAATGACCTCCAGTCAATTCATGAGCGTTAATGTGTGCTGCGCGACTGACTCTCCCTAGGCATAAGCCAAATCGATACAGTGCCTTGCAGATTACATTAAAAAATGCAACTACTTAGCGGCTGCTGCTGCGAGGCGCCTGCCGGCGGCAAAGGTGTTCGGTACAATGGCCTTGGGTGACTCCGGCGGAGTTCGATAAGCTCGTCGAGAAGGCCATGGCCGTGATTCCGGCTCGCTTTCGCCGCAAACTGAAGAACATCGCCTTCATAGTAGAGGCGGAGCCGCCACGGCCGGGGTTACTCGGTCTTTACCAGGGCAGGCCAATGCCTCGCCGCAGCGTCGGCGACAGCTTCGCGTTGCCTGACCGGATCACGATCTACCAGGGACCGCACGAACGTCTTGCCCGGAACCGGCGTGACCTAATGAGGCTACTCGGCGAGACGATCTGGCACGAGGTGGCGCACTACTTCGGGATGAGCGAACGCCAAGTCCGCCTGGCGGAGCTTCGCAGGTCCCGCGGAGATCGTAGACCGATCACTGGGTAGGGCTGGATGTCCCAGGCTGCTGCGTTCCCTGCTGGGTGGGGAGCTGGCTCCCGAAGGTGGTTCCTGACGTCCCGACCCCAGGCTGAGATTGTGTACCGGCCGGGGATTGCGGTGGCTGCACTCCGCCCTGGGCCAGGATTTCCTGCCGCGGATCGTAGATAAACTCCCACTCGTTGTACTTCGAGTGGTCGTTGTAAACCTTGATGCCCTGGGCCTTTAGCGTGCTAGCGACGCCGGCGATCTGGCTGCCACCGCCTGTGGACCCGAACATACCTACGGAAGAAGACATTGAGCTGGATTGAGACAATCCGCCGCTGGTTTGCGTGGTGGCTGCGGACGGTCCGGAGTTCGAGGAGCCGGCGCCGGTGGCCATCCCAGGGAGCGTAACGGGAGGATAGAGAGGCGCATTGGGGTTCGAGAACTGCGCTCCGGGCGGGTAGGGGCGCTGGCCCGGCTGCGGGGCCATTCCCGGCTGATACCCTTGCGAGGCGGATGTACCGGGCTGGTATCCAGGCTGGCCGGGCAGGATCACTCCGGGGGCATACCCTGGCTCGCCCGGCTGGGGCGCGCCGGGCTGGCCCGTGCCGGGCACGCTTCCGTCGCCCGGCTGGCCGGGTACCACCGGAACACCCTGCGCGCCCGGCTGCGAATCGTAGGCGGCCTGAGCGTCGGGGTTCCCGGACGAGTCGCCGGGCAGGGGCTGGCCGCTGCGCTGGAGCTGCCACCTTTGCGGAGCCTGCTGGGAGCCGTCGCCCGAGCTCGCGGCGGTTTGCGTGGTGGGTGACGATGCCATGTCGGAGGCACTGGTGGCGCCCTTGACGGCAGGAGGCTTCATAGTCAGCGAGTCGGTGAAGACGCCGCCGCTGACGTGGATGAACCGCCAATCGTCCTTCCCGGTCATGGGGTCCTTGTAGCGCCGCCGCAGGAACCGGATGTTGTTGGTGTTCTCCAGGTCGCTGATGGCGACCGGGTAGCGGCCGAACCGGCGGTAGAAAAGCTGGATCGCACGCCTGTACTGCTCGCCGTGAGCGATCAGGTCGGCCTCCTTGATGCGCTGAGCCTCGAAGGCGACCTGCGGTATCTCCGCGTAGAGCATGATGGCGATGATGGCGGCGGCCGCCAGGACGAACAGCAGGGCAAAGCCGGACTCCTGTCCCTTACGCCGCCGGCGCAGGGTGCGCCGGTCCGGACGAGGCACATCCGGCATGGCAGGCCCGGAGTGTCGCCGGAGCTCTTTACAGCCCCTCATCCAGCGGCCTCCTTCGCCTCTTCGAGCGGCAGAGTCTGCTGGTGCTTGAACTGCAGGTCTTCGACCACCACGGAATTGATGCCGATCCGCACCACTTTGTAGCGGCTCTTTACGAGCTGGCCTTCGGTGGCTACGACGATCTCATCGCCGTCAAGGAGGAAGATGCGCTTGGCGCCGGAGGGAGCCGGGGCGGCGTACCCGTAGAACTTCAGAGGGATGGGCGGAGGCGGGGGCGGAGGCGCCGGCGCAGGCGGAGCGGGCGGCCCGATCGCGCCGGCAGCGGAGGCGGGCTTGATTTTCGGCTCGGGTGTTTTCGGCAGAGGAGCGGCGCCGAACTGGAACAGGTTCCTAGTGCCGCCGGTCATGCCTACCGATTGCACTTTGGCGAGCAGGTCGAGACGCAGGGTGGGGTCGATCGTGGCGGGATCGGGCTGCTTCTTGCTGAACCCCAACTTGAACTCGGGCCGGGCGCCCGGCTGCCCCGGTCTCATCGCCGTTCGCTGGCGAGTCTCCGGAGCGGGCGGGCGGATCATGTCGTCGACGAGTTGGGGATTGACGGCAGGGGCGACGCGTTGGGCGCGGGTGGCCGGCTGTGGTGTGTCGCCGGAAGGCGCCAGCACATTGAGGTAGACGACCACCGCCAGGATCGCGACCATCACTCCCAGCATTATGAGCTTTTTGCGCTCCGCGCCCAGCCCCTTTAGCCGGAAGTTCATTGCGCCCTCCCTGGAGTCAGCGCCGAGGACTGCTCAGACCCGGATTCCCGCGCTGCACCCTCGCGGACAAAGGCGTTCAGCTTGATGGTGACCTCCAGAGCCTCGCCGGCGGGCTGCGGGGTTGCCGCCAGGCTGTCGACGATCAGCAGCCGCCGGGAATGGTCGAGGAGGTTGAGGAAGCGGGTGAGGTTCGCGTACGAGCCTTCGTAGCCGGCGGTGATCTCGGCGCGGATAAGCGACTCGCTGCCCTCGATGAGCTCGAAACCGAAGCTCACTTCTTTCTGTTTGATGCCGGCTGTGCGGGCCATCTGGTCGAGCTCGTTGAGCAAGGTGGAGGACACCGTGCGCCGGTCGAGCAGGTTGGAGGCCATGAAGGTGTCGCCATCGGTGCGAGCGGTGCTGACTTTGCTGACCAGACTCCGCAGGCGGTCGGCTGTGGCCTGCTTCTGCTTCACTTCCTGGCTCAGGGAGGCGGCGCGCCCCGCCAGGGAGTCGGCCGAACTGGCCCAGGGCCTGAGCACCAGGGCGGCCGCGACCAGGTTCGCGGCAACGAGTACGCCGAGGACCAGGCGCGCGACCAAACGAGGGCTCCGGCCGATTCCTGGAGGGCCTGCCAGGCGCTGGCGAAGGCTCGCGATGCTAATGCGCGGCATGGGTTGCACCTCCGGGTGTCAAGGAATCGTGGGGACGCGGGTTTTGCGAAAAATCCTGGGGACACGCCTGTCGTGGTGCGTGGCACGAGCGATGTGCGGAGCTAGGATGGAGGGGGCCCGGATTCTGCGAAAAATCCTGGGGACACGCCTGGCTTGGTGCGTGGCACGACCGTTGTGCGGAGCTAGGCCGGAGGGGGCCCGGATTTTTCTGCCTTGGTGCGTGGCACGACCGTTGTGGGGAGCCAGGCCGGAGGGGGCCCGGATTTTGCGAAAAATCCTGGGGACACGCCTGCCTTGGTGCGTGGCACGACCGTTGTGCGGAGCTAGGCCGGAGTGTCCCCGGATTTTTCTGGCTTGGTGCGTGGCACGACCGTTGTGCGGAGCTAGGCCGGAGTGTCCCCGGATTTTTCGAGGGCGCCCCGCAGAACCCGCTATAGCTTCTGGACATAGTTCACACTCACGCGGTAGCGCAGCAGGGGTTCGGATTGGGACGGCGGCCAGCGGTTGTGAATCAGGGTGGCGCCGAAAGAGGGCGAATTCTCGAGACGGGTCAGCAGTTGCACCACCGGCTCGGCGGATTCCGCGCCCACCACCATGTCCAGCTGGATCTCGTTCTGGCCGGCGGCCTGGGGCCGGATGGAAATCAGCCGGACGTTGCCTGGCATCACCTTCTCGAGGTCGTCGAACAGGCGGGTCCAACTGATGCCCTTGGCGTAGAGCAGGCTGTTGAGGAATTCGCTGCGCGCCAACACCTCGGCGTTCTCAGGCTGGCGCAGCAGGGCTTCGAGCCGGGACTGCTCGGCATCGAGAGTGCGCCGCCTGGCCTCGAGGCCGGCGATGGCGTGGCGCAGGTTGGCGGCCTGGCCGCGTTCGTTCACCGACAGCACAACCATCAACGCCAGCGTGCCGATCAGAAGCAGGGCCGCGCCGGCCGAAACCACCAGCATGCGCCTGGTTCTTTCAAACGGCTCGCTGGCGAGGTTGATAGGCAGCCTAGGGGTCATTGGATCTTCTCCAGGCATTCCAGGTATCCCAGCAGGCCGGCGTTGAACTGGTCCGGCAAGCCATAGCGGGAGCGCAAGGGGACGCAGGGCTGGCCGATCTCGGCCGCCAGGTCGTCGCTGGAGCGGCCGAAACCGCAGGTCAGCACCTCCTCCGGACGCCGGCCGAGCTGATCCTCCATGTAGGCGAAGGTGGGATAGAGGTGGGAGGCGATCTCGGCGGATCCGCCTTCCGACAGCTCGATGGAGCGCAGGAGCTTGAGCACGCCGTGATCGAGCACCGCCAGTGTCAGGGAGCGGCCGCCCAGCTTGGCGACCACGGCCACACCCGCCTCCCGGACCATCTCCAGCGCGCACAGGGTTGAAGTGGTCACCAGACCGGGCTGGAAGCCGGCCGCACGGAACGGCATCTCGTAGCGGGCCACGATTTCGAGCGGCGCCGCCGCGACCACGACGTCCACGCGCTGGCCGTTGGGCTGCGGAAAATAGCTGACGGCGCCCGCGTCGATGTCGAACGGCAGGCTCTTCTTCAGCCGGAAGCGGACCAGCGGCAGCTGCTGTTTCGGATCGGAGGGGAACGCGTCGAAATCGAGCACGGAAACGCGCACGCTGTGGTCGGGCAGGATGAGAGCCGCGCCCAGGCGCCTCTTCTCCCCGCGCGGCGCCAGGGCCCGCACGCGGCCGGTCAGCTCTTCCATGCGCTGGACGTTGTCGTGCACCGGGGAAACCGAGATGACGTCCGGGTCGAGCGGCTGGAAACCGATTTCGGGCGGAGCGGCGACGCGCGCCGCGGCGATGCCGCTCTCGGAGATCTCGAAGGCGAACCGGGGCGGCGGGTCGTTAAACAGGTTCTTCAGGAAGCTCGGCAGCGGCATGGTTCAGCCCTCGATGAACGTCACCTTGTTGATCTCTCTGAGAGTCGTCGTGCCTTGCCTCACTCTTTCGACCGCGCACTCGCGCAGAAACGTCATGCCCTCTTCGCGGGCCAGACGGCGGATCTCGGAGGTTGGCCGCTTGTCCAGAATCATCTCGCGGATGCGCTCGCTGAGGTCGAGCAGCTCGGTGATGGCGCTGCGCCCGCGGAATCCGGTGCCGCCGCACTCGAAGCAGCCGGCGCCCTCGTAGAACGGGACATCGCGCCACTGGGCCGGATCAAGGCCGCTCGCGGTGAGGTCCGAATCCGGGTAGTGCGCCTGGCGCTTGCAGTGGGGGCAGATGAGGCGGACCAGGCGCTGGGCCAGGATGCAGTTCAGGGCCGATACGAAGTTGTAGGGCTCGACCCCCATATTGAGGAAGCGGCCCAGCACGTCGAAGACGTTGTTGGCGTGGACGGTGGTGAAGACCAGGTGGCCGGTGAGCGCGGCGTTGATGGCGATCTGGGCAGTCTCCTGGTCGCGGATCTCGCCCACCATGACCTTGTCGGGGTCGTGCCGCAGGATGGAGCGGAGGCCGCGGGCGAAGGTCAGCCCCTTCTTTTCGTTCACGGGGATCTGCGTAATGCCCTTGATCTGGTATTCGACGGGATCCTCGATGGTGATGATCTTGTCTTCGTCGTTCTTGATCTCGCTCAGGGCGGCGTAGAGCGTGGTGGTTTTGCCGGAGCCGGTGGGACCGGTGACCAGCACCATGCCGTAAGGCTCCTTGATGTAGCGGCGGAACTTCACCAGGTCGTAATCGGGGAACCCGACCACGTCGAGGGTGAGCCGGGCGAACTTCTCGCTCATGGACTCCTTGTCGAGCACGCGGAGCACGGCGTCTTCGCCGTAGATGGTGGGCATGATCGAGACGCGGAAGTCGATGAGGCGGTTCTTGTAGCGCACGCGGAAGCGGCCGTCCTGGGGGATGCGGCGCTCGGCGATATCGAGCTCGCTCATGACCTTGATGCGGGAGAGGATGGTGGAGTGCCAGTCCTTGGCGATGGGCGGCATGGCGTAGTGGAGCACGCCATCGATGCGGTACTTGATGGCGACCTCGGTATCGCGGGTCTCGATGTGTATGTCGCTGGCGCGCCGCTCGAGGGCGTTGAAGATCGTCGTGTCGACCAGGCGGATGACCGGCGCGATATCGCTTTCGGCGGCCGTCAGCCGGTCGATGGACAGGGTTTCGTCGGTGCTGTCCTCCTCGGCCACGACGTCCAGCGCGAAGCCTTCGGTCACTTCTTCGAGGACGCGCTGCGACTGCTCGGTCTTCTTCAGCAGGTCGGTGATCTGAGAAAGCGAGGCCACCCGCACCCGCAGCTTCTGCTGGAGCAGGACGGTCAACTCATCCACCAGGCTGAGGTTGCGCGGGTCGGAGAGGGCGATCTCGAGGATTCCATCCTGCGCCTGAATGGGCACGAAGTTGTAGCGGAACATCAGATCGACCGGGATGGAGCGGAACAGCTCGTGGTCGATGTGCGCCACTTTCAGGTCGACGAACTCGAAGCGGTATCGCTGGGCCAGCGCCTGGGCCTCGGCGGCCTCCTCGGCCGGATCGGTCAGCTTGGTGCGGTCGGTGGCCATAATTACATCGTCTCCGCGAGAGAGAAGATCGGCAGGTACAAGGAGATCAGAACGAAGGCGACGAAGACGCCCATGGAGATCATGATCAGGGGCTCGATCAGCGCCAGGGTCGCGGTGATCCTGGTATTCACGTCCTCTTCGTAGAACTCGGCGACGCTGCCCAGCATGGCGGGCAGAGCGCCGGTGGATTCGCCGACCTCGATCATGTCGATGGCCAGGCCGGGAATCATCCTGGTGGCGGCCAGGCCGGCCGAGAGCGCCTGGCCCTCTTTAACCTGCTTCTGGGCCTTGGCAAGGGCCGAGCGGAGCAGCCGGGAGTTGAGCGACTGGCCGGCGGTCTCGAGCGCCTGCACCAGCGGGATGCCGCCCACCAGCAGCGTGCCCAGGATGCGCGAAAACTGCGCCACCTGGTATTTCACCCAGATGCCGCCCAGGACCGGCGTCGCGAGCTTGGCGCGGTCGAGCTTGACCTGGGCCGACTCGGTGCGGGCCCAGTAGCGCAACGCGGCGATCGCCAGCGCCAGCGCCGCGACGCCCAGCAGGACGTAGCTGCGGGCCGTGGCGCCGACGGCGATCAGCAACTGGGTCATGGCCGGCAACTTCGCATCCATGCTCTTGTAGAGCGATGCGAAGTTGGGCACCACGTAGGTGACCAGGAATACGACCAGGGCGATGACCAGGGAGAACAGCACCGCGGGATAAATGAGCGAAACCAGCAGCTTCTTCCGCATGGCCAGAGAGAGCCGCTCGTAGGAGATGTAGCGGTCGAGCACCTCGGCCAGGCTGCCGCTCTTCTCACCCGCCAGCACGGAGGTCACATAGATGGGCGGGAAGACGCCCTGGGAGCGAAAGGCGTCGGAGAGCAGGGCGCCGTTCTTGACGTCGTCGCGGACGGCGCGGATGTGGCGGCCCAGCCTGGGGTCGGTGAGGCGGTCGGCGAGCAGGTCGAGGGCCTTGAGGATGGGCAGTCCGGCGCGCACCAGCGTGACGAATTGCTGGTTGAAGATGAGGAACCGCTCCAGGTTGAGCTTCTTCTGCCGGCCGGAGAGAGCCGGGGCGAGAGCGGCGATGCCCCCCTTGGGCCGGACCGAGTAGACCAGGAAACCCTGTTCGACCAGGCGCTCGCGCGCCTCCTCGGCGGTCGAGGCCTGAGCGGCCTGCTGGTGCACCTCGCCCCGCGCATCGGCGTACTTCAGAAGGAACTCAGCCATGTCGTTTCATTCCTCCGCTTCCACAACTTCCGCGCCCGGGGGCGTCCGGAACCGAAAGAGGTTCTCAGCCAGGGCGGGGTTGAGCTGCTCCTGGTCGAACCGGTACTCCATGGTGGCGCCGCCGTCCTCGGCGACGATGAGCTGGCGGATTTGGTAGGACGGGCTCACCAGGAATTCGACCTTGGTGAAGGGGGCCTTGGCCGAGCGCGGCTCGGCGGCGACCCAAGTGCCGCCATCGCCGGCGTGGACGGTGAAGCGCTTGAAGTCCCGCTCGAAATTCAGCTTGCCCAGGAGGAAGGCCAGCGGGGCGCGCATATCGTCGCTTTCCTTCACCTTGGCGCGTTCCACGCGGTTGTTGGCGGGGGTGTACAGGTAGACGTACTTGCCGTCGCTCACGAACAGCTTGCCGGGAGGCTGGGAATAGCGCCAGTGCATGCGGCCCGGTTTGCGGAGAAACAGTTCGCCCGATTCGGTTTTGGGGGCGCGCAGGGGCGCTTCGTAGGTCTGCTCGAAGCGGACCTGGAGGGTGCGGGCGCGGTTATAACGGCTTTCGACGCCCTTGAGCATGGCCGTCAGGTCGGGGCTGGCGCAGACCGCGGCGGGCAGGGATAGCAGGCAAACCCATGGCGCAAAACGGGTCACATAATTGTGACGCGCGGGCGGGCAGAAGCGTGGAGGAGTAAAGGGGGCAGTGTCTGAAAAGCGGGCTGACAACTAGGCGGCGGACGACTCTCCGAAGCGGGTGGAGGGTCGCCGTAGGGCCGTGTCCACAGCGCGCAGGAGATCGGATGCCGAGAAGGGCTTCCCGAGAAAAAGGACGCCCTGGGGGAGCTGGCCGCCGGCGGGCACGCAACCCGACATGAGCATGACGGCAGACAGAGGAGAGAGCAGCCGAATCTTCTGCGCCAGTTCCGACCCGCACATGTGGGGCATTACGACATCGGACACGACGAGATCGAAGCCTCCCCTGATCCGGACGATCTCGAGCGCCTGCAGCGGCCCGAGTGCAGTCGTGATCTCATATTCGGCCCTTTCGAGAATGGCGGCCACAACCTGCAATACGGCGGGGTCATCATCCACCACCAAAACCCTTGCCTTAGCCACGTTCGCCCCTTTCAGGACAACGGGATACGAGCTGCCACTGGATGAGACGCCCTGCCGGATGGGGATGCCCTGTAACTGTTTGGATTCCTTGGTTTCTGCGCCGGATCAACTTTAATCAGGGCAGATTTCAGAGACGGCTGACGGTCTCCGCGCGCCTTACGCCTGCTTGATCCGGGCGTGGTAGATGGCGGCGCCGGCCCCGATGGTCAGGATGGCGGCGACGGAGACGCCGGGGCGGTGCATGATGCCGTAGACGATGGTCCAGCCGCCTACCAGGATGAAGACGAGCGGGATCAGCGGCCAGGCGAAACTCACGCTGCGCTGGCGCTGCCAGTTCGGGCGCCGGCGGAAAATGAACAGCGAGGCCACGGAGAGCACGGCGAAGAAGGTGAGGCTGAAGCCGATGTAGACGACCAGGTCGGGGAACGGGGTCAGCGTCATCAGCGCCGCGCAGAGCCCCTGGCACAGGATGGCGATCACGGGCGTGCGCCAGCGCGGGTGGACGTGGGCGGCCATTTTGAAGAACGCGCGGTTCTGCGCCATGGCATAGTAGACGCGCGGGCCCACGGTCACCTCGGCGTTCACGGTGGCCACCAGGCAGAGGGCGATGAGCGCGCCGAACAGGCCGCCCATGGCAGGCCCGAACAGCGCGGTGGCAGCGGTCAGGCCGATCTCGACAATCGGCTTGCCGTCGGCGCCTTGCATGCCCGCCAGCGGGAGCGCATAGAGGAACACCACGTTGAGGGCGACGTAGATGGCCGCTACCAGCAGGGTGCCGAAGGTCAGCGCCATGGGCAGGGTCCGCTCGGGCACCTTCAGCTCTTCCGCCACGTAGGTGGCCGCGTTCCAGCCGCTGTAGCAGACATAGATCCAGAAGAGGCTGATGGCGAACTGGGCGGCTACGGGACCGGTCGAGGTGCGCGTCACGCTTTCCGAGAAATGAGTCCAGGTCCCCGTTCCCGCAAACAGCCCCAACGCGATGAAGGCCAGAATCACCGTCAGGTTGACGCCGGTGAGCAGGTTCTGCAGCTTTCCCACGCGCCGCACGCCGAAAATATTGACAGCGGTCAGCACCGCGATCAACGCCGCGGCAACCAGCTGGGACGGGCCAAACTGCAGCTGAAAATGGCCCCATCCCAGGTCGAGCGCCATCCAGGTGCCCTTGAGATCGGGCAGGCACCCGGCCAGGCGCCGGACCAGGACCCAATCTGCGCCGCCGTTGCCGACTCCATGCCGCACGGTTTCCTGCACACCGCCGAGGTACCTGGCGCAGGCCAGCGAGGCGGCGGCGATGGGCGCCGAGAAGCCGGCGAAGAAGGACACCCAGCCGGTCATGAAGCCCCAGGTGGGGCCGTAGGCGCGTGTCAGGTAGACGTACTCGCCGCCCGAGCTGGGGAAGTTGATGCCCAGCTCGGAGTAACAGAGCGCGCCCGCCAGGGCAACCAGCGCGCCCACCACCCAGATGCCCAGCACGAGCCTGGGATCGCCCAGATCGCCGGCCAGAAAGCCGGTGGTCGTGAAGATGCCGGTGCCGATCATGTTCGAAATCACCAGCGCGGTGGCGCTGAAGATGCCGAGCTGACGGAGAAGAGTAGCGGGGGTTTTGCCGAGGTCAGGGATAGCGTGCCGCGCGGGGTTAAGTTTGTCGGCCACTTACGGAATTTCATTGTACATTGAGAGGCTGGCATGCGTTGGGGAATCGTCATCGTCATCGCGGCAAGCATGGCGGCGGGCTGGCAGGGCGACCCGACGGCCGGTGAGCGGGAGAGCATGGTGCGGACGCAGATCGAGGGGCGGGGAGTGCGCGATCCCCGCGTACTGCGAGTTCTGCGGCAGGTTCCGCGCCATCTGTTCGTGCCGGAGGACGTGCGCGCGCAAGCGTACGAAGACTGGCCGCTGCCGATCGGCCACGGCCAGACGATCTCCCAGCCGTACATCGTGGGCCTCATGACCGAACTGCTGGGGGTGGAGGGCACGCACAAAGTCCTCGAGATCGGGACCGGGTCCGGCTACCAGGCCGCCGTGCTCTCGCGGCTGGCGCGGCAGGTCGACACGATGGAGATTGTGCCGGAGCTGGCGCGGTCGGCGGCGGCGACGCTGGCGAAGCTGGGCTACGACAACGTGACCGTGCGCGCAGGCGACGGTTACAAGGGCTGGCCGGAGGAAGCGCCGTTCGACCGCATCATTGTGACCGCGGCGCCGCCCGAGATTCCCAAGGCCCTGCTCGACCAACTGCGGCCCGGGGGCAGGCTGGTTGCACCCGAGGGCGCGAGCGTCTTCGCGCAGCAGCTTGTAGTGGTGGACAAGAGCCGGGACGGAAAGCTCTCGAAGCGGTCCGTCGCCGCGGTGATGTTCGTGCCCATGGTCACGGGCAAGTAGCTGATAATGAAAGTCTGTGAAGCAGGCCCGCGAATGGCTGGAATGCGCCTCTGCCGTGGTTGTGCTGACGGGCGCCGGCATCTCGGCCGAGAGCGGTGTGCCGACGTTCCGAGGGCAGGGCGGCCTATGGAAGCAGTTTCGGGCTGAGGACCTGGCGACGCCGGAGGCGTTCGGGCGCAACCCCCGGCTGGTTTGGGAATGGTACGATTCGCGGCGGACGGCGCTGGCGGCCGTGGAGCCGAACGCCGGGCACCGGGCGCTGGCGGAACTGGAAACGCGCAAGGCGCGATTCACGCTGGTAACGCAGAACGTGGACGGTTTGCACGAGCGGGCGGGCAGCCGGAACGTGCTCAAGCTGCATGGCGACATCTGGACGGTGCGGTGCGTGAAGTGCGGGCGCGAACGGAGGGAGGAGCGCACACCGCTTCCGGAGCTGCCGCCGCGCTGCGATTGCGGCGGGATAGAGCGGCCAGGCGTGGTATGGTTCGGCGAGCCGCTGCCGGGCGATGTGTGGGAGCGCGCCGAGGAGGCCACGCGCGAGGCGGAGGTGTTGCTGGTGGTGGGGACGTCGGCGACGGTTTACCCCGCGGCCGGCCTGGTTCCGATGGCCATGAACGCGGGGGCGCGCGTGATTGAGTGCAACATGGAGGAGACGCCGTTTTCGTCCGGGCTGGACCGCTCGTTCCGGGGCCGCGCGGGCGAGCTGCTGCCGCAATTGATTGTATGAAGATCTGTTACGTGGACGCATTTTCGGGAATCAGCGGGGACATGCTGGTGGGCGCTCTGGCGGATGCCGGCGCGCCGGAGGCAGCCCTTGCCGAATCGCTGGCGGCGCTGGGAACGGGCGCGACGTTCACGTTCGAGAAGACGCGGCGCTGCGGGATTGGCGCGACGAAGTTCGGCGTTGCCGCGCCGCACGAGCACGCTCATCGGCACCTGTCGCGCATCCTGGAGATGATCGAGCGGGCCAGCCTGCCGCCGCGGGTGAAACAGAACGCCTCGGCCGTGTTCCGGAGGCTGGGCGAGGCGGAGGCGCGGGTACACCAGATCGACGTCGAGCGGGTCCACTTTCACGAAGTGGGCGCGGTGGATTCGATCTGCGACATTGTGGGAGCGTGCTTGGGTTTCGAGCTGCTGGGCGTGGAGGAGATACACTCGTCGGCGCTGAACCTGGGCAGCGGGACGGTGAAGATGGAACACGGCGTGCTGCCGGTCCCCGCGCCGGCCACGGCCGCACTGGTGGAGGGCACGCCGGTATACGCGCGCGGGCCGGAGGCAGAGCTGACGACGCCGACGGGCGCGGCGCTCGTGACGACGCTCGCGGCGCGGTTCGGGGCCATGCCGGCGATGCGGATCGCGACCACCGGTTACGGCGCGGGCGGGCACGACTTCGCGGAACAGCCGAACGTGCTGCGCGTGCTGGTGGGGGAAAAGACGGGCGCGAGCGAGGCGACGATGGTGGCGGTGATCGAGGCGCACATCGACGATTCGAGCCCGGAAGTGCTGGGCTACGCGATCGAGCGGCTGCTCGAAGCGGGCGCGCTCGATGCGGCGCTGGCGCCGCTGACGATGAAGAAGGGCCGGCCGGGAGTGCTGCTGCGTGCGATCGCGCGGCCGGAGGACCAGGAAGCGCTGGCGCAACTGATTTTCGCGGAGACCTCGACGCTCGGCCTGCGCATTTACCCGGCGGAGCGCCGCGTCGAGGCGCGGCAGACGGTGGAAGTCGCCACACCGCACGGGAAAGTTCGCGTGAAGGTTTCGAGCGAGGGGCACTACGCGCCCGAGTACGAGGACTGCCGGCGTCTGGCGATCGAAACGCGCACGCCGCTCAAAGACATCATTGCCGAGGCCAATCTGGCATACCTGAGATGCAAGACAAATACTATCTGACTACACCGATTTACTATGTGAACGCCGCGCCGCACATCGGCCATGCGTACACGACGATTGTCGCGGACCTGATCAAGCGCTTCAAAGCGATGCAGGGGTACCGCGCGGTGCTGACCACCGGCTCCGACGAACACGGGGTCAACGTGGAGCGCGCGGCCGAGCGGGCCGGGAAGACGCCGAAGGAGTACACGGACGTGATCGCGGCCGAGTTCGAGCGGCAGTGGCAACAGCTCGGTCTAAAGATCGACCATTTCCAGCGAACCACCAGCCCGCAGCACGCGCGCGTGGTGCAGGACCTGTTCGAGCGCTGCCGGGCGAACGGCTACATTTACAAGGGCGCTTACACCGGCCAGTACTGCATCTTCGACAACCTCTACGTGAACGACGCCAAGCCGGGGGATCCGTGCCCGGACTGCGGGCGCGCGACCGAGACAATCACGGAAGAGAACTTCTTCTTCAAGCTCTCGGCGTTCGCCGGGCCGCTGCTGGAGCTCTACGAGAGGGAGCCGAAGTTCATACAGCCCGAGACGCGGCGCAACGAGGTGATCGCGTTCGTCAAGCAGGGCCTGACCGACCTGTCGATCACGCGCACCAACATCAAGTGGGGGATTCCGGTCGAGGGCGAGGCGCCGCACGTCTTCTACGTGTGGTTCGATGCGCTCACCGCGTATATGAGCGCGGTTGCGGGCGAAGGGCTGTGGCCGGCCGATCTGCACCTCATCGGCAAGGAGATCGTGCGCTTCCACGCGATCTACTGGCCGGCGTTTCTGATGGCCGCGGGGCTGGAACTGCCCAAACGCATTTTTGCGCACGGCTGGCTGCTGTTCGAAGAGAGCAAGATGAGCAAGTCGCGCGGCAACATCGTGCGGCCGGAACCGATCAGGCGGGTGATGGGCGTGGACGCGCTACGGTACTTCCTGCTGCGCGAGGTGGTGTTCGGGCAGGACGGCAGCTTCAGCTACGACGCGCTGGTGGGGCGCTACAACTCGGACCTGGCGAACGGGCTGGGGAACCTGGCGAGCCGGACGCTGACCATGGTCCGGCAGTACAACGCAGGCGCCGTGCCGGCCTCGAGCGGCGCTCCGGCGATTGCGGAGCTGGCGCGGAAGACGGCGGCGGACATGATCGCCGCGTTCGAGGAGTTCGAGTTTTCTAAGGGACTGGAGGCGGTTTGGGCGCTGCTTTCGGCCACCGATAAATACATCGTCGAGCAAGCGCCGTGGACTCTGCTCAAGAAGGGCGAGGAGGGCCGGGCGAAGCTGGACGAGACGCTCTACACGGCGGCCAACGTGGTGCGGATTGCCGCCGCGCTGCTGGCGCCGGTGCTGCCGGAATCGACGGCGAAGATCTGGAAGCAGCTCGGCATGACGGAGCCGCTCGAATCGGTGCGGCTGGATCGGCTCGCCTGGGACCAGTTGCCGGCGGGGCAGAAGATCGGCGAGGTGGCGGGGGTGTTTCCGCGCATCGACGCCAAGAGCGCGATCCCCGAGATGCGCGCGCTCGAAGAGGAGGAGTCCGCGCGGCAGGCGGCTTTGCTCGGCAAGACTCCGCCGCCGGCGGCCGCCGCGGAGGGTTCGCCCAAGATCGCGATCGAAGATTTCGCCAAAGTGGACCTGCGAGTGGCGCGGGTGCTGACGGCGGAGCCGGTGAAGGGCGCCAGTAAGCTGCTGCAATTGACGATCGACGCAGGCGAAGCGGAGCCGCGGACGCTGGTGGCCGGCATCGCGGAGGCCTATCAGCCGGAGCAGTTGGTGGGGCGCAAGGTGGTGATCGTGGCCAACCTGGAGCCGCGCAAGCTGCGGGGGATCACCTCGAACGGGATGATTGTGGCGGCGTCGGTGGAGGGCGGCAAGCCGGTGCTGGCGGGGTTCCTGGAAGACGTGCCGGTGGGGGCGCGGCTGAAGTAGGCCGGAGGCCTCGACACGAGTGTCGAGGCTGCAGGCAGGAGTGCCTGCGCCACGGTCAGGGTGGGACATGACGCTGGTCGATTCGCACTGCCATCTGGACGACGCGCAGTTTGACGTGGACCGCGAGGCCGTGATCGAGCGGGCGCGGGCGGCGGGCGTCGAAACGATGCTGGCGGTCGGCACCGGAGGCGGCCCGCCGGATCTCGAAAGCGGCATACGGCTCGCCGAGGGGCACGCGGAGATGGTGGCGAGCGTGGGCGTGCATCCGCACGACACGGCGAAGGCCACGGCGGAGACCTTCGAGCGGCTGCGCGAGTTGCTGGCGCATCCCAAGGTGGTCGCTATGGGTGAGATCGGGCTCGATTACCACTACAACTTTTCCCCACCCGAGGTGCAGCGCGAGGTGTTTGCGCGGCAACTCGAAATGGCGGGGGCGGCGTCGCGGCCGGTCATCATCCACACGCGCGAGGCGTGGCCGGACACGCTGCGGCTGCTGGGGGAAGCGCACCTGGCGGGCGGCATCATGCACTGCTTTTCGGGAGGGCCGGAGGAGGCGGCGCAGGCGCTGGCGCTGGGCTTCCACATCAGCTTCGCGGGCGTGGTGACGTTTCCGAAAGCGCTGCGGGTGCAGGCGGCGGCGCGGATGGTTCCGCTGGACCGGCTGCTGGTGGAGACGGACGCTCCGTACCTGGCGCCGGTGCCCCACCGCGGCAAGCGCAACGAGCCGGCGTTCGTGGTGGAGACGGCGCGCAAGGTGGCGGAGTTACGAGGGGTGGCGATTGAGGAGATCGCGGTGGCGGCGACGGGGAACTTCAGGCGGCTGTTTGGGGTGCGATAGAGTGCTGCGCATGGTGAGAACGACCTTGGTCGTTGCGGTGGACCGGCAGGCGGAACCGCCTGCCCCACGGCCGAGCGACGGGCGACGGGCGCTTGTTAGACTGAAGAAACCAAATGATTGGCAAAGCTGAGGCCTCGGTAGCCGCGCGCGGTATTGTCGACCTCGTTGAGGAGGAGCTGCGCGAGGTCGAACGGGCGATCAGCGTGGAGTTCGTCGCGCCGGTCGAGGCGATCACGACGATCGCGCAGTACCTTCGGGGGGGCGGCGGTAAGCGGCTGCGGCCCACGCTGGTTCTGCTGGCGGCGAAACTGGCGGGCGGAGGCGGGCCGAGCGCCGTGCGGCTGGGCGCGGTGGTGGAGATGATCCACACGGCCACGCTGGTGCACGACGATGTGATCGACGACGCGCAGATGCGGCGCGGCCAGCCCTCCACCAACATCAAGTGGGGCAATCACACTTCGGTGCTGGCGGGCGACTGGCTGTACATGCAGGCTTTCCAGATCGCGGTGCGGGAGCGGAACTTCCACATCCTGGAGATGCTCACCGGCGTGACGCAGGGGATGGTGGAGGGCGAGCTGCTGCAGTTGCAGCACATCGGGTCCATTAACGTGTCGGAAGCGGACTACATGGACCTGGTGAGCCGCAAGACGGCGGGCCTGTTCGCGGCTTGCGGGCGGTTGGGCGCGGCGGTGGCCGGGGCGGACGCCGCTACCGAGGAGAGGCTGGGCGAATACGCGTGGAACCTCGGCATGGCGTTTCAGCTCATCGACGACGTGCTCGATTTCACCGCGCACGAGACCGTGCTGGGCAAGCCGGTGGGCAACGACCTGTGGGAAGGCAAGGTCACGCTGCCGTTAATCTACGCGCTGGAGAAAGCCGATGCGGCGGAGCGGCGGCTGGTGGAGACGGTGCTATCGGACCGCAATTACGGCCGGGTGACGTTCGCGGCGATCTTCGAGCTGATCGAGCGGCACGGGGGAGTGGAGCGCGTGCGCCAGCGCGCGAGCGAGTTCACGGCCCGGGCGAGCGGCATTATCGCCGGGTTCCCCGAGTCGCCCTGCCAGCGTGCGCTGGCGGCGCTCACCGGGCTGGTAACGGAGCGCGATCACTGACGCGACAGGCCGGAGGGCTGTCCCACTTCGGGCAGGAAGATATCTTCGATGCGCTTGCCGAAAAGGCGCGCGATGCCGAAGGCGAGGGGCAGGCTGGGATCGTACTTGCCGGTCTCGACGGCGTTGACGGTCTGGCGCGAGACGCCGAGGCGCGCGGCCAGGTCCGCTTGCGACAGCTTGTGTTCGGCGCGCAGCACTCGCAGGGTGTTCCTCATCGGTACCTCCGGTTGGCGTTGAGGTAGCCAAACAGAAGCAGGCCGACCAGGAGGAAGAGCACATAATAGGCCTGGAGCTGACCGACGAAGCCCGCGATCTGGAATATGGGATAGACCATGGCGGCGATGAAGACGCCGAGGCAAGCGGTGGCGGCGGCTTCAAGCTGTACGCGGAGTTGCAGTTCGTCCAGCCGCGCCAGGTCGCGGAGCAGGCGGAAGGTGTAGGCGACGCCGCAGGCCAGCGGTATGACCACCGCCAGGATCCGGAAAGGGAGCGCCGGTTTGAGCAGGGCGATCAGGAGTATGCCGGCAGCGACGGAGAACGCCATGCCGAGGAGCCAGAGGGTCTGGACCAGCGTCGCACGCGGTTTGCAGGGGCTGGGGATCGTGTCGGGGTTCACACCCAAAATGTAAAGTATAAATGACTTGTTGTCAAGTACTATTTACACATGATGCGCTTCGCAAGTCCTTCCGCGCCACTGCCCTCTTTCGGAACATTTCTGATAGACTTTGGTTGAGTGAAGTATTCTACAATTGCCATGAGCCCTGGGCCTGCTAGGATTTGAGACGTGGCGATTCAGTACGAGAACGCACCCATCACTGAAGCGCTGATCGACATCCGCGTTGAGCTTCCGTCAAGTGCGACGTTGAGCACGTTTGAGGCTATCCACGCTGAAGTCAAGGACTGCTACCCCGGGAAGAGGAAACGGATCTACGTAGAGGGTCAGTTTCTGGTTGGGCAAGAGCCTGGGGCGACAACGAAGCAGACAGAAATGGGATTCCTGTTCTCTAGCGAGAATGGCAAGCAGGTCTTCCAGGCGAGACTGGATGGTTTCACGTTCAGCCGCTTGCGACCGTATGGGAACTGGATTGAGCTGAGTCATGAAGCGCGACGACTCTGGGAGGTCTATCGGCGTATTGCGCGCCCGCTCAAGGTCACGCGCGTAGCCGTCCGCTACATTAATCAGATCAATATTCCGATGCGAACCGTTGATTATAAGGACTACTTCCGAACGATTCCGGAGGTTTCTCCCGCGCTGCCTCAAGAGCTTAGCGGGTTCTTTATGCAGCTCCAGTTTCCCCAAGCCGACTTTGGAGGCCTGTTGATGTTGAATCAGGCGGCCATCCCACCCCCAAGCCCGGACTCAACCTCAGTGGTCCTCGACCTTGACGTCTTCAAGGATAGCCTTGATCTGGTCTCAGACGAGGACATCTGGCGATTGCTTGAGACACTTCGCAAACGAAAGAACGAATTCTTTGAGGGTTGTCTCACAGATAGGGCCCGTGACCTGTTTGGACAGAGGAAGGAGTACTGACGTGCCAGTGTTGGCTGCAAACGTACCTGCGATTCGGCCGCCGGCCGGGCTGTACAGCTGCTTCGATCAAAACGATGAAGCGACCTTTCAGCTTTGCGCGATGGGGCTGAGGGCACCCGACAATAGCCTATTTTGGTCGAGCAAGGCTCGTTTTTTAGAAGCGTGGCAGCGTTTGAGGAATACGGCGATTCTGGGATGCGGCTGGGATACGTATGGTGCGGAAGCACCTAACGATGTGGCCCACGCCCTAGCTCGGGAGATCCTCTCCGTTCTTGAGACAGACTGGCTGATACCCACCCGCCTGATGCCTTCCTCGGAGGGTGGCATCGCTATCTCTTTCGTTGAGGGGGATAACCGCGCGGAGATTGAGGTCTACAATACCGGTGAGATCGTGGCTGCGGCGTATTCTGCCCACAGCGATCCGCTGGTTTGGGAATTGCAGGACACCGATCACGCCCTAAAGCAAGCGATCGCCAGAATCCGTGTACACCTCGCCGCTTAACCGACCGGAGAGGATGTTCCGGAGAAATCGTCCGCTGGTTCCGTGCTTTGATGGGGGAGAGTCTCTATATCTGCGGTACGGGTGCGACGATTTTGTGCAAGGCCAGCTTGACCCGAGCGCGATCCGCTTCCCTAAGACGTCAGTAAACCGGGGCAGTCTAAGCGAGCCGGAAGACGCGCTATTCGCGGAGGACGGGAAGTATAACGGACTGGGGGTAATCGAAATCAAAGTTTCGGAAATTCCCAGTGAAATCCTGCAGGCGAACGGTCCGACCTACGTCTTCTTCATGCAGCATGTTCCGATGGACGACAATTACTCACACAGCGAGATTTGGTCCGACCAGGCACCGCGCACAGGCACGTACCGGACGCCTAGCAGGACGGTCAAAATGGAATTTCGAGTTCGCTTGTGCCAGTGGATTTCGCAGGAGCGCATCAGAATCGAGGCAGTGCGCAGCCGGGTGCAGCTCGGCGGTGGCTCTTAGGGCTTCATCTCAGCCTGTCCTAGCTCCACGGAAGTCGTTCTGCCCCGCGCAGTTCTGTGCTGAGGACCCGCTACCGGGGGAGGGAACGCGCAGGGCCTCCCGGACGCTACAATGGACGATTTCGAGGGTTCTGCATGACTGATCAGCAGATTTGTGAGCAGATTGAGGCGCTTGGGCCGTGGTTCTATGAGTTCGACCTGGGGGCGGGGCGGCGGACGCCTTCATCGCTGCCGGCGGAGGTGCGGCCGATTCACGAGACGCGGCTGAAGATGGCGATGGGGGCCGTGAAGGGCCATTTCGGCGGGCGGCTGGCGGAGATACGGGCGATCGATGTGGGGTGCCACGAGGGGTTCTACTCGATCGCGCTGGCGCGCGCGGGGGCGAAGAGCGTGCTGGGCGTGGATGTGCGGGAGGCGAACCTGGCGAAGGCGCGGTTCGTGGGCGAGGCGCTGGGCCTGACGAACGTCGAGTGGCGGCAGGCGAACTGCGAGGATCTGCGGGTGGAGGAGACGGGCCAATTCGAGTTGTGCCTGTTCCTCGGTTTGCTGTACCACCTGGAGAACCCGATGCTCTGCCTGCGCAACATCAGCCGCATCACGCGGGAGATGTGCGTTGTGGAGACGCAGGTGGTGGATGAGGTGGAGGGCACGGCGGAGTGGGGCTGGCGGGAGTGGACGCGGCCGTATCACGGCGTGCTGGCGCTGATCGACGAATCGGGCGAGTTCTACCATGGGAACGCCGAGACGGGCGCGTCGCCGATAGCGATCTGCCCGTCGCCGAAGGGGCTCGAGTTCATGCTGAGGCAGGCGGGGTTCCGGCGGGTGGAGACGATCGAGCCGCCGCCCGGGGCGTACGAGCAGCACGCGCGCGGGAAGCGGGTGGTGGCGGTGGCCTGGAAGTGAGGGGCTGCCTACGACGGCGTGACTGAGGCGTAGACTCCGGCGCAGGGGATGCGCATGTAGCCGGAAACGGGAAGGGCGCCGGGAAGGATTTGAATCGCGGCGGCGTCCTCGGCCAGGTCGCAGAGGCTGAAGTCGAGCAAGGTGCCCTCGCCGACTCCGGGGACGAAGGTGAAGCGGCGCGGCGCGAGTTCGGGCAGGCGGATTCGGAAGTCGACGGTCGCCACCTGACCGGGTTCGAGGGGCGGCATCTGGGCGCCCTCGGCGGCCGTGTTGGCCCCGGTGAGGTCCACGCCCTCTTCGGTGCGCATCAGAATGCCGACCATGGGGAGCCGGACGGCCTCGCGGGCGCGGACGCTGACTCTCACCACCAGCCGGGCGGGCGTGCGCACGGAATCGATGGGACGCTCATGTTCGTCGAGGATGGAGATGCCCAGGACCTCGGCGCGCCCGTCGCCGTGGCGGCGCGCGCCGGGAGCGAGCGAAGTGACGATCTCGGCGGGCTCGGAATAGGCAGCCCGCGGACCCGGAGGGCGGTCCCGCTCGCCGCGGAGGCGACGGGCGTCCTTTGCGATCAGGGCCGCCAGGTACTTCTGGGTGACTTCGCCGGAGTTGCCCAGCGCGGCCATGCGGCCGCGGTCGAGCCACAGGGTGCGGTGTCCGATCGCCTTGACGTCCGAGACGTTGTGGGTGACGTAAACGATGGTCACGCCGCGGCTGCGCATTTCGTGAATCTTGCGCATGCAACGCAGGCGGAAGCAGATGTCGCCGACGGCCAGGGCTTCGTCCACGATGAGGATGTCGGGGTCGAGGTGGACCGCGACGGCGAACGCCAGCCGCACCAGCATGCCGCTCGAGTAGGTGCGCGCCGGCTGGTCGATGAACGCGCCGATCTCGGCGAATCCCAGGATCTCATCGAGCTTGCGGTCGACTTCGCCCGCGGCAAAACCGAGGATGGCGCCGTTCAGGTGGACATTCTCCCGGCCGGTGTATTCCGGGTTGAAACCGGCCCCCAACTCGAGCAGGGCGGTGATCCGGCCGTGAACGTGAAGCTGGCCGCCGGTGGGTTGGAGGATGCCTCCGATTAGCTGGAGGAGCGTGCTCTTTCCGGAGCCGTTCTCTCCGATTACGCAGAAGGTCTCGCCGCGGCGGATTCCCAGTGTAATGTCGCGGAGCGCCCAGTATTCCTGATGGTAGCGACGCCGATTCAGGGTCAGGAGTTCGCGCAGCCGGTCGCCGGGGCGCTCGTAGATGGGGTACTTCTTCGAGACGGCTTGGAGATCAATGACGTCCATCGGCCTGGAGCTACCATCGTAGCCCCTCGCGACGCGCCACGGGCCCCGCGTGGTAAAAGGGATCTGTATGCCATCGTTCGCAGTGAGCACGCCGCAGCGGGATTACGAGGCCATTGTGGAGCGGGGCGTTCTGGCGCGGATCGGGGAGTTCATCCCGGCCGGGACGGGGAAGGTGTTCGTCGTCACCACCGAGGACGTCTGGCAGCACCACAGCTCGCGGCTGGCGCGGGGACTGGCGCAGCGCTCGCATGAGATCGTACTGTTTCCAGGCGGCGAGGAACACAAGCGCCTGGGCTGCCTGGAGTGGCTGGCCGAAGAGATGGTGACGCGGGGCGGCGACCGCTCGAGCCTGGTGATCGCTTTCGGCGGCGGCGTGGTGAACGACGTGGCGGGATTCCTGGCGGCCATCTTCATGCGCGGCGTGCCGGTCCTGCAGGTTCCGACCACGCTGCTGGCGCAGGTGGACGCGGCCATCGGCGGCAAGACGGGCGTCGACCTGGAAAGCGGCAAGAACCTGGTGGGCGCGTTCCACCAGCCGCTGGCGGTGCTGATCGACCCGGAAGTGCTCGCGACGCTTCCCGAGCGCGAGTACCGCAACGGCTTGTTCGAGGTGGTGAAATACGGGGTCATCCGCAGTCCGGAGCTGTTCCAGACGCTGACGGAGCAGAGCGCGGAGGTGCTGGGCCGCGAGCCGGGCCTGGCGGAGCGGATCATCGGCGAGTGCGTGCGCATCAAGGCCGAGGTGGTTTCCTCGGACGAGCGGGAGCGAGGCGTGCGCGTGATCCTCAATTTCGGGCACACCGCGGGGCATGCCCTGGAGGCCGAGACGGGCTATTCCCGCTTCCGCCACGGAGAGGCGGTGGCGTTTGGTATGCGCGCCGCGGTCTACCTCGCGGAGCGGACGGGACGGCTGTCGGCCGAGGACGCGGTCGATATTCTGAACACCATCGCGCTCTACGGCCCCATTCCCTCGCTCGAAGGCGTGACAGCCGCGGCGATCGCGCGCCGCGCGCTGATGGACAAGAAGACCCTGAAGGGGCGCGTGCGGTGGGTGCTTCCGGAGAGAATCGGGCAGGTCGCGGTGGCGTCGGACATCGACGCGGCGACCGTGGTGTCGGCCATTCAGGAAGCGCTCGAATGAACGGTCCGCCGGTCCAGGGGACCGCGCCCCGGGGAGCCGCCGGCGAAGAGGAAGCGGCACGCTGGGTGCGCGGGATGTTCGGCCGGGTCGCCCGGCGTTACGATTTCCTCAATCATCTGCTTTCGTTCAGCCTGGACCACCGGTGGCGCGCGCGGACGGTGCGGGAGCTGCGGGCGGCGCTGGAGCGGCCGGGCGCGCGCGCGCTGGACGTCTGCTGCGGGACCGGAGACCTGCTGGCGGCACTGGGTGGGCTGGGTATCGATTTCTGCCATCCGATGCTGCTTGCCGCGCGCCGGAAGATGCCCGACGCCGCGCTGGTGGAGGCCGATGCGCTGGCGCTGCCGCTGGCGGACGCTTCGCTCGACGTGGCCGCGACCGCGTTCGGCTTCCGGAACCTGGCGAACTACGAAAAGGGGTTGCGGGAGCTGCGGCGGGTGCTGAAGCCGGGCGGCGTGGCGGCGATTCTCGAGTTCTCGCAGCCGCCCTCGGCCTTGTTCGCGGCGCTCTATGGTTTTTACTCGAAGCGCATCCTGCCGACCATCGGCGGAGCGGTTTCGGGCGAGCGGGGTGCGTACGAGTACCTGCCGGAGTCGGTGCGGAAGTTCCCCAGCGCGGAGCAACTCGCGGCCATGATGCGCGAGGCCGGGTTCGCCGAGGTGCGTTTCAAGCGCATGACGGGGGGCATTGTGGCGCTGCACCTGGGAACGGCAGGCCCTGGTTCCACCTAAGGCTTCCTATTCGTGACGCAGGGCCCGATTGGGGTCCACCGCGGCGGCGCGCAGCGCCGGGATGTAACTGGCCGTCAGCGACACCAGACCGATGGCCACCGCCGCGGCGGCAAACGTCAGCGGGTCGGCCGGTTTGACGCCGTAAAGGAGGCTCGCCAGGAGCCGCGTCACTCCGAAGGCGACCGCCAGCCCCGCGGCTGCTCCGATGGCCGCCAGCCTGGCGCCCTGGAGCACGATCATCCGCAGCACCTGGCCGCGCGCGGCTCCGAGCGCGACCCGGATGCCGATCTCCTGCGTGCGCTGCTCGACTGAGTAGGAGATCAGCCCATAAATGCCGATGGCCGCGAGCGACAGGGCAATCGCGGCGAACAGCGTCAGCAACAACGTGTTGAAGCTCTGCCGCGCGAGCGACTCCGAAACGATCTGGTCAACGGTGCGGAGGTGTCCCACAGGGATCGTGGCGTCGACGCCGCGCATCTCGCGTTCGACTGCCCTGCTAAGCGAGAGCGGATCGCCGGCCGTCCGCACCACCCACGCGAGCGGGATCAATCCGCTGGCAAGTTGCGTAAGGCCATTGGGAACCTGGGCCTGGGGCACGTACATGACGCTCTCGCCGTGGTCGGCGAGTCCGGTTTCGGGCACGTTGCCGACGATGCCGACGACCTCCCGCGGCCCTTCTTCGAACTGCGGGCCGAGGCCCCTGCCGATCACCATGGTCTTGCCCAGGGCTTCCTCCTTCGGCCAGTACTTCTTCGCCATGGCCGCGTTGATCACCACCACCCAAGGCGAAGTGCTCGTATCGCGTTCCGTGATTACCCGGCCTCGCAGCAGCGGCACTTGCATGGTGAAGAAATAGCGGGGCGAGACCGCGCGCCACTGCTCGTCTCCGTCATAGTCGCTTTTGCCACGGGGGCGGCCCTCGATGTTCAGCGGAAGGTCCGTGTTCATTCCGGTCATCGGGAGCATGAACGCGGACGCGGCGGACGCCACGCCCGGCACGGTCTCCAGCCGTTCGGTCCCTCGGCGGACGAGTTCGGCCACCTGCGGCGACGTGGAATAGTCGCCGCCGGCGAGCGAAGTTTCAAACGTGAGCAGGTGGTGGGTGTTGAAGCCGGGATCGACCGAACGCAGGCCAGCGAAGCTGCGGAGAAGCAACGCCGCGCCGGTGAGCAGCACCAGCGCCAGCGCTGTCTCGGCGACCACCAGGAGCGAACGCGCGCGGTTGTGGGAATGGCTCGTCCCCGTCCGCCCGCCGCCTTCCTTCAGCGCGGTCGCCAGATCGGGATTCGAAGCGCGCACGGCAGGAAAGAGCCCGAACAGGACCACGGTCGCAACCGCTACCGCAATGGTAAATGCCGCCACCCGCAAGTCGAGCACAGGAATGGCGGCGTGCAGGGTGTTGGCGCCGGTCAGCCGCGGGATGTTGCCGGGCGCCACCAACAGCAACAGCCGCACGCCCCAAGCACCCAGCGCGAAGCCAAGACCGGTTCCGGCGCCGGCCAGCATGGCGCTCTCCGTCAAAAGCAGCCTCACCACGTGCCACCGGCCAGCGCCGATAGCGGCGCGCACTGCCATCTCTTTCTGCCGGGAGGCGGCGCGGGCCAACAACAGATTGGCCACGTTGGCGCAAGCGATCAGCAGCACCAGGCCGACCGCGCCCAGCAGGATCAGCAGCGCCGGGCGGACGTCTGCGACCACAAAGTCGCGCATGGGGATCACCGCCACGCTCTCGCCGTCGTTCATCCACTTAGGATTGGCTTTGCGGAACTGCTCGGCGATCACTCTCATATTCGCGCGCGCCTGGCTGAGGTCCACGCCCGGTTTGAGGCGCGCGGCCGCGAAAAGATAGTTGCCCTGGTTGGTGCTGTCGGGGTCGGCCTGCAGAGGCAGCCAGGCATCGGCTGGCGGATCGGATTCGAAATCCTTCCGCATCACGCCGGCCACCGTGAAAGGCCGTTTGTTCAGCAGGATGGTTCGCCCCAAAATGCCGGGGTCGCCGCCGAAGCGGCTTTGCCAGATGCGGTTGGTGAGAATCGCGGCGCCCGGCCCGCCGGGCAGATCCTCGGCGCGCTCGAAATCCCGGCCAAGAGCGAGCACTCCGCCAAAGACCTGGAAGAACCCCTGGGAGACATGGAGGGTTCTGAGCTGAATGGGCGGATCCCCGGCGCCGAGCGTCTGGTTGAGCCCCATCTGGTCGTACAGCGCCGTTGCGGCGAATACCTCGTTGTGGCTCCACGCCATGTACTTGGGAATGGAGACCGAGGAGTTGTAGCCGCCGTTCGGATAGGATTCGCCCAGGCGTACCAGACGGTCCGGCTCCCGGAACGGCAGGGGCTGGAGAATCACCCCGTTGACGACGGAGAAAATGGCCGTGTTGGCTCCGATCCCCAACGCGAGTGCGGCGACGGCAACCGCAGTGAATCCTGGATTGCGGCGCATCGAGCGGAGCGCGTAAATCACATCCGATGCAAATGCTGCCATGTCAGTATCTACGTTTGGCGGGGCTCGAAGTTCGCAGACTCTACTACGCGCGCAGGGAGGTGACGGGGAAGGTGGCGTCCGCGTCCGGCCGGCTGAGGCCTTCGGCGCGCAGGCGCTCCGCCTCGAGCGCGATGTGGGCCTGGATTTCGGCGCTGAAATCGCTGGGCTTGCGGCGGCGGAACACGGGCCTATCCCTCCTCCGCGTGGAGGACGCGCCCGATTGCCACGGCGAGCGGTTGCCAGCGGCCGGTTTCGCCGGCCAGGCGCCTGCGCCCGCTCCTGGTCAGCGTGTAGAAGCGGGCCTTGCGATCATTCTCGGAGGCGCCCCACTCGGACCGAATCCAGCCCTGGGCTTCGAGGCGCAGCAGCGCGGGATAGAGCGCACCGTGCTCGACCAGCAGCTCATCCCTGGAGGTGAGCTGGATGGAGTGCGCGATTCGCTGTCCGTGCTGGGGTCCGAAGACCAGGGTCCGCAGGATGAGCAGGGCGAGGTCAACGGGGAGAGATTCTCCATACATGGCATTCTCGGTGGGGCCGGCCAACCCACGTGCATTCCTCGGGCCCCGAGGAGGTGTCCTGGCGTGCCATTACCCGAGACATACAGGCTCCGGAGTCGTAGTAGGGGCAACCGGATTGGTTGGCGCCTGCGGACCTGAGGATCGATATCAAACGCGGGCCGTGCACGAGAGAACGCCACGCGCTGGGCCACCGCTTGTCCCCCAGTTCACGATTCACGATACCCTGCAGCTCTTCAGATATCTCCTTGGATAGATTCCCATCCGTCAATTTGGACGCTGCGGCAACGCGAACGGCCAAATCGCTATCGTTCCGAGCGACATCCAAGAGAATCGCCTGGTCGTCGATCCGCTCCACTGCGGACAGCCGATCGCGGGCCTCACTGGAGCCCAGGGCAAACTCCGCAAGCGCCTTTGGGTTTGCGATCCGTTCAAGAGCCTGGCTCCTTCGGGCAGGGTATGTCCTCGCAATAAAGATCAGGCTGTCATCCGAGAAGCACCCTTCGCCGACAATCATGTAGGGCGCCATGTGGCTCCATTCCTTTGTCAGGAGTTCTAACAGGAGCGCCTCGTCGTGGATTCTCTTCACTGCCAGTCCGATGAGGTAGGAGTCCTTTACTTCCTTTACGACTCTGGCGAGCATCTGTGGCTCGGTCAGCCTTTCCACAGCCCTGGCTGTGACGTTTCTGGACTGTTGCTCATGCACAGCAACATCTGCGATTAGGGACTGGTCCTGAATCGCAGCCAGTGCCGCCTTTGCCGTCCATTCACATTGACTCTCAGATGCAATGCGCGCAAGAAGAGGTTGCTCCACCAGTTTCCCTACGGCGGCGATACGCACCTCCTTTTGGCGATCTGTCATGGCAATGTCTGCGAGCAGTTGCTGCTCCCGCAGCTTTCCGACCGCAGCTATTCGGAGTTCAGGATTGCTGTCCTTTCTGGCAAGGTCTCCGAGGAGCCGCTGGTCTTCAAGTTGTGCAATTTCCGCGATCCGGACCTGGAAATCAGACGACGCAGCGGCCACTGGTGCGGCAGATCTGGCTGGGGGCGCCCCATCCTTCACCTCTCGACCAAACAACTTGCGGAACCAACTCATAGTGTCACCTCCTTCTTGGGGCAGTCCTCAACCCGCGGCCACAAGTTCTCGATTAGACCTTACTTCTGTATGCGAGTCAAGGCAATCCAGACACAACTGTTCCCGACGCGTCCAGGCGCAAAACGAGAAGGCAGGCAGGGGGGAATCAGAGAGTCGAGCCGGACAAACGGGCGGGACTGCCCGCCAGGGGGCAGTCCCGCTGAATCTTAGAGGCCCTTGGAGGCGACGAGCTTGGCCAGGTCGACCACGCGGCAGGAGTAGCCCCACTCGTTGTCGTACCAGGCGACCACTTTGGCCAGATTGCCGCCCAGCACCTTGGTCAACTGGCTATCGACGATCGAGCTGTTGGAGTTGTGCAGCATGTCGGTCGAAACCACCGGGTCCGCGGTGTAAGCCAGGATGCCCTTCAGCGGGCCCTCGGCGGCGGCCTTCAGAGCGGCGTTGATTTCCTCGGCGGTGGCGTCCCTCTCGAGCACTGCCACCAGGTCCACGGCGGAAACGTCGGGGGTCGGGACGCGCATGGAATAGCCGTCCAGCTTGCCCTTGAGAGCCGGCATCACCAGGCCGATGGCCTTGGCGGCGCCGGTGGTGGTGGGAATCATGTTGAGGGCCGCGGCGCGGGCGCGGCGCAAGTCCTTATGCGGGAAATCCAGAACCGGCTGATCGTTGGTGTAGCTGTGGATCGTGGTCATGGAGCCCTTCAGGATTCCGAAGGTTTCGTGCAGCACCTTCACCACCGGCGCCAGGCAGTTGGTGGTGCAGGACGCGTTGGAGATGACGTTGTGCTTGGCCGGATCGTAGACGTTGTCGTTGACGCCGATGACGACCGTCAGGTCCTCGTTCTTCGCCGGAGCGGTAATGATGACCTTCTTCACGGTGCCGCGCAGATGCTTGGAAGCCAGCGTCGCGTCGGTGAACTTGCCGGTCGATTCGATGACGATCTGGGCGCCGACCGAGGTCCAGTCGAGCTCCGCCGGGTCCTTGATCGCGAACACTCTCAGCGGCTTGCCGTCGATGAGGATGGAATCTCCCGCAGCCGCCACTTCCGCATGCACCGGTCCAAGCACGGAGTCGTACTTCAGCAAGTGCGCCAGCGTCTTGGTGTCGGTCAGGTCGTTGCAGGCTACGAATTCGATCTCGGGGTCATGCAGGGCGGCACGGACGACATTGCGCCCGATGCGGCCGAAACCATTGATTGCGATTTTGACTGCCATCTGGGATATCTCCTGTTAGTTGGGCTTGGAATCCGCAGGGACGGCTGGGGACCGGCCTGCTGAGAAGTAACCTTAAATGATACCAGACCTGGACGGCCAAGACTGTTTCCCAGGCGCCGAGAGAGTCTCGGCGCGGCAGGCTGAGAGCCTGCGCTACGTCCCTTCAGCGCGCGGGCCGAGGGTTTCGCGCACCTTGGCCGCCAGCGAGATCGGGGAGAACGGCTTTTGCAGGTAGGCCATGTCGCCGGCAAGCCCGCCCTCGGCGGCGATCAACTTGTCGGCGTAGCCCGACATGAAAAGCACCTTCATCCGAGGCCGCAGCGCAGTCAGCTTCGCGGCCAGTTCCGGGCCGGTCATGCCGGGCATGACGACATCGGTCACCATCAGGTGGATCGGCCCGGTGTAAATCTCGCAAAGCTGGAGAGCGTCCGGACCGCTGGCGGCTCCGAGGACCTTGTATCCGTAGCTCTCGAGAACCTCCATCGCCAGGTGCCGGACCTCGGCCTGATCCTCCACCACCAGCAGCGTCTCAGTACCGCTGAGGTCGGCGGCCGGGGCATTGGAAACCTCCACGGAGACAACCTCGCCCTCGGCGCGAGGCAGGTAGATGTGGAAGGTAGTGCCAGCGCCGCATTCGCTATAGACAAAGATGTGCCCGCCCGCCTGCCTGACGATGCCGTAAACCGTGGACAGTCCCAGGCCGGTGCCCTTGGCCTTGTCCTTGGTGGTGAAAAACGGCTCGAACAGATGACTGCGGGTGTATTCATCCATGCCCGAGCCGGTATCGCTGACGGCCAGTTCGACGTAGGAGCCGCCGGCCAGCTCCGGATGGCTGTCGCTCTCGGTGAAGTCGCGGGTCTCGATGATGAGCTTGCCCCCGTGCGGCATGGCATCGCGCGCGTTGACGGCCAGGTTCATGAGGACCTGGTTGATCTGGTTGGGATCGGCGATCACCTTTCCGGCGGCTCCCAGATGAGCGATCAGCTCGATGTCCTCGCCGATGAGGCGGCCGATCATCTTCTCCACGTCCTGGATCACCAGGTTCAGATCCAGAACCTTGGGCTGGACGACCTGGCGCCGGCCAAAGGCCAGCAGTTGCTCGGTCAAGGCGGCGGCGCGCTGTGCCGCCTTCCGGATCTCACCCACGGAGTTTGCCTGGAAGCCGTCCGCGGGCAGCTCTTCGAGCACCAGCTCGCTGCAGCAGATGATGACGGTCAGCAGGTTGTTGAAGTCGTGGGCGACGCCCCCGGCCAGCCTGCCGATGCTTTCCAGCCGTTGAGCCTGCAAGAACTGATCCTGCAAGCGCCTGTACTCGGTGACGTCCTGGGCGGTGCCGATGATGCAGGGATTACCGGAATCGTCGGTCTGCCGTTCCCCGTGCTGGCGGACCCACCGCTGGGTGCCGTCGGGGCGAACGATGCGGTGTTCCAGGCGGAACGGTTTGCCGGTCTCCAGACAGGTCTTCATGGCGGCGAGGACCGCGGCGTGGTCCTCCGGGTGGACGGTTGGGGCAATGGTGCTGGGACGCGGCGTGAAGGATTCCCGGGAGACTCCCCAAATGCGGTAGAGCTCATTGGACCATTGGATTGGCTCGGCGGAGGGCCCGGCCTCCATGCTGCGCCTGGATGCTTCCCAGCTTCCCAGCTCCGCGATCTGCTGCGCGCGCTCGAGGCGGGCCTCGCTCTTGCGCAAGGCGTCTTCGGCATGTTTGCGCTGGGTGATGTCCTGGGCCACTCCCAGAATTTTGCTGGGGATGCCGTCGGTGCGGGAGAACACCATGTCGCGGCAGTGGACCCAGCACCAGTACCCGTTGGCGTGGCGCATGCGGTACTCGATCTCGATCGTTTCGCCGTCGGCGGCGGCACGGCAGCGGCGGTAGTGCTCGGCCACGGCGGCCGCATCCTCGGGGTGAAGGATCTGGCTCATCAGGTCGGGGCCCAGTTCCTGGGCGCGGTCGGAGCTGTATCCCAGGAACTCGGTCACGTGCCGGTTGGCAAACGTGTTGCGGCCTTCGTCGAGGTCGTAGATGTAAAGCAGGTCGGGGGTGGCGTTGAGGATGCGATGAACCAGGCGCCGGCTGGCGTCGAGCTCCTCCTCCATCTTCTTGCGCTCGGTGAAATCCATGTGGGAGCCGATGATGTGGCGCGGCTGCCCCTGGGCGTCGAACAGGAGCGCGCCGCGAGCCAGAATCCAGCGATAGCTCCCGTCCTTGTGCCGCAGCCGGAAATCCGTCTCGTACTCGGGCGAGGCGGCATCCAGGGATTTGATCACGGCCAGGGCGCGCTCGCGGTCCTCGGGGTGGATCCGCTTCTCCCACTCGTCGAGGGTGTTGCCGATCTCGCCGGGCGCATAGCCAAGCTGCGCCTTCCACTCCGGCGAGTAGTAGACCTGGTTGGATCGAAGATCGTGGTCCCACAGCCCGGTCTTCGAGATCTGAACCGCCAACTGCAAGCGGCGTTCGCTTGCGCGGAGCGCCTCCTCGGCGCGCTTCCGTTCCGTGATGTCGCGGAAGTAAACCAGGGAGCCAGCCATGCCCAGGTAGAGGAAGGGCTCGGAAGACGCCTCGACTTCGACAGTGGAGCCGTCCAGTCTGAGGAACCGATGCTGGATGGCCGGCGCGGGCCGCCTCTCTTCCCTGACCTGGCGCATCCTCTCCCGCACAATGGTGTGGTCGTCCGGATGAATCCGCTCCAGCACGGGTCGAGACAGAAGCTTGGCGGCGGACTCGGCGCCGAAGGCAGCCACCGCGGCCGGGTTCACATATCGGAAGCAGCCGCCGGTTTGTATGAAAATCGCCTCAGGTGAGTTTGCCGCCAACAGCCGGAACCGTTCCTCACTCTCGATCAGCGATCTTTCGGCTTTCTTGCGGTCGGTGATGTCGGTGACGACGACCAGGCCGCCGAGCGTCGTCCCGTGCCCGTCGCGCAGCGGCGCGGAGCTCACGCTGATTTCAACCGGGGAGCCGTTCTTGCGCAGGCGCGTAACTTCGACTCCGCTCAGGATCTGGCCGGCCGCGTACTGCCTGGCGAGCTCTCTCCCTCTGGCCCGTTCCTCTTCCGGGTAGATGGAATCCGGGATGGGCTGGCCGAGAACCTCCTGCGCCGCCAAGCCATAGATGCGCTCGGCGGCCTTGTTGCAGCGCCGAATGAGCCCTTCCCGATCCACCACGACAATGCCGGCCGGCGCGGCCTCGATCACGGCTTCCAGTTGCTGCTTGGCCTGCCGCAGCTCCTCTTCCATCGCCTTGCGCTCGGTGATGTCGCGAACGATGGTCTGCTGGAAGCGGACGCCGTCTACGTCAATGGTCCGGGTGCTGACCTCGACGGGGAAAACGGACCCATCCTGGCGGCGGTGCCAGGTCTCGACAACCCGGCCGTCCATCTCGGCTGGGTCAGGGGGCAACTTATCCGATTCGGCCTGACGGGGCTGGCACAGGTCAGTGAGGCGCTTGCCCAGCAGCTGTTCGCGGGTGTAGCCGTAGGCTTTGCCGGCGCGCTCGTTGGCCTCGACGATGTGCCCGTCCGTGCCAGAGAGCAGGATGATGTCGTTGGTGTAGTGGCTCAGGTAATCGAAGTGGCCCACCAGGGCGCGGCGTTCCACTTCCGCCTCGTAGGCTTGCTTATAGAACCGCAACCGCTGGTGACGCCACAGCATGAAGAGGCCAAAACCGGCGGCGGCGATGAGCGCCCCCAGGCGGAGCGCGAGGAGGGCGGACTGCAGGGTCAGCGCGCGCTCGACTTCCTCCAGGTCCAGCTCGACTGCCACGGACCAGGTTGACGCCGGGACCTTGCGCATCGCGACCAGCACGGGAACTCCCCGGTAGTCGAGCCCGTGCAGGGTGCCGTCGCGTTCCAGCGCGGCTTGGGCAGGCGCGGAAAGAGCGGTCCCCGCCGGAAGCGGCTGCGTGCTGTCCTTCGGGCGCCGGAGATCGCCCAACACCAGCTCGCTGTCTCCTTCCCGGCGGAACAACACAATGTCGCCGATGTCGCCGTTCCCGCCCGGGCTTGGCCGGATGAGCGGATAGAGCGATTGGCCGGCATCGATTCTCAGGACCAGGGCGGCAGCCGGCGAACCGCCGCCGGCGGCCAGCGGAATCACCAAGTCAAGGTTCATGCCCCCCTGCCCGCGGTCTCTCGGCGAGTCCGCAAGCACAACATCGCCGGCGTGGAGAGCCTGGTCGAAGAGACGGGCGTAGAGTACCGGGGCGGCGGCTGCGCCGGCTGCAACGCGGGTCCGCCCCTGGCGGTCGACCAGAACGGCGCCGGCGTACGCCTCCGTCCGGCAGTCTTTCATCAACTGGCTGACCAATGCGGAGGCGGCCGCGGCGTCCATCCCTTCCGGAAGCTGACGCACGGAGGGCAACCCGCCGGCGTTAGCCATGATTGTGCGGGCGTCCTTGAACCGCTCCTCACGCCAAGCTGTAACCTGGGCAACCTTCCTCGCGGCGATGGCGGAGAGCTGGTTCCCTATATCCCGCAGGAGCGCCTCCCGCTCGTGAAGGAAGTACCTGTAGCTGGCTCCCGCCAGGCCGGTGGCCAGCCAAAGGAAGACGGCGAGCGGGAAGAGGAGGCTCGGGCGCGAAGATTCGCCCGACCGTCCCAGACCTACGGGCCCGCCGGCAGGACCTGCGCGAGTATGGAAAAGGCTCAGCACAGTCGAAGCGCCAGAAATTCGCGCAAAGAACGAAGAGCATTATAACCCGGTTTTGCGCGGCGGCTAAGAACTTTAGCGGGCGGTTCATGGAGCGTTGGCCGTGGATTCCGGCTCCATCAGGCGCAGCGGCGAGCGGCGGGCGACGCGGGCAGCCGAAACACGGTAGAATTCGTTGAGTAAAAGGAGCTCGGAAAGTGAACCCACAGGATTTCGGAAAGACCACGGACGGCACGCCCGTCGAACTTTACAGGCTGGCAAATTCGAGCGGCGTCGAAGCCACGATCATGACCTACGGCGGGACGCTCGTCTCGCTCAGCACGCCGGACCGCAACGGCCGGCCGGGGGACATCGTCCTCGGCTTCGACAAGCTGGAGGGCTACCTGGGCGATCATCCGTACTTCGGAGCGCTGATCGGCCGTTACGGAAACCGGATCGCCAAGGGCCGGTTCACGCTGAACGGCGTCGAGTATAAGCTCGCACAGAACAACGGCGAGAACAACCTCCACGGCGGACCGCGCGGATTCGACAGGGTTGTGTGGCAGGTCAGGAGCGCCGGGCCGCAGTCGCTCGAACTCGGCTATCTGAGCAAGGACGGCGAGGAAGGCTTCCCCGGCAACCTGGACGTGACGGTGCGGTATAGCCTGACGGACGCCAACGAGCTGGGGATCGATTACAGCGCGACGACGGACCAGGACACGGTGGTCAACCTCACCAACCATTCGTATTTCAACCTGGCATGCGGGGGCGACAACCTGGGCCACCTGCTCAGGTTGAACGCGGACCGCATGACGCCGGTCGACGCCGGCCTGATTCCGACCGGCGAACTGCGCAGCGTGGCCGGCACTCCGTTCGACTTCCGCCAGCCTGTCGCGATTGGCGCGCGGATCGACGCGGACGACGAACAACTGAAGCTAGGGGGCGGATACGACCACAACTTCGTGCTGAACCGGAGCGGCGAGGGCCTGTCCCAGGTCGCCAAGGCCGTGGAGCCGAAAACAGGCCGCGTGCTGGAGCTCTTCAGCACCGAGCCGGGGGTCCAGTTCTATTCCGGGAATTTCATCGGCGACATGCTGGGCAAGGGCGGCAGACGATACGGGCGCCGCTCGGGGTTCTGCCTCGAGACACAGCACTATCCCGATTCGCCGAACCACCCGAGTTTTCCGACGACGGTTCTGAAACCCGGCCAGCGCTATCACAGCACGACGGTGCACAAGTTCTCGGCCGTTTAAACGGGCTGGGGCGGGCGGTTTCGCCAGCGGCAGACAAGCCAAACAGCCTGCCCCACGCACGGCATTTCACATCAGAGTATCGAAGTAAGTACCGAAGTACTGTACGTACCGATAGCGAATCCCCAGGCAAAATGTTACTAGTGCGTGTAAATTCTCGCGGTGGCTGTTCTATACTGGGGCGGTAAAAAAGATAGCGGGCTTGAAGGTGCTGAACTCGCAGGCCCGCGCTTTGGAAGGACTCGCGATGAGACTTGCCACGTTGTCCCGGCAGCCTCCGGAAGCCGAGCCTGGAAGTACGGCGACGCAGTCGCGCGTGCCGGAGCCCTATGCGGACGCGCAAGAGGCGTCGTGGCGGTTCTATATGGACGCCGCAGAGGGCCTGTTCAATGTCGGCCAGGACGAACAGGCGATGCAGTGTCTGTCGCGCGCCACGGACGTCGCCACCGAGCTGGGGCGCAACGATCCGCACGTTGCCGAGAGCCTGAACGCGCTGGCAGTGATGCATTCGAGGGCGGGCAACCACGCCACCGCGGAAAGACTTCTGCGCAGGGCGGCAACCATCTACGAGCACTCGTACGGACCCACGCATCCCGACCTCGGCACGGTGCTTTACAACCTGGCGGGCGTCGCGAAACTGCAGCACAAGCGCGATGCCGCGGTGCGCTGGTGCGAGCAGGCACTGGGCATCGCGGAACATGCCCATGGGCCGAACCGGCCCGAAGTCGCGCTGGTGCTCGATCTGCTCGGGGAGATTTACGTAAGCCTGAACCGCCGGCCGGCGGCGCTATTTGCGTTGCGGCGCGCGCTGGCCATCAAAGAAGGCGTTCTGGGGCGGGACGACTGGAGCACGGCCATCACGCTCGGCAAGCTGGGCGAGTTCTACCTCACAGGCGGCCGGTACAACGAGGCGGAGCCATTGCTGCGCCGGGCGCTCACGATCAAGGCGCAGATTCTGGGCAGCGAGAATCCATCGCTGGCGAGAGACTTGAAGCGGCTGGCATACGCCTACAGCGCCCAGCACAAGTTCTACGAAGCCGAGCCGTTGTTCAGGAGCGCGCTGGGGATGCTCAAGCGCGCGCTCGGCTCGAAGCGCCCCGAGATCGTCCCGGCGCTGCGCGACCTGGCGAAGACCTACCGCGAGGAGGCGCGCTTCAGCGAGACCAAGCGGCTGCTGGAGATCTCAATCGCGATTCTCGAAAAAGCAGCCGGGCCCAACCACTCGGACACGGAGACCGCGCTGGAGTTTTACTCCGAGATCCTGCGCGTCATGAACCTGGACGCGGCCAGGCAGGCATAGCGGCAGCGCTCGCGGGGCAAGCGGTTCCACGTGCCTACCCGCCGGCCAGCGCCTTCACCAGTTGGTAGACGAACTGGCGTCCCTCGAACAGGGCGGTGACGCCGAGGCGCTCGTCTTTGCCGTGGGCGCGGATATCGTCCTCGTCCTGGGCGATCCCGGAGATGCCGTAGACAGGCATGCCGGCGCGGCGGAGGATGCGCCCGTCGCTCGCGCCGCGGCTCATGACGGGAACCACGGGCAGGCCCGGCCACATGGATCCGGTCACGGCCTTCATGGCGTCAATGACTTCCGGATTGAGCGGCGACGTGGGACTGCCCACCTCGGCGATCGGGCTGTCGGCGGCGGTGGTGAGGGCGATCGCGCCGTCGGCGATGACGCGGCGCAGCGTTTGCTCGACCTCTTCGGGCGCCTGCCCGGGCAGGATGCGGCAGTTCACGGTGGCCCGGGCGGATTGGGGCAGCGCGTTCTCGGCATGGCCCGCCTGCACCATGGTCGCCACGCAGGTGGTGCGCAGGAGGGCGTTCAGGTCGGGGCTGTCGGAGAGCAGGCGAACGGCCGCGGGGTCCGGCGGGCCGGCCGCGAGCAGCTTCGTGATCGCGCCCGCGGTCTCGCCGCCCACCTCCGCCGCCACCGCGCGAAGCTGCTCCCTCCGGCCTTCGTCGAGCGTCACCGGGAACTCAAAACGGCTCAGCCGAACCAGCGCCTCGGACAGCTCATAGATTGCGTTGTGCTTGCGGGGAACCGAGCTGTGCCCGCCCTTGTCCCTGGCCTCGAGGATGAAAGTAAGAAACCCCTTTTCACTGACCTGCACCTCATTGAGCAGGTTGTGCCCGCCCTTGATTTTCAGGCCGCCGCCATCGAGGTTGATGCAATATTGGGCATCGATCAACTGGCGGCGGTTCGCCAGGAGCCAGGCAATGCCGTTCTCCGTGCCGCCCTCTTCGTCGGCGGTCAGCGCGATGACGAGATCGCGGTCGGGGCGGTAGCCCTCCTTGCGCCAGCGAATGAAGTTCGCCACCAGGATGGCGTCTCCGCTCTTGATGTCGCTGGTGCCGCGGCCGTAGAAGTAGCCGTCCTTCTCGACGAACTGGAAGGGGTCGGTGGTCCAGTCGGCGCGGTTGGCCTCGACCACGTCCAGGTGGGCGATCAGGAGGATGGGCTTTCGCCGGCCAGTGCCGTGAATCCGGGCCACCAGGTTGGCGCGCTCGGGGCGGGGTCCCAGGATCTCGATGTCGGCGGCGGCGAAGCCCGCGGCGCGCAGCCGCGCGGCCATGCGCTCCGCGGCCAGGCCGGTGCTGCCGGTGGAGTGAGTGGTGTTGGTTTCGATGAGCTCGCGGAGGATGTCGCGCACCAGCGCATTCTCGGGATTCGCGGCGCCGGATTGCGCCAGGGCCGCGGCCGCGGCAAAGAGGGTCGCGCAGAGGACTCGGGAGAGCATCGACCGCCAGTGTAGCGCACGCCGCCGTGGCGCAGGCGTCCGACGCCCGCAGCCAGGCGCGGCCCGAAGGCCGCCCACCGTGGTTTGAATGCGCGCGGGCGGCTGAGAATCGTGTACCTATTTCCGAACCTGCGATAATCCAACTAGATAAGGAGAGCTCCATTGACGCGTTTGCGGCGGAGGGACCGCGCCCTGGGGGCGGGTGTTGTTGTGTCGTTGCTTTCGCTCACTGCGTGCGGCGGGGCGGGGCCGGTGGCGGCCAGCTCAGGTGCGGCGGCCGGAGGCACGCAGCCAGGTTTGCTGACGGTTCCAGCGGCGCAGCTCGATCACCTGAAGGTCACCGCCGTCCGGAAAGCCACGTGGGCGACCACCGTGCGCACGACCGGGACCGTCGATTGGAACGCCAACCGCACGACGCCGGCCATCACGCAGGTGAGCGGGCCGGTGGTGCGGATCGTGGCGGAGCCGGGAGACACGGTGGCGGAGAACCAGCCGTTGCTGTACGTGAACAGCCCGGACGTCACCAACGCCCTCGCCACTTACAAGCACGCGCGCATCCACCAGGACCTGGCGCAGCGGACGCTGGCGCGCAGCGCGGACCTGCTGGCTCACCACGCCATCGCCCAGAAGGATTACGAAAGCGCCGAGTCGGATTTCAACGACGCCGTCACCGACGTTCAGAACAGCCTCCAGGCCCTCAAGATCTTCGGGATCACCGAGCAGGAGCTCGAAGCGGCGCAACACGCCGGCGCCGCCATCAGCCCGCAACTGGCCGTGCGATCGCCGATCGCGGGCGTCGTGGTGCAGAAGCTGGTTTCGCCGGGCCTGCTGATCCAGGGCGGCGCCACCACCTGTTTCGTGATCAGCGACGTTTCCACGGTGTGGGTTCAGGGACACGTTTTCGACCGCGACCTGCCTTCGGTACGGGTGGGCGATGCGGTGGAGGAAACCAACCCGTCGCTGCCGGAGGTCTTCCACGGCACGGTCGAGTACATCGGCTCGATGCTCGACCCGGCCACGCGCACCACGCCGGTGCGCATCGTGACCCGGAACCCAGGCGGCGTGCTCAAGAAGGACATGTTCGTGGATGCGACGATTCACACGCGCACTATGCGGAACGTCCTGGTGATGCCGGCTTCGGCGGTGCTGCACAACGCGCAGAACGAGCCCTTCGTCTATGTGGAGGTGCGGCCCGGAGCGTTTGCGCAGCGGCTGATCGGTGTGGGTAGCCAGCAAGATGGCCTGGTGGAGATCGCGAGCGGGCTCCACGACGGGGAACGGGTTGTCTCGGAGGGCAGCGTCTTTCTGGATTTCCTGACCAGCGCGGACTAGCGCTCACACCGCCATATGATTGCCCGCATCGTTTCTTTCGCGCTCCGCCAGCGGTTCCTGGTGGTAATGGCTTCGATCGCCCTGATGTTCTGGGGCGCGTGGTCGTTCTCGAAGCTGCCGATTGACGCGTACCCGGATCTGTCGCCGCCGCACGTTGAGATCGTCAGCCAGTGGCCGGGGCACGCCGCCGAGGAGGTGGAGCGGCTCATCTCGATTCCCCTGGAAGTGGAGATGAACGGCATTCCCAAGCTGGAGGCGCTGCGCTCGATCTCGCTCTACGGCCTGTCGTCGGTGCAGATGAACTTCCAGTACGACGCCGATCCGTACTTCGTGCGCGAGCAGGCCTTCGAGCGGCTGGCCAATGCGACCGTGCCCGCGGGCGTCAACCCAACGGTTTCGCCGCTGTTCAGCCCCAGCGGCCTGATCTACCGCTACGTTCTCCAAAGCCCGGACCGGACGCCGCAGGAGCTGAAGACCATCGAGGACTGGGTGCTCCAACGGCGCTACCGCGGCGTCGAGGGAGTGGCCGACGACTCGGGGTTCGGCGGCACGGTGATGCAATACCAGGTGCTGCTCGATCCGAACAAGCTGTTCGCTTACGGCGTCAGCGTTCCGCTGATCCTGCAGCAACTGGGCGCCAACAACTCGAACGCGGGCGGCGGCTTCTACTCGCAGGGCGGGCAGTTCTATTACATCCGAGGCCTGGGCCTGGTCCGCAACACGCAGGACATCGGCAACGTCGTGGTGGCGACGCGGGGCGGCATTCCGATCTATGTGAAGGACGTGGCGCAAGTGGAGATCGGCCACGCGGTGCGCCTCGGGCAGTTCGGCTACATGGGTCAGAACGACGCGGTGGAGGGCGTGATCCTGATGCGCGTGGGCGAGCAGGCGCAGGTGGTGCTGAAGCGCGTGGAGGACCTGACCGAGGACCTCAACCGCCACGTGCTGCCGCCCGACGTCAAGATCGTTCCGTACTACGACCGCAGCGGGCTGATCGAAGAGACCACGCGCACCGTGGAGAACAACCTGCTGCGCGGCATGGTGCTGGTGCTGATTATCCTGGGCCTGTTCCTGTTCAGCGTGCGCACGGCGCTGATTGTGGCGGCGACGATTCCCTTCGCCCTGTTGTTCTCCTTTATCTGCCTGGACTGGCGGCACATTCCCGCGAACCTGCTTTCGATCGGGGCGATCGACTTCGGCATCATCGTGGATGGCGCGGTGGTGATGGTGGAGAACATCTTCCGCGAGCTGGCCGGGCGCGAGGGGCAGGAGTTCCGCGTCATCGACGTGATTCGCAGCGCGGCGCACGACGTCGAGCGGCCGATCTTTTACGCCATCGCGGTAATTATCGCCGGGTACCTGCCCATCTACGCACTGACCGGGCCTTCGCGCAAGTTGTTCGAGCCGATGGCCGATACCATGGCCTTCGCCCTGGTGGGCGCGCTGATCTGCACGCTGACGCTGCTCCCCGTTCTGTGCGCCTTCTTCCTGCGGCGGCACGTCCACGAGCCGAGGGTGCGATTGTACGAGGGTGTGCGCACGGTCTACGGCTGGCTGCTGGACGTCTGCCTGCGGTGGCGCTGGGTCACGGTGGCGGTGTGCCTGGGAGTGCTGGGCGCGACGCTGATGCTGATTCCGTCGATCGGCGCCGAGTTCATGCCGCACCTCGACGAGGGCGCGCTGTGGGTCCGCGCCACGACGCCTTACACCATCTCCTTCGACGAAGCCACCAAGCTCTCGCCCCAGATTCGGGGCATTCTGCGGAGTTTTCCGCAGGTGACGCTGGTCGCCAACGAGCTCGCCCGCCCGGACGACGGAACCGACCCGACCGGGTTTTTCAACAACGAGTTTTACGTGGGGCTCAAGCCGTATCGCGACGCCGTCTGGAAGGGCCCGATCCGCACCAAGGCGGACCTGATCGAGGCGCTCCACAAGAAGCTGGCCGTGTTTCCGGGGGTGGTCTTCAACTACACGCAGCCGGCCGAGGACGCGGTGGACGAGGCGGAAACCGGTCTGAAGAGCTCGCTGGCGGTGAAGATTTTCGGCGGCGACCTGAGCGTGCTGGAGGAGAAGGCCCGCGAAGTCCGGCGCACGATTTCGCAGGTGCCCGGCATCACGCACATCGCCATTGTGCAGGAGTTGGGGCAGCCCAGCCTGACCATCGAGCCGGACCGCGAGAAGATCGCGCGCTACGGACTGAACGTCAGCGACATCAACGGGCTCGTCGAGGCGGCGCTGGGCGGCAAGGCGGCCACGCAGGTGATCCAGGGCGAGGAGCAGTTCGACCTGGTGGTGCGGATGCAGGAGAAGTACCGCAGCGACAAGGAGGCGATCGAGAGCCTGCTGGTGCCTACGCCGGATGGGCAGCACCTGCCGCTGAGCCAGTTCGCCACGGTGAAGGTGGAGAACGGCGCGTCGTTCATCTACCGCGAAGCGAACTCGCGCTACATCGGGATTCAGTTCAGCGTGGAGGGGCGGGACCTGGCGAGCGCAGTGGGCGAGGCGAGGCGCAAGACGGCCGCAGCCGTCAAGCTGCCCATCGGCTACCGCTTCGACTGGGGCGGCGAGTACAAGGAGTACCTGGCGGCGCGCACGCAAATGATGGTCATCCTGCCGCTGACGATCGTTTTGATGCTGGTCATCCTGTTCGCGCTGTACGGCAATCTGAAGTTCCCGGTGGTTATCGTGATCAGCGTGCTCATGACGGAGCCGGTGGGCGGCCTGCTGGCGTTGAAGCTGACGGGGACGAACTTCAGCGTGTCGTCGGGGCTGGGCTTCGTGGCGCTGATGGGCGTGGCGGTGCAGACCAGCGTGATTCTCTATTCGTTCATCAACAAGCTGCGGCTGGAGGGCCGCGACATCGTCGAGGCCACGCACGCGGCGGCGCTGCTGCGGCTGCGGCCGATCATGATGACGGCGCTGGTGGCCTGCTTCGGACTGCTGCCCGCGGCGATGTCGACGGGCATCGGCAGCGATTCCCAGAAGCCGTTCGCGATCGTGATCGTCGGCGGCCTGGCCTCGCGCCTGCTGCTCTCGGTGTTCCTCTCGCCGGTGCTGTATTCGCTGGTGGCGAAGGACGAGGACGTGCTGCAGGTGTGAGAAACGGCGTCAGCATGCGCCCCTTGCCGGGGTTTTGTCACCGGCGATTGGGGGCTGCCGGAAGGCGCTGACATCATGAAGCTGGCGGGCAGGCAGGCCGGCCGGCACTCGCGACCTCCGGGGCGCCGAAGGCTGCGCTTTCGAAGTTAAGGATCTTGACACCCGCAAATCGTCGTATTAGGATTTGGTTAAAGGCTTTTCATTTCTCTTACGGAGCAGGCTTAAATGAAACACTCAGGGTCGGTGCTGACCAGACGCGAAAAACAGGCGACGGTCCAGAAGTGGGCCCTCTGGATTCTGAAACAGCGGGCTAACGCCCCCAAGGCCAAGGGGCGGTAAGGCGAGCGATAGCGGGCAGGGCCGAACGCCGGTCCGAATCAGGCCGGGTCGCGTGCTTCGCCCTCCTCTGAGCGGACGGCGGTCTCGTCGTTGCCGGGCTTCAGCAGTTTGTGGACGATGCGGCTGGCCGGCATGTTCTGCTCGACGAAATCGATGCCCTTTGCGGTGATCATGATCTCGCTGGTACTCTCGTCGCGCCGCACCAATTCCCTTTCTTTGAGGTACCAGATGGTGAATTCGAGGTATTCCCGCGGAAGAGCCATCTTGCTTTCCATGTCGAGAACGGACAGGCCGGGGTGTTCGGCGGTGGATCTGCGCCGGTTGTAGAGCAGGCACAGCATTCCGAGGCGGCGGTTCATCTCGGCGTCGATGCCGACCACGAACTCCTTCATCTCGAAAACGGGGAGCGGCTGCCCGCTCTGCTGGGAGAGCAGAGCGTCGTGCGCGGTTCTGGCCGCCGGGTCGGACAACACCTCGTACGCCTTCTGCAACTGGACGAACTTGTCGGTGTTTCCGGTTTCGGGGTTATCCGGGTGGTAGCGCGCGGCCAGCATCCGGTACACCCGCTGGATGGTGGCAAGCTCCGCGTTGGGGCTGATTTGCATCAGCTCGTAGTAATCGACATGGTCAGTCATCTGCCACCTAGGTTACATCGGATGCGGGGCAGGCGGAAGATCAGTCGGGCCGGTAGGCGAAGTCCCAGGTCTGGATGTTGCGCTCGCCGGGGGTGTACTCGACCACGGCGTACTCGCCGGGCTCGAGCGGCTGCTGCGGCCAGATCTGGTAGAGGCCATCGTCCAACTGCTTGCGGAAGATCGGGACATCCTGCTGCTTCTCGATGACCTCCTTCGTAACCTGCACGATCTCCCACTCCTGCACCACGCGCGCGCCCTTCTTGGGCATCATCTTCACGATGCCGAAGGTCTCTTCGCGATCGAGGCGTATGTAGAACTCGGGGCGGGAGGAGGTCATAACGCCGGCCGAGCGCTCGCCTTCGAGTTCGACGGTGGTTTTGCCGGCCACCACCGGGATGGGCGACAGGCGTTGGAGGACCCACCGGCTTTTCTTATTGACGGCCTTCGACTCGGCCTGCTTCAGCGGCTTGATCTGGTTGCCCTCGGCGAAGTAGACTCCAGGTCCCACGGGGATGCGCTCGCGCTGCTCGCGCAGCTCCCGCTCGAACTTGTCCTCGGCTGCGATCTCGGCCGCTTCCTTCCGGAGGGCCTCCTGGCGTTCCTGCTTTTCGGCCTCGGTGCGCTTCAAATCCACCAGGCTCAGCGGGATCTCCTCCCACTCGCTGCGCTCGACGCTGTAGAAACGCACGCGGTCGGTTTGGACCTGGTATTCGCGCACGAGGTGGTAGTTGCCATCTTTGAGATACAGGCGGAAGTCCGCCGCGAACGCCGTTATGGCGGCCAGCAGCAGGACAATCAGGGTTCGGGCCATCTGACAGTTTGATTGTAGCGCCGGGGATTGGGTTTCCTTGAGAAGGCGGGCTGCGCGGGGCCGCGCTCACTCTCGCGGCAACCGGCTGCGGAGCCGGCGGATCTGGGCGTCTTTGGCCTCCATCTGGCTGCGCATCGCATCGAGCTCGGCCTTGAGCTCATCCCGCTGCTTGGCCACGGCGGCGTCCTCGGGTGTGGTGGCGCGTCCGACCGGCTGGCCGATGAACCGGATCAGCTCCTGCACTTCGTGGCCGTCCTGCTTGATTCGCAGGCGGACGTCCACGACATCGGCGATCCGCTGGTAGTCTATGCTGCCCTCATGGAGCACGTCGCCATCGAGCGTCTTGGTGACGTGCTGGTTGCCGTCCTGGATCTCGAGCGTGGCGCGCTGGGCATCGCGAACCGGCTTCGCGGCGTGGTTCCACTCGATAAGCAACTGGCCGCCCAAGTCCGCTACCCACAGGGAAAGCGGCTGTGGCGGGGCGGACTGGACGTAATAGCGGACCGCCCCAAACGCGGCGGCGGCGACGAGCGCCGCGGCCAGCAGCACCCAGGCCCATTTCTTTTCGCGCCACGGCCGGGCGCGCGCAAAGCTCGGAACCTCGAGGGCTTCCAAGGCCGGTTGGGCTGCCGGCGCCGGAGGCGGAGCGGAGGGGCGGGCGACGGGCGAAGCCGCCGCCTTGCGCGGCCGGGGTTCCGGCTGGGCCGGCACGGCGGGCTCTTCGGGGGCCTCCGTTTCGGCGGCGAGTTCGGCCACCAGCCCGTGCCTGCGCGCGAGGCTGGTGAATTCCTCGTAGGTGTACTCGCCTCGGACGGTGCGGTCCGGTTCGCGGAAGAAGAATCCGGCGCGAGCGGGCCCGAAGTTGTCAGGGCTGATGACCAGCGCAACCTGCCACCGCTGCGGGAAATACGAATCGTAGATCTCGAGGTCCCGGGGAGAGAGCTGGATTCCGCTACGGGTGTGGGAATGATACCAGCCTACCGGCTCGAGGCCGCGCAGGCCGGCTTCCCGCCGCGGCGCGTACAAGAGTTCCTTCAGGGCGGCGCGGTCGCGTTCCGAAAGGACGAACCGGGGACCAAAGGCGTGCTCGCACTTGAGCGGGCGGTAGGTCACGATGCGTACACGGTCGCCCGCCGCTGTGCCGAACAGTACTCCGCCAACCTCCATCCCGCCGTGGCGGAAACTGAGCAGGCCGTCCACGGCGTTAGCGCAGATCTCTTCGAGCGCCGGAACGGCATACTCGATCCGGATGGCGTGGTCCTCCACGCCCCAGGAGCGAAACTGTCCACTTCTGCCCGCAGTTCCCATGATGGTGCGCGCTCTCCAACTTTACCGTCCCCCCAAGCGCGGTGGCAAGGGTCGGGGGCTGCCGGCTGCGGATCCTCGAAGAGGGTTTACGAATTGTTACAACCAGGCAGGGCGATCATTCGTCCATATGAGCGAAGGGAGCCAGAGATGGATACCTTAACCAGCATTCGACCGGCGGTGCGGCGGGAGTTGAGGGGTTGGGTCTACTGCCCGATCTGCACGCACATCGTCGAGACGCAGGTCGTCGCCTTTGGCAAGCGAATTGCAACGAAGCCGGGCCAAAAATGTCCCCGTTGCTCCTCTTCCCTAGAGCCGGCTTCCGTCGTAAGATATGAGGCTGCGGCCTGAGCGCGGCAGCAATTGACATTGCGGAACGCGGCCGGTTGTGCTGTATTGAATGTGGAGATTGCCGATGCGAAAGAAACGGATCCCGCCTTTGGAGCACGTGATTCCGAGCGAGATCCTCGACCAGGCGAAACGCGAGGCGCATCCTGACAAGTTGCCGCCGAAGGGCAAGTGCGTAGTGTGCGGCGCCGAGTGCGCGTCGAACTCCGCCGAGCACCTGTGCTGGGTCTGCCGCCGCCTCAAGATCAGCGCCTGGTACGAATCCGAGCAGCAGATGCCTGCTCAGGAATAGAACGCCTCGTAGACAAACCCCGCCGCTGCCACATCCTCGACGCCCAAGCCGTTCGATTTGAAGATGGTCGGCGCGGCGGTGCGCGCCCAGGTGCGCCTGCCTGCCGCAAGATCGGCGAGTTCCACCAGCTTCGGGCTGCGCCAGCCCTGCTCGTCGAGCGCCAGAATCAGGTCGCCGGATTCCGTCCGCGCCTGTTCGAGCGAATCCACCGCAATCAGCCCCGCCGCGTGGATCAACTCCGCGGGCAGTTCGCGGCGGGACGCGTTGTTCGAGCCGATGGCGTTGATGTGCGCGCCGGGGGCGACCCACGCGGCATCGAGAACCGGGTTCTTCGCCGATGTCGCGGTCACGATCACATCGGCCTCGCGGACAGCCTGCTCCGCCGATTCGGCCGCTTCGACCGCCACGCCGTGGGCCTGGGCGCACTCGCGGGCGAAGCCGGCGCGGCGCTCGGGATCGCGGCTCCAGACGCGCACCTGGCGGAACGGCCGCACCACCAGCATCGCTTCGAGCTGGCTTCGCGCCTGGAAGCCGGCGCCGATGACCGCGAGCGTTTGGGCATTCGGCTTGGCGAGCAGATCGGTGGCGAAGCCGCTTGCTGCGCCGGTGCGGATCTGTCCCAGAGCGTTGGCCTCGAACATCGCCAGTGGCCGCGCGTCCGCCGCGGCGTAGAGCACGGCAAGGAAGTGCGCCCCGTGGCGCGGATGGGTAGAGTAGACCTTAGTGCCGAAGTAGGGGCCGAAAGCCCCGGCCAGCATGTGCAGCATGGCCCCGGAAGGCACTCGGAGGCGGCGCCGCGGCAGGTTCTGCGCCTGGCCGGTTCCCAGGTCCTCGAAGACGCGCCGCATGAGGGCGACGGCTTCGCGCATGGGGAGCAGGCGGCGCACGTCGGATTCGGTCAGGAGTGGGACGGGCATGGTGATTTGTTGGACCGCTCCTTCAGAAGCAGCAAAAGAATTCGGGGACACGCCTGCTCTTGTTCGCAGGCCGAACATTCGTGCTTCCGAGCCCGGAGTGTCCCCGAATTCTTCCGAATTCTTTTACCGCCTGGCCGGGTCGCCGATTTCGGGGTCGATGCCCAGGTCGGCCAGGGCCTGGGCGGCGCGGGCGGCGTCAAACTTGCCGTCGCGGGCCAGGCGGGCCAGGGTCGCTCCGGCGATGTGCCTGGCGCTCACCTCGAAGAAATCGCGTAGGTGCTCGCGGTTCTCGCTGCGGCCAAAGCCGTCGGTTCCAAGCGCCACCAGGCGGCCGCCGAGCCAGGGCGCGATCTGGTCGGCATTGGACTTCATGTAATCCGATGACGCGATGACGGGCCCTTCCGTCCCTTCGAGCACCTGCCCGATGTAGGGGCGCCGAGCCGGCTCGGCCGGATGCAGGCGGTTCCAGCGCTCGGCAGCCAGGGCCTCGCGCCGCAGCTCGCTGTAGCTGGTCACGCTCCAGACGTCCGCCGCGATGCCGTACTTCTCCGCCAGGATCTGCTGCGCCTTAACCGCCTCGTTCAGCATGGGGCCGCTGCCGAAAAGCTGGGCAGCCGCCTTCGCGCCCCCGGCGGCCTTGAAACGGTAGATGCCCTTGAGAATGCCTTCGGCCGCGCCCTCGGGCATGGGCGGCTGGGCATAGTTCTCGTTGTAGACGGTCATGTAGTAGAAGACGTCTTCATTCTCCTGGTACATGCGCCGCAGGCCGTCCTGGAGGATGACGGCGATCTCGTAGGCGTAGGCCGGGTCGTAGGCCACGCAGGTGGGCAGGACGCTCATCAGCAGGTGGCTGTGGCCGTCCTGGTGCTGCAGTCCTTCGCCGGCGAGCGTGGTGCGGCCGGCCGTGGCGCCCACGAGGAATCCCTTGCCGCGGGAATCGCTGAAGGCCCAGATCAGGTCGCCCATGCGCTGCAAGCCGAACATCGAGTAATAGGTGTAGAGCGGGATCATGGGCAGGCCGAAATTGCTGTAGGCCGTGCCGGCCGCGGTGAAGGACGCCATCGATCCCGCCTCGGTGATCCCTTCCTCCAGAATCTGCCCGTCCTTGGTTTCCCGATAGTACAGGAACATTTCCTGATCCACCGGATGGTAGAGCTGTCCCTGGCTGGCATAGATGCCGATCTGACGGAACAGCGATTCCATGCCGAAGGTCCGCGCCTCGTCGGGAATGATCGGCACCACGTACCGGCCGATTTTCGGGTGGCGCAGCAGCAGGGTCATCGCCCGCACGAAGGCCATCGTGGTGGAGACTTCGCGGCCCTGCGAGCCGGTCAGCGTCTCGGCGAAGTAATCGAGCGGCGGGGCTTCCATCTCGATACGTTTCGCCTTCCGCGCGGGCAGGTATCCACCCAGCTCGCGCCGCCGCTCGTGCAGGTACTGCATCTCAGGGGCGTCGCCGGGCGGGCGGTAAAACGTGACCTCGTGGATCCTCTCCGGCGTGATGGGGATTTCGAAGCGCCGGCAGAAGTACTCCATTTCCTGCTCGTTCAGCTTCTTCTGCTGGTGGGTGACGTTGCGGCCCTCGCCCGCCTCGCCCAGGCCGTAGCCTTTAATGGTCTTGGCCAGGATCACGGTGGGGCCGCCCTGATGCTCCACCGCACGCTTGTAGGCGTTGTAGACCTTCTCCGGATCGTGGCCGCCGCGGCGCAGGCGGGCGAGCTGATCGTCCGTGAGGTGGGCTACCAGGTCGAGCAGTTCCGGATACTTGCCGAAGAACTCTTTGCGGATGTAAGCGCCGCCGCGGGCGATAAAGGTCTGGTAGTCGCCGTCCAGGCACTCGTTCATGCGCTTGACCAGGAGGCCGGTCTTGTCGCGTGCCAGCAGCGGATCCCAGTCCGCGCCCCAGACGACCTTGATGACGTTCCAACGGGCTCCGGCGAAGATCGCTTCCAGCTCCTGGATCACCTTGCCGTTGCCCCGCACCGGCCCGTCCAGCCGTTGCAGGTTGCAGTTGACGACGAAGATCAGGTTGTCGAGCTTCTCGTTGGCGGCGATGCGGATGGCGCCGGTCGATTCGGGCTCATCCGTTTCGCCGTCACCCAGGAACGCCCAGACTTTGCGCGGGGTGCGCTCGAGCAGCCCGCGGTTTTCGAGGTGGCGCATGAAGCGGGCCTGGTAGATGGCGTTGATGGGACCCAGGCCCATCGAAACCGTAGGGAACTGCCAGAACTCGGGCATCAGCCAGGGGTGCGGATAGGAAGAGAGACCGGGGTGATCCCGCAACTCGTGGCGGAAATTGCGGAGGTGCTCGTCGGTGAGCCGGCCCTCCAGATACGCGCGCGCGTAGTAACCGGGCGCCGAGTGGCCTTGCAGGTAGACCAGGTCGCCCGGCTGGTCGCCGTAAGAGGCGCGGAAGAAGTGGTTGAACCCGACCTCGACCAGCGTCGCCAGCGAGGCGTAGCTCGATATGTGGCCGCCGATGCCGGGATCGTACTTATTGGCGCGCACCACCATCGCCATCGCGTTCCAGCGGATCAGGCTTTTGAGGCGGCGCTCCAGGGCGCGGTCGCCCGGAAACGGCTCCTGCTCCTCGGCGGGAATCGTGTTAATGTACGGCGTGTTGACCGCGTATTGCGGCGCGGCGCCAGCGGCCCGCGCGCGGCCGGTCAGACGGTCCAGCAGGTAGGAAGCCCGGTCGGGCCCGGCCTCGTCGATTAGCTGGTCCAGAGCCTCGAGCCACTCCGCGGTCTCCTGAGGATTCAAGTCCTCCGCAGATGGAGTCTTAGTTTGGAGCATATAGTCAGCCAGTAGGCGCAAGGGTCAGCGCTTAACCCCAGAATAGCGCGTCGGGACTCCGCAGCGCGGCCCGTCTGGCTCGATCGCTGTGCTATGATTCTGGCTCCATCGATGTCCAAGAACCGGCGGATCTTTCTGGCGCTCTTCCTGGCTCTCGCGGGGGTGTGCGCGAACGGCTTGATCGCGTCGTTCAACAGGGGGAGCTGGGACGCCGACTTCAACCAGTATTACGCGGCCGGAAAGCTGGCCGGAAGCGGTCATTTATACGATTGGGACGCGATACGGCAGCAGGAGCGACCGCACGGCGGCACGCTGATTCCGTTCTACCGGCTGCCGGTTTTTGCCGCCGCCTTCAAGCCTCTGACCGTGTTACCGTACCGGTCCGCCCGCTTGGTATGGTTTGGCTTGAGTCTGGCAGCGTGGGCGGCGTTCCCGTTTCTCTGGCCGGTGAAGAGCCGGCTGTGGGCCTGGGCGGTGATGGCGTGGTCGGTGCCGGCGGCCATGTGCCTGGCATTCGGCCAGGACTCGATGTTCTTCCTGTTCTTCGTCGCTCTCGGCCTGAAGCTGCTGCTCCGGAACCACGACTTTGTGGCAGGCCTAGTCTTCTCGCTATGCGCGAGCAAGCCGCACCTGGCGCTGGCGCTGCCCGTGTTGCTGGTGGCGCGGCGGAACTGGAGGGCGATGGCGGGTGGGATGGCGGGCGGCACGTTCCTCCTGCTCGCCTCGGTGGCCGTCGAGGGACCGCAATGGCCCCTCCGGTTTCTGGCGCTGACGCAGCTTCCCATTTTCGATCCCGCCAGTGAACGCATGCCGAACCTTCGGGGGCTGCTCTCCGCAATCCACCTGGGGCTGGGAGCCGAAGTAGCGCTCGCGCTGGTCGCACTGGGGACGACGTACTACCTCTGCCGGCGCGTGCCGCTCGCGACCGGGGCGGCGTTGGCCGTGGCTGTCGGCCTGTGGGTTGGACATCACTCGTACTCCTACGACTGCCTGCTGCTGCTGCCCGTCCTGCTGCTGCCGTTTGAGGAGCCGCTGCCTGCGCCTTTGCGCGAGTGGGCGGCCCTGCTGCTCACACCGGTCCCGTATCTCCTGCTGCTGACCGATTCGCCGGGGTGGGGAGCTTTGGTGGTGGCGGGATATACGCCGGCCCTGTTGTGCGGGCTGGCTTATCGCTACGCGCGCCGCCCGCCGGTTCGACACGCGGCGGGCGGCGGGCGACGAGCGCTTTAGAACACGAACTTGGCCGAAAGCTGGAGCTGGCGCGAGCCGTAAAGACCGTTGGTCGAGGTGGATGAGGTTGGCGCCAGGAACGTCGGGCTCGGAGTCAGGCAGCCGTTGGTGGCCGCCGCGATCGAGGCCGGGCAGCCGGTTGCGCCGACCTTGACGTAGTTGTAAGCCGTCGTGTTCACGGAAGCGATATTGGTCTGGTTGAACACGTTGAACGCCTCTCCGCGGAACTGCAGATGGTAGCGTTCGTGGAAGACGAACTCGCGCGAGATCCGCAGATCGACGTTGTGCAGGCCCGGGCCGGTGAAGGTGTTGCGGCCGACCTGGGGAATGCGGCCTCCGGTGTTGCTGGCTGCATTGCTCACCTCTCCGCCGGTCAGCCCGCCATCCACGCCGTTGGAAGGATAGCCGCTGATCATGCCGGTTACCGGCTGCCCGGTGGCCTCGGTCGCGATGGCCGAATAGGCGAAGCCGTCGAGCGCGAGACGCAGGGGCTTGCTGCAGAGCTTCTGGAAGTACCTGGGAACCCAAACCACGCTGCCCACGAAGCGCTGGCGCTGGTCGAGATCCGAGAGGGCGTGCTCGCCCTTTTGGTTGTAGGGGTCAAAGGTGACATCGGTGCCGTAGAACGTCCCGTAAGCGCCCGGGACGGCACCATCGTCGGTGGACTTGGAGAAGGTGTAATTCAAGAGCAGTTCGAGATCGCGGGTCATCGGCTTGCGGAACGTTACCACCAGCGCGTTATAGAACGAATTCACCACGCTGGCGCCGTTCAGGATGACGCCGGTCTGAGGATTGCTCCGGCTGGTGTAAAAGGGCACGGTGACCGTTTGCGCCAGGTTGCCGGAGGCGTCCAGGATGGCGTAAGACTTGGTGGCCGTCGTTGGAATCACGTTTATGTCGGTGAAGACAGGCAGGTGCAGAGCGCGGCTGAACAGGTAGCCGGCCGACAGGCTCGTGTTTCCGGGAAGCTGCCGCTCGATAGTCAGCTCGCCTTCGTGGACCAGCGGGTTGACGAAGTCCTGGGTCAGGCCGTGGGTGGCCAGTGCGCCGAGCGTCGGATTGGTGTTGACCACTTGAGGCGCCAGCGCGCCGGGGAACGGAGCCGCAGGAGCGGGGCCCGGCGGCGTGAAGATCAGGTTCGGGAAAATCGGCGCGCAGGCCGATGTGGCGCTGCAGTTGTAGGTCTGCTGGTAGACCCCGTTCTCGACGCGAATCGCGTAGAAGGTGCTGTTGGAGGTCTTGGCGTAGAACATGCCGTAGCCGGCTCGCACCATGGTGTTCTGGAACGGCTGCCAGGCGATTCCCAGACGCGGCGCGAAGTTGTTGGAGTCGATGTTGATGGCAGAGGTGTACTGAGTGAGCAGCGGCGTGGCGGTGTTCGGTTTGGGAGGCTGCGGGACGGTCTGGATCTCGTAGCGGACACCCAGGTTGACGGTCAGATTGGAGCGCAGCCTCCAACTGTCTTCGACGAATCCGGCGTAGTCGTTGTTGTAGAAGTCGTCCTTGCCGACGCCCGTGATGGGGTCGGTCACCTGGCTGAAGCTCGCATAGTGCTTGCCGGTCTTGCCGTCGCCGAGGTCCACGCCGTAGACGTCCGCCACCCAATTGCCGAATGCGGTGGCGGCGGAGCCGGTATAGGAGTACAAACCGCCGCCCTGGTACATGTTGATCAGCAGGTCGTGGATGACGTTGATGTCAAAGCCGGCCTTGAGCTGGTGGGTGCCCTTGGACATGGAGAGGGTGTCGGCGAACTGGAGCCGGTGCTCATCGGGGAAAGCGGGCCGCGGGAGAGCGTTCGGCATGCCATAGGCCATCACGTTGGAGATCGAGACGCTGGGACCGCCCGAGTTCGCGCCAATGATCTCGCGGTCGAGGCCCCACTGAAACCTCAGGTTGTTGACCGTGGTGGGCGTCAGGGTCGAGCTCCAGTTGGCGACGAAGAACCGCGTGTGCGTCACCGCCGGGCCGTTCGCCGTCACCGAGTTGTTGTTGGAGCTGGCGGTGGTGGTGTAAGCGTTGGGGGAGTGGAAGTCATCGAAATTGAAGCTGGCGCTGAGGTGGTTGGACTGGTTGAGCTGGTAATCGAGCTTGCCGAACGCCACATCCTGCACCGCGGTGCGGGGATAAGAGCCGACCAGAGACTGCAGGTAGGCGTTGGCCGCGGCGCACTGCGAGGCGCTCACCTTGGCGGGGCAGGGTAGCGGGAACGTCGAGCTCGAGGTGTAGCTGATGGGATAGACTTTGCGCGACCCGTCGTAGGTGACGAAGTAGAACAGCTTGTCCTTGATGATCCGGCCGCCGGTGCTGCCTCCGAACTGCTGCTGCTGGTGGATCGCCTGGGTGTAGATGCCCTTCGACTTGTTGTACGAATCCAGCGCGTTCAGCGAGGGATAGCGCAGGAAGTAGAACAGGTCGCCGTGGTAATCGTTGCCGCCGGACTTGGTCACCGCGTTGACGACGCCGCCCGCGGCCTGGCCGAACTCCGCGCTGTAATCGCTGGCGCTGACCTGAAACTCGCCGATCGAGTCGATGCTGTAGGTGTAGGGCACCGTGGAACGCCCGCGGGCCTCGGAGAAGAACGCCTGGTTGTTGTTGGCGCCGTCGACGGAATTGTTGTTGTACAGGCCCGAGATGCCGCGGTAGGAAACCAGACCTCCGTCGGTGGTGACGCCGGGGGTAAGGAGAACGAAATTGTCCCACCGCCGGCCGATGATGGGCAGGTTGTCCACCATGTTGTTGCTGACCACCTGGGAGGCCTCGGTCTTCTGGAGATCGAGGAGGGGCGCCTCGCCGGTGATGGTGACCTCCTGCTGAACGGCCTGGAGCGGCATGGTGAGGTCCATCCTCAGCGTCTGGCCGACCTGCAAGGTGAGGTCTTTGCGCGTCAGGGTGGCGAATCCCTGCTTGCTGGCGCTCACCTCATAGCGGCCGGGTTGGAGGAAGGCGGCGATGTAGATACCGGCGCCGTTCGACGCGGTGGTTCGTTCAGTGCCGGTGTCCACGTTGCGCACCACTACGGTTGCCGCGGGTATCACTGAGCCAGTTGGATCCGTGAGCGTGCCGATAATCGTGCCCGCTCCGGCGGTTTGCGCAAGTGCCGCCCCTCCGGAACCGAGCAGCAGGGCCACAGCGCCCGCTGCCAGGAGTCTCCGTACTTTGCACACCATGTGTCTACGCATGATTCCTGCCTCCATTGGTAGTTGTGACGCGACCTGCCGGCGCGGGCGCGTTCTCAAGTCCCATGCCCCACCGCGCTTCGCATTCCGGAACCATCCATAATAACCCTTGGAAGATTACGGGCACGTTAAACTTGATGGGTCAGCCCGCCTCACCCGCACGGTTTCGCCGCGCCAGCGCATGACCCAGCTAGGGCACGACCGAGTAGCGGACGCTCTCGGTGGCTGTATCGGCACCCTGCATCGCGGTGATCCGCAGCTCGCAATCGCCGGGGCGCAGGGCCGCTCCCACCATCACCGGGATCGTCCCGGAGGCATCCGGGGGCGGGAGTTCGACCGTCTGGCTCGCGAGGGGCTGGCCGCCTGAGAGGAACTCGACGCGCACCTTGGGCTTCTCCGCTTTGGCCTTGTCCGGATACACAACAAAATAGACAGCGGGTTTCATTTCCCGGCTCAGCAACGGGGAGAGCAGCGGCACGACACGGCCGCCCTGGTAGACCAGCGGGTCGGCGGCGTCGGCCGACGCGCCGGCGGGATCGAGGCGTTGCACCAGCAGCACCGTGCTGAGGTCGATTCCGCGGCGTGGCTCCGCACTCACGATTTCGACTACGCGCGCGCTGGCCCGACGGCCCTCGTGGTCAATCACGGCGGCTTCGACGGTGTAGCGGCCGACGGGAAGGTGGAGCGGGTGCGTGTATGTGACGGGGCTGGCCTGGACCTCCGGCAGTTTCGCGTTCGGAACGTCGTACGGAGCATCCAGGCTGAAGCGGTCGGCCACCTGGCCGCGCTCATCCTTCACCAGGGCGAGCAGCGAGACGTGCACGCGGCTGGTCTGGTGCGCCGCATCGGCAGTAGCCCCGAGCGTTTTTTCCGGCACCTCGATCACCAGAACCCCCTGGCGGCCGGCGCCGTCGGACCGGAACCGGGCTGCCGCCAGGCGGAAGTCAAAATCGTGAGGCAGCGGAATTGTGCCCAGGATCGCCAGGGCGGCCGCGTCCGGCCGGGCATCGTCGTTGCGCAGCGCGGCGTTCCGATTCACGCCGTATTTCCAGTCCCTGGGGTTTACCGGCGGACTGAACTCATTGGTGCTGAAGACGCGCCATGGCTCTCCGGGCCGGGCCACCGCGAGCGTGAGCGCCAGCATGTCACGAGGGCCCTGGAAGTAGGACACGCGGATGAAATGGATCCCGCCGTCGAGATCGATGGTTCCGTACTCCGTCTGTGGCGGATGCTGGCCGTCGTTGTCGATCACCAGCGTGTCGTCAATGTAAAGCCGGGAGCCGTCGTCGGAGCGCAGCGCGAATTTGTACTTGCCCGGGTGCTCGATCCAGAACCTGCCCTTGTAGTCGATGGCGAACCACTCGAACCGGTCGGTGACCCCCGGAAATCCGATCAGGAAGCTCTGGGGCGGAACGTTCAGCGAGGTGGTATAGATCGCGCCGACCGGCTTCAGCTTGTCGAAGTCCGGAAGCTTCCAGGCGCCCTCCTGGAGGTAGTAGATCTGCCCTCGCAGGCCGGATGGGATGACGACGGTGGTTCCGAAGGTGGTGGCCTCGGCCCCCTTAACCAGCGCCTCCTCCTGAGCCAGTGCATAGCCCGTCAGGAAACAACCGGCCGCCATCGCCCAGGCGGCGAATCGCACGGTGCAACCCCTCGAGATGACTCCCATGGCGCCTACCCGTCCCCGCCAAGTATACAACGGTCTGAAAGCCGCCAACCGGTCGCTTACGAAGGTGTAGGAGAACTCTGGGGACACGCCTGCGTTGGTCCGCAGGCCGAACATTCGCGGTTGCAGCCCGGAGTGTCCCCAGAGTTCTCCGAACACGCCGTTGCAGCCCGGAGTGTCCCCAGAGTTCTCCGAACATTCGCGGTTGCAGCCCGGAGTGTCCCCAGAGTTCTCCGAACGTTCGCGGTTGCAGCCCGGAGTGTCCCCAGAGTTCTCTTGCAGCGGCTCAGGGCACGACCAAGTAGCGGACGCTCTCGGTAGCTGTATCGGCGCCCTGCATCGCGGTGATCCGCAGTTCGCAATCGCCGGGGCGCAAGGCCGCTTCCACCACCACGGGAATTATCCCTGAGGCATCGGGGGGCGGGAGTTCGGCCGTCTGGCTGGCCAGCGACTGGCCGCCGGAAAGAAACTCGACTTGCACTCGCGGCTTCTCCGCGCTGGCCTTATTGGGATACACGACGAAATAGACGGAGGGCTTCATGTCGAGGCCGAGCGAGGAGGCCAGCAGGGGCACAACCCGGTTGCCCTGGTAGACGAGCGGGTCGGAGGCGTCTGCGGGCGCACCGGGATCGACGCGCTGCACCAACATCACCGTGCTAAGGTCGATTCCCCGCCGCGGCTCGGCGCTCACGAATTCGATTACGCGTGCGCTGGCTCGCCGGCTTTCGTGGTCGATCATGGCGGCTTCGACAGTGTAGCGGCCGGGGGGAAGGTGAAGCGGGTGCGTGAATGTGACGAGGCTGGCCTGGACCTCCGGCAGCTTCGCGTCCGGAATCTCGTAAGGAGCATCCAGGCTGAAGCGGTCGGCCACTTGCCCGCGCGCGTCCCTTACCAGGGCGAGCAGCGAGACGTGCACGCGGTTGGTCTGGCGCGCCGCATCGGGAGTAACCCCGAGCGTTTTGCCGGGCACCTCGATCACCAGAACGCCCTGGCGGTTGGCGCCGTCGGACCGGAACCGGGCTGCCGCGAGGCGGAAGTCGAAATCATGGGGCAGCGGAGTTGTGCCCAGGATCGCGAGGGCGGCCGCGTCCGGCCCGGCGTCGTCGTCGCGTAGCGCAGCGTCCCGATTCACGCTGTATTTCCAGTCCTTAGGATGCAGCGGCGGCCTGAACTCATTCGTGCTGAAGACGCGCCAAGGCTCTCCGGGGCGGGCCACCGCCAGGATGAGCGCCACCATGTCACGAGGCCCCTGGAAGTAAGACAGGCGCATGGTATGAATTCCGCCGGCCAGATCGAGGTGTCCATACTCGGTTTGAGGCGCATGCTGGCCGTCGTTGTTGATCAGCAGCTTGTCGTCAATGTAAAGCCGGGAGCCGTCGTCGGAGCGCAGCGCGAACCGGTACGTGCCCGGATGTTCGATCCAGAACTTGCCCTTGTAGTCGATGGCGAACCACTCGAACCGGTTGGTAACCCCGGGGAATCCGATCAGGAAGCTCTGGGGCGGAACGTTCAGCGAGGTGGCGTAGATCGCGCCGACCGATTTCAGCTTGTCGAAGTCTGGAAGCTTCCAGGCGCCATCCTGGAGATAGTAGATGTCCCCGCGCAGGCCGGATGGGATAACGACGGCGGTTCCGAAGGTGGTGGTTTCGGCTCCCTTGGTGAGCGTCTCCTGCTGAGCCAACGCATGACCCGCCAGGAAGCAGCAAGCCGCCAGTTGGCAGGCGGCGAATCGCACGGCACGACCGCTCGAGGCTACTCGCATGAGGCCTACATTTCCTCGCCAAGTATACAACGGTCTGAAAGTCGCCAACCGGTCCTTCAGGAGCTGCACGAGAACTCTGGGGACACGCCTGCGTTGGTCCGCAGGCCGAACATTCGCCGTTGCAGCCCGGAGTGTCCCCAGAGTTCTCCGAACGTTCGCGGTTGCAGCCCGGAGTGTCCCCAGAGTTCTCCGAGCATTCGCCGTTGCGGCCCGGAGTGCCCCCGAATTCCTTTACAGCGCTACCATGGAATCGCCATGGAGTTCCTGAAGAACAGCCTTCTCGAGCTGATCATCGAGACTTCAACCAACCTGCCGCCGGACGTCCGTGCGGCAATGGCGGCGGCCGTCCCCGCTGAAAGGCCGGGGACGCAGGCCGCGCAGGCGCTGGCCATCATCGCCAGCAACATCGACATGGCCACCGACGACGAAGGACCTATCTGTCAGGACACCGGCATGCCCACGTTCTTCATCCGCACGCCGGCCGGCGTCAGCCAGATCGAGATCCGCAAGGCGGCTTGCGAGGCCATCGCGGAAGCCACGCGGCGCGGCAAGCTTCGCCCCAATTCGGTGGATTCGATCACCGGCCGCAACAGCGGGGACAACCTGGGCCCGGGAACGCCGGTGTTCCACTTCGAGCAGTGGGAGGAGGGGGACATCGAGGTCCGTCTCATCCTGAAAGGCGGCGGCTGCGAGAACAAGAACATTCAATACTCGGTGCCCTGCCAGATCGAGGGGCTCGGCCGCGCGGACCGCAACCTGGAAGGCGTGCGGAAGTGCCTTCTGCACGCGGTGTGGCAGGCGCAGGGGCAGGGCTGCTCGCCCGGCGCCCTCGGCGTCTGCATCGGCAGCGACCGCGCGCACGGCTACGAGCTGGCCAAGGAGCAACTGCTCCGGCCACTCGACGATGTCAACCCCGACCCGACGCTGGCCGAGATGGAGGCCCGCGTCATGGATGAGGCCAACCGGATCGGCGTGGGGCCCATGGGATTCGGCGGCAACGTCTCGCTGATCGGCTGCAAGATCGCGGCGGCCAACCGGCTGCCGGCCAGCTTCTTCGTTTCGGTGGCTTACGACTGCTGGGCCTTCCGGCGGCTGGGCGTGCGGCTGGACGCCTCGAACGGCGCCATCACGCGGTGGCTCTACCGCGATCCGGCACGGCCCGTCGAGCGGCTGGCGAAGGCCGAAGGGCTTCCGCTGACCGGCCGCGAGATCCGCCTCGAAGCGCCGCTGACCGAACAGCAGGTGCGCGCGCTCAAGGTGGGCGACGTAGTGCTGATCGACGGCGACATGTACACCGGCCGCGACGCCGTGCACGCGTACCTCATGAAGAACGCCCCGCCGGTGGATCTTCACGGCGCGATTCTCTATCACTGCGGGCCGGTGATGCTGAAGCAGGGCGAGGAGTGGGTGACTAAGGCAGCCGGGCCCACCACCAGCATCCGCGAGGAGCCTTACCAGGCCGAGGTGATCCGCCGCTGCGGCCTGCGCGCGGTAGTGGGCAAGGGCGGCATGGGCGCCAGGACGCTGGCTGCAATGGAGGAGTGCGGCGCCGTCTACCTGCACGCCATCGGCGGCGCGGCGCAGGTTTACGCGCGGGCGGTCGAGCACGTGGCCGGCGTCCACCTGCTGGATCTCGGCGTCCCGGAAGCGATGTGGCACCTCAAGGTGCGGAACTTTCTGGCCATCGTCACCATGGACGCGCACGGCGGCAGCCTGCACGCGGAAGTGGAGAAAGCGACGGCGGAAGCGCTGGCCGCCCTGCGCGAGGCTTGAGCGTCTGGTAGAATAAACGAGTTACGGCCAGGTAGCTCAGCTGGTAGAGCGCGGCCCTGAAAAGGCCGGCGTCGGCGGTTCGATTCCGTCCCTGGCCACCATTTTCAATAACTTACAAGCCACGCTTTTGCGTTTTGGTTGCAATTGGTTGCACTTCCGCGTCACTACTGCACCCTCTCCACTGCCGGCCACTGCTCGACGTACTCCGTCAGCTTCCGCACTGCCTTGTGCTGCGCCTCCGGTACAAGTTGCTGGTAGATGTCCTGCGTCGTCGATGCGCGCGCATGACGCATGACGCCCTGGGCTTCCTTGACGTCCACCCCGGCTTGCTGCATCCACGTCGCACACGACCGCCGCATCACCTGCCAGTTCACCCAACCCAGCCCCAGTCTCCTGGCCGCTGGCTTGATGTGTCTCGACAGGATGTTGTTGTCGCGCATGGGAGCGCCCTTCGCGACCGACTGGAACACCAGGTCATCCGGGCCGTCGGATTTCACGGCCTTGTAGCGCCGATGACCACGGCCAGCCCGAACCACAACCTCGACGGACTTGAGCCGGTGGATCCGCTTGACTACGTGCTCGTCCACGGCGATCGTCGCCTTGCTGGCGTCCGATTTCGGTTCGTCCCAGTCTCCCCGGCAGTAACGCTCCTCGATGGTGATCGAGTTGGCGTGCACGTTTCTCCACCGAAGGCCGGCCAACTCACTGACCCGTAGCGCCGTGAACAGAGCCACGTAAGCCATCGTGGCGTACGGCTCCGGGATCACCGCGAGCAACGCGTAGAACTGCACGACGCGAAGGAAAGGCTTGGGCCTGGTCAGCCTGCGCTTTCTCAGCCGGATCTTCTCCGCCGGGTTGGTGTCCAGCCGCCCGTACTCCACCGCCGTCCGCAGCACCGCCGACAGCACGTCACGAATCTTGTCGACGCTCTCCGGAGACAAAGTGGATTGCTGCAGCCGGGCGAACTGGCCCTGCAGCCGTTCCAGCGTGATCTCCCTCAGCATCAGGTCTCCGAGCTCCGGGTTCAGGTGATTCTTCAGCACGCCCCGGCTCCGCTCCCTGGTTGTGCTCGACAGCGTGGGAAGAACATCGCGCTCGTAAATCCGGACAAAGTCTCGGAACAGACAGGCTCCACCGATGCCGACATGCGGATGGTTGATCGCCGCGAGATAGTCGTCCCGCAGTCGCTCCGCCTCGGCCCTGGTAAGGGTCGCCGGCCCCAATGGAACACGCCTGACTTTCCTAATCCTCTGCCCACCTGCCACCACATCCTCGCGCACGAGGATCGTCCATTGATCGCCGCGCCTCTTCGGCACGGGCTTTTGGTACCTCCTACGAGCCATACGTTCGTAGCCGCCTCCTTGCGGCGATGGCTCGTTCGGGATTTGCTCGTAAGGCAGGCTATCACAGTCGGGGGCGGCAGGGGCGGATTGGGGGCCGGCACAAAGTGGAAGGTTCGACTGGCGCCGGCTTGGCATATCCTGAGCTGCCCCAGAATCTCACGGAAGGCCGGGGGGCAAACAGAGGTATAAAGGACTTGATCTCGGACAGCTTATGCCCCCGCGGGAAGATGAGTCTCTACAACACTGGATCTCGAGTGAGCAATTGCCGAGCATCCCGCGGCAGGAGCTGAAGCCGTCAGAGGCGGATGCGTTTCTGGAATACCTGTTCTCGACGATTGCGAGGCGCCCAGAGCGGCTGACTCAACGATCTGGATGTGGGGTAGCCCGGTACCTGAAAGCGCTCGCCTGGCAGGCCAAGCCGGGCAAGATGCAGCGTTTTCTCGATTACCTGGCAAAGGTGGTTTGGGGAATGGTCTTCCAGTATGCGCCGATCGAGACGGCCAGTAAGCTAGCGACGCTTGAGTTTCTGCAAAAGCACCGGCTCACCCACTTGAGCAGTATCGATGCGGCCTTCGGGCTTGAGGAGGTGCTGCAATACATCCGCGACGCGCCGCCGGCCAGCCAGTCGTTCAACCCGCCGCGTCTGCGGGGGCCGCACCTGTCGGTGCAGGGCAGCGGAAACCCACAACTGGCGAACGACCTTTCGGAGCGGATTCACGCCGGCTACTACGCACTGCGGCGAGCTCGCATCCGTGGGGCCAGGGGACGAATTGCCGAGGTCCTCAATCGACGCGGGCTGCGCGTGCGCGTCCGCCGGAGCATGGTCAACACGTGGAGTGGTTACGAAGTCTACGAGCGGGTAAAACAGTACGAAGATCGCCAGCGGAAACGGGCCCAGCAAGGCCGGAGGGCGGAAACCGCAAAGTGGCGTGATGCGATGGTTGACCATTGGATTCTGTCTTACCGTCTGAAGCAGGCATGGGAAAAGCGTGTCGAGGATTCGACCGCAGACTGAGGAACGGTGCGGTGCCGGATCCCCGCGAGGCTGCCGGTTGGGGGCGGTGGGTGCTCCTACAACGCTGGGTCGCAAGCAACTCGCCGGGATAGCCGTTCGGCAGCAGCGACAGGAGCGTTTCGGGCCTCTGTGGTGTCCACTCCGCTCCTCCAGCTTGCGTCCCCGTGAGAAGAACCGAGGTTCAATGGCGGGACCGGTTCTCGGTCGGCCTGGAGCATGAACGCGAAGCTGTGCACGTCGATCGGGAGCTTGAGGACCAGTCTTCGGGGGACCAACATTGAGTCGTGCTGTGCGGCCTTCCCGTGGCGGCAATTCTCAGGCCGCCCCGCGGTGCCCCGGCACGCGGGAGGGCGAGGCGTAGCTTACCCCAGAGATCTGGTTAGGCCCGTCTCAGCGCGCGGTGTCTGCGCCGGACTCAATTAGGATAATCTACATATTATATATATACGCTCCGGATGATCCCTGTAGCGCCAATAACCTGTTGATTGTACGGAGCTTGGTCGCTTTTGCTTTGGCACCCTGCGGAGCTTCTACGAGGGCTGAGCAATCGACAGGGCTTCTCGCCGCGAATAAAGCCGGGTCTCGGCACTGCCCGGGGAGCCCGTACGCCGGGACTAGATGCGATCGCGGCGTCCTGCGCCTCCGCTGAGCAGGCTGAGGACCAGCGGAGGAATTCCGAAGTTGAGGCTGTTCACCGAATCCAACGGAGGCTCGGAAATCCAGAGGTACTTCGCCCTTCTATAATAGCGATGCCCGCAATCTGCACCAGTTCTCCGTTGGCACCCTGCAGGTGGAACCGCTTGCCGAGAGCGTCTCCTTTCGGCTAGAAATGCTTGGCCACCTGATCGTTCACCACAGCCACCAGCGGTGCCGGACGGGCTCGCACGGATCGGGTTCGTTCGGTGTGAAAAGGAAAGCTTTGCGGAGACGTTCGCGCGTTTCCTCGGGATCACTTCGATGCAGCTTCGCACGCGGTTGCAGCGTCGGGCGGTCGGCCAGCCCGCGGAGTTGGCTTCCGATATCAGGTCATAACGCTGCCGTGCCGCCGCGCCACCCACGCCATTCAGTGGTTTGGCGACAAACCGTCAAGGTGGAGATCCTACTACAAGGCTCGGCTACCGATGAACCTGCTGTCTGTCAAAACCGCTCCATGAATTCGTGGTTGTGCAAGAGTCTCGCCCGGACGTGGCCAGTTCGACTTGCGGACGGGTAGACCTGATGGGAGAAGTGGTCGTCCGTTGCGACGAAATCAACGTACGGCAAGGCGGACAAGAGGTGGAATCTGTCGATCTGGGTGTTTCTGCCCGGATTGCTCTGCGAACGCCAGTCAAATTCAGAGATCGCCATGTCGAGGGCGACGGAGGGTATCTTCGATGGGTTGACTTGGTTGAGATAGTCCCTCCTTCTGTCGATTGAGATTGCTAGGCCGGAGGGCGTGAATTGGGGCAGGACCGATTCGATCATATTGAGCGCCGCCCGGGTTTTCATCGCCTCGGTAAGCTTCCCGCTTTTGTTGGCCCGCCGCAATCGAGTCGTCGCCATGGCAACCTGTTCATACGCCCCCTCCTTTCTATGTTTTCGCCAGAGTTCGACGAACTGCGCTAGAGTTCCGCGAAAACTTGGCCCGCCGGTCCGCGAATCAAGGTCCGCGAACATTGCTGATCGTGTGACGACACGGGGCAGGGGTTTGTGATCCAGGCGCAGGTACCCACAGAAATCATCCGAGACATCAAGAACCAGGATCTGATGCCTTTCTAGTAACCACAACGGAGCGAGGCTCTCGATGAAGGCCGCAAGCTCGCCAGACCTTGCGGGGTTTCCTCCGTAAGAGGTCTCAACGAGGTGCCAGAGAGAGAACACAAACACGTCGTTGCCCAGATTGATGTGTGAGTTTAGTTTCTCGCGAAAAACACTCCCTCGTGCTTTCCTCCCAAGCGCAATGGTTGCATTTTGATCAAGGTAGATCAATGGCATGGCGTCTCAACGGCGGACCTATCCAGAATACATCCTGCACTTCGACGTATCACGCCCGTCCTGTCGAAGTGTCCCAGCTGATGCCCGGTTGGCTTCCGATATTGATGCGATAACGCCGTGCCCCCGCCCCCGCGTTTTCGACGACGCCCGTTGAAAATCACCTGCGTCGGGTTCGTGCAAGCCTCTGTACCCTTACCGACAATATCGGGTGTATACTCTTTCGTCGGGTTGGCAGGATGGGTAACCCCGTTCCGGTATCCCGCGGAGAGAAAGACAGGCCGAACTTCGAGTTGCCGAAAGGGCCGAAGACCTCCCCACGCGTCTCGAAACTCAATCGGGTGCGTTTCAGCGAGCGGCTGCTGATACTGACGTGCGTCTGTTTCATTCCGAGGCTTCTTGTGGCGCAAATCGCCGCCAACGGCCAGCAACTGACGGTGACTACGGCGAACACAGTCGCCACTTTCCAAGGTCCGGACTTGGTTGGGCTCACCAATACTCTGACCGGCGAGTCGTATCTGAAGTCCCCTTCTGCAACACCGCTCATGAATCTGGAGACGCTGGCAGGGCCGTCCTATAGCTTGCAAGCGTCCACCTGGACCGGCGGCGGAGCGACCAGTGCGTCTTTGACTATGCAGGATTCCGTGCGCGCGGTGACAATCGCCGTAACAGTGGATCCAGCGAGCCAGGAGATCGTGATCACTCTATCCGGGCAGACGACGCAGCCGGGCGCGACCGCTGCATACTGGGCCATCGCCGGTCTCGATATGAGCGCGGGACATCTGATCGTTCCGGCGAGCTCCGGAATCGTCTTAGACCAGCAACACCTGGAGTGGGGCTCCATGCTGGTATATCCGTCTGACTGGCAGGCGCAAATGGCGGTGTACGAGACGTCTGTCGGCAGTATGGTGCTGTACTCCACCGACTCCCAGTACCTCCGCAAACAACTCCGCGTTGCCAGCCGCACCAACCCCACGATCGATCTCTCCGTCGCGACGGAAGCGATCGCGCCCTGGCCGAGCGCCACATCGGTGCCCACTGTGGAATGGCGCCTGAAGAGCTTCGCCGGTGATTGGAGGACCGCCGCTGCGGTCTATCGGGACTGGCTGGCGGCAAATCGTCCGCCGGTCTCTAATAGCAACCACGCCTGGGTAAACAACATCCGGACTGTCATCCAGGTTGGCAGCGCCGCTTCATCTGGGATGATACAAAATCCCTCGATCCTCGACACTCTGGCCGCCGAGCTGACTCCCTCGCAGACGCTGATCTATATCCCGAACTGGCGACAATCCGCTTATGACGTAAACTATCCCGATTACACTCCGGCGTCTGGCGTTGTGTCGTTCGTGGCCAAGGCCCACACGCTGGGTTTCAAGGTCATGCTGCATACCGACCTGGTCGGCGTCACGCCGAGCAATGCGGATTTTGCTTCGGTGCAGCAATGGCAACTGAAGGATCCCGGAACCCTGCAATTGATGGGCTCGGAATGGAGTAGCCCGGCTTCCACGCCGAACCGGTTCGCGTTTATCGATCCGGCCTCCTCGGTCTTCCGCAAGTTGTTTATATCACGTGTCGGCGCCGCCGTCGCGGCAGTTCAGCCGGATGCGCTGCACCTGGACACGTCCTCGTACATGTTTAACGATGGCAATGGGCCCATCGAGGGAATGAACTACGCGCAGGGTGTCGTCCAACTCCACAAGGACTTAATCGCCGCCTTCCCCAACCTCGCGCTCGGCGGCGAAGGGACGAACGACGCGATTTACGCGTACAATTCCTTCGCCCAGAATGCGTGGAGCGGGGATTACACTACTTTGCTCGGGCACCCCATTGCCAGCTTTCTCTGGAATAGCCAGACCAGCGGGCAGACCCAAATCCAATACTATGGTCACCTCGGCCAGCCCGCCGCCACGGACCCGAACTTCAAGAGCTTCGTCGCGCTGGTCGAGCGCGAGGGGATTCTGCCTGTCCTTGTTGTCAACGGCGCCAGCGACCTCGACCTCACCAACGCCGACAACGCCCGCCTCCTGCATTGGCTCGAATCGTGGCAGGCGAATGGGTTTCAACCGGCGTGGTCTGGCGACTGGACAGGGTCGTTGATCCCGTATCAGGGCGTCTCCGGCGCGACCGCCACGCTCAGCGACAGCGGGTCGGTGATTAGCCTCAATGCGGGCGGGACGCCTCTCTATCAGCGCATACATGATTCCATGCAGCAGGTCACCGCCGGATACATTGCGAACTGGCCCGCCTTCGACGCCACGCAGATTTACGGTCTCGATCCCTCGGAACAGTATTGGCTCGACCCAATTCCGCGGCCGGCCACGACCCACATTACCAGCCTGCCCGCTGGAGTACAGGTTGGCTCCGAAACTATGGTCTCTCCGAGTTTTGCCTACGTCGAACTGGCAGGGGCCCAGCCGTTCGATTTCTTCGACAACCTCTGGGATGCCCAGATTGGAATCACTTACAACGGCACGGACGGCCCGCTGGCATACGGAGCGATGGTCCAGATTCTGACCACGACTGCCGGCGGCGTGGCCCGCCAGGGCATCTTCATGCCGCCGCCGGGCGCCCCGGACGACGGCGGAGAGACGTTCGTGGAGTGGCCGGTGCCGGTTTCGCAAGCCTCGGCCTTCTTGTTTTCGGTAGGGGTGGCTGATAGTGCGGGCACCTGCACCGACGGCGTCACCTTTCGCATAGTCGTGAACGGTGCCGAGGCCTGGCGGCAGAACGTGCTGCACCAAGGCTGGGTGAACGGGAGCGTAGATCTTTCCGCTTACGCCGGAACGACTGCGCAGTTGCGGATTGTCACCAATCCGGGCCCAGCGAATAATCCAAATTGCGATTGGGCGTCATTCAGCGACCTTTCTCTGGTGTCGCTTGGCAGCGCGACGACATCCGTGCCCCTAGTGCTGGCCCCCGCCAGCACCGTTTCCGGCTTCTCAGGAAGTGGGACCTTTTCCGCTAGCGGGCCCAGCGCCGGAACGGTCTCCGGCGTGCCCGTTCCGGGGCAGTTCGTCCTCTTCCTCGCATCCGGAACCCTGGTGAGTGCAGGAACCTCTCTAACCGGTCTTCCCTTCGCGACATGGCTGGGCGGCGAAGGGCAGTTACCGGTTCCTGGAACGCCTTTCAACAGCAATCTTTCCTTTCTGCCTACGGGGAGCGTTTCAACCGCGATTTCGGGCGGGGTGACCAAGCAGAACGCCATATTCGCGCTTCCGCCAAATGAGGGCCGCGCCATCCTGTCCTGGACGTTGGCGCTTCCCTCCACGAGCAATTTGCAATTGGGCTGGTCCATCGGGATGGGGGATGGTTGCCCAAGCGACACGGGAGTGCAGTTCTCCGTGCGCATCAATGGCGTCAACTACTGGACGGACTTCCAGCAGACAGCAGCGGGCTGGAATCCGGGCGGGCTCGATCTTACCAATTGGCAAGGCCAAAACGCGCTACTGCAACTCGTCACGGATTCCGTGGGAGATAACGGTTGCGACTGGGCATGGTGGGCCGATCTAACGATCAGCCAGTCAGGCGCAGCGTGTTCCATATCCGCACCCTCGGGCGCTTCAATCGCGAGCGCCGGCGGGAGCGGCAGTCTGCCGGTGACGGCCGGCCCGAACTGTCCGTGGTCAGCCACGACCAACGTGACGTGGATCTTGATTGCCTCAAGCGCATCCGGCACCGGTTCAGGCACGGTGAGTTATACCGTTCTGCCGAATGCCGGTGCGGCGCGCACAGGCACCATTACGACAGCCGGCCAGACCTTTACGATTGAGCAGGAGAGTTCTCCGCCGGGTGTCCCTACGAATCCTTCCCCATCCAACGGAGCGACGGGGGTCACGCTGACGCCTACCCTGAGTTGGACAGGAGGGAGTGCAGCGACGTCGTACGACGTTTACTTCGGAACCTCTTCCTCACCGCCCCTGGTGGTGACCAACACAACGGGGACCAGTTACGCTCCGGGCACGCTCGACTCGGACACCACTTATTACTGGCAAATCGTAGCGCAGACCAGTTCCGGTCCCATCAGCTCCGCGATTTGGTCATTCACTGCCGGCTCTCCGGCAGTGGGCTTGCGCTTCGTGCCCGTGACCCCCTGCCGCATCGCGGACACGCGCAACGCGGACGGACCCTTCGGCGGGCCCACCCTGGGGACCGCGGACACTCGCTCTTTCGCCGTCCCGCAGAGTGCCTGCAACATCCCCAACACCGCGCTCGCCTATTCGCTGAATGTTACCGTGGTGCCCGAGGGCTTTCTCGGTTACCTGGCACTGTGGCCCACCGGGCAGTCTCAGCCCACTGTCTCCACGCTGAATTCCTACGGCGGAACCGTGGTGGCGAATGCGGCCATCGTACCGGCCGGCACGGGCGGGGCGGTGAGCGTCTACGTCACCAATCCCACCGATGTCATCCTGGACATCAACGGCTACTTCGATACGTCCACCGGCGCGACTTCGTATTCGTTCTATCCCGCGACGCCTTGCCGAGTTGCGGATACGCGGAACGCCACGGGCCAGTTCGGCGGGCCCACCATGCAAGCCAACCAGATCCGGGACTTCCCCATTCCCCAAAGTTCCTGCGACATCCCGGCGACAGCGCGGGCCTACTCCTTGAACATCACGGTGGTGCCAGAGGGCTTCCTGGGTTACCTGGCGACATGGCCGACGGGACAGCAGCAGCCGAACGTTTCGACGCTGAATTCTTACACAGGCAGCGTGGTGGCCAACGCGGCGCTGGTTCCGGCGGGGACCAACGAAGCGATCTCGGTTTTCGTGACCAACCCGACGGACGTGATCGCGGACATCAACGGGTACTTCGGGCAGCCGGGGAGCGCGGGCGCGCTTTCGTTCTACCCGGTGACGCCGTGCCGGGTGGCGGACACGCGCAACGCCAACGGACCGTTCGGCGGGCCGATTATGGGCGCCGGCGAGACGCGGTCGTTTACGATTCCGGCCAGCGCCTGCGGCATTCCCGCGACGGCGGCGGCCTATTCGCTGAACGTTACGGTGGTTCCGGAGGGAGCGCTGTACTACCTGTCGGTGTGGCCGACGGGGGTAGCCCAGCCGGTGGTTTCGACGCTGAACTCGTATGACGGCTCGGTGCTGGCGAACGCGGCGATCGTGCCGGCGGGGACGGGCGGGGCGATCGACGTTTACGTGACGGGCCAGACGCACGTGATCCTGGACATCAACGGGTATTTCGCGCCGTAGGGAATGCTGCTGCTCGCGACCTACCACGGTGCGGTTACCACGGCGTGCAGGTTGAACAAGCAGATGCAGGCCGCGGCGGAATTTGATGCCGGCTCGCCTTCTGGCGCTGGCCGGGTAGCTAGCGATATGGCTCCATAACGCTGTCGCGCCACCCACGCCATTCAACGGTTTGGCGACTACGCGGCCATCTGCACTCGATAGACGGCCGCGAGCGAGCCGGAAAGTCGATGACGATCGGCGCGGTCTGGGCTGCTTTGACCGGCGTCGGAGCAAGCAGCTTATTCAAATACGACGCGAATCCGGGAGATGGCTGTGCGCCCGGTGAGATGTCGCTGGACCGGTTGATGGCCCACCGGGAAAGCGCGATGAAAGCCAAAACTCACGCCCGATGAAAGATGATCCGGTAGCCTGCCAACATGGCGACCGACCCTGCCGCAGCACCGAGTAAACCGGCGACGAGGAAGGCGGTAGGCCGTGGGAGTCCGAGCGAGTTGATAGCCAGGCCGCCGGCAATCGCGCCCGCGACGCCCAGCGTTACGTCCAGCGCGAGGGCGCTGGCGGTGTGATGGAAACGTTTGCTGGCAAGTAGGCCGACCATCAAGCCTAAGCCTGCATTTCCGTTTTGAGTAGTTACTGATAACCTTTCGATGGCCTCCGACGCCTTTATTCATGCGGGTTTCAACGTGATGAAGACGCTCCGGAGGTCAACACCCAATGGGTGAGAAACAAAATCAACCATTCCAGCTCTCGTTCAACGCTTCGCTGAAGATCGATTTCCAGGGATCGCGCGTCACCTCTGATGGTGGCCTGATTCTGGTTCGTGAGTTGGACGAACGTTTGGGCTTCGGCGAACTCATCGCCCAGCACCTGACCGACTCACGACAAGGGAAGAACACGCAACTCCCGCTGGCGGACCTGTTGCGCCAGTCGGTCTACAGCCGCATCGCGGGCTATGAGGATGTCAACGACGCGGAGCGGCTTTCGCAAGATCCGACGTTCCGCCTGATCGGTTCGGAGAAGATTTGGGATCGTGGGGCGGCGCTGACCTCCCGCTTGCAGAGCTTTGAGACCGAGATGCTGGCCGAGGAGGAGAACTTCGGCAGCTTGGCCCGCATCAACCGCGAACTCATCGGCAAGGCGGAGGCCCTCGATTCCCCGCAGCGGATCGTGCTGGATATGGACAGCACGGAGATTCCGGTTTACGGCGAGCAGGAGCAGAGCGCCTACAACGGCCACTTTGAGTCCACCTGCTACCACCCGCTGCTGTTGTTCAACCGCGAGGGCGATTGTCTGGCGGCAAAGCTGCGGCCCGGCAACGTCCACAGCGCCGATGGCTGGGAAGACATGCTGTTGCCGGAGATCGAGCGGCAGCAAGAGTTGGGCAAGGAAGTGGTGTTTCGGGCCGACGCGGCCTTCGCCAAGCCGGAGATCTACGAGGCGCTGGAGGAGCGGGGCGTGAAACATGCCATTCGCATCCCGTCCAACGACAGTTTGGAGCGGGACATCAGCGAGTTGCTGACGCGGCCAGTGGGACGCCCAAACCAGAAGCCGGTGGTCTGGTACAAGGGCTTTCTCTACCAGGCGGCCAGTTGGAATACAGCGCGGCGCGTGGTAGCCAAGGTGGAGTTTCATTTCGGAGAGTTGTTCCCTCGCGTGGGGTTCATCGCCACCAATCTGGAGACCGACAGCCGGGCGGTGGTTCGGTTCCACAACAAGCGGGGAACGGCGGAACAGTGGATCAAGGAAGGCAAGCAGGCGGTCAAGATGACGCGGCTGAGTTGCCACCGGTTTCGGTCCAACGAAGTGCGTCTGTGGCTGAGCGTGCTCGCGTACAACCTGGGGAATCTGTGGCGGAGGCTGGTGCTGCCGAAGAGGATCGGCAACTGGTCGTTGACGAGCTTGCAGCAACGGTTGGTGAAGACAGGCGGGAGGCTGATCAAGCATGCGCGGTACTACTCGCTGATGCTGGCCGAGAGCCATCTCACACGGCGGCTGTTTGCGAGCATGGTACGGCGGATCGGTGCGCTGGCGGTGGCGACCGGGTAGGCTGCGGCAGGGAGGCAAACCGGACGAAGGAAGGGAGTGGACGGATAGGTGTCTGAGAAGCTGCTTGAAATGCTGCACTTCCGGGTTCTTCTGTACCCGGAAGGGTCAGATTGGGCCCCTCCTGGGCCGCCGGAGTCGTTCGGGATAGGGAAAGTGAGAGAAACGCCTCCAATGGAAGGGGTTGGATGTATAATCGACACCAGACCAGGACGGCAAAATGGAAATCCTGGATCATGGGTAATCCCTATGAACCCCCAGCCCGACCCCACCCTGATGTTCGAAACGCTCGGCGGCTTCCAGCGCTCCATGGCGCTCAAGGGGGCCATCGATCTCGACCTGTTCACTCACATCGCCGAGGGCGCGGCGACGGCGCCCGAGTTGGCACGCCGGATCGCGGCCAGCGAGAAGGGCGTGCGCGTCCTTTGCGACTTCCTCACCGTCATCGGCTTCCTCACCAAGCGCGACCAGGTCTATGGGCTGACGCTGGACTCCGCGGTGTTTCTGGACAGGCGCTCGCCCGCCTACCTCGGCGCGGTCGCGTCCTTCATTGCGCATCCGTCACAGGTCGCCCACTTCCTCGACATGGCCGCCGTGGTGCGCAAGGGAGGCTCCGTCGCCGGCGAGCACACCTTCGAGCCGGATGACCCCGTGTGGGTCGAGTTCGCGCGGTCCATGACCCTCATCGCGGGGCTGACGGCGCAGGCGGCCGCGGCCATAGTCGCGCAGCCGGGCACGTCGCTGAGGGTGCTTGACATCGCCGCCGGTTCGGGCGCGTTCGGAATCGAGGTTCTCAAACGCAATCCCCAGGCGGAGGTCTGGGCGCAGGACTGGACGAGCGTGCTCGCACTCGCGGTCGAACACGCGCGCCTGGCCGGCCTGGCCGGCCGTTACCACACCATCCCGGGCAGCGCCTTCGAGGTGGATTTCGGGAGCGGATACGACCTGATCCTGCTACCCAACTTCCTCCACCACTTCGACCCACCGACGAACGTGAAACTCCTCCAGAAAGTTCGCGCCGCCTTGACTCCGGGAGGAAGAGCAGCGATCATCGAGTACGCGCCCAACGAAGACCGCGTCTCCCCGCCCGTGCCGGCCATCATGAGTCTGTCGATGCTCGCGACCACGGAGGGCGGCGATGCCTATACGGTTCCCGAACTCGAGAACATGCTGCGCCAGGCAGACTTCGGCGAAAGCCGGACGCACCAGTTGGGCGAATCGCAGCAGACGCTGATTCTGGCGGCGCGGTAAAATCGGCCTAAAGGCGGCGACTCTGTGAACATACGAAATCTGCTATTACATCCGGGGCGACCTGCAACTCCCGACCAAGACCCGACCCGATGAGATCGCAGTCGACCACCGGTTCGTCACAAACGTCACACCCGATCAGCAGGTCCTCGGCTTTGGCCCCGGCCACACGATCATCTTCTCGTACCAACCACCGCACCTCATGGCATATGTCACGCTCTACGGTCACCATCAATTCCTGCTAAGACGATCCAAACAAAAACTACCATTGCTTTTCTCCTTTGCCCATCTCCGTTTGAGTTCTCGTCAGGCTGCCCGCGTCATTGTCTCCACCTGTGCCTGTTCGCAGCCAGCACAACTTCCGCAAACCCTCCCGATGTCATCGGCCAGAGAACGCCATGCCCTTTTGAATATGACGCGGGTGGGCGGTGACGCTCAGGTACGGCATCCCTAAAAACGAGTGCGTCGCCACTTCGTCGATTTCGAAACAATTGCATCTCTGCTGTCTCACGTTCGTGATGAGGCGCTTTAGGAAGAACGCTACCGCTCGCCGCGGCGGCGCCGGACGAGCCAGGGCTCGATCGCGCCGGGGTTGTCGAGGACTTCGCGCTCGACTTCGCGGAACTGGCGGTCGATCACCAGCCGCTCGATACCGGTTCCCAAGGTTGCGTCGCCAGTCTCGACCCGTTTCCGCTCGATGAGGGACAAGATGGCCTCGCACAGCTCGATGCGATGCACCGTGTTGCTCATGGCCTACCCTCCTGCCCGATTAGCCAGGATGTCCCTTTTGCCTCCCGGCCAGCATCGATTGTACGTCCAACCGCCTCCGTTGGCTAAGCTTCTTTCATCCTTTCCCTTCCGGGCGACTCCGGCGGTACTTTTGGCTGCTGCTGGCGGAGAGCCATCTGACGCGGCGGCTGTTCGGGGGCATGGTGCGCAGAATCGGGTAGTGGGGTCATAGCGGGGAGATGAGGCTATCACAGAATAAGACGCCCGTGGAGGAGATCGCTCGGGTCCGTGCATGGGCGCAGGAAAAACTCCTAGCAGGCAGCGAACCACCCTGGGCATGGTATCAATACATGAAGCTCGTCGAAACGATTGATGCCATCCTCGACGGCATAGCCGTCACTACCACGGAGAATTTACAGCAATCGGTTCAACATCAGGGAACGCTTCTCCGACTAGTGGAAGCCAAGTGTCCGCAAGATACCTCTCGACGCCGTCGCGTTGGACCAAAGGTACAGATGCCCATGTGACGTGCAACCTGCCCATTTTCCTGTAAGAGAGTATTGTTTTGTCATTGCGATGCGAGCCCAAACGATTCTTGATGGGGTCGCCTTGTCCGATACGCACTACGCGGCTCGGATTGCCGTCGTGCCAAATAATGTAAACCCCGCCAATGTCACCAACACTATCAAGGTCGAGAGCTTCCAGCGAGCACCAATGCTTATCGTCGCCGCACTTCGCCCAGTTGATCGTCATCGTCGATGATCCTTCCTTTACGCCAACAATTCAGCCAACTCCCAGACATGGTCTGTGAGCCCAGCTGCCATGGCAGGCGTGATCTTCAACGAACCATGGACCCTGCAAAAGTTATAGTGCGCGAAATGCGGAGCCAGAGCCGCTTTCAGATTATCCCATTTTTTGGAAAAGGCGTAGGTGAGCCTGGTGAGCCGCTTGCACCTCTGGCGGAGCGTTCCGTTCTTACGTTCCACATGCGAGGTTCCGGCGCGGTCCAGATCGGGCCGACCGCTCACCACGTCTTTTTGAATGCATACGAACCGTGCGGGACTGTAGCTTTCCGATACGCGATTCAGACGGTTAGAGAACAGCTTCACTACCTGACTGTGATTCGCTCGGTCGTACAGGCCGGCGTCGATGGCCGTCTCGTAAGGCTGAAAGGCGTCCGTACTCACGTCGAACCAGCCCGGTGCCGTAGCCGAGCGGATCTTGGAAATGAAGTCCTCCGTGTTGCCCCGGTCCCGCTTCCCCAGGTGCCACGCCACCACGAGCTTTGACGTTCGCTCCAGACCGATGAAGGTGTAGGCATCGCCCACCATCCCCTTCGCGGCCCGCTCCGGCGTTAGCCGCTTTTGCTTGCAGCCCACGTAGCTCCAGATCTCATCTAGCTCCAGGTCATGGACCCGCACGTTCCGAACGCGGTCGGTCAGTAGGCGCTCGCAGGCGTCCCCGGCCAGCGTCAGGATGTTCAAGACCGTCCGCTTCTCGACATCACAGAGGCGCGCCGTTCCGCGCACGCTGTTGCCTTCCACGAGGCAATTGCGGCTCTGCCCTTGCCGACCGGATAGGGGGCGGCGGCGGGCAGGCAAACAGGTCGAAGGAAGGAGGGGGGATGGAGAGGTGTATGAACAATCGCTTGCAACGAGGCATTTCCGGGTTTTTTCGTACCCGGAGGAGGCAGAGGTGGCCCTTTCATGGGGCGCCCGAGCCCCTGGGGATCGAAGGATGAAAAGAACGGCTTCCACAGAGGCCCTCGGGTGTAGAATGGAGGCCGCCCAGGATCCGAAAACGGAAATCTTCGTGAGGATACTTCTCTATTGTCCGGATAACGGTGTGACCAAAAACTTCATGCCACACCTGTGGATGTTTCTGCTCGAATCGCTCACGCCGCCGAACCACGAAGTGTTGTCGATCGATGGCAACACCCGGCCCATGAGCGATGCCGATCTGGTGCGGTATGTGCTCGCCGAAAAGGTCGGACTCGTCGGGATCGGCGCGATGACCCGCATGGTCGCCAAGGCGTACCGCGTCGCCGACGCCGTCCGCGCCGCCGGCGTGCCTGTGGTGATGGGCGGACCACACGTCACCGAGGCGCCCGACGAGGCGCTCGGCCGGGACGGCGGCCCGCGTCATGCCGACGCGGTGGCGCTGGGCGAGGCCGATGAGACGTGGCCGCAGATCGTCGAAGATGCGGCTGCCGGCCGGCTGAAGGAGATCTACGCCCCGGTGGACGGCTCGGGGAAGGAGCACAAGCCGACTCTGAAGCACTATCCCGAGATCCCGTGGGAGGCACTCGATATCAGCCAGTTCAACCGGATCTCCGGCTTCTTTCGCGCGATCATGCGGCACTTCCAGTACCCGTGGGAGACGTTCCACATCATCCCCATCGAGTCCGGACGCGGCTGTCCCTACGGCTGCGACTTTTGCACCGTGACCGGTTTCTTCGGCGATTCGATCCGCTTCCGCTCCAACCAGAGCATCGTGGACGAGATGCTGCGGCTGAAGGCGCGCGCGCAGCGCACCAGAGGAAAGATCGCGGTCTTTTTCGTCGACGACAACTTCGCCATCAACGTGAAGCGCACCAAGGCGCTGCTGCGCGACATCATCGCCGCCGGTGCGCAACTCGCCTGGGTCGCCCAGATCAGCGCCAACCTGCTGCGCGATCAGGAACTGGTGGACCTGATCGCGGATTCGGGCGGCAAGTGGATCTTCATCGGCATGGAGTCGCTCGACCCGGCCAATCTCGCCAGCGTGAACAAGACCTTCAACAAACCCGGCGAATACGCGATGGTGCTCAAAAGGCTGGCATTGAGACACGTTTACGCGATCACGTCCTTCATCTTCGGCCTCGACAACGACACGCCTGGCGTAGCCGAGCGCACACTGAGCCAGATACGCGAGTGGCCTCCGGTGTTGCCCGTCTTCGGGCAGATCACGCCGTTTCCGGCGACGCCCCTTTACGAACGCCTGAAGCACGAAGGGCGGCTGACGCGGCCGAAACACTGGCTCGAGTTTGCGCCATTTCATATGGCCCACACGCCGCTGAAGATGAGCATCCCCGAAGTGCAGGCGGAGGTCCGTTCTGCTTGGGCGAACTCTTACAGCCCCGCGGCGACCGCAAGGCCCTCGAGTCGATCGCGGATGAGCCCATCCCGTACAAGATCAGCCACCTGATCGCGCGGATCTTTTTCCGCGGCATCTATTTCCCACCGAAGGGAGCATGGGGCTGGCTGAAGGTGATTGCCCAGAACCGGGCCTCGATTTTGCGGATCGTGTGGGAATCCTTCACCAAGTGGAACGGAGCCGGCGCGAGCGGAGCGCGGCTGGCGCTAGAGATCGGCGCACCGCCGCGAGAAGACCGAGCATCCTCTCCATCCTTGCTTTAATGCCATATTCATCGATGAGAAGCCGGGTATGTAAACATCGACCGCAGTCCGCGGATCAGGCATGTGCGTAGTAGCTATATAACGCGTGATCCGCCGCCAGCGGTTTGGCGCTCGGTTCTGCAGCTTCATCGCGGGCAGCGCCCAGCGTCTAGAGATCGCCGAAAGGCGCGACGCGGGTCACATGGTCGCGTAACGCCCGTCCCGCAGAAGTGGCCCGGCTGATGCCCGGTAAGCTTCCGATATCACCAGATAACGCGGCCAAGGTCGACGAAAGAGAGCTCAGATGCTGGCATCCCGCAACCCAAACGGCGTTCAACGCGCCGGGCGCGCTCAGTATTTCATCAACTTCAGCTTGACGACGGTTCCCGCCGCCGGCAACCGCACACCGAAGAAGATCTCGTCGCCGCTCAACTGCCGGCGCGGCTTCCACGTGCCGCCCTCGTAGGCGCCCTCTTCTACGCTGACGAAGTCGGCCCGTGGCGCCGCCGACCCAAATCTCGGCCGGAAGTTCACCGTCGTGTCGAAGCCGGCCACGACGAACTCCTCGGGTCCGATCTGCCCGATGAGCGCGCGGCCGCTGGTGTGTGGCGTTCCCGCCGCCCGGGCGCCGCCGTAGCCCCAGTGCAAGGGGCCGAACTGGGCCATCGCCTCGTACTCTCCAAAGTCGACCACCAACGTGGCAATTCCCTGTTCTTCCACCACCGAGCGCAGTTTGCCGTACGTCTTCGCATCGGCCAGCAGCGGCGTGGCGGCGCTCACGACGCGGTAAGTGGCGGCCAGATCGCTCAGGCCTTCGGGAATTGTAGAGCTGCTGTCTTCGCGCGGGCCCTCGACGCCGAACGCCGACACGCCAATGCCCTTCAGATCGCCGAGAGCATAGAACATCCGCCGGCAGAAGCCCAGGTCGTGGCCGGTCTCGGGAATCAGTAGCGGGTTGTCGGCCCGGCTGTAGGGCGTGGCCTCCTCGATGTATTGAACGTAGCTTTGCTTGTAAATATCGGGGGAAATCCAATCGATCACTGGCACCATCGCCTTGTAAAGGGGCAGCATCCGCGTGGTTGCGCCGCCGCTGGGGTGCGAGAATCCCGGTTCATAGAAGCCGTCCTGAATATCGGTCCAGACGTTCAGGAACATCGGCAACGGGAACTCGCGCTTGCCGGCCTCGGCCACGCGGTTGAGATATCGGGCCTGATGATAGGCGGCGAAAGTCTCGCTGGCGTGAGCGCCGAACACCTCGCTCCAAGTGCCGCTGCTGGCCGCGCCGAAGGCTTTCCGCACCGCGTCCGGCACCGGCTGGGCAAAGAGCTGGTTGGCGCTCTCGGAGTGGTCGCGATCGGTGCCCAACACGCCGGCTTCGTTCTCCACCTGGATGGCGATGACGGTGTGCTGCTCGCCATCAATTTCCTTGAGATGGCGCATGAAGGCAGCGAATGCACGCGCGTCGGCGGCTTGGGTCGCCTCGATGTGCGTGGCCAGCGCGCGGATGGGGCTGCCTGTCTGGTCGATCATGCGTGGGTATTTCTTGACGTCTTCCTTGACCCAGGCCGGAGCGAAGTGCATGGCGCCGTTCTTGAAGCCGCCGAACCAGGCCAAAATCAGGCGCAGGCTGTTCGCCCTCGCCCCGGCCACCAAGCCATCGACGACCGAGAAGTCAAAGCGCCCTTCCTCCGGTTCCACGGTCTGCCATTGAATTGGAATCTGCACCGTGTTGACGTGGATGCGCTTAGCCAACGGCCAGGTGCGTTCCAGTTCACCGGGATATCCGCTGGAGTTCCCGGTTTGAACTCCCAGAATCAGAAAAGGCCGATCGTCAACAAGAAACTGAAAGCCGCCACTGCCTTTCACGAGCCGTGGCATCGGACCCGCAGCCAAAGCCGTCGCTGTAAGCAGCAGGGCCGCCATCAGGTTCACTCTCATGAAGCCTCCTGAAGAAGCCGGGCGTGAGCGTTGAATCGCGCAAGACGGCTCGGCGCCGTGTCATCGCCCATCGCAACCAAAGCATACACCGGCGGCGACAATTCAGCAAAGGCGTGCCTGAGTCTGCGTGATCCCGCGAATCGACTCCTGGCTCACCGCGCCAGGAACCGCGGGCAGAACGGGGACGGCACGTCCAGGGGCTGGCCAGCCCCGCCGCATTACTGTCCGACGCACCCCGGGCGCAGCGTGGCGCGCTGGCCGCAAGGATAGCTTCCTATATTGATACCCCATATCGTTCGGCTTCAGCTTCCACTGTCGCGGTGGCAAGGAACTCAGCGACCTGCACCGAAACAGGAGTGCCCGAGCGCGACCGAGGTGGAGATGTTCTGTAGCAGTCTGGCTCAGCCAAGCCGCCGATGCACTACACTCTAAGTTCGGAGTGCTCGCGTGGCCAGAAGATCACTTGCCCTGTCTGAGGTCTACCGCCTGCTCGAACCGGGCCCCGTCGTGCTGCTCACAACCGCCGCCAAGGGGCGGGCCAACATCATGGCGCAGTCGTGGCACACCATGTTGGAGTTTGAGCCGCCGCTGGTGGCCTGTGTGGTCAGCAATCGGAACTTCACGTTCCGGACTCTCAAGGCGACCCGAGAGTGCGTGATCAACATCCCGACCGTGGAATTGGCGGAGAAGGTGGTGGCGTGCGGGAACACCTCGGGCCGGAAAGTCGACAAGTTCGCGAGCTTTAACCTCACGCCAGTTGCGGCCTCCAAGGTTCGGGCGCCACTGATCGCCGAGTGTTACGCCAGCCTCGAATGCAAGGTTGTCGACACGAGGGCAATGGCCAAGTACTGTTTATTCATCCTGGAGGTGGTCAAAGCGTGGATCGACCCCGCCAGGAAACGCCCGCGCACGATTCACCACCAGGGCAGGGGATTCTTCATGGTTGCTGGCAAGACGATCAAGTTGCGGTCACGGAAGCCGTAGAAGAGTGCATTTGTCACGGCTGCCGCCCTGCCGAGTTCAGGTATCCCTACTCGGTCAGGGTCTTCAAGAAGAACGTCAAGAGCCGGGCGAAGGCGCCCCGGCTTGCGCCGACATCATAATAGTTGGGCTTGGTGTCATAGAAGAAGCCACGGCCGGCTCCTTCGTAGATGTGATATTCGAAGGACTTGCCCGCGTGACGCGTCGCGTCGGCAAAGCCGGGTATGGCCGCGCCGGCAACAGCGTCCTTCGCGCCGTAGAAAGCGATCACGGGACAGTGGATCTCCGTGAGCTTGGCGGCGGGCGGCGCAGTCGCATAGAAAACGGCGGCGCCGGAGAGTTCTGGCTCCGCGCAGGCAAGGAGGATGGACAGCTCTTCGCCCATGCATGCCACCCTTTGCCCGATGGTCTCGGGCCGCTCCGAGCGCAGGTAGCGCACGGCGTGTCGGAGAGTGGCCACCGAGTCCACCCACCGGTCGGGCGCGGCGAAGGCGAATAGCCGCCCGATGGTCTGGCCAATCCGGAGGCGCTCAGGCTCGGGGAGCTTGGCAAGTTCGGCTTCCCTAGCCGCGCGGTCAGACCGGGCGGCTGGGGACAGGCGACCCAAGTAGGTCATGGCCTCTTCAATCCGGTCCTGCATGAGGGCAGCTGGCCGAGCGCCCCCGGCCGCGAACAAATCGGGAGCCAGGGCCGCATAGCCAGCGGCGGCGATTCGGCGCGTGACATCCTCGACGTGATCGCTCAGTCCCAGCAGATCATGAATGACCACCACCGCTGGCAGCGGCGCCGCAGCGTGCTCGGGCAGAGCCAAATAGCCGAGCTGATCCCCGTACTGAATCTGTTCACCTTTCACTGCCATGGAGCCTCCCATTGGTCACAAGTCAAGATGGCCGTGACGAAGCTGAGTGGCGCAGACGCTTGAGTTCTGGCCGGGCTTGGTCGAAAGTGCCGGCGGCGCACGGGGTGGCCGGCCAGGAAAAAGCCCACCCCCGATCAAAACCGATATGGCACTGCCGGCGAGCCTCAGTAGTTAATAGCAAAGCCCGGCCCTCCGAAGCAAGCCCTCCGTGGCCGGAATTGCCGCAGAGATCTCAACGTTTGACCCCGGGACAACGCGGTTCGAAGTCTCTTTTCACCAGGCCCGTTCGGGACAGCTCAGCCGCCTTCGTCATTTCGCTTGATGTCCTCGCCGTCCCGAGGTAAGGTCCATGGGGCTACCGATATGGCCCATTAAGAGGACTGAAATGAATGAGTTAACATTGGCGAGCCGGGCTGCAGACTGGCACCGGCTGAAGGCCCTGGTTCTGGATAGCGTTTCTTCCCCGATTACCCGGAGGGTCTACAATCTCGGGCTGGACGAGTTCATCGTGTGGTTTGGCCAAGCACCGCGGGCCGGCTTTACGAAGGCCACGGTGAACGCCTGGCGAACTGAACTGGAGTCCCGCGGCCTCGGGTCGGTGTCTATCAACGTCCGGATCACCGCCGTGCGGAAATTGGCCGTCGAGGCGGCCGACAATGGGCTGCTGGCGCCGGAGCTGGCGGCCGGCATCACGCGCGTCAAGGGCGCCAAGTCAACGGGCGTGCGGGTTGGCAACTGGCTGTCCGTGCAGCAGGCACAGAAGCTGCTGAATGCTCCGGACGTGACTACCAAGAAAGGCCTGCGTGACCGGGCGATGCTCGCCGTCCTGCTGGGCTGCGGGCTGCGGCGATCCGAGGTGGCGGCGCTCACGCTGAAGCACATCCAGCAACGGGACAACCGCTGGTGCATCGTGGACCTCGTCGGGAAGCACGGGCGGGTGCGGACGATCCCGATGCCGACGTGGGTAAAGGTCGCTATCGATGCGTGGACTGCGGCGGCCGGATTGACGGAGGGCCACGTGCTGCGGCCGGTAACGCGCGGGGATCAAGCCCAGGGTGAACGCATGACGGAGAAGGTCGTGTGGCAGTTGCTCCAGCCGTACGCGACAGCCGCGGGCGTCCCCGGGATTGCGCCCCATGACCTGCGTCGCAACTGCGCGAAGATGTGCCGAGCTGCCGGTGGCGAACTCGAACAGATCCAGTTGCTGCTGGGCCACGCCTCGGTCCAGACCACCGAGAGGTATCTCGGAACCAAACAGGATCTGGTCCATGCGCCGAACGATGGTATCAGATTGAGGGTGGTGCTCTAGACGCCCATCCCGGTAGGGGTTTGAATCCAGGGCTCGCTTGCGATGGTTTCAATCCACGCGCCCCGCGCGGGGCGCGATAGCGTCGGCAATGCGTTCTAGCGTAGGTCATGAGTTTCAATCCACGCGCCCGCGCGGGGCGCGATGGCATCGTGTTATTGCTTGGCCGCCACCACCAGGTTTCAATCCACGCGCCCCGCGCGGGGCGCGATGCCCAATCCGCGCCGGTAGGAGAGAGCAGGATTGTGTTTCAATCCACGCGCCCCGCGCGGGGCGCGATGAGCAACCTGGTCATCGCTCAAGTGGTTGAAAGAGTTTCAATCCACGCGCCCCGCGCGGGGCGCGATCACTGCCCGTGTCGGTGATGATCCATCCCTGGGGTTTCAATCCACGCGCCCCGCGCGGGGCGCGATGAGAGCGCTTCGTAGTACGCGACGACGGTTTTAGCCGTTTCAATCCACACGCCCCGCGCGGGGCGCGATGTCAACCGCTCCAGCTTCCCGCGCTGCCAAGCTGTTTCAATCCACGCGCCCCGCGCGGGGCGCGATTCAACCTCGCCGCGCACGGTGTCACCTTCGACGCGTTTCAATCCACGCGCCCCGCGCGGGGCGCGATCGCAATCAATACAAACTCATCAGTCGCAGCCACTTATCAGGCCGGCAGCGCGGACCCGCGTCCCATCGCCTGCGCTACTGCGCTCCTGCACCCGCTTTCCCCGCCGCGCACTTGCAAAGTCAATCATTTCCACCTTCCGCGAACCTCCACGGAAATCGCCGGTCGCTCCCGGTCCGCGCCGTGTCACACCACGAGCGGCCCATCCGGATCGTATGTGGCCTTTGCCCCCACATGCTCCAGCCGCTTCCGCCAGTTGGCGCCCAAAAAGTAGAACCGCAGGCTGTCCACGGCAGGGTCCGCGATCCCAACCAAGGCCGCGCGAAACGCAGCCCACTGGGCCGGGTCCACCGCGCACTCGAAAACCGACTGCTGCACTCTCTGACCCCAGTTCTCGCACATCCGGGCCACCTGCCGCAGGCGCCTGCGGCCGTCAGCGGTCTCCGTACTGACGTCGTAAGTCACCAGCACGAACATCGTTCGCCTCCAACAGCGCAACGCTCATTTCCAAAGGAACGGCGGGTACGCGTCCAGATCGCCGCGCAGATGCCGCGACAGCAGCAGAGCCTGGGCGTAGGCGATCATCCCCACCGGCAGCTTCTCCTCCAGAAACGGATGCGTCATCTCGTCCTGCTTGCGCGTTTGATACGCCACCAGCACCGTCTTACGCGTCGCGTCGTCCATCGTGACACCTCCGCTTTCCGTCTTCTGAAAGCCCTCGGGCTTCACCTGCTGCCGGTTGACCAGCGTGAGCGCCAGCCGCTCTCCGAGCAGCGGCCGCAGCTCCTCCATGAGATCCAGCGCCAGACCCGGCCGGCCCGGACGGTCGCGATGAAGGAACCCCACCGCCGGATCGAGCCCGACCGTCTCCAGGGCCGCTCGCACGTCGTGGACCAAGAGCGTGTAGAGAAACGACAGAAGCGCATTCATGTTGTCCAACGGCGGGCGGCGGCTACGCTCGCGGAAGAAGAACCCCTCCTTCGCGACCTCGATCAGGTGGTCGAATACCCCAAAATACGCCCGCGCCGCGTCGCCCTCGAGGCCGCGCACACGGTCGACCGAATCGGCGCTCGGAAGCTCGCTGAGCGCCTGCCCCAGGCGGGCCGCCGCGCCCAGCATCTCCTGGGACCCCGCGCCGTCTCCGCGCTCCCGCGCCCCTCGAAGCAGCACCGCCCGGGAGTTCGCCACCTTTCCAATCACCACCGCGCGCGCGATGGCCGCGGACCCCGCCGCATCATCGGCGCGCCGGTACTGCTCGCGGCGCAGGAGCACGTTCCCGCTCACGGGCCCTTGCACCCGCGCCAGAAAGTGCCCGTGCTCGGTGAGAAATGACACCGCCACACCACTCTCCGCGCAGAGCGACATGGCGGGTGCAGTCACCACGACGTTCCCGAAGCACACCAAGGACGCGAGCGTGTGGATCGGCAGGCGCAAACGGTCCTCATGCTCGACCCGCACCACGACCGTCTGCCCATCCCGCGCCACCCAGGCGCCCTGCGCGGTCACGTACAGCGTGTTCAGCAGCTTTCGCATCAGTCCCCCGCCGCGTCCTTCAACTGCCGCTCCATGTACCTCGCGACCTGGCCGGGACGCGCCGGAATGGCCGGCATGCAGAGATCGATCAGCGAACAGCTTTTGCACTTCTTCTCGTAAACCGCCGCGGGCGTCTTCCCGGAGGCGAGCAGCGCATGAATTCGCGCGGCCAGTACCTCGGTCTCGCCGCGCAGTCCCGCGTCGAACGCCACCGGCCAGCGCCGCCGCGGCTGGCCGTAGAAGATCGCGCCCTCGGGAATCTCCACGGTCAGCATTTCTTCCAGGCACAGAGCCTGCGCGCACAACTGCACCTCGTCCCGGCGGTCCGGCTTCGGCCGCCCGCGCTTGTACTCGACCGGGAACGCGCGCCACCAGCCATCGCGCTCGGCCAGCCGGACGCAGCCGCGCTCCTCGGCGGCGCGCAGGCGAAACTCCACCAGGTCGGCCTGCCCGGTGAATCCCAGACGCCGCGACTGGATGCGCAATCCGCGCGCCACCACGAGCCCCGGCCGGCCCTCGGACTCCATCCCGTGCACCCGCTCGTGGAGCACCTCGCCCTCCACGGTGAGCCGGTTCTCCGCCCACTGCTGCTCGATATGGATCAGGGCGCACTGCCGCTCGCAGAACGCCATGTGCTGCAGCGCCGACAAAGGAACCAGCTCGTCCTCGGAGAACACGCTCGACTCAAGCCTCCAGGAAGCGGCCTGGATCAACCACGCCGCCTTCCAACACCCCGGCCATATACCCAAGCAACTCGGGATCGTACTTCAGCGTCCATTCGTAAACCTCGTCCTCGATAATCGCCGTGAGACCGTACCGCTTGATGTTCGAGCGTCGCACCCGCACGCTGCATTGCAGCACCTCCAATTGATCCACACGGTCGTGGCATCTGAGCCTGTCGGCAAGTCTTTCGTCCACGACAGCCGTAACCGTGTCTTCGTCGATCACCTGATACAACTCGGCTACGTCCGGGAACTCGCGCTTGTTCTCGGCATTTCGGATCTGGCCGGCCTTTTTCCCGAGCGCCTCTTCCTCCAGTTCCTTCTTCATCGCCATCGTGCACAGCTCGGCCGGCGGTCGCGCGGTCACGTCGGGGTGCTCGAAGCACCGATCGAGAATCTTCGCCGGCGTCCTCAGCGCCGCAAGTTCGGTGAATCCTCCATTTCCGGTCTTCAGGGAAACCACGGCCAGCACGGCCTCCGTTTGGTTTGCGTTACGATTCAGCCGTCCTCCAAGTTGAACCATGCTCGCCGCGGGGCCCATCTCCCGGACGGCGAAACGAAAATCGAAATCCAGACCGGCTTCAATGCAACTCGTCCCGATGAGCGCCCAGTCCCCATCGCCTTCGTCCTTGAGCTTTTCCTTCACCTTCTCAACAATCGTGTCCCGGTCCCTGGGCGCCAGAGCGGTGGAAAGATGGAACACCGTATGGCCCATCTTGCGGCACGTCTCCGCGAGAACCGCCGCGGACTGAACGGTGTTCAGCACCACCACGCGCGGCCCCTGCCGGTTCCTGTTGAAGGTGTACTGCCCCAGTTCGTCGGGTCCCATGGCCGCCGGCTCCCGGATGTAGCGAACCCGCCGCAACTCGGCTCCCTGAACCGCTTTGCGTACGTGCTCGGGAACCAACTCCGGCAGGGACTGCGGCGGGTCGATGATCCCACCTGGCTCCCAGAAGCGCGCCAGAGATCCCGACCCCAGCACGACGTGGCAACCCCACTGTTGGGTCAGCTCGTTCAGCCATAGCCACGTCTGCGGCCACAGCCACGAGGGAATTGCCGCGTGCGCTTCGTCGATGAAGATCGCCGACCCCGGCAGTTCGTGGAGTTTGCGCAAGCGCGCCGGATGGTTCGAGGCGAGAGTCTCGAAGAACTGAACCGCCGTCGTCACTGTCACCGGGCAATCCCAAAGCGTTGCGAGCTGTCTGGCTTCCACCGATTTGTAGTCCGCCTGATGGTGGTGCGCCGCCACCGCGCGCGTGGGTTCCTCGCTCGGGAGCACCAGCGCTTTGCGGTACGTATCCACCGATTGTTTGATGATGTTCACGTACGGCAGAACGACGAAGACGTGCCGCAAGTGGGGTTTGGATTCCTTCGCTGCGCGCAGAAGGTGAGCCATCACCGCCGTGGTTTTGCCGGTGCCCACTGGACTGTCGCAGGCGTAGAAGCGCCGGCCGGGATCCGAACGTTCCCTCAGTTCTTCGTAGATGCGACCGCGGAGGTCGTTCCGCGCGGTGCGCGCCACATCGCTTCCACCCAGACCTTCAGCATAATGGTCCAGCGCGGCCAGCCGCTCGTCCCACTTGGGATCGGGCGGTTTCACGGCCACCTCATTCCCGTAATTCGTTGCCGTATCTCCGTGGTCGGCATCCACCAGGCAGGACAGCGCCAGCCGCCACGTCAGGCCGGACCATCGCGTCCCGACGCGACGCCAGTTCCCCGCGTCCGCGTCTCGTTCCTTCACAGACTCGAACAGGGCGTGATGCGCCTCCGAATACCTGGGCAACCCTTCGTCAACGTGCCCAGTCACCCAGCCGTTCTCGGCTTCTGGCTCCTGCCGCAAGCAGAGGCTTCGGTGAAACTCGGCGAGAAGACCGGGCAGACCGGCATGGTGACTGTAGACAAGTGTCGCCGCCTCCGACTGCCTGCGGTCCAGCAGATACTTCACGCCCGCATCCTCGTGGGGAACTTCGAGCTTCGGGCGCGCGAACGACCTCAGAACCGCCTGGTTCTTCTCATCCAGCTTGCCGAGGTCGTGCGCGCGTCCAGCAAACGCCACGGCTTCCTCAAACCCGGAGCGGTCCCCGCTCCAGTACTGAGCGGCATCGTGCGCATACGTCCGGGCCATCCTCTCGACGGCCCGGACATGCTCCTCATACTGCTGTGCCGGAATTCCCCGCTTCGGTCGGGCGCTATGAGCCAGCAGCGGCATATGCTTCCGCCATCAGATCCCGCAACGGTGCCACCCTGATGTGCAGCCCCTCGGGCAGCGCTACCGGCACCTCATAGTCCTCCCAGCGCTTGGAGGGCTCGTTGGGGTGCTCCCGCTTGCGCGGAGTCAGGGCCGCAATTAACTCCAGATCGCTGCCCGAGCCGAGAGGCGAGTTGTGCTCGACATACCATGCGTGCCGGATCTCCACCGACGTCCGGATGTAGGAAGAGGTCTGCGAGTAAGCCAGAGGAACCAGGTGCCGCAAAACCTCGAGGTCCTGCGCAGTGCATTCCGTTTTCCTCGCGGCCGACGCATTGACGAAGAATGGCATCGTGTACACAGCGTGCTCGACAACGCGATACGCTAGCGGAGCCATGCCCCGATCCTTGCCCGTCTGGACGCCGCTCTTGTTTGTCGTCGTCAGCCGCTCGATTGACACGGGCGCTATGGACAACCCAAGCCCGAACTGGACCACTCCAGTAGCGAGGTGCTGAGAGGCCTTCTTTTCGAGAAACGTGTTTCCGAAGACCCGCGCGTCCCAGTACTTCGCTAGGAACGTGCCCTCGTCCGCTTCCTTGATGACCTTGTCGCGATCCCGACCCCGGCTCTCCAGGATTTCGAACGCACCGTCGGCAAGGGGCGGAGTGAAACGCCCCTGGATGGCCTGCCATGCCGGGCCGTCTTTGTCCTCAAGCAGGTCTCTCAGCTTCCGCTTGAACGACACCGGCGAGATCTCTCCTCTTCTGTCCGGCCTCGTGCGCGGGTCGCTCTCTCGATCTGGATCGCCATTGGGATTCGAGTTAACCACTTCGATGACAAGCAGCCCCGTCGCCCGCCGGATAATGTCCTCATTCTTCTCGCTCATGCCTCGTCTCCTTTTTCATCGGTCTGATCGCCTTCAGTCTTCGCTTCCCGCACCAGATAGCCCAGCAGCATCTCCGCTTTCTCGGGGTCGGTAAGCGCCCGGTCCGGCAGACGGCCTTTCAGTCCATCTGAGACTTCGGCCATCCGGCGAAGAGCCCACTTGGCCAGTCCTGCCTTGCCACTTCCGTCGGTGTCGGCCCATGCCTTGTAGATCCGCAATCGGTCGCAGAGCATCGACAAGGCCTCGACGGGATTCAATGCGGCCACGGCCAGGTGCTGGTTCCCCAGCAGTTGCGGTGGCACGTCGTTGTCTCTCTTCACGACACAATACTGTTTGTGCAGTATGTCCGCCAGCGATAAAAACCTGCCCAGCAGAAATGCATGGTCCTGCATGAATGCCTCCTTCCGCTCGTTCAACTTGTAAAGACAAATCGCCAGGATCGTAGACGCGTCCACGGCGGCCCTTCGCGACTGCGGAGAAACGTTCGACCTTGAACCGAACAGCGCCAGTAACGGGCTTGAACGCTCCAGCGTGATGCGCAACAGTTCCTCCGCGGCCTCTCTCTGCACGTGGCCCTCTCCGAGAAACAGGTCGTAGACGAGCCCAAGCCCGCAGCCCGTAATTCCCTGTCTCTCGGTGCCGCCGCGAATCCACAGAATCTTCGTCGCGCGCAGAACCTCGCCAGGAAACAGGCCCCGTGATCTGTATAGTTCAGCCGGTGAGCCCTTCGTCTTCCCGGGCAGCATGGTCGAGATCGCGGGCGTGTTCGCCGCCCCCGCCCGCCACTCGGCCAGGGCCTCCTGGATCCTCGCCACCTTATACCGGCGGTTGATCTCCACCTGAACTTGGCCCTTGCTGATCCGGTGCAGGACCATTACCCGGCAAGTCCAGTCGCGCGTTACCGCCCCACTGGCATTGAGCGCCTCCACTAGCGATTCCGCCGCCGATTCGAACATTGCTTCCTTCTCGCTCTCCCCGGCCTCGGAAAGCAGTTGCGCGAGTTCCACGTCCGCGTCAGCGCTTTGCTCGATGTAGGTAATGAGCAGGTCGCTTTTGTCTCCGCGCGCCTCCGGCACGCTTCGCCACGTCTTGTTCCGGCGCTCCTCCGATGTGATCCAGACGGCCGCGCGATAGATGTCGTCCACCGTCTGCTTGCCCACCGGACAGATCGTCGCTCCGGTGAGACCATAGCGGTCGTGGCAGCCAGTGTCCGGATTCATGGAGAACAGAATGGTGTTGTCGATTACGGGGAATTTCACGGTCGGAAACGTCCCTGTCTCGATCGCCTGCTCGGTGCCCGTGAGCGCGCAAATGCCGTCGCCATCGGCGCCGGCCTCCGGCTCCTCCGACAGCACGCGATGGTAGACTGCCTCCATCCGCGCGTGTGCTACCCTTTCGAAATCGTCCTCCCACCGGCGCACTGCATCAAGCACCAGGGTGACCTTTTCCTGTTTAACTTCTGAGGTCTTCCGGTCCACATTGCCGATCAGCAACGTCTCGCCGATTCGCTTCGGTGTATCGTGGCCTTTGCCGATCTCGGCGATCACTCCGTCCCTGATCTGCTTCAGGAACCGGACAACGTCCAGGTCGGCGCGCAGCACGCGCTCAATCAGCAGATAGACAGCGGGCGCTTCGTCTCGATTCTTGCGAAACAGCGGCTGCAACTCGCGGGCGAACTCCTGCAGCCGCGCCTTCAGTCTCCGGCCATCGGCCCCGGAAAGCCTGGGATCGGCCACCGCGCACAACCGCTCCAGGATCGCGGCTCGATCTTCAGCCGGGAGGTCGGCCTTTCGCAGTGTTTCGCGTTCCGGGTCGCCAGCCGCTACATCCCACAACGGAGCCTTCAGCTTCAGCGCAGGGAAGCTGTTCTGATTGTCTTTCTGTATCTTGAAGAGCCGCGAGCCTGCGTCCCAGGTACGCAATTCGACTTCGGCGGCGCGTGCATTCTCGTCGAGGCTGGCAACCACAAAGTCGCCCTTCTCCTGCGGCTTCACCCAGTCGTGTACTTTCGGGGTCGCAAGCCCCACCGCCTTGAGGCTCCTCGCAACCTCCTGCAGCTCAGACAGCATACTCGAGCACCCCCTGTCGTATGGCCACGTTCTGACGGAACACTGGCGACACCTTTCCGTTCACTGGCTGGTCGAAAACCGCATGCAGCATCGAAGGAATCACCAGATCCACGCTCGTCTCAACCGCTGTCTCGGGCCGGAAAGGCCCAACGTAAGACGGGACGAACTCCTTCCAGCCAAGGCACGGACAGCAATACCATTGCCCCTTCGCCAGCCGCCGCAGGAACATCTCCTGCAGGGCGTGAAGGTGATTGGTTCCATTGGGAGGCCGCGTTGCCTCTTCCACCACACCGTAGAGGCGATAGCATACGTCCACTAGGATTACGGCCGGAAGTTGGTAGGAATCGCCCCCGCGCACTTGGTTCGCCTTGCGCAGCGGCCCGCCGTAGTTCGTGACGTAGCGATCGAATTGGATTGGCTTGCAGATCTCAACGCGGGTTGGCCGGATGTAGGCGCTCTTCAAGCGCGCAATCGCTTCAAACATGCCCTTGGCCGCCGAGAACGTGGGTGCAGGCCCCGACACCGCTGCCGAGCCGGTGTCAGGCCTCGTCCACATCGCCGTCGGGCCCGCGATCTCCATCTTTACGTCGTATTTCTTGGAGAGTGCATCAGCAACGGTCATGCACAAACACTACTCTCGGCCAACCGGCGTGTCAACGCACGACACGAGAACGGCCAGGTTCTCTACCGAAGCGGGGGCCCAATTGTCCTGCCCGACGCCTGCCCCTGCGACAACCAGCGCAACACGCCTGGCAAGATTGGATCGTTGATGCGCCGCTCGCGGCGCGGACAGGTTTCTTGCAGGCGAGACAGTGGAGGCGGCTGCCAGGAGCGGTCCACGGTGCCCGCGTTCTGGATGAATACCAGCGGCACCGGAACCGTCCGGCGACGATGGTTGACGACTGCCGGCTGAAAATCGGTAGAATCGTTTTTGCTGTTGAAGCCGCCTGAAGCGGGCTCCGGCCGAGCTCCGGCTGAAGGCTTGGTGTGCGCTGTGATCTTGAGGCCTCCTCACCTTCGCGCCCTATTGGTTCTCGTTATTCAGCATTATCGGTAGGGTTCGCGCGGTTAGCGGCGGCAACACTGGCAGCGGTGGGCGCCGCGGGGCGCAACGTGGGCGAAGGCGCTATCCAGGACCAGCGCCTTCAGCCGGTGCCGCTTCATCAACGTCAACTTGTTCGTTTCAGTCCTCTTGATGGGCCATATCGGTAGCCACCTGGACCTTACCTCGGGGGGGCGAAGACATCAAGCGAAATGCCGAAACGGCTGGATTTCCCCGAAACGACGCTGGTGGGAAGGGGATTGATCGGCATAGGGGCGGCGGTTGCCCGCCGACCCCTGCCACACCACCGTCCGTACGGGTCCGTACACGGCGATTCGATCGGTTACGCTAGCCCCAATACTGTTCACTTAACAAGCCTAATCCGCCTGGAAACATCGATCCGGCGAGTGCGTTGCCGCTTCCTCGGGCGCAGCGGGTAGTTGCTCATCTTGCGCTTCACGCCACGCGGGTTGATGCGGCTGCGGCTGGAAGTGACCCGCTCCTGGAGGATCTCTTCCAGCACCGCGTCATGAAAGGCCTTCCTCTGCCGAGGGGGGAATAGCGGCAAAGCGCGCCATCCGTCGCTGCACCACACGCACCGAATGCAGGAACGAAAGCCGGTCGGGATCTTCATCGGCGCGCAGAGCAGCTTCGTGCATCAACCCTCGGATTGCGAAGTGGGCCATCAGCAGCCCGTAGAACTCCTGGCGTACGAGCTCCGGGGTCTTACTCCGCAGCACGATCTGAGCGCCGCGCAGATGAGTCTTCAGCTCGTCCAGGGCGGTCTCGATCTCCCAGCGTTCGTGATACAGCGCCGCCAGTTCCTTGGCCGGCGCCAGAGCGGGGTCCAGGATGCTCGTGATCAAGCGGTAGATGGGTTCGGCGCCGGGCACGTTTTTCAAGCGGTATTCGATCACGCGCACCACCCTGGCCTTGCGCTGGTGGCGGCGATCCGACACGGAAGCATAGGTGCGGCTGAGATACGAGCCGTCCGGCAGTCGCTGATCTACTTCCAGGCGTGCATTCTGGCGCACTCGCCAGAGCAGGTCCGCACCGGTCTTAGTAGCCGCCTGCCAGAGCTGGTAACCAGGAAAGAAACGATCCGCCAGGCACAGCATGCCTTTCTGGAGTGCGGGTACAACCTCCCGAGCCAGGCTCATTTCATCGGTGGTACAACCGGCCATGCGCGCATTCCAGAGGACGTGAGTGCCGTTCTCCAGCAATGCCACCAAGCGGATTTTGGGAAACGCACTGGAGCCCCGGCTGGCGCCGGGCCGTCCGAACGCCTCTTCATTTTCGGCGGTGTCGGCGGCATCCAATGTGCTGCCGTCCAAGCTGATCAGCCGCCACTGGCCATACCATGCTCCCCGAGTGCGCTTCTCGGCGATGGGACGAACCACCGTCTGGTAGAGCTTCTTCAGCGGTTCCGGCCCCAGCCGGCTGCGCGCCTGAGAAATGCCCGACTTGCCCGCCACCTTCAGTTCGACCGACGGGTCCATCAGCCACTGCACTCCTTCCAGCAGGCACCGCAGGACTTCGCGGTAAGACGATCGCATGTACAGCGCCAGGGCGATCACATAGTAGACGACCACGTGGGCGGGCAGGTCGCGCTCGCGCACGCTGGCGCGCCTGGTCTGGATGAGCACCTGACGCACCTTCTCCAAGGGGAAGAACTTCGCAATCACGCCGAGGCTGATGTAATCGGTGATCCGGCTCCCGGCGGGCAGGGACGCAATCGTACGGGCCATTCTGGGGGTCTCCGGCCCCAAACAGAATAGCACAGAAATGTTGTTAAGTGAACAGTATTGACGCTAGCCCTCTTCGACCAATGACGGAAGACCGAGCGATTTGAAGTACGCATTCGAAGCCCTATAGAGAGGGCCTTGGAGCGGGCGAGATACCAGGGACCGCGGCCGCTGCCGGCGTCGACGGTTTCTGCGGATCGGGGTAATTCTACAGGGTGATAGCTTGTGGCGAATCCTCCACAGCCTATTCTGGAGCCGAGAGCGGCCGGCGTAAGAAAGAACCTTTGTGACGGATTCACCACAAGGGATTTCGCATACCGATGGCAAGCCCCGCCGCCACCTCACTGAAGATCACCGCGCTGCTTCGCCATGCAGTGGGCGGAGACCCTGAGGGAGCGGGCCAGAGAAAGGCAGAGAGAACACAGCGGGGCGGCTCCCGGGCAAGCGTAAATCGGCTGGTGGCTCCGGGCAGACACGCTGCGACGGTCTCGACCACGTCGGGGCAGAGCCTGACGTGTTCGCACTCCTGGCGAACGGGAGCGAAGGCGCGCGCTGCAGAAGGTACGATAGGAACGGATGCTCGAAAGAAAGATCTTCGACCTGATTGAGAATGTGTCGCATGCTGAGCGGAAGGGGATGTTTGTCCGCACTCTGGTGGATGGCATGCACAGCGAGTTCGCTGGCCCGCTTTCGATGCGCGCGATTGGCGATTTTCGTCGCGAGGGCAGCCGTTATGAACTTGGCTACGCTCGGGGCGACGAGCTTTGGAACCTGCTCGGTGGCGGGTTCACTTTCCGCACGCTCCAGCGACGCCTCTCAGACCAACTGTGGTATATCCAGCGCGGTTTACGGCTCAAGGCGGAGGGGCGGGATGAGTGGTACGACCTGATCCTGATCCCCATCGACCGCGAACTCCGCCACGTTCTGGGTTTGATGGCCAGCTCGATGGCTGGTGAGGAGGGCCAGCAGCGCGAGGCCACCTTCCAGGTCCTGGCTCGGCTCATCCGGCTGGCTGTGGACCGCCATCAACAGAGCCAGCGGTTGCAGGAAATCCTGGCGCTGGCACGAAACCAGCAGGTGAGCCTGCTGCAACCGGAGCTGCCCGCCTTGCCGGGTTACCAGGTTAGTCGCCTGGCAGTTCCGGCCCAGGAAGTGGGCGGTGATTACCACCAACTGATTCCACTTACAAGCCACCGCTTTGCCGCAGTCGTGGCCGACGCCAAGGGAAAGGGCTTTGAAGCGGCTGTGCTGGTAACCGCCCTGCACGCCGCCTTGCGCGTGGTCAACGCCATGCCGTTCGAGGTCGTTCACAAGGTGCAGTTGATCAACCGCGCCTTAGCTGAGCAGGGCGACCTGCGGAACCTGGTCTCCATGTTTTATGCTGAGCTCGACGATGCAGGCTGGTTGATGTACGTCAACTGCTCTCACCCGGCGGCGATCATCGTCCGCGCCGATGCCGTTGAAGAGTTGAGCGCCGGCGGAATCTTCCTGGGACTGGATCCCTCAAGCGAGTACCGAACCGGCATCTGTGAGCTGCGTTCCGGTGACTTGCTGATCGCGTACACGGACGGGTGGTCCGAGGCTTTCAACGAGCAGGGCGAGCAGTTTGGCGCTGAGCGGCTCAGGGAGGCAGTGCAAGGCCTACACGGCTGGCCGCCCGAAAGTGTCATCCACGGCATCCAAGAAGCATGCGATGCGTTCCGGGGCGACGTTCCCTTGCACGACGATCTTTCTCTTGTAGTCTTTCGGAAGAACTGAGGAAAGGGGAGAACCTAAACTCCCCCCGAAGGCGTCCTTCTCGGCGACCCACGGCTTTCTGCGGCGGTGCCGGTTCCCGGCTGGTGGCCCCTGGTAGGCACCTGGGAACGCTCAGTCAATAGATGCGTCCCATTTCTCCCGTTTCCTCAGAGAATGGACGCCGCCTCAGCCCGGCCCTCTCTGATCAGCCGCTGAACGTCTTCGGCATTTAATTAGTAAGGACTGGCCGAGTCCCTTCAGACGGGATATGCTAACGGCCAAAAGCGCAGGTCGGACTCCGCCAGCCCTTCGCAGCATGGTTGGGTGTATGAATGGACCGTTTGAAACCTCAAAATGGAAATCTTGGTTGAAGACGTATCCCACCCCCGTGGCTGATAGTAGGGATTGACATATCGAGAACGCCATGATACAGTTCCCGTCCAGTACGGCGTTGTACGAAGTGTGCAGCATTTCGGGGCAGGCAGCGCTCTTGCGATATCACGCGGGGCGGCAACGGGATGTAGTTCAACTCCGGGGCGTACCTCTGGCCGTCCCGCAGGCACCACTCGAACAGAACCAAAGTCCTGGAGTTCAATTGTAACGGAACTGTCATCCTCGCTTCATCCCAGGGCAACAGCGCGGCGTTAGTATTCTAAGCAGGCCTTGCCGTCACTGGACAACCGAAGGGAGAGGCGGATGCGTGCCAAGGTCATCCTGCTGGTCGACGATGAACCGCAGATTCAGACCTGAAAGGAGAACATGCAGAGACCGCGTTTCTTGCGCTACCTGTATAACCGCTGGCTGTTCTTGGCAATCGGCCTTTCGGGGCTTGGGAACGTCATTCTGCTGCTGTATCGCTTTTTCGTGCTTGGATTCCTGAGTTATGCACCCGAGCATATAGCGGCCTTTGTGTTCAGTCTTGTTACCTGCACGCTCGCCTTCGGCATTTTCGTGGATCTCAGCTTGAAGAATCCGGACAGACACAAACAATAGATGGCGACGCTATTGGTAGTCGATGACGAACGGCCGATTCTGAAGCTCATCGCACGTGTGCTCCGTTCCGAGCACTCCGTCATCACCGCCGAAAGCGGAATCGAGGCTCTCGCAATTCTCGAGTCCTACCCCAACCAGATTGATCTCATACTGACGGACGTAACGATGCCAGGCATGTCCGGTTTGGAGTTGGTGGCGCGGTTGGAGGCACTCCACAAGCGTCGGTTTTCGGTGCTCTTCATCACCGGTGCATCCGAGTATCCTATCGATGCGGGCCGGGCGGTGCTCCCCAAACCCTTTTCGCCCACTGGCCTGAAGGACACGGTTCGACAGTTGCTCGAGGCATGCGGAGGCTGCCGCGAACATCAGTAAGCTTAGAGTGTCGACAGAAGTGCCAGGTGCTTCAGATTCGGCGTGGCGTCAAGAAACGCGGTCACCTCTTGCCGACTCAGAACCGTTAGGAGTTTGCGGCGAACCTTTGGCTTGGCGACTTCTTTGACAAACCAGTCCTGCTTCAGCGTCTGCATGTAGAATCGTAATACCGCGGTTTATTGGAGAGATGTAGGCACGCTGGAGGCCTATCATGAAGCACACATGGATCTCTGCGGTGTGGTTCCAGCGCTCAATCTCTATAACCGGCGGTGGCCGATCCGAACAGCCGCCTATCCCGGGCCGAGCGCCAAGTTTACATTCGACGAAGAGGGGCATCCCGGTCAGGCGAGCGGCTCCGTAATGTCAGGCGGCTGTATTCTCTCTGGCGGATTGCTCGCAGCTTTTTTCGTAGGCGTGTTTCGATGCTTCGTGAGCTTTTGCGGAGTGATCGAGAGCACTCTTGCTGTGTTCCATTCCCATGGCAGTATCACCCTTACCATGGTGCTCAGCAGCGGTGCGATGTGCCTTGGCCGCATTGTCATGATGCTCGGCGGCTTTAAGGTGTGCATAGATTGGCATATACATTCTCCTTGTCCAGAATTTCCATTCTGGATTCCCGGATCCTGTTGAGTATACACCAGCCGCCTTCCTTGTGATCCTGCGAGTTGCATTCTTCCTCCGGGAACCGTCTCTGGCTCCGCCAAGTGCCACTTTCGCCCTGCCGCAAGAAACCAAAACCCGCAAGCCTGCCTTTCCACTGCATTCCCATGGACACCTCGCCGACCCTCACCTCCCGGTCGCGAGATTTCGCTCCGCCCATCGCCTGCGTCTACGCCGTCGGCACCGGCAAGGCGGCGATCCTTCCTACCATCGCCCCGAAGAGCCGCCGCGTCAGACGACTCTCGGCCAGCAGCGGCCAGTAGTACCGCGCGTGCTTGATCAGCCGGGAGTTGCTTGATTCGCGAGCGTTATGCGGCCTTATCGGTAGCTATCCTTGCGGCGTCCAGTTCGCCACGTGGTACGTCGGACAGCAACGTGGCGCGCCGCCACGCGGGCATGCACAGGATTGTTTCCGAGTGGGCCGTCAACCGCCCGCGGGCTGCCGCTATGGTGGTTTGCTCCCGGCGGTTCGGCCATACTGGTGCTTGGTGCGAAGCCAACGCTGAGCGAGATTGAACAGATCAGGCAGTTGCGAGGGAAGACCGGGCTGCTCGCGCGATTCCTTTTAGAATTCAGCGACATGCCGGTCAGCGCTTATCGAAGAACAGGTAGTACTGATAGGGCAGAATGTCGAGCCGCTTGGCGAGTGTGAAGCCTGCGTTCCGAAACTCGGCGATGACCTCCTCGTCTGAGAGTTTCATGGACGGCGGCGGCCCGACGGGTAGGGCCTTCTTGTAGAAATCGATCACCACAATGCGGCCGCCCGGCTTCAATGCTTTGGCGAGCTTTGGGTAATACGCGGCGCGATTCTCGATGTGGTGCAGCACATCGCAGAAGAAAATGATATCGACTGAACGCTCCGGGAGGCGCGGGTCGTCGGGCGCGGCCAGCACCGTCTTGAGGTTCGCCGGGGCGTTCTTTCCGGCGATAGCCAGCAACTCCCGGTCGATATCGACCGCATAGATCTTGCCGGCGTGGTTGGCGAAACGGCGCGCGAAATAGCCTGTCCCCGCGCCGATATCGGCGATGGCATCCGTCGATTTGAGGCTCAGCGCCATCACCACCTCGTGCGGCTTCTGCCACTCATCTCGGGAGGGGTCTTCCAGTACCTTGGCATACTCGCCGGACGACGGCGGATGATGCTGATGGGGCACTTGCCCCAATGCAACCACCGCAAGAATGAACATGTACGCGTAGAGTTTCATGGCGAATTCATGAGATGCTTCGATCACCAGGTGGCCAAGATCGGAGGATTCGAATCGTGAGTCATGCCTTGCATCCCTGGCGCCGCCTCGCTCGGTTGGAGAGAAACTTCATTCCACAATGCAATAGCAGTAGAGGAATTGCTGCGTGGTTCCGAATGGCGTGCGGTGCAGTTCCGTTGAGCTCTCAACTAGACGGAAGCGCGTGCCAAACTCCGCGTGGAGCGAGTCGGCGTCATACCGCACGACGTCGAGACCACTGCACTTGGTAGGCCCTTCCGGTCCGAAGGCGCCGACAATGACGTGGCCGCCGGGCTTGACCGCGGAAGAAACCTGACGAACGTAGGCGAGACGCTGGGTCGGCTCCGTCAGGAAGTGAAATACAGCGCGGTCATGCCAGACGTCGTAAGACTGCGCCGGCAAGCGAGCTTCGGTGATGTCGGCAACAAGCCAGGTGACGTGCTGCGATGCTGAATCAAGGCGTTTCTTGGTGTGTTCGATGGCCGTCCGGGAGATGTCCAACACCGCGACGTTGCGGTACCCTCTGCCAATCAAATCGTCGACGAGAGTGGATTCGCCGCCGCCCACATCGATGATCGACGCCGAGCGATCACCCGTGACACGCTCGATTAAGGATAGCGAGGTTTCAAGGTGGGGACGAAACCAACTCACCTCGGTAGGCGCTTTTGTGCCGTACACGCGTTCCCAGTGCGCCTGTGTTTCCATTTCAGTTACCAGTCTAACACCCGAGAAAATGGGCACGAGCGACGATGTGCGCTTGCGGCCCACTCGGAGACGTAGCGCCCGACCCGAATAGGCGATGCTGGCCGAACCGGATGCGTTTCGAGCGGATCGTCGGCCAGCCGGAAGCCGGGGGAAATGGCGTTGTGGGAGATTGGCGGGAGTTGTGGCACGAGGGCTAGGCGGATAGCAAGCTCCAGAGGCGCCGCTGTTCGCGGCGCGGCGGCGGCGTTATCTGGTGATATCGGAAGCTTACCGGGCATCACCCGAGCCACTTCTACGGGATGGGCGTTTTCGTCCCTGTGACGCCGATAGCCCTACGCTGCGCGACCAGCGGTGGGTGACCCGGGCTAGGTCCAATACTGTTCACTTAACAAGCCTAATCCGCCTGGAAACATCGATCCGGCGAGTGCGTTGCCGCTTCCTCGGGCGCAGCGGGTAGTTGCTCATCTTGCGCTTCACGCCACGCGGGTTGATGCGGCTGCGGCTGGAAGTGACCCGCTCCTGGAGGATCTCTTCCAGCACCGCGTCATGAAAGGCCTTCCTCTGCCGAGGGGGGAATAGCGGCAAAGCGCGCCATCCGTCGCTGCACCACACGCACCGAATGCAGGAACGAAAGCCGGTCGGGATCTTCATCGGCGCGCAGAGCAGCTTCGTGCATCAACCCTCGGATTGCGAAGTGGGCCATCAGCAGCCCGTAGAACTCCTGGCGTACGAGCTCCGGGGTCTTACTCCGCAGCACGATCTGAGCGCCGCGCAGATGAGTCTTCAGCTCGTCCAGGGCGGTCTCGATCTCCCAGCGTTCGTGATACAGCGCCGCCAGTTCCTTGGCCGGCGCCAGAGCGGGGTCCAGGATGCTCGTGATCAAGCGGTAGATGGGTTCGGCGCCGGGCACGTTTTTCAAGCGGTATTCGATCACGCGCACCACCCTGGCCTTGCGCTGGTGGCGGCGATCCGACACGGAAGCATAGGTGCGGCTGAGATACGAGCCGTCCGGCAGTCGCTGATCTACTTCCAGGCGTGCATTCTGGCGCACTCGCCAGAGCAGGTCCGCACCGGTCTTAGTAGCCGCCTGCCAGAGCTGGTAACCAGGAAAGAAACGATCCGCCAGGCACAGCATGCCTTTCTGGAGTGCGGGTACAACCTCCCGAGCCAGGCTCATTTCATCGGTGGTACAACCGGCCATGCGCGCATTCCAGAGGACGTGAGTGCCGTTCTCCAGCAATGCCACCAAGCGGATTTTGGGAAACGCACTGGAGCCCCGGCTGGCGCCGGGCCGTCCGAACGCCTCTTCATTTTCGGCGGTGTCGGCGGCATCCAATGTGCTGCCGTCCAAGCTGATCAGCCGCCACTGGCCATACCATGCTCCCCGAGTGCGCTTCTCGGCGATGGGACGAACCACCGTCTGGTAGAGCTTCTTCAGCGGTTCCGGCCCCAGCCGGCTGCGCGCCTGAGAAATGCCCGACTTGCCCGCCACCTTCAGTTCGACCGACGGGTCCATCAGCCACTGCACTCCTTCCAGCAGGCACCGCAGGACTTCGCGGTAAGACGATCGCATGTACAGCGCCAGGGCGATCACATAGTAGACGACCACGTGGGCGGGCAGGTCGCGCTCGCGCACGCTGGCGCGCCTGGTCTGGATGAGCACCTGACGCACCTTCTCCAAGGGGAAGAACTTCGCAATCACGCCGAGGCTGATGTAATCGGTGATCCGGCTCCCGGCGGGCAGGGACGCAATCGTACGGGCCATTCTGGGGGTCTCCGGCCCCAAACAGAATAGCACAGAAATGTTGTTAAGTGAACAGTATTGGGGCTAGGTCAGTTCGCGGCGTCATTTCTACGAAACCACTCAGAAAAGTCGCATCCGCGGCCACTCCAAGCCACGCGGGTCCTATCTCACAATCGTGACTCATGACCCGGTGAAGTCCCGCGTTGGCACGCGTGGAACTTCTTGATCACGGAATGCCGACGCGCCGCACCAGATCGGCGAAGCGGGGGTCGGACCGCAGCGGGTCGTACCATTCGTGGGCCTTCAGCAGGACCAGCATACATTCCCGCTCGTCGTAAGCCTGCTCAAGGCATCTCATCGCCTCGTCGACGGCCCCGAGCCGCGCGTAGATCCTGGCACCGTATAGCGGGCGCCCGCGGAGGGAACAGCGAGGCATCCCCGTGATGCCCGCGCGCAGCGCCCAACGATGATATCCGGCAGGGCCGCCTTGTTGCAGTGCGCGGCGCGCAACTCCAACGCCGGCCGTTATCACGCCGGCCTGTTCATACTCGGTTATGGCTTCGGCGATTCTACCTTCCGCTTCGCGGACTCGGCCCAGTACGAAATGGGCGCGAGGAAAAGAGGGGTCCAGATCGAGGGTCTGGGAGGCATATTCCGTGGCCTGTTCGTAATCCCGTATCCAGTAACTGCACTCCCCAGCCTCCGCGCGAATATGCAGGTTGAGCGGGTCGAGCTCGATAGCGCTGCGCATTTCGTGAATGGCTCGTGGGCGATCGAGCGTGGTAACCGCGAGAACGGCGCGGAAGTAATGTGCCTGCGCAGAGTTGGAATCGAAGACCAGTGCGCTCTCGAGCGCTCGTTCGGCCCACTGCCAGTCCCAATCGTGGAAGAGGAGAATCATGCCGAGAGCGGCATGCGCCTCTGCCAACGTGTTGTCGATTGCGAGCGCCTTTTGCGCTGCGACCCTCGCGTTGGCAAGGAGTTCTCGTTGACGTGCGACAGTCAGGTCTCCACCCAGGGCCGTGCCGCGGCCAAAGCAGGCGAGCGCCAGTCCGGAGTGCGCCTCTGCGAACAGCGGATCCTGGACAGTTGCCTGGCCGAAGTGTCCGATGGCGCGTGCGACATCAGAAGGGGTGAACTTTGAGAGGAAGTACCGGGCTCGCAACTCCGAGTCGTGTGCAGAGGGATTCACGCGGCGGCGCCTTTCGAGGCGCAACCGCTCTTCCGGCGTGATGAACGCCCGGATTTCGTTGGCAATTGACCTCGCCAGGTCGGCGTGGAGCGCGAAGACATCCTCGAGTTCCCGGTCATACATCTCGGCCCAGAGGTGCTCGTCGGTAGCGGCGCGAATCAGTTGCACGCTGACGCGAACGCGTCCCCCGGCCGCCAAGACCGTACCTTCCACAACGGCATCCACGCCCAATTCCCGCGCGATCCGTGGAAGGCTTCTCTCGATATGCTTGTAACGCATGACCGACGTTCGGGAGATTACCTTGATGGCACGTATCCTAGCGAGCTGTGAGATCAAGGTCTCTGTCATCCCGTCGGTGAAGTACTCCTGTTGCGGGTCGCCCGAGAGATTGGCCAGTGGCAGGACGGCCAGTGCGCGAATCGGCGCCGGCTGAACCTCCAGGTGCTCAACATCGGGGACGAGTTTGTAGCCCCACCCCCGAATTGAGGCCAGGTAACGCGGGTCATCCGCCACGTCACCGAGCGCCTCCCGCAGAACTCGTACGCGCTGCGAGAGGGCGTCATCATTGACGAACTCGTTCGGCCAGACCGTTGCCAACAGTTCCTGGCGGCGGACGACTTCGGGAGCACGACGGATGAGCGCCAGCAGTAGGGCGAAACTGAGAGGCGACAGGGGCAGGGATTCTTCGCGGCGCTTCACCACCCCCGCGCCAGCGTCCACCACGAGATCGCCCAACCGATAGCGTTCCGCTGCGGTTGGCCGATCATTCCACTCTTCGCGGCCGGTGATGGAGGTTCGGTTTCGCTTACCCCCTGGTGCTTCGGGGCCCCCGGACGTCAGCAAAACATCATCCATTCTTCAGGTCTTCCTCATGCATCAACCGCTTCGATTATCCCAATCTGTGAATGTGAAAGACAAGGATCTCAGCGGACTGGAGAGCCAGTCGGCGCACAGTGCCCGGAGATGCCTTGTTTTCAGGAGGACAAGCCATGAAAAATACACCTAGGTTTGCCGCATTGGTAGTGTCCGTCATGCTCCTCGCGGTTCTTCTTGTGGCCGCGGGCAGCCCCGCGAAAAGCCGCATGAGGCCTTGGAACGGAGTCTGGACCGGCGATGCGACAATTGTGGGCAACTGCGAAAACAATGGGTTGTCGTTTGTGGAGAGCGGCACCGGTTACATGGAGCAGATGGGCAAGACCACGTGGTCCAACCAGTACTGCATGGACCAGGAGACATGGACTGGGTCGGGAAATGCAACTGAGACTGCAGCAAACGGCGACAAGATCTTTGTGCAGACCACGCCTCATTTCACTTGGACCACTCCGACTGCCGGCACTTGGGTTGAGACGGAGACCGTTACCGGCGGGACAGGACGCTTTGCCGGGGCGACCGGCAGCAGTCATTCGAAGGGGACATTCACCCTGACCTCCCAGACGACGGCAGTCTGGGAAGGCACGACGATTGGGATGCTCTGTGAGCCTTCGCCAAACTCACCATGCCCTACCCAGTGCACCCAATAGCGTGGTTCGCTGGCAGTCCTCCTAAGGACACCTGTGGAACTGAGGCGCTGTGTTGGCGTGTGGCGAGGGGTGGCGGAATGCCGACGCGCCGCCGAGAGATAGGTCTCCCCTGACGCCCTAGCGTTTAGAGATTCAAGTTGACGGTTTGTCCCCAAACCGTTGAATGGCGCGGCGGCGCGACAGCGTTACTAGTCAATACCGGTAGCTGTTCTGTGGAGCGACCCTGCCCCACCACCCGAGGGAACCAACATCCCGGAAGCAGAGTCCTGGACCTCCGAGCGGAAGTTGGGCCGCCCTCGGCGTCAGAGGTTGCCGAGCCCAACTTCCGAGTGGGCCGTTACTCGACCCGAGGACTCAATGGCCGGCCGGAACGTCCGGTAAAACTTGGCCTCAAAAGCCGGCAGAATTGGTCACTGGCGGCCCATCGATTTTTCGCTTGATCCGGTGTCCAGCAATCGCTTAGCATTGAGTTGGCCTGCAAAGCTCAGGCTCGATTTCACGCCTCGTTCGGTTTCGGCCGAAGGAGGCGTTTCTATTTTGGGAAAGACCTATGGAGATTACGAAGCAACGGGTGGTATACCAACTCCCGGGCATGGAGGAAGTGACCGTGCGGCGAGGCGTCGAATACCTGGCAACAGAGGCGGGCTCGCTCACGCTGGACCTGTACTATCCCAAGGGGCATGAACCTGGCGGAGCGACTCTGAGACCGGCGGTTGTGATTGTTTTGGGATACCCCGATGTAGGAGTGACGACACCGTTCGGGTGCCAGTTCCGCGAGATGGGCATGATGGTGTCGTGGTGCCAACTGTTTGCTGCTTCAGGAATGGTAGGCGTCGTCTATGAGACGAGGAATCCAGCAGACGACGTGAATTCAGTGTTGTCCTACCTTCAAGAGAACAGCCATGCATTGGGGATTGACGAGAGGCGGATCGGCGTGTGGACCTGTTCGGGCAATGCGCCTGTGGCGCTGTCCGTATTGATGGATGGCAGAGCGCGTTGTGGCGTCCTCTGTTATGGGATCACGCTGGATCTCGGTGGAGGTGTAGACGTCGCGAGGGCTGCTGGCCAGTACCATTTCGCAAACCCGACGGCGGGGCGACGAGTGGAAGATTTGCCAACGGATACGGCTCTGTTCATCGCCAGAGCGGGGCAAGATCAGGTTGTTGGCTTGAACGAAGCTTTGGACCGGTTCCTGGCCGCGATGGTTCGGTGTAATCTCCCGGTCACGTTTGTGAACCACGCAACTGGTCCGCACGGGTTTGACTACGCAGATGACAGCGAGGAGTCAAGGCAGGTAGTCCGGGCCGCCCTCGCGTTCTTGCAAGCGAACCTGGCGGCATGAGCCTCTAGTCTGCGCGCTCTCGTCCCGACTGAAACGTCCAACAACTGGCGGAAGTGCCAGAGTGTCTAAATTCCCTTTTGTGAGCGGATGGTCGGCCACTCGGAAAGTGGTATGGGTACGGCCATCTATGAACCGGCAACCGGCTTTATAGAGCGGCGTTATCGCGCCATATCGGAAGCAAACTCCGCGGGCCTGCATCTCGCCAACACCCAGTCTGTGGCGTTGCTCTGGCGGTTGAGGTGTGGTTTAAGATAATTGATCGGGGAGGCGAAGCGTGGCGCAGCGGGTGTGGAGGTTAGCGACTGCGAGCTGGCTGCTCGGCGTCAGCGCGCTTTGGGCTGGCGAGCGGGCCGCAGTGGTCATCGGAAGCGTGCAGGATGCCGCTGGCAAGGCAGTCGAACACGCTACGGTCATGGTCTATCGGGCCGGGGTGAAGAAGGGGTACAGCACCTACTGCCCGACCTGTTACCGGGACTGCGGAAAGCGCACCATGACCGACGCAACGGGCGCGTTCACCGTCACCGGCCTGAGTCCCGATCTCTGGTTCGACTTACTGGTGGTGCGCGACGGGTATGTGCCGACTTTCGTCAGGCGAGTCGATCCGGAGAAGGGGCCGGCGCCCGCGGCGGTAGTGGCGCTTCGGACTCCCATCAGCGATTCGCAGCGGGTGGTGCGGGGCCGCGTGGTGGATGCGCAGGACCACGCCGTAGCGGATGCGGTTGTCGAGCCCCGAGGCATCCTGACGGTGAGAGACGGCAATCCGACCGCCTGGTACGGCACCGTTGAAGGCCTCGAACCGCTTGCAGTCACCAACGGCAAGGGTGAATTCGAGATCGCCCACCGGGAGCCGGTGCTGAAGATTCTGCTCTCGGTAGAGGCGCGGGCCATGGCGCCGCGAGTGATCGTACTGCCCAGCGGGCCGGAGCGCCAGACCGTGGCGCTCAGCGAGGGAGCGACGGTACGAGGGCGGTTGGTCGAGCGCGGCGAGCCGGTCGGCGATGTGGAGGTGGGTCTGATCGGCCGTGAGCGCGTTGGATACCTCGCGGATCTCAAGTTCACGGGAAGCCCGTACAGCGAGGTCAGAATCGGCGTGCAGAACGACGGGACGTTCGCGATTTCAAACGTGCCTGTGCCGGGAGAGTGGTACTTGTACGCAAGGATGCAGTCGCTGGCCGGGCGCGGCGCGGGCGCAGCGGTCGAGTGCGCAACACGGCGCGATGGTGAGGTGGTGGACATCGGAGAACTCCAGGTGCAGCCTGGGTACCGGCTCCGCGGCCGCGTCGTTCTTCGCGATGGGAAAGCGGTAGGGGATGGCATGCGGATGACGCTCGCTCGTGACGCAATTCCCGGAGACGACCAAACGGTTTTGGTCGGCACGGACGGGCGGTTCGAGTTTGCGGGCGTGCCTGCCGAACGAGTTTCGCTGGCACCCTCGGTGAAAGGCTACGCGCTCTCCCTGGGCCGAAGCTCGACTGGCATCTTGATGGCAGGCGATGTGAACGACTTCGTGGTCACGCTCTCCCCGGCCAGCGAAACGGGGTCGGAGTTGGCCGCGCTCCGCGCCCGGCTGCTGGAGGGTCCGGTGCTCGTTCTGGCACTCGATCAGCAGGCACGGTTCAGGTTCAATAGCGGCCTGATGCCGGTCGAAGAGCGCGGGTTCATCTTCGTCAGCGGGGTGGTGACGGCCGGGTGGGGCACGCTGCGCGCGGAGGAAGGCGGGCTACTCAGCGGCGATTTCAAGACAATCACGGTTAGCGCCCCGGCTGACGCGAGCCCGCGTTCCGTGCGTGGCCCCGGCTGGGAGTTGGAGCTCAAGCCCGGGTGGAGCCTGGAAGCGGCGACCCGCAAGGGGAATTGGTTGGTCAGGCAGGAGAACTGACTCCGACTTCCCGCACGCGCATCGTTCTCTAGCCGCTCCTCGAGGCTCTTCTGCTCAGAAGGCCTCGGATTCGAGCACGAGCGGTTCCGTCACGCTCCCGTCCGGGTCAATGAATCGGACCAGAATTGAGACCTGCCGGTCCACGAGCGTGCGCTCCGAGTCGTTCCCACCGCCGCGTAGCATTGCTTCCGATCATCTTCGTGGTCCTCCCTTCCAACGGACATCGCCGAGAACGCGTGGGCGGGGGTGCGGCGTTATGACCTGATATCGGAAGGCAACTCCGCGGGCAGGCCGGCCGCCCGACGCTGCAACCGCGCGCGAAGCTCCCGCAAAGTGATCCCGAGGAAACGCGCGAACGTCTCCGCAAGGCTTTCGTTTTCGCCTCGGACCCACCCGATCCGTGCAAGCCCTTCCTCAATCTGCTCGCCCGCTGACGGTCCCGAGGGGGCTGGCGGCGGAGGGGGCAGTCTCCGCTCCAGCTCTTGAATCCTTCGGATGATCGGCTTCATGGGTGCAGTCCCTCGCCACTATTCCAGCGAAGCCGTAGCATCATTCTGCGCGCCCGTTCCGGAGCTTGCAACGGCACATCGTCTCTGCAATTGACTGCATGGGCACGCCTGCTTCCCGCATCGCCCGGCCCCGTTCGAAGCAAGCCCGCAGATAGCGATACATCGCCTCGTGGATTTCAGCCGGCTATGCGCGGGTGTCGTGTCCTCGCGAGAATTCCGTTTCTACTGAGTGCTGACGGGCTTTGCGGGCATGGCGTCGGTTCGGCTTTGCCCACACCTAAACAGCCACCCGCAACTGGATCCCATCGTTCGGTGCGTGAACCAGATCCTGCTTCGTGCCGAGGTAGCGCTCGGTCGTCTGCACGGACGCATGGCCAAGGAGCAACTGGATCTGTTCAAGTTCGCCACCGGCGGCTCGGCACAATTTCGCGAAACTGCGCCTCAGATCATGGGGCGCAATTCCGGGAACACCTGCAGCCACGGCGTACGGCTGGAGTAGCTGCCAGACGACCTTCTCTGTCATCCGTTCCCCCAGTACTCGGTCCCCTCGGTTGACCGGCCGCAGCACGTGGCCCTCGGTCAAGCCCGCCGCCGCGGTCCACGCGTCGATGGCGACCTTCACCCAAGTCGGCATTGGAATCGTGCGCACGCGTCCGTGCTTGCCGATGAGATCCACGATGCACCAACGGTTGTCCCGCTGTTGAATGTGCTTGAGCGTGAGCGCCGCCACCTCGGATCGTCGAAGGCCGCAGCCGAGAAAGATGGCCAGTGTCGCCCGGTCGCGCAATCCCTTCTTGGTTGTCACGTCCGGGGCGTTCAGGAGCTTCTGGGCTTGCTGGACGGATAGCCAGTTTCCGACCCGAACGCCCTTGGACTTCGCGCCCTTGACGCGCGTAATGCCGGCGGCCAGTTCCGGCGCCAGCAGACCGTTGTCGGCCGCCTCGACTGCCAGTTTTCGAACGACAGTGATCCGGACGTTGATGGACGCCGATCCGAGGCCGCGGGTCTCCAGTTCTGCTCGCCATGCGTTCACGGTGGCCTTGGTAAAGCCGGGCCGCGGCTCCTGACCGTACCAAGCGATGAACTCGTCCAGGCCGAGATTGTACACACGACGTGTGGTTGGGGAAGAGACGCTGTCCAGGACTAACGCCTTCAGGCGGTGCCATTCTCCCGCGCGGTCCGCCAATACCAGTTCGTTCATCTGAGCCCTCTTGATGGGCCTTCTGGCCTGCACAGGCACACGGGGCTAACGGACGGAACGATCACTGCCTCGGGAAGGGAGCCAATCCAGGTCCAGCCCCTGAATGCATCGGACCGGTGAGCAAACCCGAGCGAGCCGATGGTTGCATTTGGTTGCACTTAGAGCCAGTTTTTTGAGCTCAGGAACTGGCATTTATTGTTTATTGTCAATGGGTTAGGAGTCGAAGGCCGCGGCCCTGAAAAGGCCGGCGTCGGCGGTTCGATTCCGTCCCTGGCCACCACGTTTTCAACAGCTTACAAGCCTCCCAAAACCCAGTTTCATTCCAATTCATTCCAAAACTTGTGGCCCGCCGGGATTCGCCTGTTGGGTGAAATGGGGTGTCGGGATACGGTTGTAGGCGCAAGCCCTCATCACAACCCAGGACCGGCGCGGTCCTGTCGGAACGGCCCGCGCCGCCCTGGTGCATTCGGAAAGCAGGTGGAGAGTGGTGAAGAGGGCAACAGCCTATGTTCGTGTCTCCACGACCCGCAAGAAACGGCGGGGTGACGCTCTCGCGTTCGATCAGAACCCTGAAGTCCAGGAGCAGCCTCTCCGGGATCTGATCGCTCAGCGCGGCTGGCAACTGGATCGGATCTACTCCGACCGGGCCAGCGGAGCCAAAGAGCGCCGGCCCGGTCTCGACCGGCTCCTGACCGATGCCCGGCGAGGTGCGTTCGATGTGGTGGTGGTCTGGCGCTTCGATAGGTTCGCCCGGAGCGTGAAGCAACTTGTTCTGGCGCTCGAAGAGTTTCGCGCACTCGGCATCGACTTCATCTCCTACCAGGAGGCACTCGACAGCTCGACACCGATGGGCAAAGCGATGTTCACGATCATCGCGGCCATGGCGGAGCTTGAGCGCAGCGTCATCCGCGAGCGTGTAGTGGCCGGCCTGGAGTACGCCCGCGAGCGTGGCACGCGCTCTGGCAAGGCCATCGGCCGCCCCAAGGCCGTCTTTCGCCGGGATCAAGTTGCCGCACTCCGGAGCCAGGGCCTCTCTTGGCGTCGGGTTGCCAGGAGCCTCGGCGTCGGGGAGGGCACGGTGCGACGGGTCCTAGCTCAGGCAGCCCCAGCGAAGCCGCCCACGGCCTGCCAAAACCCTCTGGCGGAGACGCTATGACGACGACGGGAAACAAACCGGATCCCACCGCGCCGGACCCCGCGCCGGAAGGAGTAGGTTCTGGCAAGCCAGTCGGCGCCAGGGAGGACAAGAAGGACCTTCCCCGCAGAGCCTGCCGCCCTACCCAGAACGTTCGCCCGAGGCGTCCTTGACCAAGCCCATTGAACTGCACAAGGAAGCGCTGGAACGGAAAGCTACTCACCCAAAGTGCAAGACTCCCACCGCCGCCAGCCTCCTCGGGCCCGTCGTTCGGCGAGCAGATTGAGGACGGGCTGGCACGCATCGGGTTCGTCCGGGTTGAAGACGAAAGCCTCATGGAGACGTTCGCGCGTTACCTCGGGATCACTTTGCAGCAGCTTCGCAGGCGGCTGCAGCGTCGGGCGGCTGGCCAGCCCGCGGAGAGGGCTTCCGATATCAGCTCTTAACGCCGTCGCGCCACCCGCGCCATTCAATGGTTTGGCGACAAACCGTCAAACTGGAGGGGATGACGGTAAACACTAGGGCGTTTGTCAGGAGTAAAGCCGCAGCCCCAATAGGTCATTCCGAGGTTGCCGCCTTGTCCCCGAAGTCGTAGTTGATGAGCATGACCGTTTCGGCGGGCGTCGGAAACTCTGCCTCGATCTGCTCGGTCAATCCCTCGACGGGTGACCGATTTCGGAGCGACGGCTCTACGAACGGCTTCCCGTCGAGGTGCCGGTGGATAGCGATGCACAGCTCGATGATGTTGATCCAGCGGTCATACAGATGAAGTAGTCCTGCGAGCTTGTTCGGCTCGACGGCGACCGTATCGTCCCGATTGAGGCGCTGCTTCGGCGAGTGCTCATAAACGACGACGATCGTCTCAGAGTTGTTGCATTCGTTGAACTGGCGTATCTCGGCCCGCAGGTTCGAGAGGGCCATATGGAACGGAGTCTCCTCGAACGCGTTTAGCGCCGGGTTGAACCGGAGAAAATGCGGTGACACGATGGCGGCGTCGAGGATCATCGGGTGGAACTGGGCCGAGATGAGATGGTACGAGTACCACGTGAGCTTATCCCAATCGGCGGCGGGAATGAACAGATGCTCATCCTTGCGGTTTTCGAGGTTCAGCGGATACTTGCTGAGGAATGCCTCGACGAAGGGACGCGGCGATATGAGGTATTTCGGTGTTTTCGGGATGCACCGCCGCAGGATCTCCCGCACCTCAGATTGGAGCAACCGCCGGAGCGCGGCCTCGGCTACCGGCACGCCAGAGAACATCTGGGCCTGCACCGTGGCGATGACGTCGTGGAACTCGTGGAAGACGTGAATCCAATTGCCGGTCGGGAGCGGCATGCCTGCCTTCAGCGCTGCCGCCGAGTCCCGGTTGCGGCCGACCTCGTTGATGAACGCATTAATGAACTCGGCATCCTCGGCGAACTTGCTCGGGTACGCCTCGATCTTCTTTTTCTCGGCATCGCTGTACGGCAACGAAGCGAGGTATGCCGCAAGCTCCTTCCGTTCCTCGCGCAATTGCCAGACCTCGGCGCGGACGAACGTCAATATCTTCAGTTTTCCTGCCTTCTGAAGCTCGTAGGCATGCCGGTATTCCTGTTGCGTGATGCTCACGCGCTGTGCCGGATCGTACCAGCCTCCCACGCGCGACCCGATCAGGAGCACGTAATAATCGGCGCGCTCGATGGCTCGAAGGCATGCCTCGTAGGAGTGCGTGTCGAGCGGCTTCAGGAAATCGTTGTGTTCGGACGCCAGCACCGTGCATCCCTGTTCTTCGAGATAGAACTTCAACGCCGAACGGAGGTCCCTGAAGTCGTAGATGGTCGATGAGAGGAAGAAAGTCGGGGGCTTCATGGCAACATTGTAGCCGCCTACGCGTCGATCCAGTGGATCTTCGGCAGTTTGAGGCCCTGCTCGACAAGCCCGAGGATGAGATGGGCCAGCGCATCCACGACGTCGTCACGGCCCTCTACGCCGAGTTGAAAGGCGGCGCGAGAAGTTGCTCGCACGCGTGTCGAGGGAATACGACCGTCCGTTCTCGATGTACGGTGCGACGACCATGATGGTGATGTATGTTTGGGTATATGGCCGCCGAGACTGAGAAAGAGGTATCGGGACTCGCCCTGCTGCGTCAACCAGCGACGCTCGCCCTTGGACGATATCTGAACGACCTTCATTCCATCCTTGGGTTTCAGGCGTACTTGTGGCGCATGATCGTGAAGGTCGATTACGGCCACGGCGACCCCGCGAAGTTTCCGAAACCGGGTGATCCGCCTCCGCCGGAGAGCGCCATCGCGCAGATGGACATTCACTCGGCGGTCCTCGATGAGATGGTCTTCTGCCGGGGCGTCAACAGCTTCCTGACGTACCTTGCGGACCTGATGACACTGATTTACGAGAAGTATCCGAAGAAGCTCCCGTCAAACAAGCAGACGACGTATCGGTTCTGCATCGAGCACCATATGGCAGGCGATCTGATATCCGCCCTCGCGGAGGAGACCGTGAAGGAGCTGACACACCAGAACCTCGACGCTCTGGCGAAGTATTTCAGGAAGAACCTGGACCTCGTGCTGTTCACGAAGGACACTCATTCGGCGAACGCCTCGCTATGTGTGGATATCCGGAACATCATCACACACAATCGCAGCATCGTAAACCGTTTCTTCATTCAACGCAACCCACAATTCGCGGACGGTCTCGGCAAGCGCGTGGTGCTCGGAGAAAAGGACACGCGAGAAATGCTCGGTACGCTGGGGTACTGCGCCCGTCAGCTGGACGTTCGAGCCATCAAGAAGTTCGGGCTCGAAACTATCGAGCCGGAGTTTAAGGAATCGGCCGACGTACCGTCACCGGACGGCGCTGCTTAGCTTTGCACAGGGAACGAAAACATATCCGAACGCTCGAGCGTTCAAGCAGTTCCCGCAGCCGCAACGAGGCACTTACTCCCGATAAGTCGGCTTGCGACAGCCTAACTTCCGGTTCGCGCGTAGTCCAGGCACTATGCCCTCAGCCCATGGCCAGCCACAGCGCAGAGCCGAACAGAATCAGCCCCACGGTTCCGTCGAATATGCGTCGGGCTTGCGCCTTCTCCAGCCATCGGCCCAGGAGCATTCCAACGGTTACCAGAAAGTTGACTTAAGTATCTCCCGATGTGCGACGTGAGCACTGAAGCTGATCGCCGAGGGGGACAAGGGCACCCAGGCTTCCGCCTCGATCACCGTGCGGACGCGCTGACCGCCGGACGCCGTTCCCGCCCAGCGGTGGCTTTGACCCGCGCCCGCGGCGGGCTTACACTGTGGTACATTATGCGGCGTCGCACCTTCATTTCCTCCGCGATTGCGCTAGCGGCCGCAGGCCGCGCTGCCCCGACACTTCCGCTGCCAAAGAGCCTCGGCCGCCACATCCGGGGCGGACCCCTGGCGATCGCCATGTGGGACTTCTCCTGGCTCGAACGGCGCTGGCCGGGCGCGGGGTACGAGGATTGGGACTCCGCGCTCGATGAGCTCAGGGAGCGCGGCTACAACGCGGTGCGCATCGATGCATACCCGCACCTCGTCGCGGCCGGTGCGGATCGCGTGTGGACTCTGCTGCCCGAGTGGAGCCAGCAGGACTGGGGTGCCCCGGCCAAGTGCCGCGTCCGAGTGCAGCCCGAGTTGAACCAGTTCATCGCCAAGTGCGCCGATCGGGGAATCGTGGTGGCGCTCTCGTCGTGGTTCCGCCAGGACGCCGGAAACGAGCGCCTCAGAATCGCCGGCCCCGCCGGGCTCGGCCAGGTGTGGAAGGCGGCACTCGACACCATCCGCGCCGCCGGCCTGCTGGACAACATCCTGTACGTGGATCTGTGCAACGAGTTCCCCTTGCAGGTCTGGGCGCCCTTCACGCCCCAGAACCTCCTGCGGGCATCGCCGGAAGGCGTCCGCTGGATGGCCGAGCCGATCGCCCGGCTGGCCTCGGACTATCCCGACCTCGCCTGCACCTTCTCGTTCACGACGGAGTACGAGACGTGGAGGAAGCAGGACGTCTCGATGCTCGATTTCCTCGAGCTGCATCTGTGGATGACGCAGTTCTCGGATTTCTACGGCCAGGTTGGTTACAACTACGAGAGGTTCGATCCCATCGGCTACCAGAACCTCGTCGAGAAGGCCGAGGCGTTGTACTGGTCGAAGCCGGAGTACTGGAAGAAGTTCCTGGAGGACGGCATCCGAATGCTCGCGGCCGAGTGGTCGATCACCAGCGGGAAGCCGCTGATCACCACCGAATGCTGGAGCCTGGTGGACTACAAAGACTGGCCGTTGCTCAACTGGGATTGGCTGAAGGAACTCTGCGAGACCGGCGTGCGGGCGGCTGCGGCAACGGGACGGTGGGCAGCGATGGCGACCAGCAACTTCTGCGGTCCGCAGTTCCACGGCATGTGGCGGGACGTGGCCTGGCATCGCAGGATGACGGGCCTCATCCGCTCGGCGCACCTGGGGTGAGAAGGAGGCGCGGCACGCGCGCCGCCTGACATTTCTGATGGGCGGCACCTACCACAAGCTGGAATGGCTGCGCATGGTGGGGGATGTGGTGTTCCTCTTCGCCGGCGCCGTGCCCATCACGCTCGGCGCGCTGCGCAGTGTATGGAAAAGGGATCTCTCTCCCACGGCGTAAGGGGGCACGCCCATAGGGTATCCGACGATTCCGGGCGTCGGCCACCCGGAAGGAATCCACCTGACCGAGAAGTCCCCTACGGTTCCTTGTGCCAGGCACCTCGGCTGGCACCGCCCAACATGGCGGAACGCGCGTTTCTCGGGACTGATCTGCGCGTCTTCAAAGAACGAGCCAAGAATCGGACGACGAGGGCCTCCGCGCCGCCGCTCGGGGAGAAGGCGACCGCGACCGGGATGCAGCAAGCCGCATCGTAACGCGATGGGGGCAACGACATGCGTCGGCGCAACGCGCCGCGGGTTTAGCGTGACCTTTTTGGGCAGCTCAGCGCATGCCCTACAGCACGCTTGATAGGGGAAGCATTCGGATGCGAGAATGGCACGATGAACGACAACCAGGTCGTGGCGGTCGGCTTCCCGGAGATGTGGCAGCCCGTCTACACGAAATACAGGTTGTTCTTCGACTGCGCCGCCAAGCTGGCTCCCATCGTCAGCGACATGATCAAAACCCCCATTGAGGGTCAACTTCTCCATATCGTGGGAAGGATCGTTGCCGCTACCGCCAACAGCTACGGCGCCCTCCTGACGCTGGTCCTGAACGGCTACGGCCAGGACGCAATGAAGATCGCCCGCAGCATCTACGAAGCCGAGCTGAACATTCTCTGGTTGAAGAACCACCCCGAAGATCTGAGGGATTTTCTCGACTACCACCTAGTCCAGCAGAAGCAGCTTTACGACGAGATGGACGAGGACCAGCAGAAGGCGGTGCCGAAGGAGCGATACGACCAGATGATGGCCGACTACAACGAAGTCCTGCCCCGCTTCGCCACCGGACGCAACAAGACGCGACCCAGAAATGAGTGGTGCAGGGTATCGATTTACGAACGGGCAAAGGAAGCCGAGCAGTACTGGCAGCAGCAGATGGAGGCGGACGGCCTCAAGGGCAATACCGTGTCACTCTATAGAACCTTTTACCGGCACGCCACCTCCATGCACCATCTGGATATTGCCGGCGTGCTCGCGAGTATCGATGACGATATGAACGCCCTAATGGCTCCATCCTGGGAACATCTGGACGATGCGCTCGTCGCCGCTGGCGCCGTTCTGCGTTGCGTATCCTACTTCGACGAAATGGCTGAGCTTGGCATGCAAGAACGGCTGCGGATCGGCCCCAATCAGGACTACGTTGCTGGTTGCAGGAGCCTGTAGTCACCGGCCCTCGTGCCGCTCCCGGCACTCCTCCCGCTCGCACTTCATCCGATGGAGCCCAGAACGCCTCCTAGGCAGCCGTGGCGAGTATGGCAAGCCGCGTCCATTTCCATCGGTTGTTCGGGTCGGCTGCGAACTCCGCAATGACGAGCGGCGAGGCGAGATCCACCATTTTGAGCCAGTGCGCGCGGACGTGTGCGCGTGCCGGAAAGCAACGCGCAGCTCATATCGCTCCTGTTGTGGGTAGCTTCGCTGCGTCCCGGAAGAGTAGCGGATCTATTCAGAAAAGTGATCACCCGCCGCTCCGCGTTGTATCCTGCGTTCGGGGAACGCACGGCGGATTACTCCCCGGAAGTCGGCTAGTGTAGAGCTATCGGCAGCCACAAGGACGCAAAGCGCCCGTTGCTGACATTGGCCGGGCAGAGTGGGAGAGATCCTCTCTGGCGCCGTAGGGTTTAGAAGCCGGCTAATGAAGTCTTAACGCTCGATTAAAACGCAGGGCGGAGGCTCCGTGAGGACGACCGGCGGGTTGATATATAGTAATGACGACACTGGGATTGGGGGCTAAAGCATGAACACAGAATTGTTGGTTGACTTGGCTCGCCATCAGGCTTGGGCCGACGTGGCGCATTGGAAAACGCTGCGTGAGAGTGCGGCACTCCGAGATGATGCGGAGATCCGCACACGGCTGAGGCACATGGTAATGGCGCAGAAGATGCTGACCATGCTGGCACGCGGCGAGGCGCCGGACACCGCCGGCATGAAGGAAACTGAGTCTCTCGACGAGTTGGAAGCCGCGATGCGCACGGCTCACGCGGACTTGGCTGCGGCGCTCGGGTGCGCCGACCTCGACAAGATGATTGCCTTGCCGCGCGGGCCGAACGGCCCGTTTGAAGCACCGGCCGGCGTTTTGTTGCTGCAGGCGTTGACGCACAGCCAGCATCACCGGGGCCAGAACGCGGCGCGGATGCGCCAACTGGGGGCAACGCCGCCCATGACGGACTTTGTAATCTGGTACGCATTGGGGCGGCCCTAAGCAGGGGCTCAGTCCCGCCGCAGATCTTCCCCGACGCGTTAGGGAGCCCGCGGCACGGTGATGGCTTGGCGTGGCGCTCGTTGGCCCTCGCGAAACCTACCGATATGGCGCGTTAACGCCGCCCCACCAAGCCGGTTGCCGGTTCATAGATGGCAAACCTTCGAAGCTGTCAACTCGCACTCGCGCGCCCGCTTGACCGGTTTTTCGACAAGCTCTTAGACCGCAACCACGATCTTGTTCTCGACTTCAGACACGCCGGGAGCTGACCAAGCAGCGCGTGCGGCTTCATCATGGTCTGCCCAGGAGCCTACACTGCCACGGAGAATCACCTTGCTACCTGAAATGTCCACCTGAATCTTGTCGGCATCTCGAAGCAATCTGGCATTGCGCTTAAGTGCGTCCTCGATTTTGTTTTTCACCTCGACCGCTTTCACCATCGGCACCGGCGGTTTGATAGTGATCGAGTTGGTCACGCCCCGTACCCCTATCAAGTAGCGGACGGCATCCTCCGCACGCATTTTTTGGTGATACCAATCCACATCGCCACTCAGAGTGACTCGACCGTCCTGCACCATCACCTTGACGCGGTCATGCGGCACCCACAAATTCCACTGGAGAAAGTTTGACGCCGCTCGGGCAAGATCTTCGTCGGAGCGTCTGTAAGTGCCAGCCAGCTTGACTTTGATCTCCTCAGCTACTGCCTTGACGCCTGCAACCCGCTTGACAGCATGCTCAGCAGCCCGCTTCTTGGCGTAGCTGTCAACATTGCCGGAAAGCGTCACCACTCCATCCTTTACAGCAACACCAATCTCCGCTGCATGGATGGTCGGCTCCCACTTGAGCTCATTCATCACGTCTTGCTGCAATTGCGCATCGGTCCTCATAGCACTTTCCTCCTACTGAAGGATTGAATCTGGATTTCCATTTTGGGTTCCCCGGCAGTCGGAAGTATACACCAAACCGCCTCTTCGTGGACAGTTGGACTTCGGTTTTTGGACTTCGGTTTTTCCCCCGGCGGCCCCTGGCCGCCCCGAACAACCAGTTCTGGCCGTCCGGGGTAGGGGTACGCACCTGCAGAATCGCCCCGAACAGGCGCCGCGTCAGATGACTCTCGGCCAGCATCAACCAGTAGTAACGGGCATGCTTCACCAACCGCCCGCCCGTCTTCACGAGCCTCTGCTGCAAGCTGGTTAAGGACCAACTGCGGATCCTCTGCGGCAGCACCAGGCGCCGCCAGAGGTTCCCCAGGTTGTATGCCATTACGCTCCGCCACAGCCGCACCTCGTTGGACCGGAACAGGTGACAACTCAGCCGCGTCATCTTCACTGGACGGCTGTTCTCGTTCGGCGCCCGCCTGGCGTGAAGAGAGATCTTCAAGCTGACGGTCCATCGCCAGGTGTATGCTTGTCTGGCGGGAGTGTGCGGATGTTTGCTCTGTTTGGCCTAGTGGTGGCCGCCTGCTTGCTCCCGCCTGCCGCAGACGAGCCAAGCCTCGTGGGCGCGCAGGCGCCCGACTTCAGTTTGCAGGGCCTGGACGGGAAAGAAGTCAGCCTGAAGTCGGTACGGGGGCACATCGTCGTACTGCACTTCTGGGCCACATACTGGGAATCGTGCTATGCCGATATGGGATACCTCGACAAGCTGTATGGTGAATTCAAGAATCAGGGCGTGATCGTCTTCGGCGTCAACGTGGGGCAGTTGCCCCGCGTGGTGCGCGACTTCATCAAGAAGAGAGGCTACACGTATCCGCAGTTGGTCAACGCTCGCGGGGAACTCATCCCGAGCTATCAGGCCACGGATGCGCCGACGGTCGTGATCATCGGCAAAGACGGCAAGATCGTAAGTTATCTGGCCGAGGAGCAGGGCGAGGAGGGCCTGCGGTCCGCCTTGAAGAAAGCACTGCAGTAGACAGAGGTTGCGCGCGGGAGGAGGGGCATGAGCGAGACTATGGATGCCCGCGTAGCGGCGCGCCACGTTGCTGTCCGACGCTCCACGGGCGCAACGTGGCGTGCTGGACGCGGTAAGGATGGCTTCCGATAAGGCTCCATAACGCTGTCGCGCCGCCGCGCCATTCAACGGTTTGGCGACTACGCGGCCATCTGCACTCGATAGACGGCCGCGAGCGAGCCGGAAAGTCGATGACGATCGGCGCGGTCTGGGCTGCTTTGACCGGCGTCGGAGCAAGCAGCTTATTCAAATACGACGCGAATCTGGGAGATGGCTGTGCGCCCGGTGAGATGTCGCTGGACCGGTTGATGGCCCACCGGGAAAGCGCGATGAAAGCCAAAACTCACGCCCGATGAAAGATGATCCGGTAGCCTGCCAACATGGCGACCGACCCTGCCGCAGCACCGAGTAAACCGGCGACGAGGAAGGCGGTAGGCCGTGGGAGTCCGAGCGAGTTGATAGCCAGGCCGCCGGCAATCGCGCCCGCGACGCCCAGCGTTACGTCCAGCGCGAGGGCGCTGGCGGTGTGATGGAAACGTTTGCTGGCAAGTAGGCCGACCATCAAGCCTAAGACGATCCAAACAAAAACTACCATTGCTTTTCTCCTTTGCCCATCTCCGTCTGAGTTCTCGTCAGGCTGCCCGCGTCATTGTCTCCACCTGTGCCTGTTCGCAGCCAGCACAACTTCCGCAAACCCTCCCGATGTCATCGGCCAGAGAACGCCATGCCCTTTTGAATATGACGCGGGTGGGCGGTGACGCTCACGTACGGCATCCCTAAAAACGAGTGCGTCGCCACTTCGTCGATTTCGAGACAATTGCATCTCTGCTGTCTCACGTTCGTGATGAGGCGCTTTAGTAAGAACGCTACCGCTCGCCGCGGCGGCGCCGGACGAGCCAGGGCTCGATCGCGCCGGGGTTGTCGAGGACTTCGCGCTCGACTTCGCGGAACTGGCGGTCGATCACCAGCCGCTCGATACCGGTTCCCAAGGTTGCGTCGCCAGTCTCGACCCGTTTCCGCTCGATGAGGGACAAGATGGCCTCGCACAGCTCGATGCGATGCACCGTGTTGCTCATGGCCTACCCTCCTGCCCGATTAGCCAGGATGTCACTTTTGCCTCCTGGCCAGCATCGATTGTACGTCCAACCGCCTCCGTTGGCTAAGCTTCTTTCATCCTTTCCCTTCCGGGCGACTCCGGCGGTACTAGTGGCTGCTGCTGGCGGAGAGCCATCTGACGCGGCGGCTGTTCGGGGGCATGGTGCGCAGAATCGGGTAGTGGGGTCATACCGGGGAGATGAGGCTATCACAGAATAAGACGCCCGTGGAGGAGATCGCTCGGGTCCGTGCATGGGCGCAGGAAAAACTCCTAGCAGGCAGCGAACCACCCTGGGCATGGTATCAATACATGAAGCTCGTCGAAACGATTGATGCCATCCTCGACGGCATAGCCGTCACTACCACGGAGAATTTACAGCAATCGGTTCAACATCAGGGAACGCTTCTCCGACTAGTGGAAGCCAAGTGTCCGCAAGATACCTCTCGACGCCGTCGCGTTGGACCAAAGGTACAGATGCCCATGTGACGCGCAACCTGCCCATTTTCCTGTAAGAGAGTATTGTTTTGTCATTGCGATGCGAGCCCAAACGATTCTTGATGGGGTCGCCTTGTCCGATACGCACTACGCGGCTCGGATTGCCGTCGTGCCAAATAATGTAAACCCCGCCAATGTCACCAACACTATCAAGGTCGAGAGCTTCCAGCGAGCACCAATGCTTATCGTCGCCGCACTTCGCCCAGTTGATCGTCATCGTCGATGATCCTTCCTTTACGCCAACAATTCAGCCAACTCCCAGACATGGTCTGTGAGCCCAGCTGCCATGGCAGGCGTGATCTTCAACGAACCATGGACCCTGCAAAAGTTATAGTGCGCGAAATGCAGAGCCAGAGCCGCTTTCAGATTATCCCATTTTTTGGAAAAGGCGTAGGTGAGCCTGGTGAGCCGCTTGCACCACTGGCGGAGCGTTCCGTTCTTACGTTCCACATGCGAGCTTCCGGCGCGGTCCAGATCGGGCCGACCGCTCACCACGTCTTTTTGAATGCATACGAACCGTGCGGGACTGTAGCTTTCCGATACGCGATTCAGACGGTTAGAGAACAGCTTCACTACCTGACTGTGATTCGCTCGGTCGTACAGGCCGGCGTCGATGGCCGTCTCGTAAGGCTGAAAGGCGTCCGTACTCACGTCGAACCAGCCCGGTGCCGTAGCCGAGCGGATCTTGGAAATGAAGTCCTCCGTGTTGCCCCGGTCCCGCTTCCCCAGGTGCCACGCCACCACGAGCTTTGACGTTCGCTCCAGACCGATGAAGGTGTAGGCATCGCCCACCATCCCCTTCGCGGCCCGCTCCGGCGTTAGCCGCTTTTGCTTGCAGCCCACGTAGCTCCAGATCTCATCTAGCTCCAGGTCATGGACCCGCACGTTCCGAACGCGGTCGGTCAGTAGGCGCTCGCAGGCGTCCCCGGCCAGCGTCAGGATGTTCAAGACCGTCCGCTTCTCGACATCACAGAGGCGCGCCGTTCCGCGCACGCTGTTGCCTTCCACGAGGCAATTGCGGCTCTGCCCTTGCCGACCGGATAGGGGGCGGCGGCGGGCAGGCAAACAGGTCGAAGGAAGGAGGGGGGATGGAGAGGTGTATGAACAATCGCTTGCAACGAGGCATTTCCGGGTTTTTTCGTACCCGGAGGAGGCAGAGGTGGCCCTTTCATGGGGCTCCCGAGCCGCTGGGGATCGAAGGATGAAAAGAACGGCTTCCACAGAGGCCCTCGGGTGTAGAATGGAGGCCGCCCAGGATCCGAAAACGGAAATCTTCGTGAGGATACTTCTCTATTGTCCGGATAACGGTGTGACCAAAAACTTCATGCCACACCTGTGGATGTTTCTGCTCGAATCGCTCACGCCGCCGAACCACGAAGTGTTGTTGATCGATGGCAACACCCGGCCCATGAGCGATGCCGATCTGGTGCGGTATGTGCTCGCCGAAAAGGTCGGACTCGTCGGGATCGGCGCGATGACCCGCATGGTCGCCAAGGCGTACCGCGTCGCCGACGCCGTCCGCGCCGCCGGCGTGCCTGTGGTGATGGGCGGACCACACGTCACCGAGGCGCCCGACGAGGCGCTCGGCCGGGACGGCGGCCCGCGTCATGCCGACGCGGTGGCGCTGGGCGAGGCCGATGAGACGTGGCCGCAGATCGTCGAAGATGCGGCTGCCGGCCGGCTGAAGGAGATCTACGCCCCGGTGGACGGCTCGGGGAAGGAGCACAAGCCGACTCTGAAGCACTATCCCGAGATCCCGTGGGAGGCACTCGATATCAGCCAGTTCAACCGGATCTCCGGCTTCTTTCGCGCGATCATGCGGCACTTCCAGTATCCGTGGGAGACGTTCCACATCATCCCCATCGAGTCCGGGCGTGGTTGTCCCTACGGCTGCGACTTTTGCACCGTGACCGGTTTCTTCGGCGATTCGATCCGCTTCCGCTCCAACCAGAGCATCGTGGACGAGATGCTGCGGCTGAAGGCGCGCGCGCAGCGCACCAGAGGAAAGATCGCGGTCTTTTTCGTCGACGACAACTTCGCCATCAACGTGAAGCGCACCAAGGCGCTGCTGCGCGACATCATTGCCGCCGGTGCGCAACTCGCCTGGGTCGCCCAGATCAGCGCAAACCTGCTGCGCGATCAGGAACTGGTGGACCTGATCGCGGATTCGGGCGGCAAATGGATCTTCATCGGCATGGAGTCGCTCGACCCGGCCAATCTCGCCAGCGTGAACAAGACCTTCAACAAACCCGGCGAATACGCGATGGTGCTCAAAAGGCTGGCATTGAGACACGTTTACGCGATCACGTCCTTCATCTTCGGCCTCGACAACGACACGCCTGGCGTAGCCGAGCGCACACTGAGCCAGATACGCGAGTGGCCTCCGGTGTTGCCCGTCTTCGGGCAGATCACGCCGTTTCCGGCGACGCCCCTTTACGAACGCCTGAAGCACGAAGGGCGGCTGACGCGGCCGAAACACTGGCTCGAGTTTGCGCCATTTCATATGGCCCACACGCCGCTGAAGATGAGCATCCCCGAAGTGCAGGCGGAGGTCCGTTCTGCTTGGGCGAACTCTTACAGCCCCGCGGCGACCGCAAGGGCCCTCGAGTCGATCGCGGATGAGCCCATCCCGTACAAGATCAGCCACCTGATCGCGCGGATCTTTTTCCGCGGCATCTATTTCCCACCGAAGGGAGCATGGGGCTGGCTGAAGGTGATTGCCCAGAACCGGGCCTCGATTTTGCGGATCGTGTGGGAATCCTTCACCAAGTGGAACGGAGCCGGCGCGAGCGGAGCGCGGCTGGCGCTAGAGATCGGCGCACCGCCGCGAGAAGACCGAGCGTTTTCTCCATCCTTGCTTAAATACCATATTCATCGATGAGAAGCCGGGTACGTAAACATCGACCGCAGTCCGCGGATCAGGCATGTGCGTAGTAGCTATATAACGCGTGATCCGCCGCCAGCGGTTTGGCGCTTGGATTCCCGAGCAGATCTTCGGTTCTGCAGCTTCATCGCGGGCAGCGCCCAGCGTCTAGAGATCGCCGAAAGGCGCGACGCGGGTCACATGGTCGCGTAACGCCCGTCCCGCTGAAGTGGCCCGGCTGATGCCCGGCAAGCTTCCGATATCACCAGATAACGCCACGCCTGCGCCACGAGCGGCAGTCCCTTTCGATCTCGCTTCCCGCCGGTCTCCCATAACGTGAGTTTCCCGCAACTTCCGGGTTGCCGAAGACCCAACCAGAGCCGGCTGCGCTTCGGCCGCTTCGGCGCCGGTCCTTGACAGCCGTCAACGCTCGCAACTAGACTCGTTCCGCTAGGAGGCGCGTTCATGCCGGATCGATGGCCGGGCGGTTTCGGCGCATTGGCATTGGTCTCGCTGGCAGCATGTTGCAGCTGCGGGGGAGGCGGTGGCAGTAACGGCGGTGGCGGGCCGGTGACGCCAGCCATTACGTGGGCGACGCCCGGGGCGATCACCTACGGGACCCCGTTGAGCGCCACTCAGTTGAATGCCACGGTGAATGCCGTGGGGACGTTCACTTACTCGCCCCCGGCCGGAACCATGCTGGCCGCGGGCGCGCACACGCTGACGGCGAACTTCACGCCGGCCGACCCGAAATCGTACAACTCAGCGACTGCCAGCGTGACGTTGCAGGTGAACCAGGCGACCCCCGCCATCGCCTGGCCCGAGCCGGCGGGGGTGGCCATTGGCACGGCGCTCGGCTCGGCGCAACTGAACGCGACGGTGACGGGAGTCGATGGCAACAGCCTGGCCGGGACGGCCGTGTACACTCCAGCGGCGGGAACCGTGGAGTCCGCGCCGGGACCTGGCAGCCTGTCGGTAACATTCACTGCCACTGACGCGGCGAATTACGCTTCGGCCACCGCGAGCGTGACGCTGTGGGTGCTGGCGCCGCTCACCAATACGAAATATGACTGGCAGAGCGTCAAGATCGTCGATGGCGGCACGATGCCTGGCCTCTACACTCACCCCGCCCAGCAGGGACTCATGTACATCCGCGCCAATGTCGGCGGAGCTTACCGTTGGGATGCCGCCACGAAACTGTGGATTGCGGTGACGGATTGGCTGGACGGCACACCCCAGGATTGGAGCCTGACGGGGATCGAGAGCATCGCGATCGACCCCACGGACCCGCAGCGGCTTTACCTGGCCGCGGGAACGTACATCGACTCCTGGTCCCCCATCAATGGCGCCATCCTGATTTCGCCCGACCAGGGCGCCACCTTCCAGCGCGTTAATCTGCCGTTCAAGTTGGGCGCCAACGACCTCGCGCATGGACAGCAGGGAGGCGAGCGCCTGGCTGTCAATCCGTTCAAGCCCAGCGAACTCTACCTCGGCACGCACGAGAACGGGCTATGGCTGAGCTCGGATTACGGGGCCACCTGGAGCCAGATGGCGAGTTTCCCCATCACGGCAACGCCCGACCTGGTGGGTCTGATTCTCGTCCGGTTCGATCCCAAGCACAGTGGCACCGTGTATGTTGGCGCCTACACCGGGGGCATCTACCGTTCCACCGACGACGGCGCCACCTGGCAGCAGGTGCCCGGCCAGCCCACGCTTCTGCCAGACGGAGAGACGCTGCGGCCCATGCGATCGGCGCTCGGTCCCGACGGCCTGTTCTATGTGACCTACGCCAACTCGGCGGGGATGGGCGCCATCGGCAACGGAGCCGTCTATAAGCTCAATACCAACGACGGCACCTGGACCAACATCACGCCGCCGGACACGCCAACGAACCTGTGGTATGGATACGTCGCCGTCGGCGTGGACGCCCGGCGGAATGGGACCGTCATGGTGGGCACCTGGAACCGCTGGTCTCCGGGGGACGATATCTTCCGCAGCACCGACGGCGGCGCGACCTGGAGGAGCCTGAGGCAGAACGCCGCGTTCGACACGTCCCTGTCTCCGTTTTTGAACAACCAGTCGGTGTTCGGGACGTGGAACTGCTCGTTCGAGATCGATCCGTTCGATTCCAACCACGCGCTCTATTCCGGCGGCAGCACGGTGTGGGCTACCGACGATCTGACCAACATGGATTCCGGACAGACCGCCCACTGGTACGTGGGAGCGGACGGGATCGAAGAGACCGTGCTTCACCAGGTGATCAGCCCGCCGTCCGGAGCCCACCTGCTGAGTACGCTCGCGGACGAGGGCGGCTTCCGGCACGATGACTTCACCGTCTCTCCGGTGCCGTTCCAGAATCCGTACATGATCGAAGTGGCGTCCCTGGACTTCGCCGAGTTGAACCCTCTCGTAATGGCTCGGGTGGGCATGCTGGATTACAACGGACACATCGCGGGCGCCTGGTCGGCGGACGGCGGCGCCACCTGGATGCAGATAAACGGCATTCCCCCCGGGGCGGGGTCGGGGCCGGTAGCTAGCGACGGGTATGTCGCTATGGTCGCCGTCTCGGCCAATGGCGGCACTTATGTCTGGGCGGCTGGAGACACCGTGCCTGCCTACGTTCACAACGGGCCGTGGATCTCCTCGACGGGCGCGCCGGTCGGGCTGCGGGTGGTGTCGGATCGGGTGAACCCGAACAAGTTCTACGGATACGATCCGGCCACCGGAACCTTCTACGCCAGCACCGACGGCGGCGCTTCGTTCGCGGCGCGCGCGACCGGGCTGCCGCAGGATCTGGGGAGTCCGGGATGGACGGCCGAAGCTCAGCCGAAAGCGGTTTTCGGCCACGAGGGCGAGCTCTGGCTGCCGACGGCAACCGGGCTGTACCATTCGACGGACTCCGGCGCCAGCTTCACCAGGATCGGCACGATCGACAGCGCTCCCCTGGTCGGATTCGGCATGGCTGCCCCGGGGTCTTCCTACCCGGCCGTGTACGCGGTGGGGACAATAGGCGGCGTCTACGGGATGTTCCGCTCCGATGACGTGGGCAATTCCTGGACCCGCATCAACGATGACGCCCACCAGTACGGGATGCTGGGCACGATCTCGGGTGACCCGCGGATTTACGGCCGGGTCTACGTCGGCACCCAGGGCCGCGGCATTGTCTACGGGGACATCGCCCCGGGGGGCCAGGCAAGGGCCGGAGGCGAGTCGAAGCGGGTTCCAGAGCCGGTGGAATCGGGACGCGGAGCGAGCCGCCATCCAGGAAGTCCTTTTGCAGCACCGGCGTCGCTGCGGGCGACGGTGCATCATAGTCGAATTGCGCCGCCCTGGTATGGCGGTCAACCACAAACGCGTCTCACGGGGCGACGTGCCGTGCGCAAGCGGTCGGATCCTCCAGGTCGCTTCGGGGCCAATTCTGCAACTTCCGATAAGGCCGGATGTTGCCGATGTTAGTTTGGTCATCTCCGCTGATCTTTAGCCCAAGCGCACGGCACTCCTCATAGAGATCGGTGAGTCGATGGTGTTTTCGCCCGGCGTCGGCCACGATTGGGACGTTGTGAACCCGCAGGAACGCTTTCAGCGCGAGCTCAATGGCATGAAAACACAGAACGTTGATTGGAGCCCGCAGCGTTTCGTCTGAGGCCGGGAGTAGGTCTGCTGCCTTCTGGAAATGACGCGCAGGACCAAAGAATGAGACTGCGTGCTCTTCGGTCGGCAGTGATTTCTGTTTCTTCGCCATTCTAGGTCAATGCTAGCAGCGCCGGGCAACCGAGGCGTGATGCGCTGAAGCTGGTTCCGGCGGCGCGTCTTCCGCGCCGTAGAGGCCCCCCGAGCCGTCCCTGCCAGTCCGCGTTACGTCAACTTGACGGAGGACGTTCGACACGCGGATGTGGACCCGGCGACCCAGCGAGGGCCGGAAGTCCGCTTCTAGTCGACGACACCAGGGTTCGCCCGCGATATCCGGATTGACCCACGGAGGCAGTATTGGGAGAGTCGAAGTAAATCGGCCGCATCCCGGCGCCGCGGTTGTGTCTGAGGGATCGCTTTCGCGATGGAGCTTGGCCACCACTGCGGCCATACCCTTCCACAGTCTGCCTTGCCGGTGCAGATCTCAGCACTAATCCGAGCACGCCGCCCCCGGAGTCGAACGGCACGACGAGCCGCAGGAACTGCACGGTGAACGCGCGCTATTCGTCCTCCGGCACGATGCCTAAGACACCGGCTGGTTCGCCGATGAACTCCGCGGAACCCGCGGCGTCTGGCGCGCGTAGCTATTCAGAGTAGAGAATTCGTTATAGCGCCTGTCCATCGGAGACCAGCCGCGGCGAGAGCCCGCGTGGCACGAGGAGGCGAGAAAGGCCGCAGCCTATGTCAAGTGAAGCCAGGGCAAGCGAACCGAAGAAGATCCTCATCATCGGCGGAGGCATCGCGGGCCTCTGCGCGGGCGTGTACGCCCGCAAATGCGGCTACCATGCCGAAGTGCTGGAGATGAATACCTTGCCCGGCGGCCTGGCGATGAGCTGGCGACGGGGCGAGTACACCTTCGAGACCTGCCTGCACTGGCTGGTCGGCTCCAAGCCGGGCGCCGATTTGCGCGACTACTGGGAGGAGCTATTTGACATCTCCGCGCTGCGCTTTGTCGATCCCGAGGAGGTCGCGCGCATCGAGACCGAGAGCGGCGAAAGCCTCGCTATCCCCACAGATCCCGACCGGCTAGAGGCTACGCTGCTCGCGCGCTCGCCAGCCGATGCCAAGGCGATCCGCGCCTTTGTCGGCGACGTGCGCCGGCTGGGGCGATTCCGAATGCCCTATCCCGACCAGGGCTGGGCCGCCCAGGCCGGCATCCTGCTCCGCGACCTGCCGATCTTCCCGACATTGAGTCGCGTCTCCAAGATGACGTGCGAGGAGTACGGCGCGCGATTTCAGGACCCGCTGATCCGCGCCTACTTCGGCCGAGGCGAACTGGCGCAGCTCTCGGCCGTCGCCGTGGTCTTTTCGCTGGCGTGGATGAGCGTGCGGAACGCCGGCTATGCCATCGGCGGCGCGCAGGCGATCATCCGCCCGATCGAGAAGCGCCTTAAGGAACTCGGCGGCAGCATCCGCTATTGCGCGCGAGTCGAGCGCATTTTGGTGGAGAACGGCGCCGCCGTGGGCGTCCAACTGGCCGGCGGGGAGACGCTGCGGGGAGATTGGGTCATCTCCGCCGCGGACGGGCATACGACGCTGAACGAAATGCTGGGAGGCGCGTACACCAGTCCGCAACTCAAGACCGCGTACGAGAAGAACGCTCTGTTTCCCTCCTACCTCCAGGTCTCGCTCGGTGTGGGCATGGATCTCGGCCACATGCCGCACTTCCTGACTTACCTGTTGGACGCGCCGCTCCAAATCGACCCCAAGACGACCGTCGATCTGATCACCCTACGCTTTTTCCACTTCGATCCGACCTTCGCCCCGGCGGGCAAGACCGCTGTCATCTGCTTCCTGCCCACCTACAACGACTCGTATTGGGACGATCTGCGTAGGAGCGATATGCTGGCGTACCGCGCCGAGAAAGAGCGCGTGGCGGAGGCGGTGATCGAGCGGCTGGAGCGGCGCGTTCCCGGCCTGCGCTCGGCCGTCGAAACCGTCGACGTCTCCAGCCCGGCGACGGTCCTTCGCTTTACCGGCAACTGGAAAGGGAGCATGGAGGGCTGGCTGCTGACGCCCGCCATCGGATTCCGTCCGCTGCCCAACAAGCTTCCCGGCCTGCGGCGCTTCCGGATGGTCGGCCAGTGGGTGATGCCCGGAGGTGGATTGCCGTGCGGCCCCTTGAGCGCACGCCCCACCCTCAAGGAGATCTGCCGCGAGGACGGCGTCCCCTTTACGCCGGGGAAGAGGAGTTGAGCGACGGCGCAACTGGGGAATTCGCATTCGTCGGCGCCAAGTTGCGGTATCATGCCCCACTCGCTGATCTATCGCGCGACCTGAGCCCCAAGTCCGCTTGTGGGAAGTTGCCGACGCGCCGAACGGATTCGGATCACGGCCCGCTCGGAAACAATCCTGCGGATGCCTGCGTGGCGGCGCGCCACGTGCTGTCCAACGCTCCAGGGGCGCAACGTGGCGAGATGGACGCCGCAAGGACGGCTACCGATAAGGCCGCTTAACGCTCGCGAACCCGGCAACTCTTAGCGCCGGAATAAGACGATAGCACTTCCGTCCGTCGGCGCACAGTTCTCCTCCAGCAGGCGCCGCAGCAGGTCGCGCACGCCGTCAATGATGCTGTGCTCGATTTTCAGCTTTCCCTGCGCCGTGGGCAGCCGCATACCCATGTTCTCAGTCTACCCGCGGCGCGGCTTCGCGCAGCGGCACGAAGAGGCAGTACGCGGCCACGTGCCAGTCGATCTCACCGCCTTTTTTCCGCACCACGCGCAGCTCCTGGTCGGCGAAAGGACCAACGGGAATCACCATGCGGCCGGAGTCTTTGAGCTGCTCCAGCAGCGCGCGCGGAATATCGGCCGCGGCGGCGGCCACCGAGATCGCGTCGTAGGGCGCTTCCGGCGGATAGCCCAGCGACCCGTCGCCCGCAATCACGGTGATATTGCCGAGCCGCCCCGTCTGCTCCAGGTTCTCGCGCGCCATCCGAGCTAGCTCCCGGATGAGCTCGACGGTGATCACGCGCGCGGCCAACGCACCGAGGACCGCGGCGTGGTAGCCGCAGCCGGCGCCGACTTCGAGCACGGTCTCGGTCCCTTCTAGTTCGAGGCACTGCGCCATCAATGCGGTCATGTACGGCTGCGAGATCGTCTGGCCGTAGCCGATCCCCAGCGGCTCGTCCGAGTAAGCGGCGCTGCGGTTGTCCTCCGGGACGAACTCCTCGCGCGGGATCTCGATCATGGCCTGGAGCACGCGCTCGTCGCGAATCCCCTCGCCGCGCAGTTGGCGCGAGACCATCATCCGGCGCTGGAACGCCCAGTCCATAGGAGGCAGGCTACCACAATCGCCATCGGCCATCAGCCGGCCGAGCAGGGTCTGGACACGGGTGGCCCGTGGACCCTCTATTCTGGCCGGCTCAGGGCCTCCTGCAGTTAACTTCTGCATTTTGGCTTGATCTCCTCGCCACCCCGAGGTAAGGTCCACATGGCTAGCGATATGGCCCATTAGGAGGACTGAAGCAAGATTACGAAGAGGCCATGAAGTGGTACCGGCTGGCCGCTAAGCAGGAAACCGCGACTCGTGGGAGGCACCAGACCGGCTATTGCAGCAGCAATAGGCGTATCCGTTGTCTATGCGGGCGAGGCCCGCAATGGGAACCTGCGTTCCGCATAAGCGGCATTGGCTGAAGCTGGCGGAACTGGTCGGATTCTCACCGGCAAAGTGATGGTCGCATTCGACACTCGCAAGTTAGACTCGGAGACCCTCGCGCGTTCTTGGCCTTTTCTATTGTTTGGCGCCCGCTTCCTTTGAGGAGTTGGATGACTCCCAGGTGATCCTTCTGCGACGCCGCTACCAGTGCCGTGCCGCAAACTTGTTCTTCGCGTTCACGTCGGCCTCGGCGGCGAGAGGAGCCTGCACGATCTCCAGGTGGCCGTCCTGCGACGCCAATATCAACGCTGTGGACCCAGGCTCTGTCTTCGCATTCACATCAGCCTTGGCGGCGAGAAGGACCCGCGCGATCTCCAAGTGGCCGTCCTACGACGTCATTGTCAACGCTGTGGCGCCATCCTCCGTCCGCGGGCATTGGCAGTAAGAAGAGCCTGCACCTGGCCGGGGTTCAACGACCATCCGCCAGTTACAAGGAAAACAGCTGGTGTACCCTGGAGCACTTCACCGAACACGGTTGAAATCTACCCGGACATGGAGGAATTCGAATGTTCTTGGCGCGGCACGGAGATTGTAGGTACAATCGATGCTGGCCAGGATGCCAGAACAGAAATCTCGGCCAAAAGTATGGGTCAGGCATGAGCCTCCTCCTAGGTTTGCGCGTCAAGGATCTCGACTTCCGCAGTGACGAAATCACCGTCCGGCAGGGCAAGGGTCACAAGAATCGCGTCACCATGCTGCCAGGCGTCCTATTCCAACCGCTTCAGGACCACCTGGGACGCATCCACGATTCCCTATCCAAAGGAGAAGTGCAATGAAGAGATTGTTCATGGTTCTGTCACTCGCTTTGCTGCCGCTGATGGTCGGCTGCCGCCTTACCGGCCCGGGCGCTAGAATCACATCGGTTAAGTACGTGGACTCTATCCCAACGGAAGGGGGTGTGGAGTATTCATTTCAAGGCAAGAGCATTATCAAGGTCGTGTTGACCTTCCACTTTGATGAAACGCTGGCCGCCGGTTTAGATCCAAAGAGCGATGCGTATCCGAAGACTCTTTACAATAAACTTGTTAAAGGCGCTCACTTTTACCTTAGCAACAAGGCCGTTGAACCCACCTATGGATTCTGGCCCAAGAAGGCCGGAACCAACTTTGCCAAAGAGATGGCACTCTTCTATGTCGTCCCGAGCAGTCCACCATCAGGCAGCCTAAAATTCGTTTTCGATACCTCCTTGCTGGGTGCGGGCGCCTCAGCGCTCGACACAGTGATCCGTCCAACTAAGTGAATCAAAATGATGTTCGGTACTCGTCCATGTCGTTCATTCAACTGGAGATCTGCGAAAACTGCAGCCGCCTGATTCGGACCGTTGAACTCAGGAACCGCAACGGTTGGCTGGTTACACTGTGCGAGGATTGCGAACCTGACTACCAGCAGTCAAAGGAGAGCGGCGGACAGTGACAGCCAGCGACTTCAGTCGACAAAAGTGGGTTGGGCTAGAGGATCGCAGGCCGATGCCTTGGCGGCGCCAAGTTTGCGAGGTTCGTCGCCCCACCATCTGAAACCGCCGGTCTCGCCGGTCTGGAGCTTTCGCGTCAGCGCCTCGTATACCGCCCGGTGCTTGATGCAACCTCTCTATGATGGCGCACACACTACGCCCGTGCCTACGAGAGGAGGGCACGGAGACCGGCACCGGGCGGCCGCCGCGGAGGCCTAGTCCTTCTTCTGAAGCAGTTCGGCCCGCACGCCGAATACGGCCAGCGTAGGCGCCCAGAGGCCGATCATGATCGCGAGCGCGTGCGAGACCTCCTCGGAGTAGCCGATCCTCGGTCCTGCGATGAACACGACGAACGACAGGATAATACACAAGCACATCACCAGGTACCAACGCTTCGGGTTCGACTTCGAATTCGCCATGCACCACCTCGGTTGTGAGTTTTGGCCAAGATTTCCCTTTTCAGATCCTGGGCGGCCTCCATTCTACACCCGAGGGCCTCTGTGGCAGCCGTTCTTTTCATCCTTCGACCCCCAGCGGCCCGGGCGGCCCATGCAAAAGCCACCGCTGTCTTCTCCGGGTACGAAAAGACCCGGAAACGCCTGGTTTGAAGCGATTGTTCGTATACCTCTCCATCCCCCCTCCTTCCTTCGACCTGTTTGCTTGGCCGCCGCCGCCCCCTATCCGGTCGGCAAGGGCAGAATAGCAATCCGCCGCACCATCGCCTGGCACAGCCGCTTGGTCAGATGGCTCTCGGCCAACAGCAGCCAGTAATAGCGATTTGTTATGGTGACGCTTGTACGGTGCTTTCTTAGACTGGAAAACGTCGAGCGGGCCAGGGCGACGCTGCTTAAAGGTCAATCTGCTTGACGCACTACACTAGGATGGAACCACTGGGCCTTTAGAAACGCCTTCCACATGTGACGCAAAACTTATCGCCCGGCACCGTTGGTGTGCCGCAGTCAGTGCAAAACCGAGCCTGAGAGAGAACCGGGCCAGCCCCGCAACCGACAGTGGCAGCGAATTGTAACGGAACTCTCTGGCCTACGGAATCTCGGATCGCTGCCATGTCGGCTTCGGAGAACTGATGCCCGCAGAAGCGGCAGACAACCGCAGCCAGCCTTATTTGCTCGGCGCACTTGGGGCAGGTCTTGTACTCGACTGATACCGCCGGCGGGACTCCAGCTGCGTTGCGGGCATCGGTGGCTCCTGCCGTGCGTGCTCTATTGAGGATCATGGCCACGAAGATGATTGCCACGGGCACAGCCAACAAAAAGCCCAAGCCAAGACCGGAGAACGTACAAATCCACAGAGCCCGCTCTGCCAGAGCCGGTTGTCCTTTCCGCTCGCCCACGGCGTAAGGCACAAGCCCGCAAAGGAAGCCCGCGAGGAGCCCTCCGAGGATCAACCCAAACAGGATTCCCCTTTTCGCCTCCTGGCTACAGGCGATTATACTCCCAACCATGCCATTGGGACCGTTTGTCTCATTACTTTCATCCCGAGCGACTCCAGCAGCCGAGGAAGGGAAAAAACGAAAGAAGCTCAGGCAACGGAGGTGGTTGGATGTACAATCGATGCCAGCCAGGATGGCAAAACGGAAATCCTGGGTGATCCTGTTCGGCGAACCCATATGAACTACTACGTCAGCCGCGGAGGCAAGCAGTACGGACCGTACTCTCTGGCAGAAGTGCAGAAATACATGGCAGAGGGTTCCATCAGCCCGGGCGACCACGCATGGACCGAAACAATGGCCAGCTGGGTGCCATTGTCGCAACTGTTGGCCGACTTGGCAAGACCAGCGACTCGAAGGTATTGTCCTCGATGTGACGCGCAAGTCAGTCACGATGCTGAGGCGTGTCCCTCTTGCCAGAAGGCACTTTACGAGGGAGGCCACCCGGCGCGGCTAGCAGGACTCTTTGGATGGCTATGGGGAGCATTGATCGCAGGAATCGTATTCGGCGTTGTAAAGGGTGTCGAAGTGATTGCAGGTTTTAGTGATAGGACAATCGAGATGGCTGTATTTGTCATTGTTTTTTTGGGTGCGTCGCACATCATAAAGTCACGACTGGTGGCACGACATGATTTGGGCGTTTGGGAAGTCTCATCTGAACGGCCTGACCCAGAACACTGAATCATTGACAGAACACAAGGGGCCTCCCACGCGGCAAGTCGGCCGAGGGTGTAAAAAGAACTGTGTAAATGGCCATCGGACGAATCAGAATAGGAGAACCGATGGCAATCGATCCTACCCTTATCGACAAGCTGCTGGCCGACTACAAGAAGCCCGAAGACATCATCGGCAAGAACGGGTTCAGGCGCACCCCGCGGCCCGCTTCTGGCCAACTTTCGGATGACCGACGATGCAAGACTTGGCGGGCGGGATTGGAACGGCGCTCGGCGATTGGCGACGTTCTCTTCCCCTGCCTCGGCGGTGACTCGAGGCGCGGTCGTTACAATGGAAGCGGTTGTGGCTCAGGTTCGCTGATGGCGGTTTCGTGTTAGGCTGACCGGACCAGTTCTATGCCAGTCAGCCTAAACAAGAGTTAGACGGCGGGAGCCGGCGACGATGACAGCGCAAGAGGGCCTATCCAGCCGTTGGGCGACATTGCCCGTTTCACTGCGGGCCATCATTACCGGCGTTCTCATTGTTCTCATCGCTGCCAATGTGTGGCCGCCTTTGCTTTTGAGTCTTCGTGTGCCGCTCGCTGCGACTGTGGAGATGGTTTTTCTTGGGCTTTATGTCTGGTGGGCGAGCGGCGGAGGCCCCCCACAGAGAACGCACGCGGCTCGCAGTATCGCTTTCCGAAGTGGCTCGCTGTCGCCCGCGCAATGGTTTTGGGGCTTCCTCGCCGCGCTCTCTTTCGCGGCAACGATTCACGCCGCGATTGTGTTGCTGTTCCGCTTCGTGCCCTTTCCAATTGAGGCGTTCCGGCACGGCTACGATTTGTCGTTCATTCCCTCACTGCCATTGAAGTGGATCGTCGTGGTGGTCTCCGCGACATCGGCGGGGATTTGCGAAGAGACCGGGTTCCGTGGCTATATGCAGCAGCCGATCGAACGACGTCATGGCGCGCCGATCGCCATTCTCGTGTCCTCGTTGTTCTTCATGCTTTTGCATCTCACCAAGACCTGGGCGATATTCGGCATGGTGCCCCTCGTGTTTGGCGCGGGCGTGCTGCTTGGGCTTCTCGCGTGGTCCTCCCGATCTCTCATTCCGAGCATTATCGGCCACGTCGTGATGGACATTGGGCTGTTCGCCTATTGGTGGACCGGCATCGCGGGCAACTTCAGCGCGCGGCCGATCACGGAGACGGGCGTCGATCGGCCGTTCCTCATCACCTGCGCCGTCTTGGCGACCACGCTGGTCATTGTGTTGTTCGCGGTATGGCGGGTCAGGCGAATCAGAGTATCAACTGCGGTTGCCGTCTAACACGGCTTGCAGCCGGTGGTGGCCGCCACGACAATAGGGCGCCGTGGCTGAAGTCTAGCCGTTAGGCGCCCCTTGAATCGGAGGGTTAGATGATATCTCGTAACTCATTCAGGCCGGTACTCGCACTCGCTCTCGCGGCGGCCGTGTGCCTGGCGGCGATGTACGCGCCGGGGATCGTCCGTGTTCCACCGGCGAGCTTTTTCCCGCCGACGTTCGTGACGCATTCTTTGATGCTGGCTCTATCCGTCGCGGCGATGTGGTTGATCTCGAAGGGCCGGCTTGCTCTCTATGGGTTTACCAAGGGAGCGTACAAGTTCAGCCCCCGCATCCTCTTGTGGGTTCTTCCGATGGCGGTGCTTTCCACCGTACAAGCGGTTGCGTCACATGAGCAAGGCACCGGCGGACCTCCTGGATTCACGAAGCCCCAGTTGATCGTCTTCGTCTGGGTTTACGCAAGCATCTGCGAGGAAACGCTGACTCGGGGCCTTCTACAAACGCTATTGAGTAGAAATGCCAAGGTGGGCGCTGCCGTCCCCCACGGGCTGAGCATGCCGGTTCTGGTGAGTGGGCTGTTCTTCGGTTCCATGCACATTATGCTAGTCAAGTTCATGGGGCTCGCGGCGATCCCGGTGATTCTGCTGGCAGTGTTTTTAGGACTGGTCGCAGCGCGCTACCGCGAGAGAACAGGGAGTCTTCTTCCGGCGATCATCATCCATGCGCTGTTCAACATCGGCGGCATGTTGCCGTTATGGGTAATCCAGTGGCTGTGCGGTTAGACCACTGGGCATTCGATGGAGCGTGGCGCCTAACAACCGATCACAGCGGCCGGTGCCGTAACGCCGCCGCTGAACCGGAGCGTTAGGCACCCGAAAGCTGTACGCATCGAGTTCTTTAACCGAAGACTTGCGACCGGGCCCGATATTGGGCCATATCACTAGCTAACGGGACCTTACCTCGGGGGGGCGAGGACATCAAGCGAAAATGACGAAGGCGGCTGGGCTGTCCCGAACGGGCCTGGTGAAAAGAGACTTCGAACCGCGTTGTCCCGGGGTCAAACGTTGAGATCTCTGCCGCAATTCCGGCCGCGGAGGGCTTGCTTCGGAGGGCCGGGCTTTGCTATTAACTACTGAGGCTCGCCGGCAGTGCCATATCGGTTTTGATCGGGGGTGGGCTTTTTCCTGGCCGGCCACCCCGTGCGCCGCCGGCGCTTTCGACCAAGCCCGGCCAGAACTCAAGCGTCTGCGCCACTCAGCTTCGTCACGGCCAGCGTGACTTGTGACCAATGGGAGGCTCCATGGCAGTGAAAGGTGAACAGATTCAGTACGGGGATCAGCTCGGCTACTTGGCTCTGCCCGAGCACGCTGCGGCGCCGCTGCCAGCGGTGGTGGTCATTCATGATCTGCTGGGACTGAGCGATCACGTCGAGGATGTCACGCGCCGAATCGCCGCCGCTGGCTATGCGGCCCTGGCTCCCGATTTGTTCGCGGCCGGGGGCGCTCGGCCAGCTCCCCTCATGCAGGACCGGATTGAAGAGGCCATGACCTACTTGGGTCGCCTGTCCCCAACCGCCCGGTCTGACCGCGCGGCTAGGGAAGCCGAACTTGCCAAGCTCCCCGAGCCTGAGCGCCTCCGGATTGGCCAGACCATCGGGCGGCTATTCGCCTTCGCCGCGCCCGGCCGGTGGGTGGACTCGGTGGCCACTCTCCGACACGCCGTGCGCTACCTGCGCTCGGAGCGGCCCGAGACCATCGGGCAAAGGGTGGCATGCATGGGCGAAGAGCTGTCCATCCTCCTTGCCTGCGCGGAGCCAGAACTCTCAGGCGCCGCCGTTTTCTATGCGACTGCGCCGCCCGCCGCCAAGCTCACGGAGATCCACTGTCCCGTGATCGCTTTCTACGGCGCGAAGGACGCTGTTGCCGGCGCGGCCATACCCGGCTTTGCCGACGCGATGCGTCAGGAGGGCAAGTCCTTCGAATATCACATCTACGAAGGAGCCGGCCGTGGCTTCTTCTATGACACCAAGCCCAACTATTATGATGTCGGCGCAAGCCGGGGCGCCTTCGCCCGGCTCTTGACGTTCTTCTTGAAGACCCTGACCGAGTAGGGATACCTGAACTCGGCAGGGCGGCAGCCGTGACAAATGCACTCTTCTACGGCTTCCGTGACCGCAACTTGATCGTCTTGCCAGCAACCATGAAGAATCCCCTGCCCTGGTGGTGAATCGTGCGCGGGCGTTTCCTGGCGGGGTCGATCCACGCTTCAACCACCTCCAGGATGAATAGACAGTACTTGGCCATTGCCCTCGTGTCGACAACCTTGCATTCGAGGCTGGCGTAACACTCGGCGATCAGTGGCAGCGCAGATGCCAAGGCATGACGCCTTCGGCCACAAGTGGCAACCAGAACGTCGCCTTCCAGGTGAGTCCGTCAAGCGTCAGTGCCGGAGAGCGTTGCGAAACCCTGGCGAACCTCGATACATCGGTAGCCGTCCTCCATCGGAGCTACGGGTTCCACGGGAGCGACGGTTCGGCCCTCGACACTAGAGGATTGGCGCGTCACGGCCGCCGAGCAACTGGGCGGCTGGCGGGGTTGAGGGCGGGGCGGATTGCTGGCAGAACGCCGCGATGGGGGCGCTCTCTTCGGAACAGCGGCGAGACGCGGGACATCATCCTGGCCCCTGGACTCGTTCAGCGGGAGCGCGACGACGCTGATCGCGTGCGAGAAGGCCCGGCCGCAAGGCGCGCTTGATCGGGCTGTTGACTGGGGAGCCGCCGCTCCGAGACTCTCGATGGCCCCTCCGAAGTTGGGGTCGGTCAAACCGGGAACGTGTCCAGTTCCCCAGAATACGCTAACCCGCCGAGAGCACGAATGACGACGCGGTCGATAGCTTCGAGCTTGTTCAGGGCGATTGCCAGGGAGGGCTTGTCATACGGCAACTTCCCATCATGGACCAGGCGGGAACGAGCCCCGAACAGTCTGCCGATTCCCAGCTTCTCTTTAACTTGCGCGGCAGGGCGGCCGAGCACCTGCGAAAGATAGCGCCCAATAGGCTGGATATCCGATGTTCCCCTCATCGGAAACACCTCAAGGACCGTCCATAGCCAAAGGAATCGCTCTTCCCCCGGCTCCGTCGCCACCGCTCGCGCGAACAGTTTCGACATCAAGGTAAAGCGGGCATCAATGTCCGGATCAACGCGCAGGGCGCGTCCGAAGTCGTGGACGGCACCCTGTACCACGTGCGGACTGAAGTTGACCTGCTCAGCGAGCGCAAACCATGCCTCCCCGAGGACCTGGCGCTTATCGGACAACCACCCCCTCCAGACCTCTGTCGTGAATAGGTAGGGCGACAGGATTGCAGAGAGCTGGGCGACAACACGATCTATCTGGTCCTCGCAGTACTGCTGCGTGCCGACAACCTGTTCCGTGCGCGCAATCACTTCGATGTATGTGCGGCCTTCCGGAACCTGCATCTGTCCCACCCGGAGGAGTTCGCTTGAACCCTGCGCAGAAACCGCGCGGGGGGAGACCGGGACTAGCACGTCGTACTCGCGGGGTCCGCGAAACACTTCGAGGCGAACTGGATCAACGATGATCTTCCCATAGTCCCCCTGGACGAGCTCGGTCCAGTAGAGTCTCATGAATCTGCAGAAGTTCGGCATGCCGCAGAGCACCCAAAGGACGCCAGCCAACTTGCAGGCCGCACCCACAGGCTCCCTCCAAAGCTAACATGGCTGCCCGCCAAGGCGCGCTGCTGCCGGGCGGGTCGAATGGCCCGATGGTCACAGCCTGAACCGTGAGCTGGTCAGGGCGGGGCTGGCAGGGTGGTGCCGGCACTATGCGCCCCACGACCGCGAGCTGGAGCGCCTGGATGCCCAAGCGCGCGCAGCCCGGCGCGGTCTGTTGGCCGAAAGGGACCCCGTGCCGCCGTGGGAGTGGCGGCGAGCTGAGCGGTCACAAAGGCTGAGGGCGCGATAGAGATGGGTCCTATCCGCGAGCTGTCTTTGGGGCGAACGGACGATCCCGCTTTGGCGAAGCCGCGCACGGTGCTAGGAAAGCACGCTGGGTGCGGAGCAGCCGCGATCATACTAGGCGGGAACCGGGCGGGGAATCTGCGAAGAACCCGCCGCAACGGGCCGCGCTGGCAACCAGCCGACCGGATTCTCGGTTCCCAAGAGTGCCCCGAAAGTTCCCCCCTTTGCCTCTGGTTGTGCTACTCTGGCCTCCACTCACCGCTACATGGAAAAGCGAGGAGGGACCTTCGAAGCATGCTTCCGTTCGATCTGTATCCCAGTGGAGGTCGGCAACTGCTGGGAATGCCACGGGGCGCTAACGCCCGCCACGAGTATGGCTTGAAACTAATGCAGCTAACCGGTCAGAGGTGCTGCGCTTACTGCGATGCCGACCTCACTGCTACGTACCAAATGTGGCTGACACTAGTGCTTGACCACGTGATCCCAGTCAAACTCTGCAAATCAACCCATATTCCTGGGAAGTGGTGTTGGGATTACTCAAACGCGGTGCTGGCCTGTGCAGCATGCAATGGGTTCTGCAACCGGTACAGCCCAACCTTCAATATCGTTCCACCTGATACGCTGGAGGCCTTCTACGAACTTCGGGACAAGATCTTTGTTGAACGCAAGAAGTTGATCGCGGCAAGACACGAAGAAGAACGCCAGTTCTTCAACGGAAAGTCGTGGGAGCTCTCGGTCGACAAAAGCGAGTGAGCGGACGCGAGGATCGCAAAGCGGCTGGAACTTAAGAATGGCGACTGATGAGCGATCGCCGAACCGCGGCGGCTTACTTCCCCCCGGCCCAATTCGGCGCACGTGCTTTCACCGCCACTGGCTGAAATCAGCCATCAGAAGAACCCATCCTCCGTGTACCGGCGCAGCGTGGGATCTCGCGCGGCGGGCGGCGAGGCGGCGGGCTGAACAAGCGTGCGATCTGATACCCTGTCAGAGAAGCACTCGACGCCAACACGTGACACGAGGCCTATTGTTGTACCGCCTCTGGTGGAGGAGCGAAGGTTCCGTTGATGACTTCAAGAACATGGGCGGTCATGTTGCCACCGCCCGTCGGTACAGTTTCCACATTCGTTCTAACCGTCCTGCCATCTTTGAGTTCGATGTTCCATTGGATAACGAAGGACACATGATGGTCCGCAGTCAGGCTTTCCCCCTTGGTGAACATCACGTCCTTAACCGCCCCAAGCTCATTCTTCTTGTCCGATGCGGTTGACAGCGTGCCGTCTTCTATGACGCCGCCGTACGCCTCAAGGAATGCGTACCACTGTTCGTCCAGATCGCAGAGGGAAAGCGGCAGGCCGTAGCTCGCCAGGAAGCCACGGAGTTGCTGCCGGAACGTGTCGAGAAAGATGAAGTCCCTAAAGAGGTGGTGCTCTTCGATGAACGACCACGGGCCGCTTGGCGTCAAATACGCGACTGTGTTTGTGATCCAGCGGTCTACGCGTTTTAGGAAGTCCATTGTTGCTCCCGGTGAAGTTAGGTCCACGTGGAGTGCCCAATGGCAATACATCCAGAGTGCTCCATTGGAATGTGTCGGGTCATCTCTGTCAAGGAGTTTGCGCACCTCAGCTAGCAAGTAAACCACCGCTGGTTCATCGTCTATGGGCTTGCTCAAGTGCTTCATGAGCTTTCCAACAATATCTCTCGTCACGACAGCAATGATATCAGTGCGGCTTCGTGCGCACTTGGCCGCGTAGTCGCCGACTCGTAGAACCGCCCAGTCGCGGGCTCGGAAACGGCGTTCTGGGAGATTGGCGGGAGCTGCAGCACTAGGTGGGGAGCAAGGTCCACAGAGACCGCCGTTCGCGGCGCGGGTGTGGCGTTATCTGGTGATATCGGAAGCGTTCCCCCGGCGCCAGCCGGCGCGCATGCACGGTCGGGGCGTTGCCCATCCCAGTGGCCAGTACCTGCGGAACCCGGAGCGGTTCCTCAACCCTTGCCGGCTACCCCAGGATCTCTCCCGGCCTTAGCGTGAAACTGACATCCTCGACCGCCGGGAGGCCATTGAACCGCTTCGTCAGTGCACAGCACTCAAGCATGCTCTCTCCTGTCCCATAGGCAGTTTATGGATACGATTCATATTGGCACCGCGAGTAGACGAGAAGTTCCCGCGGGTCCTCCCAGAACATTGGCGTTCCGCTGGGAGATCCGAACGTTCCGAACCTTATGTGCCCACCGGGGGACTGTGCTCGTTCGCCGGGCCCTCGCGCGCGACGCGAATGACGCCCGATTCGTCCGTAAAGAAGTGGGCGTCTCCGGTGGTTCCCGGCTCGGTCGGATCGGCATGGACCTGGTAAGCGTCGAATACGCCGTCATTGTGGGTCGAGCGGGCCTGATACGCGAATCGGTATCCGGCCTTGACGCCGGCGGCGAGCACGTCGTCAATCAGGGCAGCGGCCGTGGCATCCGGCATCCCACCCCCAGGCTTGCTGCCCAGCTCCGCGAGCGAAGGGGGATAGTGGTTGTAAGTTGCCTGATAGGTTATGACCGCCGTGTTGATGGTCCGCAACGAGGTGAGGGCCACCGCCTGGTTCGCCGCCCGGCGTGCATGGAGAAGGTTGGGGATCGCGATCACGGCGATCAGCAAAGGGAAGAGCGCCACGCCGGCATAACCCATGATCAAGCCCGTCAGGGCCATCCCTCGGCCTTTCAGCCTGCCGCCGCTGCGGTGAATCTCGCGACGGGCAAGGTGGCCCAAGACGACCCCGACAATCGCGGCTGGGAGAACCCAGGCGAAAAACCCCAGGATCAGGCTGGCGACCGCCTTTCCGCTGCTTTCGGCCACCACGGGAACGGGGGCCACGACTGGTTGTGGACGCGGCGGCGCCGCCGCCGGCGCCGGCTGGCGAAACGCGTCCTTCAAGGACTCGACGAACTCCGTGCAGTTGACAAACCGTCCCGCGGGGTCCTTGGACATCCCCTTTCGCAGCACCTGCTCGACTTCCGGCGGGAGCCGAACGCCGAACACCGCGAGCGAGGGTGGTTCTTCAAATAGGATCTTGCTGGCCAGCGAGGCGAACGTGTCGGCGTCGAACGGCTTGCGTCCCGCCAGTAGCGTGTAGGCGACCGCCGCTAAGGCAAACTGGTCCGAACGGCCGGTCACCCTCTCTCCCCTCAACTGCTCCGGAGCCATGTAGTGGGGCGACCCTATGACGGTACCGGTTTCGGTCATCGTCCGGCTCCAGGTGACCTTCGCGACGCCGAAATCACCAAGTTTGACGCCGCCGTCCGGCTGAATGAAGATGTTGGCCGGCTTCACGTCGCGGTGCACAATGCCGTGCGCGTGCGCGTAATCGAGGGCGTGTGCGACATCCTCCAAGACCTTGAGCAGGTCTGCGGCGGAGCGCGGAACGCCCGCCTCCGCCAGCACGCGGTCCAACGTCCCTCCCTCGACAAACTCCATGACGACGTATGTGGTGTCTCCTTCTTCTCCGACGTCATAGACCGTGACCACGTTGGGGTGAGAAAGGGTTGCGGCGGCTTGCGCCTCGCGCATAAGCCGCTCGCGGAGCTGTTGTGCCTCCTTGGTGGTGCCCTCCGAACTGAGAGAGATGGTCTTGATGGCTACCGTACGGCCCAAGGCTGTGTCGCGGCCGCGATAGACGATCCCCATACCGCCGCGACCGATCTCGGAAATGACCTCGTACCTTCCTAGACGTGCCATATGCCTGGAAGTGCCTGTACGATTGTACCCACCGATTATAGAGGCCAGAGCGGTCCCCAGGCCGCACCATCGCCGGCCCGTTCCGCGAAGCACAACCGCCAAGGCCGATCCTTGGCCACTAACCCCGCTTTCGTGCGCTGGCTACCGACTCTCGATTCTGCGCCCGCGCCGGTCCACTTCACACCCACACTTCGCGCAAGTGCTGCCACCCCAGAGCACCTGCCTGCGGTTGGCCGGCTTGCGGAGGCGAGGGAACAGCTTGCCGCAATCCGGGCATTTGCGACGTGGCGTGGCTAGCCCAACGATCAAGAACGCCACCCCACCGATAATGCCCCAGAAGATACCAGAAGCCATCCAGGACTCCACAACACACTTCCTTCCCCCGACGACCGGGGCTCGGCCGCCCGCAACGCTTCAAGTGGGACGGCTGCAACCCTCGTGAGGTGGTATTCAGCCGCCGAGCCGCCATCTCGCCGGGCATCCCCGTTTGGTGTTTCCTGGCCTCAGGCAGTATACACCGAACCCCTGCTGGCGCAGATTCTTAAGCCGGGGTTGACATCCTGGACCGCCAGCAACTCGGCGAGTGAATGACGGGCGGAGCGGAAATGGGTTCAGGTGCAGCCGGCGCGCCGGGCACGTGGTCCCGGCACCCTTTCCAGACACAGCCGTGTGCGTCTTTCGTCCTAACTCCGAAGGGTTTACGAGGCACTTGGAGGTGACTTCAAACCGTATAGAGAGATCCCCGTCCCGGCACAAGTGGTGCCGATTGCACGCGAGCGTTAAGGAGCCTTATCGGAAGCTATCCGGCCAGCGCCAGAAGGCTTAGGCTCCGCGTGCTGCCGAGATCGGCAGCGAAGGAATGAGGCGGGATGCTCGAAGGCTGAAAAGAACGACTTCCACAGAGGCCCTTGGGTGTAAAACAGAGGGCGGCCAGGATGAGACCGACAACACCAAAGCGGCCTTGCTCAAGCACCTGCAGGAGATGCACACACCTCTACTGGAACGGGAGCCCACCGGCTTCATTATTGAACTCTGCGTCTCCTACAACCGGGTTGCCCGTCAACAGCGGCTGATACAGGAATACCAGCCCGTCTTTAACCGGCGTCTCCATTGAAGTAGCGAAGGACTCCGACGGGCCGCCAGCCGTCCAAGCCGTTCACTCAGGGCTTGGAATTCTTACTACCACCGAGTGCTCGTGGAGGTCGTCCACCAGGGGAATCGTCTTGTCGTCCCGCTCGAGGCCATCCACTGTAACACTCATGCCGTCCGCCGCCGCGCTGGTCTGCGACACCGTGATGTGGTAGACGGTCTCCCGAAAACGGTAGTGAACCTTGAACTCCGCCCAATCTGCGGGAAGGCACGGGGCGAAGCGTAGCCGGTTGGCGTCCAACCTCAACCCCAGGAGCGATTCCAGAATGAGCCGGTACATCCATCCGGCCGAACCGGTGTACCACGTCCATCCACCTCGGCCGATGTGCGGCGAGAGCGCATAGACGTCCGCCGCGACTACATAGGGCTCGACCTTGTAGGTTGCCAACGCCCCGGGAGTTGTGGCATGGTTCACCGGGTTGATCATCGCGAAGAGTTCCCAGGCGCGCCGCGTGTCGCGCAATACCGCGAACGCCATCACCGCCCAGATCGCCGCGTGCGTGTATTGTCCGCCATTTTCTCTCACGCCCGGGACGTATCCCTTGATGTAGCCGGGATTCAAGTCCGACTTGTCGAACGGCGGATCGAGGAGTTGGATCAAAGCATGTTCCCGGCGAACGAGGCGCCGATCCACCGCTTCCATCGCCACGCGCGAGCGTTTGGCATCGCCCGCCCCGGAGAGAACAGACCAGCTTTGCGCGATCGAATCGATCTGGCATTCGGGGTTACTTGCCGAGCCAAGCGGCGAGCCGTCGTCGAAGTAGGCGCGGCGGTACCACTCACCGTCCCAGCCATTCTGCTCGATGTTCAGGCGCACCCGGTCCGCCTCGCGGCGGCAGCGTTCGGCGAACGGCGCGTCGCCATGCACACCGGCGACCTCGGTAAACCGCATGAGAACCTCATAGAGGAAGAAACCCAACCAGACGCTTTCGCCTTGCCCGTGCTGGCCCACCATGTTCATGCCGTCGTTCCAGTCGCCCGAGCCGATCAGCGGCAGTCCATGCGCACCCAGTCTGAAACCCTTGAGGATGGCCCGGACACAGTGCTCGTACAGGCTGGCCGTCTCGTCAGACCGGCTGGGCAGGTCGTAGTAGGAGTCCTCCTCCGCGTTCACCGGGCGGCCGTCGAGGAAGTGGATCGGTTCATCCAATACCCCTGTGTCGCCCGTGCTCAGAACATAGCGGCAGACCGCCAGCGGCAACCATAAATAATCGTCGGAACAGTGTGTACGTACGCCCCGGCCCGACGGGGGATGCCACCAGTGCTGGACGTCGCCTTCCCGGAATTGGCGGGACGCCGAAAGCAGCAAGTGTTCGCGCAAGAGTCGGGGCTCGGCATGCACGAGCGCCATCACGTCCTGCAACTGATCGCGAAAACCGAAGGCGCCCCCCGGCTGGTAGAATCCACTCCGCGCCCAAAGGCGGCACGCCAGGGTCTGGTACAGGAGCCACCCGTTGGCCAGGACGTTCAGGGACTGGTCGGGGGTTTCCACGTGCACCGCGCCGAGGGTGTGGTTCCAGTACTGCCAAACCGCTTCGAGCGCATGACGCGCCGCGGAGGATCCCCGGAAGCGATGCACTAAGTTGCTCGCGTCATCCGCGTCACGCCCCACTCCGAGCGTATAGACGATCTCGAGATCCTGCCCGTCAGCCAGCTCGAATGGAACCCGAATCGCCGCGCAGGGATCGAGAGCGCTCCCCGTCTTTCCGGATAGTCCGGCCCGGCTCATCGCAGCCGGCGTTCGAAGGGCTCCGTTTCGCCCGAGGAATTCAGTCCGGTCTCCGCTCACGGTACGGGCAGCGTCGCCCGCGTCGAAGAAGCCCACTCGGCCCGCGAACTCCGTGCTGTACAGGTTCCGGGCGAAGAGCGCGCCGCTTGCCGGGTCAATCTCGGTCGTGACGTGCATTGCGCATCTTGGCCGCAGATCTCCCAGCACCCATTCCACGTATCCCGTGGCGGAGAGCCGGCGCGGCCGGCCCGACTCATTGCGCACCTTCAACACCGTGAACTTGACCGGCGCGTCGAGGGCCACATAGATCCAGACCTCCGAGCGGATGCCATTCTCCATGTGCTCGAAGACGCTGTAGCCGAATCCTTGGCGGCTGACGTATGGCGTGGCCCCGCGGCTGGGCAGCGGCGTGGGCGACCAAAAGTGGCCGCTCTCTTCGTCACGGATGTAGCACGCTTCTCCACTTGAATCGCTCACGGGGTCGTTGTTCCATGGAGTCAGGCGGAACTCGTGGGCGTTTTCACTCCAGGTGTAAGCCAGACCGCTCTCCGAGACGACAGAGCCGAAATGCGGGTTCGCCAACACGTTCACCCAGGGGGCCGGGGTCAACTGCCGGGGCGTGGTCGTAACGATGTACTCCCGCCCGTCGGGCGTGAATCCGCCCAGCCCGTTGAAGAAGAGCAGGTCGTCGCGGGGAGCCGCGCCGGCCGCCGGGGATTCGGCGCGGGGAACTCGGGCTCGCTCGGTACGCGGGACTACGACCTCCAGGGGCCCGCAGTGGTTGATCTGCTCCGCCAGCGTTCCCAGGCCGTCGCTGAGGGTGACGCGAGCGACCGACTGGAACAGGATGCGGTCCTCGGCCGATATCTGGTCCGCCGGTCTCACGAAGATGCCGCCCGGGCGATCAGTCACGCCGGCTTCGATCCCCGCGGCGATCAGACCCATGATCTGATCGTGAAGTAGCTGCCGGTAACCGGCGTGATCTTCGTTCCAGATCACCAGGTCCGCCGCCAACCCCTTCAGGCGCCAGTACGCGTGGGCCTGGACCAGTTGGCGGACAAGTTCGATATTGGCAGGGTCTCCAATTTGCAGCAGCACGATCGGCAAGTCTCCGGAGATGGAGTAACCCCAGAGACCGGATTGCCCGCGCCGGTTCCGGGCGAGGACGCTCGGGTCGGCGCGCAGCGAGGAGTTGGCGTAAACCACAGAACCGGCCAGACGTCCGTAGATCTGCGCGTCGGCCTCCGTGGCATTGATCTGCCGCAAGAGCACCTGGCTATGTGTCCAGGCCAGATCGAGGACCCGGTCTGCGAGACGCCGATCCTGATACTTCTCGACGAGCCCCAGGCACGCCTGGCGTGTTTCGCAGATGCCGGAGACAATGTTGACCGTTGCCGACTCTTCCGGATCGAGCGCGATGCGATGCCGGATGGCGACGATCGGATCGAGTACGGACCCCTCGCTGCCGGTGAGCGCCGCGGACTCGCGCATCGCTTGCGGATCGACGAGGGTGTTCCCGCGGCCGATGAACCGCATGCGGTCGGTCTCATAGGACGGTTCTTCGACCTGGGTCCCATGCACGGCCATGAGATGAAACATCCAGGGGGTGTGCTCGTCCAGGGAACGGGGCCGGCGAGCGCAGAGAATCGCCCGCTGCTGGCGCAAGATCTCGGTCTGAACAAAGAGATTGCTGAACGCCGGATGCAGCGCGTCCGCGGCAGGCGATGCCAAGACGACTTCCGCGTAACTGGTGACGTCAATCACTCTTCGTGTCCGGGAGTGGTTGGTGATGGTGGTCCGGCGCAGTTCGATGTCATCCTCGGGTGAGACCGCGATCTCCGTGTGCGTGTCGAAGTCCTGGTCGCGGCGGCGGAACTCCGCTCGCGCCTCCGAGAAAATGACTTCGTAATTTTTTGGGCGTCTGAGCGCCGGCTGAAAGGCAGTTGACCAGAACGTCCCGGTCGTCATGTCGCGGATGTAACAGAATGTGCCCCAGTTGTCGCAGGTAGTGTCTTCACGCCAGCGCGTGACCGCGATGTCCCTCCAGCGGCTATAGCCGCCGCCGGCGTTCGTGATCATCACATGATATCTGCCGTTCGACAACAACTGCACTTCCGGCACAGCGGAGTCCGGGCTGCTGAAAACACGCACCGGCGTCTCCACAGCACCGAGAGTCTCACGCAAGCCGGAGGGCTCGGCAATGTGCGAATAGGAAGCCATGGCCTTGGGGACCCGCTCCTGGAGCAACAGCGCAGTCGCCTGAAACAGCGGATCCGACTCAAATCGCTTCTGCATCGGACGGTCCAGGAGCAGATAGTCCAAAGAGAGAAGGCTCATGCCCTCGTGATGCGCCAGGAACGCGCGGACCACGGCGCTCGTTTGCCCACGCGGCAGACGCGAAGGGGTGTAGTCGATCGCGTCATAGAAGCCGTATGCCCCTTCGAATCCCTCGGCGGCGAGCCGCTGCAGGTTCAGGCACGCCTCCTCGGGGGCCACCATCAGCGCGAGGGCGGAGGCATACGGCGCCACCACCAGCTCGTCGGCGAGCCCGCGCTTGAGTCCCAAGCCGGGGACGCCAAACGCACGGTACTGGTAGTTGAGATGGACGTCGATCGCGTTGTAGCAGGATTCCGAGATGCCCCACGGCGCCCCGCGTTTTCTCCCATACTCAATCTGCCTCCACACAGCCGCCCTGCACGTCTGGTCGAGCAGGGTGTTTTCGTACGTCGGCATTACCAGAAGCGGCATGAGGTACTCGAACATCGACCCGCTCCATGAAAGGAGAACCGGCTCACCTCCGGCGGTGACGAGCGGGCGCCCCAGGGCAAACCAGGCCTCCTGCGGCACTTGTCCCTGCGCAATCGCCACGAAACTGCACAATCTGGCTTCGGAAGCCAGCAGATCGTAGTAACTCGAGTCTCTCCGCCGTTCCGCAACGTTGTACCCGATAGCCAGCAGGTGGCGGCCCTTGTCGAACAGAAAGTCATACTCCATCCGGGCGAGTTCGCCGGCTTGCCGTGCCAGCCGTTCGACAACCATGATCCTCGCCCTGACTCGCCGCCCTGCCTCCGTCTCCAGTGCCGCCAGTTCGCGGAGTGTTGGAATCTGACCGAAAACCGCGGAGTCTTCGAGCCCGGAGAGAAGCGTCATTTCGCCGAGGGCGTCCACGCATTGACGCTCAAGAGCGTCTGCCCACCACCGCGCCCGGCTCTCGGGGGCGGCATCCAGGCGGCTGGCGGCCCCCGCCATTCGTTCCAGGCAAAGTCGCGCCGCCGGAAGCGTGGCTGGTGGCGACTCGGACGCGGATGCCAGATCCTCCTGAAGTTGGGCAAGTTGGGCTGGAGCAGTTCCGCCCGCAGCGTCTACGAGAATCCTGAGTGTGTCTCCAAGCCCCTCAAACAACCGAGTCCCCAGGATCTTGCGGTCGGGAAGCGCGCCGAGACCGGCCCGCAAGGTCAGAAGGTGACCGGCGAGGTTCCCGCTATCCACAGTCGAGACGTACATGGGCGGCAGCGGCTGCAATGACCGCGTGTCGTACCAGTTGTAGAAGTGGCCCCGGTAACGTTCCAAGGCATCCATTGTGCGAAGTGCATTCGCCGTCCGCTCGATGAGTTGCCCCGCCGAGATGTAGCCGAAATCGTACGCGGACAGATTTGCCAGCAGAGCAAGTCCCATGTTGGTCGGCGACGTGCGATGCCCGACCACGGCGACGGGATGCTCCTGGTAGTTGTCCGGCGGTAGCCAGTGATCTTCCGGGCCGACGAAGGTCTCGAAGAACGCCCAGGTCTTCCGCGAAAGCTTCCGTAGAAAGACGGTCTGGTCCTCCGTCAGCCTGGCCTGACGGCGAGTCAGCGGCCGGCTAATCCACCACGCGATGACGGGCGAGGCGAACCACAGGCCCAGTATGGGTGCAGCCACTCCTAGCACCGCCGGCCTCGCAAGCGCCAAATGGATAGCCGCGGCGACGGCAATCGCGGGTGCGATCCACATCCTCTGGCAAGAGGCGACCAGGCCGGCGCGGCCATTGCGGTCTGAGTCAGCCGACGGACTCCATTCGAGAAGTCGCTTGTGCGTGACCAGCATCCTCCCTGTCGTGCGCGCAATCGCGTCCAGACTGAAGAAGGCTTCGTAAGGCAGGCATGCGAGCCTAAACACAGCCTGAGCGAAGTGCCGGCCCGCGCAACGCAGCGCGGTAGACAGATGCTGGCCCAGAAGCACATCATCTGGCTTCCGGAGTGCGTCCGAGATACAGGCAACTAAAGATGGAATCAGGATGATCCCGAGCGCCGCCAAGGTCCACAGCCGAGCCGATGGAAGGACCGTCCAGCCCAGCAGCAACAGCAGTGCCAAGACCGGACATGCGAGACTGCGGCGGAGGTTGTCGAAGATCTTCCAGCGGGACAGTCCGGAGAGCGGGTTCTCTAGACGGCACCCGCCTGGGCCGGGGACGCGCGGCAGCAGCCACCGTACAAGCTGCCAATCCCCGCGAATCCAGCGGTAGCGGCGGCTCACGTCGGCGCTGTAACGAGAAGGGTAGTTCTCGTACAACTGCACATCGCTGATGAGGCCCGCCCGCGCGTAGCACCCCTCGAGAAGATCGTGGCTGAGAATCCGGTTCTCAGGAAAACGCCCGCTAAGCGCCCCCTCGAAGGCATCGACATCATAGATCCCTTTGCCGATGAACGAGCCTTCCCCGAAGAGATCCTGGTACACATCGGAGACTGCGCGGGTATAGGGGTCGATGCCTGCTTCACTTCCCCACAGCCGCGCATACCGCGACCGATTCGTGCCGGGCAAGCTCGCGGCGACCCGTGGCTGGAGGATGCCGTAGCCCTCCAAGACACGTTGCTTGTTTTCGTCGTACCGCGCACGATTCAGCGGGTGCGACATGGCTCCCACTAATTGCCACGCCGAATCGCGCGGCAGTTGCGTATCCGTGTCGAGGGTGATGACGTACTTCACGTTCCCGAGAACCGCCGTCTCACCGACGACGAGTGAGAAGCGATCCCTCGATCCGCCTCGCAGGAAAGAATTCAAGTCCGTGAGCTTCCCCCGTTTTCGCTCGTAACCCATCCAGAGCCGCTCCCGGGGATTCCAGCGGCGGGGGCGGTGGAACAGGAAGAACGCGTCACCATTGGCGCCCTTGTACTTCTCGTTCAGCTCTTCAATTCGCTGTTGGGCCAACCGCAACAGCGGCTCGTCGTCCGGCAGCGTTTCCTCGTCCGCGTCTCGAAAGTCGGTCAGCAGGCCGAAGTGAAGGTTGTCGTCGCGATTTGCCAGGAACCGGACTTCCAGCGCCTCCGTCAGATCCTCGATGTTCTGAGCGCTCCCCAGCATGGTCGGGACCGCCACCAGGGTGCGGAATTCCGGCGGGATCCCGGCGGAGAAGTCCATCCGTGGCAGCAGGTGCGGCGTCGCCAGCAACGTCACCAGCCAGTTCACCAGAGCCACGGCGAGCTGGCTTGCACACAGCAGCAACAGGACGCCAAGCAGCCCGAGCCCCCAGCCATGCAGCCCGCCACCATGCGCCTCTACCAACAGGCTCCCGGTGAGAATCGCCGACAGCAGCAGTATCGTGCCCGCGTAGGACGGCAGAGGAAGCCGGCAAATCAGTTTTCGAAGCGCCTCGAAGGGCGAGAGGGGGACCTTTGCCATTCGCTCGAGCTGCGGCAATCCCTTGTCGACCAGGTAGAATCCGACATGTCCAGCGCGATCGTTACTGCCTTTCCCGGCGCCGCTCGCCCGCGCCAGTCGGATCGCTTCGCGTGCGACCTGCATCTCGGACAGCCGGCTGCTCTTCGCTATCTTTTCCACGACGTGACGGTAACGGTCACGTGTGGCAAAATCCATCTTGCCGTAGACTCCGCCAGTGTCCTCGCGCAGGGTCTGTTCGACAACGCTCATCGTTTCGACGAACTCGCGCCAGTCCATCGCACTCAGAAATCGGAGGCTGCCGATGCTGTTGCTGATGGAAGCTTGGTCAGCGGCCTGCTGCTGGTTCTCCGACTGCACCAAATGCTTGATCGTCAAGCCAGTTTCGGAAAGTCTCTGCTCAATCCAGGTGAGTGGGGCTGCCAGAGCGGGGCTATGCCCCTGCAATCGGCGCGTGAGCTCCGCGACAAACGAGCTCGCCATGGGCGGGCTCGAGCGGGCCATATCGGCGATCACGAGAATCAGGCTCTTCGGATCCCTTTCCGCGACCTCCGTCATCAGGTCCGCCCAGTGGCCGGCGCGATTCCGGTCAATCGTGTCAGCGGCGATCCGAGATCCAACGCGCCGAAGATTCTCGATGAGCGCCAGGCGCAGCATGATGGGAACGGCCCATAGTTCGCCCAGATTCAGGACGGTGACCGTTTGGTAGGCTGCAACGAAACTGCTGAGACCCTCCGGATCCACCCTCCCGTCACCGTGGGAGATGGTCTCCAGGGCGATGTCATATACGCGCGGAAGACCAGCCGACGGGCCGCTTATCAAGCGAGGCAGTTCCCGGCTGAACCCCTTCGGCAAATGCCGCCTGGCCATGCGAATCTGCTCTTCTATCAGATAGAAGTTGTCGAGAAGCCAGTCCCCGGCTGGAGTGACACGGCGGTCTGCCTTGACCGCCTCCGTTAGAACGTCGCGGACACTTCTTAGAACGCCTTCGTTCTCAGCCAGCCGTGCCAAAAGCGGGTCGGGAGTGTAGCCCAGGCCTAACTTGTGCGAGCCCGCCAGGGTCTTGCCATGCTGCTCCATCTGGTCGGCACTGAAGAGCTCCGATCGCAGCGGTGGTTCATCGCCGGCTAGCCCTCGCGACAACCCGCTTCTGCGGAGATGCGCCGGCCACCGGCCCAAGGTTTTTAGAATCGTCTTGGCGTTCACCTTCAAGTCTGCAGCCCTCTTCTAGGGAAAGACCCAGGCAAAGTGCGGCCGCGGCACCGACATGGTTCTGTCGGCGCCGAGTGTAAGTGCCAGATTGGAGCCGGGATTACCAGCGGGGCTCGCGACGCGCTCGCGGTCCGCCGCCGCCGTTTGTCTTCGGGCGAGCCTCGTCCACGTTGAGCGCCCGGCCGCCCAGGTCTGTACCGTTCAGGGCCTCGATGGCGCGGTCGGCTTGCGCCGGATCCGTCATCTCGACAAAGGCGAAACCTCTCGAGCGACCCGTGTCGCGGTCCGTCACCAAGTTGACACGTTCTATGGCTCCGTACGGTTGGAAGAGGGACCGGATCGATTCCTCTGTGGCGCCGAAATCCAAGTTGCCTACAAAAATACTCTTCACGCTGGTCTCCTTGTCATTTGAGGGCGAGCGATTCCAGGCGAATAGGGCTGTCGGCCCAGTTTGGCGGGGCGGTCAAACGCACTCTCAGTATAGCAGCTTTCCTGAGTACGCCGAGGTAATTCGATCCTGGAATACCAGCATCTCGTTTGAATCGAGTCTTGGACTGGTGCTCGGGCTTTCCGGGTCGGTCAGAACCGTCGAGAACAAGCCCACAAGCGCCGAGTACGCCCAGTGTTAGAGAGCGGCAGCGGCAAATCCGCAGCCGCGGGAGGAAGAAGCTGACGCGGCCAGTACGTGGAGCGGAAGCTGTGGGGCGGACGGACGAACCGAAGGGATGACATTGATGCACGATGATGTTGACTTCATTTGGTTGAGAGAGCGCCACGGGCAGGACTGTTCTTTGACCGAGGAGGAGGCCAAAACTCCTGGTTGAAAACAGCGTGCCGGTTCTTCAACCCCACTCTCACCAGATAATAGGAGTCATGTGGGCTGGATCGTGGGGACGGCATATTCGTAAGGGGACATTCCACGATAATTCTCTGTTCCCTATCTAGGCAGTTGGGACAGAGAACGTTGCGTGCCCGAAGCCAGAAAGCTTTGCCTGGTGGACCGTGGACAGCAGCCACCGCCTGAGCAACCTGCTCTTCGCTATTCATCCACCCGCTCAGCTCCTCAGTTCCGTCCTCGTGAACGATTTTGACCTGGTATTCATTACCGTGGTTGTGCGCCATGTGTTTCCTCCCTAGCGCTAGGATCGTTTCGGACTTCCTAGAAGGGCTCCACACCTTCTCCAAGCCGCGAGCGCCAGCTTGGCACTGTGGGAATCGGGGGTCCGGCACACCAGAATAGAAAAGTGCGATGCACCGGCCCCGCCCTACAGGGACCTGTACCATCGAACGGTGGCTATAGTCTGCGCGCGCTCGGTGTCCGATACAAGAAGAATATCCTTCATTGAATCAATTGATTATCAATGTGGATCGGAACATTTTGCGCCACTTCCGTTTCCATCGACAAATTCATGCCACCAAAAAGATTGTCCATGTGCGGTGCCCGGTGTCAAGGTTCATTCCACCCAGCAAAACCGCACCCGGCGTGCGCGACCAAAGATAATCCCAGGTGAACGCCTCTGCCCCCTGCCGCCTAAGACCTACGGCGCGTGCGGTGGACCTCACCTTGCCGAGACGCAGTGGCATTCTAGGCAGTCGCTCTTTGTCCTGGTCCTGATTTCAAAGGAGAACTCAATGGCATCGAAGAAGTCCGAACCATCGGCCGCTCAGAAAATGAGCGGCGACTTTGCTCCCAAACTGGTGGAACTCACCGACGATGTGCTGTTCGGGGACATCTGGGAGCGCCCTGGCCTTTCCAGGCGCGACCGCAGCCTGATTACCGTCGCCACATTGATCGTCTTGAACCGTACTGAACAGTTTCCCTTCCACCTGAGCAAGGCCCTCGACAACGGCGTCACGAGGGACGAGTTGATTGAAGACCCGAAACACACACGCTGTGCGCCTGGGCGTGCCGGGACGAATTCACTCGCATATGTGTATATATATATAGATCATGCTTATTGGGAAACCCCCGCTCGACGGAATCGCTCTGGCCCCGTGACCGGAACACGGCGTCGGGCTGGCCACGGCAGCGAGGACTGCGTCGGCCTTGAAGACTCCGTGGACGACCTCAGAAACCCACCCAGTCAAGGCACCCACAACCGTGCCAAGAGGTGGTCGAGGTTCCCGAAGCGAGCTCCGGCAGGACCGAAGGCCGTGCGGGTGGCCCATCCTGCCGGTTGGCGCGGCCAAGGAGCAGACGCGGGGGACCAGCGACAGGACCATTGCTGAACCACAGTGCACCGCCTGGCGTTCGGGGGGGAGGGCCACGGCCCTGTCCGCCACCCGAGCCGGAAGGAAGCCCTGATCGCGGACTACCTGAAGGAGCCTACGCCACCGACTCCATCCCGTTCCGACTGCCGACGGGCTCTTGCCGATAGACGTTTTGATCCTCGGCCTCCCTTCCCGCAACCGGCACAAAAGCTCAGCCGTCCTTCCTGGGGCTTGCGTTTTGGAAGGTATGGTTGACCGCATGCGGCACAAGTTGCCAACGCTCGACTGCGCAATAACGTACTCAGCAGGGCAACACCAATGACACCAATCAGTGTGTGTGACGTCAGTCCGAAGGAAGGTTGCCGGCCGTCCCACTCGATGCGAGGCACTACTTCTGCTTGCATCAGCAAAATGCTGACGGCCCTCGCCAGACGCTGCCGACCCTCCCTCACATCGGTGACTTCGAGCGCGTGAACCGCCCAGCCAGCGATCAACCATTCACTGCCAAACTCCGCCCAGGCATCACGACTACCAGGTTTCCCTTCAGCCAGACTCGCGGCTAGCTTCATAATGGAAGCCGCGTGGACGGCCAACCGCCGCCAAGAGTCGAGGCGTTCCCTCAGGACGTGGCCGCTAAGCTCTCGGTCGTAGCACCGTGTCTGGCCACTACGCAAGTAGTGGCCCAAGGGCCAGCCGTGCTTGCAGAGGCCAAGCGCTCCATGTCTGCGCGCGAACTTCTCAATCCTCGCGCCATCGTCAGTCGCCAAACCGATGAATTCGGACAGCAACTGACGCGTGGGTTCCGGCGAGTAGTAAGCGAGGGATTCGCGAGTCTTAAACACCACAAAATTGTCTTGGATTCGACCACCTTTGTAAGTCAAGACAAAGCCGACTGGGAGCGTGCCCATCGGACGTCCGTCTTCGTCGAATATGAGTCCGCCAAGATTTGTCACGTCCATATAGAACTGGCGTAGAACTGGAAGTCTTCATTGTACACAGAATGTGCACGAGAATCATGTACACGGCAGTGGCGAGGACGCCCAGGGAGGCCTCGGCGTTGAGCGAGAGCCCCGGCACAGATACGTGGTCTTTGGCTGGCAGTGAATCCGATGAAGCGCCCCGTCCAAGACTCGACACCCCTGCAAGCCAGCGGGCGTGGTATTGTCTTGGAGGCGTTTCCTGGCGGGCCATCGAAGGGAGATCTCGAATCGATGGCACGCCGACGGTATCAGAAGCCGGCGCCCCGGATTGAAGGCCGGCAGTGGGTCGTCTATTACTGGGGCGACGAGTTCGTTGGTGGCGAAAGGAGTCGAAGGAAGAAGCGGCATGTGCTTGGCCCGGCGACAATGGGCGAGCGCGAGGCGGAGAGGATCAGAGACGAGATTCTGCGCCCTCTCAACCAGGGGCTCGTTCCCATTGGGGCCGCAACCAAGTTCGAGGATTATTTCGAGACGGTTTACAAGCCGGTGGTCCTACCGACGATGGCGAAGAGCAGCCAGGATAGGACAGTGAGCGTTTACGAGAACTACCTCCAGCCCACATTTGGTCCAATGTCTCTGCGCGATCTGACGCCGCTTGGGGTTCAGCGGTACGTGTCGGGGATGGCGGGGTGGAAGCTGGCGCAGGAATCGAAAGACAAGGTGCGGGATGTGCTCTCCAGCATCCTGGGATCGGCAGTCGCGTATGGACTGCTGGTCAAGAATCCGGCCGCGGGCGTTCGCTTGCCGCGTCCGGCCAGGGCGAACAGTCGGAAGCCTTGGATCAACCAGCAGCAACTCGCCGCGCTGATCAAGCTGATCCGGGAGCCTTACGCCACCATGGTCTTCGTGGCGGTCTATACGGGGCTGCGGGTGAGCGAATTGGTTGGGCTACGGTGGGGGAACGTCCACGCGGACTCAATCAGCGTCGCGGAGCGGTATTGTCGTGGCGACTGGGGCGCACCGAAGAGTGAAGCCAGCAACGCTACGATCCCGGTCAATCGGGCGGTGATCGAGCGGATTGAGCAATTGAAGAGCATGAAGATCGCGGTGAAGGCTGGCCGCGCCGTCCGGCTGTATCCGGCGGTGAAGTCAATGGCCGACGACGATCTGGTGTTCCAGTCGGTAGCGAAAGGCGCACCCATGCGGGACAACAACGTGTTGGTGCGTCACCTCAAGCCGGCGGCGAGAAAGCTCGGCATCGGCTGGGTGAACTGGCAGGTGTTGCGGCGATCCTTCGCCACGTGGCTCAAACTGAACGGTGCGGATGTGAAAGACGCGCAGGCATTGATGCGGCATTCCAGAGCCAGCACCACTCTGGACGTGTATCAGCAGTTTGTTCCCGAGTCTCAACGGAGGGTTGTGGATGGGCTGGTGAACTGAGTCGGTTCCAGGTTCATTCCAATTCATTCCAAAATATTGGCCATGATGAGGGCGAAAACGAGAGCTAAGGAAAATCGAATCAGTCAGTTGCGAATGGCTGATTGTGGCCCTGAAAAGGCCGGCGTCGGCGGTTCGATTCCGTCCCTGGCCACCATTTTCAACAACTTACAAGCCACGCTTTTGCGTTTTGGTTGCAATTGGTTGCACTTCCGCCTCACTACTGCACCCTCTCCACTGCCGGCCACCGCTCGACGTACTCCGTCAGCTTCCGCACTGCCTTGTGCTGCGCCTCCGGTACAAGTTGTTGGTAGATGTCCTGCGTCGTCGACGCGCGCGAATGACGCATGACTCCCTGGGCTTCCTTGACGTCCACCCCGGCTTGCTGCATCCAGGTCGCACACGACCGCCGCATCACTAACCAGTTCACCCAACCCAGCCCCAGTTTCCTGGCCGCTGGCTTGATGTGTCTCGATAGGATGTTGTTGTCGCGCATCGGAGCGCCCTTCGCGACCGACTCGAACACCAGGTCATCCGGGCCGTCGGACTTCACGGCCTTGTAGCGCCGATGACCACGGCCAGCCCGAACCACAACCTCGATGGACTTGAGCCGGTGGATCCGCTTGATTACGTGCTCGTCCACTGCGATCGTCGCCTTGCTGGCGTCCGACTTCGGTTCGTCCCAGTCTCCCCGGCAGTAACGCGCCTCGATGGTGATCGAGTTCGCGTGCACGTTTCTCCACCGAAGCCCGGCCAGTTCACTGACCCGTAAGGCCGTGAACAGCGCCACGTAAACCATGGTGGTGTACGGCTCCGGGATCAATGCGAGCAACGCGTAGAACTGCTCGACCCGAAGGAAAGGCTTCGGCTTGGTCAGCCTGCGCTTTCTCAGCCGAACCTTCTCCGCCGGGTTCGTGTCCAGCCGCCCGTACTCCGCCGCCGTCCGCAGCACCGCCGACAGCACGTCACGAATCTTGTCAACGCTCTCCGGAGCCAGAGGGGATTGCTGCAGCCGGGCGAAGTGGCCCTGCAACCGTTCCAGCGTGATCTCCCTCAGCATCAGGCCTCCGAACTCCGGATTCAGGTAATTCTTCAGCACGCTCCGGCTCCGCTCTCTGCTTGTGCTCGACAGCGTGGGAAGAACATCGCGTTCGTAAATCCGGGCAAAGTCCCGGAACAGACAGGCTCCACCGATGCCGACATACGGATGGTTGATCGCCGCGAGATAGTCGTCCCGTAGCCGCTCCGCCTCCGCCCTGGTAAGGGTCGCCGGCCCCAATGGAACACGCCTGACCTTCCGAATCCTTTGCCCACCTGCCACCACATCCTCGCGCACGAGGATCGTCCATTGATCGCCCCGCCTCTTCGGCACGGGCTTTTGGTACCTCCTACGAGCCATACGTTCATAGCCGCCTCCTTGCGGCGATGGCTCGTTCGGGATTTGCTCGTAAGGCAGGCTATCACAGTCGGGGGCGGCAGGGGCGGATTGGGGGCCGGCACAAAGTGGAAGGTTCGACTGGCGCCGGCTTGGCATATCCTGAGCTGCCCCAGAATCTCACGGAAGGCCGGGGGGCAAACAGAGGTATAAAGGACTTGATCTCGGACAGCTTATGCCCCCGCGGGAAGATGAGTCTCTACAACACTGGATCTCGAGTGAGCAATTGCCGAGCATCCCGCGGCAGGAGCTGAAGCCGTCAGAGGCGGATGCGTTTCTGGAATACCTGTTCTCGACGATTGCGAGGCGCCCAGAGCGGCTGACTCAACGATCTGGATGTGGGGTAGCCCGGTACCTGAAAGCGCTCGCCTGGCAGGCCAAGCCGGGCAAGATGCAGCGTTTTCTCGATTACCTGGCAAAGGTGGTTTGGGGAATGGTCTTCCAGTATGCGCCGATCGAGACGGCCAGTAAGCTAGCGACGCTTGAGTTTCTGCAAAAGCACCGGCTCACCCACTTGAGCAGTATCGATGCGGCCTTCGGGCTTGAGGAGGTGCTGCAATACATCCGCGACGCGCCGCCGGCCAGCCAGTCGTTCAACCCGCCGCGTCTGCGGGGGCCGCACCTGTCGGTGCAGGGCAGCGGAAACCCACAACTGGCGAACGACCTTTCGGAGCGGATTCACGCCGGCTACTACGCACTGCGGCGAGCTCGCATCCGTGGGGCCAGGGGACGAATTGCCGAGGTCCTCAATCGACGCGGGCTGCGCGTGCGCGTCCGCCGGAGCATGGTCAACACGTGGAGTGGTTACGAAGTCTACGAGCGGGTAAAACAGTACGAAGATCGCCAGCGGAAACGGGCCCAGCAAGGCCGGAGGGCGGAAACCGCAAAGTGGCGTGATGCGATGGTTGACCATTGGATTCTGTCTTACCGTCTGAAGCAGGCATGGGAAAAGCGTGTCGAGGATTCGACCGCAGACTGAGGAACGGTGCGGTGCCGGATCCCCGCGAGGCTGCCGGTTGGGGGCGGTGGGTGCTCCTACAACGCTGGGTCGCAAGCAACTCGCCGGGATAGCCGTTCGGCAGCAGCGACAGGAGCGTTTCGGGCCTCTGTGGTGTCCACTCCGCTCCTCCAGCTTGCGTCCCCGTGAGAAGAACCGAGGTTCAATGGCGGGACCGGTTCTCGGTCGGCCTGGAGCATGAACGCGAAGCTGTGCACGTCGATCGGGAGCTTGAGGACCAGTCTTCGGGGGACCAACATTGAGTCGTGCTGTGCGGCCTTCCCGTGGCGGCAATTCTCAGGCCGCCCCGCGGTGCCCCGGCACGCGGGAGGGCGAGGCGTAGCTTACCCCAGAGATCTGGTTAGGCCCGTCTCAGCGCGCGGTGTCTGCGCCGGACTCAATTAGGATAATCTACATATTATATATATACGCTCCGGATGATCCCTGTAGCGCCAATAACCTGTTGATTGTACGGAGCTTGGTCGCTTTTGCTTTGGCACCCTGCGGAGCTTCTACGAGGGCTGAGCAATCGACAGGGCTTCTCGCCGCGAATAAAGCCGGGTCTCGGCACTGCCCGGGGAGCCCGTACGCCGGGACTAGATGCGATCGCGGCGTCCTGCGCCTCCGTTGAGCAGGCTGAGGACCAGCGGAGGAATTCCGAAGTTGAGGCTGTTCACCGAATCCAACGGAGGCTCGGAAATCCAGAGGTACTTCGCCCTTCTATAATAGCGATGCCCGCAATCTGCACCAGTTCTCCGTTGGCACCCTGCAGGTGGAACCGCTTGCCGAGAGCGTCTCCTTTCGGCTAGAAATGCTTGGCCACCTGATCGTTCACCACAGCCACCAGCGGTGCCGGACGGGCTCGCACGGATCGGGTTCGTTCGGTGTGAAAAGGAAAGCTTTGCGGAGACGTTCGCGCGTTTCCTCGGGATCACTTCGATGCAGCTTCGCACGCGGTTGCAGCGTCGGGCGGTCGGCCAGCCCGCGGAGTTGGCTTCCGATATCAGGTCTTAACGCTGCCGTGCCGCCGCGCGGCCCAGGCCATTCGGTGGTTTGGGGACTTCTCGCTCATGTGGATTGCTTTCACGCGCCAGCGCTCGGCGGCACCACTTTCCGGTAGCCGGACTTCGCAGTCCAGATCGCTCAACAGGTCGGCTATTCGTCCGTGGCACGCTCTTTCGCCTGATCGGCGGCTATGTGCCGATTTGCACCGGCAGATTTTCCGCAAAGAGCGGACAGTCCGAATGTCTCGCATCGGAGGCTGCCCAAAGAAGCGGCTGTATTCGCGGCTGAACTTGACTGGCGCTTTCGGCCATTCTGAACTACCGGGTAAACGACCTGGTGCTCGTGCCAGGCCACGCAGGGGACGTGATCCAACCTGAGGGATTGAAAGCGTCCGGGTTGAATGAGCGCCAACGAGCAATTCTGCTTGACCTGATTTCAGAATGAGCCGAGGTCATCAACGACGCGGACGCCACACCCCTATGGCTGAGATCAAGGCGGACCTTGACGACACGTACTTTGGCTGGAGTGGACCGACGACCCATGAGCCTGGTAAGAACGGTAGCGCCTACTACCGCATTCAAGGACCGAAGGTGATCATCGAGTTCTCGCCACAAGGCGTGGGCGGGGATTCGACCATGCACGTCCACACCATGTACCGCGATCCTACCAACGACTACGGCATAAAATTTACCCGTGCTTCATGAGAAAACTGGTCCGCGTCGCCCTCGCCATTCTCACGCCACTTCCGGCGTCGGCAGTGTCTCAGCAACAGCGGCCACAGGGCACGTTGCTCTGTTTTGCATTTCAGTTCGTTCCTTCTATGCAAGCAAAGTTTTCTGCATCGTCCGTGCTGCCTGTGCCCTTGTATTTGGCAATCTTCGGATAAGCACACAAAGGATGGGTGCTTACAACCTTTCCGCCCGTAGTCTTCGTGGCGACGATTCGTTCCGGCGCCTTGCCGTTCTCGACCCACTGGTCGATGACGCCGAGCATATCGAACCGGTCGCAGCCGGCGCCGCCCGAGCAGTGTCCCACCCCAGGCATGCCGAAGACACGCATGGAATCGTTTGCCTCGGAACCTACGGCTTTCAGCACTTCCTTGTAGTAGTTGATGCTTTCCAACGGGCTGCTGCCATCATTCCAGCCGTGGTACATCAACAGCTTGCCGCCGCGTTGAAAGAACGGCTTCAAGTTGGGATTCGTGGCCATATTGATTGTGCCGAGAACCTTGTCGGCGAAGGCCAGGTCTTTGTCCATATCAAGCGTCTTCCAATCCCAGTTTGGATCCTGGAAGACGAGATACTTGAAAAGCCCCGTAGCCACTCCCATCGGAGCCTCTTCGCCCTTCGCACTACCAGGGCCTCCACCACCGGGACCTGCGACGCCGGGTGGCGGACCTCCTCCGCCCCTCATGCCGCCACCAACCCCGCCCCCGATGTTCGGCGCTGTGGGTACGTAGATCAGCTCGCCGGTGTGAGGGTTCACCAAGCCGGTTTGAAGCTTCTCGATCATATCGACCTGCGCCGCCGTCAGGCAGTCTTCGGCATCCGCACCCTTGCACTGCAGTACCTTCGGATCGAAGTGGCAGCTCAGCGGATCCTCCAGGTACCCAAGCTTGAGATCTACCGGCGTGGCGCAGGTCTTCTTTATGGCCTCCCGGACCATAGCGGACTTGCTGGCCGACAGGACCCCCGCCGGATTCCGTCTACGCAGCAGCGTCGGCCAGATCTGGAAAGCGTTCAGGTTCACAATCGGATTGGCGGGCGAACCGATCACCGCCCCGTCGTAGTCATCGGGGAAACGCTGCACCTCGGTCATCCCCTGCTGGCCGCCCAACGAGCAACCTACCCAGTAGGAATGCTTCGGAGCAACCCCATAAAACGCCTTGATGATGGCCTTCGAATCCAGCGTCATTGCATGGTTGGCGCGATACCCATAATCGATCACCTTATCGGGATGGCCGATGGCAAATTCACCCGTCGATCCGCTGGCCTCTGAGTGTCCGGTGTCATTACTCGCGACGGCATATCCGTTCTTTAAGCCCAGAGCCAGTCCATCGTACATGATGGTGCCGCCCCAGCCGAAGTTGCCTGCGCCCATGAACTTGCCGTTCCAATTATTCAGCGGCAGCCATATCTCCATCTTGATCTCGGAATCGCCGCTGGGTTTTAAGGTCGCAGCCACCCGGCAGAAAGCAGGAAGCTGGCTTATATCCGTTTCGCCGAACGGGCCTCGCCCCCCTCGCGGCGGTCCGCCTGCAGGTGGTCCGCCGTTGAGAGGGCCGCTTTGTCCCCCTGGTCTACCCGGTCCACTCGATTCGGCAACGGCTGGGCGCGGATCCTTGAACTGGCCTGCCGCGACCGGCTGAACCAGAGTAATCGTCACCTCCGGCGACTCCAGTGTGGCGAGACCTTCGCAGGAGACAGCAGGCGCAGCCCCCTGGCAGAAGGCGGTCGTGCTTAGCAGCAGCGCATACAGACCTGCGGCGGTAAGACACCTCGATACTCGCAGCGCTGTGGCCCTTCTTTTCGACATAATCAATTCCATTGCATCCTCTTTCAGGTGATTTCGGCTCGGCGGGCTCATTTGGAAAAACCTGGCACTGCCTCGCCTGCTACCGCTAAGATTAGCGAGCCACACCGCAGGTTTCTCCAGTTCTCTCCGGATGCGCGGAGGGCGGGCTGGTTCGAGCGGGCGACCGCTCAACCACGGCAGGGGTGTGATGCCATTGTCCGCTTCGCGCCGAACTACTTCGCCGCGTGAGTCTCGTTCTTGATGACCTCGCCGCCCTTCATGACGAACGTCACATGCTCCATCACCGCAATGTCCTTGAGCGGATCGCCGGAAACAGCGATGATGTCCGCGTACTTGCCGGTCTCGATCGTGCCTGTGCCTTGCGCCACGCCAAGCAGCGAAGCCGCGTTGACCGTGGCGGCCTGGATCGCTCCCAGGGGTGAAAGCCCGCCGCGCACCAGTGCTCCAAATTCCTTCGAGGAAAAATCGGGATCCTCATCCGTCCCGTAGGCAATTCTGAGATGGTGCTTAAGAGCGCGCTCAAAAGCCGGCTGCTGAGCGCTGAGAATCGCTTTGCCTTTCGCCACCGAAACCGGATCCGCGCCGAGCGAGGTGCCCTTTTCCACTCCATGCTGGAACGTGTAAAGAGTCGGCACAAGCCACGTCCCGCGCTGCTCCATCAATGCGGCTCCTTCTTCGTCCATCATCGTGCCGTGCTCTATGGAATCCACACCGGCGCGAACGGCGGCTTTGATGCCCTGGGGGCCTTCGGCGTGCGCCATCACGTGCTTCCCGGCGCGATGCGCCACTTCCACAGCGCGTGCCATCTGCGCTTCGCTCAGTTCTTGCACGTTATAATCGCTCAGCGGGTCCATCACGCCTCCGGTAGCCATCAGCTTGATCCAGTCGGCGCCGTACTTCAGGTCGTGCCGGACAGCTTCGCTAACCTGGTCCACCGTATCGGCCAGGTTTGGGCGGCGAGCCAGCGCTTGGTCGGGCGCCAGAACGTCGGCATCGCCGTGACCGCCCGTGACGCTGACCAAGTTGCCTGCCGAAACAATCCGCGGCCCGCGAATGATTCCTTGCTTGACGGCGTCGCGCAACGCCAATTGACCGTATGCGAGGTCGCTCTCTCCGGCATCGCGCAGCGACGTGAAGCCGTGATCGAGCCAGGTTTGAAGATTGCGGTAGCCCCACAGGGCGGCCTTCGGCGACGACATGCGCAGCCAGCTGGTGGTGGACTCGTCTTTCGGGTTGCCAAGAATGTGCGCGTGACAATCCGTCAAGCCCGGAAGAACGGTCTCGGACGACAGATCAATCACACTCACGCCCGCGGGCGCAGATCGACCGACGCTCGCGATCCGGTCACCCTCTACGACGATGAAAACATCGTTAGTGTAATCCCCTGTGCGCGGGTCCAGCAGGCGCCCGGCATGAATCGCCACGCGCGCAGGCGCTGCCGCGACCATCGCGGCTGCCCACAGACAGCAAGTTGCCAAAAGCCTTCTCATTCGGCGTTCCTCTGATTCTTTGGTCGCGGCGTGACTGCGCGTCCCGAAGCGCAGGCATTCGCCAGCCTTGAATGTATCACTCGGGTCGAGCCTGGGGCCATGCCGGCGGGGACGAATGGGGCGATCAGCGTCTACGTCACGGACCCCACGCAGGTGATCCTCGATATCAACGGGTGCTTTGCGCCGTAAGGCATAGCGTCACTCGCGACCTGCCGCGGTGCTGTTCCCACGGCAGGCAGTTTTGGGAGACAGATTCAGGCCAAGGCGGAGTTCAATGCCCGGCGCCCATTTCGCTGCTGATCTCTGCAGTACGCGAAGCTTAAGCCTTCTGGCGCTGGCCGGATGGCTACCGATAAGGCTCCTTAACGCTCGCGTGCAATCGGCACCACTTGTGCCGGGACGGGGATCTCTCTATACGGTTTGAAGTCACCTCCAAGTGCCTCGTAAACCCTTCGGAGTTAGGACGAAAGACGCACACGGCTGTGTCTGGAAAGGGTGCCGGGACCACGTGCCCGGCGCGCCGGCTGCACCTGAACCCATTTCCGCTCCGCCCGTCATTCACTCGCCGAGTTGCTGGCGGTCCAGGATGTCAACCCCGGCTTAAGAATCTGCGCCAGCAGGGGTTCGGTGTATACTGCCTGAGGCCAGGAAACACCAAACGGGGATGCCCGGCGAGATGGCGGCTCGGCGGCTGAATACCACCTCACGAGGGTTGCAGCCGTCCCACTTGAAGCGTTGCGGGCGGCCGAGCCCCGGTCGTCGGGGGAAGGAAGTGTGTTGTGGAGTCCTGGATGGCTTCTGGTATCTTCTGGGGCATTATCGGTGGGGTGGCGTTCTTGATCGTTGGGCTAGCCACGCCACGTCGCAAATGCCCGGATTGCGGCAAGCTGTTCCCTCGCCTCCGCAAGCCGGCCAACCGCAGGCAGGTGCTCTGGGGTGGCAGCACTTGCGCGAAGTGTGGGTGTGAAGTGGACCGGCGCGGGCGCAGAATCGAGAGTCGGTAGCCAGCGCACGAAAGCGGGGTTAGTGGCCAAGGATCGGCCTTGGCGGTTGTGCTTCGCGGAACGGGCCGGCGATGGTGCGGCCTGGGGACCGCTCTGGCCTCTATAATCGGTGGGTACAATCGTACAGGCACTTCCAGGCATATGGCACGTCTAGGAAGGTACGAGGTCATTTCCGAGATCGGTCGCGGCGGTATGGGGATCGTCTATCGCGGCCGCGACACAGCCTTGGGCCGTACGGTAGCCATCAAGACCATCTCTCTCAGTTCGGAGGGCACCACCAAGGAGGCACAACAGCTCCGCGAGCGGCTTATGCGCGAGGCGCAAGCCGCCGCAACCCTTTCTCACCCCAACGTGGTCACGGTCTATGACGTCGGAGAAGAAGGAGACACCACATACGTCGTCATGGAGTTTGTCGAGGGAGGGACGTTGGACCGCGTGCTGGCGGAGGCGGGCGTTCCGCGCTCCGCCGCAGACCTGCTCAAGGTCTTGGAGGATGTCGCAGACGCCCTCGATTACGCGCACGCGCACGGCATTGTGCACCGCGACGTGAAGCCGGCCAACATCTTCATTCAGCCGGACGGCGGCGTCAAACTTGGTGATTTCGGCGTCGCGAAGGTCACCTGGAGCCGGACGATGACCGAAACCGGTACCGTCATAGGGTCGCCCCACTACATGGCTCCGGAGCAGTTGAGGGGAGAGAGGGTGACCGGCCGTTCGGACCAGTTTGCCTTAGCGGCGGTCGCCTACACGCTACTGGCGGGACGCAAGCCGTTCGACGCCGACACGTTCGCCTCGCTGGCCAGCAAGATCCTATTTGAAGAACCACCCTCGCTCGCGGTGTTCGGCGTTCGGCTCCCGCCGGAAGTCGAGCAGGTGCTGCGAAAGGGGATGTCCAAGGACCCCGCGGGACGGTTTGTCAACTGCACGGAGTTCGTCGAGTCCTTGAAGGACGCGTTTCGCCAGCCGGCGCCGGCGGCGGCGCCGCCGCGTCCACAACCAGTCGTGGCCCCCGTTCCCGTGGTGGCCGAAAGCAGCGGAAAGGCGGTCGCCAGCCTGATCCTGGGGTTTTTCGCCTGGATTCTCCCAGCCGCGATTGTCGGGGTCGTCTTGGGCCACCTTGCCCGTCGCGAGATTCACCGCAGCGGCGGCAGGCTGAAAGGCCGAGGGATGGCCCTGACGGGCTTGATCATGGGTTATGCCGGCGTGGCGATCTTCCCTTTGCTGATCGCCGTGATCGCGATCCCCAACCTTCTCCATGCACGCCGGGCGGCGAACCAGGCGGTAGCCCTCACCTCGTTGCGGACCATCAACACGGCGGTCATAACCTATCAGGCAACTTACAACCACTATCCCCCTTCGCTCGCGGAGCTGGGCAGCAAGCCTGGGGGTGGGATGCCGGATGCCACGGCCGCTGCCCTGATTGACGACGTGCTCGCCGCCGGCGTCAAGGCCGGATACCGATTCGCGTATCAGGCCCGCTCGACCCACAATGACGGCGTATTCGACGCTTACCAGGTCCATGCCGATCCGACCGAGCCGGGAACCACCGGAGACGCCCACTTCTTTACGGACGAATCGGACGTCATTCGCGTCGCGCGCGAGGGCCCGGCGAACGAGCACAGTCCCCCGGTGGGCACATAAGGTTCGGAACGTTCGGATCTCCCAGCGGAACGCCAATGTTCTGGGAGGACCCGCGGGAACTTCTCGTCTACTCGCGGTGCCAATATGAATCGTATCCATAAACTGCCTATGGGACAGGAGAGAGCATGCTTGAGTGCTGTGCACTGACGAAGCGGTTCAATGGCCTCCCGGCGGTCGAGGATGTCAGTTTCACGCTAAGGCCGGGAGAGATCCTGGGGTAGCCGGCAAGGGTTGAGGAACCGCTCCGGGTTCCGCAGGTACTGGCCACTGGGATGGGCAACGCCCCGACCGTGCATGCGCGCCGGCTGGCGCCGGGGGAACGCTTCCGATATCACCAGATAACGCCACGCCGGCGGCGCGGACGGCGGCCCCCTGTGGTCTCGGCGTTTGGCCCTCGTACCACAGCGACCACCAACCTCCCACAACGTCGTTTCCGAGGAGTCTGCGCGATTGCTGGTGGGAAGGGCTGTTCACGACAGCTATCAGTGGCGTTGTCCGGACGATCTGGGAAGCAGCTGCCCCGGCATCGTGCTGAAGAGCTGATTTGAATGGCATTGGGGTCAGGCCGGCACGCCGTGAGGCACAGCCTTTTATCCGTGATTCCACAGCAAGACGGCGGAGCAGGGTTAATGTCGGACTGTTGTCTAATGGCCGCAACCGTCAGCGCATGTTCTTCCGCGTAATGCGGACCAGCCTTCGCGCATGATGATCGGCACCATGATGAGGCCTGCGACCGGGTCGGCCCACCACCAGCCCAGCCAGAGATTAAGCGCCAGGCCGCCTAGGACAATCGCCGCCAGATACATGCAAAAGTCGGCCTGCTTTGCGTCTGCGTGGAGGGCCGCGCTGCCGAGCTGTCGTGCGACGTCCCGTTTTGCGCGCGAGTAAGGGCATCACCACCAGTGCCGCGCTCGCCACGGCGATGCCCGTAAGGCTATGCTCCGGCGCTTTCCGGGAAATCAGGGCGTGCAGCGAATCATAGGTGATGTACAGGGAGAGCACAATGAAGCAACTGCCAACGATCCGCAGCGCGATCCGCTCCGCAGCAGCGCGTTTCTGTTCGTCAGCGTCATGATGCAGGCGCCAGAGCAGGGCGGCACCACTCACAACCTCGATCAGGCTGTCGAGACCAAAGCCGACCAGGGCGATGCTGCCCGCCAGTAAGCCGCTAATCAGCGCCGCCAGCCCTTCGAGGGTGTTCCAGGCGATGGTGTAGTACTCCAGCCTTTGGCCGCGTCTGGTTAGTTCGCCGCGATTCATAGTGGCTGCAGGGCTCACAGATCTTAATTCTCCTATCATCCGTTGCTCTTCTTGGGTATAGCTGTTGCGAAGTCCCCTTTGCGCCAGGAAACACCCCCGAAGTCCGCTTGTAGGACGGCGATGGTCAGGGGTCCTCTAGCCCGAGACTATCGTTGACGGCGTGGCGGAGTTTCTGCTTGCAACCCAGGTAACGCTCAGTCGTCTGAACCGACGCATGGCCCAGGAGGAATTGAATCTGCTCCAGTTCTCCACCTGCCAGGTGGCACAGCCGGGCGCAGGTGCGGCGCAAGTCATGTGGTGCGAGGCTCTGTATTCCGGCGCGCAAGGCCGCGGCCTTCACTACGTGCCAGATCGCCTTTGGCGTGATTCCTTCGCCCCACATCCTGCCGAACCTGTTCACCCGTCGAAAGATCAGGCCCGTGCTGATCCAGACAGCCTCGGTCCATTCGTCGACCGCTCGCTTCGCCCAGGCGGGCACAGGAACCGTGCGGATATGCTTTCCTTTGCCGATCAGATCGGCGATGACCCAGTGTTCCTCCCTGATCTGGAGGTCTTCGATTGTCAAACCGACCAGTTCGGCCCGCCTGAGACCGCATCCGATCAACAACGCCAGAACGGCACGGTCGCGCTTGCCGCGGGCGGTTTCCGAGGATACCGGAGCACCACTGTCCGGTTGAATGCCAGCCGCGGCTCCGAGCAGTACCAGCCGATGAATTCGTCGATTGCGTGACCGTACGATTCCTGAGAACTCGCCGCCGCGAGCGGGTTCAGCACTGCGTTTTTCGACTGTTCCAGGTCAGGGAGCCGAAGTACTGTCTTGGGCTTGGGCCGTTTCGCTGTCTTCAGCCGACGCGCCATACTGGCGGCCTCCTACGCCGCGGGTTCAGTATGGCGGGGTGCGCCTGCCCCCTGAGGTGACGCGAACGCCGTTTGGGGCCAATCTACGAGTCGGGGAGTACGCGGCCAAGCGGACTCCGTTTTCATGACCCCGACGCGTGCCGGGGGCTCTGGAGTCCAACGGATCAAGTCGCCAGCGGACTTCCTCTTGCTCTTTCCAATGCAGCCGTGACAATGACGTCGGCGCAGGCTTGGAAGTTCAGCAACTCGGCGGCGGCAATCCTGCGATGCCGGGTGCTTCCATGAGCTGACTTCTTATCGCGCGCTTCATTCATTCGGCGGATCATGCGTGCGATCGGAATCTTATCCACATACCCCGCTTCCTCGTGCGGGTCAACGCCAATGTCTGCCAACTTCGCGAATAACCGGCGATCGTCTCTTGGAGGATCGCCAATGACGGCCTCGATCGCCATAAACGCACTGTGAAGGGCATCCTCGAACCTGTTTTGGCCTGCCCCGGTGGTCGGTGTGTCATCGGGGTCAGACATGACTTCGGTTATCCCACCCGGGTACACGTAGAAGTTCTCGTAACTTCTCTGAAGAAATCGTGTTGCGTCGAACAAGGCGGCGTTTTTGAAGGTGACCGCTGCGATGCGCCATGCGATCTCATGCGCATCACTTGTCGCCATGCTCACCGCGGCGAGGCTGATATCCGGAAGGGTTAGGCTTCGGTGCTCGGGTAGTCTGGATTGGTCGAGCGCCATCAGACACTCGAACGCAGCTGTGTGCTTTCCTCGGACAGCGGTATCCGGAACCCGCAGCACCAACGGATCATCTGTATCGGCGAGCGGTCTCCCGGCGATGGATAGCCCATATGCGAATGCCTCCGCTAGTCTAGCGGCCCCGCGGTCGTCTCTGCCGTATCGCCGAAACCGAAACAGGTAATGTCCCGATCCGTCCCCGCCACTGCCAACCGAAACATTGAGGCGGCGAATTGTGACACCAAGGGGCTCGCACACGGTACTGACCACCTTGAGGTGCCGCGCAGCAGCATCTCCATACGTAGATGCTAGGTACCCAGACCTCCGCCGACCCGGCACACGGGTATCAGCGGGGAAGCCGATTTGAAGCACAAGGTACCAGGTGCGCCGACCTTCATTGATCGGGAGCTTCGTCGAACAGTTTTCAGACCATGCGCACTGTCGCATTGCCTAGCATTTTCACACGTAGGGGAACTTGCCGTGCGATTGATACGATCTGTTGGCCGGATCGCTGCCCCCTCGAAGGCTAGGCCAGATGGTCGTCTAACGCCCGACGGTTCCCTGTGGCCGTGGAGCCATTCAGCGCGATGGCGACTACTCATTCATCTGGATTGCTTCCGGATTGCGGACCAACCACTCAGGACCGCGTCCGCAGGCACTTTTGCGTCTTGAGCGCAATGCGACCAAATGACCATTCCACGAGGCTTCGGTAGGACTCATGCGGCTATTCTTGGGTCGAAAGCGAATCTCCGGCTGCCGGGTTGGCCGTCACCCACCTCGATTCCATGCCGCCGCTGGGCAGGTGAGGTCCGTGGAAGTTCCGAAACACGAAGAGAGCGGAGCGATCTTCCAAGCTGCGCAGAGTGCCGAGTTCAATGCGCCGTTGTAGCCGCCCTTTTTCGGTCTTCTGGAATCTGCCTCCGATGTCCGCTACGGCGCTGAGGTTCATGGACGCACCATCAACCTCAAGCGTCTCCAGTCTAACGTTGACCACAACAGAGGGATAAGGCTCACTAACGATACTGACGGATCCGCCAGCCCGAACCGGCGTGGTGACGTAAAACTGGCGCAGACGGACGATGCGGCCGCGAACGGCGGCGCCTGCCGGAACCAGCACGCTCGATCCGTTTCGGATCGGCGTCGTCAGTTTGGCTTTGATTGGATCTCCCGCGGCCGCGGTTCGCGTGTCGATCTTTTCCGTCAACGCCACGCGGAATTTGAGCCCTGGCGGGATGGTGAGGCAGCGCTGGGCTGCGCCTTGGTGAGCCGCGGAGGGAACTCCGCCCGAAGGAGAGTCGAAGCTGATGGTCGACTCGCCAAGAAACCTGTGGCAGGCGGAGAAGACAGTATGGTTCTCCGATTCGGATCCGTCTGTACCCACGATGCGCAAGCGGGAGTCCGTGGGCAGAAGAAGAGCGTCGACATCAGTGAGCCGTACGCGCGCGTAGTCCAGAGTAGTGGTGGCATAGCACGCCCCAGTTTCCGCAGGCAGACGGCTTGTGCGAACCACCAGCCGTATCAGCTCGCCCGTATCTGCATCCACAAGGAACGTCCCGTCGTAACCGGTGAGCACCCTGTCCCCCCGCCTGCCATACCGGTAGTGGCTCTTTGCGTAAGGGACCCGAAAGCCGAATTCGGCAAGAGACCGGCCATTCTCGCTGCTGTCTCCGTTGTACGTAAAGCTCGTATCGTCGGTGCGAAAAACGATCTCAAGAAATGCGGCGAAATTTCCTGTGGAGATGGCTCCCTCCTGGACCATGTCCGTTAGGTCGCGGTCATGAAAACGGTTCTCGCCCACCCATGAGTACATCTCGCCGGTTGACGTCATGGCTACGTCCAGCCGCAACCGATCCCAGGTGGTTAGGTGCATGGCTGGCCGCGCTGGGCCTGCGTCACAAGAGGTGTGGCCAGAATTCACATCGGGCTCATAACCGGCGCGGTCGATCGTCTGCGTACACATGTACCGGAGGGTCCGGTCGAGGGATTGCGAAATCTTGGTTTGGGCCAAGCGCAGCAGTTCCGCAGGGTTCGGTTGAGCCTGCATCCCTGCAGCGATGCAGAGCGTCAACAGCGATCGGGCTCGCATACCGAAATCAGTGTACTCCCACTCACCTCCACGCGCTAACCTGGTACACCATCTCGCGGCAACGATAACGATCTCGCATAACACCGCCATCTTGCTGATCTGACCTCTCCGGTCGAGTCACGCACCATCGGGAAGTTGGGCCGTTCGACGTCAAGTTGACGAGTCACGCCCGACTCGCGGATGTGCCGGACCGTTCCGGACCCGAAGGGGACCGGAGAGAGTCCCTTCCGCGCGGATTTACAATGAAGCGAAATGCCCGCGGGCGACTCAAGCAGGACGTGGTTTCCGGAAATGCTGGACAAGCTACGGGCCAGGTGGCGCGGAGACCTGTCGTTCGTCGAACTTGTAGGCTTGCGGGACGAACTCGATGCGATGCTGCACCGCATCCGGTCTGAGAGGCAGATTCGTCCTCCAGTGATCAGGTGTCGGCGATGCGGCCACGTAGGTGAAGCTGCCGAGCCGGTGGTGACCGTTAGGGCCATGGTCCTATCGCTCGCCCACTTTGCTATCGCGCCGCCCGAAGAGGTGAAGGCGCTCGAAAAGCGCTGGGCCGCGTACCGGAAGCAAAACGGGCTTGACCTCTGCGGCAAGACGACGGAGCCGCCCAGGGCGGGAGGTCCTGCGTGCGCTCATTCAAATGTGTAAGGCTGACGCTCTCTGGGACGACCACCGGCCGCCGGCAGTTTCCGATATCGCCGTTTGGGTCCGCGGGTGGCACAAGTGCGACGCGGCGGCTGTGCGGCCGCGAGGTTCCGGTAGACGGCATGTCATGGGTGGCGCTGACCCCTTACTGTGTCGCCGCGGTCTGAGAATGCCGACCCATCAGAATCTCGAACATCAGCTTCTTGTAATCGATGTGCCGGACCGAGAAGCCCTCGATCCCAAGCCGTATCGTCCCGAGATGCCGCTGTAATATCGCGTCGATCTCCGCACTACAAACGTTCGTGAAGCAGTGTTCCGTCGCCAACGCTGCCTGCGCCATGTTGACTTCCACGACCGAAGGCGCCAGGGGCGGCCGGGTACGTTCGACCCGAGGCAACACGTGCACGCACGCTGTTGGCGAGACCGGCAAGAACGCCTCCACGTTCGGTCGTGCGAAACCTAGACCAAAGTGCAGCCTGTTGTCATCTGAGCGCTCCCAAGTCACCACCGGCGCATCACCGATCACGAATGGCTGGTCAGGCTCGGCGCGGAGGATGCCCCACTGCCCGTTCAGCATGTTCTCGTCGGCGAAATCCATCATCGTTTCGACACTCTGAACGTAGAGCCGCTGGGCTTCGTCGGCGCTGGAGTGCTCCGCGATCGTCTTCTCGATTGCCGCGACAACCTCCTTCCTCGTCACCATGCGAAGAGCCAGCCGACGGTCGATCACATCCATGGTGTACTTGCCAATAAGCTCCGCCAGTCGTCGTTCGTCAGTAAGAAGCGACCGCAGTGCCTCGATCACGATACCCGCATGCTCCTGGCTCGCCCCGCGACGCAGCCGGTGAGGGCGCGTATGTTTGCGGGCGTGAAAAGAAAGGTCCGAAACCCGATCATCTCGATGAACTCGTTCACCGGGTCCTCGAACTCGCGCTTTAGCCGGGCTTCGAGTTCGGCTTCCTTAGCCGCGTTCGCCGGATCAGTGAAATGTCGGTCCCAACGCGTCGCGGTTCTGGGCGAAGCGTGGGGCCAAGGGGCGCGCCCCTTCTTGTACCGCCATAGGCGCTTCGAGCGCGTGACTGGATCATCGTAGGCGAATTGCTCCAGCAGCTTTCTCGGTACGGTATGTGATCGCATAGCTATGCGCCTGACCTATCTTATCGTGATATCTAGCATGTTTTGCCTGGGCGCTATCTTCCCGTCGCTGCTGTCGCGTCCCCTCTGCTGGGGATGCCTCAGTTCTGCAGGAAGGAAGAGATTCTCTGCCACGGACGCGGATCCGCGCTCACGGCCGCTCGAATACGTCGCGTCAGATTCTCTGATATTCGTCCTCAGTGAAGTGACGCGAACGCCGTATCCAGGGAGTTTCGGGCCGACGGCACTTGTACGAGACGGCCTTCGACCTTCAGCAAACGATCCGCTTTGCGAAATGGCGCCGCCTGCAAAGGGACGCCACCCAGCGGACCATGGTCACAGGTTTAGGATCTTTCCCAATTTGAACAGCGCCGGGATGGACAGCAGCAGGATGCTGGCCACGCTTACGGAGTATGCTGCGGCCTTCCAGCCAGAAACGTACCCCTCTCTGAGGGCTAAGACGACCAGCAGTGATAGCGTCGGTAGGTTCAGCGCCACGCCCGTTGCAAGACCCGGCATGTATCTGCGCATTGCCACTGAGACTGCGATGTGCGGAATCAGCACATTGGCCAACATGGCGACCATATACCCAAAAGTCAGGTAGGTCCAGATCGTCTGTTTGCCCGATATGGCGCTCAGCCAGGTGACACTGAAAGCCAGGACTGTGAAGACCGCAACGGCAAAACGGAAGACACCCGGTCCAACGGGGGCATGCCAGCGACCAGCTCGTTTCGTCCAACCTGGAAACCATATGGCTTCTTCCGCGTTGTGCAGAGTGACCACAATCGGGAAAAGCCACTGCAAATTCCCGAAATTCATATCCGTCTCCTTTACTGATTGTGGTGGGCCGCATCCCGTGGGTCAACCATGCCAAGGTTGCCGACCGCTCGCCAAAGGCCCCAATTCCGACGCTTGCCACTCGATCGGGTAACGTGCGACCCGTAGAAGTCGACCGTCAGGAACCCGAAGTCTTTAGGCTTGATCGGAACTGCTCCGGCCGCAGAGTCGGCGGGCGTGGCTGCTCGTGATCGCCGGAGCAGTTTCGATAAGACGACTTGGAGGAAGCCTGTGGCAGGTTTGGCAGGACGATTGCTTTATGGGGATTGAATGGATTCCCGCTTTCGGCGGCACTGCCAGCCTTCGTAGCACCTGATCAGTCCACGCATCTTGCTTGCATCGTACTCCTGCCTCGACGCCGGCGCAATCGTCCTGACAAACCGAGGACGATGTGCCGTGCGCCTGCCGCGAAGCGGCTTCGTCCAAGTCCGCTTATGGGAAGTTGCCGACGCGCCGAACCTGTTCCGATCGGATCACGGCCCGCTCTGAAACAATCCTGCGGATGCCCTCCGGGCGGCGCGCCACGTTGCTGTCCAGCGCACCACGGGTGCAACCTGGCGAGTTGAACGCCGCAAGGATAGCTTCCGATAAGGCCGCATATCGTTCGGGTTTCAGTGTCCGCTTGACGACGTATCATTGGCGCCGGAATCCAAACGCTGGGCGACTGCCAGCCGGCAGTCTCCGGCTACGTATCGGTCGCGCGCATTCCCGCGAGTCGCGACAAACCAGCCAAGTGGGTTCGTGATCCTCCAGCGTTGGACCCACTTGAGGCCTTCTCGAGACTCATGACCCGCAACTGCTGAGGCGCGTGGACGGTACAAATGCGGGCGGCGCGTTCTGCCATTTCCGGGATGGTAGATAGGTGCCTGGCCTGGTATCTAGTCGTCCGGGCAAGCGGGCTCAGAGGGGAGGGCTCTTAGGGCGTGAGCGCCTTCTTTTAGTAGCGGCGCCAGGCTTTTGCCTCAATTCTTCGAGAGCTGCTTTGATCTGAGTCGTTGCCACCGCCAGCGACTCAGGGTTAGGAGTCTGAATGCCGTGTACCATTTCATTGCGCAACCTACGGAGGATTTGAATCTGCTGTACGAGAGCCGCGGAGAGCCCTGGGATCGGTCCAGGAGACCACAAAGCACGATTACTTCCTGTGCGTTGTCTGACCATCTTCTCAAGCGCGATCCACGCCGTCAGGAAAGCTCCTACCGCCCGTTCTGTAGTCTGGTCAGGTCCTTTGCGGTAGAAAGGACTGCTCGCATCAAAGGCCCGAATCGATTCGAACGCCGCATATCGCTCTTTGCTGTTGCCAATGAACAGATCAATGAGTTGTTCACCAATTGGGCGTTCGTAGTCGGCATCTGTGATGACCGCCGCGAGGAGGGGTTTGATTACGCCCGGCCGGTTCTTTTGGTAGTACCGCAGCAGTTGGAACAGGAGGTCGACGCGTCCCATGTCAGGTTCGGCAGCGTCGCGGGTTGCTAAACGGAGTTCGCGGTGCAGAGATGCCGCAAGCTCATAGTGATTCGTGAACTCCTGGTTGGCCTGGTTCACACGTTGATCAAAGGCGACTTGTAGGCGTCGAAGCGCGATCTCGCCGGTCAGAACGAGCCCGTTCAGCTCGTCGAGAATAGCGTACTCGTCGTCGGACAGCTCGCCGCTAAGTGGCTTGTACACGAGATCGTGCTCAACTTCCGCCCATCCGTGCATCAGAACGCTGGCAACCTGAATCTCAATTCGGGCATCAGCATACCTTTGCTGATCACTGCCAAGTTTTTCCGGTTTCAACCCAACCAGATAGTGCGTCGCGTGGTATCCATCGAATTGTTTTTGGTACTTCTTGGGGCTTCCGTCTGGGAAAGTCTTTGGATCGCGTATTGGCCTAAACGTGCTCCGAATGATTTTGTCGACGTCCTGGACGTCACCGGGGAAGTATAGGGCTACGCGAACGCCTGAAAGATCGACTATGTCGTTATAGATGTCTTGAGAGGTCCTGTAGTCTTTTTTCTCCTCTTCTTCTCGACGGCGAAGTTTTTCAGCCAACCGATCAGGTGCCTTGGCGCGATGCGTGACGATGACGCGCTTGCCGTTGCCACGGAGTTCCTGTTCGCACAGCTGCGCGCAAAGCCTTGACGCCTCCTGGTAGTAGTCGAACTCTCTCCTGTAGGCCGTCAGGAAATTGTCGACAACAGGATTCGTAGTTTTCATGGGTGCGACTTGGCCAACCGCGATAGATTCAGAGCATAACATTGATTGCGGATGGTTGGTTACCTGCAAAGTACATCAGGCGCATGGAGCCCTAGCAGCCTGTGGCGCAACCCCCCGAAATTCGGCTGCGGCAAGGGTGAGCGGGTGGGCGCCGGTTCCGCCGCCTTTGGGATGGTGAAGCGGTAGAAAGGCACCGCGGAGAACTGGCCGTTATTTCCAAGGTGGCGCAGAGGCATAGAATCGCGAGAATGAGCTCCTCCTGGCGGTTATGGAGCTCCCTTGGCGTTCCCGCGCCCAAGTTGCGCCGCAGAATCAGACTCAGATTGAACGCACCCACGTGGATCAACTGGCGCTTCAAAACATTTTCGCGCCCTCGCAGATGCAGCCGCCGCATTCCGCCGGTTTCGTAACAGTGCGCAAAGGACCGCTCGATCAGTTCCCCGCGCTTCTTCAGAAGCCGCTTGCCATAAATGCCGCCGACCCGCCGTCGATTATCGTAGACCGCTTTCTGTTCGGCCGCCTTGCCCGCCCACTTACGCCGTTTCCGCTTCGGCTCCGGGATGTAGGTTCGGGTCGGCACCTCCGCGATGGCCTGCACCGCGCTGCCGCTGTGGTACCCCTTGTCGGCAACCACCTCTTCAATGCCCTGGGCATTGACCTGAGGCTCTTCCTTCGTCGTCTTCTCGGCTTCCCGCTCGATCAGGTGCGCAACCGTCTCACCCGCCTCACCCAGGGTTTCCCGGATGGTTGTGGTATCGCCCTGGTTGGCCGGCTGCAAGGTTACCGCGATCACTGCCCCACTCTCCATATCCACCGCGTGCTCGGCCTTGTGTGCCAGATGCGTGGTCCCGTCCTTCATCTTCGTGATGCGCGCATCCGGATCCGACGGGCTCACCCATTCCTGATTCGAACCTTTCTTCTTGCGCTGGCGGTCCACGCGCGCCAGATCCTCCCGGGTCGGAGTCTCGATGCCGGATTGCTGCGCCAACCCAGTCAGGAATTCGTCGTAGCTGGCGCCGTTGTCGCGCCGCACGATCGAGCGCAGGGCCGCGTTGGCCTCCAGCGTGGTGGCATCCACGCCCACCGTCCGGCCTTTCAGCAAACCGCGATCCGCCAGCACTCCCAGCACCCACAGGAACACCTTGCGGTGCGTCTCCACATCGATCAGCCGCCGGGTTCGCGAGATGGTCGAATGATTGGGGGTTTGCTCATCCAAGCCGATCCGCAAGAACTGGCGCAGCGCCAGCGAGTCGGCGGCGCGCCAGGCAATCCCGCGCTCGGAGTCGAGTCCCTCGAAGTAGCCAACCATCAGCAGGCGGAAATATGTTCCCGGCGTCAGCGAGGGGCGTCCATTGTTCTCCGCATAGAAGCCGCTGCACTCCTTCTCGGCGAACTCGTCGAACTTCTCGGCGTCCAGCAGCTCGTTCACGCGCTCGTAGAACGGATGGCCGGGCGCGGTGGCCAGCTCGGCATGGGTGATCCAGAGCTCTTCCTGGCGCTGCCGGTGTCTGCGGGTGCCCATGGCCATAAAAACATTTTAGTGTATTTATGTTTTATCGACCAGAGCCGACCGCATCCAACGGCCGGGGAGTTTAACCACAGGCTGCTAGCAGCACCGCACCGCTTTGGCAGGTCAACCTGGCGACCGACAGATCTCCCCTGGGCGAAGGGTTGACGATCCGATAGCTGTCGCGAAATCCCCGGCCGACCAGCGTCGTCTCGGCGTAGTCCGCCGTTTCAGATGTTTCGCTTGATGTCCTCGCCACCGCGAGGTAATGTCCAGGTGGCTACCGATATGGCCCAATAAGAGGACTGAAATGAACGAGTTAACGTTGGCGAACCGGGCTTCAGACTGGCACCGGCTGAAGGCTCTGGTTCTGGATAGCGTTTTCGCCCACGTTGCGCCTAGCGGCGCCCACCGCTACCAGTGTTGCCGCCGCTGACCGCGCGAACCCTACCGATATTGCTGAATATCAAGCCTGGTGACAACTCTTGAGGCTCGGCTGACCGCGCTGGCGAAGGGGATCGCGGCCGAGAAGCGGATCTTGTTCGCGCAGGCGTACGTCGCAGCGTTGAACGCGAATTGACCCTGTACGTGGCCCACCTGCGGGTGCACGAGGACGCGCTCGGAGTGCCTCGTGGCTGAATTCTGGCCGCCGGTGGTCGCGCCGGTCGGAACCAAATTCGAAGGCGTGCCGCTCTGCGCGCTCTCTTCGAACGACTTGCGCCATCTGAAGGTGCAGGCCCGCCGGAACATCGCGCTTATCTATGAGGTGGATCTGGAGTTTCAGCGGCGCGGCGTGTGCGGGAAGCGTCTGCGCCCGGCCCGCGTCGCGTCCCGCAAGGCTGTCGGTCGCCGTCCTGGTGTTGTGGCGACCGCCGTTCTGCGCCTCCGCTGGGCAGCAACCAAACCGCTGCCTGCGATCGATTAACGCAACGGACGGACTATCCTCCGGGATCCCTTCATCTCTGCTCGGCATCTGAGTACTGCGTTTTGTGCGCGATCGGCAAGAACTGGGTCATGTACTTGCTGTACTGTGCATAGTAAGCATCCCAGTCTGCATCCTCGTATTCCTCTGGGTTAGCTTGAACAGCGTGACTGACGAGGCGAGCGCACACGGCATCAGCCACCACCTCTGCAACCAAGAGGCGGAAGTGTTTGGTCTCCTGTCCGGGAAAGCCATGTTCCTTGTCGCCGAGGTAGCGCTTGAGGGACGGATGGCGCGCTGCGAGCTCGAGCGTATTCTGCCGCCACCGATACCGTTGGTTCTCCAAATCAACGTCCTTTATCTCGATCGACAAGCCAGCAGCCATCGGTACCCGTGACGAGAGATCTGCAGCGGCGGTCTCGGAGCCAAGGGTTGCCGTCATCGTACAGGATGCTTCTTTGCCATCGCATTTGACCCCAAGCTCGCAGATCGCTACGCCTAGCTCGGCATGTGGTTGAAGCACACGTTGGCCGACGAACTCGAAGTGCTTGGAGTCCAGATCTGTGTCAAAGGCCGTGGCGTGAGGGACGAGATTGATTGGAGCGAACAAGATGATTCGTTTTCGCTTCTGGTCGGTGCGCATGCTGTATCGTCTCTTGCTGAACTGGAGAGAAGTCACATCCTTGTACTTGTCCGCTTCGCTTGCAAGAACTTCTATGACGGATTCTTGGTCGATCGGCCCGACGCGGACCCGAATACCTGTCGCATCGGTTGGACCGAGCGCTTTGATTTTCCAGGTAGTCCGGAGTAAGCCTTCTTTCGTGGGGTGGGGTTCGAGACCGCAGAAGCCCTTGTCGGTGGCAATCTCTTTTGAAAGACACTGAATCTGGACAGTGGACCCAACCTCGAGTTCGGGGAATTTCTCTTGCCGTACGGTGAGCCAGAAGTGCCTGGATTCGCCAACAACCATTTGTGCAAATGGAGGCGAGACCGCGTAGCCGCGATCTATGAAGTGGCCCCCCGGAAGAGTTCCATCCGGATCACGCTCAGTCTCTTCATCTTCGCCGAAGTCACGCATGAAGTCGAGAGCCGCTTTCCCCAACGCATTCAAGCGCGTACGGGTAGAATGGCTCTCAATTGTGGCCCGCTCTCGCTCCTCGCGCTTCCTCTCCTCCTCAACCAATGGCCGTAACCGCTTTAGAGCTTCGCGAAACAGGGCTTGGACGAATGGGTGCTCCCTCGCCAGACCTGACCGCCTTGATGGGTCAAGAGGATATGTCGGGTTCGGTTCCTCAGGCGGGAGCTTAGCATCGAAGCGATCATCGAACCGATTACAAAGATCGTCGATGTACGGACACGCAAGCCTGCCCGTGAACCAGAGGGCATGCGGATCGGACTCCAGGCCGCTATCGAACAGTGTTGCTTCATGTATGGCACGCCTAGATTCAACTCGGATACCACCAAGCCGAAAACGCTGCGGATCTTTATCGAAGCGCTTCTTTGCCCTCGAGATAATCAACTTCGCGCTCGCGTCGGGATACCCCGGTATCCCGATCGTTTCTCTCAGCCTCTCAGAGGCGTCGATGTGCGGCGCAACGAGTATGTCCTCCCGCTCCTGATTGAGGTCTCGGAGGACTATTTTGCGCCGCTGATCTTCGAGCAACCCTCTAAGAGTTACCAGCTTCTGCGCTTGATCCTTCAGGTTGTCGTGCTGTGGCACGCTCTGTGTCTTATCCAGCTCGATCGTGACGACTGTGCCAGTTCCTTCAGGAATCCCTAGACTTCGCCGAATAGCAGGCGTGACACTCTGACTAGGACGTGCTCTGAACTCAAAGAAGGGGGTGATCTCGCACGAGTGGAATTGCCCGTCAGCGGCGAGAGACTCAAATACTACTCGTCCCAGGGCTGCGACATCCTTCGCCCCTCTTGAGTGGGTGCCGCGTACGGCCTCTCCCCTGTCCAGCCCACTCTCTCGGCCTCCGACAAAGGACAGTTTCCTCTCCATTGTCTTCGCGTCCATCCCATCCGCAAAATCACGTACACGCAGAACACTCTGGCCCGTGCTCCTGCGGCGTTCGACCTCGATCTCGATCACACCACCGGTGCCGAGGATCTGATATCGGTCATCTGCGTTCGTCGCCAGTTCCACGATTGCGTCGTAGACGTCGCGAACAGCGTGTTTCGCGGCCTGGATGAGTGCACGAGTAGTCGCCTGCAAAGCACGTGTAGTCGAAGTGGTCACAGGATACCCTCCGTCTCTGGTTTAGGATTGGTGAAGGTAGGCTTCACGGCATTTCGCTGCGAAGTCAAATACATCTTGTTGACCGGCAGCTTCGGCTTGGCGGCGGAGTTTTTCAAATCGTTCCTGCCAAACCGGTGGTTCTGCGTCCACGCGGCAACGTAGAAGATCGGCAATTTGGCCAACGGCGGGAAAAAAGCGATCCGGGCTGTCAACATAAAGCCTGAAGAGGCGGTGCTCCCGAACGCGCTTGAGTTGCTTCAGAACCTTTTGTCGGTGCTGCTTGACGGGACCACCAGCAAGCCGCTCAAGGTCGGCCAGGTTCTTCTGAATCCATTGAACGCCCGAAGACGTGAGCGCCCAACCATCATCCATGGGTCTGCGAAGGGTCTTGGCCGTGAGACCGCGCTTCTGACCCGTGCGACCCTCGACCAGAGCCCCGTACTGCTCCTTCCGAGCATCGGTGAGCGCAACTCTCACGATGTCCTTGTCCGGGTATTGCGCATGCTTCACCCACGAGAACGACGCAGGAAACAGCTCAAAGCACTTGAGAGCTATGTCTTCTGTGTGAACGCGCTCGGCGTCACCACCAAGGAGGTATGCAGCGTAGACAACGAGTTCCCTGTTTGGGTACATTCTAAAACCGCTCACTCATGGATTCCAGTTCATCAAATGCGTCGCGAATATCATATCTGAAATCGTTGGAATTGGAAAGCCCTGGCCGCAGTCTGCTCTCCTCTCTGTCTTCGCCCCATCCAGGCCGTGGCGTCCGTCTAGCGCGGCCGCCCCTTTGGTGCCCCTGGGCGCTCACCGTGGCCAGCGTCACGACAATCCTGTAGAGTGGTGCCGGGGCACGGCCGGGGCCGCGGTCTCGGCGAACGGCTGAAAAGGCGAGGCTGGTAACGACGCGGAACACGAAGGCCGGGCAGCGGTGCCAAAGGCGAGCGTTCTCGGCTGCATCGAGCGTAGCGCTCGAGCAGCACGCCACGCCTCCGCGGAGCACCACGCGCGCCCTGCACGCGGCGGGCGGGATCTGAGGCGCGGGTTCGCCGGTGCCGAGTATAGAATAGAGCGAGCTTAGATATTGTTGGCCGCGCGGGCGCGGTGCGCAGAAAGCGAGCCTCTTGACGATGCTGATTCAGCAAGGACATTGGCTAGGCATCGATGTTGGTAGTAGTCGCGGTAAAGTCTTCAACTTCTGTTTGGTCAAGGCCGACCAGGAAGGACAAGTCAGCGTTTCCTTTGAGGTGGGTGCGGCGAGAGGGCCAGCCCAGGGCTTTGCATTTCCCTGTAGCGACGCAGGCGCTTTTGACGACCTCAAACGAACCACCTGGCTTTCGGAAGCAGCGGAGGTCGGAGCCCTTCAGATACTCAAGGAATCGGCCGTGGTGACCGACTGGATTGCGGCGCGCGAGTGCGGCCGTGGCGCTTTTGGCGTGTGCATCGATGCCCCATGCGGATTCGCTGTGCCGGGCTCGGCCCAGCGCAATACCGAGGCCCAAGGAATCGGGACTTTCCCGACACCTTCCCTCGATGTGTTCCTGAGGGACTTCGCAGCGTGGTCCGCGGATAAGAATCACACGCCGCTGCGACAGAAAGTCTTCTGGAAACTCATCGGGCAGGTTGCTTTCCGGTACTTCGTGACGCTGACCACCGGCCAACAATTCGACATGCCGTTCTCAGGTAATGCCGGCTGTCGGGCTGGAGCTTAGTGCAAAGCGATCACACGAAGTAACGGTCCGTCCCTCGGCGGGGCCCTCTAGACCATCACCCTGAGCTTGATCCCATCGTTGGGCGCATGGATCAGATCCTGCCTGGTTCCCAGATAGCGTTCTGTAGTCTGAACCGACGCGTGCCCCAGCAATAACTGGATCTGTTCGAGTTCGCCGCCGGCAGCCCGACACATCTTCGCGCAGCTCCGCCGCAGGTCGTGAGGCGCAATTCCGGGGACGCCCGCGGCCACGGCGTACGGTTGGAGCAGTTGCCACACGACCTTCTCCGTCATGCGCTCACCCTGGACTTGGTCCCCGCGCATTACGGGGCGCAGCAGGTGGCCGTCGTTCAGCCCGGCCGCCGTGGTCCAGGCGTCGATGGCGACCTTTACCCAGGTCGGCATCGGGATCGTGCGCACGCATCCGTGCTTCCCGACCAAGTCCACAATGCACCAGCGGTTGTCCCGTTGCTGGATGTGCTTCAGCGTGAGCGCGGCCACCTCGGATCGCCGCAGCCCGCAGCCCAGCAGGACCGCGAGCATCGCCCGGTCGCGCAGCCCTTTCTTGGAGGATACGTCTGGGGCGTTCAGAAGCTTCTGGGCCTGCTGGACGGATAGCCAGTTCCCAACCCGCACGCCCGTTGACTTGGCGCCCTTGACGCGCGTGATGCCGGCCGCCAGCTCCGGCGCCAGCAGCCCGTTGTCAGCCGCCTCGACGGCCAGTTTCCGAACGGCAGTGATCCGAACGTTGATGGAGACCGAGCCGAGGCCGCGGGCCTCCAGTTCCGTTCGCCAGGCGTTCACGGTAGCCTTTGTGAAGCCGGGCCGCGGTGCCTGGCCGTACCAGGCGATGAACTCGTCCAGCCCAAGATTGTAGACGCGCTTCGTGATCGGGGAAGAAACGCTATCCAGGACCAGCGCCTTCAGCCGGTGCCAGTCTGCAGCCCGGTTCGCCAAGGTTAACTCGTTCATTTCAGTCCTCTTATTGGGCCATATCGGTAGCCACATGGACCTTACCTCGGGGTGGCGCGGACATCAAGCGAAACTCCGTGACGGCTGGATTCTCCCGAAAGGAGGATTGATGGCAGACACGGTAGTCCTCAAGAAGATCTAGGCGGGCCAGAAGGCGAAGGGGAGACCAGATGGTTGCATCCAACATGCCGCTGCAGCGCTCAGGTCTGTAGTGATAACAAGATGAAAAAGTCCGCTAAGCCGAGGCGTTTGGATGTAAAATCGAAGACGCCTGGGAAGCCCAAATGGCAATCCTGGTCGAAAGGGCTCACAACGTATGCCAAGACATTTTCTGCTGTCTGTTTGTGTGCTCACTCTTACGTTGAGCGCATTCGCACAAACCAAGATCTCCGGTTCCATCGACTGCGACAAGTCGGATCCGGTGCACGCGATTCCCGTCCCCGACAGGGAGGGCTACACCTATGTGATCAGTCAGGAGAAATGCACCTGGACCAAGCCGCTCACTGTCGAAGGGCTCGATGCCAAAACGTTCGTCCACACTTTTTTCAATGAAGTGATGGGCGCCACTACCCGTACCACGTCCACGGCTGTTACGACCTATAGCAACGGCGATAAAGGTTTCACGCGCGCCACAGGAACCGTCGACGCGAAGGCGATGACCGTTTCCGGCAAGTGGACAATGCAAGGCGGAACCGGCAAGGTGCACGGGGTCAAGGGCGGGGGCAGCTTCACGTGCAAGATGAAGGGAGCGCCGGGCTCGGGTATGACGTGCGATGTGGAAGGCGACTACACCCTGGCCGCCGCACCGGCCGCCAAGAAGAAATAGCCGCCAGACGTCCGCTAAACGAGCACGCGAAGCGGTCCCGCGATGGCCGCGTCGCCGACCACGCCAACAATCAACGCGCTGGGGGAGTGCCTCCTGGCGCTCGATCAACATCGGGCGTGATGTGATGAGATGAGCGCATATCTCTCTAAGGACAGCAAGGGTGCTGCCCACTACATCTTCGTCCAGGAATACGCCATGTCATGCGGCCCCGCTTGGAGTAGCCTTAGGCATGGTTACCGACTTGGCTGAAGTCTTTCGACTCGGAACCGCAAAGGCGGAAGAGAACCTAGCCTTTCGCCGCTATCTCTGCGCCCACCACTACGCCGACAAGTCGTTCCAAATCCTGGCTAGCAACGTGCAGCGGCACGTGGACTGCACCGCTTGCGCGAATTGCTGCCGTCACTCGGTGGTGTCCGTCAGCAAGCCAGAGATCGAAAACATCGCCTGGCGCCTGGGCACCACACCGGAGGCAGTCTCCCGCCTCTATACCATGCCCGATCCCGACGCGCCCACCTCACGAACCCTGCTGAGTTCGGGGGAAGGGTGCGTGTTCCTGGACGGCAACCTCTGCATGATCTACGAGGCCCGCCCCAAGATGTGCCGCGACTTCCCCCACGTCGCGGTCGGCACCCGCTCGCTCGGCGGCCGCCCGTCATCGCTCGCCCGTTGGGCCGCGCTCTGTCCGATCCTCTACAACGCGCTCGAAAGTTACAAGCGCCTCACTGGCTACCACCCGCATCCGCCGTTCAATACACCTTCCAAGCCGCCTGCTTGAACTCCGGCGGCGCCTCCCTACCGAAACGCAGCGCCGCACTGTTGACCGAGAGAGTCTCAATTTCCCATATGGTCGGCTGTCCGGAACTTGGCCGAAACGACGGTCCGGCAAAATAGATCCCCTCTTGTCGCGCAGCGTTTACCGACTTGAAATCAGAACCTTTTCTCTCTAGGGCTGGTGGAAAGGCTATAGCCCGCCAGCGTTACCCGAGGCGGCGAATTCAGGCCTGTCGGAGAGCAACTTACTGAACATAGGGGGCTTGCCCGGCCGCTGAGCTTTGGCACGCTACGTGCTCAATCGTCTTCCCGTGTTACTGCACTTGCGGTGACTCGGGCTCCGGTGGCCGGCTATATCTCGATGGGAGCGAAAGGCCGCCGGGCATCCACCGCCTGGTCTGAGGAGCGTTGGAGGGCGGCGGGGACGGGGTTCTGTGCCCGCCTTCTGAGAGTTTACGGAACCAGGGAAGGGAGAGCCGTCATGTTGGATCGTCTCGAACAGGACTCAGGCACATGGCATCGAATGCCTGGATTACGACTGCCGGAGATAGAGTCGCTCTATGCTGATATGCGCGAGTACGTCGCGTTTGTCGAGGAAGGAATCGGAAACGATCCGAAGCAGAGCGCGCCGTGGCTATTTGATGAGCTTGGATTCTCCGAGGCAAAGAACGAAACGATCTGAAGCCATCACGGTTGCATTTGGTGACGGGCGTCGCTTTGGACGAAACGGGTACGCGTATTAGGAACGCCGATCTAGACTCTGGTGTGATGGGCTGGTGAACTCTCAAGGGGACGTCCGACCATCTTGGTCGCGAAGTGGCGGGTGATCCGCCCGCGACAGCCTTTCCGGTCGCCTGCAGGCCGGCTACTCGCCCCTTCGGCGTTATCCGCATGCTATCCGTCGGAGGCCGAGCGGACTTTCTTGGTTTTGCGAGAACGCCAGAAGTCTCCGCAGTGAGCCTCGCGTATCTAGCGATCCGGCTTGTAGCGATGTCTTCAGGTGCCTTAAACTGGGCTGGCATGGAGGGTTACATCGACGGACAAGATCAGCTTAGACGAGAAGTTTAGTCTATTCAACGAGCGTTGGAGACCGAAGGTGATCGCGAGCTTGAACGATCAGGAAGTCAAGATCGTAAAAGTGGAAGGTGAGTTCCCCTGGCACCACCACGAGAGCGAGGACGAGTTCTTCCTGGTTTGGAAGGGGAGATTTCGCGTTGAATTCCGGGACCGGGCTGTTGACTTGGGACCAGGCGAGTGCGTCGTGGTACCGAGAGGCGTGGAGCACCGCACGTGTGCGGACGCGGAGGCTCACATACTGTGCTTTGAGCCCGTTGGTGTTGTAAACACCGGAAACGTAACTGACAAAGTCTACACAGCGCCGAGTGGGGTTTCGATCTGAGATTCGTTGTGTGGGCGGTGGACCTCAGGGCGAGAGGTGATCACTCCTGCCTTGTCGCCAAGTGGCGGGTGATCCGCCCGCGACAGCCTTTCCGGTCGCCTGCAGGCCAGCTACTCGCCCCCTCGGCGTCAGGAAAGATCTATCGACTAAGATAGACGCAGGTGAAATCATGATCGATCCGGGACTCAAAGGGAAGGTCGCCCTGATTACCGGCGCGAACCACGGCATCGGTGCGGCGACGGCACGGGCCTTGGCAGCCCAGGGCACCCGCGTGTTCGCGACCTACTTTCGCCCGTCTTGCCCCGTCGGCCAAGAGGAACTCTCGAAAGCGAGCCAGGCGGGAATCGGAGGCCCGCTGCTCTACTGGGCAGGACAGCAACAATCGGCGGATCGCCTCGTCCAGGAGATTTTGGAAGATGGCGGAGCGGCGGCCGCCGCTGAAGCCGATCTTGGCGATCCGGAGAACATCCGCGCGGTGTTCGATGGTTGCGAGGGTGCGCTCGCACCGGTCGACATCCTAGTTAACAACCACACACACTGCGCGAAAGACACGTTTGATCCGGCCGCAGTCAAAACGGAAGGCTTCGCGGTCGACTTCTTCTCGGCTGCTGTGGCTGACGAGCACTTCGCTGTCAACGCGCGTTCTTACGCTCTGATGATGTCCGAGTACATCCGGCGCTACCTGGAACGCGGCGCCAGTTGGGGCAGAATCATAAACATCAGCACCGACGCGGCGCACGCTCACCCGAGTTCGATCAGCTACGCCGCCAGCAAGCACGCAATCGAATCCTACAGCCGCTCCGCCGCGCTCGAGGTCGGCAAGTACGGCATCACAGTCAACATCGTGGCGCCGGGTCCGATACAGACCGGCTATCTAACGCCGGAGCAGGAGGCGTCGATCTCTGCGGGTACTCCGCTTCGCCGTTGCGGCATACCTGAGGATATCGCGGAGGTGATCGTATTGCTGGCCTCGAACCAGGCGCACTGGCTGACGGGACAACTCCTGTACGCCGGCGGAGGCTGGAGGATGCACCAGTAGTCGGCCGCGGCGGGTTTACGGACTTCAAGTCTCTTTGACGTATCGCCGATTCGTGGAAGCGCCCTGCGGACGGTGCGTGGCCGGTGATCACCCGTTGGTAGTCGCGAAGGGGTGGCCTATCCTCCCCCGTGATCATCGGGATGCATCCGGCTCGATACCCATCCGGTCGTTGACGGCGCAGCGCAACTTCTGCTTACATCCAAGGTAACGCTCTGTAGTCTGGATCGAGACGTGTCCAAGCAGGAACTGGATTTGATCCAGTTCGCCGCCAGCCAAGTGGCAGAGCCTCGCGCAAGTGCGACGAAGGTCGTGGGGAGTAGGTTTCTCTATGCCCGCCCGCGAGGCGGCCTCCCGGACAATCTCCCACAGCACCTTCGGGGTCATCCCAGTTCCCCACACCCGTCCGGTCTTGTTGATGGATCGGAACAGCGCACCTTCAGTGACGCCGCCGGCATTCTTCCATTCATCGATCGCCGCCTTTACCCACCCCGGGATTGGAACCGTACGGATGTGCCGGCCTTGCCCAGGAGGTCAGCGATCACCCAGTGCTCCTCGCGCAACTGAATGGAATCAACACGAAGCGCGAGCAACTCGCCGCGGCGCAACCCGCATGCGATTAGCATCGCGAGCATTGCGCAATTCCTCTTGCCCCGTAACGACTCCCGGTCCGCACCGGCCAGCAGTCGCTTGCCCTGCTCGGCTGTAAGCCAGTTCCCTACGCGAACCCCGATCCGGCGTACCCCCTTCACTCGTCGAATTCCGGCGGCCAGTTCCGGACTGAGCAGGCCGGAATCAGCGGCCTCAAACGCGAGGCGTCGGACTGCAGCGAGACGAAGATTGATTGTCGTTGCGGCGTACTGCTTCTGTTCGAGATAGATCCTGTAACGCAGAACCACGGTGCGGTTGAATGCGAGGCGTGGTTCTGAGCAGTACCACTCGACGAAGTCGGTTATGGCGCGGTCATACGTGCGCTGGCCGCTCTTTGACGTCAGGGTGTTTAGGACGGCCGCTTTGGACTGTTCGAGGTCCGGAAGCGCCAGGACCCACTTGGGCAGTCGCTTCTTCTTGCGCGGTTTCGACATTGGCGACGGCCTCCTTGGCCGTCGCCCGTCAGGTTGCCGAGACTCCGCCCTACGGCGTCAGGGAAGATTTATCGGTTGCCTTGCCACATGTCGGCAATGGGCGTTACGCGACCATGGGACCCGCGTCGCGCCTTTCGGCGATCTCTAAACGCTGGGTGCGGCCCACGATGGAGCTGCAGCACCGAGGATCTGCTCGGGAATATTCTCCGTGAACCGGGACGCGCGGCCAGACGTACTAGGCAATAAGGGACGAAGGAGGCGCGGTGGAGAACCTGATTCGCGACATCAAGCAGGGTGCGAGGTCTTTGCTTCGTGACAGGGGCTTTGCGGCGACGGCGGTGCTGACCCTGGCCATCTGCATCGCGGCGAACACGGCCACGTTCGCCATTGTCCATTCGGTTCTGTTGCGCCCGCTGCCGGGGCCGCACGCCGATGCGATCGTGCTCATGTCCAACCTGTACCCGAAGGCCGGGGTCTTCGATTCGGAGGACAGCAGCGTCGCCGACTATTACGATCGCCGGCGTGCGGTGACAGCCTTGGACGAACAAGCGCTGTTCCAGCCGGCGAATCAGACATTGGACGTCAACGGCACGCCGGAGCAGGTTCCGGGCATGGGCGTCACACCGTCCTTCTTCAAGCTGGTCGGGATTTATCCCGCGCGCGGACGTGCATTCACTGCCGAGGAGGGCGAGCCCGGAAGCGAGCACAAGGTGATTCTCAGCCACGCGCTGTGGCGGCAGCTCTATGGCGGGGAGCCCTCGGCGATCGGACGCGAACTGCGGCTGGGCGGCATCCCTCACACGATCGTGGGGGTCATGCCGCGGGAGTTTGTCTTCGTCGATCCGGAGGTCCGCTTCTGGGTCCCTCTGGCCTTCAGCCCGCAAACGAAAACTCAGTATCACAACAACAACTGGAGCCACATCGGGCGGCTGAAGCCGGGGGCCACGCTAGCCCAAGTTCAGGCGCAGGTCAACGCTCTCAATGCCGCCAACCTGGACCGATTTCCCAATTTCAAGGAAATCATCATCAACGCGGGCTTCTGGACCAGAGTCGAGCCGCTGCAACACACGCTGGTGAAAGGTGTGGAAGGCTCGCTGTACCTGCTGTGGGGCGGAGCGGTGTTCGTGCTGCTGATTGGAGGATTGAACCTGGCCAATCTGGCGCTGGCGCGCTGGAACGTTCGGGGCAAGGAGATTGCCACGCGGCTGGCGCTGGGCGCGGGCCGGATTCAACTGGCCCGGCAGTGGGTGGTGGAGAACGTCCTGGTGGCGGCGGCCGGAGGCCTGGCCGGCGTGCTGCTGGGCACGGCGCTGCTGCGGGGTCTCGGGAGCATCGGGCTGGACCGTTTTCCCCGAGCTTACGAAGTGGGAATCGACGGCACCGTGGTTCTTGTCTCTTTCGGACTGGCGGTCGCGGCGGGGGTGCTGATCGGGCTGGTGCCGCTCGCGGGCGTGTTCCGAGTCAGCTTGAGCGGCATGTTGCGCGACGGCAGCCGCACTGGAACGAGCGGAACCCGAACCCGCAGATTGCGCCAGGGCCTGGTAGGCGCCGAGATTGGACTGGCCTTCGTGCTTCTGGCCGGCGCGGGATTGCTGCTGGCCAGCTTTCGCCAACTACTCGCGGTCGATCCGGGCTTCACCGCGAGCGGCGTACTAACCGCGTCCACGAACGAGCCGGAATCGCGGTACCGAGGCGACGGGGAGCTGCGCACTCTGATGAACCGGGTGCTGGATTCGATCCGCCACCTGCCGGGCGTCACTGCCGCCGACGCCACCACGGCGATCCCCTTTGGCGAAAACCACGACAACAGTGTCATCCTGGCCGAGGACCATCCCATGAAGCCGGGCGAATCCGTAATCTCTTCGCGCCGCCTCTCCGTCACCCCCGGCTACTTCGAGACGATGAAGACCGCCCTGCTACGCGGACGCTATTTCGAGGAGGGGGACAATGAGAGCGCTCCGCCCGTGGTCATCGTCGATGAGCGGCTGGCCCGCCACTTCTGGCCGGATCGCGATCCGATCGGACGGCGGATGTACCGGCCGCAAAATGCGGAGGACGCAATCAGTCCCGGCCCGAACACACGCTGGTACGAGGTAGTCGGGGTGGTGCGCTCGGTCAGGCTGGAGGATCTCTCGGGAACCGGGAGCGGGTTCGGAGCCTACTACTTTCCGTATGCGCAGGAGCTATCGCGGGGCTACACCTTAGCCGTGAGGACCAGCGCCGACGCGGGTGCCGTGACATGCGAGGTTCGTGCGGCGATGGCCCGAATCGATCCGGAGTTGGCCCTGTTCGACGTGAGGACAATGGGCGAGCGGGCCGCGCTTTCGATGTCGTCCCGGCGGACGTCGATGCTCCTGGCGCTGGCGTTTGGGGGCCTGGCGCTGTTTCTTTCGGCGATCGGCATCTACGGAGTTCTGGCGTACTTGGTGGCGCAGCGCCGGCGGGAGATCGCCATACGGGTGGCGCTGGGCAGCACGGGAGCGGGTGTGGTGGGACTGGTGCTGAGGGAAGGCCTGGTGCTCGTGGGGATCGGACTGGCGGTGGGATTCACGGGCGCGGCCTCGTTGCAGAAGGCAGTGTCCAGCCAGATCTACGGGGTGCGGCCACTGGATCCGCTGGTCATCGGCGCGGTGACCGTGTCGCTGGCAACGATCGCGCTAGCCGCCTGCGTGCTGCCGGCGCGCCGCGCCGTGCGGGTCGATCCCGTCGCCGTGCTGAACGAACAGTGACACCGGCTGGAATCGAGGCATGCTTCCCGCGGGCTTGATGGACGCCCGCATCAGCGCCCACGCTGCGGATTAACCGCCGAAAGTCGTGCAGCGTTTAGCGACTCCTCGCGCAAGAGCTTCTCACCAATGGTCGCTATTCCCCCTCGCCGGACAACAGATACGTCACCCTGAAGGCTGAACCGGGGCGATATGCGGCCTTATCGCTAGCTACCCGGCCAGCGCCGGAAGGCGAGCCGACATCAAACTCCGCCGCGGCCTGCATCTGCTTGTTCAACCTGCACGCTGTGGTAACCGCACCGTGGTAGGTCGCGAGCAGCAGCATTCCCTACGGCGCGAAATACCCGTTGATGTCCAGAATCACGTGCGTCTGGCCCGTCACGTAAACGTCGATCGCGCCGTTGGTCCCCGCCGGCACAATCGCCGCGTTCGCCAGCACCGAGCCGTCATAGGAGTTCAGCGTCGAAACCTGCGGCTGCGTTACCCCCGTTGGCCACACCGAAAGGTAATACAGCGCGCCATCCGGAACCACCGTAACATTCAGCGAATAAGCCGCCGCCGTCGACGGGATGCCGCAGGCACTGGCCGGAATCGCCAATGAGCGCGTCTCGCCCGCACCCATGATCGGGCCGCCGAAAGCGCCGTTGGCATTGCGCGTGTCCGCCACCCGGCACGGCGTCACCGGGTAGAACGAAAGCGCGCCCGCGCTCCCCGGCTGCCCGAAGTAGCCGTTGATGTCCGCGATCACGTCCGTTGGGTTGGTCACGAACACCGAGATCGCCTCGTTCGTCCCCGCCGGAACCAGCGCCGCATTCGCCACCACGCTGCCGTCGTACGAGTTCAGCGTCGAGACATTCGGCTGCTGCTGCCCCGTCGGCCAGGTTGCCAGGTAGCCCAGGAAGCCCTGCGGCACCACGGTGAAGTTCAGGGAGTACGCCTGTGCGGTCGCCGGAATGTCGCAGGCGCTTTGCGGAACCGGGAAGCTCCGCGTCTGGTTGGCCTGCATGGTGGGCCCGCCGAAACTTCCCGTCGCTCCTCGCGTATCCACAACACGGCAGGGCGTGGCGGGGTAGAACGAATACGAAGTCGCGCCGGTCGAGGTGTCGAAGTAGCCGTTGATATCCAGGATGACGTCAGTGGGATTGTAGACGTAGACGCTAACGGCTCCGCCCGTGCCGGCCGGCACGATGGCCGCGTTCGCCACCACGCTGCCGTCGTAGGAATTCAGCGTGGAGACGGTGGGCTGAGTCTGGCCGGTTGGCCACAACGAGAGATACGCGAGGAAACCCTCGGGCACCACGGTCACGTTGAGAGAGTAAGCCTGCACCGTGGCGGGAATGCCGCAGGAACTTTGCGGGAGGGCGAAGGAGCGCGTCTCGCCGGCCGTCATGGTGGGACCGCCGAAGGCGCCGTCCGCCCCGCGCGTATCCACCACGCGGCAAGGGGTTACGGGGACGAAGCGCAGGCCGTTGCCGGCCCCCGACGCGCCGTCTTGCTGGACCTCGAAGGAAAGCCCGGCGATGTTGAGCGTGGCCAAGCGCGCGCTGCCGCTGTTGGGGGCGACGGAGTAGTTCACGGTGCCACTGCCGATGCCGGAGGTGGAGCTGGTGAGCGTCACCCAATCGACCGGGCTTGAGGTCACCCATGGGCATCCTGGATCCGCGGTGACGGTGAAAGAGCCAGTGCCCCCAGCCAGCGGCGCGGCTCCGAGGCTGGAACTGAGGGAATAGGTGCAGGAGTTGGCGCCCTGCATGACGGTAACGGCAGTGCCGGCGATGGAGATCGTGGCGGCGCGGAGGACACCGGAGTTGGGGGCAACCGATACGTTGACGGTCGCAGATCCCTTGCCGAACGTCGTGCTGCCGATCCAGGGGGGAAGGCCAGCGATTCCCCACGCGCACGCAGGCCCTGTCTGGATGGTAATGGACACGCTCCCGCCCGTTCCAGGCGCCGTGCCCATCGTGCGGTCGAGCTGATACTGACAGGACGGGTCCAGGGGCAACAGCGCGCGGACTCTCTCGTTATCCCCGTCGGTGGCGTAGACAACGCCGGAGGCGTCCACGGCCACACCGGTAGGGTCAATTTGAGCGCTCGTAGCCAGCCCGCCATCGCCCGAGTAGCCCGAGGCCCCGTTGCCCGCTATGATGATCGCTTTGGCATCCGGCGTGAACTCACGGACCAGGCAGTTGCTGGGCTCGCCGACAAACAGGTTCACCTGGGCATCCACGGCTACGCTGTATGGATGAGAGAGCGGGGAGGGTGTTCCCGGACAGCCACTGCCGAAGGGGGAGCCGGGCCCATCGCCAGCGATCGTGGTGATGATCCCGTCCGCCGCCGTCACCTTACGGATGCGGCCGCCCGCGGAGATATAGAGGTTGTCGGCTGCGTCCAGCGCGAGCGCGTTCGGCTCGGCGAGTTGCGCTCCGGTGGCCGGACCGCCGTCGCCGGTGTCCGTGCCATTGCCGGCTACCGTTGTGATGATCCCATTTGAGTCCACCTTGCGAACGACGTTGCTAAACGGGTCGGCGATCCAGACATTGCCGGCACCGTCGACAGCAACGCCCTCGGGGCCTTGTAGAGCGGCGCTAGTCGCGGGCCCTCCGTCACCGGTGTAGGCCTGATCTCCGGTCCCGGCGAACGTGGTCCGCACACCGCCCGGCGACACCTTCCAGACCTTCCAGTCGCTTGTGGCCGCGATGTAGAGGTTGCCGGAGGCATCTACCGCAACGCCTTCCGGATATTGCATCCCGCTCGCCACCGTGCTGATGGTGCCGTCCGCGGCAACCTTCCGGACCACGCCGGCAGTCCCGTCTGTCACAAACAGGTTGCCATGGGTGTCCACCGCTAAAGCACCGGGCGACATGAACTCAGCGCTGGTGGCCGGGCCGCCGTCGCCGGAATTACCCATAGTTCCGTTCCCCGCCACCGTGACAATCAAGTACTGCGGCTGCATGGGATCCGAAGTCTGAATGGTAAACGACCAGGTGGCCGACGCACTGGAGCCGGCGGCGTTTCTGGCCACAACCTGCCAGGAGTACAGCGTTCCCGGATTCAACGACGCAGGGGTGTAGGTGGTTCCCGCAGTGCTGCCCACCAGGGCAAGGGCTGTCCCAGTCCCGATATATACGTCATAGGCGGTCGCCCCGCCCGAGGCGGTCCAGTTCAGAATCGGCGTTTGAGAGATCCCGGCAGCGCCATTTGCCGGCGACAACAGTGCCGGGGCTTGGAGTGCGGCGTCGACGCTCGCCGTCGAACTGGTGGTGCCTGCCAACGCTCCAAGTCCAAAGGCCGGGGGAGTACTGACGTCCAGACGGACGTTGTATGATCCGCCCGCGGGGGGAGCGGTCAGGTTCAGCGTGGCGCTCGAAACCGATCCCGGCGGCACATTGCCAAACGACAACTGCGTTTCGCCGGAGAACCCCGACGGCAGCAGAGCTTGGCCCGTTACCGAGATGGCCGCGACGTCCCCCGTGTTGATCACCGTGCAGCTCATGGAGAACGGCGCGCCGGAAACGATCGACCCAGGGACGGTGCACGAAGGGCTGAGCTGCGGACCGGCCACGGCGGACCAGGGGTTGCTGAAAGCGATTCCGAAGGGCTCCGAACTGACCCCCGAGAGCGGCGAGCTCAGCATCGTCAGCGCCACGATAACATCGGTGGATTGAGTCCCGTCCAACTGTTGCAGATTCTGTCCGGAATAGTAATCCGAGCGTTGGACCAAACCGCCGGAGCCCGCATCGTAGGCGCTCAGGCTCATGTTGTTAAGGTACGAAGTGCCCTCGCTGACATGACGGTTCAACAGGGCGGTGATGCGGAACTGGCCGGAAAACGTCGTCCTGTATAACTTCACTTCGCCGGCTGCAAGACTGCCGTGGTCGTAATACAACTGACCCAGCGCCGTGGTGAGGTTCGCGGGTCCCGAGCCCTCCGCGTCCGCCCACAAAGTGCCGTCCGCGCTGTTGAGCAGCACGGCCTTGGCTGCCAAGGGGTCGGTCACCCCGGCGCTGTGAAGCAACGCCAGCGCGCCCGCGATATGGGGAGCCGCCATGCTGGTGCCGGTCATGCTGACAAAGTCGTCGCTGGTCCCGGGGATGGCATCCCAGTTGTACGCGGCAGAGAAGATGTTCGTGCCCGGCGCCGCCAAGTCCGGCTTGTATCTGAAGCCTACCGTGGGGCCGACGCTGCTGCTGCGGTTTACACTCGTGCGGGTGATATAGTTCACCACGGTAATCGAGTTGTAGGCGATTCCAGGAGTGGTCAAGGTGTAGTTGTAGGGCCCGAGGTTTCCAGCGGCGATTGTGATGGCCAGTCCGTAGGTGTCGATGTAGGTGTCGATCGCCTGGGCGAAGCCATCGTCATCCGCGGTAGTCGGACTGCCGTAGCTGTAGTTGAAGATCTTCAGAGGGGTGTTCGAAACCGCCCAGTCCAGCGCAGCCAAAACGTCGCGGGGATCGGACAAGGCGCCCGACGGGTCGCAGGCCGCAGTCGCCGGAACCTTGTAGGCGACCTTCAGGTTGTACAGCGTGCCGAGTCCCTTCGCAACGCCCAGGTAGTTTGTCCAGCCGGCCGATCCCTGGCTTGCCACGATGCCGGCCACGTGGGTTCCGTGACCTTCCTGGTCTTGGGGTGAGGCAGCGTTATCGATGAAGCAACTGTCCTGGCTGCCATTGGTGAGGAAGACCTGGCTGACGATCGACACCCCGGCGAAGGCCGGATGATTGGTCCTGACTCCGGAGTCCAGGATGCCCACCGACTCTCCCTGGCCCGTGTAGCCGGCGCTCCAGAATGCGGGCGCACCGAGATCGGGCACGCTGTTGGCGATCTGCGCGGAGTACCTCTCCACCGCGAAGACCTGCGCGATATCCCCGTCTGCTTCGAGCGCGCCAAGAGCCGAGGCCGGGATCTCGGCCGTTAGCATGTTGATCCCGCGGTAGCGGGCTATGCGTGCCGCGCCCAGCCCCTTCAACTTGGTCTCGAGGGCGGTCTGTTCCGGCCCGATGGCTTGGTCGATCGCTTGGAAAGCCTGGCGGCGCGTGGCCAGCAATACGGCGTCGGCACCCTCCCGTGCCTGTCTCAATTCCTCCGCGTCCTTTGTCACCCGCTCGATCGCGGAGCGGTAACGTGATTCGGCCAATTGCCGATACAATGCGTTGGAGCTCTGGGCCTGTTGGAAAACCTCGCGCTGCGGCTGGTGCGCCAAGACGATAAAGACCGGAATCGTCAAACCTGACTGCGCCCGTTCCACGACGCGCGCGTCGATTCTGGGGCTGACCACCACGCGGCCCGCGGCTCGCGTCTGAGCGCGCGCCGATGGCGCGGCGGCAATCGCGGCCAGAACCGCGGCGATTGCGAAAAACATTCGCCGATCCGTGTTTCGGACGCACATATCTCATCAGGAATTCTATACCCGCGATGTTGGTAAAGCAATTCGAAGCCGCTTCCGTTCAGCAAATGGCGGCGCGGGTGCGGCGTTAACGCAACATATCGGAAGCCTGCCGGGCATCAGACTGGGCCACTAGTGTCCCGTCTCTAAAGTTCGTTTATGTTTCCGCAGCTTCCTGATGGTGACGCGGCTGGCGGTGTCCAATCACCTTACCGGCAGCAACGTCCAGTGCGGCAAACAACGTTGTCGTGCCGTGCGGCTCGCGGCCGGAGACACACACTAAAGGAGGTCCTGGAGCACACCGGACCTGCTAAGATAGCCGAAACCCCCTGAGAATCCCCACCGTCATTGGAGAATAGGATCTGCTTTCGTGGGAGAATTCTATGACTCAGGGTGTGCTCAAACCGTTGTTTCCACTTCTCTTGGTTACCTGCATGGCCTCCGCGCAACCGTTTCGGATCGGAGTCGAAGGAGGCGTCCCGCTAACCGACGCGTTCTCCACGGCGAGCTCTAGCGCCGTGCCTGTCATCGGCTCGCCCAGCTATTCGTCTGCCACCAGGCTCTACACCGTTGGCGTCACCGCCGAAGTCAGGCTGCCGTTTCGTTTGTCCATCAAGGCCGATGCGCTTTATAAGCGGCTGGGGTTTGACTCCACGTACTTGACTGTTCCGGTGGTCAACAATGTGATTTGTATTTCGTGCCCCGAGACGCTCATCACCAGCGCCACCACGGCCAACTCGTTTGAGTTCCCCGTGTTGGCCAAGTATCGGACGAGCAAGCTCGGTCCGCTTCAGCCGTATGTCGAGGGCGGCGTCGCATTCCGGACCGTTCAAGGGATGAACCAAGTCAGCCAGACCACCACCATAAACCCCTGCGTTTCCGTTTGTCCTGTCGTGACAGGACCAACAACGGGCCCCGGGGGCGAGTTGAGCCACAGCCTTACCAAGGGCGTCACCGCCGGCGCCGGCGTGGAGTTCCAGCATTTCCCGCTGCCGGTCAGCGTCTTCGGCGAAGTCCGATACACCCGCTGGACCGCGGAGGCGTTCTCGGCGCCGTCCGGCGGCTTGAATTCCCTGAAGAACCAGGCTGACTTGCTGGTGGGCGTGACCTTCTAAGGTTCCGGAAGAGGTCATGGACAGAACCAACAGGCTGCGTGTATTGCTCGCCTAAACGGAGCCGTTCTTTATCACCAGGGCACTTTTCTTGATGATTGGGCGAGGTGAAGAGTGCCTGCGCCACACCGATCCCGAACGGTCAAGGAAGTTCAGAAACGCTACACTAGTGTCCTGAGTCAGAAGTTCGCACGCAAAACCGTGCGATCTTCTTGAGGATCGAGTCGGCGTCGGCAGTCCAGGCGAAGGGCGTGGGGTTCTGGTTGTGATGAGCCAGGTAGTCCCGAATGGCCGACTCCAGTTCACGGACGCTGCCGAAAGTCCCCCGCCGAATCCTCCGCTCTGTAAGCAGACCGAAGAAGCGCTCAACCTGGTTCAGCCAACTGGCGCTGGTGGGTGTGAAGTGCAGGTGGTAGCGCGGCCGACGCGCAAACCAGCGCTGGACTTTGGGCATCTTGTGGGTGCCGTAGTTGTCCATCACCAGATGAATGTCGAGAGCCTCCGGAACGGCTTCGTCGATCCGTTCCAGGAAACGCAGAAACTCCTGATGCCGCTGCCGGTGGTGCAGCGAACCGATGACTTTGCCGGTGGCGATGTCCAGCGCGGCGAATAGAGAGGTGGTCCCGTTGCGAACGTAGTCATGCGTCTGCCGTGCGGGCACGCCCGGCCGCAACGGGAGAATCGGTCGCGTGCGATCCAGGGCTTGTATCTGGCTCTTCTCGTCCACGCACAACACCAGAGCACGCTGCGGCGGATTCAGATACAGCCCCACGATGTCCCGGACCTTCTCCACGAAGAACGGATCGGCCGACAGTTTGAACGTCTCGACGCGGTGCGGTTGGAGCGCGAACGCCCGCCAGATACGGCTCACGGCGGATTGGGACATCCCGCAGGCCTCGGCCATGGACCGCGTCGACCAGTGCGTGCCCTGCGGTGGAACCGACTCCAACGTTCGGGTGATCAGCGCCTCCACCTGCGCATCGGAAATCCGGCGCGGAGCCCCGGGCCGCGGCTCATCCGCCAGCCCTTCCAAGCGGGCTTCGCGAAACCGCCCCCGCCACTTGCACACGGTCTGGTCCGTGATGCGCAGCTGGCGTGCTACCTGGCGATTCTGCAGCCCCTCGGCGCAACCCAGTACGATGCGCGCCCGCAAGGCCAGCCGTTGCGCGGTCTTCGGCCGGCGCGCCCACTGTTGCAGCTTCTGGCGTTCCTCCTCGGTCAGCACGATTGGCTCTGTCGGTCGGCCCATGCTGGTTGGATTCCCAGCATAGCAGAGGGGTTTCCACTATTTATGTGAACTTCTGCCTCAGGACACTAGGACGGGACGGGCGTTTCACGGCCAAGTGCACCGCTTTTCTTCTGCTCTGCACCGGGCTCCGGTCGGTGCCACTGGAGCATGCTTGAGACGCTCATGGCCGCACATACCAGTCCGAGTGAGCAGATACTTCTCCACACGAGAGGCACGCGGTTACGTCCCACTGGTAGCGGCAAGCTGGACAGGCCCCACCCGTTTCAAACGTGTTCCAACTGTGGCCGCACTTACATCGCCACCGGTCGTCGCGGCGCGGAACCCAGTTGCATTTCGGACAGCGAATACTCTCCCCGCTGGGGCTTAGCACCGGAGGACCTTGCGCCGGCCTGGGTATCTGGCGTCCTGTCCGGGCCGACCGCGGACGATACTCGCGCTGTATTCCGCGAAATTCCGGGAGGCCAGCGAGTGCGGCCGCGAACTCGATCCGCGCAAACAGTCGGAGGTCGGGATCATCGATGCGGGCGAGGTACCGACCCGCATCCGCGCCGAGCCTTTTGCCAGCCGCATAGAGAATGCTGCGAAATCGGCTCGCGGACGGCCAGAACTCTGCTGGCACTTGGTTGCGGTCCTCAGGCGCGGCATCATTCCGATACTGTTGCTGGGCGTGCTCCATCGCCTGCTCGAAATCACCATCCTGCGAGCCCTGCATCAGCGCCCTGAGATATGGGAAATCGCGCGGACTGCCGGCCATAACGAAGCCACCGCAACTCTTTCCGTCGGATTTCTTGCGCTCTTCGGCCTCCTGCAAAATTGATTCCATCCCGTATGGAAAGCGGCGAGCGGCTGCCGCAAACTGCGGATGCGAACTTAACAATGATTCCAGTAATGGCTGATCCAAATGGCGGAGAATATGGAGGACCTGAAATAGGGTGTGCTCGCGGAAGGACGTGATCTTGATCGTTCCCTCCTGATCGTACGTGGCCTCTATCGGTTTGTCCGACTCATCGAGCGCTACTCGAACAACCTCTCGCACTATTTCTCGCGCCTCTTGATCCGGCAGAAGTTTCCATCGGTACTGGAAGAGCCAGACAAAGCTGTCGCCGCGGGCTTCACGCCATGCGGCAGCTGCACGCCGAACGAGGGCGAGACGCTCTTGTGCGTCCACCCGCTCGATCAGCATGCCGGCTATTCTAAACGGAAATGTGGATGCATCGTCGCAGTGCATTACGAATTCCAGTGCAGCTTCCACATTTCCGTGTTCGATCATGGTCCTGCCGAGACTTTCCGTTTCGAAATGGCGAGGCATGTGGTGCTGAGTAGGAATAGACGGCAGCAGGTCCGGCGCGATGGCCGCCGCGAAGAGGCGGGCATGCTCCAGGAGAAACGCGCCATCCCGCCGCCCGGGAATCCGCCGTATCTCGTCCAACGCCTGCTCGAAAGTTCCCCGCGCCTGGTTGCGGTCAAGCGCGGTTTGCACCCGCGCAATCCGCAAGAGGGCTGCTGCCCGCACGTCCGGCTTTGAGTGCTGTGCTGCCGCGTACGCGCTTGTCAACAATTCCCCGACCACAGGTCCATTGTGGCAAATCGCAGGTAATCGCTGTTACCGGAAACTCGAACGCCGCCATTTGACATGTAGTCGCCATCTCGTGCAAGTGGTTCCAGAGAAACCGGCGTTGACGTAGCGTTATCCGCCAATATCGGCAGGCAACTCCGCGGGTAGGCCGGCCGCCTGACGCTGCAACCGCCTACGAAGCTCCCGCTCAGTGATTCCGATGAAACGCGCCAACGTCGCCATGAGGCTTTCGTCTTCAGCCTGAAAGAACCCAGCCTGTGCGAGCCCTTCCCGCAGCTGCTCGTGCATCGGCGGGCCCGCAGGCCCTGGCGGCGGAGGGGGAAGCGCGGGTGTTTGTCACAATCCAGGACATCCTGAACGACCTTCCGAGAGCTTACTCGAAGGAGCTTTACGAGCAGAAGTGCGATGCGGTCTACCAGCACATCTACGATTCGTACTTGGGACAGGGCAAGAGCGTTTACGCGGTGAATTGAGGACTGAGGTGGGATCAGCATAGTAAACGGGCTCATGCTGGCGATGGCCGTTTCAAGCAGAATGCACGACCGCCGGCGCGTCGAAAAGCGACTTCGGGGCGGTAAGTCATGGCCGGCGTACCCGACCGGCTCATGACCCGGGCTTGAGTACGACCTGTAGCCGCCGCACCGCGCGGACGTCAATAGGGGGTAGCGCGACTACGGAATCCTGCAACACCTGGCGAATCCGGGCGCCCTCCGCGCGGTTGAACTTCAGCCACCCTCGGCCGATAGCCGCCAGATCCTCGAGGTCCCAAGCCGCACGCATGATTCCATGGGGGGCATGCCCAGGGCCGAGCAGTAAGTGACCCAGTTCGTGCGCCATTACGCAGCCCAGCAGTGCGGCAAGCTTAATCTGTTTACTGGAAGCGAGTGCTTCGCCCGCTTCGTAGTACACGTCGGCGATGTAGCCTGTCTGATCATCCGATAAGAAAGCTTCGCCCAGGGTATCATCCAGCAAGCCTGGCGCTACGAACGGTCTGCCGTCACGCAGTCGGATTGTGAACCAGTGCTCCTGGGCCGCTGCGTCCCCCTCCAGTCCCGCCTCGCACTTCGCCCAGACGATCTCGATGTCCATAAGGTGGAACAGAGCCGCCGCCTCGACTTCGGCGCCCACCGCTACCTTTTCGCTCAAGCGTCCCTCAGTGCAGACCGAGACGGTCATCCGTTCGCTTGCAAGCATCGGCGTCGCGGAGAGGACCGCCCAAATACAGACAGAACCTTTCATACGAGCCTCCGCGGGCATGTGCAGGAGATTGAGTCCCGCAACAGCCCTCTAATACAATTGACGCTCCTGCGCCCGTCTGGTTCCCGGACTTTCCGACTTTCGGCTAGATCGATATGACCACTTACATCCGAATCGATATGACCACTTACGCCCGAATCGACATGACCATCTTGACCGCGAGCTGAGAGAAAGCCCTTGTACCGCAACACCGGCTTGTGAGAGGGTCGGCCCACGGACCGTGTCAGCAGCTCGGCGATGTCCCGCTCCAGGCTCTCGTTGGCCGGGATGCGGATGGCGTACTTCACGCCCCGCTCCTCCAACGCTTCGTAGATCTCCGGCTAGGCGAAGGCAGCATCGGCGCGAAACACCACCTCTTTGCCCAGCTTCTGTTGCCGCTCGATCTCCGGCAGCAGCAGTTCTTCCCAGTCGTCAGAGCTGTGGACGTTGCCGGGCCGCAGCTTTACCGCCAGACAGTCGCCCTCGCGGTTGAACAGCAGCAGCGGGTGATAACAGGTGGACTCGAAGTGACCGTTGTACGCGCTGTTCTCCTGCTGGCCGTACACCGGAATCTCCGTGTTGTCCATGTCCAGCACTACCCGTTGCCCGTTGCAGACGAGCGTTATGACCTGATATCGGAAGGCAACTCCGCGGGCAGGCCGGCCGCCCGACGCTGCAACCGCGCGCGAAGCTCCCGCAAAGTGATCCCGAGGAAACGCGCGAACGTCTCCGCAAGGCTTTCGTTTTCGCCTCGGACCCACCCGATCCGTGCAAGCCCTTCCTCAATCTGCTCGCCCGCTGACGGTCCCGAGGGGGCTGGCGGCGGAGGGGGCAGTCTCCGCTCCAGCTCTTGAATCCTTCGGATGATCGGCTTCATGGGTGCAGTCCCTCGCCACTATTCCAGCGAAGCCGTAGCATCATTCTGCGCGCCCGTTCCGGAGCCTGCAACGGCACATCGTCTCTGCAATTGACTGCATGGGCACGCCTGCTTCCCGCATCGCCCGGCCCCGTTCGAAGCAAGCCCGCAGATAGCGATACATCGCCTCGTGGATTTCAGCCGGCTATGCGCGGGTGTCGTGTCCTCGCGAGAATTCCGTTTCTACTGAGTGCTGACGGGCTTTGCGGGCATGGCGTCGGTTCGGCTTTGCCCACACCTAAACAGCCACCCGCAACTGGATCCCATCGTTCGGTGCGTGAACCAGATCCTGCTTCGTGCCGAGGTAGCGCTCGGTCGTCTGCACGGACGCATGGCCAAGGAGCAACTGGATCTGTTCAAGTTCGCCACCGGCGGCTCGGCACAATTTCGCGAAACTGCGCCTCAGATCATGGGGCGCAATTCCGGGAACACCTGCAGCCACGGCGTACGGCTGGAGTAGCTGCCAGACGACCTTCTCTGTCATCCGTTCCCCCAGTACTCGGTCCCCTCGGTTGACCGGCCGCAGCACGTGGCCCTCGGTCAAGCCCGCCGCCGCGGTCCACGCGTCGATGGCGACCTTCACCCAAGTCGGCATTGGAATCGTGCGCACGCGTCCGTGCTTGCCGATGAGATCCACGATGCACCAACGGTTGTCCCGCTGTTGAATGTGCTTGAGCGTGAGCGCCGCCACCTCGGATCGTCGAAGGCCGCAGCCGAGAAAGATGGCCAGTGTCGCCCGGTCGCGCAATCCCTTCTTGGTTGTCACGTCCGGGGCGTTCAGGAGCTTCTGGGCTTGCTGGACGGATAGCCAGTTTCCGACCCGAACGCCCTTGGACTTCGCGCCCTTGACGCGCGTAATGCCGGCGGCCAGTTCCGGCGCCAGCAGACCGTTGTCGGCCGCCTCGACTGCCAGTTTTCGAACGACAGTGATCCGGACGTTGATGGACGCCAATCCGAGGCCGCGGGTTTCCAGTTCTGCTCGCCATGCGTTCACGGTGGCCTTGGTAAAGCCGGGCCGCGGCTCCTGACCGTACCAAGCGATGAACTCGTCCAGGCCGAGATTGTACACACGACGTGTGGTTGGGGAAGAGACGCTGTCCAGGACTAACGCCTTCAGGCGGTGCCATTCTCCCGCGCGGTCCGCCAATACCAGTTCGTTCATCTGAGCCCTCTTGATGGGCCTTCTGGCCTGCACAGGCACACGGGGCTAACGGACGGAACGATCACTGCCTCGGGAAGGGAGCCAATCCAGGTCCAGCCCCTGAATGCATCGGACCGGTGAGCAAACCCGAGCGAGCCGATGGTTGCATTTGGTTGCACTTAGAGCCAGTTTTTTGAGCTCAGGAACTGGCATTTATTGTTTATTGTCAATGGGTTAGGAGTCGAAGGCCGCGGCCCTGAAAAGGCCGGCGTCGGCGGTTCGATTCCGTCCCTGGCCACCACGTTTTCAACAGCTTACAAGCCTCCCAAAACCCAGTTTCATTCCAATTCATTCCAAAACTTGTGGCCCGCCGGGATTCGCCTGTTGGGTGAAATGGGGTGTCGGGATGCGTTTGTAGGCGCAAGCCCTCATCACAACCCAGGACCGGAGCGGTGCTGTCGGAACGGCCCGCGCCGCCCTGGTGCATTCGGAAAGCAGGTGGAGAGTGGTGAAGAGGGCAGCAGCCTATGTTCGTGTCTCCACGACCCGCAAGAAACGGCGGGGTGACGCTCTCGCGTTCGATCAGAACCCTGAAGTCCAGGAGCAGCCACTCCGGGATCTGATCGCTCAGCGCGGCTGGCAACTGGATCGGATCTACTCCGACCGGGCCAGCGGAGCCAAAGAACGCCGGCCCGGTCTCGACCGGCTCCTGACCGATGCCCGGCGAGGTGCGTTCGATGTGATGCTGGTCTGGCGCTTCGATAGGTTCGCCCGGAGCGTGAAGCAACTTGTTCTGGCGCTCGAAGAGTTTCGCGCACTCGGCATCGACTTCATCTCCTACCAGGAGGCACTCGACAGCTCGACACCGATGGGCAAAGCGATGTTCACGATCATCGCGGCCATGGCGGAACTGGAGCGCAGCGTGATCCGCGAGCGGGTAGTGGCTGGCCTGGAGTACGCCCGCGAGCGTGGCACGCGGTCTGGCAAGCCGATTGGGAGGCCCAGGGCCGTGTTTCGGCGCGACCGGGTGCGGGAGCTTCGGGCGGAAGGTCTTTCCTGGGGGCAGATCGCCCGCCGGTTGAACGTCGGCACCGGGACGGTGCGCCGGGCGGCCGTACAGCCCTGCCAAAACCCCGTAGCGGAGGCGCTATGAGCGACAGCGAGAACAAACCACTTCCTCAGCCTGCGCCCGCCTTGCCGGAAGGAGTAACTTTTGGCAACCCACCAGCTGCCAGTGACCCGACAGTCGAGGCAGAGCGCCCGCGGCGCCGGCAGAAGAAGGGCGGCTCGGATAAGCACGACCGGGCCACGATCACATTGGCGGGCTTCAGGTCGCGATGCAGAATCCCTTTCTCGTGCGCTGCGGCGAGCGCCTCGGCCAGCGCACTGGCAATCCCGACGATTCGCTCGACGGGGAGGCCGTTTTGGGGATCAGGCGGTCGAGCGACTGGCCCTCGACCGGCTCCATTGTGAGGAAGTGGATGCCGTCCGCTTCCTCCGCCGAAAAGATCGTGACTATGTGCGGGTGGTTGAGCGCGGCGATGACGCAAGCTTCGCGCCGGAAACGTGCCGGGCGCTCGGGATCGTGGGCCATTTCGGCGGGGAGCACCTTGAGGGCCACGTCGCGTCCAAGCTTCGTGTCGGTGGCGCGGTACACTTCGCCCATATTGTGGGCGCGGTGAGCGAGGAAGGATCGAAGCCGGGGGAGGGAGTCAGTGAGAAACGAACAAACACCCCACGAACGGCGGCACGGATGGCTGAAGAACGGGAATCCGCCGGGCGATCCCGGGAATGCTCCACGGTGCGAAGCGAAGACCCGGCGCGGACACCTTGCCAGTGCCCCGCCATGCCGAATGGGCGCTGTCGCCTCCACGGCGGTCTCAGCGCGGGACCAATAACGGCGGCAGGAATTGAGCGCATTCGTCGCGCCGCGACAAAGAACGGCCAATCCTCCAGGGCCAAGAAAACTGAGCGACGGCTTCTCCGGGTGCTCTTGAGAGATTGCCGTTCAAGCCTCGCTCCGTTCCGTGGCAGGCCGCAGCGCTCAAAAGCCGGTGCGCCATATTGACCCTCCCAGCCCCATGATTTTCTAGGGCGGCTTTCTGGAACTGCCGAAGGGGCTCGGGCTGACGCTCCAGGCCGTCAGGAACGCGCTGATGAGCTTCATGTCTTGTTCTCTTTGTTCTATTTCCACTAGCGCTCTCGCCGGTCCGAGTACTTGTCCAGGAGACCGATCAGGCGAACACCCGATTCGGGCGCAGCCCTGCCGTTGGTCACGATGTCCCGGCTCTCCAGTTTCGAGCCGTAAAGTGTGGCGTTGTCATCCAGATCCTCCCGCAGGGTTGCTCCTTCCAGAGCGAGACCGGCAAACAGGCCCTGGGACCGCGACCACGAAAGAATCTCCGCGTGCATTTGGGCGTCGGTTTGAGCTGTCGCCGTCCGTCCAACCGGGCCGGCTGCAACTGAAGCTTCGGCGCCCAGAGTGAACTTACTCTCAAGCAGTTTCTCCGCTCCGCGCTTCGACATGACCAGCATAATAAGGTCGGTCTCAGAGCCACCGATCTGAAAGCCAACGCTGCCGCCCTCGATACGTACCGTGGCGGGCGCCGACCAGCCCAAGCCGCCCTTGTTACGGCAGGACAGATACCCTTTTCCGTACTTACCGCCGACGATGAAAGCCGCCGTCTTGAGCCCAGGCACAATGACGATGCAGTGTGCTTTCTCGAGCAACTCCTGCGGAATCCCCTTGTCGGGAGTTGCCATAATTTCCGAGAAGACCGACGCAGCCTCGGCCAACCGCTTGGCAGGCTCCCTGTCGACCGCCAGCAATGTCGTTGTGAAGGCCAGACCGGCCACGATCACTAGTTTCATTTGTTGTTCCTCTTTCTGTCGCACGTACCTGTTGCGACTCTTTTGCCAGTGCACGGTTGGTACCATTGCCGGCGGCTCACCGGCCAACGCGACCGGCGCCGGCAGAACATCGCGTGGGCTCCAGCAGCGGTTGTGGAAGATGACGCGGCTCTCGAATTTGTTCTGCCTGGTGATGGCCTCGAGGCTCAGGCGGGAAACTCGGTCACCACATCCGGGAGGGCATTGAGCACATGCTCAATCCCCTTGTTCGGCGACAGCAAACCGAACGTCAGCGAGACCATCTTTCCGCCCGCGCCAAAGTGGTCCTTGTAATAGTCCGGGGCGACGAATGGTACATCGGGAATACCGTGTGGGATGAGATCGATCTTGGCCGGCGGCGGAGAACGGTGTGGAGCGTGGTTACAACCGGCGCCGTCAGTTCGCGCAACAGCGCCAACAAGTGGCTCCGGCCGGCCCGCCGAGGATTCCGAACTCGTGCTGGACCGAGACGATGTCTACGTCGCTGATGTTTAAGAAGTCGGCGGCGCGCCGGTAAGAATCCAGATTCTGCTCCTCAATCTCGAAGCGAACGACGTTCGGATACTGATAGCGCAGAACCGCTCATTCACGCGGCATGGAAGAGAGGCGCGCGGACGGATTCCGTTCTCTGCTGCCCGTCCGAATCGCCAGCCTCCTGGCACTCGATGCAACGTGACGCCCAAGGCACGGCCGCGAGGCGCTTTGGGCTGATCGCCCAGTCGCACTCAATGCAGTTTCCAAAGCTGCCGTCGTGAATCCGTCGCAACGCGGCTTTCACCTCACGCAGCAGGGCGGACTCGCGGTCCACGTTTCGGCCTCTTTGCGTTCGAGAATGTCCTGGAACCCGCTCTTCTCGGTGTGTGCTGTCTTCACGCCGACCCCCTTCGCCCGCACAGGTCGCCCAGCTTCCGTAGCACGGGACGGTCCAGAGCAGCCCCCCGCGTTTGGAGGCTGAGGCCGGTGAGCCGAGATGCAGAATCTGCACCTGGAGTGCGGAATCTGCCACGGCTCACAGGCTCTTATGCGAAGAGAGAGCCGCAGGCGACGGTGGTCACGAACGTGCCTCACCCAGAGGAAGCCATGACACAACATGAGACAATGCGCCGGCTCCGGAAACTCCGGCACTCAGCCGCTCTCGGGCTGTTGCTCTTCTTCCCGGTTTCAGCCGCCTACGCGTATTCCGTTCTCACCCACGAAGCCATCATCGATTCGACCTGGGACAGTGTGATCAAGCCGCTGCTACTCCAACGGTTCCCGGCTGCCACCCCGGACGAGCTAAAGCAAGCCCACGCATACGCCTACGGAGGATGTATTATCCAGGACCTGGGATACTATCCGTTCGGCAGCAAGCTCTTCAGCGATTTGACGCATTACGTCCGGAGCGGCGACTTCGTCCTCAACCTGATCCGCGAGTCCAAAGACCTCGACGAGTACGCCTTCGCCCTGGGAGCGCTGTCGCACTACGCCGCCGACAACAATGGTCATCCAATGGCCGTCAACCGGACAGTTCCCCTGTTCTATCCGAAGCTTGGCGTGAAGTTTGGAAAGCTGGTAACGTATGCCGACGATCCCTTTTCCCACGCCAAGACGGAGTTCGCGTTCGATGTCTTTCAGGCGGCCAAGGGCCGCTACGCCTCCGCTGCATACAAAAGCTTCATCGGCTTTGAAGTCGCAAAGCCCTTGCTCGATCGGGCGTTCCAGGATACCTACGGACTGAGGCTGGAAAGAGTATTCATGAGCGTCGATCTCGCCATCGGATCGTATCGTCGTGCGGTCGGGTCGATTTTTCCGGCCATCACGAGAGTCGCCTGGCAAATCAGGAAACAGGAAATCAGGAGAGATGCTCCCAGTGTTACGCGCAAGACATTTCTCTACAATCTATCTCGTTCCAGCTACGAAAAGAACTGGGGCTCTACCTATAGCCGGCCGGGGATCCGGTCCAAGACCCTGACAGTGGTATTCCGCATCGTGCCACGAGTAGGCCCGTTGCGAGCGCTGTCGTTCAAGAGGCTGACACCCGAGGCCGAGAAGATGTACATGGCCAGCTTCAATTCGACGATTGACCGTTATCGCGAACTGCTTTCGGAACAGAGCGCGGGCAGTCTGAAGCTGCCGAACGACAATCTGGACGTGGGAGCGTTCACGGCGGCGGGGCAATACAGGCTGATGGACGCCGCTTACGCGCAGCTACTGCACAAGTTGCAGGGCCACTACACGGAAATGCCTCAAGAACTTCGAAGCGATATTCTCGCTTTTTACCACGATCTTAGCGTTCCCATTTCGACCAAGACTGACGCCAACGATTGGGCCAGGGTGCTCAAGGAGCTCGGTCGATTGCAGGCTGTGGACGTGGACCTGCGACATCCCCCGGCGCTTGCCGCGGCGGGGATACCCGTTCCGAGATGACCGCTCAGTGCGGGGTTCAGCGCCGCCTGGACAGCCGGCTTGAGTTCCGGCCGGTGCGCGCGATGCTGTAATAGCGCCAGACGTCGTTCGATGCATTCGTTGCGCGGAGGGCCAATGGGTGGCGCGGCCGGAGAACGTCAATCAGCCGCAGGCAGAGTGAAGTAGAATGTCGATCCGGCGCCAGGCGTCGACTCCATCCAGATCCAATCTCGCACTAGTCGCGGTTGGCGGCCAATCCAACTGACCGATTGTAACGCCTTCAGCCGGCCGTGGCTCCCGCGAGCAGATCCTTGATGATCTTGCCGATCTCCATGAATTGATCCAGACCGGAAGGCTTGGTGATGAACTGGGTGACTCCCAGCTCCTTGAGCAGAGCCTCGTCCCGCCGGGACCGGGAAGAGCTCCACACGCACACCGGAACGCCGCCGAGGTGTCCGGCGCTCCGGATCTCGCGCAAGATGTCCTCGCCAGTGTACTTGGAAGCCGCCATGGGCCCGCGTTTCGCGCGGCAACAGCGCCACGCGCGACGCGACGGGTGCGGCTTGTTCCCAGCACACCCGCCGCCGCCGCCCGCACGTCCGGCACTGATACTGGCCGTGCGAGGGCCACATCGGCTCTGCGTGCATCGACCTGCACCAGAGATCCGCGATTCGCGCTTGAGCCGGTTTCATTTCATCAATCCACTTTCTAAGAGCGGGTGGCGGGGCGGCTTCCGCGCCCGGATTCCTCGAGCGCGCGCGACCATTCGTCGGCCTGCCTCTCGGCCTCCGCTTTCGCCACTCCATACCGCTCCTGAATTCGCCCGACCAACTGATCCTTCTTGCCGGCGAAATGTGTTCTCCCTAGCTGACGATTCGTTCCAGAGCGAGTTGCGGAAAAGTCAAAACATTGCTGGCCGCGGATAAACGCCGATAAACGCTGATTGAAAACAGCGGCCCAGACTGTGTTCTTTGACTTCTTCATCAGCCTCCTAATACTACTGTGTTACAAACAGAACAGTTTAGTGTAGAATTGTTTTGTGGGAACCGACGCAGCGCCAAGCCCACAGCACAAACGCTTTGCGGCCTATCTGGATGGCTTGGCGCAGGCCGCAGGGCACGCCGATCGTAGTATCCCTTTGCGCTCCTATTGCACCGGCTTGCTGTTGCCTGGTGAGCGGAAGAGCGTCGAACCGATGGCGGCGCGACTGGCGCCCCAGAATGTCCGCCGGATGCATCAGTCCTTACACCACCTGGTGGCGGATGCTCCCTGGAGCGACGAGGCCGTGCTGGATCGGAGCCTGGATTTCGTCTTGCCCGCCATGCTGGCACGCGGTCCGGTAGTCGCCTGGGTGGTAGACGACACCGGCTTTCCCAAGAAAGGCCAGCATTCGGTCGGGGTGGCACGCCAGTACTGTGGCCAGATCGGCAAGCAGGAGAACTGCCGGGTGGCGGTCAGCCTTTCCATGACGACCGAGACCTCGAGTATGCCGGTCGCCTTCCGCCTGTATCTGCCCGAGACTTGGGCCAACGACAGCGAGCGGCGGGACAGAGCGGGAGTGCCTGCTGACATTTCGTTCCGAACCAAGCCCGAAATCGCGCTGGCGCAGATTCGTCAGGCACGCGCGCGGGGCATTCCCGAAGGAGTGGTGCTGGCCGACGCTGGATATGGGACCGACAGCGGATTCCGCACGGAGTTGACGAAACTGGAGTTGCGCTATGTCGTGGGAATCCAGAGCACGCTGACCGTCTGGGAACCGGGCAAAGAACCCAAGCTGGCACCCCGCCGTCGCGGCACGGGTCGCCCGCCAAAGCTGTTGCGACGCGATCCAGAACACCAACCGGTCTCGGTCAAACAACTGGCGTTGTCGCTGCCCGCCGAGTACTGGAAAACGGTGAGGTGGCGGCAGGGAGTGAAACAGAAACTGCGGTCCCGGTTTGCGGCGATCCGTGTCCGCCCCGCGCATCGGGACTACTGGCGCAGTGAGCCGCACGCCGAGGAGTGGCTGCTGATGGAATGGCCCAAAGGGGAGGAGCAGCCCACCAAGTATTGGCTTTCGACGCTGCCGGCTGACACTTCCTTGACCGAGTTGGTGCGCCTGGCCAAGCACCGCTGGATCATTGAGCGCGACTACCAGGAACTGAAACAGGAATTGGGGTTGGGCCACTTCGAGGGGCGCGGCTGGAGAGGCTTTCATCACCATGCCACGCTTTGCCTTGCCGCATATGGGTTCCTGGTGGCCGAGCGGAACCGTTTTTCCCCCTCGGCACGCGCCGGTCATCTCGGACTATCAACGCCCCACTTCCCGCCAGACTTCCGCCCGCGCGGCTCGCGTCCGTCCCGAGCGGCATAGTCGGACCTCCATCACCACCCTACGCATCACGATTGCCCGACGCCTTCTGGCGCAGCTTCCTTGCTGCCCGTTTTGTGGGTCGCGACGTTTGTAACACAGTAGTACCAAAGGCGGAGTTGTCCCATCAACATCAGCACGATCACTATCGCCAACACCACTCCAAGACCTCCGCTCGGGTAGTAGCCCCAGTTCCTGCTATACGGCCATCTGGGCGCGAGCGCAAGCAACAGCACGACGAGCAAGAGTATCAGCAACATCATCGTTCTCCTTCCGGTCTCCCGGCGTAACTTACCTGTGCACGTTTGGCGCCGTTTGGAGTCGGTCAGGTATGGGCCCATCCGGCCTCTTCGCTCCTCCAAATGTGCACTCCCAAGGCAATTTCTGCACTTACGCGTGCTGTCCTGTCCCGTATTGCCCGATCGCGGCGGCCTCCGGCGCTTGGCCCGCCCCGTGCACAGACACAAGCAAAGGAGAAGCACCAAATGGCAAGGAATACCTCGGTCATTGGAATCTATCAGGATCGAACGACCGTTTCGGACGCCATCGACGTCCTGCACAAAGCGGGGTATCGGGCGACGGACATCTCGGTCCTGTCGTCTGACAACCAGGGCTCAAAGGATTTCGCGCACGAGAAACGGAACAAGGCACTAACGGGAGCGGCGGTGGGAGCGGCAGTGGGGGCGGTGGTTGGCGCGGCACTGGCCTGGCTCTTTTCCATTCAAACCGTGACCATCACGGGTTTGGGGGCGCTCGGCGCGGCTGGGCCGCTGGTGGCTACTCTGGCCGGCGCCGGCGCTGGCGGAACGCTAGGTTGGATCGTGGGATGGCTGGCGGGCCTGCGTGTGCCTCAGTACGTCGCCAAGCGCTACGCGGGCAGGGTCAGGCGTGGCGGCATCCTCCTGTCCGTTCACTGCGACAGTCAAGAGTGGTGTGACCGGGCGAAGAAAACCCTGAGAGATACTGGCGCCCGGGATATCTCCTCCGCCGGGGAAGCTGCCGCCGACTATGGGACGACGGATAAGCCGACCGAGAGGGCGCCGGCGGCTGTCACGAGTCACGTCGCTCACGCGACGAAGAAATAGGCGGCCACTGCCATGACTGAATACGTTGGACCGATTGAGAAGCTGACTCTGGAAAACACGTACTTTCGCCAGGTGTTATTCACCGGAAAGCACATTCAGCTTGTGGTGATGTGCCTGAAACCGGGGGAAGCGATCGGCGACGAGGTGCACCCGAACGTCGACCAGTTTTTCCGCATCGAACAGGGGGAGGCCAAGTTCGTCTTCAACGAGAAGCAGGAACGCCAGGTGCGAGACGAAGATGCGGTCGTGGTTCCGGCCGGCACGTACCACAACGTGATCAATACGTCGAAGACACTGCCGCTGAAGTTGTACACGCTTTACTCTCCGCCCAACCACCCGGACGGAACGGTGCACAAGACCAGAGCCGAGGCGGAGGCAGCAGAGGCGACGGAACATCGTTAGGGCGGACTGGCCGTCCGCGTGCACAGCCAATAGAGAACTTGATGGAGGATGACAACTATGCAATTCGCTCGATCTACAAGTACCGCGGCCCTGTTTCTGCTTTTCGCGGCGATTGTCCCTGCGTACGCGCAGCACGAACAGCAAAAGGAACAAGGCAAGCCTGAAGGGCAGCAAGCAGCGCGGCCAGCCGCACAAGAGCAGCATCCGCAACAGCAGCGGGCCCAGCAGGCCCAGCAGCCGCGACCGCAGCAACAGCAGCGGGCCCAGCAGGCCCAACAGCCGCGACCGCAGCAACAGCAGCGGGCCCAGCAGACCCAACAGCCGCGACCGCAGCAACAGCAGCGGGCCCAGCAGACCCAACAGCCGCGACCGCAGCAACAGCAGCGGGCCCAGCAGGCCCAGCAGCCGCGACCGCAGCAACAGCAGCGGGCCCAGCAGACCCAGCAGCCGCGACCGCAGCAACAGCAGCGGGCCCAGCAGGCCCAACAGCCGCGACCGCAGCAACAGCAGCGGGCCCAGCAGACCCAGCAGCCGCGACCGCAGCAACAGCAGCAGGCACAACGCACGCAGCAGGCCCAGCAACAACAGCAACCGCAGCGTACGCGGCAGCAGGCAGTCGCGTGGCAACAGAAGCGGGGGTGGCAGCAGGGCGGCGGCTGGCAAGGGCACACTACGTTCCAGCAGGGCCGCGATTACAACTGGGCACGCGACCATCGTAGCTGGGCGCAGCGTGGAGGTTATGGCGGTTACTACATTCCCGCAGCCAGCTTCAGTCTCTCTTTCGGGAGTCGGCACTGGTTCCGGATGCACAGCCGACCCACGATGTACATGGGGTATCCGCGCTTCTCATACGGCGGCTATTCGTTCATGCTCCTGGATCCCTGGCCGGAATCCTGGGCAGAGAACTGGTATGACAGCGACGACCTCTATATCGATTATGACAACGGTTACTACCTTTACAACCGCAGGTATCCGGGCGTCGGACTTGCGATCACCGTTGCAATATAGTTAGCGTGCGTGCTCTAACGACCGGTCAGAGTACGCGCTGGAGGAGGAAAAGTGACGAATAAGATGATCCAAATGGTATTTCGGCAGGCACTCGGCATAGTTTGCATCCTGCTGCTCCCGGCTGGTGCGCTCCTGGTGGCGCAAGAACCGCCGCCACCGGCCGAGCAAGCGCCGCCGGCGCAAGCTGGGCCTCCCGCACAGGCGCTGTCTCCGGACCAGCTAGCCGATCTGGTAGCGCCCATCGCGCTCTATCCCGATTCCTTACTCAGCCAGGTCCTGGTCGCCGCTACCTATCCGCTTGAGGTCGTCGAAGCCGGGCAGTGGCTGCAGCAGAATCGCAACCTCCGCGGTGCCCAACTGGTGGAGGCTGCGCGCCAGCAAAACTGGGATGCCAGTATCCAGGCGCTGGTGGTCTTCCCGGACGTACTCACCCGGTTGAACTCGGACATTCGTTGGACCACCGATCTAGGGAACGCATTTCTCGCTCAACAGGCCGACGTGATGAATGCCGTGCAGCGGCTGCGAGCCCAAGCCAGTCAGTCGGGCAGATTGAAGTCGAACTCCCAGGTGAGCGTCACGACCCAGACGCAAGGAGGGCAGACGGCGATTGACATTCAACCTGCCGACCCGCAGGTGGTTTATGTGCCGCTCTACAATCCCGCATACATGTGGGGACCGCCCGTCTATGGTTACTATCCGCCGCTTTATTACCCGGACATCGGTTTTGGATTCGGGTTCGGCCCGGGTATTTACATCGGAGGCTTCTTCGGCGGCCTGGGATGGGGCGGCTGGGGCTGGGGGCCGAATTGGTTCGGCAACTCGATCTATGTGAACAACTATTTCTTCCACCGCTATGGTTTCAGTGACTTCCACGGTGGCGGGAGGTTCCAAGGCAGGGGTACCTGGTCGCACGATCCTGGTCACCGGTTGGGAGTTCCCTACTCCAATCGGGCGCTGACCAACCGTTACCGCGGGGCTGCCGGTGCGGGGGGGAGAGCCGGCGGCGGACAGAGATATACCACACCGCGGGAACCGTCGCTCAATCGGGCGAATCCTGGCGGAAACGCTGGGAGGTCCGCTCCCCAACAACGCGGCGCCCCCGCCGAACGGTTTGGCAATAGGGGGTTCCAGCCGCGAAGTTCTGGCGGGACGCACAGCGCGTTCGGTGGAGTCCAGCCACGCGGCCAGACCCGGCAACAGAGCGACCATGGCTACTCCAGCCTGGGAGCGCAACGGACTCAGCCTTCTCGTGGTGGAGGACGGTCGGCCCCGCGAATGTCCTCTCCATCTCGCGGCGGCGGGAGGCGATAGGAGATGACCATGAAAACTCTCACCATCACGCTCGTAGCCCTGATTGTCGGGCTTCCGGCGATTCTATTCGGGCAGACACCAAAGACTTTCGATTCGGCCGAAGCTGCCGCCCAGGCCCTTATGGAGGCCGCGGAAAAGGACGATGTTGCTGCGCTTTCCGCCATATTCGGCCCAGAGGGTAAGGCGGTCCTGACCTCGGGCGATCGGGAACAGGACAAGAAAGAGCGCGCCGAATTTGCGCGTCTCGCGCGCGATCAACATAAACTTGAGCCCGACGAGATGAACGCGGCCGCGATGATTCTCTCCGTCGGCTCGGAGGACTGGCCGTTTCCCGTTCCCATCGTCCAAAGCAAAGGCAGATGGAGCTTCGATACCTCGCAAGGCGCCGTCGAGATACGGGCGCGGCGTATCGGCGCGGACGAACTGGATGCCATCGAGATCTGCTCCGGTTACGTCGAGGCGCAGATGGAATACGCGGCCCAGGATCGCGACAACCACAAAATGCTCGCGTACGCGCAACGCATCGTGAGCGCCAAGGGGCTGCACGACGGCCTCTACTGGGAAGGGGATTCAGAATCCCTGGTCCCCAAAGGGTTCGCCGAAGCGGCGGTGGAAACCGGGCGCGCAGCCGCGGCTAAACCTTACCATGGCTATTACTTCCGTGTACTCAAGGCCCAAGGGCCGAATGCGGAGGGTGGCCAGCACAACTATGTCGTGAAAGACTGGATGATCGGTGGCTTCGGGCTGGTTGCGTTTCCCGCGCACTACGGAGTCTCCGGGATTCACACCTTCATCGTCAATCAGGATGACGCAATCTACGAGAAGGACCTGGGGAATCCGGCAACCGGCGCCTCAACCGCCGTGACCCGCTACGATCCGGACAAGTCGTGGACGCGAGTGGAATAGGCTGGCCCTAGTACTACTGTGTTACAAACAGAACAGTTTAGTGTAGAATTGTTTTGTGGGAACCGACGCAGCGCCAAGCCCACAGCACAAACGCTTTGCGGCCTATCTGGATGGCTTGGCGCAGGCCGCAGGGCACGCCGATCGTAGTATCCCTTTGCGCTCCTATTGCACCGGCTTGCTGTTGCCTGGTGAGCGGAAGAGCGTCGAACCGATGGCGGCGCGACTGGCGCCCCAGAATGTCCGCCGGATGCATCAGTCCTTACACCACCTGGTGGCGGATGCTCCCTGGAGCGACGAGGCCGTGCTGGATCGGAGCCTGGATTTCGTCTTGCCCGCCATGCTGGCACGCGGTCCGGTAGTCGCCTGGGTGGTAGACGACACCGGCTTTCCCAAGAAAGGCCAGCATTCGGTCGGGGTGGCACGCCAGTACTGTGGCCAGATCGGCAAGCAGGAGAACTGCCGGGTGGCGGTCAGCCTTTCCATGACGACCGAGACCTCGAGTATGCCGGTCGCCTTCCGCCTGTATCTGCCCGAGACTTGGGCCAACGACAGCGAGCGGCGGGACAGAGCGGGAGTGCCTGCTGACATTTCGTTCCGAACCAAGCCCGAAATCGCGCTGGCGCAGATTCGTCAGGCACGCGCGCGGGGCATTCCCGAAGGAGTGGTGCTGGCCGACGCTGGATATGGGACCGACAGCGGATTCCGCACGGAGTTGACGAAACTGGAGTTGCGCTATGTCGTGGGAATCCAGAGCACGCTGACCGTCTGGGAACCGGGCAAAGAACCCAAGCTGGCACCCCGCCGTCGCGGCACGGGTCGCCCGCCAAAGCTGTTGCGACGCGATCCAGAACACCAACCGGTCTCGGTCAAACAACTGGCGTTGTCGCTGCCCGCCGAGTACTGGAAAACGGTGAGGTGGCGGCAGGGAGTGAAACAGAAACTGCGGTCCCGGTTTGCGGCGATCCGTGTCCGCCCCGCGCATCGGGACTACTGGCGCAGTGAGCCGCACGCCGAGGAGTGGCTGCTGATGGAATGGCCCAAAGGGGAGGAGCAGCCCACCAAGTATTGGCTTTCGACGCTGCCGGCTGACACTTCCTTGACCGAGTTGGTGCGCCTGGCCAAGCACCGCTGGATCATTGAGCGCGACTACCAGGAACTGAAACAGGAATTGGGGTTGGGCCACTTCGAGGGGCGCGGCTGGAGAGGCTTTCATCACCATGCCACGCTTTGCCTTGCCGCATATGGGTTCCTGGTGGCCGAGCGGAACCGTTTTTCCCCCTCGGCACGCGCCGGTCATCTCGGACTATCAACGCCCCACTTCCCGCCAGACTTCCGCCCGCGCGGCTCGCGTCCGTCCCGAGCGGCATAGTCGGACCTCCATCACCACCCTACGCATCACGATTGCCCGACGCCTTCTGGCGCAGCTTCCTTGCTGCCCGTTTTGTGGGTCGCGACGTTTGTAACACAGTAGTACTAGGCGGCTCGGCAGCCGCTCCATGACCGAGTCAAGATGCGGGGCCGCCGAGCCGAGAGGGCGCTGCGGCGCAAGTTCCGCCGTTCTTCAACAGGGCCAGGGGGCCAGAATCGCGCATCCGCGACCGGCACCGCCCCTCGCCCGCCCGGTTGCTGCACCTTGCCGGCGACGCGCGCGAGCGTCCGGAGATGCGCCGGGAGCACAACTCGGATCATGGCAGCGCCTGGACCTCGATGGAAAGTGCGGCCGGAAGATCGCGGTTAATGCCTCTACGCCAACAGGAACGACATCGCACCGGGCGCGTTGGCTGGCTACGCGCGGCGGTAATGGGCGCGAACGACGGGATCCTTTCGACCGCGAGTCTGGTGCTCGGTGTCGCGGCCTCGCATGCGACTCACAGCAACGTGATGGTTGCGGGGGTCGCCGGCCTGGTCGCCGGAGCGATGGCGATGGCAGCGGGTGAATACGTGTCTGTGCACTCACAGGCGGACACCGAACGGGCCGACCTGAAGCTTGAACGCACGGAACTGGAGACGGACTACAAGGGCGAGCACGAGGAACTGATGGCGATCTACGTCGCTCGCGGGCTCGATCCCTCGCTCGCCAGACAGGTTGCCGAGCAACTGATGGCCCATGACGCCTTGGAGGCGCACGCCCGCGATGAGCTCGGCATCAACGCGGCTTTCAGCGCGCTGATCCCTCTTGTCTCTGGAACCTCACTGTTGTTCCTGGCGCTTCTGGGAGGGTTGGCTGCGCGCGCCGGGGGCGCAGGCGTGATCGTGGGCGCAATACGCGTCACGTTCTGGGGTGCCCTAGCCATGGCGCTGACCGCGGGCGTCGGGGCATTGTTCGGAGCCGCCACAACCGGCAGGTGAGGTGTCACAGCAACGCATGTCGGCGGTAGAACCAAGTCTTGACGGCTTGCACCAACATCATGTACGTCAGGGTAAGCAGCGAAATCGCACCCAGCAACGACAGCGGTAATGGCGTGAACCCGAGCGGAACACCAAGGGGCGTGTAAGGCAGCACGGCCCCCGCAAGGGAGACGGCAGCGACCCCTATCACCAACCGCCCGCTTGGACGGCTCTTGAACGGGTTGCCCGCCGTCCGAATCACAAACACCACCAGCGTCTGCGTGACGAGGGATTCCACGAACCATCCGGTCCGGAACAGCGGCGCGTTCGTGGCAGCGTGGAACAACCAGAGCAGGACCGCGAAGGTGAGGAAATCGTAGATGGAGCTGATGGGGCCGATGATCGTCATGAACTGGCGAATGAAACCGATCTGCCACCGCTTTGGCTTATGCACCAGGGTCGGATCGACATGATCGCCGGGGACGGCGACCTGCGAAGTGTCGTACAGAAAGTTGTTCAGCAGGATCTGAGTCGGCAACATGGGCAGGAATGGCAGAAACAGCGACGCCGCGGCCATGCTGAACATATTGCCAAAGTTGGAGCTGGTGCTCATGATGATGTACTTCATGATGTTGGCGAAGCACCGCCGCCCCTCGAGTACCCCCTCGTTCAAAACCGCCAGGTCCTTCTCCAGCAGAATGATCTTGGCGGCGTCCTTGGCCACATCCACGCCATTCATTACGGAAATGCCGACGTCCGCGGTGTGCAGCGACGGAGCATCGTTGATGCCGTCGCCGATATAGCCGACGACGTGCCCGCGGGCCTTCAGACCGATGATGACCCGGTTCTTTTGTTCCGGAGACACGCGGGCGAAGATGGCGCCGTGCTCCGCCTGGTAAGCCAGGGCGGCATCGTCCATCGCGTCCAGTTGGTCGCCGGTGACAATACGGTCGGTAGCCAGCCCGACATCGTGGGCTACCTTCTGCGTCACGTACTGGTTGTCGCCGGTCATGATGACCACGGAAACACCGTTCTTGTTCAGCGCGTCGAGAACGGCAGGAATCCCGTCCTTGGGCGGGTCGAGGAAGGCCGCGAACCCGGCCAGCGTCATCTCCTGCTCGGCCGCGAGCGCATACGTGTCTTGCTGCTCCACCTTCCGGAATGCGACTCCCAGGGCGCGGAATCCGTCGGCGCTCAACTTCTTGAAGGTCTCCGCGGCCTGGGCCCGCCGGCTTTCGTCGAACGGTTGGGGAGCCCCGTCAATGATGACGGTCCCGCAGATAGAGAGGACGCTCTCCGCCTCGCCCTTGGTAACGAGGAAGAACTCGCCGCCACGGCGCACCACCACGGAGAGGCGCTTGCGGTTGAAGTCGAAGGGAATCTCGTCTACCTTCGCGTACTCCGCAATGGCAGGGTGCTCGTGCTTCAAAATGGCGTCGTCCAGCGGACTCTTGATGCCGGCTTGAAAGTAACTGTTCAGGTAGACAAACCGAAGGACGTCTTCGTTGTCCTGACCGTGAACGTCCACGTGCCGGTCAAGCACGATCTCGCCTTCGGTCAGGGTTCCGGTCTTATCGCTGCAGAGAATCTCGATGCTGCCGAAGTCTTCGATCGCCGTGAGTTGCTTGACCAGGACCTTTTTCCTGGCCATCCGGCGCGCGCCCTGTGCCAGCGTGATCGTAATAATCATCGGCATCATCTCCGGCGTCATCCCGACGGCAAGCGCGATCGCGAACAAGAACGATTCCAAAAACGGACGATGCAAGATGACGTTCACCAGCAGGACGAAAAGCACCAGCAGCATGATCACGCGCGTGATCATCAGCCCGAAGTGGCGTATTCCACGACCGAATTCGGTCTCCGGCGGCCGCGTGGCCAGCCGTTTGGCAATCTCGCCGAAGGCGGTGTCTTTGCCGGTTCGAACGATGACCGCGGTGGCGATTCCCGTCTGCACGGCAGTCCCCAGGAAAACGCTGTTGCTGGCGTCGGCAAGGCTGTGTTGCCCCGCCGGAAGATCCTTCGCCGCCTTGTCCACGGGCAAAGATTCCCCCGTGAGCGCGGACTCGCGCACGTGCAGGTCCTTGGTGTCCAATAGACGGGCATCGGCCGGCACCAGGTCCCCCGCATTGAGCCGGACGATATCCCCGGGGACCAGTTCTGCGACCGGCAACTCCAGTTCGTGTCCGTCACGCAGAACCGCGGCGGTTGTAGCAACCTGCTTCCGGATATCCTCCACCGCATGTCGAGCCTGAAACTCCATGTAGAAATTCACGATCACGCTGAGCAGGACAATAGCGATGATGATCGAGCCGCCGATCGGATCACCCAGCACGATCGAGATGGCGCTGGCCGCCAGAAGAATCAGGACAAGGGGATTGGCGAAGAAGCGCAGAAAGCTGATCAGGGCAGCGAAACGAGACTCCGCTACCAGGCTGTTCGGGCCGTGGAGACGCAGCCGCTGTTTCGCCTCGGCGGAAGTCAGTCCGGCTGGCGTTGCCTCGAGCAGGCGAAGCAGGTCCCCCAGGGGTATATCCCAGAAGCGGTCCAGCGCCTTGTCTGGCTTCTTCATGCGCATCCCTCCCCTTGGATTCTACATGCTGTCAGGGCGTGACACCCCCGGGCACCTGCAGCAACTGCCGCGCTGAGTGCAGATTCTGCACCTCGAGCCAGCATAACTCCCCGCTCCGGCAGTGCAACAGTGGGCCCGCCGCTTTGGACCCGGGCTTGCAGTCATCCACCGCGAAGGAGTAAAAAGATGCTTTGGATGATCTGTATCGTTCTGTTGGTGCTGTGGGCGTTGGGGATGATAACCTCCTACACCGCCGGCGGGCTGATTCACATCCTGTTGGTCTTTGCGCTGGTAGTCCTGGTCATCCGCCTGATTCAGGGACGCAGGGCCCTCGGTTAAGAAGCCGCACCGTGCCCGCGACTGGGCAGCGGATTGCTACTTGAACTTGCAGGAGAGTAAACAAAATGCCGTTAATAAGCATCGTCATTACGCTGGTCGTGATCGGCGTAGTGCTGTGGCTGATCAATAGTTACATCCCCATGGCGTCCAGCATCAAGACGCTTCTGAATATAGTAGTTGTCGTTTGCACCTCCGTTTGGCTCTTGCAGGTGTTCGGATTGTGGGGGCGAGTAACCAGTTACAGATTGCACTGAGTCAGCATGATTCACGTGGCACTCCCAACCCAATGACAACACTGAGCGTGGTCCTGCTGTGTGCAGTTCCGGTGGCAGCCATGGCTCAACCCGTGGAGTCGCTGGATCTGAACGGCAAGCTGCGCTTTCATGTTGAAAGCGTCTACGGCCCATGGTCCATGGTGGGATCCGCTGCATACGCGGGAATCCTCCAGGAACTCGACGCCCCGTTAGAGTGGGGACAGGGAGGCGGCGCCTACGGGAAGCGTTTCGTTTCCACGGTCGGCTGCTCGGCGATCCATGGTGTTCTTGCTTTCGGTCTGGATGCGGCGCTGCACCAGGACCCGCGATATTTTCGATCGCGCAGCACCGGATTCTGGCGTCGGACGGGCCATGCGCTCCGGGGAACAATACTGACACGCACCGACAGCGGCGGCGAGACCCTATCCACCTGGCGTCTGGGTAGTGCATACGGCGCCGCGTTTCTTTCGAACCAGTGGTATCCGGAGCGGCTAAACACCGTTCGCCTGGGCGTGCTGCAGGGTTCTCTCCGGCTCGGGTTCGATTTCGCCGGCAATCTCGGTTCTGAGTTCTGGCCGGATCTCAGACGGAAGATCCTGCGCCGATAATTGCTAAAATGGGAGCCAATGCCTCGATTGCCGGCGGTTTCGGGCCGGATCCTTATCGTCGACGATGACGAACGCCAGCGTGCCGCCTTGGCTGCGATGCTTTCCGATTGCAACTTTGAAACGCAGATCGCGGCCGACGGGCAGGAAGCGCTGGAACGGCTCACTGCCTTCAACGCAGACGTCATCGTTGCGGATCTCGTCATGCCGCGCATGGACGGCTTCGAACTGCTCCGAAACCTGAAGGAACGTGGCGACCTCACTCCGGCGATCGTGCTCACCGGCTTCGGCAGCATGGAAAAGGCGCTGTCCGCCGTCCATGACCTCAAGGCATTCTGGTTCTTGGAGAAGCCGGTGGAACCGCGCGCCTTCAAGACTCTCCTGGAACGCGCGATCCACTACAAGAGGAGTCTCCAGAAAACCGACGAGCTCAAGCGCGACCTGAGCCTTCGCGGCGTGCTCGGGGACCTGGTGGGAACGTCCCCGGCGATGCACCAGATCTTCGCGCTCATCAGGCAGGTGGGGCCCACTTCAGCGCCCGTATTGATCTGCGGGGAGAGTGGCACGGGGAAGGAGTTGGTTGCGCGGGAAATCCACAAGTGCAGCCCCCGCGCTGACGGGCCTTTCGTCGCGGTCAATGCAGCCGCCTTACCCGAGACTCTGATTGAGAGCGAGCTATTCGGCCACGAGAAGGGTGCGTTTACGGGAGCCCTGGAGCGTTCGGCCGGCTGCTTTGAGCAGGCCCACGGGGGCACTCTGCTGCTCGACGAGATCGGCGAAATGCCGTCGTCTACGCAACCGAAGTTGCTGCGTGTTCTCGAGGACTTGCGAGTGCGGCGGCTTGGCGGTAAGCACGAAATCCCCGTGGACGTCCGCGTCCTGGCCGCGACCAGCCAGGACCTCGGAACGCATCTGCGCGAAGAGCTTTACTACCGGCTGAGCGTGTTCCAGATGGTGATTCCGCCGCTGCGTGAGCATAAGGAAGATATCCCGCCGATCGCGGATGTCATGCTGCAGAATCTGAACAGGAAGCATGGCACGCGCGTCGCGGGGGTCGATGCCGAAGTGCTGGAGCTTTTCCATCGGTATGATTGGCCCGGGAATGTGCGGGAGTTACGCAATGTTCTGGAGCGCGCCACCATCATGGTAGGCGAGGGCTTGATCGGGCTTGTGAACCTTCCTTCCCCCGCGTTGGGCGTAAACCCCGGCCCGTACACCCGGCCATCACCCGACTATGAGCTGCCCATCATGCTCCCACCTGGCCAGCCGCTCATGAAGCTCGAGGAAGCTTACATCAAACTCACCCTCGATCACGTGCAGGGCAATCGCAAACGCGCCGCCAAGCTGTTGGGGATCAGCCTGCGGACGCTGCAGAACCGGATCGCCGCACTGCGCGAAGAGGCGAAGACGGCAACTCCCGGTCCATGAGCGGCGCATGCGTCTGCTCAAGGCGTTGCCGCGACTGGTCGGGCAGGCCTCGATCGAATGGACCAACGATAATGGGCCGCGGCTCGGCGCCGCCCTCGCGTTCTATACCCTGCTGTCGCTGGCTCCCGTTATTGTGATCGCCGTGGCTGTGGCGGCTGTTGGCTATGGCCAGGAGGCCGCCCAAGGCCGGCTCGCGTCGGAAATCCAGGGCGCGGTCGGGCCCGAAGTAGCACGGAGCGTCGCGGGAATCATCCGAGGCGCCTACCAGCCCCGGACAGGCTTGATCGCGACGCTGCTCGGCTTGGTCACCTTGGCATTTGGCGCCTCGTCCGTCTTTGTGGAGCTGCACGACGCGATGAACACCATCTGGCATGTTTCGCTTCCTCCCGACCGAACCAATGCCGCCACGGTCCTTCGTCTGATCAGGGCTCGCTTCTATTCGTTCGCGGCGGTGACGGGCATAGGTTTGCTGCTGCTGGCTTCCCTGGTGTTGAACACCTGGATCGCGGCCATGAGGATCGCCGTGCCGCGGGCTGCCACGTTCCTGATGTCCTGTCTGGTAATCGCAGTGCTGTTTGCAGCCCTCTACAGGATCGTTCCGGACATGAAAGTGATGTGGGGCGACGTTGCCCTCGGTGCGGTGATGGCCTCATTTCTGTTTATGACCGGCAAGGAACTCATGGGGCTGTACTTCGCGCATGCGGGATTCGGGTCGACCTATGGTGCTGCCGGCTCGCCGATTGTCGTACTGCTGTGGGTATACTCCTCGGCGGAGCTGTTCTTCTGGGGCGCCGAGTTCAGCAAGGTATACACGAAGACCGTGGGATCCCAGAGCGACCGGCGGTAGTGAAGTGGCCACAGGAGTGCTCCATCACGGACATGGAGAAGGTCCTGCTCCACACGCGCGCTTTGCTGTTGATCCTGGCTTCGGCCGCAGCCGCGATCGGCCAGACGGATGCGCGTGAGATCATCCGTCGCGCCGCCGCGGCCGACGAGCGCAACTGGAAGGTGGCCCAAAACTACACCTTTTCGGAACGGGAGAGGTTGCGGTACCTGGACTCCCAAGGGCGGGTGAAATCCCAGGAGGTCAGCATCGATGAGGTCATGCTACTGGACGGCTCCCCCTATCGGCGGCTGATGGCGCGCGACGACCTCCCGTTGCCGCCCGCCGAGGAGAAGAAGGAGCAGGAGAAGTTCGCCCGGAGCCTTGCCGAGCGCCGGTCCCAGACCCATGCGCTTCTTGCTGCACGTGGCTAACCAACCCTGCGCCCGGCGGGATTGGTCACCAAGTCGCCCTCGCCGCACCGTACCGAGCGGAGCGCACGACCTGAGATTGACCTCAGATCTCGTCCGCCAGAGCCGAACCTGAGATAATCGGAGCAGCTCCCTAAGTTCTGGTGGTACAAGTTCAAGTGGAATGGTGAGCTCATTCGCCAGACCACGAGGCAGACCAATAAGCGAGTGGCCGAGCAGATGGAGGCCGCCCACAAGACCACCCTGGCAAGGGGAGAGGTCGGGATTGTAGAAAGGAAGCCCCCACCCAAGTTCAAGGACTTTTCTGAGCGCTTCACTCAAGCGATTGAGGTACGGTGCGCAGCAAGACCTCGTACCGTCGAGCTCTTCGGCTCGCTTACGAGTTCGTTCTGAGCCGGGAACAGGAATCGAAGTACCTGAACGCCGCGCCGCAACCACTGCATGACGCCGCGTTGCTGATTCTGGAGACTGGCCTTCGGGTGGGAGAGGCCGTGGGCTTGAGATGGGACGACATCCACCTCGATCCCGTGGGTGACGGGAAGCTGGGTTACGTGCACGTCGGAGTCGGGAAATCCCGGAACGCGAAGCGAAACGTCAGTCTCACAGCTCGCGTGCGGGAGTGTGGTCACCTCGCTCGATCATCAGCACGGAAAGGTCCGCGAGGCCCTGAAGTTGCCCGCGGACTTCGTGATACATTCGTTAAGGCACACTATGCTGACCCGGCTTGGGGAGGCTGGTGTGGACGCTTCACAATCATGCGCATCGCCGGCCACAGCAGCATCACGATTTCGCAGCGATACGTTCACCCGTCGCCCGAGTCGGTGGAGCGGGCGTTCGCGCGACTGGAAGCCTCCAACCAAGCTCCTCTGAAGAAAAAGGGGGGGCATAGTTATGGGCATAGAGGCCAAGAGCGTTAAACGAAAGTCCGTACAGCATACTTAATGTAGAACAGTTTGGGCCCTTAGCTCAGCGGTTAGAGCAGCGGACTCATAATCACTTCGGGCCTTCTCTTCGCCCTCTCTTCCCATCCCCTTTGTCTTCATCCAAGCGGCTGGTTTCACAACGGCTTGCCGGGAACCAGGCCGACAGCCGTGCGGAGCGGTGAGAAGCGCTGAGGCGGCCTGCCTCCCTGCAAAAGTCCCTACAATAACATCCCCAACCAGTCGCCCAACGGATCTTACTGCGTGTTACAGTTACATCCCTATCGCTCATCGCCTGTAGGAGTACGACGAACTGCTCCAGTGGACTCCGAGCCCGCGTCTTGCCGGTGGCGCCATGACTTCGTTTGCTACGAAGAAGATATTTGAAAGGGTTTTTGATTTTCCATGCTACGCTTTGGCTGAAGTCACATGTCAGGGCGAGAGCCTACAGCCTCCCGGCGAGTGACTTACAGGAGTGTGTTTCCATGCCCTCTGGCACCGTTTCAGAGCGTAAGCGGGATCTCGCCCTTGCGTCACAGACCGAGTGTCTGCTCACGAAAAAACAAACCGCACGCTACCTTGGCATCTCGATTTCCAGCCTGGAGCGGCTTGCTGACTTGCCGCGCATCAAATTGAACGGAGCCGTTAGGTTTGTTTTCGTTGATGTTGTTCGGTTCGTGGCGGCACATCGGCAGCGAGCGGACGGTGATGGGGTGGCGCCCTAAAAACAGAAGGCCCAACCACACGGCGGTGCGGGCTGGGCCCGGAAAATCCGATGTCATCCCCCATTTTAGTCCGAAGTCCGCAACAGGGCAATCTTTTCCGAGAGCCTGACGACAACCGCACGCCGGCCGCGGGTCTGGATCGCTTCATTTTGGGCAATCGCGAGGCGGCGAGAATCATTCTCGCAAGCCCTTCGAAGTACAGCGGCCTGATGTCTGAGTGGGCGCGGTTGGTGCTCGGAGGCGACCGATGAAGCCGGGCGATAGGCTTTCGGGTCCGCGGGGTTGTTTGCGGTCGCCAGGCGCCGGCCGGAAGTGCGACCGATGCGGCGCCGCGGCCGCTACCATTCACCTGCCGATGCGCATCGGCGGAAGATTCTGTAGCGCGTGCTGCCCGCTGTGTCACGCGGCGCCCGCGGCTCCGACCAGTGGCGGGGGTGGCCAATGACGGCCGGCGAAATTTTGGAGCGCGTCACCATCACCGAAGTCTGGGAGGCCCTCGGAGGTTCTCCGCCGCGGTTCCGGCGAGCTTCAGCCTTCTGGCGCGAGACGAAGGACCTCAACGTCTCATTGAACGATGAGAAGGGCGCCTGGTACGATCATGCGCGCGGTGAAGGCGGCGGCGTGCTTGATCTGGTGATGCACATCCGCGGGGGCAGCCGGGCGGACGCTCTCGAGTGGATCGCGGAGCGGTTTTGCCTGCCGCTGGAGGGCCGCGAGCTCACGCCGGCCGAGCGGCGGCGCTACGCCCGTGTAGTGGAACTGGCAAAGCCCCTAGCGCGGGCGGCATGGCATTGGCGACAGGGCCGCATTGCCGAATTGAACGACGCCAAGCGCGCGGCGCTCGATGGCGAGCACCTAGATGCCGACGCCCTGGCCATGTCAGCCCGCGCGCTCTACCGATTCGAGCACCTCAACGCTGAAGACGTGGTGAGGAGCTACATCGCTGCCGTAAAGGCCGATTCAATCGGCACCGCCGTGATTGTCGAGACCACCGAGGCATGGGAGCGCGCCGGCGCCGATCTGACGGCGAGGCTACTGGACAAGATCGCGGGCGATCAGCGAGCGGAAGGTGGGACATCGGATGAAGCCTGACGACCTGGAGAACGGGGTGCGGCGGGTAGCGATGGCGGCGCCTGCGGTGTTGACAGAATTCCTCGGAGAGAACGACGGGTGTCTCCGGGCAGTATCTCCCGAACATCAGATCCGCAACATTGCGGACGTCCCCTCGGTCCTGGCCTGCGCCTTCGCAAAGGTTTCCTGGTTGGTGGAGGGCATGATAGCTGAGGGAACAGTGAACGTGCTCACCTCTGAGCCGGGCGCGGGAAAAACCACGGTTGCGCTCGCCCTGGCGGATGCCGTTGCGCGTGGGGCGGAGTTCGCCGGCATGAAGACCGCACGGCGGCCGGTTTTGGTATTGGACAGGGAGAACAGCGCGGCGTTCATTGCCGACGTGTTAAAGCGACTCCACGCGAAGGATAGCGGCGACTTGCGAATCTGGGGGGGGTGGCTCCAGGAACAGGCTCCAGATCCAGGCGCCGGCATCGTTCAGACTTGGGTGCTGTCCTGCGATCCGAAACCATTGATCGTGGTCGATAGCCTGGTGGCCTTCCACGGTGGCGACGAAAACGACGCCTCCGAAACTCGAAGCTATCTTCAGCGCTGCCGGCGACTCGCAGACCTGGGGGCAACCATCCTGCTCCTTCACCACAGCGGCAAAGCCGACTCGTCCCAGGACTACCGCGGCTCCAGCGACATCAAGGCCAGCGCGGACGCCTGCTACAAGCTATCGAATACCGGCGCGGCGAACCGCATTGAGCGGCTGCGGCTCACGCCGTTCAAGTCGCGCTTCGTGGTGGATGCCGAATTCGTGCTCCGGTACTCGGATGGCGTCTTCGCCCGCGAGTCCGGGAGCGGCTCTCAGCGCGCAACCGACGCGGATCTCCTACGGGAACTACTGACGGAGAATCCGGGCATCACCGGAAAGGACTTCGAGAACCTGGCAGTCAAGCGCGGCGTCCACCGCAACTATGCCCGCACGTGGCGCGTGAACCGGACGCGGGATGGAGCAGTCCGCTTCGAGGAAGGGGCAAACAACGCACGATTCTACACCTGGGTCGGAAAACCGGCAGAGGACGACAATGAACTCCCATTCTGAGTCGGGAGTCGTCCTGTTCGCCGCTTCGCCACCCTTAAGGGTGTGGCGAACTGGCGAACTGGAAACGGACTACTCCTGTTCGCCGCTGCGCCAGACAGGGGGTGGCGAACTGGCGAACTGGCTGGAATCAGTAACTTACAGCGTTCGCCGCGGGTCAGTTCGCCGGGGGGTGGCGAGCTGGAATTTCAGTTCGCCGGGGGGGTCTGGGAAAACAGGCCATCGGCGAACTGGAATTGCGGGAATCGAGAGTCTGAAATCAACGCGAGCAAGAATCGAAGGATCGAAGCATGATGAAGCTTTACGCGTGCGCGAAATCCGGCCGCTGGAGGCCGCGGTCGCGCTGAAGATTGAGGACCAGGCCGACTTTGTGGCGTGGTGGGACGCCAACGTCACCGACAAGGGCGGGCGCCCGAAGAAGGCAAGATGAAACCCGCCGCAGATCACGGGCGGGTTTTGCGTGCTGACGCCGAGAAGCTGACTGGCATCACCCACCAGCAAGTCTCCCGCTGGCGCCGATTACCATGGCCAAGCGATCAGTTTCGGAGGCCGCGGTACTCTCGGAGGCCATGTCCATCCTGGGCCGCCGGAGTGGCTACGATGGCACGCGCGATAGCCGGTACAGGATCGAGCGGCAAGGGCCGGATAACGACTGCCGCCGGATTGTCGTCGATACTGCATAACTCCCCTGGTAAGCAACCGCGCGCCTAAAGGCGGCGGGTATGGATCGGATATGGGACTGCGCTTTCAGCGCCGGGTGATCTTCCCAGGCTTGTACCTCAACCTCAGCTGCAGCGGCATCGGTTTCAGCGTCGGCACTCGCGGCGCGCACATCGGCATCACCGGCCGCGGGCAGCGCTACTGGAGCGTCGGGGCGCCTGGGACGGGCCTTTCCTGGCGGCAGTATGAGCATCAGGCGAAGCGGCCGAAGGCGCAAGGCAACATGAAACTCCACGCGGATCGCGGTGCGGTTTCGCCACCGCAGCCGGCGCGCTGCGAACTGTGCGCGCAAAACCCCGGCCACCTTCACATCGACGGCGCAGCCGTGGTCTTGCTGGTGGGCTTAGGCGGCCTGGCGTTCGTATTGGGCTACTTGCTCGGACGCTGACGCGCTGAGCAGCGGCTACCTTGTCGCGGGTTTTCCCTTTTACAGCTTGTGGTAACTTACACACAAGCTGAGGATTCGTCCCCCCGGTGCTGGTGGCCTGGCGCCGCTTGGCGTCGGCCCGCTCCAGCGCGGCCAAGGCATCGCCCATCGCTACGGCTTCGCTGGGCAAGAAGCCCGCGAACGCCTGGGAGGATGGGTGAACCCGCGCGGCCGGGCTCCGAGGGCGCCTTGAAGCCCTGGTGCGCGGCATTGGGCATCCTAGAGCAGGACCTCTCCGATAAAACATGGGGTGGCAAGAATGGTTTCGGTCTACACTGAAGGCATGGCAGGTAAGCGCCAATACGACCGCGGACTCGCGGCGCGAATCTGCGAGCGAATCTCCGAAGGCGAGTACTTGCCTGGAATCTGCGCCGCTGAGGGGATGCCGAGAGTTTGCACGTTTCTGCATTGGGTGAGCGAGGATGCGGCGATCGAGAAGCTTTACGACCATGCGCGGGGAATTCGGTTGCAGCGCCTAGCTGAGGAAATCGTGGAGATTTCCGACGACGCCAGCGCGGACCTGGTGGAGATCGAGAAGAACGGCCGCAAGGTCACGGTGGTAGACCGGGAAGCGATCCAGCGCAGCGCGCTTCGGGTGGATACGCGCAAGTGGCTTCTGGCCCGTCTGGCCCGGCAGCTCTATGGCGACCGAACGGCGCTGGAGCACAGCGGGCTGGGCGGGGCACCGCTGGTAATCACGGTGGAACGCCTGGAGCGGCCGAGGCAGTCCTAACCGGCTACGCCCACTCCATCAAGATCAAGGCTGAGATCAAGCTCGGCGAGTACCTGAAGGCGGGTCCGAAGGCCACAGGCGGAGATGCTCAAAGAACTCGGTACCAGAAGGTAACCGAGTCGCCACCCACCCTGGCCGACCTCGGGCTCACGAAGAAGCAGTCCCACAAAGGGCAACTGCTGAAGGCGGCCGGCGAGAAGGATCTACCACACCACGCCAGAGCGCGAGCGCGACGAGAAGAAGAAGCACCTCGCCAAGATTCTCTCGGTGAGCGAGCGGACGATACGCGAGTGGCTGTCGCGTATCGACAAGGACACAAAAGCAGCGCGGGACCGGAAAATCTTCGATCTGTGGCTATCCTGCCGCACCCAGGAAGAGATCGCTGAGGCGGTGGGAGTCAGCCAGGGTGAGGTCGCCAAAAGTATTCCGAACGGAAAGTTCGCCGTTTGGAATAAAACTCCCGAGCAAGAGGCTGCGGCCAACCATGCCACCGACTTCGAACTGCCGCTCTACAACGTCTGGAAGCAACAGGAGAAGACCCCAGGATCGGGGCACTTCGGCAATAGCGAGGTGCGCTGGCTGGACAACTTGCTGTACCTCTACACGGCGCCGTTTGACATTGTGGTGGACCCGTTTGCCGGCGGCGGCTCGACCATTGATATCTGCAAGAAGCGGTTCCGCCGTTATTGGACCAGCGACCGAAAGCCGGTGGTTGAACGCGCGCACGAGATTCGTGAGCATGACATGACGACCGGTCTGCCGCCGTTACCGCACTGGCACGACGTGAAACTTGTCTATCTTGATCCCCCGTACTGGAAACAGGCCGAAGGACAGTACAGCAAAGACGCTACCGATCTGGCTAATATGCCGCTCGATGCCTTCACCAAGGCGTTGGCCGGGGTCATCAACGGATTCGGCAAGAAACTCAAATCAGGAGCGGTCATGGCACTGCCATCGGCGCCGCCTTCAGATGCTCGGCTTCAATCCCTTGCGGCGGTGGCCTTCTTGACGATAGCTTCCACGGCGCGACGGTCCTTCGGCGCCATGTGCTCGAGGTACGAAACGATGCTGTCGTCCACCACCCGCCACTCGGAGCGGTCCTCATGCTCTGCAATGGCCTTGAGACGGGCTTTGGTGGTGGGCCGCATGGTGAACAACTGGCGCGGGTAATCCCGGATGCGGTCCGGCTCGCCTTTCTTGCCGAGACCTTCCGGCGGCCGTCCTCTTCGCTTCGGGGGGATCTCCATGTCCATGATTATATTATACCACAAAAGGCTTGACTTTTTGATAGCACAAATGCTATGCTCTACTCATGAAGGCTATCGGGTACATCAGGGTGAGCACGGAGAAGCAGGCGGACTTCGGCGTTTCGCTCGAAGCGCAAGCGGAGAAGGTCCGGGCTATGGCGGTAGTGCAAGGTTCGGACCTGGTGGAAGTCATCGTTGACGCGGGCGAGTCGGCCAAATCGCTGAATCGTCCTGGCATGGCGCGGCTTCTCTCCCTGGTGGATGGCGGCGCCGTGGATACCGTCATCATTGCGAAGCTGGACCGGCTCACCAGGTCGGTCCGTGATCTTGCCGAACTCCTCGAGCGATTCACCCGGCGCGGCGTGTCCCTGGTGAGCGTAGCTGAATCGCTGGACACCGGGACGGCGGCCGGCCGGCTGGTGCTCAATATCATGGTGAGCGTGTCGCAGTGGGAGCGGGAAGCCATCGGGGAGCGAACACGGGACGCCATGCACCACAAGCGGGCGAACGGTGAGTGCGTCGGCGCCGTCCCGTTTGGCTTCCGGTTGGGCGAGAACGGGAAGCGGCTCGAGCCCAATCCAGCGGAACAGGGAATCGTCAGCCGGATCCACGAACTGCGGGATTCCGGCTATACGCTGGCGGAAACCGCGGGCGAACTCAACCGGCAGGGTTTCACCACCCGGCGCGGGACGCCCTGGCGCTTCCAGTACGTGGCGGCAGTCCTCAAGGCCGCCGCCTGAGTTTTTCACGGAGGGGGTCGGTTACATGAAAGTATCAACGAGAAAGGGCGGGCAGCCGAAGAAGAAAGCCGACCGCGCGACCTTCGAGCGGAAGATTCGGGACTTAGGGTGCGTTTTGGATCGACTTCCCGCAGAGAGACAAGAACAGCTCCAGCGCGAGCTCGAAGCCGATGAGGAGCGGGAACAATGACGACGCATGAGGCGCGGGCCTGCCGGTGTGGGCAGAGACCCGAACAATAACCAAGCGGGGCCCGCGGCGGGCGACAACCGCCGAGAGCCCCTGAACACCGAGAAAAAGGAGCTTTCCCGATGCCTGGACTGATTGTAACTGCTTTCTGTGCGGCGCTGATTGTCGCTTCCATGTTGGCCATGCGGAGCATCGAACGCGGGGAGATGCGCCGGCGCCTAGCGAAATTGCTACGCAACGAAGGCGGGGACTTCACCGTTGACCCGATGGGCTTCGGGCTCTCGCCTCAGCATAAGGGCATCGTCAGGTGATAGGCTGCGGCTCGCGGGCCCACGCCGGCAAAGCCCTGATCGAGGATCTTGTGTATTTTTTCGTGACGTCGTCCAAGTCCGAGCGACGCCTGATGGCTGAAGTGCTCGCGGTGCGCAAGACCATCACCGTCCACCTGACAGGCCCGGCGGAAGCCCAGGCGCGGTTGAATGGCGCTAGAGTTATCGGCCTGACTCTTGGTGAGCTGAAGCCCAAGGACCTCGTCGGCGACACCCGCCTTGCGGCCGCCATGGCGGATGCTATGATGCGCAGCAGACCGAACGGGCAGCCCCGTGGAGAGTTCGCGGGCTCGTTTATCGACGGATGGAACGCGGCGTGGCGTAACCGTTCAACAGTCGCACCGAAGCGAAAACAGGGCTGAGATGGCGAGCGAGGAGCAAACCACAGTGACAGACAATTCATCCGATAGGCTCTTGCCCGGAGAGACCGCCGTTCACTATCTCGAAAGATGCGCGGGGTTGACCATCACGCCCGTGCGCTGGCCGCCTTCCGAACTGGTAGGCGAGATGTACGACAAGCTGCCACCCGACGAGTTTGAGCGGTGGCTCCGGTCCGCGTCTGGTAGTGCAAATTCAACTGAAAGGGTGATTCTTATGACAGTCCAACGAAGTGAAAGAGAAGACAGATTTAGGTGGCCCAACGAAGATCAACCCAGGCTCAAAGCAGCCTGTGACGCTCTGGGGAAGTGCAGCCAACAGGAACTAGAGTTCGCGCTGGCTACCCTCATCGCTGCGGGAGTCAAGCCCGCCGTGCTGCCGCCGCTACCAGCAGACTCGCAAGACGACTAAACCAACCGCGGGATGGTTCTCTAACGACGGCGGGCTGGCTCGCGCGCCTCGCCTGCTGCCGCTCCGCGGCCTGGATGATGAACTGAGCTCCACCCGGAGCGCTGGGAATCACGGTGGCGGCCGGGCGAACAAGCTAAGGCGATGGATCGAAGTTACTCTGGAGTTAGTAAATGAAAGACAGGGAGATTTTCGGAGAAACCCTTGAGGGCTGGAAAGAGGTAGGAAGTGAACTCGCAGGCTGGGCAGTACTATGGCTTTTCCGTGTCGCACTTTGTCTAGCAGCGCTCTACGGTCTGGTCAAGTTCGTGAAGTGGGCCTGGTACAACTGACTGCTGCGATCCAAGGGAAGGGATTGCCGGGAGAAGAGGCGAGTCGGAATCATTCTTCTGCTCGCCGCCTGTTTCTGAGAAGAACACCGGTGCGAGCCGCCGCCACTCCCAGCGGAGAACCCAGCCCCTTCCCAAGTCCGTAAATGCCCCGCGCGCCAAGCATCAAAGGCATGGGAGAGGCTGCCGCTTCTGCCGCCGGCAGCCCTGCGACCGCTCCCAGGGGTCCGCCTGCATAGTAGCCGCCAACCATAGGCACCAAGCCGCCCGTGGGCCGCGCGATACGGTTCAGGATCCGCTGCCCGATGCCAGCATTCAAGCCTGTGAGTCTCGCTCGTTCCGCTACCGGAATCAGGCTCGATATTCGCTGGTCTATCTCGCTGCCGCCAGGAATGGCCGCATCCAACTCGTTGCCGAGCGCATGATAGGCCCGCCGCGCTGTCCCAAGGCCACCCTTGGTGTTTGCTGCCGGGTTCCAGTTGCGGATGAAGTCAGCATTGAACTGACGTCGCATCCCGAGAAGATCGGCCGGCAATTGCCGTTCGGCAATGAGTTGGGCCGGCTCCTCTCCACGGACCACTGTGGGAAGGCCGGGAATCGGAGAACCGCCCGGTCCCAGGACGCGAGAATTTCGGGGCTGGAAACTGATTGGCGTATAAGCACCCGGTGGGTACTCCGTCGCGCCGGTGAATCCAGGTTTGGGCTCCGTCAAGAAACTCTGCATCGGGGCCAGTTCCCGCGGTGTCGCAAGGCTGTTGCGACCGGCTGCCTTCGAGATGTCGCCGGCGACAACATCGCGTGCCGGTTGCAAACTGGGGCGGGCGGTCGATGTAGCGGCCCGATTTTCCAGCTCAGTGTTCAGGTCCGCTATCCGTTCTCTAGCGCTGCGTGCGATGGTCGACGGCCGGAACCCTGCGGTTTCTTCCATCAGGGCAACGGAGGGTGTCGCTCCGTAGGCTTCGGCCCTGCCTGGCAATCCGAGAGCGGTCTTACCGAGTCCGCGCCCGATCGCGCGAGAAGTCGCGCCGACTCCCCGCGCCACTACCGGGCCGGCGAGAGCGCCGCCGCCCAGTGCTCCTACGTCTTCTGCAAGTTCCGTTGTCCCAGGCCCGGCGCCGAGCTTCTCTGCTCCAGCGCGCGCCAATTTGCCGCCCGCGAGGCCCGTGCCCAATCCCACCGCTGCGGCCGCCGGGCTCATCACCGCGAAGGGCGCCGCCAACGGTGAGAACATCGTCCCGGCTCCCCGGATCAGATGCGACGTCGCGCCGGCCAGTGGGTCAAGCGGCTGGGTGGTGATGTCCTTCGCCGGGTTGATGCCGTGTATGGCGGTCGCCATTTCGGGCACCGCCTCGCTTACCTGGCGGGCGCCAGTGTTCGGGAGTTCCCAGATTTTGCGGGCTAATCCCTGCTTCGGCTCCGGCTGAAGACCGGGAGCGCCGAACAGAGGGAAGCCGGGGGCGGGCAGCGGAGGCGTCGGGACTTCGCCATGCGGCTGGGCGTCGATGGCCTCGGCAATGGTCCTGCCACCGAACTCCGCGTAGGGGTCCGTGCTGATCGGCTTCCGAAATTCGGCATAAGGGTCGTCAGGCATTTCAGAGCACCTTGGCGTTCGGATACTTCTTCAGGAAATCGGCCTTTCGCGTCGCGTCGATCTCCGCTGGTGGATGGCCGGGAATCTGAACGCGGATGGTCCCACCGGCTGCGGCGCCGGGTTCCTCTCCGCGGTCGATGCGGTCGAAATCCTCTTGCATCTTCGCGTAGATCTTGCGGTGCTCTTGCGGATCGTTCGATTCGATCAGCGCGCGCCGGGCCTCATCCGCTGCCGCTTGCTTGCCGTGTACCTTCCCGGCGACGGCTCCGACCAGCGCCCGGATCTGCTTATCCTGCTCCGGCGTGATGCTGCGCGCTTCCTTCGGGTTTTTGGTCCAGTGGTTTATCTTAGCCTGAAGGTCTTGCCACGCCGACCGGCCGCCCACGATCCGGGCGATTTCGGCTTCGTTCATTCGCAGGCCGGAACCCTGGCCGCCAGCCATGACGGTGAGCAATTCGGGAGCTACCAGCGCGTCGGCTTGCGGACTTTGCTGCGCGAGGGTGTCTTCCAGCCTGCCCATTCGCATCACGAGCGTATCCACCGGAGCGCGGAGCTTGTCGATGAATCCGCTGTGTTTGTAGTAGCTCTGCGTTGCTTCGTTGGTCTGCTTTCCTTCTGCGGCAAGCGCCTGCGCTTCCTTCCGCATTTCGATCAGCGTGTTCTGCTGGGCCTTCGTCCCGGTCGCCTTCTCTTCCGCCTCCATCAGTTTGTCGATGCGGTCGAAATCCTTTTGGCTTGCATTCGCAGGAAGCGAATACTGTGCGGGCAAAGCCTGTCCTGCGTGAAGAACCTGGTAGCGGGACTCCATCGCCTTGTTCAACTGCCCGACGCGCTCTCCCAGCGGAAGCTCGCCTTCTTTCGGCTCTTTCGGCCCGGTCGGTTTTGCCGCCACCGCCCCGCCGTAGTGCTTCTGGGTCGGGTCCTTCTCGTTGACCCAGACCGACTGCGGCCCGAGCTCCGGGTGCTCCGGATCGACTTCGGGCTCCGTGCCCTGCTTCCAGGTCGCTTGCGGATTCAACCGCGCCTGGGCTTCCGCATCCTGAGCCGCCGTTTCCGCCGCGAGATGCTCGCGCTGCGCCTTGCCTGTTGCCAGAGCTTCGTCCTCAGCTACGTTCCCGCGGGCACCTTTGACGAGCATCTGGTGGTGGTATTCGGTGCCCGGCAGATTCATAGTGAGTTGCGGCACGATGGCGCTTCCGAGCGCATCGGCGATTGTGAGCGGAATACGTGCCCAAAGCGGTAGCTGCGCGATGCCGCTTCTGCCGGTTTTCCCCGTGGTAAGTCTGCTCAACTCCTGCTGATGCAACTGCGGAACGGTCAACCCGGCATTTGGAGAACTCGGTGCTTCTCCTGCCGGAGTCCCCAGCAGGCTCACTCCGGGCGCCCCAATGGGCCGGAAAGCAGGCTGCGGCACGTTCGGCATCGTTGCGGCACCCGGCGCCGGTCCTGGGATCGCATTCGGCGGGGGCGCAGCGGGTATCCCAACCGGCCCCAGGCCCCGTACTGCCGGGGTGGCGCCTCGAATGTTCGGAGTCATGGCCGGCACGGGCACTGGTCCCAGGCCCCGCATCGCCGGCGCCGGTCCTGCGATGGGACGCAGTTCGGGCCCGACAGTCGAACCGCCACCGGGAGGGAGCGCGGTCGGGCCGGGGATCGCGGCCGCGGGGGGACTGGCGGGAAGAGGGACACCGGAAAGCATGGCGGCGCGCTGCGTAAGCGGGCTCCACTGGTCCGGCGATTTCCTCAAGAACTCATCGAGAATCGGGTTTGGAGATGTCATAGGGTCTCGGAGTCTCTTTAAGTTGAATTGTACCGCCCAAAAAACGCTTTTGCCTCCAAATGTTTCAGAAGCACTTTTCGTTGGCCGTTGCCGTCGCTACTGAGCGGTGATACGCTCAGTCCACAGGAACCCACGACTATGGCGATCTACAAGCGCGGGGACACTTACTGGTATGAGTTCCAATTCAACGGTGAGCGCGTTCAGCAGAGCGCCCAGACCGGCAACAAGGACGTGGCGCGCCAGATCGAGGCCGCGCACCGGGTGCGCCTGGCGAAGGGAGAAGCCGGAATCAACGAACGGCCGCCGGCGCCGACGCTCGAGGAATTCGGGCCGCGGTTCGAGAATGCCATCGTGACGCTGTGCGCCGACAAACCGGCGACGGTTACTTTCTACCAGGAAAAATTGCGGCGGCTGCTGGAAGACCGCAAGCTCGCCGGCGCGCGGCTGGATGCCATCGACGAGGCCATGATCGAGGGCTACAAGCAGCGGCGGACCCGGCAAGCCTCGCGCTATGGCCGTCCGCTTGCGCCGGCATCCGTCAACCGGGAACTGGCCACATTGCGACGTCTGCTACGTTTGGCGCAAGAGTGGAAGGTCTTAGACCGCGTGCCGCGTATCCGGCTGCTCCGTGGCGAGCGCAACCGGGAATTCGTGCTCAGCCACAGGCTACAGCCGAAGTACCTGGAGGCGGCGCCGCAGCCGCTGAAGGACGTAGCGCTGTTGATTCTGGAATCGGGGATCCGGCCGGGTGAGGCGGCAAACCTCGAATGGTCGGATGTGTACTTGCAGCCGGCCGTGCGCGCCAAGTTCGGCTACCTCGCCATCCGGCATGGAAAGTCCCTCAAGGCGAAGCGGAATCTCAGTCTGACGGCGGGCGCTGCGGAAATGCTGAAGACTCGGAAAGCCGCGGCCACGTCGCGCTGGGTGTTCCCAGGTGCATCGCTGGACGCGCCGATCCTCGGAACCTCGCTCGATCACCAGCATGACGACGTGCGCACCTCCCTAAAGCTGCCCGCGGACTTCGTGGTACACTCGCTTCGGCACACGATGTTGACCCGGCTGGGAGAGGCCGGCGCGGACGCCTTCACTATCATGCGGATTGCCGGACACAGCAGCGTCACGGTATCGCAGCGCTACGTGCATCCGACGCCGGAGGGCATGGAGCGGGCCTTCGAACGGCTGGAGGACCTGAACGCGGAGAAGTTCGAGCAGGCGGAGGCGGAAGCCAAAGCGGAAGCGGCGGGCGGCTCCAGGCTCCCTGCAAAAGTCCCTACAGGGCAAAAGCAGCGGCAGCGCGGAGCTTCGCAAGTACTTGATATCAAACGTCAGGGCCCTTAGCTCAGCGGTTAGAGCAGCGGACTCATAATCCGTTGGTCGTAGGTTCAAATCCTACAGGGCCCACCATTGAATCAACGAGGACACCCACCGCGCGGTCACCGGCTTTCGAAGGAACCGTCGATCTGGTCTCGAACTTGCGGCAGTCGCGGTACTCGATTTCCTCGCGCGTCTCCGAGGCCGCGGGCGATCCTTTGGTCATTCCGATCTGTCGCCAGCGCGCAAGCGAGCATCGACACCAGATCGTCTGCGGCGACTGGTGGCTGCGCCGGACTCCGCTCCGAAAGTGGTAGCTACCCGGATGGACTTTCCCTTACCTTCGCAGCTCCAAATCCTACAGAGCCCAGCACATCCGCGTGCCGCCGCAGGCCGCTCAATCGGCCGCGTGGGGGCGCCCCTCGGCACTCGTGCCGGCACCTCGGCGCGGACACGAGTCACGGGCTCGGTGTCGCGGTCTTAGTGCGCGTGCCCCATAACCACGGTGTGCGCACCGTTCGGGACAGGCTCGGCTGAGATGCGCTCGAACCCTGCTTCGCAGTACATCGCTTGCAGCTCGCGGAAGGTGTAGGCGTCGCCGGAATGCGTGGTCGTGAGCATCACCATGCTGAAGGCGGCCGGAACCGGCGGCGAGACGCGGTCCTCATTCGGCACGAACTCCAGCGCCGCGGCGCGGCCGCCCGGCTTCAGCGCGGCATGAACCTTACGGAGCAACTGCACGCAGGTAGCGGTGTCGAAGTGATGCAGGAAGTTGGTCAGCAGGACGATGTCGTACGGCCCGCCGTAATCCACCTCGAACGCGCTCCCCGGCAGGGTCTCATAGCGGTCCGCCACACCGGCCTTCTGAGCGTTGCCTTTGGCGACCTCCAGCACCGGCGCCCAGTCGAGCGCCACAATGCCGGCCTGCGGGTGCTGCTTCGCCACCTCGATGCCGAACAGTCCATGACCCGCGGCGATGTCGAGCACCCGCACCGGCCCCGCCAGTCCGTCCAGCACGATGCTCCCCAGCGGCGCGGTCATGGGGGCCATCATGGGCGCCATGCTGTGCGCGAAGTCGACCCAAATGGGATTCTCCGGTTCCACGGCGCCATCCCCAGGAAGCGTGGTGTGGCCGCTGCGGACGATATCGGCCAGGCTGGCGCAGGGCTCGGCCATGGTGGGATTGCCCAGGAACCGGGAGATAGACGCCATGCACGCGGGCGAGCGCGGATCCAGGAAGGCGGCGCTGGTGGGGGAATGGTGGTAACGCCCATCCTCCTTCACCAGCAGCTCGATCACTGTCAGATAGTCGCAAAGAACGCGGATGCCTCGTTCCGAGGCGGAACAGCGGCGGGCCAACGATGCCACATCGCCGGGCCCTTCACCGACGGCCGCGAACAAGTTCAGCTCGATAGCGGCGCGCAGAGCGGCCGAACGCTGGAAGGCCAGCAGTGTGTCAAAAACGAGTGCGGGAGACGGAGCCGCCTCTGCACGCGAAGTTGCCATTTGAAACCCCTCCTGGAGGGAGCCTCGTACACCTATCCCAGTCGAGACGCCCCCCACGGATTGGATTCCCCGGTCTCCGTGGCGCACCAAGTTTAATCTGGCGGCGGGGAGGGGCGGCTGCGGGGGGCACAGGGCCTCGTTAGCCGTTCATCGCGTCAACCAGACGACAGGCGTCAAACCGGCGACGGCCAGGGCGGCCAGTAAACCAAAGCTCTGAATGCCGGTCTGGCGATCGGACATGGAGTAGGCGTAAATGCCCTTCACCAGGTTATTGCTGGCTGCTGCGATCAGGATGGCGCAAGCGGCCACCGTCAGGGAGGTAGTGGTGCCGCCCGCCTGCGTCATGCCCATGATGAACGGGTCCACGTCGGTGACGCCCATCAGGGCGGCCAGAGAATAAACGCCCGTCCGTCCAAAATAGGTCAGGACCAGGTTCGTAGCCGCCAGCATTGCCAAAAAGAGTGTGGCGAAGAGCAGCGCCGCGCGGAGTTCGAGCGGGTTCTTCGGCTCAAACTCCCGCGCCACGGGTCCGGTGTGCGCGTCCGGCCAACGCGTCCAGATCCAGCCGGCCGCGAGAGCCACCAGGGCCAAAACCGCGAACGGCACGCCTAACTTCGCAATGAGATTCCGATTGAACAGACTCACCAGGCCTGCCAGCCGCGCGTACATCATGCCTGAGGCAATCAGGATTCCGCCCGCGAACAGATGGGGCCGGTCTTCGCGCTTCGCGCGCTTGGCCAGAACCAGGGTCGTGACCGTGGATGAATACGCGCCTCCGAGCAACGCCGCCAGTAAGACGCCGCCTTGCCCTTTGGTCAGTTTTTGTATCACGTAACTGCCATAGGACACCGTGCTCACGGCGACCACCACCAGCCAGGCCTTGGCGGGATTGATCCGGAACGGGCCGAACTCCTGGTTGGGAATGACCGGCAGGATCACCGCCGTCAGCAGCAGAAACTTCGTGAAGGTGAAAATCTCTTCGGGAGCGATCCGCTGGGTCAAGCTCTCCAGCGTGGTTTTCAGTTCCAGCAACAGCATGCTGGCGACCGTGATGGTGGTGGCGATCCAGAATTGCTCGCGATAGACCAGCGCGGCCGCCACGTAAGTCGCCAGGGCCGACATCTCGGAAGTTATGCCGGCGCTAGCGAAGGTCTGCACCTTGTGCCGGTAAGACAGCATCAGAAAGCCGGCAACTACGGCGAAACCAAGAATGACGGGCAGAATCTGGCCGCCCGCCAGGAAAGAAATCGCATACGCGATGAGCCCGATCAATGGAAAAGTGCGGACGCCGCCAAATGAGTATTGTCCGCTTCCGCCCTTGCGTTCTTCCCTTTCCAGGCCCGTCAGGAAAGACAAGAAGAGTACCAGCAGAATCTTCGCGCCTTCCGGCGGCAACAGGCGGTAGAAATCGACCAGCACGATGCCTGTATAAGCATACCCGATTGTTCAACAGCACGGGTTGTCTCTATATATACTCGGAGCATGACGCGATCTCGAATCTGGAGCTTTGGACTGCTGTTGGCGGCGGTGGCCTGGGGACAGGACAACCGCGGGTATTATCGGTTCCCGGCGCTCTACGGAAACACCGTCGTATTTACCGCCGAGGGCGACCTGTGGGAGGTCGGGGTTGAGGGCGGCCAGGCGCGGCGGCAGACGACGCATCCGGGTGAGGAGACGCACGCGGCGTTCTCACCCGACGGGCGGACCATCGCGTTCTCGGCCGATTACGAGGGGCCGACCGAGGTCTACACGATGCCGGCCTCGGGCGGCCTGCCGGCGCGGCGCACTTTCGAGGGCAGTTACGCGCGGGTCGAGGGCTGGACGCCGGATGGCAAAGTGCTCTACAGCACGCGCAGGCACTCGACGCTGCCGGATCGCCAGCTCGCCACCATCGATCGCGACAATCGCGTCGAGCTGGTTCCGCTGAGCCAGGCCGCGCAAGGCGTGTTCACGCCGGACGGCAGGACGCTGTTTTTCACGCGGCAGGATTTTCAGGGCAGCCAAACCAAGCACTACCAGGGCGGGACGGCCCAGAAGCTGTGGAAGTTCGTCCCCGGTGCGGAAGCCGTCGCGCTGACGGCTGACTTTGCGGGCACCAGCAAGAACGCCATGTACTGGAACCGGCGGGTCTATTTCCTCAGCGACCGCGACGGAACCATGAACATCTGGTCGATGGACGAGGACGGCAAAGGGCTGAAGCAGCACACGCACCATAAAGGATGGGACGCGCAATCTGCGTCTCTGGCCAACGGCCGTATCGTCTACCAGCTCGGAGCGGACCTGCGGCTCCTCGACATTGCGAACGGCTCGGACCGGCTGATTCCGATCGAGCTGGTCTCGGACTTCGATCACCTGCGCGAGCGCTGGGTGAAGGAGCCGAACGAATACGGCATCGCGGCGCACTTTTCGCAGGACGGCAAGCAGGTGGTGCTGATCTCGCGCGGCAAAGTGTTCGTGGCGCCGGCCAGGCAGGGGCGATTCGTGGAGGCCACGGCGCGCAAGCCGGCGCGGTTCCGCGATGCGCGCCTCATGGCTGACGGCAAGTCGCTGGTGGCGCTTTCGACCGAGAGCGGGGAGGTGGAGATCTGGAAGATCCCCGCCAACGGCGTGGGCGACGGCGAGCGGCTCACCACGGACGGCCACGTGCTGCGCTGGGAGGCGATCCCCTCGCCGGACGGGAAGTGGATCGTCCACCAGGACAAGGAGAACCAGCTCCGGCTGCTCGAACTGGCCACCAAGGCGGAAAAGAAAATCATGGTGGCGAGCGACGCATCCGGGAATTCGTTCCCGATGTTCGATAGCGTGCGCTGGTCGCCGGACAGCCGCTGGCTCACCTTCGCCAGGGAGGCCGCCAATGGCTATTCGATGATCTACCTCTATAGCGTGGAGAAGGGGACGCTGACGCCGCTCACCACGGACCGCTACAACAGCACGTCCGCATCGTGGGCGCCGAAGGGCGATTGGCTGTATTTCGTTTCGGACCGCTCGCTGCGGAGCGTGGTGCGGTCGCCGTGGGGCCCGCGGCAGCCGGAGCCGTTCTTCGACCACACGGACAGGATCTATCAGCTCGCGCTGCGCAAGGGGCTGCGGTCGCCTTTCGAGCCGGCCGATGAGCTGCATCCCGACAAGACCGAAGAGGCCAAGCCGGGCGAGGAGAAGAAGGACAAGCCCGAGCCGGCCGCGGAAAAGAAGACCGAGGCCGCGGGCGAGAAGAAGGCTGAACCGGCAGGCGAGAAGAAGACCGAGCCCCCGAAGATCGACATCGAGCTCGACGGCATCGCGGCGCGCATCGAGGAAGTGCCGGCGCCGGCGGGGAACTACATCGGCCTGGCGGCGCTGGAGAAACGGCTGTGCTGGCTTACCGGGGAACGCGATGGCGAGGATGCAACCGCGCTCGAGTGCCTGGACATCGCCAACAAGGGCGAGAAGCCCGAAAAGGTAATGGAAGGCATCCGCGGTTTCGAGGTATCCGGTGACGGCAAGAAGATGCTGGTGCGCAAGAAAGACGATTTCTTCGTGATCGACAGCGGGGCCAAGGCGGACGCTCTCAAAGCACCCAAAGCAATGGAGGACGCCAAGGTCGACCTGAAGGATTGGACCTTCACGGTCATTCCGGCCGAAGAGTTTCGCGAGCTGTATCTGGACGCCTGGCGGCTGCACCGCGACTACTTCTACGACCCCAATATGCACGGCGTGGATTGGCCGGCCGTGCGGGAGAAGTACCTGCTGCTGGTGGAGCGCGTCCGCGACCGCGAGGAGCTGAACGATGTGATCGCGCAGATGGTGAGCGAGCTGGGGGCTCTGCATACGTTCGTTTTCGGCGGCGATATCCGCAAGGGGCCGGACCAGGTGCAATTGGCCTCGCTCGGCGCGCGGCTGGAGCGGACCGCCGGCGGATACTTGGTGAAGCACATTTACCGCTCCGATCCGGACCGGCCGGAGAAGCTTGCGCCGCTGGCGCGGCCGGGAGCCGGCATCGCCGAAGGGGACGTGATCGCGGCGGTGAACGGGCGGCCGGCGCTTTCAGCCGCGGACATCGGCGAGTTGCTGCGCAACCGTGCCGGAAAACAGGTCCTGCTCGGCGTGCTTGCGGGCGGCAAGGGACAGGCGCGCCAGGTGGTGGTGAAGCCCATCACCATCCAGCAGGAAAACGACCTGCGCTATCACGAGTGGGAGTACACGCGCCGGCTGATGGTGGAGCAGGCCGCAGGCGGCCAGATCGCATATGTGCACCTGCGGAACATGTCCGGCGACGATATCGCGCAATGGGCGCAGGAATACTACCCGGTGTTCCAGCGGCAGGGGCTGATCATCGACGTGCGCCACAACGGCGGGGGCAACATCGACAGTTGGGTGCTGGAGAAACTGATGCGGCGGGCGTGGTTCTACTGGAAGGCGCGTATGGGCCCGCCGACGTGGAACATGCCGGACGCATTCCGCGGGTACATGGTCGTGTTGTGCGACGAGCATTCCGCTTCCGACGCCGAAGCGTTTTCGGAGGGATTCCGGCGGCTGGGCCTGGGCAAGCTGATCGGCACGCGGACCTGGGGCGGTGAAATCTGGCTGACCGGGAGCAACGTGCTTGCCGATCACGGGATTGCCACGGCGGCCGAGATCGGGGTCTACGGCCCGGAAGGCAAGTGGCTCATCGAAGGGCACGGCGTGGAGCCGGACATCACGGCGGACAATCTGCCGAATGCCACCTTCAACGGCAAGGACGCGCAACTGGAGACGGCGCTCGGCTACCTCGAGGGGCTGATCAAGGCCAAGCCGGTGACGGTGCCCGCGCCGCCGCCGTATCCGAAGAAGTAGGGGTGGAGCGGCGAAGTGCGGCATGCGGATTGACGGCTGTTCGCGACCATGTGGCGCGGGCTTCAGAGGGACTTGCAAAATAGAGGCGAACGCGGCTGGGCGGACGACGATCTGGCGCTAAGCGCTGCCCCCCAGAGGCGCCCCCAGAAAGCTCTAGAAATCCGAGCGCTCATCCTTGTCTTGAAGACACGGGAGTTATGCGTCCTCGTGCCCGAATGACACCTCCTTTTCACCGGTCCTCCGAAGCCACTATAAAGACACCACGCCTCCAAGGGCCGTACGGCCCCGCCCCGGGGCACCTCCGCTCCCGGCCTCATCCGCCTAGGACGGTGCCAAACGCAGAATCTGATCGACGGTGAGCGCCAGAATCCCAAACATGAGATGGGCCATCACCTTGGCCCCTCCGCGCACCCGTACGAAGTTGCCTCCGAATTCCTCCTTCAACCGCGAATACACTCGTTCCACTGCGGTGCGTTCCCGAAAGCGAACTTGCTGATGGGGGTCCATGATGGCCGGCGGCTGAGAACCGTGTTTGTGCTGCGGGATGAGGGGTACGTGGCCCAGAGCAGCACTGTGTTGGCGAATCTGTTCGCTGTCGTAGCCGGCATCCATCAGGTCGTAGCAGCTGGTGACGCGTTGCGCCGTCAGCAAAGCCAGCGGCACCGCCACCTGGGTGTCATTCAACGCGGCCGAGGTCAATACGCAACTGATCGGGATCTGCCCATCGGCCACGTCCAGATGCAGTTTGTAGCCGATCCAGAAATACTTGCTGCCTTTGCTGTTGGTCTTGCAGCCCACGTCGCAGACCCGGGGCAGTTCGGTCAGCATCTGCTCCAGGGTCATGGTTCCCGAGCACTGCCGCTCCAGCCGCGTCATCCGCTCCGGCGATTTGTTCGTCTGGCCGGGGCGATGCCGCAGCGCGGGGGCCGCGGCCTTGGGCTTGGGCTGGGGCTTCTCGCAGCCTTCGATGGCCGTGGAATCCCGGCTGATATGGCCGATCAGCCGCCAGCCCTGGGTCCTCTCAATCAGGGCCGCATGCACCCGTTCGGCAAAGTGGTCGGCGGCGAATTCGGCGAAGGCCCGCGAGAACACGCTCTCGTGGGGAACTTCCGCTGCCCTTTCCCAACCGCACAGGCGCCGCAAAACCAGGTCATCGCGCAAGCGGTCCAGCAGGGCGCGGGTGGTGGGGAAGTTGAACACGGCCTTGGCCACGAAGGCCCGCGCCAGGGCGGCCCGGTCGTGGGGAGGACGTCCCGGACCGTGCCGGACGACGACGAAGCCATCCAACTGGAGCAGCGCCAAGGTGCGGACCAGCTTTTGCTGCAAGTCGCTGAGCGGTCCCAGTACCTCCTCCAGAGCCGGAAACAGGCGGCCTTGCAGAATCCGTCCGAAGCTGGCCAGCACCTGGAGTAAGCTATGCATGAGGGTTGTTTTCCGATAGTGTGGTTTCTGGCAAGAAACATTCTATCGGGAACGCAACCCTCTTCAAAACATTTTTAGACCTCTTGTTCTGGCCCGGACCTCAGCGGTAGTTTTGCAAGTCCCTCTTCAGCTTGCCGTGTCGGCACTCACCGATGCGGTGCGCATGTTGCTCATCCGCGTGGCGGCAGAGAAGAGTTTGCCGTTCGAGGTGAGGGTTCCCAACGCAAAGACGGTGAAGGCCATGCGCGCAGCCGATCGAGGCGAGGGAAAGCGTCTGGATTCCGCCGGCGCTTTGTTTAAAGATCTGGGGATCTGATCTTTGCGGAACCCGATCACCGTACCGGACTGGCTGCTCATCTGGAAGATCGATGGCGACGACTTATACCTCCTCCGCACTCGAATCCAGGCAGCAGCGGGGCCTAAGCTAAGAGCACGTCCCAGAACTACCGCACTTTGGGCGTCTCGACGATGATGCCGAAACCGTCGAGCAGCGTCCAGGTCGCGCGCTGGTAGGCGATCAGGGATTTCTGGTAGCCGGAGTAAGCGGCCACCAGCGCGTTCTCGACGCTCGCCAGGCGGCTCTGGGCGTCGAGCAGCTCAAAGGCCGTGATGCCGCCGATTTCGTATTTCTGCTGCTGGGCGTCCACGTTCTGCTGCGCCAGGTCGCGCGCGATCTTGGCGGCCTCGATCTGCGCCTTGGCCATATCGAGCTGGTTCAGGGCTGCCTTCACTTCCTGGATGACCTGCTGCTCGGTCTGCCGGCGCAGGTACTGATGTTCCGCGCGGTTGACCAGCGCGTCCGCGAGGCTGGCCTGCGCCCGGCTGCTGCGCACCGGGAGGGTCATCTGGAGCGAGAAGCCGTAAAACGGCGCGTTGAAGCGGAACATTTGAGACAGGGCGTCGCCCAAGCCGCCGGGGATGAAGGCCGAAACGCCGCCCAGCGGGCTCACGGTCGGAACCTGGTTGCCGCCCAGTCCGTTGCCGCCCGCCTGCACCGTGAGATCGAGCCTGGGCAGCATGGTATCGCGTGCGACGCGGGCGTTGAGGTCGTCGATCACGTACCTCCGGTCGATGACACCGATTTCGGGGCGGCGGGTGAGAGCGGATTGAATCGCCTCGTCGGCCGGGCTCACCGCCGCCAGCGGAAGCGACGATGGGTCGTCCTGGAGCACGATCTCGATGTTGCGCGTGGCCGGGTTCAGATCGGCGCCGATCAGCCTCCGCAAGCCGTCGAGCGCATCGCGGAAGGCGTACTGCGCTCCAATCAGCTCTACTCTCCTCTGTGCCACCTGCGACTGCGACTGGTAGATATCGAGCCTGGAGAGGGCGCCCAGATCGAGCGCGAGCTTGTCGCGATCGTACGACTTCTGCGCGAGGTCCACCGCGAGCTGCGCGACGCGGATGCTGTCGCGCGCCTGAATCGCGTCCCAGTACTTGCCGGCGGCGGACACGACGGCGTCGGCGATGCGGGTCTCGGTCTGGTCCGACGCGATGAGAAGCTGCGTTCTGGCAATGCGCAGCGGCGCACGGTTCTGTATGTTGGCGCGGTTTTCGAGCAACGGCTGTGTGAGCGCGAAGGACAGGCCGCTCGAGATGCTCGGATTGAACAGGTTGAACTGGCTGTTGTCCGACAGGCGCGTCCCCGAAAAGCCGACGCTGAAAGACTGGCCCGATGGCAGCATCTGGCTGGCGTTGACCTGGGCCTGGTCGCTCAGACTGCTCAGCGTCTCCGCGCCCGCGATCTGGCTGTACGACGGCGAGGCGCTGCGCAGAGCGCTGAATCCCAGGGAGACGCTCGGATCGAAGACCGCCTTGGCTGCCAGCACCGCGTCCGCGGCCGGTAGGACCTCCAGGCGCATGATCTGAATCTCGGTGTTGTTCCTCAGCACCAGCTCGAGGAAGTCTCTCAGCCGCAGATACAGTTTGCCGTCCTGAATGCGTTCGTCGATGCCTTCGATGCCGCGGACCCGGATGTCCGGACCGCGAAACCGGCGCGCGTAAGCCGGGGGCAGGGGCACGCCCGCATCCAGGACGGGAAGCGCGGAAAGAAGCAGGAGAAGCGCGCAGACTGGCCTACTCATAGCGAAGCGCCTCGATGGGGTCTATCCGCGAGGCTTTCCTCGCGGGGTAAATTCCGAAGATCATGCCCACGGCCGCCGACACGCCGAAAGCGATAAAAACCGATGAAGTGGTGACGATGGTGTTCCAGCCCGCCGTCCGCGCGATGAGCCACGAAAGACAGAAACCGAAGCCGATGCCGGCAACTCCCCCGGCCACGGAGATCAGTACGGACTCGGTGAGGAACTGGCGGACGATGTCGCTGCGGCGCGCTCCCGCCGCGCGCCGGACGCCGATCTCGTGCGTGCGCTCGAGCACCGTCGCCAGCACGATGTTCATGATTCCGATGCCGCCGACAAGCAGCGAAATGGCCGCGATTGCGACCATGACGTAAGTGAAGATGGTCTGTGTGCGCTGCTGCTGGGCCAGCAGGTCGGCCGGAATCACCACGTCGAAGTCCTGCGTGTTGTGGTGGGTCGAATTCAAGATGGTGGTCGCCACTTTGGCCGCCTTCAAGCTGTCGGCGCCGGGTCGGAGCTCGATGTCGATGCCGTCCAGATCGTCCTTGAGATAGCTGGAATTCGAGAAGCGGTACTGGAAAGTGTCGAAGGGAATGAAGACCGCATTGTTCAGGTCCTGGATCTGCACCTCGGCGGCCCCGGAAGAGGAGCCGAGCCGCCGCTCGAGAACGCCGATCACGCGCAGCCAGGTGTCGTTCACCTTGATGTATTGGCCGGGCGCGGAGCCGTAGCCGAGCAGCTCGATCTTCGCCGTCTCGCCCAGGACGCACACCGCGGCGCTGGCGGCGTCCTCCTGCTCGTCGAAGAACCGGCCTTCGATGGTCTTCATGCCGTGGATGGCGCGGTAGGCGGGCCGCACCCCGTAGAGCTCCGGGACGCCGTGCGCGGGCTTGGGCAGCACCTTGTTGGGGTGAAGCGTCTTGCGGGCCGAGAGGCGTTCCAGGCCCTCCAGGTTGGCCTGAATGATGCGGACGTCCCGGGCGGTCATTCCGGGAGAGGTCTTTCGCCGCTGCTGGTATTCCTGCGGGCTGGCCGCCGGGCGCGACTGCACCAGGAGGTTGCGAACGCCGAGCTCCTCAATAAAGCGTAAGGACTCCTGGCGCGCGCCCGCTCCGATCGAAAGCATGCCGATTACGGCCCCCACTCCGAAGACGATTCCCAGGCCGGTGAGCAGCGTGCGGATCTTCTGCTCGCGCAGGCTCTGGGCCGCGCCGGCGAGGTCGGAGAAGAGGCGCAAGGGATTCATCGGGGGAGTGCCTTTAGCGCGCCGGAGCGGCCGGCGGCCTTCTTGGTCTGCTGCTCGGGGCTGGCGAGCGCGACGGCCTGGTTATCGGCCAGTCCGGTGATGACGGCCTGGGTTTCGCTCCGGCGCACGAGTTTCACGTCCCGCGGCGCGAAGCCCGAGCCCGAGGGCACATAGACGAACGTGCGGCCGTCGCTTTCAAAAATCGCCTGAGCCGGAACCCATAGAGCGTTCTTCAGGACGTCCGTGGTGACCACCACCTCGGCGGTCATACCCGGCCGGAGCTCGGGCGCGGGATCGTCGACGGTCATGACGCACTCGAAGCGGTGCTCTCCCCAAGACTCGAAGGTGCCGCCAAAATGCTTGACCTTTCCGTGAAACGCGCGGAACGGCAGCGCCACCACGCGTATGTCGACCGTTTGCCCGGGCGCCAGGTGGCCGCGGTCCAGCTCGTCGATGGCCACGGTCAGCTCCCAGTTCTTGAGGTCGGGAATGTCGGCGACGGCCATGCCGGGGTAGAGGCGGTCGCCGGCCCGAAACAGCGGCAGAGCCATCCCCGAGACGAACCAGCTTCCCGTGGTGTTCTGCCGAACCGACACGTAGCCTTCGCCGCGGGCGCGCACGGTCATCAGCTCGATGTTGTGGCGGGCCATGGCGGCCTGCATCTGGGCCTTACCGCGCGCGGCCTCCTGGGTGGCGATCGCGGCCTGGCTCGATGCGCCGCGATTCGCCAGGTCGTGTTCGATTTCGGCCAGCCGGTCGCGCGCGGCCTGGAGCGCGAGCTCGTTCTGGCGGGCGGAGATTGCGGATTGAAGCGGATTCTTGCGAACCTCGAGCTCGGCCTGGCGCACGTCGCCCTGCGCCTGGAGCAGGGAAAACCGGTTCTCCTCCTGCTGCGCCTCCTTCTCGGCTGTGGCCTTGGCGACCTGCTGCTCCGCCTCGGCCAGGTCGGACTCCGCTTCTTTCAACTGGTATTCCTGCTCGGCAGTGTCGAATTCGACGACGACATCGCCAGGCCGCACCAGCTCCCCCGGCGTCCGGAGGGATTTGATGCGCATCTCGCCGCCGGCCATCGGCGCTGCGATCACCTCCGGGCTGCCGCCTTGCAACTGGCCGCGGCCGGTGACGGTGAAGGTGACGTCGCCGCGCCTGACCCTGGCGATGGGTGTCGCCGGTGCATTGCTGCCGACCGCCGCGTAGAGCCGCCAGGCTGCCCAGCCGCCCAGCACAACGGGGACGGCTGCCGTCACCAGGACCAGCGCAAGTTTCACAGCGCGCCGCACGCTCATGGCCGGCCATCTTCCTTGACAGCTTCCGGCTCGGCCAGCGCCACCGAAGCGTTTGCGCCGATCCCGCGCACGGCGACCTCGTCGGGGTTGCGCGCCAGGACCTCCACCTCAATCCTCCGGTATCCTTTTTCCTCTGCGACGTACACCACCGGTTTGCCGTTGAGTGTGAAGACCGCCTTGGATGGGACGCTGATCGCGTCCGGAATACGCCGGATGACGATATCCATGCTGCCGTTCATTTTGGAGCGGAGCCGGGGGTCAGGATTCCCGATGGGGGCGTAGATGAGGAATTGCCGTGAGTACGGCCACTCGAAGATCATTTCGGTCAGCGGCGAGACGGCGGCCACTCTGCCGCGGAATACCTTCTCTGGAAAGGCATCCACGTGAACGCGCACCTCGTTGCCGAGTTCGATGCGCCCGCGATCCACCTCGTCGAGTTTCCCTTCCATCTGAAGCGTCGCCGGATCCGGAATCTCCGCGACGGCGGCGCCGGGCCAGACCTGGTCTCCCGCGCGGAAGGGCCGCGCGTTCATCCAACCCTGGGTCTGGTTCATCACATAGGAAATGACGCCGTCGAGCGGCGTCTTGACGTTCATCTGCTCCAGGCGCTGTTTGGTGAGGGCGACGTCGGCCTGCGCCTTGTCGCGCTGGCGCGTGGTGGAGGCGATTTTGGCTTCATCCGACTTTCGGTGAAGGTCGACCACCGCCTCTTGAACGCGCAGTTTCTGCTCCGCGGTGGCGAGGTCGATCTGGCTGGCTTCTCCCTGGAGGACGCTGACGATGGCTTGCTTGGAGGCCTCCAGCCTGGCGCGCTCGACCTCGTAGCGGGCGGTTGCCAGATCGAGTTTGTCCTGTTCGGCGGTGATGCGGGCCTGGGCGGCCGCCTGGTCGAGCGCGGCCTGAGCCTGCCGCAGCGCCGCCAGGTCCTCGTTCAATTGACGCTGGGCGCTGCTGGGGTCGAAGCGGACTACCACGTCGCCGGCCCTGACGGGGCTCGACGGCTCGGCGAGCCAGACGATTTTGAGTTCCTGGACATTCCTGGGCGCCGTGAGCTGAACGGAGCGCCGCGCGCCAACCTGGCCGCGCGCGCGGACGATCACGGCGAAATCGCCCTTGCGTGCCGGCGCGACCGGCAGGCTCGCCGCCGCCTCGGCGTGCCGCAGGTGCCGGAGCCCGAAGAAAGCGCCGGCGGGGAACAGCAGGATGGCCGCGACGACGGCCGCGCGTTTGAGGATGCGCCGCGCGCTCATCGGCTGACCTCGTCTCCGGCCGCCAGGCCCGAAGCCACCTCGATAAACGAGTCGTCGAAGGCGCGTCCCAGCTCGATGGCGCGCTCGCGGCCCGCCAGGATCACGTACGGCTTCGCCTGGTGGTATTTCACGGCCGCGCGGGGAGCCGCAACCACGGGCCCGGGGGTGCTCAGTTCGACATCGACGGCGGCCGAAAGATCGGGGAGCAGGCGACGGTCATCGCTCTCCAGCCGGAAGCGCGCCGCAAAGGTCCTGGCGCTGCCATCGCCGCCGGAGGCCATGGGACTCGCGGTATCGAAATGGGCGGGGAAGGCCACCTCCGGGTAGGCATCCAGGCGTACTTGCGCGCGGGTGCCGGGCGCGAGCATGGCGTCATCCGGCTCGGCGACGGAAACCTGCACCTCCATCGCGGTCGAGGCAAAGACCTTGAGGAGCGACTGGCCGGCCCACAATTGATCGCCCTCCTGGGGATGGCCGGGCTGATTCTGGCCCGAGCGCCAGATCACATCCTGCACGACCATGCCCGCGAGCGGCGAGCGAATCTGGAGGCGCTCGGCGTTGGCCTGGGCGCGTTCCAGGGCCGCCTTCTGGCGGTCTCGCTGCAACTCGAGGATCTTCAGGTCCGCGGCCTCGGCCACCAGGTGTGCGCGGCCGGACTTCTTGAGGCTCTCGACATGGGCGGTCGCGATCTCGAGCTTGCCTTCGGCCTTGAGCCGGTCGATTTCGCTGAGCAGCGGGCCTTTGCGAAGCTCCAGCCGGGCCTTGGCGAGGTCGGCCTCGGCCTGTTGGAGATCCGAGGCGCGCTTCTCCTGATCGCTGCGCTGCTGCGCCTTTCGCTGCTCCACCTGGTGCTGGAGATCCTCGTAGCGGGCCCGCGCGTCCCGCGCGCGGTCGAGCGAGCGGGTGCGGTCGAATTCGGCGACGATATCCCCTTCGCGAACCCGTGTTCCGCTCGGATCGATCCTGGTGAGAACCAGGTCGCCGACGTTACGGAGTTGCGGCACCGAAAGGGTGACGGCTTCAACCGGCTGGATGGTGCCCGTGGCGCGCACGCGCCAGCGGATCTCGCGCAATTCAACTTTTGCGAGGGTGGACCCGCCGGTCCGGGTGGCAGCGGCCGGGGACGGAGCCTGCCGGCTGCAAGCGGACAGGGCGAGGGCTGCTGACAATAAGACGCGACGACTCAGCGCCGCAAACCGTTTGGGCACGCCTCTGCTCGTAAAAGCCAAAGTCTATCACCATGACGAGTCCGGCTGCCTTAGCGTGGAGACTTGAGACGAGCCTCGTGGCGCGGGCTTCAGAGGGACTTGCAAAATAGAGGCGAACGCGGCTGGGCGGACGACGATCTGGCGCTAAGCGCTGCCCCCCAGAGGCGCCCCCAAAAAGCTCTAGAAATCCGAGCGCTCATCCTTGTCTTGAAGACACGGGAGTTATGCGTCCTCGTGCCCGAATGACACCTCCTTTTCACCGGTCCTCCGAAGCCACTATAAAGACACCACGCCTCCAAGGGCCGTACGGCCCCGCCCCGGGGCACCTCCGCTCCCGGCCTCATCCGCCTAGGACGGTGCCAAACGCAGAATCTGATCGACGGTGAGCGCCAGAATCCCAAACATGAGATGGGCCATCACCTTGGCCCCTCCGCGCACCCGTACGAAGTTGCCTCCGAATTCCTCCTTCAACCGCGAATACACTCGTTCCACTGCGGTGCGTTCCCGAAAGCGAACTTGCTGATGGGGGTCCATGATGGCCGGCGGCTGAGAACCGTGTTTGTGCTGCGGGATGAGGGGTACGTGGCCCAGAGCAGCACTGTGTTGGCGAATCTGTTCGCTGTCGTAGCCGGCATCCATCAGGTCGTAGCAGCTGGTGACGCGTTGCGCCGTCAGCAAAGCCAGCGGCACCGCCACCTGGGTGTCATTCAACGCGGCCGAGGTCAATACGCAACTGATCGGGATCTGCCCATCGGCCACGTCCAGATGCAGTTTGTAGCCGATCCAGAAATACTTGCTGCCTTTGCTGTTGGTCTTGCAGCCCACGTCGCAGACCCGGGGCAGTTCGGTCAGCATCTGCTCCAGGGTCATGGTTCCCGAGCACTGCCGCTCCAGCCGCGTCATCCGCTCCGGCGATTTGTTCGTCTGGCCGGGGCGATGCCGCAGCGCGGGGGCCGCGGCCTTGGGCTTGGGCTGGGGCTTCTCGCAGCCTTCGATGGCCGTGGAATCCCGGCTGATATGGCCGATCAGCCGCCAGCCCTGGGTCCTCTCAATCAGGGCCGCATGCACCCGTTCGGCAAAGTGGTCGGCGGCGAATTCGGCGAAGGCCCGCGAGAACACGCTCTCGTGGGGAACTTCCGCTGCCCTTTCCCAACCGCACAGGCGCCGCAAAACCAGGTCATCGCGCAAGCGGTCCAGCAGGGCGCGGGTGGTGGGGAAGTTGAACACGGCCTTGGCCACGAAGGCCCGCGCCAGGGCGGCCCGGTCGTGGGGAGGACGTCCCGGACCGTGCCGGACGACGACGAAGCCATCCAACTGGAGCAGCGCCAAGGTGCGGACCAGCTTTTGCTGCAAGTCGCTGAGCGGTCCCAGTACCTCCTCCAGAGCCGGAAACAGGCGGCCTTGCAGAATCCGTCCGAAGCTGGCCAGCACCTGGAGTAAGCTATGCATGAGGGTTGTTTTCCGATAGTGTGGTTTCTGGCAAGAAACATTCTATCGGGAACGCAACCCTCTTCAAAACATTTTTAGACCTCTTGTTCTGGCCCGGACCTCAGCGGTAGTTTTGCAAGTCCCTCTTCAGCCTGCCGCGTCGGCTCTCCAGCCGACGCCTGGCTTTCTGGACGTCTGTCTCGGCACGAGTGCCGAGACGGCAGCCTGAGAGGCTGCGCCACATTAATTCCCCGGCGTGCGCCACCTGGCCCCTCTTACCGCCGCGGCCAGTCGAACTCCGCCGCGGCATGGCTGCCGGAGGCCGCGTCCCAGACCAGGTAGACCGGCTTGCGGACGCGCATCCGCATCGCCGCTTCGTAAACGATCTGCGGGTCCGGGTACGAGTGCATGTAGATGGCGCCGTCGGTTTTTTGCGCCAGAACGACCAGCGCTTCCACCGCGGCGGCGCGCTCGGCATACTGCTGGCGCTTTTTGGTCCAGATGTAGCCGATATTCGCCGCCAGCACTACGGCCACCACCACGGCGGTTACCGCCGACCGGTACAGCCGCAGCCGCGAATAAAGCGCCCAGAATCCGGCCGCCACGATCCACGCCAGGGCCAGGCTCGCCAGATAGGTCTGCCGGCTGGGGACGCGGTGCATGTAGGTCAGGAAGCTGTATGGCAGGAACGCCAGCACCATCCACAGCGCCGCTACCCGCACCAGTTGGCGATACTGCTTGTCGCGCAGCACCACCAGGACCAGGACCGCGAGCAGTCCCCACACCCACAGCAGGCGGCCGCAGCTCACCGGCAGCGTGATCCAGAACGGCGCCTTCAGAGAAAAACTCTGGTCGTGAAACCGGAACGAATAAGTGCGTGCCGCGAAGATGAGCCACACGTCCGCCGCCGCCAGGGCGGCAAACGGCAGCCACCACAGAAGCGCGCGCCGCGTCGCCCGCGTGCCCAGCAGCGGCAACAGCAGCAGCGCCGCGAACACCACCGCCGACTCCTTCGAAAGCAGCGCCATGACGAAGCAGGCCAGCGAGGCCGCGTACCACCGCCAGCCGCCCTTCTTCTCCACCACCCGAACCCAGCACAGCAGGCTCAGCACGCCGAACAGGAACTGCAGCGGCTCCGTGCCTCCCGAATACCACATCACCGCTTCCTGGTGGCCCTCCTGAACCGCGAAGAACGCCGCGGCCACCGGCGAGACTCGCCAGCCGATCAGCCGCCAGGCGCCCAGCGCGTACACCAGCCACACGCACAGAATGTGCACCGCCAGGTTAGCCGCGTAGAACCCTGCCGGCGGCTCGAACCAGCGGTCCACCCAGTACGTCATCAGGTAGAACGTGACGCGATAGCGGAACACCCCGTTCGAGAGCATGTCCGCCCATCCCGAGACGGGACCGTACTCGCGCGCCTGCTCGATGTTCGGATAGTCGTCCTGCATGAGCGGCTGCTGAAAGATGGGCAGGTAGGCCAGAATCGCCAGCGCCGCCAGAACGGCCAGGATCATCGCATGATTTCGACGCATGGTTTCCTATGCGGCCGGCCTCAGTTCGGCGACGAGCGCGTCCAGGGCGATGTTCTTCTGGATATTGCGCCGCACCAACTCCGCCAGCTCGTCCACTCTTGCCACCGCCCGGCGAATCCACTCGAAGTTGACGCGCGCGGCCAGCGCCTCGATCTGCGGCCGGACGTCCGCGTTGCGGATCTCGCTTCCTCCCCGTTCCACCACCAGCACATCTTCGAGCAGCCCGTACAGGGTCCGCAACATCGTGTCGAGCTTCTCCTGCCGGTTCGCGGCCGACTCCGCGTATTTCACCCAGGTGCCGAACGGCTCCAGGCCGGCCGCCACTTCGAGCAGCGCCAGCATGGCCTCGCGCCGCCGTTCGTAGACTTCCAGATCGATCGACATCGCCAGGCCGGGGCTGCCGCGCGCCAGCGCGATCCTCCGCTCCGCATCCGCCAGGTGGCGCGCTTCGGCGAACTCGCGCATCTCCTCGTCGCCGAGCGGCGCCAGTTGCACCCACGTCGCGCGCGAGCGGATGGTCGGCAGCAGGTCGTAGGGATTGGTTGCCGTTATGACCACCACCAGGTGATCCGGCGGCTCCTCGAGCGTCTTGAGCAGCGAGTTGGCCGCCTGCTCGTTGGCGCGGTCGATCTGGTCGATCAGGAACACGCGCCAGTTGCCCTTGAGCGGCTTGAACTGGGCCCGCTCTTTGAGCAGGCGCATCTGTGGAATGGAAAGCTGGCGCAGCGGGCCGTCGGGCGCGAAGGTCACTAAATCCGGGTGCGAGGAGAACAACAGCGGGTCCTCGTTGCGCCGGTCGGCGGGCCACTTTTCCCGCTCCGCGATGGTCTCGAGGTTGTGCGGCAGGCTGAGATCGTCCTTCTCGATGCGGTCGCCGTTTCCCAGCAGGCGCGCCGCGAACCGCCGGGCCAGCGTCGCCTTCCCCACGCCCTCCGGCCCCGCCAGCAGGATGGTCTGCGAGATGCGGCCGCCCGTGATCATCCGTTCGAGTTCTTCCGCAGCCGGCCGGTTGCCGTAGAAGTTATCGAACATGCCGCTTCTCCAGTGACGGCGCGACGGCGTTCCACACGGCTTCCGCCACGCTGGCGGCATCGCCGCGCCCGTCGATCACCCGGAAGCGTTCCGGCTCCCGCGCGGCCATGGTCAGGTACGCCTCCCGCACCCGGCGGTGAAACCCCACGGCCTGCTCGTCCATGCGGCTCTCGATCGGCTCCAGGTTTCGCTGGCGCGCGCGAAAGAGGCTGGTTTCGAGATCGATATCGATCAGCAGCGTCACGTCCGGCGCCAGGCCGCGGCACGCGATGCGGTCCAGATCGGCCACCACCTGCTCGCCCAGGCCGCGCCCGAAGCCCTGGTAGGCCAGCGTCGAATCCGTGAAGCGGTCGGTCAGCACGATCTTGTCTGCGGCCAGCGCGGGCAGGATCACCTCTTCGACGTTCTGCGCGCGCGAGGCGAAATAGAGCAGCAGCTCGGCCGTGGGGCAAAGCTCCTGATTTGCCGAATCGAGCAGGATGCGGCGGATCTGCGCGCCGACTCGCGTTCCGCCCGGCTCGGTGGTTTCCACCACCGCGCGTCCCTCGGACTTCAGGCGCACCGCCAGCATCCGCATCTGCGTGGTCTTGCCGCAGCCGTCGCCCCCCTCGAAGCTCACGAACAGGCCGCCGTGAACTGAGCCGCGACCGTCAGAGAAATCCGGGGACACTCCGGGCTGGCTGCTCAAAACCTTCGGCTTACCAACCAAGGCAGGCGTGTCCCCAGGATTTCTTGACAGCTCCTCAGGGAGCGGTTGCTTTGGCCCCCTAGTCGTAGACATAGTGCAGCACCTTCTTGAGATCCTCCCACGCTTCGCGCTTGGCGTCCTGGTTGTACGCCCGTAGGAGGTAGGAAGGATGATACGTCACCATGACCGGAATCCCGCGCCAGTCAAACCAGTTGCCGCGCAGGCGGGTGACGCCTTCCTTGCGGTTGAGCAGCCCCTTCACCGCCGTCCCGCCCAGCACGCAAATCGCTTTGGGCCGGATGGCTTCGAGTTGCTGGAACAGGAATTGGCCGCAGATCTCCATTTCGTCCGGCTCCGGCGTGCGGTTGCCGGGGGGACGGCACTTCACCACGTTGCAGATATAGACGTCCTGCCGCAGGAGCGGAATGCCTTCCTTGCGCGCCGTGCCCTCGATCATCTGCGTGAGCAACTGGCCGGCGCGCCCGACGAAAGGAATGCCCTGCTCATCCTCGTCCGCGCCCGGGCCTTCACCTACGAACACCAGCCGGGCTTCCGGATTGCCCACTCCGAAGACGATCTGCGTGCGGCCCTCGGCGAGGCGGCAGCGCTTGCAGTCGCCGATTTCTTCGCGGACCCGTTGGAGGGTTTCGGCGGCGTCCGAAACCGGGGACAGCGCTGGGACAGTACACTCTGTCCCCCCGTGGACAGAGTGTACTGTCCCTGCCTCTGCCCGGTTTTGTTGCCGGTACAGTGTCTTGAAGCCGAGATCCTGGTAGTAGCTCAGGTATCGGCGGAGGAGGTCCGGGTTCATCGCAGCTTCAGCAACTCGTCGAAGATGCGCCCGGCGATGGCTTTCTTGGGAGCGCGCGGAATCTCGATGGTTTCTCCGCTCGCAAGCGCCAGAACGACTTCGTTCTCTTCGGCGCCGAACCCGGTCCCATCCAGGCCCACGCGATTCCCCACCACCATGTCGCAGTTCTTCGCCGCAAGCTTGCGCCGCGCCTCCCCGGCCACGTCCCCGGTTTCGGCGGCAAATCCGACCAGCAGCCGCTCGCCCTTCCTCCGGCCAACCTCGGCCAGGATGTCCGCCGTCGGCTCGAGCGCGAGCGAGATCCCGCCGCCGGTCTTCTTCATCTTCTCGGCCGCCGGGGCCGGCACGTAGTAATCGGCCACCGCGGCCGCCTTCACGATGATCGTCGCTTCCGCCAGGCGATCGAGCACCGCCGCCCGCATCTCGGCCGCCGTCCGGACCGCAACCACCGTCACGCCGGCCGGTGCAGCCAGGCTCACCGGTCCCGAAACGAGAATGACCCGCGCGCCGCGCTCGGCCGCTGCTTCGGCGATGGCGTATCCCATCTTGCCGCTCGAGCGGTTGGAGAGGAACCGTACCGGGTCGATCGGCTCCTGGGTCGGCCCGGCCGTCACCAGCACCGTTTCCCCTTCCAGATCGCGCCGCGGGCGGAGGATGCCCATTACCGCCTCGGCGATCCGCTCCGGTTCGGCCAGCCTGCCCGGACCGACCGTTCCGCAGGCGAGAAGGCCTTCCTCGGGCTCGACGATCGTATGGCCGCGTCCGCGCAGCGCTTCGATGTTGCGGCGTGTGGCCGGGTGCTGCCACATGCGCGTATTCATCGCGGGCGCAATCACCACGGGTCCGGCGAAAGCCAGGTAGAGGGTGGAAAGGAAGTCGTCGGCCAGGCCGTTGGCGAACTTCGCCGCCAGGTCCGCGGTCGTGGGCGCCACCACCAGCAGATCCGCTTCCTCGGCCACGCGGATGTGCTCCACGGCGCTCGCCAGCGTGTCCTCGCCGGCTCCCGCCGAAAACAGGCCGGTGATCACCTTGCGCGCCGTCAGCGCCGCGAACGTCAGCGGTCTCACGAACTCCTGGGCCGCCGCGGTCATCACCACCTGGACGGAAACGCCGCGCTCCATGAGCGCGCGAGCCAGTTCCGCGGCCTTATATGCCGCGATGCCGCCGCCGATGCCGAGCACGACGTTCATGAGCGGAACGCCTCAGATATTCTCGGGAGGGGTCTCGGGCTCGGGCTCCACGGCAAGGCCCGGGTCGTCGTACTTCACCAGGCCCCGGCGCACTTCCTCGATCGCTGTCACGGTGGGTTTCTTCGAAGTGGTCGGCAGGAACGGGCGGGCGCCGCTCTGAAGCTGGCGGGCGCGCTTGGCCGCAACGATGATGAAACGGTAGGTGCTCTGCTCCGGATCGTCCGGAATCGAGGCAACGATATTGTTGTGCGGTGCAGGCGAATCAGTCATGCGGAAAACCTCTTCTCACTTTTCGAACGTCCCCAGAATGGCGCGGACCTTGTCCTCCATCCTGGTGCGGCGAAGGCGCTCGGCCTTCACAATCGAAGCCAGCGCGTCCACGGAGCTTTCAATGTCCCGGTTTACGACCACGTAATCGTAGGCGTCGTAGTTGCGAATCTCCGCCGCCGCCCCATCCAGCCGCCGCGCGATAACTTCTTCGGAATCTTCGGATCGCGCCCGCAGGCGCTTCTCGAGCTCCGCGCGGGAGGGGGCGAGCACAAAAATACTTACCGCATCCGGAACCTTACTCTTCAATTGTCGCGCACCCTGGACGTCGATGTCGAGCAGCAGGTCCCGCCCCTCCGCCTGTGCGCGCTCGAGCACGCTCCGGTGCGTTCCGTAGTAGTTCCCGAACACCTCGGCGTGCTCCAGAAACTCGTCCCGCGCCAGCGCCGCCTCGAACTCCTCGCGCGAAAGGAAATGGTAGGCCTCGCCCGGAACCTCCTGGCCCCGCGGCGCGCGGGTGGTATACGAAATCGAAAACAGCAGGCCCGGATCCTGCTTCAGCAGGCGATGCACAAGCGTGGATTTCCCGGACCCCGACGGGGCCGAAATGATGAAGACGGCGCTCATTCGAGGTTCAGTCCCTGTTCCCGGATCTTTTCGATCTCGGCCTTGGCGGTGAGAGCCAGCTCGGTGATCTCCATGCCGGTCTCGCCCACGCCGGTTGCCTTGGAAAGGATGGTGTTGGTCTCCCGCTGCATCTCCTGGAGCATGAAATCGATCTTCTTGCCGACTTCGCCGCCCTCGCCGAGCAGATCGTGCAGTTGCACGGCGTGGACCTTCAGACGGGTCAGCTCCTCGCTGATGTCCGTTCGGTCCACCAGGTAGGCCACTTCCTGGGCCAGGCGCTGGGGGTCCAGGTCGATGCCCCCGAGCAGTTCGCCGAGCCTCTCGGTGAGGCGCGCCTGGAATTCGGCCACCGCCCGCGACCGGAACTCCTCCATCCGCCGCGCGCAGTCCAGCACCGTCACGTTGCGGCCGCGCATTTCCGCGGCGATCTCCGCTCCTTCGCGCTCGCGAAACTCGTTCAATCGCTCGAGCGCTTCCTCGAGCGTCTCCACCAGCAGCCGCTCCGTGTCCGGTTCGGGCTCCTCGTCTCCTGACGTGAACATGCCCGGCATCTGGAGCGTCACGTTCAGGTCGGGCTCGCCATGCAGGCCATGGATTGCCGACATCCGATGGAACGCCCGCAGGTAGGCCTCCAGCAACGGTTGGTTGACCTCGCCCGGCCCGGCTGAGCCTCCCGCGGTATAGCTCATCTGCACCTGAACATGCCCGCGCGACAGGTGGCGCTTCACCGCCCCCCGCAGCGCAGCCTCGAACGGATCGAGCGCCGCCGGCATGCGGAAGTGCGTGTCCAGCCCGCGGTGGTTCACCGTCTTCACCATTGCGACCGCCTCGCGATCGCCCTCGGACTTGCGGACTCGCGCAAAGCCGGTCATGCTACGCGGGCTCATGCGGGCACCTCCGCCCCGCAGGCCACAAACGGCAAGCCACAAGCCTCAGCCTGCCAACCGGACAATCCGCTCATTTTTGCTTTCATGAATTCACGACCGAATCTGGCTCGATGAACTGCAGCGAGTGTAGCCGCTGGTAGACCCCGCCGCCGCCCACGAGCTCGTCGTGGGTGCCGATCTCCTCGATCCTGCCCTGGTCGAGCACCACGATTTTGTCCGCGCGGCGGATGGTCGAGAGCCGGTGGGCGATCACGATCACCGTGCGGCCCGTCATCAGGTTGGCCAGCGCTTTCTGTACCAGCATCTCCGACTCCGTGTCCAGGTGCGAGGTCGCCTCGTCCAATATCAGAATGGGCGAGTTCTTCAGCAGTGCGCGCGCGATGGCAATTCGCTGTCGCTGCCCGCCGCTGAGCTTCACGCCGCGCTCTCCGATCACCGTGTCATAACCCTGGGGCAGCGCGCCGATGAACTCATCGGCCAGCGAAACCCCCGCCGCTTCCGTCACCGCCTGCGTACTGGCGCCCGGTTTGCCGTAGCGGATGTTGTTCGCCACCGTGTCGTTGAACAGGAACGTGTCCTGCGCCACGATGCTCACCTTCTCGCGCAGCGACGCGAGATCCAGGTCGCGCACGTCGGCGCCGTCGATGAGCACCCGGCCCTCCGAGACGTCGTAGAACCGCGGCACCAGGTTGACCAGCGTCGTCTTTCCCGCTCCGCTTGGCCCTACCAGCGCCACCACCTCGCCGGCTTTGACTTCGAGGTCGAGGTCCTTCAGCAGAAAGCCGTTCTCGGAGGTCGGGTAGCGGAAGCTGACGCCGGCAAACACGATCCCTTGCTTGAACTCGGCCAGCCGCCGCGCGCCCGGCTTGCTGCGGATGTCGTCGGGCCGCGCGAGGTATTCGAAAACCCGCTCGGAGGCGCCCAGCGCCTGCTGGAAAATGTTGTGGATCCCGGTCAGCCGCTTGACCGGCTCGTACAGCATCAGAAGGGCCGTGATAAATGTCATGAAGCCGGCCGCCGTCATGGTGTTCGCTTTGATCTGGTCGCGCGCATAGGCGAGCAGGCCCACCACCGTCACCGCGGCCAGAAAATCGATCAGAGGCGACGACAGCGCCTGCTGCAACGTGTACTTCAGATTGCTCCGCTTCAGCCGCCGCGCCGTCTCGAAAAAGCGCCGGGACTCGTAGCCCTCGGCGCAGAACGATTTCACCACCTGGTGCCCGCTGAGGGACTCCTGGAGGATCTGGTTCACTTCTCCCTGGTGATCCTGCGCCCGGCGCGTGGTCTTGCGGATTCGTTTTCCGATGCGCGCCGTGGGAACCAGCACGAACGGGAACAGCGTGAGGCTGATCAGAGCCAGGCGCCAGTCGATGGAGACGATCACGAACAGGAAGAACACCGCCGAAAACGACTGCCGCAGCAGGTCCGCCAGCATCTGCGAACTGGCCAGTTGCATCTTGTCGACGTCGTTCATGATCGAGGACATCAGCTTGCCGGTGGAGTGCGTCTCGAAGAACTGCGCTCCCTGCCGCAGCACCTTGTCGAAGACCTTCTGCCGCAGGTCGGTCATCGCCGAAAGCCCGGCGTAGTTGATCACGAAGTTGCCGGCGTAGTCGCAGATGCCCTTGGTCAGAAACGTGACCAGGATCGCGAAGGCGATCATTGTCCAAACGTTGTGGATGAAGGCCGGCGTCAGTCGATCGAGATAGAGCGGCGTTCCGAGCAGCGGGATCTTCTTCAGCAGCAGTACGGGCGCCTCGGCCGAGGCGGGATTCAGAACGCGCGAGAACACCGGACCGATCAGCAGCGCCACCATGCCGTGCGCCGCGCCGGCCATCGACATCATCAATGTGCCGCCGAGAAGAGCGGCCCAATAAGGCGCCACGAAACGAGCCAGGCGCAGTTTTTCTTTCACGCCGCCACCTTCAGCCGCTCAATCGCTCCGATTGCCGCCAGGACGGAGTCTGCCTGCGGGCTACTCTTCGATTTTAGCCTCGTCGACGAGCATGACTGGAATATCGTCCCGAATGGGGTAAACCCGCTTGCATTCGGCGCATTTCAGCCCGCTTTGGTCCGGCGTAAGGTGCACCGGCGCCTTGCAGAGCGGGCACACCAGGATTTCGAGCAAGTCCTTGCTAATGGGCATAGCTTCAACTGGAGTAACAGTTTAGCAGTTTCCGGCCCGCGGCTCGTGGGGCAGGCGGTTCCGCCTGCCATGGGACTGTCCGCACCGTGGGCTGAAGCCCGCGCCACAGGGTCGCGAACGGCGGCCCCTCAATAGCCCAGCACTTTCTCGGCCTCCTGCACGATGCTATCGACCTGCGGCAGAATCTCCGCTTCGAGCTGCGGATGATAGCCGACCCAGGTGTCGAGCGCGCCCACCCGGCCGACCGGAGCGTCCAGGCGGTCGAAAAGCTCGGCGGCGATGCGCGCGGCAATCTCCGCGCCGTAGCCCCAGGAGAGGCAGTCCTCGTGCGCGATCAGCACGCGGCTGGTCTTCTCCACGCTGCGCCGGATGGCCTCCCAATCGTACGGCGCCAGCGTCCGAAGGTCCAGAATCTCGATGCTCGCCGCCGGGTTGCGCTTCTCGATTTCAATCGCCGCCAGCAGCGATTTCTGCACCAGCGCGCCGTACGTGATGACCGTGAGGCTGCGCCCGCCCTTGACCACGCTGGCGCGGCCGAACGGGATCGTGAAGTCGGGGCCGGGATGCACCGACCGGTTGTACGGCTCGCGGTAAAGCCGCTTGTGCTCCAGGAATAGCACCGGATCGTCGGCGCGCAGCGCCGTGCGCAGCAGGCCGCAGGCGTCCAGCGCGTTCGAGGGGAAAACCACCCGCAGGCCTGGGATGTGCGTGAATTCGACCTCGCCGCACTGGCTGTGGTACACCGCGCCGCCGCTCAGATAACCTCCGATTGCCACGCGCACCACGGCCGGGCAGGCGAACCCGCCATTCGAGCGCCAGCGCATGGTGGCGAGCTCGTCCCGGATCTGCATCATCGCCGGCCAGATGTAGTCGAAGAACTGAATCTCCGCCACCGGCTTCATGCCGCGCGTCGCCATCCCGATGGCGCGGCCGATAATCGCCGCTTCGGCGAGCGGCGTATTGAAGACGCGCTCCGAGCCGAATTCCCTTTGCAGGCCGTGAGTGGCTTTGAAGACGCCGCCCTTCCCCTTCAGCTTGCTGAGGTGATCTTCGCGGCTGCAATCGGCCACGTCCTCCCCGAACACGACGATCGTCGGGTTGCGCCGCATCTCCTCGGCCAGCGTCAGGTCGATCTCGTCCACCATCGTGCGCGGCTCGCCGGTGAACTGCGGGCGCATCGCGAAGACCTCCGAACACGGATCGACCTTGTCCGAGTACAGGCGCAGCAGTGCCGAGCCCCTGGCGGGCGCGTCGGCTTCGAGCGCGGCCTGAGTGGCTGCTTGAATCTCCAGGTCGATTTCGTGAACCAGAACTTGCAAACCGTAGCCGTCGAGAACGCCTTCCGAGACCAGCCATTCGGGGAACTTGATCAGCGGGTCGCGCGCGGCTTCCGCGGCTCGCTCTTCGGCGGTCTTGTAAAGTTTCTCCTCGTCCGAAAGCGAATGCGAGTAGGGCCGTATGCAGGTGGCGTGTACCAGCGCGGGGCCTTGCCCGGAGCGGCAATAGTCGGCGGCCTGCCGCACGGCTTGGTAGGACGCGACGAAGTCGCAGCCGTCCACTTCCTCGACCGCCAGGCCGGAAAACTCGAGACCAGCCGGGCAATGTTGCCTCCCGCGGTCTGCTTCTCGACGGGCACCGAGATGGCGTAGCCGTTGTCCTCGACCACAAACACAACCGGCAACCGCCCCAGGCAGGCGGCGTTCAGAGCCTCCCAGAATTCGCCCTCGCTGGTGGCGCCCTCGCCGGCCGTGACCAGCGCGACAGCATCGCCGGCGGGATCGAGATAACGATTCGCCTCGGCGCAGCCGACGGCTTGCAGGAACTGAGTGCCCGTCGGCGACGACTGGCTCACGATATTCAGCCGCGGCGCGCTCCAGTGCGACGGCATCTGGCGTCCCCCGGAGGCGGCATCGGCGCCCGCGCCCACGGCCGTGAGCAGCATCTCGGCCGGCGTGACCCCCACCGCGAGGCACAGGGCGCGGTCGCGGTAGTAAGGATAAAACCAGTCGTGGCCGGCCCGGAGAGCCATTCCCGCCGCCGCCGAAATGGCCTCGTGCCCCGCGCCGCTGATCTGGAAAAAGATACGGTTCTGGCGTTTCAGCAGAATCTCGCGGTCGTCCAGGCCGCGGGAGGTGTGCATCACCCGGAAGGCCCGAATCAAAGCGTCCGGTTCCAGGCCCCCGTAACGGACGGCAAGGTCGGCGGAAACCTGCAGTCTGGAGCGCGTTGCCATGCGGAAGCGTCCTCCAGTCCAAGTGTACGCCCGGTCTGGCCGATCCGCGTGGGGCAGGCGGTTCCGCCTGCCGGCGGTTCTTGCCCGAACGGAGCGACCATCAAGCCACCTGTGCGATCATCGTAACTTCAAGCCGTGCACGACCTGAACTTCTTCCGATCCAACCTGGACGCTGTCGCCGCGCGCCTCGCCACCCGAGGTTTCACGCTCAATATCGGGGAATTCCGCGAGCTGGACGCGCGCCGCCGCGCGGCCGTCACCCAAACCGAGCAGTTGAAAGCCCTGAAAAATGCCGAGAGCGCCGAAGTCGGCAAACTCCGCCGGCAGGGCATCGACACCTCCGAGCGCCAGCGGAAGATGCGCGAGCTCGGCGACCGCATCGCCGCCCTCGACCAACAGGTGGTGAAGCTCGACGAGGAGTTCCAGCAGGCGCTCGCCAGCGTCCCCAACCTGCCCCACGAATCGGTGCCGGTGGGCGCGGGAGCCCAGGACAACGTCGAGATCCACCGCTGGGGCACGCCGCGCGAGTTCGGCTTCGAGCCCAAGGCGCACTGGGACCTGGGGCCGGAGCTCGGCATCCTCGACCTGGAGCGGGCCGCCAAGATTACCCGCGCGCGCTTCGCCATCTACTGGGGCCTGGGCGCGAGGCTCGAGCGCGCGCTCGCCGGCTTCATGCTCGACACGCACACGCGCGAGCACGGCTACACGGAAGTCCTCCCGCCGTTTCTGGTCAACTCGGCGAGCCTTTTCGGCACCGGCCAGCTGCCGAAGTTCGCCGAGGACCTCTTCAAAGTCGAGAACTCCGACCTGTGGCTGGCGCCCACGGCCGAAGTGCCGGTGACCAACATCTTCCGCAACGAAACCCTCGACGCCGGCCGCCTTCCCATCCGGTTGTGCGCTTTCACCTCCTGCTTCCGCAGCGAGGCCGGCTCGTACGGGCGCGATGTCCGAGGTATCATCCGCCAGCACCAGTTCCAGAAAGTGGAGCTGGTGAAGTTCTCGCGGCCCGAGGAAAGTTACCAGGAGCTCGAAGGCTTGACCGAGGACGCCGAGGACATTCTCAAACGGCTCGGCCTGCCGTTCCGGCGCATCGTGCTTTCGACCGGCGACATGGGCTTCGGCGCGGCGAAAACCTACGACCTCGAGGTCTGGCTGCCGGGGCTCGGCGAGTACAAGGAGATCTCATCCTGCTCGAACTACGAAGCCTTCCAGGCGAGGCGCGCCGCCATCCGCGTGAAATCGGCCAAGGGTAAGGCCGAATTCCTGCACACGCTGAACGGCAGCGGCCTGGCCATCGGCCGCACCTGGGTGGCGATCCTGGAGAATTATCAGGAGCGCGACGGCAGCATCGTGATTCCCAAGGCCCTGCGGCCCTACATGGACGCCGAGCGAATCACCAGGCACGGCGAGCCGAAGTAAGTCCGCTGCAAAATGGGGACTGGCTCGAATTTCGCTGCTTTTGCGAAACTTCGTGCCTGTCCCCGATTTTGCTCTTGCCGGCTCCTGCTCTCCACAACCAACGCCGGACTACACACAGAGTGAACGGCCCGGCTCGCGCCGGCGGCTAGGTGCACGCGCGTGAACCCCCTCAGCGGCCGCTTCTTCGCGCCTCGTCGGTCCTTAACGAGGGCGGCTGCCCGGCGTATAATTCGGAATGCTGCAGGCGGCAACAACGCGAGGGGCCGCACAATCCAGGCGGCAGTGAGACTCGGTTGCCGGCAGGAGGAAATCATGAGCAGTTCCCGGCGAGATATGCTTAAGGCCGCAAGCGCGGCGTTCACCGCTTCGCTTTTCACGGGCACCGTGAAAGGCGCCAATGACCGCGTCGCGGTCGGCTTCATCGGCCTCGGCGCTATGGGGTCGGAGAACCTCGGCTATTCGATGAAAGTGCCCGGCCTGGTTCCGGCCGCTATCTGCGACGTCTACCGGCCGCACCTGGAACGTGCGGAGGCGGCGGCGCGCCAGGGCGGATTCCAGCCGAAACTGGTGAAGGATTTCCGCGACATTCTGTCCGACAAGTCCATCGACGCCGTCTGTATTTCGACGCCCGATCACTGGCACGCTTACATGACCGTGGAGGCCTGCAAGGCCGGCAAGGACGTGTACGTCGAGAAACCCGCCTGCGTGTACGTCGAAGAAGGCCGGAAGATGGTGCAGGCGGCGCGCAAGTACGGCCGCATCGTCCAGGCCGGCACCATGCAGCGCTCCGGCGGCTATTTCCTGAAAGCCGCGGAACTGGTGAAGCAGGGCGCCCCCGGCGAGGTCACCTTCTGCCATGCCTTTCAGAGCGGCCTTACCGCGAAGGCTGGATGGGGCAATCCGCCTGACAGCGCCCCGCCAGACGACCTCGATTGGAATATGTGGCTCGGACCCGCGCCCGAGGTCCCATTCAACCCCAACCGCTGGGGCGTGAAGACGGCCCGTTTCCCGACGTTCCGCTACTTCTGGGATTATGCGGGCGGCGCCATGACCGACTGGGGCGTGCACCTCATCGATCCATTGCACCAGTGTTTCAACGAAGTGATGCCCACCACCATCGACGCCATGGGCAGCAAGTTTTACGTCCAGGACAACACCGAGACGCCGGACACCATGCTGGCGACGTTCCTGTATCCGAAGTTTCTGGCCAGCTATGAGAGTCGAACGTGCAATCCGCTGCCCATGTTCGGCATGAACCAGGGCGCGGGCACCGTGATCCACGGCACGGATGCCACCATCTTCGTGAATCGGTCCATGTGCCGGCTGATTCCGAACGACCGTTCGAAGGGTGTGACCGTGTGGGAGGACGACCCCGAGATGCAGCGGATGAACGTCCCCCACTGGGAGAACTGGCTGAAGTGCATCAGGAGCCGCCAGAAGCCGGCGAGCGAGATCGAAACGTGCGTGCGTTCGTCGTCGGTCTGCATTCTGGCCAACGTGGCGATGCGTTCGAAAGTCCGGCTGGATTGGGATGAGAACGAGTGGACCGTCGCGCAGGACACCGCCAGGCCAATGTTGAAAGCGAACTACCGCGCCCCCTGGAAACTCGAAGTCTAGTGGGATCGTCCGCAAAATGGGGACTGGGCAAAATGGGGACTGGACCGAATTTCGCCCCTTTTGCGAAACTTCGCGCCTGTCCCCGATTTTGCCCCTCTGGTGCGGGATCGTCCGCAAAATGGGGACTGGACCGAATTTCGCCGCTTTTGCGAAACTTCGTGTCTGTCCCCGATTTTGCCCCTTGCCATCGGCGCCGCACTGCACTACGTTTCGCCTTGCCGTTCCAAAGCTATTATTACTTTTCCTCGAGCGTGTCCTTCTTCGAGATACCGGATCGCTTCGGGGACCTCACTCAGCGTATAGCGCCTGTCGATGACTGGCGTTACCTTTGTGGCTTCAATTAGCAGGCCGGCTCGCTGGTCCCGCTGGTTGGCGCTCCAAAGCCGCCGCAACGTGAGCGCATACCCTGGCGGAGCTTCTCGCGCTCTTCGGGCGTCATCTTCTCCCAGCGCTCGGCCATTCGCCGCCGGAAGTTGGAGCCCCGAAAGCCACCAGCACCAGAGCCTCCGAACAGAATCCGGCACAGAGCCAGCAGTCCGACAGCTTGCCAGAACGTAATTTGCCGCCACCCGAACAACGCCGGCAGCAGCCAGTTCCACAGACGCATCACCACTTCGCCGCCGATCGCGATGAAGACCGCGATCGCCAGCAGGGCCAGTGGGGCCAGAAGAATCCATTTCTTTCTCATTCTCATGTCGTGTTCCTCACGTCTTCGTAAACTCATCGTGAATGCTCTGCAACCGTTTGCGGAGCTGAAGCACCGCGTAGCGCTTGCGCGAGAGCAGGGTGTTGACGTTTACCCCGCTTTCTGCCGACAACTCTTTGAAGCTGCGCCCCTCCAGTTCGTGAGCGACGAACACTTCACGCTGCTCGTCGGGCAGTTCGCCGAGCGCAGCCTCCAGCTCATCGAGAAGCACGCTGCGGAGGTAGAGCGCTTCCGGCCCGGCATCGGGCGATGGCAACAGATCTTCGATCTGCCGCAGCTCGCCGTCTTCGTCCTCGGCCGCTGCATCTCCGAAAAGCTCCGGCTTCTTCTTGCGGAAAAGGTCCGTGATGCGATTGCGCGCGACGCGAAAAAGCCAGCCGGTCACGTGCTCAATCGGCATCAGCAGGCGATTGGCTTCTACCAGTTCGTAGAAGACCTCCTGCACGATGTCCTCGGCGTCGGAAGGATCGGGCACGCGCCGGCGTATGAAACTGCGCAGCCGGGATCGTTGCTCCGAGAAGATCTCGGAGATTTGACGGTCTTGCTCGGTCATCCAGGTGCTGCCCGCCGCCTCATCCATCCATTCCTGTAGACGAACGGCGGACGCAAGTATTGTAAAGCCTTGGACCGGCCAAACGGGCGTGGAAGGACGGGACGGCGACTTCTCGTTCGGTAAGCATTGCATGCGCTCCCCCATCCTCCGGGATGGCATTTCACGGAGAGTGACTCACCTCAGCCGTTGGGCCGTCATTCGGGATCTAAGCCTTTGTTCGGAGTACAATTTAACCAAGCGTGATGTCTCTGGTGCCGGGTTCCAAACTCGGACCCTATGAAGTCCTCGCTGCTATCGGCGCGGGTGGCATGGGCGAAGTGTATAAAGCTCGCGACTCCAGGCTGGGCCGCCACGTAGCCATCAAGACGGCGCTCGGCAGCTTCGGCGAGCGCTTCGAACACGAGGCGCGCACTATCGCTGCCCTGAACCACCCCAACATCTGCACCATTCACGACGTGGGTGAACGAGACGGCATCCGCTATATCGCCATGGAGCTCCTTGAAGGCGCGACGCTTCAGCAGCGGATCGACGGTCAGCCCATGGCGCCCGCGGACGCTGTCGAAATCGCGCTCCTCGCCGCCACCGGACTGGAGGCCGCGCATGCCAAAGGGATCATCCATCGCGACATCAAGCCGGCGAACATCTTCCTGACCGGCGATGGCCAGGTAAAGATCATGGACTTCGGTCTGGCCAAGTTCACCCCTGAAACCTCGCCGGCGAATACACAAGACGAGACCGTCGCGCTCGCCGAGGCTGCGCTCACCATGCCGGGCACGGCCGTGGGCACGGTGGCCTACATGTCTCCGGAGCAGGCCCGCGGCGAGCCGCTCGACGCCCGCAGCGACATTTTCTCCTTCGGCGCGGTGCTCTTTGAGATGCTTACCGGCGTGCGTGCCTTCCGTGGGAAGACCCTGGCGGCCCAGTTCGACGCCATTCTGCGCCAGCCGCTTCCGCCGGTCCGCACGTTGGCTCCCTCGGTCTCCGCGGAGTTGGAACGCGTTGTCGCCAAAGCTACGGAAAAAGATCGCGCCTTGCGCTATCGGACCGTCGCGGAGATGCGGCACGATTTGAAGCGGATCCAGGCGCATTCGCCCACGATGGAAAAACGCAAAACGCCCTTGAAAAGGACTGCTCGCCGGCTTTGGCCCGCCGCGGCCGCACTGGTGCTGGCTGGAATCGCGGGCGGCGTTTTTTGGCAGACTCATTCCGGCGCGGCCCCCATCCGCTCCATCGCGGTCCTGCCGCTGGAGACGATTTCCGCCGGCTCCGAAGACTACTTCACCGACGGGATGACCGCTGAGCTGATTGACGCCATGATGAGGATTCACGGATGGCGCATCATTTCCCGCACCTCCGCCATGCAGTACAAAAATGTGCACAAGCGTCTTCTCACAATCGCCAGGGAACTGGGCGTCGACGCAGTCGTGGAGGGCACGGTCCAGCGCTTCGGCGATCGTGTACGCATCTCCGCCCGCCTGATTCGCGTCGGCGCCAACGAGGAAACTTTGTGGCAGCAGAGCTTCGATCGCGATGTTCGCGACGTGCTCGACCTCCAGGCCGACGTGGCCCGCTCGATTGCCGATGAGATCAAGGTCTCAGTGACCCCGCAGGAACGGGGGCAACTCGCCCAGCGGCATCCCGTTGATCCCGCCGTCCTCGATCTTTACCTCCGGGGTCGAGCTTCCATGGATGCCGGTACCGAAGAGGGGATTCGCAAAGCGATCGACTTGTTCGAACAGGCGCTGGCGCACGACCGTTCCTACGCGCAGGCGGAAGCGGCGCTGGCCCTGGCGTACGGCGCGCTCACTCCGGACTTCGAGAAACCCAAGGACGTCATGCCCAAATCCCGCGAGCATGCGCAAAGAGCCATCGAGCTTTCCGGCGACACGCTGGCGGAGGCGGACACTGCGATGGCCGCCGTGATGCTGCGCTTCGATTGGGACTGGACCGGCGCGGAGCGCCAACTCAAGCATGCCCTGGAGCTGAACCCAAATTCGGCCGATGCCCACGACTGGTACGGCGGCTATTTCATGACCCTCTCCATGCACGACCGGGCCATTGCGGAGGCCGGCCTGGCACACCAACTGGACCCGGTTTCCTACCCGATCTATTCCGATTTCCTGAACACCCTGATCGTTGCGAGGCAATATGAGCGCGCCATCGCCGAGTGCCGCCGTGCCATCGCGCTCTATCCTGATTTTGCTTACGGCTATGCGTGGCTGGGGATGGCTTACATGCTGAACGGCCAGGCTCAGGAGGCCGTTAAAGCCGCGGAAGACGCTTACCGTCTGGACCAGCACGTGACCATCACCACGTTCCTGGCGATGGCCCAGGCAGCCGCGGGCAATACTGCGGAGGCGAAAAGACTGGCGGATATGCTCGACAGGAAGGCGAGGTCGCGCTACGTTTGCGCCTACGAGGTCGCGGGGGTGCATCTGGCCCTCGGCGAACACGACAAAGCGGTTCAACTGTTGCGCCAGGGAGAGAAAGAGCGGTGCGATTGCCAGATCTTGCTGCGATCGGAACCGTGGATGGACGGGATCCGGAAGGATCCGGACTACAACCGGTTCATCCGGAATATCGGCTATCCGGTGAAATGAGCATGATCACAACCGCCCAAGTCGAAGACTCTCCTGTCACTCTGCGCGCCGATTCCTGAACCTTGGGGCGCCAGGCGCGTCAAGGGTTAGGCTGCGGTCCTCGGGTAGTCTGGATTGGTCGAGCGCCATCAGACACTCGAACGCAGCTGTGTGCTTTCCTCGGACAGCGCTATCCGGAACCCGCAGCACCAACGGATCATCTGTATCGGCGAGCGGTCTCCCGGCCATGGATAGCCCATATGCGAACCGGGGCGCTTCCGATACAGCCCTAAGACTTCCGGGTACTAATCCTCGCTGCGGGCCGACAGGTGTTCCGTCGAGCCTCGGAAACGATGACCCCGTGGCCCGCGTGATGCTCCAACGCCTGCTTATGAGAGCATTCCGGCCTGCTCCGCACCCTTACGCTTCGGGTATAAGTACCAGCCCAGCAGCACCGCGAAGAGGCCCCCGGGCACCGCAAAAGATATTGCCGGGGTGAGGTCGCCTGCGAGACCCTTTTCGACGGCCACCACGATCATTGCGATCACCTCGATACTGATCAGAATCAGCACAACACTGAGGACCGGCGCAAGCGTAAAGCCCATCTCTTTCCGCCGAAGCAGCATGACCGCGGCAATCACCAGCGCGGGCAAGAGAAAACAAAGATCCAGTACGTGAATCGGGTCGGTAAACTGTCCCGCCCCGGCGGCGCCGGCCGGGATTGTCCCGGCACGGATCGCCAGCACGATTTCCTGCAACTCGTGCGCCCCCGCGAACAGAGCCAGCAGAATGAAGGCTGCTGCAATCGATCTGCGCGGAGCGCCAGGACTATAGGTCTTCGCGACCTCGCCCGGCACGAGGAATTCCCGCACACCCATCAGGCCGTAGAAGCTGAGGCCCATGACGGCACAGTAGGCGGGGAACATCGCATTGAAGTGAACGTCAAACACATAGATCAGGAAATTGTAGCAAAGATACCCCAGGGTGCCGGCCCAGACAAGCAGTGCGCAAAGAGACCCCCGCCTGGCGAGCACCGTGGTAACAACGAGCGTCGGCAGAATCAGGCACAGGTCGAGGATGTCGCTCACCACAGCACCCACCACGGACGCGGGTTTCTCCCGCCAGTAAATGCCTGGCCAAAAGACCGAGAGGCTCGTGACTGCAAGGACTATGCAAAGAGGCACACTGATCCACAACAGGAATGAGCGCAGTTTCTGGTTCATGACCTGACTCCCGAACGGGACACGCCCGAGCCCCAGGTGCGAATCGCGGGCCGGTTGCGCAGGTCGAACTCACGGCGATTGTTACGGGTCTGCATGGGACCTTCCTCCCCCATCGGGAACTACGAACAAGACGTAACCGTTGTTCACAACTGTTTCCACAACATGGTCGGTTAAGGATGCAAGGTTGCCTCCGTCCACTCAATTTTGGAATGCGCGCTCATCTCCGAGGCTCTGCGGACATATTACATTATGGCTCAGAAATGTTCCGGCTCGCAGTCCGCCCCAGGTCCGTAACCGTTGTGCGAAGGCGCCATGCCTCATGGAGATAAGCGCCGATATGTCATTTGTTTTCTTGATCGGCGTTTATCTGCGTTCATCCGCGGCCCATATTGTTTCTGTTGGCCTGTTTCATCTCCCGTTGTGCCGGACCTGCAAGGGCTGGCATGGACCATTCCCCGCCAACGCCCACCTGAATCTCCCACCCCCTGAACCACTTACAGAACCCAACCCCCCGCCACCCCTTGCCAGCCGCGCTACCCTCACCCCAGGTAGACCTCGGCCCCGTGTCCTCTCAACGCCGCATCGATTCCTCGCGCGCCAACGGCGCCCGCTCCCGCGGACCCAAGACCCCCGAAGGACTCGCCCGCTGCCAGGCCGCCCCTCTCACCCACGGCCTCGCCTCCCGCCAAATCGTCCTCCCTGACGAGTCTCCGGACGAATTCCGTGCCCTTCGCGAACTCTACCTCGCCGAATTCCAGCCCGAATCTCCCCTCGAGTTCGGCCTCGTCAACCTGCTCGCCGCCGCCCGTTGGCGCCTGGACCGCCTCAGGTCCCTCGAAATCGACCTCTACAATGCCGAAATCGCCCGCCAGGAACCCGGCGTCCGGGAGGAATTCAAACTCGCCCTCGCCTTCCGCGCCCTCTGCGACGAATCCCGCGCCTTCGCCAACCTCGATCGCTACGATGCCCGCCTCAACCGCATCTATGAAGCCGCCCGCAAGGCCCTGACCGCCCGGCGCAAGAATAAACGCGAAAACAAAAAAGTACAACAGGGTCCCAATCCCACAAATGGACAGTGCCACCCGCCGGCGGAACTGGCGCTCGAACAGCCTGCGGCCAACGACTCGGAGCCGGCCTTACTCCGCCAGCATCATCCCGCCCTCCATCGTGAACCCCGCCTCCACCACCGCGGCGCCCGTCCCCGGCTGCCCGCCTCCCACGCTGATCTGGTACGCGCCGGCCGCCACCACACGGTCGCCCGCCTCGCTCACCACGCTCAGGTCCCGCGTCTTCAGGTCAAAGTGAACGGCCCGGCTCGCACCGGCGGCCAGGTGCACGCGCGTGAACCCCCGCAGCGCCCGGATCGGCGCTCCCGCAACTTGCGGGAACGTCAGGTAAAGCTGGACGACTTCATCCGCCTCGCGCTGGCTCATGTTCTTCACCTGGGCATCCACGCCCAACGGCGACCCGGCCGTCACCGTGTCGCTCGACAGCTTCAGGTTGCCGTAAATGAATTGCGAGTAGCTCAGCCCGTATCCGAACGGATACAGCGGCTGCCCCTCGAAGTAGCGGTACGTCCGGCCCTTCATGGAGTAGTCTTCGAATGCCGGCAACTGGTCCGCGCTCCGGTAGAAGGTCACCGGCAACCGGCCTGCCGGATTGTTCAGGCCCGCCAGCGTCTCGGCAATCGCCGTGCCGCCTTCCTCACCCGGATACCACGCCTCCAGAATGGCGTCCGCGTTCTCCTGCGCCCAGTTCACGGCCAGCACGCTGCCGTTCATCAGCACCACCACCAGCGGCGTGCCCGTCGCACTGACAGCCTTCAGCACATCCTCCTCCGCGGCCGGCAGGTCGATGCTGACGCGGTCCCCGCCCTTGAACCCCGGCACGTTCACGGTCATCTCTTCGCCTTCCAGGTCCGGCGTGATGCCGACCACCGCGATCGTCACATCGGCCTCCTTCGCCGCTGCCACCGCTTCTTCCCGGAGATGCGGCGCCAGGTGCGACCAGACCAGCCGCGCCACCGCGCCGCCGCCGCTCTGGAAGTACTCCAGCTTCACGGCGTACTTGTGGCCCTTCTGCAGCGTCACATTGGCGGTCTTGGTCGATCGGCCGTGTGTGCTCCAGTCCTCCACCAGCAGCTTGCCGTCCAGCCACAAACGGTAGCCGTCATCGCCGGTCACTCCCAGCTCGTAAGCGCCCGATTCCGCCGGCTTCAGGAATCCCGTCCACCGCACCGAGAAGTTCTCACGGCCCAGCCCAGGCGCGGGCTCGTCGAACTCGAAATTCACGTCCCGATCCACGCGCGTCACTACCGGGGGCCCCTTCAGCTCCGTGCCTTTGAAATACTCGCCTGTCAGCCCCGGCCGCCCGTCCACCGTTTGCAATACCGATCCGGGAACGGGATTCCCCGTCCGCAAGAACTGCGTCCCCGGAGCAAACGTGACCTTGGCTCGCGGGAACTGGTTGACGATCCCTTCCAGCGCCGTCGTCGAGCGCGATGGCACGCCATTGTAGTTGCCCTCCAGAACGAGGGCCGAATCCGCCAGCGGTCCCACTACCGCGATCTTCTTGATGGTCGGGTCGAGCGGCAGTATGCCCTTGTTTTTCAGCAGCACCATCGTCTCGCGCGCCGCCTTCAGCGCCAGGGCGCGGTGCGCCTGGCTGTCGTTCTCCGCCGGCGGCGTCTGCGCGTACTTCACCATGGCCGGCGGATCGAACATGCCCAGCTCGAAGCGCGCCCGCATTAGCCGCTTCACCGCCGTGTCCAGGTCCTTCTCCGCCAGCAGCCCCTGCTGTACCGCCTTCAGGTAGCCGGAGAAGTCGTTGCCGGGCTCGTTGCACTCCAGGTCCGTCCCGCGCTGCATCGAGATGGCGTCGGCTTCGGGCAACGTCTTGGTGAAATGGTGCCCGCGCTCGATGTCGCGCACCGCGCCGCAATCCGAGACCACGTATCCCCGGAACCCCCACTTCCCCCGCAACTGGTCTTCGAGCAGGAACGCGCTGGCGCACGCCGGTTCGCCGTTGACGCTGTTGTATGCGCACATCACCGACCCGGCTTTGCCCTCCGTCACCGCGTCCCGAAAGGCCGGCAGGTACGTGTCTTCCTCGTCGTGCTTCGACACCGTCACATCCACCGTGTGCCGCGTCGGCTCCGGCCCGCTGTGAACCGCGTAATGCTTGGGCGTCGCGATTGTCCTCAGGTACTTCGGATCGTCGCCCTGCATCCCGGTTACGAAGGCCACTCCCATGCGTCCCGTGAGGAACGGATCTTCGCCGTAGGTCTCCTGCCCGCGGCCCCATCGCGGATCTCGGAAGATGTTGATGTTCGGCGCCCAGAAGTCCAGGCCCAAGCCGCTGTAGCTGCCCCGCCGCACTTCCGCGTGGTGCTTGGCGCGCGCTTCCGTGCCGATCGCCGCGGCCATGTCATGGATCAGCGGCGCATCGAACGTCGCGCCCAGGCCGATCGGCTCCGGGAACACGGTAGCGGTTCCCGAAGCCACGCCGTGCAGCGCCTCGCTCCACCAGTTGTATTCCGCCACCTTCAGCCGCGGGATCGCTGCGGCCCTGTGTACCACCTGCGAGACCTTTTCCTCGACCGTCATCCGCGAGACCAGGTCGTCGACCCTCTGCTCCACGGGCAGGGAAGGGTCGAGGTACGGCGGATCGGCCGCGCGGCCCGCTCCCGCCAACACCATCATCGAGAGAGTCACCACGACAGGGTTTCGGCTCATGACTCATTATCATAGTGCCGTCTGCGGGCTCGTGGGACCTGCTCCAGCTTGTCCGGCGAAAAGGCGTGGCGCAGGCTTCAGCTGCCGCGCCCGCATTGACCGCATGGCCTCGTATCGACTAACCTCTAGTTGTAGATCGTTGAACTGGAGTTCCTCCGGCCTCATGCGCATCTCTGTTAAAGGCGAATACGCCCTGCAGGCCCTGTTCGATCTCACCGTCCACGACTCGGGCGATCCCATCCGGATCGCCGACATTGCCAGGCGGCAGAAGATCCCTCAAAAGTTTCTCGAGCTGATCCTGGCCAGCCTGAAGCAGGGCGGCTTCGTCGAATCGCGGCGCGGCGCCGAGGGCGGTTACCTCCTGGCCCGCCTCCCCGCCGCCATCACCGTGGGAGAAGTCCTCCGGTTCGTGGAAGGCTCCGAGGCCAAGCCGCGCGGCAAGCGCCGGGCCGACACGCCCTTCACCGAGATGTGGCGCAATGTCGATGAGGCGATCTCCGCGATCGTCGACCATACCAACTTCGCTGCACTGGCCCGCGAGTGGGCGGAACGGCAGGAGCACTATGTCCCCAACTGGGAAATCTAGAGCCGCGTTTTTCGAGGACAACTCGCTCAGCATCGGGCGGACGCCTCTCATCAGGCTCAATCGCATCGCCGGCGGCGCGCCCGCTACCGTGCTGGTGAAGATCGAGGGCCGCAACCCCGCTTACTCGGTCAAGGACCGCATCGGCGCGGCCATGATTCTGGACGGCGAGAAGAGAGGGGTTCTCGGCCCCGGCCGCGAGATCGTCGAACCGACCAGCGGCAATACCGGTATCGCGCTGGCCTTCGTCGCCGCCGCGCGCGGCTACCCCATCACCCTCGTTATGCCCGAGAGCATGTCCATCGAGCGCCGCAGAGTGCTGGCCGCTTTCGGCGCTACCGTCGTTCTCACCGACGCCGCCGGCGGAATGAAGGCTGCCATCGCGAAGGCGGAGGCGCTCATCGCTTCCGACCCCGGCCGCTACTTCCTGCCGGACCAGTTCAAGAACCCCGCCAATCCCGACATCCATTTCAGCACCACCGGCCCGGAGATCTGGGAAGACACGGGCGGCGCGGTTGACGTCTTCGTTTCCGGCGTCGGTACCGGCGGCACCATCACCGGCGTCTCGCGTTACATCAAGAACGAGATGCACAAGCCGATCGTCTCGGTTGCGGTCGAGCCGGCCGCGAGTCCCGTCATCGCCCAGACGCTGCGCCACGAGCCGCTCGTGCCCGGCGCGCACAAGATTCAGGGTCTCGGCGCTGGCTTCATTCCCGAGACGCTCGATCTTTCCGTGGTCGATCGCGCCGAGGCGGCCACCAATGAGGAGGCCGTGGAATGGGCGCGCCGGCTGGCCCGCGAAGAAGGGATCATCTCCGGCATCTCTTCGGGCGCGGCCGTGGCTGTGGCCGTTCGCCTGGCGCATCAGCCCGAGTTCGAGGGCAAAACCATCGTGGCCATTCTTCCCGACTCCGGCGAGCGGTACCTCAGCACCGTTCTGTTCGAGGGGTTGGGCCAGTAGGACAGGCCTCCGGCCTGTCGAGTAGGACAGGCCTCCGGCCTGTCGAAAGGAGAACTCCTTATGGATCATGGAACGCTGTCCCGCCGCCGGTTCCTGGGATCGGCGGCTTTGGCTTCGGCCGGGCCGTATCTGGCCTTCGGCCAGTCCGCCGTCAGCAAGCCGATGAAACGTGAAATGGGCCGGCTGCAGTTCGAGGCCACGACGCTCGGCCTGGGTGGGCAGGCCTCCCTGCAATGGACTGCGTCGGACGTCCAGCCGGTCCCGATCATCCTGAAGGCCTTCGAGCTGGGCATCAACTACTTCGATACCTCGAACGCTTACGGTCCCAGCCAGTCCAATTACGGCAAGGCCTTCCGGGAGCTGCACCTGATTCCCGGCGAGGCCGGCTACGACGAGCGCAAGCGGCGCTCGATTTTTCTGACGAGCAAGAGCGTGCTGCGGTTCGGCAAAGGCGGTTGGAACAAGCCCGGACTGATGAATTTCACCAACGGGCCGCGCGGCTCCCACACGGTGGATGACGTCAAGAGAACGCTGAGCCTGGTGTTCGGCGACGGGAACGGGAATTACCCGGCTGGCGCCTGGCTCGACATGGTGCTCGTTCACGCCGTCTCGACCATGGAAGATGTCGAGGCCGCTTACGAGGGCTATCTGAACCCCGACCCGAAGGCGGAGAACATCGGTGCCCTTGCCGCGCTCATCGATCTGCGCGACGGCGCCAACCGGACCGGCCTCAATCCGAAAGAAGAGAAGCTGATCCGGCACATCGGATTCTCCGGCCATGCTTCCCCGGCCGTAATGATGGAAATGATCCAGCGCGATGAGCGCGACGTTCTCGACGGCATGCTGGTGGCGATCAACGCCAACGACCGGATGAGCTTCAACATGCAGTACAACGTCATCCCGGTTGCAGCCGCCAAAAACATGGGTCTCATCGCCATGAAGGTGTTTGCCGACGGGGCCATGTACACCAAGCCGGCCACCTGGTCCACGCGGCCTGAGCATGTGGTGCGAACGGTGGGCAGCGGCGCGCTCGCCAGCCGGCCGCTGGTCGAGTATTCTCTCTCGACGCCGGGCATTCACACGGCTATCATCGGCACCGGGCACATCGATGCCGATCCCAAGTCCTGCCAGTTGGTGCAGAACCTGGCCGCCGCACAGATTGCCGCGCAAGGGCTTACCGTTTCCGACCGGCGCGCCATCGAGAAGCTGGCGAATGCGATCAAGGACGGCAAGACGAACTACTTCCAGCTTCCCAAGCAGGACCTGACGCCGCCGCGCGAGGCATCGGTCGAGCGGGAAACGCGCGGCGGCAACCACGTGGTCCGGCTGAAATGGCAGACGGCTTACGCCGGCGACGAGCCGGTCGCCCGTTACGAGATCTGGCGCGATCGCGAGAAGATCGGCCAAGTGGCGTACCAGCCCCAGACCGGCAAGCGCCCGTTCGTGTTCGAGGACGCCGCGGCGGGCCAGGCCGCCCGCAGCTACCAGATCGCAGCCGTGGACGCGGCGGGCCGCAGCGCCCGCACGGCGGAGCTGGCGGTCGGAGCCGCCTAGCTTTACAGCACTTCTTCCGACCAGTTCTCGAGTGCGGCCTTCAGCCTGGTCATGAACTGGTCGGCGTAGGCGCCGTCGAGCAGGCGGTGGTCGAAGGTCAGCCCGATGAGCGCTATGGAGCGGATAGCTATGGCGTCGTCCTCGATGACCACCGGCGTCTTCTCCACCGCGCCTACGCCCAGGATCGCCACCTGCGGCTGGTTGATGATCGGCGTGCCGAACAGGCTGCCGTAGCTGCCGAAGTTGGTGATCGAGAACGTGCCGCCCTGAACTTCGTCGGGCTTGAGCTGGCGGGAGCGGGCGCGCGTGGCCAGGTCCACGATGGAGTGCTGCAGACCGAGCACGTTCTTCTGGTCGGCGTTCCGGATCACCGGCACGATCAGCCCGGCCTCGAGCGCCACCGCGATCCCGATATTGATCTCGTTGTGAAAGATGATGTTGGTGCCCTCGACCGAAGCGTTGGCGAGAGGGTAGGCGCGCAGCGCTTCACATGCGGCGCGGGTGATGAAGGGCAGATAGGTCAGCGAGAACCCATAGCGCGCCTGCACCTCGGCCTTGTTCCGCGCCCTGATCTTGGCCACGCGCGTCATGTCCACTTTGTGCATGGTGGTGACGTGCGCCGATGTGCGGCGGCTGGCGATCATGTGCTCGGCGATGCGGCTGCGCATCAGGCTCATCGGCTCGATGCGAACCTTGGCCGCTTCGGCGCGTGGGAGCGGCGCGGAAGGAGGCGGCGCCACCGGCGGAGGCGGCATAACGGGCGGCGGCGCGGACGCCGCGGTGGCGCGCTGCGCCAGGTGGGCCTCCAGATCCTGTTTCGTGATACGGCCGCCGGCGCCGCTGCCACGGATCTGCTTCAGGTCGATGTTGTTCTCGCGCGCCATGCGCCGCACCAGCGGCGACAGCGGCCCCAGGGCTTCCTCGGGCGTGGCCTCGACGGCTTCGGGCTCGGGCGGCGGAGGCGGAGGCGCCGCCGCAACGGCCGCGGCCTCGACCGCCGGTTCGGGAGCCGGCGCCGCTGCGACTTGCGGCGCGGCCACGGCTGTACCCGTCTCGTCGATGCGCGCCACCACGGTGTTGATCGCCACCGTCTTGCCCTGTTCCACCAGTACCGCGGAGAGCGTGCCCGCCGCGGGCGAAGGAATTTCGGTGTCAACCTTGTCGGTTGAGATCTCGAACAACGGCTCGTCCCGCTCGACGCGGTCTCCCGCCTTCTTCAACCACTTGGTCAGCGTTCCTTCGACAATGCTCTCGCCCATCTGGGGCATGACGACGTCGATCATATGGCCTCCTCGGTTGCACTCACTGGAACAGCGATCTCGAGATGAAACAGCTCCGCAAAATGCCGCGCAAGCGAGGCGACGAGCTCCGCCCGCTCGGGCGCCGCGCCCAGCTCCGCCATCGAGGTGACAGGCTTGGACAGGCCGCAGGGCACGATGTACTGGAAATACCGCAGGTCGGTGGTCACGTTCAGCGCAAAGCCGTGCGAGGTGATCCAGCGGCTGATGTGGACGCCGATGGCCGCGATCTTGCGGCCATCCACCCACACGCCCGTCATCCCGCGCTCGCGGCCGGCCGCGATGCCGAAATCCGCCAGCGTGTCGATGAGCGCCTGCTCGATCGCCCGCACGTAGGCCACCACGTCCCGCTTCCATTCGCGCAAGTCGAAAATCGGGTAGCCCACCACCTGGCCGGGGCCGTGGTAGGTGATGTCGCCGCCGCGGTCCGTGGGGAAGAACGAAATGCCGGCGCGCCCGAGCACGGTCTCGCTCGCCAACAGGTGGTCGAGCTTGCCGTTGCGCCCCAGCGTGATGACGTGCGGATGCTCGACGATCAGCAACTGGTCCGGTACGAGCCCCTGCTTGCGCTTCTCGACCAGCGCACGCTGCAGCTCGACGGCCTGGCCGTAACCGATGCGGCCGAGGTCGCGAAGGTCGCAAGGGCGCGGAGGGCCAGCGACGACGAGAGAATCCTGGGGACACGCCTGCCCTACGTGAAAGGGCGGGAGTAGTGGAAGGGAGCCCGGAGTGTCCCCGGATTCTCTCAGCACTGGTGGAAGGGAGCCCGGAGTGTCTTTCACGGCGTCACGCATTAATCGCAAGCCCGTAGATGTTGTTGAACGCTTCGCCCACGGCCTCGTGCAGAGTCGGATGGGCATGGATCATGTTCATGATGGTCTCGACGGTGGCCTCGGCCGACATCGCGGCGACGGCCTCTGGAATCAGCTCCCAGGCCAGCGGGCCGATGATGTGGACGCCCAGGATCTCGCCGTAGGTCTCGTCGCTCACCACCTTCACGAAACCGTTATGCCGGCCCAGAATCGAGGCCATGCTGTTCGGCATGAAGGCGAACTTCCCGACCTTGACTTTGTAGCCGCGCGCGCGGGCCTCGGCCTCGGTCAGCCCTACGCTGGCGATCCCCGGCTCGGTGTAGGTGCAACTGGGAATGCGCATGCGGTTGAGCCGCTCCACCGGCTTTCCGGCAATGTGCGCCACCGCGACCATGCCTTCTTTGGTGGCCACGTGCGCCAGTTGCGGCGTGCCCGCCACCACGTCGCCGATGGCGTAGATGCCGGGTTCGGCGGTCTGCTGGTCCGGGTCCACCTTGATGAAGCCGCGGTCGGTTTCGACGCGCGTGGTCTCGAGGCCGATGTCTTCCGTCACCGGCTTGCGGCCCACGCCCACCAGCACCTTGTCGGCCGCCAGAACCTCCTGCTTGCCGTTCGAGAGCGTGACCGTGACTTGAACGCCGCCCTCCGACCGCTCGATCTTCTCGGCGCGCGCGCCCGTCTCGACGCGGATGCCGCTCTTCTTGAACAGCCGCTCGAGCTCCTTCGAGACTTCTTCGTCTTCGAACGGGACGATGCGCGGCAGCATTTCGAGCAGCGTGACCTTGGTCCCGAAGCGGTTGAACATGGAGGCGAACTCGCTCCCCACCGCGCCCGAGCCGATGACGACCATCGACTTCGGAATCGAGCGCAGATCCAGGATTTCGACGTTGGTCAGGATACAGTCGGGATCCGGCTCGAGGCCCGGCAGCATGCGCGCCACGGACCCGGTCGCCACGATGATGTTTTTCGTCTCGACCGTGCGTGCGCCCTCGGCCGTGCGCACCTCGACGCGGCCGGGACCAAGTATGCGAGCCTGCCCGCGGATGACATCGACCTTGTTCTTGCGCATCAGGAACTCGACGCCCTTGGAGTGCTTGCTGACGATGTCGTTCTTGTGGTCGATGACTTTGGGGTAATCCAGGCGCGGGTTGTCGCACAGGATGCCTTCGCCGCCGCTCTTGAAGTGCTCCCAAAGTTCCGCCGTGTGCAACAACGCTTTGGTGGGAATGCAGCCGACCAGCAGGCACGTTCCGCCCAGCCGCGGGTCCTTTTCGACCAGCGCCGTGCGCAGCCCATATTGCCCCGCGCGCACCGCGGCGGAGTATCCACCGGGTCCGCTGCCGATAATTAAGACGTCGTAAGACATTGACCACATTCTAACAAGTCGGTGGCCGCCGGGCGGACACTGTTGAGCGACAGAACAATACGCTTCAGAGCGTCTTTGAAGATTCTCGGCAGTTTCTAGTTGACACTTGGTTGCAACTAGGTTTTGATGGATTCTCGGGCTCTACTTGCAACTGAGTTGCAAGTAGATGCCGACGATAAACTAAACATGAATACCCGAACGCGTACCCTGGTTCCGATCCTGCTCCTAATGGCGGCAGGCTTTCCCGGCCTGGCGAGCACCGCGGGCAGCATCGCGGGCACGGTCGCCGATCCGAGCGGCGCCGTGATGCCGGGCGTGCTCGTAGTGGCCCGCAACACCGAAACGGGCGTCACGCGCAAGGCCAGCACGAACAGCGAAGGGTTTTACGGCTTTCCGGCCCTGCCGGAGGGCCATTATGAGTTGCAGATCGATCACCCCGGATTCAAGCCATACAAGCGGGCGGGAGTGACGGTGACTTCGAATGCCGCTCTGCTGCTCAATGTCCAATTGATCCTGGAGGCGCGGGCCGAGGCGGTGACCGTCAGTGAGTCGCCAGCTCAGATTGAAACCACCGATACCCAGCAGGGGGAACTCATCCCAGCGAGCAAGCTGGCGAGCGTCCCCGTCAACGGCCGCAGTTACACAGATCTGCTGGCGCTCCAACCCGGCGTTATACCGGCCAGTTCGCAACAGCCAAACGCAGTGGTAATGTCCGGATGCACGAGCGCGCCGCCCTCCGGGGATCTGAATCCGGGAAACATGTCGGTGAGCGGCCAGAGGGAGACCGCTAACGGTTTCATTGTGAACGGCAGTTCGGCGCAGGAGGATTTCAATATGGGCACGGCGATTGTGCCCAACCTCGACTCGGTCCGGGAATTTCGCGTGCTCACCAGCAACTTCGACGCCGAGTACGGCAACTTCAGCGGCGGCCAGGTGTTGGTGACGACCAAGTCGGGGACTAACGAACTGCACGGAACCGTGTTTGAATTCCTTCGCAACACCGACCTGGACGCGCGCAACTATTTTGCTCCGGAGCGCGCCACATACGACCGGAATCAGTTCGGCGCCACGGTGGGCGGTCCCATCCGCAAGGAGAAGGTGTTCTTCTTTGCCGATTACCAGGGCACGCGCATGACGCAAGGCGTCGAGACGGGTCTTATTTCCGTTCCCTCGCTGCGGAACCGCGCCGGCGACTTCTCCGATATCGCAAGCTCGTTGTCTGGAAGCGTCAACGGCCAGTACTGGGCCAATCTGCTCTCGCAGAAGCTGGGCTATGCGGTCCAGCCTGGCGAACCCTATTACACGCCAGGATGCGTGAGCTCCGCGCAATGCGTGCTGCCGAACGCGCAGATTCCCGAGCGCGCCTGGTCCGCTCCCGCCAAGGCGCTATTGCCATTCATCCCGATGCCAAACCGCGGCGGCGATACATTCTTCACTTCCGCCTACAACCAGAATCTGCGTGACGACAAGGGTGCCATCAGAATCGACGGCAACACCCGCTGGGGCTCTCTTTCCGCCTATTACTTCTCCGACGATTACAGCATGGACAACCCATACCCGACGGGACAGGGCGGCGCCAACGTGCCAGGGTTCAATGCGATCTCACTGGGCCGGGCGCAGCTCGCAACGGTCGGACTTACGAGCACCCTCAGCCCCACCTCGATCAACGAACTGCGGGCCGGCTACATGCGGACCGCAAATAACATTGGGCAGCCGGTGGGCGGCGTTGGTCCCACACTGGCTTCTCAAGGGTTCGTCGATTCGGCCGGGAAGCCGGGAATCGTGGCGCTGAACCCGCAAATCGAAGGCATCGAGAACGTGGCCTTCAACGACTTCACGATTGGCGTCGATACCACCGGCGCGATGCAGGCGAACAACACGGTTCAGTGGTCGGACGATTTCTCCAAGGTGGCGGGAAAGCATACCGTCAAACTCGGCGTGAGCGTTCACTACGACCAGGTCAATATCAATCCGGACGCGACATACAACGGCTCCTTCCTGTTCCAGGGGACCGAGACCGGCTCGGATTTTGCGGACTTCCTGCTGGGAATCGCGAGCAGTTACGCGCAAGGCGATTCGCAAAGCTTCTACCTGCGCAACAAGTATGTGGGCCTGTATGGCCAGGATAGTTGGCGGCTCCGGAACGACCTCACGCTGAACTACGGACTGCGCTGGGACCTGCTGCCGCCATGGCGCGAGAAATACAACCAGATACAGACGCTCGTTCCAGGGGAGCAGTCGGTGGTCTACCCAGGCGCGCCGGCGGACCTCGTCTTTCCGGGCGATCCGGGGATTCCCGGCACTCTGGCGCCCACCAGGCACGCCAATTTTGCTCCGCGCATCGGCGTGGCCTGGTCGCCCGGCAGCAAAACCAGCATCCGCGCCGGCTACGGACTCTTCTATACGGCGTTCGAAGGCCTGTCGGCGGGGATCATGAGCGCCAATCCGCCCTATGGCTACGATTACACGAGCTTAGCGCCGCCGCTATTTGCCACGCCATTCGTGACCGCGGCCAGCGGGCAGGATGTAGGGCAGCGGTTTCCAGAGCCGATACCGGCATTCGGCGCCTCGGCGAGCAATCCCAACACGTCGGTGGACTGGTCTCAGTACCTGCCTATTACCGGCGTGCCGTCGTTCTTTCACAAAAACGTGACGCCCTACAGCGAGAGTTACACGCTCTCGATCGAGCGCGAGCTGGCGCGGGATACGGTATTGAGCGCGAGCTACGTGGGGACGCAGGCGCACCATCTGCTGGCGCTCATTTCCGCGAACCCCGGCAATCCCGCCCTGTGTTTGAGCCTTAGCCAGCCCGGCGATGTGATGCCGGGAACGGCCACCTGCGGACCTTTCGGAGAAAGCGGCACGTATGTAACGCGCTCGGGACAGACGATTCAAGGCACGCGAGGGCCTTTCAGCTCCCAGTTTGCGGCGGTGACTTATCAGAAGACCATCGCCAACTCGAACTACAATGCGCTGGAGGTGTCTCTCCGTCATACCAGCCCGTCGCTGGAATTGCTGGTGGGCTATACCTATAGCAAGTCTCTCGATCAGTCTTCCAGCCTGGCGGAAGCGGTCAATCCGCTGGACCCAAGCCTGAGCAAGGCGCTTTCGGCTTTCGACATGCGGCACAACTTCGTGGCGAGCTACAACTGGAAGTTGCCGCTCCCGAGGCTGCTCCATCGCCGGTCCCAGTTGACGGAAGGGTGGTCGCTATCCGGGATCACGAGGTTCAGCACCGGATTTCCCGTGACCCTGGTCAACAACGACGACACGTCGCTGCTGGGCACGATTCCGAACGGCATCAACAACAACGGTGTGGATACACCCGCTTACACGGCGGGCAGTCTGGACGTCAATACGAACCCGCGCAACGGCGAGCCGGCGTTCAACACCGCGCTGTTCAGCCTTCCCGCCCTGGGCCAACTCGGGACCGCGGCAAGGCGATTCTTCTATGGTCCGGGAATCGAAAACTTCGATGCGGCCCTGCACAAGAACGTGAGGCTGTCGGAGTACCGGTCGCTGGAATTCCGCTTTGAGGCGTTCAACGTCTTCAACCATGCGCAGTTCTACGGGCCGGCGGCGGTGAACGGGAACATTACCAGCGCCAGTTTCGGGCAGGTAGTCAGCGCGGCAGCTCCGAGATTGATCCAGATAGCCGCCAAGTTCAGCTTCTGAAACCGACAAGGCCGCCAGAGGGATCGCGAGCCACTACCTGCCAGGTGAGTCACCGGCGGGGCAGGGAAGGGCGCCAGGGCCGATGATACGGTCCGCGGTCCAGCCCGATTCGGCCAGGCCGGATGGATCGGCCGTGGTGAAGACCACCTGGTAGCTCTCCTCGTCGCCGCTCGGAATGGGCGGCTTGCCGCGCATCGGGGCTACGGTGGCCAGGTAGCGGAGAACGGTGTAGACGTCGCCCATCTCCGGCATCGAGACATCGAATTCCTGGGTGCGGAACCGCAGCCGCGCGCCGCGCTCGGCCACGCGCCAGACCAGGAAGGCGCAGGCGGCGACGGCCAACTCGAGCCATTCGGCCTGGCTTGGGGAGGCATTGAGGTCGAGGAACAGATCGATCAGCCGCTCCTGTTCGCGCGCGAACTCGCGCACTTCGAGCTCTCCGGTGTGGGCCGTCGCCTTCCAGTCCACGTGGCGCGCGCTCTCGAGCGCTTCGTAGGGCCGTATGCGGTAGAAATCGTGCCCGCGGCCGCGCACCTGGGCCTCGATGTCGCCGCGGATGGCGGCCAGCAGCTCCTCGAAGCCGGGTTGCGGGTCGATGGGCGGGTAGACGACCACGTCGCGGCGCAGCGTCACCTCGGCGCGCCGCTCCAGGAACCCGAAGGGAAAGCTGGTCGAGAACTGGAAGCCGTTCTCGCGGTAGACGCCGCGTTTCTCGAAGCGCAGCTCGATGGTTTCGTCGAGCACGGCGCCGGCCGGGATCACGGGGAAATACAGGGCGGTGAGCACGGCCTCGCTGGCGCCGCTCAGGTGGACGGAGAAGGAGGGCACAAGGCTTTTGGCGTTGCGCACATAGATGCGGCCGGCCAGCTTCCGCCGCGCCGCGATGTGCTCGGGCAAAGCCAGGTCTAGTTCCAGACCCGCCAGCGACAGGCGGCTGATAAAACCGGAAACCAGCAGCGTGGCCAGCATGGCGGCGGCGATGAGGAACAGGAGGTTATTCGCCGAGGCGGCCGCGGCCAGCGCAACCAGCAGCATCGCCGCGGCAAACAGGATTCCGACGGCGGTGACCGTGCGGCTGAGCGCGCGCTTCAGGAACGATTTAAGACGCTGGAGCACCTCGCCTGCATGATGTCATAATCCGAGGTGAAGGGGGCGGGCGGGGCGGTCGAGGGGGAACATTCTGCCGGCCGCGAACGTTTCTCCTTTCAGGAGGTGGGCTATGTACTGCGTCCGCTGCGGCGCACAACTGGAGGAGAGCCAGCGGTTCTGCCCGGCATGCGGCACGCCGGTCCGCGGCGCGGTTCCATTGATGCCTTCGGCCGGACGCCTGGCCGGCCACATTCGCCTGCTGGGGATCCTTTGGGTCGCGATCTCGACATTTCGGCTGATTCCCGGCCTGTTCCTGATCGCGCTATTCCACGAAGGCGCGGGGTTCCTGCCACCGGAAGTGCCGTCGTTCGTTCACGGCCTTCTGCAGGCGGTGGGGACGCTGCTCATCGTGGGGGCGCTGCTGGGCCTGGCGGCCGGCGTGGGACTGTTACAACGGCAGAGCTGGGGGCGGATGCTGGCCATCGTGCTGGCGGTTATCAGCCTGGTGGACATGCCTTTCGGCACGGCGCTCGGGATCTACACGCTGTGGGTTTTGCTGCCGGGGAAATCCGAAGAAGAATACAAGCAAATTGCGCGGGGCGCATAAGGGGAAAGCGGGGCTGGAGATGCGTTTGGTTCCATCCGGTACCAGCGGCATTCCCCCGGCCTTTTCCCGACCCATCACCCCAACTGAGATGCCGCCGGGAGAGCGGCGCTGACTTAGAATGTTGTCTGGGGGGCGGCGAAGCCGATCTGCCATCCTAAGTTAGGATCTGAGGCTTGAACGCCCTTGCACCGGCGAACCGTCCTCCAACTCCGGCGAAGAGCCAGCGCCAGCCGTCTATTCACGCCGAGGGCCGCCGTGGCCGCAGTTCAAGCGAGCGGCTGGACAGCAACATGCCGATGTCGGCGGCGCGGGACGGCTCCGCGAGCGAGGCTCGCCGGGGTTTGGGGTTATCGCCAGTAGCCGCGGTGGAAGCGGTATCCGCGGCCGTGCCGTTCCCAGTAGGGCCGCACCCAGACGGCGCGGGGGCGGGGCGGCTGGGCCCAGTAACCGCGCCGCCACTCCCAACGGTCGCCGCGGAGATCGTAGAAGCCCCCGATCCACACGTAGCCGGGGCCGGGAGCGTAGCCCATCACCCCGACCTCGACCGGTGGCGGCGGCGGCGGTGCCACCCGGTAGCCGTAGTAGGCGTAGCCGCCGCAGCCGACTGCCGAAATCGCCCCGAAGAGAACCGCGGACGCCAGGGCAGGCTTGAGATTGAACATCTCCGTTCCTCCTCATCTTGCTAAACACGCTGGGGCGGGCGGAGTTGCGCCCGACTGCGCGGTTCGGAAAACCGTGCCTCAGCGCGCGATAACGCCGCAAGCGATCCGGGCGCCGGCGTTGCCCGCCGGGTCCGTCTTATAGTCGTCTTTGGCCGCGTGGATGACGAGCGCCGTGCCGCCATCTTTGAAGAGCGAGTCCGGCCCAGCGCCGGCGAGCGTCACGCCGGGAACGACAAACGACGCTCGGAAGGCGCCATTCGGCTTGACGGTGATGTTGTCCAGGTCTCCGGCGTGCTTGCCTTCCGGGTTCTCCTTGCCGTGGTGTTTGTGGCCGGGATTGAAGTGGCCGCCGGCCGACTTGAAGTCAGGCGGTTCGCACTTGCCGGTTTCGTGGATGTGAATGGCATGCTCGCCCGGGGGGAGGTTGTAGAGCTTCAGAGCCACCTTGACGCCATTCGCAGCCGGCGTGAAAGTGGCGGCGCCCACGTCCTGTCCCTGCGCGTTCTTTAATTCGGCCCTGGCCCGCTCCGCAGCCCATGCGCCGCAGGCAAGCAGCAGAACCGACGCCCCGATTGCCAGAGTCCTCATGAGTGTCTCCTTAGGAACCGACGGTGTGTCAACGTTACCTTTAGTGTATACACGCGGCGGCGGGGCTGCCAGCAGCTCCCGGACGCCACCTCCTCAGTCGCCGGAGCGCGTCTGAAGCCCGCCTGATGTAGACTGGCACCTAGGAACAGGCGATGACAATCAAAGACGTCGCGAAGCGGGCCGGAGTGGGCATCGCCACGGTTTCGCGCACTCTTCACAACAGCCCCCGGCTGAAACCCGAAACCGCGGCGCGGGTGCGCAAAGCGATCGAGGATCTCGGTTACCGGCCCAATCTCAACGCGCAATCGCTGGTCTCCGGGCGCAGCCGCATGCTTGGCCTGGTGGTTTCCGACATCACGAACCCGTTCTTCCCCGAGCTGATCAAAGGCTTCGAGGAGGTCGCGCTTCAGAACGGGTACGACGTGTTCGTCGCGTCCACCAATTACGATCCTTCGCGGACGGCGCTCTGCGTGCGAAGGATGATCGAGCGCAAGATCGACGGGGTGGCGATCATCACATCGGAGGTCGACCCTTCGCTCACGGACAGCTTCGCCGGGCGCAAAGTCCCGCTCGTTTTTCTCGACGTGGGCAAGATCGGCAGAGACGTGAGCAACGTGAAGGTCGACTATGCCCACGGAATCGCGCAGGCGGTCCAGCACCTGCGGTCGCTGGGGCATAGCCGCATCGGCTTCATCTCCGGCCCGCTGCACCTGGAGTCGGTGCGCGAACGGCGCGATGCGTTCCTGGCGAACCTGGGAGGCCGGCCGGCCGGCGCCGGAGCCGAGGCCATGCTGGAAGAGGGAGACCACAAGGTCGACGGCGGCCGCGCGGCGATGTTGCGCCTGCTCGGACGCACGCCCCGCCCGACCGCCGTGGTTGCGTCCAACGACCTGACCGCCATTGGGGCGCTGAGAGCCATCCGCCAGCGCGGGCTGCGGGTGCCCGAGGATATTTCGGTGGTGGGGTTCGATGACATCCAGATGGCCGAGTTTACGGAGCCGCCGCTGACCACCGTGAGACTGCTCCGCACGGAAGTTGCCTGCGCGGCCTGCGATGCGCTCCTGCAGTTGATCCGGACGCCGGGCCCGGGCGCCGAGTTTCGGGTGGGCACTTCTCTGGTGATCCGGGCGTCGACGGGCATAGCCTGCCACGACCAGGATTCCGCCTCAAACTAGGCGTTGAACCCGGGCACGCGGGTTGTCTTTGGGGGAGGGCTTCCTGGAAAGCAGCAAGGAGTTGATGGAGGCAGTCTGCGAGCGGGAAAACTGCAAGCAGGCATTGGCACGAGTCAAGGCCAACAAAGGGAGTCCCGGCGTGGACGGCATGACCGTTCACGACCTTCTGGGATAGCAGGCGGTTATGCAGGTGCTGCAGGGCAGGTGGGACCGGACGTTTTCCGATCACAGCTACGGGTTTCGGCCTGGGCGCTCGGCGCATCAGGCGGTGGCGACGCCGGCGCCTAGGGCGCAGCTTCCAGAAGGATCCCGTTAGAACTTGGCGCCCATCTTAGCACTGCCCGCGGCGAGGTGGCTTTACGCCATTACCACTTTTCCCCGCGCGTGGCCCTGTTCCAGATAGCGGATTGCTTCGGGGACTTCGGTTAGGCTGTAACTTCGGTCGATAACGGGTGTTACTTTTCCGGACTGCATGAGTTCGGAGATGGTGGTCAGGTCCTTTTGGTTCGCCTTTGCGAGCATCATGATCAGGCGCTGGCTCACGAACATTGACAACAGAAGCGCTTTGATCGCACGGGGGAGAGGATCGAGCCACGGGTTGGCTGACGGTCCTCCGACCAGGATGTAGACCCCCTTGGGATTCAGGACGCGCCTGCATGCTGTGAGCGAATGGTTGCCGACACAGTCGAAGATCAGGTCGTAGCGTTGCCCAGTTTTAGTGAAATCCTCTTGGGTGTAGTCGATCACCCGGTCCGCGCCGATCGAGCGGACCGTGTCCACATTCCTCGTGCTGCAAACGCCCGTCACATCCGCGCCGAGCCACTTAGCGATCTGCACGGCGAATGTACCCACTCCGCCCGCTGCGCCGTTGATCAGGACCTTCTGCCCGGGCTGAATGCGCCCCTTGTCGCGAAGGCCCTGCAGTGCGGTAAATGCGGCCACGGGCGCGGAGGCCGCTTGCTCGAACGTCAGGCTCTCGGGCTTGGCGACCAATGCCGATTCGGCCGTGCAGACATACTCAGCGAAGGCGCCGTGGCAGGAGCCGAACACCTCGTCGCCCGGCTTGAACTGGGTTACGAGTCTGCCGACCGCTTCGACCTGGCCGGCCACGTCGACGCCGAGCCGGGGGTTCTTCGGTTTGCGCAGCCCCGTGCCCATACGCATGAGGTACGGCGTGCCTCTCATGAAGTGCCAGTCGAGCGGATTGACGGCGGCCGCGCGGACCTTGATCAGAACCTCGTTGTCCCCGGCGGCGGGCCTTTCGATCTCTTCGCACTTGAGCACGTCGGGCGGCCCGTAGTTGGAGTAGACGATGGCCTTCATATTGGACTGATCATACCCCCTTTGCCGGCCGGGCAGGCGCCGGCCCGTCGTTTGGGTCTCCTCCGACCCGTGGGTTAACGACGCTCATTTGTGCGCCCAAGGATGGAGGTCGATTGAGCCGGAACTGCGGGGACGAGCACCAGAACTATGAGCACCGGCGTGGCTAGAAGGAGCGCCGAAAGCGTCCATGCCACGCGGTTCCGGTTCTTGCAGTCGGACAGGTAGAAACTGGCGTAAACGACAAGACCCCAGAACAGCATCACTTCGCCGATCAGCGCCAGCAGCACACAGAGGACCGTTGCTGTCAATCCCACAGCGATGCCAAAGCCGCGGCTCTTTCCTTCGCGGTTCGCATAATAGAGGCCGAAGAGGATCGCCGCGATCGGGAACGCGATCAGGTTCACGAGAGCGTACTTGTGAAACAATTCGAACGCGGGCGTAAGGTTCTTCTCTGGCGATGAAATCTAATCGATTGTACTGCCGGCTTCAGGCCGCGGCAATGATCTTGGAGGACTGAAGTTGCCGGGCCCGTCCTGGCGCGTTGCAGGCCGCTGGGTGGAAGGAAGCCACTTCTCCTCCGGTGGTGGCGCCAGCCCGCCTATTTGCCCAGGGGTCGGAACCACCTGGCATGGCGCCGGGTCCCGGGCTATGGAAGGCAACAGTGGCCCCTTTTCCTCCGCCTTGGTTGGAAACCTTTCACTCCGCCCTTGACAATGGCCAATTCTTGAGTTTCAATGTACTCGGCGACGTTCTGAAGGAAACGCCGGAGGAAGAAGTATGTTTCACTTGCTCTGGTATGTTCTTATCGGGCTACTCTCGGGGGTCATCGCGAAATCGGTGATGCACGTGCACATCACGATCTTCTGGACGATCGTGCTCGGCATCATCGGATCGATCATCGGCGGCGGCGTTACCCACATGTTCTCGCGCCCGACAAACGAACGATATCATCCCGCCGGCCTCGTTTTTTCCGCACTGGGCGCGATCCTGGTTCTCTTCATTTGCCATAAGCTGAAGATTCATTTTCCCCAGGTCAACCCGTTCTAGTGTCCTGAGTCAGAAGTTCGCACGCAAAACCGTGCGATCTTCTTGAGGATCGAGTCGGCGTCGGCAGTCCAGGCGAAGGGCGTGGGGTTCTGGTTGTGATGAGCCAGGTAGTCCCGAATGGCCGACTCCAGTTCACGGACGCTGCCGAAAGTCCCCCGCCGAATCCTCCGCTCTGTAAGCAGACCGAAGAAGCGCTCAACCTGGTTCAGCCAACTGGCGCTGGTGGGTGTGAAGTGCAGGTGGTAGCGCGGCCGACGCGCAAACCAGCGCTGGACTTTGGGCATCTTGTGGGTGCCGTAGTTGTCCATCACCAGATGAATGTCGAGAGCCTCCGGAACGGCTTCGTCGATCCGTTCCAGGAAACGCAGAAACTCCTGATGCCGCTGCCGGTGGTGCAGCGAACCGATGACTTTGCCGGTGGCGATGTCCAGCGCGGCGAATAGAGAGGTGGTCCCGTTGCGAACGTAGTCATGCGTCTGCCGTGCGGGCACGCCCGGCCGCAACGGGAGAATCGGTCGCGTGCGATCCAGGGCTTGTATCTGGCTCTTCTCGTCCACGCACAACACCAGAGCACGCTGCGGCGGATTCAGATACAGCCCCACGATGTCCCGGACCTTCTCCACGAAGAACGGATCGGCCGACAGTTTGAACGTCTCGACGCGGTGCGGTTGGAGCGCGAACGCCCGCCAGATACGGCTCACGGCGGATTGGGACATCCCGCAGGCCTCGGCCATGGACCGCGTCGACCAGTGCGTGCCCTGCGGTGGAACCGACTCCAACGTTCGGGTGATCAGCGCCTCCACCTGCGCATCGGAAATCCGGCGCGGAGCCCCGGGCCGCGGCTCATCCGCCAGCCCTTCCAAGCGGGCTTCGCGAAACCGCCCCCGCCACTTGCACACGGTCTGGTCCGTGATGCGCAGCTGGCGTGCTACCTGGCGATTCTGCAGCCCCTCGGCGCAACCCAGTACGATGCGCGCCCGCAAGGCCAGCCGTTGCGCGGTCTTCGGCCGGCGCGCCCACTGTTGCAGCTTCTGGCGTTCCTCCTCGGTCAGCACGATTGGCTCTGTCGGTCGGCCCATGCTGGTTGGATTCCCAGCATAGCAGAGGGGTTTCCACTATTTATGTGAACTTCTGCCTCAGGACACTAGCTCATCGACGACTAACCTCGTATTCTGAGAGGACGGTTACGTCTCGGGCTCATGGAGCCACTGGCCTGCCTTTTTCACGCCCTTTGCCCCAGGAAAAATCAATCCGCTCCCCGTGTTTGTCGGTCGGCGCGGCCTACAAGAAGCAAGACGGGTTCGCCACGTTCGCTCGTCCAGATCTTGAGCGCTACCCAGAGTTCCTGCGTATCGTGACTGCCTTTCGATGTTTCTATGGCCTTAAGGAGTTCAACTTCAAGCAGCTCGATAAGTTCCTTTGGCGTCAGGGTGGAACACCGCTTGATAGGATCTCCTGAGCAGAAAAAGGGCCATTCCGGCAGCCGCGCCATTTTTGAACCAGGCGCTTGAGGCACGTCAACCCCGCGAGCGGAAGCGGGAGTTTCGCGCAAGCAGGCCAGTCGGGTGCCCCAACGTTCACGGGAACAAGGGCAGTGGGCCACGGGTCGAACGATGGGCAGCGCCGAGGCCAGTGCTTTCACATCGCTGGATGCCGTGGCCAGTCCAGATCACTCGAATTCGCCGCTTTCACCCAGGCGCCGACGGGCTTCAACTTTTCTGACGAGCTGATAGAGCAAGTCCATGATTGCCTGACGCTGTCGCCAGTCAAACAAATGCTGAAGGTAGGAAGCGTTGTTGTAGTACAGGTCCCTGCCGCAGGCGAGCTGTGATAAGGAAGGAAAGGCATACTCGGCTGGAAGGTGCCCTGGGAAGGCGAGCGCCCGCTCTGATCCGGCAAGCTGCCCCCGCGGCCGGAACCAGGAGGAGTTTTCTAGCCGGCGTTGACGCCGTCCAGCAAAACGCGGAGGCGGGAGGCGAGTTCGGGGACGTTGGGTTGCTTAAAGATTCCGTCGGCTATGCCGGGCACCTCTTGCACCGAGAACCCGGCGCCGACGTGGTCGCGCCAGCCGAACCGGGGATCATCGAGAACCAAGGTGCTGTGTCGTTCATCGGCCGCGATGAATTGAACAACCTTGCACCGAAGCTGTTTGGGCTGGTAGCTGCGGCCCGCACGCTCGTTCCTGCGCTCCATCCGATCAATCTGTCCGACGACTGATTTCAGGCCTATCCCGACTAATCCTCTCCGGGTAAAAGCCTGTGCCTTCCTTTTCAACAACCCGATCAACACTTGGACGTGCGCGCGCACGTTGGCCCACGTGGCGTGAACTTCACCACGCGCCAGTGCCCAGACCAGCAGCTTCAATTGTCGAAAGTACTTTCTCCAGTGGCGAACGACCTTCGGATAACCCGGGGTTGGAACTTCGAACAGCGCGAGCAGGCTGACTTCCTCGCCAACGGCGACAAGTTGTCTGGCCGCCTCGAACGCCAGAATTCCGCCATAGCAGTGCCCGCCCAGAACATAAGGTCCGCGCGGCCGCACGGACCGGATCGCGGCGGTGAAGGCCGCGGCGTGCTCCTCAAGGGTGTACACTCCGCGCTGTTCGAGCGGCCGCGGGTCGCGAAGAACATAGAAGGGTTGATCCTGGCCGACGCCTCTCGCCAGATCGCTGAAATAGTATGGGTTCTCGTCCGCTCCCGGGATGCAGAGGAATGGAATGCGCGAACCCAGCGGTTGAAGCGCGACCAGGGGCGAGCGGGTTCGCTCATTCGAAGCGGGTGTCCCACTCGCGATCATATCCGCCAGAGTCTTGATGGTGGGAGTCGCGAAGAACTCGGAGCTGTTAAGCAGGGCCGCGTCCACTCCGAACTCGAATTCGACCTCCGCCATCAAGAGCGCTGATCCGAGCGAATCTCCGCCTGCTTCGAAGAAATCGTCGCCAACACCGACCTCCTCAATTCGCAGGATACGCTTCCAAATCGCCTGCAGCTTCTTTTCAACTGGAGTGAGCGTCTCACCCGGATTCGCATTGAGACTCGCTTCCGCGTGGAACTGCCCGGCGAGCTCGGAGCGCCGAGCCTTGCCGGTAGGCCCTTTAGGGATCGCATCCAGGAAGATGATCTTGCGTGGCACTTTGAAGTCAGCCAGATGGTGGGCCGCGAACCGGCGCAGTTCCGGTTCGGCAATGGACGCGCCCGGGATCAGCGCAACCGCGGCGGCTACGTCTTCGCCGAGCGTCGGATGCGTCACGCCGAAAGCCACCGCTTCCGAAACCGAGGGGTGCGTCGAAAGCACCTCCTCAATTTCCTGGGGAAGCACTTTCTCGCCGCCACGATTGATGATGTCTTTGATACGGCCGGTAACAAACAGAAAGCCTTCATCATCCAGGTAGCCGATGTCGCCGGTCAGGAGCCAGCCGTCCCTGAAAGCGCTCTGGCCGGCCTCGGCGTTGTTGCGATAGCCGTGAATCACCGCCGGTCCTCGTACGGCGATCTGGCCCTCACAGCCGGCGGGTAAAAAAGTCTCCGCCTCACCCATGATGGCCACTTCAGTGCCAGCGCTCTGTCCGACCGACCCGGGTTTGCGCTTCTGCGGGGGCGGAGCATTGCTAGTGACCATCCCCGCTTCCGTCATCCCGTAACCCTCCAGCACCGGCACGCGTAACGCACGCTCTAGTTCGGCCAGCAAGGCCTGCGGCAGAGGCGCCCCAATGGACCGAACAAACCGAAGCGGAAACCGATCAAGCACATCCGGCCGCGTTTGAATCAGCGGCAGGATGGCGTTGTGCAGGGCAGGCGCGGCGGTATACCACGTGGGATGGAACTGCTCGAGCCAGGTCAGGAACATGCCTGAATCGAATCCCGATGTCGAGATGACACTTCCGCCGGCGAGGCACTGCGCGAGCGAGCTTAGCAGTCCCGTCAGGTGAAACAGCGGCATCATGCTCAGGAACCGGTCCTCGGCGGCCAGGTGGAGAATCGATCTCGTATTCGCCGCCATGGCTCGCAGATTGGAATGAGTCAGTGGGACCAGACGCGGTTCTCCTGTGGTCGCCGACGTCTGCAGCACAAGCGCGATGTCGGAGGCCCGGCCGTGTTGAGCCAGGCACGTGGGTCCGGAAACGCTGAGGGCGCGCTCCGCATCCAGCAGGCGAATCCCAAGGCTCCCTGCGACTTCCCCAACCGGCGAGTTGAGCGCTTGATTAATGATCAGGGCGCGTGCACCGAGGTTCCTCAGACAGGATTCGATCTCGGTGTTGCGCAATGCCGGATTGACCGGCGCACAAATAGCGACCGAGGCGACGCCAAGAACAATCGAGAGCAATTCCGGCCCATCTGGCATGACAACAGCCACGACGTCATCGCGCGTAAGACCGGCATCCGTGAGCATGGCCGCCACGGCACCGATTCGGTTCGAAAGGCCCGCGAACGTGATCGGGGGCCGCCCAGGCGCGAGGAGGACTTTCGATTCAGGCGACGCCGCGGCGCAAAGCCTTAACTCGTCGAGGAATCCGCTCGCCCCGTGCGGCGACCCTGGGTGGGATTTCCGTTTTGCCATCCTGACCAGCAACGATTGTACAACCGCCCTCTTCCGTTGGAGCCGCTGGTCTCGTTTCTTCTATCGCGAGCGACTCCAGCGGCTCAGGAATCACCGCCCGGCGCGCAGACGGTCCACAGTGCGGCGCAGTTCCGGGTGGGGCTTGAGCCTCAAGGCCGCTTCCAATTGGGCCATTGCTTCGGGCAGCTCTGGACGAACTTCTCGCGCTCCCGGTCGGGCAGGCCGCCGCGAATGCCATCAAGCCTCACGCCTTCGGTTAGAGATCCGCTTGCAGTGAGCGTCCGCGCTCTGGTACTGCACCTTCGGGTGGATGCCGGAAGGGGGCGTCGCGCTCGACCCTTTCATGGGCGGTGGCGCCACGGCAATCGTGACGCTGGGGCCAGGCCGCAAGTTTGTCGGCATCGAGCTGGACCCGACCTTTGTGACGACCGGCGTCAGTATCGGTGTGCGTTACCGCAGGGACCTCGCCGATGGTTGAGGCCGGCTGGTCCGGATCAGGACCCCGACGCTCTCGGTCTGGCTTCGGCGGCCTGGGAAGCTTTGGGGGACACCCCGCGCGCGGTGGCGGCCCTGCGGCAGGCTAGGAGTATTCCTAGGAATCTTGCGGCCGAGGACATAGGCCCCGCTCACGAACAACTGAAAGAACCAGCCAGGCTGAGCCGGCGCCTGCAGCCCCGCCGCCTCCGGCGAGGGACGCCGGCGCTCCGGACACAGAGGAAGTCGGCTTCTTCGAGCAACTGGCCGCCTACACGACCGATGACTGGCGCACCCTGAAGGTGTACGTCTATCGCTGTTGGCCCGTGATCGACCGCAAGGAAGGCCAGCACTTCCTGGCGAAGCTCAGCGAACCCTTCGACGAGGACTTACTCCTGCGGACGTTCGGCTCCGGGAAGTACTACCTCCGCCTCAACAACGGGAAGGGGAACACTGTCGGCTCGACGACCGTCAGCGTTCACAATCTGGATCACCCTCCGAAGGTCCACCCGGACGAGGTTGTCGCATCCGATCCGCAGAATGAGCGCTACTACGATCTGTCCTCCTTTGGCTGGTATTAGACCACAACATGCCGCGTTTGGACGCGAACGCGGCCAAGATTGCACGCGGAGGATGCCCTGGCGCGGTCGGATTGGCGAAGAGCGCCGGAGCGCGTCAGTGACACGGCATGTTTGCAGATGTTTGCACGGCTGGTCGTCAGGGTGAAGTAAGCGACTGAGGAATAAAGGGCTTACTTGGTAGCGCTAACGGGAATCGAACCCGTATTTGAGCCTTGAGAGGGCTCCGTCCTAACCGTTAGACGATAGCGCCATCCGCCAGAATAACATATCGAGACCCGCAGGGACCTCATCAAAGACGGGGGGTGGGTACGCTCGCGCGGGCGCGCAGGGCGGGAGTCTGAGGCGGGATGAGACACGAAACCCCGACCCCCGGGGCGTTCCCTGGGGCCGGGGCGGCGGCGTGCACGCGGGACTCTAGTTCCTGACTGGCTCGAAGTAGCCCTGCGCCAATTCCGGCTTGGCTTCGAGGGCCTTGCTCCAGCAAGCCCGGGCGTCTTCCTCCTGCCCGAGCGACTTCATCACGTGTCCGAGGTTCAACAACGCCTCGGCGAAGTCCGGATTCTCCGAGAGCGCCTCGCGGTAAAGCCGCGCGGCCTCCTCGGCCTGACCCGCTTTTTGCAGCAGCAGGCCGGTGTTGTAGAGCAACTCCGGCGTGCGCTCGCCCAGATCGACGAGCCGGCCGTGGAATTCGAGCGCCTGGTCGAGGTCGCCACGCTCGAGCGCCAGGGCCGCCAGCCCGCGCAGCGCGTCCAGCGACTTGGGATCCGAGTTCAGCGCCTGCTCATAGACGAGCTGCGCCAGGTCGCGGTCGCCCATCTTCCAGTACGCCAGCGCCAGATTCATCTGCGCTTCGATCCAGTCCTTGCGCTTCTTGAGGCAGGTCTCGAAGGCCTCGGCGCTGCCGCGGTAGTCGCCGCGTTGCAGGCGCACGTAGCCCAGCCGGAACCGCGCTTCGTGGTTCTCCGGATCCCGGTCGAGCACCTTCATGTAGGTCTTCTCGGCTTCGTCCTGCTCGCCCGACTGCTCGAGCACCAGGGCCAAGTTCCACAGCGCCGCGATGGCGTTCGGATCCAGGCGCACCGCTTCGCGGTAGGCCTCTTTGGCTTCCTTCAACGCGCCCAGTTCCTGGCGCACGATGCCCAGGTTGGTGTAGGCCTGCGAAGATTGAGGCCTGACCTTGATGGCCTGCTGGTAAGCATCGGCGGCCTGTTGCAGGCGCTGCGCCTTCTGGTGCGCCAGGCCCAGGTTGAACCAGCCTTCGAAGTGGTTCGGCACGGCGTCCACCAGCAGCGTGCAGAACTTCGCCGCCATCTGGAAATCGCCGCTGGCCGAAGCCCACGCCGCCAGGCCTTCCAGGGCCGCGGTGGACTGCGGGCGCAGCTCGAGCAGGTGCTCGGAGCACTCCCTCACCAGCTCGTAATCCTTCTTCGCCATTCCGATGGCGATCAGGTTCGCCAGCGACTCTTCGGAATTGGGGTTGCGCTTCAAGACGCGGCGGTAAAGCTCGGCCGCCTCGTCGAATCGCGAATCGAGCTGAAGCGCCACGGCCTTGCCGAAGATCGCGGTCTCGTTTTCGGCCTCGCGCTCGATCACGCGCTCGAAAGCGGCCAGCGCCGGCTGCGGCTGGTTCAAGTGGAGCAGGCATATGCCCAGTCCCAATTGCGCTTCCGTGCGGGTCGAATCGACCTGGAAGGCCTTCTGGAACTTGTCGGCGGCTTCCTGCCAGCGGCCCGTTCGCTCCAGGCACACAGCCAGGTTGAACCAGCCCATCTGGTGGTTCGGCTCGATCTGGAGCAGCTCGCGGTAGCTGTTGGCAGCCCCCTCGAACTGGCCCAGTTCGAATTGAACCTGACCCATGGCGGAGTAGATCTCCGCGGACTTTTCGCCTTTGGCCACTGCGCGCTGCAATTCGCGCAGCGCCTCCTCCGCCTTTCCGTCCAGGTGCAGGGAGACCGCGCGGGCGATGTAGCGGGACGCCTTAGGAGCCTCCGTGCGCGGACTGAACTCAACGGGCCGAAGCTCCGGCCCTCCACCGATTGGTTTACGCGGACTCATAATTCCACCTCTTTTCTTTCATCAGTGCCGCCCTACTCTGGTCGCCGTTAAGGCTCAAGCCGGGGGCGTGCACCCGGCTCAGTTGTTTGGGGCGAGCATTCCACAGACCTTGCCCCAAAAATCATCGTTGTTGGTCACCTTCATCCAATAAAGGTTCGGCCTGTCCTCCGGGCTGCCGAAAAACCCGACTGCGCCGGTGCGCAGCCGGTCATCCGACCAGGAATCCACTACCTCTCCATCCACCGACGTTGTGAAAGCGCTGCCTGCAACGTCCTCCTCAATCCGGTACGGCTGGCCGTTCTGCAAAGAGACTTGCAAGGGGATCTCGACCCGCGCGGTTTCCTGGCCGCCGATCACCTGGTAGCGCACCAGCGCCACTTGCGGCAACTGACCGGGCCTGGTGATCTTCAATTGGGTCGCGTAGTAGTTCTGCAGATCCGCGGCGCGAAAAACCCATCCCATTGTACGGCCGGCGATCTGGCCGAGAAACTCGAACCTGTAGTCGGAGAGTTGCTGCGAGGGGCGATAGATGGCGAGCTGGCCCGCTCCGACGAATCCGGCGGGGTTGCGGGGCCAGCTTCCGGTCCAATCGCCCGCGCCGGACCAGCCGTCCAGGCCTTTGGAGAAATCGTGCTCCAGGTGGATGACGGCCCGGCTCTGTATGCTCTCCCTCAAGGACTTGCCTCCCCCCGAGCAACCGGTCATCAGTGTGCTGAGCGCGACCAGGCAGCAAATCATCATCATGCCCCGGAAGAGTCCGGAAGCGCTCTTCAGCGCACTGCGCCAGCGCGGCGAGTAGGTTTCGGCGATCGATTCAAAGTCCATTTTTTCCAACTCAGCGCCGCTTGCCAGCACTGCGATCTCGATGGCAAAGGGCAGTTCTCCGTATATCCCGGCCGGCGTCTCCATCCCGGGGCAAGGTCCGGCACCGACAGACGCCAGCTCCGAGCCGCCGAGTCCGTGCCGGGCGCGCGGCGAGAACTGGGACGGGGGAATCCACGGCCCGGTCTGGGAAGCCGGATAGGGTTCCCCACACTTCATGGTCCGCTCGTCTTCCCAGTCTTCGAACTCGACGACGTTGAACACCCCGAACGGCATGCGCGCCTTTTCGACCGTGGCGTGGAAGACCGGCAGCCGGCTGGGGTGGCGATGCGGCCGGACCGCGGGCGTCAGGTTGACCGACTTTTGAGTACTGGCGGCATCCTGGCGCAGGGCCGGCGCGGGGATTCCGGCCGCGGGCGCGCTGCCCAGGCCGGTCTGGCCTCCGGACAGTTTCGGCTCGCGGGCTGCCGGCACGGCAAACTCAACGAAGATATGCGCACCGGCCTTGGCCGCGCTGCCGGCCCTGGCGGGCGACTCCGGCTCGTGCGCGAACCGGAAGCTCGCCGCGCCGGGCCAGCGCGCGCCGCTGGCGCGCGACTGGATCGATGCGTACTCGATCACCGCGGACTCGCGGGCGTAGGCTTCCCACCCGGCAGGCACGCCGGAGGCGGCGCGATTAGGGGCCACGATCGCGGCGGCCGAGAACGGCCCCCACGCCACCGGATGGGCGAAAACCAGCGTCCGTTGTCCCGCCAGCTCCACCGGATGGGTGCTGACCGCGACCACCGACGCGGTGGCCGGATTCGGCACGCCGGCCGGTGAGCGTCCCTTGCCGGCGGCCGGCGGCGCGAAATCGAGCGTGTGCCGCGCCCTGACGCCAGTTGACGCCGGCTCGATTGGCGCGGAGATCTCAAAGCCGACGATCTCGGCGTCGCGGCGTTGCGATTTGAACGGCCAGGCGGTCCGTCGCGCCAGCGGCTCGAGTTCCGCGGCGCCCAGCCGGAACGGCCCAACCGGCTGGATGCGGCCCGCGGCCTTGAAGAAGGATTCGGTGAGCGGAACGGGCACATCCGCGGCCGCGGCCGCTCTCGGCTTGGCCATGTCGCGCCAGGCCGGAGCGGGGAGCGGGCTCGCCGGACATTCTCCCAGGCGCCTCGCCGCGGCGATCCGGGCTAGCGTCGGGTCGAGACGGATTTCGGGCAGCAGCGAGTGGCGCTGCCGGAAGCCGATGCCGATGGCGTGAATTGCGGGAGCGGCGCCGGCCTTGCATTGCGGCAGAGCGGTTGCGGCCGCCGTCATCTCCAGAGCCTCACGCGCCGCGATGGTTCGCTCGGCCGGGAGCGAAGCTTCGCGGGCGGAAAACGGCGATACGGCCCCCAAGGCAGCTGCCGCCGCGGGCCGCCTGGGCGCAGCTTCGAGATACGGTCCGCGCTCGATGGAACCGGAACGGAGCGCTTCCGGACGAAGCAGGGCGCTCTCGCTTCCGATCACGGGAGCGGCGGATGCAGGGGCGAGCCAGCCGCACGGCTGGGCTGTGCTCCGAATCGTCGCGCGAGCGGCTTGGCCGCGAATCGCCGGCGGAAGGCTCAGCACGCGCGGCGTGGCCGCCCGCGCGGTCCATTCGATCAGAGCGGCCGGCGGCACGGGCATAGAGCAACTGGCCGTCTCGACGGCGGGTGGCTTTTCCATGACTCGGCAGGCAGCGAGCGGGAAGTCCGTTCCCGCGGGCAGCACGTGCGTGGGAGACACGGGAGCCGGCGGCGGCGGGAAAAGCGTACGGCAGTCGATCTGGCATGCGGGAAGGATGCGCCACGCCGCGGACCGGGTGCGGGGCGCCGGTTGCGTGATCTCCGCGAGCGGAAGCTGCTCGATGGCGCCGGCCATAGCGGGCAGTTTCAGAGCCACATCGAGGAGCCGAACGTCCGCTGGACCATGGATCGCCAGCGCCAAGGGCGTCATGGACGCGGAGAGGCGGCCTGCGACAGACGCCGGCATATGAGTCGCCGGCTCGGCGCAGGGAATCCCGAGAGCGGCCACGGCCGCGTGGAACGCGGGAAGCGATGCGAGCTGCCCCGCGAAAGCGAGGCTCCGGCTGGCGCTCGAGCGAGAGCCCTTTCGCGCGGCCGGGAAAGGCGTGGGGCTGTACGTCGCGGCTGAAAGGCGCTCCTCGAAGCGAACGGAGCAGACCGGCGTGCTGGTCTCGAGCTGGAACGCGATGGCGCCCTCCGAACGAGGCGCGAACGCCATGGCCATCGGCCGCTGCGGTACGATGCCCCGCCTCGGCTCACCTTCGGCGAGACGACCGGCGTGTGGCCCGGCTGCGAGAGCCGGGACTTCAATGAGACCTTCCGGCCGGCGGAATTGGGCCCCGATCGTCACGGTTCCACGCGGAGTCCTGTCTGCGGGCAGGGTGGCGGAAGTGGCCGCATACGTGGCTGGCGTGAGGTTGAGGCGCACCGCGGCGATCGCGGCGCTGCGCGGTGCGATCGGCTCGAACGCGGCCATGGCCGCGGTTGGACCGGGCACTGCTTCAAGCGCGGCGCCGCGCGCGACCGCCGGCAATCCCAGCGGCACCAGGGAAGTTGCCGCCGGAGCCGAGACGGCAGGCCGCCGGGTGGCGAAGAACGGCGGCGGAGCCGCTAGCGGCGCTGGCCAGGGGGCGGCATCCACGGCCACCCGCTTGATTGCGCCCGGCCTCGGAGCGGCGGCCGCCCGATGTCCCAGAAACTCGAAGTCCGCCGCGCTGACAGCAAAAGCCGGCGCCGTCTCCGCCATGCGCGGCAGGGCGACCCGGTCCGTGGCGAAGTCGGCCATAGTGGCGGAGCGCCTGGCCGCCGCAATCGCCCGCGCCCGCGGCGCTTCGACCGGCATCTGCGGCGCTTCCGGCGGTATGCCGTCGATCTCGATCTCAGCCGCCGGCTCGAACCGGAAGGCCGGCAGGACCGTGGTCCGGGCGAACCGGCCGGCCGGCGCTTCGACCAGACGCAACGCTCTCTGCACCGCGCGCGGCAGCGGAAGGTCCGCAAACTCTTTACCAACCACCGCGGCGCGGGACCGTATGGCGGTGTGACACGAACAGGACGGGACGGCGTGGAAGACCGCAGCGGGGGCGAAAGCTCGCGTCGCCGGAACATTGACAGCGGAAGCGGACATCGGCCGAAGTCCGCTCAAGTGCAGAGCGTTTTCCGGCAAGCCACGCGCCAGCCAGCCGACATAGACGGTCGCCGGGAAGGGCAGGAACCCGATCTCGCCAGGCTGCCGGGCGACCTTCCCCGTTCCTCGCGGCATCGTGGAGGGGGCCAGGGCGGCCAGCCTGACTTGCGCCACCCGTTCACGGGCGGAGTGAAGGCGCGGCAATGCCGCCCTCGGGATTGCGCGCCCTACGGCCTCAGTGGCAGCGTGGACGCTTGCGCGCATGGCGGCGGGCCGCTGCCCGAAGGCGATCGACTGTTGTGGCGGCAGTTGGTGAATCGAGAGCCGGACGGCAGAGTCCGGGGCCGAGGTGAGGCTCTCGAAACGAGCCGTCCGGTGGAATCCGTTGCCGCCTGACGGTTCCGAGCACTCCGGCATGGGGCGAGGCGCCGCGCGCAGCGGCCGTTCGCGGACGAACAAGCTCTCGCGGAGGCCGATCCGGCTGGGAGGGACGTTGGTGGTGGGAGCGTTGAAGGATACTTCGAAAGCTTCGATCTGGGCCACCTGCGGCGGAAACGCCAGGGGCTGAGGCTCGCATTCCAGCCTGGCGAAGTAAAATGCCTCGGGCGGAACCGGTTCGCCTTCCTCCGCCGGCGGCATCTCATAGACCGGCGTCAATTCGGGTTCCGGAGGCCGCCAGGGCCGTTCGAATTCTTCCGGCTCCGGCTGCGGACTGGGCTGCGGCGGCGGAGCGGGCCGGGGTTCGGGAACCACCTCAGGCTCTGCTGCGACGGATTCGGCCTGCCACTGCGGGATGGACTCCGTTTCCGGATGCACCTCGGGCGGCGCCAGCCGCTGACCCGCGTCAAGCAGCCGGTCAAGCGCCAGCCTCGTCAGCTCCTGGTACCTTTTCCGATGCTCATCCGAACAGAAGTCCGCATCGGTAAGCTGACGGACAAGCGACACCCGTTTCCCACAGAAGAAGCAGGGCATCCGGTCCGCAATCCTACCGGACAATTATATTGACGTTTGGCCGGTTTTGCCAGAAGAATCAACCGGTTTAAGCGAGCGCCCTCGAAGTCACTTAAACTCGTTTCCGAGGCCTGGAATAGCCCAAAAAGGGACCAATGTCCTAGTACAGATGACCATGGTTAACTGCAAGGATGTTGCCCTTCGCACCGGATTGTTAGAGGGGGAGTGCTAACTTCTGGCTAGTCGGGCTCCTGCGGTACTAGTACGACTATTCTCTCTTCATCCGGGTATCGCGGCGAATCCGGCAGAGAGAACCGTGGCAAGAGCATCGAGAACAACGAGATCGCAGCCATTTGCCGGCCTCGAGCAGCGTAGCCCCGGGGGGCCGCTTCGCCAGGTGCGGGTGTCCTTGGGGTCTTTTGCGGGATTACACGGCTTGGGTCCGGACCGCGCGCGTCAACGAGCGGTATAGGACGGCCTAGAGCGGCCGTGGGAGCTCCAGCGCAGCTTTGGACAGCGCCCGCTGGATCATGCCGGCCGCGCCGGCTTCCTCCGTGCCTCGGGCGATGGAGAGCTCCATGGTCAGCATCTGGCGCGCGCAGTCCAGCATTTTCTTCTCGCGGAAGGAGAGCGGTTTCTGCTGCTGCACCAGCAGCAGGCTCTTGAGCACCTCCGCGATCTGCAGCGGGCCGCCGGAACGCATTTTCTCGGTATTTTCCTTGAATCGGTTCTTCCAATCGCGGCAGCATGCGCAGCGGCCCGAAGAAAGAAAACTCAGAACGCGTTCCCACTCGCCGTTGGTGGTGATCTTTCTCAGCACGACGGCGCTGGCGTGCGAAAACGGAACCATTACCGTCATGCGGCCAGTGGCAAGACGGAGGAGATAGAACTTCTCGAAGTGGCTTCCAAAGGAGCGAGAGCTAATATTCTCGATGGTCCCGATTCCGCGGTTGGAATAGACCACCTTCTCGCCAATCTGGAAGGTCATGCGACAAACCCTCGTACACCAGAAGGCAGTTAATAGCTTCCGATGTGCGAACCAGCGAATCCAAATCTTACGGGGCGCCGGGAACAAAGTCAATGAAAAAAAGCTGAGGCCCCCAATACGCTGAAATCTCGGCGCTTGTCGGGCTCAACGTTTTTTCATTACCAACAAAGGAGCGGCGGGTCCGAAACACTGCGATTGAAGAAAGCACCACTTCCGGCAGGTGTTATGCAGCCAGCCGGAGAAACTGCCGTCGGTTACGGCGCTTTTCGGCTTTCACTCCAGGTGTGGACCAGAGTCGCCGAGAGAATCAAAGCGCCGCCGGCGAGGGCCAGCGCCGCGGGCCGTTCGCCTTGGACCAGCCACGCCCAGACCGGGTTGAGCGCCGGCTCGAGCAGCAGCAGCGCGGAAGCCTCGAAGGCCGGCACGTGTCCGATGGCGCGCGTCAGGCAAGAGTAGGCCAGGCCGATTTGCACCACGCCCAGGTAGGCGATCACCAGCCAGTCCGTCCCGCGGGAGCTCGAAACGGGAAGCGCCGCCGGGAGCGAGGCCAGACAGGCAATCACGTTGCCCACCGCCACGGTGGCGATGGCTCCGCCGCCGTCCGCCCGCCTTCCGAGCCAGCGCAGGCCCACCAGTGTCAGCGCCCACGCAACGCCCGAGAGCAGGCCAAGGAGGTTCCCGCGCACAGGGTCCGGCGCGGTTGCCAGCGCGCCCTGCCGGGCGGCAAAAAACAGGCCGAGCCCCGTGGCGACAACAGCGGCAAATGCGAGATCCGATCTCCGGATTCGCTCATGCAAGAGCAGCGGTCCCAGGGCCAGCACGTAGAGCGGCGCCGCCGACTGCAGGAAGATCGCGTTGGCCGACGTGGTGAGCTTGTTGGCGGTGACGAACAGGATCAGCGTCGCCGCGTAGGCCGTGGCGGCGGGCAGGACCCGCCAGCTCAGGCCGCGCCGGGCCGCCGGGACCAGCGCGAACACGGCTAGCGCGGCCACGCCCGAACGAAAGCCCGCCACCTGCCAGGCGCCGAGCGAGCAAGCCTTGATGGCCGCGCCGCCGGTCGAAAACAGCAGCGCGGCGGCGAGCAGCAGAAGGCGGTTTGTGGCGCGGGGATTCATCTGCCGATTCACCAAAGTAGCGCACCCGCTCGTGGGCAGGCGGGTACGCCCACGGCCCTTCCATACGCTAGACTGGAGGCGAGTGGCTCTCCCGCGCAGGTTTCAGCGCGCTTCGGGATCGCGGATCGGTAAAGCGCGCACACGGCCCAGCTAACGCCCAATGCAGACCATTCTGGTTGTCGACGACGAACCGATGGCGCTGAAGTTGGTGCAATCCGTGCTGGAGAAACGCGGCTTTCAGGTTCTTGCCCACACCAGCGCCCAGCAGGCAGTCAAGGCTTTCGAAGAGCACCGCGACCGGATCGAACTGCTAATCAGCGACATCGTCATGCCGGAAATGGACGGCACCAAGCTGGCGAGCCGTCTGGTTGCCTTGAACCCGGATCTTCCGGTTCTGTTCATGTCGGGGCTCTTGACCGAGAGCGAGATCGCCGACGCCAGCGGCATCGCGCAGTACGCTTTCATCCGCAAGCCGTTCCGCCCTGCCACGCTGGTCCAGGCGGTGCGGAAGATGCTCACGGGCGAAGAGGAATCCGCCTAACGGCCCTCCCTGCTAAGCTGGTTCGTGGAACTCTCTGGGATTATGAAAAAACTCGCCATCGCGGCGGCCATTCTGGTTCTGGGTGTGCCGCTGCTGCTGTTGCTGCTGTCTTCGGGACCAACGGTGACGATGGTTTGGCCGGTCCGCGTCATAGGCAATGACACGCCGGTCGCAGTCCGCGTAGTAAGCCCCCACGGCGTGCGGCGTGTGACCGCCGAACTGGAGCAGAACGATCAGCGTTACCGCGTCTTCGAGTCCGTGCGGCCGGCTCACCGTCTCTTCTTTCTCGGCAAGACCGAGCCGCCCGCGGAGATCAGTTTCTCCGCTGGAAAGACTCGAGCGCCGGCGTTGCGCGACGGCAAGGCCCGGCTGATTGTCGAAGCGCAGGCCAACGACTTCACCGCCGGCACGGCCACGGTCGTGCTCGATGTGGATGTGAACACCCAGCCGCCGCGCGTGACCGCGGACGGCGTGCAGCACTACATCAACCAGGGCGGCGCCGAACTGGTGTCGTTCACCGTTTCCGGATACTGGACCGAGGCGGGCGTGCGGGTGGGGCCTTACACGTTCCGCAGCTTCCCCCTGCCCGGCCGTCCCGCGGGCGAGCGATTTTCGCTCTTCGCATTTCCCTGGGACGTGCCGGCCGACACCGTCCCCATCGTCTACGCCCGCAATCCCTCAGGCGCCGAAGCCAAAGCGCACTTCTGGTGCAAGGTTTTTCCCAAGAAGTTCCGCTCCCGCGATCTGGAGCTGACCGACGCGTTCATCGACAAAGTTACCGACGAGATCGATCCCAACGGTTCGGGCGACAAGCTTCAGCGTTTCCTCAAAATCAACGGCGATTTACGGCGGCAGAACAACCAGGCGCTCGCCGATCTGCGGCTGAAGACCGAGGAACGAATGCTTTGGTCAGGCCCGTTCTGGCGTTACGGCAAGACCGAATCGGAATTCGCCGATCACCGCGCCTATGTGTACCACGGCAAGGTGGTCGATCACCAGACGCACCTGGGCTTCGATCTTTCCGACGTGCAGCACGCTCCGGTTGTGGCCGCCAATGACGGCAAGGTGATTTTTGCGGGTCCGCTCGGCATTTACGGCAACTGCATCGTAGTGGATCACGGCTACGGGCTGCAGTCGATTTACGGCCACCTGAGCCAGCTCGCGGTCAAGCCCGGCGACATGGTAAAGAGAGGCCAGGAGATGGGACGCAGCGGCGCCACCGGCCTGGCGGGCGGGGATCACCTGCACTTCAGCATGCAGGTGGACGGCGTCCAGATCACCCCGGTCGAATGGTGGGACGAGCACTGGATCCGCGACCGCGTGCTGAGCAAGATTTCGGGGAAGTGAGTTTGTGGCGCACGCCATCTCGCCGTCCGAACCGTGGGCTGAAGCCCACGGCGGCACGCTGAAGCGTGCGCCACACGTTACTTCAGGCTGCTCTCGAAGAAGGAGACCCGGAGGCGATTGAGATCCTGCCTGAACTGCTTCACGCCGTGGGTCTTCTCCGGGAAGACCATCAGCTCGAAGGGCTTGGACGCCCGCTCGAGCGCGGCCGCCATCTGTACCGTGTTCTGAAAGAGCACGTTGTCGTCCTCGAGGTTGTGCACGATGAGGAGCCGGCCCTTCAGATTCGCCGCCGCGTTGACGGGCGAGGAGCTTCGGTAGCCTTCCGCGTTCTCGGCGGGCAGGCCCATGTAGCGCTCGGTATAGATGCTGTCGTAATCGAGCCAATTGGCGACCGGGGCGCCAGCCAGGCCGCAGGCGAAGACCTCCGGCGCGTGGAGCATCGAGTAGAGGGTCATGAATCCGCCATAACTCCAGCCCTCGATCCCGATCCGTCTGCTGTCGACGAAGCCGAGCGCGAGCAGGCTCAGCACGCCTTCTTTCTGGTCCTCCAGTTCCTTGGTCCCGAGGCTGTGGAACAGCGTCGTTTCCCACTTGTGCCCGCGGCCGGCGGAGCCGCGGCCGTCGAGCGTCCATACCGCAAAGCCGCGGTGCGCCAGCACCTGCTCCACGGTGAGCGCGCCGTACCAGCGGTTGGCCACCTCCTGCGCGCCCGGGCCTCCGTAAACCTCGACCACAGCCGGAACCTTCTGGCCCGGCTCGAGGCCGGCGGGCCGGATCAACCGCGCGTAGAGCAGCGCGCCATCGGAGGCCTTCACCGGAATGATCTCCACCGGTCGAACGTCGTATTCCTCGAGCAGTGAGCGATCCGGCTCGCGCAGCACGGCCCATTCCGTTCCGTCGGCACGATACAGCGTCTTGCGCGGCGGCTCGGCCAGGCTGGAGAACGAATCGAGGTAGGCGCGGGCATCCGGGCTCATCGAGATGGCGTGCGTTCCCGCGGCGGCGCTGAGGCGTTGCCGGCGCTCTCCGTTCAAGTCCACGCGGTAGAGCTGGCGTTCGAGCGGGCTGGCCTCGGTGGAGACGTAGTAGACGCGGCCCTCGGCATCCAGGCCGGCCACGGCGGTCACTTCCCACTCGCCCCGAGTAAGCTGCGCGAGCTGACGGCCGTCGATCGAGTAGCGATAGAGATGGTTGAAGCCATCGCGCTCGCTGGGCCACAGAAACTCGCTGCCGCCCTTGAGGAACGTCAGCCCATCGTGGAGGTTGATCCAGCAGGGATCGGTCTCTGTGAGCACGGTGCGAGCCGCGCCGGTCCTGGCGTTCGCTATCAACAGGTCGAGCCGGTTCTGGATGCGGTTCAGCCGCTCGACGGCGATGCCCGAGGAATCGGGCAGCCAGATGCAGCGCGCCAGCAGCGCGTCGCGGGGGCCGAGGTTCATCCAGCGCGTGCGGCCACCCGCCGCCCGCACCACGCCCAACCGCACCTCGGCGTTGGGATCGCCCGCCTTCGGGTAGCGCTGCGGCTCCACGACGGGCTGCGCGGCCGCCAGATCCACCTGCGGATAGAACGGCTCGCCGCGCACGTCTAATTGCAGGTAGGCGATAGACTTCGAATCCGGCGACCACCAGTACGCCGTGCCCAGGTCGAGCTCCTCCGGGTAGACCCAATCGAGCTCGCCGTTGAGCAGCGTCCGGGAGCCGTCGCGCGTCAGCCGGGTCACCTTGCGGGAAGCCAGATCCATCGCGTAGAGGTTGTGGCCGCGGCGGAACGAGACGCGACGGCCATCGGGCGAGACCTTGGCGTCGCGCTCGGCCTCCGGGGTCGCGGTGAGCTGGGTCCAGCCGCCGCCCGCGATGGGCAGGAGAAACAGGTCGCCGCCGGCGCTGATGAGCAGTTCGCGTCCCGAGGGCAGCCACGCGACAGTCTGCTCTTCGACCCGGCGGTTCTGCCACCGGGATTCGAGCGGGGCAGGCGTCTTCGTAGCGGCGGCCTCGAGATCGGCCAGCGCCACCAGATCGCGTTTGGCGCGCGAAGCGACGTCGTACAGCCGCACTTTCCCGTCCTCGGTGTAGACGAACTGCCTGCTGTCGGGCGACCACGCCGGCCCGCCGATTTCAGCCGGCGGGCGGCGCGCCGCCAGCGCCTCGAGCGTGACCGGCTTCTTTCCGGCCGCGGCGGCCCAGGCGAACGATATCGCGAGCAGCATGCAAGCACGACGGGTTCTCCGCATGACGCCTCGATTGTAGCGTGGGGCCCGCGGTTCCGCCTGCCCCAACGTCCGGATTCGACGTATACTGACAGACGGTTCAGGAGGAACGATGCGAACGATGGCAGACTTTTCGCGCTGGGCGGGCGCGTGCTCGATGGCGCTCCTCTGGGTGTCGTTTGCGGGCCCGGCGCGGGCCCAGAACTGGCAGTTGGTCTGGTCCGACGAATTCAACGGAGCCCAGGGCACGCTGCCCGACCCAACCAAGTGGGCCTACGACAATCCCTATGTAGGATCGAACAACAACGAGCAGGAGACCTACTGCGGCCAGGCCGGCGCCGGCCAGACCGGGATCTGCGCCAACTGGCAGCAGAACGCCCAGATGGACGGCCAGGGGCATCTGCTCATTACCGCCATCAACTCCGGCCAGGGGTGGACGTCGGCGCGGCTGTTGACCCAGAACACGTTCAGCACCACTTACGGGCGCGTGGAGGCAAGCATCAAGCTGCCCTCCGGCGTGGGAACCTGGCCCGCCTTCTGGCTTTTGGGCACCGACATCACTCAGGTGAGCTGGCCTGCCTGTGGCGAGATCGACATCATGGAGAACGTTCTGAACGACCTGGGGCCCATGAAGGTCCAGTCGACCATTCACGGTCCCGGATACAGCGGCGCTAACGGGATAGGGCACGTCTACACGTTCCCGAGCGGCCAGGAGATCGACACCGCCTACCACATCTACGGCATGATCTGGAGCCAGAACCTGATCCAGTTCTACGTGGACGACCCCGCCGCGCCCTTTGCCAGCGTCAGCCCCTCCAGCATCCCCTCCGGGACGAACTGGGTATTTAACAACCCGTTCTTCATGATTCTCAATCTCGCCATGGGGGGGAGCTGGTCGGGTCCCACGAACTCCACCACTCCGAACCCGGCGGTGATGTCCGTGGACTACGTCCGCGTCTATGCGACGACCGCTGCTGCTCCCGCCCTGAGCATTTCGAAGACCCACACCGGCAACTTCGCGCAGGGGCAGGCTGGAGCGACCTACACCGTGACCGTCAGTAACGCCGCTTCGGCCGCGGTCACCGCCGGCACGGTGACAGTGACCGAGACGGCGCCCACCGGCCTGACGCTGGTTTCGATGGCCGGTACGGGCTGGACCTGTTCGACCAACACCTGCACGCGCAGCGACATGCTGGCCAACGGCGCCAGTTACCCACCCATCACCGTTACGGTGAACGTCGACCCGGATGCGCCGTCGCAGGTGACCAACCAGGTAAGCATGATGGGCGGAGGTTCGGCCCAGGCCAGCGCCAGTGACGTGACGACGATCACCAGCACGGTGCTCACGGCGCCCGCGCTGACTTCTCCGGCGAACGGCGCCACCGGCGTCGTGCTAGCGCCAGCGCTGGCGTGGAACCCTTCGACCGTTGCCACTTCCTACGACGTGTATTTTGGCACGGCGTCCACACCACCTCTGGTCACAAACACGGCGGCGACCAGTTACGCTCCGGGCAATTTGAACGCGAGTACCACTTATTACTGGCAGATCGTGGCTCGGAATGCTGCCGGAACGGCCAGTTCGGCGATTTGGTCCTTCACGACCGGGACGCCCGCGACCGGCCTACGATTCGTTCCGGTGACGCCCTGCCGCGTGGCGGATACGCGCAACGCGGACGGCGCCTTCGGCGGCCCTGCCATGGAAACAGCGGAGACGCGCTCCTTTGCCATCCCGCAAAGCATCTGCGGCATTCCCGCGACCGCGCTGGCCTACTCTCTGAATGTCACCGTTGTGCCCGAAGGCTTCCTCGGCTACCTCTCGTTGTGGCCCACCGGGCAGACCCAACCTTTCGTCTCCACGCTGAATTCCTATGGCGGAACGGTGGTGGCGAATGCGGCCATCGTGCCGGCCGGCACGGGCGGGGCGGTGAGCGTCTACGTCACCAATCCCACTCATGTCATCCTCGATATCGACGGCTACTTCGCTTCCACGGCCGTAAGCCCGTATGCGTTCTATCCCGTCACGCCCTGCCGCGTGGTGGACACGCGAGGCGCAACGGGCACCTTCGGCGGGCCCACCATGCAAGCCAACCAAAGCCGGGATTTCCCCATCCCGCTAGGTCCCTGCGACATTCCCGCGACCGCACAAGCGTACTCCTTGAACTTCACGGTGGTGCCCCAGGGGTTCCTGGGTTACCTGGCGACCTGGCCGACCGGGCAGGAACAGCCCAACGTCTCCACGCTGAATTCCTGGACAGGCAAGGTGGTGGCGAATGCGGCGCTTGTTCCGGCGGGGACTAACGAGTCGGTCTCGGTGTTCGTGAGCAACCCGACGGATGTGATTGTGGACATCAACGGCTATTTCGAGCAGCCCGGCAGAGTGATGGGACTCTCGTTCTACCCGGTGACGCCGTGCAGGGTGGCTGACACGCGCAATGCCGCGGGTCCCTTCGGCGGGCCGGAGATGGGGGCCGGGGCGACGCGCTCGTTCACGATTCCGGCGAGCGCCTGCAACATTCCCTCGACCGCGGGGGCTTATTCTCTCAACGTGACGGTTGTGCCGGATGGAGCGCTCTATTACCTGATGGTGTGGCCCGCGGGGGCGACCCAGCCGCTGGTTTCCACGCTGAACTCCTATGATGGGTCGGTGCTGGCGAACGCGGCGATCGTGCCGGCGGGGACAAACGGCGCGATCGACGTCCTCGTGACGAACCAGACCCAGGTGATTCTCGATATCAACGGGTATTTCGCGCCGTAGGGACGATCCGGTGCACCGTGCCGCCCGCTTCCCGGTGGATGGGCCGCCAGGCCGTCTCGAACGCCGCACGAGTGCGCCTCGCGCTGCGGGGTCCAGTCCTGCGGCGGGTTTCCAGACCCGCTTGCGCCGAGACGGCCGCCCAGGAAGCCCAGGCGTCGGCTTGAGAGCCGACGCGGCAGGCTGAAGCCTGCGCCACGACGCTCGCCTCAACTTCCACGACCGCAGGACTTCGGGGTCTCGGCGCGGCAGGCAGGAGTGCCGCGCCACGTCGGGACCACTACCGCCGCACCAAAAACACCGCCACCTCGGCCATCAGGTTGGCCAGGAACGTTCCCACGCGGCGCCCCGAAACGAAGATCGCCCGGTCGACCGTCCAGCCCTGGCCGCGCGCCAGGGTCTCGAAATCCCGGATGGTGAGGAAGTGGATGTTGGGCGAGTTGTACCACTCGTGCGGGAAGCACTTGGTGCGGGGCGAGCGCCCGCTCGCGAGCATCGAGAGCCGCACCGACCAGTGCCCGAAGTTCGGAAACGCCACAATGGCATGCCGGCCCACGCGCAGCATCTCCTTGAGCACCGCCAGCGGCCGCCGCGTTTCCTGCAGCGTCTGGCTGAGAATGACGTAGTCGAACGAGGCGTCCGGATACCCGCTCAGCCCCTCGTCGATATCGCCCTGGTAGGCCGAGACGCCGCGCACGATGGCGCGCTGCACCTTGGGCCCGTCAATCTCGATGCCGCGCCCCTCCACGTTCTTGTTCTCGGCCAGCCACTCGAGCAGCTCGCCCTCGCCGCAGCCCAGGTCGAGCACGCGCGAATCGGGCTCCACCAGCTCGCCGATGATGGCGTAATCGCTTCGCCCCAGGATTTCCCTGACGAACGGTTTCCGCCGCGACTCGGCCGACGTCGTCATGGCTTACGCCCTCGCCTTGAAGGTGTTCGCCAGGAAGCCGCGCACCACCTCGGTCTGTTCGCCCACGTCCACCAGGAACGCGTCGTGGCCGTAGTTCGAAGGCAGCTCGCAGTAGGCCACGTCGCGGTTCATGCTCCGAAGCGCCTGCACCACCTCCACCAACTGGTAGCTGGGATACAGCCAGTCCGAGGTGAAGCTGATGGCCAGGAACCGCGTGTTCCCGCTGCGGAACGCGTCGGCCAGCGATCCCGCGCCGTTGGCCAGGTCGAAGTAGTCCAGGGCCTTGGTGATGTACAGATACGAGTTGGCGTCGAAGCGGTTGACGAACTGCGTGCCGCGGTAGCGCAGGTAGCTCTCCACTTCGAAATCCACCGAGAAGTCGAACCCGAGAGTCTCCTTGTTGCGCAGGCGCCGCCCGAACTTCTCCCGCATCGATTCATCGCTCATGTACGTGATGTGGCCCACCATGCGCGCCACGGCCAGCCCGCGCGCCGGCGGGTTCGAGTCGTAGTAGTCGCCTCCGTTCCAGTCCAGGTCCGCCATGATGGCCTGGCGGCCCACTTCGTTGAAGGCGATCTGCTGCGCGCTGTGCCGCGCCGTGGTCGCGATCGGGATGGCCGAAACCACGGCGTCCGGGTACGCCGCGGCCCACTGCAACGCCTGCATGCCGCCCATCGACCCGCCGGTCACCGCCAACAGCCGCTCGATGCCCAGCCGTTCGATGAGCATTTTCTGCAGGCGCACCATGTCGGGGATGGTGATCACCGGGAAGGCCAGGGCGTAAGGCTTGCCGGTGGCCGGGTTCACCGACGACGGGCCGGTGGTGCCGCGGCATCCGCCCAGCACGTTCGAGCAGAGCACGAAGTACCTGTCCGTGTCGAACGCCTTCCCCGGGCCGATCATGCTGTCCCACCAACCGGGCTTGCCGTCCGCGCGCGAGATGCCGGCCGCGTGCGCATCGCCGGTCAGCGCGTGGCAGATGCAGATGGCGTTCGACCGCGCGGCGTTCAGCTCGCCGTAAGTCTCATAGGCGACCTCGACCGGAGCCAGCGTCTCGCCGCAGTCCAAGGCCAGGGACTCGAAGCATACAATGCGGGTCTCGGCAATCATTCTCGATGGGTTTTACTATGATAGCGCGAATGTTCCCCTCGACACCGGCGCAGCAAGAGTGTATATAGAGGTGGGAGGTTGCGTCATGCTCTCTTCCAAGCTGGTTCGGCTGATCGAGGTACACTGGGACGCCCTGTCGACCAGAATCGTTCAGGAGATTCGCGCCGATGTTCGTCTGCGGTCGGTGGGCGGTCTGCCGGAAAGCGACTTGCGCGAGCGGGCTCGCGACATCCTTCAGCACCTGGAGCACTGGCTCATAGCCTCGCGCGAGCACGAACTGGAGCGCCACTTTGAGGGCATCGGCGCCGAGCGGCACGCGGAAAGAATCCCGCTCGACGAGGTCGTGCTCGCCTATCTCAAGATCAAGAGCCACGCCATCGAGTTCGTGCGGAGCCAGGGGATGGGGCCGAGCGCGATGGAGATTTACGCGGAGCAGGAACTCGAGCACACTGTCGGGCAGTTTTTCGACAACGCGGTCTACCACCTCATCCGCGGCTACCAGCGGGCGCAGGCTGGGACCCACGCCGCTGCGGCTGCGCCTGCCGCCGGTTGACGGCGCGCCACAGAAGCAGCATGCCTACCAGCGCGCCGTAGAACACCGGCAGACGGATATCGGATTTCACCAGCCAATAGTAGTGCACTACCGCGGCCGCCGCGCTGACGTAGACCAGACGGTGCAGCGCCTGCCACCGGCGCCCGCCCAGACGCCTGATCCAGCCCGTGGTCGATGTCAGGGCGAGCGGGACCAGCAGCACGAACGCGGTGAAGCCGGCGGTGATGAACGGGCGCTTGGCCACGTCCTTCACCATCGCCTCGACATCGAAGAACTTGTCCAGCCACACGTAAGTCAGAAGGTGGAGGCAGCCGTAGAAGAACGCAAACAGGCCCAGCATGCGCCGGAAGCGGATGAGCTGTGGCTGACCCAGCAGTTTCCGCGCCGGCGTAACCGCCAGCGTCAGGACCAGAAACCGCAGGGTCCAGTCGCCGGTCGCGTGCGTGATGAACTCGATGGGGTTGGCGCCCAGCCCGTCGTGCGTGCCCCGCCACACGAGCAGCCCGAGCGGCGCCAGGCAGAGAACGAAGAGTGCGATTTTTGCGGTGCGCATAATTCAGGGCGCCGATGAACGCCGATAAACGCAGATAAGACGATTGTCCTCGGCCGGCGGATCCCTAGTAGTTCTTCCTCAGATCCATGCCGGCGTAAAGCTGCCCGACCTCTTTCTCGTAGCCGTTGAACATCAGCGTCTTACGCTTGAAGAATTCTCCCAGCCGGCGCTCCGTGGCCTGGCTCCAGCGCGGGTGATCGACCGTAGGATTCACGTTCGAATAGAACCCGTACTCGTGCGCGTTCGCGATATTCCACGTGGTCGGCGGCTGTCTCTCCACCAGGCGAATCTTCACGATCGACTTGATGCTCTTGAAGCCGTACTTCCACGGCACAACGAGGCGGATCGGCGCGCCGTCCTGGTTCGGCAGCGTTTCCCCGTACATGCCCACGCAAAGGAGCGTAAGCGGGTGCAGGGCCTCGTCCAGGCGCAGGCCCTCGACGTAGGGAAGCGGGATACCGGCGTATCTCCCCTGCGGCATCTGCCGGGGGTCGTAGTAGCTCTCGAAGGCGACGAAGCGGGCCTTCGGCGACGGCTCGGCCCGGCGGATGAGCGCGCTCAGCGGGAAACCGATCCAGGGCACCACGATCGACCACCCTTCAACGCAGCGATGGCGGTAGATGCGCTCTTCGAGCGGGGCCAGCTTGAGTATCTCGTCCAGGCCGTACACCTGCTTCTTGCCGACCTCGCCTTCCACCGAAACGGTCCAGGGCGCGGTCCTGAAGTTCTTCGCCAGCTCAGCCGGCTGCGTCTTGTCCGTGCCGAACTCGTAGAAGTTGTTGTAGTGTGTGACGTCGCGGAACGGCGTCTGCTGCTCGGTGGTGCTGTACGGGCTCTTGATCAGGCCCGTGAGCTTGGCCGCGAACGAGGCTCGCGCGGCAGCCAGCCCTGTGAGAGCGCCCAGGAAGTTGCGGCGGTTGAGGTACACGGACTTGGGAGTAATCTCGCTCGCACGAATCCCGGATGACCACATACACCTTTAGGATGCACCCGCCGAGCCGGGGGCTTCAAGGAACGTGTACCGTGGAGGCAGGGTTATGGGAAAACACTCCGTTTTGGCCTTCTTCGCGCATCCGGATGACGAGACGAGCGCCGGGCCGCTGCTGGCCCGCTGCGCGGCCGAAGGGCACGAGGTCTACCTGGCCAGCATCACATCGGGGCAAAAAGGGTTTCGCCCGCACTTCAATATGCCGGCCGGCGACCGGCTCGGCGCCGTTCGCGAAGACGAGCTGCGGTCGGCGGCGCGGGCGCTGGGCATACATGAGCCGTACCTGCTCGGGTTCGAGGACCAGGGCATCTCGACCCACGCCGTGGCCGAGGAAGTGGCCGCGCGCCTTCGCCGGATCATCGAGGAAACGAAGGCGGACGTTCTGCTGACCTGGGGTCCCGACGGCATCACCGGGCATCCGGACCACCGCATGGCGTCGAACATCGCGGCCGTCGTCTTCGGGCAGCAGGGCCGCCTGATGCACAAGCCGCGCAAGCTGTACTTCGTCGTCTTTCCGGAGTCTCGGTTCGCGGCCGATCCCGACCCGCTGCGGAGGGGGCGGTTGTTCCTCACCGTGAGCGACGAGTTCGTCACCAGCGAGATCGACTGCCGCGAGTATCTCGCGCCCGCGCTGGCCGCCATCCGGTGCCACAAGACGCAATGGCGCCCGGAGCGAATGGCGGAAGTTCACGGCATGTACGCGCGGGTCTTCGAGGGGCGCGTGTTCCTGCGGCTGGCCATGTCGCGCGTGCCGGCCCGGCGCGAGGGCCGCGAAAGCTCGATCTTCGAGGGCTTGGAATGACGGAACCCGCCGTGCTAGGATGAAGGCTGCCACACCGAAGCGGGGACGTAGTTCAGTTTGGTTAGAACGCCGGCCTGTCACGTCGGAGGTCGCGGGTTCGAACCCCGTCGTCCCCGCCAATTCCTTCTTGAGACAGGTTCATGCCCTCCCAGGTCATGCCACACGAAGCCGGGCCGTCGGCCGCGATCGAGGCTTGTCTCTGACGGCGATCTCGATATCCCGGCCAAGCAGAAGCAGGAACCGTATCAGACGCTCGATCGAAAACCCAGACAGTTTGCCCTGCTTCAATGCCGAGATCTTTGGCCAGCAACTCGTCCGGCTTCGGCAGACCGAGGTCAGCGAAAACATTCCCGCCGCTGATCGTATACTCTCGATTGGGCATCTTCAGTCTCCCTCGTTGCCGGCAAGCATAAACCGCTTCCTGGAACTGGGCTACGCATAGAGTTCGGTACGTCCCGCCTGGATCGGCGGCAGCCGGAGCCCGGAAACCCCTTCAACCTGGCGAGCGAGTCGACAAGCCACACCAGTTTCCTCAGTCTTGCCGGCATCGATCCGTTTTATGCCAAAACTGGCATTGATTGCGAGGGCACAAGCGCGTATTCTGTCGCCCGGCCTGTCAGTTGCATGGCGTCTTCTACGAGGCGAAGCTCCGGGAATACATCCAGGTAGTGGGCCGGAAGGAGGGCTTCACGTGGATGCGCGACGGGGACGCGAATCCAAACGAGATCGACGCCGCTTCGGATCTCTCCGCGGGCTTTCATGCCGCGGCCGTCCTGGCCCACTGCCGGCAGATGTTCGGGCTGGAGTAGCAGGACCTGTTACCCCAGGTTCACCGCGCTATCTCCCAGGTGGTAGCCGTCTCCGACCGGCTAGATCTTGCGCCCTCTTCCACACACTCGAAGCTGGCGGCATCGTTGGTGTCGCCCTGGCCTTTGTAGTGCGCCACCTTCGGGTATGGGCATAGAGGCCGCGTCATCGTCACGCCGCCGATTTTCCCGGTTCCGATGATCTTCTCCGGCGCGACTCCCTGGGTCACCCACTGGTCGAGCGCGAGCACGACATCGTGGCCGGCATCCTGCGGCGACACGGCCGGATCGGCGATGTCGGTGTTGCCGAAGGTGTTCGGTCCGGAACCCCCGGCGCAGTGGCCCATTCCCGGGACCATGAACAGGCGATAGAAGTCCTGGATGGGCTTTGAAGCGTCGCTTCGCGGGTCCGGGTATTGCTTCAGGAAGGCCGCCACCTTTTCGTAGAAGGCAATGGAGTCGCGAGGCGCGATGGCCGCGTCGCCCCAGCCGTGGTACTGAATCAGCTTGCCGCCGTGCGCCCGGAAACTCCGCAGATCGGGGTTATACGCGTTGAGGATCGGTCCGGTCTTTTCGTCGGCGAGCTTCAGATCGCGGTCGAAGTCAATGGTCCGCCAGTCCCATTTCGGATTCTCGAAGACGGCTCCGGAATAGAAGGAGTTCCCGAACATGGCGTGCACCGGGCCGATAATCCAGACAGCCCACCCAACCGCGTCCGCTTCCGTGCCCGGCTCGTAGCCGGGATAGATCTGTTCCCCGGTGCGCGGACTGGTGGGGCCGGCGTAGATTTTCTTCAGGGTCTCGATCTGCGGCTGCGTCAGGCAATCCGGGCCATCGGAGCCGGCGCACTTCAGAACGGCAGGATCGAAGTGGCACTGGCGCGGATCTTCGATCAGGCCATCCTTCACTCCGTCGAGAGTGTCGCAGGCGGCCAGCGCTGCCTTCTGGATGGCCGGCAGCTTGGTCGCCGGTATGTCGCCGGCGGGGTCGCTCTTCAGCGCCTTCTCGTTCCAGACGAAGCCGGTAAAGTGGCGGGTCCAGTTGTTGGCCGGGGCGCCGGCGATCACGCCGTCGAAATCCTCCGGATACCGCTCGGCTTCCATCAAGGCCTCGCGGCCTCCGTCCGAGCAGCCGAAGAAGTAGGCGTGGCCCAGTTCCTTGCCATAGAAGGCGCGCATGATTGCCTTGGACTGAACCGCGGTTTCGTGCAGGGCGCGGTAGCCGAAGTCGATCAGCTTTTCGGGATGGCCGATCGCCCAATTCGCGTTGGGCACCGGGGAGGGGCTGATGTGGCCGTCGTCGGTGGCGGAAGCGGCATAGCCTCGGGCCACCGGAGTAACCAGATCATAGGCCGGGATCGTGCCGGCCCATCCGCCGTTCCCTCGCTGCATGTACTTCCCGTTCCAGTCCGCCGCGGGAGGCAGCCACAGTTCGAAGTTGATCTCCGAGTCGGAGGTCGGCCGAGCCACGCCTTTCACCTCGCAGTGTTGCGGAACCGTCACCGGCGGCAGCTTGAAGTAGGCATTCGGCGGCGGCTTCAGCGGCGCCGCGTCCAGCATCGCCGCCGACGTCACGGCCGCGCGATCGAGCTTGAGCGCAGTCAGGCTCTCGCAGGTTTGCTGCGCGATCAAAGCCCCGCCCGGCGCGCCGATCGCAAGCGCGATAAGAAGAATGGTTCGAAGCCTCATGATTCAGTGTTCCAGTATTCCACAGATCGCCGCGATGGGAGTGCTCGACTAGAATAAGATCCATGAAGACCGCTCTCGTCGCCTTCGTCCTGGCTGTCGGTTCTGTGGCGGCGCAGCCTGCACGCGCGCTTCGCACCCCGGAGTACCGGGCTCTCCAGAAGAGGCTCTGCCGCGGCTGGAACACCTGGAGCACCAACAGCGTGATGGCGCATGTGCACCTGCCGGATGGCTTCGCTATTACGCTGGGGCTCAAGTCGCTCGCCAAACGGCTTTACAGCGACACGTTCTTTCAGGCCAATGAGACCGCACGCCGGCCGGAGAAAGTGCGCCTGGGGCCGCATACCGACGACGGGTCCTTCACGGAGCTGACGATCGAATGGATGGCGGACAGCGACCGGGCCGATTCGAACAACGTCATCCTGGTCCAGAGCGCCGCCGAGGGCGATGAGCAGTACATCCTGGCCACGGTTCAGAAGCGCGATCCGCTGCGGCCCCTGCACCTGATCGTCGAAACCGGCTTCTACTGGAACCGCCCCGGCGCGGTCCGGCGCGATGGCAACGCGATCCACGCCGCGGGCGCGACGAGGGTCTTCGAGGTGCGCACCACCGCGCCCGACGCGAGAGATCCGTACGGCACCTCCAACGCTCCCTACCTCTCGGCGGTGCTGGACGGGCAGGTGGCCGTCTATACGGGACCCGAGAAGAGGCTGGAAGAGATCAAGGCGATCATCGGATCCCACCGCGCCCGGCACATGGCGTGGCTGGCATCGCACGGTCCGCGCTCCGACGTCTTCACGGCGATGCAGACGGTCCTGGCCTGGAACCTGATCTACGATCCTGAGAACAACCGCGCCGTTACGCCGGTCAGCCGTCTGTGGGCGGCAAGCTGGGGCGGCTCCGTAATGTTCGAGTGGGACAACTACTTCGCGTCGTTCATGTACAGCCTGTACGACAAGGACTTGGCCTACGCCAACGCGGTCGAGAACACCAAGGGCATCACCGGGCGGGGATTCGTCCCCAATTTTCAGTCAGCTTACCAGCTCAAGAGCGAGGATCGCTCAGAACCGCCGGCAGGCAGCCTGATGGCGATGGAGATCTACCGGCGGCACAAGGAGCGCTGGTTCCTGGAGGAGGTTTACCCGGAACTGCTCACCTGGAACCGGTGGTGGCCGGCGGCGCGGGCAAACGGCGAGCTGCTGAGCTTCGGCTCCGATCCCGTGCCGCAGACCTTCGACGGCGTGACCGACAACTGGCAGGCGGCGGCGTTCGAATCCGGCCTGGACAATTCGCCCATGTACGATGGCGTGCCGTTCAACAAGAAGGCGCACCTGCTGGAGATGGCCGATGTCGGCCTGGTGTCCCTCTATGTGGCCGATTGCGCAGCGCTGGCGGAGATGGCGGACATTCTGGGAAAGCCGGCCGAGGCGCAGGAATTGCGGGCCCGCCAGGCGAAATACGCGCGGGCGCTCGGGACGCTGTGGAGCGAGAAGAGCGGCATCTACCTGAACCGGCGCACCGATACGGGCGAGTTTTCGCCGAGGCTTTCGCCCACCAACTTCTACCCGCTGATTGCGGGGGTGCCGGCCCGGCAGCAAGCCGAGCGGATGGCGAAGGAACACTACTTCAATCCCGCCGAGTTTCACGGTGAGTGGGTGGCGCCTTCGATCGCGCGCAACGTGCCAGCCTTCGGGGACCAAACCTACTGGCGAGGCCGGATCTGGGGGCCGATGAATTTCCTGCTGTATCTGGGCTTTCGGAAGTACAACCTGTCCGAGGCGCGCACGGACCTGGCCGAACGGTCGTACAGGCTATTCATGAAGGCATGGAAGAGCGAGGGTGCGATTTACGAGAATTACAACTGCGTCACGGGCCGCGGAAACGACGTCCTCAACAGCGACGGGTTCCATCACTGGGGCGCGCTGCTGGGGGTTCTGTCGCTGCTGGAACAGGGGATGTGAGCACGAAGGCTACCTCTGGTCGCAGCCCTCGCGCTGACGGTTGACAGCTGACGGCCGACGCCTACCTCACCTGCCCGACACCCCGCCGACGTTGAACCCGTCTACCGACACCGCCGGCTTCTCGCCGCGCGTGTCGGCGTCTTCGACCTCGATACGGATGGTGCGCCGCTCGCCCGGCATCAGGGCTACGTAGTTGTCGGAGTAAAACGCGGGCAGAATGCGATCGCCGCTCTTCTCGCGCACCACCTTCAACTTCACCATCAGCGCGGGCTGCGCCGAGCCGTTATGCAGATTGGTGATGAGCTGCCAGCGGCCGCCCTGCCGCGTGACGCGAGTCTCGGCCTCGATCTTCACCTTGGGGAGCTGGCGGATGGCCCGGTAGTCGCCCTCCTTCAGCCCGCGCCAGTAGAAGTTCTGGGAGATGGTCTGCGACAGGCCGGAGGCCTGTCCCACCCGCGTGAGCGTCAGCCGGATGAAATGGACCGCAGTCAGGCCCTCGGGGTACTCCATCTTGATCGCCTGCACGTCGCTGTCCTCGGCGCTATCGACCTTGACCTCCTTCTCCCACTTGAGCGCGCCGTCCATGTTCCGGATCTCGGCCCGCGCGGTCAGGCCGGTCGCATTCCCGCCGCTGTAATTCACCACCTCGACGCTGTCGGTGGCCGGATTCCACTGGATGTGCAGCGGCTCGGACGCCTTCTTGGCGCCGAAGTACGCGGCGGTGGGCTCCAAGTAATAGTCGTAGGTCTGCCACACGAACGTCGGCCATGCCGGATGGCTCATCCAGATGAGCAGGCCCATCCGGTTGCGGCTTTGCGCCTCGTACATGGCGCGATGGCCTTCGTAGTTCACGAACTGGGCCAGCGTCAGCCACTCCTCCGCGTTCGCCGCGCCGCCGTAGCCGTTGTCGATCACGGCCCGGAACGCTTCGCCTCTCTGCGCGCCGCCCAGGCAGAAATCGTGCATGCCCCACATGCGGCCCTGCGGCCAGATGGCCGATTCCGGCATGGTTTGCCGCACGCTGTCGAGCGACATGATGTTGGGCATGCCCAGTTCGCTGTGCAGCTTCGGCGTCGCCCGCTTCTCGAAATAGAACCGCGTGGGCATCACGCCGTACGGCCCGTGCCCTTCCACCGTGTCATCGGCCGAGCTGGGAATGTAGTGCAAGTCGGGGTGCAGCTCCGCCAGCGTTTTCCTGATCCCCTCGTCGATCGGCTTGGGCGGATAGCCTTCGTTGCGCCCGCAATACAGGCCCATCGATGGATGGCTGCGCACCCGCAGCACGTAATCCCTGACATTGCGCAGGAACATGCCGTTGTCGTCGGGGTCCGGTCCGTCGGCCGGGTTCGCCAGCCAGAAGTCCTGCCACACCACGATGCCGTGCCGGTCGCACGCTTCGTAGAATTCGTCGTCGCCGGTTTGTCCCACCCAGTTGCGGATCATGGTGAAGTTCATGTCGGCGTGGTAGCCCACGGCAATGTCGTACTCGCGCGCGCGGTAGAGCAGCATCGATTCCGGAAAGCCCCAGTTCCCGCCGCGCGCCACGAACCGCCGGCCGTTGATCCAGATCCTCAGCGCCCCACCTTCCTCGCTGTAGGTGAACTGCCGCACGCCCGCCTCAAACCGCTTCGCGTCCGACACCGTCCGGTCCGCGGTCTCGAACTTCAACTCCACCGTATAGAGATTGGGCTCGCCATAGCCGGCGGGCCACCACAGCTTCGGATTCGCCAGGTGCAGCGTCGCCTTCACCGTCTTCTGCTCCGCCGCGGCGAGCGATGCCGGAATCTCGAACGGCGTGTCGCCGAATTGCCCGCGCAGAGTGCCGGAGACCCGGTTCGCCTCGTGGTTGCTGAGGGTCGCTTCAATCGTGACATCGGCCTTCGACGTATCCGGCAGCGGCAGCGCCGTGGCGACGAACGGATTTTCGACGGTCACCGGGCCGCTCGAAGTCAGGTAAACGTCTTTCCAGATGCCGGTGTCTCGCCCGCGGACGACGGGAATCCAGTCCCAGCCGACCGTCGCGTGATAGGTCGGGTTGTCCGCTCCCAGCGCGCCGCCATTCTTATCAGGGCTCTGCCAGGTCTTCTCTCTCACGCTTCCCGGCGTCGCGTTCTTCACGATGCGCACCGCCAGCGCGTTCCGCTCGCCGGGCTTCAGGCGGCCGGTGACGTCGAAGCGCCCGCGCATGAATGCGCCCTCGATCCGTCCGATCTTCTGGCCGTTAAGAAAAACGTCCGCCTTCCAGTTAATGCCGTCGAAGTTCAGCCACGCCCGCCGGCCCGCGGCGCCGGCCGGGGCGACGAACTCGTTGCGATACCAGAAATCGGCGTAGAAGAATGAGTCGGAAACCATGTTCTGGTTATCGGCGTAGTTAGGATCGGGGATCGCGCCGGCGTTGAGGTAGCTTACCAGCGCAGTGCCCGGAACCGTGGCCACCGGCCAGTCGCGATCGTCGAAGCCCGGCCGCGAAAGTGTCTCGCCGCCCGCCGCCACGAGCGAATCGCGCTGGATGCGCCACGCGCCCCCGGCCAAGTCGAGCCGTCCATCGGCCCGCATCGCCGCCGCGGCCTTCGGCACGGCCACCGGACCGCCGCGCCCCCACACTTCCAGCTCGCTCAGGATGTAGCCCGCGGGCGTTGCGGGCCGCGTCATCCGCAGGCGCACGTACCGCCCCTGGGCCGGCTGCGCCAGCTTCAGATCGTCGACCAGCCCGGTTGTCGCCGGCAGCGCCTGAACCGCGCGCCAGCTCGCGGCATCGTCCGAAGCTTCGATGGCGCCCGCGGCCGCGCGGCGGATCCAATAGAGCTTCACCCGATCGAACTCGCACGGCGCGCCCAAATCCACATAGACCCACTCCTCGCCCGAGCCCTCGCTCATCCACGCGCTGGTGAAGTCGTACGGCCCGCCGATTTCAAGCTGCCAGTTTTTATCGAACAGCGCCACTTCGCCCACGCGCCACACCAGCGCGCCCGGAGCCTCGACCGCCACCCGGTAAAAGCGGCTGTGCGATGGGGCGTCCAGCGCAATCGAGGTCTTGAATACTCTCGCCGGCCGTTCCGTGCCCGTCGCGCGGCCCAGTTCCTTCCACGCGGCGCCATCGTCCGAGCCCGAGAGCACGCACTTCCAGCCCGGCTGCGGCGAGGCTACCTGCACCATCGCCTGCACGTCCACGCGATCGACCTCGGGCGCGCTGTCGCCGCCACCCAACTCGATTTGCACCCATCCGCCCGTTCCTTTCAGCTCCACGGCCGTCAGTGGATTGCGGTCCAGCAGCCGCTCGCGCTCGTTCTTCGCCAGCGCCCCCTGCTGGCTCGTTGCGGAGGCCACCCAGCGCGGCAGCCGCGTGTCCTTGATGCCATCGGTCACCAGCTGGGCCGTGAGGTTGTAGTCGTAGCTGCTCGAGTGATAGGCCGGCCGGTGCAACGCCAGGTTGCGATAGCTCGCGCCACCCACCCGCATCGCCGGTCCGAAATAGTCCTTCGGATTGCCGGGATACACACCCACGCCTCGCGTATACTCCTGTGCGGCGAGGCTCGCCACGGCCAACACGCTCGTTGCCACGATTCGTTTCATCGGTCCCTTTCGGTTTCCCTTCAGAATGCCACGCGCCGCGCCCGCGGGGCAGGGCCTCCGGCTGGCTATCCGTTCCTCAGCGCCTCGAGCACCTGGCGCGGCACCGCGACGTCTCCGTAGCCGGTGCCGAGCGCCAGGCCGGGCTTGTTGTCCCCGTGAAAATCGGTGCCGCCCGTCACGGCCAGCCCGTGGCGCCGCGCCAGCAAGAGGAAGAACTCCGTGTCAGCGCGCCGGTGATCGCTGTGGTAGACCTCGATGGCGCCCAGGCCCATCTCGCACATCTCGCCGAGATCCTTCTCGAAAGCCGCCGGATTGCGCCTGCTCATCCGGACCGGGTGCGCCAGCGACGCCAGACCGCCGGCTTCGCGGATCCTGGCGATACCCACTCCCACTGACGGCTCTTCGCGCTCAACGTACGCTTGCGCCGATTCGTCCAAGTAGAGATCGAACGCCTCCTGGACGTTAGAGACGTAGCCTTTCTCGATCATCGCGCGCGCGAAGTGCGGCCGTCCCGTCTGAGAGCGCCCCAGCCGTTCCACTTCCTCGATGGTGATGTCCATGCCGAGGGATTGCAGACGCGCCGCCAGACGCCGATTGCGGTCGCGCCGCGCCAGCCGGATCCCTTCCAGCCAGGCGCGGAACTCCGCCGGAGCAGGCCCGCCGAGGAAATAGCCCAGCACATGGATGGAACGGCCGCGAGCCCCCGCCGCGCGCCGCCGCTTTGTGCTCAGTTCGATGCCACACACCAGGTCGAGACCCGCCTCGCGCGCCAGCGGCGCAGCCGCGTCGTAGCCGGCCAGAGTATCGTGGTCCGTGATGCCCAGCGCCTCCAGACCTGACTCAAGCGCGGCCTCCACGAGTTGCGCCGGAGCCAGCGTTCCGTCGGATTCGTCGGTGTGCGTGTGCAGATCGATCAACCGGGCCCCGCAGACTCCAGTTTAGACCAGGCCCGTTGGCGCGCTGCCGGCGCGCGGCGAGTCGTCGACCTCGGCGCAGAGAGTATACTGTCTATTCGCAGCACTGACGACAGGAAAGGAACCGCGAAAATGAAATCCCCCACTTCCGCTGCGCCGGCGACGGCTCTGTGCCTGGCCCTCTGTCTGAGCGCTCTGCCGGCCGTTTGCCAGGTCACCCAACGCATCCGGAACGGCGTTCAACTGACGACCGGCGATCTCAACGTGAGGGTGCAGTTCTATTCGGAGGGCACGATTCGAGTTGTCAAGTGGCCGGCCGGCGGCACTCCCGCAAAGACCAGTCTCTCGGTCATTCAGAAGGACGTGCCGGAGCTGAGCGTACGTTTCGAGGAGAGCGCCGCCGGAGTCACGCTGAGCTCAAGCCAGATCAGGCTCCAGTTGAGCAAGAGCGATGGCGCGGTCCAGTATCTCACCAGCGACAACCGAACGGTTCTGCGGGAGCAGGGGCGGGCCATCTTCACCCCATGTCAAATCGAGCGTGAAAAGGCCGCCTTCAGCGTTCAGCAGAACTTCACGCTGACCCCGGATGAAGGCGTGTACGGGCTCGGCCAGCACCAGTCCGGCTACATGAACTACCGCGGAAGGACCGTGAAGCTGGTGCAGTCCAACACGGAGGCGGTCACACCTTTCCTGGTCTCAACCGCAGGATACGGGATCTTCTGGGACAACTATTCCAAGACCATTTTCGCGGACAACAGCGAGACGGCGTCGCTGTGGTCCGAGGTGGCGGACAACGTCGAGTACTACTTCCTGTCAGGCCCCACGATCGATCAGGCCATCGCCGGATACCGGCAGCTCACGGGGCAGGCGCCGATGTACGGTAAGTGGGCTTACGGCTATTGGCAGAGCAAGGAACATTACGCGAGCCGCGACGAGCTGCTTGGCATCGCGCAGGAGTACCGCCAGCGCCGGATTCCGATCGACAACATCATCCAAGACTGGAACTACTGGGGCGGGAACGATATGTGGGGCGGAATGTTTTTCGACGAAAGTAAGTACCCCCGCCCGAAAGAAATGATCGATCTGCTTCACGGGCAGAACTTCCACATCATCATTTCCATCTGGGCCGGGCTCGGACCCGCCTCGCCAATTTACAAGGACATGGAGCGCCGGGGGTACTTGTTTCCAACCGTGGGCTGGGCCGGGTTCAAGTACTACGACGTGTACAATCCGGCGGCCAACGACTTGTATTGGAAATACGCGAACGAGGGCCTGTTCTCCAAGGGAATCGACGGATGGTGGATGGACTCGACCGAACCCGACATGGTCAACGCGCTCACGAAGGAGGCGGAAGAGTACGAGATGAAGAGGGTGGTCGACAATCATCTCGGCACTTTCGCCAGGTACCTCAATCCTTACTCGCTGCTCATCACGGAAGCCGTCTATAAGAACCAACGGAAAGAGACCGACCGGAAGCGCGTTTACATTCTTACCCGGTCGACCTTCGCCGGCCAGCAGCGGGCCGCGGCCACGACCTGGTCGGGAGACATCGGCGCGAGCTGGGACGTCTACCGGAAACAGATCTCCGCCGGGATCAATCACAGCATGGCCGGCATTCCCTACTGGACCTTCGATATCGGCGCGTATTCGCTCGGTTGTCAGGGGGGCGTCTTCTCGAACGGCGGCAAGGATCCGGCGTATCAGGAACTGTACACCCGGATGTTTCAGCTGGGGGCGTTCTCTCCCATCTTCCGGTCACACGGCTCTGAGACTCCGCGCGAGATCTGGGAGTTTGGCGAATATAGCGACGCGCTCCTCAAGTTCGACAACCTGCGATACCGGTTACTGCCCTACATCTATTCATTGGCCTGGCAGGTGACCCACGACGGGTATTCGATCATGCGCGGCCTGCCGATGGATTTCGCCCGAGACCGCAAGACGTATTCGATCGACGATCAGTTCATGTTCGGCCCCGCGATCATGGTCTCCCCGGTCACCGAGTATATGTACCATCGGCCTCCGGAGGACAGCATTCTCATTACGGCCGAGCAGTTCAAGACGAAAGACGGGAAGCCGGGCCTGACCGCCAGATACTACTGCGACGAGGAGTTCAAGAAACTATGTCACGAGGACGTGGAGCCGGGCATCAATCTGGATTGGTATACGGGCTGGGCTGCGTTCATCACCGACCCCAAGTTCTCGATACGCTGGGAAGGTAAACTCATTCCGACCCAGACCGGCATGCACCGGTTCAACATGAAGAGCTTCGGCCCGAGGCGGGTGTATCTGGACGGCAAAGAGCTGGCCCATAACTACGACTCGATGGAGTCCTGGACCGTTCCCGTGAAGCTGGAGGCCGGGAAGGAATATGACTTCGCGTTCGAGACTTCGAACGCCGTCCTAGGCGCGTTCAGGGCGCAGATGTTCTGGAAGACCCCGGAAATTCACGCCAGAGAGGCGCGCGTCGAGCCAAGAGAAAAGACCAGAACCGTTTATCTGCCGGCCGGGAGTCAATGGATCGATTTCTGGACGGGAGAGACGCTCGCCGGCGGCAAGAGCGTCGTCGCGGACGCGCCCATCGACAGGATTCCGCTGATGGTGAAGTCGGGGTCCATCGTCCCGATGGGCCCTTTCGTGCAATACGCCGCGGAAAAGCCGGCCGACCCCATTGAGCTGCGCATCTACCCCGGCGCCGACGGCAAGTTCACGCTGTATGAGGACGAAGGCGACAACTACAACTACGAGAAGGGCGTCTATTCGACGATCGGGTTTCACTGGGATGACGCGGCGCGCCAGCTCAGAATCGATGCCAGGAACGGCAGTTTTCCGGGCATGTTGAAGACACGGACGTTTCATGTTGTCGTCGTGGAGAAGGGCCATGGCACGGGCGTGGAGGTTACGGACAAGCCGGACCGGGTGATTTCGTACCGGGGCGAGCGGCAGGCCGTTCCATTGCCCCTTTGAGCGCGCTGGCGGATTGACTTACCGCAGTATCTTGCGCGCCGTGGCCAGCGCGAGAAGCGGGAAGTAATTCCGGTACAGCCCGTAGGTGAGATAGAAGACATTGGGGAATCCGCAGGCGTTCGTGACGCCTTCGGGCCAGGTTCCGTCGGATTCCTGGCGCTCCAGAAGAAAACTCAGGCCGCGGAGTAATTCGGGCGAGCTCGTGTCGCCCGCGGCCAGCAGCCCCAGCGTGCCCCAGGCCGTCTGGGACGGCACGCTCGGCGCAGGTACGTAGTGTCCCGCCGAGTAACTGTCGCAGGACTCGCCCCAACCACCATCCGCGTTCTGCACCCCGCGCAGCCAGGCCGCGGCCTTTCGCGCCGGATCCTCCACATCGGCGGCCCCGAGACCCGCCAGGCCACGCAGCGCCAAAAAGGTGCCGTAGACGTAGTTCGCGCCCCATCGGCCGTACCAACTTCCGTCTTGTTCCTGTGTGGCCAGAAGATAGGCTTTGGCCTTAATAACTGCCGGGTGGTCCGCGCCAATGCCGCGCCTGAGCAGCGATTCGAGGACACGGCCGCTGATATCCGGACAGGTTGGGTCCAGCATGGCATTGTGGTCGGCGAACGGCACCGCGTTCAGGATGCCCCAGTTGTTGTCCACGTCGAACGCCGCCCAGCCACCGTCGCAAGACTGCATGTTCAGCAGCCAATTCAAGGCGCGCTTCTCGCACGCCCGCTGCCGCTCGGGACGCGAGCCTGTGGCATGCATGAGGGCCAGCAGCACCTGAGCCGTGTCGTCGATATCGGGATAGAACTCATTGGCGAACTCGAAGGCCCACCCGGACGGCTCCAGCTTGGGCCGCTTCACGGACCAGTCGCCTCGCCGCCGCACTTCCTTGCCGATGAGCCAGTCCGCCGCGCGTCCCATGCGGACAGTGTCGGCGCAACCCATCTCGCCCAGCGCGAAGGCCGCCAGCGCCGTGTCCCAGACAGGCGAGAAGCACGGCTGGAAGTAGAGGTCATCCTCCTTCTCCACCATCAGGCTCTCGAAATGCCTGGTGGCTTCCAGCAGGTCGGGATGGTCGCTGGGATACCCGAGCGCGTCAAGCGCCATGATGCAGTACATCATGGCCGGATAAATCGCGCCCAGCCCATCGGTGTATCGTGTTCGATCCAGCATCCACTGTTCGGACGCGCGTATGGCCGCCGCGCGGACCCGCCCGGAACCCCGCTTCTCCCAGACCTTGAAGGCCCGATCCAGTTGATTGAACACCTTGGACAACCCGGTCCGTTTCGGAAGCGCCAGACTGACGCCGGGCCGGAAGATTTCCTCGAGAGTAAAGCCGTCCGGCGCGCGACGCTGCTTCGCGCGGGCCTGCACGATAGAAAGCGGCACCAGGATCGCGCGCGTCCAGGAAGACATCTCGTACAGCGCATTGCCCGGCAGCATGATGATTTCAGGCGGCACCACGGGGACGTGCTTGCGGGGGTACAAGCCGAACAGGCTCAGGTTGATTTTCACGTAGCTGTTGGCCGCCTGCACGCCGCCGAGCGACAAGATGCACTCGCGCGCCTTCCGCATCGGCCCGCTCTTGGGATCGACTCCCGCCAGCTTAAGGGCGCCATACGCCTTCACCGTGGCGCTCACCTCGGCTGGGCCACCGCTGTAAATGTTGAATCCGCCGTCGGACAGTTGCCGTTTCAGAATGGAGCGAGCGGCCTTTTGGATTCGCGGCCACGCGGCCGGGCGCCACTCCCCGCCCTCCGGCTGGTGCAACCATAGCTGCAGCAGGATGTAATCCGATTCCAAAGTGGTATCGGCCAGCAGTTCGCCGCACCAGAAACCCTCTGCCGATTGCATATCGAGAAGCGCACTCGCTGCAAGATCCAGAGACTTGTCAATGCGGGAACTCAACAAACTGGGGGTCCATGCCGGCCCCAAGGACTGCGAGGTATAGCTGAGAGATTCGTTACCCATGCAGACTCGACTGAAAGCACCATCATAGTCCATGACCCGGACCTGATGCCGCCGGCGGCGTCCCGACAGTGGGGTCGTGACGTGCTCGCTGGCGCTGAGCAAGGGGATCTTCGGGAACGGTAAAACGATAATACTACAGTACTCGCCGCGATCTTTCCCTGGAACCGTACCGTACCGATTCACACCGGCAAGTAGCGTTTTTGGCGTAGGTTCCATGATATTCTGCGTGTGGACTCCAACAGTACAAACGGAGGCGGAAGTATTTATTAGGGCTTAGGAGGCTGAAGAAGTCAAGGAACACAGTCTGGGCCGCTGATGAACGCGGATCAACGCGGATCAATCACTTGTTTTCAATCAGCGTTTATCAGCGTTGATCCGCGGCCAGCAATGTTTTGGCCTTTCCTGACCTTTTTCAGCGTTCTCTTAGAGGACTCTGTGGTAGAACACCGCAGATCGAAGCGATTTGATGTCAAACTGCCGTTGAGGCTGGTCCGGAACGGCCTGCGCCGGATCACAGGGGCCGGCGAGACCAGGAACCTGAGCTCGGGCGGAGTCCTGTTCGCTTCGGACACGAAGGTTCAGGTCGGTGAGCCGATTGAGTACGTCATCAGTCTCACGCCTTCCGGCGAGGTTGACCTGCGCTGCCTGGGGAACGTGATGCGGCTAGACGCGAACGTGCGCGATGGCAGCGAGCGTGGCAAGCCCTTCCGGGTCGCGGCCACGGTCGAACGATACGAGTTCATCCGCCAGCGGGCGTAAGCGCCCGCGCCGGATGAGATTTGAACAGGTGTGGGGAGAAAGGGAGCGCTACTAGCGGCACTGCCGAGGTGATCGAGGAGGACCGATTATGCAGCCTGCAATGCTCTTGGTAGATGACGACCCGATATTACGCGGTGTGGCAGCTCGTGTCCTCCGTGGCTATGGTTCTTTGCAGGTAGTGGAGGCCAGTAACGGGCTGGAAGCATTAGAGATCTATAAGACCAGAAAAGAAGAAATCTGCATTTGCATTACGGATGTGACCATGCCAGAAATGGATGGCCTGCAATTACTGGAGAAACTCAAAGCCCTCAAACCAGACCTGCCGGTGATCATAATCACCGGAGGGCCGGGAGCGGGCCTTCCCGAGGGTGCCCTTGTAGTGAAGAAGCCCTTCAGGCAGAAAGACTTAGCCCAACTGGTGTATGCAACCGTGTCCGACTGCACCTGCGGCGGCGTACCCAGGATTTGAGCGCGCGGCGAATCGATTGGCGTGACATTGGGGAGCGTCGCCGCGCTGTGGAGGGGCAGATGAGGCTTGAAGAGATCGCAGTCGCAAGGAAAACGCTTGCCGTCTTTAGCTGTCTTCTGTGCGGATACACGGGGCCGTTGGCCTATGGTGAGGACGGCCTTCCAGCGTGCCAATCCTGCCAGAGTGCGAGCTTCGCGTACCTGCTGCCGAACTGCCCGGGATGCGGCGCTCTGATCGGATGCTGGTGTCCGCAGACCAAGAGCGCGACCTACACCTGCCCTAGGTGTGGCAGGAACTGGTGCGAAGTGTAGCCGGCTGATCGCTGCCTCCCATCGCTTCGTTTTCGTTTCCAGCGCAGGGACGCCACTGGATGGGTGCAAGGTCACGAGGCGGTTTCAGAAGCTTGTGAAGGGTGCGGAGATTCCGCGCCATCGTTTCCACGCCTTGCGGCACATAGCCGCTGCTCTTCTCGGCTGTGAAGGTGGCTGTCAAACCGGCGGAAGGGAAGACGAACTCATTGATTTCTGTGGTGAGCGCGGAAGGAATCGAACCTTCAACCTACTGATTAAGAGTCCCACAGAGCGCCGTCCATGGCGTCTCATGGTGTGTGTTTTCAGCGCGTTCCAGCTACCGTCTTGTCCACCAGGAACACTCAGGGACACCAGAGGAAACCCTGTTGGCTGTCAAGGTGGCTGTCAGATTCCACTCCCGCTCATCGCGGCTTTCCACTCGTCCGTGGCGCCCGCCTCGGCTGCCGGAGCCATGTCCGCCGGTCTGCCCCTTACCCGGCGGCTCGCGCTCTCCGCCATGATTTGCGCTGCCCCTCCCGCTGGTTCTCCCACGGGCACCAGTTACGGCGCGAAGTACCCATTAATATCCAGAATCACCTGCGTCGAGTCCGTGACGTAGATATCGATCGCTCCGTTCGTCCCCGCCAGCACGATCGCCGCGTTCGCCAGGACCGAGCCGTCATAGGAGTTCAGCGTCGACACCTGCGGCTGGGCTACGCCCGTTGGCCACACCGACAGGTAATAGAGCGCTCCATCCGGCACGACGGTCACGTTGAGCGAATAAGCCGCCGCGGTCGTGGGAATGTTGCACGCGCTCGCCGGGATGGTGAATGAGCGCGTCGTCCCCGCCGCCATCTCCGGCCCGCCGAAGGGACCCGCGGCGTTGCGCGTGTCCGCCACCCGGCACGGCGTCACCGGGTAGAACGAGAGTGCGTTCGGACTCCCCGGCTGGCCGAAGTAGCCGTTGATGTCCAGGAACACCAACACGGGCCTGACGAGGACAGAATAGCTCAGATGTATTTCAATGTAACTACCCTTTTTCTACTAAATCGGAAATGGCCCGCAAGCGTCGCCGTCGATGATACTCCTCGTCGAACAGATGAACGAGGTCGGCAAGAAGTGAAGCTTCCGGCCAGCCTTCACGCGCGCACTTGTCGCTCATCTGGCGGGCAACCAGCCGCTCCTCCTTGAGTTCGGCGTCCGTCAGTTCAGTGAAATCGAACGAGTACGAGACTCCAGGGATCTCCGTCTCGCCGGTTCGCCGCGAGCGCTCGCATTCCTGCCAGAACCTCGATCCGGCCATCCGATCGGCATGGTCGGGCATGGATTCCGAGACGCGCGCCAGCAGATGCAGATCGGCGCTGTTCACACCCCAAAGGCTTTCGAAGTCGGCCTTCATCGGGTGCCCCCTTGTGGATCAAACAACCCCTAGATGTAAATTGCATCTTCGCACCGTGCGCTGTCAAGCGAATTCCGTGTGGATAGGTGCTAAGAGCATCTAATGACGTGATATCCTGTTTCCGAGGCGCCACCCGGGACGGCGCCCGAACGAGCCATTGTGCTTGGAGGTGTGTGGTGCCACGCGAGTTCTGCCCACGTCACGGCAAGGATCACCCGTGTACCTGCGCGATGGGTAACGTGTACCGGTTTGTGGAGCCGGTGGTCCTGCTGATGCTGTCGGAAAAGGGGCAATCATATGGTTACGACCTGGCAGGCAGTTTGCAGCACTACGCGCTGACGGATGCCGCCATTGAGGGGGCGGCGCTATACCGCACGCTCAGGCGGTTGGAAGCCAACGGGTACGTGAAGTCCGACTGGGACGTGCAAGGGAGCGGACCAGCGCGGCGCGTGTATCTCCTGACGACGGATGGCGAACGGCACTTGCGGGAGTGGGGTGAGGTACTGGATCGCCTCGCAAGGGCAATGGGGCGCTTCGTGCGCAAGGTCCAACACTCGAATGGCGGGAGGACGAACCCAAAAAGGAGAGTCGCGACGCGACAGGCGTAACGGCGGAGGTCGCCATGAATGAGCGCGGCAGCACTCGGACCCGGACAAGCTGGCGGTTACCCCGCGTAGGGCCCGCGGGAGCGCTGCAATATCTTCGCCGACATAAACACCCTTGAAGCCCGCCACGACCGCGGTGTTGGCGCATCGCTACGGCGCAGGCGGCGCGAACAGGTTGTACAGCCAACCAAAGAAAAGGCCTGCCAGGGCGCCATCAACGAGTCCGTAGCCCGTGCCCACCAATACATCCACAACGGTGTGCGAAGCGTGAAAGCCCGGGTAGACGGAGCTGATCCCGTGGAGGAAACTGGCTCCGTAGGATGGAACTGCAAGGTTGACGAGCCCCAGCAAGAGAATGCAGCCGCCCCAAAAAACGGCTGAGGTGATGGTCAAGGCCTTCACTGAGAGGCGCATAGTACGCTCCTAGCCCACCGCAAGAATGTTCCGTGGAATCCTGGCGAGCAACCCGATCCGTCGGGGACCGAAGATGCGATACGCCGCCACTTTCACCCCTTCATTTACGACGAACCACGCAAAGGCGTAGTCCCACACCGCCAACCCCAACCGAGTGGACTCATAAACCACGAGTTGCGTTTTGGCTTCCTGGCCGCCTTCGATTGTACATCCAACCGCCTCCGTTGGCTGAGCTTTCGAGCCGCCTCGGAAAGGGAAGTGTGTTCTGCCGCGCGCGGCTGGTCGCAGGATAGAAAGTGAACGCTTTGCTTCCCGCTGGACCGGTTCTCCCACGGGCACCAGTTACGGCGCGAAGTACCCGTTGATATCGAGGATCACGTGCGTTTGGCCCGTCACGTAGACGTCGATCGCTCCGTCCGTCCCCGCCGGCACAATCGCCGCGTTCGCCAGGACCGAGCCGTCATAGGAGTTCAGCGTCGACACCTGCGGCTGGGCTACGCCCGTTGGCCACACCGACAGGTAATAGAGCGCTCCATCCGGCACGACCGTCACGTTGAGCGAATAAGCCGTCGCGGTCGTGGGAATGTTGCACGCGCTCGCCGGGATGGTGAATGAGCGCGTCGTCCCCGCCGCCATCTCCGGCCCGCCGAAGGGACCCGCGGCGTTGCGCGTGTCCACCACCCGGCACGGCGTCACCGGGTAGAACGAAAGCGCGTTCGGACTCCCCGGCTGGCTGAAGTAGCCGTTGATGTCCAGGATCACGTCCGTCGGGTTCGTCACGAAGACCGAGATTGACTCGTTGGTCCCCGCCGGAACCAGCGCCGCATTCGCCACCACATTGCCGGTGTAGGAATTCAGCGTGGAAACGTTCGGCTGCGTCTGTCCGGTCGGCCAGGTCGCCAGGTAACCCAGGAAGCTCTCGGGCACCACCGTGACATTCAAGGAGTACGCTCGCGCCGTCGCCGGAATGTCGCAGGGACTCAAGGGAATGGGGAAGTCCCGGCTCTGGTTGGCTTGCATGGTGGGCCCGCCGAACTGCCCCGTGGCGTTCCGCGTGTCCGCCACGCGGCAGGGCGTTGCAGGATAGAACGAATACGAAGTCGCGCCGGTGGACGTATCGAAATAGCCGTCGATGTCCAGGATGACGTCGGTGGGATTGGTGACGTAGACGCTCACCGCCCCGCCCGTGCCGGCCGGCACGATGGCCGCATTCGCCACCACGCTGCCGCCATAGGAGTTTAACGTGGAGACCAAGGGCTGAGTCTGTCCGGCTGGCCACAGCGACAAGTAGGAGAGCGGCCCTTCGGGCACCACCGTCACGTTGAGAGAGTAAGCGAGCGCCGTGGCCGGAATGCCGCAGACACTCTGCGGAATGGCGAAAGAGCGCGTGGAGTCGGCCGTCATTGTGGGACCGCCGAAGGGCCCGACGGCGTTGCGCGTGTCCGCCACACGGCAGGGAGTGACGGGCAGGAAGTGGAGACCCGTTGCGGGCGCCCCGGTCGTGAAAGACCGCGTTGCGGAATTGGCGGAGCCAGCGCTGTTCACGGCCGCTATCATCCAGTAGTAAGTGACACTGGCGGCCAGTGTTCCGGGAGCGTAGCTGATTCCCGTCGTGCTCGTGACCAACGGCGGCACAGAGGTGGTTCCGAAGTAGACGTTATAGGAAGCGGCTTCGCTCGAAGCGTTCCAAGCCAGAGTTGGCGCCACCACGACGCCTGTGGCGCCGTTTGCCGGAGAACTCAGAACAGGCGCCGCAGGAGGCGCGACGATGGTAGCCACGTCGCTGGCGCTGGCCGTGACCGAGCCTCCGCCCGAGACGCTTACCTGATTCGTAACTTGTGAAGGCGCATCCGTCGCGACGTTGACCGTCACGGTTATGGACGAATAGCTGGAGCCGGCATTGAGTGCGTCGCTGCGGGTGCAGGTGTTGCTGGAGCAACTCCAGCCCGTGCCGGCCATCGAGACCAGTGTCAGCCCGGTCGGCACCGTCTCGGTCACCGTCACTGTGCCGTTGGTCGCCGCAGCCAACGCGGCGTTCCCCACGACCACCGAGTAGGTTGCTCCCGCCTCTCCCAGCCCGAAGTTGCCGAAGTGGGTCTTGGCGACGCTCAGCAGCGCCTCGGTCCCCTGCGGCACCAGCAAGCGGATCTCGCCGTTGTCGGTGTCCGCGACGTAGATGTCGCCGGTGGAGTCCACTGCCACGCCATTCGGGTACGCCAACGTCGCGCTCGTGGCCGGGCCGCCGTCGCCAAGGCCCGAGTTGCCGCCGCCCGCCACGGTCGAGATCGTTCCTCCGGGCGTCACCATGCGGATGCGGTTGTTGTCCATGTCGGCGATGAAAAGGTTGCCGGCGGAGTCCACTGCCACGCCGTTTGGCAAGTTCAACTCCGCGCTCGTGGCCGGGCCGCCGTCGCCGGAGTAGCCGAAAGCGCCATTGCCCGCCACGGTCGAGATCGTTCCTCCGGGCGTCACCATGCGGATGCGGCTGTTGTAAGTGTCGGCGATGAAAAGGTCGCCGGCGGAGTCCACGGCCACGCCAGCCGGGCAGTGCAACTCCGCGCTCGTGGCCGGGCCGCCGTCGCCGGCGTAGCCCCCATTGCTACTGCCCGCCACGGTCGAAATCGTTCCTCCGGGCGTCACCATGCGGATGCGATGGTTGGAAGTGTCGGCGATGAAAAGGTTGCCAGCGGAGTCCACGGCCACGCCCAGTGGGTAAAGCAACTCCGCGCTCGTGGCCGGGCCGCCGTCGCCGGCATCGCCCTGCAAGCCATCACCCGCCACGGTCGAGATCGTTCCTCCGGGCGTCACCATGCGGACGCGTTGGTTGCCACTGTCGGCGATGAAAAAATTGCCGGCCGAGCCCACCGCCACGCCAACCGGGTTAGCCAACGTCGCGCTCGTGGCCGGGCCGCCGTCGCCGGAGTAGCCTTGAGGAAGATGGCCATTGCCCGCCACGGTCGAGATCGTTCCTCCGGGCGTCACCATGCGGATGCGGCGGTTGCCATTGTCGGCGATGTAGAGGTTGCCGGCGGAGTCTATGGCAACACTGGTAGGGTAGGACAACGCTGCGTTGGTCGCCGGACCGCCATCGCCTGAATAGTTGGTCGACGGACCGCCAGGCGGTGGAAAGGTGCCGTTGCCGGCCACCGTCGTGATCAGATACTTCTGCGCCCACACCGTCCCGCCGACCAGCAGCAGCCCTAACCCAAGCGAAACATTCTTTCTCATATCGCACCATTCACTTCTGGGTCAGCAGAGTCGCCATTGCTTCCGGAGCCGGGCGCCCGTTGCACGTGCTGAATATGTCGGCTGCTCATTCCAACTGCGGGACTTGCGCGAAAGACGTTGCCGCAAGCAACGAGCCGAAAAACCCGACGCCACTTAAGATCCTCATCTCCACGTTCCGCTCCTTGGAGTAGCATACCGCTGTTAGCGGAGGCTCAGCGAAAGAAGCGAGTCAAAGCCTCGAATTGCTCAGGCGGCTGAGCCGATCCTCGATCTGATCTTCGGACAATGCAGCCAAGAAGCGCTAGCGCGTAGATTAGGTTTTTGCCAAGCTTGACCTCTGTGACCTCTTGATCTGCTCGCCTACAACACCTTGCAGCCACAGGGCTTAGGAGAGGTCACCGATTTGATCTGCCCTTGACCTCCATGACCTGCCGCGACCTGCTGGCCAGCCCATTGGCGAAGGAGGTTCAGCCGCTCACGCCGGATGAAGCCCGCCACTTCCTAGAGGTCATCCAAGGGGACCGCCTGGAAGCTCTGTTCACTGTGGCTATATCGCTCGGACTCAGGTAAGGCGAAGTTCTGGCCCTCCGGTGGCGGGATGTAGACCTGGAAGCCGGGACGCTCCGGGTCCGCTACGCGCTTCAGCGGTTCAGCCCGCGGAAGAAGGAGAGTAAACCCACAGCGGAGCCGAAGCCCCCCGCGGAGATTCACCTGGTGGAGCCGAAGACGAAGAGGAGCCGCCGGACAATTGACCTTCCGCAAGTCACGTTGAGCGGCCTTGCTGCTCACCGGATGCGGCAGACCGCCGAGCGTCGCCTTGCCGGGAGCCGCTGGACGGTTCCGATGGTTCACTGTGAAGGACGCCTGGAGCCCGCTGAAGACTTCGTTTTCACTTCCAGCGTGGGGACGCCGCTGGACGGGTGCAACGTCACGAAGCGGTTTCAGAGGCTCCTGAAGGATGCGGAGATTCCCCGCCACCGTTTCCACGACCTGCGCCACACCGCCGCTACCCTCCTCGCGGTTCAAGGTGTCCACGCGAAATCCATTCAGTCTGTGCTCGGGTGGGACCAAGTGGCGATGGTGGACCGCTACGCGCACTTTGTGGATGAGATGCGGAAGGACGCCGCCACCAAGATGGACGCCATTCTGAAGCCGGTGGCTGTCACGGTGGCTGTCAAACCGGCGGAAGGGAAGACGAACTCATTGATTTCTGTGGTGAGCGCGGAAGGAATCGAACCTTCAACCTACTGATTAAGAGTCAGTTGCTCTGCCAATTGAGCTACGCGCCCATGTATCGGGTGGACCGTACCGTTATAGCATGAGGGGCGCCGCTCTCGCCACCAACCCTTGACACCTGGCGTCTAGCGCTCCGCCGGCCACACCGACTCCATCACCTCGAGCGCGAACCGCGCCGAGACCGTCGCCCGTCCTCCACCCATCTCGATCCCGACCTCCACCGCCTCCAGCACCTGCTCGAACGTCGCGCCAGCCGTCGCCGCCTGCTCGATGTGCCATTGCATGCACGACTCGCAGTCCTTGACCACCGAAATCCCGACCGCGATCAGCTCTTTGTCTCTCTTCGCCAGCGCGCCGTCGGAAAACGCGGCACGCTCCATATCGAGGAAAGCGCCGTACACCTTCGAGCCCAGCGCCATCATCCGCGCGTGGGCCGCCTTGCGTCTCTTCGTGATCTCTTCCAGTTTGTCCATAATCCGCTCCGTTGAGGACGCCGGATCGAGCCTTGACCGACAGGGAGCGATCCGCAGCGTCCTCAACAGTGTAACCTTGGCCCGCGCCGCATGAGCCCGCCGCCAATCCGCTATTCTCAGTGGGAGGACTAGCCCTCCGAGCCACGGCGATCGCGTGCCGGCCTAGCCGCGGTGGTCGCCGCCGGTTCCCAGGGCCTGCGCTACTCTCGATGTCGTTGGACACCAACCTGCCTCTCGCGGGCCCGATCCACCTCGCTATCATTGCCGCCGTTCCCGCCCTTGCCGCGGCGCTCGCCTTCGCGGCCCGCCGCCGGCCTGCCGCGAGCCGTCCCACCCGCTACGCCCTGGGCGCGTTCCTGCTGCTCAACGAAATCGTCTGGTACGCCTACCAGATCCACCACGGCTATCTCCGCTTCCCGGCCCAACTGCCGCTCCAGCTTTGCGACTTCGCAGTCTGGCTCACCGCCCTGGCGGCGCTCTCGCCGAGCGCCTGGTGCTTCGACCTCGTCTGGTATTGGGGCCTCTTTGGCGCCGGCATGGCCATCCTCACCCCAGACCTATGGACGCCGTTCCCGTCTTACCTGGCCATCGCCTTCTTCCTCTCGCACGGCGGCGTTTTGGCGACGATCCTGTTCCTGGCCTGGTCCGGCCAGTCGCGTCCCCGCCCCGGCTCCGTCTGGCGCGCCTTCACCGCCCTCAACGCGGTCGCCGCCGCCGTCGGTGTCTTCGACGCGGTCTTCAGGACCAACTATCTGTATCTCCGCCAGAAGCCGTCCCATCCGTCTCTGCTCGACCTCCTCGGCCCCTGGCCTCTCTACATCCTTCTCGCCGAACCCCTCGTCCTGCTCCTATTCTGGATTCTCTGGCTCCCTTTCCGACCCCCGATCCCCGATAGACGACAATAGTGCCATGCGCCCTGTCGCGAGCCCGGCCCTGTTCTGCGTCCTTGCCGCCTGGGTCATCCTGGGCTTGGCCACGGTCATCAGGCGCCGCCCGCCAAAGGCGCGCGAGACTCAGCGCGGCCGCGGCTGGGCCTGGGGTGGAGCGTTGCACACCCTGTCCGTCGCCACGCTCTGGGCCTGGCCTCGGACCGAGCCGCCCCACTGGCTCCTTTCCGCCATCGCGGTCCCGCTGGCCGCGGCTTCGGTGGCCGTGATGCTTGCCTGTCAGCGCACTCTGGGAAGCCAGTTCGCCTACCAGGCCCGCCTCGTCGAGGGTCACCGCCTCATTACTGCCGGCCCCTACCGCTACGTCCGCCATCCCATTTACACCGCCCTGTTTGGCCTCGGTCTGGCCACCGGCCTCGTTGTCAGCCGCTGGCCAGTCATCCCGATTTTCGCGGTCCTCTATGTCGCGGGCACCGTCATCCGCATCCGCAGTGAGGAGCGCCTCCTGCGCGCCGCGTTTGGCGCCGAGTTCGACGATTACGCTCGCCGCGTCCCCGCCTTCATCCCCATTCCTGTCCGCTGGTGTAAGCTGTAACACCATGATCCGAGCCGCCATCTTCGCGCTCGCTTCCGCAGGCATCCTGCGCGTCTCGTGGAGGTCTCTCCGCTCTCCCCGCTCGCACGGCTTCTATCGCTTCTTCGCCTTCGAGTTCATCGTGGCCCTCATCGTCCTCAACGCGCGCTATTGGTTTCGCGATCCTCTCGCGCCGCGCCAGCTCGCTGCCTGGCTTCTACTGTTCGGCTCGATCTGGCCCGCTGTGGTAGGGCTTCGCTTGCTTCAAACCCGCGGCCGTCCCTCGCGCGAAGCGTCCGACCCCACCAAGCTGGCGTTCGAGAAGACCACGGCTTTGGTCTCGACCGGCATGTACCGCTACATTCGTCACCCGATGTACGCCTCGCTGCTCGGCCTGGCCTGGGGTGCGGCTCTGAAGGATCTCTCGGCGTTGAGCATCGCTCTGGCCGTGGCCGCGTTCCTCTCCCTGGTCTCGACCGCGCTCGCCGAAGAGCGCGAGAACCTGGCGTACTTTGGCCCCTTTTACGCGGATTACATGAAGACCACTCGCCGCTTCATTCCGTTTCTGTTCTGACGCGCGTGCGTGTTACTCTGCGTTGGTATGCCTCATCGAGTCTGTCCCTGGTGGCTCGGCTATTTTCTCGCCAGCCCGCTGCGCCGTCTCATGCAGGACCCGGCCAGCATCCTGGCCCCGTATCTTCGAGACGGCATGACGGTGCTCGAGCCCGGCCCCGGAATGGGCTTCTTCACGCTGGTAGCGGCCCGTCTGGTGGGCCCCGCGGGCCGAGTCGTGGCGGTGGACATTCAACCCAAAATGCTCGCAGCGCTCAAACGCCGCGCCGGCAAGGCCAGGCTGCTGGACCGCATCGATATCCGCCTCGCCCAGCCCGAGTCCATGCCGCTCGAGGACCTCGATGGCGCTGCGGATTTCGTCCTCGCCTTCGCCATGGTGCACGAACTTCCCGACCAGGCCCGTTTCTTCGCTCAAGTGGCCGCGGCCCTGAAGCCGGGCGCTTCTCTCCTGCTCGTCGAGCCCGCCGGGCACGTGAAGCCGCCCATGTTCGACGCCGAGCTGAAACTCGCAGCCGATACCGGCCTGGTCCTGGACGGCCGCCCCTCCATCCGCCGCACCCGCGCCGCCCTGTTCCACAAACCCTGAGCGTCGTACCGCGTTCGTGTATACTCCGAAGGAATGAAGCCGCTCCGCGCCCTTTCCATCGCCCTCGGATTTGCGTTCTGCCTGCCGTCCGGCGCCGCTCCGCCCGCCGGCTACAAAGGGCAGCCGTTTCAGGCCCCGCAGCTCATCCCGGGGCGCCTCGAGTGCTCACAGTATGATCGCGGCGGGGAGGGCGTCGCCTATCACGATACCGACGCCATCAATCACGGCAGCGGAGAGTTGAATTACCAGCCGGGCCATTGCGAGGCGGGCGTTCCCGACTCCATCTGTCACTTCCGCGAGAAGGAAGGCGTCGATATTTCCTATGTCAAGCACATGGCCGATCTCAACCATCCTAACTTCGTGACGCCCGAAGCTACTCAGCTTTACATAGGTTGGGAATCCGATGGCGAATGGACTAACTACACCATCGACGTGAAGAAGGCCGGCACTTACCGCATCATCGCCCTTTACTCCAAGGCCGCGAACATCGTGAAGTTTTCGCTGAATAACCGGCCCGCCGCCGAGTGCAAGCTTCCGCTCGATACCGGCTACTGGCACACCTGGAACAAGTCCGTGTGCGGGGAGATCACCTTCCCCGAGACCGGCATTCAGCTTCTCACGCTCCACTACAACACCGGAAACAACCTGGCCTACTTCGATTTCGAACCGGCAGGCGCTCCCGCCGCCGGCGCCACGCCCGCCCCGTTCATCACGCGCAAGGGTGGAGTCCTGTACGAAGGCGACGCCCCATTCCGCTTCCTGGGTCTGGACGCGCCGAACCTGTTCTTCAACGAGGGGCAGCTTCTGCCTGATTTCAGCAACCGCTTCCCCGACGAGTTCGAGCTCCGCGACGCGCTGGCTTCCTTGCAGCAGATCGGCGCGCGCGCCACTCGCACCTTCACGCTGACCGTCTACAGCCCGCAGGACGCGGCGCCGGTTCACCTGCTCGGACCACGGAAATACAACGAGCAAGCCTTCCGCACCCTCGACCGCCTGCTTGCGCTCGCGCCCCAGTACGGCATCCGCATCATCCTGCCCTTTGTGGACAGCCACTCCTTCAAAGGCATCCGCGGTTTCGACGAGCTCGCCGGCTGGCGCGGGAAGCACGGCCCCGCCTATTTCACCGACCCGCAACTCAAGCAGGACCTCAAGGACCTGATCAGCGACGTGTTGAACCGCCGCAACACCGTCTCCGGCCTGCTCTACAAGGACGACCCGGCCATCCTGGCCTGGCAGCCCGCCAACGAGCCGGACGTCTATTTCGTTGAGCGAGGCAAGCCGAACGACGAAGCGCTGATCGCAGATTGGAACCTCGATATCGCCACCTTCATCAAGTCCATCGATCACAACCATCTGGTGCTGGCCGCCGGAGGCAGCGCCTCCGCGCGCTACATCGAAAGCCCCGTCATCGATATCGTCAGCGTGCACTATTACGAGTATTGGGACCGGCTGAACGGCCTGAGCGGCGACATCGCCGCCCGCCTGTCCGCGGACGCCGCCGCCGCAAAGGGCCGGAAGCCTCTCATCGCCGATGAATTTGGAATGGCCACGACCCCCATGCTGGCGCGCTTCATGGACGCGCTCGCCAACAGCGAAGTTACTGGCGGCTTGCTCTGGGGCATCCGCGGCCATCGCCGTGACGGCGGATTCTATTACCACAACGAATCGGGCTCGGTTTACAACTCCTATCACTGGCCCGGATTCGCCGCCGGCGCCGGCTCCGACGAGCAGGCCGTTCTCAAATTGCTGCGCGAGCACGCGTTCGCGATCCGCGGCCTTCCGGTTCCGGACGTGCCCCAGCCGCTATCCCCGCCGGTGCTCTTCCCCGTCTCTCCGCTGGGCGAGTTGCGCTGGCGCGGCTCTACCGGCGCCTCCGGTTACGACATCGAGCGCGCGCCGTCGGAGGATGGCCCCTGGGCCGTAGTCGCCGAAAACGTCAGCGACGCCATCATCGATTCCGCCGGCGTGATCGGCTACGAGACTCAGTGGGAACGCGCCCCCATCTGCGCGCCACCGCCAAAGGCGACGGCCCCTTTTTCTACCGGGTCGCCGCGCGCAATCAAGCCGAAAGTCGCCCTATTCGGACGCGGTGAGGTTCAAGTAGGACAGGCCTCCGGCCTGTCCTACGGCGGACGGGCTCAAGCCCGCCCTCCAAACTACCTTCCGCTGCCCAATCGCCAGGCGAATGGCGACCTCGCGCGTCTGCCGGCTAACAAAGCCTCTCAGCGGTGACAGCAGGCAGCGAGCATTCTTCGAGCGCGACACCTTATAATTCCAGGGAATGGGAACACGCGCGGCTACGATCAAAGTGCTGGCCTTCATGGAGGCGCGGCGGGCGGCCGGGCCGGCCAGGAACCTGATCGAATTCGCGGCGCGCGCGCGGCTGCCGGAAGGGGACCTGCCCGCGGTGGATCTATCCATCGCCACCTACCGGCGGGGTGATGACTCGAGCGCGTTCATCCAGGCGATCGGCGCGGCGGGCGTCGATGCGGAGACGGTTGTGGAGAAGCGGCGCTTCGACCTCGGCGTGCTGCCGCAGATGCGCGAACTCGTTGCGAGGTTGCGGCCGGACATCGTCCAGACCCACAACGTGAAGTCGCACCTGCTGGTGCGGTGGCTGGGGCTGTGGCGGAAGATCCCCTGGGTGGCGTTCCAACACGGCTACACAGCAACGGACTGGAAGGACCGCTTGTACAATCAGTGCGACCGCTGGTCGCTGCGGCGCGCCGACCGGCTGGTGTGTGTGTGCCGAGCTTTCGCCGACCGCCACGAACGCTGGGGAGTGCCGGCGTCACGGATTGTGGTGCAGCATAACCCGGTGCGGCCGTTCGCGGCTCCGGCGCCTGAGGAGATGGAGCGCGCGCGGGCGGAACTGGGACTGGCGGGCGGCGAGTTCGTGGTGCTCGCCGTGGGGCGGCTTTCGCACGAGAAGGGACATCGGGATCTGCTCGACGCGGCCGCGATTCTGCGCGCACGGAGGGCAGGGAAGGCGATCCGCTTTGTCATCGTGGGAGATGGCCCGGAGCGCGCCAGGCTGGAGCAACGGCGGCAGGCGCTGGGATTGGAGAGTGTGGTGACGTTCGCGGGCTACCAGGCGAACGTGCGGCCTTACTACGCTCTGGCGGACGTGGTGGCGCTGCCGTCGCACACCGAGGGTTCGCCGAACGTGGTGCTCGAGGCGCTGGCGGCGCAGGTGGCGGTGGCGGCGACGCGGGTGGGGGGCGTGCCGGAGATCGTCACGGACGGCGAAACGGGTTTGCTCACGGATCGGGGTGATCCACGCGGCATGGCCGAGGCGCTGGCGCGGCTCATCGACGATGCGGACTTGCGGCGCCGGCTGGCGGAGGCGGGCAAACGGCTGGTGACCGCCAACCATTCGCTCGATTCGTACCGCCAGGCGCTGGTGAGGCTCTATGCGGAGCTTCTGGGCGAGGCTCGCCGTACTGCGGCGCCCGCAATCCCGGCCAGCGGCGTCGATCCCACAAGACCCGGCACAAAGTAGGGCAGCCGCCAGTCCTTAGCCGTCACGAAGCGGCCGAACACGCGTCGCGCAGCCCTCCAATCGCCCCAATAGCCGAGCACGGCGGCCGTTTTCGCGGCCCGTGCGGCGAAGAACCGGCGCAGCAGGGGCAGCAGGTCGGGAGGGCAGGCCGAGGCGACCGCATCCGGGTCCAGCAGGAAGGGCTCGACCGGGCGCGCGCGGCGGTAGTTGGAGCTGAGCGAGGATGCCTCCCTATGAAACTCGGCCAGCGGACACATCTGGAAGCGGACCTTTTCGTTCAGCAGAACTTTAAGCCACAGGACCGCGTCCTCGGCGTAGCGGCAGGAATCCTTATCATAGAAGCCGCCGTAGCGCCGTACCACTTCGAGACGGGCCAGCGTTGAGCAGGGCGACATGTACGCCAGCATGTAGATCAATGCGGCGACGGGGGTGGAGGGGGAGACTCGGTGAATGCCCTCGGCGATTCCGCGGCGGCGCCACAGGGGCTCGCTCGGCGCGGCTTGTGGAAACTCGATATAGCCGGAGGTGACCGAGGCGACGGAAGGGCCGCTGGCCTCGATCAGGCGCACACTGCTCTCGAGGTATTCGGGCAGCCATGCGTCGTCGGCGTCGAGAAAGGCGATGAGATCGCCGCGCGCCTCGGCGATACCGCGATTTCGCGCCGCGCCCGGACCCGCGTTGGCCTGCCTCACAAGTCGAAAGCGTGGATCGGCGCATGCCGCGGCGATGTCCGCGCCGCCGTCCGTAGAGCCGTCATCGACGACGATAGCCTCGAAGCCGTCGAAGCTCTGGCGGGCAATGGAATCGAGCGCCCGCAAGACCGTTCGAGCTTTGTTGTAGAGCGGGATGACAACCGAAACGCGCATGAGACCGGCCGCGGCGGGCACTCCAAACCGCAGCGGCAGAAGTATAGCATGGCGTCAAGGGAAGGTGGTTCGGATGCAATGTGGACACGCATGCAATGTGGACAGCCCGCAGCAGGGGCCACCAGACTCCAAGGCGGGCGCCACGCCGCACAGCCCCCCACGGGCGACGCGAATTCGATATACTGCCCTGCGCGGAGGTTCTCATGGCGGAGTTCCGATTGGGCGACGACATCGACGATTATTGCGTGAAGTGCCGACGGCTCACGAATCATGCGATTGTGTCTCTGCTGGGCACCCGGCCGGCGAAAATGCGGTGCCGCACTTGTTACCACGAGCACGACTTCCGCAACGGCGAGGCTCCGCCGAAAAAGGACACGCGCAAAGAAGCGCTGTTCAAGCAGGTGCTCGCCACGGTCGATCCGGCCGCGGCCGAGAGCCTGGAGGAGCCGAAGAAGACGAAAGCGCGCGGCAAGAAGAGTGTGTGAACGAGGCTCGCTGCTGATGGCTGACGGCCCCCTACAGCAGCGCCTCCAGCAGCCGCTCGATGTCCCCGGGGCTGATGTAGAAGTGCGGTGACGCGCGGACCCAGCCCTGGCGGGGCGCGGCGACAATCCCTTTGGCCCTGAGCTGGCTGACCACGAGGCGGGAATCCAGATCCGCTTTGCGGAAACTCACGATGCCCGCGCCGGTCGACGGGGTGCGGGTCCCGAGCACCTCGTAGCCTTTGGCGGCGACGCCGGCGGCGATCCGGTCTCCGAGCGCCTGAACCTGAGGCGCGATGCGATCGAGGCCAACCTCGAGGATGAATTCGATGGCGGCCCGGAGTCCGTAACAGCCGATGGTGTTCAGCGTGCCGCACTCGTAACGTCCGGCATCGCGGCGCAGGGTCATGTCGCGGCTGGCGTAGTCGGCGTAATTGGCGACGTTGGTCCAGCCGAACTCGACCGGCTCAATCGAATCCTGGAGATCCTGGCGCACATAGAGGATGCCGCAGCCTTCGGGGCCCAGGAGCCACTTGTGGCCGTCAGCAGCCAGGGCGTGGATACGGGCCCGGTTCACATCGAGCGGGAAGGCGCCGAGGCCCTGGATGGCATCCACCACGAACAGGCAGCCGTGGCGGTGGCAGATCTCGCCGATGGCGTCGAGATCGGCGCGGCGGCCGCTGAGGTATTGGACGAAGCTGATAGCGAGGAGGCGGGCGCCGCGGGCGGCCTGGTCGATCCGCTCCAGAGGATCGGCGGCCGAAAGCCACTCGACATGCACGCCCCGGCGTTCCAAGCGCTTCCAGGGAAAGAAGTTAGCGGGAAACTCCTCCTGAAATCCGACGATGCGGTCGCCGGGCCGCCAGTCCACTCCCAGGGCGATGGTGGCGATGCCTTCGGAGGTGTTCTTGACCGTGGCGATCTCATCGCGGTGGGCCCCGATGAGCTGGGCCGCGGCCTGGCGGACGCCTTCATAGGCCGCCATCCACTGATCGTAGTGCAGGGAGCCGAAGCGCATGGCGTCGTCGGCCAGGCGCTGCATGGCTTCGGCCGCGGGCCGGCACAGCGGCGCCACCCCGGCGTGATGCAGATAAACGACTTCCTGCGTGACCGGAAACTGGTCTCGCCACGCCTCCCAAACCGGCGCCTGTGCCGGATTTCTCTGGTAACCCATGGTCCCAAATATACGTTAAATCAGTGACAGGGCGTGAGGCAGCGCTGCCCCACGCGTTTCGGTTCCGGTGGAGGATAGGGGCGTATACTGGATAGAAGGACGCCCCCTGGGCAGGAGGTTTTCCGATGAAGCGGTTCTCACCCGTTGCACTTTCGGCGATTTTGTCCCTGGCGCTGCTCGCTCCGCGGGCCGGCTGGGCGTCGGACCCCGAGAAAGACCCCGACCAGATCGGCAATCGCGATGTCGGCAAGGGTCTGAATATGTACTCCCTGGAGAAAGAGATCGCGCTTGGCAAGCAACTGGCGCAGGAGGTGGAACGCTCGGCCAAGCTGGTGGACGATCCCGTGATCTCGGAGTACGTCAACCGGGTGGGCCAGAACCTGGTGCGGAATTCCGACGCCAAGGTGCCGTTTACGATCAAGGTGATCGACAGCGAAGACGTGAATGCGTTCGCGCTGCCAGGCGGGTTCTTCTTCGTGAATACGGGCCTGATCGAGAAGGCCGATTCGGAGGCCGAGCTGGCGGGCGTGATGGCGCACGAGATTGCGCACGTTGCGGCGCGGCACGGCACACGGAATGCCACGCGCGGGATGATCGCCAACATCGCCACGATTCCGCTGATCTTCATGGGTGGCTGGGCCGGCTACGGTGTGCGGCAGGCGGCCAGCGTGCTGATTCCGGTTGGCTTCCTGAAGTTCTCGCGCGGGATGGAGTCGGAAGCCGACATGCTCGGCTTGGAGTACATGTACAAGACCGGTTACGACCCGACGGCGTTTGTGGACTTTTTCGAGAAGATCGAGACACTGGAGAAGCGCAAGCCAGGGACCATGAACAAGGTCTTTTCGACGCATCCACCGACGGACGACCGCGTCAAGGCGGCGCAGAAGAACATTCAGGAACTGCTCAAGGCCAAGCCGGAGTACGTGGTCAGCACGTCGGAGTTCGACAACGTGAAGTCCCGGCTGATGGCCATGGAGAACCGCCACAAGGTGACCGACAAGGACGCCAATAAGCCGCGCTTGCGGAAGCAACCCGGTTCGGGCACCTCGGCCGGGGATGGCAGCACCGCGGGCCAGAACGGGTCGGACGATTCGGACGAGCGGCCGACTCTGAAGCGGCGGGACCAGTAGCCGTCCAGCCTCAGCCATCACAGGCGCCGGCTTGACATGGGCCTCCGAAAGCAGGATGTGAGAGGCTATGGCACGAGCCCGGAAGCAGATCGAGTCTGCTCCATCCAGCGCGGATTTGGCGCTCCTGGCTCGGCAGGAGATCGCATCTGACATCGGGCGGGTCCGGCTGGGCGCGAGCAAGGTCCTGCGCGTCGTGAGCGGCCGCGCGCCGCAATCGGTTTACCCACACTTCGACTTCCTCGTGGGCCTGCTCGGCAGCCAGAACCACATCCTGAAATGGAACGCCACGCTCACGTTGGCGAATCTGGCGCCGGTCGACGCAGACGGCAGGCTGGATCGGATCATGGATGCCTACATGGCGCCGATCCAAGGTCCCAACATGATCGATGCGGCCAACGCGATCCGCGGCGCGGCGGCCATTGCGGTGGCCAAGCCGCACCTGGCGCCGATGATTGCCGGCCGCATCCTCGCCGTCGAGCACGCCTTGTACGCCACCGCCGAGTGCCGGAACGTGGCGATCGGCCACGCGATCCGCGCCCTCGACGGGTTTTTCGACGCGTTCGGCGACAAGCGCAGCGTGCTGCTGTTTGTCAGACGGCAGGCGGGGAACCCTCGCCCCGCGACGCGGGCGAAGGCCGAGCGGTTCCTGCGGAAATGGGGCGGGCAGGCTCAGGCGGCGGCTCGGAAGCCGCAGGCAGGCCGCGGCTCATGAGGCGCCGGTACAACCGCAGATACTCGCCCGCCGACCTGCTCCAGGAATAGTCGGCTGTCATCGCGTTCCGGATCAGCCGGGCCCATTGGTCTGGCTGGCGATATGCGGCGAGCGCCCGGTCCACCGCCGCCAGCAGCGCGCCGCCCTCGTAAGCGGTGAACACGAAACCGTTGCCCGTGCCGGTCTCCGGGTCGAAATCCACCACGCTATCCTTCAGCCCTCCGGTAGCCCTGACGATGGGGATTGTCCCGTATCTGAGGCTATAGAGCTGGTTGAGGCCTGCCGGCTCGTAGCGCGACGGCATCAGGAACGCGTCCGCCCCTGCTTCGATCTTGTGGGCCAGAACTTCGTCGAAAGCGATTCGCACCGCGGCCTTCCCCCGGAAGAAATCCTCGAACCGCTTGTCGCCCGCTCCGAGCAGCACGAACTGAAGGTCTCTGCGGAGCAGTTCTTCGTACACTGTCTCGACCAGGTCGAGGCCCTTCTGTGCGGCCAGGCGGGAGATCATGCCGATGAGCGGAACATCAGGCGCTTCCGGCAGCCCGAACAGCCGTTGGAGCTCGGCCTTCGAAAGCCGCTTTCCCGCAAGGTCGTCGCGGTCATAGGTGTGGGCGATGGCCGGATCCGTGGCGGGATTCCAGATCTCGTAGTCCGCTCCGTTGAGAATGCCCGTGAGGTCGGCCGCGCGCTCCTTGAAAACGCCCTCGAGCCCGAAACCCTGCTCGGCCGTGCGGATCTCCGCGGCATAGGTGGGGCTCACGGTCGTGATCGCATCCGCCCACTCCAGCCCACCCTTGAGAAAGTTGATTTGTCCGTAGTATTCCAACTGCCGTGGCGTGAAGAATCTCCAGTCCAGGTTGAGCAGATGCCAGTCGTCGTGCGGGAAGATGCCCTGGTATCCCAGGTTGTGCACGGTGAGAACCGTCCTCACCGCCGAGAGCTCCGGGTACACCTCGGGCTGCGCCTTCAGAAAGGCGACCGCCAGGGCCGCCTGCCAATCATGGGCGTGGAGAACGTGCGCGGGCCCGATTCTGCGGAGCGTTTCCAGGGCGGCCCGCGAGAAGAAGGCGAATCGCTCGGCGTTGTCGGCGTAGTCGCCTTCCGAAGTGCCGTAGAGGTTCTCGCGGTCGAAGTAGCGGTCGGCCCGGACGAGGTAGACGGCGACATTGTCGCCAACCTTGGCTTCGAGCAGGGCCGCCTCCTCTTGGCGATTCGAAACGGGCACGGCAAAACGGATGCCCGTCTCTTCCAGGTGGAGCTTGCCCCGGAGCGCGCTGCGATGGGCGGGCACGATCAGGGACACCCGCTGGCCGAGCCGCTCGAGCGCGATCGCAAGCGAGCCGACCATGTCGGCCAGGCCGCCGGTTTTCGCAAACGGGACGATCTCGGAAGCGAGCATCACCACGTGGAGTTGGGCGGGCGCCGGCGCGGAGGCAACCGGCCTGGGCGCCGCAACCGCTGCCCGCGGCTTCGGCCGGTTGGGCACGAAATCGGCGGCAGCCGCGATGCCGGAGAAAATGTTGTCCTGGGCCTCGACGTTCGAAAGCCAGGCCTCATCGACTCTCTCCGCTTCGACTTCAGCAGCCAGCCGGTGCAGCCGGGAAAGGTGGCTTTTCGTTCTGCGCGCTGCGTAATCGGCCGTGGCCCCGGCGTGGATCATGAATGCCCAGTCGCTGGACTGAGCCAGCAGCAGTTCCCGGGCCGCCTGGTCGAACGCGCGCGCCGCGAGGCCGTCCGGTTGAGGATGGCGCCGCCCCAACTTCTCCATCCTCGTCGCCGCCGCGTCCAGGTGACGGTAGATCCAATCGTTCTCGCCGTTGAGCCAGACTTCGTTGAAGCCTTTGTGCCCCCAGCTCGATGCCGCAGGAGCCGCGGTCTGGGCCACGGGGTAGCGCTCCAGGTACTCCGACAGCGTGATCAGGCGGATGCGGTCCTGCTCCAGGGCAACCTTGCGGATCACGTACTCGAGCCAGCTTGGACCTTCGAACCACCAGTGGCCGAACAGTTCGGCATCGTAGGGAGCGACAATCACCGGCTTGCGGTCCATCAGCGGCGCCAGCCGCTCCACTTGCCGCACGCGCTCGCCGACGAAATGGGCGGCGTGCGTTTCCGCCTTTCTCTGGGCCCACTCGGGCACGTAGATCTCTTTGCGGTCGCCCTTTCCGGTGATGCGGTAATACTTGATGCCGGTGTCGATGCGGATTCCGGCGGGGTGAATGTAGGGCCGTATGTGGTCCAGATCGAGGTCATGGCCGATGTCGCGATAGAACTCCCGGTAGTCGTAGTCTCCGGGGTAACCGTCGATGGAACTCCAGACCTGGCGGGACGACTCCGGGTCGCGACCGAAAGCCGCCAGTCCGGACGGGCAGTAGAGCGGGGCATAGACGCCGAACTGCGGCCGCGGGTTGGCGTGAGTTACGCCGTGCGTGTCCAGAATGGTGAAATGGACGCCGCACTCTCTTAGCGGCGCTTCAACCGCGGCGCAGTAACCGCATTCCGGCAGCCAGAAGCCTTTCGGCTGGTGGCCGAAGGTCTGCTCGTAGTGCGCGACTCCAACCCGAATCTGGGTCCGGAGCGCCGTCTCATGCAACGCGAGCAGCGGAAGGTAGCCGTGAGTGGCGGCGCTGGCGATCACTTCCACTTTCCCCGATTCCTGGAAACGGCTCAAGGCCCGGACCAAGTTGCCGCCGTAGCGGCTGACGAAAGCGTCGCGAACCCGCTCGAAGAGCTGGTGGTACATGCGGGCCAGGTGGTGGAACGCGGGCTGGCCGCTGGTTCGCGCAATCTCCTTCTCGGCCGCCTCAATGGTGCGGTCGATCTTCCTCACATACCGCGCCTGGAGGAGTGGATCGAGCAGCATTGAGGCAAGGGTGGGCGTGAGCGAGACGGTCAGCCGGAAGTCGACTCCGTCCCGCAAGAGATTCTCCAGGACGAGAAACAAGGGGATGTAAGTCTCGGTAATCGCTTCGTAGAGCCAGTTCTCCTCGAGCGAGTCCTCGTATTCGGGATGGCGCACGTAAGGCAAGTGCGCGTGGAGGACGATGGCGAGATAGCCCTGTTCCATGTTCACCCGCATGGCGCAGGCGGTTCCGCCTGCCTGGCCCGCGCCACCGGCCCTGGGTTCACGCTCCGCTGCTGCGGCGCTTCCCGAGCAACACGGAGGAGACGCCCGGGCTGAAGCTCTTCTCGCTCATCTGCGTGAGATCCCCATGGCCGCTGCCGCCTTTCTCTGACGGCGCCGGCTCGGGTTCCAGTGCGAGCGGCTCCTCGCGGAGTGCCGAGACCTCCGCTAGTTTTCTCTCCAGGACTTCGTGGGAGTTTGCGGCCGGCTGAGGCGCCGGCTCCGGCTGCTGAGCCGCCTGCACGGCGCCAGCCTCCGGCTCGCCCTGCTCAACCAGCCCGGCGGCCTCATCCACCTTTACGCGTGGCCAGTCGGGAGGGGTTTCGACCATGTTGGACCGCGCCAGCGCCACGAGCCTGCCGTCCTTGGCCCGAAGTCCGATGTCGGCGCAGTATCTCTTCTCCGGGCTCCAGAGACGGACATACCATCGCCGGGCGTCAAGTTGGATGCTGACGTCGAAGCTGCTCCGGCTATTCACACCGTCGAAGTCGATGCCGGTAATATCGTGGAAACGCAAGACGTGACCTTCGAGCTCGTCTTCCTCGAAGAGCGCTTTTGCCGCCTCAGTCCGGGTGGAAGTTACGTTCCAGTAAGCATACAGCAAGTAAGGATCGACCGCCATCAGGACGAGCCGGTTATCTTCGCTTAAGTCCGGGAGTTCGCCGGTCTCGAACGCCAGCGGTTCGGCGGCGCCCGCATCGCCATCCGTCATCCGTAGTCCCCTTCGCCGGGCCGGCTTCGGAAACTCACCAGCCTGTCAGCACACCGTGGTCTGAAGTCCACGCCGGCACGCTGAAGCACGCCAGGACCCTTATGCGCCGGGCTTGTAGTTCTTCCACTCCAGCCTGCAGTCCGCGCACTTGAGCGCTCCGTACACATTATAGTAGCTGGTGTACCCGCTGCTTGTGTCGGACTTGGCAAGCGTCAGCTCGTCGTGCACGTGGGCGTGCTGGCGGCAGAGTCCGCGGCCACAGGCGGCGCAAGTCAGATAAAGACGGGCTGGACCAGCCGTCCGCTCAGTGCAGCCGCTTGTCCTGCTCGCTCATGATCTTCTCGAACTTCTTCTTCTGGCCGTCGTCGAGGATGCGCAGAATGCGCTGTTTGCCGCTGGCGCGGACGTCGTCCAGTTGCGCCTGCAGGGTGTAGTAGTAGGTGAAGAAGTCGTCGAGGACCGTCTTGAGCTGCTCGTTCTGCGCCGGCGTCAGGTTCAGCTCGGTCTTGAGCCGCGTGAGCAAGGCGGCTTGGGGGCCCTGCGCGGTCGGCGCAGGCGGGGGACTATTGTGCATCCAGTGGTGCAGGAGCATGCCGACCGTGAGGCCGCACAAAAACACCACCGCTAAGGTCAGCAGAATCCGCGGGTCCTGCCAGCCCGGAGAGTGGGTCGATGTCATCGATACTCTCGGTACGTAGCCAACGACACCAACACGGTCTCGCGATCCTGGTCGGCGTTCAATCCCAGTCCCGCAGGGTGCTCGGTCGCCATGACGGCCTCAGGCCCTGTCACCGACGCCTCACCCGCCGTTTCGGCAAACGCCAGGCAGCCTGCGAGCACGCACACCAGCGCCAGCGACGTAGCCAGCAGCGGCCTGCCGAATGCCGGTTCCTGGAACGCATCCCAGAATGACGGTCTTCGCTGCGACTCGATCCGCTCGAGCACCCGGGCGTAGAACCCCGGAGCGGGGTCCATCGCCTGCGACGGCGCCAGCACGTGCAGCAGCCGGGCCTGTTCCTGCATACAGCCCAGCTCTTCGCGACAGTCCGCGCAGGCCCGCAGATGCTCTACGAACTCCGGTGGCAGCGCTTTGTCTGGAGCACCTCGCAGGTAATCTTCCAAGCGCTCTCTAATGAGCCCATGCATAAGAATCCATTCCCTCAACACCACTCTCGGCGGATCTGACCGTCCGCTTCTCACACAACCTAAGCCGTGACCAGCCCCGGCGACCTGGTCAGCCGCTGGGCCGACTTGAGCAGCTTCTGCCGGGCACGGAAAAGCTTCACTTTGATTGTATTCTCATTGATCCCGGTCATCGCGGCCAACTCTTCCACAGAATGGCCCTCGACCTCCTTGAGAACGAGCAGGCTGCGCTCCTCCTCGGGAAGCCGCGCCAGCAACTTCATGACCAGGTCCCGCTGTGCCACGGCCGCATCAGCCGGCTGCCGCTGATCCCTGGCCGGGCCGGAGTGTTCCATCCGGAGGGCGTCCTCCTCGGTGAAATCGCTCTCGTAGACCAGCTTCCGAACCTTCTTCTTCCGGAGGTAATCGTAGCACTCGTTGACGGTGATCTTGTAGATCCACGTCAGCAAGGAACTCCGGAAGTCGAAACTCTTGATGGAGAAGTAGACCTTGGTGAAGACCTGCTGGGAAATATCTTCCGCGTCGTTGTGGTTCCGCAGAATCCCGTAAATGATTGAAAACACTTTGGATTGGTAGCGTTCCACGATCTCGCGGAACGCCATCTCATCCCCGCCCTGCGCGCGGCGGACCAAGGCAGCTTCTTCGTTCTTGTAGTCCACTCTTCTCTCGACTGCAATCGCTTGACCGGTGGCAGGCAGCCGAAGAGCGCCGCTCATGCTGCTCATACAGAATCACCGACGCGGCTGCGTTTCCAACGGTTTCGAGGATTTTCGACTGGCTCCGGCCGCCAGAGGGGCCCGCGTTTGGGGCCTCCTGCCGATCAAAGTACCAGATTTCCAGCAACCGCGGGGGCGCAAACTCATCTATGCATAGGAAGGGGTTCCGGGCGCGCCCCGGCGCCCGCTTGCCGGGGCCAGGCGCTCCTTGCCGGGCGGCTCGGCTGATAAACTGGAGGCAGTTATGATTCAACTCTCAGAACGCGCTGTGGAAAAGGTCAAGGAGATCCTCGATACGCAAGACCCCAAGCCGGCCGGCCTGCGCATCGCGGTGGTGGGCGGGGGCTGCTCGGGCTTCAGCTATTCCATGGCCTTCGAGAACACTCCCGGCATGCTCGACAAGACATACAAGTTCGGCGACCTGAAGGTGTTCGTCGACCAGGCCAGCATGCTGTACCTGGACGGCGCCAGCGTCGATTACGTCGAGACGCTCGAGGGCTCCGGTTTCAAGTTCGAGAATCCCAACGTGAAGTCGACCTGCGGCTGCGGCAGCTCGTTCCAGGCCTAAAGAGCGGCGAGGCGTCCTATAGCGCCGCCGCGCCCCGGTCCTCGTTCCGGATGCGGATGATCTCCGCGACCTCGTAAACGAAAATCTTGCCGTCCCCGATGCGGCCGGTGCGCGCGGATTCCACCACCGCGCGGATCACCTCGTCGGCGCGCTCCGAGGCGATCACCAATTCGAGCTTGATCTTCGGCACCAGGTCAACGCGGTATTCCTGGCCGCGGTAGACCTCGGCGTGCCCCTTCTGGCGGCCGTGTCCCCGGACCTCGCTCACGGTCATCCCGTCGACGCCGATGGACTTCAACGCCTCCTTGACCTCGTCCAGCTTGAAGGGCTGGATGATCGCTTCGATTTTCTTCATAGGCCTGCTCCCGCTGATGCACCCAGGCGCACAATCGTCTCTCTTCATCTTGCGCCCGCGAACTGCCGATAATTAAGCGCAACGTTTTTATGCGGGCGATTCAAAGTTTCGATTTGGTTATTGAGCTTCCCCGGCATACAATCGCAGCATGGCTCCACGTACCCGGTAGCTTCGGGACGAGCCCAATCCGGCGGCGGCCCCCAGTCGCGCCAGCCAGCCCCAATCCAAGAACATTTCTGGAGGCCGCTTAAGAATATGAAACGGCGAAACTGTACCATCGGATTGTCTGTACTGCTGGCGTCGTGCGCGCTGGCGCAAGAGCCTGCCCCCTCGGCCTCGCCGGCGCCAACGCCTGCGCCGGCTGAGACGCCGGCGCCCACCCCGGCCCCGCCCTCTGCCCCTTCTATGACCGGGCCGCTGCAGGGACTGCCCCCCGCCATCTTCGACGCCGGTCCTTTCGGCAAGATTGCCGTGAACGGGCTGGTCGACGGTCTGGGCATGTGGACGGAGAATCACGTGCCGGGCGACAAGAGCACGCAGGCGGCTCTGACTAACGGGCAGGTATTCATTCAAAAGACCGACGGCTGGTTTCAGTTCTATCTGCAGGCCGGCGCCTACAACATTCCGGATCTCGGGGCGCCATTCCTCGCCACGGATAAAACGATCAGCGACCTCTATGGTCCGCTGCCGGTCGCCTACCTGAAACTCCAGGCCGGGAAGAACACCTCCATCCTGGTGGGCGAGCTGCCGACGCTGATCGGCGCCGAGTACACCTTCACCTTCGAAAACATGAACATCTCGCGCGGCCTGTTGTGGAACCAGGAGAACGCCGTCAATCGCGGAGTCCAGGTGAATCAGAGCATGGGCAAGTTCACGGCCTCGGTAAGCTGGAATGACGGCTTCTATTCCAACCGCTACAACTGGCTGAGCGGCTCGCTGACCTATGCCAACGGTCCTCACAGCCTGTCATTCGTGGGCGGTGGAAATTTGGGGCAGACGGACTATCAGACGTTTGCCACGCCCGTGCAAGACAATGGCAGCATCTACAACGTCATCTACACGTACACGAAGGGGCCCTGGATTATTCAGCCTTACTTCCAATACACCGACGTGCCGACTAACGCGAAGATCGGCATCGTGAAGGGGGCCTCGACCATAGGCGGCGCCGTCCTGGTCAGTCACGCCTTCAAACACGGCTTCTCCCTTGCCGGACGGTGGGAAGATATCGCGAGCACGGGGAGCGCTGCTGACCAGTCCGTCAATCTGATGTACGGTCCGGGCAGCTCCGGTATGTCGGTGACGGCGACGCCTACCTTTCAATACGGAGGCTTCTTCGTTCGCGGAGACATGTCTTTCGTGCATCTGAGCAGCATGGCGCCCGGCGCCGGCTTTGGTCCAACGGGCACGAACCAGAACCAGGCCCGGGCAATGGCCGAAATCGGATTCATGTTTGGCAACAACATAGTCGAGAAGAAGTAGGGTTGGGTCCTGGGGCGGGCGCTTCCGCCTGTCACCAACAAAACCGAGTCTAACCGGGGCGGTGCAGCATCAAAAGCAGCAAGGGGAAGGTGCTATGGGTATGCAGTCGCTCGGGGCGGTGGCCGCCGCACTGGTGGTCATCGCCCTTTCTGTCTGGGTGTCTGACTTCGGCCTGAGCCGTAACCGGTAGCGCTGGAGGGGGCACGGTTGCGGCTCGAAGGGCCGGAGCCTACCTCTGGTTGAAGTCCTCCGTGTGGGTCATGAACTCAGGATAGGCGCCGGCGCCGAGCTCGAACAGATCCATTCCGCGGCGCTCACCGTCGGTTGCCACGCGCTGCCGGTAGAAGCGGTCGAGCGCGAGGTTCAAGCCGTAACTCAGCGGCAGAACAAAACCCAGCAGCGTAGCGACACCCGCCAACTGCGCCAGCAACTGGCCCTCGCCGCCGGCGAACAGGCCCGCCGCGATCAGGCCCCAGGTGCCGCCGACAGCGTGCACGGCGACAGCGCCGCCGGGATCGTCCACGGCCATGCGCAATTCGACCCACTCGACCGCGAAGACCACAAAAATTCCCGCGGCCGCACCGATCAAAACTGCCACTGCCGGCGCCACGTGGGCGCATCCGGCGCTGCCGGCCGCCAGGCCTCCCACCCAACCGTTGGCGCACAGCGAAGCGTCCGGCTTGCCGAATCGGGCGCGCGTGGTGGCCGCCGACGCCAGAGCCGCGGCAGCCGCGCCGAGCGTCGTATTCACCGCGACCAGGACCAGGCGCCCTGGTTCGATTCCGCAGTATAGGATGGAGCCGGCCGAGTTCAGCCCCAGCCATCCCAACCACGCCGCCAGGCAGCCGAACAGGACCAGGACGGCGTTGTGGCCGGGGATTGCCGAGGGTGCGCCGTCGGGCGCGTACTTGCCGCGCCGGGGGCCCAGGATCCAAGCGACGGACAAGGCCGTCAGGCCGCCCACGGCCTGAATCGAGCTCGAGCCGCCGGCATCCAGAAAGCCCATACCGAGGTGGTTGTTGGCGCCCAGTTGCGCCAGCCATCCGCCGCCCCAAACCCAGTGGGCGAACAGGGGATAGGTGAACCCCGCCAGAAGCGCCGTCGAGGCGCAGCTCGCGCCCAGACGCCAGCGGTCCGCTCCGCTGCCCAGCGGGATCAGCGCAGCCAGACCCGCGCTGAGCATTCCGAGCCACACCGCCAGCGAGGCCGGCGAGCCATCGAGAGCCAGGCCGCGCAGGAAGAAAGGCTCCGCGGCCAGCCAGTTCCAGGTCTTGCCGGCCACCGCCAGAAAGTGCGCGGGCCGCCCCGGGTATCCTTGCCACGCAAAACCGCACACGAAGTACACCAGCGCCGCAACCGCGATGACGGAGAGCGACGCCAGCATGGCGTGGGCCGCGCTGCGCGAACGCCCCAACCCAACGTTGATCAGCGCCAGGCCCGCCCCGGCCAGGGGAACCAGCAGAGTGAAGAGGAGGCAGAGCGTCATCGCGTTCATCGCCGTCATCCTCTCACTGTGCGGGCCGTGACATGCGAGCGGATCGCCAGCAGCAGTCCGACCAATTCCGTTCCAATGCCGGCCAGAACAAAGGCCGCCTGGAACGGCACCGGCTTCAGCAGCGCCAGCGCAGCCAGCACGATCACCCATCCTGCCAAGAGCAACAGAAATCCCGCGAGTTTCATTTGTTAGGAGGTCTCCAAACTGCCCGCCAGCATAGTAGCCCCCGGTTGCGCCTGTCCAATCGATTTTTTCTATCGTGCGGCAAAGCAGGACCGGCGCGGCCGCGAGCAATAGAAAACACTGATCCGCCGCATACAAACTTCCCGCTTTGTCCCGGCCCCGGTTCGGTTTATTGTATCAGTAGCGCAGAACCTCCCCGTCGGAGTCTGGGCGATCCCCGCCGATCAAAACAATCCACCTGTGAAGGAGAAGTGTATGGCCGACACCACCCCTGTCGAAATGAAACCGACTCTAGGCCTGACCGGCTTGACGATGAACGCCATGGCGCTCATCGCGCCCGGGGCCTTTCTGTGGCTGACTTTTGCGATCCAGGCGACCACGGGCGTCAGCGCTCCGTCCATGTGGATGGGCATCTTCGTGGCCCTTCTGCTGTGCCTGGCCACCGCCTTGTGCTACGCGGAAATGGCCAAGCTGTACCCCGGACCCGGCAGTTCGTATTACTTCGCGGAGCAGTCTTTCCTCAACCACGACGACGTATGGCGCTATGCCCGCCTCTCGAAGTTTATCGTCGGCTGGGCGTCGCACCTCTACTACTGGATCTACCCGGGAGTGATGGTGGCCGTGATGGGAGTCCTCTGCGGCTACCTGGCGGGAACCATTTGGCCCAGCTTCATGAGCGCGACCAATCCCGGACCGATGTTCATGGCGGCTGTCGCGGTCGTGTTTTCGTTCCTGGTGGCCTACATCGCCCATCGCGGCGTAAATGGCTCGACGGCGGTGAATATCGCCATCAACGTTATCCAGATCACAGCCCTGGTGGTGTTCTCAGTCCTGGCCCTGGGCTTCCGGATGAGTCATCCGCCCGGCAGCGTGGCCTACCAGTTCGACTCGACTTCCGGCGAAGCCTACACTTACGAGTTCGCGACCGAAAAGACGGTAGCGAACGGGCAGACGACGGAGACAATTCTACGTGAGGCCGACGGGCGGCCCAAGCCCAAGCTGGATACGGCCGGGAAGCCGGTGCCGTTCCGCATCGCCTACCCGGCCGCGGACGAGAAGGGCAACTTTTTGAGTCATCCGACCGGCGCTTCGGTGATCGGCGTTCATAACTGGGGCTGGGTATTCGTCCAGGCCACGGTGGCCATCTTAATCCTGGTTGGATTCGAGTCGGTGACCGCGATGGGGGGCGAAGCCAGGAACCCCAAGCGCCACGTTCCAATCGCGGTGATCGCGTCGCTGCTGATCCAGGGCCTGGTCTGTTACCTGTTTGAGTACTTCGCGGCCAACTACTTCCTCAACAACGGGTACAGTATGGCGAATGCCTCCACCTCATCGGCGCCGATCGGCGACATGATGATCGTGGTCGGCACGGCGCTGTTCGGCGCTGGAAACGGGCGTGTCTTCATGCTGATCGAGGCCTTCACGGTGTTCCTGGCGATCATCGGCACGACGCTCTCCTGCATGAACACCGGCGCGCGTGTCACTTACGCTATGGGCAAAGATCAGGAAGTGCCGGAGCACTTCGGCATGCTGCATTCGAAGAACCTTTCCCCGCATCGCGCCATCTGGACGCTGGCCATCATCTCGGCGGTGGTCGGAGTCGTCGGCGTGTCCCTGCTGTTTGGCGACGCCGCCGCGCCCGCCGACGCTGCGATCAAAGCGCTTCCGCAGGGGTTCTGGTCGAGCCTCGGCTACATGTCGCACGACACCCTGGCAGGACTGCCGAACTCGCTGCTGACCATCACTTTGGCCTCGAACTTCGGCACCTTCCTGCTGTATGGCCTGAGCTGCGTGATCTGCATGGTGGCTTACCACCGGCACCTGAAGTTCAGTGTGCTTCGCCATGTGTTGATTCCGGTGTTCGGACTGCTGGCTAACCTCGGTTGCATGGCGTTCTACCTGGTGGGTCCGTTCATGGGCTTCGGCACGAAGATGGAACCGCTGCTAGCCCTGGGCATCGCGCTGGTCTGGGCCATTTACGGAGGAATCTACTTCGTCCGCTCGAGCAAGGCCTCGGGGCGGACCACGCTGGTGGGCCAACGCGCGCCGGCAAGCTCGGCAATCTGAGCCGCCCCGGCGGCTTCGGCGGTTTGAGTCTATGTTGGATGTAGAATTCGCGCAGCTTTCCGATTGCGGGCGGGTGCGGGATCACAACGAGGATTACCTCGGATGCGCGCTCCCCGCGACCCCGGAGCAGGCGCGCACGAATGGCTGGCTGTTTGCCCTGGCCGACGGAGTCGGAGGGCAGGACCTCGGAGAGGTGGCATCCCGCGCCGCCGTCGAGTGCCTGCTCGCCGGGTTTCGCGCGGACACCAGCGGGGAGGGGCTGGGGACGCTGCTGCCGCGTCTGGTGCAGGCGGCCAACACGCACGTATTCGAGACCGGGATGGCCGCCAGGCCGAGTGGGACCTCGATGGCGACCACCCTGGTCGCGTGCGCCCTCCGCTTCGACCGCGTGGTGGTGGCCCATGTCGGCGATTCGCGCTGTTACCTGGTCCGCCACAGCCGCGCCGAAGTGCTCACGCGCGACCACACGCTAGCCAACGAGCAGGTCCGCCTGGGAGTGCTTTCGGCGCGGCAGGCGGCGGGCGCGGAGTCGCGCCACCTGCTCAGCCGCTCGATGGGCAGCGAGATGTTCGTCAGCGCCGAGACCGCCGAGCACCTGCTTCTGCCCGGCGATATCCTCCTGCAGTGCTCCGACGGCCTCCACGGTTCCGTCGAACCCTCCGAAATCGCCACCGTCGTCGCGCACACGCGGGATTTGAACGAGAGCGCCAGGAAACTCATCGACGTTGCCAATGAGCGGGACGGCAGCGATAATATCAGCGTACAGCTCATCCGCGTGAGAAACGTGGAACGTGTCGGCATGTACCGCGGCCGGCCGTATAGGCTGCGCTGATCCCTGAATGACTCCTCTTCATACCGGCGACCAACTGGACCACTACCGCATTGAAGGCGTCGCGGCGCGCAGCGGCATGGCCTCGATCTTTCGCGCCACCGATCTCGACACCGGCCGGCAAGTCGCCATCAAGGTGCCTCATCCCGAAATGGAGAGCGACCCCGTTTTCTGGGACCGCTTCCAGCGCGAGCAGGCCATCGCCCAGAAGCTCGACCATCCCAACGTGATGAAGGTCATCCAGGATGCGGAACGCAGCCGGGTCTACATGGTGATGGAGTGGGTGGAAGGCCGGCTGCTGCGCCAGCTCCTGGCGGAGCGCGGCAAGCTGCCGGCCGAGCGGGCGGTCCGGATCGCGCTCGCCGTCTGCGATGCGCTGGACTACATTCACAGCCACGGCGTGGTCCACCGCGATCTGAAGCCGGAGAACATCATGATCGACGGCGAAGACCGCATCAAGCTCATCGACTTCGGAATCGCCGGCCATGAAGGATCGCGCCGTCTGACCTTTGCTAAGTTATCGCAGGTGATGGGATCGCCCGATTACATTTCGCCCGAGCAGGTGAAGGGCAAGCGGGGCGACAGGCGCAGCGACATATACGCGCTGGGAGTCATGCTCTACGAGATGCTGACCGGCAAGACGCCTTTCGCCGGCCCCAATCCCTTCGCCGTGATGAACGACCGGCTGTTGAACAACCCGGTGCCGCCGCGCGAGATCGATCCTTCCATCTCTCCCCAGTTGCAGGAAGTGATCTACCGCGCCCTGGAGCGCGATCCGAGGAACCGCTACGCCACCGCGCGCGAGTTCGCCCGGGACCTCTCGCACCTGGACCAGGTGGGCGTCTCCGAGCGGCCCGAGCTGCAAGACTGGCAGCGGCGGCGCACCCCAGTGCTCCGCAGGGTGCTGTTCTACGCCATGCTGGCGCTGATTCCGGTGGTCATCTTCACCCTGCTGATCTGGGCGGCGCGGCGGGGGTAGCGGGGGCGCAGGCTGGCCCTCGCCGGCCGCAGCGTGTTTCTGCACGGCTGAGGGAAGCCGGCCCACACAATCGGCCCCACTCACCCTAAACTCCTGCGCGATCGCGTCGATAGACAGATTCTGAGAGCGCGGTGGCGGCAGGCGATCCATTCCCGAGGGCTATTCCGGCGATCCCGCTGCTATTGAGCGACGTTTCCGGATGGGAGGAGACGCCGCCGGAGACGATTCTCATCGTCGCGGGGCAAGAGATCAACCGCCGCGTCCTGCGGGGCGTGCTGAAAACGGAGGGCTACCGGATCCTCGAAAGCTCCCACCCGCGGGACGCCTGGATCCTGCTCGAGCGAGAGCGTGTGGATCTGATCGTTCTGGGGCAGGTCAGCCCCGAGTGGAGCGGGCTGGAGTTCTGCCGCGCGGTCAAAGCGGCCCGGACCACGCGATTCATTCCGATCATCGTTCTGAGCGGCACGCATGGAGAGGAGTCGGAAATTGCGGGGATTGCCTCGGGGGCGGACGCGTTTCTGGTGCAGACGCCGTCCGCGGCCCTGATCCGGGCGCGGGTCCGCGCCATGCTGCGGCACAAGGAGGCCATAGACTCGCTCGACGAAGCGGATGCGGTGCTGTTCGCCCTGGCCCGGGCCGTGGAGCACCGCGACAGCCTCACGGCGGGCCACTGCGAGCGCCTCGCCATCATGAGCACGTCGCTCGGTGCGGCGCTGGGCCTGTCTCGGGCCGAGCTCATCGCCCTGTATCGTGGCGGCTACCTGCACGATATCGGAAAAGTCGCGGTTCCGGACGCGATCCTATTCAAGCCCGGCCCGCTGACCGACGAAGAATGGGCGGTCATGAAGATGCACGCGCTCAAGGGCGTGGAGATCTGCAGCCCGGCGCGAACGCTGGCCGCGGCGCTGCCGATCGTGCGCAGCCACCACGAGCGCTGGGACGGCAGCGGCTATCCCGACGGGCTGCGCGGCGAGGAGATTCCGCTGCTGGCGCGCATTCTGCAGGTCGCAGACATTTTCGACGCCCTGATCGCGCCGCGCCCGTACAAGCCAGCACTGCCGGTTGCCGAGGCGCTGCGTATCCTGGGGGACGAAGCACGCAAGGGTTGGCGCGATCCGGCCCTGGTCGAGCTGCTGCGGCGGATCTGCACCACCCCGGCAGACGGTGGAAACGGCAGCCACCCCGCTCCATACGTGCTGCCGCAAGCGTTTGAGTGGTCGCTCGAGAACATGCGCCAGGCGCTGATCGCGCACGGCGGCAACGGCGCCGGTACCCCGCCGGTGGCCGATGAGAGCGCCGCCAAACCCGGCGAACGGCCGGCCGTATGGGCGAAGGAGTAGATCCGCCTGCCCCGCAACCTCAGCGACAATAGTAGACAGGATGCCGGCTCAGGCTCTCGGAATCGTCGAGGAGGAAGTGATCGCGTGCCGCAAGTGCCCGCGCCTTACGGCTTATCGCGAGGCGGTGGCGCGCGCGAAGCGCCGCGCTTACCGGGAGTGCGAATGCTGGGGCCGGCCTGTGCCGTCGTTCGGCGATCCGGAAGCGCATCTGCTGGTCATCGGCCTGGCGCCCGCGGCCCACGGCGGCAATCGCACCGGCCGGATGTTTACGGGCGACCGCTCCGGCGATTTCCTGTTCCGCGCGTTGTTCGAGACGGGATTTGCGTCGCAGCCGGAGAGCGTTTCGCGGGACGACGGCCTGGCGCTCCGCGACGTCTACATCACGGCGGCCGTCCGCTGCGCGCCGCCCGCAAACAAGCCGCTGCCCGGGGAATTCCGCAACTGCCGGGCGTACCTGGAGCGCGAACTCGACGCACTCACGCAGCTCAAAGCAGTGGTCGCGCTGGGCCGGATTGCCTTTGAGGTGTACCTCTCAATTCTGCAGGACCGGGGCGCCATCCGCCGGCGCTCGGAGTTTCGATTCGCGCACGGCGCCGCGCACGTCACCGCGCCGGGCCAGCCGCTGCTCCTGGCTTCCTATCATCCCAGCCAGCAGAACACGCAGACCGGCAAGCTGACCGCGAAGATGCTGAGGGACGTCTTCCTGGAGGCGCGCCGTCACGTTCGAAAGGAATCATGGATCCCAAGCACGTAGCGGCGGTTGTTGCATCCCGGAGGGACATCAGCTCGGACCTGTGGATCGTGCGGGTTCGGCCGGAGGAGAAGATCGCTTTCACCCCCGGCCAGTATTTGACGGTGGGACTGCCTGGGCCCGAGCGGCTGATCGAGCGGCCGTATTCAGTGGCTTCGTCGCCTCGCGAAGACGAGCTGGAGTTCTTTCTGGAGCTGGTACGGGGCGGGCACCTCTCGCCGCATCTTTACGAGGTGCCCGTGGGCGGCGAGGTCGCGGTGCGGCGCCTGGCGAAGGGACGGTTCCTCTTGGACCAAACCAGCGGCCGGCCGAACCACTTCATGATCGCCACGGTCACCGGCGTGGCGCCGTTCGTCAGCATGCTGCGGGAGTTGGCCGCGCGGCACGAGGAGGGCGAGGCCGTGCGGCGCCGGATCGCGCTCCTGCACGGGGCCAGCCTATCGCGCGAGCTGGGCTACTGCCAGGAGCTTTCCGCCATGGCCCAGCGCTGTCCCTGGTTCACTTACATTCCTACCGTGAGCAGGGGATGGGAAGACCCTGCCTGGGCGGGCGAGCGGGGCCGGGCGGACGACGTTGCTCGCAAGCACCTGGACGGGTTGGAATTCACTCCCGCGGACACCACCGCTTACATGTGCGGGAACCCGGACATGATCGAGAACGTGAAGGGACTTCTCGAACGCGCCGGCTTCCCGAAGGAGGCGGTCAAGCAAGAGGTGTACTGGGTCGGCGAGAAGAAGGAGTAGGGATCGCGGTAAGCTTGTGAGAGGGAACCATCTCCCTACCGTCGTCCCGTGAGCGTTACTGATCCCGAAAGCCACGAAGCACGCCTGCCATCCAAGCCGCCGTTGCGGGATGACACGAAGTTCGCCACGGCGAAGATCGCGTTCTGCCAGTACCTCTCGATTGGCATTTTCCTTTTCCTGATCGCGGGCTTCTGGGATCTGCAAGTGCGCAACCCGGAGGTCTACTCCGAGCAGGCTGAACGGAACATGATCCGGTCGCTGCCGATTCCCGCGCCGCGCGGGAAGATTCTGGATCGGGACGGCCGGGTGATCGTGGACAACCACTCCTCTTACAGCCTGATCCTGTCGCGGGAGAATCTGAAGGCCGAACACATCGAACCGATTGCGCGGGGATTGGGCATAGACTACCGGCGGCTGGAGGCCAGGCTCGACCGCTTTCGAGGGCGGCCGCGTTACGAGCCGATCATCATCAAGGACGAGTTGACTCCGGCCGAGCTGGCATTCGTGGCGGCACACCGCGACCCGGAGACCTTTCCCGAGATGGAGCTGATCCGGGCGCAGCGGCGCCTGTATCCGCAGGAGGGCCTCGCGGCGCATGTCATCGGCTACGTCGGCGAAATCAGCGAAGCCGAACTCGACGCGCCCGAGTTCATCAAGTACGACCAGGGAGACATCGTAGGGAAGGCGGGCATCGAGCGGGAGTACAACGACACCCTGATGGGCAAGGACGGCCAGCGGCAGGTGGTGGTGGACAACCGAGGCAACGAGCACGAGGTGCTGGCCATCAAGGATGCCGTCCCGGGCAAGAGTCTGCAACTGACGCTCGACCTGGACCTTCAGGTGGTTGCCGAGCTTGCCATGCAGGGGAAGAACGGAGCGGTGGTCGCGCTCGACCCGCGCAATGGCGAGGTGCTGGCCATGGTCAGCAACCCGACCTACGATCCGAACAAGTTCGCGGGGCGCATCCGCTCGGAAGACTGGAAGGAGATCGCGAACAACCCGGACAATCCGATGCTCGACCGCGCCATCCAGGCGCAGTTCGCGCCGGGCTCGACGTTCAAGCCGATTATGGCGCTGGCGGGCCTGGAGAAGGGCGTGATCGACGACAATTTCAAGATCCACTGTCCCGGCGGCGCCACCTTCTATGGGCGCTACTTCAAGTGCTGGGTCAAGCAGGGCCACGGTGTGGTGGATCTGCACAAGGGGATCGTCCATTCCTGCGATGTGTTCTTTTACAACGTGGGCAACCGCCTGGGGATCGACAACATCGCCGAGTACGCCGACATGGCCGGTTTCGGGCACAAGACCGGGATCGACCTGCCCAGCGAGGCGACGGGGGTGGTGCCGTCCTCAGCGTGGAAGATGAAGCTGTTTCGGCAGAAGTGGTACGCCGGCGAGACCATTTCGGTCTCGATCGGACAGGGGGCGCTGACGGTGACGCCGCTGCAACTGGCGTCGGCCATCGGCGGCTTGGGTATGGGCGGCGTGTGGTACAAGCCGCACCTGGTGAAATCGGACAAGCCGGAGCGGCGGATGGGCAAGATCGATCCGGCCAACGCTCAGAAGGTCATTTACGGGATGTGGGGCGTGGTGAACGAGGGAGGAGGCACTGGCGGACGGGCACGGCTGCCCGGGGTTAGCGTGTGCGGCAAGACCGGCTCGGCGCAGCGGCTCTCGAACGAGGCGGTCAAGAGCGGGCACAAGCTCAAGGACAACGCCTGGTTCGTGGCGTTCGCACCGTGCGAGGCGCCGGAGATCGCGGTCTCGGTTCTGTGGGAGAGCGGCGAACACGGCATGCTCGCGGCGCCGGTCGCCCGAGACGTGCTCAAGGCTTATTTCGATAAGAAGGCCCGGGAAGCGAAGGCCCGGGCAATCGCGGGGGAGAACCGGGCTATGCCTCCTCTGGTTCCGGTGCCTTCCCCGGAACCGCAGGGAGAAGAACAACCCGAATCGCCGGAGCAGCAGGAGTAGAAATGGCGCGATACCGTTCCATCCGGGATCTCGATTGGCCGCTGCTGATCATCACGCTGGTGATCTGCGGGATGGGCATTCTGCAAATCTACAGCGCGGCCCATGAGACGGTGTGGGGCAACGCCTGGTGGAAGCAGGCGCTGTGGGTGGCGGCAGGCGTGGGGATCATGTGGATCGTGGCTAAGATCGACTACCACACCCTGTTGAGCCGGGCGTATGTGTTCTATGGCCTGTCGCTGGCCGGTCTGTTGCTGGTGCTCTTCATCGGAAAGCAGGCGTTCGGATCGCGGCGCTGGATCTCCGTGGCGGGGTTCCCCTTGCAGATATCGGAATTCGTCAAAACGGTGATAATATTGCTAGTAGGCCGATACCTGACGGACTTGAAGAGCGATCGGGTGGAAGGCCGCGATCTGCTGAAGCTGGGCGGGTTAGTGGCCGTGCCGATGCTGCTCGTGGTGAAGCAGCCGGATTTGGGCACAGCGCTGTGTTATATCCCAATCCTCGCGATCGGCGTTTTTCTGGCGGGTTTGCGCTGGCAATACCTGGTGACGATTGCGGTGATACTGACCCTGGTGTTGCCGGCGGGCTGGCGCTTTGGTCTGAAGGACTACCAGAAGGTCCGGCTGGTGACATTCCTGGACCCGGGTCTCGATCCGCGCGGCTCGGGCTACCAGGTGATCCAGTCCAAGATTGCGGTTGGCGCCGGGGGAATGTGGGGCCAGGGCGTGACCCGGGGCACCCAGACGAAGTATCGCTTTCTGCCGGTTCCGCACACGGATTTCATCTTCTCTTCGTTCGCCGAGGAGCACGGATTCGTCGGCGTCGTGGTGATGCTCGGTTTGTATTTCGTTCTGTTGATGCAGATTGTTCAGAATGCGCAAATGTCCCCCGATCGGGCGGGGATGTACATCTGCATGGGTGTGTGCGCGTTGTTGCTGTTCCACATTCTGGTGAACATCGGGATGGTGGCGGGCCGGATGCCGGTGACCGGCATTCCTCTGCCGTTGATGAGTTACGGCGGCTCCAACGTCCTGTCGGTTTTTTTGATGCTGGGCCTGGTGAATAGCGTCAGGCTGCAGCGATTTGTGAGTTAGGCCCGCGATTGCGGGCCGCAAGCGGCCGATCGTAGTTCGGTCAAGAGATCGAGATTAGCGAAGGGTTCGATTCGACAAGATTTGGGAGGCGCTCCAGCGGGCCGTGCGGCACAGTTCCCGGCCCGTTGGGCGGCTCCGTCCGGCGCCGATGTCAGAGTCTTCGACTCCATCCGCCGGTGAAGGTGAGTGCCCATTTGAGCGGGCCGTCTGGTCCGCCGGGGCTCCGACCCTGCGCTTAGTCTCCGTCTCCCAAGAGGACTGCGCTCGCCGCGGATGAGCGGAGAGACCTCATGGGAAAAGAGCTAGTCATTGCTTCTAACCGCCACGAGACCAAAGTGGCAATCCTCGAAGACGACCAGTTGGTGGAGGTGTACTTCCAGCGCGCCAACGAATACTCCCTGGCCGGCAGCATCCACAAGGGGCGCGTGACGCGCGTGTTGCCGGGCATGCAATCCGCGTTCGTCGACATCGGCCTGGAGCGCGACGCATTCCTGTACGTTTCCGATTTCTTCGAAGACAACGAGGAATACGACGAGATTGCCGGCGCGGCTGAAGAGAAAGTTCTCAAAGCGGATCGCGCCCCGGAGCGGGCTCCGGAGCGGATCGTGGAGCGCGCGCCGGCGTCCGCGGCCGTCGAGCCGCCGCCTCCGCCGCCGGATAGGCCTGCGGCAGCCTCCGAGCGATCCGAGGAAGAGGACAGCCGGGACCGCCGCGGCCGCCGATCGCGGCGCCGCCGCGCCCGCGGGCGCGGTTTCCCGGAATCCAAGTACGCCAGTGTCCGCGAGGAACAGCCGCAACAGGCCGCCGAAGCGCCGGTTGCGCTGGAGGCGGAACCGGAACCCGGCCCCGAACCCGCTTCCGTGCCGGTATCCGAGTTTTCCGTCCTCCCGGGTGAGTCGCTTGCCAAATACACCCGCGTGAACGGCGGCGAGACGGGCGATGCGGAGGAGCAGGCTGTCGCGGCCGGGAGTGAGGAGGCTGCGGCCGATGAGGTGGCTGCCGCTCCAGAGGAGAACCAGGCTTCCGTGCAGGCGTCCGCCGAGCCCGAGGTGGCGGAGCCGGACGCAGCCGGGCCCGAACCGGAGGTGGCTGGGGCGGAGGCGGCTAAAGCCGAGGCATCCGAGCCCGAGGCGGCCGGGCCCGCGGTGGAGGAAGAGGCGGGTGTGCCCGCGGTCGAGTCCGACCAGGAGCAGGTGGCCGACCTCCCCGAGGGTCTGATTCCCGATCAGCTCGAGGGCGAGGCCGAAGAGGCGCCCGCCGCGGCGGAGGCGTCCGCGGAGGAGCCGGCTGGGGCGGGCGTAGAGGCGGCGGAAGCCGAGCCCGTCCCGGAGCCCGAAGGAGTCGAGCCCGCCCGCATGCCGGTGAGCCTGACGGCCCAGTTGCGGGAGCAGGGCTATCGCTACATGCATCGCGTCTCCCGGCGTATGCGGCGCAAGATGCGGAACGCCGCCGCTTCGGAGGAGCCGGCCGAAGAGCGGGTCGAGCCGGCGGCGGTTCCCGAAGTGGCCCCGGCGCAGAAGACGGATGCCCGCGCCCAGGCGCGGACGGAGAAGACGCCGCAGCCCTCCATCACCGAACTGCTTCGCGAAGGGCAGGAGATCCTGGTGCAGATCGCCAAGGAGCCGCTGGGGCAAAAGGGGGCCCGCATCACCTCGCACATCGCGCTGCCCGGCCGCTACGTCGTCTACATGCCGACCGTGGATCATATGGGCGTCTCGCGGAAGATCGCCTCGGACGAAGAGCGGATGCGGCTCAGGCGGATTCTCCAAACGTACCGCGCGGGGATGTCGGGCGGCTTCATCGTGCGCACGGCGGGCGAGGGCAAGCCGGAGGGTGAGATCGCGGCCGATATGCGGTTCCTGTTCAACCTATGGCTGGATATCCGGCAGAAGGCGGAGTCGCGCAGGGCGCCGGCGCTCATCCACCACGACCTGGACCTGGTCCAGCGCATCCTGCGCGACCAGATGACGGACACGTTCAAGACCGTCTGGGTGGACAGCGAGGAGGTTTACGAAAGCGCTCTGCGGTTTGTCGAGCGGTTCCAGCCGGGCCTGGTGAGCCGGGTGAAACTGTATACGCGCGACGCGCCGATCTTCGACTCCTTCAACATCTCGGCGGAACTGGAGAAGGCGCTGCGGCCGAAGGTGTGGCTGAAGTCCGGCGGCTACATCGTCATCAACCAGACCGAGGCGCTGGTGGCGGTGGACGTCAACACGGGAAAGTTCGTGGGCAAGTCGAACCGCCTGGAGGACACCATCGTCAAGACCAACACGGAGGCTGTGAAGGAGATCGTGCGGCAGATCCGGCTGCGCGACCTGGGCGGCATCATCGTGGTGGACTTCATCGATATGGACGAGCGCAAGAACCGGCAGAAAGTGATGCTGGCGCTCGAAGAGGCGATGCGGGCGGACCGGGCCCCGAACAAGATTCTCCAGTTCAACGATTTTGGCCTGGTGGCGATCACCCGCAAGCGGGTCAAGCAGAGCCTGGAGCGGACGCTGTGTTCGCCGTGTCCTTACTGCGACGGGGCCGGGTACGTGAAGAGCGTGGACACCGTTATTGCGGAGATTTTGCAGGAGGCTCAAAAGATTGCCAAGGCGGTGGAGGGCGACGACTGCACGCTGCGGGTGCATCCCGACGTGGCCAAGGTTCTCAAATCCAGCAGCAACACGTATCTCGAGGAACTGGAGGAGGTCCTGCATCGGCCGGTGATCATCCACAGCGACCCGCTGCTCCAGCAGGAGAAGTTCGACCTGGTGTGAGCCGTCGCCGGTAGCGGGCGGCATGCTACATTGTGTTGGTAGCGACTCACCGGAGCCCATCGGAGAGATGGCCGAGTGGTTGAAGGCGCACGCTTGGAAAGCGTGTATAGGGGAAACTCTATCGAGGGTTCGAATCCCTCTCTCTCCGCCATCTACTTTATTATAAACAAGTTACAGTGGAGAAACCGCGAGAATTCTGACGCGGAGGGAGAGGACTTGGAACCCTCTCCACGATTCCCCTTGAAGGACAATGCAGCGCCGTGTCTGCGCCAGGTTCGGCAGAGTGTTTCCTGGCCAGCCAGCCAGCCAGCCGCCATGGATGCGGCTGAATGTAAAGGGGTGGACGTTCGAGGGTGGCTGCGCGACGTCGAGCATGACGGTCAAGAACGCTGCGTTGCTGGCTCTTATCGGAACGATCCTCGAAATGGCGCTCTGCCCTGTGGTCTGATTCGCAACGCGCTGAACGTTCCGGCAGGCCTCGATCGACCGGATCTTATCGACGTCGCGCTACGTTGGTGCTCAACCGAGGGCTTCCGCTCCTGGAGGGATTCTTCACTTTGAGCCTAGGCGGTCCCGCCGATGGGCGATTGCCATCGGAACAGGAAGAAGTGGTGACCACAAAGAGAGCACCGGTAGGGTTGAAGGAGCCAATGGAAAGCTCCCTCAATGACGTTCCGGACGCCCACGCCCCTAAACTCGATGGATCTGCAATAGGGACAGCGCGTGGAGAACAGCATCAAGACCGCGCGCATCATACCTCTAAGCATCGGCCTTCGCCGTACTGTGGGCGGCAAGGCTGGCACGGTTCTGGGCTGGCGGTGCCGGGAAATGTGCATGGGGGCCGCCGCGCCGGCCCGTGGCCGGGCGGCTCGCCTCGCGTGCTGCCTTTACCTGTTCCGGTGTTCTCAAGTCGGGCTCCGACAGCCTGACCCGTGCTTTCGCGCGCGAAACCTGGCGCTTGTGTCGCTTCAGTATTCTCTTGTCCATTTGTGTCCTTACCCGGCCGCCGTGCAAAGCGCCTGCCTAGCTGTCCGACTCCTCCACAACCCCACAGACCATGGCCTCGGTCGTGAGCATCAGAGAGGCGATGGAAGCCGCATTCTGCAGGGCCGTGCGAGTCACCTTGGTGGGATCGATCACACCGGCCTTCACCAGGTCTTCGTACTGTTCGGTTGCGGCGTTGAAGCCGAAGTTCGGATCCTGGTGGTTCTTGATCTTCTCGGCGACCACCGCACCCTCGGTCCCGCAGTTGATCACGATCTGCCGGACCGGCTCTTCGCAAGCGCGACGCACGATGGTCACGCCGAACTGCTCGTCGCCTGCGAGCGTCAGCTTCTGCATCGCCATCGAGGCGCGCAGCAGCGCGACGCCTCCGCCCGGCACAATCCCTTCCTCCACCGCTGCGCGAGTGGCATGAAGAGCGTCCTCGACACGGGCCTTCTTCTCTTTCATCTCGGTCTCAGTCGCAGCGCCGACCTTAATGATCGCCACGCCGCCGGCCAGCTTCGCCAGGCGCTCCTGCAGTTTCTCGCGATCGTAGTCGGAGGTTGTCTCTTCGATCTGGGTCCGGAGTTGCTTGATCCGACCCTCGATGCTCTTCTGCGATCCGGCGCCGTCAATAATCGTTGTGGTGTCCTTGTCCACCGTGACGCGCTTCGCGCGGCCCAGATCCTCCAAATGAACGCCCTCCAGCTTGATGCCGGTTTCTTCCATGATGGCCTTCCCGCCAGTCAGGATCGAAATATCTTCCAGTATTGCCTTGCGCCTGTCGCCATAGCCCGGGGCTTTCACGGCGCAAGCACTGAGCGTGCCGCGCAGTTTGTTCACTACCAGGGTGGCCAACGCTTCGCCTTCCACTTCCTCGGCGATCACCAGCAGCGGCTTGCCTGCGCGCGCGATCTCTTCGAGAATTGGGAGCAGGTCCTTCATGTTGCTGATCTTTTTCTCGTGAATGAGAATGTACGGATCCTCGAAGACGCACTCCATGCGCTCCGCGTCGCTCACGAAATAGGGTGAGAGGTAGCCGCGGTCGAGTTGCATGCCGTCCACCATCTGCAGCTCGGTGGTCATGGTCTTGGATTCCTCTACCGTGATCACGCCGTCCTTGCCCACCTTGCCCATCGCCTCGGCAATGATGTTGCCGATTGTAGAGTCGCTGTTGGCGGAAATGGTGCCGACCTGGGCGATCATGTCGCCGGAAACGGGCTTAGAGAGCTTCTTGACTTCCTCGACGGCCGCTTCCACGGCCTTATCGATGCCGCGCTTGATGGCCATCGGGTTCGCGCCCGCCGTCACCGCTCTGACGCCCTCGCGGTAGATTGCCTGGGCGAGAATCGTGGCGGTGGTCGTGCCGTCACCGGCGACGTCGGAGGTCTTCGATGCCACCTCGCGCACCATCTGGGCGCCCATGTTCTCGAGCGGATCTTTCAGTTCGACCTCCTTGGCCACCGTCACACCGTCCTTGGTGATCGTCGGTGCGCCGTATTTCTTTTGGAGAACGACATTGCGTCCACGGGGTCCGAGGGTCACCTTCACCGCCTCGGCGAGTTGGTTGACACCGCGTAGGATCGCTTGCCGGGAGTCGTCGCCGTAAGTAATCTGTTTTGCCATGGGTGGTTTCCTTGTCGGTCGAATGTGAACTAATCCAGAATGCCGAGAACGTCGTCCTCGCGCATGATGATGTATTCAACGCCATCCAGCTTCGTCTCGCTGCCGGAGTACTTCCCAAAGAGGATGCGGTCGCCGACTTTGACGTCGAGGGCCACCAGTTCGCCGCTCTCGAGCCTCTTGCCACGGCCTACGGCCATGACTTCGCCCTCTTGAGGTTTCTCTTTGGCAGAGTCGGGGATGATGATGCCGTTGCGCGCGGTTTCTTGTTCCTCGATCCGCTTTACCACGATGCGGTCGTATAACGGTCGAATGTTCATGATGCTGTCGGCCTCCGTGCCGCCCTATTGTTCTTGATCGCCTGGTACCGGCCATCGTGCAATATCATCTGTCGCACCTGACCGCCGATCTCCTGCCAGTCGTGAATGAAGTAACCAGCCTGTTCTCTGCTCATTACTTCAGCCCGCTTGTCTTCGAGGATCGCGATAACCGCCTCCGTATCGGCGCGCTTGCCCGCAGCCTGTTTGGCCGCAACCGATCGGAATGACGCCGCCACGCGGTCGAACTCGGTACTAACCTGGCGCCGGATGCGCTCGGCCCACTCGACCTGAGCTTCAGTGCCTCTCAGTGAGGCCACAACGTCACGGGGCGCCGGCATGCTGGCTACGGCCGGAAGTTCGGCTTGTTCACGAGCCTCGCCTTTTCGAGCTGGGCTCTCGTCGCTTCCTCTTCGGCCGCTATCCGCGCGGCGTCCCTTTGCGGCGCTTCCTGATCGTCGAGCCGCTTCGCTTCTAGAATGGCGGCTTGGACCGGCCCTTCCAACCTCTTCAGCACGCCAATCAGTCTGAAGCTGGGTCCGTACGAAAAACGGATCAGGTCGAAGCCGTACTGCGCGTCCTGCCATTGTGCGACAACCTCTCCCGTATCGCCGTAGGGCCCTTCTGCGGCTTTGGGCGGGACGGGCGGCTTTGCGGCCGTTCCGAAGGTCGCTGAGATCGCTCCTGCTATGTCGTCAGCAGTCAGGCCCTCGGTCGAGTATCGATCGTAGTTGACTTCGATTTGGAACAGCTCGCCGTCGTAGAACCTGAAGATCACCTCTTGCGCCGGTTCGGTTTTGGACGACCAGACGATCGGTTGGGGGCGCCACTCAAGCTCCTGGATGAGGGCTGGGCGGCGTTGGATAGTCTTGGCTTGAGACGGGCTCGTGCCTGTCTGCTTCGCGATGGTAGGCAGGTCCGTGCCGAGTCGGAAGTCCCTGTATTTGGAGAGATCTCCGGCCACGGTAGCTGCCGACAATACTCCGAACACGAGGAAGGACGCGAGAGCCGATCTGGATAGGCTCAGTCTGGGGTTAGCCATTGTGTACCAGCCTCGCATCGCGCCACGCGAGTGACGCCATGAATGGGAGGGCGCTCGCTACCAGGAGAGTCCGGTGCCAGTCGCCTGAGTAGCTGAAAACGGGCACCACCGGGTTGAAGAGGACGGCCAGCGCGCCGAAGACGACCGCAAAGGCGTAGCGCCGTGCATGGAACGCCTGGAACATCGTGAAGACTGCTCCCGCGGCCACAACGAATCTGACCACGACCTCGTAGGGCGCGAGGTAGGACCACAGTCCCGCCGAAGCGAGGAGCCCCACAATCGGAACCCACTTCACGGCTTTGGTGCGCGCTGCGCTGCCTTGCCGGTCGCGCGCGCGGCCCTTCGCCAGCCATGCCCGCCACACCGCTTCGTCGAACGGCTCTGCCGAAGGCACTTCCCACCGGCTTGGTGATTCCTTCAGTCCAACTGTAGTAGACACGTGCTGCCTCTTTCTTTGCCCCATTCAAATGCACGCGTCGCGCCAAGTTCATCTTCTGTTGAGGGGATTCGCTTCGCTAGCGAGTTGCGACCCGGGCAGGAGGGATCGAGACGTGCGGCGGTAACGATATATGGTCAACTGACCGCGGGCGGTCGGGCATTTGCCGCGGCGCCGGCGCCCGCATCCGGGGCCGGCTACGGCGTCTTGACCAGGGCGGCAAATCCGGCCACTGTTGTCCTGACGACCTTGCCATTGCATGTGTCTTGCCAACGGCGGGGCTTCGGGAACTCGTCAGAGATCCTTGCGAGAGATACCGAGCTTTCGCATGAGCGCGTTCAAGGTCGTCCGCGGCATTCCGAGACGGGTAGCAGCCTTGCTGACCACCTCACCTGTCTCCCGGAGCACCCGGATGATATGCTCCCTTTCCACTTGCTCCAGCGTGCTGTTGCCGGCGGGGCCCAATGCACCGGGCCGTATTTCGGCCAGAGGAGCACGAAGGTTGGGACCTCGGGAGAGGATGACCGCCCTTTCAATGAAGTTCTCGAGCTCTCGGACATTGCCCGGCCACGACCAACTCACCAGGGCCCGCATCGTATCCGACGGGATCTTTTCAATCTGCTTGTTCATTCCCCGGGCGTACTTTTGTGTGAAGTGCCGGGCGAGCACGGGTATGTCCTCGGGGTGATCGCGCAACGGAGGAGTCGTGATCGGGAAGACCTTCAGCCGGTAGTAGAGATCGGTCCGAAAAAGCTTGTCGCCCATCATCTGGGTCAAATTGCGGTTGGTCGCGGCAACGAGCCGGACATCAATCGGAATCGTTCGGGTGCCGCCCAACCGCTCGAACGACTTCTCCTGCAGTGCCCGGAGCAACTTCGGCTGCAAGTCTAACGGGATGTCTCCCACCTCATCCAGGAACAGAGTCCCCCGGTGGGCCAGCTCGAAGCGGCCGATCTTCTGCGACAGGGCGCCGGTGAAGGCTCCTTTCTCGTAGCCGAACAACTCGCTTTCGAGAAGCCCCGTCGGAATGGCGGCGCAATTCAAGGTCACGAAAGGGAGGTTCTTGCGAGGGCTAAGCCGGTGGATGGCTCGCGCTACCAGCTCCTTCCCTGTGCCGGTTTCACCGAGGATCAGCACGTTGGCGTCGGTAGGAGCAACTACTTCCACCTGTCGCAGAATCCGCCTTAGAGCCGCGCTGTTCCCGACCATCTCCTCGAAGTTCTGTTTACCCTCGACGTCTTCTTCCCCCACATTCTCGAAGTGGTCGCGCTCGCGGAGGTCCTGAACGAATGTGATCCATCGGAAAGGAGAAAGCTTCAAAACCGCGGTGGCAACCAGAACCGGGACCCGAGTCCCATCCTTGCGGAGCAACTCTTTCTCATAGGGCGTGCAGGCTCCGAACCTCAAGCCTTCTTCGTGCGCCAGATCATCGAGCGCAGAGTATTCGGAGGGAGTGAGATCGGGCCAGTGCAGGCGGCCGGCCACCAGGTCTTCGCGGCTGTACCCCACCAGCTTGAGGAACGCATCATTGGCCTCAGGAATACGGTCGAACTCACCTGAAACGATGCCGGCAATGGTCGATTCCGACGGAACGGGACGGACGCGCGCGCGACCGCGGCGCAACCTCTCGTCGCTTTCGTGACGCTCGCTGAAGTCGCGCACCACCCTCGCAAAACCTTGCAGCTCTCCGATCTCATCTCTCAAGGCCATCGTAATGACATTGGCCCAGAATCGCGACCCGTCCTTTCTCACGTGCCAGCCTTCATTTCCGAAATGGCCTTCGGCAGCGGACCGATTCAGCTCCTGCTGCGGCTCCGCGCTGGGACTCTCCTCGCCGGGATAGAGAAAAGAGACGTGCTTACCAGTGGCCTCATCTCCGCTGTAGCCGTAGATGCGTGCTGCTCCCGAGTACCAGGCGACAACGCGTCCGCTCACGTCCAGCAGGAAGAGCGCGTAGTCCTGCACCCATGAAGGGATGTGATCCTGACCAGCCTCAGATGCCTTGTCGCGCAAGACCAGGAGGTGGCGCACCGGCAGCACGTTCCCTTTGGCCGTATACTCTACGTCCCAAAGGGTTCCATCCGGACCGGCCAGCCGCAGCGTACCCTCCTGCTCGCCCTGTTCTAGAAAGGCGCGCCAGAGCTCTGGAATCCGGGGCTTGAAGCTGGGATCTGCAAGATCGTCCATCCTCTGGCCGGTGATCTCGTCCCGCGAGAGCCCTAGCAGCCTGCCGGCGCCGGCGCTGGCGTCCCGGTAGTTGCGTTCGTCGTCTGTGATGAGAACGGGTACTGAAGGGTGGTAGACGATCGCCCGAAACAGCAGTTCGAGTTCTCTTGGACCGTTCTCCAAAAGCCAGCCAGCCGCTTGCGCCTGTGGGACTTCAGGGGCCAACGCTTCTCCTTCGCACCGTCCAAGCCACATACGAAAACACGTCAACACTCGCCCTCCAAACGGGCAGGTCGACGTCGAACGGGTCGTTGGTTCATGCTACCACCGCGAGGGTCTTCGAAAGCGGACTTGGTTGACCGCATTTGGTCGGGTGGTTCGCCGCGCTGCTCGCGGAGCCAGCCCGCGGGCGAACGGATTCGCGCGCGAAACTCACGCCCGGCGAAAGATGACCCGGTAGCCTCCCAGCATGGCAGCCGCTCCTGCCGCGGCACCCAATAAGCCGGCGACGAGGAAAGCGGCAGGCGGGCCTCCGACCGAGTTGATGGCAATGCCGCCACCAATCGCGCCCGCGACGCCTAGCGCTACGTCCAGCGCGAGGGCGCTGCCGGTGTGATGGAAACGTTTGCTGGCAAGCAGGCCGGCCAACAATCCGAATGTGATCCAAATAAGAACTACCATTGCTTTTCTCCTTTGCGTATCTCTGTCTAAGTTCTGGTCAGGCTGCGCACCGCGTCTCCAGCCCGTTCTCCCGTAGTGCACGAATCGCACTAATCTATTCCGAGCGTGAGATATCGCCGGCGATCGATGGCGCCGCGGGCCCAGGTTCAATCCCTGGGCACCAGGGAGGTGGCGCGTTTCTTGGGTTTCTTCTGCCGCTGGCTCGACCACATTCGGTCAAGTGACCGCCTGGCGTCATTAGAGGCGAGGCAACTCCGGTGGCCAAACGCAGCGGTTGGTGGCGGCGCTCGAGCCGAGCGTCGAGCCCGGGCTTTGTCGAGCGTTCGAGGCGGCCGCCCAGGTGGGTCCGCGCCGCCGGCAGTTGGCGATGGGCAACGGATTGCTCGTTACCCCTGAGGAGCGGAGGGAATTGACCATCTCGTCCTTGCGTTGGGTTATGGTGCGAGCGTTGCTGGTGGGCCTCGCCTCGGCGACAGCATTGTTGGCCCAGGCGGATGCTCGCGAGATCATCCGCCGCGCCGTGACAGCCGATGAGGGCAACTGGAAAGCGGCCCGGAACTATACCTTTTCGGAGCGTGAGAGGTTGCGGTACCTGGACTCCCAGGGCCGGGTCAAATCCCAAGACGTCAGCATCCACGATGTCATGCTGCTGGATGGCTCCCCCTACTTGCGGCTGGTGGCGCGCGACGACCGCCCGTTGCCGCCCGCCGAGGAGAGGCAGGAGCAGGAGAAGCTCGCCAGGAGCATTGCGGAGCGCCGGCAAGAGACCGCCGCGCAGCGGGCGCAACGCGTGGCCGAGTATGACTCGCGTCCAAACTGGCAGCGCGAAGCCTGGCGGGAGCTTGCGAAGGCTTTCGACTTCCAACTGGCCGCGGAAGAGTTGTCGGACGGCCGCGGCCTGTACGTGATCGAAGCCACGCCACGCCAGGGATACCAGCCCCCGTCACGCACGGCGAAGATGTTCGCCCACCTCCGGGGCAGGCTCTGGGTGGACAAGCAGGACTACCACCTGGTGAAAGGGGAGGTGGAGGTTGTCGACACCATCTCGGTCGGGCTGTTCCTGGTCCGCGTGGCCAAGGGCTCGCGCGCGGCCTTTGAGCAGACCCGCGTGAATGACGAAGTCTGGCTGCCGAGTCAAATGCAAGCATTTGTCTGGGCCCGTCTGGGACTGCTGAAAGCGCTCCGCATCGAACAAGAAATCAGCTACAGCAAGTGCCGCGAGTTTCAGACAGATTCGCCGATCATCTCGCAGATGAGAGCGAGGTAACTGATGCGACTCTATCTGGTGAATCCCGACAATCCGGTCGTCAGCCTGAACAAGGTTCACTGGAACCGTTTGAACAGGTATCGAGTCTGGAAGCCGCTCGGACTTCTCGTTGTGGCGGGATTGACCCCGGCGGAGTGGGAGGTGACACTGATCGACGAGAACTTGGGCCATCCCGATTACGGATGTCTACCCAAACCCGATCTCGTCGGTATAACGGCCTTCACCTCCCAGGCTCCGCGAGCCTATGAAGTCGCAGCCATGTACCGCGCCATGGGAGTGCCCGTGGTGATCGGAGGCATTCATGCCACGTTCTGTCGCGACGAGGCACTGGAGCATGCGGATGCCGTGATCACGGGAGAGGCGGAATCGGTATGGAAGCAGGTGTTGGAGGATGCGCGTAACCATGCACTGCGCAGGGTGTATGAGGGTGGCATCGGCGACATGGACGCAATCCCGACTGCCCGCCACGACCTGCTTCAGGGACGGTACTATTTCGGCTCGGTCCAAACTACGCGCGGTTGCCCGCTGAATTGTATCTTCTGCAGCGTCACTGCCTTCAACGGGGGCACCTTCCGCCACCGGCCCGTAGCCGATGTTATCGACGACCTGCGGCTGATTCGGGAAAAGGTGATCCTCTTTGTGGACGACAACCTCACCGGTACGCGCGAGGACCATCTCGCATACTCCAAGGATCTCTTCCGAGCGATGATTCGGGAGCGGCTGACCCGTCCTTGGATCTGCCAGGCGACCATCAACTTCGCGGACGATGAGGAACTGCTCGATCTCGCCGCTCGTTCGGGATGCCGGGGCGTGTTCATCGGGTTCGAGTCCCCGACCGTGGAAGGGCTGATGGCCGTCGGCAAGAAGTTCAACCTTCAGAAGGGGAGAGACTTCCGCACGTCCGTCCGCCGGATTCAACAGCACGGCATGTGCGTTGTCGGCTCCTTCATCATAGGGATCGACACGGACCAGCCGGGGATTGGCGAGATGATCGCTGGCGCGGCCAAGGACTATGGCATCGACGCCGCCAACGTCCTTGTACTCACCCCGCTTCCGGGAACCAGGCTCTACGCTCAAATGGAGCGCGAAGGCAGGATCCGGTCGAACGACTATCCGCAAGACTGGCGGTACTACACTCTGACTTATCCGGTGGCCAGCTACGCACACCTAACCTGGGCGGAATTAGACGAGGAAGTGAAGCGGTTCAACGATCGATACTACTCCTATCCGCAGATCATTCGACGGATGCTGCAACTCGCCTGGAATACACGCAGTCCCAAAACGTTGCTTATCGCCCTGGTCGGTAATCTGAGTTATCGTTCTAACCTCCGTCTGGACAAGCACCTTCATTCGAGCCGGCCCGGCCTGGAACTTTTGACGACCCCATTAGAAGAGGCAACTGCATGCGACAGAGGGTAATCCCGCTACTGGCGCCGATGACGAAGCACCGGCAGAATGGCGATGGTTGCTACGAGACCAAGGCTCGCGGGTTGGCCGTGCTCAATTCTCCGCTGTTGAACAAGGGAACAGCCTTCACCTCTGAAGAACGAAAAGCGCTGGGCCTGACAGGACTGCTGCCGCCGGACATCAGCACCCTTGAGTCTCAGGTCAAGCGCGCCTACATCCAGTACGAGCGGCTGCCGGATGCGCTGAGCAAGAACGTCTACCTGACCGCGCTGCACGATCGCAACGAGGTGCTGTTCTACCGGCTGTTCTCCGAGCACCTGCGCGAAATGATCCCCATCGTCAACGATCTGACCGTCGGCATGGCGATGGAGCAATACCACCATGAGTGCCGGCGTCCGCGGGGCGTGTACCTCTCGATCGACCACGCCGATGCGATCGAGGAGGCCTTTGCCAACCTGGGTGTCGGCTCCGGCGATATCGACCTGATCCTCGCGACCGATGCCGAGCAGATTCTGGGAATCGGCGATTGGGGAGTGGGCGGCATTGAAGTGTCGATCGGCAAACTGGCCATTTACACCGCCGCGGGCGGCGTTGACCCCACCCGTGTGATTCCCGTGATGCTCGATGTCGGCACCAACCGGGCAAGTCTGCTGGATGATCCGACGTACATCGGGAACCGGCACGCCCGGATACGCGGAGAGCGCTACGACGCCTTTATCGACGCCTACGTCAAAGCCGTGACAACGCTGTTCCCAAATGCGCTACTGCAGTGGGAGGACTTCGCTCCGGACAACGGGCGGCGCATCCTCGAGAGGTACCGCGACCGGATCTGCACCTTCAACGACGATGTCCAGGGCACCGGCGCCATCACGCTGGCGGCGGCGATCTCAGCCGTCCGTGTCTGCGGGACGCCGCTGCGCAACCAGCGCGTGGTCATCTTTGGCGCCGGTACGGCAGGGGTTGGAGTCGCCGACCAGATTCGCGACGCCATGGTGCGCGAGGGGCTCTCCAAACAGGATGCAGCCAGGCGCTTCTGGTGCGTGGACCGGCACGGACTACTCACGGCCGACATGGCGGATCAACTCCGCGACTATCAGGCGCCGTACGCCCGGCCGGCTGCCGAAAGCAATGGCTGGAAGCGCGGTGAGAATGGAGACGGCCCAAGCCTGGCCGAAGTGGTGCGCCAGGTGAGGCCGACAATGCTGATCGGCGCGTCTACGGTCTCCGGCAGTTTCACGGAAGGGATCGTTAGGGAAATGGCGTCGCACACGGAGCGCCCGATCATCTTCGCGCTCTCCAATCCGCCGGCGCGGGCCGAGGCGAACCCCGCCGATCTGATCACCTGGACTGACGGGCGGGCGCTGATCGCCACCGGCAGCCCGTTCGCCCCGATCACTTATAAGGGGGTCACATACGTCGTCGCGCAGGTGAATAATGCGATGCTGTACCCTGGACTGGGCCTCGGCGCTATCGTTTCGCGCGCCCGCAGGATCAGTGACGGTATGTTCGTGGCGGCCGCGAGTGCCGTCTCCAGCCTGGTGGCTGTGCGGCAGCCCGGCGCGTCGCTGCTCCCGCATATTGACGACCTCCGCAGCGTTGCGGGGACGGTGGCGGCGGCCGTCGCCGAGTCCGCGGATGCGGAGGGCCTGGCCGGAGCCAACCTGAGCGACATCGTTCAACAGGTGCAAGACGCGATGTGGCAGCCGGAGTATCGCCGCATCCAGGCATCTTGAAAGGCCTCATGAAAGAAACCTCTAAAGTCCGCAAGATTGCTTTTGTCGGCGACCACTTGCCCCGCAAGTGCGGCATTGCCACCTTCACGTCTGACCTGCTTGCCGCCGTCCAAACCGCCCATCCCCACAGCCAGTGCCTCGCAGTGTCGGTGAACGACATTCAGGGCGGCTACGAGTACCCGGACGTGGTTCGCTTCGAGATTGAGGAGCAGGACCTGTCCTCCTATCTGCGCGCCGCGGACTTCCTCAACATCAGCAACGTGGACATCGTCTGCCTGCAGCACGAGTTCGGCATTTACGGCGGGCCCGCCGGCGGTCACATCCTGGCACTCCTGCGCGAACTGAGAATGCCCATCGTCACCACGCTTCATACCGTTCTGCGTGACCCGAGCGCGGACCAGCGGCGCGTGATGGAAGGGTTGGTCTCACTCTCTACCCGGCTCGTGGTCATGGCCGAGCGCGGACGGCAGATGCTGCAGGAGATTTACCAGGCGCCACCGGCCAAGATCGACCTCATCCCCCACGGGATTCCTGACGTGGGCTTCGTCGATCCAACCTATTTCAAGGACCAGTTCGGGGTGGAAGGCAGAGTGGTGCTGCTCACCTTCGGTCTGCTGTCTCCAAACAAAGGTATCGAGCATGTGCTCAATGCTCTGCCGCCAATCCTGGCGGAGTTCCCCGACGTGGTCTACATCGTCCTCGGCGCTACCCATCCCAACGAGCTGCGCGAGCACGGCGAAGCTTACCGGCTCAGCCTGGAGATCCTCGCCCAGAAGAACAGGGTCGACAAGAACGTCATCTTCTACAACCAGTTCGTGGACCTTGAGAATCTCAAGGAGTTCATTGGGGCAGCGGATCTTTACATAACGCCTTACCTCAACGAAGCGCAGATCACTTCGGGCACGCTGGCCTACACGTTCGGCGCCGGCAAAGCCGTGGTTTCCACGCCGTACTGGCATGCGGCTGAATTACTGGCGGAAGACCGCGGTGTGCTGGTGCCATTCGGCGACGCACCGGCCATAGCGCGCGAGGTAATTGGGTTGTTGCGGGATGACACCCGCCGTCATGCCATTCGCAAGAACGCATACAGAATCGGCCGCGACATGGTATGGAGCAACGTGGCACAGATGTATATGCGTTCCTTCGAGTGCTCCCGGCTGGAAAAGGCGGGGCTGTCGCGAAAATCTCTTGCCACCAAGACGCTCGACCGCAAGCCGCGCGAACTGCCGAAGATGAGACTGAGTCATCTCTCGCGCATGACCGATTCGACCGGAGTCTTCCAACACGCCATTTTCAGTGTCCCGAATTTCTCCGAAGGCTATTGCACCGACGATAACGCCCGCGCCTTCATCCTGGCGGTGCTCCTGGGTGAGTTGGGTGATAATCCGGAGCGCGCGCGGACGCTCGCTACCACCTCCGCCGCTTTCCTCCAGTACGCCTTCGATCTGAAAACGCAACGATTCCACAACCTCTTGAGTTTCGACCGGCACTGGCTGGACGAACAGGGATCGGAGGACTGTCAAGGGCGGGCGCTCTGGGCGTTGGGGATAGGGGTGGGGCGTTCGCCCTACCGGACCTTCCAGATGATGGCGGGACAGCTCTTCGCGCTGGCGTTGCCCGCGCTGACGGGGTTCACTTCGCCGCGGGCGTGGGCGTTCGGCCTGCTCGGCATCCATGAATATTTGCGCAGGTTGAGCGGCGACAGCCTGGTCAACCAGACCCGAGAGACGCTTACTAGTCGGCTCATGGAGCTCTTCGAAGCGAGTGCGCATCCCGATTGGCAATGGTTCGAAGAGGAACTGTCGTACGACAACGCGAAGCTCGCACACGCCTTGATCGTGAGCGGCCAGGCAACCGGACAACAACCGGTGCTCGAAAGGGGGCTCAAGGCCCTGCGTTGGCTGACGGAATTGCAGATGTCCGAGAAGGGTCACTTTCGGCCCATTGGCAGTAATGGGTTCCACCGCCGCGGCGGCAAGCGCGCCAATTTCGACCAACAGCCCATAGAGGCGCAGGCAACGGTCTCGGCTTGTCTTGAGGCCTATTGGGCCACCTCGGACTTCTGGTGGTACGAGCACGCGCAACGCGCCTTTGACTGGTTCATCGGCTGGAACGATCTCGGACTGGAACTTTACTCCCCCGAGACAGGCGGTTGCCGCGATGGTTTGCATGTAGACCGCGTCAACGGTAACCAGGGAGCGGAATCAACTCTGGCCTTCCTGCTTGCGTTGGCGGAGATGCGCCTGGCGCAGAATAGACTGACGAGCTTCCAGGACCCGATCGTCATGCGGAAGTAGTAGACGCCAGCCATGTCCATCCACGTCAAACGCACGCCCACTGTCCTAAGGCCCGACCAGTCGCGGGTTCTTCTCCGGCCCTTCAGTCCGGGGAGTTCCGAGCGGATCACTTGGATCATCGCCAGGATCATGGCGCTCCCGGAAGATAGAGTCGGGCCGCTCCTGGACGAGGTCGCCGCGGAGTTTTCGCAGCGACACCAGCATATTCGCAGTCTCTTCCTCGAGCGCTTCGAAGAAGTCCGCGAGTTGATGCTGACGGATCAGGAGGTGTCCGAACCAAGACGGCTCTTGATCGGCTCCTATTTCCTGGCCGAGTACTCTCTAGAATCCGCGGCCCTGTTCAATCCATCCATCGTTCCGCACCCTGACCAGACTGGTCTGCCTTCCGGCGCTCTGCGGTTCATTCTCAGCTTGCGCGCAACTGGGGAAGGACACATTTCCTCCGTCGTTTTCCGAACCGGCATCATTCACGCGGATCAGCGCATCGAGGTAGTCGCCCCCACCGGATTTCTCACCGAGCCGCGTCAGGTCCCCAACCCCCTGTACGAGAAGGCGATGTTCGCGCGAAAACTCCGTGAAGTGGGTTTGACCGGCGAGTTTACCCGCCGGGTCATGAGCGGACTCGCGGAGTCGTTCGCACTCGAAGAGCTTCGCACCGCGCTCAAAGCCGAGCAGTTTCGCCTGCCGGACGGGATGACCCCGGAAGATCAGAACGCTTCGCAGGGGATCTGGATGTTGGCCCGGTCCAACTACGAAGTTCAGTTCGAGCCCGAACAGCAGATGTCCGAGCGCGTTATCTTCCCCGTGACGCCCTCCCAACGCAACGGTATCGAAGATGCCCGCTTCGTCCGCTTTCACAACGACGACGGCAGCCACATCTACTACGCGACCTTCACCGCGTTCGATGGCAGGATCGTGGTGCCGGAACTGGTGGAGACTTCCGACTTCCTCCTCTTTCGCTTCATAACCTTGAATGGTCCGGCCGCCGAGAACAAAGGCATGGCCATCTTCCCTCGCAAGATCGGCGGCCTCTACGCCATGCTCTCCCGCCAGGACAACGAGAACATCTACCTGATGTTCTCCGACAACGTCCACTTCTGGAATGAGCGCAGGGCGATCCTCAAGCCTACTTTTCCTTGGGAACTGGTACAGCTCGGGAACTGCGGATCTCCCATCGAGACTGAGGCCGGATGGTTGGTCCTCAGCCACGGTGTCGGCCCTATGCGAAAGTACTCGATCGGCGCGTTCCTCCTCGATCGCGATGATCCTTCCAAAGTGATCGGCCGTTTCCGGGAACCCTTGCTCACGCCGAACCACAACGAGCGCAAAGGCTACGTGCCCAATGTCGTTTATACCTGCGGCGCTCTCGTCCACAACGGGGAGCTGATCATTCCCTACGGCATGGCCGATCACAACACGGGTTTCGCAACCGTCCCACTCGCTGACGTGCTGGCTGCCATGCATTCATGACGACTCCCCACAGAAAGAATGGCCGTAACAATGACCGCAAGTGCTTGTACAGCAATGTGGCGCAGGCGGTTCCGCCTGCATGGCCGGGGGGCGTTGTTTCTCCCCTTGACACTTGTCAACAGGCGCTCCATAATCTCCTCAAGGCTTAAGGTTTTATCGCTGGGACCTTTGAGTTGTGGCGTGTAAGCCCGCTGCTCTGCGGTCGTCAACCACCCCCAGACGATTCAAAGCGGAGGTGAACCATGCAAGGAAGGGAAATGGGCTCGGACGCGACGGCCCTCCAAGACTCCACGAAAACCGCCGCAACCGTTAGCCCGACTGAAAACGAAATCGCCGCAGTTGCGTATCAGTTATGGCTAGATAGGGGCTGTCCTCACGGATCGGATCCAGACGACTGGTTCGCGGCGGAAGCGATGCTCAAAAACGCACTCGTCATGAAGGGTGAAGAGCTGCCCAGACGTCCACCGGTCCCCTCCTTCGATGCTCGCACCCAGTCCGAAATGCTGGACGAGTTCGCTTCGGAAGTATGGCAGGAGGGACATTGGGAGGTATGGGAACGTGAATGGGGCGGCGCCCGCTGGGTCCTGGATGTGCGTGACTCGGGTGTTGGAGTTTCAAATCGAGCGTGTCGTTCCGGCAGGGCTGCGTAGGCGCGCCGGGCCGGGTCCGACCAAGCTGGCCCTGGTGGCCGAATAGCGCCGCAGGACACGTAGCGCCCGCTGCGCTATTCTGTCAGGTGCCGCATCGGATGGGACGCCCGAGGATGTACCGCTGCGCGTAACCCGTGGGCCGGCGGAATGCGCAGAACCTGCAGCACTCAGTGCAGAAATTGGCGTAGGTGACGTTGCGCTCGATGAGCATGCCGGTCCGGCGCCGCTGGCCCGGGAACGGCCCGTAAAGTGCCTACTGTCCGGTATGCGGCCAACTCATCTGCTAGCGGTGACTGCTTCGATTCTGGCTCTGGCCGGCGCGGGCGCAGCCGGAACGGCGAAAAGGCGCGCTGGTGCCCCGGTCGCCCCCAGCCTTGTTGCGAGCGAGATAGAGGACTCAACGAGGACGGACTCGGTGCGGCCCGGAGCGACTGGGCCAAGGGTAGTTCGGGCGCAAATCCTTCTGGACCGCGCCGGGTTCTCGCCGGGCGAAATCGACGGGGTCCACGGCGACGACTTCGCGGTTGCCGTCAAGGGATATCAGAAGAACCGCGGTCTCGAACCGACCGGTACAATTGATGCGGAGATGTGGCGCCTGCTCGATGGCGACGGCGGCCCTCTCCTCGTGACCTACACGATCACCACAGCGGATGAGAAAGGCCCGTTCCAACCAATATCGGCCGACACCCAGGAAAAGGCGAAGATGAAGTGGCTTGGCTTCGAAACGCCGGAAGATGAACTGGGCGAGAGGTTCCATTGTTCACCGAAATTGCTGGCCGAGTTGAATCCCGGCAAGAAACTGAACACGACGGGGGAACGAATCACCGTACCGAATCCGCGGCGCGCCGCCCGGCGCCTGGCAACACGCGTGGTGGTGTCGAAGTCAAAACGCACTGTAATCGCTTACGGTGCCGGCAACAAGCAACTGGCGCCGTATCCGGCCACGATTGGCGACACGCACGATCCGCTGTCGATCGGTAATTGGATGGGACGCCGGATCCCGGACATATCCGGCACGGCGAATCGGCCGGGTGCATCCGGATGACGAACTGGGATGTGAATAATCTGTCGCTCATGGTTCGACGAGGCACACCGGTCGTGCTGGCGGTGGTATCCGGAACCGTCCGCAAACTGTTCCTTAGCCAACCAGGCGGCAACACCATATACCAGGTCGACCGAATGAGAGTGTATTGTTACCACTACGCGCACTTGGAAAGGTACGTAAAAGCGTTGCGTGAGGGAATGCGGGTCAAGCGCGGCGACGTCATCGGCTTTGTGGGATCGACCGGAAATGCGGATCCGTGCACGCCGCACCTGCATTTTGCGATCTTCGAGCTGGGGCCTGAAGGGCTATGGTGGAAAGGGAAGGCCATTGACCCTTATCCTGGCCTGGTAGCCGCAGTGAAGCGGGCGAAACAGTGACCGTCCCTGACAAACGAGTGGCCATCCTGTCGCCCGTAGCCTGGCGCACGCCTCCCCGGCAATACGGCGCCTGGGAGACGGTCGCCGGCAACATCGCCGAAGGACTAGTCTCCCGTGGCTGGGACGTGACGCTGTTCGCTACCGGGGATTCCGTGACCCGCGCGCACCTGCATGCCGTAGTGGACCGGGGGTATGAAGAGGATCCCGCCATCGATCCCAAGGTGGCCGAGTACCTTCACATCTCGGAGGCCTTCGAGCACGCTGCCGAGTTTGACCTGATCCACAGCCATTACGACTTCATGGCGCTCGCCTACACCCGGCTGGTGAGGACGCCGGTCCTCACTACCATCCACGGGTTCTCAACACCCAGGATCATGCCCGTCTACGAGAAGTATCGCGACGGGTACTTCGTCTCCATCAGCAACTCCGATCGCGCGCCGGGGCTGAATTACCTGGCGACTGTCTATAACGGAATCGACCTCTCGTTGTACCCGCTCCGGGATCGGGGCGGCGATCAATTGATCTTTCTAGGCCGGATTCACCCTGACAAGGGCGTCCATCTGGCGATCGATGTCGCCCGCCTCAGCGGGTTGCCGCTCCTCATCGCGGGCATTATCCAAGATCGGGCATACTTCCGGGAGCAGGTGGAGCCCCACCTTGGTCAGTCGATCCGCTACATCGGGCCGGTCGACGTGCGCGGCAAGAATGAGTTGTTCGCGCGGGCCCTGGCGCTGCTGCACCTGAACACGATCCCGGAGCGATTCGGACTTGTCCTGGCGGAAGCCAACGCCGCCGGCGTGCCCGTAATCGCCATGGATCTCGGCTCCTGCCGTGAGGTGATCGAAGACGGCCAGACGGGTTTCCTGGTCAACAACGTCCAGGAAGCCGTCGAGCGTCTACAGCGCCTCTCGGAGATCCATCGCAGTGTCTGCCGCCAAAGGGTCCAGCGGTGTTTCTCCGTGGAAGCGATGGTGAAGGCTTACGAGCAGGTTTACGCGACGATTTTCGATCTGGAAGCGAGGCGGCGATCATGAAGCAGGACATCGTCAGACGATATTCCGGCAACCCCATCCTCACCAAAGCCGCGATCCCTTACCCGGTGGAGACCGTTCACAACGCGGCCGTGGTGAAGCACGGGGACGAATACGTCATGCTCTTCCGCTCCCACCTGCGCACGGGGCGGTCCATCATCGGCCTGGCGCGCAGCCCCGACGGGTTCCGGTTCACCGCCGATCCGGCGCCCTTTCTGACTCCTGCCAGCGACGGCCCTTTTGCGGCCTACGAAGAGTTCGGCGTCGAGGACCCGCGCGTGACCCTGCTCGAGGGCGATTACCTCATCACCTACAGCGCGTACTCGCGCAACGGAGTCCGGATCGCCCTGGCAAAGACGAAAGACTTCCGCCATGTGGAAAGGTTCGCGCTCATCACCGAGGCCGACTATCGGAACGTGGTGATCTTCCCCGAGAAGTTCGACGGCCTCTATGCCCGGCTTGACCGTCCCCATTCGGAAACCTCTCCCTGGTCAATCTGGATTTCCTATTCTCCGGACCTGCGCTTCTGGGGCGAATCACAGCTCGTCATGAAGCCCGTACAGTATCACTGGGACGAGATGAAGATCGGTCCGGGCGCGCCGCCGATCAAGACGGACCAGGGGTGGCTTTCCATCTATCACGGCGTTTTCCAGACCATGGACGGATCGGTCTACCGCCTGGGGGTCGCTCTTCATGACCTGCACAACCCGGCGAAGGTCATCGGCGTGGGCGACTCCTGGATCCTGCAGCCGGAGGATCCTTGGGAGATCACGGGCTATGTCCACAACGTCGTGTTCACCTGCGGTGCCGTCGCGGAGTCCGATGGAACCGTGAAGATCTACTGGGGCGGCGCGGACACGGTGATGTGTGTGGGCGAAGCGAACGTCTCCGATCTGGTCGCGCTATGCCTCGATCAAGGCAGACCGGCAAAATGAGGCTCCGGAAGACGTCGGTCCAGCGCACCAGACGCCGGACAGTCGTCCGGAAGAGTCGGTGCGGGGAGTTCCATTGTCACTTCGACAGCGATGTTCCGCCCTTAGAGGCCAACCAGGAACTGTTCAGGAGTCGCGAACCGCCGGACCCAATACGGCCCAGGCAGGGGTCACGGCCATGCCTGCGTCTCCACTTATTGTCGCCACTTATCAGGGCGCGTGCCCCGATCTGTGATACACTCTATATAGATTTGATCGCTCCCGCCAATTCTCGGTAAGACCCAATTGCGCCTTGAGCGCGTCCACCCAATTCGCCTGCGCCTCAAATCGGAAAAGGAAGAACCTAAGATGAAGAATATCTTTGTTGGAAATCTCAGTTTCACCTCCACGGAGGACAGTCTCCGCTCGTTGTTCGAGGCCTATGGCGCCGTCGAACGGGTCAGCATCGTGACGGATCGCGATACGGGACAACCCCGTGGCTTCGGATTCGTCGAAATGACCGACGATGCTGAGGGAGAGAAGGCAATCGCCGCCCTCAACGGCCGGGAGCACGGAGGCAGAGACCTCAACATTAATGAGGCTCGTCCGAAGGCGGACCGGAACGGCGGCGGCAACCGCTCTGGCGGGGGCGGCGGGCGCGGAAGGCGCTGGTAAGAACCGCCCGGCTGCACACCCCGGGGCCGCCCACCGGTGTGCGGCCGGCGCGCCGGGACCGTAGCTCATCCGGCCAGGACGTGCATTCCGCTCAGACTGTCGAGTGTGTGGCGGAGTCCTGCAATATCGGCCCGCGGGCCCAGCTTCAGGCTGGCACGGACACGGTGGGGCCTTGTGAAGCCTGCTGCCGGTTGGCGGCGGGCAATCTCCAGGCCTCCAAGGGGCGCAGCCTCGACGGACATCAACCGGGCGCGGGCACCGGAGAGCACCTGGGCGCTGTTCGGCTCAAAGGCATGGACGCACAAGGCGAGTTCGCCGGAGCGGAGCATGCGGACAATTCGCTCCCCCAGGGTGATTCCGACCTGGCACCAAAGCAGGTTCTCGTCCAGCCCGATAACGCATTTCTCGCCTTCCGCCTCAGAAATGGCGATCACGTCACGGTCCGACGGCAAACTAAAGGGAATCTTGGCGACCAGGCAGAGCAAGGCCTCATCGCGCAAGCCGGCTCTACGGAGCATGTACGTCGTTCGCCAAAATGCAAAGTAGGAAATCACCACGAGTCCTTCCGCATCAAGTAAGAGCCGCCCCCAGGGGCCGAATCCAGGCGTCTCCCTGTTTCTCGTTGACGGCCCGGGTGGAGTTCAAGAACAAGCCGGCTCTGGCGGGCAAGGCGGTCCTGAGGCGCACAGAGTTCGAAGCTGAATCCTGTTGGAGATCCCTGGGTCCGGAAGCCGTCCGTTGCCAGGTGCTCGAGCAGGCGGCCCTGAATGTTATCGGTTTCGCCCACGTAAATCCACTCCCGGGCGTTTGAAAGGCCATAGACTCCGGAAGACGCCGGGGTCTCTCGCCGGATTTCCGCAGCGTTGAAATTCCGCGCAGGATAGTTCTGAAATGGCAAGGTTGCACCCACACAATCGCGGTGCAACGTTGCACCGCGCTGGACCAACGGTTCACCCGCAGCAGCACTCACGCGACACGAACACTCGGAGGCTGTCCATTCGCAACTCCTGACGTTACGCTAAGGGAAGTGGGCTCAGGTGGTCTGACTTAGTTTCAGGCGGCCCGAAGAGGGAGTAAGAGTGCTCTGCTCAACGACCAGGATACGTCAATTGGCGCTGCTGTGCACCGGAATCTGGAATCGAACCTCGAACTCACGCTGTGTTCTGTCGTCCCACTTGACACGAACACTCCGGCGGAGCCAAGAATGAGGTCCACGTGGCCAGGAGAAAGACAAGATCGGTCCGGCACCCAGGCTCAGGCGTGAAGGCTCGAGGGAGGGCTGCGGGGGACTCCGGGCTCTCCTTTCCGGTTGTGGGGATCGGTGCATCGGCTGGCGGCCTGGAGGCCTGCACGGCTCTGCTCAAGGCCTTGCCGGCCAAGCCCGGGATGGCGTTCATCGTCGTCCAGCACCTCGATCCACACCACCAGAGCTTATTGAGCGAGCTCCTCTCGAGAGCGACCAAAATGCCCGTCGCCCAGGTTGAAGACGGCCTCGCTCTGGAGCCGCATCATGTCTACGTGATTCCTCCGGACCATGACGTAACTCTCAGCCAGGGGTCGCTGCGGCTCGCGTCCCGCCAGCAGGCCGGCGGCAAGCACATGCCCGTCGACCGCTTTCTGAAGTCTCTGGCGGCGGACCAGACCAGCGGCGCGGTGGGCGTCATCCTGTCGGGAACCGGGTCCGACGGGACAGCGGGCCTGGAGGCAATCAAATCGGAGGGCGGCATTGCCTTTGCGCAGGATCCCAAATCGGCCTCCTATCCCGGCATGCCGGAGAGCGCAATCGAGGCTGGGTGCGTGGACTTCGTCCTGCCCCTCGAGGGAATCGCACGGGAGCTGGTCCGGCTCGCGCGCTCGCCCCACGCGAACAGAGTCGCGGCGAGCGAGGAGCCGGAGCTGGCCGAAGGTGAGAAGAGTCTCGCCAGGATCCTCCAGGCGCTGCGGGCCGCTGCCGGCATCGACTTCAGTCTGTACAAGCCAGGCACCATCCGGCGCAGGGTCGCCCGCCGGATGGTCCTCGAAAAGACGGAGAGCCTCGAACGGTACGCATCGTACCTCGAACAGAACCCCGCCGAGGCCCAGTCGCTCTGCCAGGACATCCTCATTCACGTAACCAGCTTTTTCCGGGAGCCGGAAGCGTTTCCGGCGCTGCGTCGCACCGTCTTCCCGAAGCTCCTTGAGGGCAGGCCGCAGGGGGATGCGCTTCGGATCTGGGTGCCTGGGTGTTCCACGGGGGAAGAGGTTTACTCCATCGCGATCGCACTGCTGGAATTCCTGGACAAACGGGCGGATGACATCCGCTGTCAGATTTTTGCCACGGACGTCAGCACAGCCGCCCTCGACAAAGCCAGGCTGGGCACGTACTCCGAAGCCGGCGTCGCAGGTGTCTCGCCGAAGCGCCTGGGGCACTTTTTCACGAAGGTGGGATCGAACTACCAGATCAACAAAGCGGTCCGCGATCGGTGTGTGTTTGCCCGGCACGACCTGGGCAAGGACCCCCCTTTCTCGCGGCTGGATCTGATCAGTTGCCGCAACGTGCTGATCTACATGGGGCCCATCCTCCAGAAAAGGATTCTATCGATTTTTCACTACGCTCTTAGGCCGGACGGCTTTCTGCTGCTGGGCGAATCGGAAACCCCCGGCCCGTCCGCGCGCCTGTTCAGCGCCATCGAGCGCAGGGCCAAGATCTATTCGCGGAACCCTGTTCCGGCCGTTATGCCAGCGGGACTGCCCGCCGCAGATCGAGCAGTGCCGGCTCGCACGCCCACAGCGGTGGATAGGGCGGCCGCGCCCGAGCTCGAGAAGGCCGTCGAACGCATCGTCTGGAAGCGGCGCGCACTGGCGGCGCTGGTCGTGGACGCGGACCTCCAGGTCGTTCATTTCCAGGGGCACACCGGTCCGTATCTGCAACCGGCGACCGGGGCGGCCAGCCTCCACCTCTTCAAGCTGGTCCGGGAAGAACTGGTGCTGGACCTCCGGGCGGCCCTCCACAAGGCGAAAAAGGACAAGGCCCCGGTGCGTCGGGAAGGCGTCCGCCTCGACCATGCAGGTAAGTTCACAACGGTCGACGTGGATGTGATCCCCATCAACGGGCGCCGCGCGAAATGGCCCGATTTCCTGATTCTGATCGAGGAGGCCGGCCGCAAAGGCACGGCCAAACCCAGGCCTGCCAAAGAAGCGAGCGAGCTCGCGGCGCTCGAGCACGATTTGGCATCCACCCGGCAGCAGTTGCAGTCGATCATCGAGGGCCAGGAAGCCACCAACGAGGAATTGGAGACCGCCAAGGAAGAACTGCAGTCGTCGAACGAGGAGTTGACCACCCTCAACGAGGAGCTGCAGAACCGCAACGCGGAACTCGGCCAGCTCGCCGACGATCTTGGCAATCTGCTGCTCGGGGTCAACATTCCCATCGTCATCCTGGGTGCCGACCGGCGAATCCGGCGCTTCACTCCAGCGGCGGGAAAGCTGCTGAATGTGATCCCCACCGACGTGGGCCGGCCCATCAGCGACATCAAGCCCAATATCGACCTCCCCGAATTCGACCGGTTAATCTCTGAAGTCATCGATAAGGTCGCCTTCGTCGAACGAGACGTACAGGGCCGGGATGGACGTTGGTATTCCCTTCGAATGAGGCCGCATACGAGCGCCGAGAACAAGACCGGGGGGGTGCTGATGGCCCTCATGGATATCGACGCCATGAAGCGCGGCTTCGACCAGGCGCGCCTGTCCCGCGATGAAGCGCTGGCTGAAAGGGACTTTTGGGCTACCCTTCTGGACCTCTCCGGCGCCTTGATCGTCATGCGCGGCCCCGATGGCGCCATCACCGGCTTCAACGATGCCTGCCAGGAAACGTCGGGATACTCGTTCGAGGAAGTGAAGGCCAAGCCCTGGGATTGCCTGCTCGCGCCCGAGGACGTTGAACCGGCGAAAGCCGTGTTTGCCGCCCTCCGCGATGGCGCGCGAAAGGAGGCTGAGCACGAGAATTCGTGGATCCGCAAGGACGGAAGCCGCCGCGTCATCGCCTGGTCGAGCCTGGCGCACCACGCTGCGGACGGCTCCGTCACCCGCGTCATCAGCACGGGCCTCGACATCACCCAGCGCATCCTCACCGAAGACGCGCTGCGCCAGAGCCAGGAAGAGCTCCGGAGACTGACGGCGAGCCTCTTCACTACCCAGGAAGAAGAGCGCAAACGCCTGGCGCGGGAGCTGCATGACGACATGAACCAGAGGATGGCCATGCTGGCGAACGAGGTGGACCTGCTGGAGCGGGACCTGCCCGGTTCGACCGATCTCGTCCGTGACCAGCTTCGATCCCTTCGCGAGCGCGTGGAACAACTCTCCGATGACCTCCGTCGCGTGGCGCACCAGCTCCACCCTTCGGCCCTGGAACACTTCGGACTGGTCGCCGCGCTGGAGTCGTACTGTCCCGACTTCTCGAAGCTGTATCCAATCCAGCTCGAGTTCACCCATCGCGGCGTCCCGGGAGCCATTCCCTTCGAAGTCTCTTTATGCCTCTATCGGGTGGCCCAGGAATGTCTGCACAACGTCGCCAAGCACTCCGGAGCGCGAGAGGCAACGCTGGCCCTTCGCGGAGACAAACGAGGTTTGGTCCTTTCGGTGATCGACAAAGGAGAGGGGTTTGACCCCAACCTCGTGGCGGATCAGCGCGGGCTTGGCATCGTCGGCATTCGGGAACGAGTCCGCCTGGTGGGGGGGAGCGTTTCCATCGTTTCCAAGCCGGGGCATGGCGCCCAGATCGATGTGCGCATCCCGCTGGCGAGGACGGCCTCGTGAGACGGCCGCGCGTTCTGCTTGCCGATGACCACATGCTGGTCATCGATGGACTGCGGAGGATCCTGGAACCGGAATGTGAGATCGTGGGAGCGGTGGAAGACGGCCGCTCACTGTTGACCGCCGCGGAACAACTGAAACCGGACATCGTCCTGCTGGATATTTCGATACCTCTCTTAAATGGCGTGGAGGCTGCCCGCAGACTACGCAAGACAGTGCCCGCCACCAAGCTGATTTTCGTGACTATGCACGCGGACGCCACCTATGTCACCGGGGCCTTCCGCGCCGGAGCCTCGGGGTACGTGTTGAAGCGCTGCGCTTCGATGGAACTGGTCTCCGCCATCCGGGAGGTGCTCGCAGGCCGCACCTACATTACCCCCCTGATCAGGAGAGACGTCCTGGGCGATGCGCCCGGTTCGCCACTTTGGCCGGGGGAGGAGTCCGGCGAGCTCACGGCGCGCCAGCGCGAGGTGGTCCAACTGGTGGCGGAAGGACATCCCGTCAAAGAGATTGCCGCGATCCTCAAGGTCTCCGCTAAAACGGTGGCATTTCACAAGTCGAACGTAATGCGGAGACTCGGTCTCCGCAGCACTGCAGAGCTCACCAAGTACGCTCTGGAACATGGCCTCGCCGGAACCTGAGCGCCGGCGCCGGGAACCATCCCGACCGAAACGAGGCATTTGCCCAGCCAAACCAGGCGAGACGTTTTCGCTCCGGCTCGTGGAACGCGGAGTAGCGGCTGAGGCTCGCGCAGCCGGGCGCGATCCGCCGCCAACCGGCTCAGGCTGGAGCAACCGCTCCGGCCGAAACTGGATATTTGTCCAGTTCCTCTGGTTTCCGGCCGCGGCTGACATTGTCGTTAGGTAGTGCTCCTGAGTGCCGTACGGGCGACCAGATGTCTCACGCCCAAACGCCAACGCTCTCGAGCAATCCGTGTCGCCCGCTGGGCGGGAGATACGATCCGGGCCGCCTTGCCGAGGGTCTGCGGCTTTTGCGGTGGTTCGGGCCACTGTCGGCCAGACCTGCTGTTGACCGACCCCCTGATGCCGCGCGTGGATGGCCGAGAACTGGGCCGCAAGCATTGAGGTTCTCCAGGTTCAGGTGCGCGAGTGCCAACCGTAAGGAGCGGCGCCCGGATCGAAACTAGACATTTGCCCAGTTCCGCCGGTGGGTCGCGAAGGCTAACATTTTGAATAGGTATCTCTCGGGGAGGGTGGTGCGTGCGGCTGGGATGCCTTTCCACCCAACGAGTTAACGGAGTTCAGGTGTCTGGCTTTCTGGGCACAAGACATCGGTCTGTTTCCGCGCCAAGCGCAGGTGGCTGCGCATGCGCGGCCGGCAACGGTGCGCCGGATCCAAGCACGCCGACGATTCTGGTTGCCGAAGATGACCCCGCAGTTCGGGCCTACGTCGGGGAGGTTCTCCAAACGCAGGGATATCACGTGCTCGAAGCCGCCGACGGCGCCGACGCGTTGGAAGTGGCCGCGCAGCACGGCGGGCCGATCCATTTGCTGTTGACCGACCTCGCCATGCCACGCCTGGACGGCCACGAGTTGCACCGCATTCTGAACCGCCAGCGTCCGGAAACCAGAACCGTCTTCATGTCCGGCTATCATGTCGCCGGATCCCAGCCAGCCGCGGCGTTCTTGCCCAAGCCCGTCGTTGCTCGAGTGCTGGTGCGCAAGGTCCGCGAGGTTCTCCGGATTCAGATGCAACGAACGCCAGCCCTAAGGAGTACGCCACATGAGCGACGCAGGTCCCAGAGTCGGTCCCGAGTTCCCGCAGAGTGACAGCGCAGTGCAGCAGGTGACGCGCGAGCAGGGCGCTTCTCCTGGGGCCTGATGATGATCCAGCCGAACATCTCCGCCCCCTGCACGGTGCTCGACTTCCCCACGCGCGAGGCCTTCGAGCGGCAGCTCGCGCGTTGCGTCTGACTTTCGAGAGGAGAAAGACCCACGCGCTTCCCTCGGAAGTGCCGTCGCCGCCCTCAGACTGGCGTGGACGCTTTCGAGCCCTGGCAGAAGAATGCGCCCTTTTAGCGGACGTGGATGCCGTGTTCGCGGAAGTCCGGGTGTTCTTTGATCGCATCTTGGGCGCTGACACGAAGATCTGAGCTCTCGCCATGGGTGGCGTAGACCGACGAGTTGGGACGAGACTGGAAGAAGCGCTTCTGCACGATCCAAGCTGCGGGCACATGAACCTGAGCCCGACTTTGGTTCAGGCCGGCTGATTACACCGTAGGTTCCCCGTGCACCTCGACCTCCTCCGGCTCCACGCCTTCGTGGCGAGGCTCGGGAAGGCGGCCGGTAAGGTTGAGGAAGCCCCAGGCGAGGGCGGTGGCCGAACTCAGGACGCCGGACCAGAGGCCGATGGTGCGGGGACTCACGGATTGCGACGCCACGCCGGCCGCGGCCATGGAGAGCATCATCACGGCCCAGGTCAACGATTCATTGGTCGCGAAGACGCGGCCGCGGTATTCGTCGGGGACGTTGCGCAGGAGCTGCGTCATGTTGAGCACCGAGCTGACGGCCACGCCGGCCCGCGAGACGGCGATGAAAACCAGGGCCAGCCAGTAGTGCGTCATCTGGCTGAAGACCACGTAGGCGCCGCCGTGAATCACGTAGCAGATGGCGATGGCGCGCTTGTATCTCCTGAAACTGGCGCGCTTGCCGAATCTGTGGCCGATGACGCCGCCCGCCAGCAGCCCGACGCCGGCGCAGGCCCAGATCTGCCCGATGCCCGCCGCGCCCTTGTGGAACACCAGCTCGCCGAACAGGCTGAACAGGATCTGCGCCGCGCCGCCGCCGCTCGCCCAGCCTATCTGGATTACGGCGATGCCGAGGATCAGCGGCGCCGAGCGCATGTAGCGCAGGCCCTCGGCGTACTCGTGCCAGGGCCGCACGACGTCGGCCTCGGTGAGGGCGGTTCGCGGGGCGCGGAACGAGCCGGCCGGCGAGCGCAGCCGCGAAATCGAGCAGGCCGAAAAGAGGAACGAAAACGAGTTCAGCGCGAAGGCCCACTGGTAGCCGAACTGCATCACCGTGGTGCCGGCGAGCAGCGTGCCCACCACCAGCGTGCTCCACTGCGTGGTCTGCGTGACGGAGTTGGCGGTGTGCAGCTCTTCGCGGCTGGCGATGGTGGGCAAAATCGAGGAGCGGCCGCTGGTGAAGAACGGCGAGGCGAACATCAGCAAGCCGCTCAGCACGTAGAGCAGCCAGGGATTCGAGCGGTGAACGGTGAGAATGAAGCCGGCGGCGAGGATGCCGCGGGTCAGGTCGCTCGCAATCATGACGCGCTTGCGGTCCAGGCGGTCGAGCACCACGCCGGCCAGCGGGCCGGCCAGGATCGCGGGCACCGCGCGCGCCAGCATGATGCCGCTTACCACCAGGCCGGAGTGCGTAATGTGGAGCGCGAGGGCGAAGACGGCGACGTTGTTGAAATGGTCGCCGATCTCGCTCACCACCTGCCCCATCCAGGTGTAACGGTAATTACGGTTGGCCCGCAGCAGGCTGGAGAACGACGCGCTCAGGAGAGTTTCTCCTCGCGCACGGTGATGGCCTGCAGGAAATCGTGGTCGAGGACGTAGCCGAAACCGGGCTCGCCGCTCACGGGAATGGTGCCGCGCGGCGTCACTTCGATGGGCGGCGCGACGACATCGCGCGCCCAGTAGCGCCGGCTGGCCGAGACATCGCCCGGCAGCACGAAGCCGGGGAGCGTCGAGAGCGCGATGTTGTGCGCGCGGCCGATGCCGGATTCGAGCATGCCGCCGCACCAGACCGGGACGCCCGCCGCCTGCGCCACATCGTGAATCTTGCGCGCGCCGGCGAAGCCACCCACGCGGCCGAGCTTGATGTTGATGATCTTCGCCGCGCCCAAACGTATCGCCTGCCCGGCGTGGCGCGCGGTGCGGATGGATTCATCCAGGCACACCGGCGTCGAGAGCTGCGCCTGGAGCGCGGCGTGGTCGAGGATGTCATCGTGCGCCAGCGGCTGCTCGATCATCATGAGGTAGAAGTCGTCCAGGCGGCGCAGGTGATCTGCGTCGGCCAGCGTGTAGGCCGAGTTGGCATCCACCATCAGGCGGAGGGAAGGGAAGGCGCGCCGTACCTCGCGCACCACGTCCACGTCCCAGCCAGGCTTGATTTTGATTTTGATGCGCTGGTAGCCGCACGCCAGCTCGCGCTCGATGGTTTCGATCAGCGCGGGCACGGATTCCTGGATGCCGATGGAGACGCCGCAGGGGATTTCGGTGCGTGCGCCGCCCACGTGACGCCACAGCGGCTGGCCGAGGAGGCGCGCTTCGAGGTCCCACACCGCGGCTTCCAGGCCGCCGCACGCCATGCGGTTCTCGCGGATGCGGTCAAACAGAGGGGCGCAGTCCGCGGCAGTCCCGAGCGTGCGCCCGAGCGCAGCGGGCGCGGCGTAGTGGTTGAGAATCGGCCACGCCGATTCGGTCCACTCTTCGTTGTAGAACGGGTGCTCGCCGGCGGTGACCTCGCCCCAGCCGGAGACGCCATCCGCAACCGCTTCGACCAGGATGATCTGCCGCTCGACGGTGCGGCCAAAGCTGGTCTCGAACGGCCGCACGAGCGGCATCGCGATCTGGCGCAGCCGGATTTGTTCTATGCGGAAGGCCATGTCGCCAGCAGGTACGCTCCGTGCTCGAAACCGACCGCGGCCAGGCCGCGGCCGAAACAATCCCGAAATCGCGCGCCGATCGCGGCCTGCATGCGGCGGGCTTCATCGATATTGGCGGGCACGGCGATGCGGAAAACCGGGGACAGTATACTCTGTCCCCGATTTTCCCTCAGCCGCCATTCGGCCACCAGGCGGTCCGTAGGCGCAGAGCCGTGCAGCGGGCTGCTGGTCGCGCCCCAATGGTTCGGCAAATAGCGGCGCACGATGACGCCCAGGCTCTCGAGGTTGAAGTGCGCGTTCTTGACCTCGAGCGGATCGAAGGTCCACTCGACCAGTCCGATGCCGCGGGCAAGCGCATCGCGGCGCTGCTCGAGCTTGAGGGCGCGGCCGATGTGGCGGTTGCGGAATTCGGGCAGAACGCCGAGCATGTGACTGTACAGGTATGGCCTGCCATCCGGCTTCAGGGCGGGGAAGGCCAGCAGGAATCCCACCATCCGCCCGGCGTCGAAGGCGCCGAAGACCTGCCCGCCGGTCTCGGCCGCGATGATGAACATCTGAAGCGGAACCGACTCGCCCGGCGCGTAGCCCCAGACTTCGTGTTCGAGCCGGACGGCCGCTTCCAGATGCGCGTGCGAGGCGAGCGCGCGGATCGCGATCCCGGTCACTGGCTGCGTTTCGCCTGCTCCCATAGCGCGTCCATTTCCTCAAGCGTGGCGCCGGCGGGCGTCCGGCCCTGCTCTTTCAGTTTGCGCTCGACGTAGCCGAACCGCTCGCGGAACTTGCGATTGGTGCCGCGCAGCGCCTGCTCGGGATCCACTTTGAGGAACCGTGCCAGGTTGACGATGACGAACAGCAGGTCGCCGACCTCGTCTTCCAGGCGTTCGCGCGGTGCGCCGGCGGCCCGCGCCTCCGCCAGCTCGGCCAGTTCCTCCTCAAGTTTTTCCAGGACCTGCTCGGCGTTGGGCCAGTCGAAGCCCACGCCGGAGGCGCGCGAGGTCAACTGCGCCGCCTCGACCAGCGCCGGCATGGCGCGCGGCACCGCCTCGAGCAGGCCCTTCTCAGCGCCGGCCTTCTCCTCGGCCTTGATTTCGTCCCAGCGGACCTTGACTTCTTCGGGCGTCTTGGCCGTGCCCGTTCCGAAGACATGCGGATGGCGGCGCACCAGCTTCTGATTAATCGCGTCGAGCGAGTCCTCGATGCGAAAGTAGCCGGCTTCGGCGGCCATCTGGGCGAAGAAGACGGCTTCGAGCAGCAGGTCGCCGAGCTCTTCCTTGAGGCCGCTCCAGTCGCGCGCGTCGACGGCGTCGAGCACCTCGTAGGTTTCCTCGAGCAGGTAGGGCTTGATGGTGTCGAACGTCTGCTCGCGGTCCCACGGGCAGCCGCCGGGCGCACGCAGCCGCGCCATGATCTCGGTGAGCCGGGTGAACTTGTCGCTCACTTCGTGCCCACAACCACGATCGCAAAGCTGTCCGGAATGAGCGTGGGCCGCGGATGCGGCTGATCCTGCGTCGGCGCCGCCGGCGGGCCGAAGCGCGCCGTGGGCAGGTAGATCCTGTGCGTCTTCAGGTCGATGGCCATGGTGCGCGCGCCGCGCTCAGTGGTAACGGTCTCGGCCACCTCGAACTTGCCAGGCGACGACTCCCGCACCACGGTCAGCGTGCCGTCGCCATTCGAGCTGAAGGCGAAGCCGGCGCCCGGATCGTAGCCGTTTCCATCCACCCCCGCGCCAATCGGCACCGTGGCGATCACCTTGCCGGCGACCGTATCGAGGACCGTCATGACCTTGTTGTGGCAGCCGCTGAAGACGTGGTGATTCGCTGCGTCCAGGCCCATGCCGGAAGGCTCCTCGCAGCCCTGGAGCGGAAACCGGTTCAGCACCGTGAGCTTCCGGCTGTCGATCTCCACCACCTCGCTCTTGTCTTCGATGTTGACGTAAACCCTGCCGGCCTCGTCGCCGCGGGCAAACTCGGGCTTGCCTCCGAGCGGGATGGCGCCATCCACGGCGCCGGTCGCGGCGTTGAAGGCGGTGGCGTCGCCGCTGCGTCCGTTGAAGGTAAAGACGCGGCCGGAGGCAGGGTCGTACAGGATGCAATCGGGATTCTTCCCGGTCTTGACCTCGCCGATGGGCTTGAGCGTCTCAAGCGAGAAGATGGTGACGTTATCGGTGTGGCCGTTGCTGGTGAAGCCGCGGCCGAGCTCCGGCGCGAGCGCGATTCCATGCACCCCCAGCGTGCCGGGAATATCGCCGGCGACTTTGTTGGTCTCCAGATCCACCACCATCACGTGCGATCCACGCGAAACGTAGAGCCGGTGAGCGGCACTATCGACGGTGAGGTAGTCCCACCCGCCCTCGCCGCCAAGTTGCAGCTTATCGATGACGTGGTAGCCAGGCCCTGCCGCCAAAGCGACCGAGCCGAGAAGAACTGCCGAGCCCGCCAGAATTCGAATGTTCACAGGATTGCCGCCTTTAGGCCGATTTTACCGCGCCGCGACCTTCCTTCGAGGCCGGTGCGGACCGAAGGGCTCAAAACGTGGCCAGAATCAGCGTCTGCTGTGTCTCGCCCAGCCCATGCGCATGGCTATCGCCGAAGCCTGCTTCGCGCAACATGTTCTCAAGTTCCGGGACTGCCTCACTCCTCCTGGCGCGTCACCGCGCTCGACAGCTCGGCGGAGTGGACGCCGTAGACCTTCAGAATGCGGCGGCAGATCTCCGCGGCGAGGCGCTCGGGCGGTTCGCGCTCCTCGTGTTCGATTTCAACCTTGATGAAGAGATCGGTGCTGGGCATGTGCGATGATGGACCAAGCGCGGGCGGCGGGCCCGCCTACTGCCTATTATGGCTTGTAAACTCTGCCAGGTTCGCCGGCCGCGGCGTGTCTGTCCAGGCGTCGGGGGCGACATTTGCAGCGTGTGTTGCGGGACGGAGCGCGAGCAGACCGTGAGCTGCCCGCTCGATTGCCCCTACCTGCGCGAGGCGCGCGCCTACGAAAAGCCCGCGCCAGCCGACCCGAACCAGATGCCGAACCGCGATATCGATGTCGGCGAATCCTTCCTTCAGCGGAACGAAGTTTTGCTCGCGGCCCTCATTCAGGCCGTGGCCGAAGCCGGGCTGGGAACGGCGGGCGCGGTGGACTACGACGCGCGCGAGGCGCTCGAATCGCTGGTGCGGACGTACCGCACACGCGAAAGCGGGCTGTACTACGAGACCCGGCCGTCGAACCTGATCGCGGCCGCAATCCAGCGGCGCATCCAGGAGAGCATCGAAGAGTTCCGGCAGGCGCTGACGAAGCGCTCGGGGATGGAGACGCTGCGCGACGCCGATATCCTCGGCGTGCTGGTGTTTCTGGAGAGCGTGGAGTACCAGGTCAATAACGGCCGCAAGCGCGGGCGCGCCTTCCTGGACATGCTTCGCGAGCAATCGGCGGCGATAGGTCCGGACGCTCCGGCCCCCGGGTCATCACTCGTGCTGCCGTAGGTGGAATATCGGGTCCCAAACGCTGGCGCTTGAGGCTGGGGTGCGCGTGTGCTAGGCTGTAGCGAAAATCGCGGAGGGGCTTATGCCGCAACTAAAAGACATCCTGCATGGCCGGACGCTGTTTTCGGCGGAAGCGGGCCAGACCGTGGCGGAAGTGGCCGCGCGCATGGCGGCCTTGAACGTGGGAGCAGTCCCTGTGATCGAGAACGGCGAATTGCGCGGGGTGTTCTCCGAACGGGACCTGATGAGGCGGGTCGTGGTCGGAGGCCGGGATCCGCAACGCACGCTGGTAGGCGAGGTGATGTCCACCAGCCTTACCAAAGCGGATGAGCAAAACACCACCGAGGAGGCCATGGAGCTCATGCGCCGCTGCGGCTGCCGGCACCTGCCGGTGATGCGCGCGAGCGAGGTGGTCGGCTTCATCTCCATGCGCGACCTGATGCTCGGCGAGCTGGAGCAGAAGGCCGAAGAGATCCGGCACATGCGCAACTACATTCAGAGCGTGTGAATGACCGCTCTCTACGGTCGCGGTTCGCTTCCGGGTGTGTGCGCAGCCTGGTGAACCTCGACGCGCTGGTAGATCTCGCGAGTCTGATCGAGATTGGCGAAGAGCATGCCGGGCAGGCTGGCCGATGCTGTTCCCGCCGCTACTCCCCAGCGAAGGGCGTCGGGGAAATCGCCCTTGCGCGCCATGGCCCAGGTGAACGCGGCGGCCAGCGCGTCGCCGGAACCGATGGGGCATACGGCTTCGATGCGCGGCGGCACCACTTCGACCATGCCGCGCGCCGAAGCGCCCACCGCGCCCCGGCCGCCGAGCGAAAGAATAACGGACTCGGCTCCCCTGCCGCGGATTTGGGCGGCGGCATCGAGGAAATGAGTGCGCGTGATGAGCGCGGTGTTAAGCAGGCGCTCGGCCTCCTGCTGATTCGGCGCCACCACGGTCGGGCCGGCTTCCACGCCTTCGATCAGCGCTTCGCCGTCGGTATCGAGCAGCGTCTTCACTCCGTGCTCGTGCGCCACCTTGATGAGTTTCGAGTAGAACGCGCCGGGCACGCCGGGAGGAAGGCTGCCGCACAGCATCAGCCAGTCCGCGCCGGGCAGCCTCTTACGCACCGCTTCTTCAAGCGCGGCCAGTTCTCGCTTGGTCAACTGCGGCCCCGGCTGGTTGAGCTTGATGGTGAGGCCCTGGCGGTCCGTGATGGTAAGGTTGGTCCGGATGCCTTTCTTCATCGGCACGATTTCGATAGGGAAGCCGCAGTCGCACAACAGCTGCTGGAAGCGTTTGCCGGCCTGGCCGCCCGATGGAGCGATGGCCAGGGTCTCGCCGCCGAAGGAATGGATGACGCAGGAAGCGTTGATGCCGCGCCCGCCGGCCGATTCCGACGTGGCCACGATGTAGGCGCGGTCTTCGAATACGAGGCGGTCGGCCGTGACGTTCTGGTCGATGGCCGGATTGACGGTTAGGGTCAGGATCAAGCTCTCATTCTAGCGGAACCGGCGGCCAATGCTACCCTGACAAATTGGGGTCTCGAATCGTTTCGAAGAGTGCTACGCCACCGCTTGGCGCGGGCGGCCGGGCGCGCGCGCAGGCAATGCGATCCTACGGCGCGCTGGCATCCGTCTGCCTGTTCTGGGGCACCACCTACCTCACCATCCGGATGGCGCTCGAGTCCTTCCCGCCGCTGACGCTGGTGGCGATCCGTTTCGCTGTCGCCGGGGCCATCCTGCTGGTGGCGGCCATTCTAAAAGGCGCGCACCTGCCGAGAGGCCGCGAGCTGTGGGGCGGCGCGCTGACCGGGGTGCTGCTGCTGGGCGGCTCCAACACCTGCCTGGTGATCTCCGAGACCTGGATTCCCAGCGGGCTGGCCGCGCTGTTCATCACCATTTCGCCGTTCTGGCTGGTGGGGATGGAGACGCTGATGCCGGGGGGCGACCGCCTGCACCGTCCCACCCCCACCATTCTCGGCATGCTGGTGGGGCTGGGTGGCGCGGCGCTGCTGGTTTTGAACAGTTCCCCCGGCGAAGGACTGGGAGCCGGCCTGCTGGCGCTGCACGGGTTCCTGATCTTGCAACTGGCCAACGCGTGCTGGGCCGTCGGGTCGATCTACTATCGCCGGCAGCCGGCGCTCGCGCACCCGATCGTCAACGGCGCGGTCCAGATGCTGGCGGCGGGCCTGGTGCTGGCGCTGGCGGCGCTGGTGATTCCGCAGCATCCGGTGACGCCCACGTTCCGCGGGATCGCGGCTCTGGTGTACCTCATCATCTTCGGTTCGATCGTGGGCTACAGCTCGTACATTTACGCGCTGAGCCACCTCAGGGTCTCGGTGGTTTCCATTTATCCCTACATCAACCCGGCAGTCGCGGTGTTCCTGGGTTGGTGGTTCTACCGCGAGCCGTTCGGCGTGAGGGAGGCGGTGGCGATGCTCATCATCTTCGCCGGCGTGTGGCTGGTGAAGAGGGCGAGCGGGTAGGGGGTGGCCGTCAGCCATCAGCGAAGCCGCTGGAACGGCGGGTGACGGGCGTGCGCCGTTTGGCCCCAGGGTTGCAACAGACAAGCACCGCAAAGGCATAGAATGAGTGCGATATGGCTGAGGCAATGATCAGACTTGTAAACGTGGAGAAGTGGTATCCGGCGGGCAACATGAAGACCTTCGTGCTGCGCCGGATCGACCTCGAAATCAAGGAGGGCGAGTTCGTGACGGTCATGGGGCCGTCGGGCGCGGGCAAATCGACGCTGCTGAGCATTGTCGGAATGCTCGACGGCGCGTGGACGGGCGAATACTACTTCCTCGAACAGCCGGTCCACAAACTTAACCCGAAACACCGCGCCGAGCTGAACAAGAAGTACATCGGCTTCGTGTTCCAGAGCTATCACCTGCTCGACAACCTGACCGTCTACGAGAACCTGGAGATCCCGCTTTCCTACCGTAATGTCAAGGCTTCCGAGCGCGCCAGCACCGTCTGCGACATGCTGGACCGCTTCCAGATCGTGGGGAAGAAAGACCTCTATCCGAACCAGCTCTCGGGCGGCCAGCAGCAGCTTGTAGCCGTGGCGCGGGCCCTGGTGGCGAACCCCAAGCTCATCCTGGCGGACGAGCCGACGGGCAACCTGCACTCCAGCCAGGGCAAGGAGATTATGGAGCTGTTCAAGCGCCTGAACGAAGAGGGCACCACCATTATCCAGGTCACCCATTCGGAGGCCAACGCGGCTTACAGCGACCGCGTCATTAAGCTCTTCGACGGGTGGATCGTGAAGGACTAGGTTCGTGGGGCAGGCCGTTCATTGCCGGAACGGAGAATCCCATAAACGGACACTAAACGCATGGCAAGCTCGAATCCCCGAGTCCTGATTGCCGACGACCAGCCCGACGTCCTGATAGCCCTGCGCCTCCTTTTGAAGAGCGAGGGCTTCGAGACAGAGTCCGCCAGCTCGCCGGCCGGGATTCTGTCCGCCATCGAAAACCGCGACTTCGACGCCATCCTGATGGACCTGAACTACGCGCGCGATACTACCTCCGGCCAGGAGGGGCTCGACCTGCTGTGCCGCATACAGACGCTCGACAGTACCCTGCCGGTTATCGTCATGACCGCCTGGGGAAGCGTCGAGGTGGCGGTGGAAGCCATGCGGCGCGGCGCCCGCGATTTCATCCAGAAACCGTGGGAGAACGCGCGCCTGCTAACCGTACTGCGCACCCAGGTGGAACTGGGACGCGCGCTGCGGCGGGGCCAGCGGCTGGAGGCCGAGAACCGGCTGCTGCGCTCGGAAGGCCGCTCCACTCTGATCGCCGGTGCGCCCTCGATGCGGCCGGTGCTGGACATGATCGAGCGGATCGGCCCGTCGGACGCGAACGTTCTCATCACGGGCGAGAACGGCACGGGCAAGGGCGTGGTGGCGCAGGCGCTGCATTCGATTTCCGCTCGCTCGTCCAAGCCGCTGATCACGGTGAACACCGGCGGGCTTCCCGAAGGGGTCTTCGAGAGCGAGCTGTTCGGACACGTCAAGGGCGCCTTCACCGACGCGCGCTCGGACCGCGTGGGCCGCTTCGAGCTGGCCGACGGCGGCACGCTCTTCCTGGACGAGATCGCCAACATCACGCCGGCCCAGCAGGCCAAGCTGCTGCGCGTTCTCGAAATGGGCGAGTTCGAGCGCGTGGGCTCTTCGAAAACGCACCACGTGGACGTGCGTATCCTTTCCGCCACGAACTCGGACCTGCACGCCGAGGTTGCCGGCGGGCGCTTTCGCGAGGACCTGCTGTTCCGGCTGAACACCATCGAGATCCGCGTGCCGCCGCTGAGGGAGCGGCGCGAAGACATTCCGCTTCTGGCCATGCATTTCCTGGGCCTGTACTCGCAGCGCTATCGCAAGGCCGTGGCGGGTCTGGAATCCGCGGCGTTGCAGGTGCTGCTGGACCATCCCTGGCCCGGCAACGTGCGCGAACTGGACCACTCCATCGAGCGCGCGGTGCTGATGGCGCAGGGCGCGCAGGTGAAGGCCAGCGACCTGGCGCTGCGTCCCGGCGGGCGCGAAGGCACGCCGCGCCTGGACGACATGAGCCTGGAGGAAGTGGAGGCGTTTTTGATCAAGAAAGCGCTGGCTCGCTACCAGGGCAACGTGAGCCAGGCGGCGGGCGCGCTGGGTCTGAGCCGGAGCGCGCTTTACCGCCGCATCCAGCGCTACGGGCTGTGAAACCGTCGATCCTGCTTCTTCTGGCGTTCGCGTCGCTCGGCCCCGCCCAGACCGGGCGGTCGCCGGAACTGACCCTCGACCAGAGGCGGGAAGTCTTCAACCAAGCCTGGGGACTCGTGAACGCGACATTCTACGATCCGGGATTCAACGGAGTCTCGTGGGAAGGCGTCAAAACGAAGTTCGCGCCGCGGTTCGACGCCGTCCGCACCGCCGGCGACGTCTCCGACTTAGTCAGGGAAATGCTCGCAACGCTTCGGGCCTCCCATATCGGGTTATTGACTCGCGAGGAATTCTCTTATACTCAGAATGGGCTGCCGTTCTTCTTTGAGCGGGTTGGATCGCGGGTGTTCGTATCTTATGTCTTTCAGCCCAAGGACGGGAGCGCAGTGCCTCTGCGCATGGGCGACGAGATCGTGAGTGTGGATAACATAGAGGCCCGATTTCTCAGGTTGCCATCGGTAACTCACGTGGACCCGGTTTGGACGAATCCGTACTACGGTCCAGCTATGTCGGCCGCCCATGTACGAATCAGGCGGGCCGGAAGAGAACTGATGGTCGGAGTGCAGCGCAGGAGCCGCTTTGACGATGTCCGGACCATGTCAGCGACGGGCGTGGACGGAGGCATCCGATACGTCCGCTTCCTGAAACTCAACAGTCAGACTATCTCGCTTGAGGAGTTGGCGGCGGTTCTCAAGACGGCGATATCGGCGGACGGAATTATTGTGGATCTGAGGAATTGTGTTGGAGGCGACGGCGCAATTAATTCCATGCTGTCCGGCGTGTTACTAGGGCCGGACAAAGCGTTGTACGCTGAGGTGAGAAGGAGAAGCACGGCTCGCGACATGATACTATCGGGTAAGACGGACTTACGCTTCACCAGGCCGGTCGCGGTGCTCGTAAACGGTAACACCGAGAGCGAGCCGGAGATCTTCACGGCGGTCATGAAGGAATACAAGCGGGTGCGCGTCTTCGGAAGCACGACGAGAGGGGCGTTTAACGGCTACACGGAGGGCAGCGCTCTGCCGTACGGCGCCGGGATCATCGCAATTCCGGTTACTCGGACGGTCACGGCGATGGGGAACGAGTATGAGGGCCGGGGCGTCGTGCCGGATGAGGCCGTGGCGGGCACCGAACGGGACTTCGCCGAAGGGCGGGACGCGGTGCTGGAGGCGGCGTTGGCGTACCTGCGGGAGCGGCGCAGATGAAGCTCAGAAAGCCCGGCCCGCTTCGTCACGAGCACCGTATCTTCCTGCTCGCCCTGGCCTGCGGCCTCCCCGGCACGCTGGTGGCGATGATCCTGCTTTGGGGCGGCGACTTCGCCCCCAGGGCTCAGTGGACGGTCACGGTTGTGATCGGCGTGTGCTGGCTGGGATTCGCGGGCGCGGCTCAGGGCCGGGTGGTGAGGCCGCTGCAGACGCTTTCGAACCTGCTGGCTGCGCTGCGCGAGGGCGACTATTCCATCCGCGCGCGCGGTGCGCGGCGAGACGACGCGCTGGGCGAAGTCATCACGGAAGTGAATGCGCTGGGAGAGACTTTGCACCGCCAGCGGCTGGGCGCGGTGGAAGCGACGCTGCTGCTGCGCACCGTCATGACCGAGATCGACGTCGCCATCTTCACCTTTGACGGCGAGCAGCGGCTGCGCCTGGTGAACCGCGCGGGCGAGCGCCTGCTCGCTCAGCCGTCCGAGCGGCTGCTGGGACGGCGTGCCGGCGATCTGGGTCTGGCCGAGTGCCTGGAGGGGGACGTGCCGCGCACGGCGCAGATGGTTTTTCCGGGCGGCATCGGGCGGTGGGGTATCAGCCGCTCCACGTTCCGCGAGGAGGGCATGCGCCACCAGTTGCTGGTGCTGACGGACCTGAGCCGCGCGCTGCGCGAGGAGGAGCGGCAGGCGTGGCAACGCCTGCTCCGCGTGCTGGGCCACGAACTGAACAACTCGCTCGCGCCGATCCGCTCGATTGCTGGCAGCCTGGAAAGCCTCATCGGCCGCGAGCCGCTGGCGCCGGACTGGCGGGAGGACGTCAAGGGCGGCCTCGCCGTCATCAGTTCCCGCGCCGAGGCGCTCACGCGTTTCATGCAGGCCTACTCGCGGCTGGCGCGGCTGCCGCAGCCCAAGTTCCAGCCCGTGGATCTGGGCGCGTGTATCCAGCGTGTGGCGAGCCTGGAGGGGCGCGTCCACGTTCGCGTGAACCCCGGTCCCACGCTCACCGTTCAGGCCGATCCCGACCAGCTCGAGCAGTTGCTCATCAACCTCCTGAAGAACGCGGTGGACGCGGCGATCGAGACTGGCGGCGGCGTCGAAGTGAGCTGGACGCGCGTGGCGGCCTTCGTAGATATCGCGATCGAGGACGAAGGGCCAGGGCTTTCGAGCACGGCCAACCTGTTTGTTCCTTTCTTCACCACCAAGCCCGGCGGCTCGGGCATCGGCCTGGTGCTGAGTCGCCAGATCGCCGAAGCCCACGGCGGCACGCTGACGCTCCACAACCGCGAGATCGCGCGAGGCTGCGAGGCGCGGTTGCGACTTCCGGCGTAAGGTACTTTCGCCGTATCATACTGAAAATAAGTCTACAATACATAATTTGCCTGCGTCCTCTCGGCAGCATTGACTTGTATTAGTAATACATTATAAACTTGTATTGCTTAGGCATAATAGACTTGCAGAAATACGGCTGCGGCAGGATCAAGCTACGTCCACGCAAAACGAGAATCTCGCTCGGTCGCTGAGGGCCCTTCGGAGCCTCCAGAAGGGAGGGCGGCATGTCTTCCAATCGCGGGAATTCGGCCGCATCGATCGGGAGCGCCTCCTGCGAAACGGGTTCCTTCAGGAGGTCATAAAGGGTTGGCTGGTTTCGTCGGGTGCTTCCTTCTGGGAATTCTGCGCGCGCTACTGCGGCCAACGCTTTGGCGACCAATGGCACCTGTCTCCCGAACAGTCGATTCTCCTCCATGCCGAGAACAGAGTTGTCCCGCCTCGGGTGACCATCTACAGTCCCCAGGGCAAGAACAACAAAGTCGCGCTGCCGTTCGGCACGTCGCTTTACGACTTCAGGCAGCCACAAATGCCGCCAGCCGCGGATCTGACGGCCAAGGATGGACTGCGGCTGTTCTCTCCGCCTGCGGCGATGGTCAGGGTTCGCGAGGCGTTCTTCGCCCGCCATCCCGCCGAAGCCAAGGCCGTCCTGGCTGGTGTCCGCGACGCATCCGAGCTGCTCCGCTGCCTTCTGGACGGGGGCCGCTCGACTGCTGCGGGCCGGCTGGCCGGCGCGTTCCGGCACGTCGGTCGCCCGCAGATTGCTGACGAGATCGCCGCCACGATGAGGGCCGCCGGGTACGGCGTGCAGGAGGCCGATCCCTTTCCGAGCCGGCAGGCTCTTGCTGCGGCGTCCGTAGCGGCGCCGGCCGTGGTCGGGCGGATGGAGGCCATGTGGAAATCGATGCGGGGCCATGTGCTCGAGGTCTTCCCGGCGCCCCCCGGCCTGCCGCAAGACACGGAAGCGTATCTGCGGTTCGTCGAGGAGATGTATCGCAGCGACGCCTACTACTCGCTGTCGATCGCAGGCTATACCGTTTCACCCGAGCTGATCGAGCAGGTGAGGGCTGACGACTGGGATCCGCAAGGCCGCGATGCCCTGGCGGCGCGCGGGTATTGGCAGGCGTTCCAACGCGTGAAGGCGAACGTCGGCGAGATTCTGGCGGGAACAAATCCCGGCCGTCTTGTTTGGAACGCTCATCACGACTGGTATCGTGAGCTCTTCCAGCCCTCGGCGGCGGCGGGGTTGATTGCGCCTCCGGCGCCGGCCGGCTACCGCGACGAGGCAGTCTACCTGCGCACATCGCGCTATGCGCCGCCGCGCTGGGAACCGGTGCGCGAGGCGATACCCGCTCTGTTCGATCTGATCGACCAGGAACCGGAGCCCGCCGTGCGGGCCGTTCTCGGCCACTGGTTCTTCGGCTATGTGCGCCCCTATCCCGACGGCAACGGACGGATGGCCCGTTTTCTCATGAACGCCATGCTCGCCGCGGGCGGCTATCCCTGGACGGTCGTCCGCATGGGAGACCGAACCCCCTATCTGGCGGCGCTGGACCGCGCCAGCTTCGACATGGAAATCCGCCCGCTTGCCCGCTTCCTGGCGGAACGCGTAGGGTGGTCGATGGAGGCCAGTCCGCAAGGTTGAAGGCGAGGCCGGCGGAGCCGCCTCCCCCACGGGCAATTGCATCCGCCGCGCTTTTTGGTAGTATGAGTTCTCTATGACGAAGCTGGGCTGGACCGGAGCGGCGCTGGCGCTGTGTGGGTTCCTGGGCGGCTGCGCGTCCCAGCAGGCCTCCCGGACCAACGGGCGGCTCTATCGGATGGGCGAAGCGGTGCAGACCGGCCCGCTGGTGTACACCGTGCTCGACACGGAGTGGCTTGACCAGATCGGCGACCCCGCGGCCCCGCGCCTGCCGCGCAACCGTTTTCTCAGCGTGCGGATCTCGGTGACCAACACCGGCGCGGCGACGTCCGGCATTCCCCCGCTGACGATTACGGACGGCAGGGGCGCCAGCTACACCGAGATTAACGACGTGAGCGGCCTGGCGGAGTGGCTCGGCTACATCCGCAGCGTCAGGGATGCGGAGACGCTGCACGGCCGCGTCCTGTTCGACGCCCCGCCCGGCGCCTATCGGCTCAAGGTGGCGGACGATGCCGACCCGGAGAACCAGACGTTCGCGACGATCGAGATGCCGCTCCAACTGACGCGCCCCCAGGTTCGGACGGAGCCGGCGCCATCGAAGTACGACAAGTAGAGGAAGTGTGAAGCGGTTTTGCGTTGGCTGGATCCCGCTGGCGGTCTTGCTGCTGGGAGCCGCCCTGCCGGCGCGGTCTGCGCCCCCGGCCAGGCAGTTGAAGATTGTGCGGCCGCTCCTGCATCAGTACGACGGTGGCCCGCCCCTCGCGGCCGGTTTCCAGTTCCTTACCGGCGACGTGATCTTCCTGACCTTCCAGATCGGCGGCTACGAGGTCTTTCCCGAGTCGAAGGTCGACCTCAGCTACAGGGTCGAAGCGCTGGATCCGGACGGCGTGCCCTTCGTGGAGGCCATGCACGGCACGATCGCCACGCAGATTTCTCCGGAAGACAAGGACTGGATGCCGATCGTGAACGAGAGCGCGGCCGTCCCGCCGCTGGCCTGGGGTGGGGTCTACCGCCTGAAGCTCGCAGTCGAGGACAAGCTCTCGAAGCAGACGGCGAAGGCCGAGGTCGAAATCCAGGTGCGTGGCCGCAACATCGAGCCTAGCCAGACTCTGACGGTGCGGAACTTCCGCTTCCTGCGCACGGAGGAGGACGCCGACCCGCTTCTGGACGCGGTCTTCCATCCCGGCGATTCCGTCTGGGCGCGGTTCGAGTTCACCGGCTTCCGCTATGGCCCCAAGAACCACGTTCACGTCGAATACGGGATTGCGCTTGTCGACTCGGCGGGAAGAGCGCTCTTCTCGCAGCCGCAAGCGGCCGCCGAAGACGAGGACTCGTTCTACCCGAAGCGCTACCTCTCTGGCGCGTTGAGCTTGAACCTGGGACAGAAAATGCAGCCGGGGCAGTACGCAGTGGTGCTGACTTTGAAAGACTATGCGGGAGATCAGACCCAGGAAACGCGGCACGAATTCCGCGTCGAATAAGTGACGGGGACAGATGCCTGTCCCCGCCGTCCTCCGTGCTCCTCAGACCAGGCCGTGAATGCCCTGCGTACGGAACTCGTACCGTTCGATCGCGATGGCAGCCAGGCCGCTCTCGCTTCGCACCACGCGGCCCGTGGTGACCAGCTTCAGCGCGCACTTGTGGTCGAGCTGCGCCGGCCAGTTCACCGCAACTTCCAGCCTCTCCCCCAACGCCAGCGGCCGCTCGGTGGTGAATAGGACGCCGTTCGAGCTCATGTTGACCGTCTTGCCAAGCCCCACTTCGATGGTGTTCCGCGTGAACACCTTGTAGCGCACATCCTGCTCGATGGGAAACCGGACCGCGGTTCGCCGGTCAGTATGGTCCGCCTGCACGCCGGCGCCGGGAAGCACCGTAGGTTCTTCTCGCATTGTCTGAAGCACGTCCTTTTCTCTGTTCAAGCGGCCACCTCCCATCGGAAGCACTGCAACGTTCCGGAGGGTTTCTAGCATTACGTTTCTAGTAAACGCTATTTACACCGGTGCCGCCTATAGTCGAAACGGCTCAATTTTACATTGGCACGTCAGTACCAGGATGGACTTCAAGTACCGCCGCGCCTCGCGGGAGCTCCTATCGAATATAGCAGGCTGCGCGAGCCCGCCTGGCGGATGGAGCAAGCTCCGGAGAGGTCAGCCTGAAAGTACTGCTACGGAAGTTTCGAAAGGCCCTCCACGCCCGTCGCTCGGCGAGCGACGGGCGCGCTCCCTACTTCTCCCTCGCCTTCCGGATCTCTTCCAGCCTCTCTGCGATGCGTTTCTCGATGCCGCGGCCGGTCGGGACATAGTAGCGGCGGCCGGCCAGAGAAGGAGGCAGGCACTCCATGTCGGGAAGGGCATCTTCGAATTGGTGCGCGTGCTGGTAGCCGGCGCCGTATCCCCACTCTTTCATCGAGCGTGTCACGGGGTTGCGAAGGTGCAGAGGGACCGGCTCCGCGATCGTCTCCCGCACGTCCTCGAGTACGCCGTTGAGCGCCTGGTATGCAGCGTCCGATTTCGGCGCCACGGCGAGGTAGATGGCGGCCTGGGCCAGCGCCTGGTCGCCCTCGGGGATCCCGAGGAAGTGAACGGCCTGCATCGCGGCCACGGCCTGTTCCAGCGCGCGCGGATCCGCCAGGCCGATGTCCTCGATGGCCATGCGGATCAGGCGGCGTGCGATGTAGAGCCGGTCCTCGCCACCCTCGAGCATGCGCCCCAGCCAGTAGAGCGAGGCGTCCACGTCGCTCGATCGGACCGATTTGTGCAGCGCCGAAATCAGGTTGTAGTGCTCCTCGCCCGCTTTGTCGTAGAGCAGTACCTTGCGCTGGATGGCGTCCTCCACCGCCTGGCTCGAAAGCTCCTTGTTCGTCGACGCCGCCACCGCGGCCTCCAGAGTGTTGTAGGCGGCGCGCGCGTCGCCGTTGGCGAAGATGGCGATCTGCTCGAGCAGGTCGTCCGAAGCGCGGATCTCGATCTCGCCCAGCCCGCGCTCGCGATCGTCAAGGGCGCGGCGGAGAAGGGTCATGATCTCGGGCACGGTCAGCGCGCGCAGCGCGTACACTTTGGAGCGCGACAGCAGCGCCGCGATGATCTCGAAGGACGGGTTCTCGGTGGTGGCGCCGATGAGCGTGATGTCGCCGCGCTCGACGTAGGGCAGGAACGCGTCCTGCTGCGCCTTGTTGAAGCGGTGGATCTCGTCGATGAAGAGCAGCGTGCGGCGTCCCAGCTTGCGATTGCGCTCGGCCTCGGCCATGACGGTCTTGACTTCCTTGATGCCGCTGAGCACCGCGCTGAAGGGAACGAAATCGGACCGCGTAACCCGCGCGATCAGGCGGGCCAGCGTGGTCTTGCCGACGCCGGGCGGACCCCACAGGATGATGGAGCCGAGCTCGCCGCGCTCGATCTGAGCCCGCAGGGGCTTGCCGGGGCCTAGGATGTGCTCCTGGCCGCTGAAGTCCTCCCAGCGCTCCGGCCGCATGCGCTCGGCAAGCGGCCGGCTTTTATCCACGGCGGTGAATGCGCCGGGCGCCGGCGGAGTGTTGTCGAAGAGGCTCATGGGCGGGCCCTTTGACGCCGTGCCTCGTATAACAGGATACCGGCGGCCATCGCGGCGTTGAGCGATTCCACTCCGCCGGTCGGAATTCGCAACCCGGCCGCGCCCGCCATCCACTCATGGCTTACGCCGCGGCCTTCGCTGCCGATCACGAATGCGCACGGGCGCGTCAGGCTGACTTCATCGAGACTGGCGGCTGCGGACGGCGCGGCCGCATAGACCTCGAGGCCATGCTCTCGAAGCGCCGCGCCTGCCGGCCCGGCTTCGAGATCGGCGACCAGCGGCACGCGGAACACCGAGCCCGCCGATGCGCGCACGGCTTTCGGGTTGTACGGGCTCACGGTCCCTTTGAGGAACACAAGGCCGGTTGCCCCGAAGGCTTCGGCGGCCCGGACGATGGCGCCCGCATTGCCGGGGTCCTGAACTCCGTCGAGGACCACCACCAGCGGATCGCCCGCGAACAGCTGCCCCAGTTCCCAATCCGGCGGGCGCACCAGCGCCATGACGCCCTGCGCGGCCTCGGTGTCCGAGACGGATCGGAACAGGGCGTCGGCGAGAACGACCAGCCGCGTCTCCGGCCGCCGCCGCAATTGCGCCTCGACAGCAGGCCGCGCCGATTCCGCCGCCAGCACGGCGGCGATGGCGCAGCCGCTCCCGATGGCCTCCTCGAGCAGGTGAAAGGTTTCGGCGACGCAGCATCCCTCCCGGGTCCGCCCGCCGCGGGCGATGGCGCGCCGCACCTCTTTGAGCAGCGGGTTCGCCGGACTGGTCAGCGCTTCGGCTCTTACCACGTTCTCTCCAGTTTCGCCTATCATCGTAGACTGTATCGGTGTGCGGCGCACGCTGAAGCGCGCGCTACCAGGGCAACCATGAGGCGCTTGCTCAAAATTGCGGCGATCGCGATGCTGGCGATCGGCATTGCCCTGGCCGCGCTGGTGCTCCGGACGGCGCGGCGCATCGAACGGCAATCCACCATCGATGAGGCGCGGCCCGCCGACGTGATCGTGATCCTGGGTGCGGCCGAATACCGGGGCAAGCCTTCTCCGGTGCTGCGGGGGCGGCTCGATCACGGGCTGGAACTCTACCGTTCGCGGCAGGCGCCGCTGATCATGACCACCGGCGGCGCGGGCGGCGATCCGGTCTTCACCGAAGGTCAGGTCGGCCGCGATTATCTGGTGCGCCAGAGCGTGCCCTCCGAGGCCATTCTGGTCGAGTCCGAAGGCGATACGACGGTGCATTCGATGGCGGCGGCGGGCGAGATCATGCGCCGCATGGAATTGAAATCCTGCATCTTGGTCAGCGACGGCTATCACATCTACCGCGCCAAGAAGATCCTGGAGTCGCTGGGATTCCAGGTCTACGGCTCGCCGCGGCCCGAGACCCCGCGCAACGACAGCCATCAGCGGTGGCTCTATGTCCGCCAGGCCGTCGGCTACCTGCTCTGGCGCTCGGGGATAGCGATCTGAAAGGGCGACGAGCGCCCACTACAGCTTCAGCAGCACCCGCAGCCGCTTGGTCTGCACCCGGCTCACCGGAATCTCGGTCTGCTTCTTGTCGTCCATCCGCAGCATGTAGCTGGATTTGAACCAGGGAATCACTTCCTTGATCCGGTTGATGTTGACCAGGTACGAGCGGTGGACGCGCCAGAAGACCTCCGGGTCAAGATTCGATTGCAGCTCCTCGATGGTGCGGTAGTTCGACTGCCCTTCGAGGCCAGGCGCGACGATGGTGATCAGGCCGTCATTGATGGTGGCGTAGATGACCTCGTTCGCGTCCACGATGAAGTTGCGGTTGACGGCCCGGACCAGCAGCTTGGTGCGGTGCGGCAAATTCGAAGCCGCCGGCGCTTCGCGCGGCTGCGACTTCGTCCGCTCCTGCACGAAACGGCGCGCGCGCTCGACCGACTCCGCCAGGCGGTCCTTGTCCACCGGCTTGAGGAGGTAGTCGAGCGCCTCCAGGCGGAAGGCCTCCACGGCGTATTGGTCGTAGGCCGTGGCCAGCACGAAATAGGGGAGCGAGGCGTCGTTCTCCTTGAGCTTGCGAATCACGCTCAGCCCGTCCATGCCCGGCATCTGGACGTCCAGAAAGACCACGTCGGGCTCCAGATCCTCGATGAGCTTGAGCGCTTGCAGGCCGTTCCGGGCGGTCCCGATCACTTCCACGTCCGGAAAGTCCTTCAGCAGGTATGCCAGCTCATCGCTGGCGAGCTGCTCGTCGTCAACGACAAGAGCACTCACGGTGGCCACTGCGTGTTCTGCCATCCAGTCCATTTTAACCCGCACCCGTCGCTGGTTGCCCGTCGATCCACCCGGGCTGAGGGCTGACGGCTGACCGCGCGACGAGCGCCCGCCTTACGGCGCGCAGGCCTTCAGCAGCTTCTCCTTCAAACCGGCCTGCTGCGCGGCGTCCAGCTTCTTCCCTTCCGAGGTCACGTAGAAGACGTCGATGGCCTTGTGCGCCCGGGTATCGATGAGCACCACCTCGATGTTGGCGCCGGCCGATGTGATCGCGGAGGAGAGCGCGTAGAGGAGCCCCGGCCGGTCCTCGGCGACGACTTCGATCAGCGTGGCGACCTCGGACACGCGCGTATCGAACGAGACCGTCGGCGAGATCCGCGCGCGCTTGGTCGGCGGCGTGGGCGCGGGGCGGCTGCGCAGAAGCTCCTTCACATCCAGGCGCCCGAGGGTGACGCGCTCGAGCGTCAGCCGCAGGCGGTCCACTTCGGTGGGATTCAGCTCCAGGGTCCGGTGGGGATCCTCAAACACGAAGGTGTCCAGAATCGTGCCGCGCCGGTTCGCGAATCCCTCGGCCCTCAGAATGTTCATGCCGAATCCGGCCATCGCGCCGGCGATCGCGGAGAGCAGCGCCGGCCGGTCCCGCGCCACCAGCGTGAGCCTGTAGAACCCGCTCTCCCGGCGGATGTCGACGGCCACCCCGCGCTCGCGGCTGCGCTGTTCGAGCTGGTAGTGAGCGTCGATCTCGGCGGCGGAGTGCTTGCGCAGGTACCGCACCGGGAAGCCCTCGAGGAATTCCTCCATCCCGGTCTTCTCGATGCCGCTTTCGTGGATGCGGTCGGATTCCAGCTCGCGCGTCAGCTCCTGGTAACCGATCAGGTACACTCGCCAGAGCTGCTCCAGGCGCCAGGGCGACATGGCGCTGGGATTCACGGCGCTGATGTCGGCAAACGTGAGGACCGTGAGTTGTTTCAGTCTTTCGAGGGTGCCGGCCTTGGCGGCGATGAAGGGCGCCGTGGCGGGGTCCTCGAGGTCGCGGGAGTTCATCACCGACGAAAGCGCCAGGTGATGTTCGATCAGCGCGACAACGGTCCGCCGGTCTTCTTCCGGCGTGCCGAGCCGTTCCATCGCCGCCGCGGCCAGCTCCACGGATGCTCCGACGTGGGCCAGCCCTTCCTTCAGCGCCTTTCCGAGATCGTGGAACAGCAGCGCGAACGTCACCAGGTCGGGACGGTCTATCTCAGCGTACAGGCCGGCGAAGTGCTTCACGGCGGGCTCCTTCGTCGTCCCCAGGTCTTCCAGAATCCGGGTGGCGCGGAGCGTGTGCTCGTCCACCGTGTAGCGGTGGTAGAAGTCGCGGATCACCAGGCACTCCGCCGCCGCCCATTCCGGGAACAGGGCCGCCAACGCGCCCGTCTCGTGCATGGCGCGCAGCGCCAGGGCGCAGTGCGGCGTCGCCAGGATTGCCTTGAAGGCCGGCCACAAGGGCGCCGGCGGCTGGCTGAGGTAGCGCTTCAACTCGGCGGAGTGGCGATCCAGGCGGCGCACGGTTTCCAGCGCCACGTGCATGCCGTGCCGCCCCACGAACTCGAACAGCCGCAGCGCCATCGCCGGGTCGTGCTCCAGATGCTGCGGCAGGCGGAAGTAGACGCGCTCGCGGGAGACGCGGAACTCCGCGTTCGACACGCGCGAGCGCCAGTCGCGAAACTGGATCAGCAGCGAGTTTGACTGCTCGTCGACCGTCTCAATGGCCCGCAGCGCTTCCAGCGCGATGCCTCCGGCGAAACCGTAGTAGCGCCGCATCCAGCGGGCGGGTCCGGTCCCAAACAGCTCCGCAATTTCATCCTGGAGCTCGAAGGTGAGCGTGTTCGAATCCCGGCCGGCGCGACAGTGAAGGTAGGTTCGCAGCCCGAAGAGGAAGTCGCGGGCGGGAACGAGGTCGGGCGCATCGTCCTCCGGTCCCGGCCGGCCGTGCCGCGCATCGCGCAGCCGTTTCAGCCAGGCGATGAGCTGGTAGTCGCGCAACCCGCCCGGGGATTCCTTGATGTTCGGCTCGAGCTGATAGATGGAGCCGCCGTGCTTGGCATGGCGCTCCCGCACCAGGCGGCACAGGTGGCCGGCCAGCGTCTGCGCCTGGCGATCGAGATAGCGCGCCATGGCGACGCCGAGCTTGGCGTGCAGACCGCGGTCGCCCGCGACGTACCGCTCGTCGAGAAGACTGATGCTGAGCTCGATGTTCTGCTCATCGAGCGCCGAGCAATCCACCGGCGTCCTCACCGAGTGGCTGACGCGCAGATTCGAGTCCCACAGGCTTTGCAGGAAGGCGGAGATCGCCGTCCGCAGCCGCTCCGGAACGCCCTGCTTCTCGATCAGAAGCAGCAGGTCCACGTCCGAGTGCGGAAACAGCTCCCGCCGTCCGAAGCCTCCCACGGCCAGCAGCGCCAGCCCCTCGGGCGCGACGGGTTCCAGGTGGGTGCGGAACGATTCGGACGCAATCCGGTCCACAGCCGCGGTGCGGCGCACGAGCGCGTCCGCCGGGCTGTCCCAGAACCCCCGCGGATCGGGCGGGCTACAGGGCTGATTCGCCGCGGTCATCGTTTCGAATCCGGACCGCCTCGACAACTTCGTAGACGAACACCTTGCCGTCGCCGATCTTGCCGGTGCGGGCCGAGCGCGTCAGCGTCTGAACCACCTCTTCCAGACGCGCGTCGGGAATTACCATCTCCAGTTTGACCTTGGGGAGCAGGTCGACTTCGTACTCCTGGCCCCGGTAGACTTCCTTGTGCCCCTTCTGGCGGCCGTGCCCGCGCACTTCGCTCACCGTCATGCCGTCGATTCCGATGGCCTTCATGGCTTCTTTCACGTCGTCGAACTTGAACGGTTGGATGATCGCTTCGATCTTCTTCATGGAGCCCTCGCGCTTAGCCTAACACTGAAACACGGGCCGGTTTCCCAGGGAGCTGTCTCCTCACGGCCTATGCCTCCAGATTGTAAGCTTCCTCTCCGTGCATGCTCAGATCCAGGCCTTCCGTCTCATCCTCGGGCTCGACGCGCACGCCCAGGATCCAGTCGCACACCTTCAAGATCACCAGGGTGCCCACGCTTGCCAGCCCCCAGGCGATCAGCGTCCCGACGAGCTGGTTCAGGACCTGCCCGCCGTTGCCGTCTACCGCGCCGAGCGGCCGGTTGAAACTGTCGTTCACCAGCTTGGTGGCGAACACGCCGGTAAGGATCGCCCCCAGCGTTCCGCCGGCGCCGTGCACGCCGAAGGCGTCGAGCGAGTCGTCGTAGCGGAACAGGTCTTTGATCTTGGTCACCATGAAGTAACAGACCACTCCCGCCGCGAGGCCGATGAACAGCGCCGGGAACGGCGTGACGAACCCGGAGGCAGGCGTAATCGCCACCAGGCCCGCCACGCAGCCCGAGATCCCGCCCAGCACGCTCGGCTTGCCGGTCCGGATCCACTCAACGATCACCCAGCCCAGCGCCGCCGAAGCGGCCGCGAAATGCGTCGCCACGAATGCGCTGGTGGCCAGCGCCGAGGCCGCCAGCGCGCTGCCGGCGTTGAATCCGAACCATCCCACCCACAGCATGCACGCGCCGATAAAGCTCAGCGTCAGGTTGTGCGGCTTCATGGGTTCGTGCAGGTATCCCTTGCGGCGGCCGAGATAGAGAGCGCAGACCAGCGCCGAAACGCCCGAAGTGATGTGCACCACCGTGCCGCCCGCGAAATCGAAGCAGGGCACCTTGCCACCCAGCGCAGCGTTCAGGAACCCGCCTTTGCCCCACACCATGTGCGCCATCGGGAAGTAGACCAGCAAGGACCACAGCGTCATGAACAGCAGCATGGCGCTGAACTTCATCCGCTCCGCGAACGCGCCGCTGATCAGGGCCGGAGTAATGATGGCGAACATCAACTGATACACCATGAACGTCTGCTGCGGAATCGTCGCGGCATAATCGGAATTCGGCGCCGCACCGACACCGTTCAGGAACAGGTACCTGAAGCCGCCCACAAACGGCGAGCCTTCGGCGAACACCAGGCTGTAGCCGGCCACAGCCCAGATCACCGTCACCAGGCCCATCAGGATGAAGCTCTGCATCATCGTCCCGAGGACGTTCTTTCTTCTCACCAGGCCGCCGTAAAACAAAGCCAGGCCGGGGCCGGTCATCATCAACACCAAGGCTGAGCTGATCAGCATCCAGGCGTTGTCGCCCGCCGACTGTGCGGACCTAACCTGATTCTCTAGGGCGGCTAAACGCGCACCGGCATCCTGGGGCCCTTGCGCCATGGCGGCTGCCGACACAAATAGCAACAGAGAAACAGCGCGGTTTCGATACAAGTTTGGGACCTCTCATGACATGATGCAACGGACCCCCGCCGGCAACAAACGCAATGTTTCTATGGGGGCGATAGGGAAATGTTATGGCGGGCGCCGGGCCCCGGGAATGGCCCTTTGCGCTATTCCCGCGAGAACAGCGCCGGGCCGCCGCGCGGGCTCGGAATTCGGGCCCCCCCGAAGCGCTTCCCGGGCCATTCCAGACGCATGTCTTCGGAGACTTCGTCGAGCATCTGCAGGGTGGTGGTCCTGTTCTCCAGGGCGAAAGCGGTCAGCAGCAGGTTGTCGCAGATGGCGTTGATCAATCGGGGAATGCCTTGCGAGCGCCGGTGGATCTCGGCCAGCACCTCCGGCGAAAACACGGTCTGGTCGGGCATCCCGGCCTTCTCCAGCCGCGTCTCGACGTACCCTTTCAATTCGTCCAGGGTGAACGGTTGGAGCGTGCAGCGCAGCACAATGCGCTGCTTCAACTGGCGCAAACTGGGGGCGTCCAGTTTCCGGTCGAACTCCGGCTGGCCCGCCAGGACGATCTGCAACAGCTTGCCGTGGCGGTTCTCGAGATTACCCAGCAGGCGGATCTCTTCGAGGACGTCCCACTCCAGGTTATGCGCCTCGTCGATGATGAGGACCGTGGTGCGCCCTTCGTCGCTGTTCTGGAGCAGCAACTGGTTGAGCGAATGGAGCACCGCGGTCTTTGACCTGTGGTCGCACTGGAGTTCCAGATCGTAGGCCATCATCTCGAAGAACTGCTCCACCGTGAGGCGCGAGTTGAACAGGAAAGCGAAATCGAGCTGATGCGCGGCGAGAAAGTCCTGAAGACACCCGAGCATGGTGGTCTTGCCGGTTCCGACCTCCCCGGTAAGAACCACGAAGCCCTTGCGGCTCTGCACCCCGTAGATCAGGTTCGCCAGCGCCTCTTCGTGCTGCTGGCTGCGGTACAGAAACGCGGGATCGGGCGTCAGGTTGAACGGACTTTCTCTAAAGCCGAAAAAAGCGTTATACATCCAGCTCTCATGCTCCCAGCCGGCAGCGAGCCGCTCCAATCCGACGCCCCGCACGGGTGCCACCGCCGCCTGATGGTCGCAGCTCCCTCCACGCGCCGCAACCGAGCCGCGGCCGAGGAAAGCTACAAACGGATTACGGGCCGAGAACTAGTTTAACATTCGGCGCTGCCGCCTCGATTCTGTAGTGGTAAGTTATATGGAGAGGGGCGTGTGGCGGACCAGTTTCTGCGGCGCTGGTCGGCTGGAACCGCCGTCTGGAGAAAGGAACGGGAGCCGGCGGGCGGGCTGCGCCGGCATAACTGCGAGAGGGGCGGGGGCGGAAAGCTGCTATACTGAAGAGACGTTTGATTGTCCGCGCATATCCTGGCCGCGATTCCAAGCTCGCCTCGTATAGCCCGCTATCAAATGCAAGGAGAAAACTCTTGAAGAATATTTTCGTAGGCAACTTGGATTTCGGCGCCACTGAAGAGCAGATTCGTTCGCTGTTTGAAGCATACGGCGCCGTGGATCGCGTCAGTTTGATGCGCGACCGTGATACGGGCCGCTCGCGAGGCTTTGCCTTCGTCGAGATGACAAACGCAGCCGAGGCCGACAAGGCCATCGCCGGTCTGAATGGCACCAACCTTGGCGGCCGAGCGCTCAACGTGAACGAAGCCCGCCCGAAGGTGGACCGCGGCAGCAGCGGACCACGCGAACGCCGCGCAGCCCGCTGGTAGATCGGTTTTTTCGTAATGACCGGCCGGACGGCCGGAACACGCCGTCCGGCCGCGAAGGGGATCTATGGCTTCTCGGCCTCATACGACTTACAAAAAACGCCAAAAAGAACTAGCTCGCATGGAGAAGCAGCGCGATAAGGCTGCCAAGCGGCTGCAGCGCAAGCTAGAAAAGCAGTCTCCCGAAGGCGATGGCCCGGTCGATGGCGCGGAGAGCATCGAGGATGTGGCGGGCGTGGAAGGCGTGGAAGGCGTGGAAGGTGCGGAGAGCATCCACGCCGCGGAGAACGCAGCCGCCGACGCCGGCGAACCGCATGGGGCGGGCGACCCGAATCCATGACCGGCCGCATCAAAAGCCTGAGCTCCGGGAACGGATCCGGGCTCATCGCGGGGGATAACGGCGTCAGCGCTCATTTCCTTTCCTCGGCGGTGCTCGAGTACGACGTAACCTGCCTGGCCGTGGGCCAGATGGTTACCTTCGATCTGGAGAGCGACGGCCCGCCCACGATGGCCGTGAACGTTTGCGTCCAGCGGCAGCACAGGCTCCCCCTCACGCCGAGCAGGCACCAGGAGAGCGATCCTCTGCGCTATGTGGGCTTCCGCCAGGTGGGGTGCACGCGCGAGTACAAGTTCGAGCGGTTGAAGCCCGGCGAGCCTACCGAGACCCTCGTGGTGGCCGTGGACATGGCGCTGTTCCGCAAGTACCGCGTCGGCATTCAGGAGGGTCCGGGGCTCTGTCTGCGTGAGCTCGAGACGGGACCGGCCACGCCCGGCCTGCGCCACGCGCTCACCGATCGGAACATGCTCGCGTATCTGGCCAGCCGCCCGGCTCCGCGGCCGAAGCCGCGCCACATCCCGCCCCCGCGCCACCCGGCGCCGGTGTGACTCACTCCAGCTCGGCGTACCGGAAGCAACCCACCAGGTGATCGTTGACCATGCCCGTGGCCTGCATGAAGGCGTAGCAGATAGTGGATCCCGTGAACCGGAACCCGCGCCGGACGAGGTCCTTGCTCATGGCGTCTGAGGCCGCAGTGCGCGCCGGGATTTCCGCCGCGGTGCGCCAGGCGTTCGCCGCCGGCCTACCCTCGACGAACCGCCAGAGGTAGGCGTCGAAGCTTCCGAATTCCTTCTGCACGGTCAGGAACGCCTTGGCGTTCGCGACGGCGGCGGCCACCTTCAGGCGGTTGCGAACGATGCCGGGGTTGCGCAGCAGAGACGCGATCCGCCGCCCATCGTAGCGCGCGATCTTGCGCGCATCGAACCCGGCGAACGCCGCACGGTAGTTCTCACGCTTGTTGAGGATCGTGGACCAGCTCAGCCCCGCCTGAGCCCCTTCGAGGATCAGGAATTCGAACAGCGCCCGGTCGTCGTGCAGCGGCACGCCCCACTCGGCGTCATGGTAGGCGATCATGGCCTCGGTTTGGGCCCAGGGGCAGCGGGTTGGGGGCATGGGGGACATCTTTTGGTCGCGATGGGGCGAGCGGGCGCTATTCATAAAGCGGCGCCCTCCTCAGCAGCACCTTGCCCGCGCATACCGCGCGCGCAGGCGCTCGTCGCTGAAGCGCCTCCATTCCTCTGCCGAATGTGGACGGCCGTAGGCGGCCAAATGCCGGCGGTAGGCGCTTTCATCGGCCAGCTCCCGCAACAGCGCCACCAGCAGCGCACCCAGCTTCCGCAAGCGCTTCATACGCCCTCCGGACCGAGCTCGGTCACCGCGTAGGGCGCCTCGCTCAGCGTGGCCGGCCGGGTCCCACGCAGGATCCCGGCCCAGACGCGCACGGAATCGAGCAGGATTGTCGCCACCAGCATTAGAAACACGCCGCAGACAACCGCGTCCAGCCGGTCGTTGAAGATCAGCCGCCGGGTCTCGGCGGACTGGGCGGCATGGAGCCCGGCCGCGTGCGCCAGGAACCCCACACGCGGGAGCGGCGAGAAGATCTTCTGCCACCCGGCCGTGAACGTCACCACTACCAGCCAGGCCAGCGGAATTCCGGTGATCCACGCGTACCTCGCCCGGTGCATCTTAAGCAGAATGGTGGTGGCAACGCACAGCGCCACCGCCGAGAGTAACTGGTTCGAGATCCCGAACAGCGGCCACAACGTGTTGATACCGCCCAGCGGATCGCGGACGCCCTGGTAGAGGAAGTATCCCCACGCCGCCACGATCGCCGCGCTGGTCCCGATCACGCCCGGCATCCAGCTCGTGCGCCCCAGCGGCTTCGAGACGTGCCCCAGCATGTCCTGAAGCATGAAGCGGCCCACCCGCGTCCCGGCGTCGATGAGCGTGAGGATGAACAGCGCTTCGAACATGATCGCGAAGTGGTACCAGAAGCCGAGAACGGCGCGCCCGCCGGCCCTCGCAAAAATGTGCGCCATGCCCAGCGCCAGCGAAGGCGCGCCGCCGGTGCGAAAAAACAACGTCTTCTCGCCGACCGTGCGCGCCAGCGACTCCATGCCCGCCGCCGTCACCGGAAACCCCCAACCCGAAATGGTTGCCACGGCCGCCGCCGGAGTCGCGCCCACCACGCCCGCCGGGGCATTCACCGCGAAGTACACGCCGGGCTGCATCACCGACGCCGCAATCATCGCCATCAGCGCCACGAAGCCCTCGAGCAGCATGGAACCGTACCCGATTGGCCAGGCGTGCGCTTCGCGCGAGATCATCTTGGGCGTCGTGCCCGAAGCAATCAGCGCGTGAAAGCCCGAGATGGCGCCGCAGGCGATGGTGATGAAGCAGAATGGAAAGATCTTGCCGCCGAAGATCGGCCCTGTGCCGTCGGTGAAGCGCGTGAACGCCGGAAGCTGCAACTGCGGTCTGACCACCAGAATCCCCAGCGCCAGCATGAGCACCACGCCGAGCTTGACGAAAGTGCTCAGGTACCCGCGGGGCGCCAGCAGCAGCCACACCGGCAGAGTGCTGCCGAAAAACCCGTAGATTATGATGGCCACCGCGAGGCCGGTCCCCGTCAGCGTAAAGACCGGCGCCAGCGCCGCCGATTGCGACACCGCCTGCCCGCCGAAAATCGCCGCCACCACCAGGACAAAGCCCACCAGCGAGCACTCCAGCACCTTGCCCGGCCGCACGTAGCGCAGGTAGAGGCCCATGAACAGCGCAATCGGAATGGTGGCCGCGATGGTAAACGTGCCCCACGGACTCCCCTTGAGGGCATTCACCACCACCAGAGCCACTGTCGCCTGGAGGATGATCATGATCAGCAGCACCGTCGCCAGCGCCGTGAAGCCGCCCAGCCAGCCGATCTCTTCGCGCACCATTTCGCCCAGCGATTTCCCGTCGCGCCGCATGGACGCGAACAGAATCGTGAAGTCCTGCACCGCGCCGCCCGCGACTGCCCCTGCGATGATCCACAGCGTTCCTGGAAGGTAGCCGAACTGCGCCGCCAGCACCGGCCCCACCAGCGGCCCCGGCCCCGCGATCGCCGCGAAGTGCTGGCCGAACAGGATCCACTTGTTTGTCGGCTCGAAGTCCAGGCTGTTGCGCAGCCGCTCGGCGGGAGTGGCGCGCGTGTCGTCGAGAGCCATCACCCGCACAGCGATGAACTTCCCGTAGAAGCGGTACCCCAGCGCGAACGTGCACCCCGCCGCCAGCACCAGCCACATGCTGTTGACCGGCTCGCCGCGGCGCAGCGCCACCGCCCCCAACGCCACCGCCGCCACCGCGGATACCGCGGCCCACAGCAACCAGCCGAGTGTCCGTCTCATGGCACGGTCACTTCTCCGACATTGAACCCCTCCACCACGATCCGCGGCCGCTCCCCGCGCGTGTCGGCGTGCTCGATCTCCGTCCGGATCGTCCGCCGCTCGCCGGGCATCAGGGCCACGTAGTTGTCGCTGTAGAGCGCCGGCAGGATGCGGTCCGCACTCGTCTCGCGCACCGCTTCGAGCCGGACCATCAGCGCCGGCGCGGACGACACATTTCGCAACTCCGTCGTCAGCAGCCAACGCCCGCCCTGCCGCTCCACGCGCGTCGCGGCTTCGAGTCTCGCCTTCGGCAGCTCGCGGATTGCCCGGTAGTCGCCCTCCCGCACGCCGCGCAGGTAGAAGTTGGTAGAAACCACGTCGCCCCCGCGCGCCAGACTCAGGCGGATGAAGTGCGTCGAAGAAAGACCCGCTGGGTACTCCATCCGGATCGGTGTCGAAGTCGTGTCCTCGGCGCTATCGAGCGGCGCCGTCTTCTCCCAGCGCAGCGAGCCATCCATGTTCAGGATCTCCACTCGCGCCGTCAGTCCGCGCGCCTCGCCCGCGCTGTAATTGACCACCTCCACCATGTCCGTCACCGGGTTCCACTGTATGTGCAGCGGCTCGCACGCCTTCTTGGCGCCGAAGTAACCCGCGCCCGGATTGAAGTAGTAATCGTAGGTCTGCCAGAGCAGCGACGGCCACGCCGAGTGGCTCATCCAGATTAGGAGCCCCATGCGGTCCCTGCTTTGTCCCTCGAACATGCCGCGATAGGCGTCGTAATCGACGAACTGGGCCAGGCTCACCCAGTCTGCAATGTCGCTGGCCCCGCCGTACCCGCGGTCGACGGCCTCGTGGAAGACGTCGCTCACGAAGTGCAGGTCGAAGTCGTGCAGCGGCCACATGCTTCCCTGCGGCCACATCGCCGATCGTGGCAGCATGGCGCGCACGCTCTCCAACACCGGCACGTCCGGCGAGCCCATCTCGCTATGCAGCTTCACCGGCGCGTTCGCGAAATAGTACGGCCGCGGCTCCACGCGGTACGGCCCCTCCCCGCTCACCACCCCGTGCGCCGAGTTGGAGATGTAGTGCAGGCTCGGATGCAACTCGGCCTGCAACGCCCGCAGTCCGTCGTCGAGCGGTTTCGGCGGATTCCCCTCGTTGCGCCCGCAGTAGAGCCCCAGCGCAGGGTGGTTGCGAATCCGCAGCATGGTGTCGCGCGCGTTGCCGAGGAACAGTGCGTTGTCGTCCGGGTCCGGCCCGTCCCACGGATTGGCCAGCCAGAAATCCTGCCACACCACGATGCCGTTGCGGTCGCAGGCTTCGTAGAAGGCGTTATCGGCCACCTGCCCCACCCAATCCCGAACCATGTTGAAGTGCAGGTCGCGGTGATACCGCAGCGCGGCTTCGAAGTCGCGCGCACGATACCGCAGCATCGATTCCGCGAAGCCCCAGTTCCCGCCGCGCGGGATGAAGCGGCGCCCGTTGATCCAGATCTTCAGCGCGCCGCCGTCTTCGCTGTAGGTGAACTGGCGCACCCCGGCCTGAAACGACACTGCGTCCGAATCCTCAAATCGCAGCTCCACCGGATACAGATAAGGATCGCCGTACCCATTCGGCCACCACAGCTTCGGGTGAGCCAGATCGACGGTCAGCTTCACCTTCTTCGTGGCCGAAGCGTCGAGCGCGACCTCCGTCTCGAACGGCGCCTCGCCGAAATGCCCGCGCAGCTTTCCGCTAATCGCTCGGGTTTCGAGATTCCGCACCGTCGCTTCGATCGTGACCTCCGCGCGTGAAGTATCGGGCAGGGGCAGCGTGGTCGTGACGAACGGATTCTCAACGGTCACCGGGCCGCTTTCGCTCAAATAGACGTCGGCCCAGATGCCCGTGTCGCGCCCGCGAATCGTCGACATCCAGTCCCAGCCGATGGAGGCGTGATACGTGGGGTTGTCCGCCCCGAGCGCGCCGCCGTTCGCAATATCGCTCTGGAGGCCTTTCTCCTTGACGCTCCCCGGCGTCGCATTCTTCTCGACGCGCACTGCCAGGGCATTCAGCGCCCCGGGACGGATGTGGTCCGTCACGTCGAACCGGCCGCGCATGAACGCGCCTTCGATGCGCCCGATTTTGGCGCCGTTCAGGAACACGTCGGCTTTCCAGTTGATGCCGTCGAAGTTCAGCCAGACGTGCCTCCCTTTGGCAGCCGGTGCCGCAATGAACTCGTCGCGATACCAGAAATCCGCGTAGAAGAAGGAGTCCGAAATCATGAGCTGGTTGTCGCCGTAGTCCGGGTCCGGGACGGCGCCGTCGTTCCAGTAGCTCACCAGCGCCGTGCCCGGCACGGTGGCAATCATCCAGTCCTTGTTCTGGTAGCCGGGCCGGGAAAGCTCGAGACCCGATGCCTGGACCTGCGAATCCCGCTGGAGCCGCCACGCGCCGCCGGCCAGATCCAGCCGTCCGTCCGGCTGCGCGGCCGGCGCCGGTTTCGCCTTCGGAACCGGGCCGCCCCGCCCGTACACTTCAAGCTCGCTCAGAATGTACCCTTCGGGCGAATCTGGCCGCGTCATCAGGACCCGCACGTAGCGGCCCGCCGCCGGGCGCGCGAGCTTCATATCGTCAACCGCCGTCAGCGGTGCGATCGTGGTCCACTTCGCGGCGTCATCCGAAACTTGAATCGAGCCCTCCGCCGCGCGCCGGATCCAGTAGAGCGCCACGCGGTCGAACGTGCAGCGCGCGCCCAGGTCCACGTAGACCCACTCCTCGCCGCTCCCCGCGCTCATCCACGCGCTGGTGAACTGGTAGGGACCGCCCACCCCCAGCCGCTCGTTCCGGTCGAAGAATGCAACCTCGTTGGCGCGCCACGCCTGCACGTTCGGCGCCTCGAACGCGACCCGATAGAAGCGGCTGCGCGACGGCGCGGCCAGCGCGATGGACCACTGATAGTCCCTCGCCGCCTTCTCCGCGCCGGTCTTGCGCCCCAGTTCGCTCCACGTCCGTTCGTCGTCGGAACCGGAGACCGTGCACGTCCAGCGCGCCGGATCCCGCCCGTATGGCTCCGGCCGTGCGAACACGTCCAGGCGATCCACTTCCGGCGCGCCGTCGCCGCCTTCCAAACCCACCTCGACCCACGGATGCGGCCCCCGCAGTTCGACGCCGGTAACCAGGTTGTGATCGAGAACCAATTCCCGTTCCTGCTTGCTCAGGGCGCCACGCTCGCTCGCGGAGGTCGAAACCCATCGCGGCAGCCCGGTCTCCTTAATCCCATCGGTCACCAGTTGCGCGGTCAGGTTGTAGTCGTAGCTGCTGGAATGATACGCGGGCCGGTGGAGCGCCAGGTTGCGGTACATGGTGGCGTCGGCGGCCATCGCCGGCCCGGAATACTCCGCGGGGTTCCCGGGATACACACCCACCCCGCGCGTGTACTCCTGTCCGCCCATCCCTAGCGCCGCGCTCAAACCAATCAGCAGGACTCGTCTCATAATCACCTCCGTTACAGCGTCGCACGGTTTAGGTGGGGCGGGCAGGCGGGCCTGCGGCAGCCCCATTTTCGGCATCTTGGCGGAACTAATTGACAATCGGAGACGTATGGGTAGAGAGTCGTCATCGTACTCAGACAGGAGAATCGTGTCATGAATATCCGAGCCTCCCGGCGAACCTTCTTGCGACGCAGTGCCCTGGCGGGCAGCGGAGTACTGCTTGCCGATGCGGCGGCGCAGGAGTTGCCGCCCAACGACACCATCAAGACGATCCGCGGCCTGCGCACAATCCACGGCAACTTCCTGGCCAAGCCACTCCCGGCGGCGGCAATCGAGACCATCTTGCAGTCGAGCCTCCGCACGGCCAACGCCTCGAACAGTCAAAGTTACTCCATCATCGTGATCGAGGACCGCACGACGATGAAGGCGGTCTGCGGCTACCAAGGCAGTTGCATGTTCTTGTACTGCGCCGACTACAACCGCATGAAAGCGAGCGCCGAGTCCCTGGGATACTCGTACGATCCCGGCACCATCGTGGACTTCGTCACGGCCAGCATCAACGCCTCGCTGGCCGCGCAGACCGCCGTGATTGCCGCCCGCTCTCTGGGCATCGACTCGCTGCTCACCAACGGCATACACCGCGGCGACATGGAGAGGCTTTGGAAGCTGCTCGACCTGCCGCAGACCCACTGCTTCCCAATCATTGCGCTGGTGCTGGGCTATCCCACGCAACAGCCGGCCCATCTGAAGGGACGCCTGGACGGGCCCGGAGTCATCCATGACGAGAAGTATCATCGGTTGACCAAGGAGGAAGTCGACGAGGTCACCCGGAAGTACGACGACAAGCAACGCTTCCTCGGCTTGAAGGACGACTGGGACGTCCAGGGCTACAAGCACTACCTGGATTGGTACTTCAAAGACTGGATCGGTGCGAAGCCGGTGCCTGCGGACTACGAAAGCCAGATGCTGCGCCGCTTGAAGCGCAGCCGGTTCGTCGAAGCCCCAAAGGTGTGAGGGGAGCGCCACGCGGCGCGCCGCGCGACGCACGCTTGTAGCTGTTTCAGCGACCGTGGGCGATCCCGGAGGCGCTCAGCTCGCGTGAAGGGATGAACGGGCCGGCCGCTCCGCGCCCGAGCCTTTCAGGTAGACGCCGCGCTGGCCGTTGGGCAGGATGGTGTCCTGTCCGGTCCAGGCCTTCAACATCTGCTGCGAGGTGAGTTCGCGCGCCCCGTTGAGATTGGCGCCGCGAAAATCCACGCCTGCCAGGCTTGCCGAACCGAAACGCGCGCCGTGCAACACCGCTCCGGAGAACTCCGTGCCGCGCATCGTGCTCTCGCGGAAATCGGAGTTGCCGAGCGCCGCCCAGCAAAATGTGCCTCCGCTGATGTTTGCCTTCAGGAACTTGCTCTGAGCCAACTGGGCCTTGCGGAAGTCCGAGTTCTCGACCACGGCGTAGCTGAAAATGGCCCCGGGCCCGCGCGCTTCCTTGAACCGGCAGACCCGGATGCGTGAGTGGTTGAACAGCCCGCCTTCCAGGTTCGCTTCCGAAAGGTCGCAGTCGAAGAACCGGGCGTGCTGAAAGACTGTAGCCTTCAGGATCGCCTTCACGAAGTTGCACTGGCTGAGCCGGGCTTCGAGCAGCCTCGCGGCGCACAAGTTGGCGCCCTCAAACGAGCAGACTCCGGCGGTCGCTTCCGAGAGATTCGCCTGCGAGAGATCGCCGCGCTCGAAGCTGGCGTCCTTCATGTCGGCGCCTGTCAAATCGGCCCCGACCAGGCACGCCTCGCGCAGGTCCGTGTTGGTGAGCACGGCGCCGCTCAGGGTCGCTCCTTCCAGGTTCGCGCCTGCCAGGTTCGCCGATCTCAACACCACCATGCGCAGGTCGCGTTCCTTCAAGCAGATGTTCTGCAGATTGGCGAAGGACAGGTCCAGGCGCGCGCCCTCAGCCTCCCCTTCGGCCCAGGCGTGATGCGCCTCGAGAGCGCGCGCGAGTTCCTTTGATATGGGCCCTGCCTGTGACATTGCGCTCCCGATCGCGGGGCTACCCCGCATATCGGCCCGGAGCGCGAGAGCCTTTAGCCCCTTGCGTCTGGTTGACGGCTGAAGGCGCGCGCTACAGGCTCCGTACGCCTAGCGCCACCACGTCGTCCACCCGCATGGTTTCCTTCACCACAAACGGCTCGCCATAGCGCACCCCGATCAGGTTGCCGTAGAAGCGCGCCACCGCGGCCAGCCGCTCGCGGATCTCCTGCGGATCGGGAAACACGTCGCTCGCCTCGCCGCCGGCGCCGTACTGCGATTGGTAGCTCAGCAGCGCCTCCATGCGGCGGTCGAACTGTGCCGAAATGTCTACCACGAACGAGGGCGTGACGTTGGCGTAAAGCGATGCGTAGATGATTTTGAACGGCCGGTGCGGCTCCGTCGACGGATCCAGTTTCCGCAGTCCCGCCAGGAAACAGGCCTCGTAGGCCATCTCGCCGGCGCGGTAGTGGTCGGGGTGCCGCGCCTCCCAATACGGAACGATCACCACCCGCGGCCTCAGCCGCCGGATCTCCGCGGCTACCGACAGCCGCGCCGCCAGCGTGTTCTCCAGGCGCGCGTCGGGCATCCCCAGATTGCCCCGCCACGCCAGCAGCAGGTGCTTCGCGGCGATCTGGGCCTCCTGGAGCCGCCCCTCCGGAGTGCCGCGCGTGCCCATGTCGGCCGCCGTCAGGTCAAGCACTCCGGTGCGGTATCCGGCCTCGGCCATCCGGATGAGCGTTCCGCCGCAGGTCTGCTCTACATCGTCGGGATGCGCGGCGATCGCCAGCAGATCGATCTCGGGTACGGCGTCCCCGGCCGCCATCACCAGTAGAGCTCCGTTCGCCGCCGGTAGGGTTGCCGCGTAGGCAGGATCTTGATCAGCACGATCCCGGCGATGAACCCGCCCACGTGCGCAAACCACGCCACTCCCTGGCTCGCGCGGCTGCTCCCGAGCGAACCCGCGCCCTGGAACAACTGGAGGACGAACCAGTACACCAGAAACCACGCCGCGGGCAATTCGACCGTCGTGAAGAACACAAAGACGAAAATCAGGGCCTGGATGCGCGAGTGCGCGAACTTCACCAGATACGCTCCCATCACTCCCGCGATGGCGCCGCTGGCGCCGATGGTGGGCACCCAGGAAGCCGGGTTCAGCGCAATCTGCGCCGCCGCGGCCGCGACCCCACACAGCAGGTAGAAGATCAGGTACTGCAGGTGCCCCAGGATGTCCTCGACGTTGTCTCCGAAGATCCACAGGAACCACATGTTCCCGACAATGTGCAGCCAGCCCCCGTGCAGGAACATCGAGGTCAGGAACGACACGAAGTGAAAGTGCGCGGGGACCAGGCCGTAGGAAGAGATCAGGTGATTGCGCGACCACGGGTCGAGCGATAGCTCAAACAGGAACGCGGCCGCGTTCACCGCGATGATGAGCATCGTCACGACGGGCGTGGAATCGCTGCGCCGGGTATCCCGTAGTGGAATCATTCAGTCAGACGCCGCGCGTCCGTCGCACAACAGAATAGCAGAAGGCCGATGGCGCACGCTAGAGGCCGAGAAAGAACCGCCCGCGCCATGGAGTGGCGCGGGCGGCTGGACTCAAGTCCTAGAGAGAGGTTAGAAGAGGAACTTCGCGCCGAGCTGCAGGGTGCGAGCATCGAACGCGGAAGTGATCACGCCGGCGCCGCTGCCCAATGAGGTATTCAACCCGTTCCACTGGGTGTGGTTGAAGGTGTTGAACGTCTCAAACCGGAGCTGCAGAGTGGCCTTCTCCTTGAAGGAGAAGTCCTTGAACAGGGAGGTGTCCCAGTTCTGCCTTCCAGGTCCGCGAATGGCGCCCTTGACCTCGTTGCCGAAGGACCCCAGGTTTCCGTTCAAAAACGAAATGGGACTGAACACCGAGGCATCGTACCAGATGAAGTTGCCCTTACTGTCAAGTGTCTTCGGATAGGAAATCGACCCCGTCTGGTTCGGCCGTTGGGTGACGCTGCCGCCCATGCCCAGGGTGTCCCCGGACTGGGTCTCGGTATACGCCACGCCCGACTCCGCGGTAATGACGCCGGACAGCTTCCAACCGCCCAGAAGAGTCTTCACCGCGGGGCAGGCGTGCTGGAAGAAGGGAAGGTCGTAGACATAGTCGGCGATGAACACATTCGGGCGATCATAGGTGCTGAGGCCCCAATCGTAGCTGCGATTGTAAGGATTGGACAGCGTGTCCAGGTCGCCCTCGTTCCCGTTGACGGCTACCCCGGTACTGGTGTCATAGGCCTTCGCGTAGGTGTAGGCCACTTGCACGGTAAGGCCCTTCGTGGCCTGCATGCGGAATTCGGCCTGAAGCGCGTTGTACTTGGAACGGCCCCCGTTACCGTACATCAGGATCTGGCCGTAGCCCGGGTAAGGCCGGATCAGATCGACGGTCGGCAGAGTCTTATCGATCACCTCAAGGCGCTGGGGCAGGGTTGCGCTGATGTAGAACGGGGCGTTGATGTCGATCGCTTCGCTCTGGTGCGTCCCGACGTTGCCGACATACGACACCTGGGCCACCGCTCCATGCCAGACCTCATGCTGAACACCCATGCTCCATTGATACGAGGTGGGGTTCTTGTAGTTGTTTTCGCTCTCGCCCGTGATCGCCGTAGTGGTGATCGGCGCGGAGGCGGTGGCGCCCGTGAGGACGCTCTGCAACGGGTTGGCGAAGTACACGTTGCTCACCGTAGGGCTCGCGCTGAAGGGGGCATTCGGACCCATGTTGTACACGTCGTTACCCTGAACGCGTTCGTACATGATGCCGAAACCGCCGCGAACCACGGTCTTGCCCTGACCGGTCAGGTCATAGGCAAAGCCAAGCCGCGGGCCCCAGTTGTTCCAATAGTTCTTGACGATATCGGTGGGAACGCCGTTCTGGCCGGTAATGGCCATACCGTTCTGATACAACTGGAGAACGGACGCGGCTCCAAGGCCGGGAGCGAGACCCGGGCTGGTGGGGCTGATGTTCCCGTTGGGGAGGAGAACTGCCGCGTCTGCCTGGTTGTACAGTTGCGGATAGAAGTTTGACATGCGATTGTTCACTTCGTACGTGTGGGGAATGCCTTCCCAGCGCAAGCCGAGATTCACGGTGAGGCGATTGTTCACGCGCCAGTCGTCCTGCGCGTAGAACGCGATGGTGTTGGTATGCCAGTCTCCGCTGTCCTGAACGGCCAGCTCGTTATACGAGGCGGCATAGCCCAGCAGGAAGTCGGCAAAGCCAGCGCCTGTGTAGCCGCCGTTAAAGCTGAAGTTGCCCTGCGAATTGCCAAACAGTTCCTGGTTCTTGATGTTGAACATGTACTGGCCGCCAAACCTCAGGCTGTGCCGGCCGTGGGTCCAGGAGAGATCCTCGCGGATCTGGTAACTGTGGTAGTTATTGACCCAGGGAAAACTGGACATATCGAAGTCGTTACTGAGGCCGGTGCTGATATTGACGGACGGGAGGCGGTTCATTGCGTTGCTCGGAAACAGCTCCGGCGGGTTGACGTCGCTGGTGCGCTGGGTGATCCCGGTCGGCGTGACAGTGATGGTATTGGCGCCGTAGTTGAACGCCACCTCGTTGACGACGGTCGGGCTGATGCTGTACGTGGCGTGAACCACGCCGCTCCAGGACGGGTTGGCAAACACGTCGCCGATGGTCGGGAGGTTGGAGCCGCTCCAGAGGGTCGTCCCATAAGTCTGGCTGAGCTGTTCCCAGACATAGTGGCCAAAGATCGAGAACTTGTCGTTGAAGTGATGGTCGATACGAACGATCTGTTCGCCCACGTAGGTGGGGGCGTTGGCCCCGCCCGTAAACGCAGGGAATATTCCTGAAGTGGTATTGGGCGAAGGGTAAACGCCGAGCGCGATAAACGCCTTGGACAGCGGGCTGATCAGTTGCGACGGAATCGTGTTGTTGGGGAAGGGCGAACCCGGAACGAGACCCAATGCGGTGAAGCGGGCGAGTTCCGTGGCGTTCAAGGTAGTGGGCACGGTGATGGGCATATCCGATGGGAATACGCCGTTCTCCATCGCGGTCGTGGGCGTCTGGACGAGGTTTGAGCCGCCCGCGATGTAGCGCCGCCACTCTATGTTGGCGAAGAAGAAGGTCTTGTTGCGGTCCTTGTTGTAATGAGGCAGGATCACCGGACCGCCGATGTTGAAGCCAAACACGTTATAGCGCAATTCCGGAGCCTTTTTACCGGCGGCGTTGGTGAAGTAGTTGCCGGCGTCCAGGGCGTCATTGCGGAAGAACTCCCATGCACCGCCGTGGAAATCGGTGGTGCCGGATTTGAAGACCAGGCTCAGGGTCGCGCCGGAATTGAGTCCGTAGTCGGCGGAGTAGTTCGAGGTGAGCGCCCGGAACTCGGCCACGGCGTCGATGGACGGCATGATATTGAATTTTCCGCCAGAGCCGCGATCGTAGTTCTCGCCGCCATCCACCATCCAGACGTTGTGGTCTGGCCGCAGGCCGTTAAAGCTGATGCTGAAGCCGCTGCCCTGTGCGCTGGGACCGTTGAAATCCGCCACAGTGGAAGACACGCCTGGTGTCAGTGCCGCCAGGCCAACCAGGTTGCGTCCGTTCGTGGCCAATTGCGACATCTGCTGGCCCGTAACGACTTCGCTGACTTCACTGGAATCCGATTGGACCCGGGTGGCTACCGCTTCCACGGTGACGCTCTCTTTGGCTTCACCGATCTGTAGTTGGATATCCACACGAACGTGAGCGCCGACGTTCACGACGATGTCGTTCTGTTCGGCGGTCTTGAAACCGGAGGCCTCAACCTTGACACTGTACCTGCCGATGACAAGACTCGGCGCGGCGTATTGGCCGGCGTCGCTGCTGACGACGTGGCGAACAGTGGACGTCGCGCTGTTCGTGATGGTAATCTTTGCGCCGGGAATGGTTGACCCGGAGGGGTCTGTAACCGTTCCGACGATAGTTGCCTCCTGCGCCGCGGCGTGGAACGCGAACGCCAGCGTGAGAAGGCAGAGTAGCAGTACCTGACGTAATCTGACGTGCTTCACATTTTTCTCCTTGGCGAGAATCCTCTTTTGCCTCACCCGGCACTTCCGTGGCTTCCGTCGCGCCGGATGAAACCGCACTGATTGTAAGAAGGCTAATGTTTATTTAGTAGAGGATTACGGTATCATACTGTACTAACGTTGTGTTTGCAGGCGATTACGGAGACTGTTACGGAACGTTAGATGGCTCCCGTGTCGCTCTGACGCTGCGTCCAGTCCGCAACGCCGCCACCGCCTCCGGGCCCACACATCAGCCGGGAAAAGTTCGCGCGCAAGTCTGGATACGTTTCCATGCCGTGCTCGACCGTGTAGCTAAGGTCGCGACATGATACTGGCCGGTAACATTGCCGACCCGACGGCTCGCGACGTGAGATAGTCGCGGATGAGCGGCCTGGCAGGCCTGGATACGTTTCCATTGCGTGCCGTTGGTGTAACCAAGGCGCCGCCACCCAGGTCGGGCGCCGGAGTATGACGCTGGCCGGTAACATTGCCGCTGTGCGCGCTCACGCGTGAGATGATCGCCGATGAGTTTCCGCGCAGGTCTGGATACGTTTCCATGGCGTGCCCGTTCGTGTAACCAAAGCCACGAGAATGCGTGAGATAATCACGGATGAGCGGCCGGGCAGGCCTGGATACGTTTCCATACCCTGCTCGACAGTGTAACTCAGGTCGATGAGTTTGGCCTGTATGCTATGCGATCATACCCGGAGAGAAGCATGTCTCCCGACCGGTTGTTGATTCCTGCGGGCGCGTTGGTCGGAATATCGCTCCTCGCCGCGGCATTTGCCGGCGCCAGCGCCGACGACAACTCCACACCGCGCTTCGATGACATTACGAAGCAGGCAGGCGTCCACTTCGTCCACCTGAAAGGCAACAAGGGCGTCGCCAATATCATGGACGAAGCTGGTCCGGGGGTCTGCATCTTCGACTTCGACGGAGACGGCTGGCCGGACATCTACCTCGTCAGCGCGCGCGATCTTTACGGGCGTGGTCTGGTGGCGCGCAACGCTCTCTATCGGAACAATGGCGACGGCACGTTCACGGACGTGACCGAAAAGGCCGGTGTGCCGGGCACCGGCTATGGCCTTGGCTGCGTAGTCGGCGACTACGACAACGACGGCTGGCCCGATCTTTACGTGATGCAGTACGGCAGGAACGTGCTGTATCACAACAACGGCGACGGCACCTTCACCGACGTCACCGCCAAGGCGCACGTGGACGGCACCGACTTCGGCACGCGTCTGCACTTGGGCGCTACCTTCTTCGACTACGACCGCGATGGGAAACTCGATTTGTATGTCGGCGGTTACGTGGACTTCGGCCCGGAGGTGAAGCAGACCTGTATGATCGCCGACGCCGAATCGAGCTGCCCGCCCGGTCAGTATCACGGCAGCCCGGACGTGCTCTATCACAACAACGGCGACGGCACGTTCACCAACGTTACGAAGGCCGCGAAGATCTATCAGCCAAACGGCAAGAACCTGTCGGTGATTGCATCCGACTACGACAACGACGGCTGGCCCGATCTGTTTGTCGCCAACGATGGCATGGAGATTTACCTTTATCACAACAATCGCGACGGCACCTTCACCGAATCCGGACTGATGGCGGGCGTGGGGTTGAACGAGGACGGCGGCACAATGGCGGCGATGTGTCTGTCTGTGGGCGACTACGATAACGACGGATTGCTGGACCTCTATGTCTCCGACTTCGCGGAGGTGCCGCACCATCTGTGGCACAATGCCGGAGGCGGGACCTTCGAGGAAGTCAGCCGCAAGGCGGGCATCGCCACCATCACCGCGCGCTTCCTGAGCTTCGGAGGCGGCTTCACCGACTTCGACAACGACGGTTGGGTGGACTTGTTCATCGCCAACGGGCACGTCTATCAGGGCGTGGAGAATTCGACCGTGAAGGGTCACTACAAGCAGATCAGTCTGCTGTTTCACAACAATCGCAACGGCACGTTTACCGACGTGACTGCGGATGCGCAGGCCCACGGGAACGGTTTCTCGGTGCCCCACCTCGGGCGTGGCGCGGCCTTTGCCGACCTGTTCAACGACGGCCACGAGGACATCGTCGTGGGGAATAACGACGACCCGCCGTCGATCTTGCGAAACCGCAGCGGGGGAAGCAATCACTTCGTGAGTTTCAAGCTGGTGGGCACGCGCAGCAACCGTGACGCCCTGGGCGCGCGAATCCGGGTGAAGGCCGGAGGCATTTCGCAGATCCGCGAGATTGCCGCGGGCGGCAGCTATATTTCGCAGAGCGATCTGCGCGCACACTTCGGACTGGGGCCGAGCACGCGCATCGACAACGTGGAAGTGAGCTGGCCGAGCGGGACCCGGCAGGAGTTCCAAAACGTAAGGGCCGACCAGTTCTACGTGATCGAAGAGGGGAAGCCCGCGATCAGGACGCAGGTAATCGCGAGGCGTCATCCCGGGAAGTAGTTATCACAGTTGCCTGAGGTCAGGTCTCCGGGAGGAGCGGGACTAACCTCTCGGGACTGCAGGACAGGCATTCAGGACAGAAAGATGAACCTTGGCGGCTCCAAAACACACCCCTTGTGGTATGCTAATGTGGGTCGCGAGGCCAAAGAGGAAACTGTGGCTAAGGATGCCCGCAGTCGCTCGCACTCCTCGGGGACCGGTGAAGCCGCTCTCACTGCTTCGGGTCCCAGCCGTACCCCTGCAGGATCTCCACCGCCACGCCTTACGGCTCGCGCAGCCGCCCAGAACAACGTGACACACCCCTTGGGGTGTGCTGATGTCGGCCGCAAGGCCAGGAAGAGATTGTAGACAAAAGGAAAACTGGGGCAACGACAACATTACTGGCTTCTGGTAAGTGATCGTTCAGTAGAGAGCCTCCAGAAAGGAGAGGGCAGATGCATCTGATCGCATGGCTGGTCCTGGGTTTGGTAGCCGGGTTTATCGGCAGCAAAATCGTCAACAAATCCGGAGAGGGGTTGATTCGGGATCTCCTCCTGGGAATTGTGGGAGCGTTCGCGGGGGGCTACTTATTCCGCCTGTTCGGAGGGCGCGGCGTCACCGGACTGGATCTCTACAGCCTGATTGTGGCGGTCGTCGGCTCGGTGGTCGTGTTGCTGGTGTATCACGCTGTGCGGCGAGCGGTGTAGCCGCTGGCGTCGCCTTTCACGCCCCTTTCAAGTAAAGGAAGTGGGCAAGATCCTTTTTTGAACCGGGTGCGTATGCTCCCGGGTGCGGTACCGTCAGAGAGGCGGGTGGATATGTCACTCGGAAGGCGATCTTTGGCCGAGTTACTCGGCACATTCTGGTTGGTATTCGGAGGCTGCGGCGCCGCCGTTCTGTCCGCCGCAGTCCCCAACCTTGGCATCGGATATTTGGGCGTGGCGCTGGCTTTCGGCTTGACAGTCCTGACGATGTGTTTCGCCATTGGGCACATTTCCGGCGGCCACCTCAACCCTGCTGTGTCGGTGGGCCTGGCGGCCGGCCGGCGCTTCCCTGTTTCTGAGTTACCGGCCTACATCGTGGCGCAACTGATCGGAGGCATCGCTGCGGCCGGTCTGCTGTATGTCATCGCCAGCGGCAAGGCCGGTTTTCTCCTTTCCGCCGGGCTGGCCTCCAACGGCTACGGCGACCATTCTCCGGGCCATTACTCGCTGCTCGCCTGCCTGGTCGCCGAAGTCGTGCTGACCTTCATGTTCCTGATGATCATACTCGGCGCGACCGACCGCCGGGCCCCGAGCGGCTTCGCGCCCATCGCCATCGGGCTCGGTCTGACGCTGATCCATCTCATCGGGATTCCGGTGACCAACACGTCGGTCAACCCGGCGCGCAGCACCGGTCCGGCGGTGTTTGTAGGCGGCTGGGCGCTCCAGCAGCTCTGGCTATTCTGGCTTGCGCCGATCGCCGGCGCATTGATCGCCGGTTTTGTCTACCGGGCTCTGTTCGAACCCAAAGCTGATTAGACTCCCGGCCCGGCTCAATCCCTCGCGAATGGGCGGGGCCAACCAGTTTCTTTGTTTGATATTCCGGGAAGTCCCCGAAGCAACGGGGCCGACCTCGAGGAGGTACTTCAGGATGACTAAGCGAAAGATTAGTGCTGTGTTGCTGTCTGTTTCATTGGTTCTGTTCGCAGTCGGCTGCGGCAACTGCGTGTCGAAGCCAACGCCGGCCCCGCCCCCGCAACCGGAAGCGGCGCCAGTTGCCACACCGACGCCGACGCCGGTACCGACACCGACACCACCGCCCAAGCCGGCGATTCGGTTCTCGGCTGAACCCGGCACAATCGAGCGCGGCCAGTGCGCCACGTTGCGCTGGTCGGTCAGTGATGCTACCGATATTTCGATCGCGCCCGGAATCGGCACCGTCAACGCCCGCGGCGAGCGCCAGGTCTGTCCGGCCGATACCACGACGTACACGCTGACGGCCAGCGGACCGGGAGGGAGCGACACCGCCACCGCCGCCGTAAACGTGACCGTGCCGCCGCCACCGACGCCGACGCCTACGCCCGCACCGACGCCTACGCCGATGCCCAAGAAGACCCTCGCCGAGCGTGTTGCGGCCGAAGTGCAGGATGTGTACTTCGACGTAAACAAGAGCCACATCCGGGAAGACGCCCGCGCCGTGCTGACCCGCGATGCCGAGGCGCTCAAGCAGATCTTCGCCGAGATCCCGGATGGGGTCGTGCAAATCGAAGGGAATTGCGACGTTCGCGGATCGGTCAAGCTCAACAACGGCCTTGGCGACCGCCGTGCCGCAGCCGCCAAGGACTTTCTGGTGCAGCTGGGCGTTCCCGCCGACAGGCTGAAGACCGTCAGCTATGGCAAGGAGCACGAGGTATGCTCCGAGGCCAATGAGGAGTGCTGGCAAAAGAACCGTCGCGACCATTTCGCAGCGGCTCAATAGGACGGATGTGCCGGCGGTTCCGCGCCGCGGACCCGCCGGATGGAGTTTGCCCGCGGTCGCGGAGCGCCGCAAGAGAGCGCTCCGCGGCGTGCCGTGCGTGTGCCCAGTCCCGGTATTCTGGGAACTCTAAGGGTGCGGCAAGGCACTGTGTGGAGAGCTCCCGATCCGCCATAACAGGTGCTCCGCGGCGCCCGCGTTGGGCGCGGGTCCGGCGGCGGCCTACTTGCCGGGCTCCAGCTCTGGCGGCTGGGCGGTCACCTTCTGCAGGCTGTCGTTCTTCTGCTCGCGTAACTGGCGGACAATGGCCAGCTCGGCCGCGGATTCTGCAGGTTTGCCAGCTTCTTTGTACACGCGCGCCAGGCGGAAATGGGCGTCGGTTTTGGAATCGTCCAGCCGTATCGCTTCCTTGAACGCCTCAATGGCGCGGTCGTACTGTTTGTCCTGCGCGAAGACGATACCAAGATCGAGATGGGCGATTCGGACCCTCGGGTCGATGGACAGGGCCTTGTCGAGGAGCGGCTTCGCATTCTGAAAGTCGTTGCGGCGGATCAGGACGTCGGCCAGCCAGGCCCATGCCTGCGCATTGGCCGGATCGTGATCCAACTCCAGACGGAACTCGCGTTCGGCCTCATCGTCCTTTTGCTGCGACCAGTAGATATACCCGATGGCGAAATGCGCGTTGGGCTCGGCCGGCGATTTCTCGATCGCTGCCTTCAGCTCCAGAATCGCTTCCTCCGGCCGGGAGAGGGCGTCCAATGCTTCGGCCAGGAGCACGTGCGTGGCGGGAGCATCGGGGTCGTGGCGCTCCAACCACTCGAACTCCTTCAACGAACGCTGGTACTCGGAAGACGACAACAGGCTCTGTGCGAAGTAGTAGTGAAGCCGCGCGTTTTCCGGGTCGGCGGCGAGCGCGATCTCGAGGTTCGCGGCAGCGTCCTTGAACATGCGGCTGCCGTAGTAAGTCATGCCCAGCAGGGTCCGCGCCTGCATATTCTTCGGGTCGAGTTCCACCACGGCCCGGAGCGGCTCCATCGCCTCGCGGAAACGCCCGCTCTTGAACTCGGCCAGGCCGAGGTTGAGCTGGATCTCGGGAATCTTCGGGTCAATGGCCAGAACCTTGCGATAGCAGGCAGCCGCGGCATCGTACTGCTCCGCGCGTGAGAGCGCCAGGCCGGTGCTCGCCAGAGCGTTGATATCTTCAGGCTTCGCGGAAGGCAGAGTCTCGCAGCCGCCGGTCTGCGCGTGAAGACCCGCGGCCAAGACCGTCAACGAGACCGCCGCCGCGCCAATTCGCATCATTTCAGTCCTATGCGCCCGAACTTATCACTTCCAGCATAGATCCGTGATGATGCCCGCGGCGGCCGGCCGCTCCGCAGCCGTGCCGAACTTCGTGATCCCGCCCCCGCCGCACTACACTGGTCTCTGTGCCTCCCGCCAAGCGCCCGCTCAAAACGCTCGAGCGCGCGATTTCGAAGGCCGGCCTGGGGTCGCGCACCGAAGCTCGCCAGTGGATCGGCGCGGGCCGCGTCCGCGTGAACGGAAAGCTGATTCAAACCCCCGATCGCTGGGTGGACCTCGAACGGGATCGCGTCACGCTCGACGGCAAGCCGGTCCGCGGCGGCGAGAAGGTCTACCTCCTGCTCTACAAGCCCAAGGGCTATCTGACCACTTACAAGGACCCGGAGGGCCGCCCGACAATCTACGACCTTCTCGAGGGCGTCCAGCAGTGGGTTTTCCCGGTGGGGCGGCTCGATCTCGACTCGAGCGGCCTGCTCCTTGTCACCAATGACACCGCATTCGCCGAGCGCGTCACCAACCCCGGCTACAAGGTTCCCAAGACCTACCTGGTGAAGACGGCCAGCCGCCTGACCGATGAGGACCTCGAACACCTGCGGCGCGGCGTGGAACTGAAGGACGGCCCTACCCAGCCGGCCCTGGTCAGCCGCCAGCGCGATGCGGGGAGCCACACCTTCCTCGAAATCACCATCACCGAGGGCCGCAACCGGCAGGTCCGCAGAATGATCGAGGCCGTGGGCAGCCGCGTCCTGAAGCTGGTGCGGACCGCGATCGGACCCATCCGTATCGGAACGCTGCCGATCGGGAAATACCGCCCGCTCGCCGCGGCGGAGGTGCGGACGCTGGTCCGCGTACCGCGAAGCGGCGCGGCGCGGAGCAAGCGCTGACGTAGAATATAGAGTGGATTGATGCCCACCCCAGCCGAGCTCGCCAAAAGTGACGTCCAGGAATTCGCCAAACGCTTACGCGCGGATATGATTCCGCTCAGCGCCCGCCTCGCGTACTTCTCGGCGGTGCCGCTCGGCGACGACGAAGCCCGGGAGTACCTGCACGAGCCGGTCGCCGCGCTCCCGCCCGGGCTGCGGGCGGAGATGCCCCCGATCTCGATTCTCTTCGTGCCGTACCTGGAGAAAGCCACCGGCGGCCGGGAGAGAGTGGCCTTCGATGCGCCCGCGGAGAAATCGCGGATCTGGTCCGCCCGCTTCGCCATGGGCGGCGATGCCGTTCTGATCTTCGCTATCAAGGACCAGCAGGTGGCCGAATACCACTACCTCTTCTACCGCGCCGTGGCCGCCGCGGCGGCGGACCGTCTGCCTTTCGAGAGGGTTGCCCGCTTCTATGAACTGCTGCGCGAGGAACTGCGCGGCCGGGTTCACGGCGAGCTCGATGAGGAAGGCTGGAAGCTCAAACAGTCGCTGTTCGAGCGGCAGTCCGACCCGCGGCGCGATACGAAACTGTTCCGGAGTTATGCCCGGCAGTCGCTTATCGACTCGCTCACCCTGTACCTGCACGGCATCTGCTGCGACATCGATGTCGAGACCGGCCCGCGCCAGCTCCCCAGCCGCTATTTGCGCCGCCGCCTCGAGCTGTTCCACGACGTCTTCCCGCCGCCCGAAGGCTACGCCGTCTTCCCGGAGGAACTGAAAACCTAGGGGCGCAGGCGCGCTCGCGCAAATCGACATTCAGAAGGCCTTCATCGTCTCCCGGCTGGTCGTCGCCGCCGAGCGGCTCCAGGTTTTCCGCCTCCTGCACGGCAAGCGGCTGACCGCGGATGCGTTGGGCAGTGCGGCACGCATCCACCCCGTCTGGGCCGCTACTGGCCTGAATCGGTCAGAGGGCGCACCCTCACCGCGTCTGCACTTCGGTCCCCTCGTTCAAGATCGCCAGATATGGATCGTACACGAAAAGCCGCTTCCGCTGCTTCCCGGTGATCTCCCGAAGCAAGCCCAGACGCTGCATGTGCTCCACGGCATTGGCGACCGTCGGGAACGAGACGCCGGTCTTCTCCGCCGCACCGCCGATGGAGAGAATCGGGTTCGTCTGTGCGTGCTGAAAGACGCGCAGCACCGAAGCAGCAGGACGGCCCAGGGCCTCAATCTTGCGGCGATCCGCCTCCAACAGCGCAATGATGCGGCGTGCGGCGTTGACAGCCTGATCCGCCGTGGTCTTGACGCCGGTCAGGAAGAAGTCGAGCCAGGCCTCCCAATCGCCCGATACCCGGACCCGATTCAGGAGTTCGTAATACGCCTGCCGGTTCGTCTTGAAGAACAAGCTGAGGTACAGAATCGGTTCGTGAAGAGCACCCGCTACGCAGAGTAGAAACGTGATGAGCAGGCGGCCGAGCCTCCCATTGCCGTCGAGAAAAGGGTGAATGGTCTCGAATTGGACATGCGCTAACCCGGCCTTGACCAGCAGTGGGAGTTCGGGCCGCTCTTCGTGCAGGAACAATTCGAGTTGGCCCATGCACTCCGTCACCAGTTCTGGCGGGGGCGGGACGAAAGCGGCGTTTCCAGGTCGCGTGCCGCCGATCCAATTCTGGCTGTGGCGGAAGTCGCCAGGCTGCTTCTCGCTGCCGCGTCCCTTTGCGAGCAGGACCTCGTGAATCTCCCGAATGAGCCGCAGCGACAGCGGGAAGCCGCCGCGCAAACGCGCCAAGCCGTGATTGAGGGCGGCCACGTAGTTCGACACCTCTTGAACATCGGCGAGTGGAACCCCAGGAGCCTCGTCGTTTTCAAAAAGCAGGAGGTCCGACAGGGACGACTGGGTTCCCTCGATCTGGGATGAAAGCACCGCCTCCTTGCGGACGTAGGTGTAGATGAAGAGCGGCAGGTCCGGCAAGATAGAAGCCAGGCCGTCGAGGCGGCCAAGGGCTTGGCTCGCCTGCTCCATGCTGAGTTGTAGCGCGTCCAAATGTACCGGCGGGTTTGGCGGCAACGGCGGCGGGACGAAGGCCCGCACCTCTTCGCCGCCCCATGAGGTCGTCACATACCGGCCGAGCCTTTGATTCTGAGCGCCACTCATCGCTTATCAAACGATCCTTGAATTGCCGGACCGCTTGTTAAAGGATACGCCACTTTTCCTTAATTGACTAGGGGCAGGGAGTAGAAACCCCGTCACAGCGCCTGGCCCCCCAGGGGAACAATAGAGGCGGTTCACATAAGCCACTCCGCCTCAATCACTTGCATTGATTCCAAACCGCTTGACGGTGTCGGTAGGCGGCCCTTCACCGGGTCCTCCTTCGGCCTGGCAACCCGCCGGGATATCGTCGAGACACTGAAGGCCGCCGGCTTCCACTCGGTCCGGGCACGCAACGTCTACCGGGACGTCTGGTACATCACCGGCGTGAAAGCAACACCACCGTCTCCTTCCGGTAAAAGTGCGCGCCCCAGAAAACCCGCGGCTCCCAGTCCAGCTTCCAGGAATTCCGGGTGAACTCGACCATCTCGCGGACGTCCTCATCGGTCCAGACGTGGAAGTGAATGCTGTAACCGCGACGCATCAGGTCGCCAATCTCGCGCTCGAACTCCGGGCTTTCGCGGCTCCGCCCTCCCACGTGCTCGACCCAATCCGCGTAATGCGCGCGCGCCTCAAAGTGCGCCGGGTCGTTGTACTCCTCCACCAGGTGCGCGAGCGGGGTACGCGCGCGGCGCGCATCGAAGGTATACCGCTTGTCCGGAACCTTGAGCAGCAGCACTCCGCCCGGCGCCAGCGCTTCGTGCCAGGCCCGCAGCGCCGCCAGCGGGAAGGGCAGGTGCTCGAGCACTTGGCTGGCAATCAGGAAATCGAGGCTGGCCGGGGCCACCGGCAACTGCGCCGCGTCGGCCAGCAGATCGGGAGGCAGAATTCTGTCCCTCAGCTCCGGATAGTGCCTGGCCAGGGCGTCGCCGCTCAGCCGGTCCGCGTACCAGACCCGCGCCCGCCGCGGCACGGGAAAGCGCCGCCACAGCGCCCCGATCTCCATTCCGCGGCCGTGGAAATGGCGCTGCAAGGAGCGGTTCTCCAACCAGCGCAGCAGGGCTCCCCGTTCCACCGGACTCAAACCCTCACGTCGAAAGCGTGGCCGCCCCACGGCGCCAGGTCCAGGTACAATCCGCGCTCGATCAACTCCTCGCCTTCGCGATCATATGCCGCGGGACTCATGCGGTCCTGGAGGCGCACCTTGCACCCGCGCATCTCTTCAAACGGCAGGCGCACCCGGCACTGGCTCGGGTTCGCCGCGTAGTTGACCGCAATCAGCAGGCGCCGCCCGCTGGCGCCGCGCCAGGCGAAACCGATGATGCAGTCGAACGTCCCGTTGCCGTCCCAGGCCGGGGCGCATTCCAGCAGTTCCCAATCGCCGTCGCGCACAGTGGGATCGCGCAGGCACGCCAGCAGGCTCTCGTAGAGCTCGCGGATCTCCCGGTCCACCGGTTCCACCGGTGCGCGGCAGAGCTGCACGGGAATCCGGACTTTCCGCCCCACGAGCTGCCCCTGGTGAAAAAAGCGCAGTCCCGGCGAGAGAAACGCCAGCAGGGCTGCCGCGCGGTGCATTTCGGCGCCGAATGTGGCGGCGGCGCGCGGCTCATCGTGGTTCTCCAGGAACCGCGCCGATTTTCGCTGGAACGCGGCGTCCGCACGGAAATGGTCGCGGACAGGGAGCGCGTGCCCATCGCGCAGCCGGTCGTAGAGCCGCTTGTCGTAGGTGTAGTCGAAGCCCTGCTGTTGCAATTCCCATTCCAGGTCCCAGTACACTTCGGCCAGAAACACGAACTTCGGATGCTGCGCGCGGACGCGTGCGATGGCTTCCGGCCAGAACGGTGGCGGCCGCACTCCCCACGTTCTCTCGAACACCTCGGGCAGGATCAACATCGCCATGTCGCAGCGGACGCCATCCGCCCGCCCGGCGATCTTCAGCAGCTCGGAGGTCATCGCCTCTTGCACCGCCGCCTCGGCATAGTTCAACTGCACAGTGTCCCGCCAGCCCGGGAAGTACGGGTCGCGGCCGTGCGCCAGCACCGCCGGTCCCGTGGGCAGTTCCACGTGGCAGTAGTTTCCGGGCTCGCGGGCGAGGTCGGCTTCGGTGCCGTGGATATAGTATTCGGGATGCTCACGGACCCAGGCGTGGTCGGGCGCGGTGTGGTTCGGGACCAGGTCCACCATCAAACGCAGGCCGCGCCGGTGCAGCCGTTCGCGCATGCGCGCCAACGCCGCATCGCCGCCGAACGCGCGGTCGGCCGTGTAGCCCGCCACGGAAAAGCAGGAGCCGCAGACATCGCGCTCACTGTAATCCGGAAGCGCGCGGCGGTATTCCTCCACCAGCGCCGGCTCAGCCAGCGCCGCCTCCCGCCCCTTCTCGCCCGTCTGCCAGACGCCCAGAAGCCACACCCAGTCGAAGCCCCGGGCGGCGACGCGGTCGAGCTGCTCCTCCTCCACATCGTCGAGCGTGGCGCCATTCAGCCACACCCGCGTATTGATCTCATAGAGGGAAGGGAACCTGGGGTTGCCCATGCCGATCAACCCCAGTATGCAGGATTCGTGGGGCAGGCGGTTTCGCCTGCCCCGTCAGGAGCACTCTCAGCGGTGGCGGAACCCGCCGTGGAAGCCGTAGTAGCCGCGGTAGCCGAAGAAGAAGCTCGGGCCATACCAGCCACCCCAGTATGGGTATGGGTAACCCCAATAGGAACCATACCAGTACGGCGAATACCCATACGGCGAGTAGTAGTAGGACGGCGCGGACCCAGGCGACGCCGTCCTGTATTGCATCCTCTGCCCGTAATCCGACTGCATGACTGGCTGGAAAGCATCGGGCGCAGAAACGGTCGAGATCGTGACCGGCGCATCCAGCCGGAACGTCAGCGCCATCTCCGGATACACCACCGTCGGCTTCCCGCGCGTCACCAGCACGCCGACAGTCGAAGCCGCGAGGCCGGCCATCGCTCCCATCCCAGCGCCGAACCCGCCGTCCGCCGCCGCGCCGATCGCCGCGCCGACTCCGGTTGTGGTCCCGATCGCAGCGGCATCGCGGCCCACCGACGTATCGCCTCGCCGTTCCACCAACTGCGTCTTCACCGGGATCTGGTGGCCGTCAACCAAGCTTAGGTCGGTCAGTTCCAGACGCAGCCGGGAAACGCCCTTCCCACGCCCCGCCTTCACCGCCTCGCTGACCACGCCGCCAACCATCTGGCCGCGGCGCGCCACCACGATCCCATCCGCCACCAGCGGTTGCACCAGACTCGCGGAGAAGAAATCGCCCGGCTGGTTGTGGTCGCTCGATAGCGGCTGATCCACCCGGATGGTGACCCACGTGCCGGCAGGCAACGTCAGCTTCGCGGGCAGCGCCGGCGCCATGGGCGCCTGCGGGGCCGATCCGAACTTGTGCCATCCCGTGGAGGGCGGCATGGCCGGCGGATAGGCCTGCGGCGCGGCTTGTGGACTGGCCTGCGGCGCACCCGGAGGAGCCGCCTGCATGTCAGGAGGATTGGCCTCCGGCGCGTTTGGCGCACTCGCTTCCGGTTGATTCGGCTGGTTCTGGGGGTCAGCCTCCTGCGCAAACACCGGCATCGCCGCCGCCAGCGACGACGCCACGACGAATACCAGGATTTTCCGTTGTATCGACATAGCCCACTACCTCACGCCCGCTGTAGCAGCAGGTTCGTTGCCATAGTCTAAGTTTCTTGAATTCAACGAACTGTGCGAGACGGGAGTGGCCGCGTGCCACCACCATGGTTGTTTTCGGCCACCCGGGGCCGCACCTACCAGGTGTAGTGAACGGTGTAATGGATCACGGCCTCGCCTCCTGCCTCGATCACCGGCCGGAACTCCACCGTGCGCGCATCGTTCTTGGCGTACTCCAGCGACTTTGCCGAGATCTCCCACTGGAGCCAGCGGTACATGTGCTCCACCACGCGAACCTGGACCCGCTCGCTCTTGTGGTTGCGCACCTTGATTTCGAAGGACTCATCGGCCCAACGCCCGTTATTATCGACCCGGTAATTGGTCTGGCGGCGTTCGCCGACGATGTCGAACGCATTGCCGGTGTACAGGCGCACGGTTTCGTCTTTGGGCGTGTGGTCCACCGAATCTTCGCCGACGAATTCGTTCCGGCCATCCGTGTCCCGCCGGTAGACCTTCACCTTGCCCTTCGGCAGCGGCATGCCCAGGTGCGATTTCTCCGCGTTCTTGAACTCGAGCATCACCCAGACTTTCGGATTCGACTCGGTCCCGTACTCGGCAACATTGCGGATGTTCTCGTAGCCCCAGCCGCGGTACCGCGGATCGACCTTCAGACCGTCATAAACGTAGATGCGTTCCGCCGGGACGCCGCTGGCGCGCACGAATTCCACCTGCTTGACCTCGCGGTCGAGCACCGTCGTCGGCCGTCCCAGCGTGTAGAGGTGGTATTCCTCGAAGGCTTTCTCGGTGACGGCCGGGCCGCCCATCGGGTACGCACTCGCCCCGTTCGCTGAGAAGCCGGCCCGATACTGGTTCTCAGCCGGCGCTCGCGCCACGTCGCCCGCCATGAGCTTGACGCTGGCGTTTTCGAAATCCCTGCCGCTCATGTTTTCGAGCGTGACCCAGCCCACGATGTCGAAGCTGTCGCCCTTCTCGGCCGCCACCGCGTTGTAGTTCGCTTCCCAGCTCATTCCGCCGGTCAGATAGGAGAATTCCACCTGGTGCGGCCCGGCATCGCCGGACCACAGCCGCCACAGCAGCGTCGGCTTCAGAAACGCCTTCGGATCGAGCGAATCGAAGATCGGTTTGCCGGGCAGGCCGAACTTGATTTTTCCCTCCACCTCCACGATCGGCTGGCCACCGCCCTCCGGGTTCGCGTAGGCCTGCTGGGCATACTGATACTGCGCGCCGTAACGCTGGAAAGCCGCGGTGTGCGGCACGTACCCGCTGCGCAGAATCCGGCCCTTCACGATTCGCGGACCGCCCGGCTCGGTAACCTCGAAGTCCAGTACCTTGCCCTCGGACTTTCGAAGCAGCAGCCCCTCGCTCAGCGGATCGCTCTCGTAGTTCTGCTCCAGAATCCGGATCGAATCCGGCAGGCGCAGGTCGCGCAAGATGACCGACTCCGGCTCCAGGTGCGCAGTGATATCGGTCACGCGGATTTCGTTTTCGCCCTTGGCCAGATCCAGTGCGCGAGTCTCTTTGACCGCCGCGAAGTTCTGGTTGTAGATGGTGAGCTGGGTTTGTGCGGAAAGCACGGCCGCCACTAGCGGTGCGGCCAGAAGCAGAGTTCTCATACGCGGGCCTCCTGGGCTGCGTCCGCGAGTCTATCACTCTGCGCCGGCCGCTGGACGCCCCGCCTATTTTTCCAGTTTGTAGATCGTCAGCCCCGAAAGCAGTTTCGGATAAAAGTCCGTCGATTTCTGCGGCATCACGCCGCCGGAGAAGGCGATGCGCGCGACCTCGTCGATCGGGGTCGGCTCGAGCAGAAACGCCGCCTGCGCCGCGCCGCGGCGCACTTCGGCGATGGCCGGTTCGGCGCCGCGCATATAGCGGGTATTCTTCTCCTCCCGCACCGCGTCCTCGTTGATGCCGAGCGCGCCGCCGAGCAGCCGCTGGTGCAGCACGGCAACGTCGAGCTCGCCCGCGCCGCGCTCCGCTTCGTAGAGATAGAGCGGCTCCCTGCCCGCCAGCGCCACTCCGATCCTCACCTGCCCCGCGTGCGGCTCGGCCCACAGTCCCCGCAGCGCGGCAAGATCGCCCACCGGACGGAGCCCCGCCGCGCCGATCAGCGCCTGAGCGTCGAAGCCGGCCAGCCCGCTCACCAGCCGGTGCGTCGCCAGGATCTTCAACCCCGGCGAGTACATATTGACGAAGGTCATCATCACCCGCCGGGCGTCTTCGAGGCCGGGGTTCTCGTTGCGGAACGCCAGCGCCGTTTCGTACCGGTGGTGCCCGTCGGCGATGAGCAGCTTCTTGGCCGCCATCGCGCGCGAGATGGCCGCGATGCGCTCCGGCTCCGCGATCTTCCACAGGCGATGCACGGCCTGGTACTCGTCGGTAACCGTCGCGGTGGGCGCGCCGGCCGAGACTTCATCCAGGATGCCGTCGATCTCGCCGGCCGGATCCGGGTACACCATGAAGAGCTGCCCTGCATGTGCGCGCGTGTGCCGCAACAGCTCCAGGCGGTCCTTCTTCGGCCCCGTGAGCGTCTGTTCGTGCCGGCAGACGACGCCCTCCGAGTAGTCCTCAACTGCGCCGAGGCCGATGAAACCTTTCCGCACCAGCCGCTCGCCGGTATCGGGAACCGAAAACTCCTGAAAGTAGGCGAACAACGCGGGCTCGGCTTCCTTGACCAGAACGCCGCGCGCGATCCAGTCATCCAGGTACGCGGCCGCGCGCGTGTACAGGTTCCCGGCCGCCGAATCCGAGTCGAAGCGTTCCCCGAGAATTACCCGCACCAGGTTGTGAGGGCTGAGCGAGAGATACCGCGCCCGCATCTCGGGCGTGATCTTGTCATAGGGCTGCGTCACCAGCGCGTCGAGCGGGCCCGCGCTTGTGGAGTAGCGGTACGGTTGGAACGGGAAGATCTGAGCCATAGGCAACTCTCAGGATAACGCGGTGGACGGTGGGGCACCCGTGTGGCATGTCCAACGCAGGCCGAACCGCCCGCGGTCTCTTGTCAAGTCGCGGATAATCGGTCGAGAGAGCCAGGCTTATGACTATTGCCGCTGGCATCGACTTGCCCGAGGCCGGGATCGTCGAGATCTGCCGTCGCTGCCGGGTCAAGGAACTATCGCCGTTCGGTTCGGCGGCCCGCAGTGAGATGCGGCCGGACAGCGGCATTGACTTCCTGGTCGATTTCCTGCCCGGCGCACGCCCCGGGCTGCTGGGCGTTTCGGCGATGATGCGCGAGCTCACTGCCCTGCTCGGCCGCCGGGTCGACATCGCCGTCAAGCCCGCACTGAAGCCGCTCATCCGTGCTGGCGTCCTGGCCGAGGCCCGGCTCATCTATGCGGCGTGATCGGCAGCGCCTGACCGGCATCCTGGAAGCTCTGGACTGGATCGCGAAGCGATTACCGGCCTCACGGAAGCCGAGTTCCTGGCCAACCAGACTCTTTGCTATGCCGTCGCCCAAAAGCTGACGGTCATCGGCGAAGCAGTCGCGCGGCTGACGCCGGAAATCACCGCGCGATGCGCCTCGGTGCCGTGGCAGAACATCGTGGGCCTGCGGAGCCTGCTGGTTCACGAGTATTTTGGCATCTACTGGCCGCTCGTCTGGCAAACCGACCACTCAAGGCGGATCACCAGACCGAAGCCGACTTGCGGGGACTTATCCGTTTCGGCGATCGTCCGGATTACTTTCGGACGGTCGACTAACTGGGAAATGGCTGCGCACGCGGAGCTATGGCTGAGCCGTCACGATCCACCCAGACTGCAAGGGTACGTTTTCGTAACCGAGGATTTCCACGTAGACGTTGCTAAAAACCACCGGTATACTCCGTGAATACGCTGGATCCGGTCCATCCGATACCTGGAAATGAAGATGAGGCGACGTGCTGTTGCCGGAATGTCCGAGCTGCCCGATCGCTTGGCCGCGCTTTACCACGTCGCCCTTCTTCACCTTCACGCTTCCTGCGCGCAAATGCTCGTAGGTGGAGAATTCTCCGCCTTCATGGCGGATCACCACGTAGTTCCCGAACAACTCCCGGTAGTCCTTCTCCATCAATGCGTTCTGCTGCGACTGCCACCGCCCCTGGTAGGCTCCCTTGGATTCGCCAGGCTGTTGCAGGTTGCTGTCGGATTCCGGCGCGCCCTCATGGGCTTCAACGACGACGCCGTCGGCCGCAGCCATCACGTCTTTTCCATAGCCGTCGTAGTCGCTAAGTTTCGCACCCTGGCCGGTGTGAGTGCGGCTGTTGGCGCCGAGGCTGTCGAGATCGATCGCGAACTCCTGGCTCACTGACCAGCGGTGGTGGCTCTGCAACGATGGCGCACACGCCACGTACCAAGTGCCAGCCACAGGGAGGTGGTAGTCATTCGACGACCGGTATCGCTTCACTTTCAGCGAGGTCCTGGTCTGGACGGGCTTGCCGTCCGCCGGCGTTCCCCGCGCGGTGATAACAATCTCATCCACCGCTGGGTCAATAGCATCGGTATCGAGGTGATCAGGATCGCGCTGCCCGGCTCCAAGGTGCGAGTGGCGGCTAACTTCACATGGTCCGGGAGGAATCGGCTGGTCTGGAAGTAGAAGTCGTACCGTCTCAGGCTCCCCTGCCGGCTCATGAACGAAATTGTCCTGGCTGCATTGTCAAGGTCGCTGGCGGCGAGGGTCCGCGTCAGCTCCGGCTGGCCTCCGCGCAACGCCTGGATTTCGACGGCATCGAGCGTCAACGTGGCGTCCGGGCTCCACACCGCAACGTTCTGAACTACTGCCGAATACAGGCCGCGCTGTTGCTCCGCCGGGTACGAATACACGTAATCGGCCGGGTGAACGCGCACCTCCAGTGCTGCGCCGGAAGCGGCCGCAGCCGCGGTCGAAAAGACGGCCGTGCTGACAACGAAACCTAGCGCAAGCGTCAGTGCGGCCGCACGCTTGAAGCCGGACCCGCTGACATGGTGGCCCTTCCCGCAACGTGTCAGCCAAATGGTTCGTCGTTCTCTCATGTGTCTCCTCTCGCGTTTCACGCGTTCGCAGCAGTCACTATACCGGATTACGCGCCCCTCGGAAACAGGCGCCTCAGAACTCGGCCTCCATGTTCAGGAACGATAAAGGCCCCAGCATGCTCTGGAACGCCTGCGCCTTCCAGGTCGTGCAAACTGCTGGAATGGCCAAGAACAAACACAGACGCAATCCGAAAACCGTCTTGAAGCTCCCCGATCTCGAACAGTCGAAGTCGGCGGTCCTGAATAGCCTGACCTCCCGAAGTTCCCAACGATCGTACGATCATTCCATCCGCGAATTCATCGACTGGTACTGCTCGGAACCGCGCCTCGCTTTCAACAAAACCGTGGTGACCCGATACCGGATCAGCCTTGAGCAGGCCCAATATGCTTCCTCCACCATCAACCTCCGCCTCGCTGCCATTCGCAGGCTAGCGTACGAGGCCGCGGACTGCGGGCTTCTGAGCCCTGATCTTGCGGCAGGGATCCGGCGCGTCAAGGGCGTGAAGAAGCATGGCGTGCGGATTGGGAACTGGTTGACTGCTGAACAGGGGAAGCGACTCCTCGCGGTGTTCGATGGCGGGAATCTGCGCGGTAAGCGTGACTACGCCATGGTCGCCGTATTACTCGGATGCGGGCTCCGAAGGGCGGAGGCCGCTAGCCTCGCGGTCGAAGATCTGCAGCAGCGAGAAGAGCATTGGGTGGTGGCCGACCTAGTCGGTAAGGGAGGGCATGTTCGCACGGTACCCGTGCCGAACTGGGTTAAAGTGGCAGTGGATGACTGGTTGACTGCCGCCGGAGTCACCGCCGGCCCGATACTTCGGGCCATCAACAAAGCCCAGCGCATCGGGAAGACCGGTTTCAGCCCGAAGGTGATCTGGGGCGTCGTGAGAGGGGGCTCCTCGAAATGTGGCATCGACAATGTTGCTCCGCACGATTTGCGTCGGACCTGTGCGCGCCTGTGTCATGAAGCTGGTGGGGAGCTTGAGCAGATTCAGTTCTTGCTCGGTCATGTGAGCGTGCAAACAACAGAGCGATACCTGGGCTGCAAGCAGCGACTCCGAAATGCGGTCAACGACAAGATCGGTCTGGAACCAGCCGAGTCGTGAGTCCGGCTCCGCCACGCTGGCCGACTTCCCGGTACCAATCCGGCCACACTTCCTCGGACGCCGTTTCGGGTTACCTTCCGAGTGCCCGACCATCGCGGAGTTGAGCGACTTCGCTCCACTCCGCCTCGTGGCTACCGGAAATTCTCCACCAGCATGAGGTCCGACCCACCTCCCATAGTTTCAACAAAGACCGCGTAAGCATCGTCAGGCGAGACGGTGATTCGACCGCCGAAGGAGTACTTGCCCGCCACCACCGTTGTGATCTTTCCCGTCTCCGGGCTGAGCAATTGGAGCGTACTTGAATCCGAAAGGAAATAGACGCCCTTGGCACTGATGCTGAATCCGGCCCAGAACACGACCTTCGGCGCGACCTGCACCTCGGGCCCGCCCGCCACCCGCATTCGAAAGAGCGGGCCGCCACCGTTCTTAATCGTAGTGAAGTATAGATACTTGCCGTCCACCGATTCAGATGCCGCACCGCCGGAGTTGTGTGTTACTTGGACGGCTGAACCACCGTCTGCGGGAACTTTCCAGATGCGCCACTCTCCAGACCGGTCCGAATCGAAATAGATCCATCTTCCGTCGCGGGACCAGCTCGGCGCCACGTTCTGTGAGTCGCCGCCGGTCAGGCGCCGAGGCTTGCCGCCGTCGGAGGATATTACGTAGACCTGCGGTTTTCCTTCCACGCGCGAGTCAAATGCGATCCAGCGGCCATCCGGCGCCCAGTGCGGCGCGCCCCCCTGAGGTCCCTCGAAGAAGGTCAGTTGCTGGCAGTTCGTGCCATCTGCGTCACAGGTCCACACCTCGTAATTTCCTGATCGGTCGGATTGGAATGTTACCCTGTGCCCGTCAGGCGAGTACTGCAGCAGATCTTGATAATACCTGGAATCAGCTATCATACCGCGCTCGCCGGTGCGGAGATCCATTCGCCAGAGTTTATAAGAAGCAGACATTCCCACATACCCCAGGAGATGCTGGGCAGGCGCAACCACGGGCACAATCGATCCTGCAGGCGCCCAACCCAGAAGCTCAGGGGATCCGCCGGTGACCCGCACGCGCCACAACCTCGCAGCACTTAGTGTTCCGGAACCGACACTATAGACGATGTCCGTATTGCTCGCCCAAGTAATCCCGTTGACCCACGGATAGGGCTGGCCGGCCACGAGTTGTGCCCCGCCCACCGGCTTGTGGTCGCGAGTGATGCGAAGCGTGTAGATATGGTAAAGAAAACTCCCGAGACCTCTGGCGAATGCAAGAACGCTTCCGTCAGGCGAGAGCCTTCCCCACAAATCGCCCTGCCAGGTGTCTTCTGCCAACACCGCGACTGCCGGAGGAGGGAGCAGGCGATGCCGCTCCCCTGTCTCCACCGATAGCAGCCAAAACCCATAAGGCTCCTTCGGCGAGTCACGGCTCGAGAGAATCAGCCACTTGGCGTCCGACGTCCAGGAGAAGCCCGTAACCATCTCTGCCCTCGCTATCGTCCTTTCCGGGCCTCCAATGGCGGGCACCACCAGGATGGTACCTTCCGACGAACCCTGGTTATCGTAGCGGGCAAATGCGATGTACCGATCATCTGGAGACCATGCCGGAAAGCTATCAGGGCTGTGAGTCAGCCGCACCGGCGGCCCCCCCGAATCTGTTTGACATAGATGCCGAACTCATTGCTCGCGGCCGCTGGCGCGTTGGAATACGCGTAAGCTACACGGGTGCCGTCCGGCGAGAATGACGGACTCCCTATCTCACCTCCCGTCGAGACCAGGGGCGCCGGCTTCATCTCGACCGGAGGGCGGCCGGACTTGGTCCAAAACAAGAACGCCACAGACGCGAATAAAGCTGCGGATAATAGCATCGGGCGCGGGCGCTTCCACCAGGCTTTCCCGGCGATCTTCCGACCAAGCTCCTTCCGCATCGCCTCCAGCGCGGTTCGCAACTCTGCCGCCGATTGCCACCGCTCAGCCGGATCGCTCGCCAGCGCCTTCGCGATGACCGGTGCCACCCGCGACGGCAGCCCCTCATTCTCCAACTCGGAAAGCACCCGTCCGAAAGAGTAAATGTCGGACCGCGCATCCAGCGGCTCCCCCCGCACCTGCTCCGGTGACATGTACCCGCTGGTCCCCGTCACCGTCGATTGCGCCACGGCCCCGTCTTCCTGGCTCACCGTCTTCGCCAAGCCGAAGTCCATCACCTTCACCTGTCCGGAACTGTTCACGAACAGGTTGTCCGGCTTGATGTCGCGGTGAATGATCCCTTGCGCATGTGCCGCCTCCAGCGCCCGCGCCACCTGAACGGCGATGTCGAAGAATTCGGCCTCACTCACCGGGCCCCGCGCCATCCGCGCCCGCAAGGACTCGCCTTCCAGAAACTCCATGGCCAGAAACACCCGGCCCGATACCTCGCCAAGCTCATACAACGTGCAGATGCCGGGGTGACTCAAGGCGGCAATCATGCGCGCCTCGCGGCGCAAGCGATCCAGCGCCGGCGGATGTGCGGCCAACTCCTCGGGCAGGAACTTCAGCGCCACCACCCGGCCCAGCATCAGGTCCTCGGCCTTGTACACCACGCCCATGGCTCCCCGCCCGGCTTCCGCCACTATCCGGTAGTGCGCGACCACCGCACCCGGAACCGGCAAGGGAGATTCCCGGGCATCAATCTCCACCTTGCCGATGAACCGGTACCCCCTGCGCGGCAGCGTCTCGATGTATCGGGGTGTGGCGGAGGTATCCGACAGCGCCTCGCGGACGTGCTTCACTGCCTGGTTGACACTGTTCTCGAACCCGACCACCGTGCCGTGCGGCCACAGGCGCGCTTGGATCTCCTCGCGGGTGACCAACTCTCCCGGCCGATCCAGCAGCATGGCCAGGATCGCCAGGGACTGGTCGGGCACCCGTAACCTGGTACTGCTCTTCCGCAGTTCCTGGGAAGAGAACTCAAACGCGAACGCGCCGAACCGAACTAACCGCACGGCCCCCGCGGGAGGCATGGGCATAGAACCCCCCTCACGCTACCACAAACGTTCCCCGGGGAGAAGCCTAATTCAGTTGTTTTGAAGCGCTTGCCGTATCACCTCGATATCACCGACGTTTCACTCGCCGCGCATTGAGTTTGGACCGCTGCTGGCTTATGGTCGGCACATGAACAGCTCGGGGAAGGCGATATGGCTGGCGGGGCCAGCGAGCGGGCGAGGCCTTTGCGGCAGCCCCCGATTTGCCCTAACAGCAGTTCTCTCGACGAGTATTTGGCTCGCCTCCCTCAATTGCAAACCGTTTCCCCCTTTGGGCGGCCGGTGCACAACGGATACCACCCAAAAAAACGAAAGGAAAGCTAAACCTCATGACGACTCACATCAGACAGCGGCAGACATGCGCCGCATGGATCGCAGCATTGGGCATTGTGCTGATTGGCTTCAGCGCCAACGCTCAGTTTGGAAAACCTGCAAACCACATCACCGTATTTGACGCTCCGGGCGCTGCCTACGGCACCGTGGGCTACGGGATTAATCCTGAGGGGGCGATCACGGGATACTACGTGGACTCGAACAATGTGTACCACGGCTACCTGCGCGATCCAGAAGGGAGGATCACCAGCTTTGACCCTCCGAACGCGGCAGGCGCTATACCTTGGTCCATCAACCCGAACGGGGAGATTACAGGACAGTACTGGTACGCGGACGGCACGAATCACGGCTTCCTGCGCGACTCTAAGGGCGGGTTCACGACCTTCGACGCGCCGGGCGCCGGCACCGGTACCAACCAGGGCACCATGGGTGAGGCCATCAGCCCCTCAGGGTGGATCGGGGGAGACCTCCTCTCCGGGATTGTGTGGCACACCTTCGTGCGCGCTCCCCACGGCGCCATCACGGAATTCACTGTCCCGGGTGCGAATTACGGCCCAGGCGGGAGCGTGTGGGTATGCGGGATCTGCGGGATCAACCCGGCGGGTACGGTCGTGGGAGCGTACGTCGACTCAAGCTACATCGTCCACGGCTACGTGCGCCATCCCCAAGGCACCATCTCTCAGATTGACGTTAGCGGCGCCGGCACAGGAACCTACCCCGAAGAAACCTACCCCGAAGGAACCTACCCCGAATGCATGAACCCGGCAGGGGCTATCGCGGGCAACTACATCGATAAGAACGGTACGAACCACGGTTTCTTGCGCGCTCCTGATGGCCACATCACCACATTCGATTTTCCGGAGGCCGCAACAGGCCCCGGCCAGGGGACGATCGGCTGGGACGTCGACCCGGGAGGGACAATCGTCGGGAGCTATTACGACGTTAACTTCGCCTCTCACGGCTTCTTACGCTCGCCTGACGGCAAGTTCACGGCCTTTGACTGCCCGGGCGCGGGCACGGGCCCCTGGCAGGGCACCTTCCCCGCTTCGAACAGCGAGACTGGCGCGATTACGGGATACTGCGTGGACGGAGCCTATGTGTCCCACGGCTTCGTGCGGAGCCAGTGAGCGAGCCGGCGATTCTGCCGTGAGGTAACTGGGTAGCGCAGAGTATGCGCCCTTCAAGCTCCGCGGCTCTTGGCCTTCGACCAGCCAAGAGCCGCGGAGTCGCTGGAAAACGAAGCTTTGCACTACTCGGCTGAAAAAATAGGCGACGGAGGTGATCATGTCAAGCCGAAGGGTGTTTACGAGCCTGGCGATCCCGTGGTTGGCGCTTCCGGGCCTGGCCATATTCCTGGCCGCTATTCCGGCGATCGCCCAAAGCAGCGAGGGCGACTACTTGTTCCTGGTGGGTGCCGGATTCCTTTGCGACTCCGGTGACTCTTCGGCCTGCCCGGGCCTGGTAAGGTCCAACCAGCGCGACAGCTATGAGATGAGCGGCGCAGGCACGTTCTCGACGCAAGGCAAGACGGTTACCGCGGCCGGAACGTTCACCCATAAATCCGCCGCTGGAAACGCCCTGGAGACGGGTGTCTGGATCGCGAGCGAGCTCGTCAGCTTCGACTCCTATGGCGTCGCCCCGGGCGCGCTCATCGAGCAGGGGTTGGCACTTGGCCCCCTGCGGTTCGGCCCCAAGCGTCTGCCGATGCTCCCTGGCGCTGTGCCGGCGGGCGGCCGGGCCGTTTTCCGCATCCGCCTCCTGCCGCTGTCGGGAGCATCGAAGACGGCGTTGCTGCAAGTGAACTGTGCCCTCGGCAAAGTGCCTGATGAACACCCGACAGAAGGGATAAGGCTGGTATTGGAGGGAGGCGGTGTTGAATTCAACGAGGAAATCAGCGGGCGTGTCCTGTTCCTCTTGACCAGGCCCGGAGCCAGCGCTGCGGCGAAAGCGCCAGCTCCGGAGGTCGAGACAAACCCTGCGCCCACGGAGGCCCAGCAGTGAATTGAATATGTCGAACGAAAGGGGCCAGGCCACAGGGCGTGTGCGCTGCACACACCTACGCGCGGAACCGCTACCGAAAAGCGGGAAGTCGCACAACTGATTCTCCATCACTGCCACCGGTGCGACACTGTGATGTTCGGAGGCACTCGGGGCCAGAGCGCCAGGCTCTGGCCCTTTTTGATGTTCGGCCGACTATGTGGTTCGCCTCGGCACTTTTGGTGATGGAGCCCGAATCACGGGGCGAAAACTGGCTGGACCCGGGCGCCGCGGGCCCTATGTCCCCGTTGTGAGAAGTCCGGCCGGATCAAGAACGAGAAACGCCCTTGTAGCCGCCTACCACCCTTGTGCACCCACCTAGACAAGCCGATTCCCCCCGAATTCGGTCGGAGGGCTGCTGCGCGTTTTTGACAGTCACCGCTCTCGCAAAAAATCCATTTCCCGCACCCTCATGCACTTGCGCCGCCCCGGCCCCTTTCCCACCTACCCACCCGCAGTAAACTCCCCACCGGAGGGCAGGGCTATGCGCCGGCCGAAATCCAACCCGCAGAATTCATCACATTTCATCACTTTCGACAGCCTTCTCCGAGCCCGCCCCACTGCGGCTCGCACGAAAAAAGGGGGCGCGCGTGGTTCACCATGAACCTGGTTCCGTTTCCGGACAGCCCCCGCGCGCCGCCGAGAGCTGGGAACCGCGCCGGCCGGCGTGCCACGCGCGCGTCCGCCTCCGCCATGTGCTAGACTAACCGCTTTCAAGGGGTCTGCGCTGTATGTCTGTTCAGGTTCTTCTGTACGGCAAGCTGTTGGGTATAGAAGAATTCCTCTTTTCGGGCTCAACCGGCGGCGCGAGCGATGCCAGTCTGCTGGCCGGCCGCGCGCATTGGATCACGCTCCTCGGCGAGGTCCTGCCGCGCGCGCTGCTCGAGGAGTTCGGCCTCGCGCGCGTGCTGCTCGGATCGAGCGGCGGCGGCCAGTTCCTCCTGGTGTTGCCCGAAGAAGTCAAGACCGCGGCGGAAGAGTTCTTCGGCGCGGCCAGCCGCGACATGGAACGAATGAGCGGCGGCCGCCTGCGCCTGGTTTCCGCCGTCACCGAAAACCTCGGCGATTGGAGCGTGGTCCGCAAGCGCCTGGTCGAAGCCACCGAGCGCAAGTTCGGCACCCAGCCCGGCCTGGGCCCCGACGCCTTTGTCCCCTTCGAGCCGGCGCCGCCCGCGGGCGCAGACGATTACTTTCAAGGTTTGGCCGAAGGTCTATGGCAGGCTGAGATCGTCGGCTGGAATCCGGATGCCCCCGCTCGCATCCTGCTCGGGACCGGCAAGCATACCTGGGGCCTGGCGCCGAATCGCGGCATCGAGGAAATCCCGCTGGCCCGCCACGCCGCGCCGAGTGAGGATGGCCGCCGCCCCGCCAGCCTTCCGACCCTGGCCTCGCGCTCGGAAGGCCGCCACACCTGGGGCGTGCTCCATGCCGACGTCGATAGCTTCCGCATACGCTTGCGCCGCGCCCAGACCATCGAAGAGCACGTCCGCCTCTCGGTGATGTACAAGCAGTTCTTCGCCGGCGAACTGGAAGTGCTCTGCTCGCAGCCGGAGTTCTGGCGAAAAGTCACCGTACTCTACTCCGGCGGCGACGATTTCGCCGTCTACGGAGCCTGGGACGCGCTCATCCCCCTGGCGCGCGAGATGCAGCGTCTGTTCCACCGCTTTACCGAGGAAAACCTGAAGGATTTCCCCGGACCGGAAGGCAAGACCATCTCCGCCGCGCTGGCCCTGGCGCCGGAGCCGCGCCGTTCTTCGCTCGCCTGGATCGCGGAGCTGGCGGGCAGCCGCCTGGAGCAGGCCAAGGACATCGACAAGGACTGCATTTCCATTCTGGGCCGCGTGCTCGAATGGCGTCACCTGGCCGACGCCGCCGACCTCAAGGAAACGCTGGCGCGCATGGTGCCCGAGCTCGGCTCGTCAAGCCAGTTCCTGAGCGAGTTGACGTCGTTCTATCACAAGGGCGGCCAGACCTGGTCGCACGGCGCCGAACAGCGCTTCGACCGCCCGTGGCGATTCCAGCGGCGGCTCAACCGCGTGGTGGCCGGCGCCAAGGACCGCGAATTGCAAAAACTCCGCGCCCACCTCGCCAATGAGATGATGGGCAGAGGCGCCGCGCAGGTCAAACTGCGGCCAGCCGGGCTGGTGGCGCTCGAATGGGCAAGACTATCGACCGAGGTCTAACGTATGGCTGATGTTCAGCAGGAACCCAAGAATCGCGAAAGCCGGCCGCCCCGGGAAGGCCGGCCGCCGCGCGAAGGCGGTCCCCGCGCAGGCGGTCCCCGGGAGGGAGGCCGTGGCGACGACCGCCGGGGCGACCGCGGCGGCGACCGGGGCCGTTTCGAAGGCCCGCCGGAGATCGATATCGACAAGCTCATCAGTGATCCGCTGTACCTGGACAACCAGGCCCACGGCGTGGTCAGCCGCATGCGCGATATGGACTCCGGAACCAAGAGCCAGCTCCGGCGCCTCTACAACGCCGTGCGCCGCGCCTGCCGCGCTCCCGAGAACGAGCGCCAGCAGCAGTTCGTCATGCTGCGCGCCCGCCTGGCTTACACCATCGCCCGCCACTCGCTGCGCAGCCTGGACACGCTTGAAAAGCTGCTGCTCCAGGTCACGCGCAAGAACGACCCGCGCGGATACCAGCGGTTCCGGGACCTTTTCGAGGCCATCGTCGCCTACAACGAATAGCGAGGAAGCATGAGCGCGCACACTGCGGATACCGAATTGAGACTGATCGGAAAACTGATTCTCGAAGGCGACCTCTATTGCGAGACCGGGCTCCACATCGGCGCCGGAAAAGGCTCGCTTGAAATCGGCGGCGCCGACAACCCCGTGATCAAAGACGCCTTCGGGCGGCCTTACGTCCCCGGCAGTTCGCTGCGCGGCAAGCTGCGCTCGCTGCTCGAGCAGTCCTCCGGAGCGGCCGTTCCCGCCGAGCTGGTCTACCTCTCGAAGCGCAAGGGGCAGGAGGTCCGCATTCACCAGAGCGACCGCCCGGACGACGAGATCTGCCTGCTGTTCGGCCGCAATCCGGGCCGCATGGAGCGCCTCGGCGGCGAAACGCTCGAGAGCTCCACCGCAACGCCTGCGCGCCTAACCGTCTACGACGCCCCGCTCGATCCGGAGAGCATCACGCCGCAGATGCGCGAGAACCTCGATGACGAGCTGACCGAAGTCAAGAGCGAGAACGCCATCGATCGCATCACCTCGCAGGCCAACCCGCGCACGCTCGAGCGCGTTCCCGCCGGCGCCCGCTTCAAGGTGCGCCTGGTGCTGGATATTCTGTGCGAGGAGGACAAGGCGCTGGCAGGGAAGCTGCTCGAAGCGCTGCGCCTGCTCGAAGACGACGCGCTCGGCGGCGGAGGCTCGCGCGGCAGCGGCCGCGTCCGCCTCGCCAATCTCAAGCTCACCTGGCGCAGCCGCGGCTTCTACTCCGCCGGGACGCCGGAAGCGGAGCTGATCGCCGGAGCCGACCTGGCCGCGTTGCAGGGGATCGTCGCTGCCGGCGGCCTGGCCGGCAAGCTCGCCGAGTAACCGATGAATCCCGCGTTTGTGGTTCGCTTCCGCCCGTCCGGGCCGTGGCGTATCGGCGTGGATTCGGGCGCGCGCGATCGCGTTGACCGCATCTTTCACAGTGACGCCGTTTTCTCCGCGGTGTCGCAGGCCATGCTGTGTCTGGGCCGTCTGGACGAATGGCTGGCGGCAACCGCGACGGCCAGCGGCGAGCCCGCCGTCCGCATCGGCTCTCTGTTCCCGTTTCTGGACGAGATCCAGTTCGTCCCGCCGCCGCGCAGCCTGTGGCCGCCGCCGCCCTCACCCAAGGTGCGCTGGCGCAACGCGCGCTTCGTTCCACTGTCGTTGGTGCGGGACCTGGTTGCCGATAAGCCGCTCCACGACAACCGCTGGTTCCTGGATGGCCCCTCCGGATGCCTGCTGCCCAACGAGCCCCGCGACCGCTCCGGTCCGTTCCGCGTGGCGCTGCGCTCGCACGCGGCCGTGGACCGCGTGAGCGGAGCCGCCGTCGAGATCCATCGAACGGCTTGCCTCGAATTCGCCCCCGGCGCCGGATTATGGGGCGTGGTGAGTTTTGCGGATGCGGACGCCGAGGCCCGCTGGTCCGGACCGCTCCAGGCCGCGTTCCGCGTGCTGGCCGATACCGGTTTCGGCGGCGAGCGCTCGCTCGGCTGGGGCCGTTCCGCTCAGCCCGAATTCATCGCCGGCTCCTTGCCGGATCTGATCGTGCCCGAGCCGCTCCGCGCGCCCCTGCCGCCCGCTCCGCCGGCATCGGCCGCCGTGGTCGTATCGCCCGCGCTCGAGTTGCTCCGCTCGCTCGCACTGACCACTGCGCACGCACCAGCCGAGCCAGAGCCGGCCACGCCCGAACCGGCTGAGTCCGCGCCGCCCGCGTCCGAGCCGCCCGCCGAGTCCGAGCCGGTCGCGTCTGAACCGGCCACGCCGGAGCCGGCCGTCGAAGGAGAGCCCGAACCCGCGCCGGAGCCGGCCCCCGAACCCGCGCCTCCGGCCCCCGAGCCCGAGCCGGCGCCCGCGCCCAGGCCCGCCCCGCCGCCCGCGTCCAGGCGCCCCGAAACCGGTTACTGGCTGCTCTCGATGTTCAGCCCGGCGCCGGACGACGCCGTCGATTGGCAGCGCGGTTCCTATACGCTGGCTGAGCGCGGAGGCCGAGTCGACAGCCCCGCCCGCTCCGGCGACGCCAAGAAGATCCTGCGCATGGTGGAGGAGGGGAGCGTGCTCGTGGCGCCGGCCGCGCCCCGGGGCGCCGCTCCCGACGTCGCACCCGAAGGTTTCCCGCACCCGGTCTTCCGTTGCGGCTTCGCGCTGGCGGTGGCCATCCCCGTCCGAGGTGATCGATGAAGTACCGGCTGACCTGCCTGACGCCCATGCTGGTCGGCGACGGCCAAAAGCTTTCGCCCATCGACTACATGGTCTGGAAAGACCAGGTGAACGTCCTCGATCAGCGGCGCATTTTCCGCCTGCTCGCGAAAGGGCCGCGTCTGGAGGGCTACCTCCAGCAGCTCATGCGCGCCGACAAGCTGGACTTCGCCTCCTGGGGCGGCTTCGCGCAGAACTTCGCCGACCGCCGCATTCCGTTCGAGCACCCGTCGGCCGCCGCCTATTGGGCCCGCTCGAGCGGCGAGACGCTGCACATTCCGACGTTCTTCTCCGGCCCGGCCGGCCCGTACCTGCCCGGCAGCGCGGTGAAGGGCGCCCTCCGCACCGGCATGCTGTTCTCGCGCTGGCACGACTCCGCGCGGCCCGCTCTCGACCGTCTGCAAGGAGGCGAGCGGCTGCCGCGCCATCCCGGCGAGGAAGCCGAAGAGCAGGCGCTCGGCTCCGGCGGCTCGAACTTCATGCGCGCCGTCTCCATCGCCGATTCCGCCATCATCCCGGTCTCGGCGCTGAGGCTTTACATGTTGCGCGTCTCGACGCTGGTCGCGAAGGGCGCCGGCCACTTCGAGCTGGGCTGGAAGCAGGCGCCGCGCGGAATCGTCTCCGGCGCAAGGCCCGAGGACAGCACGCCGATGTTCGCCGAGATGGTGGAACCCGGCACGGTGATCGAGGGCCTGTGGCGCGAGAACGCCTTCCTGGCGCAGCCCGAGATCGCGCGCATGTTGCGCTGGCGCGAGCCGGTGAATGGCGCGCGCCTGTTCGCCGCGGCCAACGACTACGCCGAGCGGCTGCTCGGAATCCAGAAGCAGTACGCCGCCTGGACCGGCCTTACCACGCTCCAGCACGGCCTCGAAGTGATCGAGCAGTGGGTCGCCCACGTCCGCTCGACGGGCATCGGCTGCGTCCTTTCCCTAGGCTGGGGCAGCGGCCTGTTGGCCAAGACCGGCTGGCTCGAAACGGACGACGCGGCCTACCGCCAGGTCCTCCGGCAGATCCCCCTCTACGCCCGCGCGGTGGAATCCGGCCTGCCGTTCCCGAAGACCCGCCGCATCGTGTTCCTCCAGAACCAGCCGGCGGCGCTGCCGGGCTGGGTGGTGCTGGAGGTCGGGTAAGGGGTCCGCATTACGTCCTGAGGCCACCGCGGCCTCCCGGCGTCATTTTTCATCTTGGCGGTCCTTGGAGTCGGCTCCCGATGCGCGGCATCCGGGCGCGCCCCCAGCATCTTCTCCTTTTGGTCGCGCTATTCTGATTTTATCTTGGCGGTCCTTGGCGTCTTTGCGCGAAGTCTCTCGCCAAGACGCCAAGGCCACCAGGAAGAGCCGTTCCGAAGTTCCTCAGCCGGCTCCCGATGCGCGGCATCCGGGCGCGCCCCCAGCATCTTCTCCTTTTGGTCGCGCTATTCTGATTTCATCTTGGCGGCCCTTGGCGTCTTTGCGCGAAGTCTCTCGCCAAGACGCCAAGGCCACCAGGAAGAGCCGTTCCGAAGTTCCTCAGTCGGCTCCCGATACGCGGCATCCGGGCGCGCCCCCAGCATCTTCTCCTTTTGGTCGCGCTATTCTGAGTTAGGGATCGAATACACGAAATAGGGGCACAACTATGATCCAACTTCCTCCACTGCCATTCGCCAAGGATGCGCTCGGTCCGCACATCTCGGCCGAGACGCTCGAATACCACTACGGCAAGCACCATCAAGCCTACGTGAACAACCTGAACCAGCTCATTCCCGGCACCAAATACGAGAACCTGGCGCTCGAGGACATCGTGCGCTCCTCCGAGGGCAAGGTCTTCAACAACGCCGCCCAGGTCTGGAACCACGGCTTCTACTGGAACTGCCTCGCGCCGGATGCCGCGGGCAAACCGGCCGGCGCGTTGCTCCAAGCCATCGAGCGGGACTTTGGCTCTTTCGAGCAGTTCCAGAAGCAGTTCACCGACACCGCCGTCGGCCTGTTCGGCTCCGGCTGGGCCTGGCTCGTTCAGGCGCCGAAGGGAGCTCTCGAGCTGCGGGCAACCAGCAACGCCGCGACGCCGCTCACGACCCAGGACAAGCCCCTGCTGACCTGCGACGTCTGGGAGCACGCGTACTACATCGACTACCGCAACGCGCGGCCCAAGTACGTCGAGGCCTTCTGGAAGCTGGCGAACTGGGACTTCGCCGCCCAGAACCTGGGAGACTGAGCCGGACGGAAAGCGCCGCGACAGGCCCACAGGTGGGCTGGCGGGATCGTCAGCGTTCGTCTTCTTCCCCGACCTCATCCAGCCAGTCCGGCCGCTTGAGCACCTCGCGCGGCTTGCTGCCGTCGGGCGGGCCGATGATGCCGTCGCTCTGCATCATGTCGAGGATACGCGCGGCGCGGCCGTAGCCCAGGCGGAGGCGGCGCTGGAGCGTCGAGGTCGAGGCCTTTCCCATCTCGATGACCACGCGCACCGCGTCGTGATAGAGAGGGTCCTCTTCGCCGGGGATTTCGTCGGCCGCCGCGCCGTCCTGCCCCTCGGCCTCCTCGGGCGGGGCGATGAGGAAGGACTGGTCGTAGTCCGGCGTGGCCTGCGCCCGCCAGAAATCCACCACGCGGTTGATCTCGGTTTCGGTGACGAAGGCGGCGTGCATGCGGATCAGCCGGGAGGAGCCGGGCGGCAGGTGCAGCATGTCGCCCTTGCCCAGCAAGTGCTCGGCGCCCATCACGTCGAGCACGGTACGCGAATCCACGCGGGTGGCCACGCGGAAGCTGATGCGGGCCGGGAAATTCGCCTTGATGAGGCCGGTGATCACGTCCACGCTGGGCCGCTGCGTCGCCAGCACCAGGTGCATGCCGACCGCGCGCGCCATCTGCGCTAGGCGCGTCACGGACTGCTCGACGTTGTGCCCCTCCACCATCATCAGGTCCGCCAGCTCGTCGATGAGGATCAGGATGTAGGGCAGCTCCTCCAGCTCCTCGGCGCTCTCGATGCTGTCTTCAAACAGCGGGATGGGCTCGTTGCGCAACTGGCGCACCTTGCGGTTGTACTGCTCGATGTTGCGCACGCCCTGGGCGGCCAGCAGGCGCAGGCGGCGCTCCATCTCGAGCACGGCGTTGCGGAGCGCGTTGGTGGCCTTCTTGGCGTCGGTGATTACGGGCGTCAGCAGGTGCGGAATGCCCTCGTAAAGCCCCAGCTCGAGGCGCTTGGGGTCTACCAGAATCATGCGCACGTCGTCCGGCGTCGCCTTGTACAGCGCGGACATGATCAGCGTGTTCAGCATCACGCTCTTTCCGGAGCCGGTGGAGCCGGCGATCAGCAGGTGCGGCATGACTTCAAGCGGCGTCACTTTGATTCGCCCGCTGATGTCCTTGCCGAGCGGGATGGTGAGGCGCGACTGCGAGCTGGCGAACTCGTCCGACTCCAGGATCTGGCGCAGGGCGATCACCTCGCGCCGCGCGTTCGGCACCTCGATCCCCACCGTGGGCTTGCCGGGGATGCGCTCGATGAGGATGGACTCGGCCTGCAGGCCCAGGCACAGGTCTTCGTTGAGAGCCGTGATGCGGTTGTACTTGATGCCGGCCTCGGGTTTGAACTCGAAGGTGGTCACCACCGGGCCGGGGTTGATCTGCACCACCGAGCCGAAAACGTTGAACTCCTCGAACTTCGACTTGATGCGGGCGGCGATCTGCTTCAGCTCTTCTTCGTCGAAGGAGTTGCGGGCGGAAGGCTCGTTGAGCAGGTCGGTGGACGGCAATTCGTACTGCTTCTTTGCGGGGGCGGGCCGCTCGGCCGAATGCGCGCGCGGCTTGGCGGGCTCTTCCCGCAGCGGCTCGACGAAGACGGGCTCGGCCGCGGGCCTGGGGCTGGGCGGCAGATCTTCGATGGTGCGGATGGGGATCTCGCCGTCTGGCTCGGGTTCGGGCCCGGCCTCGGCGTCGGGCTCGAACGGCGGTTCTTCCTCGACTTCGGGCTCTTCCGCCTCCGCCACTGCGCTGCGCTCGGCGGGCGCTTCCGCCTGCCGTCTGGCCCGCGGACGCCACAACCCGCGGAGCGGTCGAATCACCCGTCCCGGAACGCCCAGGACGAAAGCCACGTGGGAAAGCCGGAACTTCGTGGTCAGATACAGCCCCGCCAGGAGGCAGGCGCAAGTGGCCAGGATGGCGCCGGTCAGATTGAACCCTGCGAGCAGGGCGTCGGCAAGCAGCAGTCCCGCCAGGCCGCCCGGCGCGACAGCGCCGCCGAGCAGCGTCCAATGCGGGCCAAGCGAGAGCGCAGCCGCGGCGCCGAAGACCAGCAGCGCTATCCCCACTCCCTTGGCGACGGGCGCTTCAACCGGCCGGCGCCGCACCCGGTTCCAGGCGATCCACACCACGATCGCGGGAATAGAGAAAGCCAGCAGGCCGAGGAGCTGGAAGGTCAGGTCGGCGACGAAGGCCCCGGACTTTCCGATCAGGTTCCTGGCGTGGAGCGCGCCCGCAGCCGTGTTCCAGGACGAGTCTTCAGGGAAATACGAGACGAGGCTAAGTAAGAGCGCCAGCCCAACGAGCAGGCACAACAAACCGACGGCCTCGTTAAGGCGTGAGTACCGCGCTACCGGCGTGCCGTTCATCCTACGCGCGCGCCAAAACAGCCAGAGCGATTACTATTATGCCAAAAAGGACCCGGTAGTACACGAAAAAGCGCAGGGTGTGGGTGCGGAGAAAGCGCAGAAAGAAGGCGATGACGATCCAGCCCGTAACGGCCGAGACCGCCACACCCACGGCGAACGGCAGCCGCATGTCCGCCGCCAGGCCGCCGTTCTTGTGCAGGTCGTAGAACGCCTTGAGCGCGGCGCCGGCCAGGGCGGGGGTCGCGAGCAGGAACGAGAAGCGGGCGGCGGCGTAACGGTCCAGGCCGCGGAACAGGCCGGTCGAGATGGTGATGCCGCTGCGGGAAACACCGGGGATGACGGCCAGGGCTTGCGACAGGCCGATGGCGGCCGCATCGGTGAGCGATACCTCGCCCAGGGTCTTCTTCAGGGCAGCCGCCCGCTCGGCCATGTACATGACGACGCCGACGGCGATCAGCATGGCGCCGATGACGTAGGAGTTCCGCCAGGTGGTTTCCGCCTGCTCTTTGAAGATGTAGCCGGCGAGTCCTACCGGAAGGGTGGCCAGCACCAGCAGCCAGAGCAACCCGCGGTTGTGGTGGATGTCCGCATCGCCGCTCCTGACGTTGACGCCGAAGCCGCCCGCCAGGATCTGGAGCCAGTCGCGGAGGAAGTAGGCGACCACCGCCGCCAGCGTTCCCACGTGCAGCGCAATGTCGAAATCCAGGCTGTTCAGCGCGGGGCTATTCCAGCCGAGCAGGCGCGGGATGAGGGTCAGGTGCGCGGTGCTGCTGATCGGCAGGAACTCCGTGAGGCTCTGCACAATGGCAAGGACGATGACCTGGTAGATGGGCATGGCGTAATGCTCTTATCGTACCTAATCTCCGGGCCTGCCCCGTCCGATGAGTTGATCTGAGCGCCCGCGCGCCGCTGCGTTGGCAAACCATCCATCCCAACATAGGAGACCGGCATGAATTCCCGCATGAGCCTGACCTGGAAGCTGACCGGCGGTTTTGCGACCGTCCTGGGCCTGAGCCTGGTGCTGAGCGTTTCCTCGCTGACCTCGCTCGGCGCGCTGAGAAGCGAGATCGATGCGATCGCCGGCCAGCAGGCCGCCATGGTGGATCTTGCCGGCCAGGTCTCGGCAGGTGCGGCGGAGATGCTGCGTCTCGAGAACGGGATCATTTTGCGCTTGATCCTCCAGGACCAGGCTCGGGCGGACCAGTATAAGCGGGTCTTCGAGAGCACGTCGGCAAGCACCAGGCAGGCCCTGGCGCGCATGGAGGCGATGCCGGGAACCGTGCAAGGCCGGTCCCTGCTCAGCCGGTTGCGGTCCGGTTTCGAGAACTGGGACGCCCTGCATCGCCAGATGACCGGGATGCTCGACGCCCAGCAATTCGACGCCGCCCAGAAGCTCATGGGCGAGAAGATCGTGCCCGCCGGCGAGGAGATGGAATGGGTCGCCGGCGACACCGTTTCCTCGGTCCGCGAGGCCCTCAGCCAATCCCGCCAGGCAGCCGACTCGCGTCAATCGGCCAACTTCTGGGTTCAGGGTCTGCTGATGGCACTGTCGCTGACTGTGGGAGTGGTCATTCTGCTGGCGGTCCGGCGCTCTGCGGCAGGCCTCCGCGACCTGGTGTGGAAGATCGATCAAGCCGTCGAGCACGTCACGTCATCGGCCAGCCAGGTCTCGGCGGCCAGCCAGGTGCTGGCCCAAGGCGCCGCCGAGCAGGCGGCCTCACTGGGCAACACCGCATCCACGGGAGACCAGATCACCGCCATGACGAAACGAAACCTGGATAACACCCGCGCGGCGGCGCAATCCATGCAGGAAGCCGAGGCCAATGTCGGGCGCATGACGGCCGCCTCCGACCAGATGTCCGCCTCCATGAAACAGATCAACGCATCGAGCGAGAAAATCGCCCGGATCATCAAGGTGATCGACGAGATCGCCTTCCAGACCAATATCCTGGCGCTGAACGCCGCCGTCGAGGCCGCCCGCGCCGGCGAAGCGGGCATGGGATTCGCGGTGGTGGCGGGCGAAGTTCGGAACCTGGCCCAGCGCAGCGCGCAGGCCGCCCGGGACACCACGGTACTGATCGAGGAATCCATCGCCAAGTCCTCCGATGGCGCGGCGAAACTGGATCAGGTGGCCCAGGCCATCACGGTGAGCAACGACATCGCGCTCAAAGTGAAGGCGCTGGTGGACGGCGTCACGCTAAGCAGCCAGGAGCAGGTGCGGGGGATCGAGGAGATATCGAAGGCCGTCGCGCAGATGGAAGAGGTTACGCAAAGGACCGCGGCCAGCGCCGAGCAAAGCGCCTCGGCGAGCGAAGACATGTCCGCGCGGTCGCGGGATATCAAGGAGGCGGTCGCCGAGCTGGTGGCGGTCGTTGGATGAGGCCAGGGGATCCGGTGATCCCCTGCGCCGTCACTGGCGGGCGAATTCGATCCGCATGGCCCCCACGGCCTTGACGGCCTTTCCGTCCGTCTTGAAGGGCGTGAACCTCCACTTCTTCAGCGCCGTGGCCGCGGCGCTGGTGAACAGCGGGTTCCCGCTCCTGGGCTCCACCTTCTCGACGTCCCCTTCGGCGTCGACGAAGACATCCACTTCGACCTGCCCCCCAAGGTGCAGCTGCCGGGCCACCGGAGGATACTCGGGTTTGACCTTGGTGACGGCCGCCTTCCTGAGATCCTCTTCCGACACGCGCATCACTCCATCATCCGCGTGCAGGTAGGTCATTCCAGCCGCCGCAAGCAGGCTCGCCCAAAGCAGCCGCCTGCTAACCATTCTCATCGCGTGTACACTCATCGCCTTTGTCACCTCACGGCTCTTATCGGCGAAATCCCGCCGCGTATGCGCGGCCCCCCTTGTTACAATGGGACCAGTTCCGTCCATGCTGGCAATCACAACACTGGCCGAGGAGATCCTGGACCTGAAGCGCGAGCGCCGGGCGATCCTGCTGGCGCACCACTACCAGGAGCCGGAGATCCAGGACTTGGCCGACTCCATTGGCGACAGCCTCGAGCTGGCTCGCAAGGCCCGTGAGTTCCAGGGCGACGTGATCGCCTTCTGCGGCGTGTGGTTCATGGCGGAGACCGCCAAGGTGCTGAATCCGAACCGGATTGTTGTCGTCCCCGACCGCGCGGCCAGTTGCAGCCTGGTCGAAGGCTGCGCCGTCGAGCCGGTCCGCGCCTACCGCCGCCAGCATCCCGATCACGTCATCGTGAGCTACATCAATACCTCGGTCGAGGTGAAGGCGGAGAGCGATATCCTCTGCACCTCGCGCAACGCCGTCGCGGTGGTGAACTCGGTCCCGCCCGAGAAGACGGTCCTGTTCCTGCCAGACCGGAACCTGGGGGCCTACGTCCAGAAGCAAACCGGCCGCGAGAACATGAAGATCTGGCAGGGGACCTGCATCGTCCACGCGACCTTCAACGCTCGCCGGGTCGCCGAGGCCCGCGCCGCGCACCCGGACGCCCTGGTCGCGGCGCATCCCGAGTGCCCGCCCGAGGTGCTCGAGCAGGCCGATTTCATCGGGTCCACCACCGCCATAATCAAGTACTGCGTCGAAGCTCCCGCCGGCGAGTTCATCGTCATGACCGAGAGCGGCGTCTCGCACTCGCTCACCAGGCTCGCCCCGCAAAAGCGCTTCTACTTCGTGCCCAACGACAACTGCAATTGCAGCGAGTGCCAGTACATGAAGCTCAACACGCTCGAAAAGCTGCGCGACTGCCTGCGCACGCTTTCGCCGCGCGTAGAGGTTCCCGAGGAGATCGCGAAAAGAGCGCTCGTTCCGCTGGAGAGAATGCTGGCCCTGGGGTGAGATCCCGATGACGAACGGCCTGCTCGATACCTTCGGCCGCTCGCACGACAGCCTCCGCGTCAGCGTCACCGACCGCTGCAACATCCGCTGCTTCTATTGCATGCCCGAGCGCGACCCCGCCTACGTCGCGCGCGCCGAGATCCTGAGCTTCGAGGAGATCGAGCGCTTCGTGAACATCGCCGGCCGGCTGGGGGTCGCCAAGGTGCGCATCACAGGTGGGGAGCCGCTGGTGCGCCGGGATCTGCCGGACCTGGTGCGGCGCCTGGCCGCCATTCCCGCCATCGAGGACCTGGCGCTCACCACCAACGGCGTGCTGCTCGAGGACCAGGCGCCGGCCCTTTACGAAGCCGGTCTTCGGCGGATCAACATCCACCTGGACACGCTCGACCGCGAGCGCTTCATCCGCATCACGCGGCGCGACGAGCTCGGCCGCGTCCTGGCCGGCATCGCCGCCTGCCGCCGTCTCGGCTTCGACCCCATCAAGCTGAACGCCGTCGCGGTAAAGGGGCTGATCGAGCCGGACATCGTTCCGCTCGCCCGCTTCGCCCGCGCGGGCGGCATGGAGGTGCGCTTCATCGAGTTCATGCCGCTCGATGCGCAGGGCATCTGGGACCGCGCCAAGGTGCTGACGGCCGGCGAGATCGTCGAGACGCTTTCGCGCGAGATCGCGCCGCTCATCGAGATTCCGGCCGGCGATCCGCGCGCTCCGGCCACCCAATACCGCTACGCCGACGGCATCGGCCGGGTCGGCTTCATCGCCTCGGTGAGCCGGCCGTTTTGCCTCAACTGCAACCGTATCCGCCTGACCGCCGACGGCCACCTGCGCTACTGCCTCTTCGCCATCGAAGAGACCGACGTCCGATCGCTGCTGCGCGGCCGTGCCTCCGACGAGGAAATCGCCGAGGCGATCCGCGCCACCGTCCGCGCCAAGTGGGAGGGCCACGAAATCAACACCGCCCGCTTCGTCGCCCCGCCCCGGCCGATGTATTCGATTGGCGGGTGAGGTGGGGGCAGGAAGCGTTGATTCGAGCTGCCTCTGGCGCCATTGATATGGCCCGAGCCGGTGCTGATCCATTTGCCCGACCGGCCGCAGCCGCTGGACCTGGTGGCGAACCGGATCACCAGGGGCGGGGTCAAGCGGTACCTGAGCGAGCCGCGGTGCAAGAAATCGGAGCTGGCCTCGACGGCGGCGCCGGTGAAGCGGTCTGTCAAAGACCATGGTCTTGTCCGACGACAGGAAGCGATCGTCCGACCCACTGTCCGGTTCCGGACACCGGGTCCCGGAAGCGCACGGCGGAACGGCCCGACAGCCTGCAATTCCAACGACTTAGTAACGGACCCGAAATTGCTTCTACAACCGACGATGCACGATATCCGGTTCGGCCTGAGGATGTTGAAGAGCAGCCCGGGATTCACGGCGGTGGCGGTGCTGACGCTGGCCCTGGGCATCGCGGTCAATTCGACCGTGTTCTCCTGGATCGACGCGGTGCTGCTGCACCCGTTCCCCGGTGTCCACGATCTGAAGGACCTGGCGCTGATCGAGACCGCGACCCCAAGCGGGGAACCCCTCAGCCTCTCGTACCTGGACTACCGCGACTATCGCGACAACCTGAAACAGGTCTCCGGTGTGGCCATCGGGCGGTTCACGCCGCTCAGCGTGGGCGCCAAGGGCCGGACCGAGCGGGCGTGGGCTGAGCTGGTCTCGGCCAATTACTTCGATATCCTGGGAGTGAAACCGCTCCTGGGACGCACGTTTCTGCCTGAGGAGGCGGGCGACCAGGAGGGCGGCCATCCGGTGGCGGTGATCAGCTACCGGATGTGGCAGCACCGGTATCGCGGCGACCCGAAGGTGCTGGGCAAGACGATCCAGCTGAGCCGGCACGAGCTGACCATCATCGGCGTGACTCGGCCGGAGTTCCACGGATCGCTGGTGGGAGTGGTGTTCGACGTCTGGATGCCGGTCACCATGGCCACGGCGATGGGGACCGGGGACGGCACGCTGCACCGCCGCGACTGCCGCGACATCACCTCGGCCATCATCCGGCTGAAGCCGGGGGTCACCGTCGAGCAGGCGGGAGCGGAGGTAGGAGCGCTGGCGCGGCGGCTGGCGGCAACGCACCCCGATACCAATCGCGGGGTGGACGCGCAGGTGACGCCGATCTGGAAGGGGCACCTGGGGGCCCAGCACATGTTGCTGACGCCGCTGCGCATTCTGATGGCGGTGTGCCTGCTGCTGCTGCTCATCGTGTGCGCGAATGTGGCCAACCTGCTGCTGGCGCGGGCCGTTTCGCGCCAGAAGGAGTTCAGCATCCGGCTGGCGTTGGGAGCGCAGCGCGGCCGGCTGGCACGGCAACTGCTCACCGAGACGCTGGTGCTGGCCGGCGCGGGGGCGGGGGTCGGAGTGCTGCTGGTGATGTGGATGGGCCAGTCGCTCATCGCGCTGCTGCCGGCGATGGATATTCCGATGGATTTCGGAGGCGGGCTGAACCTGCCGACGCTGGGCTTCACGGTGCTGATCGTGGCGGTGGCGACGCTGGTCTCGGGCACGGCGCCGGCTCTTCTCTCGGTGCGCGCGGACCTGAACGAAACCCTCAAGGAAGGCGGCCGCGGCGGAAGCGCGGGGACGGAGTCGCACCGCATGCGCGGGCTGCTGGTGACGGCCGAGGTGGCGCTGGCGATGGTGGCGCTGATCGGGGCGGGGCTGTTCTTCCGCAGCTTCCAGAACGCCAGCGGCGTGCAGCCGGGCTTCGACATGACGAACATGTCGATGTCACAGTTCTACCTGTCGAATGCCGGCTACTCGGGCCAGGAGCAGCACCTGTTCTGCCGCAAGCTCCGGGAGCGGATGGAGGCGCAGCCGGGCGTGGTCGGCATGACCTACTCGGACGTGGTTCCGCTGGCGATGCCAGGAGGATCGACCCCCTATCATCAACTGGAGGTCGACGGCTACGTCCCGGGGCGCTACGAGCAGATGATCGTCCACCGGGCCACGGTGCCCCCCGGGTATTTCAAGCTGATGGGCATCCCGCTGCTGGAGGGCCGTGATTTCACCCAGATGGACGGGGAAGACAAGCCGCTGGTGATCATCGTCAACGAGACTTTCGCTCGGCGGTTCTTCCGGGGCCTGGACCCGATCGGCCGGAAGGTCCGTATAGGAGGCGGTGCCGCGACGGTGGTGGGCCTGGCGAAGGACAGCAAGTATCACACGCTGATGGAGGCTCCGCTGCCGTTTTTCTACGTCCCGTTCGTGCAGTGGTTCGGTCCAGGGCTGAACTTCGCGGTGCTGCTCAAGACCAATGGCGACCCGATGCGGCTGACCCCGGTGCTGCGGCGGGAGGCGCTGGCGCTCAACCCGGACGCGGTGTTCCAGACCAGCCGGATGGAGGATGCCACCAGTGCGTCGCTCTACGCCCAGAAGGTTGCGGCGAGCCTGCTGACCGTGGTGGGGGTGGTGTGCCTGCTGCTGGCGGCGCTCGGGCTCTACAGCGTCATGAGCTACGCGGTGAGCCAGCGGACGCAGGAACTGGGTATCCGGATGGCGCTGGGAGCGAAGCCGAGCGACGTGCTTGGGCTGGTGGTGAGCGAAGGACTGCGCCTGACCGTGCCGGGGCTGATGGCGGGCGTCGTGGCGGCGCTGGCGGCGGCGCGGCTGGTCAGCGGCATGCTCTTTAAGGTGAGCGCGGCCGACCCGATGACGTTCGCGGCGGCGGCCGCGTTCCTGGGGATGGTAGCGGCGTTGGCCAGCTACCTGCCGGCACTGCGGGCCACGCGAGTGGACCCGATAACGGCGCTGCGCTGCCGGTAGTGGGACAGACCGCGACGCGCCTGCCAGGCAAACAGACGGCCCCGGCGCCGCGCTCGAAGCCTCCCGCTTTGTCCGGATTCGGTCCTGGCGACCGGCAACCGCGGATGCGACCCGGGAGATTCTCGTGCAAGGATGTCTGCCGCGGCTTGCCGGGTATAATGGTAGGTCTTGTAAGAACACTCGTGCACAGGAGTTGCAAATCTTCATGTCTAGCTTCCGCGCCGCTCTAGCGAGCAGCTTTCTCGGACTTTTGGCCGGCCTCGCACTCGCTTTCCCCCTGCACGCCCAGCAAGAGGTAACTCCTCAGGCTGCGTATATGAATCCGATGTTGCCGTTGGAACAGCGTGTTGACGACCTCATCGGCCGCATGACGCTGGAAGAGAAGGTCTCGCAGATGCGGGACCATGCGGCCCCCATCCCGCGGCTTGGCGTTCCGAAGTACGACTGGTGGAACGAGGGCCTGCATGGTGTCGCCTTTGCCGGCTACGCGACGAATTTTCCTCAGGTGATTGGGATGGCCGCCACTTGGGACGCCGACCTTGTCCACATGATGGGTGAGACGGTCTCGACCGAGGCGCGCGCCAAGTACAACGAAGCCACGCGCAATGACCATCACGAAATGTTCTTTGGGCTTACGTTTTGGGCGCCCAATATCAACATCTTTCGTGATCCCCGTTGGGGGCGGGGCCAGGAGACCTATGGTGAAGACCCGTTCTTAACGGGCCGCATGGGCGTGGCTTTCGTCACCGGCATGCAGGGAAACGATCCACAATATTTCCGGGTGGTCTCAACTCCGAAGCACTACGCGGTGCACAGCGGCCCCGAGCCGCTGCGGCACGGCTTCAATGTGGATGTCTCGCCGCACGATCTTGAGGACACTTACTTGCCCGCTTTTCGCGCCACGGTGACCGAGGCGCACGCGCAGTCTGTGATGTGCGCCTATAACTCGATTGATGGAGTGCCTGCCTGCGTTAGTACCATGCTTCTACGCGATCATCTGCGCGAGGCGTGGAAGTTTGACGGCTACGTCGTAAGCGACTGTGCTGCCGTCGCTGACGTAAACACGGGACACCACTACGCTCCGGACATGGCCCACGCGGCGGCCGCTGCCGTTAAAGCTGGCACCGATCTCGAATGCGGTTTCGGGCCGGGGCAGGCGTTCCCGGCGCTGGTTGACGCAGTTCATCAGGGCTTGATCAGAGAATCCGAGCTTGACACCGCATTACGCCGCCTCTTCCGGGCGCGATTCAAGCTCGGCATGTTCGACCCGTCGTCCAGTTTTCCCTATGGGCGTATTGCCGTGAGTGAGGTCAACTCGCCGGATCATCGCCAACTCTCGCTGCGCGCGGCCCGGGAATCCATTGTGCTGCTGAAGAACCAGGACCGCATACTTCCCCTGAAAGGCGGGATCGCTCGCATCGCCGTGGTCGGTCCCACCGCTGAGCTCATACAGTCCCTGCAAGGCAACTACAACGGACCGCCGCCTTTGCCGGTCTATCCACTCGACGGGATTGAAAGGCGGTTTTCCTCTGCCAAAGTGGCTTACGCGCAGGGCTCGACGTTGGTTGAGGGTTTCGCGATGCCCGTCGAGCATACCGCGCTTCACCCTGCCGGCGGTTCCGGCTATGGACTGACCGGCGAGTACTTCAGCTCGCCTGATTTGAGTGGACCGCCTGTCCTCACGCGGACCGACCGTAACATCAATTTCAATTGGGACAAGGTTGTTCCTGTAGACGGCCTGCAGCGCAACAATTACTCGGTGCGCTGGAGCGGTAGCTTTGCTCCGCCGGCACCCGGCGAGTACAAACTGGGTGTGCGCGTGAACTACTGCTATGCCTGCGAGAACGCAGAAGGCTTCCGGCTTTACCTGGACGGGAAGTTGCTGGTTGAAAATCGCGGCGAGACTACTGGCGAGCGAGGCGCCGATATCGAAGCGCGTGTGACGTTCGGCGATATGCGACCACACCCGATCCGTCTGGAGTACTTGCACGGAACGGGGAGCGCCGGTATTGACCTTACCTGGCAGGCCCCGGCGGCTGTGCTGCGCGACCAGGCAGTCGAAGCGGCAAAGCAAGCGGAGGTGACAATCGCGTTCGTCGGGCTTTCACCCTCCCTGGAGGGCGAGGAGATGCCCGTGAAGCTGGCGGGGTTTAGCGGCGGCGATCGCACTTCGATCGATTTGCCCGCGGCCCAGGAAGATCTGTTGAAAGCGCTTGCCGCCACCGGTAAGCCGTTGGTTGTTGTGCTGCAAAACGGCAGCGCGCTGGCCGTCAACTGGGCGCAGCAGAATGCCAATGCGATTCTCGAATCGTGGTATCCCGGAGAGGAGGGCGGTACGGCAATTGCCGAGACGTTGGCCGGCGACAACAATCCTGCCGGGCGCCTTCCGGTGACGTTTTATTCGTCGCTAAGCCAGATCCCACCATTCGAGGAGTATTCGATGCGTGGCCGGACCTATCGCTATCTCGCGGACAAGCCGCTCTATGGATTCGGCTTCGGACTCAGCTACACGAGCTTTGCGTACAACAACCTGAGAATAGCGCCATTGAGGGTCAAACCCGATGAGTCGGTCACGGTAGAAGGTGACGTGAAGAATACGGGCGCAATGGCGGGAGATGAAGTCGTTGAACTCTACCTCACGCAGCCCAGGGCCTTTGAAACTCCTCTGCGTGTGCTTGCGGGATTCAAGCGCGTGCATTTGGGTCCGGGCGAGTCAGCTCACGTCAGCCTTACAATTGATCCGCGCTCCTTGGGCCAGGTTGATCGGAAGGGCAATCGCGTGATTGTGCCCGGTGAATACATCGTCTCACTGGGTGGTGCACAGCCTCAGGAGGCAGCCTCGGTCCAGATCGGTAAGTTCAACGTAGCTGGCAAAGCCGAGCTGCCGAAATAGGTGAGCCGATCAGGCAACTACTGCGAGTTGTGGGGCGGTGAGAAGGGCAGAAAACGGTGCCGCCTCGGTTTCGAGTCGTTGAGGATAGTGTCGGCTCAGGCCCCTGTGCGCGAGAGCCGCCTATTTCTTCCCCTTCAGCTCGATTCCCTCGCAGAGGGCGGCTTCTGTGAGGATCCCCCTCAGGACCTTGGCCTTATCGGCGGTATCGCTTGTCCTACCGTCGCCGGCTCCCATCGCTTTCTTCGCCTTGTCCAATGAGCCTTTCAGGACCTTGGGATCGAGCAGGGCCGCCGCCCGGCAGAAAAAGCTCCTCGACCTGCCGTCGTCGTAGCCCTCGATCATGGTCTCAAGCAGGCCGACCCGCTTCTCCTGGCGCCTTATGAACTCCCTGATCCCCTTTTCCCTTATGAATCTCAGATTCGACAGCACTTTCCTGGATGGCGGGTAGGATGACGACAGCTCTACCTGCCGGTACTCCTCCTCGCTCTTGAACTTCGAGCAGGGGAACTCCGGACACTGGCCGCAGACTTCAAAGCCTTTCTTCTTGACGCAGCAGGTGATAAAGGAGCAGGAGGGGTGCTTATCGGAGAAACCCGGACCCCCGCAACCCGGGCACCTCGAGGTCCCCGCCGTGTAATATCTAGGACACAGGCCGCAATCGAGGCCGCATACCCCGATGGTCGGATAGGTTTTCAGCCGTTCCACTTTCCAGCCCCCAAATCCCGCCACGCGCTGTCGTAGGCGCCCATCCTAGTACTACTGTGTTACAAACAGAACAGTTTAGTGTAGAATTGTTTTGTGGGAACCGACGCAGCGCCAAGCCCACAGCACAAACGCTTTGCGGCCTATCTGGATGGCTTGGCGCAGGCCGCAGGGCACGCCGATCGTAGTATCCCTTTGCGCTCCTATTGCACCGGCTTGCTGTTGCCTGGTGAGCGGAAGAGCGTCGAACCGATGGCGGCGCGACTGGCGCCCCAGAATGTCCGCCGGATGCATCAGTCCTTACACCACCTGGTGGCGGATGCTCCCTGGAGCGACGAGGCCGTGCTGGATCGGAGCCTGGATTTCGTCTTGCCCGCCATGCTGGCACGCGGTCCGGTAGTCGCCTGGGTGGTAGACGACACCGGCTTTCCCAAGAAAGGCCAGCATTCGGTCGGGGTGGCACGCCAGTACTGTGGCCAGATCGGCAAGCAGGAGAACTGCCGGGTGGCGGTCAGCCTTTCCATGACGACCGAGACCTCGAGTATGCCGGTCGCCTTCCGCCTGTATCTGCCCGAGACTTGGGCCAACGACAGCGAGCGGCGGGACAGAGCGGGAGTGCCTGCTGACATTTCGTTCCGAACCAAGCCCGAAATCGCGCTGGCGCAGATTCGTCAGGCACGCGCGCGGGGCATTCCCGAAGGAGTGGTGCTGGCCGACGCTGGATATGGGACCGACAGCGGATTCCGCACGGAGTTGACGAAACTGGAGTTGCGCTATGTCGTGGGAATCCAGAGCACGCTGACCGTCTGGGAACCGGGCAAAGAACCCAAGCTGGCACCCCGCCGTCGCGGCACGGGTCGCCCGCCAAAGCTGTTGCGACGCGATCCAGAACACCAACCGGTCTCGGTCAAACAACTGGCGTTGTCGCTGCCCGCCGAGTACTGGAAAACGGTGAGGTGGCGGCAGGGAGTGAAACAGAAACTGCGGTCCCGGTTTGCGGCGATCCGTGTCCGCCCCGCGCATCGGGACTACTGGCGCAGTGAGCCGCACGCCGAGGAGTGGCTGCTGATGGAATGGCCCAAAGGGGAGGAGCAGCCCACCAAGTATTGGCTTTCGACGCTGCCGGCTGACACTTCCTTGACCGAGTTGGTGCGCCTGGCCAAGCACCGCTGGATCATTGAGCGCGACTACCAGGAACTGAAACAGGAATTGGGGTTGGGCCACTTCGAGGGGCGCGGCTGGAGAGGCTTTCATCACCATGCCACGCTTTGCCTTGCCGCATATGGGTTCCTGGTGGCCGAGCGGAACCGTTTTTCCCCCTCGGCACGCGCCGGTCATCTCGGACTATCAACGCCCCACTTCCCGCCAGACTTCCGCCCGCGCGGCTCGCGTCCGTCCCGAGCGGCATAGTCGGACCTCCATCACCACCCTACGCATCACGATTGCCCGACGCCTTCTGGCGCAGCTTCCTTGCTGCCCGTTTTGTGGGTCGCGACGTTTGTAACACAGTAGTACTAGCACGGCTGAAGGGAACAGAGAGGACAGGCAGCTAAGAGAATTCGCCAAAGCTGGAGGGCATGCCGTCTAGTGAATCAATCACGATGATGTCAGCGTGCTGAAGCGCGCCAGCTTTCCGAACGTCGCGAGGAGGCCCAGCGGGTCGGCGCTCGCCCAGCTCGTCCGAAACGCGCTGGTCAGCCGCCACACCATCAGGCGTGCGCGTCGGCGAACATGGCGGTGGCGCGGAACTGTTCCGTCTCGTGCGCAGCATCCAGGCGATGCGGTAGGCCACGGGCGCCATGTCGGGCGGCTTTCCCGAGATCCGATGAATGCGGTCCGCGCCGACCTTGCCGCTGAGCCAGAGCACTTCCTCCCCGCAGCGCTGAGCGAGCCGGACGATGGCGGCCCGCACGGGAACGCCGGCAGGGCCGGACAGCACGGTGACTTTGACTGTCGCAATGGCAGGATAGCCAGAAAGCGAGTAGTGCGAGGGCGTGCCGCGGAGGGACATGCTCGGCAAATGGTATCCCGTCCAACAAGGTCCTCCTTCATCCGTCCCGGTGACGGCCCCAACGGGCCCGTGCAGGGGAATCACGTCCCCAAGAGCATTTTCTCTCCCGAATTCTCATGCACTTGCGCCCCTCTATTCCTCGCGCGGCGGCCCGGCTGCTCTATGCTTCGCTCGGAGGCCAGACTCATGCGCTCTTCGCGGTCCCATCGAGCGGCGAGGCAGCCGGGCCCAAAAACGAAAAAGTTCACCAAGGTCCCAGTCCCGCAAACGGACAGTGCATTCATCGAAATTCATCACTCTCGGCAGCGTCCCCCCGGCGCGCGGCCAACGCCGAACGCCGCCCTGGAGCGAAAACTGAAAAGTGCAAAATACTCCTAAGCCCGTTTTCGGACAGTGGCCGTCAGGGGCCCCTGCCCCTCGGTCGCTGCGCCTGCCCACCACCCTCTCAGTACAATAAAGGTTCACATGCGGATCGCACTGGCGCAGATCAATACGACCGTCGGCGACCTCGAGGGAAACACCGCCCTTATCCTGCGCACGGCACGCCAGGCCGCCGGGCGCGGCGCGGAGCTGGCTGTCTTCCCGGAGCTCGCCATTAACGGCTATCCCCCCCGCGACCTGGTCGAAAAGGAGAGCTTCCTCGAACGCACCGAGGAGCAGTTGAACCGGCTGGCTAGCGAAACCTCCGGCCTCGGCCTGGCGCTCGTCTGCGGATACGTCGGCCGGTCGCATTCCCAAACCGGCAAGCGCGCGGCCAACTGCGCGGCCGTCATCGAGCGCGGCGAGATCGTCTTCCGCCAGACGAAAATGCTGCTGCCCACCTACGACGTCTTCGACGAAGCCCGCTATTTCGTCCCCGGGGAGCGCGAGTCGCTGTTCGCGTTCCGGGGAACCCAGGTGGCGCTCACCATCTGCGAGGACGCCTGGAACGACAAGCAGTTCTGGGAGCGCCGCCTCTACCGCCAGGACCCGGTCGAGGACCTGGCGCGCAACGGGGCGCAGATTCTCATCAGCATCAACGCCTCGCCCTATCACATGCACAAGCGCGGGCAGCGCCGCGAAATCTTCGCCAACACCGCGCGCCGGTTCGGACTGCCGGTGGTGTACGTAAACCAGGTGGGCGGCAACGATTCGCTCGTTTTCGACGGCTCCAGCTTCGCCATGGACGCCCAGGCGCGCGTCACGGCTTCCTGCGCCTCATTCCGCGAGGACCTGGTGATTGTCGATACGGAAGAAATCCGGGGACACTCCGGGCCGGCCGAGTCGAGCGCTCCCCTTGCGGAGGAAAGCAGGCGTGTCCCCGGATTTCCCGCCAACCTCGACGACGAACCCTCTGCCGTCTACGAAGCCCTGGTTCTCGGTACCCGCGACTACCTGCACAAGTGCGGCTTCCGCCAGACCATCATCGGCCTCTCGGGCGGCATCGATTCATCGCTCACCGCCGTCATCGCCGTAGACGCGGTGGGTGCGGAGAACGTGATCGGGGTCGCCATGCCGGGGCCTTACTCCTCGGAAGGCAGCATGACGGACGCGTGCGCCTTGGCCCGTAACCTCGCCATCCGTTTCGAGGTAGCCTCTATCGCCGGCGTTTACCAGCAGTACCTCGAAACGCTGGCGCCGCTGTTCGTTGGCTCGGCGCCCGGCGTGGCCGAAGAGAATCTGCAAGCGAGAATCCGCGGTGCGCTGCTGATGGCGCTCTCCAACAAATACGGCTGCCTGGTGCTGACCACCGGCAACAAGAGCGAGCTGGCGGTGGGCTATTGCACGCTCTACGGCGATATGTGCGGCGGCCTGGCGGTCATCAGCGACGTTCCCAAGACGCTGGTCTACCAGTTGTCGCGGGTGGCCAACTCCCGCCATCCCGGCGCCATCCCGGAGAGTGTTTTCGAAAAGCCGCCCTCCGCCGAGCTCCGGCCCAATCAAAAGGACACGGACTCGCTGCCACCCTACGAAGTGCTCGACGAAGTTCTGCGATGCTACGTTGAGGAGTGCGAGGCGCCGCGGCAGATCGCCGACAGGCTGGGTCTGCCGCTCGATTTCGTCAAGGGACTTGTGAATACGGTGGATCGCAACGAGTATAAACGCCAGCAGGCGGCGCCTGGGCTGAAGGTCACCACCAAGGCCTTCGGGATCGGCCGCCGCTTTCCCATCGCCCAAAGGTTCTCCGAATGAATTCTGGTTTCGTTCTTGCCTTGCTCGCGGCGGCCGTGCCTCTATGCGCGCAGCCGGACGTCTTGCACAGCGGCTGGCGCCTGCGGCCCGCCGGCAGCGAGACGCCGCTCTCGACCCTGCCGATGTCCGCCGCCGTCTCGCCCGACGGCAGGTACGTGCTCGTTCTGAACGGCGGACTCGAGCCGCCTTCCATAAGCGTGCTCGAAGCCGCCAGCGGCCGGGAGATCGGGCGCACGCCGGTCGCGGATGCCTGGCTCGGCCTCGCGTTTTCGCCCAAGGGCGATCGCGTCTACGTGGGCGGAGGCTCGGAAGCCGCGGTGTTTGAGTTCACGTTTTCGGGAGGCGCGCTGGCGCCCGCCCGCGCGTTCCAGGTGGTGCCCAAGGACAAGCGCGCCGCGCGCGACTTCATCGGCGACGTGACCTTCGATCCGGCAGGACACCTGCTCTACGCCGCCGAATTGTTCCGGAATTCCATCGCCGTCATCAACCCGCAGTCGGGCCTGGTGATCGAACGCTTCGCCACCGGCCGCCGGCCCTACCGCATCCTGTTCCATCCCGACGGCAGGTCGCTGTTCATCTCCAGTTGGGCGGATGGAGCAGTCTATCATCACGAGACCACCAACGGCTCGCTCATCGACAAGATCCGCCTGGGGCCGCATCCTACGGACCTGGCGTGGCTCCCCGGCGGGCCGTCTGCGGACGTTTCGGAGGGAAAGCCCGCCTGGGTCGCGCGCCTGTTCGTCGCCGCCGCGAACACGAACAATACCTACGTCGTGGGCGTCACCGAGGCCAAGGAGCTGGCGGTTATCGAGACCATCGACGTGTCGATGACGGCCTCGCAGCCCTCCGGCATGACGCCCAGCGCACTCGCGCTCAGCCCGGATGGCAAGCGCCTGTACATCGCCTGCTCGGACGCCAACGCGGTTGCCATCGCTGACGTCTCCCACGTGTTCTCGCGGCCGCTGGGCTTCATTCCTACGGGCCAGTATCCGACCGCGGTTCGCGTTCTGGCCGGGAACCGCCTGGTGGTTCTGAACGGGCTCGGCAAATCGGCTTCTTTTCTTGCCGCGCCGGACGAGGAGCAGCTCGCCGTCTATTCCCTCACGGTTCTGGAGAACATGGCGTATCGGGACACGCTGCTCGAGGACGCGGGCACCGGCCCCGCAAGCCCCATCCCCGCGCGCCCCGGCGATCCCTCGCCCATCGCCCACGTCGTCTACATCGTAAGAGAAGGCGGCGTGTCTCACGACGAGCGGGCCGCGCCGAACCAACGCAAGCTGGCCGGCGAGTTTGTCCGGCTCGACGACTTTTACACGGTCGGCGAGGGCGCGGTGGATGGCCAGGACTGGTCCACCGCCGCCATTGCCTCCGACTTCGTCGAGAAACTCGGGCCGAACCGTCTCAGGCTGCACCTCGATGACGGAGAATTCGAGGGCGGCGATCCCACAGCGGTTCCGCCGTCGGGCTATCTCTGGACCAACGCGGGCATGGCGGGCATGACGCTGCGCAATTACGGCTACTTCGTCTCGAACCGCCCGCTGAAGGAGGTCGCCGGCGGCATCCAGGTCCAGGCCGTTCGCGATCCGATTCTGAACCGGGGAACCGACCTGCATTACCGCGGCCTCGATCCCGCCTACCCGGACAGCGACCGCGCACGCGCATTTCTGGCCGAACTGGCGGAGTTCGAAAAGACCGGACAGATGCCGCAGCTCACGATCCTGCGCCTCGGAGCCCTGGCCGATACCGACGCCGCCCTGGGAATGATCGTCGAGGGCGTCACGCGCAGCCGCTTCTGGCCGAACGCCGCCATCTTTGTGGTGGATGCCTGTGGCAAGGACCGCGCGCCGGCCCTGGTCATTTCGCCTTACGTCAAGCGTGGGACGGCCGATTCCAGCATGTACAACACCCTCTCCGTCCTGCGGACCATCGAGCTGATCCTTGGGCTGCGGCCGATGACGACCTTCGACGCCGGAGCGCGGACGCTGGCCGCGGTTTTCCAGAAGGCGCCCGACCTTCGCCCGTACCACGCCGTTCCGCGCTAAGGACCGTCATGGGGCCGCGACGTAACAAAGCGCTGCAAAAGAATTCGGGGACACTCCGGGCTCGAACGCACGAATGTTCTGCCTGCGAACAAACGCAGGCGTGTCCCCAGAATTCTTTTGCGAACGTAATTCGCCATGCCTAGAATCCACCTCTGCTTCCTCTGGCACATGCACCAGCCGTTTTACAAGGACCTGATATCGGGCGAATATCGGATGCCCTGGACGCGGCTGCACGCGCTCAAGGACTACTACGGCATGGTCCAGGTGCTCGAGGATTTTCCGGCCGTGCACCAGACTTTCAATCTGGTTCCGTCGATGATGCTGCAGGTGGAGGAATACGCTTGCGGCAAGGCCGTGGACCCGTTTCTCAGCGTTGTCCTGAAACCAGCCGAGGCGCTGGCGCCCGCCGAGCAGGAGTTCATGCTGCGGAACTTCCTGATGGCGACTCCGCCGCCGGCCATTGCCCGTTTTCCGCGTTACGCCGAGTTCTGCCAGGCCTGGGCCGCGGCAAACTGCAACCCGGAACGCACCCTGCGGCTCTTCACCACCGCCGCGCTGCGAGACTTGCAGGTGCTCTCGCAGCTCGCCTGGTTCGACGAAGACTCTCTCACGCAAGACCCCGATGTGCGCAACCTGGTGCGGCGGGGCCGCGACTACACGGCCGACGACCAGGCGTTCCTCGCCCGCAAGCAGGCGGAGATCCTGGGGCGCGTGATTCCGGCCTACCAGAAGTTCGCCGCCAAGGGCCAGATCGAGATCTCGACGACCCCGTTCTACCATCCCATCCTGCCGCTGCTCGCCGATTCGAACGTCGCCAGCGTCTCGCATCCCTCTGTGCCGCTGCCGCCCCGCTTCCGCTATCCGCAGGACGCGCGCACGCAGCTCGAGCGCGCGCGGGACTTCTGCGCCCAGAGGTTCGGCGCCGCGCCCGTCGGTCTGTGGCCCTCGGAAGGCGCGGTGTCCGACGAGGCGCTGGCCATCGCGGCGGAAGCGGGCTTCACCTGGGCCGGAACCGACAACGGGGTCCTCAGCCGCACGCTTCAGCGCACCGCGGGCGTCGAAGATACTTACCGGCCCTACCGCTGGCGGGCAGACGGCCGCGAGATCGCCCTCGTGTTCCGGGATCATTACTTGAGCGACCTCATCGGGTTCGTCTACCAGCGCGTCGGCCCGGCCGAGGCGGCGCGGGACTTCCTGGAACGCATCCGCGAGAACTGCCGCGGCATTCTCGCCGCCGGCCGCGACGCATTCGTGCCCATCATTCTGGATGGCGAGAACGCCTGGGAATACTACGAGTCCAACGGGCGTCCCTTTCTTCGCGAGCTTTACGCCCGGATCTCGGCCGATCCGCAGATCGGGGCGCTCACCATGAGCGAGGCGCTGCAAAAGGTGGAGGCACAGCCGCTCGGCCACATCTTTCCGGGCTCCTGGATCGGCGCGAATTTCGACGTGTGGATCGGAGCCGAGGAAGACAACCGCGCCTGGGAGTACCTGTTGCGGGCCCGCCATACTTACGACCAGACCGTCTCCGGCCCCGGAGTCTCCGGCGGGGCGCGCCAACTGGCGTTCGAGGAGCTGCTCATCGCCGAGGGCAGCGACTGGTGCTGGTGGTACGGCCCCGAGCACCACTCGGCATTCCGCGCCGAGTTCGACGAGCTGTACCGCTCGCATCTCGCCAACGTCTATCGCGCGCTCGGCCTGGCGCCGCCCGAGGAGCTTTCCCGTCCCATTCTCAGGCAGGCGGTGAAGGCATCGCACACGCCGCCGACCGGCCCGATCCGGCCGGCCATCGACGGCGAGGTTACTTCGTACTTCGAGTGGCTCGGCGCCGGGATCTATCGCGTGGACAGGCGTTCCAGCGCCATGCACGGCAAGCGGTTCCTGATCCAGGCTCTCTCTTACGGCAGCGACGGGCAGAACCTGTATGTGCGCCTCGACTTCGACGCCGCGGCCGCAGCCTCGCTGGCCAACATGGACGCGCACCTGACGTTCCGGCCGGCGGGCGAGCCAGCGCGGGAGAGCTACGTCGCCCTGGGGTTCGGCGACTCCGGGCTGGAGACTCGCGAAGTCCGCCTGGCGGACCGGGAACTGGGGGCCTCGGCGGTCGAGGCCTCCTTCCGCAAAGTGCTCGAGGTCCGGCTCTCTCTGCGGGCGCTGGCCGTCCCCCCCGGCCAGTCGCTTCAGCTCCAGGTGTCGCTTTGGAACGACGGGTTACCCGTGGACGCCGCGCCGCCGGAAGGCTGGCTCGATGTCTCGACCGCCGAGCCGGCCGAGTGGCCGATATAGTCCGAGCCTCGTGGCGCAGGCGTCGGTGTGCTGGCCCTCTACTTGATCTCGGGGCTGTTGACGGTCGCCGGCTCGGCGCCCCAGTTCTGGTGGATCACGAGGGACTGGTCGGAGAAGAACGTTCGCCGGCCGGTGCTCCCGAACGCCACCGGGTTGGCGTTAATCGTATAGCCGTTCGGGCCGCCCACCATGATGAACTGGTATCCGGTCTTGATGCCCTTGGCGAGGTCCCCGGAAATCAGGCCGGCGGCCGACGGACTCTCCGGACCGCCTTCGGGCGGTCCGAGTTCCTCCAGCTTGGTGGCGAACCTGCCGTATTGGGAGTAGTACTGCGTTTGAGCGGACTGAATCGTCCCGATCTGCTTGAGGGCCGCCATCTCGCGAGTGTGGTTGAGCACGCTGCCCATCTTCGGAAGCGCGATCGCCATGATGGTCAGAATGATGGCCATCACGATCAGAAGCTCGATGAGCGTGAATCCCCTGCGTCTGCTGTTTCTCATGGGCAGCCTCCCCACGGCTATTTTCGCAAAAGGCGCGCCAGGCGGTCAGCCGGACGCACTCCTACAAAGTAGTAGACGCTGCGGCGGGCCCGACCGTGGAATGAATCCTTCCGAGGAGGGCCAAGAGCGGCCCCAGCCGCTCCAGCCGCAGGGCGTTCGGTCCGTCGGAAAGCGCCCGCTCCGGCGCCTCGTGCACCTCGACGAACAGACCGTCCACACCGGTGGCAACGGCCGCCCGCGCCAGTGGCTCGATGAACTGCGCCTGCCCGCCGGATGCCGTCCCGGCGGCCCCAGGCAGTTGCACGCTGTGCGTAGCGTCGAAGATCACCGGGAAGCCCAGGCCGCGCATGATCGCGAGGCCGCGCATATCCACCACCAGGTTGTGATACCCGAACGTGGTGCCGCGCTCGGTTAGCAGGATGCGGGGGTTGCCGGTGGAGGCGACTTTGTCGGCCGCCAGGCGCATATCCTCGGGGGCCACGAACTGCCCCTTCTTGATGTTCACGATGCGCCCGGTGCGGCCGGCCTCGACCAGCAGATCCGTCTGGCGGCAGAGGAAGGCGGGAATCTGGAGAATGTCGGCGACCTCGGCGACCGGACCCGCCTGCGCCGGCTCGTGGATGTCAGTGAGAATGGCGTAACCCTCGGCCTTCAGGCCGGCCAGGATCCGCAACCCCTCCTTTAGACCGGGCCCGCGCCAGGAGGTGAGGCTGGAGCGGTTCGCCTTGTCGAACGAGGCTTTGAAGACGAACGGCGCGGCGACCGCGCCGATCGCCCGCGCCAGGAAGTGGACGTGCTCTTCGCTTTCGATCACGCACGGCCCGGCGATCAGCGCCAGAGGGTGACCCGGACCGAAGACGATGGTCCCTCCGCCGGGCGCCGCGAGCTCGATGGTCATACGCTCGCCGGTTCGAGTTGGCTGGCAGCGTGCTCGCGCCGAAGCCGAAAGTCGCGGGCCGCGCCGATGAAGGCACGGAACAAGGGGTGCGGCTCGAGCGGCCGGGACTTGAACTCGGGATGAAACTGGCAGCCCAGGGCCCAGGGGTGGTCCGGCAGCTCGCAGATCTCGACGTACACGCCGTCTGGCGTTTCGCCGGCCAGGCGCAGCCCCGCCGAAGTCAGCGTCTGCTGGTAGTCGCGGTTGAACTCGTAACGATGGCGGTGCCGCTCGCTGATCTCGCGCCGGCCGTAGGCCTGGTAAGCGAAGCTGCCCTCGGCCAGCAGGCAGGGATAGGCGCCCAGGCGCATGGTGCCGCCCAGGTCGTCGATTCCCTTCAGCTCGCGCAACTTGTAAATGACGCGGTGGGGCGCGGCCGTGTCGAATTCCGTCGAGTTGGCCCCGGCCAGGCCGCACACGTTGCGGGCGAACTCCACCACCAGCATCTGCATGCCGAGGCAGATGCCGAAATACGGCACCTTCCGCTCGCGGGCGAAACGGACCGCCTCGATCATCCCTTCGCAGCCTCGCTTGCCGAATCCGCCCGGCACCAGAATGCCGTCGAAGGCTGCGAGCGACTCGACGGAGCCCGGCTCCTCGGAGAACCTCTCGGAATCGATCCACTTGATTCCGACCTTCAAGTTGTGAGCCAGCCCGCCGTGCAGCAGCGCTTCCTTCAGGCTCTTGTAAGAGTCCTCGTACTTGGTGTACTTGCCGACCAGGCCGATCGAGACTTCGCCCCCGGGGTTTTTCAGCCGGTGGACCATCGCGGTCCACTCTTCCATGCGCCGCGGACCGGCCTCCAGGTGGAGCAGGCGCACGATGCGGTCGTCGACGCCCTGCTCGGCAAAGCCTATGGGCACCTCGTACACGGAGCCGACGTCGCGGGCGTCGATCACGTTCTCGACGTCCACGTCGCAGAACAGCGCGATCTTTTCCTTGATTTCCCGCGAGAGAACGTGCTCGCTGCGGCACAGCAGCAGGTCGGGCTGAATACCGATCTCGCGCAGTTGCTTAACGCTGTGCTGGGTCGGCTTGGTCTTGAGCTCCTGAGCCGCGTTGATCCACGGCACCAGCGTGAGGTGAACGAAGATGGCGTTCTCGCGGCCGACTTCGTGCCGCAACTGGCGTATGGCTTCGAGGAACGGAAGCGACTCGATGTCGCCCACCGTGCCGCCAATCTCGACGATCACCACGTCCACACCCGGGGAGACCTTCCGCGCCGCCGCTTTGATCTCGTTGGTGACGTGAGGGATCACCTGCACGGTCTTGCCGAGATAGTCTCCCCGCCGCTCTTTGGTGATGATCCGCTCGTAGATGCGGCCCGAGGTGACGTTGTTGGCCTGCGTGAGCGGCGCGTGCGTGAAGCGCTCGTAGTGTCCCAGGTCCAGATCGGTTTCGGCGCCGTCGTCGGTGACGAACACCTCGCCGTGCTGGAACGGGCTCATGGTGCCGGGGTCGACGTTCAGATAGGGGTCGAACTTCTGGAGCGTGACCCGCAAGCCGCGGCTCTCCAGCATGCACCCAATCGAGGATGCCGCTATGCCCTTGCCGAGCGAGGAGACCACTCCTCCGGTTACGAAGATGTACTTGGCCATCGTCCTTGTATCGCCAGTCTGCTTTCGGGGCCGGCGGCGATCTCAAAGAGCCGCGCGACCCGTTCCAGGTCTTGGGGTGTATCCACGCCGAGCGATTCGTAGTCCGTCTCGGCGACCCGAATCTTGTAGCCGTTCTCGATTGCCCGCAACTGCTCGAGGCGTTCGGCCCGTTCGAGCGGCCCGATGGGCAATTGCGGGTAGGCGAGCAGGAAATCGCGCCGGTAAACGTACAAACCGGTGTGCTTGTAATGGGCCGCAACGTCGCCATCGCGGACCGCCGGGATGGCCGTGCGCGAGAAATAGACCGCGTTGCCTTCGCGGTCGGTCACCACTTTCACCACGTTCGGATTCGAGAGCTCGGCGGGATCTTCGATCCGCTTCTTGAGCGTGCTCATGGGGATCTCGGGCGCGCCGGCCAGCGCCAGAATCGCGGCGTCGATGGCCGCCGGATCGATCAGCGGCTCGTCGCCCTGGATGTTCACGATCAGCTCGGCGTTCTCGGCCGAAGCGACCTCAGCCACCCGATCCGTGCCCGAGGGGTGGTCGGCCCGCGTCATCCGCGCCGGAGCGCCAAACCGGCGCGCTTCGGCGAAGACCCTCTCATCATCCGTCGCGATCACGACCCGGCCCAAATAGCGAGCCTGGCTGGCGCGTTCGAAGACGTGCTGGAGCATGGTTTTACCGGCGATAGAGGCGAGGACTTTCCCAGGAAAACGAGAGGAGCCAAACCGGGCCGGAACGACCCCCAGAATCCTACCGTGCACGTTCGATGATATCACGAGTTCGGCCGGTGGCCGTCGGCCATCAGCCCATCAGCCCGTCAGACCCCCACCCTTCGGAAGTACGCCTGCGCCCGCGCGACGTCGCGCAGGATCTGGCGCTTGAGCGCGGCGGCGTCCTCGAACCGGCGCTCCGCGCGCAGGCGCTTCAGGAACTCGACGCGGATGGAGCGGGGGCTGGGGCCTGCGAGCGGAGCGAGCAGGAAGGTTTCGATGGTCACCGAGTCGCCGCCAAACGTCGGCCGGGTGCCGATATTGGTGACCGAGGTCCAGCGGCGGCCGTCGTTGGGATCGGTGGTGCGGGTGATGTAGACGCCGCGCGCGGGCAGCACCTCGGCCGACGTCGCCAGGTTCAGCGTGGGCACGGTCTGCTTCGATCCGATGCCCTGGCCGGAGACCACCTCGCCCGCCAGCGCGTACGGCCGCGCCAGCAGCCGCGCCGCCAGCGCCATGTTGCCCTCCTCGACCAGGCGGCGCACCTCGCTCGAGGACACTACGCGCCCGCGCATGCGGACCGCGTCCACCGCCTCCACCACGAACCCGTGCCGCCGGCCCAGTTCCGCCAGCAGGCGCGTGTCCCCGGCGTGCTCGTGACCGAACCGGAAGTTGTGGCCCACCAGGACCGCCCGCGCATCCAGCCGCTCCACCACGATCTCCCGCACGAACCGCTCCGGGGCAAACCCGGCCAGCTCGCGCGTGAAGGGGAGGATGAGCACCTGCTCGATGCCTTCCTCGCGCATCAGGAGGACGCGCTCCTCCGGCGTCGTAAGCAGCCGCGGCGCGCGCTCCGGCGCGACGATCCGGGTAGGGTGGGGATCGAACGTCAGCGCCGAAGGCTTCCAGCCGTTCTGGCGGGCGAGCGCGGTCACGCGCCGCAGGATCTCGCGGTGTCCGGCGTGCACGCCATCGAAGTTGCCGATGGTCAGAGCCGAAGGGCCGAAATCGTGATCGGTCTCCTCCAGGCTGCGATAGATGCGGAACGGTCGCTCCATGCTAGCCGGCCTCCACCCGGATGTCGAGGCCGTCGTAAGCCAGGCGCACGTTCGGCGGCAGCGTCCGCTCGGTCTCTTCGTGGCCCAGCTCGTGGCAGATGTGCGTCAGGAACGCCCGCCGCGGCTTCAGCTCCGCGACGTATTCGAGCGCCCGCTCGACCGTGGTGTGGGTGGGGTGCGGGCGGCGGCGCAGCGCATCGAGGAAAAGAACGTCGAGCCCGTCCAGCGCTTCCATCGACGCCTCCGGAATCGCGCTATGGTCGGTGAGGTAAGCGGCGGCGCCGAAGCGGTAACCGTAAACGTCCAGGCTTCCGTGCTTCAACGGGATCGGTCTGAAGAGCTGCCCGAAAAGCTCGAAAGGCGCGCCATCGAGGACGTGCGTCTCCAAATGAGGGATCGAGGACTCGTGCGCGTATTCCGCGAACACGTATTCGAAGACCCGCCGCACCGCGTCGATGGTTTCGGCGGAGCCGTAGATCGGGATGTCGGAGCGCTGGTGATAGTTGAACGGCCGCACGTCGTCGAGCCCCATAATGTGGTCCGCGTGCCCGTGGGTGAAGACGACGGCGTCAAGCCGTTGGAGGCCCGCGCGCAGCACCTGGGCGCGAAAATCCGGCGTGGTGTCGATCACCACGCTCTGCCCGCCGTAACTCACCAGCACGGAGGGGCGCAGGCGCTTGTCCCTGGGGTCCGTGGAGCGGCAGACTGCACAGCCGCAGCCGATGGTGGGCACGCCGACACTGGTGCCCGAGCCCAGGACGGTGATCGCCAGCGAGCCGTCCTGCGGCATCACTTGGTCTGAACCTGGCCGGTCGCCTGCACGTAGCGGAAGCGCAGCTCCGTGAGCGAGTTCTCCAGGTACCGCTGTTCTTCGATCGCCAGGTTGCCCTTGGTCTTCTCTGTCAGGATTCCCAGCAGGTCGATGTAGTGCTGGGCGGCCGGGAGGTCGACCGGCGGCTTTTCTTCCTCCAGAGGCAGGAGCCCGAGGTGCATTTCGGCCTGAAAGCGCAGGGAGAAGATCAACTCGCCGAAGGTCGCGGGCGGCAACTCGCGGCGCTCCGCGGCGGGCGCTTCCTGTTGCTCGGTGTTGGGGGTTTCTTCGCTCATCAATTCCTCATTTTAGCTTTCCGCGCTGGCCGGGGCAGGGCTGGGAAGAAAGGCGCGGCGCCGGCGCGGCAGGCTGAGAGCCCGCGCCACGAGGCTCGTCTTACTCCGCCAGTTGCGCCAGCCGCGCCGCCAGTTCGGAGTGGCCGCCTTCGGCGGCGAGGTCGGCGGCGGTTTTGCCGGCGTCGGTGCGGTGGCGCGGGTTGGCGCCGTAGCCGAGCAGCATCTCGGCGATCTCGCGATGGCCATGGAAGGCCGCGCTGTCGAGCGCCGTGAAGCCGGCCGCCTGCTCCGCGGCGGGGTCGGCGCCGCGCGCCAGCAGCGTCTCTACCAGCCGGGCGTTGAGCCGCGCTGCGGCGGCGTGCAGCGGCGTCACGCACAGGCCGTTGCGCGAGGCCGCGTTCACGTCGGCGCCGCTCTCGATCAGCATTCCGGCGAGGTCGTCATGGCCGAAAAACACCGCCAGGCCCAGCGCCGGGAAGCCATCTTCCGAGTATTCCCGGATCAGCGAGGGAGTGGCATCGAGCAAGGCCGCCACCCGCGCCCGCCGGCCCGCGGCGCAGGCTTCGAACAGGTTCAACGCCACGCCGCGCTCCTCGAAGAGCTCCACCAATTGCGGATGGCCGGAGTAGATCGCGAGTAGGACGGCCGAAGCGCCGTCGGCCGCCCTGGCGCCGGACAGGCTCGGAGCCGCATCCAGTAACTCGCTCACACGCGAAGCGTTGCCCGCTCTGATCGCCTCGAATAAACGCTCTTCGGAGTACCCAACCGGTTGTGCAGCACTCATGCCCCCCTCCCGTTACTGCAAGGGTAACATGTGCCTGTCGAACCAATCCAGCGAGCGCCGCACAATATCACGCTGGTGCTCCGGCTCCAGGATCGCGTGGCCCTCGTTGGAGTAAATGACCAGCTCGGTCTCGACGCCGAGCGTCTTCAGGGCGTGCCAGAACTCGCGGGATTGCGGCGCAGGGCATTCGGCGTCGCGCTCGCCCACGAGCACCAGCGTGGGCGTCTTCGCGTTCTTGATGAACGCGATCGGCGAGCTGCGCCAGTACACTGCGGGATCGTCGTAAACCGACGCGCCGAAGAACGGGATGAGCCACTGGTCGATCCGGTTCTCGCCGTAGTAACTCTGGAAGTTGGAGAGTCCCGCGCCCGCCACCGCGGCGCGGAACCGTTGCGTCTGGGTCACCGCCCACATCGCCATGTAGCCGCCGTAACTCCAGCCGACGATGCCCACGCGCGCGTTGTCGACGGGCAGCTTCCCGACCACCGCGTCCACGCCCGCCAGGATGTCGCGGAAGTCGCCGTAGCCGAGGTCGCGGACGTTGGCCTCGGTGAACGCTTCACCCGCTCCGAAACTGCCGCGCGGGTTCGGCAGCAGGACGAAGTATCCGCCCGCGGCAAGCATTCCTTCGAGATTCGCGCCCAGCCAGCGAGAGCGCTCCATGCCCCCCGGCCCGCCGTGCGGCGCCACCACCAGCGGCCAGCGCCGCGCCGGATCGTATCCGCGCGGATAGAGCAGCCAGCCCTGGACGCTGCGGCCCTCGCTCAGCCAGTGGATGCTTTTCGCCTCGCCCCAGGCCGGACGCACGTCACGATTGACGGCCGAGATCCTCTGCCAGGCCCCGAGCGGCCCCGCCCAGACCTCGGGCGGCGCATCGAACGAGCTGCGAACCACGGCCGAGGTCTTCCCGTCGCGCGCCAGCGACACGTCCGGGGTCCATCCGCCGCGCGTCACCGAACCCGGCCCGCGCCACAGCGTCTCGATGCGGCCGCTGGCCAGGTCCAGCACGGCGAAGCCCGAATCTCCATCCACGTGTTCGGAGATCAGGATGCGGCCCGGGTCGAGCCACGCGATGGCGCTCGCCGAGGCGGGCATGCCGGGCGTCGCGTTGCGCGGCTCGCCGCCCGCGGCGGGAACCACGAACACGTCGCCGCCGGTCGAGCCTTCATCGCTCATCAGGCCGGAGATGTAAGCGATGTGCGCGCCGTCGGGCGACCAGCGCGGCACGGCGATCTGGCGGGCGGGCTTCACCACCACGCTGGCTTTCGCCGCCGCGGCGTCGATGGTGTACAGCTTCGCGACGAACCAGTTGTCATCGCCGGGTCCGGGCGCCGCGGTTGCAGCGAACGCTTTGCCGTCGGGCGACCAGTCGTACTCGTAGACGTGCAACTCCGGCGGCGAGACCTGGCGCACCGCGCGCGTAGCCAGGTCGACTGTCGCGATCCGCTGGTTGTAGATGCGCTCGCCGATCACGCCGGTTTCGGGCGCGCTTGGCTGAAGCGGGCCCGCCGCGGCCGGGGCGTTTTCGGCGAAGAGCACGGCGATCGTGCGGCCGTCCGGAGACCAGCGCGGGTCGGTCACGTGCCCGGTCAGCCCGGCGAGTTTCTTCGGAATGCCGCCGCCCGCATCCACCGTGTACAGGCCGGCGAGGTGCAGAAACGCCAGCGTGCGCCCGTCCGGCGACCACGCGATGTCGTGGCCCTCCGCGATCCTGAGCGGCGCCGCATCGAGTCCGGAGACGAAGATGTCCGAGACGTCCTGCACCCAGGCGACGCGTTTGCCGTCCGGGGCGATGGCGGTCTCGGTGATGGGCCGTGTGGCAGCGAGCGCATTATAGTCGCGGTCGAACTGCGTCTGGCTGTGAGCCGCCGCGGGGAGCAGGACGGCAAGAATGAGGAAGCGTACGGTCTTGAAGGGGTCCAAATGAGCAGTGTAGCAGCGGAGAGACCGCCGGCCGATGGCCGCGAACGCGGGTATTGACGTCATATCACAATCCGTGATATGTATATTGCAATAAGCGATATGAGGCTCGGCGAAAAGCTCCGCTACCTGCGCGAGGTCGAGGGAACGCTGCGCGGCCTGGGCCGCGAGCTCACCCAGCAAGAAGTAGTGCGGCTGCTCAAAAAGGAGCTGGGGCGCGCCATCAGCCAGTCGTATCTGTCGCAGATCGAGAGCGGGGCGCGGCCGCACCTCACCAACTCGACCCGCATGCTGCTGGCCACTTTTTTCAAGGTGCATCCGGGGTACCTGGTGGACGATCCGGAGGGCTATTCGACCGAACTCGTTTCCAGCCTCGGCGCTCCGGAGGACAAGCTCGATCTGTGGCTGGTCGCCGGCGCCGAGCGCTTTCACCACGATGCCGAGCTTTCGGGCGCCCTGGTGAAGGTTTCGCGGCACGACGATTCGCGCATGTGCCTGATCCTGCTTGGCGGCATTTTGGAAAACCCCGGACTGGCGGAACGGCTGTTGCAGGTTCTCAAACCGGCCGGGGAACGGAGGCGTTTCCGATGACATGGGCGGATTTCTACCTGACCTGTTTCCTGATCGGCTTCCTGCTGAGCCTGATCTCGCTGCTGACCGGAAGCACGCATTTGCATCTGCCGCACATGCACGTTCACATCCCGCACGTTCACGTTCCGCACGTGGGCGGCGGCAACGTGCCGGTTTTGAACTTCGGCACTCTGGCCGCGTTTCTGACGTGGTTCGGCGCCACGGGTTACCTGGTAATCCGGCTTTCGAGCTTGTGGACGTTTTTCGCCCTGGGCATCGCGCTTGCGGGCGGCCTGCTGGGAGCGGGAATCATCTTTCTGTTCCTGGCCAAGGTGCTGATGCGCAGCGAGGGGGAAGCCGAACCCGAGGATTCGGACATGGTCGGCGTCCTGGGCAGGCTGAGCGTTTCCATACGGCCGGGCGGAACGGGAGAAATCGTGTTCACACAGGGGGGCACACGGCATTGCACGGCCGCCAGGAGTGAAGACGGCACGGCCGTGCCGAAGAATACCGAGGTTGTTGTGACGCGTTTCGACAAGGGCATTGCCTACGTCCGGCGCTGGGAAGACCTGACAGGCGAACCCGCAGAGGATGCGGAGAAGGACTGAGGAGAACCTATGGACAGAGGTTTGCTTGCGCTCATCATCTGTGGAGCTGTATTCGTAATTTTCATCGTTCCGATGACGTTGGCGCGGCTGTATCGCAAGGCCGGCCCACACGAGGCCCTGGTGGTCTATGGCATGCGGCACACCCGCGTGATCAAGGGCCGCGGGACAGTCATCTGGCCGATGGTGGAAAACTGGCGCTGCCTGTCGCTCGAGCTGATGTCGTTCGACGTGGCGCCCAAACAGGATCTCTACACCAAACAAGGCGTGGCGGTCACGGTGGAGGCGGTGGCGCAGATCAAGGTCAAATCGGACGACGTCTCGGTCCTCACCGCGGCCGAGCAGTTTCTGACCAAGTCCGACAGCGAGCGGGAAGGCTTGATCCGGCTGGTGATGGAAGGCCACCTGCGCGGCATCATCGGCCAGCTTACGGTGGAAGAGATCGTCAAAGAGCCGGAGATGGTGGCCGATCGAATGCGGTCCACCTGCGCCGACGATATGAACAAGATGGGCCTCGAGGTGATCTCGTTCACCATCAAGGAAGTCAAAGATCAGAACGAGTACATCTCCAACATGGGGCGGCCGGACGTGGCGCGCATCCGCCGCGACGCGGACGTGGCCACGGCAGAAGCCGAGCGCGACACCGCCATCCGGCGGGCCGTGGCGCAGCGGGAAGCCGCCATCGCCCGAGCGCAGGCCGACCAGGAACGCGTGCTGGCGGAGACGCAGTCGCTAGCCGCGCAGGCCCAGGCGCAGCGTGATCTCGAAGTCAGGAAGGCGCAATACCTCGAGACCACGAAGAAGCAGCAGGCCCAGGCCGACAAGGCCTACGATATCCAGACCAACGTCATGCAGCAGCAGCTCGTGGCCGAGCAGGTGAAGATCCAGCAGGTGGAAAAGCAGCAGCAGATCGCCGTGCAGGACGCCGAAATCCAGCGCCGCGAGCGCGAGCTGATCGCCACCGTGCTGAAGCCGGCCGAGGTCGAGCGGCGCAAGATCGAAACGCTGGCCGAAGCGGAGAAACAGCGGCTCACGATTCAGGCCGAAGGCCAGGCCTCCGCGACGGTCGCGACCGGCGAAGCCGAAGCCGCCATCATCTTCAAGAAGGGCGAAGCCGAGGCCCGGGCGATGAACGTCAAAGCCGCGGCCTACCAGGAATGGAACCAGGCGGCGGTGGTGGACAGGCTCATCACCGGCCTGCCCGAGGTCGCGAGGGCGCTCGCCGCGCCGCTCGCCAACGTGGACAAGATCACCATCGTTTCAACCGGCGACGGCAGTGCCGCCGGCATGCACAAGATCACCGGCGACATGGCGGCCATGGCGGCGCAGATTCCGGCGCTGTTCGAGACGCTCTCGGGCATGCAGATGTCGGAGCTGTTCTCGAAAGTCAGGACGATCGGGGAGAAGAAAACGCAGCCCGACTCCGGCGGCAAGGGCTGATAAGGCGTGGGGCAGGCGGGGCGTGGCAGGCCAGAGGCCTGCCCCACATGACAAGAAAGGGGCAAGCGAAATGGCACTACTGGAACGTGTCTCCACTTTGATCCGGGCCAACCTGAATGACCTGATCGACAAGGCCGAGGACCCGGAGAAGATGATCAAGCAGGTGATTCTCGACATGCAGAATCAACTGCTGCAGGTCAAGACGCAGGTCGCGGTCGCGATCGCAGATCAGCACGTCCTCGAGAAGAAACAGAAAGAGACCGCGGGGAAGCACGCGGAATGGACGCGCAAGGCCGAGCTGGCCGTCGACAAGGAGCAGGACGACCTGGCGCGGGCCGCGCTCGATCGCGCGGTCAGTTACAAGCAGATGGAGGAGAGCCTGGCGCAGCAGATCGCCGACCAGAAGGTGCAGGTGGAAGAGCTGAAATCGGCGCTGCACAAGCTGGAGCAGAAGCTGGCGGAGGCGAAATCGATGAGCGACCTGCTGATTACGCAGCACCGGCGTTCCCGCGCGCTCTCAAAGGCGAGCGACGCGCGCATGGCCGTGGCGGATGGATCGAGCGCGGCGGCCTTCGACCGCATGCAGAAGAAGGTGCAGCACAGCGAAGCCGTAAGCCAGGCCAAAGCCGAAATGCTGGCCGACAACACCGAGGAGCAGCTTAGCGCGCTCGAGAAGACGGATCGCATCGACCAGATGCTGGCCGAGCTGAAAGCGCGGCGGGGGAAATAGCTCGGGCGGGGGCCGTCAGCCCGACGGGCGACGAGCGGTCTACTGCGCCTCGGCCCGCCGCAAGCGGGCCTGCTCGTTCATGCGCGACTCGGCGTGCACGGCGCGGACGGCCTTCTCCAATCCATCCCGGGGAACCACGATGGAGATCGTCAGCTCGCTCGATCCTTGGGCAATGGCGATGATGTTGATGTTCTGGCGCGAGATGGCGGTGAAGATCCGTCCGGCCAGGCCGGGCATGCCGCGCATGCCTTCGCCTACCACCGCCAGCAGGCCCACGTTTTCATCCACGTCGATGGGCCGGAGGTAGCCGTGCTCGAGCTCCAGGGCCAGCGCCGACTTCAGCGCATCGAGAGCCGCCGCCAGTTCCTGCCCGCGCACCAGCACGCAGAAGCTCTGCTGGTAGGACGAGCTCGAGAGCATCAGCACCTCGATGTTGGCGCGGCCCAGGGCATCGACCGCGCGCCCCATCACCTGGGTGCCGTTAAGCACGGCCGAGGCCGGCTCGATCGAAATAAGCGCGACGTTGGCCGTGGAGGTCACGGCGCGGGCGCCGACTGAGACCTCCAGGTGCGGGACGATCTTGGTCCCCGGCTTCTCCGGGGCGAAGCTGTTCTTGCTCCAGACCGGGATGTGGCGGTCCACCAGCGGGGCCAGCGTCCGCGGATGGAGCACCTTGGCTCCGTTGTAGGCGAGCTCGGCGGCCTCGCGGTAGGTGACTTCTTCGAGGACGGCGCAGTCGGGCACCAGGCGCGGGTCGGCGGTCATGATGCCATCGACATCGGTCCAGATCCAGAGCTCGGAAGCGTCCAGCACGGCGGCGAGTATGGAGGCCGAGAAATCGGAACCGCCGCGGCCGAGCGTGGTGGGACGGGAGTCCGCGGTGGCGCCATTGAACCCGGTGACGACGGGCAAGACGCCGGCTTCGAGCAGCGGCAGCAGGCGGGCGCGGGCCTTTACGCGCGTCGGCTCGAGCAGGGGCGTGGCGTTGCCGAACAACGCATCGGTGACGATGACCTCCGCGGCATTGACCGATTCGGCGCGCGTGCCGCAGGACTCCAGGCGCGCGGCGATCAGCAGTGTCGAGAGGCGTTCGCCGGCCGCCACGGCCTCATCCACCGAGCGCGGCGGGGCCTCGCCCAGAAGGCAGATCCCGTTGGCGATGCGCTCGAAGTCGGCGACGATGGCCTCGATCTGGGCCAGCACCGCCGCCTGCCGGTCCTCCGGCAACAGCTCGAGACACGTTTCGCGGTGGCGTTTGCGCAGCTTGACGATATCGGAATCGATGCCGGCCTGATCGCCGGCCTCGGCGCGCTTGACGGTCTCGAGCAACAGGTCGGTGACCTTGGACATCGCCGAGACGACGATGACGACCGGCCTGCGGGCGCGCTGCTCGGCGGAAAGGCGGGCGGCCACCGCGATGCGCTCGGCCGAGCCGACGCTGGTGCCGCCAAACTTCATTACGAGAACGTTGGACATAGAAAGAAGTCGTCAGCCTTCAGCCGTCAGCCATCGGCCAGCGGCTGGCGCCGTGCCTGATGGCTGACGGCTGATGACTGATGGCTCTCAATGACCTTCAGGATAGCCTGCTCGACCTGGTCGAGGGAAAGTGCGGTCGAGTCCAGGCGGACGGCATCCGGTGCGGGAACCAGGGGGGACTCGGCGCGGGTGCTGTCCCGGTGGTCGCGCTCGCGGATCTCGCGAGCCACCTCGGCCGCGGGCGGGGCCTGCCCCTTTTCCTGGAGCTCGCGGAGACGGCGCGCGGCGCGTACGTCGGGATCGGCGTCGAGGAAGATTTTCACCTCGGCGTTCGGAAACACGACTGTCCCGATGTCACGGCCTTCCATGACCACGCTCGCGGCCGCGCCCATCTGCCTCTGCTTTTCGACCAGCGCCCGGCGCACGCCGGGGATGGCCGAAACCTTGGAGGCCGCGGGCGAGACCTCGGGTTTGCGGATGGCCTCGGAGACGTCCTCGCCGTTGAGCAGCGTGCGGGCGGTGCCGGCCTCGAACTGTATGTCGGCGGTGCGGGCCAGCGACTCCAGCCGGCCCGCGTCGGCCAGGTCCGTGTCCGACCGCAGCGCCAGCAGGGCGACGGCGCGGTACATGGCGCCGGTGTCGATGTAGACGGCGCCGAGCCTGGCCGCCACGCGCCGCGCGATGGTGCTTTTGCCGGCTCCGGCCGGACCGTCGATCGCGACAATCATGGAAATTCTATTGTAGCGGCGCCGGCGGCCGTCAGCCCACGCAACCAGCCGGAGCGTGTGCGAAGATCGGGGCATGGCACGCCCTTCGGTTCTGGTCACCAAGCGCGTCTTTCCCGAAGCGGTCGCGTTCTTGAGAGACCGTGCGGAGGTCGAATACGTGGATTCCGACGATGGCCTCGCGGCCGAGGAGCTGATCGCGAGGTCGCGCGGCAAACAGGGGATCGTCAGCCAGCTTACGGACAGGTTCAGTGCCGAGCAGATCGCGCGACTCGAAGGCGTGCGTGTGGTCTCGAACGTCGCCGTGGGCTTTGACAACGTGGACCTGGAAGCCGCGACGCGCCACGGAATCCTGGTCACGAACACGCCGGACGTGCTGACGGATACGACCGCGGATCTCGCGTTCGCGCTGCTGCTGGCCACGGCGCGGCGCATCGTCGAGGGGCACCAGTTTGTCCACTCCGGGCAGTGGCGGCGCTGGACCATCGACCTTCTGGCGGGGCACGATGTGCACCACAAGACGCTGGGGATTTTCGGCATGGGGCGGATCGGCCAGGCGGTGGCGCGGCGGGGACGGGGTTTCTCGATGCGCATCCTGTACCACGACGCGAGCCGGGCGCCGGAGGCCGTCGAGCGGGAGCTGGGCCTGGAGTTCGTGGACCGCGAGCGGCTGCTTGCGGAATCGGATTTTGTGAGCCTGCACGTGCCGCTGACGGAGGCGACGAGGCACCTGATCGGCGCCCCGGAGCTGGCCTCGATGAAGCCGGCGGCGATCCTGGTGAACACGTCGCGCGGGCCGGTGGTGGATGAAGCCGCGCTGGTGGAGGCGCTGGCGGCGGGGCGCATCGGCGGGGCGGGCCTGGACGTTTTCGAACGCGAGCCGCAGGTCGACCCGAAGCTGCTCAAGCTCCGGAACGTGGTGCTCGAGCCGCACATCGGCAGCGCATCGATCGATACCCGGCGCAAGATGTCGCTGCTGGCGGCGGAAAACTGCGCGGCTGCGCTCGACGGCCGGCGCCCGCCCAACCTGGTCAATGCGAGCGCGTGGAAGGAGTAGCCGGCGCCGACGGCTGATGGCCGATCGCCCGGCAAGCACCACTTTTCGTTGGTGCTGCCGCGGACTCCGGGTTTACACTCGAAATGGGGGTGGCCAAATGGCTGAGCACAAAGATCCTAAAGATGGCACGCACCCGGCGCGGCAGGCGACGGCCGTCCTGACGCGGGGATTCGACCCGAGACTCTCGATGGGGTCGGCGCGGCCCGCGGTGTTCCGCAGTTCCACTTACGTTTTCTCCACACCCGAGGCGGCCGAGCGCGCCTTCGACGTGGCGAGCGGGCGGTCGCCGCAGCGGGAGGGCGAGGACGTCGAGCTGATCTATTCGCGGATCTCGCATCCGAACGCCGAGATTCTGGAAGACCAGATCGTGCCGCTTGAGCGGGGAGCGAAGTCGGCGGCAGTATTCAACTCCGGGATGGCCGGCATCATGACGGCGCTCATGACGTTCCTGCGGCCGGGCGACACGGTGGTCTACACCAAGCCGCTGTACGGCGGCACCATGCACCTGATCCACGACTATCTGAGCCTGTTCGGCATCTCGGGGATCGGTGTGCCGGCGGGACGGACCGCGGATCTGGACAGCGCCATACGGCGGGCGGAGAATCTGGGCGTCGTGTTCCTGGAATCGCCCGCCAACCCGACCATGACGATGGTGGACATACGGCGCGCGGCGGCGACGGCGGCCGAACGCAAGCGGCGGCCGCTGGTAATGGTGGACAACACGTTTTTGGGGCCGATTTTCCAGCACCCGCTAGCGCTCGGCGCGGACCTGGTGCTCTATTCAGCCACGAAATTCCTGTCCGGCTTCAGCGACATGCTGGCGGGGATGGCGCTGGCCAAGGACCCGGGGCTGATCCAGCAGATGCGGGGAACGCGGATCCTGTTCGGCAACATTCTCCAGCCGGACGAGTGCTGGCTGATGGACGGCCGGCTGCCGACCGTGTCGCTGCGTATGAACAAGCAGAGCAAGAACGCGCAGCGGATCGCCGAGCGGCTGGTGCGGCACCCGCGCATGCTGTCGATGCACTACCCGACGCTGTTCAGCGACGCCGAGCAGATCCGCATACGGCTGGCGCAGTGCGACTTTCCGGGCTCGGTGTTTTCGTTCGACCTGGGAACGAAGGAGGCCGCGTTCGCGTTCCTGCGCAACACCAGGATCGGGAGCAACGCGGTATCGCTCGGCGGCGTGGAGACGCTGGTCTGCCACCCGCGGACCACCACACACTCCGGCCTGACCGCGGAGGAATACGCCGAGATCGGGATCACCGACGGCCTCGTTCGGGTTTCGGTGGGGATCGAGGACTGGCGCGACGTGCTGGCGGATTTCGAGCAGGCGCTGGACCGGGTCCCGGCGGAGGCGGGCGTGGAGGCTGGGGCGTCCCTGCGAACGAGCTGATATATTGAGACCTTGTTCGCACGGAGAATCGCGTCGCTGGTGGCCGTTCCGCTGGGCGTCGCCGGCCTGCTGGTGGCGTTGCGTGCCCTGGCTGGACGCCCCATCATCTCCCTCGTAGCCATTCGAGCGCCCCTCAATCTCGAGAGCGCCGCGGCCATTCTCCTGCTCTTGAGCCTGATCCTGCTCGGCCGCGGACCGAAAGAGAGTCTTACTCCCCAGCGCGCCGGTCCGCGGGCTCTCGGCGCACTGGCGCTAGCGTTGCTCGTCACGCTGGCCTGCTACTGGAAGAGTCTGTGGTTTCCGTTCACTTCGGATGACTACGTCATCGTCGTGCGCGCTCTTCGCGGCGAATTCCTCGGCCGGGTGCTCACCGAGGGCGACGCCGGCGTTGCGTTTCGCCCCCTAACCCGGTTTTTGTTTGCCGTCCAGGGATGGTGGGGAAGCGCCGATCCCGTTTGGTGGCACAGCGTCGGAGTGACCTTCCACCTGGCCAACTGCGCACTCGTGTTTCTGCTGGCGCGCTGGTTTGCCGCTCCCGGCGCTGCCGTCTTTGCCGCCGTGGTCTTTGGACTTCATGCCGCCCATCCCGAAGCCGTGAGCTGGATGAACTCCCGGTCCGACGTTCTGGCGGCATTCTTCCTGCTGAGCGCCCTGCTGGTATTTCTGGCGCATTGGAAACGCCCGCACTGGGGCCGCCAACTGGCCGCCCTGGTCTTGGTTGCGCTGGCAGTGCTTAACAAGGAAAGCGCGTACGCCTTCGCTCCGCTCGCCTGGCTGCTGCTGGCGGCGAAGGAAGGGCCCGGCTGGAAGGGCATCCGCGCGCTCGTCCCCTTCGTGGCGCTGGAGGCGGCGCTTTTCGCTTACCGCTGGTGGGTGCTGGGAGGCATAGGCGGATACGCCAGCTCCGCAACCGGCCGCTCGATGTTCCTGTCTCTGGATCTGCTGCACATCGTGAAGACGCTTTGCTGGCGCATGTGGGCCATCCTGTTCTTCCCTATCGACTGGGAGGCGCCCACGACGGTGTTCCTCGGCATCACGCTGTTTTTGGCCGCGGCCGCCCTGCTGCTGCTGAGCAGGGCGCGGACTTGCCGGCGCACGCTGCTGGCGCTGGCGGCCTTCGTGGTGGTGTCCATCCTTCCGGTCCTGCCGCTTGCCCTGGTCGGCCCGAGCCTGCTTGGCGCGCGCCTCTACTACCTGCCATCCGTCGGGTTCGCGCTCCTGCTGGGAGTGGCTGTGGATGCCGTACGCCCAGAGACGCTGCGCGCCGGAGCCGCGGCCGCCCTGGTGCTGTTCCATTTTGCCGCGCTGCGGCACGAGTTGGATGTCTGGCAGTCCGTCACCGGACTGGCCCGGCGAACCTGCGTGGATGCGGCAACGTTGATTGCTCCGCTTCCCGGCTCACCGGTTCTGATCAACGGCCTGCCGGACACCCTAGACGGCGTCTTCTTCCTGGGCAACGGCTTCAAGGAGTGCGTCGAGCTCCAGGCCGGCCGCCGCCTGCCTGCTCTTGTGGTCGGGAGGGGTCAGCCGGCGAGTCCCTCCGCACGGGTGTTCCACTGGGATCCGGCGCAGCGCCGGCTCGTCGCCGGCAGCCCCCAGCGCACCGGCCCGTGAAGGCGATTGGGCCCTCGCCGGCTTTCACCACCTCCGGCGTGCCGCGACGGGCGACGGGACATAATGGAGACAGGCCGTGCGCATCCTCCTCGTCTCCACGTATGAACTCGGGCGGCAGCCGTTCGGGCTGGCTTCGGCCGCGGCCTGGCTGCGGGCCCGCGGGCACACCGTCCAGTGCGCCGACCTGGCGGTCGAGGCTCTCCCGCAGGGCGCCGTGCGCGAGGCGGGCGTCGTCGCGTTCTTTCTTCCCATGCACACGGCCACGCGCCTCGCGGTGCGCGCCATCGAGCGCGTCCGCGCGCTCAACCCGGGCGCGCGCCTCGGCTGCTTCGGCCTCTACGCGCCGCTCAACGAGACCTACCTGCGCAGCCTCGGCGTCGAGATCGTGGTGGGCGGAGAATTCGAGCAGCCGCTGGCTGACGCCATCGAGCGGAAGGCCACAGCCCCCGCCGTTTCGACCGCGCGCCAGCAGTTCCTGGTTCCTGATCGCACCGGCCTGGCGCCGCTGGCCGGCTACGCCCACCTGCACGTGAACGGCTCCGTCAAGGTCGTGGGCTACACGGAGGCGAGCCGCGGCTGCAAGCACCTGTGCCGCCACTGTCCCGTCGTCCCGGTTTATAACGGCCATTTCCGCATCGTCCCGCCCGAAGTAGTGCTGGAGGACATCCGCCGCCAGGTTGCCGCCGGCGCCGGCCACATCAGCTTTGGCGACCCGGACTTCTTCAACGGTCCAGCGCACGCGCTCCGCATCGTCCGCGCGCTCGCCGACCGGCACCCGGAGCTGACCTACGACGTGACGGTGAAAGTCGAGCACCTGTTGAAGCACCGCGATCTGGTTCCGGTGTTGCGCGAGGCCGGCTGCCTGTTCGTCACCACGGCGGTCGAATCGATCGAGGACGAGGTGCTTCGCCGCCTCGAGAAGGGCCACACGCGGGCGGACTTCATCGAGGTGGCGCGCGCCTGCCGGGATGCCGGGCTGGCGCTGTCGCCCACGTTCATCCCGTTCACTCCCTGGACCACCTGGGCCGGCTACCGCGAACTGCTGCGGCTCCTGGCGGAGCTGGAGCTGGTGGACCAGGTGGCGCCGGTGCAGCTCGGCCTGCGGCTGCTGGTCACCTCGGGCTCGCGCCTGCTCGAGCTGCCCGAAATCGCGGCCGCCATCGGCGAATTCGACCAGGCAGCGCTCATCTACCCCTGGCGCCACGCCGACCCGAGCCTGGACGAGTTGAGCGCCACGGTGCTGCGTCTGGTGGCGCGGGAGCAGAAGAGCCACAGCTCCCGCCGCGAGATCTTCGCCAAGATCTGGCAGCTTGCGACGTCCGACCCGCTGCCCGAGAACTACGGGCTGCTGCCGCGAGCGGCCATCCCGTACCTCAACGAACCCTGGTATTGTTGAGCGGAGCCGACATCGGAGCAGTTAGCTCTGATATAGACAGCGGGCGGACCAGGCGATTGTCAGGCTGTTGCCGCGGGCGGAACGGCGGACACGAAGAACATCGGATTCATTTACGTTGAACGGCAGGAACGCGTCACATCGGACGCTAACTTCTCGCCCCGCCCCGCCCAATGCGCCCGTGGAGAAGGCCACGCACCGCGGCGTCCGCGCCGCGCACGATGTTCGCCCGCCGGCGGGTGCGGGTGCTGAACTCATAGACGATCGAGCCGGCGATCAGCGCAAAGAAGCCGAGCACGGCAATCCCGAGCGCCCCGTTGGTGAGGTTGAGCCACGCCGTGTCGGAGATAAGAGAATACGGCATCAATGTCTTATTCTATCACTGCACGCCTCGGCCGAACGTCCGCGAAAGCTACAATGATTCTTGTGGGCGGGCCTGCGGAAACTCGGGGCTCGGCGCGCGCGCCGAAGGCAGCCGAGGCCGCGCCCATCGATCGCTACTTCGAGCTTTCGGTCCTGGGCCTGGTGCTGAGCGGATACCTCGCGGTGCTCGGATCGGGGTACCTCGACGCGCCGACCGCCGTCTTCACGGCCCTCGGTCTGCTTCTGCGCGGCCTGATGGTGACCGGCGCCATCCGATTGCGGGTCCCGCGCTTCACCACGGTGGCGGTCACTCTCGCCTACATTGCGTTCTATCCGGCCGATATCTTCCTGCTGTCGCGCAACTTCATCGCCGCAACCGTCCATCTGGCGTTCTTCCTCGCCGTGGTGAAGGTGCTGACCGCGCACGCCACGCGGGACTACGTGTTCCTGGGCGTGGTGGGTTTTCTCGAGATCCTTGCGGCGTCGGTTCTTTCGGCCAGCCTGACGTTCTTCGTGTTCCTGGTCCTGTTTCTCGTGTTCGCCGTGGCGACGTTCGCCAGCTCCGAGATCCGCCGCTCGATGCGCCAGCCGCACAACCTGGCGCGCAGCGGCGTGCGGCGGCTGCAATGGCGCCTGGCGGCGCTGACCGTCGCGATGTCGGCGGGCATTCTGGTGCTGACGGCCGGGCTGTTCTTCCTGCTGCCCCGCACGGCGCAGGCCGCCTTCCGCCACCTGGCGCCGCAGCGCTACCACCTCCTCGGATTCTCCAACGAGATGGCGCTGGACGAAATCGGGGAGATACAGAAGCTCCAGACCGCCGTGATGCACGTGCGCATTAGCGGCGGGCGCGGCGCGGCGGGATTGAAATGGCGCGGCATGTCGCTGGCCGAGTTCGACGGCCGCAGGTGGTTCAATCGCGCCGAGCCCGGCAGGCCGCTCCGCGTCAACCAGGGATTGCTGCAATTGGCCGACCCGTACCAGCAGTGGCGGCCGGGGCTCCGCATCCAGTACGAAGTGCAGCTCAGCGCGATGGCGTCCGACGTGATCTTCTTCGCCGGCCGGCCCGAGGCGGTTCTGATCAACTCACCACTGGTGATTGAGACTGCCGGGGACAGCTTCCGCCTGGGCTCGGCCAACACGGAGGGCTTGCGCTACGGAGCCTACAGCTATCTCGAGGACTCGACGACGCCGCGGGACGCGCCCTCAAAGGCGCCCCTTCCGCTGCGGCTGGCGTATCTCGAACTGCCCCCGCTCGACCCGCGCATTCCGGCGCTGGCCCGGCGCGTGACCGAAGGCGCGCTGACGGACGAGCGCCGCGCGCGCGCCCTCGAACTCTATCTACAGACCAGCTACCGCTACACCACCCGGCTGCCCCAACGCCAGGTCGCGGACCCGCTGGCACACTTCCTGTTCGAGCGCCGCGCGGGCCACTGCGAGTATTTCGCCTCCGCCATGGCGGTCATGCTGCGCTCGCTCGACATCCCCTCGCGCGTGGTGACCGGGTTTCAGGGCGGCATCTACAATCCGGTGAGCGGATGGTACGTGGTGCGTGCCTCGGACGCGCACAGTTGGGTGGAGGCTTACCTGCCGCGCCGCGGCTGGACCACGCTCGATCCCACGCCGCCCGCCGCGGACCGGTCCACGGCATCGCTGTGGACGCGCTTCGGCTTCTACCTCGACGCCGCCGACACCTTCTGGCAGGAATGGGTGCTCAACTACAACCTCGACCGGCAACTGATCCTGGCCACGCGCATGGAAGATTCCGGCCGCACCTTCGGCGCCGAATGGGTCTACCGGCTTCGCACCGGCGCGCGGCGCTGGCGAGCGGCGGCGGTGGCGTGGGGACGCCGCTACGGGCTGGCCGCTCTGGCCGCCGTGTTGCTGGCGCTGGCGGTGTGGCTGGCCGGGCCGCGGGTCTGGGGCTGGTGGCGAACGCTGAGCCGCGTGCGGCAGGTTCAGCGCGGTGCGGCCTCCTCGCAGGATGCGACGCTCATCTACCGGCGCATGCTCCGTCTTCTGAAACGCCGCGGCTTCGAGAAGCCGGCCTGGATCACGCCCTCCGAGTTCGCCCGCATGTTGCCGGCCTCGCCGGCCGCCGCGCTGGTGGCCAGCTTCACGACCGCATACAACGGTCTTCGCTTTGGAAGCGATCCCGCCGCCGCCGGGCGCATGATGGCGCTGCTCGAGCAGATCGAGCGGGAAAACATTTGGGCCACGAGCCTTCAGCGGTAGTCTTGACCGGCTACATCAGTCTTCGCTTTGGATGCGGTCCCGCCGCCCGCGCTCCTTGCGCGATTTTTCCCGCGGCTGCCACACTACTCTCCCTGGAGGAGACCCGTTTCGGTGCCTGGCCTGGATCGGATGATCGCCGCCTGCCTGCCCTGGCTCGCGGTCTGGATCCTGCTCAGCGGACTGGACGATCTCTTTCTCGATGTGGTGTGCTTCTCCGCCTGGCTTCGCGGTCTGGGGCGCCGGCCGCCGTTCGCGCCGCTGCGCGAGACGAAGGCGGAGAAGCGCACCGCCATATTCGTTCCGTTGTGGCACGAGCATGGCGTCATCGGCAAGATGCTGGAGCACAATGTGGGGGCGATCCAATACCGGAACTACGTCCTGTTTGCCGGCGCCTACCCCAACGACGGCCCGACGGTGGCGGCCGTCCGCCAGGCCGAGGCACGGTTTCCGAACGTGCACCTGGCGCCGGTCCCGCATGAAGGTCCTACCTCCAAAGCCGACTGCCTCAACTGGATCTACCGGCGCATGCTGGCCTACGAGCGGGAGCGCGCAGTCCGCTTCGAGGTGATCGTCGTACACGACGCCGAGGACCTGATTCATCCGGAGGAACTGCGCCGCATCAACCACGCGATGGACCGCTGCGGCATGGTGCAGATTCCCGTGCTTCCGCTTCGCACGCCTTTCCGCCGGCTCACCCACGGGGTCTATTGCGACGAATTCGCCGAGTACCAGACCAAGGACGTGCCGGTGCGGCTCCTGCTGGGCGGGTTCCTGCCGTCGAACGGCGTGGGAACGGGATACGCCCGCTGCGCGATCGAGGCAGCCGCGATCGAGCAGGACGGCCGCATCTTCGATTCCGGCTGCCTCACGGAAGATTACGAGATCGGTCTCCGGCTGCAGGACATCGGCTGCCGCCAGTTGTTCATCCCCATCGATTTTGTGGCCGGGCAGCCGGTGGCGACGCGCGAGTTCTTCCCACAGCGCGTGCGTCAGGCGCTCAAGCAGCGCACGCGCTGGGTGCTGGGCATCTCATTGCAGGCCTGGCAGCGGCACGGCTGGCGCGGCGGCTGGAGACGGTTGTACTGGTTCTGGCGCGACCGCAAGGGGCTGGCCGGCAATCCCACCAGCGCGGTCGCAAACCTGATATTCGCCTACGGCCTGGCGACCTGGCTCCGGAGCCGCTCGGTGGGCGCCGCGTGGGGGCTGGGAAGCCTGATGCACTACCGATGGATGGCGCCGCTGTTCTGCCTGACGCTGGCCCTGCAACTGCATCGCACCGCGGTGCGGTGCGGTTGCGTGGCGCGGATCTACGGCTGGAAGTTCGCCGCCGGGGTGCCTTTGCGAATGCTCTGGGGAAACTGGATCAACTTCTTTGCGACAGCGGCGGCCCTGGCGCGCTACTCGGCCGCCCGCCTGCTCGGCCGGCCGCTGGTCTGGCTCAAGACGGAGCACGATTATCCTTCGCGGGCCGGGCTTATCGCTCACAAGCAGCCGCTCGGCGAGGTCCTGGTCCGCGCCGGGCGGCTGAGCGATGCGCAGCTCCGAAGCGCACTGGCGGCAAAGCAGCCCAAGGTGCGGCTCGGGGAATACCTGGTGGCTTCGGGTCCGCTCACCGAGGAAGCGGTCTACGCCGGCCTCAGCGTGCAGCAGGGCGTGCCCTTCGAGCCGCTTGACGGCGCGCGCATTCGCGCCAGCGTGGCGCGCTCGTTGCCCGGGCCCGTGGCGCGGCGCTGCCGGGTGGTGCCCTTCCGCGTGGATAGCGGGAAGCTTCACGTTGCCGGGCCGGAATACCCCAGCGACAACACGCTCGAAGATCTCCGGGGGTTCACGCGCCTCAAGATCGAGTTCCACTACATTACGCCGAAGAACTACGATCGCCTGTCGCGCGAGTTGCTGGGGGCGGCGGGTCGCGTGCGCTGAGGCCGCGTGGGACAGGCCGGACGCCTGTCCCGATCAGGGCAAGCTACTTCGCACGGGCCGGAGGAGCACCGGCCGGAGAGGGCTCTTCCGGCGGAGGCTTGACCGGAGAGGGCTCGCCCTGGGTCCCGGTCTTGGAGAGGATCACGATATCCACGCGGCGGTTGCGGGCGCGATGCTCGTCGGTGTCGTTGTCTTCGATCGGATGGGTGTCGGCGTAGCCCACCACGGCCAGTTGGTACTCGGACACGCCAAATCGGGTTACCAGGAGCTGCAGCATGGAGATGGCGCGGGCCGAGGAGAGTTCCCAGTTGCTGTGGAACCGCGAATTGTGGATCGGGACCGAGTCCGTATTTCCTTCCAGACGCACGGAGTTGGGCAGCCGTTTGACCGCTTCCGCGATTTTGCCGATGCTTGAGGAGGCCGCGGGGTTGACCATGTCGTCCCCCGTAGCAAAGAAGGCGGCCTCGGTCAGGCTCACGATAAGGCCGCGCGCCTCGAGCCTGACCTGCAGCTTGCCGGCGGCGATCTCCTGCCTCAGTTCCGCTTCCAGGTACTGCATGGAGGGGAGCAGGTCCACCACCACGAGGTCGTCCTTCGCGGTTTTCGGAAGTTCGGTCTTGGCTCCTCCGGGTCCCTTCTTCATGGCGTTGCCGACGCCCTTGTCGTCCAGCGTGCCTCCCAGAACCGATGCCACCGCGGCGGCGACGCGGCCCTCCGTGAGCGCCTTTGTTACGCTTTCGGAGACCTGCTTGGCGCGGGACTTGTCCGACTGGGAGGAGGCGAACATGACCACGAAGAACGCGAACATCAGGGTGATGAAGTCGGAGTAGGAGACCAGCCACCGCTCGTGGTTCTCGTGGTGCGCGGCTTTGGCCTTGCGGCTCATTTCGGCCCCGCCTGGGCGGCTCCCGCGGCAGCGGCGGCGGGCGCGGCGCCGGGCGGCGCAGCGGCAGCGGCGGCGCCGGTCTTTTCCTTGGCCGGCTTGGCGGCCTTGGTTTGGGCCACCTCGATGTAGGCTTCGAGCTTGGTGCGGATCAGCTTGGGATTCAGTCCCTCGACGATGCCGCCAACGCCCTCCAGCATCAGCTCCTTGATCTCGATCGCCGCCTGGGTGCGGGAGCGGATCTTGTTGCCCACGGGCAGAAAGAGGATGTTCGCCGAGGCGACGCCATAGATGGTGGCCACGAAGGCCACCGCGATGCCGCGCCCCACCTCGTCGATATTGGCCAGGTTCTTCATGACCTGGATCAGCCCCAGCACGGCGCCAATGATGCCGATGGTCGGCGAGTAACCTCCGGCCGCCTCGAAGACCTTGGCTTCCATGTCGGCGCGCCGCTCCTCGACCGCCATCTCGAGCTCCATCATTTTGTGGATCTCCTGGAGGTCGGTGCCGTCGACGGCCAGGTTCAGCGCTTTGCGGAGGAACTTATTCGGGGCGGCCGCGGCGTCCTGCTCGAGGGAGACGATGCCGTTTTTGCGGGCCTTGGTGGCATACCCGATAATCTCCTCGATCACCGCGTTCGGCGCCTGCTGCTCTTCGATGAACACCGAGACGACGCTCCGCATGGCCCGCAGCAGGACGCCCAGCGGAGTGGTGATCATCACCGCGCCGAGCGTTCCGCCGAAGACGATCAGGGCGGCGGTGGGCTGGAGGATCTCGCGGATGCTCCCGCCTTCGAGGGTCATCCCGGCGATGATCCCGCCGATGGCCAGGACCAGCCCGCCCAGGGTGGCCAGATCGAGCTTCGATCCTTTTGCGAGCGGTGCGGCTGCGGGCGCGCTTTTCGCTTTCTGTGCGGTTTTCGGTTTCTCCGCCATGCTTTGCTCCGCGGATCAGCGCTCCGGCTCCGCTTCCGGGAGCCGCGAGCATACGGCGGGAGACTGCGCGATCGCGCGCCGGAAATCGAGGACGCGGCTGACCACCTCTTCGGCGGATTCACGAACCATAAACTGGTGTCCTGTCGTCAGATTGATGACCGTATCGGGTGTCATCTCGACGTGCTCGATGAGGTCCGGATTCAGCAGAAACGGGCCCCCGCTGAGCCGGGTCAGCCTTATCATGGCCGGAGACCTCCCTGTTGGCGCATATCGGCGGAGGGGCGGCTGGTGTGAGCGCATCTGGCGGCGCTTGAACCGCGCAAACGGGCCGATAAGTCTGACTGAAGAAGGACAGACGATGCAGGCCACGCAGTCATGGCTGGGAGATGGGACGGCCGCGGCAGCGGCCAGGATTCTGGCGGCGCTCAGGGCGGGTGAGGCCCGCAGGATCGCTTCCGAGCTGGACCGGGCCGCGGCCATCTGCCAGGCGCCGGTCCGGGATCCGTGCGCCGCGGAACGCACCGAGGTGCTCGACGCGATCATGGGGGACCTCCGCCAGGCATTGGGCACGGGCGGAACGGAGGCCGGGCTGGAGGCGCACACCCGCCTGTTGGGACACCTGGCCGGCCTTTGAGCGGACCGGGTGGCGCTACTTCAGCAGATCGAGGATGGCGGCCAGCTCGTCGCGCAACGTCTGCCAGTCGGCCGGCTGCGGCGAGAACAGCTCGCTCTGCGCGGGTTTGGCGGTGCGCGCACGGGGCCCGGCGGCGAGGGCGCGGTCGCGGCGGCCGCTCTTGGCTTGCGATTCCAGGTGGCGGCGGGCGCCCTCGATCGTAAACCGCTTCTCGTAGAGGAGTTGCTTGATCTGAAGCAGCAGCTCGACGTCTTTGCGGCGGTAGAAGCGGTGCCCGGTGCCGGACTTCTTGGGCGCCAGCCCCGCAAACTCCGTCTCCCAATAGCGGAGAACGTACGGCTGAACTCCCACTAGGCGGCTGACTTCACCGATGCGGAAATACAGCTTCTGCGGAATCGCGGGCTGAAGCTCGGTGCTGATCTCAGGCTGGTTCATGACCGGCCAAACAGGGGAACAAGGCCATCCTATGTACAAACGGTGGCCGGCGTCAACCAGCCGCCAGCCATCAGCCATCGGCCATCGGCCTGCAGCCATCGACCGTCAGCCGCGCGTCGATGCCGGCACAGACCCGGCGGTGAAGGTTCCTCCAGCCCGATTGGATCGATGGGCGGCGAGCGGGTCTCGGGTTTTTTGAGATTGGCGCTCAGGCGAACACCCGGTGTGGCCCGCCGCCAGGAACGCCGTAGTGTGAGCGGGGGTCCGAATGCTGAGAGCAATCCTTGTTTCTCCAGACCGAGGGCTGGCAGAACAACTGGCCGCTGCGGTCGCTGAGAACAACCGGGCCGGCGTCGCCCGGGCTTTCAACCGCTATCCGGCGGATCACGAGCTCCCGCGCATCATCCGCGCCCACGCGCCGCAGATCTTCTTCATCGACGTGGGCAGCCTGGCGGACGCCCTGCGGCTCGCCGCCGCGGTCAATGAAGCCGCCCCCGGAACGCAGATCGTGGCCTTCGACCGCGCCTGCGCCCCTGCTACGCTGCTCGACCTGATGCGGGCCGGCATTCGCGAGTTTGTCGCTGTGCCGGATTCGCTCGGCGAACTGGGGAACGCTCTTGGCCGCGTGGCGGCGGCGCTCGAGCGGACGCCGCCGTGCATTCCCGTCACGGAAGAGGTGATCGCGTTCCTGCCGGCCAAGCCCGGCGTGGGATGCTCGACCGTGGCGCTCAATGCCAGCGTCGCGCTGGCCGCCCAGCCGTCTACCCGGGTCCTGCTGGCGGACTTCGATCTGAACTGCGGCATCATCGCGTTTCTTCTGCACCTCGATTCGGAACGCTCGCTGGTGGACGCGGCCGAGCACGCCGCGCAGCTCGACGAAGAGCTATGGCCCAAGCTGGTCGCAAAGGCGCGCGGCCTGGATGTGTTGCCCGCCGGGCCGATCAGGCCGGGGTTCCGCATCGAGCTGCCGGCCTTGCGGTACCTGCTGGAATTCGCGCGGCGCAACTACGACGTCGTCTGCGCGGACCTCTCCGGCCTGATGGAGCGCTACTCGGTGGAACTGATGCAGGAGGCCAAGCGCATCTTCCTGGTTTGCACGCCGGAGCTTCCGGCGTTGCACCTGGCGCGCCAGAAGCTGGAGTACCTGCGCAGCCTCGATCTGGAGCCGCGCGTGTCCCTGGTGCTCAACCGCGCACAGAAGCGCGCGCTGGTCACAGGCGCCGATATCGAGAAACTGATCGGTCTTCCGATAGCGATCGAGATTCCTAACGACTATCGCGGCGTGCACAACGCGCTGCAGGAGGCCAGGCCAGTCGATCCGGGCTCCGAGATCGGAAAGCGGTTCACGGAGTTGGCGCGGCGCATCCTCTCGAAAACTCCCGGCGCAAAACCCGCGCGCCGGTTCGTCGAGTACTTCTCGCTCAGCCCGTCGCACTACTCGTTCGCCCGCGAAACGAAGGACGGGTAGCGCCTGCCGGCCTTCGGCATTCAACCCCGATAATCCACCCTTCCCTGAGCTTGATTCACCGCCCGATTGCATCGGCTGGCGGCCCGGCGATCCGTCCGTGGCCGCCGGCAGCACGCCGCCCGGCCGAAGCAACCTTTTTCAGTGACAGGGAAACGATGAAAAGATCTCCTTATGATCCAATGCGATGACGTTGCCGTGCCGGGGATGCAGGCGCTGCGGCCATTCATAGTTTGAGTGCGCAGGCCGACGCGGGAGGACTTCCGGGATATGATTGAGGTGATGGCGCTTGGCCGCACATTGATCGCGATTGGGGTGATGCTGGTGCTGGCCGGGCTGTTGCTAACCTTCGGCGCGCGGCTCCCGTTGCGCATCGGACGGCTGCCTGGGGATATCGTGATCCGTGGCCGGCATTCCGTCTTCTATTTCCCGCTGGCGACGTGCGTAGTACTAAGCCTAGTACTTTCGTTTGTGGTATGGTTGCTCAACCGCAAGTAAGTGCGGGTAAGTACCAGAAGTTCTAGACCTATCATTGTCTCGATCTTTTTGAAAATAAAGCTTGCAGTACATGGTTTCGGAGGTTAGACTGTAATTGATCCTTAGTAATCCCCCGAAAAGAGGGTATCCTGCGCCCCCCCGCTGGGTGCGCCGGTAAGTGAAACGGGGGGGTACCGGGGATCGTCAAATGGAGAGAGGCGCTGTGAGTCTTCTACTTCTGAATGAGCGACACAACACGGAACCGCGAAAGGTTTCCGGAGATGTTACTGAGGCATCGCTTCAGGCTTATTTGGATCTGGCCGAGGCGGCCTATCAGCTCGGAAAAGTGGACCAGGCGGGCGAGATGCTTGAACGCGCGGCCGAAGTCGGCCACGATCTGCCGGAGGACGACCCGCGGCTGGCCCAGACACTGAACAAGCTGGGTGTCGTGCGCGGACGGCAGGGGCGGCACGCCGAAGCCGAGCGTCTCTTGAAGCGCGCCGTGGGCATTGCCGAACGGTGCTCCAATTTCCCGAATTCGGAACTGCCGACGTACCTATTCAACCTGGCGGCGATCTACCGTCTCAGCAACAGAAAGCCGCAGGCCTGCGCCCTCCTGGAGCGCGCTCTCAAGGCCGCCGAGGATGCGCACGGGCCGCGGTCCTTGCCCGTCGCCTGGGTGCTGGACCAGATCGGCGATCTCGGCGTGACCGAGGGCGACATGTCCTCCGCATTTTTCGCTCTGCGGCGCGCGCTGGCGATCAAAGAGGAAGTGCTGGGCCTCGATCATTGGGACGTCGCCGTTACTCTCAGCAAACTCGGAGAGGTCTATTTCAAGCAGGACCGCTACAACGACGCCGAGCAGTTTCTGGTGCGCGTGGTGACGATTCGGGAGCGGGTTATGGGCTGGGACGATCCCGCCATGGCCAGGCCGCTGGTGCGGTTGGCGCACCTGTACGCACGGCAGCGGAAACACGGCCGGGCGGAGCAGATCGTGCGCTACGCTCTGACGCTCTTCTCGCGCGTGCTGGCTTCCGACGACCCCGAGATTATCGGCTGCCTCAACCTACTGGCGGAAATCTACCGGGGACTGAGCCGGTACGGAGAGGCCGACGCGGTCTGGAAGCTGGCGCAGGGACTGGTTGAGGGCTCCGAAGACCGCAGCGAAGTGCGGCGCCTCACGTACCCGCATCCGCCGCGGATTTCCGCGCCCGAGCCGCAAGTCTCCGAGACATAGTTCGGGGTGGACTGGAACGGGTTCACCACGAAATGGTACAGGCCGCATTCGTAATGTATTCGCGGCCTGATCGCGCGGCATCCGAGTCGCGGGGTTCGCGTCGAGACTACTCCGCGCCCTCGAGCAGCGGCCCCAGGTTCTCCGGCAGAGCGCGCCGCGGAAGGAAGCTCGCGAGGCCGCTCACCCAGGCCTCGAATTCGGCTGGCGTCAAGGTCGAGACATCGGCCAGGCGGGGCAGAGAGTAGGGATCTGTCCCGCTGCCCGCCAGTCCTGCCCCGGACATAGCGGCGGATTCGACTCCGGCGGAGCGCAGGAACTCCCGGAACTCGGGCTCATACAAACCGCAGGGGTAGCAGAAATGCACTGCGGGTCTTGGCGAGACGGCGGCGATCGCGCGCCGGTTGTCCTCGATCTCCTTCAAGAACACGTCGCGCTGGAGAGAAACGCGGTGGCGATGAGTGTGGAGTTGAATATCCACGCCCGCGGCAGCCATCTCGGCCGCCTCGGCCGAGGTCATCAGGTGCAGAATCCGTTTCGCGCAGAGGGCCTCGTAGTCGACATCCAGCCGGGCGGCGAGTTGCGCCAGCACCGCGTCCTTCTCCGCGGCGGAGAGACCCGCCTGGCGGGCATGGCGGCGAATGTGAGACCCGGCCTGCTGCCGCCCCCGCTCATCAAGCAGGACCGGGGCCGGCAGAAACTCCGGCCAGGCGAGCGGCCGGAGCCGGCCCTTCCATAGCAGGTACGACAGCATCACATCGAAAACCGGCCGGTTGTACAGCGAGTAGTATGTGGTGAAATACAGCGTCGCGGGAAATCCGTAGTCGCGCAGTATGGGCCAGGCGACCTTGTAGAAATCGTATCCGCCGTCGTCGAACGTGATGGTCACGGCTCTGGGCGGCAGCGTGCCCGCGTATAAGCGGGCCAGCGCGCCGCCGAAGGGCAGCACGGCGCAATCCATTCTACTCAGCGCGTCCATCCGGTCGCGGAACAAGGCCGGTGGGATATACAAGGCGGGGCCCCACTCATGCTCGTCTTCGAGCGACACGCCGTGATAGCAGAGGATCAGCAGGCGCCGCCGCCGCCACGGGCTCTTGAGCAGCAGGGAGTTCAGACCCGCGCGGCCGGCCATCCGCAGGGTTGCCAATTTGAGCGCACGCAACATGTTTCAGTGCCCGGCGGTCCGGCTGCGAACCCAGGCCGCCACCGCATCGACCAGTCTCTGCACCAGATCCGCCTCTCCGCCTAAACCGGCGGCATAGCGATAACCAGCCTCCGCCGTTCTCCGGCGCAGTTCGGGGTCCCGCCAGGCGCGTTCGATGACCTCAGCCAGCGCGGCCGGATCCTCGGGCGGGACGGCGAGCACCTCATCCATAAAGAGGCCGTTGGCCGCCGGCCCTTCGGTCAGGATGACGCATTTGCCGAGCAGCATGGCGTTGAGCGGCGTGCCGGACCATACCAGACAGGATTTGAGCAGCGGAACCACCACCAGCCTGGCGCCCATCAGCACCTCGACCTGCGACTGGTAATCGCGGGGATCGTGATCGAGCAGCCGCACCTGCTTCGGCAGCCGGGCGAGGGGGCGGGTGAAGCGCGAACCATGGGCGCGCAAAGCTTCGAAGTCCGGTTTGGCGATGGCGGCCGGATAGGGCAGCCGCTCGACCGCGTCGAAAAACGTGTCGAAATCGCGCATGGAGCGGCCAAAGCATAGCACGTAGTCGCCCTCGGGATTCGGGGCCGCGTTCGAATGATCGCGCAGATTGGGCTTGAAGGGAACAAACGAGCTCCGATCGGGCCCGATCCCGAAGACCCTCTGGTAGCCGCTGAGGTCCTTGAAGTAGTGAATGAAATGATCGACGCGCGAGAGCAGGAAGCGCTTGGCCGGAAGGCTCAGTCGCTGGAAGAATCCCTGAGGCTGGCGCAACACCAGGTCGCAAGCCACGAGCGGCCGGTGCAGGCCAGGCAGAGCGGCGAACAGGGCGCACAGCCGGAGCAAGAGTGGCGGATCGCCGTCGATCAGCACGACGTCGCAACGCTTGAGCTGGCGGAGGCACTCGCCGAAGGAGCGGGCCAGAATCGTAGTTCCTTGTTCGCCGCCGGCAGCGGCCCACTCCGCCGGAATTGCGCTGATGTTCGTGAGAATGACCATACTGGGAACGGTGGTCAAGCGGCTTACCGGGTGAAAACCGGACTCGGGGCGGGTTGCGCCAGCACAGGGGCGACCGCCGTCTTGAGCGCGGCCACCATCGCGGCCAGGAACGGAAGCTGGAACCCATAGGCAAAGCTGCCGAACGCAGCGACGCAAGCGTAGGCCACCAGCCCAATAAAGAGCCAGAAGGCGATGGGCGCGCGGGTACGGAGATCCGGATGCGCTGCCATGGCCTTTCGCAGGCGATTGGTGGCCCGCAGACAGTAAACGAGCAACCCCACGAAGACGAGAGCCGCCGGGATGCCGCACTCGCTGGACACCTGGGTGTAAGTGTTATGGGTTACCTGCCAATTCGCCCGCATTCCGGCCTCCTTGGTGAGCTTGGCATTCTCGCCGCTGAAATTCCCGGGGCCGACGCCAAGCAAGGGATGATGCGCGGTCACCCGCAGGCTGTTCTTGAGCAGCATCCACCGGGTCTCCGATGAACCGATCGCGTACCCGACATCGACGTTATCGTCCGCGTTCTCGACGTCGTTCTTAACAATGGTCTCGAAGCGCTGCTGGATGGCTTTCGGCAGGAAGAAGACTGCCCCCAGCCCGATAGCTATCGTCACGGCCGCCAGCACCAGGCGCAGTCTGCCCCGTGATAGGAGCAGAAGCACTGCCGCCACCGCCAACAGCGCCAGCAGTCCCATACGGGAGCCGGTTCTGAGGAGCATGAACGCCGCGTAGGCCGTCACCGCACCCATGGGCAGGCGCAGGAGCATCGACCGCCCGGAGCCGAGCACATACCACCCGCAGAACGGCAGCGCCATCACGAGCGCCGCGGCCAGATCATTCGGGTTGCTCAGGGTCCCCTCACCGATTCCGAGGCGCGCGCCTTCCGCGCCGCCCTCAAGCAGACCCATCATGATCAGGACTACGACGCTCCAGGCCAAGCTCGACATGACGGACACGACGCCAACCAGTCCCCGCCCGAGGGTCACGACGATGAGAAAGTACAGCAGCGAGCGGGCCCAAACGTTGATCAGCATATCCATGCTCCCGCCGGGCCAGTTGCCGGCCAGGGCCGAGGGAGCCATCAAGGCGGTCAGCGCCAGCAGAAGAAGAGTGGGTTTGGCTAGCAACCAGTCCATCCAGCGGCTCGTGAGCAGCCCGTAGAGCAGCAGGCAGAGCCCCAGCGGGGCAAGGGGCCGCAGCGGCAGAATCTCGATTAGGCGGCTATAGATGACAACGATGAAAATGCCCAATAACAAACGTGCCGGCAGGCCGGCAGGCCGGACGGGAGGTACGGCGTACGCCACCGGAGTGCGATTCCGAGTCGGGGCGCCAGGCTGCTTGCGCGGCGCCGTTTCCCGCGCCGCATCGGGTGCTTGCCGGGGTCTGCGGTTAAAGACCAGGTTGCGTGCTCCTCAGGGACAGGGCCCGTCTTGCCGGGAATGTCCACCTGCGGCGGCCTCGATCCGCCGTGACCGGCCGCTCCGGCGCGCGGCTGTTGTGCAGCCCAGCCGCCATGCGCCAGTCAGGCTGTCCCTCGCAGGTGGCGGCATGCGCTGCCACTCGAATCAGTATACCCGACCGGGCATTCGCAACGCGCCACGAGCCGACACTGGGGCGCGATGAGCAGGCCGGAAAGCCTCGCGCGCCATCGCAGACTCACCGTGCAACGGCCCGCGGTCCGCGGCTCGGTACACTGGATGAGAGGGGAGCTACGTGGAACGATTCGACGCGGTGGTGGTGGGGGCGGGGCCGACGGGACTGGCGTGCGGGATCGAGCTGAAGCGGCGCGGCGTGGGCGCCGTCATCCTGGACAAGGGCTGCCTGCTGAATTCGATCTACCACTACCCCACACACATGACGTTCTTCACGACGCCGGAGCTGCTCGAGATCGGCGGCATTCCGATGACGTCTCTGGGTGAGAAGCCGACGCGGACCGAGGCGCTCAAGTATTACCGCCGCGTGGCCGAGCACTTCGAGCTGGACATCCGGCAGTACGAGCGCGTGGAGCGCATCGAAGGCGAGGACGGCGTCTTCGTCGTGCGCACCACGGACCGGCTGGGCTGCCCGCGGCAGTACGGCGTCCGGAAGGCGATCCTGGCCACCGGCTACTACGACCTGCCGAATCGACTGGATGTGCCGGGAGAAGGGCTGCCAAAGGTCATCTACTACTACAAAGAGGCGCACCCGTACTACGACACGGACGTGGCGGTGATCGGCGGCAAGAATTCGGCCGCCATTGCGGCGCTGGAGCTGCACTCGGCTGGCGCGCGGGTCACGCTGATCCATCGCGGGGCGGGCATCTCGGACCACGTGAAGTACTGGATCAAGCCGAACATCGAGAACCGGATCAAGAGCGGAGAGATCAAAGGCTGCTTCCACTCGCGGCTGCTCGGGATCGAGGCCGATTCGATTCTGGTGGAGACTCCCGAGGGCGAGGCGCGGCTCCGCAACGATTTCGTTTTCGCGATGATCGGCTACCACCCGGATACCGAGTTCCTGGCGGCGCACGGCATCGTATTCGACCCGGAGACCCAACGCCCCTACACCGACCCGGAGACGCTGGAGAGCCACCGCAAAGGGATCCACCTGGCGGGCGTGATCGTGGCCGGCATGCACACCAACGAGATATTCATCGAGAACGGCCGCTTTCACGGCCAGAAGATCGCCGAGGCGATCGCGCGGGAGCTGGGGCGCGAACACGCAAAACGCCGATAGCCGCTGACCTCCCCTAGCCGCGTCCACCCGCACCGGCGCCGCGTGGTCCCCTCTTCAGCCCGGATATTTTTCCTAAAAGTTAGTGTGCAATGTTCCAAAATCGTGCTACCGTAGTTAGGCCGTAAAGCCGGCGGAGCCGCCGCCGGTGGAGGGGAAGAAGATGCCAGGCATGGTGAAAGAGATACTCACGCCCGCGAGAACGGAGCAATACCGGCAGCAGATCCTGCGCAAGGTCCAGGAGCTGCGGCAGGGGCTTTCGGCCAGGCGGGCGGCCGAGATCGTCTATCGCCCCGATGAACCCCTGGACTTCGGCGATTGGTGCCAGAAGAGCCACGACGAATGGCTCTTCCTGAACCAGAACCGGATCGAGATCGCGCTCCTGCGCGAACTCGAGGCCGCGCTGCGGCGCCTTGACGGCGGCTCTTTCGGCATCTGCGAGGGCTGCGGGGAGCCCATCCTGGAGAAGCGGCTCGACGCCGTCCCGTGGGCCAAACTCTGCATCCCGTGCTACGAACGGTCTCAGCGGGCGGAGGAAGGGTAAGGGCCTAGCTGGCGCAATCGCGGATGTCTGAACTTTCCAGAACCCTTTTCGGAGCACCTCGCTTTGCCACGTGGATCATCGCACGGCCGATTTCCCCGGTCGTCAGGATATAGCGCGGAAAGAGGCGGCGGAGCAATGGAAGCACGGGTTTGGTCAGAGTGTAGGCGACGCGGTAGGCAGTGGTTCTCGATCGCTCCCCGTGCAGCGGCTGGATGATCGCCGGCCGAAACATGCAGGTTGCTTTGAAGGGCAGGCGCTGGATCGCGTTTTCGGTCTTGCCCTTGACTCGCGCCCACATAACTCGCCCGGTCTCCGAGCTGTCCGTGCCGGCGCCTGAAACGTAAACGAATGTCATCGCCGGATTCAGCCGCAACAGTGTCTCCGCTGCCGCGAGGGTGAGGGTGTAAGTCAGGCGTTCGTATTGCGGCTCGGACATGCCGGCCGACGAGACGCCCAGGCAGAAGAAACAGGCGTCGAAGCCGCGCAGCTCCGCCTCGATATCGGCATAGTGAAACAGATCCGCCTGGACGATCTGGCGCAGCTTCGGGTGCTGCACCGGGGCAGCCGAGCGTCCAACCGTCTGGACCAGGTCGATGTCCGGGTCGAGCAGGCATTCCCGAAGAACGCCTTGGCCGACCATACCGGTGGCTCCGAAGAGGAGTGCTTTCATATCGCTTGGTGAATGACGCCTCAATGCCAGTGTAAGCCGTCGGTGCTCAGCGTATGGTTGTCACCGGAAATCGTGCGAAACCCTCTCCACACCCCAGACGCCTAGCGCTTCGATGCGGCTGGCCTTCACCGAAACCACGCCGTCGACGTTCTGGAGCGTGCCCTCGATGAACAGGAAGGGGGCGTTGACCAGCACCAGGCGGTATTGCTCGAACACGTCCGGGGTGACGATGATGTTGGCGATTCCGGTTTCGTCTTCGAGGCTGAGAAAGACGAAACCGTGCGCGGTGCCGGGGCGCTGGCGCACGATGACGGCGCCGCCCACTCTTACTGCGCGGCCGTTGCGCATTGAGGGAAGACCGGCGGCGGGTGTGGCTTTCCGCGCGTTCATTTCGGCGCGGCGCCAGGCCATGGGGTGGCGTCCGATGGTGACGCCGGTGCCGAGGTAATCGGCGCGCAGGCGCTCTTCGGGGGTCATGGGGTGGAGGGGGGCGGAAGGGGAAAAAACTGGGGACACGCCTATCTTCGAGGTGAAAGGGATGGGGTCGTCCGTTGCTAGCCCGGAGTGTCCCCAGTTTTTTTCCAGCAGCGGGCCGACGGGCTGGACGGCTCTGGCCGCTTCCCACATCGCTCCGCGGCGGCCGGTGGGCTCCAGAGCGTTCAGGGCGCCGACGGCGGCCAGTTTGGTCAGCTCGTCCTTGCGGAGCTCGGGGACGCGGCGCACCAGGTCGTCGATGCTGGCGAACGGGCGGCGGCGCACGATCGCTTCGGCCGCTTCCTGCCGCAACCCGCGCACATAGCGCAGGCCCAGGCGGAGGGCGGACATCTCGAGCGTGCAGGGCCAGTCGGAAACCGTCACATCCACCGGCTTCACTTTCAGGCCGTGCCGTTGCGCGTCCTTGATAAGGGTCGAAGGGTGATAGAAGCCCATCGGCTGGTTGTTCAGCATCGCGGCAGTGAATGCGGCCAGGTAATGGGTCTTGAGATACGCGCTGGCGTAGGCCAGCAGTGCGAAGCTGGCGGCGTGCGATTCGGGAAAGCCGTAAAGCGCGAACGAAGCGATCGCCTGCACGATGGTATCCTGTACCGGGCCGGTGATTCCGTTGCGCTCCATGCCCGCGCGCAGGCGGACTTCGATCTCCTGCATCTTCGCTTCCGAGCGCTTGTGGCTGAAGGCGCGCCGCAACTCCTCGGCCTCGCCGCCGCTGAAGTTCGAGGCGATCATCGCCATGCGCAGCAACTGCTCCTGGAAAATCGGCACGCCCAGGGTGCGGCGCAGCACGCGCTCGAGCGACGGGTGCAGGCACTCGGCCGGCTCGCGCCCCTGCCGCCGCTTCAAATATGGATGCACCATTTTGCCCACGATGGGCCCGGGGCGTATGATGCCCACCTGCACCACCACGTCGTAGAAGCGCTGGGGCCGCATGCGCGGCAGCACCGCCTGCTGGGCCCGGCTCTCCACCTGAAACATGCCGATGGTGTCCGCGCGCTGGAGCGCGGAGTAAGTGGCCGGATCGTCCGGCGGCAGGTGCGCCAGATCGACCTCTTCGCCGTAGGACTCGCGGATGCGCGCGAGCGTCTCTTCGAGCACCGCCATCATGCCCAGACCGAGCAGGTCCACTTTGATGAGGCCGAGATCGGCGCAATCGTCTTTATCCCACTGGACCACGACACGGCCCGGCATGGTGGCCGGCTCGAGCGGCACCACGGAATCGAGCTGGCCCTGGCAGATGACCATTCCTCCGGAGTGCTGGCCGAGGTGCCGCGGCAGGTCCTGCACGCCGAGGTACAGCTCGAGAAATTTGTGGATGCGCTGATTCGCCGGGTCCAGGCCCGCATCGCGGAACTGGCGCTCGGCGGTGTACTGCGGGTCCTTCCACTCCCAGGCGCGAGTCAGGGCGGAGAGCCGCGCCAGAACGTCTTCGGGAAATCCCAGCACCTTGCCGACCTCGCGCGCGGCCGATCGCCCGCGGTATGTAATGACGTTGGCGGTCATGGCCGCGCCGCGGCGGCCGTAGCGCTGGTAGACGTACTGGATGACACGCTCGCGCTGATCGCCGCTGGGCAGATCGAGGTCGATATCCGGCCACTCGCCGCGCTCCTCGGAGAGAAAGCGCTCGAAGAGCAGATCCATGCCGACCGGGTCCACCGCCGTGATCCCCAGCGAGTAGCAGACGGCGCTGTTGGCCGCCGAGCCGCGCCCTTGCGCCAGAATGCCGTTATTGCGGCAGAACCCGACCAGGTCCCAGACGATGAGGAAATAGCCCGCCAGACCGAGCTTCTCGATGAGCGCCAGCTCGCGCTCGATCTGCGTGCGGGCGCGCTCGTGATAGGGCTGGTAGCGGCGGCGCGCCCCTTCGTCGGTGCGGCGGCGCAGAAACGAATTCATGGTTTCGCCTTCGGGAACGGGGTATTTCGGAAACTCATAGCCGAGATCGGTGAGGACGAATTCCAGGCGGGAGGAAAGCGCGACCGTGTTGGCGATGGCGTCGGGGAGGTCGGCGAACAGGCGCGCCATTTCGGCGGCCGGTTTCAGGTGGCGCTCGGCGTTCCTGGCGAGCAGACGGCCCGCCGCATCGAGCGTGGTCTTGTTGCGGACCGCGGTGAGGACGTCGAAGATTTCGCGCTCGGCGGGGGTGGCGTGGCAGACGCCGTTGGTGGCCAGGAGCGGAACCTTCATCGAACGGGCGCGCTCGACCAGCGCTTGGTTGCGCGCCTCCTCTTCCCGGTCCATGTGGCGCTGGATTTCGGCATGGACGTTGCCGGAGCCGAAAGCATCGAGGAGCCACCCGAGATTGTGGTCAAGGCAGGCCAGGCAGACCAGGCCCTCGGCGTGTTCGGCGATCTCCTCGCGAGTGGCCGCGCCCTCGTTCTTCTTCGCCCGCAGCTTCATGCGGGTGATGAGGCGGCAAAGGTTCCGGTAGCCTGCGCGGTTGCGGACCAGCAGCGGGTAGACCGTGCCATCGGTACACGTAATTTCGGCGCCGATGTGCGCGCGCACGCCCGCCTTCTTTGCCGCGAAATGGAAGCGGGGCGCGCCGTAGACGCCGTCGCGGTCGGCGAGCGCCATGCCCGCGATGCCCAGTTCCGCCGCGGCGCCCGCAAGCTCCTCGGGCAGCGATGCGGCGCGTAAAAAGCTGAAGGCTGAGCGGGCGTGCAGCTCGACGTACTCAGTCATAGGTCCCCTCGACGAACCACGCGCCGTCGCGGCGGTCGCGGCAGAGGAGATAGAGCGCGCCATCGGAGAGCGCCACGTCCCACTCGTCGCACGACCAGGCGTTCTCGCGCCACCAGTCGCCCGCGGTGCGCCACGGTCCGGCGGATTCGAGCACGCGCCCGCGCACGCCGCGCGCCAGCACCCGCGCCGGGCGGCCATCCGGCGCTTCAACCTCGGCCCGCAAAGTGGGGCGGAAGAGGCGCAAAACCAGGGACAGTATACTCTGACACCGATTTTCCGAAACCGGGGAAATCGGTGTCAGAGTATACTGTCCCCGCCGGTGCGTGTCCATCAGCTCGGGCGAGCCGGCGTTGCCCTCGCCGACCAGCTTCGCGATGCGCGCCAGCGTCAGCTCCAGCTTCTGCGGCTCCGGCGCCAGCGGGATGAATAGTCCATGCTGCACCACGCGCGGATTCACCGGTTCGGCCGAGAGCGAGACGGCCGTGACCGGCGCTCCGGGCGGGTGCATTTCGAGATCAAGCGAGAGCAGTTTAAGAAAGGTCGCGGCGGCGCGCATGGGATAGGGCAGGCGCAGCGTGCGCTCGTGCGGGCCGGCGCCTTCGAGCGCCAGGCTTAGCTTCAGCTCGTGGGCCGCCAGGCCGCGAGCTTCCAGGCGCGCGCAGAGATTGTGGAGCAGCCGCCCGAGGAGAAACGCGAGCGGCTCGAGCAGCGCGAGCGGATGCTCCAGTTCGATCGACTCTTCGAAAGATGGCGCTGGATTCGACGGCGCCAGCGGCCGGCTGCCCGCGCCGCGCGCCAGCCTCTGCAAGTGCGCGCCCTCGGCGCCGAGCCGCTCGGCGACGCCGTCCGCGGGCAGCGCGGCGAACTCGCCGAACGTGCGTATGCCCCACAGCGCGAGCGTGAGCGCGATCTCCTCGCGCGGATCGAGAAGGGCGATGGGGAGGCTGGCCTCCCGGCCCGGCTCCATCACGGTCACGCCGGGGAAGCCGCGCGCGCCGTGAACCGCGAGATCGGGATTGTCCGCTACGGCGACGTGCGCGGCCAGGCCCAGATCCGCCGCGCGGCGCGCGATGGCTTCGGCAATCTCACGTGGCGAGCCGAACAGATGCGCCAGGCCGTCAATCGAGATGACCACGGTCGAGGGCGAAGTCTCTTCGACGTATGGCGAGAAGTCCGCCGCGCAACGAGCCAATTGGGCGAGGTCCGCCCCATGTACCGCCGCGAACATGGCTCACCCCGCAAGCTCGATGGGGACGGACATCCCCGCGGACGCCGCCCGGAGCCGCGCCCCTCGCAACAATCGCGAGCAGCCCGCGGCGCCGGACCAGGCCACGGCCTCCCGGCGCATCTCCAGAACCAGCGACGCGCAGGATTTCACCGTCTGCTCGCGCTCGACCAGGAGCATGACGGCGGGGGTGTTTTCGATGGCGCGCCGCAAGCGGAACCATGCCGCCAGCGGGATGCGCCGCGCGACGTGCGGCGAGACGTCGCCCAGGTCCAGCGCCACCAGACCGAACCCGCCGGCCTGCACGAGCATATCGGCAACTTTGAGGGCGTGCTCCGGATTGCCGCCGCAGCGCACCCAGAGGAGCCGGGAAAGGTCCACGCCCGCGGCCTTGGCCGAGGCGGGATCGAAGGCGTTGCCGGCATCGGCCAGGGCGCAGATCTCCTGGCGCGCCGCCGCAGCCGCCAGCATGGACGCCAGCAGGCTGGTGCGGCCGCTCGAAGCCGGGCCGTGAATCTCCGTGATGGCCCCGCGCGGGAGGCCGCCCGTCAGGGCGTCGAGTGAGGCGATGCCCGTCGAGACGCACTCGGGCGCGGGGCGCGCGCGCCAGTTTAGCTCGGCGCTGAAGCGCCCGCCCAGCACGGATTCGATATCGGCGCGAAGGGCTGCGGAGGATTTCATGGAGACCAGTTTTCGCCTTTTATTCGCCTACCAGTATTGTGCGGCGCGGCCCGGCGAATGTCAAGCAGCGATTCCGCAGCCAACTTTTCTAGCCGTCCCAAACATCTGATTCTGCTTCTGTTTTGAATGGATCTCTCGCTCAACTCGCCTCCGGCCGGCGAATCTGCTCCGCCTATCCCAACCTCCGCAACTCCTACTCCCTCACCTCTTCCAACCATGCCGGTACGTTGGTTGCGGAATCGCTGTTATTAGCACCAGGGGCTTGTGGCCATGCGAACGATGTGATATCCATAGTCTAAGTTCCGACTTACCGCTTGGCTCCCTTGCTTCGAGCCGCGCGTCGTGTGCTTATTAAAGTTCATTTACTAAGGAGTGGTTTTCCATGGAGCCCGCCAACCGCAGACTGATCCGTCCTGCCCTGGTTGAGGTCAAGGAGCAGCCGGCCCCCAACCGGCGCGCCAGCAGCGCTTCCAACCCCAGGAAGACAGCGCCGCCGGAGCAGACCAACGCGGAGAATTTTTACTACGTGAAACAGATGCAGGCGAAGACGCCGATGGTCATCGTGCTGCAGGACGGGGAAACGGTCGAGGGTGTGATCGAGTGGTACGACAAGAACTGCTTGAAGATTCACCGCGACAACGGTCCAAACGTGCTGCTCTACAAGCCGTGCATCAAGTATATGTATAAGGCGTAGCCGGCCTCGCCCAGGGCTAGCCCTGTTCGCGGGTGCGCTGTTCCAGGCGGTACGCCCTGCGGCGACTCGCTTCCGCGTGGCGTCGTTTCTCGTCTTCCGTCTCGGGAATTACCGGAGGGACGAGGATTCGTTTCCCGGCAGCATCCATGGTCACGAAAGTCAGGTAGGCGGACGAGGTGTGCTTGCGCTCGCCGGTGACCAGATCCTCGACGAAGACTTTGACCCCGACCTCCATTGACGTCCGGAACGTCCGGTTCACCGAAGACTTCAGAATGAGGAGCTGCCCGATGTGGACGGGGTGCAGGAACGTCATGTGGTCCACCGAGGCGGTGACGACGGGGCAGCGGGCGTGACGCATGGCGGCCAGAGCGCCGGCCATGTCGACCAGGTGCATCACACGCCCGCCGAGCAGGAAGCCCGACGGATTGGCGTCGTTCGGCAGCGCGAGTTCGGAGTACTCGGACGCGGATTCGCGCACCGGCCGCCCGGCGAGCGTCACGGGCGGGGGGTTCGATGGGGAGCTCATGGAAGGCCTCATCTCCGGTGTGGATTCCTGGACCGTTCCTCCGGTTCGTGCTTGCGCCGCAAGTAGCTTTCGACATAGGCGCGTGCCTGCTTGCGGAGAGTCTCGCCCGCGTGGGCATCCGGGAACTGGCCGGTCGCCGTATCGAAGTCGATAGTGCCGTGGTCCAGGGAGTAATGCTCGCGCTCGGCCACGTAGAAGATGCGAATCACACCCGCGGCATCGCTGGCCACGCTGAAGCGATTGGCGTCCGGGCCGCTGTCTTTGGGGAAGTGCGAACATCTCCGGCCCGCGCGGCCGACGTTGCAGCACTCGCGCAGCGTCTCCTGGCCGGGCCGCCGTTCGCGCATCGGATTCGCGCGGCAAAACCCGCTGTAAGGGTCGCCCAGCGGCAGGCGGGGATGCTTGGGCCAGGCCGATTCGGCGAACCTCTCAGTGGGGTAGAAATACGGGCACGCCATCGCAGGTATATTAGCATAGAGGCCACAGGAGCCCCGCTCCGTGGGGCAGGCGTTGGCCTGCCCCACGGGCGTTGACCGCCGTCAAGGAGGGCAGGCATGAACCGTCTGGAGACGCTCAAAGAGCTGGTTCGACAGAATCCTTCCGACACGTTCGCCCGCTACGGGCTGGCCATGGAGTACGCCCACAATGGCGAGTTCGCCGCCTCCGCCGCCGAGTATAAGACCATCGTGGACGCGCATCCCGAGTACGCCGCGGCGTATTACCAGGCCGGGCAAGCGCTCGAGCGCCTGGGATGCCTCGACGATGCCCGGGACTTCTATCGGCGGGGCATCGCGGTCACCACAGGCCTGGGCGACTTACACGCGCGCGATCAGTTGCAGGCCGCACTGGACCTGCTGGGGTAGCGGAGAGGAGATCATGCGCACAGTTGACACGTTTCTGACGGAGCTCGAACGCGAGTCGGAAACCACCCGGCGATTGCTGGAGCGGCTGCCCGAGGACAAGCTGGGCTGGAAGCCGCACGAAAAGTCGATGAGCCTGGGACAACTCGCCATTCACGTGGCGGCGATCCCGGGCGCCATTGCGGCGTGGCTGCGCGCCGATTCCTACGACGTCTCGTCGGAGATGACGGAGCCGGAGGCCCGTTCCCGCGCCCAGGTTATCGAGGCGTTCGAGAAGAACCTGGCCGAGGCCGCCGAGACGCTCGGCGAGTTCGACGACGCCGCCCTGGCGAAGATGTGGACGGTGAAGAAGGACGGCCGGACCCTGATGGCGATGCCGCGCAGCGCGGTGGTCCGTTTCGTCATGCTGAACCACCTGGTTCACCACCGCGGCCAGCTTTCGGTCTACCTGCGTCTGCTGGACGTTCCCGTGCCCTTGATCTACGGCCCCAGCGCCGACGAGAATCCCTGGAAATGAACGCAAAACTCGGCGTGGCCCTGGCGATTGAAGCGAAGGCCGGGCTTGGACCAAAGCGCACCGGCTCCAGGCAGCGATTCGCATCCAGGGAGCGCGCCGTCATGGGCGGTTACCGCTCGAGCGCGTCGCTCATCCTTAGAACGGTACGTCGTCGTCGGTGACGCCACCGGCGTCGGGCGGTTCCGCGGGGGCCGCCGGCGCGGCGGACGGCGCAGGAGCCGAGACCCGCTGCGGGCCGCGGGGAGCGGAGGCTTGCGGCATGTCGCCGCCTTCGCCACGCCCGCCGAGCAGGATGACGTCGTCGGCCACTACCTCGGTGACATAGACCTTACGGCCGTCCTTGTCTTCGTAGTTGCGCGTCTGGAGCCGGCCCTCGACGTAGATCTGCTTGCCCTTCGTCAGGTAGTTGGCCACATTCTCCTGACGCCACATAACGATGTTGTGCCAGTCGGTCTCCTCCTTCCACTCCCCGGTCTGCTGGTCCTTCCAGCGCCGGTTGGTGGCCAGGGTGAAGAGGGTCCTGGCGACGCCGCTGGGTGTGAACTTGGTTTCGGCATCCTTGCCCAGGTGCCCGAGCAGGATGACCTTGTTGACGCTTCTGGAAGCCATGATGCCTTGAAATGTATCACGTTTCGAGCCGCCATTGGAGGACCCCGAATTCGCCCTTCATCCGCAGTCAACCGGCGCTAGAATAGACACAGAACGGCTCCGGGCAAAAGGTGCGATGGGCGGCAGGCGGGTAGGGATTCGATTCGCGGGTCTTGCAGCGGCGGGACTGCTGTTCGCGGACTGCTTTGCCATCAAGGCTCAAACTCCGCTCGCCGGCGCGGGACCGGGGGGCGGGGTGAGGATGCTCCCCACGGATTGGTCGGTGCTGGAGACTCAGGATCAGCGCACGGATCTGCCCTGCTCGGTGGACCCGGTCAAGCCCTCGGTCGGTTTCGATCTTCGGTTCCACTCCGGCTACGAAGTGACCGTCCCGCTCAAAGAGCTGGCCGGCGAGGAAAACCAGTTGACAATGCTCTTCCGGGTGACCCCCGATGGCCGGAAGGAGCGTCCTTTCTACTTCGCGCAACATGTCCACGTGCCCTCGATCGCGGCGGATGCGTCGGGAGACGCGCACCTGGAGGGGCTGTTCGACCTGGGAGAGGGCCGGTATCACGTGGACTGGCTGATGCGGGACCGCGCGGAACGGGTCTGCTCCTCCTATTGGGACCTGGAGGCGGAGCTTGCCGCCAAGGACAAGCCGCTGAGCGTGATTCTGCCTCCGGGGGCGGTGGTGGCCGCCGACAACGAGGAGTTCAGGGAGGAGGCGCCGGTAGAGCGGGTTCACGACCAGCCGCCGCTAAGAGTCAAAGTCCTGGTGAACTTCGCCCCGCAAAGTGAACATTCAGCGGCATTTCCGCCCGACGACGTGACGGCGCTGGTGGCCATCCTGCGCGGCATTGGCCGCGAGCCGCGAATCGGCCGGTTCTCCGTGGTGGCCTTCAACCTTCAGGAGCAAAGGGTCCTTTACGATCAGCCCTACGCCGAACGGATCGACTTTCCCTCTCTGGGACGGGCGTTCCGGACCCTGCGACTGGGAATCGTTGACCTAAAACGCCTGGAGAACAAGAATGGGGAAACGGAATTCCTCGCTAACCTCATCCAACAGATAGTGGGGAAGGACGACCACCCGGACGCGTTGATTTTCGCCGGTCCGAAGGCGCTCGTGGACGAGAACGTGCCGCGAGATACGTTGAAGGGCGTGGGCGAGGTGGAGTATCCGGTCTTTTACTTGAATTACAATCTGCACCCGCAGGAGGTGCCATGGAGGGACGCGATAGGGCGAGCGGTGAAGTTCTTCCGGGGTTATGAGTTCACGATCACCCGGCCGAGAGACCTGGGGGCTGCCACGGCGGACATGGTGGCCAAGAGCGTGAAGTTCCGCGACACCCGGAAGGCGGCGAGCCTGGCGTCACATTGAGAGTTATGCGTAATTGTCGCTGGATTCCTATCTTGGGAGTGTTGGTTTTGCTGGTTCCGGCCTTCGCGCAGCAGGGAGAGCGGCTGGCGCCGTTTGTGCCGTCGCCGCAGACCGTCGTCGAGCGGATGCTCGAATTGGCGGACCTGAAGCAGGGCGAGACGGTCTACGACCTGGGCTGCGGAGACGGCCGCATCCTCATCACGGCGGCGCGCGAGTTCAGGGCCAAGGCCGTGGGCGTAGAGCTGTCGGACCCGCTGGTGAAGCAGGATCGCGAGCAGGTCAAGAGGCTGGGGCTGGAGAACCGCGTGTCAGTCGTTCAGGGCGACCTGATGCAGGCGGATCTGAGGCCGGCCGATGTGGTCACGGTCTATCTGCTGACCGAGGTCAACGATCAGTTGAAGCCGCTGTTCGAGAGGTCGCTACACCCTGGCGCGCGCGTCGTGTCTCACGACTTCAAGATTCGGGGGTGGAAGCCGGACCGGGTGGACGAAGTCGTGGTTTCAGGACGGGCGCACAAGATTTACGTCTACATCATGCCCCCGCACAAGGGGTAGAACCGTGGGCTGACGCCCACGGCGGCACGCTAGAGCCGGCACGCTAGAGCCCCAATTCAGCCCCTTCGCCTGAACAAATGAAGGTGATATAATGCCTCACATCTAGACTTCGGCTTTCGGGGAGTTCAACGATGGATGGGGCGCGCCTTCGCGAAGACACGCACGTCTCCTTCGACCATGCTGAGCGGGAAGCTATCCGCCAGCAGTTGGAGCGGATGTTGGCGAACCCGCTGTTCAAGTACAGCAAGCGCTACCCCAACCTCCTGCGTTATGTCGTGGAACAAACGCTCGATGGTCGCACCGGAGAGCTGAAAGAACGCTCACTCGGGGTGGCGGTCTTCGGCCGCGAACCGGACTACGACACGAATGTCGACCCGGTGGTGCGCGCCACCGCCGGTGAAATCCGCAAGCGCATCGCGCAATACTATCACGAGCCTGGGCACGCGACGGAAGTCCGCATCGATTTGTCGCCCCGATCGTACATTCCGGAATTCGAGATACCGTCGCCGGTCCAGCCGCCTGCCGCGGCGGCGGTTCCGCAAGCGGCGCCGGCAGCCACCCGTCCCGCGATCCTTCGCTGGCGCGCGCTCGCCGTAGCGGCGGCGATCGGACTGCTGGTTGCGGCGATTGTCTGGCTCAGACCATGGGCAACGCAAAGCGACCTCGGACGTTTCTGGAAGCCGGTCCTCGATTCCTCGAACACCGTTCTGCTGTGCATCGGGCAACGCGAGTTCCTGGGCTCGTCCCCTGAACCGGGACAGGTGGCCCAGACGGACCTGCCAAGCGCTCCCAGCGGGCCGATCACGCTTTTCCAGTTGTATTACATGGGCAGTCAGAATTTATCGCTGCCGGACGTGAGCACAATCGGCAGGCTCACCGGACTTCTGCAAACCAAAGGCAAGACGTTCCATGTCCGCGGCCAGCTCTCCACGGATTTCGCCGCCCTGCAAGATGGGCCGGTCGTCCTCGTGGGCGCATTCGATAACGACTGGACCATGCGGCTGACGGGGCCCATGCGGTTCAGCTTCGAGCGCGACCACGACACGTTCTGGATTAAGGACCGCCAGAATCCATCCAGTCGGGATCGCGCCGTGAATTACCGGACACCCTACCTGAGCCTCACGGAAGACTACGCGCTAATATCCCGGACGCTGGACCCGACCACCGCCCGCATGGTCGTGGTCGTGGGAGGGCTCACCGGCTATGGAACCATTGCCGCGGGTGAGTTTCTCACCGATCCCGCCTACCTCGAAGCCATGGCCAAAGGCGCGCCGAGGGGCTGGGAGCGCAAGAACATTCAACTGGTCCTGGCGACGAGAGTCATTCACGGCGCCTCCGGGCCACCCCGCATACTCGACCGGCAGTTCTGGTAGGCTCCGGCGACACCGGTCAGTCGCCATGATCGGATGCGGAGAAGTCCGGGAGGTTGTGGCCATGTTAGGCGCGCGGGGCGTGTTCGGCCAGGCGGGAGAGTGGTTGAAGGCGGCACGTAGCCATCACCGGTGACATGTCGGCTGCTCGCTGCGGCCGGCCCGCAACTCTCTCGCCTTCGGCTTGCACTGCTTTTACATGTATCGATGGTGAAGTCCCCCCACGTGCGGCAGGGAGACCAACTCGGCTCCCGCCGGCCTCGCGTGAAGAGCGTGAGCACGTGAGCTGGCCGAGCCACCTTGGGCCCCAAGGGATTTGACTCTGCAACTTTGCAGTCCCCACTCTCCTAACGAAATTTCTCCCCGCGCATCAACATCTTCCCAGCCCGAGCCCGTCTGGCCGGCCTCAACCCGCGCTACGCTCGGTGCGATGAGGATCGGCCCCACCGCCCAAGCAATCCACGCTGCCGCCAGGACACCGGCCTGCTTCCGGTTGCCCCGGGCCGCGCAAAAAAACAGAAAATCGAAAAGTACAACATGAACCTAGTGCCACAAACGGACAGTGCGCCGCCCGCCCGCGGCCGCCCCCGCCGCTACCCCTCGAACCATACCTCCATCGCGCACCGCTCGCAGTCGAACCGCAGCTCCAGCCTCCGCCCTTCGTCGTCGATCAGCGCCAGCGGCGGAGAAATTCGGGGACGCTCCGTTTTTCCGCACAGCCCGAGTTGCTCGCGGATGCAGTACCGCGTGGTCATGACCCGGCGGCCGTGCAGGTCGAGACCGGATTCGGCGGCCCACTCGATACGCTCGACTCCATGCCGGTGGTAGAAAGCCTCGGCCTTCGCGTTCAGCACGTTTCCCAGGCAGGAAAGCTCGCTCTCGGGATACGGCGTGTCGTCCGGCACGATGCCGCCCTGCTGCCGTGGCCGGTTCGTCTCCCGCGCCGCGCGCAGCCGGTCGAGCACTTCGCGCCGCAGCGCATTCAGCGCCGAAACGGGCACGAACGGGACCGGATCGAGCGCGACTTCGACTCCCGCGCAGGCGAACTCCGTCTCGCCCGTCTTCGCCATCTGCCGCCGCAAGGTCGCCAGCGCGGCTTCGGGCTTCTCCGCCGAAATGAGGGGCCCCATCGCCACCTCGGCGCGGTTCCCGTCTTCATCCACCGCCTCCAGCACGGGCCCTGCGCGGAGCGTCATCCTGACCTCGATCCGCCGCTCCGGTCGCGCGCCGGCCACGCGGCTCAGGAACGCGTGGTCGTGGTTGCGGTGGATGGCCGTGCCGGGCTCGATCCCCTCCATCTTCTGCGGAAAAACCGTGCGCCCGCGCACCGCATTGACCGTCGTCCCGCGCAGCCGTCCGTCGCGTCCGAAGAAAGCCAGGCCGTCGCCCGGATGCAGCTCCACCGCGCCGTCGATGGTGAAGGAATCGGCCGCGACTCCCGCCACGCGCCCGGCCGCTTCGCCCAGCCGCACCACGCGTCCCACCTTCTCGCCCGCCATCTTGGGCGTCTCCGGCGATCCGACGGTTTCGCCCCGCCCGTCGAGGAAATACGCCGTGTAGCCGCGGTTGAAGGTCTTGGCCAGGTTCGGCTCGAAGCCGGCCGAACTGGTCCCGGAGGAGCTCCGCGCGAAGCCGGCAGCGCGCAGCGCCTCGTCGAGCCGCGCCCGGTAATAGGCCACCACGTTCGCCACGTACGTGCGGTCTTTCAGCCGGCCCTCGATTTTGAACGAAGTCACCCCGGCCGCGAGCAGGTCCGGAAGGCGCTCCGAAAGGTTGAGATCCCGCAGCGAGAGCAGGTGCTGTTCGCCCGCGAGCGCTTGTCCTTCCGCATCCACCAGCGTGTAGGCCCGGCGGCACGGCTGCGCGCACTGGCCGCGGTTGCCGCTGCGTCCGCCCAGCGCGTAGCTGAGCAGGCACTGGCCGCTGTAGCACACGCACAGCGCTCCGTGAACGAAACACTCCAGCTCGATGGCGGGAGCGGCGCGCCGGATGGCGCGGATTTCCTCCAGCGTCAGCTCGCGCGCCAGAATCGCTCGGCGGAACCCGGCCCGCTCGAGGAACGCCACACGCTCCGGCGTGTGGTTGTGCATCTGCGTGCTCGCGATGAGCGGGAGCGGCGGCAGGTCGCACTCCAGCAGGCCGGTGTCCTGGATGATGAGCCCGTCCACGCCGCTCTCGTGAAGCTGCCAGGCGATGCGGCAGGCCGGCGCCAGCTCGTCGTCGAACAGCAGCGTGTTCAGCGTGGCGTAAACCCGTGCCCAGAACTTGTGAGCATGCCTCGCCAGCGCGGCGATGTCTTCCAGGCTGTTGCCCGCCGCCGCCCGCGCTCCAAACCGGGGCGCGCCGATATACACGGCATCCGCGCCGCAATCGATCGCCGCCATCCCGCATTCGAGATCGCGCGCCGGAGCGAGCAGCTCAACGCGGGTCATCCCGCCTCCAGTCCAGAATCCCGCGCGCGATCAGGTCGGGCAGAATCTGGTTCGCCAGGCTGGGGGCCAGCTCGGCCCAATCGTCGCCCTCGCCGAACCAGGCCAGCTCTTCGATCTCCGCGCTGGCCGCAGGCGTGCCGGCCAGGTCGCCCCAGTACAGCTCGATCTTCACCGTCTTGCTCTCGTCGCCCGCCGCCCGGTCGGTGTAAGTGCCTACCCGCTCCAGGCCGCTCGCCGTCACCTCGCCCAGTTCCTCGCACAGCTCGCGGCGCAGGCACTGCGTCGCCGTCTCGCCCGGTTCGAACTTGCCGCCGGGCAGGATCAGCGAGCGCGCGCCCTTCTTCCGGCACAGCAGAATCCGCCTCGCGCGCAGCAGAAGCAGTCCGGCCTTTTCGTAATCCGCCATATTGCCCAGGTCTCCAGGGTATAACAGGCTGCGCTAGAATCCGAACCATGCGGAACACACTGCTGCTTGTCGTGCTGGCCGGCGCGCTCGCGATGACCGGCTGCCTCACGCTTTCCGTGTACCCGCTGTACACCGCCACAGACCTGGTGGCCGACCTCCCTCTCGAAGGCAAGTGGATGGACCCGGACAACAAAGACATCTGGGAGATTCGAAAGGGCGGCGACGCCTACATCGTCACCGACACTTCTGACCAGCACCCCGAGCCGGTGGAACTGCGCCTGGTTCGGCTCGGGACACGGCGCTTTATCGACCTGACCTCGAATGACACGCCCGCGCTGGCCATGGCGGGACACATATTCGGCAAGGTCGCGATATCGGGCGAAGAGCTCCGGATACAGCTCATGAGCTCCGACTGGCTGGCGAAGAGGGCCCGGGATTCCGGTCTCGCCCTGGTGGAAAAGCCGGACAAAGAAGTGCTCTTGACGGCGTCTACCGCGGACCTGCAGAAGTTAGTCCTGCGCTACGCCGACGATCCGGAAGCCTTCGACAAGCCATCGACGTTGCACCGCGTGAGATAGCGGCCCTTACTCCTCCTGCTCTGTCACCCGGGCCTTGAGCCGCCCGCGAGCCAGGCGAACGCCGATCGCCGACGGGGGCGGGGCGCCGGCCGCGTCCTTCAGAATCCGGCCCTGCTCGTCCTGGACGATGGCGTACCCGCGCTCGAGCACCCGCAGCGGGCTGAGCTGCTGCAGTTCCGCGGCGAGCGGCTCGGATCGTCTCCGCGCGCGCGCCAGCCGTGCCCGCATGGTCTCGGCCGCGGCCCGGTTCGCCGCCTCCAGACGCCGCCGCGCCTGGGCGAATCGCAGCCGCAGGTCGAGCGCCTTCAGCCGGGCATCGAGCTCGCCCCAATGCGCTCGCGCCAGCACCACGAGCGACCGCGCGCGGCGCCGCAGCTCGTAGTCGAGCTCGTCCACGCGTTGCAGCGAGCGGCCGATCCGCCGGGAGAGCAGCGCGGTTGCCCGCTCGATGCCGCGCTGGCGCAGCTTCCGCTCGGCGTCCGCCAGACGGTACCGGAGCACCTGGCGCAGCTTCGCCTCCGCGGCTTCGATGCGCTCCACCACGTGCTGCCGTGTGCCCACCACCAGCTCCGCCGCGGCCGAGGGCGTAGGCGCGCGCAGATCGGCCACGAAATCGGCGATGGTGACGTCCGTCTCGTGCCCCACCGCCGAGATTACCGGCACCGGGCACGCCGCGATCGCCCGCGCCACGGCCTCCTCGTTGAAGGTCCAGAGATCTTCGAGCGAGCCGCCGCCGCGCCCCACGATGACGACGTCCGCCCAGCCCGCCTCTGCGAAGTATTCGATTCCGCGGCAGACTTCTTCGACCGAGCCCTCGCCCTGCACCAAAGTGGGAAACAGCCGGATGTGGAGCCCCGGGAAGCGCCGTTCCAGGATGTTGAGCAGGTCGCGAATGGCGGCGCCGGCCGGCGAGGTGACAATCCCGATGCGGCGTGGAAAGGCCGGAATCGGCCGCTTGCGCGCCGCGTCGAACAGTCCTTCGGCCGCCAGCTTCTTCTTCAACTGCTCGAATGCGAGTTGCAGCGCGCCGCGGCCCTGCGGCTCCAGCGTCTCGACCAGGAGCTGGTATTCTCCGCGCACCTCGTAGACGTCGACGCGGCCGCGCGCGATCACCGCCACGCCGTCTTGCGGCTTGAACTTCAGGTAGCGGGCCGTCTGGCGGAAGCAGACGCAGCGGAGCTGGGCGTCCTGCTCCTTCAGGGTGAAATAGTAATGGCCGCTCGCCGCCAGGCGCGTTCCCGAAATCTCGCCCGTCACCCACACGTCCGCGAACTCGCGCTCCAGCAGGCCGTGGATCGCTGCGTTCAGCTCGGCCACGGTGAAGACCCGGCGCGAGGGCTCAAAACGAAACGCTATCTGCTCCATAAAAAAAACTTTCTTGACCCTACCTACCCCATTCGATATTCTAAGGAACAACTTGCGGTTGTGGCATTTCCCAACTGAGATCGTGCGGTGCGCGTGTGCGAACATCCCGAGGGAGGATAGATGAGTCCTAAAGAGGTTCTAGAATTTGCCAAGACAAACGATGCCAAGCAGATCGACCTTCGCTTCAGCGACATTCCCGGTCTCTGGCACCACGTCTCTTATCCCATAAGCGAACTGGACGAGGACGTCTTCGAGGAAGGCTACGGTTTTGACGGCTCCAGCATCCGTGCCTGGGCGGCCATCAACGAGAGCGACATGCTCCTCATGCCCGACCCGACGACGGCCATCATGGATCCGTTCTGCGAGACGCCGACTCTGGTGATGATCGCCGACGCGGTCGACCCGATCACGCGCCAGCACTACGAGCGCGATCCGCGCTGGATTGCCAAGAAGGCCGAGCTCTACCTCAAGAACTCGGGCGTTGGCGACACGGCTTACTTCGGGCCCGAGGCCGAGTTCTTCATCTTCGACAACATCCGCTTCGATCAGAATGAGCATTCCGGCTATTACTTCATCGACGCCGAAGAGGGCCGCTGGAACAGCGGTCGCGAGAAGGACAACCTCGGCTACCGGCCGCGTTACAAGGAAGGCTACTTCCCGGTTCCGCCCACCGATCATTACCAGGATCTGCGCAGCGAGATGGTGCAGACCATGATCAAGTGCGGGATCCATGCCGAGTGCCACCACCACGAAGTCGCCACCGGCGGCCAGGCCGAGATCGACATGCGGTTCGCTCCGCTGCTCGGCATGGCGGACCACCTGATGTTGTACAAGTACATCATCCGCAACGTCGCCAACCAGTACGGCAAGACCGTCACTTTCATGCCCAAGCCGCTGTTCGCGGACAACGGCAGCGGCATGCACTGCCACCAGAGTATTTGGAAGGACGGCCAGCCGCTTTTCGCCGGCGATGGCTACGCCGGTCTCAGCCAGATGGCGCTGTGGTACACCGGCGGGTTGCTCAAGCACGCGCGCGCTCTCTCGGCGATCATCGCGCCCACCACGAACAGCTACAAGCGCCTGGTGCCGGGTTATGAAGCCCCGGTGAACCTGGCCTACTCGCGGCGCAACCGTTCGGCTGCGGTCCGCATTCCGATGTACTCCTCGAACCCCAAGGCGAAGCGCCTGGAGTTCCGTCCGCCGGATCCGGCGGCGAATCCATACCTCGCGTTCGCGGCGATGCTGATGGCCGGCCTCGACGGCGTCCTCAACAAGATCAATCCCGGCGAGCCGCTCGACAAGGACATTTACGACCTGTCTCCCGAAGAGATGCGCAACGTGCCCTCCATGCCGGGCTCGCTCGAAGAGGCGCTGAGCTGCCTCGAAGACGACCACAACTTCCTGCTGAAGGGCGACGTCTTCACCGAAGAGCTGATCGAAGCCTTCATCGACTACAAGCGCAAGAGCGAGGCGGACGCCATTCGTCTCCGCCCGCACCCCTACGAGTTTGCGCTGTACTACGACATTTAGCGCCCAGTCACCGGGGCAGCCCGTTCGGGTTGTCCCCGGTGGTCAGCTTTCCGAGCAAGCGTGTGCGAAGATCGGTCTAGTTGGTCATGCGCGGCTCGGTTCTCCAAGTCAACCTCTCGCCCGGCGGGCTGCCCAAGCGATCGGTGGCGCAAGCGTTCCTCACCCCGCTGGGATTCGAAGGCGACGACGTCGCCCATCCCGCCGTGCATGGCGGTCCGGAACAGGCGGTTCTCCTGGTCACCGCCGAAACCACCGATGACCTCATCGCGCGAGGCTTCCCCTTGTTCTACGGCGCGCTGGGCGAGAACCTCACGACGCGCGGGCTCGACCGCCGCGATCTGCGGCAGGGCATGCGGTTCCGGGCTGGTCAGGCGGTCATCGAGCTGACGCGGCCTCGCACGTCGTGCGCCGCCCTGGATGTCTACGGGGCCGAGCTCAGGAGCCTGATCCCCGGCAAGGGCGCCCAGCGCGGGGACCCGGCTTGGGCGATGGGCGGGTTCTACGCGTCCGTGGTTCAAACGGGCTGGGTTCGCGCAGGGGATATAATCTGGGTGGTGGACGCAGCCGTCTGACCGCCTCATGCAAAAGCCTCCGGTAGAGATCAAGTTCCGCGATTCCGCGCGGGCGTCGGACTCTCTGGCGCGGTTGACGAGCGGGTTGCCGTTGGAGTGGCAGGATCGGATCTGCTGGTTGCTGGCTGCCGCGCCCAGCCCGGACGAGGCTCTCCACTATCTCGAGCGGTTCCAGGCCGAGCAGCCGGCCACGTTCCAGCGCATGGCGGAAACCGGCTCCGGGCTGCAACTGCTCGTAGCCGTCTTTTCGTACAGCCGTTTCCTTTCCGAAGCGGTGTTGCTCAACCCGGATTGGATCCAGGAACTGGCCGACGGCACGGCGCTCCAGCGGCATTTTCTGACCGAGGATTTCGAAGCGTCGCTTGAACAGACGCTGGCCGCCGAAGGCCCCGGCCTGCCCTCGCCGCACACGCTGGCGCTGTTTCGCCGGCACCAGCTTCTGCGAATTCTGCTACGCGATGTCACCGGGCTGGCCGAGCTACCGGAGGTCACCGACGAGCTTTCGAGCCTGGCCGACGCGATTCTGGGCGTTTGTTACCGGCGCATACGCGACGATCTGGCCGCCAAGCACGGGCTTCCCAGCGATCCGCGGTTCTCCATCCTCTCGCTCGGCAAGCTCGGCGGCAGCGAGCTGAACTACAGCTCCGACATCGACCTGATGTTCGTCTACGCGGAGAACGGCGCGACGGCCGGCCCCGGCTCCATCACGAACAAGGAGTTCTTCACGAAGGCGGCCAACCAGTTGACCGACCTGCTGTCGACCTACACGGCCGCCGGCATCTCCTATCGCGTGGATCTGCGGCTCCGGCCGGACGGACGCTTCGGCGAAGTCACGACCTCGCTCGAAGGCGCCCGCCATTACTACCAGAACCGCGCGCGCGATTGGGAGCTGCAGATGCTGATCAAGGCGCGCGTCTCGGCCGGCGACGCCGGCGTCGGCGCCGAGCTGCTGGAGGCGGTCGAGCCGCTCATCTACTCTACGACGCTGGACTTCACCGTGGTCGAAGCGGCCTCGGAAACCCGCGTGCGCATCCGGGAGAAACTGGCGGAGCGGCGAGGAGCGGTGCAGGGTTTCAACATCAAACTGGCGCCCGGCGGCATCCGCGACATCGAGTTTCTGGTCCAGTGCTTGCAGCGCCTGCACGGGGGCCGGGAGCCGTGGGTACGCCACGCCGGCACGCTGCTCGCGCTCTCGCGCCTGCGCGACCACGATCTGCTCTCGCCGCTCGAGTACTCGGGGCTGGCCGGAGCCTATCAGTTTCTGCGCCACCTGGAGCACCGGCTTCAATTCTATGAGGACCGGCAGACTCACACGCTGCCCAAGGATCCGGACGAGCTGGCGGTGCTCGCCTGCAAAATGCCGGGCGCCCATTTCGGGGCCGCGCCCTCGGCCGATTGGCTGCTCGGCGAGCTGAACAAGCGCCTGGAGACGGTCCAGGAAATATACGAGTGCGTGATTCACGCGCAGCAGCCGATTTATTACACGACCGCCGCCGCGCCGGCTGCCGCCACGGCCGAGCCGGAGGAGCCGTTCGAGCAGGGATCGAGCAACCTGCTGCGCTTTCTCGACCAGCGCGCGCCGCAACTCGCCGCGGCCGTGGCGCGCAGCGGCCTGCGCCGAGGGCGCGCGCACTTCGAGCACTTCCTCGAGCGCGTCCTGCCGCACCCGGACTGGCTGAACTGGCTCAACGACGACCCGCTCCTGGCCTCGTATGCCCTCGATATCATCGAGCACAGTCCTTATTTTGCCGAGCAATTGATCCGCAACCCCGAGCTGCTGGCGGAACTGCGCAACATGCGGAACGAATCCGGCCCGGACCTGCCTTACTTCGTGGAGGCGCTGGCGAGCGACGATCCATCCGAGCTGCGGCGCTTCTTCCGGCGCGGCATGTTCCGCATCCAGTCGGAGAGCATCTGCCGCCAGAGCGAAGTGTTCGCGACTCTCGCTCGCACTTCCGATTTGGCCGACGCCGCCATCGCCGGGGCCTACCGCATGGCCATCGAGCAGGTGGCCGCTTCGCGGCCGCCCGCCACAGCCGGCTACCGGCCCAAGGACCAGATGCTGGTGATCACCATGGGCAGGCTCGGCATGCGCGAATTCGACCTGGCCTCCGACGCCGACCTGGTCTTCGTCATTTCCGACGGGGACATGCCCGAACAGTTGTTCTGGACGCGCGTCGCCGAGCAGATGATCACCATCATCAGCGCTTACACCGGCGACGGGATGATGTTCGCCGTGGACACGCGCCTCAGGCCCAACGGGCGCTCCGGGGCCATGGTGCAATCCGAGACCGCGTACAAGAACTACTTCGCCAGCACCGCCGAGGCCTGGGAAGGCATCACTTACATGAAGACGCGGGTTGTGGCGGGAGACACCGAGCCCGGCACCGCGTTCCTCCACGAGCTGCAGCAGGTGGACTGGCGGCGTTACGGGCAGAGCGGCCGGTCGCGCAAGCAACTCCTTCAGATGCGGCTGCGCCTGGAGAAGGAACTGGGCGGCGACAACCCGCTCAAGGCGGGCCGCGGCGGCTACTACGACATCGATTTCGCGCTGATGTATCTGCGCCTCAAGGGCGCGGGGATCTTCTTCAAGGTGCTGAACACGCCGGCGCGCATCGACGTGATCGAGCAGATGGGCCACCTCGAGCGCCCGGACGCCGATTTCCTGCGCGACGCGGCGGGATTCTACCGCGCCGTCGATCACGCCCTGCGCGTCTCGAGCGGCCACGCCGAGGGCACGCTCCCCACCAGCGGCTGGGCGCTGGACAATCTCAACGCCCTGCTGCGCCGTTGGACCCCGGACCACCTGCACGATCAGCCGCTCGACGTCGAGCTGGCGCAGATCCAGACGCGGACGCGGGAGTTTTTCGACAGGCTGTTTCATATTTAGGCCGTCGGCCGTCAGCCATCAGCCATCAGCGGCGTGCGCCTGCCCGCCCCGAGCGCGGTGCTACAATTCTCCGTGACCGATGATCGCGCGGCTCAAAACGCTGTACCGGAAGCTTGGACGGCTCGACAAGCTGTTCTTCCTCGTGCTGGCCTTGGCGGTCGTGGCGAACTACGCCTCTCCCGCCGGCGATATCTCTCTGCTGCTGACGCTTGCGGCCTTCGTGCTGGCGATCGCGTGGACCTTCAAGTGGCTGGTGGTGCTGCTCAAGAAGGTCATCTGGCGGCTGCGCTACCGGCTGCTGGTCGCTTACCTGTTCATCGCGGTGGTGCCCATCCTGCTAATCCTGGTGCTGGTGTGGCTTGGCGCTTACGTGCTGACCGGACAGGTGGCTGCCTATCTGGTCACCACAGAGCTTGAGCGGCAGACGGCGGAATTGCTGATGTCGGCCCGCGGCCTGGCCTACACCGCGCCGGCCATCCGCGACCAGCAGGCCGGCTGGCTGTCCTCCGCCCTGCGGAGCCACTTCAGCGGCCTCGAACTGGCAATCCGGGGCGGGGGCAAAGTCTGGCGATATCCCGCGGATTCCAACCTCGAACCGCCGGCCGCGGGCTGGGGCGACGTGAGCGGCCTGGTCCGCCGGGACGGCAGGCTCTATCTCTGGGCCCACGCGGTCCGCGAGGAGACCGATGTGACCGTGGCCGCCCCGGTGTCGCCGCGGACGCTGGCCCAGCTTCTTCCCGGTGTGGGCGACCTGTCTTTCCGCAGGATCGAGCCCGGCGCGCCGCTCGAAAAGCTGGCCGATGACACGGTCTCGGAGCGGTCCTCGCTCCCGCCCGCAGCCAACGCGCTGGACCGCGACATCTTATACGCAACGGCGACTCCGGTTGCCGTCTGGGAGACGGCCGGCAAGTTCGGCCAGGACACGCTCGTCCTGGTCACACGTTACTCGGCGGTGTTGCAGACCATCTTCCCGCAGAAGGTCTTGTTCCCCACGGGCGAAACCGCGGCGTCGCTAGTTTCAACCGTTTTCTGGCTGGTGGGAGTGTTCTTCTTCGTGGTCGAGATGGTCTCCGTCGTCATCGGCGTGCGGCTCACGCGAACGATCACGGCGGCCGTGCATGGCCTCTACCTGGGCACCGAACGCGTTCGCGTGGGAGATTTCTCCCACCGCATCGAGGTGCGCGGCAACGATCAGCTCGCCGGCCTGGGCGCGTCGTTCAACCGTATGACCGAAGACCTGGAGCGGCTGGTGGAAGTGGCCAAGGAGAAAGAGCGGCTGCAATCGGAGATCGAGATCGCGCGGGAGGTCCAGAACCAGCTTTTCCCGAGGAATCTGCCGGATTCGAAAACGCTCAAACTGGCGGCGGAGTGCCGGCCGGCGCGGCTGGTATCGGGCGACTACTACGACTACATGACGGTGGGGCCCCGGCTCGCGCTGGCGATCGGCGACGTGGCGGGCAAAGGTATTTCGGCGGCGTTGCTGATGGCGACCGTACAATCCACCATGCGCACGCAACTGCGCGCCGGCCAGGCGCTGGCGACGGGCGCGGGGAACGGTGGCCCCCCACTTTCGACGGCGGACCTGGTTTCCCGTCTCAACCAGCAACTGTTCGACTTCACGCCGCCGGAGAAGTTCGCCACCTTCTTTTTCTCGCTCTACGACGATGCCACGGGCCTGATGACGTACACCAACGCCGGGCACCTGCCGCCCATTCTGATCCGCCGCGGCTCGGCGTCGCGCCTGGATGTGACGGGGACGGTGGTGGGCGCGTTCTCATTTGCGGAGTACACCGAAAGCGCCGTGCGGCTCGAGCCCGGCGACCTGCTCGCGTGCTTCACGGACGGCGTGACCGAGCCCGAGAACGAGTTCGGCGAGATGTTCGGCGAGGACCGGCTCACGGAGGTGATCCTCAAGCACGCAAGCTGCGGATCCGAGGAAATCATCGCCGCGGTGATGGATTCGGTGCGCGACTGGACCGGGTCGCCCGAGTTGCAGGACGATATGACGCTGTTGCTGGCCAGGAGGGTGTGAAGATGGGATGCGAAGGCTGTAAAGAGATCCTGGGGATACGCCTGCGCTGGACCGCAAGCGCCACATTCGGGATGGCCAGCCCGGAGTGTCCCCGGATTTCTTTGAAGCGTGCGCCACAGCACCACCGAGCGGGGTTCCCATGCACCGGCTGAGGCGGCGCCTGATTTGGCTCGGCATCTTGATCGCGGTGGCGCTGGCGACCGGCACCATCGGATTCACGCTCATCGCAGGCTACGATCCCTTCGACGCCTTCTACATGACGCTGACCACGATCACCACCGTGGGCTACGCGGAGATCGAGCCTCTCAACCGCGCCGGCCGCATCTTCAATTCGTTCGTCGTCGTCTTCGGCGTGACGACCATGTTCTTTGCCATCGGAGCGATGACGCAGACCGTCATCGAGATGGAGTTGGGCGAGTTTTTCGGAAAACGGCGGATGAAGCGTATGATCGACAAGCTCGAGAAACACTACATCGTGTGCGGCTACGGCCGCGTGGGGCGGGCGGCGGCACAGGAGCTGCAGAGGGCCGGCGTTCCGTTGGTGGTGGTGGATCGCAATCCCGATAAGGTGGAACGCGCCATCCAGGAGGGCGCCGCGGCGTTCGCCGGCGACTCGACGCAGGACGCAACGCTCACCGTGGCGGGAGTGCAGCGCGCCAAGGGCCTGATCGCCGCGCTAGCCACCGACGCCGACAACCTCTTCCTGATTCTCTCGGCCAAGACGCTGAACGCCGGGCTGAAGGTGGCGGCGCGCGTGGGCGACGATCAGGCCGAGGCCAAGCTGCGGCGTGCCGGGGCCGATACCGTCTTCGCCCCTTATACGCACGCCGGCCACCAGTTGGCGCTATCGCTGGTGCGGCCGCATGTCGTCCAGTTCCTCGATGTGGCGACGGGGAACATCGGGCTGGACGTGGGCCTGGAGCAGTTGCGCGTCTCCGCGGGCTCCGAGATGGCGTTGAAGTCCCTGAAGCAATTGCAGCTTCGGCGCGACCTGGGCGTCATCGTGCTTGCCATCCGCAAGGGCGGCGGCCAGATGCTGTTTAATCCGCCTGCCGAAGCGGTACTCGATGCGGGCGACTTTCTCATCGTGATGGGCGAGCATGAAAACGTGCGCAAGCTCGATATTCTGCTCGCGGGGGTGACCGCATGAAAGTCCTGACCGCTGCCCAGATGCGCGAGGTGGACCGGCGCACCATCGAGATGGGCGTCCCGGGCATCGTCCTGATGGAGAATGCCGGCAACCGCGTGGTCGAGTTTCTGGCCGAGACCTTCGCTCCGCTGGCGTCGCACCGCTTCGTGGTCCTGTGCGGCAAGGGCAACAACGGCGGCGACGGGATGGTGGTGGCGCGGCAGCTTTGGACGCGCCTGCGGCCGCAATCGCTCTGGGTGGTGCTGGCCGGCGCGCCGGAGGAGTTGAAGGGCGACGCGCTCGCCAATTACCGCATGCTCCAGGTGTGCGGCTGCCCGATCGCGCGCGAGATTGGCCCCGAGATGCGCAGCGCCACCATCGTCCTCGACGCGCTGCTCGGCACAGGGCTCAAAGGGCCGGTCACGGGCCCGATGCTCGATTGGGTGCGCGAGGCGAACGGGGGGTTTCCGCTGGCGAAGATCGTCGCCGTGGATATTCCTTCCGGCATCGAAAGCGACAACGCCGCGACGGTGGGCGAGACCGCGCACGCCGATTTCACCGTCACCTTCACCGCGCCGAAGGTGGGACAGGTGCTCGGGCCGGCCAGCGCGCGTGTGGGGCGGCTGCGCGTGGCGCCGATCGGCAGCCCGCCCGCGCTTTACGAAGAAGACGATTCGATCTTCCTCTCGCTGGCGGAGCCGGCCTGGTTCGGCGCACTGTTCGCCCCGCGCTTGCCCTGGGCCAACAAAGGCAGCTACGGGCACGTACTGGTGGTAGCCGGCTCGCGCGGCAAAACGGGCGCCGCTGCGATGAGCGGCATGGCGGCGCTGCGAGCGGGCGCGGGCCTGGTCACCGTGGCATCGGCGCGGTCGGCCGTTCCCGTTATCGCCGGCCATGCGCCCGAGCTGATGACCGAGCCGCTGGACGAGACCGCCGCCGGCTCGATTCTCGACGACGGCCGCCTGGCGCGCCTGGCCGAGAAGAAGAGCGTCCTGGCCGTGGGGCCGGGCATGGGCACGGAGGCCGAAACCGTCGAACTGGTGCGGCGCCTGACGCGCGAATGTCCGCAGCCGCTGGTGATCGATGCCGATGGGCTCAACGCCCTGGGCGGCGGCGCTATCGAGAGCGGCGGCCGGTTGCGCGTGCTCACGCCGCATCCCGGGGAGATGGCGCGCCTGACCGGGAAGACCATCGAGGACATCCAGGCCGACCGCGTCGGCGCGGCCCGCGGATTCGCCATGGAGCACAAAGTGGTTCTGGTGCTGAAGGGACACCGGACGCTGATTGCGTTCGCGGACGGCAGGGTCTGGATCAATCCCACGGGCACGCCCGCGCTTGCCACCGGCGGGACCGGCGACATTCTGACGGGGACAATCGCCGGGTTCCTGGCTCAATTCCCCGACGACGCGGATCGGGCCGTGGCGGCCGCGGTTTACGTCCACGGCCTCGCCGGTGAGCTCGGCGCCGCCGAACTCGGCGAGAAGAGCCTCATCGCGACCGACCTTCTGCGGTTTTATCCGGCGGCGTTCCATGCTTGTGTTTCGAACCCGGTCTGAGGAGGAGACTATCGCCCTGGGCCGAGAGCTGGCGCTCCGGCTGCCGGCGTGCGCGGTGGTGCTGCTCATCGGCAACCTGGGGGCGGGGAAGACGACGCTGGCCAAGGGCATCGTCGAGGGGCTCGGCGCCGCGGCACCGGACGAGGTTTCGAGCCCGACGTTCACGCTCATCCATGAATATGGCGGCGGGCGCGTGTACCACGTCGACCTCTACCGCATCGACGATGCGCGCGAGCTGCGCACTTTGGGGCTGCCCGACCTGTTGGATCGCGAGGCGGTGATTCTCGTGGAATGGGGCGAGCGGTTCCCGCACCTGTGGCCGCCGGGTCATATCGAGATCCACCTGAGCGCGCTCGAGGAGGACGTGCGGGAGATAGTGGTTCGGGAGGGGTAGCGCTGTGCGCGCGGTTCGGCCTGCGTCGCCGCGTAAGACAAGACGCCAGGATACTCCCGACGACGGCAACGGCCGCCTCTTTGTAGCTCTGCGAGCCCTATTGCCGGATCGGGGGCGGCGATTCCCCCCCGAATACGACTTCGCGGGTGTCCATGCCTGGCAAGACCCGGATCGCGCCGCGCCGAAAGTTGTCCGAGTCGTCGAACCAACGGAACTGGTTATCGTAACGAAAGAAGAATGCATTGGGATGGCTCAGCCAGCGCAGGCGCAGATCATTCGGGATCAAATCCACGCGGGGAACAACCAATTGCGTCACATCATGACGAAGATAGACGTAGTCGAAAAGTAACCGGTAGCAACCGTACCACCATGGGCCCACACCCAGCCGGTCTTCCACGTAGACCAAGGGGTGGGAACCCAAGCGCTCTTTCGGGACCGGAGGATGTTCTCTCACGCTTCCGTTCAGACAGAAGCCGACGGCGTGCTCTCCCCTGGAGATCTCCGTCTTCAGATTCATCCAGCTCAGGAGCCCGATCGCCAGGACCAGTGCCGAAAGCGTCCCGTACCGAGGCAGGCTCCGTGGGATTGCCTCAATCCAACTCGCCATGCCGAGCCCGAATAGAACAGCGAATCCGGCCGCAGGAAGAGTAACATGCCAGAGAGCAAAGCCACTGTAGACCGGCAGAAGAAGAAAAACCCCGGCCCAGGCCAGCATCAGAAGAAGACGCCTGCGGTCTGGAACGCTCCGCCGCGCCAGCTTCCACCAGGCAACCGCAACCAATAGGGCCACCAGCACGCCGGCGGCATTCACAACAAAGTTATCGAAGTAAGCGCCGGGGCCGCCCAGCTTGGCAGTACGGTAATAGATCCTGACAGTCCACAGCGGGAGATCGTACAGGTTTCTGAGGATCGCAGTGGCATCGACTCCGCTACGATACATGCCCGAGCTTCCAAAGGCCTTCGAGAGCCTCCGCAGATGGAACCACCAGTAAATCGGCATGACGCCGATGAACGGAATCAGCAGCCGAAGTTTCCTGAGCCAGCGGCGCAAGCCCGCCTTAGGGTCCCCTTTTCCGATCTCGAGAATCAGGCAGGCAACCGCCAGGTACAGGGGAATGGCCACCGCCATCTCCTTCGATGTCAGCGCCGCGCAGAAGAACACCCACGAGGCGGCCAGTCTCCACCTCCGCCCCTGGCCGGAAGAGCGGAGCGCGAGAATGAACTGCCCCACGCACAGCAACGTAAAGAACACGTGCAGGAGATCGAACGACATCACCTCGATCACGCATGGATAGTGCGCGGGGTGCAGCGCGAAGTAGAAGGCGGCAAGCGCGCCAGCCAGGCGCGCTCGGGGCGCCAACAGGAGCACGAACCAGTACAAAGCGAAACACGTGCCAACGATGCTTGCGGCCTCCAGCGCCTGCCACGCAGCGGTATTGTGCCAACTGAAGAAGTGCGCCCCAATCCAGTACGGCAGGAGCTGCGACGTGGGCCGGTACCAGAGGGACGATTCGCGAAAATAGTCCAGCACCGTTTCCGTGAAACCGTGTCCATCGTTGCGGGCGAAGTACATCGGCAACTCCGGCCCGAAGGTGTGCATCCGGAACATGGGCGCATACACCAGATAGGGGCTGGCCGCCATCCAGACAAGAAATGCCAGATGGACCCGACAGGCCATCCAGAGCCGTATCATCCGTTCACGCATACGCGGCATCCGCGGTCACATTTCCGCCCACCGGAACGCGGATACGCGCGCGTACGGGCCGATCCGCGATGGCTCTTCACCACAATTTCCTTTTTGGCCTCGCGGCCGACATTAGCATACCAGAAGGGGTGCGCGTTGCGATCCTGAAGCGCCGCAGTTGGCGGGCTGGCGGGGTGCGAGCGGGTGAAGATCGAGCCCGGCAATACGGCGTTCACGCCGGAGCGCTCTGGAATGCCGGGACAGCATACTCTGTCCACGGAGGGACAGAGTATACTGTCCCACCGCTCCCCGGTCCACGGAGGGACAGAGTATACTGTCCCACCGCTCCCCGGGGTCTTCAGTCTGGCACCGCGCCTACTCGTGCTCGTGACCGGGGTAACACTCCGCCACTTTTTCGCGGAAGTTCTCGAGCGCGCGCAGCCGCCGGACTTTGAGCGTGGCCGTGAGCTCTCCGGCGTCGATCGAGAAATCCCGGTCGAGCACGCGGAATTTGCGAACCTGCTCGAAGGGGGCGAGGCTGCCGTTTACGCGGGTGACCACGCGCCGCACGCCGGCTTCGACGGCGCTCCGATCGCGCGCGGGCTCCGTTTCCGTCTTCACCGTCACCAGCGCGGAGACGTAGGGCCTGTTATCTCCCACCAACAGCACCTGGTTGATGAGGGGATCCAGGCACATCAGCGACTCGATGTGCGCCGGGTAGACCTTTTTGCCGTTCGAGAGGACGATGATGTCCTTCTTGCGGCCGGTGATGTAGACGTAGCCGTCGGGATCGATCTCGGCCAGGTCGCCGGTGTGAAGCCAGCCATCGCGGAGAACCTCGGCCGTGGCTGCCGGGTCTTTGTAATAGCCGGAGAAGATCGTGGCGCCGCGCACGAGCAGCTCGCCATCGGGGGCGATGCGGACCTCGGCGCCGGGTAGCGCCTTGCCGACGCTGCCGGGGCGGGTCTCGCCGGGCCGATTGAGGATGACCACGCCGCCTTCGGTGAGCCCGTAGCCTTCGATCAACGGCAGGCCGGTGGCCAAAAAGAAGCCGGCGAGCTCCTTGCCGAGCGGCGCGGAACCCGAGCCGCAGACACGCAGGCGTCCGCCAAAGCGGGCGCGCATTCGGCGGAAGAAGACCCGGTCGGCCAAGCGCAGCAGCACGCGGCTGGGGAGGGCCGGGCGCCGGCCCGCGAGCCGCAGCCGCACGCCTTTCAGGCCCAGCCGGACGGCTCGATCGAACAGCGCCGAGACGACGCGGCCGCGCTTGCGCACTTCCATTCGAATACTGGCGTGGACCCGCTCCCACAGCCGCGGCGGTGCGACGAAAACAGTTGGCTTGACGCGCAGGAATTCGTCCGGCAGCTTCATCAGGCTCTCGGCGAACCAGACCGGGACGCCGCAGTAGATCGTGAGCATTTCGAGAGCCAGCCGCTGCGTGATGTGCGCGGGCGGCAGGAAAGCCAGCACGGCGTCGTCGGGTCCGATGTCAAGCACCTTGGGGCCCATCTCGACGTTTGAAATCACCGCCTCGTGCGTGACGAGGCCCATCTTCGGCTCTCCGGTGGCGCCGGAAGTGAGGTAGAGGATGGCGCCGTCCTGGGGAGTGACTTCGGCGGCGATTCGCGAAAACATCTGCGGATCCTTCTCGATGCCGGCGCGGCCCAGGGCGCGGAGGTCCTCCAGCGTCATGACGCCGGCAGCCGAACCAGTCAGCAGAATCGCGGGCAGATTGGGCGGAAACTGCGGATCGGCTTTGAGCGCCCGCAGCAGGGCAGGGTTTTCGACGAACAGCGCCTGCGCGTCGCAGGCCCGGAGCTCGCGCGCCAGCTCGGCAACCGGGTAGCTGGTATAGAGGGCCGCTGCGATGGAGCCGTTCGCCATGATGCCGAGATCGGCCAGGCAGAACTCGGCGCGCGCTTCCGACGCCAGTCCCACGATGGCGCCCTTGCCAATGCCCAGGCCGCGCAGGGCGGCGGCAATCTCGCGAGCCGCGGCGGCGAACTCGTTCCACGAATAGACGCGGTGTTGCCCTCCTGGAACCGGCTGGTACAGTGCGGCCAAGCCGCCGCCGCGAGCGGCGGCATCCTCAAGGATCGAGTACATCGTGCGTGAGATCATCCGCAGCCACCTAGAGTACCATTTTCAGTGGCAGGGAAGGACAGGAATTCGTGAGCTATGAACGGGAACTCGATACCGCCCGTACCGCGGCCCGAAGAGCGGGCGAGCTGGCACTTAGGTACCAGGCCCAGGGCGTCATGCCGGAGGCGAAGGCGGACCTGTCTCCGGTCACGATCGCCGACCGCGAATCCGAGGGGCTCATTTGCCGCATCCTGGCCGGAGCGTTTCCGGCCGATGGGCTGTTGGGGGAGGAGGGCGGCGGGAAACCTTCGTCTTCGGGGCGGCGGTGGATCATCGACCCGATTGACGGCACGCGCGACTTTTTGCGCGGCCTGCCTTACTGGGCGGTGCTGATCGCGCTGGAGAGCGGAGACGGGGTAGATGTCGGGGTGTGCCATTTCCCGGTCCTGAATGTAACCTACCACGCCGCGCGCCGGACCGGGGCATGGCGCAACGACGCCCGTATTCGCGTCTCGGAGATAGCCGAGGCCGCGCAGGCGGTGCTGTGCGTATCCGAACTGAACGAGATGGCGGGCTTCGACTTCGCACCGCGGCTGGTGGATTGGATGAAGCAATTCTGGGCGGTACGCAACTACTCCTCCTGCCGGGACGCGATGTGCGTGGCGGCCGGCCAGGCCGAGGTGTCGATCCAGGCGAGCGGCAAGGCCTGGGACTTTGCGGCGCCGAGAATCGTGGCGGAGGAGGCCGGGGCGGTGTTTTTCAACTTTGACGGGCGCGAGTCGATTTACGGAGGGAACTGCGTCATCGCGGTTCCGGCGCTGGCGGCCGGGGTGCGGCAGTTTCTGGCCGGGCGGGAGCGCTGACCTTCCCGCTCCGTTCCGGCTTCGCTCCCGCTATAATCGGAGTTTCACGTCAATGAAAGTCGCAGCGCTTCAGATCGCGCAGGAACAGCCTAGGCCGGGCGTGGCCGTCATCGCGCTCACCGGGAAGGTCATGCTGGGCGCGCACACCAGCGCGATCGAAGAACTCATCGCCAGCCTGCTGGCCCAGGGCGTCCGCAAGATCGTCGTCGACCTCAAAGGCGTTACGCACATCGACAGCACCGGCATCGGCGTCTTCATCGCCAGCCTCGGAAAGGTGACGCAGGCCGGCGGGGCGTTGGCGATGGCGGGTGCGAGCGGGGTTGTACGCGAAGGCTTTCGGGTCACGCGTCTGGATCGTGTTTTCCGCTTTTACGCCGACCGTGCGGCCGCGCTCGACGCGTTCTAGGGCGCTTCCGTCGAACCCTTCACCACAGAGACACAGAGGGCACCCAGAGACCTTTTGGAGGGCGGACTTCAGTCCGCCGCCCGGCTTCAGTCGAGCTCGAGCGGCAGCAGATGGCATGGTAGGCGCGGCAGGACTCGAACCTGCGACCCTCGGCTTAGAAGGCCGATGCTCTATCCACCTGAGCTACGCGCCCTCAATAACTTACGAAGGACGGACTGGCGACTGTGCGTCAAACTGTGCGTTAATGGTTTCCTCGCTCCGGCGTTGTGCGTGCGCGGCCAGCAGATCAATCGCATCGTCCATGTCCTTCCCATCGATGATATCGTACCGGCGGTCGATGCTGTCTGTGGAGCGGCCCATGATTCTCATGCGAACCGTGGCCGGGATGCCGGCGTCACGCATCCGGCGTGATGCACTGCGGCAGAGATCATGGACAAGCAGCCCTTGGTAGGTCTTGCCCGTCATCTTGCCCAGGCCCGCAGCACAACAGGCCCGCGCCCAATCGATCCGCAGATCCACGATGGGCCTGCGACCATCCGCCGTCCGAGTTAAGAGATATTCATCAGGGTCCTTCTCGCCGATGCACGCTCCGAGGAGTTCCCGCAGCACAGGCGTCAGCTTGCACTCGTTCGGCGCGCCCGATTTGGTTATCGACCCTGGCTGTCGGATGCGCCCGGCAATCAAGTCCACATCTTGCACGCGCATCTTCAGGATGCTGCGCTTCCGCCATCCGAACGTCACAGCTATTTCGAGGAACGTGCGGAGCCACAGCGATTCCCGAGCACAGGCCACAGCTAACCGTCGGTATCCCGCATCGGTAAGGAAGCCCTCGCGCGGATTCGCTTCCTGAAGATGCGGGAACGTCGGCACGCGCCACAATTTCTCATGGGCCAGCCCGAGCCTGAAACAGTGTTTTAGGAATGCGAGTTCCCGGTTAAGGGTTCCGTTGGCCGCGCCCTGCGCTTTGCGCGTGGTGACGTAGCGATCTATGACGGGCCTCGTAACATCTGCCGCCTTCATCGCTCCAAACATCGGAGCAAGGTGCTTGTCCCATCGGATGCGCGGATTCGCCGTGTCCCGATCCGCATTTACCGCCTTGTCTGTGAACACATCCGCTGCCAGCTCCCCCACGGTGAGCCGTTCGGATGCCGGCCCGAAATACTTCCCACTGCGAACCGCTGTGAGCCGATCTGCAAGTTTGGACTCGGCGAGGCGTTTGTTGGTTTGGCCGGTACTCTCACGAACAACCTGAGAGCCGACATGGAATTGCATTTGCCAATGCGCGCTCCCCTTGCGGCGATAGACGGAGCCCGTTCCGTGTGCCCGCCGTGTCATGGCTCAGCGCTCCTTCGTCGTAGGTGAATCGGGCCAGCGCATGCGGTTCACCAGACCGCTATCGACGAGAGCCGCAAGCAGGGTATCCCGCGCGGGCTTGTCGAGCGACTCGGGATGTGCCCGCACGTAGCGCTGAAAGACTGCCATCACTTGATGGACTGTAGGCTCGCCCTTCATTATGTAAAAATAGATCTCCCCGCGATCCTCGATCCGCAGCGAATCGAATGTGCCATCCGCCAGCCCTTGGAGATAGAATACGCACTCTATCCCAGCCAAAAGGTCATCGTTTGTCGGGATCCCGCCTGAGACTCGCAGCGCGTCGATTCGCTCCTTCGTTTGGCACGTCGTATAGGCGTCCTGGGTGTTCTGGAATTGCGCGCTGGCCACTCCTGGTATCAAAACCGCAGCGAGCGTCAAAATCAGCTTGTTCATTTGCGCGCCTCCCTCCTCAGCCCATCGTCAACATACGAGCGGATGACCTGGGCGACCTTTAGCCCCTTCCGCTTCGCAACCGACTCCAGCCCCTTGCGCTGGGCGGGGGTCAGGAAAATCGTGGTCCGCAAGAGCATGAGCAAGATATACACCTATGGCATATCGGTGTCAAGCGGGGGGCGCGGGCCGCCCTCATGCGCCGGTGCCGCCGGTCGGAATCGGCGCGGCAGACCGCGATCCCTACCAGCAGGGACATCAGGCCGGAGCTGATCTTCGTGGTCATCGACCATCACCTCCTGCTACAGGGCTAGAGCGCACAAGGGGCGTGCCAATGCCTGTACCACCAATCTTGCAAAGCTCTGTGTCTGCCGCCCAGCCAGAGTCGCCTCCCCAGCCCCCTGTGCATCGTCGGGGAGGCCGATTGCCAGCGGTCCCGGTGCGCCAGGCCAGGAGCGTGGGCGACCGAGGGCGGGAGGAGTGTGAGGCCGGACAAAGGAGACAGCTTGAAAAACCGGCCCGAAAAGGGCTTGTCCCACTCTTGTCCCGTTTTGGAGGTGGGACAGACCCCAAAACAGCCCTTGTCCGGCTGTCCCACCCGCGAGATAAGTTACTGCAAACATAGCTTGTTAGCTCTCAGAATGACCTTGTCCCACCCTGTCCGGCCCGAAGATGGTCAAGATGATCATCCCAGGCCCCCCGTGATAGGGGTGATCACCTTCGGGGACGTTGAGCACCTTCGAGATAGAAGATGATCAGTATATATATTTATTATCAACAACATACTCCTCCTTACTCCTATCGCCTACCCCCTCGCCCGCTCGCCGAAGATGCTCATCCCTATCACCCCACCCCCCTGATCACCTTGATCACCTTCGGGGCCTCATTCGATTACCTCCAGGGGCAGCCGCCACACCCACCCGCCGTCCATGCCGGTCTTGCTACTGAAGACGCGGGCCTTGCCCTTGGCCCGCCGGAGTGTTATCTCTGAAATCCCCTTGGCCTTCGCCGCCGTCTTGACCTCTTCGGCTGGACGCTCTCCCTCACTGAGAAAATCGCGCAGGAACTCGCAGGCTTCCGTCTGAGCATCACTGGCCGCCATGCGGCTGTCCAGGAGGTCCGTGGGGTTGGCCTCAGAGACTCCCACCCAGGCGACGCGCGGGATGCTCTCTGGCGATCCCTCAACGTCAACTGGCACGGCTTCGATGCGGTACGTCAAACCGCCCGCAGCCGCGTAGTTATTCTTCAGGCCCATCAAGTGATGCAGCGTCTTGTCGGTCGCGTCGGCTGCGAACAACCAGCTTGCCCGCGATAGGCCAATGAATGCGCCGGCCCCGCCCACGCGCTGCATGGCCTCCAGGCCCATCTTCTTGTTGAGGTGCCCAACCAGCACGATGGCGACGCCTGCCGACTGGACGGGTCGCAGCAGTCGCCTCATTTCCTGTTCATCCAGGTAGGACTTGTCGCCCAGGTGATTCGTGATCGGATCAATCACCACGAGGCGGATGCCCGGATATTCTTTGAGGGTGTCTCGAAGCTCGCGTACATCTTCATCCAGGCGAAGATCGCGGACCATCCGAAATGTGCTTCCTGGAATTGTCGCCAGCACGGACCTGACAATGTGAACCCTGGACAGATCCGCACCTGCCGCCTCCAGGCGAGGCCGCAGCACGGATTCAGCATCATCCTCAGTCGCAATGAACAGCACCTCGCCCGCCTCTAAGAGCGGATTCGAGGCGTCAGGGTAGGACCTAAGTGTGGTTATCCGCGCTGCTACGTCAACCGTGAATACCGACTTGCCCTGTCCGGGCAGGCCCGCGAGCATGGTAGTCGCGCCGAGCGGGATGCGCCCTGGCCACAGCCATCGAACCTTGCGGGCGATAAGGTGGTCGGCTCGCTCGATCCGCAGCCGCTTGTCAACGGGCGGATGGGCAGGCGCGGCGCTCATCGGTCGCCCCCTTCGGGCGGGGCCGAAACGAGCTGCCAGCATTCACGGGCCATGCGGCCCAGGTTCACAATTTGGGTGCTCTGGGTGGTGCCGACACTTGTAGAAAACGCGATCTCGGCGAGATAGGTAGAAGTGTCAAGCCGTTCTACAAGGCAAGCTCGCGCCTTGAAATGGCTACCGGAGAAGGTGAATTCGCACCCGGTGAGATTGCGGGTGTGCTCTTTGATGGACATACCGTCACACTCCTTTTGCGTAGCCCCCAATCCGAGGGGCTTGATCCCGACATGGTTTGCGTCGCTTCGGGGGTGACGGGAGGATAGATTTACTTAGATCGCTTTAGGTGTCAGTTTCGGATCGGACGATTCAAGCTCACTAACAAAGGACCGCAGCCGCTCCAAATTCTCTCGAACGTGGCCGAGCACCACGGCCTTGCCATTCGGCCCCATGGCCTGCTGAAGCTCGCGGCGAAACGCGGGCTGGAGCTTCGGCATGGCGTCCAAGAGGTCTTGAAACGCCGTGGTTCGCACGCACTCAACTACAAAGGCATTTACGCTCATGCCGCGAACCCGTGCAGCAGCTTCGATCAGTTCGGCATCCCTCGGGCTGACTCGGCAATTGATCTGGTGGTACTTCATATCTAAGCCCATTATACATGATGTAGCGCTCCCTGTCAAGAGCTGTCACGAGCCACCCCCGCCCCTCCGCAAAATCCGCCTCACGATCCGCCGCACGCCGCCAATGCCATCCTCGCGGGCAGGACGGGGCCGTGCCGCCCGACTGCCGAAAGGCAAGCGGCAGTGATGGGCTGGCGCTAGTTGCAGTAAGATGACCCCATGCGGGTTCTGACAATCGCCGCGGCACTTCTGCTCGCTCTTTGCGGATGCAAGCAGAAGAAGCAGGCCGAATCCTCGCATGTTCCAGCAACCCACACTGATGTCCCATGCGGGGAAATCGTTCAACTGAACCAAGAGGGGTTTGGAAGGCTAGACTTACTCAACCGATTGGAGCACTTGGTTGCCGAGAGCGGGTTCACGTCGAAGGAACTGGATGAACTGATGTCAGCCGACGATTTGGAGGAGGAGGCGTTCCGCGCATATTCGCTTGCCTATCTGGGCTCGAACAAGGGCATTTCACAATCTGATGTGGACAAGGCATTCGAGACGGCTCAATCCGCCACGGACATAAATGCTCTATCCCGAACCCAGAAAGCCCGGTTCGCCGCGTTCATACAGAAGTTGAAAGGCATGATGTCGAAAGCCTTTGATCTTGGCCGGAGCGACGCCAGCCTCACACCATGCCCATTCTGACCTTGCTGCGTTCACAGATCACCACAACACCGAGATCGAGCGCGAACTACAGCGCCGTCAAGAACGCCGTCCATCGCTGGCCGCAGACGTAGATCACGAGGAGGCACATGGACCTACAAGCGTGTCGGGTCGCTCGGTTCCGGGTGTGCCATCATCCAGAGTGAGCAGCGGCGAGCAGCATCATGAGCAGGCTCGCAATTATCGATGCGGCGACACCCTCAAAAAAGCCACGAAGTCTCGCGTGCCGTGTCCACCACCGGTTGCGATCGATAATGTGGCTGAGCGATCTGACGAGTCCATCTTTATGGGCGGTCATGGCGGCGTCTAGGACGTCCCTAATTCCAGTCGCATCTTGCTGCCCACCGGAGGCGTCCGGCTTCTTCAGCACGGCTGCGGCACCTTGCCGGAGAGCCTCATTCGCGTCTTCAAGCGAGCCTTTTCTAGTGAAGAAGACAATTGGAACGCCGGGATACCGCGACCTTACGTGTTCAGCGAGATCCAGCCCGCCTTTTGGCGATTGGTCTAGCGACCTCAGCAGATCATAGAAGGCTCCTTGCGCTTGACGAAGCGCTTGCCACTTCTGAGCGACACGGACGCGATCAGGGGGCTGAGTCCTGGGCCCATAATACATGTCCAGTAGGAATACATGCGGTTTCCGCTGCAGCGTGCTCATGGCGGTGTCGAGATCTGGTCCGGTTCCGATGGTGAAGTGCGGCGAGAGGACTCGCTCTGCACGGGAAAGCTCGTCTTGCTCGTCGTCTATGAAGCACACCCTGCGTTTCTTCCCCATACCTCATCTCCTTCCTCCAATGCCCCGTCTTCAGTTTCAAGAGCCATCGTACCGCGCGTCAGCAAAAATGGTTGCAGGTGGGTGTTCAGTCACTCGGAGGCAACCGGTTCAACAGCACCCTTGGGCGCGTGGCGGAAGCATCTCCGAAGCCGTTAGCCGGGGCGCGTAGCCAGATCCCCCCCCCGCTCGGCCTTCCTCGCCCGCGAGTTGGTACTCCTCGAATGGCGGGGCGTGGAGCGGCGAAATGCAACTCGCCGGATTCACGGATGGCGGCTGGATGTATACTGACTAGGGCACGGGAGTCTAAAATGGAACTCCGGGTACGATCGGACCAAGTGAGGATCTCGGATCACTATGTCGATGTTGCCACCGAACTCGCTGGAGAAAGACCAGGAGGCCGTTAGCTGACGAAGAGGCGATTGAGACGATGTGTTGCTATTGGACATGGAAGAGGTCGTTACGATGAAGGCCGTTGCGGGCAGGGTCCGCTGATGGCGGTTTCGTCTTACGCCGACCAGGACCGGTTTTATCCAGGTCAGCCTAAATGTGAGTCAGGTGATGCTCGTGCGCTTCAATGTTACAAGATTACAGCACCTACACGAACGCAGAAATAGAGCGTTGGATACATCTTCGCGCGATCGAATGGTCAGGATGGCCGACGTTCATCTCGCAGCCGGTTCTTCCCGTGTTGCTCATCTTTTGTCCGTGGCACGTCGTTCTCGTCGGTCTGCTGTGCGTTGATCTCGTCTGGCAGATTATTCAGCACGCATTCGTCAGCGTTCAACTGTCCGAGATTTCATGCGTTGCCGTAGTTTGGCTCAAGTGGCCGGCAGCGCTCGGCAGTAGCATCTACCTCTTTCTGCATGGGAGATATGGCATTGGCATTCTCGCACTGCTTTGGCCGCTGTTTGGCTCGTTCGTGACCGCACCGCTCGACATACTTTTAGGCTGGCTCCGCTTGCGACGCTCGCTCGGCAGTATTTCACTCGCTCTAGCCAAGAGGCTAGGATACGTTTCGCAAGATGCCCAACTCTAATTCAACCGCATCGCCTAACCAGTTGCGCCAGGTCTTGCGTAAGCGCCTTTACTTGGAGCGTTCTGTACCAGGCTGCGTACCTCGCTCACCAATCCGGGGCGCGCGCCCACGTCCCTTCCGATGTTACGAGACGTGCGGCGCGGGTTGCGGCTTCTCGGCGGTCTGTAGTGTTGGTGCGGGCGCTGGCTTGCCCACGATGGATTCCAGGGCCTTGCGCTTGGCCTCTATGCAGACCTCTTTTCTCGCAGCGCAGCATGGAAACGCAACATTACGGCACGCCGCCCCTCCGTGTGCCGACCGCTCCACAAGGGCCTGCAGGGGCGATCCTGCGCGAAACGCAACAGTACGGTTACTCTGTTGCGTCCCCAACCCGGTCAGAACAAGCTCGACAGCGCTGCGCTGACCGCCTTGCCTGCCTGCTCGTCGGTGGGCGTCACGTAGATCGCCGTCGATGCGAGGGACTTGTGCCCAAGCGCTCGCTGGATCAGCGGGAGGGACACGTTGGCTGCTACCAGGCTGAAGCCGAGGGCGTGCTTCAGGCAATGTGGATGCCGCTTATCTGGTGGCAACCCTGCCCGCTCCGCTGCCGCCTGGAACACGCGGAAGAACGCGGTCCTGTCGAGCCGCCCGCCCTTCTGCGACGTGAAGACGAAGTCGCTGGCGTCGTGGCGTTCGGCTAGCCATGCCCGCAGCGCCCGCCGTTCCGACAACAGCGGTTGTCCAGGCATGTCGGTGATCGGCTGCGTGGTCCTCAAGCTGCCTTTCAGCCGTCGGATGGTAACCTCGCCATTTTTCAGGTCAACGTCGGAAAGCCGCAGATTGCATACCTCAGACGCTCTCATGCCGTGCCGGTAGGCCATCAGGATCATGGCATGGTTCCGCCGCGATTCGCTGGCCACTTTCAGAACCGCGAGAACCTCTCGCGAAGTAAGCGCCTTCATTTTCGCTCCCTCCTCTTTCTTGGCCCATGTGAACCCACCACGCAGGCAGGCCCACAGTAGGGTTAGATCCTATGCCGCCATACGCACCGGTTCCGACGCACGCCGCTCTTTCGCAGGCAGACCAGCCTTGAGGATGACATCCGCCGTGTGCATGATCCGCTGCGCGCTACGTTCGGGAACCTGGTTCCCGTCAAACCAGGATTGGATGTAGCCCCTGGACTCCGCAGCACCCGGCAGCCCGAGCGACTCGCAGCACAGCATGGCCACCGCTTCAGCTTCCAGCTCGCGCAGCGCCTTCGGCGTGCTGTGGTCGTCGGTGTGGCCGAGCACGATATGTGCCAGCTCGTGAAACAGGGTGCGTTCGGGATGCACGGCAATCGGCGAGATGGCTACCGCGCGCCCCTCGGCGTATCCCTGAGCATTGCCGTCCGTGCAGTGGAAGGGTGCCAGGGTCACATTCAGCGCGCCCAATGCCTTGCTTTGATCCCACTCTGGAGTCGGTTCCGGCTCATACGCTGCCCCATCCGTCTGGCAAAGTACAAACCAGTTGCGGCGGAACACGAACCGTGTGTAGGTTACCGTCTCTTCGGATTCCTGCCCCGTGGTTTCGTCCTTCTGCTTGAGTGTTCGTTTGCCCGTGACGGGCATACACAATTCCAGAGCATGCTCCCCACGTTTGACGTAGCGCCCTAGATCCTTCCATCCGTTGTAACTGGCAATCGGTCCCAACTCCAGCCCGCGGGCTGAACACTGGAACATCGCCAGAAGTTGATTGCCGATGCTGTAGTTCCAAAACCGCCCATACGCCTCACTGACCACGCCCGGCTCCGTAACCGCGCGTCTCAGGAGTTCCGACCATTTGACCTCGTTTTCCATATCTATCCTCCCCGTCCGTTCAATCGCTCACCCGAGCCCGCGCCGAGCCGGCGGGCTCAGATGGGGGATTCATGCGGCCTTTCGCAGAGCACCTATGTCGCGCCTCACAGAGACGGACTGCCGTTGCTGGAAAGCAGCCCAGCATTTGACGCAGTAGCAACGGTGCCTGACGATCACAAAAACACCGCGGATCAGGCCGCAGCACCGCGCGCACGTCACAGCACACCTTCCGCGCGCAAGTTGAAACCGTCCACCGTCACTTGCCAGACCACCCGCTCCGGTTCGCCACGCCGATCTAGCTTCACGATCTCGCATGCTTCCGCGTCGCTATCAGCGGTGACTCGTGCTTCCTGCAGCGTCGCGCAATCGTCATAAGGTGCGGCGCATGTTTCCCACTGTGGGCAGCGCTCCAAGTGGGGCTCATCCGACTCCGCACTCTCCAAGTTGTCACATGCCGAACATGCCGTGATTCGATCTTCCATCCCACGCCAATAGATGACGCGGAAATGCACGGCTGGTATTTTACTGATCTTGACCACTTTGCCCTGCATTGTGATTCGCCTCCTAACTGCCAGGATCATGCACCTGGGAGCGAAACGCTGTCAAGACAATTTCATTCCGATGCGTTCTAAGTCCTTCGCAACATTTGAAATAAAGATTGCGAAATAATCCAGCGGTGGCGATGGTGCATCTTAGTAATATTTTGCACCTTTCCTGCATCTTACTGTCTGCATCCAACCCATGCTCGGCACGTGGTCTTAAAAAGGACTGCGCGCGTCACCATCCGCAGCCATACCCACTTACTCAAGGGGTAGACGGGGGGGGGTAGGAAGCGGGCGCGCGGGCCAGGGGTAGGCCAGGCATCGCAGTTGTTCACAAAAGTTTTTCCCTTTCCAGGCCCCTGAGACTAATTGCCCCTTTCTGTGCTGGTGAGCGTCAGGGGCCACCGGCCCGCCGCCGCTCCCGCTTGACAGGGGGTGTACCAATGTGGTACGCTTGAGGGGTAGAGGTGTAATGTGACGGTCAGCCTGCTAAGGACGATGCGTACAGCGGCAGGATTAAGCGCGCAGGAGATGGCGGCCCGGCTGCGGCTCTCCCGGTCTATGGTTACCAAGGTCGAGCGAGGAGAACGAAACACAAGCGACCGGACCCTGCAATCGTTCGCCGATATCTGCCGGAAGGAAGGCGCGGCAGAGCTACTTGCCGCCGCACTAGGAAAGCAGCTTCAGCAGGTCTGACCGGGGGCGTCACTCAGAGAGGGTTTTTGAGGATGAGTTCCGCAGTCGAAATGCCGTACAGGTGCCTCGCTCCCAACGTGTCCGACGAGATCCTCATCGAATTATGCGCGTGGCTCCATGAGCATGGCATCCGCGATGAGGATATAGTCGCGGTGGGCACAGACTTGTTGGTGGCACCCGCGCAGGAGGTTTGAGATGGCCGATCTACTTGATGTAACCGTACCGCAGGGGCCGCAGCCCGGCGGCAACGTCTTGCAGTCCGACGCGAGCGTATTGCCCGCTCCGCTCCGGGCGGCATTGATTTCGGCGGTCATGAGCCGCATGGGTGCTCTTGCGCCTGGTGGAACAGACGGAGCTACGCCCTCTGCTACGCCGGCTGCTGCGCCGGGCATGATGCCCTCGCCGGCAGCGCCACAACCGGGTCCCGCCGCTCCAGTATCTCCAGGCGGTGTGCCATCTGGTCCTGTGGCTCCAGCGCCCACCGCGATGGACCCGCGGCAGCAGATCGCCACAATGGTCGCCGCCTCTCAGCGAATGTCTCCCGGCTCCGCGGCTGCGCCACTGCCACAGCCGCCGAGCGGTCTTCAACAGAAACTAGGTGGCTTCTTTGACCGCCATCGAAATATCCGTGATCTGCTCCAGGGGGCAGCTCAGGGGATGCAGATGTACGGGGCTGCCCGCACCAACCCCACGCTTCTGCTTCAACGGCAGCAGTTAGAGAATCAGCGCCAAGAGGCCGCCGCGCGCATCGGCGAAGCACGAGCCTGGCACGAACAGATGGGCAACGTCGCCGAGCAGCGGGTCGCAGCCCAGAATGCGTACTGGCAAGGCCGCGTCGATTACCTGGAGTCGCTGGGCCGAACGCGGGATGCTCAGGTCTTACAGCGGGCCGTGGGCGACTTAGCGAAGATTGGACGTGTGCCGGTCTTGGATGACCAGGGCCGTCCCACTGGTGAAAGCCAGCCCATGAATGCACAACAACTGTCCCCGATACAAACTGCGAACGTCGGCAAGGTGCAATCGCAGACCGACGTAAACGAGGCTCGGGTGCCGGTCCTCGGATCGCAGGTTGGAGTCAATGAAGCGCGCGCCACTGATATCTCTGGGCGTGGCTCTCGCCAAATCCAGCTTCAGCAGATGCGAGACGACACGGCCAAGACCATCGCGGGGATGCGATCAGGTGATCGCGATCTCGACCGCGCACTACGCAGCTCGGATCGCACGGACAAGGTAGCCCAGAGCGTGTTTCAGCAGAGCATGACCGGCCTGCATCAGGAACGCGCGCAGGCTGCGAAGGGTTTCTATCTTGATTGGGGTGCCGATCAAGAGTCAGGCCGAAAGGCGTTCGAGCAATACTTCAACCAGCAGGCCAACGCCGCCGCCGAAACCTTGAAGTCGAGCGTCACACCTGCCGCACCCGCTCGGCCCGGTCGTCCGGCTTCCGGCAGGCCCGCGCCTCCGGCTGGTGCTGGTGGAGTTACACCTCCGGCTGGCAAGGCGATCCTCTACTCGCCCACCGGGCAGGCGCACACCGTCGATGCGGCCCGCGTCAAGGACTATTTGGCATCACCGGCCTACCAAGGTTGGCACCAGTGATTTAAGTGATGGCCGATCAAACTCAACTCCCGGCTCCGGTTCCGCTGGCCTCCACAGGTAGCGATCTGCCTGCCCCCGTTCCCCTCAGTGCTGGCGGCAACGATCTGCCCGCGCCTACTCCGATCAGTGCAACTCCGAACGCGCCCGCCATAGCACAGTCGCAAGGCCCTGGCTTCTGGTCAACGCTGGTCTCGCCAATCACCGAAGGCAGCATCGGAAGGCGTGTAGGCGCGGTCGTCCACAATCTCCAAGGGAAGCAGCCCACCGCTGAAGAAGCGGAGATGGCCAGGGCCGACCAGGAGGCCAACCGCTTCAGCATGAGCAATGCCATCAAGAACATCCTGTTGGGTCCGGCTGCCGTGTTGACCACGCCCGCGGGCCGCGAGCCCTTGCTGGACTTCTCGCAGCTCACCCCGCAGCCCGGCATCGCTCGTGGTGTGGCCAGCTTCGCCTCCGGCATGACCACGCCCGAGAACCTCGCGCTCATGGCTGGCAGCTCCGGCCTGGGAGCGGTCGCCTCCGACCTGGGTAAGACCGCCATCAGCAAGCTGGTCAGTCTCGGCTTCAGCTCCCAGATGATCGCGGATGCCGCCCGGCAGTCGCCTACGTTCGTGAAGCAGCTTACAGCGGGGGACTTCGATCAGGCGAAGCAGACCTTGACCTCGATGGTCCTGGAGGGTGGCACGGCTGCGCTCGGCGTCCGGCATGGTATCAGTGCCGAACCCTCGACGGTCGCGCCCACGGAGCGCATGGCGCGCGGCGCGCTTATGACTCAGCTACCCGGTCCTGCGCTTCCGCCCCCAGAGCCTTTGAACGTCCGCGTCCCTCCGGCGCTGCGCTCGGACATTGCCGCCGAAACCCGGAGCGAGCTGGGAGCGACCGCCACAGCTTTGCCGCGCCGGAGCATTGCGCCACCTACTGTACTTCCGCCCAACGTCGCCGACGTGCTCCTACAAGCCCGCAATGCTGAGCAGTTAGGACCCGCGCTGAATGCGACTGTCCCCTCATCGTTGCAGCAGGTCCCCCGCACTCCCGGCGCTGTCGCCCGTGGGCCGGTCGCAAGTCAGCTCAAGCTGGCCATCGAGTCGCGTGCGGGTGCAGCAGCTCCACCGCCAGGCCCGACCGGAGTTCCATCCGAGGCCGCTGCTCATCTCCAGGCTGTCGAGAAGGCCCTGCATGACGCGAACCTCGATCCCTCCGCGATCAGGGAACCCGGCGATGTAACTACTGCCTTGAACCAGGCCGCCGATCAGATCCGCCAGCACCTCGATCCGCGCGCCACCGCGAGTCTGAGTCTTACGACCCAGCGCGGACTCGCCGCCGACTTGAACATGACCGTAGACGAACTACTCTCCCGGCGCTCCGGCTCTCCGCTCAACAGTGAGCAACTCATTGCAGCTCGCGGTCTGTTGCGCGGGTCGCAAGCCCGTGTTCTTGCGCTGGCTGGAAAGGCCGCAGCCGATGAGAGTGCAAGTGGCGAGTTCACCTCGGCGCTCGCCCAGCACCAGATGATCCTCGACAGCGTCAGGGGCGCAACCAGCGAAGCAGGTAGGGCTCTCGGTTCACTTCGCATTGGCGAATCGGAGTTACCCACCGCGCGCTTGACACGGACGATGGCCGCCCTTCCACCCGCCGCGCAGCTCAAAGCCGCGAAGCTATTGGCGCGCATCGACCCCAACAATGCCGTCGCCGTTAACCGGCTCATCGACCAGATGACGCCCGCCACCACAGGGGACAAGGTGTACGAGTACTACATCAACTCGCTCTTGAGCGGCGGCAGCGCGCAGATCGTGAAGACCAGCTCCGACATCGCCATGCGGACGCTCGCCCCACTCACCAAGGTACTCAGCGCCGGGCTCGATCTCGCGCGTGCCACTGCAACCGGCACGCCGCGGCAGCGCTTCTTTGGGGAGGCCACCGCCGATCTCTATGGCTCCATCGCCGGGGCGCGCCATGCCTTCGACAGCTTCGCCTCCACCTTCCAGAACGAGACACGGGGGCACGGCGGCGAATGGACGGAGCGACCGCAACCCGTGGCGATCAAGGGACTCACGGGACAACTGGTGAGGCTGCCAACACGAGTTCTGGCCGCTGTGACCGATGGCTTCCAGGCTCTCGGCTATGCCTCCCAGTTGCACGCGACCGCGTATCGGCTCGCTGCCGGTGAGGGATTGCAGGGCGACACTCTTGGTGCCCGTGCTGCGGCTCTCGTGGCCCATCCAACTGATGTGATGCGAACTGAAGCGTCCAAGTTCGCCGCGCGTAGCACCTTCATGGAAGACCTCAGCGGGCCGGGCGCGTTCAACAAGATCGGATCGTGGGCACTCAAGTTGAAACAGACTCCGCTCCGCTGGCTGACTCCCTTTGTAAAAGTTCCCTTAAATCTGATGCGAGAAGGCGCGCGTCTCTCCCCCGCTGGTCTTATCGGCACGGCGAAGGGCGCGATCTCCGGCGACGTCAAGGGCGGTGAGTTGAGCGATGCGCTGGCCCGCAACACGCTGGGCACCGGCATCTGGCTGTGGGCGATCTCGAAGGCGATGAGCGGCGATCTGACCGGCTCCGGCCCGACGAACTACCAGGACCGGCAGCGGTTAGAGGCCGCCGGGTGGCAGAAGGATGCGATCCGGGTGGGGGACCATTTCATCAACTACAGACGGCTGGAGCCTGTTGGATTTTCGCTCGGCGCTGCGGCTGACTTCGTGGAGGCCATGCGCCGCAACCCAGATGACCCCGCCCTCGCCACGCGGTTCTCGGAGGGCATCAGTGCGACCGCGAAGAATGCGCTCGACATCAGCTTCTTGGACAACTTCACCCGCATGGTCGCGTCGGCCAAGACTGCGCTGGAGAGCGGCCAGGGCATTCGGACAGCGGCAGCTCGCGCCGGCATCCGTGCGGCAGGGACAGTTATCCCGCAGGGCGTGGCGAACGTCGCGCGCATGACGGATCGTGTTCAGCGCAATCCCCAAACGCTCTCCGAAGAATTGATGAGTAGGCTACCCGGCTTGTCGCGGCAGGTTCCGCCGCGGGTTGGTCCTGGTGGCCAGGTCATGCTCGAACCGGGCAGCCGGGCCGGAGGGATAAACCCATACCCTTGGACCCGCATTGATCCGCGGCTGGCATCGCTTGGGCGCGCGGTCGAGCAGCGGGAGCGAATCAAAGCGCTCGCAGCGGCCCGGCTCCACTTCGGGCGGGAAGCAGCGCGCAAGGCCACTGCCCTTGCCGCAGCACGAGCAGCACAGGCGAACAAGTGAGACGACTAACGATGAGGTGTCCCTATTGCTCGCAACGATTGACGCGGCGATCCAAGGTTACTGCAGTGGGCGCGCATCTATTTCACAGTCGATGTTGGCAGGCGAACCTTGCGGGCCGTGCGCGCTGGCAAGCCAGGCTGAGGTCACAACAGAATGAAGCCAAGTCCAATTGATGAGGCCGCACTGCGGACGATCCGCGAGGCGGAGCAGTTTGCCATCAAGAATTACCAGCGCGTCATCAGGTCGCTGGTTGACAAGGCCAAGAATGGGAGCTTGGGTGCCATCGAGATCCTAGTCAAAGATGTCATCAAGCCCTATAAGGAGGCGGAGGCCGAACGGCAGCGCAGCACCCCCCGTCGCCCATCACCGATGCCATTGGCGATCAGGCTCGCCGTGCACCACATGGATCGCGTCATCAATGGCCAGCAGACCGAACCGCTCCAGCTCACTCAGGCCGAACTTGCCTCGCTGCCCGAGGCCGAACAGAGATTGCTGGAGGGTCACTCCATCATCGACGTGACGCCCGAGGCCGCTACCACAGTCGCCTCGCCCGCCGAGGCCACCTCCGCGGAAGCTGGAGGGCAGCCTACGCCCCCAGAGCTGAATTGCATCTGCATCGACTGTGGCTGCCGGTACCACTCCCGCCAGCCCGCGGTGGCGAAGCGCTGCTCAGGTTGCGTCCGAGCTCGTGACCTGAAGCGCCTCCAGGAGAGCAAGGCGAAGCGCCGGGCCGCCCGCATCGCCGCCCGGCAGCTCAAGGCGGCGGTGCGAGATGAAGGGTAGAGCACTGAATCTGTATGCCTGCCCTCCGGGGACTGGGCGACGAGAGGATTCCCTGATTCTGCACACTCCTATTGTGCGGTGGTATGGGTGCGCGCCGTGGCAGTATCCGGTAGCGATCTTGCTTTAAAGCTATACTAGAGGAAAGGAGGGGCGGTTGTCTTCGACTAGGGGAAAGTGTATACTCCTCCGGAATGGAGGCGATCCCGTCCGTTATCGCGATTCTCACCTGCGACAAGATCATCGTCGAGCAGGAGTCGAACAAGAAGTCCCTAATCGGAGTCTTCGACAAGTTCGTATCATCTCAAGTTCCGGTACTGACGCCATTTGGGTTCTATGCCCGATTGACTGACGCGGAAGGGGACTACACCTTTAGGGTAGAGATCGTATATGCTAATGAAAACAAGCCGATTGGCCGCGTTCAGACGGAGCCGTTGCACGTCACTGACCGGCTCGGCTTGGTGGAGCTTGCCTTCAGCATCCCTTCTATTCCTTTCCCGTTTTTTGGCCGATATGAGCTTCAATTGTATGGAAACGATGTGTACCTAGGACACGTCACAATCGATCTGATCCGACCCGCGGAGGCTGGCCATGGAAACGTTTGAAAAAGTGCCCGCATCAATTCTCCCAATAGGGCACAGCGTCCAACTTGACCTCGACAGGCCCATGCACCCCGTGGCCTCCATTCGGTTTGATCGGAGGTCACCGTTGATCCCTGGGACGATTCTCTTTGGATCAATACCTGACCGACGACTCCGTTTTCGTCGCCCGATCCCAATTGAGATCTACAAAGACGACGCTTCGATAATCGCGCGCACGACCGAACTCGACGAGTTCGGTTACGGAACAAGCATGGGAGAGGCTCTCGATGACATCGGAAGGACCTTGGCTGAAGAATTCATCTTTCTCAGCGAACATGCGGGCCAACTGAGCGACGGCATGCAGAGTCATTTTCAAAAACTCTCCGAATTCTTGGAGTATCGTCACCAGCAATGAAGGTTCACGAGTTTAGTCGGCTCGAGAGCAAGCTGAAGCTCAAGGTGCGTAACGCAGGTGACCGGCTCGCATGGTTCGAGTACGACGGAAGAGTGATCGCGCGAACAAAGCGCTCACATGGAAACAAGGACCTGCCGTCAAATCTCATCAGGCAACAATTAAAACTCAACGAGGACGAGTTCGCTGGCGTTCTCTCGTGCTCGCTGTCCCTGGATGATTACGTCGGAATCCTCAGAGACAAGGGGCTAATTCCCACGCCCTAGTGCGCCTCTGGCCGGCGTCGGGCCCGAGGCCTACCAGAAGTTCAATGAGTCGCCAGGGGTGCCATCGTCCAATGTAGAACGCGAGGACCTGAACGGGGCCTGGGTCCCAGAGAAGTTGTTGCCGCTAGCAGCCTGTGGCGCAACCCCCCGAAATTCGGCTGCGGCAAGGGTGAGCGGGTGGGCGCCGGTTCCGCCGCCTTTGGGATGGTGAAGCGGTAGAAAGGCACCGCGGAGAACTGGCCGTTATTTCCAAGGTGGCGCAGAGGCATAGAATCGCGAGAATGAGCTCCTCCTGGCGGTTATGGAGCTCCCTTGGCGTTCCCGCGCCCAAGTTGCGCCGCAGAATCAGACTCAGATTGAACGCACCCACGTGGATCAACTGGCGCTTCAAAACATTTTCGCGCCCTCGCAGATGCAGCCGCCGCATTCCGCCGGTTTCGTAACAGTGCGCAAAGGACCGCTCGATCAGTTCCCCGCGCTTCTTCAGAAGCCGCTTGCCATAAATGCCGCCGACCCGCCGTCGATTATCGTAGACCGCTTTCTGTTCGGCCGCCTTGCCCGCCCACTTACGCCGTTTCCGCTTCGGCTCCGGGATGTAGGTTCGGGTCGGCACCTCCGCGATGGCCTGCACCGCGCTGCCGCTGTGGTACCCCTTGTCGGCAACCACCTCTTCAATGCCCTGGGCATTGACCTGAGGCTCTTCCTTCGTCGTCTTCTCGGCTTCCCGCTCGATCAGGTGCGCAACCGTCTCACCCGCCTCACCCAGGGTTTCCCGGATGGTTGTGGTATCGCCCTGGTTGGCCGGCTGCAAGGTTACCGCGATCACTGCCCCACTCTCCATATCCACCGCGTGCTCGGCCTTGTGTGCCAGATGCGTGGTCCCGTCCTTCATCTTCGTGATGCGCGCATCCGGATCCGACGGGCTCACCCATTCCTGATTCGAACCTTTCTTCTTGCGCTGGCGGTCCACGCGCGCCAGATCCTCCCGGGTCGGAGTCTCGATGCCGGATTGCTGCGCCAACCCAGTCAGGAATTCGTCGTAGCTGGCGCCGTTGTCGCGCCGCACGATCGAGCGCAGGGCCGCGTTGGCCTCCAGCGTGGTGGCATCCACGCCCACCGTCCGGCCTTTCAGCAAACCGCGATCCGCCAGCACTCCCAGCACCCACAGGAACACCTTGCGGTGCGTCTCCACATCGATCAGCCGCCGGGTTCGCGAGATGGTCGAATGATTGGGGGTTTGCTCATCCAAGCCGATCCGCAAGAACTGGCGCAGCGCCAGCGAGTCGGCGGCGCGCCAGGCAATCCCGCGCTCGGAGTCGAGTCCCTCGAAGTAGCCAACCATCAGCAGGCGGAAATATGTTCCCGGCGTCAGCGAGGGGCGTCCATTGTTCTCCGCATAGAAGCCGCTGCACTCCTTCTCGGCGAACTCGTCGAACTTCTCGGCGTCCAGCAGCTCGTTCACGCGCTCGTAGAACGGATGGCCGGGCGCGGTGGCCAGCTCGGCATGGGTGATCCAGAGCTCTTCCTGGCGCTGCCGGTGTCTGCGGGTGCCCATGGCCATAAAAACATTTTAGTGTATTTATGTTTTATCGACCAGAGCCGACCGCATCCAACGGCCGGGGAGTTTAACCACAGGCTGCTAGCCGATATGCTCGCGCATGACAGTTCGGGGCTGGGGATGAAGGGCTCTTCGCACGCGTGGTCTGGCGGGGAGGCGACATCATGTTTCCAGTGCATGCCCTCCGCCACGCAGCAGGCTCCGAAAGAAAGCGTAGCCGCATAGACCAACCAGGGCTTCGGAGTCATGCTTTCAGTCTATCAAACAAGAATGTGGCTTATGTCACGCCGATCCGATATCCGTCCATTTGAGTGGGCCCTCGAAGCCGGCCTTCCTTGCCGCTATTTCCGCTTCAGCCGTGGCGCGCTCAAGCGAGTCGGCAGACCCCCCCGCGATGTCCTTGTGATCCCTTGGCCGATGCAGTCGCCATTCCCACCGATCATCAATGGGGTGCATGTCCAAATGGAAATCGCCGGCGCATGCGTGCTTCCCGTGTTGTGGCTCTGCCATAGACAGAAGAATACCAGAAACGGCTCACGCTGCAGGAGCGTCCGCGGAAGATAGTCCTCGCAGCACCCAGGGTGGAGCTGCTCCAAGGGGTGATCTCTATTGCTGGGGTTCCACGCCAACAGTTCTCCGATTTCCCACACATGATCGGTGATCCCCGCTTCCATGGCCGACCAGGGATAGGCCCTGGCCAGCCCGCCGCTTGCCCAAGCATAGCCTCCGCTTCGGCTATGCGTGTCAACCCCTCCCTTCGGTCGGGGTCCTCCGCTTCGCTCCGGCCTCCGGTGACACGCGCCTCGCTTCGGCTGGGCACGCTCGACGGCGGGCAGGCTCAGAGGCTTCAGGGGGTAGGCAGGTCAGGCGGTGACGGTCACTTCTCCACGATTTTCTTCAGAAAATCTGCAATCGCTCTCTCCGTAGGATCACGCGGGTTTTCCAGCAAGTCCGCGATGCCCTCCAGCAGTTTTGGGGCGATGGTCAGGGCCTTCGATGGACTGAGCGCTCGGAGTATGAAATTGATCTGGTCAAACGACAGATCCGCCACCTTCAGCCAGAATTCCCGATCTTCCTTCTCCGCCAGCCCCGCCATTATCAGAGCGGCCCTGAAGCCGGGCTTCCTTTGCCCAGAGAGGTACTGGGCTATCGCTGAGGGATGAAGGCCGATTCGGTCGGACAGATCGAACTGGGTGATGCCCAGTTGTTCGAGAAGCCTCCTGATTCTTACCTTGGTCTCCTGTTCGATTCCCGTTGACATTGTGCAACGGTAACACGAAAAATAGAATCCGGCCAGAGGTAGCGTGCGCGGCAGCCGGTCGCACATCGGTCTTAGGCCGATGCTCCCCATCGACTGTCGATGTATGCCAAACTGTGCGTAGAAGGATGTCCAATCGTCCCAATAACGCACACTTGGAGTCCATTTTGCTTGTCCCTAAGCCCCAGATTCCATTCAGATTAGGTAAACCGCGAGTCAGTTAAGGCGGGCTTAGAAGGCCGATGCTCTATCCACCTGAGCTACGCGCCCGAAGAATTCTTGTCTGATTGTAGGACAGGCGGGAGGGCGGGTGCTAGGAAGGGACGGAAAGGTATGAACTCGTCGAGCCCCAGACTTTACAGACGGCCGTTGCGTTGTAGAGGAACAAGGCCGCGCTCACGAGGGCCACGAACGAGAGGAGTAGAGTGTACTCGAAGATGTCCTGGCCGTCCTCCTCGGTCAACCACCTAGGCGGAGTTAGTTGTCTGGCCATAACACGTGCATATTACTATACGGACTTTTTGGTCATGGAATCAATGGCTCCGTAGTACTGGCAGTACAGGGAGCATCCTCCCGCACTGGGGGTGGGCAGTTGCCCATCGTTGCGCGGGATGCCGGCCGCAGCGGATGGAGTCGCGGCGGCCGACGGCCGACGGCTGCTAACCTAGTCCATATGCCTCCCGTCGAAGTCCTGCCCACAGTGGTCGTCGTCGGCAGACCCAACGTCGGGAAATCGACGCTTTTCAACGCCATCATCGGCCAGCGCCGCTCGATCGTGGGCGACGAGCCCGGCATCACCCGCGACCGCATCCACGGAACCGCCGAATACCGCGGGCGACTGTTCGAGCTGATTGACACGGGCGGGATCGTCCGCAGCGACTCCGAGCACATTCCGGCGCAGATTCTGAAGCAGGCGCGCCACGCCATTGAGAGCGCCGCACACATCATCTTTCTGGTGGATGGGCGCACGGAACTGACCGCGGCCGACCGCGACCTGGCGCAGATGCTCCGCCAACTCGGCAAGCCGGTCGCGCTGGCGGTCAACAAGACCGACACCGCCTCCCGCGAGGCGATCGCCGCCGACTTTTACTCGCTTGGGATCCGCGACCTGTTCCCGGTTTCGGCCGAGCACCGCTTGGGGATCGAGGAACTGCTCGACCATGTGACCGCCGGCTTCGCCCGCAACGTGCCCGAGGAGACGCCCGAGCCCGAGCGGAGAATCAAGGTGGCGATCATCGGTCGGCCGAATGTGGGCAAGTCCACGCTGCTGAATGCGCTGGTGGGCGAGGAGCGGGCTATCGTTTCGCCGGTGGCCGGAACCACGCGCGACGCGGTGGATGTGGCCATCGAGCGCGAGGGGACGGCGTACGTCTTCGTCGATACCGCCGGCATCCGGCGCAAGGGCAAGACCAAATTGATGGCCGAGAAGCTCAGCGTGGTGATGGCGCGCCGGCACATCCGCATGGCCAACGTCGTGCTGCTGGTTCTGGACGCCACCGAAGGCGTGCTCGCGGCCGACGCCACCATCGGCGGTTACGCCCATGAGGAAGGCCGCTCCGTCCTGGTGTGCGTCAACAAGTGGGACGCGGTTCCGCGCAACGACAAGCGCGCCTTCGAGGCCGCCGTGCGCGACGGGCTCAAGTTCCTGGACTACGCGCCCGTGGTCTTCATCTCCGCCCGGACCGGCGCGGGCGTGGACGGCCTTTACGGGCGCATCCGCCAGGCGTACGAGGCTGCCTCCACACGCGTGCCGACCGGAGAGCTGAACCGCTTCCTGGAGACGCTCGAAGCCGAACGCGAGCCGCGGATTCTCTATATGACCCAGGCCTCGGTGCGCCCGCCGACGTTCGTGCTGTTCACGGACCGCGCGACTCCGCTGTACTTCTCCAAGGAGCGCCAAATGGTCAACCAGATCCGCAAGCGTTTCGGCTTCGAGGCCACGCCCATCGTCATCAAGACCAAGCCGCGGCACGCCAGGTGAGCAGTCGTTCCCAGGGGTAGTACGGCGCCGATTCTGGAGAGTAAGATTCGGCAAGAGGCAAAATCGGGGACAGGCACGAAGTTTCGCAAAGGCGGCGAAATTCGGTCCAGTCCCCATTTTGCGGAGGATCCCGAAGTCCCCATTTTGCGAGTCCTGCCCCACTGGGCGGACCTGCTATCATCTTTTTCACCCTATGTTTTCACAGCCGTTCCAACTCGGACGCAAGATGGTTCGCGGCCGCTTCGTGATCCCGTCCGGCATTCGCTGCACCCACGCCACCACCATCCGGAGATGTTTCAGCGAGATCCCCGAGATCGGCGTCGTCACCACCAAGAGCATCAGCTACGCCCCGCGCGCGGGATACCGCGAACCTATCTACGCCCGCTATGCCCCGGGCTGCTACATCAACGCGGTCGGCCTGGCCAATCCGGGCGCGGAGAAGTTCCTCGCCGAATTCGACGGCATCCGGGTCCCGGAAGACAAGTTCCTGCTGGTCTCCATCTTCGGCTCCGATGCGGAGAGTTTCCTGGCGGCGGCGCGCACGCTGGCCCCCATCGCGGATGGCTTCGAGCTGAACATGTCCTGCCCGCACGCCAAGGGTTACGGCGCGGAGGTCGGCCAGGATCCGGAGCTTCTACGAAGCATCACCGCGGCGGTCTGCGGCGCCGCCGGCGTGCCGGTGTTCGTCAAGCTCGCCGCGATTCTTCCCAACCTGGGCGAGGCGGCGCGTGCGTCGCTGGCGGCAGGCGCCGCCGGCATCACGGTGACGAACACGATCGGCCCGGCGCTGGCGGCCGTCGGCGAGACGCCCATTCTCTCGAACAAGGTGGGCGGGCTCTCCGGAGACGGCATACGGCCCATGGGCCTGCGCGCCGTCCAGGAGGTGCGCGCGGCAGTGGGGCCGGGGCCGGTCATCATCGGGATGGGCGGCATCGCCTCGGCCGAGCACGTGCGCCAGTACGCCAAGGCCGGAGCGGATCTGTTCGGCATCGGCAGCGCGCTCACCGGACTCGACAGCGCCGGGATGCGCGACTACCTGAAGGACCTGGCATCCGGCGAGGCCTGCCAATGTTCCTGCGAGACGCGCATCCGGATGGATTACGTGGCCACGCGCGTCGAATGCCGCGTGGACTACACGCCCTCGCTCTTCAAGCTGGTTCTCGAGCGCCTGCCCGAGGACTACCGCGATGGCGACCTGGCGGGCCGGTTCTTCTTCCTCTGCCTGCCGGGCGTGGGCGAGAAGCCATTCGCAGTTTTCTCGGCTTCCGAGCGAAGCATTATCGTCCGCACGGTGGGCGTCTTCACGCGGCAACTGGCGGAGCTGAAGGCGGGCTCGGAAATCCTGACGCGCGGGCCGTACGGAGCGGGCGTGCCCGATTTCTCCGGCCGCACGCTGGTGTTCGCCGGAGGCGGCACCGGGACCGCTTCTCTCCTCGAGATCGCGCACAAGCTGCGGTCGGGTAACGAGCAGATGTTCGTTTTGGGCGCCCGATCGCGCGATCAGCTTTACGACCTCGAGAAGTTCGAGCGCCTGGGGCCGGTGCGCGTGGCCACCGACGACGGCACCGCCGGATTCCACGGGTTTGTTCCGGATCTGCTGCAAACGGTGCTGGACGAAATCCCGCCGGGAGCGGTCTTCATCAACTGCGGACCGGAGCCGATGGTGCTGCGCTGTTTCGAAATCCAGCGGCGGATCGCGAGCGCAGGCGACATTATCGGCTCGATCGAGTACATGACGAGTTGCGGCGTGGGCATCTGCGGCAAATGCGCCAGCCCTTCCGGCGCGCTGAGCTGCATCGACGGCCCCTTCATGGCCTTGGCCGAGTTCGGCGGCTGAACATTTCGGAGGCTCGGAGAGGACAAGCTGAAGCTTATCCTACACGGCACGCCTTCCGGAAAGCATCGAAGAGCCTGGCATCCGGGCCGTCGGTGCGCGCCTCGGGATGCCACTGCACGGCCAGCACGAAGCGCTTGCCGGGCAACTCCAGGGCTTCGATGACGCCGTCCGGGGCCGTGGCGGTCACCACCAGCCCCTTCCCAACGCGGTCCGCGCCTTGATGGTGGCGCGAGTTCACGACGTACTCCTGGGTTTCCAGGATTGCGTGCAGCAGGCTGGCCGGCGCGATGGTCACCGGATGGACGTCGCGCTGCTTCGGGCACTTGTGCCCGCCGATGTGCTGGCTCAGCGTGCCTCCCAGGCGCACGTTGAGGAACTGCAGACCGCGGCAGATGCCGAGGACCGGCAGATCGCGGCCGAGCGCCTCGTCCAGGAGCGCGGCTTCGAGACTGTCGCGGACGGGGTCCGGCTGGTCGGTTTGGGCCTCGCGCGCGGCGCCGTACAAAGCCGGATCGACGTCGGTTCCGCCAGCCAGCAACAGGCCACCCATGCCGGCCAGGTTCGCAGCGTTCTCGACCGGCTCGATGCCCGCCTGCCGCAACGCGCTACGGTAGTTGGCCCGCTTTTCCTCCGGAGTGCCGATCCCGAACGGGAGCGCGACTCTGATCATGTGCCCAGTATGCCGCTCACTCGGGAGGTTTCGTCATGCGCTGCGTAGCCATGGGCCACGGCCGGCCGGTCTCGAGCAGCGTCTTCAGGCTGGCGAGCACCAGCGGCCACCCTTGCGCGATGCCACGCAGCATGTCCGAGCCGGGCTCCAGCCGCTCGTGAATCACCCGGAGGCGCACCAAGTCCTGAACCGGCTCGATCTCGAAAGTGACGCGCGAGTGCTTCTCCTGGGACGCGGCATCGGCGGGAAGAGCCCAGGTGATCACGAGGCGATGCGGCGGCTCGCTTTCCACCACCTTGCCCACGATGTCCACCGTTCCGGAGTCGTCATAGTCCTGGTGCTCCCAGTTCGACCCGGGCTTCCAGTCGGACGCGTTCCGGTGGCGAAACCAGTATTGTTTGGTGATTTCGCCGTCGGTCAAAGCGTTCCAGATCTTCTCCGGCGTCGTGGAGATGTAAGTCACGTACACGAATTGCGGCTTATCCATCGTCCTCTCCTTCCAGTTTCCTCTTCAGGTCATTCAGGGCCCGCAGGCGCCGGATCTCAAACTTTCCGATCCAGCGCTCGTGGATCGCATGGATCGGCACGGGATTGAGATAGTGCAGCTTCTCGCGCCCGCGCCAGACGGTGGCCACCAGGTTGGCCGCCTCCAGAACTGCCAGGTGCTTGGCGACGGCCTGCCGGGTCGTCTGCGAGCCCTTCGCGAGGGCGGTCAGGGTTTGGCCGTTACTGGCGTAGAGCCGGTCGAGCAACCCCCGGCGGTTCGGATCGGCCAGCGCCTTGAAGACCGCGTCGAGTTCCAACATCAGCATAATAGGCAACCATACGGTTGCATGTCAAGCACGGCGGGCCGCCCGATCGGAGCGACGGGCGGTGGCGCCCCGCCGGGCAACGGGCCTCGGTACACTTGATACTGTGAAAGCCATCGTTGTCGAAACTCCAGGCGGTCCTGAACAGGTTCGCTACGAGGACGTCCCAACGCCTACGCCCGGGCCCGACGAGGCTCTGGTCAGGGTTGCCGCCGCCGGCGTCAATTTCATCGATGTCTATGTGCGTTCCGGCCTGTACAAGGTTCCTATGCCGGTTGTCCTCGGCCAGGAAGCCGCGGGTGTGGTCGAAGCCATTGGCCCGGACGTCCGTGAGGTTGCGCCCGGCGACCGGGTGGCCTACGCCATGGTGCGCGGCGCCTATGCCGAATACGCCGCGGTTCCGGCCTCGGCCCTGGTGAAGATCCCCGACTCGATCGACTTCCGGACGGCCGCGGCCGCCATGCTGCAAGGCATGACGGCGCACTATCTCACACACTCGACCTATCCGCTCAAGGAAGGCGAAGTCGCCCTGGTACATGCGGCCGCCGGCGGGGTCGGGCTGCTGCTGATCCAGATGGCGAAGATGCGGGGCGCACGGGTCATCGGCACGGTTTCCACGCAGGCCAAAGCCGATCTGGTCATCGAGGCCGGGGCCGACGCCGTCACCATATACACCCGCCAGGACTTCGAGCCCGAAGTGCGGCGGCTGACGGACGGCCGCGGCGTGGACGTAGTCTACGACTCGGTCGGGCAGGCCACCTTCACCAAGAGCATGATCTGCCTCCGCCCGCGCGGCATGATGGTCTCCTTCGGCCAATCGAGCGGCCCGGTGCCGCCTATCGATCCGCTGGTGCTGAGCCAGATGGGCTCGTTGTTTCTGACGCGTCCCACGCTGGCGCATTACGTGGCCACGCGCCTGGAGCTTTTGTGGCGCGCCGACGACGTGCTGGGCTGGATCGCCGCCGGCAAGCTGAGCGTGCGCATCGACTCGACCTATAGGCTGGCCGACGCCGCCGACGCGCACCGCGCTCTGGAAAGCCGGAAGACCAGCGGCAAGCTGCTGATCCTTCCGGGGTAACGCCGTGGCGCTCTCCGAACTCGCCCAACGCCGCGGGCGTGCGTGTGTGGCGTTCGCCTCCCGGAAGATCGACGCTCTGATCGTCTCCTCGGCGCCGAACGTGCGCTATCTGACCGGCTTCACCGGTTCGACCGGCATAGCGCTTCTGTGGGAGGGCGGCGCCATCCTGTTCACAGATCCGCGGTACGGCGTCCAGGCCGCGGGCGAGGTCGATTGCGCGGTGCGGGTGGTTCGCGGCCCGCTCCACGTGGCGTTGATGAAGGCCGCCGCGCGCCGCCGCCTGCGCCGGATCGGCTTCGAGGAAGGCCGGCTCACCTGGCGAACGTACCGGGAAATCGAGGCCTGCCTTGCGCTGGGCGTCACGCTCACGCCCGCGGCAGGCCTGGTGGAAGCGCTGCGGATGGTGAAATCCGCCGCCGAGATCGAGCTGATCCGCCGCTCCGTCGAACTCAACTCGGAAGCCTTCGCGCGCGCGCTGGCGAAAGTGCGGCCCGGAATGGCCGAATCCGCCCTGGCCGCCGAGATCGACTACCAAATGCGCCTGCTCGGCGCGGAGAGGCCGGCCTTCGATACCATCGTGGCCGCCGGCCCGCGCAGCGCCATGCCGCACGCCCAGCCGTCGTCCAAAACCATACGGCACAATCAGCTACTATTGGTAGACATGGGCGCTAGCCGGGAAGGCTACGCGAGCGATATGACTCGAATGGCTTTCCTGGGCCGGCCCGGGCGAAAGGTCGGGGCGCTGTACGGCGCCGTGCTGGAAGCCCAGTTGGCGGCGATCGATGCCGTCCGGCCGGGCGCACCGGCCGGGAACGTGGACCGGGCGGCGCGGCGGGTATTGCGCGCTCACGGCCTCGAGAAGGCGTTCGTACATTCTACGGGTCACGGCCTGGGGTTGGAGGTTCACGAGGCTCCCCGTCTGGCGAAGGGGGTCGCAACGCCGCTTGAGGCCGGCATGACGATTACGGTGGAGCCGGGCGCGTACTGGGAAGGATTCGGAGGCATTCGCATTGAGGACACAGTTGTGGTAACCTCTTCCGGGTGCGAGGTCTTGACGCCGACATCGAAGGAATTGCTGGCTCTGTGATGGAACCGGCCGAAACCATGACACTCGAAGAAATCCGCGAGCTCATCAACATTGTCACCGAAACCGGCGTGGCGGAACTGGAAGTCCAGCGCGGCGACAGCCGGGTGCGCATCCGGCGCATTCTGCGAGCGCGGGGCCATGGCGCCGCCGTGCCCGCCGCCGTTGCCGTCGCCGGTGAAGCCCCTGGCGAACCCGCTCCGGCGGCTGCTCCGCCGGCGCCGGCAGCAGCCGGCCCGCTCATCGACAGCAGCCTGGTCACGGTCAAGTCGCCCATCGTGGGCACGTTCTACGAGGCGGCCTCGCCGGGCGCGGCGTCGTTCGTCAAGATCGGAGACGCGGTGAAGCCGGGCGACGTGCTCTGCATCATCGAATCGATGAAGCTCATGAACGAGATCGAGGCCGAGATCGCCGGAACGGTAGTCACGAAGTTCGTCAATAACGCTCAGCCCGTCGAGTATGGCGAGGCGCTGTTCGCCATTCGCCCGCTCTGAGGCTCCGCGCGCATGTTTGAGAAGATTCTCATCGCCAACCGCGGAGAAATCGCCCTCCGCGTCATCTGCGCTTGCAAGGAGCTGGGCATCCGGACGGTAGCGGTCTACTCCGAGGCCGACCGAAACAGCCTGCACGTGCGCTTTGCCGACGAAGCCATCTGCATCGGCCCGGCCAAGAGCTCGCTCAGCTACCTGGACATTCCGGCGGTCATCAGCGCGGCCGAGATCACCAACGTGGACGCGCTGCACCCGGGCTACGGCTTTCTCTCCGAGAACGCCGATTTCGCCGAGGTCTGCGAGCTTTCCGACATCCGGTTCATCGGCCCTCCGCCGGCCGTGACGCGGCTGATGGGCCTCAAGGAGCGCGCCCGCGCGTTCATGAAGGACGCCGGCGTTCCGGTGCTTCCAGGCTCGGAAGGAATCGTCCGCGGCGCGGATGACGCCCTGGCACTCGCCGCAGCCGTGGGCTATCCGGTCATCATCAAGGCTTCCGCGGGTGGCGGCGGCCGCGGCATGCGCATCGTGCGCCAGCCCGCCGACCTGCCCGCGCAGATCATCCAGGCGCAGCAGGAAGCCGGCGCCAGCTTCGACTGCCCCAACGTTTATATCGAGAAGTACGTCGAGGCCCCGCGCCACATCGAGTTCCAGTTCCTGGCGGACCAGTACGGCGACGTGGAGGTTCTGGGCGAGCGCGAGTGCACCATACAGCGCCGCCACCAGAAGCTGATCGAGGAAGCGCCCTCGCCTTCGCTGACGCAGGCGAACCGCGAGCGCATCGCCTGCGTCCTCCGCGGCGCCATGCGCGAGGCCGGCTACGTGAACGCCGGCACAGTCGAGTTCCTGATGGACGAAAGCGGCGAGCTGTACTTCATCGAGGTGAACGCCCGCATCCAGGTGGAGCATCCGGTGACGGAATGGGTCACCGGCGTGGACCTGGTGAAGAGCCAGATCCTGATCGCCGCAGGCGAGCGGCTGGACGACATTCTACGCCGGCCGCTCCAGGCGTGCGGCCACGCGCTGGAGTGCCGCATCAACGCCGAGCACCCGGAGACGTTCGCGCCCTGCCCCGGCCGCATCACCGGCCTCAACGTGCCAGGCGGCGTGGGCGTGCGGGTGGATACGGCGGCCTACACCGACTGCGTCATCCCGCCGTACTACGATTCGCTGGTCGCCAAGCTCATCACCCACGGCAACGACCGCGCGGAAGCCATCGCGCGGATGAACCGGGCGCTGGAGATGTTCGTGGTGGAGGGGATTTACACCACGATTCCGCTGCACCAGCGGATTTTGGCGGACGCGGACTTTCTGGCGGGGCGGTTCGACACGAACTTCGTGAAGAGGTTCGCGCAGACGCCGGTGCAGTCGGCGAAAGCGTAGGATCGCCCAAAGCAGGTTGCTCGGCCATCGTTCCTCGCGCGGTGCTTGTGCTTCCGCTTCAGCGTCCCGATTCTCTCAGCCGCGTCCTTGTGATACCAACGTGTCGGTCTCGCCCGCGGGTTGACAGCAGTCTCATCGTAGTCCATGCTTATAAGCAGATATACGCTTATATGACGAGGGATGCCATGCCCGAGCCGGAAACCACCCGCCTGACCATTACTTTGTCCAAAGAGGCCGATCACGCCTTGCGCTCCTTTCTGGGCGCCCAAGGCATGAGAAAGGGCGACATTTCGAAATTCATTGAGGAAGCCGTTCGCTGGCGCATCTTTCATCAGACAGTCCGCGAAGCCCGCGAAGCTTTCGCCGGCGTTTCTCCCGACGCGCTCCAGAAGATGATTGACGAGACCGTCGAAGACGTCCGCGCGAGACACTACCGGGAGCGCGCCCGGCGACCCTGATGCGTCTCATCCTCGACACAAACATCCTGCTGTCCGCCCTTCTTTCGCCCGTGGGCGCGCCAGCCAAACTCCTCGACGCCTGGGAGCGCAAGATGTTCACGCTTGTCGCCTGTGAGGCGCTCATAGCGGAACTCCGCGAGGTCGCCGGCCGGTCGTTCTTCCGGGCGAGACTTCGCGCCAGCACGGCCGAGCTGCTCGCGGCGGGCATTCGGGATTTCTCTTCTTTTTGCCGGGACCTGCCCTCCGGCCCTGTCGCGCCGGACCCCAAGGACAGTTACCTGCTCGCGATGGCTGAAGCCAGCCAGGCCGACTTCCTGGTGACCGGCGACAAGGAACTCCTCTCGCTGAGACAGCACAAATCCGCGCGAATTGTTACTCCCGCCGCGATGATCGAGATCCTGGAGGGAGCTGAGAGCGGCGAACGGAGGGAGGCGAACTGAAGGCGGCCCACGGTAGACTCTGCGGGAGCGCAGCCTGCAAAGGAATAGTCGAGGTGTGCCCTCGGTCCGGAAGTGTTGCGGCCTGGAGTCCTTCCGAGTAGACTGCGGGGTGGAAGGCAATCTCAAGTCCCTGAGAGGAGCGATCATCCCCGCAGATCGAGCCCGGTTTTGCTCCATTCTTGTTGCCTTCACCTTGGCTGCTCTCAATGGCTGCGGCGGTGGTGGTTCCCCGAGCACAACCCCGCCGCCGACCCCGACCCCGACGCCGATGCCAACGGCGCAATCGCTCAAAGTGACAGCGCCCGGAAACTCGTTGACTGTTGGTGACACGGCGCAGCTCACCGCCATCGTCACATACAGCGACAGCACGACCAAAGACGTGACGGCCAGCGCGATCTGGAGCGCGACGCCGGCTTCGGTTGCCAGCGTTTCCAACGCGGGACTGCTGAGCGCGGTTTCCGCCGGCTCGGCTACGGTGGCGGCGACCTTCAATTCGCTGAGCGCCAATCTGCAAGTATTCGTTTCGATGGCGCTGGTCACGTCCGGGAACTCGGGTTTCTCGTGGGAGAGTGTCAACACGCAGGGAATGGGCTACGTGACGGGACTCGTTGCTCATCCGCTAGCGCCCAATGACATTTACATCCGCACCGACGTCGGCGGCGCGTACCGGTTCGACCGCGGCAACCAATACTGGGTTCCCCTGCTGGACCAGTACGGAAGACTCGAGTCGGAAGTCTACGGCGTAGAAAGCATTGCAACCGACCCGACGGATGTCAATACCGTCTATATCGCAGCGGCACACGGGCGAACCATAACGGGCTCGAACGTCTTTTCGCCGGCCGAGGTGCTGGTCTCGCACGACCGGGGGGCAACCTGGAGCGACACGGGCCTGGCGCCGCAAGCGCTCTATATCGGCGCCAATGACGACTATCGCGGCACCACCGGCGAACGTCTGGCTGTGGATCCCAACCAGCCCAGCGTGGTTTACTTCGCCAGCCGGCAGGATGGCCTCTGGCGGGGAAGCGCATCCTCCACTCCACCTCTAAAGAACTGGTCACAGGTGGGAGGAGGACTGCCTGCCAGCACCGTATCCCCCGGCGTCAGCTTCGTGGTGTTCGACCCCAGCGCAGGCGTCACCGGCACAGGCGCTACGCGCAACCTGTACGCAGGCGTTTACGGGAGCGGCGTGTGGGCCAGCGTGGATGGCGGGATCTCATGGTCCCAGATCGGCAGCACCACGAATCCCGCGCGCGCCGCGGTGGCGACGGACGGAACCCTGTTCGTCACATTCGGCGGCGACGAGGGCGGGACCACCGGCGGCGTCGGCCGTTACAAAGGCGGCAGGTGGACGGATGTCACTCCGCAGGGTAACGGCAAGAGCTACTCCGGAGTTTCTTCGGACCCGACTAATCCGGCGGTCGTCATGGTTGCGGTCAACGGAAATGTGCAAATGTTCCGCAGCACGGCTCAGGGCGATTCGTGGAGCGCGATTGCGGTGGGGTCGTTTTCCTATCAGCCGCAATACTACCCGGCCGGCGCCGGCATGTGGGGAAACGCCGCGCTGGCGATCGATCCCGTGAACCCGAAGCGGGTTTGGCAAACCAACGGCTACGGCGTCATCGAAACCGACGACATTACCGCCGCTTCCACGGTCTGGACGTGGCAGATGAGCAATCTGGAAGAACTGGTGGTGCAGAAGGTCAAAGTCCCCCCAGTTGCGGCCGGAGCCGACTTGTTCAGCGTGGCGGCAGACATGGTGGGATTCCGGTACGCCAGCCGTGACATCGTTCCCCAGGTGACCATCGACAGCTTCCTGTACGTGGCTCAGGGAACTGGCATCACCTACTGCGGTTCGCAACCGCAGAATGCAGCGTTTGTGGGCTGGGATGAAACCAACGTCTCGGCCCCGATGTCCGGCATCACGTCCGACAACGGGCTCACCTGGAAGCACATTCCCAACACGGGTCCGGGGGTAGGAGGCAAGATTGCCATGGCCTCCGACAACCCGGCGAACATGGTTTGGGCGCCTTACAACGCCAATCCGCAGTACACTCGCGACGGCGGAACGACGTGGCAGCCTGCTTTGTACAACGGCGCGCCTCTCGGGGCGTCCTGGCAGTTAAGCAACCTGTGGTGGAGCGGCGACGTGCTGGCTCCGGACCTGGTGGCTCCAGGCACGTTCTACTACTTCGACAACGGCAACTTTTATTACAGCGCCGACGGCGGAGCCACCTGGGCGCTGGGCAACACCACCTGGCCACAGGACCCCCACTGGGTGCTCAATGTCAGCATCGTGCCCAATCCTGCCAAGGCCGGCGACGTCTGGATGTCGTTTGCGCCGGACTCCGACCAGCCGTGGACGTACCAGCTTTTGCACTCCACGGATGGCGGCAAGACGTTTTCCCCCGTAAACGCGCTGGCAAGCGCCAACTACGTTGCGTTTGGCAAGGGAGCTACGGCGGCGACGCCGTTTCTCTATGTCCATGGGCGGGTTCCCGGCACTGCGGCCGACGCCATCTACAAGTCGGAGGACATGGGTGCGACCTGGATCGCGATCAGCGATCCGGCGCGAATGCAGTTCGGCGAAATCAATGCCCTCGAGGGCGACATGCGGACCCAGGACCTCGTTTATGTGGGCAATGGCGGGCGAGGCATCTTCTATGGCTACGGCCCGGCTTCGGGAATTACGCCACAAGTGCGAACAAAACAGTGGGGCACGGTGGTGCGGTAGTCGCGAGCAGATTCCCCCTACCGTCCCCCCACCAACGCCCGCAGAATGATGCGGACCTTCTCGCGGCCCGACAGCTCGACCCGGTGCGAGAGGACGTCGTAGTTGGTGCGCTCGATGCGGCCCAGGAGGCGCGAGTAGATCTCGATCAGAGCCCAGAGCGAAGCGCGGCTGTGCGGGTCGACCATGTCGACCAGCGGCTTGGCCGACTCGTAGTAGGCCCGGGCGCGGCGCGCTTCGAACTGCATCAGGTCCACGAATTCGTCGGTGCGCTTGCCCTCCGCCAGGTCGCGCACGTCCACGCGGAAGCGCAGCAAGTCCTCGGCCGGCAGGTAGATGCGGTCGCGTCCCGCGTCCTCGCGCACGTCGCGCAGGATGTTGGTCAACTGGAACGCCACCCCGCACTTCTCCGCGAGCGGCAGCGCCTCGGCGCCCCTGAAGCCGAAGATGTGGATCACCGTCAGCCCCACCACGCTCGCCACCTGGTAGCAGTAGCGGTAAAGCTCGTCGAAGGTTTGGATGCGGCGCGGGCCCAGGTCGCTCAGAACGCCCTCGATCATCTCGTGGAAATACTCCGGCGGGATCTTGTACCGCTCGGCCGTGTTGCGGAATGCCGGCCACAGCGGATTCTCCCCGAAGCGCCCATCGAGCGCCGCGTCCAGTTCCCGCCGCCACGCTTCGATGGCCTCCCGCGGCGCGACGGCGGCCTGCGGTTCGTCGCTCAGGTCGTCGCAATGCCGCATGAAGGCGTAGATGGCGCAGATGGCGTTGCGCTGCGCCTTGGGCAGCAGGACGAAGGAGTAGTAGAAATTCCGCGCCCGCGATTTTGCGATCCGCCGGCAGGCTGCGTAGGAGGCTTCGAGGTCGGTCATCGCGCTCTCGGGAACACCAGGCGTCCCAGTGCCGCGAGCAGCAGTTGTGCGCGCTCGGCCTTCGTGACGGAAGGACGCCGCCGCAGCACATTATAATCCTGCGCCTCGATCTTCTTCAGAATCAGCAGGCCGCCGCGGCTGAACAGGTCGATGTCCACCGCCAGCCTCCGGTTGACCATGCCGGCCAGCGGCATCCCCCGCTGGAACAACCCGCGCGCGATGCCCACGATCTCGCGCATCACGGCGCGGAACGCAGGCGACTCGCGCCCCGCCTGCAGGTCCTCCTCCGTGTAGCCGTACCGCTCCATGGCGTCGAGCGGGATATAGATTCGCCCCTTCTGCAGGTCGATGGGAATATCCTGCCAGAAGTTCGCCAGCTGCAGCGCCGTGCAGGTGGCGTCGGAGAGCACATGGCGCTCCTCATCGCGGTAGCCGCACAGGTAGAGCACCAGGCGGCCCACCGGGTTGGCCGACTGCCGGCAGTAGTCGAACAGTTCGTCCCAGTCGGCGTAGCGCTTCACGGTCTGGTCCTGGACAAAGGCCCGGATCAGGTCGACGAACGGCTCTTTCGGCAGAGAGTGCCGCGCCACGGTTTCGGCCAGCGCCACGTACACCGGATGCCGCGTCTCGCCCGCGTACATCGCATCCAACTCGCCGCGCCACCAACCCAGGAGCCGGAGGCTCTCCTCGGCGCCTCCGATCTCGTCGCCGAGATCGTCGGCCCAGCGGCAGAATGCGTAAACGTTGTAGAAGTCCTGGCGCAGCCGGCGAGGCAGCAGGAAGGTGACTACGTGGAAGTTCTCGTAATGGTGGGTGGCCAGCCAGCGGGTGTAACGGCGCGCTTCATCGGGGGAAAAAGCGCGCGCCATCGCTTCGGGCGATTTTACGAACTGCTGGGGCGGCAAGAACATTTCTGGTGTGGCGCAGGCGGTGCGACGGCCGCATTCTAGGGAATGATCGCGGTCTTGAGATGTCCGTTGTGACTCATCAGGTGCCGCATCACCTCCAGAAGGTTGGCCAGCGGCTCCTGGCGGTTCACGAAGTCGCGCGAGGTAATCACGCCGTCGCGCACCAGCTGGAGCGCCTTCTGAATCAGGGCGGGGGTGTGATGGAAACTGGCCCGGCAGGAGATCTCGGAGTAGTGCAGCAGCGCCGTGTCGACGGCGACGCGGCTATCGCTCGGGCAGCCGCCGAAGAAGTTGACCGTTCCCGCCTTGCGCACCAGGTGAATCGCAAGCTCCCAGGTCTGGGGCTTGCCCACGGCCTCGATGGCCACATCCGCGCCACGCCCGGCGGTCAGATTCTGCACGGCCCGCACCGGGCTCTCCACCTCGGTGGTGGAGATCAGCTCGTCGGCGCCCAGCATCTCGGCGCGTGACAGTTGCGTCTGGCGCCGGCCCAGCGCGATCACGCGGGCTCCGGCCGCCTTGGCCAGCCTCACGAACATCAGCCCGATCGGCCCCAGGCCGATCACCGCCACGGAGTCTCCGGCGTGCAGGCCGCTGTCTTCGACCCCCTTCAGCACGCACGCCAGCGGCTCGGCCAGCGCGGCGTCCTGGTAACTCATCTCGGGGGGAAGCTCATACATATTCCGCTCGACGATGCGCGCCGGAATGCGGATGTACTCGGCGTACGCGCCGTTGTTAAAGAGAAGGTCCTCGCACAGGTTCTGCAGCCCTTTGCGGCAATAGAAGCACTCCAAGCACGGCGCCGAATTCGCCGCCACCACGCGCTGACCGACACGGAATTTGGTGACCTTCGCTCCCACCTCGACGATGTCGCCGGCCAGCTCGTGGCCGAAGACCGCCGGAGGAACGATCATGCGCGCATGGTAACCGCGGCGGAATACTTTGACGTCGGTGCCGCACGTCAGGGCCGCCTTGACGCGGACCAGGACGTCTCCCTCACCAATTTTCGGAACGGCCACCGGCTCGACCTGTATATGTTCTTTTCCGTACAGTACGGCAGCCATCATTTCAGTATTCACAAGCCCCATTCTCCTCAGGAACCAGAACTGCCGCCGGGCGCCCGCCTTCGCGCGGTCAGCGACCCTGTTGTGGTTCGACGACGATCTTCAGCGATTGCTCATCCGGGTGCAGTGCCAGTTCGATTCCTGCGCCGATGCGCTCGAGCGGCAGACGGTGGGACACGAGGTCCTCGACAGGCAGTTCCCCGCCGAAGACGAGCCGGGCTGACTCGCTCTGCAAGTCCACAGAGGCACTATAGCAGCCAAACAGGGTCCTTTCCCCGACACAAATGTCCGCTCCTGACAATTCTACACGTTCTTGATGCGAAGTTTGGGCAAACAAAAGAATTCGGCTCCCCGGCCGGGAGCACCGGATGGCCTGCTCGACGATTCCCGGGACGCTCGCCGCCACGATCACCAAGTCTGCCCCGCGCCCATCCGTGGTCCTTCTGACTTCTTTATCTACATCTGTAACTTTAGGATTCCAAACCTTTTCCGCTCCGAATCGGACCGCCAGCTCCCGCCGCCGCGCGATGGTATCGGTGGCCAAAACACGCGCCCCGGTCCGCCGCACCAGCATGGTGAACAGCAATCCGATGGGCCCCTGGCCCAGGATGAGCGCCGTCTCGCCCGGCTGCGCCTCCATCCGCACCACCGCCTTCAGGCAGGTGTTCACCGGTTCGACGAAGCAAGCCCGCACGAAGGGCACGCCGCCATCGAACCTCTCGACGCCGCGGCGGACGATCCAGGCCATGACCCGGACGTACTCCGCGAATCCGCCTCCCGCAGGCTCGAACCCGGCCGTGACGCCCACTTTCTTGTAGACGGCGCACTGGGCGTAGAGCTTCCGGCGGCAGTAGAAGCACTCGCCGCAGGGCACGTGATGGAAGGCAATCACGCGGTCGCCGGGCGCGAATCCGTTGGCGCCCCCGCCGGTGGCCACCACCACCCCAGCGGTTTCGTGGCCGAAAATGCGGGGCGGGGAGAGGAGGTTGTGCTCCACCTTCTTCAAGTCCGTGTGGCAGATGCCGCAGGCCTCCACCCGCACCAGTAGCTCGCCCGGCCCGATTTCGGGCACCGGGACGCGCTCGACGCACATCGAGCTGTTGCCCCGGTAAACCGCGGCCCGCATCACCGAAGGAACATCAGAAGACGCAGTCTGCAACGAACTCCCCCAGGGTGCGCGAAGCGTGCCGCCCGCGCCAATCGATTCTCGCCAGCTCCGGGAAGCGCACCAGCGGTCTGGCGAGCGCCGCCTTCAGAATCCGCCAGCGGCTGAACCGCCCGTCCGCGCCTCGCAGAGCGTTGAAATCCAGGTCGAATTCCTCCTCCGCCCGGTCCAGGACCACGCGGATGCAATAGAACGGCAGTCCGGCCCGCTTGGCCGCCAGCGCCACCGCTCCGGCTTCCATGTCCACGGCCGCCGCCCCGGTCTCGCGCAAGCGGCCTTTTTCCGCGACGCCGGCCACGCTGTCGAGCGATGCCAGCGTTCCCGTCTTCCATCCGCGCCCGCCCGTTGCGGGAACGGCCGCGGCGAACGCGGCGCCATCTGCCTCCACTTTCACCGCCACGAACACTTCGCCCGCGGCCAGCGCGGGATCCAACGCGCCGCAGTAGCCGGTCGAGATCACGGCATTGGGGTGGGTTCGTTTGAGCGCCCCCGCGGCCGCCTGGGCCGCCAACTTCGGCCCCGGACCGTTCGCCACCATCACCAGCCGGTTGGCGTTCAGATCCCCGACGCGTGCGTACAACACCGGCCACTTCAACCGTCTGACGCCCCGGCAGCGTCCTACAATTCCACTCAGCTCCCGCGGCTCAGCGGCCACCACCAGCAGTTCCGCCACTAGCAGTACCCGTTGGCGCGAAACCAGGCCACAGCCCGCGCCAGCGCCTCATCCGGCGGCGCGGGCGAAAAGCCCAGATCGCGTGCCGCCTTGGCGTGTGACACCCACATCTTCTTCCGCGCCATGCGCACCGCGTCCAGCGGCGCCCTGGGCTCGTGTCCCGTCACCGCCGCCCATCCGGTCGATGCCGCGCCGGCCGCGTACGCCAGCGCGTAAGGAATCCGCCGGGCCGGGGCCTTCACTCCGCTGGCCCGCTCCAGCCTCTCGAAAATCTCCGCCAGCGTCAGGTTTTGGCTCCCCAGGATATACCGCTCTCCCGGTTTGCCCCGCTCCGCCGCCAGCAGGTGCCCGTCGGCCACGTCGCGCACATCCACCAGGTTGAGCCCGGTCTCGATGTAGGCCGGCATCCCGCCTTTCAGGAAATCCAGGACAATCCTGCCCGTCGGCGTGGGCTTGAAATCGTGGTCACCCACGGGCGCGGTCGGATTCACGATCACCACCGGAAATCCCCCCGCGGCAAACTCGAGCGCCACCCGCTCGGCGTGGAATTTCGAGCGCTTGTAAGGCCCCTTCATGTCATCCAGTTCCACCGGCGTTCGCTCGTTTCCTTCCCCGTCCTCGGGGATTCCGATACAGCCGACCGTGCTGGTATACACCACCTGCCCGACACCCGCATCGCGCGCCGCCGCGAGGAGGTTCCGCGTGCCATCCACATTCGATTCGTACATCTCCCGCGGCTCGGGCGCCCACAGCCGGTAATCCGCGGCTGCGTGGAATACCCGCCCGCAACCCGCCACGGCCCGCCGCAACGATTCCGCATCGCGCAGGTCCCCGGTGACCACCTCGACGCCATCGAGCTCCCTCAGCCGGCTCGTCTGGCGGACCAGCACCCGCACCGGGCAGCCGCGCTCCACCAGCTTCCGGGCGATGTGCCACCCGACGAACCCACTCGCCCCGGTAACCAGAGATAGCGTCATAAACGAATATTATTAGAAGTCAAAAAATCCTGGGGACACGCCTGCCTTTGTGCGCAAGCCGAGCGTTCCGAGTAAGCAGCCCGGAGTGTCCCCGGATTTTTTGATCCTGGGGACACGCCTGCCTTTGTGCGCAAGCCGAGCGTTCCGAGTAAGCAGCCCGGAGTGTCCCCGGATTTTTCGACGGCCGCTTTCACTTCATCGCCCACGAGAGGAGCCTGAGCGTGTCTCCCGGTTTGGCGTTGATGCCGAGCGCCGCCGAGGGCTCGTACCCGCAGTGCACCATGCAGTGCTCGCAGCGCGGGTCGTTTCCGTGGCCGTAGCTTTCCCATGGCGTCGCGGTCATCAACTTCTCGAACGTGTCGTGGTGGGCGTCGGTAATCAGGTAGCAGGGGCCCTTCCAGCCCATGATGTTGTAAGTCGGATTGCCCCATGCCGTGCAGGGCAGGTCGCGATCGCCCTTCAGGAAGTCGAGGTAGGTCGGTGTGCTATTCAGCTTGAACCGCCGGGCCAGCCGGTCGATTGCCTGGAACTTCTCGTGAACGTCTTCCCGGGTCAGGAAGATCTCCCGGTCGTTGACCGCGGAGTAGCCATAGCCGGGCGACAGCATGTGCCCATCCAGGTCGAACTGCTCCAGAAACTCGAACAGCCGCTCGAGCTCGCCCATGTCGGTCTGTTTGTAGACCGTGGTGTTCGTGCAGACCTTGAATCCCGCGGCTTTGGCCGCCTTGATGGCCTCTATGGCCAGCTTGAAGACGCCCTTCCGCTCGACGCAGAGGTCGTGCGTCTCTTCGAGGCCGTCCAGGTGCACGTTGATGAAGAAGCGCGGGTCGGGCTTGAACTCGCTCAGCTTCTTGGGCAGCATCATGGCGTTTGTGCACAGGTAGATGGTGCGCCCGCGCGCCATCGTCTGCCGCACCAGCTCGCCGATTTCGGGGTAGAGCAGCGGCTCGCCGCCGCAAATCGAGACCACCGGCGCCCCGCACTCGTCCACGGCCTTGAGGCACTGTTGCAGCGACAGCCGCTTGCTGACCGTGGTCTCGTATTCACGAATCCTGCCGCAACCCGTGCAGGTGAGGTTGCAGGCGTGGAGCGGCTCGAGCATCAGCACCAGCGGGAACCGCTTCTTGATCATGGGGTGGCTGGTTCCGTTGCCGTTGCGGTGCTGGTGCAGGATTTGGAACGGGTTCGCCGCGCCGTTTGCGGGCGCCAGGTTGCGCTGCCATTCGCGCCGCGGCCGCAGCTTGTTCTTCAGGATGTAGCCCGCCATTCCAGCCGTCATCGACAGCGGAAACCTCATTCGATTCCCCCCATTCCCTGCGTCTCCGAACTTCCGCGCGCCTTCAGGTATTCGGCCAGCGCCAGCAGCGGGAAGGCGTCCCGGTAAAGGTGGTACGTCAGATAGAACACTCCCGGGAATCCCGTGCCGGTGGCGAGATGTTCGTCCCACCCGCCGCCGGGGCGCCCGGTGCGCACCAGGTACTCGATCCCGTTCTGCACGCTCAGGCTGGCGGCGTCGCCGCCGGCCACCAGGCCCAGCAGCGCCCAGGCGGTTTGTGACGCCGTGCTGGGAGCGGGCACGAAGGCTTTCCGCCGGTAGCTCTCGCAGCTTTCGCCCCAGCCGCCGTCCGCGTTCTGGACGGAGCGCAGCCACTCGCCGGCGCGCAGGACCGGCGCCTCGCGGTCGCTCACGCCCGCCGCCCTGAGCCCGCGCAGGGCCAGGAACGTGCCGTAGATGTAATCCACGCCCCAGCGCCCGTACCAGCTTCCGTCGGTCTCCTGCGTCTTCAGCAGGTAGGCGACGGCGCGGCGGACCGCCGGATGCTCGGGCCCGAGGCCGCCCGGAGCGCAAATGGCCTCGAGCATACGCCCGGTGATATCGGGACAGGTGGGGTCGAGCATGGCGTTGTGATCGGCGAACGGCACTTCGGCGAGCGGCGTCCAGTTGTTGTCCACGTCGAAGGCGGCCCAGCCGCCGTCCTTCGATTGCATGCCCAGCACCCAATCGAGCGCGCGCTTTTCCACTGTTCGCTGCGCGCCGGCGTCGGCCGCCTTCGCGTGGCGCAGAGCCAGCAGCACCATGGCGGTGTCGTCGATGTCGGGGTAGAACTCATTGGCGTATTCGAAATACCAGCCCGAGGGGGGGAGGTTCGGCCGCATGACGGACCAGTCGCCCCTACGCCGCACCTCTTTCGAGAGCAGCCACTCCGCCGCACGCTCCATGGCGCCGGCGGGCGCGTGCCCCGATTCGCCGAGCGCAAAGGCCGCAATCGCCGTATCCCACACGACCGAGAAGCAGGGCTGGAAGAAGAACCGCTTGCCGTCGTCCACCATCAGGCGCTCGAACTGGCTCTCGGCCTCCATCCGGTCGGGATGATCGGGCGGATAGCCCAGCAAGTCCAGCGCCATGATGACGTACATCATGGGCGGGTAGATGGCGCCCAGTCCGTCGGTGTAGCGCGTGCGCTCGAGCATCCAGCGCTCGCACTTCCGGATCGCATTCTTCCGAATGCCCTGGATCGCGTGCCGCTCCCAGAACTTGACCAGTTGGTCGCCGATGAAAAAGAGATTCCGCCAGCTGAAAAGCCTCTCGTGACGCCGGTAGCTGAACTTCACTTCCGGCAGGAACAGCTCCTTCAGTGTGAAGCCCGCCGGCACGGGCCGCGCCGGAGCGTGCGAGTGAACAATGGCCAGCGGCACCACGATGGCGCGCGTCCAGGACGACATCCGGTAAAGGAATTTCCCCGGCAGCAGGATCATCTCCGGCGGCACCGAAGGGCACTCTTCCCGCGGGTACAGCCCAAACAGGCTGAGGTTGATCTTGACGTAGCTGTTGGCCTGCTGGATGCCACCCAGCGCCAGCACGCGCTCCCGGGCCGCGGCCATTCTCGGATCGTCCGCCGGCACGCCCGCCAGCTTCAGCGCGAAGTACGCCTTCACCGTGGCGCTGGTGTCCGCGGGCCCATCCGGGTAGATATTGAACCCGCCGTCGGGAAGCTGCCGCGCCAGGATCGACTGCACGGCCCTGGCGATCTTCGGCCGCGTGGGAGGATCCCACACGCCGTTTTCCGGCGGATGCAGCCACAGCTCCAGCAGGATGTAATCCGATTCGAGCGTGGTGTCGGCCGTCAGCTCCGCCCGCCAGTAACCGCTGGGGTCCTGACGCTTCAGCAGGCGCTCGGCCGCACGGCGGCTGGTCTCGGCGGCTTGGGTCGCAAGTGTCTCGGCAATGTGAACGCCCGGGGTCATTGCGTCTGTATCGAACTCAGTTGCCCGCCGACACGCGCCAGTTGCGGCGGCAAGGTGAACCGTACGTCTTCCTCCTTGAGGTCCAGTTCTTCCAGGCGGTCGAAACCGCGCGACTTCAAATACGCGATCAGATCTTCGACCAGGTTCTCCGGCGCCGACGCACCAGCCGTCAGCACCACGGTTTGAGCGCCGGCGATCCAGGATGCGTCCACCTGCGACGAATCATCCACCAGGTAGGCCGGAACTCCCGAGTTCTTCGCCACCTCGACCAGCCGCTTCGAGTTCGAACTGTTCTGAGAACCCACCACCAGCAGCAGGTCGCACCGCGGCGCCGCTGCCTTTACCGCCAACTGGCGATTCTCCGTGGCGTAACAAATGTCCTGTGCCGGCGGTCCCACGATCGCCGGGAATCTTTCTCTAAGACGCGCCACAATATGCCTGGTTTCATCCAGGCTCAGCGTGGTCTGCGTCAGATACGCGATTTTTCCCGGGTCGCGGGGGTTCAGCCGGTCCACGTCGGCCGGGCTCGACACCAGCACAGTGCTGCCGGGAGCTTCGCCCAGCGTTCCGATCACTTCGTCATGATCGCGATGCCCGATGAGCACGATCGTGAAACCTTCCCGCGCAAACCGTACGGCCTCCAGGTGGACCTTCGTCACCAGCGGGCAGGTTGCGTCAATGACCCGCAGGTGCCGCTCGCGCGCCTGCTCGCGCACAGCGGGCGAAACGCCGTGCGCGCTGAAAATCACCCGCGCGCCGGCGGGCACTTCCTCCAATTCCTCGACAAACACTGCGCCGGCCTCCCGCAACTGGTCGACGACATGCCGGTTATGCACGATTTCCTTGCGGACGTAGATCGGCGAGCCATACAGATCGAGCGCGATCTTCACGACATCGATGGCACGCACCACACCTGCGCAGAAACCTCGCGGTTTCAGCAGGATAACCTTCTTTTCCACGGCTGTCCCAGAAGCCATAGGCCAATCTTCCCAAATAAAACTCAATTATAGCAGGCTACCCAGCGCCGAGCCGCGGCGATCCGGAAGCGGACGCCGGGCAGGGGGCACTTCCTCATCTGTGTCTGTGCCTCAACAACCCGTCGAGCGATATCGGCCCGGCTCCCGCGAACATGAGAAACAGCAGCCCCAGCAGCATGCAGAAATCGGTCCGGGTTTCGTGCGCGGCTGGCCAGAAACCTTTGTGCAAGAGCATCGGAACCTTTGTGGTCGCGATCGCGACCGAGATATCGATCAACAGGGGAATAGCGGACAGGCGCGTCAGCAGGCCGGCGATCAGGAAGGCACCGAAGACAATTTCGACCACGCCCACGAATGGCGCGGTGAAGGACGGAGCGGGAATCCCGATTTTCATGAATCGTCCCACCCCGAGGTCCCCCGGAAACAGGAACTTCTGGATGCCCTCAGAGAGAAACACGGCTCCCACGAGGAGCCGCACGAGAATGGCCGATCCCGGTGCGCTTGACTTCCCAATCACGAAGCCCCCTCCACACGGCCGCGGACCGCTCCGTCAGGAGCTGTCAAAGAATCGTTGGGCACGCCTGCGCTTCTCCGCAGGCGGAACGTTCGGAATCGCCAGCCCGGAGTGTCCCCAGATTTTCTGACAACCCCTGACGATTGCGGCTCGGTCCCATGCTAACATGGCCCCGCATGCCGGTAACGAAGGGCGATAGCGAACTGGCCGGGGATCTGGCCGGGCGCGGTTACCGGATCGGCCTCGGGACCCTGTATCCGGCCCGCACCAAGGCGCGCGAGTTGTTTGGCGAGCCGATCGAAGGCGAGTAGGGAGCGTGGTCTTGGACGACTCATCAGGCGGCGCGCTGGCGGGCCGGTTGTCACGGCTCGCGGAGGTGGCCTGGCTGTTCCTCCGGCTGGGCACGACGGCATTTGGCGGCCCCGCGGCGCACATCGCGATGATGGAGCACGAAGTGGTGAGCCGGAAGCGGTGGCTCACCCGCGAGCAGTTTCTGGACCGGGTTGGGGCGGCTAGCCTGATCCCCGGGCCCAGTTCGACTGAGATGACCATCTACATCGGCTACCTGCGCGCGGGCTGGCCCGGACTGATCGCGGCCGGAACCTGCTTCATCGTGCCCGCCGCGGTTCTGGTGGCGTCAATCGCCTGGGCGTATCTGCGCTTCGGAAGCCTGCCGCAGGCCGTGGGACTCCTGTATGGCGTGAAGCCGGTGGTCATCGCCATCGTGGCGCAGGCGATCTGGAACCTGGCGCGAACGGCGGTGAAGACGAAATTCCTCGGCTCGATAGGGTTGGCGTCGGCGGGCTCCGTGCTGGGTGGCATCGGCCCCCTGATCGTTCTGGGTGCGGCGGGGACGCTGGCCGGATTTCGCGAGTGGTCGAGACCCGGCGCGCGGCGCGCCAGGCCTGCATTGGTGCTCGCCGGCATCGCGGTGGCCGTTCTGGTGGCGCAGTTCGCGCCGGCAGCGGTTCGGTCTCATCAAACCCCCTCCATTGGGACGGGCGCGCTGTTTTTCTACTTTGTGAAGATCGGCTCCGTGCTTTACGGAAGCGGTTATGTGCTGCTCGCTTTTCTGCAGAGGGACCTGGTTGACCAGTGGCATTGGCTCAGCTCGCGCCAGTTGCTCGACGCGGTGGCCGTGGGCCAGATCACGCCCGGCCCGGTCTTCACTACGGCGACATTCATCGGCGCCATCCTGGCCGGCATGCCGGGAGCCGCGGCGGCCACGGTGGGGATTTTCCTGCCTGCATTCTTTTTTTGCGCGGTCAGCGGACCGCTGATTCCACGCCTGCGCCGGTCCAAAGTGGCCGGCGCCTTTCTCGACGGGGTGAACGTCGCCTCACTCGCGCTGATGGCCGCCGTGACCTGGGTGCTCGCTCGAGCCGCGCTGGTTGACGCCGTCACAATTCTCATGGCCCTGGCAGCCGGAGCAATCCTGTTTCGATATCGGGTCAATTCCGGCTGGCTGGTGCTGGCGGGAGCGATCCTCGGTTTGGCGATGAGGCGGTGACGCGAGAAACCGCGGTGCGGGCGTAAACTTGTCTCCAGGATGCCTTGGGCCCTCATCGACGCCGCTCCGGCGTTTCCGCTCTACATCGAAGCCACGGCGGCCGGCATCGGGCGCGTGCTCTTCGGCACGCCGCCGGCGGTTTCCCGCGAACCCGAGGGCGCGCACCCGCTGATCCGCGAGGCGGAGAGGCAGCTCGGAGAATACTTCGCACGCGCCCGCCGCGCCTTCGAGTTGCCGCTGGACCTGCGCGGCACCCCGTTCCAGCTTCAAGTGTGGAACGCCCTACTGCGCATCCCCTACGGCGAAACCCGCACCTACGGCCAGCTCGCCGTCCAACTCGGCCATCCGGGCGCCGCACGCGCGGTCGGCGCGGCGAATGGAGCCAACCCCGTCTCCATCATCGTGCCCTGCCACCGCGTAATTGCGGCCGGAGGCGGACTGGGCGGCTACGGCGGCGGGCTCGACCGCAAGCGATTCCTGCTCGACCTCGAAAGCGGCGCTTCCACCAGGCTGATCAGCTCTTCGGAGTGATCCACTTCGATTCCGATCTCGAGCCACAGGACCGCCAGCGGCTCGACCGCGCCCTGCCAGTCCGCGCCGAGGTTGGCCGCGTCCTTTTCCGTGGTGAGGAGCGCCTGCGCCCCCGCCGCCCGCGCCTCGGCCGCCATCCGCTCCAGCTCCCGGCGCGAGTAGCGGTGATGATCGCCGAAGGCGCGTCGCCACACCGGAGCGACGCCCAGCTCGCGCAGCGTGCGCCAGAACGAATCCGGGTTTCCGAGGCCGCAGAAAGCCGCCACGCGCGGCGGCAATTGTGGGGCGGGCGGTTCCGCCTGCCGCGCCGCGTCCCGCCACCCGCGCACCGCCACGCGTGAGCGGAACACCGGCGCCTTCGCGTTGTACTCCCGCACGCGCGCTTCGATGGCGGCGATGCTCGATCCCGGCGCCGTTCGCGCGACGACGATGGCGTCGGCGCGGCTCAGCGCCACGAGCGGCTCACGCAGCCTCCCCAGCGGGATCGCTTCGCCGCCCCCGAACGGATCGAGCGCATCCAACACGACGATGTCGAGCGAGCGCGCCAGCCGCCAGTGCTGGAATCCGTCATCGAGAAGAAAGACGTCTGGCCCGAAGCGCTCCTCGATCAGCCGGCCCGCGCCCGCGCGGTCCACGCCGATCCCCACCGGTCCGATCCCGGCCCGGACATAGATCTGCGCTTCATCGCCGGTCAGCTCCGCAGGCGCCCGCTCGCCCGGCGCGATTACGGTGTGACGCTCGGCGACGCGCCGCCGGTATCCCCTGGTCAGGAGCGCCGGCTGCGTTCCGCGCTCCTTCAGCCTCTCCGCCAGCCACAGCACCAACGGTGTCTTGCCCGTGCCGCCGGCCGCCAAGCCCCCGACGCTGATCACCGGCGTCGCGAGGCGGCTCTGGCGCATCCGGCCGCGCCAGCGCTTGAGGGCCCCGCCGGCCAGCCATAGCCTAGAGAGCGGCCACAGCACGATGCGGGCCGGCAGCGCCGCGCGATACCGTGGAAGGCTCGCCGCGTAGACGCGCGCGATTTCGTCCGCCGCCCGCTCCGTGGCGCCGCGCTCGCTCTCAGCCGCTGCCACAGCCGCCGCCCCGATTCGTTCCCGCCGCCTTGCGTCTTCGAGCAGCCCGCGCACCGCGCCCGCCAGTTCCGCCGCGCCGGCGATCGGAACCAGCGCCCCGGCCGAGGCGAACTTCGCCGCGATCTCCGCGAAGTTCTCCATGTGCGGCCCCACGATCACCGGTTTCCCGAAGAACGCCGGCTCGAGCAGGTTGTGGCCGCCGCGGCGCGCCAGCGTTCCGCCCATGAAGACGACGTCGGCCAGCCCGAACAGCGATCCCAGCTCCCCGATCGAATCCAGCAGCAGCGCCGCGCCCCCGCCCGGCATCCGGGACCTTCGCGTGAACGCGATTCCGGCCCGCGCCAGCGACTCCGCCGCGCGGTCGAACCGCTCCGGCTTGCGTGGCGCCAGCACCAGCAGCAGGCCCGGATGCGACTGCGCCACCTCGCGGAAAGCCGCAATCACGGCTTCGTCCTCATCCGGATCGTCCGCGGCCGCGGGCGGCATGGTGCTCGCGGCGATCCACACCTCCGCCGGTTTCACGCGCTCGAAGAATTCGAGAACTTCAGGCGGCGGCGCCTGCCTGCGCGGGTCGAAGTCGTACTTGAGGTTGCCCGCGAGCCGCACCTTCTTCGCGGGCGCGCCGAGTTCCAGGAAGCGGCTCTGGTTCAGGCCGCTCTGCGCCAGGATGGCGTCCGGTAGCTCCAGCACGTGGCGGAAGAACCACCGCAGTTTCCGGTACCGCGGCATGGCGCGGTCCGAGATACGCCCGTTCACGATGACGAGGCCGCAACCCGCGCGTTTGGCCTCGCGGTACAGGTTCGGCCAGATCTCGGTTTCGAGCACCACCACGACGCGCGGCCGGAGGGTCCTCAGCACCCTCCGCACCGCGAAACAGTAGTCGATGGGCGCGTAGAATACGCCATCGACGAGCGCGCCCAGTTTGTCTTCGGCCGCCGCCTTGCCGGCCAGCGTCGAAGCCGAGATGAATAGCGGCGCCTCCGGCAGCCGGGCCCGCAACTGCCGCACCAGCGTCACCGCAGCCAGCACCTCTCCCACCGAAACCGCGTGCAACCAAATGGCCGCGTGCCCCGTCTGCCGATACGAACGCGGAAGAAATCCCAGCCGCTGCCAGAGGCTCTTGAGATATCGGCGGTCCTTGAGCCCGCGCAGCAACAGATACATTACGATGATGGGGGACGCCAGGATCTCCAGGAGGCGGTAAATGATAAAGACGCTCACAGGCAAGTCGTTGATTGTACTCCTGAGTATAGCCGCCGCGTTTGCGGGCGAAAAGGAGAGGCCAAAGTTCACGCCCGGGGCGGCCTTGAGCTACGCGACCCGCCAGACCATCTCCGGCGTCACCATCGCGGGCGTGGCCCTGCGGTCGGACGCCGAGACCGAGCCCGCTTTCGGGAAGGTGAACCCTTACAAGTACGGCGTTCTGCCCGTGCTGGTGGTGATTGAGAACGACTCAAAGCAGACCATCGCGCTTGACAACCTCAAAGTGGAATTCGTGCTGCCAGACCATGATCGTGTCGAGGCCACCCCCGCGGCGGACGTGAAGTTCATTTCGGGTCCCGACCGTCCTAATGTTTACCCTGGCCCTGTCCCGCAGGCCCCGGTACATGTTTCGAAAAAGAAGAACCCGCTTGGCGAATGGGAGATCGAGGGCCGCGCCTTCGCCGCGCGCATGCTCGCACCCAGGGAGTCCGCCAGTGGTTTCTTCTACTTCCGCGCTACCTGGCAGAGCGGCTCCACTCTTTACCTCACCGGCCTCCGGGAAGCCGCCAGCGGCAAGGAACTCTTCTACTTCGAGGTGCCGCTGGATAAGGGCGAATGACGGGGCTTACCGGGCCGCGACGGTCAGGCGGGCGAATCCGCCTACCCACGACGGCTCAAGCGACTGGAGGTGGCTTGAAGCGCCGGCGCCGTCCCAACTTGGTAGAATGCGTTCCATGATGCGTATTTCAAGACCGTTTTTGGCACTTGCGACGATCGCCGTCTCCGCCTTCTCGTGCGCCGCGCAGACGCCGGCTGTCACACCCGCCGTCTTTCGCGTGAAGTTCGAGACCAGCAAGGGCGACTTCACGATCGAGGTGAACAAGGCCTGGGCTCCGCTCGGCGCCGCGCGCTTCTACCGCCTGGTGGAACAGAAGGTTTACGACAACGCGCGGTTCTTCCGCGTGATCGGCGGATTCATGGTGCAGTTCGGGATCCCGGCCGATCCCGCCGTCGCCGCCGTGTGGGCGAACAAGAATCTCAGAGATGACAAGGTGACGCAGAGCAACACGCGCGGAATGGTGACCTACGCCATGGCCGGGCCGAACACGCGAACCACCCAGGTCTTCATCAACTTCGGCAACAACGCGTCGCTCGACAGCCAGGGCTTCGCGCCCTTCGGCAAGGTGGTGGAAGGCATGGCGGTCGTCGACAGCCTCTACAGCGGCTACGGCGAGGCCCCGGACCAGGATAAGATTCAGCACCAGGGCAACAAGTACCTGCAAGCCAGCTTCCCGAAGTTGGATTACATCAAGACCGCGCGCGTCGTGCCGCCGGCTGCCGCGCCGCCGGCGGCGAAGTAGCAGCCGCGCGCGGCGCGGATCGAGGTCCCATTGATGTTACGCATTCTGTGGGCTGCCCTGGCGCTGGCCTTGCTCCCGGCTGCGGCACCCGCGAAGCAGGTTACCGTCACCGTGCTCGCCACCACTGACCTGCACGGCAATCTGGTTCCGATCGACTATTTCACCGGCAAACCCGCCGACCGCGGGCTGGCCAAGATCGCCACGCTCGTCCGCGCCGCCCGCCGTGAGACGCCTAACGCGCTGCTCATCGACTGCGGCGATACCATCCAGGGCACCCCGCTCGAGACGGTGTACCAGACCTACGTCAGCACCGGCCACCTGCCTTTGCACCTCAAATTCCGCGGCCGGGCTCTGCGCCAGGATCCGATGATGGCTGCCATGAACCGTCTCGGCTACACCGCCGTGGTCCTAGGCAACCACGATTTCAACTTCGGTCTGAAGAACCTCAACCACGCCCGCCGCGACGCGCGCTTCCCGTGGCTCTCCGCGAACACAGTTGCCGAGCCCGGCGCGGCGGTCCGCCCGTTCGATCCCTACATCGTGCGCACGGTCGATGGCGTCAAGGTCGCCATCATCGGCCTCACCACGCCGGCCGTCCCGGAATGGGAGGAGCCCGCGCATTACGAGGGGTACCGGTTCACCGACGCGCAGCAGGCCGCGCAGGGCGCCGTCGCCGCGCTGCGGCGGGACGTGCACCCGGATCTGGTCATCGCCGCGGTGCATGCCGGTCTCGGCCGCCTGGAACGCCGCCATTCGCCGGCCGCAGAGCCGCCCGAAAACATGGTGCTCGACATCGCCACCGAAGTCCGCGGCATCGACGCCATCGTGTTCGGCCACTCCCATCAGCAGCTTGCCGGCGACCGCGTGAGCGACGTTCTCCTGGTCCAGCCGAAGAACTGGGGCGGCTCGCTCGCGCGCCTGGATTTCACCCTCGACGATTCCTCCGGGCACTGGCGCGTGGTCAACAAGTCCTCGCGGCTCATTCCGGTTAGGCCCGAAACCGCCGCCGACCCCGAGATTCTCTCGATCGCCCAGCCCTATCACGAGCTGGCCGAGCGTTTCCTCAACAGGCCAGTAGCGGAATCGCCGGTCGACATGGACGGCCGCATCGCGCGCTTCGAGGACACCCCGCTGGTGGACGCAATTGAAACCGTGCAGTTGGCCTACACCGGAGCGGACGTTTCCTTCACGGCGCTGTTCTACCCCGGCGTCACGATACACAAAGGCCCCGTCACGGTCCGCCAGATCGCGGCGCTTTACGTGTACGACAACGAGCTCTTCACCATCCAAGGGGACGGCAAGATGGTCAAGGATGCCCTGGAGAACTCGGCGCGCTTCTTCCGCACCTGTCCCGACCGCGCCTGCTCGCACGGCCCGCTGGTGAGCCACGAGGCGGCCGGCTTCAACTACGACATGGCCGAAGGCGTCGATTACGAGATCGATCTCACGCGCCCCGAGGGCCAGCGAATCGTCAACCTGCGCTGGCACGGCCGCCCACTCGATCCCAACCAGCAGCTCCGCATCGCGGTCAACAACTACCGCGCCGGCGGCAGCGCGGGGTACGGCATGTTCCACAACGCCAAAGTCCTCTGGAAATCGAACACCGACATCCGCACGCTGATCATCGAGTATTACTCGATCCACCACCGTCTCCCCGCGCGCGCCTCGGGCAACTGGCGCATCATCCCGCCGGCCGCAGTGAAAGTGCTGGAGCGGGAGGAGACGCAGCAGGCTCAGTAACTGCCAGCCCCGATTACCCGAATATCGCCGGGCTGCGGACCGCGCTCCAGATGGCCCCGCCTTCCGGGCCGGTCTGGGATCCCTCGTTGGTCGCGACGGCTTATGGTCCGCTAAGTGGGACCTGCGCGTCTCAAATTGACTTACGTCAAAAATTCTGCATAATAGAAACAGCAACTGGGAAACAGGAATTTTAGAGGGCTCGGAGGGGATGCCTCAGATCTTCCACCGCAGCGCCAATGTTATCTCTCAGGTAACATTGGCGGGCAGCGCAATCGTGGTCCTTGGCGGCTTCTGCGTCGCCTACGTCATGTACGATTCCCCCTATTTCAACCGGGTCGGCATGGCGCGGCCCCAGCCGGTTCCATTCAGCCACAAGCACCACGTCGGGGACGACGGCATCGATTGCCGTTACTGCCACACCTCGGTTGAGACCTCGGAATTCGCAGGCATTCCGCCGACTCACGTCTGCATGACCTGCCACTCCCAGATCTGGTCGGACAGCCCCGTGCTGGCGCCGGTGCGGGAAAGCTGGACGACCGGAACGCCGCTCCAGTGGATCCGCGTGCACGACCTGCCCGACTACGTCTACTTCAACCACAGCATTCATGTGAACAAGGGCGTTGCGTGCATTATGTGCCATGGCCGGGTGGACGAGATGCCGCTCACCTGGCGCGAGAAGTCGCTCGAAATGAAGTGGTGTCTGTCGTGCCACCGCTCGCCGGAGCTGTTCGTGCGGCCTCGCGAGCACGTGTTCGACATGAACTGGAACCCGCCGGAGGACCAGCTCGCCATGGGCCGCAGGCTGGTGAAGGAATACAAGATCCAGAAGCTGACGGATTGCTACACGTGCCACCGATGAACGAAAACAACGAACGCGATCAAGCGAAGCTCCCGGCGTTCTGGCGCAGCCTCGAAGAACGCGCACAATCTCCGGAGCTGCTCGAAGACCTGCGGCACGAGTTCCCCTGGCGCACGTCGGAGGAGATCGAAGGCATCGACCGGCGCGAGTTCTGGAAGGTCATGGGCGCGGCCATGGCCATGGCGGGACTCAGCGGGTGCGTGCGGCAGCCCGACGAAAAGATCGTCCCTTATGTCACCCAGCCTACCGAAATCGTACAGGGTGAACCGATTTACTTCGCTACGGCGATGCCGTTCCTCGACGATGCCGCCGGCCTGTTGGTGAAGAGTCACATGGGCCACCCTGTCAAGGTAGAGGGTAACCCGAAGCACCCGGCCAGCCTCGGCGCCACCAGCCCGCACGCGCAGGCATCGCTGATGGACTTGTACGATCCGGACCGCTCGGCGGCGGTGCTTTACGACGGGCGGGTGAGCGATTGGGTCACGTTCCTCGGCGCGCTCGAGGCGATGCTGGCCGAGCAGCTCGGCGACTCGCGGCTGCGCATTCTGACGGGCACGGTCATCTCTCCGAGCCTGGGCGCCCAGATACAGGCCCTGCTGGCGCGATACCCCGGCACCCGCTGGCATCAGTGGGAGCCGGCCGGACGCGACAACGCGCGGCTCGGGGCCGAGATGGCTTTCGGGAGCATCGTCAGCACGACTTACCGCTTCGACAAAGCCGATGTCATCTTCGCGCTCGACGCCGACTTCCTGTCTTGCGGTCCGGCCAGGCCCAGTTACGCTCACGATTTCGCGATACGGCGAGGCTCGCGCGCCGGCGCGGCGGGCATGAACCGCCTGTATGTCGCCGAGACCTGGTTTACGAACACGGGCGCGAGCGCCGACCACCGGTTCCGCGTGAAGCCGAGCGAGATGGGACCGGTTTTGCGCGCGATCGCGCAAGGGACGGGCGCTCCCGGCGGCGCACCTCCTCCTCCGCAGCACGCCAAGTGGATTGGCGCCGTGCTCAGGGATCTGCTCCGGCATCGCGGCGCGAGTGTGGTCGTGGCCGGCGATCAGCAACCGCCGGAGCTCCACGCGCTCGCCCACGCCATTAACTTCGCGCTTGGCAATGTGGGCAACACGGTCGTCTATACGGACTCGAACGAGGTCAGCCCAGTCAATCAGCTCGGCTCCCTCCGGGAGCTGGTGGACGACATGAGTGCGGGCCGGGTGAACATGCTGGTCGTCACGGGCGCCAATCCCGGCTACGACGCCCCGGCCGACATCGGCTTCCGCGATGCGATGGGGAAGGTGCGCTATAAAATCCACCACGGCACTTACAATGACGAGACCGGGGTGTTGTGCCAGTGGCACATTCCGGCCACTCATTTCCTGGAGGAGTGGAGCGATTGCGTCGCCTTGGACGGCACGGCATCGGTCATCCAGCCGCTGATAGCGCCGCTTTATCAGGGCCGCTCCCGGCACCAACTGCTGGCGGCGCTGCTGGGCCAGCCGGGCCAGCCGCCGTATGAGATGGTCAAGGGGACCTGGAGGGGGCGCAAGCCCTCCAGCGACTTCGAATCCGCCTGGCGCCAGTGGCTGCGCGACGGCGTGATCGCGGACACTGCATTTCCCGCCAGGACGCCGGCGCCCCGTGCCGGCCTCGCCGCACTGCTTGAGCCCAAACCGCAGGTGGCGGACAGCCGGGCAGCCTACGAAATCCAGTTCCGGCCCGACCCCAACATCTGGGACGGCCGTTTCGCCAGTAACCCGTACTTACAGGAACTGCCGAAACCTACCACCAAGCTGACCTGGGACGCAGTGGCCCACATCAGCCCGCGGACCGCGAACCGCATCGGGACTTACAGCACCGGTGTAGTCGAGCTCGACTTCCGCGGGCGCAAGACCAAGTTCCCGTTGTGGGTCGAGCCTGGCCATGCCGACGACTGCATTACGGTCACGTTGGGATACGGCCGGAAGCGCGCCGGCCGCACGGGAAAAGTGGGATTCGACGTCTACCCGATCCGCCCGTCGGATGCGCTCTGGGCTGGCGCCGGGCTGAACATCCGGCCCACGGGCGAGTACTTCGAGCTCTCGACCACCCAGACGAGCAACGGCATGGCAGGCCGGTATCCCGTGCGGCTGGGCACGCTGGCCAAATACAAGCAGGATCCCGAATTCGCCCACAAAGAGCCGTTTGAGCAACCGCCGCCGCAGGGTCTGACGATTTATCCCCAGTGGCCCTACGAGGGCTACAAGTGGGGGATGTCGATCGATCTCAACTCGTGTGTCGGCTGCAACGCGTGCGTGATGGCCTGCAACATGGAGAACAACATTGCCGTGGTGGGCAAGCACCAGGTTTTCCGGGGACGCATCATGCACTGGCTGCGCATAGACCGGTACTACTTCGGCGGCCCGGATGAGCCCAAGCTCTTCTTCGAGCCGGTTCCCTGCATGCATTGCGAGAACGCGCCCTGCGAGCTGGTTTGCCCGGTGGGCGCGACCGTCCACAGCTCCGAAGGGTTGAACCAGATGGTTTACAACCGCTGCGTCGGCACGCGGTACTGCTCGAACAACTGCCCATACAAAGTGCGGCGGTTCAACTTCTATCGGTTTACGAACTGGGACGACGCAAGCCTGGAGTTGATGCGCAATCCGGAAGTCACTCCGCGAGCCCGCGGCGTCATGGAGAAATGCACTTACTGCATCCAGCGAATTGAGGCGGCGAAGATTGCGGCCGAGAAGGAAGACCGGAAGGTTCGCGACGGCGAAATCCGGACCGCGTGCCAGCAGGCGTGCCCAACCGAGGCCATCGTGTTCGGCGACCTCAACGATCCAGCCAGCCGCGTGGTGAAGCTCAAGAAGGAGCCGCTCGATTACCAGCTCCTGGGCGAGCTCAACACCCGGCCGCGCACCACTTACCTGGCCAGAGTACTGAACCTGAACCCGGAACTCGAAAGGGAGCTGGTCTGATGCCCGATAGCCGCATCGAAGAGCTGGCGCGAATCGAAGATCTACCGCCGGTTGTGGAGGCAGGCGTCACGCCCGCAAGCATCACCGACCAGATCGCCGACGTCACCCTCAAGCATCCGAAGACGAAAACCTGGCTGGTGTTCCTCGCGGCGGCCACGATTCTGCTGGGGGGATTGACGGCGGGCCTGGCGATGCTGCTGCTGCGGGGCGTGGGTGTGTGGGGCATCGACATTCCGGTGGCCTGGGGAATCGCGATCGCAAGCTTCGTGTGGTGGATCGGTATCGGCCACGCGGGGACGTTCATTTCGGCCATCCTGCTGCTTCTCCACCAGGGCTGGCGAAACTCGATCAATCGCTTTGCCGAGGCCATGACGCTGTTCGCCGTCATGTGCGCCGGTCTGTATCCCCTGGCGCACCTGGGCCGGCCCTGGCTGTTTTACTGGCTGCTGCCGTACCCGAACAATATGTCGGTCTGGCCGCAGTTCCGGAGCCCGCTGGTGTGGGATGTGTTTGCGGTCTCGACTTACTTCACCGTGTCGCTGCTGTTTTGGTTTTCGGCGCTGATTCCGGATTTCGCCACGCTCCGGGACAAGGCTACGCGGCGCAGCCAGCAGTATATCTACGGCGTCCTTTCGATGGGCTGGCGCGGCTCGGCGCGCCACTGGCAGAACTTCGAGATCGCCTACCTGCTGCTGGCCGGTTTCGCGACGCCGCTGGTGCTGTCGGTCCACACGGTAGTGAGCTTCGACTTTGCCGTAGCCATCGTTCCCGGCTGGCACACCACGATCTTTCCTCCCTACTTCGTGGCGGGCGCCATTTACTCCGGATTCGCCATGGTGGTGATGCTGGCCGTGCCCGTACGTAAGATCTGGCATCTGGAAAACGTGGTCACGCTGCGCCATTTGGATAACTGCGCGAAGCTCATGCTGGCCACCGGCTTGATCGTCGATTACGGTTACTTGATGGAAGCGTTCATGTCCTGGTACGGGGCCGACACATACGACTCGTACATGATGTACAACCGCATGACCGGTCCGTATAACCCGGTGTTCTGGGCGGTGATCCTCATCAACGTGGTGGCCCTACAGGCGCTGTGGTCCAAGAGCGTGCGGAGGAACCCGCTGGCGCTGTGGATCCTGGCGTGGGTAATCCAGACCGCCATGTGGTTCGAGCGCTACATGATCGTCATATCGAGTCTGCACCGCGACTTTCTGCCGCGCTCATGGGGCATGTACTCGGGCACGGTCTACGACTGGCTGATCTTCTTCGGCACATGGGGACTGTTCCTGTTCTGCTTCCTGCTGTTCCTGCGCTATGTGCCGATGATTACGATCTTCGAGATGCGGCAAACCGTTCACAAGGCCGCCTCGACCGGAGGATACGCGTGAGCGGCGCTCTCCTCCACGGAGTGATAGCGGAGTTCGACGAGCCGGAGCACTTTCTGGCAGCGATCCGGCGGACGCGCGCGGCCGGCTACGAGCACATAGACGCTTACTCCCCGGACCCGCTGGAAGGCCTTAGCGAGGCCATGCGGCTGCGGGACTCGCGCGTGCCTCTGATTGTGCTGATCGGCGCACTTGCCGGGGCCGTGGCCGGCTACTTCCTCCAGTACTATGCGGCGGCGATCGATTTCCCGGTCAACGTCGGCGGCAGGCCGCTCAACAGCTGGGTGGCGTTCATCCCGATCACCTTCGAGCTGACGGTGCTGTGTGCGTGTTTGTCGGCGTTCTTTCTTGGCATTCTGGCGATCAACGGCCTGCCGCACCCGTATCACCCGGTCTTCAACGTGCCGCAGTTCGGGCGCGCAAGCCGCGACCGCTTTTTCGTCTGCATCGAAGCCAGGGACCCGCAGTTCGAGGCGGCGGACGCCAGGCGGTTTCTGGAGGGTCTCGGTCCCTTGGGGGTCTACGATGTGCGGGAGTAAGGTGGCGCTGCTCGCGCTCGCCGGGTTTCTGTGCGGTTGTCGCGCCGACATGCAGGACACGCCCAAGGCCAAGACGTTCCGGCCGAGCCGATTCTACGACGACCAAATGACGGCGCGACCGCTCGTGGCCGGCACGGTTCCGGCCGGCGAACCGGCCGACGACGAAGTGCTCTACAACGGGACGATCGACGGGCGTGTTGCGACCGTGTTTCCCTTCCCGGTGACGCGCGAGGTGCTGGCGCGGGGGCAGGATCGCTACAACATTTTCTGCTCTCCGTGTCACGGACGGCTGGGCGACGGCGATGGCATGATCGTTCGCCGGGGATTCCGCCGGCCGCCCTCGTATCACATCGCCCGCCTCCGCAGGGCTCCGGTGGGGCACTTCTACGACGTCATCACGCACGGCTTCGGCTCGATGTACGACTATGCCGCTCGCGTGGCGCCGCGCGACCGGTGGGCCATCGTCGCCTACATACGGGCGCTACAACTCAGCCAGAACGCGACCCTGGCAGACGCGCCGCCGCAGGAGCGGGCGCAACTGGCGGGAGGGCGCCCATGAACCCAAACGCAGAGCGTGCGGCCTTTCTCATCGGCGGCGTCGGCCTGCTCGCCTGCCTTGCGGGCGCGCTGGTGGACACGACGCAGTTTCTGCGCTCTTACCTCTGGGCGTATTGGTTCTGGCTCGGGGCCGCGATCGGCTGCGGGCAGATCCTGATGCTCTACCACCTGGTGGGCGGCGCCTGGGGCTTCGTCATCCAGCGCATCCTCGAGGCCGGCCTGCGGACCATGCCGTTCCTGTTCGTGCTGGTCATTCCACTGGCGCTCGGCATACCACGCCTTTACAGTTACGACGATCCGCACGCCGTCGCGCTGGACAAAGCTCTGCAGCACAAGAGCGCATATCTCAACGCGCCGGCGGTGCTTGTGCGCCTGGCTCTGTACTTTGTCATCTGGGGCGTCATCGGCTATCTGCTTACTTACTGGTCGCGCCGGCAGGACGAGACCGAGGACTACAAGTATCTGACCCGGCGCTCCTGGCTCAGCGGGCCCGGCATCATCCTCTACTCGGTGGCAATGTCTTTCGCCGCGGTCGATTGGATCATGGCGCTGGAGCCCGATTGGTATTCGACCATGTACCCGGGATTCTTCCTGGTTGGCCAGGTGCTGACGGCCTTCGCCGTGGTCATCGTCGTGTTGAGGTTTGCGAGCGAGCGCCCACCGCTCTCGGACATCATCTTGCCCAAGGACTTTCACGATCTGGGCAACCTGCTGCTCACGTTCGTAGTGCTGTGGGCGTACGTGGAGGTATCGCAGCTGATTATCACGTGGTCCGGCAATCTGCCCAAGGAGATCGTCTGGTACCTGCACCGGACGGAGGGCAACTGGGCGTGGATCACGGTCGCGATCGTAGTGTTGCACTTCGCCTTTCCGTTCTTCATTCTTCTGGGCCGCGCGAACAAGAGGCAGGGAGGCAGGCTGGCTGCCGTCGCCGTCTTTATCGTCGCCATGCACTTACTCGACAATTACTGGAACGTCGAGCCGGCGTTCCACTCGCGAATCTATGTCCACTGGCTGGATTTCGCCGCGCCGATCGGCCTGGGCGGCGTGTGGGTGGGCCTGCTGCTGCGGCAAATGAAGAGATACCCGCTTGTGCCGGTGCACGATCCGCGGGTGGTGGAGGCTCTCGAGAAGGCGCTATGACCAGGGGCGAGGAAGCGGCACAAGGCATCGAGCGCGCGGATTTGTTCGAGGCGCAGGACGTCAGCGCCAACGGTGTCATCATCTTTCTCGTCAGCCTGCTCGGATCGCTCGGCGTGATCCTTCTTCTGGTTTGGGGCCTGTGGGGCGTGATGGAGCGCGTGCTTACGAAGACCGGGGCGGGGCCGGTGCCCAAGCTGAGCCAGGTGCCGCCCGAACCGCGCATCCAGGCGGACCCAAAGCTGGATTTGTGGCGGCTGCGGGCGCACGAAGACGCGGTTCTCAAATCGTACGGATGGAGCGACAGGGACGCCGGGGTGGTCCGCATCCCGATCGATCGCGCCATGGACCTGCTGGCGCAGCGGGGACTGCCGGTGCGATCGGGCGGGGAGGCGGCGCCGGGCGTGCCGGATACCGGACCCGATTCCGGCGGGCCGCAGACAGGCCAGCCGATGCCGCGCTTCCATCCGGCGCAGCCGCCGGCGCGGGGGGCGCAATGAAGATCGCGCGATTCGGGGTGGCCGTTCTGCTGGCGCTGGTCACTGCCGGCGCGGCATACGGCCAGGGCATCGTGCCGTGGGTGGAGCGAACGAAGCCGCGGCCTGACCTGCTCAAGAAGGTCGGATTCGAACAGAAGCTGAACGCGCAGGTGCCGCTCGCCTTGGTGTTCCGCGACGAGCATGGCCGCGCCGTCCCGCTCGGAACTTACTTCGGGAAGCGGCCCGTGGTTCTGTCGCTCGCTTACTACGAGTGCCCCATGCTGTGCACGCTGGCGCTGAACGGGCAACTGCGCGCTTACCGCGGCCTCGATTTCACCGCCGGCCGCGAGTTTGAAGTGGTGGTTGTGAGTATCAATCCACGCGAAACGCCGGTGCTCGCGGCGGCCAAGAAGGCCACGTACCTTAGCAGCTACCGCCGGGCGGGCGCCGAGAACGGCTGGCACTTCCTGACCGGAACGGAGCCTTCGATTCGGGCGCTCGCCGACGCCGTCGGTTTTCACTATGAGTACGACCCCGAAAGTAAGCAGTATGCGCACGCCACCGGCCTGATGGTGGTCACGCCGGAGGGCCGCATTGCGGCCTATCAGTACGGCGTCGAGTATTCGGCGCGCGACCTCAGGCTGGCGCTGGTTGGGGCATCCGAGGAACGCATCGGGAGTCCGGTGGACCAGGTCCTGCTGTATTGCTTCCACTACGACCCCGCCACGGGCAAGTACAGCCTGGTGGTTCTGAACCTGGTCCGTGCCGGCGCGATCGTCACGATTGTGGCGCTGATGGCGTTTATGGTGGTGGCCTCGCGCCGCCATCGGACGACGCCGCTCAGCGCGAGGCCCCGCGCATGATGTGGCCATTTACACCGGCGTTCCCGCTCGATATATGGCCCCCTGCGGCTTCGCCCGCGGCGCGCGAAATGGATGCGCTGTTTCTGCTCGAGTTCGGGGTCAGCGTTTTGATGGTGCTGCTGATCTTCGGCTGCATCTTTGTCTTCGCCATCAAGTACCGCCGCCGCTCGCCGCTCGAACGCCCCCGCCCCATCCGCGGAGGCATCATGCTAGAGGCCACCTGGTCGGCTATTCCGCTGGTGGTCTTTTTGGTCTTCTTCTTCTGGGGCGCGAAAATCTTTTTCGCCAACGCCGATCCGCCCAAAGACGCGATGCAGATCTACGTCATCGGCAAGCAGTGGATGTGGTACGTGCAGCATCCCGGCGGCCAGCGCGAGATCGACGAGCTTCACGTGCCGGCGGGCCGCGACGTGCAATTGATCATCACCTCGCAGGACGTCATTCACAGTTTCTTCATCCCGGCGTTTCGCATCAAGAAGGATGCGGTGCCGGGAATGTACACCACGGAGTGGTTCCACGCCACCAAGCCCGGCTCGTATCACCTGTTCTGCGCACAGTACTGCGGAACGAGTCACTCGCACATGATCGGCACCGTGTACGTGCTGAAGGAAGCGGACTACCAGCAGTGGCTCGCGGGAGCGCGAGGAGAGCCGATGGCGGTGGCGGGCGGGAAGCTGTACCAGCGGCTTGGATGCGTGAATTGCCACGGGGTCATCTGCCCCTCGCTCAGTGGGCTCTATATGAAACAGGTGCCGCTGGCCGATGGGCGGATCGTGAGGGCCGACGAAGCGTACATTCGGGAGTCGATTCTCGACCCCGGCGCCAAGATCGTAGCCGGCTATCCCAACCTGATGCCGAGTTTCCGCGGCGTGGCCAGCGAACTGGACGTGATCGAGCTGATCGCTTACATCCGCTCGCTCGGCACGCCCGCGCTGGCAGGCGAAGGCGCGGGCATCGGCGCGGGCCAGGGCATGGGCACCGCGGAGGGCATCGCGGCGCCCGACGAGCGCCAGCAACAGGGGAACCAGAATGGCTATCCGCCGAACACCAACCCGCACACCCTGCAGGGCGAGCGTTCTTCTGAAGTCCAGAAGCGCGAAGGCGGCGAAGTAAGGGACTCACAATAATGGCTGCCTCCACCGAACCTCTTGTCGAACGCGCCACCAACTACCTGAACGCGGAGCACAGCGTCAAATCGTGGCTCCTCACCACGGACCACAAGCGCATCGCCGTGCTCTATCTGGTGAGTATCACGCTGATGTTCTTCCTGGGCGGCCTGTTCGCCATGCTGATCCGGATCGAGCTGATCACGCCGCAAGGCGATCTGCTCAGTCCGGACACTTATAACCGGGCCTTCAGCATGCACGGGATCATTATGATCTTCTTCTTCCTGGTCCCGTCCATTCCGGCCACTCTGGGTAACTTTCTGGTCCCGATGATGGTAGGGGCGCGCGACCTGGCGTTTCCGCGGATCAACCTGCTGAGCTGGTACCTGTACGTCGCCGGAGCTGCGCTGATGTTCTACGTGATGGCCACGGGCGGTGTGGATACCGGCTGGACGTTTTACGCCCCGTTCAGCTCCATGTTCTCGAACGGGCGAGTCACGCTGACGGTGGTGGCGGTCTTCATCGCCGGGTTCTCGAGCATTCTCACCGGACTGAATTTCATCGTTACCATTCACACCATGCGCGCTCCCGGAATGACCTGGGGGCGTCTGCCTCTGTTTCTGTGGTCGCACTATGCGACGTCCGTCATCATGGTGCTGGCGACGCCGGTGCTTGCCATAACGATGATGATGCTGGGCCTCGAGCACGTCTTCCGCATCGGCATCTTCGATCCGGCGCTGGGCGGCGATCCCATCCTCTTCCAGCACTTGTTCTGGTTTTACTCGCACCCGGCGGTGTACATCATGATCCTTCCCGGAATGGGCGTGGTCAGCGAGCTGATCGCGTGCTTTTCGCGGAAGCGCGTTTTCGGGTACGGCTTCGTCGCGTTCGCCAGCCTCGCGATCGCGATTCTGAGCTTCCTGGTGTGGGGCCACCACATGTTCGTGTCCGGCCAGTCCATTTACGCAGGGCTGGTGTTCTCGATTCTCAGCTTCCTGGTGGCGGTGCCGTCGGCGATCAAGGTCTTCAACTGGACCGCGACGATGTACAAGGGATCGATCTCCTACGATACGCCGATGTTATACGCCCTGGGCTTTATCGGGCTGTTCACAATGGGCGGTCTGACGGGAATGATGCTGGCCACGCTCAGCATCGACGTCCATGTGCACGACACTTACTTCATCGTGGCCCACTTCCACTACATCATGGTTGGAGGCGCGGTCATGGCTTACATGGGCGGCCTGCACTTCTGGTGGCCGAAGATCACCGGCCGGATGTTTCCGGAGCCATGGGGGCGGATCTCGGCGACTATCATCTTTCTGGGGTTCAACCTGACCTTTTTCCCGCAATTCATCGCGGGCTATCTGGGCATGCCGCGCCGCTACCACGCTTATCCGCCCGAGTTCCAGGTCTACAACGTGCTCTCCTCCGCGGGAGCCTCGGTACTGGCGGTGGGCTATCTGATACCGCTGATCTACTTCTTCTGGTCGCTGCGGTATGGGGAACGCGCGCCGGCGAACCCTTGGGGGGCCACGGGCCTGGAATGGAAGACTCCGTCGCCGCCGCCGAGCGAGAACTTCGAGCAACCGCCGGTCGTGCTCGAAGAGGCGTATCACTATTCCGACGAGGAGGCGCCCATTGTCTGAAGCACACCAGGCCGTAGCCGCGGCGTCGCCCCTCGGTAGCCGTCTTAAGCAGCACTACGAGACGCTCGCGCAGCAGCACCACGCCGATACGCTTGGCATGTGGGTGTTCCTCGGGACCGAGGTGCTGTTCTTCGGGGGTCTCATCACGGCCTATGTAACGTACCGCGCGGCCTATTCGACCGCCTTCGCGCAGGCCAGCCTCACGCTCGACATCGTATCGGGCACCCTGATGACGCTGGTGCTGCTGGGAAGCAGCCTGACCATGGCCATGGCCGTGCACTCCGCGCAACTCGGCCACCGCAGGATGCTGGCGCTGTTCCTGATCCTCACCATCGTGCTGGGCGTGGCGTTCCTGGGAATCAAGGGGAACGAGTATTACCACAAGTGGGAGGACCACCACATACCCGGTTCGGGCTTCGTCTGGGCGGGGCCGGACGCCCGCGCGGCCCAGCTATTCATCTACTTCTATTTCGCCCTGACGGGCCTGCACGCACTGCACATGATCATCGGCGTCTGCATCATGGGCGGGTTGCTGGCGCTCACCGCCCTTGGGCGAGTGAAGAACTATACCGTCGAAATCAGCGGGCTCTACTGGCACTTTGTTGACATCGTCTGGATCTTCCTGTTCCCGCTGTTGTACCTGGTGGACAGGCACAAGTAACTTATGCCCAGCACCTCGACTTACTACAAGATCTTCGCGCTGCTGATGCTTTTGGCGCTGGCCACAACGGCCATTGCGTTCGTGGACCTGGGGATCTTCAACCCGATCGTGGCGATGGTGATCGCGGTGACGAAGGCCACGCTGGTGGTGCTCTTCTTCATGCACGTGCGTTACCAGGGACGGCTGACGTTCGTCTTCGCGATCGCGGGTTTCTGCTGGCTCGTCATTCTGCTGCTGCTGGTCTCGGCCGACTACCTGACGCGCGGCTGGCTGCCGATCCCCGGCGCGATTCCGCCGATGGGATTCTGAGCGTGCCGCCCAGGAACCTCGGCTGGCCCGAGGCGCTGAAGCGTGCGCCACGCGGGGCGGCGAGGCGCGATACTGAGGAGCATGAAGGACGATCAGGGAGCGAGGCTCAGCCGGCGGCAGTTGCTCGGGGCGGCGGCGATGATTTCGGCGTTTCGGCCGGCTGGTTCGGCATGGGCTCAGGAACGGGACGCTCCGCGGACTCGCGAGAGCTTCGACTTCGGCTGGAAGTTCTTTCGGGGCGACGCGCCGGGCGCGCAGCAGCCCGATCTTTCCGATGCCGGATGGAGGAGCCTGGATCTGCCGCACGATTGGAGCATCGAAGGGCCGTTCGATAAGAAAGCGCCCTCGGCGGGGCCGGGCGGATACCTTCCCACCGGGATCGGTTGGTATCGCAAGCAATTCCGCATCCCGCGCTCTTACGAAGAGAAGAAGCTCACCATCGAGTTCGACGGCGTGTACCAGAACAGCGAAGTGTGGATCAACGGCGAGTATCTCGGGCGCCGGCCGTACGGCTATGTTCCGTTTGCCTACGATGTTACCTCGCGCGTCCGGTTTGGCGGCGACAACTTAGTGGCCGTCAAAGTGGATAACTCGCGCCAGACGAATTGCCGATGGTATTCGGGGTCGGGAATTTACCGGCACACTTGGCTGCTGGCGACTAATGGAGTGCACATAGGTACCTGGGGCACGTTCGTCACTACCCCGCGGGTGGCGAAGGAAAGGGCGACGGTTCAGGTGGAGACCTGGGTCCGCAACGAGACCGGGCGCAACGCCGCCTGTACCCTGGCAACCGCCATTCTGGATCGCGACGGGCGCACGGTTCAGAGCGGGGAGGCATCGCAGCAGGTCGCGGCCGCCGGCGACTACCGGTTCGTCCAGCAACTGGCGGTGGAGACGCCGAGCCTGTGGTCCCACCTGGACCCGTACCTGTACCGCGTCCACAGCACGCTGCGCGACAACGACGGCATCCTCGACGACTACGACACGCCGCTGGGAATCCGCGAAGCGATCTTTGACGCTGACCGCGGTTTTTTGCTCAATGGCGAGCCGGTGAAGCTGAACGGGGTCTGCCTGCACCACGAGGCCGGTTGCGTGGGCGCCGCGGTCCCGGAGCGCGCGTGGGAGCGGCGGCTGGCAATCCTGAAAGAGATGGGGTGCAATGCCATACGCACCAGTCACAACCCTTACGCGGCGGAGTTCCTGGACCTGTGCGACCAAATGGGGTTCCTGGTGATGAACGAGGCCTTCGATGAGTGGAGGGTGCCGAAGGGGCAGATCGGTCCCTACGGCTACTCGATCTATTTCGACGAGTGGCACGAGCGCGACCTGGAGAACCTCATCCATCGGGACCGGAACCATCCCTCAGTCGTGCTGTGGAGCGCGGGGAATGAGATTGGCGACCAGCAAGACCCGCGGGGCGCGGAGACGCTCCAGGAGCTGATCGACATTTTCCACCGGGAGGACCCGACTCGCATGGTGACGGCCGGCTGCGACCACATCGCCTCCGAGCCTGCCTCGGAGACGGCGCGGCCGGAGTTTCTGGCGCTGCTCGACGTAGTCGGCTACAACTATGTGGATCGCTGGCGCGACCGGCGTGAGAAATACTTCAGCCTCGACCGGCACGAGTTTCCGCACCGGCGGTTCATCGGGACCGAAAGCCCGTCGATGGCCGGCATTCGCGGCGATTACAGCGATTCGCCGGCAACTCGCGGATTCGCCGGAATGGCGGCCGGCCACAACCTCGACGTGGAGCAGCTCTGGAAGTTCGTCCGGACCTACGACTACGTCGCCGGGGATTTCATGTGGACGGGGATCGACTACCTGGGCGAGGCGCGTTGGCCGATGAAAGGGGCGTCGGCCGGCGTGATCGACACCTGCGGTTTCAAGAAGGACGGCTTCTATTTCTACCAGAGCCAGTGGACCAGCCAGCCGGTGCTGCATCTGTTTCCGCACTGGAACTGGAAGGGTAAGGAGGGGCGGTTCATACCGGTGACCTGCTTCACGAACTGCGACACGGTGGAGCTGTTCCTGAACGGCCGTTCGCTGGGCGTCAAGGGCTACGCATTCCCGCGGCTCGGAATGGAAGGCCGGTACGGGAACTACCCGGCGCGGTCGCGCGTGCTTCGGACCACGAGCGACCTGCACCTGTCGTGGGACGTGCCGTACGAGCCGGGCACGCTGCGGGCAGCCGGCACCCGCGACGGCGAGACCGTGGCGGTCATGGAGGTCTCAACCGCAGGGGAGCCGGCGGCCATTGCAATGTCCGCCGATCTGAACACGCTGGTTGCCGACCGCCGCGACGTGGCCCATCTTACGGTGCGGATCGTGGATGCCAACGGCCGGCTGGCTCCCACCGCCGATAACGAGGTCACGTTTGAGGTGCAGGGCGGGGCGAGACTCGCCGGCGTCGACAACGGCAATCCGGCGAGCCACGAAAGCTACCAGGGGAACCGGAGGAAGGCGTTCAACGGGATGTGCCTGGCGATGGTGGCCTCGACGGCGAAGCCCGGCCCGATTCGCATAACGGCGAGCGCCGCCGGACTGCGGTCCGCCAGCGTCGAGATCGCGGCGCGCTAGGACTCGCCGGGCCCGCGCGGTTTAAGGGCCGCGAGGAGCGCCGGGCGGCCGCCGCAAGCGAGCGCCGCACCCTGGGGAATCTCGCCGAGCCTCAGGTAGCCGAGCGCGACGATCCTCCCGCGCGCGGGCGACCAGGCGGCCGAGGTGATCTCCCCCAGCGCCTTGCCGTCCGCCGTGATGGCCGCGCCGGCCTCCGGCGGTGTATCACCCTCGACTTCGAGCGGCACCAGGAAGCGGTGCACGCCGCCGCGGGAGCGGATGCGCTCGACGATCTCCTGGCCGATGTAGCATCCCTTGTTGAAGTGCACCGCACCAAGCATCTGCGTCTCGTGGGGCAGGTAGCGGTCGGTGATATCTTCGCCGTAACGCGGGTGGGCGAGCTCCAGCCGAACCACGCGCGCGTCTTCGCCGGAGGCGCTAACCGCGCCGGCAGCCTCGATTTCGTGAAGCAGCGGTTCCCTTTGAGCCGCCGGCGCCACGATCGAGAAGCCGGGTTGCCCGGTGACGCTGAAGCGGGCCACGAGCCGCTCGCCCCAGGCCTGGTGGGAATACGGCGCCGAAGGGACCGGGGCGCCCAGGCCGGCGACGACATCGGCCGCCGCGGGGCCTTCGATGCCGATCTGGACGGTCTCATCCGTCGTGTCCTCGAGGGTGACATCGTCGGCGATGATGTACCTGTCCAAATGGTCGTAGAGGCCCCGGCGGGTTTCGGGCTCGGTGGCGAGCAGCAGCGCATCGTGCAGGGCGAGGATCACGGCATCGGCAAGGATGCGGCCCTGCGGGTTCAGGAAAAACGCATAGCAGCCTTCGCCGGAGTGGAGCTGCTGGAGGTGGTTCGTGCACATGGCGTGCAGCAGGCGAACCCGGTCCTCGCCGGTAGCCCGGATGCGGCCGTGTGCGGAGAGATCGAGCCAGGTGGAGCTTTCGCGGAGAGCTTGGTAGCCGTTCATACGGGTCAATAAATGAGCCGGAGGTAGGCGGCGATCAGGATCACGGCCAGGCCCGAGATGACGGCTCCGCTCATCCGCCTGAGCCGTTTCGCTTCCTCCTCGCTCCCGGCGCGCGAGGAGCGGACGCCCAACACCGCGGCGGCGAAGACGTGCAGCGCCAGCAGCACCTTCACCCCGAACCAGGCGTGATAGGAGGGCGTGTGGCCGGGTTGCGACAGGAAATTATAGAGCCCGGAAACGACCAGGCCGGCGATGGCCGCATACACCAGCGGGCGGAACCGGGAGGCGAGGCGCTCGAGCGCCTCAGCCCGCTCTTCCGCCGGCTCCGGGAGCGCCGCCGCTGCCACCATCCGCGCGTATACCAGGCCCCCGAGCAGCACCGTGGCCGACGCTATGTGCGCCCACCGCATCAGAATGCCGAGCACTTCCCCAGCCAGCGACACCATAATGGAAGTATAAATGATCCACGAAATCCTGCCGGTCGGCTTGCTTGCCTGCAACTGCTCGATCCTCGGCGACGAGACGACGCACGAGGGGATGGTGGTGGATCCGGGGGACGACGTGGATGCGATCCTGCGCATCGCCAAGCGCCACGGCCTCCGGATCACGACGATCGTGGTGACGCACGCGCACATCGACCACATCGGTGGCGCCCAGAAGCTGAAGGCAGCGACTGGGGCGCAGGTCCTGATGAGCGAAAACGATCTCCCGCTGTACGATCAGCTCGACATGCAGGCGGACTGGCTTGGGGTCCCTACGCCCGAGCGCACCGAGATCGACACGCCGGCGCGTGATGGCGACCGCTTGTGGGTCGGCTCGAGCGGGATCGAGGTGCTCGACACGCCCGGCCACACGCCCGGCAGCATCAGCTTATGGATTCCGGCCGAGAAGAAACTGCTCTCGGGCGACACGCTGTTCCGCGACAGCATCGGCCGGACCGACCTTCCGGGCGGCAATGGCAGGCAGATCCTGGCCTCGATCCGCGAGAAGCTGCTTCCGCTGCCGGATGAGACGCTGGTGATTCCGGGGCATGGCGACACCACCACTCTCGCGCGCGAGAAGGAGTTCAACTACTTCCTTCAGGGGCTGTAGCGACGCGGCGGCCGCCGGCTGCGTGCCCGTGTACACTGGTGGTCTATGCGCATTCCGAACTGGCCGATCTACGGCGAGCGCGAGATCGAGCTGCTGCGCGGTGTGCTCGAGAGCGGCCGGTGGGGCGGGTTCAACGAGATTGTCGGCCGGTTCGAGCAGTCGTTTGCGGCGTTCCAACAGTGCGCGTACGGGATCAGCGCCGTCAACGGGACGGTGGCGCTCGAAACCGCGCTGACGGTGTGCGGCATCGGGCCGGGCGACGAGGTGATCGTCCCCGCCATCTCGTTCATATCGAGCGCGACGGCGGTCTCGCGCGTGGGCGCCCTGCCGGTGTTCGTCGATATCGAGCCGTTCACCTTCAACATGGACCCGGCGCGGGCGGCGGCGGCGATCACGCCCCGGACCAAGGCCATCATGGTGGTGCATTTCGGCGGCCTGATGGCGGACATGGATCGCTTCACGCGCCTGGCCGCCGAGCGCAACCTGATCCTGATCGAAGACGCCGCGCATGCGCACGGCTCGGAATGGAACGGAAAACGTGCGGGGAGTTTCGGCCTGGCCGGCTCGTTCAGCTTTCAGAACTCGAAGGTCATGACGTCAGGCGAAGGCGGGATGCTGACCACGAACGACGCCGGGTTTGCGGCCGGCGCGCGGGCGTTCGTCAACCAGGGGCGCCGCGAGGGCCAGGGCTGGTTCTTTCATTACACGCTGGGGACGAATTTCCGCATGGCGGCGTTCGAGGCGGCGGTGCTGACCGCCCAACTGGAACGGTTGCCAGGGCAGATCGCCACCGCCACGCGAAACGCGCGGCTGTTGCGGTCCGAGCTGGCCGGAGTTGCCGGCCTGCGGTTTCAGGACGAGCCGGCGCAGGCGGCGGCGCATTCCGGGTACCTGCTGCTGGGCCGGATCGACGCGGCGAAGTTCGGGATGAGCCGCGACGACTTCCATGCGGCGGTTACGGCGGCGGGCATTCCTTGCACGCCGTTCTATCCGCACCCGCTGTACGGCAACCCGATGTACCAGGCGGGCGGCTGCCGGGTGGAGTCTTGCCCGGTGTCGGAAGCCTCGATCGGGGACGCCTTCTGGTTCCCGCACCGCGTGCTGCTGGCGGAGGAAGAGACGATCCGCGAGATCGCGGCGGTGATCCGCTACTTGGCCTTCGGCCGCGAGTCCGGCGGCACCAGCCCGTTGGCCCGGTAGTAGGCCACCAGTTGGCCGTAGTGCTCGGCGGCGTGCTCAATCACGCTCAGCCATGGTTGCACCGTCTTCGCGAAACGCTCTTCCGGGACGGCGTTCAGCGTGGCGCTCGCATCCTCGATCGACTTTCGGAGCACGGCCACGACTTCCGCTTTGGTCGGGTAGTTCTTGGGATCGAGCTCGTCCCAGTTGACCTTCTCGCCGCGCCCGGCCTTCGCCGCGTAGACGTTCCCGGATGCGATGTGAACGAGCACTTCCTGGAACGAGCGCGTCTCCTTGGTGACACGGAACCCATATTTGGCCTCCGGGAAATCCTCTGCCATTTCCAGGATCTTGTGATTGAGGTAACCGAAGGCCTGGCTGAAGCTCTTGGCGGGGGGCGGTGGTTGCTGTGTCTGCGCCTGGGCAAGGGGAACCATGGCGCCTACAAGGAACAGAGCGGCAATTGGAGCCTTCATGATGGTCATATCCTAACACGCGCATAAGCCGCCCCAAACACGGGCTTGATCGCGATCGCGATACGGCCCGAGCGCACTCAGCGGTCTCTGAAGTACAATGACGTAGAAACCGGAGGTGGCTTGTGTCGCTGCGCGACTTTCTCCAAAAGCAGTTTATCGATGTCATTGACTGGAGCGAACCCGAGGATGGCGTGCTGGCCTGGCGCTTCCCGTTTCGCGACATGGAAATTCAGAATGGCGGCAAACTGACCGTCCGCGAGTCGCAGATGGCCATGTTCGTCAACGAGGGCCGCATCGCCGACGTGTTCACGCCGGGGCTCTACACGTTGACGACCCACACCCTGCCGCTGCTGACCAACCTGCTGAACTGGGACAAGGAGTTCAAGTCGCCGTTCAAGTCCGACGTCTACTTCTTCTCGGCGCGCGTCCAGGTGGATCAGCACTGGGGCACCGCGACGCCCATCACGATCCGCGACCAGGAGTTTGGCGCCGTGCGGCTGCGCGCTTACGGCATCTACGCGTACCACATTGCGGACCCGCGCGTTTTCTTCAACAAGGTGAGCGGCACGCGGGAGATCTACCGGGTGGACGAGATCGAAGGCCAGCTTCGCAACACCATCGTGGGGCGGATCGCCGACACCTTCGCCTCGAGCAAGATTCCGTTCCTCGACATGGCGGCCAACCAGGTGGCGCTCGGCCAGAAGATCTCCGAACAGATGAAGCCCGGATTCGCGGAATTCGGGCTGGCGCTCGATTCGTTCGTAGTGGAGAGCCTCTCGCTGCCCGACGAGCTCCAGAAGATCCTGGACCAGCGCATCAGCATGGGGATGGTCGGCGACATGGGCCGGTACACCCAGTTCCAGGTGGCGCAATCCATGCCCATCGCGGCGGCCAATGAGGGTGGCGGCGCGGCGGGCGTAGGCGTAGGACTTGGGGCCGGGCTCACCATGGCGCAGCAGATGATGAACGCCATGAAGCCGGCGGCCGGGTCTGCGCCGGCGGGCGGGGCGCCGATGGCTCCGGCCGGCGATGCGAAATTCTGCATGAGCTGCGGCAAATCGATCCCGCGCCCGGCGAAGTTCTGCCCCGAGTGCGGGACGGCGCAGTAGGTGTTGGCATGTGACAGGCCAGAGGCCTGTCCCACTGCTTGCTGGCGACAGGAGGCTGGATGGGTGGGGTGGAGTGGGTGGTCGAAGCGTACGGCTGTGACCGCGATGCGCTCGTGAGCCTCGTGCGGCTGCGCGGCCTGTTCGAACGCCTCGTCACGGAGCTCGCGCTGCGGCCCGTGGGTGAGACCAGGTGGCACCAGTTCGGCGGCGCCGGCGGCATCACCGGCCTTTGCCTGCTGGCCGAATCGCACCTGGCTTGCCACACTTTTCCTGAGCACGGATCGCTGTGTCTGAACCTGTTCTGCTGCAGGCCGCGCTCCGAGTGGGATTTCGAAGCGAACCTCCGGCGGGATTTCGGCGCGCGCGCCGTACACGTGAGGCGCCTCGAACGGCCCTATCAAACCGATGAGCCCAACTGCGAACTGCCCGAATTGCGGCGCACCGATCCGGTTCCGCTGGTCTAGCACGGTCCAGACCGTGTGCGAGTTCTGCCACTCGATCCTGGTGCGCCGGGATGTCAACCTGGAGCGCGTCGGCCAAGTGGCCGACCTGCCCGCGGACAGCTCGCCCATACAGATCGCGACCGAGGGCGTCTACCGCAACCGCGCCTTTCAGATCGTTGGGCGCATCCTGTATGAATACGAGCAGGGCGGGTGGAACGAGTGGCACGCAGTCTTCAGCGACGGCGCGAGCGGCTGGCTCTCCGACGCGCAGGCGGAGTACGGCGTCTCGTTCGCGGCTCCTATGACGGGACTACCCGCGGCCGCCAGCGTCGCGCGCGGCCAGCAGTACGGCTTCAACGGCGTGCTCTACGAAGTGACCTGCCTCACGCGGGCGCGTTACCGCGGAGTGGAGGGCGAGCTGCCCTTCGAGTATTGGAACAAGGATGAGGTGCTCTTCGCGGACCTGGAAGCCCACGATGCCCGCTTCGCCACCCTCGACTACAGTGATCCCCAGCCGCTGCTGTTCCTGGGCGAGATGGTCGAATTCGACAGCCTCGGCCTGAAGAACCTGCGACAATTTGAGGGTTGGTAGAACCATGAGCGCCGCTCCTCCTCCGCCTCAGGTCAAATCGTTCCACTGCCCCAACTGCGGAGGGCCGGTGGTGATCCGCGGCTTTGCCACCACGCTGAGCGTCGTGTGCGGGAACTGCCACTCGGTGCTCGACGCCAAGGGCCCCAATTTCGCGGTGCTACAGCGATTTGAGGCGGCTGAGCGCATTGAGCCGCTGATCCCGCTGGGGACGCGGGGCAAGATCCGCGGCGATCCCTACGAGGTGATCGGCTTCCAGGTGCGCACGATCACCGAGGAAGGGGTCGACTACAGTTGGGACGAATACCTGCTCTTCAATCCGTATAAGGGGTTCCGCTACCTGACACAGTATCAGGGCCACTGGAACGACGTGACGGTGCTGCGCACGCTGCCCGAGGTCACCAACGGCGCGCGGCCCGTCGCCAAGGTGCTGGGCGGGACGTTCCGGCATTTCCAGACGGCCGAGGCCCGCACCACGTACGTTCTCGGCGAGTTTCCGTGGCAGGTGCATGTGGGGGAAACGGCCAGCGTCATGGACTTCGTCGCGCCGCCGCGGATGCTTTCCTCGGAGACCACCGGCTCGGAGACGACGTGGTCGCTTGGAGAGTACATCACCGGACAGCAGGTGTGGCAGGCGTTCCAACTCCCGGGCAGCCCGCCCCGCCCGGTCGGGGTTTACGAGAACCAGCCCTCGCCCTTTGGCGGGAACCTGAAGGAAGTGTGGCTGTGGTGTGCGGCGTTTCTGCTCCTCCTGTTGCTGATTGGGACGTTCTTCAGCACTTTCGCGCGCAACGAGGAGGTCTTCCATGGAAGTTACTCCTTCGCTCCTCATGCGAACCAGGAACCGTCCTTCGTTACGGACGTCTTCGAGCTGAAAGGGCGCACCTCGAACGTGGAGCTTTCGACGCGCACCGATCTGACCAACAATTGGGCGTACTTCAACTACGCCCTGATCAACTCGGATACGGGCCAGGCCTTCGACTTCGGGCGCGAGGTGAGCTACTACTTCGGGCGCGACAGCGACGGGGCCTGGACCGAAGGCGGCCGAGAGACACCGCCGTGATTCCGGCCGTACCCTCCGGCCGCTACTACCTGCGCGTGGAGCCGGAAATGGACGCTTCCGCCCAGGGCGTGGGGTACGAGATCACGGTGCGGCGAGACGTGCCGTCGGTCAGCTACTACTTGATCGCGGCGCTGCTGCTGCTTGTGCCGCCGGTTTTCTGGACGTTCCGTTCGATGGGCTTCGAGCAGGCGCGGTGGCACGAAAGCGACTACGCGCCCGCCAGCAGGGGAGGCGATGAATAATGCGGCATCCCTTTTATCTGGTGTTTGGTATGGCGCTGCTCGGCCTGGTTACAACGGCCGAGTACCGCGGCTGGAGTCTCACGAGCGTCAACGAGATGAAGAACGTGCCCAAGTCGGTGCGCGACAACCCCGGCGCGTACCGCGCGCATTACATGTTCTACCCGCGCCATATTGGGGGCAAGTGACGGAGCCAATTCTATGAACGACTTTCACCCCGGCTACATTCTCAACGCGCTGGTCTATTCGGCGCTCGGCATTCTGATTTTCGTGGCCGCCTTTGTGATCATCGACCGGCTCACGCCCTACCACCTGTGGAAAGAGATCGTGCAGGAGCACAACACGGCGCTGGCCATTCTGATCGGCGCCATGTCCATCGGCATGTGCATCATCATCGCGGCCGCGATCCACTGAGGCGGGGCAGGCGCCTCCGCCCTGCCGGCAGGGCAAAGGGTCTCACTTCGCGGCGCCGGCGTTCGCGATGCGTTGCCGGACTTCAGCCTCGTCCTCCGCTTTCGGCGACATCTGCAGGTATTTTTTCCAGTGCTGGATTGCGCCGCCGCGGTCGCCCTTCGCCGCCAGCACCGACCCCAGCACGCGTTCCGCGCGCGGAATCTCGTGGAAGGTGTCGAGGGCGATCGCGCGGCGGGCGCTCTTTTCGGCGGCATCCAGGCGCGCCAGGGCGAGATCGGCCATTGCCTGGGAGACGAAGACCTCGGGAAACCCCGTCGCGTCCAATTGGAGAGTGCGCTCGGCGGCCTCCAGGGCATCCTGCATCCGGCCCTCGTCCGCGGCCAGGCGAGCCAGACGCGCCCAGGCCGGAGCGAATTTCGGGTCGGAATTCACGGCCCGCTCACAGGCCTCCCGTGCCTGTTGCGGCCTCGACTGCTCCGCCAGCGCCTCTCCCAGGGCGTTCCATGCCGGCGCGTAGTCCGGGTAGGCGGCGACGGCGCGCTCGAACTCCCGCTGCGCCGCCGCCCATTTCTTCCCGATCATCGCAGCGACACCCTTCTCGAAGGCCTTCTTTGCATTCTCGGGGGCCTGGAGCGTGGCTAGGGAGACGGTCGGATTCGCGTAGCTGCCCGGCCGTTTCATGACGATGACAGCCCCGCTGCGCAGAACTGTCTGGTTCTTTCTATAGCCGGGCAGCCGGATGGTGACCGCGCACGAGTCGGTGTGGGTGAAATCCGGCACCGCGTATTCCACCTCACCGTTGCCGAAGACTTCCCGGATGACGCAACTGACCGGCGGGTCAGGGATGATCTGGGGCGAGGTGGACGGGGGAACTCCCTCATCCACCATGATCCGGACGTGGTAGCTCGCCATCCCCTGACTCCAGGCGGCCCGAGCCAGCAGGATCAGCGCCATGGCGAAAATGGCGGTCTTGGTCACCGGCGGATCAGTATAGCATCCCGCGGGTTCCCACTTGACAGCGCCTGATTCATACGTATAATTTAATCGTACGACCGTTTTAAACATGCGTATGACCGATACAGTTAAGGCCGCCAGCACCAAAGACCGCATCCTTGACGCCGCTGAGCGGCTGTTTGCCGAAAAGGGCTTCGCCCAAACCTCCCTGCGCGATATTACCACCGAGGCAGGAGTCAACCTCGCCGCCGTCAACTACCACTTCCAGTCCAAAGAGCATCTGATTGCCGCGGTGTTCGAACGTCGCGTAGGGCCGCTCAACGAGAAGCGGCTCGCGATGCTCGATCAGCTCGAGCAGGAGGCGGCTGGCGGGCCGGTGCCCGTAGAGGACCTCCTGCGCGCGGTCATTGAGCCGGTCCTGCGGATGGTCAGCACACCGGAGGGCGCTTGCGCCGCCAACCTGGTCGGGCGCGCACACACCGAGCCGGGCGACGTGTTCGCGCACCTGTTCACGGGACAATTCGCGCCGGTCGTCAGCCGGTTCATATCCGCAGCCCGGCGATCGCTGCCAGACCTTTCCGAGGTCGAGCTGTTCTGGAAGATCCAGTTCGCCATCGGAGCGATGAGCCACCTGGTTGCCGGACAGCGCCACATTCAGGCGGTATCCGGCGGCCGCTGCGATGTCACCGACGTGGATGGCATGCTCGACCGCCTCATCGCATTCGTCGCCGCCGGCTGCCGCGCGCCGGTGGTCTCCCGAACGAAAGGAGAACCGGAATGAAACCGGCTTGCGCCCGCGCTGGTAATACATCTATGCCGACGCCAAGGAAATTGCTCCCGCTGCTTCTTGCGGCGCTGGCCGCCACCGCCGCGGCCGAGACCCCGCTGAAGCTTAGCCTTAAGCAGGCAGTCGATATGGCGCTCTCGCCGGAGGGCAGCGCCCGCGTCCAGCTCGCGGGCGAAGTAGTCCATCAGGCCGAGACGCGGTCGGCCCAGTCGCGCGCGGCGCTGCTGCCGAACCTGGATGCCTATGTCGCCGACCGGAACCAGACGGCAAACCTGGCCGCGATGGGCCTCAGCTTCCACATCCCGATCCCCGGCTTCGTTTTTCCCACCATCATCGGTCCTTTCAGCACTTTCGACGCGCGCGTTACGGCCTCGCAGACCGTTTTCGACTTCAGCTCGATCCGGCGGCTCCAGGCCGCCCGCACGGGCGTCCGCGCCGCCCAGGCCGATAGCGACGGCGCGCGGGACCAGGTGAGCACCCAGGTGGCGACTCTGTACATGATGGCGCTGGCGGCGCAGGCCCATGTGGAAGCTGCCCAGGCGGACGTCGATCTGGCTGCCGCCACCGCGAAGCTCGCGGAAAACCGCAAGCAGGCCGGCACCGGCATTCCCATTGAGGTCACGCGCTCGCAGGTGGAGCTGGCCAACGAGCGCCAGCGGCTGCTGGTGGCCGAAAACGACCTCCGCGCGGCGCGGCTCCAGTTGCTCCGCGCGGTGGGGCTGAAGCTCGATACCGATTTCGAGCTGGCCGACAAGCTCGACTACCAGGCCGCTCCCGAGGTGCCGGTCAAGGATGCCGTCGAGAAGGCACTGGCCGCGCGCCCGGATTGGAAAGCCCAGCAGACGCGTGAGCAGAACGCGCGCCTGAGCTATAGCGCCGTGAAGTTCGAGCGCCTGCCAACGCTGGCGGGCTTTGCCGATTACGGCACCATCGGCACCGGGATCGACGCCGCCTCGCCGACGCGCACGTACGGCGTCCAGCTCCGCGTTCCCATTTTCGACGGAGGGCGCCGTGACGCGCGGCGCGCCGAAAGTTCCTCGGAGCTGCGCCAGGAACGGATCAAGACCAACGATTTGCGGCAGGAGCTGGAGCTCGAGATTCGTCTGGCGCTCGACAACCTGCACTCGGCCCAAGACCAGCTCAGGGTCGCAACGGAAGGCTTGGAGCAGGCGGAACGCGAGACCGCGCAGGCGCAGCGACGCTACGCCGCAGGCGTGGCCAACAGTCTGGAGCCGGTTGACGCCCAGACCCGCCTGGCGCGGGCGCGCGACAACCGCATCTCCGCCCTGCTTGCTTACAGCGTCGCCCGCATCAACCTGGCCCAGGCGACGGGGGCCATACGGCAGTTCATCCAATGAGGAGTCAGGCCATGAAGAAAAAGCTCATTCCGGTTGTCGTGCTCGCCGTGGTTGCCGGTGTCGTGCTCATTGGAGCGCGCTCGTGGTTTCACGGCGGCGATGGCCGCTCCATCCGCGTCTCCGGCAACATCGAACTCACCGAAGTCAACATCTCCTTCAAGATCCCGGGCAAGCTCATCGAGCGCCGCGTGGATGAGGGCGACCGCGTCACGCCCGGCATGCTGCTGGCGCGTCTGGACAAGGACCAGTTGCTCGGCCAGCGCGACCGTGCACTCCACGCCGTCGCCTCCGCGCAGTCGCAAATGGCGCAGCAGACCACCGCGATCGACTACCAGGCGGAAACGCTCGAAGGGCAGATCCAGCAGCGCGCGGCGGAGGTCAAGGCCGCCGAGGCCCGCCTGGCGGAGTTGCTGGCCGGCTCCCGCGTGCAGGAAAAAGAACAGGCGCACGCGGCGGTCGACCGCGCTCAGACCGAATACGACCGCTCCGCCAACGACTGGAAGCGCGCCCAGGAGCTCTTCAAGAACGAAGACATCTCGGCCGCCGATTTCGATCAGTACCGCACCCACTACGAGACCGCCGAAGCGCAATTGAAGACCGCCAAAGAGCAGCTCGGACTGGTGCTCGAAGGCCCACGCAAAGAGGATATCGACGCCGCCCGAGCGCAGCTTGCGCAGGCCCAGGCGGTACTGAGACTCGCCCAAGCGCAGCGCCTGGAGCTGAAGCGCCGGCGGCAGGAACTGGTGCAGCGCACCGCGGATCTCGGCCAGCGCAAGGCCGACCTGTCCATCGTTCACACGCAGCTCGACGATACCGAGGCCTTCTCCCCGATCGGCGGCGTGGTGCTCGTCAAATCGGCCGAGGTCGGCGAAGTGATTGCCGCGGGCACCGCCGTGCTGACCGTCGGCGACATCGATCATCCCTGGGTGCGCGCGTATATCAGCGAGGGCGACCTCTGGCGCGTCAAGCTCGGCGCCAAGGCCAACGTCACCACCGACTCTTACAAGGGCAACGTCTACCGCGGCCGCGTCTCGTTCATTTCTTCGGAGGCCGAGTTCACGCCCAAACAGATCCAGACGCCGGAGGAGCGCGCGAAGCTCATGTATCGCGTCAAGATCGAAGTGGAGAACCCCAAAGGCGAACTGAAATCCAACATGCCGGCCGACGCCGAAATCCTGTTGGGAGGGGAGTAGGGTGACGTGGCGCACTTCCCGGGGGGCACGCCGATGATCCGCGCCACGAATCTCACGCGCCGGTTCGGCTCGATCACGGCGCTCGACCGCCTCAACCTCGAGGTGGCGCGGGGCGAGATCTTCTGCCTGGTGGGGCCGGACGGGGCGGGCAAGACCACCACGCTGCGCCTGATGTGCGGCCTGCTGGATCCGACCGAAGGCGAGGTCCGGGTGGCCGGCCACGATGTCGCGCGCGAACCCGACGCGGTCAAGGACCGCATCGGGTATATGGCCCAGCGCTTCGGCCTTTACGCGGACCTGACAGTCGAAGAGAACATGAACTTCTACGCAGACCTGTTCGGCGTCGTCGGCTCCGAGCGCGAAACGCTGAGCACGCAACTGCTCCGTATGACCCGCATGGAGCCGTTCCGCGCGCGGCAGGCCGGCAAGCTCTCGGGCGGCATGAAACAGAAGCTCGCGCTGATGTGCACGCTGCTGCACCACCCCGAAGTGCTCTTTCTGGACGAGCCGACCAACGGCGTCGATCCGGTTTCCCGGCGCGACTTCTGGGCCATCCTCTACCAGCTCGTCAAGGACGGCCTGACGGTTTTCGTCACCACGGCCTACCTGGACGAAGCCGAGCGAGCCAACCGCGTCGGACTGATTGACCGCGGCCGGCTGATCCGCTGCGACTCGCCCGCGGTGCTCAGAGCCTCGCTCGCCGAAACCTGCTGGGAAGTGAGCGTGCGCGACCGCCGCGCCGCACGCGAGCTCCTGGCCGGGACCGCAGGCGTCGCCAGCGCGGAGCCGGCGGGAGAGACGCTGCACGTTTTTCTTTCCCCGGGGATGGCGCCGGAGGACGTTGCCGCCGCGCTCGAGCGGGGCGGGGCGGGGGAAGCCGCCGTGCGGCGCATCGAGCCGTCGCTCGAAGACGTGTTCATCGCGCTGATCCGCAAGGAAGAGGCGGGAGTGGAGATGAGGCCGTGAGGGCGCTACTGGCTGCCGCTTGGGCTCTCGATACGATGCGGGGCCTGTCTCGGCATGAGTGCCGAGACGGCAGCCTGAGAGGCTGCGCCACCTCGGCAGGCGCGGAGGTGCGGCCGTGAACAACGGGTACTCGGTCGAGGTGCACGATCTGGTCAAGCGGTTCGGGACGTTCGTCGCCGTCGATCACGTTTCGCTCGCAGTGCGGCGCGGTGAGATCTTCGGCTTTCTCGGGCCTAACGGGGCGGGGAAGTCCACCACCATTCGGATGCTGTGCGGGCTGCTGACGCCGTCGGAGGGCACGGCACGCGTGGGCGGCTTCGACGTGGCCACGGAGCCGGAGGCCATCAAGCGCTCGATCGGCTACATGTCGCAGAAGTTCTCGCTGTACGACGATCTCGAAGTCGGGGAGAACATCGACTTCTTCAGCGGCATCTACGGCGTGCCGGAAGACCGCCGAGCCGCGCGCCGCGACTATGTGCTCGAAATGTCGGGTCTTGAAGCGCGCCGCCACAGTATGACGCGCCTGCTGGCAGGCGGCTGGAAGCAGCGCCTGGCGCTGGGCTGCGCCATTCTGCACGAGCCGCCGATTCTGTTTCTCGACGAGCCAACCTCGGGTGTCGACCCCATCGCCCGCCGCGATTTCTGGGAGCTGATCTACCAGCTCTCCGAGGCGGGGAATACCATTTTCGTCTCGACGCACTACATGGACGAAGCCGAGTATTGCCACCGCGTGGCGCTGATGTACCGGGGCAAGATCATCGCCCTTGGCTCGCCGGCGGAGTTGAAGCGCTCGCTCACCGGGCACCATCTGCTGGCGCTCGAGACGTCGGATTCGCGGGGCGCCCTGAAGGCGCTCGACGGCTTCGACGGCGTGCGCGACGTCGCGGTCTTCGGCGGCGGGCTGCACGTCACCGTCGACGACTCCAAAGCTGCCGGCCCGCTCATCCGCGAACGGCTCGCGTCTCTGGCCATCGAAGTGCACACTCTGGAATCCATCGAGCCTTCGATGGAGGACGTCTTCGTGGCCATGATCGAGCAGGAAGAACGGAGGGCCGCATGAGTCTCCGCCGCACGGGCGCCATGTTCCGCAAGGAAATCCTGCACATCGTGCGGGATTCGCGCAGCCTGGCCATGGCGCTGGCGGTGCCGTTCGTCATGCTGATGCTGTTCGGCTACGGCCTCACGCTCGACGTGGACCGCATCCCGACGTTGATCTACGACTCGGACCGCACGCCCGAGAGCCGCGACCTCATCGCGCAATTCGCCGGCTCGCGCTTCTTCCAGATCGTCGGCACCGTGGACAACTATGGCGCCATCGAGCGGGCCATCGACCGCGACCGGTGCATGCTCGCCGTGGTGATCCAGCACGACTTCGCGCGCAACCTGCTGGCCGGACGCAGCGCTCCGGTCCAGCTCCTCTACGACGGCAGCGACTCGAACACGACGTCCATCGCCAAGAGCTACGCCGACGCGATGACCGAGGCCTACTCGATGAAGCTGCGCGCGTCGGCGATGAACCTCCGCGGCGGCGCGAAGCTGGAATCGCCGGTCGATGTCCGCATGCGCGTGCTTTACAACAGCGAGTTGAAGTCTCGGAACTACATCGTGCCGGGGCTGATCTCGGTGATTCTGGCCATCATCACGGCGCTGATCACGTCCCTCACCATCGCGCGGGAGTGGGAGATGGGCACCATGGAGCAACTGCTTTCGACGCCGCTGCGGCCGGCCGAAATCGTGTTGGGGAAGATGGCGGCCTTCTTCGCTGTGGGGTTCGTCGACACGGTGATTTCGATCCTGGCCGGCCTGCTGGTGTTCAACGTGCCCTTACGCGGCAGCCCGTTGCTGCTGATGGTCTCGAGCTGTTTGTTTCTGCTCGGCTCGTTGAGCCTGGGTATCCTGATATCGGCGCTGGCCCGTTCCCAGGTGCTGGCCTATCAGATGGGCATGCTCGCCTCGTTCCTGCCGGCGTTCCTGCTTTCGGGCTTCGTTTACTCCATCGAGAACATGCCGAAAGTGATCCAGGTCATCACTTACGTCGTGCCTGCGCGGTATTTCGTTACGATCCTGAAGGGAGTGTTCCTGAAGGGCATCGGCATCGACATGCTGTGGGGCGAGCTGATGTTCCTAACCCTCTTCGCCACGATCGTCTTTCTGATCGCGACCAGGAAGCTGCGCCAGAAGGTGGCGTGAGATGAAGAGAACGCAGAGACCGCGGCCGGTGGGGCGGACAGTTGGGCCCGCTCAAAGCGGGCCGGCAGGCGGAACCGCCTGCCCCACGCGGAAGGTGGCGTGATATGTGGAAGCGAACCCGCGAGATCGTGCGCAAAGAATTCCGGCAGACGCTGCGCGAGCCGCGCATGCGCATTCTGCTCTTCATGCCGCCGCTCATCCAGTTGCTGGTCTTCGGTTACGCGGTAAACCTGGACGTCGACCACGTGCGCATCGCCTGGCTCGATCGCGACCACACGTCCGAGTCGCGCGACCTGCTGGCGGCGTTCCAGGGTTCGCCGCGCTTCGACCTGGTTGCCGTGCCGGCCAACGAGCGTGACGCGCAGCGCCTGCTCGATGAGAGCCGTGTCCACGCGGTGGTCAGCGTGTTTCCCGGGTTCGGGCGTGACATCGAGCGCGGCGTGACCACCACCGTGCAGGTGCTGGTGGACGGCAGCAACTCGAACACGGCCTCCATCGCCTCCGCCTATGCCAACCAGGTGATCAGCGGGTTTGCAGGCAGCGCCTTGACCGCACAGCAGCAAGCCAAGCTGGTCGGCCGGACCACGGCTACGCAAGCACCCGTGGGTCTGGGCCTTCCCTCGCTCGACGTCCGCAGCCGCGTGTGGTTCAACCCGGACCTGCTCAGCCGCAACTACTTCGTTCCGGGCGTCGTGGTGAACATCATCACGCTGGTGAGCATGATGCTGACCGCCATGGCCATCGTGCGCGAAAAGGAAATCGGGACGCTGGAGCAGTTGATGGTCACGCCGATCCGCCCCATCGAGCTGATGCTGGGAAAGACGCTGCCGTTCGGCCTGGCCGGTCTCATTCAGGTGGCCTTCATCACCACCGCCGCGCTGCTTGTGTTCCACATTCCGCTACGCGGCAGTCTGGTTCTGCTTTTCTTCGCGGCGGTGATCTACCTGATGACGACGCTCGGCGTGGGACTGTTCGTCTCGACGATTTCGCAGACCCAGCAGCAGGCCGTGATGGGCTCCTTCTTTTTCTTCACGCCGGCTTTCATGCTGAGCGGTTTCGCGTTTCCGATCCGCAACATGCCTCTGGCGGTGCAGGTGCTGAGCTATCTCGACCCGGTGCGCTACTTCATGTCCATCGTTCGCGGCATCTTTCTGAAGGGCACCGGCTTCTCCGTGCTGTGGCCGCATTTCGCCGCGCTGTTCATTTACGGCACCGTGGTGCTCACCGCCAGCGCGCTGCGCTTCCACAAACGGCTGGATTGAGGCCCGCGCTACTTCCGCAGATAGGCGTCGTCGCCGCGCCGCCAGTCGTCGCGTGGCGGTGAGAACACGTCCATGACGTGGCACTCTTCCAGCGCTTCGACCGAGTGGGGCTCGTGCGCGGCGATGTGAAGCACGTCGCCGGCTTCGAGCGTCAGTTCGCGTCCCGCAATCCGGAACAGAAGCCGGCCCTTCTTGAGTATGCTGATTTGCTCGTTGATGTGCGCGTGCTCCGGCACGATGCAGCCCTTGCCGAGCTCGATGCGCGCAATCGTGATCTTATCGCCATGGATCACCTGGCGCGCGAACAGGGGATTCATCTGCTCTCTCTCGACCGAGGCCCAGCTGTAGCGTGTCATTGGTAGATCATTGTAGCAGGAGGAAAAATGACGAAGCACGACCGGGCGTTGCGCGATCACGTGCTCTACGTGCTGCGGGGCGGGGGAGCGCACGGCAACTTCGAGAAGGCTGTTGAGGGTCTGCCGGCGCGGCTGCGCGGCGCGAAACCCGAGGGCGCGCCTCACACCGCCTGGGAACTGCTGGAGCATATGCGCATCGCGCAGTGGGACATTCTGGAGTTCAGCCGCAGCCCCAAGCACATCTCACCCGATTGGCCGTCCGGCTACTGGCCGCAATCGGAAGCTCCGCCGGATGCCCGGGCGTGGGCGGCGAGCGTGAAGCGGTTCCGTGCGGACCTGGAGGCGATGGAGGAGTTGGTGGAGGACCCGAGGACCGATCTCTATGCGCGCATCCCGCACGGCGAAGGGCAGACCGTTCTCCGCGAAGCGCTCCTGGTGGCCGACCACAACGCTTTCCACTTGGGTGAGCTGGTTTTCCTGCGTCGAATCCTGGGCGCCTGGCCGGGATAGTGCCCGCCCGGCCTAAATCGCTTCCAGCTCCTCTTCGAGCAACTGCTTCCGGTAGAGGCCGGCATAGTAGCCGCCGGCTTCTACCAGGTCGGCGTGGGCGCCCTGCTCGACGATGCGGCCGGCCGAGAGCACGATGATGCGGCCGGCCTGGCGCACGGTGGAGACGCGGTGCGAGATGAGAATGCTGGTGCGGCCGCGCATCACCTCGGCCAGGCCCGCGAGGATGCGCTCCTCGGTCAGCGTGTCGACGCTGGCGAGGGCGTCGTCGAGGATCAGGATGCGCGGGTCGCGGAGAATGGCGCGGGCGATGGCCGCGCGCTGCTTCTGGCCGCCGGAGAGCGTGAGGCCGCGCTCGCCCACCAGCGTCCGGTAGCCGTCGGGGAAGCCGTCGATGTCGGAGGCCAGACCGGCCAGCTCGGCGGCGCGGCGGATCTGCTCCTCGGTCGCGCCCTCGACTCCGAAGGCGATGTTCTCGGCCAGGGTGGCGCTGAACAGGAACGTCTCCTGGGGGACGTAGCCGATCTGGCGGCGCAGGCCGGTGGGGGAAAGCTCGCGCAGGTCGATGCCGCCGAGCAGCACCGACCCCTCGGCCGGATCGAGGAGCCGCGGAATCAGGCGGACCAATGTGCTCTTGCCGCTGCCGGTGTGGCCCACCACGGCCACGGTCTCGCCTTCGCGGATTTCGAGATCGACGCGGTCGAGCGCGCGGCCGGCCGGAGCCTCGACGCTCACGCCGCGGAACTCGATCGCGCCCCGGGCCGGCACGGGCTTCGGAGAGGGCGGCGCGGCGATCGACGGGCGCTCGTCCAGGATCTGGCAGATGCGGCCGAGCGAGGCGGTGCCGCGCTGCATCAGGTTCACCACCCAGCCCAGCGCGATCATGGGCCACACCAGGGCGCCCATGTAAAGGTTGAACATCACGAAGCCGCCCAGCGAGATTTTCCCGGAGAGGACGCCGTAGCCGCCGGCCCACAGCACGATCAGGAAGGTGACCCCGATCAGGATCTGGAGCAGCGGCATGAACATGCTGGAGACGCGGGCCAGCGCGAGATTCTGCGCGATGTAGGCGCGGTTGAGCCGTTCGAACTGGCGCAGCTCGGCCTCCTCCTGCACGTAAGCGCGGATCACGCGCACGCCGGAGAGGTTCTCCTGCACGCGGCTGCTGATGTCGGAGAACATGGCCTGGATGCGCTCGAAGCGGTCGTGAATCACGCGGCCGAAGTAGCTCACCGCCAAGCTCACCACGGGTGCGGGCAGAATGGCGATCAGCGTGAGCCGCCAGTCGACGAACAGCATGATGGTGACGGCGAGGACGAAGGTCAGCGCGGTCTCCGCCCAGTACATGACTCCGGGGCCGAGCATCATCCGCACCGCGTTGAGGTCGTTGGTGGCGCGGGCCATGATGTCGCCGGTGCGGGTGCGCGAGTGGAACTCTGGAGCCAATTCGACCAGGTGGCGGAACAGGTCGTTGCGGAGATCGTACTCGATATCGCGCGAGATGCCGATGAGGATGACGCGCATCCAGTACTGGAAGAGGCCCTTGAAGGCGGAGAGCCCTACCAGGATGGCGCAGGCGTCGAAGATCACGCGCAGGGAAAGGCCGTGGTTCAACGAATCCATGCCGTCGCGGACCAGCAGGGGGAGGACGGCGGCCGTGAGATCTTTGAGAACCAGCGCGCCGAAGCCGAGCACGAGGCCACGCCGGTAGCGGCGGTAGTAGGGCCACAGCCGCCGCGCGGTCTCCCGCATCACTGACCGGCCCAGTTGGCGAGTGTCTTGATCCATTCGAGAATGCACTGTTTCCGCCCCGGGCGGCTCCGCCACCAATCCTCGGGACGGAAAGCCCAGTCGGGCGAGGCCACCACGCGAAAGCGATCGCGCGGCACGAGCCCGGCGTAAACGCTCGCGGCGCGGCGTGTGTGATAGTTGCTGGTCACTATGATAAACCGCCGCACGCGCAGGCGGTTTAGCTCGGGGACGATCTGGCGCGCCTCCTCCACCGTCGAATCGCCGAGGACCGGAAACGAAATGAACCACTCGGCGGGAGATCCGTGGCGAGTCGCGAACTCGATGGCCACATCGCTCTCATGGCGGCCATAGCAGCAATCGGGGCCGCTGACCAGGACCCTGGGGGCGTAGCCTTCCTTCACCAGGCGGGCCGCCGTGAGGATGCGGTTGCCGTGCTCGTCGCCCGCAAGGGCTACCGCCATGTCGGCCTTGAACGGCTCCTGCGCGCTGACCAGGAAGCCGCCCAGAGCGCGCAGCCAAACCTGATGGGTCACGAGAAGCAGGATCAGAATCGCGGCGGGCACAGCCCAGCGAAGTATGCGGACTTGCGAGGACGCCAATGACTATTCTTCGTCGCCGGAGTCGTCCGGGTCAAGGCGGCGCACAGCCTTCAGGCGCTGGTAGAGGCGCTCGACCTCGGCCTCGTCTTCGGGCAGCAGCAGCCGGTACCGCGGAGAGGGGAGCGGCCGGCCTTCGACTGCGAGTGCCGGCTCTTCGTTCCAGAACTTGCGGTAGGGGTGGCCGTCAATAAGCGCCTGGCGCGCGTAGCGGCGCAGACGATGCAGGAGGCTGTTGCCGGAATCGGCGTCGCCCGGATAAACAAGCAGGACCCGGGATTGGTCGGCGAGCGTGAGACGGACGACCAGCGGGGAGAGCCAGCCCGCGTGGTCGACCCGGCGGACATCGGCCCATGGAATGCGGCGGCGGCCAATGGCCAAGTAGGCGTCATGAACCTCGATGGCCGGGCGAAAAGCGAGAATCATGAGGACGGCCGCGGAGGCAAGGAAGAGAACGGCGGCCGCGTAAGCAGGCAACCAGGTACGGCCGCACCAGGCCGTGAAAGCGCCCAGCAGAATCGCCGCCAACCCCGCTTGCAGGAAGTGGCGGGAAGGTACGTACCGGCTCATGCTACGCCTCCCCCTCTCCATCTTAAGACTACGCCGCGCTTCGGCGGGCGTCAATCCGCCGAATCACCGCCGAATCAGCGAGCGCTCCGGCGGGCGATGGAGACGCCGCGCCAGAGGTATCCCGCGCCGCTCCAGAGGGTTGCGGCGGCCGCTGCCCAGAAGAAGGGCGCCAGGGGCAGGCGCGCGACGGCGAAAGCGCCCTTTGCGAGCGCCGCCACCGCCGCAAGAATCTGGAAGCAAGTGCTGATTTTGCCCCAGACGGAGGGAGGAAAGTCACGGTGCGCGGTGAGGAGCAGCGCGGCGCCGGCCATGGCGAGTATCAGGAAGTCGCGCGCGAAGATGAGGATCACCAGCCACCAGGGGACCGCGCCGCAGGCGCCGAGCGCGAGGTAGGAAGCGCTGAGCAGCAGCTTGTCGGCGATCGGATCGAGATAGGCGCCGAGCCTGGTCTCAAGGTTGAGGCGCCTGGCGGCCAGCCCATCGAGGCCGTCCGTGGCGGCGGCGAGAAAGAAGATGGCCAGCGCCAGGCGGAACCGCTGCGCCAGGATGGCGAGCACGGCCAGCGGAGCGAGCACGAGACGGACAGAGGTCAGGATGTTGGCGAGATTAAAGTTCCGCATCGGTTGCGTCTGTCCGTAGGCCGAAAACGCGACACGGCGACCCCGGAATGTCCCCGGATTCTCTTGCGGCTCAGCCTGCCGACACTCAGGATACCAACGCGCCGGCTACACGGGTGGCGAGCTGATCGAAGGTGAGGATCTCGTAGAGCGAGCTGTCACTCATGATGCGGTTGACCAGGGCCGCGTGCATGGCATGGCCGGCGCGCTCGGCGATCACGTGACCCAGCAGCGGGCGGCCCAGCAGCGCCAGGTCGCCGATCAGGTCCAGCGCCTTGTGGCGGCAGCACTCGTCTGCGAAACGCAGCCCGCCGGGGTTCAGAACGGTGCGGCCGTTGAAGCAGACCGCGTTGTCGAGCGAAGCGCCGCGGATCAGCCCCATGTCTTTGAGCTGCGCCAGGTCTCTCTCGAAGCCGAAGGTACGCGCAGGAGCGAGTTCGGCGGCGTACCGCTCCGGCGTTACCTCCAACTCGAGCGTTTGGGCGCCCGCCAGGGGATGGGCAAAATCGGTCTCGCAGGTGAGGCGGAAGCTGTCGGCGGGCAGGATCGAAATGCGCTTGCCGCGGTCGGCGACCTCGACCGGCCGGCGAATCCTCAGGTAGCGCCGCAGCCGCCGGTGGCGCCTGCGGCCGGCGCGCTCGAGCAGTTCGACAAACGGCAGGCCGCTGCCGTCGAGGATCGGCACTTCGAGGTTGTCGATCTCGACATAGGCGTTGTCGATGCCCATGCTGTAAAACACGCTGAGAAGGTGCTCGGTGGTCGAGATGAGCACGCCTTTCCGCATCAGGCTGGTGGCATAGCTGACGCGGGCGACGTGCTCCCAGGTGGCCCGGACGGGAAAGCGGTCCAGGTCTGTCCGCACGAAGACAATCCCCGTGGAGGCGGGCGCGGGCAGAATCCTGATGCTCACCGGGACGCCACTGTGGAGGCCCACGCCGCTTGTCTCGACGGGGCGTTGAACGGTAGTTTCAAATCGCAAGGCGACCCCAGTGGAGCAATCGATGCCCCAAACGGCAAGCGACTGATTTATAAATTGTTATAGCACACGTGGCTGTGTCGCAATAGCCACACTCTGTCCCAGGGTTGCACCGGTTGTAACCGTCAGCCGTCGGCAGGCGCGGCCTACCGGGTGCGGCCGTTGAGCAGCTACCAGTGGGTGTGCACGATCCTCCAGGCTCCGTCCGTCCTGGCGTAGACCTCGGTGCAGTTCCAGGGCGTGCGCTGGCGGACGGAGCCGTCGGGGCCGAGGTGGATGTCGAAGAAGCGGTAGAGCAATACGGCAGCGTCTCCGTGGACCTGGACCGCCGGCGCCACGAAGTCCATGACCTCGTAATGGATCTTGCCCGCGCGCTTGCCGTACTCTTCCTTGAGAGCGGCGAGTCCGTCCAGCCGTTGCGGCGTGCCGGAGTCGAAGTAGGTCACCAACGGGGCGCTGATATCTGTGAAGCCCCAGGGATCTCCCTTGCGCCAGCGTTCCATCGCAGCCATTTCAAGCGTCATCAGCTCGCCGAGTACGCCGGAATAGGCCGCCGGCTTCAGCTCCACCGGAAGCGGCACTTCCTGGAAACCGGGCGGCGTGTGATCGACGAAGGACCAGTGGGTGTGGACGATCTTCCATTGCCCGGCGATGCGGGCGTAGACCTCGGTGGTGTTCCACAGCGACCGATACTTCACCGAACCATCCGTGTCCCTCATCGTGGACCGGTAGTTGTATGTCATGACGGCCAGGTCGCCGTAGGGGACTACCTTGGGGCGCAAGAATTCGGACCCCTGGTAGAAGACCTTCCCCTTCAGTCCCTCCAAAAAGTGCGCGAAACCCGGTGAAGACCCGCGCCGCCCGGTCCGTGCGTTGGGCTGCCGCTTTGGCCCGCCGCATGGCTTTCTGCTGGTGGACAGTCGCGGCTCCGTTCCGGCGCCGGAGCCGTCAGGGAACGGTAACGCCGCCCCACTGAAGATCCGCGAATTTCAGATACTGCTCCCAGTCATAGGCGGTGATCCCGTGCCCGCCGGCGCGGACGTGGTAGGCAACGGTGTGCATGATGGGCTGGTGGACGGCCGGCATACGGTCCGTCCCGATCCCCTGTTTCCCCAGAAGCTCGTACACGGGTGAGGCATTCACCACCCCCAGGAACTCGCCGCGGGGGTCCGCCCACAGGTCCTCCTCGGCGCTCGCCACATAGAGCGGCCGCGGCGCGATGAGGGCCAGCAGCATGTGGGAATCCACCGGCATCGCGTCCTCGCGGTTGTCGTATTTCTTGAAGTTGCCGCAGAACCAGTGGGGGAACTGGGCGTTCAGGTCCGCGGTGCGCTCGCCGAAATCACGCCGGCTGATGGCCGCGCCGCCCTCGCCCGAATCGTTGGAGATGACGATGGAGAAGCGCGTGTCCTGCGCTCCAGCCCACAGCGCGGTCTTGCCCAGGCGCGAGTGGCCGATCACCGCCACGCGCCGGGCGTCGACGTCGCGGTCGGCTTCCAGGTAGTCCATGGCACGGCTCAGGCCCCAGGCCCACGCTGCGATCGCGCCCCAATCATCCGGCGCCGGCTGCGTCTGCCCCGGCCGGAAGAACAGCGGCCGGATGCCGTATTGGATGCCACCGGCGAAGTCCGGTTCGATGTCGCCATAGTAGACCGTCGCCAGGCCGTAGCCGTGCTCCAGGACCTTTTCGAGCTGCCACGCCTCGGCGGCCGAGCCGCGCGATTTCTCCTCGGCCCGCCGCTTCACCAGCGCGTTCGTGGCCGGGTCGCGCGTCCACTCTTCCGCCAGCGGGATCGCGGGGTCGGCCGAGACCGACTGGTTGCCTGCGAAGCCCAGCCCCAGAAACACCGGCGACGGCTTCTTTGCCCCCGCCGGCAGATAGAGGAGGAGATCCATCTTCGGGCCGTCCCTTCCGGCCAGCCAGACCGTCACCCGTTTCCGGACCGCCCTCCCGTCCAGCGCCGCCTTGCCGCTCGAAGCGATCTCGAAGTTCAGCGCGGCCGGTCTTGCGGGACTGCGCCCGAAAACCTCGGACCGGTACAGGTCCAGGATCTCCGGCCGCCGCCGTTCGACCCACGTCTGCGCATCGCGCACCCGCTCGCCGTTCCGCATCGTCAGCGGATCCGGCAGCGTGTACTTCGGCACCTTGGCTTCGTCGTAATTCACCGCGGGCCGCTGCGCGAGCAGGGCCGCCAGCACCAGCAGCAGTCGAGTCATACGGTTCTATGTTATAAGAGCATGTGGATTGGTGGGGGAGGCAAGGCATCACCAGCGGCCGTTTCTTTTGGTGCGCGTGCCTCGCCATCGCCGCTGCGCTCCTGGCGATCGAGCTTTCGTTCCTGACGCTCCCTGGCATTCAACAGGATGAGGCCCTTTTTGTCGGACCGTTTCTCGACGGCGGATCCACCCTCTTCGACTTGCACCTGGGAAATTTCCGCGCGCCCGTGATGCTGATGGACTACATCGGCTGCCTGAAGACCTGGCTCTATTGGCCCGTGTTCCGGACGTGGCGTGCCGGCGTCTGGCCGATGCGTCTGCCGGTGTGCCTGGTTAGCATATGGACGCTGCTGCTGTTTGCCGGCTTGACTCGCCGAATCGGGGGCGGCCGGGTCGCCATCGGCGCTGCGATTCTGCTCGCCGCCGACGCTTCATTTGTATTCACCAACGTTTTCGACTGGGGGCCAGTGGCTCTGCTTCTGGCCGGCGTATTGGGATTCCTCGCCCTGCTTGAACGGTTTGGGGAGTCCGGAAGCAGGCCCGTTCTCGCTGCCGCGTTTGCTCTCGCGGGGGCCATGCTGTGGTACAAGGCGATTTTCGCTTTTCCGATGGCGGGGATGTTGCTCGCCTGCGCGGCAGTGTTTCCGCGCCGCCTGTGCCAGCGCGCCAGTGCGGGGAGCCTCGCCGTCGCTCTCGGCGCGCTGCTCGTTGGCGCAAGCCCGCTGCTCCTGTTCAACATCCGGACAGGCGGAGCCACCTTGAAGGCCTGGTCCCAACTGGCACCAATACCTGCCAGCGAGAAGTTGATGATGCTGCGCCTGACGCTCAACGGGAAGGCGTTGGAACACTACATGGTGCGGAGCCTGCCCGGGGAGGTCCTCCCGTTGCGAGGCGCTCCAATCGGAGAGTTGGTGAAGACCTGGTACCGGGACTCCACGCTCGGCCCGGGAAGTTTTCTGTTCTTCGCGCTGTTGATGAGTGCAGTCGCGCTGCCGCTTCTCAGAGCGTCCCCGCTGTTCAAGCCGATTGTCTTTGCCTGGGTGGCCGGGCTTTCGACGGTTGCGCTCTTTTTTGTGGCGGGCAGCTCGGGAGCGGGCCCCCATCACACCGTTCTGATGTACCCGGCCCCGCACTTCATAGTCGCGGCGACCACTGCCGCATTCGCCGAGCGCATGCGCGGTCTCTGGCGCTATGGGCTGGTATTCGGCGTCGTGGCGCTGGTGGCGGCTTCGGATGTAGTCCTGCTGGTCAATTATCATCGCGCCGCTCTGCGGAACGGCTTCAGCGTCTACTGGACGGACGCCACCCGGCAGTTACCTGGAGTGATTCGGAACGCAGGCAAGCCCGTCGCCTTCCTCGACTGGGGCCTCGAGGCCCCGGCCAGGATTGAGTCCGGCGACGCGATTCGGGTTGTCGAGCCCGCTCCCGCGCGCGAGGGCGTCCTTTACATTACTCACACTGCGGACTACCTGGTCGCCGAGTCCGGCACTCAGGGAATCGTGACGGGTGCAAGCTCGCGCGGCCTTGCGGTTTCGGACGCACGCGCGATTGCGGACTCGCATGGCAACGCGGTCCTCTCCGTGTTCTCGTTCGCGGCGGCGCGCCGCCGATGAAATGCGCCGCTACTTCGTGACGTAGTTGCGGTGCACCGGCCCGCCGGCCTCCTCCTCGTCTCTGGTCTCGAAGACCAGTCCCTGCGGCAGGTCCGCTTTCACGCTGTTGGTGCGGCGGTTGATCTGCCGGTCATCCGTGACCCGCGCACCGCGGCCGGTAGCCGCGGCCCGCACGTCGGCCATCGGCGGAGGCTCGAACTTCACGCCCGGCCTGGCCGCCGCCACCGCTTCCACGGCCGAGGACGCCAGCAGCTTTGTCCACACCTTGCGGAACAGGTCGTGCGTGGCGTAAACGTCGGCTCCGGTCACCTTGCCGTTCACCGCCGCCACGTAGCCCAGGGCGTCGGGATACTTGTCGACCAGGCCGGAGAGCTCTTTTTTGAAGGCCTCCACCCGCTCTTGCAGCTTCGGCGCTTCCAGCGTGAGCTGGTAGCTCGAGACCGAAGTGGGCGACTGCAGGCGTGTCGCGAGCGAGTCGGAGAGCCGCCGCTGGTCCTCGGCCACCTGCGCCCAGACTTCGCTTTGGTTGGCGTCCGCCCTGACCGCGCGTTTCATCGCGGGCGAGGCGATCACACTGGGAGAGGCGGCGAAGGCCTGCGCCGGCTCCGCTCCGCGCTGGCTCCAGCGCCCATGCTCCACGCAAAACACAGGCAGATTGACCTTGCCGGACGCAGACGGCACGATGACGTCATCCTGCAGCACGCGGTCCTGCTTACCGCCCTTCACAATCTCGCCGGATTGCAGGTAGACATCCTGGCCCGACAGGTTCTCCACTTGCAGCACATTCACGTTACTGGTCTCGTAGACCACCACCTTGCCTTGTGCCATCGCCTCGGCCAGGGTCAGGTACTTCTTCTGAAAGCGGTCCTGCCCGTGGACCAGATATACGGAAAGGTTGTCGTGCGTATACGGGCCGCTGAGCCGCAGCTCGGCAGCGTCCGCGGTGACAGCGATCGCCGCCAGCGCGGCGATGCAGGTTATAGTGACTTTCACGGCGTTTCTCCTTGCTGGGGAGATGCCGTCAGCGTGGAACTCCTTTCACATGCGATATCCTTGTCTCGAAGCCATGCCACGACGATTCCGTTACCTCTTGATTTCCGGCCTGATCGCGCTGGGGGCCTATGCGGCGCCGCCCGGTCCCATCCCTCTTTGGAAGGGGCCGGCCCCCGGCGATGAGGGGAACCTGGGGCCGGAATACGACACCACCACCGCCAAGGAGAACCTGATCGCCGGCCGGCGTGTGGCGCGGATCACCAACGTCTCATCGCCCACGCTGACCGTCTATCCCGCGGCCAAAGCCGGCGCGGCCAGCGCGGGGGTTGTGGTGTTCCCTGGGGGCGGCTACCGCATTCTGGCCTGGGATCTCGAGGGCACTGAGGTCTGCGAGTGGCTGAACTCGACCGGCGTCACCTGCATTCTGGTGAAATACCGGGTGCCTGCGCGCGAAGGTCAGCCGCCCTATGCGGCGCCGCTGCAGGATGCGCAACGAGCCGTCGGGATGGTCCGCGCCCATGCGAAGGAGTGGGGAATCGACCCGCAGCGCATCGGTGTGCTCGGCTTTTCCGCGGGCGCCCACCTCGCCGCCGCGCTCGACGCCAATTTCGAGAAACGCTCCTACGACCGCGTGGACGAGGCGGACGACGCCAGTTGCCGGCCGGACTTCGCCATCCTGATCTACCCCGGCGGACTGTTGCGGTACGGCAAACTCGGCGCCGAGGCGCAACCGAGCGCCGGCACGCCGCCTACCTTCCTTGTGCAGACCGAGGACGATCCGGTCCACGTCGAGAACAGTCTGGCGTATTACGCCGCGCTCAAGGCGGCCAAGGTCCCGGCGGAGATGCACCTTTATCCGTCGGGCGGCCATGGCTACGGACTGCGCCCCTCGCCGCTCGCCGTGACGACCTGGCCTGCCCGCGCCGAGGATTGGATGCGCTCGCTCGCCGCGGCCCGACCCAGGTAAAATACGGGAAGGGTGGGGCAGGCAGGCGGAGCCGCCTGCCCTACCAGCCGTACCATTGCGTATCCATCTGCTGTATGCTGTCACTACGCGCCGAATGAGGAGGTGCCCGAGCGTCAAAGGGGCCTGACTCACTCGGCAGCGAGACGCTGAGGAGAACGACATGGGTCGCCTATGGCTTCCGCCAGCGCTCTTGCTGGCAGTCCTGCTCGCCGTTCCGCTGTTCGCAACCGGCCCCACCGGGGCCATAACCGGCACTGTGACCGATCCATCCGGGGCTACGGTCCCCAAAGCCCGGGTCATTGTCACGAACGAGGAAACCAATGCCGGCCGGGAAGTGCAGACCAACGATGACGGCGACTACACCGTTCCGTTGCTCCGGCCTGGCCGGTACCGGGTCGCGGTAGAGAAACCGGGTTTCCGGCGCAGCGTCCAGAGCGACGTCACGCTGGATGTGGATCAACTGGCGCGCGTCGACGTTGATCTGCAAATCGGCACGGTAACGGAAGAAGTCAAGGTCGCCGGCACGCCTCCTCTGGTGCAGACCGACACCTCCACCTTGGGACAGGTGATCAACGGCCGCCAGGTGCGCGAACTGCCCCTGAACGAGCGGAACCTCCTCACTTTCGCGCTCCTGGTGCCGGGCAGCCATTCGCCCGCCGCGGGCTCGGAGAACTCGACCCAGGGCGGAGCGATCAGCGTCAACGGCGCCCGCGAACAGTCGAACAGCTTCCTGCTGGATGGCGTGGACAACAACGATCCCTACATCAACCAATACGTTGCGCTGCCGTCCGTCGATGCAATCGAGGAATTCAAGGTGCAATCGAGCGACTACTCGGCGGAGTTCGGCCGCAGCGGCGGGGCGCAGATCAACGTCATTCTCAAGAGCGGCACGAACGACTTCCACGGGAGCGCGTTCGAGTTTGCACGCAACCGCACCCTGGACGCAAAGAACCTGTTCGACCTTCCGGACTGCACCGCGAGCTCCGTGCCCGGCACCTGTGGCCCCATCCCGCGTTACGACCGCAATCAGTTCGGTGGAACGCTGGGCGGTCCTATCCGTAAGGACAAGACCTTCTTCTTTGTCTCTTACGAAGGGTTGCGCCTGAGACAGGCGACGACACGGGAAGCCACTGTGCCTTCCCAGGTCCAGGAGCAGGAAGCCTTGGGCGCGGTGGCTGCCGAGGGGATACCTGTAAACCCGGCCGGCCTGGCCGTGTTCAACCTTTATCCGGCGGCCAACGTGGGCTCGGACCTGATGAACTCGAACACATTCGAGTCTTCGCCCATCATTCGCAACGCGGAGAACCTGCTCACCATCAAGGTGGACCACCACCTCGGTCCCAGAGACACCTTGTCCGCCCACTACTCAAGGTTCGACGAGGACCGCTTCAATCCTTTCGATCCCGTCAATGCCTTCACCAGCCTGCCCGGCTACGGCAGCACGACTCTCAATAACGGTCAGAACGCGGGGCTGGCCTGGACGCACGTCTTCACCTCCAGCGCGATCAACGAGTTCCGTTTGGGCTTCAACCGGATGCGCGCCGGGGCCTTTCAGGAGCACACCGGGATAGACGTGAGCTCGCAGTTGGGCTTTCCCGCCGTCCTCACCAACCCCGTCGATCTCGGGGTCCCAAATGTCGATATCGCCGGTTTCGACGGGGTCGGCGAGCCGGTGAACTATCCGCAGGACCGGCACGACACCACCGCTCATCTCGCTGACAACCTGGCCTGGGTTTACGGCCGCAACCAGTTTAAGTTCGGAGCAGATATCCGCAAGATTCAAGTCAACAATTACCTCGACTTCGTAGCGCGGGGAGAGTGGTTCTTCGGGACCACCTGCGTACCTTCCGTCGAGGGGGGGGTGTTTGGCTGCGGCGTCGCGGCTCTGGCGCAGTTGCTCTCGGGTATCCCCGATTACGCCATCGCCGTGAGCGGCAACATGTTCAACACCCTGCGCAGCACCGCCACGAACGTCTACATTCAGGACGACATCCACGTGGTGCCGCGCCTGCTGCTGAACGTCGGCTTGCGGTACGAGTACAACAGCCCGCCGGTAGAGTCCCACAACCGCTTCAGCGTGCCCGATCTAAGTTCGAATTCCGCGACGTGCTCTCCCCAACCCGACTGCCAGTTCATCCAGGCAGGAACCAACGGCATTTCCCGGGCTACATACCCCGGCTCCCCAAAGGACTTCGCCCCGCGCATCGGCGTGGCCTGGCGGCCCATGAAGTCCGAGCGCTGGGTGGTGCGCTCCGCCTACGGCATCTTCTACGATGTCGGCATCTTCAACATCAGCATCTTCCCCCGTGCGAATCCGCCTTTCTACACGCTGGCCTACTATCCCAACAATCCGAACTCGCCACTGGCGATCCAGAACATTCTCGACCAGCCGGGATTCCTCGCTCAACCGAACATGATCTCGCCCAATTTCCGCGACGCGTACGTGCAACAGTGGAACGCCGACCTGCAGTACGAGTTGCAGCCCAACTGGATGATCGACCTGGCCTACGTCGGCTCCAAGGGCACGCATCTGGACGACGTTCGCGACTTGAACCAGACGAACCCCGCGACGGGGCTTGCTCCGTACCCCCAGTTTTCCTCCATCCTCTACGTGGAATCGAACGCCAACAGCAGTTACAACTCGTTACAGTTCCGATCGGAGAAGCGCGGCCGCTATTTGACCCTGCTCGCCTCGTACACGTTTTCAAAGTCGCTGGATGACGAATCCTCCGTATTCGGGGGCAGCGTTGGGTCCGGACTGCCTCAGGACTCCGAGGATCTGCGCGCCGAGCACGCGCTTTCCGACTTCAACGCCAAGCACCGTCTGTCGCTCAGCGCCGTGTACGACCTGCCCTTCGGACGCATCGGAGCGCGCAAGGGGGGACGGCGAGGCTGGATACTGAACAACTGGCAGGCGGCTGGGATTCTGACGGCTCAGTCGGGCTCGCCTTTCACCGTCAACCTTTCCGGCTCCCTGCCGGGGTGCGGCAGCTCCGCGATCACCGCCTTCGGCAACCCGTGCCGGCCGGACCTGATTGGCAACCCGTACCAAGCCGGTCCCGTTATGGCGAATCCCGATTCCGCCTGCCATGAGACGATCTCTCAAGGCGGTCTGGCGGCCGACCAGGTGCGCGTGCCGGGAAGCTGGTTCAACGTTTGCGCTTTTGCCGAATCCCCCGCGGGCCAGTTTGGAAGCGCTGGCCGGAACATCCTGACGGGACCGGGCATCACCAACCTGGACTTCTCGCTGTCCAGGATTATTCCTCTGCGCGGCGACCGGCACCGGATCCAGCTTCGGGGCGAGTTCTTCAACCTGCTGAACCACCCCAACCTGGATCTTCCGAATCACGTGTTCGGCGCTGCGAACTTTGGGGAGGTGCTTTCGGAGAACGCTTACGGCAACAAGCCCCCGCGGCAGATTCAGTTGGGTTTCAAGTACATTTTCTGACCGGGCTGCCTTAGCGTGTCTTCATGATTTTAAGGTTGATTCTGAGGTCCTCTCGGCGCATTATCGTATGCGGTGAGCACCTCGATGTATTGCGTGAGAGGGGCGGTGCTGGCCGCTGTGCTGGGCTCCGCCATCTTCGCTCAAGAGCCGCCGCCGGGTCTCGCTTGCACCAAGGAGACGCAGGGCCGGCTTTGGCCGCTGGAGGCGAACGCCGACCGCCAGATCGCCAGGCGTCTAATCCAGGCCGGAGAGCTGTATGTATGCCGGGCGGGGGCGCGGACGTTCAGGTGGGAGCTGCTGGCGGTCAACATCAACGCCCTCGAAGCCGCCCACCCGCGCAAGAAAGCTGCGCCGGCCAGCGAAGAGCCGGCCCCCCGTGTCCGCCTGGCGCGCCGCTAGCCGGTGTGGGCTGAGCGCCCTCACCCGCGCTGCACGAATCGCCTGGGCTAGAATAGGCACGTCGGCGGAGGCAGCGATGCTCCAGTACCACAACTTCATCAACGGCAAGTTCGTTCCATCGAGCGGCAGGGACCGCATCGAGGTGACCAACCCATCAACCGGCAGGCCCATCTGCACCGTTCCTGAGAGCACGGCTTCGGATCTCGATGCCGCGCTCTCGGCTGCCGCAGCGGCCCAGCGCGAGTGGGCCCGGCGCCCGGCCGTCGAGCGGGCCAACGTCCTGCGCGTCCTCGCGGCCGGCATCCGCGCGAACGTCGAGCCGCTGGCCCGCGTCATCACCGAGGAACAGGGCAAAACGCTGGGCCTGGCCCGCGTAGAAGTGACCTTTACCGCGGACTACATGGACTACATGGCCGAGTGGGCCCGCCGCATCGAGGGCGAGATCATCGAGAGCGACCGGCCGGGCGAGACCATTCTCCTGTTCCGGCAGCCCATCGGCGTGGTGGGCGGCATACTCCCCTGGAACTTTCCGTTTTTCCTGATCGCGCGCAAGGCGGCCCCCGCGCTGGTGACCGGCAACACGATCGTCATCAAGCCCAGCGAGGAAACACCGCACAACGCCGTCAAGTTCTGCGAGCTGGCCGCCGAAGCCGGACTGCCCCCGGGCCTCATCAACGTGGTCCATGGCCGCGGCCCCACCGTGGGAAAAGCCCTGGCCGGTTCGCCACGGGTGGGGATGATCAGCTTCACCGGAAGCGTCGAGACCGGCGCCGCGGTCATGGCCGCCGCCGCGCCCAACATCACCAAGGTCAACCTCGAGCTGGGCGGCAAGGCGCCCGCCATCGTCATGGGCGATGCCGATATCGACCTGGCCGTGCGGGCCATCAAGAGCTCGCGAGTCATCAATAGCGGCCAGGTCTGCAACTGCGCCGAGCGCGTCTATGTCCAGCGCGCCGCCGCGGGTGAGTTCGTCGGCAAGCTGACGGCCGCGATGGAGAGCACGCGCTTCGGCGATCCGCTGGCGGATGAATCGGTCGAGTACGGCCCGCTCATCAACGAGGCCGGCTTCCGCAAGGTGGATGGGTTGGTGCGCCGGGCGGTGGAAGCCGGGGCCGCGATTGCGACCGGCGGCCGGCGCGGCCGGGGCCAGGACGGCTACTTCTATGAGCCCACCGTGCTGGCCGGCTGCCGGCAGGACATGGAGATCATCCACCGTGAGGTGTTCGGTCCCGTGGTGCCCATCGTCGAGTTCGACGACATCGACCAGGCCATCGGCTTCGCCAACGATTCCAATTACGGCCTCACTTCTTCCATCTACACGCGCGATCTGAACGTGGCGCTCAAGGCGTGCCAGGAGATCCATTTCGGTGAGACCTACATTAACCGCGAGAACTTCGAGGCCATGCAGGGCTTCCACGCCGGCTGGCGAAAAAGCGGCATCGGCGGCGCCGACGGCAAGCACGGCCTCTACGAATTCACCCAGACGCACACGGTCTACATGCAGCGCTACTGAAGGCCGGGGGGCAGGCGGGTTCCGCTTACTGCCAGGCCTCCAACACCCCCTGGGCTTGCTTGAGCCAGGGCGCGTAGCCGATGTCGCCCGTGGCGGGCGGTGAAATCTGCCAGGACCACCAGAAGTTGCCCTTCATCACGTCGGTGTGCTGGCTCCAGACCTCGTACATTGCCTCGTAGCAGTTTTGCTGCTCGGTCTGGTCGGGGGTGGCGGTGACCGTGCCGTCGGGCGTGTACTGCCACGGCTCGATGTTCGTGCCGGCGGCGCTCATGTAGCCGATCTCCGTGAAGATCAACGGCTTCGTCGGGTGCGCGCCGGCGAAGTTCACCACGGCCTGGACGAGGTTCTCGCCGTTCTTGTTCGAGGACCACGCGGCAACCAACTGGGCGAGCGTCGGGTCAGCGTGATCGGTCAGTGGGAAGTAGGCGTCCATGCCGATGACGTCCACCTGGTCCCAGAAGGAGACCGAAGTAAACTCGTCGGGGATCCCGCTGGCGTTGGCGGCGTAAGCCAGCGGCCCGGTGTACACGGCGCGGATTGCCGCAATGACGTTGTTCCACGCGTTCTCGTTCGCGGCCCCGGTCATGGTCGCGTACTCGGTTCCGAAGCAGAGCATCTCGACGCCGTGGCTCTGGGCGAGCTGTGCGTAGTGCGTGATGAACGTGGTGAAGCTGGCGAACCACGCGTTCGTGCCGGTGGGATGAATCGCGCCGCGCCACGTGCCGTCGCTGACATCCACGTGGGGCTTCAGCATGACCTTGACGCCCTGCGCGTGAAACTCGGTGATGGCGGCAATGACGTCGGCGTCGCTGGGGGTCTGGCCTGAGACCGGCGCAATGCTCGTCGAGGTCGCCGTGGGCATGAACTGAGTCACCAATACGCCCGCCCAGGTGACGCCCGTGGCGGCAAGCGCATCTTCGGAAGTCTTCGCGATCCCCTCGCTGTATTCACCGGTCGAATATGACGTCAGAGTCACGGCCTTGTAAGTAAAGCCCGAGCTGTGCGGAGCGAGCACGGTCACCGTGGCTGTCCCGGATTTTGTCGAGTCGGCGGTGGACGTGGCGGTGATAGTGACCGATCCCGCGGCGCTGGGGGCCGTGAACAGGCCTGCGGAAGAAATCGAGCCGGCGCTGGCCGACCAGGTCACGGTGGAGACGAAGCTCCCGGTCCCTTGCACGGTCGCCGTGCACTGGTCAGTCCCACCTTCGGGCAGGCTGGGGTTGGTACACGCAACACTCACCGATATGATCGTTGGAGCCGGCGTCGGCGTCGGGGTGGGGTTGGACGAGGACCCTCCGCCTCCTCCGCCGCAACCAGCCATCACCGCGCACAACGCGGTCAAGAGGAGCCAGTAACCGGCGGGAACGTGCTGGCGCGTCATGGCTTCACCCCCGTGTGGGTCAGGCACCAGCTCACGGTGTTGACCTCGTCGTCCACCGCGATGCCGTCCGATCCGCCGACGTTGCGGCCGGCGGAACACTCCGCCTTCGCCGGGCAGCCCCTTTCGCAGCCCACGAGGCTCGTCACGCGCAGGCGGTACTGCGTCTTGTTAATCGAGAGGACCTTGCCGCAGTAGCCATTGCCGCCCCAGGACCGCACGCAGACCGTGTCGCCAACCGAGCTGCCCGTCGAGCGGGCGCCGGCCTGTAGGAGCATGGCGGCAACGTCGTTGTGGCCGGTGCGCTCCGCGGTCTTGAGGGCCGTTCCCCATCCCCGCGAGGAAAGGTTCAGATCGGCGCCGGAAGCGACCAGCACGCGGGCCGCGTCCAGGCGGCCCTCCCCGGCGGCTTCGATGAGCGGCGTCTGGCCGTCGCGGGCGCGGACGTTCACGTCCGCCCCGCCGGAGATCAGCGCCCGCATTGCCGCCACCTGTTCCGTTACCACTGCGTCCATGAGAGGAGTGCGGCCTTCCTGGTCGCGAACGTTGGGATTGACTCCCTGCCTCAGCCGCGCCTGGATGAGCGCCACGTCGCCGCTTCGCGCCGCTTTGTGGAGATCGGCCGCGGCGGCCGTGTCCTGGGCCAACGCCGCAGGCGCGCATGCCAGGACCAGCACTGCAATGCAGACCTTCATAATTCCGTCCTTCCGGCGCGCCGCCAAAAGGCTCGCCAGTTTGGACGATTTTACCATTGGCACTGGGCGCGTCGCGCGCCAACCCCACGCCTCTGTTATCATCGCGGGCTGGAGACCTTTCATGCTTCGCACACTTGCCTTCTTGCTTCTCTCCGCCTTGGTGCCCGCCGCCTCGGCCAGTCAGCCTTCGCCGATGCTCAGCGACCCCGTGGATGTCAGCGGCGACTTCCACGACTTTGCGAACACCTACTTCCTGGCGGACAGCCTGTCGGGTTTCGATCCCGCCGCAGGAACGGGCACGCTCAACTGGCAGCGCAACCACCTCTACCCGCGCATCGCGTTCAACACGATGGAGGGCGTGCTGCAGCCTTTTCGCGGAGTGACGTTCCCCGAGGTCGAGTACGCGGTGAACCCCGCGCTGCCATTCTCGATCCAGTTCGTTTCGCCGCGCACCGTGCGGATCCGCGTGCGCACCGGTTTCGAGGCCAGGCCTCCGGTCGAAGAGTTGATGCTGGTCGGCGAGCCGCCCACCGACCATTCCTGGCAGATGACCAGGATCGAGGGCGGTTACCGCTACACCAGTTCGGCCGGCTCGGTCACTGTTTACGAGAAGCCCTGGCACATCGAATTCCGCGACGCCAAGGGGCGTCTGCTCACGCGCACTAATCATGAGGTGGATAACGGCCGGACGCAGGTGCCCGTGCTACCGTTCTCCTTCATCCGCCGGCCGTCGGATTACTCGAGGAGCCTGGCGGCGGTGTTCTCGCTCTCGGCGGGCGAGAAGCTGTTCGGCTGCGGCGAGTCCTTCACCGAGTTGAACAAGCGCGGCCAGAAGATCGTGCTCTACACCAACGATGCGCAGGGGCCCGAGAGCACGCGCATGTACAAGCCCATCCCGTTCTTCATGAGCGATCGCGGCTACGGCATGTTCGTCCACACGTCGGCCCCGGCCACCTTCGATTTCGGCGCCAGCTACCAGGGCACCAACGCATTGCTGTTGGGCGACGACGAACTGGACCTGTTCGTTTTCCTCGGCCAGCCGAAAGAGATTCTCGACGAGTACACCAACCTCACCGGGAAGGCCCCCCTGCCGCCGCTGTGGAGCTTCGGGCTGTGGATGAGCCGCATCACGTATTTCTCGGAAGACGAGGTCCGCGGCGTGGCCGCCAAGCTGCGCGAGCTGCGCCTGCCGGCCGACGTGATCCACATCGATACCGGCTGGTTCGAGCACGACTGGCGCTGCGACTACCAGTTCTCCTCCACCCGCTTCAAGGATCCGGCAAAGATGATCGCGGACCTGAAACAGGAGGGCATCCACATCTCGCTCTGGCAGTTGCCCTACTTCGTGCCGAAAAACCGGCTCTTCCCGGAGATCGTTGAGAAGGGCCTCTACGTGAAGGACGGCAAGGGCAACCTGCCCTTCGAGGATGCGGTGCTGGACTTTTCGAATCCCGCCACCGTCCGGTGGTACCAGAGAAACCTCACCGGCCTGCTTGAGATGGGCGTGGGAGCGATCAAGGTGGACTTCGGGGAAGCCGCGCCCCTCAACGGCGTGTACGCCTCCGGGCGCACCGGCTTCTATGAGCACAACCTGTACCCGCTGCGTTACAACAAGGCCGTGGCCGGCATCACCCGCGAGATAAGCGGGGAGAACATCATATGGGCGCGCAGCGCGTGGGCCGGCAGCCAGCGCTATCCGCTGCACTGGGGCGGCGATGCCGCCACCACCGATATCGGCATGTCGGCCACCCTGCGCGGCGGCCTGTCGCTGGGCCTGAGCGGCTTCAGTTTTTGGAGCCATGACATCGGCGGCTTCGCGGGCTTCGCGGGGCCGAACACCGAACTCTACCGCCGCTGGCTGCCTTTCGGGATGCTGACCTCGCACAGCCGCTGCCACGGCGCTCCGCCCAAAGAGCCCTGGCTGATCGGCGAGGCTTTCACGGACGATTTCCGCCGCGCCGACGAGCTGAAGTACCGCCTGATGCCTTACGTTTACGCCCAGGCCAAGGACTCGAGCGAGCGCGGCCTGCCCATGCTGCGGGCGCTCTTCATCGAGTTTCCGGAGGACGCCGGCTCCTGGAACGTCGAAGACGAGTACCTGTTCGGCTCCCAGATTCTGGTTGCGCCGCTGTTCGAATCCGGCTCGACCGGCCGCGACGTCTACCTGCCGCCGGGCCAGTGGATCGACTACCAGACCGGCCAGGTTTACACGGCCGGATGGCATCGCATCGAGGCCGGCAAGATTCCGGTGGTGATGCTGGTGCGCGACGGCGCCGTGATTCCGCACATCGCGCTGGCGCAATCTACCATGCAGATGGACTGGTCGAAGCTCGATCTCGTCGTCTTCGCCGCGAATGCGGAGAAGGCCGAGGGGCTGGTGTGCCTGCCCTCCGACCGCGTCCTCCGGAAAGTGTCGCTGGCGAAGAAGGATGGCGTATTCGTCGAGGCCGAAGACCCGCTGGCCGGCAAGTCGGCAACCACGATCAAACTGTATAGGTAATCCTTGTGAGGCTGCTCGTCTTCTCTGACATCCACGGCGACTACGCGGCGCTCGAGCGGCACATGGCCTCCGAGGCCGATTACTACTTCGCGGCGGGCGATCTGACCAGTTGGGGGCGCGGGCTCGAGCGGTGCGGCGAGATTCTGGAGCGCCGTGCGGGCCGCGTCTACGTGCTGCCGGGCAACCATGAATCGGAGCGCCAGATCGCGGATCTGGCGGCGAAGCACGGCCTCATCGACTTCCACGGTCAGAGCTTCGAGGCGAGTGGATACCGGATCGCCGGCCTGGGCTGCTCGACGCCTACTCCGTTCAATACGCCGGGCGAGTACAGCGAAGAGGAAATGGCGCGGCGCCTGGCGCCCTTCGCGGGCTTGGAGCCGCTCATCCTGGTGTGCCATTGCCCGCCGCTTGGAACCGATCTCGACCGCGTCCACAAGGGCATGCACGCCGGCAGCAGCGCCGTGCGCGAATTCATCGAGAAGCAGCGGCCGGCGGCGTTCTTCTGCGGCCATATCCATGAGGCAGAAGGCGTCCGGATGCGGCTCGGCGACACGCTTTGCTTCAACGTCGGCAGACAGGGCTATCTGCTCGACTCTGATACACTGAGTAGGGAATGAACGAAGAACTCGAACGCGAGTATTCCGCGCTCCGCCAGCAATCCGAAGCTGTGCGGAGCTATCTTTGACGCCCCCAAACGCAAATCCCAGCTAGCCAAGATCGAAGAGCGCGTCTCTGCGCCCGACTTCTGGGCCCAGCCGGACCAGCACCTGCTGCGCGAGCGGAAGCGCCTCGAACATGCGCTGGCCGACGACGCCCGGGTCGCGCTCATGGTCTCCGACCTTGAGACGCTGTTCGAGCTGCAACGCGAGGGCGAGGACGTCGGCGGCGAGATCCGGCAGGAGCTGCACAAGCTCTCCGAGCGCCTGGAGAAGCTTGAAACCGAGATGCTGCTGGCGGGCGAGAACGATTTCCGCAGCGCCATCGTCGAGATCCATCCCGGCGCGGGCGGCACCGAGAGCCAGGACTGGGCGGAGATGCTGCTGCGCATGTACCTGCGCTGGGCCGAGCGCGTCGGCTTCCCCACCGTGGTCACGGACCGGCAGGAGGGCGAAGCCGCCGGCATCAAGTCCGTCACCTTCGAGGTGAACGGAGAGAACGCTTACGGCCTGCTGCAATCCGAGGTGGGCGTGCACCGGCTGGTCCGGATTTCGCCCTACGACGCCAATGCACGGCGCCACACCTCCTTCGCCTCGGTCTTCGTCTACCCGCAGGTGGACGACGAGATCAAGATCGACATCAAGCCGGACGATCTGCGTGTCGATACTTTCCGCGCCGGCGGCCGCGGCGGCCAGCACGTCAACCGCACGGATTCCGCCGTGCGCATGGTGCACCTGCCCACCGGCATCGTGGTGCAGTGCCAGAACGAGCGCTCGCAGCACAAGAACCGCGACATGGCGATGAAACAGCTCCGCGCGCGGCTTTACGAGCACGAGCTGGCCAAGAAGAACGCCGCGAACCAGAAGATTGAGGACAGCAAAGCCGACATCAATTTCGGCAGCCAGATCCGCAGCTACGTGCTGGCGCCGTACCGGCTGATCAAGGACCACCGCACCAAGCTCGGCATCGGGGACGTCGACCGCGTTCTCGACGGCGACCTCGAGCCGTTCATGCACGCCTACCTGGTGTGGAAGCGCACCGGCAAGACGGCCGGCGCCGATGGCAAGCAAGACTTGCCCGAGTCGTGATCCCGCCCGAGCAGATCCAGGAGGCCGCGGAGCTGATCCGCCGGGGAAGGCTGGTGGCCTTTCCCACCGAAACCGTCTACGGACTGGGCGCGAACGCGCTCGACCCGGCGGCCGTGGCGCTGATCTATGAAGCAAAAGGACGGCCGGCGGGGAGCCCGCTGATCGTCCACGCGGCTTCGATCGAAATGGCGCGCGAGTTGGCGGCGGAATGGCCCGAGGCGGCCGAAACGCTGGCGCGCCGATACTGGCCGGGTCCGCTGACGCTGGTGCTGCCAAAGCGGCCTTGCGTGCCCGATATCGTGACCGCCGGCCTCGGCACCGTGGGCCTCCGCGTTCCCGCCCATCCGGTAGCGCTGGCGCTCATCCGCGCGGCCGGGGTTCCGATCGCCGCTCCGAGCGCCAACCGGTTCAGCGGACTCTCGCCCACCACTGCCGGGCACGTGCGCGACAGCCTGGGCTCGCGAGTGGACCTAATCCTCGACGGCGGTCCGACCGATGTAGGGATCGAATCGACGGTGCTGTCGCTGGCCGGCGAGCGGCCCGTGCTGCTGCGGCCGGGAATGATTTCGCAGCGGGAGATCGAGGAGCGGATCGGCCCGGTAGAGATGGCCTCGGCCGGGGGGCCCGGCCCGCATCCCTCGCCGGGGATGCATCGCAAGCATTACAGCCCCAAGACGCGGCTGCTGCTGGTTAAAGGCGGAGCCGTGCCCGGCCAGGGCAAGGGCGGCTACGTCGGCGTGTCCACTGAGCCGGCCGGGCCTGTCGCCAGGCTGGTCTGGATGCCGCCCGACGCGGCCACGTACGCCGCGGTCCTGTATCAGACGCTGCACCGGCTGGACCGAGAGGGGCTGGATTGGATCGCGGTCGAGCAGCCGCCGGAGGATCCCGACTGGGCTGCGATCCTCGACCGTCTGAAGCGCGCGGCAAAATAGTGAGGTCTCTTGGCGCTAGCTGAGCGCGCGCGCCACGAAATCAGCCTGCATTTCCTTTAATTGCTTTCATTATTTTTTCTCTCGTTGCGGGTCCAGCCCCGGCGCCTCTGTGCCGATATAGGATGTGTGAGCACATCGCCGGCATCGGCGTCTGGCGCCCAGAGGCCGTGGGTTCTCAAGAATCTGCATCCCCTGCCCGTGATTGCCGTCCGGCTGATGCGGATGGTCTCGACCGACGACGTGGTGTTCCGCCGCGTGGCGGAGTTGGTTCGAGTGGATGCGGCCTTTTCGGCGGAAGTGCTGAGGATGGCCAATTCGCCCCTGCTGGGATGCCGGCAGGAGGTCCGAGGCATTCTCAACGCCCTGGCCGTTCTCGGGTTAGAACGGCTAAAAGGCCTGGTAATGACCGTCGCCCTGCGGAACTTTCTGGCCGCCGCGCTCAATGTTCCGATTTTGCTGCGTTGCTGGCGCCACTCGCTGGCGAGCGCCCTGCTCTCCGAACAACTCGCCGAGGCCTGCTGGATGGAGAAGGATCCTTGCTACACTGCGGGGCTCCTGCACGACATGGGCCGGCTCTCCCTGCTGGAGACCTACCCGGGGGAATACACCGGCCTGCTCCAAACCGTCGATGAGGACCAGGGCAACGCTTCTAACCTGATGGAGTATGAGCGCGAGATGTTCGACGCCGACCACTGCGCGATCGGCCGCTGGCTCGCAGAGGAGTGGGGGTTTCCTCCCGAGCTCCGTGAGGCCATCGGTTGCCACCACGAACCGCCGAACCGCGGACGTCTCGACCAGACCGTGATTGTCCATCTCGCCTGCCGGCTTGCCGATATGCTCGGCTTCCAGGCCGCCGGTCCGGCGGCGTTGGACAGCCTGGACGACTTGAAGCGCGAGTTCCCCCAGTGCGGCTGGGGCCGTCTTAAGTCCGATCGTGAGTTGCTCCTGGCCGTCGCGGCGAAGATCAACGCTCTCGAGTGCAGCCTCTTTGCGTCCTGAGCGGCTCCGCGATCACGATTCTGCGGGACCCGACACCGCTGGGGTGCCCGCCAGGCCCAGATCCGCGGCGCACTCGCGCATGGCCCGGACACAGAAGGCGATGTGCTCGTCCAGCTCGACGCCCAGCCCTTGGGCGCCCTCGATGATGTCCTCGCGACTCACCGCGCGAGCGAAGGCCTTATCCTTCATTTTTTTCCGGACGGACTTCGCCTCTACCTCGGCCAGGCTGTGACTCGGCTTCACCAGCGCCACGGCGGTGATGAAGCCGGCCAGTTCGTCGCAGGCGAATAGCGTCTTTTCGAGCGGAGTCTCACGCTTCACCCCGCTGTAGCGGGCGTGCGAAAGCACGGCGCGGCGGACTTCCTCGCTGACTCCGCGGGCGGCCAGGATCGGCTCGCCCTTGAGCGGGTGGTCGGGCGCTTCAGGATGGATCTCCCAGTCGAAATCGTGCAGCACGGCGGTGACGCGCCATTTTTCCTCGTCCTCGCCGAACTTCCGGGCGTAGGCCGCCAGGCACGCCTCCACCGCCAGCGCGTGCTTGCGCAGGCTCTCCGATTTCGTGAACTCGCACAGGATCTGCCAAGCTTCTTCCCTCTTCATATTCTTTCCAGGATACTGCGGGGACGCCGGTCGGAGAAAATTCCCCGGCCCGAGCCGGACTCCCCTCGCCACGGTGTGAAGGGTGCTGCCTTGCTTGCAACGATTGCGCGCGCGAGCCGGCGCGTTGTCGAGGCGGCATCCTGCCATGTTATATTGATGGGAGTCACCCGTGGGCCTGTGGCGCAGTTGGGAGCGCGCTTCCATGGCATGGAAGAGGTCGTGAGTTCGAATCTCACCAGGTCCACCAACACCTAACCAACACGAAACACAATACTTGTCTTGCGGTGGTCCTTTCGCCCCTTCCACGAAAACATCGCTCCAGGTCCACATCAGGTCCACATCAGGTCCAAACTGCCGTTTGAACCTCGTTTTCGTGTGGTAGTGCTTGGACCCGGTGCGCTGCCAAAGCACGCCACGTCGTTCCAGCGAGATGGTAGCCGTGGTAGTCCTGGTAGCCACGCTTTCGTCTGTTGTCGTAGCGCGACAACATCGCGAAGCCCTTATATAAAGGGGATTTTGGAAACCATGGCTACCATAGGCCGACGCCACGAGTGGCTCACCTGTGGCGCACCCGCGTGCGTAGACCTCCGCGCGGGCAGTCACTCAACCTGGTCAACTTCCGAGAATCGCACTTCCGGAGCCTGGCTGCCACTTCCGCGGAACGGGCGTTTGTTGGTCAAGTGACGAACCCTTCATCCTCATATTGCCAATCGACCTTTTGACTTCAATAGGAGCATTGTTGCCGATGGCTGTCTCAGCCGTTTATTGGCCGTGGCATCTCTTGTACTTGCGCCCACTGCCACATGGACACGGATCGTTGCGTCCGACTTTCGACCCCTTTTTGCTCGCCTCAATTGCTTGGCTGAGGGTGGCAGGCTGGGCTGCGTCCTGCGCCACCTGTTCCAGACGGGCATCCTGTTGCCACTCATAGTCGAGCTTGAACCCGAACCTGAGTGATCGATCGCTGGGATGGAGGCACACGCCGAACCACGTCTTCGCCTTTTGACGATACTTACGAAACTCGCAGTGACCCCGTAGTCTAGCCTCCGCCACCGCCATCGGATCGGCGGTGCAATGCACTGTGAATCCACTATTGGGAGAACCGAACCCGAGAGATATGTCGTGTGTCCGTCCATCTCGCCGTGCGAGTTTGGCGGCCCGATCGATGCCTGTACTTGCGTCAGTCGCCGCCTTTTCGCTCATCGCCAGCAGCAGGAACCCGAAGTCGATTACCCCAGGCTCAGGACGGCTCTCAATGGCCGTGATAATACGCCCCACGGTGGTCGAACGCAGGCGAGTGAGAATACCATCCGGTGTCCGCTGACCATTCACGCCGTCGCGCCGTACCGCCATCGCAACGTCGAGATCCACGGAGATGTCGTCTCCCAACATCAGCATGTCAACGTTCTCCTCGATCCACAGGTTCTTCTGCAGGTGATAGGAAAGGATGACCGTCTCGTGCGTTGCCATCAGACGCTCCGTGTAGGAGACTCGGCGGTGGATATAGCTAAGAAAATGCAGCGGCGAAGAGAGCATTTCTGTGATTGCGTCTAGCGTGAAAACATCCAGCACCATCGGAGCCTGAATGACTTGAGTTTGTGTGTACTTGAGAAACTGGCGTGACTGAAAGTGGAGCGCGGGGTAGTGGTCGGCGACCACGCACAGAATGTATATCTCGGACATTCGGTCTGGAACAGGGACCTCGCGACCGTCCGGCCCAGCAAGCGTGACCCTGGGGTCAGTGATCTTCTGAGCACACGTCAGGCCCTGATCGTAGGAATCCTGGACGCTCTTTTTGAAATCATCTCGAATCCGGCCATCATTGCCCTTACGCGATTCCAGAGTCAGCCGCTTCGATTTGGCCTGAATGATTACGGCACGGTCGCCAAAGAGCACGAGGACGTCAATTTCACCGACCTTCCTCGCCTTTGACTCGAAGACATCCACGTTCGTATGGACGCGCGCCTTGCCGAAGACCAACTCAAGCCGCTCACTACAGAAGCTCTCTGTGAAGCGCCCCCGATTCTGCATCGCAGTGGACGCATACGCGCCGTCAACCACCATCCAGTAAAACGGCGATTCATAGAGCGCTTCAACGATGCTGTAGGACTGGAACAGAATGAACTCGCCGTTGGATCTGAGCAGGGGAGTCGCATTAGCGACATTGAAATCATCAAGCGCGCGAAAGTTCTCGTTCCTTTCGCCAGGTGCCAGCGCGAAAGCGCTTAGCACGGCCTCCACGGTTGATTCCGCCATCCCGGATGCCGCAACAACTTCTCCCACGGAAAAGGTGAACCCGAGGAGGATGCTCCACTGTTCCGGCGGGATCGTCGCCATGTGGGCCACGGTGTCCATGAGCTTCTGCTCTTGCAGCCGCGCAATGGCATGAGCGATGGTTCTGGCATCGAAAACCGAGAATCCCCGGTTCGCCTTCAACCAAGCGTCATCTGCTGCGTATTTTGGGGGCGCGAAATCGCGATATTGGAAGCTGTAGGCGGATTCCCCGCCGTAGAAGATCGCCTCTCGTAGGAACTCACCCCGTCCCATCAGCTCCAGATCCTTAACGGGCGCCTTGGCCTGCTCCGCTATTGCGCCGGACATGGATGGAAGAAATGTCTCATGCAACTCCTTGAGCAACGCATCCGTACAGTCCATCTGTTCTTGGACGACGTGGGGCGACGGCCTCTTCCAGCTCATCTCGCCCTGGATCATCAGGCCGATAAGCGTCGAAATCTCGGTGCGGATGAGGCGGTCGGGTGAGAACATCGGCAACATGTCCTTCGGGCGCATTTGGCCCGAGTAGCGAACAATGTTGTCGCGAAAACAGATGTTGGCGAGGGCGTGGACGTAGCCCGATGACTGGCACAACTCCTTTAAGTCGGCGAACACCTCCGCTTCAGTCCTCATTATGTGAACATGTTCGCGCGCTGCCTTGGCCAAAGCAATATCCCCTTGAGCGTTGCTTTCGGCCAGCCACCAATTCCATCCGGACGTCGCGCCATATCGGACTTTTGCCGCCAAACGGCGCCGCGCAGGAGGACTCGACACACCGGCACTTCTCGCAGAACAGAATCGTTCCACTATGTTCTTCCCGCCTGAAAACAGGGCGAATAAACTCCTTTACCCCTGACATCACGTTCTGGCACGATCGCAACAGTTAGGCGCGAGGTGCCGGGACACCTCGATTCAAAACTCCTTCCCGCACTTCTTCAGCAGGGTTGTCTCCCGCATGGCCTCCATTCCGCTATACCGCTGTGATCACGCGCTCGTCGATTACATTCCAGAGCGCAAGGCACTCCAGCTCGAGGCCGAAGGCCTCGCGAAGCTGGTTCGCCACAAGAAGAAACGGCGCGATCAATCGCGTGATGCTGCACCAGCGGGAGGGCGACCCGCGCGCGCTGGCACTGCGGGACTACCAGGGGTGCGCGTACTCGTTCGAGCAGCCGCTCGACGACGGGCACCACGCCTGGAAACTGCGACCGCTGCACGGTGGTAGAAGCGACGTGAACCTCGCACCAGAGCATGTGCGCCCGATCTTCCTGCGCGTGCTGCTGGATTGCCTGGTGCCGGCGGTGTGAACGCCAGCCAACCCAGGAGCTAGCGGGGTGCCATCAGCCAGGCGAGGACGGCCCACGCGCGCCCTGTGCGCCAGCAAGGGGCCTTTGTGGGGCCGATCAATGCTCAGGTAGGCGGATGGAAGAAATCAGAAAAACGGCTCCAATGGAACCGGCTTGGAGTAGAATCTGCAGTGGACAGGAAGCCAAAAGGGAACTTCTGGCTAAGTTGCGGAACCTCGAAGGAGGATTGCGAATGAAACCCCTCGGCATCACTTGTGCGCTCGCCTTATGGCTGGGCGTTGGTACGGGAATAGCGGCTGGGCCGTCCTTAGCAGGTACGTGGAAGCTCAACCTCTCCAAAAGCAAACTCACGGGCACAACCTTCTCCATCGAAAAGGCAGCCTCAGGCCTGCTGCACTTCGACAGTCAGGGTTTTGCACTCGACTTCGACCTGACGGGAAAGGAATACCCGGCGCCGGACGGCACCACCGTAGCGTACCGGGCCCTCGACGCCAACACGTGGGAACTAACCACCCGGATGAACCACAAGGTGGTGGAGGTTGCCGTCTCGAAACTCGCTCAGGATACGGTTGCGACGACCGCGAAGTTGATCAAGCCCGATGGCTCCACGGTGGAGCAGACCTCGAAGGCGGTGCGCGTCTCCGGCGGGCCCGGGTTTGTGGGTAAGTGGAAATCCACCGAGGTAGGGGGCGCCGTCACCACGATGGTGATCGCGCTCGAAGGCGCAAACGGCATCGCCGTGAACTACCCCGAATACCAGTTCTCCGTCAAAGGCAGTTTCGACGGCAAAGACAACGTCGCCACCGTTGCCGGCGCCAATCTGAAGTTCACGGTTGCGTTCGAAAAGACTGGGCGGGCCGGCTTTAAAATGACCAGCAAGGTGGACGGAAAACCGTTCCTCGTGGACGTGCTGACCCTCTCGCCGGACGGGAAGACTCTGACCGACGCCGGCAATCCGACCGCCGTCAACGAACCGACCACGGCCGTTTACGAGCGCCAGTAAAGGGCTCAGGCAACGCCGTCTGGCTCGCGTTCACCGCGGCCGCGCCTCCCAAAGTGCCGTCAAGCGCCGCGGCCAGCGCCCGTACCGTGTAAGGTTTCTGAACGCAGGGCCGCTCATCCGGCATTCCCAGGCGGCATGCCCTCCTGCCGCGTGTATCCGCTCTGATTGCCTCTTGCCTCGTGCAATCGTCTCTTGCATCGCTCTTCGCTCCTCACCTCTTACCGGGGCGGTGTAAAGACCGGCAGTGAGCTTTAGCCGATTAAGTGGCCCTCCTTGACACGGTCGAGGTCCGGCGGATCAGAGAAGGGATCGGAGCGGACAGGCTGTGCCCGTCTGGAACGAGGCCTTCACGTGGCCGTGGCCGTGGGAGCAGGTCCCCAGGTCCAAACTGCCTTTTGAACCTCGTTTTCGTGTGGTAGTGTTTGGACCCGGTGCGCTGCCATAGCCCGCCACGCAGCTCCAGCGAGATGGCAGCCGTGGTAGTCCTGGTAGCCACGCTTTCGTCTGGTGTCGTAGCTCTGAAGGGCCTACACTTTCTTGGCGAGAATGCGGACGATCCGAACCTGCTTCTTCAGGCGGTCTGTTTTGGTCTGCTGCCACTCGGCGATCTCGTGCGTGTCCTCATAGTGCAGGACCCGCAGACTCGAGTAGGCCTTGAGCAGCGCATTCGGCTTGTCCTGTTCGATGAGCGGCGCGGCCCACTCCGGATCGGGCTTGTCCAGATCCAGATCCAGGAAAGGCCGTTCGATGAGCAAGCATCCGCCGGGCTTCAGCGCCGCCATGATGAGAGCGGCGAACTTCGGGTCCACGATTTCCGCGTCGGTATAGACGAAATAGATCAGATCCCACTGTTCCTTGCCGTAGTCAAAAGTGTCGAATGCGGCGTGGACGGTCTTGATCTTGACGCCGATCTTGGCGGCGTTTTCGTTCGCAACCTTCAGGCCTTCGTCGGAGACATCGTATCCGGTCACATCCCAGCCCTGCGCGGCCAGGTAGACGGCGTTCCGGCCCTGTCCCATCGCGATGTCCAAAGCCTTTCCGGGCTTCAGACGCTTCGCGGTCTGGACCAGGAAAGCGTTGGGCTCGTACGTGAAACGGGTCTGGTCCGGGGTGCTGTAGAGCTTGTCGAAGAAGATGGGGCCGAGTTGGTCGCGGCGTTTTGGGAAGAGCTTGCCGACAACCGCCAGCCGTTCATCGGCCTGCGCGGCGGTCAATCCGCTCTGGATGAGACTGGCGCGGTACTGATCGCCACCGAGGTTGCCCAAGGGTTGTGCCTTCACCCAGCCGACGAAATCCTGCCAGATCTTCTCGGTATCGGGGGCTGCCTGGCCGAACGCCAAGGCGGAGAGGAGCAATATTAGAAAGAGACGCAAAAGTTTCATATTGCTTCAAGAGACGCCACGGCACGTTTTAGGGTTCCAGGAGATTGAGCCGGCCCTAAGACCGCCCCAGTCCTGTCACTCGCCAAGTCAGGACCTGGCACCCATGTTGGATCGAGCCTTCACCCATTCTGGTAGCGTGTCTCCTCTGCAGAATGCAATCAATTGCGAATTGGGCCGCCGGCGTCGCCGCCCCGAGCCTCCGGCGGCCTTCAGCCTTTCCCGATTCCGACGGTCTTGTTCCTCGATGGGCGGGGATTTGAAATGAGCCGTGAGGCTACCCACTGCCGTGACCCTCCATGGGTGATGCCGCCCTTCCGCGGAAGGTCCGGGCGAATTGCGATGCTGCATCGGTGTCTTGAAGCATAAGCGAAGCGTGCACCCGGCGTCCACCGTTGCCGGCGAGTTCGACGAAGCTGGGCCATCAGTGGTTAGAGTTCACCGCCACTCCCCTCACATCCGCGGGTTGACTCCCCTTTATCTGGTTCTCGCACGCTGGCCGGCCATCGCGCTTTTCGCCCGGCTCTATTTCGGGGGCACCATCATCCGCATCCGGATCGAAGAGCGCCTGCTGCGCGCCAACTTCGGCGTTGCGTTCGAGGATTACTCCCACCGCGTGCCGGCTCTCATCCCCAATCCGTTTCTCTGGTGTAAGCTATGAGCCTGTATTGGTGTGGGCCACGGTGGCACAGGCCGCGCGCGGCTTGAGCAACATCACCATCAGGATGGCGTAGGTGAACGAGTCGGCCGTGATTTCGAGGCTGTGTGTGACGCGGAGGACCGTCGGGACCCAATAGGCGCCCAGCAGGAAGTACAATCCGACCGTCACTGTGTATGCCCAGCCGAGGGCGGCCATCAGGCTGCGGCGCGAGCCGGCCCAGAGTAAGATCACGGGCGCGGAGGCTAGGAGGAAGAGCGCGCTGCGCGCGAGCTGAGTTCGCAGAATCGTTCCCCAGCCCGGAGCGGCGAGGCCGGCGACGCCGGTGCGATAGTAATGGAGCACGATCGGACTGATCGCCATGCCGAACGCGAGATAGACTGCTGGAAACGCCAGCACTGCGAGCAGGATGCGTACGGCCCACCAGGCTGCGCTGCGATGATGAGGCTCCGCCGTTGATGCCGGCTCCGACCGGCGGAAAAAGCGAGCCAGGACGGCGCCGAAGGCGACGGCGGCGGCCGCATTCATCAGAACCGCAAAGACCGCGCCGCCATTCGCGAACATGGTGGTGAAGATCGATGCCTCGATCACCGTGTTCGCGCCCAGGCTGATGAACGGTAGGAGCGCAAGCGCAAGCCAGCGAAGCCCGTAGCTGCGGGAAAGTCCGACTGCCAGAGGCGCGAGACCTAACGCCAGCAGCGGCGACAGCACGGTGGAAATGAGTTGCGCGCGTTGCGGATCCAACCCCGGTGGCAACGACGGAGCGCGCAGACCGGCGCTCCCCAGAATCACGGCGGCCGCGACGGACGCGAACGAAAACGTGAGCCCGCAAACCGGCAGCTTCCAAATGTAGTCAACAATAGTGCGAAGACGAGTCATTTCAATCTCCTGATGTGAGCCAGAGCGCGCCGTGCCCAGCGCGCCTGGGTTTGATGCTGCGCGAGACCGTTCTCCAGGGCGAGCCGGGCGGTCGGGAGACTCTCGCTCGGGATGGTCCGTAGGAGAGGCCGCAACTCGCGAACATAAGCGGAAACCTCACGCTCGAAGGCCTCGAGGAACGCGATCACGGTGGCCCGATCAGCCACTTGTCCCATGAAGGCGAACCGCAGCAGGAGTTCGTCCATGCGCCGGACGATGTCCTCGCGTTCCACCGGCATGGTCATCCAGTTCCGCAGAGCCGATTCGCCGGAACCGGTCAGCTTGTAGAGCTGCTTTCCTCGCGGTCCGCCGTTTTTCGGGAGCAGCCGGATCCAGCCGCGGCCCTCCATCCGCTGCAGCGCCGGATAGATCGAGCCCGGGCTATCGCTGAAATGGCCCATGGGCGTGGTGACGAACTGCTTGCGGAGGGCATAACCCGATTTGGGGCCTTGCCGGACGAGGCCGAGCAGGGCGTATTCGAGGCGCGATGTGGCAGCGAGCGTCATCATACGTTTCGTACGATCATCATAGTACGTTTCGTACTATTCGTCAAGGGGAAGCCGACAGGCGTGCAGCGCCCGGCCGGCTGGGGATTCCGGTGAGGCGGAACGCTCGTTCCGAAGGGAAGCCGAACGGCATTCTGGGATGATCCCGCACACCATCGGAGCGCAGCGGAGGCAGAGCGCCGCTGGCCGAGAAAGGGGTGCGGGCAAAGGGGCGGCAGCCCTTGTCCCCGCCTCAACGCTGAAGCGGCCGGAGTGCCGACTAAATATATATAGGGACATCAGCGTGTCGTCGTGCTACGGAGACATTCCAAAAACGCATTAATCCCGCGCGCGGAGCAGTCCTGTTGCCAAACGAGCAGGTCCAAAGCGATGTGAACTTCCGGTCTCCATGCGCCAGCTTGGACCTGCCCAGGTCCGGAACCACGTCGAAGAGGTCACCTGGTCCAATTCCGGTCCAAATCGCCTTCCGGTAACTCTCGTGTTTTCAGTGTCGTGGCTCGCACTCGATTCACTTCTGGACCATGGCATGGAAGAGGTCGTGAGTTCGAATCTCACCAGGTCCACCATTCCCGGGCTCTACGCCAACAACGGGGGCCGGACCCCGATCCCGTACCAGTTAGCCACATAGGACCTTCACCCGGAGTCTGTATTTTTCGCGGCTCTACGGCTCGTGAACCGCAATCTGAGAACAGGCCGACAAGAGCATCCTCAGACGCCTGGACCCCGGTTGCAGGGAGTGTTCTAAACCGCTTTTCTCACCACGGCCGAGCGAGGCGCGATGAGAGGGCCGCAGATCCAAGGCGCGCGATGGCTCCGCCCGGAGGCGTACTGGACCTCGGCAGAGAGAAATCGAGTATACTATCGAGGGCGGCTGGTGTTCCGCGACCGACAGAGAAGAAGAGGGGTGCATCAACTATGCAACAACTGAAGACTCGAGGTGCGATGGCGAGACGAAGGCTCATGGCTTTCAGTCTCTTCACATTCTTCGCGGCTGGCCCGGTTTTCGGGCAGACAGGGCAGGCCGTGCGGGCCGAAATCCCGTATGACTTTGCCTTCGGTTCGAAGGCGCTGCCGGCGGGGACGTATATTTTCTCAGTGACCGAATCTCCCTTGGGGCTCCAAGCGCGATCGGCCACCGGTGGGGTGTTTCGCGCGCCCATCATCACTCGGCTCGGCGGGCCGACCGAATTGTTTCGGGATGGCGCGCTCGTATTCGACAGAACGGGTGAGCACCGCATCCTCTCCGAAGTATGGATGCCCGGGGCCGACGGAATACTCTTGCACAACATGCCGAAAGGCCACAGTCACGAGATCGTATTGCTTTCCAGTCTGAACCAAGACGTCAACCTCTCTGGAAGCGCGGCTTACGATCGGACGTGCCGCAGATGTCATGGCCCAAACGGCAAGGGTGACGAGAGAGCGGACAAGTTCTTCAACATCACAATTCCGAGGCTCAGCTCAGCAGAGGTGCAAGGCAAGTCGGACGCGGAGTTGAGAGAGATCATCGCTAAGGGCACCAGCACGATGCCTCCTGTCGAGATCGATGAATCCGGGTTCCGGCATCGTCTCCCGCTGCAATCCGTGGACGCCGTGATTGCTTACTTGCGTACTCTGAAACAGTAGTCTGACTTTAGGGTGCGATAACGTAAGGCGTGCCTGAACGCCACCCGCCGCTTTGCGGAAGCGGGTGACGTTCGTGGTGTCGCCCGGCTCGCCGCCGTGCAGGCCTTACACGTCGCCGCGTTCGTCAAGCACCTGCAGGCGGAGTTTGCCCCGCTTGAGCAGTAAGCCAGAGGCGCGTTACTGGGGACCTGGGTCTGCTATGAAACTCTGGACGAGCAGAACAATGGCCACTCCCGCGCAGCCGCTGGGCGTAAAATTGAGTGGCCATGACGCGTTCCCTTGCCGCAATTCTTCTGTGTTGTGCGCTGCCGCTGGCCGCGCAGCAGTCCCCGGAGCTCGACCGCAAGCTCACCGCCAAGATCGCCGAGTCGCTCACAGCCAGCGGCGTCCCGAGCGTCTCGGTCGCCGTAGTCGAGAACGGCCGGCTCGCTTACTCCCGCGCGTTCGGTTACGCCGACATTTCCAAGGGCCGTGCGGCCGATGCTGCGACGCGGTACGCCGTGGGCTCGGTCAGCAAGCAGTTCACTGCCGCCGCGCTGCTGCTGCTCGAGGAGCGGGGCAAACTCTCGCTCGACGATAAGGTCGCGAAGTACTTTCCCGATCTCACGCGCGCCGGCGATGTCACCATCCGCCAGTTGCTGTCGCACACCTCGGGCTATGAGGACTACGCGCCGCAGGACTACATGATCCCGGAGTGGGCCGGGCCCACCACGCCGCAGGCTATCCTGGACCGCTGGGCGAAGAAGCCGCTGAACTTCGAGCCCGGCACGCGGTGGCAGTACAGCAACACCAACTACGTCCTGGCCGCGGAGATCTTCGAGAAGGTCGCGGGACAGCCGCTGCTCGCGTTCCTGGCGGAGAAGATATTCCGGCCGCTCGACATGAGCTCGGCGGGCGATTGCCAGGCGGCGGCTCCGGCCGACGCGGTCGCCTACACGCGCTACGCCACCGGGCCGCCGCGTCCGGCCGAGCGCGAGGGCAGCGGCTGGTATTTCGGCGCCGGCGAGCTGTGCATGACGCCTTCCGACCTGGCCCGCTGGGACATCGCGATCCTTCAGAAGAAGATCCTGTCCGCGCGTTCCTACGACGAGTTTACGCGCGAAATGAAGCTGAACAACGGCGACTTTACCCATTACGCCCTCGGCCTCCAAACGGGCGACCTGCGCGGCATGCCGACGATCTCCCACGGCGGCGAGGTCTCGGGCTTCCTGGCTTCGAACACCGTTTTCCCGAACCGCAGCGGCGCGGTGGTTGTACTTTCGAACCAGGACGGCGTCGATCTGATCGGCCCGCTCTCGCGCCAGATCGCGGAACTGGTGTTCCTGCCCGACCGGCCACCCGCTTCGGATCAGGAGATCCGCGAGGTGCGCTCCATTCTCGAGGGGCTCGGGCGGGGCAAAATCGATCGCAACATGTTCACGGCCAACGCCAACTCCTACTTCGACGACACGGTGCTGGGAGACTACAGAACTTCGCTCACCGTCCTGGGCGAGCTCAAATCCGTGAGCCGTGTCGTAGAGAGCCTGCGCGGCGGCATGATCCACCGCACTTACCGCGCCGAGTACGAGAAGAAGACCGTCGGGCTGAACGTCTACGTGATGCCCGGCGGCCTGTACGAGCAGTTCCTGGTGGTGGCCCAGAACTGAGGCGCACAAGAATTCGGAGACGCTCCGGGCTCGAACGACGAATGTCCGGCTTACGAACAAGTGCAGGCGTGTCCCCGAATTCTTTTGCGGCTTCCGAGGGAGCGGTCCAGGCGTTCGTTATACTGGAACGTACATGGTAAGAGTCCGCTTCGCGCCGTCTCCGACGGGCTTTCTGCACATCGGGAGTGCGCGCACATTCATCTTCAACTGGCTGTACGCCCGTCATCATCGGGGGACGATGATCCTGCGCATCGACGACACCGACGTCGGGCGCAACACGGAGCAGTCGGAGACCTCGATATTTGAGGGCCTCAAGTGGCTGGACCTGAGCTGGGATGAGGAGTATCGCCAGTCCGAGCGGCTGGACCTGCATCGCCGCGTGGCCCAGGCGATCCTGGAAAAGGGCCTGGCGTACCGCGACTTCACCCCGGCGGCGGCCGAGGAGGAACGGTCGCGCGAGGGCGGCGCGTGGCTGTTTAACGCGGGGATGCGCGACATGAGCCGCGAAGAGAGCGAACGGCGGGCCGCGGCGGGCGAGCCTTTCGTGATCCGCTACCGGGTGCCGCGCGAAAGCGGGCGCGAGATCCGGTTCCGCGACGCGGTTTACGGCGAGCAGTCGAAAGCTGCCGCCGACATAGAGGACTTCGCGCTGCTGCGCTCGAACGGTCTTCCCACCTACCACATGGCTTCCTGCGCCGACGATATCGACCTGCGCATCAGCCACATCATCCGCGGGCAGGACCACGTGACCAACACCTTCAAGCACGTGCTGATCTTCGAGGCGGCGGGCGCGCCCGTGCCTGAGTTTGCGCATCTGCCGCTGCTGGTGGCGCCCGATGGCGCCAAGCTCTCCAAGCGCAAGCACGGGCCGGTGGTGAGCGTGACGACGTACCGCGACGCGGGCTTCCTGCCGCACGCCTTCATCAACTTCCTGTGTCTGCTCGGCTGGTCGCCCAAAGACGATCGCGAAAAGATGACACGCGAGGAACTGGTGGAGGCGTTTTCCTTCGAAGGGATCAACCGTGCCAACGCCGTGGTGAACTTCAGCGAGGGCGACCCGTTCGATCCCAAGGCGGTGTGGCTGAACGCCCAGCACCTGATGGCGCTTCCGGCCGGGGAGTTGGCCGGCCGGTTGCTGCCGTTCCTGCGCGAGGCCGGCTTCAACCCCGATCCCGCCAAGGTGCTCGAAGTGGTTCCACTGATCCAGGAGCGCATGAAGCTGCTGCGCGACGCCGCGACGGTGGCCGATTTCTTTTTCGCCGCGGAGCTGGCGCCCTACGACAGCGCCGAACTGATCCCGCAGAAAGGCGATGCGGCCATGGCGTTGAAGGTGCTGCGGCGTGCGTGCGAAGTTCTGGCGGCGGCCGAGTTCGCGCACGAAGGCCTCGAGACGGCGCTGCGGGCCGCGGCCAAGGAAACCGGCGTGAAAGCCGGCCAGATGTTCCAACCCATACGCGTGGCGGTGTGCGGGCGCAAAGTGGCGCCGCCGCTGTTTGAAACCCTGCACGTCCTGGGCCGCGAAACCTCTTTGAAGCGCATTGACCAGGCGATTGAGAAGCTGCAATGACAGACCCTAATCCAAAGCCGCCGGCGGGAGCCGCCGCCCCGTCCCATTTCATACGTGAAATCATCCTTCACGACCTCGAAACCAACAAGTACGGCGGGCGCGTGCATACGCGGTTTCCGCCGGAGCCCAACGGCTACCTGCACATCGGCCACGCCAAGTCGATCTGCCTGAACTTCGGCCTTGCGGCGGAGTTCGGCGGCAAGACCAACCTGCGGTTCGACGACACGAATCCGTGCAAGGAAGAGACGGAGTACGTCGAGTCGATCATGACCGACGTCCGCTGGCTGGGCTTCGACTGGGAGGACCGCCTCTTTTACGCCTCCGACTATTTTGACCAGCTCTACGAGTGGGCGGTAGAGCTCGTCAAGGCCGGCAAGGCGTACGTGTGCGACCTGACGGCGGATGAGGTGCGCCAGTACCGTGGCACGCTGACTGAGCCGGGAAAGAACAGCCCGTATCGCGACCGTTCGGTGGAAGAGAACCTGGACCTGTTCGAGCGCATGCGGGCGGGCGAGTTTCCGGACGGCGCGCGAACGCTTCGCGCCAAGATCGACATGGCCTCGAAGAACCTGAACATGCGCGACCCGGTGATGTACCGCATCCTGCACGCGGATCATCACCGCACGGGCAGCAAGTGGTGCATCTACCCGATGTACGACTACACGCACGGCCAATCGGACTCGATCGAGCGGATCACGCACTCCATCTGCACGCTCGAGTTCGAGGACCACCGGCCGCTCTACGACTGGTACGTCGAGCAGTTGGGCATCTACCATCCGCAGCAGATCGAGTTCGACCGGCTGAACCTTACTTATACGGTGCTCAGCAAGCGCAAGCTGCTCACGCTGGTGCAGAAGGGCTACGTGAGCGGTTGGGACGACCCGCGCATGCCGACGCTTTCGGGGATCCGGCGGCGGGGTTACACGCCGGAAGCGATCCGCAGTTTCTGCGGCCGGGTGGGCGTTTCGAAGACCAACGGCTCGACGGAGCTCTCGCTGCTGGAGCACTACGTGCGGGAGGACCTGAACAAACGGGCGCCGCGCGTGATGGCGGTTCTGCGGCCGCTAAAGGTGGTTATCGATAACTACCCGGAGGGCACGGTCGAGGAGATGGAGGCGATCAACAACCCCGAAGACGCCGCCATGGGAACGCGCAAGGTGCCGTTCTCGCGGGTGCTGTACATCGAGCAGGACGACTTTCGAGAGGACCCGCCCAAACAGTATTTCCGGCTGGCGCCGGGCCGCGAGGTGCGGCTGCGTTACGCCTACTTCGTGAAGTGCACCGGCGTGCTTAAGAACGATCGGGGAGAGGTGGTGGAGATCCACTGCGCCTACGACCCGGCGACCAAAGGCGGCAACGCGCCGGACGGGCGGCGGGTGAAATCGACCATACATTGGGTCTCGGCGGAGCACGCGGTGGACGCGGAGGCGCGGCTGTACGACCTGCTCTTTACGGTCGCGAATCCGGGCGGCGAGAGCGAAGGGATGGAGTGGACGGACTACCTCAATCCGGCTTCGCTCGAAGTTCTGCGCGGGTGCAAGCTGGAACCTGGCCTGCGGGGCGCGGAGGCGGGGAACCGGTACCAGTTCGAGCGGTTGGGGTACTTCTGCGTGGACCTGGATTCGAAGCCGGACCAGTTGGTGTTTAACCGTACGGTGCAGCTTCGCGACTCCTGGGCGAAAATCGAGAAGGCGCAGCGGCAGGCGGAACCGTCTGCTCCACATAAACTATGATCATCTTGGGAATCGGCGGCATCCTCGGCGACGCCGCAGCGGCGGTGCTGAAGGACGGGGAACTGGTGGCGGCCGTCGAGCAGCGAAAGCTGGGGCGGCGCGTGCGGCCGGACGGCTTGCCGGAAGAAGCCATCGCGACGGCTCTGCGCCTGGCGGGTGCGACACCGGAGCAGGTGGACACGGTTGCCATCGTGCGGCCGCTCGCGGCGGGTCCGGAAACGGCGCTGCACCTGGCGCTGCGGGCCCAGTTTCCGAACAGCCGCGTCGCTCCGGTGGATCACCACCTGGCGCACGCGGCTTCGGCTTACTACGCGTCGCCCTTCAGCGAAGCCACCGTGCTGACGCTCGACCGGGCGGGCGATTTCCGCTGCGGCGCGCGCTGGAGGGCTCGCGGGAATCAGCTCACGCTCGAAGGGGAGCTCTATTACCCGGATTCGCTGGGCGATCTCTACTGCCGCGTCGCCGAGCTGGCGGGTTTCGATCCCGAGGCGGACCCTCACAAGCTGCAATGGCTGTCGGCCGCGGGCGAGCCGGGACTCGAAGACCTGTTCCTCGAGATCCTGGGTATGAAGAACGGGACGTGGCCGCGTATCGACCGCTCTTTCTTCGACAGCGATCGCCTGAGCCAGGGAGGGTTCAGCGCGAAGTTCTACGGGCGGCTGGGCCTGGACGAGGAGGCCGCCATACCCGAAGCGATGCGGCCGGCGCTGGCGGCGGGAGTGCAGCGCGCCATCGAGCGGTCCGCGATCGAGATGGCGGGCAGCGGCGAGAACCTGTGCCTGGCGGGCGGCCTGTTCCTGAATGCGCTGCTGGTTTCGAAGATCGAGCGCTCCGGGCGATGGCGCAACGTGTTCGTGCAGCCGGCGGCGGGCGATGCGGGGACGGCGCTCGGCGCGCTGTTCCAGGCCTGGCACACGGTGGGCCAGCGGACCGAGCGCGTCTCGATGGGCAACCTGTGCCTGGGCCCGGAGTTCGACGCCGAGCAGGTCAAGAAAGTGCTGGAGAACTGCAAGCTGCGGTTCCGTTACGTGCAGACTTCGGACGAGCTGATCGAGACGGCGGTCGGCGAGATCGACGACAACAAGATCGTTGCGTGGATGCAGGGGCGCATGGAATTCGGGCCGCGCGCGCTGGGCAACCGCAGCCTGCTGGCCTCGCCGCGCAATCCCTACTCGACCGAGAACCTGAACTCGTTCATCAAGCACCGCGAGCCGTTCCGCAAGTTTGCGGCGTCGGTTCCGGCGGAGCTGTGCGCGGAGTACTTCGACGCCGCACCCAACGCGCGTTTCCTGGCGACGGTGAGCCGCGTGCGCCCGGCGCACCGCAAGACGTTCGAGAGCGCGATTCTGAGCGGCGACCTGGTGCGCGTCCACACGGTGAGCCAGGAGGACAACCCGCTCTACTGGCGCCTGCTGCACGCCGCGGGCGCTTCGACCGGCCTGCCGGTGCTGTACAACACGTCGTTCAACCTGTTCGGCGATCCGCTGGTGTGCACGCCGCGCGACGCGGTGCGCAGCTTCTACTCGTCGGGCATCGACGCGATGTTTGTGGGGCACTTCTTTTTACAGAAGTAGGCCATTGTGGACGAGCCGCCCGGGCGCGAGCAGCGCGGCGAGAGCTTGATCTGCTCCGGCGCGCCCGGCGGGAAGCGGTCAGGCATGGTAGACGGGCAGCCGGCGCGATACGTAGCCGGCCATGCTCGGCCAGCCGGAGAGCCGGCAGAGCGCGTCAAGAGCGATATGCGCCGCAAGCTCTTCGCCCTTGACTTCCCGCTTGTTGGTGTGCCGGTTGGCGAAGACGGCATTGATGGCTCCGGCTGGAAGCCCTCCGCCGGCCGTCGCGCACCAGACAAACAGATCGGCAGCTTCCATGGAGTAGCAGGCGGCGCCCAGGCGCATTACTTCTTCGTGGCGCGCCCGCATGTGGGCGGGAACCGTTCCGAACAACGGGCTGGGCCGGCCCTGACCGGTGTAGTAGTCGTCGGTCGAGCATTCCACGCCGGTGTAGTAGTGGCCCCTGGCCAGCACACTGGCTTCCTGGACGAGAGCGTGGACCACGAGCCAGTGAGCGAAAGCGGGGTATTCCACGGGCGCCCACACTTCCGAGGTGCCTCCGAAACGGATCGCGGCCGTAGGGATAATGACATCCCCCGGTTCGGATTCCTCGATGAGACTGCCGCAGGAACCGACGCGGATGAAAATTCGTGCTCCGCTCAAGACAGCTTCAGGCAGAACGATTCCCATGGAAGGGCCGCCCATGCCAGAAGTGGTGACAGAAACCTCCTTGTCCCTGTACGTTCCCGTATAGGAAATGAGCCCGCGATGGTCGTTGGAGAAGCGCCTGGCGTCCTTCAGGAATTCCCTGGCGATCATTTCGGCTCTGCCGGGCGCGCCGACGATCAGACACAGAGCCGCCAGGTCACCTTCGCCGGTGTGGGTATGGTACTGCAGATTCGCTTCAGTTCCGGGACGGTCTGCTTGAGACATGACAGGCGCTCCTCTAACGGTGACCCCTCGCCCGCACTACGAATTCGTCGATCTTCTCACGGAGACTCAACTCCGTGGGCCAGAACGGGAAGGGGAGCAGGTCACTGATCCTGACTTTCATCACTTTCGACAGATCGGCGTTCGAGCACAGAACTGCAATGTCCCACCCTGACACCTTCGCCGCCTCGTAAATCATCTGACGGCACCTCCCGCAGGGAGTCACGATCTCGCCGGCGCTCCCCGGACTCGGCCCCCCGACGACGGCGATTGCGCGAATGTCCACATCACCCTCGGCGTACGCTCGCATGATCGCGGCCGGCTCGGCGCAGATCGTGAGTCCGAAGGAAGCATTCTCCACGGCCGCCCCGTGAAACGTACTGCCGCTCGCGGTGTTGACGGCTGCGCCGACGTAAAAGCCCGAGTACAGATTGTACGCTCTGGACATGACTGACTGGGCTGCTTGAAGCAGTGCCTGCTCGTTGCTGTCCAGAGTTCTCAAATCGACCAGGTGTGATGAAGACATTCCGGTCCCTCGCCAATCTCTCAACAGAATAGCGAGTTTCCTCGGGTCTGCTGGCAGGCGTCAAACACCCCGGCCGCGGCGTCCCTGCCCCAAGCGGGGACATCCAGGATCGCGGCGGCGGAGTTCGCTCCGCCGCGGCGGTCAGCAAGCCGCCGCGGGATACCAAGTTCCTCCTGGGGGAGGCTCCTCGTGGCGGGCTTGGTGGAGGCCGAGGTCTTCTGCGTCCGGAGCGGGGACCTCGTCAGGGCCTGGCTGCCTCACGCGTTCGGTTACTTTCTTATATGACCCAACAAGGGGCCTTACGGTGACATTTTAGACGACCCAATTTGCCAAGTTGACAACTTCTGTGCCGCTTTTGTATTCTCTGAGGCGTTCGGCTAACTCTGCTTTACCTTCGCAATCGGGGGAGGGATTGCCATGTTGGAAGGCGTCAATCTCCAGAACGAGACGATGCGCACATTCAGCAGCTTCAGTCAAGTAATGGGCGCCCCCGACCGAAGCCCTCTACGGCAATCACGATCAGGCCCCCAGCGCCTCACGTAAGAGACGCAGTAGACCGTCAATGGGAGGACAAATGGACAACGCTCAGCCACGCTTTTTGGGATTGGCCGCACGGAGCATCGTCGCGCACACGATCACTTACTTCTTCATGGGAGTGCTTGCCGCTTTCTTTTTGGATTATGCGGCCGCCTTCGCTCGCCCCGAAATGGCGTGCTGGATGCGCCAGGCCCGCGATCCGTGGATCATGGCGGGGCCGTTGTTCCAGCCGATTCGAGGGCTCATCTTCGCGTTGGTATTCTACCCTCTTCGGAGCCTTCTGTTCGGCAAGAAGAACGGCTGGCTGCTGATGTGGTGGATCCTGGTGGCCCTCGGCATCCTGTCCACCTTCGGGCCGGCGCCCGGATCGCTCGAGGGAATGGTCTACACTCGGCTCCCCATCCTGGGCCAGATCAGAGGTTGGCTGGAGGTTGTCCCCCAGGCGCTATTGCTTTCCGCTTTGCTTTGCTATTGGGTCAACCGGCCAGGGAAGAAATGGCTGAACTGGACTCTGGGGGCCGTCTTCTTCCTCCTGCTGCTGATGCCCGTTCTGGGTCTCATGGTGAGCAAGGGCTGAGCGCAGGCCCTCTACGGTGCATCACATCCGCCGCCGAGGGGGGACGGGTATTGCCAGAGCCGTAGGGGGGCTTCTGCGAGTACACTGGTTCGGAGCACCCGGCGTGTGCTCTCAACTCTACCGCGACCGGCACTTTGTGGCGCTGGAGCAGCCGCCATGAGAACCGTAGCAGTCCTGCCTACCTATGACGAGAGCGCCAACCTCGAGGAGGTCGTTCGGCGCATCCGGGCGTCGTCGCCGGAGGTGGATGTGCTCATCGTCGACGACAACTCCCCGGACGGCACCGGAGACATTGCGGACCGGTTGAGCGTCTCCCACTCGGGCAGGGTTTTCGCGCTGCACCGGGAGAGCAAACAAGGTCTGGGGCGGGCTTACGCGGCGGCGTTCCGGAGAGTGCTGGCGGAAGGGTACGACACCATCATCCAGATGGACGCCGACTTGTCGCACGACCCGGCCGCGATTCCGGAGTTGCTGCGGAGGCTGGAGGACTGTGACCTGGTCCTCGGGTCGCGATATGTGCCGGGCGCACGTATCGTCAACTGGGGTTTCAAACGGCTATTGCTGAGCAGGCTCGCCGGCGTGTACGTTCGGCTGGCGACCGGAATCCCGTTCACCGATCCGACCGGAGGCTTCAAGTGCTGGCGGCGAGCTGCCCTGGAGGCGGTTCCGCTCGCACGGTGCGTCAGCGTCGGCTATGTGTTTCAGGTCGAGACCACGTATCACGCCTTTCGCGCCGGCTTCCGCGTCGAAGAGGCGCCGATCGTCTTTTGTGAACGCAAGCTGGGTCGTTCCAAGCTGGACTGGCGGATTATCCTGGAGGCTCTGGCGGGAGTGCTCCGGCTGCGCCTGCGCGGCGGCTGACGGGCGCGCGACATTGAGCGGCTGGAAGGGAATCCGGGGACATTCCGGGCTCGACTCGCTGAATCCACCGCCGGCGACGCCAGGCAGGCGTGTCCCCAGGATTCCCATACGGCATCTGATGGCCGCGGCTCCGCGCTGGGCATCGCACCGGGAGCATCGCACCCGGAGTTGACACCTTCGCTGCACTTTTGTATCCTTTAAAGAGTTTGGCGAAGTAACTGATCTGCTCCTGCGCCGATGTTGTGGGCTTTCGAGGCAGGGGCCGGCCCCGAGGTTCCTCCGGTATAGCGCCGAGCGGAGCATGGGCTTGTCCGACAAGCAACCACGTAGGTGAACCGGCAATTTCATGTGACGGGTGGCGGTATGCGCCCGGAAATGTGAAGGCGCAGGACGGGCAGCACCACCGGTCGTAGGGTCACAAGAACTCATCGCCAGGGTTAGAGAGGAAGATTTTCGTGCCGACGTTTAATCAACTCGTGCGAAAAGGGCGGGTGACGCCGCGGTACAAGACGGCCAGCCCGGCGTTGGAGCAGTGCCCGCAGAAGCGCGGGGTTTGCACGCAGGTGAAGACCACCACCCCGAAGAAGCCGAACTCGGCGTTGCGCAAAATCGCGCGCGTCCGGCTGACGAACGGAGTCGAAGTGACCACGTACATTCCCGGCGTGGGACACAACCTCCAGGAACACTCGATCGTGCTGATTCGCGGCGGACGCGTGAAGGACCTCCCCGGCGTGCGCTATCACATCATCCGCGGAACGCTGGACGCCGCGGGCGTCGCCAACCGCAAGCAGAGCAGATCGAAGTACGGGGCCAAACGGCCCAAGGCATAACCGCATGTCACGACGACGAAGAGCTGAACCGCGCGAAGTAGCGCCCGATCCGATTTACAACTCGACGCTGGTCGAGAGGTTTGTCAACTGCATGATGTGGGGCGGGAAGAAGGCGACCTCCCAGGGCATCTTCTACGGCGCCATGGATACAATTCGCGAACGGACCGGAGACGATCCGCTGAAGCTGTTCAAGAAGGCGGTGGAGAATGCCAAGCCGCTGCTCGAGGTGAAGACCCGGCGCGTCGGCGGCGCCAACTACCAGGTCCCCATCGAGGTGCCTCAGAACCGGCGCACCAGCCTGGCGATCCGCTGGCTGATTCTGAACGCGCGGTCGCGCCCCGAGAAGGGCATGAGCGAAAAACTGGCAGGCGAGTTGAACGATGCCGCGAACCAGCGCGGCGGAGCGATCAAGAAGAAAGACGATGTGCACCGGATGGCCGAGGCCAACAAGGCCTTTGCGCATTACCGGTGGTAGGGCAGAAGACAGGAGACGAGTGCCCCGTACGGTACCAATCGAGAGGATGCGGAATATCGGCATCATGGCCCACATCGATGCCGGTAAGACCACTACGACTGAACGCATCCTCTATTACACCGGCCGTACGTACAAGATCGGTGAGGTCCACGAAGGCACCGCCGTCATGGACTACATGGAGCAGGAGCAGGAGCGGGGCATCACTATCACGTCGGCGGCCACGTCCTGCGAATGGCGGGACTGCGAAGTGAACATCATCGACACGCCGGGGCACGTGGATTTCACGGCCGAAGTCGAGCGCAGCCTGCGCGTGCTGGATGGCGCGGTGGCGGTCTTCGACGCGGTGGCCGGCGTGCAGCCGCAATCGGAGACGGTGTGGCGGCAGGCGGACAAGTACGGGGTTCCGCGCATCTGCTTTATCAACAAGATGGATCGCGTGGGCGCGGACTTCCTGCACTCGGTCGAGACCATCGTCAAACGGCTGAAGTGCCGCCCGGTGCCGATTCAGATCCCGGTCGGCAGCGAGGACCAGTTCAAGGGCGTCGTGGATCTGGTCACGATGAAGGCGCGGGTCTGGCACGACGAAACGCTGGGAGCACAGTACGACGACATCGAGATTCCCGAAGACCTTCGGGCGCCGGCCAAGCGGTACCGCGACCGGATGATCGAGGCGGTTTCGGAGGCCGATGAGCGGCTCTTCGAGAAGTACGTCCACGGCGAGGAGATCAGCGAGGACGAGTTGCGGCAGGGGTTGCGGCGCGCCACCATCGCACAGGCGATCTTCCCGGTCATCTGCGGATCGGCCTTCAAGAACAAGGGCGTGCAGAACCTGCTGGATGCGGTGGTGGATTACCTTCCCTCGCCGGTCGACATTCCTCCGGTCGATGGGACGGCGGTGGACGACCCCAGCAAGGTCATCGAGCGCCGGGCCGACGACGACGAGCCGTTTTCGTCGCTGGTGTTCAAGATCATGACCGATCCCTACGTCGGCCAGCTCGCGTTCCTGCGCGTGTACTCCGGGCACCTTACCAGCGGCGATACGGTGTACAACGTGGCCAAGGGGCGCAGCGAGCGCATCGGGCGGCTGGTGAAGATGCACGCCGACAAGCGCGAGGACATCCAGGAAGTCTTCGCGGGCGACATTTGCGCGGCGGTGGGCTTGAGAACGGTCTCGACCGGCGACACCATCTGCGACGATCGTGCGCCGGTCATTCTGGAATCGATCGAGTTCCCGATGCCGGTGATCCAGCTCGCCATCGAGCCCAAGACCAAGGCCGACCAGGAGAAGCTGGGCGTAGCCATTGGCAAGCTGATCCAGGAAGACCCGACACTGCGGGTGGCCACCGATCCGGATACCGGGCAGACGATTCTTTCCGGCATGGGCGAGCTGCACTTGGAAATCATCGTGGACCGGATGGAGCGCGAGTTCGGTGTGGGCGCCAACGTAGGCAAGCCGCAGGTGGCTTACCGCGAGACCATTCGCAAGGCCTCCGAGGCGCAGGGCCGGTTCGTTCGCCAGACCGGCGGCCACGGCCAGTACGGAGACGTGAAGCTGCGGCTGGAGCCGCTCCCGCCGGGCGGAGGCTTCGAGTTCGTAGACGACATCAGGCAAGGCCGGGTGCCGCGGGAGTACATCCCGTCGATCGAGCGCGGCGCGATGGAGGCCCTCGAGGGCGGCGTGCTGGCCGGATACCCCATGGCGGACGTCCGGGTGGTTGCCTTCGACGGCTCTTTCCACGAGGTGGACTCCTCGGAGCTGGCGTTCAAGATCGCGGCCTCGATGGGCGTCAAGGCCGCCGCGGAGAAAGCCAAGCCGGTGCTGCTCGAGCCGGTCATGAGCGTCGAAGTGGTGGTTCCGGAAGAATACATGGGCGATGTGATCGGCGACCTGAACTCACGGCGCGGGCGCATCGAGGGAATGGAAATGCGCGGCACGACGCAGATCATCAAGGCGATGGTGCCGCTATCGGAAATGTTCGGCTATGCCACCGAGTTGCGGTCGCGCACCCAGGGACGCGGCAGCTTCACGATGCACTTCGGGCGGTACGAGGAAGTGCCCGCCACGATAGCCGAGGAGATCATCACACGGGTGCAGGGAAGGGTTTCAAGGTAAAGAACTCATCGGGTTGAGGAGACCTCTCAGACCATGGCCAAAGAGAAATTCGATCGCAGTAAACCGCATGTCAATATCGGGACGATCGGGCACATCGATCACGGCAAGACGACGCTGACCGCGGCGATCACGAAGATCCTGGCGCGAAACAATCCCAAGGTAAAGTTCCGGAGCTTCGACTCGATCGACAACGCGCCGGAGGAGAAGGCTCGGGGCATCACCATTGCCATCGCGCACGTGGAGTACGAGACCGCCAAGCGGCACTACGCGCACGTGGACTGTCCGGGTCACGCGGACTACATCAAGAACATGATCACCGGGGCGGCGCAGATGGACGGGGCCATTCTGGTGGTGGCGGCGACGGACGGACCGATGCCGCAGACGCGGGAGCACATTCTGCTGGCGCGGCAGGTGGGGGTGCCGTGCATCGTGGTGGCGCTGAACAAGGTGGACGCGGTGGACGATCCGGAGCTGTTGGACCTGGTGGAGCTGGAAGTCCGGGAGCTGCTGACCAAGTACGAGTTTCCGGGGGACGATCTGCCGGTAGTGCGGGTATCGGCCCTGGGGGCGCTGAACGGGGAAGAGAAGTGGGAGAAGGGCGTGCTGGAGCTGATGGACGCGGTGGACAGCTACATTCCCATGCCGACGCGCGACATCGAGCATCCGTTCCTGATGCCGGTGGAGGACATTTTCTCGATCCAGGGGCGCGGGACGGTGGTGACGGGGCGCATCGAGCGCGGGATCTGCAAGGTTGGCGAGGAAATGGAGATCGTGGGCTTCCGGGACACGCGCAAGACGGTGGTGACGGGCGTGGAGATGTTCAAGAAGCTGTTGGACCAGGGCCAGGCGGGGGACAACGTAGGGCTGCTTCTGCGGGGCATCGACAAAGACGATGTGGAGCGGGGGCAGGTGATCGCCAAGCCGGGCTCGATCACGCCGCACAAGAAGTTCAAGGGCGGGGTGTACGTGCTAAGCAAGGAAGAGGGCGGGCGGCACACGCCGTTCTTCAAGGGATACCGGCCGCAGTTCTACTTCCGGACGACGGACGTGACGGGAGTGGCGGTGATGCCGGAAGGGGTGGAGATGGTGATGCCGGGGGACAGCGTGCAATTGGAAGTGGAGCTGATCACGCCGGTGGCCATGAACAAGGGGCTGCGCTTTGCGATCCGCGAGGGCGGGCGCACGGTAGGGGCCGGCACGGTGACGGAGATTTTGGAATAGAAGGCGCTCGCCGCCCGTCGCGCGACGGACAGCGAGCAAAGAGAACAACATGTCATTACGAGAGCGCATCCGCATTCGATTGAAGGCGTACGATCACCGGGTCCTGGACCAATCGACGACCGAAATCGTCGAGACGGCCAAAAGGACTGGAGCTCAGGTGGCGGGTCCCATTCCGCTGCCGACCGTGAAGAACCGTTTCACCGTCAACCGCTCGCCGCACGTCGACAAGAAGTCGCGCGAGCAGTTCGAAATCCGGACCCATAAGCGGTTGTTGGACATTTTGGAACCGACCCAGGACACCGTCGATGCGCTCATGAAGCTGGATTTGCCGGCGGGCGTGGACGTCGAGATCAAGGCGTTCGGGAAAGACAAGAGGTAGGAGGAGGCAGGAGGCAGGAGACAGGAGGCAGGAGACAGAGGCCGAAAGGCGATCCTGATTCCGGAACTTGGTTCCCCACTCCGAGAAAAGTATGACCCCAGGGATTCTTGGCAGAAAAATCGGTATGACGCAAGTCTTCCGCCCCGATGGGCAGGTGGTGCCCGTTACCCTGCTCAAGGCGGGGCCCTGCGTCGTGGTCCAGAGGAAGACTCCGGTCTCCGACGGTTACGATGCGGTGCAGCTCGGCCTGATGGAGTTCGTCAGGCCGGCCCGCATCAACAAGCCCAGCACGGGACACCTGAAGAAAGCCGGCGTGGACGGCGTGAAGTTCATGCGCGAGATGCGCCTCGCGGCCGGGGACGACGATTTCAAGCCCGGCGACCAGGTGCTGGTGGGCCAGTTCAAGCCGGCGGAGAAGGTGGACGTCATCGGCATCAGCAAGGGCCGCGGCTTCGCCGGATTCGTCAAGCGGCACCACTTCCGCGGCGGCGACAAGTCGCACGGCTCCATGTTCCACCGCGCGCCGGGTTCGATCGGCGCTTCGAGCTATCCGTCGCGCGTCTTTCCGGGCACGCGCATGGCCGGACACATGGGGACGCAGCGCGTCACCGTGCGCAACCTCGAAATCATCGACGTCAACGCCGAAGACAACGTGCTGGTGGTCAAGGGCGCGGTGCCCGGGCCTAACGGCGGCTATGTCGTGGTGAGGCGGGCGAAGAGGTAGGGACCATGCCAACAGTGGACGTTGTCGATTTGAATAACGAGAAGGTCGGCGAGGTGGAACTCTCCGACCAGGTGTTCGCCGCCGAGGTCAACGACGCGCTGATCTACGAAGCAGTGCGCCATTTCCGGGCCTCGGTGCGCCGCGGCACCGTCAAGACCAAGACGCGGCACGAGGTTGCCGGCTCCGGCAGGAAGCTGTGGAAGCAGAAGGGCACCGGACGGGCGCGCATGGGCTCGATCCGCTCGCCGATATGGCGCCATGGCGGAACGTCGCATGGGCCGCAACCGCGCGATTACAGTTACAAGCTCCCGCGCAAGATGCTGCTGGGCGCGCTGCGCTCGGCGCTGTCGGCCAAGCTCAGGGATGGAGAGCTCAAGGTGGTGCAGGCATTCTCCTTCACCGAGCCCAAGAGCAAGACCGTCAAGGCCGCGCTCAAGAAGCTCGAAGCAGTGAAAACCGTGCTGGTGGTGGACAACGAAGCGGAGAACCGCAACCTTCAGCTCGGTGCGCGCAATATCGAGGGCGTGATGCTGGTTCCGAGCCACGACGTCTCGGTCTACGAGTTGCTGCGGCACAAGAACGTGCTGGTCTCCGAGGCCGCGGCGAAGAAACTATCGGAGGCGCTTTCCCAATGAAGATCCAAGACGTGATCGTGCGCCCCGTCGTCACAGAGAAGGGCGTGGGCCTCAAAGAGGCCGAGCGCACGATGTGCTTCGAGGTGGCGCCGGAGGCGAACAAGATCCAGATTCGCGCGGCGGTCGAGCGCCTGTTCAAGGTGAAGGTGGAGGACGTTCGCACCGTGAGCAACACGGGCAAGCTCCGCCGCCGCGGGCGCTTCTCCGGCTATCGCTCGGATTGGAAGAAAGCTTACGTGAAGCTCCGGAAGGGCCAGAAGATTCCGGAGTACGCGGAGATCTAAGATGCCTATCAAGACCTATCGGCCGTACACTCCGACGCGGCGCTTCCAAACCGTCGAGGCGCGCAACGAGGTCACCAGGGAACGGCCGGAAAAATCCCTGACCAAAGGGAAAAAGCGCAGCGGAGGCCGCAACAGCACCGGCTCGATCACCTCGTGGTGGCGTGGCGGCGGCGCCAAGCAGGCTTACCGCAGCATCGACTACAAGCGCGACAAGACGGGCATTCCGGCCAAGGTCGCCACGGTCGAGTACGATCCCAACCGCTCGGCGCGCATTGCGCTGCTCAATTACGCCGACGGCGAGAAGCGCTACATCCTGCATCCGGTGGGGCTCGAGGTGGGTCGCACCGTGGTATCCGGGCCGGAGGCCGACATTCTGGTGGGCAACGCGCTCCCGCTCAAGAACGTTCCAGCCGGCACCGTGGTGCACAACATCGAGCTGAAGCCGGGCAAGGGCGGCCAGATGGCGCGCTCGGCGGGCGCTTCGGCGCAGCTGGTTTCGAAGGAAGGCGGCTTCGCGCTGCTGAAGCTGCCCTCGGGCGAGACGCGGCGGGTGGCGCTCGAGTGCATGGCGACCATCGGGCAGGTGGGGAACCTGGATCACGAGAACATCTCGCTCGGCAAGGCCGGGCGAAGCCGCTACCTCGGCCGCAAGCCGCACAACCGCGGCGTCACGATGAACCCGGTCGATCACCCGCACGGCGGCGGCGAGGGCAAGACCTCGGGCGGCCGGCACCCGGTCACGCCGTGGGGCCAGCCTACGCGCGGTTACAAGACGCGGAATAACAAGCGGACCGACAAGTGGATCGTGAACCGCAGGGGGAAGAAGTAACTATGGGTCGCAGCGTACACAAAGGGCCATTCACCGACGGCCACCTGGTCACCAAGGTGCAGGGGATGACCGCCCGCAACGAGAAGAGAGTGATCCGGACGTGGTCGCGGCGCTCGACGGTGCTGCCGGAGTTCGTGGGGCACACGCTGGCGGTCCACAACGGGAAGAAGTTCATTCCGGTTTACGTGACCGAGAACATGGTGGGTCACAAGCTGGGCGAGTTCTCGCCCACGCGGACCTTCAAGGGGCACTCGGCGAAGGCGGCAACGGAGAAGACGGCCAAGCCGGCCTAGGGCCACCGCTCGCTGGCGGCCGCGGCTCGGTACGGAGCCACGACGTCAGGGAGTGGTTAGGAGAGAGATATGGAAGCAAGAGCGGAAGCAAGATATGTTCGGGGCTCGGCGCAGAAGGCGCGGCTGGTGGTCGACCTGATCCGCGGGCACAATGCCGGCGAGGCCATCAACATCCTGCGCGCCACCAACAAGCGGATTGCGCCGGTGGTGGAGAAGGTGCTGCGAAGCGCCATCGCCAACGCCGAGAACCGCTCGGCCGACGTGGACGTGGACAAGCTGGTGGTTTCCGAGGCGTACGTGAACGAGGGGCCGCGCATGAAGCGGCTGCGGCCGGCGCCGATGGGCCGCGCTTTCCGCTACCAGCGGCGCATGGCCCACATCGCGATCACGGTTTCCGAAAAGGGAGCGGTGGCGGAGAGCTAGACGATGGGACAAAAAGTTCATCCTTACGGATTTCGGCTGGGCGTCAGCAAGACCTGGCGGTCGCGCTGGTTCGCCAAACAGGAGTACGCCAAGCTGCTGCGGGAAGACCTGCAGTTGAAGGGCGAGCTGCGCGAGCGGCTCAAGGCGGCGGGCGTGAGCTCGGTCGAGGTGGACCGGCCCGGCAACAAGCTGCGGGTCACCATCCACACCTCGCGGCCCGGCATCATCATCGGCCGCAAGGGCGCCGAAATCGAGAAGCTGAAGCAGGACCTGGCCAAGAAGACCAAGCGCGACGTCTTCATCGATATCCAGGAAGTCCACAAACCGGAGCTGGACGCGCAACTGGTCTCCGAATCCATCGCGCTGCAGCTCGAGAAGCGCGTGGCGTTCCGGCGCGCGATGCGCAAGGCGGTCGATTCGGCGCTCCGCTTCGGCTGCAAGGGGATTAAGGTGCGCGTGTCGGGCCGGCTGAACGGCGCAGAGATCGCGCGCAGCGAGTGGTACCTGCAGGGCCAGCTTCCGCTGCATACGCTGCGGGCGGATATCGATTACGGCTTTGCGCAGGCCTATACGACTTACGGCGTGATCGGGATCAAGACCTGGGTCTACAAGGGCGACATCTTCGATACGCAACATCTTAAGGGAGTTTCGAGCGAGCCCGAGCCGCGGCGCATGCCGCGTGACCGGCGCGACCGCGGCGACCGCGGGGATCGCGGTGATCGCAGACCGCCGATGGCGCCTCCGCCTCCGGTGATGGCGGCGCCGCCGGAACCGGCCGGGCCGGTAGTCCAGGCGCCTCCGTCCGAAATGCCGCAGCCAACGCGGTCGAGCGCGCCGATTCTGCCGCCGCTCAGCCCGCCGCAGCCGGCCTGGAAACAGGAGTTGCGGCAGGAACCCGCGGCCAAGCCGGAGGATACGCCGGAGCCGGAGAAGCAATGAGGACCGCGGTGTTTCGTGGGGCAGGCGCTTTCGCCTGCCTGAGCAGGCCGAACGGTCTGCCCCACAGAGAGTTCTAGGAGTTATTGACCATGTTGATGCCGAAGAAGGTCAAATTCAGGAAGCAGCAGCGGGGCCGCCGCACCGGCAAGGCGTGGAAGGGCGGCACGCTGGCTTTCGGGGACTTCGGTTTGAAGGCGATGGAATGCGCCTGGATTACGGACCGCCAGATCGAGGCCGCGCGCATCGCGATGACGCGGTTCATCAAGCGCGGCGGCAAGGTCTGGATCCGCGTCTTCCCCGACAAGCCGATCACCAAGAAGCCGGCTGAAACCCGTATGGGCAAGGGCAAGGGCGCCCCCGAAGGCTGGGTGGCGGTGGTGAAGCCCGGCCGCGTGCTGTTCGAGATGGAAGGCGTGACCAGAGAGATCGCCAAAGAGGCGATGTTGCTGGCCGCCCACAAGCTGCCGATTCCCACCAGGATGGTTGAGCGGCCACAGGTCGAGTAGGAGAGCACGATGAAGGCAGACAAGGTTCGGGATCTGGACAGCAAGGAACTCGAGATCCAGCTTCGCGACATGACCGACCAGCTCTTTCACCTGCGCTTTCAAATGCGCATGGGCCAGATGGACGGATTGAAGAAGTACCGCGGCCTGAGGAAAGACCGCGCGCGGATTCTGACGGTGCTCGGGCAGCGGAAGGCCGCGGCCCTGGCCAGTGAGACGGCGCAGAAGGGATAGCGATGGCGGACCAGAGCGCGAAGGGCATTAAGAACGAGAAGGTCGGCAAAGTGGTCTCGACCAGTATGCAGAAGACCATCGTGGTCGAGGTGTCGCGGCGCGTGCCCCACCGGCTGTACAAGAAGATCATCAGCCGCCGCAAGAAGTTCTACGCGCACGACGAGCAAGCCTCGGCGCGCGTGGGCGACACGGTGCGCATCGTCGAATCGCGACCGCTCAGCCGGCTGAAGCGGTGGACGCTGGCCGAGGTGGTGCGGCGGGCCGCGCTGGTCGGGGTGGAAGACACGGCGACGTCGGAGCCGGAGGGACCGGGTTCGCGCGGGTAGCGCCGGCCCCAGGGATTTGAGGAGACTGCCATGATCGGAATGCGAACCATTCTGGAGGTCGCCGACAACAGCGGCGCCCGCAAGCTTTCGTGCATCCTGCCGCGCGGCGGCGACAAGGGGCTGCGCGCGGGGCTGGGCGACATTGTGACGGCGAGCGTGAAGGAAGCGACTCCGGAATCGGCGATCAAGAAGGGGAAGGTGGTGCGCTGCGTGATCGTCCGCATGCGCAAGGAGACGCGGCGCAAGGATGGAACCTACATCCGTTTCGATTCGAACGCCGCCGTGCTGATCACGCCGGAAGGCGAGCCGGTCGGCACCCGCGTGTTCGGGCCGGTGGCCCGCGAACTGCGCGACAAGAGGTTCATGAAAATCGTGTCGCTAGCCCCGGAGGTGATCTGATATGGCGCGCCCGGCAACGCAGGTCAAGTTTCGCCACGGGAAGGCGGCAAGCGGCGTTAAGCTCCGCATCGACATTCACAGGAACGACACCGTGAAGGTGCTCGCGGGCAAGGACAAAGGCAAGCAGGGCCGCGTGCTGAACGTGGACTACCGGACCGGCAAGGCGCTGGTCGAAGGCGTCCAGACGGTGAAGCGGCACACCCGCCCGAATCCGCAGAAGCAGATTAAGGGAGGCATCGCCGAACGGGAACGCCCGATCGCGATCTCCAACCTGATGATCGTGTGCTCCACCTGCGGGCCTTCGCGCATCGGGCACAAAGTGGAGACGACCGGAGGCAAGGCGCGCCGGATCCGGATCTGCCGCAAGTGCGGAGCGCCGCTGGAGACGAAGAAATAGTATGGCCAGGCTCAAGGATCATTACAAGAAAACGGCCGTTCCGGCTCTGATGAAGGAGTTCAACTACCCCAACGTGATGGCCGTGCCGCGGGTGGCGAAGATTACCATCAACCTCGGCATGGGCGAGGCGACGCAGAACCCCAAGCTGATGGACCCGGCGGTGGCGGAACTGGCGCAGATCGCCGGCCAGAAGCCGGTGGTGACCAAAGCGCGCAAGTCCATCGCCGCCTTCAAGCTGCGCACCGGCATGCCCATCGGGTGCATGGTGACGCTGCGCGGCGACCGCATGTACGAGTTTCTGGACCGGCTGGTGAATGTGGCGCTGCCGCGCGTGCGCGACTTCCGCGGCGTTTCCACCAAGTCGTTCGACGGGCGCGGCAGCTACACGCTCGGCATCAAGGATCAGTTGCTGTTTCCCGAGATCGACTACAACAAGGTAGAGAAGATCAAGGGCATGAACATTTGCATCACGACGACGGCCCGGACCGACGCCGAGGGGATCGCGCTTCTGCGACAGCTCGGCATGCCGTTCAGGCAGTTGGCCCCTGGACAGGAGTAGGAGACAGAATGGCGACAACCGCCAAGATTGCCAAGGACGACAAGAAGCCGAAGTACGCCATACGGCATCGCAACCGCTGCTGGCGCTGCGGCCGGCCGCGCGGCTACATCCGCAAGTTTCATCTGTGCCGGATTTGCTTCCGGCAGTTGGCGCTGTCGGGAGAGATCCCGGGCGTGATCAAGGCGAGCTGGTAGGGAGAACGCCGGCTGCAGGCGCTGGAGAGCGATATGACCACAGATCCGATTGCCGACATGCTGACGCGCATCCGCAATGCGATCAAGGCGCGCCACTCGAAAGTGGACGTGCCGGCCTCGAAGTTGAAGATCGAGGTCGCGCGGATCCTCAGGGAAGAGGGTTACATCCTCAACTACAAGGTGGCCGAGGAAGGCCCCAAGAAGACCATCAAGGTCTATTTGAAGTACCAGGCCAATAACAAGCCGGTTATTGCCGGGCTGGAGCGCATCTCGCGGCCGGGCTGCCGCGTTTTCGCCGGACACGAAGAGATTCCCAATGTTTTGGGCGGCCTCGGGATCAGTATTCTGACGACGCCCAAGGGCGTCATGACGGGCCGCGATGCGCGCAAGCAGGGCTTGGGCGGAGAGATTCTCTGCCAGATCAGTTAGTGGAGTGCTGATATGTCGAGAGTGGGAAAGAAACCGATTCCGCTGCCCAAAGGGGTGAAAGTGGCAATCGGCGAGGGACTCGAAGTCGAAGGGCCGAAGGGCAAGCTCAAGGTGCCGGTTCCGCCGGGAATCAAGGTGAGACAGGCGGAGGGACGGCTCGAGCTGGACCGCGACGGCGACCAGTACGCCGCGCTGCATGGCCTTACGCGGGCGCTGGCGGCTAATGCCGTTCAAGGCGTCTCAACGGGCTTCACGCGGGAACTGGATATCGTGGGCATCGGCTACCGCGCGGAAGTCAAGGGCCGGATAGCCACGTTCACTCTGGGCTACTCCCACCCCATCGAGGTACTGCTGCCGGACGGAGTGGACATGAAGATCGAGAAGGTCGCGGGCACCGCGGTCCAGAATCTCCAGGCGCGCCTGCTTCTGAGCGGCGCCGACCGGCAGGCGCTCGGCCAGGTGGCCGCCAATATCCGCGGCCTGCGCCCGCCGGACCCTTACAAGAACAAGGGCATCCGCTACACGGGCGAGGCGCTGCGCAAGAAGGTCGGAAAGACGGGGGCGACCGCGAAATGATCCACGGGATTGCGAGAGACGAGATTCGCAGCCGAATTCATAAGAGGATCCGGCACAAGGTGCGGGGCACCGCGGAGCGGCCGCGGCTGGCCGTGTTCCGCAGCCTCAAGCACATCTACGCGCAGCTCATCGACGACACCGAAGGCCGGACCCTGGTGGCCGCGTCTTCGGCCGAGAAGAGCGCCGCGACGGCGAGCGGCGGAAACGTCGCCGGGGCGAAGCAGATTGGCAAGGTTATCGCCGAGCGCGCCCAGCAGCATGGGATCAAGAAGGTGGTCTTCGACCGCGGCGGTTATATTTATCATGGCCGCGTCAAGGCGCTGGCCGATGCAGCCCGCGCGGCGGGACTGGAGTTTTAGCCGATGGCAACGACACCGATGACGATTACCAGGCCGATCGACCCTGCGGGCCTCAACCTGAAAGAGCACGTGGTTTCGATCAACCGCGTGACCAAAGTGGTCAAGGGCGGCAAGAACCTGAGCTTTTCGGCGCTGGTGGTGGTGGGCGACGCGGACGCGCGCGTCGTCGGCTACGCCACCGGCAAGGCCAAGGAAGTGCCGGCGGCCATCAAGAAGGCCATCGAGGCGGCGAAGAAGAATCTGCGCAGGATCAACGTGAAGGCGGGGACGATCGCCCACGTCGTGGTGGGGCGCTACGGGGCGGCCGGGTGCTGCTCAAGCCCGCGCCCGAGGGCACCGGCGTGATCGCCGGCGGTCCGGTGCGCGCGGTCATCGAGGCGGTGGGCATCGCCAACGTGGCCACCAAGTCGATCGGTTCGGCCAACCCTCACAACGTCGTCAAGGCGACCGTGGCGGCGCTCGAGCTGCTGCGCGACAAGCACTCCGTGGCCGAGATCCGCGGCCTGACGGTGGAGAAGCTCTGATATGGCGGACGGCACGATCAAGATCAAGCTGGTGCACAGCCCGATCTGCGCACCCAAGAAGCACAAAGTGGTGGTCCGCGGGCTCGGCCTGCGGAAGATCAACCAGGTGGTCGAGCGGCCGGACACGGCTGCGATCCGCGGGATGGTGGCCAAGGTGCCGCACCTGGTGGCGGTGGTGAGCTGATGGAGTGGGACAGGCCTCCGGCCTGTCGTTGGCAGGCACAACTATGAATCTCAGTGGATTGAAGCCTCCGGCGGGGCAGGTAAAGAAGCAGCGGCGCGTGGGCCGCGGCATGGGCAGCGGGCGCGGAAAGACCGCCGGCCGCGGGCAGAAGGGCCAGAAGTCGGTCTCCGGCTTCGGGCAGAAGCGCGGCTTCGAGGGCGGCCAGATGCCGCTGCACCGCCGCCTCCCCAAGCGCGGGTTTACCAATATCTTCAAGAAGGAATACGCCATCGTCAATGTGGGGCGTCTGGCCGGCCTGGAAGGCGACGAGTTCACGCTCGAGCGCCTGGTCGAGCTCGGCGTCGTCAAGTCGCCGGGCGACGGGCTGAAGGTGCTGGGCTCCGGCGAGATCGCGCGTCCCATCCAGGTTCAAGCCCGCGTGTTCTCGAAATCCGCCCAGGAGAAGATCCAGGCTGCCGGGGGAAGCGCCAAGGTGATCGAGAGCGCCAAGGCAAGCGAGTAGGAGACCGTGGACGGAGGCAGGCGAAGCGGCCTGCGCCACGGGAATCGAGTCAAGCATGAACAAGTTTTTCGATGCCGTTGCGAACATGTTTCGCATCCCGGACCTGCGCAAGCGAGTCCTGTTCACGCTCGCGCTGCTGGCCATTTACCGTTTGGGCGGGCACATCCCCACGCCCGGGATCGACGCCAACAAGCTCGATCAGTTCTTCCGTTCGGCCGGGGCGGGCACGGTTTTCGGTTTCATGGACCTGTTCTCGGGCGGCATGTTCCGCAGGCTGACCATCTTCGCCCTCGGCATCATGCCGTATATCACCGCCTCCATCATTTTCCAGTTGCTGGCGGTGGTGATCCCGACCATCGAGAAGTTGCAGAAAGAGGGTGAGCTGGGCCGGCGCAAGATCACCCAGTGGACCCGATACGCCACCGTGGTGCTGGCCGTGATTCAATCCTTCGGCATCGCCACGGCGCTGCAGGCGAGCGAGGGCGGGTTCGTCCTGCACCCCGGCTGGGGGTTCATCGCCATGACCGTGCTCACGCTCACCACCGGCACGGCGTTCATCATGTGGCTCGGCGAGCAGATCTCCGAGCGCGGCATCGGCAACGGCATGTCGCTGATCATCTTCACCGGCATTGTGGTGGGCCTGCCGCGGGCCATCGACGAAATCTACATCAACGTGTTCCAGACGCACCAGTGGAACGCGCTCCAGATGATCCTCATCCTGGTGATCATGGTGGCCGTGGTCGCCTTCATCGTGCTGGTGGAGCGCGGTGAGCGGCGCATCCCGGTGCAGTACGCCAAGCGCGTCGTGGGACGGCGGATGATGGGCGGCCAGGCCACCCACCTGCCGCTCAAGGTCAATGCCGGCGGCGTCATCCCGGTCATTTTCGCTTCCTCGATTCTCACTTTCCCGCAGACCTTCACCATGGTGCCGTGGGTGAAGAACAGCCCCTTGCTGATGTCCATGTTCGGCTCCATCCGTCACTCCCAGCCGCTCTACGTGCTGCTGTACGTGGCGCTGATCATGTTCTTCTGCTTCTTCTACGTGTCCATCATCTTCAACCCCAACGAGGCGGCGGACAACATGCGGAAGTACGGCGGATTCATCCCGGGCATACGGCCGGGCAGGAACACCGCCGAGTACATGAACAAGATCCTGAGCCGAATCACCGTGGTGGGCGGCCTGTACCTGGCGGTGCTCTCGCTCATCCCGGAGATCATGATCTCGGGCATCCGGCTCCAGTCGCTGCCGCTTATCGGCAACTGGGTCGACACCTGGGCGCCCCGCTGGCTGCTGGACGGTCTGGGGGTCACCTTCTACTTCGGCGGCACCTCCCTGCTGATCGTGGTGGGCGTGGCCATGGATACCGTCAACCAGATCGAGGCGCAGTTGATCATGCGCCATTACGAAGGGTTTACGCCGCGCGCCGGCAGGATTCGCGGGCGCAAGAGCGTGTTCTAGAACTATGAATAACTCCGCACTGCTGCTGTTTGGCCCTCCCGGTTCCGGCAAGGGGACGCAAGCCGTCCTGCTCGCCGACGCCTTGAAGATTCCCCACATCTCGACGGGGGACATCTTCCGCAAGAACGTGAAGGAAGGGACGGAGCTCGGCAAGCAGGTGAAACAGATCATGGACGCCGGACAACTGGTGCCCGACGAGCTGGTCAACCGCATCGTGGCGGACCGGCTCGTCCAGTCCGACTGCGCCTCGGGGTTCATCCTCGATGGCTACCCCCGCACGGTGGTCCAGGCCGGGATGCTGGACACCCTCCTGAGCGGCATGGGGACGGCCAAGGTGGTGGTCAGCCTGGTAGTGGATTACAATGTAATCATTGAGCGAATTACGGCCCGCCGCTCGTGTCCGGTTTGCGGCTCTTCCTATAACCTGGTTTCGAACCTCCCGAAAAACGACGGTGTTTGCGACCGGGACGGCGCCCGCCTGATCCAGCGCGAAGATGACAAAGAGGAGGTCATGCGGAAACGGTTCGAGGCGTACAACGCCCAGACGCTTCCCGTGATGGACTTCTTCAAGGTCAACGGGTACCGGCTGGTGGAAGTGGTGGGCGGTAATGGCGCTCCCGAGGAATTGACGGCAAAGATCCTCGATCGGCTGAAGAACGGATGATTATTCGCAAGACCGCCGCGGAGTTGGAAAAGATGCGCCGGAGCGGCCTGCTGGTGTGGCAGATCCTGCAGAAGCTTCGCGAGATGGTTCGCGAGGGCGTCACGACGCTGGATCTGGAGGCGGCGGCGGAGAAGATGATACGGGACGCGGGGGCCAAGCCGGCGTTCAAGGGCTATTATTCGGCGGCCGCCGGGTCCAAGTTTCCGTTTGTGCTGTGTACCTCGGTCAACGAAGAGATCGTGCATGGCATGCCGTCGGCCAAGCGGGTTTTGAAGCCCGGCGATATCGTGTCGATCGATGCCGGCGTGGCGCTGGAAGGCTATTACGGGGATTCGGCCATCACGCTGCCGATCGGCGAGCCGAATCCGGAGACGGAACGGCTGTTGCGGGTGACCAGCGAGGCGCTCGAGTTGGCGATCGATAAGGTTCGGCCCGGCAACCGGCTCTTTGACGTTTGCGGGACGGTGCAGAGGCACGTGGAGGCGAACGGGTTTTCGGTGGTTCGCGAGTACGTCGGCCATGGCATCGGGACGCAGCTCCACGAGGAGCCGCAGGTTCCCAATTACGTGGACCGGAAGAACGAGAATCCGCGGCTGAAGGAAGGGATGGTTCTGGCGGTCGAGCCCATGGTGAACGCCGGCAAGCCGGAGGCCAGGGTGCTCCGGGACCGCTGGACGGCGGTGGCGGCGGATGGCTCTTATTCGGCTCACTTCGAGCACTGCGTGGCGGTGACCTCGAACGGGCCGTGGGTGTTAACGCGGCCGTAAGGGCGCGGGGCAGGCCGTTTGGCCTGCCAGGCAGGCGGAACAGCCTGCTCCACGGGCTGATCGCTGATGGCTGAAAAGGGATTGGTCGCGACGGTGTTGGAGTTGCTCCCGAACGCGACCTGCCGGGTTGAGTTGGAGACCAGGGAGCAGGTTCTGGCGCATGCCGCCGGGGCCGCGGTAAAGAATTTTGTCCGGGTCCGTCCGGGCGACCGGGTGCGCGTCGAGCTTTCTCCGCACGATCCCGGCAGGGGGCGGATTACCCGGGTTTTACGAGAGAGATCATGAAAGTTCGGGCATCGGTTAAGAAGATTTGCGACAAGTGCAAGGTGATCCACCGCCAGGGTGTGGTCCGGGTCATCTGCACCAATCCGAAGCATAAGCAACGTCAAGGGTGAGGGAGTAAGACATGGCGCGTATCGCGGGCGTGGACCTCCCGAACCGGAAGAGAGCCGAGATCGGGCTGACCTATATTTACGGCATTGGCCGTGGCCGGTCGAATTCGATTCTCTACCGGGCGGGCGTGGACCCCAACAAGAAGATCGCCGATCTGGCCGAGGATGAGGTGAGCCGCATCCGCCAGATCATCGAGGAAGAGGGCGCGGTGGAAGGAGATCTCCGCAAGGAGATTTCGATGAACATCAAGCGCCTGATCGAGATGGGCGCGTATCGCGGGGTCCGGCACCGGCGCGGCCTGCCCGTGCGCGGGCAGCGGACCCATACCAATGCGCGGACGCGCAAAGGACCGCGGCGCGGCACCGTCGCCAACAAGAAGAAGTCGGCGTCGAAGACGTAGCCCGGGGACGACTAGAGAGGCGTAATGGCTAAAGCACCTGCAAAGTCATCGAAGAAGAAGTCCTTCAAGAAGAAGGAGAAGAAGAGCGTCCCGTCCGGGCTGGTTCACATTCAGGCCACGTTCAACAACACCATCGTCACCGTGACCGACCCGGCCGGCAACGTGATCGCGTGGTCGAGCGCCGGTTCGCTCGGTTTCCGCGGGTCCCGCAAGGGCACCCCGTTCGCCGCCCAGCAGGCCGCGCTCACCGCCGCCAACAAGGCCAAGGAGAGCGGGATGCGCGTGGTGGAAGTGCGCGTGGCGGGTCCGGGCGCAGGCCGCGAGTCGGCCATCCGGACGCTGGCCACGGTGGGGCTCGATGTGCGCGCGATCCGCGACGTCACGCCGATCCCGCACAACGGCTGCCGCCCGCCGAAGAAGAGGAGAGTTTGATTTAGCCGCCGATGAACGCAGATAAACGCAGATAGGCAAGCATGGGTTTTGATCGGCGTTCATCTGCGTTCATCGGCGGCTACAGTTCTTCAGTCAGCGCGGGACGAAGACCGGCTCCTCCGGTTGTAAACCGCACCCGAAAGGGTAGATGAGTAGGTAGGAGGAAGATTTGGCACGATACAGCGGCCCGACTTGCCGGCTCTGCCGGCGCGAGGGCATGAAACTATTCTTTAAAGGGGAGCGCTGCCACAGCGAGAAGTGCGCTATCGAGAAGCGCAACGTCATCCCCGGCCAGCACGGCAAGGATCGCAAGCCGAAAATCGTCGGGTATGGCCTCCAGCTCCGCGAGAAACAGAAGCTGAAGCGCTTCTACGGGCTGCTCGAGAAGCAGTTCCGGAACCTCTTCGAGAAGGCGCTGCGGATGAAGGGCGTTACCGGCGACAACCTGCTGGGGATGCTCGAACGGCGTCTGGACAGCGTAGTCTACCGCATGGGTTTTGGCGTCTCGCATCCTCAGAGCCGCCAGGTGGTGCGCCACGGCCACATCCAGGTGAACGGGCGCAAGGTCAATATTCCGTCGTTCATGGTCAAGGTCGGCGACATCATCGAGGTGCGCGAGGGCAGCCGCAACCACCCCACGGTTCTTGCGGCGCGGGACGCCACGGCGCACCTGCCGTGTCCGAATTGGCTGGAAGTGGACCGCGAGGCTCTCAAGGGCCGCGTGATCGGTCTGCCGAAGCGCGAAGACCTGGTGCAGATCCAGGTCAACGAGCGGCTGATCGTGGAGTTGTACTCCAAGTAAGTCTCATGGGCACGGAAGGCGCGGGCGTGCGAACGGCCCGCGCCCCGGCGTGTCCGGAGTGAGGAGAGCACAGGTTATGTTCAAAGGTTTTCAGAAACCCAAGCGTTTGGTTGCGAACACCGAAACCCTGACCGACCGCTACGGCATGTTCACGGCGCAGCCCTTCGAGCGCGGCTTCGGCACCACCATCGGCAACAGCCTGCGCCGCGTGCTGCTGAGCTCGATCGAGGGCGCGGCCATCACGGCCGTGCGCATCGAAGGCGTGGCCCACGAATTCAGCCCCATCCCGGGAGTGGTCGAAGACGCCACCGATATCATCCTCAACCTCAAGCAAGTGCCCTTCAAGATGTCCGGCGAGGGAATGCGCACGGCCCGCCTGCGGATCGAAGAGCCGGGCGAGGTGCTGAGCGGCCAGATCGAGACCGACCAGGACGTCGAGGTGCTCGACCGGACCGTCCATATCGCCACCGTCAGCGACGGAGGGAAGCTCAATATCGAGATGCGCCTCAAGCCGGGCCGCGGTTACGTCGGCGCGGACCGCAACTTCGACGAGGACCTGCCGCTGGGCTACATCCCCATCGACTCGGTCCACTCGCCCGTGCGCAAGGTCAACTTCGCCGTCGAGGGCGCGCGTCTCGGTCAGATGACCGATTACGACAAGCTGACCCTGGAGGTCTGGACCAACGGCGCCATCTCCCCGCAGGACGCCATCGGGCAGGCCGCCAAGTTGATGAAGGACCACCAGACCATCTTTATCAACTTCGAAGAAGTGCCCGAAATGGCCGAGGAACAGGCCGAGCGCGCCATGGATCAGATGAACGAGATCCTGAACCGCTCAGTCGACGAGCTCGAGCTCAGCGTGCGGTCTTACAACTGCCTCAAGAACGCCAACATCCAGACCATCGCGGACCTGGTGCAGAAGACCGAGGCCGAGATGCTGCGCACCAAAAACTTCGGCCGCAAGTCGCTGAACGAGATCAAGGAGATTCTCTCCAGCATGGGCCTGCAGTTCGGCATGAAGTTCGACGCCCAGGGCAGGCTGATCTCGGGCAGCGGAACGCCCGTCACGCCCACCCCGCCCAGCGGGCGGCCGCGCGACGAGGACGAGGAGAACCAGATCGCCGGGGAGCGGCTCGAAAACGAGGGCGGCGAAGGCGGCCCCGAGCCCGACGATAAAGAGCAGTTCGACGAAACCTTGAGCGAGTAGGAGAAACGACACCGTGAGACATAGGGTAGATGGATACAAGCTGGGACGCTCCGTGGCCGCCCGCGATGCGCTGTTGCGGAACCTCGTCACCAGCGTGATCGAGTACGAGCGCGTGATTACCACGGTGCCGAAAGCCAAGGCCGCCAAGCCGCTGATCGAGCGGATGATTACACTGGCCAAGACGGACACTCTGGCCGCGCGGCGCCAGGCAGCCGCCTTCCTGAGGACCCCGGCCGCAGTCAAGAAGCTCTTCGACACGCTGGGCTCCCGGTTCGGCCAGAGGGCCGGCGGCTACGCCCGGATCGTCCGCCTCGGCCCGCGCAAGGGCGACGGCGCAGAGCAGGCCATGCTCGAGCTGGTTGGCTCCGAGCTCGTGAAGCGAGCCGCCGAGCGCGCCAGGCGCAAGGAAGAACGGCTCAAGGCCGTTCGCGAGGGCCGCGAAGGCGCCGGCGAAGGCGGCGAAGAGCAGCCGGAAGCCTAGCGTTTCTAGAGGGTTAAATGTTGGGAGAGGGGCGGGCGCAAGCCCGCCCTTTTCGTATTAGCGGCCGATCACTTTGCGCCGCAGCGCAAAGACTGCCAGGATCCCCGAGCCGAGCAACGTCCAGGTGGCCGGTTCCGGTACCGCCGCGGTAGTGCCCAGAATCTGGAACGACGATGCGCAGGTGCCCGAGACGCCAATCTGCTCGACGCAGACCCCGGAAGCCGAGACGTTGCCAATGGAGTTCTCCCAGGCGTCAATGCCCGGAGCGTTGCTAATGTCCCAGTAGGCCGGATTTCCGCCCGTCACAACCGCATTCTGGAGCGTCAGATAATACGTCCCGGCGGCAAGATTGAGGTCCGAGAACGAGAATGTTTCGGAAGCAATTGTGTAGCCGTACCCGTTGCTGTAAGGCGCTGGACTCGCCATGAGGCTAACGGCGGCGCCGGTGCCGGACCCGACGGAGCTGCCGAAGTCCTCCGTCCCGATCGACCAATCGACCGCAGTGATGGAATCCCCCGTGAACAGCCACACCCCGAAGTTCACTCCATTCACCGTGGCGCCCGAGTTAAGGGTGAAGGAGTCGGAAACCGAGAAGCCGTAGTCGATCGTCCAGCCGGCGATGGTGCCGTTGATGGGGTAGTTGTCGAATACGACCCCTGCCGTAGCCGGAGCCGTCAAAATCATGAGCGAGAACAGGAGCACAGTAAGCGCGTGTTTTCTCACCGGACCAACCTTTCTTTGAGGGAGAGTTAAGCAGATGGTAAGTGTAACACAGGATTAGGGTTTTTTACACTTAGATCTCGGCGAAGCCGTACTAGAACGCCCCGTACCATCGGCAGGAGCCGCCTTTGGGACCATGTCTTGCTTTCTAAACGCTAATGCATGCTTGACAATCATGCACGCATGTTTTATGATCTAATCGTAAGGAGGATTGAACCAGCATGACCATCACCAAATACGATCCCTTCGCCGAGGTCGACTTCCCGACCGGCGTTCGCCTGTTCCAGGATGCCGTCAACCGGCTCTTCAGCGAGCCCGCGGCCACCCGGCCCTGGGCGCCCTCAGTTGACGTCCTCGAAACCGAGAACGAACTGGTCGTCAAGGCCGATCTGCCGGATGTCGACCTGAAAGACATCGACATCCAGATCGAGCGCGGGACGCTTTCGATCAAGGGTGAGAGGAAGTTCGAAAGAGTGGAGGGCAAAGGGACCGGCTACCACCGCATCGAGCGTAGCTACGGCACCTTCCAGCGGGTTTTCGGCCTGCCGGACACCGTGGACCCCGACAAAGTGAAGGCCGATTACAAAAGCGGCGTCTTGACGATTACCTTGCCCAAGAAGGAAGTCGCCAAGCCGAAGACCATCAAGATTGACGTCAACGGCGAGTGACGTGAGGGCAAACTATAGGCACGGGCGGGCCTTCACGGGCCTGCCCTCCGGGCCTGCTTCCTAGGCCTTGGGAGGAGCGGGGGGGTCTTCCGGACTCGTGCCCTTCAGCCCGTCCTTGAAGCTGCGAATGCCCTGAGCGAGCCCTTTTCCGAGCTCGGGCAGCTTCTTCGGGCCGAAAAACAGAATCGCGATGACCAGGATCACCAGAAGGTGCTGTGGTCGCAGAAGGTCTTCAATCATAAAAACACTTCCCCTAAGAGATGCAGACGAACCCCCACCGGTCGCGCGTGGCGGTCAACTGGACCTCAAGACCAATTGTGACAGAATGGAAGACAGGAGGCAATGCTTGAATAACCTGAAGACGGCCCTGCTGCTAGGGCTGCTCAGCGGCCTGCTCCTGGTGATCGGCGAATATTTCGGCGGGCGGAACGGGCTGGTGATCGCCCTCCTGCTGGCCGGCGGGATGAACTTTTTCAGCTATTTCTTCTCCGATAAGCTCGCGCTCTCGATGTACTCCGCCCGGAGGGTCAGCGAGTCCGAGAACCGGGACGTCTACCAGCGCCTGGCGCCCATCGTTCAGAGCCTTACCCAGAGCATGGGGCTGCCCATGCCGAAGCTGTACGTGATCCCCGACGACTCGCCCAACGCCTTCGCCACCGGCCGCAACCCGCAGCACGCCTCGGTCGCCGTGACCGCCGGCATCCTGCGGGTCATGGACGACCGCGAACTGGAGGGCGTTCTGGCCCACGAGCTGGGCCATGTGAAGAACCGTGACATCCTGACCAGTTCCGTTGCGGCGACCATCGCCGCCGCCATCACCATGGCGGCCCGTATGCTTTTCTGGTTCGGCGGCGGCCGTGACGATGAAGACCGCGGCGGCGCCCTGGCCAGCCTGGTAATGATGATTCTGGCCCCAATCGCCGCCCTGCTGATCCAACTGTGGATCTCGCGAACCCGCGAGTTCGCCGCCGATGCGACTTCGGCTCAAACCGTCGGCAGTCCCTATCCGCTGGTCTCCGCGCTCGAGAAGCTCGAGACGTGGTCGAAGCGGGTGCCTATGGACGCCACGCCGGCCACCGCTCACATGTTCATCATCAAGCCATTCACCGGCCAGCCGATCGCGCGGCTCTTCTCGACGCATCCCGCCACCGAAGAACGCATCGCACGGCTCCGCGAGATGGCGTTGCCGAAGCCGATCCGTTGAAGACCGTCCGCATCAATCGTAAGGGCGCGGACCGCCTGGCGGCGGGCCACCCCTGGATCTTCAGCTCGGATTTATTGGACCGGGGCGGCGCCGAGGGCGGGGAAGCCGTCCTGGTTGCCGGCCCGAAAGATCGCCTGCTGGGCGTGGCGCACTACAGCGCGGCTTCTCAGATTTCGTTGCGGCTTCTAAGCCGCCAGCCCGAAGCGATTGGCCCGGACTTCTTTCTGCGCAGGATTCGGGCGGCCGAGCAGTTCCGCCGCCGCGTTGCCGCCGGCGCCGAGGCCTACCGGGTGGTCCACGCCGAGGGCGACCTGCTGCCGGCGCTGATCGTTGACCGCTACGGAGACTACCTCGTGGTGCAGACCCTCGACCAGGGGATGGACCGCGCCAAGGCCGAGATCGTCGCCGCCCTCGAGGAGCTGTTCGCGCCGCGGGGGATCGTCGAGCGGAATGACTCGGCCGTCCGCCGTCACGAGGACCTGCCGCTGGTCACCGGGCTGCTCGCCGGCGAGGCGCCTCCGCCGCTGGTCCAGGTGCGTATGAACGGCCTGCTGTTCCACGCCGACCTCGTTCACGGCCAGAAGACCGGTGTCTTCCTCGACCAGCGCGAGAACTACCCGGCCGCCGCCCGCCACGCGCACGGCCGCGCCCTCGATTGCTTCACCTCGACCGGCGGCTTCGCGCTGCACATGGCGTCCCACGCCGAGAGCGTCACCGCCATCGACAGCTCGGCAGCAGTGCTGGAAGTGGCCCGGCGCAATGCGGCTGCCAACGGCATTCGGAACGTGGAGTTCCGCGAAGCCAACGTGTTCGACCTGCTTGCCGCCGAGCGCGGTGCGCGGCGCCGTTACGGCGTCATCGTTCTCGATCCCCCCGCGTTCTCCAAGTCGCGCCAGACCGTCGACAGCGCGGCGCGCGGCTACAAAGAGATCAACCTGCGCGCGCTCGAGCTGCTCGAGCCGGGCGGCGTGCTGGTAACCTGCTCCTGCTCGCACCACGTCGCCGAGTCCCTGCTGCTCGAAATCGTTGCCAGCGCGTCGCTCGATGCCGCACGCACGTTGCGCGTGCTCGACCGCCGCACCCAGGCGCAGGACCACCCGATCCTCCTCACCGTTCCCGAGACCCATTACCTGAAGTGCCTGATCCTTGAGGTGCTGTAAAAGAATTCGGGGACACTCCGGCAAGGGCAGGCGTGTCCCCAGAATTCTTTTGCAGCTTCCTGGGGAGCGGTGGTACGACCACGACCACCCCACAATCTTGCGCCGGCCGCGCCCGGATCGGCTATGCTGAGTCAGAACCTATCTCGGAGGTCCATCATGCTGCAGGTCGCGTCGGAACACCCGCTTTTAGCCGTCGAGGCCGCGCTGCGCCGCGCGGCGCAACGTGAGGGGTCGAGCGTGCTCACGGTTACTCACGTCGGCCAGCACCTCGGCGGGTCCGCTTCGGCTGCCGACGCCTTCGTGTTCTCGATCTGCGCCGGCGAACTTTACGGGGCTCTGCTGGCAGCCGACATACGGATCTCCGCCTTCCTGCCGTGCCGCATCGCTGCTTACACCGACGGCGGCCGGACGATCCTGGCGACCGCCTCGCCGCTCGATTTCTGCCGTCTGCTGAACCGCGCGGACCTGGCCCCGCTGCTCACGCCGCTCGAGGATCTCCTCCGCCGGATCATGGAGCACGCGGCCGCGCCGCAAGAGGTTTCAGCGGCAGCCGGCGCCGCTACCCACAGGGGCGGCCTGGGCGCCACCGAGGACCAGATGAGCGTACGCGGCGCGATCCCGCAGCGCATCGACTGCAAGGGCACCAAGGTCGAAGAACTCGGAGGCACCGGCTCGCACGATTCGCAGGGCGGCTGAGGCAGGCTCGTGGGGCAGGCGGTTCCGCCTGCCGCCGGCAGGCCGGGACGCCCGTCCCACCCCGGCTACTTCGTCCGCCGCCTGAGGTAGGTTTCCCATCGGCGGGCTTCGCCGGGCTTGTCGAACTCGTTCCGCCAGTAGCGCTGGAATGCCGCCGCCTCCCGCGCTGCGCGCCGGTCAAGGTACGACTCCAGTTGCTCGCGGCCGGGAGAGCCCTTCGCCTGCGCGGACCGGCAGATCTGTCCGGTGGTGACGCAATCGCTGATTGCGCCGAGATGATTCTGAATCCGCCTCAGCGCGTCCAGCCAGCGCTCCAGACCGGGGCCGTAACATGGTCGAAACAACTCGATGGTATACCGCAGCCGCTTTGTCCGGAGCCGGAAAGCGTGCAGAGTCTCGGGCGCCGCCTCGCTGGAGGCCGCCTTCCGGCCTTCCTGGTAGTAACTTCGGACTAACTCCGGCAGCCGCCGCCGCGCATTGGCGCCCGCGCTCGCCGATTCGTCCCACTTGAGTGCGTCGCTCTTGGGCATGTTAGAGTTCGAGGAGAGAACGCCACTTGCGCGACGAGTTACTCCGCGTCCATTGTTTCAATTCTGTTACAAGCACCCGCTGCGCCGCGCCGCGCTCCTCCAGCAGGCGCCGCGGCAGGTCGGATTCGGGCGCGATCTTCGCTCTCGCCAGCAGCCCCGCGGCGATGTCCCGATCGCGGACCTCGGACGCCAAATCGACCATTTCCTTCAAAGCCCGCCGGATCTTCCGCGCCTTGCCGCGCGGGAAGAACTGATGGAACACCCGCAGGCACTGGGTCAGCCGCCGGATGGCGACCCGCAGGTCGTGCACGGACGCAGCGTCGGGCGATTTCGACGCGCGTCCCGCCTCGTAGGCCAGCCTTCGCAGCAGCGTCGCCGTCTGCTGTAATGCATGACGCCGCAAGGTCAGAACCGCGCCTGTCTTGTCATGTCCCATGTCAGCCTGCCGATCCGGCGATCGCCAGCGGGCGGCCATAAACCTGGCGGAACAGCTCGCCCGTGCGCCCGGCGGCCCACTGCTCGAGCTCGACTTCCCCGGCCGCGTGAAGCTGGATGAGCGCCTGCCCGTTTCGGATCTGGCAGTCGATGGTCTGGATGCGCTGCTCGCCGCTGCGGTCCAGGCTGTCGGCGATCCGTAGCAGGGGTATCATCAGCAGCAGCGCCAGACGCTCCTCCTGTCCCAGCGCCCGCAGATTGGCGTGCTCGGGCGAGGGCGCGGCCTTGCGGTGATAGCGGCACAGGTTTGCGATGAACTCCAGCTCCGTCCGCGTGAAACCGGATATATCCGAGTTCGAGACCAGATAGTAGGAGTGCTTGTGATGACTCACGTCATTCACATAGTGGCCGATGTCGTGGAGATAGGCGGCCGCTTCGAGCAACTTCCCGTAGCCTGGGGAGAGCTGGTGCAGCGGCTGAAGCTCGTGAAATAGCGTCGACGCCATGGCCGCCACCTTTCGCGCGTGTTTCAGCGGCGCGCCGAAGTGGAGGCACATTCGTTCGACCTCCTTGCGCTGGTCGCGGCTGAGCTGCGCCAGCTCGCGCCCGATGCCGCGCGCCGCCAGGTCCGCAATGATGCCGTCGCGGATGCCGGCGGCCGAATAGTTGACCGACCGCGCCCGGAACTCCTCGAGGATGCGCAGAAGCACGGCCGCGCCCGGAACGATGATCTCGGCGCGCCGCGGGCCGATGCCCCGCGCCTTGCGGCGATCCGCCAGCCCCAGCTGGCTTAGTCTGCGATACAGCTTCCGCACCTGCGCCGTTGGCGCCCTCAGGCGGTCCGCCTCGTCCCGCTTCGAGCGCGGCGCGCCATTGATCGCGCTGGCTACCGTCGAGGCGGTTCCGGATGTCGCGATGAAACGGTCGAAGCGGGCCGCGCCGAAGCGTTGCGCCACCCCGGCCAGCCGCTCGCGGATGTAGTCCTCCATCCGGCGCAGATCCCTTGGGGCCGGCGGATCGGACGCCACAAAAAGCTCGCGCAGGCGCAGCGCGCCGAGAGGCTTCGAGACGATGTCGATGAGGCGGCCGTTCTCACCGGAGATGATCTCCACGCTGCCGCCTCCGATATCGACGATCAGCACGCGCTGCCGTGGATGCGGCCAGCGGCTCTCCACTCCGGCGTGGATGAGCCGCGCCTCCTCGCGCGCCGTGATGACCTCGGCCGGCCCCCCGATCGCCTCCGAAGCCCGCGCCAGAAACTCGGCCTGGTTGCGCGCCTCGCGCACGCTGCTGGTGGCCACGGCGCGAACCCCGATGACCTCCAGAGCGCGGTACGCTTCCGCCATTCGGGCCAGCACGGCGCAGGTGAGCGCGATGGCGTCTTCGCTGATCCGCCCGGTGCGGAAGACGCTCTCCCCCAGGCGAGTAACTTCGCGCCCGGAGGCCAGGATGCGTGTGGGGCTTCCCGGCACGACCTCGGCCGCTTCCATGCGGATGGAGTTACTCCCGATATCGATTGCCGCGTACCGGGGCATATAATAGCTATGATAGTGAATGCAGGCCCTCCCATGGCGCTTTTTCTTCCGAATCGATACGCTGGGCGGCTGATCGTGGTGGAAGGCATCGACGGTTCCGGCAAGTCCACGCAGATTTCCTTGTTGAGCCACTGGCTTCGCTCGCAGGGCTATGCGGTCGCCTTCAGCGAGTGGAACTCTTCGCCGCTGGTGCGCCAGACCACGCGCCGGGGCAAGAAGAAGGAGATGTTCACGCCCACCACCTTCAGCCTGATCCACGCCACGGACTTCGCCAACCGCTCCGAAAGTTACATCCTGCCGCTGGTCAAAGCCGGCGCCATCGTCTGCGCGGATCGTTACGCTTTCACTGCCTTCGCGCGCGATGTGGCCCGGGGTGTGAACCGCCGCTGGGTGCGCAACCTTTACCGCTTCGCCGTCCGACCCGACTTGTGCTTCTATTTCCGCGTCCCGCTGGACGTGGCCGTGCAGCGCATTCTCGGTGGCCGCGACGCCATCAAGTACTACGAAGCCGGCATGGACCTCGGACTGAGCCGCGACGTGGTCGAGAGCTTCCGCATCTTCCAGGGGCGCATTCTGGACGAGTACGAAGCTATGGCCCAGTCCATGGGTTTCCGCATCATCGACGCCACCCTTTCCATCGAGGAGCAACAGCGGCAGATGCGCGAGATTGTTCTGGAGGCGCTGGGCCAGCGCCTGAAGTCCGGAGTTCTGCGCGTTCCGGGAGGAGAATCCAATGCCGGTGCGACGACCGCTCCAGTTTTACAGTGAGCCGCTTCCGGGCGTGGACGCCGCGGAGCTGCACGGCAAGCTCATCGTCATCGAAGGGCCCGACGCCGTGGGCCGAAGCACGCAGGTGGCGCGCCTGCGCCAGTGGCTTGAGCAGGAGGGCCACGCCGTGCTCGACACCGGCATGGCGCGCTCCGCCCTGGCGGGCAAGGGCATCAAAGAGGCCATGCGCGGCAACACCCTGGGCCCCATTGCGATGACATTGTTCTACACCACGGATTTTGCCGACCGCCTGGAGAACGAGATCGTCCCCGCTCTCCGCGCCGGTTTCGTCGTGCTCATCGACCGCTACATCTTTTCGATCATGGCGCGCGCCGTCGCACGCGGGGAAGACCGCCGCTGGATCGAACAGGTGGCTGGCTTTGCGCTGGTCCCGCACGCCGTCTATTACCTGCGCGCCGGCGTCGAAGAGCTGGTCTCGCGCGTAGTCCTGGGCCGCGGCGCGTTCGACTACTGGGAAAGCGGCATGGACGTGGGCTTCGGCGCCGACATGTACCAAAGCTTCGTCCGCTACCAGTCGCGGCTCATCCGGGCGCTGGACCTGATGGCTAAGCGCTACAACTTCACCGTCGTGGACGCCAACCGGCCGGCCGACGAGATTTTCGAGGAGTTGCGCGAGCGCATTGGGGCGATGCAATTCAACGGAGCCCCCATCGAAACGACTCCGGCGGCGCCGCCCAAACGGGCCCCGCGCAAACGCGCATGGAAATCTACATCCTGAGGCACGCCATCGCCGAAGAGCGCCGCCCCGGCCGTCCCGATGAGAAGCGGGCACTCACCGAAGAGGGCCGCAGGAAGCTGCGCCCGGTTCTCTCTCTCGCGCGCGCCGCCGGCGTCGCCCCTTCGCTCATTCTCACCAGCCCGTACGTCAGAGCCGTCCAGACCGCCGAGATCGCGGCTGAAGTGCTCGGCTACAAGGGAACGATCGTCCGCACCGCCTCGCTGATTCCGGGCTCCTTGCCGGAGGCCGCCTGGCGGGAGATCCGCGATCGTCGCGACGAGCAGGCCATCCTTCTGGCCGGCCACGAACCGCTGCTCAGCGCGCTCGCCGGCTATCTTCTGGGGGATCCCGAGCTTGCGATCGACTTTAGGAAAGGCGCGCTGCTGCGGCTGGACATCGACGTCTCCCAGCGTGAGCCGCAGGGGAGTCTCCAATGGCTGCTCACACCAAGACTGGCGGCGGGCTCATGAAGATCGGCGCCGCCACAACCCGGTATGAAGCCTGGATCTTCGGCCTCATCGCGCCCGTCGGCAAGGATCTCGACCTCAAGCATGAGCGCATGCGCGAGAGTGCGTTCCTGTTTCTCCGCGCCACCTTCTACCGCTGGGCGCAGCTCTGGCCGCGGGTCTGTGCGGATCTGGCCGATGCGCCGGAAGCGCTGGCCGTGGGCGATCTTCACGTCGAGAATTTCGGCACCTGGCGCGACGCCGAGGGCCGCCTGGCGTGGGGCATCAACGACTTCGACGAAGTGTGGCCGCTTGCCTACGCCAACGACCTGGTACGGCTGGCCGCCAGTGCCAACCTGGCGATTCGGGAAAGCCGCCTGGCTCTGAGCACCGAGGTAGCGGCCGATGCGATTCTCGAGGGCTACACCAGGGCGATCGAAGCCGGCGGCCGGCCCTTCGTTTTGGCGGAAGATCATCCGGCTCTGCGCGCAATGGCCGTGTACCGGCTCAAAGATCCGGCGCACTTTTGGGAGAAGCTGGACGCCCTGGCGCCGCTCGATGAGAAGGCCGTGCCGGCCGGCGCGATGAAAGCGCTGCGTCGCATGATGCCAGATCCGGATTTGCCGCTGCGGATCGCGCACCGCGTCGCCGGCATGGGCAGCCTGGGCCGGCAGCGCTTCGTCGCCATGGCCGAGTGGGAGGGTGGCCGGGTCGCCCGCGAGGCGAAAGCCGCGGCGCCGTCGGCTTGCGCCTGGGCCCTCGGCGCAACGGACTCCGGCGACATCTTCTACCAAAGGATCCTGGACCGCTCCATCCGCTGCGCCGACCCATACGTGAAGCTCAAAGGCCGCTGGATCCTGCGCCGCCTCGCGCCTGACTGCGCCCGCATCGAGCTCTCCGCGCTTCCCGCCGAGCGCGACGAGATTCGCCTGCTACGCGCTATGGGATGGGAGACCGCCAACGTCCACCTCGGCACTCTGAAGGCGGGCGCGATTCGCCGCGACCTGGTGCGGCGGCCTCACAAGTGGCTCCTCCGCGCCGCCGCACGCATGGTAGACGCCCTCGGCGAGGACTGGGAAAGCTGGCGCGCGCGCAAGTAGACCGGCCTACGAAGAAGCGCAGGCGTGTCCCCGAATTCTTTTGCAGGTCCCCAGGGAATGGCCGCCCTACCCGTTCACCAGCACCACCCGGAACCGCGCCCGCCCGCTGATCATCTGCTCATAGCCCTTCGCGGCGTCCTCGAGCGCGAACTCCTCGATCATGGGCCGGATGCCCGCCAGCGCGCAGAAGTTCATGGTGTCTTCGGAATCCCGCGAAGTGCCCGACGGCCAGCCTTGAATCCTGCGCCGGTTCCCGATCAACTGGCCCGGCGAGACCTCGATGGGGTCCATCGTGCCCGCGATCGCCAGCAGCGTTCCGTTCCTCCCCAGGCCGTTGATGAGCGGCGAAATCGCGCGGCTGTGCGGAGCCGTCGCCACAATCACCCGCGCTCCCCCCAGCCGCATCAGCTCTTCCGCCGCGTTCGCCGACTCCGTGTCGAGGTACCGGTGCGCGCCCAGGCGCAACGCCAGTTCCTCTTTGTCCTTGCCCCGCGAAATCGCGACGACGTGGAATCCGAAGTGGCGCGCGAACTGCAGCGCCAGGTGGCCCAGGCCGCCTATGCCGTGCACCGCCACCAGGTCGCCAGGCAACGCGCCGCTGTGCCGCAGCGAGTTGAACGTGGTTACGCCGGCGCACAGCAGCGGCGCCGCCTCGGCGAAGCTCAGCGCCTCCGGAATCCGCGCCAGGCCGCGTGCCGGCGCGATCATGTACTGCTGGTAGCCGCCGTCAAAGCTCATCCCGGTGATTTCGAGCCGCGCGCAGTTGATGAAGTCGCCGTGCCGGCACGATTCGCAGACGCCGCAGTGATTGCCGTGCCACCCGATGCCCGCGCGCTCTCCGGCCTTCCACCCCTCCACGCCAGCGCCCACTGCGTCCACAACGCCCGCCACCTCGTGCCCCGGCACCCTCGGATACGAGATGCCCGGCCAGTGGCCCTCCGTGACGAACGCGTCGCTATGGCACACGCCGCAGGCCCGCACCTTCAGCCGCACCGCGCCCTGCGGCGGATCGGAAATAGCCCTCTCGGTGACGGCGAACGCGCCGCCCGGATTCGGAACGATTACAGCTTTCATGGCATCCCCCCCTGGCCCTCATCCATCAGCCGTCAGCTGATGGCCCCCTGCTACTCCGTGCTCTTCTTCTCGAAGGCCGTCTTCAGATACTTCGCCGCTTCTTCCTGCGCGCCCTGCGTGTTGTCCTTCGTGCGGACGGCCTGCGTGTACTCGCTCACCGCGCGCTCCCTCTGCCCCGTGATGTCGAAGATCTTGCCCAGGTTGATGTGCGACCAGACTTCGGTCCACTTCGGGTCCAGGTTGCCGTTGATCGCTTCCCGGAACTCGTTGGCCGCCGACTGGTAGTTGCTTTGCAGGAAGAATATCTCGGCGATCCGGTAGTGCGCCAGCGAGCTCGCCCGGTTCACCTCCAGCGCCTTCTGGTATTCCTTCAGCGCCTCGTTGAACTCGGCGATCTCGGCGAACTGCTCGCCGCGCCGGATCGCCACCTGCACCCTCAGCGGGTCGCTGAACCGCAGCACCTTGTTGTTCGGATCGAGCGTCAGCGTCTTCGGCTTTCCGAACGTGTCCACCGAGAACTCCGTCGACGTCCCCATCACGTCGATTCGCTGCGACTCCGGATTGCCCTCCGTCTCGATCTTCAAATCCACCGGCATGCGGAACGTGTCCAGGTCCTGCGAAACCTTTCCCATCACGCGGAAGCCGCCCTCGCCCTTGGGACCGCCCTTCTGCGTGCGGTAAATGGTGTACTCCATCTTGAATTCGGGCGCGCCGCTCGATTCGATCCACTGCAGAAAGAAATACCGCAGCTTCTGGCCGTAGATGGCCTCCGCCGCTTTCTCGAAATCTTCCGTCTTCACGGCGCTCCAGGCGTACTTGCCCGGGAACTCGTGCAGCAGCTTCTCGAATCCAGCATCGCCCATCACATAACGCAGCATGTTCAGCACGGCCGCGCCCTTGCTGGCCGTCAGCGACCAGAACTCCGGCGAGTAATCGTCCAGCCGCGGGGTCTGGCTGATCGGCACGTCGTTCATCGTGAGCGCATCGACGTACAGATCGCGCGCTTCCGGTTCGAACGCCGAAGGCCCGTTGATGTGCTCCAGATACAGCAGCTCCGAGTACCGCGCCATGCCGTTGGTGAGCCACAGGCCCCCGCGCGTCGCGGCCGATACCAGCGCGCCCCACCATTGCCGCGCCACCTGGTTGGTGAGCAGCCGCAGCGACACCTGTTTGCCGATCCCTGCCGGCGAGAGAAACACCAGCCCCGGCGCGGAGTATCCGTTCGCCGCGCCCTCTTCGGTCTCGACAATGGTCAGGTTGGCCTGCGGCGGCAGGCCGTACAGGCCCGTCAGATAGACCATGATCCGGCCGGTCTCCTGCCCGTAGGCCGAGGCCATCGCCTTCTCCGTCCCGCGGAAATACAGCAGCGTGCTCACGCCTTCGGACGAAATACGCACCGGGTCGCCCTGCACAATCGCGATGCTTCCCGGAAACGAAGGATGGTCGTACTTGAAGCTGTAAGCGACGCCGTCGCCGGCCGCCTCCCGCCGCTCGATCCCGGGCGCCAGCACGTTGTAGCCGGCCGGAACCGTGATCCGCAAATCGGCCGTGAAACGGCTGGTCGTGTAGCCCGCCACCGGGAACCACCGCGCCGGGTAGAGCAGAAAGCTGTGGTCCTCGTGCAGCGCCGCGAACTTGATGCCGAAGACCGGAGACTCCTCGTTGCCCGTCAGCCGGCCGTCGTAGTAGAACACCACCCGGGCGGGCTTGCCCTTGGGGAGCGGCTGCGCGAAGCTCAGGACCACCGAGAAGTTCTGGCGCTGGCGCGAGGCGCCCACCGGTCGCCCGCCGTCGTCCTCGACCTTCGAGACGTCGAGCGCGTTGTTCAACTCGAACGTGGCCGTGCTGGTTTCATCCTGCGGGACGAATTCCACCTGCGCCTTCGCCCTGAGAGTCTGCATCCGCGGATCCACCACCGCGTCGATGCTGTAATGCTGAACGTCGATGCGCGCGGGCCGCTGCTGGGCAGACGACACCGTCGCGGCGCTCAGCAAGGCGAGCGCCATCGCGAACTTCCGAGCCATTCTCTGTCTCTCCCCGATACTCTTCTTACTCTTGGAAGGTTGCCGTCAGTGGTTGGTTGCGAGAATCTCATCCACAATGCCCGCTGCCCGCTCCATCGGGTCCTCCGGGCCGGCCAGCGCCTGGCCAACAGCCTGAAGTTGACGCCGCATCTCCTCTCGCGTGGCAGGGCTGTTCAGAAGCCTCAGCGCCTCCGCTGCCAGCCGCTCCCCCGTCATTTCATTTTGCATCAGTTCGGGGATGACCGCCCGCCCCGCGATCAGGTTCACCATCGAGTAGAAGGGCACGTCCACCAGAAACTTGCCGGCAAACCAGCTCAGCGCCGTGACCTTGTAGAAGGTGACTAGCGGCGTCCCCAGCAGGGCCGCCTCAACCGTCACCGTGCCGCTCGCGGCCAACGCTAGCGTGGCGTGAGCCAGCACGTCCCACGTTTCGCCTTCAATTACTTGGATGGACGCCCCTGGAATGCGTTCCCTAAAATCGCTCAATCCGGAGAACCGGCCACCCGGCAGCCCCAGCACCAAGCTCACCGGAAGCTGGCGCGCAATCTCGGCCGCCGCGGCCTTGAGTGCCGGCATGTGCCGCGCCGCCTCCGCTGGCCGAGAACCCGGCAGGAGAGCCACCAGGGGTCGGTCCTCCGCCAGCCCGTGCTTCCGGAAGAACTCCTCCTTGCTAAGCGACGGCCTCACCAGCCGCGAAAGCGGATGGCCGATGTAGGTCACAGGAACCCCGTGCTCTCGGAAGAACGGCTCCTCGAAAGGAAAAATGCACAGCAGCCGGTCGATCGACCGCCGCATCGCCGCGAGGCGCCCCTTCCGCCACGCCCAAACCTGCGGCGCCACCAGGTACACCACCGGAATTCCCATCCGCTTCAGCCGCCTCGCCAGGCGCAGGTGGAAATCGGGGCTGTCGGTCAAAATGGCGAGCGCCGGCCGCTCCGCCCGCGCCGTGGCCAGCAGCTTGCGGAACTCGCGGCGTATGCGCGGGATGTGCGCCACCACCTCGATGAGCCCAACCACGGCGAGGCTCGCGGCGTCCACCACGGCCCGCACCCCGGCCGCCCGCATCCGCGGCCCCGCGCATCCGAACAGCTCCAGGTCTGCGTGCCGCCGTCGTAGTTCGGCCGCCAGGCTTGCCGCGTAGAGGTCGCCCGAAGCCTCCCCCGCGGAAATCAGGATCTTCAACGCCACCACCCGTCAGCCTACAACAGAAACTCGGGACAGTATACTCATTCACCAATTTCATGAAAGGCCGCCGGGCGGCGCCGGGACCAGCGAACCGCCGCCTAACTCGCGTTCAGCGCGTCAATGTACACCTGCATCGCGTGATTCGCGGGAATCGACCCTTTGTGCGTCGTAAAGCTGACCGGCGTTCCCACGTGCTCGAAATCGACCTTCCGCGCCAGCATGAGCACGATCCCGAATGCCGTATGTGGCTTGTCGTCCGAAAACAGCGTGGGCGTAGCGAGGGGCACCGTGGTTACGATGTCCTCCGTGTTCACGATTCGCCACGCGGCCGGCACCCTGCGATTGAACTGAGCGGCGAAGGCCAGATCTCCCACGCGCGGCCCAGCCAGACTGTACATCGTGCATCCCGGAGCCACCCCCGAGTTGACCAGATCCGCGGCGGCCAAAACCGCCAGCCCGGCGCCCAGACTGTGGCCGGTGACAAACACATTCGGCCCGGCTCCCGCTTGCTGCACTCGCGCCCGCACATCCGAAGAGCACTGAGCGTACAGGAGAGAGAATCCCGCTTCCGCCTGCCCCCACGGATGGGCGACCTGCGGAAAGGTGAGATCGGATAGCCAATCGTCGAGCGAATCGGTCCCGCGAAAGGTCACAAACACGTTGCCCGAGGTCTTGTTACGGACGACGAAGCCAAACGGTTCGAGCTTAGTGAGCACACCCTCCGGCTTGGCGGATAGCAGCCTGAGCAGATCGTAGTTCCCCTGCAGTGCCCAAGGGGTTCCCTGTTTGGAATGTTGGAATTGGTCATACGCCTGATTGACCATGGCGGCGGCTTCGAGGGCAATAGCTTTGTCAAATCCAGGGGGCAAGTACATTAAAACCCTCCATTGGTTCGATTGTACTCACAAAAAGACAAAAAACAGAGGCATTCCCGCCCATGTCCGCCGCCGATCGCGGGACAGGCGCGGTTTCGCCTGCCTTCGGCGGGCCGCCTGCTGCCGGGCTGCTCAGGCCGATCCCGCTTCCGGACGGCGCCGGGCAGCTCCTGGTATAGAATTGACCCTGGGATGAGAAGTCCAACCTGGACGGTCCTCTGCGTCGTGGCTGTGCTGGCGTCGCCCTTGTTGGCTCAATCTCCGGAGCGTCCGCTCGAAGGCTACGCACGCCGCATCTGGCACGCCGAGGACGGCCTTCCGGAAGAGACGGTCCAGGCATTCGCACAGACCGCCGACCATTTCCTGTGGATCGGCACGACGGGCGGCCTGGTCCGCTTCGACGGGGAGCAGTTCGTCGTGTTCAACCGCGAGAATACCCGCGCGCTGCGCGAGAACAGCATCTTCTGCCTCGCCACCGCGCATGATGGCAGCCTATGGATCGGCACCGAGGGCGGCGGCCTGGTCCGCTACAAGGACCGGGCCTTCCGTTCCTGGTCCGTCAAAGACGGCCTGACCAACGGCTATGTGCGCGCCGTTTTCGAAGACGCCCGCTACGACATCTGGGTGGGAACCGACGACGGTCTTTTCCGTGTGCGCAACGAAGCGGTGGATCGCGTCGACGGCCGCGGCGGCGTGCCGCTCAGTTCGGTTCATGCCATCCAGCCGGGCCGCGATGGCCGGCTCTGGGTGGGCGGCTATCACTTCTTCTCGCTGCGCGACGGCCAGCCGGCGGAGTTCCGCCTGCTGGGCGGCCTTTCCGATAACGTCAAATCCATCCTCGAAACGCGCGACGGAACGCTGTGGGTGGGCACCGTCAGCGGACTCCAGCGGCGGCCGGCCAATGGCGCTTTCGAGCGGGTGAAAGAGCTCCACAGCACGGTGCGCAGCCTGCGTGAGGACACCGATGGAACCCTTTGGATCGGCACCATCGGCGAGGGAATGATCCGCTACCGCGACGGCCGCTTCGCCCGATTCGCCGTGCCTGCCGCCCTGCCCAGCAACACCGTCCTCGCCAGCTTCGAGGACAGCGAGCGGAACCTGTGGGTGGGCACGCAGGCGGGGTTGCTGCGCCTGAGCCGGACGGCAGTGAGCACGTTCCCTTTGCCGGATGCCGCCGACGCCGATTTCGGCACCATTTACGAGGACCGCGATGGCTCGCTTTGGATAGCGGGCACGCATCTTTACCGCTTCACCGGCTCACGGTTTGTGCTCCATCACTTCCCGCCGCCGCTCTCCGACGTGCGGGTTCGCAACGTCTTCCGCGACAGTTCGGGCGCGCTCTGGATCGGCACCGAAGGCCAGGGCGCTTTCCGCTGGACCAGCGGCCCGCCGGCCCGGATTGCCAACACCCAGGCCTACATCCGCGCGTTCGCCGAGGATCGCGACGGCAGCATCTGGATCGGAACGGACGGCGATTATTGCCACTGGCGTCCCGAGGGCATCACCTATTATGAGGACCACGAGAGCGTCCGGGCTCTGCTGGTCGATCGCGGCGGCGATCTGTGGGTCGGCAAAGACCGGGGGCTGAGCCGGTTGCACGCCGGACAACCGGTGCATGACGCGGTCACGGATCGCCTCCGGAACGAGAAGGTCTGGGCCATCCACCAGGATCCCGAGGGAGCGCTTTGGTTTGGCACTCGCGCCAGCGGGCTTTTTCGCTGGAAAGACGGGAAGCTGGCCGTCTTTACCACCAGCCAGGGCCTGGCCAGCAACAGCATCTATCGGATTCTGGAGGATCCACGCGGCAACCTCTGGATGAGCGGTCCGAACGGCATCTCGATGGTGAGCCGCCGCGAACTGGCCAGAACGGCCGAGGACGCTTCCTACCGTTCCGCGGTGAAACTCTACGGCACTTCGGACGGCCTCGAGACAACGCAGATGTATGGCGGCGTGCAGCCGGCCGGTGCGATCACGGCGCAGGGCGAAGTATGGTTCCCCAGCAGCAAGGGTCCGGTGCGAATCGACGCCGACCCCGGGGGGCCGGCGACTCCGCCGGTGGCTTTCCTCTACCGCGTTGTGGCGGACGGACGCGACATGCCGGCCTCGGGCAATGTGGAACTCCCGCCGGGCGACGGCAAACTGGAGATCCACTACGGCGCTATTCGCCTGCGCTCTCAAGAGCGCGTCCGCTTCCGCTATCGCCTCGAAGGATTCGATTCCGGCTGGACCGAGACGCTGGGCCCGCGCGTCGCTTCCTACACCAACATCTCTCCGGGCCGCTACCGCTTCCGCGTGCTCGCCTTCGATATGAGTAATCCCCGGGAAACTTCCGAAGCGTCGCTGGCGGTGAACTGGCGGCCCCATTTCTATCAGGCGGGCTGGTTCTTCCTGCTGTGCTTCTCCGCGCTGCTCGCTTCCGCCTGGGGCATACACAGGATCCGCATGCGCCAGGCGCACCAGCGGTTCGCGGCCGTTCTCGAGGAACGCACCCGCCTGGCTCGCGAGATGCACGACACGCTCATACAGGGTTGCACCGGGGCGTCCGTGCTTCTGGAGGCTGCGCTGAGCCTGCGGAACTCCACTCCCGAGATGAAGCAGGAACTTCTCGAACACGCCCGCGACCAGGTGCGAACCACCATCGATGAATCCCGCAGAGCGGTCTGGAATCTGCGTCGCGAGACGGCGGCGCCGGGAGGCGTCGGCCTGCGGCTTTCCGAGCTCGCCCGTGAGATGGCCGGCCGGGCCGGGGTTCCCATCGGTTTTGAATCCTCAGGCATGCCGGTGGTGGTCGACCAGGAAGCCGAGCACCATCTCCTTCTCGTGGCGCGCGAGGCCCTCAGCAACGCGATGCGGCATGGCCATCCCCATAGGGCGCGCATTGAGCTCGGATTTGAGCGGCGGCGGCTGCGCGTGGTGATTGCCGACGACGGGTGTGGCTTCGACCCGGCGGTGGCCACGGACCCTTCGTCGGGCCACTATGGAGTGGTGGGTATGCGTGAGCGGGTCGAATACCTCGGCGGCGCCTTCGCTGTCGACAGCAGTCCCGGGCACGGAACCCGTGTGGAGATCGTCATCCCGCTGAAGAGCGGCGCGCCGCGGTCGGAGGTAGCCGGGAAGCCGGGGGAACATGCCTGAGCGGATCTCCGTGCTGATTGTCGATGACCATCCCATGATGCGGCTCGGGGTGGCCGCCATCGTGAACGACCAGCCGGACATGGCCGTGGTGGCCCAGGCCGGTACCGGAGAACAGGCCGTCGAGCTTCATCGCGTTCACCGTCCCCACGTGACGCTGATGGATCTTCGCCTGCCCGGGATGAGCGGCGTGGAAGCGATCCGGGCCATTCGCCGGGAGAGCCCGCGCTCCCGCTTCGTCGTCCTGACCACTTACGAAGGGGACGAGGACGTGCATCAGGCGCTGGAGGCCGGCGCCCAGGGGTATCTGATCAAGGGGATGTCTCCCGAGACGCTGTTGGACGCCCTGCGGCGCGTACACGCCGGAAACCGCTTCCTCCCGCCCCCGGTGGCGCGCAGGCTGGAGTCGCGGGCGCCCTATTCCGAGCTTTCGGCGCGCGAGCGCGAGGTGCTGGCGCTCATCGCCAAGGGCCGCAACAACAAAGAAATCGCTGCCGACCTGGGAATCACGGAGGGGACCGTCAAGTGCCACGTGACCATGATCCTGAACCGGCTGGGCGTGAGCGATCGCACCCAGGCCGTCGTCGCCGCCCTTCAGCGGGGGATTGTGCATCTGCATTAACTGTTTTTAATTTTCCCACTCTAACTTTGGTCGGAGTCCGGTTTTCCCTCCGCACCGTATCATCGTTTCGCCAGTGAGACAGGCCTCCGGCCTGTCACCGGCAGGCGGAACCGCCTGCACCACGCTTCAGGGAGGTTAGTATGACACGGTTGGCCACAGAGACTTCGTTTGTCCGGCTGCTCGCACTTTGCTCGGTGCTGGTGGCCCTGGCGATCAGCGTACCGGCGGTATTCGCGCAGGGGAATGGAACCTGCACGGTCACGGGGACGGTTAGTGACCCGTCCGGAGCCGTCATCCCGGGTGCTCAGGTGGCACTAATTCTGGAGACCACCGGGACGGCCCGGCAAACGGCCGCGGACGCCAGCGGATTCTTCTCGTTTGTAGGCCTTCCGCCGGGGACGTACGACCTCCAGGCGAACTCGACCGGTTTTGCGACCTACACGCAGAAGGGCATCGCGCTGCACATTAACGACCAGGTCGACCTGAAGAACATCGTTCTCAAGCTAGCCACCACCGGAACCACGGTGGAAGTAACGGCGGAAGCCGCGGTGCTTCCGATAAGCGACGGCGAGACGTCCTACACGCTCACCAACGGGCAGGTGGACAACCTGGCGATCGTTGGCCGTAACGCCGTGGAGCTTCTGAAGATCCTTCCCGGCGCGCAGAATACCGGCGGCTGGAACGGCCAGTACGACGGTGAAGTGGCCTCCTTCAATTCCGGGGCCGGCGCGTTCACGGTGAACGGAACCCGTTTCGATCAAATGGCAGTGGTGAGCGATGGCGGCAACGTCATCGACCATGGATTCAACGGCGGCGCCATGGTGACGCCGAACGTCGAAATGGTGCAGGAGGTTAAGGTGGAGACCGCCAGTTACTCGGCGGAGAACCCCAACGGCCCCATTGTCATGGAGACGGTGACCAAGTCCGGCGGAAAGGAGTTTCATGGCGAAGGCTACTACAGCATTCGCGACAGCAGCATGAACGCCAATGACTGGCAGAACAATGCCCTGAGCCTCGCCAAGCCGAACAGCCGCTTCCAATACCCGGGATTCAATGTCGGCGGTCCCGTGATCGTTCCCGGGACTAACTTCAACAAGAACCGCGACAAGCTGTTCTTCTTCGCTGGCTTTGAATGGATGCGCCAGGCCGTGGACCTCGGCGTGCACCGTGCCGTGGTGCCCACCGCGGCCATGCGAAAGGGTGACTTCAGCGACACCTCCTATATGCAGACCTTCCTCGGAAGCATCGTGAACACTCCGGTCTGCCAGGGGTCGCCGCTGCCGAGTTACTGCTCGTCCATCGGAGTAATCAGCCCGTCGGCGATCGATCCGGGGGGAAGCGTTCTGATGAACCTCTATCCTCAGCCGAACGCCAATCCGGCGGCGACCGGCGGCTACAACTACCTCACGGACATCGTCAATCCGCAGCCGCGCGCTCAGCAGTTGGTCAAAATCGACTACAACCTGACCGAGAACAGCCACTTGTCGGCCCGCTACAACCACGAGGGAGAGACCATTCCATTCCCCTACGGCCTGTGGCAAACCTGGCCGCAGATTCCGTACCCCGGCGGGGTCCAGGGTTCCGATCACTCGGACTCGGTGGCGCTGAACTTCACCCACACCTTTTCGCCGACCCTCACCAATCAACTTACGTTCACGGCGAACAATCTATTCTACGGCGCCCAGCTCACCACGCCCGACAAAGTCTCCGCCTCAAAGCTGGGATATCCTTACTACGGCGTCTACAACAACGGACTCAACGTCATCCCCAACGTGGGCGGCGATACCGAAGCGGCGGGTGTGGGCGATATCTTCGACGAGGGCGGCGTCATCCCCAACCAGAACACGCCTAAGTGGACATACACGCTGTCGGAAGACCTCTCAAGGACACTCGGCTCCCATCTTCTCAAGGCGGGCTTCTACTGGAGCCGTGTGACGTGGCGGCAGCGCACCGGAGACAACAGCTATCTCGACCAGGGCGGAATTACCGAGGCTTCCTGGAACTCCCTGACCGGCAATGGGTACGCCGACCTCCTGATGGGTCATGTTTCCATGTTCACGCAGGGAACCCAAGGCCTGCTTCTCGATTTTGCCGCCAATGAATACGACGCCTACCTGCTGGACACCTGGAAGATCGGCCGCCGGCTTACACTGACCTACGGCCTGCGCGTGGATCACATCGGCTGGTGGTACAACAAGCAGGGAGACATCGCCGTCTTCGATCCTTCGAAGTACATTGCTTCGGCTCCCATCTCGGCGTATACGGGTATCGAGACGCACCAGACCGACCCCAGCGTTCCGCTCTCCGGATTCAAGCCGGTGAGCTTCCAGCCCGCTCCGTCTGTCGGATTCGCCTGGGACGTGACCGGCTCGGGAAAGACCGTGGTCCGGGGAGGATTTGGAACCAACTACTTCCGCGACGAAGCGATCACGGCCGCCTTTAAGCTGGTGCAGAATCCGCCGCTGCAGACTCTGAACTATATCTCGCCCAGCGGAGGGTTATACCTTTCGCAACTGAGCTCGGTGGTTCCCGGGGCCGCTCTGCCCTGGCCCAATGTCGCCATGGCGGACCAGAGCGACATGCCGCGCACATACTCGTACAGCCTCAGTCTTCAACACCAGTTGCACGATAACGTCGTCAGCCTCTCTTATGTGGGCAACGTCAGCCACGATCTGGTCGGCTGGCCCGACATCAATCCGGTGCCCGAAGGTTCGGAGACAGGGCAGAACTGGCCGGGAAGCTGGATGGATCCCTCCTATCGCCAGTATCAGAACATCGCCGGCATCTATCCGGCGTCGCATATTCTGAAGGCTAACTACAACTCATTGCAGGCGACTCTCTCGCGCTCCAAAGGCGCAGTCAATTACTGGTTGACTTACACCTTCGGCAAGGCGCTCGGAAACAACTCGGCCGACTCCTTCGACCTCTCCCGCTCCTACGGCCCGCTGGCGTGGGACCGCAGCCAGGCTTTCAAGGTCGCCTACAACATCACGCTGCCCGCCTTCAGCAAGAAGTACCTGGGCAACCATGCGTTCGGCAATACGGTTGTGGACGGCTGGCAGGTGAGCGGTATCAGCCAGTTCACGAGCGGCGCTCCGGTGGTTGTCCTCGCTCCCAGCTTTCCCGGCGGCTACTCCATCAGCATGATCGGCCTCGGCGATTTGGGCGGCGTCACCCAACTGGGAGGACGCTACATAGACGGCACGCCGGACGAATCCGCGGTGCCTGTTCTGGTGTGTAACCCCATCGCCAACTTGGCCCCGCACCAGGTCTTCAACGCCTCCTGCTTCCAATCGCCGACGCCGGGACGCAACGGCAACTACCAGATTCCCTATATTCACGGCCCCTGGTACACCAACAGCGACTTGTCGCTGTTCAAGAACTTCCGGATCGATGAGAAACGGAAGCTCCAGTTCCGCGCGGAGGCGTTCAACTTCCTGAATCATCCGCTCTGGGGCTTTGTCAGCAACGACGCGGCGCTGCAATTGCAGTACTCCGCATTTGGAGCTGCGCCGGTCAACGCCGCTGCTGCCGGCATTATGACCAACAAATTCGGTCATCGAATCATGCAGTTGGCGTTGAAGTTTTACTTCTGACATGGCGTTTGCGTGCGCGGCTCGGGACTCCTGCTGAGCCGCGCCGCGAAAGGCGCAGTTCGCGGGTCGAGGTTGGCGTGAATGGCCAAATCAATCACGGCAGGCGGTGTTCTCTTGGCCGGGGCTCTCGCGTTGTGCGTTCGGAGCGACGCCGCGTCTCCCGATAGCTACGCGATTGGCGCCGATTTGTCGTTCCTCCGGCAGGCCGAGCAACAGGGAACGGTTTTCAAGGATGAGGGGAAGCCCAAGCCCGCGCTCCAGATCTTTCGGGATCACGGCTACAACTGGGTGCGCCTCAGGCTTTTTCATACCCCCACGGATCTGCCGAACGACCTGAATTACACCATCGCCATGGCCAGGGAGGCGAAACGGCTCGGCTTCCAGTTCCTGCTCGATTTCCACTACTCCGATACCTGGGCCGACCCGGCACGGCAGACCATTCCCCGAGCCTGGGCCGGAAAATCGCACAGGCAGCTCGTCAAAGCGGTCTTCGCCTATTCGCGGGACACCATCGCCGCGTTTCGCGAGGCCGGCCTGATGCCGGATATGGTGCAACCGGGCAACGAGATCACCGCCGGGATGCTCTGGCCCGACGGCCGGCTGCCGGACCACCCCGCTCATTTCATCCGGCTCCTGGGTGCGGCCATCGCCGGCATCGAGGCCGGAAGTCCGGAAGGGAAACCGCCGAAGATCATGATTCACATCGACCGCGGAGGGGACAGGGCGGCCACGAAGGCTTTCTTCGACCGGCTAATCGCGGCGCACGTGCCGTTCGACGTGATCGGGCAGTCTTACTATCCGTGGTGGCACGGCAGTCTGGACAACCTGCGTGACAATCTGCGCTTTATGGCCGACACTTACCAGAAGGACATCGTCATTGTGGAGGCGGCCTACCACTGGCGTCCCGCGGAGTACCGGGACAAACAGCCTCCCTGGCCGGAGACCCCCGAGGGGCAGAAGGAGTTTCTGGAGGCGGTCAACCGGGCCGTCCTCAACACCCCGCACCATCGGGGAGCCGGCGTCTTCTGGTGGGAACCGGCCGTCCGCGGCCCCCTTCGCAGCAGGGGCTTCTTCGACGACGAAGGGAATGCTCTCCCGGTCATCACCGTAAATCCGGGACAGTATACTCAATCTCCAATTTAATGAAAGCCGCGAGCGACCCGCTCCGGGCCGATGTGGTAGCATCCGGAAAACGCTGTGCCTCTCCGCCCGCGTTTCCCTACCACGCTCTGCTCATCGCACTCGCCGCCGGACTCCTCTCCCCAGCCGCCCCCTCAGCGCCAACCGGCGCTACCTGGTGGACCGCAACGGCCGCCCCGTCCTGGTTCAGGGCGAAGCCGCATGGTTGCTCGTCATTGGTGTCACCAAGCAGGAAGCGGAACGCTGCTAGACGACCTGGTGCCACAAGCAGCCTTGCGAAGCGCAGCGGAGCGAGGTCGAGCGCAACGCGTTGTTACACTTTGTTGTTAGTCTCCAAAGTTATTACTACTTTTCCTCGGGCGTGTCTTCCTTCTAAATACCGAATAGCCTCAGGGACCTCACTCAACCTGTAACGCTTGTCGATGATCGGTATTACCTTGCCGGCCTTCATGAGATCGTGCATGATGGTCAGGTCCTCTTTGCTCGGTCTCGCCAGAAACGTGACCAGCTTCTGACTCACGAACCGTGACAACACAAGCGCTGTGGCCAAACGGGCCAAGAGGCCGATCATCCCCCGGCCGCTCAAGTCTCCGACCATGATGCATATCCCGTTAGGATTCAAGACCCGCCTGCATGCTAACAACGAATGGTTCCCAACGCAGTCGAAGAGCAAGTCATAACTGTGCTCACGGTTGGTGAAAGCCTCCTGGGTGTAATCAATGACGTAATCTGCGCCGATTGATCGGACCATGTCCACATTCCTGGTACTGCATACGCCAGTAACCTCTGCACCGAACGACTTGGCGATCTGCACAGCGAACGTGCCCACGCCTCCCGCCGCACCGTTAATCAAGACCTTCTGCCCCGGCTGAATCTGTCCCTTGTCGCGTAGACCCTGCAACGCGGTGAATGCCGCCACCGGCACGGAAGCTGCTTGCTCGAACGTGACATTATCCGGCTTTATGGCCAACGTCGACTCGGGAGCGCACACATACTCGGCAAAGGCCCCCTGGCGATGGAACCAAACTCCGGCACCCGAAGCCTGCGGGTCACTGACACACACGCCGAACACCTCGTCGCCTGGTTTGAACTGCGTTACGTTCCTGCCAACCGCTTCAACCTGGCCGGACACATCAACGCCGGGTCGTGTGATCTTTGGTCTGCGCAGGCCGGTCATTATGCGAACGATGTACGGCCTGCCTTTTATTGAGCCCCCGTCAAGTGGATTGACGGAAGCCGCGCGAACTTCTATCAAGACTTCGTTGTCCTTGGGAACAGGCTTCTCGACGTCCGTGATCTGGACAACGTCCGGGGGCCCGTATCTGTTGCAGACAGCGGCTCTCATGTGAGCATCCCCGCCGTGCTGGGCTGTTCCTTCCATCTGGGAACGTTCACACCGGTCACTCCGAGCCAACGGGCCAGCAACATTTCCGCAACACCGGGCGCCAGAATGTAGGCGACGCTTCTTCTATCCGTTCCCATTGTTCCATAGCCTATAGCAGGGCCGCCAGCCGGCCGTGACGACGCCGAATGGGCGCCTTTTCCGGAGACATGTACGAGGACCGGAGCCCGAGAGTTCCATGTTTTAGGGGGAGTGTTGGACGACGGCTCGCGTTACCCGCCCGGCGAACACTTGAATCCCGCATTGTCGGCCACTCGCAAACGATCCACTTGGCCGCGTCATCGGCGGCACGTAGAACTGCCCCTATGGCTTTATGACCGGTCCCCCGCGTGTAGTCGCGCGGCGTTTACCGATTCCCGGCGGCAACAGCCCTTCCGCCCACCGAAAACAGAGGCAGGCGGATGTACACTGATATTGCAGCCAGGAGTCGAGAGACGACTGAGGAGGCGGCCCATGCGAGTACTCGTAGCGGACAAGTTCGAGCAGTCCGGGCTGGACGGCCTGGCCGGGCTCAGGTGCGAGGTTTCCTGTGAACCCGGATTGAAGGACCAGGCGCTCGCCGAGCGGGTCGCCGAGTTCAAGCCGGATGTGCTGGTCGTGCGCTCGACCAGAGTCGGCGAGCCTGTGCTGGCGGCCGGACCGCTCAAGCTGGTGGTCCGCGCGGGCGCCGGCTACAATACCATTGACTTGGCGTCGTCGTCTCGTCGGGGCATCTACGTTTCCAACTGCCCCGGAAAGAACTCGATAGCGGTGGCGGAGTTGGCGTTCGCGCTGATTCTGGCGCTCGACCGGCGCATAGCGGACAACGTGATCTCGCTCCGCGCCGGCGAGTGGAACAAGGCCGAATTCTCGAAGGCTCGGGGGCTGTTCGGCCGCTCTCTGGGCTTGCTGGGAGTGGGCAGCATCGGCCGCCAGATGATACCGCGCGCGAAAGCCTTTGGGATGCGAGTGGTGGCGTGGAGCCGCAGTCTCAGCGCGGAAAGAGCGGAAGCGTTCGGCATTGAGCGGAGAGATTCGCCCCGCGGAGTCGCCGCGACGGCCGACATCGTGAGCGTGCATCTTGCTCTGGCGCCGGAAACGCGCCGGCTGTGCGACGCCGGCTTTTTTGCGGCGATGAAGAAGGGCGCTTACTTCATCAACACGGCTCGCGGCGAAATCGTCGACGAGGAAGCACTGAAGGCCGCGATTCGGGAAAAGGGCATTCGTGCGGGTCTGGATGTCTTCGCCGAAGAGCCAGCCGGCGCCACGGGCGAGTTCACAAGCGAGATCGCACAGACGCAGGCGGTCTACGGCACTCACCACATCGGCGCGTCCACCGAAGAGGCGCAGGAGGCCATTGCGGCGGAGGTGGTACGGATTGTGCGCATATTCCAGGAGACCGGCAAGCCGCCGAATGTCGTGAATCTTGCCCGAAAAACGCCGGCCACCTGCGCGCTGGTGGTGCGGCATCTCGACCGGCCGGGCGTGCTTGCATCGGTGCTCGATGCCATCAGTGCGGAGAGAATCAACGTTCAGGAGATGGAGAATGTGGTCTTCGAAGGCGCCGAAGCGGCCGTTGCCCGACTGAACCTCGACACCATCCCACCGGAGGCCACTCTTCGACTGATCCGCATTGCGAATCCGGAAATCCTGGAGCTGAGCCTCATCCGCCTGTGAAACGGAACGATATGCGGCCTTATCGGTATGTCGCTCTCTTCCCGATTAGGGCCGTGGCCACCACCGGAGCCTGATACATCTCGTTTTTGCACAGGACCGCCCACGCGATCCGCAGCAACTTGTTCGCCAGCGCCACAATCGCAACGTTTACTTGATGCTGATGCTGATGTCCTGCCCGCTGTACCGTACTTCTTTCACCGCCGCGGCGGCCTTCGTACCATCCACCACCACAACACGGAAGGCTCTCTCGCCCGGCATGCCCGGGTACGCACCCTGGCGCGCGGCAATAGTCAACGTGCCGGACTTGTCGTCCCAGCGAAGGGGAATTGTAGCGTTTGCGCCCTTCTCGTAAGCGTAAGTCTCACCCTGATCCTCATAGAGACTGAAGCTCGCATCGGCGCCGCGGTAGATGCGCAGCTCGATCGGGGAGCTCGTCTGCTGGTCCGCGTATTCGACCTCCGGCCCCAGCGGCAGGATGGAACCAGCGCGAACGTAGAGCGGAATCCGATCAAGCGGCGCCTGCGCCTCCACGCGCCGGCCTCCATCGAGTTTGTCTCCAGTCCAGAAATCGTACCAGGCATTCGCCGGCGGCAGGTACAGCCAGCGGCTGGTCGCACCTTCCTCGGTCACGGGATTGACGAGGATCGCCGGACCGAACATGAATTGATCGCCGATGGCGGCCACTTTCGGATCGTTACGCCAGTCCATGATGAGCGGCCTCTGGATGGTGTAGTCCTCGCTGGTGACGCGCCACGCCAGCGAATAGATGTACGGCAGCAGTCGATAGCGCAGCTTGTCGTACTGGATCAGGATGGGCGTCACGGGTCCGTACGAGAAGACCTCGTTGGTGTTGTTGACGCGATGGCCGTGTGTGCGGAAGATGGGGCAAAAGACGCCGAACTCGTACCAGCGCGCGTACAGCTCCTGATACGACGGATCCCGCGTATCGCGTTCCCACGGCCAACCGTAGCCGGCAATATCGGTCGTCCAGTACGGAATGCCGGAGAGGGCGAAGTTGAGTCCGGCGGGTATCTGACGGGCGAAGGTCATGAATGTGCCGTAGACATCGCCGGACCAGACCACGGTCGCGTTTCGCTGTTGGCCGAGGAAGGCCGAGCGCGTGAGAATGAAGACCCGCTTCTCGTTCGCGCTCTGCCGCCAATGTTCATACACGCCGCCGGTGTGCAGGAGCGGAAACACGTTGGTGTAGCGCGCACCGTTGCCGATGTAGAGCGGCTTTTCGAACAGCACGGCGTCGCTGCGGCCGTTGAGGACTTCCGGCTCAGAACTGTCCAGCCAGAAACCATCCCACCCTTGCGCGAGAATCGGCGAGATCAACAGATTCCAGTAGGCGTCGCGGGCGGCCGGGTTCGTCGCGTCGTAATCGAACGTGCCGGGGATGATGAGGTTCCTGCGCGCAAATTCCTGCTGATTGGCGGACTTCGGGTCCATCATCGCCCAGACGGAAATGATGGCGTGGACGTGCTCGTTGTGAAGCATCCGCAGCGCGTCGGGGACATCGGGATGCGGCCTGAGGTACTCGTCCGTGTAAGCGGTATCACCCTGATGCTTCCACCAGAACCAGTCCTGCACCATAACGTCGAGCGGCACGTGCTCGGCGCGGTACTTGGCGGCGACATCGAGCAACTCCTGCGCGGACTTGTAACGGTCCTTCGATTGGAAAAACCCGTAGGCCCACTTGCCGAACAGCGGCGCGTGTCCGGTGAGCTCGCGGTATTGATGGATCACCCAATCGATTTCCGGGCCGTAGACGAAATAGTAGTCTATGGCATCGGCGGCGTCGGCGGCGAGCTTGAGCTCGGTGGCAAAGCGGTTGTCGAACCAGGACCGTGACGCCGTGTTCCAAAGGATGCCGGATCCGTTGGAGGAGATCAGCAGCGGTACCGCGACGTCCGTGTTCGCCTGGGCCAGTTCCACTACCGTTCCGCGATAGTTGAACACGCCATTCTGGTGCTGGCCGAGCCCGTACAGCCCCTGGTGAGCGTCGACGAAGAACCGCTCGCTCACGCGGTAGAGATCCTCGCCGTTCACCCGAGTGCGTTCGTACCGGCGAGGTTCACGGTCCGATTCCGTCGCCAGCGTGCTGCCGGCAGCGTCCTGAAAGGTGAGCCGACCGTCTTCGAGGCTCAGGCGAACGTGCAGACCGGCGGTCGAGACCGTCGCCTGCTTCGCGTCGCGAGTGACATCAAAATGACCGGGCTTGCAGGGCGCGACTATCCACGGTTGGGTGTGGGACGAGGCGCGGGCGTCGTCCGGGCCCGCGACGATGTGAATCAACGTTGGTCCGCAAACCGAGAGACGCAGCGTCTCGCCGGGACTGTGCATCACGACGCCGGCGGAGTCCGACTCCACGGTAATGGAAGGCGACGCGGCCATCGCCAGCGCACTCGCAAGGAAGAGACAGACTTTCGTCATAAGGCAAGGTCATCTTAGCACGCTCCCGCACTTCCTCTCATCTGCGTACCCCCCGCGCACAGTCGGGGTGGAAGTGCCCATCGTTTTGTTCCTGCGCCGAGAGTAGCAGAGCCCTTGACCTCCGAGCGGAAGTTGCGCCGCCCTCTGCGTCAGAGGTTGCCGAGCCCAGCTTCCGAGTGGCGCGTGATCCGTTCCCACGGCTGCCGACAGCCTCCCATCGGGCCGGACGTGTTACGCTGCTGTCAGCGCCCCCACGTCTTCGAGGATGGGAGGAAGACGGACGGGCTGGCTGAGAAGAGGGAAGTGACTGGATGTCGCTTATGTCGAACCAGCCAGACTGGCCTGACGAGCTGGACGCGTTGAGCGCCGCGCCGCAACACCACACTCTCCTGTTGGAGAATGAGTTTGTTCGTGTGTTGGACACCAGGGTTTTGCCGGGACGGACGGTTCCGCTCCACACTCACCGTTGGCCGAGCGCTTTGTACATCCTCAGCTGGAGTGATTTCGTGCGGCGCGATGCTCAAGGAAGAGTCGTTGTCGACAGCCGTTTACTTGGGACGCGCCCCCAGGGGAACGCTCTGTGGTCCGGGCCGCTCCCGCCGCACACGCTGGAGAATGTGGGCGAGTCGGAGCTGCGTGCGATCAGTGTCGAGTTGAAGAACCCCGAGTAGGTCAGGGGCTTGATGTACCCGGCGTGTCCTCCCGCGCTGGCGCTGCGGCCGGTTAGTCGGCAATGCTGACGGTCGGCGCACACCGCCTTCGGGAGTATCGGCTGTTGCCGCGCTCTATTCGTACCGCAAGGCCACCACGGGAGTGACCCGGGTGGCGCGGCGGGCGGGAACCAGGGTGGCGGCGAGCGCCACGGCGGCGAGCACTAACGCCACGCCGATAAAGGTCACCGGGTCGCCTGCGTTGACGCCGTAAAGCATGCCGGCCATGAGGCGGGTGAGCCCGAAGGAGAGGGCCAGCCCGATGGCCAGGCCGGCCAAAACGGGAAGCATGCCCTGGGTGACGACAACCTTCAGCACATCGGCCTGACCGGCTCCAAGCACCATGCGGATGCCAATCTCGCGGGTACGCTGCGCGACAGTATAAGAGATCACCCCGTAAATCCCGACCGCCGCCAGCAACAGCGCCAGCCCGGCGAAGATGCCCAGCAGCAGCATCGAGAAGCGCCGGTCCGCGATGGACTCCGAGACAATCTGATCCATGGTCCGCACTCCGTAGACGGGCTGGTCATTGCCGGCTTGGAGGACCGCGCTGCGCACCGCCGGGAGCATGGCCAGCGGAACGGCTCCGGTGCGCACCACGAAGGAGCTGGAGCCGGCCGTGCCCTTCATGAATTGATCCGGGATCTGGGACAGGGGTAGGTAAAGCTCGCTGCGGACCCGGGCGGAGGCGTCGCTGGCCAGCCCCCAATGGCTGACGTGGCCCACGATACCCACGATCTCCATCGGCACGGAAGTCTCGGGGCCGAGATCGCCGCTCAAGTCCGCAACCACGATGCTCTTGCCAAGCGGGTCTTCGTTCGGGAAGACCGTGCGCGCCATGACCTCGTCGATCACCGCTATGTGCGAGCCACGGTGCCCGTCCTGGGGCTCGATGTAACGGCCGCGCAAGAGCGGAATGTCCATGGCCTTGAGATAGCCGGGGCTGGTAGCGTACAAGAGCGCCCACAGCATGTCGCCCTGGGAGGTGGGGCGAGGCCGTCCGTTCACGTAGAAGGGAATCTCGCTGTCGCTGCCCCCCAAGGGCATGAGTGAGGACACCGCCACGCTCTTCACTCCGGGTACGTTGTGGACGCGATCCACGGTCTGCTCGAAGGTCTGGAGGATGCGATCGCTGCTGCTGGTGTTGGCCGGGGACAGCCCCACCGAAAAGGTCAGGACGTGGTCAGGGTCGAATCCGGGATTGACACCGCCGAGGCTCCAGATGGTGCGCAGCATCAAGCCTGCTCCGGCCAGCAGCACCAGCGCGGCGGCCACTTCTGAGACCACCAGCAGGTTGCGCAAGCGCCGATGCCCCGCCGAGGAACCGCGGCTGCCCTCTTTCAACGTCTCGTGCAGATCGGTGACGGAGACTTGCAGGGCCGGAGCCAGTCCGAAAACGATGCCGGTGAGGAGCGACACACCCAGAGTGAAGGCGAGCACCCATCCGTCCACGACAATGTTCTCCATGCGGGGCAGGCCGCCCGGGACGGCCGCCAGTATCGCCTGCGTGCCCCAGCGGGCGATGGCCAGCCCGGCAATACCCCCGGCGAGCGCCAGCACCACGCTCTCAGTGAGCAGTTGCCGGACCACGCGGCCGCGTCCGGCGCCAATGGCGGCGCGGATGGCGATCTCCTTCTGGCGTCCGGCGGAGCGGGCTAGCAGCAGGTTCGCCACGTTGGCGCAAGCGATGAGGAGCACGAAGCCCACCGCACCCAGCAGAACCAGCAGGGTGGGACGGACGTTTCCGACGATCACGCTCGCGAGCGGCGCGACATTGACGCCGTGCTTGGAATTCGATTTCGGATAGGCGTCGGCCAGGCGGGCCGCGATGCCGGTCATTTCCGATTGCGCCTGGGCTTGCGTCACGCCCGGCTTGAGCCGCCCCACTACATACATGCCGGGATGCATTTCGCGCGACCTGGCCAGGATGTCGTCCCACTGTTCCAGGAGCGTGTAGACGTCGGCTTTGCCGTCCAGTTGAAAGCCGGCTGGCACCACGCCCGCGATGGTGTAGCTCCGGCCGTTGAGCGTGAGCTGGCTGCCGAGCACGGCTGGGTTGGAGCCGAACCGCCGGCTCCAGAAGCCGCCACCGATGAGGACTACGGGAGAGGCGCCGAGCCGGTCTGCCCGGGGGTCGAAGTCGCGGCCCAGCACGGGGTTGATTCCGAGCACGCGGAAGAAATCGGCCGAGACCATTTTGCCGTTCAGGTGCTCGGGCTGCCCCCCTCCGGTGACGTCGTAGTCTTCCCAGCGGAACGAGGCCAGGCCTGCAAAGCTGCGGTTCTGGTCTTTCCAGTCCACGAAGTTCGGACAGGCGACGGACATCGTTCCGAAGTTGGGCGAACTCTCGCTGAGCCGCATGAGGCGGTCGGGATCCCGGTAGGGAAGCGGTTGAAGCAGCACGCCGTTGACGACGCTGAAGATGGCTGTGTTGGCGCCGATCCCGAGCGCGAGGGCAACCACCGCCACCGCCGCGAACCCCGGGTTCTTGGCCAGCATACGCAAGCCGTATCGAAGGTCCTGAATAAGTGCCGACATGGAGCTTCCTCCTGACGCTGGCATCCCTGCTTGCCTGGCGCCCTACTGATCAGTACGGGCGGCGACGGCGCGATGTTCCAGCCCCGGCGCCGCGCCCTCTAGTCTCCGCCCGCCTCCATCTCCTCGGCGATCTCGAGCAGACGCCGCGCCGTGTTCCAGTTCCTCCCCGTCATCGGCGTTTTCAGCGTTCTTTCGATCAGCGGGATTTTGAGTTTCGGGCGCCCCATGCCGTTCGGAAAGTAGACATACATCTCGCGCCGGCCGATGCGCACCTCCTCGGGCTCGGCCGGAATCTTCAGCACGGCGTCCCGAATCTCTTGCCCCGGATCGCTCGCCAGAAACACGATGGCCAGTTTGCTGGGATCGAGGCCGCGCCGCGCCGCAAACGGGTTCTTCGCTACCGCCTCCCGCAACTCGCCGCACGTGCGCAGGATCACCGCGGGCCGGAAGCCGGCCTCCCGCTCGATCGCGTCCTCGATCCGTCGGGAGAGCCGCACCAGGTCCCGCTCCCGGGTCCGGAAAACCACGTTGCCGCTCTGCAGGTGGGTCCGCGTGCCCCGCAGGCCCAACGACTCGCAGAGCGCCCGCAGCTCCGTCATCCTGACCTTGTGATGTCCGCCGATGTTGACGCCGCGAAGAAGAGCGACGACGACCGCCATGTCCGTCCTTTTACCCGGGATTTCCACTTTGAACTCCCTGCTCTTGTTTAGTCTAAACCCAGCCGCCAACTCTTGATCCTTTGGCTCAACCCGCCGCCCAGGATCGGGTTGGGCGCAGGCTCGCCGCACGTGGATTGGCAACTGCGGCCCGCAGACTGCTTGAGATGGATCGACCGCCAGCGTACACTGGTGTCGCCAGGATGATCAAGTGAAAGGAGGATCGGCGTGAACTGGACACAGCTCTTAAAGGCCGAAATCGAAACCGCATATACAACCACTGCCAGACTTCTGGACAAAGTCAATCCGAACAGCCTCAATTGGAAGCCCGAGAGCGGGAACAACTGGATGACGGTTGGCCAGCTCTTGAAACACATTGCCAACGCCTGCGGTTCCGGCTGCAAGGGATTTGTGACCGGCGACTGGGGTCTGCCGGCAGGCGTGAAATGGGAAGATTTGCCCCCGGAAGAAATGCTGCCTCCAGCCGAAAAGTTGCCCACAATAGAGACCCTCGAGGAGGCCAAAAAGCTGCTCTCGGAAGACAAAGCTCTCGCCATCCAGATGATCGACCAGGCCGGCGAGAACGACCTGGCCACTAGGAAGATCGCTGCTCCTTGGGCTCCTGGCGCGGAATATGCGCTCGGCTGGCATCTCCTCCAGATGGTGCAGCATCTCGAGCGGCACAAAGGTCAGCTGTTCTACTACTTGAAGCTTCAGGGCACGCCCGTCAATACCGTGGATCTCTGGGGCTGATCCGCAGCGTGCCCCTGGGTTTGCTTCAGAAGTCGCCTTCCGTAGACCTGAGCACCAGAAGGCCGGTGCCGACGAGTCCCCGGACTCGCCCAACTGAATCTCCCGCCTCCTCAATCACTTCCAAATTCCGCCTCACCCCCAAATCAACCGCCTCGCCTTACCCTCATCCCAGGTGGCCACGTCCTCGCAAAGCCGGATCGGATTCCCGCGCCCCCAGTTCCGCCCGTCCCTCCCAACGAACCACGTCGCCCGTTTTTGCGAAAATCAAAAAGTTCACTATGAACCTAGTTCCAAAAACGGACACCTGAATCATCATTTTTCATCGCATTCGCGGCCACCGGCACCGTCTGCGCTCCTTGCCGTTGGGGGGGGGCGGGCTTCAGCCCGCGCGGGGCTTGTAGCCCCGCATCAGTTCCAGTTCTTCACCTGCGGCCAGAAGTCTTTCAGGTTCCACTTCAGACTGCGGCAGTAGAAGACGTCGAAGTGCTCGTAGGGCATCGAATACGGGTGCTCCACTCGGGCGACTTTCTGCACAGAGGTGAACAATTGCTCGAGCCTCTCTTGCCTGTCTGCCATGACGATCATGCTCTCGCCCGTATACTCGCGCGGCCCCCAGTAGAAGTAGCTCTGGTGCCCGCTGATGGCTCGCGGCAGGCCGTACTTCGGGCCGAACAGATCGATGGCTCCGGCCTGCCCGTAGCTCTGGCCGAAGATCGCGGTCTTGGCGCGCACCTCCGGCGGCAGGCCGTTATAGACGCGCGCCACCGTGGCCGCCATTTCCTCCCACCCGAACTGGTCGGCGAAGAGCTGCGGCAAAGGACCGAGCCTGTGCGTCTCGATCCGTGGCTGCTCGTAGTGGATCGCTTTGGCGTAGCGGATGTAAGTCTCGACCGGCAGCACCGGGAGGAACAACGGCGCCGCCAGGACTGCGAGCGCCACCATGAGCGCGCACCAGGCCGGCTTGATCCACCGCACCTTCGGGCGAGCCAGCCACCGCTCCCACTCCACGCCGCCGGCAGCGAACAGGATTGGAAACGCGGGCCACAGATAGTAGACTCGCGGATTCAGGAGCATGATCGCGCCTGCCGTGATGAGCCAGGCCCAGCCCACAGCGCGGAACGGCCTGCCTTCGGCCGCGAACAGGTAATACCACAGCCCCGCCAGCCAGATCGGCACCGACAGAGGAAGCATCCCGAGGATCTGCTGGTCAAAAAACGCCAGCGGCGGCAGCGGTACGTTGCGGCCCGACCGGCGTATGTTCGCCTGGAGTTCCAGGAACGGAAAATGGTGCTGAACGTTCCACCACAGGTTCGGCAGGAAGATCAGAAACGCCACCAGGGCCGCGAGCCAGATCCACCGCGTGCGGAAGGCTCTGCGCTGCGGCGTCAGCAGCACGCCAACGATGAGCGCGAAGCCGAAGGTCAGCATGGAATGCTTGTTCTCGAGTCCCACGCCGGCCAGCAGGCCGAACCAGAGCCACAGTTTCTGGTTGCCGGTCTTGACGATGCGAATGAGCACGTAGGCGCAGCCCGTCCAGAACAGCGGCTCGAAAGCGTTCATCGAGAACAGATTGTCGAGTGCCAGAAAGCCCGGCGCAACCAGTGCCGCCAGCGCTGCGAATCCCTGCGCAAAGCGCCCCCCGCCCAGTTCGCGGGCCGCCAGCCCGGTCAGCAGGACCATGCCCGCCCCGGCCAGCGCTGGCAGCAACCGGATGGCCGCAAGCGAATCGCCCAGAACGGCGCGCACGGCCCATGCGAGGAACGCGATGAGCGGAGGCTGGTCCACGTAGCCCCAATCCAGGTGTTGCCCGCACGCCAGGTAGTAGAGCTCGTCCACGAAATACCCGTAGTGCCGGCCGGCATACAGGTGGACCAGCAGCTTGACCGCGGCGATCGCCACCACCAGCATCCCGGCCCCCGCCAACCACTGTTTGGTGGCCTTGCCCACGCTCATAAGCTATCCAGCTTCTCACGCCCGCACGCCGGACATCGCCCCAGGCGAGGAGCCGTGCGGAACCCAGTCACGGCACATGGCAGATCTTATGTGAACGGTTTCCAGTGGTTTAGGAGCCCGCGCCCAAGTTGGCGAAACGGGTCGGACGAAATAGTGGGAGCAGCCGTGATGCAACCTGCTCCGCGCCCGCACCTAGCCCGGCAGACTCTTGGCGATGTCGTTGTAAATCACGAAGGCCATGACGACCATCAGGAAGACGAAGCCCAGCTTGAACAACGTCTCCTTGACGCGCAGGCTGAGGTCGCGCCGCATGATCATCTCGACCACCAGCATCAGAATCACGCCGCCGTCCAGGATGGGGATGGGCAGCAGGTTGATGACCGCCAGGTTGAGGCTGACCATCGCCATGAGGCCGAGGAACGGCAACACTCCTTCTCTCGCCGCCTCGCCGGCGAAGTGGGCGATGCCGATCGGACCGCTGATCGAGCGGGGCGACATGCGCCGCTCGGCGATCCCCTTGAGGAACTGGTAAATCAGCGTCGCGCTCTTGACATTCTGTCTGACGGACTCGGCCAGCGCCTGCGGGAACGGAAGCTGCGTCAGCACCACGCGGTAATCCGGAAACACGCCGATCATCCAGCGGCCGGGCCCGCCAGCCTTGTCGAAGATCGGCTGAATGGTTACGGAGAGAATGCGGGTGTCGCGCCTGTACTCGAGGGCCACCGGCTTGCCGTCGGCTGCTTCGACGATGCGGCGCAGACCGTCCGGAGAGCGCAACGGCTGGCCGTTGGCCCGCAGCAGGATGTCGCCCCGGTGGAGGTCGGCCTTCTGGGCGGGCATGCCTGGAGACAGGTCTACAACCTCGATATCCCCCTGCGGCTGCCAGCCCGCCGTGCCCAATCCCGAGCGCTCGTCCAGCTTCGGCGTCACCGTGGTCCAGAACTCGTGCCCTCCACGCTCGATGCGCACCGCCAGCGGCTGGTTGGCATTGGAGACCTCCTTGATGGTGATGTCTTCCCAGGAGGGCCGCTGCTGGCCGTCGATGGCCACGATGCGATCGCCCTCGTGGATCCCGGCCGCGGCCGCGGGAGTGTTCGGGACCACGTAGCCGACGAAGCCTTCCTGCGTGGAAGGCGGCGTTTTGGGGAACCGCACCATGTACATCCCGGTAAGCAGCGCCACCGCCAGCACCATGTTCATGGCGGGACCGGCAAACGCTATAATCAGCCGCTGCCCGCGGGGCTTGGCCAGGAAGGCGCGTGGGTCGTCGACGTTCTCGTCGGTCGGCTGCTCGCCGGCCATCTTCACGTAGCCTCCGAACAGGATCGCCGAGAAGCGGAAATCGGTTTCGCCCCGCTTGAATCCGAACAGACGCGGGCCGAAACCGAAACTGAAGATCTCGATCCGCACGTCGAAGAGCCGCGCGGCCCAGTAGTGACCGGCCTCATGCACGAGAATCATGACCCCGATCAAAACCAGGAGCCAGACGAGGTTTTCAAAGGCAATCATATTTCAAACCTTGACCAGTGGGCGATCCGCCCGGGCCGCCAGGCCGCGGGCAACTGTGCGCGATTCCTCATCGATCTCGAGCACCTCGGCAATCGAGCCAGGGTGGCGGACAGGGACCTTCGCGAGCGTCTCCTCGACAACCTCGGCGATTCCGGGAAACGAGATACGGCCGTCGAGGAACGCCCCCACGGCAATCTCATCGGCAGCATTCAGCGTACACGTCGCCGAACCACCGGTCGCCTGCGCCTGGTAGGCCAGTTTCAGCAGGCGGAACTTCTCGAAGTCCGGGGGCAGAAAGTCCAGGTGGCGCGCGGCAGCCCAATCCAGCCGGGGCACCGGGCCCGGCTCGCGGGCAGGGTATGTCAGGGCGTATTGTATGGGCATGCGCATGTCCGTCGTCGAGAGCTGGGCAATGACGCTGCCATCCGTGTATTCGACCATCGCGTGAACCGACGACTGGGGGTGGATCACCACCTCGACTTCCGACGGCGCCAGGCCGAACAGCCAGCACGCCTCAATCACCTCGAACCCCTTATTCATCATCGTAGCGGAATCGATGGTGATCCGTTTTCCCATCTTCCAGGTCGGGTGGTTGAGCGCCTGGGCGGGCGTGACCTTGGCCAGTTCGGCAGCCGGGGTCTGGCGAAACGGTCCGCCGGATGCGGTCAGGATGACCCGCGCTACCTCGCTCCGCTCGCCTGCCCTCAAACATTGATGCACGCCGTTGTGCTCGCTATCGACCGGAATCAGTTCGGTGCCGGAAGCCCGTGCCGCTTCGGTCACCAGTTCCCCGCTCGCAACCAGGACTTCCTTGTTCGCCAGTCCGACCGTCTTGCCGAGCCGGACAGCCTCGTAGGTTGCCTCCAGACCCGCCACGCCCACGATGGCCGACATCACAAAGCCCACCTCGGGCGCCGAGGCTGCCGCGATCCGTGCTTGCGGGCCAAATTCCAGTTGGGGCCACTCTGGCCGGGGCAGACCCGATTCGCGCAACCTATCTGTTAGATTCGCGCGGATCTGCTCCGTTTCAACAACCGCGAGGCGCGGACGAAATTCCTGGATCTGCTCCGCGAGGAGCATGGCGTTGCGGCCGGCCACCAGGGCGAAGACCCGGCAATCCCGCCGGCGCCTCAGAACATCCAGGGTGTTACAGCCAATCGAGCCTGTGGAACCGAGTATGGTGAGATTCTTCATGGCTGCCTAGCGACAGCACAGTATAGGAATCATAACATGCCGTCGTTGCCGGAGCCATGCTATGAGATACTGCCCGTTGGGTAAGCCCCACGCCTCTGAGGTGGGAGGTGTTCGCCAATCCATCGAGCGAATCCGCTCGATCTGGCGTCTTCGCTGCTCCAGGTGTTCAGTGCCCCTACACGGGTCAATCCTCATTTGTTGGGGTGCCGGGGAGGATTGCTTCAGGGGTCTTTATTTAGAGGTTAGTCTCGCTTTGGTGGGAGTTGCCTCCCCGGCCTATTCCAATATTAGAATATCCCTTGTTGGATTGCAACAGATTTTTGTATTTTTACGTATGACCCGTTCAGCGGCGTCTGACCTCAATCCCCGTTTCATTCTCTAACACCTTGATTGTAGAGCAAATATCTTCATCGCCGAGGCCTGCGTCCAATGCTGCGCGAAACATCCGTTCGGTCACAGAAGTCAGCCGAAGGGGAACTTCGAGGTCCTCCGCGGCCTCTAACATCAGCTCAATATCCTTGTGCATCCATTTAACGGAGAAGTTCGTCTCAAAATTGCGGTCGAAGACGTAGGGCGCCTTGAAGGCGATCAGGCCCGAGCGGGCGGCGCTGTTGTTGAGGATCTCAAGCATCAACTCGGGAGCGACGCCGGCCTTCGTGCTGAGCACAATGCCCTCGTTGAACGCTTGTAACAAATTGGAAAGAATCAGGTTTTGAGTCAGCTTGGCGCTGAGGCCCCGGCCCGGTCCTCCGCAGTAGTAGAGCTGCTTCCCCATAGGCTCGAAGTAGGGCCGCACGCGGTCGAAGACCTCCTTGTCGCCGCCGACCATGAAGGTAAGCGTCCCGTTCTCGGCGCCGGGCTTCGATCCGGTGCAAGGGGCGCCCAGGAAATGGATGCCTCGCTTGGCCAGTTCCTCGCCGATGGCCCGGCTGCGGGCGGGCGAAACGGTGCTTGTGTCCACGACGACCATTCCGGCCCTCCCGCCGTCTGCAAGCCCGCTGTTACCGAGGATCGCCTCCTCCGACATGGCCGTGTTACCCACGCACAGGAACGCGCACTCGGCGAACTCGGCCACCTGGCGCGGCGTCTCGCAGAAGACGCCCTTCTCGTCGCGGGCGAGCTGGCGCGCCTTGGCGGCGGTGTGCGACCACAGCGCGACTTCGTGGCCGGCCCGAAGCAGGTTGCGCGCCATCGGGTAGCCCATGATGCCCAGTCCCAGGAATCCAAGCTTTGCCATAACCCTCACGTTAGCAAAGCCCGACGGCTGGCGGCCGGCGGTTGATGGCTGTAGGATTGAGACAATGCCTGGCACGATGAAAGCACTGATGAAGAGCAAGCGCGAGCCGGGGTTGTGGCTCGAAGAAACGCCGATCCCCGAGATCGGCATCAACGACGTTCTCATCCGCGTGGACCGCACCGCGATCTGCGGCACCGACGTTCACATCTACGAGTGGAACGAGTGGGCGCAGAAGACCATTCCGGTGCCGATGACGGTGGGCCACGAGTTCGTCGGCGAGGTCGCCCAGACCGGGTCGAACGTGGCCGATTTCTTCCCTGGCGACCTGGTGAGCGGCGAGGGCCACGTAGTCTGCGGCCGCTGCCGCAACTGCCTGGCGGGCCGGCGGCACCTGTGCGCGCGGGCCATGGGCGTGGGAGTGAATCGGCCCGGCGCCTTCGCCGAATACGTCGCGCTGCCGATGGCCAACGTCTGGCACCACCACCCGGGCGTGAGCCGGGACATCGCGTGCATCTTCGATCCGTTCGGCAACGCGGTGCACACGGCGCTCTCGTTTCCGGTGCTGGGCGAGGACGTGCTGATTACCGGCGCCGGTCCGATTGGAATGATGGCCGCGGCCGTGGTGCGCCACTCCGGCGCGCGGTTCGTGGTGATCACCGATGTGAACCCGCGGCGGCTGGAACTGGCGAAGAAGTTCGGCGTGACGCGGGCCGTGGACACGCGAACAACGCCGCTGGCCGAGGTGCAGAAGGAACTTGGCATGCTGGAGGGCTTCGACGTGGGCCTGGAGATGTCGGGCAGCGAGTCGGCGTTCCGCGAGATGCTAACCAACATGTCGCACGGGGGAAAGATCGCGGTGCTCGGCATTCCGCCGCGCCAGATGTGCGTGGATTGGAACAAGGTCATCTTCAATATGCTCACGATCAAGGGTATCTACGGCCGGGAAATGTACGAGACCTGGTACAAGATGTCGGTGATGCTGCAATCGGGGCTCGATCTGAGCCCGGTCATCACGCACCGCTTCCCGTACACCGAATTCGAAATGGCGTTCGAGGCGATGCGGTCCGGCAACGCGGCGAAGGTCATCCTGGGGTGGCGGTAACTATGCGCGTGATCCTGTGTTCCATAGTGCTTTGCGGTTCTCTTTCCGCGGCTGTGAATCCGTTCATCGGTACGGCGGCGGACGGCAACACATTCCCGGCGGCCACGCTGCCCTTCGGCATGATGCAGTGGGGGCCGGACACGCGAGCGGACGGCTGGTATCGCTACGACGACAAGTCGATCCGCGGCTTCAGCCTCACGCATATCAGCGGCGCGGGATGCCCGATTTACGCCGACGTGCCCATCCTGCCGGGGGCGGGGCAGCCGCTGCCGCTGGACCACGCTCGGGAGCAGGCGCAGCCGGGCTATTACGCCATAGGCTTTGCCGACGGCATGCGCGTGGAGCTCACCACGACCGCCCGCGCCGGCATGGGGCGGTTCACGTTCCCGGCGGATGCGGCCCCCACGCTTCACCTCGATGCCGGGGGCAGCGCCACCCAGCGCAAACAGGACTCCGCAACGATCGAAGTTCGTGGCAACGACGCCCTGGCCGGTATCGTGCGCAGCGGCGGCTTTTGCGGGACGGACGAAGACTACACCCTGTACTTCGCGGCCCGGTTCGACAGGCCCGTGCTGGCTTACGGCGGCTGGGCCGGTCATGCCGCCGGAGCCTCGGTTTCGTTCCGCTCCGGCAGCGGCCCGCTCCTGATGAAGGTGGGGATCTCGTTCGTCAGCGTCGCCAACGCGGAAGCGAACCTGAACGCGGAAATTCCTGGCTGGGATTTCGACGCCGTTCACGCCCAGGCGACGGCCGCGTGGCGCGAGCTGCTCGGCCGCGTCGAAATCGAGGGCGGCACGGCGGATGAGCGCACGATCTTCGAGACCGGGGTCTACCACATGCTGCTGTCGCCGAACCTGTTCAGCGACGTGAACGGCGAGTACCGCGGCTTCGACGGGCAGGTGCACCGCGTGGAGCCGGGCCACGCGCAGTACGCGAACTTTTCCGACTGGGACATTTACCGCGACGTGGTGCAGTGGCACGCGCTGCTCGTTCCCAGCCAGGCCAGCGACATGATGGCATCGCTGGTGCGCGACGCCGGGCAGAGCGGCTGGCTGCCGCGCTGGCCGGTGGCCAACGACACTTCATACGTGATGGGCGGTGACTCATCGTCCATCCTGCTGGCGAGCGCGTACGCCTTCGGCGCCCGTTCGTTCGACACCGCGTCCGCTCTGCGGTTCATGATCAAGGGCGCGACCGAGCCGGGAGTTGGGCTTCACGACAAGGCGGAGCGGCCGGGGCTGGCCGACTATCTGAAGCTGGGCTACGTGCCGCTGGGGGGCGAGGTCCGAGAGTTTGCGGCGTCGGTGACGCTGGAGTACGCCAGCTCGGATTTCGCGATCTCGCGTTTCGCCGCCGCCCTGGGCGACAAGGCCACCGCCGCGCGCCTGCTTCGTTCGGCGCAGAACTGGCGCAACCTGTTCGATCCCCAGATCGGGTTCATCCGCCCGCGCACGAGTGACGGCAAGTTTCTGGAGGGCTTCGACCCCGACCGGCTGCTGCCGCACCACACGAACTGGGACAAGGCGAACCAGCTCGGCTTCGAAGAGGGTTCCACCTGGCAATACACGTGGATGATTCCGCACAACTTCGCGGGGCTGTTCCAGGCGATGGGCGGCAAGCAGGTGGCGCTTACCAAGCTGGACAAGTTCTTCGAGAAGGTGGTGGGCTGGGGCACTCCGAACTTCACGGCCACCAACGAGCCGGATTTCGGGGCGCTCTACGCATATCTCTGGGCCGGCGCGCCGTGGAAGACGCAAGAGGTTGTGCGGCGCACTCTGCGCGAGACGTTCAATACGACGCCGGAAGGCCTGCCCGGGAATGACGATCTGGGCGCCACTTCGGGAGTCTACGTGTGGGGCGCGCTCGGCGTGTACCCCGAGATTCCCGGCGTGGGCGGGTTGGCGCTGGGGACGCCCATGTTCCGGCGCGCCGTCATGCCGATGGGCGAGGGCAAGACGCTCGAGATCGTTTCGCGCGGCGAGGGGATTTACGTGCAGTCGGTGCGGCTCAACGGGAAGCCGCATCCGAGCGCGTGGCTGCCGCTGGAGGCTTTGGCGCCGGGGCGGAACCGGCTGGAGTTTGTGCTGGGCACGCAGCCAAACCGCGAGTGGGCGACGAAGGCGGCGGAGTTGCCGCCTTCGTTCGATGTGGAAGACTGATGAAGGCAGGCCGGAGGCCTGCCCCACGGTGCTACCATGAACAGTTAAACCCCCCATGGCAGAGACTCCATTTGTCCATTTGCATCTTCACTCGGACTACTCGCTGCTGGATGGCGCGTGCGAGATCACGAAGCTGGTCCAGGCGGTGGCCGAGCAGAAGATGCCCGCGGTCGCGCTGACCGACCATGGCAATCTGTTCGGTGCGGTGCAGTTCTATAACGCCGCAAAGCACCACGGCGTGGAGCCGATTCTGGGGTGCGAGGTTTATGTTTCCCAGCAGGGGCGGCTGAGCCGCTCGGACTCGGATCGTTACAACCACCTGATCCTGCTGTGTGAAAACCAGGAAGGCTACCGCAACCTCATCGACCTGGTATCGACCGCGTATCTGGAGGGCTTCTACTACAAGCCGCGGATCGATAAAGACCTGCTGGCGCGCCATTCGAAGGGGCTTATCGCGCTTTCGGCCTGCCTCAAAGGGGACATCAACGAAACGCTGCTCGGCGACCGCTACGAAGAGGCGCGGCGCTTAGCCTACCAGTACACGGACCTGTTCGGCCGTGGCAACTTTTTCCTCGAGTTGCAGGACCACGGCCTGGACCAGGACAAGCTGCTGCTGCCGCAGGTGGTCCGACTCTCGCGCGACACCGGCATTCCGCTGGTCGCCACCAACGATGCGCACTACCTGCACCGGGACGACGCGCTTTCGCACGACATCATGCTGTGCATACAGACCGGCAAAACGATCAACGATCCGAGCCGGATGCACTGGAAGACGCAGGATTTCTACCTGAAGTCGCGGGAAGAGATGATGCGCATGTTCGGCGAGGTGGAGGATGCGCTGGACCGCACCTGGGAGATCGCGCAGCGCTGCCGCATCAAGCTGGAGAAAGTCAAAGAGCCGTTTCCGAAGTTCGAAGTCCCGCCGGAGCACTCGACCGATACCTATTTCGAATATGTGGCGCGCAACGGCTTCGAGCGGCGGAGACCGCGGCTGGAGGCGCTGGCGGCGGCCGGCCGGCTGAAGCACGCGCTGCCGGAGTACCTGGAGAGGCTGGACCGCGAGATCAGCATGATCCAGCAGATGAAGTTCTCGGGCTACTTCCTGATTGTGTGGGACTTCATCCGCTTCTCGAAGCTGAAGGGCATTCCGGTGGGGCCGGGGCGCGGGTCGGCGGCGGGCAGCCTGGTCAGCTACGCGATGGAGATCACGGACATCGATCCGCTCGAATACGGGCTGCTGTTCGAGCGCTTTCTGAACCCCGAGCGGATCAACATGCCCGACATCGACATCGACTTCTGCACGCGGCGGCGCGGCGAGGTGATCCAGTACGTCACCGAGAAGTACGGCCGCGAGCAGGTGGCGCAGATCATCACCATCGGCACCCTGGGCGCGCGGGCGGCGATCAAGGACGTGGGCCGGGTGCTGGAGATGAGCTTCAACGAGGTGGACCGGCTCACCAAGATGGTCCCCAACGTCCTCAACATCTCGCTCGAGGACGCCATCAAGATGGAGCCGGGCTTCGCCGCGGCGGCGCAGAAGGACGAGCGGGTAAAGCAGGTGCTGGAGGTGGCGCGCAAGCTCGAAGGGATGGCGCGCAACGCGGGGGTGCACGCCGCGGGTGTGGTCATCTCGCCGCATCCGCTGAAGGAACTGGTGCCGCTCTACCGCACCAACAAGGAAGAAATCGTCACCCAGTACGATATGAACGGTCTGGAGAAGCTGGGGCTTCTCAAGATGGACTTCCTGGGGCTGACGACGCTGACGCTGATCCACGATGCGCTGGGGTTGATCGAGAAGCATCGGGGCGAGAAGCTGGCGATTGAAGACGTGCCGCTGGACGACTCCGGCACTTACCAGATTTTCTGCAAGGGTTTCACCAGCGGGATCTTCCAGTTCGAGTCGTCGGGCATGCGGGACATTCTGCGCCGCTACCAGCCGAGCCGGATCGAGGACCTGTGCGCGCTCAACGCGCTTTACCGGCCGGGGCCGATTCAGGGCGGCATGGTGGACGACTTCATCGAGCGCAAGCACGGCCGGCGCGCGGTGACCTACGAGTTCCCGGAGTTGAAAGAGATCCTCGAGGAAACTTACGGTGTCATCGTCTACCAGGAGCAGGTGATGCAGATCGCCAACCTGCTGGCAGGGTATTCGCTTGGCGAGGCGGACATCCTCCGGCGCGCGATGGGCAAGAAGAAGGCCGAGGAGATGGCCAAGCAGCGCGAGCGGTTCCTGGAGGGGGCGCTGGCGCGCGGGCACAACCGGAAGAAAGTCGAGAAGCTATTCGAGCTGATGGAGCAGTTCGCCGGCTACGGATTCAATAAGTCGCACTCGGCGGCTTACGCCTACCTGGCTTACATCACGGCCTATTTGAAGGCGCGCTATCCGCTGGACTTCATGGCCGCGCTGCTGACTTCGGAAACCGGCAACACGGCCAAAGTGGTGAAGTACATCAACGAGTGCCGCGATATGGGCATCCAGGTGCTGCCGCCGGACGTGAACAAGAGCGACTGGAGCTTCACGCCGGATGGCAGCGCGGTTCGTTTCGGGCTGGGCGCGATCAAGAGCCTGGGGCAATCGGCGGTGGAATCGATCCTGGCCGCGCGGCAGGAAGGCGGGCCGTTCAATTCGCTCTACGATTTCTGCGAGCGGGTGGACTTGAGCGCGCTGAACCGGCGGATGATCGAGAGTTTGATCAAGGCGGGGGCGCTCGATTCCCTGGCGCCGGTGCGGGCGCAGCTTTTCGCGGCTGTCGAAGGCGCCATGGAGCTGGGTCAGAAGGCGTGGCGCGACCGGCAGAACGGGCAGGCGGGCCTGTTCGCGGCCGTCTTCGCGGACGCGCCGCCGGAGAAGCCGCTGCCAAACCTGCCCGAGTGGAGCGACCAGGAGCGCCTGACGGGTGAGAAAGAAGTGCTCGGGTTTTACGTCACCGGTCATCCGCTGGAGCAGTTCCGCGCCAAGATGGCCGATCTCGCCTCGCACTCCACCGATGGACTGGAAGGCCTGGAACGCGGCGTCGAGGTGGCGCTGTGCGGAATCCTGACCGGCATACAGAAGCGGCGCAACAAGGAAGGGAAGATCTGGGCGTCGATGCAACTGGAGGATCTCTCCGGCACGATCGACGCGGTGCTGTTCACCACCAGCTACGAGCGGCTGATGGAACTCCTGGTGGAAGACAAGGCGGTGCTCCTCAAAGGCCTGGTGCTGCCGGAGGAAGGCGCGCCACCGAAGATCTCGATTCAGGAGCTGGTGCCGCTGGAGCTGGCGGGTCTGTCGTTTCCGAGCCTGATCTCGATTCGCGTGCCGCTGGGCCGGGCCGAGGAGTTGCCGGCAGCGCTGAGCGAGCTGTTCCGGCGCAAGCCCGGCGAGACGTCGGTACGGCTGCGGCTGGAGAGGGCGCGGGACTTTTCGCTGCTGTTGGACGTGGCGCAAAAGGTGCGGCCGGACCGCGAATTCCAGGCCGAAATCGCGCGGCTTTGCGGCGCGGAGGCGTGCGAAGTGCTGGCGAAGTGAGGGGGGCGGATTGACTGCCGCGGCAGGCGGAACCGCCTGCCCCACGCTCAGCGAAGCGGTCCGTCGCCGGCGGCGGCTGTCGTCGTGACGCGCACGTTCTTGAAGGCGCCCGTCTCGTCGAAGGAGCCGAAGCCGATCTCGCCGGGGCCGAGGCTGAGGTCCACTGCGCGGAGCGCAGGAACGGGCCGGCCGTCTACGGTGGCAGTGACGGTGCGCGTGACGGCGTCGTGCGTGACCGTTACGTGATACCAGCGGCCGCTCTGGGGGAAAGCCGGGGCGCCCTCCTCGGCGCTGATGCGCACGCGCTCTCCTCCGTAAACGTGGAAGACGCCGTTGTGCACGGGAATGGACACATCGGTGGACAGGTGAACGTAGTCGAAGTGGCCCTCATCGCGGTAGGCGAAAACGATGAGCACCGACCGGCCGAGCGGCTTCACGTCGGCCTCGAGGGTCATGCGCGCGTAGTTGAGCGCGTCTGGCGGCGCCAGCGCGAATTGGATGGGGCGGCGCGGGCCAGGCAGCGGACCCCGCGCCTTGGCAAGGCACAGCACTTCGGCGCCGTCTTCCTGAGCCAGGCTCCAGTCGGAAGCGGCGGGCACGGTCCATTTGCGGCCGAAAGCCTCGATAGTGTCGGCGGCGGAGGCTACGCCAGCCGCAAGGACCAGCAGGGCGAGGAGTCTCACGCGGACATTGTAGCTCCCGCGCACGACCGCCGAAGTATCCGGCTGCCAGCTCGGGTTTCACTCTGAGCGCGCTCCGCCTCTTTATCTCTCCCCAATGCGCTCAGCGCGCGTCCCGGATTCCAATGCCGGTCCGGAATTATGGTCTCAAGAACATCCACGCCTGTGAACGCGCTGCCCACTGATGCGGCGGTACTAGCCCGGTTCTTAGGGTACCGGTACATCCTTTTGTGCGTCGCCTAACACGAAGTTGTGGAAAGATTGATTCTGTGCCGGTCTGCCACAGTAACGCCGGCGGCCGGCGGTGGGTGGTGCCCGAGCTTCAGTGACCGCGGAGCTGAAGGAAGGGTGGAAACCCGACGAAACGCCTGGCTGGGGCATGGAGCGGGGTGAGAAGGCCGCGGCAGATACCCCTTCTTCAGCGAGCGCGAGTGAGCGATGCGTTCGTGCCCGGCGGCCAGCAGCAGCGCGAGCCACGGAGCTACATCACTCCGGGGTTCGTACGGAGAAAGAGTGGGGCCGTGACGAAGACCTTTCCGGAGCCTGAGCCGTGGCCGCCGGCCCGACGCGCCCCGCGGCTTCTGCAGATGACCCCCGCAGTGTCCACCAGGTTGTCGGCCGATGCGGAAGATGAACTCCAGATCACACAATATGCCCTGGAACACGCTTCCGATGGCGTTTTCTGGGCGGAGCCGAGCGGACGCTTTGTTTACGTGAACGAGGCGGCATGCCGCTCGCTGGGGTACTCGCGCGAAGAGCTGCTGGCGATGCACATCTTCGACCTCGCCCCAAAGCCTGAGCGGCAGGAGTGGAGCGCGCGCTGGCAGCAGTTGCGCACAAGCGGCTCCCTCGTATACGAGACACGCCACCGCACTCCGGCGGGTGTAGTGTTCCCAATCGAAATCACGGCCAATTTCGTGCGCCGCGCGGGCCGGGAGCGCGTCTTCGGATTTGTGCGCGATATCAGCGCGCTCCGAGCCGCGCAGCAGGCCCTGCGTGCGCGAGAGCGACGTTACCGGGAGTTCCTTTCGCACAGCGGGGAAGCGATCTGGTGCCTCGAGTTCCGCGAGCCGATTCCCGAGAAACTGGGGATCGAAGAGCAGCTCAGGATGATCTACCGGACGGCCTACGTCTCCGAGTGCAACGACGCGTTTGCGCGCATGCGGGGCTTTTCCCGCAGCTTCGAGGTGACCGGCAAGCCGCTGAGCGAGCTGGTGAAACCAGCCGAGTGGCGAACGTTCGGGCAGGGCCTCCAGCGAGCGACCCGCGGAAGTATCGAGTACCAGAAGCTGGAATCCGACGGCAGCACCAGGCATTTTCTGCAAAACCACACCGCGATCCTCGAGGAGGGATTTGTCCGCCAGATCTGGGGCACGACGGTCGAGATCAGGGACCGGAGGCGGGCGGAAGACGCCGTCCAGGAATCCGGATCGCGTTTCCGCGAGGCGCTCGAAACGGTCGAACTGGTCGCTGTCATGCTGGATGCCGAAGGCCGGGTCGCCTTTTGCAATGAGCACATGTTGCAGGTGACGGGATGGTCGAGAGAGGAACTGCTGGGCAAGGACTGGTTCGACCTGTGCGTGCCCGAACAGGATCGTGACCGCCTGAGATCCCTGTTCACCGCGCCGGGTTCTGTTGCGGACTTGCCCCGCCATTCCGAAAGCCCAATCCTTACACGCGATGGCGGCCGGCGGCTCATCGCCTGGGACAACACTCCGCTCCGGAATCCCGATGGCACATCCTCGGGGACGGCGAGCCTCGGACGGGATGTGACCGAGCGCCGCGCGCTCGAGGAGCAGTCTCGCCAGGCGCAAACGCTGGAGAGCGCCGGCAGACTCGCTGGGGGCGTGGCCCACGACTTCAACAATCTGCTCACCGTGATCAATGCCTATAGCGAGCTTCTTTTGGAAACCATGGATGAGACGGACCCCGGCCGCGTGAACCTCATCGAGATCCGCAAGGCCGGCGACCGAGCCGCTAAGCTCACGCACCAACTCCTGGCCTTCAGCCGCAGACAGGTACTGCACCCGCAGATTCTGGACCTCAATACCTTGGTCGCCGATGCGGAAAAAATACTCAGACGCGTCATTTCGGAAGACATCGAGGTGATTGTGCATCTTGATCCGTCCCTGCGCCGGGTCCGGGCCGACGGCGGCCAGTTGAATCAAGTGCTCCTGAATCTCGCCCTCACCGCCCGGGATGCCATGGTGTCCGGCGGAAAGCTCACCATCGCTACCTCGAATGTCACGACAGGGCCGGAGCTTCCACTGGCGCCGGGGCCGTATGTGCTGCTGACGGTGGCGGACACGGGGGCGGGAATCAGCTCTGAGGATCTCGCTCACGTCTTCGAGCCGTTCTTCACCACGAAACAGCAGGCGGACGGCACCGGGCTCCGGCTCTCGACCGCGTACGGCATTGTCCAGCAGAGCGGCGGTCATGTCCGTGTTGAGAGCGAGCCGGGCCGGGGCGCGAGGTTCAGCGTGTATCTTCCGAGCGTGGATGGTGAAATCCCCGTGCACACCGCTGTCGCTACCGTGATCAAGCGGGAGCCAGGTAATGAGACCGTTCTGGTGGTCGAAGACGAGCCAAAAGTCCGGAGGGCGGCCGTGGAGATCCTCAAGGGCCTTGGATACAGCGTCCTGAGCGCTGCCAACGGACGGGAGGCTCTGGAGCTGATCGATGACTCGGTTCAGTTGATCCTCACGGACATCGTCATGCCGGGGATCAACGGCCGCGAAGTGGCTGCACATGCGCGGCGAACCCGGCCGGACATCCGCATACTTTTCATGTCGGGCTATGCCTATCACACCGATTCGAACGTCAAGGCTTTTCCGCGTCTGGAAGAAGCCTATATCCAGAAGCCGTTCACGCCGGCCACTCTTGCTGCCAAGGTCCGCGAGGTCTTGGACGCCCGGCCGGCAGGTCAAGCAGGCACAGCCGACTAGCGGGCCCTCGGCCCCAACAGCGCCAGCGTCCAGGTGTATCGATCTTCGATAACCGTGTGGCCCAGTCCGTCCATCTGGGGCATGGCGGGAGGGCGTTCCCCACGGGGCTAGGCCAGGTGAACGACGCCGGGCCCGAGCTCGGTCAGCACGCGGTCCAGATCCGGGATGCGGATCGGCTTGGAGAGGTAGCCGTCCATTCCGGCTTCGAGGCACCTGTCGCTGTCGCCTTTCATGGCGTGAGCGGTCAGAGCAATGATGGGGACACGGGGGCCGGCGGGTGGCTCCTCGGCGCGAATGTGGCGTGTGGCCTCGATTCCGTCCATGTGCGGCATCTGCACGTCCATCAGGATCAGTTGGTAGGGATGGCCGCGCCAGGCTTCGAGCGCTGCGGCTCCGTCGCCGGCGATGGTGACGCGGTGCCCGCGCGCTTCGAGAAGGTGGCGGATCAGGCGCTGGTTGACGGTGTTGTCTTCGGCGACCAGGATCGAGAGCGCCGCCTGCGGAGGCCGCTCGGGCGGCGCGGCGTCCGGGCCGGCGGGCGCGGCAGCCTTGCCGCGAGGGAGGCAGACGGTGAAGAAGAACGTGCTGCCGACGCCTTCACGGCTCTCCAGCCAGATGCCGCCGTTCATCATCTCTACGAGCCTGCAACTGATGCTCAGGCCGAGACCGCTGCCTCCAAAGCGGCGGGTAATCGAGCCGTCGGCCTGGCGAAACGGCTGGAAGACCAGCGCCTGCTGGGCCAGGGGGATGCCGATGCCGGTGTCTGAGACCGCGAACTGAATGGTCGCCGCGGATGGATCCGCGGCCGGGCTCGGATCCGCCGCCACAGAAACGCGAACCGTAATCCTGCCTGTCTCCGTGAACTTGATGGCATTGCCGGCCAGGTTGAGGAGAACCTGGCGCAGCCGGTGCTGGTCGCCGCAAACCCAGTCCGGCACGTCCTCATTGACCTGGGTGGCGACCTGGAGGCCCTTGGCGGCGGCCAGGGGCTCAATCGACCGCACGGTGGCGTCCAGGCACTTGCGAAGGGAGAAATCCGCGGATTCCAGATCCAGCCGGCCGGCCTCGATGCGCGAGAAATCGAGGATATCGTTGATGACGACCAGGAGGGCCTCGGCCGAGGAGCGAACGGCCTCATTGTACTCGCGCTGGGGCTCGGTCAACTGGCTCGCAGCCATGAGGCTGGTGAACCCGAGAATGCCGTTCAGCGGGGTGCGGATCTCGTGGCTCATGTTGGCCAGGAACTCGCTCTTGGCGCGGCTGGCCTGCTGGGCGGCTTCTTTGAGCGAAGCTTCCTGTTCCAACTTGTCCCGGATGAAGGCGGTCTGGCGGTACACTCTGCGCCGGAGGATGGCAACCCAAGCCAGAACGGCCAGGAGAAAGGCCGCCATGGAGCCGAGCACTGCGAGCAGGCGGCCGGTGGTCCACCGGGGCGCGGCTTTGACCACGGCGACATCGGCCGGGCTGCGGAGAAGAATCGTGAAGGACTTGGGCACGAGGTAGGCCAGATTGCCGCCGGATTCGATGGAGCAGACCCCCGTCAGCCGAACGATGCTGCCGGGTTCGAACGCGGGGAGTTGCCCGCGGTCCAGAGTTGCGTGGAAGAGCTTGCCTCCCGCCTGGAGGACCAGCGAGTTCTGATCCGTGCCCGTCAGCTCGTCCACCACAAAGGCGTCGATTTCGACCAGCTCCGCGTCGTGTGTGCCCTCGAGGATCTGATCGACGGTGACGGGCGCAGCCAGCGGCGGGCTTCCCGGCTGGAGGCGCGTGATGGCGGCGTCCCACATCTCTGCGCTGAGGTCGCCGGCGTGTGCGAAACCGATCACGTCCACGATGTCGCCCGGCGCGAGATCCGAAGGCGTGTGATCGCGGATCTTCAGGCCGCTCTCGGCGTCGCGCACGTAAGTGGGGCCGCGCGGGTTCGCCAGAGTCACCACGCCGTGGATGCGGACGCGCAGGCCGGGAGATTCCCCGGGGGAGAAGCGAAGAAGATCGTTGATCGGCCGCACCGGGAGGGCGGCCGCGTTCTGGGCCGGATTCAGCACCCGGAGAAAGCGGGGCGACGGAACGTAGATCTGAATTCCCAGGATCTGCCGCTTGGTGTTGAAGAGCGTAGCGCAGACGCCGCTGACCTCGACGCGCGTGTCCGGAGGCGGCAGCGGCTCGGAGCCGGGGTTCGACACGAGCGCCATGTAGCGGTGCTGTCCCCACTGGAGCCAGACGGCAGTCTCGGTGTCGAGTCTGTCTTCAAGGCTCTGCACGACGCCCTGCGTCCGGACCCATGCGCTGTCCTGCTTACCGGAGAACAGATCGTCAAACGAGGCGGATGCAGGGCGGGGCATGGAACCCGCGGAAACTCGTGTCGCCACGGCTCTTTGGATGACCGGAGCGAAATTGCCGGGGCCGGTCACTCCGGCGACGTCTACGAGATCCCCGGCAGCGACCTGGAGATCCTGGACGCGACGAGGGACGGCGAACGTCCCGCCGGTTTCATCCTGCAGGAAGAACACGGTGGTGGTCGGGTTGATATAGGTCACCGTGGCGCGGACCCGAACCGGGATGGAGCGTGCCGCCTCTTCGGCGCCGAGGGCGTGAACCTGCGCAATCGAGGTGAGGACGCGGCCGTTGTCCGCAATTTGGCGTTGCGGCAGATTGGCGGGGCGCATGACGGCATCGACGATCTGGATGCCGCCGCTGCCCGCGTCGGCGAACCCGAAGACGTCGATGCCGGCTCCGGATTCAAAAACGGCCGCTGGCCCGCGCTTCAGCCCGATCGAGCCGGTGTGGTCAGTTAGCACCAGCCCCTCGCCGAGGCGGTCGGAGCGCACGGTTCCACGCAGATGAAGCATGCGCTCAGGCAGCGCGCCACGGACGAGCGATGAAATGTCACGAGCGGTTTGAAGGGGAATCTCGGGCGGGACTTCCTCGACCAGCACGAAGTCGCTGGCGCTGGCGGTCCACAGTTGAACGCGGCCGGCATTGCCATACACGTCCCGGCTGGCGCTGGCGACGGCCCGCACGCGGACCCGAGCGCCGGCTAAGAGCCGAGCCGGCAGCGACTCGGCCCCGCCTATGTGAGCCTCGATCGCCGCTCCGTGCGATGCGATCAGGGCCACGGGACGACCCGCCCGGTCAAAATGCCGTTGCCGCAACACGCCCTCCAGTTCGACGTACCGAAAGCCCACGCGCCCGCTGAGGACATCGGCGATGGAGATCGCCAGAGGGCGGGGTTCGTGCTTTCCGCCCAGCAGCGCCACGTGCGCTCCGACGACGGTGGGAGACAATCCGCCGGTACCGGCGATGCCGGTGACTTCGACGCGATCCCCCGGCTGCAAGCTGAGCTGGGCGAACGGCAGTTCGATGCGAGCGGCGCCGGTCCCATCCTCAATGAAGGCGACGTTGAGGCTGGGTTCAGGGACGGTGACCCAGCCGACGATATGGACGGGTAAATGCCATCCGTCAGCCTGGACCGGCAGGCTGGCGATCTGTTCGATGCGCTCGAGCGGGCCAGCAGGTCTTCGGCTGACGCACCCCGCTCCCCAGAGCACCACGATCGCCTCGAAAGTCCACCCCCAACGCCGCGCTGATCCGGACACAATCATTCCTTAAGTCCATATCGGCCGTGAATGGCTCATGCTTATGAAGTTGCCGCGCTCGCCGTTCGCGGATCGGCGTATCATGATCGACGCGCTACTACACTCTCGAGTCCCTGTTCCTCAGGAACGGCGACCAGGGCGGGCGTTTGAACGACTTCATGACCGGCGGGAGGCGTTGTCACCGATCCGGTAGGTTCCGGCAAGCCGTTTGCGGTCACCAGGATAGCGGTGTGCCAGCACAGCACGGCCGCAGATACCTTATAAAATCAATTTTTGTGTCTTGCAATATTAACAAAATTGAGTTATACATTGATTAGATGAAGCATGGGACAACGGAGGACCGGAGATGACGGACTGGCAGGAGCTGACGCAGTTGACCCAGGGCCAGCCGATCATCGTGGAGCGCGTCCGGCTGGCCGGGAAGGAAATTGTCGTCGAAGGGTCGTTCGAGTTGCCGCAACTGGCCAGGCTGAGCCTGGAGGACCAGGTCTTCATCACGGCCTTTGTGCGGTGTCACGGGTCGATCAAGGAGATGGAGCAGATCTTCGGCGTCAGCTACCCGACCATCAAGTCCCGGCTCAACCGGCTGGGGAACGCTCTGGAGTTCGTCGAGACCAACCCGACACCGTCGCGAAGCGAGATTCTGGACCGGCTCAAGCGCGGAGAGACGAGCGTCGAAGACGCGATCCGGGAGTTGGAGGGGCTGAAATGATCCCACTGGTTGCCTCAGTGAGCATCCGCAACAAGCGGAACCGGGGTTTCCGGCTCTGGATTCCGCTGGCGCTGTTATGGCTGTTGCTGTTACCGGTTGGTTTACTGCTGTTGCCGGTAGTATTCGTGGCCTGCTGGGCGGGCCGGATCGATCCCTTTCGGGCGCTCGAGGTTCTCTGGCAGATACTGTGCGGGCTGAAGGGGGCCAACGTCGAGTTCGACAACCAGGGCTCGTCCGTTTTGATCCACGTTTTCTAGGGAGGAACCATGAGTGAACACCGCCGGGAAGTTCTGCAGATGCTGGCCGAGGGCAAGATCACGGCTGACGAGGCGGAGCGGCTGATCGCGGCGCTCGAAAAGGAAGAGACGGCTGGTGCTGGCGGCGGCTCTGAAGCCGGTCCGAAGGCAAAGCCCAGGTACCTGCGCGTGGTGGTGGATTCTCAGAACAGCCACGGATACCACAGCCCGGTGCTGGTGAACATTCGCGTGCCGATGCAGTTGCTGCGGGCGGGGGTGAAGCTGGCGAGCCTGATCCCCGCCCAGGCGCGCGAGCAGGTCAATGACGCCATGCGCGAGCGCGGCGTGCCTTTCGATCTGAGCCAGATCAAGCCCGAGAATCTGGAAGAGCTGGTCGACCAGCTCAACGACCTGACGATTGACGTCGATGAAAGTCACGGCAAGACCAAGGTCAGGGTGTTTTGCGAGTAAACATGACACGGACGAATGCGGTTGAGTTGGGGAGCGTACAGAAGACGCTGCTCCTGCCCCTATGGGGGCGTGCGGTAGAAAGCGGGAAGAGACGCCCAATGCTGGTGGATCGGGCGGCGGCCGGGATCATGGCGAAAGTCGACTATGATTTCTCCACCATTGCCCGCAACATCAGCCCGATCACGCGGCTGACCTGGATCGCCCGCAGCCTCCACACGGACCGGACGATACGGCAATTCCTGGAGCGCGATGGCGGGGCGACGGTCGTGAATCTGGGGTGCGGTCTGGACACGACCTTCGAGCGAGTCGATAATGGGCGCCTGTCTTGGGTTGATCTTGACCTACCGGACGTGATGGACCTGCGAAGCAGGCTCATCCCGGAAGGCCCCCGCAGGCGTTCGATTGCGTGTTCGCTCCTCGACGACGCATGGCTCGGCCAGTTGAAAACGACCGGGCCCGTTCTGTTTATCGCGGCAGGAGTCTTGTACTACCTGGAGGCGGACCACGTCAAAGCGCTCTTCATCCGGCTGGCCGACGCCTTTCCGGGCGCTGAGGTTTTGTTTGATTCGTGTTCGCCTCGAGGTCTGAGGATGGCGAACAAGAGAGTCATCCGAGCCGGGGGCATGGATGAGAGCGCGATACTCAAGTGGGCGCTGGGACGGGCCAGGGACATGGAATCGTGGGACAGCCGCATCGCCGTGCTTGCGGAGTACCCCATTTTCCGGAACATGGAGGGTGGGCTGAGCGCGGGCGAGAAGTGGGGGACGATGTTGTCGGATGGCCTGAGAATCGTGTCCATGGTTCACTTGCGGCTGGGCCGCGAAGGAGATCGAGAATGCTGAGTCTCAAACTGAAAGCCGCGGCGGTTGCGGCAGCTCTCGTCTGCTGCGGCGCGATGGCGGGACAGGCGCCGCAGCCCTCTCGAGAGTTCCCCGATATCCCACAGAATCTCAAACCCTACTTTGTCGCCCTTTACGTGAAGGGCGCCCAGGCGGACCAGCCGCAGACCAACGATGAACACAGCGCGCTGATACGGCAGCACCTGGCGTATATGCGTTCGCAGGTGGAGGCGGGAAAGTATCTGCTGGCCGGCCCGTTTATGGACGACGATCGCGTTCGCGGCATCGCGGTGATCCGTGCGGCGTCAGCCGAAGAAGCGCGGCAGGTCGCGACCGCCGACCCGGCGATCCAGAGCAGGCGGATGGCGATTGAAATCCACCCGGCAATGCTGCCCGACATGGGCTGCGTGCGGGTCGAGTATCAGGGCGGGGCTGGGAAATAGGGGGGCAGCCGGGGCCTCCCTACGGTTGCTCGGGGATTCCCATAGCGGCCCAATCTTCGCGGGCGGGGCCGTAGACGCCGGGGACCTTCAGGCCGGCCTGGCGCATCAGGACCGTCATCTGGCCGCGGTGATGGGCCTGGTGCACAATGAGCGAAACGAGCGCGCCGCCCTTGGTCCAGGTCTCGCCGTACATGGGGATCTTGTCACGGAGCTGCGCATCGGTCCAGGTAGCCGGCACCGCTTCGGCAACGGCCCGGGCGCATTTTTCGTAGACCGCGACGATGGTCGCGGCGGCGGACGGGACGGGATCGTTGTCCTGGGTGACGCGGACCGGAACGCCGGCCGCGGTGAGCATCTCGCTCACGGAGGTGACGATGTGCCAGGCCAGGAAGCCGAGCGAGCGGCCTTCGGGCGTCACGCGCTGGGCGAGCGAAGCGTCGGTGAGGTTGCGGAAAACCTTGAGGGTCGCGCCGGACTCGTGCTTCCAGCTGGCGAGGAAATCGGCGATGGTGCAAAACATAAGTGCCTCCCCCTACATGCTACGATAATGGTTCCAGGCTCCGGGCTCCGTGCAATGGGCGGCTGCAAACCCCGCCAGGTCCGGAAGGAAGCAACGGTAGCGGTGCGGCTCGTGTGCCGCGGATCACCTGGGGCCTGGTTGATTCGCCCGTCGTTTTGAAACCCGTCGCATGTACCAGGTCATCGCCCGGAAATACCGGCCGCAGAACTTCTCCGAACTGGTCAACCAGGAGCACGTCAAGAGTACGCTGGCGCACGCGATCGAGCAGAACCGGATCGCGCATGGCTACATCTTTTCGGGCCAGCGGGGCACGGGCAAGACCACGGTGGCGCGCATCCTGGCGCGCTGCCTGAATTGCATCCAGGGGCCGACCACGGCGCCGTGCGGGGTGTGCTCGAGCTGCACGGAGATCGCCGCCAGCAACGCCGTCGACGTGATCGAGATCGACGCCGCCTCGAACCGCGGCATCAACGAAATGCGCGAGCTGCGGGAGAACGTGCGTTACCGCCCCGCCCGCGACCGCTACAAGGTCTTCATCATCGACGAGGCGCACCAGATCACCAGCGAGGCCTTCAACGCGCTTCTGAAGACGCTCGAGGAGCCGCCCGAGTGGGTGGTCTTCGTGCTCTGCACCACGGAGGCGCACAAGATCCCCGCCACCATCTCGTCGCGCTGCCAGCACTTCAGTTTCCGGTCGGTGGATTTCGACGAGATCATTGGGCGCATGGAGTGGATCTGCAGCCAGGAGGGCATCGAAGCCGACGCGGAAGCGCTGGCGGTGCTGGCGCAGGCGGGCGAGGGCAGCGTGCGCGATTCGCTCTCGGCGCTGGACCAGGCCATCGCCTGCTGCGGCACCACGCTGAAGGCGGCGGAAATCCGCGCGTTGCTGGGCGCGTTCTCGCTCGACACGCTGGACCAGGTGACGCAGGCTCTGCGCGAGTCGAACTCGGCGCGGATGCTCGAGATCACGGACGGCCTGGTACGGAACGGGCATCACCTGCAACATTTCGTGCGGGAGCTGGCGCGGTTCTTCCGAAACCTGCTGGTGACCAAGATCGCCGCCGGCAACCCGCGCCTGCTTGCGGCGTCCCGGCAGGAACGGGAGCGGCTGGCGGAGATCGCGGCGGCCTTCTCCGAGCAGGACCTGACGCGCTACCTGCAGCTCACGCTGGACCTGTTTCGGGACATGCAGTTCTCTCTGCAGCCGCGGCTGCATTTCGAGCTGGGGCTGATCAGGCTGGTGGAGGCGGGGAAGCTGATTTCGATCGAGGAGGCGCTAGCGAGCGCGGGAGGAGTGAGCGCGCCACCCGCGCCGGCGAAGGCCGGCACGCCGCCCGCGCCTGTGCCGGGTAAGGCGAGTGCGCGGCCTGCGAGCGGTTCCGCGGCGCCGGCGGCCGGCGGCCTGAAGGAGCGGCTGGCGGCGGCGATGCGCGAGTTCGGCATGGCGTTCACGGCGGACGCGGTGGAGCACTCGGCGCTCGAAGAGTCGGCGGGGCTGCTCCAGTTCACGACGCCAGCGGAATTCGAGCTAGCGATGCGTCCGGCGGATATTCAGAAGGCCCTCGATCATCTGGGCGCGGGCAAGCGGCGGATCAAGGTGAGCGTGGGCGGGGCTGCGTCTCCGGCAGGTGCGCCCGCGGCGGCCCCGCAGACCGACCAGGACGAGACCATGCGCCGCGCTCTGGCGCATCCCGAGGTTCAGCGCTTCCGCGAGGTCTTTCCGGATGCCGAGGTGCGCGTGGCCCGGAATCTGAAAGAATAGCCACTAGCGCGGCGGCCAGGGCGCCTCCGGCGCAGTGGCGGCCCGCAGAAGGCACAGGATAGAAACAGGAGCACTGCGATGAAAATGCCCGGTGGAAACATGCAGGCCATGATGAAGCAGGCCCAGCAAATGCAGCAGAAGATGCAGGAGGAGATCGCCCTCATCCGCGTCGAGGCGACGGCCGGCGGCGGAATGGTCACGGTCAAAATGGATGGCCAGAAAAACGTGCTGGGCGTGAAGATCGACCCGGAGGTGGCGGGCGACGTCGAGATGCTTCAGGACATGATGATGGCCGCGTTCAACGAGGCCGCCAAGAAGGTGGACGAGGAAGCGCGGCAGAAGATGAGCGGGATGCTGGGCGGGCTGGGTCTGCCGCCTGGGTTGTTCTAGCGGACCGCGGGCTGAAGCCCGCGACGGCGCGCTGAAGCGTGCGCCATGATCGGATACGAGACATGCCCGACTACGCCGAACCACTCGCCCGCCTGATCCAGGAGTTCAAGCGCCTGCCCGGGATCGGGCAGAAATCCGCACAGCGCCTCGCCTTCCACGTGCTGCGGTCGCCGCGGGACGACGCCGGGCGGCTGGCGCAGGCGGTCCTGGACGTCAAGGACAAGCTGGGGCTTTGCGAGGTCTGCAACAACATCAGCGACAGCGCGCTGTGCCCGTTCTGCCGCGACGCCGGGCGCGACCCGTCGGTGATTTGCGTGGTGAGCGAGCCGTTCGACATTCTGCCGATCGAGACCACGCGCCAGTACTTGGGGCTGTACCACGTGCTGCACGGTTCGATTTCGCCGCTGCGCGGTGTCGGACCGGAGCAGTTGAAGATTCACGGGCTGCTACGGCGGCTGGAATCGGGGCAAGTGCAGGAGATCATCCTGGCGACCAACCCGACGGTGGAAGGCGAAGCCACGGCCGCCTACCTTTCGAAACTGCTGAAGCCGCTCGGCGTGAAGGTGACGCGGATCGCGATGGGCGTGCCGGTGGGCAGCGACCTGGAGTTTGCGGACGAGGTGACGCTGACGAAGTCGTTCGAGAACCGGCGGGAGATGTGAGGTAGGCGGCGGCTCGCGGCCTTCGGCCGCTCGCGCCAGCGAGCGGTCATAATACAAGCAGGGGGGCCAAGGGGATGCCATCCAATTCCCTCATCCACGAGAAGAGTCCGTACCTGCTTCAGCACGCGCACAATCCGGTCGACTGGCGCCCCTGGGGCAACGAGGCTTTCCAAAAGGCGCGCGCCGAGGACAAGCCCATCTTCCTCTCCATCGGCTACTCCACCTGCCACTGGTGCCACGTCATGGAGCGCGAGTCCTTCGAGAACCAGGACATCGCCGCGCTGCTCAACCGGCACTTCGTCCCCATCAAAGTGGACCGCGAAGAGCGCCCCGACATAGACCGCGTCTACATGCTTTTCGTGCAAGCTACGACCGGCTCGGGCGGCTGGCCCATGTCGGTCTGGCTCACTCCGGATCTCAAGCCATTCTTCGGCGGCACCTATTTTCCACCGGAGGCGCGGTATGGGCATCCCGGGTTTCGGCAGATCCTCGAGCGTGTAGCCGAGGCCTGGCGTCTCGATCGCGCCGCCGTCCTCGATTCGAGCGGAGACATGCTCGAACAAATCCGCCGCCACGCTCAGGCGGCGCCGGCCGGCTCGCTCGACGCCGGGCTGCTCGATTCCGGCTTCTACGCCTTCCGCCGCACGTTCGACTCCCGCCACGGCGGATTTGGCGGCGCGCCGAAGTTCCCGCGCCCGGCGGTCCTCGAATTTCTGCTCCGGTACCATGCGCGCACCGGCAACCGCGAAGCACTCGAGATGGTTCTCGCCTCACTCACACAGATGGGGCGCGGCGGCATTCGCGACCATCTTGGCGGCGGCTTCCACCGCTACTCGACCGACGACCACTGGTTCGTCCCGCACTTCGAGAAGATGCTCTACGATCAAGCCCAGCTCGCGGTTGCGTATCTCGAGGCCTACCAGCTCTCAGCGGACGAGTTCTATGCCGAAACCGCCCGCAGCACGCTCGACTACGTCTTGGGCGACATGACCGCCCCCAACGGCGGCTTCTACTCGGCCGAGGACGCCGACAGTGTCATCGATCCCGCCAAGCCCGCGGTCAAGGGCGAAGGCGCGTATTACGTCTGGACCAGACAGGAGATCGACGCCGTTCTCGCTCCCGCCGAAGCCGAGCGATTCGCCCGCGCGTACGGGGTCGAGGAGCGCGGCAATGCACACGAGTTCGCCGGCAGGAACATCCTCTCGCTGGTGGACGTGGGGCAGGCGCTTCCGCCTGCCGTCCGCGAGCGGCTCCTCGAAGCGCGCTGCCGCCGCGTGCGCCCGCACCTGGACGACAAGATCCTCACCGCCTGGAACGGCCTCATGATCTCGGCCTTCGCCAAAGGCGCGCAGGTGCTCGCCGACGGCCGCTACCTCGATGCCGCACGGCGCGCCGCCGATTTTGTTCTGGCGCGGATGCACGACCCCGCCGCGGGCACGCTGCTGCGCCGCTTTCGCGAGGGCGAAGCCGTCGTTCCGGCATTCCTCGATGACTACGCCTTCTTCGTCCAGGGCCTGCTCGATCTTTACGAGGCAGAGTTCGACGCGAGCCGCATCGAGACCGCCATCCGCCTGAGCGAAACCATGATCGCCCGCTTCGAGGACGCCGAGGCCGGCGGCTTCTTCGCCACCGCGGCCGATGAACCCTCGCTCGTTCTGCGCCTCAAGGACGATTACGATGGCGCCGAGCCTTCGGGCAGCTCCATCGCCATCCTGAACCTGCTGCGCCTGGGCCGCATCACCGGCCGCAAAGCTTTCGAGGACACCGCCGCCAAAGCGCTCGCCGCCTTCGCCACGCGCCTCGCCGCGGTTCCCGAAGCGATGCCGCAGATGCTGGCCGCCCTCGAATACAGCCGCTCGGAGCCCGTCCAGATCGTGCTGGCCGGCTCGCGCCATTCGATCGAGCCCTTCCTGGCCGAGCTTCGCCGCCGCTTCCTGCCCTTCGCCGTGGTCCTCCTCGCCGACCACGCCCCGGTCAACTACCCGGCCGCAGAAACGTCCATCGCATACGTCTGCGAAAACTTCGCCTGCCGCCTCCCTACTCCCGACCCGAACGAGTTCGCGAAATCCCTCGACGGTTTCTCCGCTCGCGGAACCGAGCCGCGACCATAGGGAGCGGTCCCGCGCGCCCTCCCGTGCTATCGTAAGCTCTTTATGCTCTACCGCACCATGCCAAAGACCGGCGATCGCCTGTCGATTCTTGGCTTCGGCTGCATGCGGCTGCCGGTAGCCGACGGCCGCATCGACGAGCCGCGCGCCACCCGCCAGATACGGCACGCCATCGACAGCGGCGTTAACTACATCGACACCGCCTGGCCGTATCACATGAGTGAAGGCGAGCCCTTCGTCGGCCGAGCGCTGGCCGGCGGCTACCGCGAGAAGGTGAAGCTCGCCACCAAGCTCCCCTCCTGGATGGTCCACACGCCCGCGGACATGGACCGTTTCCTGAGCCTGCAGCTTGAAAGGCTGAACACCGCGCGCATCGACTATTACCTCGCGCACGGTCTCAGCCGCAGTCTCTGGGAACGCATGGCCGCGCTCGGTATGCTTGAATTCCTCGAACGCGCGAAGGCCGGCGGCCGAATCGTCAACGCGGGCTTCTCCTTCCATGGCGAGCTTGCGGACTTCAAGCAGATCGTTGACGCCTACCCCTGGGCCTTCTGTCAGATCCAGTACAACTTCCTCGACGAAGAGCGCCAGGCCGGCACCGAAGGCCTCAAATACGCCGCCTCCAAGGGCCTGGGCGTGATCGTCATGCAGCCTCTGCGCGGCGGCACGCTGGGCTTGGCCACGCCGCCGCCCGCCATCGCGGACATCTGGAAAGAGGCCGGCAGCGCACGCACTCCCGCCGCTTGGGCCCTGAGCTGGGTCTGGAATCATCCCGAGGTCGTTGTGGCCCTCTCCGGCATGAACGAGGAGGCCCAGATCGAAGAGAACCTGGCGCTGGCCTCGCGCGCGCAGCCGCTGGCGGCCGGCGATCTCGATCTGATCGCCAGAGTCGCCCGAAAATACCGCGAGATCATGAAGATCGGATGCACCGGGTGCGGGTACTGCAAGCCCTGCCCCAGCGGAGTCGCCATCGCCGATTGCTTCGACGTCTACAACCACCTCCACATGTTCGGCGACGCCGGCGGCGCGAACTTCGTCTACACCCTGAGGATGAGCGGTATGACTTCGGGCGAGCCCGGCTACGCCTCTCAGTGTTCGCGCTGCGGCGACTGCGTCGAAAAGTGCCCCCAGTCGTTGCAGATTCCGGACCTTCTCGAGAAGGTGGCCGGCGAGTTGGAAGTGGGCGACCTCAAAGCCCGCGAAGCCATGGTCCGCCAAGTCATGGCCATCGCCTGACGGCTGGCGGTTGCTACAATGGCACTGGTACTTCGGAGGGATTCATGGAACGCACCGTCATTCTTAGAGGTGAATCTGTAGCGCTCGCCGGGCCGGAGTTGCATCCCGGCGATCCGGCGCCCGATTTCGCTTGCGTGGACAACAGCATGAAACCGGTCACGCTCGCCGACACGGGCCACAGCGTTCGCATCTTCAGCGTGATTCCGTCGCTCGATACGCCGGTCTGCGACGCGCAGACGCGGCGCTTCAACGACGAGGCCGCCAAGCTCTCCGGCGTGGACATCTACACCATCAGCGTCGATCTGCCCTTCGCGCAGCGCCGCTACTGCAACGCGTTTGCCGTCGATCGTGTGAAGATGCTCTCGGATCACAAGGATACGTCCTTCGGCCGCGCTTACGGCACTCTCATCGAGGATCTGCGGATCGAGAGCCGCGCCATCTTCGTGCTGGATCGCGACAACGTGATCCGATATGTCGAGTACGTGAAGGAAACGGGCCAGCATCCCGACTATCAGCCCGCGTTGCGGACGGCGCGGGCGCTGGCGGGCGAGGCCCAGGTAGCTTGACAAGCCTATAACCCTAATCCTATCATGTGGTTTGCCGTTGGCCAGCGGTTCAACCACCGCTCGGACGCCTGCAGAAGGAGGATCTCTTGATCAAGCTCGATATTATCAACGAGGTTGTCAATCGCACCGGCATCACCAAAACGAAGGCGGAAATGGCGGTCGAGACCGTTTTCGAGAGCATGAAGAAGGCCCTCGGGCAGGGCGAGCGGATCGAGTTGCGCGGCTTCGGGATTTTCAACGTGCGGCCACGCAAGACGGGAATCGGGCGGAACCCCCGCACCGGCGCGGAGGTCTCCATTCCTCCCGGCAAAGCCGTCCGCTTCAAGCCCGGCAAAGAATTGCAGTCATTGCAGTAGTGCCGTTCCGTGTCGCCACAGGGATATAGTCCCGGTACGGGTCTGTCCGTTCCGTCCAACGGAACGGGCCTCCGCTTGCGGCGTTTCTGGAGGAGCCCGGGACGTCCGCCCTACTGGCTACACGTTCTTCTCCTGCTCCTGACGCTGGTTACCACCACCACCATCGGCGCGCGCCTGGTTGAGAATTTCCGCGAGAACCTCCCCGCCTTCGACATGGAGCGCGATCTGACGGCCATCGCCGGCATGTGGTCCCACCCACTCGAGTTGCTCGCCGGTTTGCCCTTCTCGCTCACGCTGCTGGCCATACTGCTGGCGCACGAGTTCGGCCACTACCTGACCTGCCGCTACTACCGCGTTGACGCGAGCCTGCCCTACTTCATTCCGTTCCCGTCGTTCATCGGCACGCTGGGCGCATTCATCCGCATCCGATCCCCGATCTACTCCCGGCAAGTGCTCTTCGATATCGGGATCGCCGGGCCGCTGGCCGGCTTCGCGTTCCTCTTGCCCGCGCTGGGGATTGGCCTGGCGTACTCGAAGGTTCTGCCGGGCATCGCCAACCGCGGCGACCTCGTCATGGGCGTGCCGCCGCTGGTCTGGCTGCTCGAGAAGGTCATTTTCCCCGGCAGCCCGGCGGCGGACATTTACCTGCACCCCGTCGCGCGCGCGGCCTGGGTCGGCATCTTCGCCACCGCTCTGAATCTGCTGCCCATCGGCCAGCTCGATGGCGGGCACATCCTGTACTCGTTCGTCGGCGACCGCCACAAGCTGCTTTCGAAGATCTTCGTGGTGGCTTTGTTGCCGCTGGGGCTGTTCACCAGGTACTGGCCCTGGTTCCTGTGGGCGGTGCTGCTCTACATCTTCTGCCTGCGGCACCCGTCCATTTTCGACTCCACCCGCCTCAGCCCGGGCCGGCGCTGGCTCGGCTACCTGGCTCTGGCGGTCTTTCTGCTCTGCTTCATGACGACGCCGCTACTGGACTCCTCGCAATGAGCCAGATGAAGATCTCCGCCACTATCATCACGTGCAATGAGGAGCGCCGGATCGCACGCACCATCGAGAGCCTGCGCTGCTGCGATGAGATCGTGGTGGTCGATAGCGGCTCGACCGACCGCACCGTGGAGATCGCGCAGCAGCTCGGCGCGCGGGTGATCGAGAGTCCCTGGCCCGGCTACGCGAAGCAGAAGAACCTGGCCGCGGCCCAGGCGTCCAACGACTGGATCCTCTCGCTCGACGCCGACGAGGCGCTCAGCGAAGCGCTCGAAGCCGAGATCTGGCAACTGCGCAAGAAGGGTCTGGAGTTCGACGCGTATACCATGCCGCGTCTGGCGCAGTACCTGGGCCGCTGGATTCTGCACTCCGGCTGGCACCCGGACCGCAAGATCCGTCTGTACGACCGCCGCAAGGCCACCTGGATCGGCGAGTTCGTCCACGAAAGCGTCGAGGCCCACGGCACGGTGGGGCACCTGAAGTCGAGCATCCTGCACTATACCTTCGACTCCATCTCCGAGCACGTGCGCACGCTCGACGGCTACACCACGCTCGCGGCGCAGGAGATCGTCTCGCAAAAACAGCCCGTGGTGTGGCACAACCTGCTGCTCGAACCCATCTGGACGTTTTTGCGCACCTACGTCCTCCAGCGCGGCTTCCTAGACGGTCCCGAAGGCCTCATGATCGCTTACATGGCCGCCATGTACACGTTTTTGAAGTACGCCAAAGCGCGGAACATGTCGTAGCCTTCGGCAGCCATCAGCCATCAAGGTTCCCAGTTTCATCTCTGCTGGCCGTCGGCCAGCACTTCCTCGTAGACCTTCAGCACCGCCTCGGCCGCGCGGCGCCAGGTGAACGCGCGCGCGCGGGCGCGGCCCTTCTCGATCAACGTGCGCCGCGTGGCTTCATCCTCCACCGCCTGGACGGTCTTCGCGGCGATGTCGGCCACGTCGAGCGGATCGACGTAGAGTGCAGCCTCTCCGCCGACCTCGGGCAGGGATGAGGTGTTCGAAGTCACCACCGGCAGGCCGTGTGCCATGGCTTCGAGCACCGGGAAACCGAAGCCCTCTTCGAGCGAAGGGAACAGCAGCGCGCTGGCGGACTGGTACAGCACCGGCATCCGCTCCGCGGGCGCGAATCCGAGCCGGATCACCCGGCGCTCCAGACCCTGCTCCGCGATGAAGGCGTGAATCGCCTCTGCGCCGTAGCCGTCGCCGCCCGCCAGCACCAGGCGGTAGCGCTCCGGCAACAGCGCCAGCGCCCGCAGCGCGTTCACCACGTTCTTCCTCACCTCCAGGTTCCCCACGCTGAGGAGCATCTCGTTCCCCTCGCCCACGAGCTGTTCTCTCTCGCGCAGCCGCTCCTCTGGCGGCAGAATCCGGGCCGGCTCGTCGACGCCGCACGGGATCACCCGGATCCGCTCCCGCTCCACGCCGCAGTGCCGCTCGATCTGCCGCGCCGTGTATTCCGAATCGGTGATGACACGGACCGCCCGCGCCACCGACTGGCGCAGGAGCGCGGAGAACCGGCGCTGGAATTCGGGCGTCGAATAGTCGCGGCCGGTGACGGGGAACGCGTCGTGTACCGTGACCACCTCCCGGCGGAACCGGAACACGGGGGGCCGCTGGACCAGGCTGTGGAACAGGTCCACCTGCCAAGCCAGCCAGAACGTGAGAGGCCACTGGAACGGCCGCACCGGGCATCCCGGCAGCCGCAGGAAGTCGCGCCGCTGGTTCCATCGCGACAAGCGATAGCAGAGCAGAAACCGGTGCGGCGTCTTGAGGGCTGCCAGCGATTCGATCAGGCGCCGCGAGTAAGTGGCGGTCCCGGTGGGACGCGCGCCCAGCGTGTAGGTGGCGTCGAGCCCGATAGTTGCCATTTCAGGTTTAGTGTATCAGGGAGGTATTCTGAACCAATGGCACAACCGCGGGCGCTCATCACCGGCATCAGCGGGCAGGATGGCTCCTACCTGGCCGAACTGCTGCTTTCGAGAGGATACGAAGTGCACGGCATCGTTCGCCGCGTGGCGATCGAGGATCCCGAGCACCGCCTGGGACGCATCCAGCACCTTCACGACAGGATCGCGCTCCATGCCGGCTCGCTCGAGAGCTATGCCAGCATGCACTCCGTGGTGAGGCGCATAGAGCCCCAGGAGTGCTACCATCTGGCGGCGCAGAGCTTCGTCTCTTATTCCTTCGAGGACGAGTTCTCCACGCTCAACACCAACATCAACGGTACCCACTATCTGCTGTCGGCAATCAAGGACGATGCCCCCGACTGCCGTTTCTATTTCGCGGCTTCGAGCGAGATGTTCGGGCGCGCCGAGGAGACTCCGCAGCGGGAGCGCACCCGCTTCCACCCGCGTTCCGCTTACGGCATCAGCAAGGTGGCGGGCTACGAATTGACCAGGAACTACCGCGAGGCGCACCGGCTGCACGCCAGCAGCGGCATCCTCTTCAATCACGAGTCGCCCCGGCGCGGCTTCGAGTTCGTCTCCCGCAAGATCACCTCGGCCGTCGCGCGGATCGCGGCCGGCCGCGGAGGCAAACTCAAACTCGGCAACCTCGAGGCCCGCCGCGATTGGGGCTACGCGCCGGAGTACGTGGAGGCCATGTGGCTCATGCTTCAGCAGCCCGAGCCGGACGACTACGTGGTGGCGACCGGCGAAACCCATTCGGTCCAGGAGTTCGCCGAACTGGCGTTCTCGCACGCCGGCCTGGACTGGCGGGAGCACGTCGAGACTGACCCTGTCCTCTACCGGCCGGCCGAGGTCGAGCTGCTGCTGGGCGACGCGACCAAGGCCCGCAGCGTTCTGGGCTGGAAGCCGCGCACCTCGTTTGCCGAGCTGGTGCGCTGCATGGTGGACGCGGACCTAGCTCTGGCCGTGGGAGCACGGGGCTGACGTAGTGCGGCGCTGATTCTGGAGAGTAGGATTTGGCAAGGGCAAAATCGGGGACAGGCACGAAGTTTCGCAAAAGCAGCGAAATGCGAGCCAGTCCCCATTTTGCAGGCGATCCGGTACCGGCATTACTTGCGCCGCACTACGCTAGCATGGTGTGGCGCGGCACGCTGAGGCGTGCGCCACGGGAATCAAGATGACCAGCCTGCATATCGATCTGGGCCGCCAATGGCGCGGCGGGCAGAGCCAGGCGCTGCTGCTCGTGCGGGGTCTGTTGGCTCTGGGACATCGTGCCGAGCTGGTAGCAAGGAAAGGATCGCCGCTGGCCGAGCGCGCCCTCGCCGCCGGGGTTCGCGTGCATCCGCTCTGGCAGCTTCTGCGGAGCGAGGCGTACGCCCTGGTTCATGCCCACGACGCTCACGGTCTCACCGCTGCCTGGCTTGCCGGCGCCGCCAGACGCTCCCGGCTCGTGGCCTCGCGGCGCGTCGCCTATCCGCTTTCCCGGAATCCGCTGGCGCGCGCTCGGTACCGCGCCGCGCGGATCATCGCAGTGTCGAACTTTGTCAAAGACAGCGTCATCGAATCCGGATTGCCGGCCGGGCAGGTCGAAGTGGTTTACGATGGCGTCGAGTTGCCGGACCTTGAGGCAGGCCGTGAGCTCCACGGCCCGCCCCGGCTAGGCTGCGTCGGCTATCTGCTGCCGGAGAAGGGGCAAGAACTGCTGATCCGCGCCCTGCCGCTGGTGCTGGCGCGCCACGCGGACTGCCGTCTGCTACTGGCCGGCGACGGGCCCTGCCGCGTCGCGCTCGAGCGGCTGGCCGCGCAGATGGGCGTGGCGCGAGCGGTGGAGTTCGCGGGGCATGTCGAGGATGTGGCGGCGGTCTACCGAAGCCTCGACGTCTTCCTTTTCCCTTCGCTCGCGGAACCGCTGGGCAGCGCGCTGCTCTCCGCCATGGCGTACGGCCTGCCCGCCGTCGCACTGGCGCGCGGCGCAATCCCGGAGGTGATCGAGGACGGCCGCAACGGCCTGCTGGTTGGGGGGTCGGAGCCAGGCGCGTTCGCCGAGCGCGTTTTGCGCCTGCTCGATGACTCCCCGCTGGCCGTGCGGCTGGGCGCCGCCGCCCGCCAGACCGTCGAACAGCGCTTCAGCGCGGACGCCATGATTCAGAGCACTCTCCAGGTGTACCATCGGGTATTGGCATGCTAGAAGCCCTGCTTGCTTTCGTCGCCGGACTCTTGATCGGCAGCTTTCTGAACGTCTGCATTTACCGGATGCCGCGTGACCTGTCGGTGGTTTCGCCGCGCTCGTTCTGCCCGGCTTGCGAGCACCCGGTCGCCTGGTATGACAACATTCCGATCGCCAGCTTCGTGGCGCTCCGCGGCCGCTGCCGGCACTGCGCGAAGCGAATTCCGATCCGCTATCCGCTGGTCGAGGCGCTCACGGCGGTGCTCTTCTTCGGAATCGTGCTGGTGGCCGGTCCGACGGTGCGCGCGGCGAAGATGTGCGTCTTCTGTGCCCTGACGATCGGGCTGGTGTTCTCGGACCTGGAGGAGCGCATCCTGCCGGACGAGTTCACACTCGGCGGCATCGGGTTGGGCCTGCTGTTCGCCGTTCTGGCGCCCTTTCAGGTCATGTTCTTCGGACTATTCCTGCGCTGGGACAGGAGATGGCTGTCGCTGGCGGAGGCGGTAGTATCGACGATCATACCGGCGCTCTTGCTCTGGGGCCTGGGCGCACTGTACCAGAAGATCCGCCACAAGGAAGGGTTGGGTCTGGGCGACGTGAAGATGGTGGCGATGATCGGGGCCTTCCTGGGCTTGCAGGCGGCGGTGCTCGCCGTAATGGTCGGTTCGCTGCTCGGCTCGCTGATCGGCCTGGCCTATATTTACCTCGCACGCAAGGACCCCGGCACGTACGAGCTTCCGTTCGGCAGCTTCCTCGGCGCGGGCGCGATCGCCGTGGCGCTGCTCTCGCTACGATAGGATGGAAAATACCGCCCAGATGAACGCCCTTCTCGAGACGATGACCCCGGACGACCCCGCCTGGGAACTCGCGCGCGCTCTCGACCCGGCGCGGCTCCCCAAGCACATCGCCATCATCATGGACGGTAACGGCCGCTGGGCCCGCAAGCGAAGCTTGCCGCGCGCGGCCGGCCACCGCGCGGGCGTCGAACCGGTGCGCGCGACGGTGGAGACCTGTGCGCGGCTCGGCATCGAGGTTCTGACGCTCTATGCCTTTTCGCTCGAGAACTGGAAGCGGCCACGCACCGAAGTGGACATGCTGTGGCGGCTGCTCCGCATTTACCTCCGCAAGGAACTGCCAGGCCTCATGCGCAATGGAATCCGGCTGCGCGCCATCGGCCGGCTGGAGGCGCTGCCCGCGGCGGCGCGGCGCGAGCTTCTGGAGGCCGTCGAGACCACCAGCCGCAACCGCCGCCTGCTGGTGAACCTGGCCATCAATTACGGCGGGCGGGCCGAAGTGGCCGACGCGGTCAACGCGATCCTGGCCGGCGCGCGCGCTCGCGGAACCGTGGACCGGCTGCACGTAGACGAGCGCATGATCGCCGCCCACCTTTACACCGCGGGCCTGCCCGACCCGGACCTGCTGATTCGCACGTCGGGCGAGATGCGCATCAGCAACTTCCTGCTCTGGCAGATCGCCTACGCCGAACTGTACGTGACCGAGACTCTCTGGCCCGACTTCTCCCGCGCCGAGCTGCTGCGGGCCATCTTATGCTACCAGGCCCGCGACCGCCGCTTCGGCGGACTGAGCCAGCCGGGCGAAGGCAGCGTTCTCCAGGAGCCGGTTCCGGCCGAACTCGCCCGATGAAGCGCATCCTGACCGCTATGGTGGTAGCCCCGCTGGTCGTATACGCGGTGGGCTGGGGACACCTCTATTTCTTTCTCGCCGTGCTCTCCAGCATCGCGCTCCTCTGTTACTACGAGTATGCGGGGATCGTGGCCGCCTACGGCATCGAGAAGCCGGGACCGTTCGGCTACGCGGCGGGTTTGGTGGTGCTGCTGGTGCCGCACGATGCCGCATTTGCAGTCACGCTGATCGCGCTGCTCTCGCTCTCGCTCGGCCTTACTTCGCGCGATCTGGCGAAGAGTCTGCCGCGCGCGGCCGCTGTGTTCTTCGGCGTGATCTACATCTTCGGGGCGTGGCGGGTTTCGATTCAGCTGCGCGAGCGCAGCAACTGGTGGCTGCTGTTTGCGCTGCTGCTGAATTGGCTCGGCGACAGCGCGGCTTACTACATCGGCCGGCGGCTCGGGAAGCACAAGATGGCGCCGCGCATCAGCCCGGCGAAGTCCTGGGAGGGCGCCGCGGCATCGCTGGTGGCCTCGTCGGTGTTCGCGGCGCTGTACCTGCCGCGGCTGATTCCGGCGGTCGCGCTCGCGCCGGCGATTCTCATCGGCTTCGCCGGCAACATAGCCGGCCAGATCGGCGACCTGGCCGAATCCGCCCTCAAGCGCGGCGCCGGCGTGAAAGACAGCGGCAACATGCTCCCCGGCCACGGCGGCTGGCTCGACCGCGTGGACAGCGTGCTGTTCGCAATGCCGGTGATTTACGCGCTGATGCGGTGGCTGGGGTAGGTCACACGAATCGTCAGGCGTGGTGCCGGTTTGCGCTCGGTTGAAGACGCCGGTGGCGCGGCCGCGTGGGGCAGGCCCTTTGGCCTGCCCTAGGTCAGTGGATCGTGCGCGTCTTGCGGTTCATATAGTCCATCAGGAGATACTGGCCGAGGGTGTAAGGGGTGGTGAAATACGCCTTGCCGCGGCAGAGCTCGGTCACTTTCTGGACGAAGTTTACCAGGCCGTAATCCGATGCCAGCATGAAGGTGTTGATGAGGATGCCCTGGCGGCGGCAGCGGCTCACTTCTTCGAGCGTGCGGCTGATCACCAGCGGGTCGAGGCCGAAGGCGTTGCGGTACATGCGCCCGTCATCGAGGGTGAGCGCTGAGGGCTTGCCGTCGGTGATCATGACGATCTGCTTCATGTCCTTCTTCTCTTGCGCCAGCAGGCGCTGCGCCAGGATCAGGCCGTCACGGGTGTTGGTGTGGTAAGGCCCCACCTGCACGCGCGCGAGCTCGGGCAGACGCAGCTCTTCGGCGGAATCGTGGAACAGGACGCACCGCAGGCTGTCGCCCGGATACTGCGTGCGGATCAGGTGCGCGAGCGCGAGAGCGACCTTCTTGGCGGGCGTGAAACGGTCTTCGCCATAGAGGATCATGCTGTGGCTGCAATCGAGCATGAGCACGGTGGCGCAGGAGCTTTGGTACTCGGACTGGTGGACGTGGAGGTCGCCGTAGTCCAACTCGAGCGGCAGCTTCAGGCCGCTGCGCTTGAAGGCGGAGAACAGAGTCTCGCTGACGTTCAGGTTCAGCGTGTCGCCGAATTCATAGGGCTTCGAGGCGCCGCTGGTCTCGACGCCGGTGGCCAGGTCGCGCGTATCGTGCGCGCCGAAACTCGATTTGCCGAGCGAGGCCAGCAGATCTTTGAGGGTCTTGAAGCCGAGGAAGTCGAGCGATTTGTCGGTGATCTCGATCTTCGTTCTGCGCGCGGCATCACCGGCGCCCGGCCCCGGGCTTTGCTGCTGGCTGCCGTCCTGGGTCCGCAGGTAGCCCTCGTCGATGAGCTTCTGCGCCAGCCCTTCCAGTAGCTGATCGAGTTCTTCGGGCGAGAGGTTGCGGAGGCGCTCCATCATCCGCTCGGCCTCGTCGTTGTCGAAGAGCTGGCCCTCCTCGAGAGCCCGCGCGATGGCGCGCTTCAGGTCCTCCAGCGTTTGCTGGTTCAACTCGGTGAACTGCATGGAGCGGGACTGGGTGAAGCCGCTCTCGAGGAAGAAGTCGGCGAGCGTCCGGAGCAGGTCCTCGGCGCCGATGCCGAGGTCCTCGCCGGTGTAACGCGAGTATTTGATCCAGCGCATCTGCGCCTCAGTTGAACTGGCGGCGATAGCTGGAGCGTTGCCGCCCCTCGTCGGCCGGGTGGGTGTCGCGCTTCCGCTCCTCGGCGACGAAGCCGCGCTCTTCGCTGCGGTTGATGCGCCGGTGCGCGTACAGTCCCTCGAGAATGAATTCGGCAGCCGAGGCCCTCGCCGCCGGTGGGTCTTTGGGGCCGAGGTGGAACAGCGGAAGTTTCTCCATCAAGCCGTGGATGGAGCCGAACTGATGCACCATGGCCGCCGAGCCGGTGTTCTCGTCGATCTTGAGCGAACCGCCCAGGTCGAACCACTGTACGATCTGGGAGACGTTATCGTTCTCGAACAGATCGGAGAAGACCTTGCCCACGGCGGCGCGGATGAGCTCGCGGCCGATGGCGTCGCCGCCCTTCAACTCGCCCTCGTACTCGAGCTCGATCTTGCCGGTGACGGCGGGCAGCGCGGCGTAGATGTCGAGCACGCGGGGCACGGCGAGCGGTTCGCGGGCGTGCAGGGCGCGGCGCTCGGCGTTCGAGAGAGCGTTTTCGAGGAGCGCGATGGGCAGGCGTTGGGAGACGCCTGAGCGTTTGTCGACGCGCTTGTCTTCGCGGGCGTGAAACGCCACCTGCTCGACGATCTGGCGGATGAAATCGGGGACCTGAGCGCGCACCGGCGAGGCGCGGTCGGCCCAGGCCTCCTGACGCGTGATGGCGACGCCCTGCTCGAGGACGGCGGGGTAATGGGTGCGGATCTCGCTGCCGATGCGGTCCTTGAGCGGGGTGATGATCTTGCCGCGCGCGGTGTAGTCCTCGGGATTGGCGGTGAAGACCAGCATCACGTCGAGCGGCAGGCGCACGGGGTAGCCTTTGATCTGAACGTCGCCTTCCTGCATGATGTTGAACAGTCCGACCTGGATCTTGCCGGCCAGGTCGGGCAGCTCGTTGATGGCGAAGATGCCGCGATTGGCGCGCGGGAGCAGGCCGTAGTGGACGGTGAGCAGGTCGGAGATGTCGACGCCGCGGCGGGCGGCCTTGATGGGGTCGAGGTCGCCGATCATGTCGGCGATGGTGACGTCGGGCGTGGCCAGCTTTTCGACGTAGCGCTGGTCGGGAGCGAGCCAGGCGATGGGCGTTTCCTCCCCAGCTTCGGCGATGAGGCTGCGGCACGGCTGGCAGATGGGCCGGTACGGGTTGTCGTGGATCTCGCAGCCGGCTATGCAGGGGAGGCGTTCGTCGAGCAGCGTCGTGAGCATGCGAATGAGGCGGGTTTTAGCCTGGCCGCGCAGCCCGAGCAGGATGAAGTTGTGGCGCGACAGGATGGCGTTGACCATCTGCGGCACCACGGTGTCTTCAAACCCGAGGATTCCGGGAAACAGCGTCTCACCCCTCTGCAATTTGCAGATGAGGTTCGCGCGCAACTCATCTTTGACGGTACGCGCGGCCAGGCGCTCTTCGGAAAAGGCCGGGTTTTGCCGGAGGCTCCCCAGGGTAGATGGAGTTTCCCCACTGAGTTTGGTCATTCTATAGCATCCCTTGATTGCATTCTAGCAGCCTCCGGTTTTCCCTTGGGTTGGGGTGAGGAGGGGCGGGGCGGGCCGCGGATGCACGCGGATGGACGCGGATGGGAAGAAGCTCTATTGGTCAGACCACGGGGTGAGGGGGCGGCGGTTCAGCAGCCGTGCCCCCTCAGCAAAGTAGCTCAGCGCACGGGGCCTTAGTGCTGTGCGGGGCCGGCGCTTTTCTCGCTGGTCGGAGGGACGATTCCCCGGATGCGCATATAGGTGGACATGTTTCCGTAGTGTTCATACATATGCGCGAAGTTGGCCGCGAGTACGGTGAGCTTTGCGAAATCGAAATTCATCATCTTCACCATCTGGCTGCCCTTCGCATCTGTCATGCCGCCGTAGGCCGTGCTGCAGTAGGCGACAGCGTCCTTCAAAGCGGCTACCAGGTCCGCCTTCTTGGTCTTGGTTTTCTCGGCGTCGCTGGCGGGCTTGGTATCGCCGGCAGCCACCGAGCAAAAATAGTACTGGGAATCAGCGAGGTGGCCGACCAGTTCGCCGAAGGTCCGAACGTCCGGCGACGGCCTGAATGCATAGCTTTCTTCGGGCATTTTCTCGGCCGCGGCGATTACCACGCCGCTGAGCATCGTGAAGACCCGTTTTTCGCTGTCAGAAATGGGATTCTCGGGCGGCGCCGCCGGTGCTTGCGCGAGTGCTGCAACCGGAACAGCGGCCAAAGTGGCGAGCAGAAGACAGAGGCTCTTGGTCACGTGCATCTCCTTGGTTATGCGGTCACTTCATTGCGAGGCGAGCATTGGAAAACAACCCCTCGTAACGAGTCTAACCCGGCCTACTTTGTTGGCGTCGAAAAAATTCCTGGAAACCGCATGACGGGAGCGGCGGATGTCCGCGTTGGCATGGCAGGCGGAACCGCCTGCCCCAGGGCGGGAATTGGGGACAGAGTATACTGTCCCCGATTTTCGTATACTGGCCGCATGCCGGAGGCGACGTTTCAACGGTTCTGGCGGAGGCTGCAGCAGATCGGGCTGAATGCGTACGAGGCGCGGTCGTACATGGTGCTGCTGGGCCATCCGCGTTTCAAGGCGCTGGAATTGGCGGCGCGGGCGCACGTGCCGCGGCAGAAGATCTACGAGGTGCTGGACAGCCTGGTGGAGAAGGGCTTCGCGCTGGTGGTGCAGGAGAAGACGAAACTGTTCTCCGCCGTGGAGCCCGGCCTGGCGGTCCCGGGATACCTGGCGCGGAAGCGCAAAGCGGCGGAGCACGAATTGGCGGAGCAGGCGCGCACCGCCACGGCGCTGATCGAAGACCTGAGCGAGGCGTATTCCGAGGGGCGGGGCGAGCGAGGCACGCTGGACTATCTGCGCATCGTCAGCGAGCCGTCGCAGACGGCGGCGCAGTTTCAGAGGATGCTGGCGGAGGTGGCTGCGGAATACCTGGAGTTCTCGCGCCCGCCATATGCCGTGGACCCGCTCGAAGAAAAAATGGTGAAGCAGGCCTGCGAGCGCGGCGTGCGGTGCCGTCTGCTGCTGGCCGCGGGGATGCTCGACGACGAACACAGGCAGCGGCTGGAGGAGTACCGGCAGGCGGGAGTCGAGATCCGCGTGGCAGAGTCGCTGCCGCTGAAGCTGGCGTTGTTCGACTGCCGGCGGGGCATGGTCGCGCTGCTCGATCCGGTGATCACGCGGCCGGCCTGGACGTCGGTAGTTTTCGACCACGAGGGGTTCGCCGAGGCGATGAAGGGGCTGTTCGAGGATCACTGGCGCCGCGCGGCGGGCAGCGCGTTCAACCCGTAGAGACGGCCGACAGGAGGGCCTGACATGGCTGGCATCGCTGGGACGGCGCCGGCGCATCAGGTGGAGCAGGGGCGGGCGCACCCGCTCGGCGCCACGGTAACTGCGACCGGGGTCAATTTCTCGCTGTTTTCCGAAAATGCGACTGGAGTGGAGCTGCTGCTGTTCGCGGAGTCCGATTCGCCGCAACCGTACCAGACCATCCGGCTCGATCCGTTCGTCAACAAGACGTTTCACTTCTGGCACGTTAACGTAGTCGGCTTAGGCGCGGGAGCGCACTATGCCTATCGCGTGTACGGGCCGGCCGACCTGACCAGCGGAAACCGCTTCAACCCGAATAAGGTGCTGATCGATCCGTACGCGCGCGGCAACACGAACGAGATGTGGCGGCGGGCGGACGCCTGCACGCCGGACGACAACGTCGCGACGTCGATGCGCTCGGTGGCGATCGATCCGGCCGACTACGACTGGGAGGGCGATGCGCCGCTCAAGCGGCCGATGGAAGACAGCCTGATCTACGAGGTACACGCGAGCGGGTTCACGAAGTCGCCATCGTCGGGCGTGAGCGCGCCAGAGAAGTTCGCCGGACTGATCGAGAAGATTCCGTACCTCGAGGCGCTGGGAGTGACGGCGGTGGAACTGCTGCCGGTTTTCGACTTCGACGAGACGGCGGTGCTGCGGCTGGTGAACGGCAAGCCGGTGACGAATTACTGGGGCTACGGCACGGTGGGCTTCTTCGCGCCGCAATCGTCGTACTGCGTCAGCCCCGAGCAGGGCCAGCACCTGAGCGAGTTTCGCGACATGGTGAAGGCGCTGCACAAGGCCGGGATCGAGGTGATCCTGGACGTGGTGGTCAATCACACCGACGAAGGCAACGAGCTGGGGCCGGTGTTCAGCTTCAAGGGCATCGACAACCGCACGTACTATTACCTGTCGCCGGCCGATCCCCGATATTACATGAATTACACGGGGACCGGAAACACGTTCAACTGCAATCACCCGATCGGGCAGAAGCTGATCGTCGAAAGCCTGCGCTACTGGGTGCGGGAGATGCACGTGGACGGGTTCCGCTTCGACGAAGGCTCGATCTTGTCGCGCGGGGAAGACGGAGCGCCGAGCGAGCATCCGCCGGTGGTCTGGCAGATCGAGCTGGACGACGACCTGGCCGACACCAAGGTGATCGCGGAGGCGTGGGACGCGGCGGGGCTGTATCAGATCGGCCATTTTCCCGGCGACCGTTGGGCGGAGTGGAACGGGCGCTTTCGGGACGACGTGCGGAGCTTCGTGCGGGGCGATGCGGGGATGGTGGGGCCGGTGGCGACGCGGATTGCGGGCAGCGCGGACCTCTACCAGGCGAGCGGGCGGGAGCCGATCAACAGTATCAACTTCGTGGCGTGCCACGACGGGTTTACGCTGAACGACCTGGTCTCCTATGACTCGAAGCATAACGAGGCGAACGGCGAGAACAACCAGGACGGGATCGACGACAACGTAAGCTGGAACTGCGGCGCCGAGGGCGAGACCAACGATGCGGCGGTGGAGTCAGTGCGGGAGCGCCAGGTGAGGAACTTCGCCGCGATCCTGCTGCTTTCGCGGGGCGTGCCGATGATGCTGGGCGGCGACGAGGTGCGGCGGACGCAGCAGGGGAACAACAACGCTTACTGCCAGGACAACGAGGTCAGTTGGCTGGATTGGACGCTGGTGACGAAGAACAGCGGCCTGCTGCGTTTCTGGCAGCGCATGATCGCGTTCCGCAAGGCGCACGCGGCGGTGCGGCAGAGGCAGTTCTTCAGTGGCGCGGTGAACGAGCGGGGCCTGGCGGACGTGGAGTGGCACGGCACCAGGCTGCACGCTCCGGGATGGGACGATCCGGAGGCGCGGGCGCTGGCCTTCACGCTGGCAGGTTTCGACGGCGACGCGGACATCCACGTGATGATGAACATGTACTGGGGCCCCCTCGATTTCGACGTTCCGGCGGTGGCGGGACGGCAGTGGTTCATCGCGGTGAACACGGCCGAGCCGTCGCCGAGCGACATTGCCGAGGCGGGCGCGGAGGCTCCGGTAACCGGGGTGAGCTGCCGGGTGGAGGCGCTAAGCGTAGTGGTGCTGGTGGGGCGGTAGGGGGCGGCACTACGGCTGCAAATAGTGCAGTCTGACCCGGCCGGCTGTGCGTTAGATGCCTTGGAAGGGACAACTATGCGAATCACCCTCACGGCAATTCTGGCGGGCGCGCTGCTGGCGCCGCTCGCGAGCGCACAGAGAGTCGAGCTGAGGCTCGATCAGCTCAAAGCAAAGGCCAAGGAAGCGACCGAGGTGGATCTGGACGGTTCGGCGCTGGATCTGGCCCTGAAGTCCGACGCAGCCAAGAAGCTGGCGCAAGGCAACCCGAGCGCGCAGAAGGCCAAGGACCTGCTGGGACAGGTGAAAGGCGTCTACGTGCGCAATTACGAGTTCGACGGCCCGGGCAAGTACACGCAGGCCGACGTCGAATCGGTTCTCAAGCAGGTCAGCGGGAATCCGGCGTGGTTGCGGCTGGTCAGCGTGACAGAGAAAGACGAGAGAGTCGAGATTCACGGCATGATCAAGGGCGACGCGATGCAGGGCATGGTCATCCTGGTGGCGGAGCCTCAGGAACTCACGGTGGTCAACATTGTAGGCTCCGTGGGGGTGGACCAGGCCAAGGAGCTGGTCAATTCGGCGATTCACTACGACCTGAGCAAACTGATGCCGCAAGCGGCGCGAGATCCGGCGACGAAGTAGGCGAGGCGGCGGGTTGTGGACGACCCGCGCGGACCTGGAGATCGAGCACGACCGTCAGGCGCTCGCCACTGCGGGGGTGCGTGCCGGGCGGCGCCGCCCGACTCATGCGGCTGCGTTAGGAAGGGCCGGGTTTGGCGGGCAGATCTTCAGCGGCCAGGGGGCGGTCCGGCTCGTGGCCGGCGCGGGTTGCGATGCCGTAGCGGGCGCGGGATTCGAGCAGCTTGGCGACCTCGGCGCGCGGCAGCGGCTTGGCTCCGCCGAGCAGTTCCGCCACCAGCGTGACGCGCGCCATATGCTCGACGGTCTCCATGCGGAAGAAGGCCTCGTAAACGTCGCGGCCGTAGGACACCACGCCGTGGTTTCCCATCAACAGGGCGTCGTGGCGGGGGATGAGCGGCAGCATGGGCGCGGTCAGTTCGGTGGTGCCGGGCAGACCGTAATCGGCGAGCGGCACCGAGCCCAGGCCGATGATGACTTCGGGAAGCAGCGCCAGGTTGAGCGGGCGGCCGGCGACGGCGAAGCCGGTGGCCACGGGCGGGTGCGCGTGCAGGACGGAGCGCACGTCCGGCCGCAGCCGGTAGACCGCAATATGCAGGGCGATCTCGGTGGTGCGGGCCTTGGAGCCCTCGAGCTTGAGCCCGGCGGGGTCGCAGACGATGAGGTCTTCGGGCTGCATCATCCCCTTGCAGACGCCGGTGGGCGTGCACAGGATGCGGTCGTCATCGAGGCGGATACTGATGTTTCCGTCGTTGGCAGCGACCCAGCCCTTCTGCCACACGATGCGCCCGATTTCGACGATATCCTGGCGGTGCTCGCGCTCGGTTTTTAGCATCGGAAAACAAATTGTACCAGATGGGCCGCGGGCGCCGAGCCGATGGAGCCTGCCAGGGCCGGGCGGAACGGTCCGCAAGCGCTGCGGTGTGAAATAATGCCAGTCGTGGTGCGGAAGCTTCTGGAGGGCCGGCTGCGGTGGGCGCTAATCCTGTGGGTCTTCGTGATGAGCGCGATCGCGTTTCTGGATCGTGTCAACATCTCGATCGCGGGCCAGGCGATCGCGCGGGAATACAAGCTGTCGGACGTGCGGCTGGGCGGGGTATTCAGCGCGTTTCTTCTGGGCTACGCGTTGTTCCAGGCTCCCGGCGGGCGGCTGGCGGACCGCTTTGGGCCTCGGCGGATTATCGCCATCGGTGTGGTCTGGTGGGGTGTGTTCACGGCGCTGACCGCGCTGGTCCCGGCGGGTTTTGGGCTGGCGCTGGGGCTGTTGATGGCGGTGCGGTTTCTGCTGGGGACCGGCGAGGCGGTGATGTTTCCGGCATCGAATCGCCTGGTGGCCAACTGGATTCCGTCGGCGGAGCGGGGCGTCGCCAACGGGGTGATCTTCGCGGGCGTGGGAGCCGGCGCGGGCATCGCGCCGCCGCTGGTCACTTACATCCTGGTGCACTGGGGCTGGCGCTGGTCGTTCTACGCCAGCGCGCTGATCGGCGTCGGGGCGGGCGTGGTGTGGGTCCTGCTGGCGCGCGACACACCGCGGGAGCATCCGTGGATCGGCCGGCGCGAGGTGGCGCACATCGAGGCCGGGCTGCCGGTGGCGGTCCGGGAGATGGAGGCGCGCGAGGCCCCGCCGTGGAGAAACATTCTTCGTGACAAGAACGTCCTGGCGCTGACGCTGAGTTACTTCACTTACGGCTACGTCGCGTACATATTCTTTACGTGGTTCTTTACTTACTTGAACAAAGTCCGCGGCCTCGATCTGAAAGCGAGCGCGATTTACGCGATGTGCCCGTTTCTGGCGATGGCGAGCTGCTCGCCGCTGGGCGGATTCGCCGCCGATATACTCGTCAGGCGTTACGGACGGCGCGTGGGGCGCTGCGGAGTGGCGGCGTTTGGAATTGCGCTGGCCGCGGTCTTTCTGGCGCTGGCGACACAGGTGAGGAGCGCGCAGCTTGCCAGCATCGTGCTGGCGGGCGGCGCCGGCGCGCTGTATCTTTCGCAGAGCGCGTTCTGGGCGGTGACGGCGGACATCGCGGGTCCGTGGGCCGGGTTCACTTCCGGCCTGATGAACACGGGGAACCAGATCGGCGGCGCGGTTACCGCCTTGTCGACCCCCTGGATCGCCGTCCACTTCGGCTGGACTGCTTCGTTCCTTGTGGCTGCGGCGCTGGCGGGGGCCGGTGCGGCCGCCTGGCTGCTGGTGGATCCGGACGCCAGGATCGGGCCGTCGGCGCGGGTTGGCTGACGAGCCGCGCGGTCCCTAGCGGGGATTCCGCAACATTGCGGCGCGCTCCCGTGTGAGCCAGGCTCTCCATCTGTCGGGGCGCACTCGGCGATCTCGATGCGCTTGGGAGTCACGGTCCCCATGAGGGGCGCGTTACCGCGCGGCGAATCCGCCGCTCAAGCCCGCCGCGCGGTCGCGCAGGCGGAAGCCCCGATCGATAATCTGCGGCGTGCAAGGCAGGGGAAGATCCCAGCATTGATCCGAGCCCACGGGCATCAGGAAATGCAGATCGCCGTTGACGGCGGTGCTGGCCCGCAGCTCGGCCCAGTGGTTTGCAGCGCGGTTGAAAACGTGGACGGCGGCGCCGTTCTCACGGGGCATCGGCTGAGGGAGGAGCCAGCGATTCGCGAAGGCATCCGGCGGGTGAGACTGGCGGGTGCGGAGATCGGGACTCAGCACGCCGGCGCAGATCGAGGCCACAACCAGAAAGAGGATCGCGGGACGGAGGCGCACGAGACCGAACTGGCGGTGGCCGGCCGCGAGCGCCAGCGCGGTGGCTGGAAACAGCAGGAAGAAGCTCAGGCCGAACCGGGGATTCGGAGCGCCCCAGAACAGGAAAGCGAGCCCCGCCGTCCCGGTAGCGAGCGCCCAGAGGACGAACCGGGAGCGTTCGGCCATCGCACGGCGGATCAGCAGGAGGGCGCCTGCCAGCGCCAGTACGAGCAGGCCCGCCTGGTCTTTTCGCCGCACCCAGGAGAGCGGCCATGCCGTCTGGCGCTTTTCGACGCCGTGCCAGCGCGCGAACTCCGTGGTCTCGTGCGATACGAGTCGGGCAAACGAGGCCGGCACCGTCCATTCGGTTGGAATCCGTCCCACTGCGGACGGGTAGAGCGGGCAGCCGGCGGTTTTTGTATTGGCGGCCATGGTGATGAGGACCGGAACGGAACAGGCCGCCAGCGTAACGAGCCTTGCCCACCGCGACGGCGCGCGGCCCTTGGCCGCCAGCAGCGGGAGCGGCAGCGTCAGCGGAAGCAACGGCAGCATGCTGAGCTTGAACGACGAGGCCAGGCTCGCCATCAGAAAAGGAATGGAGAGCGCTCCGAATCCCGCCCCAGCCGGACGAAGAACCAGAACAACCCAGACTGACAGGGCGCACAGAATCCAGGCCGGCAGGTCGGGGCCCAGCGAGACATCGTAGTGCCAGGACCAGGCGGCGGCCAGCAGAATGGGGTAGGTGAAGAGCAGGTACCAGTCGGAGGGCCGCGCCCTGCGGAGGGCGGCGCGATCGAGCGTGAGAAGCCAGTGCAGGGCGCCGAGCGCGATCGCCAGGCCGCCCAGAATCGGGCTTACCCGGCCGGCCAGGATGCCGTGATTCAGAGCCGCGCCCAGCGCGAACCACGAGGAGCTCGACCCGAGTCTGAAATGGAGCCAGGCCAGCCCCTTGACGACGCCGAAATGCGAAAGCCAGGAAACCGCCTGCTGGTGGTAAAGAGCCGTGTCATAGGCGTCGACGCCAACCGTTGCGGCATGCCATGCCAGCGCAACCAGGACGGCCGCCGAGCAGCCAGTCTGGAACCGGGACAACCGGCAGGCCGCACCGAGCTTGCGCCAACCCAGCGCGGCCGCGGCCGCGGCCGAGGCCGCCAGAAGCGCTGGAGCGACCCACGGCCCGACCGGAGCGAAAAGCCCCACGGCGAGCGAGAGCGACGCGGCAGTCCCCAGGCCCAGCCAGGCCGCAATCGCGACGCGGTCCAGGGGGTCCGGGAGAGCGCGATCCGCCCGGAGCGTCCCGAGAATTCCCAGACCGAGAGCGATGGCGCACACTCCGAGCAGGCACCACGAGATCAGGATGACGGCCATGATCGTCCTTTCGACAATTGTCCGAGCGGCCGGCGGGCATCCGCCGCCAGCGCTCCCAGAAGCGCGAGCGTGAGCGCCGCGAGCGCCGGCTTCTGAAAGGGGTAATCCACCAGCGCGTGCAGGAAGACCGCGGCCACGCCGATCCCCCAGCGGCGGCGCGCCGAATAGAAAAGGGCGGCGCAGGCCAGGGCGGCGACCGGCGTCACGAAGGGCAGCCCTCCTTCGGCCGCCCACTCCGCCCAGTCGCAGTGGGCGTGGTTGGCGAACACGCCGAGATCGAAGGTGGCGTAAGCGGGATAGACTGTCGGCCAGGCGCCCAGGCCGAAGCCGAGCCAGGGCCGCTCGCGAAACATGGCGATGGAGGACGCCACCAGCTCCCGCCTGACCGCCAGCGGATCTCGATCCTCGAAGCGCGACAGCAGGTAGCCCGGCCCGGCAATGGCCACCAGGATCGCCGTCGCCGCCGCGAGTTTCCCGACGGCTCCGAGCAGGCGGCCGCGCGCCTCCAGGGCGAGAACCGCCAGGGTTTCGAGGGCCACCAGAACCGTGCCCGCTCTCGATCCGCCGGCCACCACCGAGGCGGCCATCAGCGCGGCCACGGCCGACCAGCCGAGATCGGCGCGGGGCCGCGCCAGAGCCTTGAGCAGCGCCAGCGGGATCACCAGCTCGATGAATGCGGCGTAGTTGTTGCGATAGACGAAGGGGCCCAGGACCAGGTCCTTATAAGGGGTTGGAAAGAGCCAGAAGATGCGCCCGCTTGAGGTGAACAACTGCACCAGCGACACCGCGGCGATCGCTGCGCCGAACCAGAGCAGGGCATCGAGGAAACCGGCGAGCTGGGCGCGGTCCGGGAAAACCTGGAGCGCCAGGAAGAATACTATGAAGTGCGCCGCCCAGACCAGCGCGGCGTTGCAGGTTTCGAACCGGTAGACGCTCGTGCCGGCCAGAAGCTGCACCAGCGGCCAGGCGGCCGCCAGCACCAGCGCCGCCGCGAGCGGGCTCGCGCGGAGCGCGTGCGGCCGCGCGGCCAGGCGTGCCGCCCAAAGGGCGCCGAGCGCGAACAGGCCGGCGTCCAGGACGCTGACCGCCCAGCGGCCGGGGGCGGAGATCGTCAGGATCCCGAAGAAGAGCAGCGCAGCCAGCGCCCGCGCTGAAAAGCGGGTCAAGAGCGGCGGCGGGGCTAGCGGTGCCCCGCGCCGGGGCTGCCGGATCGCAGGGTGGGTCTGGAGACCCGCGGCAGGCGTGGACGCCTGCTCCACTAATAGGCTCCGTTGCGTGCCAGCACCGCTGTCACTGTGCGCGCCAGGATGTATACATCCAGCCATAGCGACCAGTTACGGATGTAGTAGGTGTCGAGCTTCTGCTGCTGGGCCAGATTGCCGTCGCTGCGCGTCTCCACCTGCCACAGGCCGGTCAGGCCGGGACGCACCTGGCCGCGCAGCCGGCGAAACTCGGCTTCGAACTGGTCGAGGTGGTAGAAAGGGAACGGCCGCGGACCCACCAGGCTCATCTCGCCGCGCACGACGTTCCACAACTGCGGCAGCTCGTCGAGGCTGGTGCGGCGCAGCAACCTGCCCACGCCGGGCAGCACGCGGGGATCGTCCTTCAGCTTGAAATGCCGGCGCCACTCGTCGCGGGCGGCCGGGTTGCGCTCCAGGTGCTCCCGCAGCAGGGTGTCCGAGTCGAGGTACATGGTGCGCAGCTTGTGGACGCGGATAGTCGATCCGCCCTCGCCCTCGCGCTCCTGCGCATAGAAGGCGGGCCCCGGATTGACCCGCTTGATCCATAGGGCCGCCAGCGCCACCAGCGGCGCCGCCAACGGGGCGAACAGGACGCACAGCGCCAGGTCGAGCGCTCGCTTCAGCCGTCGGTTGAGCGGCATCAGCAGGTTCTGGCTCAACTCCAGCCCGAGCACGCCGCCCAGATCGCGGGCTGTCACCCACAGGCTGGCCATCCCCAGCAGATCGGGGACGATGATGACGTGGGGGAACACGGCCGCCCGGCGCTCGAGGACCTCGATCAACTGCCTGGCCGAAAGCGAGGGCATGGCGACCAGCGCATGGCGTATGCCGTAGGCGCGGCCGATCTCGGGCGCCGCGGCCAGCGGGCCGGCGATCTCGACATCCGAGCAGCGGCTGCGGCGCAGGTGTTCCCCGTCGTCCAGACAGGCGACCGGCTTCAGCCCCAGCGCCGGCCGGCTCTTGAGAGTGTCGATCACCAGGTGCGCGGCCCGGCCTGCGCCGAAGATCAATATCGGCACTCCCCACCACGCGCGCCGGGCGAAGAGGCTGCGCGCGGCGGCCCGGGCCAGCGGGGGCAGCACTGTCGAGAACAGCCACTGCAGGATGAAGATTCCGCGCGAGAACGAGGTGACGTCTTTGTGGAAGAAAATGGCGCCCGCCAGGGCCAGGAAGACGATGCCGTTGGCGGCGATCAGACGCCTCAGCTCTTCGACCGGGCTGAGGCCGACCCCCGGGTACAGCCCGAGTACGGCGTAGGTGACCAGGACCAGCGGCGCCGTGAACCAGATCCGGTAGTAGCCGCCCCCGGCCGGGTTCGCCAGCAGCCAGAGCGAGTTAGCCAGAACGGCTGCCGCCGCGAGACCGGCCGTGTCGGCCGCGGCCAGGACCACGCCGGTCGAAAGCGGGTGGGCGCGCGTCTCGACGCGGGCGTGTCGGCGAATTCCGGGGCGGCAGAGGTCGAGTGTGGGGTTCATCGGAATTGCCGGAGGCCCGCCAGTTGCGCCACGAACAGGAGCAGGAAGCGGGGGTTGTGCTTCAGATAGCGGCGCGCCAGGCGGCGCGGCTCGCTGGCCAGGCGGAACAGCCATTCCAGGCCTGCCCGCATCATCCAGCGCGGCGCCTGGCGCTTGACGCCCGCCAGGAAGTCGAAGGCCGCGCCGACGCCCAGCATCACCGCTTCGACCCGGCCGCGGTGCGCCGCCATCCACCACTCCTGCTTGGGAGTGCTCAGGCCGATCAGCAGAATGCGGGCGCCCGAGGCGTTGATCCGCGCGGTAACGGCGCGGTCTTCCTCTCCGCTCAGCGGGCGGAACGGCGGGGCCCAGGCGTAAGCGATTTCGAGGGCGGGGTAGCGGCTCCGGACGGCGGAGAGCAGCCGCTCGAGTACCGCATCCGTTGCGCCGTAAAAGCCCACCGGAATTCGCTCGCGCTCGGCCGCCCCGAGCACGCACGGGGCGAGGTCGGGCCCGTAGACCCGGGTGGCGCTGCGAATGCCCAGCAGGCGGAGCCCCCACACCAGCGGCATTCCGTCGGGCGTGACCAGATCGGCGGCGTTCATCACGCCGCGGAAAACCGGCGAATCGTAGGCCTCCATGACGTTGTTCACCGTGGCCACGGCGACGTAGCGCGACTGGCTGGCCCGCGCCCAGGCGAGAATCTGGGACGAGGCGGCGGGGTAGGAGGTCGCATCCGCGCGCATGCCGAGAATGGACCGGGATTCGACGGCCAGAGATGGGGTCATCGTTTCAGTTCCGCCGCGAGCGGGCCCGCGCGTAGACCTCCATCAGAGCCTGGTAGTTCCGTTCGGCCGTGTAGCGGGCCTCGAACTCGGCGCGCGCCTCGCGGCGCATGCGGCCGAGCTCGTCCGGGTGCGCCGCGGCCCACTCGACTTTGGCCGCCAGGTCGCCCGCGTCGCCGGGGGTGAAAAGCAGGCCCGTGCGGCCCTCCTCGATCACCTCCGCCATCGCGCCCAGACGCGAGGCGATCACCGGCAGCCGGCAGGCAAACGCCTCCAGGACGGCCAGCGGGAGACCTTCGTAGCACAGCGACGGGAACACCAGGAAGGAGGCCCCCCGCATGAGTGCGAGGACGTCCTCCCGGGTTCGGCGGCCGAGCGGAGCGACGCCCGGAACGCCCTCGAGCTCGGCCGCCATCGGCCCATCGCCCGCAGCTTTGAGGGGCGGCATTCCGTTCAGGAGCTTCCATGCGCCGGCCAGCGTCCCGAGGCCCTTCTCCCTGGACAAGCGGCCAACGAATAAGGCGTATCCGCCGGCGCCTGGGCCGGCGCCCGGGTCCGGCCAGACGAAGTTCGGCTTCACCACGATCTTGGCGGCGGGCAACCCGCCTTCGACGAACCGCGCACGGGCGAACGCAGTGAGCGCCACATAAACATCCACGGCATCGTTCCAGGTGCCCGCCGCGCGGTGCACGGCGGTCATGGCGGCCAGGGCAGCCGTCGCGGCGCGGCTGCCGCGATAGCAGCCGTGCAGAATCCCGGGCCAGGCCAGCGGACGGCCGAGGCAGGACTCGCAGGGGGTGGCGTCGCGCGCCAGCAGCGCGCCCGGGCACACGACGCGGTAGTTGTGGAGCGTCTGCACCACGGCCGCGCCCCCCGCCCTGGCCGCCTGGTAACAGGCCGGCGAGAGCAGCGGAAACGTGTTGTGGAAGTGGACCAGGTCGGGGGAGTGCTGCGCCACCAGGGAACGGAGTTCGCGGCCGGCAGCCCGGTTCCACACTGCCGCTGCGGCTGCTTCGATGCGGCTCATGCGGAGAGCGTGGCGGTTGTCGGTGGTGTGCCGGAGCACGGCGTGGCCCCGCTCCTCGAGCAGGCGCGACTCGGAGCGGAATACCTCGTCCTCTCCACCGGGCTCGAGATAGTAGTTGTGGGCGGTCAGGATTCGCACGTTGCCCAATGCTCTGCGTGTTGGCGCGGTTACGCGCCTTCCAACCGGGGTAGACGGCCGGCCAGGCTTTCCGGCGCCTGAACCGGGCTCGGCTCCGGGAGCGCGCCGCATCGGGCCGCCGAGGCCGCGCCGGTTGCGGCCCCCACCAGCACCCCCAGCGGCGCCATGGCGAAAACGTACGTCATGGGGTTGTCGGTGACCATCACCAGGCACATCCCCAGCGCGGCCAGGAAGGCTGCGAATTGAAGCGGAGCGTCTCGCCGGTGCGACCTTTCGCTGCACCTGGCTCCGGTCCAGAGCTGTCCGAGAACCCTGATCCAGCCCAGAACCCAGAGGCCGAGCCCGACGATTCCGTAGTCGTGCAGGACGCGCAGGTAGTCGTTGTGGGGGTGCCCGATGGTGTGGAAGCGGCCCTCGATGAGGTGGCTCGAGGAGCCTGCCCCGTTCCCCGCCCAGGGCGAGTCGAGGAACGAATCGTAGGTGACTCGCCAGAGATTGGCCCGGCCGGAAACGTTGATGGCGGTATCCCCCAGGTGCAGCCGCACGTCGCCTGCAAGGAAGTGTTCCCGAAGAGGATCGATGTGACTGAACATCCACCAGAAGGCGGCGATGGCCAGCCCCAGCGAGAGCAACCCCCATAGCCAGCCCTTGACGGTGGCCGACACGCGCGCCAGCGTCAGCATCACCAGACCGGTGACCAGAGCCACGCGCGAGAGACTGGCGCAAATCTCAACCAGGAGCACGGCCGTGAGCAGAAACGCCCCTCGCTTTCCGAATCGCCACCGGGACGCGTACCAGGCGACCCCGAACAGGGCGACGATGCCGAAACTGCGCGGGCCGATCCATTCGCCGGAGCCAAAACCGTCCTGCCACAAGCACCACGCGTATGCGGCGGCGGCGCACCAGATGCCATACCGGAAAAACATCTCAATGGGCGCCTGGATTCCCTCGGTTTCGGCCAAGCCGGCCGCGACCAGAGTCAGACCGATGAAGCAGGCCAGGCAAAGAACGTTCTGAATACCGTTCACGCTGGGTGTATACCAGAACATCGTGCTCAGAGCCCAGATCAGCAGTGCGATGAACGGCCAGACCGCCTTGAGCGCGGCCTTCGAGATCCTGCCGGAGAGTAAGGCCAATCCCCAGGAAGCGGTCGCGTAGACGATGGTCAGCACGCCCTGGCCGGAGAAGCGCGCGCCCAAGTCGACGCTGCCGAGCGAGTCGACGCACCCCAGCAGCAGCAATACCAGTATGATGAATCGCCTCGCCATCAGGCCTCCCGTGAACGGGCGCGCACTACGCCGCGCCCCACGCGCTCAGTTTCCGTCGCCGCCCTATCCAGGAGCGCGGCAGCAGGAATCCGTAGATCAGCTTCGCCAGTTGTGCCAGCGCCAGTCGCCGGCGGCCTTCCCTCGCCAGCCGGCTTGCGCTGGCCAGACCGGCCGCGCAAAGGCGCAGCCGCTGCCGGTCTAGAACGCGGCCCGAGCGCAAGTAGGCCGCGATCAGCTCGTGCTTGTACAGGTGCGTGGGGACGTAGCCCTCGCACGGCTCGACAGCCAGAAAGGCGCGTGTGGAGGCGATCTCCTGGTCGATGGCGACCTGGAAGTCGCCGCCGCCGGTGGACATCTGCGCCGCATGGCGGCGGTAGAGTCCCAGCTCCTCGTCCAGAGAGAATCCCGGCGCCCCGAGAACGCCGCACATGAAGTCGAGATAGAGGTCCGGGGCCCGCCCGAAGGCCTTTTCGGGAATCGGAAAAAGCCGTTTGGCCAGCTTCCGGCCGAGAGCCAGGGCCGTAGTGGAAAACGTAACTGTCTTTTCCAGGTGGGCGTAGCGGTCATTGCCCAGCGCCCGCGACCCCCGGTACTCCGGAACCACGACCGCCAGCGGGGCGAGCGACTCGTCGGCGAAGCGCAGCTTGTGGCGCACCCACTCGACCTCGGGCATGGCGCTGAAGATCTCGACTACGCGGGCGATCTTGCGCGGCGACCAGACGTCGTCGGAATCGAGCAGGCACACGATTTCTCCCGTGCTGTTCGCAAAAGCGGCATTGAACGCCGAGGCTTGTCCGCCGTTCGCCTTTCGCACCAGCCTGACGTTGCCGTGCCGCGCGGCGTACCGCTGGGCAACCTGGCAGGAGTCGTCGGTCGAGCCATCGTCGGCGATCACGATCTCCCGGACCGGGTAGGACTGCGCCAGCACGCTGTCGAGCGCGGCGCCGAGAAACCGCCCGTAGTTGAAGTTGTCGATCAACACGGAAACCGCCGGGCCGTTTCGGCCTGATTCGATCATGTTTGCGCTCTTCTTCCTGCCGGACCGAAGCGGCGGTACAGCCACAGCGTAACGAGAAAGGAAACCGCCAGCGTCAGCACCATGCTCGCGGCCGCGCCTCCCAGGCCCGCCCAGCAGGTGAGAAGCGCAGCCGAGGCGATTCCGACCGGCCCCGTCACGGCCCCCCGGATCAGGTAGTGCTGAGGCTTCTGGACCGCCTGCAGCACCAGCGAGCGGCCGGAAGCGAGTGCGATGAAAACCGGCATCAGTCCCAGGAGCGGGATCAACCAGTGGTAAGCCGCGAATCTGTGGCCATAGAGCAGCCGCGACAGGCGCGCGCCGAAGCACACCAGGACCAGTTCATGGACGATCGACAGGCTCACCAGCCCGGCTGTGATCCAGGCGCCCTTGGCGCGCAGGTGCCCGGTTCGGCCGGCTCCGAAGTCAGCGCTCAGATTGGGCAGAAACAGGAGCGCGGCCGCCGCCGTTACCTGATTCATCGGTTGCACCAGGTTGAACATGGCGCGGAAGGCCCCGGCAGGCTCCAGTCCCAGGAAACCGGCGATCAAGAAGGTCTGCAGTTGCGTGACCCCCAGGGTCAGCAGCGACGTCACGCTGAGCCAGCGGCCGTAAGACCAGTGGGCGCGGGCCAGGTCCAAACACTCATTCTTCCGGATGCCGCTCCACCCGCCGGCCAGCCCCAGTCTGGTCCCAACGGTGGCCGAGGCCGCCAGTGCGGCGCCGGCTATGACCAGGAAAGCGGTGAAGGGCGACGGCCGGGCCCAATGGCGGAGCAGGAAGAACCCTCCAGCCAGGACAAGCGCGTAGGCAGCGCTCGAAAGCAGGGCCGCCGCCGGCCTGGCGTCCACGTAACACAAGCGGCGCACCAACCAGAGCAGGAGCAGAAACGGGAGCGAGATTGCCAGCCCGTAGAAAGCACGGCGAAGCGAGGCCTCGCCGGTTGCCAGAGCGACTGCGGCGATCCCCAGCGACGCCGCCACGCTCCAGGCGCCGTGCAGACAGACCAGCTTTCTGAAATACCCCCGGGAGCGGTCCAGGAAACGCGCCGGACCCAGGACGCAGGCCGGATCGACCAGCAGGGCGTTGTGAAATCCGGATACGAAAAGAAACAGCGCGAAAGCCACCGAAAAGGCTCCGTACTCGGTGGGAGGGAGCCATCTGGCCAGCAGGACGTTGACGGAGAAATTCACGCCTGAGACCGCGCCCTGGTCCAGGCAACTGGTCAATCCGCGGCCCGCCCAACGGACGACGGACTCGCCCCTGCCATCCCGTCCCGCGGCGGCGGCGGGCCGGAGGCGGTCCCACACTTCGGTCATCTCAGTCGCCTGGCTTGGTTTGCTTTCCTCATGCGCTGACCTGCCGCGACGGACTAGTCTTTCGTCTCCGAGTCGTGATAGTGATAGTGCTTGCCGTAGTAGCCGTAGTAGTAGTAGGTGTCGCTCATGTTTTTCTGGATCTGGTTGAGCACCACGCCGACAATGTTCGCACGCAAGCGCTGGAGCGATGCCAGCACGGAGCTGACCGCCTTGCGGTCTGTTTCCCCGGCGCGCGCGACCACGATAACGCCGTCGACAATCGTGGCGATCTCGAGCGGCTCGGCGAAGCCCAGCGTGGGGGGCGCGTCCACGATCACCAGGTCGTAGGTCTGGACCGCCTCATCCAGGAGATGCATCAGGCCCTTGCCGATCAGATCGGTAGCGCGCCGGGAGGGCGCCCCGGCCGGCAGGATCGCCAGATCCGGCACCCCCTCGATTGCCGTTACCGCGGTTCGCCAGTCCGCGCCCGCCAGCAATACAGCCGCCAGACCGCCCGCTGCGGGGATCTGGAACCGCTTGTGCAGCGATGGGCGCCGGAGGTCGGCGTCGATCAGCAGCGTCTTGTGTCCCTGGCGGGCATGGGCCAGCGCCAGATTGGCGGCCACGGTTGATTTGCCTTCCGCCGGAGAGGCGCTGGTGACGAGCAACGAGTGCAGGTTGCGCTCGAAATCGGCCAGCAGGATCGAATTACGCAGGCTTCGAATGGCGTCCTCGTAGTAGTGCCGGGCGTGCTCACCCGCGGCCTCGGGGGCAAGCACCAGCTCGCGATGCCCGTTTCCGCTCCCATTCTCGCCGCCGGCGACCAGCGCCAGCCGGCCGCGCCACGACTTCACCATGGGAAGACTGCCGATGACATCCGCCTTCAGCGCGCGGGCCACCTGCTCCGGATCGCGGATGGTGGTGTCCAGCATGTCGCTGAGCACGGCCACGCCCACCGCCAGCAGGCTCGAGAAAACGAATGCCAGCGCAACGTTGAGCGGGATGATGGGAGACACCGGCTTGACGGACGGCCGGGCCGGGTCCGCGATGCGGATGGCGCTGTTCTGGAAGCCGGCGTTGATGCCGGCCTCCTTGATTTTCCGCACCAGCTCCTCGTAGAGTCTCTTGTCGGCCTCGGCCTCGCGCTTGATGGACTGGTACTCGTACGAGCGCGCGTTGAGGCGGTCGAATTCGGCCTTGGTTTCGGTGACGGCCTTGGCGAGCATCGCTTCCCGGGCCATGGCCTGGCGGTATTCCACCTCGACCCGCTGGGCGATGTTCTGGCGCGCGCCGTCGAGCAGCCGCCGCGCTTCGGCCAGCTGGGCCGCGGCCTTTCGAAACTCGGGGTGGTTGGGCCCGTAGTGTACCCCCACGTCGGCGAACCGGGCCTGCGCCTCGTCGACGCGCTCGGACATCTTTCTGAGCGCTTCGCCCTGGGCGGAGACCTGCGCCGCCTCGAGGCTGCCGCCGCGTACCGAGTTCTCGGCGGCCTCCTTGCGGACGCGGTCGGCTTGCGCGCTGGTGTACTCGGTGTTGAGCTGCAGCAGGCGGGCCGACAGGATACTGGTTTTCTCTTCGGGGCTGATGACGTTCAGCTCCCGCTCGAACTGGGCCAGCGCCGCGCTGGACCGCTCCATCTTCGCCTTCAGCTCCTCGAGTTGCTTCTCCATGAACGCGGACAGGCTGGCCGAGGAGCGGTAGCGGATGTCGTAGGTGTGGTCAATGTAGGATTGGGCGATTCCGTTGGCCACTCCGGCCGCCAGGTGGGAGTCCGTGGAGCGGTAGCTGATGAGCAGCAGGTAGGTGTTGGCCGGGCGCGTGACCTTCAGCTTCACGAGCCGGATAGGCGCTTCCTGCGCGTCGCCCGGCTTCGCGCCGTCCGGCAGGCTGGCGTCGCCCCGCTCCACCAGCTTGAAGCGGTCGGCCACCGGGCGCAGCACCGAGTCCGACTGGACCAGCTTCACCTGGGTGGCCAGGAACTGATCGGCGTCGTTGATGCCGCTTTGGCGCGCCTCGTCGCCCAGCACGCTCGTGGGCATCCGCCGGTCAATGTCCAGCGTGGCCGTCGATTCGTACACGGGCGTGATGCGGGATGAGACCACCAGCGTGCCGGCGACGGCGGCAATCACGAACGCCAGGATCTTCCAGCGATGGCGCTTGATGATCCAGAGGTATTCGGAGAGCGAAATCGAAGCCGCAGTCTGCGCTTCGGCCAGAGGGCTGCCGGCGCGCCAGCTCTCCATGGCGGGCTGGACCTGCAAGGAAGCCGGAGCGGGCAGCGCCCGTGCGACGAGTGGTTCAAGCATGATCGTTATCCTCGATGGGAACGCGGGTTCGCGGCCGGACCGCGGCCTCCGGCAGCTTAGTGCCGCCAGACCAGAACGCCGCTGGCGGTGGCCGAGCTGAACCCCAGAATGCGGTCGAGCGCGGCCATGCTGGCCCGGCGCCCTGAGTTGTCGGGAATATAGAAGACGTCGTTGGCGAGCAGCGGAACGTCGGGCGACTTGCGCTCCATGATCTTGCGCAGCGGGATCGGAATCTCGTGTTTCGAAACCGAGTCGGCGTCCGGGCGGTAGATGTAGGCGACGCTCGAGGAAAACGGAGCCAGGCCCTCGGCCAGCGCGAGGAGCTTCAGCACGCTGGTTTGGGCCCCGTCCTGAAGGGCATAGGCGCCCGGCCTCTTCACGTTTCCCACGACGAACACCTTGCCGGCCTCGGGCACGCGGATCTCCTCGCCGCCCGTCAAACGCAGGTTGAGGTCCGGATCGGCTGCGTCGATGAGGCCCTTGACCGGAATGCGCTGCACCAGGGCTGTGGGAGAGCCGCTCGCCGCCGGCTGAGGGCAACTGACCAGGATTTCCGAGCCGGCGTCCGGGCTGAGACCGCCGGCGCGGGTCAGCGCGTCGAGCAACGTCACCGCCCCCACGGCCTGAAAGGTCACCGGATTCTTGACCGCCCCGGCCACGCTGATGGGCCGGCTATGATACTCCACCACCGTGACCGAGACCACCGGATCGACCACCAGGCCGCTGGAGCGCAGCGTCTCGGCGATGGCGGTTTCCAGGTCCGCCGGCAGCAGGCCCTGCGCCTTGATGCGATGGTCGGTCATGGGCAGGCGGATCAGGCCGTCGGATCCTACTCGCACGGTGTGCGTAAACTCCGGCGCGTCGTAGACGCTGACTGCGATCAGGTCGTCCGGGCCGATTCTCTGGGCCGGTAAGTTGGGGGCCGTAAGGTCCGTGAAGGTTCCGTGCGTCTGAGCCGCCGCGGCTCCGCATGCCATCAGAAGCAGAAGGAAGCGAATCATGGTTGGATCCTCACCTCTCTGGGTTGCGCCGGGCGTCATCTCCGGCTGGTTCGGCCAGGTTTCGAAAGCTGCGTTCGAGATCGCTGAGCCGGTCGCCGAGCGCGACCAGCAGCGTATCGAGCGGCCCTTCACGGGCGGATTCGGCCTCGATGGTGCGCAGGATGCCGGCGCGCGCGAAGTCCGAGATGCTGGGGGACCCCTTGCGCGCGCAGACCGCCGCCAGCCGGCCGTACTCTTCTTCCGTAAGCCGGAAATTCACCAAACGGTTGCGAGGCTTCAAGCCGGACATGTCGGCGGCTCGGGGCGGCGCGTGGTAGCGGCAGCAGAGCCGCCCGGGCACAGCTTACGCTCCGTGAGTCCCGAAGGTCTCCCGGAAGACGCGCCGCGGGCAGGGCGCATCCTCCGCTTTTGTTTCTGTGGATTCTCCCGGCCCCACCGGGGCGCCGGATATCGTGCGCTGTACTACAGCCAGCGTACAGCCAGTAGATCGTCGCCAGCCGCCAGATCTTTAGGGTCACTCCGAACAAAGACGGGGGCGCCCCGCGGAAGCCGCCCGGAGCGCTCCGCGCCGGTCCCGGGCTAAAGGAGACATATAACGGTACCGATACTCGATGGTGGACAACACGACCCATTCGCCGAATCTGGATTTGCTCCGCTCGGTTGCCGTCGCGTGCGTGTTCGTCTTCCACCTGCGCCGCAGTTTCGGTTCCGAGCGGCTGTGGGGCGCCGACCTCTCCGCCCTCGGACTCGCAGGCGTGTTGCTCTTCTTCGTCCACACCAGTCTGGTTCTGATGCTCTCCATCGAGAGGACGGCCGCAGTGCCGGGGCCCGTGGCGCGGCCTTTCTACATCCGGCGCCTGTTTCGCATATATCCCTTAAGCGTGGTTTGCGTGCTGGCCGCGATCGTCCTCAATCAGCCCTCGGCCCCTTGGCTGCCCTATGCCCCCGTGACCTTCATGCAAGTCGCCGCAAATCTGCTGCTGGTCCAAAACGTCACAGCCCACGCCTCGATTTTGGGTCCGCTATGGAGCCTGCCGTACGAAGTGCAGATGTACCTGCTCCTGCCTTTGGCGTACGCGCTTGTTGTCCGCCGGTTCGGCTTGATGACGGTCGCCTCCGTTGTCGCCGCCTCGGTCCTTGTGCCTGTGGCGGAGATGCGAGTCACCGGTAACGCGCACCTGTTTCACTACGCGCCGTGTTTCACGGGCGGGATTCTCGCATTTTGGCTTCTCCGATCGAAGCATCCCCAAGTTGCTGCGTGGTTATGGCCGGCCGCGATCGCCATGAGCGTCGCGCTATTCTGCACGGTTGACAGGGGCAGGATGGGCGACAGGCGGCTTACGGCGGTTCTCGAATGGTCATTCTGCATTTTGTTCGGCCTCCTCGTGCCCTGTTTCTCGGAAATTCGATCGCTCGCCGTCCATAGGGTCAGCCAGACCATCGCAAAATACTCTTACGGCATCTACCTCACGCACAGCTTCGCCATGTGGATTGCGTTCGTCCGGCTCGGGGCCTGCCCGCTCGCTGTGCGCTGGGCCGCATTCGTGCTTCTGGCTGTAGCGGCGCCCGTGGCCGCCTACCACGCATTGGAAGAGCCGCTGATCCGCATTGGCCACAAGGTAGCCGGCCACCTCTCCAGGTCTTACCCGCAAACCAATCTTTCGCTGTCCGTGAGCCGCGCTGCGGTGAGAGCGCGAGGCGAGTCGCTTCGGGTCCAGACGTGAACGCTCAGTCTCCGCCACGGCGGGCATGACGAACGGCTCCGGAGGGAACTTCACTCGCGCGCGGCGCTCGCGGCGTCCAGATGCAGGCTTTCGCCGCTGGTCGCGCTCAGTCGCGGACCGGGCAGCAGGATGCCGGCGAGGTTGAGCGGATCGGCGGCGGAGACTTCGAGATCTTCGCGCCGATCGCCCTGACGGCGCAGCGCGCGGAGCAGATCGAGCGCTTCGGGCAGGGCGAACTGCTCACCAGGGAAGGCGCCGGCGAAGCGGCCGCCGCGAATCTCGCCGCGCGCCTCCATGCGGCGCAAAGCCACCAGCATTTCGCGCCATGGCGGCGCGAGTGTCTCCCGCGCCACCAGTTCGCGCAGCACGACGCCCCAGCGGCGCAGCAACTGGCGGGCGAAGGACTCGGCCGCCACCTCGGAGGCAGGCCCCGGACCGGGGAGCGGCGGCCGCAACAGCGCCCAGCGTCCGGCGGCGTGCCGCGGCCGCGCCCTTCGGCCTCGCCCCTGCCCGCGGCGCCGCTTGGGATCGGCCAGAGAGCGCAGGTTCTCGAATCCGTCCGCGGTCACGAGACCTGCCGCAACCAGCTCCCACAGCGCATCTTCGACTTCGCTGGGCAGGCGGCCCGTTGCGCGTTGCAGGTCGGCGAAGAAGGAGGCTCCGCGAGCCTCGAGCTGCTCCAGAACCTCGCGCGCCGCCGGCGAGAGGCTGGCCTCCTTTCTGGCGGGCGCGAGGGCCGGCGTGAAAGCCACCAGCATCTCAACGTCCTCGCGCAAAAAAAGGCTGACCGGGGCGGCGCGCGTCGGCCGGACGCGGTGAGTGCCGCCTGGCTCCTCGAAGGCGGGGTGCGGCGAGAGGCGGCCCCACATCACCTCGCCGGCGAGGGACAGGCGGTCGAGAAACTCCGGATCGTAGCGGGCGATGCGGCGCGGCAGCACCACGGATTCCCAGGCGCCGGCCGGAATCTCGTATCCCTGAAGCTGGCGGATGACGGCCAGCGCGCCATCGACGCCATGAAGCTGGGAGCCGCGCGCGACGTGCTGCCAGCGGGCCAGGAAGCGGACGAAATCGGCGGTGGTCGCGGGCTCGATCTCGCCACGCAGCCGGCCGAGGGTGAGGCGATGGATGCGCGCCAGCAGGCGGCGGTTCGACCATTCCGTTTCCCCGGTCCGTTCCGCGGTGAACTGGCCGCGCAGGACCTGGCCTTCGGCCTCCAGGCGCGCCAGGCCGCTTTCCACCAGCCAAACCGGCAGGGACAGGCGAGCGGCGAGCGCCGAAGCCTTCGCCGGCCCGGTGGATTCGAGCCAGCCGCGCAGGACTTCCGCGGCGGCGGCTTCCTCGGAGGTCTCATAGGCACGGCGCGCCAGATCGAGGCGTTCGGCGGAGACCCAAAGCGCGCGGCCGTCCGCGCGCAGGATGGTGGCGCGCCGCGCGACGGCCAGTTGCTCGAACAGGTCCGCCCATTCGGCGGCCGGGGGCAGAGCGACCAGCGTGAGCAGCGCGTCGTGCAATTCGTCGGCATCGCGCACCAGCGGCCAGGCTTCGGCGGCCACCTGCGCGATGGCTTGGGGATCGAGCGCTCCGGCGCCGGCGGCGAGATCGGGCGCCAGCGTACGGCGCAACTGCACGGCCCGGGCGCGGCGCTCTTCGAGCGGCGCATCGTCGAGGAAGGCATAGGGGTTGGCGTTCAGGATCTCGTGCGAGAAGGGCGAGGGCTCGGCGGTATCGATGGCCACGGTTTCGATCTCGCCTGCCTGGATTCCCGCGAGCGCGGCGCGCAGGCCGTTCAAGTCCATGGCCTCATCGAGGCAGTTCGCGATGGTTTCTTTGACGAAGGGATGATCGGGAATGCGAATCTCGCCCACCAGGTTTTCGGCGCAGGCCGCCTGGTCCGGAAACACGGCCGCCAGCAGGTCATCGGACCGCATGCGCTGTATGGGCGCGGGGACCTTGCGGCCGCCGGAGAACCGCGGAATGGCGAGGGCGCGGGAAACGTTCCAGCGCCAGCGGGCGGTGAACATGGGGGAATCGAAAAGTGCCTGGGTGAGAACGTGCCCGGCGGTTTCCGGACGCAGGAACTCGAAGACGATGTCGAGCGGGAAGGAGTGCTGCTCGGAGAGCGAGATGACGATGCCGTTGTCGGTGGCCGCGGCCTGCAGCTCGAAATTGAACGTTCGGCAGAAGCGCTTGCGCAGGGCCAGTCCCCAGGCGCGGTTGATGCGCGCGCCGAAGGGGGCGTGGAGAACGAGCTGCATGCCGCCGGCCTCGTCGAAGAAGCGCTCGGCGACGACGCGGCGAGCGGTGGGCAGCGCGCCCAGGGCGGCTTGGCCGGCGCGGACATAGACGACCGCCTGATTGGCCCCGGCCCGGTCGAGGCCGCAATCGCTCACCAGGAACGTTTCGGCATCCTCCGGCGGGCAGCTGGCGATTTCCTCGCGCAGGCGCGAGAGCGCGAGCGAGAGCTCGGCGGTGCGAGCGGGGGCTTCGCCGCGCCAGAAGGGAAAGTTGGGCGGCGCGCCTTGTGCGTCCTCGACGCGCAGCCGGCCGGGCTCGATGCGGCGTATGCGCCAGGAACTGGTACCCAGCAAAAAGATGTCGCCGGCCATGCTTTCGACCGCGAAGTCCTCGTCCACCGTGCCCACCACCGTGCCTTCGGGCTCGAGAATCACCTGGTAGTTAGCGTTGTCCGGAATGGCACCCCCTGAGGTGATGGCGGCCAGGCGCGCGCCGCGGCGGCCGCGCACCCGGCCGTTGATGCGGTCGCGATGCAGGAGAGCGCCCGAGCGGCCGCGGGAGGTCGCGATGCCCTCGGAGAGCACTTCGACGACCGCGTCGAACTCGCTGCGCTCGAGACGGCGGTACGGATAAGCACGGCGCACGAGCGCGAACAGATCGTCTTCGCGCCAGTCGTCCGTGGCGGCGGCGGCCACGATCTGCTGCGCCAGAATGTCGAGCGGCGCTTCGGGGATGGAGAGGCGGTCGAGCTCGCCGGCGCGTATGGCGCGGACCAGCGCGGCGCACTCGAGCAGCTCATCCCGCGTGGTGGCAAAGATGCGGCCCTTCGGCGTCGCGCCCATCCAGTGGCCGGATCGGCCGATGCGCTGGAGTCCCACCGCGATCGAGCGCGGCGATCCGATCTGGCACACCAGGTCGACCGAACCGATATCGATGCCCAACTCGAGCGAGGCCGTCGCCACCACGGCCTTCAGGTCGCCCTTCTTGAGGCGTTCTTCGGCGGTGAGCCGCAGGCGGCGGGCCAGGCTTCCGTGGTGCGGCAGCACGGCCGCCGGCCCCAGCCGCTGTCCCAAATGGTGCGAAACGCGCTCGGCCAGCCGCCGCGTGTTAACGAAAACCAGCGTGGTGCGGTGCTCGCGGATCAGATCGGCCAGGCGGTCGTAGATCTCCTCCCACATCTCATTGCTGGCGACCGGGCCGAGCTCATCCCGGGGCGCCTCAATGGCCAGGTCCATTTCCCGGCGGTGGCCGATATCGACGATAGCGGCCTGCGGACTGAGGAACTGCGCCACCTCCTCGACCGGCTTCACGGTGGCTGAAAGGCCGATGCGCTGCGGCCGGCTGCGGCCGCCCGATTCGACCAGCGAGTCGAACCTTGCGAGCGTCAGCGCCAGGTGCGAGCCGCGTTTGTCGTCGATGACGGCGTGGATCTCGTCGACAATCAGGGTGCGCGCTGTCCGCAGCGCTTGCCGGCTCTTTTCGGCGGTGAGGAGGATGAACAGAGACTCGGGGGTCGTCACCAGAATGTGCGGCGGGCGCTCCAGCATCTGGCGGCGCTCCCAGGCGGTCGTGTCGCCGGTGCGCAGGGCGGTGCGGATGGGCGCGAGCGGGAGACCCTGCCTGTCGGCCAGCGCCGCGATTTCGGCCAGCGGGATTTCGAGGTTCTTGCGGACGTCGTTGCTCAAGGCCTTGAGCGGCGAGACGTAGACCACCTCGATCTCGTCGGCGAGCGGTCCGCGGCGCGCGGCGCGCACCAGGCTGTCCAGGCAGATCAGGAACGCGGCCAGCGTTTTGCCGGAGCCGGTGGGCGCGGAGATGAGCACGTCGCGGCCGGCGCGGACCTCCGGCCAGCCGAGCGTCTGGGGCTCGGTGGCGCGGCCGAAACGGCCCAGAAACCACTCCCGCACGAGGGGGTCGAAGTCGCGCAATGGCATGCTGCTGGGACCATTGTCGCAAGGAAAACGCCCGCCGCCCGTCGATCCAGCCGCGCTAACTAGCATCTCCGAGCCAGGCCGGCGGCTTGCAGCACTCTGATCTTGGTTCCCACCGGCCACGATCCGATATGCTGAAGAGTGTCACCCGTCACCCTTCCTGACCTCAATACCGCTGTCCGTGACATGGCCCGTCCCGACGTTGTTCGCCTTCTGGAGACCGAGACCATTTCGGAAGCGCTCTCCCGGCTTCGTGGCGAACAGGTAGGGGAACGTATTGTCTACTTTTATGTCACGGACAGCACCGGGCAACTCGTTGGCGTCGTTCCGACACGGCGTCTGATTCTGTCGGACCCTTCCACGCTGGTGGGCGACGTCATGATCCATCCCGCTGTCGCCGTGCGGGAATCGGAGCCGTTCGGCACTGCACTCCAGACGATCACGGAGAGACGGTTGCTGGCTCTGCCTGTCGTGGACGAGTCGGGACGGCTCAGAGGCGTTCTTGATGTGACGGCTTTCACTGATACGCTCGTGGACCTGGAGCGTCGTGAATCGGCTGACGAATTGTTCCAGCTTGCTGGCGTCCGCATTGTGCAGGAGCGAAGCCGAAGTGAGTTGTGGGTCCTGAAGAGACGCCTTCCGTGGCTGCTGTTCAATGTGTGCAGCGGCATCGGAGCAGCTTTCATTTCTGAGTTGTTCGACGGCCTTTTGCGCGTGATCGTCGCCGTCGCATTCTTCGTCCCGCTCGTTCTGACGCTGGCGGAAAGCGTGGCGATGCAGAGCGTGACGATGAGCCTGAATCAGCTTCAGGCCGCGAGGCGGGTTCGGGCCGCTGGTGGCATTGTCCGGGAGTTTCGAGTCGGAGTTCTGTTGGGCCTCACAAGTGGAATCATCGCGGCGCTAATCGGTCTGGTCTGGATGCGGAGCCTCACGATTGCGGGTGTCATCGCGGGGGCGATTCTTCTCGCCGGCGCAACTGGGGCCACCTTCGGGTTCTTCGTTCCCCGATTGGTTCGCCGCTGGGAGTTGAATCCAACGGTTGCGTCAGGTCCGGTCACACTGGCGTTAACGGATCTCGTCGCGCTCACCTGCTACTTCGGACTGTCATCTCTCGCACTCCTGTGAGCCGGCGGAATTGCCGTGCAAATGGAAGCCTGAAGGAAGAGGAGAACGAGGGACGCCTCCAAGAGCACAACGAACGGCACGGCTACGCCGGCGAGGAAGACCCAGTTGTAACTGCGCTGTACCAGGTGTTCGATAACGTTGGGGAAGCCGTGAGTTTTTACAGGGGCACTCTGAGCGGACCTCCGGAAGTCATAGCTCGGCTCAGAACACGGGTTGGGATCACGGGCGGCGGAGAGTCGAATGCGGCATACGTCGATAGAAAGGGGTGCCTCCGTTTGCCATTCGGCGTCGCGCTGGACATCGCCCACAAGTTCTCTGCGGCGGAGCCTTCTGCCGTGCTGCTCGCGGTTGAGGCGACTGAACGCGAGTGGACGCGAGATGCCACAAGCGGGGAGTACATCGTCGGTTTGCTTAACCGCTATCGGGCGGCCTGGGCACTGATCCGGCAATGGGCCGGCCACGAGGCGGCTATTGCGCAAAAGGAATCGGAGATCCGGAGGTTGGAACGCCTGGTCTGGGACGCGCTCTACGCGCTCCAGAAGGCCGGGGCCGACGACGAGGCTGCTCGGCTGCGACGCGCGGTTCAGGGGAAATGAACGCGGCCGGAAGCCTTTTCGCGTGCGCGACCGTACGGGGAAATTGAGTTTCGGCTGGAGAGCCGCTGGAACCTCGGGAGCTTGTCCCCTGGGCTGAAACCAATATTGCGCTCAGAAGTGCTCGAAGGCTTCGCGCACAATGCCTTCAATCAGGGTCACCTCATCGTCGCGGAGCTTGGAGAACTCGCCTTCCCGGCGCTTCTTGGAAAGGGTGCCATTATTCTGCCGGATGAACATCACGAGGTCCTCGGCGAGGCGGTCCGGCATCTCAACGGCGTCCATGATGCGGTGAACGGCTTTGTCGTGGCGGTGCAGGTAGTCGATCTCGCGTGGCAGGTCCTCCTCGACTGTGCGCCTCACGCAGGCGTAGAGGAATTCGGCTTCGGCCGTGCAATCGAAATAGCGATATAGATCGGCTGTGTCGTTGAGAACCTCGACATTGCGCTCGGGCGTGGGCCGCCACTCGATGAAGGGCATCAGCGGCCCGGAGTGCGCTTGAAGGGCCGTTCGGTAATCGTCGATGCGATCGAGCATGACGGAGGAAACCGGGAACACCATGCCCGGCGGCGTGAAGCGCCGCTCGGCCAGAACGTGATGGATCAGGCACCGGTGCATGCGGCCGTTGCCATCCTGAAATGGATGGACGTAAACAAAGCCAAACGCTGTGGCCGTCGCCTTGAGCACCGGATCGAGGCCGTCCTCGCGCATGCGGTCATTGGCTTCGAGCAGACCACCCATGAGATCGTCGAGATCGCCGGGCCGAGCCCCGATGAACTCCGGCAAGGGATCGCCGTTATGGTCCCGCTCGCCGAGAAACACACCGTCGGGGCGGAGGCCTGCGCGGACGAAGCGCGTGTCCTCGATCAGGACGCGCTGAAGGCGGATGATTTCATCGAGGGTCAGGGGGTTCTTCCCGGCCTGCAGCACGGCGCGGCCCCAGCGCTCCAGCCGATTGCGGGGCGGGCGCTCACCCTCGATCTCGAAGCTGGCCCGGCTGTCGGCCAGCAACATGAAACTGGCGGCGCGCGCGACCAGATTCGCGCCCGCGCGCCCGACGGTCTCGCGCGCCTTGGCGGAGAGATCGAGGGCGACTAACTCCTCAAGGGTTTTCGTGCGACGGATGACAGGGCAGAAGCGGCCCGTACCCAGGAGGTTGTTGCGGACGCGGTGGCGCTTGGAGAGCCGCGGCTGGACCGTGAAATACGCTTTCGGGTCTAGGAGATCGACAGCCACCGCGCGCGGGGCGTCCTCAAAGTCGAGCGTGCGCCCGGTCAGGGTCTCATACAGGAACCAGGCCCGGCGAACCGGAATCCCTGTGGGCGCGGCGCGGACGAAGGCCTCCACCTCCCGCTGCGGAACGGCATCGAAGATCCGCTTGAAAAGCAGGAGGTCGATGTCTTCGTGGCGAAGCGCAAAGGTCAGGTGATTGGCGAAAGTGGCGCCGGGCCAGTAGCGCTTGTCGAAGACGAGCCACGCCCCCTCCCCCCGGCGGCTGCCGCTAACATACTGTTCCGAAACGCAGGCCGGTCGTCGCACCGCAGCCGCTACGCCAAACATCCGCACGAGCGCAGCCCACCCCGCCAGCCGGGTGCCCACGGGAACCGTCTTTTCCTGAAAGATCGCCATGGCTGCTAGATCAAGCTTCGTCCGTCGAAATATCCGGACATTGGTCGAGAACCGCTATCTGCTGAGCTTGTACGTCGAAATCCAATGTAGCACCGTCAAGCCGTCGAAATCCAGTGACCGTCGTCGAAAAACGCAATAAATCTGGTTCCGTAGTCGAGCTGTACCATCCGAAGCCCATTGCCCAGGTTGAGAAAGCGCTGACCGCGTGCGGGCCAGCTTCCAGCCCGCACGCGACGCTACGCCTGAGGCATGGGGCAGGCGGGTTCGCCTGCCTTGTGCCGTTCAGCCCGTGTTGCCTCAATCGCCCAGGGTCCAGCTCGTGATCGGCGCAGTGGTGCCGTCGGAGTAGGTGACGGTGCCCGTGCCCGAGTGATCCACCGTGCCGGTCACCAGCGTTTTGCCGGTGCTGGTTTGGGTGATCGTGATGCTCGAATCGAGGGTTATGTCGTCGATCACCGAAATCTGGAGTGTCTGGTCGTGGCCCGCATCGATGACCGACCAGCCGGTCGGCGTCGGAGGAAAGAGCCCGAATGCGGCCGCACTGCCGCTGTTGGTGGTTGAGGCGTAGGCCGTTCCGCCTTGAATGACGAAGGAGGCCGGTGACGGGTTGGTCAGCGTCAGACCTCCGATTGACCCCGTTACCGTCGAGCCGCTGCCGGTGAAGCTCACGCTGCCGCCGCCCTGACCCAGCACGCCCCCGGAGAGGTTCAGGGTTATGGATGTCACCGAGCCAATGGCCAGGTCCAGCGAGGGGAAGTCCTGCGCCACGCCCCCGGTGCAGGGGACATTCGTCGCACCGGAAAGACTGGCAATAGCGCATGACAACCCCAACTGTATGGGCTTCTGCAGGCCGCCTGACGCCGTGAATACGCCCAGACCGTACACGCTCACGCCCCCGATGTTGTCACCGATGAGCGTTTCTTTGAGCGTCATATTGAGGGTCATGGTGCCGAGCGTGGCTCCGTCCTGAGCGCTATAGGTGGCAGTCTCCACAATGACCCCGCTGCCGTCCCCCGTCTGGGTCAAGGATGTCAGGTCCGCGGCGACGTACGGCTGCGTGCACTGGGTGTCGTAATACACGGTCACCGGGTAGACCGGATTCCCCTCCACGGACGTCGTGGGGGTCGAACCCGAATTCACACTGCCACCGCCGCTGAGGGCGTGACAGGGGAGGGATTGGGTACCGGTCGCGAAGATAACGTACATCTGACTCTGTAACACGTTGGATGCCAGCGCAATCGAAAGCCCATCCTGCACCAGCGCCCGTTCCGCCACGGCGTCCCCGCCGACCGGTCCGCTGCTCGCGGGTGCGAAGTACCCGTTAATGTCCAGAATCACCTGAGTCTGGCCCGTCACGTAGATGTCGATCGCGCCGTTGGTCCCCGCCGGCACAATCGCCGCGTTCGCCAGCACCGAGCCGTCATACGAGTTCAGCGTCGAAACCACCGGCTGCGCTACCCCTGTCGGCCACACCGAAAGGTAGTACAGCGCTCCATCCGGCACAACGGTCACGTTCAGCGAATAAGCCGCCGCCGTCGAGGGAATGTTGCAGGCGCCCGCCGGAATCGCGAACGGGCGCGTCTCCCCGGACGCCATGATCGGCCCGCCGAACGGGCCCGTGGCGTTGCGCGTGTCCGCCACCCGGCACGGCGTCACCGGGTAGAACGAGAGCGCCCCCGCGCTCCCCGGCTGCCCGAAATAGCCGTTGATGTCCGCGATCACGTCCGTCGGGTTGGTCACGAACACCGAGATCGCTTCGTTGGTCCCCGCCGGAACCAGCGCCGCGTTCGCCACCACGCTGCCGGTGTAGGAATTCAGCGTCGAGACGTTCGGCTGTTGCTGCCCCGTCGGCCAGGTTGACAGGTAACCCAGGAAGCCCTCGGGCACCACCGTGAAGTTCAAGGAGTAAGCCCGCGCCGTCGCCGGAATGTCGCAAGAGCTTTGTGGAGCCGGGAAGCTCCGGCTCTGGTTGGCCTGCATGGTGGGCCCGCCGAAGGCGCCCGTCGCGCCTCGCGTATCCACCACGCGGCAGGGCGTGGCGGGATAGAACGAATACGAAGTCGCGCCCGTGGACGTGTCGAAGTAGCCGTTGATATCCAGAATCACATGGGTGGGATTGTAGACGTAGACGCTCACCGCGCCGCCCGTGCCCGCCGGCACGATGGCCGCATTCGCCACCACGCTGCCCGCGTAAGAATTCAGCGTGGAGACCGTGGGCTGAGTCTGCCCTGTCGGCCACAACGAGAGGTAAGCGAGGAAGCCCTCGGGCACCACCGTGACGTTCAGAGAATAAGCCTGGGCCGTGGCGGGAATGTTGCAAGAACCCTGTGGGATGGCGAAGGAGCGCGTCTCCCCTGCTTCCATGGCAGGACCGCCGAAGGCGCCGTCCGCTTCGCGCGTATCCACCACGCGGCATGGGGGCACCGGGACGAAACTTAAGCCAGCCTGGGCCCACACCGGGCTCCCGGCAATCATCGCAAGCAGAAAGGCTTTCGTGAACTTGGGGATCATCGTCATTCTCCGTTCATATGGGACGCCGCGAAAACGGCCCGAAGCGCCTCACGGAAACCGGGAAAAACATCGTGGATGGCCAGGCCTCCAGCCAGCGGCCGCCGACGCGCACCCTCGGAAGTCCTTGTACTTGATAAGGTCTGGGTTGGGGACGTACTCGAAGCGGCCGGGATACCGCTGCACCAAGGCGTTGGCATCTTCATTCCAGAGGGTGGCGTGGTCGGTCGGGTTCTGTCCGTCTCTAATAACACTATACTAAGATTCTTTAAGAATCTTGCGGCTGTCCCGGCTGAACTCCAGCATTGTGCCAAACTCAGGTTGTCTTGGGCCCGACTGGTAGCAGTCTGGTAGCAAACTCGCCGAAAGATGCTCGCCAGAAGTGGCGGCCGGGGCTGGCGAATCGACGGTGCAACCGTCAGCACTTCAAAGAGTTTGGGTTCGAAGGAGGGTTGGTTGCGGGGGGTGGATTTGAACCACCGACCTTTGGGTTATGAGCTGTTTTGGACTTCATTGATCTGGCGCGACTTACTCCCCAAAATGGGCTGAAAAAGGGCTCCCAGTTGGTCCCAAGTTTGGACCCAAGATTGGGCTACGTTCGCAGTGGCCCACAGTAGGCTATGATGGAACCCGCAAAACGGAAGGACTGAGTATGCAGAAGCTGATTCTGGCGCTCGCGGCGGTCCTGGGGGTAGCGGGGCCTGCCAGCGGGCAGTTCAAAAACACCCAGGACGCCTACGTCCTCTGTCAGGCTTCGGAGCGGTTGCGAGTCTCAGGTGGCGTCCCCACAGACCGTGATGTCACGGACGACTTGGTGTGCGTGGGCTATCTCAAGGGGCTGGCGGATGGCACAATGAATTCGCTGCGGATCGAGGATCGCGGGGAGGTCTATCTCTACATAGCGAAGGGCGAACCCACAGCCCTACAGGTGCTCTTAGTCTTCCAGCGATACGTACGAGAGCATCCTGAGTTGCTCAATAAGCCCGCCGCTGACACGATGCTCGCGGCCCTCGTGGGCAGCGGTCTGATGAGTCGCACGCGTTGGCCAGATCCTCAGCCGGGCAGCCCCATCTGCCAGAAGTGCCAAGCGTCACCAGCGAAACCGTGAAAGGAACTGCTCCATGGTACCGTCCACAAAGCGTGAAAAATGCATCGCCTCGAAGGTGGATGCGAAAGCTAAGGCCATCCAAGAAGGCACAGGGTCGTGGGATGACAATATCGTTTCTGAGATGCGGATAGCGGTCCCCTTCGACCAGCTGACCGAAGCGGACCTCGCCTTCTTGTGCCGTTACGTGGCTTGGCGACGCCAGCACCCGATTCCAAACTGATGCACTACCCCAAGGCCCGCCTGCTACTTCTCCTCGGAGGGCGGCGGAGGCGGGGATCACGGATCACGTGTGGGGAATCGCCGAACTTCTGGCGTAGAATAGAGGTGAAGCGAATCTGGAAAGCTTCAATCTGGCTGCCAGTGCCCGGAACGGGCAGGAGCCGTTCCGTGCGGCGTCAAAAGCGGCGTGATTGGAGTGCACCATGAATCGCGCACTGTTCGGGCGAAGAACATGGCTACACCCCCGGAACTTCCTCCAGACAATCGGAGTGGGCATGGCCTTAAGTGGCTTTGGCGTCTTTTGGTCGTAGCCGTCTCCATCACTGCCATACTGCTCGTCGGGCTATATTTGTGGTTCCAGAGAGACAGTGCTAGGACCATCAACTACGCGGTCGCTCTCGTCCCCGTTGGGCTTTCTATTCTCATTGCGTTTGTCCCAGACCTACGGAAGGCACGCATGGCTTGGAGAATAGGAATCGTAGCCGTTGGGCTCGCTTGGAGTGTCTTGCTCTGGAGGCAGCAAGTACTGGCGGAGAAGGAACAGAACGAGGCCTGGGCCAGAATCATCAGTGTAGCCAATGAACACACGGATAAGCAGATCGGCACGGTCGGGGAGGGTCTCAAGAAAGCGACTGAACATTCCGATCAGCAGATATCCGTGGTAAGGGATGACCTCAAAGGAGCGATGGGCACCCTTGGGAAGCTGGTATCCAACACGGAAACCAATCTCAACGCAAGTATCGGCAAAGTCGGAAAACCAGATCCGCCAGATCTGGCAAGCTTACAGTTTACGTTAGTGCAAGAGAATTCAACCGAACCCCTCCTCGCCGCTTTGCTTCGCGCCGACAAAGATGGTTTTTTCGAAGTAACCTTCTCGGCGCTCAATACGTCCAAGGTCGCTATCCACTTGGCAGACGTATGGATTGACGTTTGTGATCGCTGCAAGTTTGCCAAAGAACCGGCTGGTCTTGATAAGCCAGCAGGCATGCGTGACCAGACCAGGCACATGCAGATTTATCTTCTGAATCCCGGAGCGGCCCTCCCCAAGGAAACCATCTATGTAAGCCTTCTCGACCCAGCACCTGGATTCGACATTGGATTGCGGTATTCGTGTGAAGCATGCGTCAAGACGCCACCAACGCAGAAGGCCCGAATAACCATTGGCAAGATGCCCTGGGATGGCAACTAGGCCCGGTCCAGCAAGGGAATCCATCAACGCAGATTTCAGACACTACCCAAGGCTTCGCAGCCGGGGCCGTAGCTGCGCGGCCACGAAAGATAGGCTCGACGGCCAAGGCCGTCGATGAGACGGCTAGGCAAAAGAACTGATTCCTGGAATCAATTCTGTGGGCAGCGGTGCGTCCCTGGCGGCATTCCACATGTGCGGCCCCTTATCCCCAAGCGAAGCATTAAGTAGATCGACCGTCCCAGGCGCGCCAGCGCCAATAAAGACGGTGGTCCGGGCAATTGCAGGGTGCCCGGCAAGAACGGCGGCAGGGCGTCGCAAGAAGCCCGGTTTGTGCCACGATCTGCGAACGGGGAGACAAACACCTCCAATGGAGGCGGTTCGACGTACAATTGACTGTGGCCAGGAGGCAAGACGGAACTCCCACGTTCGCAGCCAAGTGTACGAGGTGGCGCAGATGCACAGCACCCCGTGTCGTGGAACAGGAGAAACGCCAGTGCGCCTAAACGATTTCAAACGGGACCTTTATGAATACGCACGTCGCAGCGAGCCGTTCAAAACGATAGCGCTGGCTTTTCTAGCGGGCCTCCTAGCGGTCGTAGCCCTACTCCCCTTCGGATGGGCGGTCGTAATAGTCCCGGCCCTGCTTATCTTGGGACTCTTAGCGTGGCGGATATTCAGAACATGTCAGCAGCACCGCGAAGCCGACGAGTTATTGGCTTCGAACCGCAACATCCGCTCACCGGATCCCCTCGCCGAGCAACGCGTAGCACAAGGGGCCGAGCCATACCCCGTAATCGGTTCCGCCGTGGAGACGTTCATCCACTCCACTTTGAACACGAGGGCCGATTACCTGCAACTAGGGTGGGATCCGGCACAGGTCAAGATCATCGATACCCGACGTGTGATCGACCCTAGTCCAATCCTCGCCCGCATCCCCGGTGGACTTTTCCCGTTGGGCGCGAACGAATCAAACGACACCAAGTTTGTGCTAGCTAGCTACTCCCGTCCGTTCAAAGACAATGAGGGCGATCTGACGCTTTCGTTTGTGCGTACGGACTGGCAGACTCATAACACGGTGCGGAACTCAAAGAATGGGGTCGAAGCAGATGACCAACTTGCGTTGGAGTTTGGAAGTCTCGACGTGGAAATGAACCGCGTTCCGAGCAGTGTCGGCCTACATTACATTGTTCGGTTCGAAGATGGTTCGGTCTTGCTGCTCAAGCGCTCCCCAGACATCGCCCACGACAAGAACAAGTGGAGCATTTCGGGTGAGGAACAATTCAAAATCGAAGACTTTGAAGGCGGCACGTTGGAACGTGTGTTTCGCAGAGCCCTGTGCGAGGAAGTTGTGGGTCTATTTGATCGAAACCCCGGCACCCTCGACAGGCGCTGGTGCGAACACGTTTCCGACAAGATTAAGACCATGAGACTATGGGGACTTGTGTTCGAAGAACACGCTTGCGTCACGAGTTGTCTTGGTTTCTACCAGTTCAGGATCTCGAAAAACGAATTTGTCGAGTGGCACAAACGGCTCGTTGATCTTTGCATTGGGACGCGAGACAAGGAAGGAAGGCTGTACTATACAACCACTGAGGAGCTCGACCGGCTCTTGAGGATTGGCATGTGTCAGGCGTGGGGGCTATTCGAACGGTCTTCTGCGAGCGTGGCTGTGGACGCCGGGCAGCTCGCGAAGACTTCGCGTTACCGCGCATTTCGATTGATCCGTGCGATCACAGGCAAGCTGCCATTGTCTGAACCGCAGCGCACCAGGGTCCTTCCAATCTAGATACCAGGCATTCCGTGTCGTGGAATCTTGACTGTGTGCCGAGGATGCCCGTATCCGCGTGGTCAGACGCATCGGGCGTTGGGTGGTATATCCGGGACGGGACCTGCCTGCTACTTCTCTTCGACTTGCGCCTCGGCCTTGGACTGCCGGGCGGCGATGCGGGCGGCCCGGCGCTTCAGCTTGCTCGCCTGGAGGCGTTTCAGGTCACGAGCCCGGATACAGCTAGCACAACGCCGCGCCACCGTGGGTTGTCGGGAATCGGGCGGTCCTGTCGCCGGGGAGAACATCTGCAAGCGGATTCTGGCCCCCCTGCTAAAAAGACTGGGGATTCCGAAAGCGGGGCTCCATGCCTTCAGACACGGCAGGGTAACGGTGTTGAGGAAGCGCGGAATCCCTCCAGACCTGCAATTGCAATGGATCGGCCACAGTTCACTGAGGACAACCGATAGGTACTCGCACACCGATCAGGAGCTTGAGTACCGACGCGCGGCGGCTGCCAGCGCGGGGCTGAATCTCGTTATTGGACCCAATGGACCCAATGCGGGGGCTGTAGCAGGCTGATGGACAGAGCGATGCAAGGCTCAGGATCTAAAGGGGAAGGAGGGTTGGTTGCGGGGGTAGGATTTGAACCTACGACCTTTGGGTTATGAGCCCAACGAGCTACCAGACTGCTCCACCCCGCACTGTCATACTAGCGCATGACGGGGCGGGGGTCAATCCGTGTTTTCGCCGCTGTCTTTTGCGCTCTCCAGGCCCATCTGCGAAAGCCGGTAGCGCAGCGCGTTGCGGGTCAGGCCCAGCAGCCGCGCCGCCTGGCTCTTGTTGCCCGCGGCGCGCCGCAGCGCCTCGCGGATGATGGCCTGCTCGTACTCGTCGAGCGTCACGCCTTCCGGCAGGAAGTCCTCCGCTCCCGCCGCGCGCTCCCGCGCCCGCGGCGCCGTGTCCAGGCGAATGTCGGCCGCCTCGAGGCGCGTCCCCGCGGACAGCACCAGGCTGCGCTCGATCACGTTCTCCAGCTCCCGCACGTTTCCCGGCCAGTGGTACGTCAGCAGCTTCTGAATGGCCTCTTCGGTGATCGATTCCACCGGGCTCGCGTTCGCCGCGGCCAGCTTCTTCACGAAGTGCTCGGCCAGAAACGGGATGTCCTCCGGGCGCTCGCGCAGCGGCGGAATGTTCAGCGGCACCACGTTCAGCCGGTAGTAGAGGTCCTCGCGGAAGGTGCCCTGCTCGAGCGCGGCCCGCAGGTCCTGGTTGGTGGCGGCGACGATCCGCACGTCGATGTGCCGCGTCTTGTTGCTGCCCAGCCGCTCGAACTCGCGCTCCTGGAGCACGCGCAGCAGCTTGACCTGAATCGCCGCCGGCACGTCGCCGATCTCGTCGAGGAATGCGGTGCCCGTGTCGGCCTGCTCGAAGCGGCCGGGCTTGACCGTATTGGCGCCGGTGAAGGCGCCCTTCTCGTAGCCGAACAGCTCGCTCTCCATCAGGTTCTCCGGCAGCGCCGTGCAGTTGATCTTCACGAACGGCCGGTCGCGCCGCGGCGACTTGAAGTGGATGGCGCGCGCGATCAGATCCTTGCCCACGCCGCTCTCGCCGGCCAGCAGCACCGTGGCCCGCGTCGGCGCGACGCGCTCGATGGTGGCGAAGATCTCCTGCATCGGCGCGCTGCGGCCGATGATGTTGTCGAACTCGTAGCGGTGGCCCAGCTCCTCGCGCAGTTTGCGGTTTTCGTCCTCCAGCGCGCGCACTTCGAGCGCCTTGCGGATCACCGTCATCATGTGGTCGAGCGAGAACGGCTTTAGCAGGAAATCGGCCGCGCCCGCCTTCATCGCATCGACCGCGGTCTCGATGGTGCCGAAAGCGGTCATCACCACGATGGGCGTGCGCGTGTTCTGGCGCCGGATCATGTGAATCAGCTCCAGGCCGTCCATGCCGGGCAGGCGCAGGTCCGTCAGCACCAGGTCGGTGTGGTCCACGAGCTTCAGCGCGGCTTCGGCCGTTGCCGCCTGCTCCACCTCGAAATCGGCGGACCGGAGCTGCAGCTCCAGGACGCGCCGGAGCTTGTCTTCGTCTTCGACAATCAGGATGCGTGATTTCATGCGTGGCGCCGGCTATCCCGCCGGCAGGAAGATACGGAAAATACTGCCCTTGCCGGGGTGGCTTTCGACTGCTATTTTACCGCCGTGCAGGTCCACGATCTTCGAGACGATGGCGAGCCCCAGTCCCACGCCTTCCTTCTTGGTGGTGAAGAACGGATTGAAGATGTTCTCCAACTGGCCGGGTTCGATGCCGGTGCCGCGGTCGATCACCGAAATCTCGACGTTGCCGTCGATCGGACGGGTTTTCACGGTGACCGCTCCACCCGGCGTCGTCGCCTGCGCGGCATTGAGGATCAGGTTGTAGAAGACGCGCTCCATCAGCTCGGCGTCGAAGGCGAACGGCCGGACGTCGGGCGAGTAGTTGCGGTAGATGGTGACGTCGTGGCGCGGCTGGCTCCGCTCGAACTGGGCAATGGCGCGGTCGATGACTTCGGCCAGCTCGGCCTTCCGGGGCTGGAGCTGGAGCGGCCGCGCGAATTCGAGGAAGCGCGTGACCAGCGAGTTCGTCCGGTCCACCTCCGAGGAGATGAAGCCCGCCAGCTCGCGGGCCATGTCGCTTTCCTCGGGCACGTTCTTCACCAGCATCTCGGCCGAAGCCCGAATGGTGCCCAGCGGGTTGCGAAGCTCGTGAGCCAGTCCGGCCGAGAGCTGCCCGAGCGCCGCCAGCCGCTCCGACCGCCGCACCGCCGCCTCGGCCTCCTGCAAGCTCCGGTTGGCCTCGGCAAGCTGCTCGGCGGTGGCTTGCGCCCGCCGCGCCTCCGTGCGGTGCGCCTCGGCCAGCCGCCGCGTCAGGTAGCCGATTACGGCGAAACACGCCAGCCGCAGCCAGAGAAGCGGGACCTCCTCGGGCGGGATTTCGTAGCCTTGCCAGTCTATGAACAGCAGGAAGGAAAGGTAGCCGCCGCAAGCCAGCGCGGCGAAAACGATCGTGCCCGCCTCGCCCAGCGTGGTGGCCGCGGAGACCACCGGCACCAGCAGGATCCAGAAATAGGGGCTGTTGATGCCGCCGGCCTGGCCGAGAATCGCGAGCCCCAGAGCCAGCTTGAGCAGGTTGGCAAGCACGCTCCCGCGAACCGGCGCGAAGAACGGGATCTTCTGCTCCAGCACCTGGAGCAGGGCCAGCGCGAACAGCAGCAGGATGAACTCCGGCTCCCGGTTCGGTCCGGTCGCGGCCAGGATCGCGAACAGCACCAGCCACACCGCATCCTGGATGCGGAACCACTCGCTCGCGCGCAAGGGACTCACGCTGCCATGTTAACGCTGGTGGCCCGTCGCCCGTCGTTCCGGTCGGTCCGGACCGGCCTGAGGGCCGATGGCCGTAGGCCAACGGCCGATCCGCCGGCCCCTCGCCGCGCCCCTAAGTGTGCCAGAATAAGAGTTCGTTCCCCAGCATGACTTACCCAGAGCCCCCCAGCGATCTCGGCATCGAGAAGCCATCCGCCCCGGATTCTTCCTTCGGCGAGATCCTTTCACAATTTGAAGAATCCCACCGGCAAGGCCACGGAGAGAGCCGGCAAGGCAAGGTGGTTGCCGTCTCGAGCGACACCGTCTTCGTCGATATCGGCTGGAAGACCGAAGGCGTCCTGCCGCTCGACGAGTTCCGCGACGCGTCCGGCAAGCCCGACATCGCTGTCGGCGACTTGTTGACGGTGAATCTCCGCGGCCGCAACGCGGAGGGCTACTACCAGCTCTCCAAGCTCAAGGTCGAGCGGCCGAGGGACTGGTCGGCGCTGGAAAGCGCCTTTGCCGAGAAGCGGCCCATCGGCGGCGTCGTCTCCGGTGTGGTGAAGGGCGGCCTGAGCGTCGATGTCGGCGCGCGCGCTTTTCTGCCCGCCTCGCGCAGCGGCGCCAAGACCCCGGCCGAGATGGAACAGCTTGTCGGGCAGGAGATCACCTGCCGGATCATCAAGCTGCATACCACCGAGGAAGACGTCGTGGTGGACCGCCGCGCCGTGCTCGAAGAAGAGCAGATGCAGGCGCGCCGCGCGCACTTCGAATCGCTCCAGGAGGGCGCGGTGGTCCGCGGCGCCGTGCGCACGCTCACCGATTTCGGCGCGTTCCTGGACCTCGGCGGCATCGACGGCCTGCTGCACGTGGCCGAGATTTCCTGGAACCGGATCGACAAGCCGTCCGATGTGCTCAAGACGGGCGACGAGCTCGACGTCAAGATCCTGAAGATCAACCGCGAGACCCACAAGATCTCGCTCGGCCTGAAGCAGATGACCCCCGACCCATGGTCGCTGGTTGCGGAGAAATACAAGCCCGGCGAGCGCGTGCGTGGCAAGGTGACCCGCACCGCCGAGTTCGGCGCCTTTGTCGAGCTCGAGCCCGGCGTCGAGGGTCTCATCCGCATGTTCGACCTCACGTGGTCGAGAAAGGTCCGCAAGCCCGGCGACGTGGTTCAGCCCGGCGATCTCATCGAAGCCGTGGTTCTGAACGTGGACGCGGGCGCCAAGCGCATCGGCCTCGGCCTCAAGCAGGCGCTGGGCGACCCCTGGGAAGAGGCACTGAAGAAGTTCCCGGTGGGCAGCGTGGCCGAGGGGCGCGTCACCAGCCTGGCCAAGTTCGGAGCGTTTGTCGAGCTGGCCGAGGGCGTCGAAGGCATGATCCACGTCGGCGACATCACCGGCGAGAAACGCATCAATCATCCGCAGGATGCGCTCAAGCTGGGCGAGGTGGTGAAAGCGCTGGTGATCGAGGCGGACCGCGACAAGCGCCGCATGCGGCTCAGCATCAAGCAACTGCAGCCCACCACCGCCGACGAGTACATCGCCGAGCACAAGGCCGGTGACGTGGTCAGCGGGCGCATCGTCGAGGTCTCCAAGGGCAGCGCCCGGGTGGAACTTGGCGAGGGCCTTGTCGCGACCTGCGCGCTTCCGAAGCCGCAGAAGGCGGCCGAACAGGATCCCGGCGCCGGCAGCCAGGCGGACGTCTCGTCGCTCTCGGCGATGCTCTCCGCCCGCTGGAAGCAGGGCCGGGCGCTCGCCACCGGGACCGCCGGCGAGCCTCCCCGCACCGGGCAGATTCGCACCTTCCGCATCGCCGCGGTGGACCCCGCCAGCAAGCGCATCGAGATCGAGCTGGCAGGCTGACGCGGCCAGCAGCCGTCAGCCATGTGGTCGTTCGTCCTCAGATGGTGGAATGGTGTAATATTGGTAGTACTACACCATGGCCCTCAACATCAAGAACGCCGACGTCGAGAGGCTGGCCGGCGAAGTGGCCAACCTAGCCCATGAAACCAAGACGGAGGCCATCCGGCGGGCGCTGGTGGAACGCCGGGCCCGGCTCCAGGCCAGGACCGGCAAGCCCGGCGGTCGTAAGAGCCTGCGGGAGTACCTGGAGCAGGACGTGTGGCCCTTGATGCCGGCCGGCGAGTTGGGGCGGGTGCTGAGTCGCGAGGAAGAAGATCAGATCCTGGGCTATGGGCCGGAGGGCTACTGAGGCATGGTTCTGGACAGTTCCGCCATCGTTGCGATTCACCTGCGGGAGCCCGGCCACGAGCGGCTGATCGAGAGAATCGACGCTGCCGAGGTAGTGGTCGTGGGAGTCCCCACTCTACTCGAAAGTGCAATGGTGTTGACCGTGCGGCTCGGCCGGGACGCGCGCCCGATGGTCTTCGCTCTTCTGCGCCGCCTGGAAGCCGAGGTGGTACCGTTCAACGAGGAACACCTGGACGCCGCGGCAACCGCTTTCATCCGGTTCGGCCGGGGCCGTCATCCGGCCGCTTTGAACTTCGGGGACTGTATGTCGTATGCGGTCGCATCGGTCGCCGGCCTGCCGCTGCTTTTCACTGGCGAGGATTTCAGACACACGGATATCGCCCAAGCCTGATCGGTCTGCGCGGGAGCGGGCTTACGGAACCCTCTGCCGGCCGCTGGCCCAGTAGCCGGCGCGGGTGACGACGGTCAGCGGCACCGGTCCCGTGGCTTTCACCAGAATGCGGCGGAACATTCCGTCGAGCACCTGGTTTGAAGGGCTGTAGGCCAGCGTGTACTGGTTGCGGATGCTGTGTGCGATTTCGAGCGCCGTGGGGCTGGCCTCCGAGGCATCCTTCAGATAGTACGACTGGCCGCCCGTGGCTTGCGTCAGCGCGTCCAGGTCCCGCTGGGCCCGGTGCGTCTGTTCGTCGTCGATCTCGTTCAGAATGCCGATGGCGTAAATGAGCACGCCGCTCTGCTGGGCCGCGCGGATCACATAGTCCTGCCCGATGACGCTGGTATTGTCTTCGCCGTCGGTGACCAGGATGATGACCTTCTTGTCCTCGGCCGCCTTCCGCTCCAGGTGGTCGATCGCCAGCCGCACGGCGTCCCGCATCGCGGTGGTGCCGCGCGTGTCGAAATGCCTCAGACCCTCATCCAGCTGTTTGCGGTCGTGGGTGAAGTCCAGGTCCAGATACGCTTTCTCATTGAAGTGGACCAGGCAGACTTCGTCATCCGGGTGGGATGCCTCGACCAGCGCCAGCGCCGCCGCCGCCACGCGGTCGCGCTTGTTGGTCATGCTGCCGCTGTCGTCGATGATGAGGCAGATGGAGACCGGCGCGTCTTCGCGCCTGAAAACCTTCACCTCCTGCGGGACACCGTTCTCGAAGACATGAAACGCGCTTTGCGGGAGATTCGTCACCAGCCGCCCGTCCGCGTCGAGCACGGTGGCGTGCAGGACGACCAGGCGCGAATCGCTCCGGAATACCGTCGGCGGCGAGTCCTGCGCCGCGAGCGGCGCGGCCAGGCCGGCCAGCGCTACAAGCCAGGTCACCAGCGTCATGCTCTACTATTGTGCCGCAGACGGGCCTCGCGCCGCCCCGGGGCGTCGTGTGCTATGTTCGCTGCCATGACCGGACGCAGACAATTCCTGGCGGGTTTGGGCGCCGCGGCCACCCTGCGCGCAGCGCCCGAGCCGGGGCCCGATCCCGCGCTGGTGCGGCCGCCGGCGCTGCGCGAAGGCGACACCGTGGGGCTGATCACGCCCGGTGCCTACGTCTCCGACCCGGACCGTTTGGCGCTGGTGGTGCGCACGGTGAAGTACTTCGGACTGCGCCCCAAGATGGGCCGCAACGTGGGCCAGCGGGCGGGCTATCTCGGCGGCTCCGACCAGCAGCGCCTCGACGATCTCCACGACATGTTCCGCGACCCCGAGGTGAAGGCCGTCTTCGCCATCCGCGGCGGCTACGGTTCCGAGCGTCTGCTGGACCGCATCGATTACGGCCTGCTGCGCGCGAATCCCAAAATCTTCCTCGGCTACAGCGACATCACGTGCCTGCACCTGGCAATTCACAAGCGCGCCGGCTTGGTGACTTTTCATGGGCCGCTCATGATTTCGGCCTTCACGGAATTCACCGAGAAGTGGTTCCGCCGCGCGCTGTTCTCCGCCGAGCCGCTGGGCGCGGTGACGAACCCGCCGGAAACGAACCAGCTTCGTCCGGCGCACGCGCTGCGCACGGTGCGGCCGGGCCAGGCGCGCGGCCGGCTCATCGGCGGAAACCTGTCGCTGGTGATGCGGACCATGGGCACGCCTTACGAGATCGACACGCGCGGCCGCATCCTGTTTATCGAGGACGTGGACGAGCAGCCCTACGCCATCGACGGCATCCTGACGCAGTTGCGCCTGGCCGGCAAGCTGGACGCCGCCGCCGGCATCGTCTTCGGCGAATGCAGCGATTGCCGCCCGCGCGATTTCAAGCCCTCCTTCGAATCGACTTTCTCGGTGGGCGAAGTGGTGGACCAGATTCTGGGCAAGCTCACCATTCCCGTGCTCTCCGGGCTCACCATCGGCCACACCGACGATCAGCTCACGCTACCCCTGGGCGTGCTGGCCTCGCTCGACGCGGACAAGGGGGAGTTGGTGATTGAAGAGGCGGGCGTGGTGTGATTTGACAGCCTGCGCCGGCTCGCGGACAATGAGATGTAGCCCGTCGAAGTTGTGCGGATGTGGCGGAATTGGCAGACGCGCCAGGTTCAGGTCCTGGTGGGGGCAACTCCGTGGAGGTTCAAGTCCTCTCATCCGCACCAGATTCAAGAGCTGGCTCTCAGTTAACCACATAAGCTTGCATTTCCTCTTTGAGTAGTCACTGATAACCTCTGGAGAGTCTCCGACGCCTTCATTCATGCGGGTTTCAACACGATGAAGACGCTCCAGAGGTCAACACCCGAGTGGAAGCGCCGGGGAAATTGCAAACGGTAAGGATGTAGACGTGAAGAGGTGAGAAGCCATGAAGCACCTGATATTCTTGGTTGTGGCGTCAGCCTGGATCGTCCCGGCGGCCCACGGCCGGCAGCAGAGGGACTACAGCCTCGAGGGAACGGTGGACAGGGTGATGGGAACCGGCGGGAGTTGGGGTCAGGACACCAAGGCCCTCGCGACGGGAGGCGACTCCTGCACGGGCGTACTGGCCCGGTACCTCGGCGACAGGAGCTTGAGCGACCGCGAGATCGGCAGTGCGCTTAGCATTGTGGACAGTTGCTTTTACGACCCAAGCCGCGTCGAGAGGCCGTCCGACCGGGAGCCCCGCGGAGTTCTCCTGCTGCTGCGCTATCTCGAATTCCAGACGAGCAGTTCGGAATTGAGGACGACGATCGCGCACGCCCGGAAGCTCATCCTGGACCGCTACGCCGCGTACCAGAGGCAGCACGCGCAGGGCGAGGGTTCTGCGCGCTAGCGACGGGGTGACGGCTGACGGGGTGCGCTCTCCGGAGCGTGGGAGGGAACGGAGTTGGACCTTGCCAAACGCCAATTCCATTGTGTATTCATGCAGCTCGATCACGATCAACGGTAACTAGGTATGCGGCAAATGCGAGTTCTCCCAACCCCAGTTCTCTGTTTGACGGTGCTCCTTCTTCCGTGCGGGACGATTCCCCTCATCGCTCGAGCACACCCGCCCATTGAGGGGGCACGAATCGCAGAGAGAGGTGTGCATAGGTTCGATGTTGACGGCCTCAGCCTGCTCGACGCGCTCTTGCAGTTGGGTCGGCAGGCGCGCGTTCCACTGGGGATCGAAGTTGCGGAAGCCGTAAGCCTGTCACCGGAGGGCAAGTAGGGCAGGATTGGTCTCTATTGAGCTTCTGAGCCGTTAGGACCTCGCGAAGCTCGGGAACAAGACGGATAACCCGTGCCTCACACCCGCAGATTGTCTTTAACGTCGCTTGTTGCCCTTCAGCGCCGGGAGGCATTACCGGGGGTGATTTCAACCCGCTCCGTCAGGCTAGCGCCCCTACTACCTCACTCGGCGGAATGCGGTCAAGGTGCTGGGCTTCGGGCGTGCGGGGCTTTGCCATCGTGGACCGTGAGCGGCACTGAACCCTCGTTTAGGTGCATGATAAGCCGCTTGGCATCAGCCACTTCCGTGCCCGGCCGAGCCAGAGCGGATCCCCTTCCTGGGCTGCTGGAGTCGCTCGGAAGGGACAAGAAGATTAAAAGATGTAGCAGTGTCAGAGTGGGCTTATAATCGATGCCAGCCAGGGTGGCAAAATGGGAATCCTGGCTTACGTGCTCGGAGGAGCCAGAGTTAGCCGCCTCTCTCGGCTGCCGGAGCCGCTCGGGATGGAAACATTCCGAGGGGGGCGGTTGGACATACAATCGGCCACGGCCAGGATCGCAAGATGGGAACCCTGGCTAAGTAATAACCGGCTGGAACGTTTTCGGGCGCAGACTGAAATCCGCGTCGGCACGCTAGAGAGGGACTTGCAAAACTACCGCTGAGGTCCGGGCCAGAACAAGAGGTCTAAAAATGTTTTGAAGAGGGTTGCGTTCCCGATAGAATGTTTCTTGCCAGAAACCACACTATCGGAAAACAACCCTCATGCATAGCTTACTCCAGGTGCTGGCCAGCTTCGGACGGATTCTGCAAGGCCGCCTGTTTCCGGCTCTGGAGGAGGTACTGGGACCGCTCAGCGACTTGCAGCAAAAGCTGGTCCGCACCTTGGCGCTGCTCCAGTTGGATGGCTTCGTCGTCGTCCGGCACGGTCCGGGACGTCCTCCCCACGACCGGGCCGCCCTGGCGCGGGCCTTCGTGGCCAAGGCCGTGTTCAACTTCCCCACCACCCGCGCCCTGCTGGACCGCTTGCGCGATGACCTGGTTTTGCGGCGCCTGTGCGGTTGGGAAAGGGCAGCGGAAGTTCCCCACGAGAGCGTGTTCTCGCGGGCCTTCGCCGAATTCGCCGCCGACCACTTTGCCGAACGGGTGCATGCGGCCCTGATTGAGAGGACCCAGGGCTGGCGGCTGATCGGCCATATCAGCCGGGATTCCACGGCCATCGAAGGCTGCGAGAAGCCCCAGCCCAAGCCCAAGGCCGCGGCCCCCGCGCTGCGGCATCGCCCCGGCCAGACGAACAAATCGCCGGAGCGGATGACGCGGCTGGAGCGGCAGTGCTCGGGAACCATGACCCTGGAGCAGATGCTGACCGAACTGCCCCGGGTCTGCGACGTGGGCTGCAAGACCAACAGCAAAGGCAGCAAGTATTTCTGGATCGGCTACAAACTGCATCTGGACGTGGCCGATGGGCAGATCCCGATCAGTTGCGTATTGACCTCGGCCGCGTTGAATGACACCCAGGTGGCGGTGCCGCTGGCTTTGCTGACGGCGCAACGCGTCACCAGCTGCTACGACCTGATGGATGCCGGCTACGACAGCGAACAGATTCGCCAACACAGTGCTGCTCTGGGCCACGTACCCCTCATCCCGCAGCACAAACACGGTTCTCAGCCGCCGGCCATCATGGACCCCCATCAGCAAGTTCGCTTTCGGGAACGCACCGCAGTGGAACGAGTGTATTCGCGGTTGAAGGAGGAATTCGGAGGCAACTTCGTACGGGTGCGCGGAGGGGCCAAGGTGATGGCCCATCTCATGTTTGGGATTCTGGCGCTCACCGTCGATCAGATTCTGCGTTTGGCACCGTCCTAGGCGGATGAGGCCGGGAGCGGAGGTGCCCCGGGGCGGGGCCGTACGGCCCTTGGAGGCGTGGTGTCTTTATAGTGGCTTCGGAGGACCGGTGAAAAGGAGGTGTCATTCGGGCACGAGGACGCATAACTCCCGTGTCTTCAAGACAAGGATGAGCGCTCGGATTTCTAGAGCTTTTTGGGGGCGCCTCTGGGGGGCAGCGCTTAGCGCCAGATCGTCGTCCGCCCAGCCGCGTTCGCCTCTATTTTGCAAGTCCCTCTAGAGTACGCGCCACCGGCACCTTCGACATGGCGGCGCTTTCCGGGTGCAGCCGCGGGCTTCAGGTTGCGGCTACCTACACGAGAGGCTAACGTTCACTCAACGCCCGTGCGTAGCGTTATCCAAGAAGACAAAAGGGAAGTGAAGGGTCTTACGGAAAGGAGCAACCCAATGCCGACCTATGTCGTGTTGGTCAACTGGACCGAACAAGGGGTCAAGTCGATCAAAGATTTTCCCGCCCGGCTCGAAGCCTCCCGAAAGGCCATGGAAGCGATGGGGGGCAAGTTCATCAACGTGTACGTCACCATGGGGGAATACGACATGGTGGTGATCGCGGAGGGACCGACGGACGAAGCCGCTGCCGCTGCAGCACTCGCCACTGCCAGCCAGGGCAATCTGCGAACCACTAGCATGCGCGCCTTCACCCCGGCCGAGTTCGCGGGAGTCTTGAAGAAACTGCCGTGAGATCAGCCGTTTTACCGGCCGCTATGTGGGGATCGCGCCAGATGACGCCGCTGCGGCCGGGAGCATCTCGGCTGGAGAGCAAGTGTTGTGCGGTCCGCAGGCGGCCAAGATGGAAATGACCCGGGTCCGCGCCGGAAGAGTACTTTGAAACTGGTTCGGCCCCGGTTGAAGCTTTCGACAACTGCTGGATGCGGCCCTCGCGTCGGGGCGCCGGAGGGTCAAACTGGAACACCCCGGGCAACACTAACCAAAAAGGACAATCCTGATGAAACGACTGACGGTAACTCTGCTGATGATGGGGCTGAGCGTTGGAATGCTACTCGCACAGACCCCCAAAAAAGCTTCAGATGTGAAGAAGCCGGCGGCTTCGGCCAATGCTGTCGCGGATGAGCTCAAGCAGATCGAAAACGATTGGACGGACGCGGTGAAGGCCAGGAATGCCGACAAACTGGGGGAGATTCTCGCCGATGGCTGGGCGGGACTTGGCTGGGACGGCAAGCGGACGGACAAGGCCAAGGCTCTGGCGGACCTGAAATCACCCGCCAATTCTTTGGACACCATTGAAATGGGCCCCATGACGGTGCGTGTCTTTGGCAACACCGCCGTCGTGACTGGAAGCGATACCGAAAAGAGCACGGAAAATGGCAAAGATACTAGTGGAAAGTATGTCTGGACCGACGTGTTCGTAAAGCAGAACGCCAAATGGAGGGCCGTAGCGTCGCAATCCACCAAGCTGCCTAAGTAGCCCACTCTGGCGCAGAAGGCATGCCGCGATGGTTACTCAGCGCTTTACACTCGCGCCCAGTCGCTATTTCGTGACCTGGCGATGGCACGAGCCGGCGGCAGCTTGCGGAGCGTCTTGGCCCGACTCAGCCGAATCGATGTCCTCGTGATCGACGACTGGGCCATGGCCCCGCTGCCAGAACCCGAGCGCCGCGACTTCTGGGAGATCTGCGAGGATCGCTACCAACTGCGCTCGACGATCCTGGCTTCGCAACGTCTAAGATCCGCACAAGTCAGGTAACCATTAGCCGGCCTCAAACGAAGACCTGGAAGCTGGCCTCGGCTCGCAGCTTTCCCAGCGGGCTCGTACTGGCGCAGTATGATCGCAAGCGATGGTCGACGGCGCCCGCCGATTTCGTCGGGCGCCCTTCGGCGGCCAGCTCGGGGTCTCGGCGCCGAACTGCCTGGCTTATGAGGCAGGCGCCGCTCGCCGGGGCTTCGGCTTGCTCTTGCCCTTGAGATTGAGCGCCACTGCAGCGCGGATGAGATCCTTCAATGCCGCCTCATCGACCTTGTCGCCTTCGTGGATGTCGATGGCGCGCCTGGCATTCCCCTCGAGGCTGGAGTTGAACAGACCTGAAGGGTCCTCCAACGCAGCTCCCTTGGCAAATGTCATCTTGACGACGTTCTTGTACGTCTCTCCCGTGCAGACGATGCCGCCGTGGGACCGGATGGGAGTCCCCATCCACTTCCACTCTTCGACGATCTCAGGGTCTGCCTGGTGTATGATTTCGCGCACTTTCGCGAGCGTCTTCCCGCGCCAGTCCCCAAGTTCCTTGATCTTCTCGGCGATTAATGCAGAGGCGGATTCCACCGGGACGGGCCTTTTCATGTACAGCTCCAACTCTCGCGCCCATTTTAGCTGCGCTCAGCGTAACCTGCAACCTCCGCAAGTGGAAGCCAGCCGTTTCGGAACTTCGGGAGCGGACCAGGATTGCAGAGGGCTGGCAACGGCCCATCGATGCCGTGGAACGGCCAGGACGCGGAAGGAGGCATTTTCAGGGGCGGGATTTCCTACGGAACGGCGGGGTGCAGCCAGGCAGACTGAGAAAGAGCGAGCCGCAGAACCTGGCTGGGTTATCCGGTGTCGAACTCGACCGTCCGGCCGCCCACGTCTTCCATCCCATTTGCCAGCGCGCAATCGGTACAAGCCACGTCCGCTCCCGTCGATGGTAGCGATGAGATCAATCCGCTGCTGGCTTTCGAGACGAGCGAACCGAAACTCCTCGACTTGCATGCCACTCATTAATGCGGGTGCGAGCACCGAGTTGACAAGATCCGTCACTGTCGAAACCGGAGTCTTGTTGCCCTCGGGGATCTCATCGATCGTAGCTGGCCACTTTACCACGGCGCCCTGGATCGACAAGGCCAGGGAAATTGCGCAAGCAAACTTACTGACTGCTGACATTCGACACCTCAGCTGCAGGATGTGTGCGCCCTGCAATGCGGCCCGCTCCGCGCATAGCTCTCCGGCCATTCACAACTCTCCAACAACCCCTAACTCCCTGACCCTATTCACCCGGCCCCATCGCCGCCGCCCAAGACTCTTGACATCGCCCCTTACCCTGAATGCGGAGGCACTTGCGTGTCATCGTTAGCCGTTCATCACATTTCATCGATTTCGCCGCCCTTTGAAACCGGCGACCTGACGCCCGTCCAGGTCCAGGTCGTCGCCGCCCTTGCACAGGGCTGCTCCACCGTTCAGGCCGCTGCCGCTGCCGGAATTCATCGCACCACCATCCATAATTGGATGCGCACCTCGGACGAATTCCGCGCCGCGGTCGATCAGGCCCGTTCCCATTTCTTCGCCTGCATCGCTGACCAGCTCAACCAGTTGGCCACCACCGCGCTCGAAACCTTGCGTACGCTCCTCACCAGCACCGATACCCCGCCCGCCATTCGGCTCAAGGCCGCGCTCGCCGTCCTGGAACGCCCCAGCAGTCTTCATGAGCCCGGCTGGCAGCTTCCCCAGCCCGTCGGACTCGTGCTCACACGCGCAACGCGTTCCAATAGCCCTGCGCTTCCCGCCCATCAGTCTGGACAGCAACATCCCCACACGATGCTCGCCCCAGCCTGATGGAATCGCCTCGCGGCGCGGCCGACGGCGCTACAGCAGGCTCAGCGGGTCCACGTCAATGACCAGCGCGGTGGCCGGCCAGCGGCGGCTCTCGGCATACCGGCGCACGGTCTCCAGCGTCTGCTTGAGCGCCTTGCGGCTGGCGGCCTTGATGAGAAGCTGGTAGCGGTACTCGCTCTTGAGGCGCGGCACCGGGGCCTCGGCCGGGCCGAGCATTTTGATGTGGTCGGGCGGAGGCGTGAGCAGGACGCCCAGCTCGCCGCTCATGCGCAGCGCGTCCTCTTTGCTTTCGCTGCGGACCAGCAGGTTGGCCAGTGCGCTGAACGGCGGGTAGCGCATCAGCCGGCGGAATTGCAGCTCTTTTTCGTAGAAGCCGTCGTAATTCTGGGCGGCGGCGAAGCGGACGGCGTAGTGGTCGGGGTTGATGGTCTGCACCAGCACCTCGCCCTTGATGTCGCCGCGGCCGGCGCGGCCCGCCACCTGGGTGAGTAACTGGAAGGTGCGCTCGGCGGCGCGGAAATCCGGCATGCCCAGGCCGACGTCGGCGGAGATCACTCCCACCAGCGTGACGTTCGGAATGTCGTGCCCCTTGGCGATCATCTGGGTGCCCACCAGAATGTCGTAGGCGCCCTCGCGGAAGCCGTCGAGGATGGTTTCGTACTGGCGCTTGCCGGTCACCGTGTCCCGGTCCATGCGCGCCACGCGAGCCTCGGGCAGGATGCGGTGCAGCTCCTCCTCCACGCGCTCGCTGCCGATGCCCAAAAAGTAGATGTGCTCGCTGTGGCACTTGGGGCAATGGCTCGGCACACGCTCGGCGTAGTTGCAATAGTGGCATAGCAGGCGCTGGTCGCGGCGGTGGTAGGTGAGCGTGACCGCGCAGTTGACGCACTGGATGCGCTCGCCGCAGGAGCGGCAGGCGACGAAGCTCGAAAAGCCGCGCCGGTTGAGCAGCAGCATGGTCTGCTCGCCCGCGGCCAGGCGCGTGCGGATCTCCTCGGTGAGCCGCCGCGAGAACGTGCTCTGCTTGCGCGTCTCGAGGAACTCGACGCGCATGTCGATCAGCTCCACCAGCGGCATCGGGCGCTGCTCGATGCGCTCCGGCAGCACCAACAGCGTGTACTTGCCGCGCTCGGCGTTGTAGCGGCTTTCGAGGCTGGGCGTCGCCGAGCCGAGCACCACGCAGGCCCCGGCCTCGCGCGCCCGAACGATGGCGACGTCGCGGCCGTTGTAGCGCGGCGTTTCCTCCTGCTTGTAGCTGCCGTCGTGCTCCTCGTCCACCACCACCAGGCCCAGGTCCGCCACCGGCGCGAAGACGCCCGAGCGCGTCCCCACCACCACGCCCGCGGCGCCCGAGCGGATGCGGCGCCACTGCTCGGCGCGCTCGGCGTCTCCGAAGGCCGAATGCAGGATCGCGACGCGGTCGCCGAAGCGGTAGAAGAACTGGCCCGCCATGGCGGGAGTCAGCGCGATCTCCGGGACCAGCAGCAAGGCCCCGCGGCCGGCGGCCAGGGTGGCCTCGATGGCGTTCAGGTAGATCTCGGTCTTTCCCGAGCCCGTGACGCCCTGCAACAGGAAGGTGCGGAATTGTTTGGCCTGGATGACGGCGCGGATCTGGTCGAAGGCGGCCTGCTGGTGCGGGTTGAGCACGTGCGGGGCGCGCGCGTAGGCGGTCGAAATCGGGGAGAGCTCGGGGCGCAGGGTGAGGATGCCGCGGCGGGCCAGGGCGCGGGCGGCGTTGCCGGCGTTCTTCACCGAGGCTTCGACGTCCTTCAGGTTGTGCGAGCCGGGATGCAGGTCGAGATACGCCAGCAGCTCCCGCTCAGCCTTCTTGTACTTGCCCTCGGGCGGTTGAGCGGCCGCCTCGACGCGCAGCCGGGCGGAGGGCGAGCGAAACGGATCGCGCTGCGCTTCGACGTCCTCGATCTGAACGAAGGCGCGCTTCTCCAGCCCGCGCAGCAGGCGCACGGCGTCGGGCAGCTTCCGGGCGAGCTGCGCGACGGAGACCGGGCGGAATTCGAGCGCGCGCATGAGTTGCACCGCCGGGTCCTCGGCCGAGTCGGTGAGCGAGAGCTGGCGCAGCGCGTCGCGGCCGGCATCGGTGAGTGTGTAGACTTTGCCGTGGCGGACGTCGCTGCCCACGGGCGCCATGGCCCGCAGCACCTCGCCCAGCGGGGCGCAATAGTAATCGGCGATCCAGCGGCCGAGCGACAGCATGTCCGCGGTGAGGGCGGGCTCGGCGTCCAGGAGGCGCAGCGCTTCGCGCGTGCCGTTTTCGGGCGGCTCGGTGTGGAGGCGCAGGACGAAGCCGGTCATCTTGCGCGTCCCGAACGGCACCAGGAGCCGGCAGCCCGGCTTGACGCGGTGGCGCAGCGTCTCGGGCAGCCCATAGGTAAAGGCCCGGTCCAGGGGCACGGGCAGGCTGACATCACAATAGGCCGGCAATGTTTCGGGCGTCGGCACGGGTTCCGCCATCACTACGAGCTCACACCCCATATAAGGAGATAGTGAAGCGCGGGAGCGAGCATTCTCTATCGTAGCTTCCCCCACACCACGTGCCTACTGCCCCATGATCTGTTCCAAGAACTCCGGGATCTCGAAGACGGCCCGGTTCTCGATGGCCGCGGCGCGGGCGCGGATTCGGTCGAAGTTGGCGGGGGCGAGAAGTTCCCGCACGGCGTCCGCGATACCGCGGAAATTCGGCAGCACCAGCCCGACGCCTTGCTCCGTCACCCATTCGGCGTTGTAGCGCTCCTGCGGAAGGGTCCAGGCGTTGCGCTCCACGATCACCGGCAGCTTCATGGCCAGCGCCTCGCTGATGGAGCCGGGGCCGGGCTTGCCGATGAGGAAGTCGCTCAGGTGCATGTACAGGCGCACCTCGGTGGTGAAACCCTCGACGAAACAGGGCATGCGGAACCTGCGGGCACGCAACTTCTCCTGGAGCCGGCGGTTGTGTCCGCAGATCAGAATGAGTTGCAGCGCCAGAGGCGAGCGGTCGAGCCGCTCGGCGATCTCGACCATCACCGAATTGCCCTCACCGCCGAAGAGCACCAGGCCGGTGGGCAACGCGGGATCGAGGCCGAGGCGGCGGCGCTCCGCTTCGCGGTCGGCCTGAACCGGTTCATAGAAGCGTGGGTGCAGGATCATGCCCGAGGCGCGGAAGATGTGATCGTCGGGATGGCCCAGCGCGCGCGCCTGCTTGACCGCCTTGGCCGATCCGCAGATCAGGTAGTCGGACTCGCGCTCCATCCAGAAGTGCGGCGGGTAGTCGGCGAAGTCGGTGAGGATGGTGGCGAACGGCACGCCGGGCAGCGCCTTGCGGAGGCTCTCGGCGAGGGCGCGGTCGAAGTTCGGAACCAGCGAAACCACCAGGTCCGCGTCGCGGCCGCGCCAGAAGCGCTCGAGCAGGCGCACCTGTTTGGGGTGATAGAGCCGGATGAGCTGGTGCATCGCCCACAGCAGTTGGGCGGAACCGAGCGTCCATCCCTTCTTGAGAAGCAGGTTGTAGACGTCCTGGAGACGGAGGCCGAAGTACCTGCGAAAGATGTCGAGCGGGTCGAGCACCTCCTGCAGGTTGATCAGCCGGATCTCCCAGGGGCGCCCGCTGCGCTCGATGGCCAGACTCAGCGCGTTTGCGGCGCTGCGGTGGCCGCCGCCGGCGTCGAAGAAGACGAAATCGAGGCGCTTCATCGGGGGTCGACTACGATTCTTCCACATTCGCGGCCCCTTCGATCAAAAGAACATCCTTCTTAACCGATGTTTTTTGTGACGTTCATGGGCCCGTAATGTGCGGCGCTTACAAATGAAGTATGCGCTGCGATATGCACGTGCATACGATTCACTCGGGAATGTGTACTCTGCCCGTGCTGAGCCGGGTGTGCCGGGAAAGTTACACACCGCCGGACGCCCTCTACGAGCGCCTCAAGCGCGCCGGCATGGACCTGGTGACGGTGACCGACCACGACTCGATCGGCGCCGCGGAGGCGCTGCGGCGGCACGGCGATTTCTTCCTCAGCGAGGAAGTGACCTGCCGGATGGCGAGCGGCACCGAGATTCATCTGGGCGTGTACGACATCGCAGAGCGGCAGCACACCGAGATCCAGCGCCGCCGCGCGGACATCGAATCGCTGGCGGCGTACCTCGACGAGCAGGGCCTGTTCTTCACCATCAACCACGCCTTCTCGCGCCTGATGGGACGCCGGCACGTCTCCGATTTCGAACGTTTCGAGGCGCTCTTTCCCGGGTTTGAGACGCTCAACGGGCACATGCTGCGGAGCATGAACCGGCGCTCGGCGGAAGCGGCGGAACTGCTGGGCAAAGCGCCGGTGGCGGGCAGCGATGCGCACACGCTGGCCTCGGCGGGGCTGGCGTCGACCTCGGTCCCGGGCGCGCGAACCAAGGCCGAATTTCTCGAGGGAGTGCGGTGCGGCCGCGGGCGAGTGAATGGGGCTTCGGGGACGTACTGGAAGCTGACGGCGGATGTCTTCCGCATTTGCGTGTCGATGGCGAAAGAGAATCCGGCGACGGTGCTGCTGGCGCCGCTGGCGCTGCTGGTGCCGGCCGGGGTAGCGGTGAACTATGCGCTCGAGGCCGCCTTCCTGTGGCACTGGACGCGCAAGCTCGGATGGACGCGGCCGCGCCGGGGCTTCGGAAGCGAACCGGGCGCCTCTCCGGCGGTGTGACCATGACAGCCGCAAGACCACTTTTCGACCTGATCGTGGCCGGCGACTACGGGCTTATGCGGCGAGTCAACCGCTGGCGCGCGCCGCGCTGGGTGCGGCTGTGGATGATCTCGGCGACGCGGGGCGGCGACGGATGGCTGTGGTACACGCTGGGCGCGCTATTGCTGGCCTTCGGCGGGGCGTTGCGCCTGGAAGCGGTGGGCGCGGGCACGCTGGCCGTGGGCTCGGGCGTCCTGGTGTTCCTCAGGCTGAAGCGCTGGACCGGCCGCAAGCGCCCCTGCGACATCGAGCCGCACTGCTGGGCGACGCTACTGCCGCCGGACCAGTTCTCGTTCCCTTCCGGGCATTCCATCACGGCCTTCGCGGTCGCGGTTTCGGTCGGCGCTTTCTATCCCGTCCTGCTGGCGGGCCTGCTATTCTGCGCCCTGAGTGTGGCGGTCTCGCGCATCCTGCTGGGCATGCACTTCCTGAGCGACGTGGTGGCCGGCGCGGCGATCGGGAGCCTGCTGGGCTACGCCGCGGCGGCGGCAATTCACTGACGTGGGACAGGCCTCCGGCCTGTCGCCGCTATAATCCTCAGTGAGTGCTCACTCCCTCCCTAATCTTTCTGGGCACGTATGTCGTGCTCGCCGTCGGCCGCCTGCCGGGCTTCCGCGTGGACCGCACGGGGGCCGCCATCATCGGCGCGGCGCTGATGATCGCCTTCAACGTGCTCTCCTTCCAGGAGGCGTACGCGGCCATCGACTACGACACCATCATCCTGCTGTTCGGAATGATGATCGTGGTGGCGAACCTTCGTCTCTCGGGGTTCTTTCGCGCCGTGGCGGCGTGGGCGGTGGAGCGGGCGCACCGGCCGGTGTTGATGCTGGCGGCGATCGTCGCGGTCTCGGGCGTCTTTTCCGCGGTGTTCGTCAACGACACGATGTGCCTGGTGCTGACGCCCCTGGTGCTCGAAGCGACGGCAGCCCTGCGGCGCAGCCCCATTCCATTCCTTCTTGGCGTGGCCATGGCCGCGAACGTGGGCAGCGTGGCAACCATCACGGGCAACCCGCAGAACATGATGATCGGCAGCTTCTCGCGGATCGGGTACGGCGCGTTCGTCGCGGCGCTGGCGCCGGTGGCCGCGATCGGCCTGGCGCTGACCGTGACCGCGATCGTCACCGCGTACTGGAAGGAGTTCCGCGTGGAGGAGCGAGTCGAAATCGAGAAGCCGAGGGTGCGGGTCGACCGCCTTCTGATGTGGAAGTCGCTCGCGGTGGCGGCGGGGATGCTGGGCTTTTTCGTCGCCGGTTGGCCGGTGCCGAAAGTGGCCCTGGCGGCGGGCGCGCTGCTGCTGCTAACGCGCCGGGTGAAGCCGCAGAAGGTGTATCACGAGATCGACTGGCAACTGCTGGTGATGTTCATCGGGCTGTTCATTGTGATCGCCGGGGTCGAGAAGACGGCCTTGGCAGCCGACTTTTTCGGGTTCGCGGCGCGCTTCGGCCTGGGCCGGGTGGGCGTGCTGAGTGCGGCCTCGGCGGTGCTTTCGAATATCGTAAGCAACGTACCGGCGGTGCTGATCTTCAAGCCGCTCATCCCGCACCTGGCCAACCCGCGGCAGGCGTGGCTGGTGCTGGCGATGTCCTCGACGCTGGCGGGAAACCTGACCCTGCTAGGCTCGGTGGCGAACCTGATCGTGGTGGAGCGCGCGCGGCACGAGGTACGGATCGGCTTTTGGGAATACTTCAAGGTCGGCGCTCCGCTGACCCTGGCGACCATCTTGGTGGGTATTTTGTTTTTGAGGTGAATCGGAGATGCCCACCGGCTGGTTGCTCGAAGGCGATCCCGCGATCCGCTGGCAGACGCTGGCCGATCTGTGCGGCGCGGATGCCCAGACCGTCGCGCGCGAACGCGCCCGCGTGGCAGAGAAAGGCTGGGGCGCGAGCCTGCTGGCCTTGCAGGACCCGGGCGGAACGTGGGCCGGCGGCCTGTACACGCCCAAATGGACGTCCACCACCTACACCCTGCTTCTGCTGCGCAGCCTGGGCCTGCCGGCCGGGAACGAACAGGCGCTCGCGGGCTGCCGTCTGCTGCTTGGCGCGGGCCTGTTCCGCGACGGCGGCATCAACCTGTGGAGGAAAACCTACAAGAACAGCGAGACCTGCGTCACCGGGATGGCGCTTTCGGTCTCGGCGTTCTTCGGCCTGCGGGATGCGCGCCTCGAGACGCTGGCGGGCTACTTGTTACATGAACAGATGCGCGACGGCGGCTGGAACTGCCGGCGCTTCCGCGGCGCGACTCACAGCTCGTTTCACACCACCATCTCGGTGCTCGAAGCTCTGCTCGATTACCAGCGGCTCGATCCGCCGTGCCGCGCGGAGCTCGGCGAAGCGCAGAGCCGCGGGCGCGAGTTCCTGCTCAGGCACAGGCTTTTTCGTTCGCACCGCACCGGCGAAGTGGTCGATCCGGCGATGACCCGGTTCGCCTTCCCGGCGCGCTGGCACTACGACATCCTGCGCGCGCTCGACTACTTCCGGGAGGCGGACGCGGAGCGCGACCCGCGCCTGGAAGAAGCCGTGGGCATGGTGCGAAAGAGAGAGCAGCCGGGCGGCCGCTGGACGCTGCCGCGCGGCTATCCGGGCCGGGTCTTCTTCGAGATGGAGAATGCCGGCGCTCCAAGCCGCTGGAACACGCTGAGGGCGGTGCGCGTGCTTCGCTGGTGGGGGCCGCGGTAGGCGTATGCTGGAGTGGTCATGGCCCTTCGCAGCTTGCTGCTGTACCTGTCCCGCCGGAAGAGACTGCGCCGCTGGATGGAGACCTCGCCGATTGCCGAGCGGCTTACCACACGCTTCATCGCGGGCCTGACGCTGGACGATGGCCTGGCCGTCTGCGACCGCCTGGAGCGGGAGGGAATCCTGGTCAGCATGGACCGGCTGGGTGAGAGCGTCACCTCGCTGGCGGAGGCCGAGGCGTCGCGCGACAGCTACATCCAGATCCTGCACTGCATCGCCTCGAACGGCTTCGACGCCACCGTTTCGGTCAAGCTCACGCAATTCGGCCTGGACCTGTCGGAGGTGGCCTGCCGAGAGAACCTAGAGCGGCTGGTGAGCGAGGCGGCGCGTCTCGGCAAGAAGGTCGAGATCGACATGGAGTCGAGCGAGTACACGGACCGCACTCTGGAGATCGCCTTGGCGATGCACCAGGCGCACGGCAATGTGCGGGCCGTGGTGCAGGCCTACCTGCGGCGAAGCGCGAAGGACATCGAGCGCATGTGCGAGCTGCGGATGCCGGTGCGCCTGTGCAAGGGGGCTTACAAGGAGCCGGCCGGCGTCGCTTTCGCGAGCAAGCGCGAGGTGGACGAGAGCTACATCCGGCTCATGAGGGTTCTGCTCGAGCGGGGCTGCTATCCCGGCCTCGCCACGCACGACGACCGCATCATCGAGGAAGCGCACCGCTTCGCGCGGGAACGCGGCATCCCACCGGACCGTTACGAGTTCCAGATGCTGTACGGGATTCGGCGCGATCTGGCCAGGCGCTTCGCGGCGGAAGGGTACCGCATCCGGCTATACGTGCCGTTTGGCGAGGCCTGGTATCCCTACTTCATGCGCCGGCTGGCGGAGCGGCCGGCCAACCTGGTGTTCCTGATGCGCAACCTGTTCAAGGGGTAGCCGAGGCGCGAGCACGGGGAGCGGCAAGAGAATTCTGGGGATATGCCTGTGCTTGTTCGAAGGCCGACTATTCGTGGTTGGGGCCCGGAGTGTCCCCGAATTCTATTGCCGCTCACAGCGTCAGGCCGCCATCGACCGTGAGCGCCTGGCCGGTGATGTAGTTATCCGGCTCGAGGAAGAAGCGGACAGCGCGCGCGACATCGAGCGCTGCGCCGTAGCGCGCCACGATATTCTCCCGGATGTAGCGCTCGTACTTGCCGGCGGCGATGCTGGCTTCGGCCATGCCGGCCGCGGTGACGCCCGGCGAAACCACGTTGACGCGGATGTTCGCCGGACCGCGGCATTCCTTGGCCAGAACGCGGGCCGCGGCGGCCAGGGCGGCCTTGGCGCCGGCGTAGGCAGTCGAGCCGGGAAAGACCGCGGCTGCCTGCATGGTCCCCAGCAGAACGATGGCGCCCTCGGTGCCTCGCGCCTGCATGCGGGCCGCGGCTTCGCGCGCCAGCAGAACCGGGCCCACGTAATTCACCTCGCCGGAGCGCCGGATCTGCTCTTCGAGTTGCCCGGGGCCGATGACGCGCGCGGGGTCTCCGCTGAATACCGCGAGTCCGTACAGATTTGGCGCCGCGTCGAGCAGGCGGGCGCGGTCGTCGGAGCGGCCGAGATCGGCCTGAACCAGGCGTGCGATCGCCGCCAGGCGCTCGGCTCGCGCGGCGTTGGCGCGGTAGCTCACGATCAGTTCGGCGCCCTCGGCGGCCAGCAGCTCCGCGGTGGCGGAACCCAGGCCGCCCGATCCGCCCGCCAGAACGATCTGCTTCCCCCTGAGCGGGTCAGGCACGCGCGGGTTCCTCACAGGCCAGGTAGGCCAGCGCCGTCACCGAGAGAAACATGGCGAGCACCTCGCTATCTCCCAAATTCAATTCGAACGCGCCGGAGACCATGATGGCGATGACGGTGGCGATCGCGCCGTGGAGCAGAAAGCGCCGATCGTCGCGGCCGGGGCCGAGCCGCCTTAGAGCGCGTCCGCAGTCCCTCAGCGTCATGAGCAGCGCGGCAACCAGCGCCAGCGCTGTCGGAATGCCGCGTTCGGCGGCGTAGTGCAGGTAGATGCTGTGCAGATGGCCGTACCAGCCCTCAGGCAGTGGGCGTGGGACCTTGGCGGGCACCCAGGCCATGAAGTCCCGGCGCACAATTTCGGGCCCCAGGCCCAACACCGGATGCGCCTTGATGATCTCCAATCCGGTGCGCCAGACGACGATGCGGAACTGGTTCGAGTCCGTTTGCCCATGGGGCTCGAAAGCGGATTCGACTCGCTCCCCCACGCCGCCGGGGTCGAGCCAGATCACCAACAGCACGACCACCGGCACGGCCAGCAGCAGGCGGCGCTTCCACAGCCAGATCAGGTAGAGAAAGGCGCAGCTCGCTCCCAGCCAGACGCCGCGCGTGTAGTCGAGCGCGATCGCCACCACCAGCAAGGCCACTGCGCCGAGGCCGAGCCGCAGCGCCAGACCGCGCGCTCGCGGCGAGAACATCAGGAACGCGCCTAGCATCACCAGGACGATCATCTCCTCGCCCCCGAAGGTTTGCCAGTGGCTCATGAAGCCGGTAATGCGCCGCGGTACATAATACTCGTAGAACGGCTGGCCGGCGGCGTGCGCCTGGTGAACCTTGCGCAGGAACTGGACGATGCCCAGCGCGGCGCTGGCCGACCCCGCGGCCGTCCACGCCAGCACCAGGACGCGCGCCTGGCTCACCTGCCGGATCGCGGTGTACACTACCGCCAGCATCAGGTAGACATAGAGCTTCTTGACCTGCGGAAAGCCGGCGACGGGATCGCTCGAGAATGCGAGCGACAGCAGGGTTCCGGCCAGAAACAGCGCCCAGGGCAGCCAGACGGCCGGCAGCCGCCATCGCATGCGTGAGGCCAGCATGGCCGCGATCGCCATGCCCAGCAGAATCTGCGAGGGCGCGATGCCGATCAGGATGGCAATCGTGGACCCCCCGGCGCAAACCAGGGGGGCGTGATCGAGCAGGGTGCGGAATCGCGAAGCGGCGGCGGCGGTCATTGGGGTGAATCACCATGATACGGCCTTTAAGGAGCGCGTTTTGGCCGTCCTGCTACAATCTCTGTGGAAGCTAGTCTTGGCCGGTGCCGGGCCCGGACTTCAAATCCGGCGTGCGGCGCGTTCACCGTGTCGCAGGTGGGTTCGACCCCCACTAGCTTCCGCCAAGTTTTCATTTGATCTCCATTTCAGTTCAGCAGCTTGGCCTTCTCCGGTGGCGCTGGTGTGCCCGAAAGTGTGTCCAAAAGGTACTCTTCCATTCGTGCGGCGACCCGGCGAAGGTTGCGGTCGCTGACGATGTGATACCGCTCGAACGTCTTCCGCGTCTGGTGACCGGAAACCTCCATGGCTTCCTTCTCGGAGATCCCCGCGGCGATCATGTTGGTGAGCGCGGTCCTTCGCAGATCGTGGAACAGAAGACCTGGCACGCCTGCTAGCCGGCAGAGGTTATTCCAGGTGCGCCAGTTGAAGGTCATGCGCGCACCATTGACCTGAAAAACCCACGGGCAGTCTGGGTACTTCAGGTCGCATTCCTGGCGAGCCATCTCCAGCCAGTGCTTCATCTCCCCGTACACTGGCAAGGCGCGCGCCTTCTTGGTCTTGGTTGTGGGTGCTTCCAGACGGATCTGACCGTCTGTCACTCCGGTCCACCGTGCTGAGAGAAGCTCCCCTTCTCGCGCTCCGGTGTGGTAGCCCACCACCAGCAACAAACGGTAGTGGGGAGGGAACGTGTCCCGGCAGCGTAGGTAGCCGCCGTGGTCAAGGGTCCCCGTTCGGATGTTGTCCTCGGGCAGCATTTCGATCTTGGGAACGCGTGTGACGAGCGGCGGATCAGAACTTAAAGCCAGCCGGAAGCTCCGCAACAGCAGTTCCAGCTCTCGGTTGATTGTCGCCGCTGCCGCCCCTTCGTCCTTGCGCTTGAGGATGTAAGCGTTAATGTGCTTGCTGCTAAGGTCAGCGGCACGAATGCAGCCAAACGCGGGCGAGAGGTTCTTGCTCACCCGCTTCTCGGTCATGGGCAGACTATGACGCTCATGGAGCTCGTAATCGACAAGGAGATCTGCGAGCAGCTGGCTGACGGTGATTCTCTCCGGCCCCAGACCGGCGAATTTGCCGGTGACGATCTCGCCCAAGCGACGTTTCAGCAGCCGCTCGGCGTCGGCGTGCTTCTCTGATCCGCTGGACTCTCGGAAGACCTGGCCATTCTTGTGGTACTTGATCCACCACTTGGGCAGGATTCTTACCGTGCCATCCGGCAGCTTCTTTGTGCGCTGGTAGATGCTTCCGAACCTGGGCCTGCTCATTTGCGTTTCCCCCATCGTGCGTTTGCAGCTTTGCGCGCCAACTCACTCCGTTCGGCGGGCGTCAATTGTTTCATGCGGGCCTTGCCGCCTTTCTTCCCGCCGCGCCTACCAAGCGCGACAGCGGCGGGGTTCTTTCTTCTTTGTGCCATGCCTCAATGCTAGAACGCTCTGGCATAGAAGTCAAGCCTTGTTTTGCTCGATCCATCGGTCCACGTCCCGAACGTCCAGGAACACGCGGCGGTCACTGCGAACGGTGGGCAGCTTGCCGCTGGCGATCATGTGCTCGACTGCTTCCTTGGTCCTGCCCAAGTAGACGGCGGCCTGGTCGATGGTCATCAGCCTGGTCCTTACGGTGGCACCGGCGCTCACCTGCGAGAGCCGGGCACACACCTCATCGGCCACCCTCGTTGCCAGGGCGTCCATTAGCGCGTTCATGTCAAAGCCGCCGCTTGCCATCGCTACTCACCACTTCGTCACGATCAGGCCGGACCCCGTTGGCCCAGGCGGTCCCCACGCCAGCGCGCCTTCCGATGCAGCTCCCTCTTGCCAGCGCTCCACCGCGCGCAAGCCGTTTTTGTCTGACTTGACGCCCCTTCATCAGGCACATCCGGCAGTTCAGCCAGTTTTCCCATCTCTTTTTCTCCTATCCATCTCGGCGCGTGACAGAAACAAAGAATAAGAAAAACTGGCTGCACTGGCTGAAGTGGCGTACACGACATATCACCTCCGCTTCCACTTGATGCCCAGGTACACGTCCCGCCGCTTACCAGCGGTGGTGCGTTGCCCATCCCGGACGCCACGCCGCGCCCGGCGGAGAGCAACCCAAACGCAGTACCAGTCATGGGCGGACGCTTGGCGGCGGTACCCGCTGAATTATAGGCCGTCATCAACTCGCACTTGGGGATGAACGCCGTCACGTCGTCATCCACATGCTGGTTCAGCCACACCGTGAGGGGATCAGTTGCTTCCCGGAACTCCGTTAGGGCACCGCTGAGGGTGTCGCTCGTGGTGAACCCCTTGGTGCGCAAGCGGGGCAGTGCGTCCAGCGCCCGATTCAATAATCCGCTCAACTCCCTTGGTTCCGCGAGCAAACCGTCAAGGTCCGACCGCCTCCATCGGTCCCTGGAACCCTCCTCAAAGGTGCGCATGAACGGTACGACAAGCCAACGCCGCAAAAACGCATAGCTCGCGTCGTCACTCGCGGGCGGCTGGTTCGCCGAAAAAATCAATTTGGCGAACGGATGAAACTCAAACGACTCTTTGAATTTTCTCTCTGCATGAAGCAAGTCGCCCCCGGTCAGCGCTTTCAGAACGGAAGTCCCAAACAGTCGGGCGCTGGGAATGTCAGAACACACATTCGCCAGCTTGCCCACAAGCCGGGCGGCAGCGAAGCGGTCGTTCTCAAGCTTATGCAAACTCACACCAGAGACATTCCGCCGTCCAAGAAACGCGCACAGACCAGCCAAGAACACAGACTTCCCATTTGCGCCCTCCCCGGCGAGCAGTACGGATTTCTGAACTGTTGCGTCCGGCGTCATGGCCCACGCCGGGATCTCATACCCTACCTCATGGCAATCCGACGGAAAAGTTTCCTCGATGAACCAATCCCAGCCGTCGCAGGAGGCTGTCGGATCATAGGCAACGGGAAGCTGAATCGACGACAGAAACTCCGGCGAGTGCGGCATCAAGACCTTCGTCCGCAGGTCAAGCAGCCCGTTGGTTACGTTCAACGGATCAGCCGGTGGAACCTCCCACAGATCTGGGGCATCGGTCCCAATGTAAATGCAAACTTCGCCGGCAAGTCTCGACTCCCACTGGTTGGCCTTGCCGCTACAGATCAGCAACTCCTTCACGCGCCGCCGGACGAAAGCATCTCCAGTCGGCTGATAGAAGCCGCTACGATAGACGTAAAGCCAGCCGCCGGTGTCGCGCGCGAAGTGATCGGTGCTGGTTACTAGATCCGCTACCTCAGCGGTTGTAAGTTTCTGATCAGATGGGTTACACTGTTTCATAGGACACCGTAGTTGGCGGCCCCCGATCTTGGAAATGGCGGGGGTCGCCTTTCTTTTCTTATGGCTCTGTGGCCAACCCCCTGCCGATCTGAGAGGCCATTTGTTTCAGCCTCTGAGCTTCAGCGCGTAAAGCGGCCCGTACCCGCACCTGATCGTCTTCACTCAACGGCCTGTCTTCGAGTTCAAAGAAAACGATCTTGAAGCGCGGCAACTGGGCAAGTCTGGCGAGCCGGGACTGAGACAGTCCCAGCACCGCCCGATCCCTTTTCAATTCGCGTGGTTGCATTACAACTCCACTTGTACCGCCAGCTCGATTCGGCGTAAACTTAAAATTGTAATACTGGTGCCATCTCTATTGAACACGGAGACTTACAAACTGAGCACGGACCCTTACAAGCGACTCATGGAGTATCTGCTGGCCGATCTTGCGGAACGGCGGAGCCAGCACGGCGGAGGACTTCTGCGGGGCCAGAGGCGGGAAGAGACCCTTTCGGGGCAGAAGCGAAGGGTCCCAGTGAGAGGCAAGCATATTTGCTACACAGGCCAGGAGCGCTTTCGTGAGAGCGATTGTTCGCTGCGTCTCACGCTGGCGGTGATGGCGGCCGAAAAGTACCACCGAGCCAAGACCGGCAGAGACTGGGGAGCTAATTGGACTGCCTGTCTATCTGTGGCCGAACACATCCTCCGCCCGAGTCCGGTGCAACTCGACAACTGTTTTGATTTTGTGCATGGGAAGAAGGCTCCTGCCGCGTCACCCTGCGAAGCGCTGAGGTGCAGGTTCATGAAGGGGCGGCGCGGACCCAGACCCAGGATCAAGCTTCAACCTGTATCCGTAAGATCACAGCCGTTGGCGAGCACCAGGCCGAAAGTGACCGAATGCCGCGACGCCCGTTTCGCGGAACTGGATGCCCTGATCGCGCAGGATGAGGCCCGTGCTCGCGGTCAGAAACACAAGCCCGAGGTGCTCCGGCTGGCGAATACGATCCGGGCCCAGGTCCGCCAGTATCGGCGCAATCAGCTGAACCTGGACCAGGAATTCAACCAGTGGTTTGCGCGCTTCCGATACGAGTGCTACCGAGATAGCGAATGGTGGGCCGAAGTCGAGCCCAAATACCGTCGGCAGTTGGCCATTTCTGAGAAGACGCTAGACCCGAGCAATCATTGGACGGCCATGGCAACTCTAAGCCTTGCCCAGTTACTACACACAAGGGGCAAGTTCGATGAAGCGGCTGCTGTCTATGGTACGGCGCTTGAACGGTGGAAGGTGGCAACCCCTGTATCGGAAGACCGGCGAGCGGCGGCCCTTTCCTTGATTTCTCAAGAGCTGGCGCATTGTCATGCGAAGCGGCCACCGCGGCAGGCCGCTTGGTGTGCGCTCCTTGTCGCCGGCAGGAACGCAGTTCATCAATGAGGTCACCCAGCGCTACAAGCCTGCGCGCTTCCATGGTCAATCCGATGCCCAGTTCGGGGTCACGCGGTCAGGGCGATTCCTCCAGCGGGGATCTCGCCAGTATACTCATTCATATATATATATCAGTTCGCTCAAGCTCGACACGCCCCTATGCTATAGGGAACACAGGGGATAGGCTTGCCGCGGGCGCCCCTGAAGAGAACCGCAAAGTGTCGGCCCTCCAGCTCAGTCAATTCCAGGCGGCTGCCATGCCCTCGGACGGCGCTGCCACATCGGCGCCGCCAGTGGAACGTGATTTATTAGAAACTAATAATTCCCCCGGCCGCACTGCTGGCCCTGGGACCCAAACCGGGGGCCGGGAGCGACCGCCGCTCGGTACCCCCTCGGCCTGGAAGAATGAGACAAACAGTATGGGCTGGATTTGACCGCAGGGGTGAAGATCGAGCGCACCTAACTCAAAGTCGATGTACACTCATCTTAACTACATGAACACACTCGACCACTCGATTTTAGAAGCGGCCCTTGTGGGACTCGAAGCCCAGAAGGCCCGCATTGACGCCTATATCACCCAGGTCCGAGCCATGCTGCCCTCTGGCCCCCCTAAAACGCCTGCCACACCTGGAGCCGCACCACGCAAACGCAGGCGATTCTCCGCTGAGACTCGAAGGCGGATGAAAGAAGCCCAACAAAAACGATGGGCGAAGATCAGGGGAGAATCTAAGCCAGCGCCAGCCAAGTTCCCTGCCAGACCAAAACGGAAACTTTCTGCCGCCGGGAGAAAGGCTATCGTGGAGGCTCTGAAGAAACGGTGGGCATCGAAACGGGCCGAGGCAGCGAAGGCCACGCCCGAGAAGATTGCTGGCAAGAAGCGTGCTGTCAAAGCCGTGGCGAAGAAGGCTCCGATCAAGGCGGCAAAGAAGAGTGCGCCGGTCAAGAAGGCTGCGGTGAAGAAGACGGCGAAGACCACGGCCCCGGCTGCTGCACCGGCTGTGGCGCACGCTCCTGCCCAGTAGGCAAGGCTAGCGGCATCGCCCACCGATTCATTAGGACCTAATAATTGCGGCCCTAGACCCGGGCGACCGGAGCGAAGCTGCGTCCGGCTGGCCGCCATCCTCCAGGTCCAGCCGTCTGAAATCGTGCAGCGCATGGAGGCCGGCCTAGCGCTCAAGGCAAGGAAGCGGCCGAAGGCTTCACGCCAGGCAGTGCGGACCAGTGACCCGCCGCGCGAAATTCCCGTCCGGCTCCGGTTTCAGAAGGACTACGCCCCGGCGCGAGGAATCGAGAGTTGGCGCCGGCGCAACCATGCAACCGCCGCCAGCACCAAGCAGGCCCCACCCACGGTGAGGCGGGTGCTCTCTCAACTCGGCCCCAGGCACGGGATCTCATGGAGCAGTGTGCCAAGGATCAGCCCTGCTCCCAGAACCAGAGCGGCGCCGGAGCCGGCCAACAAGGCTGCGCGTGCAAGGCGGGCCGATAGGAGAAGGCACACGGCGCCCGCGGCCAGAGCCAGAACCGCCGCGAAGAACGCCAGGTACAGCCAGCGCAGCGGCTCGGCCAAAGCATCCCAGTGGCGCAGCGCGCCGGGCAGCCCCAGCCCCAGCATCAGCGCCACAGCCAGCATCGCGATTGCTGGAAACGATGTCAGCCTTCGCACCTCGGGGTCCATGTCACGAACATTCTACCGCGCCGGATGACAGAGGGCGGGATTTTTGGTTCCTAAGAATCGCCGGACCGCACCGCCAGCCCAGGGACTACCCAAGGTGGGGCCGGGAGCGCCCGCGGCTCGGTACGCGCTCGGCCTGGAGAAGTCAGACAAACGGCTTCCATGGAGCCGGTTGGATGTACAATCGATGCTGGCCAGGATGCCAGAACGGGCAGCCAGGGCCGAGGTATCTGCGCTTGCCGGGGCTGGGAGTCCAATATGAACCTGTTAGAGGGCGAGAAGATTCTCATGGAATCAGAGAGTAAGGACTTGATTCTGACAACATGCAGGATTCGGCAGAGATCCACGTCGGGTTACACAAGCATCTTCCTTGAGCACATCTGTTCGATACAGGTTGAGCGAGAAGAGCGTGTCTGGCTGGTGATCATCGGCTGCATTGTGGGCCTCGGATCGGTGGCTGCGCTCGCAGAGGGGGAGCCCGCCGCAGGTGTACTCGGGTTGACTGTCGGAACGGCGCTGGCCATCGGGTACTTCCTGTCGCGCTCTGATGTTGTATGGTTCCGGTCACCGCGTGCCTCGATTCGCTGGCCTGTGAAGGGCAGTCACACCGAATACGTGACGGCTTTTGTTGATGCGGTCGAGGCGGCGAAGAATGCGCGCTACTCCATGGTCTGTTGCCGCGGTCGTGCGGTTTGAGTTCCGCGAGGCACAGCCGATGCCAATTATTGGGAACTGATAATTCCCTCCCCAACGGAATGCTGTCGCCGCATCCGAACACGTATCGAAGCAGATGTTGAATCGGGGGTTCAATCGTAAGCGTCCGGCCCCGGCCGCATTGACTCCGTGACCATGTTTTGAGTGGGCTTGGTAGGTGGTAACGGTCCGGTGAGGGCCGCGGTGGGGTCCGTGTGTGGATTTTGGGCTCCGAGGGCCTATACTGATCTCCGTAGCAGACGAGCAGCCGCGGACAAGCTGGAGAATCCGATGTCAATAGAGCAGGTGGACGTGGTGGACATCATCAGCACCGACAGACTCACTGGTGATGTCGTCCTTACAATAAGCGATCACCTGGACTGGTCCGATAGCACCGCGCACCAATTGCTTCTACAGCGCAAGCTGAACCGGTACTTGGCCTTCGTTGAGAGCGGGGAAATCCTGCAGAGTTACCCAAGGGCCAAGGATCATCCGATCATTTTTGACGTGGATTTCAAGTTCCCGCCGGACGAAGGCGGGCGGGCCTTTTTGGCCAGGGTGAAGTCGATCATTGAGTCGGCCGGTTTCAGACTGCGGTATGAGGTGTTTCACGGCGGGAAGTTGAACTGAGCTCCCTTCGGCAAGGATGTCGGACACGCTTGTGTAGGTGTCCACTAAATAGTTAGGTGGACACCTATCGGTATGAGTCGGTCACCCGGCTTGGCCGGCCGACTGCGGGCTCAGATTCCAGGGCAGCAGTTCCGCGATGCGGTTGATCGGATGGTCGGCGATGCACGTCAGCACCTGGCGCAGGTAGGCTTCTGGATCCAAGCCGTTCAGTTTGGCTGAGCCGATGAGGCTGTACATCGCCGCGGCCCTCTCGCCGCCGGCATCGGACCCGGCGAACAGGTAGTTCTTCCGTCCGAGCGCAACGGCGCGCAACGCGCGCTCCGCCGCAGCGGCCGCGCGCGAGCGTTTCGAACCTGGCGCCGCTCGTCTGGCGATCGCCCCCGGATCTCGGCCTCGATGGCGTACAGTTGCGCGATCCGCGCCAGCGCCTCCGCTGCCAAGGGCGATGCGTGCGCTTGATGCAGATCGTAGAACTTGCGGCGAACGTGCGCCCAGCATCCGACCTCACGCGGTCCTTCTCCACCTCCACCAGGCACCCGGGGGGCGCGTGCTGCAGACTACTGGAGAGCCTGGGCGGCGGCGCTGTCGGGCTTCTGTGCTTCCGCGGTGGGCTGCGGGGTCTGTGGCGCGGGCTTCGGGTGGCTGACGATGACTCCCAGGGCCTTGCGCTTGGCATCCATGCGGATGTGCGAGTAGCGCGCCAGCATCTACCGGGAACCCGTGATTCCGGTTTCCATCGCAGGCGCGACTCGCAGGCTACGGTAAATCCGGCAGAGGATGTCCGGCCGGCTGCCATGCCTTCGGACGGCGGCGCACATCAGCGCCACCAGTGGAACGTGATTTATTAGAGTCTAATAATTCGGTGGGGCCGCGCCGCCGGCCCAGAGCCCCAAGCCGGGGGCTGCGGCCGCCGGCGCGGCGAGTTCGGCACACCGTCAAGCCAGAGTGGCACATTTTCCCGGCACGGATCGGCCGGACTCTGAGTCGATCTGCAGCTCTGCCGTGGAGCGCCAGAATCTCACCATGCGGATGCAGATTCGCAGGCTTACGCGGCTGACGAACGCCTTCAGCAAGAAGTGGGAGAACCTGTGGGCGGCCCTCTGCCTGCACTTCGCCTACTACAACCTCCGCAGGATCCATCGCAGCCTGCGCGTCACGCCGGCCATGGAAGCGGGAATCACGGATCGGGTATGGACACTTCGGGAACTTCTGAACTAGAATTCTAAGGTAGGCACAAACCCTAACGCGCAGAACGGCCAAGAATCGCAGCGCGGCAACGCTGCATCCATAGCCTCAGGGGAGAAGTATAGCAACTCTCCATTCTGGGAGGCAATATGGCCGGGTGGGCGCTGCGCGAGATCTGGAACGAGGACGATAGCGGCATGGCATGGGCGATTCCTCAGTACTCGCGAGAAGAGGTCAACCGATCCGGCCGGGTCCTCGTGTCACCCGCAGAGTTCTCGGCAGAGGCCACGGAACGCGCGTTCGCTGTCATCAGCAACTGGCGCTCTTCGCACAGCTTCCCATTGAATACGTTTCAGGCCACCCTGCGGAGCAAAGCGAAGCAGATCTCTACTGATTGCCTCGTAGCTCAGCGCCTCAAACGGTTATCCTCAATCGCGCACAAACTGCGCCGCCTGCCTGACATGAAGCTCTCCCAAATGCAGGACATTGCTGGATGCAGAGCGATCATGCCGAGCGTAGCTGAGGTTGACAAGCTGGTGGACCTGTACAAGTCCAGCGACATCAGGCACACCCTGGTTCACGAAGATGACTACATCCGCAAGCCAAAGGCATCTGGGTATCGAAGCATCCATCGGGTTTATCGGTACTTCAGCAACAGAAAAGAGACGTACAACTCCCTGAAGGTAGAGATGCAGTTTCGCTCTGCGGCGCAACACGCTTGGGCAACGGCCGTGGAAACGGTGGGTACGTTTATTCAGCAGGCTCTTAAGTCGAGCCAGGGAGAAGAGGAGTGGCTCCGATTCTTCGCTCTGATGGGAACCGCCATTGCGAAGCGAGAGGACACTCCTCTAGTTCCCAACACGCCAACAGATGATAAGAAACTGAAGCAAGAACTGCGCCGCTGTGCGCGGAAGTTGAAGGTTGAAACGCATCTGCAAATGTACGCCACTGCCGTTAAGGCTCCGGAGATCGTCGGAGACAGGAACGCGCATTACTACCTTCTGGAATTGGACGCATCGGCGAAGAAGATCCGAATCACGGGATACGAACCCGAAAGGCTGGAGCAGGCCACGAACGACTATCTTACGGTGGAGCGGCAAGCAATCAGCGGCCCCCAGGGAGAACGCGATGCTGTGCTCGTGTCTGTTGAATCGTTGGAGGCCCTAAAGCGGGCGTACCCCAACTACTTCTTGGATACCCACCGATTCATCCGCGCCGTGAAGCACGCCTTGGGAGAACTGTAGGGGCGGCTCCGATTCCTTCAACGCACTTTTCAGACACTACCGTTTTCCCGATCCCGCCGAATCGCCGGTGATAAACTTATTGAATCCCGAAGACGATGCGGTACTGGTGGGTCAATCAGAACCAGACGTTCCGCCACGAGCTTGAAGGCGGATACCTGTGGTCCCCCAAACGCAACACCAATGGAGCCCGGAACCCGTTTTACGAATCGATGAGGGGGGTCTCGCCGGGCGACGTGATCTTTTCGTTCGTGGGCACGCGCATAGCGGCCATCGGCGTCGCTCAGTCCTACTGCTGGGAAAGGAACGCCGTGCTGCTGAAGGCCGCGCGGTAGGGCAGCCCTCGTGCTACAGGCGGCGCGGAACACTCCGCATTTCCGCCAGATTCGCGAGCGCTCTGCGGCTGCCCCACTCCGTGCCGACCCCGGCGACGACGAGCCGATTGCCGTCGTGCATGAATCGCACCCCCAACCGTCTGTGCCCCTCTTGCTTCGGGGCAGGCCGCCCCATGCCCGGGAAGACCGACCCCTCAGCCGATGCCGATTATTAGGAGCTAATAATTCCCTCCTCAACGGAATGCTGTCGCCGCAGCCGGACACGTCTCGGAGCAGATGTTGAAGCACGACTCCCATATCCGCATGGAAGCGAAGCGGCGGGCACTTGACGCAACCGTGGCGAAGAAGGCGGATGCGAAACCGGCGGAAGAAAAACCGGTGGGGGCCGCCGCGCCACATGTGTCCCAGTCTGGTGGCGGCCTATCAGTACCTCGGTCTTCGACAGTCAATTAGCGGCAAAGCAATCAGCCGGAAGGTCTAACCGGTGAACCCAGCTTGCTGCGGGCATGCTACTGTCAGGTGGTATGAACAAAGCATTTCGCAGCCTTGCGCTCGCGCGTGCCCAGGCAGCAGTCGGAGCGGCTGAAGCCGCCACTGATGTATCTCATAAAGGCCTAAAAGGGCACCTGCGAGAGATTCTGATAAAGGAACTGCTTCGGCCCTTCTTGCCGCCGGATGTGGGAATAGGCAGCGGCGAAATCGTATCCGCGTATGGTGATAGCTCGTCGCAGCAGGACATCATTGTCTACGACCGGAAAATAGCTCCGCCTCTCGTGTATGAGGCCGACTACGGCATCTTCCCGCTTGAATCCGCCCTGTTTGCGATCGAGGTAAAAACCATTCTTAACGCGGGTGCCTTAAAAGCTGCCGATGAGACCGCAAGAACCTTGTGCGGGTTTAGGCATGCTCCGCCGTTTGGGGGGTTGCCCGAAGGGCATCGCATTGAGGGTGTCGTACCGCACCTTGTCGCCTTTTCATCAGACCTGTCTGGTACGGTTTCCGAAATTGACCGATATGCTTCCATACTCAACCAGCGCGCACCTGGAATTCGGGCGCTATGCGTAGTGGGAAAGGGATTCTGGTTTTGGGCGGATGACAACTGGCAAACGTGGCCTTCGGGGTTCGCCGGCGCTGAATTGCTGAACATGACCATTGGGATGGCGAATACCTGTGCAAGAGTTTCGAGTACTCGTCTTAGGCCTGACCTGCGCCAATACGTCCATGGCGGATGACACTGAAAGCCGGGCCCAAGTGACCCAAGGACGATCCGGCCCTGCAGGTGCTTCGCAGGGTGTTGCGGGATGCGCGAGTGGTCAGAAAGGCAGCGCGTCCTGTTTGCCTACGGATGGCCCTGAAGCGTTCTTGAACGAACCCGAATCCACCGGGCTATCCGGCCTCTAAGGTTCAGATTATACGACCGAGGTTAATCCGGAATATCCCAGGCATTCGCGCGGACGACTCTGCGGACCTCGTCATCCAAGGCGGCAAACGCGGGCAGGTCCCGCAACGGACGGTAGTCCACGATGAGATCCGCGAGTCGGTGCACCGCCGCTTCTGGGCGGAGCCTGGAGCGGCGACGCCCCTCCAAACCACTGGCCGCGATGATCAATGTATGCAGCAGGTCCTTGGGATTCGCAATGCTCTCTATTCGGTTCGTGCGCGGAAGGGCAAGCGGAGCCCGGCCGTTCGGATTTCCAGCAGCTTGACGCAGTGCGGCCTCATCAAATAGAAACCACGCCTCAGTCATGCGAACGGGCACTACGCACAGCGCCGGTGGGACTTGGCCGCCTGTCGTGCACACCCTGCGGAGCACTCGGTGAATCTCCGCTTGACGTTCTCCGAGACTCCTTCTCTCGGCGTCACGATGAATGAACAACAGTTCACAAGGGTAGAAATGGAGCGCCGCTCCGATCTTCTCTTGAAGACGCCTCGGGGGCGTTCGAAGGCGACCTAGATCAGCCCAGGAGCCCGCAATCGCACGATTGACCCCGTTCTCTATCAGGGCCCAGCGGAGCACGCGGACTAGAGCTTGGTCTGACCTACCGTCGGATACTAGGGTGAATCGCAGTTCTCCCAACGTCATTCTCCGAACGGCAGAGCGGGCTGGAGTTCAGGGCGATCCGCGACGCGGCGTCTCTTTCGCGGATAGCCAGTGCGGCGCGGGCGCCCACCGAAGTAGGGCTTCGCTGGATTGAGATAAGGAAGGAAGGCACCCGGAGCAGCAATGAGGGTGTCTCCGGAACGAGCGCGCCATGTCCCGTCCAGGCAACTGAACACCAACTGGTTGAACCTCCGTCCGTCCCTCCGGACCGCTTCTCTAATCTCAGCAATCAGCACGTCCTCCTCGTCGACCTGTGCCACCACAGCGGGGGAGTGGGTGTTGATTATGACCTGGCGCAGGGGATTGTCCTTTCCCAGACTGAGAAACACGTCGGCCGCAATGTCTTCGAGAAGCCGAAGCATTGCTGGAATACGCGCGGGGTGTATCCCATTCTCTGGCTCCTCCAGGCACAAGAGACCAGTCGTTTCTGGGTCTCGTTCCAGTGCGGCGAGGGCTAGGAAGCGTAGAGTACCGTCGGAGAGGGACCGCGCAGGATGATCAGTTCCGTCTCGGCCCGTGGCGTAGAGGGTCAGCAGTTCACGGGGCTCGTCACGGTCTACCCTGAGAGCACGAACGTCCTCGATTAGCTCAGCCAAGCGATTTGCGAGTTGGCTATACACGCCAGCATCAGCTCCTCCATCGACATCGGTTGAGTGGGCGGTCGCTAGGTGATAAAGCATCGAGGGCAAATGCGAGCCATCGGCGCCAAGCTTCGCAGGAGCCGTGAACGGGTCGGGCTTCCGCAAGCACGATGGCTCAAGCTGGAGCAATCGCCATGACCGCATTTCGTTTCGTGCCATAGTGGCCGTCGGGCTTTCGGTAGCATTGGTGGTCGACAGCGCCGTTCGTGGAAGGCTTGATGCCAGAAGAGACCTTGCCCTCCCTCTGCCGCCACCGTCTTGATGGATCTTGATGATCCTCGCGGAACCCTCACCATCGGTGGAGATGAAAGGAGCAGTTCTGTGGCCAGGGAGTTTCGTCAGACTCTTGCCTCGCACAGCAGACGCTCGCCAATGGCTCGCGTCGTGTGGGAAGCAAAGGTGGCTTGGCGCGTCTCCAAGCCGGATGCGTGACAGATCCTCTCTAACCAGCTCGACGCCTCCCAAAGAACGCGAACCGCTGTCCCTTCGATAAGCGAGTGTGATCGCGTAACTGAGAAAGGTGATCGTCGCCGTCGCTGGCTGTCCAAGATCGTCGTTCCCCTCCAGTGGCACAATTATTTCCGCCTCAAACGACATCGTTGCCGCGTAGTCGTCGCCGACCCGGTGGAACAAGCTCCGGATGTCGCCACTTCGGCCCGTTTCATCGCGGACCGACAGGGCCGCGTCCAACAGCGGCTTGTCGGCGAGAGCACTCAGGAAGGAGATAGCGTCAAAGAGATTGGACTTTCCAACTCCATTCGCGCCGGCGATGCAGGTGAATGGCGCAAAGCGAACATCAACATCAACGAGGTTCTTGAACCCTCGCACCTTAAGACGGGTCAGCACTCTCGGGCTCCAAAAGGCCATCTAAGGGGAATCTGGCCGCGCCGCCGCGAGCGGTATGCACAACCGGCCGCAGCGATGGCGCTCCGTTCTGAATTCCGGCTCCCCGTTCCTCGGTCAGTATACACCCAGCCGCCATCGTTTGGTTCCGTCGGGAGGTGTTTAGCAGGCGCGCGCTGGTCGGCCGGACACTACTTTGGCTGTCTGGAAAGAGCGGCGGTCCCCCATCCCGATCAGCGGCACCTCGGAGCTCACTGAGTGAAATGCCCACTCTTAGAGACCGCCCGTCGGTCCAGGGAAAGCTGCGGGGTTCCGGACGTGGTCTGGGAGGAGATCCTTTTTCCGGCCTTTGGCCAAGTGCGCCTCCATCCGCTGCACGACCTCGGACGGCTTGACGCTGAGCACCACTGAGAGCTTTAGCAGCTAATAATTCCCCCTCAAAACGGAACGCCGTCGCCGCGACCGGAAGGGCCGTACCGCTCACGGCGTTTCTGCCAAATCTGCTGGGCAAAGTCGCTTCGCTTCTCAGGCGACGTGGCTCGGATCATCTCCACCGCTGCAGGAACGGTCATCGCATCGGATTCGCCGCGCATGGAGAGAACGGCGGTCAACCATTGCGCGAGACTCGCGGCACCCTTGCTGGCGGGGTTGTACTGTACCGTGAGCCGGCCGATTCCGGCGCGCCGGAGCACGTTCGCACAACGGACGTTGCAGCTCCGGCATGTCCAGAGGAGATTGGCCGGTTCGTTATGCTCCTCCCTACCGTCGGGAGTGGGTCAGTTTCCGAGTGGCCCGTGATCCAACGGGAGTCGGATAGTCAACATCCCAGAACGGGACGTTTGACCCGGATCGACTGGCCCACATCCGAGGGTACACCCCGCGCGTCTTACGGTGACAGGTTGTCTCTGCATGACCATCCCATGGCAGCTTCAATCTGGCGTCGATAATCGGTATCGATCTGTCGAGGCGTCCGCTCAACGTACTCCTTGGCGTCCTCTCGAATCGGTCCCAGAAGCCCGCGCAGATATCCGATCACCTCATCGATGGATGGCGATCTGTTCGCTGTTCCGAACCTCGGCCCTAAAGCTGTCCAGATAGCCGCGTCCAATCCGTGGGCCTCGGCCCAAGTGGGTAAACCCGAAATGTTGCCCGGTGCCGGCTCCCCACACTGCCATGAGCCGATCCGCGACGAACAGTCTTTGTCTCTGATCCCCTCTCGATTGCAGAGCGCCTTTATGGCCTCCGAAAGGTCCACAGGCACCATGTGCGCCCACAGAACCCTCAATGGCGTCGTGCGCGGGTCGATCACCAGGGTCATACGGCCATCAGATGACTGCCGCGTGAACTCCACCGGCGCGAAGGGACCGTCCCTAAACCATTCGCGTCGGATGGGCAGCTCGCGAGGATCCCAGATCAGCGATCCCCACCCCAGGCAGGCGATTCTCACGGCAACTCACCTTCGATCTTTGCCTCAAGGCAACCCGTAGGCGCGAGAGTGACCACGGCGTAGGCGGTAGTTTCGGATTGCGGCTCATGTTTCTTTGCAGATCTCATCCATTCTCTTCTTAAACCTCTGTCGCAGCGCCTGGTTGGATGGCTCACGCAACTCTCGCAGATAGGACTCAAACTCTCTTCCAACGGCCTCGTAGAATAGGGTTCGATTTAGGGCGAAGCCATCTTCTTGCGCCGCGACAATTTGCCCCTCAGGCTCGTCTCTCCAGATGACCCAGCTTCTTGTCGCGGCCTCGTGAAGAATGCCGTTCCTGATGCCCCTCACGAACTTTGCGGCGAGCGCATCGTGCCTGAATGTGCCGCCAAAAGGAGGGAGGCGAAGAAACGACTCGAACTGTTCTCTTGTGCCCGGCGGAGGTTTTATGCAAGACCCGCTCGGGAAGGTACAGGGTCCAGTTGGAGTGGCCGGATGGGGAGGTTTTTCTCGGAATCCCTGGAGTGTGTCGATGAGCAGGCAACAAAGCGCCATGATCGAGAAGCCCGGGACGCAATTTCTGATTTGCCCCGCCTCTGGAGGCTGCAAGTCCGGCTTTGTGTCAGCGACGAAGAGCGCATCGATGCAGTTGAAGAAGCGTTCTCTCATCCGCCTCTCAAACACGCCGATTGCTTGTGCCCATGCGTTTTCATCGCCATCGTCAAGTTTCTTGTTGAGACTTTTCCATTCGCTTTTGGGAAACCCAACGCACAGGTTAGCTTCCATAGCAGCACCATGTCGATGATACGTCGGTTCGGCTCCCAAAGCTGCACCCGCTGCCGCTTGGCCGCATAGTCGCTAGCCTTGATCGGAAACGGCTCGGCGCGTGAAAGCTGGGGCGAAGATGTGATGCTCGGCGCCGAGGCGTTTTCGATAAGGAGACTAGAAGGAAGACGCTGGCGTTTGCGGCGAACGCGGTCCTATCGGATTTCAATCGTAAGCCGCTGAGAACGCAGATGTTGATCGATGCCGCCGAGGCACCCGGGCGCACGCTTCTGGCCTGTCAACCATCCTTAGCGATGCTACCTCCAGCGGTCGTTCGAAGCAAGCGCGTCGTGGCATCGACGTTCGGCCGTGCAAACCGCACGCGAAGCGTCCGCCGCGCCAGCGGCTTAATTCTAGTCGGCTTGTCGGAGATGTGGTCCGCTCTGCCCCTCTTTCGTGGCGGTCGGTTGTTGGCTCGGCTCTGCTCCCTGGCGCCGTCTGCGCTTGGCCGCATTCCGCCGCGAGCGGCAGGCGGCGCGCAGGTTGGATTCTGCCTGACGACGGACTGGCGCCGGCAACTGCGCGTGATCGCGGATGCAAAGGGGGTAGATCTGCTTCCAGTCCAGCCCTTCCTTGCGGAGTTCAATCGCTTTGGTCAGGCCTGCCTCGGGCGGGCGGCCTGGGTACGGCGGCAGGGACCGCTTGAGGTAGTGCACAGCCCGCTTTTTGAACTTTCTCGGGTTCTCGGCGATCTCTTGGGCGAAGTCGCGGCGGAAACGGGCGCCGACCTGTCGCATGGTGCGGGCGAGATCCTGCTTGGTTCGTCTTGGCTTGCCAGAACCTACGATCTCCGCCTGTTCATCGAGGCGGCGAAGCCTTGCGGCGCAGGAGGCCCCGCCTGCCACGCCGCCCACAATCAGTACTCTCTTTCGGTTTATGCTTCAACTCCCCGTTTGTGCGGCATCTTTGACCCGCCACATCACCATATCAAAGAGGCGGGGAGCCGAGTGTCGGGCGGCCTAATGACTGCAGCGGCAGAAGCTGTCGGCGGATGTGATGAGCGAACCTGCGGCGTATGCTGCGACAAGTTCCTCCGCTGAGCCGGAAGCGGAGACCGGAACCGGAGAGATGCCGCCGGCTTTGAGCGCGTCCGCCGCGCGCCGGCCCATGCCGCCGCACAGGACCACATCGCAGCCCGCCAGAGCCGTTACAAACCCCGCGTGAGAGTGGCCCTCGCCTCCCCCATGCTGGCATTCTCCTTTCCCCTTAGCGTGATGCGCGCCGTTGGGCCTGGTCTCGCGCTTGGTGATTTGCCCGTTCTCCAGTTCGAAGATCAGGAAAGCGGCGCTTCTCCCAAAATGCGCGGAGAGCGTCACGCCATCGTCTGTCGGAACTGCAATTCTCATTGAGTAGTCTCCTTGAATCAAGCTTCAGTCCGGCCGGCCCGGAAGCGTCAGGAAGCGGGCCCACGCGTGCGCGCGTTCACTCCCATCGGCTGCAGTCAGTGTCGCCTCTGTCGTGATCAGCCGCTTGGCTCGCTTCACGATCCACCCGCGGACATGCAGAGTCTCGCCGGTGGTAACGTGGTGGCGATACCGAACGCGCAGGTCGACGGTGAGCGCTTCGCACTTCGTCGCCGCGACGGCCTTGGACATGGCCTCGTCGAGCACCGTGGCGACAATGCCGCCGTGGATGATGCCCTGGAAGCCTTCCCACGCGGCCGCGGGAGTCCAGTCCGCCTCGGCGGCGCCGGCTGGGCCGGTGGTGAGCTGAATCTGCAGCCCGCTCGCGTTGTCGCGGCCGCAGACGAAACAGCGGCTGTTGCGCGCGGCTTGGAGGGCGGGGGCTGACGTGGGTTCCGGTTCGGCAATGGACGGCATGGAAGTAGATGTAACTAACATCTAGAGTACCGCTGTCTCTAGCCCGTTGTCAACGCTCCTCCGGCCGCGTAGTGAGGCGCTGGAGCCGAACCGCTCTTTGGTTCTGCCCGAGGCCGTCCCACTGGATCGTCCCGGTCACCCCCTGAAACGGAGAGAGCGCCTGGACCGCATCGCGAATGCGGGCGCGGTTCAATCCTGCCTTGCGGATGGCGGCGACCAGGATGTTGGCGGCATCGAATGCGTGGGCCGCTGCATAGTCCGGATCTGGTCCGTAGCACGCCGCGAACTTCGCGCGGAAAGCCGGCTGGATTTCGCCCAAGTCCGGATACAGAACCCCATCGAGCGCCGGGTCCGGTTCGGCTCGGGCGATCAGCGGACCGCTCAGAATGACGTTCGTGAACCCGTCGGCACGCGCGGTCTTGACAAGCGCCGCGCTGTTGGCCGAATCGGCTACGATCACTGCCGCCTGCGCGCCGGAGGAGGCGATCCGCCCGGCAGCCTTTTGCGTTTCTGCTGCCGCGGGATCGAACTCAATGTCTAGCAGGGGCACCAGCCGGTCTCGTCCGAAGGCGATCTTCAGCGCGGAGACGAAGGCGCGCGAATCGTGGTCGGTCGCCGACAGGAGAGCAAACGATATTCCGCGCTCCTTCAGTTCGTGGCTGATCAGCGGGGCCAGGACGTGGTCCCCGGGCACACAGGAGAACGTCCAGGGCACGTAAGCCGTGTGGATGCTGCGGTCCGTGGCCGCCGGATTGACCAATGTCAGCAGCGCCTTTGGCACGACTTGCTCCGCTAGGTGCGTGGTCGCGCCGTCGATGCCGCCGATGATGGCCCAAACCTTCTCCGTGTACACGACCCGGATCAGAGTGGCTACGCCTCCCGCCCAGGGATTCTGCGCCCAAGCCGGGATGAGGCGGAAGGGAAGGCCCCGATAGCCGCCCTGCCGATTTGCCTCCTCGATGGCCAGGCTCGCTCCCTGCCAGATGGAATCGGAGCCGTCCGGCGGCCCGAAGAAGGCGATTGCCACTTCCTTGAGACCCACGGGGTCAGGCTCGTCGCGGCCGGGAGCGTCATAGGAGGGGCCGCGGACTTCAGGGCCGTGATACGGCTTCGGGGCGGAGTCCTGGGCCCAGGCGAGCGCCGTGAGCGCCAGGACTCCGAGCACGAGCCTGCGGGTCATTCGGCGGGCGCGGGCGTTTTCATCGGGTCGATGGCGCCGGTGGCACGGTTGACGCGGTCGCGCAAGGGAATATAGCCGCGCGGGAGGTTAAGGTCGTCGCGCGAATAGTAATGCCAGCCCGCATTCTCATATTTCGCCAGGAAAACCTCTCCCAGGTCGTCGAGCGCAGCGCTGAAGGGGATATCGCCGGTGACTCCGGGCCAGGGCTTGGCGCGGTACGCCAGCACGTCGCGGATCTTGGCGCGGTTGAGGCCGGCGACCTGGGTGGCCCAGATGAGCATGTTCATGCCGTCGTAGGCGTGCGCCGCGTAGGTGTTGGGCTCGTCGTTGAAGCGCTTGCGAAAGGCCTCGCGGAACGCATCGAGCTTGGGATCCTTGCGGTCCGGATTCCAGGGATATCCGCAGACGACGCCTTCGGCGTTCGCGCCGGCGAGCTTGACGAACTCCGGCGACACCGAACGGTCGCTGGCGATGTAGGGCTGGTTCATCCCCATCTTGCGCATCTGGTTGAGGACCAGCGCGCTCTCATGGGCATCTCCCCAGTGAATGACGACGTCGGGATTGACCTCCTTGATCCGCTGCAACTGCAAGCTGAAGTCTTCGGAGCCCACTTGATAGGCCATTTCGATCAGGACGGGCCTCTGATGGCGCCGCGCGGCGTCAACGATCTTGCGGACGCCGAACCGGCCGTAGCGGTTGCTCGCCCGGATGATCGCGATCCGCTTGTAGTTCATCTTGTGCAGTACGTAGTCCATGAGCAGGTATCCCATCTGGCGGTCGTCGCCGATGCAGCGCATTACCCACGGAATGTTGGTCTCGGTGAAGGTGGGGTCCGTGTCTCCGGTGTTCATCACCACGATCTCGGCCTTGAGTGCCACGCGGATCGCGATGTGGCTGTTGGCGCCGTCGATGGTGCCGAGGATGGCCCAGTCGTCGTTACTGTAAGCCATCTTGATGATCTCGTTGCCGGAGGCGCCCCACAATCCGTTGTCGTTGCGCACATCGAGCTCGAACGGGATGTGGCGCCGGAAGTATCCGCCGCGTGCGTTCCACTCCTCGATGGCGAGCTTGGCGCCCTCGAGCATCTTGATGCCGAGAGCTTCCTCGTGGCTCTTGCCGCCGGTGGCGACCGAAACAGTGGACATGATGGGTCCGATGAATCCGATCTTGACGGTCTTGAGATCGGGGCCCGGCTCGGGAATGGTGCGGCCGGGGCCGGTGTACTCCATCTGTTTCAGGAAGAACTCTTTGTACGGCTTGATGGCGCCGTAGGGTTCGTAGTCCACCGATGTATGGGCGTAGTTGGTGTCCTGTCTCAGGCGCAGATCGGGCACTTCATTAGGTCCCAGGTTGTTGATGCGCCGCAGGACTTCCGCGGTATCGTCGTCGATAAGGGCCTTGAGTTCCGGCGGCATCGCTTCCGAAGCCGCTGTGGTGGCGGGCTTCGGCTCAGTGCCCGTCAGGGCAGCGGCGAGAAGCAGGGCCGTTGCGAACAAGTGCGCACGGGGTTTCATTTCGAGCCTCCTTTTGCCGCGCCGGCCTGGGCCAGGGCCGCGGGGCCTTCTCTGAGACCGGGGTAGTAACCTTCCCCGATGCCCCAGCCGAGGCCCTTGGCGGTGGCCACCCAGACATCGTTTCCGTCGATGTCGTAATTGATGACGAAGTTGTGGGGGATACTGACGGGCAGATCGACGGTTTCGAGCACATCGCGATCGCGCATCACGACGGCCTTGCCCGCTTTGCCCTGGGCATCGCTGGTGTAGTTCACCCAGGTGTTGGTTTTGAAATCGGTGATGGCGCTGGCGCCCTTGTCGGTGGCGAACCAGGCTTCGTCCGCACTACGGCCCTTAGCGTTGTTGATGAAGTCGCTGGCCAGGCCGGAGTCCTGGTTGTAATATCCGCGCCAATGCCGTCCGTCGTAGCGGCAGGCGCCGAAGTAGGTGGAGATCCAGACGACGTCGTCGGCAGGGCTGGCGGCGGTGGTGATGACGTGCACGATGCCGTCATCGCGGTAGAGATCGATCTCCATCTCGCCGTCGGGATCGAGATAGTCCTTCCAGCGGCCTGTGGCGATGTCGTATTCCAACATGCCGCTGCCCCAGATAGCGAGATAGACCTTGCCCTTCCCGACCGCGACGTTGTAGTTCCAGATTTCTTCCATGGGCGAGTTCTTCTCGGTAAAGATCGCCCATTCCCCAGTCACGGTGTTGAACCGGCTGGCGCCCGCGGTGGTGGCCGCCCAGACGTACTCATCCTGCACGGCGACCCCGTAGACAACGTCGTTGACCAGACCGCTGTTCAACTGATGCCAATGCTCGAACCGCCCGCCGCTGAAACGGGCCAGCCCGCCTCCGAACAGGCCCAGCCACACGTCGCCAGTCTTCTTGTCCACGTCGATCGCGGTGATGGCGCGCCAAGGGAGACCGTCCTTCTCTCCCCAGCTCTTGATCTTGCCGGTGCGCTTGTCGAGCATTGCCAGGCCGTCTTCGGTGCCGATCCAGACACGCGGCCCGTCGGCTTTCACCGCGAAGATATGGTCGTTGGGGAGGCCGTCGGCGACGGTGAACTGCTTCCACTTGGTGTACACATAAGGCAGCTTGAGCGGCTCGGCCGCCTGGAGCGCACAGCCCAGCGCAGCCGCCAGAGCAATAGGTACAAGTACTCGCATAGCTCCTCCCGCGAATCAGAGCGTTTTGAGAAACTCGATCAGATCGTTGAGCTGATCTTTGGTCATGTCGTTGGTAACGCCGTGCCTGTCCTCGGGGTTGTACACGGTCCAGATTTCTTCGAGGGTCGGGGCCATTCCGTTGTGCAGGTAGGGCGCCGAATCGTAGATGTTGTTCAGATGAGGAACGTCGAAGTTCCCGGTGCGGTCGAAGGGCATCTTCGTGCCGACATCATGCCGTTTCCGGTCCGTGTAGTAGGGCGGAAAATGGCACGTCACGCAACGGCCGTCGGGGGGAAGGACGCGGCCATCGTTGGTCATGGTGCGCTCGAAGACCTGCTTGCCGCGGCGTTGCGCCGGGGTGAGATGCCGATGCCGTCGGCCTCGATGTCGTAGTTCATGCCGTCCACGTGGCCGTCGGGATGACAGGAGTTGCAGGCGAACTGGCGGTGAAAGGTCACGAAGGCGTTGTGAAAGAGCTGCTCGCCCCAGCGCTGCTTGGTGATCGTCTTGGGGCCACCCAGATCGACCGTGCCGGTCATCTCCATCTTCGCCAGGTCGATCACGCCGAGCGTGTCGTCAAGCGAGTTGGCTACGAAGGCGCGCCTGCCATCGGGCATCACGAGAATGGCGCGCGGGTTCTTGCCGGTGGGAATGTGCTTGACGATGAACTCGGTGGGATAGCCGAGATGGTTCGGCAGAACGTGCTCGCGCTCGTAGTCCGGCAGGCTCCTGATGACTGCCAGAAGCTTGGGGATATCCACCACGGCGACGCGGTCCGTGCCGGCGCTGGTGACCAGTGCGTAGCGGCCGTCCGGCGTGCACGCAATGTCCGTCGCGTCGGCGAAGCCCATGTCCGGCTCGTCGAGCAGGACCTCGTCCGCGTGCCCATCGCGCCAGATCACCGCCAGGCCGTTGGTGATCGTCCAGCCTTGCAGCAGTCGCGTCATTGGGACGGTGCTTTTCGTTCGATTCAGGGTGGCCAGCGCAAACTCGCCGCTCGGGTGCCACGCTACGCCCATCATCAGGTTGGCGCCTGGCACGACGACGCGGTTCTCAACCGTGCCGCGCGCGGTCTCGATCTCGGTCACCTCGGACTCGAAGGGGGAGCGCACGGGCGCGAACTTCGCCTTCATGTTGGTAGCGAGGATCAGTTCGCCATCCGGCGACAGCGCGAGCGACCATGGCCCGTTGCTGGCGCTGAGGTTCTTGATTCGCTTCAGCGTGACCAGGTCAAAGACCGAGATGTCGTTGGAAGAAGTGTTGAGAACGTAGAGCCGCTTGCCTTCGCGGTCGGTCCGCACCCCGTGGGGCTCGTTACCTACCTTGAGAGTGGCGACCACCCTGCGGGCGGCCACATCGATGACGGAGACGGTGTCGTCCAGACGGTTGGTCACGAAGGCGCGCTCGCCGTCGGGGGCAAACGTCACGCTGGTCGGGTTTCCGCCAACGGGAATTTCGGCGACCTTTTGAAGTGCGGCCGGATCGACGACGATCACGGTGTCCGCCGCTTCACAGGTGACATAGATTTCCCGGCCATCGGGCCGCAGCGCCATGCGGATCGGAGTCTTGTAGCGTGGATCCTGGGCGACGGGCGGGAGCTTGGTGGGGTGCGCGATCTTCTTCACCGCCGTATCGAAGTCGAACTTCTGGTCGTGGCAGCGCAGACAGGTTTCGCGCGAGGGCTTCAAGAGACCGGCGGCCATAGCGGCGCGCTTATCGCGCATGATGGCCTCCGGCATGTAGTCGCTTCCGGGGCCGTGGCAAGCCTCGCAACCCACGCCTTCATCAGGGCCGAAACCGGCCATGCGGGCGCCGCTCACGCTGGTCGAGTGGCACTTCAGGCAGGCGGCGTTGCTCTGAGGATCGTCGATGCCTTTGGCGCGGGCGATCTCCTGAGCTTTCGGGGTGCCGAGCACGGCCCACGCGCGTGCGTGAGGGCTCATGCGCCACACGCTCCACTGGTTGCCCAGCATGGCGCCCCGGTGGCATTTGCCGCAGGCCATCACGCCGGCGTACCTCGGTCCCTTGGCGGCGGCATCGGCGGGGGCGAGGCCGGGTATCGGACCCGGGACCGGGTTGGCGGGCATCGGGTGGAGCAGAAGATCCCAGCCCTTCTTCACGTCCGTTGGCGGCCGCTTGAGGACGGCGACGTGAGTTCCCTTTTCGATGTGGCAGTCGATGCAGGATTCCCGGTCCGGCATCTGCAGACCGGCCATCATCGCGGCCTCGCGGTTCTTCATGACCTCCATGGAGGCGTACTCGCTGCCCGGCCCGTGGCAGCGCTCGCACTGCACTCCGTCTTCGATGTGGAAAGTCTCGTCCTTCTCCCAGTCCTCGGCGTGCCAGGCGGTGGCATGGCAGCCCAGACAGATGGCGGACTCCTGGGGCGACGTGCGAAGGCCGCTCAGCTTGGTGATCTCCGGCGATTCCGGTTCTGCCAGCACCGCATAGGCCAGGCTGTGCTTCGAGTGAAGCCACTTGCTGTACTGGTTGCCGATTCCGCCGGAGGTGTGGCAGCCCGCGCACACGCGCGCGCCGACGTAGATGGGCTTCTTCGGAGCCGCCTGCAGGCCCATCCAGCCGATTGCCAGCAGGATCGCCGGAGCGGCGAACAGGCGAATGAAATTGCGTTTCATCGCTTCACTCCAGTCACTTTGGCCTCATGCACCAGCTTGAGGAACTGGTTGGCTTTGACGTTCTCGAACTTCTCGACCTTGCCGTCCGGCCAGCGAATCTCGACGGAATCGGCGGCCTGCGCCTTGCCTAACCCGAAGTGCAGGCGCGGATCCCCTTGCGACATGTAGCCGCGCGACGGCATCAGGTCCTGAAACTGTTTGTGCGAGCCCGTGGTGACGGTGACGCGCGCACCGATGGCATCGCGGGTTCCCGTAGGAAACTTCAGCCGGGCGTCCACGGTGAGCCAGTTGTTCACCTTGTTGCCGCCGTCGTTGCGCAGCAGGATCGGATGATCGTTGAGGTTGGCGATGATCAGATCGATATCGCCGTCGTTGTCGATGTCCGCCCAGGTGGCGCCACGGCCGACGTATTTCTCCTTGAAGTGCTGGCCCGAGCGGTCCGAGACATCCTCGAACGTTCCGTTACCGCGGTTCCGCATGAGCGTGTTTTCCTGAACGAACTCGTGGTGCGCGTCGCCGTGAACCGTGAAAATGTCCGGCCAGCCGTCGTTGTCGTAATCCAACATGACGGCCCCCCACCCTGCATATTGCCCCATGACCTGCGCAAGCCCCGCCACCGCGGTGCGGTCCACGAAGTTGCGGCGGCCGTTGACAAGCGTCTGGACGAAGAGAGTGCAGTAGTTCAGGTTGGGAATGAAGACATCGAGCAGGCCGTCGCCATTCACGTCGCCGACCACCGGCCCCATTGAAGATACGCCCTGCCCGTTTTCGCCGTATGCGATGCCGTAGTCGAGCGCCTTTTCGACGAACGTGCCATGGCCCGTGTTTTCAAAGTAGTTGTTCTCCATCGCATCGTTGGTCACGAAGATGTCGAGGAGGCCCACGTTGCGAAAATCGGAGACGGTGGCGCTCATGGCGCGGCCAAGTTTGAACAGGCCCGCTTCCTTGGTGACGTCGGTGAACGTGCCATCGCCGTTGTTGCGGTAGAGCGCGCTCGGCTCCGGGTCGTAACTGAGCGGGCCGGGGTAGCCCGCCGCTGGGTAGAAATCGCGGAACTTGCCGTCGTCGTAACGAAGGTAATTGGCCACAAAGACGTCCAGCAATCCGTCATTGTTGTAGTCGAACCAGATGGCGGAAAGGCTCCAGCGCGGATCGTCGAGCCCGGACTTCTGGGAGACGTCCGTGAACGTCCCATCGCCGTTGTTGTGGTAGAGGATGTTGCGGCCGTAGTTCAGCACGTACAGATCGACGTAGCCGTCGTTGTCGTAGTCGGCGGCGGAGCAGCCGGAGCTGAAGACCCCGTTGCCGCCGACGCCGGCCTTTTCGGTGACATCCGTGAAGGTGCCGTCGCCGTTGTTGCGGAACAGCCGGTTCGACAGCTTGCCGCGGAGGTCCCGCCCCTCATTGCTGGATACGTTCTTAGTCCACGTGCCGGTCACGAAGTACAGGTCCATCAACCCGTCGTTGTTGTAGTCGAAGGCGCATACGCCGGCTCCCGTGCCCTCGACAATGTTGTCGAGGTGGTGGTCGCCGTAGCTGTGCTTGAAGGTGATTCCAGCCTGCTTCGTGATATCGGTGAAAGTGGGAAGCTCGGCGCTCCGCTGCACGCCGCTACCGATCGCCAGAACCGACACGATCGCCGCGGCCACAATGGTTATCCAAGGTTTCATCGCTGTCCTCCCGATCTGGCCGCCGGAGTCCTTTGGCGGTATGCCCCGAGATCGATCCACTCGATGATGGCCTGCCGCTCGTCATCTGTCAGCTGAGGAAACCCGCTGGGCGGCATGTGTTTCGGTATGGAAGCCTGTCCGGCGTTGTCCCAGGGCCGGGCGGTGTTCCTGTCGAGGATTGCCCATACCAGCCGGCTCGTACGGGCGCGGCCAGGTTCGACGTATCCAGCCAGGTCGGAACCCGCGTCCAGTCTCGGACGCGCGCCGCCGCCGTGACATGCCGCGGTCGAACATTGCGTGGCGAGAATCGGCCTCACGTCCCGTGCAAAGTCCACAGTCCGGCGCCGCTCTGGTGGGAGCGTCAGTTCCGCAGCCGGATGGCCCAGCGCCTGCGCAAACCTGTTCTCTGGCGTGCGCTCGTTGTCTTCGTGGCAGCCAATACAACCGCGCTGTTCTTTGTTTTTGGCCCAGATCCAGGCGCACGTGCGCAGCGCTAGGCCGTCGGCATCGGTGATCTGCAGTTGTATGGGTGTGTTCGGCGGAACCAGCAGATGGAACGAGCCGTCCTCGTCGAGCGCGATGGCGCCCAGCAGGCGTTTTCCAATCGCGCCGCCCGCCACCGTGGGGGGCAGTCCCTCGATGACGCGCAGCCGTCTGGCTGTGCCCTCCGGCATCCATTCGCGTTTCAGGTCGTTCTCGTAGACGCTGAGGCAGTAAAGCTTCGCCCAGTTCTGGTTGTCTTCCACGACCGAGGAATGGCCGTCCGGCTCCGGACGGGAGACCAGCGCCACGGCTTGGATGCTGTGGTAGCCGGGGTCGCGGAATACGAGGGTTCTGCGGCCGCTATCCAGATCGAGGCGGTAGATCGCATGTACGTCCGTGGCGTCCGAAGGCCTCCTCGATACGAGGATCGAGCCGTCCGGCAGTGGGGACGGCGAGTGAAACAGGCCGTCGGTCGATGCAGTCACCGCCTTGTAGGAATGCAGATTCCGCCGCAAGCTCAAACTGCCCACGATGCCAGCGCCGTCCCAGGGCAGCGCATCGGACTCGATGAACGCGACCATGCGCTTCGGGGTCGTGCAGGCCATGTGCTTGATGCTGCGGCCCTGGGCTCCGGAGAAGGCGGCATAGTCGGCCCCATCGAGGTGGATCGCGAACAGGTCGATGCGTTCCCGCCCGCCGCTCGAAAACAGGACGCGGCCGTCCTGCATCTGGAACGGATCGTAACTGCTCGAAAGGGCATAGGTGAGGCGGCGCAGGCCCGACCCGTCGAATCGAACCGAATACAGATTGCTCGCCGTATGTCCAGATTCGTCGAACTCCCCCGCAGCATCGCTGACAAATGTTATCTGGTAAGACGGTCGCTCATCGTCGAGGTAGAAGAGCGCCGACTGATACATCGGGCGGCGGCAGTTGCCTGCGTTACGGGTGATCTGATGGAGGCCGGATCCGTCCGCATTCACCTCGAAGACATTCCAGGCGTCGCCTCCCGCCTTCTTCCCCGCGAACAGGATGCGTTTGCTGTCGAAAGAGACGGCGGGATCGGCGGCGCTCTGAAAGTCCGGCGTCAGCACTCGGGTAGCGCCGCTCTTCTCCAACACGACGAGGCGGCCGCCATCGCCCAAGGCCGGACCGAGGATGCGGCCTGCGGGTGGGGTCCGCGCAGCCGGGACCTCCGTAAATACAATCCCGGCATAGCCGGGCGCGTACGGGGAAAGGTCGGGGTTGGCCTGGACGGAGGTATCCGTGCCCGATGCCACCCTCGCTTGCGCCGGCATTCCGCCCGCACCGCTGGAAAGGAAGCCGGTGACACAGCAGACGCCGGCCACCACCAGTGACCACCACGGACTCAGACGCCGCATTCGCATGGACACCACGCTCGGTAAAGCAGAGGACTTCTAGGCTGCCGGCTCCCGGCGGAACATGGCAATCGCTTCGATCTCAACCAGAAGATCGGGACGGCAGAGGTGAGCCTGGATCCCGGTCGAAGCTGGCAAAGGATCGAGCCCCTGCACTTTGTAGAACGCGGTCCGCTCCTGGTTGAACGCCTCGTAGTCGCGGTCGATGTCGCGAAGGTAGCACGTGGTTCGAACGATATCCTTCCACGTGGCGCCCTCGGACTCGAGCAGCCTGGTGACGTTCAGGAACGTGCGCCGGCACTGGGCCCGAAAGTCCCCGATGTGTACCGAGAGTCCATTTTCGTCGACGCTCGCAGTCCCGGAAATCAACAGGATCACTACACCTCCCAGTTCGATCTTCAGTCCACGCGAAAAGGAACTCGGTTTGGCGTATTGGTAGGCCTCGTTCAAGGTTTCCGGGGCGCTGATCGCCTTTTTCTCGATTGTCGCCGCCTTGGCGGCAGCCTGAAGCACTTCAGTAGTGATAGTCACGTTGAGAGTCCCCTAAAACTGTATGACGTAGTCAGCACTTACTAATCAATACCTACTAATGCAAAGCAATTAGGACGCGCGGGTTACCACCGTCCTTCAACAGCAACCTACTTCTAGCTGCAAGTTGCATCTATATTGCCATAGCTTCGGGACGAGGGCAAGGGGTCAAAGTGGACCTTGAACCCGCTCAGGAAGGACACGACGGCGAAAGCGACAACCCTCCCCCTCTGCTCGCACCGCATGTGCGGGATGGGATTAAGCGCGACCTGCGCGGCCTCGCACGCGGCAGGACCGCCCAGCTCCTTCGCCAGCACCGCGTGCGATCCCCCGTGGCACGTCAGCGAATGCAGAAACACACCGTATGGAATCGCGGCCAGCGCGATCGTCTTCGAGCCCATGAGCAACGATTGTGCGATGCTTGCTCAGGGCCGCTCAAGAAGTCCCTCCGCACGTTTGAGACGGGCTCTTTCAGCAGCCTCTTACGGCTTCCACACCTCCCACACTCTGCCCACCAGCGCCGGGCCGGGTGTGAGCGTGACCTGTCCCGGCTGCCACCCTGAGGGCGTCACTTCTCCGGTCGCCCGCACGTGCCGGAAAGCCTTGATCTGCCGCAGCAACTCCCCTGGATTCCGCCCCACCTCAGGGGTCAGGACTTCCATCGCCCGGATCACAAAATCAGGATCGATGATGAAGCGCCCTCGGATGTCTACACCGGCGGCTTCGTCGTATACCCCGTAGACCTTGCCAATCGCTCCGCCGGCGTCCGACAGCATCGGGAAGGGCACTCCTCCGTCAACCATCTTGGCCAGTTCCTGCTCCTGCCAGATCTTGTGGACAAACCGGCTATCGGCGCTCATCGACAACACTTCCGCACCCAACTCCTGAAACTCTCCATAGAGGGCGGCGACCGCCGCCAGTTCCGTCGGTCAAACAAAGGTGAAATCCCCGGGATAGAAACACAGGACAATCCACTTGCCCTTGAATTCCGAGATCCTGACCGGCTTGAACCCTACCCCCTCGACAAAAGCATTGGCCTCAAAATCAACGGCTTCCATGCCCACGCGTGCTATCATCTTGCCCACCTCCTGTGATGGCGCCGTCCCCGCGGTCGGGACGGCCGATTGTGATGCGGGCGCCAGCGGGCCCCGTGCAGGTTTAACGCACCCTTCTCTTAGCTCCGGCATATTGCCCTCCCTTGGCACAACGGCTCAAAGCACCTTTTACCCAGGATGTCCGCTTCAGCATCCTAAAACACAGCAGTATACACCTCACCGGCTCGTTCGCGACCGCAATTTTGCAGCTCCAGACGCCAGCGCGCTATCTGGCAGGCAAGTGCTGCGTACCGGTCATCGCGCCACAGAGGCGTCGATGAAAGGCTCGAAGAGATCGGTCGTGAAGTACCGCTCCATGCGATCGGGGAAAACTGTCACGATCTTGGCTGGCGAGAAGCTCTCCGCAGCCAGCATAGCCGCCCGGTAGTTCAGCCCTGAACTGGGGCCGACCGGGAAGCCCATCCGGATCAGCTCACGGGTCGTTTCAATAGCCTCCTGGTCGTTCACCTCAATCGTGGTCAGGCCAGGAATATCGGACTCATGGAACAGGGACGATACGCAATCGAGCAGTCCGGGAATCCGGCAACTGAAGCTGCAACATTCGGCGTCGCGGTTCCGCCCCGGATTGACGGGGCGTGCCAGGAATGCGCGAGGCAAGTGGCGCCCTACGCTCAATCCTCTCAGCAGGCCCACCAGTGTCCCACCGGTTCCGACACCGCTCACGACCGCATCGACCAAGCCACCGGGGATCTGCTCAAGGATCTCGCGGGCCGTACCGAACTGGTGAGCCTCCACATTTTCCGGGTTGGCGAACTGCCGCGGGAGAAACGCGCCGGTCTCCCCGGCAAGGCTCTCCGACTCGGCGATGCACCCACGGATGCCAGCCTCTCCCGGCGTCAGGTGGGTGCCTCCTCCGTAGGCGCGGATCATCAGCACGCGTTCGTTGCTTACGCCCTCCGGTAAGACCGCAATGAAGTGGAGGCCAAGTTGGGCGCAGGTGAGAGCCAGAGCGATGCTTGTGGATCCGCTCGAAGCCTCGATGACAGTATCGCCAGGCGTCAGTCGCCCGGCGCCGACCGCCCTTTCGAGAATTTACCGAGCGATCCGGTCCTTGGTCGATCCGCTGGGGTTGAGGAACTCCAGCTTGCACCAAATCACAGGCGCGTCAGCCGACAACTGAACCGGTACGAGCGGGGTAACCGCCAGCTTGTCCGGGTATCGATTCCGAGTGCTGCCGCGCTCATTCATGGCGACCTCCGCCGTTACGCCTGTCGCGTCGCGACTCTCCTTTTTGGGTTCGTCCTCCCGCCATTCGGGTGTTGGACCTTGCGCACGAAGCGCCCCATTGCCCTTGCGAGGCGATCCAGTACCTCACCCCACTCCCGCAAGTGCCGTTCGCCATCCGTCGTCAGGAGATACACGCGCCGCGCTGGTCCGCTCCCTTGCACGTCCCAGTCGGACTTCACGTACCCGTTGGCTTCCAACCGCCTGAGCGTGCGGTATAGCGCCGCCCCCTCAATGGCGGCATCCGTCAGCGCGTAGTGCTGCAGGCTGCCTGCCAGGTCGTAACCATATGATTGCCCCTTTTCCGACAGCATCAGCAGGACCACCGGCTCCACAAACCGGTACACGTTACCCATCGCGCAGGTACACGGGTGATCCTTGCCGTGACGTGGGCAGAACTCGCGTGGCACCACACACCTCCAAGCACAATGGCTCGTTCGGGCGCCGTCCCGGGTGGCGCCTCGGAAACAGGATATCACGTCATTAGATGCTCTTAGCACCTATCCACACGGAATTCGCTTGACAGCGCACGGTGCGAAGATGCAATTTACATCTAGGGGTTGTTTGATCCACAAGGGGGCACCCGATGAAGGCCGACTTCGAAAGCCTTTGGGGTGTGAACAGCGCCGATCTGCATCTGCTGGCGCGCGTCTCGGAATCCATGCCCGACCATGCCGATCGGATGGCCGGATCGAGGTTCTGGCAGGAATGCGAGCGCTTGCGGCGAACCGGCGAGACGGAGATCCCTGGAGTCTCGTACTCGTTCGATTTCACTGAACTGACGGACGCCGAACTCAAGGAGGAGCGGCTGGTTGCCCGCCAGATGAGCGACAAGTGCGCGCGTGAAGGCTGGCCGGAAGCTTCACTTCTTGCCGACCTCGTTCATCTGTTCGACGAGGAGTATCATCGACGGCGACGCTTGCGGGCCATTTCCGATTTAGTAGAAAAAGGGTAGTTACATTGAAATACATCTGAGTTATTCTGTCCTCGCCAGGCCCGTGTTGGTGTTCCTATGGGGCTTTTACTGCCGCTGTTCCTGGACGAGATCGCGGTCTTCAGGGAACCCCGCCGCGTCTTCCTGGCCTACCGCACGGCGTTCGAGTACGCCGGCGCGGGCACGAGTGCGATCTATGAGCAAACTGAGTGTCTTTCTGACCCTGCCGATCATGTGCGCCGCCGTGATTCTGCTGGCGGACGCCGGCCCGGCCTCTTCCCGCGAGGAAACGCTGTGGCGCCATCGCAACCTGGGCAAGGCGTTCTACGAGACGCCGACCGGCGTGCCCCAGGCCGCCGCGGAGCTGAAAAAGGCGCTCGACATCGAGCCCAACTCGTTCCGCGACCGCCTCAACTACGGCCTGGCGTTGCTGCGCTCGGGCGATCTCAAGCAAGGCATGCAGGAGCTCGAAAAGGCCCAGAAGCAGGACCCGAATTCCCCCTACACCTGGTTCAACCTGGGCATCGCCTACAAGCGCGAAGGCCGCTATCCGGAAGCAATCCGCCAGTTCGAGGGCATGGTCCATCTCGTCCCCACCGAACCGGTTTCCCACTACAACCTAGGTCTGCTCTACAGCCTGACCCGCCGCGAGCCGGAGGCGCTGAAGCAGTTCGAGATCGCCAAGGAACTCGACCCCAAGCTGGTCGCGCCGCGCTTCCAGATCTATAACGCCTACCGACTTATGGGCAAGGAAGCGGAAGCCAAAGCGGCGCTAGCCGAGTTTCTAAAGGTCAAAGAGGCGCAGAAGGCCGCCGACGACTCCGAAGACATGGAGTGGTGCTACTACGCCGAGCTCTACGAGCCCATCGAGGCGCGCCCGGCGCCGCCCACCGAGGAGCCTCCGTTAGCGCTGCGATTCGCCGACACGAAGCTCGCCGGCACGGCCGATCCGAAGACCGCGGGCGTGCTCGTCATGGACACCGTGGGCGACGGCAGCTCCGATCTGGTGGTCTGGTCGCGCGATGGAATCCGCGTTTACCGGAAGGGCAAGGACCCGGTCGCCGACTCCGGCCTGGGCGACCTCAAAGGTGTGCTCTTCGTAGCCGCCGGTGATTTCGAGAATAGCGGACTGGCGGGCTTGTGCGTGCTCACGGAGGCGGGCCCGCTGCTCTATCGCAACGTGCAGGGCAAATTCGTGAAAGTCCCGACGCAGCTTCCCGCGGGGCGGTTCGAGCGCGCGATCTGGCTCGATTTCGACCACGATTACGACCTCGACCTGTTCCTGCTGGGCGAGAAGTCCGTGCTGCTCCGCAACGAGGGCGAGCGGGGATTCCACGACTACACGGCCCACTTTCCCTTCGCCGTGGGCCGGGTTGTGGACGCCGTGGCGTTCCGCCTGATTCCGGACTCCAGGACCATCGATCTGCTGGTGAGTTACGCGGACCGCGGCGCGGTCCTCTACCGCGACCAGATGCGCGCCGTGTTTGAGGCCGTTGCCGTGGATGCGGTCCCGGCCGGCGCGCGCGCGCTCCAGGCGGTCGACATCGATAACGACAGTTGGATCGATGTGGCGTTCTCGGGCCCGGCGGGCGTCCGGTTTGCCATGAATCGGGATGGCAAGCTGGCCGTGGCGGCGACCCCGGCGCCCGCCGTTCCCGCGCTGGCCTTCGCCGATCTTGAAGACCGCGGCCTGGAGGATCTGGTGGCCGGCAACGCCGTCTACCTGAACCAGGGGTTGGGAAAAGTCGGGGCCGGAAGGAGTCCCGACGGTTTCCCGGACGCGGTGGCCTGGGCTCGCGCCGATTTTGAGAGCAAAGGACGGATGGACCTGGCCGCGGTGGCGGCGGATGGCAGCATACACCTAATCGGCAACCTGACCGCGACCAAGAACCAGTGGATTCGGGTGGCGCTCGCCGGCGTGAAGAACCTGAAGCTGGCGCCGGGAACCGAAGTCGAGGTCAAGGCCGGTACGCACTACCAGAAGCAGATGTACGAGGGCGTGCCGCTCTTGTTCGGCCTGGGAGCGGAGAAGGCGGTGGACACCATCCGCGTCAGTTGGGCGAACGGCCTGATCCAGAACGAGATGGACCGGCCCCTGGAGCAGACCGCCGAACTCAAGGAGGCGCCGCGTCTCTCCGGCTCCTGTCCCATGATCTTCGCCTGGGACGGCCGCAAGTTCGAGTTCATTGCCGACGTGCTCGGCGTGGCGCCGCTCGGCGCCAGCTCGGGCGACGGCGACTACTTTCCCGTATCGAGCCACGAGTACGTCTCGATTCCCGGCGATCAGCTCGAAGTGCGCGACGGGCGGTACGAGGTCCGCATCACTGAAGAGCTGCACGAAGTCTCTTACATCGACCAGGTGCGCCTGATCGCGCTGGATCATCCGGCCGGAGTCGATATCGTCACCAACGAGAAGTTCAAGTCGCCGCCGTTCCCCGAGTTCCGGCTGTTCGGCGTGAGCAAGCGCATCTTCCCCCTCTCCGCGCGCGACGGCAACGGCCGCGACCTGCTCGCCAAGGTCCTGCGGCGCGACCGCGTTTACGCCGACGGTTTCCGGCACGACATGAAGGGCGTGGCCGAGATGCACTCGCTCGATCTGGATTTCGGTCCCAGCGCGGCCCGCGACAATCGCGCGGTTCTGATGCTCCGCGGCTGGATCGATTGGGCCGACGGCAGCACCTTCATGGCCGCATCGCAGGGCAGCAAGGACGGCCTGGTCCTGCCCTATCTCCAGGTGAAGGACGCCGCCGGCCAGTGGCGCACCGTGATCGAGGATATGGGCGTGCCCGCGGGCGAGCCGCGCACCATCGCCGTGGACCTCACCGGCAAGTTCCTGTCCTCATCGCGCGCGGTGCGCATCGTGACCAATACCTGCGTTTACTGGGACCAGATCTACCTGAGCGAAGACACAGCGGCGCCCCGCACGCGCCTGACGGCGATGGACGCCGAAACCGCCGATCTGACCCTGCGCGGATTCTCGCGCGCCGTCGTGGACCCCAGGCACGAGCAGCCGGAGTATTATGACTACTCCGAGTGGCGGCCCGCCGCGATGTGGAACCCGGTGCCGGGCCTCTACACGCGCTACGGCGACGTGCGCGAGCTGCTCGCGGCGGCCGACGACCGCTTCGTCATCATGGGCTCGGGCGACGAGATCCGCGTGCGCTTCGATCCCCGCGGCCTGCCCGCGCTCCCGGCGGGTTGGAAGCGGGATTTCCTGGTGCTGGTGGACGGCTGGTCGAAGGACGCCGACGCCAACACGGCCTTCGGGGATTCGGTCGAGCCGCTGCCCTTCCACGCCATGAGCCGCTACCCGTACCCGGCCGCAGAGCATTTCCCGGACGACGCGGCGCACCGCGCGTGGAGGAAGGAGTACAACGTACGGCGCCCGGTGAACTTTATTCCGCCGCTGGTGGCGAAGAAGTAGACTGCTGGATCAACCGAAGAGCGGAATGCCTGCCGGCGCTTACGCGGGACAAGCGGCGATCCGCCGTGAGCAACGGGCAATCGTGCTCGACGGCGAGAGCCAGGCACACGGAGTCGCGGAAGGAACTCCTATATGCTCGATGCAATCTCCGTGCTGCTAGTTGAGGATCACGCACTTCTGCGGAAGGGCCTGCGGCGGCTCCTGGAGGACGACCACGAAGTCTGCGTCGTGGGAGAAGCGACTAACGGTCTGGAAGCCGTCCAACTCGTGCGGCAACTGAGCCCCCGAGTGGTGGTTATGGACCTCGCGATGCCATTGATGGATGGTGTGGAGGCAACGAGACAGATCCTGGAATTCTCCCCCGAGACAGCCGTTGTGATGCTCAGCATGGATTCGGAAGACAGTTCTGTTCGGAAGGCATTCGCAGCCGGCGTCCGGGGATATCTGGTGAAGAGCGCCGACTTGGACATCACCCGCGTGGTAAAGGACATTGCGCAAGGCAGGTGCCTTGTGGATGGCGCGGACCAGCGCTTGAAGCCGCGCTGATTGAGAGCCCGCGGTCTGCCCAGGCCTCGGGGGCCGTCGCTTCGTGCGGTCCGCGACGACTCCGACTTTCAGCACGGGTAGACTCCCGGTGCGCCCGGTGTGTTAGGACCGGTGTTTGCCGGCCTGTGCGAGACTAGGCTGTGTGGCGCGCCGGCCCGTGCACGCGCAACGCTCACCTAGGGAGGAAGAAAATGCTCGTTCCAAAAATCCTGACTGTCATCTCCATCGCGGCAGCCTGCTTTGCACAGACCGCTCCGTCCGGCAAGGCATCGAACACGACGTTCGAAACGCAGGTTCGCGAGGCCAAGTCTCGAATCAGGGAGATCAGCCCCGAAGGGCTAAAGACTCTGGCAACCCGCCATAGAAGCTATATGCTCATCGACGTGCGGGAGGACAGCGAATGGGCGGCGGGCCACGCCGCAGGCGCCGTGCACATCAGACTGGGATTGCTGGAAAGGGATATCGAAGCCAAAGCGCCACGGAAGGACGCCCGAATCGTGCTTTACTGCCAGGGTGGCGGCCGATCAGCACTCGCCGCGGACGCCCTGCAGAAGATGGGCTACTCAAATGTCTACTCCCTGGCAGGCGGGTTCATGGCCTATCAGAAACTCGGGCTCCCGGTTGAGAAGTAGGCCCAGGACAGCTTCCCGGCGTGGAGCGCAAGAGAAGCGGGAGCGTGCCGGCCCGCCTGACGGGCCATTCCGTCAATAGCCTGGAGGCCGGAGCAATGAGAACAGAAGGACCAGCATAACCAGGAGTATCAGTAGAACCGGCGTGGCCACAGCTCCGTTGTGGATGCTGCCAGCCCCGCCCCGCGTCTACTGGCTACAGGGTATTCTGCGAGGGAATCATGTGTGAGGGTGCTCGCCGTCATCCCGCGAGCCATCATCCGCACCCTTCGGGTCTTCGGGCGATCCGGTGTGACGCCGCCCCGCGGCGTTGCAGGATTCCGCCATTCAAGTGGTCACTCCGAAGCGCGGGAGAATCCACCGGCTGAGCGCAACCCAGATCGCAAGAAACAGCAGAACCTGAACGAGTTCGGTCATGTTATGTGAACACCTCAGGAGCGCTCGGCGGCGAGCTGCTCGCCCCGGGTCCGCGATTTCCGCCGAGCACTCCCCCGAAAGTGAGATGCGGTCGTGCCAGCTTGCGTGACAGACTATTTCCGGTCTCGCACCAGACACGGTCCGGAAGCCGGGGCCATCCGGCGGACCTACCGAGGGAGATGCCCCGACTGTGATCATCAGTAACAGCTTCTACTCCCAGCAGGGCAAGTCCATGGGCGGCTCACGCCCCCTCCGTCCCGAAGACTGCGAGCACCGTGCACGGTGCGTGACGCAGCATACGGATGGTGTTCGCTCCCAGAACGGTTGTATCGAAGAACCGCCGGTGTCGGGCGCCGAGCACGAGCAGGTCGGCATGCGATTCGGACGCCAGCGTGATGACCTGCTCTGCAACACCGGTGGCGGAACTCAATTCGGTTGCCGTGCAGACGGGCCGCTGCGATTCCGGGACCCACCCACACAGGTCATCGATCGAGTCTTCGGCCCCGGGTTGCTTGACGTGGACCACATTAAGCGCGGCGCTAAAGCAGGCGGCGAGATCTGCTGCGAGCAGAAGCGCCCGGCGCGCGGGCGCAGAATCGTTCACCGGGCAAAGAATCCGGTTGATCCGGCCGGCGCTCCAGTCCCCTCGCACTACGAGCACGGGCACCTGGGCTTCGCGCAAGACGCGCTCGGTCACCGAACCGAGGATCAGCCGGTTCACGCCGCTTCGGCCGTGCGTTCCCATGACGATCAAGTCGGCTCCCGAGTCGGATGCCACCCGGCGGATCGAATCAGCGGGAAGCCCCTCATCGACTCGGACGTTTATGCCGTCGCCCTGGCCGGCTTCAACGTCGACCAACTGCTGTAAGCGGGCTTGGGCCTGCTGTTTGGAAGTCTCGATCTGTTTCTTCAGTTCTTCGAGGCCGCTCTCGGTAAAGTATGGAGGTGGCAGGAATGGGTCTGCGTAGAGGACGGTGACGCGGGCGCCCAAACGCTTTGCGAGGTTGATAGCATAGCGGAGCCCCAGTGTGGACAATTCGCTGAAATCGACGGGGACGAGGATGTGCTGGATACGTTCGAGAGCCACGAAGTTCCTCTTTGGGGGAAGATGCAGTAAAAGAGAGATGGTGACACAGTCACGCTGACATGCACCCGGAGAACGCAAAGAACGTAACAATAACCGGCGGCGCCATTTCCCTGGCTCGCTTTCTGGCCGTTCTTCTAAAGATCGGCGTCATTGGGTTCGGGGGTGGCATGGCAGTGATCGCGCTCATGGAAGACGAGTTTGTGCGGATCCGGCGGCTGGTGTCCACCGACGAGTTCGTGCACGGCGTAGGTCTGGGGCAGATCCTGGGACCATTCGCCGTCAACATGTCGATCTTTCTCGGCTATCGTCTATTTGGCGCCATGGGTGCGGTGTTGTCGGCCGGGGCCTTCCTGGCCCCGTCTATCGCCCTGGTGATTCTGCTTTCGGACCTATACTTCCGCTATCACGCATTGCCCGCCTTGCAGGGAACCATGGCAGGGCTTGGTCCTGTTGCGATCGCGCTGATTGTGGCCGCGGGCTGGTCTATCGCCCGTAAGGTCATCCGGTCTTGGCCAGCAGCCCTGATCGCGATTGCGGCTCTGGTAGCCGGTCTCCTCAGGCTGAATGCCGTTTGGGTTCTTGCCGCCGCGGGCGCTGTCGGCTTCTTGACCAGCCGGCGTCGGCCTGTTTCGGAGCAGCCGTCTCCTTCGGCGCGCTCAGGCCCAGGTGCTGGCCTGACTCTGATGGGCATTCTGCCGCTCAAGACACCGATAGCCGCAATCGTCCTCACCTTTCTCAAGACCGGACTTGTGTTCTTTGGCGGGGGATTTGTCCTGGTGCCTGTCTTGCATCACCGGCTGGTGTCCGAACTCGGTTGGTTGACCCCGCAGCAGTTTCTGGATGGTGTTGCCATCAGCAATCTGACGCCAGGACCGATCGCCGTCCTCGCCACCTTTGCCGGATACAAAGTCGGGGGCACGGCCGGCGCGCTGGCGGCCACGGCTGCCCTGTTCGCCCCGGCCACTGTCCTGATGCTCGTAATCAGCCGCCAGTACCTGCGACTCCGAGACGATGATCGAGCCCGGCGGTTTCTGTCGGGAGTCAATCCGGCAATTGTCGGTCTCATCTTGAGCGCGGCCCTGGTGCTTGGTCGGGGCACGCTCGTGTCGTGGCGCGGGTGCTTGTTGTTTGGCTTGTCTCTATTGCTGCTCGTGAGGTTTCGGTGGCATCCCGCCTTTGTCCTCGCTATAGGTGCAGCGACGGGATACTCTGGATTGCTCCCATGACCGCCTGCCCAAAGGAATACATGCTCAGACTTTCGCGGACGCTCTTGCTGGTGTCGTTGCCCCTGCTTGCCCTCGCTGATATCTCAGAGCAGCAGCGCGCCAGGATTGATCGCCTGGAGAATGCAGTTCTGGCGCCGTGCTGCTACATGGAGCCGGTGTCCCGTCACCGCAGTGAGATTGCGCTCAAGATGAGGGCGGAAATCCGGGATTGGGTGATCGAAGGCAAGTCGGACCGGCAGATCCTGGACGCCTACAAGAAACAGTACGGCGCGAGGGTCCTCGTCGAACCCGAAGGGGCTCTCTGGTGGTGGGTGCACATCATCCCATGGCTCGCGTTATGTTCGGGCGCGGTGCTTGTGGTCTGGCTGCTCCTCCGCTGGCACGCACGGCCGGGGCTGGAGCAGACAAGCGGAGACCCGCGCGGGTTCGATCTCCCCGGCGTGGACGAAGATTGACAGCGCCCCGGCCACGACCGGAGACCGTGCGGCAGACGTCCAGCTTTCATGCTTTAGAGCGCCCCAAAATACACTGCCGCCGGTATTTCCCTGCGCGCCGGATGCCGGTATTCTCCTTGATGGAGGGCACGGTATGCGACTGAGTGAGACAGAACTGAGCGGCTACAAGGAAAGGCTCGAGGCGCGGGTGGCCCAGTTGGAAACGGGAACGCGCATCCTGGATCGAATCGCGGTGGAGAGGGCTCCGGATGAAGTGGAGAACGTCCAACTGGCGGGTGAGCGCGATCTGGTCATCACCCGACTGGACCGCGAAGCCTCCCTGCTCGCCGAAATCCGCGCTGCCCTCGAGCGAATCGAGGACGGCAGCTACGGCGTCTGCCTCAACTGTGGCCGGGAGATCAGCCGCGGCCGGCTGACCGCGCTGCCGTGGGCATCCTGTTGTATCACATGCCAGGAGGAGATCGATCATCGGCGCAACTGGGCGTCTGCGGCGCACGGGAAAGCGGCATAGGGAGACTACCGTAGGGAGGGGACTGCTATGGCAGATGCTTCGCACGCTTCGGCGGCGGTTTTCGGACAAACCGGCAATGAGCGTTGCTCGTCGAGGTTCTCGTGCGTGTTCCTGGGCTGTTCGAGGGAGGATTACCAATTGGCCTCCCGTCTCCTCGACGCGGCGCATATTCGCCTTCATCAAGCGGGTTCTTTGGAGCAGGCGAATTTCCTGCTGGGAGTTGGGGACTCCGTCGTCCTACTGACGGAGGCGGCATTTTCGGGCGGCACTTGGCGGGACGCTTTGGCCATGAAGGCGAGGCACCATCGGAACGCCGCGCTGGTGGTCGCGGCCGAGTTTGCCGACGAGCGCCTTTGGCTCGATGTGCTCGAGCAGGGTGCATACGACCTGATTCTCAAGCCTTTCGTGGCGGAGGAACTGCTCCGGATTCTCGAACACGCCAATGCCTACGCCCGAACGAGAGCTCCCTCCGGGAGGGTCCGGACCGCGGGCCTCGGCTGGCGTGCCGTATCTCCTGGTCTAGGGTGACGCCGACAAAGGTGGGCACAAAACTCGTCCTGCTCGCGGGTTTCGGCGGGGTCCTCGGCCTGATGGCCCTGGCTGGACTCGACGCCATTCGTGCGTTACATCAACTCGAGGCCCGGAACGCCCGGATTACCCAGGAGTACCTACGGCGGCATCGCTCTTTGGAACAGATCCGCTCGTCCTTCTACCTGTCGAGCACGGTTGTCCGCGACTTTCTGCTCGATCCGAATTCCGAAGCGGCACGGGCCTCTCTGGCCAGCTTGCGTGGCATTCAGGCACAGATGGAGGCTGCCGTTCGCGAGTACGCGGCAGCCATTCGCCCCGATGAACAGGCTCTACTTTTGGAATTGCAGGAGGATGTAAGCGGCTATTGGAGCACTCTCGCTCCGGCTATGCGCTGGACTCCACAGGAAAGAAGAGTCGAGGGTTACGGGTTTCTGGAGAACGAGGTCCTTCCGCGCCGGAGATCGACTCTTGAAATTGCGGACAGGATCGCCGCGATCAATGACCAGGCGTTGAGCGACGGCAGCCGGCGCTCGGCCGAGTTGTTCGTCGAATATCGCCGGCGGTTGACCGGGATCCTCGCGCTGACGGTGGGCATCGGCCTGGCGCTGGCAGGCGCCAGCATCAGCCACCTTCTGCGGTTGGAGAGAGAGTCCCGAGTTCGGTACGATCAGCTCCAGCGGGCGCAAGGCGAGCTCAAGAAACTCTCCGCCCGCCTCGTTGAGGCTCAGGAAGAGGAGCGCCGGGCGATCTCCAGGGAGCTTCATGACGAGATCGGCCAGTCGCTCAACGCCTTGCTCGTGGACTTGGGCAACCTCGCCGCCATCATGGCACCCGCCAATGAGGAGGCCAACCGCCTTCTGGGCACTGCGAAACACCTCGCCGACGAAAGCGTCAAGGCTCTGCGCAACATGGCCCTTTTGCTCCGCCCTTCCATGCTGGACGATTTCGGGCTGGTGCCGGCCCTGCACTGGCAGGCTCGCGAGGTTTCACGGCGCACCGGGATGCGCATCGACGTGGAGGCCGAAGACGTTCCGGACGAACTCCCGGAGGAGCATAAGACCTGCGTGTACCGCGTGGTCCAGGAGGCGCTCCACAATTCGTCCCGGCACGCCCAGGCCCATAGCGTGCGTGTTTCGGTTCTTCAAGGTCCTGAGCGGCTGGTGCTCACTATCCGCGACGATGGAAAAGGATTCGACGCTGCGCGCGTGCGGGGGCTTGGATTGCTGGGAATGGAAGAACGGGTGAAGCACCTCGGGGGCGCCTTCGAGGTCTTGTCCTGGCCCGGCCAGGGAACCGAACTCAGAGCTGCGCTGCCCTTTGCGGCACATCCTCAGAGCAACGAGGCGGTATGAACCAGACTCGCATCTTGCTTGCAGACGACCACACGGTAATGCGCGCCGGGTTGCGCTTGCTGCTGGAACGCCAGCCGGACATGGTGGTCATTGGAGAGGCGGCGGATGGCCGGCAGGCCGTCGCCCTGTCAGAGGCCGACAAGCCGGATGTGGCCGTCATCGACATTGGCATGCCCAACCTGAACGGGATCGAGGCGACGCGCCAGATTGTCGAAAAGCAGCCAGCGATCGCCGTTGTCATTCTGAGCATGCACTCCGATGAGAGCTACGTGATGCGCGCGCTGAAGGCCGGGGCGAAGGCGTATCTTCTGAAGGACTCCGCCGAAGCGGACCTGATCCGGGCTGTCCGAAGCGTGGGCGAGGGCAAGTCGTTCTTTAGCCCGGCGGTCAGCAGACTGCTGCTCGAGGACTACGTCCACCAGCTCAAGCAGCGAGGCGAAGAGGACAGCTATGAGCTGCTGACAACGCGGGAGCGCGAGATCCTCCAGCTTCTGGCGGAGGGGAAATCGAACAAAGACGTCGCGAACCTGCTCAACCTCAGCCTGTACACGGTGGAGACTCACCGCGCGCACATCTTGCAGAAGCTGGGGCTGCACACGGTCCCCGATCTGATTCTCTACGCTGTGCGAAAAGGCATCATCGGCTGAGCCTTCAGCCCGTCGCAGCCCGCCGGCAAATACCGCCCGGACGCTATCTCTCCGTTGCACCCGGTCCGCGTCCAGGCCTGGGACCGCCTAATTCGCGGCAGCCTCGACAAAGCACAAAAAGAGGGCCTTCGCCGGTCTTTGCTGACCTATTGCCCGCAGGACACTCTGGCAATGGTGCGTATCTTGGAGTACCTGCAATCCGTGGGTGCGCGGGTTTCAAAAGGCTCGCGGGCAACAGCCTCCGGCGCGAACTGAGGGCGATTCGGCTTGAATCTGCAACTCCTTGGCCCGCCGAATGCGATAACGTGAATAGAGCGAAAGGCTAACATGCCAACCCAAAAACTAACTCCTGAGTTCATCGCTGCCGCCATCCAAGGCTACGAGGCACAAAAAGCCCGCATCGACCAACAGATTGCCGAACTCCACAGCCTGTTGAGTGGTGGCCGCGCCGGGCCCGCCGCCACGCCCGAAACCGGACCCCGCAAGCGCAGAAGGTTCTCCGCTGCGACCCGGCGCCGGATGAAGGAAGCCCAACAGCGTCGATGGGCCAAGATTAGGGGCGAAGGCGAGCCAGCCGCGTCGGAAGCACCGAAGCCCAAACGGCGACTCTCTGCGGCCGGAAGGAAGGCCATCCAAGCTGCCCTGACACGACGGTGGGCACTGAAACGAGCAGAAGCGGCGAAGGCACAATCAGCCAGGAAGAAAACCACAGCCACCAGAAAGAAGGCCGCCGTTAAGAAGGCAGCACCGGCAACGGCGGCGAAGAAGAGAACGCCGGCCAAGACAGCAGCGGTGAAGACGGCCCCCGCCGCGGCTGCAAAGCAAACTGCCGGTTAGACCTAAACGCCCTTCACTACGCTCTGCCCCAGGTCCAGTACGACCGCCCGGCCTCGCCGAGCCGCTGGAGAAGCACAGCAGGCGGCACAGGCCCAGCAAAACTTCCAGAGCCGCGCACAGGCCGCTCATGGTCGCGGTACTACTGGTCCCCGAGGAAGGCGACGCTTGTCCCCGCCGCGGCAAAATGACAGCACCTTAGCCAACGACGCCGTCGGCAGTCTGGGCAGAGGCGAGGCGGGGCGACGGCCCGTATGCACTGGTCAAAAAACACATCAGTCCCAATTTTTCAGCGTGGGCCAGATCGCCTCCATTGGCTGCTTCAGACCGCGGCAGTGATAGACGGTGAAGTGTTCATGCGGCGCTGAATACGGATGGTATACGGCTCCGGCGTCCTCGACAGAACTGAAGTAGGAGTCGAGTTTCTGCCGCGATAGACCCATCGCAAGAACGCTTTCTCCCGTGTATCCGTTCGGCCCCCACAGGTAATAGTTCTGATGGCCGCTGATCGCATGTGGCAGGCCGTACTTTCTTCCCAGCAAATCAATTGCGCCAGCCTCGCCGTAGTTGCCGGCAAGTATGGCCGTCTTTTTTCTTTCATCTGCGGGGAGGCTGTTATAGGCTTTTGCGACCACCTGTGTCATCTCTTCCCACCCGAATTGATCGGCAAAGAAATGGGGTAACGGACCGAGCCGAACGCGCTGAATCGGTGGCGGGGAAAAATGCATCAGGGTAGAGTACCGAATGTAAGACTCGGGCGAAAGCACTGGGAGGGCGAAGGGAACGCCGCTAATGCCGAATAACAGCAGAGTGACTGCAAACGCGGGCTTGGCCCATCGTAGCCGTGGGCGGGAGAACCACTTCTCCAACGCCACGGCTCCTGCTGCCATCAGCATGGGATACGCAGGCAGCAAATAGTAAGGTTTCCCGTTCGGCAGGAACATAAGGGAAAGGACTACAAGGTACGTGTATCCAAGCACTTGGTACGGTCTTCCATCTCTGCTAAACAGGTACCAGTACAGCCCCGAAAGCCAAACCGGCAGGGTTATGGGTAAGAGAAAAAGCAGTTGTACCATCAAAAACTGTGCCGGCGTGAAAACCGCGTTCGGTCCGGAACGCCGTATGTTTGCCATCAGCTCCAGGAATGGAAAGTGATGCTGGAGGTTCCAGATGAGATTCGGCAGGACAAGAAGAAAGGCGAGCACCGCAGCCAGCCAGATCCACGTTTGCAGAAATGCTCGGCGTTCACGGGTCATCAGGAGGCCGACGACGACGCCCAGGCAGAAGAACCCCATAGAGTACTTGTTGTTCAAGCCGATCCCGGTGATCAGCCCCACCCCCAACCAGAGTTTCTGATTACGAGTCTTTATGATCCGGATAATCAAGAGCGCACAGCCCATCCAGAATAGGGGCTCAAATGCGTTCATCGACATGTAATGATTCATTGACAGATTTGCCGATGCCGCCAGTACCGACAAAGCGCAGAGCCCCTGCGCGAAGCGGCCTCCACCTAGTTCGCGCGCAATTCGTCCGGCCAGCAGAATGTTGGCTGCGCCAGCGAACGCTGCGAAGAAACGAATCGACTGAAGGGAATCGCCGGACAGCACGCGGGCGAGCTTCACCATCGCTGCAACCAGCGGCGGCGCATCTACGTAGCCCCAAGCAAGATGGTCGCTGCATGCAACGAAGTACAGTTCATCAACGAAGAACCCATAATGACGTCCGGCATAGAGGTGAAGCAGCAACTTGACCGCAGCGATCAGGAAAACTATCGCTGGGCCGGTGGAGAGAATGCGTTTTATAAGGATCCGCAGTGGTGAGGTGCTCGGGGCCACTTCGCGATCTGTGCCAAACGAGGGCATGTTGGTTTCCGTGCTTGATCGGGCCAGACCGGCCGGGTACGCGAACGGCCAGGAGCAAAGGTCGGACTCCGCCAGCCGTTCGCACCATGGTTTGGTATATGAGTGGACCGTTTGGAACCTCAAAATGGAAGTTTTGGTTCACACCGAGTATAGAGCCGATCTTCCGTGGCGCCCTCAGGGAACCAGACAGGAGGCGGAGCGGCCGGATGAGCGGTGCGGAGCGGGGGACGAAAGGTTGCCTGCCGGGGGATGGTGACAAACTGACCCCTCGCGGTTCACAGGTTTGCACACCCCGAGTGCTGGATGTGCACAATACCGGCGTGTGTCCGACCAGCTAGTGTCCTGAGGCAGAAGTTCACATAAATAGTGGAAACCCCTCTGCTATGCTGGGAATCCAACCAGCATGGGCCGACCGACAGAGCCAATCGTGCTGACCGAGGAGGAACGCCAGAAGCTGCAACAGTGGGCGCGCCGGCCGAAGACCGCGCAACGGCTGGCCTTGCGGGCGCGCATCGTACTGGGTTGCGCCGAGGGGCTGCAGAATCGCCAGGTAGCACGCCAGCTGCGCATCACGGACCAGACCGTGTGCAAGTGGCGGGGGCGGTTTCGCGAAGCCCGCTTGGAAGGGCTGGCGGATGAGCCGCGGCCCGGGGCTCCGCGCCGGATTTCCGATGCGCAGGTGGAGGCGCTGATCACCCGAACGTTGGAGTCGGTTCCACCGCAGGGCACGCACTGGTCGACGCGGTCCATGGCCGAGGCCTGCGGGATGTCCCAATCCGCCGTGAGCCGTATCTGGCGGGCGTTCGCGCTCCAACCGCACCGCGTCGAGACGTTCAAACTGTCGGCCGATCCGTTCTTCGTGGAGAAGGTCCGGGACATCGTGGGGCTGTATCTGAATCCGCCGCAGCGTGCTCTGGTGTTGTGCGTGGACGAGAAGAGCCAGATACAAGCCCTGGATCGCACGCGACCGATTCTCCCGTTGCGGCCGGGCGTGCCCGCACGGCAGACGCATGACTACGTTCGCAACGGGACCACCTCTCTATTCGCCGCGCTGGACATCGCCACCGGCAAAGTCATCGGTTCGCTGCACCACCGGCAGCGGCATCAGGAGTTTCTGCGTTTCCTGGAACGGATCGACGAAGCCGTTCCGGAGGCTCTCGACATTCATCTGGTGATGGACAACTACGGCACCCACAAGATGCCCAAAGTCCAGCGCTGGTTTGCGCGTCGGCCGCGCTACCACCTGCACTTCACACCCACCAGCGCCAGTTGGCTGAACCAGGTTGAGCGCTTCTTCGGTCTGCTTACAGAGCGGAGGATTCGGCGGGGGACTTTCGGCAGCGTCCGTGAACTGGAGTCGGCCATTCGGGACTACCTGGCTCATCACAACCAGAACCCCACGCCCTTCGCCTGGACTGCCGACGCCGACTCGATCCTCAAGAAGATCGCACGGTTTTGCGTGCGAACTTCTGACTCAGGACACTAGAGTAGTGCGGCGGTAATCGCATAGCTTATTCCGGGCAGCCGTAGCGCGGCTCCGCATGCCGGCTGGAGCAAATCCGGCGTGTCACGGCTCCCTGGCAGCAGAAAGCCATCGACGATGCGGCACCCGTGGTCAGGCTGATGGCCGACAACGTCCAGGATGCCATAACGTTTCTGCGCAAGCATGAAAGCAATTTCTGGGAGCCGGCCTACCGGCTCAATGTCAGCAATGTCCTCCATGACAGCAGCCAGTTGTCCCAGTCCGTGAAGAACTCTTGGTAAAGTCGCTGGATGCCCTCCGACGCTCGCTTGCACGTCGTACACGTACGCCGCATGTCGCCTGGGTGGTCAGCTTGTGAACATCTACTGCACGACCGCGTGAGGCGACCACCTGTTGTTTGGACAGGGGGTCTGTCCTGAGCCCCGTCTGGCTTGCCAATACCTACTACTTCTGGCAAGGGGTCCGGCGGTCGTGGAACTCCTTTCGATTCGGCATCGCTCATACATCCACCTCCCGAGAGTTTTGGAAAGGCTGTGGGGCGCTGGTGAGATCTCGATAGGCCCTGACCACGGTGCCGACTCCAGCGCCCACCTTGCGGGCGATTTCCGGCCAGGACAGTTTTGACTGATCCCGAAGTTCGACAACCTGCTGACGGTCGAATATCCGCTTGGGCCTCCCGATGTGCTTCCCGCCGGTCCGCGCCCTGGCTTGACCTGCCCGGATGGACTCTGATCGCTCGCCGTTCTCCATCTCGGCGAACCAAGCCTGGATTGCCCATAACAACTTCCCCATCGTGGAACTGATGGGGCCGGTTTGGGACTTGATGGGCACCACCGTGATACCCAGGTCGGCAAGCTCGTACACGGTCGAGATGACCTGCCGCATGTCGCGCCCCAGGCGGGACACCTTCCAAACCAGCAGCCGGTCGAACTTCCTGCCGGCGGCATCCGACTTCATCTGCTCGAACAGGGGCCGCCGCCTCGCCCCAGCCCTCCCGGAGCGGCCTTGCTCCATGTAAACGCACATCAGCGTCAACTCTGCCACCACTTCAGGGCGTACCCGATAGACCGTTCGTGTTGAGCCATTGGTGCTGGGACGTTGCTCCTCAACGATGCAGATGGTCAGGAGCCGCCGAACCTCGCTCCAGTCACGCCCGGAGCCGTCCTGCTCGGCGATCTGGAGCAGGTCCGCGAACTGATTTTCGGTGGTCTGGCGGTCACTGCTTACCCGGAAGTACAAGGCATCCATCAGTCAACTCCTGGGCGGTCCCGGTGCCCGCGCCGCCCGTTGGGGAATGGGAGCACACATGAGAGGAGAGGGGGGAGTTGGACATGGAGCAGTCCCGAATGGTGTGCCCAAAAGTGTGCCCAGTACCAGGGGACTGGGGGGGACCCGCGGCTACAAGCTATATTGAAGAATAAGGGTGTTAGTCTGCTGGAATCCCCTGGAAAACCACCCTGCTTGGGTTCGACCCCCACTAGCTTCCGCCAAAACCGGCCTGACGTTCAGATTGCGACTTCGCGCCAGGGCGGGGGAATCCGCCCCGGTCCCGAACCTTGTCATCGGGCACTTCCAGGCAAACGGCTCCAATGGGAACGGTTGGATGTACCATCGATGCTGGCCAGGATGGCAAAGCGGAAATCCTGGTTCAAGACAAGAGAGGGCAAGTCATGTCGTCCGACCTGGCGCCGGATGAAAGAAGGAGTAACAGTTATGACTCAACTGTGTTTCCCTGAACCGTTTGCTCACGACCACCCGCCGGTCCAGAGCGTGAATGACCTCATCGAGGAGCACCTCACATTCGGCAACCGAGCGGCTGACCTCGTTGCCAGGGCGGTCGGCTCTTGGCGTTTCATCCTTGCGCAAAGCGCCCTGCTCGCTGGCTGGGCGGTGCTCAACGTCGCTGCGTGGACGCAACATTGGGATCCGTATCCGTTCATTCTGATGAATCTGCTCCTCTCCCTTCAGGCGGCCTACACTGCGCCCGTCATCATGATGAGCCAGAATCGCCAGGACGCTCGAGATCGGATCGAAGGTCACAACGACTACGAGTTAAATCAGAAAGCAGAGCAAGAGATCCGGGCGATTTTGAATCACCTCAGCGCGCAGGATGAAGCGCTGAGACAGATCCACGAGATACTCGCCGAGCTCGGGCCAAGCGCGACCACGGCAGCGTCGAGTCAGGACTGACGCAACGCCCGTTGAGCACCTGCTGGTCCGCCATGCCCCCCAGAAGCCTTGCCGCGTCAGCCTGCGCGCCGTCCTTTCATGCTGGCGTGGAACGATCTAGCCGTTTGGGGTCCGCGGCAGCCAGCTTCTCTTCCACGCTTCGAACCTTGTCGTCCATGCTCTGCGGACGATCAATTCGCGTTCCGAATCGGAGGGTCGATGAAATCCGCGGCGTACCCATCGCATGCACCACCTCGTGGCAGCGCTTAATGGCGGCGAACACTTCGTCCCATTCGCCTTCAATGTTAGTGCCGTACGCGTGCAGTTTGGTCTTCAGACCAGCCTCGGCCAGCACGCGCTCACAGGCTGCGACTTCCCTGGAAACCGATACACCAACACCGATCGGAATCAAGCATAGGTCCGCAATGACTCGCATCATCACCTTCCAGAGCTATTGTCCCTCTATAGTGAGGCTCGTGCCGGCCGCAGCGGGAATAGCGGGCCACCACGATCGCTTGGCGTCGTGCGCAGAACGGGATCGATCTACTTGCCCGGTGCTGACGTTGCGGGATCAGGGGCGGTGGCTTTACCGGCCGCGCCCTGGGTGTGACCTTGTCCACCCCGGCGTCGGACCGCGCCAGGCGGCGGCTGGACCTCCGCGTCGCTTCCCAAACCCGGCGATCTCCCTTGACAGGCTAGTGGGCTCCCGCCGGACGACTCAAGTTTGGGGCTTCTGTCCCAGCGCGGCTACGGCCTTGCGGGCGATCAAGAGGCAGCCTTTGGCCGTAGCATCCTTCTCGAGAGCTTGAAGACGGGCCCGGCCAGCCGCCGCATGACCAGACTTCAATTCCATTTCGCCAAGGGATAGGCGGGCTTCGAACTGGTAGCCCGCAAAGCCGCACTTCGTTGCCTCAGCAAGGACGATGTTAAGCGTCTTGGCAGCGTCGGCCAGATCGGCCGACCGGCCGGAGGCCGCGTGGATGCGAGCGGCCACCATCGAAACGTCGAGGTGGACAGCGTGGTTCTGGCTCTTCGCTACCAGCTGCGTAGCAAGGTCGATCTCCTTTTCCGCCTCCGCTTTCCGGCCCAAGGAAAGCAGAGCGCGGGCCAACACGACGTGGGCGTCCAGTTCCTGGTCGCCCAGTTGTTGTTGGCGGAGTATCTGGAGCGCGTCCCTCAGAGAACCCTGGGCGTCCGCGGGATGGCCTTCTTCGATGGACAGCTCAGCCAACGCCGTCAGGCTTTCGGCCACGGCCGCCTGTTCGCCCATGGTTCTTCTCAAGCGGAGCGCCTCCGTGTGTTGCTGACGCGCCTTCGCCAGGTCGCCTTCTTCCTCGAAGACGTCCCCGAGACCGGAAACAGCATAGGCCACACCGCTCTTGTCCTCGGTCTCGCTATAGAGCTGGCGCGCATCATGGTAGGCCTTTTCCGCCCCGGCAAGATCGCCTTGCTCCACGAGCACGCTTCCCAGGTTGTTCATCGCATTCCCGGCCTCGTGCTTGTCTCCAAGTTCCTGGCTGAGAGCGAACGACTGCTGAAACATGCTTGACGCGCCGGCAAGGTCTCCCTCCTCCTGGAGCACGTTCGCAATATTGGCCATCGTCGCGGCGGAATATCTCTTGTCGCCGACTTCCCGCCAGACCTGGGCCGCCTGCTCATACAACTTCTTTGCCTCCGCGAGCTTTCCCTGCCGGTAAAAGCAGTTGGCGAGCTGGTGCAGCCACGCGGCCTCGCCGTGCTTGTTGCCGATTCTACGCGCGATCTGCAGCGACTCCTGATAGGCGCGCACCGCGCCGGCCGCGTCCCCCTGGGTTAACAGGACCGTAGCGCCATCGCCCAGCGCGTGCGACGCTCCGAACTCGTCACCCGCTGCCGCATAGAGTTCTTTCGACTGCCTTGCAGCGCTCGCCGCCTGATTCAATTCGCCCAGGCCCAGGAGTGCCCACGCCTGGTCGTCAAGCGCTTTGGCAACCAGCAGCTTGGCCCCCTGAGCCCAGGCTTTGTTTGCCGCACGGACGGCCGCTGCCAGCTCCCGCTTGTGATCTCCCAGGGACTCGGCGGCGCGGTCCTCCTCCAGGTCTATGCGCGGATCGTCTCGCGCCGGCGAGGGCAATCCTCGTAAGGCCTCCAGCGTCTTCAGCGCCTCGTTGACCTGGCTCGCCGACGTCTGCGTTCCTGCCAGCCGCAGACCGTACTCCAGGTTGTCCGGGAAGAGTCCGAAAAGCGTCCGGTAGACTTCGACCGCCTTCTCCCACTCGTGGGCCAGTTCGCGGTAGCGCCCTTCGATCAGGAGTCGCTGCTCGTGCGGAGAGTCGGCGGACAGCTCGAACGCCCTCTTCGCCTCCTCTTGCGCCCTGACGGTGTACCCGAGCAATGACCACGCGTCGGCCAGAGCCGAGTAGGCCGGCGCATACCGCGGTTCGCCAGCCACCGCCTTTTCGAGCAGGCCGCGCGCCGCCAACGCGTCAAAGAGTCGCAGCTTCGTCAGTCCTTCGGAATAGAGCTGCGCCGCAGCCGGATTCACCGGCAGCGATCCTTGCACGGCTGAGGCTTCGGAAGCCGAGAGTGGCCCCACTCCTAACTCTCTCCGCAGCGTCGCTCCAGCCCTCGAAACCAGTGCGAAGAGCTCCTTTTCCGTCCCGCTCTCGGAAACCGTCGCCAGCGTCTCCCCCGCCACTGTGTTCTGCGCCCGCAAGTCGAGCCGCATCTGCCCGCCCGACTCGCTGCCGAGATCGACGTAGGAGCCCACCACCACCACGTCGCTCCCCAGGTTCTTCCCGATCTTCACCAGCGTGTCCTGGGCGAAGCTCTCGCCGTCGGGAAGGGAAAGATCGATCTTCGTCCGGGCAACAGTCTCTCCGGAGATCACCCGCAGCCCCTCTCCGGCGCCGAGCTCGGTGGCGAACATCTCGGACAGCGCCGTGGAGAGCCAAGCCACGTCAGGCCGGCCCGCCAGGTTCTTGAAACCCAGCACGGCGACGGAGCGGCGGACCTTAACAGGTTCGGGCCGCATTGTGTGCGTGACAAGCAGATGATAGGCCAGCGCCGCAACGCACAGGATGGCCGCCACCCCCGCAGTCAACGCTAAGCGCAGCGTTCGTCGCTTCTTTTCAGCCCGGGCTTCTTGCGCCTGTTGTCCAAGTGGCGCCGCAGTTGGTTCTGCCGCCGGTGGGGAGGGCGCGCGGGGCGGTTCCTGTGCGACGGCTGCTGACGCCGGCTGCACGCTGCGGGCAGGGGAAGAGCCCGAACCGGCGAGCCCTTTGTGCGGCGCCGGACTCCAGTCCGGGCTTGTGTCGCAGGCCTTCAGCAACTCCGCGACGAACTTCGCACAGGTTGCGTAGCGACTGCCCGGTTCCTTGGCCAGTGCCTTCTCGAACACGTCGGCTACCGCCGGTGGCAGCGTCGGATTCAGTTTGTACGCTGCCTCCGGCGGCTCCGTCATGATCCGGTAGAACAGCGTCTGCACGGAGTCCGCCTGGAACGGGCGCCGCCCCGTCAGCGCCTGGAAAGCAATCACCGCCAGCGAGTACTGGTCCGCGCGCGCATCCACGGCGCTGCCTTGTATCTGCTCCGGCGGCATGTAGTGTGGCGTGCCCATCACCATGCCCGCCTGCGTCATCGAAGACAGGCCGGTGAAACCCTTGGCAATGCCAAAGTCGCAGATCTTCACCGTCTCGTTCTCTTCGAGCATGATGTTGGCGGGTTTGATGTCGCGATGGACGATGCCCTTCCTGTGCGCGTAGTCGAGAGCGGCAGCGGCCTCATGCAAGATCTGCCGGATCCTCTCCTTCGACAGGGGAACGTCGGCCAGCAGCAGCTTCTCGAGCGTCGGGCCGCTGACGTACTCCATGGCGATGAACGCCACCCCCTGCTCCTCGCCGACGTAGTAGATGGTGACGATGCCGGGGTGGTTGAGAATGCCGGCTGCGCGCGCCTCGCGGAACAGGCGGCCGCGGAGTTGCTCCCGCTCCTCCGGATCGCTGAGGTCGTCAAAGCGGATGACCTTGACTGCCACCTGCCGGCCGATGTGGGAGTCGACCGCGCGGTAGACCACCCCCATGCCTCCGCGGCCGATCTCGGCGACGATCTTATAGGGTCCGATCCGCTCCATGGTCGCTAGTGGTCGAGTGGAGAATTCAACCCTCAGGCCGGAGAAGCCGGCGACGACGCGGCTCACTGAGGCCGCCATCGATTATACGTCCAGACCGCCTGCTGTCAGGATACGCGTGGAGCAATTCCAGCAGTCTGGGCGAGAGCAGCACCTGGCGGGGCCGCCGGCCCTGTCCTTCCCGAACCGCAATCGTCATTCGTGGCCTGTCGATGCCGGTGATCTTAAGACGCCGCGCTTCGGCCCACCGTAGTTCCCGGTTTTCCCTGCGCAGGATCTGGACTGCCGACCCCTGTGCCCAAGACGGACTTCGGCCTCCCTCCAAAGCGCCCTATTTTCAAGTGATTGCGTCTCAAACGGATACGGGCAGCCGGTTGAAGCCTGTGGAACCCTGTTGATCCCGGAAGCACCGGGCAGCTACAAAATCACCTACAGCGAGAGCCGCGCCACTTCCGCATTCCCGCATCAGCCCTACGATGGCCGTTCCGTCACCAGGGCTGCGGAGACTTAGAGCGGCGCCATCCCGAAGTCGATCGGAATGATCACGTAATGGCGGTTCTGATCATTCGGGTCAAATGATGCGCCTTTCATGCCGAAACAGTTGTCCAAGAGCTTACTCTCGATGGCATTCCACACGAAGTCCACGGTCACCCCGCTCTCTTTGGCTACCGTCCAGACGTCCACCAGCGCCTCTCGCTGCCGACCCTTTACTCGGCCTTTCAAGGTAGCCGCAAGCCCCGACATCTTTTGCCGGAACTCCGTCGCCTCGGGCAAAGCCAAGAGTTGCACGCCCTGTAGCCAGCCGTAGCCGGTCAACTGATACGTACCCCAGCCGTGGTCCTTGACCATGTGGCGATCCACCATCTCTTTCCAGGTTGTCGGTAGGATGTCCCGGTATTCAGGCTTCTTTCCGTCGATGAAGACGAGCCACATTGGATTTTCGCCAACTTCCTGCGTCATGAGCTTCAGAGCCTTGGCAAGATCGTGAACCCGGGCATTGCTCGACACTGTCATCGGTCTGTTAGTTTATTAATTCTTCAGGTCAGCCACCGGTTACCGTCGGCGATCTAGAAAGATTTGGAACCGGCAGGATCATAACGGCGAGCACCCCGCCGGAGGCCTGGTGAGCAGCCGCAAGAATGAGTCCACCTGCTCGCCGACCCACGTCACAAATTCCAGTGCCCGTTGGGTGTTGGTTTTGAACAACTCCTCAGTAACGGTGATCCGACCAGCACTCTCGCTGTACTCAGGAAAACGGTTCACGAAATCTTGATCGAATTTCGACGGCGACCACTCCTCGTGCGTTCCCTCAGATACGATGGGATCGGGGCGGCTCGAAGCTTCCCAAACCATGGCTCCGTTGTGCACGATCTTGTTCCGCGCAAGAACCATCCCTTCGAGGAACGAATCGCCAGTCGGGCATCTCGAGAAGTCGATTCCAAAACGATCGGCAAACTCGCATCTCATGCGGAGGACCTCGCTTCGATCGAGGTACTTGCGCTTGGGCCGAAGGTCGACCGAACGCGCAGATAACGACTTGAGCACGTCAAGTACTCGTGTCGTAAGCATCACGTGAGCCCAGTTGTATATGAACCGGGTGTGCTCAATCGAATCGCATACAGTCGCCATCTCAACGTCGGCGCGGTCTTCTTGTAGTCGTCCGTCCGCAGCGGCCCTTCGTAGCTTGGACAGCACCGTCTCTGCCTGTCCATCAAGAATTCGGTTCATCGTTTCGGCGGTGCCGACGATCCGGAGATAGAGATCCTCCCGAAAGCACTCGGCCTCTTGCGCCCCTGGTTCCCAATGGCCGAGCCGACTCATGCCACTTCCATGGTTTTGATCGCTCACCGTTTCTAAATCTCCTGCATCGTCCCATCTTTGATGGTTAGTGAATATTCCGTATCTTCATCAGGCACCTTGAAGAGGACCGCGCCCTGAGCTTTGAGCTTGGGCGAAAGTGAACAGAGAGACAGCCCAATCTGTCTTCCGAAGTCCGAAAAACACAATCCGCCATTGCCTCCCTCAAACTGAAAGCCATCGCCATCGACCACGCGCATTTCTTGCCTTAAGTATCCGAATAATGTACTAACTTTGCTCAAGTTTACGACCTCCAGTTTCATCAGCCACCAGACCGCGCCTTCTTCGGTTGGCGACAGCTGCTCGTTTAGTGGCCTATCGCGCTGGGGATAAATGAGCCGCTCGAAGGATACAATCCGCAGGCGAAATACCCATTCGTCCGTGTCGTTTGTCCATCGGTTCCTAGCCGTGCACTTCAGCCAACAACCATCTCGGACCAGGTTCTTGATGGGGATCATCGCTTAGTCCTTCTCCCTGCCGAAAACACCTGCGCCGGGTCGTTCCCAAATGAGGCGTAGTCGCTGCACTGCCACGACCATCTTTCACAACGTCGCTCGAAATTGAGCACCGCGACTGGATCGCAGACGAATCTGATGTCGAACTGATCACCGTTCACAACGATAGCCAAGACGTAATCCGCCCCTGCGCTGGAGGCGGTGGCGTACTCGTTACTCGTGAGCCGGAACGGCTCAGCGAACGAGGCCACGCTCTTCACCTCCACCAGTATCCGTTTGCCAATCTTCAATGTGACCTCCAGATCGTGGCCGAGGTTTGCCAGTGAGACATCGGACACGCCGAGAACCGCGTCAATCGCCTTTATGTACTCCAACGCATTACGCTCGGCACTGCGCCACTTTGCAATAGCCGGGATACTCTGAAGAGGCCGCTTGGCCACTTCGGCGGGCTGGTTCATCACGGCGGGGGCAGGAACCGTATCCGATTGGATTCCGAGGCGCTTCAAAACGAATGCGAGGTCCGACGCTTCAACAACGTCAGACACCTGGGATAGAAAGTCAGGAAGGAGATCAGACTTGCCAGATACGCTTTCCGCCCCAAGAATGCCCTTAGCGGTGGGGAACAGCGGAGTTTGACGCAGCCACCGCAGTCTTTCCCCATCACAGTCGTACCTGAATTGCGCCACGCACCGAGCGAACAGTTCCGCTCGGCCACGCATGGACAGGTTGGTGTTGGCCGCGCCCTCCAGCGTCTCTTCCAGGGTGAGGCGACGCGCCCCGATCGCACCCAGAAACAGTTCCAACTCTGGGTAAGTCACGAGGAGGTTCGTGACGACATGGGGCCACCGGCCCGAACAGACAATCGCATAATCGGCATGGTTCAGCCACTCTGGCCGCAATTGTATGGATGTCAGCGGACCTCGAAAGCCACCGGGGAGCTCCATTTCAGTCTGCGCCAGGAGCGAAGACATTGTTCGCCAGAACAAAGGCCTGAACCGCCCGTCTCCCTCGGGTTGAGTCGCGAGCGCGGTAAACAGGCCTAGCAGCCTGTGGCGCAACCCCCCGAAATTCGGCTGCGGCAAGGGTGAGCGGGTGGGCGCCGGTTCCGCCGCCTTTGGGATGGTGAAGCGGTAGAAAGGCACCGCGGAGAACTGGCCGTTATTTCCAAGGTGGCGCAGAGGCATAGAATCGCGAGAATGAGCTCCTCCTGGCGGTTATGGAGCTCCCTTGGCGTTCCCGCGCCCAAGTTGCGCCGCAGAATCAGACTCAGATTGAACGCACCCACGTGGATCAACTGGCGCTTCAAAACATTTTCGCGCCCTCGCAGATGCAGCCGCCGCATTCCGCCGGTTTCGTAACAGTGCGCAAAGGACCGCTCGATCAGTTCCCCGCGCTTCTTCAGAAGCCGCTTGCCATAAATGCCGCCGACCCGCCGTCGATTATCGTAGACCGCTTTCTGTTCGGCCGCCTTGCCCGCCCACTTACGCCGTTTCCGCTTCGGCTCCGGGATGTAGGTTCGGGTCGGCACCTCCGCGATGGCCTGCACCGCGCTGCCGCTGTGGTACCCCTTGTCGGCAACCACCTCTTCAATGCCCTGGGCATTGACCTGAGGCTCTTCCTTCGTCGTCTTCTCGGCTTCCCGCTCGATCAGGTGCGCAACCGTCTCACCCGCCTCACCCAGGGTTTCCCGGATGGTTGTGGTATCGCCCTGGTTGGCCGGCTGCAAGGTTACCGCGATCACTGCCCCACTCTCCATATCCACCGCGTGCTCGGCCTTGTGTGCCAGATGCGTGGTCCCGTCCTTCATCTTCGTGATGCGCGCATCCGGATCCGACGGGCTCACCCATTCCTGATTCGAACCTTTCTTCTTGCGCTGGCGGTCCACGCGCGCCAGATCCTCCCGGGTCGGAGTCTCGATGCCGGATTGCTGCGCCAACCCAGTCAGGAATTCGTCGTAGCTGGCGCCGTTGTCGCGCCGCACGATCGAGCGCAGGGCCGCGTTGGCCTCCAGCGTGGTGGCATCCACGCCCACCGTCCGGCCTTTCAGCAAACCGCGATCCGCCAGCACTCCCAGCACCCACAGGAACACCTTGCGGTGCGTCTCCACATCGATCAGCCGCCGGGTTCGCGAGATGGTCGAATGATTGGGGGTTTGCTCATCCAAGCCGATCCGCAAGAACTGGCGCAGCGCCAGCGAGTCGGCGGCGCGCCAGGCAATCCCGCGCTCGGAGTCGAGTCCCTCGAAGTAGCCAACCATCAGCAGGCGGAAATATGTTCCCGGCGTCAGCGAGGGGCGTCCATTGTTCTCCGCATAGAAGCCGCTGCACTCCTTCTCGGCGAACTCGTCGAACTTCTCGGCGTCCAGCAGCTCGTTCACGCGCTCGTAGAACGGATGGCCGGGCGCGGTGGCCAGCTCGGCATGGGTGATCCAGAGCTCTTCCTGGCGCTGCCGGTGTCTGCGGGTGCCCATGGCCATAAAAACATTTTAGTGTATTTATGTTTTATCGACCAGAGCCGACCGCATCCAACGGCCGGGGAGTTTAACCACAGGCTGCTAGCCTCTCAGTTTGACGCTCCACAGCGGCGCGGATGGCCTCGCACAATACCGAGCAGCTTTTCACATACTCATCGGTAGAGGTGGAGTCGAAATCCACGGTTTTCCGTGAAGGATCGGTAGTAAAATCGCCGTTGAGCTTAACCGGGGCCCCCGCGTATTCCATGGTCGGAGTGAAAGAATGGATAGTTGACTGCTCGCGCGGAGCCGGGACAATCCGATCCTCCTCCATCTTCAGGGCGACCCGCGCAAGGCAGTCTTCCCCGCCGGAGAGGACCTCCCACGCAGTCGTACTCGAAGAGTCGGTGATCAGCGTAAAGTTCCGACTATTCGCGCTCCGGGACGACCTGACAAGCGCGCGGTCGGCACTTCCCACGTGCAGGGCGATTCGTTCAAGATGATTGAGGAATAGCAGGCACCCGCTGTCGAAGGCCCCGACCTCATCGTGCAGCAGCCTGGCGTCGAGCGACTCGAAGAAGAACACCGTGGGGTACTTGGCCCTCCACGCACTCGTCGCTCTCTCGGTCGCATCGTCTGCTTCTGAGAGGTGAGGAATCCGAATCAGTGGAACGTCCTGATCGACACCCAGAACAGAGCGAGTCCTCGCCCGGTCAAACACGAGACGATGCTCCCCGCTGAAGACCCAGACGCGCTCGGCCAGATTCACGACCGACTTGAAACCGATCCCGCGGTAGCCGATTGTGGCGCCTCCCCGCTGCTTGTTTGAAGCGCCACTGCGACACAGTGCCTCCACATCCGCGATCGTGAATGCTCTTCCGTCGTTCGCGACGACGAGGCCATCGTCGACGGATTGAGCGATGAACTCCGTCGCGCCGGCGTCATCGGCGTTTTGAAGCAGTTCAATCAGAGCTCTTGTCTTGTAGCTCTCAGCGATGTATTTCTCGATCTTGGCCAGATCGGAAAACAAGCGAGGCGCCTGCGCTGCCTCGCTCACCAAACCGTCAATTAGGCTCGAAATAGAGGGGGTGGTGCTGGACATCCGGGATCTCGATGGGAGGTTTCCACTTCAGTTGGCTTCGGTCCTCGGCGAACGGAGGCTCTTCGGGCGCTGGGAGCGGCTTCAAGGTACTGTTCATTGGGAGGAAGCGACAGCTAAGCCGAGCCGCTCTCCAAGCTCTGTGGCGAGCGCCCGTCGAGTGGATGCGCTGTCAACCTGGCGGTCTGGAAGGAAGATCTGGCCAAGACCGAACTGGTAGTGACGAAACGGGATGATCCACACGTTGCCTCTCCGTCGGGGTTGCCCGGCGCGAGTGAAACCGCTACCCGTGATCGTCGCATTGAGGATTTCCTCCAAAACACCCTGTTCCATAAGTCAACGCTAGTGGCCAGTGCAATCCGGCAGGAGCGCGGGTGCCCAACGGGCAAGAGCAACTCTGGAACCTAAGCCTCAGCAGCTCAGTATACCGCGTACGACCGGGTCAATTCCGGCGTCCATCCAGCCTCTGTGCGACGTGATCGATCAATGTTCCACGGGGTTCTGCCTTGGCGCCGTCACTCCCAGACCACCTGCACTGAGAGCAGGTGCGCTCCTTCAAATCAGCCGACGCCATCGACACATTGGACTGACAATCTTTGAAACCGGGACTCATAAGTCCAGGAGCCACATTCGGTTCCCGTCGCCTGAGGCCCCGGAAGGCTTCCCTCGATGCCAAGCAGGCGGCTGACCTGTGAGGTTCGGAGCGTCTACAGAATCATCTACAGCGGGATTTTGAAGGAAACGAGGAATGGCCGTATCCGGGCTTGACCTGCTCTGTTGCAGACACTACTCTGGAACGTTCCAGGCGCGGTGGTGCGTATAGGGGAGGCAGAATGACCAATAGTACACGCAGAGCGTTCTTGAAGGCGGCTTCGGCAACAGCGGCTGCTGCGGCAGTCTCGAGCGGGCTTCGGGCCGGGGTTTCAGGGCCCGTACAGGTATGGTCCACGTTCCGCGACCGGCGGCACGCCCCGGGCGCTCCGCTCGGGTGGAAACCCGTGACTGAGGTCTCCGCCGATGCGATCACGCTCGAACCGACGACGACCCGGCAGGAAATACTGGGCTTTGGCGCGGCGATGACTGATGCGTCTTGCTGGGTGCTGAGCCAGATTCCCGACGAGGAGCGGGCGGCCCTGATGCACGAGCTTTTCGCACCCGGCGAGATGGCGGTGAACGTCTGCCGGACGTGCATCGGGTCGAGCGACTATTCGAAGGAGCTGTTCAGCTACGACGACAGCGACGAGGACGATCCGGGGCTTGCGAAGTTCTCAATCGATCATGACAGAGCTTACGTTCTTCCCATGCTCAAGGAAGCGCGCAAGCAGAATCCGGAGCTGTTCCTGTTCTCCTCGCCGTGGAGTCCCCCGGGATGGATGAAGTTCAACCGTTCCATGCTGGGCGGGACGATAAAGAAGAGCGCCCTGGAGCCGTACTCGCGGTATACGCTGAAGTTCCTGGAAGCATACAGGGCCGAAGGCATACCGATCGATGCCATCACGGTGCAGAACGAGGTCGATACCACCGTGGATGGCCGGTATGCCTCGTGCCTGTGGGCGCAGGAAGATGAGATCCTTTACGTAGGAAGGTACCTGGGCCCTCTGTTCCGCAAGGCCGACTGCCCGACCAAGATCTGGGTTCTGGATCACAACTTCACCTTGTGGGGCCGCGCCATTGCCGAGTTGAGCGACCGGACCGCCTACGAGTACATCGACGGTATTGCCTGGCACGGGTATGCGGGCGAGCCCTCGGCGATGACCCTGGTGCACAATGCGTTTCCTGAAAAGCACGCCAACTTTACCGAGGGCGGACCGCCGCGGCGTCCGGGGCAGTCGAGCGACCCGCTGACGTCCTGGGCTCCTTGGGCGGCGTGGGCCAATGACGTTGTCAGAAACTGGTGCCGGTCGATCACCATGTGGAACATAGCCCTCGACGAGTATGGAACTCCGTACATCGGCAAGCGGGAAGGGCCGGGTGGTACGGCAGCCCCGCCGGAACAGCGGAAACGGGTACTTCGCCCGGGGGCCGGCGTGGTCACGGTGGAGAATGGGACACACAAGGTGACGCGCAGTGCGCGTTTCTGGGCGCTTGCGCATTACTCGAAACACGTCAAGCGCGGAGCCAGGGTTTTCGCCACGAATGGAACCGGCGAGGCCACAGCGCAAGCTGGCGCGAGTCCAATCTCTCATGCCGGATTCCTCAATCCGGATGCAAGCCATGTGGTGGTGCTCTCCAATGCCGGTCCGGAAAGGCGCGTTCAGTTGCTTATGGGGGGGAACGCCCTGGACGTGGATTTACCGGCCGACTCAGTGCATACTTTGCAGTGGTCGTGATGGGCGCAGAGACGGCCCCAGGGGCCGGCTACGGCGACTGGACGCAGAATGGTCCTGCCCCCGTTGTTGGCGGAGAGCCAAGCCCCAATGTATGGAAAGTGAAGATTTGGTCGGGGCGAGTGGATTCGAACCACCGACCTCCTGGTCCCGAACCAGACTGTCCCGCCTAACTCCATGATTACAGATGAAATATTCTTGTGCAGAATTTTAATCTGCGCACCAAAAGTACGCCCCTGGGTGGGCGATTGGGCGGGTAGTTTTCAGCCAACTCACGCGAACCTCATTCGCAATGCGCGCCCGAGCACAGATTCCTGCCGAAAAACGGCAGGACGTGGTTCTGGAAGCGATCGGCGACCGCGCTCGTATGGGTACCGTGATAGATCTCAAAGGCATTTGCCATCCCGTACTTGTCGAGCGCTTCATGCAGCTTGACGGTGTCGGCCTTCAAGCCATCCTGGTCGCCCACATCGATCGCGATGGCGCGGTACTGCCGCAGGCTGCCGACGTACTGGTCGATGAACGCCAGCGGCGCGTTCGCCGCCCATTTCGCGAGCACATCCGGTTGAGGCACCCCATTCCTCGTCGGCAGATCGAAGTAGAACGGCGGGTTCTTCGGATCGGGTGACCATGCCGCTGCCGTGGCAAGCTGGGCGCGCGAAAAGAACGGCAGGTTCGCCGTGTCCGCGGGCGTCTTCGCAGCCTCCACCACTTTTTCCAGGTCCGTGTTCGCGGGGCCCGCGGGACGGGCTGACAGGCAGCACGGGCTCATGATGTACAGGCTGCCAAACACGTCGGAGTGCTTCATGCCGATGCGCGTTGCGCCGTAGCCGCCCATGGAGTGACCCACCAGGCCCCGGCTCGTGCGCGCCGGAATGGTGCGGTAGTGCGCGTCGATGTATGCAACCAGATCGTGGGAGACGAACCGCTCGAAATCTCCCGTGGTGACCGAACTGGAATACATCGAGCCGTTGTGCACGGTTTTCGAATCGGGCAGAACGACGATCATCTCCTTCGCGCCTTGGGCGAAAGCGCCTTCGATGGTTTGCGGCACGTGGATCTCGTGCGTCCACTGCTCGGCGCCGATCGAGTAACCGTGCAACGCATAGACTACCGGGTAACGCCGGTCCTTCTCAGTGACGTAACTGGGCGGCAGGAAGACGATCACGTCACGATCTACCGCATCTCCTTCCAGATTGCCTTCGAGAGCCTTCCCGTGGACCTTGATCTGTTCCACCGTTACGGCCTTTGCACCCGGCACCACGGGAGGCACTTCGGTCTGTACCTGTGCCCGAAGCCTCGGGCCCCAAGCGAGCGCCGATCCCAGCATCATCACGCAATACAGTTTTGTGGTTATCATCGATGTCCTCTACTCCACCGCAAACGAATAGATACTGACGCTGAATGGCGGGACGGCCATGCTATCGGGTATGGTCGCCTGCCCCTGCTCTTCGACCTCGACGCCCGGCTTCTGCCCCACCGTAATGCTCGCGTCCACAGACGGCGGCGCCATGCGCCACAGATGCCCGGGGCTTGCGAGCTTCACTCCGTTGATCGAGAGCTTCAGTTGCTGCTCGGAGTCCGATGGATTCAGCACGGCGAACGTCAGCGTCTTCCGATCCTCGCTGAAGGCCGCGCTCACATCGAGCGGATACGTGTCGCTGCCGGGATTGACTTTCGGCTGGTCGCCTCCAGGAGGCCAGACCGGCTTCGGCTGCGGCGAGTCTCCCGATACCTCCACCGGTATCGAGCCGAAGTGGTCGCGATACATCTTGAACAGCAGGCCGGTGGGGTTCAGAACGGCATCGGTCCGACTCTCGCTCATCATCGCCGTCGCGAACGTGAATGCGCCCAACTGATACAGGGCGGAATGCCGGAACATCTCATGAAACGCCCAGGCGTAGGCCGGCACAACCTTGTAAGAATTCGGCGGAGCTCCGATGTAGGCCCATTCGTCCAGGCCGATGGGCACGGGCTTTGCCTGCAAACCGGGGATGCGTTTCAGGTACTCCTGATAATGTTCGTATTTCACCCGGACCAGAGACGCCGGCGCGCGCTCCCATTCGACCAGAGTCTGCGGGCCTGTGGGAACCTTCTCGCCTTTCTCGTTGTCGAAGCGCTGGCCGGCGCTGGCGTAGTAGTGCTCGCTGAGCAGATCGATATTGTCGAGGCAGTGGGCCAGCAGGTTGCCGCTCCAGTCACCCGCTGAGAGGTAGTCCGGAACGATCTGGCCGTTGAGGCGCTTGGCCTGCTTTGCGCTGGCCATGTCGTCGGGCATCGCGCCGGCGGCGATCAGCTTGATGGTCGGATCCACCTTCCGCATGGCTTTGGCGAACATGTTGTGCTTCAGTTCAAACTGCGCAACCGGAATGAAGCCCAGTTGCCAGTCGCCCCAGGGCTCATTGCCGACGCCCCAGAACTTCACCTTGTACGGTTCCGGATGACCGTTCGCGGCACGCAGCCGCCCCATCGGGGTGGTGACCGCGCCATTGGCATACTCGACAAGCTGGGCCGCCGACCAGGCATCGCCGAAGCCGGCGTTAACCGTGATGTAGGGTTCAACGTCCAGCAGCCGGCACAGCGTCACGAACTCGTCGGTGCCGACGTCGTTCGGCTGAACCGCGTGCCACACGTGGTCCATGATGGGCGGGCGCTTGTCCGGATCGCCGATCGCGTCACGCCACTCGTGCCCCGAAACGAAGTTCCCACCGGGGAAGCGATATACGCCCGAATGAAGTTGCTTGAGCGCTGCAATAACTTCTGCGCGGAAGCCTTCTGCGTTGTCGGCCGGCATCAACGATACCGCCCCCACGTGCAGGACCCCGGTGCCGGTTGCCACAATCTCGAGCCGGGCGTTATCGCTATCGCCCTCGGCCTTGAGTCGCAGCGGGAACCTCTGGTAGGCGCCGCCGGCTTTGTCGATGACGACGGTCTGCCGATCCCCTGCGGCGTCTCCCCATACCAGAGTGACCTTCACCGTTGCTCCCGGCGTCCCCGCGAGCACGATGCGTCCCGAGTACGACTTGCCTTTCCGCACCGCCAGCCCGGCCTGCTGAAACCCGCGCGCATCCTTCGCGCTGAGCTTCACCGCCGGTGTGTGATCGCCAACGTAGGGATGATTCGTGTCCATGATCACGAACTCATCGCCGCCAATCGGCGTCCAGTGGCGCAGTGGGGGGCGCCTCATCGGATTCGCGGCAGGCGGCTCGGCCGGAGGGTGCGAGTTGATCGAATAGTAGAACTTCCGGTCATCCAGCATCTCGGCCCATATGCCGGTGTTGACGATTCCTCCGATGTGCTCGAGAAACTGGCCGTAAATATACCTCGATATCGGAGGCGCGGTCTTCGACGCGTCGATCGTCGCGTTCACGGGCTTGTTTTGAGCGGACAAGACGGTTGACACAAGGAGTGCCGCCGCGAACAGAAGCAGCGTCGTCGGAAACGGATTTCTGGCTTTCGAATGCACGGCCTGATTCCTCCCTCAGGGGTCTTGCCCAGCGGTTATTGTGCGACTGAGACCACGGTCACCGACTTCGGTTCCAGCTTCAGAACCAGCTTGCCGTCCTGGACCTTCGCCTCGACGGGCTTCGGAACGACTGTTCTCGGGGCTTCGAAGGTATCCACGCTGTCGACCTCCGGCGCCGTGAGCGTCTCCCCGGCGGCGGACTTCGCCGCGATGCCGGCCAGACGCGCCTCGACTTCGACCGGCTGGCTGGGGTCGAGATTCGTGACCTCCAGCCAGAGCGTGCCGGCCGCGTCCTTTGCCGCGATGGCATCCACGCGCGGCAAGCTAATGTCGCCGTGCGTGTACGTGCCGGCGTTGAAAGCGACCGGTACGAAGGTCGCGTCCTGGAAAGGTACATACATCTTGAAGACGTAGTAGGTCGGCGTCAGAACCATCTTCTCCTTGGCGGTCAGGATCATCGCCTGAAGGACGTTAACCATCTGGGCGATATTGGCCATGCGCACGCGATCGGCATGCCGGGCGAAGATGTTCAGGTTCAGCGCAGCCAGGATGGCGTCGCGCATGCTATTCTGCTGGGCCAGGAAACCTGGATTTGTGCCGGGCAGCGGCGCGTACCAGGCGCCCCATTCATCGACGACGAGAGCGACTTTCTTTTGCGGGTCGTACTTGTCCATCACCGCCGACTGCTTACTGACCAGGTCTTCCATCTGCAGCGTGGTCTTGAGGATCTCGCCGTACTCGGCCTCTCCGAATCCCACGGACTTATACGAAGGCGGCCAGCGCGGGACGGTGTAGGAGTGCACGGAAAGGCCATTGATATCCCAGCTCCAGTGGTGATGCTCCCAGGCCTTCATCATGGTTTCGGTCCACTCTGTTTCCGGGCCGCCAGGGCCGACGGCGATCTTCAACATCTGCTGCTGGTCCTGCTGCGCCGGATTGAAGTTCCTGACGAAGCGGCTGTAGATCTTGAGCTGGCTCAGATAGTAGTCGGCGGTCATGTTCCCGCCGCAGTCCCAGCTCTCATTGCCGATGCCAAGGTAGCCGACCCTCCACGGAGCGGGATGGCCGTTGGCGGCGCGCTCCTTCGCCAGCGTCGTCGGCTGGTCTGTGGTCATGTATTCCAGCCATTCGGCCGCCTCCCGAGGGGTGCCGGAGCCGACATTGACCGAGAGGTAGCCTTGGCTGCCGATCTGGTCAAGGAAGTCCATGAACTCGTGCGTTCCGAACGAGTTCGGTTCGGTCACACCGCCCCAGTTGGGATTGAGTGTCACTGTCCGCTGGGCCCCGATGCCCTTCTGCCAGTGGTACTCATCCGCGAAACAGCCGCCCGGCCAGCGGACATTCGGCACCTTCAGCGCCTTCAGCGCGGCAACCACATCGTTGCGGATCCCGCGGGTATTGGGAATGGCGGAATCGGGGCCGACCCAGATCCCTTCGTAAATTCCGTGACCGAGATGCTCGGCGAACTGGCCGAAGATGTTGCGGTCGATCTTCGCGCCGGCTTTGGACGCGTCAACCGACAATTCAACCCTATCCGCGGCAATAGCAGTCGCAGTCAGAGCGACAGCTGTGAGTGTGAGACGAACCAGGCGCAGATGCATGGAACCTCGCAGAATCCCTCACTATACAGAGGCCTTGCCGGAGGGCACAAGCCAGGCAGTTCGCTGTAGTTCCATCGATTTTGTCGATATGAATTCAGACCGACTCCACGCCGCGACTGACGCCGAGAAGGTCGGCGAGAGCGTTGAGTTCGCGGCTGCCGGAATTCAAATCCTTGCACACGAGACTGAGGCGAACCTCTCTGGTCTGGCCGGCCGGCATACGGAGGGGAAGCAGCTCTCCGTCTTCCAGACAAGGCCGAATGCGGTGCTTTGGCAGCCACCCAAAGCAGAGTCCGCTGCGAACGGCGTCAATTGCAGCCTCAATAGTGCTCACCGCCAGGAAACGTTGAGCCGGACCGCGCGGCTGATGTCTGGGCGATCCCGCCGCAACTCCCTCGATGGTCACGAGCATGTGCTGCAGCATCTCGACGCGAGACACCTTCTTCCTGAGCGAGTGGAGAGGATGGTCCCGCCGCGCGACTGCGAGCATCGTGATGTCCAGGATTGGCTTGACGAAGAACTCGTCTGACATGAGGCCCGCAACGCAGAGTTGGGAGTTATAGGTCGAGAACTCAAAGTCCGCGGACAAAAAAGTGCCTTGCCGGAGTTTCGGGCGAACATAGGGAAACTGGCGGGTGAATTCGGCGAGAGCTCGAAAGAGCCGATCGCTGGGGAAGATGCTGTCCACCGAGAGTCGAATCTCCGACTCCCCGCCACGGGCGAGCGAGCGCGCTCGTTCCTCAAGCTGGCGAAAGCCGGCCAGGTGAGGCTCGGCGTCGGCGAGCAGCCCACGCCCGACCTCAGTCAGGTGTGCCTTTCTGCCTTTGAGTTCAAACAGCCTGACCCCCAACTGCTCCTGCAGCCTGGCGATCGCGTAGCTGATCGTGGATTGAGAGCGATTGAGTTGTTCCGCTGCCGGGGCAAAGCCACCGAAGTGCACGACGGCTTGCAGCATCTCCCATTCATCGAGAGTGGCGTTCATGACATGATATTATATCGATAAAATCGATGACTGCTGCCCAAAAATGCGACTTTCTCTTCGACATCCTTGAGCGTAGGATGGGTCTGTTTGAGCAGGCGCCGTGCGGGTACCGGCGGTAACAGAACAGGGAGAGACCGAAATGAAGCGTGTTGCAGTCGCGATGCTTCTGACAGTGGGCTTGTCCGTTGCGCAGGACTCCGGCGGCTTTCAGCCGGCCGCCACCAACGTCTGGGGAGCGGCATATCCGCGGGTGGACAGCAGTTCCAGAGTTCAATTTCGGGTGAAAGCGCCCGACGCCGCCAAGGTCCAGGTCAACTTCTGGAGCGCAGCGAAACTGGACATGACGAAACAGCCCGACGGATTCTGGACCGTTACAACACCACCCCTTGTCCCGGGATTCCACTACTACACCCTGCTGATCGACGGCGCGGAAGTAGCAGACCTCAACAGCCATACGTTCTTTGGCGGGGGCAAGGACGTGAGCGGAATTGAGATTCCGGAAGCGGGAACCACTTATTACCTGCCCCGTGACGTTCCGCACGGCCAGGTTCGTGAGATCTGGTACGAGTCGAAGGTGACCGGTAGCTGGCGGCACGCGCTGGTGTACACTCCGCCGGACTACGACGCGCGGACCAGCGCACGCTATCCCGTGCTCTATCTGCAGCACGGCGGCGGCGAGGATGAGACCGGGTGGACAAAGCAGGGGCACGCGAATTTTATCCTGGACAATCTCCTTGCGAGCGGAAAGTGCAAACCGATGATCATGGTGATGGCGTACGGTTACGCCAGACGCGCCGGCCAGCCCGATCCCGATCTGGCTGGCAAGCCCTTCGGCTCACCCGAGGCGATGCGCGCCATGGAGGAGATGGCCGCGGCATTCGAGGATGACATGACGCAGGTCCTCATCCCATACATCGATTCGAATTTCAGGACGATCCCGGATCGCGATCATCGCGCCATGGCCGGTCTTTCGATGGGAGGGATGCAGACATTCCGGGTTACTTTCAATCACCTCGATCTCTTCTCCTACATTGGGGGATTCAGTGGAGCGGCCGGGCCGCTGGTGCTTGGCAACGAGAAGCTCGATCCAAAGACAGCCTTCAATGGTGCGCTGGCCGATCCTGCCGCTTTTGCCAAAAGGGTTCACCTGCTCTGGCTGGGTGTCGGGACTGAGGAACCTGCCCGGATGCGTGAAGGACTCCTCAGACTCCACGCGTCCCTGCAGGAGGCAGAGATCCAGCACGTCTTTTATGAATCGTCGGGTACAGCGCATGAGTGGCAGACGTGGCGCCGCGATCTGAGAGACTTTGCGCCGAGGCTCTTTTGACAAGTCGCTCAATCAGCGTCTGAACAGACGCAGGTAGAAGGTGTAATCGGGGGCTTTAACGGCTCCAGGATGGTCACACGTGCCACTCCGCATAGCATCGCGTGCAGGCAAATCCCGAACCGGCTCGATGTCCCGGCAGCTAGAATGGGTGATTGGTCGCCTCTCTTAGTCGAGGTGACGGAAGGGTTGACGCGGGGCCCGTTTCGCCCGCAGAACTATCGTCTTTTCGACGGGCCAAGGGCTTCAGCCCTGGCTCCGCGATCGCGGCACTTGGCACGACAAGCATTCAGAAAGCGCGCCCATGAGACTCCTCACGACAATTGCTTCCTTCGGTCTAGGCTTCTTCGCGATCACCGCATCGGTGCAGCCGCCCAAGCCCACGGTGCGCCATATCGAGCTGGATGCCGCCAAGGCCACCAAGCCGCTCGACCGATTCTTCGACCTGGCGGTCGGCTCCGACTTTCCCGGCACCCTGATCCGCGACGACAGTATGGCGCAACTGAAGACGACGGTTGATGAGCTCGGCTTCCGCTACATCCGCTTCCACGCCATCTTCCATGACGTTCTGGGCACGGTTCGGGTCGAGAGCGGGAAGATCGTCTATGACTGGACCAAGACGGACCAGCTCCTGGACGGCCTCCGCGCGCGTCGAATCAGACCATTCGTCGAACTCGGATTCACGCCGGAGGCGATGAAGACGTCCGAAAACAAGATCTTCTACTGGCAGGGCAATACTTCGCATCCGATGCCGGCAGCCTGGCGCGACCTGGTCAACGCGTTCGTCCGCCACATCCAGCAACGCTATGGGAAGGACGAGGTGCGCACCTGGTTCTTCGAGGTCTGGAACGAGCCTAACCTCTCCGGCTTCTGGGAAGGCGGCGACCAGAAGGCCTACTTCGAGCTCTACGACCTGAGCGCAAAGACAATCAAGGCGGTGGATCCGAGTCTGCGAGTCGGCGGCCCATCGACCGCCGGAGCCGCCTGGGTGCCGGAGTTTCTTCAGCACGCGGCGCAAAGCGGCGTTGCCGTGGACTTCGTCACGACCCATACCTACGGCGTGGACAGCGGCTTCCTCGACGAGTACGGCAAGGAGGATACCATGCTCTCCAACTCCCCGGACGCCGTCGTCGGCGATGTCCGCAGGGTCCGCCAGCAGATCGCTGCATCGAAGTATCCGCACCTGCCGCTCTACTTCACCGAATGGAGCACCAGTTACAACCCGCGGGACCTGGTGCACGACTCTTACATCAGTGCGGCCTATGTGCTAAGTAAGCTCAAGGCCAGCGCAGGCCTGCTGCAAGGGATGAGCTACTGGACCTACACCGATCTCTTCGAGGAGCCCGGGCCGCCGCCCACCCCGTTCCACGGCGGGTTCGGTCTGTTGAACCGCGAGGGCATCCGTAAGCCGGCATACTTCGCTTACAAGTATCTGCACGCGCTCCAGGGTAACGAGATTCCGGTCCGGGATCCTCAGGTCTTCGCCGCGGCCGAAAATGGCATCGTGTCGGCCGTCGTCTGGGACTTCCAGTCTCCGGTTCAGAAGCTCAGCAATCGTTCCTTTTACAGCCGCATCGTTCCTGCCGCACACGCGGCCCCGGTCGAGCTGAGTGTCGGCCATCTCAAGCCAGGCAGCTATCAACTGAAGGTATACCGCACCGGGTTTCGCGCCAATGACGCCTATTCGGCCTACATCGACATGGGCAAGCCCACGGCACTGAGCCCCTCGCAGCTCGATGAACTGAAGCAGTTGACGCGCGATCTGCCGGAGACCGATCGGGTGGTCCAGGCCGGAGCGGATGGTTCTTGCGCGCTTTGGCTGCCCATGCGCGGCAACGATGTGGTGCTGGTCACCCTGAAGAGGATCGAAAAGTAAGCCATGACCCTGACACGCATCGGTATTGCTCTATCTCTGGTCAGCGCACTTGTGCTGGGACAGAGCGCGGCGGAACATCCGGAGTGGCCGGGCAAGGGCCAGCTCTTTGTCGGGACCTGCTACCAGCCGGTGGATCGTTCCCCCGACCAGATCCGCCGGGACATCGCCCTGATGAAGCAGGCCGGATTCACGCTGGTGCGCATGGGCGACCTCTCCTGGGACGCCTTTGAACCCTCGGATGGGCGGTTTGAATTCGCTTGGTTCGACCCGATCCTGGACCAAATGCAGGCGGCGGGAATCCAGGTGATTCTCGACATCGGCGGATCGCCCGCGCCCATCTGGCTGCATCACAAATACCCGTCGGTCAACGTCGTCAACGCGCAAGGCGCGACCCTGCATCCGGCCGAACGCTACATGGTGAACAGCGCCGACCCGGTCTACCGCGAGCGGCTGGTTCGCTTTGCCGATGAGCTGACCAAGCACTACGCCCGCCATCCTGCGCTCGCCGGTATCGGTTACAACAACGAGATCGGCGACGGCTTCCTGTCCTACTCCGAGGCGGATCGCCAGAGATTCATTGCCTGGCTGAAGGCGAGGTACGGGACGGTTGCCAACCTGAACCACGCCTGGGCAACGCAGCGCTGGTCACGGCGTTTGAACTCCTTCGACGAAGTGCAGTTGCCCTATGCCGACGGCCCCACTCCGCCGGAGCGCTATCTGGACCTGCGCCGCTTCTGGTCGGACGTCACCGTCTCGGTTCTCGAAGATCTGGAACGAGTGCGCCAGCGCAACGTTCCCCACCTGCCCGCGGTTTCCAATCTCTGGGATACCGCCGGACGCAGAGGTTTTGACTATCTGAGTACGTACAAGAAGTATGTGAGCTACGCCGCGGAGGGATTCTACCCGGGAACGCCGTTGGACGTCTCTCTCGGCGCGCTGCTGGTGAAGGGCGATCTGCCCAATCCGATCTGGTTCAACGAATTCATCACCGGCGGTGGCGGCACCTATGGCGGTCCCAAGGGCAGCATTCGGATGTGGACCTATCTCGGCCTGATCGACTACGGCCAGACGTTTCTCGCCTGGACCTTCCACACGCACCGCGGCGGCGAGGAGCAGGCGCTATTCGGCCTGCTCGATCACGACGGCACGCCCTCGTGGAAGTACGCGGAGTTCCAGCGGATCGCGAGCGAGTTTGCGAAGCTGCGGAGTCTGGGGTTCCCGCGCTACCGCAAGCCCGAGGTGGCCATCGCTTACTCCTTTGAGAGCCTGATTGCCTCTCATCCGCCCGGTCCGAGCAACACCGCACGCCAGTACTTCACGTTCGACTATACCGGCCAGGTCGCCAGCGCCCTGCAGCCGTTCTTTGAAGACAACATCGATGTCGCGCTCATCAACATCGGTCATTCCAAGCTCGACTACAAGCTGGTGGTTGTGCCGGCCGACTATCTGATGGACTCCGCCAGCGCGGAGGCGCTCCGGAGCTACGTGCGCGAGGGCGGCACGGCGATCATGACCGCTCTCTCGGCCAAGGTGGATGAGAACAACCAGTGGTACGACACGCCGCTGCCGGGGCGGTTGAGCGATCTCTTTGGCATTCGCACGGCGGAGTTCTACCGGCCGCGAACGGCTCCGGAGATCAGCCTGAACGGCAAGACGGAGAGGGCTACCATCGGCTTCTACGAAGTGCTGGAACCGCGCACAGCCAAGGCGATGGCCACGTTCACGAACACGCCCGAGAAGTCACCGGCCATCACGGTCAATAGTTACGCGAAGGGGCGAGCGATCTATGTCGCGGTCCCGGCCCAGGTAGCGATTCTCGCGCCACTGGTGCGCAGTCTGTATCCAGCGCTCGCCATCGAGAAAGGACCGGAAACGCCCACCGGGGTCTATGCGCGCGTTGTGGACGGAAGAAAGTTGTACGTCAACACCACCGGCGAGGAGAAGGCCATACCCATTCGCGGCAGCAGGCGCGGGATCCTCAGCGGAACATTGTACGATGGCGCCATTCGGCTGAAGCCATACGACGTGGACCTTGTTCCCTAACCCAGGCCAGAGCAAGTACGGGGTGCAGTCCCTGAAGCAACGGCAGACCTGCCAGTGCCCCTGGAACAAAAGCGCGTTATTTCAATAACAGGGGCCAGGACGACGCAACCAACGCAGCCGGGTGGGTAAATGGGTGGGCTGTTTATTGATCGGGGCGAGTGGATTCGAACCACCGACCTCCTGGTCCCGAACCTGATTCCGGCGCTGGTTGAAGTGCGAGGAATCTGCTAGTTTCTATCTACTTTATAATGAGCGAGCCCTCCTCCCGCTCTCGCTTGGTCAAACCTGCTGACAACAGCGATGGGGTCCGCGAGCGCGATGCTCGCCGTCCCGTTGGCTTCGTTCGCGACGATGCGGATGGGGTAGACGTTCTCCCCCAAAGAGAGCGTGACCTGATTGATGACCGTACGTGGATGCCCCGATGTCCGCCGGGACATTCACAAAGGTGAGAATTTGGTCGTACCCAGTGAGCAAGCCGACGGTACCGGCGGCAGTGCCGGAGCTGAAAACGAAACGACTCTCGCCCCGGAAAGCGGAGAGGCCACCGATCATCTTGATCAGCACTTCCTGCGTGGCGTCTTCGGCGAAATCCGGCAGCCACAGCATCCGTCGAGCGATGTTGTAGATCCACGGCTGATGGCGGATCGCCAGGCTCTCTAACGCCGCACGATCACCGCGCTTGGCCTGCGCCACCAGCGTTTCATCGGAGACCTCTTCAATGTCATCGACAAAGGGTTTGTCCATTTTTGAATGAGTCCGTCAAAGCTTCCGCGCTAGCGCAACGCGGCGTACTCGCGCTTCGCCTGGATCAGCAGCGGCAGGTCCGCGTCGGCCCCCCTGCACGCATCGAAGAAGGCGGCATATTCGGCGCGCGCCTGATCGAGTTTGCCCCGGAGGCGCAGAACACGTGCCAGGCGGAGGTGAGACAGCGAGTACAGGGGCGAGATCGGGTCGATACCCTGGTTATCGAGGATGACACGATAGTCCCGGGCGGCGTCGTCGAGCATGGCCGCCTCGGCCTCGGCTCGGGCGCGAGTGTAAAGAACCCGAAATGCGCGCAGTTGATAAACGCGCGCCGTCTCGAGCAGGCGCACAGCCTCCTCGGGTTTGCGCGCCTTCAGGGCCACTATGGAGCGCAGAACGGGCAAATCATAGCAAAGGTGGACTGTGTTCCGCTCCACCGTGGAGTCAGCCGCAGCGGTCAGGCGCTCCGCGGGCGCGAGGTCCCCAAGCTGCGCTTTGGCCAGGGCCATAGCCTGCGGGTCGCCGGCCTTGATGTTCTTCAGAATCGTCGCTGCCCTGGCTGGTTCCTCCAGGTCGATCAGGACGCCGACCAGGTCCATGAGCACAGCGTCGGCGCCCTCCGCATCACCGGTGCGCGCGGCCTCCTGGCTCCCGCGAATGAAATCATCGACTGCTTCGCGCAACCTGCCCCCAGTCGCCGCGGCAAAGCCCAAGTCGTCGAGAGACAACTCGATGTTCTGATGCGTCAGCCCCCACTCGCCCTCCGACTTGGTTTTGGCCGCATCCCGCTCGGCATAGGCGATCTGAAACAGGATGCTGTGGGTGCCCCAATGGTCGCTTCCAGCGGCAACGGAGGCGTTGGCCACCGCCTTCGCCTCGGTGAAACGATTGGCGCGTTTCAAAGCGCGGGAAAGCACCAGGGCCGCGAGTCCCGAGCGGGGATCGATCCGGAACGCATGCTGCCCGGCATCGGTTGCCTCAGGGTACTCGCCCAGTTGTGTATAGAGATTGCAAAGGTTGGCCCAGACACTCGCCTCGTTGGGATAGATCTGATTGAAGAGCTTCGCGCTGCGGATCGCTTCCTCGTAGTCAGAGATTCCGCCCCCGTAGTAGAGGATTTCGATGCCCAGCCGTTCGCGCTCCGACGTCCGCACGCGAAGGTCGAAGGCCTTTCTGTACCAAACCGCGGCCTGGGCAAAGTCAGCGAGATTGTAGTAGCAGGAGCCGAGGGTACGGTACGCGACAGCGAAGTTGGGATCGAGCTCAATTGCGCGTTCCACAAGACTCTTCGCCGATTTCATGTCGCCGCGGTCAAAGCTCACTATGGCCTGGCTGTAAGCTCTCAGCGCGTCGAGCGAGGACGTGGTCGCCTGGACAATCGGCATCCGGAATCGCTCGCGAGTAACGTCCGGTTCACCCAACCGCTCGCGAACCCGGCCGGCGGCCTTGTCGAGGGTGCCCAACAACGCTTCCTTGGAGGACACTTCCGCTTTGTAGCCGCCGAGCGGTTGGCCCGTAGCGCAACCTTCCGCATCGAGGAGCAGCAGATAGTTGCTCCCGATCCTTGAAACCGTCCCATGGATCATTGCCTGGGCGTTGTTGCGTTCGCAGATCTCCCTGGCCAGCGCTGGGGTCAGAGCTTCGTCGCTCTTGCGCTGCATCTGCTTCAACGTCTCCCGGATCTTCGACTTCGAGAGAAGGTTCAGAAAAGGCGACTGCTCCAGATCGATCATCAGCGCCCGGTTCAAGACCTGGCCGAACGTCGGATCGCCGGTGGCGTTCTCGAAGTCGGCGAGTACCACAGCTATCGAGGTGCTGGCCGGCCGGCTGTGCTTCCACGTGAAGTATGCCGCCGACGACGTCACGGCGACGAAAAGCGCCGCCGCGATCCATCTGACGGCCCGGTTCCGGGATTGCGGAGCGCCTGTCCGTTCCGTCGCTTCGGTGATTACCCGCGTCTGGGTCGTGCGCTCCTGAAGGACGAGCCCAGAGGAGTCGCCTATGCGGACCGGCGCCAGCGTCGCCTCGGGACCATCGTTCTCAATCGCGGCGACCCGAACGTCGGAAATGAACTGGTAGCCGCGTCCGGGCAAGGTGACGACGTAGCTGTTCTCTCCGGGTTTCTCCTCCAGGGCCTTGCGCAACACGGAGATGCTCTGCTTGAGGCTGCTCTCGTCTACGTAAGCATCCGGCCAGACGTTCTTGAGAAGTTCCTCTTTGGTGACCGCCCGGCCGGGGTTCTGGACGAGGTAGAGGAGTACATCAAAAGCGCGGCGATTTAGGGTAAGAACCGCCTCGTGGTGCCGGACGGTTCGCGTCCGGGCATTGATCTGGAACTCTCCGAAACTGTAGATCCTCCCTGTTTCCAAAGACATAACAGAGATTCACATCTTGTCACGAGATGTTACCAACGGTCACTGGAGTACCAAATCGAAATACCTGAAAATCTCTAATTGAGTATGAGCCTAGTGGTTCGGATGTGTCAATCGTTGCGCGGGTGGGCAGTCTTGCGGCGCGACGAAAGATCGGATGAAAGCTCGAAGCGCACGGTTCGCACCGAGGTGACGGTTGAGCGGCAGGAGAGAACGGTTCTGTTGGGCAACGTGACGGCTGAGTCCTTTGATGCGTGCCCCCTGTGCGGACGGAAGCTCAGCCCGCCGCCGGAGCCAGGCGCGATCGTTCGCTGCCCGCAGGCGGCAGATCCTCAGAGGCGAGGCACATGATGGCGACACAATTCACGTTCCGGAGACTCTCGGTGGCGGCGCTGCTCCCCGCGGCTCTGTTCCTGCAGACGGCCGCGGAGGGAGGCAAGAGCTGCGCGTCGCCGAAGGCCCAGGGGACCGCCGCGGCGCCGGCCACTGCGGCTACCGCGGACGCAGCAGCAGATGAATTTCTCCCGGGAGACGATTCCGTCGTCCATCTTCGATGTGCCGCGCGGATTCAAGCAAGTGGCATCGCCGATGGAGGCGATGCTGAACAAATAGGCCGGCAGGTGTTCAAAGAACGAGGAGGAAAGGACCATGAGGAACAACGAGCAAGCGGTATTGCTCATTCTGGCGCTGCTATCAACGAGCCTGGCTGTGCCGGCTTTGGCGCAACTGGGCAGACCCACGTTCCAGGAGTTCACCGCTCCAGGCGCGAGCACAACGTGGTCGTCCGTGTGCGCGAACGCTTTCGGAGGGATGGTGGGCTGTGGAACTACTCCTCTCGCCAATAATGACCAGGGAGTGGTGGTGGGCACTTACTCAGACCACAACTTCGCGTTTCGCGGTTTTCTACGCACTCCGGACGGCCGCATCGCAACGTTTGATGCCCCTGGTGCGGGCGTTGCGGGCGGCCAGGGCACGGTGGCGTTCGCAATCAACGATCAAGGCGTGATTGCGGGAGGGTTCCAGGACTCCGAGAGCATTTACCACGGTTTCCTGCGGTATCCAAACGGCCACATCGCCACGATTGATGTGCCAGGCGCGGGGACGGGCGAGAACCAGGGCACCTTGGCATTCAACGTCAACGGGGCAGGAACGACGGCCGGCAGTTACATCGACGGAGACGGTGTGTACCACGGTTTTGTCGGGTCGAACGATAACGGATTCGCATCGTTCGATCCGGATGGGTCGGTTTTCACCTATCCATGCGAAGAAACGTGCCTCAGCCCGAATGGCACAGTCACGGGGCTCTATCTGGACGCGGACAACACTTTTCACGGTTTCGTACGCTTGCCGGACGGAACGATCGCGACCATCGACGCGCCTGGCGCGGGTACCGGCAACCAGTTCGGCACCATTGCCGCGAGCATCAACGCGGAGGGGGTGATCGCGGGATACTCCGTGGACTCGGACAACGTAGCTCACGGCTTCGTGCGCAGCCGGGACGGCTCAATTGCGACGTACAATGATCCGGCGGCGAGCACGACCACCGGCGCGGGCACCGCCGCATTCAGCATCAATGCCGCTGGGGTAAGTACGGGAGCATACTGGGACGCGAAGCTCGTCATTCACGGGTTCGTGCGAAATCCGTACGGATGGTTCACCAATTTCGAAGCTCCGGGCGCGGGCAAGGGCGCAGGCCAGGGCACGCGCCCTTCGACGAACAATTGTTGGGGAGAAGTGACCGGCTGGTTGATTGATGCCTATGATGTGAATCACGGATTCGTGGCGATGAGCGGGGTGATGCGGCCGGGACGAGAGTGTTATGAACAGCGGGAGCGGCCCTGAGCCGGATTGGCTCGGGCGGCGGGTCCAGAAGTTTCAGACATGTCGGTCCTGGGCCAAATTACCGTACTCGTATTGGGATTTGCAGCTACTGGGTGGGGGCTCTTCTGTGTGTTTGGGGCTGCCTTCCCTGGGCCATGCGGGGAGAGAGTTCTTGCCGCCGCCTTGTTTGTGATGGAGTCGTGGCTGCTGGACGTGCCAGTCGGTCTCCTCGTCCTTCTCGTTGGAGTGTTTGTCAAGAAGGGTTCTTCACGCATGCGGACGGGCAGACGTGCATTGTTACTTCGCTCGTAACTCTCTCGGTTGTTGAAGTTGGGGAATCTTGCGGGGCACGCTGTCTACAAGGATCGTTTACAGCGCCCTTCGCTGTGGGTTGAAATCAAGCGTAAGAGCCCGTAAGCTATTGAAATGTTTGGTCGGGGCGAGTGGATTCGAACCACCGACCTCCTGGTCCCGAACCCGATTCCGGCGCTTGTTGAAATGTGCGGAATCCGCTAGTTTTTGTCTGCTTTATAATGAGTGACTTGTGGCTGCCCTCTTGAGGCTGATTGAAATCGTAGGAGCGCGGGTGCGCTGATGTCTACAGAATCGTCTACAGGCGAGACGCACCCGTTCGGGGCCAGACACGAGCGACACGAAATCGACGGACAGGAAATATCAACCCGCAAAGTAGGCGTCCTCCACGCTGCTATGCCAGTCTTGCCTCTTTGAAGGCCGAATCGTTTGAAACCTCGGTGATCTCGCTGCCACAGGATCGTCTACAACTGCGCGACTGCGGTTGAAGAAAAAGAGGGGGAGCCGAATCGGCTCCCCAATCTCCTCATCGGCGCGGCTGCGGGCGGCGCCACTTGCCTTGGAGCCAATCCGAGACCGCCCAACCCGGTATCAGAAAAACATACCGGTAGAGTCGGCCGGACCTCCCCACGCTTGCCTCGATCTTCACCGCGGGGTGAGTCTCGAAAACGTCGCGGATAAAGTCCTGGCTGTACGGCAGCAGCCCCACGTGCCTGAACCCGTCCTTATCAGTCCGGCATCCAAGCTCCTTAACCCGAAACCACCGATTCGGGTCGATAGTGGTTGTGAGCATCTGGCACTCCTGGGTTGCCGTCTCGCCCGTACCACATGCGTCCGTGGCCGCTCCGGGCTAACGACTCCTGGGAAGCTAGCGCCCACCCACTTGGTATCGTCGTTCCCATTCTAATCCAGGGACCTGCTTGAGCGAAATCTCGCCGTCGATTCTGGCGAATCTGTAGGAACTCTTCAGTTCCCACCGGCACCGAGATGCACGAGTATTTAGGCAGGAGGCCCAGCTGGCAAGAATGGCGAGGGTTTTGGTGATTGATCCGATCGCGAGTCATGCCCGCAGGCTAGAGCGTGTTCTTGAGGAGCGAGACCACCGCGTGACGCTGACCATGCCCGAGCCGTTGCCCGGAGAGTTGGGCCCGATCCTCATGCATTTCGATGTCGTCATCGTGAACATGACGCTCAACCGGCCTGAGGATTGGGACCTCCTGCGGCGCCTCTGTCAGTGGAAACCGATGGAATACCTCCGACTGGGGATTCTGGCCGTCTGTTCGGTTTATCAGGGGCCGCAACCAAAACTACGAGCGGAGCGGCTCGGCTGCCGGTGGGTATATGACGGGTAGGATCACTCTGGTGCTAGAGGAGGTCGAGGTCCTCACCGCCGAAGCGACGGAGTTGGCGGCGCGCGGACCGCACTTCAGAATTCTGCACGGTTTCCACCAGCCTGGCACCGAATGCTGTCCGGGCGAAGAGATCGTGGCGGTGTGGCTCATCTACCGGGTCCGGGAGTATCGGCTTCCTCTCTCGACGGCAACACTGATACTCTTCGATTATCTTGCGCGTTTCCGCTGGCTCGGCCAGACGGCGAGCCAGATCGAAATGGGCATCCGGAGTGATCCTTTTTGTGCACAGTACGGAAGCGCCGGCGGCTCATCGCAGAGGCGGGCGAGGCGGATTGCCCGCTCCGCGGTGAAGGAGTATGTGAAGCGCATCCGAGACGCGCTTGCCGCAGCCTTTCAAGAAGCTGGCGTCCCCATCGACCCGCGGAAAGTGCTTTTCTCAGACCCGACCACGAGCAATCAAGTTGGCTATCGGCTTCGGGCGAGCATTGAGTGGATTCACGTGCCTCGATTGAGCCTTGTGCGGCCGGCAATCCGGTGTCAGGCCTGGGGCTAAGGTCTCGGTGCTTTGAGTCAGTTATAATCAGCTTTCTGCAATCCTCAATTCGGTGAACGGCAGGACGCCCCAGAAGGGCCATGCCGAAGGAGCACGATGCGAATCTCCCGCAGGCCGAGCGGCCGACGCGACTCCGAGGAAGTCCGTTTAACGGGTCGTGGCGAGTACGAAATCAGCGAGACATCCGCCGAGGGCTATAGCCCTCATGATATCGTTGACCGCCGCATCATCCTCGATTTCGGCAACGGCCTTGTCGTTGACAGCGATTCCGTACTCAGGCACCAGGGCGGGAAGTGGAGAATAAGGCGCCTGCTCGGCACCACCATGCATCCGTACCTGCAGATCGCCGCTGCCCTCATGATGCCGAAGCCCCTCCGCGAAGAACGGGCGTTCGGTCGCGGCCTTCCCGTCATGCGGCAGGATCAGTACGCCATCGAGCATATTGAGATGAACCAGGTAGAGCTCATAGGCTCTGATAGGGTGCGCCTGCGCATCGGAGAGATCACATTGCGGAATGCGTCCCAGCCCGCATATGAACTGGGTTTCAGCCGCAGGGTAGCGGATGTTTTCAAGACTTGGACCAATGCCGACAGCCTTCCCGATGAACTCGTCCCATTGATCCGGGAGCACCAGGGCTTGGTGGCAGGCGGTGGCCCGGTACCGGCGCGAGCCGCTCAAATCGTCAGCCAACTTCAGCACGTGGTGACGATCTCTGCGCCCGAGTACGCCATCTTCCAACGCACGGAAGCAGAGGATGTCCTTCCGGATCTCATCAAAATAATCGGAGAAGGAGAAGAGCCTCCCGAACCCGGCCTCGCGGTCGAGTCCATTGAACCCGAGGAGATCCAGATCCGGCAGCGAGTCATCAAAGAATACAAGCGCTGGGCAAACTCCCGCGGGTCTGCAAGCATCAGATTCCGGCGGGCCGTGCGGGAAGCCTATCGGTCAACGTGCATTGTCTGCGGTGCGCATCTGCCGCCAACGGCGTTCAACAGCGGCCCCGGCGTCGATTCGGCGCATATCGTCCCTTGGACGAAGGCCGATCTCGACGAAGTCTCTAATGGGCTTTGCCTGTGCAAGCTTCATCACTGGGCGTTCGATGAAGGGCTCATCGAGATCCGGTATGCAGATGGGACCTACTACGTCGAGATCCCGAATGCGGTGGCCGAAGGCATCAGATCGGAGAACCCGAGCTTCAGCCTGGAGAACCTGAGGCTCCATACCGGACCAATCCCCGAAAGCAGGCTGCCCTTCAATCGCCGCCAATGGCCGAATCCCCGCTGTTTAGAAATCTTACGCGAGTTCAGCTGAGACGTTCATCTCCGCAACGTGCGCTCGTTGCGGGGCAGTTAAGACGTTCTCGGTTTCTACCTTGTTCAGGTAGGTCGCCACTCTCCCGGCGATCCATTCCGCCACCGGAACGGTGACCGCGTTTCCGAGGGCGCTGTAGCGCAGCGTGTCGATGCGGTCCACGTCGCCGAACTCGCCGTTCTGGGGAAGCGTCCAGTCCTCCGGGAAGCCTTGCAGCCGCTCGCACTCGATCGGCATCAGCCGTCGGACCCTGCCGTCCGGGTACGAAACGTAGTTGCGGCTCCAATCTGTTCCGGTATGGCGCGCCGAGCAGGCGTACAAGCAGTACGCCATTGCCGGAACTATCGGCCCTTTGACAGGATCTCCAAGGACCTTCTTAAAGGGGGAAACAGGTTTCTTCCCATCTGATCCGTTCGCCGCAGCATCCCCTTGGCGGCGTTCGGGCTCAAAAAGTATCTCTGCGGGACCTCGCCCGTCTCGATAGCATCCAACAATGTAGACTCTCTGGCGAGATTGGGGGACTCCGAAATACCGGCTGTTAAGCACGCGCCATCCGACGCCATACCCGAGGTCGGCCAGCGTTCGAAGGACGATTCCGAAGTCTCGTCCTTTGTGGCTAGAGAGAAGACCCGCAACGTTCTCGATGAGCAGAACTCTGGGGAGACCCCCTTCAAGAAGTCGAGCAAACTCGAAAAAGAGTCCAGACTTTTTCCCTTTAAGCCCAGCTCGCGGGCCCATTCTCGCCAGCGAGACATCCTGGCACGGGAAGCCTCCGGCCCAGACGTTTGAAACAGGGACATCTGCATTGTTCATCTCCTTGATATTCTTGTGCGGCTGGAGGTCCGGCCAGTGCCTCTGAAGTATGGACCGGCAGTACTTGTCGATCTCGCACTGCACCGTCACACGGAACCCCGCGCGCTCGAAGCCGAGATCGATCCCGCCGATGCCGGAGAAGAAGGATGCCAGCGTCGGCGTGCTCTTCGCGGTCATCCCAGAAGCCGAGCCATTCGCTTTCGGAGACGATCCATTTTTTGGAGCTCGCACGACCAGACGACTATTCGCTTCCACCCTTGCCTCCGCAGTTCCCGCGCATTCCGCGCATCCCGCTCAATGTTCCCCGACAGCTTCCGCTCCCAGTACTCGCTGTTGCTTCTTGGACGCCGACCGTCCTTGCACGTGTGACCGTGCCAGAAGCAGCCATGAACCAAGACCACAGCACCGCGCCCGGGCAATACAATGTCAGGATTCCCCGGCAGATCCCGGCGGTGCAGCCGAAACCGGTAGCCCATCGAATGCAGAAGGCTCCTGACCGCCTTCTCGGGGCTGGTATCACGGCCCTTGATCCTCGCCATGATCCAGCTTCGCTTTTCCTTCGTAAAAACATCGGTCATTGCCGCGCCCAGTATTACAGCTCCAACGGAATGCTCAATTGCGGAGATTCGACGAGGACCTCGCTGATGTGCTTCAAGTCCTGCACTTCCTCCTCGGTGAACACCCGCCGCCCGTTGCGGTCCTTGAACCGCGTGTCATGGATTCTGCCGATCTTGATCCAACGAAAATACGTCGCCCGGCTGACATTCGCCAACTTCAGGGCTTCGCCGATTCTGTAGACTCTCAAGCCCGCAATCAAGAACGCCACGTCCCACTCCGTCCAGATCCGTATCGAGACACGATGATACACCGTGAGACACTAGGAATTCAAGGGGAAAATTAGCGCCATGTTAATCCTTTGGATTCAATTACTTGCACCGTAGGATGGGGCAAACCCGTGGGGCGGACATAGACCGAGACCATGGTGGACGTTCTGGCGATAAAGCCCACGCTCCCCCCCGCCAGCGAGATTCTGCCCACTAGTCCCACCACTGCGAGCTAGGTCCCTTCGATGGCCCCTCGGAGAGACTGGCGGATCACGTTGGATCTATTCGCCGAGTTGAGGGGCCATCGAAGGGATCAAGGGACGCTCACTTCTCTCTGCCGAGGAACGTTACTGCCGTGGCGACCGCATCGAAAATCAGGGTGCTATATCGTTCGCGGTTCCAGGGCCGCCTCTTCAGTGGCAGCTTCCACGCGAGATCTTCGTACCATTCCGCCAGGATCGACGCGATCTCATGCTTGGTCGTCCCTCCGTAGCGGAAAAAGAATCGCCGTACTTCCTTGGTCGTCACGAACTGACAAGCCACTGATCGTCGCCGTAGCTCGGCGGCAACTCTCGACACGGTGGCGCGAGCGGTTTCGCGATGCGGTGCTGGACCGCCGCTCCGTCGCCGGATGACCACGGCTGCGGGTGCGTAGAGATCGAGCAGGGTGGCAACCTTGGCGCATCCGGCCGACGGAGCGAGGCCCTTTTTTCGGCAATACAGGCGGAGGCCCCAGTCCAGGGGCCGCGTGACGCCCTGTAGGACGACGAATCCCAACCGCTGTGGTCGAACTTCAAGTGCCAGGATTCGCTCGGGTGGCGCGGCGCCGTCGGAAGAGTGCGATGCATTCTCTACTGCGATGCCGTTCTCTCGCTCAGCCATTTCAGTTTCTGGGTGTGTACCAGTGGCAGGTGCCCACCGGATTTGCGAGACAGGAGATCCTTCTCCAGTGCGACAAGATTTCCCTCGACCACGTGCGCAACCGTCGTGTATATACCCGTGAAGAGGGTAGCAACGGGAACCCTGAAGAGCGCTTCGTAAGCGAGTGCCATCAGGAGCGGTGGCACGGTCCGCGAAGACTCATGGCGGCCGACCTGCCATTGGCACCGATAACCGAGAAGCTTTCCAACTTCCCTCTGACTAAGCCCAGAGAGTCTGCGGTGGGTCCTCAGGTAGTTCCCCATTACTCGCGTGGTCATTGGGGGCATAGCATTTGGTAGTTCGACCTTTCCTTTACGATAGCAGGCGGATGTCATCCCGCTAGAACTCAAGATGTGCATGGCGCGCACATCCTACAACGTGAGCTTCGGCACAGAGAGTACCGCCCTCTGGGTGTGCTCGATTCACTCATGCGCTTCGCTTCCTTGGAGAGCGCCGCCGCCTTTTTCGCTTGCGCCGGCGCCTCAAAAACTCGGCCGTCCCGCGGCTGAGCAGTTCCACGAGCGTGTTTCGCACCCAGTCGATCAAGGCTTGGACCACGAGTTCCAGCAGCGACATCCGAGTGATGATGGCGCAGTCTACCAGCCGACAAAAGACCCCATATCCTGCGGCCAATGCCCACGGGCGGACATAGAGTCGCGCCGCACAATGGTGTGCGTCGGGGAGTTCCGGAGGGGATCAGCCATTCGGTCCGGTATCGTCGAGACCAGCCGTGATTGACTCGCAGACATTGCTGTTTGTGAGAAGCGAATCGAGAAGCGTGTCGCAGGTTCGAGCTAGCCCCTTAGATGGGCCACCATCAGAGGCAGCGTTGCGTTCTGCGATGTGCCGGAACGGAGATGCATAAGGAAAATCAAGGGCACTTTGATCGAGAGTCAGGTTCGATGTTGCGATTTTCACGAGGGTGCGTTTCTTCTCGGGGATCGCCTCCTGGTACAAGGAATACATGCGGCCGGCGAGTTCGAGGAATTTCTGAAGCCTGGCGGGAACGCCGTCAGGGTTGTTCTTCATGGCGCCCAGGTGCTCTTCAATCGAGCGACGCTCAAAGAGGAGGCCCTGCTTCCGATCCTCGAAGAGACTCTTGTCGATGGTCTGATCGAGAAATGCGTCCGTGAGGCGTGTGAGGCGGTCGCCGACCTGTTTGAGCTTCATGGTGAGCGCTGCGAGCTGACGATCTTTCGCTTCGATCCACTCACGCTTCAGGCGTTCTGTGGCGGTCTTGAGGTAGTCCATTTCCGCCGGAGAGAATCGCAGTCTCGCCAAGGATTCCTCAACGAAACCGGCAATGCGTTCTTCGCGGATGCACTTCGTCGGACATTCTTGGGTGTGGCATCGATAATACACATGGCCTTTCCGGAGTTCTCCGATCAAGGCATAGTTGCATCGCTTGCATCGGACGAGCTTCCGGAACAGGAATTCATGGATCTTCTTCCGGGTGTTCAGGCGTCCGTCCCGGACATCCTGCACGGCTTCAAAGAGTCGCTTCGAGATCAGGGCCTCATGGTTGCCGAGGTAAGATTCGCCGGTCCGCTTGATCCGGATCACGCCCATATAGAAGGAATTGTTCAGGATCGTGGAGAGGCCGTTCCGGCTGACCCGGCCGTCGTTGTGGTTCCGAAGGCCGCGGCGGTAGAGTTCTTCACAGAGGGGAAGAATCGGATAGCGACCGCTCGCGTAGAGCTCGAAGGCCTGCCGAATGAGCGGACCCTTTTCTGGATGGATCGTCTTCGCTTTCCCGGCACCGTTATCGGCATATCCGATAGGGGCCCGCATCGGGAAGAAGCCCTGCTTCAGACGGCCATGGATGCCCTTCTTCGCTTCCTCGCGGAGGTTCCTCACGTAATCGGCAGCAACAACCGCCTGGATGTCGGCGGACAATCTGCCGCCGCGGGAATGGAGGTCCAGGGACTCATTCACGAAGTGGACTTCGATGCCCTGGTCGATCATCTCGCCCAAGTCCGCCCAGTCCTTGAGGTTCCGGGCGCTCCGGTCGATCTTGTGGATCACGACACCTGATGCTTTCCCCTCTCGGAGCAACTTCAGCATCCGGTTCCAGACGGGACGGCCACGCTTTGCGGCGGTCTGCTGTTCTTCGAACCAGTCCGTTATGTTCAGATTGAACTTCGATGCATACCGGATGATCGCGTCGCGTTGTTCCTGGAGAGACACGCCCCGTTCTCCCTGGCGCGGCGTCGAGACGCGGATGTAGCCAAGGTAGGTTTGCATGGTTTTTTGATGGTTAGGTTTTTTGGGAATCGACCTTTCCCTGCAGGATAATTTCAGGGGCGTGAGCCGTCAATGGATTCATGAACCGACCTTTCTCGGTCTTCCATGATTTCCCACGCCAAAAGGATATACCGGTCCAGGTTTTCCTTGGCTTCCATGAGCTCGTCGTCCGTCAGATCGGGATAAAGTGCTCTCAGGTCCTCCGGAATTTGCATCACGCCATCTTACGCTATCAGGAACGCGCCTCAAGGCCCTCGATCATGCGCGGGAAGGAGGATGACTGCACGGCGCGGCGAGGAAGTGGGGGGGCCTGTAGCTCCTCGCGCACCTCGCGCACACTATGGGGCCTTGTTTCCTTCCCGATCCCCGAGGACAATAGGAACAGAATATTCTCGTGTTTCCGCCCAAGAAGGCTAACCTCCTTTCATGGCACTACGGAGACACGTACCTTCTAGGTGAAAAAGAGGGGCGCTGCCAACGCTCCTCTTTTTTTGCTTTGTCCCTTGCGGGAGCGCTATGGGAAACATGCGGCTTGGCCCAGTCTGGCGGCGCCGATGATTCCGGCCGAGGAGCGACGCGCCTCTCCCTTCGCGGCCTTCGGCAACGCCACGCTTGAGCCTTCATCCCGGTGCCAGCGGAAGGTTGAGAGCCAGGCCGCCGGCTTCCAGTTCTTCCGCGCCGTAAGAGCGCCCAGAATATCCTCGCGCTCATCCACTATTCTCCCGAGCATCCGTAGAGCGAGTTCAGCTTGGTGATCGTGGCACTGCCCACATAGCCGGTGCCGTTCGTGAGGTTGTGGGGGGCCAGGATGTCCTTGGCGTACTTCTCCTGGAACGCGGTGACGGCGGAAGCGGCCTGGTCGTCAAAGGTGCCGTTTATCGTGACGGTCTCGCCATCCTTCTGGAGCGCGGTCTGAAGCGCGGTCACGCCGGGTCCGGTCATGCCGATGGAGAGGTTCGTGGTGAAGGTGTAGCACCATGCCGGCGGGGTTGCCGTCGGCTGCGTCGAAGAGACGATCCCCAGCAAGCTCGCTTCGAACTGCGAGAGGAGCTGCTGGATCCCCGCCAGGTTGGCGGTGCCTGACGCGGCGTTCCCTGATGGCGCGAGCAGGCCGTGGAGCAGGGAGACAAGCTGGGTGAGGGCGTTTACGAGGGCCGTTGCGGCCGGGGGCGTAGAGGTTGCGGCAGGGAGTGTGGATGTCACAGTGGGCTGATGATAGGAACCCCAAGCGCCATAGGCACCTGGAATGTTCAGCGCGGAAGAATTCAAAGTAATCGACGTGGCATTGGCAGGAATGGATACTTGGAGCTCCATGGTAACACCCAGCCACACCTGAATCATAGGCAACCCGTTGTCAACGGAGTTCTGTTGGGGCTCCATAATATCGACTATGTATTGGCCTTGAATGAGGTTGGGGTCGATTTTTATTTCCACGGTTCGGCTTGATGAGATGTTTAAAAGAATCTGCTGATCGGAAGCCCCGAGATCATGAACGGATACAGTGTAGCCGAGAGCGGCGGCCCCCGGCGATAACTGCACCCAGCCGCCGGTATCGCCCGTTGTTATCGTGCCCGACGACCCTATGGTCGGCACATAATACGTGGTGCTGGTGGTTGCGCCGGGCAGTGTGGTTGTAGGGGCAGCACTTATTGGCTGTTGCGACGTGTTCGTGGCGGCGTAAGGAGCATTGCTACATTGAAGCGACTCGATCAATGAGCCTTCGGAATTGCTGTCCACATACTTCCCTTCATTGTAGTACTCGGTGAGAACGAGACCGGCGTTTAGCTGTAGGCCATTAGGGAGCGCAACCGACTGGTCTAGTGGCTGTCCCGCTATTTCGCCTGGAAAAGGATAGGAAACTAATGTCGCGCTCGGAATGAACTGTTGTACTAGGCGAAGGGCTTCTTGCCCGCCCTCTTGGGTCGCCGCAGCGCTGGGGTCAATGTAATAAGCGGGGCTTCCGTTAACTAGCTCGCCGTTGACGCCGCCAATCGCAATGCTCTGATTGAACCAATGATCATACCCTATAACCGTCTCCGATGAATACTCCGGATATGAATACGGGCCAGCGTAGGTATACGGGTTATACAAGAACGGGCTGCTGGATGTTATTGGAAGAGTACCGACCGAGCCACCTATGTCTTCAACGAGACGGCCGTAATAATAATGTTGAGCTGCCTCCGGCACGGAAGACAATAACGTGATCTCCGGCGCGCCGCTCGTTGTGGTCGCCCCGATAAGAGGGGTTGGTGTCGGCCCCGCCAGATTGACCGGTGGGTACGAGCAGGTATTTGAACCGGCCGCCAATGCAACGGCACTCCCCGCCGTTATCGTAAGCCCAACAAAAAACAGAACCACTACCATATATGTTATTTTCATGTGTTTGTTTGTTGTTTCGCCGAGCAGGTTGCCCGAGGTAAAGGGACTCGTTGTGATTATTGTAGCACAGTAAAACCGGAAACGCTTTCAAGCGACATTGTGGATAAGTACTGCCGCTCGGGTAAGTAACAACTATTAAGGATGTCACCGGCGTTGCCGTCGTGGACCAATGTTGGTCCTATCTGTCTTCGACTGAGGCCTCGGACTGCAAACTTGCTCGGCGCGCACTCTTTGCGGCCTTTCCCGGATCGCTCACGCTGATAAGCTGACCACACGCTTCAGCAATAGTCGTGCGCTGGAGCAAGCCGAGCGCGGAACCTCGCCGCAATCCACTCCCCCAAGCCCATGCGCGGACTGATCCCATACATCGGCGGCAAGAATCGCATCGCGACGAAGATCATCGAGATCTTCCCCGCGCACAGCACCTACGTGGAAGCATTTCTCGGCGGCGCCCAAGTGTTCTTTCACAAGGAACCGTCGCCCACGGAGATCTTGAACGACCTCGACGGCGATGTCGTGAACTTCTTCCGGGTCTGCCAGCTCCACTACGAGGAGCTCGTGCGGTTTCTGAAGTTCATCGTGGTGAGCAGGCAGTGGTTCGAGCTCTTTGAGATCCAGGACCCCCGGAGTCTCACCGATATCCAGCGTGCCGCAAGATTCTTCTACCTCCAGAAGAACGCGTATGCGGGTCTGGTCCGCCGCCGGAAGTATCACTACAACGTTGTCACGCCGCCGAGCTTCAATCCCGACCGCGTCCCCGCGGCTATCGAAGAAGCGCATCGCCGTTTGGCCCGTGTCCAGATCGAATGCCTGCCGTACGAGAAGGTCCTCAAGCAGTTCGACCGGCCCACCACGCTCTTCTATCTCGATCCTCCCTACTTTGGGCGGAACCTCTACCGGTATAACTTCAGCGAGAGCGACTTCACGGCGCTCGAAGCACGCCTGCGCGATGTACGCGGCAAGTTCGTGCTCAGCTTGAACGACGTGCCCGAAGTGCGGGACATCTTCCGCCGGTTCCACTTTCGCGAGATCGAACTCTCCTACACCGCCCAGCAAACGGCTGGCAAGAGGTATCGCGAAGTTCTCATCACGAACTTCCCGTAACCGGAGCATTCCCGAGAAATCAACAGCTTGGGGACAGGCCCAGATCACCGCGCAAGCCCTCCCGCCGGCGGTTTGTTACCGTTTCGCTCGCCGCACCCCGTATCGTTTTCCCATGAAACGCCTGATCGAAAAATGGCTCATCCGCTTCTGGAATTGCCGGGCGGCACGCCGCAGCGCGGCCCAGGAAACCCGCGGTCTTGATCTCGGCGCACGAGCAGCCGAGGACGACATGGGCGGCCGCGTCGCGATCGCGCAAACGAAGCGCGCCGAACACATAGCCGTCCTCGGCAAGACCGGCACCGGCAAGTCGTCCCTCCTGCGGTATATCGCAGAGCAGGACATAGCGTCCGGTTGCGGGTTCCTGTACTTCGACCTCCACGGCGACGCCACGGAATTCCTCGTGAAATCTGTGGCGGAACAGGAGACCCTTCTCCGCCGGGATCTCTCCGACCGCTTGATCGTGATCGAACCAGCCGACCCAGAGTTCTCCGTGGGGATGAATCCCCTCGAACGGGACCATGGTGCGGAACGGTTCGTGCAAGTGGCTGAGTTCGCCCAGGTTCTCCGCGAGCGGTGGCACCTCGACACCTTCGGGGCACGCACGGACGAACTTCTGAGGAATTCCCTCTACGCCCTCGCGGATGCCGGCCTCACGCTCCTGGAGTTGGGACCGCTCCTTACCCGCGCGGCGTTCCGTGCGGCGTGCCTGAAGTCCCTCGCGAATCCCGAGGTCCGCCAATACTTCGAACTCCGCTACGATCCGCTGAGCGAAGCGATGCAGGCGACCATGCGGGAGCCGATCTTGAACAAGACCTCCGCGTTCACCGCCGACCCGCACTTCCGGCACATCGTGGGGCAGCGGCGCTCGACGTTCTCGCTCCTTGAAGCCATGGATGCCGGTCGCTGGATCGTCCTCAACTTGAACAAGGGTCGGCTGGGCGAACAGTCGCCCACGCTCGGCGCCCTGTTCTTCACGGCGATCAAGAACGCGCTCTTTTCCCGCCGCAAGCGCGACCTCTTCACGGTCTTTGCCGATGAGGTCCAGAACCTCGCGGCCTACGGCGGCGGGCTCGAAACGGTTTTGAGCGAGGCGCGGAAGTTCGGGGTGTCCGTCGTGTCGGCGAACCAGTTCGCTGATCAGCTCCCCGCTGACATGCGCGCCGCGATCATGGCCGTTGGCACGCATGTCTTCTTCCAGCTTTCGAGCGCCGATGCCCAGCAGATCGCAAACGCCCTCGACGGCGGCAAGCCGCTCGCCGAACGCCTGAAGAACCTCCCCCGGCGGCACATCGTGGTCAAAAGCGGCCACGCCCCTTGGCAGGAAGCCATCGTGCCCACGGTCAGGGTCCCCACGGTCGATGTCGCGGACCTCTATGCCCGCTCCCGCGCCCGGTGGGCCCGCCGCCGCACCGAGATCGAGGACGAGATCCGCGAGCGGCAAGCACTTGTGAACCGCAGCCCAAGCGAGGCGCTCAATGACTGGGAATAACAAGAGGAGCATGATCGTCCAGGACCGCGACCGGCACCTCCTGCGGGAGCTCGCCGTCATGCGGGTCATGGATCGCGAGCAGGCGAAGCGCGTCGCCGGATTCGGATCGACCACGCGGGCGAATTGCCGCCTCCTCGCCATGAGCCGCGCCGGACTCCTTCGGCGGTTCTTCCTGGGAACGGTCGGCGGCGCGCGCAAGGCGCTCTATGCCCTTTCGCTGGACGGCGCGAAGCTCGTCGGAGTGCCCTGTCGCGGCCCGCGACGCCCGCAGGGCAGCACGCTCGTAGCCGACTTCTACGTGATACACCAACTGCGGGTGAACGAGATCTACTGCACCTTGAAATACGCTCCGATCCCCACGCCCGGCACCCGGTTCGTCCGCTGGCTCGCCTTCCATGAACCGCTGGAGCCGGGGTTGCGCCTGATCCCCGACGGATATTGCGAGGTGACGGCTCCGGCGAAGGTTCTCTCCGCCTTCGTCGAGGTGGACCTGGGGCATGAGAGCCGGACCGTCTGGCGCGCGAAGGTCGAAGCCTATCTGCGGCACGGCGTCTCAGGGGGTTTTTCGGAACGCTTCGGCCAGGCTCAATTCCGGACGCTCGTGATTGCCGATTCCGAACGCCGGATCGCATCACTCCGCACCGCAACCGCCGAGGTCACCCCGAAGATCTTCTGGTTCACGACCTTCGGCCGGATCGCGCGCGAAGGTTTCTGGTCACCCATCTGGCAGCGCCCGAAAAACGACGCGCGTCTGCCGCTCATCGAGGCTCAGGTATGAAATATTGCTACAACTGCGGCCGCATCACGGCCGGGGAACCTGTCTTCTGCAACTTCTGCGGCGGGAGTTATGACGTGAAGCTTTGCCCGCGGATGCACCCGAACCCGCGCAAAGCCCTCGCCTGTTCGAAGTGCGGCAGCCGGGACCTCTCGGCGCCGCAGCCGAAGAGGCCCTGGTGGGCGCCGGTCCTTGAGTTCGTTCTCTCGTGCGTTCCGGGATGCCTCCTCGCCCTCGTTTCGGGCCTGGTCGTCGCGGCCGTGATCCGCGAGATTCTCATGAACCCCGCCGCGCTGTGCGCGCTCGCACTGCCGCTGCTTTCCCTGGGAATCCTCTGGTGGATGTGGGGACAGATCCCGGCCTGGTTCCGCAAAGCCATTTACCGGATGCTCAAGCGCAAGCGGGACAGCGATGACCGGAGGAGGGACTAATGGACCGCCGGACCGCAGGATTCCTACGGAAGGCGGGTTTGCCCGTTTCCCCGTACCTCAAGGATTCATTGGCTTTCGGGCCGCCGGACCCCGGGCAGAGCTGCCCGGAGCATTGCCCGCACCCGGAGGACGCAGAACCGGCCGCGCTCGCGGAGCCTCTCGGCGTGCCGCTCGGCATCCGCGAAGCGGCACGCCTCATCGGCTGCTCGGCCTGGACGGTGCGCCAGCGGTACCTGCCCGCCGGACTCCCGCACCACCGCCTGACAGAGAACGGCAAGCTCATTTTCTACCGCAATCAGATCATTCGCTGGCTGCTTTGGCAGCAGCAGAAAGGAGGGACCACCGCGTGAGCCTCTTCAAGCGGGGCGGCGTCTATTGGAGTTACCTCACGATGGACGGCGTCCGCCACGCGCAATCGACCGGCACCGGCAACCGCCGGAAGGCCGAAACCATCGACCAGCGCTTCAGGGAGGACCTCAACCTGAGGCGCCACCAAATCGTCGAACCTGCTCCCCGCATGTCCTTCGGCGAACTCGCCGCCCGGTTCCTCGCGGAGGGCGACGCGAAGCCGTGGTACGTCGAGCGCCTCAAGCTTCTCCTCCCGTACTGGAGCGAGATGCCCATCGGGCGGATTCACAAGGGCCTCGCCGCGGACTATCGGAAGAGCCGGCACGCCGAAAAAACCGTGACCGACACGACGATCAACCGCGACTTGGAGGCGCTCCGGCACATCCTCTTCTGGGCGATGGACGAGGGATTCCTCACCGCGAATCCGCTTGCCCGGATGCGCCTCGTTCCCGAGCGGGGGAAGCCGCGGGCCGTCCTCGCACTCGAGGACGAAGCGCGCCTCCTCGCCGCCGCCGCTCCGCACCTTCGTTCGATCATCGTCGCCGCGCTCGACAGCGGGATGCGCCGCGGCGAACTTCTCAGCGAGCGGTGGGACCACATCGACTGGCATCGGAAGCTCCTTTCCGTCACCCGCTCCAAGACCGCCGGCGGCGAGGGACGCGAGATCCCGCTCACCGAACGACTCGCGGCACTTCTTCTCGCCGCGCGCCGGGAGGAAGGACTTGTCTTCACCTTCGCGGACAATCCGATCCGCCAGATAAAGACGGCCTGGAAAGCGGCCATCCGCCGCGCAGGCATCCGCTACTGCCGCTTCCATGACCTTCGCCACACGTTCAACACGCGCCTCATGGAAGCGGGCGTGATGCAGGAGGTCCGCAAGGCCTTGATGGGACATTCGAACGGCGAGGACGTGAACTCGCGCTACACCCACGTGGAACTTCCGGCGAAACGGGAAGCGATCCGCAAGCTCGAAGCGTGGGTCCAGAACCAGGAGGCATCGAACGCTGACCAGAAAGGAGGCCCCGATGGCAGCAAAGAAGGCTGAGCCCGTATCGGCCCAGCCAGCAGCAGACACCGCACAACGGAAGCCGTGGAAGAAGAAGACCGCGACGGAAGTTGTGCTCGACCAGATCAACAAGGTTCGGGAAGAGGTGGCCAAGAAGGAAGAAGACCTCAAACAGGCACGCCGCCAGCTCCAGAAGCTCGAAGAGGCCCGCAAGGTCCTCGAAACCGCATAGCTCTTTGTTTTTGAGCCTGCCCGTTATGGGTCAGGCTCCTTTTTTGACAGTGACGAGAAATGAGGAGAACGACAACGATGACCAATCAAGAAGAGACATACGATTCCGGCCGCAACCTTGGCCTCGAAGGGGTTGAGCACACGGCCGGACGGGCCGAGGTTTACTGCGATTGCGAGCGGGAGCGCATCACGCTCATGAACGAACCGCGCATCCGGGAACTCCGCGCCTTGGGCGGCCACCTCGCCGAACGCGAGGCAGCTCTCAGAGACCGGCTGCGGCACGCCGCGCCGCCGGGCGATGTCCGCCACCGGAGGCGGCGGGCTGGTTACTACTGGACAACGGGCGTCGCGCTTGCCTTCGCGGCGTTCTGCTTTTCCCTTATCGGACTCGCACCCTACCGGCTGGGCTGGGCCGCCTACCTGTATTGCCTCGGCATCGCGATCATCACGCCCTTCGCCGTGGAGGAGTTCCTCGACGCCTGGCAGAGCGACCGGCTGGGTAGAGCCATCGTGACGGCGGTCTTTCTGGCGGCCCTGGTGGGTGGGGCGCTCCTTGCGGAGATCAGGGGCGATCTCCTCGCCCGACAGACCGAACAAACGAACGCGGCGGTCGTGATCGAGGGAGACAACCCCGCCGCCCCAGAACAGAAGGATACCTTCTACGAGTCAACGCGCGACCTGCTGCGCCTCATGATGGTCCTCTTTGCCATCGCGCTCGACCTCGGGGCCGGCGTCGCCGTCCACCGCGCGCTCGTCCTGGGCGCCGTCTCGGGAGAAGACGCCGAGGCGCTCCTGCGGGAACTGGGCAACGTGCGGCAGCAGCTTGGGGTCGTGGTCGCGGAGATATCCGAGCTCACCAATGCCCCGGCGGTTTTTGTGGCGCGGTTCTGGCGCGACTTCTACCGCGCCATGCTCACGCAGACGGTGAGAAAGGCACTGACGAAAGGGCTCAGCGTCGTGATACTGGCGTCCGCCCTCTGGTCGGCACGCGCCTTTGCCGCAGAGCACCACAACGTTGTCGTCGCCGCCCTCGATCTTTCGGCGTCGGAGGCGGTCACGGGCATGGACCACAAGACACCCTTCGAGCGGAACGTCGATGGCATCGCGCAGCTCTTGGCTTCGGTACCGGCTGGTTCCTCGGTGACCGTGATCGGCATTACGCAGGACAGCATCGCGAACCCGTCGCCCATCCTCCGCGCGGACCTCGCCGCTGACCCAGGCTATTTCGGCGAACGGCTCGCCGCGGCTCACAGAGAGCTGGTCCGCGCCTGGCGCGGCCGAGCCGCGCACCTCGCGCCATCGGCGCCCCGCACTGATATCATCGGTGCTCTGTACCTCGCGGGGGAGCTGTTCCGAAAGGACCCGAAGACCAGCCGCAACACGCTGGTGGTCTTCTCGGACATGCGGAACGCGACGCCAACGCTGAATTTGGAGGCGCCGCACCTGGCAAGCGTGGATTCCCTGTTGAAAACGCTGGAGCGGCACGCCGGGGTCACCGACCTTGCGGGCGTGACCGTGTACGTCGTCGGCGCGAATGGCGGAAAACGGGACATCCGCGACTGGCAGACCGTGAAGGAATTCTGGATCGCGTACTTCGAGAAGGCCGGTGCCCGGCGCGGCGGCTGGGCGACATTCGTCACGCTGCCCGACCTCGCGCAGTAGGGCGCATGTTCTCCCTGCGGCGCGGGGTCCGCTGGCAAGCGCCACGGCGTTCAGCCGGAGACAATAGGTCGGCTAGGGCGACGCTTCTCAAAACGCCGTTTGGGGGAGTGTCTATAATAGAAGCTCCCAATCCCAAGCCACCAGGAGGGAAGACAAATGAGCGATGATGACTTGATCTACGAAGCCGACCACGAGAGCCCAGAACCCGACCCTGACGAGGTCCCCATTCGTGATCGTCGGCTGTTTACACAGCCGTACGACCTCGTTGTGGAAGCCCTGATGGACCAGATCAAGGGTGGGACGATATTCCTTCGTCCGCTGTCGGAACGTCCGAGTTTTCAGCGCCGTTACGTTTGGACCAACGTTCTCGCGTCCCGCCTGATCGAGTCGATACTGCTGAATGTTCCCATTCCACCCTGCTACCTATCCCAGAATGAGGAGTTCGAACTGGACGTGATCGACGGTCAGCAGCGCCTGTTCTCACTGCACCGTTTCCTCAGCAATCAGTTTCCTCTGTCAGGACTGGAGGTCCTGCCCGAGCTCAACAAGCTGCGCTTTCATGAAATACCGCCGAAGTTTCAACGGCAGCTAAAGACGCACACCCTTCGCTGTATTCTCATCACCAACGAATCACATCCCGAGATCAAATTCGACGTGTTCGAGCGGCTCAACACTAACACGGTGCCTCTTAATGCTCAGGAGCTTCGAAACTGCGTCTATAGGGGTTCGCTCAATTCCCTTCTCCAAGAGGTCGTTACTTATCAGCCCTGGCTGACCATTCTCGGGAAGACACAGCCAGACAAGCGGATGAGAGACGAGGAACTGGCTCTCCGCTTCTTCTCGTTCAGCATCCGCGGTCTGGATTCGTATAGAACTCCTCAAAAGCACTGGCTCAATGAAACAGCGAAAGATGGCATGAAGTACTCTCCAGCAAAGCTGGAGACTCTTAGCGCTCAGTGGAAGACCGCGATTGATGCGGCGCTCAAGTGGTTTGACCCAAAGGAGTGCTTTCGTAGATTGCCGCTCAAGCGTCCTGCTAAAGTAAACCGCGCCCTGTTCGATCTGGTCATGCTCTCTGCTGCGCGCGTCGGCCCAAAGCAAGCCGAGAGCGTTCGTGCCAAATTCCGAAAGGAGTATGCAAAGTTATTGGGCAGCGAGGAGTTCGGTGACTTGATCAGTCGGGCGGTTGACCACACCAAACGGACGAAGCGCCGGTTTGCAATGTGGGCGGCAGGCATAGAGCAGGTGCTCTGACCAGATGGCCCGGTACACATCAGCGTACTCTTCGTTGCTCTCAGGTCTGGACGAAGTTGAGGTCCTGCGTCGGTCCGCCGCAGCCAAGGAGCGAGCCGACCCGATCGCTCTACGGCACGACATCAACGCCTTCTGTCGGGCTGGCATTGTCCTGCTTAGTGCACACCTAGAGGCCTACATCAAGGAGCTTGGCGAGGTTGTTCTCACTAACATTCATGCCAAGGCGGTTCCAAGGACGGCATTGGCAGCTCAATTCTTTTACCATCTATCGAAAGACATCCTCGACGAGGTTCAAGACACAGCTGATCCGGAGAAGATCGCCGTCAAGGTTTTCGATTTTCTTCAGCACCATGCGACCTACTGGGGCCGGATGGGGCCATTCCCCCAGCCACTGCCCGTGGACCGCTTCAACAAGGGGTTTTCGAACCCAGCGTTTAAGAAGATACGAGCGTACTTCAACAGATTTGGCTACGGGGATTACGTCCCGGAACTCTGCCAAGTTCTGAAGGCGGACTATAGTGTGACAGTGAACATGGTGAATCACCTCGTCGATACTCGCAACAAGATCGCGCACGGGGACCCGAGTGTGACGAAAACCCCTGGGGATGTGGAGGACATGATTCGGATTGTCCGCGCATACTGTAGAGCAACGGACGCGGTTTTTGCCTCTTGGTGCAAGCGAGAGCTTTGTACAATCAGGTAGCATAGGACCAAAACAATACAGCCTCGGTTGTGAGGCACAAAAGTCGCCGGCCACTGACCTGGAAGGCGTTGCGTGCATCGATTCGTTGTTTCTGTCGCGAAATTCCCTTTCCCACCACCAAGAACCCCAAGGACCCTTCTGAGAAGTGCGGCCAGGCAGCTTGTCCGCGTAGTAGCCGCGCCCGAGGCTGCCCCCTTCCGGGTTGCTGAACTGGGTGATCTTGGGGGGACACGCTGTCTACAAAATCGTCTACAGCGTCCGCGCCGCGGAGTCGCAATCTGCTGTAAGTTATTGAAAGTATTGGTCGGGGCGAGTGGATTCGAACCACCGACCTCCTGGTCCCGAACCAGGCGCTCTAGCCAGGCTGAGCCACGCCCCGACTTCTGAAGGACTTCCCTAGTGTACCGCCCTCAGCAGGGCGCCTTCAACATTGCGTATTCGAAACCGAGCCGAGCCCGAGTCCACCGCTCACTTCGACTCCGCTCCAGCGGCCCCCGCTTCGTGGTATTCGGCGTCCTGGTTGACCGACCAGAGGTCGTAGATCTGCCTTCCCGCCGCGATGTTCCGGGCCGCCAGCATCCCGGTCATCATGGCGTGATCCTGGTTGTTGTAACGGTGCATGCCGTTTCGCCCCACCAGGTGAAGTTGCGGATACCTCCGCTCGATCTCGCCGCGAATCGTGCTGACGTGCGCCGTGTAGGCGCTGTCATAGAACGGATAGGCTTTCGGCTGCCGCACCACGCAGCCGTCCACCACGGTTTCCGCGCGCGCGAGGCCAGTTCGCCCCAGTTCCCGCCGTGCGAGGCCGATCAGCTCCGCGTCGGGCATGGTCCACATCTGATCACCTTCGAAGCAGAAGTACTCCAGCCCGTAACAGGAATGTGCGTCGTCCGGCACCATGTACGGCGACCAGGACCTGAAGTTCTGGACCCGGCCGGCGCGGATATCCGGGTCGTGAATGTAGATCCAGTTGTCGGCGAGCTCGCCGCGCCCCCGCGCGATCAGCGCCACGGTCATAAAGTCCCTGTACCTCAGGCTGCCGGCCGCCCGCAGGCCCTCCTCGGAAAACGCAGGCGTGATCGAGCGGACCAGTTCGGCCAGGGGCGCCGACGAGATTACATGGTCGGCGGTGAGAGTCTTCGAGCCGGGTTCGCACGCCAGCGTCCAGCGCCGCGTCTGCTCGTCCCAATGGCAGGCCGACACTTTGTGCCCCATCCAGACCTCGCCTCCGAGCTCCTCGACCTTGGCGGCGGCGGCCGCCCACATCATCCCCGGCCCGTACCGCGGGTACCGGAACGACTGGATCAGCGTCTTGATCTCGCCCGCGCGGTCGCCGCCCCTCGGCCGCGGCAGAAACGCGTTCTTGATGGCGGACGCCAGGGACAATCCTTTGATGCGCTGCGCCGCCCAATCGGCCGAGATCTCTTTGCAGCTTACGCCCCACACTTTTTCGGTGTATGTCTTGAAGAACGTGCGGAACAGTCTCTGCCCAAACTGGTTACTGACCCAATCCTCGAGGTTCCGGGCGTTGGGGACCGGCCGGATGCGCGCCCGCAGGTAGGAGAGCGCGCACAGGAACGACTCGGCAAAACCCAGTTTCCAGAGGGCCTCGGCGGCTTTGAGCGGATAGGAATAGAGCTGGCCCCGGTAGAGGATCCGGGACAGGCGCGGCCGTTCCAGCATGTCCTCCGGCAGGAGTTCGGTCCAGAGGTCTTCGATCTCCTTGGATTTCGAGAAAAACCGGTGCCCGCCTATGTCGAAGCGAAAACCCTTGTACTCCACGGTGCGGGAGATCCCGCCGACGTACTGCGGGTCCGCCTCGATGACCGTGACCGGGATGCGCTCCTTCGCCAGCGTGTAGGCCGCTGTCAGGCCGGCGGGGCCCGCGCCGATCACCGCGACACGGGGGCCTTGGCTGCAATCTGGCATTCTGGGTAGACCGACTGGGCCATTCTAGCAGACCGTCCCGCTGTGGTCGTCCGTGCTGGGCAGAGGCGTTGGGGAGAGGTCAGACTGGAAGGTCTGCAGCGGAGCGGGCATACCGCGCCACCGTTTCCTCGAGTACTTTGCGGCTGATGGGTTTGGTGACGTGATCGTCCATCCCGGCGTCCATGCAGCGCTCGCGGTCCCCAATCATGGCGTGCGCGGTCATGGCGACGATGGGTATGTGAGCGCCGGTATTCTGTTCCCGCCGCCGGATGCGCCGGGTGGCCTCGAAGCCATCCATCTCGGGCATTTGCACGTCCATGAAAACGAGGTCGAACGCGCCCCTGTCGAAGGTGGCGCAAGCTTCCGCCCCGTTAGCGGCCAGTGTGACCCGATGTCCCATCCTTTCCAGCATGGCGACAGCCAGTTTCTGATTCACCGGGTTGTCCTCGACCACCAGGATGCGTACGGAGCGCCGTGCCGGCGTTGCTGCCGCGGGTGCGGTGGCCTCCTCGGTCCTTTTAGGCCTACCCAGGGCCTTGCGGATCGACCAGAGCAACTCCGTGGCCGTGACGGGCTTGACCAGGTAGGCTTCCACCCCCAGGGCACGGCACCGCGCCGCACTGGAACTTCGGTCCGTGGAAGTCAACATCAGAATGGTTGCGGCGCTCCCGGAGGGGTTCGAGCGAATGCGCTCGATCACCTCGAAGCCGTCCATCTCCGGCATGTGCTCGTCCAGCAGGATCAGACGGAAAGGCTGGCCCGCAGCCGCCGCCTGCTCCAGCCGGGCAAGGCCTGCGGCGCCCGAATCGGCCTCTTCCGGCAGCATCTTCCACTGCCGCGTCGTCTTCTGGAGAATGCGGCGGTTGGTCGCATTGTCGTCAATGATGAGTAGCGGTACGCCGCCCAGGTCCTCGACCGGCGCCGCACTGGCCCCGCTTTCCGCGGCCGTGGCCGCAGCCAGGCGCGCCGTGAAGTGGAAGACCGAACCCGTCCCCGGCTCGCTCTCCATCCAGATCTCTCCCCCCATCAGTTGCACGATGCGCGCGGAGATGACCAGACCCAGCCCGGTGCCGCCGTACTGGCGCGTGGTCGAGGAATCCGCCTGCTCGAAGGCCCGGAACAGCCTGCCCTGCTTCTCCGGCGGAATCCCGACGCCGGTGTCGCGCACCGATACGTGCAGCTTCACCGCGCTTCCCTCGCGATCCGCGACGCGGATGTGGACCGCAACCTCGCCCCGCTCCGTGAACTTGATGGCGTTGCCGGTCAGGTTCAGCAGCACCTGGCGCAGACGCGCCGGGTCGCCAATCAGCTCCGGCGGCACGTCCGGCTCGATGTCGAAGGCCAGCTCCAGCCCCTTCCTGTGGGCCGTGACCGCCACGCTCTTCATCATGTTCCCGACGACTTCCGCGAGGTCAAAACGGATCGGATTCAGAACCATCTTGCCGGCTTCGATCTTCGAGTAGTCGAGCACATCGTTGAGGATGACCAGCAGGCCCTCGGCCGACGAACGGACCAGGGAGAGGAACTCCTGCTGCTCGGACGTCAGGTTGGTGGACAGCGCCAGTTCGGTCATGCCGATGATGCCGTTCATGGGCGTGCGGATCTCGTGGCTCATGTTGGCCACGAACTCGCTCTTTGCGCGGCTGGCCGCCTCCTCCGCCGCCTTGGCCGCCCGCAGTTCCTCTTCGATCTGCTTGCGCTGCGTGATGTCCATCGCCACGCCCAGAACCTGCACTTCCCCGTCTTGGCTGACGATCGGCCGTTTGACCGTCTGAAGCCAGCGGGTCTCGCCGGCGGCGTTCGTGAACGGCTCTTCGGGGATGACCTTCTCCCGGAGCGTGTCCATCACCTCGAGGTCGTCCCGGTAGAAGGCTTTCGCCTCCTCCCCCCGGCTGACGTCCGCGACGTTTCTGCCCGCCAGATCTTCCACGGTGGTGCCATGGCCCGTGGCGATGGCCTGATTGACCAGCGTGTAGCGGCCCTGGCGGTCCCTGACGAAGATGAAGCTGGGAAGGATATCGATCACCTGGCGCAAGAAGGCCCGTTGCGTTCTCAGGTCTTTGGTGCGCTCGTCGACAACCCTGGCCAACTCCTCCGCCCTGACGCGTAATCGCCGCGTGTAGAGTCTTTGCAGTGCGCCGGCCGCCAGGAAGAACGCCAGGACGCAGGCGCCGCTGAACCAGCCGGTCTGGTAGAACCGCGGTTCGAGAACGAACTGCAAGGACGCACCCTGGTCGTTCCAGACCCCGTCGTCGTTTGAGGCGATCACACGAAAGCGGTATCGGCCCGGAGGAAGACGCGTGTAGCCGGCGGTGCGGCGCGGGCCAGCATCCACCCAGCCTCGATCGTAACCCTCCAGCCTGTATTTGAAACGCACTCTGGCGGGAACCAGCATGCTCAGGCTGGTGTACTGAAACTCAATCCTCTCTCTTCCGGGCGGGATCCGCAGGTCCGGTTCGGGGGGCAGCGCCCCGCCGTCCGCCACAACCCCCTCGATCACCACCGGAGGGACCAGCTCGTTGTGCGCCAGGTGCTTGGGATCGACTACCACAATCCCTTTGCTCGTGGTGAACCACAGCCTTCCGTCCCGGGTGCGCCAGCCGGCTGGTCCTGCCCCCGGATCGGACGCCTCGCTGGTCTTCATGCCGTCGTCTGTCCCATATCTGACGGTTCGAACCGTGGATGCACGCCCCTCGGCCAGGTCGTCGAGGTCCTGCCGGTTGGCCACATAGATGCCGTCCGGAGTGCTGATCCAGAGATTCCCGCCGTCGTCGGTGAGAACGCGGGAGGGGTAAGCGTCGAAAAGTCCTTCCTGCTTTCCGTAGTGTGTGATGCGGCCGTCCCGTATGCGCAGCCGGGTGAGCCCCGGAGTACGGCCGCCCAGCCACAAGCTTCCGCGCTGGTCGTCCGCGATGGAAGTGACCGCGAAGTCGATCTGTTTCTGCCGGGCCTCCCGCGGAGAGACTCCTTTGGCGAACTTGAAGAGCCCCTGCGCCGCGCCAAACCACAGCGTCCCGTGCGAATCCCGGCAGATCGTGAAGGCGTAACGTCCGGGCGCCGACAGCGGCGTCGTTTCTCCGTTGACCGTGAAGGGACTGATCCTTCTCCCTTCGATGCGAACCGCTATCGGCCCGGCCAGGATCAGGCTCTGGTCGTCTTCGCCGATGGCGGCAATGAAACTGGGGAGACGTCCCTGGCCGTGGTACCTGGTCAGCCGGCCGCCTTGGTAACGGGTCAGCCCCCCCGTGGTTCCGATCCACAGGCTTCCATCCCTGCTCACGAACAGCGCATGGCCCCAGGCGTCGGGCAGGCCATCCTTCGTTGTGATCGCGGAAACCACGCCGTCCGTGATGCGGGCCAGCCCTCCGCCTGCGCAGAAGACGTAGAGGCTGCCGTCCGCGGTCTCGACGGCGGACCGGGTATCGTTGGAGGGAAGGCCCTCCTTGACCGTGAACGTCGTGAGTTTGGTGTCGCGGAAGCGGTCCAACCCGCTGGAGGTGCCCACCCACAGGCTCCCCTCGCGGTCTTCGAACAGAGACAGCACCCGGTTGTCCGTCAGGCCGTCCGCCGAACTGAACGAAGACACGCGGCTGCCCGTGATGCGGAAGAGGCCCGAGGATTCCGTCCCGGCCCACAGATTGGCCGCGCGGTCTTCCAGAATCGCGTGCACCTCGCCCCGGATGCGGCCCCGCGCAGCCGCCTCGAACCGGGACCGGTCGCGGTCGATCCTGTAAGGGCCGTCCCGCGTGCCAACCCATAGATTCTGTTCGCGGTCCTCGGCCAGAGTACCGGCCCCGAACTGGCGCAGGTCACGCGGGAAAGTCGAGATCTCTCCGCGGCGATACCGCAAGAGCGCGCCTGAAGCGCCAATCCAAAGCGCACCCGCCCTATCTTCAAAAAAGGAGTAGATCCAGCTAGTCCCCGCCCGGAGCGCCCGCGGCCCGCCGCGCCCGAGCAGGTAGATGAAGTCGTCGGAACCGACGAAAACCTCGTGCTCCCTGCTCTCGAAGAGGCTTTTGATCTCTCCGTCGGGAAGGGGAGCGGGCGGTAGATAGTCCGAGAAAAGCCCATTTCTGCGGATCACGGTCCTCGAGGGCGTGCGGATCAGCAAGGCACCGTCCGAGGTCCGGCAGATCGCTTTCACCGGCTCCTTGAGTCGTTCTTTCCCGACCACCGGATCGAGCAGGACAAAGCGCACCCCGTCGAATCGCACCAGCCCAGCCGAGGTCCTAAGCCAGAGGTACCCGTCGGAGCTCTGCAGGATCTGATAGACCGCCTCTCCAGGAAGCCCGTCCTGCGCGCTCCACCTGTCATGAGCATACTGCTCGATGGCCTTGTCAGGATCGAGCCCCCACGCGGCGGAGGCCGGCCACAGCGCCGCAACGAGAGCAGCGACTACGCAGTTTCGCGGATGGCTAAGCCGATGAGACATCGGGTGACGTCTAAACCTATCGGCCTAACCGGGCCGCAGCCATAGGGAGAGGTCGCCCCGAATTGCTCGTCGATCCAGACGGCCTCACGGCTGAGATGGTGCGAATGAATTCAGACCGCCGATAAGCGCCGATTGAAAACAAAAACCTTATCGGCGCTTACCCGCGTTTCTCTGCGGCCAAACTGAGTTTCTGAGAGCTTCCGATGGCCGGAGGCTGCCCTACGCCACTGTCTGCGCCGCGTAACGCTCGGCCATGACCGAAAGCGGAAGCGCTTGGTAGTCGCCGGCGTGTCCGGCCTGCCCGAATTGCGTCATGCGCAGCGCCACAACCTTCTTCATCGCCTCGCGGGCGGGTTTCAGGTAGTCGCGCGGGTCGAACTTCTCCGGCGACTCGGCAAACACCTTGCGGATCGCGCCGGTTATGGCCAGCCGGTTGTCCGTATCCACGTTGATCTTGCGGACGCCGTTGCGAATGCCAAGCTGGATCTCTTCGACCGGCACGCCCCAGGTCGGCCTCAGCTTGCCACCGTACTTATTGATGATGTCCTGCAGGTCCTGCGGAACACTCGAGGAGCCGTGCATCACCAGGTGCACCTTGGGCAGCCTCTTGTGGATCTCGATGAGCCGGTCCATCTTGAGCACCGCGCCGTCGGGCTTGCGGGTGAACTTGTAGGCGCCGTGGCTGGTGCCGATGGCGATGGCGAGCGCGTCCACGCCCGTCAACTCGACGAACTTGGCGGCCTGCTCGGGATCGGTGACGTGCTCCAGGCCGGAGCCGCCGGCACCGTGGCCGTCTTCAATGCCGCCCAGCACGCCGATCTCGCCTTCCACCGTCACACCCTTGGCGTGCGCGGCTTCCACTACCTTGCGCGTCACATCCACGTTGTACTCGAAGGTGGAGGGCGTCTTGCCGTCCGCCATCAGCGAGCCGTCCATCATGACGCTGGTGAAACCGGTATCGATTGCCGACTTGCAGGTTTCGAAGCTGTTGCCGTGATCCAGATGCAGCACCGTCGGAATTTCGGGATAAATCTCGGTGGCCGCGATCATGATGTGATACAGGAACCGATCGTTGGCGTAGGCCCGCGCCCCGCGGCTGGCCTGGATGATTACGGGCGACTTGGTTTCGCGCGCCGCCTCCATGATGGCCTGAATCTGCTCCAGGTTGTTGACGTTGAACGCGCCAACACCGTAACCGCCTTTGGCAGCCTCGTCGAGGACCTGCCGCATAGATAGTAACATTCGGAATTCTCCTTCCCGCCGTCAGTTAACCATCGTATCAAACCAGTCCTCAGCCGTCAGCCAGCCAGGCCCGGCAGCGTCGCCGCCTCCAACCCGAATGGATCGGCCGGCGACGAGCGGGTCGTCCAGATTCCTGTAACCTCCGAAGGGATTGCAGCGTCGGAAGTTGGACGCAGGCGATTCGCACTGTCTGCAAGAGAATGGAATTCCGAATGCTGGTGATATACTGAAGTCGTCGCAGCCTTACGGGAGGGGAGAGCCAGTGACGGTTGCGCGTCGGCCCTTGAAGTACTCGAGTGTCATTGTCCTTATCGCGGGAGCAGTCGCAGGCGCGTGCCTTGCCGGCGACGAGAAGAGCGCACCGCAAAACCCACCGGAGCCCCAAGTCTCGATCCAGCCACGGACGAAAGCTTTGGTGCCCGCCGCCAACCCGGACATCCCGCGTTCCCGCAGCATCCGGGTGGATACTACCTTGGTGCCGATCCCGGTGACCGTGACGGATCCGCTGAACCGATTCGTGACGGGGCTGGAAATCAAGCACTTCCGCATCTTCGAGGACAAGGTGGAGCAGAAGATCGCCTACCTTTCAAGCGAGGACGCCCCCATCTCGATCGGGCTGGTGTTTGATCACAGCGGCAGCATGGGAACGAAGCTCCAGAAATCGCGCGAGGCGGTGGCGCAGCTCTTGAAAACGGCGAACCCCGATGACGAGTTCTTCCTGGTTCAGTTCAACGACCGGCCCGAACTGGCCGTGGCCTTCACCCACAATGCGGACGAAGTGCAGAACCGCCTTACTTTTGTGGAGTCCAAGGGCCGCACGGCGCTGCTCGACAGCGTGTACCTGGCCATCAACCAGATGAAGAAAGCTCACAACCCCCGCAAGGCCCTGGTGGTGATTTCCGACGGCGGCGACAACAGCAGCCGGTACACCGAAACGGAAATCAAGAACCTGGTGCGCGAAGCGGATGTGCAGATTTACGCGATCGGTATTTTTGAACCAATAGCGACCCGCGGAAGGTCGGCGGAGGAGCTGTCCGGGCCCAGCCTGCTGAGCGAGATCGCCGAGCAGACCGGCGGGCGGCATTTTCCGGTGGAGAACCTGGGCGAGCTGCCGGATGTCGCCGAGAGGATCGGCTACGAACTCCACAATCAGTATGTGCTGTTCTACTCGCCCAGCAACGCGACGAAGGACGGGAAGTACCGGCATGTCCAGGTGAAGCTGGTGCAACCCAAGGGGCTGCCGCCGCTCAGAGCCTTCTGGCGTCTCGGTTATTATGCGCCCACCCAGTAACTGTTTTGCCTTCTTTCTGATTGCCGCGCTTGGGGTTCCCCTCTGCGCACAGGAGCAGAGCGGCGCCACATTCACCGCGGATACGCGCCTGGTGGTGCTTCACGCCACCGTGGTGGACAAAAGCGGCAAGCTCATCACGAACCTGCCGCGGACGGCGTTTCGCGTTTTCGAAGACGGCGCCGAGCAACGGCTGAAGCTCTTCAGGCGCGAGGACGTCCCGGTCTCGATGGGCATCGTGATCGACAACAGCGGGAGCATGCGCGAGAAGCGGAAGAAGGTGGAGGACGCGGCCATGGCGCTGGTCAGGGCGTCCAACCCGCAGGACGAGGTCTTCATCGTGAACTTCAATGACGAGGCGTACCTCGACGTCCCGATGACCAACGACATCAAGAAGCTCGAAGAAGGCGTGGCGCGCATCGATTCCCGGGGCGGCACGGCCATGCGGGATGCGATCGATCTCTCGATGGAGTACCTCAAGTCCAAGGCCAAGCTCGATAAGAAGGTGATCGTGGTGGTCACCGACGGCAACGACAACGCCAGCGAGATCACGCTCGAGAAGTTGACCCAGAAATCACAACAGCGCGAAGTGCTGATCTATACTATCGGTCTGCTCGACGACGTGGAGGAGGGGCGCCGCGAGGCCAAGCGCGCCAAACGCGCCCTCGACACGCTGGCGGCTGCGACCGGTGGCGTGGCCTATTATCCGAAAGGGGTCGACGACGTCGGCGCCTTCACGCTGTCGGTGGCGCACGACATTCGCAACCAGTACACGCTGGGCTACTCGCCGTCGAATGAGGCGCTCGACGGCAGCTACCGGCAGATCAAGGTCGTAGTGGACGCCCGCAACCGCCCGACGGCGCGGACCCGAACCGGCTACTACGCCACCCCGGAGCTGGCCAAGCGGGCGGCGCTGGCGGGGGAGACGGGGCCGCAGTAGCGGGGGACCTATTCATACCGCAGCGCGTCGGAAGGATCGAGGCGCGAGGCGCGGATGGCGGGCGCGAGGCCCGCGAGCACTCCCACCACGACCAGGACGGCGGTCGAGAGCGCCGCCGTGGCCGGCGACAGCGCCAGGTGGATGTCGCCCTTTCCGGAAGTATCCTTGAACAGCGGCCCCAGCATCGGCAGTGTGCCGGACCAAGCCGTCACCAGGGCGGCGACGCCGATGCCCAGCGCGCCGCCGGCCAGCGTCAGCACCAGGGCCTCCGCCAGGAATTGGGCGCGAATGTGCCAGCGCCGCGCGCCGATGGCCCGCCGCAGGCCGATCTCACGGACGCGCTCATCCACCGAGACCAGCATGATGTTCATGACGCCCACGCCGCCGATGCCCAGCGTCAGCGTCCCGATGAACAGCAGCAGCACCTGGAGGCCGATCGTGATGCCGTCGATGACGGGCCGGAACTCGTCGCGCCCGAACATCTGAATGGCGCGCTTGTCGGAGGCCGAAAAGCGCTGGCGCTTGCCGACAATCTCGCGCACCTGCTGCATGCTCTTCGCCTCCAGGCTCGGCGCGAGAGCGGAAAAGACGAGCACGCTGGCGTAGCGCGTGTCCCAGATGTCCGAGGCGGCGCTGTACGGGATCCAGCAGGAATCGTCGTCGCTGGTGAAGTAGTTGCTGAGCTGGATCTTCGGATCCATCGCGCCCACCACCGTGAAGCGAACGCCGCTGATGAGCACGGTCTCCCCGACCGCCGGGCGCCCGCTGAATAGCTGCTTACGCAGCTTGCCGCCCAGGAACACCACCCGGCGGCGTTCGACATGGTCCTCCGCACTGAGCCAGCGGCCCTCCGAGGGCACTTCGTTGCGGATCGCGCCGTACTCGGGGTAGACGCCGCGGATGGCGGTGTTCGACAGGCGGTCGCCGTAGGAGACGGCGCGCCAGCGCACGGTCTCGAGGCTCACGTTCTTGACCAGCGAGGCCCCCTCGCGGATGAGGTCCATGTCCTCCTTCTCGAAACGGATCCGCCGGCCGGCCCGCTCGCCGCCCGCCTGTTCGCTGGTCTGGCCGGGCCAGCACACCACCGCGCTCTTGCCGAAGGCGTCGAAGGCGCGCACGAGCACGCCGCGGAAGCCGTTCCCGTATGCGATCAGCACGGCGACCGCGACGATGCCCCACACGATTCCCAGCATGGTGAGAAGGCTGCGCGTCGGATTGCGCCGCAGCGCCTCCCAAGCCTGTCTGAAGATCTCAGCCAGCATGGCCCATCATCCCCCCGCCTCGTAACGCAGCGCTTCGATCGGGTCGACGGCGGCCGCGCGCCGCGCCGGATACATGGCCGAGAGCACCGCCACGGTTCCCAGAAGCGCCAGCGCCGCCAGTCCGGTGCTCCATGTCGCCAGCAGTCCGGCGAAGTATTGCGGCATGGGAAGCATGTTGACCAGCGCGCAGAAACCGTAAGACACCGCCATCCCGAATCCGCCGCTCGCGAACACGATGATCAGGGTTTCGGCGAAAAACTGTCCCAAAATGGCGCTCCGCGTTGCGCCGACGGACTTGCGGACTCCGATCTCGCGCGTCCGCTCGCGCACCGCAACCAGCATGACGTTCATCACGCCGATGCCGCCCAGGAACAGGCTCACCACGCCGACGATGCCCAGGAAGTACTTCATGCCGTCGGTCATCGTGCGGAACGCCTTGCTGTCCTCAACCGTGTCCCAGATGTAGGCCGCCTCCTCATCGTGCGCATCGAAGCCGTGGACCCGCCCCAGCGCGCGCCGGATCTCGAACTTGCAGGCATCGTCCTCCTCCAGCGATTTCGGCGTCACCAGAATGCGGTCGACGCTGCGGCGCGTTTCGGGCGGCTTGTTGGGGAAGTCGCGAATCATGGAGCTGAAAGGGATGAAGATTTTCGAGACGTCCCGGCCGTCGTAGCTCGAGTCCTGGTCCTTCTGCTGCATGATTCCGATGATGGTGTAGGGGATGCCTGCCAGGTCGATGGTCTGGCCGAGCGCCGGGCGCGACGCGTACAACTGCTTCCGCGCATCGCTGCCGATGAACGCGACACGGCGGCCCTGGGCCTGGTCCTCCCAGTTGTAGAAGCGGCCCTCGGCGACCGGAATGCTGCGGACGTCGGCAAAGGAGGGCAGCGAGCCGGTCACCAGCAGCAGGCCGCTGTTGAACGCGCTGTGGACCAGCACGTTGGTTCCGAGTTCGGGCATCACCTCCCGGCAGGAGGTCGCCTCGCGCTGGATGAACAGGTAGTCGCTGTCGTTGAAATGGATGGGCCGGCCAGCGCGCGTGCCGCCCGCCTGCAAGCTGGTCCGCCCGGAAAAGACGATCATGATGTCCTTGCCGAAGCTGTCCGCGACCTTCTTCTGCCCCACGCGCAGGCCTTCGCCCGCTGCCACCATGAGCATGATCGAAACGATGCCCCAGGCGATTCCGAACATGGTGAGGAAGGTGCGCAGCTTGTGCGCCCAAAGCGTCCGGAATGTGTCGGCCAGTAAGTCGCGGAAAGACATAGGCAGCCATCAGCGGTCGACCGGAATACAGTGGGACAGGCCTCCGGCCTGTCGGCCGACAGGCCGGAGGCCTGTCCTACTGCAGGATCACCTTGTCGCCTTCCTTCAGCCCCGCCACCAGTTCGGTCTTCACGCCGTTCGAGATGCCGAGTTTGGCCGCCACCTGGCGCCGCCCCTTCTCGTTGGCCGCGTCGGGGACTTCGAGCGACGTGTTGCGCTGCCGGTCGTAGATCACGGCGGACTCGGGTACCAGCAGAACGTTCTTCTTTTCTTCGAGGATGATCTCGGCGTTGGCGCTCATGTTGGCCTTGAGCTCGCCGCCCGGGTTCCGGATCGAAACCCGGACCTCGAACGTGGTCACGTTGTCCTTCTCGACGCCCAGCGGGGAAATCTTCGTGACCTTGCCGCTGAACTTCCTATCTTTGAAGGACTCGACCACGATGCGCGCCGGTTGGCCGAGGTAAACCTTGCCGATGTCGGCTTCGTCCACTTTGCCGAGGACATAAACGTCGCTGACGTCGCCCAGCGTCATGATGCTGGTGGCCTGCGAGCCCAGCACGAGGATGGAACTGACCGCGTCGCCCACCTCGACATCGCGCGAGAGCACGATGCCGTCCATGGGACTGACGATGGTGGAGTTCTTGAGGTTCTCCTCGGCGCGGTCCAGCGTGGCTTGAGCCTGTGCGACGCCGGCCTTGGCGCGGTCGATCTCGGCGCGGCTGACCGAGATGTTGCGCAGCGCCGTCATTTGCTTGTTCAGCGCCGTCTGGTAAGTGCGTTCGGCGTCTTCGAGCACGGCTTGTGCAATCAGGCCTTGCGCTTTGAGCTGGCGCGCGCGGTCCATGTTGGCTTTCAGGAAAGGCAGATCGGGAGCTTCGGCTTCGACCCGGTTCTTTTCATGGGTCGCCGTGGCGGACTCTTCGGCGGCCTGGGCCGCCATCAGCGCCGCGCGCGATTCGCGCACTTGGGCCTGCAGCTCTTCCTTGTCGAGCTCGACCAGCACCTGCCCCTTCCTGACCCAATCGCTGTAGTGGACGAACACCTGCTTGACGAGCCCGCTGGCTTTCGATTTAACCTCGACTTTGGCCAGCGGCTCGATCTTGCCAGTCGCCACGACCGACCGCGCGATGTCGCCTTTTTCGACCGTCGCCAGCTTGGAGGGGTCGATCTGGTTGTTGGGCTTCAGCGCCGCCTTGACGCCGAAGATCGCGCCCCCGAAGACCACGACGAAGGCTCCCAGCCAGATCAAGCGCCTGCGGCGGCGCCCATTCTTTCTGCCGTTTGTTCCATTTGCCATGACGATCCTCCGGCCTTGGACGGGCTCTTATGGATTGATACGAACGAGCGGCCGATTTGTTCCGCAGGAAGATGGATACGCCACCTCGGGCGCCTTCAGATGACGTCGGCAAACGTCTTGCGGAGCTTGTAGAACCAGGCGTGGCCGGCGAAGAACAGGATCAGGGAAACGGCCCAAAACTTCCAGAGTCCGCCGAACGCCGGCGCTCGTCCTTCGAGGAAAATGTCCCGGTAGGCCCGCACCAGCACGAACATGGGGTTTCGACTCAGAAGGGGCAGCGCCTGGCGGGGGAGCGAGGCGACCGGATAGCAGATCGGGGTGAGAAAGAACCACAGCGTCAGCAGAAAGCCGTTGATCTGGCCCAGATCGCGCACGTAGACGCCGAGCGCGGCGAGAAACCAGCTCAGGCCCATCGTGAACAGCACCTGCGGGATGAGGAGTGCCGGGAGCCAGAACACGCTCCATGGCACGGCGCCCCGCGCCGCGACGAGGAGAACCAGAAAGACCGCCAGCGCGAACGCCTCCGTGACCAGGGCCGAAAGCGCCAGGTTCACGGGCAGGGTTTCGAGCGGGAATACCAGCTTCTTCACGAAGTTTCGGTATTCGAGAATCACGAACGGGGCACGGCCCGCGGCCTCGCTCAAAGCCAGCCACGGCAGCATCCCGCACAGAAAGTAGAGGACGAAGGCCGCGCGGCTCGGGTCGTTTCCGACGCGCGTATGGAGCACGATGCCGAAGACGAAGAAGTAAGTGGCCATTAGCAGCAGCGGGTTGAGGACGGTCCAGAACACGCCGCCGAAGGAGCCGCGGTAACGGCCCAGGACGTCGCGGCGCACCATGGAGCGGATCAGGCTCCGGTTGCGCCAGATGGAGAGCAGGGGATAGCGGAACGCGCGCCCGAAGGCGCGAGCCAGGTTCCTGCGGCCGAGCGAGCGCAGGGTGGTGACGGCTGCCCGCACGTTCCGGACGGCGCCCGATGCGACCTCGGCGTCCAGCACGGTGAACCGCGCGCCGCGGTCGTAGAACCAGCAGACGTTCTCGCGCAGGGCCGAGACAAACGCGCGGTAGCGGCCCGGCTCCGGCGGGAATTCCACCCGCACCTCGACCTCGACAGACTGGCCGGGGGCGAGATCGCGCGCCAGCGGAACCCGCTTGCCTTCGCGGACCAGCGTGCCGGTCTCCGGGTCGAACACCTGATAGCCGGCGGCGTAGCCATTCTCGGGCTTCCACACTTCGGTAGTGGTGTTCTCGACGCGCAGGGTCACCGGAACGGTGAGGCGCGCCTCAGGCATAAAGCCACCCTGGATATCGGCTACGCACCGGACCGGCCTTCCTGCCCACCGCGTAGATTCCCTCGTCACGCAGCTCGGCCGGCAGCCACTGTCTTTCGAGCAAGCGGCGCACCCAGGCCAGCTCCGGGCGAGGCTGTTCACGGAACGGCCCGGTCTCGAGGCGCACGACGTCGAATCCTGCGTCGGAGAGCAGTTGGTGCACCTCGCGCGGCGTGTACTCGCGGTTGTGGCGCGGCGCAATCTCGCCGCCGCTCCCGGGCTTGATGTACTGCGGGAACAGGCCGGGGTGGTAGCCCTGGAGAATCGCCGAAATCGCGCGTAACGAGGCGATGTTAGGCGTGGTGAGCACCAGGTGGCCGCCGTCGCGCAGGATGCGATTGACCTCGGCCAGCATGTGCATCGGGTCCGCCGACAGGTGCTCGAGCACCTCGCAGCAGAGAACGGCGGCAAAGTGTCCGTCGGGGTACGGAAACGTGTCCTTTTCGGCGTCGAACAGGTCCAGATCGCACTCGAAGCGCTCGCCATCCGTGGAAACCATGGCTCGGTGTTCAACCGTGCCGGCCGGTCCGTAGTAACACCCGCGCACCTCGCCATAGCCCAGGCGCGAGCCGAGCGACGGCGTGATCTGAAGATAGGCGCCCATTTCGAGGATGCGGTCCGCGGGCCCGCCCGGCGGGATGATGTCGAGGGTTCGGGTAAGGCGCGAGAGGTGCGTGTCGACGTAGGCGCGCAGCGCGGAGTCCGGCGGAGTCCACTTCAGGATGGCGTCGGGATCGGCGGGGGCTGTCAAAGAATCCGGGGACACTCCGGGCTGGCCCTGCCGAATACTGCGCTTCTCAGGGAGCAGTCCTTCCAGAAACGCCGCGTAGTGCCGCGCGACCCGCTCCCAGGTGCATTCGCGCTCCACCCAGGCGCGTGCACGCGTGCCCAGCGCCCGGGCCAGATCGGGCCGCGAGACGAGCAGGTTCAGGAACTCGAAGATTTCGTCCTCTTCGCTTGGCCCAGGCGGAACCTTCAGGCAGACGTCATCAGGCAGGTCGCGAAACGCACCGACATCGGAGACCAGCACCGGCCTGCCGAGCCCCAGCGCGCGCAGCAGGCTGCCGGAGCTTTCGCCCACCGTCGGGTAACGCAGGTTCAGGACAACGTCGCAGGCGGCGATGCATCCGGTGAAGTCCTCGATGGGCTGAAACCCGAGCACGCGCACGTTGGCCCCAAGACCGAGCGCGGCGATCAGGGAATCGACTCGAAGATCCGGGTGCGGCTCGCCCGCCAGGATCATCTTCGCGCGCGGCTCCAGCCGCACAAGCCGGCGGAAGGCGCGCAAGGATTCGGGAATGCGTTTGTAAGGCTTGAGGAATCCGAAGATGCCGATCAGCGGTGCGCCCTCGTCGATTCCCAGCCGCTCTCGCCAGGCCCAGCGGTCGGTGTCCGCTACCCAGGCGCCGTGCGGGATTCGCGCCACGGGACCGGTGAAGCCCGCCGCGCGCACGTGATCGAGCACCGCGTTGCTGTGCACGATAATGCCGCGGGATTGCTCGATCAGGCGGCGGGTCATCGGCACGCCTTCGTAGTCCGGCCCGGTTTCGAGCGCGCGCACGCGCTGCGCATGAGCCAGGGCCTCGGCGCCTCCGGCGTACTCGACCTCGCGCAGATAGGCGTCCCAGTCGCCGCGCCGGATGGTGATCTCGGCGATCAGGTGGTGGAGGTTCGCCTCGTGCAGCACGGTGACGCCGGGGTGCGCGAGAGCCGTCTCATACACAAAGGAGTGGCAGGCGTTGTTGCCCACTTGATAGAGGGCGATGTCGAAGCGGGCGGGGTCGAACCCGGCCGGGGCGCCCGCGAAGACTTCCAGATCGACCAGGCGGCCGAGAGGCTCCACCAGCGCCGCCGAATAGTCGGCAATCCCGCTCCTGGCCGGCGGCATCGGCGAAAAGAACGCTACGCGCATAGCTGGGCGGCAGGCACACGGCGCGCCGCGGCGCTCGCGACCGCGTGGTAGACCTCCAGGGTCTTCTCCGCGGCCCTCCGCCAGCTGAAATGCGCGGAGCGCTGCAAGCCGAGCCGGCCCATGCGCGCGCGCAGTTCAGAATCCAGGGCCAGGTCGAGCATGGCGCGCGTCATCTCCGTAGTGGAGTGTGGTTCGAACAGGAGGGCGGCGCCGTCGGCCACCTCGCTGACGGCGGAGCCATTCGAGCACGCCACCGGCCGGCCGCAGGCCATCGCCTCGATCACCGGCAATCCGAAGCCTTCGTAGAAGGACGGGAACACGAAGAACTCGCACGCGTTGTAGAGTTCGAGCAGCTCTTCGTCGGAGACGAAACCGGTGAAGTGGATGCGGTCCGCGACGCCGGAAGCAAGCGCGGCCCGGCGAACGGCGTCGCCGTGCCAGCCTTCCTTGCCGGCCAGCACGAGATGGTGTGGAAGCTGCGGATAGGCGCGGAGCATCTCGCCAAAGGCGCGAATCAGCCCGGCCTGATTTTTGCGCACCTGCAGGTCGCCCACGTTGAGCACGAAGGGCGGCGTGATTCCGAACCGGCGCCAGACCCACGCCGTCGCCGGCTGATGGGGAAGCGGCCGGAAATGGCTGGCGGCGGCGTTCGGCACCACCACGATGTCCTCTTCATCCAGGCCATACACGCGCGAGATTGCCCGGCGCGAGAACTCGCTGACGGTGATGATCCGCGCCGCCCTGGCTACCGTCCGTCCCACGGTGAGCCGCAACTGAAGAGCGCGCGCGGCGGGGAAATAGCTCGGATGATCGAGGAAGCTGACGTCGTGAACGCTCACCACGATGGGCGCCGGGCACGCCAGCGGCGCCGTATACTGCACGTGGATCAGGTCCGGGCGGTCGTGGCGCAACTGGCGCGGCAGATCGCGCCCCAGACGCACAAAAGGATTCCGCGACACACGGCGAGTACTGAACCGCCGCGGCATGGCTCGGGCGGCGTCTGGCGTCGCTACGTACGCAATGAATTCCGAATTGTCGTCAACTGCCGCGAATGCGTCCAGCAGGCTGCGAACGTAGACTTCATTCCCAGTCAGGTGGCAGCCGATCGCGTGAGCGTCCACCGAAAAGCGCATCGGACCATTTCAGTATAGCGGGGGAGCGCAGCCGCCCGTGGGGCGTGCTTCAGAGAACGCTGAAAAAGGCCAGGAAAGGCCAAAACATTGCTGGCCGCGGATAAACGCCGATAAACGCCGATTGAAAACAAGTGATTGATCCGCGTTCATCAGCGGCCCAGACTGTGTTCCTTGACTTCTTCATCAGCCTCTTCAGCGTGCCCGCACCCCACACTCCGCCAGCGCTTCCCAGGCACGGGGCCACGTGAATTCCCGTTCCAGGAGTGCCCGGCCGGCAGCGCCGAGCCGCACCCGCTGATCGGGCGAACCGATCAGGCCGGACACCGCGGCGGCGAACGGCTGCGCCGTATCGGCGAGCAGCAGGTGCTCGCCGTCCCGTGCGTGCAGGCCCTCGGCCCCAAGGGTAGTGGAGACCACGGCGCGGCCGGCCGCCCAGGCTTCGAGGATCTTGATGCGCGTGCCGCTGCCCGCGAGCAGGGGCGCTACCACAACGCGCGCCTTCGCCAGTTCGGCCACCGCGTCCACAACCGGCCCGGTGAGCTCGATTCGCGCATCGCCGCGAACGTACCTCGCCACGGCCTGCGGATTCCGTCCCACCAGCCGCCACCGGAGTTGCGGCCACCGCTCCGCGAGCAGCGGCCACACCCGGGAGCGGAAGAAACGCGCCGCCGCGACGTTGGGCTCGTACTCGAGGTTGCCGGAGAAGACGACCACGTTCTCCTCGCTCGCCTGGGGCTGCGGAACCGCTGGAATCGCATTGGGATAAACGTGGATTTCGGCTTGGGGCGCGATCCCGCGCACGCGCGCGGCGTCTTCGTTGGAGGCTGCCAGCACGGAGGAGAAGCGCGGGATCCAGCGGCTCTCCATCCGCCGGGCTGCCCGCGCGAAGCGGCCGAGCGCCAGCGACTTCGGCCACCGCTCGGAATCCGCCAGGCTGCCGTACAGCGCTGACTCGACGTTGTGCAGATCCAGGATCACGCGCGAAGCGTGCGGCGCCACCTGCTCGACATAGGGCGCGCACCAGAAATGCTCGATGAAGGCGATATCGTACCGCTGCCGCTCGATCGAGCGCGAAACCTCGCGGGCGAATCCGCGGAACCGGTCGTTAAGCGGAGGCTGGCCGAGCGCCAGGCGCGCGAGGTTGCGGGCGGCGCGCGCCGCGGGAGCCTTAGAGTGATACGGCAGATCGATCGCATAAACCGCCCGCGCCAACCCTGGAGGAAAGGCGCGGAGCGGGTCCGGAGCGCCCGGCTCGCGGAAAACGATCACATCTAGCGCATAGCGAGGCCCTAAATACTCGAGAATCGAGGCGATGCGCAGGGCGCCCCCGCCAGCCACCGGATAGGGCGCCTCGGGGCTGATGACCAGTGCTGCCCCTTCACGCGGCAAACCGTCGCCTCGCTTCCTCATAGACTTCCCGGGTGCGGCGAGCCGTGGCCCGCCACGAGAACTCGCGCGCCCGTTCGAGCGAGCGCGCGCGCAGCGTTGCGAGCCAATCCGGACGCTCGCAGGCTGCCTTCAGCGCCTCGGCCCAGGCCCGTGCGTCGCGCGCATCGAGTTCGACCGCGGCGCCGCCGCACACTTCCGCAACCGCCGGATCCCGCGAGGTGAAGACGGCCGCGCCGCACTGCATCGCTTCGAGCGGGGGCAGGCCGAAGCCCTCATAGAGAGACGGGTACAGGAATGCCAGCGCTCCCGAGTACAGCTCGGAGAGCCGGGCGTCGTCCACGCATCCCAGCACACGCGCGCCCGTGTCTGCGGGGAAGTCACCCACCAGCACCAGATCCACCGCGTGCCGCTTTCGCACCTCGTTCCAGGCTTTCAGAATCGTCTCGACGTTCTTGCGCGGCCCGGCATCGCCTACATACAGGAAATACGGGGCGGCGGACGCCGCAGGTGCGCCTTCCACGCGCCGCAGCGCAGGCGAGGCAGCCTCGGGGACAGCCACCACCCGCTCCGGCCGGAGCCGGAAACGGGCGATGGCCTCGCGCCGCACCGCCTCGGTAGGCACGATCACCATGCTGGCAATCCCCAGGCGCAGGAGCAGCGGCGTCCGGCGGCGCACGCGCCGCGAGCAGGGGTATCCCTTCCAGGGCGAGAGATCGTGCAGCGTCACCACGCTCGGCCTCGCCGGCCAGTAGGGCGTTTCGAAGTTCGTGCCGTGATAGACGTCGATGCGCTCGCGCCCGAGCATGCGGTTGAGACCCCAACTCCACCATCTCCGCTCGAACGCGTTCCGCGGCCCCGGCGCCGCGTTCAGGTTGGGGAGCGCGCGCGGCATGGAGAACGCGCAGTCCGAGGCCAGCAGGAATTCGTCCCCGGGAAACTCCTCGGCCAGCGCCCGGCTCAACTCGGCGGTGTAGCGGCGCAGGCCGCCGCTTGGAAGCGTGAGCGGCGTCGCATCGAGAGCCACCCTCATGGTTGCGACCGAGATCGGTTTAGCTCTTTGAGAGCCGGTCGAGCTCCAACTCCCGGTTGCCATAGTTGCGGTCGTAGTAGCTCTGATACTCGCCGGACCTGACGCGCTCCACCCAGCCCGGATTCTCGCGATACCAGGAGATGGTGTAGCTCAAGCCCTCTTCGAAGCCCACCTGCGGCTGCCAGCCCGTTTCCCGCAGGATCTTCTCGCTCGAGAGCGCGTAACGGCGGTCGTGCCCCGGCCGGTCGCGGACAGACTCGATGAGGCTCTCGCTCTTTCCCGCCGCGCGCAGGATCTTCTTCACTACCTCGATGTTCGGCAGCGACCGGTTGCCGCCGATGTTGTAGATCTGCCCTTCGCGCCCGTTTTCGAGCAACGCCGCCAGCGCCCGGCAATGATCCTCGACGAACAGCCAGTCGCGGACCTGCATTCCATCGCCGTAGACCGGCAGCCGGCGTCCGTCGAGCGCATTCAGAATCATCAGCGGGATGAGCTTCTCGGGGAACTGGCAGGGGCCGTAGTTGTTCGACGCCCGGCTCACGATCACCGGCAGCCGGTAGGTAGTGTAGTACGACAGCGCCAGCAGGTCCGAGCCGGCCTTCGAGGCCGAGTATGGGCTGCTCGCCCGCAGCGGAAAGTCCTCGTCCGCCACCAGTGGTTCGGACAGGCTGCCGTAGACCTCGTCGGTGGATACGTGCAGAAAGCGTCCCGTGTTGTGCGCGCGCGCCGCTTCGAGCAGCGTGAACGTGCCCCGCAGGTTAGTCTCGAAGACCGGCTGCGGCGCCAGGATGCTGCGATCCACGTGCGACTCGGCGGCGAAGTGGACGATGGCGTCGGCCGGAAACTCGTCGAGCAGCGAATTCACCAGGGCGGCGTCGCAGATGTCGCCGCGTACGAAGCGGTACCTGGGGTCGCCTGCCACCTGCTCCAGGTTCTCGAGGTTTCCCGCGTAGCTGAGCTTGTCGAGATTGACCAGCGAAATCGAGCGCTCCCCCGAAAGCATCAGGCGGACGAACGCCGAGCCGATGAACCCGGCGCCGCCGGTTACGAGCAGCCTCATCTAACCTCCGTCACTTGTGTTGCGTCTCCCAGTCGTAGTTGATCGACGGATTGTCGAACGGCAAGCGGCCTTCGTCGGCCGGATCGTAGAAGCGATCGGTTGCGTAGATCAGCATCGCCGGCTCGACCCCAATGATCTTGTACCCGTGGGCCACGCCGGGCGGGATAAGAATCTGCCAGGGTCGCAGCGCACCCACATACAGCGTGTTCCGGGCGCCGAAAGTAGGCGAGCCGTGCCGCAGGTCCACCAGCGCCACCTGAAACATCCCTTGCGCCGGGGTCCACCCGTCCGTCTGCCGCAGGTGATAATGAAAGGCCTTGATGGCGCCAGGATAGCCGAGCGCGGCCGAGACCTGCGTTTCCGCGGCGGGGAACCCCGCCACGAATCCCTGGCCCATGCGCAGGACTTCCAGGAAATACCCGCGGTCATCCGCCCACAGCTTGTACGGCGCCACACTCACTCCCGCGATCAGGTGCGGCGAGTCCGGCGTCAGAATCAGGGAGCCAATCCCCTTTTCGCACTCTGGCAGAACCAGCTCGACCCCGCCCGCTCTGGCTATCGCTCCGGTCATTGCTGCGCGCCCTCCGTGGCTAAGGCCAGGGACTCGGCCCGGCGGCGCATCTGCGCCACCAGGTTCCCTGCCCGCAACAGCGAATCGAACGTGCCGGCGTCCGTCCACCAGCCTTCGAGGAACGAAAACTCCAGCGATCCTTCGTCGATATAGCCGTTGTTCACGTCCGTGATTTCGAGCTCGCCCCGCTCGGAAGGAACCAGCGTCCGGATCTTGCTGAACACCGACCGGTCGTACAGGTAGACGCCGGTCACCGCGTAATCCGATTTCGGGTGCTTCGGCTTTTCTTCGATCCCTACCACGCGGTTGTCGCGGATCTCCGCCACGCCGAAGCGTCCCGCGTCGGGCACCTGCTTCAACAGGATGCGCGCGCCCGCGGCCTGCTTCTCGAAGGCCTGCACCGCCTCCAGGATGGAGCCCTCAATGATGTTGTCGCCCAGGATTACGCAGATCCGGTCGCCATCGGCGAAGTGCTCGGCCAGCGCCAGCGCCTCGGCGATTCCGCCTTCGCCTTCCTGGTAGGAGTAGTTCAAGTGCGCCAGCCCAAACTGCTTCCCGTTGCCGAGCAGGCGGAGGAAGTCGCCGGCGTTCCTCCCTCCGGTCACGATCATGATGTCCCGGATGCCGGCATCCACAAGCGTCTGGATGGGGTAAAAAACCATCGGCTTGTCGTAGATCGGCAGCAAATGCTTGTTCGTGATCTTGGTGAGCGGAAGCAGACGGGTGCCCGTTCCGCCGGCCAGCACAATACCCTTCATCGCCACCTCCGGCTCAGCAAAACTCAATGATACATCGTTGGTTGCGGGCCGGCGGGCCCTGCTACACCCGCAACTCGTAACCCAGCTCGCGCATGCCCTCGATGATGCGTGAACGGATCGCGCCGGCCTCTTCGAGCGACAACGTGTGATCGGCCGCCGCCACGGTCAGGCGGAACGAGACGCTCTGCATTCCTTCGGGAATCGGCGGGCCGGAATACTGCCGCAGGAATTCGATGGAGTCTAGCTGCTCACCGGCCAGCGAGGCGATGCGCTTCCGAAGATCCCCCACCAGTTCGCGCGCGCCGGCAATCACCGAAAGGTCGAAAGCGCTGGCCGGGTAGCGCCGGATGGGGCGGTATCTCTTTTCGCGGGGTTGAAGCTCCAGCATCAGGTCGAGGTCGAGATCGAGAATGGCCGCCCGGCCCGCCAGCAGCGAGGGGTGGAGCTCGAACAGGCGGCCGACCGCGCGCTCCTGCCACAACACTTCGGCGCTGCGCGCAGGATGTTCGAAAGACCGCACCGCCGCGGGTCGGACCTCGGCGCCCGGCATCAGGCATTCGGCCACGCGCTTCAACTCGAACAGGTTCGCTTCGCCCGTCTCGCGCGAGTACATGGCGGCTGCCACGTGCGGAATCTCCTGCGGCAACCCGCCGGCGTCGCGCGTCTCCGGGTGGACTTCGCGGCCAATCTCGAACAGCCGGAAGGAATCGAAGTGCCGGCTGTTCTCGCGCAGGTTCCTGAAGATGCCGGGGACCAGGCTGCGCCGCATCAGGCTCTGGTCGGCCGCTATCGGGTTCTTCACGGCAAGGTGCTCCGCCGGGTCGAAACCAAGCTCGCGCACCTGTTCCTCGCTGAGGAACGAATAGTTCGAGACCTCGGTGAAGCCCTGCGCCGCCAGCATCGAACGCACGCCGCGCTCGAAGAGCCGCTCCTGGTCCGGCGGCGGAACCGTAACCGGCAGCAACGGCGGCTGCGGCGCGATCGAATCGTAGCCGATCATGCGGCCCACTTCCTCGACCAGGTCGTCTTTGATCGAGACGTCCTTGGTGGCGCGCCAGCTCGGCACGGTGACCGAGAGAACCTGCGGCTCGGGCTCCGAAACGCCGAAGGAGAGCCGTTCCAGAATGTCGCGCACGGTTTCGGGCTCGATGGCCCGGCCCAGCTTGCGCCTGAGCCAGTCCAGCGGCAGCCGGATGGGAGCCGGAGGCTCAGCCGCCTTTCGAAGATCGGCGAGGCCGCCCACCAGCCGGATTCCCGGCGACACTTCGCGGAACAACTGCACCACGCGGGCCAGCGCGCGCACGGTGTTTTCCGGGTCCTGCGCCTTCTCGAATCGCATCGAGGCGTCCGTGCGCAGCTTCAGTTTCGCCGAGGTCTTGCGGATGCTCGACGCCTGGAAGCAGGCGCTCTCGAGCACGATGCGGCGGGTGCGCTCGTTGATGGCGCTGTCGAGCCCGCCCATAACGCCGGCCAGCGCGATCGGCCCGCTCGAATCCGCGATCACCAGGTTGGTCTCATCGAGCTTGTACGATTCCTCGTTCAGCGCCACCACTTTTTCGCCGGCGCGCGCGGGGCGTATGAAAATGGTATCCCCGTGCAACAGGTCCCGATCGAAGGCGTGCAAGGGCTGCGCCAGCTCGCTCATGATGAAGTTCGTCACGTCGACAATGTTGTTGATGGGGTTGAGGCCGATCGCCTCCATCCGGTACTGGAGCCAGAGCGGCGAAGGGCCCACCGCGACGTTCTCAAACACCAGCGCGCTGTACCGGGGGCAGAGCGCGAAGTCCTCGATTGCGATCTTGACTACAGCGGGACCGCCGGGAAGGAGCCCGGGCTTCACCGGGTCGCGCAACGGCTTGCGCAGGATCGCCGCGACTTCTCGGGCCAGGCCGAAGTGGCCCCATAAATCCGGCCGGTGCGTGAGCGACTTGTTGTCGATCTCGATGATGGCGTCGGGTTTGCAGCCGGGGATGGGGTCGCCTGGCTCGGCATCGAGTTCCAGGATGCCGGCCGCGTCGCGATTGACGCCCAGCTCCGCGCCGCTCGCGAGCATACCATCGCTTTCAACGCCTTCGATGACGGTCTTCCCGATCGCCCGGCCGTTGAGATCCGTGCCCGCGGGAACGTACGCCGTGACGACGCCGGCCCGGCAGTTGGGCGCGCCGCAAACGGCCGTCTTCGTCCCATAGCGGCCCGTTTCGACCACCGCCGTCACGTTGTGCGAGCTTCCGGGGATGGGCGTAACGCTCGTGACGCGTGCGGCGCACACGCGCTCGAGATACGGCGCGTGCGCATGCACGCCCTCGCACTCGGCCGTCTTCATGGTGATGAGTTGTCCCAGCTTCGCGGGCGCGGCGTCGATGCCGTCGACCAGCTCGGCCAGCCAGTTGTAAGAGAAGAGCATTCTCGGCGCCTCAGAATTGTCGCAAGAACCGCAAATCGCCGCCCTGAAGGTGGCGGATGTCGTCGATGCCGTAGCGCATCATGGCCAGCCGCGTCAGGCCCAGGCCGAAGGCGAAGCCGTTCCATTCCTCCGGATCGATGCCGCTCATCCGCAGCACGGTGGGATTCACCAGGCCGCAGGGCAGCAGTTCCACCCATCCACCCTGCTTGCAGACCGGGCAGCCCGCGCCGCCGCAGATCAGGCACAGGATATCGAGCTCGAAGCCGGGTTCGACGAAGGGGAAGTAGCCGGGCCGCAGCCGGACCGTAACGTCGCGGTGGAAGACCTGGCTGAGCAGCGTCTTCATGAAGTAGATCAGGTGCGCCACCGAGACCTCGCGGTCGATCATCATGCCTTCCACCTGGTAAAAGGTGTGCTCATGCGAGGCGTCCACTTCCTCGTTGCGGAACACGCGGCCGGGCGCGATCATGCGCAGCGGCGGGCCCAAACGCTCCATACCGCGCACCTGTACGGGCGAGGTATGCGTGCGCAGCAGGTTGCCGTCCTGGAGCCAGAAGGTGTCCTGCATGTCGCGCGCCGGATGGTCCGCCGGGATGTTCAGCGCGTCGAAATTGCGATACTCGGTTTCGACCTCGGGCCCGCTGAGCACGGCGAAGCCCATGGAGGTGAACAGGTCCTCGATCTCCATCTGGACCTGAGTGATGGGATGCAGGCTGCCGGGGCGCGGGCCCGGCGCGGGCAGCGTCAGATCGATCCACTCGGCGTCGAGCCGGCGAGCCAGCGCGTCCCTCTCGAAGCGTGCCTTGCGGGCTTCGAACGCTGCCTCGATCGATTCCTTGGCGGAGTTCAACCGCTTTCCGGCGCCCGCGCGCTCCTCGGGCGCGAGCTTGCCGAGTTGCTTCGAAATCTGCGCCAGCGCGCCCTTGCGGCCGAGCACTTCGACGCGCACCGCCTCGAGTTCTTCGGGGGTGGCGGCGTTGGCGATACGCTCCCGGGCGCGCGCCTCCAGTTCGGTCAACGCGGATTCGAGCGGCACGTTAGATTCCTGCATGGGTTGGAAACCTATTAGTCTAACGCACGGCCCAGTGGGACAGGCCTCCGGCCTGTCGAGTTCACTTCCACAACCGCGCGTACTCGGAGGCGTAGTTGAGCACCAGTGACGGCAGGATGCCCAGGATGAGCGTGAGCGCGGCCGAGATCCACAGCGCGGCCTTCATGCCAGCGGCCAGCGGCGGCAGGTCCTTCATGGCGTCGCCCGGCTCCTTCATGTACATCACTACCAGCAGCCGTAGGTAGTAGTACGCCGCCACGGCGGTGGTGAGCAGGCCGATCACGGTCAACCACACCAGGTCCGCGTCGAGCGCGGCCTTGAAGATGTAAAACTTCCCGAAGAAGCCGCCCGTCAGTGGCACGCCGATGAGCGAGAGCAGGAAGATCGAGAACAGCGCGGCCGTTCCCGGCTGGCGCCAGCCGAGCCCCGCGAAATCGTCGATCTCGACGAACCGCTCGCCCGCGCGCGCGAAGTGGGCCACAACCGCGAACGCTCCGGCGTTCATGAAAACGTAGGCGGCCAGGTAAAACATCGCGGCAGCCGTGCCGGTCGCCGAATGCGCCGCGATGGCCACCATGACATAGCCGGCGTGGGCGATCGCACTGTAGCCCAGCATGCGTTTTACGTTGTTCTGCAGCAGCGCGGCGAAGTTCCCCACCACCATGCTCGCGAGCGCGGAGACCCACACGATCCCGGCCCAGCGCGCGCCGGTCGTGTTGAAGGCGGTCATGTAGACCCGGATGAAGACCGCGAAGGCCGCGGCTTTCGGTCCCGCGGCCAGGAAAGCGGAGACCGGTGCGGGCGCGCCCTGGTAGACGTCCGGCGCCCAGATCTGAAATGGCGCGGCGGAGATTTTGAACGCGAGTCCTACAAACATCAGCGCCGCCGCCGCGCCCACCAGCATGCCGCTGGGGGCGGTGTGCGGGTTTGAGAGCACGTTATGGATTCCCAGCAGCCTCGTGGTACCCGCCGCGCCGTAGATCAGCGCGATGCCGTACAGCAGAAACGCCGTGGCAAAGCTGCCCAGCAGGAAGTACTTGGCCGCGGCCTCGTTGCCGAGTTTCGCCCGCCGCAGGTAGCCCGCCAGCACATAGCTGGCGATGGATGAGATTTCAAGGCCGATGAACACCACGATCAACTCGCCCGCAGCGGCCATGATGCACTGCCCGGCCACGGAGTACAGCACCAGCGCGTAGTACTCGCCCGCTTCCGCCCCTTCCCGGCGCAGGTAGCTCCAGGACATGAGCACCACCACGATGGCAGCCGCGATCACCAGCACGCGAAAGAAAACCGCGAAGCCGTCGATGATGACCATCCCGCTGAACGCAGTTCCCGGCAGGCTCTCGCCCATGGCGGCCGGAATGAGCGCCGCCACCAGGCCCGCGAGCGCGATCCAGCCCAGCGCGCGCTTGGACTGCTTCGAGGTCAGCGGCTCCAGCACCATGATCAGCGTGGCCACCGCCACCAGCAGCATCTCGGGCAGCACCCGGAAATACTCGGCCGCGTTGGGCAGGGCGAAGCTAGCGGGCACGCGCCACCTCCTGCAGATTCGTGGGGCAGGCCGTTGGGCCTGCCGGGGCAGGCGGAACCGCCTGCCCCACCGTGCCACGGCGCGGCGCGCGCACCTCGAAACTAACGCTGACCTTAGTGCTCTCCAGAATCGCGGCGCTGCTTTTGCTAATCGGCGGCAGGAACGATTGGGTCGCCGTGCCCATCCACACCATCAGAGCCACCAGCGGCAGCACCGCCGCCCACTCGCGGGCGCCCAGGTCGCGCATGTGCCCGGCCACCTCCGGCCGCGCCTCGCCGAAGAACACGCGCTGGTAAAGCCACAGCATGTAGCACGCCGCGAGAATCACGCCGATGGCCGCGCACACCGCCCAGCGGAAACTGGCCTGTGCCGCGCCCTGAAGCACCAGGTATTCGCCCACGAAGTTGTTCAGCATGGGCAGCCCCATGCTTGCGAGCGCGGTGATCAGGAAGATGGCCGAAAGGTTCGGCGCCGGCGTCGCCACGCCGCCGTAGTCGGAGATCTCGAGCGAGTGCCGCCGCTCGTAAAGGTAACCCACAAGCACGAAGAGCGCGCCGGTCGAAACGCCGTGATTCAGCATCTGGTAGACCGCGCCGTTCATGCCCAGCTCGGTGAACGTGAAGATCCCCAGCACGACGAACCCCAGGTGGCTCACCGATGTGTAGGCCACCAGCTTTTTCATATTGGGCTGCACCAACGCCACCGCCGCGCCGTAAAGGATGCCGATGATCGCGAGGATGGCGATCGAAGGGGCCAGGTCGCGCGACGCCGCCGGGAACAGCGGCAGGCAAAACCGCACCAGCCCGTAGCAGCCCATCTTCAGCATCACGGAGGCCAGCATCACCGAGCCCGCCGTCGGCGCCTCGACGTGCGCGTCCGGCAGCCAGGTATGCAGCGGGAACAGCGGCACCTTGATGGCGAATGCGACGAAGAAGCCGAGGAACAGCAGCAGCTCCTCCCCGCGGTTGAAAACCAGGCGGCCGCTGGCGAGCAGTTGCACGAGGACGCTGTAATCGAGCGTGCCGGTGCGGTTGTAAAGGTAGATCAGCGCCGCCAGCATCAGCACCGAGCCGGCCATCGTGTAGATGAAGAACTTCACCGCCGCGTAGATACGCCGCTCGTGCCCCCACACCCCGATCAGGAAGTACATCGGCACCAGCGAGACTTCCCAGAACACGTAGAACAGGAACAGGTCGAGCGAGACAAATACGCCCACCAGGCCGAATTCCATCAGCAGGAACAGCGCAAAGAATTCCTTGACGCGCCGGTCGATGGAGCGCCAGGAGATCAGCACTCCGATGGGCGTGAGCAACGTAGTCAGCAGCACCAGCCACAGGCTCACGCCGTCGATTCCGGTGTGGAAACCAATCTGGGGCTGTGCGATCCACGGCAGGTTCACTACGAACTGGAAGCCCGCTTCCGCACGGCTGAAACCCGCCAGCAGGGCGAGCGACGCCACAAAGGTGACAAGCGCCACCGCCAGCGCCGCGCGCCGGATCGTCTCCTCCCGTTCGCGCGGCACGAAGAGAATGAGGAAGAAGCCCGCCAGCGGGATGAAGAGCACGGCATCGAGGAGATTCATCGCGCTCCTCCCAGCACGCCGAGCACGATCAGAAGCGAGACCGCGCCCAGCAGCACCCACGCTGCGTAGCTTCGTATGTAGCCCGATTGCGGGAGGCGCAGCAGGTTGCCGATCCCCAGCGCCCGCCGTCCGATTCCGTTCACCGCGCCGTCGATGACCTCGACGTCAATGCCGCGCCACAGCACCTCGCGCGAGGTCCCCACCAGCGGCCGCACCACGGTCGCGTCGTAGATCTCGTCCACGTAATACTTCCTGAAAGCTGCCTGGTACAGCCACTTCAGGCGGCCGGCAATCATGTCCGGGAGCGCGGGCCGCCACCAATAGAGCGCCCACGCCACCACCACTCCGCCGCAGGCCGCGCCGATCGAAGCCGCCATCAGCCAGGGATTCTCCGGGGCCGCGGCCTCCGGGAACATCGGCGCCAGCCACTTCGACACCTGGAAAGCGCCGCCCGCCAGCGACAGCACTGCCAGCGGGACCAGCGGCAGCGTCATCACCGGCGGCGCCTCGTGCGCGTGCGCCTCGCCGCGGTACGTTCCGAAAAACACCAGGAAGACGGCGCGGAACACGTAGAACGAGGTCATCGCCGCGGTCAGGACTCCAATCCAGAACAGCATCGGCGAGCGGTGCCAGGCGCTGAGCAGAATCTCGTCCTTGCTATAGAAGCCCGAGGTGAAGGGCAGCGCGGAGATGGCCAGCGCCGCCGCGAGCATGGTCCAGAAAGTCACCGGCGTCTTGGTGCGCAAACCGCCCATGCGCCGCATATCCTGCTCGCCCGAAAGCGCATGGATCACGCTGCCCGCGCCCAGGAACAGCAGCGCTTTGAAAAACGCGTGCGTCACCAGGTGGAAGATGCCGGCGCCGAACGCGCCCGTGCCCACGCCCAGGAACATATAGCCCAACTGCGACACGGTCGAGTAGGCGAAGACGCGTTTGATGTCGGTCTGCACCATGCCGATGGTGGCGGCGAAAAACGCCGTGGCCAGGCCGATTCCGGCGACCCAGTCCATCGCAATCGGCGCTTTGAGGTACAGCGGCGCCGACCGCGCGATCATGTAGACGCCCGCGGTCACCATGGTGGCGGCGTGGATCAGGGCCGAGACCGGAGTCGGGCCCTCCATCGCGTCCGGCAGCCAGACGTACAGCGGCAACTGCGCCGATTTCCCCACCGCGCCCACCAGCAGCAGCAGGCCCACTATGGTCAGCGTCCCCATGCCGGTATCCGCACGCCAGCCGGCCAGACCGCTGAACACCGTTCCGAAATCGAGCGACTTGAAGTTCAGATAGAGCAGAAAGAGAGCCAGCGAGAAGCCGAAATCGCCGATGCGGTTTACGATGAAGGCCTTGTTGGCCGCGTTGGTGGCGCTCTTGCGCAGGAACCAGAACCCGATCAGCAGATAGCTGCACAAGCCCACTCCTTCCCAGCCCACAAACATCAGCAGGAAGTTCGCCGCCAGCACCAGCGTCAGCATGAAAAACATGAACAGGTTCATGTAAGCGAAGAAGCGGTAGTAGCCGCCTTCGTGCGCCATGTAGCCGATCGAATAGATGTGGATGAGCAGGCCGACCCCGGTCACCACCAGCAGCATCACCGCCGTCAGCCGGTCTGCGGCCAGGTCGAAGCCGATGCGGAATTCGCCCACGCGGATCCAATCGAAATAGCGTTCGACGTGCGCGGTCTCGAGCGGCTGGAGCGCGATCACCGTCTTCAACACCCAGACGAGGGCCAGCGCGACCGTGCCCACGGCCACGCTGTGGATGACTGCTTTGGGCAGGCGCCGCCCGGCGAGCCCGTTGATCAGGAACCCGAGAAGCGGCAGCGCGGGAATGAGCCAGAGGTGCTGCATCTCAGTCCTTCATGGCCGAAAGGTCGTCCACCTGCAGCGTCGCGCGGTTTTTGAAAACGATCAGAATGATGGCCAGCCCCACGGCCGCCTCCGCCGCCGCCACCACCATCACGAAGAACGTGAACACCTGGCCGTCCACCTGCTTCAACCGGTAGGAGAAGGCGACGAAGCTCAGGTTGACGGCGTTCAGCATCAGCTCGATCGACATGAACATCGTGATGATGTTCCGCCGGAACAGAAACCCGGCCACGCCGAGCGTGAACAGCACCGCGCTCAGCGCCAGGTACCACGACAGCGGCACGGCTTGCTGCATCAGTCAAGCTCCTTGTAGGCGAGCGCGACGGCGCCCACGATGGCAATCAGCACCAGGATGGAAGTGATCTCGAACGGCCAGAGATAAGTCGTAAAGATGGCGCGGCCCAGGTTCTCAACCGTGCCGCCGGTGTAGGTTCCGAACTTCACCACCGCGTCGCGCGGCACCACCCGCAGGATCACGAAGGCCACCGAGCCGAGCAGGGCGATCAGCAGCGGCGGGCCGATCAGGCACGCCAGGAACGAGCCGCGCGTCTTCCGTTCGCGGCCTGCGTTGAGCAGCATGATTACGAAAACGAACAGCACCATGATGGCGCCGGCGTAGACGACCACCTGCGCCGCGGCGATAAACTGCGCTCCCAGCAGCAGGTACAGCATCGCCAGCGACGCCATCACGCCGATCAGCGACAACGCGCTCGTGATCGGGTGCGTCTGCACCACGACGTTGATGCCGCAGACCACCGCGATCGACGCGAAGATCAGAAACAGGATAGGGTCCATAGTCTGCTCCGTCAGCCCACCAGGGCCACCAGCAGCCCGGTAATCATCAGGTTTGCCACCGCCACCGGGAACATGAACCCCCAGGCGAAGCGCATCAACTGGTCGTAGCGGAAGCGCGGCAGCGTCCCCCGCACCCAAATGAACAAGAGCAGCAGCACGCCCGTCTTCGCCAGAAACCAGAACAGCGGCGCCGCCAGTTGCTGGACCGCGGGAACGAGAAACAGCGCGCCCGCCGCCAGGAAGAGCGCCCCAAACGCTTGCAGGCTGTGCCGATCGCGTTTTCGCGCCTCGATGCCGCTGTAGATGGCGATAGCGCCGGCCAGGGCGAACACAGCCGCCGGCGCGTAGTTCGAGCCCAGCGACACGGGCCACAGCGGCAGCCAGCCGCCCAGAAACAGGGCCGTGGCCATGCACGTCACCGTGACCATGTTGGCGTATTCCGCCATGAAGAATCCGGCGAACTTCATCGAGCTGTATTCGGTGTGGAAGCCGGCCACCAGCTCGCTTTCCGCCTCGGGCAGATCGAACGGGACGCGGTTGGTCTCGGCGAACACCGCGATCAGAAAAACGAGAAAGCCGAAAACCTGCGGGAACGGCATCCGGAACAGGTTCCAGGCCGGAAAGAACCCGCCGTAGAATGCGCTCTGGGTCTCGACGATCTTGCGCAGGCTGAGAGAATTCGACAGCAGCAACACCGCGGCCACCGTCACCCCCAGCGGCAGCTCGTAGCTGATCATCTGCGCCGAGCTGCGCAGCGCGCCCAGCAGCGGATACTTGCTGTTCGACGACCAGCCGGCGAGCACGATGCCGTACACCATGAGCGACGAAATGGCCAGCACGAAGATGACCCCGATATTCAAATCGGTGAGCTGCAGCCAGGTAGCGACGCCGGCCACGCGGATTTCAGGGCCGAATGGAATCACGGCGATCGAAACCAGCGAGAGCGTGATGGCCAGAAACGGGGCCAGGATGAAATAGAAGCGGTTGACGCCGGGCGGCAGCAGGTCCTCTTTGGTCAGCAGTTTCAGCGTGTCGGCGATGGGCTGCAGCAGTCCGTGCGGGCCCACGCGATACGGCCCCAGCCGCACCTGTATGTGCGCGATGACCTTACGTTCGACCCACTGGAGGTAGAGCAGCGTGAGCATCAGCACGCCCACCACCACCGCCGCCTTGATCACCGCCAGAAGGTAGAAGTTCATGTCCTATCGGTGGCGCCTGCTTTAGCCCGCGCCACTTATCCTCGGTACAGTCCTCCCGGGCCCTCCCTCACCGCGTTCAACATCTTCGAGTAGCGGCCCAGCGTTCCGGACGTGTACAGCGTGTCGCCCGCCGAACGGATCAGCCCGGGCCGCACATCGCCCACGGCCGGCGCCGCGGCCTCCGGCAGCTCCAGCTTCATCCCGCGCGCCACCAGCCTGAAAATCTCCAGGTCCGGCTTGGCGCCCATCTTCTCCATCGCCTTCTTGAGCCGCTGCACCTCGCCGCACGCGTTCGTCACGGTGCCCGATTTTTCGTACTGCGAAGCCGCCGGCAGGATCACATCGGCGCGTTGGGCCGTCTCGGTGAGGAACAGCTCGTTCACCACCACGAATGCGCCGGCCGCCGCGAGGGTGCGGCCGCCCTTGAGCGGGTTCGCGCCGACGACCCAGAGCGCGTCCAGGTCCTGGGCCGCCAGCATCTCGTCCAGGTTCATGCCGCCCGGGCCGGGCAGAAGGCCCCAATCCTGCGCGCCGCGCGAATTCGAGTAGTCCACCAGGCACACGTACTTGACCGGGATGCCGAGCGAATCGCCGAAAGCCACCAGTTCCCGCACTCCGGCGCCTTGCACCGCGTCGCCGAACAGGATCACCAGCTCGGGCTCGCCCGCCAGATCGGCGCGAATCTGCTCCAGGCCGCCCAGTTCCTCGCCCGCGGCGGTCGTGACCACGCGCTTCGCGTTCGCGTCCTCGCGCGTCGGCCCGCGCCGCACCACGTAAACCGACGCGCGATGGTGCCGCCAGTTCGCTCGCACCTGGTAGGCCAGGAACGGGTGTTGCTGCGTCAGATCCGTACCCACGATCAGCACGGCCCTGCTGTTGTAAAGATCGGCCGTCGCGGCCAGCGCATCCCGACGCCCCGCCAGCGCCGCCATGAGCGAAACCACGTCGCCGGTGCGGTGGTGGTCGATGTTGTCGGTGCCCAGGCCGGCGCGCGCGAGGCGCTGCAGGTACTCGTCTTCCTCGTTGGTAGTGTGATTCGAGCCGATAATTCCGAACTTCCCGCCGCGCGCCTTCGCCTCGCCGAAGCGCGCCGCCACGGTCTCGATCGCCCTGGCCCAGGAGACCGGCTCGAACTCGCCCGCGGCGTTGCGCACCAGCGGCGAAAGCAGCCGCTCCGGATGATCCGTGAAATCGGCCGCGTATCGCCCCTTCAGGCACAGGAACTCGCCGTTGATGCCGGAGCGGTCGCGGTTATTCGCCCGCTCGATCCGGTTCTGCCGCACGCCCAGCGTGGTCTTGCAGCCGTCCGCGCAGTGCGCGCAGATGGTGCCGACGTGCTCCATCTCCCAGGGCCGCGTCTTGTAGCGGTAGGTGCCGCTGGTCAGCGCGCCCACCGGGCAGATGTCGATGCACATGCCGCACTCGTCGCACTCCAACTGGTCGCCGCGGTTCGGCGCGATCTCGGATGCGGCGGCGCGGTTGACGATGCCCAGCGCTGCCACGCCCATCCCCTCGCTGCAAATCCGCACGCAGCGGAAGCAGAGGATGCAGCGCGGCCGGTCGTAGAAAACCACCGGCGACCACTCCCGCTCATCGACGTGCTGCTTGCGCTCGAGGAACCGGCTCTCGCCCGCGCCGTAGCGGAACACCATGTCCTGCAGCTCGCACTCGCCGCCCTTGTCGCACACCGGGCAATCGAGCGGGTGATTGGTGAGCACGAACTCGAGCATGGCCTTGCGCGCCTCCGCCACCTTGGGAGTCTCGGTGCGCACCACCATGCCCTCGGCCACCGGCAGCGTGCACGCGGTCATGAGCTTGGGGGCCTTCTCCACCTCCACCAGGCACATGCGGCAGGCGGCCTGAAGCGCCAGGCCTTCGTAGTAGCAGAAAGACGGGATCTCGATGCCGTTTCGGCTCGCCGCGTCGATCACCAGGGTCCCCGCCGCGGCCTCGATGAGTTTGCCGTCGATCGTCAGTTTGACCGTGTTGGCCATTATGCCGTCACCAGCCGGTTGACGTGCTCGAACGGGCAGGGCTGCCCGTTGAGGTGCGCTTCAAACTCCTCGCGGAACTTTTCGACGAAGGCCAGCGTGGGCATGGCCGCGGCATCGCCCAGCGGGCAGAACGTGCGGCCGAGCATGTTGGCCGCCAGCTCGTGGATCAGCGGAACGTCGCTCTCCACTCCGCCGCCCTCGTGCACGCGCGCCAGGATCTTCCTCAGCCACAGCGTGCCCTCGCGGCACGGGATGCACCACCCGCAGCTTTCGTGCGCGTAAAAGCGCATGATGCGCAGCGCGGCCTTCACCATGCACGTGTCCTCGTCCATCACCACCACGCCGCCCGAGCCCAGCATGCTCTTCGCCTTGGCGAGCGAGTCGAAGTCCATCGCGATGTCGCACTCCTCGGCCTTCAGCACGGGGCAGGAAGAGCCGCCCGGAATCACCGCCTTCAGCTTCTTGCCGCCCTTTATGCCGCCCGCCACCTCGTCGATCATCCGCAGCAGGTTGAAACCCATCGGCAGCTCGTAGACGCCGGGCCGGTTCACGTGGCCGGAGATGCAGAACAGGCGGGTGCCGCCGTTTTTCGGCGTCCCGAGCTTGGCGAACGCGGCCCCGCCGTCGCGGAGGATCGCCGGGACGGCGCAGTAGCTCTCCACGTTATTCAGCACCGTGGGCGCCTGGTAGAGCCCCGCCACGGCCGGGAACGGCGGCCGAATGCGCGGGATGCCCCGCTTGCCTTCGAGCGATTCGAGCAGCGCCGATTCCTCGCCGCACTCATAAGCCCCCGCGCCGGTGTGAGTGCACGCGTCGAAGCTGAACCCGCTCCCCAGAATGTCCGGCCCCAGGTACCCGTGTGCGTATGCCTCGGCGATGGCGCGGTCCATGATCTCGATCAGATAGCGGTACTCGCCGCGGATGTAGACGTAGCCGCGCGCGGCGCCCACCACGCGCGCCGCAATCAGCATGCCCTCGATCAACTGGTGCGGATCGTACTCGATCAGCAGGCGGTCCTTGCAGGTGCCCGGCTCGCTCTCGTCGGCGTTTACGACGATGTACTTCGGTTTGCCGGAATCCCGCGGGACGAAGCTCCACTTCATTCCCGTGGGGAAGCCCGCGCCGCCGCGCCCGCGCAGGTTCGACACCTTGACCTCGTCGAGGATCCGCTCCGGCGTCATCTCCAGCGCCTTCCGCAGCGCCACGTAGCCGTCCGTGGCGAGATAGGTGGCGATGGAAGCCGAATCGGTCAGCGCGAAGCGCCTGGTCAGCACTTTAACTTCGAGCGGGCTCGGTTCGTTATAGGGCATCGTTTACTGGAGTTTCCGCAGGCTCTCGATCAGTTGGTCCAGCTTCTCTGGCGTCATCTGGTGGTGAAACTCGTAGTTGACCTGAAGCGCCGGCGCCCACGAGCACGCGCCGATGCACTCGACCTCTTCCAGCGAGAACTGCCCGTCCGCGGTCACCCCCTTGTGTCCGATCCCGAGCTTGTTGCAGGCGTGGTCCCACAGCTCGGCCCCGCCCGCCAGCATACAGCTAATGTTGGTGCAGACCTGTATGTGATGCCTGCCCAGCGGCTGCCGGTGCAGCATCGAGTAATACGAGACGACCTCCTCCACCTGCAGCGGCGCGATGCCCGTCCTTCGCGCCACCTCTTCGACCAGCTCGGCCGTGATCGAGCCGATCTCATCCTGCGCGTACATCAGCATCGGAACCACCGCCGACCGCTCTTTCCCCGGCGGGTAGTTCGCGAGCAGCGTGTTGAAGCGCGCCTCAAGTTTGGGCGAGAGGGTCATAATCTTTCCCGTCAGCTCTACCTATCCACATCCCCCAACACAAAATCCGTCGATCCCAGCGCCGCGATCGCGTCGGCCAGCAGCCGGCCCTCCACCATCTTCGGCAGCCCTTGCAGGTTCCCGAAGCTGGGGCCGTGGATGAACACGCGGTACGGCCGCGCGGTGCCGTCGCTGACCACGTAATAACCCATCTCGCCGCGCGGCGACTCCACCACCTGGTAGACATCGCCCGCGGGCACGCGGAAGCCCTCCGTCACGATCTTGAAGTGATAGATGAGAGCCTCGATCTGCGTCTTCATCTTCTCGCGGTCCGGCAGCACCACCTGCGGCGCATCGGCCTTCCACGGTCCCGCCGGCATTCCGTCGAGCGCCTGCCTCACGATGCGCGCGCTCTGGCGCAACTCCTCCACCCGCACCTGGTAACGCGCGTAGACGTCGCTCTCGCTCCGGGTGGGAATCTCGAAATCGAACTTCTCGTAACTCGAATACGGCTCGCTCTTGCGGATGTCCCATGCGAGCCCGGCCGCGCGCAGCATCGGCCCGGTCACGCCGTGCGCGATCAGGTCGTCCAGCGAAGCGTAGCCCACGCCTTTGGTTCGCCGCATCCAGATCGGGTTCTTCGTCAGCAGCTCTTCGTATTCGTCCACGTGGCTGGGGAAGGCGTCGATGAACTTCCCCACCGCTTGCTGCCAGCCGCGCGGGGGATCGAGCGCCAGCCCGCCGATGCGAAAGTAGCTGGTCATCATGCGCTGGCCGGAGAACATCTCGAAGATCTTAAGCACCTCCTCCCGCTCGCGGAAGCAGTAAAGAAAGACCGACATCGCTCCCAGGTCCATCGAGTGCGTGCCCAGCCACACCAAGTGGCTGTTAATGCGCGTCAACTCGGCCAGCAGCACCCGCATCCACTGCACCGCCGGCGGCATTTCCAGATCCAGCAGTTTCTCCACCGCCAGGCAATAGCACAGGTTGTTGACCAGCGGGCAGAGGTAGTCGATGCGGTCGGTGAGCGTCACCGCCTGCTGGTAGAGCTTGTCCTCGAATTCCTTCTCGATGCCGGTGTGCAGGTAGCCGACGTCGCACCCCGCCTTGGTGATCGTCTCGCCATCGATCTCCAGCACCATGCGCAGCACGCCGTGGGTGGAGGGGTGCTGCGGGCCCATATTGAGCGTCAACCGCCGCGGGGCGGTGTCGGCGGGCGTCTCGGCGATGTTGGCGGCGGGTTCGCTCATTCCTGTGTGTAGGTGTACTTCGGGCCGGTCACCGGGTAGTCCTTTCGCAACGGGTGGCCGTCCCAACTCTCGGGCATCATGATCCGCCGCAGGTCGGGGTGATTCCGGAAGACCACGCCGAACAGGTCGAAGACCTCGCGCTCGTACCAGTTCGCTCCCGGCCAGACGCCGGTCACCGAGTCGATCCCGGCGCCGCTACCTGGCACGCGGCACTTCAACCGCAGCCGCTCGTTCCGTTCGAGCGAGTGCAGAAGGTAAACGATTTCAAACCGCGGCTCGGCGGGATACCAGTCCACCGCGGTCACGCCGCTCAGCCGGTTGAATCGCTGCTGGTCCCTGAGGAACCGGCAGACCTCGACGATCTGCGCCGGGGCGATTTCCAGGCTCGCCTGCCCGCGGTCAACGCTCGAACCAAGCACGGCCCCCGGGATTGCCCCTCCCACGGCGCTCTCGCTCACGGCCGCCCCTCCGGATTCTCCTGGACCGACCAGGCCAGCGCGCCCTTCTTCCAGATGTAGAAGAACCCCGACAGGATCAGGGCGACGAACACCAGCATCTCGACGAAGGCGAACATGCGCAGTTCCCGAAAAACCACCGCCCAGGGATAGAGGAACACGGTCTCGATATCGAACAGGATGAAGACCATCGCCACCAGGTAGAACTTCACGCTAAACCGCTCGCGCGTCGACCCGATCGGGGTGATCCCGCACTCGTAGGGCAGGTCTTTGACCCGATTGCGCACCCTGCGCCCCAGAATGGCCGAAGTGACGAGCATCCCCGCGGCAATCGCCATCGCGATCAGGACCTGGAGCAGAACAGGGAAATACACCTCCGCGTATGAACCCGGCATCGGCCTCTCAGCCCTCCCAAAAACCCCGCAACCTACGCCACAGCCACTTTTCAGCGGACCCAATTCGACTATAGCGATCTCCGAAACAGGGTGTCAAAGCGGCTCCCCGGCACTGAGGCGCGACCGTCAGGGACCGGACCCCAGCCTCTCTCACGCTCACGGTCCGGTGTGGGGGCCCGCCCAGGGGAACGCCCTTGCCCCGGGTCCGCTACGAATCGCTATAGCCCATGCGGGGCCGAATGCCGCGCCGTGGGGTAGTTGCCGGGCGCACTACCCGCCACGGAGTCACACAGAATTCTGAAAAAAACACTTGGACTCCGGAGCGCGGCGAAGTACAATCCTATAGCAAGCCTTTATCTGCTATCTTTTAAACGAAAGCCCGTGGCCATGTTCAAAACAAGAAAGGTACGTCCTGCTCCGGTTTCTCCGGCTGAAGCCTACTCTTCGCTCGATGTCGCCAAGGTTGCGAACGTCAGCCTCCGGCAACTCCAGTGGTGGGACGAGCGGCACGTGGTCTCGCCCGAGCACTCCGGGCACAAGCGGGTCTATTCCTCCGAACAGGTCCTCGAGATCACGGTCATTGCCGAGCTGAGGCGTAAGGGGTTCTCGCTCCAGAAGATCCGCCGTGTTCTGCGGTACCTCCAGCGCGAGATGGGCCGGCGCTTGAGCGACGTCCTCACCAACGAGTCGTCGCTGCACCTGCTCACCGACGGCAAAACGATCTACCTGGAAGACCGGCAGGAGCGGATCATCGACGTGCTGAAGAACGCCCGCCAGCCCATGTTCCTGGTCTGCGTCAGCGACCAGGTCCGCCGCCTGCAGGCGGCGCCCAGGAAGCCCGCCCGGGCGGAGGCGGCCTCGCCGCTGCGCAGAACCCGCGCGGTGTAGGCGCTCCGGGCTACGGCGCCGCAAGCTGCTATACTGAAGCCAGATTCGTCTCTGGAGACCTAATGGCCTATCGCCGTTCCTTACTTCTTTTTCCCGCAATTATCGTCGCCTGCTCGGTTCTGGGCGGGGTTTACGGTCCGGGTCTGAACAGCGCGGCCGCGGCTTCCTCGGAAGACGACACCCGTGCCGCGGTGGACTCGTTCACCAAGATCTACGCTCTGGTGGAGCACAACAACGCCGACGCCCTGGACCCGGAGAAGGCGATCTACAAGGGCGCGATCCCGGGAATGCTTCGCACCCTAGATCCGCACTCCAACTTCTTCGACCCGCGCGACTTCGAACTGCTCAAGGAAGACCAGTCGGGGCACTACTACGGCGTCGGGATGCAGATCGGTCCCAGCCGCCTCGGCAACGGCAAGACCATTGTCATTGCGCCGTTCCCCGGCTCTCCGGCCTACAAGGCTGGCATCCGCCCCGGCGACACCATCCTGTCGGTGGATGACCAGCCCGCCGACAAGCTGACGCTGACCGAGATCGCCGACAAGCTCAAGGGGCCCCGCGGCACCCATGTCAAGGTCACCATGGCCCGCGAGGGCAGCGATGCGCCCCTGGTGTTTAACCTCATCCGCGATGAGATCCCGCGCAAGACCGTGCAGGACGCCTTCTGGGTCCGGCCCGGCATCGCCATCCTCGAGGTGGATTCCTTCAATGAGAACACCAGCCGCGAGGTGGAGGACACGCTGAAGCGTCTGGGCGAGGGCAACATCAAGGGGCTCATCCTGGACCTGCGCAACAATCCCGGCGGGCTGCTCAATGAAGGCGTGGCGGTGGCGGGCCGCTTCCTGCAGAAGGGGCAACTCATCGTCTCGCACCGCGGCCGTGTGTCGGCGGAAAAGCCGTACGTCGCCAGGACGGGCAACGGCGGGCACGACTACCCGATCGTGGTGCTGGTCAACCACTATTCCGCCTCGGCGGCCGAGATTGTTGCCGGCGCGCTCCAGGACCATGACCGCGCCTGGATTCTCGGCGACAACACCTTCGGCAAGGGCCTGGTGCAGACCGTTTACCCGCTTTCGGAGAACACCGGCCTGGCGCTCACCACCGCCCGCTATTACACCCCCAGCGGGCGCCTGATCCAGCGCGACTATTCGAACATCTCGTTCTACGACTACTACTTCCGCAAGGACACCGATACCAAGAACCCGCTCGACGCGAAGTCCACCGATAGCGGCCGGACGGTTTACGGCGGTGCGGGAATCACTCCCGACGAGAAATTCGAGGAACCGAAGCTCGACACTTTCCAGAATCTGCTTGCGCGGCGCAAGTACGCCTTCTTCAACTTTGCCTCGCACTACCTTGGCACCCATCAGGCAGCGTTGTCCAAGGGATGGCAGCCGGACCAGGAGATCGTCGAGGAGTTCCGCCAGTACCTGCTCAGCCAGGGCATCGAGTTCACCGAAGCGGATTTCACCGGGCACCTGGATTGGATCAAGCAGGAAATCAGACGCGAGATCTACCAGAGCGCCTTCGGCATCGAGGACGCACGGCGGCTGGCTGTCGAGACCGACCCGGAGGTCACCAAAGGGGTGGAGGCCATGCCCAAGGCCCTCGCGCTGCTCGAAAAGGCGAAGCGCGTCATCGCCCAGCGGGTTTCAAAGCAGTAGCAGGGTCGGAACGTGGGGCAGGCGGTTTCGCCTGCCGGTTTCACACCACCGGGCATCTCCAGTAAAATCGTAGGAACGTGTTGAGATCGCCTGTCGGCGCAGTTGATCCTCAGATTATCGTTCTGGATGCAGGTGGGCAGTACTGCCACCTGATCGCGCGCAAGGTCCGTGAGTTGGGCGTTTACGCCGAGGTACGGCCGAGCGACACGCCGGCCGCCGAATTGGCGCCGCGCCGGGGTGTCATCGTCTCCGGCGGTCCCATGAGCGTCTACGCGGACGGCAGCCCGACGGTCGACCCCGCCCTGTTCGACGCCGGCGTTCCGGTGCTCGGCATCTGTTACGGGCTGCAGTTGATGGCCTACCTGCTCGGCGGCCGGGTCCAGCGCGGCGAAAAAGGGGAGTACGGCCTGGCGTTCCTCGATCTGGCCAAGACCGCCCCCCTGTTTGAAGGCATCGCCCTGCACGCCCGCGAGCAGATCTGGATGAGCCACCGGGATACCGCGCTGGCCGCGCCGCCCGGATTCGAAGTGCTGGGTTCCACCGAAACCTGCGCCATCGCCGCCATGGCCGACACCGGCCGCCGGCTCTACGGTGTGCAGTTCCACCCCGAGGTCGTGCATACCTGCAGCGGCCGCAAGATCCTGGAGAACTTCGTTTTCGGCATCTGCGGCTGCCAGCGCGACTGGAACCCGAAGAACCGCATCCCGCTGATCTTGAGCCGCATCCACGACGCGGTCGGGAACCGCAACGTCTTCTTCTTCGTTTCCGGCGGTGTGGATTCCACGGTGGCCTTCACCCTCTGCCTCCGGGCGCTCGGGCCCGAGCGCGTTCGCGGCCGATACGTGGACACCGGCATGATGCGCGAGGGCGAGACCGATTTCGTCCGCCGCACCTTCGACCGGTTCGCTCCCGGCGCCGTCCTGATCGAAGAGGCCGGGGCGCGGTTCCTGGGCGCGCTCAAGGGCGTCCGCGAGCCGGAGCGGAAGCGCCTCATCATCGGAGAGGAGTTCGTCCGGGTCCAGGAGCGGATCATCGAGAGCGGGCACCTTGCCGAAGGCGATTGGATACTGGGGCAGGGCACCATCTACCCCGACACCATCGAGTCCGGCGGCACCAAGAACGCGGCTCTCATCAAAACTCATCACAATCGCGTCGAGGGCGTCCAGAGACTGATCCAGGCGGGCCGCATCGTCGAACCGCTCAGCTCGTTCTACAAGGACGAGGTCCGCGAGATCGGCGAGGAACTCGGCCTGCCCGCCGAGCTGCTTCACCGTCACCCATTTCCCGGACCGGGTCTGGCGATCCGCTGCCTCTGCTCGGAGACGGAAGAGCCGGTGCGCCGCGTCGAGGATGGCTGGCTGCTTCCCGTTCACTCGGTGGGCGTGCAGGGGGATGAACGGAGCTATCGCCCGGTGCTCGCCCTCGGTGAGGCGCCGCGGCCCGACGGCAGCCTGCACGATCTGGCGACGGAACTCATCAACCGCCTTTCCGGCATCAACCGCGTGGTGGCCCTGGCCGCCAGCCGCGCCCCCATCGACTCGCTGCGGGTTTGGGAGAGCGACCTGACGCCGGGACGCCTGGCGCGCCTGCGCCGCGCCGACGCCATCGTCCGCCGCCTCTCGCACGATTCCGGCTTCGACCGCACCATCTGGCAGTTTCCGGTGATTCTCGTCCCGCTAGGCACCGCCCAGCGGCCCGATTCGGTGGCGCTGCGCCCGGTCGACTCGGTGGACGGCATGACGGCCCGCTCCGTCCCCATGGAACCCGGCTTGCTGGCAGACATGACGCGGGAGCTTCTGGACCTGGAAGGCGTCTGCGCGGTCTTCTACGATCTCACCCACAAGCCCCCCGGCACCATCGAGTGGGAGTAGGGGCGAAGCTCAACTTTTCCCCGCCTTCCGCCGATGAATGGCTCATGGTCGGGGTTGTCCCTGATTACGTCTGGGCGGCGATGCCCTTTGTGGTGGCAGCCGGAGCCGCGCTGCTCACCGCCATCCTCATGAACGCCCGCACTGAGGCGGCGCTGGCCTGCCAGCGTGCGGCGCTCGCCGAAGTCCGCGCCCTGCTGGCAACTCAGCACCGGGCCATGGAGGAACGCGTCCGGGCGGCCGAGGAAGAGGCGCGGCGCAGGGCGCTCAACGAGTTCCTGGCCGACGTGCGCGTCGACGAACGGCGTTTCCGGCTGGAAGGCCGCGGCACGATGCTCCTCCAGGAGCGAGTCTCGTTCCGCAGCATTCCCCTGACGCCCTGGGTGGATCGGGAACTTCCCGCCGCGACGCCGCTGCCCAGCCCGCCGCCACTGGCCGGGGCCGAGCCCGTGCTCGCCGAGATAACTCGCCCGGCGGCGCCCGTTCGGAAGTTGCTCCGCTGACCCGCGCCCCCTACTTCCCCGTCACCAGCATCCGTGCCGCGATCACGATCAGAAACCCCGCATAGATCCTGCGGATGATGTGCGGCGCGAGGCTGATCGTGATGCGGGCCCCGAAGAACGCCCCGATAAACAGCCCCAGCGCGATCAGGGCGGCGTAGCGGATGTTGATGTACCCCTTGCCGTAATACTCCGCCGCTCCCAGCAGGCCAACCGGCGGGATGAGCGCCGCCAGGCTCGTCGCGATCGCCTCCGTCTCGCGCATTTTCAGGACGAAGAGCAGCGCCGGCACAATGATGAGCCCGCCCCCGATGCCAAACATGCCGGCGAACACACCGGCCAACAGTCCGATTGCCAAAAGCGCCACGTTGGTCATTTGATGCCGAGTCTAGCAAACGGGCTATACGGCGTGCTCCATCAGGCGCTTGAGCACCATTTGTGCCGCCTTCTGCCCGGCGCTCTTCTTGGAGTCGCCCTCGGCCTGGGCAGACAGGTCGCTCCCGATGGTGACTTCGACGGTGAAGCTGCGCGCGTGCGGCGGCCCCTGCTCCTGGACCACCGTGTAGCGGGGCGAAGGCAGATTGAGGGACCGTGCGATCTCCTGGAGGGCGCCCTTGAAATTGGTGAATGGCGCCTCGATGTTGTCCTGCAACTCCTGCTCGGCGCCCAGGATATGCTGCACCACGAACTGCCGCGCTTCGCCGATTCCGGCATCCAGGTAAATAGCCGCGATCAGCGCCTCGACCGCATCCGCCAGCAGACCCTTCTTCACCCGGCCGCCGCTCAGCTCCTCGCCCCGCCCCAGCAGCAGGTACTCGCCCAGCTCGATCCTCTGCGCCACTTCGTGCAGGTGCGAGGCGCTTACCAGATAGTTCTTCAGGATCGAGAGCCGGCCCTCGCGGTATGCCGGGTAGCGGCACACCAGCGATTCGCTGACCAGAAACCCGAGGATCGAGTCGCCCAGAAACTCCAGTTGCTCATTGTCCTGGAGCGGAGGCTGGCTCCGCTCGTAGGCATGCGAGGTGTGCGTCAGCGCGCGGACAAGGAGGCCGCGGTTGCGAAACGCATGGCCGATTGCGGTTTCGAGGGCTTCCAGATCCGCGCGCATGGAATCGATGACCGCGATCAGGGCTTCTTGGCAGCCCCAGCACCCTTCAACTTCAGGGCGCGAGCCTTTTCGGCCTCTGCGGCAGTCTTGATCCCAGGATGCAGGTTGGGTACCGCCAGCGCCTTGTCGCAGGCCGCCACGGCATCGTCGTACTTCTCAGCCTTGTCATAGGCGGCGGCCAGCCTCACGTAGATGGATGGGTCGTCGTCCTTGGACGCATCGAGGGCCGCCTTGAACTCGGCGATCGCCTTGTCGTAGTCCTTCCTCAGCATCTGATCCACGCCCAGCGCCGTGTGCGCCTGGCCGACCATGTCGGCCTTGGCCGTCTCCCACTGCGGGTCGGAGAGGGAGGGATTCGGCTTCGGCATGGTTTTCAGCATCTCCATGGCGTCGGCGGCGTACTTCTCGACTTTCGACAGCTTCTCTTCCCGATCGAGATCGTATTCGCCCGTCTTCAAGGAGATGGCCCGCGCCAGCATGAGCAGCGTCTGCACCTTGGTGGCGTCGTCGGGGTCCGACTCAAGGGCCTGCTCGCCGAAGACAACCAGGTGGTCGTAGTCGTTCTTCTGCTGGTAGCCCTGGGCCTCCGCAAAGAAGGCCAGCGCTTTGAAGTCGGAATGCGGGAACTTCGCCACGAATTCGTCCGCGGCGGCGATTTGCGCGTCCGGCGAGGCAGCTCCCACCATCACTTGCAGAGCCTTCACCTCCTCGGGTGATTTCGGCGCCCGCGCTTTCGGCGCCGGCTGGCCTCGCATCACGCCGCCGGCCAATGCCAGCGCCAGGGCGCCCATCAAAAGTCCGTTTCTCATCGGTCACTCCTTCTGGTCTTTCTCACAAGCCGTACGGCCGCTCCGCCGCCGGCCGGCTTCTACTGCTTCTCATGCCGCCCGGAGGCTTTCTCAATCCCCTCCCGTGCAGCCTTCTGCGCCTTCTCCGAAGCGCCATCAACCGCCAGTGCGGCCCGGTACCGCTGGATGGCCTGTTCGGACTCCCCGGCGGCCTCCGCCAGCCGCCCGAGGTACACCTGTGCCCACGCTTTGACCTGCGGATCGGGTTCGGATTCCAGCACCTTTCCAAACAGCTTCTCCGCCGCGTCGGGATCGTTTTGGCGCAGGGCGACGCGCCCCAGCCCATAATACGCCTTGGCCTGCAGCGGCTTATCCGTGGTCTCGTTCAGCACGCGCAGGTAGCCGGCCTTGGCGTTGGCCAGATCCGGAGGCTCGGCGAAGTACAGCCGCTCGGCTTCTTCCAGCGTCTTGTACGGCCCGCTGGGCTGAGCCGGACGCTCCGTCAGCCTGATCTTCGGCGCGGGCCGCTCGCGGGCGAACTCGATCTTGTCCAACCGTTGCTCTTCCCGCTTCAGATTAATCGCCGCCACCAGGCTCGGATAGAAGAATCTGAACGCCTGCTCCTGTTTCTCGTACAGGATGAGCCCATCGGCCCATGCCGGGGTCACGACGTATCCCTGGCGCAGCGCCTGGTCGATCATTCCCTGGCGGGCGGATGCGGGCGCGAGCCGCGCCTCCACGGCCTTGATCAGGCACTCATTGGCGAACCGCGGGAAATCGTTCTTGTAGTAATCCTCGAGGAAGGGTGCGCCCTGCGCGTAGTCGATCAGCCCCCTTTTCTTATCGAGTTCCTCGGCGTACCGCAGCGGCAGCGTGTCGAGCATGAAATGCAGGTAGGCGTGACGCACGCTCTCGGTCTGCGGCTCGGCCGCCGGCGTCACCACGACGAAATACTCGTTGCGGTAGCTGCGCGTATGCACCTGGTTGGGCGCGGCGAGCAGGTCCACGTAAATCTGGAAACGGGCGCCGAGCGCCGGGCTGTTCGAGGTGCGTAGATACGCATTCACCAGTGTCAGGGCTCTCATCACCGGGCCATGGTAGCGAGCGATCGCTTCTTCGAAGGCCGGTTGCGCCCGGCGCCACGCCTCCTCGATGTCGGCCTCCCGATAGAACCTCGCCAGCAGTCCCCGGAGCTCGTCGAGCGGCTCCACGTCCGGGGCCAGGTCCTGATTCCGATAGCGCCACTGGAAATACGGCGGGCCTTCGACGCACAGCGCGAACGAGACGTACTGGCTCAGGTTGGCGACCGCATCGGGCTGGCGGTGGTCGAGGAAGAAGCGGTACAGTTCGGCGACACTGGGCGGAGCCTTGGCGGCTACCCACCGCCGCACCGCCTCCCGCAGCGGCGAGTTCGAAGGGGATTCCAGTTCGGCGTCGTAGCCCGCCGCGTTGAGCGCCGCCATCACGGTGAACAGGCTTTCGCTGGCATCCAGCTGCCCCTGCTCGGGGGACTTCTCCGTCCTCGTTTCCGGCCGCGCCTGTCCGCGGGCGACGCCGGAAACGAGCCAGGTTGTCAGGAAAAGAGCTATAAGAAAGCAGCGAATCAAAAAGCGCCCGCCTTGGCCCAACCTGGGGCCGGAGCCCTGTCGCGAATCGGCTTCCGGTCCGCGGCTACGCCCGCGCAACCCCGAGGCTCGGCAACGCCATGCTCCAGTGTAGCCCAAAGCCCGCGCCCGAAAACAGCCGGCCGTTTCTGATATTCTGACGGGTGACGGGCCACGCCTTCCATGCAATACACGCGGTATAGAGCCAGAGGATTCTATTCCAACTACTTCCCTCCCGGCGTGAAGTGGCTGCTGATCGTCAACTGCGCGGTTTTTGTGCTCCAGCAGCTCGTCGTTGCGCTGTTCCGCTACGATCCGATCGACCAGTTCGGGCTGGTGCCGCTGCTGGTGCGCGACTACGGTTGCGTCTGGCAGTTGTTCACCTACATGTTCCTGCACGGGGGCATCTGGCATCTCGTCATCAACATGCTCATGCTCTGGATGTTCGGAGTCGACCTGGAGCGCGACTGGGGCACCCGGCGGTTCTTGAAGTACTATTTCCTTTGCGGCGTCGGCGCGGCCATTTGCGTGGTTCTGGTGGCGCTCGGTCTGGCGTCGGCTCGGCCGGCCAATCTCATTCAACCAACGATCGGAGCGTCCGGAGCGATTTTCGGACTGCTGCTGGCATTCGGGGTCGTGTACTCCGACCGGATCATTTTGATGATGCTGCTGTTCCCCATGAAGGCCAAATACGCCGTCATGCTCTTCGGCGTCATCGAGCTCTATTACGTCTGGCAGCCATCCCGTGGCGTCAGCAACGTGGCGCACCTGGGGGGAATGCTGTTTGGGTACCTTTTCCTGAAAGTTCGCTTCCAGCCCGTGAGTCCGCTGGGCGCCCTTCGGAACCAATACCGGAATTGGCGGATGGAACGGGCCCGCCGCAGATTCCAGGTCTACCTGCGCAAGCGCGGCCCCGGCAACGACCGTTGGGTGAACTGACCGGCCCGTCACGACCCGATCGACGGGCGACGAGCGACCGCGTAACGCCGCCCGGCCCTGGCGCGTCAGACTTCATGGAGAAGTATAGGGACTCTGCTATAGTCGGGGCGTGAGGCGTGCTATGAGAACCTCCAGAAGAACCATCATTCCATTGGCAGTTTGTCTGGCCGCCAGTCTGGCCACGCTGGCCGGCCAGGACCAGGGACCGCAGAAAGAAAGCAGCGAGACGGTTGCCCGCCCGCGCAGCAGCACGACCTCCACCGAGCCCGCCGAAGGCCCCAAAATCCCTTCCAAGTTCGAAAAGAAAGACACCACTCCCGCCGGCACGCCGAATTTCAAGAGCAACGTCACCGCGGTCACGGTCGACGTCGCGGTGCTTGACAACAAGGGCCGCTTCATTCCTAACATCCCCCGCGGCAACTTCCGCGTGGTCGAGGACGGCGTCCCGCAGCAGGTCACCAACTTCAGCATGGGCGAGGCGCCCATGACGGTGGCCCTGGTGGTCGAATTCAGCAACCGCTGGCAGGCCTACTGGACCCAGACCTGGTATGACACTCTGCAGGCTTCCTGGGGCTTTTTGCAGTCGCTCAAGCCGGAGGATTACATCGCCATCATTGCCTACGACATGCGCCCGGAAATCTTCTGCGATTTCACTCAGGACAAGCGCGAGGCCATGGAAGCGATGCGGCGCCTTCAGATTCCGGCCTTTTCGGAGGCGAATCTTTACGACGCACTGGCAGATACGGCGCAGCGAATGAGCGGCATCGAAGGCCGCAAAGCCATTGTCACCGTCACCTCCGGCGTGGACACGTTCAGCAAGCTGACCTTCGACAAGGCCCGCAAGATCCTTCAGAACGCCGGCGTTCCGATCTACGCTATCGGCATCGGCCAGGCGATCCGCATTCTCATGGAGAACCGCGTGGGGCCGATCACGCAACTCGACTGGCTGCAGGCCGATAACACGCTCAACACATTTGCACGCGAGACCGGCGGGCAGGCCTTTCTGCCGCGCTTCGAAGCCGAGTTTCCGGGCATTTTCCGGGCCATCGCGCAGGCCCTCCGCAACCAGTACAGCCTCGTGTACAACCCTTCCAACCAGGCGCGCGACGGCAGTTTCCGTAAGATCAAGGTGGAACTGGTCAATCCGGCCAGCGGGGAGGCTCTCAAAATCACCGAGAACGGCAAGCCGGTCAAGTACACGATCATCGCCAAGGGCGGCTACACCGCGCCGCGCGAAGTGGAATAGCGCCGCGAACCGCGACCGCCAGAGAGCGGATTCCCGCCAGGCTGCCGAAGGGCTTCCCGCGTGGCAGCCGGAGCGCGCGAGAGAACCGGACTTGATTCCCGACGCGTGCTTGAAAGTCAAGCGGATGATGTGGCACTTTTTCAAATTGTTACGAATCCGTTGACAGGACGCTTCCGGCTCTGGTAACGTCGCGTAGTTTCCCTTATGAAAGGTTCGTCCTCTGAGGTCGCTCCGGTTGCGCGAGTTCTGCTGGTCGACGACAACAAACTGGGGCTGATCGCCCGCAAGGCTGTCCTCGAAGATGCCGGTCACCGCATTACCACCGCGCTCGAAGGGCAGGAGGCGCTGGAGCGGTTCGCGCGCGAGAAGTTCGACCTGGTGATCACCGACTACAAGATGCCGCGGATGAATGGCCTCGAGCTGATTCGCCGGCTCCGCGAACGCCCCGAACCCGTTCCCATTATCCTGATCTCCGGCTACGCCGAGGCTTTGGGCATGACCGAGGAGAACACCGGCGCAGACGCGGTCATAGCCAAGAGCGCCACCGAGGTTCCTCAACTTCTCCGGTCCGTCAATCGTCTGCTGCGGCGCGGCGCTCCGCGCAAGCCGGCGAGATCGCACCGCCCGCAGGCCGCGAAGGCGAAGAGCCAGACCGCGCACTGATGAAGTTGCCCGCTCGAGCGCTGCTCCCCCTGCTGCTCTTCGCCGTCATCGCGTCGATGGCTGCGGGGCGCCCTCCCCGTAAGCGCTCTGCGCCACCCGCGGACACCCGCAGCCGCAGCGTGAAGAACTGGATGCGCTCGATGACGCTGCACGAGAAGGCGGCGCAGTTGGTGATGGTCCCCTTCTTCGGCGACGCGCCGAATCCCCGCTCGGAGGAATACCAGAAATATCTCCGCTGGGTGAGGAACCTGCGCGTTGGCGGACTGGTGCTCATCAACCGCGTGCAGGACGGCCGTGTGCGCTCCGCCGAGCCCTACGCCATGGCAACCTTCCTCAACCGGATGCAAAAGATCTCCAAAGTTCCTCTGCTCGTCGCCGGAGACTTCGAGCGCGGCGATTCCATGCGCCTGGAATCGAAGACGCTTTTTCCTCACGCCATGGCCTTCGCCGCCACACGGGACCCCGGCCTGAGCCGCTTTGAAGGCGAGGTCACCGCCCGGCAGGCCATCGCCCTGGGCGTGCCCTGGATCCTGGCGCCGGTCGCCGACGTGAACAGCAACCCCGAGAATCCCATCGTCAACGTCCGCTCCTATGGGGAAGACCCTGACGAAGTGGCCGCCCACCTTCGGGCGTTTATCGAAGGGGCTCATTCAGCGGGGCCGGTGCTGGTAACGGCGAAGCATTTTCCCGGCCATGGCGACGCTTCAGCCGACACCCACGTGGCGCTGGCGGTGGACAGCGCCGACCGTGCCCACCTGGAGAAGATCGAACTGGCGCCCTTCCGCGCCGCGATCGCCGGCGGAGTGGACGCCATAATGACCGCCCACATCGCTGTGCCGGCGCTCGACGCCTCCGGCGCCCCAGCCACGCTCTCGGCGCCGATGCTGACGAATCTCCTGCGCCGGGAGATGGGATTCAACGGCATCATCGTCAGCGACGCACTCGACATGGGCGGTATTACGCAGCACTGGAGCGCGGCGCAGGCCGCAGTGCAGGCGATCGAGGCGGGCGCCGACGTGTTGCTCATGCCGGCTAACCCCGACGAAGCAGTCGCGGCTATCGCGAATGCCGTACGCCGGGGCGTGATCGGCCGCGAGCGCCTCGATGAGAGCGTCGCCCGGGTTCTGGCCGCCAAAGTCCGCCTGGGGCTGAACCACCACCGCGTGGTGAACCTGGACACGATGATGGACGACCTCGACACACCGGAGGACGTCGAGCGGGTCCAGCAGATTGCCGATCGCGCCGTGACGCTGGTGCGAAACGAGGGCGGCGCGATCCCGCTCAGCCCCACGGCCTCCCTCTCTCTCCTGGTGCTGGCTGAGAGCCGCGGGTCGCAGCAGGGCCGCCTGCTGGCGGCCGAGGTCCGCAGGCGCGTTCCGAACGCGCAGATCGCCGTGCTCGATCCGGCGGCCGGCGAAACCGATCTTGACCAGGCCGCCGCCGGCGCCCAGGCCTCCGCGGTGACCGTGGTCGCGGCGTTCGTCTCCGTCGCCGCCTATCGCGGCAGCGTGGCCCTGGCGGGCGGGTATCCCGCCCTGCTGAACCGCATCCTCGGAAATGGCAAGCCCGTCATTCTGGTGGCGCTCGGCAGCCCCTACCTGCTACGAGCCTTTCCCGGCGTCAGCGCCTACCTGGCCACCTACAGCACCGTGCCGCCCTCGGAGACTGCGGCCGTGAAGGCGCTCTTCGGCGAAATCCCCATCCGGGGCCGCCTGCCGGTGACCATCCCCGGCCTGGCGAAGTACGGCGACGGCATCCAGTTGATGGTGCGCCCGGCCGCAGCCCCCGCGCCGACGCCGGACCCCGCCAGCCCCGCCAAACAGTAGCTATCATCGTGTGCAGAGGGCACACATGCTCGAAATTACCTGGCTTGGACACGGCACCTTTCAGTTTCGCCTCGAATCGGGCGAGGTCCTGGTAATGGACCCCTGGCTCGAAGGCAACCCCGCCTACCCTAAGGGACACTCGTTCGACCGCGTTGACGCGATCCTGATCTCGCACGGTCACTTCGATCACATCCACGACGCGGTTCCGCTGGCCAGGAAGTTCTCTCCGCAGGTGGTGGCGATCTACGAAACCTGCGAATGGCTGGCATCGAAAGGCGTGGCGAACACCGCCGCCATGAACAAGGGCGGATCGCAGCAGGCCGGCCCGGTCAAAGTGACCATGACCCACGCGGTCCACAGTTGCGGCATCAAGGAAGACGACGGCAGCATCGTTTACGGCGGCGAGGCCTGCGGCTACGTGTTACGCCTGCCCGATGGCCGCACTCTCTACTTCGCCGGCGACACCAACGTGTTCTCGGACATGGCGCTCATCGAACGGCTCTATCATCCCGAGCTGGCATTTCTGCCCATCGGAGACCTGTTCACCATGAGCCCGAAGGAGGCCGCGCTCGCCTGCTCGTTGCTCCAACCCCAAAAGGTTGTCCCGATGCATTTCGGCACTTTTCCGGCCCTGACCGGCCGGCCCGAGGAGTTGGCCGAACTCGCCAAGCCCTCGGGCGTCGAAGTCTGGCCGCTCGAGCCGGGCAAGCCGGTGAAGTGGTAGTGGCGCGCGCTTCAGCGTACCGCGGCCGGCGTCAGTTCGCCCTCCGGACCGTGGGCTGAAGCCCACGGCTGCACGCTAAAGCGTGCGCCACGGGTGGCCTCAATTCTTCGCCTGCACCGCCCCGATCCGCGCGGCGTCCTCCGCCAGCGAGGGCTCGCGCCGCTGGGCCGCCTCCTGCGCATCCACCACGGCGATGGTGGCGATGTTCACCACGTCCTCCACGTCGGAGCCCCGTTGCAGCACGTGCACCGGCTTCGACGTGCCCGTCAGGATGGGACCGATCACCTGCGCGCCGCCGATCTGAGACAGCAGCTTGTAGGCTACGTTCCCGGCCTCCAGGTTCGGGAAGATCAGCACGTTGGCGCCGCCCTTGAGCGTGCTGAAGGGATAGGTCTCGTCGATGATCGAGGGCGTCACCGCGGTGTCCGCCTGCATCTCGCCATCGATCATGAGCAACGGCTCGCGCGCCCGCACGATTTCGACCGCGCGGCGAACCTTCTCCGCCAGCCGATGCCGGGTGCTGCCAAAATTGGAGAACGACAGCATGGCCACGCGCGGCCACACGTTGAAACGGCGCGCCATTTCGGCGGTAGACATGGCGATCTCGGCCAGGTCCTCCGAGCTGGGCTCGATATTGACCGTGCAATCCCCCAAGAAGTAGATGTCGCCCCGCTGCGTAATCAGCATGTACACGCCCGAGACCTTGTGCAGCCCCTCGCGCACTGAGATCACCTGCAGCGCGGGCCGGATCACGTCGGGATAGTGCTCGGTGAGCCCTCCCACCAGCGCGTCGGCGTCGCCCGTGTGCACCATCATGGCCGCAAAGATGTTGCGGTTCTCGATCCATTCCCGCGCTTCGCGCTGCGTGATGCCCTTGCGCTGCCGCAGGACGTAGAGCTCCTTCTCATAGCGCTCTCTGTCCGTCGATGTGGCGGGATCGACGATCACCGCCCCTTCCAGATGCACATGGCAGTCGTCGATCTGTGAGCAGATGACCTGCTCCCGGCCCAGCAGGATCGGCTGCGCGATCTTCTCCTCCAGCAGGACCTGGCAAGCCCGCAGGATCTTGGTCTCCTCTCCTTCGGGGAAGACCACGCGCATCGGCTTGCGCTGCGCTTTGTGGATCATCACGCGCATGATCTCACGCGCTTTGCCGAGCCGCCGCTCGAGCGCTTCCTTATACTGCTCGATATCGACGGTCACTTGCGCCACGCCGGTCTCCATCGCCGCGCGCGCCACCGCCGCCGCTTCCCAGATCAGCACGCGCGGATCGAACGGTTTGGGGATGATGTACTCGCGCCCGAACTCGATCCGGTCGATCCCGTAAGCCGCCCTGACCGAATCCGGAACGTCTTCCTTGGCCAGCGAGGCCAGCGCGTGCGTCGCCGCCAGCTTCATCTCGTCGTTGATCGCCGTGGCCCGCACATCCAGCGCGCCGCGGAAGATGAAGGGGAATCCGAGGACATTGTTCACCTGGTTGGGATAGTCCGATCGGCCGGTGCACATGATGACGTCCGGCCTCGCCGCCACAGCGACATCGTAAGGGATCTCCGGATCGGGATTCGCCAGCGCGAACACGATCGGATTTGCGGCCATCCCTTTCAGCATCTCCGGCTTCACGCAGTTCCCGCAGGAGAGGCCGACGAAAACGTCGGCGCCCTGGAGAGCCTCGGTCAGCGTTCGCACCTGCGTCGGACGCGCGAAGCGCGCCTTGTACTTGTTCATACCCTCGGTGCGGCCCTCGTAAATGGCGCCCTTGCTGTCGCACATGGTGATGTTCTCGCGCTTGAGCCCCAGGCGAACGTAGTGCTCGGCGCAGGAAATCGCGCTCGCCCCGGCGCCGCTGAACACCAGCTTCACCTCGCCGATGGGCTTCCCTACCAGCTCGAGCGCATTGATCAGCGCCGCTCCGGAGATGATGGCCGTCCCATGCTGGTCGTCATGGAACACCGGGATCTTCATCGTGCGCTTCAGCTCTTCCTCGACCTCGAAGCACTCGGGCGCCTTGATGTCTTCGAGATTGATCCCCCCGAAGGTGGGCTCGAGCAACTGGCAGGCGCGGATCACTTCTTTGGGATCTTCGCTCGCCAGTTCGATGTCGAACACATCGATGTCGGCGAAGCGCTTGAACAGTACGGCTTTGCCTTCCATCACCGGCTTGCCGGCCAGCGCGCCGATGTTGCCGAGCCCCAGCACCGCCGTGCCGTTCGACACCACCGCCACCAGATTGCCCTTGGCGGTGTACTTGTAGGCCAGGCTCGCGTCGCTCTCTATCTCTTTGCAGGGGACCGCGACGCCCGGTGTGTACGCCAGGCTGAGGTCCCGCTGCGTCCGGCAGGGCTTGGTCGGAGTTACGGCCAGCTTGCCGGCGGGAGGCCTGGAATGGTATTCCAGTGCATCTTGTTTTCTGGTAGTCATGAGCGGATTCCTTCCTCAAACAGAGTACTACCGCGGCAACGTGGTGTGTGCGCTGGGCGTGCCGGCTGCCGGTACTGAGCCGCGACCAGAGGGAGCGGACCTCTGCCAGGGCCGTCGCGCTCCGGACCCCCTCGCGCCGCGTGTCAGCGCCGCCCCCAGACGCTGAATTCGGCGTTGCTGTAAAGCTCTCCGACGCTCTCCGGGGGATGCCAGTTGTCGCCGCGGTGCGAGACGTAGATCACTGGCATCCGCCGCCATTCCGGCAGAATTCGCCCGGCTGTGAAGGCCGCCTTGGTCTCACTCCAGCGCTGGTCGAAATTGGGCGTATTGAGCGGATGCCCTTGCCAGCCGCGCACGGAAGTGTACGTCGGTAACAGGTAGGACGGAACCCAATCCGCCCAGACCACCGTCTCCGCCGGCCGGGCATGTTCCGCCAGCCAATCCAACACCGACTTCTCATCGCGCGAGAGGGAGACGACGTCCCGGCTGGGATGGAAAAACTGCCCCAGCCAGAGCGCGTTGTCCAGGAGCACGAAACCCAGAAAGGCGGCCAGGACCGCAGCTCGCACCGCAGGCCGGGGCAGGGTCAGAATGCGCTCGAAAACCAGCACCCAAATCGGAGCGCCGAGGAAGAACAGCGCCATCCAGTCGTACCCGCGGGCAAAGTGAATCGGCTGGACAGGAGGAATCAAAAGGTTGTGTTGGGACAAGGCGAACACGGTGGCGAACCACACCAGATACAATCGGTTCCGGGGATCCTTCAGCAGCGCCCGGAGGCCTGGTGGTCTGCCCAGCCGGATGGCGACGAACGCGGCGACGATGAACAGCGCGGGGATGTAGGACGTAGGCCGATAAAACCAATCCAGCCGCCATTGCGCCTGGAGCACACGATGCTCCGCGAAGCGGTTCAGGAAGAACACGTAATACCAGATGTGCAGGAAAGCGATTCCGGCCGAACCGGCCAAAACTGCCCAGTGTACAGCCCGGCTTCGCAGGGCGCATTCCAATGCCGAGTAGGTCATCAGAATCAAAGCCAGGGTGAGTCCGGTGAACGGATGGCTCAGGGACATGAGCGCTGCGATCGCCAGCGTGGCAGCGAAGCGCCGGCGAATCAGAAGCCATAGGCAAAGAAGAAAGAGCCCGTGATAATAGGCTTCGTTGGGGTATACCAGGTTCCGCCCGAAATTCAGGAACCACCAACCTCCGAACGGATCGAATGCCGATGCCGCTCCCCAACCAAACCGGTGACTGAGCAGGCCTGCTGCCAGGCCGGCCAGGCTCAGAATTCCACCGCCCCAGAAGAAACAGCAGAAAGCCAATCGCTTGGCGCGGCTCTCGAAGCCGACTACTTCCGCGTAGAAACGGGCCGCCATCCATACCGCGAAAAACAAGGCCAGCAACGTGAAGATGCTGTAGGCGACTCCGGGATCGAGGCCCACCTTCTGAATACATCCGAGAAGCAGGATTTGAGGTTGGAAGTAAACCGCCGGCGATCCGGGGGCGGCGTAGGGATTGGAATATGTCAGATGGAAACCGTGCTCGAAGTAGGCGCGAGCGTTGGCCACATAGTAGGGCCCGTCGATTTGCAGGAACCCGGTGGCGACTTTGCCGTGCAATCCGGGAAAGATCCAGGCATTCGCGAGCGGAAGCAGTGCCGGCAAGGCCAGTAGTGTTAGCCACCACCAAGGAAGTGCACGGCCCTCTCCGGGTTGGCCGCCGGCAGTCACCGCCGGTATGCTCATCCGGGTAGTCTACAACAGGTCGCCTTCGGCGGGCAGCGATGCGGAGCGGAGCAGCAGCCCGGCGAGTATTATGGATTGGTGACGCCGGGCGGCGTCCGCAACACGATGAGCATTCCACAAAGCGGTGCGACCGGCTCGCTGGTAGTGCTGATGCCAGTCTTCAACGATTGGGAATCGGTGGCCCTGCTGATCCCCAGGCTGGATGCGACTCTGCAACAGTGCGCGGCGGAGTCCCGGATCGTATTGGTAGACGATGCCTCTACCGAGTCCCCTCCGGACCGGTTGATTGACGGCCCGCTCGAAAACATACGCAGTATCGAAATTGTGCGCTTGGCCCGCAATCTGGGCCACCAGCGTGCCATCGCCATCGGCCTGGCCTACATCCACCAGACCGTGCCGTGCCGCGCGGTGGTGGTGATGGATGCGGACGGCGAAGACCGTCCCGAAGACATTCCGGCGCTGGTAGAGGCGCTGGGACAGCAGCAGGACCTCCGAATCGTCTTCGGAGCACGAGCCCGGCGTATGGAAGGGTTGACTTTCCGGGTGTTCTATCACTTATACCGCGCTCTGCATCGGATCGTGACGGGCGTGCCGGTGCGGGTGGGGAACTTCAGTGTCGTACCCTCCTCGGCGCTACGGCGGCTGATGGTGGTTTGGGAGCTGTGGAATCACTATGCGGCGGCCGTCATCCATTCCGGGCTGCCGTACAGTACCATCCCTGTGTCACGTGCCACGCGCCTCAGGGGCCACTCGCGCATGAGATTCTCTGGACTGGTTATGCACGGCTGGAGCGCGCTTTCGGTGTTCGGCGAGGTGGTGAGTGTACGCCTCTTGCTGGCCGCCCTGAGCCTGGCGGTGGTGGCAGCCGCCGTAATAACTGTGGCGCTCTATGCGCATCTGCGCGCCGGCATGGCGGTGCCGGGATGGGTCACGCTCGCCGCGGCGTGCCTGCTGATCGTTGTATCGCAGGCGGTCCTGACGGCCGGCCTGCTTGGGTTCGTTCTCATCGGTGACCGCAGCAGCGCTAGCTTCCTCCCCGTGCGCGATGCGCGCTTCTTCATCCTGGAAACGGTCCGGGTATTTCCGAATCCATGAGCGGCTACGCTTACCCAGGCGGCGAATTGGAGCTCTTCGGGAAGGCGTGCGGCTGGAAACGCTACTGGTGCAAACGAATAGCGCGCTTTGTCCACGGCGCCGTGTTGGAAGTGGGAGCCGGGATGGGAGCGAACACACGCGCGCTTTCGGGGCTTCCATACCAGCGTTGGGTTGCGCTGGAACCCGACCGCTCCCTGGCGGAGCGCATCGTCCTGCCCCCTGGCGGGCGCCATTCCGTAGTGGTCGGAACCGTCCAGGACATGGCCGCCTCGGAGCGCTTCGATACCATCCTTTACCTGGACGTGCTGGAGCACATTCGGGATGATCGAGCCGAGTTGGCCCGCGCCGGTGCGCGCCTGACGCCGGGCGGCGCGCTGGTGGTGTTGGCGCCTGCCTTCGAGGGCCTATTCACATCCTTCGATCGCCGCATTGGCCACTTCCGTCGCTACACCAAGCGATCCTTGCGTTCCATCGTTCCGCCCGGCTTTTCAGAGCGGGAGATGACGTACCTGGATTCGGCGGGCCTGCTTGCGTCGCTCGGCAATCGGCTATTGCTGCGCGCAACTCTGCCAACCGAATCGCAGATCTTGTTCTGGGATCGCTTTCTGGTGCCGTGCTCCGTCAGGCTTGACCGGTTGCTTGGCGGCGCGGTGGGCAAGTCCATTCTGGGTGTATGGGCAGCCGGAGCGTCGCCATGCTGAGGCGGGGAGCACCGGGGCGCGCCTCGGAGTGGCTGCCGGCGGTGGGCGCATTCGCAGGCGTCGCTGCCATCCTGTTTTGGCTGCGGGGCACCCTGCTGTTCTTCAGCAACGATGAGGGCATTGTGCTGGAGGCGGCGGAGCGGATGTTACGTGGCCAGAAGCTCTATGTGGACTTTTTCGGCTACATGAGTCCAGGCAGCTACTGGCTGCACGAGGGGGCGCTGGCGCTCTTCGGCACCACCCTGCTCTCCGGCCGGTTGGTGATGATATTCGGCTTCGGGCTGCAGTGCGGTCTGATGGTGTGGCTCCTTTCGCGGCTGGCCTCGCGGGCCGTGGCGTGGGGGACGCTCGTCCTGTTCGTCGGTTTTGAGTCGTTCCAGCCGGGAAGTCTGATTCCGAATCACCGCTGGGACAGCGCGGCCCTGGCGCTGAGTTCGATTGCCCTCTCGCTCCAAGCGTATTGGAGCGGGCGGCGCCGATGGTGGGTGGCGGCAGGGGCCTGTCTGGCTGCCGCCATAGCCTGCACGCCTTCCGTTGCGTTAATTGGGGCGGTAACTGCGGGCTGGCTGGGGTTCCGCCCCGATCTCCGGCGCTCCTTCGGCTGGTATGCGGCCGGCGGAACTCTGGCCGCGGGAGGCCTGTTTGCTGCCGCGCTACTCAGCGGGATATGGCCGGGCTTGCTGAATCAGATGCACTGGCTGCGAGTCAACTACCGCCAGGTTAACTGGATGCCCTACGGTTCGGTGATTGGCGGCTATTCGGTGCACGGGTTGCTAGATGCCGGACTCAACTTCTGTCTGGCCACACCGGCTGTTGTCCCGGTGGCCGCTCTGGCTGGCTATCTCGCAGCGCTGGGCGCCAGACGCATGGGGCTGCTCCCGGCCTGGCCCGGCCAAGTGCCGCTGGGCTATCTGGCAGCCTGCGTCGTGGCCTTGATCGCCACCACGTTTCCGCGTTCCGACGTGGGCCATCTGGTGTTCGTAGCCGCGCCCGCGTACATTCTGGCCGCCGCGCTGCTCTTTTGGACCGTGCCGCCTGGCGCGCGCAAAGTCGTTTTTATCGTCCTGCTGCCGTGGGCCCTCATGTCGCTGGGCTACTTGGTCTCGTCCAGCATGGGCGGCGTTCGCGTCAGCACTCCCGTGGGTACCTTGCGGGTGCAGCCGAATGACGCCGAGGCCGTGGAACGTCTGCTGGCTACTGTCAAGAGAAACGACCGACTCTTCGTGCAGCCGTACATGCCATTGCTGTACTTTCTGACGCAGGCTGAGAATCCCACGCGGTTCTCGTTCCTGGCGCCGGGGATGATGACCAGCCTGGAGGAGAGGCAGGCGCTCGCGGACCTCGAACGTCAGCCGCCGCAGTGGATTCTGTGGCTGCCGCTGTCCCGCGCGGAGTTCCTGCGGGTCTTTCCGAATGGAACCGCGCTCGATCACCGCTTCCGCGCTTTAGAAGCATGGATCGAGCGCGACTACGCGCCGGTGTCGCCTGAGATCTCGGTGGGCGGCTACAGGCTTTGGTCTCGAATCCGCCTGCCGGCCGGACAGCCAGCCTCCAATCATTGAGGCGGACGGTCCAGCGTTTCGCGCACCTTGCGGGCCAGCGAGCGGGGAGTGAAGGGCTTCTGTAAAAACTGCCTGCCGATTGAAGTGACGCCATGGCTCACCACGATGTTGTCGGTGTAGCCAGACATGTAAAGCACCTTGATCTCGGACCGGATCTCGGAAACGCGCTCCGCCAGCTCGCGGCCGCTCATCACCGGCATGACCACGTCGGTCAGCAGCAGATCGACGCGCCCCGCATGCTCGCGGCAGATCCGCAGCGCGTCATTTACGTCCACGGCTTCGAGAACCTCGTACCCGTGCTGGCGCAGCACATCGCGAGCCAGCGCCCGCACGCCCGGCTCATCTTCAGCCAGCAACACGGTCTCCTCGCCCCGCTCGGCTGGCGAGAGCTCCGGCGCAGGCGCCTTTTGCGGCTTGGCCTCCATCACTCGCGGCAAGTAGATCTTGAACGTCGTTCCTTTGCCGGGCTCCGAAGAGACGCTGATCTCGCCCCCGCTCTGCTTGACGATGCCATACACGGTGGACAGGCCGAGACCCGTTCCCTTGCCCCTCTCCTTGGTGGTGAAGAACGGCTCGAAAAGGCGGCTGCGCACCTCCGGCGGAATGCCTTTGCCGGTGTCGCTGACCGCCAGCATGACGTATTGACCCTCTTTCACGCCAATATGGCTGCGGGCATACGCCGCGTCGAGCTCGACATTGGCGGTCTCGATGGTCAGGCGGCCGCCGTCGGGCATGGCGTCGCGTGCGTTAACCGCCAGGTTCATGATGACCTGCTCGATCTGCGCCGCGTCCACCCGCACCCGGGCCAGTGCCGGTCCGGGAGCCGTAACCAATTCCACGTCTTCGCCAATAATCCGGCCCAGCATCCGCCCGAGCTTCGCCACGACCGTGTTCAGGTCGATGGATTCCTGACTCACTACGTGGCGCCGGCTGAAGATCAATAGCTGGCTTGTCAGGGCGGCGGCGTGCTCGGCCGCCTTGAGGATCGCCTGCACCTCCTCGCTCATCACCGGGTCGTCTGCAATCCGCTCGGCCAGCATCTCCCCATACCCGGTGATCACCGTGAGGATGTTGTTGAAGTCGTGCGCAATGCCTCCCGCCAGCCGCCCCACCGCCTCCATCTTCTGGGCGTGCCGGAGCTGCTCCTCGAGCTGCTTGCTTTCCGTCACGTCGGCGTAGATGCCCATCACGCCGCTCACCTCGCCTGCCGGAGTGCGCAGCGGCGCCGTCCACAGAGTCACGTCGATCGAGGAGCCATCTTTGCGCAAGCGCTGTCTCTCGACGCCCAACAGCGGCTCACCGGTGCGGATTTCCTCGACCAGTCTCGTGCGCTCCTCTTCCGGCATAACCGGCAGCACGTGGTTTAGAACCTCTGCCGCGCTCCAGCCGAACATCCGCTCCGAGGCGAAGTTCCAGGCCAGCACCCTGCCTTCCAGATCCAGCGTCATGATCGCCAGCGGAGAGGTTTCGATGACCGCCTGGAGCTTGGCGTTGGTCTCCTTGAGGGCCGCTTCGGCCGCTTTGCGGCTCGTGATGTCGTGCACGATGCCGGTGAACATGCGGCGGCCCGGAAGCAGCATCTCGCTCACCGCCAGCTCGATCGGGAAGGCCGTGCCGTCTTTACGAACCGCCTGGGCCTCCCGGCCGATCCCGATCACATTCTTCTTGCCCGTATCCAGGTAGGTCCGGATGTAGGAATCATGCCGGTCGCGGTCGGGCTGCCCCATCAGGATGGCGAGGTTCTTTCCGATGACCTCTTCGGCGGCGTAACCGAACATCCGCTCGGCCGCGGGGTTGAAGGAGTGGATGGCGCCGCGCTCGTCCGCCGTGATGATGCCGTCCACGGCGCTGTAAACCACGCTCCGGGTCAGCGCCTCGCTCGCGCGCAGCGCTTCCTCGGCGCGCCGGCGGGCCGTGACATCGCGGCCGATCGCGATCAACCGGCCATCGCGCAGTGCGCGCACGCTGATCTCGGCGGTGATCGCCTCTCCATCCGGGCGTTGGAAGCGCCGTTCATAGATGGCCGTTTCCCCCTTGCCGAGCACTCGCTCGAGCTTCGGGGGCCGAGGCGTTCGCTCGTCCAGCGCCAGAAGTTCCTTGAGACCCATGCCCAGCAGATCCCGGCGGGAATAGCCGAACACCTCGGCAGCCCGGGCGTTGACTTCGAGGATCTTCAAGGCCGGACTGGCGATCGCTATGGCGTCCGAGGCATCCTCGAAAATCAGCCGGTACGCTTCTTCGGTCCGGCGCCAGAACGCGACCGCTCTCGTCAGCCGGTAGACGATAGCGAACAACAGGACCGTCGCCACCGAATACAGCCCGGCCCGCACCGCATACGGCAGACCTCCAAGCAAGGAATGGGTAGCGACCATGATGGCTACCGCCGCCACAACAATAATGAGGACTCCCGCGCCTGGAAGACCAGATTTCATGCCAGCCCCGCTATCTTCTGAAAGTCCTCGCTATCATACCAACTTCGCATGGTCCCCAGGCGGTAGCCCGATTGGGGGGCACGGCACTTTCGTGGACTGGTGTGGCGCAGGCCTGCGTACTTGGGTCACGTCCGAAGCCCACGGCGGCACGCCGAAGTGTCGGTGCAGTGCCCAAATAACGCTCGGTACCGGATCGGCTGCAAAATGGGGACCGGCTCGAATTTCGCCGCCTTTGCGAAACTTCGTGCCTGTCCCCGATTTTGCTGTTGCCAAATCTTACTCTCCAGAATCAGCGCCGCACTACACTAGCCCGCGCTGGCTATTTCACCACGGAGGACACAGGTGTTGAAGGGGCTCCTGCGCCTCACCGCGAAACCGTTCGGGAGCGGTGGGCTAGAGGAACCCCTTGACCGATTCGAATTCCATCTCGAACTCCTGGAGGATGCGCGGCATTTGTTCGGCAACGCCGAACGTGTCGAAGACGCTGTCCGACCGCGGCGATTGATCGAAGTACCGCCCGATGTTGTGGCCCAGTTCGTTGGCCAGCCGGTCGGCTGCGTAGACGACGTGGCCGAGATGCAGGCGGCCCTCGTCGGCCCGATCCGGATCGTGGTGAAAGGCCGCCGATTGCCGAATGGGCAGCGGCAGGTTCCACCGCTCCAATGCCAGCCCCGACAGCTCGGCGTGCGTGGTCCCCAGCATCTCCATCTCGCACTCGGTCTCGTTGGCGCCGTTCTCTTTGAGCAGCCACAGTATGCCGCCGAACTCTGCCGGAACCGAGTTCGCGATGAGCAGCTTGCCGATGTCGTGCAGCAGCCCCGCCACAAACGCGCCTTCCGGATACGGCGCTTCCGCCCGCTGCGCTAGCAGGTCCGACAGGATCCCCACCGCCAGCGAGTGATGGTTGAACTTGGATCCCGACCATCCCTCCGACGTTGGCACGTGGGTCCACATCCTGGCGACCGAGAATCCTAGCGCCAGGTTGCGCAGCCTGTCCACTCCTAGAATCGCCACTGCATGGCGTACCGAATTGACCGTGCCCCGGAATCCGTAGAGTGCCGAGTTGACCACTTTGAGCACGCTGCCCGCCAGCACCGCATCGCTCTCGATCAACGCGGCCACCCGCGCGAAGGAAATGTCTTCGACGGCCATGGTGGCCAGCAGCTTGTTCAGAACCGGGGAGAACGGGGGGAGCTGGTCCAGGCCGCGGATCAGCCGGCCCATGGGTGCCGTGACGGCGCGCTGCTCGAGCATGGCTGCTCTTTGTATCGGCCGTACGGCGCGAAACTTCAGGGGTGTCCGGGCGCTGGCCGTAGCCAGGCCGCGACCGCAAGGGAGGGGGTTTCGTGGCTTAACGCACCCGGGGCATCCGCGCATTCCTCTCTACACTGTAAAATCAAGAGTCTGGAGCGCATATGCCCGACCTCATCATTCAACCCACCAAGAAATGGATTCGCGTTCAGTACTGGACCGTCTTCGGCGTCCTTTGCCTGTGCGTCGGGCTCTACGTAAACAAGTTCGAGGACAAGGTTTCGCCTTGGGTCCTGGTCGTGCCGGCGCTGCTGTTCTTCTTCCCGTTACGCGCCCAACTACGCCGCCATTTCATCAAGACGACGCTGGCGGGCGACAAGCTCCGTTACGAGTCGGGCGTCTTCTCGAAGACCATGCGCACGATCCCGGTCTCCAAAATCCAGGACGTGCGCGGAGACCAGACCTTCCTACAGCGGCTCATGCGCGTCGGCGATGTGACCGTCGAGACCGCGGGAGAGGCTGGCGCTCTGGTGATTCGGAACGTCGACGACCCGCAGGCCGTGGTTGAAGCCATCCTCGACGCGCAGGGCCCGGCAGCGAAGGAGAAGGGAGAGCCTGTGTGACCCGGCTGGACGGGCGCGTGGCGGTCGTCACCGGCGCCAGCAGAGGCCTCGGCAAGGCCATCGCCCTCGCCCTGTCAGAGGCCGGCGCGCGCGTCGCCCTGGTGGCGCGCGACCGCCGTCAGCTCGATGAAGCCTCGGCCCTGGCGCGCGCCGCCGGCGCAGATGTCGAACCGTTCGCCGCCGACGTTAGCGACGAGGCCCAGGTCGCCGCCCTGGCCGCCGCGGTCTCCGCCCGCTTCGCCGCGGTCCACATTCTGGTCAACAATGCCGGTGTCAACCTGCGCAAGAACCTCGCCGACTTCACGCTCGAGGAATGGCGCCGCGTCGTGGACACCAACCTCACCGGCGTGTTCCTGATGTGCCGCGCCTTCCTCCCGTTCATGAAGGGCCACGGCTACGGCCGCATCCTCAACCTGACTTCCACCATGAGCCACGTCGCGCTCGCCGGGCGCACCGCGTACTGCGCCAGCAAGGCCGGTCTGCTGGGGCTCACGCGCGCGCTTGCGCTCGAGCTGGCCGCCGAAGGCATCACCGTCAACGGTATCAGCCCCGGCCCGTTCGCCACCGAGATGAACGCTCCCTTGGCCGCCAATCCCGAGCTTAGCCAGTTCTTCACCTCGCGCATCCCGCTCGGCCGCTGGGGCAAGGTGGAGGAAGTCGGCAAGCTGGCGCTCTACCTGTGCTCGGAAGACGCCGGCTTCATCACCGGCGCCGACGTGCTGATCGACGGTGGCTGGTGCGCGCAGTGAGACGCGTCGCGCGGCTGCGTCCCTCGCACTGACAGGGCCGGCCCAACGGCTATGCCAGCGCCCGGTCCACTCGTTCCAGAAGCTGGGCCAGAGTGAATGGCTTCGGCAGCAGGTGGCAGCCTGTGAGGTTTGCGTCCCTGCCTACGCCGGTCATCACCACTACGCGCACGGTTGGAGACAGCTCTCGCATCCGGTCGATGGCTTCCAACCCGTCCATAACCGGCATGTCCAGATCGGTCACCACCAGTGCGATGTCGGAATGGTAAGAGGCATAGAGCTCGACGGCCTCGAGGCCGTTCCGCGCCTCCAGGACAGCAAAGCCCCGCACCAAAAGCGTCCGGGCCACCAGCTGCCGGATGGCGCTCTCGTCGTCCACCACCAGCACGATTTTGGCTCTCGGCTTCACGGCCTACGGCGCCTGAACTGTAGATCGAGGAAGACCGTGGTGGTGAGTATTGCCGAAACGCCGCTCGCGACTAGCGAGACCACGTCGATGGCGATATACGCGCTCGGGTGGACAATATCTACGATATCCGTCGCGACCTCCAACAGGCATACCGCGGACAGGAACGCGTAAAACCACCGGTTATAGATACAGCCACGCACGAACCGCAGGAACCGGCCTTCGGTGCCTCGCTCTTCTGCCATGTGGATCTCCTTCATCGCGGCGCGTCGGTTCCCTGCGAAGCCTCTTTCGGTTGCAGCCGGACGTTGACCGCTTCCGGCTTCCCGTCGGGCCCCAGCCTGGCTTCGACCGACACGCGGTCTCCGGCTTTGATCTGCGACACTTTGATCTTCTTCTCGCCGTCGAAGTACTGCGTCTTCTTGGTCGAGTAGAACTGCATCGTATTCTGGTCCGCCTGCTCGAGCAGCAGGATCTTGCTGTCCACGCCGCGCACGATTCCGGTGAAGTCCGGCATCGCCTGCTTGCTGGTCGATTCGTCCGCATTCTGACCGTGGGCGGCGGACGAACGGCGGCTGCCGCGCCCGCTCTGACACACGGCCGGCGCCGCCGCAAGCAGTAGCGCCAGACCGAGCCCCACCACAGAACCTAGCCGCATCAGGCCCTTCGTTCCGACACAAGAAACAGGCAGCGACACCCGAAGCTCCTCTGAATTGGAGCGATGGTTAGGGTCGCTCAGGGAGAAATCCAGATCTTTCGAATATCGCTGCCCGCCAGCCTTAGAGACTACCACACCGGCCGTTGTCGTTACGCCCGCCGGCGCAAGGAATCGTAAAGTTCTGTAACGAACCTCGCCGCGAGCCATAATAGCGGGGTGGAGGCTGGCCATGAGCGTTCAATCAGAGCTGCCGGCCGATGGCTAATGACCCATGAATAACACCACACGGCGCACCTTTTTGCTCACGGCCGGCGCGGCGGCGGCCGCACTCTCCGCCCACGCGCAGGGTCGCGCGAACACCGCCGGCGGCGCGGCCGCCGCGCCACCCGCCGCTGGCCCCCGCTCCTGGACGGCGCAGTGGATTTTCGTGCCCGAGGCGTCGGCGGGAGATTTCGGCGTCTATCACTTCCGCCGTACCCTGGACCTGCCAGGCAAGCCTTCCCGCTTCGTTGTACACACGAGCGGCGACAACCGCTACCAGCTCTATGCCAACGGACGCCGGGTCGTCTGGGGCCCCGCCCGCGGCGACCTCGCCCACTGGCGGTTCGAGACCATCGACCTCGCGCCGTATCTGACCGCGGGCCGCAACCTGCTCGCGGCCGTGGTCTGGAACTTCGCGGCCGACGCGCCGCTGGCGCAGATCTCGGCCCAGCCGGCGTTTCTTTTGCAGGGCGACAGCGAAGTGGAGCGGATCGCAGACACCGGCCCGGCATGGAAAGCGATCTCGAATGCGGCCTACTCGCCGATCCCGGTTTCCTACGCGTTGGCAGGCGGCTACTACGCCGCGGGGCCGGGGGAAAAGGTGGATGGCGCGCGCTATCCCTGGGGCTGGCAGAATCCCGAATACGACGACTCCGCCTGGCCCGCCGCCATCCCGGTCGCCGAAGCCGCCGGATGGGACGCGCAGTCGAGCGGCCGATGGATGCTGGTGCCGCGCCCGATTCCGCTGATGGAAGAGAGGCCGGATCGCCTCGGCGCCATTCGTAAGTCAATCGGACCGGCGTTCTCCGCCGGTATGGTCATCCCGGCGAACACCACGGCAGTCTATCTGCTCGATCACGGTGACCTCACCACCGGCTACCCGGAGCTGGTCTTCAGCGGCGGGCGCGGAGCCTCCATCCTGCTCCGTTACACCGAGGCCCTGCGCGAGAAGGACGGCCAGTCGAAGGGCAATCGCAACGAGATCGAAGGCAAGACCTTCGTCGGCTTCCACGACCAGTTCATCCCTGATGGCTCCGCCGGGAGGCTGTTCCGCCCTTTGTGGTGGCGCGCCTGGCGATACGTCGAGCTGGCCATCGAAACCGCCAATGAGGCGCTCACCATTGAAGACCTTCGCTCCACTAGCGTGGGCTATCCCTTCGATCGCCGCGCGCGCATCGAGGCGGACGACCCCGGTCTGGCGCGCATCCAGGAAACCGGCTGGCGCACCGCCCGCCTCTGCGCCCACGAAACCTACATGGACTGCCCCTACTACGAGCAGCTCCAGTACATCGGCGACACGCGCATCCAGGCCCTGGTTTCCCTTTACAACAGCGGCGACGCGCGCCTGGTGCGCAACGCCATCGATCAGATCAACGACTCCCGCATTTCGAGCGGCGCCACCATGAGCCGCTATCCCACGCGCCTGCCGCAATTCATCCCCTCCTTCTCGCTGTGGTGGATCGGAATGCTGCACGACTACTGGCGCTACGTCGACGATCCCGCCTTCGTGCGGCAGATGCTGCCCGGCGTGCGCTCGGTCCTCAGCTTCTTCGAGGCCCGGCAAAAACCCGACGGGTCGCTGAGCCCGCTCCCCTGGTGGCGCTTCATGGACTGGGCCGATGGTTGGACGGACGGAAACCCTCCGCAGGAAGTGGACGGCTCCTCGGCCCCCTTCGACTTTCTGCACATCATGGCGCTCGGCTGGGCCGGTGATCTCGAAACGGCCCAGGGCCTCCAGCCGCTCGCCGACGATTGTCGCGTGCGGGCCGCAACCATCGCCGCTACGGCCCAGCGTCTGTACTGGGACCAGGACCACCGGCTGTATGCCGATACGGCGCGCCACGCCGCCTGGTCGCAGCAGACCAACGCTCTGGCCGTGCTGGCGGGAGTCGCTCCCGCGCCCATCGCCGCCGATCTCGTGGTGCGCGTGCTTAAAGACTCAAAGCTCACGCAGTGTTCGCTGTACTTCCGCCACTACCTCTACACCGCGCTCAACCAGACCGGGGAAGGCGACCGCTACCTGGCCGAGCTCGCCGACTGGTACACGATGATCGACAAGTACGGCTTGACGACCTTCTCGGAAGTGCTCGACCGGCCAGGCGCCCCTTCGCGTTCGGATTGCCATGCCTGGAGCGCCAGCCCCAACTACGAGCTCTTTCACACCGTGCTGGGCGTCGATTCCGCCGGGCCCCATTTCAGCCGGGTGCTGGTCCGCCCCTTCCTGGGGCCGCTCCAGCGCGTCTCCGGCTCCGTGCCGCACCCGAAAGGCGCAATCGACGTGGCGCTCGAGCGCACCGCCGCCGGCCTCAAAGCCAGCGTCACGCTCCCGCCCGGCGTCCCCGGCGAATTCGTCTGGAAGAGCGCGCGTCACCCGCTGCGCCCCGGTCCCAACGCCCTGAGCGTCTGACACGTGGGACAGGCCTCCGGCCTGTCCTCATGCCAGCGGATTCGTCCAGTTCAGGCCCCGAAAACGCGCGAAGTCGGTATCCGACGAGCAGAGTTCCGCTCCGTGCTCGATGGCCAGGGCAGCCAGGTGGGCATCGGAGGTGAGATTGCCCCCCGTGCCCATCGGCAGTAACAATTCGCGCAGTATTTGCAGGTGCCGGGGACCGGGGTTTACTACCGTCGTGGACGGCTGTTCCAGCCAGGACGCCACGAGACCGAAAGCGGTATCAACCGGCAGCGGGTGGCGGAACAGGCCCGGCCGGGTTGTGAGCCGAAGGAAAGCCAGAAGGACACTCCATGAGAAGCCCACGGTGTCCGGCCCGGACAACGCGGATTCCAGCCACGACTTCGCCTTTCGGTTTAAAGGAGCGTCTTTGTTGACGGCGTAGATGAGAAGGTTGGCGTCGAGAAGCATCATTTGCGCAAGGAGAGCTTCCGGCTGAGTTCCTCGTCTTCCATTGCCTCAGCGGTGGCCAGGGCCTTATCCCAGCGGAATTCCTGTCCCTCTCCCATCCGAAACGATTTCTGCACGAACCGTCGCGCGCGCCGGCGCCTCCCGCCGAGCAACCCCGTTCGCGCGGCTTCATTCAGCGCCTCCTTGAACGAGATGCCGCGCTCTCGCATGGAGTCCTTGATCAGTCTTTCGACGTCGGGATCCAGCGTAACGGTCGTCCGCATGCTGCTATCATAGCATCATTTCTGGTGCTGTCATGATGCTAACCGGGAGGGCCGAGCCAAAGCTCATCTCGCGAGTTTCCAGCAGTAACCCTCGGGATCGGGACCGGTATCGGGAAGCCCGCGTGGTTGAACCTTGCCTTCAAGCGTCACCGAGAAACCCAGGCAAAAGCCATCCGCTGGCTTGTCGAGCTCTGAGATATGGCCAAACGCAATCAGCTCCATCTCGTCGTTGGATCGCCACCCTATAACGGACATGTAGAGGTGATCGGTCCTTGGGATGCGGCGGCCCGGAATGGAGTCGAGGACTCGTTCGTTGAGGTCGATTGGAGGCGCCTGTCCGCTGACGGAAAGAACCACGTTGAGGGTGACGTTGCTCCCCGCGTAGTCGTTCACTGCAATATGTCGGCTGTCCGGCGACCACAGCGCCCCGGCGTCGCGGTTGTAGTTATATATGGTCCGGCGGGTGCCACTCTTGGTCTCCGCCAATACCAATGCCCCGCGCTGGGCCTCGCTCGGGTTGGAGCAAAGCAAGTCGAGCAGCCGATAGCGGCCGTCCGGAGAGACCACGGCGGCGCGTGCAGGGCGGCCGCCGGGGACACATTCACCAGCCCAGAGCACCAATGAGCTTCCTAACAGAATCAGGAAGACCCGCATTGCATCCGCCCCTTACGTCCGGTAGCTCGCGTTGATGCGGATGTACTCTTCGGTGAGGTCGCAGCCCCAGAAGCGCGCCTCGCCCGTTCCGCTGCCTTCGATAACAAAGCGGATCAGGCACTCCTGCGCGTCCATCGTCTGCTTCATCTCGCGCTCGGAAAAATCCGTCGCGACGCCATTGCGGCAAACCGCCACGCGCTGGAGATAGATGCTGGCCTTGGCCGGGTCGAACGCCACGCCGGCGTTGCCCGCGGCCGAAAGAATGCGTCCCCAATTGGCGTCGCAGCCGGCCACGGCCGTCTTCACCAGCGGCGAGTTGGCGATGGATCGCGCGATCCGCGCCGCCTCGCCATCGTCGCGCGCGCCCTCGACGTGGACCACAATCAGCCGCCGCGCTCCCTCGCCGTCGCGTGCGATCTTCTCCGCCAGGTCTTCCATCACCCAGCACAGCACTTCCTCGAAGACCAACCGCTCCTTGGCGTTCGGCTTGATTCCCGAAGCGCCGTTCGCGAGCAGGATCAGCGTGTCGTTGGTCGAGGTATCGCCATCCACCGTGATGCGGTGATAGCTTCGCTCGGCCGCCTTGGCCAGCATCGGCTTCAGCAGGTTGGGACCGATCTCGGCGTCGGTCATCACGAACCCGAGCGTCGTCGCCATGTTGGGCTGGATCATGCCCGATCCTTTGGTCATGCCCGCGATGTGCACCGAGCCGGTCTTGAGCGGCAGCTCGCCGAACGCCATCTTTGGAACTCTATCGGTAGTTGTGATTGCCCGCGCCGCGTCGGCGAAAGCCAAATCCGACAAGCGGTCGACGAGGCGCGGCAGTGCGTCCACCACCAGCTTCGCATCCAATTCCACGCCGATGACGCCGGTCGACGCGGGCAGCACTTCATCGAGCGGCGCCTTCAGCAGCTTGGCCACCGCGCGGCAGGTGGCGAGCGCCGTACGATCTCCCGTCCGCGTCGCGCAGTTGGCGTTGCCGGCGTTCACCAGGATCGCCCGCGCCCGCCCCCGCGAACTGCGGAGATGTTCGCGCGCCAGCTTCACCGGCGCCGCCTGCACCTGGTTTCGTGTGAAGATCGCCGCCGCCGACGCCGGCCGGTCCGAGAAAATCAGCGCCAGGTCGTCGCGCTTCTCTTTCCGAATGCCCGCGTAGCCGGACGCGTAGCGATATCCAACCGGAATCCTCACTGGCTCATCTCTCCCAGCAGTTCATTCTCCATCAAATGATAGCCGTTTTGAAAAGCGGCCGCGTCCATTCTCTTCCTGCCCTCCATCTGCACTTCGAGAATTTCCAAAGCAGTTCCTTCGCCGCAGGTTACCACTAACCGGCCCCGAACGGGGTGTGCCGATCCAGGCTCGCCCGTGCCGCCCCCGGCGGCGCACGCCCGGCATATCTCGAGCGCCTTCCCGCGCAGGTGCGTATAGCACCCCGGCCACGGTGTGAACCCGCGAATGCGATTGGCGATTTCCTGCGCCGGCCGCCGCCACTCGATGCGGCCATCCTCCTTCTTGAGCACCGGCGCGAAAGTAGCCTCCGCGGAGTTCTGCGGGCGCGGCACGATCTCGCCCCGCTCCAGGCCCGCCAGCGTCTCCACCAGCAGCGCCGCGCCCATCGCGGCCAACCGCTCCGCCAGCTCCGCCGCCGTCTCCCGGGGTCCGATCGCGGTCTCGCGCTGAAGAAGAATGCCGCCGGTGTCGAGGCCCGCGTCGATCCGCATCGTGGTCACGCCCGTCGCGGTTTCGCCGTTCGCCACGGCCCACTGCACCGGCGCGGCGCCCCGGTAGCGCGGCAACAGCGATGCATGCACGTTGACGATCCCGTGCGGCGGAATGTCGATGACCGCCTGCGGAATGATCTTTCCGTATCCCACCACCACCATCGCGTCCGGCTTCAGGCTGCCGAACAGTTCGATCGCTTCCGGCGTGCGGATGCTCTCGGGCTGGTAGACGGGGAGGCCGAGCCCCAGCGCCGTCTCCTTCACCGGCGGCGCGGCCAGTCGCCGCCCGCGGCCCTTGGGACGATCCGGCTGCGTCACCACGGCGGCCACTTCATGCCCCGCTTCAAACGCGCGCTCGAGCGTGGGAACGGCGAATTCCGGCGTGCCGAGGAAGACGATGCGCACGGCGCCTCAGGCCCACTCTCCGGCTTTTTGCAGCTTGCGGATCTTGCGCCGGATCAGGTCGCGCTTCAGCGCGCTGACGTGGGTGATATATAGCCTGCCGTTGAGGTGATCGGTTTCGTGCAGGAAGGCGCGGGCCACCAGGTCGTCCCCGGTTTTCTCGAAGAACTCGCCGCTCGCATCCTGCGCGCGAAGGGTGACCCGCTTGGCGCGTTTGACCTGCTCGCGAAACCCCGGAATGCTCAGGCAGCCCTCTTCGCCAACCTGCGCCCCTTCGATCTTGACGATCTCCGGATTGATCAGCACCAGCCGTTGTGCAGGGTCCTCGCCGTTCGAGGGATCGATGACCGCGATGCGCCGCCCGATGCCGATCTGCGGCGCCGCGAGGCCGACTCCCTTGGCCGCGTACATCGACTCGAACATGTCTTCCAGCAGCTTCTTGAGCTCCGGCGTGTCGAACTCGGTCACCGTCTCCGCCGGCCGCTCCAGAACGGGATTGCCGTATCTCACAATCGGGTAGGTCATTCAGAATCCCCGCACCTGCTCAAGATATGCTTCGAAATTGCGCCGCGTCTCGCCGAGCGAATCGCCTCCGAACTTGTCCAGAAACGCCTGGGCCAGAACCAGCGCCGTCATCGCCTCCGCGATCACTCCCGCCGCGCGCACCACGCAGACGTCGCTGCGCTCGTAGGCCGCCAGCGCCGGCTCGCGGGTCGCGAAATCGACGGATTCGAGCGGGCGCCGCAGCGTCGAAATGGGCTTCAGCAGCCCGCGCAGGACGACGTCCTGGCCGTTCGTCATGCCGCCTTCGATCCCGCCGGCGTGATTCGAGCCGCGCCCGAACCGCCGCGCCTCGCGGTCGTAATGAATCGTGTCCTGCACTCGCGAGCCGAAGCTCGCGGCCGCCTCCACGGCGTCTCCGATCTCGATGCCTTTGACGGCCTGGATCGACACGATCGCCTGTGCCAGACGCGCGTCCAGCCGCTGGTCCCAGGCGATGTGCGATCCCAGGCCCGGCGGCACGTCGTGCGCGATCACCTCGAAGACGCCGCCCAGCGTGTCCCCCGTGCGGTAGGCCTCGTCCACCGCGTCCTTCATCTTCTGCTCGGCGGCGCCATCGACGCAGCCCAGGAGAATCTCGTCCTTCTCGTTCAGCGCCGCGACTTCATCCCAGGTGGCGCGCCGTTCAAGGCGCGCGCCGCCGACCGCCACCACGTGGCTCAGAATGCCCACTCCGAATTGCCGGAGGAAGGCCTTTGCCACCGCGCCCACCGCCACGCGAGCGGTTGTCTCGCGGGCGCTCGCGCGCTCCAGAATGTAGCGCGCGTCGTGAAAGCCGTACTTCAGCGCGCCCGCCAAATCGGCGTGCCCCGGCCGCGGCCGGAGCACGGCCTTCTTCTTCTGTTCCGCCCCGTCGAAGCTCTCGACCGGCAGAGCCTCTGTCCAGTTCGCCCAATCGCGGTTGCGGATCACCAGCGCGATCGGTGCGCCTATAGTCTCGGAATGGCGGACGCCCGCGACGATCTCGGCGTGGTCGGTCTCGATCTTCATCCGGCCGCCCCGCCCGTACCCCTGCTGCCGCCGCCGCAGGTCGCGGTCGATCGCCGCGGCCGTCACCGGCACGCCGGTCGGCAAGCCCACGAGCGTGGCGATGAGGCACTCCCCGTGTGATTCTCCGGCGGTTTCGAAGCGCAGCATGTCGGACTTTCATCCTAACGAAAACCAAACGGCCTCAGCAAGTTGGAGTGGTTGGAGGATAGCTTCAGCTCGCGCGGGGCTTCAGCCCCGCCGCCTTGCGTACGTTTTTTGCGCCGTCCTAATGGATTTGAGTTAGACTTGACCTAAAGTAGTTACGCGCAGATGTGGGGGTTATGTCTCGTTCCAAATGTTTAGCAGGACCTGTACTCCGTGGTTACGCCGGGCCACTGTCCTGTCTTTTGGTGGGGGGAGGGCAACGTGGAGAGACTTGAGCGCATTGCGGGCCGCCTCGCCCACGCGGTTTCCGCCGCGGAGCAGACGCCCGAGGAAATGCTCGAATCCGCCAGTCTGGTTGCCGAGCTGGCGACCGAGCTGGAGAGACGGGACGCCGAACCGGACGATCCGGTCCCTGCGCCCGAAACGACCGCGACCATCGCCTGACCTGGCTCGTGGGCAGGCCATCGGCCTGACTGATCGACGGGCGACGGGCCAAAGGTCTATTGCGCCTTCGTCTCCAGGATCTTTCTGGCGAAGTAATTGACCACGGTCGCTTCGTTGCGCGCGACCTCGTAGTAGGCGTTGCGCAGGAGCTGATCCTTGCGGCTCAGCAGGCCCTCGCGAATCGTCTGCTGGACGCGCGGGTCGTTGAGATCGCGCTGTCCCGCCGGCTCGCGCGAAATGAGCTTCAGAATGCGATACGCCTGCTGGCTGGGAATGATGGGAGACGCCTGGCCCGGCTGCATCGTCGCGATCAGTTTGCGCACCTCGGGGCTCGATCCATCGAACGCCGAGAGCGGTACAAAGCCCAGGTCGCCGCCGTTCGGCCCCGAGTTGGGATCCTCGGAGTAGTTCTCCGCCAGCATCGCGAAATCCTCGCCTTGGTGAATGCGCGCCTCCAGGTTCTGGATCTTCTTCCGCGCCTGCTCGTCGTTCTGCGCCTTGTCGTTCTTCAGGTTGCGCACGGTGGGGTCCGGCGCCGAGGTTACCAGGATCTGCGCCAGGTGGACGGCCGGCTCGGCCCGGTTGAAACTGGCCCGGTTGGCGGCGTAAAACTCCGTGATTTCCCGGTCCGTGATGCTGATCTTCGAAGTGATCTCCTTGTTGACCAGCTTCTGCACGCTCAGGTCCCGCCGCAACTGTTTCTTCAGATCGGCGACGGTCATCTTGCGCGTGTCGAGGAGCTTCTGAAACTCCTCCTGCGTGTAAGGCGCCTTCAGCTCGCCGAACTTGGCGTCCACCTCCGCGTCGGTGGCCATCAGTCCCAGTTTCTCGGCCCGCTGCAGCATGATCTCGTTCTCGATCAGGCTGCGCAGAACCTCGAGCTTCTGGATCTGCGCCAGGTCGTCGCTGACCGCGCCGGGCGAGGAAAGCTGCGACTGGTAGATGCGGTCCACCTCTTCGTACGTGATGGGGCGGTTGTTAATCGTGGCGGCCACGTTGGCGGGCGGGGCTTTGTGGCAGCCGGCGAGAATGCACAGTACGGCCGCGGCCGTCAAACGCTTCGGGAAACGCATAGAATCCATCATTGTAGCCCTTTGGCCGCCGCAAGTCCTTACCCGTGCCGCATCGCCCGTCATCTGCGGCGGGCCATCTCGTCCCGATAAACCCTCTTCAAGCGTTCGGCCCGGTCCAGGAACCCGGCGCAGATCTTCTCCGGATTCAGCGCGCGCAGGTCTTCATCCGAAAGCACTTCGAGGTGCGCCTGCCACTCGGCCTCGAGCCTGGCGTTGAAAAGATCCCGGTCCAGCACGCTTACGGCTTCGAGGGTGCGCGCGCCTGGAACCAGAACACGCCACTCGGGCTGCCGTTCCGCGGCATCCCCCTCCTCTTGCGTCTTCTGTAGCGCGACACGGCACGGAATCCCGGCAGCCTTCAGCACGTCGCGAGCGTCCGCGGCGTCGACTTGCGCGTCGGTTCCGCGCATCTGGACGAATGTGCACACGCAAGCGGCGCTTTCCAGCCATTCGGGCCCGGGGCCGTCTTCTTCTTCCTCGGCATCCGCATCATCCGGCGGCGCGGCGCCGGCGTCCTGCCCGGCCATTGACCGTCTTCGCGCGACCTCCTCGTCGTAGCACGTCTGCGCCCCTTCGACGAGCTCGCTCCGGTCGATATCGAGGAGCGCTTCATCGGAGAGATCGGCGTAGTGCCGGCGCAAGTATTCGGTATCGATCTTCAACCCATCACCTCATTTCCAGGCAATTATACCGATTCCGGCGACGACCCCAGCGGCTTGCCACCTGTGCCGTCTCAGCGCTTGCCCCGTTTCCCCGGCAGCCCGGCCGGGTTCTCGTGCACCCGCTCGCGGTAGGCGCCTCCGACGGCGCCGCCTAGCGAGACGGCCGATTCGCCGAACTTGTCGCGGAGGCGGTCGGCGGCTTCGAGTGCTTTGCGCCAGCGGCCGCTCTTCTCGGATTCGAGCAGGCTCATCTGGCCTTCGCTCGCCTCCAGCGACCCGGCGTGAACGCCCAGCAACCTCACCGGCGCACCCGGCTTCCAGTTCTTGCGGAAAAGCAGGCGTGCGGTGTCGAGCAGCTCGGTATCGAGGTCCGTGGCGTGATCGAGCGTCAGCGCGCGGGTGAGGGTCGTGAAATCCTTGTAGCGCAGCTTGAGCTGCACCGTGCGGGAGTAGAGCCCGTGCTCGCGCAGGCGCCGGCCCACCATCACCGAGAGGCGCGCCAGCGTGGCCTCGAGCAGCCCGGCGTCGGCGGTGTCCACGTCGAATGTGTGCTCGTGGCTGATGGACTTGGGTGCTTCCTCCTCGCCGACCTCGGCGTCGAACCAGCCGCCCGCGTCCATGCCCTTCGACTTGCCGGCCAACGCCAGGCCCCACTTGCCGAATCTTTCTTCGAGGAACGCCTCGTCGAGGCGCGCCAGGTCGCCCACCTTACGAATGCCGAGCGCGTGCAGGTGTGCCTCCATGACCTTGCCAACCCCTGGAATCCGCCGCACGTCGAGCGGCGCCAGGAACCCGGCTTCGGCGCCCGGCACCACCCACAGCACACCGTTCGGCTTGGCCTGATCGGAAGCCACCTTGGCAACCATGCGTGCTGTGGAGATGCCGATCGAACAGTTGAGCCCGGTTTTCTCCTTGACGCGCCCGTGCAGCAGGTGCGCGGCGCGGATGGGCGGACCGAGCAGCCGCTCGGTGCCGGTCATGTCCAGGTAGGCCTCGTCGATCGAAGCCATCTCCACGCGCGGTGAGAAGCCGTTCAACACCTCGAAGACCTTTTCCGAGTACTCGCGGTAGCGCTCGGGATGCCCGTCCACGAAGATCGCCTGCGGGCACGTCTTGTACGCCGTGCGCAGCGGCATGGCCGAGTGGACGCCGAACTTGCGCGCGGCGTAGGACGCCGCCGAGACCACGCCGCGCTCGTCGGGCCGGCCGCCCACCACCACCGGCTTGCCCTTGAGCGAGGGATCGAACAGCTCTTCCACCGACACGAAAAAGGCGTCCATGTCCAGGTGGAAGATGGTGCGGACCACGGACTCAGCTTACCGCCTTGCTCTGGAACTTTTTGAGCCCGCCCGCCATCAGCAGGATATCGATCGCGACCAGCGCGCCCAGCACCACCAGCGTATTGATGTGCGGTGTCTGGGGCGCGAGCGCGCCGCGCAATCCCTCGCTGGCATAAACCAGGGGATTGATCAGCACGGCCCACTGCAAAACCGGAAACGATTTGAGCGCGGCCCAGGGATAGTAGGCGCAGCCGAACATCATCATCGGCGCCAGCACCAGGCTGAACATCAGGCCGATCTGCGTCTGGCCCACGCTGCAGCCGAGCAGCAGCCCTCCGGCCGACGCAAACAGCGCCACCAGCAGGCACACCGTGGCGAATTCGAGCGGATGCCGGAAGCTGATGGCGACGCCCGATCCCATGGTCAGCCACGCCGCCGGTATCACCACCAGGCCCGCGACCAGCGCCTGGATCATGCCGGCGACCATTTTCTCGACGGCCAGCCAGCCGGTCTCCATGGGCGCCAGCAGCCGGTCCTCAATCTCGCGCGTGAACTGGAACTCCGCGATCAGCGGCATGGCCACTGCCTGCACCCCCGCCAGCACCATGCTGATGGCCATCACCCCGGGCAGCAGCACGCTTTTGTACCCCGATTGCATCATGCCGCTGGTGGTGAGGACGCGGCCGAAGACAAAGGTCAGCAGCAGCGGCTGGAGCAGGTTCTGCACCAGCGTGGCGACCAGGTTGCGGCGGGCCACCCGCCCGTCGCGCGACAAAAGGGCGTAAAAGGTCTTCCAGTTCAATCGCGCAAACTCCTTCCGGTGTGATGCAGGAACAGGGTTTCGAGACTTGGCTCCTCGATGTGTACGTCGTGCAGCTCGGCGCCCGCGGCCTGGGCGGTGTTGACGATCGCGGCGATCAGCGGGCCGCCGCGGTCGGCGTAGACGTCGGCCGCCGTCTCGCCCGCCGGGCGCACTTCGCTCACGCCGGGCAGCTTTTCGAACTCCGCCAGCAGCCCATCCGGCACGCGGTCCAGGCGCAGGCGCAACAGGTAGCCGCCGGGGATGGAGGACTTCAGCTCTCGCGGCGTTCCCTGGGCGATGATGTGGCCGTGATCGATGATGGCCAGCCGGTCCGAGAGCGTGTCGGCCTCGTCCATGTAATGCGTGGTCAGCACGATGGTCTTGCCGCGCCGGTGGTAGGCGCGGATGGTCTCCCACAGCAGCAGGCGCGTCTGCGGATCGAGGCCGGCCGAGGGCTCGTCGAGGAACAGCACTTCAGGATCGTGCATCATGGCGCGGGCGATGGAGAGGCGCTGCATCATGCCGCCCGAGAAGGTGCGGACCATGTGGTCGGCGCGGTCGGTGAGCTTGAAGGTTTCGAGCAGTTCGTTGGTGCGCCGCTCGCGCTCGCGGGCGCTCTGGCCGAAATAGGCGCCGTGGAACAGAAGCACTTCACGCGCGGTGAGCGCGAAATCCAGGTTGGGCCGCTGCGGCACCACTCCGATCCGCCGCTTGGCCTCCACCTGCTCCTCCCAGACGTTGAATTCGCCGATGAAGGCGCGGCCGGCGGTGGGCTTCGTGCGCGTTGTCAGGATGCCTATGGTGGTCGATTTGCCCGCGCCGTTTGGGCCCAGCAGCCCGAAGACTTCGCCGGCCTGAATCTCGAGCGAAATGCCGTCCAGCGCCACCACTTCGAATTTCTTCTTGGTTTTGTCCGTGCGCGCGGACCGCTGCCAGGCGAAGGAGAAGCCGGCGCCGCGCGCCGCCATGGGGGGCGGAGTGTTGTAAATCTTGCGCAGGTTCTCGATGCGGATGCCGATGGCCATTCAGTGCCGCCCCGAGATCTCAGAGCTCTTCGAGCTCGTGTAGCGCGCGGTCCAGGATCGCGCGGACGTCTTTGCTGTCGGCTCGGCCCGCCGCCTGGAGGCTGGCTCGCACCAGGGCGGCCAGCGGACCGTAGAGCATCAGGGCTTCGGGCCCGTTGAACTGGCCCCAAGCGCCGCAGCGTTCGGCGCGTTCCCAGATCTGGCGGACGATCTCGGGGTCCTTCTCGAGCTCTTTTCTGCCGGCTTCGGTCAGGCTGTAGACGCGCTTGCCGCTCTGCTGCGAGGCTTCGATCAGGCCTTCGTCTTCCAGTTGCTGGAGTGTGGGATAGACGCTCCCGGCGCTGGCGCTGTACATGCCGCCCGAGCGGTCCTTCATTTCCTTCATGAGCTGGTAGCCGTGTGTGGGGCCCTCGGCTAGCAGCGAGAGTATGGCGAGGCGGACCTCGCCGGATTCGAAGAAGCGCCCATGGCGGCCGAAGGCCAAGCCGGCCCAGGGAAAAGCGCCCGGTGAGAACCAGAATTGCTTGCTCATGATATATCTTACGATATATCAAAAAGAATATCGAAAGCAAAGGCGCAGAGGCGGTGGCTGGCAATCTTTGCTAACCAGTGCTACGATGACGTTGTGCCCACCCGAAACGTCAATTTGACCGACGAGTTGGACCGCTTTGTGCTGGAGAAAGTCGAGAGCGGGCGTTACGAAAACGCCAGCGAGGTTGTGCGCGCCGCGCTCCGGACTTTGGAGCGGGAGGAGCAGCGGTACCAGGCGAAGCTTGCGGCGCTGCGCGCCGCTATCGACGAGGGCGACGCCAGCGGCATTGCGGAAGGCGATGCGTTTGCACGCGTCCGGAAAAGCCTAAGACTCCCCGCGGCGCGACGCTAGCCAGTGGCCGCGTTTCGTTTGTCTCGGCGAGCCGAAGCCGACCTGCTCGGTATCGGCGATTATACCCTTCGCACCTGGGGCGAAAGTCAAACCACCCGATACATCGACGATCTTGAGTCCTGCTGTCAGAGGCTCGCCGATAACCCCGCGCTAGGCCGGGCATGTGACGATGTTCGTCCCGGCCTTCGCCGGATGGAGTACGGCCGCCACGTGGTGTTCTACCGCGAGGACTCCGGAGGCATCCTGGTTTCTCGCATTCTGCACCAGCGGATGCTGCCTGAGAGACAGGCTATTGGGGACGAAGGCCAGAGGATGTAGGGCCCGACGCGACGAACGGTGACCGTCGGCGCTTTCGTCGGGTTAGGCAAGCTGCCTGAACGCGCGCGTCACCGCCTCGAAGGTCCCAGAAGCCGGATCCAGGAAGGGCTAGCCGCCGGCCTTCGGGTCGATCACGTCAGTGCAGAGCGTCCAGGGCCTGACCTCCCCACGACCGGCTCGTGCCGCGATCACTCTCGGAATCCCCGCCAGGTCGGGCTCCACGTGCACGTCGGCCCACCCCGCCAGAAGCTGCGTGACCGCTTCGAGCGTGCCGAAGCCCAGCTCCACGACCAGCCAGCCGCCGGGCTTCAGAACGCGCGGTGCGTCCGCCACGATGCGCGCGTAAACGTCGAGGCCCGTTTCGCCGGCGAAGAGGGCGACCGGCGGCTCCCAATCCCGCACCTCGCGCTGCAAGCCGTCGCGCTGAGCCAGGGGGACATAGGGAGGGTTCGAAACGATCAGATCCATCGAGCCCGCGGCGATGGCCCCGGCCACGTCACAAACCACGAACCCGACGCGTGCGCCGAGCCGCCCGGCGTTCTGCGCGGCCACCGCCACGGCCGCGGGCGAGATATCCGTAGCCCACGCTTCCGCGCCGGTCTCGAGTGCCAGCGTGACCGCGAGCGCGCCCGAGCCCGTGCCGATATCGAGCAGATGGCGCGCAGCCGGTGCGACGCGAAGCGCAACTTCCACCACGTGCTCCGTCTCCGGCCGCGGGATCAGCACGGCGGGCGTGACGCGGAACTCGCGGCCATAAAACTCCTGGCGCGCGGTGATGTATTGCGTGGGCTTGCCCTCCAGCCGCTCATGCAGGTAGCGGCCGTAGTGCAGCCAGGGGTTGTGGCCCAGCTCTTCTTCGGGGTGCGCGTACAGGTAGGAACGCTCGCAGCCGAGCGCGTGCGAGAGCATCACTTCGGCGGTCAGGCGAGGGGCGGCGATCCCGGCTTCCTCAAGAAGCCGGCTGCCCTGATGCAGCGCCGTTTGAATTGTCATGCGTCCGGTAGTAGGTTATCAACGCGTCGATCACCGGGTCGAGACGGCCATCCATGATCGTATCGAGCTGATACAGCGTCAGGCCGATGCGATGGTCGGTCAGGCGGTTCTGCGGGAAGTTGTAAGTGCGGATCTTCTCGCTGCGGTCGCCGCTGCCGACCATGCTGCGCCGCTCGGCGCCGATCTCGGCGCGCTGCTTGGCGATCTCCAGCTCGTACAGCCGCGACCGAAGCACCCGCATGCCCTTGGCGCGGTTCTTGATCTGCGACTTCTCGTCCTGGCAGGAAACCACCAGCCCGGTGGGCAGGTGCGTGATGCGCACGGCCGAGTAAGTCGTGTTCACGGACTGGCCGCCGGGACCGGAGGAGCAGAAGGTGTCGATGCGTATGTCCTTGGGGTCGATCTCGACTTCGACTTCGTCCGCCTCGGGCAGCACGGCCACCGTGATGGCGGAGGTATGAACGCGGCCTTGCTGCTCGGTCACCGGCACGCGCTGCACCCGGTGCACCCCGCTCTCGTACTTCAGCTTGCTGTAGACCTTCTCGCCGCTTACCAGGGCGATAACTTCCTTCATCCCGCCCGCCGCCGACTCGCTCGCCCCGGTGATCTCCACCTTCCAGTGCCGCGATTCGGCATAGCGCGAATACATCCGGAACACCTCGGCCGCGAACAGCGTGGCCTCGTCGCCGCCGGTGCCCGCGCGGATCTCGAGAACGACGTTCTTTTCGTCGTTTGGATCCTTGGGGAGCAGCAGAGTATTCAACTCTTCGTCGAGGCGCGCCAGCTCGGGCTCCACGCGGGCGACTTCCTCGGCGGCCATGGCGCGCAATTCCTCGTCGCTTTCGGCCAGCATGGCGCGGGCGCCTTCGAGCTCCTGGCGCGTGCGCTTCCACTCGCGGTACTTCGAGACCACCTCATCGAGATCGCGGTGAGCCTTGGCGGTCTTGCGATAGCGCTCCGAGTCGTTGATGACGGCGGGGTCGGCCATCTGGCGCGTGAGGTCCTCGTAGCGCGCTTCGAGCTGGTCCAGCTTGTTCAGATATTCCATGCGGGAGTCAGGCGACAACCATCGGTCCGCCCTGCAACTGTTCGAGCGCCATCGCGCCGTCGAGGGCTCGGATGGCCACCGCGGTCTGGTCGTCGGCGGGCGGCTTGGTGGTGATACGCTGCAGCCACAGGCCCGGTGCGGTCAGTGTGGCCAAAAGACCGGTGCGGTGCTTGCCGGCGTAACGGATGGCCTCGTAGCTCAGCCCCACGATCAGCGGCAGTAGCGCGATACGGCCCGCCAGTTTGAGGGCGAAGGAATCGAACGGCAGCAGCGTGTAGACGGCGATCGAGACCAGCATCACCACCAGCAAAAAGCTGGTGCCGCAGCGCGGATGGAACGTCGAAAACGATTGCGCGTTCTCCACCGTGACCGGCCGGCCTGATTCGAAGTTGAAAACCACGCGGTGCTCGGCGCCGTGGTATTCGAAGACGCGCCGCATGTCCTTCCACAGCGAGATCACGTACAGGAACCCGACGAAGATCGCCATGCGGATGATGCCGTCCACCAGGTTGAACGGGATACGGCTCTTGAGTACCGGAACCGACCTGCCGAGCACGGTGGCCAGGTAGAGCGGCACGAACTTGTAAAGGAACAGAAAGAACAGGAACGAAAACGTCAGGTTCAGCGCCAGAATCCAGCCGGGGATCTCCTTCTTGGCCTCGCCGGGCGCGGCATCCGGAATGACCGCCTTGGCCGAAAACTGCAACGCCCTGATGCCCAGCGCCATGGCCTGGCCCAGCGTTCCGAGGCCGCGCAGGACGGGATAGCGGAAGATCGGATACTTCTCCGAGACCTTGGGCAGCGGCCGCTCGTCGGTGACCACCTCGCCCGCCGGTTTGCGGACCGCGACGCAATAGCTGTGCGGCGCCCGCATCATGACGCCTTCGAGCACGGCCTGCCCGCCGATCAGCGTTTCTTCGCCGCTGGCGAGCGCGGCGAGCGCGTTGAAGTGCGCAAACAGGCGCAATTGTTCTCGAAAAGACAACGGGAATTGGCTCCTTGGACTAGTATACCAGCCAGCTCACGCCCGACGACCGCCTTCGCTATACTCAAAGAAAAAGCGGTGGAGTTCGCTCTACGCCGTTTCTGACGGCCAATGACTCCTACAGTGTTTTGCTGTGGGAGTTCGGCGTCAGGCCCTCCCGCAGCAAATCACAAGGCACGAAGATCGTTCGATGGATAAAGTGTGGTTTGTCGCGGCTCTTTGGCTGTTCCTGGCGTCTGTCGCCGTGCTGGCGGCCCGGCTCGTTCCGGTGGTCGAGGAGATAGGCGTGATGGCCGTCTCAGACGTCAAAGCAGTCCGTGTTCAGAAGAATGCCAAAAGAGATTGAGGGCGCTGCCGGCGAGTGCACCGTTCCGCTCGTGGGACGGCGAGCGGAGCTTGACGCTCTGGCGGATGCCATCCGATTGCGCCAGTCCCGGCTCGTCGCGGGGCCGCCCGGCATAGGCAAGACCCGGATTCTTGTGGAGGCGCTGTCGCTCGGCCACGGGCCCCACCTGCTTCTCCGTGCTCCCGGCACGCTGCACGCTCTTCTGGCGCAGTTGGCCGCAATGCTGCGCTGCCGGGCCGCTCGCGCCACGAGTGCCGCCCTGAAGGCTGGGGTTCTGGCAGCGCTCGAAGCGGAGCCGCGTCCGATTCTTCTCGAAGACGCCACCGATTGCGATCCGAGGATGTACCGCTTCCTGCAGGCCGTGTACCACACGCCCGGAAGCTGTCTGATTGCGACCGCCCGCTCGCGCGCCGCTACGGGCCATCTTCGAAAGTTGTTGTGGGACCCCCGTGAAGAAATCTGCCTGAAGCCCCTCAGCCGCCCCGAAGCGGGCGCGCTCTTTGAGGCCGCCGCGGCAGCGTATAACCTGACCGTGCTCGATCTCGACGACTTTCGCAACCGGGCGCTCACCGCGGCGCGCGGAAACCCCGGGCAGATTCTGGCCATGTGCCGGCTGGCCGCGCGGCCGGAGTATCGGCGGGGAAGGCGCATCAAATTCCTCCCGCTTCGGATGGACGCATTGCCCTCATTTCTGGGGGACCGGTGACCACTCAGGCAATCGTGAAGGAAGCGCTCGATGAGGCCGCTCAAGTCTGCGGCGGGTATCGCCTCGCCGCCCTCGAGGATTTCCTGAGCAGTTGCCGGACCTTCGCCCGCGAGGAGCGCCTTAACGTCGCCATCTTCGGCCGCTTCAAGGCGGGCAAGAGCAGCTTTCTCAACCAGCTCCTGGGCCGGCCGCTGCTGCCGGTCGGCGCGACTCCGGTAACCTCCGTGGTCACCCGCATTGAGTACGGTCCGCGCGAGCGCGCCGAGGTCCGCTTCCTGGATGGGCGCAGCAAATCGTTTTCCCTGGACGGGATTGGCGAGTTCGTCGCCGAGGAACATAATCCGGAGAACTCCAAGCGAGTGGCCGCCGTTCACGTCGAGCTGCCGTCCATGGAGCGGTACCGAGGCATTCGCTTCGTCGACACTCCCGGCCTCGACAGCGTCTTCACGCACAACACCGACGCGTCACTGGAGTGGCTGCCCAACGTGGGTCTGGCGCTGGTCGCCGTGGCCGTGGACCCGCCGCTTTCCCGGCGCGATATCGAGCTCATCCGGAACCTGAGCCGGTTCACGCCGAACATCTCGCTGCTGCTGACCAAGGTCGACCTTCTGGAAGAGCCCGAGCGCCTCCAGGTGACGGATTTCGTCCGGACGCAGCTTGCGCGCTATTGGGACGGCTCGGTGCCGGTCTTTCCCTACTCGGTCAGGCCGGGCTTCGAGCAGCTTCGGGCCGAAACCGAAGAGGGACTCCTGGCCCAGGCGCAGGGCGAAGCCGGCCGCCAGCGCGAGGCCATCCTGCGTCACAAGACCGCGTCGCTCCTGGCGGAGTGCGCTGGCTGTCTGACGGTGGCGCTGAAAGCCGCTCAATCCGCCGATTCCGACCGCGAGCAACTGCGCAGCAGGATCGTGGGACAGGAAGAGTCACTCGATGACGCGCGGCTGGCCTTGCGGCTTATCGCGCGGCACCAGGCCGCGTCCTGCCGCTGCGCCTTCGAAAAGCTGCTCGAACCGGATGAACTTCCCGTGCGGCAGCGGCTCCTCGATGCCTTGGAACGCGAATTCCCGGCCTGGGACCGCAGCCTGAGCGCTGCCCTGGAGGCATTCGAGAGCTGGCTGCACGCCGCCCTGACCGCGGAAATGCGGGCCCTCTCGGCCCAGCACCGCGGCGGATTCGTCGAGCCGGTTCGCCGCGCCGGCCGCCAACTTTCCCAGTTTCTCGAAGACTTCAGAAACCGCCTGTCCGAGCGCACGCTGGAGGCCCTGGGCGTGCCGTTGTGGACCACCCAGCCGGACCCGGAGACGAAGGAACCGCAATCGCCGGACGTGCGAGTGGGCAGGATCTTCGATCACAACTGGGAGCTGCTTTCCTGGGTCGCGCCCATGGCCCTGTTCCGCGGCGCGGTAAGAAGGCACTTCGCACGCACGGTGGATCGGGCCGTTTTTACAAACCTCTCCCGCCTGGCCTCGCAATGGGAGGCGGTGGTCAACGCTGCGCTCTCCCTCCAGGAAAAGGACTCTCTGAGCCGGCTCCAGGCTTTGGTCACCACCATCGATGCGGTGCTGGCTGCGGTCGGCCAGCAAGCCCCCGAGATCCAGGCGGACCTGGCGCGGCTCGAATTCCTGCGCGGGCGTCTGTTGGCTGGGGAGGGGTGAGGCGCCAAAGCGGAAACAGCCGCCAGCGACCCGGTCGGGACTGGCGGCTGTCTGATGATTGACGGTTTGATTTAACCTGCGGCCCGGTACAGCGCCCCGCTCGAGCGGTGCTTGAGCGCGGAGTCCAGAATCCACTGGATATGACTGGTTTCGAATGGGGCCGTACAGTAATCGGACGCACCGGCTTCGATGGCGTCCAGCCATTCCGCGACTTCCGGAACGCGGCTGACCACAACTACAGGCAGGTCGGGTTTGAAGCGGCCGACGGCTTCGAGCAGCGCCGGATACCGCTTACGGTGTGTGGAACAGAAGATCAGATCGGCGCCCAGGCGCTCCACCACTGCCAGGCACTCCAGTGGAGCGAGGAAAGGTTCCGAAAAGACCGTCTGCTGTTGGCCTACTAGCACACGGCGGAGCTCGAAGGCCAGTAAGTCATCGAGACCAAACAGGACAATTCTGGCATGCATGCCTTCCCCTTCTCGCGACCTGTCTCAAAATGCGAGACGCTTTTCTCGGTGGGGAAAGGGCCCTGGTCAGAGCGGCCAGCATGGTAGGGGTCCTCGAGAAACTGCGCCCTCTTAATCCGAGGGTACGGGACGAGGATTCCAAAGTCAATCAAATTCTGCGCTGGCGGCCGGGCCTGCGCACCCCCCCGGGGACACCCCAGGCTGGCGTCGCAAAACACACGCCTTCCGGGCACAAGCCGGCGTCTCCCCGAGGTTTCTTGACAGCCACTCTTGCAAAAACCGCGATGATCTGGTAGAAGTCTAGATGTTCTTCGCGACCCATGGCCATCAGTTCGCGTCGGAAGCCAGCTCCGGTGAGGAAAGGTTCCGGGGGCGGAAAGGCCCCGGAACCCTCGCGGGCGGTGTCGTCCGCCCCCGCTCCGGAGTCGGGCACGGCGCCGCCCGACCAACGCCAGCAGGCCGAGCTGTTCGACCGCGCCATCAAGCTCTTCCACGCGGCTGATTACGCCGCCGCGCGCGGCCTCTTCGGAAGGGCCGCCTTGGGCCCCGTCCCCGCCATGGCCCACAGCGCTCAACTGCACGCCGCAATGTGCGCCCGCCGGGTGGCCGCGCACGAGCCGTCCCCTCAGACTCCGGAAGAGCACTACGACTACGCCATTGCGCTCATCAATGCGCGCCGCTTCGCCGATGCCGAACGGCATCTCGCCGAGGCCATCGCCAAGAGACCCGATGCGGACTACGTCCATTACGCGCTGGCCCTCTGCTGCGGTCTTGCCGGCGACCTCCGCAGCGCCTACCGCCATCTGCGCCGCGCCATCGAGATCCAGCCTCGCAACCGCACCACGGCCCGCAACGACCCGGACTTCGCCGTCATCGGCCGCCTTTCACCTCTTTTAGAACTCCTGTACCCTGAAAGAGCAGCCTCGGTCCAGCCTCCTCACTAGCCGGGCTTTGGACCGTGCCGCGGAGATCATGACTTCTGAACTGCCAAGGCCTGAGTCGCTTGAAGGACCGCTCCGGATCGTCCTGATCGGCGGCGGCACCGGCCTCTCGACTCTTCTGGGAGGTCTCAAGGTCTTTGCCCGCCCCGTCTCCTGCGTGGAGTCCGGCTCGTTGGCGGCGCAGTTTCCCGTGGTGGACCTGTCTGCCGTAGTCACCGTCGCCGATGACGGGGGAAGCTCGGGCCGTCTGCGCCGCGATTTTAAGGTTCTGCCGCCCGGCGACATCCGCAACTGCATGGTGGCGCTCTCCGAGGACGAAGCTCTGCTCTCGCGCCTGTTTCAATACCGCTTCGCGCGCGGTGGCGGCCTCAAGGGCCACAGCTTCGGCAACCTCTTTCTGACGGCGCTCACCAACATCACCGGCGACTTCGCGCGCGCCGTGCGCGTCTCCTGCGAGGTGCTGGCCATCAAGGGGCGCATCTACCCCGCCACGGACGTCAACGTGACTCTCGAAGCCGAGCTCGAAGACGGCGGCACGGTGCTCGGCGAGACCCGGATCAGCCGCTCGCGCTCGCGCATCCGCCGCATCCGCATGAACCCGCCGCATGCGGCGCCGCTCAAAGAGACGCTCCGCGCCATCGCCGAAGCCGATGCCATCACGCTCGGCCCCGGTTCCCTGTTCACCAGCATCATTCCCAACCTGCTGGTCGACGGCATTCCCCAGGCCATCGCCGAGAGTCCGGCTGTGAAGGCCTGCTTCATCAACCTCATGTGGCAGCCGGGCGAAACCGTCCGGTTCACCGCGGCCGATCACGTCGCCGCCATCCACGAACACGCGGGCCGGCGCCTGCTCGATTACGTGGTGGTCAACACCCGCCCCATCGGCCCCGCGCTGCTCAAGAAGTATGCCCGGCAGCACGCCCTTCCCGTGGAGAACGACACGGAACGCCTGCGGGCGATGGGGATGAAGATCGTCGGCCGCGATCTGGTCCAGGAAGCCGGCAAGATTCGCCACGATCCCGCGGCTGCCGCCGCGGTCGCCATCGAATTGGCCGCCGAGGGCCGCCGGCGGCGGCAGACGGGCAAGGCCCCTGTGCCGAGCCTCTGAACAAGGGGACACTCCGGGCTCGAACGCACGAACGTTCCGCCCACGAACAAGCGCAGCTTCTCACGGACCGGTAAGGCTGCCTTATGAGAAGATCGGGTATCAGATGGACAACATCACGATTGTGGTTCTAGCCGCGGGCCTCGGCACGCGTATGAAATCCCGGAAGGCCAAAGTCCTGCACCAGGCGGGCGGTTTGACGTTGATTGAGCACGTAGCCGCTGCCGCGGTCGCTATCGCGCCGCCGGAGCGGATCGCCGTCGTCGTCGGGTATCAGGCGGAACTGGTTGAGGCCGCGCTCCGCGGGCGCGGCGTGCGCTTCGCCATGCAGCGCGAACAGTTGGGCACCGGCCACGCCGTGGCGGCCTGCCGCGAATTGCTCGAGCCGCTGGGCGGAGAGGTCCTGATCCTGCTGGGCGATTGCCCCTTGCTCTCGCCCGCCACCATCGAGCGCCTGGTCTCGGCGCAGCGCGGCTCGAGCGCCGCCGCCACCGTCATCACCACCGTGCTCGACGATCCCGCCGGCTACGGACGCATCGTCCGCGGCGAGGACGGCTCCGTCGCCGCCATCGTCGAGCACAAGGCCGCCACCGACGCCGAGCGCGCCATCTGCGAGATCAACTCCGGCATTTACTGCTTCCGGGGCGAGCTGCTCTGGAAGCACCTGGGCCAGATCGGCACCGACAACCCCGCCCGCGAATACTACCTCACCGACATCGTCGAGATCCTCCGCCGCCACGGCCACACCGTCGCGCCTCTCCTGATCGAGGATCCCAGCGAACTGCTCGGCATCAATACCCGCGCCGAGCTGGCCGAGGTGGACGCCATCTTCCGCGCGCGCAAGGTCCGTCAGGTCATGCTCGACGGCGTCACCGTCGAGAAGCCCGAGACCGTGACCATCGACGCCGGCGTCGAGATCGGTGCCGATACCGTCGTCGAGCCCTTCGCGCGCATTCTCGGCCGCACCACCATCGGCGAGGATTGCCGCATCGGCGCCTGCTCCATCGTCCGCGATTCCGAACTGGCCGCCGGAGCCGAGGTGCTGCCGTTCACCTTTATCGACTCCTCGCGCGTCGGGCCCGGCGCCCACATCGGTCCCTACGCCCGGCTGCGCATGAACGCCCGTGTCAAGGCCGGGGCCCGCGTCGGCAACTTCGTCGAAATGAAAAACTCCGAGCTGGGCGAGGGGGCGAAGTCCCAGCACCTGGCCTACCTGGGCGACGCCACCATCGGTGACCGCGCCAACGTCGGCGCCGGCACCATCACCTGCAACTATGACGGCGCCCGCAAGCATCGCACCGCCATCGGCGCCGGCGCCTTCATCGGCAGCAACTCGACGCTGGTCGCCCCCATCGAGATCGGCGCTGGAAGCTACGTGGCGGCGGGATCGGTGATCACCGATCCGGTGCCCGAGGATGCCCTCGCTTTCGGCCGCGCCCGCCAGGTAAACAAAGAGGGTTGGGCTAAGAAGCGCCGCGAGACCCAGACAAGATAACGTTCGCCGCAACCGGCAGAGCGGCGGCAAACAGTGAGCCCAGCTTCTCGCGCGCCAGACGTGGCGCAGGCACTCCTGCCTGCCGCGCCGAGACTCGTCTCGGCGCTTGTCCTCGCGCTCGACCACGGATGCCCCTGGGCGACAGCCGCCGCGCCCGCCCTCACGATCACAGCACCAGCATCGGGTGGTACAGGTTGGGCAGCTTTGCCTCGCCGATGGCGATCAGCTCGCCGTGCTGCCCCACCGCCTTCACGTAACGCGAACCCGGCCGCACCCGGAACGGCGAGACGCGGAAATCGCGCCCTTGCCGGATGAACGTCGCCGTCAGCGTGTCCACGAACTCGCACGGAAACGCGGGCAGCATCTCGGCGGCCGGAATGTACGCTTCGATGAAGCGGTCCTCCCGCGCCAGTTCCTCGAGCTGTTCCATGCTCCGCGCCTGCTCGATCGAGAAATCCCCGCAGCGCAGCCGGATCAGCCTTTCCAGATACGCGCCCGAGCCCAGCAGCTTGCCCACGTCGTGGGCCAGCGCCCTCAGATAAGTCCCCGCCGAGCAGTGGACCACCACGCGCGCCTCCGCCCCGCCGCACTCCACGAGTTCCAGCGAGTGAATGGTCACCTCGACCGGCTTCAGCTCCACCTCGACCTTCTTGCGCGCCAGACGGTACGCCGGCGTCCCCCCGATCTTCTTGGCCGAAATCGGCGGCGGCGTCTGCTGGATGACGCCCCGAAACCCGTCGAGCAGCGGCTCGAGTTGTTCCCGCGTGACCTCAACTGCGACATGCGGCGAGGTGGCAGCCCCGTCCCGGTCGTAACTGTCGGTCGAGTGCCCGAAGCGGATGACCGCGTCGTAGACCTTGTCGCTGTGCACGTAGAACTGCGCCAGCCGCGTGGCCCCGTCCACCACCAGGGGCAGCACGCCCGTCGCCATCGGATCCAGCGTGCCCAAATGCCCCACCCGGCGCGTCCCCGCCAGCTTGCGGATCTTGTTCACCGCGTCGTGCGACGTCCATCCGGCCGGCTTGTTGACAACGATCGCTCCGTTCATTCCTAACCACTGTAGCAGCGCTGCGCGTTGCGGCATGCTTGGCTGGCGGCTTGGTTGAAGGATCCACAAGCCTCAAGTCGCCTTTCCCCCCGCTGCTATCCTGTGAACGTGGAAGAAGAGGTCCTCGGCAAAGCGTACGACGGGCGCCTGATGCGCCGGCTCCTCGCCTATCTGCGGCCCTACCGCTTCACCGTCGCCTGTTCCCTGGTCCTCCTGCTGTTGTTGTCCGTCCTCCAGGTGACCGGGCCGCTGCTGACCAAAATCGCCGTCGACCGCTACCTGGTTCCGACCCACGCCCGAACGGCCCTCGATCCCTGGCTCTCGCGCGACCCGTGGTCCGGCCTCACCCAGATCTCCGTCCTCTTTTTGCTCGCCCTGGTCCTGATGTTTCTGTTCGACTTCGCCGGCTCTTACCTCATGCAATGGACCGGCCAGCAGGCCATGTTCGACCTGCGCCGCGATCTGATGGCCAAACTCCAGCGCCTCGACCTCTCCTTCTACGACCGCACTCCCGTCGGGCGAATGCTCACGCGCGTCACCACCGATGTCGATGCGCTCAACGAGCTGCTCGCCTCCGGGCTCGTCACCATTCTCGGCGACGTGCTCGTGCTGGCCTTCGTCTTCGCTGTGATGCTCAAGATGGACGCGCCCCTGACCGCGGTGCTCGCCGCCGTCCTGCCCGCCGTTGTGGCGGTGACCATCGTCTTCCGCCGCACCGCCACCCAGAGCTACCGCCGCATCCGCGTGGCCATCGCCCGTATCAACGCCTACCTGCAGGAGCACCTCACCGGCATGACGGTTCTCCAGCTCTTCAACCGGGAGCGGAAAAGCTCGGAAGAGTTCGAGGAGATCAACCGCGCCCACATGGAGGCCTTCAAGGACGCCATCGTCGCCTACGGCTGGTTCTTCCCCGCGGTGGAGTTCCTCTCCATGCTCGGCCTCGGGCTGGTGCTCGGTTATGGCGGCTTCCGGATCCGCCACGGCGCGACGACGGCCGGCGTGCTGGTGGCGTTCTTCCAGTTCGGCATGCGGCTTTTCCGGCCTATTCAGGACTTGAGCGAGAAGTACAACCTGCTGCAATCGGCCATGGCCGCGGCCGAACGCATCTTCGGCCTGCTCGATGCCCCGGTCGATATCACAGCCCCGGCGGTCTGCCGCCCCTTTCCCGCCGGCCCCCAGCCGGTCGAGTTCGATCACGTCTGGTTCGCCTACAAGGGCGAAGACTGGGTGCTGCGCGACGTGAGCTTCACCATCGATCCCGGCGAAACCATCGCCGTTGTCGGTCACACCGGCGCGGGCAAGACCACCCTCATCAGCACGCTGCTGCGCTTCTACGATGTTGCGCGCGGCAGCATCCGCGTCGGCGGCGTCGATATCCGCGAGTTCGACCCGCGCGACCTGCGCCGCCACTTCGGCGTCGTGCTCCAGGACCCGCACCTGTTCTCGGGCACCATCGGAGGCAACATCCGCCTCGGCACCGAGTGGATCACCGGCGATAACCTCGCCGCCGCCGCCGAACAGGTAAACCTGCTCGAGTTCATCGAATCCCTGCCGGAAGGCTTCGCCCAGCCGGTGCGCGAGCGCGGCGACGGCCTTTCCACCGGTCAGAAGCAGCTCATCAGCTTCGCCCGCGCGCTGGCCCACAACCCGCCCTTCCTGATCCTAGACGAGGCCACCTCGAGCGTGGACACCGAAACCGAATTTCGCGTCCGCGAGGCGCTCACGCGCCTGGTCGAGGGCCGCACTTCGATCGTGATCGCCCACCGCCTCTCCACCATCCAGCGCGCCGACCGCATCCTGGTCATGCACAAAGGCCGCCTTCGCGAGTCGGGCACCCATCAGGAGCTGCTGGCGCAGCGCGGCATCTACTGGAAGCTTTACCAGCTCCAGTACAAGGACCAGGAAGTGGGACAGGCCTCCGGCCTGTCACCGCAGGGAGCGGTGCCCCTTTTTTAACTGGTCCGCGGCAGAACCTCTCTCTCGATCTGAGCGGCCGCCGTGTCGCGCGCGACATCCAGCTCGTAGTCCTGCTGCAGGCCCAGCCAGAGTTCGGCCGAGGTTCCAAAGTAGCGGGCCAGCCGGAGAGCCATCCGCGCGCTGATCCCCCGTCTCTCATTCACGATGCCGGAGACATGGTTGGCCGGCACCCGCAGCGCCCGCGCCAGCCCATTGATCGACAATTCCAGCGGCGCCATGAAATCCTCACGCAGAATCTCCCCTGGGTGCACCGGGGCGAGTCTGATTTTCCGCTCAGCCATAGCAGTCTCCTCAGTGATAGTCCGTGAGCTCCACATCGTGCGCGTCCCCGTTCTCCCAACGAAACGAGATGCGGTACCGTTGGTTCACGCGGATGCTGAATTGTCCCGCCCGGTCGCCCCCGAGCGCCTCCAGGTGGTTGTCCGGTGGCACGCGCAGATCGTCCAGCGTTCGCGCCCGGTTGAGCAGCCGCAACCGTCGCAGCGCGACACGCGCAATGTTCATCCAACGCCGGGAGGCCTGCCGATCGAACAGTTCCGCCGTGTCCCGGTCATGGAACGATCGAATCACCGTGCCGGCACGCTAAAGTGGATCTATGCTGCGCTGGATGCTCCTGCTCGCCCTGCCGGTCCTCCCGGCGCTCGGCTCTACCAAGCTGCTGGTCACCGTGATCGAACAGAAATCCGGGAAGCCCGTGACCGACCTCAAGGCCGGCGAATTCACCGTCCTCGACGACCGCTCCCCGCGCCAGGTGGAAGACGCGCAGTTCGCTCAGGGCGCCATCGACGTCATGCTGCTCCTCGATACCAGCTCCATCGGCGCAACCGTTCGGCCGCTGGCGAACAATCTCATCGAGCAGCTCCAGCCCAAGGAGGAGATGGCGATCGTCTCCTTCCACAGCTCGGCCGACCTCGTCCAGGACTTCACTTCCAGCCACGACCTCCTCAAGCGCGCCGTCGCCGGCGTCAAGTACGGAAACGAGCCCCGCGTACTCGATGCGCTCTACGCCGCCATCGACGGCGGCTTTGAGAACGCCACGTTCCGGCGCGTGGCGGTCGTCCTGACCACGGGCCTGGAAGGCTACAGCCGCATGAACGACAAGCAGGTGCTGAAGCTCGCGCGCCGCAACGCCGTCTCCATCTACCCGCTCTATGTGGTGGGCGCAGAGCGCTCGCTCTTCGAGAACCTGGCCCGCCAGACCGGAGGCGCCTCGTTCAGCCTGCGCGACATGCACAACAGCATGAACGGCCCACCCGGCGCGCGAATCTTTGAGGTGCTGCGGTCGCACTACACTCTGACCCTGAGCGGCAACCTCTCGCTCGGCGAGAAGCTGAAGGTCGAGATTCAGCGTCCCGGCAAGTTTCTGGTTTCCGCGCTGCCGCTCGAGTAAAAGGGCCATTCCGGCGCAGGGACAAGTCGTTTGAGGCAGGGCAGGGAACCCGTTGTCGAGTGTAATTCCGGTTGGAGGGCGAGTAGATTTTACCGGGGCGGAGCTTCCCATCCGCCCCGGAGATTAGACGGGGTTAATCCGAAGCGCGTCGGGAGGCGGTTCCGCCTACCGTGTCTGCTGCACCTTCGGCGTCGCGAGGTACCCGACGATCTGGTTCTTCTTTACTTCGTTGACCACGATCTCGTAAGGCTGTCTGGCACGTGCGACGTAGAACTGAACGGGCTCGTTAAGGTTCTTGTCCTTCTTCTCCACCTTCTTATCGTCGGCGATCACGTCGATGGTGAACTTGTTTTTCTTAGGGTCGGTTCCCTTCAACTGGACCGCGATATCCCCGACCTTTTGGGGCGCCTTGGTTTTGCCTAGATTGAACTCGAAGTAGTTGCGGTCGCCGAGCGCCTTCAGCGCGCCGAGCTCCTTGCCGTTGGTGGCGATCAAGCCGCTCATCACGCCCATGTCGCCGTTGACGCGCTTCAACTCTGCGACGGTCCTCGCCAGCTCGTCCTTCGTCGCAGCCACGTCCGTCTTCACGGCCGTAACGTCGGTTGAAACCTCGCCAATCTTAGTGGCCGCCTCGGCGTTGGCCTGCTTGACCTCTGAGATCTCGCCGGTCACCTTGGCGTTCTGTCTGCGCTGCTCTTCCGCAACAGCGGCAGCCAGTTGTCTGGCCTTCTCCACGGCTTCGGTCTTAGCCTCACCGACCGCTACTGCGGCCTGCCGCCGCGCGGCTTCGAGATCCTCGCGCATGGCCTCCAGGTTCTTGCGGCTGGTCGCCGTCGTCACCGAGCCCGACTCGCGCAAGCCGGCGATTTCGGCCAGCGTGGACTCGCGGAACTTAGCCAGATCGGACTGCGTGCGATCGAGTTCGATGAACAGGTAGATGGTTGCGAACAGCAGGGCGATCACTGCCCCGAACAGGATCGCGGTCTTCAGGTTCCACCCGGAATCGCCAGATGGCGGCGGGGGCGGGGCGGAATAATTTGGGGTTCCCAAGCTACATTTCCTCCTTGCTGGAGCTATGCCAGTATTCTATCACCTATAAGTTGCAGCGCCTTTGATTGTAAAGCTTTTAACGGGAGCTACGGAAGCTGCTTCGTCGATCCCGGGCCGGATACTCAACCGCGCCCGCTCTTCTTGAACACCAGCCAATGGCTGGCGGCGAAGTTGGCCAACGAGCACGCCACAATTGTCAGCACGTTAGCTGCCAAATAATTGATGCCCAGCCGCCCGACCAACACCCGCATGATCACCACGTTCCCCACGATCGAGAGCGCCCCGGTCGTCAGATTGAACCGCACCAGCCGCCCCAGCGCTCCCTCGTGGGCCAGCCGCGTCCGGTCGAGCCAGGTGTAGAACTCGTGCCAGACGAAGTTGTGCAGCACCGCCACTTCGACCGCCAGCGCGGTCGCCGCCAGGTAGTTCATCCGGAAGCCGCTCACGAAAAGCGCCAGGGCGGCCAGCTGCACCAGGAATCCGATCGCGCCGACGACGTTGAATTTCAGCCAGCGCAAGCCCAGTCCGCGCGGGGCGCTCACGCCCGCCCACCCTCGCGATCGGCGGGCTTCTCGAGAGGCTCCAGGCGGTATAGCGCCCGCGTGTTGCGGATGCTCGCGACGATCAGCATGGCCGTCATTCCTGCCATGCCGGCCACGCCCCCGATGTCGAATAGCAGGAAGCCGCGGCCCGCCAGCCGCACCATCGGCCCTCGAACCAGCAGCGCGATGTTGCCCGCCACCAGCAGGACCCGCAGTTCGGTCGGGCTGAATTTCCAGAAGGAGAGCTGGAACGTGCCCAGCGCGTAAGTGGACAGGTAAGACTGAATGGACATCAGCAGGAAAGCGATCAACAGGCCGAGTCCGACCCATTCGCTCATGAAGGACGAGAACGCCAGGCCGCTCAGCAACGCGGCCGTGCCAATGGAGTCCGTCATGTGATCGACGTAGAAGCCATAGCGCGGGCGCTGCCGGTTGCGGACCCGCGCCAGCGTGCCATCCAGGCTGTCGCCGAACCAGTTCAGGGCCAGGCACACGATCCCCGCGACGAGCGCGGAGCGGTTCCAGCGCGCCAGCCAGTAGCTGGCGCCGGTCGCCAGCATGGCCACGAACCCAAGCAGCGTCAGGTGGTCCGAGTTGACCCATCCGGGCATGCGGTGCGCCAGCCACAGCAGGGCGCGCTTTTCGAGCGGAGCCAGTAAGCTGGATTGATCGCGCTTAGCGCTCTTGAACTCGCCGGCGCCGGCCTCGGCCTTTACCATATGACGCGCAGTCTACCAGATCGAGCGGGGCGATATCGGCGGCTCCTTTGCGCCGCAAGCTGAGATATATTGGTTCTCCGCTCATGCGAAATCGCAACCGTGCCGCCCGGTGATCCCCATGCCGAAAGTGACTTTTCTCCCCATGAACGTCACCGTCGAGTTCGAGGACCACAAGCTTCCTTACCGCTTTCACGGCCGTCCCGCCTCCATCCTCGACGTGGCGCTGAACTTCGGTGTGCCGCTCGAACACTCCTGCGGAGGCAATTGCGGCTGCACCACCTGCCACGTGATCGTCCGCCAGGGAGAACGGAACCTCTCGCCGATGGAGGACCGCGAAGCCGACCGCCTCGACATGGCCGACGGTCTCACCCTCCACTCGCGCCTGGCCTGCCAGGCCGTCGTCCAGGGCGATGTAGTGGTCGAAATCCCTCAGCGCTGACCAGCACGCCCGGCCAGCTTGTCCAGCGTCTCCGGCGGTACGGACGCGTCGATTCGCACCTCGGTCCCACTCAATTCAATGTGGACGCCGTTCGACGCCTTCAGCCCTGCCAGCATCGCGAAGAACCGCAGCGCGCCCGAAAGCGATCCCGCATCTTCCTGGCTGCGGCACAGGGCCGTGGCGGTGAGCCGGACGCCGGTGCCCACGCTCGCGGCGATCCGGAAGCTCTCCACCAGCCGCAGAGCCGTGCCCAGGTTCGCCAGGTTCCCTGCGCGCGGCGCCGCCTCCGCCAGTTTGGCCGAACCCGCGCCCACGGCCCAGATCTGGTTCTCCGGGCCGATCAGCTCGATTTGCTTCTCGAGGACTCGCGGAGGCCCGCTCGATTGTCCGCGCTCGTCGAGAATCGCCCGCACCGCCTCCGGCCGCCCCGCTACCACCGTACTCGGGTTCATGAACGCGACCGCTGTGCTCTCGGTCGCGGTCAGCGCGTAACCCTTGTAAGTGGTGCGTGTTGCGCCGGGAATCTCGAGCCGCGGCTCAAGCCCCGTGTCCGAAAACTTGCCCCGCGCCAGGATTGCCGCCCGCTTGCCGTTCGAGACCGCCAGGATCTCCCAGGCTTTGTCCAGAGGGATGCCCGCGTCGCCCAACATCGCCGCCGGTGAGCCGAGCTTCTGGTAGGCCGGCGTCGCCCGCAGCGCCTCCAGCTTGATGCCCGCAAGCAGCACCGTGTCAGATGGGACCAGCGTCGCGAGCGCCGGGTCGATCCTCACTGACGCCGGCCGCCACGAGCCGCACCCGCACAGCGCCACCAGCAGGCAGACAGTCCAGAGCCGCATGCGCTCCCACCGTACACTGCAGCGCCTCCCGGCCGCAACCCCTTGACAATCGGTATCAAGATGATATCATTAAAATATCAGATGCTGCCTGTACGAGAGGAGATCGACATGAATCCGAATCAGACAACTGCCAGCCAGGAACGCGCGGTGAGCGTCCAAAACGGCTGGATCATGCTGCCCCTGTTCATCCTGCTGCTGCTGGCCGACGTTGCGCTCCTGGTTTTCGCCATCGCGCACGGAAAGGCAACGACCGGAGAACCAACCCCCGCGCTCCTGGTGCCCGCTATCATCGGCCTGCCGCTCTGGGCGCTTTTCGTGAGCGGCTTTTTCACCCTGCAACCCAACGAGGCCCGCGTTCTGCTCCTGTTCGGAGCCTACAAAGGCACCGTCCGAACCAGCGGCTTTCACTGGGCCAATCCCTTCTATTCGAACGGGCCGCAGCAGTTCGGCGTGGCAGCCAGGCTCGCCGCCGCCAAGACGGGCGCCGCCATCCCCAAGACCGGTGGGCGCAACAAAATCTCGCTCCGTGCGCGCACCTTCAACGGAGACAAGCTGAAGGTCAACGACAAGCGCGGCAACCCCATCGAGATCGCGGCGGTGGTGGTGTGGCATGTTCGTGACACCGCGCAGGCGATGTTCGACGTGGACAACTACGAGAAGTACGTCCCGATCCAGAGCGAGTCCGCGCTCCGCCACCTGGCCAGCCAGTATTCTTACGACCACGGCGAGGACAACGAGGTCACCCTTCGCACCAACGTGGACGAAGTGTCGCAGGCGCTGCGCGCCGAGTTGCAGGAGCGGCTGGCCAAGGCGGGCGTCCTGGTGGACGAAGCCCGGCTCACGCACCTCGCCTACGCGCCCGAGATCGCCCAGGCCATGCTGCGCCGCCAACAGGCCGAAGCGGTCATCGCCGCGCGGCAGAAGATCGTCCACGGCGCGGTCAGTATGGTTGACATGGCGCTCAAGGAGCTGGCTGAAAAGCAAGTGGTGCAGCTCGATGACGACCGCCGGGCCGCCATGGTCAGCAATCTCATGGTGGTGCTCTGCGGCGAAGCCGAGGTGCATCCCGTGGTGAACACCGGCACGCTCTACACCTAGGGGAGTAGGATGGCGGAACGCAAGCCATTCCTGCTGCGCATCGATCCTGCGCTCTGGGCCGACCTGGAAGCCTGGGCGCAGGACGAGCTGCGCAGCGTGAACGGCCAGATCGAGTATCTTCTTCGGCAGGCGGTCCAGAAACGGAAAGGCGCGCAACCGCAGCGCAGCCCGCATCCGGCCAAGGAGCCATAATCGAGGAGTGGAGCCCGCGCTCGACCGCATCTTTCTCGATTGCTCAGTCCGCCGCCTGAGCCAGCTCGCTTCCCGCATTGACGATTGCCTCGGCCGGCTCAACCAGGACCAGGTCTGGTTTCGCGGCGGCGAAAATCAGAATGCTGTCGGCAACCTGGTTCTGCATCTGGCCGGCAACGTCCGCCAGTGGATTATCTCCGGCGTGGGCGGCGCGCCGGACGTTCGCGACCGCGACGCGGAATTCGCCGCGCGCGGCGGCGACGGCATTGAGGATCTTCGACAGCGTCTCGGCGCCACGGTGCGCCAAGCCAACGCCGTCCTGGCCAGCCTCGCGCCGGCCCGCCTCACCGAGCGTGTTCGCATCCAGGGCTACGAAGTCACCGTGCTCGAAGCCATCTACCACGTCGTCGAGCACTTCGCGCAGCACACCGGCCAGATCATCTTTGCCACCAAGGCCGCCACCGGCGACGACCTCGGCTACTATGCCCACTTGAGCCACGCGGCCCACGGCCGCAAGACACCGTAGCCCCACTTGACGCGGCGCGCGTCGCCATTCCATCCTCGTATCAACTATGAAATCCCTGGCGGTCGTCTGTTGTTTCGTTTCTCTGTGCCTTCCCGCATCGGCCATCGATCTTAGCGGCCTGACGCCCATCGCGCCGGCCGCCGGTTTCACCGCCGCGCGCGACGGGATCACCGTCGCCTGCCGTGACGGCTCGGAGGTCGCCATCCGCCTGCTCGCCCCCGACCTGGTCCGCGTCCGCGCCGCGTTCGGCCACGTCCTGCCCGCCCGCGACCACTCCTGGGCCATCGCTAAGACCGCCTGGGACGTTCCCCAGTGGAACCTCAAGGAGGAGCCGGAAGCGCTTCACATCCTCACCGCCGAGCTCGAAGTCGTGGTCCACCGCGACCCGCTCCTGGTCGAATTCCGCGACGCTGCGACGCACCAAACCATCAATGTGGACGAGCGGCCCATGATGTTCGACGCTCATTCCGGCGCCGTGGCCGCGGCCAAGAAACTCGGCCTCGACGAGCATTTCTACGGGCTCGGAGAGAAAGCCGCTCACCTCGACAAACGGCGCGGCGAGTTTTCCATGTGGAACATGGATACGCCCGCCTACGGCGAAGGCACCGACCCCATCTACCAGAGCATTCCCTTCTACCTCGGCTGGCAAAATGGCGCCGCCTACGGCATCTTCTTCGACAACAGCTACCGCACTTACTTCGACTTCGGCGCCTCCATGCAGGAATACGCGGCCTTTTCCGCCGACGGCGGCGAGATGAATTACTACTTCTTCTACGGTCCGTCGATGAAGAAGATCCTGGGCCGTTACGCCGACCTGACCGGCCACATGCCGATGCCGCCCATGTGGGCTCTCGGCAATCAACAGTGCCGCTGGGGCTACTATCCCGACACCATGGCCGAAGAGATCGTCCGCCGCTATCGCGCCGACGACCTGCCGCTCGATGTCCTCTATCTCGACATCGATTACATGGACGGATACCGCGTCTTCACCTGGGACCCCAAGCGCTTCCCCGATCCTAGCGCGTTCACCCAGAAACTGGCTCGCCAGGGCGTGAAGGTGGTGACCATCGTCGATCCGGGCGTCAAATACGATCCGGGTTACCACGCCTTCGACCAGGGCCTCGCGAAGAACTTCTTCCTGAAACGCAAAGATGGCAGCTTGTTTCACGGCAAAGTCTGGCCCGGCGACTCCGTCTTCGTGGACTACACCCTGCCCGACGCCGCTCGTTGGTGGGGCGACCTGCACCGCGCCTACACCGACCACGGAGTGGCGGGCATCTGGAACGACATGAATGAGCCCTCCGACTTCCTCGACCAGACCGGCAAGACGCAGACGGACGTGGTCAGCTACGACGGCGGCGCCAATTCCACTCTCGCCGAGAACCGCAATGTTTTCGCCCTCAACGAGGCCCGCGCGACCTTCGAGGGGCTGGAGCGGCTGCGGCCCAACCAGCGGCCTTACGTGATCACCCGCGCCGGCTACGCCGGCATCCAGCGCTATTCCACCATGTGGACCGGCGACAACACCTCCACCTGGGACGCGCTCGCCCTCAGCATTCCCATGTTCCAGACGCTGGGCCTTTCCGGCGAGCCTTTCGTCGGCGCCGATGCCGGCGGTTTCATGGGCCGCACCAACGCCGAGCTGCTCACCCGCTGGTACCAGGTGGCCTTTCTCACGCCCTTCTGCCGCAATCACGCCAACCGCGCGGCTTACGATCATGAGCCCTGGCGCTTCGGCACTTACTACGAGGACATCATTCGCAAGTACCTCAAGCTCCGCTACCGCCTCCTGCCGTTTCTCTACACCGCGCTCGAGGACGCCCACCGCACGGGTGTGCCCCTGTTCCGCCCCCTGCTGCTCAACTACCAGGACGATGCGAACGCGATCGCCATCGACGACGAGTTCATGCTGGGTGACGCGCTGCTGGAGGCGCCCATCCTGCGGCCCGGCGAGACGGCCAGACTCGTCTACCTTCCCGCCGGCACGTGGTACGACTACTGGACGGGCAAGCGATACCCCGGCGGTGGAGTGATCCGCGCCGAGGCGCCGCTCGAAACCGTGCCGCTCTTCGTCCGCGGCGGAGTGATTCTGCCCACCGGCCCGGAGATGAGCTACGTCGGCGAACGCCCCGCCGACCCGCTGCGCTTCGACATTTACCCCGACGCGGAAGGGCGCGCGGCCGGATCGCTCTACGAAGACGACGGCCTCACCCTGGCCTATCGCCAGGGCGTCTCGCGCCGCACGGAAGTGACTTACAGCGCTCCCGGGATCGAGCTAAGCGCACCCACCGGCACTTATCAGCCTGCCCCACGCCACTTGGTTTTCGCGGTGGCGGGCAAGGGCGGCGGGATGGCCCAGATCACCGATGACGGCCGCGCGCACCGCCTCCCGCTTCGTTGACAACGTGGGGCAGGACTCCAGTCCTGCGGCGGGTCTCCAGACCCTTTTCTCCCCCGCCATGAGCGGCGGCAAGCGCTACCATATGCTATGGCCAGGCGCGAACGCTGAATCGGGCGCGCGCCATCGGTCACAGGAGGACCACACAATGCTATTCAGATCGCTGGCGCGTCCGATTGCATTGCTTGCGATGCTCTGGGCCGTGGCAACCTTCGCCGCGGTTACTCCCTACCCTCCTTACCCAGGCGCGGTGCCGAGCGAGTCTTATAAAGTGACCGTGGACGGTCAGCCTGTGTTTGTGCATCGCTTTCTGACTTACAACCAGTTCAACTGGATGGACTATGCCAGCTTCTCCATGACCGGAAAGGTCCACGTTACGGTTACCTTGCTCGTCAGCGAGAGGAAGGTGATAACCTGCCAAGTGAGACCGCTTGCCTACGGCATCCAGCCTCAGATCAGCGGCAATACGGTCAGTTTCGAGCTCGATCGTCCCCGCTATCTGGTCGTGTTTCTCAACGAAGCGCCGACGTTCTACAGCACCGGGCTAATGCTGTTCGCCGAACCGCCTGAGAAGAATCCCCCCAGACTCGGCGACCCGAACGTGGTCAACATCCAGGACTACAAGGTGGATAGCACCGGTAAGACAGTCGAGACCGCAAAAATCAACCAGGCCATCAGCGACGTCTCGGCCAGACCCGGCGGCGGCGTGCTGTTCTTTCCGGCCGGCGGCGTCTACCTGACCGGTACGTTGTTCATGAAGAGTAACGTCAGGCTGTACGTCGACGCGGGCGCCCTGATCCGGGGGTCCCGCAAGAGTGCGGATTACACCGCGGCGCCTCCGCCTGCCGGGGGAAGGGAGCTCAGAGCCCTGATTATCTTCAACAATGTCGAGAATGCCGGCCTGATGGGGCGGGGCGCCATCGACATGCAGGGCTACCCGTGGTTGTGGCATGACTTCCAACCCGACACATCGGACTCAGGCGCAAGGTCTGAGGACGGCAAGGTCTTGGATCCCCATGGACCCGGCGTCAGGGGCTATGTGGTCTATAACAGCCGCAACGTTTCCTTTCAAGGGTTGTTACTCCTCCGGTCCGCCTACTGGACCGTGCACGTTATCGACAGCGAGTATTTCTCTACCCACAACATCAAGATCGTCAACCGCAAGCAGCAGTACCATGACGATGCCTATGACTTCAGCGGCTGCACTCACACCCTGATCGAAGACGGCTTCGCTATGACCATGGACGATACATTTGCTCTTTATCGCGGCCGGGACGCCCGGACGGGTGCGGACAAAGGCATCGAGGATCTGGTGGTAAAAGGTTTTGTGAATTACAGCTTTACTTCGTCTTTGGCCATCGGGTATGGCGGCGCACCGGCCGTCAAGCACCTGCGCTTCGAGAACGTGCACTTCGTCGCTAACCAGAACAAGTTCGCTATCTGGATTCAATTGACGCCTGCGTACTTTACGGGACGGGGTTACTCCCCGGGCGCCAGATTCAGCAGAAACGCTCCGCTGGACGATTTCCGCTTCGTCAACTGCACGTTCGAGAATGACGGCGGCCATATCTACATTGACGGCGGCGACTTGCCCCTGACGAACTTTGCCTTCGAGAACTGCGTTTTCCATAAGACGACGAAGCCCAGCCTGCTTATGGGGCAGCAGGTCGCTCCGGTCCTGTTTAAGAACCTCAAGATCGACGGAGCAGCGATACGAAGTGCCGAACAGTTGCGGCGGGCTGGTTTCGATCTCTCCGTCCCTGTGAAATTCGAGCCGTGACCCTCGCGGCCACTGGCTCCTAAGGGCACTCGACAGGGTTTCGCAGTGTGGCCTCAGGTCCACCGTTGCAAAACCATTAGCAGTTTTGGCCGCGGAATTCTCAAGGCTGCGCGACGTCAGCGAGGATCTCCGGAGTGGGCAGAATCAGGCGGATGCCAGCGGCGTCGGCCTCGTTGGGATCGGCGAACGCATGGGTTCGGTCGAGGATGAACCGGGCCCGGTCCACCGCCGCGAAATCGACGGCTGCGGTATAGCGTTGCGCGAAATCCAGTGTGCGCACAAGGGCGCCGGTGATTCCGTTCTGCGAGAGGGCCTTCAAGGCCATAAGGTAGTTGTTCCGGTAGACAGTGGGCACGATGATGCGGCTCTCGCCGGCTGTGACGAGTTCCGCGTTCATCATGATTCGAGCTGCGCGGCCGTTGCCATCGGCGAATGGATGGACCTCCGAAATGAGGAACATCATGAAGATCGCGCGATGAAGCGGGGCGGCGAGACTTCGGTAAATCTCGAAGCCTTTGACCAGGGTGCCCTCAACGAGTTCGGGCGTCACAAAGACGGTGGCGCCGGCGCGATTCGCGTCGGTCTTGAAGCGCCCCGGCGCTTTGTCCGGCCGGCCCTCCATGATCCGCGCATGGCGGTTCTTGAGAAGCGTTGTCAATTCCTCGACGGAGCGGGGCGTACGACCCATTTCGAGCGGGTCAGAGACCACCTTCCAGGTACCGAGCACGTCATGAGCATCCGCTGGCCGCGCCTTGGGGATTTGCCCTTTGAAGATGATGTCGGCGGCTTCGTCTACAGCGAACTCGGTGCCTTCGATGAAGTTGGAGAAATAGGCTTCGAAAAACGGCAGGGCGGGCCCGTCGGCCGGCCGCGCCAAGCGCGTCACTGGGGCGGCGCCGGCCAACTCGGCGTGAAGCCGCTGTAACAGGTCGAGCCGCTGCGGATCGTAAGGCAAGCCTGCGGCGCGGGCCAGGGCCACATGCGATTTCAAGCGCGTCTGGCGAGAGCCGAGAAGGGCTCCGATCAGTGTGTCGAGGCGCTGGAACTCGTTTCTGAGATGCAGTTCCTCGGCAATTCCGCGGGCCTCGTCGCGGAGGTGTTGCACTGCCGCCTCCCCACTGTGTCGGAGCATCTTCTCCAGACGCTCCTCAATGTCGCGCTTGGGCAAAGTGCGCGCAACGCCTTGGCGGGCGCGGGACCACCGCATGTTCTCCAAAAATGCCCGCGCAGGGGAAGCGAGTCGCAAGCCGCCAATGAAAGGCAAGTCGCTGGCCAAAGGTGGCGCTCCCTTGCGTGGGCGCAACGTCACTCCCGGAAGAACGATGTCGCGTTTATGATCGGCGATGAGAAACACCGAGCCGTCCGGCGCTGGGCGGTTCTCGAGTGCGGTGCGGTCGGCAATGAGGGCGCCAGGCAGATAAGCGGCGACCAGCGGCCAAAGATTGCGCAGCACGATCTGTTCCGGCGGGTCTTTGAGGTTGCGGGTGTAAAGGCGCGACGCCAGCTTGCGCAGAGTCCCTGCCTTCACCTCTCGCGAGACGGCTGCGGCGAGGTCCGCATTGGAAACGAAAGCCTCGGGCATGGCTGAGAAGTCGGGCATTAGGGGGCTCCCTCATTGATCTTATAGCAATGTTGTGGGGGTTAACAAGCTACGCAGAACAGTTTTTGGGGCTTTGTAGGAGTGCTTGCTTGGCTTGTTCGCGGTGAGAAAATGGGGTTCAGGAGACGGAGAACCGCCTGCCGGATGGCTTTCCGGGTCTTAAGGACCAAGCTGGGCGATGATTCGGGCGTTAGGAAGTCTTGCGGTTCTGCGCTTTGTTGGTGCGGACGGTGGGACTTGAACCCACACGGCCTTGCGGCCACTGGCTCCTAAGGCCAGCGCGTCTGCCAATTCCGCCACGTCCGCAGCCGGGTCGGCTTCGTGCCCATGATAGCACCCCGTCATTCCGGAAACGGCGGCTGCGGCCCGTGCGAACGGGCGCCGAACGCGCGCTTGAGCCTGCTCCCCGCAAACAGCGCGATCGCGGCGAACAGCAGCACGCTCATCCCCACGACGACCCCCCGCCGCTCCGGCGAAAGCGTCCGCGGCAGCGTCTGGCCGCCGGCGAAGACCAGCGCCACCTGCAGCCGCACCTGGGCCGCTCCGCGGCCTTCCATCCGGTTGTCCACCACAACCACGTAATCGCCCGGCGGCGCCGCATAGGCGAAGCCGCCCGAGCGCTGGTATGCGGTCGCGGCCAGCGCGCGATACCCATGGCCCGCGTGCATCTGTTCGAACTCGGCTCGTTCGAGCACCATCACGCGCACGCCCGAGCCGCCGCTCGCGACCGCGAAGCGGCACTCCATCAGCGCCGGCCGCTGCCGCAGCGGAATCCCGAAGCCCCTCCAGTCCGCGGCGGGAACCGTCACGGTCTCATCCATGAGCGGCAGCGCGTGCGGCGCCGCGGCGAGCGCCAGTGCAAGTGCCAGCATCATTGGGTCTCCGAGTACACCACCTCGCCGCCAACCACCGTCATCGTGACCCTCGTCTTCAAAATCTCGCCCGGCGGAGCGCTCATGATGTCCGCCGGGAGCATGACGAAATCCGCCAGCTTGCCCACCGCCAGCGATCCTTTGCTGCCCTCCTCGAACGCCGCGTAGGCGCCGCCCAGCGTCCAGCTTCGAAGCGCCTCCTCGCGCGTCATCCGCTGGTCCGGAAACCAGCCTGCCTCGGGCTCCCCGTTGCGGTCCTGCCGCGTGATGGCGGCATAGAAACCCAGCAGAGGATTCGGACTTTCCACCGGAAAATCCGAGCCGTTTGCCACCGCGACACCCAGCCCGAGGAACCGCCGCCAGGCATACGCGCCCTTCACCCGCTCCGGTCCCAGCCGCGCCTCGGCCCACCGCATATCGCTGGTGGCGTGTGTCGCCTGCACGGACGCGACAATAGAGAACTTCCGGAACAGCTCGAAATCCGCGGGCGCCACCACCTGCGCGTGTTCGACGCGGAAGCGCAGGCCGTTGGCGCCTCCCAGCGCCGCGCCGTAGGCCTCGAGCACCGTGCGGTTCGCCCGATCGCCGATCGCGTGCGTGGCCACCTGGAAGCCGTGCGCCTTCGCCTCCCGCGCCACCTGTTCGATCTGCTCCCGCGTCAGCATCATCAGGCCCGTGTTGCCGGGATCGTCCGAATACGGTTCCAGCAGCGCCGCCCCGCGCGAGCCCAGCGCGCCGTCGGCGATCAGCTTGATCGCCCGCACGGTCAGCCGATCCCCGATTTCAGGCCCACGCGCCAGGTACCGTCGCCACAAATCGCCGGCGCCGCCGATCATGGCGTAGACGCGAACGGGCAGCTCTCCGTGCGCGATCAGGTCTCGATAGGCGTCCAGCTCCTCGGCGGTGATCCCGGCGTCATGCACCGAAGTGAGTCCCACTCGCGCGCACTCGCGAGCCGCGAGCGCAATGCGGCGGCGGATCTCGGCGGGCGTCGGCGGCGGAATGTGGTTCGCCACCAGCGCCATAGCCCGGTCGATAAGAATGCCGGAAGGCTCGCCCGCCGCCGTGCGTAGAATCCGGCCTCCCGGCGGGTCGGGCGTCTGCGCCGTGATGTCGGCCAGAGCCAGCGCCTGGCGGTTCACCCAGACCGCATGTCCATCCACGCGGCTCAGGCACACCGGGTTCGCCGGCGCAGCCGCGGCCAAATCGTCCGCCGAGGGAAAACGGCCACCCCAGTTGGTCTGGTCCCAGCCGCGTCCGCGAATCCATTCGCCCGGTCTCCGCCGCGCCGCTTCGTGACTGACCACGGCCGCGGCTTCCGCCACGCTCTTCGCATCCCGCAGATCGAAGGTCTCCAGCTCCTCGCCCAGCGCCTGCATGTGGACGTGCGAATCGATCAGGCCGGGGATCACCGTGGCGCCGCGCGCGTCGATGCGGCGCGTGCCGGGACCCAGGTACGCGCTGGCGTCGTCGCCCACGTAAACGATGCGCCCGCCCTTCGCCGCCAGCGCCGAAGCCACGGGCCTTTGCTCGTCCAGCGTGTAGATGCGCGCCCCCGTGATTACCACGTCCGCCCCTTGCGCCCAGACGTCAGTAGCCATAAACAAGGCTAGAATGAAGAACATGGACGAAAGTATCACACATCCGGGCCGCCCCGCCGCCGGCGTGTGGGAGCTACCTGGATGGAAGACCACCGCCGGCGCGGTGGCCGCGTTTCTGCTCGCGCTTCTGTTTGTGGTTTCGGGCGTGTGGAAGATCACCGATCCCTTCGCCGCCGCACAGAGGATGGCGCAAGCCAAGGTCCCCCCCAACCTCAGCCTGCTGGCCGCGTGCATGTTCGGCATCTCGGAAACCTTCGCGGCCGTCTTGCTCATGGTGCCACGCCTCCGCCGCTGGGGCGCCTGGCTGAGCGGCTTGTTGCTCGTGGCGTTCATGCTGTACATCGGCTACTACTACAACGCGCTGCGCGGCGACGACTGCAATTGCTTTCCGTGGGTGAGGCGCGCCGTCGGTCCTATGTTCTTCTTGGGCGACGGGGTCATGCTCGTGCTGGCCGTAATCGCCGGTTGGTGGGCGCGGCCCTCTTCGGGCCTGCGCACCGCCCTGCGCGTGCTGATTGCGGTCGCGGTATTCGCCGCGGTTTCCTACGGTGTGAACGCGCGGCTGCAAACGTCGGCGCAGGCTCCGGTATCGATCGCGGTTGCCAGCCGGCCGGTTGCGCTGCGCGAGGGGCGCTTTCTGATCTACTTCTTCGATCCCGAGTGTACGCACTGCAACGACGCCGCCCGCGCGATGGCGAAACTCGGCTGGCGCGACGTGAAGATCATCGGCGTGCCCACCGAGCAGCCCCAGTTCGCGCAATTCTTCATGGATGACACCGGCCTGCGCGCTCCCGTTTCGAACGATGTGGAGCCGCTGAGGAAGGCCTTCCACCTCAAGGCGACTCCTTACGCCGTGGCCATCGAGAATGGCCGCCAGAAGGCGGGCATTTCCGACTTCGACCCGCAGCGGCTCTCCGCGCGCCTCCGGGAGATCGGTTTTGTCGACTAAAAGCGTGGCGCACCCTTCAGCGTGCCGCGGCGAATTTCAGTTCGCCGTTCCGCCGTCTGAAGCCCGCGGCGGCCAGGGCGCCAGATGATGAGACGCATCGTTCTCGCCGTCGCCGCGCTGCTGTCGATCGTCTACGCGGGCGATTACCTCTCGGTCCGCTTCCGGATACCGAACAACCGCCAGCAATTCGGCGTCGTGCGAGTCCGTCGCTTCTACGTGATCCCGCAAAAGAACAACCGCGTTCAGTACACTTTCGACGCGCCCGAGAACCAAACCTGTGTCCAGTCGCTGTTCCCTCATCTCGGCTGCACGCCCTGCTGGTACCTCCGCCGCCACGCCCAGAAGCGCATCGACTTCTAGTTGGCCTGGCGACTTGACCTTTTCTAGGATGCGGAGTTACTCTTGGCAGTCCGCCCACGGCTTGGACAAGGAGGAGGCCATGCAGCAACTCACGCAAGATCCGCAGACTGGAAGCACGCACCCGATTCGAGGCGAGAAGCTGTATCTTTTCTTCCTCTATGGCGGCGTTATGGTGGCGCTCGCCGGCCTCCTGGGCGTCTCCCTCACCCACAACGAGAGCGGCCGCATAGTCCCGTGGCTGGTGTTCATTGGCGGCGTCCTGACACTGCTGGCGGCACAAGTTCAGTTCCTGGTTCTGTTGTACCGGGTGTGGCGCCACGTGATTGCCGAGTCTGAACGTTTGGGTTTGCCCCTCTCCATCGAAACGCCGGGCAAGGCAATCGGTCTTCTTTTTGTCCCGTTCTTCAACCTGTATTGGATCTTCGTCGCCCTAGGGAGCTTGCCGCGGCAGTACAACGCCGTGGCGGCCGCCGAGAACAGGCCCGGTCGCTTGTCGCGCGGACTGGGAATCTCGATTTCCATTCTCGCGCTGGTCGGGGCGATCCCTTACGTGGGCTTCCCCGCGGCGCTGGTCAACGTCCTCGGCCTGTACCCGCTCTTCATCACCCGCGCCGTGCAGTTCTGCCGGAGGGCCGCGCCCGAGCCCGAGGCGCTCCAGCCGGCGGCGATTGAAAGCTACGCGTCTCTGTTCGACTTCACCCGCTTCGGGTTCAACTGGTATTTGGCGGGCGCGTTGTTCTTTAGTGCGGTCCTGTACCCGTTCGTTGAACTCGGCTTCGCACAGCGGTGGCTGCGACCCGCATTCGCGTCCGCTCCCGACCGATTCTATACCGGGTACCTGGCGACCACGGCGGCGCTGGCGCTGCCGTCGGCACTGGCGTTTTTCGTCATCCTCCACTTTGCGCGGCGGGATTGGCTGATGCCCATCCTTGCCGCGGCCGCAGTGCTCGGAGTCGGCTTTCTGCGGCCGCTTTTGCTTTCGTGGTTCTTACCGGAAATACGAATATCGGCTGGAACCGTCACTGACATGGTTCTGCGCTTCGCCCTCGGCGGGCTGGCGATGGTATGCACGATCATTTTCGTTCGCAGTGTGGGCGCGACTCTGCTCAGCTTTGTGGCAGCGAACGTTTGTTACGATTTGTCCTGGACGATCGCCAGTATTGTTAGAACGCAGATACGCACGCACGGTGGCTCGACCGGTTTCGACATCGGGTTGCTCGTCGGGAGCGTCGCCGCTCCGGTTCTTTCGGCAGCGCTGTTCTACGGTGCGCTCTCCTATCATCTGGAGGAACGGGGCTTCCGGCTACTCCGCAAGCAGATCATTCCAACGCTTTAGCCGTGCCGCAAGTGGCCCCGCGTTATACTAAGAGTTTAGGCTGCGCTCCTGGGGCTTCCTGCTATGCACGACACGAGCATCATGTGGCTGCGCGTTGCAGCCGTGTTGTACTCGCTCGGGCTTCTTCACGCGCTGCTCACCCTGATTCACCGCCGCCGCGAACGCGTCTTCCGCGTCGCCATCACCGCGTTCTACACCGGCGTCGTCGTCCACGTCGTATCCATCGTCGAGCAGACCGCCGAGGCCGGCCGCTTTCCGGCTAACGATTTCTACCAGTCGGCCTCGCTCTGCGGCCTGCTCTGCGCGCTGCTCTTTCTCTTCCTCTACTGGCGCTACAGCTACGAGAGCCTCGCCGTCTTCGTCTTTCCGCTGGTGTTCGTGCTGGCGCTGGTGGGCGAATTGGGGAGCCCCATCGCCTCCTGGAGCGATCCGCGTCTCCGCAGCGCCTGGTTGCTCGTTCACGTCGTGCTGGTGCTCGTAGGGTACGCCGCCTTGCTGCTCACCGCGGTCACTTCCATCCTCTACCTGGTCCGCGAGCGCCAACTGAAGGCCAAGAAGGCGGGCGGCACGCTGCCGCCGCTCGCAACGCTGGACACGCTGATGTCGCGCGCCCTCGCGATCGGCTTCGTCTTCATCACCCTGGCCGTCATCGCCGGCTCCACCTGGGCCTCCATCGAATCGGGCACGCGCTGGATCCGCAATCCGCGCATCATCATCTCGCTTCTCACCTGGGGACTCTACCTGGTGATCGTCTTCTTCCGCGTCACCGCGGGATGGAGAGGCCGCAAAGCTGCCTTCATGGTGCTCGGCCTGGTCGGTTGCTCGGCCATCACTTGGGCGGCGCACACCGGTCTGAGGAGTCTGTTGAGCCCATGAGACTCCTGATCACCGGGGTGAACCACAAGACCGCGCCCATCGAGGTGCGCGAGAGACTCGCCTTCGACGAGAACGCCCTGGCGCCCACCCTGCGCGAGCTGATGAGTTGCCAGGGCGTCTCCGAAGGGTTCATTCTCTCCACCTGCAACCGCGTCGAAATCGCCGTAGCCGCCCAAAACGGCGACGAGCCGGCAGTGGATCGCTTCCTGAGCGAGAGCCGCCGCGTCCCGCTCGCCGAAATCGCCCCCCACCTCTATCGCCTGGCCGGCGAGGAAGCCATTCACCACCTGTTTCGCGTTGCCGCCAGCCTGGATTCCATGGTGATCGGAGAGCCGCAGATCCTGGGCCAGATCAAGAGCGCCTACGCCGCCGCCAAGGCCCACGGAGCCGTCAGTGGTTTTCTCGAAGCCATCCTGACCCGCGCCTTCAGTGTCGCCAAGCGGGTCCGCACCGAAACCGGCATCGGCGAGAGCGCGGTTTCGGTCAGCTACGCCGCGGTCGAGCTGGCGCGCGAGATCTTCGGCACGCTGGCCGGCAAGACCGTCCTGATCGTCGGGGCGGGGAAGATGTCCGAGCTCGCCGCGCAGCACCTGCACCGCTCCGGCGCCACGGACATCTTCGTCACCAACCGCACCTACGAGCGCGCGCGCGAGCTGGCCGGACTGTTCCAGGGAACCATCGTCGAATACGACCGGCTCCTGTCGGAGCTGCCGCAAATGGACATCGTCATCACATCGAGCGGCGCGCCGCACTACATTCTCAAGAAGGCGGACGTCCGCCGCGCCATCGAGGCTCGCCGGAACCGGCCCATGTTCCTCATCGATATTGCCGTCCCGCGCAACATCGAGCCGGCCGCGAACGAGATCGATAACGCATTCCTTTACGACATCGACGACTTGCAGCGCGTTGTGGCCGCCAACATCGGCGAACGGAAGAAGCGCGCCGAGCAGGCCGAGCGGATCATCGCCGCCGAGGTCGAGCGGATGATGGCGCGCCTCAAGGCGCGCGAGGTGGTCCCCACCATCGTCGGCTTGCAGGAGCAGCTCGAGCAGATACGGCTGGCGGAAATCGCGCGCTTGCGCGGCAAGCTCGGAACGCTGACGCCGCAGCAGGAAGAGGCGCTCGAATCGCTGACCCGCGGCCTGGTCGCCAAGATTGCCCACGGGCCCATCTCCGAGCTTCGCCGCCAGGCTGGCCAGCCCGAGGGCCTTCCCATCATAGACGCCATCCGCAAAGTCTTCCGCCTGGAAGGCCCCGAATGAGTGGGACAGGCCTCCGGCCTGTCAGCGCCGGATGTGTATGCTGACCATCGGATCCCGCGGCTCCCAACTCGCCCTCTGGCAGGCGAACTGGGTCCGCCAGAGACTCGAAGCCCTCGGCGAGACCTGCCGCATCGAAATCATCAAAACTACCGGCGACAAGATCACCGACGTGCCGCTCGCTAAAGTCGGCACGAAGGGTCTCTTCACCAAGGAGATTGAAGAGGCGCTGCTCGACGGCCGGATCGACCTGGCGGTGCACAGCCTTAAAGACCTGCCCACCGAGCTGCCGAAGGGCCTCGCTATCTCCGCGATTCCGCAAAGGGAAGACGCGCGCGACGCGATGGTGGGCGCGCGCCTGGCGGATCTCGCACACGGCGCCAGGGTCGGAACCAGCTCCCTGCGCCGCGTGGCGCAACTGCGCGCAGTGCGGCCCGATCTGGCCATCGAATCCGTCCGCGGCAACGTGGATACCCGCCTGCGCAAGCTCGCCGAAGGCCAGTATGACGCGCTGGTTATGGCCGCGGCGGGCCTGCGGCGCCTGGGCTGGGAGACGCGAATCGCCGAGTGCCTCGCGATCGACGTGATGTGCCCCGCCGTGGGGCAGGGCGCGCTGGCGATAGAAACGCGCCGTGAGGGCGACGCTGCGCACTCCTGCGCCCGCCTCGATGACGCCGCAACGCGCCTGGCCGTCGAAGCGGAGCGCGCCGTTCTCGCCAGCCTCGGTGGCGGCTGCCAGGTTCCCATCGGCGCATACGGCAGCATCGCCGGCGATCGCCTCGATCTGGTGGCCCTGGTCGCCTCCCCCGATGGCGCGCGCCTCATCCGCCAGAACGCCAGCGGCCCTGCCGCCCAGCGCCTGCGCATCGGAGAGGAACTCGGCCGCCGCCTGCTCGACGCCGGCGCGCGCGAGATCCTCGAGGAAGTTTACAGTGCTGGCCGGTAAGCGCATCGTCATCACGCGCCCCCGCGCCCAGGCCGGGGATCTGGCGGCCAAACTGGAAAAGCTCGGCGCCCGGGTCATCGAATTCCCCACCATCGAAATCCAGCCCGCGGCCGACTACGGTCCTCTTGACGGCGCGCTGGCCCGCATCGGCTCTTACGACTGGCTGATCTTCACCAGCGCCAACGGCGTGCGGTTCTTCCTCGAGCGGCTGGCGCTGGCCGCTCTCAACATCGACGCGGTTCGCGCGCGGATCTGCGCCATCGGTCCGGCTACGCGCACGGAAGCCGAGAACGCCGGATTGCGCGTCGAGCTGATGCCGGCCGAGTACGTGGCCGAAAGCCTGGTGCGGGCATTCGAGGGCCATGGTCTCGAGGGCAAGCGCGTGCTGCTGCCGCGGGCGGCCGTCGCGCGCGACGTAGTTCCGGCCGAGTTGCGCCGCCGCGGCGCCGAGGTGGACGTCGTCGAAGCCTACCGCACCGGCATTCCGGCCGGCGCGCCCGCCCAGGCGCGGCGCATCTTCGCATCCGATCCGCGGCCCGACTGGATCGCCTTCACCAGCTCCTCCACCGTCACCAACTTTGTCCGGATCGCGGGCGCCGCGGCGCTCGAGGGCGTGCGCGTCGCCACTATCGGCCCCGTTACCAGCGCCACCGCCCGCGAGCACGGCATCGCAGTAACCGTGGAAGCGCGCACCTTCACCACTGACGGAGTCATCGAAGCGATCCTGTCGGCGCCATAACGTGGCGCGCTTTAGCGTGCCGCGTACGCACTCATGCGGACACGGTTGGCCCGCATTCTCCGCTACAGAGATGCTCCGGAAACATCTCGGCAAAGGACCGGCGCAGGTAGGCGCACGCCTCGCGCGGCGACCCCACCAGCGCCTGGCCTTCCAGCCGATGTCCGTATAACCGCGCGGACCACTTCGATTCGGGTAAGGCGCGGATCTCCAGCGTAACCGGCCCGTCCGCCGTGGCGTGGGCGTATGCCGCCCAGCCGCCGCTCCCTGCAGGCCGCAACAGCGGCGCGAAGACATCCATCTCCGCGACCGCCTGACGGCACATCTCGCAGACCAGCAGGTGTTCTTCTACGGGCGCAAGCTCGGGCTCAGCCAGCTCGTCAAAAACGAAGCGCTCAATCGCTTCCGGGCCCGGATGATCTTGGAAGGTATCCGGCATATTAATGACCTTACTCTTCTAAGTTCCCAACAAGGCAACCAGGTTCCACACTACAAGTGCAGCAAAAAAAAGATTGATCCGTTTGAGCGTAAGCGCTCGCCCCGTCATCGTGCAATAGACCGCAGCCGCGACTGCGCACACCTTCAGGACCAGCAGCCCTGCCAGCGGAGAGCGCGCGGTCGCCATCGCGACGCGCACCACCGGGTTCGCCTCGTGCACGCCGCTGGTCAGGAAAACCAGCGTAGTAAGAACGTCAAGGAGTTGAAGGTAGGAGAACTGCACCAACAGAGGCAATCCGGGTTGTGGGCTGCCACCAGAAGTACGAGAGCCGAGGCGCATTTCCATGGGTTTTCGCTGCAACCCACAACCCGCAGCGCCTACGTTTCTAAGGGTAAACCCCTAGCGGAGGTTCGTAAATAGGCCGACGGTAGCAGTACCCCCGACGCACGTACCAAACCTGGCTGATCGATCAGCGACGGGCGCCTTAGTTCAGATCGAAACTCTGTCCCCGAGTCGGAATCACCGTCTCGATCCCGTACCGGTCGCGTATGGCTTGGGCCAGCGCCGCGCTCTGCGTGGGCTCGCCGTGTACCAGGAAGATCCGCTTCAACGCATTGGCCGCCGGCTTGATCCACTCCAGCAGCTCGCGTTGATCGGCGTGGCCGCTCAATTCGTTGATCGTCGCCACTTCCGCCCGCAGGCGCATCGGCTCGCCGAAGATGGACACTTCCGGGAGCCTGTCCACAAGCTTCCGCCCAAGCGTGTTCTCGGCCTGGAACCCAGTGATAAGAATGGTGTTGCGAGGATTCTCGATATTGTTGCGCAGGTGGTGCAGAATCCGCCCCGCTTCGCACATTCCAGAGGCCGAAATCACCAGGAACGGCCCGCGCAAATCGTTCAGCGCTTTGGACTCGCCCACGTCTCGTATGTAGCGCAGCCGCTTGAACCCGAACGGGTCCTCGCCCTTGTCGATGAATTGCTCAGCTTCCTGATCGAAAAGCTCGGCGTGCTTGCGAAACACCTCGGTGGTCTCGACGGCGAGCGGGCTATCCACATAGATCGGGATGTTGGGAATTCGGCCGCTGTCAAACAGCTCGTGCAGCACCAGAACGAGTTGCTGCGTCCGGCCGACCGCGAAAGCGGGCACAATGATCTTGCCGCCGCGCGCGCAGGTACGGGCCACGATGTTGGCCAGCTTGTTGATGACAACTTCGTCGTCTTTGTGAAGCCGGCCGCCGTACGTGCTCTCCAGGATCAGCCAATCGACCGCCGGAAGGGGGTCGGGATCGCGTGTGATCGGCAGGCGCCGCCGGCCGAGATCGCCCGAGAAGCCCAAGCGAAGCTCCTTCCCGTTCACTCGTTCGGTGACGATCACCGCCGAAGAGCCCAGCATGTGCCCGGCATCGATGGCATGGTAGGCCGCGCCCGGCCCCAGTTCCTTCTCCGTGGCGAGCGGGACGGGGCGGAACAGCGGCAGCGCAGCTTCGGCATCGGCGGCGGTGTAAAGCGGCGGAACCGCGCCGTCCTTGGCCCCGGGGTCGAGCGCCCGCCGGCGGTGGAAGCGCTTCATCACGAACTCGGCGTCCTTCTCCTGTATGTGCGCCGAATCGCGCAGCATCGGCGCGCACAAATCGACTGTCGCCGGCGTGGCATAGATCGGGCCCTGGAACCCGTTCTTCACGAACGTCGGAAGGTTTCCGGTGTGGTCGATATGCGCATGCGACAGCACCACCGCGTCGATGCTGTCTGCCCGGAACGGGAAGTTCGCGTTCCGCTCACGCGCCTCCCTCCGATGGCCCTGATACAGCCCGCAGTCCAAGATGAAAGTGGTTCCCCCGATCCGAACCTCGTGCATCGATCCGGTAACGGTCCCCGCAGCTCCCCAAAATGTGATTTTCATGGCAGAAGAGGTATTGTACAGCCGTCGGCGCCGGCCCAGGCGAACCTTTACCGCGGCTCATCCGGGAACGAGAACACCGGATCGATGTCCACCGGCACGTCCGCGGCCGCCTTCAAAGCCCCGTCCAGCTCCGGCGGCAGCGTGCGATACTCCTCGAACCAGCGTTGGGCGCGCCCGGCATCGCCGGTAGCTTCGATCTCGAGCAGCTCTTTCGCCAGGCGTGTGACGGCCCCCGGCACGCGCGCGGTGTCTATGCCGTAGCGGCGGGCGCCCGCGTCCCAAACGATCGCCCGCTCGCGGACGAAGAAGCTGAACTGCATGATCTCGGACACCGCGTGCGCCTCCGCCGTGCCGAACCGCAGCATGCGGAACAGGTCCGCCACGTGCGCCGCATAGCCGCTCCGCACCTCGGCCGCCGAAAGCCCGCCGTGCGCGCCCAGCCACTCCATTCCGAGCAGGCCGACCACGTCCGCCTTGGCCTCCTCCAGTCCGCTGTACAACGGCCCGATGGCCTCGTTGATGTCCACCTGCCGTCCGTCTCTTCGGGCATAGTCGGGGCCGAGCCCGTGCGCGATCTCGTGCAGCACCGTATCCGTAAGGTACCCGCCGCGCGTGACCAGCGCCGCCTCGCGCGGGAGCATGAGCCGCCCGGCCAGCGGAACGACGATGTTGTCCACGCGCGCGTCGAGGAAGTTCTTGAAGAAGATCTTCTTCGATCCCTTCGCGGCGTGGATGCGCGGGTCGTTCGGCAGATTATCGGCCACCGCCTGGTAGCCGTGCCGCAGGTCGCCTGCGCGGAAAGGGGAATTGACCACCTCCATCGGCGAAGCGTGGCCCGCTTTGGACGGCCGGTCCGCGGCCGAAAGCGGTAGCGCATCCTGCAAGGCCGGCACATACTTCTCGAACTCCGCGACGCGCCGGCTCTCCGCGTTGTCTCGAATCAGCACCGCGGCGCCGTAGGAGCCCTTCACGCCCAGCACGCCGTCGATGTAAGTCTCATAGGGCGCTAAGATGATGTCGAACTTCGGGTCCTGCAAGTCGAGCCACGCCACATCGCTCGCGTAGTAGTCGTCGGAGAGCAGCGCGGCGGCGCGCAGCCGGAGGAAGCGGGCGAATTGCGGGTCCGCACTGAGCGCGGCCGCGTCGCGTAACGCGTGCGCCGCGGGTTCGAGGAACTGCTTGTACGCATCGCGGTACGGAAACCACGCCAGCTCCTCGCCCCGCCGCCCGACGATGGTGGTTGGGCTGTAGATTCCGTCGCGCATTCTGGGATGCGCCGCCACGTAGCGCGCGATATCGGCCTCGGTGAGCCCGCGCGGGTAGAGGCCGGCGCCTGGGGCATACGGCTCCGTGCCCACGAACGGCCGATTCCCTTCGATGAGGTCGAACCGGCTCCCGTTGATCATCAGGAGGCGGCGCAGCCGCGGATCGAGCCCGCCGCTCGAGAGCAGCCGGAGTCCCTCCGGATCGCTTTGCCGCCAGAAGATGTCTTCCACGTAGCGTGACGCCTCGACGAGTTTCGCCACCAGTTGCCGCTCCTGCTTGCTGAGCCCGCCGGCCTCGAAAGGCATCGGGACTCTTTTCCAGCGGGCGAGGAGTGTGTCGAAGTCCGGGCCGGCGGCAAGCGCGGCTGCGGCGAGCAAGGGAACCACGATGAAGGTGCGCACGGTCACTTTGATGATAGCGAGCGCAGCAGGGCGCGCACAGCGTCCACGCACAGGACCGCGGCGTGGCGTGATTCGGGGCTGAGGCCGCCCAGCGCCTCCTCGATGACGGCGGGGTTTAGCGCGGCGAGCCCGGCCGCCGTCTTCCCGGCCATCCAAACGGTGAGCGCGGAGCCCGCCGCTATCGACGCGGTGCAACCTTTCACTTGGTAGCGCGCCTCGGCCACCGTGCCGCCCTCGAAGCGTGCCGAAAGGCGCATCAGATCGCCGCACGCCGGGTTCGATGCATCCGCCGAGGCCGCCGGCGGCGGCAGCTCGCCAACATTCCGCGGGTTCTTGAAATGCTCGATCAGACGCTCACTGAACATATGCGCCGATCTTCTCACATGCACGCTATCCTGGCAGGATGAGTGAGTCAAGCGTGGTGGTGGCTGGGGTGATCGAGCTCAGCGGGCGCATCCTGATTTGTCAGCGGCCGCCCGGCAAGTGGCACGCGCTGAAATGGGAATTCCCGGGCGGCAAGGTCGAGCCCGGCGAAGATCCGCCGCGGGCGCTGGTCCGGGAACTGGAGGAAGAACTCGGTATCCGCGCCAGGATCCGCGGCGAGGTCACGCGTTATGAGTACCAATATCCCGGCCGCCCGCCGATCCTGCTGATCTTTTTCCATATCACCGAATTCGACGGCGAAGTCGTAAGCCGCGACTTCGCGCGCATTGCCTGGGAACTGCCGGAGCGTTTGACGGAGTACGATTTTCTCGAGGGCGACCTCGAATTCCTGCGCCGCCTCTCGCCCGCGCCCGGCCAATAACGATCACGCTCCCGGCAGGTGGAGCTGGAACTTGCTGCCGCGGTTCAGCCGCCCCGTCGTTTCCCGGTCGATCAGCGCCACGGAAACCTGGTTGTGCCGCCCCTGCGGCGTGATGTAGTTCAGCGTACCGTTTTCCACCCAATAGGCCACCGCGGTGTAGACCGAATTGTCCGTGAGCGCGATAAAGAACAGCGGCTGATCCGCCGGCGGCTCCGGCCGCGGGGCGCTGGGCGCCGCGTAGGATTGGACCTCCGCGTTCTCCTCGGCCGGCTCGGTCTGCTGGCCCGGACCCTGGTAAGTGGCCGCTGGCGGCACGGCCGCCTCTTCGGGCGGCGGCGCACTCACATCCGCCGGCTGCTCGTACGCTACGCCCAGAGGTCCAAAGATCGGGTAAATCAGGGCGTAGCCCGCGTATCTGCGCCTGTGCCGCCTGAAGCCCGACGCGGTGCCGGTGACAGACGAAGATCCGCTGATGGTCGCGCCGAGGCGCTGTGCGAACGGCAAAGACCCGGAAAACGGGCTGACGATCGGGAGTGCGCCGCCGATGGCCGGATTGCTGCCGCCGTCATGCTCGCGGTGCTGTGCCACAGCCGCCGCGGAGAAGATCAAAACGAAGCCGACCGCTAGGACTGACTTCATAACCTGCTCCCCACCGCAATTATGACACCGCCCGGACCGAGCCGCGACCAAAGGGAGCGGTCCCTCACGGAGCGGTCCCCCTTAACCCACTAATACGAACCCAGTATTGCCCCAAATCTGAATCTGGGTTATTCTCGCCTCCACAGGGGGGATTAGGGGTTATGAGGAGTCTTTTTCTCGTGCTGGGTTTCTGCGCCTGCGCCCTCGCGCAAGATACGCGGGCCATTCTCGAAGGGCAAGTCACCGATCCATCCGGAGCAGTCATTGCGGGCGCAACCGTTCGCGTCGAGGAAGGCAAAACCGGCTACACCCGAACTCAAGTCACCACCTCCGCGGGCGCCTATCACCTGGCGCTGCCGGTAGGGGAATATGAGCTCTGGGTCACGGCGCCGAACTTCGAAGAGTACCACCGGACAGGTATCCAGCTCGATGTCAGCCAGGCCGCGCGCATCGATGTCCCACTGCACGTCGCGCGCGGCAAGGAGGTCGTGGATGTGCAGGCCAACACGCCGCTCGTGGACCTTAGCTCGAGCGCCATCGGAGACGTGGTCACCGGCAGGGAGTTGCTCGACCTCCCGCTGAACGGCCGCAACTTCACCCAGCTTGGCCTGCTGCAACCCGGCGTAGCGCCCATGACTGCGGGTCTGGCTGAAGCCGGCGGATCGCTCCGCGCGGGCCAGGCCTACGCGGTCAACGGCCAGCGGCCCGAGTCGAACGTCTACGTGCTCGACGGCGTGGCTAACGTCAACCGCGTGGATGGCGGCTACGCGCTGCGGACGCCCGTCGACGCCATCCAGGAATTCCGGATTCTCACCGAAACCGCGCCGCCCGAGTACGGCGGAACCGCCGGCGCAACCACCACCGTGGTTACCCGCTCTGGCAGCAACGAGCTCCACGGCACGCTCTACGAGTTCCTGCGCAACGACTCTCTGGATGCCCGCAATTTCTTCGCCTCCACCGTCGAGCCGCTCAAGCAGAACCAGTTCGGCGCAACTCTCGGCGCGCCGCTCCGAAAGAACAAGGACTTCGTTTTCGGCTACTACGAGGGCTTCCGCAACCGCCAGGGCGAAACCCAAAGCGCCACCGTTCCCAGCGACGCCGAGCGCACCGGCAATTTCTCCGGCCTGACCGACCCGCAGACCGGCCAGCCGGTTCCGCTCATCAATTACCTGAGCGGCCAGCCGTTTCCGAACAACCGGATTCCAGCGTCCATGCTGAGTCAGACCGCGCTCAACCTGGTTCAGTTCTACCCGCACGCCAACGCGGGTCCCAATCTCTTCGTCACCACCCAGACGGCTCAGAACACCGCCGACCAGGGCGGCTTGCGCTACGATCACATCTTCAACGAAAATCACCAGCTCGCGGCCCACTACACACGTTCGATGAGTTCGAACATCGACCCGCTGTCGGTCGCCGGCGCCAATGTCCCCGGCTTTCCGGTGGGCGAAGACATCGGCACCCAGAGCGCCAGCGTGTCCGAGACCGACGTCCTCAGCGGCGCCACGGTCAACGATCTGCGCGCGGGCTTCTTCCGCAACGTGTTTGACACCGGCAAGCCGCTGAACCGCACTCCGCCCTCCCAACTCGGCTTTAACTACAACAGCACGCTGCCGGCTGCCGAAGGCCCGCCGTTCTTCATCGTCAGCGGATACGCCAGCGTAGGCGATCCCATCACCGGCCCGCGCGACACCGCCCAGAACACCTGGCAGATCTCCGATTCACTCTCCCACGTCACCGGCTCTCACAGCCTCAAGGTGGGCGGTGACTTCATGCGGAACCAGATCAATATGACCGAGGGCATCGCCTCGAACGGCTTCTTCGTCTTCGCTCCCTTCCCCGCCAGCGATCCTTTCGCCAGCTTCCTGCTTGGCGCGCCGGTGGTTTTCTTCCAGGGCGGCGGCGACATGAACCGCGGCCTCCGCAACATTGACGTGGGGGTCTTCGCTCACGATAAGTGGCGCATCACTCACCGGCTCACGCTCAACTACGGGTTGCGCTACGAAGTCAACACGCCCTTCGTGGATATTCGCAACCGCATGAACGCCTGGGCGCCGGGACAACAATCGAAGGTCTATCCCAACGCACCCGCCGGCCTGCTGTTCCCGGGCGACCCCGGCGTGCCCCGCGGCATCGCCCCGGTCGACTGGAAACAGCTGATGCCGCGCGTGGGCCTGGCCTGGGATCCCACCGGGACGGGGAAGACGTCGATCCGCGCCGGCTACGGCATCTTCTACGACGGATTCACCAACGGCGTCGGCGGGCCATTGCAGGCGCCGCTGAGCGCTCTTCCCTGGACGCAGGCGCGGCAGCTCAGCGCGCCCATCAACTTCACCGATCCCTGGAACGGGCAGAATCCGTTCTCCCCCACATCGTTTCCACAGCCCACCACCGTCCTCACTGTCCAGAACGGTATGCTGCCGCCCTATGCGCAGAACTGGAACTTCTCCATCCAGCGTTCGCTCGGCGCATACTTGCTGGATGTCCGCTACATCGGGAACAAGGGCACGCACCTGCCGCGTATGATCGAGGCCAACCCCGCCGTCTACGGGCCGGGCGCAACCGCCGAGAATGCCGACCAGCGCCGCCTCTACGCTGGCTGCCCGGCCTCCGGCGGGCCGTGCGATTTCGCCTCGGTCGGCCTGATCACCGATTCGACCAACTCCACCTACCATGCCGGCCAGGCCGCGCTCTCGCGGCGGTTCCGGAGCGGCCTCGGCTTCCAGGCGTCCTATACGTTCGCCAAAACTCTCGACTACATTTCGAGCTTCAACGTGGTCGGTTCCGCCCCGACGTTGGTGGCCGGAGAAAACGACCTGGCGCAGAACCCGTTCGACCTCGCGGCCGAGCACGGCCCGTCGCTTTTCGATGCGCGCCACCGTTTCGTGTTCAGCGGCAGCTACTCCATTCCGTTCCCGCGCACGGCGGCCCGCTTCGCCCGCGCCGCTCTGGCGGGCTGGCAAATGAACGCCATCGCGAGCTTCTCTTCGGGCATGCCGTTCACGGTCTACGACAGCGCCAACGTGTCGCTCCAAGGCACCGCGCCCGAGATCAGCGGCTTCTACTCCAGCCGCCCGGACCTGATCGCGGACCCCAATGCAGGCCCGCACACTCCGGACCAGTGGATCAGCCGCTCGGCCTTCCAAAGGCTCGATCCCACGACGCAGGCAGGCCAGTTCGGCAACGAAGGCCGCAACGCTATTCGCGGCCCCGGCTTCGGCGACGTGGATTTCTCGCTTTTGAAGGACCTGGTGGCCGCCGAGCGCGCCCGCCTCCAATTCCGCGCCGAGTGCTTCAACCTGGCCAACCACCCCAACTTCGGCCTGCCCGAGAACGACCTCGCGTCGCCCAACTTCGGCCGTATCCTCGAAGCCGGTCCCCCGCGCCTCATCCAGTTCGCGCTGAAGGCGATCTTCTGAGGAGGCCATCAGGCGTCAGCCATCGGCAAAGCGTCATCAGTGCACTCCGAGCCAGCTCACCGCAGGCCACAAGCCACGTGCCGTGCTACTGATAGTAGGGGATGGCGGAAGACCAGCAACTGCGCCCGCTGATCGCGGTCGTCGGGCCCACCGGCTCCGGCAAGAGCGCGCTCGCGTTGCGCCTGGCGCAGGAGTTCCGCGGCGAGATCGTCAACTGCGATTCGCTACAGCTTTACCGCTACCTCGACATCGGAACGGCCAAGCCTTCGCCCGGCGAGAGGGGCGGCATTCCTCACCACCTGTTCGACCTGCTCGATCCGGACCAGGTATTCACGGCGGGCGAATATGCGCGCGTCGCCCGGCCGCTGCTTGGCGAGATCGCCGCCCGCGGGCGGCTGCCGATCGTCACCGGCGGCACCGGCTTCTACTTGCGCGCTCTGCTCGAAGGCCTGTTTCCGGGCCCGCCGCGGAGCGACCGCCTGCGCGCGCGCCTGGCGCGCCGCGAATCCCGGCATCCCGGCTGGCTGCACGCGACCCTGGCGCGATTCGACCGTCCCTCGGCCGCCCGGATCCATCCCAGCGACGCGCAGAAGCTCATTCGTGCGGTGGAGGTGCTGCTCGCCACCCGGAAACCGCTCTCGGCCTGGTTCGAGGGGGGGCGCGATCCGCTCGCGGGCTTTCGGGCGCTCAAGCTCGGCCTCGATCCGCCGCGCAGCGCGCTCTACCAGAAGCTCGACGCGCGCCTCGACGCCATGTTCACGGCCGGCCTCCTCGATGAGGTTCGCCACGTGCTCTCGCTTGGCTTCCCTGCCACCAGTAAGTCTCTTGAAGCCCACGGTTATAGACAGGCGATTCAGGCATTGCAGGATGAAGTAAGTTTTAAAGACGCGATCATACTGGCAAAACGCAACACCCGGCGGTATTCCAAACGGCAGTGGACATGGTTCCGGGCCGATCCGGAAGTCACGTGGCTCCAGGGCTTTGGAGATGATCCAGCCGTCGGCCAGGCGGCTCTGACCGCGACTGCCAAATTTCTCGCCGCAGCTCCACTGCCACATTATTGAATCTCGCATAATATAGAGTCATTCCGGCCACAAGGAAGCCTGTTTCCAAAAGGCGCCGATGAGGCGGGGGCGACGACGCATCCTGCGGAGAGTCCGGCGGGCAGCGGCATTCAGTTGCCAGTAATCTTTCGGACACACGTTCGGCAGTTCGTGTTGCTTCCAGTAGGCCCAGATGTATTCCACCGGATTCAGCTCGGGCGCATACGCTGGCAGGTACTCGATTTGGATGTGGCCCTGGAGGCTGGCCAGGTAGTCGCGCACCAGGCCACTGCGATGTGCCGCCAGCCGATCCCAGACAATCAGCAGCGGTCCGTTGATCTGGTGGACCAGAGCTTCCAGAAACTCGACCACCTGTGCGCTCTTGACCGTGCCGGGATAGAGCCGAAAGTAGAAACTCCAGAAGGTCAGGCCGGCGATGGCCGACAGGGTCTTCCAGTTGAAGTTGTACTGCAGCACCGGGGTCTGCCCGCGCGGCGCCCAGGTCCGGCAGCGGTGCGGTCGCTGGCTTACTCCGCTCTCGTCGATGAAGACGATCGTGCGGCCCTGTTGGCGGGCTTTTTTTTAATTGCGGGCCATTGCTTCTTCTGCCACCCGCGGATCGCTTCTTCGTTGCGCTCGCGGGCCCGCCCCGTCGGCCGCTGGGGGCTCCAGCCGAGTGAGATCAGCAGCTTCCAGACATGCCCTTCGTGGTAGCGGACTTGGAACTCGCTTTGGATCAGGTGCGCCACGCGCGGGCAGGTCCAGAGAGGTGTTTCATAACCCAACGCCTCAGGCCCGCGCAGCAGGAGCTTGATCAGCCGTTCCCGATCTCTCGCGCTCAGCCGCGGTTTCCGCCCGGCCCGCCCCGCCTTCTTCAGCGCGGCCGCTCCGCTCAGGCGGTACTGCCTTGCCCAACGCGCCACCGTCTGACGGACGACCTTAACACGCCGTGCGACCTCGGTCTGATTCAGTCCCTTGTCGAGCAGTCGCACCGCGGCGAAGCGCCGCTTTTCCAGTGCCTCGAAATCGCGCTGAACTCCGGCGGGGTTGCCCATGCCTGATTATACAGAGTTCCAGCCCAGATGTGTAGCTATATTATGCGGGACTCAATAATTTGCCGCTCAGCGTAACATCTTCCATTCCTCATCGTCTCTTTACCTCACATCCGTGAACTAAGCTGTTTGAGGAGGCAACATGTCAAAGAGGTTTCTGATGTCGTTTCTTGTCGCGGCGCTCGCCATCGCGACCGCCAAGACCTACGACGTCAACTTTAACCAGCCCGTGACTGTGGCGGGCACTGAACTGAAAGCGGGCGACTACCGCGTGGACCTGACGGGCGACAAAGTCGTCATCACCAATGGCAGGCAGTCTGTGGAGAGCGCGGTGAAGGTCGAGCAGGCCGACTCGAAGTTCCAAGCCACTTCAGTCCTCATCGCGAAAACGGACGGGAAGATGCTCGTCCAGGAGATCCATCTCGGCGGCACTAAGACCAAACTGGTCTTCAGTAACTAGGCGAAGCCGCCGCATTACCGCTCCCTCCCTCGCCCGAACCGAGCCGCGACCGTGAGGGAGCTGTAAGAGAATTCGGGGACACTCCATGTTCGGCTTCGAACAAGCGCAGGAGTGTCCTCGGATTCCTTTACAGCTTCTGAGGGGGCGGCCCGCCGCCCGGCGCACAGCGCCTGGGCCTCGGCCGGCCGTCTGATAGACTGAAAGATCGGTCGATGAGGCGGTTCCTTCCCCTTGCGGTCTTTCTGGCGTTTTCCGCCGTGCTGGCGCACGCGGATACGGTGCTGGTTCTGCCTTTCTTCAACCAGTCTTCCTCCGGAGGTCTGGACTGGATTAGCGAAAGCGTCGCCCAGACCATCGCCGAAGCGCTGATTTCGCACGGCATGCTGGTGCTCGGCCGCGAGGACCAGCAGGAGGCTTTCCGGCGTCTTTCGATCCGCCCCAACTCGCGGCTCACGCACGCTTCGGTCATCAAGGTTGCCGAGACGCTCGACGCCAACAACGTGATTTACGGACAGTTCGAATTCACCCCGGCGCCCGCCGGCTCGCCTGCGGGGTCGCGCGGCTCGCTGCAATTCAGCGCCTGGACACTCAACATGCGGCGGATGCGCAACGGGCCGGAGTTCATCGAGTCGGGCCCGCTCGACGACCTCGCCGTCCTGCAGACCCACCTGGCCTGGCAGGTGCTGACTTATCTGGACCCTTCGAACACGCCTCCCTCCGCGCAGTATGTCAAAGATCATCCGCCCGTGCGCCTGGATGCCATGGAGAGCTACACGCGCGGCCTGCTGGCCGTCAGCGCCGAGCAGAAGCATCGTCACTTTACTCAGGCCGCGCGCCTGGATGAGCGCTTCTGGCAGCCAGTCTTTCAGTTGGGCCGGCTCTATTGGGGCCAGAAGGAATACCGGCTCGCCGCCGAATGGTTCGCCAAGGTCAACCCCGGCACGCAGCGGTATTTCGAGGCGGCGTTCCTGTTGGGACTCTGCCGTTACTATACCGGTGACTACGCCGCCGCACAGCAGTCCTTTGAGACCGTGGCGCAGTCGGTGCCGCTGAACGAAGTGTTCAACAACCTGGGAGCCGCCAAGTCCAAACGCGGCCTGCCTGACGCCATCGGGGATTTCCGCAAAGCGCTCCAGGGCGACCCGGCCGACCCCGACTACCAATTCAACGTCGGCTACGTTGAATGGAAGCGCGGGGATTTCGCAGGCGCCGAGGAGAGCTTCCAGGCCGTCCTGGCTCGCAACCCCGCCGACGCCCAGGCGGCGCAACTGCTGGACCGCTGCCGGAACAAAAGCGGTCCGCGCGCGGCCGATCTCAAGCAGGGGTCCGAACGAGTGAAGCTCAACTACGAGGAGGAAGCCTGGCGCCAGCTCAAGCTCGCGCTCGAGGGCAAGAAGGGGCCGTAACTACCCCACTACCCGCACTTCCGTCACGCCCTTCCCCCACACCGTCTGGCGCCCGACGCCCACCCACTTCGCCGCGCGCAGATAGGGCATGAACTCGGCCAGTTCGCCCTCGTAGGTGACCTCGCCCACGAAACCTCCCAGCGGGTGCCGTTCGCCGCTTCGGGCGGAACGCCGCTCCGCCTCGCTGAAGCGCAGGCTGCAGTCCGTCATCTTCACCGCGCCGGCGCGTTCGGCGATGGCTTGAAAGTCGATCCCCAGAGGACCCGCGCCGTACAGAGCGCGCAGCGTGCTGATGCGGTCGCGGATGCGGCCGAACAGCACCGGAAACTCGGGTCGGGTGGCGAGCAACTGGCCGTGCTTGAGCTCGGTGGGCGTGAGGAACCGGACCTGAACCTTGGGCACCGCCGTGGCGTCGGGGCCGAACTCCAGGCGGATCGGCGGCAGCAGCTCGGCCGGCACGAACGTCCCGTTATAGACGCAGGCGGCCGGCTTTCCCTGGGCGTCGAGCTGGTGGACCCGCACCAGTTTCGCGCGCCCGCGCCGCGGGCCGATCCCCTCCTTGGCCACCTGCGCGAACGCCAGAACGAAGTACACGATGGCCGGATCCTTCACGTCGAACAGGTGGACGTCGAAGGAGAACTTGCGGCCCGGCTCGATGGTCGCGCCATCCAGATGGGCGGCGCGGAAGACGAACGGCCGCGGCCAGTCGTGCAGCCCGCTCGGCCCCTCGGCCGTCGGCGCCACCGGCTCGAAGATGCGTGCGTAGGCGCAGGTCGCACGTTGTTCGCAGGTGCGCTCGTCGTGGCACCGATCCACGCAGACCATCTGCCGGAACAGCGTGCCGAACGCGCCGCGGACGATGTTGCCCGATTTCCCGGGCGGGAAGTAGACCGATTCCTGGGCGGAGAATTCGAGACGGAACGCGAGCAAATCGAAATCCGCTGCGGCCGCCTCTGCGCCATTGCCTCCGGTGGTCTGCTCCGGCGCTTCCCGACTGGACTCGACGTCCGGCACCGCTTCCGCTCCCTGGGACAACTTCCAAGAGTAGCGCAAAACCCGGCCGTTCGGAGTTGCAAGAGACTTCGGGGATACTCCGGGCTCGAACGCGGGATGTTCGACTGACGAACAAGCGCAGGCGTGTCCCCGAAGTCTCTTGCAGCCTCCGGCGGAGCGGTCGCCCCCGGCCTTGCCGTCCGCCCGCATCCGCCCTTCGCAACATGGTATCGTGGCCTTTTTACCGCAACGATGAAACACGAAAGCCTCAGCGACTTCTCCCTGGTGATCAGCATCCCCGTGCAGTGGGGCGATCAGGACGCCTTCGGTCACGTCAACAACACCGTCTACCTGCGGTGGTGCGAGAGCGTGCGCATCGAGTATCTGCGGCGGATCGGCCTCTGGATGATCGGCGATGACGGCGTCGGTCCCATTCTGGCCAGCATCTCCTGCGATTACCGGCGGCCCCTGACCTATCCTGACACCGTGCACGTGGGCGTGCGCGTCGAGAAAATCGGCAACAGCAGTTTCCGCATGGACCACCTGGTGGTCAGCGAAGCGCAGAAGGTGGTGGCGGCGGAAGTGCGGTCGACCATCGTGGTCGTCGACTACAAGCGCAACAAGTCCGTCGCGGTGCCGGAGCCCGTGCGCGCCGCCATCGAGAAGATCGAAGGCCGGGTCTTCGAGCGGGCCACCGCTGTACACTGAATCGAGGGTTGCGTATCAACGAAGACAGGAACACCGCCATCTTGCTGATCGATTGCCCCGACCGCCGGGGGCTGGTCGCCGCAATCGCCGATTTTCTGTACGCTCACGGCGCCAATATCCTTCACGCCGATCAGCATCAGGACCAGGACCTGGGCCTGTTCTTCATGCGCGTCGAGTGGTCCCTCGAGGGGTTCGACCTGTCGCCCGAGGCCCTGTGCGAGCAGTTCGCGCCCATCGCCGGGCGGCTCGCCATGAACTGGCGCGTCGAGTATTCCTCCCGGCGGCTGAGGACCGCGATCTTCGTTTCCGGCTATCAGCACTGCCTGGCCGACCTGCTTCATCGCCACCGCTCCGGCGAGCTGCGCTGCTCGGTGCCGCTCATCATCGGCAACCACGAGGACGCCGCGCCGCTGGCCCGGTTCTTCGGCATTCCGTTCCATCACATTCCCGTCGCGAAGGACGGCAAGGCCGAGGCCGAGCGCCGGCAGCTCGAGTTGATCGAGGAGAACCAAATCGACCTGATCGTGCTGGCCCGCTACATGCAGATCCTGTCGCCTGAGTTCGTGACCCGGTATCCGCGGCGGATCATCAACGTTCATCATTCGTTCCTGCCGGCCTTCAGCGGGGCCAAGCCTTACCACGCCGCCTTCCAGCGCGGCGTGAAACTGATCGGCGCCACCAGCCACTACGTGACCGCGGTGCTCGACGACGGCCCGATCATCGAGCAGGACGTCACGCGCATCTCCCACCGCGATCAACTCGAAGACCTGGTCCAAAAGGGCCGCGACCTGGAGCGCGTCGTCCTGTCCCGCGCCGTGCGCTGGCACCTCGAGCACCGCATCCTGGTTTGCGGCACGAAGACCGTGGTCTTCGACTGAGCGGGCCGCCCCACGTTATACTGGAATCAGAGTTAGAGGCCTTTTTGCCTATGCTCGAAGTCCAGGAACAAACGATCCAGTTGCCGGCGCCCAGGCAGAAGGGGCGGATGTCGGTCGAGGAAGCCATTGCCACGCGCCGCTCGAAGCGCGCCTACCGGAGCGATCCGGTAAAGCTCGCGGAAGCCAGCCAGTTGCTCTGGGCCGCGCAGGGCGTCACCGATGCGAAGGAGCGGAAGCGTGCCGCCCCGTCGGCGGGCGGGCTCTATCCGCTCGAAACGTACCTGGTGGCAACCAAGGTTGACGGGCTCGCGCCGGGCGTCTACAAGTACCGGCCCGAGGAGCACGATCTCGTCCTTCAGACCTCCGGCGAGCGGCGGCGGGAACTGGCCGCCTTGATCGACCAGGACTGCATCCGCTTCTCGGCGTGCGTCCTCGTGTTCGCCGCCGTCTACGAGCGCATCACCGCGCGGCTCGGCGAGCGCAGTGTTTGCTTCGTCCACATGGAAGCGGCCCACGCCGCCGAGAACGCGCAGCTTCAGGGAACCGCTCTGGGCCTGGGCTCGGTCGTGGTCGGCGTGTTCAGAGCGGATGAAATCCGCCGCATCCTCGCGCTACCGGAGGGCGAGGTCCCGGTGTACTTGATGGCTGTCGGCAAGGTGTAATTCGCCGAGGCCGCGCTCCGCCGCCAGTTCCAGATAGCGCAGCGATCCGTCGGCCAGCCCCCAGAATTCGCGGGCCGCGTAGGCATCCACCGCGATCGGATCGGTGCCCGCGATCACCATCTTCCGCAATGCCACATCCTCCATGCTTCCGCCGCTCGGGCCATTTCGCATGAGCACGCGATAGGCGTCGAGCACCGTCAGCGTGGGCCGCAGGAACGCCGCCAGGTCCGCCAGGCTCTCGTCGATGCGCTGGTGCAAGCGCATCCGCAGTCCGCCCAGCATGCCGTACCAGTTCTTGAGGCCGAGCGTCGCGCCGGTGAGCGAATGATGCTTCGCCACGGGCAGGTTGATAACTTTGTCCGCCTCCAGGAACGGATCGAGCACCGGCCAGGCGCGCAGCACCGCGCCGCCCAGATCGACCTCGCGGAAGCTCGCCTCCTGCGGCATGACCACCCGGGCGCCGGCGGCCGTCGCGGCTCGTGCGATGCCGCTGCGTTCGAAGGTGCGGTGCGCTTCATTGACCGGCACGTCGGTCACCAGTACCTTGCGCGCTCCGGCGGCGAGCGCCAGGCGCACCACTTCGGCCACCGCTTCGGGATTGGTGTTGGCGGCCTGCTCGGGCGTGCGGTCCCAGGCGATGTTGGGCTTGACCAGGACCACGTCGCCGCGGGTGACGAAGCGGCCCATGCCGCCCAGCTCCTCGATGGCGCGCCGGACCAGCTCGGCCGGCTCGCCATGCTCGATGATCGCCATCTCCGGCAGGCTGGGATCGGGCGCGGCGCGCAGGTCGCGCTCCACCAACGGCGGCGTGCTCGCTTCCGGGCGCCGGCTGCGCTTGCTGAGCCAAACGCCGAGGCCCATGGCGCCCGCGGCCACGCCACCGGCGCACAGCAGCTCTCGCCTCGATGTCATCCGCATCGTGATAAGTTTAAACCCGTGGGTGGCGAAGGGAAAGCGGTCCGTGGCGCGCTCGTGCTCACCGGGGTGTCCGCGGTGATCGCGCAGATCGTGCTGATGCGCGAGTTGATTGTCGTGTTCCGCGGCAACGAGCTGTCGCTGGGACTGATGCTCGCGACGTGGCTGCTGTGGACGGCGGCGGGCAGCAGCATCCTGGGCCGTGCCGCGGGGCGGGCGCGCGATCCGCGCCGGATCACCGCGGCGCTGTTCGTGCTGGCGGCAGCGGTATTGCCTGCGACGATTTTCGCCGTACGCGCGAGCCGCCAGTTCCTTGAGACCGCACCGGGCGAAGCGCTGGGGCCGGGCGCGGTGCTGGCCATCTGCTTCGTCACGCTGAGCGCGTTCTGTGCGCTGGCTGGCTGCCTGTTCGCCGCCGCCAGCCGTCTCTACGGCGCCGAAGAGAGCGCGGCAGCGGGCGAAGCCACCGGCGCGGTGTATCTGCTCGAAGCGGCCGGCTCCGCCGCCGGGGGCTTGCTCGCGAGCCTGGTGCTGCTTCCTTACGCCGGCGCGTTCGAGATTGCGTTTCTGGTGGCGTCCTTCAACCTGCTCGCGGCGGCAGCGCTGACCGTGCGGCGCCCATTGGTGCGGCTGGCCGCGGCCATGGCGGTGCTGGCGGCGTTCGCCCTTTCCGGGCCCGCTGCCGCGAGGCTGGAGCGCGCCTCGCTCGTGCGTCTCTGGCACGGCTTCCGCCTGGTGGGGAGTGAGAACTCGGTTTATGGCAACCTGGCGGTGATCGGCGGCGAGGGCAACGGCACGATTTACGAGAGCGGCGTCGCGGTGGCTACCGTTCCGGACCCGGCCGCGGCCGAGGAGGCGGTGCACTACGCCCTGCTCGAGCATCCCGCGCCGCGCAGCCTGTTGCTCATCGGCGGCGGAGTCAACGGCAGTCTCGCGCAGGCTCTCCAGCACCGCTCGCTCGAGCGTATCGACTATGTGGAGCTCGATCCGGCGCTGATCGGCGTGGCGCGAAGGTACTTTCCGGCTGAGTGGAGCGCGGCGAGCTCCGATCCGCGAGTCCACATTCACAACCTGGACGGCCGGCTGTATTTGAAGACCAGCGACCGCGATTTCGATGTCATCATCGTGAACCTGCCCGAGCCGCGGACGGCGCAGTTGAACCGCTTCTACACGCTCGAATTCTTCCGCGAGGCGGCGCGGAAGCTCAGCGCGGACGGCGTGCTCTCGTTCCAGCTTCGCGCCTCGGAGGACTACATCAGCCCGGGGCTCGCCGCGCTGCTGGGCTCGATCCGCAAGACGCTCGGCGCGGTGTTTCCGGAGGTTGGCCTGATGCCGGGCGAGACGGTGCATTTCTTTGCGGCCAAGCGCGCGGGGGTTCTGGCGGGGCCCAGACTGTTGCTCGAGCGGCTGCGCGAGCGGGGACTGCATACGCTCTACGTCCGCGAGTACTTCATTCCGTTTCGAATGACGCCGGAACGGATGCGCGACATCGCGGAGCAGTCGCGGCCCAGCGCCTCGACGCCGCTCAATCGCGACTTCGCACCCATCGCCTATTACTTCGCGACGACGCTGTGGGCCGCCGAGTTCAACCACGTGTGGCAGCGCGCCTTCGACGCGATCGCGCGCGTGCCGTTCAGCCAGGTTTCGACGTGGCTGGCCGTCGCGCTGCTCGGCGTCGTGATTCTGATGCGGCGCGCGGAGGCGAGAGGCTGCGCGTTGTTCTCGACGGGCGCAGCGGGGTTCGCCATGATGGGGCTGGAGATTTTGCTGCTGGTCGGCTTCCAGGCGGTCTATGGCTATGTTTACCACCAACTCGCCATCCTGACCGCGACGTTCATGGCAGGCATGGCGCTGGGCGCGTGGCGCGGGATGCGCGGGGCGGGCGCACTGGGCGCGCTGGCCGGAATCCAGGTGGCCGCGGCGGCGGCGCCGCTTCTGGTCTGCGCGTTCCTCGATTCGCTGGCCGGTATGAGGGAGCCCGCGATGCTTGCGGTGGCGAGCCAAGTCTTGTTTCCGGCGCTCGCGGTCGGGTGCGGAGCGATCGGCGGGTGGCAGTTCGCCGTGGCGAGCCGGCTGTATTTCACGGGGGATGCGAGGAGCCTGGGGGCGCTGTACGCGATCGATCTGGCGGGTGCGTGCGTGGGCGCGCTGGCGCTGAGCACTTGCGTCATTCCGGTATTCGGCTTTCTGAACACGGCGGCGGTCATTTCGATGGTGTGCCTCGCCCCGGCGGTGGCGGCGCTGGTTTTGGCCCGGCGCCAAGCGCCGAGATAAGTCTTGGCGCGGCACGCTGAAGCGTGCGCCACACTCACGGTTTGCGCTCGTGGAAGACCAGGGCGGTGAAGGCGAAGATGTCGGTGTCGGGATCTTTCCAGGCGTCGGTGGCCAGGCCGGCCTTGTGGCAGGTCTCCTCCAAAAACGTTTTGCGGTCCCAATGTTGTTCGACGGGGACCTGGGGGAGGAGCAAGCCGAGCTTGTCGTTCTGCTTCATGACCAGGCCGTCGCGGCCGACCTGGATCTGGTTGACGTCCAGGACGCGGCGCAGGGGAGAGAGGACGGAGATCTCATACTCGAGCAGACCCAGCTCGCCGGCGGCGACCGGGCGGAAGCGGGGGTCCTGGACCGCCGCTGCCGCGGCGACGTCACGGACCGTTTCGACGAGGGGCCGCACGGGCGAGATGTAGCCGATGCAGCCGCGCAGCTCGCCGTGCTCCTTCAGCGTTACGAACGCGCCGCGCTCCTGGTTGAAGGACTCGAAGCGCACGGGCGCGTCCGGGAGCAGCTTTCGATCTCTCACCGCGGTCTCGACGGACTGGCGCGCCAGCTTGAGCAGGTCGTCTTTCTCCGCGTCGCTGAGGGTGAACTGCGGGGCGGCATCGGCGCGGGGCTTCAGCGGCTTGATGAATGCCCACGCGCTATAACCCACGACGCGGGTCTTGTCGCCGGTGACATCGCCTGAGTTGGCGTACTTGAGCAGGTGCGGCTCGGAGGCGCCGAGGCGCTCGGACGCGATCATCGCAGCGACGATGGGCGCGCCGCCGCAGGCTTCCCAGACGCGGCGCTCGAAGTTTTCGGAGAGGCTGAGGTAGTCCCATTCCTGGATGGCGCGCAGGGTTTTGTGGTCGAGCTTCACGGCGTCGTCGTAGGTGTGGAAGTGAGAGAGATCGGAGCTGGCAACGATCAGGGTGTTGCTGCCCTTGATTTCGCGGGCGAGGGCGAGGCCGAGCTTGCGGCTGGCCTCGTAGCTCTGATCGCCCATGATGATAGGGACGAGCTTGAAGTCACCGATGGTTCTCTGGAGGAACGGAAGCTGGTCTTCGAGGGCGTGCTCGCCGCGCTCGCCGGGGATGATGTGCCCGCGCGTGGAGAGCTGCACGAGCTCGCCGCTCACGATCTTTTTGCAGAAGGCCTTATCGACGGGAACGGTGCCCAGGGGCGTCTGGTAGGCGTCGCCGCTGAAGACGGAGACGAACGAGAAGCCGTCAACATGGGAAGGGGCGATGACCACGACGCGGTCGTAGTGCTTGCCTTTGATGAGGGCGTAGCCCTGGGCGGCCACCGCGCCGGAGTACTCGTAGCCGGCGTGCGGCTCTACCAGGGCCTGGAGCGTGCCTTCGAGTGGGGGCGGGGTAGCGTGGGCGATCAGGTCGTCCACCGTTGCGGTGAGGACTTTGGGGTCGGCGGGGTAGAAGGTTCCGGCGACTGCGGCGGGGCGGACCTGGGCTTGGGCGCAGGCGGGGGACAGAAGGACCGAGAAAGCGAGGAGGAGTGCGCTGGGGAAAAAACCGGGGACACGCCTGCGGTCACCGTCAGGGTGACCATTCGACGCGGCTCGCCCGGAGTGTCCCCGGATTTTTCGGCTTTTTAACATTACGTGCTCCAGACGCCGGCGATGGGTTGGCGGCAGAACCGGCAACTGCCTTTCACGATGTCCATGGACGCGATGGTGAAGCCCACGCGCTCGACCAATCTTCGGCGGCAGCGGGGGCAGTACGTTGATTCCGCCGGATGGCCTGGAATGTTTCCGACGTAGACGTAGTGCAGGCCCTCGGCGTCGGCGGCGGCTTTGGCGCGGTCGAGCGTCGCCACCGGAGTCGGCGGCAGATTCTTCAGAAGATACTCGGGGTGGAACTGATTGAAGTGGACGGGCACGTCCGGCCCCAGCTCGGCCTTGACCCATCTGGCGAGGCCGGTGAACTCCTTGTCGCCGTCGTTGAGCGTGGGGATGACGAGGTAGACGATCTCGGTCCACATGCCCTGGGCGCGGAGGGTGACCAGCGTATCGAGGATGGGCTTGAGGTCGCCGTTGACGATTTCCTTATAGAATTTCTGCGAAAAGGCCTTCAGATCGACCTTGACCGCGTCGACGTGGCGGCAGAGTTTCTTGAGCGGCTCCTGCTGGATGAATCCGCCGGTGACCACCGCGCTCTTGATGCCCTGGGCGCGGGCGGCGTCGGCGACCGCGGTCATGTACTCATAGAAGACCACGGGCTCGCTGTAGGTATAGGCGATGATGGGGCAGCCGTTCTGCTTCGCGGCGGTGGCGGCCCGATCGGGCGGCAGATAGATGCTGCGGACCTGCTCGGGGCGCGACTGCGAGATGTCCCAGTTCTGGCACATCTTGCAGTTCACGTTGCAGCCCGCTGTGGCGATGGAAAAAGCCACGGAGCCGGGATAGAAGTGGAAGAACGGCTTCTTCTCGATGGGGTCGATGTGGGCAGCGGCGACGCGCGAGTGAACCAGCGTGTAATAAGTGCCGCCGCGGTTTTCGCGCACGCCGCAGTAGCCGCGCTCGCGGTCGTCGATGACGCATTCGCGCGGGCATAGCTTGCACTTGATCTTCTTATAGGGCTGCTTTTCGTAGAAGTCGGCCTCGGCGATGAAGCGGGCGTCGGAGGAGGCGGACGACAGGCCGGAGGCCTGTCCCACTGCCTGTCTCACTAAGGCACAGGTGGCTGCGGAGGCTTTCAGAAAGGTGCGGCGGTCCATTTCATACCTCCACGCGCTCGATGCGCTGCGGATCGTTGGTTCCGATGCCGCGGCGGGCGGCGGTCGCGATGTAGTTCGCCGCGATCGGCTTCAGGCCCATTTCGGCGCGTTTGCCGTCGATGATGCGCAAGCCGGTGGAGTCGAGCGCCACGGGGTCGCGCGCGACGAGCAGTCCGTTGAAGGGCCAGGACCACTGCGGCATGTAAGAGGGGCCCCCCTCATATTGCGCCGTGATGGCGTCGCAGATGGCCAGGCGCACCTTCCTGCGGATGGGCGGCAGCATGTAGACGTCGGGAATGTAGGGATCGCCGGCGTTGGTGTGGTACTTGTTCGGGTTGTGGATGGCTCCGAACATGTTCTTGAGCGCGATGGTGACGCCGGCGATGCTGTGGTCCTTGAGCACGGGCAGGTTGACGATGCCGTCGCAGACGCGGGTGAGGGCCTTGGAGAGCAGGCTGCCCGCTTCGCCGTAGATGGCGAGTTCCTCTTCGTAGCCGAAGGCGTCATTGCCTGCAACGCGTGGGCGGCCGGGGCGATCGGCGATGCGGAAGCCGGCGCTTTCGAGGTCCTCGGAGAGGCGGTCGAAGACGACGATGTCTTTGGAGGCGACGCCCGCCTGGCGCAGCCGTTCGGAGATCGCTTCGACCAGCGCGGGGCTGGTGGATGCGGAACCGCGTCCGGCGAGGCAATTCACTTTTAGGCCGATGACTTCACCGGGGCGCGCGACCTGCTTCCAGGCCTCGAGGGCGGTGTCGCGGTTGTAGAAGGCCTGAACGGCGCGGTCGAGGAGCGCGGCGAGGCGGGCGGGGCCCCCGGTTTTATCGCGCGCGACGACGACTCGCGACTTCGTGGGGGGTGGCGACTGGGTGGCAACCAAGGCGCCGCACGAACTCCGGATGAACTCCCGGCGATTCATAAAGCAGCCCGACACTTTGGTATACCACCTGGCGCGGGCTGGAGCCAGGGGGTGTTCGATTCCGGGATTAGGAGTATTTTGCGATTTTCGATATTCGCGCGGCGATGTATCGATAGAGTGTGCGAATTCCGGACTGGCTTCGTTTGGTTCTTTTGGATTCTGCGGCGTAGCGGGTGATTGGCGGTTCGAGTTGGGCGGGGTGCGAGCATTGGCAGCCGGGGGGAGTTTAGCATGGGGCGGCTAGTGTCCTGAGGCAGAAGTTCACATAAATAGTGGAAACCCCTCTGCTATGCTGGGAATCCAACCAGCATGGGCCGACCGACAGAGCCAATCGTGCTGACCGAGGAGGAACGCCAGAAGCTGCAACAGTGGGCGCGCCGGCCGAAGACCGCGCAACGGCTGGCCTTGCGGGCGCGCATCGTACTGGGTTGCGCCGAGGGGCTGCAGAATCGCCAGGTAGCACGCCAGCTGCGCATCACGGACCAGACCGTGTGCAAGTGGCGGGGGCGGTTTCGCGAAGCCCGCTTGGAAGGGCTGGCGGATGAGCCGCGGCCCGGGGCTCCGCGCCGGATTTCCGATGCGCAGGTGGAGGCGCTGATCACCCGAACGTTGGAGTCGGTTCCACCGCAGGGCACGCACTGGTCGACGCGGTCCATGGCCGAGGCCTGCGGGATGTCCCAATCCGCCGTGAGCCGTATCTGGCGGGCGTTCGCGCTCCAACCGCACCGCGTCGAGACGTTCAAACTGTCGGCCGATCCGTTCTTCGTGGAGAAGGTCCGGGACATCGTGGGGCTGTATCTGAATCCGCCGCAGCGTGCTCTGGTGTTGTGCGTGGACGAGAAGAGCCAGATACAAGCCCTGGATCGCACGCGACCGATTCTCCCGTTGCGGCCGGGCGTGCCCGCACGGCAGACGCATGACTACGTTCGCAACGGGACCACCTCTCTATTCGCCGCGCTGGACATCGCCACCGGCAAAGTCATCGGTTCGCTGCACCACCGGCAGCGGCATCAGGAGTTTCTGCGTTTCCTGGAACGGATCGACGAAGCCGTTCCGGAGGCTCTCGACATTCATCTGGTGATGGACAACTACGGCACCCACAAGATGCCCAAAGTCCAGCGCTGGTTTGCGCGTCGGCCGCGCTACCACCTGCACTTCACACCCACCAGCGCCAGTTGGCTGAACCAGGTTGAGCGCTTCTTCGGTCTGCTTACAGAGCGGAGGATTCGGCGGGGGACTTTCGGCAGCGTCCGTGAACTGGAGTCGGCCATTCGGGACTACCTGGCTCATCACAACCAGAACCCCACGCCCTTCGCCTGGACTGCCGACGCCGACTCGATCCTCAAGAAGATCGCACGGTTTTGCGTGCGAACTTCTGACTCAGGACACTAGGAATCTGGCTGACTTCGGGCCGCACGCGATTGATAGGGAAAGAGATGGGTCGGGTGCGCGGGCGGTGAACGGGGGAGGTGTCACGTGTGGATCGTGCCGGGCGGCGCCACCTGGTTCCAGAATGATCTAGTGTAGCGCTCCGCTGATTCTGAAGAGTAAGGGCAAAATCGAGGACAGGTACGAAGTTTCGCAAGAGCAGCGAAATTCGAGCCAGTCCCCATTTGGCAGCCGATCCACGTTACATGGCCGCCCCACGTGGCCGCCAGCCTACATCGCCCCCGGCCCCACCGCCGGCAGCAGCTCCACCTGGAACGGCCAGAGCGTCGTGCCGAGCCGCATCTGCTTCTGCCCGTCTGAGAATTCGAGATAGAGGCGGCCGTCCGATCCCATCGCGCCGGTGCCCGTGTACGTCGCGTCACCCACCGTCATGGCCAGATCGGAAACCCGCAGGAAGGGCCGCTCGCGCGCCAGGCTGAAAGCGAAGCTTCCGGAGACGGCCTGCACGGCGGTGTCGGCGGCTAGCGTGACCGAGCGGCCTTTGAACGAGCCATCCATGCGGAGATTCCGCAGCAAGTCCGCGCCCGTGCCGGCGGTCTGAAGCGTGCCGCGGCCGTCCCACTTGCCATTCATCCAACTGGCGCCGCGAATGCGAGCTGCCAGCCGGTACGCCGGCTGGCTGCCGCGCAGGTTCGCGCTGAGCCGGCCGGTGAGCGAGCCGGCGCCGATCTGCGCCGCCAGATCGGTCGCCTCGACCGACGTTCCCTCCCACCGCACGTGCACCCGAACCTTGTCGAGCGGCATTCCCGCCGCGGTCAGCGAGCCGATCTCGACGGCAGCCTCGGCGCGCCGGTTGGCGAGCCACTCCGGGGTGCTCGCGCGGCCGAACCGCAGCGCGCGAGTCAGCAGGCTCTCCTCGCGCCGCAGCGCCGGCATCAGCAGCCGCTCGAGCTCCTGGGTGTCCGCGCCGGCCGCGCTCAATCGGAATTGGTCCGGCCGCTCGGCCCCGTCAACGTGGCGGTATTCGCCCTTGAAATCGATCGCTCCGGCGCGGCCCTCGATGCGGTCCATCAGAAGACCGCCGTCGCGCAAGGTCACGCGGGCCGAAGCCAGTTCCACCGGCTCGGCGAGCCCGGGAACGGCGATGCTCGCGCCCTCGATCTGAAACGCGCCCGCCCAATGGCCCGGCGGGTTGCCCTGCTTGTGGAATTCAAGCTGGCCTTTCCAACTGCCCTTGGTCAACTGATCGAGCAGCGGGACGCCGCCGAACAGCCGCGTCCCGGCCGGCTGCTCGCCGCCGATCTGGAGCCCCGGGGCCGTGATCACCGCGTCCAGCGTCTGCGAGCGCCAGACGTACTCGGCCTGTGCCGTTGCGGTTTCGCCGCCGGCCTCGAACTGCGACGGCTGCAGGTGAATGCTGCTTCCGTCGAACAGCAGCCGCGCCGAAGCGAGCCGGATCGGTGGGGCTCCGGGAATCGTCACCGCGGTTTCATCCGAGCCGACCAGACCCTGCACTCCCGCCTCCGGCGAATAGCCGACGACGCCGGTCAGATCCCCCGCCACCGTCACGCCATCCGGCAGTTGGTGGCCCATGTGCCGCGCTATCTCCGGCAGCGGGCCCAGCGGCAGGCGGTCCAGCTTCGCCAGCACGGCCCAGCGCGGCTGCGCCAGGTAGTCCCTCACGTGGAATTCGAGCGAGACCGGAAGCGTCGCGCCTTCGGGCGGCACGCTCTCGATCATCAGGGTCTGCGATGTCAGATCCAGCCGGCCGCGATAGTCCAGCGGCCATCCCTCGCCGTGGGGCGGCAACAGGTCCCAGCGGTGTATGTCTCTCACCTGCACCTGGCCGGTGATCTCCACCTCCGAGAGAGGCCCCGCCAGAGTTGCCCGGGCGCTGATCTGCCCGTGAACTCCGATGTCGCGGCCGTGCGCCAGCCGGATCAGGTCCCCGAGCGAGCTTCTGGCCAACTCGATCGACGCCTCGATGCGGCCTCCTTTATCGCCCGGTTGCCAGCGGCCGCGCGCGGTGAATTCACCGAAACCCTGGCTCCCCCGGTCCGTGCGCGCCGGCGCGCCCTCGAGGCGCACCCGCCACTCGCCGCCCGGCGACGCCGGCGGGAACAAGTCCAGCCTGGCGTCCGCCAGGTAGAAGATCGACTTGGTGTCGCCCAGCTTGAAGTTGATGCGCCCGCTGCGGAGCTGGATCTCCGGCAGCCGCATCCTGGCGGCCGCGGCGCCCGCCGTTCGCCCCAGCAGAGGCTCGAAATTCCAACGCCCGCCCGTGGGACGCGCCAGGTTCACGCTGGCGTCTTCGAGCTTCAGACTCGAGAATTCCAGCCGCCCGGTCCACAGGCTCTTGAAGCTGATGCGCGCCGCGAGCGACTCGACATAAGCGAACGGCTCCAATCCCACCGCCGGGTCCTCGTGGATTACGACTTTGTCCACCGAGAATCCCGGCCCGCCGAACAAGTCGAGGTGAACCTCGCCGATCTCGACTTCGCGCCCCAGCGCCTGGCTCAGGCTCGCCTTCACGCGTGCGCCGAACCTGTGCGCGTCCACCAGCGGCGCGATCAGGCCGACGGCCACCACCAGGACCACTCCCGCCAGCACCAGTCGCCAGATCGTCTTTTTGCGCAGCTTCATGGCAGTTCGGCCACAGAGCGATAGGCCTCCAGGTCGTCGACGTCCCGCAGAATTCCCGGGTCGTCTACGTCAACATAGCAGGCTTCGCCGGCGTGGCGGTGAATGACCTCGCGCGCCTGCGCCCCTTCGGGCAGCGCCAGGAACTCGGGAATGAAGCGGCGCGCCGCGCACACCGGATGGCCTCGCATCCCCTGATGGCGCGGAATCACCAGCCCGGAGCCTCCTTCCCGCCAAAAAGCAGCCACCACCCCCGCAACAGTTCCGGGTAATACCCGCGGAAAGTCCACTGGCGTGAAAATCACCCCCACCGCCTCCTCGGGAACGGCCCGCAGGCCGCATTGGAGCGAACTGAGCTGGCCTTCCCGATATCGCTCGTTCATCACAAACGTCGCTTCGGAAGCGCGGGCGGCGCCGCCGCGGATGACATCCGAATGGGCGCCAAGCACAACAACCACCGGTGCCGAATGGGCCGCCAGGAGGCCGATCATGCGATCCAGGAAGCTCTCCGGCGGGTGAGAGCCCGGCGCCGCCAGCAGGGCCTTGGGGCGGCCCATCCGCCTCGATTCTCCGGCGGCCAGGATCACGCCGGCCAGACCGGGCCGAAAGGGCGGATTGGGATCCTCGGCGTTCATGTCAGTCTTGCGTGGCGAGAGTCGCGACGCGGCAGGCTGAGAGCCTGCCGCGTCGGCTCTCCAGCCGACGCTTGGCCTTCCTGGACGTCTGTCTCGGCACGAGTGCCGAGACGGCAGGCTGAGAGCCTGCGCCACGGTTATCACTTCACCTGGGCCTTCAGACGCTTGGAGATCTCACGCCAGGCGGGCGGCGCGTTGCGCCTCACCGCGATCATTTCGGCCACCACGGAGACGGCTATCTCCTCCGGCGTCACCGCGCCGATCTCCAGGCCCATGGGGGCGTGGACGCGCTCGAACGCCGCCGCCGGGAGGCCCTCCTTCTCCAGTTCCCGCACCACCGAGATCACCTTGCGCTTGCTGCCGATCATGGCGATGTAAGTGGCCCGTGTGGTCACCGCCCAGCGCAGCACCCGCATATCGTCGCGGTGCCCGCGGGTCACGATCAGGATGTAGCTGTTCTCGTTAACCTCAAGGCGCGGAAAGACTTCCTCGTATTCCGCGGCAATCGTCTCATCCGCCTCGGGAAACCGTTCGCGGTTGGCGAACGCCTCCCTGTCATCCACCACGACCGTGGCGAACCCGGCCAGGGCGGCGATCTTCGCCAAGCCCTTCGAGATGTGGCCTCCGCCAAACAGGAACGCCCGGGGCTGGGGCAACACCGGCTCCACAAAAACCTCCAGTTGGCCGCCGCAGATCAGGCCATTATCGTAGGCCGCGTCCTGGCCCAGGTTGAAGCTGAGGCGGCGCGACTGGCCCGTCTCCATCACCTCGCGCGCCGCGTTCCAGACCTCCGCCTCGACGCAGCCACCCCCGATCGTGCCCGCAATCGACCCGTCTTCCCGGACCAGCAGCTTGGCCGTCTGGTAACTTGGAATCGAGCCGCGCACTTCGACAATGGTTGCCAAAGCGCACTTCTGGCCCAGCCGGCGCAGGCGGACCAGTTCCTCGTAGACGTCCACTGGCAGCGATTATACCATTGCGAAATTCAGTAACATCAGTACTATAGCCAGTTTTCGGATTTCATGATATGATCCGCTGTACGGTCGAAACCGATGACCTGGCCGTGGGGTTAGCTTTAGTGTTCGACCTCGACGGCGTAATAGTGGACTCCAACCGGGTCCACTCGGAGGTGTGGCGCGAGTACCTCCGGCGGTGCGGGCGCGAAGTGCCGGAGGACTTTGACCTGCGGATGTTTGGCAGGCGCAACGACGAAATCGTCCGCGCAGTGTTCGGACGGGATCTCGAACCCGCCGAGGTCTTCCGCCACGGAGCGGAGAAGGAGAAGTTGTACCGGGAAATGATGGGCCCGGTGCTTCGGGCTCGTCTCGTTCCAGGGGTGGCGTCCTTCCTGGAACGGCACCGGGATATGCCGATGGCAGTGGCGAGCAACGCGGAACCGGCCAACGTCGATTTCGTGCTCGAAGGCAGCGGTCTGCGGAAGTACTTCCGCGCCGTTGTTGACGGGCACCAGGTCGAGCGTCCGAAGCCGGATCCGGAGATTTATTTTCGCGCGGCCGCGCTGCTTGGCATATCCCCCACGAATTGCATCGTATTCGAGGACTCGAAGACCGGCGTCGAGGCAGCGCGTGCGGCGTGCGCCCGCGTGGTGGCGGTCAACGCAGCGCAGCCTGCCTCCGGGATTCCTCAGGTGGAGATGAGCGTCCGGGATTTTCTGGATCCCGGGCTGGAACAGTGGCTATCGCAACTCGAGCCCGTTTGCTGACGCGCCTCCTCGCCGGCGCGCTTACGGTTGTTGTCTCTCTGGCCGCGCTTCCCGGCGACAACAAGCTACGTGTGTCTCTGGAGCGCGTCAACGCCCGCCGCGCCCGCGACTTCGCTCCGTCCATGGAAGGCCAGGTTGTCGCCGTCGCCGGCCAGGTGTCGGCCCAGCCAATGGCCTATAAGCTTTATAGCCAGGTAGCCATCCAGGACGATAACGGCTACGGCCTCATCCTCGAAGGTGCGCCCGCCGTCTTCTCGAACGTCAAGCCCGGCACGCGGATCGAAGCCCGAGGAACGGTTTCCAATCGCGCGGGTCTCCCGGTGCTGCTGGTGAGCCACATCGAGGTGTTGTCGCACGACGCGGCGCCGGAGCCCAGGCGAGTGGATCTGGGCGGGCTGCACTCCCTGAAGAACCTGGGCGTGCTTGTTTCCACCACCGGCCGCGTGGTCGACAAGGGCGAGAACACCCTGGGCCAGTATCTCCTGATCGGCGACGCCAAAGGGCCTTTGGAAGTTCTGTCGCCGGGCGGAGCGGCCAATCTGGACCGCTTTGACATCGGCGAGCGCGTCAGAGCCACTGGCATCGCCTCTCAATATTGCCCGCTCCCGCCGTACAACCGGTCCTTCCAGGTCGTGCTTGCGGGCGACGGCGGCGTCGTTCTCGCCGGAAGGCGCTGGCTGATCGCTCCCGAATGGTTCGCCGCCCTGCTGGTTTTTCTGGCCTTTGCGCTCGCCTTGTGGTGGGTCCGCGAGCGCCGGATGGGCGCCCAGCGCAACATGGTCCAGACGTTCTACAGCCTGGGCGAAGATGTCATCGCGATTGCGTCGCCTCTCGAGATCCTGCAGCGGCTGACCGGGGTGCTCCCGCGCGCGCTGAACGTGTCCGGAATTCACCTTTACATTCACAACCGCGCCACCAGGATGCTGGACCGGGTGGGCGCCGCCGCCGACGCCGCCCCGGTTTCCGTGGCCGCCCATGCGCCCGAAGGCTCGCTGCCCCTGGGCCCGGCCGTCTGCTTCCGCAACCAGGCGTTGCTGACCATTTCGAAGACGCGCTCCAGCCCGTTCTTCCCGGATGGCCGGCCGGGCCGCACTCCCGGTTCGGTCATGTTCGTCCCGCTGTTCGCGGAGCAGGAAGCGCTGGGCGTGCTCGAGCTGTACGATTGGAAACCCGAGCACGAGTTCAAGCTCGACGAACGCGTCCTGACGCAGCACCTCGCCAACCAGATCGGAATCGCGCTGCGGCTCGCGGAAGAGAAAACCGTGCGCGAGCAGTTGTTCCGTTCCGAGAAACTGGCAGCGGTGGGGCAGTTGATCTCCGGCATTGCCACCGAGCTGCGCGCGCCTCTGGAAAGCATTTCCAGTCTGGCCGAGCACATCGTCACCGCTCCGGCCGCCACCTGGGAGGACTTCCACACCATTTCGGCCGAGGCGCATAAGGCCTCCGACATCGTGTCGCGGCTGGTGTCGTTCATGCAGCCGGAGCGGGGCGACGCCAAGCGGATCGAGCTGAACGGGCTGCTCAGCGGCCTGTTCGAGTTCCGGCGCCAGGAGTGGCAGTCGCGCGGCTTCGATGTGAAGGTGATTCTGTCGCCAGGCCCCATCCACGTGCTCGGTTCGCAGGGGCAGTTGGAGCGGGTGTTCCTGGACCTGCTGGTTCAGGCCGAGCACACGCTGGCGGAGTCCGCGGAACCCCGGCTGATCGTCGCCACCAGCGTGCTGGCTCACCGCGCCCTGGTAGAGATCGAGTACACCACCGGCGCCTCGAAGGCGGCCTGGGGGGGGCTGCCCCCGGCCGCCATGGCCGCGCATGTGGACGGCGTCGCGCGCGGCATTGTGCGGAGTCACGGCGGGGAACTGCGTATGACCCGCTCCGCGCAGGGCGATTGCCGGCTGGAGATCGAGCTCCCGGCCGCCCCGGCCGGCGCGGTGGAGACCGGCGGCGCGGTGCGCGCGTTCACCTGTCTGGTGGTCGAGCCGGATGGCGGCGCCCGCGAGGAGCTGGTCCGCATGCTGACGCAGCGCGGCTGCCGCGTGATCCCCGCCACCAGCGGCGAAGAAGGCTCCGGGTTGGTGCAGCGCATGCGGTTCGATGTCGCGTTCTGCTCCGTGCGGCTGCCGGGCCTCAACTGGATCGAGTTCTCAGAGGGCATCCGGAACGATGTGGGCGCCTTCGTGCTCCTCACCGAGGGCTTCGACTTCGAGCTCTCGCGCGGCCTGCTGAGCGCCGAGAGCCACGTGCTGACCAAGCCCGTCATCGAACCCGAGCTCGATCACGTGCTGGCCGCCGTCGAGTCGCGCCGCGCCGCCAGCGAGTCGCGAGTGCTGGTGATGCGGGCGCCCGACAAGAAGGCCGTCGGCAACAATTACTAACCGTCGGTCTGCCCCACTGCCTGGACCTGCTATGGTAACGACATGGTGCAGACTCGTCGCCTTCCCTTTCTGGCCGTCCTGGCCACCGTACTGACCGCGGGCACGGTGCCGGCGGGCAAACCCGAAGACGCCGGCATGTCCGCCGAACGTCTCGAGCGCATCCATCAATCGATCGCGCGGCACATCGACGCTGGGGAAATCTCCGGGGCGGTGACGCTGGTCGCGCGGCGAGGCCGCATAGTCCACTTCGAGGCGCACGGCCTCATGGATATCGAGTCGAAACGCCCCATGGAGAAGGACGCGATCTTCCGCATCGCCTCCATGTCCAAGCCGATAACCGCGGTCGCGGTCATGATGCTGGTCGAGGAAGGCAAGATCCGGCTGAGCGATCCGGTCTCGAAGTTCATCCCCGAGTTCAAAGACATGAAGGTGGCCGTGCCGAGGCAGAGTGCGGATCCCAGCGCTCCGGCTTTCTACACAATCCCGGCGGAACGCGAGCTTATCATCCACGACCTGCTGACTCATACCAACGGGTTGCTGACCTGGGGCTCCAAGCAGCCGCCGTTCCCCCGGCCGAAGGAAGGCGAGACGCTCGCCACCTACGTCCCGCGCCTGGCCGCGGCACCGCTCGACTTCCAGCCTGGCACTCAGTGGGCTTACAGCGGATTGGCCGGGCCCGACATCCTCTCCCGCATCGTCGAGATCGTCTCCGGCCAGACTTATGACCAGTTCCTCCGTGCCCGTCTCTTCGAGCCGCTGGGAATGAAGGACACGTTCTTCTATCCTCCCGACGACCGCCGGCCGCGCATGGTCACCCTGTACCAGAAGAGTCCGAACGGTCTCGAAAAGAGCGCGAACCAGGACGGCTTTTCGCTCAAGAGTTACTATTCCGGGGCGGGGGGACTTATGTCCACCGCCGAGGATTACTTGCAACTCGCGCAGATGCTGCTCGACGGCGGCAGGCTGAACGGCAAGCGCTTCCTGAGCCCGAGAACCGTGGATCTGATGGCGTCCAACCACGTGGGCGACATGTTCAACGGCAAACTCGGCCGTCCCGCCCACGGCATGGGTTTCGGGCTGCTCATGGCCGTGATCCAGGATTCGGTCGGGGCCGGCCTGCGCGTCTCCAACGGCAGCTTCGGATGGGACGGCGCCTACGGCACCCAGACCTGGATCGATCCCAAGGAGAAGATGGTCACCATCATCATGCTGCAGACCCAGGTTCCCCAGATCCAGCGGGACTTCGAGAACGCCGTGATGCAGGCCATCGTGGAATAGGAGAGCTCGTGGGGCAGGCGGCAGGCCAGACGGCCTGCCCCACCGGTCCGGTAACGCGCGCCTCCTTGTCCGCGTAGAATACAGATAGATGTTATGAAATGGCTCTCACTGTTTGTCGCGCTTGGCTGCGTGTGCTCCGGTTGGGGCTTGGCCGAGGACCAGTACACGGGGCCGCGCCCGCCCAAGCCGGATTTGCCCTACCTGCTGCACGCCGACAATCTCATCGAGACCGAAGCGGGCCAGGCGCAGGAGCAGCACCGCGGCAAGAGCGATGCAAGCTACACGATTCCCGGCGCGACCTCGCCCGCGCGCACGCCGCTCGCCGAACCGATCTTCCTGTTCGAGTCCGACAAGATCGCGCCCGAATCGTTGCAGCTCTTCCGCCTGGAAACGAAGAACGGGAACCGCGAGGTCGTCATCGGCAAGAGGAAAGCCCGCCCGCTGCGCCTGACGGTGAAGTCGCTGGGGGGCCGTCTATACCGCATCGAAGTCAACGAGGGCCTGGGTCTGGAGAACGGCGAGTACTCGCTCAGCCCCCAGGACTCGAACGCGGTGTTCTGCTTTACGGTATATTGAGCGGCCCAAGCTGAGTCCGATGCCGCCGCTTTCCAGATTCCTTCTCGCACTCGCGGCCGCGGGGCTGGCCTTCGCCGGCGATCCGCTCGAAAGCGCGCGCGACCGCCAGGACCGCGGCTATATCGGTTCGGCTGTGGCGGAGGCGGACGCTGCCGTCCGGAAGAGCCCGAAAGACGCCGCCGCGCAATACCGTCTAGCTGTTGCTCAGTCTTTCCGTGCGGAGGTGGCGCTGGAGGTGCACGACAAACCGGCCGCCCAGGCCGCGGCTGAAAACGGAATCGCCGCGGCCCGGCGCGCGGTGGAGCTCCAGCCGCGCGTGGCCGAGTATCATCGCATCCTGGGCACTTTGTGCGGCCAGGTGATTCCCGCCAGGCTCTGGCTCGCCTTCAAATACGGCCGGTGCGCGCGAGACGAAATCAACCGCGCCATCCAGCTCGATGGCAAGTTCGCGAAGGCCTACCTCAGCCGCGGCGTGGGGAACTACTATCTGCCATCCGCGATGGGAGGCGGCGTCGCGCTAGCGCTGCGCGATTTTGACGGGGCCATCCAGCTCGATCCCAGCCTGGCGGACGCGTATTTGTGGCGCGGCATTGCATTGCGCCAGCTCCATCGGAACGCGGAGGCCTATCGGTCCATCGCCAGGTCGCTCGAATTGAATCCCGGCCGCATCTGGGCGAAACAGCAGCTCGCCAAGACGCCGCAGAGGTAGCCGGCTCCGAGCGCAACCAGGCCCAGCCGGCGCACGTCTCACGAGCATGAAGAGACTCATTCTGGGATCAGTGGGATTGCTGTTTGCGGCGCCGCTGGCGTTTCCGGGCGACCTGTTCTCTTTTGGCGTGAAGGGCGGCGTGCCTCTCAACGACGCCTTCAACACGGCCACTACCGGAAACCTGCAATACCTGAGCGACACCAAGCGGTTCACCGTGGGGCCGGAGCTCGACATCAATCTGCCGTTCGGCTTCGCTGTGGAGGTCGATGCGCTGTACCGGAGGCTGGACTTCGAATCGAACCAGAACCTGGTGGACGTTTTCGAGCATCAGGCCACTACCTCCAACGCCTGGGACTTCCCGGTGCTGGTGAAGTGGAGGTTCGCGCCGATGGGGCCGGTCCGGCCTTACGTCGGCGGCGGTCCGACGTTCCGCGGCCTTACCAACGTGCATCAGGTGACGGCTTTCTTCGGGGGCACGAGCGGCGGCTCGACCAGCACCAGTTCGCCATCGGAGCTGAGCCGGCAATTTGTCACCGGCTTCACGGCCGTGGGCGGGATTCAGTTGTTCAAGCACGTCTCGCCGGAAATTCGCTATACGCGCTGGGGATGGAATACGTTTGAGAATCCCGGCACGGCCTTCCGGTCCAATCCCGACCAGTGGGATTTCATGCTGGGCGTGACGTTCTGAGCAGAAAACTCTCCACCTCGGCTCGCGTCGGCATCGCGGCCTGCGCGCCGGGGCGCGTCACGGAAATCGCGGCAGCCGCGCTGGCGAACCGCAGCGCCTCGGGCATGGGCCTGGTTTCGGCCAGGGCAACGGCCAGCGCGCCGTTGAACGTGTCGCCGGCCGCGGTGGAGTCCGCTACCTCGACCGGGAATGCGGGCTGAACCAGCAGCCGCTGGCCGTCGTCGAACAGGCAACCCCGATCGCCCAGCTTCAGCACGACGGATCTGGCGCCCAACTCGCGCAGGGCGCGGGCCAGCGCCGGCGCCTCCGCCGCGGCCACGCGCGCCGGCGGAAGTCCCAGCAGACTCAGCGCTTCGCCTTCGTTGGGCGTGAGGATGTCCACCGCGCCGAGCAGTTCGCGGGAGAGCGGCCGCGCGGGCGCCGGATCGAGAATGGTGCGCGCCCCTTCCTCGCGGGCCAGCGCCAGGAGCGCGCCAACGGTAGCGAGCGGCGTTTCGAGCTGCAGCAGCAGAAACGCCGCGCCGCGCAGCGTGCGCCGCAAACCCGCCACGTCCGCCGCCGCGAAGGCCTGGTTTGCGCCCGAAGCCACTACGATGGAATTCTGGCCCTGCGCGTCAACCCAGATCAGAGCCACGCCGGTGGGCGCCGATTTGGTCGCGCACACCGCGCTCGTGTCCGCGCCCGCAGCCGCCAGGCTGGCCTTCAGCTGGTCTGCGAACAGGTCGTAGCCTACGCGCCCCGCCATGCGCACCGCGATCCGCGGGCTGCCGAGCCGCGCCGCCGCATAAGCCTGGTTGGAGCCCTTGCCTCCGGGAGTCGTGCGGAAATCGCGCCCCAGGACGGTCTCGCCCGCGGCCGGCAGGCGCTCCACGCGCACCACGAAATCCATGTTCAGACTGCCGGCGATCACCAGGATGGGTTTGCCGGAGCCGCCGCTCATCGCGTCAGATCGATGCCCAGCTTCTTGAGCTCTTCCTGATAGTAGCGGCGCAGCAGGATGTCCCATTCCTCGCTGCCCTCGGGGATCTCGCGCTTCTGGGAGCGGATTTTCTGCCGGGCGGCGCGGTCGACCTTGTCCTCGATCAGCAGCAACTCGGTGATCAGCCGCACGATCTCCAGGCGCACTTCGTTAGGCTGCTTCTTCAGCCTCAGTTGCCTGGCTTTCCGCAGCGCCGAGACGATCTTGTGCGAGATGTCGATCACTTTGTCGCGGGACAGCTTCATGCTGTCGCCCGTGTCGCGGCCGGCTGCGCGGATCACCTGGCGCTGCGTGATCAGCGTGTTCTTGATGCGGCGGAACATCTCCTGGTAGCTGACGTCGTTCTTCCGCATGTAGTCGCTGTACTGGCTCAGAATCTCGCGCACCTCGTCGTTCAGGCGGTCTTCCACCTGAAGTTCCTCGGTGACGATGCCGTTGAGCAGCTCGGCGACGACCTGCGGTTCCACCGTTTCAATCAGTGTGGGCGTCAGCTTCTTGACCAACTCGCGAGACAGATAGGCGACGAATTCTCTGGCTAGTAGCATGAGGCGGAACCCGAGGCGCGCCCGCAGGACTGCTTTGTGCGCGGCACTGGGCTTTCAAAAACCATAGCTCTAAGTTAGTGTACTATACGAGGACTTCAGGAGTTGCCGCCGTGGTGCTCCAGGAAATCCTGGTCGATCGGTTTCCGCCCGCGGTAGCCTTCCTGCGTTCCGTGCCAGAACCGGATTTCGGGCTCGCCCAGCTTCCAGCACAGGCACACCTCTTCGCCGCGGAAGAGCGTCGGAAAGTCCAGCAGGCCCATATCGAGGTCCTTTACCTGGCAGCCGCTCTCCTGCAAGGACTCGAGCACGTCCCGCAGATGGGCGGCGGCCATGTCGCGGCGGGAGACGGTCTCGAACTGCTTCTGCCGGTCCACCTGCGCGCCTCCGCTCATCCGGATCCGCTCGGATTCGGCGTCGAGTTCGCCCGCGGCCTCGGCCAGCGAGGCCTTCAACGAAACCGCGCGGCGCAGCCGTTCCTCCAGCTTCGGAACCAGAGCCTGCGCCTGGGCGAGAGTGAAGTACCGGGGCATGAGCTACGCACTCCGGCCGTTGTACCTCCGGGCCACGTACTGCTCCAGGATCGCGATGAACTCGGGAACGATCCGCTCTCCCTTGAGCGTGGCCACGAGGCGCCCGTCGACGTATACCGGCGCCTTCGGGTCCTCGGCCGTGCCGGGCAGGGAAATGCCGATATCGGCGTGCTTCGATTCGCCCGGCCCGTTCACGATGCAGCCCATCACCGCCACGCGCAGCTCCTCGGCGCCAGGATGCGTGGCTTTCCACACCGGCATCCGCTCGCGCAGGTGGCTTTGGATGCGCCCCGCCATCTCCTGGAAGAAGGTGCTGGTGGTGCGCCCGCAGCCGGGGCACGCGGTCACTTGCGGCGTGAAGCTGCGGATTCCGAGCGACTGGAGAATCTGCTGCGAGACCAGGACCTCCTCGGTCCGGTCCCCGTCCGGCGCGGGCGTGAGAGACGCGCGGATGGTATCGCCGATCCCTTCCTGAAGCAGGACCGCCAGCGCCGCGGTGGTCGCCACGATGCCCTTCGCCCCCAGGCCCGCCTCGGTCAAGCCCAGGTGCAGCGGATAGTCGCACTCGGCGGCCAGGGCGCGGTAGACCTCGATGAGGTCCTGGACGCCGCTGACCTTCGCGCTCAGGATGATCCGGTCGTGGGCCAGGCCGTATCTCTCGGCGGCCGCGGCCGATTCGATCGCGCTGGCCACGATGGCTTCAATCATTACGCCGCGCGCGTCTTTTGGCGCCGCCGAGCGCGCGTTTTCGTCCATCTTGCGCGCCAGCAGCGTCTGGTCGAGCGATCCCCAGTTGACGCCGATCCGCACCGGGCGGCCGTATTCGATGGCGGCCTCGATCATGGTGCGGAAGTTTTCGTCGTGCTTCCGCCCGATGTTCACGTTTCCGGGGTTGATGCGGTACTTTGCCAGCGCGCGGGCGCACTCGGGATACTTCCTCAGAAGGATGTGTCCGTTGTAGTGGAAGTCCCCGATGATGGGAACGCCGGTCCGCTCGACGATCTCCGGAACCGCGCGAGCGGCCTCTTCGGTGTTCACCGTCACGCGCACCAGCTCCGAGCCGGCCCGCGCCAGCGCGATGGTCTGATCGACGGTGGCCTGAGCGTCCGCCGTGTCGGTGTTGGTCATCGACTGCACCACCACCGGATGCCCCGCGCCGATTTTCACCCCTCCGACGTCGGCAACCGCGGTGGCGCGTCGTGCATGAAGCGCCATCATCCCTCCGGACTTTCAATTGTAACAGCCGGTGCCGGCCGCGAAACCTGCCCACGCATGATAAGATCCCGTCATACCCATGAAAGTGCGAGAGGCGGCTTGAAATGACTCTGAGACGCTTCGCGCTGGTCATCGAACGAACGAGCGCCGGATACTCCGCGTTCTCACCCGACGTGCCCGGATGCGCGGCCGTTGGCGACACGGAGGAAGAGCCCCGCCGCAACTTCCAGGGGGCTCTAGCCCAGGGCTAGGTTCATGTTGTACTTTTCGATTTCCTGTTTTTTCGCGCGGCCCGGGGCAACCGGAAGCAGGCCGGTGTCCTGGCGGCAGCGTGGATTGCCTGGGCGGTGGGGCCGATCTTCATCGCACCGAGCGTAGCACGGGGTGAGGCCGGCCAGACGGGCTCGGGCTGGGAAAATGTTGATGCGCGGGGAGAAATTTCGTCAGGAGAGTGGGAACTGCGCTGGTCACACCATCACAGCTCTCCGTATTCGCGGCTCAGCGCGTCCCAGGCCAGGCGCATTTCGGGCGCGTCCCAGGCGCGCCGGAACAGCTCCCGCAGCGCCTTCCACTCCTCGGCGGAAAAACCGAACGTGATCCCGTTGTCGTGCGCGCGGAACCAGAACTCGGTCTCCTTGTCGCGCTCGGTCACGTAGCCGAAGAACCGCTCGCCGTCCCATCGCTGCGGCGGCCGGGCCTTCGCCGTGAGCGCCGCGACCATGGCCCGGAACTCGACGATCATCGGGTACGGCCCCAGCGGATAGAGCGGCCCGCGCGGCCCCGGAAAGCTCAGTAGCAGGGAAAGCTCGCTCGTCTCGCCGCGCGCAAACGACAGCGTGTAGCCGCCCTCGGTGAGCGACGGAATCGCGGGCTGGTAGATCGGCTCGCGCCGTCCAGCCTCGCGGATCGGCTCCTGCCGCGCGAAGTAGTGCTCGCGCGCGGCCACCCGCCACAGCACCGGCCAGTAGGGAGCGAGCGCCTCATTCAGCGCCGCGGCCCCGGCCAGCTTTTCCTCATCGAGCAGCACACAGAGATTCAGGGCGGCCAGCATCGGCGTCCATTTCGTAGCCGGGTTCGCCAGCCGCCGCACCGTCTCGGCCACCGTCTGCCGCACCAGCTCCGGCGTCGCCGCCTCCGATGGCTTCGACCGCTCCGGCCGGCAGTCGACCGGCAGGTTGCCCAGGTAGTATTCGTCCCGGCTCGACGGCTTGGCGCGAAGCTCGTGCGCGGCCCCGAACGCCTTCAGGATTCCGATGTAGCTTTCGCGCGCGAGCGGATTCTTCGAAAACGTTTCGGAGCCCTGCTGGACGTGATAGGCCAGTACGGTCCACTGCGCTCGCGAGAGCGTCTGCCCGGCTTCGCCCTTGCGCCGGATTTCCAGCAGCGCTTCGGTCGGCCTGGCGAGCAGCTCGACCACCTCGAAGCGGTCCTCCCGCGCCGACTCCAGCAGTTGCTTGGCGATCTCCGACGTGGAGACGTTTTCGCCCTTTCGCAGGGCCGTGAGCTTGCGGAGATCCTCCAGCCGCTGGCGCAACGCTTCGCTGATGCGGAGGGAAAGAGTCTGGGTCTGCTGCGCGGTTTCGATCATGTACGACAGGCCACAGCATGTATGTCATACATTGCAAGCGCCCGCACAGCCAAAACGGCGGCTAAAAGGAAAAGCCCTTGTTTTCAGATGGTTCCCATATGGGAACCTGCGGTCTCCCCGCAGCACTCGCCGCGGGATGGCGTGTCACCCTCTCAGCCGATGCGTAGCATCGTAACTTTCTCGCTGGCTTCCTCTGCTCCCCGGCAACTCGCTGATTCTCCGTGCTCCCGTCCGCGGCTAGCGCAACGCCGCCGCCCCACTCCTCGACGGCGCTCTCCCGTGGCGCGCTCATTCCACTGTGGTTCCCGTATAGGAACCCGTTATAGCTTTCGCGGCGCAACAACGATCCGCGAATGCATGTGGTCGGGTTTCCCGGTCCAGTCCACAACAACGTTTCTCTCTTTGTCGATGTCGACGCCCTGAAGCCCCTTGCCAAACGCGAAAACGCTGGCGTGAGGGCCGAAGCTGGCGTGGGTTCCCGCCGTGGCAGATGACAGCATCGCGACGACACGGCGGCTCAACGAAGCGCTGAGTGTCCGGGCGCCGAATGCTACGTGTCCTTGCCCATCTGTAGTCGCATCGATCTCGTGGGAGTCACGTTCGGCCGAGTAGTCTCGGCAGGTGAGCCGAACCGTCACGCCCGGCACGGGTTGGCCGCCTTGGTCGGTGACCCACACATCCCAGGCAGGGCAGTTCAGCGATCGCACTGGGATGAAGGCCACGCCCGTTGCGACCGCCGCGATTATCCAAAACCTCCTCCGGGCTGACATGTTCACTTGAGGCCGAGCGCCTTCATCAGCTTCAAAAAATCACCGTCTCGCAGGTATTTGTGAAACGACGAGTCTGATCGGGGATCGGGCATCTGCTCGCCCTTGAGCACGTGGGCTTTGTGTTGGAAGGCGAGATCCAGATTCGCTAGCATCTTGGCCTTGTTGCCCTGCCGGATCTCGATCGCCTGGCTGGGCACCGGCTGGCCTCCACCACCTGCACGGCCACGAACTTCTGCGCGGCGGCCTGACTCAGCTTCTTCTTCCAGGCGAAAAAGTGCGGCGCGCACAACCCGCGCTCGCGGCAGAACGCCGCCACGCACTGCCCGCTCCTCTTCTGCTCCGCCACCAACCCGCGCCACTTCGCCCACGCTTCACGCCTGCGCTTCTGCATGTCCCCACAGTGCGGCAGCGCGGGTATATTTACAAGATGTGGTTTGCGTATCGCTCACAGCGTGTCATACGAGTACTTATTCAAGGTGGATGACGGGTTTCGGAGTCGTTTGTCAGTTACATTGACGAGATCCGGTGAAGCCCATCTCCCCTGAGACCCCGAGAAGTACCGCTTGCCGAAATTGTCCAACCCCGTCTCTGTATCCCGTTCTTTGCCGGTGAACTTCTGGGTCACCGTGTCGTTGATCGCCAAAGCGCTGGGTGGGTAGAATGTGCTGCTCCGGCCGTTCACCGTTGCCGTGATCTCCTCGCCGAAGGGCAGGTAGTCGTGCAGCGACCACACCGTTCCGCCCGCTCCCGTTATCATGCGCGTCGAACCCAGATGGTCCGCCGTCAGGTAACAGGTCGTGCATGGAGCTGTCGTCGGCGCCGTGTTCATGTACTCCGCCGCCAACTGCCAGCCTGCATCGTAGACATAGGTCGTTGTCACCCCGCTCCTCGACTTCTGCACGCGGTGCCCGTCTCCATCATAATTGTACGTCGTCGTCACCCCGCCGATGGCGCTGCTCTTCATCCGGTTCTCGGCGTCGTAGGTGTTCACGTAGCTGCCCGAGCCGGTCGTGAGCTGGTTGCCCGAAGCGTCGTAGGACCAGATCGTGGAATTCAGGCGGTTGTTGGAGTCGAAGTTGCTGGCCGCCGCGGGCGTGGTTGGATCTTCGCTCAAGCCCTGGTTGTATGGCACGTACATGTTGCTGTAGCCATTGGCGGTGCTGTAGGTGTAAGCGAAGTTGCGGCACCAGGCGTTGGTGATCTGGGGACAAGTCGTGCTCGCCGTCACGGTGCTCCCTGGGTTCTCGGCCGACACCACGATCCGGTTCAGCGTGTCGTAGCGGTACTCCTGCGTCACGGCAGTGGTCAGGTTGGCGTTCTTGACGGTCTCCCGCCAGATGTTGCCGTTGTTGTTGGAGCAGGGCCTGAACAGCTGCCCAGCGGCCGGCCCGCCTGGGCACGATCATTGCGTCCAAGGGTGCACCAGCGCTTACAATGCCTGCGTGAGTCATTGCTAGCCGCTCGCTTTGAGGCGATGCGTGAGATTGGCGAGCCGATTCCGGAGGCGTGCTCTTTGGCCGACTAGGTCGAAGTTGCGGCGTAGCCGGGCTTCCCCCGCCGCTACCGCCCCCACTTCAGCAGCGCGCCGCAAGGCCGCGTCATCGGATCCCCGTAGTGGTTCGGCGTGATGCGCAGGGCGTAGCCCATACGCCCGGTCTGCTGCGGAACGATCTGCCTGGCGAAGACGACCACGGCGCCGCGCTGCTCGACCGGCGGCAGCGTCATCACTTCGGTGTCTTCGAGCTGCCCGTTTACTCCCACGCGGCCCACCACCACCTCGACCCGCACGTCCTCCGCCCTCAGCCCCGCCAGGTTCACCGCCGTCTTCACGGGGACCGGCTGGCCGCTGAGCACCGGACCGTCTGGCGGCGCCTCCAGCTCCACGAACTGCACCTGGTCCCAGACCTTGCGGACGTCGGCATTCCACCGTGCCTGCTCCCGCGCCTTGGCGAAGCCATCGAACCGCATCTCGGTCCAGGCGCGGTGCGCCGGCTCGTAGAGCTGCGCGGTGTATTCCTGCACCATGCGCTGGCAATTGAACTGTGTGCTGAGGTACTTCAGCGAGCGTTTCACCCGCCGGATCCACTCATGCGGGACGCCCTGGTCGCGCTCGTAGTAAGACGGCGCCAGCTCGTTCTCCAGCAGCGAGTAGATGGCGGTGGCGTGCGCCTCGTCCTGGTCCTCGGCGTACGCCATGCGGTCGCCCACCGCCCAGCCGCCGCTGTACTCAATGGCTTCGTCGAACCAGCCATCCAGGATGCTGAGATTCAGCACGCCGTTGATGCCGGCCTTCATGCCGCTGGTGCCGCAGGCCTCTTCGCCCCGCCGCGGCGTATTCAGCCACACGTCGACGCTCCCGACCAGCTCGCGCGCCACGTGCATGTCGTAATCCTCGACGAACACCAGGCGTTTGGAAAGATCCGGATCGCGCGAGAGCTGCACGATCTGGCGGATGAGCTCCTTGCCGGGATGGTCCTTCGGATGCGCTTTGCCCGCGACCACCACTTGAATGGGCCGCTCGGCGTTCGACAGGATCCGCTTCAGCCGGTTGAGGTCCCGGAACAGCAGCGTGGCGCGCTTATAGGTGGCGAACCGGCGCGCGAAGCCGATCGTCAGAGCTTCCGGATCGAGCACCTCGGCCGCGCGCCGCAGTTCCACCGAAGCCGCCTTACGGTTCCGCGCGCACTCCACCTGCCGCCCCCGCACGAATGCCAGCAGCCGCCGCTTGCGCCGCCGGTGGGCTTCCCACAGCTCCTGATCGGGGATGTCGTCAACCTGCTCCCAGGTCTTCGGGTCGCTGAGCCGGTCGCGCCAGTCGGGCTGCAGGTACTGGTCGTAGAGCGTGGCCAGGTCGCTCGAAAGCCAGCTCAGCAGGTGGACGCCGTTGGTGATGGAAGTGATCGGGACTTCCCAGGATGGCAGTTGCGGCCACAGGTCCTGGAACACCTCCTGCGACACTTCCCGGTGGAGCCGGCTCACTGCGTTCCGGAAGCAGGAGGTCTTGATGGCCAGAATGGCCATCGAGAAGCGTTCGTGGTTGTCCTGAGGGTTGCGCCGTCCTAGCGCCATGAGTTGCTCGAACTCGATCCCCACCTCGCGGCAATAGTCGTGGAAGTATTCCCACATCAGCCCCGAATCGAAGATGTCGATGCCCGCCGGGACCGAGGTGTGCGTGGTGAACACGCTGTTGTTGCGCGAAGCCTCGAGCGCCTCTTCGAACTTCAGGCCGTGCTCCTTCACCAGAACGCGGATGCGCTCGAGGGCCAGGAAAGCCGAGTGCCCCTCGTTCATGTGGAAGACGGTCGGTTCGAGGCCCAGCACGCGCAACGCGCGCAGCCCGCCCACGCCCAGCACCATCTCCTGGCGCACGCGGGTGTGGCCGTCGCCGCCGTACAGCGCGTCGGTGATGCCGCGGAACTCCGGCCGGCCGTTTTCGGGGATGTTGGTATCGAGCAGGTAGAGCTTCACCCGCCCGACCTCCATCAGCCATACCTTGATCTGCACCGGGCCGCCGGGCAACTGCACCTGGACCTTCACCTCGGCGCCCTGGTCGTCGTGGACCGGCTGCACCGGCAGGGTGTAAAAGTCGTTGACCGGGAAACGTTCCTGCTGCCACCCGTCCGGGTTGAGGTACTGCTGGAGATACCCGGTCTGGTAAAGCAAGCCAACCCCGACGATCGGCACGTCGGAATCGCTGGCCGATTTCAGAAAGTCGCCCGAGAGGACGCCCAGGCCGCCCGAGTATGTCGGCAGGCACTCCACGATGCCATACTCCATCGAGAAGTAGGCGATCAGGGTCTTCTGGGCCTGGCCCGTGGTAACGGTTTCCGCCCGGTGCATGTAAGCGTCAAATCGCTCACATGCGCGGCGGTATAGAGCCAGATAGCGCGGGTCGGCCGCCAGCCGCTCCAGGGTCGCCTGGGGCACCCGACCCAGCATGGATACAGGGTTATGCCCTGAGGCCTGCCAGAGGGCCGGATCCATGCGCCGGAACAGCGTGCGGATCGTGGGCTCCCAGCCCCACTGGACGTTATAGGCGAGCTGGGAAACCCGCGCCAGCGCAGCGGGGAGCGCGGGCCGTACGAGAAACTCCCTAAGTGGTTGAATTTGAAAAGCCATGGAAGAAAGAGGTCACTCATTAAGATAGCAGACTTCCGAGCCCGCCGCGGTCGCCGTCCGGCCGCGAACCGAACCGAGCCCCGCCCCGAAACCGAGCCATGACCCGAGCCGAGCCGCGCCCCCGGCGAGCGGTCCCGCGCCGGCCCCGCCGACTGCGGTAGGATAGTTCTCTTGCGGGGTTTCCGACCGGCCAGTCCGTTGGTCCCTGGATTGCACAGCTTGACAGAGGAGATTTAAACCTAAATGGCGTACGTAATTACCGACACCTGCACTAAGGATGAGCTTTGCGTGGAAGCATGCCCGGTGGATTGCATCCACCCCAAGAAGGACGAGCCCGGCTTCGAGGAGATCAAGCACCTGATGGTCGATCCGGAAGCCTGCATCGACTGCGGCGCCTGCGTCCCGGTCTGCCCGACCAATTCCATCTACGCTCTCGACGAACTGCCGGCTGATCTGCAGCCATTTGCCGCGGCCAACGCCGGCTATTACGGCCGGTAGCAGGCTTCGGTGGCTGATCGCCCAGTTTTCCGGGGGGCGTAACATAGGAGTGGAAGGTCATGCCCGCCCTGGCGCAAGTTCTGTCCGGCAGCACGCGCGAAGGCGATCTGTGGGAGCCGCTGGACGAAAAGCGCATCCGGTGTTTCGCCTGCGGCCACCGGTGTCCCATTTTCGAGGGGCAGCCCGGCGTCTGCAAGGTGCGTTTTAATTCCGGCGGCAGACTGCAAGTCCCGTGGGGATACGTCGCCGCCCTCCACTCGGATCCCATCGAGAAGAAGCCCTTCTTCCACGTTCGCCCCGGCTCGGCGGCGCTCAGCTTCGGCATGTTGGGCTGCGATCTGCATTGCAGCTACTGCCAGAACTGGGTCACCTCCCAGGCTCTTCGCGATCCGCGCGCCGTCTCCTCCGTGGAGCGGATCACGCCCGAGGAACTGGTGCGGGCGGCGCTCGAAAGCGGCGCCGAAGGCGTGGTCAGCACTTACAACGAACCGCTCATCACCGCCGAATGGGCTCGCGCGATCTTCAAGGAGGCCAAGGCGGCGGGTCTCCTCACGGGCTTCGTTTCGAACGGGAACGCCACTCCCGAAGCGCTCGAATACCTCCGCCCCTGGCTCGACCTCTTCAAGGTCGATCTGAAGAGCTTCAACGACCGCCGCTATCGCGAACTGGGCGGCCGTCTGGAGCCGATTCTCGACAGCCTGCGCCGAATCCACGCGATGGGCTTCTGGCTGGAGGTGGTGACGCTGCTTGTGCCCGGCTTCAACGACTCCGCCGATGAGCTCCGCCAGATGGCCGAGTTCCTGGCCGGCATCTCCCCGGACATCCCCTGGCACGTCACCGCGTTTCACGGCGACTACAAGATGACCGGCCCGCGCGACACGGAGCCCGGCGACCTGGCACGCGCGGTCGAGGCCGGCCGCGCCGCCGGTCTGCGTTACATCTATGCCGGCAACCTGCCGGGCGCACTCGCCGGCTTCGAGGATACGCGCTGCCCCGGCTGCGGCGCGACGCTCATCCGCCGCCGGGGCTACCGCATTCTGGATTACCGCCTGACCGCCGCCGGGGCCTGCCCGCGGTGTTCCGCCGCTATCCCCGGGCGGTGGAGCCGGTCATAGCGGGCGTGGTCCTGCGGCGCACGCTTCAGCGTGCCGCGGCGAGCTCCAGCTCGACGTCCGGATCGTGGGCCGCGCCAAGACCTTATCCTTCGCCAGCCTTCGCCAGCGCCTTTTCCAGCGCCGCCTTGTCCAGCGTGGTGCTGATAAACAGCTCCTGGCGCGCGCCCGCCGACAGCGCGATCGCCTTCCAGCCGTTGGTGGTGGGCACGGTCACGTGAACCCGAACCTTGCCCCGCGCGTCGCGCACCGGGCGAATCACTCCCGGAACCACCGAACGAATGGCCGCGGGGTTTTCCTCCAGCAGGCGCCGCAGCAGGCCGCGTACGCCGTCGATGATGCTGTGCTCGATCTTCAGCTTTCCCTGCGCCGTCCGCAACCGCATGCCCATGTTCTCAGTCTACCCGCGGCGCGGCTTCGCGCAGTGGCACGAAGCGGCAATACGCGGCCACGTGCCAGTCGATCTCGCCGTCCCTCTTTCGCACCACGCGCAGCTCCTGGTCGGAGTAAGGACCGACTGGAATCACCATGCGGCCTCCGTCTTTGAGCTGTTCCAACAGCGCGCGCGGAATCTCGGCCGCTGCGGCAGCCACCGAAATCGCGTCGTACGGCGCCTCGGGAGGATAGCCCAGCGATCCATCGCCGGCGATCACCGTGATGTTGCCGGCCCGCCCGGTCTTTTCCAGGTTCTCGCGCGCCATCGCAGCCAGCTCCGGGATCAGCTCGATGGCGAACACGCGCGCCGCCAGCGCGCCCAGGACCGCCGCGTGGTAGCCGCAGCCGGCGCCGACTTCGAGCACCGTCTCGTGCCCCTCGAGTTCCAGGCATTGCGCCATCAAGGCGGTCATGTAAGGCTGCGAAATCGTCTGGCCGTAACCGATCTCCAGCGGCTCGTCCACGTACGCGCCGTCGCGGTCTTCTTCCGGGACGAACTCCTCGCGCGGGATCTCGAGCATGGCCTGCAGCACCCGCTCGTCGCGGATCCCCCGGCCGCGCAGTTGCCGCGAGACCATCATCCGGCGCTGGAACGCCCAGTCCATAGGACGAAGGCTAGCACAGCGGCGGGCCGCCGGCGATCCGCCCGCAGGCCCGCGGTGGCTATTCAGTCGTCAGCCATCAGCCACCGTCAGCCATCGGCGATCAGCATCGAGAGCTCGCGCGGCGGCGTTGACGGCTGATGGCTGACGGCCCACAGGCTGATGGCTACTTGATCTGCTTCTTGTACAGAAAGTCGATTCCGAACAGCCCGTTGTCCTCCCGCACCGCCAGCCCGCTCCAGCTGGGCGTGAAGTGCCATTCCATCTGGATGGTCTGCGCCTGCGCGCGGGACAGGTCCGTGATGTAAGTGAACGTGAGGTTGTCCCTGATGTTCTGTTCGAGCGTGATCTGCGCGGCGGCGTTGCTGGTCGTGAGACCGGTAACCAGCGGGTTGATTTTCAGGCGGCTGACGCCGAAGAAACGCTGCAGGCGGCCGGTCAGGGGGCTGCCGATCGCCTGGCTCAGCAGCGCGCTTGCTCCGCCGCCCTGGTAGCTCTGGCCCACCAGCGCCGACGCTGCCGGGGTCGCGCCCGAGAGCTGTCCCGGCTCGCGTCCGGTGGTCAGAAGGGCCAGAACGTCTCCAAACGCCAGCGGCGGGTCGGAGGTGTAGCTCATGTTCAGCTTGTTCATGGGCCCGGAGATGTGCAGCGTGACGTTCACGCCGCGCACCCGCGTCTCCAGGCTGAGGTTCATGGTCGGCTCGACCGTGGCCGCATTCACGAACAGGATCTGGCCGGAGTTGATCGCATATTGGGTGCCGAAGAAGTTCACCTGCCCCTGGTTGAGCAGCACCCGCCCGAGCAGCACGGGGCGGGCGTCGTCTCCGCGCAGCTGCAGGTCGGCGTTGACTTCCACGTCCTTGGTCAGGGTAGTCTCCACGCGCACCTGCGGCGCGGTCACGATGTGTATGTCGAACCGCAGGCCCTGCCGGAAACGGCTGGGCGAGAGCGGCGCCTGGACCGGCTGCACCGTGCGGGCCAGCATGGAACCCAAATCCGATTGCAGGCTGAGCCCCACGCGCGTCACCGTCGCCTCGCCCGCCAGCAGGCTGCGGTCCGGCGTTCCCGTGAACGTCAGCGTTCCGTTCGCCGTCGAGCTGATGCCCTCGGGGTAGCGCACGCGTACGCCGGCCGCTTTCGCCTGCAAGTGAAATGTGGTCCCGCCGGCCAGCCCGATGAATCCGCTCACTTCGACTCTTCCGCCGCCGCTCTGCGCCGTCAGAGTCTCGACCATGATGCGGTCGCGGTACAGGAAGATGGTTCCGTTGGCGTTATCGAGTCCGTTGGGGACATCCACGAAGCTGACCGATGCGTTCTTCAGGTCGATGCGGCCGTAGACCTCCGGATTGTCCAGCTCACCCCGCGCCGACACGTCCAGCGCCACCGAGCCGGACGCGTACATGTGGCTCACGAAGTCCTGGAGCAGGGCCAGGTTGACGCTGCCCTGGACGCGGAGGCTCCACGGGCTCTTCACGCCGAAGCCGAGCTGGCCGCTGACGTTGACGTCCGTGTTCTTGGCCTGCAAGTGCGCCTGGCGGACGTGGACGCCTTTCGAGTCGACTTCCATCAGCACCGGGCCGCTGTTGCGCAGGGTCAGGCCCGCCGCGCGCGCCGCTTCGACGACCCTCGCAGAAGGCCGGATCTCGAGCGAAGGCAGATTGACGGACGCCCGCCAGCTCTGGGCTTTCGAGGCCGAGCCGGAAAAATCGATCGCGCCGGCGGCGAAACCTTCGAAAGGAGACGGCTCGCCGCTCTTCTTCGGGTGCAGCCGCGCGATCAGGGTCGAGAACTGCAGCGGAGTGAAGTCGATCCGGCCGCGCGCGGGATAGTCCCCCCCGATCGTCAAGGTGCTCGCGCCGGCGACGGTCGAGCCGGCCAGCTTGCCCTCCAGCCTGGCGTCAAGAAGTTGTCCGCGAGTCGTGGCGGTGAGCACCAGGTAGCCCAGCTTTTCCCCGCTCACGCCGAAGTCACGCAGGCTGGCTCGCCCATTGAACGCCGCCGGCTCAAATCCCGCCGCGGTAAGGGTGATCTCGCCCGTCATCTGTGTCTCGAACCGCCCTTCAATTCCGGGCACACGCTCCGCCACCGCGTTCACCTGGGCCAGGTCGATGCCGCCGCTTGCCACTTCAAACCGCAGACGTCCCTGCCGCCAATTGCCTTGGGGGTGGTCGTAACTGCCGGAGAGCTGCACCTTGCCGGCGCTGCCTGTGAAGCGCCCGTTCATGAGGTCGACCTGGTTTCCGGCATATCGCGCGTCGCCTTCCACGCGGTCGATCGGCTGGCCTGCGGCGAGCAGTTTCACCGCCTGCACGTGGCCGGAGACCACCGGCGATCCGAGCGTGCCCCCCAGCTCGACGTTCAAGGAAAGGTCGCCTGTGGCGATGTCGGACGGCGCGGCTCCGGCGGCCGCGAGCACGTCGGCCAGGTGCGGCGCGCGGACCACGAGGCGCCCCGAAAGCGGCGACGAATCCGCCGGCTTCCAGTTCTCGAAGCCGAGATGAACGTCGCCCGAGGCGCGCATTCCGAGCCGGCCGATGGACGCATGCCGCGCGGTCACGCCCGTCCGCGCCAGCGCCAGGTCCGTTTCGGCGCGGTCGATCTGCCTCGCGGCCAGCACGAAGTTGGTAGCCTTCACGTGGCCGCCGACGGCCGGGTCGCTGAGCGGTCCGGTCACCGTGCCCTGGAACGCCGCTGTCCCATTGACCAGCTTCACCGGCATCTCGGGCGGAGGCGCGGCCGAGAACATCGCGATGGCGGTTTGCGCGTCTTCGAGGTTCGTGGTCTCAAGCGCGACGCTCAGCTGCCGCCCCAGAACGCCGTTGAAACCGAGGTGGCTGAACTTCGTCGTCAGGTTCGACGGACCAAAAGCGACCTCGCCCGCCGCCAGGCTGTAAGTGACGTCGATGAGCCCCTCGATGGGATTCGGCCCCGCGCCGGCCGCGATGCCGAGCCGCGTCTCCAGCACCAGGTCCACCAGCCGCCGATCCCGCACTTCAGCGCTCAGCCGCACCGGTCCCGACGCAATGCCGTCCCAGGCCACCCGCCGCAGCTCCTGGATCAGCTTCATCTGCTGAAGGGACACGTCGCGTGCGGAGCCATCCACCAGGAAATGCCGGAAACCCGCGATCTCCGCGCGGCCCTCGAAGCGGCCGCCAAGCGCGGCCACTGCCAGCCCCGTGAGCGTCACGCGTCCGGGAACCGCCTCGAAGGTGGAATCGGCGCGGACGTCCTCGATTCGTATGCCGCCCTCTTCGACGACGAGGCCGCCAGCCCGCAGTTTGCCGGAGACAGCGTACCGGCCGGTGTCCGCAATCGATACATGGCCGCCCAGCGACACCGTGCCGCGATGGGCCAGCGGACCCAGATCCAACCCCGGCGTGACATCCTTGACGTTGACGCGGGCCGTGTAGTTGAGATGGATTTGAGGCGCGGGAAAGTGATCGGCCACGCCGGTGACGTAGAGCCACGATTCACCCAGCCCGAAGCGCGCCCGGTGGATCTCAACCCGGTCGCCCAGCAGCGCCCAGTGCGCGTCCACTTCGATCGCGAGAGCCGGCCGCGCGCCCGCCTTCACGTCCAGGTCCCGGAAGGTGATATCGCCCTCGTAGCAGGCCGGCGCCTTCCGGTAGACGACCGCCGCGCGCAGGTTCTCGCCGCGTATGTTCAACGGCAGGCGGTGCAGGCCGGCCTCGACGACGCCGTCCACCAGGTTGAAGCGCTTGATGGCTAGGTCCAATACCGTTTCGATGGCGGTGGGATCCCGTTCCCCGGCCGGTTTCGGATGGGGAACGTTGGTGTGCCCGTCGGCATAGACGATTACGTTTACCTGCGGCCGCTGGACGAAAACCGATTCGAGATCCACACGCTTTTCGAGCGCCGAAACCACTTTCAGCCGGGCGCGAATCAGACCGGCGCGCACGAACGGCGCTTCATCCGGCTTCTCGGTTCCGTGGATCACCAGGTTCCGGACCGAGACCGTCATCGTGCGCCAGTCGAAATCGAAGGAGCCCAGCTCGACGCGTCCGCCCGTGGCACTCTCGATCTCCCGCACCACCCGCTGCCGGACCTTCTCGCGGAACCACGAGGTCTGGATGAGGATGAGAGCGGCGACCACGCACACCGCGGCGCAGGCCGCGAGACCGGCCACGGTGTACAGCGCGATCTGGATGGCGCGCTTCATCGGAACGCATCTTCATCGTATTCGATGCGGGCCCGGCTCCGCGCTTCGGCCAGCCATGCATCCACCCGCTTGTCCACCCGCTCGGCCGTGAGCGCATCTTCGCACTGTGCCCTGACATCGTCGAAGGCGGGCTCGGGGGTGACCCCTTTCTTGCGGATCTCGGGCAGGAAGACCGTCTCGTAATACTGCATCACCTCGTTCTCCTGCACCTGAACCTCGGGGCGGAATCGCAGGTCGATGAACCGCAGCAGCGTAATCTGGCGCCGGAGCGCGCTCTCGACCTGGCGCTGGGCCAGCTTGTATGCCGCCAGCTCCTGCTGGAATTGCGCGTCGCCGGCGAACCGGCGCTTCACTTGCCTAAGCGTCTCGGCGATCTCGGAGGGGGAGGGCTCGGGATAGCGCGTGAGTTCCATCTCGCGCCGGACCAGGATCTGTTCGATCAGCCGGTCCGCCATCCGCCGCCGCGCGGCCGGGCTGAGGTCCGGCTTCTCGCGGTCGAGAAAGGCGGCCACCCGCAGCGCCTCGTCAATTTCGCTGCTCGCGATGACCTGATTGTCCACCGTGACCGCGATCTGGTCGATGGTCTCCGCCGGCAACTGCGCCGCGAAGAGCAGGACCAGGAGCGTGGCGCAGGCTTCAGCCTGCCGCGCCGGCTTTCGGGCCGGCGCCGGGTCTCCGATAAGCGCGTGCGCCCGCATCAGAACGCCTGCCCCAGCGAGAAGTGAAACTGAAAGTTGCTGATCTGCTGCACGGTCTGGACGCAGCCGGACGAGGGCGGTACCGGGCCGGAGCAGGCGATGAGCTGATCGAGCGTGCCCTTGAATCCGAAGAACGCCGGCGGGTTGATGCTGTAAGCCAGATCCAGCCGGATGGGCCCGATCGGAGTCTTGTACCGCAAGCCGAATCCGACGGCATGCACCATGTAGTTGAAGTCCGCCAGGTTCCGCTGGTGAACGCGGAAAGAGATCGTTCTCAGGTCGGAATAGACGTTGCCCGCATCCCAGAACAGCACGCCTCGGACGTCGTCGCCGGAAATCGGAAAGCGCCACTCGGTCTGGTTGATCAGCAGCGCGTTGCCGCCCAGCGGGAACCCGGTTTTGAGGTCGCGCGGCCCGGCCTGGTTCTCCGGAAAACCGCGCTGCGACGACGCGCCGCCGCCAAACAACTCTTCCGGCAGCGGGATCTCTTCCCCGTTCCGGAGGGGTTGCAGCCAGCCGAAGGTAAGCGACCGCGCCAGCACGTAGCGGCTGCCGAAGCCAAACGGGTGATAGGTGGCGTTCCGCACGATGAGGCGCGTAAAATCGGCCTGAGAGCTGAAGCTGTGAGAGGCCCAGCCGGCGTCGACAGTGCTGTAGACGCCGGTGTGCGCGTCGGTGGGGTCGTCGCGGCGGTCCAGGATGTAGTTGACCGTGAACATCCCGATGCGGGCCGGCTGCGAGAATCGCGGGATCAGCTCCGGGCTCACCTTCAAATCGCTCACGCTCACCCGGCGGAACGAGAAGCCGTACAAGAGCGTGCTGGCCCGATTCAGCTTCTGGCCCACCTGCACCGAGCCCTCCCGCCTTTGCGCCGAGAACGTTCTCACGTCCCGCGAATCGTCGAACAGGCCGCTGAACAGCAGGTTCAGATTGGGGCTGCCGAGGAACTGCGGCGCTTCGTAGGTGAGAACGGCCCGCTGCTCCAGGGTCGAGACCCGGCTCTGAAACGAGATGACGTGTCCGTCCCCGAAGACGTTTCGCCGTGTCACGCCGAAGGAGGCGCGCGGGCTGAAGCCGGCCTGCCCGGCGGGTGCTTCCAGGCAGCTCTGGCAGCCGCCGATCTTGGCGACCTCCGCGCCGAAGCCGGTCGTGATGGTGTACTTCCTGGCCTCCTCCACATCCAGCGCCACGTACTTGTCGCGCTCGTCGCCAGCCGGGTTCTGGATCGCCATATCGACGCGCGAGAAAATGCCCAAATCGTAAAGCTCCCGCTGCGTTTCGAGCAGGCTGACGCGCGACAGCGGATCGCCGGGATGGAGCCCTTCCCGCTCGGCAATCAGCCGCGGGTCCGTAGTCCGCAGGCCGGTTACCAGGAATCGCCGCAGGAAATGCTGGGCCCCTTCCCGAACGGCGTACCGCATGTTGGCCCGCTCGGGCATCGCGGCCTGTGTGAAGCTCCATGAGAAGCTCGCGTTCGGATAGCCGTGGTTGTAATAGTAGTCAAGGATGTTGTCGCGGTCGATGGCGGCATTCGCCTCGCTGAACGGCTGGCCCGGCTGGGATTGCAGGCGGCGCATGATCGCCTCGCGATTCTCGGGCGAGGCTCCCTCCAGGTCGAGGCTCTCCACCAGCCACCGCTGCCCCTCCTTGATGTCGATGTACACAGCCAGCTTGTTCGCGCTGCCTTGGTAGCTGTGCTCGACGCGCGATTTCACCTCGACATCGCGAAACCCGTTGGCGCGGTACAGGGCCGTGATCGCCTCTACGTCCTGTTTCAGGAAATCGTCGCTGAAGCGGCCGTGCCGAAACTCGAGCCGGCTCGTCTTCCGGAGATACATCCGCTCGCGGATGGTCGCAGTGTCGAAGGAGCGGTTGCCCTGGATAGCCACCAGCGCCACCTTGTGCCGCTCGCCGCGGTCGATGAGGTACTCGATGACCTCGCGATCCGGGGTGGACTTCGAGGCGAAATCCACCTTGGCGTCAAAGTAGCCCTGGCTCTGGATGTATGCGCGCAGGTTGTTCGCGCCCTCTACCAGCAGATCGCGATCGACCGACCGTTCTTCGTAAACCGGAACCAACTGCTTCAGCTTACTCCGCGAGACCTTTGCGCCCACGGTCGTGATCTCGACCTTCGGGCCGCCCTGGATGTTCAGAGTCGGGCGGACGCGGTTGGCTTCCCGATCCCAGTCCATCTTGTCGACGGAGACCCGCGCCTCCAGGCGGTTGCGCTTCAGGTAGGAGTTGCGCACCCGGTCGGCCCCGTCTCCGGTCCGCGACCCGGTGACCCTCTTCCAGCCCAGCCAGCCCCTCCAGTGCGTGGTCCTGACGATCTCCTCGGCCGGGCGGTCCGGCTTCCCGGTTATGAGCGGATCGGTGTAGCGCGCGCGCTCGTCGGTCTCGACGCGAAAGTGGATCGCGACCTGCTGCGTGTCCGGATCGTAGCGGTATTCGGGCTCGATGCGCGTTTGCGGGAAGCCGTTGCTGCGCAGAACGTCGCGAAGATTGGCGATGGCCTGGCCGGTGCTCGCCGCGGTATACAGCGCGCCGAGTTGCAGCCGCGTGGCATTCACCAGCGATCCCTCCAGAGGCGGCGCCTGAACCTGCCCCACGGTCACCCGGCCGACGAAGAAGTTGCCGCGCGTGAGGAAGCGCAGGATGACGCCGCCATCTGCGGCCCGCGCGTCGACGCGGATGCCGGCATAGCGGCCGGTCCTGTACAGGCGCTCGATCGCCGCCCGAACATCCGCCAGTTCCAGAGGCCGGCCGGTCTTCACCGGCAGGATTTCTTCCAGGTACTCCTGGCTATAGGGCTGGGGCTGCGGGTCGAACTCAATGGCCCGGATCGGCCTGCCTTCGAAGTCTTCGGGCGCCGCCGCGGCCGTCATCCCGAGCAGGCAGAGCAAGAGAGCTGTCTTCGTTGCTGCAGGCCAAATCACCTACAGAGCATATTAACATCCGGTCGCCGGGCGCCTTGCTCCTGGCCAGGTGCGCCCGGCGGGGCGCTTATCGGCAGATCCCCCGCTCGCTGCGGCGGACGAAGGTCACCAGGTGCCGCGCGTGCCCGGTGGGGATCTCGGCCTCGATTCGCGCCAGCGCCTCCTCCAGCTTCAGGCCGGACTGGAACAGGATGCGGTAGGCCCGTTTGAGCGCGGCAATATCGGCCTCCGCGAACCCGGCGCGCTTCAGGCCGACCAGGTTCAGCCCGGTAGGCTTCATGCGGTAGCCGCTATAGAGGAAGTACGGCGCCAGGTCGAGGTTCACTCGCGTCATGCCCGCCACCATGGCCAGCCGGCCGATCCTGGTGAACTGGTGGACGGCAATCCCGCCGGAAATGAAGGCCCGGTCCTCGACCTCCACGTGCCCCGCCACCAGCGAGCAACTGCAGATCACCGTGTTGTTGCCGATGCGGCAGTTGTGGGCGATGTGGCCGGAGGTCATGATGTAGTTCTCATCGCCGATCGTGGTGGCCGATTCGGGCGCCGTCCCGCGGGAGATCGTATAGTGTTCGCGAATGCAGTTGCCGTCGCCAATGCGCAGGTAGCTGCGTTCGCCGGTGAAGGCCTTGTCGAGCGGGTCGGTGCCCAGCACCGTTCCGGCCGAGATTTCATTGCGGTCGCCGAGCGTGGTCCAGCGTTTTATGTAGACGTAGGGCTCCAGGCGGCAGCGGGCGCCCACCGAGACGTCCCGCTCGATCACGCAGTATTCGCCGACGGTCGTCCCGGGTCCGATAGAGGCTTCGGGATCGATGCGCGCGGTGGGAGCGATCACCGCCGATGGGTCGATAGCCATAGATTTGTATGATAGCTTGTAGCCTATGAGGGTACGCGAACTGGCGGAGTGGTTGGGAGCGACCTTCGAAGGCGATGGCGAGAGGGAGCTGGCCAGGGCCGCTCCGATCGAAACCGCGGGCGCCGGCGATCTGGCGTTCATCGAAAGCCGGAAGGCCGTCAAGCTCGCGGAAGCTTCGGCCGCGGGCTGCCTGATCGTGCCGTCCGATTTTTCGAACCCCGGCGGGCGGACGGTAATTCGCGCGGCCACGCCACGGGCGGCGTTTGTGCGGGCCGTGAACCGGATGCATCCGCCGTCGCCGGTCGAGCCCGGCATTCACTCCAGCGCCCAGATCGCCGAGACGGCCGAGATCGGTTCCGGCGCCGTCATCGGCCCGCAGGTGAGCATTGGCGCGCACACGAAGATCGGCGCGCGCTGCCGCATCGGCGCCGCCTGCGCCATCGGCAGCCGCGTCACGCTGGGCGAGGATTCCCTGCTCTACGCGCACGTCACCCTGTATGACGACGTGGATATCGGTGCGCGCGCCATCCTGCATTCCGGCAGCGTGATCGGGGCCGACGGCTTCGGGTTCTTCCTGGCCGGGGACCACTATGAGAAGTTCCCCCAGATCGGCCGCGTCTCGATCGGCGACGACGTCGAAATCGGGGCTAATTCCTGCGTGGACCGCGCCGCGCTCGGCGTCACCTGGATCGGGGAAGGCACCAAGCTCGACAACCAGGTGCAGGTGGCCCACAATTGCCGCATCGGCAAGCACGTCGTCATCGCGGCGCAGACCGGCATTTCCGGCGGTGTGATCGTCGAGGATTACGTGGTTATCGGCGGCAAGGTCGGCATCGGAGACAAGGCGCGCATCGAGACGCGCGCGGTGCTCGGTTCCGGTTGCGGCGTGCTCACGTCGAAGATCATCCGCGCCGGCGAGGTTGTCTGGGGCACGCCGGCGCGGCCCATCCGCGAGTATCTGGAGACGCTCGCCGGCATGGGGCGGCTCCCCGAGGTGCGCAAGGAGCTGGCCGAGCTGCGGCGCCGCCTGGCGGAGCTCGAAAGCGGAGAGCGGACTCGCGGCTAGCGGGGACCCGTGACCGTTCCCTGAGAAGCTGCAAAGGAATTCGAGGACACGCCTGCGCTTCTTCGCAGGCCGAACATCGGCGTTCGAGCCCGGAGTGTCCCCGAATTCCCCTTGCCGCGCTAATAGCCTTCGTCTTCGAGGCGGACTTTGCCGGCGAAGTGACGGTAGATGAAGGCCGAATAGGCCAGGACCAGGAGCATGCCGGGGATCCACCAGACCAGGGCCACGGCGAGGCCGTAATGATCGGTCTGGGTGCTGGCAATGGTGAGGCCGAGGCGCGGGTCGGCGTTCGAGGGCAGCACGTAGGGGTAGATGCCGAAGACTGCGCTGGTGAGCATACCGGCGATGAAGGCGCAGGAAGAGAGGAAGGCCTTCAGGTCGTCGCCGCGCAGGATGAAGACCAGCATGGCGATCAGGCCGGCTAGAGCCAGGTCGGGGAAAACGAAGCCCCAAGTGTAAGTCGTGAGGTTGTGGAGGACCAGAGGCTGGACCTGGAAGGTGGCCAGTGTGACGGCGGCGGTGAGGACAACGACGCCGCCCCAGGCCCACCTGGCGATGATGCGGGCGCGGTGCTGGAGAAGGTCCTCGGTCTTGACGGCGATCCATAGGGCGCCGTGGACGGCCAGTGTGAAGAACGCCAGCAGTCCGACCAGGACGGTGTACCAGTCGAGGATGCCGACGTCCTTGCCGGTGCGGAAATCGGTCCACAGAGGCAGGAAGAACGTGCCGTTGGCGTCGAGCGGCACGCCCCGGACGACGTTGCCCAGGGCGGCGCCGTAGAAGATGGCCAGCAGGGCGCTCGCGGCCATGAACAGGGCGTCGAAGAAGGGACGCCAGAGGTGGTCCTCCAGGTGGTTGCGAAACTCGATGGCGATGCCGCGAACGATGAGCAGCCAGAGAACCATCATCAGCGGCAGGTAGAAGCCGCTGAAGCTGGAGGCGTAGAGGCCGGGGAAGGCGAAGTAGAGCGTGCCGCCGCCGGCCAGGAGCCAGACTTCATTGCCGTCCCAGACCGGCCCGACGGAGCGGATAATGCGGCGGCGCTGCGACTCGGTGCGGCCGACCGAGAAGTGGAGGATGCCGGCTCCGAGGTCGAAGCCATCGAGGATGACGTAGCCGGCGATCATGATCGCTACCAGGCAATACCAGAGGGTTCCCATAAGTGCCTCCTTAGTAAGATGGTTCATTCCCCGGGGAAAAAACCGGGGACACGCCTGCTGTCGTCGTAAGACGGGCAGCCGGCGTGCCAGTCCGGAGTGTCCCCGGTTTTTGGCTACAGCGCGGCATTGGTGCTCCTTGAGGGGCGAGGTTCAGTGGATTCGTACCAAGGCTCGGGGCCGTGCTCGAACTCGCGGCGCATCAGGAAGAGGAACAGGATCGCCAGGAGCGAGTACATGCCCATGAAGCCGAGCAGGGTGAAGAGCGTGTTGCCGCTCGAGACCTGCATGGACGGGCCGGCGCTGGTGCGCATCAGGCCGTAGATGAGCCAGGGCTGGCGGCCGAGCTCGGCGGTCATCCAGCCGGCGGTGTTGGCGATGAAGGGGAAGGGAAACGAGAGCATCAGCACCCAGAGCCAGGGGCGGCATTCGTAGATGCGCCGCTTCCAGAGCATCCAGAGTGAAATCAGCGCGACGGCGATGAAGATGGTCCCCAGGCCCACCATGATGTGATAGCTGAAATAGAGCAGCGGGACGCTATCGGGCTGGTCTTCCGCGGGAAAGGCGTCCAGGCCTTTGACCTCCGCGGCCCACTCCTGGTAGGTGAGGAAGCTCAGCGCGCGCGGGACGATCAGGGGGTTGTCCAGCTTGCGCTTGTTCATGTCGGGCTGGCCGAGGATGGCGATGGGGGCGCCGTGGGCGGTCTCGAAAAGGCCCTCCATGGCGGCCAGCGTGACCGGCTGATAGCGGGCGATCATGACGCCCTGACGGTCGCCGGTGGGGAACAGCATGAAAACCGAGGCCAGGGTGGCGGCGATGATGCCGATGCGGACGAAGATGTGGCCGTACTCCTCCTGCTTCTTGGCGAGCAGGTAGAAGGCGCCGGCGGAAGCCATGACGAACGACCCGGTGACGACGGTGCCGAGCATGTTGTGGAGGTACATCCAGAAGGTCCAGGGGTTGAGGATCAGGCCCCAGAAGCTCTGGAGGACGACGCCATCGCGGCCGGCGGCGTAAGCGACGGGGTGCTGCATCCAGGCGTCGGTGGCGACGATGAAGAAACCGGAGAGCCAGGTGCCCGCGAACAGGAGCAGGGAAGTCAGCCAATGGAGCTTGCGGCCGAGGCGCTGTTCGCCGAAGATCAGCAGGCCGAGGAAGCTGGACTCCAGGAAGAAGGCGAAGACGCCTTCCATGGCGAGGGTCTGGCCGATGACGCCACCGGCGAACTTGGAGAAGCGCGACCAGTTGGTGCCGAACTGGAATTCCATGGGAATGCCGGTGACCACGCCGACGGCGAAGGCGATGGCAAAGATATGGATCCAGAAGCGGGCGGCGTGGTTATAGCGGTCGTCGCCGGTTTTCAGGGCGATTGATTTCAGGACGAAGATCAGCAGGGCAAGGCCCATGCTGAGCTGCGCGAAGAGATAGTGAAAGGTGATGGTAAAGGCGAAGTGAAATCGATGCAGCGCCAAAACGGAGTCCATGATCCAAAACCCTCCGATTGAAGTATGCAAAATTCATGGGATGCTGGCAAGTGGGCGGAGGACTCAGGGTTTCGCTGGCGGCTTGGAGGCCGTGGGCGGCGATGACTCGATGGAGGTATCGGGCGGGGCGGGGAATTGAGTGGGGCCGCCCGCACGCCGCGCCGCCACGCGAAGAACCCCGCGCCCAGGACGGGGCAGAAGGTCGCCAGAGCCAGGATGCCGCCAGCCGGGACCGACGCCGGCGACTTGAGGGGGTGATGGGTTTCATTGATTGCCGCACGCGCGTGGTATCGTGGGTTTTCGATGGATGAGCAACAATTCGCGGTGGAGTTTCTGAAGGCGGTCGAGGAGTTCAACCGGCGCGCGCGAGCGCGGGGATTCAACGACGTCGAGAAGTATTACTGGTACCACACCATCGACCTGCCGGAGGGGCTCGTGACGCCGGGATTGTATGACTTTCGCGGGAGCGTGTCCGCTTTCCAGTTCCCCGAGGACATGCACGGCACGACCGTTCTCGACGTCGGTTCGGCCACGGGCTTCTTTGCCTTCGAGTTCGAGCGGCGGGGCGCCAGCGTGGTCTCCGTGGAGCTTCCCTCGCTCGACAGGCTCGATCGCTTCCCCGGCCAGAGCCCGGAGCAAGCGATCGGCAAGATCGGCCAGATGATCGCTCCCCGGAACGTGACCGGCCTGAGCGGGTACGTCAAACCGCACACCACGGAAGAATTGTACTTCTACTTACTCAAGGGCCCGTTCCAGTTCTGCCACGACTTACTCGGCTCGAAGGTCGAGCGCTGTTATGCCAGCGTGTACGACCTCTCGCCGGAGTTACTCGGCGTGCCGGGTTTCGATATGGTGTTCATGGGCGATATCCTATTGCACACGCTGAATCCGCTCGAAGCGCTGGCCGCGGTCGCGCCGTTGTGCCGGAAGGCGCTGATCCTCTCCCAGGTGATGCCCGAGGCCGGCGACGGAAAGCCGGCGATGTTATATGTGGGCGGGGACGACCCGGCCTCGGACGAAGTCTCGTGGTGGTGGCCCAACAAGGCGTGCCTGGTGCAGTTACTGAAGAAGCTGGGCTTCCGGGACGTGGTCGAGGTAGGCTCGCATTCGGGGCGGTTGCGGCCTTCGGGTTTCGCGTACGAACGCCCGATTTTGCGGGCGGTGAAATAGGCGGAGGCACGCCTTCAGTGCACCGAGCCGACCATCCCGGCACGGTAGAGGCGGTCGTCGACGGGGCTGAGGCGGCGCTCGGTGGCACGGGAGAGCAGCGGCCGGTGCGGAATCCCGAAGAGGTAGTCGGAGATCGCCCACAGATCCTCGCCGGTCGTCATCCAGTCGATCCGGTCGAAGCGCTTGAGGTTCACGGGCCACGAGTAGGCGCGCAGCGTCTTTTCGGCGTCGAGGTTGTAATAGTGCTCGAAGTAGGAGATGGCCAGCTCGCGGAGGGTACGGTAGACCGGTTCGCGGTAGCGCAGGCCGGCGTAGTTCGACTTGGCGATGGCGCCCCAATGGCCGCGCTCGCGGAAGATGGCGAGGACGTGGTCATCGTCGCGGACGGCTTCGAGGTCGAGCAGGAGCGGCGGATAGCCGTGCGTCCGGAGCGCCGCGGCGCCGAACAGCGCGCCTTCGAGACAGTGCGCGGTGCGGTCGCGCAGGACGCGGCGGGGGGAGCGGCACGTCGGGCCGCCCAATTCCTTGTTGTAGGCTACCTCGAGGTCGAGGAAGCGCTGGATCTTCTCCGGCGTGTTCAGGCGCCGCAGGACCTTCGACTCGAGCGCGCCGAATCCATCCGCGTTGAGCATCAAATCGCTTAGGGTACTGCATTTTGGAGGGGTGCGGCGTGCCAGTGTACTGCAAACGAAAGCTATACTTGCAGAGCAATGGGCAACACATCGTTTGGACGCCGCTCGTTTCTGGCGGGCCTGGGCGCGGCCGGCATCGTTCCGGCCCGTGCAGCCAGCTCTCGCTCACTTCCCGATCCGATTCGCGTTCCCGACCTGGCGGAGGCATTCGGAGAGAATCAGACGCGGATCGCGCTGACGCGTGTGGGCGACAGATGGCAGGCAGGCGGCATCGAGATCGCGACCGAAATCGGAACGGCGGGCGCCGAAGCCACGGTCTTTGTCGCCGCGCCTAAGGCCGCACTGACGCGCATACGGCTGCGATGGCACGGGGCCTTTCCGTCCGGCTGGCGCTATCTCGGCGATCACTGGGAGCGATCCTACGGCGACCTGGAGTTTCGCGGCCTGGCGGGAGAACGCCTCATGCCGTGGTATTTCCTGGCGAGCGATGGGCGCGAGGTTCACGGCTATGGCGTCAGAACGGGCGCCGCGTCGATCTGCTGCTGGCAGGTGGATGCGGGCGGCGTCACGCTATGGCTGGACGTATCGAACGGCGGCGCGGGCGTTCGGTTAGCGGACCGGCGCCTCGATGCGGCTACCATTGTGACCCGCCGCGCGCACGATGGCGAGTCCGGGCTGGAATCTGCCACCGCGTTCTGCCGCGCCCTGTGCCCGCGGCCTCTCCTGCCGCGCCAGCCGGTCTACGGCAGCAACAACTGGTATTACGCGTATGGGAGAGACACGTCGGCCGCGCGCACGATGCGCGACGCCGAGCTCATGGCGGAGCTGGCGCCGGCCGGCAGCGCCAATCGCCCATTTGTCGTGATTGACATGGGCTGGCACGCGGCGCCCGACGGCGCCGGTCCGGTCACGGAGTCGAGCAAAGACTATCCCGACATGCCGGGCCTGGCGAAAAAGATGCGCGCGCTTGGGGTGCGGCCCGGGATCTGGACGCGCCCTACCCTGACCAGCGAGGCGAAGGCCGAGAGCTGGCGGCTGCCTCCGATCAAGGGCCGCCCGGCCAGCCGGCTCATCGTGCTCGACCCCTCGATTCCGGAGGCGCTTGCTTACATGGCCGCTGGTGTCCGGTCGCTGCACGAATGGGGTTACGAGCTCATCAAGTATGACTACTCGAGCTTCGACATCTGGGGCCGCTGGGGGTTCGAGATGGGGCCGGACCTCACCGATTCCGGCTGGAGCTTTCAGGATCGCTCCCGGACGACCGCCGAGATCATCACCGGTCTTTACCGCGCGATTCGCGAGGCGGCTGGGAGTTCGCTCCTTATCGGCTGCAACACGGTTGGGCACCTGGCGGCCGGCCTGGTGGAATTGCAGCGCATCGGAGACGACACCAGCGGCCGCGAATGGGGCCGGACCAGGAAGATGGGCGTCAACGCGCTCGCCTTCCGCATGCCGCAGCACGGCACGTTCTTTGATGCCGATGCCGATTGCGTTGCGGTCACCCGGGACGTGCCCTGGGATCTGACGCGGCAGTGGCTCGACCTGGTGGCGCGCAGCGGCACGGCACTGTTTGTCTCGGCCGACCCGGACGCCCTCGAGGCGGACTGGAAGCCGATCCTGAAGCGCGCCTTCGCAGCCGCTTCCGAGCGACACGCGCCGGGCGTCGCGCTGGATTGGACGGACAACACAACGCCCGACCGCTGGCGCCTGGACGGCGAGCTTAAGCGGTTCGACTGGTATTTGCACGATTAGTGCGACTGCGGCTCCCGGGGGGAGAATCCTGGGGACACGCCTGCGTTTGTTCGTGGGCCGAAGATTCGCCGGTGCAGCCCGGAGTGTCCCCAGGATTCTCGGATGCGGCTCCGGGGGGAGAATCCTGGGGACACGCCTGCGTTTGTTCGTGGGCCGAAGATTCATCGTTGCAGCCCGGAGTGTCCCCAGGATTCTCGGATACGGCTCCGGGGGGAGAATCCTGGGGACACGCCTGCGTTTGTTCGTGGGCCGAAGATTCATCGTTGCAGCCCGGAGTGTCCCCAGGATTCTCGGATACGGCTCCGGGGGGAGAATCCTGGGGACACGCCTACGTTTGTTCGCAGGCTGAAGATTTGCCGGTGGAGCCCGGAGTGTCCCCAGGATTCTCGGATGCGGCTCCGTGGGGAGAATCCTGGGGACACGCCTGCGTTTGTTCGCAGGCTGAAGATTCGTCGTTGCAGCCCGGAGTGTCCCCAGGATTCTCGGATACCGCTCCGGGGGAGAATCCTGGGGACACGCCTGCGTTTGTTCGCAGGCTGAAGATTCGTCGTTGCAGCCCGGAGTGTCCCCAGGATTCTCGGATACCGCTCCGGGGGGAGAATCCTGGGGACACGCCTGCATTTGTTCGTGGGCTGAAGACTCGTCGTTGTAGCCCGGAGTGTCCCCAGGATTCTCGGATACCGCTCCGGGGGGAGAATCCTGGGGACACGCCTGCGTTTGTTCGTGGGCCGAAGATTCATCGTTGCAGCCCGGAGTGTCCCCAGGATTCTCGGATACCGCTCCGGGGGGAGAATCCTGGGGACACGCCTGCGTTTGTTCGCAGGCTGAAGACTCGTCGTTGTAGCCCGGAGTGTCCCCAGGATTCTTTAGGGGCGCAAACGAACCGGTCCCGCAATCTGCTACCCTGAAATATCCGCGTGTGCCGGCTCGTGTCAGCGAAGCCCTGATTTTGCGAACGTTTCCGCTCAAGGAATCGGATCTGATCGTTAGTTTTCTGGCCAGGGATCAGGGTAAGTTGCGCGGGGTGGCCAAGCGCGCGCGGCGGCCGAAGAGTCCGTTTGGCAGCGGCCTGGAGCGCCTCTCGCACGTCAAGATGTACTACTTCCAGCGGGAGACCAGGGAACTCGTCAATCTGGATTCCTGCGAGTTGATTCATTCGCAGTTCAGTCTGGCGCCGGATTATACGGCGGGTGTTGCGCTCGATGTGATGGCCGAAGTCTCCGAGCAGCTTCTGCCTCCGGCGGAGCCGAGCGAACGGTTTTTCCGGCTTCTCGTCGCCGTGTTGGAGTTCCTCAGGATGCGCGAGTCCGAGGGCGTGTGGCAGGGGGTGAACTACTTCCTGCTGTGGGCCGTCAGGCTGTCGGGGATTTTGCCGGAGCTGAGAGTCGGCGCCGAATCGATGGAGATCGCGGAAGAGATGTTGTACACCCCGGTGGCACGGATTACACAGCGGACCTGGACCCGGGAGACCGCCGCCGATCTGCGGCGCCTGCTGGTGCGGGCGATCGAGGAGCATATCGAGCGCCGCCTCGTAACGGTGCCGATGCTGGAGACCGCTCCCTGATGGCAGGGGCCCAGTGCGGGGGCGGGCGAAGAAGAGCGATGGACACTTTTCAAGACGTTTTGTTCAAGCTGAAGAAGTACTGGTCCGATCGCGGCTGCATCATTCAGGAGCCATACGACCTCGAGGTCGGCGCGGGCACAATGGCGCCCGAAACGTTCCTGCGAGTGCTGGGACCGAACCCCTACCGGGTCGCCTACGTCCAGCCTAGCCGCCGGCCGGCCGATGGGCGCTACGGCGAAAACCCCAACCGGCTGTACAAACACTCGCAGCTCCAGGTGATTCTCAAGCCCTCGCCCGCAGATGTGATCGACCAGTACCTGGGGAGCCTGGGGGCCATCGGCATCGACCTCGGCAAGCACGACATCAAGTTCGAAGAAGACAACTGGGAAGCGCCCACGCTGGGCGCCTGGGGCATCGGCTGGCAGGTGATGCTCGACGGCCTGGAAATCACCCAGTTCACCTACTTCCAGCAGTGCGGCGGTTTCGACCTCGACCTGGTGCCCGCGGAGCTGACCTACGGCCTGGAGCGGCTGACCGCGTTCCTGCAAGGGAAGGACAGCGTCTACGACATCGAGTGGGCGCCGGGCGTGAGCTACGGCGATGTGCGGCTGGCCGAGGAGCTTCAGCACTCGGTCTATAACTTCGAGCTGGCGGACGTCGCCACGCTGTGGAAGCTCTTCGACCTGCACGAAAGGGAATGCCAGCGGCTGCTGGCGCTGGCGAAGCCGGCGGAAGGCGGGGGTCTGGACCGCCGCTTCCCGGTGCTGCCTACCTACGAGCACGTGCTCAAGTGCTCGCACCTGTTCAACCTGCTCGACTCGCGCGGAGCGATCAGCGTGACCGAGCGGGTGGCGGTGATCGGGCGCGTGCGGCGGCTGGCGCTGGGTGTGGCCGAGTGCTGGGTGCGGCAGCAATCGCCGGTGGAAGAAGCGGCGGAGGTGGTCCAGTGAGCGTCCCCTTCCTGCTTGAGATCGGCACCGAGGAAATTCCCGACTGGATGATCGAGCCGGCGCTGGCCAACCTGGCGTCTCTGTTCGGTGACCTGCTGGCGGCCGAGCGGCTGACGGCCGGCGCCATCCGCACGGACGCCACGCCGCGGCGGCTGGTTCTGCGCGCTGTGGAGCTGGCCGAGCGGCAGCCGGACGCCGAGGACCTGATCTCCGGCCCGCCGGTCTCCGCAGCCTTCAAAGACGGCCAGCCGACGGGCGCGGCGCTGGGCTTTGCCCGCAAGATGGGCGTGGACGCCGCCGCCCTGGAACGGCACGAGACGCCGCGCGGCGAGTATCTGGCATATCGGAAAAAGACCGCTGGCCGGGCGGCGCACGACATTCTGGCCGAGGCGCTGCCGGAGCTGATCCTGAAGATTCAGTGGCCGAAGACGATGTACTGGGGCGCGAAGGGCGGCCCGCGGTTCATCCGGCCGATCCGGTGGCTGGTGGCGCTGCTGGGCAGCGAGGTAGTGCCATTCGAGATCGCCGGCGTGCGCTCGGGCGCGGTCAGTTCGGGCCACCGGCAGCTCGGCGCGGCCCAGGTCCCGGTCACCATCGAAGATTTCGACCGGCGGCTTTACGAGAACGGCGTGATCGTTTCGGCCGCGGTGCGGCGCATCAAGATCGTCGCGCAGATCGATGCCCTGCTGATGGGCAAGGACCTGCGCATCAAGGAAGACGCGGTGCTGCTCGAGACGCTGGCCTACATCACCGAGCGGCCGAGCCCGATTCTCGGCAGCTTCGATCCCGAATACCTGAGCCTGCCCGCCGAGGTGCTGATCACGGTGATGCGCCATCACCAAAAGTACTTTGCGGTCGAGGACGGCGAGGGGCGGCTGGCGCCGCACTTCGTCGCGGTGATGAACACCAGCGCCGATCCGGAAGGCCTGGTCAGGCAGGGCAACGAGCGCGTGCTGCGGGCGCGGTTTAACGACGCGCGGTTCTTCTGGAACATGGACCAGCAGAAGACGCTGGCCAACCGCGTGGCGAACCTGGCTCACGTCACCTTTCAGGCCAAGCTCGGCTCGTACCTCGATAAAACCAAGCGCGTGCAGAAGCTGGCGCGCAAGCTGGCGAAGATGGCGAAGGCCGATCCGGCGCCGGTCGAGCGCGCGGCGCTGCTTGCCAAATGCGACCTGACCACCGATATGGTGAAGGAGCTGACCGAGCTCCAGGGCGTGATGGGCGGCCTCTACGCGCGCGAGCAGGGCGAGCCGGAAGAAGTCTGGCGCGCCATCTACGAACACTACAAGCCGGAGAGCATGGAGGACGCGATCCCCGCCACGCTCGCGGGCCGGCTGCTTTCGCTGGCCGATAAGCTCGACACGTTGCAGGGCTGCTTCAAGATCGGCCTGGCGCCGACGGGATCGAAGGACCCGCTGGCGCTGCGGCGCGCGGCCCAGGGCGTGGTGAAGATCCTGGTGGAGGGCAGGCTCAGCCTTCGGCTCTCGAAACTGGCGGGCACGGACCAGGCGCTCGCCGAGTTCCTGCTCGACCGCGTGCGGTATTACTTCAAGGATATTCGCGGATTCCGGTACGACGAAGTAAACGCCGTGCTGGCGGCGGGTCATGACGATCTGCCGGATGCCGAGAGCCGCCTCGCGGCCATCCAGGCGGTGCGGCCTACGGAGAATTTCGAGCCGCTGGCGGCGAGTTTCAAGCGTATCAAGAATATCCTGCGGCAGGCAGAATTCACCGGAGAAGCCGACGGCAGGCAGGCGGAACCGCCTGCCCCACAACTGCTGGAGCCGGGCCCCGAAGCCGAATTGTTCCGGGCGTTCGAGCGGCTACGGCGGCGCGTGAAGCGGTCGCGCGGGAAGAAGCAATACCAGGCCGCGCTCGAGGCCATCGCCTCCATACGGCCGCAGGTGGATTTGTTCTTCGACAAGGTTCTGGTTAACGCGCCCGACCCCGATGTCCGGCGCAATCGTCTTACGTTACTGCACCAGTTGTTAAGCGAGTCTTCGGCGATCGCCGATTTCTCGGAGATTGTTGCCACAGAGCAGCCCGCCTGCGCGGGCGCTGAAAAAACCGAGCCGCGACCTTGAGGTACCGAGGAGCGGCACTTACAGGAGAGAAAGCAAGCCTTATGAGTAAATACGTATATTCCTTCGGCGCCGGCACGGCCGACGGCGACGGAAAGATGAAGGATGCCCTGGGCGGCAAGGGCGCCGGCCTGGCGGAGATGTCGCGCGCCGGCGTGCCCGTGCCGCCCGGGTTCACAATCTCCACCGACGTCTGCAAAGTTTACTACGAGAACAACAACCAGCTCACAGCGGAAATCAAGGAGCAGATCGCGAAGTGCCTGATCCTGCTCGAACAGCGCATGGGCCAGAAGCTCGGCGACGTAAAGAACCCTCTGCTGGTGAGCGTCCGCAGCGGCGCGAAGTTTTCGATGCCGGGCATGATGGACACCATCCTGAACCTGGGCCTGAATGACGAGACGGTAAGGGCGCACGAGGCGCGCAGCGGCAATCCGCGTTTCGCCTACGATTGCTACCGCCGCTTCATCCAGATGTTCGGCAACGTGGTGCTCGAGATCCCCAAGGCGGAATTCGACCATGTTTTCGAGGGCCAGAAGAAGAAGGCCAGAGCGAAGCTGGATACCGACCTGACGGCCGAGGATTTGCAGGCCGTGATCGTGGGCTACAAGGCGCTGATCCAGAAGAAGACCGGGAAGCCCTTCCCGCAGGACGCCAGCGTGCAGCTCGAGATGGCGCGGGACGCCGTGTTCCGCTCCTGGATGAACCCGCGCGCGATCTACTACCGGAAGATGAACAAGATTCCGGACGATCTGGGAACGGCGGTCAACGTGCAAGCGATGGTGTTTGGGAACATGGGCGAGACCTCGGCCACGGGCGTGGGCTTCACGCGCAATCCGGCGACCGGCGCCAAGGAGTTCTATGGCGAGTTCCTGACCAACGCGCAGGGCGAAGATGTGGTGGCGGGCATCCGCACGCCGCGGCCGATTACCGAGCTGGCCACGCTGATGCCGGCGGTTTACAACCAGCTCCGCGACATCACAACGAGCCTGGAGAAGCACTACCGGGACATCCAGGACTTCGAGTTCACGATCCAGGACGGCAAGCTGTACATGCTGCAGACCCGCAACGGAAAGAGGACCGGGCCGGCGGCGGTGAAGATCGCCGTCGATATGGTCGGGGAAGGCCTGATCGATAAGAAGGAAGCTGTGCTGCGCGTCGACCCGATGCAGCTCGACCAGTTGCTGCACCCGGTGATCGTGCCCGCGTCGCGAAAGACCTTGCAGAAGATCGCAACCGGACTGCCGGCCTCGCCCGGCGCCGCGGTGGGCCGGATCGCGTTCACGGCGGACGATGCCGTGGTGGCCGCCAAGACGGGCCCCGTGCTGCTGGTGCGCGCCGAGACGGCTCCGGACGATATTCACGGCATGGAAGTTTCCAAGGGCATTTTGACCTCGCGCGGCGGCATGACCAGCCACGCGGCCGTGGTGTGCCGCGGGATGGGAACGCCGTGCGTGGCCGGCGCTGGCTCGGTCCAGGTGGACGAGCACAACAAGAAGGTCAGCGTGGTGACGGCGGACGGCAAGGCGCTGGTGCTCAAGGAAGGCGACTGGCTTTCGATCGACGGCTCGTTGGGCGAGGTGTATGCGGGCCAGGCGCAGACCGAAGACGCCGATCCGCGCAGCGGCGTCCTGGCCACGTTCATGACGTGGGCGGACGAGTTCCGCGGCAAGTTCGGCGTGCGCGCCAACGCGGACATCCCGCGTGACGCGAAGGCGGCCCGGCGGTTCGGCGCCGAGGGCATCGGCCTGTGCCGCACCGAGCACATGTTCTTCGCGCAGGACCGCATCGAGCACATGCAGGCCATGATCATGGCCGGCGACGAGAAGTCGCGGCGCAAGGCGCTGGCGAGGCTGCTCCCCATGCAGCGCAAGGATTTCGCCGGGCTGTTCACGGCGATGGACGGATTCCCGGTGGTGATCCGCACGCTCGATCCTCCGCTGCACGAGTTCCTGCCGAAGCGCGAGCAGTTGATGGTGGACGTGGCCGTGCTGCCGTACCTCGACGCCAAGAAGAAGAAAGAAATGGCGGCCAATTACGGCGTCACGGTGGGCGAGTTGAAGAAGCGCATCCCCCAGCTGCTGGAAGTGGTGGAGGGGCTGCACGAGTTCAACCCCATGCTGGGGCTGCGCGGCTGCCGGCTGGGCATCCTGTATCCGGAAATTACGGAGATGCAGGCGCGGGCCATCTTCGAGGCCGTGGTGCAGGTGGCCAAGAAGGGCATCAAGGTGATTCCCGAGGTCATGATTCCGCTCATCGGCAACGTGAAGGAGTTCGAGAATCAGAAGGCCATCGTGGTGGCGGTGGCCGATGAAGTGCTGGGCAAGGCGGGCATGAAGGACCAGAAGTACATGGTCGGCACGATGATCGAGATTCCGCGCGCGGCGCTGACGGCGGACGAGGTGGCGACCGAGGCCGAGTTCTTCAGCTTCGGCACCAACGACCTGACGCAGACGACGCTGGGGATTTCGCGCGACGACTACGTGAAGTTCTCCAAGCGTTACGAAGACTTGAAGCTGTTCAAGGCCGATCCGTTCGCCGTGCTGGACCAGGACGGCGTGGGGCGGCTGGTGAAGCAGGCGGTTCAGCTTGGCCGGAAGACGCGGCCGGATCTCGAGATCGGGATCTGCGGTGAGCATGGCGGCGAGCCGAGCTCGGTGGAATTCTGCTACCGGGTGGGGATGAATTACGTGTCGTGCTCCCCGTACCGTGTGCCGATCGCGCGGTTGGCGGCGGCGCAGGCGGCGATTAGCGGCGATAAGACGGAGACGATGCGGACGGCGTAGGCTGCCGTCAGCTCGCGGCCTTCGGCCGCTCTCAGCCATCAGCCTTCAGTAACAGCCGGCCCTTGGGGCGATGCCCCGGGGCCGGCTTTTTTGTGTTGATCGGACTGCAAAGATCGAGCCGCTGCAGTTGCGTTCTCGGCATTGCTATTCTGGGAGGTCGCGGAGAGATGAGGAGAAAGGCGGATGAGCGATCTAAGGAATGGCCATGGAGGTTTGAGAATAGGGAGAAGGCTGCGCATAGCGGCACTAACCCGATGGTGCGCGATTCTGGTGGTCGGCGGTGGCATGGTAGTCTTTGTCCCGCTGGTTACGCGCTTCAATCATTGGTCGGCCAAGGCGGCACAAGGTGCGCGTAAGGCGTCCCCGGGTGCGATCGCGATCGCGCCCTTCGAGGTGTCGGTCGTGAGGAGCGTATCGCTTCCGAACCACCAGGTTCCTGAAGTAGATGATCCCTTCCTGGGCGCTGCGGCTCATACGTACTACAACATGGCAGTCGTACTGCAGGTGACCAACACTGCGCCGGGCGTCGCGAGACTGAATGACGACCAACTGAAGGTGCAAGTACTCGATGATACAAATACGCGTCACGACGCTCTCGGGTACACACCGATCGAAATCAGCCAAGCAGGCACCGTAGAGGGCCGCATGCAGACGAGCGTCGACATGGACAAGAAGACCAGTGTAATTACGATCAAACACATCTACACGCTTTCAAATGGCGCTACGGTCAACGGTGAGATGGTGATCGATAGCGCCGGCCGCCCCGATGGACGCTTGGACTACCGCCAGGCAAGCCGACAATTGTGAGCTGCATTTTCAATATCCCGTCCGGTAGGAAGGCCGTAAACGTGGCGCTCGCGGGAGTGAAGAAACTCATCCCTCTTCCGGCCAGTCCGCAGACAGTACGTTAGGGCCGGCCATCCGCCGAGAGGGGGGAACTCCTGCCGTTTCGTTTACAAAGGTAGATGGAGGGGGGCCGGCAACCCTCAGGCGCAGAAGCTGCCGGCCAAAGAGAATGCGACTGCGAGGAAACAGGCCCCGGAGAAAGCCAGCGGTTCAGAAGCGCGCGGCAGCGCCGGACACAGCACCGGACGCGTGCCCCACCGGCAAATGTGAGAGACTGCGGTGTGGGGCGGCTGCGCGCCGCTTCACGCGTCCCTGACGCGGGCGGTTAGCTCAGTTGGTTAGAGCGCCTGCCTTACAAGCAGGAGGTCCGCGGTTCGAGCCCGCGACCGCCCACCATTCAAAACAAAAGGCTTACGTAAGATCAAGAAGAGTCTCAACGTCGGCGATGTGTGCCTATTGTGTGCCGGATGCGGCCAGGCGCGCCCGATTGTGCCGGGACCGTCGTGTCAGTTTCACGCTGGCCCAGCAACGCCTCCATCCGAGCCGCCGCATCGTCCTGCATGTGGGGCAAGACGTGGGAATACACGTCCATCGTGAGCGCGCTGCTAGAGTGGCCGAGCATCTCGCTCACCACCTTCACGGGGATGCCGGCCGACAGCGCCAGCGTCGCCGCCGTGTGGCGCAGGTCATACAGACGTATCACGGGCAATTTGACGGCTTTGAGGATGCGCCGAAAACTGCGATTGGCGAGGTTGTGCCGGTCTACCGGGCCGCCGGTCTCATTGGTGAACACCAGCTCGTGGTTGGTCCAGAGATCACCGGCGGCGGAACGCTCAGCGTCCTGCCGCGCTTTGTGCTGCGCAAGCGCCTGGACGACGCTCTCCAGCAGTTTCACCGTGCGGCGGCTGCGCCCCGTCTTGGTCTCGTCGAACTGCCAGCCACCGCCGGGCAACCTGTCTAGACTGCGGACGATGCTCACAACGCCTCGCTCCAGATCAACGTCGGACCATTTCAGCCCGCAGTATTCCGAGGGCCGCATTCCGCTGGTGATGGCCAGTTCGTAGAGAGCGGCGTAACGATCCGCACGCGCCACGGCTAGAAAGCGCCGCGCTTGATCGGGAGGGAGCACCTGCATCTCGCGCCGCACCTGCTTGGGCAGCGTCACGCCATCGCAGGGATTGAAGGCCATCAACCGCCAGTGTATTGCCTGCTTGAAGGCCTGCTTCAGAATCATGTTCGTGTACTGAATGGTGCGCGGCGACAGACCCGCCTCGCGCAGCTTGTTGTAGAGCGCCTGCACATCCACGGGTGCGATCTTGGCGAGCGGGCGCGCCCCCAGTTCCGACCGAACGTAACGCGCCAGAGTTTCCTTGTAGCCGACGAACGTCTTGGCCCGCACCTTGGCCTTGGCTGCCGAATCAAGCCAGCGGTTCAGGTACTCGTTGAGTGTGGTCTGTGCGGGCTGAATCGCAACGCCCATGTCACGTTCCCGCAGCTTCGATGTGAGCCAGGATTGGGCGTCTTTCTTGGTGCCGTGAATGGTCTTGTTGAGGTAGGAGCGCTTCCCGGCAGCGTCACGCCCGATGTAGACGCGCACGAGCCAAGTGCTCTTTCCACGCGAAATGATCTGGCCGGCCATGGTACTCAGCATACCTCAGGCACACATCGGCACACAAGCGGTGCGCTCCTCTCTTACAGCTCCGGTGGAAACGAGAACAACGGCCGTCACTCCACTGCTATATAGGCAGGAGGTCAAGCAAGAATCGGCGCCGGGTCAGGCGATTCTTTGAACGGGCAGGCCCGCCCATAAGAATATATATATGTTATATGGATACGCCCAACTTCGAGGCACTCCCACCCTGTTGGATACACAAGAGATACGTTCGCTCGGCGCATCCCTGGCGAAAGGCGAAACCTGGCCCCTTCCTGGGCCGCTGGAGTCGCTCGGGATGCAGGAAGGTGTCGCAACAGAGGCGGTTGGATGTACAATCGACGCTGGCCGGAATGGCAAAACTGAAATTCCGGGTAAGGTGCTCCGTTGGAGGTCAAAAGTGAAGACTCTCCTTTTGAAGGCATCCTGGACCGTGACGCTGGCGCTGGCGTCGATGGGATGGGCGATAGCGCAGGACGTTCCGCCACCGCGCCCGATGCGAGGTGACGCGCCCAGCCTGGAGGACACCATGAAATTCCTCCAAGACAAGCTCCCCGGCAAGGTGAGTTACGTTGTCTACGACCACGACAACTTTACCCGCAACGATTCGATGGTCAAGCGGAGCTTCGAGCTGAGCAACGTGTCCGCTGACGCTAGCCGTTGCTACATCGGCTACCACTACCGGTTCGTCAACGGGGCAAAAATCGTCGAGACCGACGGCGAGATCTTCCTAAAGCAGGTTCGAGAACTCGTACTTGTGCAGATGGATCAGGAGATACAACTGGCAGACGCCAAGGCTGGCCACCCGGAACACACCGTCAAGGTTGATCCTCCCATCTTCCTGGTAGTAGTCAAGAGTGAGAAGCACACGACGAGGTTTAACTTCTATGACGAAGCTCTCTCTGATCGCGTGTCCAAGGCCCTTCAGCACGCCGTGGAGTTGTGCGGAGGCGGCAACCAGGAGCCGTTCTGAGCCTACACCTTTTCGTCCAGATGCTTTCGACTGCCCCGTGTTCCCTAAAACCTAAAGGCTAAGTTTCGGGACGACGCGCTCGCACTATCACCATCTTGATCGACCGCTGGTCTGGCGGGAGAGGCCACCATGAATGGCGGCCCTCCGGCTCAGTCAGTTCCAGCCGGGTGCCATGCCTTCGGACGGCGCTGCCGCACATCGGCGCCGCCAGTGGAGCGTGATTTATTAGAAGCTAATAATTCCCCCGGCCTCGCCGGTGGCCCAGGTGCCCAAACCCCGTTCTGGGTGAGCGACCGCGGTGTGGCGTGGCGCGGCCCGGTGACTTCGAGGACGCTGACGCACTGGCACTCCCACCGGCTTAAGCCCGCGGCGTGCAGCGCCACGATCTCGTCGTCCAGGACCGCGTCGTGCTGGCCACAAGAGCGGCGGCACCATCACCGGCGCACCAGCGGACACAGTGGTATCATTCTAGGTTGTGTAGGGAGGTGCTGCAAAATGGAGACCGCCCGCTGCTCATCTCTCGTGGCTCCCTCGATTCTGCTGCTCGTTTGCTCGTTCGCCGTGCCCGGTTGGGCGGATTTTGCGGCTGGCCAGCGCGCGTTCGAGCGGGGTGACTACGCCACAGCGCTGAAGGAATGGCGGCCTCTGGCAACGGCAGGAGATGCTGCCGCGCAGTTCAAGCTCGGCTACATGTACGTCAAAGGCAATGGCGTGCCGCAAGACTATGCCGAGGCCGTCCGCTGGTATCGCAAAGCCGCCGAGCAGGGGGACGCCACCGCTCAGTACTTCCTCGGCCTCATGTACGCCTTAGGCAAGGGGGTGTCGCAGGACTACGCTGAGGCCGTCCGCTGGTATCGCAAAGCCGCCGAGCAGGGGGACGCCACCGCTCAGTACTTCCTCGGCCTCATGTACGCCGAAGGCAAGGGGGTGCCGCAGGACTACGCCGAGGCCGTCCGCTGGTACCGCAAAGCCGCCGACCAGGGGAAAGGTGATGCTCAGTATAACCTCGGCTGCATGTACCACAATGGCCAAGGAGTGTTGCAGGACTACGCTGAGGCCGTCCGCTGGTACCGCAAAGCCGCCGAGCAGGGGGACGCCACCGCTCAGTTGAACCTCGGCCTCATGTATGACAAAGGACAAGATGTTGCGCAGGACTACAAGGAAGCCGCGAAGTGGTACCGCTTGGCGGCGGAGCAGGGAGCAGCGCCTGCGCAGTTCAACCTCGGACTCCTGTATCACGAAGGCGAGGGTGTCCCGCAGGACTACAACGAGGCCGCGAAGTGGTGGCGTATGGCGGCGGAGCAGGGAGCAGCGCCTGCGCAGGTCAACCTCGGCCTCATGTATGACAAAGGACAAGGTCTCCCGCAGGACTACAAGGAGGCCGCGAAGTGGTACCGCTTGGCGGCGGAGCAGGGACAGGCGGTTGCGCAGCAGAACCTCGGCTACCTGTATGCCAAGGGACAAGGCTTCCCGCAGGACTACGTTCAGGCGCACATGTGGTTCAATCTGGCAGCTGCCAACGGAGCTGCCGAAGCTGCAAACAGTCGGGATGCGGTGGCCACGAAGATGACGCCAGACCAGGTCGCTGAAGCCCAACGCCTGGCGAGGGAGTGGAAGCCGAAGACCTCAGTTTCACCGACCCGCTGAATTCGTGGCTCCGAAACACGTGGTCGTTGCGTGCGACCAGACGGCACGCACCGCACCCGACGTGCGCCACGGCCGGAAGCCGCTCGGAGCCCCACGAGTAACGGCTCGTGCGCGAGGAGCGCCGCCAGCATGTCGCGGCGCAAGTTCCACCGCGTCAAAACCCATCAACGCAGAGTTCAGACACTACCTGCCGCTTGACCTCACCTTCGCGACAATAGAAACTAGAGAGTTAACCTTGGCGACGAACACGCTCAGGGGCGCCATCACGGCGCCCACCGACCCGTTGGAGGCTGTTGTCCCTCCCGAGATCCTCGAAGCCGTCCGGCAGGAGCAGCAGAAGGCCATTCCTGCGCTCGCCAAGGACCCGGCCCTCCTGCATGCCGTCCAGCGCGCGGTACGCGAGTTGCTGACCAGGCACACCATAATCCAAGGCGATTGCCGGGACATGAGCGCGATACCGGACGGGAGTGTTCACCTTGCCATCACCTCGCCCCCATATTGGACCCTTAAGGAGTATCCGGAACGGGACGGCCAACTTGGGGCAGTGGAGGGCTTCGATCAGTTCCTTGAGGAGTTGGATAAGGTCTGGAGGCATGTCTTCCGGGTCCTGGTACCCGGGGGGCGTCTGGTGGTGGTTGTAGGCGACGTGTGCGTGCCGAGAAGGAAGTTTGGCCGGCACGTGGTTTTCCCACTCCACGCTGGCATCCAGGAGCACTGCCGCAAGATCGGTTTTGACAACCTCGCTCCCATCATCTGGTACAAAATCGCCAACGCGGCCTTCGAGGTGGAGAACGGCTCAAGTTTCTTGGGGAAGCCGTATGAGCCCAACGCCGTTATCAAGAATGACATCGAGTTCATTCTTTTCCAGAGGAAACCCGGCGGATACCGCCAACCAACGCTCGCAGCACGCGCCCTTTCTGTCATCCCTGAGGATTGCCAAAAGGAGTGGTTCACGCAGGTCTGGAGTGGTCTGACCGGTGCCTCCACCCGCGAGCATCCCGCGCCATACCCTGTGTCTTTGGCCGAGCGGCTCGTACGGATGTTCTCATTCGTAGGAGACACGGTACTCGATCCATTTATGGGAACCGGCACCACGGCTGTGGCGGCGAGCTCGTGGGGTCGGAACAGCATCGGTTTTGAAATCGAACCCGCCTACGTTGAGCTTGCGCGGCGCCGCCTGGAGCAAGCGACCAATGCGCAGTTCTTGCTCAACTTCAATGCCAATACCTGAAATCCCGCCGTACGTGTTTTCAGACGCCGTGCGGATGTTCTGGACCACGCGCGAAAACCAAGCCAACAATCAGGCTAGACGCGGCGCAGCCGATCAGGGCGCTCGCGCGGCCGTGACCGGTGGAAAGCAGATGGACGGCTTTTGGCACACCATCCGAGAACACCTGATAGACTCCGGCGTCCTACAAGCCACCATCTACGTGAAGGGAGACCGCGAGCTGCCCGGCTTCTTCCGCCCCACGAAAGACTGGGACATGGTAATCGTAAACCGAGGGATCCTTGTTGCTTCCCTGGAGCTCAAGTCCCAAGTAGGGCCCTCTTTCGGGAACAACTTCAACAACCGGACCGAGGAGGCCCTGGGGAACGCGGTCGATATTTGGACCGCTTACCGCGAAGGCGCTTTCCGGACCTCGCCCCAGCCCTGGGTGGGATACCTCCTGCTATTGGAGGAATGCGAGCGCTCCATGTCTCCGGTGGCTGTATCCGAACCGCACTTCCCCGTATTTCCGGAGTTTAAGGGCGCGTCCTATGCGAAGCGGTACGAGCTGCTTTGCCGGAGGCTCGTGCGGGAACGCCAGTACAGCGCGGCCTGCTTTCTCATGTCGCAACGCGTGAAAGCGAACGACCCGGACAACTACCGGGAGCCAGCGGATGACCTGTCCGCCAAGATCTTCCTTGAAGGGCTGCTCACTCACGCGGCTCCGGTCCGATAGACTGTACCAGTTTTGCGCCGCCCTAGTCGGGGTGAGACGCTTTGCGCGCCCGGCGGCGCGCCTTCGGCGCGGATGATGTTGAGAGCCCCCGTATCGCGCGCTGTGCATCCTTGCGGGTGTGGTAGATCGTTTCGCCATCGTTGCGATAGCGCGTTATGGTTTCGGGCCTTGCTCCGGGCCGTGCGACGAGCCCAGTGATAGTGTAGGGCCGTCCTAACGCGTCGCACGGCGTCAGCCATTCCGGGTTAGAGCCTGCGTCTTCACGGACTCGTACTACCTCATGCTCCCAACTGTGGGAGCCTAGCGGCAAGCTGTCAATGATGATGTAGCCCATCTCGTGCTTCAGCTTTTGTTGCAGGGACAATTAAATCACACCTTCAAAGTCCGGTACAATCCCTCCCTGCGGGTGAGGCAGTCTGAACAGGCTACGCCAACAGTTGCCGCCGGAGTGTGGGCGACCCGTGCGACGAGCTTCCGCTCTGCCGTGGTTGAGACCAGAGCGGTTCTCCGGCTCCGATTAGAAGGGCGGTCTGTCCCGAGATGGTCTGTCGGTTCCATGCTTCCTGCGCAGTGACCAAATCTCCTGGGCAAACTCTGATCGCCTTTCCGGCGGCGTCGCTCTGATCATCTCAACCGCGGCCTTCACGGGCATTGCATCGGATTCGCCCCGCATGGAGAGAACGGCAGTCAGCCATTGGCCGAGGCTCGCGGCGCCCTTGCCGTCGGGATTGAACTGCACTGTGAGCCGGCCGATTCCGGCGCGCCGGAGCGTGTTGGCGCAACGGACATTGCAGCCCCGGCATGTCCAGAGGAGATTGGCTGGTTCGCCATGCTCCTCATGGCCATCAGCATGGCCGATCTCAACATTGCGCTTGGAGCCACACAGGGCACAGATCCGCGGACCCGGCGGAGGGCTGGCGTTGGCTCTGTACCGGCGCGCCCGGTCACTGACCTCGCGTGCTTCCTTGGGCCTCGCCTGCCCGCCCGCCGGCCGGGTCAGTCCTGGTCGTCTTCGTCGTCCTGGTCGTCGTCTTCGTCCTCATCGGACACGATGTCCAGGACAGAATCGAGCTTGTCATTGAGGACTTGATTCTCCTCTTCTAGTTCATCGATGCGGTCTTTCAAATCCGCGTAGGTAGGTCGAGCCATTCGTATTCTCCTTATTGCTCGGCTGCTGTTGCCTGAAGCCGGGTTCTTGATTTCGATGCGCTTGCCCGCAGCATACTCTTGGGGCGACATGGCCTCGAATTCATCGGCGCGCTCCGGATCGCCAACTACATCGCGGACGAACCGGGCGGCCTTTGCCTTCATGGCCACGATCTGGTCGAGAGTCCTGGTCTTCGGCACGGTCCTATTCTCGGGTGTCGCGGCCGCGCAAGAGGCTACACGTTCTCACGGGCGCTTTCGTCCTGGCGCTGTTTCCTCTCACGCAATTGTTGCCTTTTCAGGCGAGCGGCCACAGCGCGGCGGAGGTTGTAGCAGCGGCAGTTGCGTTCATAGAACGGCATACTGGCGTAGCCCACAAGAGCCTTCGGATAGATGTCCCGCCACTGAAGGCCCTGGCGCCGCAGGGTGGTGGCGAGAGCTACTTCCCGGCTCGGCTTTCTTCCGGGCGGTCGCCGCGGCAGGAGCATGGCGCGAAAACAACGGGTCAGCCGGTCTGCTGCAGCGCTGTCAATTGGTCCCCACTGCCGGCGAATGATCGCTATGGCACGGCTCAGGGCGCGGTGCCAGGCGGACTGCTCCGGCTTCGGCTTGTCAATCGAGCGTTTGCCAGAACCTACTCCTTCTGGCAACTCGCTCGGAGGCTGGGGAAGGGCTTTGTTCTCGCCGTCGCTTATGGCGCCTGCGCTATGGATTCTGGCAAGGTGCGGCGTCGCCGGGGACCCTGCCCGCTGGTCGGGCACCGATTCAGTCAGGGTGGGCTCCGCTTGCATGGCACTTGTTTTGTTCGCCATTCCTCTGCCTTCTGGTCTCTGTTCCATAAGTTGAGACTTCGGGAACGGCGCTACGGCCCTGATTCCCCCTCGGGCAACTGCGCTCGTTCCAACGCTGGCCCGTCCTTTTCGATGCGAATACTTTTGGAACGGTCGGCGATGGTGCGGGAGACCGTACCCAGCCCGATACGCAGACGCTTGGCAATCTCGCGCAAAGACAACCCCTCCCGATGCAGGCGAATCACCTCATGGCGGTCGAACACCCTTCGTGGTCGGTGCGGTGCCAAGTCCCTGCCCGACCTGCTGTGGACCGTCCTGCCCACCTTGCCGCTGTCGTAGTCGTCGCGGTATCGCATCCGGCCAGCATGGGTTCGCTCCGCGATCAGGGACCGCTCGAATTCCGCCGCCGCGCCCAGCACGTGCAGGAGGAAGCGGGAGGCAGGGTTGCGCTGGTCGGTGTCCAGGCCTTGGGTGATTGCGATGAAGCGGACCCCGTAACTCTCCAGCGCGTGGATGCTGTTGACGACATGGACCAGAGAGCGTCCGAAGCGGTCGAGCTTCCAGCACAGCACGCAATCGAACTTCCGGGCGCGGGCATCGGCCATCAGCCGATCAAGTCCGGGGCGTCGCGCCTTGTCCCCGCTCATCACGTCCTGGTAGGTGTCCAGGATGTCCCAGCCCTGACGGATGGCGTAGTCCCGGAGTTCCCGCAGTTGGAGTTCACAGTCCTGATCCTGGGTAGAGACGCGGGCATAGACGGCGACATTCATCGAATCTGTTCCCTCGTCAGGCGGGGCTCTCCCGCCGTGAAAGAGGCATTGTCGTGAGAAAAATACCGAATCTGTTTAGTAATCATGGTGTTAGGTGTCTCACTGGTCGTGAGACAACCGTGAGACAGTAAGACAATCTGTCTCACGGTCTCACCACTGTCTCATGGGTCGTGAGACAACATAACTCATAGAGAGAGAAGAAGTTACTCATCTTGTCTCATCATTCGCATATCTTCGCGTGCTTCACCTTAGCCGATCCGCTCAGGACGAGCCTTCCCCCATCCTGCCGGAGAAAGTTCAGCCGCATCAGTTCCCCAACGTGCCGATACGCGGTCGGTCTCTTCACGCCCTTGTCGATCAGGAGCTTGACAGCGGCGTTCAGATCGGCGAATGAGGAACCCCCGTGCGTCAATCTGTCGAGCGTGACATTGAGGTGAGCCGGAACCTCAGGCCGGACCTCCCAGAAAAAGCTCTCCGCGTCGCTTTCCTCCAACGGCAGGGGTTGAACGTCGGCGCCGTCCTTCAGAAACACGCCAAGATGGATCGTCTCATTGCCCTGATTGTCCGTGGAGCGCTCCTGGCACACGATCACGTCGGTGTGGGCTTTGATAGCCGTACTGCCCCGTGCCCCATCGCTCCAGAGCCTCATGTCCGCTTGCAATGACACGTCCTTGCCCCCCGCGAACACTTTCCGCATGTGGTGAGCAACAACCACGGCTGACCTTGGGAACGTTCGGCGCAACCTGCTCAGGAGGACTTCGATGCTGGAATCATTCTCGTCAGCATTGTGCATTGAACGCATGGGATCGAAGACATAGAGGTCAGCCGGGTACTGCTCAGCAAATGCCTTCCAAAAACTTTCCGACTGGCTAATTAGGTCTTCGTCGTTTTTGAACTTGGTGTTCGCGCCCACGACGAAGCGGGGCATCGTCTGCCCTGCACGGGCCAGCTTTCGAATTTCGATTATGCGCAAGTTATCTCGCAGTAGAGCACTTTCGTGTTCGGTAAGGTTCAGCGCCCCACAAATTGCCCTGTAGCGCCGCTGGAGGCTCCCGGTCTTGCTCTCGTAGTCGAGCACCACGACCTTGAGCGGGCCAGGCGCAGCGAACCGAAAAACCAGGAAGTCGCGCCCTGTGGCCGCGCATATTGACAACTGCAAAATGAGGTTGGTCTTTCGATGCTTTTCGCGCCCGAGCCACACGACAAGATCACCCTCTCCCATCAGGCCGTCATAGTAGATCCGCTCCTCCGGCGGATCATGGTCGGGATCGAAAACGTACTCCTCCAGTCGGGTAGCATCGGCGCGGGCGCCGCTTTTGTTTTCAAGTGCCGCTCTCCCCCGAGCGGGTGTCCCGACCTCCAGCCACTCCAGCGCCCGCTTGACCACTCTCTCGTCTACCAAGCCACACAACGTTCGTAACCCGGTGGTGGCCCCCCGCCCGTCTTGAAGGCGCGCGAAGCTGGACTCGACCTCTCTCGCGCAACCTTGGACATCCGGCGCGTCTGGCCACAGGACGGTATAGATCGCCCGATGGAACTGCGCCGCCTCCTCCAGCAACCACCCCGCCCGGCCCAGCGCCCCAGCCAGCGCCAGGAACGCCTTGTGTCTGCTCCCTTGGCCGGGCCAGTGCCGTGCCAACAGCGCGGCGGCGGCCACCTTCTTTGCCGCTCGGCTCAGATCATCCGCGCGAACCGTGGCGGGCCATCCCATGTGACCGTTTTCGAAACGGATGGCCTCCCCACTTGGGTGCGTGGACGGCGGGACGCAGGTTTGCCTCCCGATGCCGCCGTCTGTCTTGGCGCATCGGAGTTCCAGGATCATCGTACCGGTGACCGGGTCCTCGAACTGCTCGGAGCGCAGCACCGCATCGCTCACGTAGAAGTAGTGGGACGCAGGCTTTGACGGTCTGCCAAACACGAAATCCGTCATGGGAAGCAGGGCGCTGGCCGTGCTGATGGCCTCCGCTGAATCGCAATCGATGTCGGTCAGTCCGTCGATCCCGGTCAGGAGGGCGATGTTCTGAGCCCTCCTGTCGAAATGGGAGCAGAGTTCAGATTCTGTAAGCCGCAAGTCCTGCCAACCCGGAAGCCGGCAGCCTTTCTCCTTGAACGGCACCGGAAGTACGTAGAAACCGGCGCGCGTGTAAAGCCGCGCCGCCTCGTCCGCAGACCCGGTTTGCATTCCACTGAAGGGCCGTGTATCACCCGTGGTTTGGGTTGCACTTGCCATGACTTACCTACCGGCCGGCCTGGGTCGCACGAAGCGCCTACCGTGCCTCCCGCCGCCACCCGCCCTCCAGGGCTTGCCCACCACGCTCGACGAAGACCAGTAGCCGCGCGCGTGAGACACGAACCTGGCGGCCCAGTTTGAAGTGCGGTAGTATGTTCTGGCGCGCCAAGTCAGCCGCGCGCGAATAGGTAATCCGCAGAAGCTCCGCGGCCTCCGCCAGCGTCATCATATCGTCATTCATCTATCCGTACCTCCGAAAACAAGACAAAAATACAGCGCTCGATGGGTAGGGACCAGTGACAGAAATGGCCAAAAGCCGTACAGAAATGGCAAAAAGTCGTACGGAAACAGCAGAACGGAATACGCGTCAGCAGACTGCCACGCGAGTCGAGGCGTCCGCTAGCTGCTGAATCCGTTCCTGGTCAGAACATACTTCCGGACATCCAGCTGCTTCTCGCCACGCGGTCGGCGTCTCCCGTTTTCCCAGGATCCTACGGTTTCCGAATCGACATTCATCTCTTCCGCTGCCTTAGCCTGCGAGTGCTTCGGGGAGCGCGCTCGCGCTGCTCTCAGCGTACCGGGTAGATCCCGCTCAAGGCCGAACAACAGGGACTCTCGCGGGTCCAAGTCCTTCAGCTCTTCAACGAGTACCTCCAAGTGGCGCCTCAGATCCGCACCGGCACAGCGGCCGCGGGCGAGAACCTTGTTCCTGCGGTATTCCTCACAGTAGTCACGAAGCCGCTCCATCGCTTTGTCAAAATCCTTGCCCCACGCCAGCATCTCCCTTTGGGTCTCACTGGCGTCCTCATTTGGCCGCGGCCGCCATGACTCACTCAATGGGTACGTAACAGCAAGGAAACCGTTCTCCGCAGCGGCCTGTCGCTTGGCAGCTTCTTCTGAACCAGGGATTGGCCGTGGAGGGTGCACACCCATGTCGAGCAGCAGCCATTTGCCTTCGTGGTTTATCGTCGGCTGATGCTCCGGTCGTGTTCCGCAAGCGGCGCGTTTCTGCTCCAGCCGAGATCTGAGGTCCTCCGTCCTTTCGATCAGGGCTTTGATCTCGGCGACCTGCCGGTTCTTTGTGTGCCGTTTGTGTGCCAACTGATCCAACTTGCCCGAATCTGCCACGAACTCAGTCTAACACGCACGACAGCTAAGTGACCAGTTCACAATGGGATGAGTGCCGCGTAGTTAGTTTGAGTGATTATGAGAAATGGGGGCAAAACAGCCTTACAAGCAGGAGGTCCGCGGTTCGAGCCCGCGACCGCCCACCACGTTTCAACAACTTCAAGCGGGCTCTACGCCAACAATGGGGGCCCCTATAGGGGCCTACCTGCGCGAGCACAAGGCTGTGCTCGAGGCGCCCCCTGGCATATGAGGACGTCGCGCTCGCCGGGCGAGCCGGGCGCCAACTGCTTCGCCAGGAGCCAAGCCAGCTCAGCCCGTCAACCCGCCGACTGCCAGCTCCTCTTCGGCCCTGAACCGGTAGCCCACGTGGGAATCGGTCAGGAGGTACCTGGGTTTCGCGGCATCGTCGTCTAGCTTCCTGCGCAACTGCCGAATGAAGGTGCGAAGATACTCAACTTGGTCGCGATATTCAGGGCCCCAGACGGCCGCAAGCAGACGCGCATGGGTCAGCGACAAGCCCGCATGCGACATCAGGCAGTGCAGCAGATCGAATTCCTTCGGCGTCAGGTGAACGGTATCGCCTGCTTTTCGAACCAGCCGGCGCCCCGGATCAAGTTCGATCTCGCCGATGTTGATTGCCGCAGCGGCGTTGGCTGGAAGAGTCTGCGACCGGCGGACGGCCGCGCGGATGCGCGCGGCCAGTTCGCGCACATTGAACGGCTTGGTGACGTAATCGTCGGCGCCTGCATCCAGCGCCTGGATTTTGTCGGTTTCGCTGTCTTTCACCGTAACCATGAGAATGCCGACCAGGGGCATTACCTCGCGAATCTCCCGGCAGGTCTGGACACCGTCCATGCCCGGCATGGCGATGTCGAGGAGTATGGCGTCAAAGCGGATGGTGCGGACCAGAGCCAGGGCCTGCTCGCCGTTTTCCGCCTCCGAGATTTCGAAGCCCATGACGCGCAAAGTCCGATGCAAAGCCCAACGGACGGACGGCTCGTCGTCCACGATGAGCAGCTTGCCCTGCGACGTCCGCTCGGAGCCGGGCGCCGTCGATGCAGGTGTCAAACTCATCCGTCTCCGCCCCTCCGGCGGAACACACCGGCGTGGCGTTGAGCGCGAAGCGCCCCCGGGGTGCCGCGGGTCCGGGTCCGGCAGCTGGCTCGGATCCGCTGCCTAAAACACGCCCGGCGAAGCCCGTGCGAGGCTGGCCGGGCGAAGTCTATGCGGCCGCTCGCCCGGCCTCCTTGAGCACGACCACGAATACCGTGCCAAGACCGTTGCAGAACCGGCAGCGTTCGCCTTCCAGAAGCTTCCCCGATCCGCCGCACTCGACGCAGCCGGTTGCGAGCTGAATCTCACAACGTTCCGGTGCCGGCACCTTGGCCGGGTCCTTGATCACCTGGCCCTGGTGATGCTTCCGCAGCCAGGCTGCCAGCTTGCTCTCGGTCTTTTGCCTGTCGATGCCGGCGAGTTCCGGCAACCGGGAGGACCACCACGCCGGAACACATCCGTAACAAACCAACTCGCCACACTCGAAGAGCACGCCGCTGTCGGCGCTGCGGAAGAATTGCCGGCACTGCGAGCATCGCCTGATTCCCAGCAGAGCCAACCCGCCGACCAGAGCATCCACATCGCGTTCAATCGAGGGCCGCAGGCCGGCGGAACCACTCTCCGCCTCTCCCGGCTGACCCTCACCCGGCAGAATCCGATACCTCACAGATCGTTCCATCTGACTACCTCCTTTTTGGTCGTCCGCCAGCCCCTCAGCCGTCGGTGCGGCAAGCCCGGAGCGGGCGGATCTCTTGTCAAGCTCCCCGTCCCGCCTCCTCCGAGCGCGCGTACTTCACCATGTTCAGGAACCTGCGCGCGAGCTCATGAATCCGTTGTTCCTGTCGCTTCCGAATGGCCTCTGCTGGAATCAGCTCCGATCCGATCCCCAGCGCGGAGGCCCCGGCCAGGATGAAATTGATCGCGGTCGTTTGGTTCACGCCCCCCGAAGCGATCAGCGGCACCTGAGGCAAGGGCGCCTTCAGCGCCCGGATGTAATGGTGGCCGCCAACTGGCGCGCAGGGGAAGATCTTGACCAAGTCGGCGCCGGCCTTCCACGCCGCAATCACCTCGGTTGGCGTTAAAGCTCCAGGGAAGACGACGACGTCATTTGCTACCGCGAACTCGACGACCTCCGGAACCAGGCCGGGACTCGTCAGAAACCTTGCGCCGGCATCCAGACAGCGGCCCGCCGTGTCTGCGTCGAGTACGGTTCCGGCGCCGACAGCCATCTCCGGATGGCTCTTCGCTAAGTCCGCGATGACGTCAATCGCGCCCGGCACGGTCATGGTGATCTCCGCGATCGGGATCCCTCCCCGATTCACCGCCTCCGCCGCGAAGCGGGCGTCCTCGGCGGCAGACACGCGGATGCCGGGAACGATTCCGACGTTCTGAATGAGAGCGCGAACCTCCTCCCTGTTCACGGCAGACTCCTTGCTCCCACTGCCTCGCGAAGCTGTTCCAGAGCGAGCAAGTACGCGGCGATGGTCTGCCGCCAGGCGAGTTGGGTGGCGCGGTAGCTGCGCTCGGCGTCAAGGAAATCGAGCAGGGGCGCCGCGCCGCGCCGGTAAGCGTATTCGGTGATATCGCGGCTCTTCTGCGCCACGTCGAGATAACCGGATCGATAGTAACGAGCGATGCGATCGTTCGACTGAACGCCCTCCCAGGCATCTCTTACATCGGTCAGGACCTGCCCCTTGGCGGCGATCTGTTGCTCCTGCGCCTGGCTGATGGCGTAGTGAGTCCGCGCAATCTCGCCCTGGTTGCGGTCGAAAATCGGGAGTGGAAAGCTGATGTTGAAAGTAAACGCGCTGATGCTGTTGACGTGCGAGTAGTTCAGCGATCCGGTGACGTCGACTTTCCCGTTGGCTTTGGCCAATTCATGCTGGCTGCCTGCGGCGGTGATTCCCTGCACTGCGGCGCGCAGATCGGGCCGGTTCTCCAGCGCCTTCGCCTGCAAATCGGCCAGTGTGAGGGGCAGCGGCTGGTAGTCGAATGTCCCGCTCACGTCATAGCCGGCGGGCACCGATTCGTAACCCAGCAACTGCCGGAGATCCGAGAGCGCCTGGGCCTTCGCAAGTTGCGCTTGCTCGACGTCCTGCTGGAACTGCAGTAACTGCAGCTTGATCTTCAGGAAATCGTTTTCGCTCGCGCCGCCGACTTTATACTGGGCCTGGCTGATATCTACCGTCTTCTGGAAGCTGCTCAGATCCTGCTCGGCCAGTTCGAGAGTCGACTGGGCAAGCTGAACGTTGATGAAAAGCTGGGCAACCTGGAAGGCGAGCGTGCGTTCATTGTCCGCTACCGTCGAGCGCGTCACGGCAGTCGCGTCCTTCGCCGCCTGCAGCCGGTGCTGACGCTTCTTGCCGCGTTCGAACAAGTAACTCAGGCCGAGGTCAGCCTCGGTCGAATCGCGGAGGTAATCGAGCAAGCTCGTGCCTGGGGGAACGTGGACAAGCGGCAGGTACTCCCAATCAGTGAACAGCGTGGGATTGGGGCGCAGATTGGCGGTCACCTCCTGCGCCTCGCTCTGCGGGATGGTGGTGCGCGCAGCCAACAGATTGTGGTTGTGCTGGAGAGCCAGATGAATGGCGTCTTCCAGCGTGATCCTGACAGGGTTTCCGGCGGCCTGCCCGCGTGCCCAGCCGGCACACAGCAGGCAACCGACTGCGAGCGAGCCCGCATGCCATACTACCCGCCTCCTAGCCTTCAAAGGACTCCTCCGGTTCCGGTAGCTTGTCTTCGTCTCTTGCGATCCAGACGTACAGAGTGGGCATCAGGACAATGCTCATCAAGAGGTCGGAGATCAGACCGCCCACGATGACAATGGCAAAAGGCCGCTGCGAATCCGAGCCGATGGCGTGCGACAGCGCCGCCGGCAGCAGCCCGAGAGTCGCCACCAGCATCGTCATCATGATGGGACGAAGCCGCAGCACGGCCCCTTCAATGGCGGCATCCACGACGGTGTGCCCGCGCGCGCGAAGCTGGTTGATGTACTCGAGCATGATGACGCCGGTCTGCACCGACACGCCAAACAGCGCGAGGAAACCCACGCCCGATGACACGCTGAAGTAAGTGCCCGTGATCAGCAGGGCTACCAGCCCGCCGATGCGGGCGAGCGCTACGTTAGCGAGAATGAGCATCGCCCACTTGAACGAGCGAAACATGGTGTAGAGGATGATAAAGATCAATAGAATGGTCAGGGGCACGACGAGGAACAGCCGCGCCTCCGCGCGTTTTTCGCTTTCATACTCGCCCGACCACTCGATGCGGTAACCTGCCGGCAGTTTCACTTTCTGTCTGACCTGCCGCATGGCGTCTTCCACCGTGGTCCCCAGGTCCCGCCCGCGAACGTTAAAGGTCACGGCATCGTAGCGGGTGTTCCCTTCCCGGTAAATGTCGTAGGCGCCGTCCCGAACCTCCACTTTGGTCAGTTGCGCCAGAGAAACCCTCTCGCCCGACGGGGAGAGCAGGCGGATATTGGCGATGGCCTTCGCGGTGTCCCGATAGGGCGCCTGATAGCGAACCACCACGTCGTATCGCTCCTCACCCAGGAGCACCTGGCTCACGGCGTTGCCTCCCACGGCGGTCTGGATGGCGTCCTGGATGTCGGCTACGTTGATCCCAAAGCGGGCCGCCGTTCGGCGATCGACGACGAAATTGAGATTCGGCTGTCCGAGCGTGCGATAGAGCTTGAGATCCATGATGCCTGGAACGTGCGACATGGCCGCGACGATTTGTTCGCCTTTCTCATCCAGAATCCGCAGGTCTTTGCCGAAGAACTTCAGCGCCAGTTGGCCCTTTGTGCCGGTCACCGTTTCACCGACGTTGTCCTCGATCGGCTGCGAGAAGTTCCAGAGGGCTCCCGGAAGCCTTGACACCGAGCGATTCATCGCGGCGATGAGCTCTTCTTTGTTCCGGTGAAAGACGGGCCTCCACTCCTCCTTCGGCTTCAGGTCGACGAAATACTCCGTGTTGCCGAATCCCCCGGTGTCGGTTCCGTCGTCAGGCCGGCCGGTCTGTGACACCACCGTGGTCACCTCGGGAAACGAGGCGAAGACGAGCCGTGCCTGGTTGGTGAACCGTTCGCCCTCCGTGAGGCTGGTGCTGTCGGCCAGCGTGCCGCGGGCCCAGATGGCGCCCTCGTCCAGATGGGGCAGAAACTCCGAACCAATGATCCCGCTGAACGCGAGGTAAACCGAAACGGCCAGGGCGGCGACACCCGCACCGAGCGTGATCCAGCGGTGGCCAACCGCCCAGCGCAGGCGCCTGCGATAGCGCTCCGTTACAAAAGCCAGAACGGGGTTCCGGCGCTCCCGCACGCCGCGGCGGAACAAGATGCTGGCGAGAACGGGCGCGATCAGGATCGAGAACGTCAGAGCGCCGAGAAGGGCGAAGGCAACCGTCAAGGCCATCGGCCGGAACAAGCGCCCCTCTACCCGCTGCAGCGTGAAGATCGGCATGTACGCTGTGATGATGATGGCGATGGCGTAGAACACCGGGCGTTGAACTTCGTGGCAGGCCTCTCGGATCGCGTTCGCGGGCCTTGTCGCGCCTCCGCCCTCGTGGCAGCGCGCCAGGTGCCGCACGATGTTCTCCACCATGACCACCGCGCCGTCCACCACCATTCCGAAATCCAGCGCTCCCAACGACAGAAGGTTGGCTGGAATGCGACTTAGATCCAGCCAGATGGAGGCGAACAGCAGCGAAAACGGAATCGTCAGCGCCACGATCACCGCGGCGCGAATGTTGCCCAGAAACAGGAGAAGGACGATGACCACCAGGATCATTCCTTCTCCGAGGTTATGCAGGACCGTGTGCAAGGTGTAGTGCAGAAGATCGGCGCGATCCAGCATGGGCGCCACTTTCACGCCCTCGGGCAGGATGCCGTTGTTGAGCTGATCCACCTTCTTGTGAATCGCTTCGAGTGCGGGGCCCGCGTCCGCTCCTTTCCTCAACAGCACGACGCCTTGGATGACGTCGGGCTCGTCGATGATTCTGCCGTCCTCCATGTGGTTCGCGCGGGCCATGTGTCCGAGCCGAATCTTCGGCCCCTGCACCACATCGGCGACGTCCCCTACGCGGATCGCCGTTCCGGACTGCGTCTTCAGGACCGTCTGCCAGATATCCCGGACGTTCTCGAAAAGCCCGAGCGTGCGCACGTTCATTTGCTGCAAACCCGTCTCTACAAAGCTGCCGCCGGCGTTGATGTTGTTGTTGGCGAGCTGCTGTTCCACCTGCGCGATACTCAGCCCGTAGGACACCAGCTTGGCCGGATCCACCCGTACCTGGTATTCCCGCACCGTACCGCCGAAGTCGGATACATCGACCACGTTGGGCACGGACTTGAATTCCTTGAGCAGCACCCAGTCCTCGATGGACCGCAGCTCCATCAGATCGTATTTCGGGTTAGTGCTTCGCAGCGTGTACCAGTAAATCTGACCGACCGTGCTCCAGTCCGTGCCGATTTGAGGCTGCAGACCGGTCGGCAGCGTCACCTGCGTGAGCCGCTCCAGCACCTTCTGCCGGTTCCAGTCGTTGTCCGAGCTGTCGTCGAAAATCATAATGACGAACGACAGGCCGAAAATGGATTCGGAACGGAGAAACGAAAGATGGGGGATTCCGTTCATCTGAATCTCGACCGGAATCGTGACCTGCTTTTCCACCTCCTCCGCGGACCGGCCCGGCCATTGAGTGATCACCGTGACATAGTTGTCCGCGATGTCCGGGTAGGCTTCGACCGGCAGATCGTGGAACGACACAACGCCCCACAGCGTGAGCAGGACCGCGACCGCGACGACTACGAACCGGTTGTTGAGCGCAAAGTCTACGAGAGCTCGGATCATTGACTTACGGCCTCTATTGGTTGGTCGCGATGGCGTGGTCCAGAACCAGCGCGTTGGCTACCGCCCGCTGGCCTGGCTCGATCCCCCACTTGATCTCCTGCATGTTGTTGGGCAACGGATCGCCGCTCGCCACTTCCAGTCGCCGGAACTTCTTCTCTGAGGCGGGCACATACACCCAGTCGCGGTCGTGAATGTGCAAAATCGCGGCCGCCGGCAGCTCCGTGTGCGTCACCTTCTTCTGCGCGCGGAAGGTGGCAGTCACGAACATCCCGAAGCGCATGATTCCCGGATTCGGCACCTCTATGCGGACTTTCGCGGTGCGGATATTCGGATCGAGCGTCGCCCCGATGTTGCTCACCGTTCCCTTCAGCACCCGGTCCGGATAGGCATTCAGGCGGATTTCCGCGGTGTCGCCCAGGCGGACGTTAGGCATGTCGTTCTCGTAGACGTCGCAGACCACCCAGACCGAGGACAGGTCCGATATCGTGAAAGGGTTCGTGCCCAGGCTCTGAACGCCGGCCGCATTGGTCACTTCCTGGTCGGTAATTACTCCCGACACGGGCGCGTAGATATTGACCATGCCGTCGGGGCGATCGGGGTCGTTGCCCAGCAGCCGAATATGTTCCGCCATCGTCTCGACATCCACCTTGGCCTTGTCCTCGGTGTCCTGCGCGACCTCGAGGTCGTTCAAGGCGATCGCGCCGTGCGCATAGAGGTCTTTGGAGCGGTCCAGTTGGGCACGCGCGAGGACTTCGTCGGCAATCGCCTTCCGGTAGTTCGAAAAGGCGCTCGATACGTCGTCGCTCCTGACCGTGAGTAACAACTGGCCCTTTTGCACGGCGTCGCCCAGCCGCGCGTGGATCGCCACCACACGGCCGGAGGCCAGTGAGATCACCGGGACGTTGCGCGCAATGTCGGGATTCACGCTGCCCGTGACCACCAGCGTTGGGGCTGTCGCAATGGCTGTCGCCGTGGCCAACGGGAACTGCTCCGGATGCTCCACTGAGAACAGGCTGACGTCAACGCCGGGCACGACCGCGGAGGGAGGCGGCTCCTCCGTGCGCGCATCCGCCTGCACCTGGCGGCAGCCACCGAGAGCCACCAGCGCAGGAACGCCGGCGAGAAGACCAATTGCCAGAGCTTTGCTGCTCACGAGAACCTCCCTCCACGGCCGTACCTCAGCCTCAAAACTTCACCAGTACACCGACGGAGATGTTGGCCTGGCCTTTGCGAAGATCGGGGAACCAGACGCCGCCCGCCCCGCTGCAGGCTGCCTGCGCTGCCCCCAAGTCCGCCGTCCCTGCTGTGGCGCCGGTGTTGCAGGCGTAGTACTGTGGCGAGCCATTGTTCCCGCCAGGGGGCGTAATCCCGTCCCGGCCGGAGAAGTACGGTACATCCGAGTGGCGATAGCCAACCTCGGCCCACCAGGTGATGTACTGCCGCGGCATGTACTGGAGAGTGATGGTGCTGTCCCACATGTGCGCTTTGTCACCGGGGTTTTCGGTGAAGTACGGAGAGCCCGAGACGGCATCCGCTCCATTAATTGGCGGGAGCAGCGTCAGGTAGCGGCCCGGGTTATTCATCATGCCGCCGCCGACCGTCAGGCCCAACAGGTCCTTGTGGAACCACGTCCGGTCGTAGAGCATCCAGCCCAGGAAGGACTGTTTCGGTCCGGCCTTACCGCCGTGGCAAGTCACCCCCGCACCATACTCACATCCAGCGTCGCCGGTAAGGGAGAACGCCATCTTGGAAACGCCGGCGCTCTCCGGCTTGTTGTAATAACGCACTTCGACGCTGTCGTCGGTGTGGATGCGCGAACGTCCGGGAATACCCAGATCATCCGTACCGTTACCGTAGTTGTTGAAGACCAAGGACAGCCATTCGTATGGCCGATACAGGATCTGGCCGCCCAGGCCGCGATGGCCGTTGAACTTGGCGTACGATTGCCACCCGTTGATGATCCACGGCTCGATCTTCAGCTTATTGGTGGGGAACCACTGAATCCGCAGGCCATTGAAAAACCATGGTGTGTTGGAGGAAACGTACGACGGCTGGTAGGTCCAGTTATCGAAGTTGTAGTAACTGAACAGGCCAATGTAGGACACGAAGATTCCGGCGTCCACATTAAGCCCATGATTCACATTGAAGTGATAGCCGCCGTAGGCTTCCGACACATAGCGGTAAGCGTCACGGAGATCCCATTGGCCGACGCCGGCACTGGCGTCATTGCGAGGCGTCGTAGTGGCGAACAGGCCAAACATCGTCAGCACCCTGCCGCGGACGTTCTGCCAATGGAAATCGCCGCCGAAGCTGATCTGCTCCACCTGGATCTCCCCATTCCGAAACGACTCGGTAGACCCGCCCATGGTGTGGTCCTTCGGCTGGTTGAAATCTTCGATGAAGTCAGTGTCGAACCTGACTTCCGGAGTGAAGAACTTCGAATCCCACACGGCGTCTTTGTTGCGCGGTGTGCCGTTCAGCCACGTGAAATCGCCATACGCGAACGGAGTAGCATTGTCCACCGCCGGGGCCGGGGCAGTCGCGGCCGGCACCGCCGGGGCCGGCTCCTGCGGGCTGGGCGCTACCGGCGAAGGCGCCACGCCGGCCGCGGTCACGACAGGGTTCTCCTCCGACGGCTTCCGCTGATTGGCCAGAGCCTTTAGCTCCGCCTCGAGTTGCTCAATCCGTTGCTTCAGAGCCTCCACCTCCTTCGCCTCCGCGAAGGCCGGAGCAGCCGTGGAAGGCGCCGATGAGGCAGTGGATGGAACCGTCACTTCGGGTCTCGGCTGCGAGCCGACCATCGGATCGAAAGCGGTCCTTTCGGCGGCGGCGACGAGGACCGGGCCTGCGGCCGCGCGCTGGTATCCGTCCTTCCAGGTCGTGATCTCATACCGGCCGGGACGAAGATCCGGCAGTACGTAGACTCCGTCGGAGCCGCTAACCGTAAAGCGGTCTCCGCTGCCATCGGGGTCAGCGTAGTTGTGAGCGCTTATCGCCGCCTGGGGAAGCGGCCGGCCGTCCGGCGTCCTGGTCACGCCCGCGACGGTTCCTGTGTGTGTTCCCGCAAATGCGGGAGTAGCCAGCTGCGCTGCAACTTGGAGCGTGATGATCAACGGCAGTACAGCGGGGACTAACGGTGTGTGTATCATAGCGAATATGATTTACAGGTTTCATTGTGGCCGAGCCGACATAAGGAACGCATGAGGACGTGTGGCGGACCCTCATAACTTATCGGCGCTCGTGTCCTAACTGCCTGTAATCAGCAGCGGTTGGCTAATACACGCAAAATATTTATGGCGCCTGTCAGGTTTTTCTATGGCTTGTGCCGGCGCCTGCCTTCGGCGGCGGCATTGCCTTGATAAGACGGGCATTGCCCGCAGACTGCGTGCCGAGCCGCCAGGCAGGGCGCATAACTCAGCCGGGATTCCTCACGGCTCCCTTATGCAGTTTTCATGACTTCTTTATGCGTGTCTTTATGCGGTCCTCATGCGGCCCGGAATAAGCTTACTTATGGCGCCAGGATGCTCGGCCGTACCTGCTGAGACCGAGCGGAAGAGTGACTCCAGCCTGCGATGGGTGCACCCGGGCAACGCAGCGCTGCGCCGGGCGGTTCAGGATAACGTAGTCTCGTTTCCTTCGCAGGTTCCCGTGCTCTCTAGGTCGGCCCGGCCGGACATGCAGTGGCGCATCGTAACGTTGTACGTTGTGCGAGGCTGGCCTGTGACCAGGATCGCCGCCCGGTATGGGCTGCCCGCGTGGCGGATCTCCCAGGTCATTCACGACTGGTCGGTGCGGGCGTTCGCCGCCGGGCACATCCAGGTGATCGATCTCGAGCGCTTCTCAGCTCTGACCGGCCAGCGGCAGGACGATGAGGCAACGCCAGGCGGGCTGCCGCAGGGCGATTTCCCGCCGCCTGCGGCGGCGGGTCCCAAGGGCGCCGCAAAAGTGCCGGCGGCAGTGTGGGGTTTGGCTGCCGCACAAGATAGCGTCCTGGACGCTCTCGATCTCACCATCCAGCGGTGCGACGTTCGGCAGGGAGCGTTTTGGTCTCGCACCGCCAGAGCGCTCCGGAAGTTTCGGTCTGCACTGGAGGCAATGGAGCGAACGGCCGGCCAAGCAGCCGGTGACCGCCGCGATTTGGGTCTCGCGTGCCTGCAGCCGTCGGCTGGTCGAGCCGGGGAAGGGAGGCAAAGGTCAGCCCGCGCATATGGAGGAGGAGCATGATCACACTGCGAAGGGTCGTTTGTGTTGCCGCACTGGCGGTGGCGGGAGCCTGGGCGCAGCACCAGCAGGAGCCCCGTCCGGAATTCAGCGCCGATTCCCGCCTGGTGGTCGTTCCGGTCACGGTCATCGATCGCCACGGCGCCCTCAGGGACGGCCTCTCGAGAGATGCCTTTACCATCCTCGAGGACGGCGTCGCGCAGCAGATCCAGTCTTTCAGCGAAGATGACGCGCCGGTCTCCATCGGCATCGTTCTGGACCTGAGTGGCAGCATGAAGGGGCTGCTTGGCGTTGCCAGAGAGGCATTCCGTCGCTTTGCGGCTCTGTCGAATCCCAGTGACGAGGCGTTTCTGAACACCGTCTCCACGCGGCCTCGAGAGTGGTCCGGGTTCACCGGCGATCTGGACGGACTGTTCCGCAGCGTGGCGTCCGAAGAGGCCGCCGGAAGAACGGCGCTCGTCGACACCGTCTGGCTCACTCTGAACCAGCTTCGCTCGGCCCGGAACGCCCGCAAGGCGCTGCTGGTCATCTCGGACGGCATGGACAACCAAAGCCGCCGCTCGCGGAAGCAACTGCTCGATCGGGCCGTCGAGACGGACGCTCAGATCTACACGGTTACAACCTATCAGCCGCAGATCAACGCGAGGGCGATGAGCCGGGGACTACCATCAGTCTCTCTCGATCAGCAGAATGGGCTGCTGCTGATGCACGATCTTGCGGCCAGAACCGGGGGGCTGCAGTTTGTTGTTCACGCCCGGGGAGAGATCGAACCGGCGATCGAGAGCCTCAGTCGTGTCCTCCGAAACCAGTACAACATCGGGTACGTCCCCGGCAACGCGGGCCGCAGCGGCAAATGGCGTCGGATCCAGGTTCGCATCGCTGGCAATGGTCTCCAGGCGTACGCCCGGAGGGGTTACAGGCTCAATTGAAGCGGCTCTTTATGCCTTCTTTATGGCCGGGAAGGCACAATATCCCTAAAGGGGGGCGGGGCGACCCTTAAGCCTGCGCCCCTGCGTGCCCATGCCCCAGCTTCCGAGAAGTCTGCGTTTCTTAGCCGGGTCGCTGTCTGGAATGGCGGCCGTCGCCGTCATAACCTATTACGGCTTCGCGCTCCATGCCAACGGCCTCACGATGGGCTATCTCTACCTTCTGGCGGTGCTGCTGGCCGCCATGCTTTCAGGCTTCCCGGAGGCTACTGTCACCTCCCTTCTCGCCGTCGGTTGCCTGAATTACTTTTTTATTCGCCCACTCTTCAGTTTCGAGGTCGCCGACCCTGAGAACTGGGTTGGTCTCGCCGCATTCGAGAGCACGGCACTCGTTGTCAGCCGTCTTTCCACAAAGGCGAGAGATCGGGCCATGGCGGAGGCACGTGAGCGCCGCAGAGCGGAACGGCTTTATGAACTGAGCCGGCGCATTCTGTTTCTGGACCGGCGCCAGAGCGTGGGACCGCGCATAGTCTGCCTGATCCGGGAGGCCATTCACGCTGAAGCAGTTGCGCTCTTCGATGCCGCCGAGGCGCGCGTTGACGCCACCGAAACCGGCACGCCGGAACTGGAAGAACTGGCCCGCAGCGCGTATCTCCAGGATGCCCATCGTGATGATGAGCGCCGGGGAACATGCCAGCGCGCTCTCCGGCTGGGGACCGACTTACTGGGCGGACTCGCCTTGAGCGGCACTGGATTCGACAAGCTTACGGCCGACGCGGCCGCATCGCTAACCGCGATCGCACTCGAGCGCGCACGGTCGTTCGACAAAGAAAGCCGCGCCGAGGCGGCCCGCCAGAGCGAGCAGCTTCGCACCGCGGTGCTCGACAGCCTCGCTCATGCCTTCAAGACGCCGCTGACCGCAATCCGGACGGCGAGTTCGGGTCTTCTGGAAATGGGCAACCTGGATCAGAATCGCTCGGAACTCGTCTCTCTCATTGATGAGCAATCCAAACACCTGAACCAGTTGACGACCGACTTGCTCCAGATGGCCCGAATTGATGCCGCCGAGATCAGGGTCCACCGGGAGCGCGTCTTCATGCCAGCGCTGATCGAGGAGGTGCTGGCGAAGAACCACGAGCAGCTTGCCGGCCACCGTTTTGAAGTCCTCGCCCCAGTAGAGGGACCAATGGTTCACGGCGATCGCCGGTTGCTGGGAACCGCGCTGTTGCAGCTTATCGATAACGCTGCGAAATACTCGACCCCGGGCTCGACTATTACCATCGTTGCCGTAGAGGACGACGCCGAGGTTGTCGTCTCGGTGCACAACGAAGGCCCGCCGATTCAGCCCGGCGACCGCGAGCGGATCTTCGAGCGCTTCTACCGCGCTCCCGAGTCAAAGCACCGCGCGCCCGGCACCGGACTCGGCCTGTCCATCGCCAAGAAGACCGCCGAGGCCCATCACGGACGCGTGTGGGTGGCGAGCGAGCAAGAGAAGGGCACGACCTTTTACCTGGCAGTGCCGAAGGTTGTCAGGAGAGAACATGAACCCATCGCGGGGTAGTATCCTCGTCGTGGACGACGAGGACTCGATTCGTTGCGCCTTGCGTGCCACGCTGCATGCCATGGGCTTCGAGGTCGCGGAGGCATCGACCGGCGAAGCGGCGGTGGAGATGGTCCGCGATGCCCACTATGATGTCGTGCTGCTCGATATCAATATGCCCGGCATGGGAGGCATCAACGCCTGCCGGGAGATCCGCCGTCTTCTGCCCGGCCTGGGCATTCTGATGCTGAGCGTCCGGGACAGCGAAGACGATAAGATCGTGGCCCTGGATGTCGGCGCCGACGACTACGTCACCAAGCCGTTTCATGTTCGCGAGCTGGCCGCGAGAATCCGCGCCGCCATTCGCCGCGCGCGGGCGCCGCGGGCGGAACCCGGTGCTCCGATTCGCATAGGCGACATCGAACTGGACCCGGCGCGCCGCCTGGTGCGGAAGGCGGGCCAGAGCGTGCATCTCACGCCCAAAGAGTTCGACCTGCTGCACCTTCTCATCTCCCATCCGGGCTTGCCCTTGACGCACGCCCGACTGCTCCATTTGGTGTGGGGCCCGGAGTACGGCGGCGAGCTCGAGTATCTGCGGACCTTCATCCGCCAGTTGCGCAAGAAGCTCGAGGACGATCCGTCTCAGCCCGTCTACCTGCTGACCGACAGCCATATTGGATACCGATTCATGGATGCAGCGCAGGAGACGGTCGGAGAGCGGACCTGAGCGCGGCTCGCAGTCCGGCTCGCCGGAGACGGTCTTCAACCCGAGCCGCTTGATTGCCGCCACGGAAATCGCCGATGCCAGTCGCGGTCGCCCCCAACGCCATGCGCACGCCAATCTCCACCCGCCCCGGCTTCGTCACGCCAGCCCCGCATCAGTCCTTGCGCACAGCCCTTGGGCTGGCCAGCGAGATGGAGATCTCCTTTAAGTCGAACGCTACACAGTAGACGCCTTCCGCGTCGGGCTGTAGGATCTCGCCGGCCTGGGAGACTTGCCAGGAGCCTTCCCCTTCAAGCTGCACTTTGAGCACCACGCCGCGCGGGAAGACCGGCGGAACGGTCCAAGCCCAGCGGGCGGAACGGCCCATCCCCTGAGTCCCTACAACAGCGGCCTCGAAGGTCTTCTGCGCCTGCCAATACGCCCCCACTTCTCCGAACGGTGCGACCCATAGTCCCTCGTGCTGGCGCCGGACGAGGTGGTCCAGCAGTCCCAGGAATGTCGCTTTCGGCACGGGTTCGTACCACGGCTGGGGGTTCTCGATGCTGTGAATCATGAACACCGTCCACGCGTCCTCTTTGAGCGCCGTGTCAACCCAGTTCTGATAGACCGCCAGCGGGGTCGCGGTCAGGGTGGCTTGACTAGGAATGTTCAGCCAGTCGGGCTGTGTCTCCGGTTTGAGGTACGGAGCGCCGCCGCCCCCGCGCGCCAGGAAGTGGGATCTGCCCACGGCGGCTTTCAGCCCCGGCGAGATCTCGACGAAAGGATAAGCGAACGTGAGTGCCTGAGTGGGCAGATCAGCCTCCAGGCGCGTCCGTGCTTCCTGAACTTGTTCAACCTCGTCAGCCGGGCTCAGTTCGGAGGCGTGTTTGTGATCCAGCGAATGGCTGCCGATTTCATGGCCTCCCGCTGGGACTCTCTTCCACTCCTCCCCGCGCGTCACCTTGTTCGCGATCAGGAAAAAGGTGCCGCGCAGGTGCCGCTGGTTGAGCTCAGGAACCGCGATGTCGAGGTGGACGGGCTCGCCGTCATCGAACGTGAGCGAAACCGCGCCCTTGTGCCCGTTCCAGGCCAGGACCCGGAGCGCCGGGATCGGGGGCTGTGCCAACCCGGGGAGTATTACGGAGCAGGCACCGAGCAGGATCCTTACAAAACTCAGCATGTTTCGAAACGGCATGGCTAGATTATCTCGCAGCGCCTATCGTCGCCGCCGCCGCACCTGGAGCGTTATCTGGTGATATCGGCAGCTTGTTCCTCGCCGCCAGCCCGCGCACATCTGCAGATCGCCCGCTCCTGACCGTTCCAGGCATCTCGCGCCGCACCTGCTTGGGCAGCGTGCCGCGGGCATCCGCGCAGGGGGCCGAGAGATGTTGGTCCTGCGGCTCAGTCAATTCCAGCCGTGCGCCAAGGGAGGCGGGGAAGCGTTTCAGAAGTCGCTTGAAATGAGGTACTTCCGCCCACCTGTGTACTTGGAAAGGGCAGAGCCGACCCCTTCCCGGGTCGCGGAGCGCCGGGAAGGAAAAAGAGATTAAGAGACCGTAACAGCAGCCGGTCTGGACGTATAATCGATGGCGGCCTCAATGAGCCGCGTCGTCGCCGGCTTGTCCGGCCTGACGGTTGAATTCTCCACTCGACCACTAGCGACCATGGAGCGGATCGGACCCTATAAGATCGTCGCTGAGATCGGCCGCGGAGGCATGGGGGTGGTCTACCGCGCGATCGACTCCCACATCGGCCGGCAGGTGGCAGTCAAGGTCATCCGCTTGAACGACCTCAGCGATCCGGAGGAGCAGGAGCAGCTTCGCGGCCGCCTCTTTCGCGAGGCGCGCGCAGCCGGCATTCTCAAGCACCCCGGCATTGTCACCATATACTACGTCGGCGAGGAGCAGGGGGTGGCGTTCATCGCCATGGAGTACGTCAGCGGCCCAACGCTCGAGAAGCTGCTGCTGGCCGACGTTCCCCTGTCGAAGGAGAGGATCCGGCAGATCTTGCAGGAGGCCGCTGCCGCTCTCGACTACGCGCACAGGAAGGGCATCGTCCATCGCGACATCAAACCCGCCAACATCATGCTCGAAGAGAACGAAACGGTGAAGATCTGCGACTTTGGCATTGCCAAGGGCTTCACCGGCCTGTCTTCGATGACGCAGGCGGGCATGGTGATCGGCACGCCACACTACATGCCTCCGGAGCAGATACAAGGCAGCGCCGTGGATGCGCGCGCGGACCAGTACTCGCTGGCGGTGATTGCATTCCAGGCGCTGACGGGGCGGCGTCCGTTCCAGGCGGACTCCGTGCAGACGCTGTTCTACCGGATCATGACGGAGCCGCCGGAGGTGGCGTACAAACTGAATCCGACGCTGCCGCCGGCGGTAGCCGACGTGTTCGAGAAGGCACTGGCCAAGGAACCGGGCAAGCGCTACGCAACTTGTGCGGAGTTCGTCGCGGAGTTGTTGAAGGCCTGCGATACACGCCCGAACTGGAGTCCGGCGCCGCACAAAGGGCTCGCCGGTTCGGGTTCGACCCCGGCCCGCAGCGCGCAGCCGGCGCCTCCACCGGCGTCCGCGCGTGCGCGGCCCGCTAAGGCGGCTTCTGCGCCCCCCGTGCGGGGACTCGATCAGCCAGGATCGAGGACGCCACGTTTTCCTCCGGCTTCGGCCGAGCCGGAACCGGCTCTTGCACCTAAACCGCTGCAAGACCGTTGCCGGAACTGCGGAGTTGCGGTAGAGCCGGGCGTCGAGATCTGCCAATTCTGCCAGTTGTGCGCCAGTTCGGCCGCCGCCGGCGCGCCGTCGCCAACGCCTGGGCAAGGCCCTGACTCATTGATTCCCGCTTTCGAGGAGCGACTGCGGAAGGCGCAGGTAGAGAAGCCGCCAGCGTCCGCCGGCCCTGAGCCCGGCGTCGAGGCGATCGATGAGTCATTCGACGCGGGACTGAGCGCTGCTGCCGTGGGCTTCACAGCCGCGTTTGCGGATTTTGCGGAAGCGGAGCCTTCTCCTCCCGTCCCGGTCCCGGCGGAGCCGGAAAAGTCCAAGGCCCCCGTCGCGGCGCAGGCGGAGGCCGCCGTCGCAACAGGTCACGCTCCGCATGCGCAAACGGCCGGCCCACCGGACATCCGGCCGGCGGTGCCGACGGGGGGAGTCCCGACTGAAGCGCCATCGCCAGGCGGGCCCCGGATTCCCGGCGCTGCCGCGTTCTATCGTTGGGAGGTTGCGGGCAAGCCGATCAGGGTGCTCTTCAGCCTGGATCTGATGGATCGCCTGGAGCGCGAGGTTCTCGAGCGCTTCAAGGCCGTGACCAAGCGGGGATCGGAGATCGGCGGCGTCCTGGGAGGACGTGTTCTCGCCGGCAGCCAGCCGACTGTGATCATCGAGCAGTTCGAAGTGGTGGAGTGCAGTTACTCGCGCGGGCCGCTGTACCTGCTGTCCGACGAGGACAAGGTGCGGCTCAAGCAGGCGCTCGGCCGCATTGGCAACCCAGCCGGCGGCACCTCCGTCGCCGGCTTCTTCCGCAGCAACACGCGCCGGGAACTCGTTCTGGACGAAGACGATCAGGCTCTCGCCAAGGAGTTCTTCTCCGATCCGAACCAGGTTTTCCTTCTGGTCCGGCCTTTCGCGATGCAGCCCAGCGCCGCTGGGTTCTTCTTCTGGGAGAATGGCCAGCTTCCTGAACAGAGCTATCTGCAGTTCCCCTTCAAGCGTGCCGAGCTGGTGAAGAACTTCGCGCAGTTCATCGTGGCTGCTCCGGAGGCGCAGGCTGCAGGGGAGCCCTTGTTGACTCCGAAGCGCGAAGAGCGGCCTCCGGCTCCGCCGGTGACGCCCAGGCGCGAGGAGCCCGCTCCCCAAGAACCGGAGGAGAGGCCGGCCGCGACCAAACCGGCCGCGCCGCCGAAAGCGCAGCCCGTCGTCGCCGCGACCACTGCCGAGCGGATGCCTGCCGCCGCGGCGGAAACAAGCCAGCCCGGTCTGGTCAGCCGTCTCAAGTGGGTGATCGCCGCCCTGGTACTTCTGCTGGTGGCTGGCGGGGGCTACCACTTCCTCGTTCGGCCGAGCGGCCCGGCGGCCGGCCTTGGCAAGGCCGCCGATACCTCGATGGGTTTGAAGGTGGACACCAGCGCGGGCCAGCTGTTGCTGAGCTGGAATCGCGCTTTGCCGCTCATCTCGACCGCGACGCGGGCGACGCTCACGATCGACGACGGCGGTCACAAAGAGGATGTGGATCTCGACCTCGCCACGCTGCGCAAGGGCAGCATCGCGTACTCGGCGATCTCGAACAACGTGAGCTTCCGGCTGGAAGTAGCCGATCAGAGGACCGGGAAGAACCAGGCCGAGTCGGTCAGCCACCTCGCCGGCCGTTCTTACCCGCCTGTTGCCGCTACCAACGTCCCGCAGGTGCAGCCGCAGCCGGTCAGGCCGGCGCCCGCCGCTGCCGAACCCAAGCGGGCGACCGCGCCGGTGCAACCAGCTCCCACGCCTCCGCCGCTCCAGCCGCCTGCTCCCCAAGTTGCTCCGACCTCGGTGGTGACCGCCCAGCCGGCCAGAGAGAACTCCCTCGCAGTGCGTCTCCATGCTGCCGAGCCGGCCGAGATCCCGGCGGCGCCCGCCTTGGAGAGCCAGCCGAACGCGATTGCCGGAAGCGCTCCGAGCTTGCCTGGGGCGACGGTTGCGCCGCCACCCCCCACCCCGAGTGCCCGGATCGGTGGGCAAGCGCAAGTGGCCAGGGTCATCAAGCAATTCCCGGCCGTGTACCCGCCCGCGGCGAAGACCTGGCACATCAGCGGCGTGGTCCGCGTGATTGCCGTGGTTGGGAAGGACGGCAGGGTCAAAAAGGCGACGGCCATCAGCGGCCCGGAGGTCTTGCGCACTTCGGCGGTCGATTCGGTCATGAAATGGATTTACAGTCCGGCGACTGTGGATGGGGAGCCGGTGGAGGCCCAAACCCAGGTGGATGTGAGTTTCCACATGTGAGTCCCGGGCGGCTGCGGCTCTTCCGCTCCGCGCGCCTGGAATCGGGTGCGGGCCGGATTGCGCACGCATCAAAATGCGCGTATAAGTCAAAATGGCATTACGGGCACAACGGCACAGCGGTCGAGGAACAGCGGGCGGTCCTATGCGATCCGTGTGCTTCGTCAGGCGCCCGAGGAGCTGACGCGCGGCTGCCTGCTACGGCTGGGTGAGGGAATCGGAAAGGTCGTCTACGCCTCGGAACATTGGGTGGTAACGCGCGAGCGGCATCCCTCCGAGATCATCGCCCTCATTCTGACGTGGAAGTTTCTGCGGAGGCTGGATCGGCTGGTGCCGGGCCACGTCGGGCGGCGGATGCTGGCAAAACCCGGCAGGCAGATCCGCGCGTTTAGCCTGTTTTTTCACGCCGTGGTCTTGTCGGTGCCGAGGGGCATCTGGCTCACGACGCACGCCCGCCAGATGTGGCGGCAGTACTCCCGGGACGAAATTCGAGGCCGGAAGCTGGCGGACGCGTACTTGGCCGGCACGGCGCTCATGCCCGAGACCATTGCGTTTCCGCCCACTCGCGTGAAGGTCGGCCGCTGGCCGGGGTGGCTGCTGGTCTCGGAGGCTACCGAGCGGGCCGAGACGACGCTTCAAGAGCGGATCAACGAGCTGGCCCGGGCCAGGCGCTTCGATGAGATCGAGGTCTGGCTGATGCGGTATCTGGAGCTGCGGCGGGCCGCGTGGCAGCGAGGGGTCGTCTCCCTGGACCCGCACCTGAAGAACTTCGGCGTCACCCAGAACCGCGTGGTCCTGCTCGATGCCGGCGGGCTGAGCAACGAGTGGTCGGAGATTGAGGAACGCCTTCGCGAAGATGAAATCACGCCACCCCATGCCCGCCTGGGACTGGAGGAGACCCTGCGGGACCGGCCCGACATTGCGGACCGCTTCGATGCGGGATGGAAGGCGGCGGTGAACCCGAACCGCGCCAGAGCCTAGCGCGCATCCTTCACGCAGCGAAATCCCAGCGTGCCGGCGCGGTCCTTGGACGGCGCCATCAGCAGGTACTTGCCGTGTTCGTCCAGCCGGCAGGCGGAGGGAAAGTACCAGCGCGATCCGGACGGGCGGTAATATCCGCCGCCGCGAAGTATGGCCGCGCGCGTGTGCTCGTCCTGGAATTCGTCGGTCCATTGCCAGATATTGCCGGTCATGTCCATCACGCCGAAGGGACTGGCGCCTTTCGGAAAAGCGCCGACGTCGGTGGGCGCGCGCAATTCGCGGCCATGCTCCTGCGGAGGTGCGCAGTCGTCGCACGGCTGGTCGCCCCATGGGTGGATGCGGTGGTCCGATCCCTGGGCGGCAACCTGCCACTCCCATTCGTGGGGAAGCCGTTTGCCGGCCCAGCTCGCGTAGGCGCGGGCATCCTCGAGCGAAACCCAGGTCACCGGCTTCATATCCCAACCGGCAGGATATTGGCCGTCCTTCCAGTCTTTCAGGAAATTGTGGTCGTCCGCCGGGTGATAGCCGGTGGCCTTGAGGAAGGCGGCGAACTGCCGGTTGGTTACCGGGAACTTGTCGATGTAGAACGGCGCGATCGGGATCTTCTGAGAGTGATAGCGGCGGGGGGAATCCTCCCAGGGATACTGCACGTCGACTCCGATATCGTCTCCGCCTTCGATCTCGACGCCGTGCACTTCGAACAGAAAGTCCGCCGTACCCGGGATGCGGATCATGCCATCCGGCGCCTCCGAGGCCGCTTCGGCGGGCGCAATTTCGACCATCCGCTGCGGCAGGAAACGCCACACCTTGGAAAAGGTCGCCAGAGGCTGGGCGTTCAGTTTCCGCATCCCCTCCAGGAAGGCGCTCAAAGCGGAGTCCGCCGGTTCCCGCTGCGCGAGAACCGCTCCATAACCCGAAGCCTCCATGGCGAAGATCAGCACAGCCTTGCCGTCCTTCACCTCGGGCGACAGCTCGACGCCGTGCCACAGATCGAAGTAGTGCATGCCGGATTGTGCGGGAACCTCCAGTTGCGGGCCGGCGACGTTATAGACCGTCCGATTGACCAGGGTCCAGAGGGTGCGGCCGGCCGCGGGCCATTTGCTGGCGAAGACGCCGTACTGCGCCGTCGGCGTGTGGGGTTCCCAATCCGCGCTGACCAGCAAGGCCGCGAATCGTCGCTCGATTTTGGCCACGCGGCGGATGACCTCGGCGTCGCGCTCGGTGATGCCGTTCCAGATGCCCCAGATGTTCTCCCAGCTCTCGTAGCCGGCGCCGTTGAAGAATGCGGCCTGCAGATTATCGGTCTTGTCCTTGTTCCAGCGATCGCAGACGTTGACCATGTGGCGCGGCTCCAGCCACTTGCCGCGGCTGACCATGGGGACGAGGGGATATTGCCAGTAGCCCCACGTCATGTTGTCCCAGTTGAGCATCTCGTCGCCGTCCGGGTAGCCTTCGGGCTCGAAGACCAGCGGATGGCCGGCGGCGTCCGAAGCGGCTCGATAGGTTCGCGGCATGCCGCCGAAAGTGTCGCCGTTGACGCCGTCGGCCCCGATCTCTTTGAGCAGCCCGGCGACCGTCTCCGGCCAGCCAAGCTGCTCCGCACGCGTGCCCACCTCCCACGGCATGTGGGGGAAAAGGACGCGCACGCCGTGGCGATGGAAGTCCGCCACCATGTCTTTGAGGGCCGGGAGTCCTCCCGGCATGTCCCGCAGCAGATCGAACTGGTTGCGATTGTCGATGCCGATGTTGGGATAGACCGGCCACAGCAGAACGCTGTCGATTCCGCCGTAGCGCTTGTCGAGGTCCTCCAGAAAGCGGTCCACGGTGTAGCGCCGGGCGAGGGGATCGTAGAAGTAGCGGTCCTCGACCATGGCCTGCGGCTGGATGAAGCTGCTCTGCGCCCATTTCAGTTCGGGCCGTTCGTAGATGTCGCCGGTCAGGCCGGCTCGGGCGCGGCGCTCCGCGCGATACTGCCTCATCTCGTTGAGCCAGTCGGCGGTATCGCCCTTGGCGGGCGGACCCGGAAACTGCTGCCCTTGCGGAGGATACTTGGTGTCCTGCGCCAGGAGCAGCCCGGAGATCGCCAGGGCAGCAGCTATCAGTTGCGTATTCCGCATCGTCATAACGTCACCACCGTCGAAGAGCCCGCGGCCAGTTTCACGCGCGCGCGCCCCTCGCTGAGCTTTTCGAAAGCGATCGCACGGCCGGCCTGGCGGAGTTTGCGGATGCTCTGGCCCGCCGGAGGCCGCAGGATGAACTCTCCGCTCCGCGCCGCGTCAAGCCGGGCGGAGACGGCCTTGCCCTGTTTCCAATCGACGCCGACGGTGAGGCCGCCGCGCGCCCGCAATCCGCGATAGGAACCCGCGCTCCAGGCCGGGGGCAGCGCGGGCAGAAACGTGATTTCGCCGTCGTGGCTTTGGAGCAGCATCTCGGCGATGCCGGCCGTGGCGCCGAAGTTGCCATCGATCTGGAAGATGGCGCCGCCGTTGCCGGTCGGGTGCGTGTCGAGCAGGTTGCCGTTCGTGCTCTGCGCAAAGAGTCTGGAGAGGGCTTCACCCGCTTCGCTGCCCTGGCGCAGGCGCGCTCGGAAACAGACGATCCAGGCGGCGCTCCAACCGGTGTGCCCGCCGCCGGAGGCGAGACGAAGATCGAGCGACCGGCGCGCCGCCTCCATCCACTCCGGCGTCCGGGTCCAGGTGAACAGCGGCGAAGGGTGGAGCGTGTAGAGGTGCGACATGTGGCGATGGCCCGGCTCCGGCTCGGCGTACTCCTGGGACCATTCGAGAAGCTGGCCCTGGCTCCCCTTGCGGAAGGGCGCGAGGCGCTTCAGGGCGGCTTCGAGTTGCGCCGCGAAATCGCGGTCGCGGTCCAGGACGTGCGCCGCCGTTATGCAGTTGCCGAACAGCTCGCGGATCAGGGCGCGGTCCATGGTGCAGCCCGCATCCACGGTGACGACTTTGTCGGCCGTGCCCGGCGCATAGAAGCCGTTCTCCGGTGAAATGGAGGGGCAGGTGGTGAGCCCGCCCTGGCCGTCATCGACCAGCCAGCCGAGGAGGAACTGCGCTGCGCTCTTCATGAGCGGCCAGGCGCGCCGCGCCAGAAACTCGCGATCGCCGGTGAAGAGATAGTGCTCCCAGAGGTGTTCGCAGAGCCAGGGAGCTGCCATCGGCCAGTTGGCCCAGCGCGGATCGCCGGTCTTCATGCCAACGGCGTTGCTGAGGCGCCAGAGGTCGGAGTTGTGATGCGCCACCCAGCCGTCCAGGCCGTAAGCGGTGCTTGCGGTGTGCGCGCCGGTGCGGCTGAGGTCCTCGATGAAATCGAACAGCGGCTCGTGACATTCGGAGAGGTTCGCCACCTCGGCGGGCCAGTAATTCATCTCGACGTTGATGTTGGTGGTGTAGTTCGCGCTCCAGGGCGGCATCTGCGTGTCGCTCCAGATGCCCTGCAGGTTGGCCGCCTGCGAGCCGCGGCGCGAGCTGGCGATCAGCAGGTAGCGGCCGTATTGGAAGTAGAGCGCGGCCAGCGAGGGATCGGGCTGCTCCTTGTGGCGAGCGAGCCGCTCGGCGGTGGGAAGCGCGGACGCCTCGCCCGCGGGGAGTTCGAGCGCCACGCGCCGGAACAAGGCGCGGTGTTCAGCCAGGTGCGCCTCGCGCAGGGACGCGTAAGATTTCTTCCGCGCGGCTTCGAGCGTGCGAAGGCAGCGCGCGTGGATCTGATCCGCGCCGAGATCGGGCAGCTTGTCGAACCCGCGGAAGCCGGTGGCGGCGGCCAGGAGCAGCGTCACGGTGGTGGCGCGCTCGACGCGCAGGGCGTCGCCAGCGGCTTGGAGCGAGCCATCGCCCGCGATCGCCACCAGCAGCGCCTCGGCGCGCATGCCCTTGCCCTCGGCCTCATCATAGCGAAGGGGTTCGGGCATGCCTCGGTAATCCGGCTCGGCATGCGCCGGCGCCTTGGCAGTCAGGCGCAGCCACGCTCCATCGGCCGTGACACGGAACGGCATCAAGCTCTTGAGGCGCAGCGTGCAGTTCAGCCCGCCCGGCACGCTCGATTCGAGCCGGAAGACCAGCACCTGGTCGGGCGCCGAGACGAAAGCCTCGCGCGTGATCGCGGCGGGTCCGACGCGGTAGGTGGTCTGGCAGATGGCCGCATCGAGATCGAGCTCGAGCCGGTAGTCCTCGGCGCCGGCGTGAGAGTCGAATTCGATGGCCAGCTCGCCCAGCGGCTGGTAGCCTTCGGTGAAGGGGCCCTGCAGCTTTTTGGCCGCCTCGTTGCCCGCGACGAAGTCCTTCTGCTGAAGGATGAGACGGCGCACCTCGGCCAGCGCGCCTGGCTCGGCCAGCGCGTCGCGGTCCGTTGGAAAGCCCGACCAGAGCGTGTCTTCGTTGAGATAGACTCGCTCCCGCTCGATGCCGCCCATGACCATGGCGCCCAGGCGGCCGTTGCCGAGCGGAAGCGCGTCGGCCCAGCGCGCGGCCGGCTGCCGGTACCACAGCTTCAGCTCGGGGGAAACCGGCGCGGCGCACGCCGGCGAAATCGTCTTGAGCGCTGTCGCCAGCGCCGGCACCGTAGCAAAAAAATCACGTCGTCTCATGGGTCAAGTTTCCAAGTCGGTTGAGGCTGGCGGGTTTGGAGACCCGCCGACAGGCCGGAGGCCTGTCCCACAGCGGCCAGCCCCGCCACCCAGGCGAAGGCGAACGCGTTGGAGGGAATGTAGGAATTGAAATCGACGATGCTATGCAGCAGAAGCGCGATCATCGATGCCAGACAGGCCGCGCCAAGCGCCCGCCCGGCGGGAGAGCTGTGGTGGCAGGCGGCCCGGACGGCCGCGCGAAGGGCGGCAAGCACCAGAACCAGTCCGCAAACGAAGCCGGGAAGTCCAAGCTCGACCAGGTACTGCAGGTAGTCGTTGTGCACGTAGCTATCCGTCACCGTAGCCGTCGTGCGCTTGTACTTCATAAAGGCGGATTCATAAGCGCCGAGGCCGCAGCCCGTCAGGAGGTAATCGGGAACCATCGGGAGGGTCTGGCGCCAGACCTCGACGCGGTCCAGTGGATGAGGCTCGGCGAACCGTGCGATCAACTGGTCGTTGGGCAGGTAAATGAGCAGCACGGCGGCCACAACCGGGCTCGCCAGCAGCCAGCGCTTTCTCCGCAGGGTGACCGCGGCCGCTACCAGGAGCGCGGCGAGCGCGCAAAAGAAGCCCATGCGCGAGAGGGAGTGAATGGAGCCAAGCAGGATCAGAGCGGCGGCGGCAAAGGCGGCCGAAGCAACGAGGGCGGGCCGGAGCGGCGAAGCATATCGCGTGCGCCCGCGCCAGAGGGCGGCCAGGCCGTACATCGCGGCGAACGGGAGCGCCATCTCCAGCAGGCCAGCGAAGTGGTCGCGATTGAGAAAGGTGCCATGCGCGCCCGTGCCATCGGCCGAGCCCGTATAGAACTGCACCAGGCCGAGGGCGGCTTCGAGGACCGATACGGCCACGAGCGGCAGCGCTACGACCCAGGGCGGACGGCGATCCGATGCGCACCAGGCGATCTCCCGCACGGCAAGGAAGACGAGAATGCAGGCTGCCAGATGCAGCCACGCGGCGAACGTCGCCGCCGGCGCCAGAGAGATGGCACTGTCTCCGGCGCCGGGCAAAACTCCAGCCAGCGACGCCGCGATCGCTCCTCGCGCAGGGGCCACGAACCGGATGAAGCCCGCCGGCAGCGGGACCAGCGTGAACAGGACCCAAACCGGCAGCGCCACCAGCGCGGCGAGCGCCGTCCGGCTGGGCGAAGGCGCCTGCGCCCGGCGCAGTAAGACGGCTGCGAGCGCAGCCAGCGCCAGCGTCGCGATCTCCCAGCCGGCCAGGTCCATGCCCGCTCTGTGGAAAAGCGTCCAGACGAACACCGAGGAAAGAAGCGCGAGCGCGACGGCGATCAAGCCTGCCATTATGTCGCGGTCGGGAGCGGGTTTCAAGCTGATGCGCCCTTGCCCCGAAGTGGTAGGATGGCGAAGCCGACTCATGCGAAGAGCGCTGGCCATTTACGGGATCGTTCTGGCTGGGGTGGCGGGCGGGCTCGCGCTGGCCGGCATTCTTTATGAGGCTGGAGTGCGGCCACCGTGGCTCCAGCGCTTCAACCTCAAGTGGAGGCTGGGAAGCGACGAGCTGGCCAGTGTCGCCTACCGCAGCCTGGCGGGGGGAGACACCCGCGAATCCCTGCGGCTGTTCGAGCTGGCCCTCCGCCGCGACCCGGCTTCTCCTTACCGCTGGTGCGACTACGGCGAGGCTTTGCTCGCTTCCGGCGACGCGGCTCGGGCCCGCCGCGCGATGCTCCGTGGTCTCGAACTGGGGCCCGCAATCGCTCCCATCCTTATGCGCGAGGTGAACTTCGCCCGGCGGATCGACGACCCGAGCGGCGCCCTGAAGTGCGGCAACCGGCTCCTGACGCTGGCCCCCGAATACGATGCCGCCGTCTTCACCGCTTGGGAGCGGATGGAATTGCCTGCCGCAAAGGTGCTGGCCGCGCTGCCGGACCGGCGAGCCGCTCAGGCCTTTCTGCGCCGCGCCGTGGACAGGCCAACCCTGGAGCAGGCGCTCGGAGCCTGGCCGTGGCTGCTGACTAGCGGCTATGTGGACGACGCGCTGGCGGATGCCTACGCGGGGGCGCTGCTGAACCGGCAAGAATACGACGCCGCGTGGCAGGCCTGGACCTCTTATGCCGGCGGCCGCCAGCCCGGCTACCCCGCCCAAAACGCCATTTTCAATCCCGGCTTTGAGCGCGAGCCCGCCGGCGTCGTGTTCGATTGGCGCGTGGACGGGAGCCCGGGCGTGGCCGTAACGCGCGACCTCACCACGGCCGCCGCGGGCACGGCTTCCCTGCGGATCGGCTTCGACGGCACGGCGAACGTGAACGATTGCGGCATCTCCCAGCGGGTCGTCCTCGCGCCGGGCGCGTGGTATTTCGAAGCGCGCATGCGGACTCGGGAGATCACGACCGGCGAGGGGCTGGGCTTCAGCATTCTGGACGCACGCACCGGGAGGCTCACCGGGACCCACGATTGGACGCTGCTATCGGCGAGCTTCGAGGTGCGCCCACCCACGCGGCTGGCCGAGGTCCGGCTGGTTCGAACGCCGTCGCTGAAGTTCGACAACAAGTTAGGCGGGACGGTCTGGATCGACAGCCTGGTTCTACGCCGCCAGCGCCGGGACTGACCGCTGGGCCACGAGCGGCGGGTTAAGCCACAGCCCCGGCGGCCAGCCGGAAGCAATAGACAACGACCGCCCCGGCCGCCACTCCCGCCGTGTTCGCGATCTCGTCCGCGATGTCGCAGCTTCGGCCGGGCACCAGTTGCTGCAGGAGTTCGAGAGCGCCGCCCATCAACACCAGCCCGAACAGACAGAGAATGGCATTGCTCCGGCGAAAAACAGCCACGGGCACAAGAGTCAGGAGGCAGTAAGCCCCGAAATGAAGAATCTTGTCATTGATGTGGGTGGCGGCTACGGCTTGCATGATGGCGCTGTTGCCGGGGAGCAGTTCCCCCACGGTGACTCCGACAACTGTAATCGCCCACACCCAGACAGCCAGGCGGCGGTACGAATGATTCATCAAGTTGAGAGTGGCTCCTATCCTCCGAGTTTCTCAGCCTTTGCGACGCGAGAACACCCCGCTCCAGCCGATGAGCTAGTTGAACCCAAGTTCGCGGTTGGGAGCCGAGGTGGAAAATGCGTCGTTGCGGCTCGTGGCTCGCCGGGTGGCTGGCCGTGCTCATGCTGTTCGGCGATCTGACGCCCTGCCAGGCGGCCGAGCCACGCAAAGCGTCGAGGCGGCTGTGGGTGGCGTCGGTCGCCGCCTTGGTTGCTGCCAGCGCCCTCGACATCGCATCGTCGCGCAATGGGATCGAGGCCAATCCCCTCATGCGGTCACAGAACGGAACGTTCAGCATGGCCCGCGGCGTCTTGCTGAAGTCGGGCTTCTCAACCGGAATCATCGTGAGCGGCCTGCTGGTGTCGCGGCACTCGCCAGGCGCGGCGAAGCAGCTTGCGATCTTCAATTTTGGAACCGCGGCCGCGTTGACCGGTCTCTCGGTCCGAAACTGGAAGATGCCGCCGGCGTCCTCGCAATGAGACGCCTACTTCTTGTCCGCCGAGAACCGGAAAACCGTCGTGCTGCGGTAGGTCTGCCCCGGCTTCAGTTCCGTGCTGGGGAAGCTCGGCTGGTTGGGTGAATCCGGGAAGTGCTGCGTCTCCAGGCACAGCGCACCGCGCCACACGTACACCTGCCCGTCTTTGCCTTTGACCGACGAGCGGGCCATCATGTTGCCCGAGTAGAACTGCAAGCCGGGCTCCGTCGTCAAGACTTCCATCACCCGCCCGGAGCGCGGATCGTGGACGCGAGCCGCCAGCGTCAAACCCTCCTGCGGCTTGTCCAGCACCCAGTTGTGATCGTATCCGGGCCCGTATTTCAATTGCTGGTAGCCGGAATCGATTCGCGCGCCGATCCGCATCGGGGTCCGGAAATCCATCGGCGTGCCCGCCACCCTCAATAGCTGGCCCGTCGGAATCAGCTCCGGGTCCACCGGCGTGAAGCGATCGGCATTGATCTGGAGGTCCTCATCGAGGATCGTCCCGTTCCCGGCTCCGGCCAGGTTGAAGTAGGAATGGTTGGCCAGGTTCACCACAGTGTCTTTGTCCGTTGTAGCCGTGTAGTCGAGGCGCAGCTCATTCGCGTCCGTGAGCGTGTAGCGGACCGTGGCCACCAGATTTCCGGGGTAACCCTCCTCGCCGTCCTTGCTCTTGTATTGGAGCTCGACCGAATGGTTGTCCGCTTTCAGCGGCGTCCAGACGCGCTTGTCGAAGCCCCGCTGGCCGCCGTGCAGGGAGTTCCGGCCGTCGTTCGCGCTGAGCGTGTACACCTTGCCGTCCAGGGTGAAGCGCGCCTTGGCGATGCGGTTGGCATAGCGGCCCACAATCTTGCCCGCGAAGAAGTCGTTCTTGAGATAGCCGTCCAGGTCGTCGAAGCCAAGTACCACATCGCCCAGATGGCCCTGGGCGTCGGGAACCTTGAGCGAGACCAGGGCCGCGCCCCAGGTCATGATTCGCGCTTCCAGTCCGTGGCTGTTCTTCAGCGTGAACAGCTCGACCGCCTGGCCCTCGGGAGATTTCCCGAACGGGGCTCCCGACACTACGGCTTCCGCCCCGAACGCCGCGCCGCTCAGCGCGGCGACCATAAGCGTGCATGTACAAGTGCTGTTTAGTCGCATATCCTCACCTTGCCGGAGGATAGCAGACACGCGACCCGAGCGGCCGATTGGTGTGGGGCAGGAGGTTCCGCCTGCCGGCGGCAGCCGAGGCCCCCGCGCGGCGTCCTAGTCGTAGCGCAGCGCCTCCATCGGATCCACTTTGGCCGCGCGCCGCGCCGGAATGTAGCTGGCCGCGATCGAGATTGCCAGCAGGGCCGCAGGAACGCCCGCCATCACCACCGGATCGGTGCTCACGATGCCGAACAGAAAGCTCTTGAGCAGACGGGCCACACCGAAGGCGCCGGCGGTTCCCAGCCCGACCCCGATCAGGCCGATCAGCGCGCCGCGGCCGACGATTTGGCGCAGCAGGTCGATGCCGCGCGCGCCGAGCGCCATGCGGAGCCCGATCTCGTGCGTGCGCTGGCTCACCGAGTAGGCGGTGAGGCCGTAGATGCCGACGGAGGCCAGCACCAGGGCCAGCACCGCAAACGCGCTGATCAGCCCCATCGCAAGCCGCCGCAGCATGGTGGAATCCGAGATGACGGCTTCCATCGTGCGCACGCCGGCGATCGGCTGCTCCGCGTCGAGCGCCTCCACCCGGCGGCGAATGGCCGCGGCGAGCGGGCCCGGATCGAGCCGGCTGTGCACCACCAGGCTCATCACCGCGGACGGCTTCTGCGCGTGCGGAACGAAGATGGCTGGCTCCGCGGTCCAATCCAGGCCGTACAGCTTGACGTCCGGGACCACGCCCACCACCTCGCGCGCCGGCTCGTCCCACGGCGGCAGCCGCAGCCGTTTCCCGATCGGGTTTTCACCCGGCATCTGCAAGCGCGCCAGAGCCTCGTTGATGATTACGACGCCGGGGCCGCCGAGCGTATCGTGGTCGTCAAAATAGCGGCCTTGGCGTAGCGGGATTCCCATCGCGGTGAAGAACCCCGGCGTGACCACGCGGAAATCGGCCAGCGGTTCCTGGCCTTCGCGCACCGCCGGACGTCCCTCCACGCGGTATCCCCATACCGACATGCGGCTGTTCAGGAAACTGCTGCGGAACGGGAGAAACTCGATGGCGCCGGCCGATTCGACGCCGGGCAGCCTTTGAACACCCTCGACGACGTTCTTGATGAAAAGCGCCCTCTTGCCGTCGTCCGCGTAGCGCGCCGGCGGCAGCGAGAGCTGCATGGTGAGCACGTCCTTGGTGCGCAGGCCCGGGCTTACCGCCATCAGCCGTATGAAGCTGTGCGCCATCAGGCCGGCCGCAACCGAAAGGACCAGCGCCATGACCAGTTCGGCCACCACCAGCGCCGAGCGGAGTCTTTGCGAGCCGCCGGCGAGTGTCCGTCCGGCGGCTTTGAGCGTGCTGTTGAGGTCCGTCTTTGAGGTGCGTATGGCCGGGATCGCCCCAAAAACCAGGCCGGTGACGAGCGAGACGCCAAAGGTGAACGCCAAAACGCGCCCGTCGATACCCATGTGTTGCATGAGCGCAAACACGTCCGGGATGAACCCGCGCAGCACTATGATCGACCAGTGCGCGAGCAACAGTCCCACCACGCCGCCGGTCATCGCCAGGATCACGCTTTCGGTCAGCAACTGGCGAACGATCCGCAGGCGCCCGGCGCCGAGCGCAGTCCGGACGGCGATCTCCCGCTGGCGGGCGCCCGCCCTGGCCAGCAGCAGGTTCGCCACGTTGGCGCAGGCCAGCAGCAGCAGCATTCCGACCGCCCCCAGTAGCATCATCAACGGCGTGGTGACCAGGCCGCTGACCAACTGGTGCAAGGGCACCACCCTCACGCTCCAGTTCTCATCCGTTTCCGGGTACTGCCGCGCCAGGCGCGTCGCGATTCCTGTCATCTCGACCTGCGCCTGTTGGGCGGAGACGCCGCGCTTCAGGTGCGCAAACACGCCCCAACTGCGGTTCGCACGCTCGGTGGTGGCCGGGTCCATGGCCATCGGGGTCCACACGTCGATGCGGCCGAACATATCGAAGTCCGCCGGCAGAATGCCCACCAGGGTTCGCGGCACCCCGTCCACCGTCAGCGGCCGCCCGACTGCCGCAGTGTCGCCGCGCAGTTTGTGCTGCCAGAAGCCGTAGCTCACCATGGCGACGCCCGGCCCGCCCGGCCGGTCTTCCTCGGGCAGGAACGCCCGCCCGGCCACCGGTTTGATTCCGATGGCGTCGAAGAACTCCGTTGAAGCTTTCCCCGCAGGCACGCGCTCCGGTTCGCGGCCGGCCATCACGTTGACGCCGTATTCCGGGTAGGCGAAGGCCGTCCCCATCAGATCGAAGGCCTGGCTCTGTTGCTTCCAGTCCAGGTAGTTCGCGGCCGAGGCCGGAACCTGCGGCAGGCCGAGTTTGGCGTTGCTCTCCCACAGGCTGACCACGCGATCGGCGTCTTGGATCGGCAGCGGACGCAGCAACACCGCGCTCACGATGCTGAAAATGGCGCTATTCGGCCCGATCCCGAGCGCCAGCGCGAGGACGGCGACGGCGGTGAACCCGGGGTTCTTGAGCAGCACGCGCAGGGCAAATCGAATATCCTGGACCATATCAGGTATAACGATACCCGTTTAGCCGATGTTCAGCGCAGGAGGCGCAATGCTCATTCGAACGATCCTGGCCGGTGTCTCGATAGCGCTGGTCTGCCTTCCGCAAACGGCTCCTTCCGGGAAGCCGGCCAGTTTCCCGGCGCTGGTGCGAGAGGCCAAAGCGCATATCAAAGAGATCAGCGCGGAGGAGTTCAAGGCTCTGGCGGCGAGCAATGAGAAGTACATGCTCATCGATGTCCGGGAGGACAACGAATGGGCAGCCGGGCACGCCACAGGGGCCGTACACATCGGCAGGGGAGTCCTGGAAAGGGATATCGAGGCCAAAGTCCCACAAAGGGACGCCAAAGTCGTTGTCTATTGCGGCGGTGGATTCAGATCTGCCCTCGCTGCCGACACCTTACAGAAAATGGGGTACACGAACGTGGCCTCTCTGGCGGGCGGATTCATGGCGTATCAGAAGTTGGGACTGCCGGTCGAGAAGTAGACCGCCGCTTACTCCCGCCGGAGCGCCGCCACCGGGTCCGCGCTGACCGCCCGGCGCGCCGGCGTGAACGACGCCACCAGTCCCACCGCCGCGAGCAACACCGCCGCCGCGGCGATCCCGACCGGGTCGCCCGGTTTCACCTCGTAGAGCAGGCTGGCCAGGACCCGGCCTGCCGCCACAGCGCCCGCCAGGCCGGCCGCCAGGCCCAGCGCCACCGGCGCCATCGCCTGCCTCAGCACCAACCCGTAGACGTCGCGTGCCTGCGCGCCCAGCGCGATGCGAATGCCCATCTCATTGGTGCGCCGCGCCACGGAGTACGAGACCACGCCGTAGATTCCCAGGCCGGCCAGCAGCAGCGCGGTCGCGGTGAAGGAAGCCGCCAGCAGCATCTGGAAGCGCCGCTCGGCCACCGATTGGTCCAGCACCTCCTGCATGGTCTGGACCTTGGCCAGCGGCACGTCCGGATCGACGCTGCGCACCGCCGCCCGCATGGCGCCCGCAATCGAGCGCGGATCGCCCGCGGCCCGCGCCACCAGCCGCACCCCCCGTGGAGCCCAATCCCAATAGGGCCGGTAGATGGTGGCCACCGCCGGCTTGTCGGGCTCAGCGCGGACGTCGGCGGCCACCCCGATCACCTCGCGCGCGCTGTCGCCATCCATCAGCCGCCGCCCCACCGGACTCTGCCCGTGCCACAGAAGTCGCGCGATGCCCTCGGAGACGATGACGGCGCTCTTGTTGTCGTTATCGTTGAATGGGCGGCCTTCCCGCAACGGAATGCCCATCGTGCGCAGGTAGTCCGGGCTGATGAAGCGCACGTTTGTGGTCGTCTTCGCCCAATCCGGGTGCGTGTCGCCGGGCAGCGAGACAACGTCGATCCACGTCTCTCCCTGAAGCGGCAACTGTGTGCTGATACCCGCCGAGAGGACGCCCGGCTCGGCGGCCAGGCGCTCCAGCAACCGCCGGTGGAACTGGTTACGCTGCTCGTCCTTGCTGTACTTGAGCCAGGGGATCTGAACCTCCGCCGCCAGCACGGCCGGGGCGCGGAAGCCTTTGTCGGCCCGCATCACCCGCAGAAAGCTGGTCATCAGCAGCACGCCCGTCACCAGCAGCACGGCGCTCAAGCCGACCTCGGCCGCTACCAGAGCGCTCCTCAGCCGCAGGCCGCCCGAGCCGCTGGTGACTGTGCGCCCACTTCCTTTGAGCGCGCTCTGCGGGTCCGTCCGCGCGGCGTGCCAAGCCGGCGCCAGACCGAACAGCAGGCCCGCCAGCGTGGTGATGCCCAGCGCGAAAGCGAGCACGCGCAGGTCCAGGTGTACCTCCTCGAGCCTGGGGATATCGGCCGGTGCGCTCGCGACCAGCGCGCCCAGGCCTGCGGAGGCCACGCCCACGCCGAGCGCGCCACCCAACAGAGCGATCAGCAGCGCCTGCGTGAGCCCTTGCCGCATCAGGCGGCCGGGACTCGCCCCCAGCGCCGTCCGGATGGCGGCCTCGCGCCCCTGCCGCTCGGCCCGCGCCAGCATCAGGTTCGCCAGATTCACGCATACAATGAGCAACACCGAGCCCACCGCCGCAAGCAGCACCAGCAACCCGCGCCGCGACTTGCCGGTCATGGAATCGAGCAGCGGAGCCGCCGCCGTAAGCAGCTCCATCTTCTCGCCGGACAGCTTCACCAGTTGCGCTTGGATCACGTCCAACTCCGCCTTGGCCCGCGCCGCCGGAACTCCCGGCTTCAGACGGCCCACGACGTTGTAGTTGAACATGCCCATCAACTGCTCCAGTTCGTCCTTCTGGAATACCTTCGGAACGAACACTTCGGGCCGCGCCGCGTTCGATTTCCCAGTCTCCATCATCTGCAAGCTGGGAAACTGGAACCAGGCCGGCAGCACTCCGGCCACCGTGACCGCGCGGCTATCCAAGTGGATGATGCGGCCGGCGATCCCCGGATCGGCATGGAACCGCCGCCGCCATAGCGAGTCGCTGAGAACGGCCACGTCGCTGTGGCCTTCCTGGTCCTCGCCGTCGAGGAACGTCCGTCCCAGCGCCGCCTGGACGCCCAGGGTCCGAAACATGTCGGCCGAAACGCGCATGGAGTCGAGCTGTTCGGGTTCGGCGCCGTTGGCCAGAGTCACGGTGCCTTGCTCCATCGCCGAAAGCCGCTCGAAGGACGTCGTGCGCGCCCGCCACTCGACCAGGTGGCGCGCGCTCACGGGCAGGGTGGGGTAAGTCTGGACCATTGCCGGCACGACCTCGCGCAGCGCAATCAGCCGTTCCGGCTGGGCGTAGGGCAGCGGCCGCAAGAGCACGCCGTTGACGATGGAAAAGATCGCGGTGTTGGCTCCCACGCCGAGCGCGACCGTCAAAATCGCGGCAGCGGCAAAGCCCGGCTCGCGCCGCAGGGCGCGCATCGAATAGCGCAGGTCGTTCCAAATGGTCATAGCGGCTCCTGAAATACTCTACGCACAAACGATCGCAACGTTCGCAGAAAATGCATCAACGCGCTGCTGGCGATCGGCGAGAAAGCCGAGACCACGCAGAGCATTCGTCTCGTGCCAACGCCGGTCGAGCACTGGGGGGAACCGAACGGCAAGCGCACAATCGCTCCGCTGCTGCCGAGAACAGCCGGGGTTGCGTCGGCGCACAACCGCGGAGGGTTTCATGCTAGATTGTGTCCAACGCGCAAAATGGAAGTTTTTGTCACGTCGCCGACGGCGCCGTGGCGAGAGAGTCCTTGCCGTTTTGTGAAATCAGAAAGGAGACTCTGGGATATGAAGATCCAGACTGTAGTGCTACTCGTGTGCGCATGTTTCGGCTTGGTCTACGGGCAGGAAAAGAAACCCGCGGCTTCGACCACTGCCGAAGAGATCAGACAGCTCGAGCGCGACTGGACGGACGCGATGAAGGCCGGGGATGCCGACAAGCTGGGCCAGCTCCTTGCCGACGACTGGTCGAGCCTGGGTTTCGATGGCAAGAGAACAACGAAAACGCAGTATCTCGGTGACATCAAGTCCGGTGCGTCGAAAGTGGAGTCGGTCGAGCTTGGCCCCATGGACGTGAAATTCATCGGAGCGGTGGCTGTAGTTCAGGGCAGCGACACGGAAAAAAGCTCCACGAAGGGGAAAGACACCAGCGGCAAATGGGTGTGGATGGATGTATTCGTGAAGCGCAACGGCAAGTGGCAGGCTGTGCGCTCGCAGGCCGCCATGGTGAAGTAGCCTGGCAGCGCCATTCGAAAATCGGCGCCTCTCGGCCTTTGGGTCAGTCCGGCGCTGTCAAGGGTGCGAAGCGGCCTCGAAACAGTACGCGGGGAGTCTTCGTTCTTAGCGTCCGGCGACATCCCTCATACTTTTCGGCGAACGATTTGCCGGCCGTCCGACGGCGAGCGGGAGTCTCGCCGTCGGATGGCTCGACTCACTTGATCCGGATCGGATCGGCCCAGGTCCCGCGGAAAAGGAACTTCTGCGCGTAAATGGTCTTCGTGAACTTGCCGTAGCGGATATCGGTCCCGGCATAGAGTCCCAGCACAAAACAATCGTCGGGCAGCGGGAACGTGTCCGAGACACTCTGCTGCTTCCGCTTGGGATCGATCGTTCGTTGGTGGGTTTCTCCCGGCTCCCAGCCCTTGTGCGGCGCAAAGACGTAGCGCAACTCGCTTCCGAGTAAGAAGACGGTGTTGTTGACGATCTCGCATTCCACCGGAACTTCTTTGGCTTTGTCCAGGTCCGTGGCCGGGGTGCGCAGCTCGAGCGTAGGCCACACGATCGGCTCCTTGCCCGTGAGCACCACGACCGACTCCCACTTGAGCAGACGGCCCTGGGCGTTGTAGCTTTCGAACACCAATTCGCGGTCCTTGAGATCTTCGCCCGCGAACGAGAGGTTCCCGCTGACATATCCATGCGCGTCGGGCGCCGCTTCCCAAAGCACTGCGTCCTGGTAGATGACCCTGAACCGCTTGACCTCCGGTCCCAGGAAGGCTTCGACCGGAACCTCATTCAGGTAGAACTGCTGATTCTTCGGCGAGGCCACCAGCGACTGGTTGTACTCCGCGAGCGCGTGCCACGCCGGCCGCGGATAGCCGGTCCTGTCGTTCAAGTTCTTGAAGCCCCAGAACCCGAACCACTCTTCGGCCGTGTCGTTATGCACGGCAGGCTCGCCGCCCTTCCACCATCCATCGGCGTAAATGAAAGGGCATAGGCCGGCGACGCCCGAATCGAGCAGGTCGCGATAGGCGCGGGTCATGGCCCGTGCCTGGGTCTCCAGCGTGTTGCCTCCGTACTGGCCCGCGCCCGCGCCCTGGCGCGAGACCGAGCGGCCAAACTCGGTGACCAGCACCGGCTTCGCGCCGCCGTTGAGTTCGGCTACGAAACGGTTCGTGTTGGCATAGCCGTGCGAAAAGTTGGACCCTTCGGTGGTGTAGTCGTAAGTGTTATGGGCGTACACGTCGAAGACGTTGAGGTTCAGCCAGCCGGTAATCGCCGTGTTCCCCGAGATCGCGACGGGGACTCCCGGATGTTCCCGATGGATCAGATCGCGGAGCTTGATCCACAAATCCAGGGTCGCCTGCGCTCCCACCTTGCGGATGTGCGCCGGCATCGGCTCATTCATGATCAGATAGGTGATCACGCAGTCGTACTTCCTGGTGTAGGCCAGGACGCGCTTCGCCGACTCCAGGTCCCGCTCCACGACCTTGGGATCGCCAAAATCCTCATCGGGCTTGATCCAGAGTCCGAAGACGATCTTCAGGCCGGATGCCTGCACCAGTTTGAGCTCGTCTTCGGTCATCTCCGACCACGTGCGGATGCCATTGAACCCGGCAGCCTTGATGTTGTTCAGGTCCTGCCGGGTTATCGGCAGATCGGAGACGCGCCGCTCGTAAGGATGTTCGCCGGGACGCGCACCGGGCTCGTAGCCGATGGCATTGACGAAGAACTTGTGGCCATCGATGTAGTACCAACCGTCCTTGATTTCGATTTTGGCTCTGGGCGCCGGCGCGGCCAGAGCTGTGACGCAGCAAGCGAGGAACGCCAGCAGGGTGCAAAGCAAGGCGGTTCTGCCGGCGGCGAGCGAGCTATTGATGAAGTTCCCGCGATTCATTTCGATGAGTGCTCCTTCTCGGATCCTTGCCGACCCCACAGAATGGCATTCGGCGCTCGATCCCGGAGTGTCTCCGAATTCTCTACTTCCAGGTGCTCAGCGCATCCAGAAACTCGTACCGCCCTCTATGCTCGTCCGGGGCAGCGTTCGGGCTGGCGCTGAGATGCATGACCGGGTACTGGCCCTTGGCCTCATAGACCGGCCACTTGGGCAGCCCCGGGCCGTTCGGATCGCCCGTTCTGGCGAAATTGCTCCAGTAGGACGACATCAGGTCGGAGAGCTTCCAATCCTCCGGCCGCCAGGGCAGGTCCTTCGACGCCAGCGCTCCGAAGACGAACTCGATCTCGGCCGAGTGGTACGCGCCGCGCGACTCTGCGCCCGCCGGAGTGGGCGGAGCCTGGTCGAACTCATACCGGTACTCCGGCGAGTTGCCGGTGGCGGACTGCATCTCGAGCCACTTCCAGGTGGAGAACCCGATGAACTGATCGCCCGCCAGGTCCCGTGCGGAGCGCTTGGCCTGCTCGTCGGTCGCCGCCGGGTACAGTTTCAGGAAGGCGTCAGCTTTGTCGCCGTAGAGCTCCCGCGCGTGCTTGACGAAGTTCTCCGCGGTCGGCGGGTTACCTTTGAAGATCGCCCGGAAGTTCCCTTCATCGGCGTTCCATCCGGCGAGAAGCGGGATCTTGCTCTGCTTCCCGCTAGCGTAAATCGCGTAAGCGGTCTCCGGCAGGAAGTAGCCATCGACATTGGCCGAGAATCGGACCGCCTGGCCCTGTTTTAGAGCGGCCTTCAGCACTTCGTCCGCCGGTTTCGCCCGCAGGGCCTCTATGGAGGGCGCGCCCAGCGCCTCGGCGAACTTGGCGTCGTCCGCCTCCGCCTTCGCCAGCGGCTTCAGATCGAGCGTGGTGCTAAAGAAGGCGCCGCTCTCGCCGATTGCGCGGTGAAACAGCCCCTGCGTCAGCGGCGACGCCATCAGCGCGCTGACGGAGAAGGATCCTGCCGACTCCCCGAAGATCGTCACGTTGCCCGGGTTGCCGCCGAACGCCGCGATGTTCTTCCGGACCCACTCGAGCGCCGCCACCTGGTCCAGCAGGCCGTAGTTGCCCGACGAGCCGTGGCCCGATTCCTGGGCCAGCTCGGGATGCACGAAAAAGCCAAACACGCCCAGGCGGTAATTCATACTGACCACCACCACGCCCTTCCTTGCCAGGTTCTCGCCATCCTGCCGCGGCTCGGAAGCTGCGCCCGCGGCGAAGCCGCCGCCATAAATCCACACCATCACCGGAAGCCGCTGTTTGGAGGATGCGGCCGGCGTCCACACGTTCAGGTACAGGCAGTCTTCGCTCGGCCCGGCATCGCGAAAAATCATGTCGTTGAAAATGCGCCCTTGCATGCAGCGAGCCCCGAACTCGGCCGTCTTCCGGACGCCGGTCCAGCTCGCGGCCGGCTGCGGGGCTTTCCACCGCAGCGCGCCCACGGGCGGCGCGGCAAAAGGAATGCCCTTGAATATGCGGATCTTTGCGTCCGCGCTGGCCGTTCCCTCCACGACGCCTTTGTCTGTTGTGACCTGGTCAGCCGCCGCCAAGGGCGCTGCCAGCATGATTGCCAATGCGAATACCCTCATTACGCCTCCGTTCCTCTTTAAGGTATCGCGCGTGGGAGGGCTGTGGCGCAAGCGGCCGTCAACCATCGGTGCCGGGCCACATTGTGGCGCGGGCACTCGTGCCTGCCGCCTCGACACTCGTGTCGAGGCCTGGCTGCCTAGAAGTGGCCCCTCAAATCCGCAAAGCTCTCCAGAACCACCAGCCTCCCCCCGCCGTTCCGAATCTCCTCCGTCTCGAGAGACCAGGTCCGCGCGTGCGGGATGTAGACGGCGCCCAGTCCGATTTCGAGCGCGGGGTTGATGTCGGAGCGCGGCGAGTTGCCGATCATCCAGGTGCGCCCGGCGGCCAGGCCGCGTTCCTCGACCAGCGCGCGGAAGGAGCCCGCGTCCTTCTCCCTGACGATGGCCGTGTGCCGGAAACGCGGCGCCAGCCCGGAGACCTCGATCTTGTACACCTGCTCTGCCGGATGCCCTTTGGTGAACAGGATCAGCTCGTGCCGCTCCGCCAGGTACTCGATGGTCTCCCGCACACCTTCGATCAGCTCCACTGGCTGCTCCAGGATGCGTTCGGCGAACGACATCACCCGGTCCAGGTCGCCCGCCGAGATCTCGCGCTCCGCCAGCCGCTGGTAGCACTGCCGCAGGTTGCGGCCGAAGTTCAGCGCGCCGTAGCCGTGAATCTCGCGGTTGAACAGCTCGATCTCGTCCAGCACGGCGCGCACCTCGGCCGGCGTCAGCCTGGAGTGCCCCAGGAATTGGGCGAACTCGTCGAAGGCCCGCTCGAAGTAGACGTTGTTCTCCCACAGCGTGTCGTCGGCATCGAAGATGAGGTGCTGCCTCTCCGGCATGCTACTATTATGGCTTCGCGGGCATGATCCTTAAGCTGGTCCGAACACCCGGCATCTACCTGGTGGGCTTCATGGGCAGCGGGAAGACCACGGTTGGCAGGATTCTGGCCGACCGGCTGGGATGGGACTTCGTCGACCTGGACGCCGAAATCGAGGCCGAGCGGAAGACCACCATCGCCGAGATCTTCGATAAGTGCGGCGAAGGCTATTTCCGGCAGCTCGAGACGGAGGCCATCCGCCAGCACGTTCACCGGGTGCGCGCGGGCCTGCCGATAGTGATGGCGCTGGGCGGCGGCGCCTTTCTGCGCGAGGAAAACTACACGCTGCTCGAAGACCACGGCGTGACGGTATGGCTGGATTGCCCGCTCGATTTCGCCCGGCAGCGCGTCGAAGGCGCGGCCCACCGGCCGCTGGCCCGCGATCCGAAGGTGTTCGCCGATTTGTACGCGGCTCGCCTGCCGGGCTACAGCCGCGCGGATTACCGCGTCGAGATTCGTTCGCACGATCCCCTGGAGGCGGTCGTGGCGATCGAGGCCCTGCCCATCTTCCGATGATCACGCTCTCAGTGGCGCGGCGCGAGGCCCAGGCCATTTTTCGCGCTGCGCTCCAGGCCGCCGATCCGGTCGCAGCGGTGCGGCGCCACCTCAGGCTGATCGGCGAGACGCTGGTAGCCGGCCGGCGGCAGGTTTCGCTCCGCCGGTTCGACCGCATCTGGGTGGTGGGAGCCGGGAAAGCCGCCGCGGCCATGGCCTCGGCCGTCGAGAGCCTGCTCGGCAAGCGCATCACCGGCGGGCTGGTGAACGTCAAATACGGCCACACGGCGCGGCTGCGGCGCGTCGAGATCAATGAATGCGGCCATCCGCTGCCCGATGAGGCCGGCGTCCGCGGCGCCGCCCGCATCGCTGAAATCGTCGGGCGGGCGGGCAGCCGCGATCTCATCCTGTGCCTGATCTCCGGAGGCGCCTCCGCGTTGCTGCCGCTGCCCGCGCCGCCCATCACTCTCGGCCAGAAGCAGGCGGTGACGCAAATACTGCTGGCCTCGGGCGCAAGCATTTCGGAGATCAACGCAGTCCGCAAGCACCTGTCGGCCATCAAGGGCGGGCAGCTTGCGCGGCTTGCCTGGCCCGCCACCGTCATCTCCCTGCTGCTCTCCGACGTGGTGGGCGACCCTCTGGATGTGATCGGCTCTGGGCCCACGGTCCCCGACCCCTCCACGTTCGCCGGCGCCCGCTCCGTGCTGGAGAAATACGATCTCGGCGCCCGGCTGCCCGCTGCCGTGCGGGAACGCATCGCGGCCGGTGCGCGCGGAGACCTCGCCGAAACCCCCAAGGCGAGCGACCCCGCCTTTCGCCGCACGCGGAATCTCATAGTCGGAAGCAACCGACTGGCGGTGGACGCGGCGGAGGCTAAAGCGCGCCAGCTCGGGTTCCATCCGCTGGTCCTGTCGACCACCATCGAGGGGGAAACTCGGGACGTGGCGCGGGTTCACGCGGCCATCGCGCGCGAGATCGTCTCCTTCGGCCGCCCGGCCACGCCGCCCGTCTGCCTCATCTCCGGCGGCGAGACCACGGTCACTCTGCGCGGCGGCGGGCTGGGGGGACGGAACCAGGAATTCGTGCTGGCCGCGGCCATCGACCTGGCAGGCTGCGACGGGGTGGTCGTGCTGAGCGGCGGCACGGATGGCACCGACGGGCCCACCGACGCCGCGGGCGCCATCGCCGATGGAGGCACCGTCGCACGGGCCGCTGCCAAGGGTCTAGACCCGCGCCGCTACCTGGCCGACAACGACTCCTACCACTTCTTCGATGCGCTGGGCGGCCTGCTCAAAACCGGCCCCACGCGAACCAACGTGATGGACGTGCGGCTGCTGCTTATTTTGTAGGGTTACGCCATCGCGCCCACTCTCCATTTGTGGGATTGTTCGGAAAATGGTTTCGGCGAGCCGGGCTGCGCGTATCCCCGACGCCGGTGATGGCGCCCCATTTTCATGACCTAGGGTGGCTTGGCCGATTATGGTGCTCATTTGCGCTTCTTTATTTTCGGGCGTTCGAGCTTTCTTGCAGCCTGAATGAGTGTTTGTCAAAATCGCGGGACTTCTCGAGAAGCTGCCAGCCACGAGTGAACACGGATCGAAGACGGGCGACGTGGTTTATTGGTGTGGTGCTACCGCGTCCAGTTTCAGGCAACGCAATCGAAATCTCCTATTGACGAGACAAAACAAACGTTGCACAATATGCTCAGTAATCCGCAATTTGCTGGATCTCGGAGGCCATATGCGTTCGGCGCTCACGCCTTTGATCGCCGTTGTCCTTGGAGCCTTCGCTTTTTCCTGGCGTTTGGGAGCGCAATCCTGCCCCACCTGTAGCAGCAACCCAACATTCGCCTGCCCGGCAGGCGCTTCGCCGCTCTGGCCTCCAGCAGTACTGGTCCGAAGCGGGTCTCGTTGGCGCCGTCTACGCCGACCCTTGTCCCGATACTCAGGATGCGTACGGGCTGGGCGCAACTCCCCAGACGATTGTGGTAGGCTCCGACGGCTTGGTTGCTAAGAACTGGAAGGGAGCCTATACCGGGCGCCTCCTGACAGAAGTTTCGGAGCTGTTGGATGTCCAACTTCCAGGCCTACCGGAGGGCCGGTAGCGAAATGGTGTGCTGGCCAGGTTGTGGCTTTGCTTTAGTGATGGGAGGTACCTTATGCGAACCGGATTGCTGACTGCCTGGAGCCCCGCTGTCCTGGGTCTTTTGGGAGGGCTGTGCGTAATCCCTCACGCTGCGCTCGCGCAGTCCCGCTCTGGCTTCGTCCACGAGCGTGATATCGTGACGCAGTTTGGAAGAGTGGTCCCTGAATGGGGCGCCAGCACGCTGGTCGGGATCGATTTCAACTCGTCGAAAACGCCCATGCTGTACGCCGTCGATCGGGAGGGACGGCGCGATGAAATCTGGCTTGACTTACCCGGCGCGGAGACCATTTACGCGCACTTCGCAACTGGCGGGCCGGAGGGGGCCATCGTGGTGGTTGGGTTTGCGGAGAGCTCGGATTCGCGTCGTGGGGCGTTTCTGACTTGGATTTCTCCTGACCGGAAGCGCCGAACCGTGATGCAGCTCGATCCCTATTTTGCTGACCGCGTGACGGTTGCCGGGGATGGCACGATCTGGACTGTGGGCGGTCTGAGGGAAGCCCAGAGGGCTGAGGTGACCAAGATGAATATCCTCAGGCGTTACGACACCTCCGGAAAAGAGCTCGCATCGTATCATGTGCGCGCCCGCGCTCGTCCAGCCACCACGCCTGATGCCACCTCCACGTCTTACTTGATGGCCTCGCGGGACCGGGTCGGCTGGTTCACAAACGGCGGTGAGTACATCGAGTTCTCCCTTGACGGGAGGGAGATCGCGCGCTTCGAGGGACCGCCTGACGTGGATTTCGATCAGATCTCCGGCGTCGGTCTCGACGCGGAGAATGGTCTCTTCGTTGGTAGGAAAGGAGACGAGACATTTGACTTTGAAGTTCTGGAGCTTGACCGAAGTAGCGGCGCTTGGAAGAAGGCTGCCGTTACAGGTCCGAACGCGCCGCACTGGGCCCGGATACTCGGCTTCGATGGCACGGCGCTCATTACCACGGAGCAGGCGGGCACAATACGTCGCTATAGGCGGGCTAAAGGGGAGGCGGTGGCCCAATGAGGAAGCGGTTCGTCGTGATTGTGATCGCCGGCGCTTGCCTTGTCGCCGGATTCGCGCTCACGAGGCACAGACACCCCTCGCGCGGCTCCAAGGCAATTCGAATTGCACGGACTGTTTTTGTCGCGGCCGACGGTCGCCACCTCGCCGGTTTCTTCGAGGGTTTGCCACGGGACCCCCGATCCCACCTCAGTCCCCCCTGCTTTCCGGCCATCGTAGTCCAAATGGCGCCGGCCTTACGGCAGCTTCATCCGCTCCAGGATCGCGGCGAGGCGCGGGTCGGCGCGCATGCGGTCGAAGCGCGGGTCCAGCCTGAGAAACATGATTCCCGTCCAGCGGGCGTCGCACGCCCTCTCCAGCCAGTCCAGGGCGCGCTCAGTATCCTGCAATCCCGCATAGGCATAAACGAAAGCGGGCGCAGCGCTCCCGGCCTGCGCGGCGATGCGTTCAGTTGTCCGATAATCTCGTGCGCCTCCGCCAGACCGCTCAGCCGCAGCGGGTTCGGGACGTCCTCCGCCGTTGCGGCCGCGCCTGCCCGGTTCCACTCGGGAACCGGCGCGGCCACACCGGCATCGCCTGGCGCAAAGCGGAAGCCTGTGAGTTCGGCTACGGTTCTCCTCGTCGAGGACCACGCGTCCGTCCGCAGGCTCTGCGCACTCCTTCTGGAACGGGCGGGCCATTCGGTCCTGCAGTGATGGACGTGCGGCTGCTGCTGGTGCTGTAGGATAAGCTTCAGCTTGTCCCCAACCCGCTGCCGCCCCGCCCCTTCACCGCCATGCACAGAGACTACAGCGCTGCAAAGCCGCAGCCAAAAGCTCGGGCCGAGAGGAGCCAAGAGGCAGGAGATGGCGAAGATCGCGCTGATCCCGGCACTGTCCGCACGAAGCGCCCGTACCCCCAATGCTTGGGCCCAATAACGGAGTACTGGTACTCATTTTCTGCCATAGGGTATTGCGATCTGAGGCCATCGATGTGATAATCACACGAGGTCCGAATTGAGCGCAGAAGTGTAACGCGATCAAAACGGAGTGGAGGAGACAGCATGCTTCGCACGGCGTTCTTACTTGCAATTTTCGTTACAGTGGCATCACTGGCGTTTGCCACCCCGATGACGGTCAACTATCTCGAATGCGAGCTCGGCTGCTCGACGCCGGACCAGGCAGGCCCTTATTACTCTGTACGCGGGGGCGAAGTGTCGAATCCGAATTACTACTTCGCGTACGGGGTCACGGATTCGTCGCAAATCGAGAGCATCAACTCGCTCACGATCACTTTCCAGGTCTACCGGACAGCATCGGGGACCCATACTGGAAGCGGAATCTTGCTGCCGAATTCCTATAACATCCCCCTTGCCGGTTTTAATGCGGCAGGCTACGGTGCGGCGTCTCCCGAAACCATAACGTACACGGTCACCGATGGCACTGACCTCAGCGATCTGTTGGCGATCATAGACAGCCACGGCGGGGACTTCTTATTTGGGATTCGCGTAGCGGCCGGCAACGGGAACAACTACTATATCGCTGCACCCCCGACAATCACGATGGACGCAACCCTTATTCCTGAGCCCGCCAGCTTCGCGCTGATCGGAGTCGGACTGTTCGCTATTGCCGCCCTGTGCCGCAAGCGCTTGAAGCGGTAGTTTTCCTCAAGAGACATCCGCTCTTGCCCGCCAGCTTACTGCCCCGAGTTTCTGGCCAAGCCCTTCTCGGCCACTGAGCTTCTGACCCATGTTCGTGGGCTGCTCCCTCAGAAGCCACCCGCGTAAGCCCCGGCCCGGCGGGCTCACGGATACATGTAGCGCCGGCTCCACGACCGCGCCAGCGGGGCCGACCGCTTAGCCAGCAACACCTGGTGGACGTCCGTCTCACCCGACTCGAAATTGAGCGCCGATACTGCCAGGTAGAGCAGCCAGGTGCGGTAGCATGCCCGCCCCACAAGGTTCACGCAAGCGTCCTGGTGCGCCCTCAACCGCTCCACCCAAGCGCGGCAGGTCAGCGCATAGTGCGGGCGCAGGTTTTCGATGTCCAGAACCTCGAATCCGGCTCGCTCCGCCTCGCGAACTACTTCGCTCAGGTGTGGCAGCTCCCCTCCCGGAAAGACCCTGCGCTGCAGGAACACCCAGTCCGCGCCGACCTTCGTGCTCTGGGGCCGTGCGATGCCGTGATTGAGAAACAGACCTTCCGGCTCGAGCATGGCATGGGCTTTGGCGAAATAACCGTGCAGCCGGCGCACGCCTACATGCTCGACCATTCCCACCGACGCGATCTTGTCGAAGCTGCCGCCCAGGTCCCGGTAGTCGGCCAGTTGGACCGAGGCACGGTCCGTGAGGCCCCGCTGTTCGATCATCCGCCGCGCGGCCTCGAACTGGCGGCGGCTCAGCGTGCAGCCCGTGGCCTTCGCGCCGTATCGCGCCGCCGCGTGGGCCACCAGGGCCCCGAATCCGCAGCCGATATCGAGAAAGCGCTGGCCTGCGCGCAGATCCAGCTTACGGCAGATGTGGTCCAGCTTGGCCGCCTGCGCCTGGTCGAGCGTCAGGTCCGGCCGTTCGAAGTAGGCGCAGGAATACACCAGCCGCTCGTCGAGGAACTGGCGGTAGAACTCGGTGTCATGATCGTAGTGAAACTGGATGTTCCGGCGCGCGCGGGCCCGGCTCTGAACCCACGACTCCGGCCGCAGCCGCCACAACCGCGCCAGCGCCGCGTACCACCACGCGCGCACCCCGCTCCGCCTCCTGGCCGTCAGCTCGCGGAGCGCGCCGAACAGGTCCCCTTCGATGTCGATGCGCCCGTCCAGGAAGGCAAGCGCCGCCTGATACACATCCCCTCGCGCCAGCAGCCGCTCTTCCTTCGGCCCGGCTGTACGCACTACCCACGCGCCCGAGTACTGCCTCGCTCCCCCTCGCTCTAACGCAGGTGACGCCCCCATGCCCGTTGCCCCCTACCTCGACACTATACACCCGGCCGGCCCCGGACAAGAACGCCAGACGCCGGCCGCAGAAAAGCGCCTCGCCAGGACCGCGACGGGTGTATGCTAATACGGACCCAGGAGTCGAGAACGGAGTCCTGGCGAAAAGACGAGGAGGAAGGCATGGGAAAGATCAACGGAGGGCGCATCGTCGCCGGCGGCTTACTGGCCGGCGTGGTCATCAACTTGTGTGAGTTCGTGGTGAACGGCGTAATCCTGAAAGAGAGATGGGCCAACGCGATGAGGGCTTTGGGCAGGCCCGCGGGATACGGCGCCACCGAGATGGCGGCGTTCGTGCTGTGGGGATTCCTGGTGGGCATTTTCGCCCTCTGGCTCTATGCGGCGATTCGGCCTCGTTACGGCGCCGGGCCGAAGACCGCTGTGATCGCCGGAGTCGCTGTGTGGGTGCTTGCCTATTTGCTAGCTGGAATTCCCACCGTCGCTATGCACCTTTTCGGCAGGCGGCTGGTAGTCTACGGCGTGGCCATTGGGCTGGTGGAAGCCGTGGCGGGAACCGTGCTGGGCGCGTGGCTTTACAAGGAGGCGGAGCCCGTGGGTGCGGCATCCGCGGCGGCAGCGGGCGATTGACGGCGCGCGCCGGGCCTCGCAGCGCCAACGCGCCCGCAGCCTTTGGACAAGTCAAACAGCTGAAGACAAGGCGGCTGGCCCGCCTTAGAACCGCCTCAGCTCCGCCACCAGCGCCGCCAGCCCCTTCTTGCGGTACAGATCCGCCAGGCGCTGCTCCTCGGGCGAGGGCGCCAGCATGGCGCGAAAGGGGGGCGCGTCGAGCGCCGCGCGGCTCGGAATCCAGATGGCGCCGTCGGCAAACTCCACCTGGCTGACGAAGCCGGTCATGCCGTCGATCTCGATCGGCTGGCCGGCGACGCTGGAGAACCGCAGCGCGGCGCCCTCGGCCACCTCGCTCTTGGCCCCCGGCGCCAGCCGCAAACCGGATTCGCCGCCCGGAACGGAGCCCGCCAGAAACTCGCGTCCCTGCCGGTCCTTGATGATCCAGGCGATCTCGAAGTAGCGGATCGGACGGCTGGAACGGTTCACCACTTCGATGCGCGGCGCGCGCGCATCGCCGCCGATGACGCGGGCCATGCCGCTCACCGGTTCGAGCGGCGCGTCCGGAACGTGCAGGAAGGCGAAATCGACCGAGCGTTCCCGGGCGGCCGCCGCCGTCGTGCGCCCGCGCGGGATCACCTGCACGTCGAGCTGCGGCCGGTCCGCCAACCGCGCCAGCGTGGCCAGCGCCTCCTGGCGCAAACCCTCCGGCCCGCGCGCCTCCAGAATCGACTTGAAATACCGCCGGTCCCGCCGCGCCTCCAGTTCCCAGACCGTCATCGCGCGCCGCGAGTTCAACCGGTTCGGACCGTAGAAGGAGAGATCCTCGAACAGCACTCCATCGAGCCCGATCTCGGCCAGCGCGCCGCTTCCGAACATGGGACGCAGCAGCCGCAAATCGATGCGGATCGGGAAGGTCTCGCCGGGCCCCACGTCCAGGCTCGGCGCCGTGACCGATGCCTTGCCCCCCGGCGTGACTTCCTGTGCCTGAACCAGCAAGGTGACGCCGCGGATGCGCGCCTGCGTGACGTTGCGCAGCGAAAGGGACGTGTGCAGATCCAACAGCAGCGCGCCGCCCCGCGCTTCGGTTCTCGATTCGCCCCAATCGGCCGAAACCAGCGCCACCGGCGAATCGTTCGGGAAGTCGATCTTCACCGAACTGGCGGGCTGCGGCGCCTGCGCCCAGGCGGCCACAACGCCCAGCAACGCCGCGAGCGATCTATTCCGCGTACACATGGCTGATCGTCACCTGTCCCGTTTCGCCGTCGACATAGCGGGAGCGGACCGAGTCGCCTTGGACCGAGATCTCCACGCTCTCGGCCGCTTCCGGCCGCAGCAGCCGGAAGCCGTGGCCGTCCCGCTCCACGCCGATTCCCGCCGGGCCCGCATCGAGCACCAGCGCGCCGCCCGTCCCCTCCGGCGCGAGACCTGTGTGGACCGCAGGCGGAAGGCTCTGGAGAAGCCACCCGGCCACCACCACCACCAGAACCGGAAGCGCCAGTGCGGGAGCATGCCACGGATGCCGCATCCGCTCGGGCTGCTCCGCAACGCACTGTCCCGCCGCGATGCCCAGCCTGATGTTGGCCCTCATCGCGGCGGCAGCCTCGCCCCACTCGAGACCCGGCGGCAGCGCCTCCCTCTCCGCCTGCAACATCTCGCAAGTGGCGCGGAACTCCTCCACCTGCCGGCTGCAGGGGCCGCATTGCCGCACGTGGCGCTCGACTCCCATCCGCGCCCACCAGCCCAGGTCTCCGCCCGCGTAAAGCGCCAGCACCGTCTCCGCCGGGTGTGTCATGCCTTCCTCCTGCTCAGGTAACGGCGGAACTTCACCCTGGCGTTGGCGATGTGCGACCGCACCGTGGCCTTCGAGCAGGCCAGGTGGCGCGCCACTTCTTCGGCCGAAAGCCCTTCCACGTCCCGCAGCAGCAGCGCCGCCCGCTCCCGTGGCGTCAGCCTTTCAAGGCCGCCTTCGAGGAAGGCCTCCCGCTCGGCGCGCAACACCCGCGCCTCCGGGCTCTCTTCTGGCGCGCGGCCCGCCGGCTCGGGCATATCGTCCAGCTCGCAAAAAACGACGCGCTGATGCCGGCGCAGGAAGTCGATCGCCGTGTTGGTGGCGATGCGCGAGAGCCAGTGCGCGGCCTTATCTGTGTCCTTGAGCTGGTCCCGCCGCTGCAAGGCCTTGATGAACACCTCCTGGGTCAGGTCCTGCGCATCGGCGACGTTGCCCACCATCCGGTAGACCAGCAGGAAGATGCGGCGCAGGTTTTCGGAAATGAAGCGGTTCTGGCGCTCCAGCGAGTCCTCCAGTACGGGCTCGACCGCTTCGCTCATGATTGGCCACACCAAACTGGACATGCGTCTATAACCATATGACGCACAAAGGGGCTGGAGCGTGGAGCACGCCGCGCCGGCAATCTTGCCTGTGTCCGAGCCACGACCGTGAGGGAGTGACGCTGACAGGCTCCTCCCGCACCCTCTGGAATCCGCAGACGCATTATGGAGCTATCCTGATTGTAGTATGAGACCAGTTGCGGTCATCGGTCTCGGCAAAACCCCTTTCGGCGTCTTTCCCGATCGCGATCTACGCTCCCTGGCTGTCGAGGCCGGCCGTAAGTGCCTCGAAAATGGGCACGTAACGGCATCGCAGGTGGAGGCGTTCTATCTGGGCAACTTTGCCGGACCCGCTTTCATGGGCCAGAACCACCTGGCGCCCTACATCGCCGAGGGACTCGGCATCGAGGGAATCCCCGCCACGCGCTTCGAGGCCGCCTGCGCCTCGGGGGAACCGCCTTCTTCCACGCCTGGGCAGCGGTTGCGGCGGGCATCTACGACCTCGTGCTGGTGGCCGGTGTCGAGAAGATGACTTCGCAGACCACGCCGCGCGTGGCCGAGATCCTCGCCTCCGCCGGCGACGTTTCGGGCGAGATGAAGGCCGGCGCCACCTTCCCTGCGTTGTTCGCCATGATTGCCCGCCGCCACATGCATGACTACGGAACGCGGCGCGAGGACCTGGCCGCCGTGGCGGTCAAGAACCACGCCAACGGCGCACGCAACCCTTACGCGCACATGCGCAAGGTGATCACCATCGAGCAGGCGCTGGCCGGCAAGCCGGTGGCCGACCCGCTGACCGTCTACGACTGCTCACTCGTCAGCGACGGTGCGGCGGCCGTCCTGCTGGCTCCCCTCGAGCGCGCCGCGGAGTTCACCGCCAGGCCCGTGCGCATCGCTGCGGTGGCGCAGACCTCCGACCGCTTCGCGCTCGACGAAAAGGAGGACATCACCACGTTCCCCGCCGTGAAGCGCGCGGCCGCGCAGGCCTACAAGATGGCCGGCGTCGGCCCGCGCGATATCGAATTCGCCGAGTTGCACGACTGCTTCACCATCGCCGAAATTGTCGCCCTGGAGGACCTGGGCTTCGCCCCGCGCGGCCAGGGCGGCCGCTATACCTCGGAGGGCTGCACGCTTCCCTCCGGCTCGCTCCCGGTGAACGCCAGCGGCGGGCTCAAGGCCAAAGGCCATCCGGTGGGCGCAACCGGCGTCGGCCAGATCTGCGACATTGTCCTCCAGATTCGCGGCGAAGCCGGCCAGATGCAACTCCCGCGGCACGAGCTGGGCCTGGCCGAGAATCTCGGCGGCTCCGGCGCAAGCGCCGTGGTGACTATCATGAGGGCGGTATGAAAGTCTACACCGAGACCGTCGTCCACTCGGCGCCCGAGGCTTACGTGAGCGAGGCGCCGTACCAGATCGCCATCGTCATTCGCGACGACGGCTCGCGTGTTACCGGGCGAATCCTCGGCGTCCGCGTCTCCATCGACGATGCAGTCGAGCTCGCCGAAACGCGAAATGGCGTCCCGTATTTCAGGAAGGCGGACCAATGAGACAGGCGAAACGGATGGACCGCATCGCCGTCGAGACGGCGTTCGATGTGATGGTGCAAGCGCGCAAGCTCGAAGCTCAAGGACGGAACATCGTTCACCTGGAGATCGGCGAACCCGATTTCCCCACGCCCCGCCACATTATCGAGGCGGCGCAGAAAGCGCTCGACGACGGCTGGACGCACTACGGCCCCACGCAGGGTTTCCTCGACTTGCGTGAGGCCATCGCCGCCTGCGTCTCGCGGACCCACGGCATTTCGGCCGGTCCGGAAAATGTCTGCGTGGTCCCCGGCGGCAAGCCCATCATCTTCTTCTCCATCCTGTCCCTGGTCGATCACGGCGATGAGGTGATTTACCCCAACCCCGGCTTTCCCATCTACGAATCCATGATCCGCTTCGCCGGCGGCGTGCCGGTCCCCATCCCGCTCGTCGAAGAGCGCGGCTTCTCGTTCGATCTCGACCTGCTGCGGTCGAAGATCAACCAGCGCACCCGCCTGGTGATCCTCAACTCGCCGCAGAACCCCACCGGCGGCCTGATCCCGCGCGAGGACGTCGCGGCCATCGCCGATCTGCTCCGCGGCCGCGACCTGATGGTCCTCTCCGACGAGATCTACGGGCGCATCTGGTACGAAGAGCCGCCCGTCTCCATCGCCAGTTTCCCCGGCATGACGGAGCAGACCGTCATTCTCGACGGCTTCTCGAAGTTCTACGCCATGACCGGCTGGCGCATGGGCTACGGCGTGATGCCGGAGTGGCTCGCCGAATCGGTTGGCAAGCTGATGGTGAACTCCAACTCCTGCACCGCCAGTTTCTCGCAGCGCGCCGGCATCGCCGCCCTCACCGGGCCGCAGGACGAGGCCGTCCGCATGGTCGCCGAATTCCGCCGCCGCCGCGACGCCTTCTGCGCCGGCCTCAACGCGATCCCCGGCTTCCGCTGCCCGCTCCCCGGCGGCGCGTTCTATGCCTTCCCGAACATCAAAGCAACCGGCCTCACCTCCCGCGAGATGGCCGGCCGGCTACTCCGCGAGGCGGGCGTCGCCTGCCTCAGCGGCGCCGCTTTCGGCGACTACGGCGAGGGCCACGTCCGTTTCAGCTACGCGGCGTCGTATGAGAGCCTGATGGAAGCCGTGCGGCGGATCGGCGAGTTTGTCCGCGCGCTGCCGGCCGCGGTCGGCAGGCAGGAGATAGGGGTCCGGTAGCGCCCAGTTCTATAGCTGCCCGATAGAGTCCCCGGCCCGGACAATGCCGGCCGCTTTTCTCATTGCGGCGGCCGCCCCTTTCCAAGTGCTTTCGATTCCTTGGCAACGTCCGCCCTGACGCGCAACCTGCACACCACGCCGATCCCGTACACGGTCTGCCCACGTGCCACCTTTCCCACGAGCTCCCATGTCTCCTCGTGCGAGGCGTAGCCATAAACCACGTATTCCACGCCGGTGTGGAAATCGTAAGTATCGAAGCGCGTGGGCCGCGCGAAAACAAGCACCTTCATGGTGGGGGTAACGGAGCCTTTCCAGCCCCGGGAAACCCGGAACGTCACGACTCTCGGACCCCCCGAGACGGCAGGCTGCAGCACAACCTTGTGAGCCAGCGGATCGATCGGATCGACGGAGACCGGGTCCTCAATCTCGGTCACGACACCGCGGAACACGACGTCCGCCTTTTTGAACGCCTGACGCCGCGTCGCCTCCAGACAGTCTGTGCACTCGGCCTGGCGAGCAGATGCGAGGAGGAGAACGACGCACAGCAAGACGTCCTTAGTCATTGCACATTGGCTCCAGCCGCGAGCGCGCGGCCGTTCGTAACTCCGAAACAATCTGTCGCCAGCCTCTGGGTTATTGCGTCTGAAGGGGTGCCTACAGGAATCCCGAGTGCCTGTTCGAGTGATGGACGTGAGCTGGCCCTTTTGCTTCGTGTCCCAGGTCCAGGCCACCGTCGCCGTCCCGTCGCTGTAAGTCTTCTTCACGGGCCGGTTCAGGCAGTCATAGCCCGAGTTGTCCGAAGCGGAGCAGGTGGTCCCGGTCCCGAAGGACGTCACAATCGACCGGGAATCGGTCTTGGTCAGCACGTTGCCGTCGCTATCGTACGTCACATCCCCAGCCGGCGCGTAGCGCCGTCTCCGAACTCGCCCGCGACCGGGCCGGCTTCAGTCTCCGAAAGAGACAGCTACCCAGCCGGCCAGGGCGACAGGACGTGTCTCTACAGTTACCGGCGCAAACCTCCAGTTCCTCGCCGCGCTCTCGGCGGGGGCACGCAACAGCGGATGTCCCGAGACTGCGGCAGCACACACCACCTTGCCCAGGGCGTCAGTCACAACGTGAACCCTTACGAGTCCATGCGCCCGAAGTGACGGTGGTGGGTTCCCCTTCACGCGCAACTCTGCTCGGGAGTCTAAGAGGGAACCACTAAGCTCGAGAACGGACGTGCCCGAGAGTAGCATCTCTTCCAGGCGGGGCCGACACGGGCACTCGACGTCGCTTCGGGTCACTCGATCCTGCTGCCCCGATGTAGCGTTCGCAAGGAAGGTCACGAGCGCGAGGCCCGCGAGCACCGTCCGGCGACTATTGATTCGCAGCGTTCTTGATCGCCTCATCTTCTGCCGCCTTGGTTGCGTCGTTGACGCCAGGAGCGAAATGGACGCCACTCGCAACCTTCTTCCCAAATTGACCCAAGACCACATGTACGAGCTCATGTGCGATGGTGGCACTCAGCTCTGCTAGGGTCTCATCAGCCGCCGCATAGATTTCATTGACTGCCGAGGTTGAGTAGATCGAGTTGGCTAGCGGCTGTCCGATAAGGAGGAAAAGTGTCTGACCGGGAACCGCATCTTTCTGACTCACGTAGTTGTCCTGGCCGAAAACGTCTTTAAACGGCACCGCCGCGACGTTGCTGCCGCGTTGCACTCCGATGAGCGAGGGGAACGTCTGCCCCGCCTGCATTATGTTTACGCTGGCGACGCCGCTGTGGTCGTTTGCCGCGCTTTGAAGCGTTTTGAAGTTCCCTGATGTGCTCTTGTAATCCGCGTCCACCGTGATTCCATACTGCCCGTTCTCGAATCCGTTCTTGCCGTCGCCCTTAACGAGGTGAACGTGGGAGCGGTCGTCCTTGGGTACCGTGTTCTGGACAGCAGCAAAACACTGCGTGACGGTCATGTTTGCCGGGCAGTTGCCCAAACGCACGTCCATGCCGGTGGGGTCGGAGAATCGCAGCGGGTTGTTTCTTCCGTACGCGTACAGGTTGAGCCGCTGTGGGTCGAGTAGCCGGTTCACCTTAACCCAGATTGGGTCGACGGATGTGAACCTCCCCTGGGCCGAGCTCAGGTATCTGGCCCCGAAAAAGTCCAACCCGCTCTCCACATCCCGTTCTTTGCCGGTGAACTGGCCCGCTATCGGCACGAAGCCCATCAAGGCCGCTATGCGAGTCAGCATCATACCCCCGAATTCAACGGGCAGATGATGCAGTAGCACGCCGCGGATACCGAACCGGCCCATCGTAGCTGTAGATGTACACCGTAGGCGTAGGCCATGGCGTCACCTGCGGTCCGTCCCTGAGCTTCCCGGCACGTCTTCTACTGCTGCGGCGAGAGCAGGACCGCCAATCAGCGCGACACGGAACAAACACCCCTCGTTCTTCCAGAACTCGGCTGTATCGGAAAGGACTGAAATGAACATGCCAAGTTGCGATTTGTCCAGAAGCAGAAGGTTGTCAGCATTCTCGAAAACCAGGAGCCAACCTGTTTGTTCCTTGAGGTCTCGCAAGCACTCCTCTAGCAGCCTGTGGCGCAACCCCCCGAAATTCGGCTGCGGCAAGGGTGAGCGGGTGGGCGCCGGTTCCGCCGCCTTTGGGATGGTGAAGCGGTAGAAAGGCACCGCGGAGAACTGGCCGTTATTTCCAAGGTGGCGCAGAGGCATAGAATCGCGAGAATGAGCTCCTCCTGGCGGTTATGGAGCTCCCTTGGCGTTCCCGCGCCCAAGTTGCGCCGCAGAATCAGACTCAGATTGAACGCACCCACGTGGATCAACTGGCGCTTCAAAACATTTTCGCGCCCTCGCAGATGCAGCCGCCGCATTCCGCCGGTTTCGTAACAGTGCGCAAAGGACCGCTCGATCAGTTCCCCGCGCTTCTTCAGAAGCCGCTTGCCATAAATGCCGCCGACCCGCCGTCGATTATCGTAGACCGCTTTCTGTTCGGCCGCCTTGCCCGCCCACTTACGCCGTTTCCGCTTCGGCTCCGGGATGTAGGTTCGGGTCGGCACCTCCGCGATGGCCTGCACCGCGCTGCCGCTGTGGTACCCCTTGTCGGCAACCACCTCTTCAATGCCCTGGGCATTGACCTGAGGCTCTTCCTTCGTCGTCTTCTCGGCTTCCCGCTCGATCAGGTGCGCAACCGTCTCACCCGCCTCACCCAGGGTTTCCCGGATGGTTGTGGTATCGCCCTGGTTGGCCGGCTGCAAGGTTACCGCGATCACTGCCCCACTCTCCATATCCACCGCGTGCTCGGCCTTGTGTGCCAGATGCGTGGTCCCGTCCTTCATCTTCGTGATGCGCGCATCCGGATCCGACGGGCTCACCCATTCCTGATTCGAACCTTTCTTCTTGCGCTGGCGGTCCACGCGCGCCAGATCCTCCCGGGTCGGAGTCTCGATGCCGGATTGCTGCGCCAACCCAGTCAGGAATTCGTCGTAGCTGGCGCCGTTGTCGCGCCGCACGATCGAGCGCAGGGCCGCGTTGGCCTCCAGCGTGGTGGCATCCACGCCCACCGTCCGGCCTTTCAGCAAACCGCGATCCGCCAGCACTCCCAGCACCCACAGGAACACCTTGCGGTGCGTCTCCACATCGATCAGCCGCCGGGTTCGCGAGATGGTCGAATGATTGGGGGTTTGCTCATCCAAGCCGATCCGCAAGAACTGGCGCAGCGCCAGCGAGTCGGCGGCGCGCCAGGCAATCCCGCGCTCGGAGTCGAGTCCCTCGAAGTAGCCAACCATCAGCAGGCGGAAATATGTTCCCGGCGTCAGCGAGGGGCGTCCATTGTTCTCCGCATAGAAGCCGCTGCACTCCTTCTCGGCGAACTCGTCGAACTTCTCGGCGTCCAGCAGCTCGTTCACGCGCTCGTAGAACGGATGGCCGGGCGCGGTGGCCAGCTCGGCATGGGTGATCCAGAGCTCTTCCTGGCGCTGCCGGTGTCTGCGGGTGCCCATGGCCATAAAAACATTTTAGTGTATTTATGTTTTATCGACCAGAGCCGACCGCATCCAACGGCCGGGGAGTTTAACCACAGGCTGCTAGTGTCCTGAGTCAGAAGTTCGCACGCAAAACCGTGCGATCTTCTTGAGGATCGAGTCGGCGTCGGCAGTCCAGGCGAAGGGCGTGGGGTTCTGGTTGTGATGAGCCAGGTAGTCCCGAATGGCCGACTCCAGTTCACGGACGCTGCCGAAAGTCCCCCGCCGAATCCTCCGCTCTGTAAGCAGACCGAAGAAGCGCTCAACCTGGTTCAGCCAACTGGCGCTGGTGGGTGTGAAGTGCAGGTGGTAGCGCGGCCGACGCGCAAACCAGCGCTGGACTTTGGGCATCTTGTGGGTGCCGTAGTTGTCCATCACCAGATGAATGTCGAGAGCCTCCGGAACGGCTTCGTCGATCCGTTCCAGGAAACGCAGAAACTCCTGATGCCGCTGCCGGTGGTGCAGCGAACCGATGACTTTGCCGGTGGCGATGTCCAGCGCGGCGAATAGAGAGGTGGTCCCGTTGCGAACGTAGTCATGCGTCTGCCGTGCGGGCACGCCCGGCCGCAACGGGAGAATCGGTCGCGTGCGATCCAGGGCTTGTATCTGGCTCTTCTCGTCCACGCACAACACCAGAGCACGCTGCGGCGGATTCAGATACAGCCCCACGATGTCCCGGACCTTCTCCACGAAGAACGGATCGGCCGACAGTTTGAACGTCTCGACGCGGTGCGGTTGGAGCGCGAACGCCCGCCAGATACGGCTCACGGCGGATTGGGACATCCCGCAGGCCTCGGCCATGGACCGCGTCGACCAGTGCGTGCCCTGCGGTGGAACCGACTCCAACGTTCGGGTGATCAGCGCCTCCACCTGCGCATCGGAAATCCGGCGCGGAGCCCCGGGCCGCGGCTCATCCGCCAGCCCTTCCAAGCGGGCTTCGCGAAACCGCCCCCGCCACTTGCACACGGTCTGGTCCGTGATGCGCAGCTGGCGTGCTACCTGGCGATTCTGCAGCCCCTCGGCGCAACCCAGTACGATGCGCGCCCGCAAGGCCAGCCGTTGCGCGGTCTTCGGCCGGCGCGCCCACTGTTGCAGCTTCTGGCGTTCCTCCTCGGTCAGCACGATTGGCTCTGTCGGTCGGCCCATGCTGGTTGGATTCCCAGCATAGCAGAGGGGTTTCCACTATTTATGTGAACTTCTGCCTCAGGACACTAGACCATCCCAATTGGTCCCACAGTAGTCCGGGAGTCCCATTCCTCTAGCCACCGCTTGTATCAGCGTCGGCTTCGATCGCGTACTCGTCAAATCGATATGGAATGCATGTTGGAGACCCCCAGGAGGAGCGGACTCCAGCTCCTGAGCCATCGATGGTGTCGAAAAAACTTGAATCGCGCGCATGGCAGACCCTCTACTTTATCCTCACGAAGCTGGCATAATGATCCGGAGTGTAGTAAACCTCCCCGGCCTGCCCCACAACGAGACGCTCCGCTCCACGGGTCGCCGCACCGAGGTCTGCGGCGTGGTCGAGTCCACCAGCACGCCCGGCAAGCCGCCCGCCCCGGACAGGCACATGTTCCCCCACTGATCATACGAGAACGCGCGGCTCCAGGTTGTGGTGCTGTTTGCCACCTCGCTCCCCGTGCTCAACCGGTTCACCCCATCGTAGACGAAGCTCTGGGTGACGTTCGCCCCGCCCGAAGCGACGATCCCGTCGTTGGTCAGGTTGCCGTTGTTGTTCGTGCTCCCGTAGCCGAACGCCAGGTTCAACAGGTCGCTCGAGTTGGCGCACCCGGTCGCCGCCGTGCCCACCCGAATGCCGGTGGGCTGGAGCCGGCTGTTGAAGCAGGTCTCCTCGTATTTCCCGCTGCCCAGCGTCATTCCGCTCAGCGCCCCCTGCGCGGCGTAGACCAGCCCCCTGGCGTAGGGCGTCGTCACGCCGCTGAGCGCGCCCGAGACTCCCGCCAGCCGCCCCGCGCCGTCGTAACTCAACGTCAGTTTGCGGGCCGAAGGATATGTCTCGGTGGCCAGGCCCACGGGCAGGTAGGTGTAGCTGAAGCCGTACGTCTGCGTCCCGGTGTTCTGCGAGCTTGAGGTTGCCCTTCCCAGGCCATCGTAGCCGCCGAAACTGGTGGTCGACTTGAAGCTCCCCACCGAGTTGTCGATCGATGTGAGCTGGCCCTTCTGCTTCGTGTCCCAGGTCCAGGTCACCGTCGCCGTCCCGTCGCTGTAAGTCTTCTTCACGGGCCGGTTCAGGCAGTCATAGCCCGAGTTGTCCGAAGCGGAGCAGGTGGTCCCGGTCCCGAAGGACGTCACAATCGACCGGGAATCGGTCTTGGTCAGCACGTTGCCATCGCTATCGTATGTGTAGCTGATGGTCCCGCTTTCCGGGTTGACAGCCTGGCTCAGGCGTTTGAGCGAGTCGTAAGCGAACGTCCTCGTCTGCGATCCCTGCGTGACCGAGGTCAGGTCGTCCAGAGCGTTATAGGCGTAGCTGGTCAGGTAGGCGAGATGAGGAGAAGAACCGGGATCCTCCACCACCTGCGCCAGCCGCCCCACCCCGTCCACCGTGAGGGCGCGCGCTTTCCCCGCCTGGTCGGTCACCGTGGTGGTGGCCGCCGAGTAACTCGTGGTGGTCGTCCCCGTGGTGCTGGTGTTGCTGCCCCAGGGCGCCGGCAGCGCGGCTCCAATGAAGGACTGCACCGCCGTAACACGTCCGTCCGGGTCGTAGCTGGAAAGCGTCCAGCCCATGGTGGATTCGCCGCCCGCGGCGCTCGATTGCGCCGCCCGGTAGGGGTTCGATACCAGCTTATAGCTGGCCCCGGCGGGGTGCATGTAGCGGGTCTGCACCTTGATTCCCACGGTGTCGTCGTCCACGCTGCCGGAGGCGCTCTCCAGTTGCCGGCTCAGCGCCGGCCGGTCGAGCTGGTCGTAATCCGTGACGGTAACCAGCAGGCCGTCGCCGCCCGTGTTCAGGTCCTTCTTCACGATCACGCGCCGGTTGTGGTCCTCGTACTGGGTCTGCGTTGTCCGCGACTCCGCTTTACCCGCGGCCTCCTGGACCAGGGTCGGCCGCCCCAGCGTGTCGTAGCTGGTAGGTAAGTCTCTGTGATCGCGTTGCCGAGCGGCACCGTCGGAATCCGCACAACATGACCAAAAACGCTCCGCATCGCGCCCGATTCGATTGTGCCGACCGACAGCCAAGGAACTCACACGCGCACCATAGCGATTCGAACCGTACGCGTGTTCGTGGTGTGTTCGTGGTTGCACCGCCGCGAAAACTGTGCTAGGTGACAAACGGAAACGGCGGCGCTTGAACCGCAGCGCCTGGTTCTGACGTCCAAACGACGACACCATCACGGCGCAGATAGCTATACGCCCTTCCCTTGCACACAACTGCCATCTGACCGAAAAATCGATGGCATTTATCGAATTCGGGCTGAATCACCCACGATCCGTCTCCGCGTACAAACCCAGCCTTGCTTCCGGCCCGAGCCGGAGCCAAACCGCCGTCGAGAACTCCAAGCTCGTCAAACTGGTAGTCAGCGACTAGGGCCCCTGAGATCGTCACGAAGCCCCATTTGCCATCGCGCGCCACCGGAGCCTGACCTTCGAAGAAGGATTTCACTTTGTCGTAGACCGGCTCCAAAACGAAATTGCCACGCTCATCTATGAAACCCCATCGGCCACCGAGTTGGACACCGGCGATTCCATTGCGGAAGGCTCTGGCCTGCCTCCCCTCGAACGACGGCTGTATCCTGACCTCTCCCCGGTGGTCAATGTACCCCCAGCGGCCTTCACGACGCACCGCAGCCAACCCGTTGCTGAACGGGTGACAGGACTCATACTTGGGACCAATTACAAACTTGCCGGAGAAATCGATAAACCCAAAGGTCTCACCGTCAACTGATGCGTAGGCTCTTCCCTCCGAAAAGTCGCTGGCCACGAGGAAGCGCGGCGTAATGAACCAGTCTCCCGAGTGGTCGATATACCCACCGTTCAGAGAGCACAGTCCATCTTTGAACTTCCCCAGACCGTAGAACCGAAACGGTATAACCACATTCCCCAACTGGTCGATGAACCCGGCCTTCCCTCCTGCATCGAGCACCGCGGCCTTGCCTTCAAAAAAGTGGCCGCCACTCGCGTAGGAAGGCGGAATCACCACACGACCATCGGCGTCGATGTAGCCGACGAGATCTTCAGTGCTATTCGGCTTCGGAGCAGAAATTGGGTAGAGCATGCTCATTCGCCCCCGACTCTACATCACTGGGATGCAGTGTCCGTCCCGATCTAAAAGGCAGCCTTGGCGCGGGCCGACATTGCGCTGCTCCTGCGAGCGTTGGCCACCACCTGTGGCCTGCGGGTTGACCATCAGAATTAGCATGAATTCCGAGGCCATTCCTGCTATGTCCGTCGCGGCGACCCAGGCGGCCACCCGGACATACAGGGCGGTCGATGCTCGATAGGCGGCGATGGCGCCGCTCAGTGCTGCCCGAGCCCCGGGATTGTTGGCCTCCAGCCCGTCAAGGTAATCCTTGATGGCCGCCTCGCTCGAATCCAAGATCTCGGCTGCAACCTGCTTCCATTCTTGGAGGTTCCAAAGATTTCGGTCTTTCCCGATTTCCGCCTCTGCTTCCTGCATTAGGTTCTCGACCGCCACGTTGTACGCTCGATGCATGGCGCCGTATCCAGGCTGGTTGGGAATCCCGTTGCCGGATAGCGGCCCCGTCTTTATGGCGTTCGCGAAGCTCCTGGCAAGTGGATTCTGCAGACTGCCCCGAACAGTGATCAGGTGATGCCCATCGGGAGCCGCCCCGGTGGGGTCGGTAAACACTAGTGGATTGTTTCTGACATAGGCGTGCTGATTCCAGTTCTGAGGGTTCTCGAGATATCCGTTGAAAGAGCTGGTGGCTGCAGCAGCCGGCAATCCTGCGGCTTCCATATTCTGTCTGATCAGCATCGCGCTGTATCGGTCGGCAGACGTAAATCTCCCCTGCGCTGCAGACAGGTACCTCGCCCCGAAGTAATCCAGCCCGCTCTCCACATCCCGTTCTTTGCCGGTGAACTTCTCCGTCACCGTGTCGTTGATCGCCAGCGTGCTCGCCGGGTACCGAGGGGTCGTGCGCCCTCCCACTCCCGCGGGAATCTCCTCTCCGAACGGCAGGTAATCGTGCAGCGAATCAATCGTTCCGCTCGCGTCCGTCACCATCCGCGTCGAGCCCAGGTGGTCCGCCGTCAGGTAGCACGTCGTGCAGGGCGCCGTCGTCGGCGTCGTGCTCGTGTACTCCGCCGCAAGCTGGCCCCCGGCGTCGTAAACGTACGTCGTGGTCGTGCCCCCGCTCACCTTCTGCACCCGCCGCCCGTTGCCATCGTAAGCATACGTGCTTGCATTCCCGCCCAGGGTGCTGCTCGTCAGCCGGTTCTCCGCATCGTAGGCCCACGCGTAGGCGTTGATCGTCTTCATGTTCCCCGCGTTGTCGTACCCGATCCCCAGGCTCGCGTTCGTCAGCCGGTTGTGCGCCGCGTCGATCCAGCTCGAGCTTTGGGGCGTGGTCGGGTCCACCGCCACGCCCGGAGTGCCGCCCGCCGGGTACATGTACATATTCCCCCACTGATCATACGTGAACGCGCGGCTCCAGGTTGTGGTGCTGCCCGCCACCTCGCTCCCCGTGCTCAACCGGTTCACCCCATCGTAGACGAAGCTCTGGGTGACGTTCGCCCCGCCCGAAGCGACGATCCCGTCGTTGTTCAGATTGCCGTTGTTGTTCGTGCTCCCGTAGCCGAACGCCAGGTTCAACAGGTCGCTCGAGTTGGCGCACCCGGTCGCCGCCGTGCCCACCCGAATTCCCACGGGCTGGAGCCGGCTGTTGAAGCAGGTCTCCTCGTATTTCCCGCTGCCCAGCGTCATCCCGCTCAGCGCCCCCTGCGCGGCGTAGACCAGCCCCCTGGCGTAGGGCGTAGTCACGCCGCTCAGCGCGCCCGAAACTCCCGCCAGCCGCCCCGCGCCGTCGTAACTCCAGGTGAGTTTGCGGGCAGAAGGATACGTCTCGGTGGCCGGGCCAACGGGCTGGTAGGTGTAGCTGAAGCCGTACGTCTGCGTCCCGGTGTTCTGCGAGCTTGAGGTTGCCCTTCCCAGGCCATCGTAGCCGCCGAAACTGGTGGTCGACTTGAAGCTCCCCACCGAGTTGTCGATCGATGTGAGCTGGCCCTTCTGCTTCGTGTCCCAGGTCCAGGTCACCGTCGCCGTCCCGTCGCTGTAAGTCTTCTTCACGGGCCGGTTCAGGCAGTCATAGCCCGAGTTGTCCGAAGCGGAGCAGGTGGTCCCGGTCCCGAAGGACGTCACAATCGACCGGGAATCGGTCTTGGTCAGCACGTTGCCATCGCTATCGTATGTGTAGCTGATGGTCCCGCTTTCCGGGTTGACAGCCTGGCTCAGGCGTTTGAGCGAGTCGTAAGCGAACGTCCTCGTCTGCGATCCCTGCGTGACCGAGGTCAGGTCGTCCAGAGCGTTATAGGCGTAGCTGGTCAGGTAGGCAAGATGAGGAGAAGAACCGGGATCCTCCACCACGTTCGCCAGCCGCCCCACGCCGTCCACCGTGAGCGCGCGCGCTTTCCCCGCCTGGTCGGTCACCGTGGTGGTGGCCGCCGAGTAACTCGTGGTGGTCGTCCCCGTGGTGCTGGTGTTGCTGCCCCAGGGCGCCGGCAGCGCGGCTCCAATGAAGGACTGCACCGCCGTAACACGTCCGTCCAGGTCGTAGCTGGAAAGCGTCCAGCCCATGGTGGATTCGCCGCCCGCGGCGCTCGATTGCGCCGCCCGGTAGGGGTTCGATACCAGCTTATAGCTGGCCCCGGCGGGGTGCATGTAGCGGGTCTGCACCTTGATTCCCACGGTGTCGTCGTCCACGCTGCCGGAGGCGCTCTCCAGTTGCCGGCTCAGCGCCGGCCGGTCGAGCTGGTCGTAATCCGTGACGGTAACCAGCAGGCCGTCGCCGCCCGTGTTCAGGTCCTTCTTCACGATCACGCGCCGGTTGTGGTCCTCGTACTGGGTCTGCGTTGTGCGCGACCCCGCACCGCCCGCGGCCTCCTGGACCAGGGTCGGCCGCCCCAGCGTGTCGTAGCTGTAATTGGTGGTGATGCTGTTGTCCACGTCCAGCTTGCTGGTCACCAGGCCGGTGCTGAAATCGGTCGTGTAGTTCGCGGTCCGCGCTTGCGCAGTTCCCGCCGCAACCACCTGCTGGGTCACGTAGAGGTTATTGGTATCGTACGTCCGGTTCGTGATAATCCCCCGCGGATCCACGATCTGCGTCAGATTCCCGTAGCCGTCAAAGGTCCGGTTCGTGATTGTGGCGTTGCTGCTGCCGAGCGAACCGGGAAGCGAGGAGGCCTTGGTCGAATCCCAGTGCCGTTCCTGGGTCGGGTTGCCGGCTCCGTCGTAAGTGAACTCCACCGCCGCCGCGGCGGCGCTCGCGCCGCTCACCACCGACCGCGCCAGAAGGCCCCGAAGCGCGGGGGCGCTGGGATTCCAGTACGCCAGTGTGTTGTCGGTCGGCGTGACCCCATTGGCGTTCGGAACGGACACGGTGTAGGTGTTGGCGGTGCCGCGCAGCGTGGTCCCGGGAGTGTACGAGGTGACCCTGCCGTTCGAGCCATGGGTCACGGAAGAGTACGGGATCCAATCGTACTCCGTGCGCTGGGTCTCGTTGCCGTTCCAATCTACCGTATGGGCCACGACGGCCGATTTCTGCGGTGTCCCCGAAGCCGCCACGCTATGCACCTCGGCGGCGATATAGGCATTGGCCGGGCGGCTGCTGCTGCTGCTCGAGAAGCCGTGCGGCGGATTCTGGCCCCACCAGTTCTCGATCAGCTCGCCACTGGGCTTCTGGATTCTCATGACCAGGCCCCCCAAGGAATCAGAACTCTCTGGGTCGTCGTAGTACACAGTCTCCACGCCACCGTCGGGCCTCGTGATGTTCGTGCAAGGATCGCTGCCGGTGTTGCAAGTGGCCGGAGTCGTGCTGTACGGATAGGCGTAGTTCCACACCTCGTTCCGGGGCGTGGACTGGCCGTCGGACTGATCCGTCCACGAAACCTGCTTCTTCGTCACCGCCCACAGGAACGGCGTCCCCGAGCCGCTATCCCACGTGTAGGTCGTCGACGCACCCGAAGGCAGAGTCACCTGATCCAGGAGGCCAGCGCCCACGCCCATCTGGCTGGTATTGTAACCGAACGAATATGAGAGTGGCGTTGAGTCGTCTGAGGGGACCTGGATCGTCGATACCTGCGGCACGTAGGCCGTGTAATAAAGGGTCTGGGTCCCGGAAGAATACGGCCACTGGACCTCGCTGGAGGTCCAGGACACGCTCCAGGTCAGAGGACTGCCCCCGAAACCGGCTGCCGTCACGGTTTCCGGCCCGCTAAGCGAGTGCTTGATCGCGATGGAACGGCTCGCGCTGTCCGTGAATGTGACGAGCGGCGATCCGTCTGTCGCCGTGCTCCTCGTTATGGTGATCTGGTTTCCGTTGCGGTCGTACATGTATTCCGGCGGCGGCGGACTCGCGCCCGAGAGGGTCGTGACGAACCGCCCTCCGTCGGGGAAATAGATGTCCACCTCACCGCTGGCCTGCACCGTCACCCGGTAGAACGAACCGTCGGTGGTGTAGTAGTAGAATGGCGGCTGCAAGGTGGGTCCGCAGGTACCTTGTCCGAAAACGTCCTGCAAGAGATAGCCGTCGCCAAAGTAGTCGTTCGCGCCGTACTTCTCCAGCGTGTGACGCGACCCGTCCGGAGTAACCAGGCTGGTCTTGTACTTATATTGCCCCGTCGTGCTGGTACAGCTCGAAGTGTTCCCGGAGGCGAAGGGCCTCGTTTCGGAATACAGAGAGTAGTCGAAAGCGTATTGCCATCCGCCGAACTGACTAAGGATCGGCTGGGCGACGCCGATTTGGACACCAGTCGGATCGGTCGGTCCCCAGTAGTGCTCATAATCCACGAGGGCGCTGTTGTAAACCAGATTCAGGCCCAAGGAGAAGCCGGCGCGCCCGGGCGGCAAGCTGGCCAGAGGCATGTGGTAGGTCAACTCTCCGGTAACCTGGTTGATCGCTTCAAGCTTGTCGAATGTGTAAAAGTTGTTGGGCGGAAACCCGCGCTGCGCCAGCGCGTCCGTGTAGAGATCCTGGGCGGCGCAGGGTAGCGCGCCGCCTAAAAGCGCCGCCAGGCAGGCAACCACAAACCGGACCACGCGCCCCGAACCACCATCCCAGATATCCATGATTCTCTCCTAGTTGCCACCTGCCACAGTGAAAAAGCCGCTGGCTGCGGAGGCCCCTGGCTCCACGTCCTGCACCACCACGCTCAGAACAGCCTGGCCGTTTTCCTGCCTCACGATCTGGCTCGGAATCATCCGGCCGCCTGAGGAGTGCCAGCCCGTGTACTGAACCTCGACCACGGTTTCCGCCCCGTTTTGGGAGACCATGTAGCGGCTCTTGGCCAGGAGCTTGGTCGTACTGTCGAAATAGAAGTGCTTGACCCGCATCGGCCTTTCCGGCAGGACCGTCACCGGCGCGTAACGCACCCAGATATCGTAGTAAGGCCCCTGATAATTGGGTGTTGTCCCGTCGTCCGTCCGGAATCCGCGTCCCAGGAAGCGCAGGCCGCCCTTGTACTGGACGCTATAGAGGAAGGCATCCATCGAGTCGTCGTACAGGGTTTCGAGAATTCTCCGTTCGTTGTCGGAGAGCGCCGCAGTCACCGCGGGCGTCGCCGTCAGGTTCGCGGCCACCAGCGACCGCGTCGGCGGAGTGCCGAGATCGACACGCGAGTCCTCGTCAAGCTGGCGCGTGTACACCATCGGCACGGTGCCCGTCGAACTGGTCACCGTTCCGGTCATGATGAGACACTCGCGTCCCGGTGCGTCGAACCGCGGACTGGCGGCCGCAAGGTACTCCTGCCCGTTCCCAAGTCCAGCCATTGTGGCGATGTAGTGCCGCGGGACTGCCGAGACAGTCGAGGTCTGTGCTACTGCGGCGGAAGCAATCGCCATACCCGCGATCAGCGCCCACATCGCAGGTACGGTACGGAGGATATGACTACGTCGATTTGTCGCCATACGGTTACTCCACTCTCAAATCGCATCTTCGGGCCAACGCCGCCAAGAGCAGAAATGCGGCACGACTGGTTGTTCGCATCTGGTTCGTTCCTTTCAATAGCTTGGGGCTCTCACACCTCCATCCTCTGCCCGCTCCGCCTCGTCATAACGCTTTCTTGACCACGCGCGGCGGCGTCGCGAACGTGACCTGTAACGGCGTCGAAGTCGCCGACTGCACCGAGGTGTCGATTGCACAGCGCGCCACCGCCGTAATCGTGTACGTCCCGACCGCGAAGGTTCGACTGAACTGGGCGATCTTGGTGGTGGGGTCGGGATTCAGCCAGCCCGAGCTCATTCCGTCGGAGAAGTTGATCTCGTACTGCACCGCGTGGCCGTAACTGGACACCGAGTTCGAGGCTACATAAGTGTAAGTGCCTGCCGGGACCCCTGTGCCGCTAGGTCCGCCCAGCGACGGCGTGCTGATGGTCTCCTGCGCCTGCGATTGCGTCACCGTGAACGTCTGCCCGGCGATGGTCATGGTCCCGGTTCGCTGCGAGCCTGTGTTCGCCGTCACCGAGTAGTTCACCGTCCCGTTGCCGCTCCCGCTGCCGCCGGCCGTGATCGTGATCCACGACGTAGCGTTGCTCGTCGCCGTCCACGTGCACCCCGCGCCGCAGGTCACTGAGACGCTGCCCGCTCCCGCCGCCCCCGTGTAGGTCTGGCTGGTGGGCGAGATCGAATAACTGCAACTTGCGTTTTGCGTCACCGTGAACGTCTGCCCGGCGACGGTTAAGGTCCCGGTTCGCTGCGACCCCGTGTTGGCCGTCACCGAGTAGCTCACCGTCCCGTTGCCGCTCCCGCTGCCGCCGGCCGTGATCGTGAGCCACGACGTAGCGTTGCTCGTCGCCGTCCACGTGCACCCCGCGCCGCAGGTGACCGAAACGCTGCCTGACCCCGCCGAGGATGTATAGGTCTGGCTGGTGGGCGAAATCGCATAGCTGCAACCCGAGTTCTGCGTCACCGTGAACGTCTGCCCGGCGATGGTCATGCTCCCGGTTCGCTGCGGCCCCGTGTTGGCCGTCACCGAGTAGCTCACCGTCCCGTTGCCGCTCCCGCTGCCGCCGGCCGTGATCGTGATCCATGAATTGTTGCTCGCCGCCGTCCAGGTGCACCCCGCGGCGCAGGTGACCGAGACGCTGCCTGACCCCGCCGAGGATGCATAGGTCTGGCTGGTGGGCGAAATCGCATAGCTGCAACCCGAGTTCTGCTTCACCGTGAACGTCTGCCCGGCGATGGTCATGGTCCCGCTTCGCTGCGACCCCGTGTTGGCCGTCACCGAGTAGCTCACCGTGCCGTTGCCGCTCCCGCTGCCGCCGGCCGTGATCGTGAGCCACGACGTAGCGTTGCTCGTCGCCGTCCACGTGCACCCCGTGCCGCAGGTCACCGACACGCTGCCCGACCCTGCCGAGGGCGTGAAGGTCTGGCTGGTCGGTGAAATCGAGTAGCTGCAACCCGAGTTCTGCGTCACCGTGAACGTCTGCCCGGCGATCGTCATCGTCCCCGTGCGCTGCGAGCCCGTGTTGGCCGCCACCGAATAGCTCACCGTCCCGTTGCCGCTCCCGCTGCCGCCGGCCGTGATCGTGATCCACGAATTGTTGCTCACCGCCGTCCAGGTGCACCCCGTGCCGCCCGTGACCGCCACACTACCCGATCCCGCCGATGCCGAGTAGGTCTGGCTGGTGGGCGAGATTGTGTAGCTGCAAGGCGCGTTCTCGATCGCGATCACGCGTCCGCCTAACCGGATGTACTCCTTCGAGAGCGATTGCGCGAATGCCGGCGATTCCGTGACCGCAAAAGCGGATGTCAATACAGCCGCCAGCAACGCCAAATCCAACCAGGCCAGGGATCGACACCTGCTGTGACGCGGCCCGTCCGGGTTCTGCCCCGGGCAATTTGCTCTCAAAAAACCGGCAGCAGCTTGAATTACTCTGCGCATGGTTCCTCCCGCCTTGCGGACCGATGACTGCTGGAGTGATATTCTCCTGGAATTCGGAACCGAACCAAGCCGGCTTCTGGAGATCGCTCAAATTGCTTGGATTGGCCTGGAGTGAAGACTGGCAGCAACATGAATTCTCTCGCGGGCCACTGACGACGCCCGTTTCGTCGTTCTGTTTTCGAACCCAAGGGCGCCCATTTCTCGCGCCGCCTCAGGCATGAGCTGATCCGACTAAAAGACCTACAATGCCTGAAACTCTCTCGCTTGTCAATCCCCGCACTGCAATTTCCCAAAACCGCCGGAATCTTTTCCCCATCTTTTCACAAACTTCCCGTTTTCATCGCCCCCGCAGGCGCACACCCCCGCCTTACTTTCATGGTAGGAACCATGCTTCCCGAGCCCTCACTCCGCCTCTCCCGCCAATCCGCGCCCCCCCACCCGAAACCCTCACCCCGCGATCAAAATCAAAAAGTACAAAATACTCCTAGTCCCAATAATGAACACTTCGATTCACGGGACCTTATGACCTGCGGCCCCTTGTGGTGCGGCCTTCGGGTGAGGAAGAAGTCCGGGAACACAATCCGGGCCGCCGATGAAGGCGGATCGGCGCGGATAAACTATTTGTTGTCAATCCGCGTTCATCGGCGTTTATCTGCGGCCACCAATGTCTTGGCCTTTTCTTATTCTTACGTTTTCCAGCACCGTCTTCAGCTTGGCGCGTCGGCTCTCGACCCGATGCCTGGCCTTAGAGGGGCCCCAGAAGTGCCGTCCGCCCGGCCACGCCGCCGTGACAAAACGAAGCCAATTCCCCGCTTACTTCCGCGTGAACAGCGCCAGCGTCACTCCCGGCCGCAGGTCGTAGAAGCGGACAAACTGGTAGGCCGGCCCCAGCCGGTCTTTCAGGCCCCAGGCGTCGATTTTCAAGCAGATGACGGCTGGCGCGTGCGTGACGATCATGTGGCCCCAATAGCCGGTGTTCTTGTACTCGCGCAGGTACCACGGCAGCGGCCAGTATTCCGGCGCCACGATGTCGATCGGCATCTTGAGGCCGGCCCCCGTGCGCGCGGCCGTTGCCCGAATGTCGCGCATCAGGTCGTTGATGTCGAGCGTGGTATGCAGGTACACGTACGGCTCGTCGTTGTCGGCGTAGTGGACGAAGTTCAGGCTCACGGTCTGGTAGAGGAGAACGCCGAGAGCCGCCGCTCCCGCCAGGCTCATGGCAACCTGCGCTCTTCCCTTGGCGCCCGCCCAGAGGTGCATGGCTCCGTATCCGCCGGCGATCGCGGCCGGAATCGTGAAGTTCAGAGCCAGCCACGGTTCCTTATAAGGAATCAGCGTGTAGGCCACGAAAAGCCCCGCACCCCAGATGCCCGCCAGGGCCGCGAAGCTGCGGGGCTTGCTCCACACCGCCACCGCCGTCCCCGCCACCCCGATCAGCACCAGCGGCCACTCCTCCCGCCAGATCCACGTCAGGTAGATGTACTTCGGGTAGAACTCCGTGGTGAATCCGGTCCTGGTCCAGATGCTGAGGCTCGCCAGCGCGTCGTAGATCCCCTTGGGGAAATTCGTGAAGAACGACGAGTACAGCACCACGAACACCGCGGCGAACAGAGCCGCGCCGAGCGGCGCGTAGAGGGCGGCGCGCGGCCACCCGCGCCGCGGCGCCGGAGCCTCGCGGCCCAACCTCATCCGCGCCCAGACCCGCTGCGTCGCCACGGCCAGCGCCAGCGCCACCAGCGATGCCAGCGCGGTCTCCTTGGTCGCGAACAGAAACGCGGCGGCCACGGCGCCGGCCGGCAGATACGCCGGATTGGATCGCTTCCAGGCCAGCCACCCGCACACCGCGGCCGCCAGCGCGAAGAACACGAACAGCGTCTCGTGGATGAAGTAGCGCGAGTAGAAGACCGCGCCGGGAGAAACGGCGATCAGCGCCGCGCCGGCCAGCGCGCCGCGCTTGCCGAGCAGCGGACGCAGCCACAGCACCAGCGCCACGGTGGCGATGCCGAATATCGCGGTGATCACCCGCACCGAGGCGTCGCTCAGGCCGTCGCCGTGGAACAGGCTGTTGATGCGCGTCACCAGCGCCGCCAGGTAGTACAGCGTCGGGCCGTGGTAGTTCGCCGGATCGTAGCGGTAGTACCCCCCGTGCACCAGCTCGACCAGGAAGACCCCGTTGACCCCCTCGTCGTGATGCAGCGGCTTCAGCCCCAGATCGTAGAAGCGCAGGAGAGCCGCGGCTGCCAGGATCGCCGCGGCGCCAGTCCGCCACACGCGCTCCGTCAGTTCGGGCAGCCCCGCGGGCTGCGCCGCTTTCTTCGGGCTCTTCGGCCGGCTCTTGGTGGACTTCAACCCATCAATTCTACCCGCAGGCGGCCTCGACGGGTGCCCGGTGAGATAATGGACCCTCTCAGCCCCATGGGAACTTTTGAAATCGTGGAACCTGGGTCCAGCTTCGTGGCGCAGGCTTCAGCCTGCCGCGCCGGCTCGCGAGCCGGCGCCTGGCCTTCCGGGGGGCACAACCGATGAAGCGACGCCGGCGCCTCCAGGTCCGTAAACCCGAGGTCCACACCCGCGTCCAGCCAGGCTGGACGCGGCGGCATTGGGCGGCGCTGCTCGTCGCCGCGGCCATCGCGCTCGGCTCCCTGCGGATCGTCGCCACCTACACCGTCTTCAACCACACCGTGGACGAGCCCGCGCACATCGCCTGCGGGATGGAGTGGCTGGACCGCGGCACCTACCGGATGGAGGACCAGCACCCGCCGCTCGCGCGCGTGCTGGCCGCGTTAGGCCCTTACCTGAGCGGCATCCGTCTCCAAGGCGTGTGGGACAACGACCCCACTTACTCCGGCATGTACTCCGAGGGCCAGTACATTTACTACGCCGGCGATCACTACGACCGCACGCTGGTGCTCTCGCGGCTCGGCATCCTGCCCTGCTTCTGGGTCGCCTGCCTGGCCGTCTATTTCTGGGCGCGCAGGTTTTTCGGGACTCCCACGGCGGTGGTGGCTGTCGGCCTGTTCAGCTTTCTGCCCGCGATTCTCGCGCACGCCGGCTTGGGCACCACCGACATGCCTCTGACCGCGTTCCTGGGCGCGGCCTTCGTCGCGCTGCTGGCCTGGTGCGAAAACGCAAGCCTCCGGCGCAGCGCGCTCTTCGGCCTGGCCGGCGCGCTGGCGGCGCTATCGAAGTTTTCGAGCCTGGCGTTCTTCCCGGCGGCGGTCGCGGTCGCGCTGGCCGCGTATCTGGTCGCGGCCCGACCGGGCTTCCGCCGCTGCCTCGGCGACATCCGGCGTCTGGCGCTTCCGCTCGCGGCTGCCTGCGCGGTGGCCGCCCTGGTGGTCTGGGCCGGTTACCGTTTTCACCTCGGCCCGCTCTGGAGCGGCATCCAGAGCGTCATCGAGCACAACCGTACCGGCCATCCCGCCTATCTTCTGGGCCGGCACAGCATTTTCGGATGGTGGTATTTCTTCCCCGTCGTGCTGGCGGTGAAGACGCCGCTTCCGTTTCTGGCGCTGGCGGCTTTCGGCGCAGCGGTGTGCCTGATGCGATTTCGCGAGAAGCGAGGCGCGTACCTGTTCCCGCTGGGATTCGCGCTGGCCATCCTGGGTGTGGGCATGGCCGGCCACATCAACGTTGGCCTCCGCCACATCCTTCCCATCTATCTCGGCCTCTCGATCGTGGCCGCGATCGGCACAGTGCGCCTCTACGAGCTGGCGCGGCGCGGAAGGTGGGCAAAAGCTGCCTTTGCGGTGCTGGTGGGCTGGTTCGCCGTGACGTCGCTCGCCGCGCACCCCGACTACCTCGCTTACTTCAACGCCATCGCCGGAGACCAGCCCGAACGCATCGTGGCCGATTCCGATCTCGACTGGGGTCAGGACATGACGCGTCTCGCAACGCGGCTGCGCGAGATCGGCGCGAGCAGCGTCACTTTTATGCCGCTGGTCTTCGACTTCTACGACCGGCGCGGCCTGCCGCCCATGGATTTCGGCTCGCCGCTTGCCCCCGCGCCGGGCTGGAATGCGGTTGGCCTCACCGAGTGGAAGGTCCGCCGCATGGGCGCAATTCCACCCGTCATCCCCTGGCCCGACCGCACCACCATGAAGCCCATCGAGCGCGTCGGCAAATCGATCCTGCTGTACTATTTCCCGCCGAGGCCGTGATGCGGCCTGCACGCTTGGGCCGTCCGCCGCGTCAATCCCCACAGACGCCTGTATGCTGCCGCTGCTCCTGACCGCGCTGTCGCTCGGCGCCGGCGACGCCGCCCCGCCGCTCAATTCGCTCGAGTTGCTCCAGACGCCGCCGGGCGAGGAGACAGCGGCGCGGGTGCCGCGCAACACGCCCATGGTGGTCGAGTTCTGGGCCACCTGGTGCGGCCCTTGCGTCGAGCAGATCCCTCGCTGGAACGCCTTGGTGCAGAAGTTCAGAGGACGGGTCCAGTTCGTCGCCGTCACCGCGGAAGACCCCGAGACCGTCGCCGGGTTTCTGCTGAAGCGGCCCATGGCCGGCTGGGTGGCGCTCGATCTGGATGGCGCGGCGCACGAGTCCTACGGCGTCGAAGCCGTTCCGCGCGCCTTCGTGGTGGATGCCCGGGGCGTGGTGCGCGCGGCCACCAGCCTCTCCACGCTTCGAGACTCGGACCTCGAGGCGCTCATCGCCGGCCGCGAGCTCGAAGCTCGGCAACCGCCCAGCCCCGGTTGAACGCCGAAGATTCAGCCGGGCCGTGTGCCCAGGCTCCTGTACCCGTTCGCGGGCGCTCGCGTCTCTTACTACCGCGCCCGATTCGAGTGGACCGGCGTGCGCGACGCGACGGCCTATCAGATTCAGGTCGCCGAACAGCAGACGTTCGCCGACCCTTACGTCGAGGACACCACCGTCGAACGGCATTTCGCGGCCGATCTGCTGGTGCCCGGGCCGCTGTGGTGGCGCGTGCGGGCGCTGGACCAGTTGGGCGAGCCCGGACCGTGGTCCGTCGTGCGCAGGCTGGAGATCGAGCCTCCGCCGCTGGCCGCCTCGGTCCGCGGAATCGCGCTCGAAGCCACGGCCGTCGCCGGCGGCGGGCTGGTGGATGCGGTGGTCACCCTCGACCAAGGCGCGTCGTGGAAGGGCGCGACCGTGCTGCTGTCGGCCAGCGACCCCGCGCTGGTGTCGATGCCTCAGCAGGTCCTGTTTCCGGCCGGCCAGGAGTCGGCGCGGTTTACGGTAAAGGCCGCCGCAGTCGAGGGAAACGCCGAGGTGAGCATCATTGCGAATTCGCGCGGGCAGCCGCGCCTCGCGACGCTGCGGATCGGCCCGCCCCGGCCGGCCCCGGCGCTGGTCGGGCTGGCCGTCCAGCCCGGCGTCCTCGCGGCTGGCGGCGCGGCGGAAGGCAAAGTAACGCTGGCCGGGCAAACCACCAGCCAGACAACTGTCCGCCTGGCATCGAGCGACGCTTCGCGCGTGTCAGTGCCGCCGGCGGTCGTCGTTCCGGCGCGCGCGAACGGGGCCAGCTTTCGGGTCCGGGCGCTGCACACCACCTCCACGGCGAACGTGACGATCACCGCTTCGCTCGACGGGATCGTCAAAACAACCACTCTTGACCTCACCGCCGCGGATGGCCAGGAACCGCTGCCCGCGCCAGTCCCCATTGCGCCGGCTTACGGCGTCACCCTGCTGTATAACGGGTCGGGCGAATTCACCTGGTCCAGCGTGATGGGCGCGGCGTCCTACACCATTGAGGTGTCCGCCGCCAAGAGCTTCGACTCCGCGCCCGCCGTCATCCGGACGGTTCCGTATCCCAGCGTCACCATCGCTCCGCTTGCATCTGGAGCGTTCTGGTGGCACGTCCGCGCGAACGACGCCAAGGGCTCTCCCGGCCGCTGGTCCACCGAGCGGGCGCTGGCGGTGCGCTAAGCCGTTACTGCGTCAAGGTCACCAGATACGGCGCCAGGTTCTGGAACTTCGGACTGCCCAGCCCGGTCACGAAATCCCAGCCGGCCACGGCGGAGTAACTTCCCGCCTTTCCGCTTGTGATGTCGTTGTAATTGGCCGAGTAGGAGGAGCTGTAGGCGCTGTAAACATCCGCCAGAGTGGCGTTGCTGAGGGTCACCTTGCCGGAGGCGATGCGCTGGCTGTCGGCGATCGAAACCATGCCGGCCCACATGGGGCACGCCAGGCTCGTGCCGTAGACCTGGAACCATCCGCCCTGCTTGGAAATGTAGACCGCGACCGCGCTGTTGGGCCCGCCCGACGCCGCTACATCCGGCGCACCGCGGCGAGAGCAGGCGGTGGGGAAGGTGATGACCTTCTGCACGGAGGGCTCTGGTTCCTGGGAGCTGCAGCCGCCGCCGGAGTCGCTCCAGGCCGTTTCGGCGCCGGTTCCCAGTCCTCCCGTGGAGCTATTGACCGGCAGGTTCGTCCCACCCACACCCACGACGTTGTCCGACACCGAAGGCCATTCCACGATGCCTCCGGTATCGCCGGACGAGGCCAGGAACACCACATTCGCGGTCTGGAAGTAGGTGTCATAGCTCGATTCGCCGCGGAACTCGCCGCCTCCCCAGCTATTGGACACCACCTGGGCGTGCGCGCCGCCATAAGTGATGGCCGCCAGGAGGTTGGATGTGCTGCTCGATGTCGCCTCGACCAGCAGAATGTTGGCGCAAGGCGCGATGGCATGGACCCATTGCGTATCCAGGTTGATCTCCACCTCCCAGCCCGAGTTGCGGCTGGGCAACTTGGCAGTACCGGTCTGGCTCACCTTGGTGAAGGTGGGCGAACAAACCGAGCCGGCAGCGGCGGGAAACGTCGGCAGCCCGAACTGGGTGCTGAAGGTGTTCAGATCGGCGAGCGCGTTGGGAGAGTCGTAGGCGTCGATGATCGCCACCGTCACACCCGCGCCGCCGGCCGCCAGACCGTTGGCCAGGAACGGAACGCCGGGAACGGCGTTGATTCCGTACGCGGTCTGCATGTCGGCCGGCCAGAATCCGTTCGGCCCGCCGGACCGCGCTACAGGCCGGGTGGCCTCCGGGCCGATATATGCCCCGCGAATCCAGGAATGCGGCCGCACTTCGCCCGCGTTGGCGCTCTCCACCGCCCGGCGGCCTTCCCAGTTTTCTCCGACGCGGCCTGGCCAGGGGGCCGGCACGCCTTGCGCCCGCAAATCCACGGCGCCCGCGCCGGCCAATGTCAGCACACTAATCGCAACGAGTCCGCAACGAACTCCGCTCCGTTTCATAGATCATCCCCCAATATGGTTTTGCACTCGAGCCCAGACCAGGAGCCGAGTGGCTGCACCGGAACCTTGTGTTACGGCTACCGGCTCCAGGTCAGTATACACCGAATTGTGCATTTTTGAACCTTCCTGGACTGCAAATACGTGGGCATTTTACGTAAATGCTGCAGAGATTCGGGTAGGATGACGCAGCGAAGTCAGTCGCCCGCCAAGGGGGACTTGCCGGGAAGCCCCCCGGATGCCTTGCCTGCCGCAGGCGCCCGAGCCCGGCTGAGCGTGTCCCCGGTTTTTCCGCCTTCGGCCGGCGCCGCGTTCCACACGCAAGCAGGCTCCGCGCTATACTAACCGGCGGCACCGTTTCCGAGGTCCTTATGAACATCGGAGTCCTGCACGAAAAAGATCCCCACGACCGCCGGGTCGCGCTCACCCCGCCGGTCGTGCGCCAGCTTGTCGAGCGCGGCAACGCCGTCTGGGTGGAGCAGGGCTCGGGCGACGGCGCCATGTTCCGCGACGATGAGTTTATCCGCGCCGGCGCCAGCATCGGCTATTCGCAGGCCGACGTCATCGCCCGCTCGGACCTGATCGCGCGCATCTCGGTCCCCAGCACCCGGGAGCTGGATCTCTCGCGGCCGGGAACCGCGGTGATGGCCTTTTATCACATGGCCGTCGCCGGCCGCGCCATCTTCGAGCGGCTGCTCGAACGCCACATCACCGCGATCGGCTGTGAGATCATCGAGACGCCGGACGGCCGCCACCCCGTGCTGGCCGCGGCCAGCGAGCTCTGCGGCCGCACCGCGGTCCCGATCGCGGCCCACCTGCTGCGGTCGAGCTCCGGCGGCCGCGGCATCCTGTTCGGCGGCACGCCCGGCGTTCCCCCGGCGCACGTGGTGGTCCTCGGAGCCGGCGTCGTCGGCGCCCGCGCGGCCCGCGCCGCCACCGCCTCCGGCGCGCGCGTCACCATCCTCGACATCGACGCCGAAAAGCTGCGCGACCTGGTGGATCACGTGCCCAACGTCTCGACGGCACTCGCCGATCCGGATTCCATCGCCGCCGCGGTCGCCTCGGCCGACGTGGTCATCGGAGCGATCCTGGTCCCCGGCGCGCGCACGCCGCACATCGTGACCAAGAAGATGGTGGAGGCCATGCGTCCCGGCTCGGTTATCATCGACGTTGCCATCGATCAGGGCGGCTGCGTCGAAACCAGCCGGCCCACCACCATCGCCCAGCCGTCCTTCATCTACCACGGCGTAGTGCACTACTGCGTTCCCAACCTGACCGCGGACATCGGCCGCAGTGCGTCGATCGTCCTGGCGCACGCAGTCATGCCCTACTTGATTCGCCTCGGCGAGCTCGGCATCGAAGACGCTCTCCGCAAATGCCCGCAGCTTGCGCGCGGCGTTTACACCTACCGCGGCCAATGCGTTCACCGGCGGCTGGCCGCCGCCTGGAAAGCCGCTTACCGGCCGCTGGCCGAGATGCTGGCTGAACCGCCATCCACGGACGTGACAGGAGCGCAATCCCATGTACTGGATTGAGAGCTACCGCTCCAAAATCCGCACCGCCGACGAGGCCGTCCAGGCCGTCAAGTCCGGCGACCGCGTTCTGGTTCACCAGGGCTGCTCGGAGCCCGAAGTTCTCATCGCCGCCTTGCTGCGCCGGTCCTCCGAGCTTCGCAACGTCGAACTGTTCCACATGGCCACCATGGGCACGGCCGATTACACCCTGGCCAAGTACGAAGGCATCTTCCGCCACAGCGCCATGTTCATCGGCGCCAACGTCCGGCGCGCCGTTCAGGAAGGCCGCGCCGATTACATCCCCATCTTCCTGCACGAAATCGAGGACCTGTTCTGTAGCGGCGCCATCCCCATCGACGTTGCCCTGATCCAATGCACCCCGCCCGACGACTATGGGTACATGAGCCTCGGCACCGGCATCGACGTCAGCCTCACCGGCGCCAATTGCGCCCGCCACCTCATCGTCGAGGTCAACGATCAGACGCCGCGCACGCTGGGCGACTCCTTCATCCATGTGAGCAAGGCGCACGCCATCGTCGAAGCCTCGCACCCGCTGGCCGAGTACAAGAAGTGCCAGATCACGCCCGTGCATCACGCCATCGCGGCGCACGTGGCCCGGCTCGTTCCCGATGGCGCCGTGTTGCAGACCGGCATCGGCGGGATTCCGGAAGCGGTGTTGCTGGCCCTGCGCGACCACAAGGACCTGGGAGTTCACAGCGAGATGTTCTCGGACGAGATCATCGAGCTGATCGAGCTCGGCGTGGTCAACAACGAGCGCAAGACCATTCACCCGCATAAGGTGATCGCCGGGTTCGTTCTCGGCACCCGCAAGCTTTTCGACTTTATCGACAACAATCCGATTTTCGAGTTCCACCCCACCGCCTACACCAACGACCCGTTCGTGATTTCGCAGAACGACCGCATGGTGTCCATCAACTCGGCGCTGGAGGTGGATCTCACCGGCCAGGTCTGCGCCGATTCGGTCGGCCACCTGCCCTACAGCGGCATCGGAGGCCAGGTGGATTTCATCCGCGGCGCCGCGCGCTCGAAGGGCGGGGTGCCGATCATCGCCTTGCCCGCCACCGCGAAAGACGGAGCCGTCTCCCGCATCGCGCCGACGCTCAAGCCCGGCGCGGGGGTGGTTACCTCGCGCGGAGACGTGCATTACGTGATCACCGAATTCGGGGTCGCCTACCTGCACGGCAAGAATCTCCGCCAGCGGGCGGAGGCGCTCATCGCCATCGCGCACCCGAAGTTCCAGGAAGAGCTACTGGCGGCGGCGCGAACGCTGGGCTACGTGGACGGACGCTCGTCGCTCGTCGCTCATCACCCGTCGATCCCTTGAGTGGCGCGTGTGGCTGCTCCGGATACCGTCCGGAATCTCGAAATCCGGAGGCTCGGAACGAGCGCCTTTAGACGCTCACCACCGGGCAGGGGCTCTGGCGGATGATGGCGTAGGCGTTGGTCCGCAGCCGCCCGAACAGGCCCGCCGCCGATCCGCGGCCGATCACCAGCAGGTCGGCGTGCTGTTCGGCGGCCACGCGGCAGATGACGTGCGGAGGATCGCCGCCTTCGACCACCGTTTCCGCCGTGGCGTGCATGCCGTGCTGGAGCTGAGCCAGCTCTTCGCGCGCCGCCTTCGACACCTCTTCGGCCAGGCCCTTGTCGAAGTAGTCGCCGGACCGCGCCTCGATGCACGGGACCGCGTGCGCCAGCAGCAGACGCGCGCCGAACTCGGCCGCCATCTGCGCCGCCCAGCACAGCGTCTTGCGGCTCTGCGGCCCCAGATCCACCGCGCACAGGATGCTGCGGAAGGCGATGGAGGGAAGCTCCGGCGCCTGTTCCAGGTGCACGCCCGTGAGCACCGGGCAATCCGCGTCGTGCAGCACCTTGGCGGTCACCGACCCCAGGATGAAGCGACGGAACGGGCCATAGCCATGCGTCGGCATGGCGATCAGACCCACCTGCTCATCGTGAGCGTATCCAACAATGCGCCGCGCCGGATCGCCTTCGAGGAGCACCCGGTTGACGCGAGCGCCGGCGAGCTCCGGCGCCAGGAACGTATCGAGCTGCCGGCGCGCCTGCGTGATGCGGTTTTCGATCACTTCGTCGGCCACGACGCCCGCAAACTCCAGCTCGCCGAAGTCGTAGCGCAGCGGCTCGACGACGTGCAGCAGCACGATCTCGGCCTGGAAGCGCGATGCCAGCGACGCGGCGTAGCGGGCGGCCCCGAGACAGCGCTCGGAGAAGTCCACCGGAAGCAGGATCTTCGACAGCGGAACCATAGCTCACCTCCGCTGTGGACAGTGTACTGCATGAATGCGCTCGTCGCTCGTCGCCCGGGGAAAACCCAAACGAAAACCGGCGCGCGGCCGGCGACGGGCGAAGAGCGGTTCCCGCTATACTGGCGAACGGTGCGGAAAGAACCGGAGTTTTTCGGCGAGCGGGAGCTGGCGCTCATCTACGTCGCCAGGAAGCTGAAAGAGGCTCTGGCGCTCGAGAGCGTGCTGACCGCGGCGGGAATCGATTACCTGGTGGAGCCGGACGTCTACACGGGCGGAGTCATTTTGCGGAGCGAACGTGTGGGGGCGTTCTTCTATGTGGCGCCTGAAGGGGCGGAGGCCGCGCGGCTGGTGTTGACCGGGCACGGATACCACCCTCACGAGTCGCTCGGGAGCCCATAGAGATGAGCGCGGTCGGATGGCTGGCCTCGATCGCCGGCCTGTGGCTCGTCTTTCTGGCCTGCCGCTGGTGGTGGGATGTGGTTCACCAGCGGCGGAACCGGGCCCGCGAGCTGGGGCACATGGCGGCGGGACGGCTGCCGCGCTACGCGGCCCCGTGGAGGAGGCTCGTGCTGATCGGCCTGTGGATCGCCGCCGTCTATGCCGCTGCTCCCAACCGGACTGCATGGTTGCTGGCGGGCTTCCCGCTTGCCTCGTGGGCGGTTCTCGCCTGGGCGGTGCGATGGAGTCTGAAGCATGGCCACTACTCTGCCGCATCGCGACTGGCCGGCGCGCTCCTGTGGGTTGCTCCGGACAGCGCCGCTCTCCTGCGCCGCCGGGGCGAGATCCTGTTGGCCGCAGGGCGCCTTCCGGAAGCGGAGGATGCGCTGAGGAAAGCGCTCGCCCAGGGCTACCGGGAGGGCCAGCAGGTCCGGGCCCTGGAGTGCCTCGGGAGGGTGCTGACCGCGCAAGGCCAGTACGCAGAGGCGGCGCGGGCGATCGAAGTCGCGCTCAAGGTGATGCCCCGGCGCAGCGGGCTCCACGCCGCGCTCGCCGACGCGCTCTTGCGGCAGGCGGCCAAGCCGGAGGAAGCGCTCGCGCTGGTCAAGCGCGCACTCGACTACGAAGGTAAGGCCAGGCAACCGTCGGGCTCCAACTCCTTCGCCGCGGCATGGGCGGCGGAGGCGTGGGCCTTCGGACTTCTGGGTCACCGTGACGCGATGCTCCAGGCAGTGCGGCACGCGCTCGGCGCCATCGACGAATCCGAGTCCTGGCAGGCGGCGGGCGTCTACTTACGCTTGGGAATGGCGCTCCGCTCGGCGGGCGAGGAGGAGGAGGCGGTCAAGTCCTTCGAGGACGCCCGCGCCACCGATCCCGCCGGGCTGTACGGCAAGCTGGCGGCTCAGGCGCTGGGAAGGGAGAGCGCATGAGCGGCTTCGCGGCCGGCACTTGGCCACGGGCTGATGGCGAGGAACGATGAAGAACTACCTGGCGTTCGATCTCGGCGCGGAGAGCGGCCGCGCGATGCTCGGCACGATTGATGGCGGCCAGCTCCGTCTGGAAGAGCTGCACCGCTTTCCCAACGAGCCGGTCCGCATCCCGGCCGGTCTCTACTGGGATACCTTCCGGCTGTTTCATGAAATCCAGCAGGGCCTGGCCATCGCGGGCCGCCGGCGGCTTCGTCCCGACGGGATCGGCATCGACACCTGGGGCGTCGATTTCGGCCTGCTCGATCGCGACGGAGCTCTCATTGACAACCCGCGCCACTATCGCGACGCGCGCAACAACGGCATGCTCGAGCGAACCTTCGCGGTCTTGCCGAAAGAAGAGATCTTCGCCTCGACCGGCATCCAGTTCATGCAGTTGAACTCGCTGTGCCAGTTGTACGCGGCGAAACTGGCGGGCTCGCCGGCGCTCGAAGCGGCCGGGAAGCTGCTCTTTATGCCGGACCTGCTTGGCTACTGGCTGTGCGGCGTGGCACGCTCGGAGATGAGCATCGCCAGCACCTCGCAGTTTTACGATCCGGCCCGCAAGCGGTGGGCCGTGGAACTGTTCGAGAAACTCGCCCTGCCCACGCGGATTCTTGCCGAGGTTGTGCCATCGGGCACGCTGCTCGGCCCGCTCCTGCCGTGGGTCTCTCAGGCGGCTGGTTTGGGAAGCGCGCCCGTCTACGCCACCTGCGGGCACGACACCGCGTCGGCCGTGGCCGCCGTTCCCGCCGAAGGCGAAGACTGGGTCTACGTCAGTTCCGGCACCTGGTCGTTGATGGGCGTGGAGCTGGCGGAGCCGATCATCAACCAGGCCGCGCTCGCCGCCGGGTTCACCAACGAGCTCGGCGCCGGCGCGCGCGTGCGGTTCCTGAAGAACATCACCGGGCTGTGGCTGCTTCAGGAGTGCCGGCGCGAGTGGGCGCTCGAGGGCAGGGAATTCACGTACGCGGAACTGGCGGAGATGGCTGCGGCCGCGCAACCGTTCCCGGCCATCATCGATCCCGATGCGTTTCTGGAGCCGGGCTCGCTGCCGGAGAAAATCTGCGCCTTCTGCCGCCGCACGGACCAGCAGCCTCCGGCCGGGCCGGGCGCGATGGCACGCGCGATCCTGGAGAGCCTGGCGCTGCGCTACCGGCAGGTGCTGGAGAATCTGGAGTCCATTTTGGACCGGCGTCAGCGGGTGATCCACATTGTGGGCGGCGGCTCGAAGAACCGCCTGCTGAACCAGTTCGTCGCGGACGCTACGGGCAGGCCGGTTGTGGCCGGGCCGGCTGAAGCGACGGCCGCCGGCAATGTGCTCGTCCAGGCCGTGGGATCCGGCGCCGTCTCCGATCTCGAAGAGGCGCGGCGGATGGTGGCGCGCTCGTTTGCCGTGGAGCGGTTCGAGCCCCGCGGCGGCGGCGAGTGGGACCAGGCTTACCTGCGGTTCCGCCAGGTGCGTGGGTAATAACTGCGCGTGGTTCCCGCGGCGCGCCTGACCGCAGTCTCCTGTTTTCATGCGTTTTTGAGTTTGGCCCCAAAGCTGCACTCTGCCCGGCAGGCCGTCAGATCGGCGGTGAGAGCATCGCCGCCGCAAGGCAGGAACCAAGGAGATACAGGACATGACTACAGATTTGCCCGACAACAACCCGACCGCGCCCGAACGGAGCCGCCTGCACGCCGGCTGGTATGTGGCGATTGTGCTGGCGCTGGCCGGCAACGTGTACCTTCTCTTCGCCGCTCACGAAACCGCGAAGAGCGTTACGCAACTCCGCGACACCATGGCCGCGCAGATCGCCAAGGTGAACGAGAACGCTGCCGCCGCCAGTGCCGCCGCCGCGGACAACGGGAAGCGCATGGAGGCTCTTTCGGAGGATGCGCGGCAGTCGATTGCGGCGACCCTCGATCAGGCCCGTTCGGAGGCGAAAAGAAGTTCGGCCCGAGTCGCGGCATCGCTCGACGCCAAGCTCGATGTTCAGCAGCACGAGGTCGCCGGGCAACTGGCCGATTTGCGCGAGGCCACCACGACGGAGGACTCGAAAATCAACCAAGTCAGCGGCGACGTCACCGGCGTGAAGGCCGACGTCGCTTCCACCCACTCCGAGCTCGAGGAGACCGGCTCCGAGCTCAAGAGGGCCATCGGAGACATGGGCGTCATGAGCGGCCTGATCGCCACCAACTCGAGCGGTCTGGCTGAGCTGCGAGCCCTGGGCGAGCGGAATTACTTCGAGTTCGACGTTCGCAAGACGGGCGGTCCCGTCAAGGTCGGCGACATCACCGTCTCGTTACGGAAAACGGATTCCAAACGGAACCGGTTCACCATCATCGTGAACGCCGACGACAAGCTGGTGGAGAAGAGGGACCGGACCATCAACGAGCCGGTGCAGTTCTATGTGGCCGGCAGCCGGCAGCCCGACGAGATCGTAGTCAACCAGGTTAAGAAGGATGAAGTGGTGGGCTACCTGGCCACGCCGAAAGTCAAGCTGGCCCGCCGCTAGCGATTGGGGAATCGAAGGCCCGCATTGTTCAGCGTCTGCATATGGTAATATGAGAGCGCCCCGATGCGAAGGGGACCAAGAAGTTTCCAATTCAGGGTCAACTCTGTTTGACGCGGCGAAAAGGGGCGCGCTCCGGCGCGCCCCTTTTCTTATGAGGCAGTGCTGCGTGGGGCGGACCTCGTCCTCAGCTCCACGCCAGCGTCACGACCGAATCCGCGGGAAGCGCGATCTCGGCCATCCGCCCGGCTAGCTGCAGCCGCACTTCCTTCTCCGGTCCCGCATTGGTCAGGACTGCGGCGCTCGATCCGTCGGGATTGGCGAAAGCCGCGTGCGAGACGTTCTCAATGACGCCTTCGGAGGCGATGCGGCGGGCGCCGCGGCGGATGGCGCGCGAGTAATGGGCGAAAGCCCAGTATTGCCCACTGCGCGTGATTTCTTTGGTCTGGGAATGAATCGTGACCAGGCCGCCGCAGGGGAACGGCCCGATGTTCGGCCGGCCCTTCTCGTCGAGCGCCAGGTTCCAGCCCACGATGCACCGCGCCCAGTTGCGCAAGATGGCGGCGAAGGTGGCGGACCACTTTGTCCAATCGGTCAGGTACGCGGGATCGCGGTAGTCCGGCCCGCCCTCGGTCCAGTAGGCGTGCTTGTCGGGATGCGCTTCGTGGACGCGGGTCATGGCGCTTTCACTCCCGCCATAGCCGTGCCACGCCACTCCATCGACGTACTGGCTGACGCCGGGCGCATCGAGCGTGCATAGGGCGCGCCCCCACAGGTCGTAGTTGTGGTCGAGGATCCAGATCTTGGTGGCGAGCTTGTTCCTGGCCAGCTCGGGCCCCAGGTTCTTGGCGATGAACTCGATCTCGTACTCCTGGCCCCAGAGGCACGCCGGCATCTTGCCGTCCTGGTCGGTATCCACCTCGTTCTGAGAAGTGATGGCGTCGATGGCCACGCCTTCCGCCTCGTAGGCCTGGAGGAACTTCGCCAGATACCGGGCGTACACGCCGAAGGAGGACTTGCGCATGCAGCCGCCCAGCATGGAGCCGCCGGCCTTCATCCAACCGGGCGGGCTCCAGGGCGAGCTGAACAGGAACAGGCCGGGGTTCACCTGGCGGCCCAGGCGCAGCATGGGCAGGAGGTAGTCGCGGTCCTGCGCGATGGAGAAGCGCCGCAGCTCGGGATCGGCATCGCCGTCATCGAAGCTGTAAACCTTGGTCGAGTAGTCGCTCGATCCGATGCAGGTCCGGCATACGTTGAGGCCCATCTCCGAGGGATGAAAGAGCTCGTGGAAAAGCCGCTCGCGGGCGGCGGCGGGGAGCTGGTTGAAGGTGTAACAGGCAGCGTCGGTGAAGGCGGCTCCGAAGCCGAGCACTTCCTGGTAAGTGCTGCCGGGGTCGAGGAGGATCGCCCCTGCGGAGGGGCCGGCGGCGGGTTGCCACTTCAGCGGCTGCTCTTCGGCGAAGCGCTTCGCGCCTGCGGTCACCCGGACGCCGAGCTCGCCCTCGGGCGCCCCTTTGGCCGGAACGGCCGCCACAGCGGCCATGCCGGCGGCGGTCAGTCTCATGAAATCGCGACGAGTACGTGAATCGGACATATTGGTCTCCGACCCAGCGTATCGCCGGGGGAGTGGCCCAGGCAAGGTGGTAACGCAGGCACGCCTGCCTGGGCCGCGTCCTCTACGGTACGAAGTAGACGCTGATGGCGCCGTTCGTGCCGGCGGGGATGATGGCGCGTTCGCCAGCAAGCCGTGTAAAGCCGGGCGGCCAGAGTGCCGATGAAAGACTGTAATGGGCAGCGTCGCGCGGTTGGGCACTGGGCGGGTCCTGGCGCTGACACTACTGGCAGCGGGCGCCCCCGTTTTCGGCCAGGGCGTCCTGAACGTGAGCGTCGCCAGCATCCCTTCCACGGCGACACGCGTCGTCGCCATCGCGGATGGCACGGCGGTGTCGAGCCCGGTTTACGCCATCCAGAGCGTGACGCCGCCGGCAGGTTCGGCGGCGCTGAGCATGAGCCTCCCCGGCGGGACCTATCGCGTGCGGGTACTGGCCGATGGCGCCAGCCGGACGCTCGTTGCCAGCGCGCAGATGTCCATCCAGGTTCCGGACGGCAACGCGACAAAGGCCTTCATCGCCCTGGCCCCGGTTTCGGTGACGGTGGATTCGTCCACGCCGTCGACGGCCAAGGCGGGTTCGGCGGTAACGATCGTCTTCGACATCACCGATTGGGGCGACGTGCTCGAATCCGCCAACGCGGAGCTGTTCACTTCGACCAGCGCCTTTTCGGTCGCCACGGGCGGGGTTCTGGCGGCGTCGCTGACCCCGGTGAAGGTTGCCAGCGGCAGTTACACCGCCAGCTTCTCTGTGACACCCGCCATCGGCTCCACTTCGCTGACCTACGTCCTGCGCGCCTCGATCCCGATCGGGTCCCCGGATTGCCCTTACCTCTACTCGCCTGATCCGGCCACGAGCCCGTCGCAGCCCTGGCGGATGTCCGTGGTGGCTCAAGCGGGGGCTGCCGTCACCGTCAGCGGGATTCCGTCCAACGCTTCCCGGCTGGTCGTCGTTGCGGACGTCCAGCCAGCTCCTCCGTTCTACGCCCAGCGGGCCGTAACGCTTGGAACGGCCTCGGCGACCGCGTTCATCGCGCTGCCCGCCAATACCTACCGCATCCGGATCCTGGCCGACAGTCCCGCTGCCGGAATGCTCGCCAGCGGCCAGACCACGGTGACGGTAAGCTCGGGCGCAACGGCGGCGGCCAGCGTCGCTCTCACCGCAATGTCGGTGACCGTGGACGCCTCCACTCCCGCCACCGCTGCGGCGGCTTCCAGCGTCGCTATTCTGTTCGACATCGTGGACGCGGGAAACGTGCTCTCGGGCGTTTACGCCTACCTATGGGCGGGGCTGGGGCCGTTTGGCGTAGCGGGCGGCGGAACCATCGCCGGCGTGGCCGGTTTCTCGACGGGCTCCACGACCGTTCAGGCTGGCTTTTCGATCCTCATGCCTGCCGGGGCTGCCACCTTCAACTACGTCTTGCGGGCACAGGTCTGGACGGGCGTGGACTACTCGCTGCTCGTATCGCCGAATCCGGCCCAGTCTCCGAATTCGCCCTGGCAGGTCCAGACCGTCGTGACCACCGGAATCAGTCTCAGCGTCACGAACATTCCGTCTGCGGGGGTGCGGCTGGTGGTTCTCGCGGATGGCCCGCTTCCCACCGTGGTCTCAAGCGAGCAGGCGGTCTCTGCGGGCGCCGCCTCCGCTACCATTCTGGTGGCGGTGCCGGCCGGGACCTATCGCCTCAGAGCGCTTGTCGACGCTTCGGCCGGCGACATCATCGCTACCGGGCAGGTCGGCGGCGTGGCGCCCGCCGCCGGTACCGGGACTGCATCGGTAGCGCTCTCGCCGCCGGTGGTGACGCTCGGCGCCTCCACGCCCGCCTCGGCGCAGGCCGGCGCGGTGGTTATGCTCGGGTTCAACATGGCGGATGCCGGCGACGTTCTCGAGAACGCGAACGCCTACCTGTACACCGGCACGGCGCCGTTCGACCTGGTGACGGGAGGCTTCCTTCTGGGCGTGTACCCGCTCACCAAAGCCTCGCCGGGCCAGTACAGGGTCTCGTTCTCGGACACCGCGCCCCCCACGGCCAGCACGCTGTATTTCGAAGTCCGCATCCAGGTGGCCACCGGTTTGACTCCTTCGTTTCTCGATTCGCCCGACCCCACTGCATCGAGCCTGCCCTGGAGCATGGCGATCTCCCTGCCGGGAACGCAGCCCTGCACCCCGGCGGCGGCGTTCAGGGACACATCCGGCTCCATCCGGCTCATCTATTACGGCACGACTACGGTTCAGTTTCTGGGCGGACAACTGGCCGGAGATCCGGCGGTGGACCAGAGCCCGGGCTGCGTGGTGTACGTGGCCGCGCGCGATAACTACAACCTCGTCTGGATGGCGATCTTTGACCCGACAGCGCGGACCGCGACCTGGAAATACGCCGGTGGCCCGGGCATCCAGGGCCAGCCGTCGATTGCGGTGGCCCGCAGCGGCGTCGTCTATATCAGCGTGCGTGACACGAATGGCTCCTATTGGCTGGCCGGTTACACGCCCGGAGTGGGGTTCGGCCCCTGGATCTTCATCGGCGGTTTGCTCGCTTCCGACCCCGCCCTGGCGGCCTCGCCGGATGGCAGCATCTACATGATCGGGCGGGACACTTACAACGCGGTCTGGAGCGCCTGGTACGTGCCCGGGAGTGGATTCCAAGGCTGGAAATTCGAGCCGGGCACCATACAGGGCATGCCCGCGGTGACGGTGGGAACCGACGATTATGCCTACATCGCCATCCGCGACGCCTATAACGGGCTGTGGACGGGGCGCCTCCAGGGGAAGAACTGGATGGGCTGGAACTACGTCGGCGGTGTGCTGAACTCGGACCCGAAGGTCGCGGCCAGCGGAGACGGCACCATCTACGTCGCCATGCTCGATCAGTGGAACGGCGTGTGGTATCGCGCCCGCGCCGAGGGCGCATCGGGCGCATGGCAGCCCTGGACTTACGGCTGCGGCACGCTCCAGACCCTCTCGCCGGCCGCGACTCCCGGCCGGCTCTACCTCGCCGGGCGCGATTCCTCCAACGCCCTCTGGTGGTTCCGCTCGACCACCGGCCTGTGGAGCGCGGCCGGCGGCAACGGCCTGACCACGGGCTCTCTCGCCGCGGCCCCGCATTGACGTGGGGAGGCAGGCGGAACCGCCTGTTCCACCCTGTTACCATGGTGGCAACTATGAAAAGCTCCACCATCACTCAGGGAAGAGACCGTGCGCCTGCACGGGCGATGCTGAAGGCCATCGGCTTCACCGACGAGGATCTCCGCAAACCCATCATCGGCATTGCCAACACCTGGATCGAAACCATGCCGTGCAACTACAACCTGCGCGAGCTGGCGGTGAAGGCGAAGGAAGGCGTGCGCGCCGCGGGCGGCACGCCCATGGAGTTCAACACCATCGCCATCAGCGACGGCGTGACCATGGGCACTGAGGGCATGAAGGCCTCGCTGGTGAGCCGCGAGGTGATCGCGGACTCGATCGAGCTGGTCGCCCGCGGCCACATGTTCGATGGCGTCCTCGCCCTGGTCGGCTGCGACAAGACCATTCCCGCCGCGGCCATGGCGATGCTGCGGCTGGACGTGCCCGGCCTGATCCTGTACGGCGGCACCATCCTGCCGGGACGCCACAATGGCCGGGACATCACGGTCCAGGACGTGTTCGAAGCGGTGGGCGCAAACGCGGCGGGCCGCATGACGGACGAAGAGCTGCTGGCCATCGAGAACTCAGCCTGTCCCGGCGCCGGCGCCTGCGGCGGGCAGTATACGGCCAACACCATGGCCACCGTGATGGAGCTGATTGGCCTCTCCCCGATGGGCACTGCGGCTGTCCCGCAGGTGGATCCACTCAAGGACGGCGTCGCCTTCCGCTGCGGCCAGTTGATCGTCGAGGCGGTGCGGCGCGGGCTCAAGCCGCGCGCGATTGTGACTCGCCAGGCCATCGAAAACGCCATCGCGGGAGTGGCCGCGAGCGGCGGCTCCACCAACGCCGTGCTCCACCTGCTGGCGCTGGCGCGCGAGGCCGGCGTGCCGCTTTCGATCGACGATTTCCAAACCATCAGCGAGCGCACGCCGCTGCTCTCGGACCTCAAGCCCGCCGGCCGGTTCGTGGCCGTGGATGTGCACAAAGCGGGCGGCATTCCCGTTCTGGCCAAACGCCTGGTGGACGGCGGATTCGCCGCCGGCGGCGCGCTCACCATCACCGGGCGGACGTTCGCCGAGGAAGCCGCCGAGGCCCTCGAAACGCCCGGCCAGGAGGTGATCCGGCCGCTCGCGAATCCCATCAAGGCCAGCGGCGGCCTGGCGATCCTCAGGGGAACGCTTGCGCCCGACGGCTGCGTCATCAAGGTGACGGGTCTGGAGCGCAAGGAGCACCGCGGGCGCGCGCGCGTGTTCGATTCGGAAGAGGCCGCCATGCAGGCCGTCACCCACGGCCGGGTCAAAGAGGGCGACGTGCTCGTGATCCGTTACGAAGGGCCGCGCGGAGGGCCGGGTATGCGCGAGATGCTGGGCGTGACCAGCGCCATCGTCGGTGCGGGGCTCTCGGAAAGCGTGGCGCTGGTGACCGACGGCAGGTTCAGCGGAGCGACCAGGGGATTCATGGTCGGCCACGTCGCCCCCGAGGCCGCCAACGGCGGTCCCATCGCGCTGGTGGCCGAAGGCGACCTCATTATCATGGACGTGGCCGCGCGACGGATTGACCTCGACGTCGCGCCCGAGATTCTCAGCGACCGGCGCGGACGCTGGTCGCCGCCCGCGCCGCATTACGCCACCGGTGTGTTCGCCAAGTACTGCGCCCAGGTTTCCTCGGCCTCCGACGGCGCCATCACGTCGGGCGTGCGGAGGTAGGGCGAGCTTCAGCTTGGCGTCCGGAGCGTGGGCTGAAGCCTGCGCCGGCACGTTAAAGCGTGCGCCATGGCCTCAGACCACGTGAGGCTGGAGCATCTTGACGACTTCGGCTTTGCCGACCGCTCCGACACGCATCTCGACGACGCGGCCGCCCTTGAACAGCAGAAGCGTGGGTATGCCCTGAATGTTGTAGCGCATCGCCGTCCCGCCGCTTTCGTCCACGTCGAGTTTGCCGACCTTGAGTTTGCCGGCGTATTCGGCGGCGACCGCGTCCACGGTGGGCGCCATCATCTTGCACGGACCGCACCACGTGGCCCAGAAGTCCACCAAGACGGGCACATCCGACTTCAGAACTTCACTGTCGAAATTTGAATCCTTGAGCGTCAGGATATTCGCTCCTGCCATTCGTATTCCCTCCAGTTTATCGGCTCAAATTCTCAAGATGCAGGATTGCCGCCCCCGGATTCATTCCGTCAGGCGCCGGTACAGTCCGGAGTAACGGGTGGCCGAGGCGTTCCAGGAGTAATCCCGGCTCATTCCCGTCCGCATCATCGCGGTCCAGCGCTCCCGGTCGCGGAAAGCCGCCAGCGCCTTGCGCAACGCGCCCATCATCGCTTCGGCGGTGTATTCGCGGAACTTGAAGCCCGTGCTCTCATCAATCGTATCATCCAGGCCGCCGGTGGCGCGTACCACCGGCACGGCGCCGTAACGCAGGCTGTAAATCTGGCTCAGGCCGCAGGGCTCGTAGAGGCTGGGCATCAGGAAAATGTCCGCGCCGGCCTCGATCTTGTGGGCCAGAGTCTCGTCGTAGGCGATGCGGACCCCAACCTTTTCGGGGTGCGCCGCCTGGAGCCCTTCGAGGAACTGCTGCACCTTCGGATCTCCGATGCCTAATACGACCAGCGATAGTTCCTCTTGCATCAGGCGGGCGGCGGCCTGTTCGAGCAGGTCGAAGCCCTTCTGCCCGGCCAGCCGCGACACCATCCCGATCAGCGGCTGTTCTAAGCTCGCCTCGGGAAGGCCGAACGCCGCGAGGAGATCCGCCTTCGAGTCGCGCTTGCCCGCCAGGCTGGCGGCCGAGTAGTTGGTCTTTATGTGCGGGTCGGTCGCCGGGTCCCACTCGCCGTAATCCACGCCGTTGAGGATTCCGCGGATCGCGTCGCGGCGGGTCTTCAAGACGCCATCCAGTCCAAAGCCGAGCTCCGGCGTCTGGATCTCGCGCGCGTAAGTGGGGCTCACGGTCGTGATCGCGTCGCTCGTCAGAATGCCGCCCTTGAGCAGGTTGACCTTGCCGTAGAACTCCAGACAGGCGGGCGTGAACAGGCTGTCGTCCATGCCCATTTCGGCCAGCGCCGTTTTCGGGAACAGGCCCTGGTAACCGAGGTTGTGAATGGTCAGGACCACCGGCAGGCCCATGAAGGTAGGGTCGCCGGCAAACACGCTGCTCTTCAGGATGGGGACCAGGGCGGCCTGCCAGTCGTGGCAATGGATAATATTGGGGCGGAAGACGTACCGGACCATGGTCAGCGCCGCGCGTGCGAGCACGGCGAAGCGGACGTGGTTGTCGGGGTAGTCTTCGGCGCCGGGGTCGCCGTACAGGCCGTCGCGATCGTAGAGAGACGGGCAGTCCACCAGGAAGTACCGCACCATGCGCTCGGTGGCGCAATGCACGTTGGCCGAGTACTCTTTGGGTCCCAGCGGGACGCGCAGATCCTGGTACACGATCGGGGTCCCCTCAAGACTGACGCCGCGGTAGCGCGGCATGAGCACGGCGACGTCTTCGCCGCGGGCGGCGAGCGCCGGCGCGAGAGCGCCGACGACGTCAGCCAGGCCCCCGGTCTTGGCAAACGGCGTCGCTTCCGAGGCAACCATCAGGACTTTGGGCATCTTCGCTCCATCTTACTGGGACGCGAGGGCGGATGGCGGCGGGGGACGGGCAACAGGCGCCCTCAGGAAGTGGCTTCGCCCTTGCCGCCGCGGCCGTAGCGGTTCAGGATCGAAGCGCAAGTCTGCAGCAAACCGGCCATCGCGATCCAGACCTGCCAGTGCGAGAAAATCCCGCTCGTAATGGCGAACTCCCCGGTCCACTTAAGGTCGGAACCGAGGCGCCAGACGCCAAGCACGAGCGACATCGCCGCCGCGGGCGTCAGCAACGCCGCCGCCACGGAAGCCAGTTGGCGGTTCTTCGCCAGCCTTCGTTCGAACGCCGAAGAGACCCGCAACCGTATGCGTACTCTCATGCGATTTCACAGGCAATTCTGCCCCTGCTGACTACATTAGCACGCTCGTCCGCGCCGCTCGTCGCTCGCCGAGTCAGTCGCCGTTTTGCGGCTTCGCATCGAGACTCGTCTGGGGCGCGAAGCTCACACAGGCCGCAAAGGATCGACGGGCGCGCGCCGGTGGACGCGCCGGTACGCTACATTGGCTGATGACAAGCTATGCGCAAGATCAAAACTGCTGTCATCGGCACCGGCTTCATGGGCCGGGTGCATACGGAGGCGATTCGCCGCCTCGGGTTTGTGGAGGTGGCCGCCGTCGCAGCGGAGAACGCCGAGCTCGCTTCGGCATTCGCGGCGCAGACGGGCATTGCGACGGCGGTGGCCGACTACAACGAGATCCTCGCGGACCCGGCCATCGAGGCGGTCCACATTTGCACGCCCAATGCGCTGCACCATCCCATCGCGAAGGCGGCGATGCTGGCGGGCAAGAACGTGCTTTGCGAGAAGCCGCTGGCGACCTCAGCCGCCGAGGCTGGCGAGCTGGTGCAGTTGGCCAAGGAGAAGAATGTCGCCAACTGCCTGAACCACAACCTGCGCTTCTACCCGCTGGTGCAGCAGATGCGCGCCATGATTGCGAACGGCGCGCTGGGCGACATCCTGGTGGCGCAGGGCACCTACTCGCAGGACTGGCTGCTCTACGACACGGATTTCAACTGGCGCGTCCTGGCTAAGGAGAACGGGCCGCTGCGCGCGACGGGCGATATCGGTTCGCACTGGATGGATCTGATCTCGCACGTCACGGGACTGCCGATCACGGCGTTGTGCGCGGACCTTCACACCTTCCACGCCACGCGGAAGCGGCCGAAGAAGGCGGTGGAGACGTTCGCCGGCAAGACACTCGCCTCCGAGGACTGCGACGAAGTCCCCATCGATACCGAAGACTACGCGGCGGTTCTGCTGAAGCTGGGCGGGCGCGCGCGCGGCGCTTTCACGGTCAGCCAGGTGAATGCCGGCTGCAAGAACCGGCTCCAGGTGGAGATTTTTGGAACCAAGGCTGGCGTGATGTGGAACCAGGAGCGCCCGGACGAGCTGTGGATCGGCCACCGCAACGAACCGAACCAGCTCCTCCTCAAAGACCCGGCGCTGCTCGATCCGAAGGCGCGCAGCTATGCCGACCTTCCCGGCGGCCACAGCGAAGGCTACGACGACGCGCACAAGATGTGCTTCCGCCGCTTCTATGCCAGGGTGGCCGATCCGGAGGCTGCGGTCGAGTATCCGACTTTCGCCGACGGACATCGCATGATGACGATTCTCGAGAAGGTGATTGAGAGCGCGAGCCGCCGTGCGTGGGTGGAGGTTCCGGAGGCGTAGGAGGCCGGCGCGGCGCACGCTGAAGCGCCTGCCACGCAGTTCGGGCGACTACCGGCCGATGGCGCGGAGCAGGGCGCCGGCCAGGTCCTCGGCAGCTTCGGGCGCGGGGACGCTGCCCTGAGCCATCTGCGCGCTTCCGCCGCCGCGGCCGCCCAGGCGGGTGACGGCTTCCTTCAGGACGTTGCCCGCGTGCACACCGGCGTCCGCGGAGACGGCCATCAGTACGGCAGGCCGCGCGGATGGGAGCACGGCGATGAAGCACGCACGCGGCTGCGCCGTGAACCCCTGGGCTTTTGAGCGCACTTCTTCGTCGGAGGTTCCGGAGGCGGCACGCTCGACCACCGTTCGCAGGCCGGCGGCATCGGGCGGCGTGGCCGCGTAGAGCTCACGGCCGCGCACCTGCGCCAGCTCGACAGCGGCTTTGCGCCGGGCCTTCTCTGCCGTTTCGAGCGATTCCGCCTGCGAGGCGGCCAGCGCGGGCGCGTCGTCCAGCGAGCAGGAGAAGGTGCGCGCGACGCGGGCCAGCGCGTCGTAATCGGCGCGGGCGCGGCGCACGGCCCGCAGGCCGCACAGGAACTCGATCCGCAGGTTGCCATGCGCGCGGTCGAGTTTGCGGATCAGCACCGGACCGATCTCGCCGGTCGAGCGCACGTGGGTGCCACCGCAAGCGCTGCGGTCCAGGCCGTCAATAGTGACGATGCGCAGCGTTCCCTCGCGTTCGGAAGCCTTGCGCAGGCCCTCGGCCGCGGAGGCGTCCCGAAAGGAAATCGAGACCGGCCGGTTCTCGAACACGATCCGGTTGGCGCGCACTTCGGCGGCCGCGAGATCGGCGTCATCGAGCGAGGCGGAGATGTCAATCGCCGAAGTGTCCGCGCCCAGATGGAAGCCGACGGTGGCCGCGTTGTAGAGCTCGACCAGAACGGCCGAAAGGAGGTGCTGGCCGCTGTGCTGCTGCATGTGGTCGAAGCGGCGCGGCCAGTCGATGCGGCAGACGGCCTCACCGGCCGCGATCGGCGCGCTGGTGACGTGCGCGATGCGATCGCCCTCGTCGGCCACCTCGATCAGCGCGGCGCCGGCGATGGTTCCCATGTCGTGCGGCTGGCCGCCGGAGGCAGGATAGAACGCGGTGCGGTCCAGGTAGACGCGGCAGCCGCCGCCGGCCGTTTCGACGACGTTGGCGCGGAATTCGCGCAGGTAGGAATCGGTGTAGTAGAGGCGCTCGGTCAGACCCACTCGAGCGCGCCCTTCTTCCAGGCCCACAGGTAGCCGACGATCAGGATCGCCAGGAAGACGGCGACTTCGGCCACGCCGAACCAGCCGAGATGTTTGAAGCGCACCGCCCACGGATACAGGAAGATGGTCTCCACGTCGAAGATGACGAACAGGATGGCGACGATGTAGAACCGCACCGCGTAGCGGCCGCGCGAATCGGACGCCGCGCGGATGCCGCACTCATACGCTTCGAGTTTCGTGGAGATGGGCACCGAGGGCCGCACCAGCTTCGCCAGCCAGAGCACAACCACCGGAAACGCCATGGCGAAGACCGCGAAAATAAAGATGGGGACGTAGCCCGCGGGCATAAGACCATCAATATAACACGCTCGTCGCTCGTCGCCCGCTCGACTGGATCGACAGGCGATGGGTCTTACCGGGCCAGGTGCAGGCGCAGGCTGTAGACGTCGACCGGGCCGCGGTCGTAGTTGTAGGCGGGGTTTTGAACGCGCTGGTAGTCCAGGCTCACAGTGAAGAATTTCAGCATCTGCCAGGCGTAGTAGGCTTCGACGATGGACTCGGGCCGGTAGTCGAGGCGGCCGTCGCCGATGATGAAGCCCAAACCTCCGGCGGCGAGGAAGCTGCGCTGGTCGCCGGAGAGGTAGTTCCGCACCGCCGCGACGCCCACGCGGTCCGCCGCGCGCCGCCACCGTGCGCCGCCAAGTGACACCCCGCCGCTGAAGGAGCGGTCGATCTGGCTGAATTCCCAGGCTTCGGTCTTGCCGTCGGCCCAGCCGTAGCGCGCGAAGACGCCGAGGTTGCGAGTGAGAGCCTGCTCCAGGTTGAGGCCGAAGCCGTATTTCAGAGTGCCATTGCGGCGGGTCGCGGCGAGATCGGTTGTCCCGCTTGCGAGGATGGCTTTGCGGAAGGTTCCGCCGTCGAAGGTTTCGGCGAACCCGAGCACGCGGAAGACGCCGTCCCGGCCGGCGGGGCGGTAACGGGTTTCCCACTCGGCCACGTTGCCGCGGTTCTCGGCGATGCGCCAGTCGAGAACGGGTCCGTTGGCGACCGTGGACATGAGAACGTTCGCGGCGCGCAGCGACCACCGGCGCATGACCAGCTCGGCAACGACACCGACAGTGTAACCGCGTGTGTTTGCCGGATAGTCCCAGGCGCCGCTGTACATGATGGCCCAGTTCATGAACTGGGTGCGCGGATCGTTGCTGTATGTGTTGACGTCGAAGTAGTCCGTCACGGCAAACTTGCCGCCGGTGAGCGTCAGGCACCGGACCGGCTGGGAGCCGGCAACCTGGTTCGGGCCGTCGTCCACATGCTCGGTTTCCGTGCTGAGCGGAAGGGTGTAACTCACGAACCCACGCGCCAGATAGAGGGTCGGTGTCGCCCGCTGGACTCGCGGCATCTCGCCGTTCGTGAAGCCCGCTATGCCGGTCACACCCCCGAATCCCTCGCCCCCTGCGTCCTCGGGGTTGACCACGAATTCCCAGCGGCCGAAGTGCGCCGCAAGAAACGCGGTGGCGGTCAGCGAGACTCTGTTTTCGGGATGGTCAGGCAGACTGTTCGGGCCTGAATAGAGGGCAGGGAAGCTGCCGTGGCGCTGGCCGATGGAGGTCGCCTGGAAGTGAACGCTCCACCAGGTCTCGGCGGGCTGAGGCTGATCCGTGGCTTCCTGTCCGCGCAGCGGGAGCGGCAGGGACAGGAAGCCCCAGGCGATGAATGTTACAAAACGGTTCACGATGTTCACCAGCCTCATCTCGCATAGTCGTCCTCAGTGCGCGTGCCTGTGGAACACGCCCGCCAGGTCGGCCACGTGATAGAACACCATCAGGACCATCAGAATCAGGTACCCGCGCAGACTAAAGAGCGAGTAGCGCACGCTCCGCGTCATCGGCATGGGGCCGAGCGCTTCGGTGTCCACTTTCCGCTCCTGAACGTCGTCCAGCGGATGAACCACCAAAAATCGATTGGTTGTCGTAGCTGCCATTGTGGTCTCCTCCTCTTCGGTTATTTCGGAAACAGGTTGGGCAGCGCGACTTGCGCCGCCAGGATCAGGGAAAGCGCGAACAGGACGACGATGATGGTCCAGTTCACGATGTTGTTCCAACGCTTGTTGGAATACTCGCCCAGCAGCTCCTTGTCGTTGAGCAGAAGCTGCAGAAAGATGATGGCCGAGGGAAGCATGACTCCGGCCAGCACCTGCACGCCCAGAATGATCAGTTGCAGCGGCGCGCCGGGGATCAGAACGACTCCCGCGGCGGCAGCCACGCACAGTAGATAGACCACGTAGAAGCCCGGGGCCCTGCGCACCGGAAGCTGGAGGCTGTGCGGCCAGCCCCGGACCTCGCCGTAGGCCCACGCGCTCGACAGCGAAATCGCCGTGGTTCCGAGCACCGCGGCATTGATCATCAGCAGCAGGATCGCCGTGCGCATTGCGCCGCCCATGTAGCTGCCGATGTCGACCGCCATCTGTGCCGGATCGGTAAACGTGAACCCGTGCGCATGAGAGGCGGTGCCGGCGATCATCATGCAGCCGGCGGCGCTCACCGTGATGCAGGCGCCCAGGAACGTGTCGAGGCGCGCCCAGGGCACGTCGGAGAAGCGCAGACGCTTGTCGGCGATGCAGCTCTGCTGGAAGAAGAGCTGCCAGGGAGCGATGGTCGTGCCTACGATGGCGATCACCAGAAACATCAACTCCGGCGTGAGTCCGCCGGGCGGTGCGGACGGGATGAGCGTTCCACGCGCCAGTGCTCCCAGCGGGGGATGAAGCCGGAAGGCGATCCAGAACCACGCCACGTCCAGCACGCACAGAAACACCACCGTCCGTTCCCACCGGCGATAGCTGCCGGTCAGCACGATGATCATCAGGCCCACCGCGGAGAGCGGCACGCCCACGCGCGGGTCTATGCCGAGCTTCGCCGATGCTAGCGCGATGGCCGCGAATTCCGTGACCAACGTGAGGAAATTCACCAGCTCGAGATCGACCAGCGAGAACAGGCCCCACCACTTTCCGAACCGCTGGTAAATCATCGCGGCGTGACCCTTGCCCGTCGCGATGCCGAGGCGCACCACCATCTCCTGAATGAAGTAACAAACCGGCAATAAGAGCAGGACCAGCCACAGAAGATGATTGCCGTACTGCGCGCCCGCCTGACAGTAAGTCGAGACCGCGCCCGCGTCGTTGTCGGCCACCATGACGATGAGGCCGGGGCCGAAGACAACGAGAAAAGTGAGCAGGCTATGAGCCCACTTGGATCGAACCACGCGCCCGCGGACTGGCAAAACATCGGCCGCGCCAGCCGCGGGCATCGAAATTACTTTTTCGGTCATGAGAGCATCTCCCCGCCGCTTGCGAACGGATACACAAACGGCCTCCGGGCATGCGACCAGTGGCTGCGCAAGCAGCGCGGTCACATGCTAGTTACTAAGTGATTGAACGGAGATGTTGAAAGGAAATACTGATCCTCAACCCTCCGCGTTCACCACCGAATGCCATGTGGAAGAAGCGGAGGGCGGAGCGCCAGGAAGGTTCTAGCAGCTACGCGGACCCGACCGTGTCTTCCACAAAAATGAGCCGCCCGCTGCGGGAGGCTTGTCGTCGTTTTCGGGTACCATATACCTTTCTGGAGGCGAGATCGAAACGTAGGGGAGGAACAAAAAAAGCCATTCCTCCCCTAGCGGAGAAATGGCCCACTCTCGCGGACGGATTCCCCCACTGGTTCAAGCTTCAGCACCGCGCGCCGTGAGAGGCCTCGAGGACCTCAGCCACCTTAGGAAAACCCTTAACCCGGGAGTTCCTGGTCTACCCTTCGAACAAGCATCTTTCGACGCTTCAGGGCAGTGGCCTATGTGCCGCGCGGACGCCTCGCCTACCGAGGATCCATAGCGTGGAGCCACCGAACTCTGGCAGCCCACCGCTCCCCTTCAGTGTAGGTCCGTGTGGAAAACCTTGTCAATAGAAAATCGAAAGCGAGGCGAAAAAAGTGCGAACGGCCGCACGGCGCTGCCCGAGGCCCGCGCCGCGAGAAGCTGGGGTGGCGGCTTCCGCTCCCGCTGGTCGCGGCTCGGTAGATCACCGCTACCGTTCGGTCCAGCACTTGCCGCACCTCTGGCAAGTGTAGGTGGTGGTCTCTGTCTGCGGACTTCCGCATCCGACCCGAGCTTCGCATTCCGGGCAGATCGGCACCAGGTAGGCGAGGCTTCCACTCTGGCAGGATTGGCACGCGAGAGATCCGTCCGCGGCATAAGCCAGCGGCCCCGTATATCCGCACAGAAGACAGCTAAAGGCAGCGAGCGTCTTCCGGGCGGCAGCGATTTCTTCGTTAGTCATCTACACTCCACCCGGGGCCTCTTCAGATCGGTGCGGCGGCAATGACGTAATCTTACTCCCTAAACTCACCTCGGGTGCGACAGCGCAGAGCGAAACCGCGGGCGCCGTTCTCAGTGTCCGAGGGCTTCATCGAGCAGCAGGCGGAATTGCTCGCTCTTCTGGTCCACGCGCTTCTTCAACTCGTTCAGCTCGCTTTCGAGGGCGCGAAGGCGGTCGGCGAGGTGGAGCGAGGCAAGCACGGCGACGCGGAGCGGATCGGCGGACGAGGAACGGGCGGCGATGGCGTTCATGAGCTGATCCACGGTATCGGCCAGCTCCTGCACCCCGCGTTCGTCGCCGGCGGCGCGCAGGGTATAGGTCTGGCGAAAGATGGTGACCTGAACGCTCTGCTTGTCGTCCACGGCTGCCCCGCTAGCCGGCGCCGAGCGTATCGATCTGGCCCAGGAGCTTCTCGATACGGCTGCGGACCTGGCTGCGCTCGGCCCGGAGGCTGTCGATCTCGCGGGCGAAGCTGGAAGCCTGCTCGCGCGCGGAGGCGGCATCGCGGGCGGCGGCGTCACGCTCGGCCAGCGCCGCTTCCTTTTCCTGGCGCAGGCGCGTCACCAGCTCGATCGCCTGGCGAATGCGTTCTTCCAGCGTCGCGAGAGAATCGATTTGGTCTTCCAGGAGTTCCATCACGGCTCCCCCTATTGGGCCAGCGCTGCCTTGGCTTGCTCGACCAGTTGCCGGAAGCTTGCCTGATCGTCGACCGCGATCATGGCGAGCATCTTGCGGTTCAGGTCGACGCCGGCCTTCTTGAGCCCGGCGATGAACTTGCTGTAAGAGATCCCGCCCTCGCGGCACGCCGCGCTGATGCGCGCGATCCACAGGGTGCGATAATCCCGCTTCTTCTGTCGCCGGCCGACATAGCCGTAGCGCAGCGCCTTCTCGACGGCCTCCTGCGCGGAGCGGTTCAGCTTGCTCTTGGTGAGAAAATATCCGGACGCGGCCTTCAGGGTTTTGGCCCGGTAGGCGCGCCGCTTGGTTCCACGTTTTACTCTAGGCACGTTTCCTCCTTGGTTGGTTGCCTGAGGCGGAACGGGTACGTGCCCCGCACTCCGTCCGCGCTCGATGAGCCCCGTCTAATACGGGAGCATTTCCTTGACGCGCGCGGCGTTGGCCGGATCGACCACCACGCCCTTGGTCAGTTTGCGCTTCCGCGAGCGCGACTTGGACGTCAGGATGTGGCGCGCATACGCATGATGGCGAACGATTTTCCCGGTTCCGGTCTTTTTGAAGCGCTTGGCCGCTCCCCGGTGCGATTTCAGTTTCGGCATGGGTGCTGATTCCTGGGTTCCTACAGACAAAACTCTACTCAGTTCAGTCTTCGAGAACTTTTACAGTATAGCATGGGGGAAGGGATGGGGTAATCCTGCCGAGTCCCGCTTGTGTGTCCGGCGTCAATTGACGAAAGAACCCGGCGCTACGAGTCGCGAGGACGATGACAAGATTCTCCGACTGGCCGGCTTCAGCGTTGATATCATTGTGCGTATGAGAATCGGCGAGCTCGCGAAGCGGGCTGGCGTGAGTGTGCAGGCGATCCGTTATTATGAACGGCGGCGCTTGATGCGCACCCCACGCAGGACGGCAGCGGGATATCGCATTTACTCTGAGACCGAGCTTGAGATCGTAACCGTGATCAAGAAGATGCAGCGATTCGGTTTCAAGCTGACTGAAATTCGCCGCGTCTTGCAGCTTTGGGTTTTGCCCAGTGATACGGGTGCGGAGTCTCCCTATCAGCAAGGCTCACGGGAATGCCTTCGCGAGGCATTGCAACTTGGGGAGAAGAAGCTCGAAGCCATGAACGAGCAGATCCGTGCTTCCATTCAACTGCGCGGGGAGTTGCAAGAGACATTGAGGCAAATTCGTACAGGACTCGATGCTCCGCCAAAACCAGTCCAGACCGCTCAAATGAAACTGAGAGCGGCCAAGGCCCGCTAGATCAGCCGGAATCAGGCCTCAAATCTTTCCCTTGACCCTATACCTAGGTATAGACCCGATACTAGTCTCGCCGGCAGTCCGAAGAATGGGACGTGCCGTGACAAGGAGGCCACGTGTCCAGAATAAAAGCTCATATCGTCTATACTGCGCTGCTCGCATCATTATTGGTGGCGCCGATCTTCGCCGCGCCCGATCCCCAGCAAAACATCGAGCAGAACAAGGCGGTGGCTTGCAAGCTCTTCGAAGTGGCGCTGAACCAGGACAACTGGGAGGTGTACAAGGAGATTCACAGCAAGGATTTTGTCGCCCACGCGGGGAGGCACAGCGTCGATCTAACGGAGGACCTGCAGGCTGCAAAAAGTTGGCGCCTGGCGTTTCCGGATGGACGGTATTCGATCAATCGCGTAATCGCCGAAGGCGATTTCGTGGTGGTGCACTTTACAGGCCGCGGGACCAACACCGGCCCATGGCACGGTTTGCCGGCCACGGGCAAACCGGTGGAAGTTCCTGGCATTGGAATCTACCACATTGTCGAGGGGAAGATTGTGGAGGAGTGGGTGGAATACAACATGTTGTCAATCTTTAAACAGCTCGGGTTGGCGCCGGCAAGCTAGCAGTCGAGCGGACCCGCGCGGGGAAGCCCCCGTCACGCAGCGACTTGGCCGGCCGGGCTCAGCCCTGCCACTCCTCCCACCAAGCCATCTGAATCGCTTCCAGCCGGCCTTCGGTGGAAGCGTGAGGGTCGTCGGCGAAGCCCTCAAGCTCGGTGACCCACTTCCGCAGATCGGTGAAGCGAACGCGCAACGGGTCCTGGGCCGGGAACTTCGCGGCCAAGGCCAGTGCGATGTCTTCGGCGTCGTCCCAGGTGAGTGCGGGCATCAGATCGTCTTCCCCTTGAGCGCGGTGCGGACGGCGGCGTTCATCATCACCTCGGCCAGGCGCAGGGTCGCCGCGTTCAGCTTATCGATATGCGCGCGGATCAGCGCGTAATCCTCGGAATGGTAGACGGTCAACAGCTCATTGACGGCGCGGTCGATTGCGGCCTGCTCGGCGGGCGTCATCTCGCCCCAGGCGTCGTTCGCGCGGCCCTTCTCGACGGCCGCCAAGATCTGGTCCGCCTCGATGCGCGCTTCCCGGACCTGGCGCTCGCCGATGTCCTCGGCCGCGTGCGCGTAGGATTCCTCGATCATCGCCTCCACCTGGTTGTCGGTCAGCCCATAGGAGGGCTTGACCTCGATCGACTGCTCCTTCCCGGTCCGCTGGTCGCGCGCGGTGACGTTCAGGATGCCGTTAGCGTCGATGAGAAACCGAACCTCGATGCGCGGCGCGCCGGCAGGCAGCGGGTCGATGTCTTTCAGGTCGAAGCGCGCGAGACTCCGGCAGTCCTTGGCCAGCTCGCGCTCGCCTTGCAGCACGTGTATGAGCACGTTCTTCTGGCCATCCACGGCCGTGGTGAAGACCTCGGTGGCGCTGGCCGGAATGGTCGAGTTGCGATGGATCAGCTTGGAGACCACTCCGCCCATCATCTCGATGCCGAGCGAGAGGGGCGTGACGTCGAGCAGCAGCTTGTCCCCGACCGCGCCGGTGAGGATGCCGGCCTGGACGGCGGCGCCGAGCGCAACCACCTCATCCGGATTCAAATCCGTGTGCGGCCGCGCGCGGAACAGGTTCTCGACCGCCTGGCGCACCAGCGGAATGCGCGTCGAGCCGCCCACCAGCACCACTTCGTCGATCTGCTCCGGTGTCACGCCCGCGTCCTTTATGCAGTTGCGGCAGGGGCCCAGCGTGCGGTCGACAATGTCGCGAATCAGGGCTTCGAACTGCTCGCGCGCGATTTCGCGCTGGTACTTGCGGCCCTGCCATTCGAGGTCGACGGTGGCGCGCGGCGCGAAGGAGAGCCGCTCCTTGGCGTCGATGACCGCTCGGCGCAGCGTCTGCACCAGCGCGCCGTTGTGCGAGGGGTCTTCGCCCCAATCGGACGCTACGTCTTCGAGTGCGATGCGCAGCAGGCGGTTGTCGATATCGTCCCCGCCCAGGTGCGTGTCGCCGTTGGTGGCGAGCACTTCGAAGATGCCTTCGTGAAGTTTGAGGATGGAGATGTCGAACGTGCCGCCGCCCAGGTCATAGACGGCCACGATGCCGCTCTTGCGCTTGTCGAGCCCGTAGGCGAGCGAGGCGGCGGTGGGCTCGTTGACCAGGCGCAGCACGTCGAGGCCCACGATGCGGCCGGCGTCCTTGGTGGCCTGCCGCTGCGCATCGTTAAAATAGGCCGGAACCGTGATGACGGCCTCAGTGACGGTCTGGTGCAGGTAGGCTTCGGCGTTTTTCTTGAGCTGGAGAAGGATGAACGCGGAGATCTGGGGCGGGGTAAAGGTGCGCTCGCCGAGATCGAGGCGGATGACGGCGTCGCTCTCGGGCGCGATGCGGAAGGGGAAGAGCTTCCGCTCGTCGGCGACGTCGGCCACGCCGCGGCCCATCAGGCGCTTGACGGAGTAGACGGTGCGCGACGGGTCGTCAATCAACATACGTCGGGCCGCGTTGCCGACCACGATCTCACCCGCCGGCGAGCGGTAGACCACGCTCGGCACCAGCCGCTCGCCGTCTTCGCCGGGGATGACCACGGGGCCGGTAAGGTCCATGAAAGCCGCGAGACTGTTCGTGGTGCCCAGGTCGATGCCGATGACAGGCGCGGCTTCGCGCTCGCCGAAATCGATCTGGAGCAGGTCAGACATAGGCCGCCGTCTCGAGCAGGTTGGTGATGTAGCGGCGGCGATTGAGCACCGCGCGAATCTGGCCGGGCGCGGCGGGATCGCCGGCGTCGAACCGGGCGAAAAGAGTCTGTAACTCGGCGTCAGCCTGGGCGCGCAGCGTCTCAAAGCGCGACCGCCCGGCTTCCAGTTGGGCTGCGTTCTGTTTTTCGAGCGCCTCATTCAGGGCGAAGACCTCTTCGAGCAGCTCGGGCGGAGCTTGCTTCGAATCCGCGGCCAGGCCCTGGCGCTTCAGAATGTACTCGGCGCGGACGATGGGGTCGCGCAGGGTGCGGTAGGCGTCGTTCAGGATTGCGCTGGCTTCGAGCGACCGCTCGCGCTCAGCGGGCGTCGCGCGCTGGAAGCGGTCCGGGTGCAGCTCGCGGCTGAGGCGGTAGAAGCGCTGCTCCAGGTCGCCAAGGTCAAGCATGAGCTTCGGCTCGAGGCCGAAGAACCGGAAGTAGTCGGGCGCGCTCATCAGGCGGAGAAGGACGTCCCGCAGCCGCAGCTCTTCTTGGCGTTGGGATTGTCGAAGACGAAGCCGGAGTGGATTAGCGACTCGCGGTAGTCGAGCGTCATGCCGTCGAGATAGAGCATGCTCTTCGGATCGATGAATATCTTGACGCCCTCGAACTCGTATATCTGGTCCTTAGCCCGCTCTTTCGTCTCGATGCGGAACAGGTAGCTGAGGCCGGAGCAGCCGCCGCCCTGCACGCCCAGGCGCAGGCCGCCCTCAGCCACGCCGTGCTTTACGAAAGCCTCCCGGATTTTCTGAATGGCCTTAGGAGTGACGTTGATCATGGCTAACTCCGGCCGGCGGAACCGCCCGCCCCATGGTTCTTCTTCCGGTAGTCGTCGATGGCCGCCTTGATGGCGTCCTCGGCGAGCACCGAGCAGTGGATTTTCACCGGCGGCAGGCTGAGCTCATTCACGATATCGACGTTGCGGATGGCGAGCGCTTCGTCGATAGTCTTGCCCTTCACCCACTCGGTGGCGAGTGACGAGCTGGCGATGGCGCTGCCGCAGCCGAAAGTCTTGAACTTCGCGTCCTCGATGACGCCGGTCTCCTCGTTGACCTTGATTTGCAGCTTCATGACGTCGCCGCACTCGGGCGCGCCGACCATCCCGGTGCCGACGCGCGGATCACTGCGGTCGAGCGCCCCCACGTTGCGCGGGTTCTCGTAATGATCGATGACCTTGTTCGAGTACATCGCTTATTCCTTGTTCCACCCCACCTGGCTGAGGTCCACGCCCTCTTTGGCCATCTCGTACAGAGGCGACAGTTCCCGCAGCTTCCGCACAACCTCGATGACGCGGGCGGCCACGTAATCCACTTCCTCCTCGGTGTTGAAGCGGCCCAGGCCGAAGCGGATGGAGGTGTGCGCCAGGGCGTCGCCGACGCCGAGAGCCCGGAGCACGTAGCTGGGCTCAAGCGTCGCCGAAGTGCAGGCTGAGCCGCTCGAAACGGCGATGTCGCTGATCCCCATGAGCAGCGATTCGCCTTCGACGTAGGCAAAGCTCATGTTCAGGTTGCCGGCCAGGCGGTGCTCCATGCTGCCGTTGATGTAGACTTCGTCGAGCCCGGCCAGCAGGCGGTCCTTGAGCCGGTCGCGCAGTGCGGCCAGGCGCACGGACTCCCCGGCCATCTCGGTCTGGCAGATGGCGCAGGCTTCGCCCAGGCCCACGATGCCCGGAACGTTCAGCGTGCCGGAGCGCATGCCGCGCTCGTGGCCGCCGCCATCCATCTGCGCGGTGAGCTGCACGCGCGGATTCTTCCGCCGCACGTAAAGCGCGCCGATGCCCTTCGGCCCGTACATTTTGTGCGCGCTGATGGACATCAGGTCGATGTTGTCGTCGTCCACGCGGATGGGAACCTTGCCCACGGCCTGGGTCGCATCGGTGTGGAAGAGCACGCCGCGCTCGCGCGCGATCCGGCCGATCTCGCGGATCGGCTGGATGACGCCGATCTCGTTGTTGGCGTACATGACGCTGACAAGAAGGGTCTTTTCGGTGATCGCCGCGCGCAGCTCGTCGAGATCGATCAGGCCGTCTTTGTGCGGCGCCAGGAACGTGACGTCGCAGCCGTGCTTTCTCAGCTTCTTGCACGTATCGAGGACGGCTTTGTGCTCGGTGGCCACGGTGACGATGTGGTTGCCGCGCTCGGCATACATCTCGGCCACGCCTTTGATGGCGAGGTTGTCCGACTCGGTGGCGCCGCTGGTGAAGACGATCTCCTTGGGCGTGGCGCCGATCAGGTCGGCGATCTGTTTGCGCGCCTTCTCGACAGCCTGTTCGGCCTCCCAGCCGAAGGAGTGGTTGCGGCTGGCTGCGTTGCCGAACTTGACGCTGAAGTAGGGCAGCATCGCCTCGAGCACGCGCGGGTCCACCGGCGTGGTGGCGTGGTAATCCATGTAAATCGGTTTCTTCATGACGTTTCAAGCACCGAAAGAGTGACGGGTCGGGAAGGCGGGTCCTGCGCGATCTCCGCCACCGAGATGTTTTCCAGAAGCCCCAGGATTCCTTCGTGAATTTTCCGCAGCGGCTCCTTGACGCTGCACCCCACGGTCTGGCAGCGGCCGTGCTGGGTGAAGCAGGAGGTCAGGATGATGGGACCGTCGATGGCGCGGACGACTTCAAGCGCGTTGATGGAGCGCGGGTCGCGAGCCAGCCGGTAGCCGCCGTTGGTTCCGTAAGCGGCCGTGAGCAGGCCGTTGCGGGCCAGTTTCTGGAGCACCTTGGCAAGCAGTGGCGTGGGAATGCCGTAGCTGGCGGCGATCTCCTTGGCGCTGGCGCCCTCGCGATTCAGGGCGAGGTGGCGCAGGGCGATCAACCCGTAGTCGGCCTTTCTGGTGAGCTTCAGCATATCGGACCAATCGAGTCCAAGATCCAATTTACTCTCCTCGGCAACCATCTGTCAAATCGCCAAGTCCCCTGTTTCCATTATGATCCAACACGCCGGATTGTTTCGGTCGTATATTGCCACAGTGGAGCAGGCGGTTCCCGACAGGCCGGAGGCCTGTCCCACGGGGTTCAATCTGTAATAGGCTGAGGTGACATGCTCTCTCATCTGAAACTCGCTCCTGCCCTTCTCGTCGTCCTGGCGGCCTCGGCCGAGACCACGCCGGTGGTCCTCAAATCGCCCAATGGCGCGCTCGAAATGTCGATCGGAACCGTGGGCGGCGGCCAATTGGCGTATCGCGTGGCGTTTCGCGGCAAGCCGGTACTCGACTGGTCCAACCTCGGCCTGGCGATCGAAGGAGCGCCGGTGCTCGGCGCGGCGGTCAGCATCGAATCGGCGCAGCCATCGAGCGGCGACGAGACCTGGAACTCGGTGGCCGGTAAGGCGAACCCCATCCGCGATCATTACAACGCCGTCACTGTGCAGGCAGTCGAGACAGTGGCCGCCGGCCGGCGCCTGGCGATCGAGGCCCGCGCCTATGACGACGGCGTTGCATTCCGGTATGTCGTCCCGGAGCAGCCTTCTATCAAAGAGATGCGTATCACCAACGAGGCGACCGAATTCCGTTTCCCCACCGACGCCACCACCTGGTCGCTGATCCTGCGCGATTTCCAGACCTCGAGCGAGGACGACTACCACGAGCTGACCATTCGCGGTCTGCACCCCGAGTACCTGGTGGGGCTGCCGGTTCTGCTCGACGTGCCCGGAGTGGCCTGGGTCGGCCTGACGGAGGCGCACATCGACGACTGGGCCGGCCTGTTCGTACACTCCGTGCCGGATCAGAACACGCTCACGGCGCGCCTGGCGCCGCGTGTGGAAGACCCCACCGCGCCGCACATCCCCTGGCCGGTCCAGGGCTCGCCGGTGTCGGTGATCCGGCAGGCGGCCGCCGCCTCGCCCTGGCGCGTGCTGATGATTGCGGACGATCCGGGACGGCTCGTGGAATCGAACATGGTGGTGAACCTGAACCCGCCGTCCGCTATCGCGGATACCTCCTGGATCAAGCCCGGCAAGACGGCGTGGGACTGGTGGTCCGGCCCGCTGGTGAAGAACCAGCCCTTCACGGGCGGCATGAATACGGAGACGATGAAATACTTCATCGACTTCTCGGCGCGCAACGGGTTCCCCTACATGCTGGTTGATGCCGGTTGGTCCGCGCCCGGGCCGAGGCCGCCCGAAGCCGTTGGCCCGTACGCGGAGGGCACCGACCTCACGAAGTTCAAGCCGACCGTCAACATTCCTGAGTTGGTGGAGTATGGGCGCTCGAAGAACGTCCGGATCTGGCTCTGGGCGCACTGGACCGCCATCAACCACCAGTTGGACGACGCGCTGGCGCAGTTCGAAAAGTGGGGCATCGCGGGAGTGAAGATCGACTTCATGGACCGCGCCGACCAGTGGATGGTGAACTGGTACAGAGACGTCGCGAAGAAGGCCGCGGAGCACCACCTGCTGGTCGACTATCACGGCGCGTTCAAGCCCGATGGATTGCGGCGCACTTACCCGAACGTCCTGACGCGCGAAGGCGTGATGGGCGCCGAATACAATAAGTGGAGCGCGCGCGAGACGCCCACGCACAACGTAACGCTGGCCTTCACGCGCATGCTGGCCGGGCCCATGGACTACACGCCCGGCGGGTTCGACAACGTCACCCGCGAGCAGTTCGAGGCGCGCAACCTGGGGCCGTCCGTGATGGGCACGCGCGCCCACCAGACGGCGCTCTTCGTGGTCTTCGAAAGCCCGTTCCAGATGGTGGCGGACCATCCGGCCGCCTATGACGGCCAGAAAGAGCTCGCGTTTCTGAGGGCCGTTCCGACCACGTGGGACGAAACGCGCGTGATCAACGGCCGCCCGGCGAGGTACATCACCATCGCGCGGCGCAGCGGACGGGAATGGTACGTGGGCTCGATCACGAACTGGGACCCGCGCGAGGTGGAGCTGCCGCTCAGCTTCCTCGGCGGCGGAGCGTACAACGCGGAGATTTACGCCGACGGTCCAGACGCCGCGAACCGGCCCAAGGACAGCATCCTCGAGAAGCGGCGCGTGAACGCCGGAACGGTTCTGAAGCTCAAGCTGGCGCCGGGCGGCGGATGCGCCATCCGGCTGGCTCCGGCCGAATAGGCCGAGCTTCAGAGGCTGATGAAAAAGTCAAGGAGCACAGTCTGGGCCGCTGATGAACGCGGATCAACGCGGATAAATCACTTGTTTTCAATCAGCGTTCATCGGCGTTGATCCGCGGCCGGCAATGCTTTGGCCTTTCGTGGCCTTTTTTCAGCGCCCTCTGAAGCTTGTCCCGTACGCTGCCTGGTGTATGCTGGATCGTTCAGGGAATCTCAATGCGCACATTACTCCTGGCTGTCACGCTTGGCTGCTTGCTTGCAGCGGTAGATTGCGGAAAGGGGAGCAGCTCGACTCCGGCTCCCACTCCAACCCCAACGCCGACTCCAACCCCAACGCCCACTCCAACGCCGACTCCAACGCCGACGCCGACCCCGACCCCGCTGCCGGCGGACCCGGACCAGGCCGCCGACTTCCTGCTCGGGCAGATGACTCAGGACGAAAAGGTCCAGCTTGTGCACGGCGCCCTGACGGGTTACAACCCCGGGCCGATCGGCCAGGGGGGCTGGATTCCGGGCATTCCGCGGCTCAGCATTCCCGATCTCGGCTTTCAGGATGGCAGCGTGGGAGTTACCTCCGGCGTGGGCCAATCTACGGCGCTGCCCTCCTCGATTGCCAGCGCCGCCGGTTGGGATCTGAATTTGGCCTACCAGTACGGCACGGTCATCGGCAAAGAGATGCGGGAGCACGGAGTCAACGTGAACCTGGGCGGGAACACCAACCTCATCGGCCGCGAGCCTCGCGATGGCCGTACTTTCGAGACCAAAGGGGAGGATCCGCTGCTGGCAGGCAGCATCTCCGCGGCCCACATCCGCGGCATCCAGGATCAGAACATCATCGGCGGCCTGAAGCACTACACGTTCAACGACCAGGAAACCAACCGCTTCACCGCGAACGTGCTCATCGACGAGCGCTCGGCGCGGGAGAGCGATCTGCTCGCCTTCGAGGTCGGCCTCACCTTGTCTAACGCGCAGTCGGTGATGTGTTCCTACAACCTGATTAACAGCATTTACGCGTGCGAGAACGATCATTTCCTCAACGGGGTTCTCAAAGGCGACTGGGGATTTCCGGGCTTCGTGATGTCGGACTGGTACGCCACGCATAGCTCGGTCAAGGCCGCCGTTGCCGGACTTGACCAGGAGCAGCCGGACGGCGGCTACTTTGTGGGCGGGGAGGATGAAAGCCTCGAGACAGCCATCCAGAAGGGCGACATGCAGCAGGCGCGGTTGGACAACATGGTGCACCGCATCCTGCGCGCCATCGCCGCGGTGGGGCTCTTTGCCAACCCGGTTGTCGCCGGCACGGTCGATCCGGACGGCAGCGACGCGACGATCGCGCAGACCGTCGAGGAGCAGGGCGCCGTCCTGCTGAAGAACGCCGGCGGGCAGTTGCCTCTCGTCGCTTCGAGCCTTTCCTCGATCGCCGTGATCGGACAGCATGCCGACGTGGGCGTGATCTCGGGCGGCGGCTCGGCGCAGGTGATGCCGATGGGCGGGGCTGCCATCCAGACCGCGGCGCCGAACCCGCCGGGCTGGGGCTCGGTGATCTGGGACCCGTCGTCTCCTCTGCTCGCGATTCAGGCCAAGATTCAGGCCAAGGCGCCCGGCGTCAACGTGGCGTTCAACGATGGGAGCGACACCGCCGCGGCCGCTGCCCTGGCGGGATCTTCCAGCGTGGCCATCGTGTTTGTGGCGGTGTGGGAGAGCGAGGGCATGGATCTGCCGGACCTCAATCTTACGGGGAACCAGGATGCGCTGGTGAGCGCGGTGTCGGCCGCCAATCCGCACACCATCGTGGTGGTGGAATCCGGCGGCGCTCAGGTGATGCCCTGGCTCAACAGCGTCAGCGCCGTGCTCGAAGCCTGGTTTCCGGGCCAGCGCGGCGCACAGGCCATCGCCAACATCCTCTTCGGCGAGGTCAATCCCTCCGGCAAGCTCCCGATCACGTTTCCGGCGGCCGTCGCCGATCTGCCGCGCCCGGTCATTCCGGCGCCGGCCGATCCCAACTCCAGCGCCCCCTTCAACGTGGACTACACCGTGGAGGGGCTCAACGTCGGCTACAAGTGGTACGACTCGCAGAACCTGCCGGTGCTGTTTCCCTTCGGCTACGGGCTTTCCTACACCACTTTCGCCATCTCGAACGCTGCGCTCGCGGGGGATGCCACCGCGTTTCAGGTGACCTTCAACCTGCAGAACACGGGTAGCGTCGCAGGCGCGGAAGTGGCGCAGGTGTACCTCGGATTTCCGGCGGGCATGGGAGAGCCGCCCAAGCGGCTGGTGGGCTGGCAGAAGGTTTCCCTATCGCCCAACCAGACGCAACAGGTGACCATCGCCGTGTCGGCCACCGACCCGTCCCATCCCATGTCTTACTGGGACGTCACTTCGGGCAGTTGGCTGACGGCCCCGGGCACGTATACCGTGTATGTGGGCAACTCGTCGCGGAGCGTGAGTCCGGTCGGGACAATTCAGGTTCCAGCGTCCCACGCCCGGTAGGCCGCGGCTGCGGAGTCCGGGCGACGTAGACGTTGCCCCGATAACGGCGGTGATATCCTGCGGTTGGCGGATATGCAGCGCTCGAGGCGTCAGGTCTTGCAGATGGCGGCTTGCTTGCCTTGGACGCGCTTGCTTCTGCGCGGGGAGCAGGCCCCTCCGACTTTTTCCACGGAAGTGAGAGTGGTCAATGTGCTCGCGACGGTGACCGGCCAAGGGGGACGGGTCATCAGCGATCTGACCGAGGATGATTTCCTGCTGTACGAGGACAAAAGACCGCAAACCCTCCGCTACTTTTCGCGAGAGTCCGATCTTCCCCTCACGATTGGGCTGATGGTGGATACCAGCATGAGCCAGCGGCGCGTGCTGGATGCCGAACGGGGCGCCAGTTTCCGCTTCCTGGAGGTCGTTCTCCGCCCCGACAAAGACCGGGTATTCCTCGTGCAGTTCGATCTCAGGGTGTACTTCCGCCAGCCGCTCACGTCCTCCCTCAAGCAACTGGACGAGGCGCTGGCATTCGTGGAAACCCCCACCCGAAGCGAGTTACAGAACCAGTCCGGCGGGGGCACCCTGCTCTACGACGCGGTGGTGACCGCGGCGCAGGATGTCATGGCCACGCTGCAAGGCCGGAAGGCGCTGATCCTGCTGACCGACGGTGTCGACAACGGCAGCGACGCTACCTTGGACGAAGCCGCCGATGCGGCCCAGCGGGCCGACACGCTGATTTATTCGATCCTGTTCTCCGACGCCCGCGCATACGGATTCATGGGCGGTCCGGATGGCCGGCGGCCCCTCATCCGGCTGTCCAAAGAGACCGGCGGAGGCTTTTTTGAAGTCTCGAAAAAGCAAAGCATCGACCAGATCTTTCAGGTCATTCAAGAGGAACTGCGCAGCCAGTACAGCCTGGGCTATGTCTCGGATCGGCCCGTGACCAGCCCTGGATTTCGGCAGATTCAACTGACGACCAGGAGAAAAGGGCTGGTGGTGCAGGCCCGGGACCGATACTGGGCCCGGCGCTGACGGCGCTGCCTTTCCTGGTCCCGGACGTTCTGCGAGAGTTGTAGGGCGGACCGGGGGGTCCGCCCCACCCACTCAACGCGGGTCGCCGTAGATCGTGCCGCGGCCGTGCGTGCCGACGTAGACGCGGCCGAATTGCTTGGGGTCGCCGGTGATGTGCAGCACCAGTCCCCACTGGTGTTGGTCGTCGTTGATGCGGACCCACGTCTCGGCCGTGTCGACGGACCGGAAAATGCCGCGGACCCCGCTGACGACGCCGACCAGGTACAGCGCCGGGTAGCCGGCGCCGGGCGCCGCTTTGCCGAAGCCGAACGCGTGGATCTCCTTCACGCCGCCGAGCCGCACGAAGGTGGCGCCGGCATCGGTCGAGTGATAGAGCCCGTTGAAAGCGGCCAGCCACAGGTCTCCTTCCTTGCCCGGAGCGGCGTAGATGCGATCCTGCCCGCCGCGATCGTCGCCGCGGTCGCCGCCGCGCTGCGGCAGGCCGTCAGGCAGATTCAGGGGCCGCTCGGTGAAGGTTGCCGCGCCGTCGGCGCTCGTGAAGAGCTTTCCGTCGAACAGCGCTATCGCATAGAACTTTAGCGGATTGACTGGGTCCGCGATGACGCGCGTGTCGCGTGGAATCCCCTGTGAGTCGGTCCAGGTGGCCCCGCGGTCCCTGGTGAAGCTGACCGCGCTGTGCTCCGGCGTCCAGACCCAGGTGGTCCCGTCGGATGAGACCGCGATGTGTCCCAGCGTGCTGCTGCGCTGCGGAGCCGATGCCGTGGGCTGCCAGGACTTGCCGCCGTCGAGCGAGTAGCCGATGTTGCCGCCCCGGTTGCCCGAAGCCCGGCCGACACGGACGATGATTTCCGGCTTGTTCGCGGCGCAGGCCAGGCCGTTGGTGTTGCCGAAGTGCGGATGATCGTAATTGCCTTCCGGGGCGGGTTTGTCCAGGTCCCAGTGCACGAATCCGCCGTAGTCTCCGATGGCGGTGAGCAGGTGCGCGCCTTGGGGCGGGCTCAGCAGATCGAGGGCAACGCTCTCCTCGATACCGGTGCTCATGACGCTCCACCTGGTTGGCTTGCCGGAATCGACATCGGTCAGGTCGAAGGTCTCATAGCCGCCGTAGCCGGTGGTGAACATGGCGTGATCGGGGTTGGCCGGGTCGATCTCGATGTCGAACAGCCAGTGAATCGGCGTGTGGGCGACGTAGGGCGCCAGAGAGAAATCGTAGGTGCCGCCGCCCGCGAACACCGGCTTCCAGGTGTTGCCGCCGTCGGTGCTGCGGAAGATCTCTTCTCCGCCCGGGCGGTAGAACGAGCTGACGATGAGCGCCTGGGGATTATGCGCATCCACGGACACCGCGGCGTAGCCAAACGGTCTCTGGGAGGTCGGTTTGTCCGGTGTGATGTCGGTCCAGGCGCCGGTCCGGGTGTTGAGCTTCCACAGCCCGCCATCGGTCATTCTCCAGGGGCCGGGATCGGTGCCATAGGTGATGTAGAGCATTCCATCGGACGCCAGCGCGGGGCGCAGCGGCCGGTATTGAGTCGGCTGGCCTGGCACGGGCTGCCAGGTCTTGCCGGCGTCCGTGCTGCGGAACAGGTTGTTCGTCCCCATGAGCGATGCGCCTGCGTAAATGGTGGCACTGCCCTTGCCGCGCGATCCGCTGCGCGGATCGAAGACCACGAACACGACGCCGTTGGGACGCTTCCACCATTCGTGCGGCTTGGGCGGCGGGCCCGCCTCGGTGACGTCGGGGAAGCTCTCGACCCGGTTCCAGGTCACGCCACGGTCGGTGCTTCTCCACAGCCCGGCCTGGCGCGTGCCGAGGTAGATGATGTTGCCGTTGTTGGGATCGACGGCCATCCGTTCCCCATTGCCGCGGCCGTTTTCGTTACCGCCCATCTTGAACGGCACGTTGGTGCGCTGGAACGTGCGGCCGCGGTCGCTCGAGCGCAGGATGGCGCCGTTGGGCGTTTTCTCATTGGTATACGTGCCGCAGGAAAGATAGACGCGGCCGGGATTGCTGGGATCGACGGCGATGCTCTCGACCCCCATCAGGTTGAGGTCCTCGTACGGCACCCAGTCCAGCAGCGGCTCCCAGCGTTTGGCGGCCTCATTCCACCGGTACGCGCTGCCCATGTCCGTGCGAGCATAGCGCAGCCCCTTGGCCGTGGGATGAAAGATGATGCCGTCGACGAATCCGCCGCCGACCATCTGCACGTTCTTCCAGACATAGGGCGCCGATGGTGGCGCCGCCGCCAACCTCAATCCGCAAGCCGACAGAATGGCAGCAAGAATAATCCTTAACACGAGTCTCCTTTCACCTGGCAAGCCGACTTGCCTGACCCACTATATTAGCGTGCGCTCTTGGGCCGGGCGTGCTCCTGGGCTGATGAGCCTGGTGGCGGCAACCGAAAGAGGAACTCTGACCAAGGACGTTCAGGAAACCCCAGCGTCGGATCGAGAGCCGACGCGGGAGGCTGAAGCCTGCGCCACCAAAAGGGAGCCCTGCTACCGCGCGAAATACCCCGTCCTGGCGCGGATCGTCAGCCCTGGCTGCCTGGCGCGTATCACGATCTTGCGGAACGTGCCATCCCGCACGGGATTGGTGGAGCGATAGGCCAGCTCGTAGGAAGAGCGCAGGGTGTCGCCGATCTCCTCGAAGTGGGTGCGCAGGTCCCCTTCGCGCGCGTCGAAATGCAGAGCGCCGGTCTCGCGCGCGATGCGGTCCATCACGCCGGTTCCGTACTTGTTTCGCGCGTTCGGGCGGCCGTGCGGCGACTCGGTATAGCGCAGCGCGAAGCACAGGACGTTTTGGGCCTGGGCCGCCTCGATGACATCCAGCATGTGATGCGCGCTCGAGTTGTCCTCCCCATCGCTGAACAGGATCAAAGCCCGCCGGCCGCCTTCGGTCCTGGCGAGCTTCTCCGAGATCGCGTAGTAGATGGCGTCGTAGAACGCGGTCCCGAGCTGGCGCTCCTCGCCCCGCGGACCCAGTTCGGGAAAGTCGCGGTCCCCGTTTTCGAACCGGCTGAGGCGGTCGAGGATTGCGGCGCTGTCCGAGGTGAAGTCGCTGGCCAGGCGCACATGGTTGCCAAAGCAAACCAGGAACGCGCGGTCGCGCGGGCCGAGCACGCTCTTGAGGAACGCCAGAAGATCGCGATGGTGCTGCCTCGCGAAGTGCTCCTGGCTGCCGCTGAAATCGACGACGAGCCCAACCGTCAGAGGAACGTCGGCGCTGCGCGCGAAAAAGGCGACGTTCTGAGGGACCCCGTCCTCGAACACCTCAAAATCGTCCTTGGCGAGATTCATGACCAGCGCGCCGCTCGCGTTACGAACGGCGAACGCCACGTTTACCAGGTCGACATCGACCTTGATGGTGGTTTGGCCGGGAGATTCCCGGCAGGCCACAGCCAGGAGCACGGCCAGCAAAGCGCGCGCGGAGCCACGGACCATTGTTTGGCTCCATGATGGCACGGATCGGGACGGCCCAGCTAAAATGGGACTCGCGGCCATGTCCGATCAAAACCCTCGACGACGAAGTTTTCTGACTGGCGCCGGCGCTACTGTCGCCGCCGGAGCCATTGCCGCTGCGCCGGCGGTGGCGGCTAACCGCGAAGCCGCGGCGGGCGTCCTGGACGTGAAGACGTTCGGCGCAACGGGCGACGGCAAGACGCTCGACACGGCGGCCGTCGACCGGGCCATCGATGCGGCGGCCGCGGCCGGAGGCGGGACCGTGCGCTTCGCTGCCGGCAGCTATCTCTGCCACACCATCCACCTGAAGAGCAAGGTTGCGCTCTATCTCGACGAAGGCGCCACCATCGTGGCGGCCGAGCCTCCGGGATACGACCTCGCCGAGCCGAATCCGTGGGACAAGTTCCAGGATTTCGGCCACAGCCACTGGCGCAACAGCCTGATTTACGGCGAGGGACTCGCAGACATAGCGATTCTCGGTCCCGGCCTGCTGTGGGGCAGGGGTCTGAGCCGAGGCTGGGGCGCCGGTCCCATAGCCGAGCAGCCGGGCGTCGGCAACAAGGCCATCAGCCTCAAGAACTGCCGCAACGTCACGCTACGCGACTTCGCCATTCTTCACGGCGGCCACTTCGGCATTCTGGCCACGGGCGTGGACAACTTCACCATCGACAACCTCACCATCGACACCAACCGCGACGGCATGGACATCGATTGCTGCCGCAACGTGCGCGTTTCCAACTGCAGCGTCAACTCGCCCTGGGACGATGGCATCTGCCTGAAGAGTTCTTACGGCTTGGGCTTCGCGCGCGCCACCGAGATGGTCACCATCGCGAATTGCCTGGTGAGCGGCAGTTTCGAAGAAGGCGCGCTGCTCGACGGAACTTTCAAGCGCTTCCCCGCCGGCGCCCGCGTTCCCCGCACGGGGCGCATCAAGTTCGGCACGGAGTCGAACGGCGGCTTCGTCAATATCGCCGTTTCAAACTGCGTCTTCGATGGCTGCCAGGGGCTGGCGCTCGAGACCGTGGACGGCGGCCGGCTTGAGGACGTCGCCATCACGAACATCACCATGCGGGACATCGTCAGCGCTCCCATATTCCTGCGATTGGGCAGGCGCATGCGCGGCCCCGGCGGCGCCCCGGTGGGCGTGCTGCGGCGCGTGATCGTCGCCAACGTCGTTTGCTCCAACGCGGTCTCCCGGCTGGGTTCGATCATCAGCGGCGTGCCCGGCCATCCGATCGAGAATGTCAAGATCGGCAACGTGTACATTCAGCACCAGGGCGGCGGCACGCGGGAAAACACCGCCATCGAGCCGCCCGAGAAGGAAGCAGCCTACCCGGAGCCGGACATGTTCGGCGGCATGCCTTCGCACGGCTTCTTCATCCGCCACGCGAAGGGCATCGAGGTGAGCAACGTCGAAATCGAGACCATGCAGCCGGACGCGCGGCCGTTCGCGGTTCTCACCGGCGTCGAGGGAGCGGACTTTTTCCGCATCAAGACGCCGCGCGTGGACCAGGCGCCGCTGTTCTCGCTGAACGATGTGCGCCGTTTCAGCGTCTCCCAAACCAAGCCGCTGGCCGGCACCGAGATCGACGAAGCCGCACATCGGACGCTATGATCGGGTGATGTAACCTGCCCGCCGGTGCCGGTCGTCAACTGAATTGAAGGAGGCAGCGGTTATGCACAGAATGTTGGCGCTTCTCTCTTGCTTCATGCTCGCCTCGCCGCTCCTCGAATGCCAGGACGACAACTCGCAGAGCTACTTCTCTCCCGACCAACTGGACAACCTGCTCGCTCCCGTAGCCTTGTATCCCGATCCGCTGCTGGCGCAGGTGCTGGTGGCGGCGACGTTCCCGGATGACATCGACGCGGCGGCTCGCTTCCTGCGCGCCAATCCGGATCCTGCACAGATTGACGGCCAGTCCTGGGACGTGAGCGTCAAGGCCGTTGCGCATTACCCGGACGTCATTTCCATGATGGCCGACTCGCTCGACTGGACGACTGCCCTCGGCCAGGCCTATGCGGAGCAGCCGGACGACGTCATGGCCTCCGTCCAACGACTCCGCTCCCAGGCGCGCGCGGCGGGCAACCTGGAGTCGGGGCCGCAGCAGGAGGTGGTGGACGACGGCGGCAATATCGAGATCTGGCCCGCCCAGGCCGACTCCGTCAGCGTGCCGGTCTACGACCCGGGCGTCGTGTACTTCGGCAGCGGAGGCGCGCTGGGGAGCGATGTCGAGACCTTCGGCCCCCCGTGCGTGATCGGCGTCTGGCTGAATCGCGACTTCGACTGGCGCCACCGCCGCATCTTGTATCACGGCTGGAGCAGCGGGCCGGGATGGGTGGGCCGCGCACGGCGCTATGTTCAACTGAACCCGGTCTATGTCGATAGCCGTTTTCAGAACGTCGCGATCGGGCGGGCCGTTGCCGGGAACACTAAGAACTATGCGGCGCTCGACCGGTACTCCAGCGTCCACCGCAATGTGACTTTCAGTCGTGCCGGAGCCGCTCCGCAGGCGCCGAGCGGCGCAGTGCCGGTCGGGAACAAAGTCATCCAGCGCAACTTCGATACCAGCGACCCGCGGCTCAACGCCTTCCGGGGCGATGCGCAGGCGCCGGCGCTGCGGACCGGGTCCAAGGTGATTCCGCAGCCACAGGTGCGGGAGAGCCAAAAACCGGCGCTACCGCCCCAGCCGTCGACGCCGGGATACCGCCTGCCGGAAGTCAACAGGCCGGCGCCTCAACCAACGGCGCAGGAGCCGCAGCGGCCCCACAACGAAGCTTTCGGCGCGAATCCGGGACCGTTCGCGCCGCAGCAGGCGAGCCAGCGTGGTCAAGCCAGCCGCAGCGAGATGGCTCAGCCCGCCCCCAGAGTGTCCAGCCCCGCGCCCTCGCGTGCGCCGGGACCTCGCGACACAGGGCGCCGCTGAACTCGTAGCGCACGCCTTGAGAGGGCGCCGAAAAAAGAGGACAAGCTGAAGCTTATCCTACTTTCTCGGCGATCGCTTTGGCCTGGAGGAACAGCAGCAGGTAGTCCGGCCCGCCGGCTTTCGCGTCCGTACCCGACATGTTGAAGCCGCCGAACGGGTGCGCGCCGACCATGGCGCCGGTGCACTTGCGGTTGAAGTACAGGTTGCCGGCGAAGAACTCGGCGGCGGCGCGGCGGATCTTGTCGCGGTTCTTCGTGTAGACCGAGCCGGTGAGCCCGTATTCGGTGGCATTGGCCAGATCGAGCGCTTCGTCGAAGTCCTTCGCCCGCGTGACCGCCAGCACCGGGCCGAAGATCTCCTCCTTGAAGATGACCGCGTCCCGCGGCACGTCGGCGATCACGGTCGGCCGGATGAAATAGCCGTCGCCCTCCGCCGGCCCGCCCCCCGCGATCAGCCGGCCTTCGCCTTTCCCGATTTCGATGTAGCGCAGGATCGACTGCCGGGAGCGCTCGTTGATGACCGGCCCCATGTAGTTGGCCGGATCCTCGGCAGGGCCGACCTTGAGGGTTTCAACCTTGCGGGCGAGCCGATCCAGGAACTCGTCGCAGACCGCCGCATCCACGATGGCGCGCGAGCAGGCAGAGCACTTCTGGCCCTGGTAGCCGAAGGCGGAAACGAGCACGCCCGTCACGGCAGCGTCGAGGTCTGCTTCACGATCGACGATGATCGCGTCCTTGCCGCCCATCTCCAACACCACGCGCTTGATCCAGAGCTGCCCCGGCTGGGTCTTCGCCGCCAGTTCGTTGATGCGCAGCCCCACCTCTTTCGAGCCGGTGAAAGACACGAAGCGCGTCTTGGGATGCTGCACCAGGACGTCGCCGACCACCGCTCCGCTGCCCGCCAGGAACGAGAAGCAGGGTTCCGGGAAGCCGGCCTCGCGCAGCACCTCGGCGAACTTGGCCGCAATCGTCGGCGTGTCGCTCGAAGGTTTCATGATGACCGTGTTGCCGGCGACCAGCGCGGCGGTGGTCATCCCCACCAGAATCGCAAGCGGGAAATTCCAGGGCGGAATCACGACGCCCACGCCCAGCGGCATGTAAACGAGCTCGTCGCGCTCGCCGGGCAGTTGGACCGGGATCGGCGGCGCGGCCAGGCGCAGCATTTCGCGCGCGTAGTATTCGCAGAAGTCGATGGCCTCGGAGACATCGGCCTCGGCCTCGATCCAGGTCTTTCCGGCCTCATGGACCAGCCAGGCGTCGAATTCCATCTTGCGCGCGCGCAGGATGGCGGCCGCCCGCAGCAGCATACCTACGCGTTCGGCGGCCGGCGTGCGGCTCCATTCCGGAAAGAAGGCGTACGCCTCCTCGACCGCACGGCTCGCCAGCTCCGGCGTAGCCTTCTGATGAATCCCGACGACCTCGCCCGGATGGGATGGGTTCAGCGACTTCAGCTTGTCGGTGGTCCTGAAGCGCTCGTGGCCGATCGACAGTTCATACTCACGGCCGAGCTGCGCGCGGACTTCCGCCAGCGCGCGTTCCATGGCGGACCGTTTTTCCGGGATGGAGAAGTCAGCCCAGGGCTCGTTCAGGAAGGTGCCGAGACTCCCGGCTTGAACCGCGGTTTCGACGGTCATCAGGGAGCCTCAGATCTTCGCCGCCCGGCGCCCGGCGTCGACAACGCTCGCCGCGTCTGCCGCCATCGTCGCGCCCTTGCGATAGACGCCGCGCGCCGCTTGCGCGACGGACTCTCCGGCCTCAACCGCTTTGTCTCGAACGTGCCCCCCCGCCTCGACGACGGCGTCCCGGGCGTCCTCGGCCTTTCGGCGGACCAGCTTCCGGGCTTCTTTCCCGGATACGGGCGCGTAGAGAAGGGCAATCCCCGCGCCAACCGCGGCGCCGATGAGCAACCAGCCAACTCGTTCTGCAGTTTTCATGATGCAGGTACCCCCCGGCTTCATTCTACACCGCGGCCGCTACCGCTCCCTGAGAAGGCGTGAGAGAATCCTGGGGGCACGCCTCCGGCTTGCCTCCCCGGCTTTGTGACCAAAGTCATAGAATCGACAGTGGTCACCTTTTATCGTGGAGCAAGCATGAGAAAACTCTGGATCAGCGCAGTGATTGTTGTGTCTTTTTCGTTCGCCGTTCTCGGATGGATTGGAACGCGAATCTACCAGCAGATGCCGCCGATTCCCGATCGCGTGCTTACAACGGATGGCACGGGGGTGATCGGAAGCGGCGAGATCGGCCGGGGGCAGAACGTGTGGCAGGCCCTTGGCGGGATGGAGGTGGGGTCCATCTGGGGACACGGCAGCTACGTGGCTCCGGACTGGACCGCCGACTGGCTGCACCGGGAGGCCGTCTTCGTCCTGAACGAGTGGTCCCGGGCGCTCTACAACTCGACCTACGACCATCTCTCAGCCGAACAGCGGGGCGCGCTCCAGGCCAACCTGCAACAGATGTACCGCACCAACACCTACGACCCGGCCACCGGGACGATCCGCATCGATCCCTTGCGGGCGCAGGCCTACCAGGCCTGCCTGGCGCACTACTCGGACGTCTTCATGAAAGGCGAGACGGGCTACGCCATTCCTGCCGGCACGGTGAAGGATCCGGTGCAGATGAAGGAGATGGCCTCTTTCATTTTCTGGACCGCGTGGGCGGCTTCGACGAACCGCCCCGGCGACAGAATCACCTACACCAGCAACTGGCCGTTCGAGCCGCTCGTAGGCAACCGCCCAACGGGGGAAGCGGTCATGTGGACCGGCGTGAGCATCATCATGCTGCTCGCCGGGATCTCCGCCATGGTGGTCTGGTACGCTTCCCAGAAGCGCGAGGAGGAAACGGGCCCTCTGCCGGCCGAAGATCCGCTGATGAACTGGCGCGCCACCGCATCGCAGAGGGGCGTGGTCAAGTATTTCTGGGTCGTCGCCGCTCTGCTGCTGGTCCAGATCGTGATGGGCATACTGACGGCGCATTACGGCGTCGAGGGCGGAGGCTTCTACGGCTTTCCGCTGGCGAAGTGGCTGCCCTACAGCGTGACGCGCACCTGGCACATCCAGACCGGCCTGTTCTGGATCGCCACGGCGTGGCTGGCTGCGGGCCTTTTCATCGGTCCGCTGGTCAGCGGCGTGGAGCCGAAGGGCCAGAAGGTCGGCGTGAACGCGCTGTTCGTGGCGCTGTTCGTGGTGGTGGGCGGATCGCTGGCGGGCGAATGGCTGAGCATCAAGGGGAAGCTGACCGGAGCGGCCTCGTTCCTGTGGGGGCACCAGGGTTACGAATACCTCGACCTTGGCCGCATCTGGCAGTTGCTGCTGTTTATCGGACTGCTGTTCTGGTTCGTCCTGGTGGTCCGGGCGGTCCGGCCGGCGCTGAAGACCGGAAGCGGCGAACAGCGCCAGTTGCTGTGGGTCTTCGTTCTCGCCGCGGGCGCCATCGGCCTGTTCTACGGCGCCGGCCTGAACTGGGGCCAGCACACGCACCTGTCGCTGGTCGAATACTGGCGCTGGTGGGTGGTCCATCTCTGGGTGGAAGGCTTCTTCGAAGTGTTCGCAACCGCGGTGATCGCCTTCTTCTTCGCCCGGCTGAACCTGATCCGGCCGGGACTCGCCGCCAAGTCGGCGCTGCTCTCCGGAGTCATTTACCTGAGCGGCGGAATCATCGGCACCTGTCACCATCTGTATTTCTCCGGGACGCCCACGGTGGCGCTGGCCTGGGGCTCGGTGTTCAGCGCGTTGGAGGTGGTGCCGCTGGTGCTGATCGCCTTCTCCGCCCTCGAAGACCTGCGGCGCGGGAAGCTCAGGCCGTGGGCGGAGCGCTATCGCTGGCCGATCCGGTTCTTCGTCGCGGTGGGCTTCTGGAACATGGTTGGAGCCGGCCTGTTCGGCTTCATGATCAACCCGCCGATCGCGCTTTACTTCATGCAGGGGCTCAACACCACGCCGCTGCACGGGCATGCCGCGCTGTTCGGCGTTTACGGCCTGTTGGGCGCGGGTCTGATGCTGGTCTGCCTGCGCGCGCTCGAGCCCGGCGTCATCTGGAAGGAGGGCTGGCTGAAGGTCGCCTTCTGGGGGATGAACATCGGGTTGTTTATGATGTGCGTGGGCAGCCTGCTGCCCGTGGGGCTGCGGCAGACCTGGGCCTCGGTCGACCGCGGCTACTGGTACGCCCGCAGCCACGAGTTCCTCGGCACTCCGCTGATGCAGACGCTGCGCTGGATGCGTGTTCCGGGCGACTCGATCTTCGCTATCGGCGCGCTGGCGCTGGTGGTCTTCGTGTTCATCACGCGCCCGCGGGAGGCGCAGCGCTGAAGACGCCGCGCTCAATCGACGGGCGGCGAGCGAAGAGCGCAGCCTTCGGATATCCTGGTAACCATGCCTGCGGATAACGAGCTGGTCACGATTTTTCGCTCCGCCGATGCCGACGCGGAGGAACAGGCGAGCGTCGTACGCGACATGCTCGCAAATGCCAACATCGCCGCCGAGGTCTTTGACGATTCAGCGCCGGGCGTGCCGGAGGGCGTCTTTGAGGTCCGGGTGCCTGCCGGGCGCCAGGCGGACGCCGAGCGGCTCTTGGAGATCCGAAAGGACTTCAATCCGAGCGCGCTCGACCTTTCGCACGACCTCGACATGGTGCCGGTCTTCGTCTCCGCGGAGCATAATGCCGAGATGATCGCGTCCGAGATTCGCAGCATCCTGGAGTCGCAGAGCATCCCCTCGGTGCTGGTGAGCGGCACCGTGTTTCCCAACCTGCCCTTCGAAGTTCGTGTGCCGAGGGCGCAACTGGAAGAGGCGCAGCGCGCGATCGCCTCGGCGGAACAGGCCGGGCCGGCAGCCGCCGAAGAGGCCGAGCGGGAACTCGAAGAGGGCGGCAGCTAGGCCGCATGTGGTAGTTGGGCAGGCCGTTTGGCCTGCCCAGCCGGCGTTCCTAAGGCTCCTTAACCAGCGTCCAGCCCGGGTCGGGGTCGTACTCGGTCATCGCGCTCGCGATGGCGGCGGTGTCGGCGCCCAGGTTCTTCTGGTAGACGCGGCCCTGCTGATTCACGATGAACGACATGACGCCGGAGGCGCCCCACTTCTCGGGATACGCCAATAGCGCGTAACCGGCGATCATGTTGCCGTTGATGACGTAGCTGAATTTCCCGCCCGGCGCGTGCTCACCCTGCGCCTTCAGGATGCGGAAAAAGTACCCGTGGTATGGCATGCCGCGGTGGGGTGCAGGCGCGTCCCCGGCGGCGGCTGCCGGCCGATGGCCCGCGGAATATCCCTCGGCGCGCGCCTCGGTTATCAGCGCTCCCATGGGACTGGGCTTCTCGCCCTCAGCCACGTCCCAGTACAGGCCGTCGCGCTTGCCCGGTGTGCTGATGAACCTCTGTGCGTATACGGCCAGGCCGTCCTCGGAGGTGTCCAGGGGCTGCGTGAAGTACTCCCACTGCGCTATCACGTAAGCGCGGCAGGTCATGATCGTGGAGAGCTCGTTCTGTCCGATCCGGCGGCTCAGAACCTCGTCCAGCCCCGCGGCCGTGTCGAAGCGCCATTGGCTCCCTTCCTTGACCAGCGGGATGGGGAACGGGAAATCGTCCTCGCCGACCAGAAGGGTGAACTTCGCGTCGTCCACGCGATTGAGTTTGACGGATTTCCGAAGGCTCGTGGCGAAGCGGCTGAGCGCATTGGCGTCTTCGACGGGATCGCCCGACAGCAGTTTCTCGCGGTCGGGACCGAAAATCGCGGCGAGCGCGCCCTGGTCTTTCGCCTCCGTGGCAGTTACCAGAGCCTTGACGGCATCATCGGGGGTGGGGAAGAGCGTCTGCTGCCCCGCGGCGCACAGCAGGCCGGCCGAGAACAGCAGCGCCAGCGTGCCGGATACGCAACGCAAATCAACAATCGAGTTCATTATCGCCTCCTGTCTTTGTCGCGCGATCCCTTGTCCTCGTTGCGAGGAGCTGGATTCGAGGCTGCGGGCTTGACAGCCTGCGCACGGCTCTCTTGCCCGCGCTGGCTGGCCTGGTGCGGGTCGAAGCCGCCCCGATTGCCGCCGAAGGTGAAATTCTCCGGCCGCTCGTTCTGCGAGCTCTGCGTCCGGACCGCGGGCACGTTCGCGTTCTGGCGGTTGAGCTCGGGCCGGTTCACTTGCGGCTGGTTGACTTGGGGACGGACGTTCTCCTGCCGGTTGAACTCCGGCCGGTTTGTCTGCGGCTGGCTGGTCTGCAAGGACTGCGGCTGGCGGCCGCGGTAGGAATCGATGCGCGTATCGTTGACGTTCATGTTGCGCTCGATGATCTTGTTCTGCACCGGCCGGTTGTTGTAGTTGACAGTCCGGTCATTATTGACGACGGTGCGGTTGTAGTTGTTGGTCCGGACGTTGTTGTAGTTTACTTCGCGATGCACGCTGTGATACCGGTTGAGCGATTCGTAGTTCACGTTCCGGTTCACAACGGTGCGGTTGACGTACACGTTCCGGTAGTTCGCGTTCACGTAGACGTTGTTGACGTGGACGTACGCGCGGGATCGCCCGATCCAGCCTCCGCCGTCATCCCAACCGTGGTAGTAGACGCGGTGGGAGCGCCAGTCGAAGTCGTGGTTGAGCCACGCGCCGATGAAGAACGCGCGTCCGAACGAAATGCCCACGAAGAATCCGGGGCGGCTGACGTAGACGAGCGCTGGGTCGTAGACCGGCACGTAAATGTACTGCGGCTGGGCCGGCCAGATCTGGACGTAGCCGCCATCCACGACAACTTGCTGCTGCGGCGTGGTCACAAGGTTGCCGGCAGAGCGCGCCTCCATCCGGAGCCGCTGCACCGCCGTCATCACGTCGCTGGACTGGTTGACATAGGCCTGCCCCAGCGCGGTGGTCCAATCCAGTTTGTCGGCCATCATAGCCACGACGGTCGGATAGTGCGCGACGGCCTTGACGCTGACGTCCCAGGGCTCCTGGTCGATGTAGCCGGGATCTTGGTTGGCGCGCACGAAGCGGGCCGCCTCGTCAATCTGGTCGGGAAAAGTCGCGGCCAGCAGTACCTGCGCCAGCAGAGGGTCGGGATAGAGGGCGATGGGCGCCACCAGGTTGTCGAGCTGCTCGGGTGAGAAGGCTCCCCCGTAGGAATCATCCTGACATTGAGCCAGCGGGATCGATGCGAGTAGAAAAACGATCGGCACGAACAGGGCCTTTCGCATAAGGTGCCTCCTTCGGTAAGAATACCGCATGCCTCTGGAGGCTGTGCAGAAACCTGGGGATACGCCGGGCTGGCCGGACCTGCACAGGCGCCCGGGGTGAAAGAAGGTGGCCGGAAGGCCTGTCGCCTAAGTGACCATGGTGAGCAGCATCACCACGTCGGTCTTCGCCCTGATGGCGTGTTTCAGGCTGGGAGGCATCCAGGCGAAGCTGCCTTCGGCGGCGTCGTGCCAGTCGTCGCCGAGCAGCAGCGCGGCCTCGCCCTTGAGAATGCTGATGAGGGCGGGATAGGGCGCCGTGTGCGGCGAGAGTTCCTGGCCCGCGGCGAAACCGAACAGGATCGTCTTGGTCCCCTGGCCATCCTGAACCGTCTGGCTCAGGATGCCGTTGTGCGGGACCTGCGCCTGTTTCCGAAGATCCTCTACGTAGACGTAATCGGGCATATCGCATCGCTCCCTTCGAACCTTTCCGCCAGCTCGGCCTGGTCGGCGGGCGTCAGAACCTTCGCGGCCAGCGGGAACAGCAGATTGTCTTCCTTCCAGATGTGGTTCGTGTAGAACGCGGCGAGCGCACGCAGGTTCGCCGCCGCCAGGGCTGGCGCGCCAGGATCGCCGTCGCGCCACGCGCGAACGTTGCCGGCCAGATCGCCGACCATCGCCCGGCCCCTCTGATGCTCCATCGTCAGGCCGCCGAGAGGGCAGCCCTGAGAGGGGACGCCGCGGCGCTCCAGGGCGGGGAACAGTAGTTGTTCCTCCTTGCCGTGATGGCGGCGGTCTGCGAACTCGCGCAGGAACTCGATCAGGGCCTCGATCGGCTCGGGGCCGGTCTGGCCCGCGGATTCGATCCGGTCCGCCGCCGCGGTCATTTCCGCGACGGCTTTTTCGATGACCCGGTGTTCGGCCTCGAGTGTTTCGATCGGTGTGGGTCCGCTCATGTACCAACCATAGCCGTTGCCGTCCGGCCGCGCTGTGACCGCAGTCACCCGCAGCCGCTGTGGATACAACCGGAGAGGATGAAGGCCGTCCGCGCGCTGGCCATCCAGCCGCCGCTCCTGACGCGCTTCCCGCAAGCCACTCCTGACGATCTGCGGCATGCCCACGCTTACGCTTACGACGGCTGCATCATCCAGGATATGGGGTATTACCCCTTCGGGAACAGGTTCTTCAGCGATCTGGTTCACTACGTGCGTAGCGGAGAGGGCGGCCAGGCTTCGAGGTCTCCAAGCGGCCGTTAGAGGCTTCGTTTCAAAGCGTTTACGGCCTAAACCTCAACGACATCTTCAGCGACCTGGATCTGACCATCGGCACCTACCGCTTCTCGGTTCGCACCCTGATTCCCACTGCGACCAAGGTGGCATGGGCGCTGAGCCAGGACCACGGGAGTGGGGGCGCGGCTACCGCCGGCCGGGCGCGGGAGCCAGGGTTCTGGCGTTCCTGTTCCGCGTCCTGCCCAAGGTGGGACCGCTCAGCGCGTTCGCCCTCAAGCCGCGACTCCTGAGACGCAGAGAAAACCGACCGGACCCGCCGAGTACCGGCTGGCCGACGACACGTACTCGATGCTGGCGCGCACGCTTGCGGGAAACCACTTCGCGGCTGCTGCGGCGCCGTTGCGGGAGAACCTGCTGGCGTTCTTCGCGGACCCGGCCAAGCCGGTCGCCACCCGCCGCCACAAGCGCAAGTGGCGCGACACGATGCGGGCTTTGGGGGAGCTGAGGCAGCCCTCGGCCGCGGCGAGTGGCCCGTAAGTTCTTTGGCGTCGGCCCGGCTGGTTTTCTTACGCCGCCAGGCGGGATTTGGCCGTTCCGGTGCGATAATAGTAACTCGCTGATTCCTGGAGCCGGAGAATGCCTAACTGGATGTCGCCGCTCAACAATCTGTCCTCCAAGCTCACCTTGAGCGCGGTGGTCGACATCCTGCTCGTCGCGATCCTCATCTACCAGCTCATTATGGTGGTCAAGGGGACGCGAGCCGCTCAGGTCTTGGCCGGCATCGGCGTCATGCTGCTGGTGTACCTGGTGGCGGCGTGGGCGCATTTCGAGCTGCTGCGCTCGGTGCTGTCGATGGTGGTGCCCTATACCGGCATTGCGCTGATCGTCCTGTTCCAGACCGAGATTCGCCGCACGCTGGCGCGCATCGCACGGCGGCGCTGGCTGGGTTTCGGCGGGAGCTTGCAGCGGCGCGAGTCGACCGACGATATTCTGCTCGCGCTGACCCGCCTTTCCCAGCAGAAGACCGGGGCGCTGATCGTTCTGGAACGCGATACCGGACTGCGCACCTTCATCGAGAGCGGGGTGGCGCTGAATGCGGTACTCTCGCGGGACTTGCTGCTGTCGATCTTCCAGAGCGGCGGCGCGCTGCACGATGGCGCCGTGGTCATCCAGGGCGAGCGCGTCGCCGCCGCGGCCTGCTTCCTTCCGCTGAGCATGAATCCGTTGCTGGCCCGCAAACTTGGCACGCGGCACCGGGCCGCGATCGGCATCACCGAGGAGGCCGACTGCCTGGCGCTGGTGGTTTCCGAAGAAACCGGGCGAGTTTCCGTGGCGGCTTTCGGCGAGCTGGAATCCGATGTTACGCTGAACCGTGTCGCCGAACGGGTGGCGCAACACTTCGGGCGTAAGCGGCAGGAGGACTGGCGGCAGACCGTTCGGGAGCCCGCCTGGGATGCCGAGCCGGCGGCTGATCGCGCCAGATCGGACTGGAAGCCGGCGAGGCGCGCATGAAGCGGCAGTTGCTGGAGAAAATCGGCTGGCAGTTGCTGGCTCTCGCCGCGGCGTTCTCCATCTGGCTGGTCTTCACGGGAAGCCCGGAGGTGGTGACCTCCATCTCGGTTCCCATCGAGTACCAGAACATGCCGCAGGACCTGGAGACCACGGCGGAGCTTCCAAGCCGCGTTTCGCTCGAAATCCGCGGCCCGGCGGCCCGGCTGCACGAGGCGGATCTCACCAACCGGAGGGTGGTCCTCAACCTGGAAAGCGTGCTGCGGCCCGGGGAACGGACCTTCACGATCGAGAGGCGCAACATCGATTTGCCGGTGGGTCTGAGCCTGGTCCGCGCGATGCCTGCGCAGGTCCGGCTCAACTTCGAGCGCAGCATTTCGGCCAGCGTTCCGGTGCGGGTGCGGATCGCCGCGCCGCCGCCCGAGGGATACCACGTCGCCAGCCAGCAGGCTCTGCCGAATGCGCTCAGGATTGTGGGCCCGGAAAGCCGGGTGCGGCTGGTGGGCTCCGTCGATGCCGACCCGGTCGACCTTTCGCGCACGGTAGGCAAGGCCCGGTTTCAGGTGCACGCGTTCGTGCCCGATCCGCAAGTCCGTTTCGTTTCGCCTCCGCTGGTGGAAGTGACCGTTTCGCTGGAGAAGAGCGTTCGAGGAGGAACCCTTTCGCGTGGCTCGGCAACTGTTCGGAACTGATGGCGTTCGCGGTGTCGCGGGCGAGTACCCACTGGACGCGAGGACCGTGCACGCGCTGGGGGCGGCCCTGGGAGACGTGGCCGCGCGGCTTTCGCCCGAGCCCCAGGTGGTGGTGGGCATGGATACGCGCGAGTCAGGCCCGTGGATCGCCGCCGAGGTCGCGGGCGGCTTGGGCCGCCGCAGTGTTGCGGTCCGCTTTGCGGGCATCACGACCACGCCCGGCGTAGCCTATCTGACGCGCACGGGCCCCTTCGTCGCCGGCGTCATGATCTCCGCTTCGCACAATCCGTATCGCGACAACGGCATCAAGCTTTTCGGGCACTCCGGCTACAAGCTGCCGGATTCCGAGGAGCACGCCATCGAGCAGGGAATCTTCGCGCTGCTCGAAGCGGGCATCGAGCCGGGCGCAAGCGAGCTGGTGCAGGATGCCGAGCTCGACTGCCTCTACGTGGATTCCCTGGCCTCCACCATGACTCGCTCGCTGGCGGGCCTTCGCGTGGTGCTCGATTGCGGCAACGGCGCGGCCTCGCGTCTGGCGCCGGAACTGTTCGAGCGGCTGGGGGCTCGCGTCGAGACGATCTGCGCCGCGCCCGACGGCCGCAACATCAACCTGGGCTGCGGCGCGCTTCACGTCGAGAAGCTGCGCGAGCGGGTGCTCGCCGCGGGCGCCAGCCTGGGCGTGGCCTTCGATGGTGATGCCGACCGCGCGATCTTCGTCTCCTCGACGGGCAAGGTGGTGAATGGCGATGGGGTGCTGCTCATGGTTGCGAAACACCTCCAACAGCTCGGCCGGTTGACGGGGCCGGAGGGCAAACCCACGGTGGTAGCGACCGTGATGTCGAATCTCGGCCTGGAGCGCGCGCTGGCGGCGCACGGAATCCGGATGCTGCGCACGCCGGTGGGCGACAAGTACGTGCTCGAGGAGATGCAGCGGACCGGCGCGGTGCTGGGCGGCGAGCAATCCGGCCACGTGATCTTCCTCGACTACGCCACCACCGGCGACGGCATCCTGACCGCGTTGCGCGTGGCCGAGCTCATGCAGGAATCGGGCACGGGTCTGGACGAGCTGACCAGCGAGCTGGTAGTCTACCCGCAGCTTCTGGTCAACATCCGCGTGCGCACCAGGCGCCCGCTCGAGGAGATGCCCGCGGTGACCGAGGAGATCCGCGCGGCCGAGCGGGCCTTCGGCGATGCCGGGCGCGTCCTGGTGCGGTTCTCGGGCACCGAGCCGCTGGCCCGCGTGATGGTGGAAGGCCCGGAGCTGGCGCAGGTGGAGGCGTTCGCGTCGCGCATCGCGAGCGTCATCGAGCGCGAGCTGGGCTGACTTCCAACGACGGCGCCAGGATTCTGCCGGCTGACTGAGAGAATTCCGTCCGTGGCTCTCCAGGGTACAGAATCACTTCGGCGGCTCTTCCGCCGCCTTCACCAGTTCCCAGCGGCCGCGGCCGCACTTGTTCCTGCACTCGGGCAGGTCCTGGTCCTTCGTGAACTGGGCCGGCGTCTTGCAGACGCTGCACCAATAAATGCCAGTGGTGGGGGCTTTCGTGCCCGGCTGATAGGTCATGACTTCGTTGCACCTCGGGATCTTCGTCCGGCGATCACGGCCCGCGCGAGTTCTTCGGGCCGATTCACCATCATATCCGGCGGATGGTCGGCAAAGGTCTCGGGCTGGAAGCCGTAAGTGACGCCGCAGACCTTGACGCCGGCGTTGCGGGCGGTTTGCACGTCGACAGCGCTGTCGCCAACCATCATGGCTCGCTCTTTAGGCACGCCCGTTTCCGCCAGCAGGGTTTCGATGCCGAGCGGGTCGGGCTTCTTCCGCTCGAAGCTGTTGCCGCCGTAGACGCGCGTGAAGTACTCCGAGAGTCCCAGACCGTCGATGATCCGGCCGCTGATGCTCGTCGGCTTGTTCGTCAGCACGGCCATCCGCACGCCGTTCCGGTGCAACTCCTCGAGCGCTTCGTGAATGCCCGGGTAGGGACGCGTGTTGTCGAGCCTGTGGTCCCCGTAGTACGCCATGAAAAACTCGAGTGCCTTCTCGACGTCGGCGTCGCTCGCCTCGGGGCCCAAGGCGCGGCGTACCAGAACCCGCGCGCCGTTCCCGATGTAGTTCCCGACAGTCTCGAGGTCCAGGGGCGGGAGGCCGAAGTGCGCGCGGGCGGCGTTGACCGCGTGCGCCAGGTCGAGCTTCGAATCGATCAGCGTGCCATCCAGGTCGAAGATGAGGAAGTCTATTGGCGCGAGCTGTAGCATTCCCCATTGTCGCTCGAACTTACCTGTGGCTGATTTCCCCGCGTAATGCGCTGTGCGCCATGCTAGAGTGAGTCGGTGCCAGGGTCCGGGGAGGAGCGGCGCAATGGTTTGCCCTCAATGCCGCGCGGAGTACGGCGAGGAATTCATCGAGTGTCCTCGCTGCCATTCTCGCGATTCCTCGGCAGACACCGACCTTGATGTCCTGATCCGAACCGGTATTGCCGATCCTATTGCAATTGGTCTGGTGGAAAGCTTGTTCCAGGAAGCCGGCATGCCCTTCTTCGTCATGGACCAGAACGTGACGGCACGCCAGGAGGGCGGAAACTTTTTCGGGTGGTGGACCGTTCGCGTGCCGCGGAAGAGGGAGGCCGAGGCGCGCAAGATCATACGGGCCGTGGAAGAAATGAAATAGGCGGCCCGAGTGTTCAGGCCCCTCCCGCTTACAACTCGTCCGTCTCCGGCTCCCCGGCTTTCTTGTGAGTCACGTCTTCCCAGAACTCACGGAGTTTCTCGTAGCTGCGGTGGAAGCTCTCGCGGAACTCGTGGGGCGCCGCGTAGACCAGCATGCGCGCGGTGCCCATCACGTAAGGCGCGATGCGCGAGTGCGCCACCGAACCCGGAGGCGGCTTGGAGGAGAAGGCCATCATCACGGCCACGATCACCGCGCACACCAGCGCTCCGCGCAGCACGCCGAAAGCGCCGCCCAGCAGCCGGTCCAGCCAGGAGAGATACACCAGCTTCAGAAGCTTGCCGGCCAGCGCGGCCAGCAGGCTGCCCAGCAGGATGACTCCCACGAAGATGACCAGGAACCCAAGCACGTTGGCCCACGGCCGGACGGTGTGCGATCCGAAGAGCGCTCCCACCGTTCCGTAGAACCACAGGCCGCAGAACAGGCCCACAATGACCGCCGCCAGGCCGATGACGGTGCGCGTCAGCCCCTTCTTCAGCCCTCCCACCACGGACGCAATCAGAATGATCGCGAACACAATATCCAGCCAGTTCGGCACAAGTCGCTCCGTCCGTTACAGCGCCCGCCCCGTGAGGACGCGGAACGCTTCTTTGTACTTCTCGCTGGTTTTGGCCGCGACTTCGGGCGGCAGGCCCGGCGCCGGCGGCTGCTTGTTCCAATGAATCGATTCCAGGTAGTCGCGTACGTACTGCTTGTCGTAGGATGGCTGTGCCCCGCCGGGCCGGTAGGTCTCGCTGGGCCAGAAGCGGGAGGAATCCGGCGTCAGCACCTCGTCCGCCAGCACCAACTCGTCGCCCACGAAGCCGAACTCGAACTTGGTGTCGGCGATGATGACGCCGCGGGCGGCCGCGTAACCGCCGGCCTTCCGGTAAATCGCCAGGGTCAGGTCGCGCAGTTTCGCGGCCAGGTCGCTGCCGACCAGGTTCACAACGGCGTCGAAGGAGATGTTCTCGTCGTGCCCGGCCAGGGCCTTCGTCGATGGCGTGAAGAGCGGCTCCGGCAGCTTGTCGCTTTCCTTCAGCCCCGCCGGAAGGCGGATGCCGCATACCGTGCCGCTCTGCCGGTACTCCTTCCAGCCCGAGCCCGCCAGGTACCCGCGCGCAACGCATTCCACGTCGACCATGCGCGCCCGCTTCACCAACATGGACCGGCCTTCGAGCTGGCCGCGGAACCGGGTGAGCGGCGCGGGGTATTCGTCCACCTCGGCCGTGAGGAAGTGCGTTGGCGTCACGTCCTTCAGGAAGTCGAACCAGAACACCGAAAGTTGCGTCAGCACCCGGCCCTTGTCCGGGATGCCGGTCGCGAGGATATAGTCGAATGCGGAGATGCGGTCGGTGGCCACGATCAGCAGCCGGTCGCCCGCGCCGTAGATATCGCGCACTTTGCCCCGCCCCTGGCGCTCGACGCCCGGCAGGTCGGATTCGAGGAGAGTGGTGTCCATAAGGGAATATGCCGCGCGCCTGGCGGCAAGTGACTATTGTAGCTGCGCTCGCCGCCCGTCGCTCGTCGAAGGATCGACGGGTGGCGAGCGAGGAGCGTTTTTGCGTCATTCTGAAGGAATGCACGTCCTGCACCTCGAATGCCCGGCTGATGAGAAGGACCGGTTGATCGCCGAGCTGTGGGAGCGCGGCACCTGCGGGGTCATCGAGCAGGATCGGGCGTTGCTCGCTTTCTTCGATGAGCCTTTCGACGCCTCCCAATGGCCAGGAGCGCGCTGGGAGGCGGCGGAAGATCGCAACTGGGTCGAGGTGGCGCGAGCGCAGTGGGAGCCGGTGCTGGTGGGGGCGCGGTTCTTCCTGGCGCCGTCCTGGCGCGCGGACCCCACGCCGCCGGGGCGCCTGCGACTCGAAATGCAGCCGGGCCAGGCCTGCGGCACCGGATGGGGACCCGCAACGCAGCTCGCTCTGGAGGCCATGGAGAACCGCCTGCGCCCGGGAATGGCCGTTCTGGACCTCGGGACCGGCTCCGGCATCCTGGCAGTCGCCGCCGCGCGGTTGGGGGCCGGCCGCGTCTACGCCTGCGACATCGATTTCGAGGCCGCCCGCGCGGCCCAGGAGCGGTTCCGGAGCGAAGGCATCGAAGTGGGCCTCTTCGCCGGCTCGCTACGGGCCGTGCGCGCGGCAACCATCGATTTCGTGGTGGCCAACATTAACGCCGAGGCGTTGGTCAGCCTCGCGCGCCAGATCGAGCGAATCCTGAAGCCCGGCGGCGGCGCGGCGCTCACGGGGTTCCCCAGCCGCCATCTCGCGCGGGTGCGCGCCGCATACGGCGGCCGCGGGACGGTGCTCGAAAAGGGCGAATGGCAGGCGATTGTTTGGTAACATTTCCACGCCTGCTCTCATCTGTTCAAATATGAAGGCACTGCACCTCAGCTCAGTGTTCGTGTTGACTCTCGTGCTCGCATCCGCCGCTTCGGCCGCGGACGTGACGGGCAAATGGGTCGCCCAGGTCCCCGGGCGGGACGGGCAAACCCGCGAGACGGTCTTCAATCTCAAGACCGAAGGCGGTCAACTGACTGGAACCGTTACGACCCAGCGCGGTGAACAGCAGATCTCGGAGGGGAAGATCAACGGCGACGATCTGTCGTTCGCCACCGTGATGGAGTTTGGCGGCAACCAGATGAAGTTCCTGTACAAGGGCAAAGTGGCAGGCGACGAGATCAAGTTTACGCGCCAGCGCGAGGGACGGGAGGGCGCTCAGGAGTTCACGGCGAAACGCAGTTCCTGAGGGTTTCGACCCATGCGCGCTTGCCGAGCTAGAACTCTGTTTCTGCTGGCCGCTGTGCCTCTGCTCGCCGCAGCCGCTCTGGCGGCCTCTTCGCGCGACGTGCTGCGCCAGACCAGCGAGGCTCTCGAAGAGCTGTCGCGGAAAGTGTCGCCGTCGGTGGTGAAGATCCTCGTGACGGGATACGGACCGGTCACCGAGGAGGGCCACCAGAATACAGGACTGATCGCGAGGCAGCACGCCATCGGCTCCGGCGTGATCGTGGACCCGGCCGGTTACATCGTCACGAATGCCCACGTGGTAGAGGGGGCGCAGCAGGTGCGGGTGGTGCTGGCGCCGCCACCGGGCTCGCCGCCGGCCGGAACGCGCATCCTCAAAGCGCGGATCGCCGGTGTGGACGCGGAGACCGACCTGGCCGTGCTCAAGGTCGATGCGGAGGGGCTGCCCGCGCTTGAGATTGGCGACTACCGGAAGCTCCGGCAGGGCCAACTGGTGCTGGCGTTCGGCAGCCCGGAGGGGCTGGAGGACAGCGTGACCATGGGCGTGGTCAGTTCCGTGATGCGCCAGCCCGATCCCGACAAGCCGAGGGTCTACATTCAGACCGATGCCGCGGTGAATCCCGGCAACAGCGGCGGGCCGCTGGTGGATCTGGACGGGAACATGGTCGGTATCAACACCTTCATCCTGTCCGAATCGGGGGGGAGCGAGGGACTGAGTTTCGCCATTCCCAGCGTAGTGGTTCGATTCGTGTACCGGGAGATTCGGGCGCACGGTCGTGTGCTCCGCCCCAGGATCGGGGTCAACCTGCAGGCCATTTCGCCCACGCTCGCGGCGGGCCTGGGATTGGCGCAGGAGTGGGGCCTGGTCATCTCCGACCTGGCGCCCGACGGGCCGGCCGGCAAAGCCGGGCTTCTGGTAGGCGACATTCTGTTGTCCGTCGATGGAGCGCCCGTCCCGAATCTGCCCAGGTTCGAGACCGCGCTGTTTCGCCGGTCGCACGGGGATCCGGTGACGATTGAGGCTCTGCGAGGCACCCGAAAGCTGTCGTTTACGGTTCCGGTGGTCGAGGAGCCGCAGGGCCAGTACGACGATCTGGCGGACCTGGTCAATCCCGAAAAGAGTCTGGTGCGCGGGCTGGGGATTCTGGGAGTTGCGATCACTCCCGAGATCGCCGGGATGATCGAGGACCTGCGCATTGCTTCGGGCGTGATCGTTGCGGCGCGGTCCGCCGACTCCGTGATCGACGCCGGGCTCAAGACCGGCGACGTGATCCACGCCCTTAACGGCACGAAGATCGACAGCCTGGACGGGTTGCGGGCGGCGGTTGGCCGTCTGAAGCCGGGCGATGCCGTGGCGCTCCAGATCGAGCGCGACGGAGTGTTGATGTATGTGGCGTTCGAGCTGGAGTAGAGCGGGCTTCAGCGAGCGCCGCCGCGAACCCTTGTGCGACTATACACGATGACGGCAATTCAGCCGATAAGACTACGCGAGGAGGTTTTCATGCAACGGTTCGCGATTCCTGCCGCTCTATTACTGACGATTGGCGCGGCCTGCAACGGGCAGGTCACCTTCCAGGTGACGCCAGCCAAGGACGGCTCGTTGTGGTGCGCCACCGACAAAGGAGCGGTCCACATCGGCTCCGATGGGAGCGCCAAGACCTATGACAAGAGCACCGGTCTGAACGACGACCTGGTGACGCAAGTGATTCTGGATGCGGACGGGACCGCATGGTTCGTCCACGCTGGAGTCTTTGCGAGCGCGAGATCGCAGGTTTTCGCTGCCAACGGAGTCAGCCATCTGAAGAAGGACGGATCGATCGAGATCTTGAAGTATGAGAAGGGACTCCCTACGGGCTTTGTCTATGCCATCGCCTTCGAGCCGGGCGGGACGAGGTGGTTCGCGACAAACAGCGGTGCGGTGCGGTGGAAGGCCGATGGCACCAGCGAGGTCTTCGACACGAAGCATGGCTTGCCCTCTTCGGACGTGCGGAGCATCGTCATTGACAGCGGCGGGACCAAGTGGTTCGCCACCGGAGCCGGGCTGGCCAAAATGGACGGGCAAGGCACCATCACGACGGTGTATCCGAAGCCATAGCGGGGCTGACGGCGTCCTACTTCACTACGATATTCACGAGCTTGTCGGGGACCACGATGATCTTGACCATCTGCTTGCCGGCGACTAGCGCGTGGATTTTGTCGTCGGCTAGCGCCAGGCGTTCGAGGTCCTCGCGGGGGGCACCGGCGGCGGCGCGGATGCGGCTGCGCAGCTTGCCGTTGACCTGCACAGGGATCTCGACCTCTTCTTCGCGCGCCAGGTCGGGATCGTAGGACGGCCAGGGCTGGCGTAGAACCGGGTTCTCGCCGCCCAGCTCCTCCCACATCTCCTGGGCTACATAGGGCACGAACGGCGAGACGACGAGCACCAGCTTCTCCAGGATCTCGCGCAGCGCGGTTCCGGAAAGCTGCGCCTCGACGGGCACCAGCTCATTGAGCAGCTCCATGGCGGCGGCGATCGAGGTATTGAAGTGCCAGCGGCTCTCGAAATCTTCGGTGATCTTCTTGACGGTCTGGTGCAGGCGGCGGAGGGCTTTGGTGTCCGCTTCCGACAGGCCGGAGGCCTGTCCCCCTGGGGAGATGGCGCGTTCGGCGTTGCGGGTCACGAAGCGGTACAGGCGGCTGAGGAAGCGGTACATGCCCTCGACGCCGGCGTCCTGCCATTCGAGGTCGCGCTCGGGCGGCGCGGCGAAGAGCACGAAGAGGCGGCCGGTATCGGCGCCGTACTTCTCTACCATCCAGTCCGCGCCGACGACGTTGCCCTTGTTCTTGGACATCTTGGCGCCGTCCTTGACCACCATGCCCTGCGTGAAGAGGCGCGTGACTGGCTCGTCGTTCTCCACCAGGCCCAGGTCGCGCATCACCTTGGTGAAGAAGCGCGAGTAGATCAGGTGCAGGATGGCGTGCTCCACGCCGCCTATGTACTGGTCGATGGGGAACCAGTAAGCGATCTTGCGCGAATCGTAGGGAGCGTTGCTGTTGTGGGCGTCGCAGTAACGGTAGAAATACCAGGAGGAATCGACGAACGTGTCCATTGTGTCGCTCTCGCGGCGCGCGGGCGAGGCGCACCGCGGGCAGAGCACGTTCATGAACTCGGGCACAGCTTCGAGCGGCGAGCGGCCGGCGCCGGTAATCTTCACGTTGAGCGGCAGCACAACGGGCAGCTCGCTCTCGGGCACGGGGACGACGCCGCAGGTCTGGCAGTGAATCACCGGGATGGGCGTGCCCCAGTAGCGCTGGCGCGAAACGCCCCAGTCGCGCAGGCGGTAGGTGATGGCGGCCTTGCCGAAACCGTGCTCCTCGGCGTATTCCGCCATGCGGCGGCGCGCTTCTTCGCTCGCCAGACCGCTCCATTGGCCGGAGTTCTCCAGGATGCCGTAGTCGGGGAAGGCCTCCTGGAGAGGGACAGGCTGGGAAGCCTGTCCCACGGGACGGATCACCGGGCGGATGGGGACGCCGTACTTGCGGCAGAACTCGAAATCGCGCTGGTCGTGCGCGGGGACCGCCATGATGGCTCCGGTGCCGTACTCCATCAACACGAAGTTGCCGATCCAGACCGGAACGCGCTCGTCGTTATAGGGGTTGATGGCGTAAAGGCCCGTGAACACGCCTTCCTTCGCGGCATCGTCGGCATCCCGCGCCGCGCGCCGGAGCGCCTGCGCCGCAGGCAGGTGCTTGACCAGCGGATGCTCGGGGGCCAGGATCACGCAGGTGGCGCCGTAGATGGTGTCGACGCGCGTGGTGAAGACGCGTATTGGCTGGCCGGTGCCTTCCAGGTGGAAGTCGATCTCGGCGCCGTCGGAGCGGCCGATCCAGTTACGTTGCATCTCGAGGACGCGCTCGGGCCAGCCGCCTGCGAGCTTCTCGATATCGGCGAGCAACTCGTCGGCGTAGCGGGTGATCCGGAAGAACCACTGCTCGAGCTCGCGCTGCTCGACGGGCGTGGTTTCGTGGCGCCAGCAGCAGCCGTCGATCACCTGCTCGTTGGCGAGCACGGTGCAGCACTCGGGACACCAGTTGACCTTGGACTTCTTGCGGTAGGCCAGGTCGCGCTCGAGCATCTTGAGGAAAAACCACTGGTTCCAGCGATAATAGTCGGGCTCGCAGGTGGAGAGCTCGCGATCCCAGTCGTAGCTGAAGGCGTAGCGGGCGTGGGTCTTCTTCATCTCCGCGATGTTGGAGAGCGTCCAATCGCGGGGGTGCAGGCCGCGCTTGATGGCGGCGTTCTCGGCAGGAAGACCAAAGGCGTCCCAACCCATGGGATGGAGCACGTTGAAGCCGCGCATCCATTTATAGCGGGCGAGCGCGTCGCCGATGGTGTAGTTCCGCAGGTGGCCCATGTGCAGCGTGCCGCTGGGGTAGGGCAGCATCTCGAGCACGTAATACTTCGGCCGGGCGGAGTTCTCCTCGGCCTGGTAGAGGCCGGGCGTGTTCTGCCAACGCTCGAACCACTTCAGTTCGATTTGGGTGTGGTCGTAGGTCTTCTCTGGCATAGTCTCTTTAACGTTTCCAAGTTGCGGCGGTCATCGCCTTTGCGGTCGATGGGGGTTTCGAGGATGAACGGGGTTGCGCGGAGTCTGGGGAGCGCCAGGATGCGGCGGAATCCTTCGCGGCCGATGAAGCCGCGGCCGATGTGCTGATGGCGGTCGAGGTGCGATCCGAGCGGCGCCTTCGAATCGTTGGCGTGGATGAGCTTGACGTGTGGGCGGGCGAGCAGGCCCGGGCTGCTGACGATGTCGTATCCCGAGGCGAGCGAGTGCGCCGTATCCAGGCAGAAGCCGATTTCGGCATCGACGGATGGTTGCGCCGCGTCACGCATCGCTTCGAGCTCTTCGAACGAGCCTCCCAACTTTGTTCCGCCTCCGGCGGTGTTTTCGATCAGGATCGCGAGACCCTGGAGCCGGAGCCCGCGGGCCGCCTCCGCGAGCGAGGCGGCGACGGCCAGAATGCCGCGCTCGGGGCCTTGCGATCCGCAACTGCCCGGATGCGCCACCACGAACTCTGCGCCGATATCGAGGGCGCGCTCGAGCTCGGCCCGAAAGGCCGCGACCGACCGGGCCCGGAGCGCGTTGTCTTCCGCCGCCAGATTGATCAGGTAGTTGTCATGGATCACCAGCGGCCTGAGGTCGAACTTTTCCCGCGCCTGCTTCAGCTTCCTGACCTGGTCCGGATCGGGACGCCGGGCGCGCCACATTCTGGGGCTGGCCGAAAAAATCTGAAACGTGTTGGCGCCGATGTCGGCGGCCTTCAAAGCGGCGCGTTCGAGCGAGCCTGCGATGGAGGTGTGAATGCCGATCCGCAGAGTTCCATCGTAGCAGAGGAGGGCGCTGGCGAGGCGGGGCTTGGACGGCACAGCTTGTAGGAGGTTGATTCAGCTTGGCTTGTGCGGAATTGGGTTCGTTTTGTCATGGGCTGTAGGGGTGTATGCGGCCCCCCGTGCGCTTCAGGGCCCCGGGCGGCTCTTGCAGAGCAGTGTACAGGGCACCGCGGTTCTGTTCGGCGCTCGCCCTGGCCATGTTGTTGACGGGGCGGGGAATCGGGAAGGACGAGGTCTGTGAACGCGCCGCCACCGGCCGCCACGCGTGTGCGCCTGATCCGTATCGACTAGGTCTGGCGTGCAAGCCCCCAGGCCAGCAGGAACCAGGCGGCGATGAAGGCGAGGCCGCCGAGCGGGGTGACGGCGCCCAGGATCCGCACGCCGGTCACGGCCAGCAGGTAGAGGCTGCCCGAGAACAGGAGGATGCCGGCGGCCAGAAGCCAGCAGACCCATGCGCCGGGCGCGGGGCGAAGGAGACCGATTTTGGGGAGGATCGAGACCACCAGCAGCCCCAGTGCGTGGACGAAGTGGTAGAAGACGGCGCGCTCGTAGATGCCCATCGAGTAGGCGTCGAGGCGGCCACGGAGGCCGTGCGCGCCAAAGGCGCCCAGCATGACCGCCAGGCCGAGCAGGATCGCGGCAATGGTGCTCCAGTTCATAGGCTACCTGGCCCGATCTTCGCACAGCGGGGCTGTGCGCGCGAGAAGGAAGTGGCGCGGCCTCTCAGGCTGCCGCTTAGTTAGGGACTCGTACCGGGGCGGACGTCCAGGAAGGCAGGGCGTCGGCTCGAGAGCCGACGCGGCAGGCTGAAGAGGGACTTGCAAAACTACCGCTGAGGTCCGGGCCAGAACAAGAGGTCTAAAAATGTTTTGAAGAGGGTTGCGTTCCCGATAGAATGTTTCTTGCCAGAAACCACACTATCGGAAAACAACCCTCATGCATAGCTTACTCCAGGTGCTGGCCAGCTTCGGACGGATTCTGCAAGGCCGCCTGTTTCCGGCTCTGGAGGAGGTACTGGGACCGCTCAGCGACTTGCAGCAAAAGCTGGTCCGCACCTTGGCGCTGCTCCAGTTGGATGGCTTCGTCGTCGTCCGGCACGGTCCGGGACGTCCTCCCCACGACCGGGCCGCCCTGGCGCGGGCCTTCGTGGCCAAGGCCGTGTTCAACTTCCCCACCACCCGCGCCCTGCTGGACCGCTTGCGCGATGACCTGGTTTTGCGGCGCCTGTGCGGTTGGGAAAGGGCAGCGGAAGTTCCCCACGAGAGCGTGTTCTCGCGGGCCTTCGCCGAATTCGCCGCCGACCACTTTGCCGAACGGGTGCATGCGGCCCTGATTGAGAGGACCCAGGGCTGGCGGCTGATCGGCCATATCAGCCGGGATTCCACGGCCATCGAAGGCTGCGAGAAGCCCCAGCCCAAGCCCAAGGCCGCGGCCCCCGCGCTGCGGCATCGCCCCGGCCAGACGAACAAATCGCCGGAGCGGATGACGCGGCTGGAGCGGCAGTGCTCGGGAACCATGACCCTGGAGCAGATGCTGACCGAACTGCCCCGGGTCTGCGACGTGGGCTGCAAGACCAACAGCAAAGGCAGCAAGTATTTCTGGATCGGCTACAAACTGCATCTGGACGTGGCCGATGGGCAGATCCCGATCAGTTGCGTATTGACCTCGGCCGCGTTGAATGACACCCAGGTGGCGGTGCCGCTGGCTTTGCTGACGGCGCAACGCGTCACCAGCTGCTACGACCTGATGGATGCCGGCTACGACAGCGAACAGATTCGCCAACACAGTGCTGCTCTGGGCCACGTACCCCTCATCCCGCAGCACAAACACGGTTCTCAGCCGCCGGCCATCATGGACCCCCATCAGCAAGTTCGCTTTCGGGAACGCACCGCAGTGGAACGAGTGTATTCGCGGTTGAAGGAGGAATTCGGAGGCAACTTCGTACGGGTGCGCGGAGGGGCCAAGGTGATGGCCCATCTCATGTTTGGGATTCTGGCGCTCACCGTCGATCAGATTCTGCGTTTGGCACCGTCCTAGGCGGATGAGGCCGGGAGCGGAGGTGCCCCGGGGCGGGGCCGTACGGCCCTTGGAGGCGTGGTGTCTTTATAGTGGCTTCGGAGGACCGGTGAAAAGGAGGTGTCATTCGGGCACGAGGACGCATAACTCCCGTGTCTTCAAGACAAGGATGAGCGCTCGGATTTCTAGAGCTTTTTGGGGGCGCCTCTGGGGGGCAGCGCTTAGCGCCAGATCGTCGTCCGCCCAGCCGCGTTCGCCTCTATTTTGCAAGTCCCTCTGAAGCCTGCGCCACGTCTGGGGCCTGGGCAGGGAGTCCGCTCGCTCACAACCTGTAAAAGAATCCTGGGGACACGCCTGCGCTTGTTCGTAGGCTGAACATATGGCGTTCGAGCCCGGAGTGTCCCCGAATTCCTTACCGTGGCGAGGCGTGGCTCGGGAGTGCGGCGCCCTGCGACTGGGGATCGCCGTAAATGATGCCGAGGCCGTTGGTGCCGATGTAGACGCGGCCGAAGATGCGGGGATCGCCGATCACGAGGGAGGCGTTCCCGTACTGGTGCTGAGAGTCGTTGATTTGGGTCCAGGTGGCGCCCGCGTCGGTGGAGCGGAAAAAGCCCTGCACGCCACCGACCTGGCCGAACAGGTACACCGCCGGGTAGCTTGCGCCGGTGGCAGCCTTGCCGAATCCTACGGCGTAAGCCTGCTGGACACCGGCGATTGCGGCGAAGGTGCTGCCGGAATCCGTGGAGCGATAGAGACCGCTGGCGGATGCCAGCCACAGGTCGCCTTCGCCGGCGAAGGAGGCAACCAGCGTGCCGGTCCCGGGCAGCCCGGCCGTCGTGGCTGTAAACGTGGCGCCGCCGTCTGTGCTGACGTAGAGGCTCTGGCTGGCGACGGGATACGCATAGAACTTCAGGCGGTTCACGCGATCCGCGATCAAGGGGGAACTGGAAGGCGCGCCGTTTGCGGCCTTCCAGGTGGCGCCCTGATTGGTGGAAAAAACCGTGGGTGCGTCGCTGGGGGCCCAGACAAACGTCGAGCCGTCGGCCGAGACCGCGATGTAGCCGGCTCCCTGAGTGGTCCCGGGCGCCATGGCGGCGAAGGGCGTCCAGGTCAGGCCGCCGTCGCTCGAGTACGCGCCGAACTGGTCCGCGCCATTGTAGCCGGTCCGCGCCATCAGCAAGGGAGCGCTCTGGGCGAAGTCCAGACCGGTGGTGGTGGAGAAGATGGGATTGCTCATCATGCCCGCGGCGGGCGTTTTGGTGATGTCGAGGTGCGTGAATCCTCCGATATCGCCGACCCCGCTGAGCAGATTCGCCGGGCCGCTGGGCGGGCTGATGAGCTGGGTGACGGCAGTCTCCTCGACCCCCATCGCTCCGATGGTCCAATTCACCGGATTGTGCGAATCGGCCTGAGTGGCGCTGGAGGTTGTCCAGATGGTGGCGCCGGTGCCGTAGAGCACGTGGTCGGAATTGAAGGGGTCGATGGCGAGCGAGCCCATCCACCATCCTGGTGTGTTGCTGCTCTGGAGCTTGCCGACCCAGGGGGAGAGCGAGCTATCCCAGGTGCCGCTGGCGCCGAGCTCCTCCCAGGTTTGGCCGCCGTCGAGGCTGCGGAAGATGTCGTCGTGCAGCCACCAGAGGTCGAGTGTGCTGACCATGATCCAGCCGGGGTGCTCGAGATCGACGGCGACACAGCCGTAGCCGTAGGAGCCATTGGTCTGGTAGGAGGGCGGAGGCGGCGTGATATTGGTCCAGGCGCCGTTGCCCGTGGGAGTGCTGTTGGGAGGCGGCGTGTATTTCCAGACCGCACCGGCGGTGATGCCGTTGGGACCGACGCTGTTGCCGTAGGAGATGTAGATGTTGCCGTCGGGTCCAAGAGGGCCGTGGTTGGGATAGAGGCCGGTGGGCTGGCCGGGAACGGCCTGCCAGGTTGCGCCGGAATCCGCACTGCGGTAAAGGCTCGCGTAGTGGTTGGGAGCGTTGGTTCCGGTGTCCGAGACGCCGACGTAGATGACGGGGGTGGCGCTGCCGGAGCTACCGCTGCTCTTGATGAAGTCCACGAAGACGACTCCGACGCCATCGCCGCCGGTGATTGCAATGACAGGAAAGCTCAAGACCTTGCTCCAGGTTGCGCCGTGATCCGCGCTCTTCCAGAGGCCGCTGTTGCGGGAGCCGAAATACACAATGCTGCCCAGATTGGGGTCGACCGCCAGGCGCTCGCCCGCGTTGCGGCCGTCTTCATTGCTGCCCATCGGAATGGGCACGGATACGGTCTGGAAGGTGTTGCCCTGGTCGGTGGACACCAGGATGGCGCCGAAACCGGATGACAGGTAGGTTCCGACGGCCAGGTACAGGCGAGACGCATCGGCCGGATCGAGGCCGATGCTCTCGACTCCGATGTTGTTCACCTGGGACTTGCCGATCCAATCGAGCAGAGGTATCCAGGTACTGGTTGTGGCGTTCCAGCGATAGGCGCCGCCGATGTCGGTGCGTGCGTAGACGAGGTTGGCCTGGCTGGGATGGAAGACAATGCCATCGACGAAGCCGCCGGCCACGATCTGGACGTTGTTCCAGTTGTAGGCCGTTGCCGGCAGCGGAGTGGGCGTCGGAGTAGGAGTCGGAGTGGGAGTAGGAGTAGGAGTCGGAGTGGGCGCGGGGGCATTGCCCGATCCACCTCCACCGCCGCAGCCTGTCATGAGACCGAGCAGCAACGCGAATAATGTGGATAGGATTGCAATCTTCTTCACTGCGTAGCCCCCTATGGAAGCTATTTATCCTATCACGGGTCTGCGCGGGCCCAAGCGCGTCCTCAAACGGTGGGGCGCGGTATCCTGCGAGTGATGCAGCTCGATCGCGGCGACGCCGCCTTGATCCAAACCGTGGATGCCGCGCTGGTGGAAGCCGCGCGACGGAGCGGGCCGTGGCTGGTGTGCCGGCCGGGATGCACCGAGTGCTGCCTGGGGCCGTTCCCCATCAGCCAGCTCGATGCGAGACGGCTGCGGCAAGGGCTGGCGGCTCTCGAGGTCTCCGATCCCGAGCGGGCGGCAGCGGTCCGCGACCGCGCCCGTGCGTCGTTGAGGCGAATCGCGCCGGACTTTCCCGGCGACCCGGCTTCCGGCGTTCTCGACGAGGGCGAGGTTGCCGAAGAGCGATTCGCTACGTTTGCCGATGACGAGCCGTGTCCCGCGCTCGATCCGGCGACCGGCCTCTGCGACCTGTATGCCGCGCGCCCGATGACCTGCCGCACCTTCGGCCCGCCGGTGCGCTGCGGGGCGGAAGCCGTGGGCGTCTGCGAGCTGTGCTTCGAGGGCGCAAGCGACGCCGAAATCGCCGCCTGTGAAGTCGAGATCGACCCCGAGGGGATGGAATCGAAACTGGTCGCGGAACTGGAAGCGGCCACGGACGCGCGGGGAATGACGATCGTCGCCTTCGCGGTCCGGTGAGAAGCTAGCGGCAAACTTGCGCCCTTGGCAAGCGTCTTGAACGGGAGTACATTAGAGCTATGCAGTGTAAAGCGCCCGCCGCGTCCCGGCCCGGGCTGTTCGGCTCCGACTGATTCCTCCCGCAGGCCCCGCCCGTTTTCGTTGCTCAGAACAACTTGAACTGTAGGAGGGTTTCCATGCAGGCGAAAAGTGAAGCCGTCCGTCCGGATCTTCCCGAGATTCGCACTTCGCTGCCGGGCCCGCGCGCGCGCGCCGTGATCGAGAGAGACCATGCGGTCCTCTCGCCGTCGTACACGCGCAGTTATCCGCTGGTTGCGGGCAGTGCCCAAGGCGCCATCGTCGAAGACGTGGACGGTAATCGTTTCCTGGATTTCAGCGCGGGGATCGCAGTGGTCTCCACGGGGCACTGCCACCCGCGCGTGGTGGCCGCGATTCAGAAGCAGGCGGCCCGGCTGATTCACATGTCGGGCACCGATTTCTATTACGAGAACATGGTGACGCTGGCCGAGCGGCTGGCGGCGACGCTGCCCGGCCCGCGGAGGGTGTACTTCGGCAACTCCGGCGCAGAGGCGAACGAGGCGGCCATGAAACTGGCGCGCTACGCGACGCACCGGACGAGCTTTATCGCGTTTCTGGGCGCGTTCCACGGGCGCACGCTGGGCGCGCTGTCGCTGACGGCCAGCAAGGCGGTCCAGCGGCGGGGCTTCGGACCGCTGGTGCCGGGCGTCTATCACGTGCCCTATCCCGATTCCTACCGCCAGGGCGATCGAGCGGGCCGGATGTCGATCGAAGCCATCGAACGGCTTTTCCGCACCATCGTTCCGCCGGAGGAAGTGGCGGCCATCGTCGTCGAACCGGTGCAGGGCGAGGGAGGATACCTGGTGCCGCCAGCGGGTTTCCTGGCAGACCTGGAGCGGATCGCGAAGGCGCACGGCATCCTGCTGGTTTTCGACGAGGTGCAGTGCGGGATGGGCCGGACCGGCAAGCTTTGGGCCTGGGAGCATTGCGGAGTGGCGCCGGACATTCTGACCACCGCCAAGGGGATTGCCAGCGGCATGCCGCTGAGCGCCATGATTGCGCGCGCGGATCTGATGCAGTGGAAGCCGGGCGCGCAGGCTTCGACTTTCGGCGGCAACCCGGTGACCGTGGCGGCTGCGCTCGAGACCCTGGATCTGCTGGAAGAGAGCCTGATCGAGAACGCGGCCCGCGTGGGCGCCCATATGATGGAGCGCCTGACGGCGTGGCCGAAGCGAATTCGGAGCGTGGGCGATGTGCGCGGCCTGGGGCTGATGATCGGGATCGAACTGGTCCGCGACCGGGAGACCAAGGAACGGGCGCAGGATCTGCGCGACGCCGTGGTCGAGCGGGCTTTCAAGCGCGGGCTGCTGGTGCTCGGCGCGGGCGAGAACGCCATCCGGCTCTGCCCGCCGCTTCTGGTCACGCGCGAGCAGGCGGATTTCGCGATGGACGTGCTCGAGGAGGCTTGCGAAGCAGTGGTGGCGTGAAGCGGGAATCCTGGGGACACGCCTGCGTTTGTGCGTTGGCGGAAGAGTCGGCGTTGCAGGCCGGAGTGTCCCCAGGATTCCCGGCGCTTGTTCGCAGGCCGAACGCTCGGTGTTGCAGCCAGGAGTGTCCCCAGGATTCCCGGCGATTGTTCGCAGGCCGAACGCTCGGCGCTGCAGGCCGGAGTGTCCCCAGGATTCCCGGGCGACGAGCGTTTTTCGTGTACCATAGCTGCGTGAGAGTTCTCGACGTAGGCTGCGGTATCAAGAAGGCGGCGGGCGCGATCGGAATCGACCGCAATCCGGCCAGCGCCGCCGACGTCCTTTGCGACCTCGATCATCCTCCATACCCGTTTGCGGACAGCTCGTTCGACCGGCTCGAAGCGACGCACGTGATCGAGCACGTGGCCGACGTCATCCTAACGATGGAGGAGTTTCACCGCCTGGTGAGGCCGGGCGGGCGCGTGCATGTCGTCACGCCGCACTACACCGATTTCAGCTCGTTCTGCGATCCCACGCATCGCTGGCACCTGAACAGCTTCTCCTTCCGCGTCTTCGGCGAGGATCACGGGGGCTTCGGCTACTACTCCACGGTGAAGTTTCGCGAGATTTCGGTCCACGTGCGCCTACTGGCTTTCTGGCGGGCGCTGGGGTTCGAGTTGCTGGTGAATCGCTTCCGGCGCTTCCGGCGATTTTGGGAATACTACCTGTGCTACGTGGTGCGCGGGAAAGTGATGGAGTTTGAGTTCGAGGTTCTGAAGTGATCCGCTGGCTGCTGCGGCTATCGGACGCCATCCGGGACCGCGCCCGCAGGCGATCCTGGCCCAGGGACCTGGCTACGGGACGGCGCGGCGAGGACCTGGCGCACCGCTATCTGGAGCGCCACGGCATGACGGTGGTGGCGCGGAACTGGCAGCCCTCCGTGGGTAAGGGCGAGATCGACCTGGTGGCGTGGGAAGGCGAGCGCCTCGTCTTCGTCGAAGTGAAGGCCCGCGGCGGCGACGAGTTCGGCGCGCCGGAGCGCAACGTGGACGCCCAGAAGCGCGATGCGCTGGTGCGGGCGGCGCGCAACTACGCACGGCGGGCCGGCGTGGCCTGGGAGCGAGTCCGGTTCGACCTGGTCGGCGTAGTCTTCGGCGATCCTCCGGCAATCTCGCACCGCAAGGATGTTTTCCGCCTGAACCGGACGCTATAATTGGGGATTCGTCAGTCCAGGCCCCCGGGGCAGTGGAGGATCGCCGATTGCCAGAGTTCCGTCGAGACCCGGTGGCGGGCAGGTGGGTCATCATCGCGACCGACCGCGCCCGCCGTCCTCAGGATTTTTCCCGCGAGCAGGTTGTGATCAAGGGCGGCCGCTTCTGCCCGTTCTGTCCCACGAGCGAGACGAAGACTCCGCCCGAGGTGCTGGCCTACCGGCAAAGCGGCGCGGCCAACGAGCCCGGCTGGACTCTGCGGGTGGTGCCCAACAAGTTTCCGGCGCTGCGCGTGGAAGGAGATTTCGACCGCCAGGGCGAGGGCCTCTATGACCGCATGAACGGCATCGGGGCGCACGAGGTGGTCATCGAAACGCCGGACCACCAGTTGACCCTGGCGACCATGACCGACAAGGCCGTCGAGGATGTCTTCTGGGCCTTCCGCGACCGATTCCTCGATCTGAAGAAGGACCGGCGCATGCGGTACATCCTGGCCTTCAAGAATCACGGAGAGGCGGCCGGCGCTTCGCTCGAGCATTCGCACTCGCAATTGATCGCGCTGCCGGTGCTGCCCCGGCGGGTGGTCGAGGAACTGGAGGGCGCGAAGAAGTACTTCGAGTTGCGGGAACGCTGCATCTTCTGCGACATGATCCGGCAGGAGATCAACACCGGCAGCCGCGTGGTGGTGGAGACGGAGGAGTTTCTGGTGATCTCGCCTTACGCGGCGCGGTTCCCGTTCGAGATCTGGGTGCTGCCGCGGCGGCATTTCTCGCACTTCGAGGACACCGACGCTGCGGCGTTCCACAATCTGGGGTGGGTGATGCCGGTGCTGCTGCGGGAGATCGAGAAGGTGCTGGAGCGGCCGGCGTACAACTTCATAATCCACACGGCGCCTTTGCAGGAGCCGGGGTTGCCGTCGTACCACTGGCATATCGAGCTGATACCGAAGCTGACGAAGGTGGCGGGGTTCGAGTGGGGGACGGGGTTCTACATCAATCCGACGCCGCCGGAGGAAGCTGCAAAGTTTCTGCGCGAGGCAGGGCTGGGCTGAAGCCGAGCAATTCGCGGGCGATTCTGCGGGGGGAATCCGATTCGAGGCGGCAGGTGCGGGAGCCCGCGCGGGCTTCGAGAAGCACGCGGCCTGCGGTTTCGCCAACGCGATAGGCGCGGGCGGCGCCGCGTTCGGCGGCCAGCCTGTCGAGTGGCCAGTCCGATCCGGCCAGCATCTGGATCGCCCCATCAGGCCCGATGAGCACGGTAGTATCCGAGAGGCACTGGCCGGACCGGTACGCGGATTCCGCGGCTTCGAAGATCGCGTTCGCGTCATCGAAGAACCGGCTCACAATACTCTCATCGGACCGTTTGGTTCGCTCTTGAGGCGGTAATTTGGTGCGACCGCTCGCTGACGGGACCATGAGGAGATCCTGGGGACACCCCTGCGCGGCTTCCTAAGCGGCACATTCGGCATGGCCAGCCTGGAGTGTCCCCGGGTTCCTTCACAGCTTCGGGGTGCGATACCCTGTAGCCAAGGGGGCGGGGATGCATCCATCCGCTGTGAATTCCAGCCGGGCTGATATGTGGCCGGCCTTGCCGCTCGAGGAGTGGAGCGATACCTGCGACACGCTCCATATGTGGACCCAGATTGTCGGGAAGATCCGGCTCGAGCTCAGCCCATTCGAGAACCACTGGTGGCACTCGACGCTGGCGGTCAGCCCGCGCGGGCTGACCACCACGGCCATTCCTTACGGCTCGGGCCTGTTCGAAATGCGTTTCGACTTCATCGATCACCTGCTTGCGATCGAGACCAGCGGCGGCACGGCGAAGACCGTTCGCCTCTATGCGCGGCCGGTGGCCAGCTTCTATCGAGAGGTGATGGCAGCGCTCGCCGCGCTCGGGATCGACGTGAAGATCTACCACATGCCGGTCGAGGTGCCGAATCCCATTCCGTTCGACCAGGACACGACGCACGCGTCCTACGATCCGGAATACGCCGGACGCTTCTGGCGCATCCTGATGTCCGCGAGCACGGTGTTGCGCGAGTTCCGGAGCGGCTTCATCGGCAAGGCGAGCCCGGTCCAGTTCTTCTGGGGGAGCTTCGACCTGGCCGCGACGCGGTTCTCCGGCCGCCGCGCGCCTGAGCGGAAGGGCGCGGATGCGATTACGCGCGAGGCCTACTCGCACGAAGTGATCAGCGCGGGCTGGTGGCCGGGCGGCGGCGCCGTGACGGGCCCGGCCTTTTACGCCTACGCGGCGCCGGAGCCACCCGGATTGGCGAAGGCGCGGATTCATCCGGAGCGGGCGTTCTATAGTTCCGTGCTCTGCGAGTTTCTGTTGATGTACGACGATGTGCGCGCGGCCGAATCCCCGGAGGCCGAGTTGCTGGGGTTCCTCGAGAGCACTTACGACGCCGCCGCCGGCCTGGCGCACTGGGACCGCGAATCTCTGGAAAGGAGGAACCGGCGCGATGAAGCAATGCACGCATCTTGATCAGATCCGGCTTACCGAAACCGATGTCCGCGTCTGCGAGGACTGCGTGAAGACGGGCGACCGCTGGGTGCACCTGCGGATGTGTCTTTCCTGCGGCCACGTGGGTTGCTGCGATTCGTCGCAGAACAAACATGCAACCAAGCACTTTCAGGCGGCGCGCCATCCGCTGGCACGGTCCATCGTGCCCGGCGAGCGCTGGGTCTGGTGCTACGCGGACCAGATGGTGGCCGGAGAATTGGAAGGCGCCGCGGGCGCGTGAGGGCCGGCGAGCCGCAACGGGGCGAGGTTGCCCTACACTATTGGTTTGCACCTCGAACCGGAGACTCACGGGCAACTGGCGGAGGCGCTGCGCGACGGGGCTGCGCGGGGCGCGGTGCGAATCGGAGGCGCCTTTTCGAAAGACCGCATGGCGGGCCCGATCGCGCCCGCCGGGACTACGATCTCCACCCGGCGGATGAGCCGTGTGATCGGGTACGAGCCGCGCGATCTGACCATAGGCGTCGAAGCGGGTTTGCCGTTCGCCGAGCTGAGCCGCGTCCTGGCCGCGAACCGGCAGATGCTTCCGCTCGATCCGCCGTTCGCCTCCGGCGCGACCATCGGCGGGGTCGTGGCGGCCAATTGTTCCGGCCCTCGCCGCCGGCTTTACGGGACAGCGCGGGACCTGGTCATCGGGATGAAGTTCGCGACCGTGGAAGGAAAGCTGGTCTCCTCCGGCGGCATGGTGGTGAAGAACGTCGCGGGGCTCGATATGGCCAAGCTCATGATCGGGTCCTTCGGCACGCTGGCCGCCATCGCTTCCGTCAACTTCAAAGTGATCCCCATGCCGCCGTGCTGGCGGACCTGGGCGCTCTCGCTGGACTCTCCCGGTGAGGCGATCGGCGCCCGCGGCCGGATTCTGAACGGCCCGTTGCAGCCGGCGGCGCTCGACCTGCTCAACCCGCAGGCCGCTGCACTGGCCGGTCTCTCCGGATTCGCGCTGCTCGTCCAGGCCGGTGGCAGCACGGCGGTTCTCGAGCGCTACGGCCGCGAGTTGCCTGCCGCCCGCGCGTTCGAGGGCGACGAAGAGGCTCGGCTCTGGGACTCGGTTCGGGAGTTCACGCCGCGGTTCCTCGCAGCCAGTGCCGGTGGTGCGGTGGTGCGGGCTTCGTGTGCGCTCACCGAGGTGGGCACAGCTCTCGTATCATTTCCGGGGCCGGCGCTTGCGCGTGCGGGTTCCGGCGTCTGCTACGGGTACTTCTCCGCTATCGAAGGCGCCTCCGAATGGATGCGGCGGACGGCGCAGTGCGGCTGGAAGTCGGTCATCGAGTTCGCGCCGCCGGTAAAGAAGGCGCAGCTCGATCTGTGGCCCGCGCCGGGCGCCGAGATCGACCTGATGAAGCGGGTAAAGGGCCTGTTCGATCCGCGCGGCGTGCTGAATGCGGGAAGGCTGTATGGCCGCATTTGAGCAGGTTGACCTGGACCGCTGCATACACTGCGGCCTGTGCCTGAACGCCTGTCCCACCTACCGCGAGCTTGGGCTGGAGGCGGATTCGCCGCGCGGCCGCATCTACCAGATGGCCGGAGTGGCTTCGGGCGCCGCGCCGATGGGCGAGGCGTACTTGGAACACCTGGGCCTGTGTTTGGCCTGCCGCGCTTGCGAGAGCGCCTGCCCGTCGGGAGTGCCGTATGGGCGGCTGATCGAGACCGCGCGCGTCCAGATCGAGACCACGGTGCGGCGGCCCTGGCGCACGCGCGCGCTGCGCCGCGCGGTCTTCGGCCACCTGTTCGATTCCCCGGCGCTGATGCGCGCGGCGGGTGGGCTGCTGTGGCTCTACGAGGCGACGGGGATGCGCCGCATGGTCGAAAGCTCGGGCCTGTTCGGCGGCATCGCTCCGCTCGCTCCTTCGGCCGAGCGGCCGTTCTTCTTTCGCAACATCGGCCGCACGTGCGCGGCGGAGGGCCCGCGCCGGTACAGGGTGGCGCTTGTGGCGGGCTGCATTGCGAACGTGTGCTTCGCCCGGCTGAACGACGCCACGGTTCGCGTACTGCGAAGGAACGGCTGCGAGGTCGCGATTCCGAAAGGGCAGGGTTGTTGTGGCGCACTGCACCTGCACGTGGGGCTGCGGGAGAAGGCGCGGCGGCTTGCGCGGCGCAACATCGACGCATTCGTTGCGGGCGGCTATGACGCGGTGGTCAGCAATGCGGCGGGCTGCGGAGCGGCGCTCAAGGAGTACGGAGAGCTGCTCGCCGACGATCCGGCCTACGCCGGGCCGGCCGCGCGTTTTTCGAAGCTCGTCAAGGACGTCAACGAGTTTCTGGCCGCCATCGATCTGGCGCCCGTGCCGGGCCGGCTGCCGCTCACGGTCACCTACCAGGATTCCTGTCACCTGGCGCACGCGCAAAGCATCCGCAGCGCGCCGCGCAAGCTGCTGGCCGCCATTCCCGGCCTGGCGTTCCGCGAGATGGCGCTGGCGGATCTGTGTTGCGGCAGCGCCGGCGTCTACAACGTGGCCCATCGGGAGATGGCCGGCGCGATCCTGAAAAGGAAGATGGAGGCGATCGCGGCGACGGGCGCGGACGCGATCGCGACGGCCAATCCAGGCTGCATTCTTCAGCTGCGGGCGGGCGTGCGGCTTTACGGCCGGGGCCAGCGCGTGGCGCACGTCATCGAGCTGCTGGACGAGGCTTACAAGGAATAACGCTGGGACGAGTTTCCTTCCTCATCCCTGCTCATTCGTGGCCAAAACTCTGTCGCGCCCTCTTACGCCTGCTGGCAGAGGTCGATGTCGAGCCGGCGGGAGACGCGGCAGATGGTCTCCACCAGGCGGTCTACGTGGGCGTCGGTGTGGGCGGCGGTGCAGGAGATACGGAGCAGGTTCTCGGTGGCGGCGGGGCGCAACACCGGGTTGACGTAGATGCTCTCTTCGAGCAGGCCCTTGCACAGGCGGCAGAGGTCGATCTCGTTGGGAACCACTACGGGCACGATGGGCGTCTCGCCATCCAGAACGGAGCAACGGCGGTCGCGCAGGGCGTCGCGCAGGCGGTGTGCGACGGCCAGCAGGCGTTGCCGGCGCTCGGGCTCCTGGCGCATCACGTCGAGCGCGGCGTTGACGGCGGCAACCGAAGCCGGAGCCAGCGCCGCCGAGAACACGTACGGCCGGGCATTGTGCTTCAGATACTCGATGACCGGCTTGGCGGAGGCGACGAAGCCGCCCACCGAGGCGAGCGACTTGGAGAACGTGCCCATCACGATGTCGACGTCGTCCAGCACGCCGAAGTGCTCGGCCGCGCCGGCGCCCGTCGGCCCCAGCACGCCGACGCCGTGCGCCTCGTCCACATAGACGCGCGCGTCGTACTTCTTCGCCAGTTCGACCAGGCCAGGCAGCTCGGCCAGATCGCCTTCCATGCTGAACACGCCCTCCGTGACGATCAGCACTTTCTCGTCTGGCGAGCAGTTCTCCAGGCAGTGCTCGAGATGGCCCAGGTCGTTGTGGCGAAAACGGACCGTTCGGGCAGGGGAGCGCAACGCGCCCTCCAGGAGGCTGGCGTGCATGGTGTGATCGCACACCAGCACGTCGCCGCGCTCGGTAATGGCGGAGAGAGCGGCGTAATTGCCTTGAAAGCCGGTGCCGAAGATCATCGCCGCTTCTTTGCGGACCAGCGCGGCCAGCTTCTCCTCGACTTGCACATGGATGTCGAGCGTCCCGTTCAGCAGGCGCGAGCCGCTGCAGCCGCTGCCATAGCGGCGCACCGCCTCCTGGGCGGCAGCTTTCACCTTGGGATGGTTGGTCAGTCCCAGATAGTCATTCGAACCAAACATCAGGACTTTGCGGCCCCGCAGCCGGATCTCGCCCGGCCCGCAGCCCTCGTGACCTTCGAAGACCTCGAACCAGATGTACAGCCCGGCGTCCTGGAGGTCCTTGGGACGGGTGAAGTTACGGCACTTCTCGAACAGGTCGTTCGTGGTCCTTACGCCGTTCCGGCCGCGCGCGGCCGAAGTTAAGGGGGATGAGCTCCGCATGTTCAGTTCCATTCGTAAATACGATAGGTCTTGTACCGTTTGCTACCGAGCGCCTTAGCCGATCGATTCATCAGCGTGTTGTCCTCCAAAATCCACGACAGCTCGCCACCGCGGTAGCCCAGCCGGACCGCCTGCCGGAACAGCTCCGCGTAGAACCCCGCCGCCACACCCGCAGTCCGGTACTCCTCCACCACGCCGAGTACAAGGATCCGCACACTATCTATCGAGCGTTTATGATACAAGATTTTCAACAGTCCTAGCGGTAACAATCTTCCGTTGGTGTGCTTGAGCGCCTGGTTGATGTTGGGCAGCGCGAGCGCGAACCCCACCACCTTGCCGCGGATTTCGCCCAGCAACACCAGTTCAGGCTCCAGTATAGCCTTCATGTCGTGGGCCATGAACTTGAATTCATCGTGCGTGACGGGAACGAAACCCCAGTTCCTGCTCCAGGCGGCGTTGTACACGTTCCACACCGACTCCACGTCCTTGTCGAACGCCTTCATACGGATAGGACGAATCCGGATGCCGTTCGCCTCGGCCGAGCGGGCGGCTACACGCTCGATGCGCCCTATGTTGGCCGTGTCCGTGGTGCCGTAGTATGCGTACAGATCCTTGGCTTTGCGCAGGCCCGCGCCCCGGATCAGCGCGTCGTAGTAAGGCGGATTGTACGGCATCATGATCTGCGGGCTCGAATCGAAGCCCTCGACCAGCACCGCGCACTCGTAATTCGTGGACGGGTTCACTGGCCCGCGGACCACCTGCGCGCCGCGCTCGACCAGCCATCTTCGGGCGGCGCCGAGGAGGGCGGCGGCCACGGGCGGTTCGTTGACGCACTCGAAGAAACCGAAGAACCCCGCCTGCTCGTCGTGGAACTCGATGTAGTTGCGGTCCCTGATCGCGGCGATGCGGCCGATGGGGCTGCCATCGCGAAGCGCCAGGAAAGGCTGCATTTCCGCGTGCGCGTAGAAGGGGTGCTTGTTCTGGTCGAACAGCTCTTTCTGTGCGATGCGCAGTTGGGGGACCCAGTAGGGATCATCGCGGTAGAAGGAGTAGGGCAGGTCGATGAACTGGCGCAAACCGCGCTTGTTTTGAACAGGAACGATCTCGAATCCGCTCAATTGAACACTTCCGTCGAGGTAGTTGAAATTGGACTCGGGCGCCGGGCCGTTAAGCCCGCGCAAAGTCCGGGCGATACGACCAGTACCGCCACAGCCAGCACGACGCCTGCAAACACGTCAACCGTGTAATGATAGCGCAGGTAGACGGTCGCTGAAACAATCAAAATCGTGTACAGCGAAAATACGGCGAAGAGACGCTTCGAGACTACGCGGCTGCTCCACCACGCGACCATCGTCATTTCGGTGTGTCCGCTGGGAAAACAGTCATAATGGGCGGACTCCAGACGGTCCAGCAGGCGCTGCATGGGATCGAAGAGCCAGACGCCGTGAAGGTCCACGTGTTGCAGGTGAGCCAGAAAGAACCGGGGACCGCGCACCGGGACCAGGAAATAGCCCACGTAGGAAGCCAGAAAGCCCAGCGCCACCAGGAAGGCGTAGTAGCGGAACTCCGGGTAGAGCCGCTTCGACCAGATTGCCACCGCCACCAGGATCACCGACGGAATGAATAGCGTGTAGGCGATCTGGAGGAATTCCGTGATCCCGGGATTCTGGATGCGCTCGAGCCACACAGTCGGGTGCGTTCCCCAGATCCGGTAGTCCAATGAGGCCATCTGGGCGTCGAAGTCGGTGTTCCGGATGGGCGGGATGAGGATCGCCATTTCCTTGTAACAAATCGGAATGTACGCCAGTGGATACCAGTGGTGGAGGAACGCCACGAGGCGGGGCCAGGACCGGACCCGGGCCATAGCCACGATCAGCGCTATCCCGGCGCCATGGGCGGCCAGGAGCATCGGCGCTCCCGGGACCTGGCGGAAGCAGACTCCGATAAGCAGGGTCAGCGCGGCCAGATAGCAGATGAACAGGCGGTCCACCGGCCAGAGCTCGAGGCTCCGGGCTGGCGGAGACGGGGCACTCACCACTTCAGCCATTTTGAATCTTTATACCATGCCAGCGTCTCTCGAAGCCCCTCTTCGAGAGTACGCGCCGCCTCGAACCCAAGTTCCCGGCGGGCCCGCGCGGGATCGCAGGTCCAGTAACGGCAGCGCGCCTCGATGACTTTCTGGCGCGAGACGATGCCGGGTTTGCCGCGCAACCGCGACACGCCTTCGGCGCACCAGCCGGCCAGGTATGCCATCCACGGCGGCACGGAAACCGACCGGACCCGCCGGCCCATCACGCCGGCCGCGGTCTCGGCGAACGCACTCCAGGAGACCGGCTCAGGGTTGGCGACAAAGTAAACCCGGCCGGCTCCGCTCTCGCTTGACGCGGCCAGCCACACGGCCTCGGCAAGGTCTTTCACGTGGATGTAGCTGAAGTACGCTTCGCCCTGACCTATGCGGACCGTCAGCCCCTTGGCGACGGACCGGAGCACCTCGAAGACGTCCGTGTCCCGCGGCCCGTACACCACCGGCGGCCGCAAGATGACCGCGCGCGCGGCCAGCGAGGACGCGCGCACGGCGCTTTCCGCGGCGAGCTTGGAGTGGCCGTACCAGGTGAGGGGATGCGGCTCGGCGTCCTCGTCCAGGGGCGCGAGACCGGGACTCGGCCCGATCGCGGCGAGGCTGCTGAGGTGAACGAACCGGCTCGGCGGATTGGCCTGCCGCTCACAGGCGCGGAGCAAGTTCTGGGTGGCGCGCAGGTTACCCTCGTCGAAAGCGGCCTGGGAGAGAGCCTTGGTGACGCCCGCGACGTGGACCACCACGGCCGCGCCTTCGACGGCTTCCTCCAGGCCCGTTCCAGCCGCCACGTCGCCCAGCACCAGCTCGATTCCGTCGCGCGGAAGATAGCGCAATGAGCTCGACCGCCGCACCAGGCAGCGCACGTGCGCGCCCGCGGCGGCCAGCCGCTCCACTACGTGGCTTCCAACAAAACCCGTGGCTCCCGTGACGAGGATGAGGGGATGGAGGGCGGAGCTCACTCGGGTCCTAGACGATCTTCTCACACCCTCCGGCCGCGATGCGCGGCAGGGCGGGGCAGGCGTCCTCAGCCCTCACATCCCCTGCCGAAGAACGCCCCACGGCCGCGCCGGCCCACCTGGGCCGTCGGCTATACTCAGAGTAGAAGTGAATCTTCGAGGAGGGGTTACCGCAATGGAACAGATTTGTGTCTCTGCCATGCTTGCGTTGCTGGCGCTGCCGCCAGGCGCGGCATCGCTGTTCGCGGCCGACGCTGTCCCGCCGGTGGGCCAGCCGGCGCCCGCCTTCACGCTGCCGTCCCAGGACGGGACCAAGATCGCTCTGAACGATCTTCGCGGCAAGTGGGTGGTGCTGTACTTTTATCCCAAAGACAACACGCCCGGCTGCACAATTGAAGCGCACAATTTCCAGCGCGATCTTTCGAAGTACGAGCGACTCAACGCCATGATCGTCGGCGTCAGCGTGGATTCGACGGACAGCCACCAGGACTTCTGCGCCAAGCAGGGCCTGACTTTCAAGCTGCTGGCCGACACGGAGAAGAAAGTGTCGGACCAGTATGGTTCGCTGCGCACGAACGGAATGGCGGCGCGAAACACCTTCCTGATCGATCCGGAGGGCAAGCTGGTGAAGGCATGGACCGGCGTGGACCCGCAGCACCACAGCGAGGAAGTACTGGCGGCGCTCAACGCCGCGGCGGGGAAGTAGGGACCGGGGCCAGCTTCTTCATCAGCCAGGCCATGTTCCGGCCCAGGGTTTTCATGGTCTCGATGCCCTCGGCGTCATTTTCCACCTCGCCGATTTCGCGGCCGATTGCAATGTTCCAGTAGGAAGAACCGGGCACGATCATCTCGCTGATCAGGAAGAAGTGATTCAAAGCGTCGAAGGCGTGGATGGCCCCCGCCCTGCGCACCGCGACCACGGCAGCGCCCGCCTTGCGCCGGAACATGCCGCCGTTCGCTTTGGCGACCAGGCAGGCGCGGTCGATGAGCGCCTTGATTTCCGGTGAAATGTCGGCAACATATGTCGGAGAACCGAGGACAATTCCGTCGGCGGCCTCCATTTTAGCGATGCATTCGTTGCCGAAATCGTCTTTTTGTGCGCAGCGGCGATCCTTTTTCTTGGAACACTCCCGGCAGGCAAGGCAGCCGTGAATCTTCTTCCCGCTGAGCTGGATCATCTCGGTCTCGATGCCCTCCTTCTCCATCTCGCTCAGCACGTGCCGGAGAAGAATGGCGGTGTTTCCGTTTTTGCGTGCGCTTCCACTGATCGCGATAGCTTTCATAACCTGCTGTTGTACCGCAGACCGGGCGCACCGCGCCACTCGGGACCCTCTCGACGCAGAACCGTGTTGTCCGCCCCCGGCGCGCCTATTTCGTCGCCGGCGGCTGATACGTGCCGGGGACCGCGCGGAAGGCGATGGCCAGGCGGTTCCAGCCGTTGATCGCGACGATGGCCAGCGTGAGGTCTACCAGCTCCTTTTCGTCGAAGTGCTTCCGCGCGGCCCGATAGGCGTCGTCCGGAACGTGCTTCCGGGCGATGCCGGTGATGGTTTCGGTCCAGGCCAGCGCGGCGCGCTCGCGGTCGGTGAAGAACGGCGTTTCCTCCCAGGCGCTGAGCGCATACAGGCGCTGCTCGGCTTCGCCGTCCGCCCTGGCGTCTTTGGTGTGCATGTCGATGCAGTAAGCGCATCCGTTGATTTGCGACGTGCGCAGCCGCACCAGCTCGAGCAGCCGTGGCTCCAGGCCGCTTTGATGGCGGACGTAAGCCTCCAGGCCTCTCAGGGCCTTGACGCCGTCGGGCGCAACTTTCGCATACTCAATTCTGGGTTCCACCTCTGATTTTGCCGGTGACATATGACATCCCCCCTCTGGTTCCCATCATACACGGCACCGAGGGATGGATCAGATTGCGGCCGATGAGCAGAGCGTAAAAAAAGCGCCGGGCGTTTTCACCCGGCGCTCCCTGGCAGGCCGACTGCCTGGCTGATGGCCGCTGGCTGACGCCTACTCCGCGTCGAACGGCTCGAGGTCCACTCCCGGCTCGGTTTCCGAGAGGCCGCCGGCGTAATGCAGCCGGGTCTCGTCGGCGTAGCCTTCCAGACCTTCGGGCATCGGCTGCTCGGCCTCCGCCAGCGCTTCTTCTTCGATCTCCTCGCCCGCGATCTTCACCCGGCGGTAGTACTCCATGCCGGTGCCCGCGGGGATGAGACGGCCCATGATCACGTTCTCCTTCAGGCCGCGCAGGTAATCCACCTTGCCGTTTATGGCGGCTTCGGTGAGCACGCGCGTGGTCTCCTGGAAGGAGGCGGCGGAGATGAACGAGTCGGTCGATAGCGACGCCTTGGTGATGCCGAGCAGCACCGCTTTGCCCTGCGCCGGCCGGTTGCCGGCCGCCAGGACGCGCTCGTTCTCTTCCCGGAACTTGAACTTGTCGACCACCTCTTCGGGCAGGAACTCGGTCTCGCCGATGTCCTCGATCCGCACCCAGCGCATCATCTGGCGGACGATCGTCTCCAGGTGCTTGTCGTTGATGTTGACGCCCTGCAGACGGTAGACCTCCTGGACCTCATTGACCAGGTACTTCTGCAGTTCGGTCTCGCCGAGCACGTCCAGGATGTCGTGCGGGTTGCGCGGCCCGTCCATGAGCGGGTCGCCGGCCTTGACGCGCTCGCCTTCCTGCACGTTGATGTGGACGCCGCGCGGAATCAGGTACTCGCGCTCCTGGCCGTCGTCGCCGCGGATGATGACCTTGCGCTGGCCCTTGACCACTTCGCCGTACTTCACCGCGCCGTTGATCTCCGCGATGATGGCCGTCTCGCGCGGCTTGCGGGCTTCGAACAGCTCCACCACGCGCGGCAGGCCGCCCGTGATGTCCTTGGTCTTGGTGGTGGCGCGCGGGATCTTGGCCAGCACGTCGCCGGCGTGAACTTCCTCGCCTTCCTTCACCGTCAGGTGGGCGTGGGTCGGCATGAGGTAGCGTTTTTCCTCGCCGCGGCCGCCGCCGGCCGGGCGCACCACCAGAGTGGGCATTCGCTTCTCGTCCGGCGAATCCGTCACCACCCAGTGGGACATGCCGGTGATCTCGTCCATCTGCTCCTGCAGCGAAATGCCCTCGATCAGGTCGCGGAAGTGAACCACGCCGCTGACCTCGGTCAGGATCGAGAAAGTGTAAGGATCCCACTCCACCAGGATTTCGTTGGCCTTCACCCGGGCGCCGTTGTCGACGCGCAGCTTGGCGCCGTAAACGATCTGGTAGCGCTCCTTCTCACGGCCCTTTTCGTCCACCACCGCCAGAATGCCGGTGCGGTTCATCGATACCAGCTCGCCCGCCTTGTTGCGCACGGTGGTGATGCCGATGTACTTGGCGAAGCCGTCCGACTTGGTGTCCTGCGTGGATTGCTCGCTGACCCTGGTGGCCGCGCCGCCGATGTGGAAAGTGCGCATGGTGAGCTGGGTGCCCGGCTCGCCGATGGATTGCGCCGCGATAACGCCCACCGCCTCGCCGCGCTCCACCAGCCGGCCCGTGGCCAGGTTGCGCCCGTAACAGAGCTGGCAGACGCCGCGCTTCGATTCGCAGGTCAGCACCGAGCGGATCTTGACGCGCTCGATACCGGCGGTCTGGATGGCCGCGGCCAGCTCCTCGGTGATTTCGTGGTTGACGGCGACGATCACGTTGCCTTCGTAGTCGATCTGGTCTTCGAGCGCCACGCGGCCCACGATGCGGTCGCGCAGGGCTTCGATGATCTCGCCCGACTCGACGATCGGCTCGACGTAGATTCCCTTGGTGGTTCCGCAGTCGCTCTCGGTGACGATGACGTCCTGGGCCACGTCCACCAGGCGGCGGGTCAGGTAGCCCGAATCCGCCGTCTTCAGCGCGGTATCGGCCAAACCCTTGCGGGCGCCGTGCGTCGAAATGAAGTACTGCAGCACGTTGAGGCCTTCGCGGAAGTTGGCCGTGATGGGGGTCTCGATGATGTCGCCGGAGGGCTTGGCCATCAGGCCGCGCATGCCGGAGAGCTGGCGGATCTGCTGTTTGGAGCCGCGCGCGCCGGAGTCCGCCATGATGTAAATCGGGTTGAGGTAGCGTCCCGTCCGGTCGTCCTCTTCCATGGTCTTGAACATCTCTTCGGAGACGCGCTCGGTGACGCGGGACCAGATCTCGATGATCTTGTTGAGGCGCTCGCCGTTGGTGATGGCGCCCTCGATGTACTGGTTCTGAACGGCGATGACTTCGCGCTCGGCCTCTTTCACCAGCGCGGGCTTGGATTGCGGCACCACCATGTCGTCGATGCCTATCGAAATGCCGGCGCGCGTGGCGTAGGTGAAGCCCAGGTCCTTGACCCGGTCGAGCATCTGCACCGTGGTCTGCAAGCCGAACCGCAGGTAGGCGTACTGCACCAGTTGCGAGAGGCCCTTCTTCTTGAGCAGGCCGTTGATGAACGGCATATCCTCCGGCAGCGCGTCATTGAAGATGACGCGGCCCACCGTGGTGGCCATCTCGACCTTCTCGTAGACGGCCGGCTCGGTGTGCAGGATGTTCTGGTTGTCGAAAGCCTTGGTCAGGTCGATCACCCGGCCGGAGTAGCGCAGCGTGATCGGCGTCAGGGTCTCGACCTCGCCCATCTCAAGCGCGATCAACACGTCTTCCTTCGAGGCGAACTTCTTGCCCTCGCCCTTGGTGCCGGGCCGCGACTTGGTGAGGTAATAAAGCCCCAGCACCATGTCCTGGGTGGGGACCGCGATGGGAGTGCCGTGCGCCGGCGACAGGATGTTGTTCGAGGCCAGCATCAGCGTCGCCGCCTCGATCTGCGCCTCGGGCGACAGCGGGATGTGGACGGCCATCTGGTCGCCGTCGAAATCGGCGTTGAAGGCCGTGCAGACCAGCGGGTGAATCTTGATGGCCTTGCCCTCGACCAGCACCGGCTCGAAAGCCTGAATGCCGAGGCGGTGCAGCGTGGGCGCGCGGTTGAGCAGGATGGGGTGGTCGCGGATGACTTCTTCCAGGATGTCCCACACCACCGGGTCCTGCTGTTCCACCAGTTCCTTGGCCTGCTTGATGGTGGTGCAGTGCCCGCGCTGCTCGAGGCGGTGGTAGATGAACGGCTTGAACAGCTCCAGCGCCATCTTCTTCGGCAGGCCGCACTGGTTGAGCCTGAGGTCGGGGCCGACGACGATGACCGAGCGGCCGGAGTAGTCCACGCGCTTGCCGAGCAGGTTCTGGCGGAAGCGGCCCTGCTTGCCCTTCAGGTTGTCCGAGAGCGACTTGAGCGGGCGGTTGTTGGCGCCGCGCAACACGCGGCCGCGGCGGCCGTTGTCGAACAGCGCGTCCACCGCCTCCTGGAGCATGCGCTTCTCGTTGCGCACAATCACGTCCGGCGCATGGAGCTCGATGAGCTTCTTCAGCCGGTTATTGCGGTTGATGACGCGGCGGTAGAGGTCATTCAGGTCGGAGGTGGCGAAGCGGCCGCCATCCAGCGGCACCAGCGGCCTGAGCTCCGGCGGGATCACCGGGATCACGTCCAGAATCATCCACTCCGGTTTGTTGCCCGATTTGCGGAACGACTCGGCCACCCTCAGCCGCTTGGCGTACTTGAGCTTCTTCTGCTGCGACAGCTCGGTCTTCATGCGCTCGCGTATTTCGAGGCTCAGACCTTCTATGTCGATCTGCTTCAGCAGCTCCTTGATGCCCTCGGCGCCCATCATGGCGACGAACTTGCCGGGGTATTCCTGGTCCAGCGCGCGCTTGCGGTCGTCGCTGATCACTTCGGCTTTGCCGAGATTGGGTACCTCGCCGGGATCGACAACGACGTACGCTTCGAAGTAGAGAACCCGCTCCAGCTCGCGCAGCGTGATGTCCAGCAGGTAGCCGATGCGGCTGGGCAGGCCCTTGAAGAACCAGACGTGCGAGCAAGGGCTGGCCAGCTCGATGTGTCCCAGCCGCTCGCGCCTCACGCGCGAGAGCGTCACCTCGACGCCGCATTTGTCGCAGATGACGCCGCGGTGTTTCATGCGCTTGTACTTGCCGCACAAGCACTCCCAATCCGCGATGGGACCGAAGATGCGCGCGCAGAACAGGCCGTCGCGCTCCGGCTTAAAAGTGCGGTAATTAATCGTCTCCGGCTTAGTGACTTCCCCGTGGGACCAGGACCGGATCTTTTCCGGCGAAGCGAGACTGATTCGGATCGAATCGAAGTCCGCGATCAAGTTTGCTCTGTCGTACGGAGAGGATCGATACAAGGCTTTGTCTCCTTATTAAACCGAGCGCGCCCGCCTCAGCGAGCGCCCACTAGTCCGCCGCGAGCGCCGTGTCCAGCAGCTCCTGCGGCTTCTTCATGAGTTCCACGTCCAGGCACAGAGACTGGAGCTCCCGGATCAAAACGTTAAAGGATTCAGGCACGCCCGGCTCGGCGGCCGCCTCCCCCTTAACAATGGCTTCGTAGATCTTGGCGCGTCCGTAAACGTCGTCGGACTTGGCGGTGAGCAGCTCCTGCAGGATGTAAGCCGCGCCGTAGGCTTCCAGCGCCCATACTTCCATCTCGCCGAAACGCTGGCCGCCGAACTGGGCCTTGCCGCCCAGCGGCTGCTGGGTAATCAGCGAGTAGGGCCCGATCGAGCGGGCGTGAATCTTGTCGTCCACCAGGTGGGAGAGCTTGAGCATGTAAATGTAGCCCACCGTCACCGGCTGCTCGAACGGCAGGCCGCTCAGCCCGTCGTAGAGCCTGATCTTGCCCGATTTCGGCAAGTCGGCTTCCTCCAGCGCCTTCTTGATATCGCGTTCGGTGGCGCCGTCGAAGACCGGGGTCGAGAAGAACCGGCCCAGCTTGGTCGCCGCCCAGCCCAGGTGCGTCTCCAGAATCTGTCCCACGTTCATGCGCGAAGGAACGCCCAGCGGGTTAAGCACGATCTCGACCGGCGTCCCATCGGGCAGGTAGGGCATGTCCTCTTCCGGAACGATCCGCGCGATCACGCCCTTGTTGCCGTGCCGGCCGGCCATCTTGTCGCCCACCGACAGCTTGCGCTTCATGGCGATGTAGCACTTGACCAGCTTGATCACGCCCGGCGGCAGCTCGTCGCCCTTCTTCAGCTTGGCGATCTTCTCTTCGGTGATTTTCTCGAGCACCGCGATCTGGCGCGAGGTCATCTCCTCGATCTCGTCGATCTGCTCGTTGAGGCGCGGATCCTTGTCCTTCAGCTTCATGCGCTTCAGGTCGCGGGCGCGCATCTTCTCGATGGTTTCGCGGGTCAGGTCCGCGCCCTTGGCCAGCAGGCGCTTATTGGTCTTTTCGTCGTGCAAGTCGGCCTGGAGCTGCTTACCCTCCAGCAGGATAGCCAGCCGCTTGGCGCGCTCGTCGTTGAGAATGCGCTTCTCGTCTTCCAGGTTGCGGCGCAGCTTCTCTTCCTGCTCCTGCATGATCACTTTCGAGCGCTCGTCCAGCTCCGCGCCCTTGCGCGAGAACACCTTGCAGTCCACGATGGTGCCCTCGATGCCGGGCGGGCAGTAGAGCGAAGCGTCCTTGACGTCTCCGGCTTTCTCACCGAAGATGGCGCGCAGCAGCTTCTCCTCGGGGGTGAGCTGCGTCTCGCCTTTGGGCGTGACCTTGCCTACCAGGATGTCGCCTGGCTTCACGGTCGCCCCGATGCGGATGATGCCGCTCTCGTCCAGGTTGCGCAGGAACGACTCGGCGATGTTGGGAATGTCCCGCGTGATTTCTTCCGGGCCCAGCTTGGTGTCGCGCGCCTCGATCTCGAACTCTTCGATGTGGATCGAGGTATAGTAGTCTTCCTTGACCAGCTTCTCGCTCACCACCACGGCGTCTTCGAAGTTGTACCCGCGCCAGGGCATGAACGCCACCAGGACGTTGCGTCCGAGCGCCAGTTCGCCGGCGTCGGTGCAAGGACCGTCCGCCAGCACATCGCCCTTCCTCACCTTCTGCCCCTTCTTCACAATGGGCTTCTGGCTGATGCAGGTGTTCTGGTTCGAGCGCTTGAACTTGATCAGCGTGTAGATGTCGGCGCCCACTTCCCGCGAGAGCTGCCCCTCGTGCACGTTGCCTTCGACGCGCACGATGATGCGCTCGGAGTCCACCGAATCCACCATGCCGGTGCGCTTGCAGATGACCACCGCGCCCGAGTCGCGGGCCGTCACCATCTCCATACCGGTGCCGACCAGCGGCGCCTCGGCGCGCAGCAGCGGCACCGCCTGGCGCTGCATGTTGGAACCCATCAGCGCGCGGTTCGCGTCGTCATTTTCGAGGAACGGAATCAGGCTCGCCGCCACCGAGACCAGTTGCTTGGGGCTGACGTCCATGTACTCGATCTCTTCGCGGCGCTTGAGCACGAAGTTGCCCGCCTGGCGCGCGTTCACCAGGTCGCCGACGATGCGGCGGCTCTCGTCCAGCTCCACGTTGGCCTGGGCCACCGTGTACTTGTCCTCTTCCCAGGCCGACAGGTACTCGCAATGGGCTTCGTACTCGGCCGGCTGCTTCTTCTTGGCCAGCATGTCGGCGTTGATCTTGTCCACATCCGGGCGGCGATGGACGTCGCCCACCTTGAGGTTGGTATCGCCGGGGTTGAGGATCTTGACCTCGTCGATCACGTAACCGTCGACCACCTTGCGGTAGGGGCTCTCGATGAAGCCGTACTCGTTGATCCGCGCGAAGCAGGAGAGCGAGGAGATCAGCCCGATGTTGGGGCCTTCCGGCGTCTCGATGGGGCAGATGCGGCCGTAGTGCGTGGGGTGCACGTCGCGGACTTCGAATCCCGCCCGTTCGCGCGAGAGACCGCCCGGGCCCAACGCCGAAAGCCGCCGCTTGTGGGTGATTTCCGAGAGCGGGTTGGTCTGATCCATGAACTGCGAGAGCTGGCTCGAGCCGAAAAACTCGCGGATGGCGGCCATGACCGGCTTGGCGTTCACCAGGTCGTGCGGCATGGCCGTCGACATCTCCTGGTACACCGACATCTTTTCCTTGATGGCGCGCTCCATGCGCACCAGGCCGATGCGGAACTGGTTCTCGAGCAATTCGCCCACGGCGCGCACGCGGCGGTTGCCCAGGTGGTCGATATCGTCCACCGAGAGGCTGCTGACGCGCCGCAGCTTCAGCAGGTAGCGGATCACATCGTAGAAATCCTCGGGGTCGAGGATTTTGCGGTCCAGCGGATGGCGGTCTTTGTTCTCCGGGTTCGAGCGCCAGCTCGGCGGGGCGTATTCGGCGTCGTCGTGGATCTTGATGTTGAACTTCATGCGGCCCACGCGCGAAAAATCGTACTTGCGCGGGTCGAAGAACATGCCCTGGAACAACTGCGTGGCGGTGTCCAGCGTGGGCGGGTCGCCGGGACGAAGCTTGCGGTAGATCTCCAGCAGCGCGTCGTTCTGCGACTTCACCGGATCCTTCTTAAGGGTCGCCGAGACCACCGTTCCCGCGTCGTCGCGCTCCGGGAAGAACACTTCGAAGCTGTCGATCTCGCTCTCCATGAGCTTCGCGATGCCGGCCGTGTTCAACTCCTGGTTGGATTCGAGCAGCACCTCGCCGGTGCTCATGTCCACGACGTCGGCGGCGATGAAGGCGCCTTCGAGGTCGTTCGGGGCCACCTCCACCTGCTCGATCTTCGCTTTCTGGATCTCCTTCAGCACGCTCGAGGTGATCTTGCGGCCGGCCGGAACGATCGTCTCGCCGGACTTGTTCAGGATGGCGTGCGAGAGCTTCATGCCCTGCAAACCCGGCGCCACGTTCCAATACAGCTTCTTGTTCTTGATCGCGATCTTGTCGACGCGGTAGAACGTGCGCAGAATCTGCTCGTCGGTCTTCAGGCCGAGGGCGCGCAGGAACACCGTGCCGTAGAACTTGCGCTTGCGGTCGATGCGGACATACAGCAGGTTCTTGTTGTCGTACTCGAACTCGACCCAGCTTCCGCGGTAGGGAATGATCTTGCCGAGGTAGTAGCCCTGGGCGGGAACCTTCTCGAAGAAGACGCCCGGCGAGCGGTGCAACTGCGAAACGATCACGCGCTCGGTGCCGTTAATGATGAAAGTCCCGTTGTCGGTCATCAGCGGCACTTCGCCGAAGAAGACTTCCTGTTCCTTGATGTCGCGCACGCTGCGCTGGCCGGTCTCGGGGTCCTTGTCGAAAACGGTCAGACGGATGGTGACCTTGAGCGGGGCCGCGTAAGTCATGCCTCGTTCTTCGCACTCCGGCACGTCGTACTTGAGTTGCAGGCCGACCGGGTCGCCGCAGCGGTTGCAGAAGGTGACGATGTTCTTATTGAAGGTGCCGCACTTCGGGCACAGCACGTCGCCGGCATGGAACGGATCGGTCTGGATGGTGGCGCCGCAGTTCGGATTGCGGCAGGTGGAACGCAGGTGGTGCAGCCCTTTCAGGTTGCCGCACTTGCATTCCCAGTTGCCGATGGCGTAGTCGACGAACTCGAGCTGGCTCAGCCCGCGGAAATCCGAGATCGGGAAAACGCTGTCGAAGACGCTTTCGAGGCCCACATCCTCGCGCTCGCTGGGAAGCAGGTCCATCTGCAGGAAGCGCTCGTAGGAATTCTTCTGCACTTCGATGAGGTTCGGGATGGGGATCGAGGCATTGATCCGGGAGAAATCCACCCGTTCCCGAGAGGCGCCGTTTGCCACAGTCTGCATTGTTGACTCCTGAAAGCCAATAAGGCTACAGAACGAAACTTATGAAACAGTCAAGCACGGGCGCGGGCCGAAAGGCTTTCCGCAGCTCCGCCATGGCCAATAAGAGCGCGCCGGCGTGCCGGGGCAGCGCGCGTGAGCGGCCGTCCGAGCTCGCCGTCGAGGGACTTCATGTTGGTGCCGTGTTCAGGAATTCTTGAACGGGGTGATGCGCTGAGTAGCTCGCAAATCCAATCGCAGCAGGGGGATCGAGCGGCTCGACGGGAGATGGATCAAGTGAGGACACCCTCTGCTTTGCTTCAAGCGGACTGAAGACACAGAATTCGGCTGCGAGGTTCACGAACACTCGATGTGATATATGCCCAGGTACGAGTCTAACAGACTCGTCAGCGGGCGTCAAATGACCCAGCCGAACCTTCCCCCGCACCGGGAACGGTTCGGGCAGGGCGAGGCAACCCTCGCCCTGTCATAAAGATAGCAGCGTTACTTTACTTCGACGGTCGCGCCGACGTCGGTGAACTTCTTGCGAATGGTTTCCGCCTCGTCCTTGTTCACGCCTTCCTTGATCGGCTTGGGCGCGCCGTCGACCAGATCCTTGGCTTCCTTCAGGCCCAGGCTGGTGACCTCGCGGACGGCTTTGATCACGTTGATCTTGTTTGCGCCCACCGCGGTGAGAACCACCGTAAACTCGGTCTTCTCCTCCGCCGCCGGAGCCGCTGCCGCAGCCGGGCCGGCCGCTGGAGACGCCGCCGCCGCCGCTGCCGCCGCCGACACGCCGAAGGCCTCTTCAATTCCCTTGACGAGTTGCGCCGCCTCGAGCAGCGTCAGACCCTTTATCTGTTCCAGAATCGCATTTACGTCCGCCATTTTCTTCTAACTCCTTAGCTCGTAGCTTCTAGTCTGTGGCTCGCGGCCCGCAGCGGACGGCCCTCAACCAGGAGACCGCCGGCCACAAGCCACAGGCCGTCATCCGTTGAACTTGTTCTCTTTGACCGCCTGATCGAGAACCACCGCCAGATTCCTGGCCACGCCATTCAGGCCCACGGCCAGCCGCTGCGCCGAAGAATTGATCAGCCACATGACCTTGGCGATCAACTGCTCCTTGGACGGCATGTTTGCCAGATCGCCGATCGAACCCACATCGATCGCCCGGCCTTCCACCATGCCCGCCTTGAACTTGAACGAAGGATTGGCCTTGGCGTAGGCCGTCAGCGACTTGGCCAGCGCCACCGGGTCGCTCGTCGTGTACGCCAGCGAGGTCATGCCTCGAAGCTCGCCCAGCAGGCTCTGGGCCGGCGTTCCCTCGGCCGCCTTCGCCGCCAGGTTGTTCTTGACCACCCGGTACCTGCCGCCGGCGCCGCGGATTGCCTTCCGCAGCTCGAAATCCTGCGCCACCGTAAGCTTCTCGAAGCTCGTAACGAAAAGGTGGGCGGTCTGCTCCAGTTCCTGGCGCAGCGCCTCGGCTTCCTTCTTCTTGTCGGATCTCTTTTTCACGACTTTCCCTCCGCCGGCTTAGATGGCCTTCGCGTTGTACGGGGTCACATCCAGCTTCACGCCCGGTCCCATGGTCGAGCAGATCGTGACGCTCTTGACGTACTTGCCCTTGGCCGCCGCCGGCTTCGCCTTCACCACCGCCTGAATCAGCGTAAGCGCGTTCTCGTGCAGCTTGTCGGTGGGGAAGCCGGTCTTCCCGACCGGAGCGTGGATGATGCCGGTCTTGTCCACGCGGAACTCGACCTTGCCGGCCTTGGTCTCCCTGACCGCCTTGGCCACGTCCATGGTCACCGTTCCGGTCTTGGGGTTGGGCATGAGCCCGCGCGGGCCGAGCACCTTGCCCAGGCGGCCGACCGAGCGCATCATGTCCGGGGTCGCGATCACCGCGTCGAAGTCAATCCAGCCGCCCTGGATCTTCTGCACCGCGTCTTCGCCGCCGACGAAATCCGCGCCGGCCTCTTCGGCCTCGCGCTGCTTTTCGCCCGAAGCGATCACCAGAACGCGCTTGGACTTGCCGAGCCCGTTGGGCAGCACCACCGTGCCGCGCACCATCTGGTCGGCGTGCTTGGGATCGACGCCCAGCCGCATGTGCAGCTCGACCGTCTCATCGAACTTGGCGAATTTGACCTTCTGGACCAGCGGCACAGCCTCTTCCAGAGCATAGGGCTGCGGCTTTACCTGTTGAGCGGCGGAAAGATACTTTTTACCTTGTTTACGGGCCATAACTCCTCATTGGTGCAAGCGGCAGAAACGATGTCCCTGCCTCCCACTGAGATACGTTGGAATATTCAATCTACCACATGCGCCGGCGGTTTGTCAGGTGGGGGTTGCGCCACTGCAGCGGCCACCTGCACGGCGCCTCCGTAAGCCCTGCCCACGGTCCGGGCCTGGTGAGCTTCGCAGCCGGGATGCCTCTCACACCCGGTCCAGCGCCAGGAACTCCCGGATGTGCGGGTGGTCCGACTTCTCCAGGTCCGCCGTCGGGCCGAAGTAGATGACCTGGCCTTCGTAGAGCACCACCACTCGGTCGGCCACCCTACGCATCAGGTCCAGATCGTGCGTCACCACGATCGAGGTCAGCTTGAGCTGCTGCTTGAGGCGCAGCATCAGGTCAGCCATGTGGTCCGACATGATCGGATCAACCATGGTGGTTGGCTCGTCGTACAGAATGCATTCCGGCTGCGCCGCCAGCGCCCGGGCGATGGCGACCGCCCGCTTGTAGCCGGTCGAAATGTCGGCGGGGTAGGCATCGGCGTAATCGGCCAGATCCACCATCTTCAGCAGCCCTGCGACCACCTCCTTCTTGTTCTGCGGGCTGTAGTCCTGCCGCAACTCGAGCGAGAAGAGGATGTTCTCGGCGATGGTGAGCGAGTCGAACAGGGCCCCGGACTGGAACACCATCGTCACCTTCTTCCGGATGCGGCGCAGCTCGGACTCGGAAAAGTCCGTGATGTCCTCGTTGGCCACGATGACGCGGCCGCTGTCCGGCTTGAGAAAGCCCATGATGTGGCCTAAAGTCACGGACTTGCCGACGCCGCTGCGGCCGATGATGGCCAGCGTCTCCCCGGCATTTACATGGAAGCTCACATCGACTAAAACGGGGTGGTCAAACGTCTTATTGACGTGGCGGAACTCGATGTAGTGGGGATAGCTGTCGGTCACGGGCGGCCAATGCTCCACGGAAATGATACCATTGATGAAAACGCGCGCTCGCCGCTGGCTTCGGGTCCCCGAGAGGACGGGTGGCGCTCACCCGGCGTGGTTCGCGCCAAACTCCCTAGCAACAGCGGTGGATTTGGGCGTAGAATGGTTTAAAACAAGAACATGCGTTTTTGTTTGATCGTCGGCTGCTGCTTGCTGCCCGCGCTGGCGGCGGAGAACACCGCGCCCAATCCCGCCCCCACGCCGCAGGTCGCCTCCGTCGTCCGGGTGGACGCACGCAGCGGAAAGCTGGTCCGCACCATGGGGATGGCCTCCGCCTCCGGCCGGGTGGCCTCCGGGACGCACGCCTGGGCCGGGCTCGCCACTGCCATCGACGAGTACGTCCGCCAGACCTCCGAGCGATACGAGGTGGACCCGCTCCTGGTGCGCTCCGTCATCGAGGCCGAGAGCAACTACAACCCGGTGGCGGTTTCCCCGAAAGGCGCCCAGGGGCTGATGCAACTGATGCCCCAGACGGCGCGCCGCTTCGCCGTCAAGAACGCCTTCAACCCGTGGGACAACATCGACGGCGGCGTGCGCTACCTCAAGTACCTGCTCACCCTGTATGGCGACCGGCAGGCGCCCGAAACTCTGGCCCTGGCAGCGTATAACGCCGGGGAGGGCGCGGTGATGAAGCACGGCGGCGTTCCGCCGTATCAGGAAACCACCGAGTACGTGAGGAAAGTGGCGAAGAACTGGAAGGACGCTCGGGCCGAGGCGGACCGCTCGGCCGCCTCACGCTCGGCTCCCGAGGCCGCGGCCTACCGGCCCGTCGAGCAATTCACGGACGCGCGGGGCGTCCTGCACATCCGGACCCGCCCAACACCATGAGATCCATCGGCCAGGCGGTTGGCGCTTGTGTGCGGTCGGCGCGTTTGCCCGCACTGAAGGCGCTGGCGATGGCGTGGGTTCTGGCGGCCTGCGCCCTGGCCGCGTCTCCGCAGATCACGGCGGTCCGCTTCTGGTCTCTCGGGGAAGTGACCCGCGTGGCCATCGAGACGGATTCCGAGGCCCAATACCACGCCGAGCGGATCGATAAACCCGACCGGATCTTCCTGGATCTGGCCGGCGTCCGGCGGCAGGCGGGCACGCGCGGGCTGCAGGTGATTCCGGTCGACGACAAGCTGGTCAAACAGATTCGGATCGCGCTGGCGGAGCCGGGCATGGTCCGCGTGGTGCTCGATCTGGTGGCGCCGGTGGACTATTCGCTCTCGCAGCTCACCAATCCGGACCGCATTATGATCGAACTGCGTCTGTCGGGCCACGGCCCGGCCATGCCCCCGGTCCGCAGCGTTACGGGCAGCCGCACCCTCACCGAGCCTGGTGCCGAGTCGGGGGCGCCTCCGAGGATCGAGCCCCCGAAAGCCGCGCCGCCGGCGCCGGCGCCCGAGCCGCCAAAGCCCCAGCCGACACCGCTTCCGGCGCTGAAGATTACGCCGGCCTCGGCGCTCGAAGCCCCCACTCCCCGGCGGAGCGAGCCGGTGCCCGCCGCCAAACTGGATCCACCGACGCTAACGCCTGCCGCCAGGCCACAGCCGAGTCCGGCAGCGGATCCAATCCGCAGCGCTCCCAAGCCGGCGCAGCCCTCCCCATCGCCTGGCGAGACCGCGACTGCGGCCAAGGTCGACAGTCACGGTGACCGTTCCCTCATCCGCGCGCTGGGTCTGAAGATCGACCGCGTGGTGATCGATCCGGGGCACGGCGGGCACGATACGGGTACCATTGGGCCGAGCGGCCTCATGGAGAAGGACCTGGTGCTCGATGTCGCGCGGCGTCTGGGCGCGCTGATTACCCAGCGGCTGGGCAGTGAGGTGGTCTTCACACGCTCGGACGACACGTTTATCCCGCTCGAAGAGCGCACCAGGATCGCGAACGACAAGAAGGCCGATCTGTTCCTGTCCATTCACGCCAACTCGTCGCAAGCTCCGCGCATCGCGGGCTCGGAGACGTTCTATTTGAACTTCACGACTTCCGAAGATGCGCTCGAAGTGGCGGCGCGCGAGAACGCGACCTCACAGACCTCGATTCACGAGTTGCAGACCCTGGTGCAGAAGATCGCGCTCAACGAGAAGGTGCAGGAATCGCGCGAGCTGGCTTCCATCATCCAGAAAGCGCTGTATACCAACGTGCCGCGCAACCGGTCTTACAGGAACCGCGGAATCAAGAAGGCGCCGTTCGTGGTGCTGATCGGGGCGCAGATGCCCTCGGTGCTGGCTGAGATCGCGTTTCTCAGCAACCCCAAAGACGAAAGTCTGCTGAAAAAGCCGGAATACCGGCAGAAGATAGCGGAGGCGCTTTTCCGCGGCATCTCGCAATACTCCGACGCGCTCAGTCACCTCCAGGTCGCCCGGCAGAGACGGCCAGATTCTCCATCGCAGTAGGTTCTTCTTCTTCGCCCGCCCACTCGACGCGGTTCCGTCCGTTCTCCTTGGCGCGGTAGAGCGCCGCATCGGCAAGCCGGATCAGAGTCTCAGGGCCGTCGCCCGCCGCCTGGCCGGTTGCCGAGATGCCGAAGCTGGCCGTGACCTGGACGCGGTGGAGGCCGTCGACCGCAATCGGTTCATGAACGAGATCGAGGCGCAGTCTCTCGGCGAGCTGCGCGGCGTTTGCGCCCGAGGCGCCTGGGAGGACGATGACGAACTCCTCGCCGCCATAGCGCCCGACATGGTCGTATGTCCGGACGCCCGCCTGCATCCGCCGTGCGGCCTCTCGCAGGACGGCGTCGCCGGCGAGGTGGCCGTAGGCGTCATTCACCCGCTTGAAGTGATCGAGATCGACCATGATGACGGCCAGCGGCGTCCCCTCGCGCCCGGCGCGGCTGTGCTCGCGTTTCAGAGTATCGAACAGCGCATAGCGGTTCCAGAGTCCAGTAAGCGGGTCGTGGGTGGCCTGGTCGCGCAGCGCCTCGCGGGCCCGCATCAGGTCGGCCTGAAGGTCGAGGATCCGCCGTCCGGCGCGCAACCTCACCTGCAGTTCCCTGGACTCGAACGGCTTGGTGACATAGTCGTCGGCGCCGGCCTCCAGCCCCTCCACCACGTCCTGCTTGTCCGCGCGCGCGGTCAGCAGCAGCACGTAGGTATACGGCTCGCGCTTCAGTTCGCGCAGCTTGCGGCACAGGGCCGGTCCGGTCATCCCCGGCATCATCCAATCGAGAATCGCCAGCCGCGGCGCATCCGGCTGCTCAAGGATGCTCCACGCCTGGTCGCCGTCGCTGACCGCCACCACCTCGTAGCCGCAGTTGGCCAGCATCCTTGACAGCATACGGCGCGACACGGCTTCATCGTCAGCGATCAGGACAAGCATGGTCTGATTTCCTTATCGTCAAGGCCGTCGGGGGTTTGAGGGGAATCCGCTGGTTTCGTTAACCTGAGAGAGATGCATGTCCTGGCGTTCCGTCACGTCCCTTTCGAGGGCGTCGGCCTGATCGCTCCCGCGCTGGCGGCCCGTGGCATCGAAATCGCCTATGCGGACGCCTTCCGGGACGCCGAAGCCCAGCCCGACTGGCACTCTGCCGCCGCACTTCTGTTCATGGGCGGGCCCATGTCGGCCAACGACGACCTGCCCTTCATCCACCGCGAGCTCGCCATCCTCCAAGCCGCGCTCGGCGCAGGACGGCCCGTTTTGGGGATCTGCCTGGGGGCGCAACTTCTGGCGCGCGCTCTGGGCGCCCGTGTCTACCGCAATCCCATCAAGGAGATAGGCTGGGCGCCAGTCCACTGGACCGAAGCCGCCGGCCGGGACCGTCTCTTTGGCAGCCTGCGCTCCCCGGAGACGGTTCTTCACTGGCACGGCGAGACCTTCGATCTTCCCGAAGGGGCGGAACTGCTGGCCAGCTCGGACGCCTGCCGCAACCAGGCATTCCGGGCCGGCTCGGACGCCTACGGCATTCAGTTTCATCTGGAGGTCACCCCCGAAATGATCTCTGCCTGGTGCCAGGAGGACGCCAACTCGGGCGACCTGAGAGAACTCGCGGTGCCGATCGACCCCCACGCCCATGCGGCCGGACTCGCGCGGCTGGCTGCGACCGTCTTCGACCGTTGGGCCGGGCTGATCGCCGCCGGCGCTTGACAAGCTCTTTGGCGGCTCCAGCCAGGCTCCAGTCTCACGGCTTCCAGGACGGCATAGTACCGCCTATGACGTTCGGTAGGGAGAACTTGCTCCGGGCCGATGTGTTACACTTTAAAGGGAACTGGTGTGCCAGCCAGTTTCAAAAACTGTAACGGCTGGCCGCAGTTACGCGTCTATTCACGCGAGACTGAGGCGCCGGAGCGCTGAAGGAGCGCGGTAAGTGACGACGAAGATGGCAGGTAAAACATCTCAACTCTCCAACCCCGCGGTCGTGGCCGGTACCGCTCAACCGTCCGAGCCCGTTGGCGATCACCTCGACAGGCTGCTGCTGGCCGAAGTAGAAGAGCCGTGGTACCACTCTTTCCTCCGCAACGTCAAAGAAGCGATCTGGCCCGCCAAACTGCCGCCTCTTGAGGTCACATCCAAGCCGATCCCCGTAAAGAGTATTTGGGGCGAATACCGTTACGGAAGGCAGTCCGCTGCCACTTCTGTAATGATCCACGTCCTGGTTGTGGCGCTGCTGTTCACGCTGGGCGCGAACAAGACCGTCCGGACGGCGGTGCAGAAGAGCATTGTCCTGGTGGATCCAAATCTGGCTCCTTACATGCCCGACTTGAAGCCGAAGGATCAGCCGGCGCAAGGCGGCGGCGGAGGCGGCGACCGGTCGCCTTTGCCCGCGAGCAAGGGACGCGCTCCGCGTTTCGCGGCCAGGCAGTTCGTTCCGCCTGCGGCCGTGGTCAATAACGCCAACCCGAAGCTTTTGATGGAGCCCACGCTGGTCGGCCAAGCCGACATGAGGCTCCCGAACGTGGACATGAATGTGTGGGGCGATCCGCTCGGTAAGGTCGGGCCTCCTTCGAACGGTCCCGGATCGGGTGGCGGTATTGGAAGCGGATCGGGCGGCGGCATCGGCCCCGGCCGGGGGCCGGGATACGGTCCAGGCGAAGGCGGCGGCGCTGGCGGCGGCGTTTTCAGGATCGGCGGCGGCGTTTCAGCGCCGGTGGCGATCTACAAGGTTGAGCCGGAGTACTCTGAAGAAGCGCGGAAAGCCAAGTTCCAGGGCACCGTGGTGCTTTCGATCGTCATCGATGAGCACGGCACGCCGACGAACTTCAAGGTTGTCCGGCCGCTCGGCCTTGGCCTCGACGAGAAGGCTATCGAGGCCGTCCAGAAGTGGCGCTTCCTTCCTGGCAAGAAGGATGGCCATCCCGTAGCCGTCCTGGCCACCGTGGAAGTGAACTTCCGGCTGCTGTAGCGCCAAGCAAGGTTTTTCCGAAGCCGCCGGGGATCGAGGATCTCCGGCGGCTTTCGTGTTTTTTGGAACCGCTCGCCGTGCCAGCCGTCTGAGAATCGGGGGAGAGCGGAGGCGCCCTGAGGAGCCTCCATGGACGAAACACCCCGGCCCTTGTTTCTCGCTGCCGCCGGCATTCCCGGCGGCGGCTACCGGCACGGCAGGCAGGCAGGCGCCGCTTCCGTGCTGATCCACGCCAGCCTCATTGCCCTGCTGGTCTTGCTTTCGGGCAGCAGTCCGCCGACATCCTCGGGGAGACAGTGGCCCTGGCGCGTGAACCACGTGCTACTGGCCCCGTTTCCGGCCGCGAAGCCGAGTGATGGCGGCGGAGGTGGCGGCGGAAGGTCGCCGCTCGCTCCGAACTTCGGGCAGGCGCCGCGCTTTGCCCACCAGCAGTTCGTTCCACCCAGCCCTCTGACCGCCAACCAGTCCTTCCAGTTGCTGATGGAGCCCACGCTGGCGGGCCCGCCCGACTTGCCCGTGCCCCAAGTGGACGCGCGCATCTGGGGCGATCCGACAGAGCTGCCGGGGCCGCCATCCCCCGGCCCCGGCTGCTGCGGCGGCATAGGCAGGGGACGGGGTGACGGAGTCGGTCCCGGCGAGGGCCCGGGTTTGGGTCCGGGCGAGGGAGGCCGCTATACCAACGTCTTCCTGCCTGGGAGAGGCGGCGTCTCGGCTCCGATCCCGCTTTACAAGGTCGAGCCTGAGTATTCCGAGGAGGCGCGCAAGGCCAAGTTCCAGGGCACCGTGGTGATCGAGATTATCATCGACGAGCGCGGCTATCCGACGAACTTCAAGATCCTCAACCCGCTCGGACTGGGGCTGGACGAGAAGGCCGTCGAAGCCGTCAAGCAGTGGCGCTTCCGCCCGGGCATGAAGAACGGCAAACCCGTGGCAGTAGTGGCCCGGGTCGAGGTCAACTTCCGGCTGCTATAGGCTGCACTCTTCTTGTGGGGCGGGCGGTCCCGCCTGCCCTGGGCAGGCCAAACCCCTGCCCCACCGGTTAAGCCGCGCATTCCGGGCAGGGGCAAATGCGCCGGAAGTGCTCCCAGGAGTAGATGCCGCTGTTGTGGCCGTCGCTCCATTTGAGCCGGAGGGCGTAGTTGCCAACCGGCTCGACTTCCTGGATCTTCAGCGCCGGCTGGAAGAGCTGGAAGGGGTTGGCGCCGGCCGGGGTGGCGGCGGGCGGAGGACCGTGGGTGCCGGCGCAGGTCGCGCAGGGACAGTGGTCGCGGAGGTAGCGCAGATCGTACTCGCTGTGGTGCTGGTCCTTCCAGTCGATGTGGATACCCTTCGACTTGGAAACGGCGATACGCTCGGGCTCACATGCGCTCGACATCGATGATCCCCGAGAGGCGGCGCATGGCGGCGACGATGCGCTCGAGCTGCTTCTTGTCGCGCACCTCGACCGTCATGTCGACCACCGCGCCCTCCTTTTCGTTCTGCTTCGCTTCCAGGCTGCGGATGTTGCTGTTCTCGTGGAAGAGCACCGAAGTCAGCTCGGTGAGCATGCCGGGACGATCATTGGTGTAGACCACGATCTTGACCGGGAACGACTCGGTGGTTGCGCGCGTCCACTCCACGTCGATGCGGCGCTCAGCCTCGTACATAAGGTTCTGCACGTTGGAGCAGTTGGTGGAGTGGACGGCTACGCCTTTGCCCCGCGTCACGTAACCGACGATGGCCTCGCCGCGAATCGGGTTACAGCACTTGGCGCGATAGACCAGCAGGTCGTCCACGCCCTTCACCTTGATGACCAGGTCCCCGGTGTCGGGCAGGCCCGGCACGCCTGTGGGAGCGGCCGCCGGCTGAGGCTTGGTCTCCTCTTCCTCTTCGAGGCCCGCCACGCCGGGCGCGAGCTTCTGAAGGATCTTCCGCGGGGAGAACTTCCCGTAGCCCAGCGCGGCGTACAGGTCGTCCATCTTCGCGAAACCGTATTCGGAGGCGACCCGCTCGACATCGGCCTTGGCGATCCGGGAGACTTGCACGCCGACGCGCCGGGCTTCCTTCTCGAGATACTTCTCGCCGATCTCGATGGCCTTGGCCCGCTCGCTGGCGTTGATGACGGCGCGGATCTTGTTGCGCGCCCGCGAGGTCCGCACCAGCGCCAGCCAGTCCTTGCTCGGCGTGTGGTTGGGCTGGGTGAGAATCTCGACCATGTCGCCGTTGCGCAGGGTGTATTTCAGCGGGACGATGCGGCCGTTCACCTTGGCGCCGACGCAGGTGTGGCCCACGGCGGTGTGAATGGCGTAAGCGAAATCGACGGGCGTGGAATCGCGGGGCAGCACGATTACCTTCCCGCGCGGCGTGAAGGTGTAGACCTCCTCGCGGTACAGGTCCACTTTCAGCGTGGACATGAACTCGTTGGAGTCCCTCATCTCCTGGATCCACTCCAGCAAATGGCGCAGCCAGGCGATGCGCTGGTCCTCCTCGCCGCCGTCTTTGCGCCCTTCCTTGTACTTCCAGTGGGCGGCGATGCCTTGCTCGGCGACACGGTGCATCTCTTCGGTGCGAATCTGCACTTCGAAGCTCTGCCCGCCCGGGCCCATCACCGAGGTGTGCAGGGATTGATAAAGGTTGGGGCGGGGAATGGCGATGAAGTCTTTGATGCGGCCGGGAATGGGGCGCCACTCGTTGTGGATGACGCCCAGGGCGGCGTAACAATTCTTGACGCAGTCGGTGACGATCCGCACGGCCAGCACGTCATAGACCTGCTCTATGGTGATCTTCTGCCGCTTGAGCTTCTGGTGGATGGAGTAGGCGCGCTTGATGCGGCCCTCGATGCGCGCCGGGATGCCCTCGCGGCGCAGCACCAAGTCCACATGGTCCTTGATCTGCTTCAGGAAATCCTCGTTGGCCTGGCGGCGCGATTCAATGGCGGTGACGATTTCCTCGTAGGCGGTGGGATCGAGGTACTTGAACGCCAGGTCTTCGAGTTCGCCGCGGATCTTGCCCATGCCGAGACGGTGGGCGATGGGCGCGTAGATCTCGAGGGTCTCTTGCGAAATGCGCTGCTGGCGGTCGGGCGAGAGCGCTCCCAGGGTGCGCATGTTGTGCAGGCGGTCGGCCAGCTTGACGATCACCACGCGGACGTCGTCCACCATGGCCAGCAGCATCTTCCGGACGCTTTCGGCCTGGCGCTCCTCGCGGGAGTAGAACTTCAGCTTACTGAGCTTGGTGACGCCGTCGACGCAATGCGCCACGTCGTCGCCGAACTGCTTGCGTACCTCTTCGGGGGGCACGCCCGTGTCTTCGAGGACGTCGTGCAGAAGACCGGTCTGGACGCAGACCAGGTCCATGTTCATCTCCGCCAGAACGAGGGCGACGTTCAGCGGATGGACGACATAGGGCTCGCCGGAAGCGCGGGTCTGTCCTTTGTGCCACTGGACGGCGAAGCGGAATGCCTTCTGGAGCTGCGACAGGTCCTCGCGGGGGCGCAGGGACTGAATTTTGGCCTCGATCTCTGAGTACAGGCGCTCCAACAGGGCGGCGTCGCCGGCCGCGGCATCCGGCGCCTGAACTGCCTGGGTAGGCTCGGAGGACATAAAAAAAACAGGCGGCGCTGAGACGCCGCCTGTTTCCAGTATACCAGTGGCCCTCGCGGGACAGGTCTCCGTCCCGTCACTGGCAGGCGGAATCGCCTGCCGCACCTCGCTACTGCGAGCCCGCCGAGGCGGGAGTGACATCGGCCGTCATGCCTGCCTTCTGCTTGCGGGTATCGAGCGTCTTCTGCATCCAGGAATCTGCAGTGTTAATATCGGCCCGGTATTCCTCGGGCGTCGCAGCCAGGTCGGCCCGTTCGCGGTAGAGCAGGTTCAGGTAGGCCATCGCGTCGTCGTACTTGGGGTCGAGGTCGAGCGCGTGGTTGAGACTCTGGATGCCCGAGTTGATCATGTCCCAGTACTTGGCGCGAAGCTGCTCGCGGGCCGGCTTGTCCTTCAGCGGGCCGGGATCCTCGGGCTTCATGCCCGCCTTGCTGCGGGCGATGCCCAGGGTCGGATACCACCTCGCCCAGGCAATGACGCCGAGGCTGTAGAAGGCGTTCTTGTTCTTGGGGTCTGCGTTGGCCAGCCGCTCGTACCACTGCTGGGCCTCGTCCAGCTTCTGGATCTTCTTATCGAGGTCCTTGATGCCCTGCGTCTCACTGTAGTTCAACTGGGCCATGTATTCGATGGCGACGGGGTTCTTCGGGTCCTCTTGCAGCACCTGGTTGAACTGATCCTTGGCCGCCTCGAGCATCTTCTCGTTGTCCGGCTCGTCGGAGCCCGGGATCCACTGCTGGAAATAGGCGATGGCCAAGTAAAGCCTGGCGGTCGGGAACGTCGGATCCAGCTCGATGGCTTCCTTGAAGCGGTCCACGGCATCGGAATACTTCGCGCTGCGGAAGGCCTGCACGCCCTTGTTGAGGTTGTCGCGCGCTCTCAGTTTCTTGCAGCCGGTGCTCGAAACCAGGGCCAACGCCAAGGCGAGCGCAGCTACCAAATAAGTCCATTTACGGTTCATGCTAGCTCCTCAGGGCTTCACTGCCCGGCTTCGACCTTCTGAGTCATCAGGCCGACCTTATCGATCCCAGCGGCGTGCGCCACGTCGATGACGCCGGCGACCCACCGGTATTCGAGATCCGGATCCCCCTTGACGAAGACCACGCGCTCGGCGCGGCTCTTGAAGATGTCTTCGAGGCGCGACTGGAGCTGAGGCTCCAAAACCGCCTCCTGGTTGATCATCAGCGACTTGTCTTTGTTGATCGAAATGACCACCGTCCGGGTGTCGGCCGCGCTCGGCTGCTCATTCGGTTTCGCCGGTTGCGGAACCAGCGCGCTGAGACCCTTGGGGGTCACCGGAGCGATGACCATGAAAATGATCAACAGCACCAGCAGCACGTCGATGAGCGGCGTGACGTTCATGTCGCACTTCATATTACTGGGGCCACCCACTGCCATTGACATAAGACTCTTCTCCTTAAAAGCATCCAGCCCGTCGGAGCTAGTGCCTCTTCTCCTCGACCTGGTCGGTCATCAGCCCGAGCTGATCGACGCCGGCCGCTCGCAGGTTGTCCACCACCTCGACCACCCTCGAGTACTTGGCCCGCGAGTCCGCCTTCACATAGGTGGTCTTGTCCGTGCGGCCGGAGATCATGTCCTTGACCTTGGGCGGCAGATCTTGGGGCTGCGTCAGGGTCGTGCCGAGGAAGGTCTTGCCGTCGCGCGTGATGGCGACCACAACGGCGTCTTCCTTCTCCGCATTCGCCATGGCGATCGGGTTGTTCGCCTTGTAGAGGTCCACGCTGACGCCCTTGGAAAGCATGGGGGTAATGACCATGAAGATGATAAGCATCACGAGCATCACGTCCACCATCGGGGTGACGTTGATGTCAGCCACGGGCGGCGGCGCCTTGAATTTTTGCATTTCCGTTCCCTCCAGACTCAGCCCAGCCCGCGCCAGTGGGGGGCCCGGTGCCGGGCCCCCGTCCGCGCGACTCAACTCGCTGGGTCGAATTCCGTAACGTGTCCTGCTACTTCGCCACCTGCTGCTGCGACCGCTTCAGGAAGTAGTCAATCAACTCCGAGCTGGAATTGCCCATCTCGACGTCGAAGGCCTCGATCTTGCTGGTGAAGAAGTTGAACATCCACACCGCCGGGATGGCCACGAACAAGCCCACCGCGGTGGTCACCAGGGCTTCGGAAATGCCGCCCGCGACCGCGCCGATGCCGGTGGACTTCTCGGCCGCCATGCTCTTGAACGCGTTGATGATGCCGGCCACGGTGCCGAACAGTCCCACGAAGGGGGCCGTCGAACCGATCGTGGCCAGGTTGCTGACGCCGCGCTTCAGCTCGGCGTGAACGATGGCCTCCGCGCGCTCAAGAGCCCGCTTGGACGCCTCGATCTCTTCGCCTGGAATCTCCGTGCTGATCTGGTGCGCCCGGAACTCCTGCAAACCGGCCACTACGACCTTGGCCAGATGGCTCTTCTTGTAACGGTCCGCGATCTTGATCGCCTCGTCCAGCTTGCCCTCGCGCAACGCGCCGGCAACCGCCGGAGCGAACTGCCGCGACTGCTTGCGTGCCGCGCTGTAAGCGATCAGGCGGTCGATCATCACGCCGATCGACCACGCGGACATGAGGAACAGGACGACGACGACCGCCTTCGCCAAGCCGCCCATCTGGCGCCACAGCGCGACGACGTCCCAACCCACTGCCGCCTGACCTTCCTGGAGCAGCAGAAACGCCCAAATTTGAGATGTTAGAAACATTGTCTTCTTTCTCCTGCGAGTTGAATTTGGCCGCTACGGGCCGTGGCCCGCAGCGCGCCGTCTGAAACCTTACTGGCTCAACGTGAAATTCACGTCGATCTGCGTAATCACTTCCACCGGCTCTCCGTTGAGGAGGGTCGGACGGTATATCCACTGCGACACGGCGGCCTGCGCCGCCGGCACCAGCAGCGGGTGACCGCTAATGAGCTGTAGATTCTGAATGGTCCCGTCCCGGCCGATGATGGCCGTGAACACCACGTGGCCCTGGATGCGGGCTTGCTTCGCGAGCGGGGGGTACGCCGGATTGGCCCCGCGGATCTTCATTGCGGACTGAACGTTGCCACCCACCCGGACGCGCGTGATCTTGACTTCGTGCACCGGAGGAGGCGGGGGCGGGGGAGGAGCGGCGGATGCGACCGAGCCGATAATGCCGCCGAGCACGCCGCCGGCCTGACCGCCGGGAACGCCACCATACACACCGCCAACCACGCCGCCGCTCGAAGCCGGCGGCAACTCCTCTTCCTTAATCATCGCGATCTGTTTCGGGATCACCTTGGGCGCCATCAGCTTGCCGGCGTCGAACTGCCGCGGGATCAGCTTGACGATTTTGGGGGCCGCCATAGCGGGAGGCGGAGGTGGCGGAGGAGGCGGTGGAGGCGCCACCAGGAAGCTGGTCAACTGCCCTTTGGGAAGAGCGTCGTAGTAGATCAGCGGGATCAGAACCGCCACGCTGATCAGCGCGCACTGGATGACGAATGAAACCACGATCGTCCAGGGCTTGTTCGTCTTTCCCTTGGTGTCGAGGAGGCTTTGTTCAAACATATCCGATACCCTTTCAAAAACTTTCCGCTAACCGGCTCGCGCCGGGTCCAACACAACGCCTACCCTGCCGCCTCTACCGGCCTCGTCGCGCGGCCTGCACCGCGGGCGGAGGCCCGACGGAGGACGGCTTCTTCCGCTGCTCCATCAGATCCTGCCAGAAGACCAAAATCGGGCTGGCAATGAAGATCGAGGAGTACGTTCCAATGATAATCCCAATCACCAGCGCAAGTGCGAAACCGTGCAACACCTCGCCGCCAAACAGGAACAGCGCCAGGACGGTGAGGAACGTCAGACCGGACGTCAGAATGGTCCGGCTCAAGGTCTGATTGATGCTCCGGTTGATCAGGACGTCGAGTTTCTCGCGCCGTATGATCTTGAGGTTCTCCCGGATGCGGTCGAATACCACGATGGTGTCGTTCATCGAGTAGCCGACCAGCGTCAGGAGCGCCGCGATGACCGTCAGCGAGATCTCCTTGTTCAGAAGCGAGAACAGCCCGATAGTGATCAGCGTGTCGTGGAAAACGGCAATTACGGCAGCCGCGCCATAGATCCACTCGAACCGGAAGGCAATGTAAACCAGCATGCCGGCCAGAGCGTACAGGGTCGCCTTGACGGCCTGCCACCGCAGCTCGCCGCCAACCTTGGGGCCGACCACCTCAACCCGCTTTACCGTGAAGGGCGCCAGCGTGCATTCCTGTTTCAGCGTGGCGATCACCTGGGAGTTGGCTCCGCGAACGCCCGAAAGCTGGTCGAAACCCGTCAGCAGGCCGGACTGGTCGTGGTCGCGATAGGTCACCATGCGCCCCACCAGGTCCTGGAGTTGCTCATCGGAGAGCGCCACGCCGTTGCGAAGCAGAGGATCCCGCAGCCGGTCCGCCAGGGCCTGAGCGCCGCTGTTGTTGAAGTCGAGCTTCCCTCGATCTTGCGGCGGGATGAAGGTCGTCTCGAGCGTTTGCGTCATGGCAGACCGGGCCGCGGCGAGTTCCTGATCGCTTCTCAGCTCGGTGCCGATCAGAACCTCGCTCGATGCGCCGCCCACATTCTGTACTGTGATGTCACCCTTGATGTTCCTGGAGAGGGCCGAGCGGATGCGCGCATCGGGCGGCGGTCCCGCGAACTTCACGTCCATGATAGCGCCGCCGCGGAAGTCGATACCGTAACGCGGGCCGCCTTTGATGCCCAGGCTCGCGAACCCGGCTGCCGTCAGCACCAGCGAGGCGATGATGAAGGGCCACTTTTTGCCCAGAAAGTCAAAATTCGTCTGTTTAAAGATTTCCATGCAGCACGCCTGCCCGTGCCCACAAAGATTGGACACCGGCTCAGATTCCTAAGTTCCAGGGCTGGACCGAAAAAAACGGCCTGCAGCCCTAAATGCTCAAACTTGTCACCTGGCGCTGGCGGTTCAGCGACCAGTCGAACATCGTTCGGGACACGAAGACCGCCGTGAAAACGTTGGCGACCAGGCCAATGACCAGGGTTACGGCGAATCCCTTCACCGGCCCGGTGCCGAACATGAAGAGGAAAGCGCAGGAGACGATCGTAGTCACGTGCGTGTCGATGATGGTCAGAAATGCTTTACTGAAGCCGGTCTCGACCGCGGCAACGACCCCCTTGCCGGCCCGCAGCTCCTCGCGAATGCGTTCAAAAATCAGCACGTTAGAGTCCACCGCCATGCCGATGGTCAGGATCACGCCGGCGATCCCGGGCAGCGTCAGAACGGCGTCGAAGTAACTCAAAGCCGCCATGAGGATGAGCGCGTTCAGCAGCAGTGCCAGCACCGCGTTGATCCCGGCCCTTTTGTAATAGACCAGCATCGCGATGATGACTGCCAGCAACCCGGCCGCGCCGGCCGTCAGCCCCTCGCGGATGGAATCGGCGCCCAGCGACGGGCCGACCGTTCTCTCCTCTTCGTACACAATCCCGGCCGGGAGCGATCCGGCGTTCAGGACCAGCGCCAGGTCGGAGGCCTCCTGCTGGCCGCTCATGCCCTCGATGACACCCGAATCTTCGATGCGGCTCTTGATGACCGGCGCGCTCATGATCCGGTTGTCCAGGACGATGGCCAGCCGGTTCCCGACGTTGGCCTCGGTGTAACGGGCGAACCGCCTGGCGCCGTCTTTGTTCAGGGTGAAGGCGGTCTCCCACTTGTTCATCTGGTCCCGGGACGGCTTGGCGCTGCGCAGGTCGCGGCCGGTAATGACCGGTGTACGGCTCACCAGAAACCAGCTTTCGCTCTGCTCGCCTCCCCGCGGCGCCATCTTGACGAGTTTGGTGTTGAGCGGCAGCACGCCGCCGTGCTTGGCGAGCGCCTGGTCCTGGCTCGTGAACGGACCGTCTTTAACCTCGCTGAGCTCGAGCAAGGCGGCTGCCTGCATGATCTGCTTGACGCGCGCCGGATCGTCGACGCCGGGCAGTTGCACCAGGATCTCGTAGTCCGCCTCGGCGCGGCCGCGCTGCTGGATGGTGGGTTCGGTCAGGCCCAGACCGTTGATGCGGTTCTCGATGGTCTGAATGGACCGCGTCACGGTATCCTTCTTCAGGGCGATCATCTCGCTGGGCTTCATGTTCAGCCTGTAGTCGGACGAGTTGATGGGCGTCAGAGTCCAGCTGGAGAAGCTGCCGGTCGCCAGATCCCGCAGGTCGTTGGTCTTCGCCGCGGGCACGCCGTGGATGTTGATCTGGATGGAATCGGTCTGTTCGACGGTCGAAGGGTCGTTGCGATCGATGCTCGCGTAGTCGATGTTGCGCTTGCGCATATCGTCTTTGAGCGTTTCGATAGTGCGGTCGGCCTCGGCCTTCGCCGCATCCTGCACCTGGACCTGCAACACCAGGTGGCTTCCGCCCTTCAGATCAAGTCCCAGATGGATGTTCTTCTGGAGGTTGGCAAGCAGCTCTTCCTGGTTCCTTGGAAAACCGATGATGCCGTATACGACGAGCAACAGTATGCCCAGAATGATGATTGCGCGAGTCCTAACGCCTTTGGTCATCTCACCTTCCCGCTGTAATTACTTCTTGGCCTCTCCGGCTCCGGATAGCACGCTCGAGACGGCGCTCCGAGCGATCTGCAGCTTGACGCCGTCCGGCTTCACCCGCAGCACCAGAGTGTCGTCGTCTTTGATCTCCGTGATTGAGCCGATGATGCCGCCGCTCGTCAAAACCAGACTGCCGTTCTGCAACTCCCGAAGCATCTTCTGCTGCGCCTTCTTCTGGCGCTGCATCGGAAGGAAGAGCAAAACATAAAAGATACCGAAGATCAGGATGATAGGCAAGAAGCCTACCAGCGGATTATTGGCCGCCTGGGGGCTGGGGGCAAGATTCTCGAGGAGAAAAAGATCAAAGAGCACGTGTCAACCTCTCATCGCCGCGCATTCGGCGCTATGGCCGCGGCAGAACTCAACTCTAAGGAAAATACGCCGAGGAGTCAAACTGCGGAACCTATTCCAGTTGAACCGGTTCGGAGCGGACGGAGTCCAACCACTCAGAATACGTTCCTATCATAATACAGTGCCTGATCTGCCGCATCCTGTCAAGGTAATGCTTCAGATTGTGGATGGTAGCCAGGGTGGCGAACAGAATCTCGCCGGCCTGGAAGAGATGGCGAAGATAGGCGCGCGAGAAGTTGCGGCAAGTGTAGCAGCCGCAGGCGGCGTCCACGGGCGCGGCATCGTCCTTGTAGCGCGCCTGCTTGATCACGATGCGGCCCTGGGAGGTAAACAGGCAGCCATTGCGGGCGTTTCGCGAGGGCAGCACGCAATCCATCATGTCCACGCCGCGCGCCACGTACTCGGGTAGTTCCTCGGGCAGACCGACGCCCATGACGTAACGGGGCCGGTCGCGGGGGAGGAGCGGCGTTGCGGCCTCGACGATTTCCATGCTGACCGGGCGCGGCTCGCCGACCGAAAGGCCGCCGATGGCGTAGCCATCCGCATCGAGCGCGACCAGCTCCGCGGCGCAGGCGGCGCGAAGGCCGGCGTGCATCCCGCCTTGCACGATGGGAAACAGCGCCCCGGCCGGCTGCTCGATCTGCCGGTAATGCTCGAAGCTGGCGCGGGCCCAGCGGACGGTCCGCTCCATCGCCTCGCGCGCCGCTTCGTAGGTGGCGGGATAGCCGATGCACTCGTCGAGCGTCATCAGGATGTCGCTACCGAGCGCGAGCTGCACGTCCACGGTTGAGGCGGGAGTGAACAGGTGGGTGTCGCCGTCCAGGTGCGATTGGAAGCGGACGCCTTCGTCGGTGACCTTGCGGAGATGGCTGAGGCTGAAGACCTGGAAGCCGCCGGAATCGGTCAGGATGGCGCGCGGCCAGGACATGAAGCGGTGCAGACCGCCCAACTGGCGGATCAACTCGTGGCCAGGGCGGAGGAACAGGTGATAGGTGTTGGCCAGGATGATGGCGGCGTCGAGGTCCTGGATCAGGTCGCGCTGGGTGACGCCCTTGACCGTGGCCTGCGTGCCCACGGGCATGAAGACCGGTGTTTCGACGTCGCCGTGCGGGGTGTGCAGCACGCCGGCGCGCGCACCGGTTTTCGGGCACTCCGCGAGAATTTCGAATGAGACAGCGCGCAAGAGACTATTCTAGCGGGCCGGGCGGATTGGGCGGCGCGGAGGAGAACAGTGCCTGGACACTGGGCCGCACGAGGACGATGAACGTGAACACGCCCAGCGCCGTGCCATAGGGGACGAAGAGGCAATTGATACCCGCGATCACCAGGCAGAACAGGCGATGGCGCCGCCGTGCGAGGAACCGTCCTGCAAAGAACAGGCAGGCGGCAAAGCCCAGACCCAACGTGAGGAACAGCAAGCCCAGAACCGCGAAGACGTAACCCAGGACGGCGGGCGGGGCGCCGGCGCCCGTCCCAAACGCATCCGGGCGAATGAGTACGGCGGCGCCTATGCCCACATAGATCAGGGCGAAGCAGGAGAAAGACGCCATAATCCCGGCATTGATGTAGTAGAAGATCGTGAGCAGCCGGAGGTGCTCAGCGTCCTGATCGACGAGTTGGCCCATGGCAGTCCATACTAGCGCGGACCGCTCCCTGTAGTCGCGGCTCGGTTTGAGCGTGCCGGCCTAACGGCCGGTCTCCATGGACTCGGGAGACTCGGCGGCGGGTCCGATCTCGTCGACCTCGGCCGGCGGAGGTGTGTAGAACAGGATGCGGCCGCAGGTCTCGCAGTACATCACCTGGTCCAGGCGGCGGAGATCCTGAAAGAACTGGAGCCGCAGGGTCATGTTGCATGCCCCGCAGCGGCCTTCAATCACCTCTGCGATGGCGATGCCCTTGCGGGTCCGCCGGAGGCGCTCGTACTCGCGGTTGACGGCCGGAGTCATGGGGGCCACGACCTCGGCGCGCCGCTTTTTCAGCTCGTCCAACTGCCGCTTATCTTCGGCGGTGCGCTCGCGGGCAACCTTCTTCTCGGCCTCTACCTGCCGTTTCTCCTCGTCGAGCGCCGCCTGCGCCTTCCTGAGACTCTGCTCCAGCGGCTCGGACTCCGTCATGCGGTCGAGGATGCTGTCCTCGCACTTGCGGATTTCGGCCTCGCAGTAGTCGATCTCGTGCTTGAAGGCGGCGTACTGCTCGTTGGTTTTCGCCTGGAGCATCTGATCCTTGAGCTTGGAGGTCTTCTGCTCCTGGGACTGGATGTCCACATCCAACTGCTTGCGCTCGCGCTGGTTGGCGGCGAGTGCAGCCTTATCCGCCTCGACTCTGCGGATGTGGGACTCGAGCATCTTCTCGATCGCCGCAATGTGCTTGGGAAGGGAGGCGACTTCGTTCTGCAAGTCTCGAATGCGGCTATCGAGGTCCTGCAGCTGGATCGCTATCCTCAGGTCTGGGACCATTGTTTTTCAATTTTAACACGCTGCCGGCTCCCGCCCTCGCGAGCGGCGCGATGAGAGCGCGGCCGGCGGACTCCAGTTCGGGCACTTTCGTGACGCGGCAAACTGCCCAAAACACGGCGAGGCCGACTGGAATGGAGATCGCCAGATCCGCCAACCGGCCCAGGCGCGAGACGCCGAGCCAATCCGCGAAACCGATGTCCGAAGCCCGGATGGCGACTCCCATGATGAGCGATGCCAGGCCGATTTTAAGCGTGCTCTTCAGAAGCCGGCGGCCGTGGATTCCCGCCAGGCGGCTGCGCAGAGCCCAGAACAGAACGACGGCGCCGAACAAGGCCACGCCCGAGGTGGCCAGGGCGAGGCCGGCGTGTCCGAGAGTGGTCCAGCGCGTCAGCGAGTACGCGGCCAGGTAGTTGATGAGGATGGAAGCCAGGCTCACAAGCATCGGTGTGCGCACGCTGCCGAGAGCGTAGAACGCGGGCGCCAAGACCTTGGTAGCCGCGTAGCCCGCCAGGCCGATAGCGTAACAGGATAAGGCCAGCGCGGTCTGGTGGGTGTCGTAGGGGGCGAACTTCCGGCCCTGGTAGATGGCGGCGATCATCGAATCTCCCAGCACGACGAGGCCGATGGACGACGGCACCGTGAGCAGAAACACCATGCCGAGCGAGTCCGAGAGCGTCTTGCGGAACTCGTCGATGTTGCCCGCCGCCGCGCTGCGCGAGATGGAAGGCAGCGTGGCCGAGGCGATGGCGACGCCGAACAGGCCGAGCGGCAACTGCATGAAGCGGAAGGCGTACTGCAGCCAGCCCACGGGCCCGTTCACGCCGCGCACGGGATCGACGATGGTGGTGGCGAAATTCGTGTTGACCAGGACGTTGATCTGCACGGCCGCGCTGCCGATGATGGCCGGCCCCATCAGCCGGATGATGCGCCGCAACCCGGGGTGCGACCAATCGATGGCCGGGCGGAAACTGAAGCCGGCGCGCCGGAGGGAGGGCAACTGCCAGAGAAGCTGGACCAGGCCGCCGAGCACCACGCCGTAAGCCATGCCCTCGATGGGCGCCAGGCCGATGTGCGGCCCCAGCCAGAAGCCCAGCAGGACGCCAAAGAGCACCGAAGAGATGTTGAACACCGTGGAAGCCAGCGCGGGGACGCCGTAGCTGTCGCAGGCGTTCAGGATTCCCATGGCCTGCGCCGCCAGAGCCACCAGCAGCAGGAACGGGAACATGAGCTGGGTCATGTGGATGGCGAGCTGAAACTTGCCGGGATCGGCAGTGGCCCAGGCGCTGGCGAGCAACTTCACCAGGAGCGGGCTCGCGACCACGCCCAGCACGCACACGATCCCGACGATGATAATGACCGCCGTTCCGACCAGGTTCGCCAGGCGGGCGGCTTCCTTCCGGTCCCTGGTCGCCAGGTACTCGGAGAAGACGGGGATGAAGGCGGAGGAGAGGGCGCCTTCGGCGAACAGGTCGCGCGCCAGGTTGGGAATGCGGAAACCGAGAGAGAAGGCATCGAATACGCGGCCGGCGCCGAAGAGGTGGGCCATGACGGTCTCGCGCACCACGCCGCTGACCCGGCTAACCAGCACCGCGCCCGACACCAGGCTGGCCGAGTGGAGTATCTGCTCCTGTTCTGCGCGTTCGCTCATCGGCCGCTGCGACCGTATTCTTCGAGAAACCCGGCGACGGTCGTGATGCCCTTGTAGTAGTTCACGAGGCGGAACTTCTCGTTCGGCGAGTGGAGGCCGTCGTCGGGCAGGCCGAAGCCCATCATGACGGTGGGGATGCCGAGGGAACGGGCGAAATCACCGACGATCGGCACGGAACACCCGGCGCGGATGTAGACCGTGGGCCGGCCGAAGGCTTCGCTAAAGGCGCGCGCGGCCACGCGGATGGCAGGATGATCGGGATCGACGAGCACGGCGGGGGCGCCGCTCAGGACGCGCACCTCGGTGCGAATGCCCTCCGGCGTGTTCTTTTCGACGAAGGCGCGGAACGCGGCGATCACCTTCTCCGGCTGCATGTTCGGCACCAGGCGGATGCTGACCTTGGCGGTGGCCTTGGCGGGGATGACGGTTTTGGCGCCGGCGCCGGTGAAACCGCCGGCGATACCATGCACCTCGAAGGTCGGCCGCGCCCAGAGGCGCTCGAGCACGGAGTAGCCCGGCTCGCCGGTGAGCTTTGTGGAGCCGACCTCGCGGCTGAGGAACTCGGCCTCGCTGAAGGGCAGGCTTTCCCAGCTTGCCTTTTCGGCGGGTGCGGGCGCGACCACGTCGTCGTAGATACCCGGCACCTGGATGACGCCGCGCGCGTCCTTGGCCTTCGCGAGCAGCTCGATGAGGCCGAAGACGGCGTTGGGCGCGGCGCCGCCGTAGTTGCCCGAGTGCAGGTCGCGCTCCGGCCCGGTGGCTGCCACTTCCATATAGACAAGGCCGCGGAGGCCGGTGCACAAGGTCGGCATGTCTTCCGCGTACATCTCCGTATCGGAGACCAGCGCGACATCGGCACGCAGCTTCTCCGGGTTCTCGTCGACGTAGCGGGCGATCGAAGTGCCGCCGATTTCCTCTTCGCCCTCGGCCAGGAATTTCACGTTGACGGGCAGGGCGCCGTGGACCGCGCGCAGCGCCTCGAAGGCCTTGATGTGGGTGTACATTTGCCCCTTGTCGTCGGCCGTGCCGCGGGCGTAGAGGTTGCCGTCGCGGAGGGTGGGCTCGAAGGGCGGGCTCTTCCACTCTTCGAGGGGCTCGACGGGCTGCACGTCATAGTGGCCATAACAGAGGACCGTGGGCCGGCCGGGCGCGTGGAGCCAGTCGCCATAGACCAGCGGGTGCTTGGCAGTAAGGATTACTTCGACATTCTCGATTCCCGCCGCGCGCAGGCTCGAGGCGACGAACTCGGCCGCGCGGTCGATGTCGGGCCGGTTCTCCTCGAGAGTGCTGACGCTGGGGATGCGGATGAAGGTCTTTAGCTCGTCGAGCAGGCGTACTCGGTTGGCTTCAACGAACAGATCGATGGCGCGGGACATGGTGGGCCTCCCGGGGTGATAGACCATTATAGGGGGATTGGGCCGGGGGGCCGGGCAGGCTCGATGGGCTGTTCCCGGACAGAGAGGCCTTAGACGGCGCACCACAAAAGAATTCGGGGACACGCCTGCGCTTGTTCGTGGGATGGAGGTTCGGCGTTCGAGCCCGGAGTGCCCCCGAATTCTTTTCGATTCGGCCGGCTACCCCGCGAGCGGCTCGAGCCTCCCGGCGCGGAAGGCGCGGAGATACTGGCCACAGAATTCGTCGCGGCCCAGGAGGGCTTCGGCGGCGGCGACGTTGGCCATGAGCTGGCGGTCGCACGGGTCCAGAATCGCAGTGTCCAGGCCGCGGGCGAGCAGCAGCATCAGGAACGTCTGGTTCATGAGTTTCCGCGCGGGCACGCCGAAGGACACGTTGCTCAATCCGACGCTGGCGTGCACGCCGGGAAAGCGCTCCTTGATGCAGCCGACGGCATCGAGAACGGCCGCGCCGTGCTCGGAGCCGGTGCTGATCGGGATCACGCACGGGTCGACGAAGATGTCGTCGGGATCGAGGCCCTCGCGGGTGAGGCGGTCGACCAGGCGGGACGCGGTCTCGACCCGGTCAGCCACGCCCGTCGGCGTTCCGGCCGCGCTCATGCACAGCGCGATCACGCGTGCATGGTGTTCTTTCAGGACTGGGAGCAGGGCGTTGAACCGGGCCGGCTCGTCCGTGATGGAGTTCACGATCGGCCGCTGCTTGCAGAACGGCAGCGTGTGCCGCAGGGCGTCGGAATCCGAACTGTCGACGGACAGCGGCAGGTCCGTGGCTTCCTGGACTACGTTGATGAGCCATTCGAGCGACTCCATCTCGCGGCCTGCGATTCCGCCATTGACGTCGAGCATGTCCGCGCCCGCCGCCGCCTGGCGCTGAGCCAGGTCGCGGATGAACTCGACGTCTCTCGCCTCGACGGCCGCTCCCACCTTCTTGCGGGTGGCGTTGATCAATTCACCGATCAGTAACATTAGTCCTCTCTGTGAGTGATGTGCGTTTGGATAAGTTGTCGGTTCCGGCAAAACGGTTGACCAGCGCATTGGTGCGATCGAGCGACCACTCGCGCGGCGGAATCAGTGTGTGGGCGAAGCGGGCGGGATCTTCGCCCAGCGCCAGCGCGGCCTCGTACACCACGTTCCACAAGCAGGGAAGCTCGGGGCGGGCCTCGCAGGTTCCGTCCACGCGCGAGCCGCCGCAGGGGCCGTTCCGCAGCTCTTTGTAGCACCAGCGCATCGAACAGCCGGCGTAACTCAAGTGATCCTGAATGCAATCGCCGCAGCTCTGGCAGCCGAGCGTCGCCTTCCTGTAGAGCGATGATGCGCCCAGCAGCCTGGGCCACAAGCTGCCGGTGAGGCGCTTGGCGAAGAAGCGGGCCACAAGCGTATCGGGGGCAATCAGGCGGCGGTGCGCCGTGCGCGAGAGGCGCTCGAAAAAGCGCGGATGCCGCTTGTGCAGGCCCACCTGGTACGACCCCGTTGCATCGCTCAGGCCGTCCGCGCCCGCGGGCAGAAGATAGAACTCGCCGGGGCAGGCGAAGACGAGGTCCTCCAGACGGCTTCGCCAGGCGCTGCCGATGGCGGAGGCGCGATCGAGGATGGTCATGAAGTCTTTGTAGACGAGACCGAAGCCGCCGATGTGGGCGCCGGCGAAGCCGAGGTCTTTCACGGCCGCCACCATTAGTGCCGCGCGCTCGAGCCGCTGGGGCTTCTTTTCGCCCTCGATGCGGCGCACGAAGTCGGCACTGACCACGCAGCCGGCCAACTCGCCACTCTGCATCATGCGCGCGACGGTCGGCGTGGGGACGTAGACGTTGGCCAGCACCGGCGTCGCGGCGAGGCCCTCGCGCTCCATGTACTGCTTGAGCTCGACCAGCTTGCGCAGATTGAAGCCGGCCTGTGTAATGAGGAACCGCGCGCCGAGCGCGATCTTCAGGCGCATTTTGTAAAGCTGCATCATCAGATCGGGCTCGCTCAGCTTGAAAGGGTTGACTACGGCGCCCGGGAAGAAGTCGAACGGAGACGTCCGGACGGCGCGCGAGCCGAGGCGGTATTCGAGGCCGCCTCGGAGCGCCTCGACGAGCGCCAGGATCAGCGCCGAATCCAGGTCGTGCACCGGTTTGGCGCGGCCCTGGAAGCCGTCCTTCTGCGCGTCGCCGGTGAGCACCAGCACGTTCTCCACGCCGAGATGGGCGAGCGAGTGCAGCCGCGCCTCGATGAGCGAACGGTTGCCATCCTTGCCGCTGAGGTGGACGACGGGCGTGAGGTCCAGCGCGAGGACCCGGGCGGCGAAGGCTTCCGGCGGCAGGGCAGGATTGCCACCTGGAAGGTCGGTGAGGCTGATCACCTTTACGGGGCCCAGCTCATGGGAGGCGTCGCGCACGAAGGCTTCGGCTTCGGCGACGGTGTGGTCGCGGCCCAGCACCAGTTCCGCCGAACAGACGAACTCGCGCCGCGCCAGGGCCGCTTTCAGGAAGTTGTCAGGCATGGATTCGTGGGACACGCTTTAGAGAACGCTCACAAAGGCCAGGAAAGGCCAAAGCATTGCTGGCCGCGGACAAACGCCGATAAACGCTGATTGAAAACAAGTGATTGATCCGCGTTGATCCGGGTTCATCAGCGGCCCAGACCGTGTTCTTTGACTTCTTCATCAGCCTCTTTAGCTTGTTCCCCCGTTGTGTTGGGCCCAAGCGCTGAGACGAGTCTCGGGACTCCTGATGTCGGCCCGGAGACCACGCCACGAGACTCGTCTCAAACTCCACGACATCAGGGGTTCGGAGTTTCGCCGCGGCAGGCATGAGTAAGCCTATCCTCCGAAGGCGCCCTTTTCGGGGTGCATGGAAAGCGTGGCGCCGTAGCTTTCGATGAGCCGGCCGCCAATGTAGTGGGCCAGATGTTGGAAGAACTTGAGGCCGCTGGCCGGGTCGCCTTCGAGGATGCCGATTAGCTGAGCGGCCGGAATCCGGAGGACGGTGGTGGGCTCGATGCACTCGGCCGAAGCGCTGTAGATGTCGAATCCGGCCATGCTGGACCAGCCTAGCGTTTCGCCGGAACGGTTGACCGTATGGGCGATGCCCCCGCTGCGGCTGACGCTGAGGCGAATCCTACCCACCGACAGAACGAAGAAATCGGCCGCGGCATCCCCCGCCTGGAACAGGAACGTTCCGGGGGCGTGGCGCTCTTCGGCTGCAATGCGGGCAGCCGCTTCTAGGGTGGCCTGGCTGAGATCCCGGAACAGATCCGCCGCGCTCAGCAGCATGACGCGACTCCTTTCAGAACAGGCCGGTCACCTTACCCGTGTGAACGTCCACGTCCACGCGGCGGAAACCGGGGTTGGACGCCGTGCCGGGCATCAGGCTGATTTCGCCCGCGCACGGACACAGGAACTTCGCTCCCGAGTAAACCAGCACGTCCCGGATCGGCAGGACCCAGTGCTTCGGCACGCCCTTGAATGCCGGGTTGTGGCTGAGACTCAGGTGGGTCTTGACCATCATCGTGGAGTACTCATCATACCGCGCATCGGACTCGAGGCTCCTCATTTTCGACTCGGCTTCGGGGGACCAGGCGACGCCGTCGGCGCCGTAGATGTCTTTGGCGATCAGTTCCACCCGGTCGCGCAGCTTCATTTCCATCGGGTAGAGGTAGCGGAAGGAGGTCGGGTCGGCGGCGGCGTCCACCACGGCGTCGGCCAACTCCAGCGCGCCCTCGCCGCCCTTGGCCCAATGGTCGGATAGGGCGCAGCGCGCGCCTGCGGTTTCAGCCGCTCGGCGCACCAGCCTGACCTCGTCCGGGGTGTCGGTCTCGAAGCGGTTGATGCAAACCACGGGGGTGATGCCCGACATACGGATGATCGACAGATGATGCAGCATGTTGGGCAGGCCGGCTTCGACCAGCTTGAGGTTCTCATGCCGGTACTCTTCCGGGAGAGTCAGACCGGGGACCACCTTGGGCCCGCCGCCGTGCATCTTCAGCGCCCGGATCGTGGTGGTGAGGACGGAGACGTGCGGCTGGAGCCCGCTGAGCCGGCACTTCACGTTCCAGAACTTCTCGAAGCCGATGTCGGCGGCGAATCCGCTTTCGGTTACGTGGTAGTCAAACAGCTTCAGGCCGACGCGGTCGCCGATGATGGAGGACTGCCCCACCGCGATGTTGGCGAAGGGCCCCGCGTGGACCATTACGGGCTGGTATTCCGCGGTGCTGCACAAGGTTGGGTTGATCGCGTTGCGCATCCAGGCGCACATGGCGCCGGCAACCTCAAGGTCGCTGGTAGTGATGGCATTGCCCTGCTTGTCGTGGGCGACCGTGATCTCGCCCAGGCGCTTGCGCAGGTCGGCCATGTCGCACACGATGGCCAGGATTGCCATCAGCTCCGAGCTGACCGCGATACTGAACTTCGATTGCATCATGTAGCCGTCGGAACGGGCGCCTATGCCGATGATGACGGAGCGCAGGGCCTGGGCGCAGAAATCGATGACCCAGCCCATGTCTTGGCGGCAGGGGTCGATATCGAGCCGGCGCATGCCGGTGAGGCGGCGCAACTGGTCGTCGGTGTAGTTCCGCTCGTGCTGCAAACGGGCCGTGAGCGCCACCATGGCGAGATTGTGGGCGTTCACGATGTCGTTGATGTCGCCGGTGAGGCCCATGGAGAACTCCGTCATGGGAATCAGCAGGGCGTTGCCGCCGCCGGCTGCCGTTCCCTTGATGTTCATGGTGGGGCCGCCGGAAGGCTGGCGCAGGCAGCCGCCCACGCCGTGCCCGCGCTTTCCGAGGCCCTCGATCAGCCCCAGTGAAGTGGTGCTCTTGCCCTCGCCGAGCGGCGTGGGCGTGATGGCCGTCACCTCGATGTACTTGCCGTCGGGCCGGTTCCTGAGCCGGTCGATGATCTTGAGGAAATCGAGCTTCGCGACGCGGCCTATGGGGATGACTTCGTCGCTCTCGAGCCCGAGCCGTTCCCGCCACTGAGATGGCGTGGGCATGTTCTTCTCGGCTGCTTCCGAGATCTGCCAGTCTGCCTGGGCAGTCGCATCATGTGGCATCAGAGTTCTCCAAACGCTTGCGAGGTTTGCGGCGCCTCTCGGACCGGATGGCCTCTTCGACGCCCAGCATTGCCAGACCTACGATCTCTTCGGCCGCGGCGCGGGCCTTCAGCGGGTCGCGGTGCTTGATGGCCTCCGCCAGGGCTCGATGCGCAGTCAAGCCCATGGCCTCAGCAGCGCGCAGGCGCCGGGTGTAGGTGAGAGCCGTGCGGAATGGCTGCCGGGTGACGGCGCTGAGCTGCTCGAGCAGTGGGTTGTGCGACGCGGCGACGACCGCCGCATGAAACCGCAGGTCGGCATTCACCAGCTCTTCCGGATCGGCCGCTTCGGCTTCCTTGTCCTCCAGGCGCTGTTCGATTTCGGCGATTTCCTCAGGCGTTGCGCGGAGGGCCGCGAATCCGGAAGCGATGGGCTCGATGGCGAGGCGCACCTCGCAGACATCCCGCAAGACACGCGGGTTGGGCGCGAGCAGGGCCTGCCAGGCGAGGACATCGGGATCGAGCAGATTCCACTCCGAGCGCGGCCTGGCGCGCGTGCCGGAGCCCTGGCGAACCTCCAGCATGCCTTTGGCCGCCAGCACCTTGATGGCCTCGCGGATTACGGTCCGGCTCACGCCAAGCTGCAGGCACAGGTCGGCCTCGTTGGGAAAAGCGGCTGGCTGGCCGGCGTGCTCGGCGTTGAGGATCCGAAGAGCAAGCGTCCGCGTCACGCGGGCGTGGAGCCGTTCCGGAGTCACGATTCGGGCGAAGCTTGCGGACACGTTAGTGCGGGATTCATCATATCATATGATGACTTGACCGGCAGCCAATCGCGAGCCCGGAGATATTATGGAAGGCGGCGTTGAAGCCGACTCTATGACACCTCGAGAACGTCTGCTCGCTTCGCTCAATCACAAGCAGCCCGACCGGGTCCCGGTTGACCTGGGTGCCACGGGTGTGACCGGAATCCACGCCAGCGTCGTGGCCGCGCTTCGCGATCGCTACGGGCTCGCAAAACGGCCGGTCAAGATCCACGAGCCGTACCAGATGCTGGGCCTGGTTGAAGATGACCTGGCGGATGCGATGGGGCTGGACGTGGCCGGGATCTCTGCGCCGAAGACGCTGTTTGGATTCCCGGCGCGGGATTGGAAGCCGTTCCGGCTGTGGGATGAGCTGGATCTGCTGGTGCCCGCGGACTTCAATACGACCCTGGCCAGCAACGGCGACCTGCTGATCTACCCCGAAGGCGACCTGTCGGCGCCGGCGAGTGGGCGGATGCCCAAGGGCGGCTACTTCTTCGACACCATTGTTCGCCAGGAGCCGATCGACGACGAAAGACTCGATCCGGCGGACAATCTCGAAGAGTTCGGCCCGATCGGCGACGAGGACCTGGCGCACTATCGCAGGGCCGCCGAGGCCGGCTGTCGCGGGCGGGGCGTGATCGCGAGCATGCCGGGAACCGCGCTGGGCGACATCGCGCTGGTGCCCGCTCCGTTTCTCAAGCATCCCAAAGGCATTCGGGACGTAGCGGAGTGGTACGTTTCCACGCGCTCGCGCCGCGAGTACATTCACCGGATCTTTGCCAAGCAGGTGGAGTATGCGCTGGCGAACCTGGCGCGCATTCACGACGCCGTGGGCGACGACGCCTTCGACGTGGTGTTCACCTGCGGCGCCGACTTCGGCACGCAGACTTCGTCGTTCTGTTCCGCGGCGACGTTTAACGAGCTGTGGCTGCCCTACTACCGGGAGATCAACGGCTGGATCCACGAGAATACGCGGTGGAAGACTTTCAAGCATAGCTGCGGGGCGGTGGCGAAGTTTATCCCGTCGTTCATCGAGGCGGGCTTCGACGTTCTGAACCCGGTGCAGTGCTCGGCCAGCGGCATGGACCCGCGGCAGTTGAAGAACGCGTTCGGCTCCGCCATCGTGTTCTGGGGCGGAGGTGTGGATACGCAGAAGACGCTCCCTTTCGGCACGCCGGCGGACGTGCGCCGCGAGGTTCTGGAGCGCTGCGAGGTCTTCTCGCCGGGCGGTGGCTTCGTGTTCAACACTGTTCACAACGTGCAGGCGGGCACGCCGGTGGCGAATGTTGTCGCCATGCTGGACGCGGTCCGCGAATTCAACGGGAGGAACTGAATGACACGCCGGACCCTTCTTGGTTGGGCGGGAGCGATGGCCGTGGCGGGATCGAGGGCGCCACTGGCGGCGGAATCCGCGCCGCCGCTCGGCCGCTGGCTCGACGACGAGCACGGACTTCCGTGCTACCGATATCTGGGCCCGCTGTCTTTCCGCATGGCCATGAAGAATGGCCAGCCCGTCCCGTTGCCCGATGATCCGTTTTTCCTTTTGGGAAACTATCGGCTGACGCTGTTCGCGCACGCCAGCGGCCGGTACCAGATCCTCACGGGCGAGCGCGCCTGGGCGAGGATGAACAGCGGGGACGCGCCCGCGACCGGTGTAAACGAGGCGGCGGTGGTGGTGGCGGGACGTCGGCATGAGTTGATCGGCATGGATCAGCCGGCAGCGGAGGAGGCGGAGAAGCTTTTCGGAGTCGGGTTTGCCCGTTACGATTATCGCCTCGAGCCTTCGCTCACGGTTACGCGGACCATTTCGGTCCTGCCGTCGGTGAAGCCGGGGGACGGGACGCCGGCGTTCCTGGTGACGGTGCGGCTGCGCAATACGGGCGCGAGCGCGCTCAAACTCTCCTATAGCGAGAGCGTGCGGGCCAACTACGAACCGATCCTGATGGCGGGCGCGCCGGAGCGGCGGCTCGTGAAGTACATGCAGGAGGCGGTGCACGACGAGGCGGCAGGGATTATCCGGGCCGAGGTCCGCGCGCGCGGGGCGCGGCGGCTTTCATTTGCGCGGGCGGGGCAGATGTCGCGGCTGGAGGGCGCGCCTCCGGCGCTCTTCGTGAAGGCGGGGAGAGTGAACGGCGGCGCGCCGATTCGCCTCTCGGTGGGCAAGGATACGGCCGGGCACGACCGGCTCGAGCTGCGCTGCGACCTCGAAGTGGGCGCCACGAGCGAGAAAGAGATCAGCTTCGTGGTGGGCTACTCGCACGATCCGGCGAGTGAAGCGATCGAAGCGCTCGCCACCAGGCTACTCGGCCGGGCGGAGGCTTCGGCCGAGGGCGGGCGCTTTGGAAAGGCGTGGCAGCGCGCGGTTCCAGCCTTCGCCGATGAGCCCGACGCCGAACTCCGGCGCGAGATGCGCTGGGATGCGGCGGTGCTGGAGGCGATGGCAACGTATAAGGAGTACTACGACGAGACGGTGGTGCCGCAGGGAACCGTATACGACTACCTGTGGGGTGCGATGTTGAGCAACCGCGACTTCGCCCAGCACGCGCTGCCGTTGTGCCACACCAACCCTGCCCTGGCCCGGTCCGTGCTTCGGTTCATCATGAAGCGCACCGTGCCGGACGGAGAGATCAAGCTCAGTGACGAAGGCTACGGATGGGCGGCGCACGGGCCCATGCTGACCAGCGACCAGCAGCTCTATTTCTTCATGCTGCTGGCCGAGTATCTGCGCGCGACCGGCGACCGGTCGATTTTGAGCGAGGAGATCGGCTATTACCCGGTGGAGTGCAGCGCGAAGGGGACCGGGATCGAACATGTCCGGCGCGCCTTCGTGTTTCTGCGGGATCGCATTGCCACGGGATCGCACGGCCTGGTGCGGCTGTGGAACTCCGATTGGAACGATATGTTCTACTGGTGGCCGTCCGATATCGCGTACAACGTGATGTTCGTCACCGCGGAGTCGCACATGAACTCAGCGATGGCCGTAGCGATCCTGGGCGATCTGGCGGCCGTTCTGCCGCAGGGAGACGAGCTCACCGCAGCGATGCGGGAATACCGCGGCGAGATTCTGGATGCGTACCTTCGGGATTTCGGCACGCGGCCGTTTCCGCGGCGCGCTTACATCGAGCGCGACCGGGCGCACGGGGATGGGGAGATGTGGCTCGAGCCGCAAGGATTCACGCTTCTGATTCCCGAATTGGACCGGGACAGGAAGGAACGCTTGTGGGGCGAGATCCAGCGCCGGCTGCTCGCGGGCGAGGCGATGGGAGCGCGGCAGATCGAGAGGCCCGCGCCGCAAGTCGGGACCGAGGCGGGCTCGCGCGAGAACGGCGGTTTCTGGTATGCGCTGAACGGCCCGCTGATCCTGGGGGTGGCGACTTTCGACCGGGAGGCGGCGGCCGAGCTCCTGAAGAAGATGACTTTCGCCAGCTACGCGCGCCGTTTCCCGCAGTATTGGACCGGCCAGTGGGCGGCTTCGGACAGCCTCGATTCTTCGTTGCTGCCTTCGGAGGGCTTGTCGGGTAACCTGGTCTATTGCGCGCACGCCCACGCCTGGCCGCTATACTGCTACCTGCGGCTGAAAGAGCGCGGGCGCGGATGACCGGCGCGGCAGCGTGCGAAGATGGTTGCTCGGGCGACGAGCGGGAGGTTTGAATGGCTGAATTCGGCGGACTCTACGATGCAATCCTGAACGGGGATCAGAAGACTTCGGTCGCCTTGACGCGGCAGGCGCTGGCGGAGGGAGTGGAGCCCCTGGATCTGATTCATCGCTATATGATTCCCGCGATGGACGAGGCCGGGAAGCGGTTCGAGTGCGAGGAGTACTTCGTGCCGGAGCTGCTGCTGGCGGCGCGCGCCATGAAGGGGGCGCTGGAGCTGCTACGGCCGCGTCTGGCCGCAAGCGGCGCTCAGCCCGCCGGGCGCGTGGTGATCGGCACCGTCAAGGGCGACCTGCACGATATCGGCAAGAATCTGGTCGCCTCGATGCTCGAGGGCGGCGGCTTCGAAGTGACCGACCTGGGAGTGGACGTGTCCCCGGAAAAGTTCGTCGAAGCGGCCCAGAGAACCGGCGCGCAGATCGTGTGCCTGTCGGCGCTGCTGACGGTGACCATGCCGTCGATGAAGAAGACCATCGAAGCGTTTCGGGAGGCCGGCATCCGCGACCGGGTGAAGGTGCTGATCGGCGGCGCGCCCGTGACGGAGCAGTACGCTCACGAGATCGGAGCCGACGGCTACGGCGGGAACGCGAATATCGCCGTAGCGCTGGCGCGGCAGATTGTGGCGGCGGCGTGATGAGCGGGATCGACAAGTGGCTTGAGGGCGGGCCGCTCCTGACCGACGGCGCCTGGGGCACGGAGCTGCAGAAACGCGGCCTGGCTGCGGGCGTTGTCCCCGACGCCTGGAATCTGGCGCAACCGGAGCGCGTGGAGGAAGTTGGAGCGGCGTACCGCGAGGCCGGCAGCCGCGTGATTCTGACGAATACTTTCCGGTCGAATCCCATCGCGCTGGCGGGTTCGGGTCTGGAGCGCGAGACGGATGCGCTCAATCGCGCCGGGGTCGCCATCAGCAGGAGGGCGGCGGCCGGAGAGGCGCTGGTGTTTGCCTCGATCGGCCCGACGGGGAAGCTGCTCCTGACGGGCGATGTCACGGCAGAAGAGGTGCGGGCTGCCTTCGCCCGCCAGGCCGTCGCGCTGGCCGAGGCCGGAGCCGACGCCCTGCTGATCGAGACCATGAGCGACATCGAAGAAGCGCGGCTGGCGCTCGCCGCGGCGCGCGAGACCGGTCTTCCGGTGATCGTTTCCTTTGCGTTCGACAGCGGGCGCAAGCACGACCGAACCATGACCGGCGCGACTCCGGAACAGGCGGCCCGGGCGGCGCAGGAGGGAGGCGCCGACGCCGTGGGCGCCAACTGCGGAGCGGGGCCGGGCGCGTTCGCCGAAATCTGCCGGCGCTTGCGCGCCGCCTGCGGCCTGCCGGTGTGGCTGAAGCCGAACGCCGGCCTGCCATCGGTCGTGGACGGCGAGGTTCACTACTCCGCAACGCCCGAGGATTTCGCCGCGAGCGCGGCCGAGCTGCTGGGCGAGGGGGCGTCCTTTGTGGGCGGCTGCTGCGGAACGAGCCCGGAATTCATCCGCGCGCTGGCGAAGCGGGCCGGAGCATGCGCTTCAAGCTGATCGGCTGCGAAGTCCTTTACCGCGAGCTGTGCGATGCGGTGGCGAGCGCTCCGCACGCCATTGACGTTGAGTTCCTGCCGAAAGGACTGCACGACCTCGGATGCGCCGGGATGCGTGCGGAGTTGCAGCGCCAGATCGATGGCGTCGATGGCTCGGCGTACGCGGCGGTGCTGCTGGGCTACGCGCTGTGCGGAAACGGGCTCGATGGCCTGGTTGCGCGCTCGCTGCCGCTGGTTGCGCCGCGCGCCCACGACTGCATCGCCTTGCTGCTGGGCAGCCGCCAGCGTTATCAGGAGTATTTCGACACGCACCCGGGTGTGTATTACCGCTCCACCGGCTGGCTGGAACGCGGGGCGACGCTCGAGCAGCTCGCGCAGCGGCGGACAGGCGCCGGCTACGAGCTTGAGGAACTGGTCCGCAAGTACGGCGAGGAGAACGGCCACTATCTTTTCGACGAGCTCAACCGCTACAAGCGGGCGTACACGCAACTGACCTTCATCGAGACGGGCCTCGAGCCGGACGGCCGCTTCGAGGACCAGGCGCGGCAGGAGGCTCGGGAACGGGGCTGGCGGTTCGAAAAACTTCCGGGCAGCCTGAGGCTCTTTCGTGCGCTGGTGGCGGGCGATTGGAATCCCAAGGACTTTCTGGTGGTGGAGCCGGGGTGGCGCATCGCGGCCTGTTACGACGAAGCGATCATCCGTGCGGAGAGGGACGTGTCATGACCGGGAAGGAACGCGTGCTCGCAGCTTTGTCAGGCGCGGCGACCGATCACCTGCCGCTGATGCCGATCACGATGATGTTCGCCGCGGATACCGCCGGCATACGCTATCGCGACTACGTCTCCGACCACACGCTACTGGCGGAAGCGCAACTGCGAACGGCGGAAGAGTACGGCCTCGACTACGTCTCGGCGATCTCCGATCCGGCGCGTGAGGCGGCGGACCTGGGGGCCGTCGTCCAGTTCTTCGACGATCAGCCGCCGGCCATTGTCGAGAGCCAGGCTTTGCTGGCTGAAAAGGGCCGTCTTCGCACGCTCCGGCTTCCGGACCTCACCGCGCCGGGACGAATGCGCGACCGGGTGGAGGGCATCGCCGTGCTGGCCGGGCGCGCCGGCGCGAACAAGATCGTGGAGGGCTGGGTGGAGGGCCCCTGCGCGATGGCCGCCGATCTGCGCGGCCTCAATACGCTGATGCTCGATTTCTTTGACGATCCGGCGTTCGTCGAGGATCTGTTCGCATTCGTCGTGGCCATGGAGACGGAGTTCGCGCGCGCACAAATCGAAGCCGGCGCGAGCCTCATCGGCATCGGCGACGCGGCCACGTCTCTGATCGGCCCGCGGTTCTACGAGAAGTTCGTGTTCGAACAGGAGCGCAAGCTGGTGGCGGCGATTCGCGGCATGGGATGTCTCACGCGGCTCCACATTTGCGGCAACACGCGCAAGATCCTGCGCTCAATGGGCCAGACGGGAGCGGACATCGTGGACCTCGATTTTCTGGCGCCGATCGGGGAAGCCAGGGCGGCGATGGGCCCGGGGCAGATGCTGCTCGGGAACATCGATCCGGTGCGCGCGCTGCGCGACGGCTCGCCGGATTCGATCGAGGCGGCGCTGGCGGAATGCCATCGGCAGGCGGGAACGAGATACATCGTCGGGGCGGGCTGCGAGATCCCGCGCGGAACGCCTCGCCAGAACGTTCTGGCCATGACGCGCTACGCGCAAACCCACCATGCCTGAGCGAATCCGTCTCGATCCGCCGCGGCCCGAAGACTTACGCGATATGCTCTTCGAGCGCGGCGTCGAGTTTCCCTGCGGCGGCGACGCTCTCTGCGGCGGGTGCAAGATCCGCGTGGCGGAGGGTGACGTGCCGATTACGGCCGAGATGCGGGCCGTGCTGTCCGAAGAGGAGCTGGCGGACGGATGGCGGCTCGCCTGCCGCGCCGAGGCGCGCGGGCCGGTGGTGGTGGAGATAGACCAATGGTCGGTGCACGTCCTGACGGACGAGACCAGTCTGAAGTTCGAGCCGGCGGAGGGCTTCGGGATCGCGATCGACCTCGGTACCACCACGCTGGTGGCCCAACTGGTGGATCTGGCGAGCGGGGAAATCGTGGCAGTGGCGACGGCGCTCAATCCGCAGTGCCGTCACGGCGCCGACGTGATGAGCCGCGTTCAGTTCGAGCTTGCGCAGTCGGGTGTGTTGCGGCAACTGATACGCCGGTCCCTGGGCACGATGGTTGCTGAGCTGGCCGGCGGCCGCGCGCTGCGCGAGGTTCTGATTGCGGGCAACACCGTTATGCACCACCTGTTCTGCGGCGAGGACGCCGGGCCGCTCTCGCATGTCCCGTTCCGCTCTCCGGCGCTGGGCGGGCGCCGTTTCGCAGCGCGGGATCTGGAGTGGCGCACGCCGATCGAGCTGGGAATCCGGTTCCTGCCATGTGTGGGGGGATTTGTCGGCAGCGACCTCCTGGCGGGCCTGATTGCGGCGGGCGTGGGCGAGTCGGATGCGCCGCTGGCGCTGCTCGACCTCGGAACCAACGGCGAGATCGCGGTCGGCTGCCGCGAAGGGATTTTGTGCGCCTCGGCGGCTGCGGGTCCGGCGTTCGAGGGCGGGCGGATCCGCAACGGGATGCGGGCCGGCGTGGGCGCGATCGATCGCGTGTCGTGCGAAGGGGACGGCCTCGGCTGCCACGTGATCGGCGGCGGGCCGGCGCGCGGCATTTGCGGGAGCGGAGTTGTGGATGCGGCCGCGGTTGCGCTGGATCTCGGCTGGATCGATGAGCGCGGCCGGATGACCGGCGGGCGGACCGAGATCGCCCTGGACGGAGTGGCGCTGGTGCAATCCGACATTCGCGAGTTGCAGCTCGCCAAGGGCGCGATCCGCGCCGGGCTTGACATCCTGGTTGGCGAGAGCGGCGCCGCGCACCCGCGCCTGCTGCTCGCCGGCGCGTTCGGGAACTACATTCGCGTCGAGAGCGCGCGGCGCATCGGCCTCGTGCCGGCGTGGGCCACTGAGGTGAAACCGGTGGGGAATACCGCGCTTCGCGGGACGCGGATGCTGCTGCTCGAGCCGTCGCGCCGCGACGAGATCGTGGATGCGGTGCTGCGGCTGACGCGCCATGTCGAGCTGGCGGCGATGCCGGAGTTCCAGGAAGTGTTTGTCGGGCGGATGAGGCTGGGCTGAAGCGGGCGGGCGGGGTGTATCATGGGCGGGAACGTCTGAGGGAAGGGAGTCTCACGTGAAACTGGCAATGGTGTTTCTCGCAGCAACGGGTATGGCGGTGGTTTGCGCGGCGCAGCAGTCGGGTCCGCTGTCGCGAGTCACGCTGGTGGTTCGCACGACCAAGGCCATCAACTATCGCCACCTGAGCGGGCCCACGCGGATCGACTTCCGGGGCACGGTTCTGCAATCGCAAGCCCGCGGCGAAGCCCGGGTCGAGAGCAGGCGGGGAGCGGTGCGCATCCAGGCGCAATTCGACAAGCTGGAACCGGCGTCGCGCTTCGGCTCCGGATTCCTGACCTACGTGCTGTGGGCCATCTCGCCGGAAGGGCGCGCGGACAACCTGGGTGAGCTCGTGCTCGACGGTCAGAAGAGCAAAATGGATGTCACCGAGCAGATGCAGGCCTTCGCGCTGATCGTGACCGCCGAGCCGTACTTCGCCGTGTCGCAGCCGAGCGAGGTGGTGGTGATCGAGAACGTGGTGCGGCCGGACACGGTCGGTCAGGTTGAGGAGATTGACGCCAAGTTCGATCTGCTCCAACGCGGACAATACGAGACCACGGTTCAGGCCGGCTATGAGGCGCCTGCGGCGAGCTCGCGGATTCCGCTCAGTCTGCTGCAGGCGCGGAACGCGATGCAGATCGTCAAGGCGGCCGGCGCCGAGCGCTACGCCGCGGAGAGTTTCCGGAAAGCTGCCGAGCTTCTGAAGACGGCCGAAAGCTACCTGGCCGAGAAGCGCGAGAAGAAGGTGATCGAGACGGCGGCCAGGGAAGCGGTCCAGACTGCGGAGGACGCGCGCATCATCACCATGAAGCGGCGCGAAGAGGAGCGGCTGGCGCAGGAGCGCCAGGCGGCCGCGGACCGGGAAGCGCAGGCCAAAGCGCAGGCCGAAGCGTCGGAACGCGCGCGCCTGGAAGCGCAGCTCGCCGCCGAGCGTGCGGCTCGGGAGAAGGCCGAGGCGGAGGCGGCTAGTGCCGCCGCTTTGATTCAGCAGCAGGCGGCCCAGGCGGAAGCGGAGAAAGCGCATCTGGCCGCGGAGCAGGCGGCTCGGGAGAAGACAGAGGCGCTGGCGCAGCAGCAGGCGGCTCAGGCCGACGCCGAACGCGCGCGCAAGCAGGCCGAAGACGCAGAGCGCGCGCGGCAGCAGGCGGAAGCGGAGAAGGGCGAACTGCGCAAGCGCCTGCTGGACCAGTTCAATTCGGTCTTGCAGACGCGCGATTCCGCGAGGGGACTGATCGTCAACATGTCGGACGTGCTTTTCGATACGGGCAAGTACACGCTCAAACCGGGCGCCCGCGAGAAGCTGGCCAAGATCTCCGGAATCGTGCTGGCGCATCCGGGACTGAACCTGCAGGTCGAAGGCCACACCGACAGCGTGGGCAGCGCCGAGTTCAACCAGTCGCTCTCCGAGCAGCGCGCCTCCGCGGTGCGGGACTTCCTGTTGCAGCAGGGCCTTCCCGAGTCCTCGGTGACCTCTCGCGGGTTCGGCAAGACGCAGCCCGTGGCATCCAACGACACGGCCGAAGGCCGGGCGAAGAACCGCCGCGTCGAGCTGGTGGTTACCGGCGAGGCGATTGGCGGCGGGGCCGAGGCCCCAGGGGTCCCGGAACCGAAGGCCGAGCCCGCGCGGCCCTGACAGTTTCCGACGGTCGCGGCTCGGTAGCGGGGCTCAGGCCGCCGAAGCTCCGCCGCGTCCGCTGTCACTGGCTCTCCACGCCTGTGCCGCGAGGCTCAAGGCGCGGATCACTTCGTCGGTATCGAAGGGTTTCGTCAATACGTCATAGCCGTTCAGGCTCAGCACTTCCGCCCAAAGCCGTTCGTTCGCCAAGCGGGCGGTTACGATCAGAGGCGGCGGACTGGCCAGAGACTCGGTCGTCGCGAGCACGTCCTTCCAGTCCCCGCTGGGGAGGTCACGGTCGCAGAGAACGACGCCTACACGACGGCGCCGCAGGGTTTCCGCCGCATCTTCGCTGGTGGTGTTCCAGTAGAGGGTCCAATCGGTGTCGTTCAGAATCTCAAGTAATGCTATAAGATCCGAGTCGAAGCCGCCAACCACCAAGATTCCGAACGACTTGTCGTGCGGGTTCGCCCAGGGGCGAGGGTCGGCGAGTTGCGCATGTTGTGTCTGCATAAAAGATCTTCTCCAGCCCTGACTGAGTTCGATTCGGCTAGCACATCGTCCTGTGCGAGTCTTCAAGCGGTAGACGCCCCTGCGGCGAGACCAGTAACAGTGCCCAGAAAAACTTCACAAAACTTTACGCTCGCCGCGGGTTTCTGGCTGGGTGCCCGGCAGGCGGAACGGCCGCCCCGCGCGGCATCAGCGGGGGAGCGCTATAGTACTGGCTGAGCGATGACAGAGAACCGGAAGGAGTGGGAAGGCCAGGTTGTTGACGGGCGATTCCCGTTGTTGCAGTACCTGGGCGGCGGCGAACGGAGCGCCGTCTTTGCGACTGCGACCGGCGACCAGACTCCCCCGAATGCCGCAATCAAACTCGTTCAGGCCGATCCGGACGACGCGGAAATTCAGCTTGTCCGGTGGCAATCGGCTGCCAGGCTGTCGCATCCGCACCTGATGCCGTTGTTCCATGCGGGACGGTGCCAGTTGGACGGCGCGGAGCTGATTTACTTTGTGATGGACCGCGCCGATGAGGACCTGTCGCAGGTTCTTCTTCACCGGCCGCTCTCGGCCGCCGAGGTACTCGACGTGCTGGGCCCGGCCCTCGATGCTCTCGCGTACGTGCACGCCCAGGGTTTGGTGCACGGCCGCGTGCGGCCCTCGAACATTCTGGCCGTGGGAGATCAACTGAAACTGTCGAGCGACCGGCTCTGTCCGGCCGGCGAGCCGCGGCGCCGTCAGGAGGAGTTGGATGCTTACGACGCGCCCGAGACGGCTGGGGCGGAGATTACGCCCGCCGCGGATGTCTGGTCGCTTGGGGTGACGGTGGTGGAAGCGCTCACTCAACGCGCGGAAGCCACGCTGCCGCCTGGGCTGCCGGCTCCATTTCCCGATCTGCTGCGCGGCTGTCTCGAACGCGACCCTGGCCCCAGATGGACAGTTGCGCAGATTCAGGCGCGGTTGCGGCCGCCAGCCAAACCGCAGCGAACGGGAACGCGATGGCGCTATGGCGCGCTGGCCGCGGCGCTGGTCGTGGCGGCTGCACTCGTAGTCGGCCCGAGACTGGTTCGCCGTGAAGCGGCGCCGGCGCAAAAGCAGGCGCCCGCCGCGCAGAAGGCTGAAGAGCCAACCCAGACTGCGCCTGCGCCATCGCCCACGCACTATTCAAGCCCTGGCTCCGTGCTTAAGCAGGTCCCGCCGGATGTTCCTGCGAAGGCGAGGGACAGTATTCGAGGCACGGTGAGAGTCGCAGTGAAGGTTCGCGTCTCGAGTGGCGGCAGGGTAACAGACGCCGAACTGGCTTCGCCGGGACCAAGCCCGTACTTTGCCAGGCTGGCCCTCGCTGCCGCCCGGCAATGGACATTCATGCCACCGATGGCCGACGGTCAGCCGCTCACCAGCGAATGGCTAGTGCGCTTCGAGTTTGACCGCCGCACTGTCAAGATGCAGCTCCCGGAGCGCCTGGGTCCGAAGTGAGCCTCAGTCGCGGCGCTTGAGCGTTGGGCGGCCTTCCTGGTCGTCGTCCGATTTCGTGCCGTCGTCGCTGCCACTATGCGGCGCGCGGCGCAGCGTAGGCTTGTTCGGATCCTTGTCGGATGGCTTGCGGCGGTTCTCAAGCATCGCCAGGCGGTCCTTGACGGCCTCGAACTCCGAGGTGTCTACCACGTATTGGGGCTGCGGCTTCAGGTCTTCCTGGATTTCTTTCTGCGCGGCGCGAACGCGGTCGTCTGTGAGCGGATGGGTTGAGAAGACTTTCGAGACTGCGCTGGGCTTTCGCTTTTCGAGCGTTTCGATCTTCTCGAAGAAATCCACGAACGCGGTGGGGTCGTAGCCGGCCTTGTACATGTACTCCAGGCCCAGCATGTCGGCCTCCGCCTCCATCCCGCGCGAGAACTTCAGGAAGCCGAGCGGGATGGCGGCGCCGGCCGCCTCCCGGACGGCGAAACCGGCCCAGCCGCCCATGAAGATCAGGGGCAGGCTGCCGTAGTTGATCAGTTCGCCGCGAGTCGCCTGGCGCGTGCCGTGCCTGGCCGCGACATGGGCGATCTCGTGCGCCATCACTCCCGCGAGCTCGGCTTCATCGTCAGCCTTGAGGATCAGTCCTGTGTTGACGAAGAAGAAGCCGCCCGGGAGTGCGAAAGCGTTGACGTCGTCGGAGTCGATCACCTTGATGGTGAAAGGAACCTTGGCGTCCGAGTTGCGTACCAGGTTCTGCCCGAGGCGGTTGACGTACTCCGACACAACCGGGTCGGTGACGACCTTGGCGTCGCGCTCGACCTCCTGCGCCATCTGCTTGCCCAGCGCGATCTCTTTCTCGAGCGAATAGAAGTTGAGCCCCTTGCCGACGTCGCGGTTTCCGATCTGATCGGGGTTCTTCTCATCGTTCGAGGCCGCGAAAGCGGGAGCGCACACCAGGAGCGCACAAAACACCAACGGAACGCTACCTCTCATAATGGGTCTCCAGACTCACTGCCCCTCTGAGTATTAGTATGCACCCGAGCGGCCGCCTGCCGCCTCTAGTCTTCGGGCGGGAAGCCGACGACGGCGATAGCGGCGGCATCGGCCTGGCGGAGCATCTCTTCGCGGTCGAGAAGGAGCGTGCGGCCGGCGTCCACGGCCAGGACAGTGGCGCCGGTTTCTACCATCACCGGGATGGTGCCGGGGCCCACCACGGGAACGTCGAACAGGAGATGAGCGCGGCGGCGGCCCACCTTGACCAAACGCAGCGGCCGGCCGTTGACCAGGCCGGCCGCTCGGCGCAGCATGGCATCGGTGCCTTCCATCGCCTCGACGGCCACGCACGCGCCTTCGCAAACGGCGACGCTCTGGCCGATGTCGAAGCCGGCGAGCGCATTGGCCACGCGCCGGCCGTATTCGGCGTCGGTCAGCTCATCTTTGGTCGGCTTGCGTTCGGCCAGCGAGCCCTGGCCCGCAACGAGCGGCTTGAGCAGCGCGGTCGAATCGGTGAGGTGGATGCCTTCGCTTTCGAGCACCCCGGCGATGCCGCCGATGAGCGCATCGGTGTTTCGCTGGGGGAGGGAAGCGAGCAGCTTGATGAGGCGCCAATCCGGCACGATGCCGGAGAAGAGCCTGGCGTGCTTCACCTGCCCGGCCATGACCACTTCGGTGATGCCCTCTTGTTTGAGGATCTCGATGAGGCGGCCAAGCTGGCCGAGCGACACCCAGTGGCAGCGCGCCGCCAGCGGCTCCACTTCCGGGGAGGCCTCCTCCTGAATCGCGATCACCACCACTTCGTGGCCGAGCTTGCGCGCCGTCTCGAGCGCCAGAATCGGAAACCGGCCGTTCCCCGCGATGAGGCCGTAGCGGTTCATTTGATCACGCCGCGCTCCGACGTGGTGATGAATTCGATCAACTCGTCGATTTCCGCGCAAGGTTCGACTTCCGCGCGGATGCGCTCGATGGCTTGTGTGGTGTTGAGGCCGGCGCGCGTGAGCAGGCGAAAAGCCTTGTGCAGCGCGTCGCGCGTGGCTGCGGAGACCCCGCGGCGCTCCAGGCCGACCCGGTTGGCGCCGAAGCTCTTCACCTCGCGCTCGCTGACGGTCATCGAGTACGGCATCACGTCCTGCGTCACGATGGTGGCGGCCCCGACGATGGCGTGGCGGCCGATGCGGCAGAACTGGTGGACGCCGCTGAAGGGCTCCACCACCGCCCAGTCGCCTACGGTCACGTGGCCCGCGAAGCCCACGCCGTTTCCGATGATCGTGTGGTTGCCGATGCGGACGTCGTGCGCCACGTGGACGTAGGCCATCAGCAGATTGTCGTCGCCGATCGAGGTGACCAGGCCGCCGCCCTGGGTGCCGCGGTGGATGGTGACGAATTCGCGGATGCGGTTGCGGCTGCCGATGCGGGTTTCCGAGCGCTCGCCTTTGTACTTCAGATCCTGCGGAGCCACGCCCACGGTCGCATACGGAAAGAAGATGTTGTCTTCGCCGATGGCGGTGGGGCCTTCGACGAAAATTTGCGCCATCAGGCGGGTGCGCGGGCCGATTTCGACGTCAGCGCCGATGTGGCAGTAGGGTCCGATCTCGGCGCTCTCCGCAATGCGGGCGCCGGAGTCGACGATGGCGGTCGGATGAACAGGCATTGAGCGGCGTCAGGATTCCGGTGTGGCCGGTGGGGCCGCTGTTGCCGGGCCTGCGCCAGCCAGCTTGCACATCACTTCGGCTTCGGCGACCACGACTCCATCCACCGTGGCCGTGCCGTACATCTTTGCGACGAACGATTTCCGCTTTCCGACTTTCATCTCGATGCGGAGCTGGTCCCCGGGCACCACCGGCTTCCGGAACTTGGCTTGCTCGATGGAGGCCAGGAAGACGGCTTTCTGCGAACCCATCCCTTGCAGCACCAGGATGCCGGCCACCTGCGCCATCGCTTCGACGATCAGCACGCCGGGCATGACGGGGAATTCAGGGAAATGCCCCTGAAAGAACGGCTCGTCGCCGGTCACGTTCTTGATGCCGACGATGCGCTCGGCTTCGAGTTCGACGATGCGGTCGACGAGCAGAAACGGGTATCGGTGGGGAAGGATCTCTTTAATCGCTTGTATGTCCAGAGTTGGCATTGGGACTCGTATTATAGCAAGAGAGTGGACCCCATCCTTTCTTACATGCGCGCGAGGCAGCCGGAGTTGATCGCTTTGTGCCGCGATTTGGTGAAGTGCGAGTCGCCGAGCGATGACCCCGCGGCGGTGGCGCGCTTTGCCGAGTTGGTGGCGGCGAAGGTCGCGGGCCATGCGCGCGTGCGCACGGTTCCCGGCGGCCGCTTCGGCCCGCATCTCCAGTGCGAGTTCGAGCTGCCCGGTGGCGGGAAGGAGGGACAAATCCTGGTGCTCGGCCATTCGGACACGGTGCATCCGCTGGGGAGCCTGGGCGCGATGCCGTTCCGCGAGGCGGATGGGCGCTTGTGGGGGCCGGGCGTGCTGGACACCAAGGGCGGCATCGCGTTCGCAATCTTCGCAGCCCGTGCGCTCCGCGAGCTGGACCTGCCGGTGCGGCGCAACGTGCTGCTGCAGCTCAACTCGGATGAGGAAGTGGGGAGCGAGTCCTCGCGCCCGCTGACGGAGCGGGAGGCGCGGCGCAGCGTCGCGGTGCTGGTGGTGGAGCCGGGAACGGGCCTCGAGGGCAAGCTCAAAACCGCGCGCAAGGGGGTGGGCAAGTACACCCTGCTCGTTCATGGGAAGGCGGCGCACTCGGGTCTCGACTTCACGGCCGGCGCCAGCGCGATTCTGGAACTCGCGCGGCAGATCGAAAGGATTGCCGGCTTCAGCAATCCGCGGCGGGGAATTACCGTGAATCCCGGTGTGATCGCCGGCGGAACGCGGACCAACGTGGTGGCGGCCGAAGCGCGCGCTTCGATCGACCTGCGCGTGACGCGGCTGAGGGATGCGGCCGCACTCGATCGCAAGTTCCGCCGGCTGCGCCCCTTCGACAAGCGGTGCGCCATCGAGGTTTCAGGCGGTCTGAACCGACCCCCGATGGAGCGTAGCGGGGGAGTGGTGCGGCTGTTCCGTCTGGCCCAGCGGCTCGCGAAGGAGCTGGGGATCGAGCTCGAAGAGTCGCTCTCCGGCGGCGGCTCGGACGGCAATTTCACCGCCGCGCTGGGAGTGCCCACGCTCGACGGCCTGGGCGCGGTTGGCGAAGGCGCGCACGCGCCCGAAGAGAGCATTCTGGTCGGCCGTATGGCGGATCGCGCGGCGCTGATCGCGAAGCTGGTGCAGGCGCTGTAGGGAAGGCCTCACCTTGTCCAGGGACAGGCCGGAGGCCTGTCCTACTCCATGCGCAGCGCGGTCATGGGGCCGACGCGCGCGGCGCGGCGGGCCGGGATCACGATCGCCACCAGCGCGGCCGCGAGTAGAACGGCCGGAACCGCCAGGAAGGTGATTAGGTCAGTTCCGCTGACGCCGTAAAGGAGGCTGGCGGCCAGGCGGCCAACGGCGAGCGCGATCGCCAGACCGATGGCCAGCCCGACTCCCGTCACTGCCAGGCCCTGGCGTAGAACCATCGCCAGCACGCCGCTGGGCTGGGCGCCGAGCGCCATGCGGATGCCGATTTCGCGCGTGCGCCGGCGCACCGAGAAGCTCATCACGCCGTAGAGGCCGATCGCCGCCAGGGTCAGGCCGACGGCGCCGAAAGTCCCGAGCAGGGTCGCCGAGATCTGCGGCAGCAGGAGCGACTTGTCCACGTGCTCACGCATGGTATCGGTGCTCAGGATGGCCATGTTCGGGTCCAGCGCCGCAATCTGATCGCGCACCGGTCTCGCGAGCCCCGCCGGGTTTGCCGCGGTCTTCACCGCGATGGAAATGCCGAAAAAGGAGAGGACCTGCTCCGGATGCGCCTCCAGGAACAGATAGGCGCAGTTCTGCGGTTCCTCGCCGAGCGTGCGCGATTTCGAGTTCCGCGCCACGCCAATGATGGTGTAGAGCGACTTCTTTCCAAGCTCGTCGCCCAGCATCTGCCGTCCTAGGGGGTCCTCTTTTCCGAACGCGCGCCGGGCCAGCGTCTCGTTGATGATCGCGACATGGTCGTCGCCGGCTCCGCGGCTGAAATCGCGGCCGCGCAGCAGTGGGATCCCCATCGTTTCCCAATAGCCGCTGCCCACGCTGAAAACGTCCGCATTGACGGTTTGCTCCGCACGGCCATTGCCGCCCTGGACCTTGAAGTCGTAGCTGACCTCGCCGAGGCTGAGGGGGATGTTATCGACGAAGCTTACGGAGCGGACTCCAGGCAGCGCCGAGACCCGCTCCCGAAGCTGCTGGATAAACTGCTGCGTCTTCTCGCGCGAATACTGGTGCAGCTTCGGATCGACCGCCATGAGCAAAACGTTGTCCGGCTTCATGCCTATGTCGATCGAGGAGGCGTTGCCCAGGCTGCGGAGGAACAGACCCGCACCCACCAGCAGCACCAACGACAGCGCCACCTGTACCACCACCAGGGCGTTGCGCAGGCTGAACCGGTGGAGACGGCCGAGGACCGGCGCCTCGTTCTTGAGCGCCTCCACCAGGTCCGGGCGCGTGGCGCGCAGCGCGGGCGCGAGTCCGAACAAAACGCCGGTCAGGACGGACAGGCCCGCCGTGAAGAGAAGCACGCGCAGATCCACGTTAAAGTCGAACACGATGGGGATCGGCAGCGGCAACTGGAACCGGGAGATGGCCGCTGCGGCGAGCGCGGCCAGCAGGAAGCCGGCCGCGGCTCCGGCGAGGGACAGCAGCACGCTCTCCACCAGTAGTTGGCGAATCACCTGGCGCCGGCTCGCGCCGATGGCCAGGCGTACCGCAATCTCCTTCTGCCGCCCCGTAGCGCGCGCCAGCAGCAGGTTGGCCACGTTCGCGCAGGCTACCAGCAGCACCAGGCCCACCACCACCATCAGGACCGCCATAAGCCCGAGCACCTGGGCATCGGCGCCGCCGATCAGGCCGCCGGCCGCATCGAGGGTCACCGCATCGTGTCGCTTCTCACCCTTGCGGTAGGCGTCGTCAAGCCGCTTCTTGACCACGTTGACCACGGCTACGGCCTGGGAGTGGCTGACGCTGGGTTTGAGGCGGGCATTCAGTAACAGCCACTGGGAGTCCCGCTTGCTCCTCTCCGAGTCCTTGCCAAGGTCGGGCATGATCTGCTCGGCCATCGACAGCGGAACCCAAAAGTCCGACTGGATGCCGTGATCTGTGCCGTAGAATCCGGCGGGGGCGACGCCCGCGACGGTGTATCGTTGCGAGTTCAGCAATACCGTGCGTCCGAGCACATTGGGGTCCGACGCGAAGCGGCGCTGCCAGAGAGCATGACCGAGCACCATTACCGGTTCGCGGCCCACGACGCGATCGTCTTCGGGCAGGATGGCGCGGCCCAGCGTGGGATTCACACCCAGGAGGCGGAAGTAGTTGCCGCTGACCACCTGGCCCCAGACGCGCTCGGGCTGCCCGGCTCCCCCGATGCTGGCGGGAATGAACGGGAAGTGCGCGGAGACGCCCTCGAATACCTGCGAGGTCTGATCGCGATAGTCCAGGTAGTCGGGATGGGAGAAGGATCGCCCTGCGGAGAAGATCAGCAGCCGTGAGGGATCCTTCACCGGCAACACACCCCACAGTAGGCCGTTCGCCACGCTGAATACGGTGGCGTTCGCCGCGATGCCTAAGGCGACCGAGACGATGATGGCGGCGGTGAAGCCGGGAGTCTTCGAAAAAGAACGGAGAGCGTAGCGCGCGTCTTGCAGTAGCGAACCCATGACAGGAGTGACGAGCCCGCCGTGTGGGAAGTTCCCTTGAGGACATGGCTGGGGCAGGCTAACACGCCTTCCCCACATTCCGGCGTACACTAAAAGCGAATCCCCATGAAAATCATTGTCGGCCTGAAGCAGGTCCCTGCCCGCGATTCCCTGCTGCGTACCGACGCCTCCGGCCGCTGGATCGACGAGAGCGACCTGGCTTTCGAGGTCAACGAGCCGGATGCCTACGCACTGGAGGCGGCGCTGCAACTCAAGGAGAAGCATGGCGGAGAGGTGGTGGTGCTGACGGTGGGCCCGCCGCGCGCTGCCCAATCCATCCGCGAAGCGCTCGCCAAGGGCGCCGACCGCGCCATCCACATCGAGGAGGAAAACCTGGGCCGCTGGGACACGCTCGGCATCGCACGCCTGATGGCCCGCGCGCTCGAGGCCGAGAAGCCCGACCTGATCCTGACCGGCCTGCAGTCGGACGACCTCGGCTACGGGCAGACCGGCGTGGTGCTGGCCGAGTTGCTCGGCTTGCCGCACGCCACCATCATCATGCAGGTGGAGAAGCTGGACGGGGCGATCCGGGTGAAGCGCGAGCTCGAAGAGGGCTGGTTCGAAAGCATCGAGATTCCGCTGCCCGCGCTGGTGACCGTTCAATCCGGCATCGCCAAGCTCCGCTACGCCACCCTGATGGGCATCAAGAAGGCCAAGACGAAAGAAATCCGGCGCGTCCCTGCCGCCGAACTCGTAGCAGCCCCGGCGGCTGCCGTCGAGATCTCGCGCGTCTATATTCCGCAAAAGACGAAGCAGACCGAGATTCTCACCGGCAACGCCAAGGAAGCCGCCGCCAGGCTGGTGGAGAGGCTCAAATTCGGAGCGCGCGTCCTATGAGCATTCTGGTCATCCTGGAACAACGGGCAGGCGTCTGGAACCGCATGTCCTTCGAGACGCTGGCTGCGGCGGCCGAGATGGGCCGCCAACTCGGCCAGCCCGTCTTGGCAGCCGTGGCGGGAGAGAGAGCGGCTGTGCTCGCCGCTGAAGCCGCGGCCTACAAGATCGACACGGTCTTTGCGGTCGAGCATCCGCTCCTAAATCGCTACACCGCGGATGCCTACACCGCGGCCTTCGAGCAGTTGATCGGTCGCGTGAACCCTGAGCTGGTGCTGCTGCCGCACACGTACCGTGTGCGCGACTTCGCTCCCAAGCTGGCGACGCGGTTTGGCCGCGTGCTGGTGAGCGACGCGATCGCGCACCGCATCGAAGACGGCCGCCCGGTGCTGGTGCGCCAGCTTTTTCAGGGCAAGCTGAACGCCGACGTGCGCTTCGCTTCCGCGCCGCCCAACTTCGCCTCGATTCAGGCTGGCGCCTATCGCGCGGACTCCCTGGCGCCGGGCGCAGCCGCGGTGGAATCCTTCGCACCGGACCTCGCCGCCAGCGGCATACGGACGCAGCCCGGCGAACCGTTTCGCGAATCACAGCGCGGCGTCGACCTTTCCGCAGCCAGCATCATCGTCTCAGTGGGCCGCGGGATCAAGGAGAAGGACAACATCGCGGTGGTCGAGCAGCTCGCGCAGGCGCTGGGCGCAGAGTTGGCCGCTTCGAGGCCGATCTGCGACAACGGCTGGCTGCCGATGGAGCGCCAGGTGGGCAGCTCCGGCCAGACCGTCGCGCCGAAGCTTTATGTTGCGGTGGGCATCTCCGGCGCCATCCAGCACCTGGTGGGAATGAAAGGCTCCCGAACCATCGTGGCCATTAATAAGGATGAGAACGCGCCCATCTTCGAGGTGGCCGATTACGGCATCGTGGGCGACCTGTTCGAAGTAGTGCCGGCGCTGGTCGAGGAGATTCGGAAAGCCAAGGGATAGCGTATGATCGGACGCGGACTAACCTTCCTGATGTTTCTGAGCGCGGCGTTTGCGGCGCAGGATTGTGCCAGTCTGGCCAGTCTGCCGCTTGCCGCGACGACGATCACCCGCGCGGAGTCCGTGGCCGCGGGCGGGAACCTTCCCGCATCGTGTCGCGTGGCCGGCGTGATCAAGCCCTCGATCGACTCGGACATCCAGTTTGAACTGTGGATGCCGGCCTCGGGATGGAACGGGCGGTTCTTCGGCGCCGGCAACGGCGGCTTTGCCGGCGCCATCGACTATCGGCAGATGATGCCGGCGCTGGCGCACGGGTTTGCGACCGCTTCTACCGACACGGGCCACCAGGCGGGCACGACCGATGCGGCCTGGGCGTTGGGGCACCCGGAGAAGATCGTCGACTTCGGATACCGGGCCATCCACGATATGACGGTAGACGCGAAGGCGATCATCCGCGCCTTTTACGGCGAGGGCCCGGGGCGCTCGTATTTCAGCTCGTGCTCGAACGGCGGGCGGCAGGCGCTCATGGAGGCGCAGCGCTTTCCCGAGGACTACGACGGGATCGTCGCGGGCGCGCCGGCCAACTACTGGACGCATCTGGTCGCGAATGGGGTCTGGAACCTGTTGGCGCTGGTGGGCGACGGTTATATTCCTGCGAAAAAGCTGCCTGCCATCCAGGCGGCCGCCCTGGCGGCGTGCGACGCGCTCGATGGTGTGAAGGACGGTGTCATCGAGGACCCGTCGCGCTGCCGCTTCGATCCCGCCGGACTCCAGTGCCAGGGCGCCGAGACGGACAGTTGTCTCACCGCGGCGCAGGTGGCCGCGCTGAAGAAGCTGTACGCGGGCGCAGTTTTTCCCGGTTTCGAGCCCGGCGGCGAGGCCGAGCCCGGCGGCTGGCAGCAGTGGATCACCGGTTCGGCCCCGGAGCGGAGCCTGACGTACGCCTTCGGGACGCAGTTCTACAAGAACATGGTGTTCGAGAACGCTGGGTGGGACTACCGCACCTTCGACGTCGATCGCGACACCAGGACCGCTGACCAGAAGCTGGCAGGCGTTCTGAACGCGACCGACCCGGACCTGAGCCGCTTCCGGGCGCGTGGGGGCAAACTCATCCTTTACCACGGCTGGAGCGACGCGGCGATTGCGGCGCCGAACACCATTGACTATTACAAGACCGTGGTGGCCCAGGCGGGCGCGGGCGATGCGGACGGCTTTGTGCGCTTGTTCATGGTTCCCGGAATGCAGCACTGTTTCGGCGGCTCGGGGCCGAACAGCTTCGGCCAGCTCGGCCCCGAGGGCGGCGATGCGGACCACGACATCAACACCGCAATCGAGCGTTGGGTGGAGCAGGGAATCGCGCCGGAGCGGATCGTTGCCGTGAAGCGCAAGAACGACCTCGACCCCAAGAGCGAAGTGCTGCGTACGCGGCCCCTGTGTGCGTATCCGGCGGCAGCGCGCTATAAGGGCACCGGCAGCACGGATGACGCAGCTAACTTCGTCTGCGCCGTCAGCGCGCGTTAACTACCGCGCCAATCGCTTCCTGAACCTCCGCGACCTCAATCTGCTTCATGCAGATGTTGTCCCGGCAGGTCTTCATCAGGGGCGTTCCGTAGCACGGGGAACAGGGCACCTGGTGGTGAATGATGTGAACCGTTCCGCGCCCCGCCTGCGGCCGCGTCTGCTGCAAGATGCCAGGGCCGAACAGGGACACAAGCGGCGTGCCGAGCGCGGCGGCCATGTGTGCGGGTCCGGAGTCGATGGCCACGAAGACGTTCAGGCGATCGATGACGGCGGCCAGTTCCAGCAGCGAGAGTTCCCCGGCCAGATTCAGGCAAGGCACGGCAGCTTGCTGAGCGATGAAGCCGGTGAGCGAACGGTCGTCACGCGAGCCGGTCAGGACGACTCGGGCGCCAAGAGCGTCCGTGAGCCAGCGGGCGATCGTAGCGAAGCGTTCCGGCGGCCAACTCCGGAGACGCGTCTGGCCGGAAGGGTGGGATCTCGCGCCCCAACCCGCATGGAGCCCCACCAGCAGATCGCCGCTCTCGATGCCTGCGTGGCGTAGCCGTTCCTCCAGGGAGGCCTTGATCTCCGGGGGATAGTGCAGCTCCATCCCGAGGCCCGCCCCTTGCGCCCCGACGACCTCACCAGCATGGAGATGATTCTCGATCGAGTGCTTGTTCGGGTCGAACAGCAGCCCGGCGCCGTACGCGATCACCCGCTCTGCATTGACGCTGCGTGCAAGGTCCAAGAAATCGTGGTGGCTTTCCAGAACTATGGCCCAATCGAGATCCAGTTTCCTCAAGCCGCGGACGAGGCGCATCTTCTCCGGGCTCAGTCGCCCCGGCACGTGTCTGAATGCCAGGCCAGCCACTCGATCGAGGTGCGGATTGTACCCCAGAACGTCGCAGGCGCCGGTTGAACAAACGAAAATCAAATGGGCGTTCGGGAAAGCGTGTCGCAACGCCCGCACCAGCGGCGTAACCATCAGCGTGTCGCCGATCGCGCCGGCCCGGATAATCAGAATGCGCGGAGCCTGTGAAGAGGGCCGCACGCCGCGTAACCCGATGCCGTTAAGGTCGAGGCGGTTGACCGACAGGAAGGTCTTTGCACGCTGGAGCACTCGATCTACAGGTTATCTCAGTTGACGCCGGTTTCGAGGCGGACGCCGCTTGCCTTCGACACCCAGGCCGGCTGCACGAGCCGGCGACCGCACGGAGGGACTAGAATGGAAGCGCTCTCGACGTCGAGATAGGAGGGCTCGTGGCGGAAGTGTTAGGCGGGGCGGCGGTCATCCTGTTCATCCTGTTGATTGTGGCCGGGTTTGTGTTCTGGGTCCGGATGCTCCTTGATTGCGTCAGGAACGAGCCGGATACCGGGAACGACAAGGTCGTCTGGGTGATCATCATTGTGTTTACCCAGATCATCGGTGCTTTGATCTACTACTACGTCAGGCGCCGGCCGAGGCGTTTCGCGCAATGGCAGAAACGCGCGTCGTCGGCGCAGTAGCTCGCTGACCTGCCCGCCCCCTACCTCGGAATCACCGGCAGAACCAGCGCCGACGGATGCGCTGCGTCGTGATAAACCTTCTGCTGCGCTTTCACCATTCGCGTCGCGCCCAGCGTAGGCTCGCCCGTGTTCAGATTGCGGCTGAAGCGCGGGAAGTTGCTGCTCGAAATCGCCAGGCGGATGCGGTGGCCGCCCTTGAACACGTTGCTGGTCGCCCACAGGTCGATGTCGTACTCGTAGATCTTGCCTGGCTCGATCGGCTCGGCCTTCGTGGTCGAGTTCCGGTAGCGCGCCCGCACGATGCCGTCGGTGAGCAGCCGCGAATAGCCGGAGGGCTCCACGTCGGTCAGCATGGCCGTGAAGTCGGTGTCCACCGCGGAGCTCTCCGCGTAGATCTTCGCGTGGATGAACCCCGTCACCTCGACGTCCTTTTCGAGCGGCGTCGTCGAGAACACCAGTACGTCGGAGCGGCCCTCATTGGGCCTCTGATCGGCCGGGCCAGGCGGAAGCTGGTTGTTGCCGCAGCAGAGACGTCCGCCGATGGTCGGCACCGGGTTGGCCGGATCGTATTCGTAAGCTTCCGCGGCCTCGTCCGTGGACGGCGCGGCGGTGCTCAGCGCTCCATGGTGAACGTAGTATTTCGTGTATTGGGTGCGCGCCAGCGGGAACTCCTGCTCGTCCCGCCACACGCTCTCGCCCATCACGAAAATGCGGACCGGTGCGCCGGTGGCGTATTCATTTTGGACGCCCTTGAGCGCGAAGTCGGCCCAGTGCAGCAGGATTTCATTGAAGTCCAGCACCGCCTGCTTGCCGAATACCCAGTCGCCGATCTTCCCTTCCGGAGACGTATTGGTGTGGCCCCAGGGGCCGAGCAGCAGGCGTTGGCCGGCCGCCGCGGGCGATGCGCGCCGCATCCCGATGAAGTTCTGAATCGTCCCCTTCAAGAAAAGGTCGTACCAGCCGCCGGAGTGCAGGGCCTTGACCGTCAGCTCGCCGTAGTGGTCGGAGATCTTCCACGGCCGCCAATAGTCGTCGTCGCGCTCGTGCGTGATCCAGTCGCGGAAGTAAGGCGTCACACCCGCGCCCGGAAGCGCGATCATGCGATAGCCGTCCACCGGCAGTTGCGTCACCCAGCCTTTCGGATCGCCCGTCTCCGCCACCTGCCTGGTCACCGTATCCACAGCCAGCCCGGTGGCCCAGGAGGAGGCGAACCATTGCATCAGTGCGCCGCCCTGGTAGGTCCAGCCCTCGTAATACTCTGAGGCTGTGACATAAGGGAAGATCGAAACCAGATGCGGCGGCTTGGCGATGGACGCCAGCATCTGTGTCGCGCCGACGTAGGAGCCGCCGAACATCCCCACCTGCCCGTTCGAGTAAGGCAGCGTCGCGGCCCACTCCACCGTGTCATAGCCGTCCTGGCTCTCGAAACGGAACGGGTAGAAAGTCCCCTGCGACTGGTATCGCCCGCGCGTGTCCTGGACGATGACCAGGTAACCGTGCGAAGCCACGTCCACGTGGCTTCCCGAGCCGTTCGTCCGGTTGTACGGCGTACGCTGCAACAGCACCGGGAACTTGCCGTCCGCCAGCGGCCGGTAGACGTCGGCCATCAGTACCACACCATCGCGCATGTTGGCCGGGACGTTGTTTTCGATTTTCACCTGGTAGGGCTGCGCCCAGGCGCTCAGACAGATTGCGAACGACAGGATGGACGAGTGAATGCGCATGGGTTGATTCTAGCGTAGTGCCGGCGCTACGACGAGCGGTTCTCTCGCGATATGGGTTAGAACACGAGCACCTTGTCCGCCTCGGCGGTCCAGCGCGCCAGTTCGTCGAGCGAGCTGCAGTAGGCGCAGTCGGCAAGCGCCTCTTCGGGGATGCCCCGGCGATCCAGGCAGGTCCGGCAGACCGCGACCGCCCGATGCCCGGCCGAGAAGCGCGCCAGCATCCAGGGGATGTCGTCCCGTCCTTCGGGCACAGCCTCACCCTTTACGGCGGAGTGAACCGCGTCGCCGATCAGAAACACTCTCACCGTGTTTTCGCCGTCAGCGGCAAGCGACGTCGCCAGTCGCAGGGCGTTGTAGTCGCGCTCGGATTGGTAAGGGTGGTCGTTGAGGACGAACAGACAGGTCATGAAGACCGAATACCACGCCAGACATGCCTTGGACAAGTCCCCAGGCCGTGGGGCAGGCGGTTCCGCCTGCCATTGAGTTTGGACATTCTGGGATGGTCTCGGGGCTTCCGGATGTGGCGCAGGCTTTAGAGGGACTTGCAAAACTACCGCTGAGGTCCGGGCCAGAACAAGAGGTCTAAAAATGTTTTGAAGAGGGTTGCGTTCCCGATAGAATGTTTCTTGCCAGAAACCACACTATCGGAAAACAACCCTCATGCATAGCTTACTCCAGGTGCTGGCCAGCTTCGGACGGATTCTGCAAGGCCGCCTGTTTCCGGCTCTGGAGGAGGTACTGGGACCGCTCAGCGACTTGCAGCAAAAGCTGGTCCGCACCTTGGCGCTGCTCCAGTTGGATGGCTTCGTCGTCGTCCGGCACGGTCCGGGACGTCCTCCCCACGACCGGGCCGCCCTGGCGCGGGCCTTCGTGGCCAAGGCCGTGTTCAACTTCCCCACCACCCGCGCCCTGCTGGACCGCTTGCGCGATGACCTGGTTTTGCGGCGCCTGTGCGGTTGGGAAAGGGCAGCGGAAGTTCCCCACGAGAGCGTGTTCTCGCGGGCCTTCGCCGAATTCGCCGCCGACCACTTTGCCGAACGGGTGCATGCGGCCCTGATTGAGAGGACCCAGGGCTGGCGGCTGATCGGCCATATCAGCCGGGATTCCACGGCCATCGAAGGCTGCGAGAAGCCCCAGCCCAAGCCCAAGGCCGCGGCCCCCGCGCTGCGGCATCGCCCCGGCCAGACGAACAAATCGCCGGAGCGGATGACGCGGCTGGAGCGGCAGTGCTCGGGAACCATGACCCTGGAGCAGATGCTGACCGAACTGCCCCGGGTCTGCGACGTGGGCTGCAAGACCAACAGCAAAGGCAGCAAGTATTTCTGGATCGGCTACAAACTGCATCTGGACGTGGCCGATGGGCAGATCCCGATCAGTTGCGTATTGACCTCGGCCGCGTTGAATGACACCCAGGTGGCGGTGCCGCTGGCTTTGCTGACGGCGCAACGCGTCACCAGCTGCTACGACCTGATGGATGCCGGCTACGACAGCGAACAGATTCGCCAACACAGTGCTGCTCTGGGCCACGTACCCCTCATCCCGCAGCACAAACACGGTTCTCAGCCGCCGGCCATCATGGACCCCCATCAGCAAGTTCGCTTTCGGGAACGCACCGCAGTGGAACGAGTGTATTCGCGGTTGAAGGAGGAATTCGGAGGCAACTTCGTACGGGTGCGCGGAGGGGCCAAGGTGATGGCCCATCTCATGTTTGGGATTCTGGCGCTCACCGTCGATCAGATTCTGCGTTTGGCACCGTCCTAGGCGGATGAGGCCGGGAGCGGAGGTGCCCCGGGGCGGGGCCGTACGGCCCTTGGAGGCGTGGTGTCTTTATAGTGGCTTCGGAGGACCGGTGAAAAGGAGGTGTCATTCGGGCACGAGGACGCATAACTCCCGTGTCTTCAAGACAAGGATGAGCGCTCGGATTTCTAGAGCTTTTTTGGGGCGCCTCTGGGGGGCAGCGCTTAGCGCCAGATCGTCGTCCGCCCAGCCGCGTTCGCCTCTATTTTGCAAGTCCCTCTTTAGCCTGCCGCGCCGAGACTCGTCTCGGCGCTTGTTTTCGCCCTCGACGACGGGGGTTGTCGTCGACACGAGCCGTCAGGCGCGCCTTCATCCGCTCATGCCGGATCGCGGCGGAAAGCAGGCTTCTTTACAGATTCCAGGAAGAGCCAGTTCCCCTCGGAGTGGCGAGACCTGGTAGACGGCGGCGGCGGAAGCATCCCCTGTTTGCCATGGCGACGCGTAGAGGCTGGGGCCCGAGCGCCGAGACGAGTCTCGGCGCGGCAGGCACGAGTGCCTGCGCCACGTGTTTTGCCCCGCCGAAATGTGCAAACTACCTCAGCGGCCGCAGGGGTCGACGGCGACGCCGAGGCACTGGTTCTCGGCCTTCCACTGCATGGCCGTGAAGATGCGCGTGCGCCCGCTTGGATGGTCGAAAAAAATGAACTCCTCGAGCGGCGTCGGACTCATCTTGCGGTATTCGCCCAGCAGCAGGTCTGCCTCCGCCTCGCCGTCGGGTTGACGCGCGGTGTTGAGTCCGAAGACGTCCGCTTCAAATTCCTGCGTTCGGACCAGCGTGTTCACCACCGGAGTTCCAACCAGGAAAAGGATCGACAGGATCAGGGCCGCCAGCGGCAAAACCGCCGGATCGCCCACGTCGCGAATCTCCCACCGCCCGCCCCAGCGCGCCAGCGACCACGAGAGTCCCCAGCGCAGGACGGCGAAGAAGACTGCCGTGAGGATCAGCATGAAGGCCAGCATCTTGTAGATGTGGTTCAAAACGTAGTGCCCCATCTCGTGCCCCATCACCGACATGATGGCCTGCGGCGAGCAGCGTTTGAGGAGGTTATCATTCAGCGTGATCCGCTCCGTGCCGAGAAAGCCGCTCACGTTCGCGCTCACCCGCTTGCTCTGACGCGAGGCGTCCACCTCGTACACGTCTTTGGCCGGAATTCCGTTCTGGCGCGCCAGCCGCAGGATCGGCTCACGGATCCGCGCGTCCGTCAGCGGAGTGTACTTGTTGAACAGCGGTGCGATGAACACTGGGGCGATCAGTATGAAGAACGCCTCGAACGCAACGAACACCGCGGTACCCCACAGGTGCCAGGTCTTGGGCAGCCGGCGAATCACTCCGAAAAGCGCCATCACCATCAGGCCGCCCAGCACAATGCCCACCCCCAGCATCTTCGACTGGTCGCCGAACCAGCCGCCGAAGGTCTGATTCATCAATCCGTACTGGCGCTCGCGCAGGAAGCCCTCATACACCGCCAGCGGAAATCCGAGCACGAAAAGCGCGATCGAAAACTCGGCCCAGTAGAGCCACGTCACCAGCGGTTTCCGCCGGGTGATGCGTTCGGCGATGTCGCGCATCCGGGCCGCCCAGCCCGTCGCCAACAGCAGGATCAATATGGCCGCCTCATAGAGAAAATCCCAGAGGATGAGCCAGTAGCCGCCTTCGAAATACGCGTCGGAGCGTGTCTTCTGCTCCGGAGTCATCATCGCCAGGTAGGCTTCGGTGGCTGCTTCGGGATTGAATCCCGGGCCGGCCTGGGCCGCAGGCGGAATTTTCAGCGTTGGCGCCGCCAGCGGCGTCTGAGCCGCCAGCAGAGCCGAGAGCAGGAGGAGGAGCGCAAGCAATCGAGTTGCCATGAGCAGAGCATAGCGCAGCCCGCTGTGCGCCGTGTGGCCATCATTAAACCACCCCGAATTCTGCGAACGATTTCCACTCCCCAATCGTCTAAGCAAGAGAAAGCAGTCGTAACCCAACTGGGGGAATTGTTTCAATTGGGTGAAACTCATATGGGCTCTAATTTCACGCTTGAACAACTACGTGCGAGGACGGATCGGGAACTGGTCGCACTCATCGATCGGGAACTGGGCCGCGGCCTCGAGTCCGTTCGCTCCGCGGACCCGAACTGGGCAGGCGCCGAAAAGGCGGGCGCCGAGGCGCGCAAACTGCTGCCGAAGGTCTACAACCTCGGCGAGCGGCTCAGGTTGGAACGCAAGCTGAGCGAACTTCAAGGGGCGCTGGCCGCCATCCCTGTAGCCGAGAAGCCGAGGATACGGGCAGCGGCCGGGTGAGGGCGCCCGGAGACGCTTTACGGCGCCACCGAAACGAGAGCCGGCGTTCGGATGCGCGATCCCACAAAGCTGTAGTAGACGATGAACAAATAGCAGCACAGCGGCACGAGCATTGCCATCGCCATGCTCCCCGTCGCATCCGAGATCAGTCCCATGATCGGGGTGAATGCCGCCCCGCCGACGATGGCCATCACCAGCAGCGAGCCGCCGATTTTCGTGTTCGGTCCCAGGCCCTTGATTCCCAGCGCGAAGATGGTCGGGAACATCAGCGACATGAAGAAGCTGGTCAGGAATATGGCCCCGAGGCCGATCCAGCCGGGCAGCAGGACGCCGATCGCCACCAGGCACACGTTGGTCACCGCGAACGCGCCCATCAGCAGGCTCGGCTGGACGAACTTCATCGCGTAGGTCGACGTGAACCTGCCGATGCAGAAGGCCACCAGCGTGCCGGTCAGAAAATACCCTGCGACCTTTTCGGGCTGGTGCGTGTACGCCTGTATGTACTGGATGAAATAGCTCCAGGTGCCCACCTGCGCGCCCACGTAGAAAAACTGAGCGATCACCGCCGTCACGTAGTGGGGAAACCGGAAGAGCTCGCGGAAACCCCGTCCGGAGGCTGTTTCGGCGGCTCGTTCGCCGCCCACGTCCGGGAACTTCGTCCTGATCATCAGGAGCGCCAGAACAAAAACCACGCCGGCCAGCACCGTGTAGGGCCGGATGACCCGCAGCGTCTCGTGATGCAGGTAGGCTCGGTACGTTCCAGCAGCCGTCATCGCGGCTATCTGCTGCTTGTTGAGCTCGACGCCGGAAAAGATGAAAACCGTCCCGATTAGCGCGCCGCTGATCGCGCCCAGGGGATTGAACGCCTGCGAGAAGTTGAGGCGGCGCTCCGAACTGGCCGGATCGCCTAATTGTGCGATGAACGGGTTCGCGCCCGTTTCCAGGAATCCCAGCCCCGCGGCAATCACGAACAGTGCCAGGAGGAAGAAGCCGTACTGGCCCACAATCGCCGCCGGCCAGAACAACAGTGTTCCGCTGACGTAGAGGAAGAGCCCCACCACCAGCCCGAATTTGTAGCCTCGCCGCCGCATGATCAGCGCCGCCGGCATGGATAGCGCGAAGTATCCCAGGTAGAAGGCCGACTGAATCAAGCCCGCCTTCAGACGAGTGATCTCGAACGACTTCATGAACTGCCGGATCAGGACGTCGTTCAGGTTGTGGGGGATCGCCCAGAGAAAAAACAGCGTCGTTACCAGCAGGAATGGAATCAGGTGCTGCCGCGGGACGAGCTTGTGATCGTCTGTCATGAAACCCTTTCGGCGAGTATGGCTGACGGCTAATCCAGCCCGTGCCCCGTGCCGCAAATGTTCACGGCCAGCCCCAGATCGCGGAACATGGCCGCCTTCACGGCCAGCGCGCGATTGGCAGCCTCGGCATTGGGTGCGTAGACAACCTGGATGTGATTCGACTTGTGCTGCGCCATGAACTGGTCGCGCCCCACGCCGTAAGTGACCGCGTGCATCATCGGCCACTGCGGCGTGGTGATGTTCCAGCGGCGCTCCGTCTCTTGCTGGGGCAGCGCGACTACTTTCCCGCGCCCGATATCCACCTTGAGCGCTCCCGGCTCCACATAGACGCGGCTCCAGACGATCTCGCCCGGCTTGCTCACGCCCTTGACGGTTCCGCCGCCCAGCCGGAAGTACATCGGAGGCTGGCGTTCGCTGACCGTGCCGGCGTAGCCGCCGACCAGGTGCGCCGGCGGCACGGCGCCCGAGATCTCAAAGACCCACACGAATTCGCCCTCGAACTCTTCTCCGTAGCGCACGTCGTGCAGCGTGGTTTCGGGGGCCAGGCCCAGGTGCGACCAGACGCGGTTGGTGACCAGCGCGTCCAGACCCGCGCACTCGTCCACTTCGTTGAAGTGTGGAAGCGGCCGGCCCGGGTAGAGCACGCGCCCATTGCCGCGCGCTTGGACCGGAGGCCGGTCGGTGTTGTTGAGCAGGCCTTCGGCCAGGTCGGACGCCGGGGCCAGATCCTTCAGCCCCTGTTGGTACTGGATTCCGATGACGTCGCAGCCGGAGTCGTCGGCGATGCGCAGGGCCGCGATGTACATCTTGCACTGTTCGAGGATCTGGCTGTCAGTCAGGTCGGTTTCCGGGTTCGGCCCGGTGAGGAAGCGCATGCCTTTGGCGTCGAGCCACGCGCGCACGGCCTTGGCCTCGGTGTCCGGCGTGGCCAGCATCTCGGCATACAGCGCCGATTGGCTCAGGCGCTCCTTGCCCACGCCCAGCGGCATCAGGTACGCCTCCTCGATGATGCCGTTGTACATCCCCATGCAGCCTTCATCAAAGACGCCGAGAATGGCCTTGTTGCGCTTCAGCGCCGTCGCCAACTCGCCGCCGGTCCGCTCCGCCTCGGCAGGGAGCCGCAAGCTCGCCAGCGGATGAACGTGACTGAGATCGTGCACCACCTTCTCGCCCCGCAGCCACTTGCGCAGTCCGCTCAGGAAGAATTCGTCGGTGAAATCCAGGCTCCACAGCGTGCTGAAGGGCGTGCCCGCTTTGGTGAGGCAGGCATTCAGATTCAGCATGCCCACCAGGCCGGGCCACTCGCCGCTCCAGTTGGCCACGGTCAGGATCGGGCCCTTGTGCGTCACCAGTCCGGTGAGCACCTGGTGGCTGTATTGCCACACCGCTTCGCAAACCACCAGCGACGCTTCCGGCGGAAGGTTTCGGAATACTTCGATTCCCTGCTTCTGGCTGCCGATGAAGCCATGCTTCAGCGCCGGGTCGTAGGCGTGGCCGCGTTTAATTTCGCGGCCTTCGCGGCGCACCGCCGCCATGACGGCTTCCTCCACCCTGGCCTGGGCCGCCCAGCAGTTCTGGTTGGCCGAAAGCCGCAGGTCTCCATTGGCAATCAAGTAGATTTGTTCTGGCATTGTCGTCACCTCGCGTTGACCGTAACCTATCATAGCGGGTCAGGTAACCAGCCGCGGTGATTCCGGCGGGAACCAGGACCGGGGCGGTGGGTGTGGCCCCATAGCCATAAAAAGTGGCTATAATGAAACTGTCATGGATGTCAGCATCGTCGAAGCGAAGAACCGGCTGACCCAACTGATTCGAGCCGTGGAAGAGGGCGAGTCCGTCGTCATCACACGCAACGGCAAACCGGTAGCCCAGATTGCGCCACCGCCGGCCAAACGGCGCAGCGTGCGATTCGGCAGCATGCGCGGCCGCATCCGGCTGAATCCCGGCTGGGATGCTCCCGTGGATCTCGACCGCTTCCTCGAAGGCGGACTTTGACCGGCTACCTGCTGGACACCAACATCGTGCTGCTGGCAATGGGCGCGCCGGAGAGGCTCTCGCCGGCGGTGCGGGCAGCGGTTAAATCCGGACCCAATGTGCTGAGCGTGGTCTCGTACTGGGAGGTGACGCTGAAGGCGGCCAAGGGAAAGCTGATCGAGGTCGGCGACCCGCGTTCGTGGTGGCAGGCGGCCCTCTCCGATTTTGCGGCCACGGCGCTGCCGCTACGGAGCGATCACGTCGCCCAGATCTGGATCCTGCCGGCGATTCACCAGGACCCGTTTGACCGGGCGCTGATCGCGCAAGCGACCGTCGAAGGTCTCAGGTTGGTCACAACGGACGGAGTGATCGGCGAGTATGCCGGCGAACGCCTGCGGGTTGTCCGCTAACTCACCCACCCCGCAGTAGTCGCGGCAGAGGCTCGCCGCCTGCGCTCGAGCCGTTGGCCGCCGCCTCGGCCGCGGCTTCTTCCTCGGGTACGCGGTCGCCTTCACCCGGCGCCAGGAACAGATTCGACTCCAGATCGTGCTGCCGCGTGTACAGCTCCCAGTAGCGGCCGTGCAGCGCCAGCAGGTCCTCGTGCTTGCCGCGCTCGACGATGCGCCCCGCCTCCACCACCAGAATCTGGTCGGCGCGCCGGATCGTCGACAGCCGGTGTGCGATCACGAACGTCGTGCGGCCCTGCATCAGGTAGGCCAGGCCGCGCTGTATAGCTGCTTCGGATTCCGAGTCGAGGCTGGAAGTCGCTTCGTCCAGGATCAGGATTCGCGGCGCGGCCAGGATGGCGCGGGCGATCGAGACGCGCTGGCGCTGGCCGCCCGAAAGCTTTATGCCGCGCTCGCCCACGATAGTGTCGTACTTTTTCTCGAAGCCCTCGGCAAACTCGTCCACGCGCGCGATGCGGCAGGCGTCCAGAATCTCCTCATCGGTCGCGCCGGGGCGGGCGAAAGCGACGTTCTCGCGGATCGTTCCGTCGAACAGAAACGTGTCCTGCAGAACCACGCCCAGCCGCGTGCGATAGGAATCGAGCCGCATCGTGGCGAGGTCCGTCCCGTCGATCCGGATCACGCCGTTCGTCGGCCGGTAGAACGCCGCGACCAGACCGATGATGGTGGACTTGCCCGAACCCGACGATCCCACCAGCGCCGTCACCGTGCCGGGGCGCGCCTCGAACGAAATGCCGTTCAACACAGGCTTGCCGGGGTCGTAGGCGAACGAAACATCGTCGAACACCACCTGGCCGCGGATCTCCTCCGAGACTGCCGTGCGCGCCGGGTCCTCATCCTCGGGCCGCTCCCGCAGCACTTCCCGCGTTCGCTCCAGGCCGGCCACGGCCTCGGTGAGCTGCGTGCCGATGCCCACGATCTGGAAGACCGGCGCCACCAGGAACGCCATAAACGCGGTGAAGGTGACGAAGCTGCCCGGTGAAAGAGTGCCGGCCAGAACCTGGCGCGCGCCCAGGTACATCACCAGCGCGCCCACCACGCCGAGCAGCACGGTTGCCGCCAGGCTCATCAGCGATGTGGCGGTGAGAGCCTTCATAACGTTGTCGAGCAGGCGTTGGACCCCGGAGGAGAACACTCCCGCCTCGCGCGCCTCCGCGTGATAGCCCTTGACTACGCGCACGCCGCCGAGCGATTCGGTCAGCCGGCCGGTCACCTCGGCGTTAATCCTGCTGCGCTCGCGGAAAATGGGGCGGACGGTGTGGAACGCACGCTGCAGGAACGCCATGAACGCACACAGGATCACGATGGCCATACCGGTGAGCGCCGGGCTGATGCGCAGCAGGACCACCAGCGCGAACACCGCCGTAACGATGCCGCCAACAAACTCGATCAGTCCCGTGCCCACCAGGTTGCGCACGCCCTCCACATCGGTCATGATGCGCGAGACCAGCACGCCGGTCTTGTTGGCGTCGTAGTAGGCGATGGGCAGCCGGCCCACGTGTGCCTGCACTTTGCGGCGCAGGTCGGCGATCAGCCGTTGCGCCGACCTCGAGAGCAACTGGGTCAGCGTGAACGACGTGATGCCCTGAAGCGCCGTCGCGCCCAGCACCGCGAGCACCAGCGGGACGAGCACCCGTGTGTGGCGCTTCAACATCACGTCGTCAATCAGGAACTTGGTGGAGGCGGGTAGCACCAGCCCCGCCGCGCGGTTGATTCCGATCAGCACCAGGCCCAGGGCAAGCTGCCACCGCCGCGGGCGGATCAGTTCCCAGATATCGGGCAAGAGCGTTCGCAGGCGTTCGGAAGGCACCTTAACTTGATCTTCGCACGCGCGCTATACCCTCCAGAACCGGACCGGTTCGTCCGGTTCGCCCAGGAGGACACATCAGGCCGTGCCCCCGCACAGCGTCTGGGGCGACGTGGACGTCTGAAGCGCCTACGGCCTTCGCAGCTTGGACTGTATCCGCCCGATCCAATCCTTCTGGAACGCCGGCTCGATCGTCTGCGCCGCTTCGAGACCCTTCCGATACGCCGCACGCGCCTCGTCCCGCCGGTTCGTCGTCCAGAGAGCATCGCCCAGCGCCGCCTGCGCTTCCACCACGTTCGGATCGGCCGCCACCGCCGCCTGCGCCGCGGCCAGTGCCTGGTCCACCTGCCGTGACCGCAGGAGCTGCTCGGACTGTTGCGCGCGACTCCGGGCCGACGCCCGCCCGACATTGAACCTTCCGTCGAACACGAAAATCCCATGGTCGATCACCGCCGCCGGTTGCAGGTTTTGAAACGATTGGTAAGGATTCAGCGCACCCGCCCAGCCCTCGCCTCCCGAAAGCGTGCCCAGGCTGATCAGCACCGGTCCATCGATTACCGGCGGCACATCGGTCGGCTCGTCCATCCACATCGAATCGATCGTCGGCAACGTCTTACACGGGATCCCGTAAGCGCTCGGCCTGACCACCCCAGCCGCGAAGTACGCGAACCAGCAGTCCTTCACCCCGCGCGCGTCTACGTATTTCTTCACGCTCTTGAGCTGTTGCGCCCAGTCGGTGTTTGAATCGCTCAGGTACTTATAGGTGTTCGACGGGCCGCCCCACAGCTCGTTCGCGTACGCCAGGTAGTTGGGGAAGCACGCCGCCGACGAAACCACGTGGGCCGCTAGCAGTGTGCCCACCACGTACGCCCATCGCCGGTTCACGCGGATGAAAGCCCACGCCGCGCCCGCCACCAGCACCGAAAAGAACACGTACAGCGGCAAAATGTGACGCACCCCGATGTTCAACCCCGAACTCATCGCCACCGCCAGGTGGAACAGCGGCGGAACGGTAAGGAACAGGATTTCCCGCCCGTTCTTGAGCCTTCGCGTCACGATCGCCGCCGCCGCAAGCAGCAGAAACGCGAATAGCGCCAGCGTGGACTTCACCGCGAACGCCACCGGGAAGTAGTACCAAACGCCGTTCGAGTAGACCTTTCCGAAGATGTAGCTCGGGAACCATGACGCGAGACTGCGTACGTCCGTGAGCCCGTAGAGATAGGACTCCGGCAGCACGTGCCACTTGGCTAGCTGCGTGATGCCCTTGGCCTCGGCGGGCTTCAACTGTTGCACGTACCCGGCCAGTGGTGGAACCAGGTTCGTTCCGGCCGGCCGCGCCCGGTAGCGGAAGCCGTAACACGCCCATAACACGGCCACGGCGATGAGTCCTGCCACCACGAGCGGCGCCACCAGTTTGAGCGCTCGCTTGCCCGCCTGCGCCGCCTGAGCGCCGATCCCTCCTTCTCCCCGGCCCACTAGCGCTTCGCAAACCAGCAGAAGCGCAAGGATGGGGAACACGAGGATGCCCGTGTGTTTGGCTCCGAGGGCGACTCCCGCCGCCAGGCCCGTCACCGCCAGGCGCCGGACCGACGGGGCTTTAACATACCGGTAGAACGCGTAGACCGTAGCGAACATGCCGAATGAGAGCGCCGTATCGGTGGTGACATAGGCCGCGTGTGCCAGCAGGTTCGGCTCGAACGCCAGCAGCGTGAGAGCCAAGAACCCCGCGCCGGTCCCGAACATCTCCCGCGCGGCCAGGAACACGACCACCAGCAATGCCAGCGCGAAGAGGGATGCCGCTGTGCGCGTGCGCGCCAGGATCATGTCCGGGTCGTTTCCGAACACGAATTCCCTGCCGCCCTCGAATGCCTCTGTTTTGAAGTAGCGATTGCCCACCTTCGGAACATTGAGCTTCAAGGGCAGCAGCGGGGCAGTAGCCACCAGCTTGACCAGCGGCGGATGCTCGGGGTTCAGTCCGAAATCGCCCCGCACCCAGGACATGTACCCGGCGAAAATGTGGTCGCCCTCATCCCACGTTTGCGACGTCCGCCGCACCGACAACCAAAGTTGAAGAAAAAAGACCGCTATCAGACACACCACGCCGGCCGCCACCAGTCGGCGGCGGCCTTTCCGCGATACTTCGATCACGATTCCTCCCTCACCAAAGCGACTCTCCGAGCTTATCAGGTCCGCTTACCCGCTATACGCGCCGCCGCCCGGTTCGGTTCCCGTCTCCTGCCCCCCCTGTACCACGATCGTGGAGGGCGAGCTTCAGTCCGCAGCCCGGCTGATGGCTGACGGCTGACGGCCAATAAGTACCGTGGTTGGGCGATGCCGCGGTGCGGACTCCACCCCGTGGCTGAGACACGAAGATCGGTGACAGGTTACCGTCTCCGCTCTCCTGCCTTCGGTGGTATATTGATTCTGCTTTGAGACTTCAGCCTCTTACGGCGGCTGCCGTCCTGCTTGCCGGGGCCACTGCGACGGCGCGCGCCCAAAAAGTCGTCGCCGTGGACATCGACGCCATCGTCCATCCGATCACCGTCGAGATCGTCGGCCGGGCCATCGAGCAGGCCAGGCAGGAGAACGCCGCGATCGTCCTCGTCCGCATTAACACGCCCGGCGGCCTGGCGGACGCCATGCGCGAAATCATGCAGGAGCTGGTCGCCTCGCCTGTGCCGGTGGTCACCTATGTGACGCCCAGCGGCGGGCGCGCGGCCTCCGCCGGGTTCTTCATCCTGGAAGCGGCAGACGTGGCAGCCATGGCCCCGGCCACCAACACCGGCGCCTCCACGCCCGTCGCCATGTTCGGCGAGCAGATGGATCAGACCATGGCGCACAAGGTGCAGAACGACGCCGCAGCACTGATCCGCAGCATGGCGTCGAAGCGCGGCCGTAACGCCGAACTGGCCGAGAAAACGGTCTACGACGCGAAATCGTTCACCGACAAAGAGGCCTTCGACAGCCACCTGATCGAGATCATCGCCCCCAGCGAGGCGGACCTCTTCCGCCAACTCGATGGCCGCGAGATCACGCGGTTCGATGGGAAGAAGCAGACCCTGCATCTGGCCGCGCCGCAGGTGGTCGAATACAGTCCTACGTGGCGCGAGCGGTTCGTCGCCGCCATCGCCGATCCTAACCTGGCGCTGATCCTGGTCATTCTGGGCGCGCTCGGCATTTACGTGGAATTCACCCAGCCGGGCATGGTTGCGCCCGGCGTATTTGGAGCGATTCTGCTGGTGGTCGGCCTCTCGGCGCTTTCCGTTCTGCCCATCAACTGGGGCGGGGCGGCGCTGCTCGTGCTCGCGCTGGTTCTTTTCGTGCTCGAAGCGAAGTTCGCCACGCACGGCGTGCTGACCGTGGCCGGCGCGCTGGCCATGGTGCTGGGCGCGCTGATGCTGGTTCAAAGTCCCGTGCCCGAGCTCCGCATCCACCTCTCCACGGCGCTGGCGGTCGCCCTGCCATTCGCCCTGGTAACCAGCTTCCTGGTGACGCTCGCCGTGCGGGCGCGCCTCGCCAAGGTCCAGACCGGCGCGCAGGGGATGGTGGACGAGATCGGCGTGGCGTATACTGCGCTTACGCCCGAGGGAAAAGTTTTCATTCACGGTGAATATTGGAACGCGGTGTCAAGCGCGCCGGTAGAGGCCGGCGCCGAGGTCAGGGTGAAGAGCGTCGAGCGGCTCGCCTTGAAGGTGGAACCGGTTTCTTCCCAATCTGGAGGACAGCATGGATAGCAGCTACTTGTGGGTTCTTGTCGCGATCGTCATTCTTTTCGCTCTCTCCTGGATCCGTATCCTGGCGGAGTACGAGCGCGGCGTGATTTTCCGCCTGGGGCGCGTGCAGGCCCACCCGAAAGGCCCCGGCATTTTCCTGGTGTTCCGGCCCCTGGACCGCATGGTGCGAATCTCCCTGCGCACTGACGCGCTCGAAGTGCCGCCGCAGGACGTGGTTACGCGCGACAACGTCACGGTCAAGGTGAACGCGGTGATTTACTTCCGGGTGATCGACCCCAATCGCGCCGTGCTCGAAGTCACCAACTATTTGTACGCGACCTCGCAACTGGCGCAAACCACGCTGCGCAGCGTCCTGGGCGAAGTCGAGCTGGATGAGCTGCTGAGCCAGCGCGAGAAGCTCAACGTAAGGCTGCAATCCGTGCTCGACGAGCACACCGGACCCTGGGGCGTGAAGGTGAGCATGGTGGAGGTCAAGCAGGTGGATCTGGCGGAGTCCATGATCCGGGCCATCGCGCGGCAGGCCGAGGCCGAGCGCGAACGGCGCGCCAAGATCATCCACGCCGAGGGCGAGTACACGGCGGCCGAGAAGCTGGCCATGGCGGCGGAGGTGATTCAGAAGCAGCCCGCGGCCATCCAGTTGCGCTACCTCCAGACGCTGGTTGAGATCGGAACCGAGAAGAACACCACTATCGTGTTCCCGCTGCCGCTCGATATAATCACGTCATTGGAGAAAGCGCTCGACAAATATGCGCATGGCAACTGATCGTCGCTTTACGGATGGTCGCGGCTGAAGGTGCAAGGAGACTAGAGCGGTCACATTATGCCGAGGAATGAGGACGGCGAATTCGAGCTGGTGGTGGGCAACAAGCAATTGCTCAGCATCGTCTTTATCCTGATGGTCCTGTTCGGGGTCGTTTTCTCGATGGGATACTACGTTGGCCGGGCGAACTCCGCCAGCGATACGCCGGCGGCGGGACAGCAGGCGGCCAACCAGCCGGCGGGGCGTCCGCAGGCTGCCGGCGCCGAGAGCGCCGCGACGCCGGCTCCCGAAATGACTCCGGATGCTTCGCTTCCGCCGGGCAACGCCGCGGTGTCCGCGCCGGGCACGGCTTCGACTACCACGCCGGTCGCCTCGGCCACGCCCGTCGCCTCCGCGACCCCCCTGACCACGCCGCCTCCGGCCGCGACCCCCAAGCCGCCCGTCAACCCGCCTCCGGCCGCCAGAACGCCGCCGTCCGCCGGGCCTGAGCCGGGGCTGTACCTGCAAGTGGCCGCGGTGAAGAAGGCGCCAGCGGAGATGCTGGTCGAGGTGCTCAAGGAGAAGGGGTTCCGGGCGCTGGCAGCGCCGCTCGCTCCCGGCAACGAAACGTACCGGGCGCTGGTGGGGCCGCTCCGGGATGCGTCCGAAATGGCGCGCACCAAGGCCGACCTCGAGAAGGCCGGCTTCAGGACGATCAAGAAATCTCTGCCGTGACCAGCCCTCAGCCATCCACCGCCAGCCGTCCGGCAAAGCGGCTGCCCGAGTGGCTGAGGAAGCCGCAGACGCACTTCGTTTCCGTGCATGACCTGAAGCAGGGCTTCCGCGCACTCGACTTGCACACCGTGTGCGAATCGGCGCGCTGCCCGAATCTTCACGAGTGCTTTCACCGCGGCACGGCGGCATTCATGATCCTGGGCAACCTCTGTACGCGCGGCTGCGGGTTCTGCTCCGTTCCCAAAGGATCGCCCGCCAGGCAGGCCTTCGCGCTCGATCCCGCCGAGCCCGCCAACGTCGCGCGCATGGCCGCCGGCATGCGCCTGCGCTACGTCGTGATCACCAGCGTGAACCGCGACGACTTGCCGGACGGCGGCTCCTCGCATTTCGCCGCCACCGTCCGCGAGGTGCGCCGTGCGCTCCCCGCGGCCCGCATCGAAGTTCTGACGCCCGATTTCTGCGGCGACACCGACGCCGTCGCTCGCGTGCTCGACGCCGGGCCCGACGTCTTCAACCACAATATGGAGACGGTCGCGCGGCTCTATCGCCGAGTCCGCCCGCAGGCCGACTATCGCCGCTCCCTGCGCGTGCTCGAGTTCGGGCGGCGCTATCGGGCCGAAGCGCTGACGAAATCCGGCCTGATGGCCGGCCTAGGCGAGCGGCCCGAAGAGGTCGAGCGGCTTCTCGGCGACCTGCGCGGCGCGGGCGTGGACGTCGCGACCATCGGCCAGTATCTGCAGCCGTCCCGCCGCAACCTGCCCGTCGCCGAATTCGTCCCGCCGGAACGATTCGAGGCCTGGCGCCAGTTCGGCATGGCAATCGGCTTCAAGATGGTCTTCAGCGGTCCGCTCGTGCGCAGTTCCTACATGGCGGACGCGGTGAGCGAGCAAGCCCGGTGCCGCTGAACCTGCTTCTGGCCGCCACCACGGCGTTTCTGCTGATCCTGACGTTCCCCAACTTCGACTTCGCCTTTCTCGCTCCGTTTGCCCTGGCGCCGCTCCTGATTGCCGTGGCGCGTGAATCCGGGGACGCTCCGGGCCGGCCACATCGACCTCCGCGTTCACGCCCCAGGGTAGGCGTGTCCCCGGATTCCTGGCGCCACTTCCTCCTCGGCTGGCTTGCCGGAACCCTCTACTGGGCCGGCGCCTGCTACTGGATCCATTTCGTGCTGGCGGTCCACGGCGAGATGGCGGAGTGGGCCTCGTGGCTGGGCTATGCGCTGTTCTGCCTCATCAAAGGGCTCCACCTGGGTGTCTTCGCCCTGCTGGCGGGATTCCTGCTCGCCCGCCGCCGGGCCGCCCTGACCGTTCCCGCGCTGTGGGTGGTCATCGAATGGAGCCACACGCATTTGGGATTCGCCTGGCTCGATCTGGGTAACGCCGGCATCGGCATGTCGGTGCTGGCCCGTCTGGCGCCTTACACCGGCGTCTACGGCATCTCATTCGCGTTTGCGCTGGCCGGAACGGTCCTGGCGCTGGCCGCGCTCCGGCGTCCGCGTCTCGAGTTGGCGCCGCTGGCGGCGCTCGTGGCGGTCGCGCTCTTGCCCGCGCTTCCGCCTCCGCAGCCCGGAGCGGAAGCGGCGGTCCTGGTGCAACCCAACGTTTCCGAGACGGAAGCCTGGACTACGCAATGGGTGCGCGACATGCAGATCCGCATCGACGAACTCACCTTCAAAGCTCTGCGCGCCGATCCCGCCGTGCGGCCCGGCTTGGTAGTGTGGCCCGAAGCGCCCATGCCCATTTACTACTATGAAGACCCGGATACCGCCGCCTGGGTGGACGAGGTGGCGCGGCGGGCCGGCACGTATCTGATCGTCAACGTCACTCCGCACAATGCCGTCCGGGAGCCGCTGAACTCGGCCCTTCTCGTTTCGCCTCACGGAACGGCTGTGGGCCGCTACGACAAAATGAACCTGGTGCCGTTCGGAGAATACGTGCCCTGGCCGTTCCACGCGCTGGTGGCGAAGGTTTCCACCGAAAGCGGCGATTTCGCGTCCGGCGCCCGCCAGACCACCCTCGCTGCCGGACCGTACCGCATCGGCGCATTCGTCTGCTACGAATCCGTTTTTCCCGATTTCGTACGGCGCTTCGCGCGCGACGGCGCGGAATTGCTGGTCAATATCTCGAACGACGGCTGGTACGGCCACACCGCGGCGCGCGAACAGCACCTCAAAATCGTCCGCATGCGCGCCGCCGAGAACCGCCGTTGGATCCTGCGCGCCACCAACGACGGAATCACCGCCACCATCGACCCCGCCGGCCGCCTCCTGCGCACCCTCCCGCCCTACGTCCAAGGCTCCGCCCGCACCGGCTATTCCTGGGTCGCCGCGGCGACGTTCTACTCGCGCCACGGCGACTGGTTCGTGCTGCTCTGCGCGCTCATTGCGGCGGCAGCCCTCGTGGCGCACGCTTCAAGAGGGCGCTGAAAAAAGGCCAGGAAAGGCCAAAGCACTGCCGGCCGCGGATCAACGCCGATGAACGCCGATTGAAAACAAATGATTAGTCCGCGTTGATCCGCGTTCATCAGCCCATCACAGCAATTGTATTTCCTGATTTGCCCGCGTTTCAACTACTTGCGGGTTCTGGCGTTTGCCCGCTCCGCCCGCCGGCCTTACCCTCGTGCCAGGTGCATGCCATGTCTTCCCGGATTGCCGTCCTCACGCTTTCATTGCTCTCAGCCGTGAACTCCTACCAGGCCCCCACGCCGGACGCGAGAAAAACGCGAAAACGAAAAAGTGCAACATGGTCCTAGTTCCGAAAACGGACAGTTCCGTTGCCCCCGCCGCACCGCGCCCTACAGCTCCACCTCAATCGCGCGCCCGGCCTCCGGCCACTGAAGGCGTGCCTCCCAACCCACACCGGCAAAGGCCTCGGCAATCTCCTTGCGGCCTTCCGAGAAATGTGCCCAGCCTTCGAAATGCAACGGAACGATGGCGGCATCGGCGAACGCCCGTGCGGCCTCCACCGCCTCGGCAGCGGTCATCGTGAGATGGCAGGGGAGCACTCCAACGCGCGCTGCGCCCAGGTTGAGCAGTGCGGCTCGAACTGCGAAGCGTCGAGCCACTTCGGCGATGCCCTCATCCCAGACCGTGTCCCCGGAGACATAGACTACGCGCTGCGGAGTGTCCACGAAGAAGATCGCGAATCCGGTCACGGGCCCGCGGTGGAGCAACGCCGGCCCGTGCCGCGCCGGTGTGGCGGCCACCCGCAAGACCCGCCCGCCCGGAGCTTCAAGATCGGTGCTTTGCCAGGCAGCCAGCCCAATGCTGTTCCCACCCAGCCGCCCAGCGCCTTCCGGAGTCGTGAGCACCCGCTTGGCGCTCGCCAGCAGCCTTCGGCCGGCGTGGTCGAGGTTGTCCGCATGGTGATCGTGGCTCAGCAGCACCGCGTCGAAGGGGCCGAGGGCCTCCGGGCTGAGCGCCGGGCCCGTGAGTTTCCGCAGCGTCACCGGTCCGGTGCGATACTCGCCTCCCGCGGGATCGAACGTCGGGTCCGTCAGCAGCCGGACTCCGCCGAACTCCACCAAACAAGTGGGGCCCCCGACATACGTGACCGTCAGCCGATCCGGTTCCATTTACCCGTGGCGGATCACAAGCACGTCGCCGTCCTGGACGATGTACTCTTTCCCCTCCAGGCGCAGCAGGCCCTTCTCGCGCAAGCCGGCGTAGCCGCCGTGGTCGATCATCAGCTTCCAGTTGACCACCTCGGCGCGGATGAACTTCTTCTCGAAATCGGTGTGGATCGTGCCCGCGGCCTTCACCGCGTTGCTGCCGATCGGAATCGTCCAGGCCCGGCACTCGTCCTCTCCGGCGGTGAGAAACGACATCAGCCCCAGCAGCGAGTAAGTCGCCGCGATCAGCCGCTCCAGGCCCGATTCCGTCAGCCCGTAACTGGCCAGATACTCGCGCGCCTCCTCGCCCGCAAGTTCGGCCAGCTCGGCTTCGATCTTGCCGCAAACCGCGGCCACCGCGGTGTGTTTCCGCCCGGCCAGCGGCCCGCCGGCGTACTGGCTTTCGATTTCGTGCAGCCGCGGCGCATCCGCCTCGCCCAGGTTCAACACATACAGCATCGGCTTCTGCGAGAGGAACTGGAAGCCGCGGATGCGCTTCTGGTCGTCCTCGCTCAGCTCCATCTGGCGCAGCGGCCGGTTCGATTCCAGCACCGCCTTGGCCCGCTCCAGAACCTCGAACTCCCGGTCCAGCTCCGGCGCCTTGATCTTCTTGCGGTCCTTGTCGAGCCGCTCCATCCGCTTTTCGATCACCACCAGGTCGCTCAGGATCAGCTCCAGGTCCACGTTCTCCAGATCGCGAACTGGATCGATCGAGCCGGCCTCGTGCGCCACCGAGGGATCGTCGAAGATGCGCAGCACCTGCGCGAAGGCGTCCACCACGCGCAGGCTCGCCAGAAACGCGGGATCGCGCAGCGCCTCTTTGGAAATGGCCGGCGTGTCTACGTACTCCACCACGGCGTGAACGGTCTTGGGAGGATGGAACAGCTCGGCCAGCGCCTCCAGGCGGGAATCGGGAACTCTGGCGACGCCGATGCGCGTGGCCATCGAGCCGATGCGCCCGGCCTCATGCGCGCCCGTCAGGATGGTGAACAGGGATGTCTTGCCCACCTGCGGCAGTCCGATAATGGCGGTCTTCATGTGCTGTTGGGCAAAACCTGGAACAGTATACTCTGTCCCCCCGTAGACAGAGTATGCTGTCCCTGTCTCCCGGATCTCTTCTTACAACGGCACTTCTACCAACGTCAGGATCTCTTCCAGTATGCGGTCGTTCAGGTCGGCCGTGCGCTGCGTGAGCGCCAGCCGGGTGTTCACCACCACGCGGTGCGCGAAGACCGGAACGGCCAGGCGTTTCACGTCGTCCGGCACGGCGTAATCGCGGCCCTCCGCCATGGCCAGCGCCTGCGCCGCGCGATACAGCGCCTGGGCGCCGCGCGGGCTGACGCCGAGAGCCAGCGATTCGTGCGTGCGCGTCTTCTCGACAATGGCGAGCATGTAGTCCACCAGCGCATCGTCGACAGTCACATGGCTCGCCCACTCCTGCAGCCGCAATACCTCATCGGCCGTGAGCACCGGCTCGAAGTGGATCTCCTGCACGCCCTCGCTGTTGCGAAGGATCTCCCGTTCATTCGCTGCGTCCGGGTAACCGATGCGCAGCCGCATGAAGAAGCGGTCGAGCTGCGACTCCGGGAGCGGGTACGTGCCGTGGTGCTCCACCGGGTTCTGCGTCGCCATAACCATGAACGGCTGGGGCAGGGGATAGGAATGGCTGTCGATGGTGACCTGCCGCTCGTTCATCGCTTCGAGCAGCGCCGATTGCGTCTTGGGCGTGGTCCGGTTGATCTCGTCGGCCAGCAGGAAATTCGTAAAGACCGGGCCGGGTTTGAACTCGAATGCCTGCGAGTGCGCGTTGTAGATGGTAACGCCCAGGACGTCGGACGGCAGCATGTCGCTGGTGAACTGCAGGCGGTGGAACTGGCAGTCGACCGAGCGCGCCAGCGCGTGCGCCAGCGTGGTCTTGCCGACGCCGGGAACGTCCTCGATGAGCAGGTGTCCGCGTGCGAGCAGGCACACCAACGATAGCCGCACTACCTCGGGTTTGCCGCGAATGGCCGAACCCAGCGCCGCCTCGAGCTTAGCCAGCTTCGCCAGGCCGGCAGGAGGAGCTTCCAGTGTTTCGCGCGTCGGCATTAGACCCCTATTCTACCCGCCGCCGCGCGCGCCCGCCGGTGGGACAGGCCTCCGGCCTGTCACGCTCAAGCCCAAGACCCAGTGGTTTACGCCGCCCCGGTCTCCAACTGCGCCGTCATGCTGATCTTTGCGTTCAGCAGGCGCGAGATCGGACAGCCCGCCTTGGCGTTTTCTGCGGCACGCTCAAAAACCGCCCGGTCGCCGGTGCGGAGCCGGGCTTTGACGTCCAGGTGGCTCGCGGTTACGCTCCATCCGGCTGGCGTCTTCTCCAGAGTCACCGTGGCCGTGGTTTGAATGCTCTCGGGCGTGATGCCGGCCTCGCCCAATTGCGCCGACAGCGCCATCGCAAAGCAACCGGCGTGCGCGGCGGCAATCAGCTCCTCGGGGTTGGTGCCCACCCCGTTCTCGAAGCGGGTTCCGAAGGAGTACTGGGTGTTCGAAAGAACGCCGCTCGCCGTGGAAATAGTCCCTTTACCTTCTTTGAGGCTGCCGTGCCAGGCAGCAGTGGCAGTACGATTCATACTCCATTAGATGCGCCGGACCGCCGTTCAGATCCAGCCTCGCTCCCAGTAATAGCCGATCTTTGCCGTCTCGACGCAGAGATTAAGGAAAATCCCCCAGCGGTTCTGCGGGTGGTTGTAGCCCTTGAGAGCATCCGGGAATGGATCCGGGATCACGTGCAGGCCGGCCTTTTCGAACGCGCGCCGCGCGCGGAACATGTGATAGTCGCTGGTCACCAGCACCTTGCGCCCCGGAACCCCGGCCAGCAGCCTGCTGACGTTCACCGCGTTCTCGCGCGTGCTCCCGGATGCGTCTTCGACGCGAATGGCCGCGGCCGGCACGCCATGCCCGACCAGGAAGTCGCGCATGAGCGGCGCTACGCCCTCTCCGGCGACGACGATCTGGCGGAATCCTCCTCTCTGCCAGGCGAGGCCGGCATAGACCGACCGCCAGTACGAGCTCATATCGAGGGTGCTGCTGTCGAGAGTGCCGCCGCCAAGTGTGATCAGCACTTCGCCTCCGCCGTCCAGCCATCTTCCGGAGAGCGCTCTCGCGTACCACGCCACCAGCGGAGTGAACGTCACCACCAGCACGAGCAGACCGGTGGCGGCCAGCGGGAGAACCATCCCGCGCGCCAGCCGGCGAAGGAACGTGCGCATCGAGACCATCCTAACCGATGCGGCCCGCATCGCGGCTCGCTTCCGTTTGAGCCCCGACCAGAGCGAGCCGCGCCACGCGGCTGGCGCTGCCGGGCGGTGGGCCCGAAGCGGTGGCGTCCGACGCGGCACCGCCGTGTCGCCGTGTTATATTTGGGTTTCCCGCTATGAAAAAGCTCCTAGCCATCGTCCCTCTGGCGCTCAGCCTGGTGTTTCCAGGGAGCGCGGCGGACAAGAAGAAGAGCGCCGAGCCTGGAATCACGCGCGAACAGGCAGACGAGATTCTGAACGAGCTGCGGCAAATCCGCCAGTTGCTCGAAAAGGGTGCGCCGGCAGCGGCGGCCGCCGAACCGGGCGGCGGAATCCAGATGAACCTCGAGGGTGGTCCCTGGCTTGGCAGCAAAGACGCTCCGCTGACCCTGGTGGAATTCACCGACTATCAGTGCACCTTCTGCCAGCGCTTCCACGAGGCGACGTTCCCCGAACTCAAAAAGAAGTACATCGACACCGGCAAAATCCGGTTCGCGAGCCGCGATATGCCGCTCGAGTTCCATTCCAACGCGTCTCGCGCCGCCGAAGCCGCCCGCTGCGCCGGGGACCAGGGCGAGTTCTGGGAGATGCGGGATCGCCTCATCTCGAACGCCAGCAGGCTCTCGCCCGGCGACGTCGCCGGCTACGCGCAGGCGCTGAAGCTGGACACGCTGCAGTTCCGCACTTGCATGGACACCGGAAAATACGCCAAGACGGTGCAGAAGGATGCCGCCATCGCCGAGTCGCTGGGAGTGACCGGCACGCCGAGCTTCCTGGTCGGCAAGAGCACCCACGAGGGCGTCTCCGGCGTGATCCTCGTGGGAGCACTGCCGATTGAAGCGTTCGACGAGAAGCTGAAAGAGCTCGCGCAGTAAGCGCGGGCGTTACAGCTTCTGAACTTTGATCGTCCCGTTCGAGGTCGACAGGTCGATCAGCGGGCCGCCGCCGTTGATGTCGCCCTCCAGGAAGTTCTTGCCCAGCGTGCCATGAGTGGTGACGTCGAAGTCGGTCGAGATGCCGCCGTTGCTGGTCGATGCGCGCAGCCGCGCCTTGATGGGAGCGGGTAGCCGCAGCGTGATCGTGGCGTTGCTGGTGGAGGCGCGAATCTCGTTGTTGTCCAGGGCCTCGATCTCCAGCTCGATGCTGCCGTTGGAACTCGTCACCCGGACCGGTTCGTTCGGCTTCGGCTTCCCCAGGCGCACATGGACGCCGCCGTTCGAGGTTTGCGCATCGAGCGCGCCGAACACGCGATCCAGCCGGAGAGAGCCATTCGATGTGCGCAGAGTCGCCTCGCCCGTCAGGCCGTCGCCCTCAATCGCGCCGTTCGAGGTCTTAGCATCGACCCGCCCCTCGACCTTGCGGAGCCGTATAGCCCCGTTCGAGGTCTCCAGGCGCGCGGTTCCCTGCACGTCCTCGACGCGGATTTGTCCGTTCGAGCTCTGAATGCGGTCCAGCTCCACCTTGAACGGCACGCGGATGGAGTACCTCGCCCCCGAGTTTCCGTGCCTTCCGAAAGGCCGGATGGTCCGGAGGGTCACCGAGCTGTCATCCGCCTTGGCGTCGATTTTGAGCTCCCGCAGGAGATCTTCACGACCGGCGTACTTGGTCCCGGTGATCTGGACGGAGTCCTTTTCCCAGCCCAGGATCTCGACCGAGCCGTTGTAGTTGTCGACGCTCAGCCGCCCTCCGGGCTTCAGGTTGAAGGTGTACTGGAAGTCTTCGCGGTAGTGGTCCGAATTTTCGGCCAGAGTCTCAAAGTCGCAGCCGACCTGGAAAGGGACCAACGAGACGGCAGCTAAGGCCAGAAATGGAAGTCGCATGGCTCACCTCACATAGCCGTATACGCGGGGCGGCCGGAAAAGTTCGCATCAACTACGTCTGTCGGGGTCTCGCCAGCCCCTAACGCGCCAGAACGCGGGCTACTTCCATCAGGCCCGCGTCAAGCGGCTTCTTTCCGGTCACCACTTCCTCGAGCGGCGTCGTGACGACTTCGCCCTTGACGACGCCCACCAGAACGCCGCTGTTCCCCGCCGCGAGCTGGTCTGTGGCCGCCGCGCCCAGGCGCGTAGCCAGCAGGCGGTCCGCGTACGTTGGCGCGCCGCCACGCTGCGTGTAGCCGAGAATCACGACGCGCAGCTCGAAGCCAAGCCGGGCATGGTGCTCCTCCACGTACGCCGCCAGACCCTGCGCGTTGGGTTTGGCGCCTTCGGCCACCACGACGATCGCGTGCGGCTTGCCCCGCTCGTAGGCGCGGCGAATCTCGGCGGCGACCTTCTCCGGGTCGGTGGGGCACTCGGGGATCACCACGGCTTCGGCGCCACCCGTGATGCCCGCCATCAAGGCCAGGTATCCGGAGCCGCGTCCCATCACCTCCACCAACATGGCCCGCTGGTGCGAAGACGCGGTGATTTTCAGCCGGTCGATGGCCTCCAGCGCTACGTTGAGCGCGGTATCGACGCCGATGGTGACATCCGAGCCGCACAGGTCGTTATCGATGGTCGAGGCCACGCCCACCACCGGAAAGCCCATCTGGGACAGCGAATGCGAGCCGGTTTGTGAGCCGTTGCCGCCGATCACCACCAGCGCTTCGACGCCCGCCGCGTTCATCTCGCGTATGGCTGCCGACCGTCCCTCTTCGGTCTGGAATTCCGGACAGCGCGCACTGCCGAGAACCGTGCCGCCGCGCTGCAGGATCCCGCCCACGTCGCGCGCCCCGAGCGGGCGCAGTTTGCCCGCGATCAGCCCGGCGTAGCCATGCTCGACCCCGAACACTTCCCATCCCTTTTCGATTCCGGTCCGAACAACGGCGCGGATCGCGGCGTTCATTCCCGGGGCGTCTCCCCCGCTCGTCAGCACGGCAATTCGTTTCATAGGATCATCTCCGGTCGCAGCCCGCGCAGGTCTTCGAGCATGACGTCGGGCGAATAGGCGCGCAACGCCTCGACGGGCAGCACGCCGGTCGCCACCGAGATCGATCGCACGCGGCTCGATCGCGCCGCGAGAATGTCCGCCGGAGCGTCACCGATCAGGCACACCGGCGAGGACGGCCCGATCCAGCCCTCCTGGCGCGCGCGCCGCACGGCCAGGCGCACCAGGCCGGCCCGGTCTCGAGCCATCTCGCCGAAGGCGCCGAAGCGGAAATACGGGCGCAGGCCCGCGCGCTCCAGTTTCCACCACCCGATACGGGTCAGGTTCCCGGTGACCAGCCCCATCGCGATGCCGCGCCGTTCGAAGCGGCTGAGCAGGCGCCGCACTCCCGGGCAGGTCTTGCGCGTCAGCACAGGGCAGGTTCGGCGATAGATCTTCTGCGCGGCGGCGACGATCGCGGGCAGCGCTTCGCGGGTGAGGCGGGCCGGCGCTCCCGCCCGCCGTAGCATCTCACGAATGATGTCGGGATCGAGCATGCCGTAAAGCGGAATGCCCTCGGTCGAGGCGTCGAAACCCGTGACGCGCCGCACGGCTTCGACCAGCGCCTCTCTGTGGTGAGGCCCGGCGCGGCGCAGGAGCGTGCCGTCGATATCGAAGAGCGCCAGCGCCGGTGAGAGTGGCATGTGCCTCTTGCTTCCCGCCTCGGGAACGCCTATTTTACTATGCATGGAGCAGCGATTCCCGGGAGGCAGGTTTCTGCGGCTCGTGGTGGGCGACATTACGCGTGTCTCGGCCGACGCGATCGTGAACGCCGCCAACTCGGCGCTGGCAGGGGGCGGAGGCGTAGATGGCGCCATCCACCGCGTGGGCGGTCCTTCCATCATGCGAGAGCTCGACCAGATCCGCGCCAAGATCGGACACTGCCCGGCCGGGGAGGCCGTCGCGACCACGGCCGGCGCGCTGCCCGCGCGCTGGGTGTTTCACGCTGTTGGCCCCATCTACCGCGGCGGACGCCAGGACGAGGCCGCGCTGCTCGCCTCCTGCTACCGCACCTGCCTCGAGATGGCTGAAGAGCGGGATCTCCGCAGTATCGGGTTCCCTTCCATCAGCACCGGCGCCTACCGCTATCCAATGGCCGCCGCGGCTCGCATCGCGCTCGACACCGTGGCGCACCACCTCGAACGCGGCGACACGAAAGTGCGAGAGGCGATCTTCGTCCTGTTCGACCGGGCCGCCTACGACACTTACGCGGCGGCGCTGCAAGCGTCCCGGGACGCAGCAGGCTGAAGTCTGCGCCAGGCCGGGGACTGAAAGCGCTGACAGAGGTTCCGCTGGGCCAGCCGGTTCGCCTGTCGCGGCGCCAGAGTCACCTGGTTGATTCGACTGGCCGTAACTTGTACTATGGTCTTGCCCTTCTTGGCGGACGGTTCCAGAGGGCTTTCCGCCAGGAATGGTTGGCCAACGTGTGAAAGGGCTTACCTCAATCTCGGGTAGGAGGACTCGAATCTCATGAAACTGACTGGAGAAGTCTGGTTCTTGACCGGCAGCCAGCACCTGTACGGCCCGGAGACGCTGAAAAAGGTGGCGACGCATTCGCAGGAGATCGCCAGAGCTTTTAACGATTCGCCTGCCATCCCGGTTAGGGTGGTTTTCAAACCGGTGCTGACTACGCCGGAGGCCATCTCCACGGTGTGCCAGGAAGCGAATAACGCGGCCCATTGCATCGGGGTGATCACCTGGTGCCACACCTTCTCGCCGTCGAAGATGTGGATCAACGGGTTGCGGGGACTGCGCAAACCGATCGCGCACCTCCACACCCAGTACAACCGCGAGATTCCCTGGCCGACCATTGACATGGATTTCATGAACCTCAATCAGGCCGCCCATGGCGACCGCGAGCACGGGTTCATCATGAGCCGGATGCGCATCAACCGCAAAGTCGTGGTGGGCTTCTGGCAGGAAGCTTCGGTTCAAGCCAAGCTGGGCGCCTGGGCCCGCGCCGCCGCCGCCTGGCACGACTGGCAAGGCGCCTGCTTCGCCCGTTTCGGCGACAACATGCGCGAAGTGGCCGTGACCGAGGGCGACAAGGTCGCAGCCCAGATCGCCTTCGGCTTCTCGGTGAACGGATATGGCGTCGGTGAGCTGGTGTCGAGCGTCGCGAAGGTGAAAAACGCCGCCATCGGCAAGCTGGTCGAGGAATACCAGGACACCTACGAGTTGGCGGCGGACGTGCGCCCGGGCGGCGCCCACTACGATTCCGTACGCGAAGCGGCGCGGATCGAGCTGGGCATGCGCTCCTTCCTCAGGGCCGGCGGCTTCAAGGGGTTCACCACCACGTTTGAAGACCTCCACGGGCTGGTGCAACTGCCCGGCCTGGCCGTGCAGCGGCTGATGGCCGAGGGCTATGGCTTCGGCGCTGAAGGCGACTGGAAGACCGCGGCGCTGGTCCGCGCTGCGAAAGTGATGGGCGTCGGACTGCCGGGCGGCTGCTCGTTCATGGAGGACTACACCTACCATCTGCCCTCCCATGGCAAGAAGAAGGTTCTTGGGGCGCACATGCTGGAGATCTGTCCCTCCCTCGCCGGCGGCAAGCCGTCTCTCCAGGCGCACCCGCTGGGCATCGGCGGCAAAGCCGACCCGGCGCGCCTGGTGTTCAACACGCCCGCCGGCCCCGCGCGGGCCGCTTCGCTCATCGACCTGGGTAACCGCTTCCGCCTGATCATCAATGAAGTGGACGTGGTGAAGCCGGAGCAGCCCATGCCCAAGTTGCCGGTGGCCCAGGCGCTGTGGGAACCGAGGCCGGACTTCGAGACCGCCCTCGCCTGCTGGATCAACGCCGGCGGCGCGCACCACACCTCTTTCTCGCAGGCGGCCACGACCGAGATGTTCCAGGACCTCGCCGAGATCGCCGGCCTGGAATGCGTGGTGATCGGTCCCGGAACCTCCGAGTCCGAATTCAAGAAGGAACTGCGCTGGAACGAGGTCTACTACTACCTCGCCCGCGGGCCGCAGGGGCAATAAGGGAAGCGGCCCCCTGGCCCGTCGCTGGCAGGCGGAACCGCCTGCCCTGCGGCGCGTTACTCCGCCCGCAGAGCGTCAACCGGGTCAACGCCCGACGCTCTGTGCGCCGGTAAATAGCTGGCGGCAGCCGCTGCCGCCAGCAAGCCGGCGGAGACGGCGCAATACGTGAGCGGATCGACGGGGCTGACCTCAAACAGCAGCGACGACATGACGCGCATCAGCGCGGCCGCGGCCGCAAGGCCGAACGCTACGCCCGCCATTGCCATAACCAAGCCTTGCCGGAGCACCATCCCTGTCAGCGTCGTGCGCTCCGCGCCGAGAGCGATTCGAATGCCGATCTCCCTGGTGCGCTGCGAGACCGAGTAGGAGATGACGCCGTATATCCCCACGATGCCGAGCAGCAGCGCCATTCCGCCGGCGAGCGTGAGCATCACCAGCGTGAACGACTTCCGCGCCATCGATCCGCGGTAACGCTCTTCCATCGTCTTGACGCCGTCCAGCGGCACATCGCGATTGACCGACCACGCCGCCTGCCGGATTTCCTTGAGAAAGCTTTCCGAGCCGGCCCTGGGGCTGCGAATCGCGTAGACCGCGTGGCGGCCCACGAACGGTGAATCGCCCCAGAAGGCACTCATCAAGAGCGGCCAATACACCGTCGCCGGCGGCTTCCGATCGGCGCCATCGTGCCGCACATTCCCCGCCACGCCCACAATCTCGCGCCAGGGATCTTTCATGCCCTCGCGGATGCGTTTGCCGATGGCCGCTGCCGGATCGTGCCACATTTCACGCGCCATGTTCTCCGAGACGATGGCTACCTCTCGTTTATCGTAGAGGTCCGTCCACGTGAAATCGCGTCCGGCCACCAGGGGCGTGCCCAACGTCCCGAAAAAGCCCGGCGCCACAAACTTGAACCGGCGCAGGGGCGGAAGCTCGCCTTCGCGGTAGCTGCGGTCCTCGGCGTAGAGCACGTCCGTGCTGTCGTTTCCATCGGTTGGAACGGAGTTCGCAAACGCCGCCGAAGCAACCCCTGGAATCGCGGAGAGCCGGCCCTGGATCTCGTGGAACATTCGCACCACGCGTTCCGGCTCCTTCACCTGGGCTTCAGGGATTTCGATGCTTACCGTCTGCAACTCACGCGGACCCGTGAAGCCCGGCTGCGTCCGCCGCAACGCCTGAAATGTCCGGATCATCAGGCCGGAGCCGATGAGCAGAACCACCGCCAGCGCCACTTGCACCACCACCAGCGCATTCCGCGCCCGGTGCGCTTCCCGGCTCTGGCTCGACGTTCGTCCCCCGGCGCGAAGCATTGCCACCACGTTCGGCGCGGCGTATTTCATCACCGGCGCGAGGCCGAACAAGAGGCCAGCGGCGAGCGAAATCGCCAGCGTGAACAGCAGCACCACCAGGTCCAGCGTGACGTCTCCGATGCGGGGAAGATGCGCCGGCGCAATCGCCACCAGCACCCGCAGCGCCCCATAGGCCGCACCCAATCCGGCCGCTCCCCCCAGCAGGCCCAGAAGGAGGCTTTCCGCCAGAAGCTCGCTCGCGATCCGGCCCGACCCGGCGCCCAGCGCCGCGCGGATCGCCAATTCCTGCTGGCGACCCTCGGCCCGGACCAGAAGCAGGTTAGCCACGTTCGCGCAGGCGATCAGCAGCACGAGTCCGATGCTTCCCATCAGCACCCACAGCGTCTTTCCCAAGTCACCAATTACGTCCTGCTTCAAGGGACGCACGCCGGGCAGAATGCGCGCCTCCTCGAACATCTTCACGCTGAAACCGGGTGGCGGCGGGAACTTCGTGTTCACGATGGGTATCATCCGCGCCACATCCGCATTTGCATGCGCCAGCGCGACCTCCGGCTTAAGCCGGGCAATGCCCATGAAACTGAAGTTTCCCAAAAAGATTTTGCTGCGTTCGAATTGAAAAGGGAGAATCAGATCGGGCTTTTCATCCAGAAACCGGAAGCCGGGCGGCATGACGCCGATGATCTCCTTGGGCTGGCCGTCCACCAGGATCCGGCGCCCGATCGCCGTCGCACTGCCTCCGAACCTGCGCTGCCAATAGCCGTAGGTTAGGATCACGGTCTGCGGACTGCCATGGGTGTCGTCCTTCGCGGTGAACCAGCGTCCCATGGCCGGCAGTATGCCGAGGGCGTCGAGCGTGCCTTCGGTAACGAAGAGGCTCTGCACCTGCTCGGGCTCCGCCAGTCCGGTGACGCTCACGCTTCCGCCACCCCAAATCCCGAACTGCTGGAACGTGCGGTTCTCTTCCCGAAACGTGAAGTAGTCCGACGGCGACAGGGTCAATTCGGTGATGTTGATGCCGGGCGCCGATTGCGACACGCTCACCAGCCTCGCGGGATCGGGATACGCGAGGGGTTTGAGGAGAATGCCGTTGACGACGCTGAAAATCGCGGTGTTCGCGCCGACCCCGATGGCGATCGTTGCCACCGTCACGGCCGTAAACATCGGTGCGCACCTCAACCTTCGCGCCACGTGCCTGAGCTGATTTGTGAAGAATCCCATGCAAGGCGCCTCCTGCCGCTATATCGCTTACTACGTTTGACGGTGGGCGAGGTTCGCGGTTTTTGCAACGGGCAGAGCAGCTCGAACTGCCGCGTCTTCGATACAATCGAGGCTTGACACCCGTGATTGGCTTTCAGCGCGCCCCAGCCTTCGACCCCGATGCCGACGAGATCGAGCGCATCCGCGCGGAGTACCGCCGGCGCGAGCGCGAGGTCCCGGCGCGCTTCTACGACCTGAGCCGGCCTGCGCCCCAGTTCGCTTACACCCGCTTGGTCGCGGTCGTGATGGAGGCGCTTCGCCGTGCTGACAAGCTTCCTCTCTCCAACTGCACGCTGGCCGACGTCGGCTGTGGCAAAGGCACCTGGCTCCGCCAGTTCGTGAGTTGGGGAGCCAATCCCGCGGCGTTGCGCGGAGTCGATCTGATCGAAACCCGCATCAGCGCCGCCCGCGCCCGTGTGCCCGAGGCCTCGCTGGTGCACGGCGATGCGCGCGACCTGCCGTGGCAGGACGCGAGCTTCGACGTGGTCACGCAGTTCATGGTCTTCTCCTCGATTCTGCGCCCCAGCGTGAAACAGCGCATCGCGGGCGAGATGCTTCGCGTTCTGAAACAGGACGGCGTCCTTCTGTGGTACGACTCGCGCCGCTCGAACCCTCGTAATCCGAACGTGCGCGCCCTGGGTGCGGCAGAGATCCGGCGCCTGTTCCCGGGGTGCGACGTGCAGCTTCAGAGCGCGACGCTGGCCCCGCCGATCGCCCGCTGCGTGGTTCCGTTTTCGCGCGCCGCCGGCGCGCTGCTCGAATCCATCCCGCTGCTGCGGACGCATTGCTTCGGCGTCATCCGCAAGCATGCGGGGCGGGGAAGGGTGTGAAAGTCGCGGCTCGGAAACGAGCGCAGCGGTGTGCAGGAACGGCGCGGAACGGAATGGTGGAGGCGCCGGGAGTTGAACCCGGGTCCGAGAAAGCCTGGCGCAAGAGCCTACGTGCGTATCCGGTTCGGTTTTTTCGGCAGCCGCCGTCGGAGCCGGCAAGCGCAACGACCGCCTAGTCCGATTGAATTCAGCTTGGGGCTCCGGACCGAAGCCTTTCGCCTATCCCGCGTATGACGCCCCTTGACCGGCTGCGGGAGCACCGGCCGGAGCGCGTCGCCTAACTAATTAGGCGGCGAATGCAAACTGCGTGTTGGCAGTTTTAGTTTTCCGATCGTTTTACGGGAGCTCGGAACCCGGCACGCCTCTACACACCAAAATCAATCCCGTCGAATCCGTTGCGCCCCCTTTCCAACTTATTATAGCGCCCCGGCGCCTCGGCACGGAAGCGCAATCATCACGGACAATCATCACGGACCTGGAAAGCCGACAGGACTCTGGCGGTTCTCGGCGCCTCAATCCCGGGCCGCCGTGCGATAGCATCTTAAGGGGAGGTTTCCGTGTCTCATTCACGCCGGAGTTTCCTCGCCGAGACACTGGGCGCCGGGTGGTTGGGCGCCTCGCTGATGGAACGAGCCGCGCTTCGGGCCGCCGAAGCCCGCGCGCGGGCCGCCACGGCGCCGGATTCGCTGTTCGATGTCGACAAGGTCGCCGATGGGGTTTACGCCGCCGTCGCGCGGCCTGCGCCGGTCATCAACTGCAATGCGGCCATCTTCGAGAATGCGAACGATCTCCTGATCGTCGACACGCACTCGAAGCCCTCCGCCGCGGCAGCCCTTGTCGCCCAGTTCCGCAGCATCACGAGCAAGCCGGTTCGCTACGTGGTCAACACCCACTTTCATTTCGATCACGTCGGGGGAGCGCCGCAGTATCGCAAGATGGCGCCGCAGGCCGACTTCATCTCCAGCACGGTAACGCGTGACCTGATCGCCGAATCCGCCGGCGGCCGCTTCAAACAGGCGGTCGAGGCATTTCGCAAGAGCGCCGACGATGCCGAGCGTCAGGCCGCGGCCGCCAGAACGCCCCGCGAGCGGGAGCACTACCTCCGGGCCGCCGGGGAAACGCGTGCCTTTCTGGGTGAACTGCAGAACCACTCGTTCGAGCTGCCTAACGTCACGTTTGACGAGAACCTCGTCATTCACGACAAGGCTCACGAGCTGCACCTCGCGTTCCGCGGGCGCGGGCACACCGCCGGCGACATCGTGGTCTTTTGCCCTGCCAAGAAAGTGCTCGCGAGCGGCGACCTTCTTCACGGCTTCCTGCCGTACATCGGCGACGGCTACCCGCGCGAGTGGCCGCGCACGCTGCGCGCTCTGGCCGAGTTTCCCTTCGAGCACGTCATCGGCGGGCACGGCGGAGTGCAGCATACGCGCGAACGGCTGGGGCAGGAAGCGGCCTTCCTCGAGGAGCTGACCGAGGCCGTCGCCAAGGGCAAAACGCAGGGCCGCACGGTCGAGCAGCTTCAGGCGGCGATCACGCCGGCGACTCTGAAATCCCTGGGCAGCGGCGGCTGGGGACAGTACATCATCGGCCAGACCCTTGAGTACTATTGGGACGCCGTCCTCGGCACGCCCGCAGAATTGCTTGCCGACGGAATCAAGGGCAGCATCGCGGCGACGTTCAACGCCCTGGAGAGAACCTGACGGACATGCCGCCGACCCAGCACGCTCCCGCTCCGGAAACCACCGACAAGGAGCGACTCGCCCCGCTCTACAACGTCGTGCTGCTCGACGATGACACGCACACGTACGACTACGTCATCGAGATGCTCGCCCGGCTGTTTCTGTTCTCCGAGATCGAGGCCTATCGTCACGCCGAGGAAGTCGACCGCACCGGCCGCACCATTGTGATCACCTGCGAGCTGCCGCAAGCCGAGTTCGCGCGCGACCAGATCCGCGGGTACGGCGCGGATCCGCGCATCGAGGGGTCGAACGGCTCGATGTCCGCCGTCATCGAGCCCGCCGCGGGAGGGTGAAGCCGGCAGGCGGAACCGCCTGCCCCACGGGGCGCGGCAGTTCAGCAGATCCGGGGCAACTGCTCCCCGCTGAGCATGTCCACAACGCGGCGGCCGCCGATACGGCTCTCGAGCACCACCACGCCCGGCTCTTCCCGTGTGACGCAGCCCGCAACGGCCGCGCCGCGCGTCACCGGTAAAGCTCGCAGAACGTCGACCGCGCGCGCCGCTTCCCCGGCCGGCACGAAAGCCACGAACCGCCCTTCGTTCGCCACGTAGAGCGGATCCAGGCCCAGCAGCTCGCAGGCGCCGCGCACCACCTCCCGCACCGGAATGCCCATCTCTTCGATCGCGATCCCGACGCCGCGCGCCGCGGCGATCTCGTTCAGCGCGGAGGCGAGGCCCCCGCGCGTGAGGTCGCGCAGGCAGTGCACCTCGACGCCCGCCGCAAACAGCGCCGCGACCGGCTCCCACAGCGCCGCGGTATCGCTCGCGATCTCCGCCTCGAACTCCAACCCCTCGCGCACCGAGAGCACTGCGATGCCGTGCGCCCCCAGATCGCCGCTCACGATCACCGCATCGCCGGGTTCGACCGCCTGCGGCGCGATGGCGCACCGCTGTTCGATCACCCCCACGCCCGCCGTGGTGATGAACATCTTGTCCGCGCTGCCGCGGTCCACCACCTTCGTATCCCCGGTGACGAGCTCGACGCCGGCGGCGTCGGCGGCCTTGCGCATCGAGGCCACCACCGTGCGGAGCGTTTCCATTTCGAGGCCCTCTTCGAGGATGAAGGCCGCGCTCAAATACAGTGGGCGAGCGCCGCACATGGCCAGATCGTTCACCGTGCCGTTCACCGCCAGGTCGCCGATGTTGCCGCCGGGAAAGATCAGCGGCCGCACCACGTAGCTGTCGGTGGTGAACGCCAGGCGCGCGCCGCCCGCCGCGATCACCGCCCCATCGTGCCGCGCCTCCAGCGCGGGATTCGAAAACGCGGGCAGAAAGACATTGTCGATGAGCTGGTTGGTCAGTTTGCCGCCGCCGCCGTGCGCCAGCAGAATGCGGTCGCCGGCCGCGCGCGGGACCGGGCAGGTGAGGCTAAACTCGTCCATGCTGATGCCTTCCGTACAAGTAGTACGCTGCGCAGGCTCCTTCCGATGAGACCATCGGCGCGCCCAGCGGCCACTCCGGCGTGCACCGGGTCCCGAAAGCCGGGCACTCGTGCGGCTTCTTCAGCCCTTGCAGCACCAGCCCACTGATGCACTCCGCGGGTTCGACCGCGCCGCCCGCCGTCAGGGCGAAGCGCTCTTCGGCATCGAAGCGCCGGTAGGCCGCGCGTAATCGCAGCCCGCTTCCCGGGATTTCGCCGATGCCGCGCCACTGCCGGTTGGCGGCTTCGAACACCTCCGCCACGATTCGTTGCGCCGGCCGGTTGCCTTCGCGCGTCACCGCGCGGCTGTACTGGTTTTCCACTTCGGCTCGGCCGCTTTCGAGCTGCGCCACTGCCATGCGCACGCCTTCGAGCAGGTCGAGCGGCTCGAACCCGGTAACCACGATGGGCACCCGATAGCGCCGCGCGATCGGCTCGTACTGCTCGAATCCGACAACCGTGCATACGTGCCCCGGCGCCAGGAACGCCTGCACACGGCACGATGGCGCGCTCAGGATGGCTTCGATCGCAGGCGGCACCAGCACGTGCGCCACCAGCACGGAGAAATTCTCCAGGCCCTCGCGCGCGGCCTGCCACACGGCGCTGGCGTTGCCCGGCGCGGTGGTCTCGAAGCCTACGGCGAAGAACACCACTTGTCTGGCGGGGTTCTCGCGCGCCACCTTCACGGCATCGAGCGGCGAGTACACCACGCGCACGTCCGCGCCCTCGGCCTTGGCGTCGAACAGGCTCTTGGCCGAGCCCGGCACGCGCAGCATGTCGCCGAACGAGCACAGAGTCGTGCCCGGGCGCAGAGCGATGGCCACGGACTTGTCGATGAGCTCAAGCGGCGTCACGCACACCGGGCAGCCCGGCCCGTGCACCAGCGTGACCTCCGGCGGCAGCAGATCCTCGAGGCCGCTTTTGAGAATGGTGTGGGTCTGGCCACCGCAGACCTCCATGATGGTCCACGACCGCGTCACGGCTTGGCGGATCTCTTCGGCCACCTGCTCGACGGCCTTGCGGTCGCGGTACTCGTCGACGAACTTCATGGGGTCTCCGGGTCGGCATCTTCGAGCTCGGCCATCGCTTCCAGGTGCTCGAAGATCTTCCGCGCCTCGTCTTCATCCACCGTGTTCAAGGCGAAGCCGGCGTGCACCAGCACGTATTCGCCGACGGCCGCCTCCGGCGTGAACGCCAACGAAACCTCCTTCTTCACACCGGCGAAATCGACCTTGCCGCGCCGCAGCGCGGGTTCGGCGTCTTCGGTGATCTCGGTGATCCTTCCTGGAATAGCCAGACACATAAGTCCCTCACTCCGGGCAAAGCCGGGACAGCCACCGGTTTCCAACAGCAGGAAACCGGGTGCAGTCCCGGTTCTGCCATCAGCCACCAGCCGCCAGGGCCGCCTGCCCCAACGCAATTCCTCCGTCGTTCGCCGGGACGCGCTGGTGCGTGTACACGGCAAATCCCCGGCTTTCGAGCAGCGCCGCCGCGCGCTCCACCAGGTACCCGTTCTGGAACACGCCGCCCGAAAACGCCACCTGCCGAACCCCGCTGCGCGCGGCCACGGCCACAATCCACTCCGCCAGCGCGTTGTGGAACCGCGCGGCGATCATAGCCCGCGGTGCGCTCCGCTCGACGTCGGTCCGAACTGCCGCGACCAGCGGCGCCCAGTCCGCCATGCCATCCCGCTCCGGCAGCGGGTACGCTTCTTCTATGTTGACACCATCGATGGCCCGTTCGAGCAGCATGGCCGCCTGGCCCTCGAAACGGCTCTCGCGCGCGACGCCGGTCATCGATGAGACCGCATCGAACAGCCGGCCCACGCTGGAGGTCAGCGGAGCGTTAATCCCGCGCTCGATCATTCTGCGCACGACCGCGTCTTCGACCGCTCCGGGCCCGAAGGTCTCATAGAGCAGGCTCGCCTCGGATCGCCAGCCTTCTTTGATCGCCGCCTCTCCGCCCGGCAGGCGGAACTGCCGCAGGTGCGCGATGCGCTCGAAGCGGCCATCCTCGGCCAGGAAGATCTCGCCGCCCCAGACCGTGCCGTCAAGGCCATAGCCCGTGCCGTCCCACGACACTCCGAGGTAGGGCCCGCGGATGGCGTTCTCGGCCGCGCAGGCCGCCGCGTGCGCATGATGATGCTGCACGCGAACCACCGGCAGACCGGAGGCGACCGCCCAGCGCGTCGAAGCATAGTCGGGGTGCAGATCGCAGGCCACCAGCTCGGGCTTGAAGCAGTAGAGGCGGCACAGGTCGTCGATGGCGTTCTCGAAGGCGCGCCGCGCCTCGGGAGTGTCCAGGTCGCCCACGTGCTGGCTCAGGAAAACTTGCCGGCCCACGGCTATCGCGACCGTGTTCTTCAAATGCCCGCCCACCGCCAGGACCGGCGGCAGCTCGCGGTCGACCCACACCGGCAGCGGCGCATAGCCGCGCGCCCGGCGGATCACGTTTTCGCGGCCGCGTGTGACGCGCACCACCGAATCGTCGCAGGGGCGCGCTACGGGCCGGTCATGCATCAGGAACGCGTCCGCGATCCCGCCCAGCCGGCGGCGGGCCTCGTCGTTGTCGATGGCGATCGGTTCGTCGCTCAGGTTGCCGCTGGTCGCTACCACGGGGAACGGGCAGGCGCGCATGAGCAGATGATGCAGCGGAGAATACGGCAGCATCACGCCGAGGTAGGGCGAGTTGTGGGCCACGTTGGGGGCGAGACCGCGGGCTGAAGCCTGCGCCACGGGCCTCAGCAGCACGATCGGCGCCGCGGCCGACGCCAGCACACGCTCCTCCTCCGCCGAAACGAAGCAGTGCTGGCGCACCATTTCGACCGACGGCATCATGAGCGCGAACGGCTTCTCTTCGCGATGCTTGAGCCGCCGCAGGCGCGCCACCGCCTCCCGGTTGCGCGCATCGGCCAGCAGTTGGAACCCGCCGATCCCCTTGAGGGCGAGGATGCGCCCCGCCGCGACCTCTCTCGCCGCCTCGCCGATTTCCATCGAGAGACGCGGCCCGCACCTCGGGCACGCGTTCGGCTGCGCGTGAAAGCGCCGGTCCGCAGGGTCGGTGTACTCGCGGAGGCAATCCGGACAAAGAGTGAAGCCGCGCATGGTGGTCCGCGGCCGGTCGTAGGGAATGTCCAGAATGATGCTGTAGCGTGGGCCGCACTGCGTGCAGTTGGTGAACGCATACTGGAAGCGCCGGTTGGCCGGGTCGAAGAGCTCGGACAGGCACTGCGGGCACGTAGCCAGGTCGGGCAGGACGGCGGCGGACCTCTCGGCCGCCTCGTCGCTGGCGACGATCTCAAATCGCGTGAAGCCGCCGGGCGCGAGGAAGCTCACTTCGCGCGCCAGCACGACGGCCGCGGCGGGCCGCTCAGCTTCCATGCGTGCCAAAAACCGCTCCAGCTCCTCGGGCGCGCCGTCGACTTCAACGACCAATCCCGCGCTCGAATTCAGCACCCAGCCGCCGAGGCCCATTTCCGTCGCCAGCCGGTAAACGAACGGACGGAACCCCACGCCTTGCACGGCGCCGTAAAGCGCCACGCGCACCCTCTGAATATTGGGTATTGCAACCTTCATTGTTCGGGCTCGGCGGACTCCAGCCGCTGAACCTCTGCCAGCACCAGATTCGCGACGCGCTCCACGGCGGTCAGGACCGCCGGCTGCGCCTCGGTCCCCGGCTCGAACGCGCATCCCTCGATTCCGTACATCTTCAGCGCGCCGGGCAGCCGGTCGAGCGCGCGCGCCAGTTCGAGCGCGCTGGCGACGCCGAAAGAATGGCTGGACGTGGAAGCGCTGCGGACCAACACGGCGTCGGCGCCCAGAAAGCCCCTGATCGTGCCCGGCGGCGTGCCGGTCACAACCGTATCGACCAGGATAACGTACTCAGCCTGGCTCCAGATGTCGATGAGCGTCAGGCCGTCGCCCGAGTGCTCGCGGGCGCCGACGCCGCGCTCCCGCAGACGGCGCGCCACCAGAATGCCTGCCGCATCGTCTCCGCGATCCGGATTGCCGCAGCCGATTACCAGAACCCGCACCCGCTACTCCCGCGTCATTTCGAGGCGCAGGAAGTGCGTGGCGCAGGAAATGCAGGGGTCGTAGTTGCGCACGGCCTGCTCGCACCGCAGGGTGATCTCCTCGGGCGGAAGCCCGGAAAGCTGCGGGGCGAACTGCCATAGATCGTCCTCGATCCGTTTCTGGTTTTGCGAAGTCGGCGGCACGATCTTCGCCGCCAGAATCTTTCCGTCGCTGTCCATCTGGTAGCGGTGATAGAGGATGCCGCGGGGCGCCTCGGTAATGGCCTGGCCGGTTCCCGCCCGCATTCTCACCTTCACGCGTGGCGCTTCCGGCGGCTCGTATTCGGCGATGATCCGAAGCGCCTCCTCGCACGCGAATACCAGCTCCACCGCGCGCACGATGATGCTGCGGAAGGGGTTCAGGCAGGGCACTTTGAGGCCGCAATCCTCCGCCACCTGGCGCGCGCTGGCGGGGAGCTTGTCGTAGTTCAGATTGAAGCGCGCCATCGGCCCCACCAGGTAGGAGCTGCGCTTGCGCAACTGCGATTGCAGCGCGTTGGAATGCTTCACGTGCTGCTCGAAGAAATGCTCTTCGTACTCGCTCGCCTCGATGTCCAGACCCTTGTTCGAAATCAGCCGGCCCTTGTTGAGTGGATACTCGTCGCGGTGCGAAAGCGCCACGAACTCGTAGTCCTGCTCGAAATCGGGGAAGGGGAATCCGGCCACCAGCCGCACGGTCTCGATGGAGGCGTCGCGGGCCCATTTCAATTCGTCCACCAGCGCCCGCAGTTCGCTGCGCGGCGGCGTCCGGTAGAACCCCCCGACGCACACCGAGATGGGATGGATCTCGCGGCCGCCCAGCACCGTCATCAGGGTGTTGCCAATCTTCTTCAACCGCAGCGCCTGAGCGACCTTCTCGCCATGGTCGCGCGCCATCTCGATGGCGTCGGCGTATCCCAGAAAGTCCGGCGCGTGCAGCATGTAGATGTGCAGCGCGTGACTCTCGATCCACTCACCGCAGTAAAACAGCCGGCGCAACTGGCGCACCGCCGGATCGACCTTCACGCCCAAGGCCTTCTCGATGGCGTGCACCGCGCTCATCTGGTAGGCGATCGGGCAGATGCCGCAGATGCGCGCGGTAATGTCCGGAGCTTCGAAGGCGTGCCGGCCCCGTAGAAAGGCTTCGAACATCCGTGGAGGCTCGAAGATCGTCAGCTTCACGTCTTCGACCCGTTCACCCCGGAACTTGATCTGGAGCGCTCCTTCACCCTCCACGCGGGTCAGCATATCGACCTTGATCGTTCTGCCCGTCATCGTCGAAACCTCCTTGTCTCGACAGCCGCCGCCTGCGGGGCAGGCCGAACCGCCTGGCCTGGGCAGGCCCAACGGCCCGCCCCACGGACGGCGGCGCTTCTTAAACCGGTACCGCCAGTTCCAGCGTGGCTTTCACCACCGGATCGTCCGCCGAGCGCTTCAGCTCGAAGCCTATCTTCTCGCAGATGCGCTGCATAACGAAGTTGTCCGGCAGGATGTCGCCGGTCACGCGGCCCAGTTTCTCGTCTTTGGCCACGTCCACAATGCGGCGCAACAGCTCCGCCCCCAGGCCGCGGCCCTGGAATTCGTCGCTGATGATCAATGCGAACTCGGCTTCATTGTTTCCGTGCATCTTCTTAAGGCGCGCCACCGCGATAATGCGGGACTCGCCGGTCGCCTGGTCCTTGCTCTCGGCCACCAGCGCCATCTCGCGGTCGTAGTCGATAAAGCAGATGCGCGTCAGCCGCTCGTGCGCCACGCGCTGGCTCAGCTTCAGCATGTGCAGGTAGCGCTGGTACACCGAGCGCTCCGAAAGCGTCTCGTGGAACTTCGCCACTAGCGGCTCGTCCTCCGGGCGGATCGGCCGGATCGTGATCGCCGAGCCGTCCTTCATCGTCCACCCCCCGACGTACTTTACCGGGTAGGGGCGAATCGAGAGCTTCGGCAGCTTGTCCTTGGTGACGTCGGCCGGGTACACCACCACGCGCGCGTCGAGCGCCACCAGCCGGTCAGGGGAGGCCAGCAGCGGGTTGATGTCGATCTCCTTGATCCAGGGCTGCTCGACCACCAGCTGGCTGAAGCGGACCAGCAACTGCTCGAGTGCCGCCAGGTCCACCGGCTTGCGCCCGCGCACGCCCTTGAGCGCGGTATAGATCTTCGTCTGCTCCATCATCCGCCGCGCCAGAGTGGTGGTCAGCGGCGGCAGCGCCAGCGCCCGATCTTTGAAAACTTCGACCAACTGCCCGCCCATGCCGAACAGCAGCACCGGTCCGAACTGCGCGTCCACGCTCGATCCGATGATCACCTCGTAGCCATCCAGCTTGATCATCGGCTGCACGGTCACGCCCTGGAAATGCTGCGCGCCCACCTTCTCCGCCACCGACGCCTGGATGCCGTTGAACGCCGCCCGCACAGCGTCTTCATTGCGCAGGTTGAGCTGCACGCCGCCCACGTCGGTCTTGTGCGTGATGGTCTCCGAGTACAGCTTAAGCACCACCGGGAAGCCGATCTCCTTGGCCAGCGCCACGGCCTGGTCCGCTCCGGCGGCGATCCGCGTGTCCACGGTCGGAATGCCGTAGGTGGCCAGCAACTGCTTCGACTCGAACTCGGTGAGGATGGTGCGGCCGCTCTTGCGCACGGCCTGGATGATGTTGCCCGCCTTGACCCGGTCCGCCTCGGCTTCCTCGCTCGCCGGCGCCATGGGAGTCTCGTACAGGCCGCGCAGGTTGTAGGCGAAGCGCCACATGTAAACGAACGCGCGCGCCGCCGTGTCGGGATAGGAGAATGTCGGGATGCCGGCACGGTTCAGGATCTCCTCGCCCGCGGCGACTTCCGTTCCGCCCATCCAACTGGCCAGCACCGGCTTGCCTTCGATGTTCGCGTAGGGCTTCAGCTGCTCGGCCGTCTTGGTGGGATCCGTCATCGACTGCGGCGTGAGGATCACCAGCATTCCATCCGCGTTGGGATCCTTGGCCACGATCTCCAGAGCCTTCGCGTAACGCTCCGGAGCCGCGTCCCCGAGGATGTCCATCGGGTTGTTGTGGCTCCAGGCGGCGGGGAGGATCTTGTTAAGCTCCTCCATGGTGTCCTGGGAGATTTCGGCGGTCTCGGCGCCGGCGGTCACCAGTGCGTCGGTCGCGAGCACCGCCGGCCCTCCGGCGTTGGTCACGATCGCCAGGCGCGGTCCGGCCGGCCGCGGCTGCTTGGCCAGCACTTCCGCCATATCGAACAAGTCGGCTATGTCGTTCACCCGTAGCACGCCGCTGCGGCGGAACGCCGCTTCAAGCACTTCGTCGCTGCCCGTCAGCGAGCCGGTGTGCGAGGCGGCGGCCTTGGCGGCTGCTGCGCTCCTGCCCGGCTTGATCACGATGATGGGCTTCGACAGCGCCACCTCACGCGCCGCCGAGAGGAACGCGCGCGCGTCGCCGATGGTTTCCATGTACAGCAGGATGCTCCGCGTGCGCGGGTCCTGGCCCAGGTAATCGATCAGGTCGCCCCAGCCGACGTCGGCCATGGAACCGATCGAAACGAAGGCGCTGAAACCCACCTGCTCGCGCAGACTCCAATCCAGAACCGCCGTGCAGAGCGCGCCGCTCTGGCTGATGAACCCCACGTTGCCGGGAAGCGCCATGCCGCGCGCGAAGGTCGCGTTCAAGCCCGAAAGCGGGCTCATCACGCCCAGGCAGTTCGGGCCGATGATCCGCATGCCACCCTTGCGCGCTTCCTCGAGAACAGCCGTCTCGAGCGCCAGTCCCTCGGGGCCCAGCTCTTTGAATCCCGCCGAAATGACGACGGCCGCCTTCACGCCCGCCTGCACGCACTCTCTGATGATTCCGGGGATGGTCTTGGCCGGGGTTGACACTACTGCCAGGTCCACCTTCTCGGGGACCGCGCTGATGCTGGAATACGCCCGGATGCCGAGAACGCTCGGCCGCTTCGGGTTCACCGGGTAAACCGTACCGCCGAACGGCGTGCTGATCAAGTTCCACAGAACGGTGCGGCCCACGCTGCCCGGGTTCTCGGTCGCGCCGATCAGGGCCACCGAATCGGGTTGAAAGAATACGTCCAGCGGATGCTCCCGCGGCCGCAACAGATCCTGCGCGGAATCACCGCCGGTACTTTTCATTTTCTTCATGCAATATGTTCCTCGTTACGAGTGATATGAATGGCTCGCGGCTCGGCCGCAGACCTTTTCGACCTCTTCGAGCAGCGCCGGCAAGGCCGACTCCACCTCGGGCGATAACTTTTCTCCGTATTCGAACGAGCGCCCTCCCACCGAGAAAAAACACGCTTCCGGCCGGCTTCCGTACAGCCTTTCGGCCATTCCGAGGAGTGCCGGCGGGCTCAACTGGTGGGAGAACGCTACGGACGGGGCACGGTCAGGCTCAACTCGTTCTTGCCTCACCTCTCCCGGACTATTATCGCAGGCCGCGTCGATGAAAACCACGAACTCGGACCGGCTGATCTCCTCGGCAAATTCAGGCATCAACTGATGCGCGACGCGCACCGTCACGTCGTGGCCTTCGAGCGCGGCGGCCGCCAGCTCCGCCGCGCGCCAGCCCACGCCGTCGTCGCCGCGCAGCGGGTTGCCCCAGCCGATGATGAGTACCCTGGCCATGCTCCTCTCAGGACTTTTCGGCCTCGTCGCTGGCCTGGCGGAACTGCCAGGCCCAGGCGTTGAAGCTGCGGAAGGAGCGCGTAATCTCGTCGTCCGATTGGCCGAGCGCGCGCAACTGCGTGGTCCAGGCCGCCGTGTTGGCGCTCTCCATCGGTCCGTAGCAGCCGAAGCAGCCGCGGCCAAACCGCGGGCAAAGCGCCCCGCAGCCGGTCTGCGTCACCGGCCCCAGGCAGGGAACTCCCCTGGCGATGGCGATGCACACGTTCCCGCTGCGCTTGCACTTCATGCACACGCTGTGCGCCGGGATGTTCGGCTTGCGGCCGGTGATGGCGGCGCTCACCAGCTCGATCAGGTGCTTTTTGTTGATGGGGCAGCCGCGCAGCTCGAAGTCCACCGGCACGTGTTCGGCGATGGGCGTGGACATCTTCAGCGTCTGGATGAAATCCGGGTGCGCGTACACGGTGCGCACGTACTCGGCCACGTCGCTCCAGTTGCGCAGCGCCTGGATGCCGCCCGCGGTCGCGCAGGCCCCGATCGTCACCAGCACGTCGCATTGCCGCCGCACGTGTTGAATGCGCTCGGCGTCATGGTGCGTGGTGATCGACCCTTCCACCAGCGCGATGTCGTAGGGCCCCTTCGCCATGTTGCGCGAAGCTTCGGGAAAGTACGCGATATCGACGGCCCCGGCCACCGCCAGCAGCTCATCCTCGCAATCGAGCAGGCTCAACTGGCAGCCGTCGCAGGAAGCGAACTTGAATACCGCGATTCTCGGTTTTTTCTCAGCGCTCATGGATTCCTCCGAGTGGGACAGGCCTCCGGCCTGTCGTGACAGGCCGGAGGCCTGTCCCACTACAGCTCATGCTTCTCCAGCCACGGCCGCATCTGTTCGTAAGTGAATATGGGCCCGTCTTTGCAGACGAAGTACGGGCCGAGCTGGCAGTGGCCGCAAAACCCGACCGCGCACTTCATGTTCCGCTCCATCGAAAGGTAGATCTGCGACCTCCCGATCCCACGCTTCTCGATCTCGCGGACCACGAAGCGCATCATGATCTCCGGCCCGCAGATCATGGCCGTCGTGCCGACCGGGTGCAGCCGCACGTAACGGAACAGCGTGGTCACCACGCCCACATAGCCGCGCCAGTTCACGCCGCCGTAGTCGACCGTGCTCAGCACCTGCGTGTCGGCCAGCCGCCCCCACTCGGCGAGCTGCTTGCGATAGAGCAGGTCGCGCGGGCTGCGCGCCCCGTAAAGCACGATCAGGCGCACGTAGTCGTCGCGGTGCCGCAGCACTTCGTGGATCGCCGGTCTGAGCGGCGCCAGGCCGATCCCGCCGGCCACGATCAGCACGTCCCGCCCGCGCGCCGCCTCCACCGGCCAGCTCGTTCCGAACGGCCCTCGCACCCCGACCGCCTGGCCCGGCTTCAGATTCACCAGCGCGTGCGTGGCCTTGCCCACCGAGCGCACCGTGTAGTACAGCCGTCCGGATTCGTTCGGATCGCCGCTGATCGAGATGGGCAGCTCTCCCACCCCGAAGACGTACAGCATACTGAACTGGCCCGGCGCGAAGCCCGGCAGCGGTTCCCCTCCGCTCGGCTCCAGCGTCAGAGTAAAAGTGTCGTAAGTCTCCTTGACGACACTCGCCACGCGCGCCATCGTCATCGGCGGCGGCAGCACGGACGCGGGTTGAACGGCAGCAGCCACGCTCATATAAGCTTCGAGCCTCCGTGTACCGGCGCATAGAGATCGAGCAACTGCACGCGGGTCGCCTGCAGGCGGCGCACCACCACCCGCAGCAACTTTTGCAGGAACTGATAGCCGAAGACCGGATCCTCCTGGCACGCCTGCCGCAGCCGGGCCCCGTCAAAGGTCAGCGCCTGCACCGGCTCGAGCACCCGCGCCTGAAAGTTCTTTCCGCCTTCCGACATTGCCGACGACCAGCCCAGCTCCTCGCCGGCGCCCACCGTCTGCACTCGCAGGACGCGCCCCGGCGCCGACGCTTCGAGCGCGACCTTGCCCGAAAGGATCAGGTAGAACAGTCCCGATTCGTCGCCCTGGCGGAAAATCATCTGGTCCTTGCCGATCTGCACCTCCTGAGCCAGATCCGCCATCCTGGCCACGTGCTCGGCCTTCATCCCCTGAAGGAAAGGATGATCCCGCAGCACCTCAACCAGCTTTGTCCTATCCATTGGCTCGTCCTCCCTGCTTGTGTAACGCGCTCCATACGCTAGCCGTTGCTCACCGGTGCGGCGCCGCGAATGGCGGCTACCTCTTCGGTGATGTCGATCTTTCCCGGGCACCAGGTGATGCAGCGCCCGCATCCCACACACCCGAACTTGCCGAACTGGTCCACCCAGTACGCCAGCTTGTGCGTGAGCCACTGGCGGTAGCGCGACTTGACCGACAGCCGCACGCTGCCGCCGTGGATGTACGAGAAACTATCGGTGAAGCAGGAATCCCACTTGCGCCAGCGCTCGGCGTCGCGTCCCGCCACGTCGGTCAGGTCCTCCACCGTAGTGCAGAAGCAAGTCGGGCAGACCAGTGTGCAATTGGCGCAGCTCAGGCATCGCACCGCCACTTCATCCCAGCGGGGGCTCTCGAAGCTGTCGGCCAGCGCCTCCTTGAGCCCGGCGGTGTCGAGCTTTCGCTCGATGCTGCGGCCGGTCTGATCGACGAGCGCATCGGCCGCAGCCGTCTCATCGGCCTCCGGCTCGCGGTACGGAATCTGGCCGAGCAGGTCCGCGCCGGTGTCGCTGCCGACTTCGGCGACGAACAGGCCCTGGCCGGCCAGCTCCGTGAGCGCCAGATCGAAGCCGGCCTGCGCGCGCGGCCCGGTCCCCATCGAGGTGCAGAAGCAGGTCCCGGCCGCCTGGGTGCAGTTCACCGCAATGATCAGCGCGCTGCGCCGCCGGGCCTGGTAGCCGGGGTCCACATACCGGTCACCCTGGAAAACGCCGTCCAGGCGCTCGATCGCCGCCAGCTCGCAAGGCCTGACTCCCAAAAACGCCCACTTGTCCGCCTTCGCCGGGTTTCCCAGGATACGAAACGCATCGCCGTCCCGGCTTCCCTCGAACATGGGGAGCTCGGCAGGGTGCAGGTATCGTTTCCAGCCCTGCGGTCCAAGGTTGTGGCCGAACAGCGCCGTATCGCCGCGCTTCTTCAGCCGGTAGCGGCCGGAGGACTGCTCGTCTCCCCAGCCGGCAGGAAGGTCCTCAATTCCTTCAATGATGTCGCACGTGACGGCGCCGTCGCGCACAGTGGGGCCTACCACCTGGTAGCCCTGATCTTTCAGAAGGGAAATCAACGACGTCAGCGCGGAGACATCGATCGTCGCTCGCGCGCCGACAGCAGGCAGGGTCGTTTCCATCGCGACTCCTATAGGTCGTCAGGCCTCGGATGAAGCCTTTCGCGTTGCATACCGCTTGCCAAAACCAACCTATTATTAGGCCACAACTTACAGCCGGACTGCGATTCGCGTCTGGGTGAAATGCCCCACTCGGGGCTTTGCCCTGGCGCCCGTTGGCGTGTGGCTGCGCACGCCAAGTCCATTTATCGGACAAACAGCCCCTAAATGCAAGTCGGAAAAACGGGTGGCGCAAGCGCGGGTTGACCCTCGGCCATCAGCCATCGGCCATCAGCCCGGCCAGCCGACGCGCGGTTCTACGCGATGCTGGCGCGGCGCTTCTCGTACTGCTCGAACCGCTCGCGGTAACTGTCGTAGCCGGTGCGGCCCATCAGGCCGAAGGTGAGTTTCTTCCCGGCCTCGACTCCGGGCTGGTCAAAGGCGTCGATTCCCATCAGCTCGCCCATGAAGGCGGTCTGGAACTCCAGCAACTGGAAGAACGCGCCGAGGTGCTCCTCGTCCACGCGCCCGAGAGTGAAGGTGCAGTTCGGGCGGCCCGCCTCGGTCAGCGCCGCCGCCGTGGCGCGGCGTTCGGCGTCGATCAGCTTGGCAAGGTCCTGGCCGGCAAGGTAGTCGAATGCCTCCAACTCCAGGCGCGCCTTGGGAATGCGGCCCACATTGGGCTGTTTCTGTACCGCCCAGAAGGTGAACGTCTTGTCGTTCGGCCCCTCGATGTAGAGCTGCACCTGTGAGTGCTGGTCGGTGGCGCCCAGCGCCGCCACCGGCGTCTGGCCCGCGTTCACCACCTCGCCCGAGCGCAGCCTGGCTTTCCCCAGTGATTCCGCCCAGAGCTGCCGGAACCAGAACGCCGTGCCCCACAGCCGGCTCGAATACGGGAACGCCACCTGGATGGGCTTGTTCTTCCGGTTCCAGATCAGCCACTGCCAGAGCGCCGAGCGCAGCGCGATATTGCCGCCCAGGTCTTCCTGCCAGCAGGATTCCGTCATACGCGCGGCGCCCTTCAGGACCTTCCGGATATCGACCCCGATCAGCGCCGCCGGAACCATTCCCACCGGCGTGAGCACGCTGAAGCGCCCCCCGACGTTGGCCGGGATCTCGAAGGTGCGGTACTTCTCCCGCGCCGCCAGCGTTGCCAGGTCGCCACGCCCCGCCGATGTGACGGCCACAATCCGCTGACTCGCCTTGCCGCCCAGCTTCTTCCCCATCCAGTCGCGCACCATCAGGAACGTGCTGACCGTCTCCGCCGTGGCGCCCGATTTGGCGATAACCAACGCGAGGGTTTTTTTCGGGTCCATCGAATCGAGCGCGCCCTCGACGAAAGAGGGGTCGACGTTGTCCAGAATCACCAGCCGCGGGTTCTTCCGCGAGAACGCAGGCTGCACCGGGTGCGGCCCGCGCAGCGCGTTATCGATCGCCCAGGCGCCCAACGCGCTGCCGCCGATCCCCACCACGCAGACGGTGTCGTAGGAGCCGCGCACCGCGCCCGCAAACTTGAGAATGTCCTTTGCGGTCCGGGTCTCAAACGGCAGACGGGGAAAGCCTTGCGCACCCGCGTCGCTGATCTTCCGGAAGCCCCTCAGGGCCTCGGTCGCTTTCGAGGAATGGTCTTTGATCTCCGAGCGGGTGAGTCCGTGCTCGCCCACCATGTCGGCGGACAGGTTCTTGGAATCGAATTGGATGGTCATAAGCCTTCGTCAGTCTCTAAGCTATCACGTCAGGGAGGGCTCGTCGCCCGGCGCACCCTCGCCTCTTACCGCTGCCGGAGCGTGCTTGGGTGCGGGTCGTATTTCGTGGGGAACGTCTTCGAGATGTGGTCGTGCATGGCGAGGGCTTCGTCGTCGATCAGGGCCCACAGGGGGCCCACACCGACCGCCACGATTCCCAGGCAGAAGAGGCCAAAGCGAACGGTGAGGCGGCCCCAGCCGGGCGGATGCCCGTCGAAGGTCAGCGCCCGCAGGCCGACGCAGCGCATCCCGGCGGTCTCGCGGCCCAGGACGGCCCAGAAGAGGTGATAGAAGACGGCCAACGCCAGAGCGGCTCCCACGTACGGCGCCGCGGTCTTCCCGGTCCATTGAAACCGGCCGCCCATCAGGTAGAACGCCAGCGCTGCTACTGTCATCCCTGCCGCGACGAACGCCGCGTCCAGGAGCGACGCTTGAAGGCGAACCGCGGCCGGGGCCACGGGCGCGTCGTCGCTGACCGCCTTTTTCTCGAGCGGGGCGGGAGAACGCAGGTCGAGGGGAGGCTGCACCCCGGGCCGTACAGGCGGGACGTGCTGCGCAGGCCGGGACTCTCGCCGCACTCCGCTGCGCCGGCGCGTGCCCCCCTTGCTGCGGATCGGGTCGCGGGGGAAGGGAATGATCTTTGGCCGGTCATCAAACAAGGGCGCCTGCCTCAAGGGTCCGCTGCTCAGGGGCGCTTGCTCTTCGGGCGGCGTGGGAGCCAGCGGCTCCAGAACCGGGGCGATGGCGGAAATCTCCACGGGAAAGACGGACGGAACGCGGCGGCCGCAGTGGTCGCAACGGTGCCCGCCCTCCGCAATCGATGAACCGCAATACCGGCAGCGCACGTCTCTCGTTCTACGCGCGGCGCGCCTGCCGGAGCGGCGCTCCGTGCTAGGATTGTCCCTTGGACGGGACACTGCCGCGCAGATCCTCTTATGGAGTAAGTAACATACTCAAAGCACTTTGTCACTACTTTTTCGCAGGCGGGGGCGCACTTTTCTTCGTTTTGGGGCTGCCGGCGGCTCCGGCGGCGGCCCAAACAGAACGCTCACCTTATGTTTTTGGTCCCACGCCCCCTCCGACGCCCACCCCGAGGCCCCAGACCTTCAAGGTAGCCCCGCCGGTTCAACTGGGTGAGCGGGAAGTTCTCATCCAGGGCTTGAAGCAGATGAAGGAGGGGCCGTGGTACCGGCTGCGGAGCGGATCGCAGGTCCAGACCAGCAGTTTCCTGCTCAAAGCCGACGACATCGATTACAACGAGGACACCGGCGATGTCGAGGCCCGCGGGAACGTCTACCTGCTGCATTTCGAAAACGGCGAGGAACTTTGGGCCGACCGGGCCGACTACAACCTGGACGACGAGACCGGCAAGTTCTGGAACGTACACGGCACGGCGCACGTCGAGACGCCGCCGCGCCCCCGCCTGCTGACTACAAGCAATCCTTTCTATTTTCAGGGCAAGTGGGCGGAAAAACTGAAGGAAAAGTACATTTTGCACGACGGCTTCATCACCGACTGCAAGATGCCTTCGCCCTGGTGGATTCTGCGCGGCCCCAAATTCACCATCATCCCCGACGACCATGCCATCGGCTACCGGTCCATCTTCATGATGCGCCACGTGCCGCTGTTTTACTTCCCGGCAATCTACAAGCCGCTGGGAGAAGAGCCCCGGCGCAGCGGCTTCCTCACGCCCAACATCGGGAACAGCTCGCAGCGCGGCCAGATGGTCGGAATGGGCTTCTACTGGGCGATCAACCGGAGCTACGACGCGGTATACCGCGTGCAGTACTTCACCCAGCGCGGCTTCGCCCACACCGTCAACCTGCGCGGCGACCCGCTTCAGAAAACGGACTTCGACGCCGAGATCTACGGCGTAAACGATCGCGAGAACGAGGGCGGATTCACGGTCCAGGTGCACGCAAAGTCGCAACTGCCCGACGGATTCTACGGTCGAGCCGAAGTAAACTACCTGAGCTCATATCTTTTCCGCCAAGCCTTCACGGAATCCTATAACGAGGCCATCAGCTCGGAGGTCCACTCCACCGGCTTCGTTGCCAAACCGTGGAAATCCTATTCGCTCGACTTCGTCATCCAGAGCATGGAGAACTTCCAGAGCCTGGCGCCCAAAGACAAGATCGTAATCCGCAAGCTGCCGGAGGTAGAATTCACCAGCCGCGACCACCTCATCTGGGAAGGCATCCCGCTCTGGGTCTCCTGGGACATGTCGAGCGGGATGCTCTCGCGTCGGCAGCTCGACTTCCAGAGCGCCAATTTTGTCGAGCGCTCGGACCTGTATCCGAGAATCACTTCGTCCTGGCAGTGGAACGGATTCAGCCTGGTGCCAAGCATCGCCGCGCGGGAGACGTTCTGGGGCGAGAGCCAGGACCGGAGCCCGAGCGGGGTGCAGATTCTCACCAAAGACCTTCATCGCACCGCGGGCGAGGCGGATGTGGACTTCCGGCTTCCTGCCCTTGCCCGCATCTACAAGCCGCCGAAGTGGATGGGAGACAAGATCAAACACGTAATCGAAGCGGGCGCCACCTACAAGTACGTGACCGGCGTCGACCACTTCAACAACGCGATCCTGTTCGATGCCACGGAGATCTTCTCCAACACCAACCAGATCGAGTTGTGGATGACCAACCGCATCTATACGAAGCGAGGCGACGACGTGCAGGAGATTCTAACCTGGGACGTCCGCCAGGACCGCTACTTCGACCCCACATTCGGGGGCGCCGTGACCCCGGGATGGTGCGGGCAGCCGGCCTGCCGCAACGTCGTGGCCAGTTCGATCGACCTGACCGCCTACGCTTTCCTCGACGGTCCGCGCTCCTATTCTCCGGTGGTTTCCTCTCTCCGCGTGTCTCCCAAGCCCGGACTGTCGGTGGAGTGGCGCACGGATTTCGACCCGCTCCACGACAGGATTGTGGCCAGCAGCTTCGCCGGCACCTACTTCTTCCAGAAAATCTATGCCATCTCGATCGGCCAGGACTCCTTGCATTACGACCCGGTGCTGGAAGCCGCGGCCAACCAGGTGAATGCCGGATTCCACTGGGGCAATGAGAACCGCCGCGGCCTGAACGCCGGCATCACCGCGGTGTACGACCTGCACCAGAACACGCTGCGGGACGTGATGAGCCAATTCACGTATAACACCGACTGCTGCGGGCTGAGCGTTCAGTATGGCAAGTGGAACGTGGGTGTCCGGTTCGATACCGTGTTCCGCCTGTCGCTGTCGGTCGCCAACATCGGCTCCTTCGGCACACTCCGCAGGCAGGACCAGATGTTCTGAGAAACCTGTTCTTCGATTCGCCGGACAGCGGGCGGCTCCTCAACTCCAGTAACTCCGGTCCAGGCTGCGGTACTGCACCGCCTCGGCCAGGTGCTTGGCGGAAACCGCTTCCGAGGAATCAAGATCGGCGATGGTGCGGGCGACCTTCAGGATGCGGTCGTGGGCGCGCGCAGAGAGGCCCATCTTGCGCATCGCCAGCTCGAGCGTGCGCTCGCCCGCGTCGTCCAGGCGGCACAGCTTGCGGAGCAGGCGCGGCGGAAGCTCGGAGTTGCCGTGGCCGCGCGCCTGCTGCGCCGCACGCGCCCGCGCGATCCGCTCGCGCATCTGGTCCGAGGAAGCTCCCTGCGCGTCCCCGCGCATCTCCTTGTACGGCACGGCCGGCACCTCGACATGCAGATCGATGCGGTCGAGCAGCGGCCCCGAGATCTTGCCCAGGTAGCGCTGGATAATGGCCGGCGTGCAACGGCACTCGCGCGTGGGGTCGCCGTAGTATCCGCACGGGCACGGGTTCATGGCCGCCACCAGCATGAAGTGGGCGGGGAAGGAGAGCGTCATGGCCGCGCGCGCCAGGGTCACCGCCGCGTCCTCGATCGGCTGCCGCAGCAACTCGAGCACGTTTCTAGGAAACTCCGGAAGCTCATCGAGGAACAGGACGCCGCCGTGCGCCAGGCTCACCTCGCCGGGGCGCGGGATGCCGCTGCCGCCGCCCAGCATGCCGGCGTCGGAAATGGTGTGATGCGGCGCGCGGAAAGGACGCTGGGCCACCAGGCCTGCGCCGCTGGGCAGGATTCCGGCGACGCTGTGAATCTGCGTCGTCTCCAGGGCCTCGGCGAAGGAAGGGCGGGGCAGGATGGCCGCCAGGCGCTTGGCCAGCATCGTCTTGCCCGACCCGGGCGGCCCGATCATGAGCACGTTGTGCCCGCCCGCGGCCGCTACTTCGAGCGCGCGCTTGGCCGTGGTCTGCCCGCGCACGTCGCGGAAATCCAGGTCGGCCGCTTCCGGTTCCGCCGCCGCGGGAACGCCAGCCTCGACCGGCGCGAACTGCTCCGGCACGTTGAGCAGTGCGACTGCTTCGGCCAGGTGCTTCACCGCGAACACGCGCACGCCCTCCACCACCGCCGCTTCGGCCGCGTTCTCGGCCGGAACCACGAAGTTGGCGATCCGCTCCCGACGTGCGCAGACCGCCATCGAGAGCGCGCCGCGCACCGGGCGAATGCCTCCGTCGAGCGACAACTCGCCCGTGAGCAGATAGTCGTCCGCGCGCCGCACGGTTCCCATCGCGCCCAGAATGCCAAGGGCCATCGGCACGTCGAAGGCCGCGCCTTCCTTGCGCAGGTCCGCCGGGGCCAGGTTGATGGTCACCGACTTGTTGGGATAGCCGAAGCCGGAGTTGAGAAGCGCGCTCTTGATGCGCTCGCGGCTCTCGCGCACCGCCGTGTCGGGCATGCCGACAGTGACAAAATCGCGGGCCGACCCCGCCGGGTACATGTCCACCTCGGCATCGATAAGGTGCGCATCAATGCCGTAGACGGCCGCGCTGCGCGTGCGGAACAGAGGCAATCAGACGGTAGTGGAGAGAACAGGCGCTCTTTCTCACGCGAACGCGCGGTTCCTCTTTGCCGGCGATCAGCCCCTGCTCACAGGCTGATGGCTGATGGCTGATGGCTGAGCAGGCAGGAGGGAATTCAGGCCGCCGATGAACGCAGACAAACGCCGGTTGAAACGTCGTTTCTTCCATCGCATCTCGCCGACGGGGTTCACCCCAATTATCGGTGTTCATCGGCGTTCATCGGCGGCCCAAAATGATTTCTTCATAGGCTCTCATGGCTGACGGCCGGCTGCCAGAAGCGACGGGCGCCGTGCACCACCCCGCCAGTGGTGCCCTCTGGGGGCCCTTTCTTTTGCCCGCGTTTTAGTGTACAAACATTTTAGGGGTGTATTGTTCTGTGCGGTTTCTGTGGACGGCCTGTGGATATGGGCCGGCAAGGTCCCGCTTGTCACGAAGTTGGCGGGAAGCGCCCTGAGGAAAACTCGGCGTGGTGAAACTAACAGTTGGGGCGCTCCGCAAGCTCTTGCGAGCACAGGGCGAAGAAATTTCGCTTGCTAGTAGGGTCTACGCCCGATTTAATAGGACATTGCTTGCCCATGGCCGTCTCCGACATCATCCTCGATAAGGGTCTTCCGGTCAACCTGGACGCCGAGCGCTTCGTCCTCGGCTCCATCCTGCTGGACGACTCTCTGTTCGTCCAGGTGGCCGGCACCATACAGTCCGAGGACTTCGCGCTCGAAAAACACCGCATCCTCTTCAATCGCATGGGAGAGCTGCACGAGCGCGGCGAGCGGATCGACCGCGTCACGGTCTACAACGAGCTGCTGAAGCACAACGAGTCCGAGGCCTGCGACGGCCTGAGCTACCTCATCTCGCTCGATGACGGGCTGCCCCGCATCTCCAACGTCGATGCCTACGTCCGTATCGTGCGCGAGAAGTCCGTTCTGCGGCGCATCATCTTCGCTTCGCAAAAGCTGATCGACCGCTGCCTGCTGGGGCAGGACGAGCCGGATGAGATCCTCGCGGGCGCCGAGGAGTCGCTGCTCAAGATCAGCGACCTCGGCGCCAAGGCCGCGCTCGCCAGCCCGCGCCAGATCATCGATCAGTATGAGGGCGGGCTCAACGCCCTGCTGGACCCGAGCTCGCGGCTGAACGGTCTCACGACCGGCTTTCCGAAGCTGGATGAGATGACCGGCGGACTGCATGGGGGCGAGCTGTTCATCCTGGCCGCGCGGCCGTCGATGGGCAAAACCGCACTGGCGCTCAACATCGCGCAGTACGTCGCCACCCACAAGGACCCGAAGCCGGTCGCGATCTTCTCCCTGGAAATGACCCAGGCGTCGCTGCTCACCCGCCTGTTGTGCGCCACGGCCCGCATTGACGGCCAGAAGTTCCGCGCTGGTTTTCTGAACCGGGAAGAGCGGGCCCGGCTCTCTGCGGCGGCCACCACGATCTCTGCCGCGCCGCTGTTCATCGACGACACCTCCGGCGCCAACCTGATGGATATCCACGCCAAGCTGCGCCGGCTCAAGGCCGAGCAGCACGGCCTGGGCCTGGTCATCATCGACTACCTGCAGTTGATGAGCGGGCGAGGGCGTTACGAGAACCGCAACCAGGAGATCAGCACCCTCTCGCGAGGCCTCAAGCTGCTGGCCAAGGAACTCGATGTTCCGATGATGGTGCTCTCCCAGTTGAGCCGCGCGCCAGAGGTGCGGCAGGAGGGAGATCACCGCCCGCAGCTCAGCGATCTGCGCGATTCGGGCGCGATCGAGCAGGATGCGGACCTGGTTGGCTTCATCTTCCGCCCCGAGGTCTACAAGCCCGACCGGCAGGATCTGCGTGGCCAGGCGGAGCTGATCCTGGCTAAGCAGCGCAACGGTCCCACCGGCATCGTGAAGATGGTCTTCCTGAAGCACTGCACCAAGTTCGAGAACCTCACTTCCGATCTGAACGAGGAGCCGGCACCGCCGCTTCCGGAAGACGAATAGCAGGACGGCCGGGCAGCGCTCACTCGGCGGGGATCGCCAGCAGGATCTCGACTTCGACCGGCTTGCCGTCGCGGCTTGCCGGCCGGAACTCCCACTGATCGAGCACCGCCTGCGCCATTTCGGCTTCGCTCGGTGCGCTTGCGGCCAGCACTTTCAGGTCGCGGAAGCGGCCCTCGCTTGTGATGTAGCCGTGCACCATGACGTGCCGGCCGGGCCGCGGCTTGACGGGCGGCCGCATCGTGACCCGGGGATAGGGGGCTATCAGCGGCGCCCCGGTTGTGAGGCGGACGACGTACCCCGACACCTGGGCGACGGTGTCCTCCCCGGCGGGAATGCAGTACTGAAGAAGCCAGTCTTGGCTGCCGCCGGCCCGAACGTAAGCAGAGTAGACCGGTTTGCCCGAGAGGATGCCGGAGCTCTCCGGGAAGCCCTCCGTGTCGCCGGATTGAACAACCACGTCGAAGACCCCGCCGGCGGGATGAACGACCCGCGTGGCTGCGGCGGCGGCGAGCGCCATCGCGCGCAAGGCCGCGACGGAAGCGTTGCTTCCCTCGGCGGGCTGGGCTGAGGTGGATTCGGCTGGTCCGGCCAGCCTGGGGGCACCGGAACCGGTGCCCGGGCCGCCGCCCCTGCCGGACCCGGAAGCCGTGCCCGAGCCTCCACTGCCGGAGGCGGCCGTCAGTGCGGACGGGCCAAGAGCGCCGCCCTCCGGCAACTGGCCGAGCTGATTCCCTGGGGGAACGCTCAGGAGCTCACGCATGCGCTGTGGATCGAGTGCTAGCGAGAGCAGATTCGTAGGATCGCCAGCCGTCGGGTCCGCCGAGACGCCGGTCTGGGGCACGCCGTTCTGGGGCTGCGATGTCCTAACCGGCAGCCGCGGCGGTACGACGAGCCTGAGCGCCTCGTACGAATCCGGAACCTGAGGCGCGCCCGGAGCGGCGGGTTCCGCGGCGGGGACTTCCAGCTTCGGAGGCGCGTCGAGCAGCCGTGGCTTGACCGGCTGCGTTTCACGTCCGGGCTCCACAAACGGCGTCACGACCGGAGGCATCCCCGTCCGCGGAGCCCAGAAGAACACCTCCGGTAGCCGGGTGGACGCCGGCGGCCTCATCTCGGGAGCGAATTGTGGCTGAAGGATGGTTTGGGTCGTGTTCAGCCTGCGCGGCATTTCGGGCAGTTCCAAGTGCCGCCGCCGTGGCGGCTGCTTGCGGGCTTCGTGCCGGCCAGCCCGGTCGGGACTGTCCGCAGTCGATGGCGTCTGCGGAAGCTGCAGCGGAGGCTGGCGCCGCACCAGGAGTTTCTTCTCCGGGGCCCCCGGGGCGCCCGATGACGCTACATACAACTGTTCCGGGACACGAATCCGAAGGGTCTCGATGATTCGTTGGTGACGCATCCAGGATTCCTGGTCGGCATCATCGGGGAAAAAAACAGTCATCGCGGGTACTAGTAGTACGACCAGTACGTGCAGAATGAGCGAAATCACAAATCCGGGCCATCGGCTCGACCTTCGCGGGGAGATCGACGCGAAAATGGGGCTGGCGGCGAGGGCCTTCCGTGGCGGAAGGGTCGCGCTAGTGCGAGGCTGGAGGAACAAGGACTGCATCACTCAAGCTTCCTCGTTCAACGAATTGTAACGGAAATCGGCGCCCAGAGGACAGGCCGGGCGGCTGCACCACTGGCGCCGGGATCGCGTCCAGGCGCCGGACAACCACGGCGCCTGAACCGGAACGAGTCCGTTGGCAGGAACTTACGCAACTTGCTGAACTTACTCAACTTGCGGAATCAAGAGCGCGGCGTCCAGAAAGGAACCTGGTCGGCTGCCCGGTCGGCAGGCTTCTCCATGACCAGCGAGCGCAGCCACTGTGCGTGCGCCGGGTTCCGACTTCGCCCGATCATCCTGGGCGGCGCGTTGCCGTCGCTGGGCGTGTCCCCCGCCATGTTCTGAAGGTTCCGCAGGCCGTACAGAGCGAGCTCGAAGCGATCCTTGACGCCCACCTTCTGGAACAGACGCGACAGGTAGACCTTGACGGTGCCTTCAGAGATCTGGAGGGTACTGGCGATCTCCTTATTCTTAAGGCCCTGAGACAGGAGAGCGACCAGCTGGCTTTCACGCTTGGTCAAGGCCACCATCTTGGCCGATAGGAAACTGGCGGTGAGGCTCTTGTCGAACCAGAGCTCCCCTTCGCAGACCTTGCCGAGGCACTTAATCATGAGGTCCGGGCCCAGCGTCTTGCGTAGAACGCCGCGCACGCCGAGCTCCATGGCTTGATATGCCAGCTCGGTGGAGATGGTGCGAACCCAGAGGATTATGCGGCAGTTGGGAATGTCGCGCTGCAACTGTGTGAGGATGCCGAACGTTACCTCGGGCGTAAGGTCAATAAGGAGAACGTCCGGTTTAAGTGCAGGAACGGTTTCTGCGAGTTCCGCAGTCGTGTGGCACACGGAGACAGTCTCGAATCCGGGCACGGACGAAACAACAGCGACGAAACCCTTCGCGAGGACGGGTTCATCAGTGAATAAAAGTACACGAGCCATAAGTCAACTTTCCATGCGTCCGCAAGCGAATTCCACCCACTCCGCCGGCGAGCGGAGCACGTCGATCGTCGCGAGACGAATGCCACTGGGGACGTGAAATTCGGTACTAAAGTCCCTTCGGACGTAGTAAGCTCCAGTTCCTTGGGTATGTCCACATTGGGGGGTATACGCTCCCCCCTTCTGAACCTCAGAAGCTATCGCACGCTTGGCATTATCACTCACTTTAGTTAATCCGCGTTTCTCGATTCTAGCGGGCTCCACTAGCCTCAAACCGGTTCGTAAGCCCGAGGTTCTACTAGCATTTCCGATCTTATACTCTCTGGTTAACCATAGTCAACAGAAATATGTCACCCATTAACAGTCTTGATCCCGTCAACGCATCGGGTGTATCCCTTACAACAGGCTCAATGGACAGGCGTGCGGATCCTCGGGTGGACGTAAAGCTCCCGTGTCATGTCGAGTCTGCAAAGACTCGGTCGCGCCTGTGCGTTGGCCTGACGGAGAACATGAGCCGCAGCGGCATCCTGGTGATGTGGAATTCAGACAGCACGGCGGCGGAACTGCCCAAGCCGGGTGAACTGCTGAGTGTTGACATCGAGCTGCCCGCGAACCACTCGTTTGGACGCAGATGCATGCACTGCCAGGCAGTCGTGGCGCGGGTTTCGGCAGGGCCCAAAGGTGAGCCACTGGTTGCGATGCAGGTCAACCAGATGCAGTTCAGGAGTTACACCAATGGGAGGTTCAGCGCAAAAGGGGCCCAGGGCGAGGCCAGATGTTCGGTGATGTAGCGCGCCGCTAGATCGAGATCACGGTGCTTAAAGCGCACAGCGACGGGACATGGACGGCAGACGGAGCGGAAGGGTCCGCGGCGGGGGATCGTCCGCTTGTGGCGCCTGCGATGACCGATCGCCCGTCCGCTTCGGAACCGGGCCGCAACTCTGGCCGGAAGCCGAACCCCATCGCGCGGATCCTGCCCTCGCTGGCAGATGTCGCTTTTCTGGTCCCCATCATCTTCCTTTATGTACGCGGTGATGGCGCCAGGACTCTTCTCGGCGACGCAGACACCGGTTGGCACCTGCGAACCGGACAATGGATCCTCGCTCACGGCCGCGTGCCGGACCACGACATATTCTCCTTCACTAAAGCGGGCCAGCCGTGGTTCGCCTGGGAGTGGCTCTGGGATGTGATCTTCGGCTGGCTGCACCTGCATTGGGGACTGGGCGCAGTAGTGCTGGTGAACACGGTGCTGCTCGGGGTAGTCTTCGCGTTGGTGTACAGGCTGTGCTGGTGGAAGACTGGAAACGCACTGGTGTCGATTGCCGTCACCCTGGCCGCGATTGCGGGTTCGTCGCTGCATTGGTTGGGGCGCCCTCATCTGATCACGTGGGTTCTTGTGGTGCTGTTCTACTGGCTGTTGGAACGCGACCGGGCGGCCAAGACGCGTGCGGTGGTGTTGCTGCCAGTGCTGATGATTCTGTGGACGAACTTGCACGGCGGCTTCGTCGCCGGGCTGATACTGGTGGGAGCCTATGCCGCGGGTGAGGTCGTCTCGGCCGCGATTGAGACTGATGGCGGCAGGCGGGCGCGAGCCTGGGCCGCTGCGCGGCGGTATGGCTGGTTGACGGCGGCGTGTGCGGCGGCCAGCCTGGTGAACCCTTACGGGTGGCAGTTGCACGTCCACATTGCGAAGTACCTGGTGGACCCGTCGATCCAATCGGGGATTCAGGAGTTTCTCCCGTACAGCTTCCAGCACCCGATGGCCAAGTACGTGGAGGCGCTGGTGTTACTGGCAGGCGTCGCCGCTGTGTGGAATGCGTACCACCGCCGATTTGTGTATCCTATTCTCTTGATCGTTTGGGCACACGCGGGCCTGTTCTCGGCGCGGCACATCCCGATCTTCGTGATCGTGGCAGCGCCGATCGTCGCCGTTACGCTGACGGAGTTTGCCGCTCCGTTGCGAAATGCGGACGTGGCGAGGTGGCTCCGCCGGACGGCGCGGGGGCTGGCCGGATTCAATTCGGAGATAGGGATGATCGAAGCGATCGGTCGCGTTCCGGTCGTAATGGCGCTCTCTGTCCTGATGCTGGCGGGATTGTTCTGGGCGCGCGCGGGCGACAAGTTCCAGGCGAGCTTCGATCCGAAGAAGTTCCCGGTTAAGGCGGCCGAGAAGCTGCGCGGCACGCAATTAGCTGCGGGAGTGCTGTCGAGCGATCAGTGGGGCGATTACCTGATCTATCGGCACTACCCGAACGTGAGAGTTTTCATCGATGGCAGGAGCGACTTTTACGGCGAGAAGTTCGCCGAGGAGTACCTCGACGTGGTGGACGCCAAATGGAATTGGGGGAAGCCGCTCGAGAAGTACGGTGTCGAAACGGTGCTTCTGCCTGTAGATACCCCTGTGACCAGCGTTCTCAAGCAGTCCAGCGGCTGGCGCGTGGCTTACGACGACCACATCGCGATTATGTTCGAGCGCGTGGCCGCCGGCCAGAGAGCGGCCGGCTCGTTGCCCCAGGGGAACCGGAATCCCGCCGTGGTTGACGGCGGACTAATGGCGATCGCGAGATCGCAGACACTGAAACCCGTGGTCCACGGATCACAATCCTACGCGAGGAGAAACTAAAATGCTAAAGAACTTTATGCGGGACGAGCAAGGCCAGGACTTGATTGAGTACACCTTGCTTCTCGCCTTTGTTGCGCTCGCCGCTGCCGCTCTCTTCATGAGCGCCGCCACGAGCATCAGCACGATTTGGAGCAACGCCAGTTCCAGACTGGCGAACGCAGCAAGCTAACCACAAGCGCGGAGGGGCGTGCACGGCACGCCCCTCCGCTCATCAGCGTGCCGAGGCGCTCGCGCTCGGCCAAGGAAACCGCCGGTAGCTACCGGAGGGGTGAGGAGCAATTATGAATAAGCGGCTCATTCCAGTCGTTCTGATCGCGCTCGCCATCGCGGGGCTCGCGGTACTCATTTTGTACAAGATGGTTGGTGGCGCCGCGGCCAAGGAGGCCACACCGGTCGCGACTACGCAAGTCTGGGTGGCTTCGCGTGATCTGGCCCTCGGCTCGATGATACAGCCCGCGGATGTGACGGCAGCCGCGTGGCCGGGCTCCGTCCCGCAGGGCGCCGCCCAGAAGGCGGGCGATGTGTGCCCCTGGGTGGGCAGGGGTGTTACGACGAAGATCTTTCAAGGCGAGCCCATCGTCGAAGCTCGTCTGGCTCCCAAGGGTTCGGGGGGCGGCTTGGCCTCCCTGATTCCGCCCGGGTCGCGGGCGGTTGCCGTAAGGGTCGACGAAATTGTCGGTTTGGCCGGATTCGTGGTGCCTGGGCAGCGGGTGGACGTGTTGATCTCCGGGCAGCCGCCAGCCGGGGCTGCGGGAAGTGGCACGCTCACGAAGACGTTGCTGCAGAACGTCCAGGTGCTCTCGGCGGGCCAGAACCTGGAGAAGGATCCCCAGGGCAAGCCGATTTCCGTGACGGTGGTCAACCTTCTGGTGTCGCCGGACGACGCGGAAGTGCTGACGCTGGCGACCAAGGAGACCAGAGTTCAACTGGTTCTGCGGAACCCGGCAGACGACGTGCAAGTGAAGACACCAGGGACGTCCGTGGCGCACCTGTTCTCGGGCGTAAAGAGCGCTGTGAGCGGTGCGGGCGACGAAGTGGTGAGAAAGCCGCGCGTTGTGAAGCCCGCCGTGGTTGTGCCTGTCGTGAAGGAGGCGCCCCCGGTGATGGTCGAGGTGATTCAGGGAAGTAACCGCAGTACGGTGAAGTTCACGGAGGAGGGCCGGTGAGCCGCACGAAGCTGGGTTGTGCCATTCTAGGAGCCGTTGCCGCATTCATGCTGCCCGGTAGTTTCCGGGGGGCCGAAAACACCCCGTCAGGGGTGCAGGCAGGGGCGCCGCCGGCGGCGGCCGCCCGCGACCTGTTCGTCACGGTCGGAAAGTCGCTCGTTGTGGAAAGTCCCGTGAACATCGAGCGCATATCGGTCGGTGATGCCAAGAAGGCCGAGGCGATGGCGGTGACGCCGAGACAGATACTGGTCAACGGCAGGGAAGCCGGTGAAACCAGCCTGATCGTCTGGCAGGCCGGTGGGAATCGTTTGATGTTCGACTTGCGGGTGCGTCCGGGTACGGAGCGCCTCGAAGTGGTGCGGCAGCAACTCGACAAGGAGCTGCCGGGGCAGGACGTTTCCGTGGCGCAGGAGGGCGAGAGCGTCTTCGTGCGGGGCACGGTGAACGACCTAACGGCCGCGGACCGCGCGATCGCGATCGCCGGGGCATTGGGTAAGCCCATAAATCTGTTGCGGGTGAAGATGCCGGGCGCGCAGCAGCAGATCCTGCTGAAAGTCCGGTTTATCGACCTGGATCGCTCGGTCACGCAGCAACTGGGAATCAATCTAACCAGCACGGGTGTGGGCCACACCATCGGCACAGTGTCGACCGGGCAGTTCCCCGGGGCGACTATGCAGCAGATCTCGCGGACGAGTTCGGGCACGGCCTTCGCGCCGCTCACATCGGTCACCCAGAGCTGGACGCTGGGCAGCCTGGGGAACATATTCCTCTGGCGGCCGGAGCAGGACATCTTCTCGACCATTACGGCCTTGCAGTCGCGCTCGCTCGCGCAGATCCTGGCCGAACCGAACCTGCTGACGATGGATGGCAAGCCGGCGAGCTTCCTGGCCGGCGGCGAGATCCCGATCCCGGTGGTGCAGAGCGCCGGTGGCGGCATCGCCCAGGTTACGATCATGTGGAAGGAGTTTGGGGTCAGAATCAACTTCCTTCCCAGGATCACGCCGCGCAAGACCATCCGGCTTCAGGTGGCGCCCGAGGTGAGCTCGCTTGACACCGGGAACGGAGTCTCGATCGCGGGCTTCTCGGTGCCTGGCCTTGACGTGCGCCGGATGCAGACCGAGATCGAACTCGAGGACAACCAGAGCTTCGCCATCGGCGGACTGCTGGACAACCGGACGCAGGAAACCATGATGAAGATACCGGGGCTGGGCGACATACCGGTGCTCGGTAAGCTGTTCCAGTCGCGGTCGCGCAACAAGACGAATACAGAGCTGCTGGTGCTGGTGACGCCGGAACTGGTCCGGCCGATCCCGGCAGGTCAGCCGCTGCCTGACATCAAGTTGCCGCAGTTGCCGATGAAGGGTACGGACAAGGAAGTGCCGCGGACGCCGCCCATGTCGGTGACGGGCGCCGTTCCGGTTCCGGAGGGACCGGAGGCCGTGCGCGTGGAGCAACTGCAGGCGCTGGACAAGGCAGGTCTGGCGCCAGCGGCGGCGCCTGCTTCCCAGATTCAGTTGATTACGGTTCCTCCGCTCACCCCGCCACAGAATGCGGGAACCATGACGACGCCTATACCGGCGCCGCCGACCACGCCAGCGCCATAACGAGGCTGTAGAGGTAGAGATGGAGCCGCTCAGAATCGGATTGGTGATCGCCAGTCAAAGCCTGTTTCAGGAGGTACAGACCTGCCTGAAAAGTCTTCCGGTCCGGGTGCTGTTACAGCAGCCGGCCTGTGGCGACACCGCGGCATTCCTGGACCAGATCGAGCAGTTGCGGCTGGATGTCCTCGTGATCGACCTCACGCGGCTTTCCGAGCCTTTTGAGAACATAGTCCGGCGAATCAAGACTTGTTCCGCGCCCCCCCAGATCATCGCGCTGAACGACACGGCGGACCCGGAGGTGATCCTGGGGGCGATTCGGGCGGGCGCGAGCGAGTTTCTCTACCCGCCCATAGAAGCGGGGCTGAGCAGGGCCTTGGAGCGGCTCTCGACCGAGCGTGCGAAGGCGCAATCGGCGCCTGGAAGACACCGGGGCAAGACGCTGGGCTTCGTTTCGGCCAAGGGCGGCTGCGGCGCCACCACGGTGGCTTCCCACGTAGCGGTCGAAATTCAACGTGCGACTACGCAGGAAGTTCTTCTGGCGGACTTCGACATGGAGTCCGGTCTGATCGGCTTCCTAATGAAGTCCAAGTCGCCTTACACGGTCCTGGACGCAGTCCGGAATGTGCACCGGCTGGACCAAAGCTATTGGAAGGCCCTGGTCTCCAACGGGATTCCGGGACTGGAAGTGATCTCGGCGCCGACGACTGCGACGCTTCGGGAGCCCCTGGCCGGCGAAACGCTCCGGCACGTGCTGCAGTTTACACGCGGGGTCTACGACTGGATCGTGGTGGATCTGGGCCGGGGCCTGAATACGCTGAGCGCAGGCATGATCGAAGAGATCGACGAGATGCACCTGATCTCTACGCTCGATCTGCCGGCCCTGCACCAGACCAAGCAGGTGGTGCAGGCGGCGCTGGACACGGGCTATAGCCGCAACCGGTTGCGGCTGGTGTTGAACCGGGCGCCGAAGCGCATCGATTTCGATCTGGCGCAGGTGCAGAAGGTCCTGGGCCTGCCCATCTTCGACATGCTGCCCAACGCCTATCCGGAGTTGTTCGAGGCCTATTCGGAAGGCAACCTCTTGTCGTCGGGTACGGAGCTTGGGAAGGCGCTGAGCGGCCTGGCGAGCAAGATTGCAGGCGTGCAGGCCACCAGTCCCAAGGAGAAGGGAAAGCAGAGACTGGGTCTCTCGATTTTTTAGCGTGCGGGGCGGTGAACGCCCGCACCGAAGGCTTCTGGACAGAAGGGGCGACGGCGCCGGCCGGAAACGCAGGCGCACGCCAGGCAGGGAGACCGTAAGCCGCTGCCGGGGCCCAGGGGAGCCGGGCAGTAATTCGAGTTTTTGCAGGGAGGGTTTCACGGCAGATGACGACCAACTTTGCGGTGACAAGCAAGTCCGCCGACTCGGGATGGGTAAACCGGCTGTTCAACGTCCAGTCCCCTTCGCCCGAGTACCAGGAACTGAAGTTCGCTCTCCACCGCAAGTTGCTCGAGCGAATCAACCTGGAGGTGCTCTCCGCGCTCGGCGGCGAGCGGGTGCGTGGCGAGATCCGCGCGGCGGTGGCAAAGCTCCTGGAAGAAGAGAGCACGCCGCTGAGCCGGCTCGAGAAGGAGCGCATCACCGAGGAGGTGCTCAACGAGGTCTTCGGCCTGGGGCCGTTAGAGCCATTGCTGCAGGACCCGACGGTCTCGGACATCCTGGTCACCACGCCGCGCCTGGTTTACGTGGAGCGCCACGGTAAACTTCACCGCACGCCGGTGGAGTTCAAGGACAACGCCCATCTGCTGCGCATCATCGAGAAGATCGTCTCACGGGTGGGACGCCGGGTGGACGAGTCCTCGCCGCTGGTGGATGCGCGGCTTCCGGACGGCTCCCGCGTGAACGCGGTGATTCCACCGGTGGCGGTCGATGGCCCGCTGCTTTCCATCCGCCGTTTCCGGCGGGATCCCATCCAGGCCGAGGAACTGGTGCGGAACCTGTCGATGACCGAGGGCATGCTGCAGGTGGCGCAGGCCTGCGTGAAGGCCCGGCTGAACGTGATCATCTCAGGCGGCACGGGCGCCGGCAAGACCACGCTGCTGAACGTGCTCTCGGGGTACATTCCGGAAGACGAGCGGATCGTCACCATCGAAGACGCCGCCGAATTGCAGTTGCGGCAGACGCACGTGGCGCGGATGGAGGCGCGGCCGCCGAACATCGAAGGCCAGGGCGCCATCCGCATCCGTCAATTGGTGGTGAACGCCCTGCGTATGCGGCCGGACCGCATCGTGGTGGGCGAGGTTCGTTCCGAGGAAGCTCTGGACATGTTGCAGGCGATGAACACGGGCCACGACGGGTCGCTGACCACCATTCACGCCAACAGCCCGCGCGACGCGATCGGGCGCCTGGAGGTCATGGTGGGCATGGCTAACGCGAACATGGGCGTGCGGTCCGTCCGCCAGCAGGTAGCCTCGGCCGTGGACCTGTTCATTCAAATCGCGCGGTTCAGCGACGGCAGCCGCCGGCTTACGCACATGACGGAATGCGTCGGCATGGAAGGAGACCAGGTCACAACGCAGGACATCTTTGTGTTCGACAAGACGGGGGTACGGGAAGACGGAAGGGTGATGGGCCGGTTCCGGCCGACAGGTATCCGCCCGAAGTTCTACGAGCGGCTGAAGGCGGCCGGGATTCAACTGGCCCCGTCGGTCTTCCAGACGGCAGTTGAGATCCACTGAGAGTCATATGCCTTTTAGCACAGTTGTGGTGATTTTCCTGTTGCTGTTCGCGTTGGTCGCGGCAGTGATCGCGTTCGGCTCGAACGTGATTGAGACACAGAAGAAGAAGAAAGTCACCGAGATGCTCCAGTCAGCCGTGGGCCCGGCCCGGCAGACGGAAACCAAGGTGCTGTTCGACGCAGCGGAGACGGCCTCCGCTCTGATCCAGTTTGTGAGCCGCTTCAACTTCATCAAGAAGATGGAGATAAAGCTCCAGCAATCCGGCGTCCCGATGACCTTGAATACGCTTCTTCTGTCGATGACGATCCTCACTATCCCGGGGGCGCTTATCGGGGCCAAGTTCAGGATTCTGTTGTACGAGGGGCCGAGCATCATAGCGGTGGCCTGCGTGGCGGGGATGCTGCCGTATTTCTACATCCTGCGCAAGAGGTCGAAGCGGCTGGCCGCCTTCGAGGAGCAGTTCCCGGAGGCGCTGGAGTTCCTGTCGCGGGCGATGCGCGCCGGGCACGCCTTCTCGATCGCGCTGGAGATGCTGTCGGAGGAATCGCCGCAGCCTCTGGCAGGCGAGTTCCGCAAGGTGTTTAACGAAACCAACCTGGGTCTTCCGATCGAGGTGGCATTGAACAACCTGACGGACCGCGTGCCGCTGCTCGACCTGAAGTTTTTCGTCTCGGCGGTGCTTCTGCAACGCGAAACCGGCGGCAACCTGGCGGAGATCCTGACCAACCTGGCGCATGTGATCCGGGAGCGGTTCAAGCTGAAGGGGGCGGTGAGGTCGGCCAGCGCGCACGGCAGGATGACGGGGACGATTCTGACCCTGATGCCGGTGGTTTTGATGTTCGGAATGCTGGCCTTTGCCCCGGGCTATTTGCAGGGGATGGCCGCCGACCCGATGGGGCAGAAGATGATCGTCGGCGTGATCCTCGGCGTGATCCTCGGGCATTTCACCATCCGAAAGATCGTGAACATCAAGGTGTAAGGCATGCTCATTTTAACTGGCATTGCACTGTTCCTGTTTCTGACGGTTCTGATCACGCTGGCGGGTTACTGGGTGTACGCCCGGCCGTCCCGCTTCCAGAAGCGGCTGGGCACACTGGAAGAGACACCGGCGGTGGCGGTTGCGGAACCCGGCACACAAGACCGGGCATGGCTGGTTCGCGTTATCGAAACGATTGGCGAGCAGGTACCGATCTCGCCTATGGAAGCGACGCTGGCGCGGCGGACGCTGATCGCCGCCGGTTACCGCTCGGATCGCGCCGTCACGGTCTACTACGGTCTGAAGATTATCTTGGCGGTCGTCATGTTGGTCGCCGCCGCGTTTGTCTTTGGCCACATCAGCAACCCGATCCTCCGCGTGGTGGTTTGGCCGGCGTTTGTCATGGGCGGCTTCTACTTGCCGAATCTGGGCCTGGACCTGATGGTCAGCCGCCGCCAGGAGCGACTTCGGTTCTCGTTGCCGGATGCGCTGGACCTGATGGTGGTCTGCATGGAGGCTGGTCTGGGCCTGGACCAGGCGATCTCCAGCGTGAGCAGAGAACTGCGCTCGACCCACAAGGAGATCAGCGAAGAACTCGGGCTCGTGACGCTGGAGATGCGCGCAGGCAAGCGGCGCGTTGACGCCCTAAAGAATCTGGCGGACCGGACCGGAGAGCCCGACTTAAGGAAACTGGTGGCCACCATGGTGCAGGCCGACCGGTTCGGAACCAGCATCGCGGAGTCGCTCAGAACGCACTCCGATTTCATGCGAGTCAAGCGGCGCCAGCTGGCCGAGGAACGGGCGGCCAAGGTGGGCGTGAAGCTGACATTCCCGATCTTCTTCTTCATCATGCCGGCGATCATGGTGGTCGCAGCAGGCCCCGGGCTTCTGCAGTTGGTCAGGGGGCTGCACAACGTGATGCATAACGCTGGGGGCTAGTAGTTTTGGGCGAGTTTGAAGAGCGCGTCAATTAGGAAAGGAGAAATACAACAGATGTCCCAGTCACAAATTCTGCCTGCGGTTCTCTGGATCGCGGCTGGAGTAGTCTTGATCCTGCTCATTATGCGGCGTCGTAAGCGTAAAATGCAGGGCTGAGGTTGCGGAGGAAGCCGGACCGGTGTGGAGAAGACGGGCCGGGTCGCTGCGCCAGGCGGGTGTCAAGTCGTTGGGCACGCGCAGGGTGGGTATCGGGCCCGGGGTGTAGGCTCCCGCCGATCGGCTTGAGTTTCAACCGGGGCGGCCGGCGCCGGAACACGTAACGTGGACCGGCTTCGCCGCCTTGGGTTTTCGAAGCAGGTGCTGGACTGTCCAGGCGCGACGCCTGGCCGCCATCGATTGATGCGGATCTGAAACCTTGGCGACGGCGAAGCGCCGTCTCCTTTCGGGTCGGCCGTCTCGTATCGCTCCCCGGCATGCGGGCCTGCGGGGACCGATTGGCCGGCGACATCGACCATTTTCCACCGCAGGTCACCGTAGAAGCGGGCGGGGTCGCCCGTCCGGTTCTCGCGAATCCGCGCCAGCGCCCATTGTCACCAGCTCGAACCTGCCCTCTACGGGCGCCGCGGCGCGATATCATGCCTGGGTATGGCACCGCTCGGAACACTGTGGTCCCCGGATAAGGCGCGCGCCATCTTCGGACCCGTGCCTGGGACGCGGGAAATTCGGCTTGCCTGCTGGGCCGCGCTTCTGGTCACGATCCTGCTGGTGGCGCTTTCGATGGTCTACTCCGCCGCCGGCAGGCCGTTTCTAGGGCATCCGCCGTGCGGCGACTACGTGCAGTTCTACGCCGCCGGCAAGATCCTGAACGAATACCCGCCCGCCAGGCTGTACGACCAGGCGCTGCAGTACCGTTTGCAGCATACGCTGTTGCCGGAGATGCGCGCGGATCTCTCTCTGGTATATGTCAATTCGCCAATCGTGTCTGCCCTGTTCCGGCCCCTGGCGCGGGTGCCGCTGTTGTGGAGTTACGGGTTGTGGGTGGCCATCTCGGCGCTGCTCTACGTAGCCGGTCTTCGGCTTCTGTGGCCGCCTGGGCAAGAGTTCGGCGCAGTATCCCGGACCGCGTTTCTGGCGTGTCTGGCGTTTTCGCCGTTCGCTATCGAGTGCTGCGCCGGCGGACAGCTTTCGGCGGTGGGCTTTTTCGCGCTCGCGTTATGCACGCGGTGGCGGGTCCGCTATCCAATCGCCGCGGGCGCGGCGCTCGCTCTCTGTCTCTACAAGCCGACCCTGCTGGTGCTGCTGGCGCCCATGCTCATCGCCGGCAGGCGGTTTCGAATGCTGCTTGGCTTCGCGCCGGCCGCGGCTGCGCTGGCCGCGCTGTCTCTGGCGGCGGTGGGTTACGACGGGTGCCTCGCATATGTCCGGACGCTCCGGTTGTTTGCCGAGTTCACTGCCCGCGACCCGTCGCCGCTGCCGCTATTCAAGTTCGTCGACATCCGCACCTTTTTCCGGCTGCTGTTCGGCGGTCACCCGGCCTCCAGCGCCGGGGCCGCGTTGATCCTGACGGGCGCGGCGTTCGTGTATCTGGCGGTGCGCTGGGCGCGCTCGCGGCCCGGCACGCGGACGGACGCTCTGCTATGGGCCGCTACCATCGCGTGGACGCTGGTGTTCAACCTGTACGTTCCCATCTACGACACGGTGTTGATCGTCATTAGCGCTCTGGCGATGGCGGGTGCGGTATATGCGCCGCGCCGAGAAGGGACCGAATCCGAGCGCGGGGCGTTTTTGGGCTGGATGCTGGTGCTGTACGTGGCGGCGTGGGTGACGCAGCCGCTGGCGTCATTCGCCCGTTTTCAGGTTCTCACGTTGGTTCTGGCGGCAATCGGGGCGCTGGCGCTTCGGCTCTCGCGGCAGGCCAAGAGCGCGGCAGCGTGAGCGCCTCATCCGTGCAAGAGAGCCTGAAGGCCCAGTAAGGCGCAACAGCCGAGCGCGATGATCGCGCCCTGCGGGAGGCGAAGCGCCAGCGGGCTGTTGACGTCGAACTCCCCGCTCTTGAGGTGCGGCGCGCGGAAGTGCAGCATCTCGGAGAGGATGTGCGCGGTGTTCCACAGGGTCTTGCGGACGCGGCCCTTGGCGAGCATCAGAATGACCGCGAGCACGCCGCCCAGGATGCCGGAGAGGATGAAGATCGCGATCCAGTCCCTCCAGCCCACTAGCGCGCCGATTCCGGCCAGCAGCTTCACGTCGCCCGCGCCGCGCGCGTGCAGCAGGTAGAGCGGGAAGTTGAAGAGCAGCGCCAGGAGGACACCGAGGCCCGCGTCGCCGAGCCCGTGCCACACCGGCTGCAGGAAGGCGTTGAGCGCGAAACCGACGATCACACAGGGCAGCGTGAGCCAGTTGGGGATGCGGCGGTAGCGTATGTCGTAATAGCTGGCGATAATCACCACGACCGCCAGCAACAGCTGCACAGTCCACGGCAGAAGTCGAAGCATGATTCGGTTCCCCGCAGTATACTACGCGCCGTGTGCCGCGGGTTCGGGCTGGAGCAGCCGCCCCGACCCTGCGGCGGCCTTCAGGCGTTCTCGATTTCCACCAGCTTGTGGCGCGAGGCCGCTCCCGACTTGATGCGAACGCGCGATTTGGGAACGCCGAAGTGCCCGGCCAGGCGCGCGATCAGCTCTAAGTTCGCGCGGCCTTCGATGGGCGGCGACTTCAGGTGAACCGTAAGGCTGCCGTCGGCCGCCTCTTCAATGCGCGGGTTCTTCGAGCTGGGTTTGACCTTGACGCGCCGGATCACGAGCTGGCTCCCAGTTCCGCGAGGCGCTCCCTAAGAAACTCGAGGATGCTGCCCGGGGCGGTCAAGCCATCGAGCGGGAGGCGCAGGACACCGGCGGGGGTGAACTGGGCCGCGGGGGTGGCCCTGACCAGGGCCATGAGCTTGGCTGGATCGACCTTCGATTCGGCGTGGAACTTGACGTTCAGCACGCCCTGGCGCCGGTCGATATGCTCGACGCCGATGCGCTGCGCCAGGCTCTTGACCACCGAGTACTCGAGCAGGTAGGAGACGGCCACGGGCGGCGGGCCATAGCGATCGGCCAGCTCGCCGCGGATCTTGCCGGCCTGCTCGGCGGAGTCCGCCTCGGCGATGCGCTTGTAGGCGCGCAGACGCTGGTGCTCGTCGGCGATGTAGTCGGCCGGGATGCGCAGGTCCAGGCCCAGGTTGATGTTGGCGTGGATCTGGACGGGCACCTCCTCGCCCTTGATCTCGCTCACGGTCTCCTCGAGCATGCGCACGTACATGTCGAACCCCACGGCGTTGATGTGCCCGTGCTGCTCGCCACCCAGCAGGTTGCCGGCTCCGCGTAGCTCGAGGTCGAGCGCGGCGATCTTGAAACCGGCGCCGAGGTCGCTGAACTCCTTGAGGGCCGCGAGGCGCTTGCGCGCGGTCTCACTCAGCTCCGTTTCGGGGGGCACCAGAAGATAGGCGTAGGCGCGGCGGTTGGAGCGGCCTACGCGGCCGCGAAGCTGGTACAGCTCGCTCAGACCGTAGCGCTCGGCGTTCTCGATGACGATGGTGTTGGCCAGCGGAATATCCAGGCCGTTCTCGACGATGGTGGTCGATACCAGAACGTCGAACTGGTGGTGCATCAGGCCGAGCATCACTCTTTCGAGCTCGGCCTCGCTCATCTGGCCGTGGCCTACGCCAATGCGGGCCGAGGGCACCAGCTCCTGAATCTCGGCCGCGCGCGCCCAGATGGAGTCCACGCGGTTGTGGAGGAAATAGATCTGGCCGCCGCGGCCCAGCTCCTGCTCGATGGCCGCCCTGATCAGGCCGGGCTCGAAATGGGCCACCACAGTCTGAATCGAGAGGCGATCCTTGGGCGGCGTCTCAATGACCGAAAGATCGCGCAGGCCGAGCAGGGACATATGCAGGGTGCGCGGGATGGGCGTGGCGGTCATGGTCAGCACATCCACGTTCTTCTTGATCCGCTTGAGCCGCTCCTTGTGGCGGACGCCGAAGCGCTGCTCCTCATCGACGATCAGCAGGCCCAGGTCGCGGAACTCGACGTCCTTAGAAAGCAGCCGGTGGGTTCCGATCAGGATATCGACCTTGCCGTCGGCCGTATCGGCGAGCACCGCCCGTATCTCCTTGTTCGAGCGGAACCGGCTCAGCATCTCGACGCGCACGGGGAAGGGAGCGAAGCGCCGCCGGAAGGTCTCGTAGTGCTGGAGGCAGAGAACGGTGGTGGGCGCGAGCACGGCCACCTGCTTGCCGTCGCCGAGCGCCTTGAAAGCCGCGCGCATGGAGACTTCGGTCTTGCCGTAGCCGACGTCGCCGCACAGCAGGCGGTCCATGGGCTGCTCGTGCTCCATGTCGCGCTTGATGTCGCGGATAGCCGTGAGCTGGTCGTCGGTCTCGCTGAACTCGAAGGCGTCCTCGAACTCGCGCTGCCAGTTGCCGTCGGGCGAAAAGGAAAAACCTTCGGCGAGTTTGCGCTCGGCGTAAAGCTTGAGGAGCTCGTCGGCCATGTCGCGCATGCGGGCCTTGACGCGGGTTTTAGTGCGGGCCCAGGTTGCGCCGCCCAACCGGTCGAGCGCGGGAACGTGCTCACCGGCGCCGCGGAACTTCTGAATCAGGTCCATGCGGGTGAGGGGCACATAGAGACGCGCTTCGCCCGCGTATTCGAGCAGCATGTAGTCGCCGCTCTGCTCGCCTTGCGCGATCTGGCGGAGGCCGAGGAAGCGGCCGACGCCGTGCTGCTCGTGGACCACGTAGTCGCCGGGCTTGAGGTCGGCCAGGTCGGCGGCGAAGGCGCCCAGGCTGCCCTTGGATTGAGGCGCCTTGGCGCCCCAGTCGGAGGCGCCAAACAGATCCTCCGAGCCGAAGACCGTCAGCCGCTCGTCGGGAAACGTCACGCCGCGCCGGATCAGGCCGCGGACCAGGTGCGTGCTGGCCACCGAGCCCGCCAGATACGCGCGCTCGGCCAGGTAGGAAGGCGTGGCGCCCGAGGGCTCCAGGCCGAGCTGGAAGGGGACCGAGTACTCCTGCAGGATTTCGGCCAGGCGCTCGAGCTCGCCGTTGGTGGCGGCGAAGAAAGCGACGCGCCCGCCGTTCTCGACGATGCCGCGCGCCTCGGCGACGGCTACCTGCACGTTGCCCTGGAACGTCATGGCCGGGCGCGTCGCAATGTGAAGCGCGCCGGGCTCGGGCGAAACCTCGAGCTCGCGCAGCGCCACCTGCGGCCAGGCCGCGGCCTGCGCTTCGAACTCTTCCCAGCGGAAGAAGATCTTCTCGGGCGGGCACAGCGGCTCGCGCTCGGGGTCTTCCAGGCGCTTCCACAGGCGCTCGGCCGCGCCGCGGAGCTGCTCGGGCTCGTCCCAGAGGACGACCGGCCGCTCGACCAGGCCGAGCAAGGAGCCCGCGCGCGGGCGCACCAGCGGCACCATCAGCTCCCAGCCGGAAAAGGGCTCGCCGGTCGTGGCGATCTCCTCAGGGGCGGCTTCGGAAAGCTCTGCGAACAGCGCGCGCGATTTCGGGTACTCGATCAGCGGCAGCAGGCCGGCTTCCTGCACCTTGACCACCGAGCGCTGCGTGTCGGGCTCGAAGCGGCGCATCGATTCGATCTGGTCCCCGAAGAACTCGATGCGGTAGGGCCTGTCGGCATCCGGCGGGAAGACGTCCAGAATGCCGCCGCGCACCGAGTACTCGCCGGCCAGCTCGACCGGTTCGCGGCGTTCGTAGCCGATGCTGTCCAGATGGGCGATGACGTCTTCGAGAGCGATTTCGTCTCCGGTGCGGAGGGTGAGCGCGAGCTGGCGGTAAAAGTCCGCGGGCTCGGTGCGCAGCAGCGCCGAGGCCATCGGCGTGACCGTGATTGGCACGCGCTCGGTGGCCAGGCGCCACAGGCTGCGGGCGCGCTGCTCGCTGATCTCGGCGTGCGGCGACAGGCGCTGGCCGGGCAGGACGTCGAGCGCGGGCAGAAGCTGCGGGTGAGCGATGCCGCGTCCGGAAACGAGCAGCTCGAAGAACGTTTCGATGGATTCCGAGAGCGCTTCAGCTTCGCGGTTGCCATCCACCACCACCACCAGCGGCCGTTCGGTCGCCTGCCACAACAGCACCGCGTAGAGCGCCTTGGCCGTGGTGGTGAGACCGGAGAGGCCGAGTCGGCGCGCCGCGTCGCCATCGTGCGCGCCCAGGAGCGCGCGCACCAGCTCCTGGAACGCGGGGTGGCGTCCCAGCCCGTTGAACAGGTCTCGGATGGCGGGGTGAGTCAAAGCGGCTTATGCGAGAGAATGCCTTCCACGATTCCGGTGGTCGAGTAGCCGGGCTCGAGAGCCAGCGTCAGAACCTTGCCGCCCGCTGCTTCCACTTCCTCGCGGCCCGCTACCCAGTGAGCCCAATCGGCTCCCTTGACCAGTATATCGGGCAGGACGGCGGCGATGAGCTCGCGCGGCGTGTCTTCGTCAAACAGGGTGACGGCGTCGACGGCGGCGAGCGCGGCGACGAGGGCGCACCGGTCCCGCTCGCGGATAAGCGGGCGGCCGGGACCTTTGATGCGCCGCACGCCGGCGTCACTGTTCAGGGCCAGGATCAGGACGTCTCCCAGCGAGCGCGCTTTTTCGAGCAGGCGGACGTGGCCGGGGTGGAGGATATCGTAGCAACCGTTCGTGAACACGACGGCTTTCCTCTGGCGCTTCCATTCCGCCCGGGCGGCGACGAGGTCTGCACGCGTGTAGTAGCGGCCCACGGAGTTATTATGGCGCGAGAAAGTGGCGCGCTGCTCGCCACCCGGAATCCTTGCATCTACACACAAGGGTTGAAAAGCTTGCGGGCGCGGGCCGAGGTCCGCGCCCGGCGTTTCAAGCTGAGTTAGCGGGGCAGGATAACCATTGCCTGTGTCCGCGTGCTCGCTGTCATGACGGGCTCGTGCGGAACCTGAAGCTGGGCTCCGGAGGTGTACCCGGCCCACCAGATGTCAGCCAGCCAATAGCCCGCACCTTCAGAGCGGAATGCTACGCTGGATCGGTCCGGAGCGGCGCTGTGTCCGGTCTGGCCGGCTAGAAAGAAAGCGGTCTGGCGAGTGCCGGTGTTTTGGATCGCCAGAAGGCCACTGCCATCGGCGGAACGGCTGATCAGGTAGTCACCGGCAGGCATGGCAACGTTGTGGATAGTGAACGCGAACGGGATCGTGACCTGGAGCGTGTCGGGAGCCTGCGCGGCAGCCGACATCGCCCCGAGCGCCACGAGAATAACTAAAGAGAATAGCAATCTGAGTCGCACTTGACCCTCCTTATCGGTACTTATAATTACCGAGCTGCTTCGTTCAACTTACTTCTTCAAAGCTGCTCTACATCCCATCAGACGCGTGAGCTTTGCGACGCGGTACGAGGAGTTGCGGGATTGTGCACAAAACTTCACGGTGACGGCCGCAGAGAGAGACGGTGGCTTCACGAGGGTTGAGTCTGGGCCGGATTGCGGAGGAAAGCCCGCCCCCTAAAGAGGTACGCTGGTCGAGTGGCGTGGGCGAAGATCCTGGTGCGGGGGGCGAACTGGCTCGGCGATGCCGTGATGTCGCTGCCGGCGCTGCGGGCCCTTCGCCAGAGGTGCCCCGAAGCGCGGATTGCAGTGCTGGCGCGGGGTTGGGTCGCCGATCTCTATCGGCGCGAGCCGTCGGTAGATGAAGTGCTGCTCGTGCCGCAGACGTGGGGCGCCCTGCGCAGACAGCGCTTCGACGCCGCCATCCTGCTGCCCAACTCGTTCCGGAGCGCGCTCGCTGCCCGGATGGCCGGGATTCCGCGCCGCATCGGATACGATCGCGATGGGCGCGGCTTTCTGCTGACCGATCGCATCGCGCCGCCCGCCCCCGGCGAGACGCCGCCGCACGAGCGCTTCTACTACTTGGAACTGCTGAGGCGGGCGGGCATCCTCGACGAGCTGCCGCCGGCCGAGCCGATCCTGCTCCACGCGGCCGAAGAAGCCCGCCGCGCCGGGTGCGAGTTGTTTCACCAGATCGGGATGAAAGGGCCCGTGGTCGGCCTCAGCCCGGGCGCGCAGAACAGCCGCGCCAAGCAGTGGCTTCCGGAACGCTTCGTGGAGAGCGCGGTGCGCGTGGCCGCGGCGCTGGGCGGCGGAGTCACGATCTTCGGCTCGGCGGCGGAGCGCGAGCTGTGCCAGGCGATGGCCGAGGCGGTAAGGCGCGCGGGAGTGCAGGTTCTGAGCCTGGCGGGAGAGACCACGCTGGCTCAGTTCATCGAGCTGGCCGCGGCCTGCCGTGTGTTTCTGAGCAACGATGCCGGCGCCATGCACGTCGCCTCGGCGCTGGGCGTCGCCACCGTCGCCATTTTCGGCCCGACGGATTTCGTGGCCACCGCCCCCGCCGGCCCTCTCTGGCGCATAGTCCGTGAGCCGGTCGAGTGCAGCCCGTGCATGTTGCGGGATTGTCCGATCGATCACCGCTGCATGACCGCCATCACGGCGGAGAAAGTGGCGGAGACGGCGCTCGAATTGGTGAAATAGAGGATCGTGGATACCAGGACCAAGATCCTCGATGCCGCGGCGGCGGCCGCGGCTGCGGACCAGGCCAGGCGGGCGGGGAAGACCGTCAAGCTCGTTACGGGCACATTCGACCCGCTGCTCGCGGCGCACGCCCGCAGGCTGCGCGAGGTTGCCGGCAAGGGCGCGGTCCTGTTCGCCGCGATTTCGGAGCCCGCCCAGCCGCTGCTCTCCGCGCAAGCGCGCGCTGAATTGGTGGCAGCTCTGGGAGTGGTAGACTACGTGGTGCTCGGCGATGCGCCGCTCCAGCCGGACGAGATTTACCGGGAGGAGACCGCCGACGCGGGGCGGACGCGGGATTTGATCCGGAATGTTCAAGAACGGCAAAGTTAAGGGTTCGGGCGACGGACCGCGGATCCTGGTGGTCCGCCTCAGCTCGATGGGCGATGTGATCCACGCCCTGCCCGCCGTGGCCACGCTCAAGCACAGCTTTCCCGGCTCCGTGCTGAGCTGGGTGGTGCAGCCTTGCTGGGCGCCGCTGCTCGAGGGCAACCCTTACGTCGACCGCCTGATTCCGTTCGACCGCCGCCGCTTGAAGAGCTGGCGCGAGGCCTGGGGCCTGCTACGCGCCTTGCGCTACGACTTCGCGGTCGATCTTCAGGGGCTGGTGCAATCGGCGGTGATTGCTTCGCTGGCGCGTTCGGACCGGATTTACGGCTTCCACCGCACTCAGGTGCGGGAGAAAGCCGCCGCCGCTTTCTATTCGAATGAGGTGCGGACAACGGGCGCGCACGTGGTGGATTCGAACCTGGAGTTGGCCGCGGCGGCCGGAGCGTCCACGATGCTGGTGACGTTTCCGCTGCCCGAGGGCGTTCCGGAGGGCGACCTGCCGGGAGGGGATTTCGTTCTCTCGAGTCCGCTGGCGGGCTGGGGCGGCAAGCAGTGGCCGCTGGAGTTTTACCGCGGGCTGGCGCGGCGCCTCAACGAAGAACTGGGTGTGGCGCTGGTTCTCAACGGACCGCCGCCGCGGACCGGCGAATTGGAACAAGTGGACGGAGCGTTCGTTCATATCTCCGGTCTTTCCGGGCTGGTTTATGCTACGCGCCGGGCGGCCGCGGTGCTGGGGTTGGATAGCGGACCGGCGCACCTGGCCGCAGCCTTGGGGAAACCGGGCGTCGCGATTTTCGGCCCGACTGACCCGGTGCGCAACGGCCCCTACGGCGACACCTTCACCATCCTGCGCTCGGCGGGGGCCGTGACCACGTACAAGCGCCGTCCCGAACCCGATGCCAGCATGCTCAGGATTACGCCCGATGCCGTCTTCGAGGCACTGAAAGGCCGATTGCAGGCCAAGGGCAAGCCAGCGGGGTGCGCTTCGGACTGATGCCGCGGTACTGGTTTCCCAAGCCCTATGCGGACGTCGTGGCCCGCCTGCGCGTGCTTTTCGGATTCGCGCTCGCGGCTGCGTTTGCCTGGTTCTCCGCCCCGAATGCGCGGTCGCTCGCCTGGGGGCTCCCGGTGGCCGCGGCGGGGCTTGTCGTGCGGGCCTGGGCCGCCGGCCACCTCTCCAAGAACCAACGCCTGGCAACCAGCGGGCCGTACGCCTACGTGCGGAATCCGCTCTACTTGGGAACCGCGCTGGTTGCGGCAGGCTTAGCCATCGCGTCCCGGCAGGCGATGCTGGCGGTATTGTTCGCGGCCACCTTCGGCCTGGTGTATCTTCCAGCCATCGAGCTCGAAGAGCAATATCTGCGGGAGCTCTTCTCCGAATATGCGGCGTACGCGGAGCGGGTGCGAATGCTGTGGCCGCGTCTGACGCCGTGCGGCTCGCGCGGGCGATTCGAGTGGCGGCTGTACTGGAAAAACGAGGAATACCAGGCGTTGGTGGGATTCCTGGCGGGCGCCGCGCTGCTCGTCTGGAAGGCTTGGCGGTAGGTCCCTTTGCCGGCCGCCGGCCAGGCATCCCTGTGTGACCCACGTTTCCGTAGCTCGGTCTGGCTAGAGACACAGACTCAAAGCCGCGCTATACTCCCGAGTAGCTGGGAACAGTAACTCCACACTCAGAAAGGGTTCAAGTTCGATGACTCCACGTATGTTCACTCTCACAACATTCCTGCTCGCGACGATGTCCCTGTCCGCGCAGCAATACAAGAACCTCACTTCGCTCGCCACGTTCAAGGTCGCCCCAGGCAAACAGGACGCCTTCGTGGAGCGGGGCAAGGCTTTCGTGCCGGTTCTCGACAAGCTCGTCGCGTCCGGCGTCGTACTCGCCTATGGCATCGACGTGGATATGCTGCACGTGCCGGGCGAGAACAACATCGTGTTCTGGGCCGATGTGCCGGATTTTGCGTCTCTGGCGAAAGAGGAAGAGGCCATTGACGAGTTCCTGAAGGCCAATCCCGGCGTAATGGCAGACCTGTTTTCCATGAGCGACCCGTCGACGCATAGCGACTTTATCCTGCGCGCCTGGGAAGAGGGTCACCGCGCCGCGCCATCGGGCGTCATGCCGGTCGAGGATATCGACATGGTCCGGGCCAAGCCGGAGCGAATGGAAGAATACCTCGAGATGTTCCGCAAGTACGACAAGCCGGTCCTGGACAAACTGGTGGCGGACGGCGTCATTTATGGCTACGGGCTGTACACCGAGGCGGTCCACACCATGAAGCCGGGTTTTATCTGGCAAGTGACCACGCTGCCGGACCTGAGCGCGAAAGACAAAGTCCGCGCCGCGTTTTCGGAGGCCTGGAAGAAGCTTCCGGACGGCGAGCGCCAGATGCTTGACAAGGTGTTCTTCGACATGGCCGACTACAGCACCCATCGCGACGACTTGGCCGTGAGCGTCGTTTTCCGCCAGAAGTAACTCCACGAAAGCCTGGAGGGCGGGTGGCTTGAATCCTGCCCGGCATCACGCGGCGGCCGGTCGGAGGACTGTCCGACGTTGACTGCGGCCGGCCGGGTCTGGTTTGATACTGACCATGGCCGGCTTCGAGGCGATTGAGGAGAATCTGCACGCGACGCTGGCGGCCTTCGGGCGCGCGAAGCCAGAGGGCGAGACGCGCGAACTGGAGGGAGTGGCGGTCACCTCCTCGGCGGTCGGGTATTCGATGTTCAACTCGGCCGTGCTGACCGCGCCGGTCTCCACCGCGCGGGAGTTCGAGCGGCGCATCGCGACGGCGGCCGCATTCTTTCGGGCGCGCGGGCTGGGATGGTCGTTCTGGGTTTGCCAGGGCTGGATGGACGGCAAGGTCCGCGGGGTCGTGGCGGACGTTGCCTGGCGCTTGGGTCTGCACCTGGTGGCGGAGATGCCGGGCATGGAGGCAGAGGGGTTGGCGCCGCCGGTTCGTCCGCTGCCGAGGCTCGAATGCCGGCGGGTGTGTGACGCCGCGACGCGGGCCGATTTCAGCTACATCATGGTGGCGGCTTTCGGACTCCCGCCGCCGGTGGCGCGTGAGATCTACGAGCCGGAGGGCGTCTGGAGCGGCGGTCTCACGGGCTGGGTGGGATACTGCCGGGACGTGGCGGTGACGAGCGCTGCGACGCTCGCGGCCGGCGCCACGGTGGGCGTCTACGCGGTAGGCACTCCGCCGGCACACCGGCGAAAGGGCTACGCGGAAACGGTCATGCGGCACGCGCTGGAGAAGGCGCACGCGGCGGGCGCGGCCGGGCCCAGTGTGCTCGAATCCAGCGAAGCGGGTCTGCTCTTGTATCGGGCGCTGGGATACGGGACAGTAACGCGGTATGCGGTGTTCGCCACGTAGCCTGCTTCGCTCGCCCGGCTGAAGGCTGCCCGCCTTGGTCTGGTTGCGGCTATGCCTTGCTGTATCCTCTGTGCCTCTGTGGTGAAGGGCCGGTGCGGCGTGCGCCGAATTCGCTCGTCCGCGAGGCGGCTGCGAATCAGCCGCTTCGCGGACGAGATGAAGAGCGCCGGACTGGAGACGGTATGAAATATGAAGAATTGGAGCCCGAGCGTCGATGGATTATGATTCCCGGAAGAGGAGCCGGACTGTGTGTCACTCGCCTCACATCCCGTGGGACGGAGGGCGGCGCCAATCAGTTTCAGTCTATTTGATCGTAATATCTCAGGCCACGCCTCAGCGGATCAGGAATACCGTGAGGGCCCCTCCCACGCCGGCGAGCGTGAGCACGACGCCGGCCGACCAGAACCAGCGGCGGCGCGTCAGCAGGGCCAGCGAGCAGGCAACGATGGCGACTTCCAGGAAGACCTCGGCGAAGTGAAACCGCAGCGCGTATTGGCCCTTGACCGCGCTTTCGTGCTCGAGCTCGCGCGCCTGGTTCGAGATCTCTTCGGCGTCCCCGCGATAGCGGTCCACGTTGGCATCGTATTTCTTGGTCGCCGCCGCGGCGGCCGGGCCGGGGAGCGCGCGGAGCACGTCCCCGGCGGATTCCGATTGGTAGCGGCGGATGGACTTGCTCTGGTAATAGGCCCACTGGTCGGAGGCCTTCTGTTGCGCTAGTAGTTCCTCGGTGGTGTTTATGTGGCCCAGCACGGAGACCAACGCCAAAATCGCGGCGACAATCGCCATGGTGGCGCCAACGATTCGGTCGAAAGGTTCGCGCGCCTTCTCGATGGCTTCCTCGAGTTCGTGTTCAGCCCCCATCGATCCCTCCAGTGGCCGCGTCCAAGCGCGGGCGTTTCCTCCACAGTATCATGGCTTTGATGCCTGAAAACAAAGGCCGCACTTATGAGAGCACGGTCCTGGGGCGCACCGGTTTGCGCGTCGGCCGGCTGGGAGTCGCCTCCAGTTACGGGGTTCCTACGGACGCCGTTGAGCGCGCCTTCGAACGCGGCGTGAATTACTTCTACTGGGGAAGCGCGCGCACGGGCGCCTTCGGAGAGGCGCTCCGGCGCCTGGCGCCGCAGCGGGAGCGGTTCGTGCTGATGATCCAGTCGTACACGCGCGCGGCGCGGTTGATGGCCTGGAGCCTTGAGAAGGCCCTCCGCGAGCTGCGCTTCGACTACGCCGATCTCCTCCTGTTGGGGCTGTGGAACAAGCCCGTGCCGGCGCGCATCCTGGACGCCGGGCGGAAGCTCAAAGAGCGCGGGCTGGTGAAGCACCTGGCGGTTTCGACGCACAAACGCGTGCGGGTCCCCGAGATTGCGGCGGGAAGCGATTTCGACGTGATTCACTTCCGCTACAACGCCGCCCATCCCGGCGCGGAGCAGGACATCTTTCCCCATCTGCCGGCCGCGAACCTGCCCGGTCTGGTGGCCTACACGGCCACGAGCTGGGGCCAGTTGATCGGCAAGAAGACCTTTCAGTCGGTCATGGGACGCACGCGGCCGCTGCCGCCGGACGAGAAGACTCCCACCGGGGCGGACTGCTACCGCTTCGTGCTCACCCGGCCGGAGGTGGATGTCTGCATGACCGGCCCGGCCAACGGCGCGGAGATGGACCAGGCGCTGGAGGCTCTGCGGCTGGGCCCTATGTCGGAAGACGAGCTGGCCTGGATGCGGCGTGTGGGCCGGGCGGTGACGGGGAAGTGATGGGCCGTGGGGCACGCACTGACAGGCCGGAGGCCCGTCCCACTCTAAACCGCCACTGCCTTGCTGGACTCCCGCGCGATCAGGTCGAAGGGGACGATGATGCGCTCGGGCGGAATCGGCTCCTTCGACTCGAGCAGGCGGAGCATCAACTCCGCGGCGCGTTCGCCCATCGCGGCGCTGCTCAGGTCGATGGTCGAGAGAGGCACGCGGAGGATGTCGGAGTAGTGGACGTTGCCGGCGCCCACCACTTCGATGTCGTACGGCACTTCGAGGCCGGCTTCGAAAATCGCCTTGATGGCGCCCACGGCCACGGCGTCGTTGAAGCACACCACGCCGTCCAGGCGCGGATTCACCGAGAGCAGCTGCCGCATGGCCGTGTAGCCGGAAGCGTCGCTCGATCCGCCGCGCACCACGTAGCCGGGCGCCGATTTAAGGCCGTGCCCGCGCAGGGCGGCGACGTACCCCTTCGAGCGTGCCGCGCCGCTGGAGGTCTCTGGGCCCTCGATGTGCGCGATGTGCCGGCAGCCGCGGGCGATCAGGTGCTCGGTGGCCACCGTGCCGATTTCCTCGTCGTCAGCGCCGACGTAGCTGGCGCCAATCGAAGGAAAGTCGCGGTCAACCAGCACGAAGGGCATCTTGTGCTTCTCGATCTGGCGGAACAGCGCGGTCTCGCCGGGCGCCTGGGCCGAAGCCAGGACAATCCCGTCCACCTGTGAGCACGACAGAAGCAGGTGAACCGCCTGCCGCTCGCGCTCCGCGTCGCCCTCCGAATTCGAAATCAGAACCGTGTAGCCGGACGGCTGCATGATGCGGGCGACGCCGCTGGCCACGCGGGCGAAATGCGTGTCCGTGAGGTCCGGGACCACCAGCCCTATGATATGAATCCTGCTTTCCACTGCCATACTCCTTAGCACGCTCTGACAAAGGATACGCCCGGAACGACAGCGTTCGCAACAGAGCGGTTCGACGAGGGTCGCAACCGCCTGCCCCACGGCATGGGACTTGTGGCACACTGACGCCTATGAGCGTATTCGGCGGTATTGAGGCTGGCGGCACCAAGTTCGTGTGCGGCATCGGCACCGGACCTCAGGATCTGGAGACGGCTCGGATCCCCACCACGTCTCCCGAGGCGACGGTCGCGGCGGCGGCAGCGTTTTTCCGGGAGCGGGGCGCGGACGGTCTGAAAGCGGTGGGCATCGCCTCGTTCGGGCCGGTGGATCTCGATCCCTGTTCGCCGGCGTTCGGCCACATCACCTCCACGCCGAAGCTGGCATGGCAGAACTTCGACCTGGCGGGAGCCGTCCGGCGGGCCCTCGGTGTGCCCGTTGGTTTCGATACGGACGTCAACGGCGCGGCGTTGGGGGAAGCGCGCTGGGGCGCGGCGCGGGGCCTCGCGGATTCGCTGTATCTGACCGTCGGCACCGGCATCGGCGGCGGCGCCATCGTTCACGGCCAGGTTCTGCACGGCCTCATGCATCCCGAGATGGGCCACATTCGCATTCCACATGACCTGACGGCCGATCCCTATCCCGGCTGCTGCCCCTACCATGGCGATTGCCTGGAAGGGCTGGCCTCGGGTCCGGCGATTGAGGCGCGCTGGGGAGGGCCGGCTCAGGAGCTATCGCCCGGCCACCCGGCCTGGGCGCTCGAAGCGCGCTACCTCGCGCTGGCGCTCACGGCGTGGGTCTGCACGCTCTCGCCGCGGCGGATCGTGCTGGGCGGTGGCGTGATGGACCAACCGCAGCTATTCCCCCTGGTCCGGCTGGAACTGGCGCGGCTGCTGAACGGCTACATCCGCGTGCGCGAGCTGACCGAAGGCCTGGATTGCTACGTCGTTCCGCCGGAGCTCGGAGCGCGGGCGGGAGTGCTGGGCGCGCTGGTGCTGGCCGAGCAGGCGCAAGGCGCGTGAGAGGAAGCCATGCCCATTCGATTTGACGACGACCCGCGCATTGTGATGACGCTCGATGCGGGCGGCACCAACCTGAAGTTCTCCGCTATCCGCAGTAACCAGTTGCTGGTGGGCCCGATCTCGGTTCCCTCCGACGCCGATGACCTCCCCCGCTGCCTGGGCAACATCGTTCGCGGCTTCGAGGACGTGTGCCAGGCCCTGCCGGCTCCGCCGGTGGCCATCAGCTTCGCGTTTCCCGGCCCGGCCGATTACCCGGCCGGCATCATCGGCGACCTGGGCAACCTGCCGGCGTTCCGCGGCGGCGTGGCGCTGGGCCCCATGCTCCAGGAGAAGTTCGGCATTCCGGTCTTCCTCAACAACGATGGCGACCTGTTCGCCTATGGCGAAGCCATCGCGGGGTTTCTGCCCTATGTCAACGATCTGCTGGAGAAGGCGGGCAGTCCCAAGCGCTTCCGTAATCTGTTCGGCGTCACTTTGGGGACCGGTCTGGGCGGCGGGATCGTGCGAGCCGGCGAGCTGTTCCTGGGGGACAACTCGGCGGGGGCGGAGGTGTGGCTGTTGCGGGACAAGCTCGACGCTACGGTGAATGCGGAGGAGGGCGCCAGCATCCGTGCCGTGCGGCGCGTCTACGCGCAGCAGGCCGGCATTCCGTTCGAGCAGGCGCCCGATCCCAAGGCCATCTTCGAGATTGGAATGAGCCACAGGGAGGGCGACCGCGAGGCGGCGGTCGAGGCGTTCCGCCGGCTCGGCGAGGTGGTGGGCGACGTGCTCGCGCAGGCGCTGACGCTGGTGGACGGGCTGGCGGTGATTGGCGGCGGCCTCTCCGGCGCCCACCCGCTATTCCTGCCGGCGCTGGTCGACGCCATGAACGGCGTTTACGAGCGTGGCGGGAGCCCTCTGCGGCGGCTCATTCCGCGGGCGTTCAACATCCACTGCGAGTACGAGCTCGAGGAGTTCCTGGGCAGCGGAGTTCGGGAGATCGCGATACCCGGATCGGCGCGCAAGATTCCGTACGACCCGTTCAAGCGCACCGCGGTGGGTGTTTCGAGGCTCGGCACCAGCCAGGCCGTCTCCATCGGCGCTTACGCCTTCGCGCTGAACCAACTGGGATAGGGGTGCGGACGTATGGCGGTCGCAGTACCATAACCTCCCATAACCTCCTTGTATCCTTGACTTTCCCGGGACTCGGCGTCTACACTTGGGGAGTTTCGCGTTTCGGGACGTGTCATGGATACCCCCAGAAGAACGGTAGCCCCGCTTCGGGGATCGGCGGATCCTCTCTGGTGGGGCCTGACAGGGTTCCTCAGCGTCGGATCGGTCTTGCTTCCGAAGCTCCTCAATGCCGAAAACAGCCAGTTCATGCGGCTGATGGTGATAGGATCTGCGCTGTTTGTCACTGGGGCGTTCGTCGGAGCTGCGCGCCGTGATCGGCCGTGGCGCTGGGGTGTAGCGAGTTTCGCCGCCTTCGCCGTGCGTGATCTGGTGGTTCTGTTCGCCAACAAGGGGTTGGTGCACGTGGATGTGCCGGAGATGATCAGCGTCGGCCTATATCAGAGTGGGACCTACTTTCTGTACGCTCTGCCGGTGCTGTTGGGTGCGGTCTTGGGCGCGTCGATGATTAACGCCGGCCTGGACTGAGCCGCTTTACTCGCGCAGTTCATCCGAAAGACATGATCCGGGGGGCTGCGCGGGCGCCCGTCCCACCAACCCTACTTTCGAAAGACGAGAACGTACTGGCTGTTCGGAATGTGATCGTGTTTCGAGACCAGGTGGAAGCCGCCCGCCTCGACTTCCTTGATCACCTCCGGCTGGTCGGCGCGAATGTGCTCGAGCGCGTCGTTAAAAGGCATGGCGTCGCGGCGGCGGTAATAATCGACGATCGCCAGGCGGCCGCCTTCTTTGAGTGAGTTGCGAAGCTGCGCCAGCATCTGGCCGGGATAGTTGAAGTGGTGATAAACGTCGAGCAGAAACGCCAGATCGAGGGATGCAGCAGGCAGCTTCGGGTCGGTTTCGGTGCCCAAAACCAGCGTGACGTTCGCCGCGCGGGCGGCCTCGGCGCGGTGCTTTGCGACATCGAGGAAATCCGGGTAGATGTCTTCGGCGAGCACGCGGCCGCGCGGTCCCACGGCTTCGCTCAGGAACGGCAGCATGTACCCGGGCCCCGTTCCGACGTCGGCCACCGTCGTGCCGGGGGCGATCGCGAGCGACGCCACCAGCTCGCGCGGCTTTTGCTGCTGGTCGCGGGAGGGATCGGCCATCCCGCGCGCCATCTGGCTGCGCTGCTCCGGCGTTGCGTAGTGGGCGTTCGCCTTCTCGGCGACCTGGGCGGGCGCGCACCCGGCAGCGATCAGGGCCAGCGCCGCGCAGGTTCTCCACAGCGAGCGGGCTGGCCGCGTGGCGCGGGCACTCCTGCCTGCCGCGTCGGGACTCTTCTCGATGCAGGGACCGCGCCTCGACACGAGTGTCGAGGCTGCAGGCAAGAGTGCCTGCGCCACGAGGCTCACAACCAGTTTCACAGCGGCGGCTCGATGGGAAGCGCCAGCGGCGGGTCGAGCAGAAAGTCGAGCTGAGCCATCTCCTGAACCGCTTCCCTCACGGCCTGCTCGGTGGTCGGCTCCAGCGTGATCACAAATGGCAGGTCGTCCTTGCCCGGGTAGGGTAGTTGCAGCACCGCCTCCAGGCTGATGTGTTTCTGCGCCAGGATGCCGGCCAGCGCGGCGATGATGCCGGGCCGGTCCACCACTCGGAAGCGAAGATAGTACGGGCGCTTCTGAAGAGTGACCGGGATCGGATTGTACTCGCCCAGCCGCTGGTGCGCGAAGGGCGAGACGCGCTCCGGACTGCCGCGCCGGATCTCACGCGCCACGCGCATCAGGTCGCTGACCACCGCCACGCCGGTGGGCCGCGGGCCCGCCCCCTTGCCGTAGTAAAACGTATCCTCTCCGTACATGCCCTTCACCCAAACGGCGTTATAGGAGCCGCGCACGCCGGCCAGAATGGTCGAGCATGGAATCAACGTCGGCCGCACCGAAAGGATGAGTCCTTCTGGCGTCTGGCGCGCGGCGCACAGCAGGCGGATGGTGTGATCGAGGCGCTGCGCGTACTGGAAATCGACGGGCCGGATGCGGCGGATGCCCTCGGTGAAAATATCCGACGGCGTGATCTTCTCGCCGAAGGCCAGGGCCGAGAGGATCGCCAGCTTCGAGCGGGCATCGAATCCGTCGATATCGTTGACCGGGTTCGCTTCGGCATAGCCCAGCCGCTGCGCCTCGGCCAGCACCGCTTCGAGCGTCGATCCGTGCTTCTCCATCTCCGTGAGGATGTAGTTGCAGGTGCCGTTCAGGATGCCCAGAAGCGCCACCACGCGGTCGCCCGAAATACCCTCGCGCAACACGGTATGAATCGGAATGCCACCGGCGACGCTGGCTTCCATGGCCAGATTCGTTCCCGCGGCGATCGCGCAGTCCCACAGCTCTGCGCCGCGCAGCGCCATCAGCTCCTTGTTCGCCGTGACCACCGACTTCTTGTTGGCAATGGCCGTGGTGATGATCTCGGAAGCGATGGTCGTGCCCCCGACCAGCTCCGTGACGATATCGACTTCGGGATGAGCCGCCACCTCGCGCCAGTTATCCGTCTTGATGACGGGGCCGAGCGCTTCCGGAATCTTCTTGCTCGCGATCATCAGGTCGCAGACCGCTTTGACCCGCAGCTCGAAGCCGAGCTTGAGCGCGATCTGCTCCGCATTCTCGGCCAGGATGGTCATCGTGCCGGTGCCGATGTTGCCGAGGCCGATGATGCCCACGTTAATTCGTTGCATAAATGCCATGATAACCGCAGCGGCGCGCGCGGCGCAGAAACACGCGCTGGCCACCCGAAGCCGCGGCCAGCTACAGTGAAGACAATATGGACGCCTATACGCCCACTGAGCGCTCGCAAGTCAGACGCCTGCCCAAACGCGCCGCATATGACAAAGAGCAGGTCTATTCGATTCTCGACGCGGGTTATGTCTGCCACGTCGGGTTCGTTGCCGGCGGACAGCCCTACGTGATCCCGACCGGGTACGCGCGCGCCGGCGATCGGCTCTATATTCACGGGTCGCCCGCCAGCCGCATGCTGCGCGCGCTCGAGCAGGGTGCGGAGGTCTCGCTCTCCGTGACGCTGCTGGATGGATTCGTGCTCGCGCGCTCGGCGTTCCACCACTCCATGAACTACCGGTCCGTGGTGGTGTTCGCGAAGGCGCGCTTGGTAACCGATCCCGCCGAGAAGCTGGAGGCCCTGCGCGCGTTCACCGAGCACGTGCTGCCGGGGCGGTGGGCCGAGGTCCGCCAGCCCAGCGAGCGCGAGCTGAACGCGACCAGTGTCCTGGTCCTGCCCCTGGACGAAGCCTCCGCCAAAGTGCGCACAGGCCCGCCCATCGACGACGAGGCGGACTATTCGCTGCCGGTCTGGGCGGGCGTGGTCCCGGTCCGGATGGAGCTGGGCGAGCCGGTTGCGGATGGACGTGTGCTGCCGGGAGTTGACGTAATCGACACGACGAGGTTTCGGCGGGGCTGAAGCGTGCGCCACGCCCCCTATTGCAACCTCGGCGGCGCGGTGCGAATCATCGATATATGCCCATCGTGCAACTCGGCGGGACGCCGCTCCAGACGGTCGAGGATCCGGTCTGCCACATGCGGGTGGATCCCAAGACCGCCCGCTTCGAGCACCAGCACCAGAACGAGACCTACTACTTTTGTTGCCAGGGCTGCCGCGACAAATTCCGGGCCGATCCCGGGAAGTACCTCGGCGCGACGCAGGCGCTGCCCGCGCCGGCGAAGCCCGGCGTTCCCTACACCTGTCCGATGCACCCGGAGGTGCGCCGGATGGGACCGGGGGCGTGTCCGAAGTGCGGAATGGCGCTCGAACCTGTGGAGGCCACGGCGGGTGAAGAGGCGAATCCGGAACTGGCCGACATGAGCCGGCGATTCTGGATCAGCCTGGCTCTCACAATCCCGGTGCTGGCCCTTTCGATGGCCGGAATGTTCGGCGGGGCATGGTCCGGCCGGGCTGCCACCTTGGTTCAACTTGTGCTGACGACGCCGGTGGTGGTGTGGGGCGGGCGCCGCTTCTTTGAGCGTGGCTGGGCGTCGATTGCGAACCGCAGCCCGAACATGTTCACGCTGATCGCCATCGGTACGGGCACGGCCTATGGGTACAGCGTGGTGGCGGCGTTCATCCCGGGCGCGTTCGTTTACTTCGAGACCGCGGCGGCGATCACGGTTCTGGTCTTGCTCGGCCAGGTGCTGGAGTTAAGAGCGCGCGGGCGGACATCGAGCGCCATCCGCGCGCTGCTCAGCCTGGCGCCCCCGGTGGCGCGGCTGGTTCGCGAAGACGGCACGGAGGAAGACGTGCCGCTCGAGCGCGTGCATCCCGGCGACCGCCTGCGCGTCCGGCCCGGAGAGAAGATCCCGGTGGATGGCGTGGTGACAGAAGGCACGAGCGCGGTCTATGAGTCGATGCTCACCGGGGAGCCACTGCCGGTGGAGAAGGCCGCAGGCGGCCGCGTGACCGGCGGCACCGTCAACGGCACCGGCAGTTTCCTGATGCGCGCCGAGCGCGTCGGTAGCCAGACCCTGCTGGCGCAGATCGTGCGCATGGTGAGCGAGGCCCAGCGCAGCCGCGCGCCAATCCAGCGTGTCGCCGATCTGGTGGCATCCTGGTTCGTGCCCGCGGTGGTGCTGGCGGCGGCTGTGACGTTCGCGGTCTGGGCGCTGGTGGGGCCCGAGCCGCGCCTGGTGCACGCCCTGGTGAACGCGGTCGCTGTGCTCATCATCGCCTGCCCGTGCGCGCTGGGACTGGCGACGCCGATGGCGGTGATGGTTGGCGCCGGGCGCGGCGCGGCTGCCGGCGTCCTGATCAAGAACGCCGAGGCGCTCGAAGTGCTCGAGAAGGTGGATACGGTGGTGGTGGATAAGACCGGCACGCTGACCGAGGGCAAGCCCCGCCTGGTAACGCCGCCGCCGGATGACGTTCTGCGTCTGGCGGCGAGTCTCGAGCGGGCCAGCGAGCACCCGCTGGCGGCTGCCATCGTCGCGGGCGCCGGGGCGCGCGGACTGGCGCTTTCGCCCGTCTCTGGCTTCCGGTCTTTCACCGGCAAGGGCGCCGTGGGTACGGTGGACGGCCATCGTGTCGCGGCCGGCAACGGCGCGCTGCTCGAGCAGTTCTCGATCGACCCTGCGCCGTTGGCCGCCCAGGCGGAAGAGCTGCGCCGCGACGGCCAGACCGTGATGTTCGTCGCCGTGGACGGCCGGCTCGCCGGTCTGGCTGGCGTCGCCGACCCGGTCAAACCGTCAACGCGCGAGGCGCTCCGCCTGCTGCGGCACGACGGCGTTCGGGTTGTGATGTTGACCGGCGACAGCCGCGCGACGGCCGAGGCGGTGGCGCGCGACTTGGGAATCGAGGAGGTCCACGCCGAGGTGCCGTCGGACCGAAAGGGTGAGATCGTCCGGGAGCTTCAGGCCGCCGGCCGCGTGGTTGCCATGGCAGGCGACGGCATCAACGACGCGCCGGCGCTGGCGCTCGCCAATGTGGGGATCGCCATGGGAACCGGCACGGACGTGGCCATCGAGAGCGCCTCCGTCACGCTGGTGCGGGGCGATCTGCGCGGCATCGTGCGCGCGCGCCGCCTGAGCCGCGCCACCATGCGGAATATCCGACAGAATCTGTTCTTCGCGTTCCTTTACAACACGCTGGGCGTGCCCATCGCGGCGGGCGTGCTGTACCCGGTTTTCGGATGGCTGCTGAGCCCGGTTCTGGCCAGCGCCGCCATGACGTTCAGCTCGGTGTCGGTGATTACGAACGCGCTGCGCCTGCGGAGGGTGGAACTGTAAGCGGTGCCGTCTACAGAGGCCAGCGTTGCTGGGTCTGGGCGGCGGGGGCTGCCGGCGCGGCCGGCACAACGGGCACCGGCGGCGCGGCGTGGCTGAAATCGAGCTCGCGCTCCTCGAACGTCAGCGGGCGGTCGAGCACCATCTCAAGCGTGCTGCCCTTGGGCAGGACCGCGTCGGGCCCGCGGCTCAGCAGGACCTCCATCACGCCGGCGGCGGCGCCTGCCGCGGCGCCGGTTCCAATGCCCAGGCCGGGGCGTCCCGAAACCGCTCCGGCGATGGCGCCCACAGAAGCGCCCGCGGCCGTAGTCTCCGCGATCGTGCGTTCGTCCTTGCCCTTGCTGCTCTCGCTCTTGACCTTGCCCTCGGACCTGTCCACGGACGCGTCCAGGTCGCCCTCGAGACCTCCCAGGCGTGCCCGGAAGTCGCGCGTGACGCCATTGGGCAGGACCATAGAATCGAAGCGTAGATAGATCTCGCCGCGCCGGTCATGGAGGTGCCCTGGCCGTTTGACCTCGGTGATGGTTCCCTGCACATAGCTGCCGGGCGGAATAACGATTCGGTTCTGAACCAGGATCGGGTACACCGTCTGGAGGTAGACGCGGTCGCCTTCCACCGTGTGTTTGGTGCTGACGCCGTTGATCAGGGTTAGCGGGACGCGTGTGCCGGCCGCCACCACGAGCCCCGCCGGTGCGGTCTCCTGGGCCTTCGCATCTTCCACCTTGCGCCAGCCGGGCGAGTTGGCGCCGGCATCGGGCTTTTGGGTTTGGGCCGCCGCAACCGATGCCGCCCCCAACATCAGCCAAGCAAGAACACCGCTTCCGAGCCGCATAGTTCCCCTCAACATTGTAGATCCGCCTGCCGCCTCATCTGTTTAAACGCGGCGGCGCAGCGACCAGTTGCAGACTATTGTACGGGCAGCGACAGCCCCGGCGGGCTGATCCGGTCGCCGAGAGCGATGCGGATTTCGGGGTTCGGCCCCACCCAGGCGGGAAGCTGGAGGTTGATCTGGAAGACACCGATCGCGATCGCCGCGCCCACGTAAGGAATCAGCTTGGGATCGACGGCCTGGCCGTTCAGGAGAAGCTGGAACTCGGCCAGCCGCGCGATCGGATCGACCACGATAGGGACATAGAAATCCAGAAGCGACATCTTATATGGGCCGAGGCCGGTGGCATAGAGCGCGATCCACTCGCCGGCATGCGCGGGCGATTGCCGCGTCACCGGGGCCCAATCCCGATCCAGATGGGCCGCTGCGGCCGTCGTCGCGTCCCATTGGAAGAGCGCGGGAGCCGAGTCGTGCATCGTGAGCGTCACAGCCGGTCCGGCTAGCGACTCGCGGACAAGCTGTACCGTAACCGTGTCGCCGGTAGCCGTGACAGGGACGACGAAGTTGACCTGATTCGGTGAAACGTAGCTGATAAATGTCGGCTGGCTGTTCACCAGGACCCGTGCTCCCCCGAGTTGGCCCGTTCTATCCTGGGGGCCTGCAAGGCCGTTGACCGTTCCGTGCGCCAGATTCAAGCCGAAGATGCTGGCGAAGGTGTTAGGCGCGAGCCATCCCGTCGTATAGCTCCCGGAGTTCACCACGCTCGCGGCGGAATAGCAGGGTGTGTCGATCTTGCAGGCGCCGTCATCGGCCACGAGCGGCAAGGCCGAAACGAGCGCCGCCAGCGCGCAACGCGACAGGGCGGTCATGGGCGTTCTATCAGGAGTAGTGGGCCGGGAGCGGGGTTTATCTCGCGGCTGCCGCGCGGAGCGCTTTCCGGGCGAGCGTGCTCAGGGGCAACGAGTCGAGCCCGCTCTCGGGTACCCAGACGAAGCCGCGCGGAGCCCGCCGCAGCCCGGCGCGGATCACGGCAACTGCATAGCGGTGATTCACAATGCTGTGGCGGACCCGGCCCAGAACTTCGCCCCGGGACGCCCCCGGCAACTGATCGGCTTCGGGCAGCTCCCAGAAGCCCGCCATGCGCCCGGAATTCGGCGGGCGTTGCCAGAGCAGGCAGCGGCCGCGGCGGCGGATCAGGAGAAGCTCGCGCTCGATTGCGACCGCCTTAGCCTTGCGCGCCTTGACCGGCAGCCGGTCCGTCAGGCCGAGGCGGTGCGCCTCGCACATTGCCGCCACGGGGCAGGCGGAGCAGCGCGGGCTCTGCGGAAGGCAGACTGTTGCGCCGAGTTCCATCAGCGCCTGGTTGTAGTCGCCGGGGCGCCGGCGGTCCAGCAGGCGATCGGCCAGCGCGTGCAGGCGGTCTTTGGCGGTGGCGGAGGACACCGTCCCCCGTTCCGCCGAGAGCCGGGCGAGCACGCGGATCGCGTTCCCGTCGAGCACCGCGTGCGGCAGGCCGAAGGCGATGCTGGCAATCGCCGCGGCCGTGTAACCGCCAACGCCCGGAAGCGCTCGGATGCCTTCGTAATCCCGCGGAAAGCCGGCCGCTGCGATGGCCTGGGCGGCCCGGTGGAGGTTGCGGGCGCGCGAGTAGTAACCCAGGCCGGCCCAGGCCGTCAGAACCTCCGCCTCCGGCGCCGCCGCCAGCGCCGCCGCATCCGGGAAGCGCTCCAGGAACCGCTCGAAGTACGGCGCCGCCGCAGCCACGCGCGTCTGCTGGAGCATGATTTCCGACACCCAGATGGCGTACGGGTCGCGCGTTCGCCGCCACGGCAGATCGCGCCTGGCAGAGTCGTACCAGCGTCCGATCCGCGCCCGGAAGCGCGCCACGGAAGACTGCGTGCTGAAGAGGGTCCGTTCCGCCACGTTAAAATGAAATGATAGCCGCTGTGCGTGGCGCACGCTTTAGCGTGCCGCCGCGGGCTTCAGCCTGCGGTCAGGACGGCGCAAAGAGCCAATCCCGTGGAAGATTTCATCGTCATTCGGGGAGCGAGACTCCATAACCTGAAGAATGTCTCGCTCGAGATCCCGCACGAGAAGCTGACCGTGGTCACCGGCGTCTCGGGCTCCGGGAAATCCTCGCTGGTTTTCGACACCATCTATGCGGAAGGGCAGCGGCGCTACGTGGAGTCGCTCTCCGCTTATGCCCGGCAGTTCCTGGAGCGGATGGAGAAGCCCGAGGTGGACGAGATCGACGGCATCGCCCCGCCCATCGCCATCCGTCAGAAGAACACTACGCGCAATCCGCGTTCGACCGTGGCCACCGCCACCGAGCTCTACGATTATCTCCGGCTGCTCTGGGCGCGCATCGGCCGCACCTACTGCCCCAGGTGCGGCCAACAGGTGGTGCGAGACACGGTGGACCAGGTGGCCCAGCGCATGCTTGGGGAGGCGGCGGGCTCGCGCTGGTACGTGCTGTTTCCGGTGCGCTACGGGGAAGGGAAGGCGGCGGAGCTGCGCGACCGGCTCTTCGAGCTGCGCAAGAAGGGCTTCAACCGCCTGTACCAGAACGGTCGCACTTTCGAGTTCTCGAGCCCCGAGTCGCTGCTTGAAATCGATTTCGCGCAGCCGCTGTGGGCGCTGGTGGACCGCATCGTGATGGCGCCGGACCTGCACCAGCGCCTGGTCGATTCCGTCGAGATCTGTTACCGCGAGAGCGGCGAGGCGGTCTTCGAGCAGGCTGGCGCCGCCGAGCCGCGCAGCCTGCGGTTCAGCGAGAAGTTCGCCTGCAAGACCGACAACATCGAGTTCATCGAGCCCGAGCCGCGGCTATTCAGCTTCAACAACCCCTTCGGAGCGTGTCCCCGCTGCCAGGGCTTCGGAAACACGGTCGATTACGATCCCGAGCTGATCGTGCCGGATAAATCGCTTTCGCTCGATCAGGGCGCCGTCGATCCCTGGAGCAAGCCGCAATACACTGGCTTCCTCGACGGGCTGAAGCGCTACGGGCGCGGCCGCGTCCGGTTCGACGTGCCTTGGTTCGAGCTGACCCAGCCGGAGCGCGATTTCGTTATGAACGGCGAGGGGCGGTACGGCGGCGTGCGCGCCTTCTTCGAGCGGCTGGAGACCAAGAAGTACAAGCTGCACGTGCGGGTCTTCCTGAGCCGTTACCGCGGCTACGCGGAGTGCCCCGTCTGCCGCGGCGCGCGCCTGCGTCCGGAGGCGCTGAACGTGAGCGTAGGCTCGAAGACGCTGGCCGCGGTGGTGCGCATGAACATCGCCGAGGCGCACGCGTTCTTCGGCTCGCTCGCGCTGGCGCCGGAGGAGGCGGGCATCGCGGAGAAGGTCCTGGTCGAGATTCGCCAGCGCCTCCAGTTCCTCAATGACGTGGGTCTGGACTACCTGACCCTGGACCGGCTCTCCTCCACGCTCTCCGGCGGCGAGGCGCAGCGCATCCAGCTCGCCACCTGCCTGGGCTCGCGCCTGGTGGGCGCCTGCTACGTGCTCGACGAGCCCTCCATCGGCCTGCACAGCCGCGACACCGGCCGCCTGATCCGCATCCTCGAAGAGCTGCGCGACCTGGGCAACACCATCGTCGTCGTAGAGCACGACGCCGACGTGATGCGCGCGGCCGATTACATCGTCGACCTCGGCCCCGGCGCGGGCGAGAATGGCGGGCGCGTCGTATTCGCCGGGCCGTACCGGCAACTGGTGGCGAATGGCGCCGGCTCTCTGACCGCGGCCTATCTGCGGGGCGAGCGGGAAACCCAGCCGGCGCGGGCGCCGCGCCCCGTGAATCCGAAGCGCACGTTGAAGGTCTATGGCGCGCGGGCGCACAACCTCAAGCACATCGACGTCGAGATTCCGCTGGGCATGATGGTGGCCGTCACCGGCGTCTCGGGTTCGGGGAAGTCGAGCCTGGTGCACGAGGTGGTCTACAAGGCGCTGGCTGCCGCGCACAAGGACGGCCTGGAAAACTCGGGACAGTACACTCTGTCCCCCCGTGGACAGAGTGTGCTGTCCCCTGCTTTTGCGGGACTGGCCCTGAACCGCATCGTGGGTGCGGAGAAGATCGCGCAGGCGGTGCTGGTGGATCAATCCCCCATCGGCCGCACGCCGCGCTCGAATCCCGTCACTTATCTAAAAGCGTTCGACATCATCCGCGAATTATTTGCCTCGACGGCCGAAGCCCAGCGGCGCGGCTACACGGCGGGCCATTTCTCGTTCAATATTCCCGGCGGGCGTTGCGACACATGCCAGGGAGACGGCACCGTGACGGTCGAGATGCAGTTCCTGGCCGATGTCGAGCTGGTGTGCGACGAGTGCAAGGGCACGCGCTACAAGAGCGGTATTCTCGAGATCCGCTACCGTGGGCTGAACATTCACGAAGTGTTGGCGCTGACGGTGAAGGAAGCGTTGCAATTCTTTGGCGACGTGCCGCGGCTGGTGGCGAAGCTGAAGGTGCTGGCGCAGGTGGGGCTGGGTTACCTGCGGCTGGGCCAATCCGCGACCACGCTTTCGGGCGGCGAGGCGCAGCGCGTCAAGCTGGCCGCGCATTTGGCGCAGGCTTCCTGCGAAAACACGCTCTTCATTTTCGACGAGCCCACCACCGGCCTGCATTTCGAAGATATCGCGCAACTGCTCGGCGCGTTTCAGAAGCTGATCCAGAACGGTGCGAGCGTGCTGGTGATCGAACACAACCTGGAGGTGGTTCGCAACGCCGACTGGATCATCGACCTGGGCCCGGAAGGCGGCGACGGCGGTGGCCGCATCGTGGCCCAGGGCACGCCCGAGCAGGTGGCCAAGGTGGCGGAGTCGTATACCGGGCGGTTTCTGAGGCAGCTTAGCCTCACCGCGTCGGGACGCTGAAGCAAACTCGTAAAGGCTGTGGGGCTTTCCTTGTTCCAGGTCTCCCCGAGCGTCGTTCGGGGCTGACAGCAGCAGCAGTCCCGGATGCCGGCGATACGTTCATGTGGATTGCCTTCAAGTGGCCGGCAAATCCCAACCGCTTCGGCCGGAACGTCGCTGAGTGCCGCTGCGGGACCGTCCGCATAATGCGCACGTCTTCCATCTGGTCCAACCACTCAAATCACGAAACCACCGCTGACATTGATGCTCTGGCCGGTTATGAATCTTGCACCATCTGAGCACAGGAAGACAACGACATCAGCAACATCTTCTGGTGTGCACAGCCTGCCTAGCGGGTGGCGTCTGATGGCACGTTCGAATGTCGTCACGTTGGACAGATGATCCGCGGTCATGTCGGTAGTGACATAGCCGGGTGCTACCGCATTGACCAGGATCTTTCGCGGGGCCAGCTCCAAGGCCCAGTTTCTTGTCAATGAGTCGATGCCGGCCTTTGTGGCCCCGTAGAGACTGCGGCCCCCCGCTACGCCCGTCCTGCCTGCCACCGAAGAAATATTGATGATTCGCCCGCTCTCCTCGAGAAGGGGCAACGCGCACTGGGTGACCCAAAACGGACCCTTTAAGTTCGTGTCGAGGATCTCGTTGATGAGTTCAGATGGCGAAGTTCCAAGCGGCGTGCCCTTCCAGATGCCGGCATTGTTGATGAGGAAGTTGAGCCGGAGATGACGCAGCTCATAGAACATCGCCTGGATTTCCTCTGGCGAGCTCAAGTTGGCCTGAACCAACTTCACTTCACGCCCAATAGCCGCCACCACCTCTTCGGCCGCAGCCTGGTTCCGGTTGTAGTGCAGCACAATATCCACGCCTTGCGCCGCAAGCCGCAAACAGATCGCCCGGCCGATGCCGCGTGACCCTCCCGTGATCAGTGCCGTCGTACCTTCGAGCGTTCGCATATGTCTTCCATTAGAAAGCATTTGGCCAGACCCGAGGCGCCACCGGCTGCCAGCGAATGGCGGCCGCTCCGGCCCAAGTCAGCGCCCATGGGCTCAAGCCCAGTACCGCCCTTCCCCCACACCCCTTCCCGAACGCAGTAGAATCATCCCAATGACGTCCCAAATGCTGCTGCCGCTGTTTGTCGCCAACGCGCTCGGCGTCGCTTTCCTCGTGCTCGCGCTCTACCGGCCCAACGCGGCCAGGATCGTGGCCGGCGGCGGGTTCGTCGTCGCCAGCCTGGTGAATGCAACGTTCGCCATAGTCAATCCACAGATCTACGTGAAAGGCTTCGGGCCTCATGCAGTGGGAGTGTACAAGACCCTGATTTACGGCTTGCTCGCCCAGGCGCCCCGCAGGCTGATTCTGGCGCTCGCGGTGTGGCAGTTGCTCGTGGGCGCCGTGATCCTGCTGGACATCACTGAATACGTCAGGCTGGGTTGCGTGGCGGCGGCCTGCTTTCTGATAGGAATCAGCCCGCTCGGAGTGGGCTGCGCGTTTCCGAGCAACCTGATTCTCGCCGTGGGGGTGGTGGTCCTCGTCCGCCTGCGGTGGCCTTTGAACTCGGAGGCTCCCGCCGTGGAGGCGCAGGCTAAGATGTAAGTATGCGGTGCCTGGCCACGGCCCTGTGGTTGTTGTCGTCTCTGAATGCGGCTGCCGAAGACCCCGCCGCCGAGGGCCTGAAGGCGCTCGACGCGAAAAACTACAGCCTCGCCGCGCAGGAATTCACCAAGGTGGTCGAGGCCGATCCGAAGGATTACACCGCTCATTTCAATCTGGCGCTGGCCAACACCATGCTCGCCAAGCCCGCCGAGGCGATCGCGGGATACAAGAAGGTCCTGGAACTGCAACCCGGCGTCTACGAGGCCCAGCTCAACCTGGGCATCGTGCTGCTGGGCCAGAAGCGGGCGGCAGAAGCGCTGCCCTACCTGGAGGCCGCCGCGGACCAGAAGCCCAAGGAGCCGCGCCCGCGCCTCTACCTTTCGCTGGCGCTGCTCGAAACCGGGGACAACGAGAAGGCCGGGCAATCCTACCAGGCCGCGCTCGATCTCGATCCGAAATCGGCGGCGGCTGAGCTGGGCCTTGCGCGGGCGCTGGTCCGTCAGAACCGGCTGCCGGACGCGGACCTCCATTTTCGCCGCGCCGCCGAGCTGAGTTCCTCGTACCGCGACAGCCTGCTCGAGCTGGCCGGGCTTCTCGAGAGGGCGGACCGCAAGGCCGAGGCCATCGCGCTCTACCGGGAGTTCCCGGATAACGCCGCCGCGCGCGAGCGGCTCGGCGTGCTGCTGGTGGATTCAGGGCAGCCCGCCGATGCCATCCCGCAACTTGAATGGGCCGTCAAGCAGTCGCCGACTTCGGCCAACCGGCTTGCGCTGGCCCAGGCCTATCTCAAGAATCACGAGCCGGAAAAGGCCGTTCCCCTGCTGGAAGCGGCGGTGGATGCGGCCCCGGCCGACCTCGATTTGCGCATGTCCTACGCCCGCGAGCTGCGCGATTTGCGCCGCTTTCCCGCTGCGGCCGAGCAGTTCGCGCGGGTGGCTCAGGCCAAGCCCGATTGGGTGCAGGCCTGGAACGAGCTGGCCGGCATCGAGGTCATGCTGGAGAACTATCCGCAGGCGCTGGCGGCCCTCGACCGCGTCCGGGCGCTCAAAGCCGAGATCCCGGGCGACTATTTCCTGCGCGCCATGGTTCTCGACCGGATACATGATCGCAAAGGCGCCATCGCTGAATACCAGAAGTTCCTGTCCGTCAGCAAGGGCGAGCTTCCCAACCAGGAATTTCAGGCGCGGCAACGCATCCACATTCTGGAGTTGGATCTCGGGAAGAGGTGAGAACTTTGATCCGCCTGACAGTGGCGTTTGCGGTGCTGGCGGCGGCGCCGGCGTGGGCCAGCCTGGACGCGGCCAAAGCCGAGCCCAATCTCGAAAAACGCGCCGTCCTGGCGCTGGACAATGCCGGGAGGGCGCTCAAGTCGGCGCAGGACGGCTACCTCGCGCAGGGCGATATGAAGCAGGTCGGCGCATCGCTCGAAGAGGTTTCCGCGTCCGTCGAGCTGGCCTACGACTCGCTTCAGCAGACCCACAAGGTTCCCAGCCGGAGCCCGAAGTATTTCAAGAAGGCCGAAATCGAAACCCGCGAGCTGTTGCGGCGGATCGAGGATTTCCGGGAACAAATGAGCGTGGACGACCGCGACGAAATCGACAAGGTGCGCGCCGTCGTGCAGAAGGCCCATGAGAGCCTGCTCGAAGGCATCATGGGTGGAAAGAAGAAGGATTAGCGTCATGCCGATCGCGAAAACGAACCGGTGGGCCAGTCGGGCTTTGCTCGGCGTGGCTCTGCTATGGATGGCGGCGCCGCTCGCCGCCGAGCGCGACTTTCTGACCGAGAACGAGATCGACCAGGTCCGCCTGGCCCAGGAACCGAACGAACGGCTCCAGCTTTACGTCGGTTTTGCCAGGCAGCGGTTGGACCAGTTGAAGCAGCTTGTCAAAGATTCCAGGCCTGGCCGCGCCGCTCTGATGCATGACCTGCTCGACGAGTACAGCCAGATTATCGACGCCATCGACACCGTCTCCGACGATGCGCTGACCCACAAGGCCGATATCAGCGCCGGAACCAAGGCCGTCGCGGCGGCGGAGAAGGAGTTCCTGCCGGCGCTCGAGAAAATTCGCGACAGCCGGCCCAGCGACCTCGCCCGTTACGAGTTCGTACTCACCCAGGCCATTCAATCCACTACCGATTCGATGGAAACCGCCAGTGAGGACCTTGGAAAGCGCTCTTCGGAAGTCGCCGACCGCCTGAAGAAGGAGCAGAAGGAGCGGGAGGCAGCGATGACGCCCGCCGAGATCGACGCCAAGAAACAAGAGGCCAAGGACGCCGCCGCCAAGTCCAAGAAGCCGACGCTTCTCAAGCCCGGCGAGACGGTCGTCGGCCAGGAGCCGGCGCCATCGAAGTAGGACAAGCTCAGCTTGTCCCACGCTGTGGCGCACGCTTCAGCGTGCCGCGCCGGCACTCGTGCCGGCGCAGGGCAAGCTTCAGACTGGGCCGCTGATGAACGCGGATCAACGCGGATCAATCACTTGTTTTCAATCAGCGTTTATCGGCGTTTATCCGCGTTCTCTCCAGCCTGTCCCGCTTGTCCGCTTCAGAACGCGTTCACCGTCAGCAGCGCCGATTGCGTGACGGTTCCGCGGGCGCCCGTGCACGTCAGGGTCGCCGTGTAGGAGCCGGGGAACGTCGGGGTGAAGGTCATCGAACCCTTGAGCGGCTGTGGTCCCGTGAGGTCGCCCGAGCCGGTGCAGGACGCCGCATTCCTAGCCGTCCAGGCGATCCGGGCGGATGCGCCCAGCACGATCGTGGCGGGAGCAACCGTCATTGAGATCGCCGGCGGATCGGGTGCGACCTCGAAAGCGGATGTCTCGACGCGCGCGCTCGCGGCCTCCGCCGGCGCGGCCGGCAGCGCACGCCCGGTGGCCGGGTTGAGCGTCAGAAAGGTCGTGCCATAGCCGCCCAGCTGGACCGTCATTTGGGAGGCGGGCGAGACACTCGTCGCGGCCGGCCCGGCGATAGGGTCCGTGTTCGCGTCCAGCGTCAACTGGGTTGCGCTCCCGAACGGCGCCAGGGCGGAGACATCCAGCATCACAGTCCGGGGCTGGCCCGCGCCGTTGTTATCCGAGGCCGCATTGACGGCATGGTCCGAGAGCATCACCACCACCGAGGTATCCGGATTCCTGGTTGCCAGCAGCTCGACGCTCTGCGCGCCCGGCTGTTCCGTGGTCGACGATTCGAGAATGGTCGAGCCGGAGCCGACGCAGCCCGACGCTCCTGGGTCGCAAAACGGAAAGTACCGTTGCAAGGTATAGTCCACCCAGTAGCTAAGGTAGGTTTGACCCGTACTGAAGCTCACCTCGCCATACTGGGCGTCGGCGTCGAAATCCCAGTGATAGAGGGACTGTGCGCCGGCCTGTCCCAGCCGGGAGAACAGATAGGGCCGCCACGCCGCGAAGAACGCGCTGGTCCCGCGTTTGTCCAGGACGAACTTCTGGCCCGGGTTGCAGACGCTCATCCCGTTCGGTCCCGAATAGTCGGCGTTGACATTGTTCTCCGTGATCCACACCGGCACGCTGGCCAGTTGGGGAACGCTCTTCAACTGTTGGTAAATGTACTCGACGTGCGGCACAAACACGCCCGGAATGCTCGCGAACAGCGTCGTGTCGAGGTCCGATTGGTTGCAGGTCGAGTAGTAGTGAGTGCCGATTGCGTCCACCTGCGCCGTCACGCCATTCATGAAAGTTGGAAGGTATCTCTGGGGCTCGTTTCCCCAGTCCGACAACTCGACCGCCACGAACTTGATGGGGACGATGGAGCCCGCGGAAAGCATCGCCGGCACCACGACGTTATACAGGTTCAGGTAGTCGGCCGGTTCCAGTCCGTTGATGTTGGGCTCGTTGAAAACTCCCCACCACGTGATGGGCGTGGGATTGGTCGCCGAATGAACGTGGGTGACGCCCTGCGAATCCGTGAAGCCGGTAGTCGTGTTGTAGTACTTCACGACGTTTGCGGCGTAGCCGGCAAAGTCGGAGAAATGCGCCGGCATCAGATGTCCGTTCGAGTCGTTCATCCACGCCGGCGCCACGGCGAGCTGCAGCTCGGGGCTCTTGTCGCCGGTGGCGATCACCGGATCGAGGATCGCGTTGAGCATCGTGAAATCCCAGCTCTGGTCCGCCTTCTGTGGCGTGCCGCCGGAGACCGGCTGCAGGCGGATGTGCTGCGCTTCCAGGGCACTCAGGGCCGCGGCCGCCTTGGGATTGCTCTCGAAGAACTGATAGTCCCAGTCGGCCGGTTGGAAGGAAGTGGCCATGAAGTTCTGGAGCGCGCCGTTGAATCCGGCGGCCGTGTTGGTGGAGGCTTTGACCGTTGCCATCACCACGATATCGAGGGCCAGGGACGCGCTGGCGCTCGTCGTCCCGTCCGTGGCTTGGATCGTTATCCCGTGCGGTCCGGCTACCTCGCCGTTCTGCACGGTAAACGTCACCTGGCCGGTGTCGCCCGTTCCGGGCGACGTGATCTGTTCCGAAAGGCCGTAAAGCGAAGTGGCGCTCAGCGTGACGGAATTTCCATTGCCGGCCGGCCGCTGAACGGTGACGGTGACCGAAGCCGGTGTGCCGTCTTGCAGCACGGTCAACGAGTTGGTCGAGAGCGAGACGGAGATCGCCGGCTGCGCCGGCTCGGTACTGCGACCGCCGCATGAAGCCAGCAGCAGCGAAAGGGCAAGCAAGACCCAGCAACCCGAAGATCGAACCATCATTCGCATTTGTCACTCCCAAATCGAATCATGATACCGCCGTTTAATGTCCCGTGGACCAGCCCGGTTCCTCAGGCTGCTGAGCGCGCAGGGCCGCGACCGCCGGAGGGCGGCCTCACCATCCCATTTGCGTCATACGGCCCAGGATGCGCGCGCTGTAATGGTTCATGCGCGCCGGCTGGCGGCGGCGAGGAGCGGGCAGAATCGCGGCCAGCCGCGCCCCTTGTTCGCGGCCGATCCGCGCCGCCGGCACGCCGTAGTAATACCGCGCGGCGGCCTCGGCTCCGTAAATGCCCGGTCCCCACTCGACCACGTTCAGGTACAGCTCGAGAATCCGCCGTTTGGGAAGAATCAGCTCCTCGATCGGGACCAGCGCCACTTCCAGGCCCTTTCGAAACACGGAGCGGTGCGTGATCAAAAACAGGTTTTTGGCGAGTTGCTCGTCGAGCGTCGAGGCCCCGCGTACCTTGCCATCCTCCAGGCCGTCTTCGACTGCGTCCTGGACCTCGGTCCAGTCGAATCCATGGTGATGGAAGAAGCGCGTGTCCTCGGCCGCGATGACGGCGTGCTGAAAGGCGGGCGAAATGCTCTCCAGCGGCACGAAGGTGTAGCGCTTGCGATACGCGCCGCGGTGGAACCAGGATTCGATCCGGCGCTGGATGTGCACCATCGTGAACGGCGGATCGATCCACCGCAGCGCCAGGAACCCCAGCGCTGCGAAGCCGTAGAACGCCGAGGCGATCGCCAGGAACCAGCACAGCAACCGGCGGAGCAGGCTTCGTTTGGCGGGCACCCTCCAGGATAGCGGAGGCCTGCCCCACGTCGAGCCGCCGCCTACCCCGCCGCCGTGCGCGGCCAGGCGGCCAGGATCCGCGCTGCCTCCCGGGCCGTCATGGGGCGGTTGTAAATGGGCGAGCCCGGCTGCTGCCTGCGCCCTCCCTCGGCCAGACTGCCAGTGGCGACCGGTGCGAAGCCGATCTCCTCAATTAGCCCGCCGACCACTTGGTTGGCCTCGGCGTCGTCACCCGCCACGAAGATGGCGTGCCGATCCTCGAGCGGAAGACTCGTATTGCCGAGGGTCGCCAGGTGCTGGTAGTAGATGGTGTTGAACGCCTTGACGAGCCGCGCGCCGGGCAGCCGTGTCCGCACTGCCTCGCTTGAATTGGCTCCCCCGACATCGAGGATGTCACCCGCCGGTCCGTACGGGTTCATGGCGTCGATCACGATCTTTCCAGCCACCAGTTCCGGCGCCGGAAGCGCCTCCGGAGCGCGCCACGGCACGGCCAGCAGAACAACGCTGCCGAACCGCGCCGCGTCGTCCACCCGCATGGGGTGCACCTGCGGGCCAAGTTCGGTGGCCAGGCTCCGCAAGGACGCCGGCCCGCGCGAGTTGCTCACCGCCACCTGGTGCCCCGCCTTCACAAACAGGCGCGTGGCCGTGCTTCCGATGTGGCCCGCGCCGATGATTCCGATGTTCACAGTCCCCCCTGTTTCCGAGGGGCGTTTGCCGGCCCCCCGTCTACCCTCCAGCATACCCGTCTTCGGTCCGGGACCTGCTACACTGGAGTAACGTTTGAGCGTCCAGCCGAACTGGCCGAGATCCACTACGCCATGAAAGCCGGTTTCAACGTAAGGAGATTAGGGTAAGGTGAAAAACATTTTTGTCGGTAATCTGGATTTCGGCGCGACTGAAGATTCCATTCGCGCATTGTTCGAAAATTACGGCGCTGTTGAGAGAGTCACGTTGATCCGCGACCGCGACACAGGCCAGCCACGTGGTTTCGGCTTCGTTGAAATGACCGATGGCGCCGAGGCTGATCGCGCCATTGCCGCGTTGAACGGACAGGCGCTGGGTGGACGCGCTCTCAACGTGAATGAAGCCCGGCCCCGGCCCGAGCGCGGCCATGGCCCCGGCGGCGGGGGCGGCGGTGGTTTCCGCGGCAACCGTGGCGGCGGGGGTGGCGGCGGCCGGCGGCGCGAACCGCGCTGGTAGGTCCCGTCCGGTTCTTCGAGAAAGGTCACATTGTCGCCTCATCCCAAGGGCCAGAGCGCCCGTGTCCTCTTAGCATCGGTTTTCGGCCCCTACGCGCAGGATGACGAGTTTGGCAGCCGCTCCATCAACCCGATGGAGCTGTACCACAACCAGGTCACCCGCGCGCAGGGCGCTTTTTCTCTGCGCATGTTCCACCGGTCCTGGGGCATTGTCATGATCCAGGCCAATATCTCGGCGCCCTGTACGGTGCTCGATTTCCCCACGCGCGAGGACTTCGCCCGCGAGCTGCAGTCCGAGCACTACGACATCGTCGGTATCTCCTCGATCATCGTCAACGTGCGCAAGGTGCGCGAAATGTGCCGCATGGTCCGCGAGCTGTCGCCCCATTCGGAGATCATCGTGGGCGGCCACGTCACGGCGATTCCCGGCATCGAGCATATGCTGGATGCCGACCACGTCGTTCGCGGCGAGGGCATTTCCTGGATGAGACGGCACCTCGGCGAGGATGAGAACGCCCCCATCGTCCATCCCTCGATCGCCTCGGGTTTCCGGCGCCGCATATTCGGCATTCCAATCCCCGATTTTCGTGGCTCCACGGCTGCCACCATCATCCCTTCGGTGGGTTGCCCCATGGGGTGCAACTTCTGCACCACCTCCGCGTTTTTCGGCGGCAAGGGAAAGCAGATCAACTTCTTCGACAGCGGCGAGGAGCTCTTCGAGGTGATGCGGCAGGCCGAGGCCGATCTGGGCATGCAGTCGTTCTTCGTGATGGACGAGAACTTCCTGCTGAACAGGCCGCGCGCGCTCGAACTGCTGGCGCGCATGAAGCAGGAACGGAAGAGCTGGGAGCTGTACGTCTTCTCCTCCGCCAACGCGATCAAGAAATACACCATGGACGAGCTGGTGGACCTGGGCGTTTCCTGGGTCTGGATGGGCCTCGAGTCGCCGCACGCTACCTACGGCAAGCTGAAAGGCACCGACACGCTGCAGCTCACCCATCAGTTGCGCCAGCACGGGATTCGGGTGCTCGGCTCTACCATCGTCGGTCTGGAGCATCACACCCCCGGCAACATCATGGCTGAGATCGAGCATGCGGTGAGCCACGACACGGACTTCCACCAGTTCATGCTCTACACGCCGGTTCCCGGCACTCCGCTCTATCAGGAGATCGACGCCGCCGGGCGGCTGCTCGACGACGTGGATCTGGCCGATATCCACGGCCAGTTCAAGTTCAACTTCCGCCACGCCGCCATCTCGCGCGACGACTCGAAGAAGTTCCTGGACTACGCCTTCCTGCGCGACTTCGAGCTGAACGGCCCCAGCCTCTACCGGATCTGCCGGACGACCTTCGAGGGCTGGAAGCAATACCGCGACAGCGCCGACGCGCGGATCCGGGCCAGGTTCGAGCGCGAGGGCAAGGCGCTCAGAGTGGTCTACGCCAGCGCGCTGTGGGCCATGGAGCACAAACTGCGCAAGACCAACGCGGTCGTGAGCGAGCGCATCCGGGCGCTGCTGCAGGAGATCGAGCGCGCGCTCGGGCCGTTGGCGGCGCTTTCGGCGGGAATCCTCGGTCCGGCGCTGCTGCTGAGCGCCTGGCGCGAAGAGCGGCGCTTGTCGCGCGGCAAGACCTACGAGCCGCCCACCATCGTCGAACGCATGCACTGGGCGCACTAACACGGTTCCTGAACCGGTCATGGCGTGGAATTGGCGGCGGCGCCAGTGGTCGGCCCATGCCCTGGATCTGAGCGGCCGGCCTTCGGGAATCTCGCCTTACGGAGACCCAATGCCTGTGCGCCGATCTCTCCTGAGCTAAACTGGCCGGGGCGAATCTGAACCGCGCGAACCTCGGAGGGGCCAACCTCGAGCGGACCTCGGCCTGGCGGACCTGGAACGAGGCCGTGCTCGCCGCGGACCTGACCCGCGCCAGCCTGGTGAACGCAATCCTGTTTGAGGCCAATTCTCCGGGGAGCCGCCTTCTTCGACCCCGGCGCCGAACCACAAGCGTAAGAGAACGCTGAAAAGGGCCAGGAAAGCCAAAGCACTGCTGGCCGCGGATAAACGCCGATAAACGCTGATTGAAAACAAGTGATTGATCCGCGTTGATCCGCGTTCATCTGCGGCCCTTGACTTCTTCAGCGGCCCGTAAGCGAGCCCGCTGGCCGCGAGCCCCATACCACGCCCAGGGGCTTGTTTCCACCTCTATTCGGAGCTAGGCTTTGGAACAGGAGGCTGCATATGAAGGCATTGATTTCTGCGTGTGCCCTTTGTGGCCTGATTTGGTTGCCCGCTGCGGGGCAACGCGCGGCCGCTGGCGGCTTCGCTCGCCCTGCCCCGCCGGTTGGAACCGGAACCATCGGTATTCCGCCGCTGGGGGCTCTTCCGCCAATGGGCGGGACGGTGCCCACGGTGATTCGCCGCCCCGGGCGTGGGCTCGGCGGAGGTTACGGCTACGGCTACTGGTTTCCTGGCGCCTATGATGGCTACCCGGGCGACAACTCTGCGCAGCAGGCGACTCCAAGCCTCGTGGTCGTGACGCCGGAAACGCTTATGCCGGCGATGCCGCCGCGTCCCGTGCAGGGCGAGGTGCGCGACTACACGAAGACCAACCCTCCGGAGACTGCGGAAGGGCCGCCGGCGGAATTTGCCGTCGTGGGCAAGGACCACGTCGCGCACAGTGCCGTCGCGGTCTGGGCTCAGGACAACATGCTGCACTACATCGATTCCGATGGCGCTGCCGCCAAGATGCCCCTCGACGCCGTCGACCGCGAGGCGACGCGGCTGGCCAATGCCGCCAAGGGGCTTCGCCTCCAGTTGTCTGCGGAGTAAGGTTTCAGCCTGCCGTGTCGGCACTCGTGCCGGCACCTGGGCGTCGAGAGAGTCTCGACGCGGCACGCATGAGTGCGTGCGCCACAAAGGACTGCCCCGACAAGGTGTCCCAGTGGCGCCGAAGATGCCGATTCCGATTCGGCACTCACCAGCTCGATCCGTCGGCGAAGCAGGCGGAAACGAGCCGGCGGAAAGGCGTGACCACCAGGCCCGCGACGTCGAAGGCGCCGCGCGCCAGGTCGTGGCCCGCCTCCGGGATCTCAATCAGCTCCACCGGCGCCGGGATCAGCGCTACCGCCGCGCGCAGTTCGTCGGTCGAAGCGAAGGCGTCGCGCGATCCGTGTACGATGAGCGATGGCGTGCGCAGGGCGGGGAAGTGCGCCGTGCGCTGCTGCTCCGGTCTCCCGGGCGGGTGCAGCGGATAGGAGAGCAGCAGTAGCGCCGCGGCCAGTTCCGGCTCCTCGGCCGCCAGCATGCTCGCCTGCCGCCCTCCGTAGGATTGGCCGCCTAGAAAGACGCGGCCCGGCGCGATGCCGCGCATGGCGGCGACCGCGTCTTTCAACCCGGCGCGATCTGCGGCGGCCGTTGAGGGCGAGGGCAGCCCGTGCGGGCGCTTCTGCCGGAAGGGAAGATCGCAGCGGAGTACGCACACGCCCGCGGCTGCGAAGGCGCCCGCTACTGCGGCCAGAAGCGCCATCCGGCTGTTCCCGCCGGCTCCGTGGGTGATGACCAGGCCGTCGCGAACCGCGCCCGCCGGGCGGTCGAGGACACCGCGCACCGAACCCTGCTGAAACAGCGAGCCCGCCGGGACCGGCATAAGCCCAGCTTACCGTGGCGCACGCTTCAGAGGCTGATGAAGAAGTCAAGGAACACAGTCTGGGCCGCCGATGAACGCGGATCAATCACTTGTTTTCAATCAGCGTTCATCGGCGTTTATCCGCGGCCAGCAATGTTTTGGCCTTTCCTGGCCTTTTTCAGCGTTCTCTTCAGCGTGCCGGCGCGGGCTTCAGCCTGCGCTCCGAACGGCGAGGCGAAGCGCTACAGCCTACTCGACTCGCTTGGCCGTGAACGCCTGGCCGTGCTCCCAGCCTTTGAAGGCTGCCGTCTTGCCGGCCGCGTCCTTCACGAAGACAATTTGCACCATGCCCTCTACGACGAAAAACTCGGTGTCGGAGATCGGGAGAAGGTCCATGGCGGGGCGGTCGGAGCCGGCGAACCGGGCCACCAGGCGGCCTTCTTGGCGTTTGACCTCGACCACCACGCTCGGCGCCACCTCGTACTTTCCGGCGTAGGAGTCCAGAATCGCGGCATCGACGGCGTGGCCGTGTCCGGGGGCGTGCAGCAGAACGCTCCGGGCTCGCAGCGCGGCATCGCCCTGGTGCGAAAGGGCGTCCTCGAACTCCCAATGGCGATTGAACCAGCCGCCGGCCACGGCGAGAGTGGCCTCAGAGCCGCCGTCGGGGCCGCTGGGCGCGCGGCCGTCCTGAACGATGAAATCGAAGTCCGCGGACCCCAGCTCGTCGGTATTGACGAAGAACATCCCGTCGGCGGAGGTTGCCGCTATGACTACGACGTATCTCTCGGCGTTGAGCGGGTTCGGATAGATCAGTTCGACCCGCGCGTTGGACACCGGGAAGGAGCGAGGTCCGATTTTGACGTGGTCGGCCGAAATCTCGAGCGGAATCTTGCCGGCCAGCTTTCTCGCGATCAGGTTGTCATCGGGGCCCCCGATCAGCACCAGCGAATAGCGCGCCGCATCGGCGTCGGAGAGCTCGGAATCCTTGAAGACGCGCGGCGGCTGCCGCTGCCAGTTCTTCCAACTGGCGGCCATCGCCGCGGCCTTGCGCTCGCATGTCTGCTTCATCTCGGGATCGGAGGCGCTGGTGCCCGTGACGATGGCAAAGGGTGTCGTGAGCACGTCGCCCAGCGGGCCGGCAATCCTGGAGTTTTTCTTTAGAGGACCAGCGGCCTCCACGGCGGAGACCAGGCGGAGCCGCCCGGCATCGAAGGCCACTTCGCGCGGCACGCCGTTCCAGTTGACTCTCACCGGCCGGGCGGGGTCGATCAGTGCGGAGACCGGCGAGAGCGTTACGGCCTCGACGTTCCGCGTGTCGAGGCGGATTGTGTTCGGGTCGGCGATCTCGGCGTCGAGCGTCATGAAATCGCCGGGCCTGGCCGCCTGATCGATTCTGGCCCAGTAGGCCGAGGCGTTCCGAAGCTCGGCCGAGTGCAGGCGGACGCGTGTGGGATGAGGCTCGCGGCGGTGCTCCAGGAACCAGTTGATGACATCCCCCATGACATTCAGGTCTTCGTGCCCGTAACCCGGATGCTCGACGTAGCGCACGTTGTAGCCCCAGCGCTCAAGCAGGCGCACGCCATAGCGCGAATACTCGACGTTCACGCTCTGATCGACGTCGCCGTGGTTTACCAGGATGGGCATGTTCAGCAGCGATTCGGCCATGGACCAGGAGCTCTGCTTCTCCTGCAAATAGCGCTCCAGCGGGGTGAGCTTGGCCAGCGCCTCCTCGGAGAGCTGGGAATGGTAGTCCACTCCGCCGAAAATGGGCGCGAGGGCGGCAAACAGGTCCGGGTGGCGCGTGCCGACGTTCCAGGTGCCCCAGCCGCCCATTGAATCGCCGGTGAGGTAAACCCGGTCCTCGTCGATATTGAAACGTTCCTTGGCGAGCTGGATCGCCCGCACCACGTCCCGATCGCCGATCCCGAGATAGGTGGCGTTTCCGCGTCCGTGCGGCTCCATGTAGATGATGCCCTGGTGATCGTTGTACTCGACGTCGGCCAGCGCGTGGTGGCGGGAATCGGCGGCCCACCAGCGCACGTATTCGGGGTTGGCCGGGTTGTAGCCGTGCAGCTTCACCACCAGCGGCCACTTCTTTGCCGGGTCGTAGCCGCCGGGCAGATAGGCGCGGCAGAATTGCGGCGAGCCGTCCACATCGTCGCGATAAGCGAAGCGCACAAAACCGTACGGCCTGACGATCGCCGGCACGCCTTTGGCCTCCAGTTGCATCTCTTCGAACTCCATGAGAGGAGAATGGATGGCCCACCACGGATTGCCGGTGACTTTGTCGAGATCCCGCGTGTCCAGTCGGTCGAGCACCATGTCCGCCAGCATCTTGATGGTGACCCCGGCCGGCGTCTGGGCGTCGGCCTGAGCCGCGGCTGCCACCAGTCGCCGGGCCGCCTCGACTGCGTCGCCCTTGTACCAGGCCAGGTGCGTGGCGTAGAGCAAACCGTTCGGCCGATGCGTGGTGCAGCGCACTTCGTAAGCGCCGTCCGGCCAGGCGGCGGGATCGAAACTGAGCCGCTCGCCGCGCGCTGCGGTTCTTTCCGCGAAGACTTTTCCCCCTGCCGCGACCACCTGGACCGTCACTTTATCCAGCGCCGCGCGATCGCCGCTGGCGTCGGTCTTCACGACGAGCGTCGCCGCCGCGGATTCCCGCACGGAGGGCCCGATTTCCACCACGCGCGGAGGTGCGGCGCCCGGCTCGAGCACCCGCGCGGAAATGGTCTGGGGCCCGACGCGCTGCTCGGATTTCACCAGCAGCGTGTTCTCGCCGGCCTTCATGTCCACCACGACCTGATCCTCGTCGAAGGTCTGCGGACGCGAGGTTCGCTTGTCGAGCACCAGCGCGCCGTTCAGCCAGACGCGGATGCTTTCATCGCTGCCCAGGCTCAACACCGCCTTGCCGGCCTCTGCGCGCCGAACGGTGGCGAAGGCGTACGCGATAAGGTCGCGCTTGAGGCCGGGGCCGTTAGAGAGATCGACCTCGTCGCCCCACGCGACCACCGTACGCCACTGGACACTCTTGCCGTCCGGCAGCTTCAAGGCCATCTTCTCTGCGGGGCGGATGGCCGCTTCGCCGCCCTGGCCAGCGAGCCAGTCCTTGTCGAAGCCGCCGGCCAGCGGCAGGTCGCTCAGAACCAGCCAGTGGCGAATGAACCGCTCGTCGCCGCGCGACCACGGCATTCGCATCTCTTCTTTCAGCTTTGGCGCCGCAGGCTGTCCGAGGAGTTGGAGGGAAAGCCCGGTCAGGGCGAGTGTCACGAGGAATAGACGGGTTCTCATAGGTTGGAGTCCTTTAGTCCTAGACGAGATCATGTGTGCCGGAGTTCCAGTCAGAGTGGGACATTCCTGGTTCCGAGCCGCGCGCGTTAGCACAGATCGAAAACAAGCGGCTTATCGGCGTTCATCTGCGTTGATCGGCGGCTCGAATCATTCGTCCCGCAGGGCTCTGATCGGATCCACCCGCGACGCGCGCCAGGCCGGGGCCAAGGCCGCCAGCACCGTGATCGCCAGCAACGGCAGCGCTACGGCAGCGAAATCCAAGGTACTGACCCGATTGAGCGTGCCGCTCGTGCCGCCTCCCCAAACCGCCGATGCAACCACGCGGCAGGTGAAGAACGCCACCACCAGGCCGGCCGCCACCCCCGCCGCGCCTAGCTGCAGTCCCTGCCGCAGCACCATCCACACTACCTTCTGCCGGTCCGCGCCAATCGCGATCCGAATGCCGATCTCGCGGGTTCGGCGGCTGACCGAATACGCGACCAGCCCGTACAGTCCCACTACCGCCAGCACCATCCCCGTCACACCCATCGCCCCTACCACCTGCGTGAGGATCGCGGGGGTCCTCACCCCGCGCTGCGTGTAGAAGTCGTGCATGGTCCGCACATCGTACACCGGCATGTCCGCGTCGAGCCCCCGCACCACCTCCCGCACCGTTGGGGCGATGGTTCCCGCGTCCTCGGCCGCCGATTCGGCCATCAGCGTCATCGCCGAACGCCCGTTCTGCCGTAAAGGTACGTAAACCATGTCCAGCGGGCGCTCCGCGATCCAGAGGTACTTCGACATCTTTGCCACGCCCACAATCTCCACCAGCGCCCCGCTCGCGTCCTTCAAGTGGAACCGCTTGCCCACGGCATCTTCCTTCGGCCAGTAGTGGCGCGCCAGCGATTCATTCACCACCGCCACCAGCGGCGCGTTTTCCCCATCCGATTCGAGAAAGCCGCGCCCCCGCACAATCGGGATACCCATGGTCTGGAAGTAGCCCTCGCTGACGCGGTTGCCGGGCACGGTGAGGGCCTGTTCGCCCGCACGCAACCGATACCCGGCTGGAACGATGTCGAAACTGTCCCGCGAGAGCATCGGGAGAGCGGATGCCAGGGCGGCCGATCTCACGCCCGGCGCCGAGCGCACTCTTTCCAGCAGGTTCTTATAGAATTGCCGCTGCTGGTCTTCCGAGTAGTGCACCAGTTGCGTCTCGAAGGTAGTAAGAAAGAGATGATCGGTGCGGAATCCCGGCCCCTGTGTCAGTTGATCCCGGAAGCCCTGAACCAGCACGGCCGAGACCATCAGCAGGACCAGCGAAAGCGCCACCTGCCCCGCCACGATCGTGTTACGCCCCCAGAAATGGCGCTTGCCCGCGCTGTCCGCGTCGGATGCTTTGAGCGCCGGAACCAGGTCCGGACGCGTGATGTGGAGCGCCGGGGCGAGGCCGAAGAGCAGCACGCTCACCACCGAAGCCGCGAGGGTGAAAAGCAGCACCCGCTGATCGACGCTCATGTCGAAGACAATCGGAAGGTCGAAAGGGACCGGGGTGCTGCGCCAGAACGCCCCTACCGCGTCGGCAACCAGAATGCCCGCCATCCCGCCGCCGATCGCCACCAGCAGGTTCTCCAGCAGAAGCTGCCGGACCAGCGCGAAGCGGCTCGCGCCGATGGCCAGCCGTACCGCAATCTCGCGCGAGCGCGCACGGGCTCGGCTCAACAGCAGCCCCGCCACATTGGCGCAGGAAACCGCCAGAACGCAGAGTCCCAGCACGCCCAGCATGGTCACCATCGCCGTTACCTCTGGCGATTGCGCCACGCGAAGCTGGAGCTCCGTCTCCACCTTCAGCCTGTCCCCTTCGGCGGCCTGCGCGTGCAGCTTCAGCAACTGCGGTGCGAGCGTGCCGATATCGGCCTGCGCCTGTTCCACGCCGACCCCCGGCTTCAGGCGACCCTTGACGAACAGCCAGCCGGTATTGCGGTCGTGCAGCAGGTTCTGACCCAGGCGCGGCGACATGGCCAGCGGCACGAACAGCGTCGGGCGGAGGAAAGTATCGATGCCCGTGAAGTGCTCGGGCGCCACCCCAATCACCGTGAATTCGACCCCATTCAGCCGGATCCGGGAACCAAGCACCGACCGGCTCGCTCCGAACCGGCTCACCCAGAAGTCGTGACCCAGCACCACCACCGCATCGCGTCCTTCCGCCTGGTCCTCATCCGGCCGAAATCCGCGCCCCAGCGCGGGCTCGACGCCCAAAACCTGGAAGAAGTTGCCCGAAACGTACATGCCGTACTTCATACGCGCCAAGGCGTGCGGGTCCGCGCTGAAACCAAACTTCGCGAAGGAGGCCGCCACCAGGCCCTGGAAAGTGCGGTTGTGGTCGCGCAGATCGGCGTAATCCGGGTACGAGATCCTGGAATTGCCGCCGAACGGAGCCGACGTGGCCGTGTTGATGGCGACCACGCGGCCCGGTTCCAACACCGGCAGCGGCCGCAGCAGCAACGCATCGGCGAAGCTGAACATGGCCGAGGTAGCGCCGATGCCCAGCGCTAGCGAGCAAATCGCCACGAAAGTGAAGCCGGGGTCCTTCCGCAGCACTCGAAAGGCGTGTTTGATAGAGGTCAGCATAAGACGCCTGACTGGTTAGGGCAATTCGGATGCCGAGGCCTCAGGCTAGAGAAATCAACGCCTTGCGGGCCACAGTTTCCGGTCCCCATGTCCGCTTCTGGGACAACGCCGCTCGTTCGTGGGATGCCCTGATCCCTGTCGCGCCGGCACCCCGACGACCTCTTGCGAGATCGTCTGGTGGACGGGCGCTTAGCGGACCCCCAACCCCACGTCTGGCCCAGCAGGCATTGGGCGGGCACTATTTCGTCAACCGCCAAGCCGAGGAATAGGCGGAGCAAGCCGACTTCGCGGGAATTAATCCGGCGCCGACTTCCCAGAACGCCGTATCTGGGGGCCTTGAGTGGCAGAAGTCCGAGTCGACAAACCAGCCAAGTGGATTGTCTTTCTGGCTGGCGGCCCCCGGCACGGTTTTGAGACCGACTATTGCGACTGCGGTTCGGCGCGTCATGCCGGGTGATGGGTCTGAATACCGCGTCTTTTTGAAACAGACATTTGAGACGTGCAAGTCACTGATTTCAGGGCCTTCCGCATTCGTCTCTAAACTTACCGGTTATGAGACAATCACGCACGCTGATGGCGCGGGGACAACAACAGAGCGATGAAGACGATCGGGCAGCCCGTGATCACCAGGCCCAAGGTACCCATAACGGGAGTGGAGACCGGCGACGCCGTGCCGGTCCCCCAGCCGAGAGCGAAAACGCGTCATACGTGGTCGTCACCCCGGAACTGCTGGCAGACCACGACGTGAGCGGCGCGGCGCTCGCGGAGTGGACAAAGTATACGGTTCCGACGCCGGAGATGACGCCGGAGATGGTCGTGGCAGGGTCGGCGCAACCTGCTATACTGCCCACCAGATTCCGAACTCAGGGAAAGGAGCGTTTCTATGCGTAACCCCCTTTTCAGTGGCGTCGCAGCGTTTTGCCCCAGGGGGGCTTGCAGGTCGCTGGCAAGCCTTCTGCCCACATTCAGTGCGATGGCGCTTCTCTTCACCGGGCCCATCGCCGTCGCACAGGATTCCAAAACTCCCGCCGCACTGCCCGCGCCATCCAGCGGCAAAGCCATCGTCTGTATCTACCGCGTGTACAGATTTACCGGCTCGTCCTCACACGACGAGCTCTATATCAACGGCACTCACCTCGCCAAACTCCTCAACAGCGAATACGCATTCATGGAAGTGCCGCCGGGGACTGTTGTGATCTCCGGATTGCCCAAGGAGTATTACGGAAGCGTCATCATGTCCGCCGGGGCGGCCCTCAATCAAGCCAGGCAGAAAGAAAACGAGCGGGCCCGGTTTGAGGCGGAGGCGGGCAAAACCTATTACTTCAAATGGACCGCCGGACCCATGGCAACTGGGATCAAGGTCACGCCTGAAGATCCCGCGGTCGGAGCCAAAGAGATACGCAAACTGCATCTCTCCAAGCCCGTTGACGACAAGGAAGAAGCGAAACCAGGAACGCAAGACACCGACAAACCGGCGCAGTAGCGTCCGCCGCGCCAGCGGCTTAGTTCTCGCCGGCCACTCGGACACAATAGGAGCCTGTTGCATAAAGGACCCTTTATGTAACGTGATTGTGTCCACGTGGTTGAACAACGCGCGATTCACCGATTTGATAAGCGACAGGCCCCGGAAGTCCGCTTGGGGGAAGTACGCAGCCGGGCGACGGCCGTCGGCACCGTGATCTCCTCGAACGCCGTTTGGGGCCAACTGCCGGCTAGCGGACAATAGCTCGACATTCTCCAAGAGACCAGGGCTGGTCTCGCCACATCCAACCCCCGCGCTACGAAGATCGAAGCGGCCTAACCGTGCGGGGCACACGAGGGATTTCGAGATCGGTGATAGGATCGCGGGATGCCGCGGTATTCTGCTTTGGTTTAGCGGCCACCCGACGCGCTCGGGACGCGCCAACGAGCTAGAATCGAAACACGATGAGTCCGTGGACGTCGGGGATGGAATTGGGCCCCTACGTGTTGCTCGCGCCGATCGGCGAGGGTGGCATGGGCGAGGTGTGGAAAGCGCGCGATTCCCGGCTCGACCGCGTGGTCGCCGTCAAGAGACTCAAGGGGCAGCACAGTGAGCGCTTCCAGCAGGAAGCACGCGCCCTGGCCGCGCTGAACCATCCGCATATTTGCCAGGTGTATGACGTGGGGCCGGACTATCTGGTGCTCGAGTACGTCGAAGGCCAGTGTCTCCCCTGCCCTGTGGCACTGGAGGAGGCGGTGAGGCTGGCGATTGAGATCGCCAGCGCTATCGAGGCGGCGCACCGGAAGGGCATCATTCACCGCGACCTCAAGCCAGGCAACATCATGATCACGGAACGCCAGTCGGTGAAGCTGCTCGATTTCGGGCTGGCTAGGTTGGTGGCTCAAGCTGAGGCGGACGACACGCGCACCATGGAGGGGATCGTGGTGGGCACAGCTGCCTACATGGCGCCCGAGCAGGCCGAGGGGAAGACGCTCGACGAACGTTCGGACGTGTTCAGTTTTGGTGCGGTTCTGTATGAAATGCTGGCCGGCAGCCGCGCGTTCAGCGGCGGATCCACGGCCCAGGTGCTGAGCGCCGTGCTGCACGATGAGCCACGTCGGCTGGATGCGCCCGCGGCCGTTGAGCGCATCGTGAAGCGCTGTCTAGCCAAGCAGCCAGGGCAGCGTTTTCAGAGCATGGCGGACGTGCGGGTGGCGCTGGAGAAACTCCGCGCGAAGCCCGCCGAGCCGCGGCCTTCCATCGCCGTGCTGCCATTCTCCACGCTGAGCGGCGACAAGGAGAACGAATACTTCAGCGACGGTCTGACCGAGGAGATCATCAACGTGCTAGCACAGATTCCGGGCCTGAATGTCACCGCACGCACGTCGTCGTTCGCATTCCGGAGCAAGGAGCAGGACGTCCGAAAGATCGCCGAGACGCTGGATGTGCGCACGATCCTGGAGGGTAGCGTGCGGCGCGCGGGAAGCCGCATCCGGGTGACCGCGCAGCTCATCGATGCCGCCACTGGATTTCACCTCTGGTCCGAGCGCTACGACCGGGAACTGGCGGACGTATTCGCAATCCAGGATGAGATCGCGCAGGCAATCGCGGTGGCGCTGAAGGTGAAGCTTTCCGCGCAGCCCGCGGCGCTCCGGCGGCACACCCCGAGTCTTCCGGCTTACGAGGCTTTTCTCAAGGCCCGACATTTTATGAGAAAGCTGACGCCGGAACCGGCGGCACGAGCCAAAGAATGCCTGCAGCAGGCGATCGCGCTCGATCCGGAGTTCGCATTGGCCCAAGCCGAGCTGGGAATGTACTTCATTCATTTGGCGTCGCTGAGCCTTATGCCGGCGCGCGAAGCGCTGCCGCTGGCGCGAGCCGCGGCGCAAAAGGCGCTGATACTCGATCCGGAGTTGCCAGAGGCGCACGCCGAGTTGGCCACGGTAGCCGTCTTTCTCGAACACGACTGGGAGGAAGGAGAGCGGCAATTCCAGTTGGCCAGGGCTCGCGCTCCTATCCCGCCCGGTGTGAGTCATTCTTACGGCATTTACTACCTGCTGCCGCTGGGGCGGATCGCGGCAGCCGTTGAGGAACTGGAGTGCGCCCTCAAGGAAGACCCGCTGAATGTGCTTTGCCGGACGCAACTCGCGGTTTGCTTGTGGGCTGGCGGCAGACTCGAGGAAGCCTCACGCCAGTTCCGCCAGGCCCTGGAAGTCGACAAAGGCTCCCCGCTCGCTCTGATGTTGCAGAGCGTTTGGTATGCGGGCGAAGGGAAGCTTGAGGAGGCGCTCGTCTTCGCCGAACGGGCATACGCGGTGGCCGGAAATGCCCAGAGCATTGGGGTGTTGGCGGGAGTGCTCGGGCGCATGGGGGACACCAGAAGATCGGAGGTACTGCTTCATGAGTTGGGTGATGGCAAGGCGTATGGCGCACCGATCGGGTTCCTCCTTTTCCATCTGGTACGGTCGGAAATCGATAAGGCTGCGGACTGGGCCGAGAGAGCCATCGAACAGCGCCACCCCAACATCCTGCCGGCCGTATGCAACGTTCGGCGGCTTTTCGTATCCGCTGGCCGGTGGCCGGCTTTAGCACGAATGCTGAATCTACCGGAGACGGCAACCGGGCAGTCCGCTTAGCCGGGATCGATTCCTATCCGTTTGCCTTCGCTGCCACCCGAATCGAAGGCGTGATACTCCAGCCCTCCTCAGCGGCAAATCCCTCAACGCTGGCCGGAAGTCCCCTTCGAGGAAATTCGCTGGTCCGTTTCCTCAAACGCCCCACTGTCGGCCAATCCACCTGCCCGCCTGGTCCCCATCACGGACCCCCCGCGTTCTCCTCCACCATGCCCTCGACAACCCACCGCCCAGTGCCGCCAGCGGTTCCAACGACAACCCCGTTCCCACAACTCCAAAAATACATTTCCCGCCGCCTCAATCACTTGCAGGAACCCGCCCTCCGGCGCCGGCCCCACGTGCCTTACCCTCATCCCAGGTAGTATCCATGTTTTCGCATCACCAAATCGGCCGGTCGCGCACCAACCGGGCGCCCGCCTCCTCAATCTCGGGAGTGCAGGACGCCAAAAAAACGAAAAACGAAAAAGTGCAACAAGGTCCTAATCCCGTTTTCGGACACTCCCGCCCCGCCCCCTCAGCTTTCCAGCTTGAACTTCGTCGACGCCAGCCCGTACAGGCGCCGCCACACCAGGCGGTTGATCGTCACCACCATCACCGCCATCGCCACCGTGGCCGCCAGCAGCGCGTGGAAATTCCCGCTGTCGGTGGCCTGACTGATGGTCGAGCCCAGGCCGGTGATGGAGTACGTGCGTCCCTGAAAGCGGGAGTACTCCGCGACGATGCTCGCGTTCCAGGCCCCGCCGGAGGCGGTCACGAAGCCGGTGACCAGATAGGGGAAGATGCCCGGCAGCAGCAGCCTGCGCCAGCGCTCGAAGCGGCCGAAACGAAACACGTCGCAGACTTCTTTGAGGTCCGTAGGGATGGCGCTCGCGCCGGCAATCACGTTGAACAGCAGGTACCACTGCGTTCCCAGCAACAGCAGGATGATGGAGCCGATGCCGAGCCCGCCGCCGGCGCGGATCAGCAACAGCAGCACGATCGGAAACAGCGCCGTCGCGGGCACGGAAGCCGCTACCTGCGCCACCGGCTGCGCGATGGCGGAAAGCCGCGGCCGCAGGCCGATGAAAACTCCCACCGGGATGGTCCACAGCCCCGCCAGCACGAGCGTAAGCTCGACGCGAAGGAACGTCGCGCCCGCGCCCAGCAAGATGCCGCGCAGCTCCGGCCAGGAGGTCGTGGAGAGCAGCAGCGTCATCCGCGCCAGGGCATAGAGCAGGCCGAGCGCAGCCGCCCCCGCCGCGGCGCGCGCCATCCACCTGGCCGCCAGTGGGACAGGCCTCCGGCCTGTCAAGCTTTTCCGCCGGGCGAAGAACAGCGTGAGCTTCTCGCGGGCGGGAATCACGGTCAGCCGGGCCGCGCGCAGCAGGACCTTCGAGCGCCGCAGCAGATCGAGCAACGGCGAGCGATGCGTCTCGGCCGCCTCCACCTGCTCCACCTTGAATTTCTCGCTCCAGGCGATCACCGGCCGCCAGATCGCCTGGTCCAGCAGAACGATCACCGCCACCATCACCCCTACGCCCCAGACGATGGCCCGCGTGTCTCCCGCGTTGGCTGCGGTTTGCAGGTACGAGCCGAGGCCGGGCAGCCGCAGATCGCGGTTTCCCAGCACGAACATCTCGCAGGCCATCAGGAAGAACCAGCCGCCGGCCACGGACATCATCGAGTTCCAGATCAGGCCGATAGCGGAGTTCGGCAGTTCGAGTTGCACGAACTTCTGCCACCAGCTCAGCCGGTACACCTCGGCCGCCTCGATCATTTCCTCCGGGATATTCTTGATCGAAGAGTAGACGCTGAAGGTCATGTTCCAGACCTGCCCGGTGAAGATGAGCAGAATGGCGCCGAGTTCCACGCCCAACTGCCGCGTCGGGAACAGCGCCACCATCGAAAGCATCACGCCGGGAAGGAAGCTCAGCACCGGGATGGACTGGAGCGTGTCCAGCAGCGGGATCATGACGCGCTCGGCCCGCGCGTTGTGTGCGGCCACGTACGCGTAGACCAGGGTGAACGCCAGGCTGAAACCGTAGGCCACCGTGATGCGCGCGAGCGAGAACAGGGCGTAGAGCGGCAGCGCGGCCGGCGTCAGGCGGATCTCCGGCTGCGGATTCACCGGCCCCGCCCAGTAGTGCGCCAGCGACAACAAACCGTAGAACAACGCCAGCCCGGCCAGCACCACTGGCAGGTCCGTCAGAAGCGATGGCATCCTGGCGGGGAACGCGCCCCACGGCGGCAGATGGGGGGCGAACTTCAGCCCGCGCGAAGTTCCAGCCCCGCCCACGGCTCTGCCAATCGCCATCAGTGCAGCCCCACGTCGGCGGCTTCGTGTGCCGGCACTCCAGGTTCGTACAGCTGCACCCTGTCGCCGCTCGAATCGACCGTGATGATGTCTCCGTAGCGGCCCCAATTCAGCGCCGTCTCAACCTGCCGCTGGACCTCGGCCTCGGGGAAGTGCTGCTCGAGAATGTCGCGGAAGAACTCCAGCGGCAGCGTGTGGTCGGACTTCGCGGCGAGCGCGCTCTGCATTTGCCCGAGCAGCGCGACGTGTGCCAGGGCTGCTTCGCGGAACAGCCGTTTCCGCGTCGAGATGTCGGCCTCCGCGAACGCCTTTCCCGCCGGAGTGATTTCGACGTCGCCGCTGTCCGACCGGGCAAACTCGAGCAGCGCGGCGGCCTCGACGATCGGCAGCAGGTCGTTGACGTCCATGCGCAGCTCCTCGGCCAGGCGATAAAGGTCCTGGCTGCCGCTCTCGTTCAGCATCTCGAGCAACCCCGCGATCGCGCCGCGCCGCGCGTGAGGCAGCATCTGGTACGGCGGTTTGGCCTCGGGCCCTGTGGGGGGCGGTCCGGCTTTGATCTCCGGCTGCGTCATGAGCTTGTAAATGTAGTCCACGTAGAGCAGGAAGTCGGCGGACTTGCGGTCTCTGGGCTGCTTGAGCGGAAGAGGAAAATCGGCACGGACGCGGGCGGGGTTGCGGCCGATCACGATCACGCGGTCGGCCAGCAGCACGGCCTCCTCGATGTTATGGGTGACCAGGAAAATGCTGCGGGTCGGGATGCGCTTCCCCAGCCACAGCTCCATCAGCTCGCCGCGCAGGGTCTCGGCCGTCAGAACGTCGAGCGCCGAAAATGGTTCGTCCATGAACAGGACCTCGGGCTGCACCGCCAGGGCCCTCGCGAATCCCACGCGCTGCTTCATGCCTCCGGAGAGCTCCTTGGGGTACGCGGTTTCAAAGCCCTTCAATCCCACCGAATCGAGCGTCGCCAGCGCGTGGCGATGCCGCTCGGCGTGCGCCATCCCTCGCGCGAGCAAAGGGACTTCCACGTTTTCGATCACCGTCAGCCACGGAAACAGCGCGAAGCTCTGAAAAACGATCGCGACGTTGGGGGCGCAGGTGCTGGCCGGCTGCCCGTGCCACAGGACTTCACCGCGCGATGGCGCGGTGAGTTCCGAAAGCATCCGCAGCAGCGTCGACTTGCCCGAGCCGGAGGGACCCAGCAGCGCGACGATCGCGCCGGGCTCGATCGAGAGATCCGTCTCCGCGATCACCTCCACCTGGCCGCCGTCCGGCCTCTGAAAGCTCTTCTCGATTCCGCGCGCCACGATGATCGGCTCCTCCGCGGCCGGCGCCATCGCGGGCGCCGCTTCGAGAGCGGCGACCTCCGCCTTTCCGGAGAGCTCGTCCATCAGCCGCTGCCAGGCTTCTTCCGGCAGCTCGTCGAAGAACTGCATGCGGATGTTGGGCTCCATCGCGTCGACGATGGCGTTCATCTCGTCGGCCGGGCGCGCGTGCAGCAGGACGTAGGTCAGATAGTAGGGGAGCGCCTCGGAGAGCCTGGCCGCCCTCTCCACCGGCAGGCGGCGAAACAGCGTCTGCTGTTGCTCGAATGGTACGCTCTGGAAAAGCTCGGCGGCGCCTGCGGCATCCAGGCGGTCAAACAGCGCCGCAGCCTGCTCCCATCGCCCCTGGGCGAGCGCTTCTCGAAGCTTCGCGGCCGTCGCGGCGTTCATGCGGTACGCTCGTCGATCCAATCGGGCTGACGGCTGATGGCCGACGGCTGATGGCCGTTCCACAAGCCACGTGCCGCGCTAGAAGACCTCCGAATTCCCTTTCAGGTACTCCAATACCTCGTCCACCTGGCAAAAGGCCAGAGCCGTGTAGGTGTCCGCCGCGCCGTAATAGAGGACGATGCGGCCGGTCGGCGCATCGGCGATGGCCGCGCACGGGAACGCCACGTTGGGGACGAAGCCCACGGTCTCGTATTCTTTCTCGGGCGTGAGCACGTAATCGCGCGTGCGGTAGAGCACGCGGCTGGGATCCTCCAGGTCGAGCAGCGCCGCGCCCGTGCTGTACACGTAGCCATTACAGGTCGTCGTAACGCCGTGGTAGAACAGCAGCCAGCCTTCCGTGGTCTCGATCGGCACCGGGCCCGCGCCGATCTTCGTGCTTTGCCACCAGCCCAGGCCGCCGCGGCTCATCACCAGGCGGTGCCGTCCCCAGTAAGTCAGATCCGGACTCCAGGAAAGAATGATGTCGCCGAAGGGGGTGTGCCCGCTGTCGCTGGGGCGGCTCAGCAGCGCGTACTGGCCGCCGATCCGGCGCGGGAACAGGACGCCATTGCGATTGAACGGCATCAGCGGGTTTTCCATCTTGACGAAGGTGCGGAAGTCCTTCGTGCGGCCGAGACCGATGGATGCGCCGGGGAAGTCGTCGCACCAGGTGATGTAGTAGGTGTCCTCGATCTTCAGCAGCCGCGGATCGTAGCCGTAACTGTTGGGTTTCGGCCGGCCCTGTTCGTCCTGCCAGGGAATCACGCCGGCGTCGATGTCCCAATGAATGCCGTCGGTGCTGCGGCCGAAGTGCAGATCGGCGCGGCCGTTGCGGTGGTCCGCCCGGAACACGCCCACGAAGGCGCTCTGGTAAGGGATGGCCGCGCTGTTGAAGATGCGCGCCACGCGGCCCACGGGATTCCAGCCGATGATCGGGTTACCGCTGTAGCGCCACACCACGTCGCGGCAGGCGGCGGGCCGGTCCTCCCACGGAAGATTCGGGACGGCAGTCCCAACGATAGTCTCCGACTTGAACTCGCTCACGAGGGCTCCAATCTCAGTTGGCGTTGACCGCGGCCGCCGCTCGCCGTGCTTTCAGGTCCTCGCCGATGGTCCGTTCCATCTTGGCATTCAGGCCGTAGAAGAGAGCTACAATCGCGGTGAGTATGCTGGCCGCGGCCGGCAGCAGGCTCACCATCATGCGGATTCCGAACACGGTCTCGGGCGTCTGCCCCACGTTCGCCTTGAAGCCGTAGAACGCCAGTAGCCATGCCGCTACCGTCCCGCCCAGCACCCCGCCTTGCTTCGAGGCAAAACTGCCGGCGGAAAAGACCAGGCCCGTCGAGCGCCGTCCGAATCGCCATTCGCCGTAATCTGCCGTATCCGCGAACATGGCCCAGGTAATGGGGTTCAACGGCCCGGCCACGAAAGAGCCGAGGATCTGCGAGCCGTAGATGAGTACGTAGTCGTGCGGCCCGGCGAAGAACAGCGCGGCGCAGCAAGCGGCGTTCAACACCGACAGCCAGATGTAAGTCGTTCGTTTGCCGCCCAGCAGCCTCAGCGCCCAGGGCGCCGAGACCACCCCGAGCAGGCTGAATACCGTTCCCGCAACCATCCAGGAGGAAGCCATCTCTTCGCTTCCGACCACGTACTTGAAGTAGTACACCTGGCCCGCCAGCTTGATGCCCACCCAGACCTGGAACATGATGTTGACAGCCGCCAGAATGATCCAGGGCTTGTTACGGGTGAGGTCGGTGAGGTCCTGCCGGACGCTGGATTTCTCCCGCTCGATATTCTGCACGCGTTCGCGCGTCGTGCCGAACGTAAACAGGAAGAGGGCCGTGGCCGCACAGCCGTAGACTGCCAGCGCGAGCGGGTAGCCGGCGTGCTTATTGCCGTGACCCAGGACTTTCACCAGGTAGAGAAGCGTGCCCTGTACGACCAGGTTGCCCGAGAACGCGCCGATAAAGCGGAACGAGGATAGGCGGGTCCGCTCTTCTCCCTGGTTGGTGATGACTCCCAACAGTGCCGCGTAGGGAACGTTGAGAACGGTGTAGAAGAGCATCAACAGAGAAACCGTGACGTAGGCGTAGACCAGCTTGCCTGTCGCCGACAGATTCGGCGCCGAGAATGCAAGAACGCCGGAGATCGCGAAGGGGACGCACATCCAGAGCAGCCAGGGACGGAATCTGCCGAAGCGCGACCGGGTCCGGTCGGCAACCATCCCCATGATCGGATCGACGAAGTTGTCCCAGGTGCGCGTGACCAGCAGCATCGTGCCGGCGGCGGCCGCGGTGATCCCGAAGGTGTCTGTGTAGAAGATCAGAAGGAAGATGCTAAACGTGTTCCAATACAGGCAAAAGCCCAGATCGCCGCCGGCGTAGCCGATACGTTCGATCCAGCCGACATGTTCCTGATCGGATCGGAGTGGCATGCAAAGATACCTCGATAGAAGAAACGCGACGCGCCAAAGCGCGCCCCTCAATATACTACAGTTGGCCGCGTGCCCGTAGGCTCCAGTCCGTCCCGGCGCCCTTGGAACTTCGGGCAGCCCGGGGCACGCTTCAGGCCTTCGGGAATGAGATCAGCAGGGTGAGGCTGTGCGGAGGTTCGGACACCACCTCAAGCGTTGCACCGTGGCCTTCCGCAATCTTCCGGGCGCTGGCCAGGGCCAGGCCCGTGCCCCCCGGAAATCGCGATCCGAACGGCTCGAACAGCGGCTGGATATCCTCCGCCGAATACTCCAGCGAGGTGGATACTATCCTAAGCGTCACGCGGTCGCCCGCGCCGAAGGTTTCCAGATGAACCGAGCGCCCCGGCGCCGAAACTCGCCGGAACAACGCGACTATATTCCGAAGCAGGTGCTGTATTTGCTCCAAATCGAGCTGCACGAGTGGCAGATCTGGCTGCAGAGTGAAGCTCAGCCCCGCCCCGTCCACCGGACTCCATTCCGAAAGGCTCCGGGCAACCACTTCCGTCAGGTCCAGCAGGTGAGCGTTGGCCGGGGCGCCCTGGAGAAAGTGGGCTGCGTCTGCCAGAATCCACTGAACGTGGTGCACTTCCTCCTGCAGTTTCGTCAGCTGCCGCCGCGCCCTGGCCTCCGTCCGCGGCAAAACCATGTCCAGGTAGTGGGCGATTGACTCAATCGTGCTGAGTGGGTGACGCAGTTCCTGGCCAAGCTGCCGGACGACCGTAGCAGGGTCGTAAGGTTCCACTTCGTCCACTGGGCCATCGGCGATCACAGTAGAGTTTGACATTTAACCGTTGGTAAATTATAAGCTTATCAGTTCCTAGTCCACACAATTAAAAATTATTAGAGGTCTCAGTACTGACCATGGGTACTGCTAACGTTAATCGGCCGCGCCGTCGACACGGCCCTGTAACCCGTCCGCGGTCCCCGCTCGAACAAGCCCACCAGGCCAGCGCGGCGGGTCTTCTCGGCGGACCCATCAGCGAGGTCGTGGCCGACCGGGCCATTGCGGCCCTGGCCTACGGTTGCGGTAACTGCGGCGAGCAGAGCGCCATCGCGTTCATGTACCTGTCAGGCCGGGGTGTGCGCCCGCTGGAGTGGCGTCGTGCTCGGCCGGGCCTGGGACAAAAGCTTCGACTGGGACGTGCCGAAATGGGGTCCGCGAGCCGTGGTTTGCGACGCCTGGAAGCGCATGGCCTATCCCGCCGTCCAGCTGAAAACGGTGTGGCCCGGCTGCGTTCCGACCATCTGGTACCGCGTGAAGTGACGGCGCAGCCGCCGCTCCCCCCAGTCGCTGCGCCGCGGCCGGCGGCACCCAGGTGTGCGAAGTTCTTGCCCGCCAGCCGGACCGATTTGCCTGACGGGGTGACATTGCGCTATGTTATAGAAACCACATTTGGGAACGAGATTCAGCATCTTCACATACCGCGGGCGTCCCGGGCGTTGTCCGGGCCGCGGCTTCTGCCGCCTTACGAGTCACCCCCTTGGAGCTTCGATTCTAAAGACACTGCATGTATCCAGGTAGACAGTTTCCACCACGCCGGCCCAGAATCCGGGAGAACGTCAATGAGGCGATCCGCGCTCGCGAAGTGCGCGCGGTCTTCCCCGACGGGTCTGTCGAAATCATGCCCACCCACGCTGCGATCCGCAAAGCCCAGGAATTGGGCCTGGATCTCATCCTGGTGGCGCCCACTGCCGAGCCGCCCGTCGCCAAGGCGATGGACTACGGCCAGTGGCAATACGAAAACAAGAAGAAACAGCAGGAAGCCAAGAAGAAGCAGCACGTAATCCAGGTCAAGGAAGTCAAGTTCCGGCCCAACACCGACGACCACGATTACGATTTCAAGAAGAACCACGCCATCCGCTTCCTGCAGGAAGGCAACCGCGTGAAGGCGGTGGTGCAATTTCGCGGCCGCGAGATCGCGCACGTGGACCTGGGACAAAAGCTGCTGTCCCGTTTCGCCCAGGACCTCTCCCAATTCGGGCAGGTGGAAGGCCATCCGCGCCTGGAAGGCAAGATGGCCCACGTCATCATCAGCCCGGTCAAGAAGGAGAAGGAAAAGGAGAAGCCGAAACCGAAGCCGCCCGCTTCCGGCCCTCCCGCTCCGCCGCCAGCCCGGCCCTGACCAGAAGGAATCCGGGGACGCTCCGGGCTCGCTGTGTAGGCACTCGGCTTACGAACTACGCCAGGCGTGTCGCCGGATTTTGGACCGCTCAGTAGAACAGGTACTTGCGCCACTTCTCGTCGCTGCGGCCCAGCAGCCGCATCAGGTGGCGGCTGGTGTGCAGCGTGAAGGGCCGCGGCGGCCGCACCAGCTTCATCCCCGCTTCGTCCGGTGTGCGGCCGCCCTTTCTGTTGTTGCAGGTGTGGCAGCAGGCTACCAGGTTCTCCCACGTGGTCTCGCCGTGACGGGAGCGGGGAACCACATGGTCCAGCGTCAACTCGCCCGAGGGCAGCGGGCGCAGGCAGTACTGGCACGTGTACCGGTCGCGCATCAAAATATTCTTGCGCGACAGCGACCGTGTCTGGTGCGGAATGCGCCGGTATTCGAGCAGCCGGATCACGGAGGGCAGATTCAGCGTCTGCCGCGCCGAATGCAGCGCCGTCGAGGCGAACTCCTCCGGGTGCGCGACGCCCTTCAGAACCAGAATCAGCGCGCGCCGTGCCGCGCAGATGTTGATCGGCTCGTAGCTTGCGTTCAGAACCAGCACCGGCTTCTGCAATCCGCTCACTCCCGTCATCGCGAAACTCCCACCGCCAGGGACTCCGCCGCGTACGGCTCGGCGCCGATGCGCCGGTCCACGCGCGCCAGCGTCAGCAATGCGACGTAGCTCGCGCCGGCCTGCCGCAGAGCCGCCGCACACGCCGCCGCCGTCGCTCCGGTAGTCATGACGTCGTCCACCAGCAGCACCCGGCGGCCCGCGATGGCTTGCGCGCGCTTCACCGTAAACGCGCCGGCGACATTCGCCCTGCGCCTGGCATTGCTCAAACCGGCTTGGGCCGTCGTCGGCCGGCGGCGGCGGGCGGCGTCCGTCACCCGCAGGCCGTAGCGCCGGGCCACCGCGCGCGCCAGCAGTTCCGACTGGTTGAAGCCGCGCTCGAGCCGCCGCCGCCAGTGCAGCGGCACCGGCACCACGGCGTCGAAGGACTGCTCGCGCGGCAGCGCCGAGGCCATCATCTCGCCCAGCGGTCCCGCCAGCGTCCGGATCCGTGTGTATTTGAAAAGGTGAATCAGCTCCCGCAGGGTGTCTTGATAAGCGCCGAACGAATACGCGGCATTGAATCCGCCCAGGCCGCGGCGGCACACTTCGCACCGTCCCTCTTCGTCGAGCGGCGCCGCGTTCAGGAATGGCGTCCGGCACGCCACGCAGAAGTATTCGGCCGCCAGCGGCTGGGGCTTCGCCAGACACGCGCCGCACACCGGAATCCGCGATACGTTTGTGAGGGGCTTGCCGCATATGCGGCAGTCGTCCGGGAAGAAGAGATTGAAGAAGACCGCAGGAGTCTTGCGGAGTGCCGAGCGCAGCGCCGCCGAGATGTTCCCGATTGAAATGCTACTCGAGAAGACCCACCTCCCAAGAGACCAGTTTACACCAACGTGTAAGAAGGCTATTCTACACCCGCGTGACAATCCGTATACTCTTAGCAGGTGGAACTCGAAAGCGACTACGGCGACACGGACCCGCGCGCCCTTGCGGTCATGCTCGACTTGCAGCGCAAGATGCCGCTCGGAGAGAAGGCCACTCTGGCGCTGCAGATGTCCGCGATGCTACTCCGGCTTGCCGAGGCTGGGGTCCGCTCGGAGCACCCGGAGGCGAGCGAGGATGAAGTGCTGGTGCGAGTCGCAGCCCGCCATCTGGACCCGGAAACCGTCACCCGCGTTTACGGTTGGTGCCCCGATGCCCATCTCTGATCCAACGGTCGGTTTTGAACGCCTCCTTGCGGCATTGAACCGGCTCGGGGTGCGATATGTCGTGGGCGGATCGCTGGCCAGCTCCATACGCGGGACCGGTCGCGCGACCATGGACATAGACCTAGTCGCCGAGCTGAGCCCGGCTCAGGCCGATGCCTTCGCGTTCGCGCTGAAGGACGAGTTCTACGCCGATCCCGAGATGATTCGCGACGCGCTCGATCGCGGCGTCGCCTTCAACGTCATTCACTTTAAGAGCAGCTACAAGTTCGACATCTTTCCCGTGGTATCTGAGTTCGAGCGTTCGCAGTTGGCCCGCGGCGCCACGGTGGAAGCGGCGCCATTCGCGGCGGCCCCTCTGCGGTTTTCGGTCGCCTCGCCCGAGGACACCATCCTGGCCAAGCTGTCCTGGTTCAAGAAGGGTGGCTGCGTCTCCGCCCGTCAGTGGAACGACGTCCTGGGCGTGGTGCGAATCCAGGGCGACCGGCTCGATCGCGCCTACCTCGCCGGCTGGGCAGCGCGGTTGGGTGTCCAGGACCTGCTTGACCGCGCCCTGCGCGAAGGCGCTACATATCCTGCGGCAGGCCCGCCTCCGCCAGAAACGCCATCGTCTTGATCCCCGAGATGTCGAACCGCTTGCGGCAGCGCAGGTTCTTGCAGGCCGCCTTGTCGTCCAGCAGCACCATGTAGCTCTGCGCCTTCTGGAACTTCATGCGGTCCTCGGCGTTGGCGCCGCCCGGCAGCCGGTCCTTCTTCTTGCGCACCAGCCACCGCAGGTCCTGCTTGCTGGCGGTTCGGCAGTAAGGGCACGTCAGCTCGGCCGCCTTCACCGTTTGCGACTCGTTGTAAAAAGCCCGCTCGTCCATGATCCTTCTAGTGTAATGCGTTGGCAGCCCGCAAACCGGGGACTGGACCGAATTTCGCCGTTTTTGCGAAATTCGTGCCTCCCCCGATTTTGCCTTCCCTTCTCAAGCCGGCCGCGGTTGGCTGAGACGCGCCGGAACGCCGGCCCTCCGCAGCGCCGCCTCGACGTCGTCGGCCGTGAGCCGCGAAGCGTCGTACTCCACGTCCAGCCTGCCCGCCTCCGGCGCCGGCGCGATGCGCAGCATGCCGTAGATGGCGCGCGCCGCCTCGATGCGCTCGATCACGGCGGCCTCCGGCGGCCGCTCCAGATCGAAGTGGATCTCAAGCTTGGTCATCGCATTCCCCAGCATAGCCGAGCTTCCAGAGGATCTGCTTCAGCATGCCCAGCCACACCTCGGCATCGCGCGCCGGAAGGTCGAGCCGGCGCACCAGGCGGCGCGCTTTCCGTTCCGTGGAAGCTGCCGTCCGCGGATTGACGTAGCCGCTGGCGCGCAGGGCCTCCAGCAGCATCCCCGTGAAGCGCTCCAGATCCGCCGCGCTGGCGGCCTTGATCTGCGCCGGAGTCTTCCGGGCGGCGCGCGGATCGCGCACGATTTCGTACAGGCACAGCGCCACCGCCTGCCCCAGGTTCATTGAGCCGTGCCCTTCGCGTGTGGGAATGCGTATCAGCCAGTGGCAATGACTGAGGTCGTCGTTCGAGAGGCCGAACTTCTCCGAGCCGAACAGCAGCGCCACGTTCCCCTCGCCTATTCCCCGTCGTATGAGCCGCGCGCCGTACTCCAGCCGCCGCAGCGGATGTTGCAGCTCACGGTGGCCGACCGCCGTGGTGCCCGCCACCAGCGCGCAATCCGCCACCGCCTCCGCCACCGTGCGGAATTCCTCCGCCGCTTCGAGCAGCGCCCCCGCCCCCACCGCCGAGCGCGCCTCCCGGAACGCGACCTCGTAAGGATTGACCACCCGCAGCCGCGCGAACCCGAAGTTGCTCATCGCCCGCGCCGCCGCGCCGATATTCAGCGGATTGCGCGTGTCCACCAATACCACGCGCAGATGTTCGAGCTCGAGTGGGTCTGCCAAGAAGCCCATTCTAGCTGCATCGGACGTGGCGCAGGCTTCAGCCTGCCGCGCCGGCTCTCAAGCCGACGCCTGGCTTTCTGGACGTCTGTCTCGGCACGAGTGCCGAGATGGCAGCCTGAGAGGCTGCGCCACATTCCGGTCTCCTGGCTCGACCGATCTTTCTCGTAGCGCCGAAATTCCCCGGCGTGCGCCACCTGGCCCCTTTTTACCGCCTCGGCCAGTTGACCTCCGCCGCGATTTGAGACGAGCCTCGTGGCGCGGGCTTCAGCCTGCCGCGCCGAGACTCCTCTCGGCGCTAATGCCGTGGCGGTAGCGGGCGGGGCACGGGGTGGGAGGCGATGCGGCGCAAGGGAAGGACGCCAAATGAACCTTGAAGCTTCGTCACGTTGGTTGGATTGGAGGCGGGGGCGATGAGGCGCGGTAGATCACCAGCGTGGCGAGGCGCGTCGCGGCCATCCTGCGCTCGGGCCGGCGCTGGGCGCGGACTGCGATGCGGGTGAGGAGGGAGACCTGCGGCTGGAGCGGAAAGCGAGGTCGTAGGGCGTCCAGAGAGGAAATGAGAGAAACGGCTGCCAATAGATGAAGTTGGTGTTATACTGACTCGAAACCTTTCGGAGGCACGGCATGATCAGGCTCGGCTCGCTGGCGGTTGTTCTTCTCACACTGATGTTCTTCGTGGTCCCTGCGACGGCCGGGCCAATCGGCTTCTCGGGGTATTACGCCCCGGCGAACTGGACGGTCCACAACGCTGGTACTGGAAGCATCGTTACAGCCGGGGCGCCCGCGTCTATCACGATCTACGGCGGGTGGGGGGGCGAGAATATGGTCATTGCCGCTCCTTGGGCCGGAACGGTCGCGTTCTCATACGATTTTCAAGCCAACGGCGACAGCGGAGGCTTCTGGGCCATGGAGAACGGCACCCCAGTTGAGATTGCAAGCCAGTCTGGCACCGGGACTTACTCGTTCACGGTGACGCAAGGCGAGATGTTCGGTTTCGACGTCGGCTCCCAGGGCGGCACTCCCTACGTGACGGTATCCAGTTTCGATGCGCCCACGGCTCCGGAGCCGTCCTCCTTGGCGCTGTTGGGTATCGGGGGCTGCGCTCTCGGCCTGCTCCGCCGCAAGAGAGCATAGTCCCCCAAGAAGATAAACCGGAGATCGGGCAAGGCCATCGCCGTGTGGCGGCTGAGTCTATTGAAAACAGTGTTCTTCTTATCTGCGTTTATCTGCGTTCATCCGCGGCCCAAAGTGATTTTTTCCCCGCTTCAAAAAGTTCACTATGAACCCAGTTCCACAAACGAACACCCGCGCCTGCCCCCGGCCGCCATCCCGCCCGGCCCGCCTCGCCCCCTATAATGAAGTCGTCTAGCACTTCCGGGAGTGTGAATGGGCGCAATCGCGATTGACACCTCACCTCGGAGACGCCTGGCGTTCTTCGAAGCCTACATCGGAAAGAAAGTCGTGATGGCCGCGACCGGGGCGATCCTGGTCCTCTTCATCCTCGGCCACCTGATCGGCAACCTCCTCATCTTCCTGCCGACGCATAGCGACGGCTACCAGACCGTGTATCCCGTCAACGTCTACACGCGCATCCTCCACGCGCACCCCAACCTGCTCTCCGTCGTGGAGGCGTCGCTCATCGCGGTCGCGGTCCTGCACATCTGGTCGTCCTTCCTGCTGTGGCTCCAGAAGCGCCGCGCGCGGCCAATCGGCTACGTGAAGAAGGATAACGTGCCGCCCAGCTACGCCTCGCGCACCATGATGTGGGGAGGCCCCATAATCGCCGCGTTCGTCGTTTTTCACCTCCTGCATCTCACCACAGGAAGCGTGGGCCTCAGCTATCAGGGGCCGATGATCGCGGATGGGGAAGAGCAGTACTTCACTTACCAGAACGTGATCCACGGCTTTCGATATGTGCCGGTGTCCGTGGCCTATATCGTTGCCATGATTCTCCTCTCCATGCACCTCTATCACGGCGCCTGGAGCATGTTCCAGTCGGTCGGCGTGAGCCATCCGCGCTACACGCCCATCCTCAAATGGACCGCGCACATCTTCGCCTGGATCGTGGCGATCGGCTTCATTTCCATTCCCATCGCGGTGCTCGCCGGCCTGGTCGGAAACGAGGTGCTCTAGATGCCGCTCGATTCGAAACTCCCCTCCGGCCCCATTGAACAGGCCTGGCAGAACCGCAAGTTCGAGATGAAGCTGATCAATCCCGCCAACAAGCGGAAGTATCAGGTCATCGTGGTCGGCTCCGGCTTGGCTGGCGCCTCCGCCGCCGCCACCCTCGGCGAGCTGGGCTACAACGTCCTCTGTTTCTGTTTCCAGGATTCGCCTCGCCGCGCCCACTCCATCGCCGCGCAGGGCGGCATCAACGCCGCCAAGAACTATCAGAACGATGGCGACAGCGTCTTCCGCCTCTTCTACGATACCGTGAAGGGCGGCGACTTCCGCTCCCGCGAGGCGAACGTCTACCGCCTGGCCGAGCTCAGCGTCAACATCATCGACCAGTGCGTCGCCCAGGGCGTGCCCTTCGCCCGCGAGTACGGCGGCCTGCTCGAGAACCGCTCCTTCGGCGGCGCGCAGGTCTCCCGGACCTTTTACGCCCGCGGCCAGACCGGCCAGCAGCTCTTGCTCGGCGCATACCAGGCCCTCGAGCGGCAGGTCGCCGCCGGGCAGGTGCGCATGTTCTCCCGCCACGAGATGCTCGACCTGGTTCTGGTCGATGGCAAGGCCCGCGGCATCGTCACCCGCGATCTCATCACCGGCAAGATCGAGTCCTGGGCCGCCCACGCCGTCGTGCTCGCCACCGGCGGCTACGCGAACGTCTTCTGTCTCTCCACCAATGCCAAGGGCTGCAACGCCACGGCCATCTGGCGCGCTCATAAGCGCGGAGCGCTCTTCGCGAACCCCTGCTTCACGCAGATCCATCCGACCTGCATCCCCGTGACCGGCGACTACCAGTCGAAGCTCACCCTGATGAGCGAGTCGCTGCGCAACGACGGCCGCATCTGGGTCCCCAAGCGGAAGGGCGATACGCGCAAGCCCAACGAAATTCCGGAAGACGAGCGCGACTACTTCCTCGAGCGCAAATACCCGGCCTTCGGCAACCTGGTGCCGCGCGACGTCGCCTCCCGCAACGCCAAGTCGGTCTGCGACGAGGGCCGCGGCGTGGGCCCCAGCGGCTTCGGCGTCTATCTCGATCTCGCGGAAGCCATCGAGCGCCTGGGCCGCGCCGTCATCGAGGAGCGTTACGGCAACCTGATCGAGATGTACGAGCGCATCACCGGCGAGGACCCCTACACCGTGCCCATGCGCATCTACCCGGCCAGCCACTACACCATGGGCGGTCTGTGGGTGGATTACAGCCTCATGAGCACCATCCCCGGCCTGTTCGTCGTCGGCGAGGCGAATTTCTCCGACCACGGCGCCAACCGCCTGGGCGCCAGCGCGCTCATGCAGGGGCTGGCCGACGGCTACTTCATCCTCCCTTACACCATCGGTGACTACCTGGCCGGCGAGAAATCCGGCAAGGTGGAACCCAGCCACGCGGCATTCCGCGAAGTCGAGAGCGACGTTCAGTCCAACCTGGCGCGCCTGCTCGAAATCAAAGGAACGCGCTCAGCCGATTCGTTCCACCGCGAGCTAGGCAAGCTCGTCTGGGAATGCTGCGGCATGTCGCGCACGGCCGAAGGGCTCCAGTACGCTCTAGGCCGCATCCCCGAGCTGCGCGGCGAGTTCTGGCACGGCCTGCGCGTGCTGGGCGCCGGAGACGACCTCAACCAGTCGCTTGAAAAGGCCGGCCGCGTCGCCGACTTCTTTGAGCTGGCCGAGCTGATGTGCCTCGATGCCCTCGAGCGCAACGAGTCCTGCGGCGGCCACTTCCGCGAGGAGTATCAGACAGCGGATGGCGAGGCCCTGCGCGACGACGACCGGTATTCCTATGTCGCCGCCTGGGAATTCCGCGGCGTGGGCAGCCCGCCCGTGCTTTACAAGGAGCCGCTTTCGTTCGAATACGTGCACCCCGCGCGACGGAGCTACAAATGAACCTCACTCTCCACGTCTGGCGGCAGAAGGGGCCCCGCGACCGCGGCCGCATGGAGCGCTACGAGGCCCGCGACATCAGCGAGCACATGTCGTTCCTCGAAATGCTCGACGTGGTCAACGAGGGCCTCATCGCCGCGGGCCAGGAGCCCATCGCCTTCGACCACGACTGCCGCGAAGGCATCTGCGGCATGTGCGGTTTTATGATCAACGGCACGGCCCACGGCCCCCAGCGCGGCACCACCGTCTGCCAGCTTCACATGCGCCACTTCAAGGATGGCGACACCCTCTACCTCGAGCCCTGGCGCGCGCGCGCCTTTCCGGTGATCAAGGATCTGATCGTGGACCGCAGCGCCTTCGACCGCATCGTCGCCGCCGGCGGCTACGTCTCCGTATCGACGGGCAGCGCCGTCGAGGCCAACGCGATTCCGGTCCCCAAAGAGAAGGCCGATCTGGCCATGGACGCCGCCGCCTGCATCGGCTGCGGCGCCTGCGTGGCCATGTGCCCCAACGCCTCGGCCGCGCTCTTCACGGCCGCCAAGATTTCACACCTCGGCCTGCTCCCCCAGGGCCAGCCGGAGCGCGACCGCCGGGCCATCGCCATGGTCCTCCAGATGACCCGCGAGCAATTCGGCCAATGCACCAACATCGGCCAGTGCGAAGCCGTCTGCCCCAAGCACATCAGCATCGAGGCCATCGCCCGCATGCACCGCGACTACCTCTCCGCCTCGATCTGCACCCGAGGCTAGCCAGTAGGACAGGCCTCCGGCCTGTCGCCGACCGGCCGGAGGCCGGTCCCACACGGCGAGTTTAGAAATTCACGATTGCGGCGAACGAGTCCGGCGTCAGGCTCGCCCCACCCACCAGCGCTCCGTCGATGTCTTCCTTCGCCATAAGCGCCTTGGTGTTGTCCGGTTTCACGCTGCCGCCGTAGAGAATCCGCAGGCTCCCCGCCGCGGCCGCGCCGAATGCCGCTTCCGCCTGCGAGCGGATGAAGCGATGCGCGTCGGAGGCGATCTCGGGCGTCGCCGTCTTGCCCGTCCCGATCGCCCACACCGGCTCGTAGGCGATCACGATCTTCGCGAACTGATCCGGCGTGAGCTTCGCGATGCCGTCCGCGAATTGCTTCCCCAGCACGGCCTCCGTGTTGCCCGACTCGCGCTCCTCCAGCCGCTCGCCCACGCACACGATCGGGTTCAGCCCGGCCAGGAGCGCCGCCACGGTCTTCTTCAGAACCGTCTCATCGGTTTCGCCGAAGTACTGGCGCCGCTCGCTGTGCCCGATGATGACCCACTTCACGCCCACCGCCGCCAGCATCGGGCCGGAAACCTCGCCCGTATACGCGCCTTCGTTCTTCCAGAACAGGTTCTGCGCGCCGATGCCGATGCGCGTGCCCGCCGTGGCCCCGACCGCCGCCGGCAGGTTCGGAAACGTGGGACAAATGACGATGTCGCGCCCCTCGGCCGCAGCCACCAGCGGGGCGAATTTCTCGAAGAAAGCGCGGGTCTCCTGGGCCGTCTTGTACATCTTCCAGTTGCCCGCCATCAATGGTGTTCTCATAAGATCGCTTCTAGAAAACTAGTTCCTTTCTCAAGATGAGTTTCAAAACTTTGGGCCACGGTCTGCCCGACATCGGCGAGCGTGGCGCGCGTGCCCAGATTCACGCCCCGTTTCGCGCCGGGGCCGTAGACCAGCAGCGGCACATACTCGCGGCTGTGGTCGGTCGAAGGCGTCGTGGGATCGTTGCCGTGATCGGCAGTCACCATCAGCAGATCGTCGCCGCCGAGCGCGGCCGCGAGATCCGGCAGCCAGGCATCGGCGGCTTCGAGCGCCGCCGCGTAGCCTTCCACGTTGTTGCGGTGCCCGTACAGCATGTCAAAATCGACCAGGTTCGTGAAGATCAGGCCGCGCTCCGTCTCGCGCACCGCCTCCAGCGTTCGCAGCATTCCGTCGGCGTTGTCCCTGGTCTTCACCGAGCGCGCGATGCCGCGGCCCAGGAACACCTCGGAAATCTTTCCCACCGCCCGGACCGGCACGCCTCGCCCGGCCAGGCGGTCGAGCAGCATGCCCTCGGGCGGAGGCACGGCGTAATCGTGCCGCGCCGCGCCGTCGCGCACGAACGCCCCCGGCTTGCCCGTGAACGGCCGCGCGATCACGCGTCCCACTTCGTGCGGTCCGCGCAGGATCTCGCGCGCCGTCTCGCATATCCGGTAAAGCTCCGCCAGCGGGATGATCTCTTCGTGCGCGGCTACCTGAAACACGCTATCGGCCGACGTATAGACGATGGGCGAGCCCGTGCGCAGGTGCTCGGCGCCGAGCCGTTCGATAATCTCGGTGCCGGATGCGGCGCAATTGCCCAGCGCCCGCCGGCCAATCCGCCGCTCGAATTCGCCCAGCACCTCGGGCGGGAATCCGTGCGGGTAAAGCGGGAACGGCTTTTCGAGTTGGATGCCGGCGATCTCCCAGTGCCCGGTTGTGGTGTCCTTGCCCGGGGAGGCGAGCGCGCAGCGCCCGTAGCAGCCGGCCGGCGCGCCGGCCGGCTCGAGGTTCTCGAACGGCCGGATGTTCGCCAGGCCCAGCGCGCACAGGTTCGGCAGTAGCAGCGGGCGGCTGGCGGCGATGTGCCCCAGCGTGTCGCTGCCCGCGTCCCCATACTCGGCCGCGTCCGGCATCTCGCCGATACCGACGCTGTCGAAGATCACCAGGGCGATGCGGCGGGCGGTCATCGCTTTAGCGCCTCCTCGATGCGCCCGCCGAGCTGACCGACGAATGTGTCCGGCCGAAAGCCGTCCATGCGGCTTTCGATCTGGCCGCGCTTGCCGATCAGAATGGAGGTCGGCAGGTCTTCGATCCGCAACGCAGAAGCCAGGCCGCTGTCGTAGTAAACCTTCTCCTGCCAGTGATGGCCGCCGAGGAATGCGGGCACCGCGCCGCGGTCGTCGTCGGTGGCGAGCGAAAGGAAGATCACGTCCGCGCGGTCTTTGAAACGCGTTTTCAACTGCTGATAGAGCCGGTGCTGCGCCACGCACGGCCCGCACCAGGTGGCCCAGAAGTCCATTACCAGGACCTTCCCGCGGAGCGAGCCGAGAGCCAGTTTGTCGCCGGCGACGCCGGTCAGCGTGAAGTCCATCGGGTCCGTGAGGTTCGCGTTGGGGTCGGTCTGGCGCAGCTTCGCCTCGCGCCCGCGAGCCGCAGCGGCGGTGCGGTCGTAGGCCGCCAGGAGCCAATCGCCCAGGCCGGCCTCCGAGCTTTTCAGCTTGCGGTAGAGCTCTCCCATGCGGGTGCGGTCGGCGGCACGGTCGGCCTCGGTGTTGTCCGGATCCCAGATCGTGAAGGCCTCGGCGTAGCAGTGGATCGCCTCCTGCTCGTTGCCAGAGGCGCTCAGCCAGCGCGCAGTCTCTCGCGCCGATTCGGCCGAGGGGCAGACGGAATAGCTCTTGCGCGCCAGCTCGACTGCTTCGGCCGCACGGCCGAGCAAACCCGTCGCGCGAGCTTCCAGCAGGTAAGCGGAGCCGTAGCCGTGGTCGATCGCGCTGCGCATCTCGGCGTTAGCCCGCCGATCCGGAGGCTGGCTCTTTTCGTAGTCGCCGACGCCGCGCTCCAGGCGGCGCGCATAACCGAGCGCGCGCTCGGCGTATGGACTGCCGCCGGCCTGGAGCAGCGCGCGCGTCACGCGCTCGAGCGTTTCGAGGGGGACTTCTTCGCGCGCCAGCACGCGCTCGCCGTATTCGATGATGCGCCCGGAGTCGCCGATTTCGATCGACTTCCTGAGCAGCGAACGCTCGATCTCCGGCCGGCGCCCGGTGGCGGGATACTTCGCCAGGTGCGCTTCCAGCGCATGAATGAAATCGATCTTGCTGGAGCCGGCCTCGGCCACCGCCGCCTCCAGGCTGGCCTTCTCGTCGGGCTGGGCCGCGGCGGCGGCGAGGCACAGGAGCAACAGGATGAAAGCACCGAGCCTCATTGCGCCGGCGCCTTGGGCGGGTTGCGGATCGCATCGGCCAGCGCGGCCGCCCGCTCCCGCGCCATATGCATGTAGCGCTCGCTCCCGGCCACCCGGTCCAGCAGCGGCAGGAACTGCGCCAGGGCGACCAGGCGCTTCTTGTCGAACGCCGTCTCCAGCTCGAGCAACGCCTGGTTGACGCCGAGCTTATCGAAGTGGGTCGCATTGTCCAGAACGGCGAAGCGCTGTTCTGTTTCGGCCATGCGCTCGAACCAATCCCAAAGCATCTGCGCCTCGGCACTGCCGGAGTAATTGAACTTCACCTCGCGCTTCTCGGCGCCGCTTTCCCAGCGAAACGTCTTGTCGCCCATGAACGCGACCTTGATGGGGGATTCGAGCGGCTTGGAGAAGTGGTCGAGCTTGGCGGCCAGATCGAACACCGCTTCCGTCTCCGCTGGCGCGAGCTGGAAGTCCATCGGGCTGTCGTCGTCCTCGGCTTCCTTGTAGACGCCGTGGCCTTCTTTGTCCACGGTGATGGCGATGTAGGCCGGAGTGCTCCCGGGGAACGACTTCGTGTAGGTGATCCTGGGCGGATCGGCCGCTACGAGCGCCGCCGCGGTGAGGAAAAGAATGCCGCCAGCGCGCTTCATTTTGCGAGCTCCCGTTCCACGGCGGCGCGAGTGGCGTGACAGATCGCCACCGCCAGCGCATCGGCTGCGTCTTCCGATTCGATGGCATGATCGAGATGCAACAGGGACCGCACCATCATCTGCACCTGCGCCTTCCCGGCCCGGCCGTAACCCACCACGCTGGTCTTGATCTCGAGCGGCGAGTACTCTCCCAGCTCCAGGTTTGCCTCGGCGATGGTCAGCAGCGCCACGCCCCGGACCTGCGAAAGCTTCAGCGCCGTCCGCACGTTGACCGCGAAGAAGACCGCCTCTACGGCGGCCGCGGCGGGACGGTGATCGGAGATCAGGGCGCGCAGACCGGAGGCGATCTCGGCCAGGCGCAAGTGCATGGGCTGCTTGGGGCTGGTCACGATCACGCCGGCCGAAATCATGCGGTGGCTTCGGCCGTCGCTCTCGATGATGCCGTAGCCGGTCCGTTCGGTCCCGCAGTCTATGCCCAGAACCCGCATGGGCCGTCCGGCACGTCTATTGTGCCAGGGCCTCCATGACTTTCTCGTCGATGTCGAAGTTGGCGTAGACGTTCTGCACGTCGTCATGCTCTTCGAGCGCCTCGCTCAGCTTGAGCATGGTGCCGGCCTCTTTGCCTTCGAGCTTCACGAGGATAGAGGGAATCATGGCGATCTGCGCTTCGACGGACCCGATGCCGGCCTTGTGGAGCGCTTCGAGCACCGGCAGGTGCGCCTCCGGCGGGGAGATGATCTCCCAGTTGACGCCGTCGTTCTTGATGTCTTCGACGCCGGCATCGAGCGCGGTATCCATCAGCTTCTCCTCGGTCGCTTTCTCGATCGGGATCAGGATCTGGCTCTTGCGCACAAAGAGGCGCGACACGCTGTTCTGTTCTCCCAGCTTGCCGGAGTACTTGGTGAACAGGTGCCGGATTTCGCTGACGGTGCGATTGCGGTTGTCGGTGGCGACCTCGACCAGGACGGCGACGCCGCCGGGCCCATAGCCTTCAAACATCACTTCGTCGATCTGGCCGCCTTCCAGCTCGCCGGTGCCGCGCTGTATGGCGCGCTTGATGTTGTCGGCGGGCATCGATACCGCCTTGGCTGCCAGGATGGCGGTTCGCAGGCGGGGGTTGGCATCCGGGTCGCCGCCGCCGGCGCGGGCGGCAATGGCGATTTCCTTGATGACGCGCGTGAAGGTCTTTCCGCGCTTGGCGTCCGTGGCGGCTTTCTTATGCTTGATCGTCGCCCACTTTGAATGGCCTGACATGCGAACCTCGGGAAGGAAACAGAATCGTTGGGAAACCCAACAGAGAGGATAACAGAATACCCGTCCAGGCTCAAGCTAAATGCCGCTGGTTCCGTAGGTTCTGGAGCGGCGCGCGCCATCTTGGCCCAAATCGCCGACTCCCGATGCAGGCGGATCAGGCGTGGAAGATCGGCTGAACGCCGCGCGCCTTGGCCAGCAAGGCATCGAGTTCGGGCGGGCTCAGGGGACGATATCGGCCGGCGAAATCGAGCGCCATCCGAAACAGCTTCTCCTCGCCGGGCGGAATGGCCGCTGTGACGTCCTGGCCCAGGGTAAAGCGTACCGCCATCTCGGCCAGCTCCGGGTCGTCCACCGGCTTGTACCAGCACTTGCGCCAGGCTTCGTGATTCCGGTCGGGCCAGGCGGTGTGGGCCATCGCCTTCAACGCGATTCTCGCGACGCCCTTCTGTTTCGCCTTCTCCAGGATCTGAGGGCCGAAATGGCCCTCCTGGAAGAGGACGAAATTCACCGGAAGCATGACGGAATCGAGCGGGAAACGGTCCATCAGGGCGATCGCCGCGGCGGCGTTGTGCACCGAGGCGCCCAGAAACCGGACTTTGCCTTGCTCGCGCGCCTTGACGAACGTTTCGGCGGCGCCGCCGGGAGCCAGGATCTTCTCGACATCTTCCAGGCTCGAGACGGCGTGGAACTGGTAGAGATCGAAATGATCGGTCTTTGCGCGGCCCAGGCTCTGCTCCAGTTCCCTGCGAGCGCCGTCCGCGCCGCGCTCCATGGTCTTGCAGGCCAGGAATGAGCGCTTGCGGTAGGGCTCGAGAGCCGGGCCGAGCTTCATCTCCGCCTCGCCATCGAAGTAGCTGGGCGCCACGTCGAAGTAATTGACGCCGCGGTCGAACGCCTCCGCCACGATGCGGCCGGCGTCCTTCTGCTCCAAGCCCACGACGACGATGCCTCCGAAGGCGATCATGGAGAGCTTCACGTCGCCCTTATACACACGGGTGGGGATCGCGCCGGCCGCCTTCGTGTCTGCGATCAAAGGCGCCACCACCGCCGACTGCAAGAAGGTTCTCCGTCTCATCACCTATAAGCATGGCCGAAAGCGGGAGAGGCGGCAAGGGGGAGAGGGAAGCAGTGCGAGAGTCAGCGGACGGGCGCCGGCGGCCTGGCGAACGTGCACCGTCCGGTGGTTCCAGTCCGGTCCGTGACGGTTGCGGGCCGTTGCTGAGTGGTTGCCTCAAGTATTTGGACGGGTTATGCTCAACTAGAGTCCTGGTCAGACAACGAAATGGACCCTGAAATAGAGAGATACTACCGAGCTCTCAACCTGCAACCGACGGCTTCGCCCGAAGAGATCTATCAGGCCTATCGAGACCTGGTGAGGGTTTGGGATCCTTCGCGCTTTGCCAACCAGCCCCACCTGGAGCTGATGGCGGAGGCGAAGCTGAAGGAAATCATCGAGGCATACAACGCCTTGGCATCCAGGCCCGAGGTGAGCGGTAAGCCGGCGCCTCAGGAAGCTCCCGAACTTCTCACACCGGTGCCCGATCACGTGGCCGACAGGAATGTTCCGCAGCCGGTCCTTCCGCCGGAACCGGCCGTGGCGGCGGAGTTCGGCCGGCGGGCCGAGGAGCCGGAGGAGCCGCCAGCGGAGCCTTTGCCAAAGCAGGCCTGGGAGTTGGAGCGCCCGCCGTCATACCCCACGCTGGCGGCCCAACCGGCGACGCCGGCGATCGAGTTCGTTCCCCCGCCTCCGCCCCCACCCAGCCCGAGCGTTTTGAAGGTTGCGGCCCAGTTCAGCCCGTTCCTGATCCCCGTGTTGTTGGCGGGCCTCGGCCTGTACCTCTACGATTCGGCGCCGAGCCGCCCGGAGCGCCAGGTGCCCGCGGCGCAGGGGAGCGCGGGGCAGGCGCCGGCCGCGCACCCCACCGAAGCCGCGCCCATCCACCACGCGAAAAAGGCATCTCGGCCGGGCGCGGAGGAGACGGAGGCTGCTCTTATATCGCTTCCGAACGGAGCCCAGTTGATGCCGCCGCGCGGTCCCACGGGCGCGGGCCGGTTCCGGATCGCCAACCGCAGCGGGGAAGACGCGGTGGTCCGCGTGGCGTCACAAGCGGCGCCGGGCGTGCCCTTGCGTTTGGTGTACGTCCAGGCGGGCACGGAGGTCCCGATCGAAAACATTGCCACCGGCGTATACCTGGTGTATGTCAGCCTGGGCCCGCTGACCAAGGCGTCCCGCAAGTTCGCCCCGCCGCTCGGTCCGTTCCAGTTCATGCAGATCGAATCCGTGGATGGGCCGCAGTCCGACGATTATCAGATTGTGGTGAAGCCGACGCCGTAAGCGATCCAGTGAGCGAAATCACCGACAATCCGCGGGCGGAGTACGCCCGGCGCCTGAAGGCGCAGAGCCAGGTTGTGGCGGAACTCGAGCGGCGACACGTCGCGTTCGGGAACGTGCAACTGGCCGTGGTGGCCGCCGGAGTGGCGGCGGGCTGGATGGTGGTGGCCCGGCACTGGTTCGCGCCATGGTGGCTGCTCGTGCCGGTGGCCGCGTTTACGGTGCTGGCGCTGCAGCACGGGCGCGTGATACGGGCGCTCAAGCGCGCCGGGCGCCTGGCGGGCTTCTACGAGAAGGGGATCGCGCGCCTGGACGATCGCTGGGCCGGCCAGGGCGATGGCGGCGAGCGGTTCGACGATCCGGCACACCCCTACGCGGAGGACCTGGACCTGTTTGGCAAGGGATCGCTGTTCGAGCTGCTCTCGACGGCGCGGCTGCGCTCGGGAGAGGCCACGCTGGCGCGCTGGCTGCTCGAGCCCGCGGCGCCGGCGGAGGTTCGGGAGCGCCACGCGGCGGTGGCCGAGCTGCGGCCCAGGCTGGATCTGCGCGAGGGGATCGCCATGCTCGGCGAGGACCTGAGATCGGGGATCGACCCGGGGTCGCTGTCGCGTTGGGCCGAGAGGCCTTTGGTCTTCGATTCGCGGCGCTTGCGAATTGGGGCGGCGGCGCTGGCCGCGCTGATGGTGGGAGCGGCGGTGTTGTGGGCCGTCTTCGATTCCCCGGAGTTCTTTCTTTTGGTGGCGGGGGCGGAGACCGCTTTCGCGCTGCGGCTGCGGGCGCGGCTCCAACTGGTGATAGAGGCGGTGGGCGAGCCGGCATATGGCCTCGCGCTGCTGGCGGAGATGCTGGCACGCTTCGAACGCGAGCCGTTCTCGAGCCCGCGGCTGGCGGCATTGCGGAAGGCGTTTGAAACGGAGGGCGCTCCTCCGTCGCGGCGCATCGCCCGTTTGAATCGCCTCATGGAGCTGCTCGATTCGGCCGACCACGTGGTGATCCGCATGGTCAACCTGGCGCTGCTGTACAAGATACAGCTGGCCTTCGCCATCGAGGCCTGGCGCAAGGAGTCGGGCGGGCACATTCGGAAATGGCTCGATGCGGCGGGCCAGATCGAAGCCCTCTGCGCGCTGGCGAATTACGCCTACGAGCATCCGGCGGACACTCTTCCCGAATTCTGTGAGGGCGGCCCCTGCTTCGAGGGCGAAGGCCTGGCCCACCCGCTGATCGCGCAGAGCCGCGCCGTTCCCAACGACGTGCGGTTGTGCGGCGAGCCGTGCGTGCTGGTGGTCAGCGGCTCGAACATGTCGGGAAAGAGCACGCTGCTGCGGACGGTGGGAGTGAACGCGGTGCTGGCGATGGCGGGCGCGCCGGTGAGGGCGAAACGGCTGCGCCTCGCGCCGATGGCAGTGGGAGCGTCGATTCGGACTCTCGACTCCCTGTATTCGGGCACGTCGCGTTTCTATGCCGAGATCACGCGCATCCGCCTGCTGGTGGAACTGGCCGATGGTCCGCGGCCGCTGCTGTTTCTGCTGGACGAGCTGCTGCAAGGCACCAACTCGCACGACCGGCGAATCGGCGCCGAGGCGGTTATCCGGACGCTGGTGAACCGCGGCGCCATCGGCCTGCTGACCACGCACGACCTGGCTCTGGCGGACATTGCCGACACGCTCGCGCCCCGCGCGCGGAACGTCCATTTCGAGGATCACCTGGAGGGCGGAAAGGTCACCTTCGACTACCGGTTGCGGCCGGGCGTGGTGGAGAAGAGCAACGCGCTCGAGCTGATGAGGTCGGTTGGGCTGGAGGTGTGAAGGCAGGCGGAACCGCCTGCCCCACGCCCCGTGGCTCGCTTGTCAGTGCTTCTCAATCTCCGGCTGTATGTGGCCGCTGCGCGCCGCCAGCGGCGCTCCTGAATCCTTGCGGACGGTGACGGCGCCGCGGTCGGTCTGGACTACGATCGCCGGGCCCTGCCCGATGGTCCCCGTGATCGAGCCGCTGCCGCGCCCGTGCTCGTCCGAGACGGTCTTAAGCGGATCGCCGAAATCATTGCTGACTTCGCCGCGGTTGGTGGATGCCTTGAGGTCGAACGCGGCCTTCTCCGGCAGAGTGAGTTCCACCTGGCCGTTGTGCGTGTGCGCGGCGATCTTCGAGAGCGGCGTATCGAGCGGGCGCAGCGTGATGTCGCCGTGATCGAGCGAGAGATCGAGAGACTGGGTGAACTTCTCGATCTCGACGTCGCGGGGCCGGCCGCTGGTCAGCCGGATCGGCCCCACCAGGTTGGTGGCTTCGAACTTGCCCAGGTCCATATGGATCTCGCCCGGCGTCCGCTCCACCCTCAGCTCGGCGTTCGGGGCGGTGAGGCGGAGGGGCTTGGCCAGGTTCTTGAACTCCAGGTCGCCCGAATAGGAGCCGTCGATGACCACCTCGCCCGCGATCGTATCCAACTCGATGTCGCGGCCCCGGCCGCCCTGAATGTCGACCGCGCCTTTGACGTTGGCGGCGCGGATCAGATCGCTCTTCCGCACGTCGGTCAAGCGCACGTTGCCGCCGATGCCGTCGAGGCGCACCGACGCGTCGTCGGCCGCCACCTCGACGCTGCCGTTCACGGAGCTGACCTCGATGCTGTCGTTATTCCGGCCGCGGACCTCGACGCTGAAGCCGCGGGGAACGGTCACCTCGACGTCGGTCGTGACGCGCTGCCGGCCGGTGAAGCGGTCCTGGTTGGTGCGGACAACGACCATGTCGCCGTTGACGGCGGCATCCACCTTGGTCTGCCGGTCGGCCTCGTCGGCATCCTTGTCCTGAAGGGCGCGGACGCTCTTGCGCCCGCCAACCGTGACGTCCTGGGCATCCGCGCCGGTGACCCTCACCGTCCCGTGCAGGTTCTCCACCAAGACGCGCGTCGCTTTCCCCGCCGGAAACTTCTGCTCCGGAATCGTGTAGTCGAACGAGCGGCCGAAGATTTCGACGCTGTTGGCGCCGATCGCAAAGCGGCCCCAGGGGCGGTCATAGTTGACCCAGTAGAGCGCGGAGCCGGCCAGGCAGAGGAAGACCACCAGCGTCCACTCGCTTCCGGCCAGGCCGGAGCGCGGCATTTCCTGGCCGCGCACGGCCCACACCAGGATCTCGAGCAGCCGCAGCGCGCCCCAACCGATCAGAACAAACGGCCAGAAGCGAGCGGCCAGGTCGAGCAGCTGAAGATCCGGCCGCAACGTGCTCATCAGGAACCACACCCCGATCAGGATGAGCAGCAGCGGTCCGGCCAGCGATCTCCGTTTCATAACGACCCTCCCGCCGGCGTGCGGCTGCCGTCCGGCGCCAGGTGCTCCAACAGCTTCAGCAGGCCGTATACGATCAACAGCACGGGCCAGGTCTTGTAGAACGGGTACTGGCCCCAGTATTCGCCTACGAACAGCAGGCCGAGAACAATCAGCAGAATCGGCCCGCGCACAGCGCGAATGATGTCCACGCTAGTGACGCGCATCGCTGGCCTCCTGGCTGTTCGCGGAACGGTCGCCGCCCGAGCCAGCCAGCCGGCAGTAGAGCATGTAAGCTCCGAGCACGATCAGGCCCACCGGCCACCACCGGATAATCTGCTCGAAACGGAAGATGCCCATCGTGTTCATCAGGAAGATCCCGCCCAGCACGATCAGGGCTACCGGGCCCATGGGGAAGCCCGCGGTGCGTCCCCGCAGCGGAAAGACGCTGGAGAATTCGTCCACCGGTTCGCCGATCTGCCGCCTGCGCGCCGTGTGATAGGCTTCAAACGGCATGTAGAAATACCAGATCGCGATCAGCAGGCCGAACAATGGTTCGTAGCCGCCGATCGATCCCGAGGCGGTGATGCTGATCAGCATGCCGAAGACCACCACGTGCACGATGCCCTTGGCGTACTGCCCGTTGTAGATGGCGCCGACCCCTGGGATCAGCCCCAACACAAAGGCCAGCCCCGGCGAGATGTCGGTGGGGGGGCGCAGCGGAGGCGCCACCGGCGCCACGATCTGCTGGGGCGCGTGGTCCTCGCACACGATGGTCCCCTCAACGGCCCGCTGGCAGTTCTGGCAAAGCGGCTTGCCGCAGGTCCTGCAAAATGCAACTGCCGAAAGTTCGGGATGTTTATAGCAATTCATGGCCTTTGTCTCCTATCTCTGTGAAGCGTTCGCGCCGGGTGATTGGGGCGCCGATATGGCGTCCTTCCGGCCATTGCGCGGCGGGGCGGGGTGTTCCTCGCCGGTGACACGCGCCTTCAACTGCTGCTCCTTCTGCTTCCACTCCCGGAGCTGGGTTTGAATCTCGTAAACAAAGCGCAGGTTCTGATAGAACTTCGTGGTCCGCTGCCAGGTCCGGTAGGCTTTGTCGTCGATCGCCTGCCAGACCTTGGCCGGACGGAGATCGTCGAGCGTGAGCTGGCGCGGCGAAATGCCCGCATACCGGCCCAGGAGCGAGAACGAAAGGATCGTCATCGCGAAGCCCATCGCGAAGCGCGGCTGCAGGATGGGTTGAATCCAGCGGTGCAGGAAATCCCGCAACCCACCCGTCTGGCGCGCCCGCGCATGGTGCGCCGAGGGTAGATTGAACAGAATTCGGGTCAGCAGCTCAGGCGGCGGCTCTACGCCGGCCGCGCGGCCGATGAAGCCGACCGCGGCCGTGACGTCCCGGGCCAACTCCGTGCAGTTCGCACAGCCGGCGAGATGCTGTTCCAGCTCGCGCCTGGCGTCGGAAGCCAGCGTGCCATCCATGTAGTCGCAAAGCAGGATTTCCAGATCCGCGCAGTTCATATCAGGATCCTCTGCTTTCGCAAGATGCGGGCCAGCTCGGCGCGCCCGCGGTTGAGCCTGGACTTCACGGTGCCTTCCGGCACCTTCAGCACCTGGGCAATCTCCCTGTACTCCAGCTCCTCTATGTCCCGCAGGATTACGGTCTCGCGCAATTCAGGGGACAGCTTGGCCAGCGCGCCCTGGAGCAGCTCGCCGGCCTCGCGGCCCGCCAGCATTCCCTCGGTCCGGGCGCTGGCGGAGCGGCGTTCCTCGATCATGGGCAACTGCTCTTCGATGGAATCGGTCGCCCGGTCGAGCCGGCTGCGGCGATAGTGATCGATGAGCAGGTTGCGGGTCAGACGCGACAGCCAGACGACGAACGTGCCTTCGCCCGCCCGGAAGGTCTTCAGGGTCCGAAAAACCCGCAGGAAGACCTCCTGCGCCAGGTCCTGCGCCTCGGAATCCCTTCCGGTGAAGCGGTAGCAGAGGGAGTAGACCCGTCGCGTGTGGGTCTTCACCATCTCTTCCCAAGCGGCGTCTTCCCCGCGCAGGCACCGCTCAACCAAGGTGTAGTCGGGATCCAAAGTTCTTCCCTGTATCCTAAAGGTCAAGGAGCGAACGGCAGGCCAGGCGTACCCCGCCCGTGAGCCCGTTGTGCCGGGCAGCAGGGTTTCGACGATCGTCGCAGTGGCTGCCATAAGCTTCGCTCGCACGGTGAGCCTTCCCGCGCCCAGCCGCCCTTCGGATTTCGCCGCCGGGCGCTGCGCCTCAATTCAGGCTTCCACTTGGACTTACGAGGCCTTATCATAGGAAGTTCGCTCGAATCTGACCTTCCGGAATGCAAGGTTCCATTCTAGCCCGATTAGGCCTGAGCCGGAACGGAAACGCGGCGGCTGCCTCCGGTGGCCCGGCTGGTGACCGGCCGGAGGCCTGTCCCGCTGGGGGGATGTCCAGGCGGTGGCAGTGCCTGCTGGCGCTGATCATCTTGACCGGCTTCGGCGTGTGGGTGGTTTACGGGCGCTGGTACCACGCCGGGTTCCAGTGGAGCACCTTCGCCGCCAGCTTCCTGCACCTGGACTGGCGCTGGGTTGCGCTGTCGGTCATCCTGTCCCTGGCGACCTGTTACGGCAGGGCACTCCGTTGGGGGGTCATGCTTCGGCCGCTGCGGCCCAATCCGGGAATCTGGGGCATCTTCAAGGCCACCGCGATCGGCTTCACCGCGGTGGTGCTGCTGGGACGGCCGGGCGAGTTCGTTCGGCCCTATCTCATCGCCCTCAAGGAGAAGGTCCCCTTTTCCTCCCAACTGGCTGCGTGGGTGCTGGAACGCCTCTGTGACCTGCTGGCGGTGCTCCTGGTTTTCGGCTTTGCGGTGAGCCAGATTGAGGCTTCCGGCGCCAGCCTCGGGCATACCTTTCGCTGGGCACTTGAAACCGGTGGCTACGTGGTAGGCATTCTGGCTGCCGTCTGCCTGGTACTTCTGATCATGATGGCCCGGTTTTCGGAGGTCATGCGGAAGAGGCTGGTGGGTGCTCTCGGCTTCCTGCCCCGGCGGCACCACGCGCGAGCGGCGCGAATGGTGGGGACGTTCATGGACGGCACGGCGGCGATGCAGACACAGGGCTCGGCCATTCGGTTGTGCCTCTATACGGTGCTCGAATGGGCGCTCATCGTGCTGTGCTTCGTATGCATCTTCAAGAGCTGCCACCAAACGGCGGCATTCACGCTGCAGGATGTCGTGATCTTCATCGGTTTTGTGGCCTTTGGCAGCGTCGTTCAGATTCCGGGGGTTGGCGGGGGGATGCAGTTGGTGGCTGTAGTCGTGCTGACGGAGCTGTATGGCATCCGGGTCGAGGTGGCGACCAGCCTGGCGATCGTGGTTTGGGTGGTGTCATTCGTTTGCATCGTTCCGGTTGGCCTCGGTTTTGCGTTTTACGAGGGGATTAACTGGCGTAAATTGAAGGACTTGGAGCACAGAGCCGAGCGCGCCCAGTCGTCCCTTGCAGCGGGCGTGCCCTGCGGCGAGGAGGCGGAGCACGAGCCGGGAACGGCGACAGGCCGGAGGCCTGTCCCACTGGAGCAGGGCCAATGACTTGCCCATTCTGCGGACACATGGAGGATCGCGTTGTCGACTCGCGCGAAGCCAAGGAAGGAGACGTCGTGCGGCGGCGGCGCGAGTGCCTGAGCTGCCAGCGCCGGTTCACGACCTACGAGCGGATCGACGAAATTCCGTACATGGTTATCAAGAAGGACGGTCGCCGCGAGAAGTTCGACCGTCAGAAGGTCCTGGGCGGCCTGCTGAAGGCTTGCGAGAAGCGGCCGGTAGCCATGGGGAAGCTGGCGGAGATCGTCGATGAGGTGGAGGGCGCGCTCTTCAATAGTCCGGAGCGGGAAATATCTACTACATCCATCGGTGAACTTCTAATGGGGCGGCTGCGGGTGTTGGACAAGATCGCCTACGTGCGGTTTGCATCGGTCTACCGGGACTTTCAGGACGAAGAGGCGTTCTTTCACGAGCTGAAGGCCCTGATGCGGCAGAAACGGAGCTAACGGGCCGGGGCCGGGCACCGATGAGAATAAAGCGCGGCCGGTGTCACTCCCGTAGAGGCGGGGTGTCAGAAACTACAATATCTTGTAACCAAAAGCGATCTGGTACATCTTCTAACATTGGGGCTTAACTTCTGAGCGGATCGATGATAAGATCTAGAGACGGCACCATGCCCCAGAGGTGCGCCGTCGACAAAAAGCCGGGAGCGACCGGTAATCAAACGTAACACTCAACCCCCGAGGAAAGGCGCAAGTCCGACTCTGACCCTAGGATCGGGGAGGTGAATCAGACCGTGGATCATTTTGAAGACCAGTTCTTGACCGAGGGTCACGAGACTCTGGGCCTCCCGTTTGACGAAGAGGCCACCAAGTTTTTTGACGCCGAGGCGGAAGACTTCCACTCGGTCCAGCAGGCCGAGGAGTCCATCTACACGGACGACCCGGTACGGGTGTATCTGCGGGAGATGGGCGCCGTTCCCTTGCTAACGCGGGAGGGCGAGGTCGATCTGGCGCGCCGCATGGAGCGCGGCAAGTTGCGGATGCAGAAGGCTATTAGCCGGTCCGCGCTGGTTCAATTGGCGGTGGTGGCTCTGGCCGAGCAGTTGAAGAAGGACGTGGCGGAGCTGGACGACTACGTCGATCTGGGTGGGGAAGTCGAAGAGGGGACGGCGGCGGATGAGAAGAAGCGCGCGGATGCGCGCCAGTTGTTCGCCGATATCGTCGTGCTGCACAAGAAGCGGCAGCAACTGGCGGAAAGACTTGAAACCATCCCTCTGACCAATAAGAAAGTCCGCCGCCGTGCGCAGGCCAAGCTGGCCCGCGCCAAGGTGGAGACGTCGCTGGCGATCCGCAAGGTTCCCTTCCAGCTCAGCCGGTGGAAGGAGTTCACCAAGGAAATCGAGCACGCAGTGGATGAGATGGCGCAGCTCGACGGCGAGCTGAAGAAACTGCTGGAGCGCAACGGCCAGGCTTCCCAGAGCCGGGTGAAGGAGCTGCGGCGGGAAATCAAGAAGGGGGAAGCGATCGCGGGCGCGCCCTTGACGGACCTCAGGCACACGCTGGCGGTGATCCGCCATGGCGAGTTGGAGGCTGAGCGGGCCAAGAAGGACCTGGTCGAGGCCAACCTTCGCCTGGTGGTGTCGGTCGCCAAGAAGTACGTCAACCGGGGGTTGCACCTGCTGGATCTGATCCAGGAAGGCAACATCGGGCTGATGCGAGCCGCGGACAAGTTCGAGTACCGGCGGGGCTACAAGTTCTCCACTTACGCGACGTGGTGGATCCGCCAGGCGATCACGCGCGCTATTGCGGACCAGTCCCGCACCATCCGCATCCCGGTGCACATGAACGAGAGTATGAACAAGTTCCTGCGGGCCAACCGCGAGCTCGAGAAGGAACTTGGCCGGGCGCCGACCAACGACGAGATCAGCCGGCGCATGGACATTTCCGTGGAGAAGGTCCAGAAGCTGAAGACCATCTCCCGCGATCCCGTGTCACTCGAGACCCCAGTCGGCCGCGACGGCGAGTCTGCGCTGGGCGATTTGATCGAAGACCGGTGGGTAGGTTCTCCCGTGGATTCGGTCATCGAGTCCAATGTTCGGGACGAGACGGCCAACATTCTCAAGACCCTTTCTCCCAAAGAGGAGAAGGTGATCCGGTTGCGGTTCGGGATCGGGTGCGAACGGGAGCACACCCTTGAGGAGATCGGCCAGGAGTTCGACGTCACTCGTGAACGAATTCGCCAGATCGAGGCGAAAGCTCTGCGTCAATTGCGGTCTCCGGAGCGCGCACGGCATTTAAGGGCGCTTCTGGCCGCACGCTAGTTCGGAAGTCTGCCATGAAAGGCCGGGGCGGTGGAAGGCCCCGGCCTTTTGTTTGTCCGGGCGTCCCCCTTACCGGAGCGCCTTCCTGATGACCGGTTCGTGGTCTCCGCGAGCCCAGGCGGCTTCGATGTCCTCCTCCGAGGCACCGCCCAACCTGCCAACCAAGACAAAGGCCGGGTGAGCGTGGGCCGGGGTTTTCCAGCGAGCCATCTCGACCAGCGCGGGGAGCGCGCGCTCCCGCAGATGTTCGAGCGTGCCCGGGTCGCGGGACTCGGTGAGTTTCGCCAGGGCGGTGGCGGCCTGGTAGCGATCCTCCCAGGTCAGGGAGTTCAGCAACTCGACAAACCAGGTGAGCTCGATCCGAACGTCCAGATCCGGATCGCGAGGCGCGCGCGACGCGAACGCCTGGAGGGACCGCATGGCGTTGGAGCGCACCGTCCGGTCGTCATCGAGCATGGCGTATTGGAGGTCATCGACCACGGCCGGTAGGAACGGTGCACGGCCCAGGACATAGGCGGCGATGGCGCGCTGGCCGGCCTCATCCGACTCCCTCAACACGCGGTGGAGGCCATCGAGATGCTCCTTGGCCAGATGTTCGAAGCTCTCCCGATATGATTCGGCAGCCGGGCCGGAAGGGTCACCGGAACGGGCCACCGGGCCAAAATAGGCAACGAAGTCGTGGTAAGTGACCGCAACCGCTTCCGGCAGGCTGACATTGCCCTGAGGCGGTTGCCGGATCTCGGGGTGCGGCGCGTCGCGCTCCTCGATCCCGACGTAGAGGATCGCTTGCTCCCCGGCGCAGCACACCGCTTCCACCCGCGCCAGGACGACACCGGGAACCCTCTGCAAACGCTCCTCGATCTCGGTTTTCGACGCCGGCAGTGGGTCGCCTTCAGCCACCCCGATGGCGTTGCGGATGCGCTCCCCGGAGACCTTGCGCACTCCGTAAAGCTCGACCAGACCAACCCGGGGCGCCTGAGCCAGGGCCAAGCCCGAAACGACCAGACAGAACAATAACGTCCGCACTTCTCTAATGACGCTCGCGCGGCGCCGGAAGGGTATGCGAATTCTACGCCTGCTTGTCGGCGAGCGCCCCGATGATGGGCAGCATGAACTTCTGGCCCTGGTACGCCTTGATCATCAGGAAGATCCACAGCGCGAAGAACCCCAGCCCGACGACGAGCCACACCAGGGCGAAGAGCACGTGGAAGAGCGAAAACACGCCCCACGGCATCACCGCGAAGATGATCCCGCTAATAATGTGGACCACGATCCAGATCGCGATCATGGCCACGTGAGCGAAGATCGACTGGAAGGCGTGGAACCGGATGAACTTGTTCCGGTTGTAGGGCTCGATCACCAGAAACAGAATGCCGGTGATCAGACCCACGAGGTAGCACAGCAGCCCGGCCACATTATCGGTCATTCCGGCGGCTGCCGGAGCAGGTTGTGGAGCAGGGGCGCCGTAGCCGGGCTGGGCATAGGGCTGGGCTGGTGGGGCTTGAGGTGGTGGTGGTGGCGCAGCGCCAACAGGCGCGGCGGCCGGGGTTCCGCATTTCGCACAAAACTGCCCTTCAACGGGCGAACCGCAGGTTTTGCAAAACGGCATCTCTCCTCCCGAACCTCCAACTGTAATCGAACAACGCGAACAGAGCAAGCATACGCGCTAGCCGAGGCGCCGGCAACGTCAAGCGTGCCCGGTGACTGCGCAAATCCAATGTGTGGCCAGTAAGACGCCGAAAACCGCACCCTGAGCCACTGCCAGCAAACGAACCCGGCGGACCGCCCCGGCCCGATCCGCAGCCGCCTGGCCCTGGCGCCAGGCAAGCCAGAGCAGGGCGGCGGCAATGGTAGCCACTGCCACCACCCAGGCAGGCCCGGCGAAATTGACGCGGAGCGCCGCCCCAATCTGCCCGTTCAGCGTGAGAACGATGCTACGGGTCATCCCGCAGGTCGGGCACGGCCGGCCGGTCAGCCGCCGGAACGAGCACACACCGCCAAACCGGCGGCCGAGCAGCGAGACACCGTCCGGGGTGGCGCGCAGGAGGATGCCGGCCGCCACGATCTGGGCCAGCATGATCAGCCCTACGGCGGCGCTGGCGATCCCCGGCCTGGTTCGGAGCTGCGTCATCTATACCCCCGCGGGGCTGGTGATCACATAAGAGCCGACCGCTTTATCATGCAGGGTCTGCCGGCGCTCGTCCCAAAGCGGCCAGAGCAGATCGATCAGGCCGCCGGCGGGCACGAAACTGAGTCCGATGTGGACCAGCAGCCGCAAGGCCGCCTGGCCCGTGGTGATCAACTGGCCCTGCGCATTGACCACCTTGATCTTCATGACACCCTGGCCGATTGATGCGCCCCGCTGTGCGACCAGATATACCTTGTTCCATAGGCCGACCAGAAGCATCGCCAGCGGGAATATCGCCAAAGCGCAACAGCAGCCCCCTCCTCCGAGCCCTTGCAGGCCCTCGGACCTCAGGCCACTGCCAATCCCGGCAAGACCGCCAAAGACGAGCGCGGCCACCAGGAACAGGATGCCGGCGACAGCGCCGACCAGCACGCTGTCAATCAGGTATCCGAGGGCACGGGTGGCCCATGTGGCGTACTCTACTCCCGGCGCGAACATGGGCGGCGTAGACGCCGGCGGAGCGTAGGCAGGGGTGAACGGCGGGGCCTGCGCAGGCGGCTGCGCCGCGGGAGGTTCTGGAGCTGGTGGAGGTTGCGGGGGCGGCGGGGTGTACGCCGCTTCAGCCGGCGGTGTTGCCGGCGTGCCGCACCTGGTGCAAAACTGCCCGGCTACGGGCGAACCGCAGTTCCTGCAAAACGCCATTTATCCTCCGCGATTGTTCAACTCTACTCGAAGTGCGGAGGCTTGGCAAGGACAAGGTCAAAGAAAAGACAGGCGCTCAGCGGGACTGCCCGTCGGCTCGCTCGGAGCGCTTCTCGCTCCGTTTGACCTGGACGCGACGGCGGCCCTTGGCCAGGTTGGATGCGGCGCGCTCCTTGGCGGCCTCGCTTAGCTCGACCCGGTTGACCACCTCGCGCGCGCCGGCGGCCTTTGCCAAGCGCGTGGCGGTCCCTTTGTGCTGAATGACATCGGTGTGGCCCTCGATGGTCGCCACGCCCCCCTGCACCCGCACTCCGAAGTGATTCACACCGATCTTGGACTGGGCAAAGCGCGCGCGGATGGCCGCCTCCAGCTCGCGATCATTCGGGGCTGGCTGCCCCCCGCCAATGGCCGGCCGCGCATGCGTTACCGCCCGCGCCGGAGGAGCGGCCCGAGCTACAGCCCAGATCGCCGCGATGGAGAGAAGAACCGCCAGGCGCACCCTGCTCGACATGATTGACCTCCAGGACCTTACCAGATGTAGTGCGGCGGCGGGCGGGAATTCGCAGGAATTCAGAAGGCGCAGGCCAACGGCTTACGACTTGAAGGACAGGAACCCGCTCACGTTCTCCCAGAGCAGGCGCGAGAAGCTCTTGTCGAGATAGGAGCGGATGGAGACGTAGCACTGGTCGCAGGCGTTGGAGGAGGTGAACTCGCTCACCATGCGCGCCTGGCCTTCGAGCGGGTACTTCCGGAACTGCATGGAACAGGGCTGGAGCGAGCCATCGGCGGTCACCACCAGGAAACGCAGACCAGCCTGGCATCCCGGCATGCCGCCGCGCTCGAAATAGCGCCGCGTGGCCTCGAGAGTGGTGGTGGAGTTCACGATCCAGCGGCTCGGATCGCGGCGGCGCTCGACGCCATCCAGCTGCTGGTTCAGGGTCGCGATCTCGTCGGGGGTGTTCAGGAAGTAGTCCCGGCAGCCCGTGCGGCGGGAGGAATAGGCGCTATAGCAGAGGTTTACGCCCCAGGCGCGCGCCATGTCGGCGATAGCGTTGATTTCCGAGACGTTCTCGCTGGTGATGCAGGAATTCAGGACGATGTCGTCGTGCCCCAGGGCGGCCAGGCGTGGCATGATCTGGCTCAGGTGAGCGAATAAGCCCGGGTAGCCGCGGAAGACGTCGTGCCGGTCATCGGGGAAATCGAGACTGACGGAGAACTGATCGATACCCGCAGCCCGAAGAGCCAGATATCGCTCGTCGGTCATCTCGGACCAGTTCGAAACCAGGATGGCGTAAGGGACGCTCGATCCGTTCTTGATGGTGCGGACGATTTCGATCAGGTCGGGGCGCATCAGCGGCTCGCCGCCCGATACCTGGACGACGCAGGGCTTCAGGGTCTCCATGTAACGGCGGTAGTCGGCGGGTTTAAGGTTGCGCGACTCGTCGCGCGGCCCGCCGTGATCGCAATGCTTGCAGTAGCAGGTGCAGGCATCGGTGACCTCGAACGAGACGACGATGGGCCGCCCGGCGATCCAGTTCAAGGATCCGCGTCCAATGATCTTCAACGAGTCTTGCAGGGGGACCTTGCGCATACCTCGAAGCCGGGCTCCAAAAGGGGCTTAAACCCTTATTAGATCATGGCATAAGTTGGACGCCGAGGGAATCGCCCCGTGCGGCGCATTTTCCGAGCTAAACGGCTGAATCCGGGGGTCGGACGGCGTAGCGCTGGGGCCACCGCCCGGGCGTGCTCAAGCAGCGTACCTAGGGTTTTGCGGGCTCGGCCGGCTTCTTGGGCTCGGCGCCGCCGACCGCGTCGCCGTACTGGATGTTCACTTCGCTCTTGAACTGCTTGTAGTTCTTATAGGTCACCAACATACGAATGCCCTGCGGCCCTTCACGGAACTGCAGCACGTCATCGGCGTGGGTGTAGGTCGGAAACCAGTACTTGCCGTCGATCTGCTCGCGATAGGTCTCGAACTTCGGGAACTCGTTGCCTTCGCGGACGATGCCGACGCCCCGCCCGTACGTCTTGACGATCTGGAGGTCACGATCGTCCACCCAGATCTCGCCCGAGAAGTAGCGCTGGCCCTTCTCGAGCTTCCTGGGTTTGACCGCGAAGACATAGGCCGGAATCTCATCGACCATCTGCTTTCCGAGGTAACGAACGTAGTACTTCGGAATCTCGGAGGTGGTGAGCACGAAGGGCTGGACGTTCTTGAGGTCCTGCTCGTCCTCGGGGGTGAGCGAAAAGGCTGTCAGAGTGTCGACCGGGGCGCGAACCACGCGCTCGGTGCGTTTGCCCTCGGGCGAGAAGATGATGTCTTCGATAATTTCGTGCTGGCCCGTGGGCTTACCGTCAGGATCGACCGACTGGACCTTCACCGACTGGCGGTAGGTGTAGTTCTCGCGCGCCTTGGCAAACTCCGCCTCTTTGGCGGCGAATCTGGCGATGATGTCTTGAACCTGAGCGTCGCTCAGGCTGGTCTGATCCACTTTCCGCCAGGCGGTGTCATCGGCCGCCAGCATGACGCAAGCAAGGATCGGCAATATCGCGTAACGCATTTGTCCCCTCGTCACCATTGTAGACGCGCGGGCTTGCGGCTGAGTTGCGGCGCTCGGTTGTGCGGGGCACGGCCGGGCGTGCCGGGTGCACGCGCCGCTCGGGGGGCAGGCTGCGGGCGGGTCTGCCGGCGGCGATTAAGCATCGGACACAATCTGCACTTGCATTCGCGGAGATTCGGGTCTAGCATCTTCCTTTGGAGGCGTTTAACCAGATGAGAACGTGTGCAGTCGCGCGGCTCCTCGTCGCTGCTCTGATGGGCGCGGCGATTCTTCTTGCTCAGACTCCCATGCCGCAGATCCATAACGTGGACCCGATGTCGGTGAAGGCCGGTGAAGTGGTGAGCCTGCAAGGGGAGTATCTCGACCAAGAGTACGTCTCCGGTATTCTCTTGACTGACGAAACGACGGATTTCAAAGCCGTCATCACGGAGCAGACCGCCACTTCGATCAAGATCAAGGTACCTTCTACGATGAAGCCGGGCCGCTTCGGCGTCGTCGTGAAACTGAAGAAGGACCCGACCAAAGAGATCGAGCAGCCTGTCAAAGTGACGGTCGAGGAGTAGGCGGGCCTTTCGGTCATTGCAGCCGCCAGTCGTGCGCCGCCGCAAACCGACCGGGCACTTCCGGTGCGACATCGGTCTTTCGCCGAGTGCAGGAGTGAGTGGTGTGCCTTGCGGCGTGCGATGACCTCGGCTCTTCGCGAGACGGGCTATCCCTTCAACCGGCGCCGGTAGGGGGTGTCGAGGTACCGTCTGGACTCCCGCGCCGCCTCCGAGTCGGGGGCGAAGCGGATGGCGTGTTGGTAGGCGGCAACCGCCGTACTCCGCTGTCCCTTGAGGTCGTAGATCTGGCCCAGGCGCATCCAGGCGAGGACGCCGGTGTTGAGGTCCAGCTCTTCGGCTCCGGCGGCCGCCAGGCGGATATTGAGCAGCGCGGCATCCAGATCGTTGTACCAGAACTCGATGTTGCCCTCGGCGTAGTCTATTTTCCCGGCGGGCAGGCCGACCAGGCTGGGGACTCCGGAGTTCTTGAGCGCACGCAGCCGCTCCAGAACCGCCAGGGCCTGGGTCTCCTTGCCGATGTCGCTGTACATCTGCGCCAGCTCCATGCGAAGCAGGTAGTTGCCCGGGAAGCGGCCGATGAGGTCCTCGAGCAGAGGGATGGCGCGCCCGGATTTCTTCTCGCGGCGGTAAACCGCGCAGAGGAGGAACTCGGCATCCAGCCGGTCGACCTTTCCATTGCGGGAAACCATCTCGACCTCGCGTATGCCCTCTTCCTTGTTGCCATGGAAACCGATCAGGAAGCCTAGCAGGCGCCACTCGAGCGGCAGGCTGCCGACTATGTAATCGTGCAGCCCCTGGACCATCCGGGCGTCCACGTTGGACGGGTCGATTTCGGTGATCCGGCTGTGGGCTTTGCGTGCAGCCGTGGCATCGCGCAGCGCATCGCGCCAGGCCTTGCGCACCAGGAAATCGTAGTTGGCCCGCAGGCCGTAGGAGACGCCCAGGGCATAGAGCGCGCCGGTATCGCGCGGGTTCGCCTTGAGGCGCGCTTCGGCCAGCGCCATGGCGTGCGTGATGCTGGCGTCGAATTCGCGCTGGTCCTCGGGGCTGGCATTGACCTTGGCACGGCGCAGAAACGGGTTGTTTCCGCTGACGAGCTCGGTTTCGAGCGCGCCGGCGCGGAACATGTCGCGGTAGAGGACTCCCTCGGCGACGTGGTTGAAAGCGTTGGGGTCGTTTGGCGCCGCGGCCTCGTAGCGGCGGAAATCGGCGAGCGCCTGATCGTATTCGAGGTTGTAGAAGTGCTGGTAGCCTCTGGCAACCAAGTTGTCCTGAGCGGTCGCGGCGGCCGCAGCCGCACACATCAACGCCAGCGCGAAGAGGCGCATTCTCCCTGTCATTTTACGCTGCCGCGGCGCGCGCGGTTGGCCATCGCGATGGCCACGTTGCGCCGGAAGCCCTCGTATCGCGCGCGTTCGACGGGAGTTCCGGCAAACATCTCGCGGAATTCCTCCGCGCTCAAGGCGGCCAGCCTCTCGAGCGGCGGCGCGAAGTTGCGCGTCTCAAAAGCCGGCTCCGATGCGACCGGCGCCCGGCGGTTCCAGGGGCAAACGTCCTGGCAGATGTCGCAGCCAAAGACGTGGCGGCCCATAGCGGCCTGGAGCCGGTCCGGAACCGGACCGCGGAGCTCGATGGTGAGGTAGGAAATGCACAGGCGCGAATCCAGGGCCCAGGCCGGCTGCTCGCGCCCGGCCGGCACCAGCGCGCCCGTCGGGCACGCGTCGATGCATCTGGTGCAGACGCCGCAGCGATCCGGGGGCGGGGAATCGGGCTCGAGCGCGAGGGAAACCAGCAACTCGCCCAGGAAGAACCACGAGCCGGCGCCTTCGCGAATCAGGCAGGTGTTTCTGCCGATCCAGCCCAGGCCTGCCCGACGCGCGTAGGCGCGCTCGAGCAGCGGTGCCGTATCCACCGCGACCTTCCACTCGAAGGGCTCCGCGGAGCACGCCTCCAGCCGCGCGGCCAGCCGTTCGAGACCCGCGCGCAATATGTCGTGGTAGTCGCCGCCCCAGGCGTAGCGCGAGATCCAGGCCCGCTCGGGCTGGCTGAACCGGGTGGAGTACGGCTGGGGTCCGTTGTAGAGTTTGCCCACGCAAATGATCGAGCGGGCGGAAGCCAGCAGGCCTCGCGGATCGGCGCGCACGGCGGCGCGGCGGCCGGTCAGGTATCGCATCTCGCCGGCCATGCCCTGCCGTACCCACTGCGAGTAGAAATCCGCCTCGGGCAGGGGCACGGCGGCGGCAACCCCGGCCAGCTCGAAGCCGCAATCGAGGGCGAGTTTTCTGACCTCTTCGGCGCGCACCCTGATCCTATTGTGCCAGCGGCAGACGGTCAGCCGGGAAGACGTTACCATTGAGACATGCCCGATCAACTCCCCGTCGAGGAGCAGAGCCGGACCGGGGATCGCGGCGTCATGGTCATTTTCGGCGCGTCTGGAGATCTGACCAAGCGCATGCTGATTCCGGCCCTTTACAATCTGGCCAAGAAGAAACTGCTGACGAACGACCTCGCGCTGGTGGGCTTCGCCCTCGAGAATTACAGCGAAGACGAGTACCGCCAGCGGGTCCGCAACGACCTGCGCGAGTTCGGCGGCGCGCCCGAGAGCTGCCAGTTCTGTGACTGGCTGCTGGAACGGCTCTACTACCGCTCCGGCGATTTCCGCGATCCGGCGGTGTACGAGGAGCTGAAAACTCTGCTGGCGGACATCGAGAAAAAACACGGCACGGGCGGCAACTGCCTTTACTACCTCGCCATCCCGCCCGGCCTGATCGGGGAGATCATCAAGCGGCTTGGCGAGGCGGGACTCACCGACCAGAGCGAGGGCCACTGGCGCCGCGTGGTGATCGAGAAGCCCTTCGGGTCGGACCTGGCTTCGGCGCACGCGCTGAACCGCGAAATCTCCGCCGAACTGGAGGAGGACCAGATCTACCGGATCGATCACTACCTGGGCAAAGAGACCGTCCAGAACATCCTGGTTTTCCGCTTTGCCAACGGCATCTTCGAGCCCATCTGGAACCGCCGCTACATCGACCACGTGCAGATTACCGTAGCCGAATCGCTGGGAGTGGAGCGCCGCGGCGGCTACTACGACCACGCCGGCGCGCTGCGCGACATGGTCCCCAGCCACATTCTGCAACTGGTTGCGCTGACGGCGATGGAACCCCCGATCTCGTTTCACGCCGACGCCGTGCGCGACGAGCAGACCAAGATCTTGAACGCGATCCAGCCCTTTGCGCCCGAGGACGTGCTGCGGCGCGCCGTCCGCGGCCAGTACGGCGAAGGCGAAACCGAAGGCGGCGATCAAATGCCGGCCTATCGTTCGGAGCCCGATGTCGCGCCGGATTCGAGGGCCGAGACGTTCGTGGCGCTTAAACTCTCGATCGATAACTGGCGCTGGGCGGACGTTCCCTTTTACGTCCGCACCGGGAAACGCCTCGGCCGGCGCTCGACTGAAATCGCGATTCAGTTCCGGCGGGCGCCCTTCATTCTGTTCCGGGACACCCCGGTCGAGCGCCTGATGCCCAACCTGCTGGTGCTCAACATCCAGCCGGAGGAGGGTATTTCGCTTCGTTTCGGCGCCAAGGTGCCTGGGCCACTGGTTCACGTCGGCGCGGTGAACATGGCTTTCAACTACGTCGACTACTTCGGCAAGGAGCCCAGCACCGGCTACGAGCGGCTGCTCTACGACTGCATGATCGGCGATCAGACGCTGTACCGGCGGGCGGACATGGTGGAGGCCGGCTGGAACGTGGTGCAGCCGATCCTGGACGTGTGGCGGGCGCTGCCGCCGCGCGATTTCCCCAACTACCCGGCCGGCTCCTGGGGCCCTAAGGAAGCCGACGATCTGATCGAGCGCGACCAACGGCACTGGAACCCCGCGCACTGAGGCGCGGCCGAGGGCGGCGAGTGAATCGCCGTGGTATTTTCAAGTACGTGGCCCGGCAGGTTCAGATCTTTCTTTCCGTTGCGGCGCTGCTGTTGTCCTCCGAGGCGCGCCCGGACACCGCGGCGGCTCCGGCGGTGGTGGCCGAGCCGCCACCGGGGCACTTCTACCACGGCGTGTTTCCGGGCGGCGAGACGGGCATGGGCAGCGACGTCACGGCCGCGGGTGTGGCGGCTTACGAGCAGTCGGTGGGAAAGCGCCCCACCTGGGTGTACTTCTGCGACAACTGGTACGAAGGCCGCGGCTTTCCGTGGAGCACCGCCTCCTGGATCCGGGACGGAGGCAGCATCCCCTACATCCGGATGATGCTGCTGAGCGGGAATCCGATCCCGACGCCCGACCCTGTGTTCAACCTCGCGAACATAAACCGGGGGCTGTTCGACGCGGACTTCCGTGGCTGGATGCGCGACGCGAAACGGTTCGGCTCCCCGCTGATCGCCGAGTACGGCGTGGAGGCCAACGGCTTCTGGTTCCCCTGGAACGGTCTCTGGAACAAGGGCGCGGGGACGTACGCGGAGGCCACCGGCAGCTTCCGGGAGGCTTACCGGCGCATCATCCGGATCGCGCGCGAAGAGGGAGCGCTGAATATCCGGTGGGTCTTTCACATCGACCCGTGGGACGAGCCCGTCGCGCCCTGGAACCAATTCGAGTACTACTACCCGGGCAACGATTGGGTCGACTGGGTGGGCGTCAGCGTCTACGGCCGGCAGGTGCCTACGAACAAGTACAGGCCCTCGTTCCGATACCAGATGGACTGGGCGTACCGGCGCCTGATGGCACTCACCAATAAGCCGGTGGTCGTTTGCGAGTTCGGCACCATCGCCGAGGCCGGGCAGGAGGAGTGGACGCGGGCGGCGCTCTCCGATTTGCTCGGCGGCCGCTGGCCGAGGGTGATCGGTTTCGCGTGGTGGAACGCCGCCTTCTACAACGATCCGGCCGACCCTTCACGAGAGTCGGACATGAGGATTCAGAACAGCCCGGGGCTCCCGGCCCTGTTCCGGTCGTTGGTGGGGGAAGAGGGGAAGGTCCTCAGCGAGGCGCTTCAGGCGCCGGCGGCCAGGCGCCCTTGACGAGCCTACGGAGCGAAAGCTGATTCAGATCCGCTCCCCGCGAACCAAGTCTTCGCAGGTTTCGCGGTCGCGGATGGTGCGCCACTGGCCGCCTTCCACCAGAACCTCCGGCGGGCGGACCCGCGAGTTGTAGTTCGAAGCCGCCACGAATCCGTACGCGCCGACCGTGGCGACCGCCAGCAGGTCCCCCGGCAACACGTCGGCAATCTCCCGGTCGCGGGCCAGAAAGTCGCCGCTCTCGCAGATGGGCCCCACGACATCGGCCAGGATCTTGCCGCGACCCGCCTTGCGCAGCGGGACGATCTCGTGGTGCGACTGGTAAAGCGAAGGGCGGATCAGGTCGTTCATGGCGGCATCCACCACGATGAATTCTTTAGACGCGCTGCACTTGCGGTACAGGACGCGCGTGAGCAAGACGCCCGCCTGGGCGACGATGGAGCGTCCCGGCTCGAGCATGAGGAACAGGCTCCTGCCCTCGACCTTGAGCCGGACCGCGGCCACAAACGCGCCGATCTCCGGGGCCTGCTCGCCGGGGCGGTAGGGGACGCCCAGGCCGCCGCCCAGGTCCAGCGAGTGGATCGGGATGCCGCGCGCGCGCAGACGCTCGACCAGTTCCACCAGCTTGTCGACGGCTTCGAGGATCGACCCCGCATCCAGAATCTGCGAGCCGATGTGGCAGCTCACACCGTCCAGGACCACGTTGCGCAACTCGCGGGCGCGCTCGTAAACCCCTTCCACGTCGGCGATAGGGATCCCGAATTTGTTTTCCCGAAGGCCGGTGACGATGTACGGGTGGGTTTCGGGGCTGACATCCGGATTCACGCGGACCGCGGCGCGGGCCCGCACTCCGCGGCGAGCCGCCAGGGCGTCGACCAGCGCCAGTTCCGCCTCGGACTCGCAGTTGAAGCTGTGAATGCCCTCGGCGAGCGCGTATTCCACCTCGTCGGCGGTCTTGCCCACGCCCGAGAAGACCACTGCGGACGCCTCACCGCCGGCCTTCAGCACGCGATACAACTCGCCGCCCGAGACGATGTCGAAGCCGGAGCCGGCCTGGGCCAGCAGGTGTACCACCCCCAGGCTCGAGTTGGCCTTCAGCGAATAGCAGATGCGGTGCGGGAGGCCCGCCAGGGCTTCGTCGTAAGCGCGGTAGTTTTCCAGAATGGCGCGGCTCGAATAGACGTAGCACGGCGTCCCGGCCCGGGCCGCGACGTCGGCCAGCGAGACGTCTTCACAGTAGAGGTCGTTCCGATCGTAGTGGAAGGAAGAAGGCATGGGCTTCGGGTCATCGGTTGTCAGCGCATCGACGGGCGCTTGTCACTCCACCCTCAATACCAGCAACGTCTGATCGTCGAAGGCCGGGCTCGACTCCGCGAAGCGGTCCAGGTCGGCGAACAGCGCATCGACCACGGATTGGGGCGAGCCGGTGCAGACCTTCTTCAGCAACTCGATCAGCCGCCTTCGGCCATAATCGGCTCCGGCCGGATTGAGCTGGTCCGTGATTCCGTCCGAGTAGATCACGATGAGATCGCCCTGCCTGGCCTGGAACGTGACCGCGTCGTATTCCCGATCGGGCAGCAGGCCCAGCGGCACGCCCTCGACCTGGGGCTTGATGATTTCCGGGCCGCGGCAGATGAACGGCGGCATCGCGCCGGAGTTCGCCATGGTGAGCTGTCGCGTGCCAGCTTGCCAGAGCAGAACCAGCAGCGCGAGGAAGCGCGCCTCCACCTTACGCTCCATCAGCGCCTGGTTGAGCAGCCGCAGCAGTAGCGCGGGGTCGCGGCGCTTCGGCACCAGCGTGCGCAACAGGCCGCTGGCGAGCGCGCCGTAGAGCGCGGCGGCCACGCCCTTGCCGCTGACATCGCCCATGGTGATGAGCGCCGTGTCGTCGGGGTATTCGAAGAAATGGTACAGATCGCCGCCCACGATGCGCGCCGGGCGATAACCGATTGCGACTTCCAGGCCCGTGAGCGCCGGAGCTTCCCCGCGCAACAGCGCGATCTGCAGCTCGCGAGCGGACTGGAGATCCTGCTCGATACGCCGCTCGCGGTCGGCCACCTCGCCGTACAGGCGCGCGTTCTCGATCGAGCTGGCGATCTGCGGCGCCAGCAGGGTCAGCATGCGTACGTGGTCGTCGGTGAAGTAGGCGTACTGGTCGCTCTCGACGTCCACTACGCCTACCACTTTGTCCTGGGAGATCAAGGGCACGGCGATTTCCGAGCGCACGTCCGCGTGCGTCGGAATGTAGCGCGGATCCCGCAGCGTATTGTGCGAGCGGATCACCTTGCGCGAGGACGCCGCCGAGCCGGTGATGCCTTTCGAGAGCGGAACATTGTCGATGCGGACGCGTTGGTCGTGCCGCACGCTGAAGCGGTGGCGCAGCAGGCCCGCGGGCTCGTCGAGCAGCAGGATGCTAAAGGCGTCGTAGTTGATCAGCGTCTTTACCGAGTCGGCGATCCGCGCCAGCAGCTCGTCCAGGTCCAGGATGGAAGAGAACTCCTGCGAGATCTGCGAGAGAAGCTTGAGGGTGCGGTTCTGCCGGTCCACGCGGCGGAAAAGGCGCGCGTTGTCGATGGTCACGGCCACGCGGGCGGCGATGACCCGCAGCAGCGAGCGCTCGTACTCGGTGTAGGCGCCCACGCGCGTCGATTGTACATCGATTACGCCCACCACCTTGCCGCGCGCGACCATCGGGACCGCCAGTTCAGCGCGCACCGCGTCCACGGCATTGAGGTAGCGCGGGTCCTTGCGGACGTCGGCCACCAGCACTGGCTGGCGCGTGGCAGCCGCGGCGCCGGTGAGCCCCTCTCCGAGCTTTATCGTCAGGTTCTTGATCACCTCGTCGCGGTGGCCGATGGCGTAACGGATCCGCAGGGACTTCTGCTTTTCCTGGTAGAACAGGATGGCAAAAAGCTCGTAGGGCACCACCTTGCGAACGATGTCGGCGACGTTGGCAAGGAGGCCGTCCAGGTCGGTCAGCGTTTCCGAGGTGGCGGCCGAGACTTCCAGCAGGAAATCCAGCAGTTCAGCGCGCTGGCGGAAGCGGACAGCGGAAGTGGCGGGGGACATCAGCGAGCGGCGGCCCTCCCGAGGGCCGTTCGAGGGGCTAGGCGGGCGGCGATATCGGTTGCAAGTTGTTGAGATTCCACTGATTTCTAACCATGCTCATCATAGCACGTGCGGCGCGGACGCGCGTGCTCATGGATTGGGCGTGATGGCGGCCAGGGCGCGGAGGATTTGGCGCTCCTCCGGTGTGTAGCGGCTCTCAAAATCGGGGCTGGCCATGCGCGCCTGGCGCTTGGGCCAGGACATCCGGCCGAGGCGGAGGCTCTCCTGGCGCAAGACCTGGCGGCGGCCCGGCGGAAGCTCCAGGAACCGCCGAAAAAGGCGCCGGGCGACCTGCTTCTGTTCGGGCGTCAGTGCGCGGAAAGTGTCGTATTGGCGCCGCAGGCGGTCCCGCTCCGCCGGCGGAAGGCTTTCGTAGGCCGCGAGGCGCTGCTCCAGCCGTCTGCGGCGCTCCGGAGGCAGCTTTTCGAGCAACCGCCGCCGCTCCTCAGGGGTCATAGCCTCCAGCCGGTCCAGGATGGTGGGTCCCGCCAGCGTCCGCGGCGCGCCCGGCGGAGGCGGCTCGGCAATCCATTCCGGCTCGTCCGCCGGCGCGTTCTGGGCCTTGGAGGGCGGAGCCAGGAGCAGCCCGCAGGCGAAGGCCACCAGCGCCGGAATGGAGGCAAAAAGCCGCATGGCTACATGGCCTCCGGATCCTGTTTCTCCCCGGCGACGCCGAGCTGCCGAAGCATGTCGACATCGTCGAGCGCCTTTTCCAACCGGTCGGCGTCCATGGCTTCCTGGCCCGGGTGAAGCGGCGGGGCGGGCTTGGGCCGGACCAACAGGAATCCCGCCAGGAGCAGCAAACCAACCAGCGCCGCGGAAAGCGCGGGCTTCAAAGGCCGTGCCGCAAACGACTGCCAGACAGCCTTCCACCACGGCGCCGGCTCCTCGATCGCGATCCGCTCGCGCAGCTTGCGCTCGAAGTCCGGAGAGATGGGCGGCGCCTGCCACTCATCGAGCAGGGTCCAGGCGCGCATGTGCGCTTCGGTCCAAGACTTGCAGGCGGGACACGCGGCGAGGTGCGCTTCCACTCCGTCCGCCGCGCCGGCATCCAGCGCGTGGGCGCAATAGTCGAGCAACAGGTCTTTCTTTGGACATTCCATCGCCGTCACCTCCACACTATCCCATGTGCGCCAGCCGCGCCCGCAACGTCTCGTACGCCCGAAACAGCAGCGACTTCACGGCCGACTCCGAACAATCCAACACCTGAGCGATCTGAGCGTAGCCCATCTCCTCGTACTTGTGCATCAGCACCGCCGCGCGCTGGTTATCGGGCAGCGCCCGAATCGCGCGCCGGACCTCTGCGAGCCGCGCGTCTTCCACCAGCCTCTGCTCCACCGACGGGCTGCGGTCCGCCACCTGGAACTGGGGCCCGTCGCCGGTCTCCTCGTCCAGGCTGCCGGCGGCCCGCTCGCCCCGCGCGTCCCGCAGATTGTTCAGCGCCAGATGAAAGGCGATGCGAAACAGCCAGGTGGTGAAACGGGCCGAAGGCACGTATGACGTGCGCGCCCGATAGACCCGCAGAAACACCTCCTGCGCCAACTCCTCGGCCACGGCAGGGTTCTGCACCATGCGGTAGAGGAAGTGGATCACCGGGCCGCGGTGGCGCTCAAGCAAAAGGCCGAAGCTCGCGCCATCGCCGGCCTTGACCCGCAGCATCAGAGCGGTGTCGGGCTCGATCGCCGCCACGGCCTCCATATCGTTGGGAACCCGCTCCGGCATAAAAAGTTGCGGCGGGCGCCGGCCCCTTACTCCTTCTTCAGCGAGCGTTCCATCAGCTCGCGGATGGCCTCCCGCGGGGACTGCCGGCCCCGCAGGATCGAGTTGACCTGCTCGATGATCGGCATCTCGATGTCGCATCCGTGCGCCAGGTCCACGGCAGCGTAAGTGGTCTGAACGCCTTCGGCCACCATGCGCATCGAGCCGATAATCTCATCGAGCTGCCGGCCGCGCCCTAACTCGATTCCCACCTGCCGGTTACGGCTCAGCGCTCCGGTGCAGGTCAGCACCAGGTCGCCCAGGCCGGCGAGGCCTGCCAGGGTCCGCGGGTGTCCGCCTAGCGCCACCGCCAGCCGGGAGATTTCGGCCAGGCCCCGGGTGATCAGCGCGGCGATCGCGTTGCTTCCCAGACCGAGCCCGTTCGATACGCCGGCGCCGATCGCGATCACGTTCTTGAGGGCGGCGGCCAATTCCACGCCGATCGGGTCCGCGTTGGTGTAGAGCCGGAAGGCCGGGCCGGAGAAGGCCTGCTGTACCCGCTCGTTCAACTCGGCGTCGGTCGATGAAACGACCACGGCCGTCGGCTCGCCGGCCGCAACCTCGCGGGCAAAGGTCGGGCCCGAGAGCACGGCGATGCGCGGCGGGAAGCGCTCGGCGACGACGGTCCGGACCACCTCCGACATCCGCATCAAGGTCTTCGCGTCGAGGCCCTTGGTGGCGCTCACGAAGAATATGGAAGGTTCCAGGTGTGGCAGCATCCGCTCGTAGATCGCGCGGGTGACATGCGAAGGCGTCACTCCGAGGACAATGGCGGCGCCGTCGAGCGCTGCGGCGAACTCCGTTACCGGGGCGACGTTTCCAGGGAGGCGGAACCCGGGGAGGTAGACGTCGTTCTCGCGCTTCTGCCGCATGCGCTCGGCCAGGTCCGGCTCGAACACCCACAGTCGGATCTCGGGGAAGCGCGGAGCCAGAACGATGGCCAGCGCCGTGCCCCAGCTTCCCGCGCCGATGATGGCGAGGCGCTTCATGCGCGGCGTCCTCCGAGGGGCAAAGTGCTTTCCGTTCCGGCGCGCAGCCGGGCGATGTTGTCCTTGTGACGCCAGATGATGAATGCGCCGCCGATGGCGGCCGCGGCCACCACGGGCGCCGGCGGGTGCGCGGTCAGCCAGGCGGCGAAGGGAAGCGCGGCGGCGCCCGTGATGGAGCCGAGCGAAACGTGGCGTGTCGCGGCGACAACCACGACGAAAAGCGCCAGGATCGCAGCCAGCGCCACCGGGGCCAGGTACAGGAACGCGCCCACGAAACTGGCCACGGCCTTGCCTCCGCGGAACTTGAGGAAGACCGGAAATGCGTGCCCCGCCATCACCGCCAGCGCCGCCGCGCTGGTCCACAGGGGCGAGCCGGCCGTGAGGAGCGCGGCGATCCAGACGGCGAGGAATCCCTTGCCGATATCGAGCAGCAGCGTGACGATGGCCAGGGCGCGGCTGGTGGTCCGCAGCACGTTGGTGGCGCCGATATTGCCGCTGCCGAGAGCGCGCACATCCCGACCCGTTTTCCACTTTACCAGCAGATACCCGAAGGGAATGGCGCCCAACAGATAGGCGATGACGAGAGACAGGATCATAGGCAATTGGGCATCCGTTCCCCGAGAAGCTGCGAAGGAATCCTGGGGACACGCCTGCCTTTAGCCGGAAGTCGAGCCTTCTGAGCAGCCAGCCCGGAGCGTCCCCGGACTTCTTGGCCCGTCACGGGCGTGCCCCACGAGTGCGCCAGCTCACTTTCGGAAAGCATAGTCCGAAAGCTTAGTATAGACCGAGCCTCCGGAACTGAGCTGGCTCAGGTAAAGGCAAAAGCGGTCCGCCGTGAAGGCGCCGAAATCGGCCGCGGGCAGGCCCGCGATGGCCTGCCGCAGCCCCTGAAGCGGAACCGGTTCCTTGATGCGGGCCAGCGTCAGGTGCGGCGAGAAGAGGTGCTGGTCGGCCGGGACGCCGATGAGTTGGAGAGCCTGGTCGGTGGCGCGGGCCAGCGCCGCCAGCTCCGGCCCCGCCTGCACGGCCGCCCAGAAGACACGCGGCGAGTGCGGGTTCGGGAAGAAGCCGAGGCCGCGGACCTCGATCGGGATCGGCTCGCGCGCGGGCAAGGCTTGAAGGGCGGCGGTCAGTTCCTCGATCCGCTCCTGCGGCCACTCGCCGATGAACTTGGTGGTGATGTGCAGGTTCGAGACCGGGCTCCAATGGATGCGCGCCGTCGGGCGCAGCCGGTCCGTGAGACGAGCGAGGGCCACGATGACGTCCTGGGGCAGCGTAATGGCAGTGAAAAGCCGCATCTCCAGAACGTGAATCTTAGCACGGAGGCAGGGCGCAGTGCGCGCATGGGATAATCGCGTTGCGATGACGTGGCCAGACCGGATCACCTTTCACCGGCTTCTGCGCGAGAGTCGGATCCTGCCGCGGTCTTTCTACGCCCGCGACCCGGAGACGGTCGCGCGCGGTCTGCTCGGCAAGATTCTGGTCCACGAGCGTACGGCGGGGCGCATGGTCGAGACGGAGGCGTACCTGGGCGCCAGTGACCCGGCGGCGCACGCCTCGCACGGGCTCACCGAAAGAACGCGCGTGATTTTCGGCCCGCCCGGCCACGCTTACGTCTACTTCATCTACGGCATGTACGAGTGCCTCAACCTGGTGGCCGAGCCGGACGGGACGCCGGGCTGCGTGCTGATCCGCGCCATCGAGCCGCTTGTCGGGATCGAGACCATGCGCGGCAGGCGGGCCGCGGCGAAGCGCATCGAGGACCTGGCTTCCGGCCCCGGCAAAATAACTCAGGCGTTCGGCATCGCGCGGCGCCACTACGGCGCGGACGTCACGCGCGGCAGCCTGACGGTTCGCACGATGAAATGCGAGCCAGCCTTCGAAATTGCCGCTACCCCGCGTATCGGTTTCACCGACGTGGCGGCGCGGCCGCTGCGATTCATCTTACAGGGGAGCCGGTTTGTGAGCGGGCCGGCGCTGAACGCTGAGGTCAGTTTCTCGGCCCGGGAGCTTCGGTGCGGCCGGCGAGGGGCTTGATGACGGGACCGCCGCAGACGCCGACTCCGGTCTGGAGTAGTGCGTTGAGAAAGCTCAGGAACACGGCGTAAACGGTCTGTTCGGTGACGGGGTTCTTGCCGGGCAGGCGGAAGCTGGCCGGCAGCTCCTTGGTGAACTGCACCAGGATCGAATCGGACAGCAGGTGGCCGGCGCGATCTTTGTTGTTGGCCACGATCATAGGGGTCTGGAGCACCTGGCCGGTCTGGCCGTCCACGTAGAACTGACAGCGCGAGAACCAGCCCAGGTTGCCGGGGTCGGCGGCGTCGAACAGCAGCAGAGGCGCCTGGCGGGCCGTGGCGGTCAGTTCGAGCGAGACCGTGCGCTTTCCGTCCTCGAGTTTCGGGTCGAAGCCCGCCTGCCGGGCGACGTTGGTGAGGATCTCCGGATCGAGCTCGAGCAGCATCAGCTTGTGCGGCCCAGCCTGAGCAACTTGCATAGACTCTATTCTAGCGGCTCGCGCCACGGGTGAGCGTGGAGCGGCCGGCTTGTGGAGCAGGCCGTTTGTGGTCTGGCCAAGGCAGGCGGAACCGCCTGCCCCACGCGGTCTGACCGAGGCAGGCGGAAGCGCCTGCCCCACGCGGCCTGGCGAAGGCAGGCGGAACCGCCTGCCCCACGGCTGGGAGGCTGGCTGCTCCAGGTATAATTCGAGTCTGGCTCGTCAAGTGCGCGATCTGGTTGTCTATGTCTCGTGAGCGAATTGGCTGGGTTGCGCTGGCGGCTGCCGGGGCGATTGTGGCCTTTCAAGTCCTGGCGCCGCCCGCCATCGGTCTGGCCGATAATGGCGACTTTGCCAAGATCACCGGAAGATTCAACCTCTACCCTCCGGTGGAGGACCTGCGCGACTCCGCCTTCCGCTACATCAATCTCCAGTACGATTTCAGGTCCGACAGCCACATCGAGACCGGTTTTCACTCCTCGGAAACGCTTCTCATCCGGCTGGCACTGCTGCTGAACCGGGCAGTCGCCCCCCCCGGCGTCTTCGATCTTCGCGTGATGGGCGTCGTTCACGCGGCGTTGTTTCTGGCGGCGTTCGCGCTTCTGGTCCCGTTGCTCGGCGGCGTGCGGGCGGGGCCACGAATCGCGCTGCTGGCGCTGGCCGCGTTTATCTTCTGCGATGTCAGTTTTTCGGCGATGTACAACTCGTTCTACCTGGACGCAGGCACGTTCGTTTTTCTGATGCTGGCGATCGTGACGCTGTTGCGCGCGGTGGTGCGGCAGCGGCGGGTTGATACGTACCTCGCCTTGCTTTGCTGCCTGCTGCTGGTGACGGCGAAGACACAGCACGCGTTGCTGGCAGTGCCGCTGGCAGTATTCCTCGTCTGGGAGCGGCGGGCGCTGTGGCCGCGCCATGCGCTTCTGGCGAGCGCGCTGGCTGCGCTGTGCGTCGTGGGCGGCGGGGCGTACGCGCTGGCTGAGGGCAGTCCTCCCGGCTACGCCAGCCCGTGCCTGTTCAACATCATCTTCGCGAGGCTGCTGCCAACCGCGAAGGACCCCTCGGCCGAACTGGCGAGTCTCGGGCTGGACGCATCGTACCTGCGCTACATGGACATGGACGCTTTCATGGATTGTTCGCCAATGGGAGACGGCCGCTGGGTCCGGTCGTTCCGGAGCAAGACCTCTTTTGGCCGCCTATGCGGGTTCTACGCGACGCATCCGGGCCGGGCGCTGCACGTGGCGGAACTAGCGCTGGGCGAGGCGGCGCTGGGGCGTCCGCCAGGGATGGGCAACTACGACCAGTCGGCGGGCCGCGCGCCTTACGCTCAAAGCAACGCGTTTTCGATCTGGAGCACCGTCAGGAGAAAGATCGCCGGCGGTTCTCCGTGGGCGTATCCGCTCATCTTTGCGATCTCGGTTGGGATCGTCGCGTGGCGGTTCCCGGCCGGGGGAGTGGCGCTTGGTCTCATGGGGCTGATCGAGTTCGCTCTGGGCGCCATGATCGACGCATCCGAGGTCACGCGGCACCTGTTCCTGTTCAATGCAACCTGGGATGTGACTCTCTTCGCGGCGGTGTGCACGCTGACCCTGGGTCTCAACGGGCGTCTCGGGCGGCGGGCCGAGGCGTCCGAGTAGACTCCAGCGCTAGCGCGCCTTTCGGGCCACAAACAGAAGCTGGTAGCCGAACAAGGTGGGGAAAACCCGCGCGGCCGCCCCCAGCAGCCGATTCAGCACGATCATCGCGCGGTTCGTAGGCGGCGCGGTGAGCGCGATCTCCACGGGCACCACCGTGGCCCGCTCCCGGATCACCTCGAAGCCGTTGGCGGCCAGGAGCCGCCGGGCCGCCTTGCGCGTGTAAAAGCGCACGTGGGTACGGTCCAGAATCCCGCGGTCGGTGTACTCGAATCGCCCGCAAGCCAGGCCGATCCGAATCGCGATGTTGGCGACGTTCGGCACCGTGACGATGGCGATTCCCTGCGGATCGAGGAGCGCGCGGCAGGCCGCCAGCACCGGCTCGGGTTGGGGCAGGTGCTCGAGCACGTCCAGGAGCAGAATCCGGTCCGGATGGGCCGAGCGCAGCGGTTCCGCGACCGCGTCCAGACCCTGGCTCAGATCGCAGCGGTAATATGCCTGCATTGAATCCAGGCACTGCGGCTTCTCGAGCACATCCACGCCGATGATCTGGTTGCCGGTCGACGCCAGTTCCCGGGCCAGGAAGCCTTCTCCGCAGCCGATGTCCAGGATGGTGTGCCCGCCGCCCAACAGCCGCATGAGGTAATCGTGGCTGGAGTGGCGGCTGCGTTTGAGCGGATAGTGGCGCCAGTACTCCTGGAATTCCGGAAAGCGGCGGTTGCCGTAAACCGTGCGCCGGTAGCGCCACACCGCCTGGGTCACGTCCCAGGCGTAGCGCATTCCGTTGACGTAACAGATCTCCCCGCCATAGTAAGTGGGGATGGGAACTTCCTTGATGCGGAATCCCTGGTGTTGCAGCTTGATGATGATCTCGGTATCGAAGTGGAAGTCCTCGGTCATGCGCGTGAGGTCGATCTGGCGGAGGCAATCCAGGCGGTAGGCGCGGTAGCCGCTGTGGAACTCGGTCAGATGCATTCCCAGCGCCCAGTTCTCCATGCAGGTGAGAACGCGGTTACCGAGATACTTGTAGAACGGCATGCCGCCCTTCAGGGGGCCACCGTAGTCCTTCATCATGCGGGAGCCGAAGACCGCATCGGCCTCGCCGGTAGCGAGGGGGCCGTAAACCTGGGGCAGGACTTCCGGGGCGTACTGGCCGTCGCCGTGCAGCAGGACGACGATGTCGAAGCCGCGCTCGATGAAGTAGCGGTATCCCTCGCGCTGGTTGCCGCCGTAGCCGAGGTTCTTGCGGTTGCGGATGATGGTGAGCTTATCGAGTTGGGCGGTGGCCTTGTAGCCCACGGCCAGCTCGTAAGTGTGGTCGGAGCTGGCGTCGTCGAAGACGACCACTTCGGAGACGCGCTCCCAAGCCTCCGGCGGGATGCGCTTCAGGACGCTGACCAGGGTGGTTACGGCGTTATAGGCGACGATGAGGATTCCGATTTTCATGCGATCCGGGCACACTCAAGCCGCTGGGCGGCCGATTCCCAAACTCCTCACTATATCATTCGCGGTACGGGAGACTTGTGCGGTGCGGCGTTGGATGGTGCAGAGCAGGATTCGGCGGGGGGCAAAATCGGGGACAGGCACGAAGTTTCGCAAAAGCGGCGAAATTCGAGCCAGTCCCCATTTTGCAGATGATCCGGTACTACAGGGGCAAAATCGGGGACAGGCACGAAGTTTCGCAAAGGCGGCGAAATTCGAGCCAGTCCCCATTTTGCAGAGCAGGATTCGGCGGGGGGGGCAAAATCGGGGACAGGCACGAAGTTTCGCAAAAGCGGCGAAATTCGAGCCAGTCCCCATTTTGCGGGTTCGGTTTCGCAAAGGCGGCGAAATTCGAGCCAGTCCCCATTTTGCAGACTAGCGCGGCGCGGAGCAGCCTCCCGCGCGGACCTCGGCGTAAACGTCGCGGTCGTGAATATCCAGCTCCTGGATGCACAGTCCGCCCGCGCCGGCGGATTCTGTAACCGATTGCCGATAGGCTCGCAGCTCCGCGGCTTCCCACGGCGCCTCGTCCTGGGCAAGGCGGAACAGGTTGATTCGAGACAGGCCCCTCGATCGCAGGCACGCGGCCAAAGCAACGTAGAGCGAAGCATCGCTAGTGTCCAGAATCCAGCGTCCCCTGTCCCGGAACACCAGGATTCGCTCCTTGCCACGGCTCACGCGATAAACGTCGACATTCCCGAAAGAATCGAGGCGCCCTTCGAACTCCCACTTCCAATCGTCGTGGTGCAGGAAGAACGCGATGAGGTTGAATTGATCGAGGTACACCGCGGCCGGGGCGGGGAACAGACGCTCGAACCTCTGCATCTGTTCCGTCATGAGGGCTTCCTTAACCTTGGGGTAGGCGTCGAATGCCCGGTAGCTCACCGCTACGATTGCCAGGGACAGAAGCCCCGCCAGCACATAGGCCGCGCGGCGGGGCGTCGCGGCGAGGAGGCGGTCCGGCAGAACGAAGGCGCACACGACCAGGAAGGGGAACAGGAGGGACTGCTGCCGCAGAAAGCCGCCGAAAGGATAGACGCGGACCAGGGAGGCCACCATGAGTTGAGCCAGAATCCCCACGGTGACGACGATGGTGGCCGCGGCCGCCAGGTTCTTCGGCGCCCAGATCCGGCGGAGCAGCCACAGTGTTCCGCCTACAGCCAGCAGCAGACCGCCGGCGATGGCCAGGAAAGCCGTTCGGCCAGCGGCAGGCCAGGGCGAAAACAGGTTGAAGGTGTTCTGAAGGTTGCGCAGGAGAAACTCGCCGAGCGCCTCCTTGCTTTTGGGGAGGTAGTAGAACGGCAGCAGATGGTTCTGCAACAGGCCACGCGAGCCGAGCCAGGCGAAACGGAGCCAAACGACTACTCCAACAGCCGGAGCGAACGTCGCGATTTCGCGGGCCCAGGCCTTCCACAGCGGTTCCCGGCGCCGGAGAATAGGCAGGAGCATGCCGATGCCGAACACCACGCACAGGAAGAAGACCGCATAGTACTCCGTGGCGCAAGCCAGCGCGGCGCTGGCAGCGAAGAAGGCGCGCGGCCGCAGCGATTGGGCCGGCCTGGCACAGTCGAGCACATCCAGGAAGAAGGAGTAGGCAACCAACAGGAAAAAAGTGCACAAAGCGTACGCGCGCACTTCGCAGGAGATGACGATGGCGGGCAGCGCCAGGCCGTATGCCAGGGCCACCAGCGCCGGCGTCAGAGGCCATCGCATCACCTTCGAAGCGATCCGGCCTGTCACCGCGACACTGGCCAGGCCAGCCAGAAGGGAGATAGCGCGGTAAGCGAGATGCGACTTGCCCAGCCACAACGTCAAGCGGAGCAAGAGGTAGTACAACGGCGGGTGGGCAAGGTTCCGGCAATCCCAAACGAAATTGCGCCAGCGATCCTGCTGCGCGGTGAAGATGTGCCAATAGCCGTCGTACTCGACGAATTGCGTTGCGCCTAAGTAGAGGCGGGGAATGGCGGCCAGGAGAACGACGCCGAGAAGCAGAAAGTCCAGCCGTTCCAGGCGCCGCTTCGCGGGTGGTGGCTGCATCACTTACCCATGATAGCTTCCGGTTTCCGGTCCTTACGCCAGGTCAGGAAGACAGCCAGCAGCGTGCCGGAGAACGCCGCCACCGTCAGCAGCGCACCCAACCAGAAGGACCAGGGGGAATACCGCAACACGATCCGGTTTTCGCCACGAGGCACCACCACGCCACGAAGACCGCCGTCCACCTCGTGGATGCGAATGGCTTGGCCGTTTACCGTGGCGCGCCACCCTGGATAGAACACCTCGCTCAGCACCAGCAACCCGCGGGTTTGGGCGCGGGCGGTCAGTTCGAGCCGGTTCGGCCCGCAGGCTCCGAACTTGACGTCCTCGGATGCGCCCTCGACGCGGGGTTCGAGCGCGGATTCGAGCGGGGCGCCCAGAAGCGCTTGCCGGTGCAGGTCGATGTCGGGCGAATCCAGACGGCGGCGTAGCCGTTCGGCGGAGGGCTCGACGGCTGCCTGATGAACGATCCAGGCGGGAGGGTAGCCACTGGGATTCTCGTAGACCTTCCACTTGGAGTCGTGGTACACGTCTCCGGGCTCGGTTGCCGATGCAGGCTTCAGCAGGTAGCGCACGTTAAAGAGGTCGAGACGTCCTCCCAAGGCGAAGGTCAGGTAGTTCTGAAGAAGCGTAGCGCGTATGCCACCGTCCACGGTTGGCACTTGAAACAGGTCGCCAATAGGCGGCGGATTGTCTCCTGGAATTTGCACCCGAAAGCGCCCCGGCCGGGATTTCAGAAAGTCTACCGCGCTGCGGGTACTCAGCGCTTTCTCCAAAGCGTCCGTACCCGTCCGCGCCGCTTCGAACCGGCTGCCAGGGGTCCAGTTGAAGGTCGTCAGATCGAAGAGGATCAGCGCCAACATGACGAAGCGGACAGCCGTCCCGCAGTGCCCACGGACGATATAGCGGTACAAGCCGTAGGAGGCGAAGATCAGCAGGATGGAAAGAGAAGCCCAAGGACCGATTCTCAGGTTCTCAAAAAGAGCCGGGACCGACTGGGCAACCGCGCAAGCGATGACAATCCAGGTGAGAACTCGGGTCAGCGGCCGCCAGGCCGGCTCGTTAGCCCGTCCATCGAGAAGAGCCTCGATCCCGAAGCCGGCCAGCATCGACAACGCGAACGTAGCCAGATACATGAACCGGTTTGCTTCGCGCGCCATCCAGAGGTAGGGGATTGCGGCTCGCAGGAATCCGTAGAGCGCCGAGAACTCGCCGAGGGAGTAAAGGAACGCAACCGCGGCGAGGCCGGCCAGATACCGCACCCACGGTGCGTCCCACCGCTTCCAGATACCAATCACCGCCGCCAGCAAAGGAAAGACGCCGATATGGAAGGGGATTACTTCGTCCCCACCGATGCGCCCGCCAAACGCCGTTGAGATCAGCATCGTCCAGAGCCCCTGAGGCCACAGACCTTGAGTGGGGTAGTTGGAGGGGATCCTCTGGTTTGCCGGCAGGGCCGGCACGGCGCCGAAGAATCGCACCACGTGCGGGCTGTACTCCATCGAAGCAAACAACTGAACGGCGGCTGCGCAGAACGCTACGCCGGCCACGATGGCGAGGACAGTCGCCGGCCTGGTCCACGTCCGGCCGATCGGCCCTTTCTGCCGCAACTGTGGACAAAGGCCGGCGAAAACGACTGCACCAAGGACGGCGAGAGCCTGCATCATCGAGAGGTGCAGCCTGCCGGCCAGAATTGCCAGTCCCATGCTCGATCCGGTCAGAGAGGCGTAGAAAGCGGCCTTGCGTGTCGTCTCCGCCTTGAGGGCACGCAAGAGAAAGAGAAACACAAGCGGCAGCCAGATCCCGGTCTCTACCCAGTCCAGGAACGCGACTCCGCCTAGGGATCCTCCCAGGGAGAAGCAAATGCCTGCGACCACGGAGGGGAACCGCCGAAGTCCAAGCTCGCGGCCCAGCGCAAACATGAAGCATCCGCCCAAGAAATGCACCAGCGCAAACCACTCGTGAAATAACTGCGGCGAGAGGACGCCGTGTCCGTTGAACGGAACCAATACAAGAAGGAGATGGAGCGGGTAGAATGCCGCGGTCTGCATTTCTCCGGCGAACGGGAGTCCAGCGCGGGTATAGGGATCCCAGAGAGGCAGAGTGCCGTTCCTGATGTCCACGATCCAGAACTGAAGCCAGGAATAGAGGTGCGTCAGCCCTTCGTATCCAATGACGAGCGAGTAATCGTGCGTGAGGAGAATCTTCCAGTAGTACACGACCGTGCACAATAGGAGAACGAACAGCGCTTTGATTGTGGGTTTCGATATGAGCATAAGTTAGAGGGGCGCCTCTCCAATTCCTGGAGTTCTGTCGAGTATATCATCAGCCCGGCGTCCGGTTTCGATGTTGATGGCGCGGCCTGTGCCTGGTTGCCTATAATCGGCTTGATGCGCTCTTCCCAACGAGCCAGCCTCCTGTTCTGGCCGGGATTACTGTTGATCGGACTCGTGGGGCTCGGGATTCGTTTGTACGCCGGCCAGCACGAGATGTTGAGTTATGACGAGTGGCAGCATGTTTTCATCGCCAGCGGCGCGCGGCTGGCCGACATGTTTTATGAGATACGAACGAATGCGCATCCCGCTCTCTTTTTTCTGTTATTGAGAGGCCTCCTAAAGTTGGGGCACGCCAAGCTGCTTTACCGGGCGATTTCGATTTCGGCCGGGGTTGCTTCCATTCTCCTCGTCGGTCTGATCAGCCGGAAAACGCTTCGGTCCCCGATCCTTCAACTGCTGTCTGCGGCTGCTTTCGCGCTCTCGGGGAGCGCCGTCATCATGTCTATCCAGGTTCGATCGTACGAACTCGCCATCGCGCTGGTTCTGCTCGCTTTCCTGTCGTATCTGGATATGATTCCTGCTCCGGAAAGACCGGTCCCGCTCCGGCCTTACGTTTGGTTTACGATCGCCTCCACATTGGCCGTCTGGTCTCACTATTGCGTGATCTTCTTCCTGGGGGCATGCCTGGCCGTTCCATTTGTGCTGGCCGCTGCCTCGGGCGAGTTCCGAAGACGTTTCATTTCCGGGCTGGACAGGAAGGTGATTGGGCTATCGGTCCTGTCTTTCGCGCTCCCTTGCACGGTTTTCGCCCTCCATCTTGGCCACATCGGCGGGCAGGTGATCCAGGGTTATCTCTACGACTTCTATTGGCAGATGACGCCGAACGGTACGGAGACGGCGGGCGCCTTCGCAGTGAGGAATTGCCGAAACCTCTTCAACCTGTTCTCGCCGGTAAGACTCTCAAGCACGACCGCATTTCTCGTGACGTTCGCGGTGGGGGGCGTGGCCGGCATGATCGTCCTCATAAAGGCATCGCGTGCCCAGCGGACTCGAGTCGCGTCCGGCGTGTCAATCGCGTTCGCAGCCGTGATGATTGCGGAGCTGCTGGCGGCTTCGCTGGCGCAACGGTATCCGTTCGGCGGGCTGCTGCGCCACCAGTACATCGTGGCGCCGTTCCTGCTTCTGGCTGCCTTCGTATTCCTGGACGCTCTTGCATCAGTGGCCGGCCCGGTCGCGGCGCGGGGGCTTGCGATACTGCTGGGCGCCGCGATCGTCGCGAACCCGGCCTACGACTGGCAGAAGGTGATCGAGTTTCCCGACCACGTTGTCCTGGAGCATGAATTCGCGGCTTACTCCGCGGCGTTTCCACGGGCGCGCGCAGTCTACCTGGACAGCTTCACCGTGTGGGGCTACTTTGTGCACACGGACGACGGGCGGCGGAGTTTCGTGCGGCGCATTTCCGACAGTGCGTGGATCGATGAGTACCGTATCCGGGGCGGAGCCCACGACGGCACCCTGATCTTCTACGACAAGAGCCGTTACCAGATCCACTTCTTCGACTCGTCGCTTTATGAGAGCTTAGCGGCGTGCCTGCGGCAGTCGGGGGTGGGCGAAGTGACCCTGTTCTGGTTTTCGCCGGGCGGCGAGCCGCTGGTTGAGGCTCCCGGCGATTTGGAAAAAGACATTCGCACAGACGCCGCAGCCCAGGGATTGACGACAACCAAACTTGTTGTCACCAGAGTGGCCGTCTTTGGGGGCTTTCGACTCGCGGCTGCCGGCCCGTAGGGCGGGCTGCGATGGCGCTATGCTGATATCCTAAGTTCTGCCGCCGGCCCCGAGGCTGGGACCCCGGTGCGGCCAGGCGCTTGAATCACCAAGCTGAGTCGAGGAACAACATGCACGATTCGAGGAAGCACTGGATCATCGCGGCGGCACTCGCGGCCATGCTGTTCGCGGGGAGTTGGGCTTGCAAGAAACAGGAAGAGGCGGCGCAGGACGAGAGCGGTCCTCCGGTGAGCGCGTTCGGCGTGGCGTCGCCGCGCGCGAGGGCTCAGCTTTTGAACGGTTTTTGGGAGGTGGAAAACCACGCCTGGCGGTGGACCAAGCACACCTTCTCGGTGTCGCTCATGCCGCCGCCGGCAGCGGCGCAGCAGGGCGCGAACCTTGAGTTTCGTTTCGCACTGCCGGATTCCGTCATCGCGCGGCGGAGATCCGTGACGCTGACGGTCTCGGTCGGCGAGGTGGCGCTGCCCCCGGAAACTTACACCGCATCGGGCTCCTATCTGTATAAGGCCGAGGTGCCCGCGGCCGCGTTTCACGCGGCAGATCCAGTGGCTGTCGTTTTCAAGACGGACAAGTACCTGGTTGCAGGCGAAGTCGAGAGCCGGGAACTGGCGTTGATCGCCCAGAGCTTCGCCCTCACCCCCAGGTAGTGACGGCCAAGCTTCCCCGCACAAGCTCCGGCAGGGGTCCCCGCGTAGCGGTAGCTGGGAAATCGGCGGGCGGCGGCGGTGGGTGGTGTAGTTTCAATCGCTTGGGCAGCCACGATAGAACGCACTCATCGTGACGCTTCCCGCATGTAACGCGAGAGTCTTGGCGACCCGCCTATACTACATATCCAGCGCTCAGGAGTGTGCCGGGGTGTTGGGAGGGCAGGGCGTGGCAAGGGTTCGCGGGGCCGTGGGTCTGCGGGAGTCGCCGGGCTCAAGTCGGCGGCGAATCTGCCGATGAGACTTCCGTGTCTCAGGCGGCCCCAAAGGCGGGGCAGGGCGGTGTAAGGTCTGCCGCTTGGGCGGTACCACCTGGGTGGCATGGATTGGTCGGCGAGGCAAAGGTGCGACGGGGATCGGGCACTGCGGAGGCGGAGCGGGCAAAAAAAGTTGGGCGTTCCGGAAACTTTCGCTGGAGGATAGCGTCAAATAAGAGCTTGCGGCATTGGGCCGCGTGGACGATTTTTGGAACCGGAATTGCTCGGATTGAATCTGGACTGGATATGGAACGGAGCACAGCGGCCGGCGGGGCAGGGATCCGGGAGCGGACTGCCCATAGGATCTTAGCTGAGGACGCGCAGATCTGGTGGAACTTTTTTGCTCAGATTGCGTCTAGACACTCGTTGCAGCGATTTCGCTGGACAAGCAATGGGCGCTGTTTAATAATGTAGTGATACCAGCACTGATTAAACATAGTTAATGTAAGCGAGGGGGGGACAAGCGATGACCAAGACCGAGTTGAACAAGTTCAAGCAGATCCTGGAGGCAAAACACGCCGAGCTGGCCGACATCCTGAAGCGGCGGGACGAGATTGCAATCGAGAAGAGTCCGGACGCGATCGACGAAGTGACCCGCGCTGCCGAGCGCGAACTGGCAATCCGCAACCTGGACCGGGAGTCCAACCTGCTGCGAAATGTGCGCGCCGCCTTGCGGCGCATCGATGATGGCACGTTCGGGGTTTGCGCGCACTGTGAAGAGGACATCAGCCCCAAACGGCTGGCGGCGGTTCCATGGGCGCCGTTCTGCATCCGGTGCCAGGAGGCAGCCGACCGCCACGAACAGGATGCCACGGCGACTCTCGAAGGGCTGATGAACGCGGCATAAACCTTGCCAGACTGACCGGCAAAGGGCGCGAGCTTTCGCTCGCGCCCTTTGCCTTTCTTGAAGCACCGCTTCAACCGCGGATGGCCACCGCAGAGACCATGCGTCCTGTCTTGACGCGATCGCGCCGCCAGGAGTGGAACTCGCTGGGCCGGCAGCAGGTGCACGGCGCGCCCGAAAAGATCCTCGCCGGGTCCACACCCGCTTCGATCAGTTGACGGCAGTTTGCCTCGGCCAGATCCAGCCTGGCGGGGCCAGCCAAATCGTCGCGCTCCGGAAACCACTTCCGAAACTGAATCGCGACTTCCGGGCCCACCTGGTAGCAGTTCGCGCAGATGCCCGGACCAATGGCCGCCAACAGATCCTCGGGGCGGCTGCTGAAGCGCTCAGCGAGCGCCCGGACCGCAGCCATCGCGATCGCCTGGGCTGTGCCTCGCCATCCCGCGTGGACGGCAGCGATCGCCCGCCCGCGCTCGTCCGCCAGCAGGATGGGGACGCAGTCGGCCGTGCGAATGGTGAGGTAGCAGCCCGGACTGCTGGTGATCAGGCAGTCCGCCTGGCCCAGGCAGCCGAACACGCCCTGCGCTTCCACGCAACGCGCGGAGTGAACCTGCCGCAACCAAGCTGGCGGCCCGGGCGTCCACGACCCGGCCAGACGGGTGCCGAAGCCGTGGTCCAGCCATGGCAGGCGCTGGAGTTCGGCTACGCGGTACACTTCGCCCTTGTCTTTGTAAAACATGCAGCGAGGGGTTACGCGCTCTGCCTCATTTGCGCGATCATGACCTGCTTCTTGAAGTCCTCGAGCATCGATTCGTCCAACCGCACGTCGGTAGGGCGCCGCGCCAGGGTGGTCATCCGGTCGATTTTGTCTTGCAGTTTCAAGAGGCCGTAAAAGAGGTTCTCGGGCCGGGGCGGACAGCCGGTGACGTAGACATCGACTGGAACGATCTTATCCACCCCCTGCAACACCGCGTAGGTGTTGAATGGCCCGCCGACGCTCGAGCAGGCGCCCATCGAAAGCACCCACTTGGGGTCGGCCATCTGGTCGTAGAGACGCTTGAGGACGGGCCCCATCTTGAGCGTGACGGTGCCGGCCACAATCATCAGATCCGCCTGCCGCGGGCTGGGCCGGAAGACCTCGGCGCCGAAACGCGCGATGTCGAAGCGGGGTGCGCCGCTGGCGGCGATCATCTCAATGGCGCAGCAGGCGAGGCCGAAGGTCAGCGGCCACAGCGAAGACGCTCTGGCCCAGTTGAAGACGTAGTCCACGGACGTCACCAGGACGTTCTTCTCAAATTGGTTCTCCAGGAAGGGCATCGCGTGCTCGAAGACCTCATTGTAACATCCGGCTGGCGGGCGCCCGTCGGTGCGACAACTGGGGGTGCAAGAACCGGGGTGCAAAAACCGGGGTGCAAAAACCGGGGCGCAAAAACTGGGGACGCAAAAACCGGGGACACGCCTGCTGAGTTCGTAGGCGGAGCCGCCGGCGCGGCTAGCCCGGAGTGTCCCCGGTTTTTGCGGAGCCGCCGGCGCGGCCAGCCCGGAGTGTCCGCGGTTTTTGCGGCCGGAGTGTCCGCGGTTTTTGCGGAGCCGCCGGTGCGGACGGGCCGGAGTGTCCGCGGTTTTTGGCGAGAATGCTCGGCGGTGGCCCACTAAGTCTTCGTGAAAGTCCGGCTGGCGATCCTGGTGATTTGTTGCCTGCCGCCGGCGTGGGCGCAGACGCCGGAGCCGGCCGGCCGCGCCTATGAGGCTCTGCGCGCCAGGGACTACGACGCTGCGATCCCGCTGTTTCGGCAGGCGATCGAAGCCGCGCCCGCCAACGCGACCCTGCGCCAGGATCTCGGCTATACCTATCTGAAGGCCGGGGAAAACGAAGCCGCGCGCGACGAGTTCGCCGAGGCGCTGCGCCTGGATCCCAGCGCGGAGCGTATCGCGCTCGAGTACGCCTTTCTCTGCCACGAAACCAGGAAAACGCCCGAGGCGCGCCGGACCTTCGACCGAATCCGGAAGAGCGGCAGCGCCGAGGGGCGCGTGGTTGCCGAGCAAGCCTTTGAGAACATTGACCGGCCGCTAGCGGAGGGCATTACCCGCTGGTCGGCGGTGGTGGCGCAATCTCCCGAGGACTACAGCGCGCACCTGGAGCTGGCGCGGCTGGCCGAAGCGCGCAACGAGCCGGGCCTCGCGGCGGAGCATTACGTGGCAGCCTGGAAGCTGCGGCCGGGCGAGCGGCAGTTGCTGCTCGACCTGGCCCGCGTTTGGAAGGAGGCCGGCCGCGTCGAAGACTCCCGCGCAGCGCTGGTCGTGGCGGCGCGAGGGTCCCGGCCCTGGGTGGCGGAACAGGCGCGGGAGCTGGCGCCTCAACGCTGCCCTTACGCCAGCGAGTTCCGGCGTGCCCTGGAACTTGACCCTGCCAACTTCGGAATGCGGCGCGAGCTTGTCTTCCTCCTGCTGGAGGTGAAGCAGACCGAAGAGGCCGAGCGCGAGCTGTGGATTCTCACGGACATGGCGCCCGCCGACATGCTGGCCGCGGCGCAGTTGGGCTTTCTGCTGCTGGCGGAGCACGACCGCGCCGGCGCGACGATCTACCTCGACCGCGTTCTCAAGTCCGGCGATCCGGAGCTGGTTGAGCGGGTGCGCGCCGTTCTCCGGGACGACGCCAAGCTCAAGGAGCGCAGCACGGCGACCGGCCGAACCATCGGCCCCAAGGAGATGGGCGAGCGGAGCTTGGCCAAGGGCTATATGAAGGACGCGGCGCGCTACTTCGAAGCCGCGCACGAGGACGACCCCGCGGATGCCTCGGTCATGTTGAGCCTGGGCTGGGTGCACAATGCCCTGCACCAGGACGAGGTCGCGCTGGGCTGGTTCGATCAGGCCCGGCAGAGCTCCGATCCACAGATCGCGGCGGAGGCCGGCCGCGCCTATCGCAACTTGCGGCCTACCTTCGCCCGCTGGCGGTTCACGGCCTGGGCGCTGCCCTTCTACTCCTCGCGGTGGAACGATCTATTCTCATACGGCCAAGCCAAGGCCGAATACCGGCTGGGCAACCTTCCTTTCCGCCCCTACTTTTCCGTGCGCTTCGTCGGGGACGTGCGCGGCTCACTGCCCGGCACAACGCCCGGCGCGCCACCGATCTGCTGCCTCTCGGAGAAATCCTTCGTGCTCGGCGTGGGCGTGGCGACGCGCACCTGGCACCGGGCGATGGCCTGGGCCGAGGCCGGCGCTGCGATGCGGTATAGCGCCACCCCCGGGAGTGGCTTTCAGACCCAGGACTACCGTGGCGGCGTCTCCTACGGCCGCGGCTGGGGCCGCCTGATGGGGAGCGAAGCGCCGGGTTGGTTCGCCGAGACCCACGGCGACGGCGTCTTCGTGAGCCGCTTCAACAACGACCTGATCGGGTACGCGCAGAACCAGCTCGGCTACACGGTTCGGCCCTTCTCCGGGCTGCGCGTGCAGCTTTACGGCAACGTCAACATCACCGCCGACGCGAAGCGGCAGAGCTGGGCGAACTTCGTCGAGGCCGGCCCCGGCCTGCGATTCCGCTGGGCGGCGATGCCTCCGGCGCTGGTCTTCTCCGTCAACGCGCTGCGGGGCACGTATCTCCAAACCGCGAAGCAGTTCAACGATATGCGTGTGGGGTTCTGGTATGCGCTCACTCGCTAGTGTAAGATTCGGCAAGAGCAAAATCGGGGACAGGCACGAAGTTTCGCAAAAGCGGCGAAATTCGAGCCAGTCCTCATTTTGCAGACGTCTGTGCGGTCTCGGGCTGCTGGCCAGCCTCTCCTCGATGGCTGCGCCGCGGCTTTCGTTTTCGGTCGTAGGCGGGGATCCAGGCGGCTGGCCCGAAGTCCTCTCCTCGCTGGGATTCCAGCCGCTGGCGGAGGGGGGACGGCCCGGCATCATCGTTCTGCGCCAGGGCGCCAAGGGGCAGGCGGCGGACTGGCTGGCGCAGGTGGACGCGGGCGCATTTCTCGTACTCGAAGGGCCGTCCGAGCTGGCCGAGTCGCTCGGTTTTCACGCCGGCGGCGGGCGCGTGCAGGTGCAGAGCGTCGAGGATTTGCGGCGGCCCGACCTGCGGATCGTTTGGGAAGAAGCGCTGGATCTGCCGGTATTCGAAGTTCCCGCCGGCGCCCGCGTCTTCACGCGCGAGCGCTGGCAAAAAGCCCCACTCGTTGCCGGAATGCGGCGCGGCACGGGGTCCATCCTCTGGGTCGCCGCGCCGCCCGGCGCGCAGGGATACGAGCGCCTGCCCTATCTGCCGCACGCTCTCCGCGATCTCGGACTCGAACCCCCGCTTCAGTCGCGCCGGCTGTGGGCCTTCTTCGATTCCTCCTACCGCAGCCGCGCCGACGTCGAGTATCTGGCGCGGCGCTGGAGGCGATCCGGCATCGCCGCGCTTCAGGTCGCCGGCTGGCACACCTTCGAGCCCGACCCGCAGCGCGACGAGTACTTGCGCGGCCTGATCCGCGCCTGCCACCGCAACGCCATCCTGGTTTACGCCTGGCTCGAGCTGCCACACGTGAGCGAGCGCTTCTGGCTGGACCATTCCGCGTGGCGCGAGAAGACCGCCATGCTGCAGGACGCCGCGCTCGATTGGCGCAAGCTGATGAACCTGTCCAACCGGGACTGCTTCCGCGCCGCCGCCAAAGGTGTCCGCGAGCTGATCGGCCGGTTCGATTGGGACGGCGTGAACCTGGCGGAGCTGTATTTCGAGTCGCTCGAAGGAGCGGGGAATCCCTCGCGCTTCACGCCCATGAGCGACGACGTGCGGCGCGAGTTTCGCGCGCTCAGGGGCTTCGATCCCATCGAGCTGTTCGCTCCCGGCAAGGCTCCCGATGCCGGCCGCCTGCGCGCCTTTCTCGATTACCGCGCCGGCGTCGCAGAGCGCCTCCAGGCGGAATGGATCGCGGAGATGGATGCGGTGCGGCGCGACAAGCCCGACCTCGACATGGTCCTCACGCACATCGACGACCGGCTCGATACCGGCATGCGGGACGCGCTGGGCGCCGATGCCGCGCGCGTGCTGCCGCTCGCCGGCCAGCACGATTTCACGTTTGCGATCGAGGACCCGGCTACGGTCTGGAACCAGGGGCCGCAACGCTACACCGAAATCGCGAAGCGCTACCAGACGCTCACGCGGCGCACGGACCGGCTCGCCGTGGATATCAACGTGGTGGAGCGCTACCAGGATGTCTACCCCACCAAGCAGCAGACCGGCGCGGAGTTGTTCGAGCTGGTGGCGTCCGCTTCCCGGGCTTTCCCGCGCGTGCTGCTTTACTTCGAGAATTCCATCCTGCCGCCCGACCTTCCGCTGCTGGCCGCCGCGGCCGCCGATGCCCGCCTGAAGCAAATCGGGCCGCGGCTCGCGGTCAAATCGCGGCACGGCGTGGGGGTGGTGTGGAAAGGCGCAGCGCTGGTCGACGGGCGCGCCTGGCCGGCTGGCGATGGCGAGGTAGTATGGCTGCCGGCGGGCGCGCACACAGTCGAGCCGGCGGAAGCCGCGCCGCCCGCCCGCATCCTCGATTTCAACGGCGACCTCGAGAGCGCGTCGGCCACGGCGCGCGGCCTCGCGTTCGGATACGTGGCGGCTTCGCGAGCCGTCGTCACGCTGGATCGCAAGCCGGTCCGGCAGCAGATTGACGGCGCGCCGGCGCCCATCGAGTTTGCGAGCGCCGGCGGAGCGCCCTTCGTGGTGATGTTGCCCCGCGGTGAGCACTTGGTGGAAGTGGAACTGGAATGAAGGGCGGCGCCCGTCGCCCGTCAGGCAGGCCGGCGTCTGCTCACCATTCGCCCCGCGGAACCGCTACAATCGAGAAGTACGCGCCCGTAGCTCAGCTGGATAGAGCGCTTGCCTCCGGAGCAAGAGGTCGGGTGTTCGAATCACCCCGGGCGTACCACTCCTTTCAACAACTTCTAAGCAGTAGGGCCCATCGGTTAGTGTCATTTAGGGGCAGAATCTGCCTCTCCTTCATCCCCCCCGCCGTTGAGGATTCCATTTTCGATTGCGTCGATGCTGTGCCGCCGACGCTCCAGATCCTCGTGCGTGTACAACATCGTCATGCGGTAGTCGGCGTGGCCGAGCTGCGCCTGACGGTCGGTGGGAGCCATTCCAACCCTGTCAGCTAGGGTGGCGTGTGTGTGCCGGAACACGTGCCAGCCCAGCCATGGCATGTCCAGCTTCTTCGCAACGGGTTTGACTACGCGGCGCATTGTGTTCCCCTCATTGAGGGGGGTGCCGGTGCCGGAGCAGAACACAAAGTCGTCAGGCTGGTTGAAGCTGGACGCCGACTTCATCGCCTGGAGTGCGGCGACGACTCCGGATGGAAGCGGCACGTTGCGACGACGCGTCTTTACCTTCACTGAGCCGAGACTACCGCGGTAGAAGTTCTGCCGCACTCCGAGGGTTCTCCCCGGCAACTCCTCTCCGGCGACCGTAACGGACCCGTCGGTGAGGTTTACCCACTTCCAGGTCAAGCCGAGAAGCTCGGCGACATTCAGGCTGGTGACGATGGCCACGAGGACCATCTCCTTCACCGGAGTGGAAAGCGCCTTAACCAGAGCACCGGCCTGGGCGAAGCCCAGCGCGTGGCGCTCCTTCCGCCGCATCTCCGGCATTCGAACGCCCACGACGGGATTGTCGCCGTGGAACGCCTTGCGTTGTTTGGCGTGGTTGAAAACTGCGCTGATGACATTTCGAATATGAGTTGCTGTTTGGACAGACAGCCCCGATTCAATCTTCAGCCGGATCAGTGCCTGGACCTGTTCGCTGGTCACATCCCGGAGCCGTATCTCTCCCAGTGCCGGGAGAACGTGCTTGCCCAGGATGTATTCGTAGTGCAGCTTGCCGGAGTGCTTCAGCGCCCAAACATGCTGTGGCCGGAAGCTGGAGTCCACAAACTGCTTCACCGTGACCAACGACCCTGGCTGAACCGCCTGCGAGTTTACCGGGGACAAGATCTGCTCGTCTGCTATTCGCTGTGCCTCCCTTTTGCTGAATTCCCTCGCGCTCCCGACGCGGGCGTTCCGCCGGACTCGAACGATCTTGCCGTTCTCGTCGAGCGCGTCTTCGCGGAACGCGATGTACCACATACTGCCCTGTTTGTGCAGATATCCCTTCTGCACGCCCCTGCGGCGAGCCATGTTGATGCCTTTCCACGGCTCATGGGGTGGCTCGCCAGCAAAAGTAGCACATCTGCCCGGCGCGTGCGAGGTTGTGTTGCCTTCGGCGAAGCGGACCTGGCGTGACGCCGGACTGGTTAAGTCGGGACCGTTGCACGGTGCCGGGTTGTTGGTCGGTGTCACGCCTTCTCTCCTTTCTGCCCCGGTGGGGCGGGTTCAGGCACACGCTGGGCGGGGTGCCTGTCAGCCGCGTGGTTTTTGGCGCTGGTGACGCCGCCGCGTTGCTGCGGAGGCGTCGGTGGTCACTCGTCAGTCTTACTCGGCGAGCTCATTGAAATGCGTTCCGTTTGCTATCGTCAGCGTCTGGTCCTGCGGGAGAACGTCGATCAGACTCAAGGGTTCTGGCACTTCTACTGCCCCAAAAGCCACGTTGCGGTAGCCGCGGGAGGCGGGGTCCGCGATTCCGCGCGAGCAGATGTATCCCCGTGGTCGGCAGCTCAGGCAGCGACCTGGTCTTCCCCTTAGTGGCGCTACAGAGGCTAGGAGCTGTGCTCGCCGTCGGCGGTGGACCGAGGGCCAAGGGCCGTGGGAAGGAGACAAAAAAACGTGGAAGGGACTTTAAGGCAAACTACGCCAACCGAATGCGAGGTGTGGTTGATAACGGAGCGCCCCGACGCTCCGGCCTGCTTTCTGCTTTTAGACTACTCCTCTGGCGGGTTGGCCACAACGGCATTTTAATTAAACTTGCGTGCAGCCTTTTAATCTTCCACCCAGTCGTTCTACTGGGTGCTGACGCGCGCGTTTTCTGAGTCAGCGGGTCCTGTTCGACCCGCAGCGCACGACCATTCTGGGACTGCAGAACGCGGCTGTGGTACATCTCGCTGTGCCACTTCCTGGACAAGCTGAAGGAGTAGGGGGAGGAATGGAACCACCCGCCGGGATTGAACCGGCGACCTGCCAGCTACGAAGCCCACGGAGCGCCGTCCATGGCGTCCCCTGGCGTGGTTTTTCAGCGTGTTCCAACTACTGCCTCGTCCACCAGGAACACCCAGGGACATGGGAGAAAACCCTGTTGGCTGTCAAGGTGGCTGTCAGATTCCACTCCCGCTCATCGCGGCTTTCCACTCGTTCGAGGCGCCCGCCTCGGCTGCCGGAGCCATGTCCGCCGGTCTGCCCCTTACCCGGCGGCTCGCGCTCTCCGCCATGATTTGCGCTGCCCCTCCCGCTGGTTCTCCCACGGGCACCAGTTACGGCGCGAAGTACCCGTTGATGTCGAGAATCACCTGCGTCGCGTCCGTGACGTAGAGGTCGATCGCTCCGTTCGTCCCCGCCGGCACGATCGCCGCGTTCGCCAGGACTGAGCCGTCATAGGAGTTCAGCGTCGACACCTGCGGCTGGGCTACGCCTGTCGGCCACACCGAAAGGTAGTACAGCGCTCCCTCCGGCACTACCGTCACATTGAGCGAATACGCCGCCGCCGTAGTGGGGATGTTGCAGGCGCTAGCCGGAATCGCGAATGAGCGCGTCTCGCCAGCCGCCATGATCGGTCCGCCGAACGGCCCGTTGGCGTTACGCGTATCCGCACCACGGCACGGCGTCACAGGGTAGAACGAAAGCGCGCCGGCGCTCCCCTGCTGCCCGAAGTAGCCGTTGATGTCCGCGATCACATCCGTCGGATTCGTCACGAACACCGAGATCGCCTCGTTGGTCCCCGCCGGAACCAGGGCCGCGTTCGCCACCACGCTGCCGGCGTAGGAATTCAGCGTCGAGACGTTCGGCTGTTGCTGCCCCGTCGGCCAGGTCGACAGGTAACCCAGGAAGCCCTGCGGCACCACCGTGAAGTTCAGGGAGTACGCCTCGGCGGTCGCCGGAATATCGCAGGGGCTTTGCGGAACCGGGAAGCTGCGGGTCTGGTTGGCCTGCATGGTGGGCCCGCCGAACTGGCCCGTCGCGTTCCGCGTATCCGCCACGCGGCAGGGCGTTGCAGGATAGAACGAATACGAAGTCGCACCGGTGGACGTATCGAAATAGCCGTTGATGTCCAGGATGACGTCGGTGGGATTGGTGACGTAGACGCTAACCGCCCCGCCCGTGCCGGCCAGGACAATGGCCGCATTCGCCACCACGGTTCCGCCGTAGGAATTCAGCGTGGAGACAGTGGGCTGAGCCTGCCCGGTTGGCCACAACGACAGGTAGCCGAGGAAGCCTTCGGGAACCACCGTCACGTTCAGAGAGTAGGCGAGCGCCGTGGACGGAATGGCGCACGCGCTTTGGGGAATCGCAAACGAGCGTGTGGAGGCCGCTGCCATCGTCGGCCCGCCGAACGGCCCGGCCGGGTTGCGCGTGTCGACCACGCGGCACGGGGTCACGGGAACGAAGCGCAGGCTTACCGCCGGCGGTTGTCCCAGTTGCACTGGAGGATTGATGCCGTAGCTTAAGGTGAGAACCTGACCGCTACCGCCATTGCCCCCGGCGTTGCCGTTGGGTCCAGGCAATCCACCAACCCCGCCACTCATATTGTAGGTTCCAGCTACGTATCCTCCGCTGCCGTAGGCGAGTAGCACGGCGCCACCGCCGCCACCACCGCCGCCGGCGCTTCCACCCGAGCCACCATTCTGGCCCGATGTCTCTATTGTTCCCGCTACTATCCGGTTTGCTTGAATATAGATTCCAAATGCGCCGCTACCGCCTACAGACCCGTCTATGTCGCTGCACAGATTGCCTGAAGCTGCTCCGCCTCCCCCGCCGCCACCTGCAAGAAACGCCGAAATGCCTTCGGTATACCATGTCTGAATCAAAGCGTTGGCCAGCGATGGGGCACTTGCTGTCGAACCGCCAGCCCCTGCACCACCGGTACCACAAGAGCCGCCCAGGCTGGCGCCACCGCTTCCCCCGGGAACCAAGGTCGCGCCTCCCGAGCCAGAGACTTGCGCTGGGCCCAGACTTTCGGAAGCGGAACCACCACCTCCACCACCAGAGCCCCCATCGGAGTTCGGAAAAGCGCCACCACCGGTCGCGCCGGTCGGAGATTCGTTGGCGCCCGAGCCTCCATTGCCGACGAACCCAGTGTTTATTAAGCCATTGTTAGTCACAGTTCCGGTGCAGTAAAGATTGAACCCATTGGTCGTCAGTGTGACACCTGGATCAATGGTTAAGTCGGTACACAACACGTCGCCCGTTAAGGTTGTGTTGGATGAATATGTTATTGGGCCGGACGCCCTGAGCCGATATTCCCAAAGGTCGTTGAGTACGCCGAGTGTTCCGGTGGAATCAACGCCAGTCCCCCCGAAAAGCCAGAAATTGCCGCTGCTGTCGATCCAGCTGACCGCAGCACTACGGCCTCCGGGCACGTTTTCGGCAGCAGGCGTATCTAACGTGCCGTACACTCCGGGCTGGCTGCATAAGGTCCCGAGGGAAGTTTGGGTGCAGTCGCTCCCTGTCGTGCTGCTCCCGCTCCTCCAGGCCCATTCGTTGGTGGAAGGACTGAACTCCCAAAGGTCGTTGAGTGCACCGACTCTGCCGGTGGGATCAAAGCCTACCCCCCCAAGGAGCCAGAAGTTTCCACTGCCATCGATCCAGCTGTTCGCTTCAAATCTGCCCCCAGGCGCGTTTCCAGTAGCAGGCGTACCCAACGTGCCGTACACTCCGGGTTGACCACAGAAGATTCCGTTACAATCTGCCGCGACTATTGTGCTGCTCCCACTCATCCATGCCCACTCGTTCGTGGAAGGATTGAACTCCCAAAGGTCGTTGTACAAGCTGAGTACGCCACTCGATGAAGCGGGTACTGACATGTTCGCCCCCCCAAAGAGCCAGAAATGGCCGCTGGGATCGGTCCAGCTCACCGCAGCGAATCGGCCACCGGGAACGTTGGTTGCGGCGGGAACACCCAAGGCGCCGTACACTCCGGGCTGGCTACCATTTTTGCCGGGTATTGTGCTGCTTCCGCTCCTCCATGTCCATTGCTTGGTAGAGGGAGTAAACTCCCAAAGGTCGTTGAGCAAGCCCCCTACACCGTTCGCGTCGTAGCCAGAGCCCCCGAAAAGCCAGAGATTGCCGCTGGGATCGGTCCAGCCCGCCGCAACGGAGCGACCTCCAGGAACGTTGGTTGCGGCGGGAACACCCAAGGTGCCGTACACTCCGGGTTCGCCACAATCATTGCAGCCCACGGTAGTACTGCTTCCGCCCATCCATGCCCATTCCATGGTGGAAGGGTTGAACTCCCAGAGATCGTTAAGCGCCCACCGTCTGGCGCTCGAATCGACGCCTTCCCCCCCAAAGAGCCAGAGATGGCCGCTGCTATCGATCCAACTGGTCGCTCCTGTCCGTCCACCGGGAGCGTTTGCGGCGGCAAATGTACCCAACGTGCCGTACACTCCGGGCCAGCCACAGACGGTCCCACTAAAGATGTTCCCTTTGTAGATTTGGGCGCAGATACTCCCTGCCGTGCTGCTTCCGTTCCTCCATGCCCATTCACCGGTGGACTTATTAAACTCCCAAAGGTCGTTGAGATAGCTGTATGCGCCAGTGAGACTGTTATAGCCTTCCCCCCCAAAGAGCCAGAAGTTTCCACTGCTATCGGTCCAGCTGGTCGCTCCTGTCCGGCCACCGGGAACGCTTGCGGCGGCAAATGTACCCAACGTGCCGTAGACTCCGGGCTGGCCTTCGTTAGCACCGGGGACCGTGCTGCTCCCGCCCATCCATGCCCATTCGCCTGTCTGGGCATTCGCTGTCGGGCACACCACCGCTAGGGTCAGCATAGCCAGGCCGAGTGCGGCCGCCGGCCCAATCCCTCGCGCCCAATCCGAAACCTTGATCGCCACGCGAATCACACTCCAAAGAACTAAACGATGAGAAGACAATCGATGCTTCATCGGGCTACCCCCTAATCTGTCCTGGCGCGCAAGCTTGTTATCCCAGCGTGTTGCATTTCCATGCCGAAGTTGCCGGATCGAATCTCGATTCGGGCGTGATACTGTCGCGCTCTAAGTCGCTTCCTGCGAATTGTTCATCGATTCGATCCGCAGTCGTAGCTTCGCTCCAAAATTGGAGCCGGGCAATTATAGCTCCATACGAGTCGCTGTAGACCAGGATTTCCATTTTGCCGTCCTGGCCTGGTGTTGATTATACATCCAACCCCTTCCATTGGAGGCGTTTCACTCATTTTCCCTATCCCGAATGACTCCGGCGGCCCAGGAGGGGCCCAATCTGGCTCTTCCGGGTACAGAAGAACCCGGAAGTGCCTCATTTCAAGCAGCTCCTCAGCCACCTATCCGTCCACTTTCGGCGTGCTGTTCTAGATCCCAACGTTGTATCGAACCGTGTATGCCACCTTCAGTTTAGATAAAACTACAGCGAATGATAGCCACGCGCTCTGTAGCGGTGTTCGATCTCGGTGGCGTGCTGATTGACTGGAACCCGCGTCACTTATATCGCAAGCTCTTCGATGGAGACGAGAAAGCGATGGAGCATTTTCTGGCGACGGTTTGTACACCTTCCTGGAACGCTCAGCAAGATGCGGGACGAACGTTTGCCAATGCCTGCGCCTCCCTGAGGTTGGCTCATCCGCGCCAGGCGGGGTTTCGACGACCACGATTTCCTCGCGGCCGCGGAACCTCATTAAAAACGCGCTTTGCTCACCGGCGTCCTCCTCAGTCGTCGAAGGTGATGCGCCGCGTGGGCTTGTCGATCACCATCGAGGCCAGCGACCGCTCAATCCGAGTCAGTTCGCCCGCCCAGGCCTGGCGCAGCTTGTTGTCGCTGCAGCCGCCGCGCAAGCCAGTGCGGTGTTTCAATGATCGATGGTGCCGAGCTCTTGCGGAGGTTTGCCGAGTCGCCGGCAACGATGGGAGAGGTCGTGGCGCGGGAAGGCTGGCCATCGTCAAGCTGGCCCTGCACCAGACGTTCGCGCTTGTCGAAGCGATGGATCGTTTCAATGCTCTGGCGCCCAGCGATAAAAGCCTACGGGAGAACTGGGTAACGATTACCCGGCGCTCCACGAAGCCTATCGTGTTTTCTCGACCTCCTTTCCGCAACCGGTCGTGGTGATGCTCACCCTCTCAACGAGTCCGATGCTTACAGTCCGGAGAACCGGCGCGTGGAGTTCAGGATTCGGGTGCGTCCCGAATCGGCTACAGCACTTGCGGATGCGACTGGGGGCAAACTACGCAACTGACGCTCTTGGAATCGTTGGCAAAGTTGCGGGGGCCAGCCTGTCGATGTCAGTCCGGTCCAGCTGGCGGCCTTGCGCCGTGAGTGGCTCCGGCTGGTCTCGAAGAAGCGAGTCACAGAGTTCTTGTGCATTTGAGTCCTCGCCGTCTAGGGGGCGCAGAAAATCGCGTGCCAACAGCGATTTTCTCTGGAGAAGTTGGTCAAGACACTGGTCGAACGAAGTCGCCAGGCGGCCCGTGGTGTCCTGCATGGTTGGGAAATACACCGTCACTTCCTTCTCCTGACCAATCCGATACGCCCGGTCTGTTAGCTCTCCTTTAGCGCTGGTCGCCTGTCGGCCGGAACTTCCGTAGCAGTACGTTGGGACTGCTGGACCCCACAATCTGGCTATCTCCCAAAGCGGCTCCGGTGGCCGGCTATATCTCGATAGGAACGAAAGGCCGCGCGTCGCGGTACTGGAAGTCCATCCTAGTACCGACGTGCCGACGTGAAATTGAGCCGTTTCGACTATAGGCAGAACGGGCCTAAATGGCGTTTACTGGTGACGTGATGCTACAAACTCTCGGCAACGCAGCGGTGCTTCCGATGAGAGGTGGCTGCGTGAACGTAGAAGAAGACATGTTCCAGGTCATGCGGGAAGAAAGCTCGGCACTGCCCGGCGCCGGCAAGCAGGCCGACCATGCCGACCGGCGAACCGCGGTCCGGTTTCCCATCGAACAGGATGTGCTCTACAAGGTGTTCACGCGGAACACAATCGAAGTGGGTCTCGGCAAGACTGTCAACATGAGCTCGAATGGTGTGCTGTTCACCACCGAGAGACCGCTGGCGGTAGGACAGAGGCTGGAAGTGGCGGTGAACTGGCCGGCGCTGCTCGACCACAAGTGCGCGCTGAAGCTGGTCACCACGGGCCGCGTGGTTCGGAGCGAGAGCGGCCTGGCTGCCATCGCGATCGAGCGGTACGAGTTCCGTACGCAGGGTGTTCACGGCCTGGCCTGAGGAGCATAGGAGGACGGCGCGGACAGGGTTCTGCCCCCGCGTTTTAGGGGTTTACGGAACCAGCGAAAGGGAGAGCGGTTATGTTAGATCTTCTCGAACGGGACTCAAGCACGTGGCATCGAATGAGGGAAGCGGCATCCGAAAAGGAGCTGCTTAGCTTCGAACTGGTTCCGAATCGAATCAACACCACGTCCGCCAACTTCGCCATTTACAGGGCCAAGATTCCAGGCGGCTGGCTTGTTGCCGTGCGCCCGCATGACAACCTGACCTTCGTTCCGGACCCACAACACGAGTGGGACGGCGGCTCCGGCGTCTAATCGGGCAGGAGGGTAGGCTATGAACGACACAGTGCGTCGCATCGAGCTCTGCGAGGCCATCTTGTCCCTCATCGACCGGAAACGGGTCGAGACTGGCGACGCAACCTTGGGGACCGGTATCGAGCGGCTGGTGATCGACCGCCAGATCCGCGAAGTCGAGCGCGAAGTCCTCGACAACCCCGGCGAGTTCGAGCGCTACCTCGTCCGGCGGCGCCGCGAAGAGCGGTAGCGGCCGCGCGGCCTTGTAGGAGGAATTGCCTTCCGCTATGTTCCGTGCGTGGTTAGAAGGTCGAACTTATCGCGGCGTGTGGAACCGAGTATAGCCAGTCAGCTGTTTTGGGAGGACCTCGATCATGACGAATTCGGTCACTCCAGCAGAGTCGATAGGAGCCCCGTCCGGGACTGCTTCGTTCTATCGTTGGGAGGTTGCGGGGAAGCCGATTGCGGTTCTCTTCAGCCTGGAACTGATGGATCGCCTGGAGCGCGAGGTACTCGAGAGCTTCAAGGCGGTGACTAAGCGCGGATCGGAGATCGGCGGCGTCCTGGGAGGACGCGTCATCGGTGGCAGCCAGCCGACGGTGATCATTGAGCAGTTCGAAGCGGTGGCGTGCGATTACTCGCGCGGGCCCTTATACCTGCTGTCGGACGACGACAAGGTAAGGATGCGCCAGGCGTTCGACCGGGTCAGCGGCGCCTCGTCCGTCACCGGCTTCTTCCGCAGCAACACGCGCCGGGAGCTCGTTCTGGACGAAGACGATCAGGCTCTCGCCAAGGAGTTCTTCTCCGACCCGAGCCACGTTTTCCTCCTGGTCCGGCCTTTTGCGATGAAGCCGAGCGCAGGCGGGTTCTTCTTCTGGGAGAACGGCCAGCTTCCTGAAACCTGCTATCTGCAGTTCCCCTTCAAGCGCGCCGAGCTCGAGAAGAACTCCGCGCAGTTCATTGTGGCTGCTCCCGAGGCGCCGGTCGTAAGAGAACTGCTGGTGATGCCGAAACGCGACGAGCTTCCTCCCGGTCCGCCGGTGGCGCTGAGGCGCGAGGAGCCGAACCGCGAGGAGCCGGCCCCCGCGCCTCCGCCACCGGTGTTCAAGCGCGAAGATCCAAGGGGGAGCCCGGTAGAAATCCCCAAACGCGAGGAGCGGCTTCTGGTTGTGGCCAAGCGGGAAGAGAAGCCCGCCGTGACCCCGGTCGCTGCCAAGGGCGAGGAGCCCGCCGCCCCGAAACTGGAAGAGAAGCCGATCGTCTCCAAACCGGCCGAGGCGGTGGCGGTTGCACCTCCCAAGAAGGAGGAACCGGTCAAAGTCGAGCCCAGCAAGGCAGCGCCGCCTGAGGCCGAGCGGCCTAAAGCGCAGCCCGTTGTCGCCGCGGTGATAGCCGCGCCGTCCGAGCGGGCGTCTATCGGTGCGCAGGGAACAAGCCAGCCCGTCCTGTCCAGCCGCTTCAAATGGGCGATCATCCTCCTGGTGCTCCTGCTGGTGGCTGGCGGAGGTTACTACTTCTTCGTTCGGCAGAGAGGTCCCGCGGCTGGGCCTGCCAAAGTCGCCGACACGTTGCTGGGCCTTAAAGTGGACACCAATGCGGGCCAGTTGTTACTGAGCTGGAATCGCAACGCGCCGCTCATCTTGACCGCGACGCGGGCGACGCTCACGATCAACGACGGCGGTCACAAAGAAGATGTCGATCTCGACCTCGCCACGCTACGCAACGGCAGCACCGTGTACTCGCCGATTTCGAACGACGCGAGCTTCCGGCTCGAAGTGGCCGACCAGAAGACCGGGAAGAGCCAGGCCGAGTCGGTTCGCCGCCTCGCCGGCCGTCCTTCCTCAGCCGCTCCCCACGTCCCGCAGGTGCAGCCGCAAACGGCCAAGCCGGAGGCGGGGGGAAATGAGAAGCCGGTAATCGCGCAGGTGCCACAGGCTCCCGCGCCTCCGCAGGGGCCGCTGCGCACCACGCAGGTTGTTGCGAGCACGGCTGTGACCACCCAGGCAGCCAAAGAGAACTCGCTTGCCGCGCGCCTGCGCTCTCCCAAACCGGCCGAGATCCCAGCGGCGCCGGCCTTGGAGAGCCAGCCGAACGCGTTTGCCGGAAGCGCTCCGAACGTGCCGGGCGTGACCGTGGCTCCCCCGCCGCCCGCTCCGTCGGTCGCGGCTCCGCCGTCAGTAACCCGGATCGGTGGCAACCTGCAAGGAGCCAGGGTTCTCCAGCAGTTTCCGGTCGCCTATCCTGCCGCGGCGAAGAGATGGCGTGTCACCGGCAGCGTCCGCGTGGTGGCCGTGGTCAGCCAGGACGGTAGGGTAAAGAAGGCGACTGCCATAAGCGGCCCAGTGGCCCTGCGCCAGGCGGCGGAAGATTCGGTCATGAAGTGGATCTACAGTCCGGCCATTCTAAATGGGGCGCCCGTGGAGGCAGCAATCCAGGTCGATGTGAGTTTCCACCTGTGAGTCCCAGGCTGGTCCAAGCCACTCCTTCTGGCAAACAGCGAGCCGGCCGGCGTCACCTACCAAAAGTTCATTAACCTGCCACAGAACTGCTCGGAACTTAGACTCCGTGGCGATTACAACATCAGCGTCAACACGAAGTCGGTCGCGTCCCTTGATAGCCTCGGCGTGAAACAGTATGGGATCGAGAGCACAACGCAAGTGGCGCATCTGCGTTGACATCGAGCAGAAAATCGTTCAGCGCCTGCGGCTGAGACAGGGTTGTGACGTGCTCGCTGGCGCTGAACAATCGGATCTTCGGAAACGGTAGGACGATGATACCCTAGTACTCTCCGCGATCTTTCCCTGGAACGGTACCGTACCGACCTACACAGGCAAGTGGCGTTTTTGGTGTTGGTTCCGTGATATTCTGCCTGTGGACTTCACCGTACAAACAGAGGCGAAAGTATTTATTAGGGCTTAGAGGACTCTGTGGTAGAACACCGCAGATCGAAGCGATTTGATGTCAAACTGCCGTTGAGGCTGGTCCGGAACGGCCTGCGCCGGATCACAGGGGCCGGCGAGACCAGGAACCTCAGCTCGGGCGGCGTCCTGTTCGCTTCGGACACGAAGGTTCAGGTGGGTGAGCCGATTGAGTACGTCATCAGTCTCACGCCTTCCGGCGAGGTTGACCTGCGGTGCCTGGGGAACGTGATGCGGCTAGACCCGAACGTGCGCGACGGCAGCGGGCGTGGCAAGCCCTTTCAGGTGGCGGCCACGGTCGAACGATACGAGTTCATCCGCCAGCGGGCGTAAGCGCCCGCGCCGGATGAGCCTTGAACAGGTGCGGGGAGAACGGGAGCGCTACTAGCGGCACTGCCGAGGTGATCGAGGAGGACCGATTATGCAGCCTGCAATGCTCTTGGTAGACGACGACCCGATATTGCGCGGTGTGGCAGCTAATGTCCTCCGTAGCTATGGTTCCTTGCAGGTGGTGGAGGCCAGTAACGGGCTGGAAGCATTAGAGATCTATAAGACCAGAAAAGAAGAAATCTGCATTTGCATTACAGATGTGACCATGCCAAAAATGGACGGCCTGCAATTACTGGAGAGACTCAAAGCCATCAAACCAGACCTGCCGCTGATCATAATCACCGGAGGGCCGGGAGAGGGCCTTCCCGAGGGTACCCTTGTAGTGAAGAAACCCTTCAGGCAGAAAGACCTAGCGCAACTGGTGTATGCAACCGTGTCCGACTGCGCCTGCGGCGGCGTACCCAGGATTTGAGCGCGCGGCGAATCGATTGGCGTGACATTGGGGAGCGTCGCCGCGCTGTGGAGGGGCAGATGAGGCTTGAAGAGATCGCAGTCGCAAGGAAAACGCTTGCCGTCTTTAGCTGTCTTCTGTGCGGATATACGGGGCCGTTGGCCTATGGTGAGGACGGCCTTCCAGCGTGCCAATCCTGCCAGAGTGCGAGCTTCGCGTACCTGCTGCCGAACTGCCCGGGATGCGGCGCTATGATCGGATGCCGGTGTCCGCAGACCAAGAGCGCGACCTACACTTGCCCTAGGTGTGGCAGGAACTGGTGCGAAGTGTAGCCGGCTGATCGCTGCCTCCCATCGCTTCGTTTTCGTTTCCAGCGCAGGGACGCCACTGGATGGGTGCAAGGTCACGAGGCGGTTTCAGAAGCTTGTGAAGGGTGCGGAGATTCCGCGCCATCGTTTCCACGCCTTGCGGCACATAGCCGCTGCTCTTCTCGGCTGTGAAGGTGGCTGTCAAACCGGCGGAAGGGAAGACGAACTCATTGATTTCTGTGGTGAGCGCGGAAGGAATCGAACCTTCAACCTACTGATTAAGAGTCCCACAGAGCGCCGTCCATGGCGTCTCATGGTGTGTGTTTTCAGCGCGTTCCAGCTACCGTCTTGTCCACCAGGAACACTCAGGGACACCAGAGGAAACCCTGTTGGCTGTCAAGGTGGCTGTCAGATTCCACTCCCGCTCATCGCGGCTTTCCACTCGTCCGTGGCGCCCGCCTCGGCTGCCGGAGCCATGTCCGCCGGTCTGCCCCCTTCCGCCGGTTCGTTCACGGGGGGCAACCGAGGCGGCAGAGGGAGGCACTGGCGTTACCCCTCGCCGATGTTAAAGCTTACGGCCAGCAATTCCTCGCTTACCGCGACAACCCCATTGCCGAGACCCGCCGGGCGGTTGCCGGTCTGGCCCACGACCCTGATTTTGCTCGCCGCTACGCCGCGTTCCGGCGGGACATGGTGTACGGCGAGAGCCCCGAATTCGAGACGGCCCTCGCTACGATCACGGCTTTGGCTAGCCGGCTACAGTGAGGGCGACCGGATAGTGTTAACATTATCACCGGCCATTCTCGGTGGAACAGCTCCGTGTTTTCTCGTAGCTCTCGACCGAGATGCTGAAATGGTGGTAATACCGCATCGTGACACACGCAGACGCGCGAGTGTGGAGCCCGCCGCCCGACCAGTTCTAACTTTATGATGCGAAGAACATGACCCGCCTCGAAGACCTCCAGCCAACCGCCGCCGTCCGGGGAATTCTGCCGGACCAAATAGTGACGGTCGTCAGCGTACAGTGGTTCGGTTCAGAGGCGCTGGAGCTGACGTACAAAGGAGCGTCGGGGCGGGTTGCGAACGAACTGCTCTATCGTCACGACGAGCCGCGACTGCAAGTCCTGGAGCACGGTCGCCCGTGGAGCTTTGACGGGGATGGGCACTTGTTCCGGCTCGTCTCCGAGGCGCATCGTATCCGCCTGGCGCACCTGTTCGACCCCGTGCTCGCGGTGCATACTTCGCTGGTCGAACCACTCCCGCATCAGATCACGGCCGTCTATGAGGCCATGCTCCCGCGTCAACCGCTGCGCTTCCTGCTCGCCGATGATCCGGGGGCTGGGAAAACCATCATGGCGGGACTGTTCATCAAGGAACTGATCGCGCGCGGCGACTTGCAGCGCTGTCTGATCGTTTGTCCTGGTAGCCTGGCTGAGCAGTGGCAGGATGAGCTTTACCGCCGCTTCCAGCTTTCATTCGAGATCCTGACGAACGATAAGCTCGAAGCGGCCCGCACGGGCAACTGGTTCCTGGAGAATAATCTCATCATCGCCCGTCTCGACAAGCTCTCGCGCAACGAAGATGTGCAGCTCAAGCTGCAGGCTCCGGAATGCGGGTGGGACCTGGTCGTCTGCGACGAAGCGCATAAACTGTCGGCGACGTTCTTCGGGGGCGAAGTCAAGTACACGAAGCGGTACCATCTTGGGCAACTCCTCTCGGGTGTGACGCGGCACTTCCTCCTGATGACAGCAACCCCCCATAACGGCAAGGAGGAAGATTTCCAGCTTTTCATGGCGCTGCTCGACGGCGATCGTTTCGAAGGCCGTTATCGCGACGCCGTCCACCAAGCGGACACTTCCGATCTGATGCGGCGGATGGTCAAAGAAAACCTCCTCAAGTTCGATGGAACCCCGCTATTCCCTGAGCGGATCGCCTATACGGTGCCATACAAACTCTCGGACGCCGAGGCGCGGCTATACAGGGAAGTGACGGACTACGTCCGCGAGGAATTCAATCGTGCCGAGGCGCTTGCCAATGATAAGCGCGCGGGCACGGTCGGGTTCGCCCTTACGATCCTGCAGCGGCGACTCGCATCGTCTCCCGAGGCCATCTACCAGTCACTGCGCCGGCGGAGCGAGCGCCTGCAGAAGCGTCTTCGGGAACTCGAAGTCCTGCAGCGTGGCGCGGTGGCAGAGATCATCTCGACGACAACCCCTGCGCTGGATGCTGAGGAAGTGGAGGATCTCGAGGATGCGCCTGATAACGAAGTGGAAGCCGCTGAAGAGGAGATCCTCGATCAAGCTACGGCGGCCCGCACCATTGGCGAACTGAGAGCTGAAATCGCGACCCTCGCTCGCCTCGAATCGCTCGCATTCGCCGTACGCCGCAGCGGTGAGGATCGCAAATGGCGTGAACTGGCCAGCCTGCTCGGAGAGATCTTCACTCCTGCCGCCATTCCCGATCAGAAGGCGAGCGAAGATCCCACGAGCCGCGCAAACGTCATCCCGCGACCGAAAGCTTCACCGAGTCAGAAGCTCGTTGTTTTCACCGAGCATCGCGACACCCTGACTTACCTCCAAAGGAACGTCACCACATTACTGGGGCGCGCGGAAGCAGTCGTCGTTATCCACGGCGGCATGGGTCGCGAGGAACGCATGAAGGCGCAGGAGTCGTTCAGACATGACCCGGAAGTACAGGTGCTCATTGCCACCGACGCCGCGGGCGAGGGGATCAACCTTCAGCGCGCTCACCTGATGGTGAATTACGACTTGCCCTGGAACCCCAACCGGATTGAGCAGCGCTTCGGCCGCATCCATCGCATCGGCCAGACCGAGGTATGCCACCTCTGGAACCTGGTTGCCGAGGAGACCCGCGAGGGCGACGTGTATCGCACCTTGCTTGAGAAGTTGGAGCAGGCCCGTGAGTCTCTCGGGGGCCAGGTATTTGACGTTCTCGGAAGGCTCCAGTTCGAAGGGCGGTCACTCCGCGAGTTGCTGATCGAGGCAGTCCGTTATGGCGAACGTCCTGAAGTTCAGGCCCGGCTGACGTATGCGGTCGCCGACGCCGTTCGTCGCTCGCATCTGCAGGAGTTGCTCGAAGAGCGCGCACTGGCCCACGAGGTGATGGATGCTAGCCGTGTCGCTCGTGTGCGAGAGGATATGGAGCGTGCGGAAGCCCGGCGCCTGCAACCGCACTACATCGAGTCATTCTTTCTCGAAGCATTCAATCAGCTCGGCGGTACAGCGCGCCAGCGCGAAGCTCGCCGTTATGAGGTGACCCATGTTCCGGCGCCGGTGCGTAACCGTGACCGTCTGATCGGGACGGGGGAGCCGGTGTTGCCGCGCTACGAGCGCATAGCCTTCGAGAAGTCTCTGATTGCTCCGCAAGGCGAGCCATTGGCCGCCTTCATCTGCCCCGGTCACCCTCTGCTCGATGCTACGCTCGATCTGACGCTGGATCGCCACCGCGATCTTCTGCGGCGCGGCACGGTGCTTGTGGACGACAGGGCCGCCGACTTTTCGAATTCCGACGGATGCGATGTTTTGGGACTGGGGGTCGATCCATTGCCCTTCCAGCCGGCTGGTGTCGCTTTGCAGGACGAAATCGGCCGCGGTCTTTGGTTGAGCCGCCGCCGATCGCGGAGCGGCGGCCTGAAGGCATTTGCTCCTGCTGAAAAGGCCCAGGTTAGCGTTGGAGCCTTGGGTGACGCAGTAGTTCGCGGATACGTCCAGGGCTCGGGTGGCACTGGCGATCACTTGTCCGGCACGGTACTCAATGGCTCTTCCCGTTCCATCGGCTGCCAGGATTCGAACAAAGCTGGAATCCGCGGCGGGCGAGAGCGTGCCGGGAGGGAACTGCGCCAGCTTGGACACAGCCTCTCCCGACGGAAATGCCACCAGCGCGTTGATCTGGACGGACTTGACGGCGGAGTTCCACAACGAGAGCGAAGGCGAAGTGTGTACACGCGATATCACCATTCGATCCGGGGCGACGAAGGTGAAGTCGGCCCGGTTGAGATCCTTCAGCCGGCCGGCCAACCTGACCGTCCTTCCTGCCGGAAGGTCGAAGGCGATTGCGGATCCTCGAGCGTATTGGGGCTTCACTATGAGGAAGCGGCCATCGGGCGAGAAATCGAACCGGGCGGAGCCGGGGTCGCCCGCCGCGGAAATGCAGTACTCGGTGCTCCCGCTCTCTCCTTGTATGTTCACCGCATCCTCAGAGAGCGTATCGACGGGAGTGCAGGACTCCGAGCCCTCCACGAACAGCCGGGCGAACCTCTTCTTCAGGAAGATCGTGCCGCCGGAGGCAACGTCGAGAAGACGCAGCGTGCCTTTCGCGTCAACGCACGCCAGGACACGGCCGTCCGGGGAGAGCCCCTCGCTCTGGCAGGCCTGGTCCGGAACCGCGATGAAGCCGACCCGGGCGCGGTCGGCGATACTCCATCGCTCCACGTGCGAGGGAAGGCGGCGTCCGGCAGCGCCCGGAGTGAGAAACACGATCTCGCGCGAATCCGGGCTGAACTTGGCCGGGCCGGCGCTGGCGGCCGGGGCCTGGAAGAGCACGCCGAACGGCTGCACGGTCAGGACGGTGACGCGGGAGGTGTCCTGAGCGAGGATGTGCCGGCCATCGGGGCTGAAACGAAGCTGGCGAAGTGGATATCCCAGGGTTGGTTTACCGAGAACTCCCACAAATGGGAAGAAGGCCAGCGCAACCATGCAGGCGGCGATCCTGATCATACCGGCCTCCAGGCTCTCTACAACGGTAGGGCGCACGAACCGAGGGACTTGTTACCGCGAAAGGGCGCGAATGGCGCAAGACGGAGCGATTGCCACGGCAGGGCGCGGGGCGGCAGTTGTCGTCGATACGTGCGCGGGAAAACCCGTTGACGGAGCGCGCCAAGTCGGGGCCGGCGACGAGGTGATCATGAGCATCGCCGGGCACGTCTCGCGCGCCATGCTCTCTCGCTACTCCCACGTGCGGATGGAGGCGAAGCGGCGCGCCCTCGACGAGATCGCCGCGCACCAGCGCGCCGCCGACGAGAAGCGCCAGCAGGAAGCCGCGCGGCAGCAGGCTGCCGTGGCACCTCAATCAGTGGTGGTTCAGTAATCGCCAGCGGCAGTCATGGGACGCCCAGCGCCCGAATGGTCATGTCCCAGAAGAGCCCTCCAGGGGAGTGATCGCAAGCGTCGATCCACGAGAGCTCCGATCAAGATTGCCAGCCAGTAGGCGATCAGACCCCAAACGGAGAAGAACCGGCCCAACAACACGACGCCGGCGAGTGTGTGGCGAAAGGCGTCCAGTGCAGGCGAGTGAAAGAGCTTCAGGAACTCGACGGCTGTGGCCAATGTTGCGGCGAGTAGGGCCACTGTGCAGATGCGCCACGATGGTAACAGCGTCGAGACCGCCCAGTAGATCATCAGCGCCCAGAGTGTCGAGCCGCCGTACTTGACGATAGGAGGCGGCAGGCCCAGCGGAACGAAGCGGACCGTCAGGCCCGCAATGACGGTTCCAAGCAGGAGCGCCACGGTGAGCGGGAGGCGACGAGGGAGCACCGGCTCCAAGGGTATCAGATGAGCCGCGGACTGGTGGGCGATGCCAGGCACGCGGTAAGTCGCAAGTTGACTGGTCTTCAGCATACGCTCCGAGCGGCGGGTCCGCGGTGACTTTCGAGAAGCGGCCTTGGGAGGATGTGAGAGCCAGTTTGGCGCGTCGCCCGGAGTTCGATAGACTTGGTCAGACGATGTCCTCAATCTGCACGGGCGCCGGCTGGATGCGGCTCAGACCCCGGAAGGAGGCCCATGAAGGCCGTTGTTTATCAGGGCTTTGGTTCCCCCGACATTCTTGGATATCAAGACATTGACAAGCCGACTTGCGGAGACAACGAAGTACTCGTGAAGGTCCGCGCGGCCTCCGTCAATCCTCTTGACTGGAAGGTAATGAAAGGTGGGCCCTTCATCGTTCGCCTGCTACTCGGGCTGGGCAAACCGAAGATCAAGCGACCCGGCGTCGATGTGGCCGGCCAAGTGGAAGCGGTTGGCAAGAACGTAACAGAGTTCAAACCCGGCGACGAGGTGTTCGGCACGTGCTTTGGAGCCTTTGCCGAGTACGCGACTTCCAAGTCGGTGCCGGGCGTGAAGTCGGCGTTGGTCCTTAAGCCGGACAACGTGACGTTTGAGGAAGCGGCTTCCGCACCGGTGGCGGGGCTAACCGCATTGCAGGGCCTCCGCGACAAGGGACGAATTCAGCCGGGGCAGAGAGTCTTGATTAACGGCGCGGCGGGAGGCGTGGGCACGTTCGCGGTGCAGATCGCCAAGTCGTTCGGCGCGAATGTGACCGGCGTGTGCAGCACGGGGAATGTGGACATGGTCCGGTCCATCGGCGCGGACCGGGTCGTCGACTACACCCAACAGGATTTCACCAAGGGTGCGGAACGTTACGACCTCATTCTCGACTGCGTCGGGAATCATTCGTTCTCAGCGTACAGGCGCATCTTGAATCCCAGAGGGGTACTCGTCGGGGTCGGAGCACCGGCCGACGCTCCCTTGTTGGGTCTTCTGGCTGGTTTGATCGGCGCGCTCGTTTTATCACTGTTCGTCAGACAGAAGCTGGCCGTTTTCATCGCGAGAGTCAGCCAAAAGGACCTAACGACGTTGGGCGAGGTCATGGCGACTGGAAAGGTAAAGCCGGTTATCGACAGACGTTACAGGTTGAGTGAAGCCCCGGCGGCTTTCCGGTATATGGAAGCAGGGCACGCTCGGGGAAAGGTAATAGTAACCCCGGAATCTTAAGAACGGAACCTACACGAGGCGGCGATGTTCACCACCTTCTTGGTGCTCACGTAGCGGATTCCAAGTAAGGCCGGAGCCTCGGAGCAAGTCGAGCACGCGTTGCTTGTCCTGAGCGGCGGCGTGACCACTTCAAAAGAGGACTTGGAAGGAGCACCAGTGGTCCACCACCACCGTTGCCAGCCGGTTCTTCTCGGAGTTGTCCATCGAATGCCTTTTTGGCCTCTGACGAGCGGCACTGACCTGCACATGGTTCGCTCGGACACCTATCCTCAATACCACAATCGCCGCGGAGATGGCGAAGGCGTGAGCGCACGTGCGTCGTTTGTCGCGCGGAATCCTCAGCGAGGCATCGTCTCATGGAAAGGCAGACGAGTGCCACGCATCAGCCGGCCGGTGCATCTCCCAGAAGAGGACTTGGGGCCCGCGTCGCCCCGCACACATCGACGGCTCGGGTGTTCCCCTCAACGTAGTGATCCGCGTTTGCCGCCAGCGCGATGCTAGCCGACCTCGGCGTACCTATCTATCTGGGGGCGGCGCCGTCCACCCTATCACCGTGTGATATTCTGTCGGAATGAAGAAGGCCAAGAAGAGCGCGGCGAAGAAGGTGGTGAGGAAGGCTGCAAAGAAGGCAGCCCCCAAAAAGCGTGGCACCTCGGGTACTGGCCCAAGACGCAAGTAGAGCGTACCTCACTAAACCGCCGCTGGAGGGATCGATGCAGCTCGGCGACGCGAGGTCCGCTTACGAGGCACTCTCCGGAAAAGCAAGCGATATTGTGCGTCAACTCAGCCTTGCCGGTATCGCGATGATCTGGCTCTTTCGTGTGGGCTCAGATAGGACTCCTGTAATCGACCAACGTCTGCTACGGGCTGCCCTATTCATTTTCCTGGCTCTGTTCTTCGACTTCCTCCAGTATTTTGTTGGCACGATCGTCTGGTTTCTCTACTTTAGGTACAAGGAGAAGCACGGGGCCTCGGAGGAGGATGAGTTCCTCGCTCCCGAGAAGCTGACATGGCCAACCTGGACGCTCTTCCATCTAAAGTCGGCGATGATGCTTGTTGCTTACGCGGCCTACATCATCCCATTCCTTGTCGGGAAACTCGTCGCATGATCTTCGCCCTCGTTGGGCGAGCCGAGGCCGGCTGACGAATCAACAGCACGCGTTCGAAGAAGGAGCTGCCTGGGTTGCTGTGTCCGTGATCAACCTAGCCGCGAATAGCATTAGCCCTGGTTGGCAACTCCACTCGCGCCACCGCGACCGGCATCTCCCATGAGTACATCCGGAATCCCTAAATCCAGACTGCGGAACAGAATCACCGTGCCGCGATGGATGGCTGTCATCCTGGCTCTATTCACTTGGCTGATTGGGATTCCAATCGCACATGGAGTGGTTCCGTGGGCCATCTCGACGCTTATGCCCCGTTACGGGTGGGAAGGGGGGTCCCCAGGATTTTGGAATCGGCTCGGGCTGATCCTGGTTATCCTCGCGGCAGCCCTTCTAATCTGGATTCTGGTCTTGGGCATCGCGCAGACTCCTAATACGGTCAAGCTGGGACTGACCCCTTCCTTCTTGATGATGCGTGGACCCTATAGACTTACGCGGAATCCGATGTATGTCGCTGAACTGGGACTATGGTTTGGCTGGGCGCTGTTTTTCGGAAGCCCGGGCGTCTTCATCGGATGCGTGGTGTTGCTGTCAGTCATGAATTTAGTCATTCTGCCGCGGGAGGAACGCGGTCTGGAAGCGGCATTCGGTCAGGCCTATCTTCAGTACAAGAACAGAGTCCCACGTTGGTTGGGAAAAACCAAACACTGAGGCTACTTCCTGAGCAAAAACTGCCGGCGTAGGGCTTCACCTTGTCAAACACCCTCGCGTCAATCCGTCGTTTCCCGATTCCACGCCCCAGGCGCACTCGCCCCTTCCGAGCCAGCACCGACATTCTTCGATGTGGTGCGCAAGCTTGCCGAAACCTCACGGACTTCATGTCCGCCCTCTGGATGAAGAATCCCAACATCAGCCCTGGCCAGGTGCACGAGGCATACGCTGAGAAGCTCCGGAAGGATGGAATCGCGGAAGCCGAAGTTCAGCACCGGTTGTCAACCCAGCGCGCTTTCCGCGACCGCTTTAGGCCCGCGGCAGTAACCGGACCTCTGGAACAGATGCCCGGCGACGACTGCCTGCCCGCCTTGGTTCACGTTCACATGTTGAATTGTGATCATCGCCGGATCAGGTAGGGCCAGACTACCGATGCCTACCTATACGCCGGAAGTCAAGCGCGAGGCCGAGTTCCTTGACATCTGTAACGATTTTACGTTGTAGGATGTGGCGCCGCTGCTGGCCGTCCAGCTCAAGACTACCTGGGCGTTGCCGGCCGTCGCCGTGAGCCCGGTCGAAAGTGGCGGCACACTGACCTGCGGCGTCGCCGAGACCTCGGCGGATTGGGCGCTGGTTCCGCCGGACGGCAAGGGGCTGGCGCAGCTAATGATCGGGATGACAAGGCTGCAGCACCGATCGTTCCGAAAGATCAAACCCAATTTAGGAGCCGCTGGTTCTATTCCCCGCTGCCGGACCCTACCTGACACCCGCCAGCCGTCCCTACAAGGCAAAGCGTGCGACGGCGGGGCTGTCTACGCCTCGGTTCGAACCATCCCTGTGCTATCCGCCCCCTCAAATCCCCACAAAAAAACGCCGCCGGTTTTTTCGCAAGTACCCCCGCCACCCGGTAGGGGGGTCAAACTGCATTGTGAATGTTCCTTGAGTGGGGCGCTGCTCCTGGCTCACGGTGTAGGCCGGGGCGACCGTCCCACAAAGGACCCGTTGTGAAACAGTACACCTGCGATCAACGTGCTGGCGACCGCTCTGGCTGAGCGTAGTACCCCGATCGCGTGCGTGCCGCCAGCCCAGGCTTGTCGATCTTAATATCGAGCGCGTGGTACTCGTTTGGACCGTCCCCGGCTAGGCCGTCAAAGGAGACTACGTAAAAGGAACTCGCGTCCGCAACACACCTTGCGATCTCGCCCGCTATATCGTTGCTTGAATTGAGAACCAAGCCGCCGCTTTGACGCGCGAGAACCTGTAGTGCTACGTTCCCAGGCGCCGCCTGGTTTACCTTCGTCACGGGTTTTAAGAATTGCTCATAACCTGACGTTCGAAATCCGGCCGCGTCCGCCAACCCCAACGGATCGACAATGTAAAGAGTCATGCGAGCCCGTCGCAGCCTCTCCGAACGGGCAACGATGGAGTCGAAGAACCCCTGTCGGCCCTTAGGGCCCAGGTCCACGCCCGGGCCGGAAAGAAGGGGCCAGCCCGGACTGATCCACACCATCAGCTTTCGTCCCGGCCTTGTAGCTTCATAGTCAGCGAATCGATCGAGCGCCTGGAGAGACATCTGTAACCTCTCATAGTCCCCGTGAAGCCCCTGTGACCTGGTATCGGGGCGCAGACCGGCTTGTTTCTGATTCAGCTCTGCAATAAGAGCGTTTCCATCTCGGGACGTCTCCCCGAGCGCCGCTCCCGATACGGAAAGGAAGACCATCGATACCGGGAGCGCAAGCTGCGCGCCGTTCCGCCCTAGAAACTTCGCGATTTCCTTCCGCTCGGACGCTACGTTTGTGAATGAAGCGTTGAGTTGATCGACGACCAAAATCATTTCCACAGGGGCATCGGCCGTTGCCGTCCCACCCTCAACGGCATGAAAGGAAGTGAGCTTCTGCGGCTGTTTGTTGTCCAGAAGAGTGAAGTCCCGCTGTTCGAGGCCAGCGATCGGCTTTCCAGGTTTATCGGTAACGACCACATCGAGCGTGATCTGGCGATTCGCACGATCGGACGGGACAGATGCCGGAGTTCCGGACTGCCCCGCAGGTCCATTCTGCTGTGCATATGCAACCGAGAAGAAGCAGAACAGACAGACACAACCCATCCACCGCGTACTCATGCAATTCACCTCATCCAGGGTTTCCTTTTTGGCTTCCAGGTCAGCAGTGATTATACATCCAACCGTGTCCGCCCCGAACGGCCAGCCTGCGGTCGTCGATCAGGCGCCGCCGGAGCTGGTGCCGCTCGAAGAAAAGCAGCCCGAGCCGGAGATCAGCGTCGATCTGACAGGCACCGAAGGCCTGTACGGCGTCACACGATGAGCTGTCCCTGGCGATGGTGCAGTGGCAACTGAGATAAACAGCTCCCATCTTGCGGTTGAAGGTATAATCGTTCGTACTCAGGCGGCCCAAAGGGACACTCCCCTGTGAGCCTGCCTGATCGGAGGATTTCCCGGCGGACCGCGACGCGAATTGGGCCAAGGCGCTGGAGATTCTGAAGCGAAAGCTTAAACAGCCCGAAGAAGAGCGAGCGCGGGCCGTTGCGAACCACTGCGTTGAAGGAGGCAAAATGCGCAAGCGATTTATCCTGCTGATCGTGGCGCTGGCGGCGATGCTGGTGGCGGCGTGGGGTCAAAAGGGTCCGCAGACGCCACCGCGTGAGTTCACCAACTCGGTCGGCATGAAGTTCGTCCGGATCGAGCCTGGCTCGTTCAAGATGGGCCGGGAGGACGGGCTAAACCAGGACGTCACGCTAAGTAAGGCGTTCTATATGCAGACGACCGAGGTAACGCAGGCCCAGTGGCAGGCGGTGATGGGCACCAACCCCAGCGACTTCAAAGGCCCGGACCGCCCTGCGGAAATGGTCTCGTGGGACGACATCCAGGAGTTCCTGCGCAAGCTGAATGCCAGAGAGAAGGACACTCGCTACCGGTTGCCAACGGAGGCCGAGTGGGAATATGCCTGTCGGGCGGGAGGGCAGGAGCCGGACACGGCTCCGCACCTGGATGAAGTGGCATGGGGGAGCGGAAACTCCGCACGGGCGACGCATCCGGTAGGCCAGAAGAAGCCGAATGTCTGGGGATTATATGACATCCGGGGAAACGTGGCGGAATGGGTCCAAGACAGATATGGGGAATATTCGGCCTCAAAGCAAGTCGATCCCCAGGGGCCGGCGGTCGGCCGCCCTCGTGTCGTGCGGGGCGGTTCGTGGAACGATAATGATTCCGCGGCTTTCCGGTGCCACGACCGCGTCATGACAATGCCGGAGTCCCGCCTCCACGACGTGGGCTTCCGGTGCGCTAGGGCTTTTTGACGGCTGATGGCCGACGGCTGACGACTCCGGCCTCTCAGCAGGGAGTACAGGGGTACAATAGGCCCGGCCGTCCCAGCCGTAACTAAGGACCGTGGCCCTTCTACGCGGAGGGCGTCATCCGGCCAAGTGGATGAAGACGATGAGGGCGAAAGAAGCACCGGGACGCCATATGGTGTCGCCCCACTGATACTCTCCTGTGAGAGTCGTCTGGCCCTGGAGATTGCTGTCTATCTCTTGCCCATGGTCAAAGGTGACGTTGTACATGAAGCATAAGCCTGCGAACGGATCATACACATATCAGCGCTTCGATCGCTTCCCTTTGGCAATAGAAGAGGCGTTTCCCAACTGCGTTGCGCTCGTCGTCGCGCTCAAACCACCACTCTTGTAAGTGCCGGTCACCCCCCGCGTGTCCTCCCTGGAAGACGGTAGCGGCTTTTGAAGCCCGCCAAAAGGAGCGATTCGGTTGGATCGCGCCGCGCGATCATCGTAGGGACAAGCGGCGATGTCGCGCTGGCGGCCGAGTAAGCCTTCGCGCTATACATAGAACCTCCTTTGGCCCTTCGGCAGGTCCGCAAATCGCCTACCTGCCGCCTAGCGGGACAGTCGCGCTCAGCGGCAAGTCGCGCGACGACGGACCGGCCCAGACCTTGTAGTCGCCGGGAACGATCTCCCATGCGTGTCGAGCCACGTTGAAGACCGAGAGGAACAGCGGCTCGACGTCGACCGTCACGCTCTTCTGTTCGCCCGGTCCGAGAGCGACCTTGCTCCATCCCACCAGCCGCCGCGGCGGCTCCCCAGTCGAGGCCGGCAGCGTGAGATAGACCTGCGCGGTCTCCTCGCCGGCTCGATCACCGGTGTTCTTGACATCGAAGGTGACCGTCAGTCCTTTGCCCGGCTGCACCCTCAGCCCGGAGTACGCGTAGGTGGTGTAGGAGAGCCCGAAGCCGAATGGGAACAGCGGCTCCTTCTTCTCTGCGTCGTACCACTTGTAGCCAACCCGCAGACCTTCGTCGTAGACCGCGTCGAACGGCGTCGTGTTCGTCAGGAATCCCGGCCGGGCCGGAACATCGCCGACCACGAAGCGCGACGGTTCGGATCGAGTCGCGGATGATGTAGCCGCGGCCCGCGCCGGCTGGCGGTTCAGCTTGGGATGCGGCAGATCCGCTTCGCTGCGGGGAAACGTGAGCGGCAGTTTACCCGACGGGTTGACCTCGCCGAACAGGATATTGGCGATAGCCTCGGAGCCGCGAATGCCCGGATACCAGGCCTCCAGCACGGCGCTCACCTTGCCGATCCAAGGCATCGTGACCGGACCGCCCGTCTCCAGCACAACGATCGTATGCGGGTTGGCCGCGGCCACAGCTTCGATCAGCGCGTCTTGATTGTCAGACAGCGAGAGATCCGGCAGATCCTCTCCTTCAGACGCGTTCTGAACAGCGAAGACGATGGCCAGTGGCGACGACCTTGCCAGTGCCACGGCGCTCGCGACGTCGGTGCCGGCGTCGAACTTCACGCTTGCACCGGGCACTTTTGCTGCAATCCCCTTGAGCGGGACCGAACGATGATAGACCGGTTGGCTCGGCCCCAGTATGTTGTACTCCGTGATGGGAGGAGGCGGAACCGGATTGTCCCCGGCGGGCGAGACCTGGCTCGAACCTCCGCCGGACAACACGCCCGCGTCGGCGTGCCCGCCGATCACCACGATCGACCGGATCGTCGAGGCCTTCAGCGGCAGTTGGCGATCGGCGTTCTTCAGCAGCACCGCGCCCTTCTCTTCCACCTTCTGCGCCGCCTCAAAACCGCGGAAGACATCCACCACGTACGGCCGGGGCGGGTTATCGACCACGCCGGAGGCGAAAGCCGTTCGCAGAATGCGGTGCACCATGTCGTTCAGCCGCGCCAGCGGAACGTCGCCGCGTTCCACCGCGTACTTAAGCGCTATGCCGAAGAAATCGTCGCCGGGCATCTCCATGTCGAGGCCGGCCAGCGCCGCCGGCACCGTGCTGTGGGTCGCGCCCCAATCGGAGATGACGAATCCCTTGAAGCCGAACTCCTTTTTGAGCACATCGGTGAGCAGGTGCTGGTTCTCACAGGCATAGATCCCGGTGATCTTGTTGTAGGAGCACATCACGGCTCCGGCTCCCGAGCCACGCAGGGCGATTTCGAACGGCAGCAGATCGCTCTCGCGCATCGAACGCTCGTCCAGCACGGAGTTCACAAACATGCGCCCATCGTCCTGGTCGTTCACCGCGTAGTGCTTGATCCCGACGATCAGGCCCTGCGCTCGGGCGGCCTTCAGCTCCTCGCCCACCATCAATCCCACCAGGATCGGATCTTCGCCCTTGTACTCGAAGGTACGGCCACAGCGCGGCTCGCGCGTCAGATTGACGCCCGAACCGAGTGACATGTTGAGGCCGTGCGCACGCATCTCGGTCGCGATGGTCGCGCCCGTTTCGGCCGCCAGCGCCAAGTCCCAGGAGGAAGCCTCGGCCACTGCCGACGGAAACGCTGTGGCGTAGCGACTCTTGCCACCACTGCCGGTGACGCCCAGCACAGCGTCGGATATTTGCAGATCGGGCACTCCCAGGCGCGGAACGCCCGGGATGAACGCCCACGGCTGCAACGCCCTCACTCCGGGTCCGGCTTGCGGCGGATCGAAGATCGCTTCCCAGCCCATGCCGTGCACGAGCTGGATCTTCTCGTCGAGCGTCATCTGCTCGATCACCATGTCGGCACGCGCATCCGGGGACAGGGTGGCGTCCGCCCACGCATGGCGCTCGGGCGGGCGCATCTCGGGAAACTGGGCAAACGCCCACGACGCCGTGGACAAGAGCGCCACGGCGTGGACCGGTACTCTCTTCGATTTGGAAATCATAATCAGACTATGCTAACTCCCATGCGCGCGACGCACCGCAAACAGGCGACCGGACCTCGGGACTGGCGAACTCGGCTCCAGGTCAGTTGCGCCCCAACCTGCCAACCCGGCGAGACCGTCCGCAGGTCACCGCCCCACCAGGCACTCCAGGTTGCAGGGTTCTCGAAAACGCCCCAGACGACCGCGCGCGGGCAGTCGATGACGACTTTTGCAGCCGCCCCCGCAAACCCATCAATGCAAAGCTCCAACTTCCTCAGAAGTGGTCTACTTCCCCGCCGCCATAGTGGTCTAGTTTTACTCCGCCCTTGACACACGCGCGTCGCGTTGCGGGCGTTGCGGAACGGTCATCGCTTGTTTCGTCTTCATAGGTCCTCTCGGAAAACCGACGCCTGTGTGCCTAACTTCCAGCCCCGTCTTCCGGCTCCAAGCCAGCGGCAGCCCGCAGCGCATTGACCATGTTTTGGATGTCGGCGTCAGTAGCATCCTTGGGAAGAATGACTAGCGGCGCTTTCTTCCTGGCCTCTGCGGCAGCCTTCGACTTCCGCCCTTGTACGGGCGGACGAATGTTTCTGGGTTCCTTTCTCTTCTTCATGCGTTTCTCTTTCTCTACGCCGCCAGGATCACATTGGCCTTCGCAACTTCCATGAAGACCTGCTCGACACGCCTTGCAGACAGACATGCTGTTCTCCTTTGGCGCATCAAGACGAGGACGGAGGCCGTTTTGACGGTTTCAATCCGCCCGCATCGCCCGTTTGGGCAAACCACCGTAGCGCCTCCGCTCGGTTGGCAGTCCTTTGACTAGCTGGACGTTCTTGATGCTCGATATAGAGACGAGGCTGGGGGGCTGCGGGTTTCGCCGGGTACCGCTATAATTGCGTATTTTAGGCTATGCCGATCGCCGTTCCGGGCTGATGGCGATGCCGGCCGGCCAGCATGTCGGCCGGCAACAGGGCCGCCGATCTCGACAATCAGCACGGGCAGCGAGGCGGTTGTGAAAGACCATAGTAATGCCGCCACGCCGGCAGGCACTGATCAGCCGGTCCCGAGCTTGCGGCTGGCGACTTGTTGTGTTCGCTTCCATGACCCGATGGCCAGTTCTACTGCACCTCCGAGTCGCGCACCACCAGCGCGTCCGCAGCTCGTCTCCGAAGTCTTCCGCGCGCAGCCGCCCGTCGAACACGCGCGGAGCGTTCTGGCGTGCCATCGGCAAGAAACTCGGCATCCCGGCAATGACGGCCCTGGAAGCCTATCGAACCTTCGCTGTCTGTACGGAAACTGTCCTGCCCGAAAAGGCCGTTTCAGTTAGCAAACGCAACAAGAAGTCCGCCGCGCCGTAGCTGTACGAAACCCACGGGTTTTCGGACGGACCATGCGGCAGACCGAGCATTCATCGGGCGGTGCGAATGGTGCGGCGGGAACTACTACTATCGCCGGGATGCTCGTGTGTGTATAGCTCCGACCGAGCAAACAACGCCAGCCAACAACACATCGGCCCCTCTGGCCGGCCACATCAAATCGGCGATGCACTCATCGGGCATTCCGACCGACCCGACCAAATCTGCCGGAAGTTCAGGTGCCCTTCCTGCCAGCCTAACTGGATTCGATCCAAGCTCATCCCTACTCCCGAGGGCACTCATGGATTTGGCGGCGGCTGCTGGCTGTTCCAAGCCGGTGAAGGTCATTGAAACAACGGATTCTACGTTATACGTGGCTTTGTCAAACGACCGGGGAGGCGCACCGGCCGGTGATCACCGGTCTGCCCCTGAAATCTGGGCTGATGGAGAATTCATCCCGACGATCTATGCGATTGCGAAGAGTAAGGTGGTTTTCGTCGAATATAATCTTCAGAACTCAATCCGTGTCCCTCCACGCACCGCTGCAACACCGCCACCCATTGCTGCGACACCTCCACCGCCCACGGCTGCAACACCTCAACCGCCATCCCGCTGAACGGTTGCGACGCTGCACGTTCCAGGCGGGCGCACCCCAGGTCTTGCCGTCCTTCTCGAACTGGTGGAGATGGCTATCGGTCCAGCCCATCGAGATCTGAAAAACATCGTGGAGGCAGCACAGCTTGAAGTTGGCGGGGACCTGCAAGGATCGCCAGATCGGTGGTTGGACTTCGAGCAGGGTGATCTTCAGTTGGTACAGGAGCGGCATCGGTTTCTCGGCGGGCATGAACCACTTAGAGCCAAGTTAGGATCTGCGGTCAAGATGGCGCTCGTGGCGGTCCTTCTCCTGGTAACGGTGGTGGCGGGACCAAAAATCCATGTACATGTCGTGGAGATCATGGCCTGCCACCGAGTTCTTGAAGTTGGTGTAGTCGATCCTGTCGATCCGAGCGGCGACCAACACCGAGAACGCCTTGCGATCAGCGAACGTTCTCCAGCGGTAGTCTGATCCGGCGTTTTCGAGCACTTCCACGTCTTTGCCGCAGACGTTCAACAAGTCCTGCTTGCGCCGTGCTCGAACCAGCAACCGGGTCGGGTCGTCTTTGTCAGCCACCACACTCAGGAATCCGTCATTCAAGCAGAGCCACATGGAACCATTGTCGCCAAAACTAGCTGCTGCGGGACGGGCCAAGCTGCCCACGTTTCAGTCAGCGCTGCCGTTTTGGAGCCGAAACAGCGGCCTGGACGAGTTGCCGTGGGCCGGTGATCCGATCCGAGGAGCTTGGCGTCTCTCGGCAATTCGCTTCATTGCGATTTGGGCCGTTTCGATGTAGGAGGCAGGACCTCATCCCCTTCCGGCTACACAAAATGGCTCGATCTGTCCTTCTCTAAGTACTGCCGATGGATCTGCCAGAACTCCGTGTACATCTCGTGGAGGTCCTTGTCCTTCACTGAATTCCTGAAGTTGGTGTAGTTGATGGCGTCTATCTGGCCCGCCACAATAGCCTTGAAGTTCTCCCGGTCAATGAACACCCTCCAGTGGTAGTGCCTGTCCTTCGTCTCGACAATCTTGGCGTCCTGCCCGAAGACGTTTAGAAGGTCCCGTTTTCGTCTCGCCAGCACAATCAGTTTCGCAGGGTCTTTATCGGCGATCACGCTCAAGAATCCGGTGTTCAGGCAAATCCACATGGCGATCCTCCACTACGAAAATTGAACCTCGCACCGGCCACGACGAAATGGCCTTTCAACATGCTCGATCAACTGGCCGTCGCTGTCAAACCGATAATGGTCCAAACAGCGCAGCAACTTGGACCCCGTGATGGCCGTCAACGCAGCCGGCGATTACCGGCCCATGTCGAAACGAGGCTGGCGTGCTGCGGGTTTCCGTGGCCTGCGAAAACTTGTGATAGGCTGTTCGACGTTACGGCCCATGAAAGAGAGCGTCAAAAAGCCGAAGCTGTTCGACAAGAAGACGCACGGACGGAAGATGGCTCGTGCGATCATCGGCCAGCCCAAACCGAAGATCGTGATTCCGTCAAAAAAGGACAAGATTCAGAAGAGACAACCGAAGCACAAGAAACCGCTCACGCCGGAAGGAGTCTGGCAGTAGGTCAGCGCCACCCCCTACGCCTTTCCAGCAGTGGTCTTTGAGAAGTATTCGCAGTAGGCCGTCACACCACAATCGCTGCATCGCCAAGCCGTCGCCATCTTTGATTGCCACTTCACAGAAAGAATGGGGAGTGTGACGAGCCGGTTGCGGCCATTCAGTACCAGATCACCATCTGAAGGCCGCACTCGTCCCTTGGTGGCTCCCCATCTGGTAATCGACACCCATGACCGTCTGCAATGCTTTGGGCGACAGAAATCCCCACCACTGCATCAAGTACATCGTCCAGATCCACCGCGCATGGCCGCGATGATCAGCGCCGGCTGCGCCACCGAATCCACCACAATGATGGCAGGATTCGAGGCGCGCGACTTCAGCGCCCGCAGCGTCTCCTCCGTCCGATCTCCCAGGCCGCCGATCTCGACAATCAGCACGTCCGGCCGCACCAGGTCCACCCGCTCCATCAGCCTGTCCAGGTTGCCAAACTGCGTCTCGTCGATCGGCAGGCGAACCAGCATCTCACGCAGGCAGTCGATCACCTGTTGCCGGAGATCCGGGTCCGCAATCACGATTCCTGCGACTAGCCCGGTTAATAGCCGTACCTCCTCAGCGCTGACACCCGCCCGAGTTACCCGAAACCTCATGCCGCAGTTCGGAGAGGGGGTCGCGCGGCGGTCGACCACCTGGGCGCTCTTGACCGTGCCGGGAGAGAGCCGAAAGTAGAAACTCCAGAAGGTCAGGCCGGCGATGGCCGACAGGGTCTTCCAGTTGAAGTTGTACTGCAGCACCGGGGTCTGCCCGCGTGGCGCCCAGGTCCGGCAGCGGTGCGGTCGCTGGCTTACTCCGCTCTCGTCGATGAAGACGGCGCCGGGCAGTGCCGAGCGTCGAGCGACTGGCTGGTGGCTATGAACCGGACGCCGTTGGTTCAAGACTTGGAGCCACGAGATGAACTCCGCAAACGGGACTATCTGCCGGTCCTGTTCGATTTTGAAAAGCCCTCCAGCCGGGATATCACCGAGACCGTTTCGACGCTGGCGGACAACTTGACGGGAAACGCCGGTTGCTGAGATGTGGCGGGCCAGCCGGTTGACGGACATATCTTCCCTAATGCTCAAGGGCTTGCAGGCGGACCGCGAGTCCAAGTGTCAAGCCAAGGTGGCAATACGCCACAGTGGCGGCGCGATGGAAGAGAGCTGTTCTATCAGGCCGTCGACGGTTCTCTCGTGAGCGTGGAGATGAATCCGGTTGGGCCGGTTCTTCTCCGTTTGGGATCTGATCGCCTTTCGCGACCCGCAGGTGGCGGTGCACTTCCGCTCCTCGAATCCGCGGTAGATGGCCTCTGCGAAAGGCCTGGGCTGCTGAAGGCGTTCGTCAAGCGAGTGAATCGGCGCGTTCCCATGCGGACGGATAGGTTTTGCCGCTCAACATGCGACGTGCAGATGCGTTCAGGATCGGGGCGCCCGACGCATGGGACTACCTCCGTGCTCACCACCTCAGCCGGAGAATACGTGCGCTCGCCTTCCACCGTGGCCCGGTAAACCTTGACTGGCGAGCGGCGCCATGACAACCGCTAGTGAGGCACGAATTTGTAGCCAACTCCGTGCACGGTGCGCAGATGACGGGGGTCAGCGGGATCCCCCTCGAGCTTGGCGCGGAGGCCGGCCAGGTGATTGTCCACGGTGCGCGTAGTGGGATAGTTCTCGTATCCCCACACTTCGTTGAGCAACTCGTCCCGGGTGACTACCTCACCTGCCCGCGCAGCCAAGAGCCGGAGGACCTGGAACTCCTTACGTGTCATCTCCAGCGGCCTTCCCGCCTTGTGGGCCGCGTAGGCGAGGAAATCCACCACGACGTCGTCGAACTCGAGCCGCTCAGGCAGCGGCCGGGCCGGATTTGCGCGGCGCAGAAGAGCACGGACGCGCGCCAGCAGTTCGCGTATCGAGAACGGCTTGACGACATAGTCGTCGGCTCCCAGGTCCAGCCCGAGGACTCGATCGGCTTCCTCCCCCCGTGCCGTGAGCATGATGATCGGCGTCTGAATCCCGGCCGTCCGGACCTTCCGGCAGACTTCGTATCCACTCAGTTTTGGCAACATCAGGTCGAGGATGATCATGTCGGGCTTCTTTTCCTGGATTAGACGATAGCCAGACTCGCCATCCGCGGCCGAGAGCACTGTGTAGGACTCAAAGTGGAGGTTGTCCACCAAACCCCGCAGGATCGCGGCATCATCTTCGACAACCAGAATCAGGCTCATAGCTTGCTCGGCAGCGGGAAACAGAGTGAGAAGGTGCTGCCATGCCTGGGAACGCTTTCGACCTCAATACGTCCCCCGTGTGCTTTGACGATGTGGGTCACCAGCGCCAGACCCAGGCCGGCACCCGGGATCGATTGATTCTCGGGCGTCGGCGCCCGATAGAACTTCTCGAAGATGCGAACTCGCTCCTCCGGGGCGATGCCCACGCCGTGGTCGGTCACGCGGATCACGGCCTCGCCGTTACTACGGCAGAGGGACAGCTCGACTTGACGGGAGTCGCCGGAGTATTTCATCGCGTTGGTCAGCAGATTGAGGATGGCCTGCTCGAGGGCGTCGCGGTCAGCCCGGATGACCGGGGGATCGGGCTCGATGCTCACCCGCAGATGGAAGCCCTGCTGGGAAAGCGGGTAGCGGAGCGCGCGAACCGCTGCTTCAACGGCGTCCGCCGCCGGGACCGATTGGAACCGGTAGGTCTTCTTGCCTTGCTCGAGCTTGGCGAACAACAGCACACCGTCAATCAACCTGCAGAGGCGTTCGGACTCGTTCACGATCGTCTCCAGATACTCGGAAGCGGTCTCAGAATCCCTGGAGCGCCCCATCTGAAGGGTCTCGGCGAACATCCGAATCGCGGTGAGTGGCGTTCTCAGCTCGTGCGAGACGCTGGCGACGAACTGCGACCGCAACTCCACGGTTGCCATCTCACGCCGCAGGTCACGCCACAACAGGTAAGCGCCGAAGGCGGTGGCAAGGGTCACCAGCAGTACGGTAAAAAAAAGGAGTTGCCGCCCGAAGTCGCCACTGGCGGATTGCGGAACAGAGGAAATGGGCATGACGGCGAGGCCTGGGAAGGTATCGCCGAGGGGCTCGCCGGCGGTTGCCAAGCGGACCGACCGCCGGGTCTCGAGGGGCTGGAAGAGATCCCTGGCTCGGACAGCGATCACAACCGCCGGTCGGTACTCGGCAGTGGCTCCGACCAGCCAGCGTTCGTCGCCATAGGAAACCCACTGTGGTCTGCGGCGAGCGTCCGCTGCCTGCAGACCTAGCAGCCTGTGGCGCAACCCCCCGAAATTCGGCTGCGGCAAGGGTGAGCGGGTGGGCGCCGGTTCCGCCGCCTTTGGGATGGTGAAGCGGTAGAAAGGCACCGCGGAGAACTGGCCGTTATTTCCAAGGTGGCGCAGAGGCATAGAATCGCGAGAATGAGCTCCTCCTGGCGGTTATGGAGCTCCCTTGGCGTTCCCGCGCCCAAGTTGCGCCGCAGAATCAGACTCAGATTGAACGCACCCACGTGGATCAACTGGCGCTTCAAAACATTTTCGCGCCCTCGCAGATGCAGCCGCCGCATTCCGCCGGTTTCGTAACAGTGCGCAAAGGACCGCTCGATCAGTTCCCCGCGCTTCTTCAGAAGCCGCTTGCCATAAATGCCGCCGACCCGCCGTCGATTATCGTAGACCGCTTTCTGTTCGGCCGCCTTGCCCGCCCACTTACGCCGTTTCCGCTTCGGCTCCGGGATGTAGGTTCGGGTCGGCACCTCCGCGATGGCCTGCACCGCGCTGCCGCTGTGGTACCCCTTGTCGGCAACCACCTCTTCAATGCCCTGGGCATTGACCTGAGGCTCTTCCTTCGTCGTCTTCTCGGCTTCCCGCTCGATCAGGTGCGCAACCGTCTCACCCGCCTCACCCAGGGTTTCCCGGATGGTTGTGGTATCGCCCTGGTTGGCCGGCTGCAAGGTTACCGCGATCACTGCCCCACTCTCCATATCCACCGCGTGCTCGGCCTTGTGTGCCAGATGCGTGGTCCCGTCCTTCATCTTCGTGATGCGCGCATCCGGATCCGACGGGCTCACCCATTCCTGATTCGAACCTTTCTTCTTGCGCTGGCGGTCCACGCGCGCCAGATCCTCCCGGGTCGGAGTCTCGATGCCGGATTGCTGCGCCAACCCAGTCAGGAATTCGTCGTAGCTGGCGCCGTTGTCGCGCCGCACGATCGAGCGCAGGGCCGCGTTGGCCTCCAGCGTGGTGGCATCCACGCCCACCGTCCGGCCTTTCAGCAAACCGCGATCCGCCAGCACTCCCAGCACCCACAGGAACACCTTGCGGTGCGTCTCCACATCGATCAGCCGCCGGGTTCGCGAGATGGTCGAATGATTGGGGGTTTGCTCATCCAAGCCGATCCGCAAGAACTGGCGCAGCGCCAGCGAGTCGGCGGCGCGCCAGGCAATCCCGCGCTCGGAGTCGAGTCCCTCGAAGTAGCCAACCATCAGCAGGCGGAAATATGTTCCCGGCGTCAGCGAGGGGCGTCCATTGTTCTCCGCATAGAAGCCGCTGCACTCCTTCTCGGCGAACTCGTCGAACTTCTCGGCGTCCAGCAGCTCGTTCACGCGCTCGTAGAACGGATGGCCGGGCGCGGTGGCCAGCTCGGCATGGGTGATCCAGAGCTCTTCCTGGCGCTGCCGGTGTCTGCGGGTGCCCATGGCCATAAAAACATTTTAGTGTATTTATGTTTTATCGACCAGAGCCGACCGCATCCAACGGCCGGGGAGTTTAACCACAGGCTGCTAGTGTCCTGAGTCAGAAGTTCGCACGCAAAACCGTGCGATCTTCTTGAGGATCGAGTCGGCGTCGGCAGTCCAGGCGAAGGGCGTGGGGTTCTGGTTGTGATGAGCCAGGTAGTCCCGAATGGCCGACTCCAGTTCACGGACGCTGCCGAAAGTCCCCCGCCGAATCCTCCGCTCTGTAAGCAGACCGAAGAAGCGCTCAACCTGGTTCAGCCAACTGGCGCTGGTGGGTGTGAAGTGCAGGTGGTAGCGCGGCCGACGCGCAAACCAGCGCTGGACTTTGGGCATCTTGTGGGTGCCGTAGTTGTCCATCACCAGATGAATGTCGAGAGCCTCCGGAACGGCTTCGTCGATCCGTTCCAGGAAACGCAGAAACTCCTGATGCCGCTGCCGGTGGTGCAGCGAACCGATGACTTTGCCGGTGGCGATGTCCAGCGCGGCGAATAGAGAGGTGGTCCCGTTGCGAACGTAGTCATGCGTCTGCCGTGCGGGCACGCCCGGCCGCAACGGGAGAATCGGTCGCGTGCGATCCAGGGCTTGTATCTGGCTCTTCTCGTCCACGCACAACACCAGAGCACGCTGCGGCGGATTCAGATACAGCCCCACGATGTCCCGGACCTTCTCCACGAAGAACGGATCGGCCGACAGTTTGAACGTCTCGACGCGGTGCGGTTGGAGCGCGAACGCCCGCCAGATACGGCTCACGGCGGATTGGGACATCCCGCAGGCCTCGGCCATGGACCGCGTCGACCAGTGCGTGCCCTGCGGTGGAACCGACTCCAACGTTCGGGTGATCAGCGCCTCCACCTGCGCATCGGAAATCCGGCGCGGAGCCCCGGGCCGCGGCTCATCCGCCAGCCCTTCCAAGCGGGCTTCGCGAAACCGCCCCCGCCACTTGCACACGGTCTGGTCCGTGATGCGCAGCTGGCGTGCTACCTGGCGATTCTGCAGCCCCTCGGCGCAACCCAGTACGATGCGCGCCCGCAAGGCCAGCCGTTGCGCGGTCTTCGGCCGGCGCGCCCACTGTTGCAGCTTCTGGCGTTCCTCCTCGGTCAGCACGATTGGCTCTGTCGGTCGGCCCATGCTGGTTGGATTCCCAGCATAGCAGAGGGGTTTCCACTATTTATGTGAACTTCTGCCTCAGGACACTAGGCGGGCAAAGTCACTTTGCAAGGATTGGGCCTGCTCGACCAGCCGCACGTGGGCCGCGGCGGCGTCCCTGAGCTTCTGCGCTTCCTGGAGCTCGGCGGGAGCCGCCGTCGGGCGGTCCAGCCGGGCGGCAACCTGCGACGCCAGAAGACATGCAACCGGCGGAAGCCACGGTCGGGCCAGCGCGGTTCGCATCCGGTCGAGCACCTTCTCACGCTGGGTGCCTGACTCCGCAAAGCGCTGGGCGGCGTGCAGGTTGAGCGGGACCCCGTCCTCATCGGTGAATCCCGGTTCTGCGTCGAGCAGCGCGCGAAAGAGCTTCTCGGCGCGGGTGCGGTCCCCGGCGCGATCCAGAGCGCCGGCCCAAACGAACCGGACGTAGGCCGCCTGCCCAGGATGCTTTGCTGTAGCCAGGGCATCTTCGAAGCAGGCGGATGCGAATAGCTGTCCCGCGACCAGACTCGACTGTTCGCAATCACGGAGGGCCGGCTCGAAGTCCGGCCTCGAGACGAGATCGCGGGACACGCGGGCCGCCCGGTCCCTCTCCCAGGGCAGAACCAGCTTGCCTTCTTCGAGCCAGGCTACAAGGGCCACCTCGCGATGGCGGTAACTCTGCCCGGGTTCGAGGTCTGTGCGGATCTCGTCGCGTTGGATGGCTTCCAGGCGCGCAGCAAGATCGTTGCGGATCTCGCGGGCGAGTTGCCGCTGCTCGTCGGCAAGGCGCTTCTCACGTAGTTCGCGCTCCTGGCGGACGATCTGGACGCTGAGCGCCACCAGGATCACACAGGGTACCAACACGGCCCCCAGAAACAGCACGAGCCGCACCCGATGAGCCGGCCGGGGCGTGTACATGCCGCGTCCTCCCTGCGCCACCTCCGATTCTAGGCCGTGCTCCGGCTGTGAGGTCATGAAATTGTCATCGGAACGCAAAGCTTTCTCACGGCGGCCCGCCGCTCAGTGCGGCGGCTGGACGGCCGCTTGCGGGGGAGCCGGACCAGCCCGCGGCAGCGCCGCGCGAGTCTCCCTGAGGGTGTTCGACACCGCCTCCCTGGGCAGGCTTCGAACGATGGGACGGATGAGCCAAACCAGCGCGGGGGGCACTTCACGGCTCAGCGAGACTGCCTCGCACTCCACGTAGACGCCGCCGTCCGCCTGCTGGAAGGTCCAGTAAGAGTCCAGCCGCCACAGGAAGCCATGGTCCCGTCCGGCGGCGAGCGCGCGTTCGCGAGGTCCGCCGGGATTCTGTATCTCGGCGATCCGCGTGCTATAAGACCGGCTTCGCCAGCGCCTGCCGGCCAGCGGGGAGTACCGAACGTCATGCTCCGTGTCGAGCACCACTGTGATCACCTTTCGCTTAAACAGGCGCAGGTATACGCGGAATTGGTTGCCGTCGTGCCCCAGCAGTCTGGACGCGATGACCTCCGGTTTGTAGGTTGTCTTGTGGTTGTCATAGTCCTGCACCAGCGACAGGACGTCCTCCAGCGAGACCCGCGGGATGAAAACCGCTCCGACCCAGTCGTGAATCAGGCCCCCGGGAACAGGGAACTCACCGCGTCGAACTACTGGCTCGCAGATCAACTCTCCGGTCCGGAGCCGTGCGCGGCGCTGGGGTGTATCCGCCCACAGAAAGCCGGGGCCGCTTTCCAGGCGCGCATCGAGGCGGGATTCGGTGAGGCGTATGTACCGCCGGAAAGCTACGAGAGTGGCTGGCTTGGGACCACTCACACGAGGAACCTGCGCCTCGGCCGCCAGGCCGGGCAGGCAGAGCATCACGAGTGTGAGGCCGGAGCAGGCGATGCGAGCCACAACCCGCCTCCAAGTCCGAGTCCGAATATATGCGTCCTTTTCCAGGAAAGTCAAGGCCTTGCTCCGGAGAGGCAGCCCTTTTCTCGCCGAGCAGGCGAAGATCAGGCGCGACGACAGCATCGACATGCGGTTCGCCGGGTTCCGAGCGCGTTTCGCCAGCTGACAATTTCATGACAAACAAATTGCTGGCGGCGTGCAGGTACACGCCGCCTCCAAGACAATCCGGAAGGCGATGCCGTGTATTCTCGATACGTTCAGGCCAGACCCGGACGGCAGGGAGGTTCGAATGGCAGGCAGATTCGTACGAAGCGCGTCGCGCAGCGTCGCTTTTCGACGCCGCCCGTGCCCGGCGATCCTGGACAGCTACCTGCCGCCGGCGCCCGCGAAGCCGCTTCCGGGGCGGACGAGGCAGGCGAAGCTGCCCGCCTCACACAAGGAGAATGCTATGAAACGCGTGCTCGTTGTCTTCCTGCTTCTGTCGTTCTCGACTGGCGCCGCGCTGGCGCAAAGCTCAAACGGCTATGGTTTCTTCGGCGCTGGAGCGGCCACCGCCTCCGGAGAGAGTGCGGGAATGCTTTACTACGGCGGCGGTGGAGAGGCGATCCTCCACAAAATCGTCGGTGTGGGCGGCGAGCTTGGGGCCGTCACCTCGACGCACTTTAATGGCACCCTGGGACTGGCCGATGCCAACGGCTATGTTCATTTCATCTCCAACCGCCGGGCCCGTTTCGATCCCTTTGTGACCGGCGGGTACACCCTTATGTTCCACAGCGCCTACCACGCCAACCTGTTCAACTTCGGAGGCGGCGTCAACTACTGGTTCGGCAGGAACCTCGGGATCCGGCTGGAGTTCCGCGACCACGTCCAGACAGGAAACGGGAGCACGGGGCATTTGCTGGCCTTCCGCGTCGGGCTCTCGTTTCGGTCGGCTGGAGAATGAGGACCGTGGTTCCAGACTCGAGAACTCTCGATCCGCCGGCCTCGCTACGTATCTCCTCCGGTTGGGAGGAAGGATAAATCGCTCTCGGCCGGGACCCATCGGTCCAGCAACCTCGGGGTCCGGCCGCGGGGCAAAACGCAAACCATCGACGGCTGTTGATCCGCAGAATCGGAGGTCGAAATGTCAGACGTTGCCCGTGTACTCAAGGCTGCCGCTGTGCGCCTTGGCGCAATCGCCGCACTGGTCTGCTGCTGCTGTCCGAGCAGCGCGTGGGCGAACAATGCACACACCACCGTTACGGTCATGACGCGCAACATGGATTCCGGGACCGATCTCGGCTACATCTTTGCGGCCACCGACCAAGACTCATTCATTCAGGGAATGGCGGCCACTCTGGCGGAGTTACAGGCCAGTGGTTTCCAGCGACGCGCCGCCGCCCTGGCCGATGAGATCAGCGCCACGATGCCCGATCTCATCGCCCTTCAGGAAGTGACGCTATGGCGAACCGGGCCCATGATGCAGCCGCCTGCCACGACCGTGCTCTACGATCAACTGGCGCTGCTCCAGGACGAACTGGCCAAACGCAACCTGCACTACGGCGTGATTGCCGTCCAAGCAGAGGTCGACGCCGAGGCGCCCGTGCCCAGCGCCGACATAGACCTGCGCACTACCGACCGTGACGTGATTCTGGCGAGGCTCGACTTGCCGCAATCGCAGTTCGATCTCTTCAACGCCCAGACCCATCGTTACAGGAGCACGTTCAGCTTCGGCAATCCGGTTCTCGGTCAGATCACCGTCCCCTCCGGATGGATCGCAGTGGACGTGGTCGTGAACGGCTCGAAGTTCCGTTTCGTAAGCACCCATCTGCAGGGTACGATCGCCGGAGTATCTCAGGCAGAGCAGGTGCAGCGTCAGCAGGCGCACGAGCTCCTGGCAGCGCTCTTCTTCACCGCGGTGCCTGTGGTGCTGGCCGGCGACTTCAACGCCAACGCAGAACCCGGGCCGGAGTACACCGGCACCGCGCAGAAGATCGTGAGCGCGGGGTTCGTGGACGCCTGGGAATTCGCACACCCTGGTGACCCCGGCTATACCTGGCCGCTGTTCGGAGAGGATCAAAACAGCGGCCCAACCTCGCCCAACGAACGCATTGACCTGATTTTCGTCCGCGCCCTGCACCCCTGGTTCGGACACGAGCCTGCCGTGGTCTCGGCGGAACGGACCGGCAGTACAGCACCATTTGCGTCCGACCACGCCGGCCTGGTCGTGAAGCTGCGCCTCGAATAGAAGGCGCTGGGCCGGAATACGGTCGCGGATGGCGGTCAAAATGCCATCCGCGATCTATCTTCGATTCGGGCCGTGGACCGCGACCTGACTGAGTCGTCCAAGCAGAAAACGATCTTATGATGATCAAATCAGCTGTACAATCATCCGGGGCAGGAGGCCTCGGGCGTTGTTGGCGGACTCCTCAGAAGCCGGTCTGATTTTTGGAGCGGCAACCGGCTTTGGCGACAAGCCGGCCATTGTGAATCTCGTCAGGCGGGCTTCTCGAGAGTCCGCGACGGGCAGCGGGAAAGGGAGGATGAACCATGACGTTTATCACGAGAGTGGGGTGCGTTTTCGTGGCGTTGGCTGTCTTCGCCAGTCAGATGCAAGCGGCCTCCCAGGAGTGGGCGGTGGTCCAGGGGCTCGCCCCTGGCGCACGCGTTCAGGTTAGCCTCAGGGACGGCAAGACCGTGAGCGGCAGCATCGACCACGTGACCGTTGACGCGGTGTACCTGCAAACCAAGAAGGAAACGGTAACGATCAGTCGCGACGAGATCAGTCGCCTCTATGTCAAGAAGAAACAGCGCTCGGCCCTGATCATTCTGGCCGGCGCGGGGGCCGGCGCCGCTGTGGGAGGCGCTGTCGGGGCGAAGCTCATGGAGAACGAAAACGGCTACGCCCCAGCGGTTGCCGGCAGCGTCGCGCTATTCGCGTTGGTTGGAGCGGGGGTAGGAGCACTGGCGCGCGGATCAGGCCAGTCCCTGGTCTACAAAGCCGCTTCGAAGAAGCGGTAGCCTCGCGGGCTTCGCTTTCGACGGAAGAAGCCCCTGCCTTTATGGAAGCTGGCGACGCCGCTTTGGCCGACGGCGAGCCTTTCGCTTCGACCGCAGTCTTGACCGCCGCTCGGTTCGCGCGAATCTTGACCGATGCTTTTTGGGCAGCGGCCGCCCTCTTCAAATGCAGGGCCTCTTTCTCCCGCATAATCGTTTTCAAGTTGGGCGACGCTTTCTTACCGCCTTACCGCGCCAGCCACAGCAGCGGCGTGAGCCCAGCCGCCGCAAGGGCGGCCAGAAGGCTCAGACTCACGACGAACAGGGCGTGTTTTGGAGCATCGCCTATGACGGCCAGGGATTTTGGATCGCCACCAAACGCCTGTCAAAAGGGCGTTTTCGCTGGTGGCCGGCGGGAAAAGAAGGGGCGCGAACGCTGCGGGCGCCTGTCCTTGTAGCCGCTCAGTTCTGTCTCACTCAGTCGCATAACAGCACCGGCGGTGACAGTTTTGTAGGTCTGCAGAGACCAACAGAGAGGAGTTGCTGAAACGCATCGCGGAGCTAGAGCAGCAATTGCACGGCCGCAAACCGACCGCCCTGGAGTTCCGGGTCAGCGAGAAGGGAGGCGTGAGCGTCTACGGCCTGGGGCGGTTTCCGGTGACGCTCTATTATGAACAGTGGTCACGGCTGCTGGAACACGCCGATGAACTCCGAACCTTCCTGGAGGAAAGCAAGAGCAAGCTGAAACTCAAGCCGCGCGTCGGGGAATGAGCCCCGCACCGGCCCCGCGCTTGTTAAGGCGTCAGATGGCGGCGCACCCGCCGCCCCGAAGCGTTCCAGGGAATCGAAGCGCCGTGCCCGGCAGCGCTCACTTCTTCTTGCCGGCCGAAATCCTCTTGATCAGAGCTGCAGCCTTGCGGGCGTCCTCTTCGGTCTCGAAGCCAATGATGGCCGAGTACTTCCTCCCCATCACTTGCGCCACCAGAAAGGCCAGGTTCACTCCCGCATCAGCCATCGCGCGGGCAATGGCTGCTCCCAATCCAGGTTTGTTGTCGCCTTCAACCAGCACGGTGGGGATGGACGAGGCTTGCAGCCCCGCCGCCCCCGCCGCAGCCACGGACTTCTTCCCCGTGACCGGGTATAACTCAACGACGGCCTTGCCTGGCTCACCGGGATAGCGGTACCCCATCAGGACCTGCAAATCCGCGCCTGCAGTGGCCAACGGCTGGAGAACGCCAGCGAGAACTCCCGGCTTGTTCTCGACTTCGCCTCGCCAAAGCACGATCTTCTTCACGGTGACTGGCATGTGCAATTCCTCCCTTGATCTGAGCGTCCGGGTTCAGTATACGCCGACCGTCCTATCCCTGCCACGTGCAAAAGGCAACCGGGCGCTTCGGGATTCGAGGGCTATCCATGCGTACCAAAACCGTACAACGCCTGGACGTAGAAGACCGCGCGGAGGGCGGGCTGGTTCGAGCGGGCGACCGCTCAACCACGGTCAGGGGTGTGAAGGCAATGTCCGCTTCGCGCCGAACTACTTCGCCGCGTGAGTCTCGTTCTTGATGACCTCGCCGCCCTTCATGACGAACGTCACATGCTCCATCACCGCAATGTCCTTGAGCGGATCGCCGGAAACAGCGATGATGTCCGCGTACTTGCCGGCCTCGATCGTGCCTGTGCCTTGCGCCACGCCAAGCAGCGAAGCCGCGTTGACCGTGGCGGCCTGGATCGCTCCCAGGGGTGAAAGCCCGCCGTGCACCAGTGCTCCAAATTCCTTCGAGGAAAAATCGGACAGAGTTCTTGTGCATTTGAGTCCTCGCCGTCTAGGGGGCGCAGAAAATCGCGTGCCAACAGCGATTTTCTCTGGAGAAGTTGGTCAAGACATCCCCGCACGACGCCTCGTGTGGTGTTTTACCTGGAGCACGCAATCCAGGATGCGAGCCTGCTGAAGAATGGGGATCGGCGCACGATTTCCAAACAGATGCTCTATGTGGAGATCGACGCAACAGGTCAGGCCCGCCACATTCATTACGCGCCGTATCTGGACTACCGCCCCTTGCTGCCTGATGAACCGGGCGTCGATGTTCTATTGGCTCGGTCTGAGAGCGCGTGGGTCACCCGAGACCTTGAGCAGAGAGCGTTGGCGCACGCCATCGCCGAAGTTGTTCCGGAGCACCTGAAGGAAGTGCGCGACCGGCGCGGCACCTGGATCGATAAAGCCCGCGCTGCGGTAAATGATCGGCTCACGAAGGAGATCGGCTATTGGGACCATCGCGCTCAGGATCTGAAGCTTCAGGAGCAAGCGGGCAAACCCAATGCCCGACTCAACTCCCAGGAGGCTAGCCGGCGCGCAGACGAATTGCAGGTGCGACTCCAGAAACGCATGGGGGACCTCGATCTCGAAGCACAGGTCTCGGCGTTGCCACCAGTGGCACTGGGCGGTTTCGTAGTCGTGCCAGCCGGACTGATTGCCCAGATGCGCTCTGGGAGCGCAAGCGCAAGATGGAGGCTTCCCGCGCGTAGGCTTGTTGGACCGCCTCCAGGGTGAAGCGGTCTTTGAGCGGGGACGGGATCTGGAACCGCCCGTCCTGATAGAGGCATGGGCAGGCATCGGGACTGCGTCCAGGTGCGCACCGCATTGTCGTAGCTCTCGATCTTGTCGAGTTCCTGCGAGACCAGCAGTTGCTTGGAAAGGCGTAGGCGGGTCTTGTCCGCCTGTACTTGTACGTTGGTCATCGGCGCCTTGCGCGTGTTACCGAAGCGGCCCATGGTGAGCGTCAAACAGACCGCCTTCTCAAACAGGCTCGCCTCGATGGCTGGCGCAGTAAAGATTGGCTGTACGGCTAGCATAGTTGTTTCCTTTCGGGATAGATCAAGTCAGGGTTGGGATGGCCCGGCCGCGCGGACACACTGCGGCAGGGAAGGCTACTTAGAGGGGAGGCCCGGCTTCAGGCCAGTTCGGTGTGCCGATGTGCCAGGTGGTCCATCACCAGATCGGCGCGTTTGCGTTCGATTTGGGGCGTGCCACCGAGTTCGTCTTCTACGCCGCGGATGAGTCGCCGGTCTTCCATCTCCGAGAGCAGCGTGCCGTGCATCTCCTGGGAGGTGCCGGAGGTGTCGGAGTCACTGCCCGCCATGGCTTTCTCAAACTCATCCAGCAGGACCAGGACGCGCGGCGGCTCCTCGCCCTGCAGGTGCAGGCTCAGTTCGAGGCCGCGGGTGCCGAGCCTCCCGACATGGCGACGCACTGTCCAGCACCACCCACCCCGGCAACGCCGCCGGCTGGTTCTGGAGGAACACGATGCGGCGGGTCTTGGGGAAGGGCATTCCGGATTCCACCGCGCGGGCGTAGAGGGGGATCTGGCGGAGGACCTGGCGGTAGGCCGCGTCGTCCGTTTCGAGCCAGCCGATTTTGGCCAGCAGGCCGCTGCCCCAGCCTAGGGAGAGGACGCAACCGGCGCCCGTCGTGCGGACGTGAGCCACCCACTGCTCGATCACTTCAAGCCCGTGTTGGAGCGTGGTGAGGCCGGTCCAGGCGGCGTACCTGTCGTCCACAAGCACCGTGCCGCGCCGCAGAAGATCGCGGTGGCGATCCAGCGTCAGATCGAGCGTAGCATCGAGCAGAGGGTGACCGGGGCAGATGAAGGCGGCCAATGGCTCGCCTTGCGGAGCAATCAGAGACTTCTCGAAGGCTATGCGCTCGTAGCGCGGCAACACCGGCTCCCCCGTCCCGATCAGACGGTCACGGTTACGCACCGGCGCCGGAACATGGGTCACCTCATAACGGCGAGCTTCGCGCTGGCGCGCTGTACCGCCGAGCTGATTGAATGCTTCGAGAAAGAATGACTCGATGTAGTGCGGTTGCAGGCGCCGGGCTTCCGCACGCTCCATATCCTCTCGCACACGAGCGACACGGCTAGCATCCATCACCTCGTGGGCCAGTGCGCGCTCTTCGAGCAACTCCTGCAGATGCGAGCGACGAACGGCGTCGGCGACCGCATACGTCAGCCGGGCCTGAACTTCAGGACGTTCGCCATAACGGACTGCCTCGATCAGCAACTCGCGGAGTGACCGCCCTTCGAACTGGAGCCTTCCGAGAACGTCAAATACCTGGCCCCCGAGAGACTCACGGGCCTGCTCCAACTTCTCAAGCAAGGTGCGATACACGTCGCCCTCGCGGGTCTCCTCGGCAACCAGGTTCCAGAGGTGGCATACCTCGGTCTGGCCGATGCGATGGATGCGGCCGAAGCGCTGCTCAATCCGGTTGGGGTTCCAGGGCAAGTCGTAATTCACCATCAGGTGAGCGCGCTGAAGGTTGATCCCCTCGCCCGCGGCGTCGGTGGCAATGAGCACCTGTACTTCCGGGTCATGTCTGAACGACTCCTGCGCCTTCATGCGTTCCTCGCGACCCATGCCGCCGTGGATAACGACGACTGCTTCCGCGCGCCCCAGTAATGTGGTGACGTTCCTTTGGAGGTAAGTCAGGGTGTCGCGATGCTCGGTGAAAACAACGAGCTTCTGACTCGGTGAAGCTTTCGGTCGCGGGATGACGTTTGCGCGGCTCGTGGGATCTTCGCTCGCCTTCTGATCGGGAATGGCGGCAGGAGTGAAGATCTCTCCGAGCAGGCTGGCCAGTTCACGCCATTTGCGATCCTCACCGCTGCGGCGTACGGCGAATGCGAGCGATTCGAGGCGAGCGAGGGTCGCGATTTCAGCTCTCAGTTCGCCAATGGTGCGGGCCGCCGTAGCTTGATCGAGGATCTCCTCTTCAGCGGCTTCCACTTCGTTATCAGGCGCATCCTCGAGATCCTCCACTTCCTCAGCATCCAGCGCAGGGGTTGTCGTCGAGATGATCTCTGCCACCGCGCCACGCTGCAGGACTTCGAGTTCCCGAAGACGCTTCTGCAGGCGCTCGCTCCGCCGGCGCAGTGACTGGTAGATGGCCTCGGGAGACGATGCGAGTCGCCGCTGCAGGATCGTAAGGGCGAACCCGACCGTGCCCGCGCGCTTATCATTGGCAAGCGCCTCGGCACGATTGAATTCCTCGCGGACGTAGTCCGTCACTTCCCTGTATAGCCGCGCCTCGGCGTCCGAGAGTTTGTATGGCACCGTATAGGCGATCCGCTCAGGGAATAGCGGGGTTCCATCGAACTTGAGGAGGTTTTCTTTGACCATCCGCCGCATCAGATCGGAAGTGTCCGCTTGGTGGACGGCGTCGCGATAACGGCCTTCGAAACGATCGCCGTCGAGCAGCGCCATGAAAAGCTGGAAATCTTCCTCCTTGCCGTTATGGGGGGTTGCTGTCATCAGGAGGAAGTGCCGCGTCACACCCGAGAGGAGTTGCCCAAGATGGTACCGCTTCGTGTACTTGACTTCGCCCCCGAAGAACGTCGCCGACAGTTTATGCGCTTCGTCGCAGACGACCAGGTCCCACCCGCATTCCGGAGCCTGCAGCTTGAGCTGCACATCTTCGTTGCGCGAGAGCTTGTCGAGACGGGCGATGATGAGATTATTCTCCAGGAACCAGTTGCCCGTGCGGGCCGCTTCGAGCTTATCGTTCGTCAGGATCTCGAATGAAAGCTGGAAGCGGCGGTAAAGCTCATCCTGCCACTGCTCAGCCAGGCTACCAGGACAAACGATCAGACAGCGCTGCAAGTCGCCGCGCGCGATCAGTTCCTTGATGAACAGTCCCGCCATGATGGTTTTCCCAGCCCCCGGATCATCGGCGAGCAGGAAGCGCAGCGGTTGACGCGGGAGCATGGCCTCATAGACGGCCGTGATCTGATGCGGGAGTGGTTCGACCAGCGAAGTATGCACCGCGAGCACGGGGTCGAACAGGTGCGCCAGGCGGATACGATGCGCCTCGGAGACGAGCCGGAACAAGTGCCCATCCCCGTCAAAGCTCCACGGGCGACCGTGCTCCAGGACTTGCAGTCGCGGCTCGTCGTGACGATAGAGCAGTTCGTTCGCAACCCGCCCCGACGCTCCTTTGTACGTCAGCTCCAGCGCCTCTGAACCGAACCACTGTACGCTGACGACCGTCACTATTTGGTCCGGCAGAATTCCCCGGACGGCGGCGGTTGGCTGGAGGTCTTCGAGGCGGGTCATGTTCTTCGCATCATAAAGTTAGAACTGGTCGGGCGGCGGGCTCCACACTCGCGCGTCTGCGTGTGTCACGATGCGGTATTACCACCATTTCAGCATCTCGGTCGAGAGCTACGAGAAAACACGGAGCTGTTCCACCGAGAATGGCCGGTGATAATGTTAACACTATCCGGTCGCCCTCACTGTAGCCGGCTAGCCAAAGCCGTGATCGTAGCGAGGGCCGTCTCGAATTCGGGGCTCTCGCCGTACACCATGTCCCGCCGGAACGCGGCGTAGCGGCGAGCAAAATCAGGGTCGTGGGCCAGACCGGCAACCGCCCGGCGGGTCTCGGCAATGGGGTTGTCGCGGTAAGCGAGGAATTGCTGGCCGTAAGCTTTAACATCGGCGAGGGGTAACGCCAGTGCCTCCCTCTGCCGCCTCGGTTGCCCCCCGTGAACGAACCGGCGGAAGGGGGCAGACCGGCGGACATGGCTCCGGCAGCCGAGGCGGGCGCCACGGACGAGTGGAAAGCCGCGATGAGCGGGAGTGGAATCTGACAGCCACCTTGACAGCCAACAGGGTTTCCTCTGGTGTCCCTGAGTGTTCCTGGTGGACAAGACGGTAGCTGGAACGCGCTGAAAACACACACCATGAGACGCCATGGACGGCGCTCTGTGGGACTCTTAATCAGTAGGTTGAAGGTTCGATTCCTTCCGCGCTCACCACAGAAATCAATGAGTTCGTCTTCCCTTCCGCCGGTTTGACAGCCACCTTCACAGCCGAGAAGAGCAGCGGATATGTGCCGCAAGGCGTGGAAACGATGGCGCGGAATCTCCGCACCCTTCACAAGCTTCTGAAACCGCCTCGTGACCTTGCACCCATCCAGTGGCGTCCCTGCGCTGGAAACGAAAACGAAGCGATGGGAGGCAGCGATCAGCCGGCTACACTTCGCACCAGTTCCTGCCACACCTAGGGCAAGTGTAGGTCGCGCTCTTGGTCTGCGGACACCGGCATCCGATCATAGCGCCGCATCCCGGGCAGTTCGGCAGCAGGTACGCGAAGCTCGCACTCTGGCAGGATTGGCACGCTGGAAGGCCGTCCTCACCATAGGCCAACGGCCCCGTATATCCGCACAGAAGACAGCTAAAGACGGCAAGCGTTTTCCTTGCGACTGCGATCTCTTCAAGCCTCATCTGCCCCTCCACAGCGCGGCGACGCTCCCCAATGTCACGCCAATCGATTCGCCGCGCGCTCAAATCCTGGGTACGCCGCCGCAGGCGCAGTCGGACACGGTTGCATACACCAGTTGCGCTAGGTCTTTCTGCCTGAAGGGTTTCTTCACTACAAGGGTACCCTCGGGAAGGCCCTCTCCCGGCCCTCCGGTGATTATGATCAGCGGCAGGTCTGGTTTGATGGCTTTGAGTCTCTCCAGTAATTGCAGGCCGTCCATTTTTGGCATGGTCACATCTGTAATGCAAATGCAGATTTCTTCTTTTCTGGTCTTATAGATCTCTAATGCTTCCAGCCCGTTACTGGCCTCCACCACCTGCAAGGAACCATAGCTACGGAGGACATTAGCTGCCACACCGCGCAATATCGGGTCGTCGTCTACCAAGAGCATTGCAGGCTGCATAATCGGTCCTCCTCGATCACCTCGGCAGTGCCGCTAGTAGCGCTCCCGTTCTCCCCGCACCTGTTCAAGGCTCATCCGGCGCGGGCGCTTACGCCCGCTGGCGGATGAACTCGTATCGTTCGACCGTGGCCGCCACCTGAAAGGGCTTGCCACGCCCGCTGCCGTCGCGCACGTTCGGGTCTAGCCGCATCACGTTCCCCAGGCACCGCAGGTCAACCTCGCCGGAAGGCGTGAGACTGATGACGTACTCAATCGGCTCACCCACCTGAACCTTCGTGTCCGAAGCGAACAGGACGCCGCCCGAGCTGAGGTTCCTGGTCTCGCCGGCCCCTGTGATCCGGCGCAGGCCGTTCCGGACCAGCCTCAACGGCAGTTTGACATCAAATCGCTTCGATCTGCGGTGTTCTACCACAGAGTCCTCTAAGCCCTAATAAATACTTTCGCCTCTGTTTGTACGGTGAAGTCCACAGGCAGAATATCACGGAACCCAGGTGCACCCCCAGATCCGGCGCCTGGTCTTCGAGCGGCACCAGCTCCGGCGGCGCCTGATCGACCACCGCAGGCTGGTCTTTCTGCGGCTCGTATACTTCGTCCCCCACACTGAACTGCCCGGCGATCTTCCGGCCGCTGTGGATGCCGTCGTCGGCGATGCCCATCCGGAAGTCGTCCAGAAGAACCACATCGTGGCCAGCGTTGACCGCCAGGCGGTTGTACTCGCGCAGCAGCATGGCCGCAATGGTGCCGTAGCCCGCGCCATGGATGTATGTGCGGCGTGTTCCGTCCTTGGCGACCACTTTCTTGATCTTGATGACCGACAGCATCAGCCTGGCTTTAGCGAGGACTTCCTGCGCTGTCTCGAACGACTCCCTCTGGCGGCGAAGCTCGTTCCGGTGCCGGAGTTCCGCCGCTTCGCGCATCTGGGCGCGCTGAAGGTCGGCGTTTTCCTCCGCTATGCGCAGGTCGTAGGCCGCACAGCGCTCGTGCCAACGCCATCGCTTGGAAGTTTTGGAGACCGAGGCGTGATCTTTTCCGAACTCGCGTGCGACCTGAGCGATGCTGCGGTTTCCCCCGAGTTCACAGAAGGTCAGCAGCTTTTGGTAAGCGCCAGAAGGTTCGTTTGACAGCCTTTCTGGGAACAGCGACGACTTTATGCTTGAGGTCTTGTCGCTATACTCGATGCCGCCTGACCGGCGCAATGCTGCCCCCGTGTACTGAGTTTCGATTACCTCTTTCGTGCGGGTCATGATTCCTCCCTTTCCGCGCATCCCCATTCGGTGCTACCTCGCGTCCGCGTGTTTTCGTCGGGCGCCGCATTAACCAGGTGCTCCAACTCCCGAAGCTTTTCGGCCGCGCCGCGCACCACGATACCGCTCATGCGAACCCTTCGCCCCGTTCCTGCTGCACTCGGCTCGTCGATCCTCGCTAGAAACGCCTGCGACGCGCAATAGCGGCCCCAGGGGCGCTCGAAGGCTAACCACGTGGGTTTTGTATCCTCCCAGAGCCGCTCGCGGGCTTCTCGCAGTTCCTCCTCTGCGATGGCGAGAGCCTGGACTCGGTCTTCTGAGCTACGCCACCGCGGAGAAGGTCAAAAGCACTGAGGAGGTCAAAGACAAGCTGCAAGGGCTCTCTCTTCTCTATACGCTGCGCGTTGTCACACGCTGTCACAGCCCGAGCTTCTGTGACATGAGCCTGGTTGACATTGCATTTTTCTCCGCTACGCTGTTGAAAAACAGGAGTCAGACGTCGAACTTTTTAGCCTCGGAAAGCCCCAAGGCGCGGTAGTCTCGATGGACCGTTTGGTAAGAAACCACGCACCCGCGCGTTGCGAGCAGGTTCGCCATCCTGCGACACGGCAGAACTCCAAACTCGGCCGCAAGCTGGGCGATGAGGCGGCGTCGCTGCTCACGGTTGACCGACGTGTCCGCCTCGGGGTGCAAGTCAATGACCCCGAACCGGGATGCCGCTGGCAGTTTCTCAAGCATCTTACTCTCATCCGGGGTGATGTCGAGCCAGTCGGAGATAGTCTGGTCACACACTCGCCGCATTGTCCTACTGAAAGCGGTCCGGATGGCGTTCCCGCGCCCGGTGATGTCCAATTCCGGGCGGCAAGTCTCCGCGAGGCGTTCGACCGCGGCGCCTACTGCCGCCTGATCCATGCCACTCCGCCGCAACAGCCAGGCATAGATGAGCGCGGCATGGTTCCGACACCCGTCCGGGAATCCACCGCGGGCCACCCACAGCAGGTTGAACTCCCGCAGCCTGCGGGCGTTCAGTTGCGCGTGGCCGCGAAGTCGGTCGCCGGGCGCCCGTTTCGCTTCGAGTAGCGCGTGCTTGCTGCGATTCTCAAGCCTAGGCAGCTTGGCTCCGAAAAACTCCGCGAGTTGGTTCAGGGTGTAGACCGCAGGCTTGCCTTGCGTGCCACATTGAAGCCAAAACTTGACCCTGAGATCGTCGGGAACCTTCTGCGAGCGAGGGTTCTTCGAGCCGGGGATGCGCACCAGCCGCAGCGCGTCGTGGGCCGCTGGGTCCGCTCCCATCGCTGCAAGCCGTTCGCCGATAGCCCGGTTCACCGCCACATACACACGGACCTTTTCAGGGAAGGCGCGGCAAGGTAGTTCAGGGTCGCGGTGGTCGCTCAGGAGCCAAAACAACCAAATCCCGCGACCACTGCGCACGATGATGGAGGGCGGCAGAATCTCACCCTCCTCCTGGGCGGACAGAATCATGCCAAACGCAGTTCCGAAGTCCAGCCCGAGTTTGTGCGAGTCCACGTCGGCGAACGCGGCGGTCAGGTAGCGCAAGTTATCCGACCGCCTTGCTTGCGTCGCGGGGATGTAGTGGCGCCGCTTCTCCGGGTCGTAGAATGCGTTGATCGAGAAGTAACTATCGCACTCCAGTTGCTCCGCGATCTCGGGGAACATGCCTTCTAGGTATTTCGAGGAGATGCCGAACAGGTTCTCGAACTCGCCCGCCGCGTCCTTTCGGTGAAACGTGATCACGCCGTCACTATGGCGGTGAATCGCACGGATGGGATGCCAGTCTGGTCCTGGGGGTTCGGGCCCTGGGAGAGATGCTACCTCAAGCGAATGGGTCGGCAGGCTCTCCGCGCTCGCGCCCGCGTCAGTCATCGTTTTCGGAAGGCGCTGTGGAAGCAGTTTGCGGCCATGGAGGTCGCGCGCGAGTTCTGCTGCATTCATAACCAAACCTCACCGGCAGATTTCGTTTTTCGTGTGCCCTGAAAAAGCAACAGGCGCCAGCTGGGCGGCGGCGCCTGGTGTACTCGTCTATGGGAAGCGACTGCTATCGACTTGAGCGGGCTTGCGAGAAGCTGGCACTGGCCGAAGGTGCGGAGGCGATCAGGACGCGGGCCGATGCAGGCCAGAAGGACTAAGCGGCGCGGTTGGGAGCCACCCCACGAGCCGTTAGTGTCAAGTTAGTGTCAAAACCCCTGCTTTAGTTGCTTCAAATTGCGTCCTGGTTACGTGTAACGTGTTGATTCTATTGGGCGACTTACAACCTGAACCTGCCTCCGGAGCAAGAGGTCGGGTGTTCGAATCACCCCGGGCGTACCACTCTAAACCTTTTCCCTTTATATCTTTACGGTCGTCGTCGGACGTTCCCTTAGAACCCTCCGGAGCGTCACTGTGCCCAGAATTGTGCCCACTCTGCGCCACGCGCGCCTGTTCCATGGCTTCCCGGCCAGCCTCAAGGTTCGGGTGAACGTAACGCCGCGTGGTGGCAAAATCGCTGTGTCCCGCGAAATACGCCAGCGTGTAAGGGTCCATGCACGCGGACCACAGCGTCAGGCACGTGTGGCGGAACGTGTAGAGCGGGAAGTATTCGACTGCCGCGATCCTGCACGCGTTTGCGTGCTGCTTCTTGAGCGACGACTGCCCGATATGACCGCTCTCCGTGGCGGCGGGAAAGACCCAACGCGAGGTCGAGGCGGCCTTTCGCATATCGAGTAGGGCGGCGACCCGGTTGGTCAAGGGAATCGAGCGCCGCGCGTTCGCCGTCTTTCCGAATGGAACATGCATCGCGCCGTTGCGGATCTGCTCCCATTCCAGCCGGTGACACTCTTCGGGCCGAATACCTTCGTCCAGAAGGATGGTGGCAACGTCTCGCATTCGGAACGGGTCTTCGGGTTCGACTGGACGCTGCCCGCGCTGGGTAGCTCGGATCCCCTTCAGGGCACGCGCGTAGGCTTCGAGTCGCTCCTGGCCGATCGCGTGCGCTGCTTGAAGATAGGCGGTCTCCTCGGTTGGACTGAGGACCCGCTCCCGTCGGCGCTCGCCCGGCAAGAGGGAGATGGGCGCCATCGGCTTCTCAACGCGTTCCCATTCAACCGCTAATCGGCGCATCCGGCGCAATACCTGCAAAGCACGATTGATGCTGGACACCTGATAGTCGGCTGCTCGGCACTTGGCCACGAAGCCGGAGATGATCTCAGGTGTCACCGCATCGATGGGCGCAGTTGCCAGCGGCGAGTACCGGATGAGATGCCTGACCTGGATTTCGTAATATGCCAGCGTGCTGCGCTTGTCTGCAAAACGGCTCCGGACGTGCGGAAGAAAGTCGCTCTCCGCGAACTCAGCCATAGTTGGAGCGCGCTTTGTTTGGCGAATCCCGGCTTCGCCCTTGGCCAGAGAAGTTCTGTGCGCGGCTTCGATCTGTTCGGCCACCCGCCTGTTGGTCTGCTTAGTACTCTCCCGGATGGCTCTCCCGTTCCAGGTGAACCTGTACCACCAGACGCGACCACGCTTGTAGACCGCCATCGCTACGTTCCGACCGGCCTCGCTTCGTCGATTTTGATGTCTTGCTTCATCTGGCTACCGGTAGGCGGGCATGCACGCGCCGCATGACATTAGTCGCGTGCTCTCGGCGGTAGAGTCAAGGGCCAATCGACTGGAATCCCTTGGCGCTCCTTCTGATTCCGGTCCGGCTGAAGGCACACCATCGGCCGCGCAGCAGGGGCAGCATTTGGAACAATGCGAACCGGGCATGCGCATCGGCGTGTGCCTGATCGTTACCAGCGCGGTGCCGCACGTCTGGCAGTCTGCGGGCGCTTGGCGCGTTCGCAGGCAATCCCGCGGGCCTGGTGCCCGAGCTTGTTCCTCGCCGTTCCGGCCTCGTTTCATCGTGGGTCGCCCTCCCTCGCGTCGCGCGGCACGATTGCCGCCCTGATGCTGCCACATCTGTTTCCTGTGGGGACAACTGGGGACAGTGGGGACAGCCCAATAAACACGGGGTTCCCGTGTGTCCCCACTCGCTTACTGGAAACTGGGGACACTGCGGAGCCGGCTCGGCGGCGAGTTGATTTGTCCCCAGCGTCCCCACTCGCCTTTTCAGTGCTGGGGACACCTCCCGATGCTGTGAATACGGCCGTGTCCCCCGTGTCCCCACTGTCCCCACTGGAAAATGAAGAGGTCCGCATATTCACTCTCCGAGAATCGAGGATTTGACCGCGTACATCCTGACGGTCCCGAGTTCAGGCAGCCGCGGCTTCTTTGTGAGGTGCGGCGGTTCGCAATCCAGGTGTCCCCGCTGGAGCAGGGCGCGCGCCACCGCCCGGTAATCGAAGCCCTCGCACACTTCGTGCCGGAAGACCTCGGGCAGGATGAGGTATTCGGATACTTCGCCGTCCTCGCCATCCACGCGGAAGCCGGCCCGGTCGATAATCCGCTCGTGGATGATATCCCCCTGGTTGTCACGGCGGGCCTTGGCGGATTGGAAGCGGCTTGCGCCATGTGCGCCGATGAACTGGCGGACCTGGTTAATTGCCGCTTCTATATCGCCGGCACCGGTGGTGCCCCGGGTCTCAATCCAGGATCCGAAGCACCGCGCCGCGGCTTCGGTCGCCTCGCCAGGCTCCCAGCCGGTTATCCCGGCGCAGGTCGCCAGCTCGCCGGCCGCCGCAATTAGCGCGAACCGCTGCGCGGCCCGGAGCACTTCGCCAGCTGCGCCCGCCGGAACGCGGTTCTTCAGGAAGTCCGCTTGGGAGCCTCGGAGCGCCGATTCCACCGCGGCCCGTTGCCCGGTAACGAATTCCAGGTATGCCCGCAACGGAGCGCCGTAGCATCGAGCCGCCGCTTCCTTCAATTGCCTGGCGAACACGTCCGGCGAAGCGGCTCCGTGGATGTCCTCGAACAGCCCCAGCCCGGCCCCGGCATCCGCTTCGATGTTGAGCAGCCGGACCTCCGCACCGCCCTTGGTACGCTTGCCCGCCGTCTGTGCGTGGTCGGCGAGCGTAACTTCACCTGCGCTCACGAACAACAGGGACCATGACAGCTTCTTGCGCGCGCCGATGTTGCGCGACATTCGGAGCTTGCCGGTTCCATTGCCCAACAAGTAGGCGACGTCTCCCGCTTCGCGCGGGTCAACCTGTGCCAGTTCGTCCAGGAACAAAGTGAGATCGTTGTGCAGCTCCGCGACGGCTTCCAATCCGTTCGCTGTGGCTCGCCAAGATTGTACGAAGCCGTTGCGCCCGCCGCCCCCGCATACGGACCCGCCCACGATTAGCGCCGTGCTTTTTCCAGTGGAGGTTGGCCCGTGGAAGTGGATGCCACCGGATTCGGCCCCTGCCAGGTGCAGAACCGGCCCGGCGAAGGCGCAAGAGACTGCCAGAATCAGGCGGGAGTTGCCGGAACAGAGGCACCCCACTTTGTCCCGCCACTCTTCGAGAGTTCCCGCCACGTTCAGGCAGTGCTCGGTCTCGAAGGGTGCCTGGAAGAGCACGGTCTCCTCTTTGGGCGTGCCGACTGTGGCGTCTGGAAGTACGAAAACATCACCTTGCCACCCGACACGCGACACACATCGCGCGCGGGCATCGGTGCGCGCAGTCTGAAGGTAGGTGGTGAGCAGATTCCGCGCCTTCGTCCCCGGAGCGATGAACAGCCCACCCGCCAGGAGCCGCGCCCGGTACTCACTGCCGTCGCCCGCCAGAAGGCTCATGGGCATGGCCCATGTCTTCTCAGCGCCATCGCCATCCCGCCACCTGAGTAACGCGCCCCAGTCTTCACCACCGCCGTTCCTGGTCTTCGCTACCACTTCGAGCGGACCACAGATCGTTAGCGGCTCCCTGTCCGGGCCTGGGTCGATGTAGAAAACTGCGGAATCGGTGAGCCGAAATGGACTCGCCTCCCCCTCGCACCTCAATGCGGGCTGCCCCATCGCGCTGGCCTCGAGCCTCTCTTGCTCAGGCGCTTCCGCCTGGGGAGCCGGCTGCTCGGCAGTTGCGGCGACACACCGGTACTTCCGGGCTTCTCTGGGGCCGTCGAAGTGCTCTCGCACCGCCTGCCAGTCTCGCCCCTGACAGCCGCCGTGTTGACAGCGGTAACCTATGGCGCCCGTTGAGTTGACCGTAACCGCCGCCGATCCGCCCGTGTGCTCGGGGTTGAAGACGCAGTGCGCCAGTTCGTAAATCGAGCCTCCAGGATGGGAAGCCCACCGCTTGGTGCGCTTCACTTCCACGCCGTGGGCCGCCAGATACTCCCAAACGTCAAAGGCTGGCTTGTCGTCCACCGGCCCCTCGGGCGCCGGGTGGGTGGATGCTGCCCGCCATACCTCTTCGGGAATCGCGCTCATTCCGCCGTCTCCAGAATTCGGCTGAGCCGGTGCGGCCGGCCCGGCATGCTGTCGCCCTTGCGGCAGACCGTGCCGTAGGCCTTCCAGATCCGGGCCGCATTCCCGCTGGTAGTGTCCACCTTTACGCGGTCATCGGAGAATCGCTGGGACAGTTGCGAGAGCAAGCCTGCCACGGTGTGCAAGGCATCGGGCGTGTTGGGCCGATCAATCTGGTACAACAGGTGCGCGCCGTTGCCGGAGTCCGCGAGCACGGGAGCGCCCCAGCCCTCGCTCGCCAGTTCGCCCCGAATCAGCCGCGCGCGCGCCAGTGCGGCCCCGTGCTCCTCATCGCTGGAGGAAATGCCCGCCGGGCGCACTGGGTCCAGGTCGATAGGGAGCCACCGCCTCAGCCTGATGTCCGCATCGCCGGTGGTCAGGTCAGCCCGCTCCTTGAGTCGGTTGTATGCGCGGCCGAGCAGCGCGGGCACGCACGGGTTGATCGTGTAGTAGACGCCCGCTGGGCGATACCGGCAGTCGGCGCGGTGCAACTCGGTGGCGAGCGTTTCGAAGTCATCGAAGTAGCCCGAGATGACGCCGTAGCGCCCGGTCTTCGGGATGCGGACCTCGATAACATCGCCTGCCCGGAACAGCCGTTCGATGCCGCGCCGGATCTCTGCGAGGTCCGCCCGCGGCGCCGATCCGCGGCTGTCGCTCATCGCTGCGCCTTCAGGCGCCGCGACACGGCAAGAGACCGCCGACTTTCTGTTCGGTTCTGCGCTCACCGCAGCCCCGCCTGCCCGCCGCCGCCGGTGGGTGTGCTATGGAGGTATGCTTCGAGGTCTGCCATCCGATAGCGACACAGGGCTCCTATTTTGTGGAATCTCGGGCCGGTGCGGAGCCACCGCCATCGCCGGACCGTCGCCAGAGAGACGCAGTAGAACTTAGCCACTGCATGCTCATCAAGAAGGGCTTCTAATTGTGTCTTGGCTACGCGTTCGCGTTCGCTCGATTGGGAAGTGGTCATACAGCCCTATGGCCGGAAAACTCCGACTCTCGTGTGGAGTTTTCAGCGAGTGCGGCTGTAAGCTGTTGAAATTGCGGCGAGAATATTGTTCTGGACAGTTTCGATGGGCGCGCTGAAAATTCCGTCTAGCTATTGCTGGTACGACGGAGAACACCCAATCCGAAACTGGGTGGTATAGCGGTTTCTCTCGAACGAGACGGGGTTATCTTCGATACCAAAATGAGAGCAGAGGCTTCGCCTAAGCCCCTTCATGGCGACGTGCAGTTCTGCTCGGGCCTTTGTCGCTCCGGAGCGCTGTGCTGTAAGCGCTTCAAGTGAGGAACCTGGCTGGCGAGCTGTGTCCCAAGGTCCCTTCGGGGCTGGCTTGCTCTGGCGTTCGGGCAGCTCGATGGTACCGCGCTTTTCAGCAAATCTCCGGAGCCAGCCCCATGCTTGATTGGGCCCCCGGTCGCCGACCTTCACGCCCCGCCGGTCACCGAAGCCCATCTCTGCGTAGCTCAGCCGCGTCACTTTGTCTAACACCGTGACTTGGGCGTGATCCGCATCGAGAAAACAGATTTCGACATCGCTCCAGCGTGCCCCGCCCTTGCCGCCAACGGCCGCAGTCGCCGGTTGCTCGAGTGGCGCTTCGTTGCCGTTCGTCCCGTCCACCGCCGGCTCCTCTGCCATGGGGGTTGACTCATCCCCGCGCGGTTCCGTTGCGCCGGCCTGGTGCGCTATCGGCAAGCCGCCCTCCTCCGCGCGCGTCGATACTTCCTCGGCCTCGCCGAGCGCGAGGTCGTCACAGAATTCGGCGGACTCCCTGAAGACGTGCGCGATGACGCCGTCCTCAAGAAGGTGGGTGGCGAATCGTGGAATCGCAACGCCATCCTCCAGGGCTCTGTTGGCAAGACTGAAGTGGAGGGTGTTGATCTGTTGGATCTGTCTGAAGCCTCGCTTCGTCTTTCGCATGAGGTCAAGCCAGGTATACCAGGGCGGTTGTTCATCAATGGGTTTGCCGAGCCGGAGGACCGCCGCCCGAGCTGTCTTCTTGAATTGGTCCTGGGCCTCCAGATCGGCAAACGTCGATTCCTCGCCGGCTGGCGCGTTCTGGAGCGTCCACAGTTCCTCTCTTGATTCCCAGTGGGCACGCACATCGGGATGCGCTTCCGCGCCGTGCCGAAAGTCGCCACGTATCTGTTGCCACGACAAAGGCGCCGTCGCTCCGTCCGTAATTCCCCGAGATGGAGAACTCGGCACGGTCGACGGTCGCAGGGCGGGCGCTTCGGCCGCCTTCGGCGCCGCGTCGCCGGCCTGCTGTGGTCGCGTGGCTTGGAATGCCTCCTGCTTCTCAACAAACCGCTTGGCTTCCGCCTTCCAGTACTCTCGTCTTCCGATCAGCGCCCGGCGCGTCTCTCCAAGCAACGCCTCTGTTGGAAAGTCGCTAGGGAAGAACGCCTTCAGCGTTTTGAGCCACTCGTTCGCATAATTCGCAAGCCACTGCCCGAACGGCTGGATCGACTCTCTGTCCAAGACAACATGGACCCCGCGCTTCGCCCAAACGTCATAAGCCCCCGTCACGAGTTGCACATACCAGGAGATCGCTGCTTCCAATGAGTCGGGGCGTGAACCAAGGAAGAGGTCCCTCACTCCACAAATCTCTTCATCCGCCGCTGTGGTAGCCTTCTCCCAGATGCCGTGCCGCACATCGTCCTCACGAAAAGGGTTCCCGATCACGGGGTCTGGCGAGTCCATCCCCGGCGGCAAGTGTAGAAGATCGTCTGTAGGGTTCGCCATCGCTCCCTTTGCGATACCCTGAGACGGAGTTGATTCGGCCCTTTCGGCGGCCTCGAGCGCCGCCGCTGGCCGCTGAAGTGCAACTGCCCGGTAATACTCTTTCAACTGATCGAAATCACTGCAGTCGGTGGAGTATCTCTGAGCGACCGAATCGCCGATGGCGTCCAGCTTGGCGTTGAAGCGTTCAGTATCCAGCCTGCCCTCTTTCAAGTACTCCTCAGCGATAGCGGCAAAGAGGAGTCTAGCTTGCCCCTTTCCCAGTTCCTGCCGCATTGCGTCCAGTGCAGTATCGAGCGGTGAGGAGATCCGCGAGAGGTCCACTCCGATGCGGGACAGCTCAGCCACAAGCCGTTCTGCAGCCTCGTTGGCTGCGGAAGCCATCGGAGAGAATATAGCTGCTAGGGCGCGGCGGCCCTTTGGCGTGCTGTAGTCCGCTTCAATCTCTGCGATCCGGTCCTGCGCAGACTCGGGCAAATCCGAAAGATCCATGACCGCTCCCTTTGCGATCCCCCGAAATAGAAGTAGCCGACCGGTAGTGGTACCCAGCCTTTGCCCTGGTTCTGACGCCGGGGACTAATCGGCGATCTCCGAACATATCACGTCTCCGTTGCTGCGGCATCGACAGTGGGACTTTTCCCCATTCATCTCCCGTTTCTCTAGCCCTCCTGAGCACCCGTTAGCAACAGTTAAATCCTTGTGGAACAACGCTTTACACATATTCAACGATTGCCTATAATCGTGTCGTGAACAGTGAAATGACAACTTGCATCGGGTCCGCCAATGCAGATTCAGGTCTGGCCAATTGATCGGTTCATTTTCTACGCACGCAACCCGCGGAAAAACGATGCCGCGGTGGATCGCATGTGCAGCAGCATCCGGGAATTCGGATTCAAGATTCCGGTGTTGGCGCGTAGCGACGGTGAGGTGGTCGATGGCCATCTGCGCCTGAAGGCCGCGCGCAAGCTGGGATCGTGGCCCGGGGGCGACACGACCGCAATCCCCGTGATCTTGTGCGATGAGTGGTCGCCGGCCCAGGTGAAGGCCTTTCGGCTCATGGTGAATCGCTCAGTGGCGTGGGCCGACTGGGACGAGGAGTTGCTCGCCCTTGAGTTGCAGGAGCTGAACGAAGCAGACTTCGATCTATCCCTGACCGGCTTCGACCCGAAAGAAATCGACGACCTGCTGCTCCTCCCGGATGACGATGATCAAGCGAACGCCGTCCCACCGGTCCCCGAGAACCCAGTGTCGCGCCCAGGCGACTTGTGGCTCTGTGGCAGCCACCGTGTGCTGTGCGGTGATGCCACCAGCACGGAAGCTGTGGCGCGGCTCCTGGGCGACCGCACGCCGCTCTTGATGGTCACCGACCCGCCTTACGGGATCGAGCTCGATTCGGAGTGGCGCGACCGCGCCGGGCTGAACGGCTGCGGCCCGGCCGAGGCGAGTTACATGAAGCACCGGACCGAAGGCCACACCGAAACGACCATCTCCGGAGACACGCGCGCCGATTGGTCCGAGGCGTTTGAGCTGGTGCCGAGCCTTCAGATCGCCTATGTCTGGCACGCTTCCGTGTTTACCCGCGAGGTGCTGAACGGCCTGCTGCGGATCGGGTTTCTCTATCCCCAGCAGATTATCTGGAACAAAGGGCGTACGGTCCTGACGAGAACCCACTACTGGTATCAGCATGAACCCTGCTGGTACGTGCGAAAGAAGAACGCGCCGTGGTTCGGCAAAGCCGGCGAGAACTCCACCGTCTGGGATTCGGCGTCGCCGAAGTTCATTATGGGTGGGTCCGACGAAGAGAAGTTCGATCATCCGACCCAGAAGCCTGTCGAACTGATGCGGCGCCCGATTCTGAACCACACCAAGCGCGGGGAGCTGGTGTACGAGCCGTTCCTCGGGAGCGGAACGACCCTCGCCGCCGCGGAGATCACCGAGCGCGTCTGCTGCGGCCTCGAGCTGGACCCGAAGTACGTGGACGTCATTGTGCAGCGCTGGCAAACCCTGGCCGGCAAGCAGGCCACGCTGGACGGCGATGGGCGGACGTTCGAGGAGATCGCCGAGGAACGCCGCAAGGGGGCGGCATGAATGGATCGCTGCCGCCAGGAGATCGCGGCCATCGAAGTCCAGCTCCGGGCCGGGCACCCGGACGTGCAGGGGTTGTGCCTGGCGCTGGCAGACTGGTCGGCGGAACTGCGGCTGTTGCAAGCGAGCCAAGGGTTGGCCCCTGCTGCGCCACGTTTGGCCCACGTTCGTTCGTGCGGCGACGGGTTGGGGTATCGGCCAAAGCTGCCGTGATTGACTTGGGCAGGGCGGGCAGGAATCGAGGCCAGACGCAGAAAAGCCCGCCGCGGCCGGAGCCGGGCGGGCCAGGAAGGAGGCGCGCGATGCTACGAGTTGATGCGGTAGGTGCGCTCGCCGCCCTCGGGTTTGAAGGACTCGACGGTGTAGCCGGCCTTTCTCATCGCGCCCGCCATGAACCCGCGGACTGTGTGCTTCTGCCAGCTCATCTTGGCCATGATCTCGCCCAGGGTAGCGCCGTTCTTGCGCTGGAGCATGGCGACCACCTGGGCGGTTTTGCTGCCCTCGCGTGGCCCAGCGGCTTCCTGCGTCTTGGCGGCTTTCTTAGCCTTGGGCGCGCTCTTGGCGGGGGTGGTCTTCTTGGTCGCCTTGCCCTTGGCGGGCGCCCCCTTGGCCGCCGGTGCGCCACCCTTGGCCTTCTTGGGCACCTTGGGCTTTGCGGGCTCCGCTTCAGGCTTGGCGGCCTCACCGAGCCCCTGGATGCGTTCCCAGATGCGGTTGGCGGCGGCCTTGGCGCTCTTGAATCCCTTCACCGGTTCCACGCCCGGGAGGCTATTCCAGATTGCCACCAGGCGCTCGGCGGGCCAGCCGGCGATCAGTTCCGCCAGTTCCTTCTGGCTGGCGAAGGAATCGAAGGGGGTGGTGGTTGCGGCGGCGGCCTCTTCTGCGGAGCCAAACGCCGTGATGTTGTTGTCGCTGTCGATTGTGAACGTCGTCATGATCTTTCTCCTTGGTGCCACGCTCTGCGCGGTCATGACATCGATCGCTCCGAAGCGATTGAAAGGCAAGGCAATTCTGCGGGAAGTCGACGATGGCGAAGGGCTGGCGATGAGCCTCAGGGCGGGCAGATGACCGCAGGTGACGGCAGATGAAGGGCCACGGCACAAAGTTCAGCCGCAAGATGGAGGGTGCCGTCGCCGCCCTGCTCACGCAGAAGAACCACGAAGAAGCTGCGCGTGCCGCCGACATTTCGGTCGCTACGCTGTTGCGGTGGCAGAAGCTGCCCGAGTTCCAGACAGCCTACCGGGAGGCCCGCCGGGCCGCGTTCGGACAAGCGGTGGCGCGGCTCCAGCAGGCGACCGGCGCCGCGGTCTCGACGCTCTTGAAGGTCATGGTGGACCCCAACACACCGGCTTCGACCAAGGTGCGTGCCGCCGACAGCGTGCTGGATCACTCGGCCAAGTCCATCGAGATCGAAGATATCGACGCTCGTGTGGCGGCACTGGAAGCAGCGACGGCCAGCGGGGCGAAGCCTTCGCAGAGCTGGGGACGGTATGAAGACAGTGCTCAGACGAATTCACCGACTTGAGGACCAGTTCGGGGTGGCGGGCCGGCCGCGGGGGTGCGGTCTACTGATCGTGTACGATTTGGGGTGGGAACGGGCCCTCGATGAGGGCGCGTGCATCCGGATCCTCGGTGAATGCGGGTTTCTGCCCACTGGCCCTTGCGGTGTCGTGGACCTCAGCAAGATCCCGCCTGGCCTGAATGCGGAGGAGACAGAGACGTTTCTGCGAGAGCACGGCGCGGAGACCCGCAACCTCGGCCGTGCAGGGACATACGATGACCGATAGAACTCGAAGGCGTTTAGAGCGGATCGAGAAAGCCGTGGGCGCAGCTCGGCACAGGTCCGACAGACCGCACCCGTTGGAGACACTCCGTACCGAAGACCGAGAGATCCTCCGGCCCTACCTGGAGGCGCGGAAGCAGGGAGAAGCCGGGACCCGCGAATGGCCGGCTGAAGTCCACAAGGCGATGCATCGCTATCTGCGGGCTTACGCCGAACGGGACCGGGCGATGCGCGAAGCAGGAGTGCCCATGTCAATGGCAGAGACCATGCGCCGTTGCCGGTTCCGGAACGGGCGCAACGCGGCATGATGCGGCGGTTTCGCTGGAAGAGTGGCGCGGGTCAGCACCCATGAAGCCGATCCTGAAGAGGATTCAAAAGCTGGAGCAGAGGCTTCCCCCTCCGCCGCCAGAGCCTGCGGGCCCGCCGATGCACGAGCAGCTGCGGGAAGGGCTCGCACAGGCCGGGTTCTTTCAGGCTGAAGACGAAAGCCTCATGGCGACGTTGGCGCGTTTCATCGGAATCACTGAGCGGGAGCTTCGTAGGCGGTTGCAGCGTCAGGCGGCCGGCCTGCCCGCGGAGGTAACTTCCGATATCAGGTCTTAACGCTGCCGTGCCGCCGCGCCACCCACGCCATTCAGTGGTTTCGCGACTACAAGTTCATGTAAGTGATTCACGTCGCCGGTGGCGGGAGAGAGGTCTTCGACCAGGCGGGGCAGGAGGCGGTCATTTCCTCGTGGTAAGGGCTGCTGCCACGACCACCACGTAAGCTCAGCACCTGCAATCCTCCATGGTGAGCCTCCGGACAGAGTAGCATCAGACCATGGCTCAGGTCGGCGTGCTGGTGACTTGGCGCGAGGTCACTGGCACCATCCCCTCTATGGCGCTACTGCAGGAGCGTCTTGCTCCGTTTCGCTTGCGGGCGGTGCTCCTCGGCTTGGCCCGCTTGGCGGCGCTACTCAAGACTTGGCAAAATCAGCCGGACTTCGACGTGGATCGTTTGCTTGCACAGCGGTTCTTGCCCACGTATTATCCCGCGATCAGGCGTCTCTGCGAGGCTGATCCCAATCGTCTGACGTTCACCCGCCTGAATCTTCTTTTCGTCGCCAAACAAGCGTGCGCGATCTGTGAGCTTGAGGGTCGGGAAATCGAGTCCGAGCAGGACGTTGAGGCAGTGTTCTCTTGCTGTTTGCTAGCGAACGATCTTCTCTTGGGCCGCCTACCGGCGGGCACGGACACGAACCTTGATAGAGCAGCCAATCTCCTCCCGTTTGCCAATTATGTTCCACGCGACTCTTACCCGACGGACCTTGCACGCAACTTGCTACTCATCGAAGAGATTACCCCCGGCCTCCAATGGCGCGCTGACTACATCGACATTGCCGTAGCCTTCACTGCCGCGACTGGCATTACCGTGCGCCAGTTTTGCGAACTCGCGTTTAGTGCCAGCGTCAAGTTCATTACCAATGTCGAGACACAACTTCAAGAACCTGCAACTGCGTTCCTGCTGACCACCGAGTACTTTCGCCATGCCGCGATTCCACCTAACGAGCTCGCGAGCTGCTTCGCACGAATCACGACGAGCGCCGCAGGCCTGCGTGCCGATGCTCAACGCCCTGGAACGCTCGGTGCTGACTTCCTGCTGTTTCAGCGGCGGCCGCTTGTCGAGTTTGATCAAGATAGATATTTGTGTCCCGATCCTGGGTTTCTTCTCGACAAAGCTGGTCCGGGCTTGTATTGGACATTGCATGAGGCGACGCCACAAGACAGACAGCATGCGTTGCTCACGTACTGGTCAGGCCTGATTGAACGATACGCTCATTGGCTGTTTGCGGAGACGTATCAGGGACGCGGGCAGTTTCTGCCTTCGCCGCGGTTTTCAAATGGCGATGAGGCAGCTGATGGATGCTTAATCGAGGGTTCCTCTCTCGTCGTCATCGAAATCAAAGGCAGCATCCTCACAGCACAGGCCAAGTACGGGTTCGATCCTGACACGCTACGGGAAGAACTCCACCGGAAGGCTATCACTGGGGAACTCGGCGAACGCAAAGGGGTAGCACAACTGCGTTACAATCTGAAGCGGTTCCTGGACGGCGATGACATCGCGGGAATCGATCGCGCGGCCGTACGAACGATTTGTCCGGTCCTCGTCTTCTTGGATCATAGCTTTACCGCACCGTACCTGAACCTTGTGTACAACGAGCATTTCGACAGCGCCTGGTTTCGGCGACGGTACCGACGAACCATTACGCGGCTGTTCTCTCTAACCGTTGAAGATCTGGAAAACACGCTCCCGCACACTCACCAGCACGCATTCAACGAAATCCTGGAGTCCTACTACCGGGCCAATAAGGGCATGTACGGCGAGCTTTCCCACTCCGGCGTTCCGCTGCTCCTAGGAGAACGGCCCGGCCGCGACGTCGTACGGGCTCGATTTGAACAATTTGGCCGAGAGCTGCAGCGACGGTTCTTTCCGGGCCACACCGCTGAGCAATAGAATCTACGTTTCCGAAGAGGGGCCTGTCGCAGTTGCTCTCCGCTGGCTGTTCACGACCGGACACGAGCAGCTAAACGAAAATTAGTTATTCCCCAGCCTGTTAGCCGCTCAGGTCCGTTCTCTCAAAGCATCCTAACGCGGAGATTCAGAATCGGCTGTTCTCGTAGCGGGATTGTAGGATACACAACTATCTTTCAGTGCTAGCAGCCTGTGGTGCAACCCCCCGAAATTCGGCGGCGGCAACGGTGAGCGGGTGGGCGCCGGTTCCGCCGACTTTGGGGTGGTGAAGCGGGCGAAACGCGCCGCGGCGGGCTGGCCGTCATTTCTAAGGCGGCACAGAGGCACAGAATCGCGAAAATGAGCTCCGCCTGGCGGTTGTGGAGCTCCCGGGGCGTTCCCGCGCCCAAGTTCCGCCGCAGAATCAGACTCAGATTAAACGCGCCGACGTGGATCAGCTGGCGCTTCAAAACATTTTCGCGCCCTCGCAGATGCAGCCGCCGCATCCCGCCGGTTTCGTAGCAGTGCGCAAAGGACCGCTCGATCAACTCCCCGCGCTTCTTCAAGAGCCGCTTGCCAGCACGGTCGCCCTTGAGGCCAACCGCTTTCAATGTGCCAGGCATGTACGGGACCGCGAACATCGCTTTGAATTCCTCCACGCGTCCGGTCGGCTTCTCGCCGATCAGCTTGTCGTTCAGGAAAAGTCGGACCTTCTCCACTAGCTGAGAGCATTCTCAGGACGGTCGGCGAGCCCGTGCGACTGCGATTGACCGCGGATCGCACGACGGTCCAGGCAGACGGCCGGGACCTGTCGTTCGTGACCCGTTGAGGCTGTGGATGCGCAGGGGCGATTGCAGCCCAACGCGGACCAGGAGGTTCAGTTCACAATCAGCGGGCCTGGTGTGATCGCGGCGGTGGGGAGCGGAGACGGCAAAGATGAAAGCCCTTATCAAGGCGACTGGCGCAGGCTGTTTCAGGGACGCGCGCTGGTGGTGGTACGCACGCAGGCGCAGAGCGGGACGATACAGTTAACGGCCAAGACAGCCGGCCTCGCCGAGAACGTCTTGAGGCTCGAGGTGAAACCGGCGGCTCCTCGCTCTGAACTGCGCTGACCTCTCGTCGTTACGACTGGCGCTGGCGGCTGTCGCAGCCGGGCTGGCCAATGCTCCACGGCTTGGGGTTTGCGGCAGCCTCGGTCAGGCCAGCACCGCTCACGTCACCTTTTTCACTCTTTCCGACGCAGGGACAGGTAGGCTCCCAGGAAGTCCCGTTTTGGGAAGTGGTCACGCCGCCGCTCAGGACAAGCAACGCGTGCTCGACTTGCTCCGAGGCTCCGGCCTTACCTGGAATCCGCTACGTGAGGACCAAGAAGGTGGTAAACATCGCCGCCTCGTGTTGGTTGCGTTCTTAAGATTCCAGGGTTACTATTACCTTTCCCCGAGCGTGCCCTGCTTCCATATATCGGAAAGCCGCCGGGGCTTCACTCAACCTGTAACGTCTGTCGATAACCGGCTTTACCTTTCCGTTCGCCATGATCTCGCCCAACGTCGTCAGGTCCTTTTGGCTTACTCTCGCGATGAAAACGGCCAGCTTCTGTCTGACGAACAGTGATAAAACGAGCGCGCCGATCAAACCAGCCAGAAGACCCAACAATGGAACGTCGGCCGGTGCTCCGACCCCGACGAGTACCCCTCTGGGATTCAAGATGCGCCTGTACGCTGAGAACGAATGATTCCCGACGCAGTCGAGGATGAGGTCGTAACGTTCCGCACCTTTGGTGAAATCCTGTTGGGTGTAATCGACAACCCGGTCCGCGCCGATGGACCGGACCATGTCCACATTCCCCGTGCTGCACACGCCTGTCACATTCGCGCCGAACGACTTGGCGATCTGCACCGCGAACGTGCCCACGCCACCCGCCGCGCCGTTAATCAAGACTCTCTGCCCCGGCTGAATTCGTCCCTTGTCGCGGAGGCCCTGCAATGCCGTTAGCCCCGCCACCGGTGCGGAGGCCGCTTCCTCAAACGTCACGTTAGCCGGCTTAAGGACCAACGCCGACTTCACGCCCGGCACCGACTTGGAAGTCGCGTACTCGGCAAAGGCTCCAAAGCACGTGCCGAACACCTCGTCGCCGGGTTTGAAGTCTGTTACGTTTTTGCCAACCGCTTCCACTTGGCCGGCCACATCGACTCCGGGTCGCTTGATCTTCGGTTTGCCCAGCCCGAGTAGCAGGCGAACGATGAAGGGCCCACCCTTCATTACCTTCCAGTCAAGGGGATTGACGGAGGCCGCGCGGACCTTCACGAGTACTTCGTTGTCTCCGCAAGTCGGCTTGTCAATGTCTTGATATCCAAGAATGTCGGGGGAACCAAAGCCCTGATAAACAACCGCCTTCATGGGTCTCCTTCCGGGGTCCGAGCCGCATCCAGCCGGCGCCCGCGCAGATTGAGGACATCGTCTGACCAAGTCTACCGAACTCCGGGCGAAGCGCCAAACTGGCTCTCACATCCTCCCACGGGCGCTTCTCGGAAGTCACCGCGGACCCGCCGCTGGGAGCGTATGCTGACGACTAGTCAACTTGCGACTTGCCGCGTGGCTGGCATTGCCCACCAGTCCGCGGCTCATCTGATACCCTTGGAGCCGGTGCTCCCTCGTCGCCTCCCGCTCACCGTGGCGCTCATGCTTGGAACCGTCATTGCGGGCTTGACGGTCCGCTTCGCTCCGCTGGGCCTGCCGCCTGCTGTGGTCAAGTACGGCGGCTCGACACTCTGGGCGCTGATGATCTACTGGGTGGTCTCGACGCTGTTGCCATCGTGGCGCATCTGCACAGTGGCCCTACTCGCCGCAACATTGGCCACAGCCGTCGAGTTCCTGAAGCTCTTTCACTCGCCTGCACTGGACGCCTTTCGCCACACACTCGCCGGCGTCGCGTTGTTGGGCCGGTTCTTCTCCGTTTGGGATCTGATCGCCTACTGGCTGGCAATCTTGATCGGAGCTCTCGTGGATCGACGCTTGCGATCACTCCCCTGAAGTCCTCTTGTGGTCCCTTGGGAGTCCCGGCCTCAGAGTGCCTTGCCCATTCTCCGCGAACGCCGTTTGGGGCCCTCCAGGCTGGATTGTTCGTGGGAAGGGCTGTTCTCGCCAGGAATCCCCACAGGCCAAGAGCCAGCTCTCTCCGCTGCTACACAGCGAGGTGGTTCGGCGGCTGCAAGCGCGTTTCCCATTACTAATCCGGGCAGCCGAACGAATCGGCCCGCGGCGCTCGAGTCCAGCCGGTCTTCGCGCCGTGATTCGGGCTCAATCACCAAAGTGCCGAGGCGGACCACTTCTCGGCTTAGCCGAGTGGCCATAGTCGGCCGAACATCAAAGAGGGCTAGAGAGCCTGGCGCTCTGGCCCCGAGTGCCTCCGAACATCACCGTGTCGCACCGGTGGCAGTGATGGAGAATCAGTTGTGCGACTTCCCGCTCTCTTCAGCAGCGGTTCCGTGCTTAGGTGTATGCGGCGCACACGCCCTATCAGCAGCCTGCTCGTCCCCCTGTGAAGGTCAGTGCGGTCCTATAGGCCCACCTCCGGGCCGGTGGAAGTGCCGATACTGCTGAAGCCAATTGCGGACATTCTCTGGTAGAACGACCTTCTGGCTTTCGCGAATGGGCCAGAACTCCGTCGTGGGAGTCGCCAGGAAGGCATGCGTCTCGCCCGTGCTGATCTGCAAAGCAATGCCAGCGATCTGTCCCAGATCATTGATTGTTCCCGTTGCCTCGATCAGATGCAAGGGGGAGTCAGCGGGAATCAGGGTATTGAGGTCCGTCATCACGCCGTTCTGCCAGAGGTAGGCACGGTCGTTGCCCTCTGCGTCCCACGACCCGCCCACGACCTGGCCGAAGTCGTTAATGCCATCGGCGTCGCTGCCTGCATCGCCAGGCAGCGTGCCGAGGTCAATCATCCCAGTGCTTTTGTGCCACAGGAAGCCGTGCATAGTGGTATCGCCAACCAGGTCGGAGTTACCGGCAACCTGACCCCGGTTGTTGATGTCTATGCCCTCGTTGTTCATCGTACCCCCGAGGTTACCAAGGTCAATGACCATGCCGTGTTGCCAGAGCAAGGCGTGTAAAATCGCTGTGCAAGTGCCCGAGTACCCTGTGGCCTGGCCGCCTTCGTTGATCGCGAAGGCCTGCCCGACCGGGTCGCCAGGAAACGTACGGAGTTCGTAGACCTGGCCCTCTATCCAGACGACAGGCTTAAACTGCAAAACCTGATTGGGTGAGAGGGGAGGGCCTTGGCCAACGCAGGTTGGCTCTCTGGTAGTATTCTCCGCTAACCCGACCACCTCGTTTTGGTCGTTCATTACATTGGCCCAGCCGTTAGTGCCGCCAAGCGTGGGCAGCGGAGTCATTTTCTTTATGTCGTTCCGCCAAAGGAACGCGAGACATATGAGGTGGGTGCCATCTTCGCAGAAATCTTCCCCGTTCGGGTCTTTAGCTGTAGCGTCTGAGCCCCCCCGGCATTGCCGCGGTCGCTGGGCCGAAATCCCGCTTGGCTGTTCGGTCCGCCCAGTGTGCCAAGGTCAGTCATCAAACCGTTCCGCCAGAGGTAGGCGTGATGGTTCCCGTCGGGCAGAGTCGAATATCCCTCCACCCAGCCGCTGTTGCTGAGGCCCCCGGCCAAGCTGTACGTCCCGCCGAGTGTGCCGAGGTCGACGACGGTGTAGCGAGGGAGGGGCTGCTGGTTATTAGATCCATTGTCCTGAGCGGACGCGCTGAAGGCAATCAGCGCAATGCCCAACGTGGCGATCCATGCCGCGCAGGCATTCCGCCGTCCGATGTGAGTCGTCATAAGGTTTCACTTTCCTTTCGTCTTTTTGGCGGCATCCGTTGTCGCCTTCCCTGAGCTGTTCATGTGCCGACTATAAGCCAGCAGCGGTCCAAGTTCAATGCGCGGCGAGTAAAACCTCGGTGATATCGAGGTGATATGGCAAGCGCTTCAAAACAACTGAATTAGGCTTGTCCCCTGGGGAGCGTTTGTGGTAGCGTGAGGCGAGGCTCTATGCCTCCCGTGGGGGCCGTGCGGTTAGTTCGGTTCGGCGCGTTCGTGTTTGAGTTCTCTTCCCAGGAACTGCGGAAGAGCAAAACCAGGTTACGGGCGCCCGACCAGTCACTGGCGATCCTGGCCATGCTGCTGGATCGGCCGGGAGAGTTGGTCACCCGCGAGGAGATCCAGGCGCGCCTGTGGCCGCACGGCACGGTGGTCGGGTTCGAGAACAGTATCAAACAGGCAATGAAGCACCTCCGTGAGGCGCTGTCGGACACCGCCGCCACACCCCGATACATCGAGACGCTGCCGCGCAAGGGGTATCGGTTCATTGGAAAGCTGGAGCCGACACCCCAGCCAACTCTGCTGCTGGTTGCGGGTGCGGTGGTCTCGCACTACCGGATTCTGGCGGAGGCGGGGCGGGGTGCCATGGGGGTGGTGTACAAGGCGGAGGACCTGACGCTGGGCCGGGTGGTGGCACTGAAGTTGCTCCACGAGGAGCTGGCATCGCATCCGGCGGCGCTGGAGCGGATGCGACGCGAGGCGCGCCTGATCGGCGCCTTGAATCACGCCGGCATCTGCACGCTGTATGAGCTGGGGGAAGCGTCGGGGCGGGTGTTCCTGGCGATGGAGTTTCTGGACGGGGAGCCGCTGCGGGCGCGGATGGCGCGGGGCCCGCTGAGCGAGGCCGAGTTCTTCGACATTGCGATGCAGGTGGCGCGGGCGCTGGAGGCGGTGCACGGGCAAGGCATCTTGCATCGCGACATCAAACCGGACAACCTGTTCGTGACCAGCTCGGGGCAAGTGAAGCTGACGGACTTCGGTCTGGCCAAGCCGCTGAGGCAGGAAGACGGGGCGGTGGCGCAATCGGCGGTGACGGGGACCAGCGGATATATGTCGCCGGAGCAGACACGCGGTGAGCCGCTCGACGCGCGGTCCGACATCTACTCCTTCGGACGAGTGCTGGCAGAGTTGGCTGGAGGGGCGCTGCCATCTGGGGTGGCGCCGGTGATCGCGAAGGCTCTCGCGGCTGACCAGGCCGAGCGGTGGCAATCCGCGGCCGAGTTACAGACAGCGCTGGAGAGGATACGGCAGCAACCCGGTGAGGAGATCGCCAGGCAGTCCTCGCGGAAACGCCGGCTCCGTCTGATGCTGGCGCTGTTACTGGTTGCCGTGCTCGTCGCCGGCGGCTTGTACTACCGCGCGCATCGAACCAGGCTACTGACGGACAAGGACTCCATTGTCCTCTCCGATTTCGACAACAAAACCGGTGACAGCGTATTCGACGACACGCTCAAACAGGGGCTCTCCGTACAGCTTGAGCAATCACCTTTTCTCAACCTGGTTTCCGAGCGCAAGGTGAATGAGACATTGAAGCTGATGGGACGTCCGGCCGGTGACCGGTTGACGCCAGAGGTCGCCCGCGAGATCTGCCAGCGCACGAACAGCAAGGCCATGCTGGCCGGGTCGATTGCGGAGCTGGGCAGCCCGTACGTGATTGGCCTGAAGACAGTGGACTGCAACACGGGGGACGTGCTGGCGGAAGCGCAGGAGCAGGCGGCGGGCAAGGAAGCGGTGCTCAAGGCCTTGGACGCCGCGGCAGTCCGTTTGCGGAGCAAGCTGGGCGAGTCGCTCAGCTCGGTGCAGAAATACGCTACGCCGCTAGAGGAAGCGACCACGCCGTCGCTAGAGGCGCTGAGAGCTTACAGCCTGGGAGTAAAGGCGGACTATGCGAAAGGGGAAACAGCCGCGCTGCCCTTCTTCAAACGGGCGGTGGACCTTGACCCGAATTTTGCTATGGCCTACGCCTGGGTGTCGATTGTCTACTGGGACCTAAACGAAGCGGGGCGGGGGGCGGAAAATATACGCAAGGCTTATGAGCTGCGGGAGAAGGTAAGCGAACGGGAACGGTTCTTCATCGAGGGGAACTATTACCTTAGCGCGACGGGAGAGCTGGAGAAGGCGGCACAGACCTACGAGCTGTGGCACCAGACCTACCCAAGAGACGACCTGCCTTACAATCTCCTGGGAGTTGTTTCCGCCACCCTGGGAAACTGGGAAACGGCACTGGAGGAATGGCGAGAGGCGCTGCGCCTGGATCCAAATGTTGGGGTAAAGTATTATGACCTTGGCGTCGCCTACATGAGCCTCAACCGGCTGGACGAGGCGGATGCGGTGTACAAGCAGGCGGAGGAGCGCAAGCTGGAGAGCGAGCATGTGCTCCAGGGTCGCTACTGGTTGGCGTTTCTGAAGGGCGATGCGGCCCAGATGGCGCAGTTGGCCTCAGCCGCCATGGGAAAGGGGGGCTCGGAAGACCTGTTGCTAGCCGCGCAAGCGGACACGGGAGGTTGGCACGGCAAGCTGAAGAACGCGCATGAGGTGACCGGGCGGGCGGTGGATTCCGCCCAGCACAACGACGCTAAAGAGACGGCCGCAGGATATCAGGCAGAGGCAGCGCTGCGCGAGGTGGAATCGGGATACCGGCAGCAGGCGCGTGCCGAGGCCAAGGCGGCAGTGAAGCTGGCCCCGAACCGCGATGTGCGGGCGATAGCGGCGCTGGCCCTGGCGCGGGCAGGCGATACGGCGGGGGCGGAGAAGCTGGCGGCAGAACTCGACAAGGCCTTCCCGCTGGACACGCTGGTGCAGAGGTATTGGCTGCCCACGATCCGGGCGGGGGTCGTCCTGGAACGCCACGACCCGAACCGGGCAATCGAACTCTTGAAGGTGGCGAGCATGATCGAACTCAGCTCGGCTACGCCCGACCTCACGATATTCCTGTGCCCGGTTTATTTGCGTGGGGAAGCTTACCTCATGCTCCACGACGGCAACCGAGCGGCACCGGAATTTCAGAAATTCATTGACCACCGAGGCGTGGTGATGAACTTCCCATGGGGCGCGCTGGCCCGGCTCGGACTGGCACGCGCTTACGCCATGCAGGGCGACACCGCCAAGGCACGTGCCGCGTATCAGGGCTTCCTCACGCTCTGGAAAGATGCCGACCCCGACATTCCCATCCTGAAGGAAGCCAGGGCGGAATACGCGAAGCTGCAGTTCCAGTAGCCGCGAGACGGAGGCGCTGGGGTGTGCGCACGGCGAGGGGGCTGGGAGACCGCCGGCTCCTCGTCGCCGGTTCCGTTGTGCTTGCTCATTACGATCGCTGATCCCGCCCGCCCGATAGCTGTCGCGAAATCCCCTTCCCACCAGCAAACACCCAGGAAGTCCAGTTGTGGGAAGTTGCCGACGCGCCGAACGGATTCGGATCACGGCCCGCTCGGAAACAATCCTGTGGATGCCTGCGTGGCGGCGCGCCACGTGCTGTCCAACGCTCCAGGGGCGCAACGTGGCGAGATGGACGCCGCAAGGACGGCTACCGATAAGGCCGCATATCGTTCGGCTCTCGGTGTCCGCCTGACGACGCGTTGTCCGGCGAAGGGAAGTAGGGTTAATGTCGGACTGTTGTCTAATGGCCGCAACCGTCAGCGCATGTTTTACCCCGTAATGCGGACCAGCCTTCGCGCATGATGATCGGCACCATGATGAGGCCTGCGACCGGGTCGGCCCACCACCAGCCCAGCCAGAGATTAAGCGCCAGGCCGCCTAGGACAATCGCCGCCAGATACATGCAAAAGTTGGCCTGCTTTGCGTCTGCATGGAGGGCCGCGCTGCCGAGCTGTCGCGCGACGTCCCGTTTTGCGCACGCGAGTAAGGGCATCACCACCAGTGCCGCGATCGCCACGGCGATGCCCGCGATACTGTGCTCCGGCGCTTTCCGGGAAATCAGGGCGTGCAGCGAATCATAGGTGATGTACAAGGAGAGCACAATGAAGCAACTGCCAACGATCCGCAGCGCGATCCGCTCCGCGGCAGCGCGTTTCTGTTCGTCAGCGTCATGATGCAGGCGCCAGAGCAGGGCGGCACCACTCACAACCTCGATCAGGCTGTCGAGACCAAAGCCGACCAGGGCGATGCTGCCCGCCAGCAAGCCGGTAATCAGCGCCGCCAGCCCTTCGAGGGTGTTCCAGGCGATGGTGTAGTACTCCAGCCTCTGGCCGCGTCTGGCTAGTTCGCCGCGATTCATAGTGGCTGAAGGGCTCACAGATCTTAATTCTCCCATCATCCGTTGCTCTTCTTGGGTTGCTTACAGGTATAGCAGCAGCGGGCAGTCCGCAAGCCCGCGGAATCAGTTTGCGTTGAACGGTTTTGCCGTATCCAACCGCGTTTCCCAGGTGGCTCAGCCTCGGTCCAGCGCCATCACAGACTGACCCCGGCCACAGGTTCCGGCGCGCTCGATCAGCCCAGTCACATGCTCCGTCCTGCCGGCGAAACGCCGGACGAAACCGCGTTCGACGGCATGTTGGAAACTCGACATTACTTCTCGGATGCGAGCTCGGGGTCGGGAACTGCGATTCCAAGGGCTTCCGCAACGCTACGGCCATAAGCAGGATCGGCTTTGGTGAAGTGTTCAATCTGGAGCTTGGCGATGCTCTCCGGGATGCCCTTCATGTGACCTGCGAGGTTGCTGATGAGCGCTTTCTTCTCCGCCGGGGTCATGAGGCGGAAAAGGTCGCCGGCCTGCCCGTAATCGTCATTCCCTTCTCTGTGGTCATACCGGTCGACGTCGCCGGATACCGTGTAGGGGAGTTCGCGGTAGCGTGGGCCTTGAACGGCTCCACCGAAGCTATTCGGTTCGTAGTTTGGACTGTCGCCACCGTTTTCGTCAGCGCGCATGAAGCCATCGCCCCGCCGCACACCGCCCGATCCCTGGCACACGCGTTCTCCCGCTCTGTATTGGTCGTAAGATTCTCGCATTCTCTGCTTCGTGCCGGTTTATCCCGGCGCACAGATTTCCGTTTTCGGATCCTGGCCGCCCTCCATTTCACCCGGGATTCTTTACTTTTCGTACACGGCTGTGACGGTTTCCTGTTTCATTCCCACCGGCCAGGATTCGTCGGTCAACGTACGGCCGTCGGCGGAAACGGTCATCTTGCCTTCCTCAATCGGCTTGCCTTTGTACTTCTCGACGTACTCGATCTCGCGCGGACCGATGCGCTTCAGTGACATGGTGAAACCCTCCGGCACGGTCGGGCCGGTCGAAGGATAGTCCTTTCCGTCGAGCTGCGCTCTGCAGAGGAACTGGTCCTCCGGGGACGATAAGGTCAGGGCATTCGGGCCAGGCGCCGCGATCTGGAACGTGCCCGGAGACGAAATCTTCACCTCGGTGCTCTTCCAGGTGCCCGGCAGGCCCGGTCCTCCGGCGATTCTTTGTCCCGTGAACACATTTTTGAAGGGCTCGCCATTCGGCCTCGTGCCAGTGGCCGTGGCCGTCATCGTGTGGCCATCCGCCGACAACGTGAGCCGTGTGGTTTCCAACTCCTTCCCCTTCAGCTTGTACACGCTGACCCAAGTGCGATCGTTTTCCTGCTTGTAACTTACCGTGCCGCCGAGCGGGTGCGGGTAGTCGCTGCCATCGATCTTGAACTCGAAATCGATACCGCCGGAGGATTCCAGCATCGCGCCCGAGGCCTTCTTCTCGTACTTCACGATTTCGCCCGTGAACTTGCTCTTCGATTGATTGAGTTTCCACGTGCCGGCGAATGGGTCCTGAGCCGCCGCGAGGGCAACAGTGAATACAGATGCGAACAGACACAACCTAGCGTTAACGCGCCGCATACAATCTCCTGCTTGTCAGATTCTGTCGGCGCCGGTGGGTTCCGGTGCCCCGAGTTGGCAATGAGCGGCCTGCACGAACCGCGGCAGTCCGTAGGAGGGAAAGGGGGCTACCGCAAAGGCAAAACCCGTCGGGCCTTCGGCCCGATTTGATTCGCACGCCCCCTGACCCAGGATTTCCCCTTTGGCCTTCTGGCCGCTATCGATTATACATCCAACCGCCTCCGGTGGAGCCGTCTCTTTCATCCTTTGTCTCTTTCATCCTTTCCGTCCCGAGCGACTCCAGCGGTCTGCTGTTGGTAGAGAGCCACCTGACACAGCGGCTCTTCGGGGCGATGGTGCGAAGGATTGCCGCCTTGCCGGTGGCGACGGGATAGACGGAGGCGCAGCGCGCAGCGAAATCAGGCGAGCGCAGGGACCGGAATCTCCACCCCCAGTTTGGCCACTGAATCGTTGAAGATATTCCGAAAGTTTAGACTCTCGGAACGGGTGCTTCAAGCGGACAAGAACGGTTGGCGTTTGCCATCCTGTCGACCGGCATGCCGTCAAGAATGAGGCAGATCCCAAGCACCAGGTCCGCGAATTGCAGACACTCCACGCAGAACTCAGCGAGCCAGTCGTCCGGAGCCGACGGCCGCGGCATGCACGGCGGAAACGAACGCTGATCGCGCGAAGGTGTCTTGCCCTTTTTCTTCGGCGGCCGGGGCATATCAGGCATTCATCAGTCTCGCACGTTCGCCGGCCGGTCCCAAGACCGTCCGGCGGCTTTTGCCTGTCAAGTGACCGTCGCGGCCGGCCCCTCGGGGATGGACGGTCGCCGGCAAGCTGGTGCTGAGAGAGGCCCGCCCAGGGTTCCGGCCGACGGATCGCGGGGTCACTCGCCGGCCGCAACTGTTGTCGTAACCTGTTCGGGAGCCGCCGCCGTTTTGGGCTTCTTTGCGGTGGCCTTCTTGACGGCCTTCTTCGCCGCCTTGGCTGGCGACTTCGCCGCCACCTTCTTATGAGCGGCCTTCCTTGCGACGGCTGGCTTCTCGGCCTTTTTCCTGAACGCGGCCCAACGCTTCCTGGTGGCTTCGATAATGGCTTTGCGTCCAGCCGCACTCATTCGACGCTTCTGTTTCGGTGCTGCGGGCGCTGTGGTGCTCTCTGCTGCGGCCGGGGCGTGCCGAGCCTCCTTCAATGCCGCCCAACGACGACGTTGGGCTTCCGCCATCTTTCGGCGCACGGCTGCGCTGCGCTTGCGCCCGGGCCGGGGTGTTTCGGGCGGTGTCGGTGTGGGCGGTTTCGGGCCGCCGCCGAGCATCTGCCGGACATCGGCAATCTGGGAATCTATGCGCTTCCGCTGTGCTTCGAGGCCGTGCAGCGCCGCCTGAAGTATCGCGGGGCTCAGTTTGCGAGGTCTGGGCATATGGGGAGCATTGTAGCTGAAAATCAAGTCCCGCTTGTGCGCGGCGAGGAGCGGTCAGAATTCGCCGAAGCGATGTGGCGGGGCGGCGTGAGCGGTACGGCCCTCTCGACGCGGCGGAGGAGGGGGCGTCGCCAAGCGGCAGGGTCCGTGAAGTAGTGGTCCTGGAGAACCATGGTCCCCATGGCGATCCAGTCCACTATGACCGTCACGCTCAACTCTTCGACGGTGACACTTTCACCGAGAGAGAGGCGCCTGTGGGCAGCCCCGCGACCGCGCCGGAAGGAGTAGTCGTGGTGCTTGTCCCATCCTTCTTCACGTCCACCCACTGAGCCTCGACGAGTGTCACCTGGACCTCGAAGGATCTTGCCTCCGCCGGGCTGTAGAAATTGTTCAGTGCCAACTCGCCAGCCGTACCGGGGTCAATATTGACCGCGTAGGTGTACACCTTGTACTCAGGCACATCCTGGCCGTCGATCTTCACGTTGAACCTGAAATAGGAGGCGCTTCGGCTACCAGTGTTCTTCAGGCGCAGCTTGAGCTCGCAGAGGGCTGACGGAACAGGACTCGCGGGCTTGACCATGATCGCGTCGACGCGAACGTCGGCGGCATCGGCGCGGGAGACGAACGCGCCGGCCAGGAGAGCCGCCAGGCACAAGGCGATTGAGAGTCTCGGGATCATGGCAACGGATCGCATGCTTGTCCTCCGTGTGTGAGGGTGGGTTTGCTCTCCCACGATAGCAGGTTGCCCCCGTCCGGTCGATTTCTGTTGCGAAATCGTTAGGGGCTGCATAGGCAGTGCTCCGGCGAGAATCGGCATTTTGGCTTGATGTCCTCTCCGCCCCGAGGTAAGGTCCACATGGCTACCGATATGGCCCATTAAGAGGACTGAAATGAACGAGTTAACGTTAGCGAACCGGGCTGCGGACTGGCACCGGCTGAAGGCTCTGGTTCTGGATAGCGTCTCTTCCCCGATCACCCGGCGGGTCTACAATCTCGGGCTGGACGAGTTCATCTCGTGGTACGGCCAGGCGCCGCGGCCCGGCTTTACGAAGGCGACCGTGAACGCCTGGCGAGCGGAACTCGAGGCCCGCGGGCTCGGGTCGGTCTCCATCAACGTCCGGATCACCGCCGTGCGGAAACTGGCGGTCGAGGCGACCGACAATGGTCTGCTAGCGCCGGAGCTGGCGGCCGGCATCACGCGCGTCAAGGGCGCCAAGTCAACGGGCGTGCGGGTGGGGAACTGGCTGTCCGTGCAGCAGGCCCAGAAGCTGCTGAACGCGCCGGACGTGACCACCAAGAAAGGCCTGCGCGACCGAGCGATGCTCGCGGTCCTTCTCGGCTGCGGACTACGGCGATCCGAGGTGGCCGCACTCACGCTAAGGCACATCCAGCAACGCGACAACCGCTGGTGCATCGTGGACCTCGTGGGCAAGCACGGGCGCGTGCGCACGATTCCGATGCCGACGTGGGTGAAGGTCGCCATCGACGCGTGGACCACGGCGGCCAGCTTGACCGAGGGCCACGTGCTGCGCCCGGTCGGCCGAGGAGATCAAGTCCAGCGGGAGCGCATGACGGAAAAGGTCGTCTGGCAACTGCTCCAGCCGTACGCGCTGGCCGCGGGCGTCCCCGGAATCGCGCCCCATGATCTCCGTCGCAGTTGCGCGAAAATGTGCCGAGCCGCCGGCGGGGAGCTTGAGCAGATCCAGTTGCTGCTGGGCCACGCTTCGGTTCAGACGACCGAACGGTATTTGGGAACCAAACAGGACTTGGTTCACGCACCAAACGACGGGATAAAGCTGCGGGTGGCAGTGTAGCAAGCACCATCGCTATGACAGGCGACGGGCACACAGCAAGGCGCGCCTCCGGGGCGTCACGGTCTGCGCGCTCACCGGCAGCGCGAATGGCAAGGCGTTCTGCGCGCTTGGTCACGCGCTGTGCGACTGGTCGGACCAATTCTCGCGCGCCGAAGGTCGCGAGGCGGCGTTTGCGCGGGCGCTTCGTGGATGCGGACTCCTGAAGAACGACGAGGCGGTCTTGCTGCACTGGTTCGGGCAGCGGTTCTCGCGACCAGCCACAACGCTTCGGGCGGCCGCTCCGCTGCCAGGCGAGGAGCGACTCCGGCTGTGCGCGGCTGGAGCAGCGACGCGGGAGGCGCGGCGCAAGGCCAGAGAGACGGGGCCGAGGTGACGTTAAAGCGCCCGCGAGTGGGATGCACGATGGTCGCCGGTTCCGCGTGCCGGAGGGCAAGCACGAGGGCGTGCTGTTGCGGGATCTGTCCCTCGACGATCTGCGCGACCTGCTGGCCGGCACCCGCATGGCGTCGTCGCTGTTTCAGGTTGCGGGAGCCGAGTTGATGCGGCGCCTGCGGCTGGTCAGGAAGAAGCGGCCTGAGGACGGCACGCGCCGCCGCGTGGCAGCATGAACGAGTTTCCCTGCGCGAGCTTATCCCTTCGACGTACGGGGTTCGGCGCTCGTGGGTGCGGCGACCCGCTAGCGCCGATTTTCGCGGCAACAAGCCTAGCCGCTCGCGGCCCTAAGTCAGTGTTCAAAGGGGCGTCAAGTCCATCAAGTCACGGGCTCGAAACAGGTGAAGTGCAACTGGGTGCGATTCGCTGTTCAGTGTTCGGCTTCTATGCGCCAGACGGATGACGCCGACCGGAATCGGCCATGGTACGCTACTTCAAGCGCCCAAATCGGGCGGGAAACATGCTCCGAGATCGTTTAGTCGGTAACCTCCGGCTGCTCTGCGAGAAGTTGAACGACTATGCTGTCCAGAACCAGCTCACGGTGCCTGCGGCGCCGCTCCAGGAAGTCGCGCAGTTGAGCCAAGCGTTGTTCCTGGCACATTCGACGTCGAGCGCGAAATTCGCGGTCATCTGTGAGACCGGGCGGCTCATATCACGTGCGCGGCGCGCAGCCATCACGGGGCAAGCCCTCAGCGACGAGTTAGCGGTCGTGCGCCTAGGCACTGCTGAGTGCGTTTTCTTCTATGTCGCTCCGTTCCGTTTTCCAAACACCGGGTGCGGTCTCCTGTTTGCTCGGTCGCTGGAGGAGCACTATCGCGCCGAGGGCACGGCGTCTCCGTTCGATTCCGGCGGGCTAGCGAGCAAGCTCTCGTGGCCCGACCCGAACGAGTCCGCACAGCACTTCCTTGCGCGCCACGAGTTGCCAATTCCCGACCACCGCGATTACCTGTTGCTTTCGCTTGGGGTTCTATTTGCCAAGTTGACCGACTACATTGAAGGAATCCATCCAAGTTGGGCCGGCCCCTGCGGCTTGACCGGCGGTGACTGCCGGATGTGGACGCACGAGGTCAGAATACCCGCTGATGTCGAGCTTCGCAGTGGCCATCTGCAAGCGGTCTTCGCCCCGGTAGGGCGGATCGCAGCCGACCCCAAAATCGGTCGGCTGTTTGAGTGGTGCCAAAGGGAGCGTGTCGACCGCGTTACGTTCAACACTTCTCGTGGAAACGACTTTGAGACACTTCGCCGTGAGTGTGTCCAGTACATCCGGGGAAAGTTCCGACTACAATAGGGGTGTTTCTATGACCAATCCGTGGCCCCTGAGCGAACTGGAGATCATTGGCTACAGCGACGTTCTGACCGAAACGACGCTTCCATCGGTAGTCCCACCAGTCTTTCGCATCAAAGTCGAACCTGACCGCGTGCTGCTGCCGCCGTATTCCTTCAACGGAGGCTTTGTGTGTGACGCCGCGGAAGTTGATGAATCTGAGTTTCGCGCGCTGGCGGACGACGACGAGGTGACTGTCTTTGAAGAGGCCGTTCCCGCGACACCTGGATACGAACTCTGGGTAGATCAATCGTTCGTTTGGCGTTACGAACCTCGCGAGCAGGCCGATGGGACGCTTACCCAGATTGCCATCGAGAGAATGAATGAAGCCGAACGGGCACTCAACCAAGGGGATCTGGAACGGGCGGAGCACCTTAGTGGCTCCGCGATTTCAGCCGACGACCGACGGGTTGAGCCGCTTGCCATCAAAGCTGCAATTCGACGGCTGCGGGGTGACAGGGCGGGGGAGAAGGTCATGGAGGAACTGGCTGGGCGGGCGGTGGGGCCGAGCCTGTTTGACGAGTTGGTGAAACACTACTGCGCTCGACATGCTGCGCCTGTGCCGGGCCACGGCGACCGCCGGCCGATGCGCCAGGTCGCGAGGGCGACTGCGTAGGATCGAATGCCCTTCCCGTACATCTTCACCTTCTACAGCTACAAGGGTGGCGTGGGGCGGAGCCTGGCTCTGCTGAATGTCGCGTACACCCTGGCGGGGTGGGGCCGTCATGTGCTCGTAGTGGACATGGATTTGGAGGCACCGGGCATCAGCGGATTCCTTCACGGGCAGAAAGAGATCGCCGCGCCAACGGCTGGTCTTCCAATGGATGTTCTGGGTTTGCTTGCGGATGCGATAGGAATGTTGCGTTCGGACGGCAAAGCCACGGTTTCTCATGAGGGCTTGCCGCCGGTCGTCGACCACCTCTGGAGGGTTCCGGAGGACAAACTGACGGCGCTGAGACCGCGCCTGGGCCAACTGGGGCGCTTGGATGTTCTGGGCACCGACCTCAAGCGCGACTATTTCGGGCGGCTGTCAGAACTAGGGCTGAGGGAGCTCCGTCAAGACCAACTGATCGACCTGAGCCGTTTGCTGCACCACTACTTCAAGGCGCAGCGCTTCCCTCGCCGGCCGCTTGGGCTTGAGGCATTCGAGTCCGCGATTATGACGTCGTATGACTACGTTCTGGTGGACAGCCGGACGGGCATCACGGAGGTCGGAGGGCTGTGCGTCGGACCGCTGGCAGACCGGCTTGTAGTCCTGACTAGTCTGAACGACCAGAATGTCGAAGGCACCCGTAGTTTCCTCGATGAAGTTGGCATCACGCCGGAGCCGAGACCTGCTGATGGGAAGCCCTGGGATGAAGCTGACGCCATCTCTGCCGAGGGAGTTGGGAGTGCCAGCCTCGGTCCGAAGCCGACGATTCTCGTCGCTAGCCCGGTGCCGAGTGGGGAGATCCTATATAAGAGACAGCGTCTGACCGAGTTGCAGACCAGACTTGGAGTCAAGCCACTCGCCCTCTCCTATCATCCCCAGATGGCCTTGATCGAGAGTGTCTTCGTTCGCGACTACCCTGAGGAGTACTTGGCGCTCGAATACCGAAGGTTGGCCGCAACCCTTTCCGCCCATGTTCGGGATGACGCCCAGACGCTGACTGCGAAGACTGGGAGGCTTTGGAACGAGCAAAAACAGGGAGCAGCAGCTATCGAATGCGCGTTGAGACTGGCGCCACAGGAGCCTGCCATCGCAACGGTCTTGTTGCAACAACTCGGCGACGCGGTGGTGGCATCCGACGAAGCCACTCGGTGGGCCAAGAGGCAGCTACATGCGCACTTATCCGCGATCCCAGAAATGAGACCTACCGCGTTTCGGAAGTGGGGGATGGAGATCGCCGAATGGGCGGACACGAAGGGGGGCGAGGAAGCCGACCGCCTTCTGGTCGAAGCAAGCCGGAAATACGACGAGGCACATCGGCTCGACCACCAAGATCACGTGCTTCTGCATTTCTGGGCCTCCGTCCTCGCGAGGCGTGCGATGACCAAGGTCGGCCAGGAGTCGGCCAGCTTATTCGCAGAGGCGGGCCGCAAGTACGAGGAAGCCTTGCGGATTAAGCCTGACTTCCACGAGGCGCATACGGGCTGGGGTATCGCGCTCCTCCACGAGGCCAAGACCAAGACAGGGGAGCAAGCTGACAAGCTCTTTGATCGTGCCGGTCGTGAGTTCAAAGATGCCCTTGTGTTGAAGCCCGACTCATATGACGCATTCATTCAGTGGGGCAATTCCCTCTTTGCACAAGCACAGACAAAGACAGGGGAAGAAGCCAAACGTCTCTACATGCGCGCAGGCGAAAAATATCGTGAGGCCGTTCGAATAAAACCTGATTCGGCCGATGCGCTTACTTGTCTGGGCAGTGCTCTCCTCGAGCAGGCCAGGAAAGGCGCCGGGCGGGACGCTGACCGCCTATTTGACGAAGCGGGACGCAGGTTCGCCGCCGCCGTCGAATTGAAGCCGGGCAACTATGACGCACTCCTCAATTGGGGCGTCGTGCTCATCGAGAGGGCGAGCAGACTCGGGGTTGTGGAGGAGGCGGACCGGTTATTATCCGAGGCGGCCAGCAAGTTCGAGGAGGCCGTCCAACTCAAGCCAGATCTCCCTGCAGCACTCTCGAATTGGGGGGCGGCGCTCCTTGAACGGAGCAAACTAAAGAGCGGGGAGGAAGCTGATCGGCTCCTTGTGGAGGCAGAGCGTAAGTTTGCTGAAGCTCAGCGGGTGGCACCCAACTCCGTTGACCTGTCCCTAAATCGAGGAGGCGCACTCTTGGAGCGTGCGCGCACGAAGACGGGTGCGGAGGCCGAGCGGCTGTACGATGAGGCAGTATGCAGGTTCGACGAGGCCCTCGCGTTGAAGCCGGATTCCTACGAGGCACTCAAAAACTCGGCGATTGCGCAGGCGGAACTGGCAAGGGTTCAGCGAGAGGAAGATGCTCAGCGCCTGTTCGAGGAGGCCTTTCGTAGGTTCAGCCTAGCGCTCGAGGTCGAACCACGGTCTGACGAGACACTTACCAGATGGGGTATTGCGCTAATCTGGCAGGCGAGCACGAAGGCTGGAGAGGAGGCTGGGCGGCTGCTTGGCGAAGCAGCTTTCAAGTTCGCAAGTGCAGTGGAGTTGAACCCCAGCTCCTATGACGCGGCAATGAGCTGGGGAGTAGCACTCATCGAGCACGCGAACAGCAAGACCGGAGAGGAAGCGGGCCAACTCCTATTGGAAGCAGGCTACAAGTTCGCTGAGGCCTTTCGGCTTAAGCCAGATTCTGACGATGCCCTCACTAGATGGGGCGGCGCGCTGTTGCGATTGGCGCGGATGAAGTCGGGGGAGGAGACGAGACGCCTTCTGGAAGAGGCGGTGACGAAATTTGCCAACGCTGCGAGTCTGAACCCCAATTCTAGCCGAGCCTTCGATGGCTGGGGCTTCGCACTATTCGAGCTGGCGAAGACGAAGAAGGGGGAGGCGGCGTACCAGTCCGTCTCAGAGGCGGCTGACAAGTTCGCCGAGGCCCACCGGCTAGAGCCCAACTCTTTCTTATCCCTCGAAGGCTGGGGTGTCGCCTTGGCCGAGAGGGCGAGAATGGTGACCAAAGAAGAGGGTGACCGGCTGCTCTTGGAAGCGAGTAGTAAGTTCTCCGAGGCCCTGCGATTGAGCCCACAGAAAAGCAGTGTCAGCGCGCATCTCGGTCAAGCACTTCTCGAACGGGCCCAGCGCAAGACGGGGTCTGAAGCCGCCGGTCTTCTCGAACAGGCTGCTCGCTTCTGTGCCGATGCCTTACGGCTGGCGTCTGACGATCCTGAAGCGATCTCAAATTGGGGTGTTGTCCTCATGGAACAAGCAAAAGCCACAGGGGGCCGGGAAGCAGAGGGTCTACTCGAAGCGGCGCGCGAGAAATTCCTCGAAGCAGAACGGCTCCACTCTGGGCCTGGGGCTTACAATCTCGCATGTCTCGGAGGCTTGGGACGTAACGCCGACGAGGCCATTCGATGGCTTCGGGTTCACGAATCGTCCGGCGGCCGGCTGACAAGAGCGCGCATTGCGACAGAGAGGGACTTCGATGCTGTTCGAGGCGACCCGGACTTCGCCCGATTTGTGGAAGCGCTGCCCGAGAACTAAAATCACTTCCGGCCGGTGGACAACGGCATCCTGGTCACGTCCGATCTTGCAAAGGAACCTTGTCCCTCGGGCGCAACCGAACGAAAGGAGCCGCGAGCGGCCGCCGCAGCCGCATCCATGGTGGCCTAATCGGCCGCACGTCCCTCCGCGCGCCCCGTTCGCGGCGGGCGGGGCGAGGGCGCGGGACAGGTCTGCGCTGGCACCGCGCTGGCACGTCGGCGACCCGTGGGGACCCCGCGCACGGTCGCGCGGCCGTCCTTTGTTCGCTGCACACTGGGAGGGACAATTCTGCGCGCGACGGAGACGATTCGTAGCTGGTAGGGTCTCTAACCGATTAGGTGGCCCTCCTTGACACGGTATAGGTCTTGGGGGATCAGAGAAGGGATCGGAGCGGACAGGCTGTGTCGGAAGCGATATTCAGGAATATCGGTAGTGATCTGCGCGGACGGCCTCCGCGCCGGACAGGTTGCTTTTGAGCGCGTCCGCGCTACGGGGTGGCAACATTGGTCGCGGCGGGCGCCGCCGGCACAGCGTGGGCAAACATGGCGTTACAGATGGCGACTTTCGTTGGTCAGGGCATTGCGCTTAGCGAAAACGACTGTGCCCATTTTTGCGCCCACTCCACGCATAGAACCGTTGTTCGCCGTTACCAGCGCCCCGAGGGCGCACCACGGTCCAGTCCGTGGAAGCCTTCGAAACCTAGCAACTTGGAGCAGACATTAGCGGTGTTGAGCATCACTCGAAAAACCTAGACATTTCGGAGGTTAATGCCTCCGGAGCAAGAGGTCGGGTGTTCGAATCACCCCGGGCGTACCAGCAAACCCCTTATCCGCCGTGACAGATCACTTCGAACCCTTCTTCGAAGCTGGTTCATGGCTGACAGGCTTCAGCATAAACGGACCGTGGATCTTCGTCCGCGGCTTACCGACGCGAGTGCTAGAATGCGGTTCGAGCGCCGCCGTCCAATGGACTTTCTCCTCGGAACTTCTTCCCTACGCATCGCCCGTCGCGATGCGCTCAAACTGCCCTTCTGTTACTGGCTTGCCGTGAACAGCGCTTTGGGCTCGCCGGAGCGCGAGGAGATCGCGCAGCCTCTCTCGCCGGCGCGGCGCAGCATAAGCCTGAACGGGACCTGGAGCCTGACCTATGGCCGGTGCCCGCAGTGCGTGGATGGCGCTTCTCCGGCCTCGCCGCCGGCGAATTGGCCCACCATTCCCGCCACCGTGCCCGGCAACGTGGAACTCGATCTAGCCGCGGCCGGACGGATCGAGCCGCCCGAGAAGGGCAATCGGATCTACCAACTGCTGAACCTGGAATCGCACCAGTGGTGGTATCGGCGCACGTTTACGTCCGAGACCCCGGCGCCCGGAGAGAAGGCGGAACTCATCTTCGAAGGTCTTGACTGTATCGGGACCGTCTGGCTCAACGGCACGCTCGTGGGGCACGCGGAGAACATGCTCATTCCGCACCGCTTCGATGTCACTTCGGCTTTGCTCCCCGGCCAGACGAACGAGGTTGTAGTGCGGATCGACCCCGCGGTGCCGGCCGGACGGGCAGCCAGCCATGCCGCGGGAGAGTGGGCGGAGATGGGACGGTGGGAGTCTCTGACGGTGCGCAAAGCGCCTCACATGTATGGCTGGGATATCCTGCCGCGCGCGGTGAGCGCCGGTCTGTGGCGCGACGTTCGGCTGGAGTGGATCCGGCCGGTTCATTTCCGGGACGTCTATTGGGCCACGCTAGCGGCTGACGCCGGGCAGCGCCGGGCCACTCTCGCGGTGGACTGGGAATTCGGCGCAGACGATGCCGGCGACGACGGCTATCGCCTCGAGATTGTGCTGCGGCGCAACGGCCGTGTGGCACTGCGCACCGAGACCACGGTCCTTCCCACGCATGGACTGCAGACCTTCTCGCTGGACAATGCCGATTTCTGGTGGCCGCGCGGGTATGGCGAGCCGGCGTTGTACGACGCCCTGCTGACTCTGATGAACCGCCGCGGGGACTTGCTCGATCGGCACAGCACCCAGGTGGGCATCCGGACCATCGAACTGCGGCGCACGGACATGGCAACCACGGAGAAACCCGGCGAGTTCGCATTCGTGATGAACGGCGTGCCCGTGTTCGTGAAGGGAACCAACTGGGTTCCGCTCGACGCGCTCCACAGCCGGGACGCCGGGCATCTGGACCGGGTCTTCCCGATGCTGACGGAGCTGAACTGCAACATGGTGCGCTGCTGGGGCGGGGGTGTGTACGAATCGGATCGCTTCTTCGATCTCTGCGACCGCGCGGGCATCATGGTGTGGCAGGACTTTGCGCTGGCCTGCGCCCTGTATCCACAAGACGCCGCCTTTTTGAGCGCGATATCCGCCGAAGCCGGGGCGGTGGTGAGGCGGCTGCGCAATCACCCTAGCCTGGCGCTTTGGAGCGGAAACAACGAGTGCGACGACGCTTACGGCTGGGCTGCGGGATTGGGCCACGTGGACCCGAACCACGACCGCATCAGCCGCGAGGCACTCCCCGCCGTCGTGGAGCGCCTGGATCCGCATCGCGACTATATGCCAAGCTCGCCATATCACAGTCCGGCTCTCTTTGCGGCGGGCAACGATCCCGGCTCGATGCCGGAGGTTCACCTGTGGGGCCCACGGGGATACTTCAAGGCAGCATTCTACACGGACGTACGCGCCCATTTCGTAAGCGAGATCGGATACCATGGCTGTCCGGCCCGCTCATCGCTGGAGCGCATGCTGGATCCGGAATTCGTCGAGCCGTGGGCGAAAGACCATGAGTGGAACGACCAGTGGCTGACGAAGTCCGTGCGGTTCCATCCGGAGCTGACCTACACCCAGGGGCGCAACGACCTCATGATCAAGCAGATCGTTGCCTTCTTCGGCTCGGTTCCCGATGATCTCGATGAGTTCATCCTGGCCTCGCAGATTTGCCAGGCCGAGGCGCTCAAGTTCTTCATCGAGTTCTGGCGCCAGCAGAAGGGGCCCAAGAGGGGCATTTTGTGGTGGAACCTGCGGGATGGCTGGCCCATCGTCTCGGACGCGGTCGTGGATTACTACAACACCAGGAAACTGGCGTTCTATTACATACAGCGAGTGCAACGGGACGTTCAGGCGATCTGCTGCGAAGCCGCGCACGGGCAGCATCGCGTCGTGGTGGTGAACGACACGCTTCGTCCGGTTCATGGCCGTGTGTCGATCATCCGCGCCGGAGACGCCGCGAAGCTGCTGGACGCGCAGTTCGACGTAGAGCCGAACGGCAAGGCGGAGGCGGGCCAGTTGCGGCAACCCGAGGGTACGGAGATGTGGCTGATCGACTGGTTGCCGGACGGATCGGAGCGGTATCGCAGCCACTATCTGGCGACTCGTTCCGCGGTTCATCTGGACCAGTACAAGGCCTGGATGAAGCTGCCGGGCCTGCGCGTTGCTCAGGAAGGCGGCGCTTCTTAGTATGCATAAACGCGTGTGGGCGGGAGTGGATATCGGCGGGACCAAGACCGCGGTGGTGTTGTCGTGCGGTCCTCCGGAGACACTCTGCCGGGAGGAATTTCCGACCCGCCCCGACCAGGGGCCTTCCCCGGCGATTGCCAGGATTGTGGAATTGCTGCGGGGCATGCTGGCGAAGCACGGTGTGACGGGCGGCGAACTGGAGGCGATCGGCATCAGTTGCGGCGGGCCGCTCGATAGCGACGCGGGGGTGATTCAATCTCCGCCGAATCTGGCGAGCTGGGTGGACGTCCCCATCACGGCAATTCTCGCGAAGGAGTTCGGCACGCTGGTCAGGCTCGAGAACGACGCGAACGCGGGGGCCGTGGCCGAACACCGTTACGGGGCGGGACGGGGGACCGCGCACATGATCTTCCTCACCATGGGAACGGGGCTGGGCGCTGGCATGATCGTGAATGGCCGCCTTTACCGCGGGGCGACGGGCGGAGCCGGAGAGATCGGCCATGTCCGGCTGACGCGCACAGGACCGATTGGGTTCAACAAGGCGGGTTCGGTCGAAGGCTGGGCCAGCGGCGCCGGCATCGCGCAGATCGCGGACCGCCTGGTGTCAAGGGCGGCTGCGCAAGGTTGCCGGACGGTGCTCTCAGTTCCGCCGGAGCCGGCGTCCCCCATCACCGCCCGCGATGTGGGTCTGGCCGCGGCGCAGGGCGATCGCGTGGCGTTGCGCATCATCAGGGTGGCTGGGGAAAAGCTGGGGCGTGGGCTGGCCATTCTGATCGACGTGGTCAACCCGGAACGGATTGTCATCGGCGGGCTCGCCATGCGCCTGGGCGAGTTGATTCTGGCGCCGGCGCGCAGAGCGGCCAGACAGGAAGCGCTCACGGCGTCCGCCGATGCCTGCCAGATTGTGCCCGCCGAGCTGGACGAGAGCATCGGTGACGTTGCCGCGCTGTGCGTAGCGACTGGTATCGGGGCTTGAAACCCCGATCGCGTTCCGTTGCCGGCTCAGAGCTCGGATTCTGAAGCCAGGTCCGCGGCGCGGGTCTTTCGGAACAAGCGGAGCCGCGTCCATGCCAGCGACCTTCACTGCGGCGGCCCCGGTCTGGCTTCCCAAGCCACCAAACAACCGGAATTCCCAATAAAGTTGCCTCTCAGTCACGCCGATAACTATAGCAACACGCCAGTCCGACGGAGTTACTAAGAATCTCCCGCTGCGTGAAAGCTGGGGCCCGAGAGGAAGGTTTTGAAAGGAGCAGCATGGAATCGGCAGTTCTGGAAAAGGAACAAGCAGCGGCGCTCAAAAGCGATGATCGTGGCGGCAAGTACCTGGTGTTTCACTTGGGCCGGGAAGAATTCGGGATTCGGGTTCTGAAGGTCCGGGAGATCATGGGCATCCAGGACGTCACGGCGGTGCCACAGACACCGGCCCATGTCAAGGGAGTGATCAACCTGCGTGGGAAGGTGATCCCGGTGGTGGATCTGCGGCTCAAGTTCGGCCTGCCCGAGCAGGAGTACACACAGCGGACCTGCATCATTGTGGTCCAGGTGCACGGTGAGGCGGGGCCCATGCTGATGGGCATCGTGGTGGACGGCGTGGCCGAGGTGCTCAACCTGGCCGTAGCCGACATCGAGGACACGCCGGACTTCGGCGATGGCACGGCCACGCCCTATCTGCTGGGCATGGCCAAGGTGAAGGGCAAAGTGAGAATCCTGCTGGAGATCGACCGCGTGTTGACCAGCCAGGAGCTGCACGGGCTAGAGGCCGTACTGCGGTAGCTGAGAAGGGTGAAGGAGAAAGACAATGACATCGAATATGACAGTCGGAAAGAAGTTCAGCCTGGCCTGTGTCGCGCTGGTCCTGTTGACTATCGTGCTGGGGGCGTTTTCCATTCACAGCATTGGCGGCATCCAGACCGACTTGCAGGTGATCGTGGTGGATTCCCTCCCCGGTGTGTACGAGATGAGCATGTTGGATTCCAGCGCGTTCGAGATGAGGGGCAACTTCTGGGAACACATAGCCACCGAGGACAAGGGCGACAAGGCCGCGATTGAGCGGGCCACTGAGCAAGTCAAACAGAAGTTTCAGGAATTCGCCGCCACCTACGAGAAGACGATCACGCAGGCCGAAGACCGCCAGCTCTTCGCGAACATCAGGCCGGCATACGACCGCTGTCTGGCGGCCTGGGAAGAGGTGGCCGAACTCAGTCGGGCCGGCAAAATGGCCGAGGCCATGGCCAAGTACAAGGCTACCGCCGAGCCCGCCCTAATCGCCCTAAAAGAGGCGATCCATGCGGAGGTCGACTGGAACAAGAAGCAGGGGGACAAGAACGCGGAGGCCGCCTCGGCCATGGTCAGCCAGGCTCGGCTCTGGAGCGGGTTGCTATTGGCTATCAGCGTCCTCGTGGGGAGCCTGCTCGCCTTCTTTATCACGCGGAGCGTCAACAACGCTCTGAGCCAGGCGATCAGCGAACTTTCGGAGGGCGCCCAGCAGGTGGCCAGCGCAGCTTCTCAGGTTTCTTCCTCCAGCCAGTCGCTGGCGCAGGGCTCCTCCGAGCAAGCGGCTTCGCTCCAAGAGACTTCCGCCTCGAGCGAGGAGATCAACTCCATGGCCCGCAAGAACACCGAGAACAGCCAGGCCGGCTCGGTTGAGATGGCGAAGGCGGCGCAACTTGTTGCCGACTCCAACACGCGACTCGAAGAGATGGTGGCCTCCATGAAAGACATCACGGATTCGAGCAGCAAGATATCGAAGATCATCAAGGTGATCGATGAGATTGCCTTCCAAACCAACATCCTGGCACTCAATGCAGCGGTGGAAGCAGCCCGGGCGGGCGAAGCGGGGATGGGTTTCGCGGTAGTCGCCGACGAAGTTCGCAATCTGGCGCAGCGCTGCGCACAGGCTGCCAAAGATACGTCGGCTCTGATCGAGGAGTCCATCGAGAAATCGGCTGTGGGCAGCCGGAATCTGGGCCTGGTTGCCGAAGGGATCAAGGCGATCAGCGCCAGCGCCAACCACATGAAGACGCTGGTGGACGAGGTGAACCTGGGCAGCCAGGAGCAGGCGCGCGGCATCGAGCAGATCGGGAAAGCCATCACCCAGATGGAGCAGGTCACACAAAAAACCGCGGCCAACGCCGAGGAAAGCGCCTCGGCGGCCGAGGAGCTGAACGCGCAGTCGGAGACCTTGAAGGACATCGTAGACCGGCTGACGGCCATGGTAGGAGGGGGCGGGGCAGCCAACGGCCACGCTCGTCCAGTTCACCGGCGGGCCGCCGCGGCCAACGGCAAGGCGCCGCAACGGCGGAGCGAATCGGAGGCAAGCCTCACGGCTCTGTGCAAGGCCGTGTCGCCGCAGTCGAGATCCGCGGAACACGGAGCGCCGGTTCTTGCCGCCCGCGACGGGGGCAAGGAAGCCTTCCCTCTGGAAGAGCAGTTCAAGGAGTTCTGACTGCTTCACCGGCCGGGACAGGCGGGGCCAATGGCCGCCTGTCCCGGAGCGTTCTTGCGCCAGGTCTGAATCATGCCTAGCCCGGACACACAATCGCTTCTACGGGAGCGAATCGATGATCTCTCGACTCGGCTGCTAATCGAAGGACCGGGCTCAGACGCTTTGGACGGCCCGGAGACCTTCCTGGCTGCGCTCGCGGAGCTTAGCCGGCAGGCGGGCGATGCCGGCTATGGCGGAGCGGCCCGCATCGCCGAGGAACTCTCGGCCGGGCCGCCTGTGGTAGCTCAACTTCAGGAGGGGCTTGCCCGGCTTCAGCAGGCTCTCTCAGACGAGGCGAGCGACGCCGCACACTCGCCTCCGGCACCTAAGCGCCCGCAAACCACCTGCTCGCTGGCCCAGGATCCGGAACTCGTCGTCGATTTCATCCTCGAATCGCGCGAGCATCTGACGTCGATTGAGCAGCTCATCCTTACCCTCGAACGGGAGCCGGCCAATGCGGATGCCATCCACTCGGTCTTTCGCGGGTTTCACACCATCAAGGGCCTGGCCGGGTTTCTGGAGTTCTCGGCGATCCAGGAAGTGGCGCACGAGGTGGAGACGGCCCTCAACCTGGCTCGCGAAGGAACGCTCGCCATCACTCCGGCGGTCATCGACGTCATTTTGGAAAGCGTGGACTATCTCAGCCGGGCGATTGCCGCGGTCGAGTCCGGCGGAGCGTGCGAACGCGACCCCGGCCACGACCGCCTGCTGGGGAAAGTCCGGGCGCTGATGGCGGAGGAATCCGGCGCGCCGGAGCCGGCCGCGCCGGTGGAAAGGACAGCCGAAGCAGCCGCGCAGCCGGAAGGCGGCGCCAAACGGCCGGCAGCTGCGGCCGAAGCGTCATCGGTGCGGGTGGACACCTCCAAGCTGGACTACCTGGTGGACATGGTAGGCGAAATGGTGATCGCCCAGTCGTTGGTGCGGCACAACGAAACCGTTATCGCCGCCAGCGATCCAAGGCTGCATCGCGACCTGGCGCAGTTGACCCGCATCACCGGCGAAGTGCAAAGGACCGCCATGGCCATGCGCATGGTCCCCATCGGCCAGCTGTTCCAGCGCACGGCGCGCCAGGTTCGCGACCTGTCCCGGAAGGTCGGCAAGCAGGTGGAACTCGCCACCCGGGGCGAGGACACCGAACTGGACAAAACCATTGCCGAGGAACTCGCCGATCCGCTGATGCACATGGTGCGCAACGCCATCGACCACGGCATCGAGGCGCCTGAAGACCGCAAGGCGGCCGGCAAGGCTGCCCAGGCCAGGATCACTCTGGCGGCGTATCACCAGGCCGGGCAGATCGTGATCGAGGTGGGCGATGACGGCCGCGGGTTGGATGGCCAGAAGATCCTGGCTAAAGCCCGTCAGAAGGCCCTCATCGAGGATGGCGCCCACCTTTCGGAAAGCGACGTCTTCCGCCTGATTCTGGAACCAGGTTTCTCGACCGCCGACCAGGTCACCGACATTTCGGGCCGCGGCGTGGGCATGGACGTGGTTCGCAAGCAGGTGGAGAAGCTCCGGGGCCGGATTGAGATCCGCTCGCAGGCCGGACGGGGCACCACATTCCAGCTGAAGCTGCCGCTGACCCTGGCCATCATCGACGGCTTGGTGGTAACCATCGGCCGCCAGCGCTACATCGTCCCGCTGTTCGCGGTCAGGGAGATGTTCCGCCCCGCTGCGGAGTCGATGTTCACCGTTCAGAATCGCCGGGAAATGGCTTTGGTGCGCGGGCGGCTGCTGCCGGTGGTGCGGCTGTACAGGCGGTTTGGCCTCACCCCCCGGACCGAAGACCCGTGCCAGGGTTTGCTGATCGTCGCCGAGACCGAGGGCCAACCGTTCTGCGTGATGGTGGACGATCTCATCGGCAAACAGGAGGTCGTCATCAAGAGTCTTGGGGAGGGCTTGGGGAAAGTGCCCGGCGTCGCCGGCGGCGCGATTCTCGGCGATGGCCGCGTCGGACTGATTCTCGACATGGGCGGCCTGTGGGGAGCGCATGCCAACGCTTGACGACACGTTCTGCCGCCCGCTGAAAGCCCGGGAGTTCGCCAAGATCCGCCAGCTTGCTTATGACACCTTCGGCCTCGACCTGCGGGCGGGCAAGGAGACCCTGGTGTCCGCGCGGCTGGGTAAGCACATTCGGCAGTCCGGATGCCGGTCCTTCGACGAGTACTACCAGCACGTCGTCGAGGACTCGACGGGGGAGGCGCTCATCCACCTCATTGACGCGCTGACTACCAACCACACGTCGTTCTTTCGCGAGCCCGCACACTTCGATCTTCTACGAAGGACCTTTTTGCCTGAGTGGAAGAACCGCGGGAGCATCGATATCTGGACCGCCGCTTGCTCGACCGGCGAAGAACCGTACTCGATCGCCATGTGCATCCTCGAAGAACTCGGCCCAGTCGCGCCCGGCAAGGTGCGCATTCTAGCGACCGACATATCCACCCGCGTGCTGGCCGCGGCCGAAAAGGGAATCTACCCGGCCGAGCGCTTCGAAGGCCTGTCCGCCATGCAGCTTCGCCGCTACTGGCTGCGCGGCGAGTGCGGCTGGGCCGGCTCCTATCGAGCGAAGAAGGAGGTGCGGGCGCTGATCGAGTTTCGCCGTGTGAATCTGCTGGAGCAAGTTTCTCAAATCGGCCGCTTTCCGCTGATCTTCTGCCGCAACGTCATGATCTACTTTGACAAGCCAACCCAGCAACGGGTGGTAGAGCGCCTGGCCGGCTGCCTGGAGCCGGGCGGCTATCTGCTAACCGGGCACGCCGAAAGCCTCACGGGAATCGAGCATGGTCTCCAGTACGTCCAGCCGGCGGTTTACCGCAAGGCTCCCTCTGACGGCCGGGAGAAAGGGAAATGGTGAGTCTGCTGACGGTGGGAGTTGGAGATTGCAAAGTCAGCAATGCCGCCGACTCGGTCCTGGCGACCTACGCGCTGGGGTCCTGCATTGCGGTGGCGATTCACGATCCGGTGGCCGCGGTAGGCGGCCTACTACACTTCATGCTGCCGGAATCCTCGGTGAACCCGAACAAGGCCAGCCAGAACCCTTTCATGTTCGCCGACACCGGCATTCCGCTGATGTTTCACGCCGCCTATGGATTAGGCGCCGAGAAGCGCCGTTTAGTGGTGCGGGCGGCGGGCGGGGCGCAGGTGATGGACGAGAGCGGCGTGTTCAATATCGGCAAGCGCAACCACCTGGCGCTGCGGAAGATTCTCTGGAAGGCGGGGGTGATGATCCACGGAGAAGAAATCGGCGGGACGGCGTCCCGCACCGTGCGGCTGGAAGTTGCCACCGGCCGCTTTTGGGTCCGGGGGCCCGGAATGGCGGACCGTGAAATTCCGGTGCCGGCCAACGGCAGGGGAGGGCACTGATGGAACTCCATGTCCTGATCGTGGATGATTCTCCGGCCATGCGGGCGTTCATCCGCCGCGTGTTGGAACTTTCCGGCCTGGAGGTGGGCCGTTGCCTGGAGGCCTCAAACGGCGAAGAGGCGCTGCGGCTGCTCGAAGACAACTGGGTGGATGCCGTCCTGACTGACATCAACATGCCCCAAATGGACGGCGAAGAGCTGTTGCGGCGGATGTCGGGACACGAAGTATTGCGGTCGATTCCGGTCCTGGTGGTGTCCACAGACCGTACCGAAGGCCGCATCCAGAAGATGCTCACGCTGGGGGCGAAGGGATATGTCACCAAGCCTTTCACGCCGGAAATCTTGAGGGAAGAGCTGGAGCGCGGCTTGGGGGTCGTCCGTGGAACCGAATGAAATCCAGACGGCACTGGCGTCGGCGGTCGAGGAGGTGCTCGAAACCATGTGCTTTACGACCGTGCTTGCCAGTTCGGTCCATCCGCCCGAAGAGGGCGGCGGCGCGCCCGCGATCACGGCGGAGCTACGCTTTCACGGCAGTCCGTCGGGCGGCTTTCGCATGGGCGTTCCCATGAAGCTGGCCCGCGTGGTGGGCGCCGGTTTTCTGGGGCGGGAACAGATGGAAGTATCCGACTCTCAGGCCGAGGAGGTGGTCTGCGAACTGGCCAACATGATCTGCGGCTCGGTATTGAGCCGCCTGGAGAGCAAAGCGACGTTCCAGATCACCCACCCGGAGCTGGCTCTACCGGAGCCTGGCGCCGGCTTGGCAGGCGCGGGCGCCAACCGTTGGTTCGACCTCGGGGACGGAATCCTTACCGTATCTTTGGAGCTTCAGGAGACCGCATGAGCAAGACGAGGATCCTGATCGTCGATGATTCAGCCATCGTCCGCAAGTTGCTGGCTGAGGCTTTGTCCGAGGAGAAAGACATCGAAATCGTGGGAACGGCGCCGGACCCGTTTGTGGCCCGCGACAAGATTCTGGCGCTGAAACCGGACGTGCTGACGCTGGACATCGAGATGCCGCGGATGGACGGGCTGACTTTCCTCAAGAAGCTGATGCACTACCAGCCAATGCCGGTTGTCGTGATCAGCTCGCTCGGCCAGGCCGGCTGTCAGGCAACGCTGGAGGCTTTGCGCCTCGGGGCGGTGGAGGTGCTGGCCAAGCCCGGAGGCCCGTACTCGGTAGGTGAGCTGCGGATGGACCTGGCAGCGAAGATTCGGGCGGCGGCTGCCGCCCGCCTGCGACGGGCGCCGGAAACGCCCTCCGCCAAACCGGAGCCGTCCCCGCCCCTGCCGGCGTTCGACGCCGCTGCCGTAGTTGCGATCGGCGCCTCCACGGGGGGAACCCAGGCGATCCAGGAAGTGCTCACTCGGATGCCTGCCGACGGTCCCGGCATCGTGATCACCCAACACATACCGCCCGTCTTCTCTCTGGCCTTCGCCAACCGGTTGAACGAAACCTGCCCGATGGAGGTTAAAGAGGCGCGAGACGGCGACACGCTGGCCCGCGGCAGGGCCCTGGTCGCTCCGGGAAACTTTCACATGTTGCTGCGAAAGTCGCCTGGCGGAGGCTTTCGAGTCACCGTCCAGGAAGGTCCCCGGGTCTGCTACCAAAGGCCCTCTGTGGATGTGATGTTCAGTTCCGTGGCCGACGCCGCCGGGCCCCGGGCCATCGGGGTCTTACTGACGGGCATGGGGTCCGACGGCGCCCGCGGGCTGCTGAAGATGAAGCAGGCCGGGGCCCGGACGATAGCTCAGGACGAAGCAAGCTGCGTCGTGTTCGGGATGCCGAGAGAGGCTATCCGCTTGGGCGCAGCAGATCAGGTCACATCACTGAGCAGCGTTCCCGCCGCCATCTTGGGCCAACTGGGCCGGATCGCGCGGTAAAAGGGACGCTCGTGCTACGAAGACCCGACCGGCATCCAGATTCGATACCGCGAGCGCGCATCCCAGGTGTTGCCCGCCGAGGCGTAGTCGCACAGGACGATTTTTCCCCCGGCCGCCGCGAAGGCCATCTGGATGCCGGCCGGCGGCGCGACCTTGTCCAGAGCGATTGCGCCAAGCGATACGGGCTCGTCGAGGCCGCCCCCGCCGAGCCTGAGGTCGCGCGCCAGTGCGATGGGGCCCCGGACCACGGCCACGTATCGCCTCGGGCCATCGGCCGCGGTGAGAACCCTGGTGTGAAGATCGAGGCGCAGACGAACCTGGTCGCCGGCGCTCCAGCGCCTCTCGATGACGGCCCACGTTCCGGCCTGCACACCGCCCGCAATCGGCGCGCCATTCACGCTGGCGGAGGTCTGCTCGCTCCACTGGGGAACGCGCAGTCGCAGCGCAAAGGATTCGGGCCGGGCGGGCTCGATTCGAATGTCCACCTGGCCGGAAGCCGGATAGCCGGTCTTCATCTCGAGGCGGCAGGAGATGCCCGAAAGCAGGTGGAGCTTCCAGACGCCGTCGGAAAAAAGGCTGATGACGGGGCCTTCGGCGCCCATCATGACCGCGACTTCGGGGAGCAGCATGATGCCGCGCGGTCCGTTCGCCACGCAGCAGTTCAGGTCCATGCCGCAGTGCCGTTCTCCCAGCGTCCGCACGCCCGTAAGTGAACTGTACTGCGCGAACGACGATCCGTCGGGCGTCATGGCGCCGGCCAGGGCGTTGTACGCGGTCCGCTCGATCTCATCCGCGAAGCGCGAGTCGCCGCTCAGTCGCAGCAGGTGGCCGCAGAGTTGCATCCAGCTCACGCCCACGCAGGTTTCCATGGGGCGGGGTCGAACCTCGGCTTGACGCGCCTTGCCGCCGTACCAGCACTCCGCCGCGGATCCGGAGCCGGCCACGTTGATCTCCGTGTCCCGAATGCTCTCAAAGGTCCGCTGGGCCGCGTTCAGGGCAGGCGCCCAGCCCGTTTCGCGGTACAACTCGACCAGGCCGGCGTAGCAGGACATCATCTCGTAAGCCTTCTGCCCGTTCTCCCAGGTCCACCACTTTTTCGGGGGAGGGAACCGCTCCGCCACGGGCACGCTGGCCTTTTCGATCAGCCGCGGTCCCTTCTCCGAGGACCAGCGCCCCACAATGTACTCGGCGAATCGGAGGTAGCGTTCGTCGCGGGTTCGCCGGTAGAGCCGCACAATGGGCTCGAGCACGGAGCTCGCGGCCATCCCGCGGTAAAGACCGAGAGTGACGATGTCGGCGGCGCCGGGACCGACCTCTCGCAGAAGGTGGTCAGCCAGGCCGCGCGCGCCGCGCAGGGCCGCGGGATCTGCCGTGAGATCGTACCAGGCCAGCAGGCCGAGCAGCGTATACTTGCGGCCCCAGACGTCCCAGCCTTCGAGATGACTGCCGCCGGCATAATTGCCGATGTAACCATCGGCGCTTTGGGTGGCGAGCAGTTCGCGGACCGACTTCCCGAGCCGGTCGCGCCATTCGTTGTTGCCCGTGTACTGGCAGGCGGCGGCGGCCGAGAGGAACCACTTGCCCCAGAACTCGGTTTGCCAGCAGGTCCGCTCCTGGCGGTGACGAAACGGCTCGACCAGCGCTTCCGGGTCCTGCGCGAAGATGCGATTGCGAACGCAGAGGTCCAGCTTCCTGCCAAGGATGCCGCCCAGCCGAACGTCTCCGAGAGGAAGGGGAGTCAAGGCGTCCGCGACCGGGCGCGGCGGCAGGTCGAGCGAAGATGGTGCGCGGCACGCATCTCCGGCCAGCAGTCCGAGGAGGGCGAAAAGCCGGCGGCGGCTGAGATCCGTTGTCATCTGCGTTTGGGCCGGTCGAACTCGACGACCACAACGTCGCCGAACGGACCGAGGCGGCGGCCGGTCCACCCGGCGAGCTCGGGCCGCCGCTCGAACCAATTCTCCCAGAAACAGGCATTGGCTCGGTGGCCGTACACGAAGAAACGCCCGGAAGAGGGGAGCACCGATTGGGACAGCGTGGCGGCGAACCGTTCAGCCGCGGGAGGGGTCTCGAACGGAAATGGAATCACCCGGCCGCGGACCGGGTAGGCCACCAGGTGAGCGTAGAGGACGGACGGAAGCGGGTAGCCTGGGCGCCATACCGGAACGCGCGCTTCGATGAAGGGGCTCGGGCAGACGATGGGCGTGGCGGGTCCGAGCGTTGCCTGGTCGATCGCGTGCGCGGCTCCGCGCCAGTCCATGTTGGCATGCGCGGGCCAAGGTTCCCGCCAGTCTCCGCGCAGGAGCACGACTCCGAGACCGAGGCTTAGCGCCAGAGGTTTCCACATCCAGGAGGGAATGTAATGTGCGGCTAGAGCCGCGCCGGCCAGCGCGGCCCCGGGCAGCGCCAGCGAGTAGTATCTGTGCACGAACACGCTGATGCCCGTCTCGCGGGAGAACAGAAAGAGACACAAGGGATCGCACAGCCACCACAGGGCGATCAGCGCCAGCGACGAGCGCGCGGGCGCCGCGACGCCGGCGGATCCACGGCAGAACCGCGAACAAATCCAGGCCGCGGCCCAGCATCCGCCGAGCATTGCCGGATTGAACGAATCGACTAGTCCCCGCACGCTCGGCCGAATCCAGATGACGTGGGCCCGGGCGTTGCCAGCGAGAGCCACCGTCTCGAGGAATGTCGGCGCCAGGGCCAGCGCCAGCAGTGCGAAAACCGCGGCGGCTCGGCGCCAGGTGACGCTGGTGTCCTTCGAGACCAGCCGTGCGATCGTATATCCGGCGAAGACAAGATAGAAGGGCCAGTAGAGTGGGTGAACCGGCCACAGCAGGGCTGCAAAGACGAGGAACAACAGCGCGTCGCGCCACCGCGCACCATCGAGCCACCGGACCAGGAACCACAGCCCCGCCGCCATAATGGCGGTGCCCAGCGCGTATGGGCGTGCATCGGCCGCCTGGAAGTAAAAGGCATGCTGCGCCAGGCAGGCGAACGTCACAAACCACGCCGCATCCGGGTGGATCAGCCGGGCGGTCAGACGGGCGATCAGAACCAGGGCCAAACCCATCGCCAGCGTGGAGGGGAGCCGGTAGACCGTCTCCGAGTAACCGCCCAGAGCCTGGGCCACCCGAGGCAGCACGTTGTAGATCGAGTCCGCCAACTGCGGTGAGGCCGCCAGCGACGGATGCGACGCGCCATAGTGGACCAGGAAGACGGCATCGGTCTCATCCGTCCAGAAGCTCGAAGGCAGGGGCATAAGCCACAGGCGGACGATGGTTAGCGCGAGTAGCGCGCCCAGGGCCAGGGTCAGAGGCCGGCGCCAGGGTCCGTCCAGCCCAGTTCGGGCATAAACCTCGTGCATCTCTGGCTGCGTGGGTACACCCCTTGCTACACTTACGACGGATGGTTCGCTGCCCGAGTTGCGCCAAAGAGAACCCGGACACCAGCCGATTCTGCGGAAGCTGCGCCGCGCCGCTCGGGCCGGCCGGCGACACGTCGCAGACGGAGACGATCGCCGAGCCGGCCCGGCCGCGCTCGCCAACGCAACGCCTCGCCGGCCGGCCGCCATCGTCCGCCGCGACGCCCAACTCTTCCAGCACAGCGGATGAAGGCCGCTTCCCGCCCGGCACGTTGCTGCTCGAGCGGTACCGCATCATTGCCTTGCTCGGAAAGGGCGGCATGGGCGAGGTCTACCGAGCCACCGATCTCAAACTCGGCCAGCCGGTCGCGCTGAAGTTTCTTCCGGAGGCCGCCGCCGAGGACGAGCGCGCGCTGGCGCGGTTCCGCAACGAGGTTCGCATCGCGCGCCAGGTGTCCCATCCCAACGTCTGCCGCGTTTATGACATTGGGGAACTCGACGGCCTGCAATTCCTCTCGATGGAATACGTCGACGGCGAGGACCTGGGGTCCCTGCTGCGGAGGATCGGCCGGCTGCCCGGGGACAAGGCTCTCGAAATCGCGCGCAAATTGTGCGCCGGATTGGCGGCGGCCCACGACAAGGGAGTGCTGCACCGCGATCTGAAGCCATCCAACGTCATGCTCGACGGCCGTGGCAACGTGCTGATCACGGACTTCGGCCTGGCGGCTCTAAGTGGGCAGGTGCAAGGGCACGAGGTCCGGCACGGGACGCCGGCCTACATGGCGCCGGAACAGCTCGCGGGCAGAGAGGTCACGCAGGCGAGCGACATTTACGCGCTGGGGCTGGTGCTTTACGAGGTCTTCGCAGGCAAGCGTGCCTTCGAGGCGGACACCCTGGACGGGTTGCTGCGGGCGGAAGAAGGTTCGGCACCGCCCAGCCTGACCACGCTGGTGAAGGAGATCGATCCCGCCATCGAGCGTGTCATCCTGCGTTGTCTTGTGCCGGACCCGCGCCGCCGGCCGGTGTCCGCGCTGGCGGTAGCGGCCGCCCTGCCGGGAGGCGATCCGCTGGCGGCGGCGCTGGCGGCAGGAGAGACGCCTTCGCCGGACATGGTTGCGGCTTCGGGAGCGAGCGAGGGACTGCGGCCGTGGGTCGCCATGGCCCTTCTGGGCGGTGTCATCGTGGCGCTCGCCGGCTCCGGACTGCTGTGTGGGTACGTCAACGGGCTCGGAAAGATCCCCTTCGAAAACTCCGCGGAAGCCCTCAATGTCAAGGCGCGCGAGATCGTCCACCGGCTCGGCTACACCCAACGCGCCCAAGGGGTGGCGAGCGCCTTCGAGTTTTCCCACGACTATGTGAAATACGTCCAGAAGCACGATCCTTCTCCCGCCCGGTGGTCCCACATCGGTGACGGCCAGCCGGACCTGGTGCGTTTCTGGTATCGCCAGAGCCCCCGTTACTTCGATCCAGGCTACGAACTGGAGGTGTCGCAGGACCATCCGCATATAAACGTCTCCGGGGAAGTTCTGCTGATCCTCGACCCCGACGGACGGCTGCTCTATCTCTCCGCCATGCCGCCGCAGGTGGACCAGAGCACAGGGCCTCCGCCCCCCACCGATTGGAACGCGCTGTTCGCCGCGGCCGGACTCGATCCGGCTAGGTTCCAGGCCGCCGATCCGCAGTGGCTGCCGGAGGTCGGTTTCGACGGCCGCGCTGCCTGGACCGGCGTGTATCCCAAGGCGCCAAAGGTCCCGCTGCGCGTCGAGGCTGCATCCTGGCGCGGCAAGCCGGTTTACTTCCACATGATTGGAGCCTGGACCCGCCCCTGGCGCATGCGCGAGTGGGAGACCAGCGCGAGCGAAAGGGCCGGCGAAATCATCGCGCTGACGATCCTCTGCATCATTCTCGTCGTGTCCGCTTTGATCGCGCGCCGCAACACGAAACTCAACCGGAGCGACGTTCGCGGCGCCATGCGCCTGGGCGGGTTCATATTCGCGCTTTACATGCTGCGGTACCTCTTCGCGATGTACCACGCCCCGAGCGAGGATGAACTGGGCTTGATCGTCGCCGCCATGAGCCGGGCGCTTTTCAATGCCGCCATGGTTTGGGTGCTGTACCTGGCGCTCGAGCCCATCGTGCGCCGGCGCTGGCCGCAAACGATCGTCTCCTGGAGCCGGATTCTGAGCGGCAAGCTGCGCGATCCGCTGGTCGGCGGCGACGTCCTGATCGGCGTCGCCTTCGGAATGCTCTGGGTCCTCCTGCTGCTCGTGACGGAGCTGATCAGCGGGCGTCTCGGCGGGAGTCCCACTCTCAACGGGCTCGGCGATCTCTCCGGCATCCGGCAGGTCGTGAGCAACCTGTTCGGCCAGGCGGCCGGCGGCGTCACGTTCGCATTCGGCACCTTCCTGCTGATCTTTCTGCTGCGGCTGATTCTCCGGAAGGACTGGCTTGCGGCCGCGAGCTTCGTCGCGATCTTCGTGCTGCTCAGGACCCTCGGGTCGGACGAGGGCCTGTGGATCTTGCCCATCATCGCGCTGGTGTACACGGTCTTCGTGGTGCTGCTTCTTCGTTACGGAATCGTGCCGCTGGTGGTCAGCATCTTCACTGCGGATTTCCTTCTGAACGCGCCGCTTACCCTCGATTTCTCCGCCTGGTACATCGCCAGCTCCCTGCTGCCGATGCTGGTGGTTCTGGCGGTGGCTGTCTACGGCTTCCGTTGCACGGTGGCGGGCAAGCGGCTGTTCGAGCTCGACAGCAGCCTGTAGGCGTGTGAGAAGATCGGGTTAATGGCCGATCCACGCGAAGTACCAGGCTGGGACGAGTATTACCTGAGCGTCTGCAAAGTCATCGCTTCCCGCAGCAAGGACCCTAACACGCAGATTGGGTGCGTGATTGTCGGCCCGGCGCACGAGATCCGGTCGACCGGCTACAACTCGTTCCCTCGCGGAATCCGCGACACGGTGCCGGAGCGGCTCGATCGCCCGGCGAAGTACTTGTGGATCGAGCACGCCGAGCGGAACGCCATCTGCAACGCGGCTCGAGCAGGCACCGCCACGGAGGGCTGCACGATCTACGTCGAGATCATGCCCTGCATGGACTGTGCGCGGGCGATCGTGCAGGCCGGGATCTGCCAGGTGGTGGTCTCGGCGGCGCGCATGGCCCAATACTCGAGCGACTACTACGATGAGCACTTCGGGCTGGTGGAGGTGCTGTTCAGCGAAGCGGGGATCAAGGTCAGACGGGTGTGAGGCGAGACCGGTCACCGCAACCGGCTACATTTTTTCCGGCTGTTTTCAAGCACATCGAAAACTCGGGTCACAAAAGCGCGACGGTTGCGTGCCTATATTGAGCGTGTGGTTAGAGCGAGGCCCGCAATGAAATCTCCCCTGTTTTCCCTGAGCTTGATTGTCTGCCTGCTGGCGGCTTCCGCGGCCGGGCAAACCCAGATCGATCTTCGAACCCAAGGCAAGGACGTCGACTTCTCGGGCGCAAGCTCGACCAAGCCAATCCAGACGGGCACGGCGCTACCGGCGGTCTGCTCGGTGGGGCAGACGTTCCTGCTGGCCAGCGCTTCCATGGGGCAGAACCTGTACGTCTGTACGGCGGCCAACGTTTGGACGCGCCAGGGCGGCGCCGCCATGATCACTCAGCTAGGCGACTTCGGGGCGACGTGGACGAGTTCGACGGCACTGACGATCGGGGCGAATTGCGGGCCGGCCGTGTCCTGCAACCTGCGGCTTGGAAGCACGGTCTACAGTTTCACGCAGAGTTGCACGGCTAACATCACCGCCGGCAGCGGAACGGCTTACATCTACTTCACCTCGACCGGGGCGCTGACGATCGGCCACAACGTCACCCTTACGGCCTCCGCCGGATGCTTTGCCCAAAATGGCGTCACGAACTTCCCGGCCGGCTCCATTCCGCTCTACTCCTGGACCGCCACCAACGGAACCTGGGACACGAGCGGGGGGCTGGACTATCGAGCCATGCTGGCCGCCAAGGGCATCGCAGCGAGCACGGGTTTGCTCGCGGTGGATTCCGGCGCCGCAACGACGCTTTCGGTGGACAGCGCGTTGGTGCCGACCTACCTGACCGTAACTGCGGTTCTGGATTTCCCCTCGATTGCCAACGGGGCGTGCGCCACGGACCAGTCGTTCACGCTGGCGGGCGCGGCGGCGAACGACGCCGTCGAACCCGGCTGGCCGAGTGCGCTCGAAGCAGGGCTGATCGGCACGATGCGCGTTTCGGCCCCCAACACGATCGCCGTGCGCCTGTGCAACTTCTCGGGGAGCGCGCTCGACCCGGCCGGCGCCACTTACCGGGCGACGATTGTGCGCAGCTTCTAGGTGGCGCAGGCCGTTTGGTCTGCTCAGGCAGGGGGAATCGCCTGCCCCGCCCGGGCTAGCCGGCCTTGACAGTCTCCACCGCTTCGGCGGCCTGCGGGAATGCCGCGGCCAGAACCTGTTCGATGCGGTCGACGAAGAGGAATTCGGTTTCTTTGCGCACCGCTTCAGAGAAATCCTGCAAGTCCTTCTGGTTCCCTTTTGGCGCGATGATGCGGTGGATGCCGGCACGGCGGGCGGCCAGCACTTTCTCCTTCAACCCGCCGATGGGAAGGACCAGGCCGGTGAGGGTGATCTCTCCCGTCATGGCGGTATCGTTGCGAACCGGCGTGCGCGTGTAGAGCGACGCCAGCGCCGTAGCCATAGTAACGCCGGCCGAAGGCCCGTCCTTCGGCACCGCGCCGGCGGGCACGTGCAGGTGGACGCCGCAATCCTTGAAAACAGCGGGGTCGACGCCGAGTTCTTCGGCGTGCGACCAGATAAAGCTCTGCGCCGCGCGCGCCGATTCCTGCATCACTTCCCCTATCTGGCCGGTGATGGTGAGACCCTTGCCGCCGGGCAGCAGCGTCGCCTCGATGTACAAAACTTCGCCGCCGGTTTCGGTCCAGGCCAGGCCGATTGCGACGCCGGGCGGCTGCTCCTTGCGGCGCCCGTCGTCCGCGAAAACCTCCGGTCCCAGCAGCGGCGCCAGGTCTTCGGGGCGCACCGTGAGGGGTGCCGCGTCGCCCTCGGCGTGCCGCAGCGCAACCTTGCGTGCAATGCGGCCGATAGTGCGTTCAACCTGCCGCAGGCCCGCTTCGCGCGTGTAGCCAGCAATGATGGCGTGCAGAGTGCCGTCGCCGAAACCGACCTCTTCGGGCTTCAGACCTGCCTGGCGGAGCTGGCGCGGGATCAGGTACCGCTTGGCGATTTCGATCTTCTCCTCTTCGCTATAGCCCGGAAGCCGCAGCATCTCCATACGGTCGAGCAGAGGCCGCGGGATAGTGTCGAGCGTGTTGGCCGTGGTGATGAAGAAGACCTTCGAGAGGTCGAACGGCAAATCGAGATAGTTGTCGCGGAAGCTCTTGTTCTGCTCCGGGTCGAGGATCTCGAGCAGGGCCGCATCCGGATCGCCGCGGAAATCCCGCCCCAGCTTATCCACCTCATCCAGCATCAGCACCGGGTTCCGCGAACCGGCGCGCCGGATGGCCTGCACGACGCGTCCCGGCATGGCGCCTATGTAAGTGCGGCGATGACCGCGCAACTCGGCCTCATCGTGCAGTCCGCCGAGGCTCATGCGCTCGAACTTACGCCCCAGGGCGCGCGCGATCGACTGCCCGAGCGACGTCTTGCCCACACCCGGCGGCCCGAAGAAGCACAGGATGGGCGCTCTGGCTTCGGGATTGAGCTTCAAAACGCCAAGCTGCTCGAGGATGCGCTCTTTGACGTCCTTGAGATCGTAGTGGTCTTCGTCGAGGATCTGCCGCGCGCGCGCGATATCCAGGTTATCCTCGGTGAACGTGTTCCAGGGCAACTCGACCACGAAATCGAGATACGTGCGGATGACCTGGTAGTCAGGCGCGCCCGGAGGCAGCCGTTCCAGGCGTGAGAGCTCGCGCTTCGCCTCTTTGGCGACTTCCTCGGGCAAGTGCAGCTTCTCGATGCGCTCGCGCAACATCTCGACTTCGGCCTGCTGCGGGTCCTTCTCGCCCAGCTCTTGCTGAATGGCCTGCAACTGCTGGCGCAGCAGATATTCGCGCTGCTGCTTGCTCATCTCGGTCTGGGCCTGGCTGGCGATCTTGTCGCGCAGTTGGAGCACCTGGTATTCGCTGGTGAGGTAGCCGTGCATGAGGCGGAGCGCCTCTTCACGGGTCTGGGTTTCGAGCAGCGCCTGCTCCTTGGCGAGCTCCAGATTCATCATAGAGCCGAGCAGGTAGACCAGCCGCAGCGGGTCCTCGGTCTGGGTGAGCATCTGCGCGAGCTCGGCCGGGGCGTTGGGCTGGGCCAGCGCGACCACCTTGCCAGCCAGCTCGGCGACCGCTCGGTGCAACGCTTCGACCTCGGGTGAGCGCTCCTCCGGCAGCGGGAACGTGCGCACCCGGGCGCGCATATAGGACTCGGCCGGGTCCAGCTTCAGGATCACGACCCGCTCGACGCCGAGAACGATGAGGTCCATCTGCCTCTCGTTCGGCCGCGCCATTTTCTTGATGACCGCTTTGGTGCCGATGGTGAACAGGTCCTCGGCCGTCTCGGGCACGTCCTTGTTCGAATCGCGCTGCGCAACCACGACGATCTCTTTGCCTTCCGTCGCCAGCGCAGCCTCGGCGGCGGCGAGCGACGAGGCGCGGCCGACCGCAAGCGGCATGAATAGATACGGAAACAGCACGCTGTTCTTCAGCGGAAGCAGAGGTAGGGTCTGGATGTTGTCCGGATCGGCCATTGGTTACCCCTCCGTGATACGGATGATCAAAAGACCGTTCTTGTTCTCGAGCGCGACGCGCGGGTGCTTGAGATGGCAGGGCAGCTCGATGGTCCGCTCAAACCGGTTATAGGCGATCTCCATCGAATAGTAGGTGGCGCCCTCTTCCACCAGCCAGTCGCGGCGGACGCCGCTGACCGTGACGCGACCGCCATGAACCTCGACGGCGACGTCTTGCGTCTCGACCCCGGCCAGGTCGAACTTCAACAGCCAGCCGTGCGGGATGCGGTAAACGTCGGCCGAGGGCCGCCAGCAGCTCTGCGCCCCGGCCGGCGAGGCAGCGAAGAAAAAGACCGGCAAGTGCTTTCGTTTTTCCATGCCAGGCCACGCCAGACTCAATTGTAGCGCGGCGACCGGGCTGAGACGCGCATCGATAGCGTGGCGGTCGGCTGGGGATAGGGGCGGGCATCCCGGCGAGGCAGGCTGAAGAGGGACTTGCAAAATAGAGGCGAACGCGGCTGGGCGGACGACGATCTGGCGCTAAGCGCTGCCCCCCAGAGGCGCCCCCAAAAAGCTCTAGAAATCCGAGCGCTCATCCTTGTCTTGAAGACACGGGAGTTATGCGTCCTCGTGCCCGAATGACACCTCCTTTTCACCGGTCCTCCGAAGCCACTATAAAGACACCACGCCTCCAAGGGCCGTACGGCCCCGCCCCGGGGCACCTCCGCTCCCGGCCTCATCCGCCTAGGACGGTGCCAAACGCAGAATCTGATCGACGGTGAGCGCCAGAATCCCAAACATGAGATGGGCCATCACCTTGGCCCCTCCGCGCACCCGTACGAAGTTGCCTCCGAATTCCTCCTTCAACCGCGAATACACTCGTTCCACTGCGGTGCGTTCCCGAAAGCGAACTTGCTGATGGGGGTCCATGATGGCCGGCGGCTGAGAACCGTGTTTGTGCTGCGGGATGAGGGGTACGTGGCCCAGAGCAGCACTGTGTTGGCGAATCTGTTCGCTGTCGTAGCCGGCATCCATCAGGTCGTAGCAGCTGGTGACGCGTTGCGCCGTCAGCAAAGCCAGCGGCACCGCCACCTGGGTGTCATTCAACGCGGCCGAGGTCAATACGCAACTGATCGGGATCTGCCCATCGGCCACGTCCAGATGCAGTTTGTAGCCGATCCAGAAATACTTGCTGCCTTTGCTGTTGGTCTTGCAGCCCACGTCGCAGACCCGGGGCAGTTCGGTCAGCATCTGCTCCAGGGTCATGGTTCCCGAGCACTGCCGCTCCAGCCGCGTCATCCGCTCCGGCGATTTGTTCGTCTGGCCGGGGCGATGCCGCAGCGCGGGGGCCGCGGCCTTGGGCTTGGGCTGGGGCTTCTCGCAGCCTTCGATGGCCGTGGAATCCCGGCTGATATGGCCGATCAGCCGCCAGCCCTGGGTCCTCTCAATCAGGGCCGCATGCACCCGTTCGGCAAAGTGGTCGGCGGCGAATTCGGCGAAGGCCCGCGAGAACACGCTCTCGTGGGGAACTTCCGCTGCCCTTTCCCAACCGCACAGGCGCCGCAAAACCAGGTCATCGCGCAAGCGGTCCAGCAGGGCGCGGGTGGTGGGGAAGTTGAACACGGCCTTGGCCACGAAGGCCCGCGCCAGGGCGGCCCGGTCGTGGGGAGGACGTCCCGGACCGTGCCGGACGACGACGAAGCCATCCAACTGGAGCAGCGCCAAGGTGCGGACCAGCTTTTGCTGCAAGTCGCTGAGCGGTCCCAGTACCTCCTCCAGAGCCGGAAACAGGCGGCCTTGCAGAATCCGTCCGAAGCTGGCCAGCACCTGGAGTAAGCTATGCATGAGGGTTGTTTTCCGATAGTGTGGTTTCTGGCAAGAAACATTCTATCGGGAACGCAACCCTCTTCAAAACATTTTTAGACCTCTTGTTCTGGCCCGGACCTCAGCGGTAGTTTTGCAAGTCCCTCTGAAGCTTGCGCCACGAAGGCGCGCTATCATGCGGAATTCAGGTGTCGATGACCTCACCTCCAGAAACGGTGGCAGTCGTTGGATTGGGTTACGTCGGCTGTGTGACCGCAGCTTGCCTGGCGAGACTCGGCCACCGCGTGATCGGGGTGGACTGCCAAGAGTCGAAAGTGGAGGCGGTCCTGGCCGGCCGCGCTCCGTTCTACGAGCCGGGCTTAGACGCAATCGTCCAAGCGAACGTGACGGCCGGCCGCCTGGGTGCCTCGACGAATCTGGCTGAGGCACTTGAGCACGCGGGCATCGTCCTCATCTCGGTCGGCACCGCAGCCGGGCGGGATGGCAACCCGGACCTGGAACATCTGCGCCGCGTCTTGCGCGAGATCGCCGAGTGTCTGCCACAGCGCAAGACGCCTCTGATCGTCGGGGTGCGCAGCACCGTCTTCCCAGGCACGTGTGAAGAAGTCGTGGTCCCAGCGCTCGGGGACCGAACACGCGCCTCCGTCGTGTTCAATCCCGAGTTCTTGCGAGAGGGTAACGCCGTGCGCGATTTTCTGGAGGCCTCGCTGGTGGTCGTCGGCGGTTCGGATCCGGAGGCGGTAGCGCGTCTCGCCCGGTTGTACGCGCCACTCGGGGTCAGACCGTGCCTGGTCTCGTTGCGGGCCGCGGAATTCATCAAATACGCATGCAACGCCTTTCACGCGGTCAAGGTAGCATTCGCGAACGAGGTCGGTGCGCTGGGAGCAGGTCTGGGCATCGACGCCGGCGAAGTCATGGACGCGCTTTGCCGCGACCTGCGGTTGAACATTTCGCCCGCGTATCTGAAACCGGGTTTCGCATTCGGCGGTTCTTGCCTCGCAAAAGACCAGCGCGCGTTGGTCAGCGGCGCCTCGAGGCTGGGGCTCAGGCTGCCGCTCATCGAGTCCGTTTTGCCCTCGAACGAGGAGCACCTGGCACGCGCCGTCCAGAGTGCGCTCACGCTGGCGGCCGATCGCATCGGTATGTTCGGGTTGGCCTTCAAGGAGGACACCGACGACCTGCGGGGAAGCCCAGCCGTGGCGCTGTTGCAGGGACTAATCGCCCAGGGCCGTAACCTTCGCGTGTTCGATCCTCAGATCGAGTTCGACAAGATTTCCGGCACGAATCGGCAATTCGTCCTCGAGGCGGTCCCCGACATAGGCAGCCTGATCGACAGCAATCTCGATGATCTGTTGGCTTGGGCCGAGTACCTGATCCTGACACGGAAGCCGGCGGCGGAGTTCCGCGAGCAGATCCGCCGCAGCGCGATCCCGGTTCTCGATCTGTCGGCGGCTTCCGACGGGCAGGCATGAAGATCCTCTGGGTAGCGCCGTCCTTTCTGCACCCTACCATCGGGGGCGGCCCGATTCGCACCTTGGGCATCCTTCGGCGCCTTTCCGAACGCCACGAGATCCATTACGTCACCCTTGCGGATCCGGCGCAGCCTGAGGGTCCGGCGCGCGCCGGCGAGTACTCCTTCCGTGCGTATCCATTTCCCCGTTCGGTGGTCCACCAGCGCTCGAATCGTTTTGTGCCACAACTTACCGGCCTGTTTTCCCGGGTTCCGGCGGCCATTCTGCGTTACCGCTCGCCGGAGCTCAAGCGGTTGGTTGAGGATCTGTTATGCCAGGAGCGCTTTGACCGCGTCGTTGTGGATTTTCTTTGCATGGCCGGCTGTTGTCCGCACGCGGAGCGAACCGTACTCTTTGAGCACAACGTCGAGACCATGATTTGGCGGGGCCAGTCTGAGCACGCCCGCAGCGCTCTTAATAGACTGTATTTTCGGCATGAGGCGAACCTGATGTTCGCTTACGAGCGCGCCGCGTGCCGGGCCGCCGGGAGCGTGATTGCAGTCTCAGCCCAAGACGCTGGACTCATCCGGACGATGTTCGGGGTTGAGCACGTCTCGGACATACCGACGGGCGTCGATGCCGAGTATCTCGCACCGCCTGCTTCGAGCCCGCATGTCGCCGACCTGGTATTTGTCGGATTGATGGATTGGCTGGCCAATGCAGATGGGGTTCTCTACTTTCTCGAACGGATCCTGCCCCAGATCCGCCGGCGGCGCCCGCAGTGCACGTTTGCGATCGTCGGCCGGACCCCGCCTCCCGAGATCCTTCGCTGGGCGCAGAGAGATTCCCGGGTGCTGGTGACCGGGACTGTCGCGGATGTCCGCCCGTACTTGTGGGGCGCGTCGGTGTCCGTGGTTCCATTGCGGATCGGCAGCGGAACCCGCATCAAGATCTACGAGGCCATGGCCGCCGGGACACCGGTGGTGTCCACCACGGTTGGCGCGGAAGGCCTCGAGGTGAACCCCGGCCAGGACATCTGTATTGCCGACGACCCGGCGCGTTTTGCCGCGCATTGCCTCGAGTTGCTCGAGGACGGCGAGCGACGCTCGCGGATTGCCGCCGCCGCCCGCCGGCTCGTTACAGCACGCTTCTCCTGGGAGCAGGTCGCCCGTTGTATGGAGCGGGCACTCGAAAGCGCACCCGCCGCCTGCGAGTGAGGCAGGGAAGAGACCTCCCCCTGCGGGTCTGGAGACCCGCTACAGGCGTAGACGCCCCCACGATCTCTCAGCGCGGTGTAAAGGCCAGCTCGCCGCGGGAGGCGTCGAAGCCGACGTCCACGGTTTGGCCGTCGCGCAGCTTGCCCGCCAGCACCAGCCGCGCCAACGGCGTCTCGATCTCCTTCTGAATGGCGCGCTTCAGCGGCCGCGCGCCGTAAGTCGGATCGTAGCCGCTGCGCACCAGATGCGTGCGGGCGGCGTCGTCGAGCTCGATCGTGATGTGGCGGTCCGCGAGGCGCGCCCGCAGGCGCCCGAGCTGGATGTCGACGATCCGCTTGAGGTGCTCCTCAGAGAGCGAGTGGAAGACGATGATCTCGTCCACGCGGTTGAGGAACTCGGGCCGGAAGCTGGTTTGCATCTCCTCGAGCACGGCCTTCTTCATGCGCTCGTAGGGCTCGCCTTCAAACGCGCCACGGTATTGGAGGATGCGGTGGCTGCCGACGTTCGAGGTCATGATGACGATAGTGTTCTTGAAATTGACCGTGCGGCCCTGGCCGTCGGTAAGGCGGCCGTCGTCCAGAATCTGGAGCATCACGTTGAACACGTCATGGTGCGCCTTCTCGATTTCGTCGAACAGGATCACGCAGTAGGGCCGCCGGCGCACGGCTTCGGTGAGCTGTCCGCCTTCCTCGTAGCCGACGTAGCCGGGAGGCGCGCCGATCAGCCGCGCCACGGTGTGTTTCTCCTGGTACTCGGACATGTCGATGCGAATCATGGCGCGCTCGTCGTCGAACAGGAACTCGGCGAGCGCCCGCGCCAGCTCGGTTTTGCCGACGCCGGTCGGCCCCAGGAAAATGAAGCTGCCGATGGGGCGGTTGGGGTCTTTGAGGCCGGAGCGCGCGCGCAGGACCGCTTCGGCGACGGCGGTTACGGCTTCGTCCTGGCCCACCACGCGCTTGTGCAGCTCCTCTTCAAGGTGCAGCAGCCTGTTTAGCTCGCCTTCGAGCAGTCTCGAGACCGGGACGCCGGTCCAGCGGCTCACGACCTCGGCGATGTCTTCCTCGTCCACCTCCTCTTTGAGCAGGCGCGGCGCGCCGTCTTTGCTCGAAAGGCTCGCTTCTTCGGCTTTGAGCTGGCGCTCGAGCTGCGCCAGCGTGCCGTATTTCAGCTCGGCCACGCGATTGAGGTCGTACTGCCGCTGGGCTTGCTCGATCTCCAGGTTCGTCTTCTCGATCTGCTCGCGCAGGCTGCGCAGGTGGGCCACAGCCTTCTTCTCGGTCTGCCAGCGGGCCTGAAGCGCATCGGCCTCGGCGCGCAGATCGGCCAGCTCCTTTTCGATCTTAACGAGCCGCTCGCGCGAGGCGGCGTCCTTTTCCTTCTTCAACGCTTCGCGCTCGATTTCGAGCTGCATGATGCGCCGCATGCGTTCGTCGAGCTCGGTGGGCATGGAATCGATCTCGGTGCGCAGGCGGGCGGCGGCCTCATCCACCAGGTCGATGGCCTTGTCGGGCAGAAAGCGGTCGCTGATGTAGCGGTTCGAAAGCACCGCAGCGGAAACCAGCGCGGCGTCCTTGATGCGCACGCCGTGATGCACCTCGTAGCGCTGGCGCAGGCCGCGCAGGATCGAGATGGTGTCCTCGACCGAAGGCTGGTCCACCAGGATGGGCTGGAAACGGCGCTCGAGCGCGGCGTCCTTCTCGATGTGCTTGCGGTATTCGTTGATGGTGGTGGCGCCGATGCAGTGCAGCTCGCCGCGGGCGAGCATCGGCTTGAGCAGGTTGCCGGCGTCCATGGCGCCTTCGGCCGCGCCGGCGCCGACTACCGTGTGCAGCTCGTCGATGAACAGAATGATCTCGCCCTCCGACGTCTGCACTTCTTTGAGAACGGCCTTCAGGCGCTCTTCAAACTCGCCGCGGAACTTCGCGCCGGCGATCAGCGCTCCCATGTCAAGAGCGACCACGCGCTTGTTCTTGAGGCCTTCGGGGACGTCCCCGCGCATGATGCGCTGTGCCAGGCCCTCGACGATGGCGGTTTTGCCGACGCCCGGCTCCCCGATGAGCACCGGGTTGTTCTTGGTGCGGCGCGAGAGAACCTGGATGACGCGGCGGATCTCGTCGTCGCGGCCGATTACGGGGTCGAGTTTGCCCTGCGCGGCCAGTTTGGTGAGGTCGCGGCCGTAGCGCTCCAGGGCCTGGTAGGTGGCCTCGGGCGTCGGGGACGTAACCCTCTGGTTTCCGCGGACCTCCTGGAGGGTGTTGAGGAGGCGGTCGCGCGTGACGCCGAGTTCCTTGAAGAGGCGGCCCGTCGAGCCGCCATCGTCGGTCATGGCGAGCAGCAGGTGCTCGATCGAAATGTACTCGTCCTTGAGCCGGCGCGCTTCGTCTTCGGCCTGGGTCAGAAGGCGGTTGAGGCGGCCGGTGACGAAAATCTGGTCGGGCGCTCCGGAAACGCCGGAGACCTTGGGCAGCCGCTCGATTTCCTGGACGGTGCGGCGGTGGAGGCTTTCGACGTCGATTCCAGCCTTGATGAGGATGGCGGGAGCAAGGCCGTCGGCCTGTTCGAGGAGGGCGGCGAGGAGGTGCTCGACGTCGATCTGCTGGTTGCCGTAGCGGACGGCGGTGGATTGAGCGGCGCGGACGGCCTCTTGGGCCTTTTCTGTGAAGCGATTGAGATCCATAGGGGATGTGACCTCGTAATCTTAGTGTATCACTATCAACTAAGTTTAGTATAGCATAGTCACCACTGCGCCGTCAGCCAACGGCCATCAGCCATCAGTATGCTCCAGCGACGACCGCTGCTACAATACCCCCGGAACTGCCATGAGGGCCGCTGCTTATCAGGACTTGCCCGGGGCCGACTCTGAAGACCTCAGCCCAGGGAATGGGTTGATCGAACGGGGAAAAGCTGACCGCGCAGCCCGAATGCCCGCGGTGGTAGAGCTTTGGCCCGGCTCAATTGCGCTGATGCCGGCTATAGTGGCCGCCGCCAACGCCGCCAACGTCGATGACGACGGCGACGATGAGCAGCACGAGGTAGAGGCCATCGATCGGATGGTGCGAATTCACGATCCAGGCATAAACGATGGTGGTGAGCGGCAGGAAGAAGAATCCGAGCAGCGGGATCAAGAGGCCGTGATAGGCGCGCCCGAGGTAGTGGGTGAACAGGAACATCAGCACCAGCACGACCCGGGGAGTCAGGACCGCTAGAAGGGCGAGGACGCAGCAGGGCATGGTTGGCTTCATTGTAAAGGAACGGAGCACGCGTTAGTGCGGTGCAACATGCAGATTGCCTTGCCGTCGTTCAAAAGTTCAGGAAAGGCCAAAACATTGCTGGCCGCGGATAAACGCCGATAAACGCTGATTGAAAACAAGTGATTTATCCGCGTCAGCCTCTAAAGCGTGCGCCACGCGCGAATTCTCGCCAACAGGGCCCGCGCTTCTTCGAGGCGCAGCGCCGCGGCGAGGCCGAAGTAGACCGTGCCATAGGGGGGCAGGATGAGCGCGGCTGCGAGGATCGGGTTGCGGTGGCCGATGGCAATCCGCACCAGCGAACCCACGGCCGCGGCGGCGATGGCGGCGATCCAGAGCCGGGTCGTGTAGCCCAGCGCCAGGCCGGTGCGGCCGATACGGCGGTTCAGGGTCCGGCGGAGCAGCGTGAACTCGACCCAGCCGGCAACACCGGCCGAGGCGGTCAGTCCCGCCACGCCCCAGCGCGGGTCGAGGCCGATGGCGGGCGGCAGCGGGATTGCCGCTAAGTAGCCGAGCGCGGTGGTGAGCGCGACGCGGATGATGGCGTAGCGCAGCGGCGTGCGCGTGTCGCGTAGCGCGTAGTAGGTCGAAGAGTAAAGGCGCCCCAGCGTGGTGGCCAGCAGCCCCACGGTCGAGCCGGCCAGAATCCCCCAGACGTAAAGCGAATCGGCGTGCGTGAAGCGGCCGGTCTGGAGCAGCGCGCCGGCGATCACGTCGCCGAACGCGAGAAACCCGGCGGAGGTGGGCACGATGAAGAAGGCGATCTGGCGCAGACCGGAGTCGAGGCGGCGGCGCAGATACGCGGCCACCTCCTGGTCACTGCCGAGCGCGCTGGACATGGCGGGCAGTTCGGCCGCCGAGACCGACATGCCGAACAGGCTCACCGGCAGCGTATAGAGAAGCTGCGCGTTGGTGAGGCCGGTGACGGCGCCGGTGGGCAGCAGGCTCGCGAGCAGCGCGTCCACGTAAGCGCTGATCTGCACCACGCCGCGGCTGATGAACACCGGGACGAAATTCTTGATCACGGTGCGGACGTTGGCCGACGCGGTGTAGAGAGCGATCCGCAGGCGACGGGCCAGCCGTAGCACCGTGGGAAGCTGCACGCCAAACTGAGCCGCGCTGCCCGCCACAGATCCCCAGGCCAGCGTGACCGCGAGCCGGTCGAGGCTCATGCGGCTGCCGAAAGCCGCGAGTGTCGCAATCATCGCTACGTTCCAGATCACCGGCGCGGTGTAGGAGAGGAAGAACTTGCGGTGGCTGTTCAGGATTCCCAGGCACCAGGCCGAAAGCACCAGGAGGCCTGCGCCGGGAAACAGAACGCGCACGATGCGGATGGTCAGCTCGCGCTTGGCGCCGTGAAAGCCGGGAGCGATGGCATCGATCAGGTAGGGCGTGGCGAGGACGCCGGCCAGCACCAGCACGGAGGCGGTCAGCGCCAGGATCGCGAACACCGCGCCGGCCACGCGGCCCGATTCCTCTTCGTCTTTACGCGCCAGCAGGTTGGCGTAGACGGGGATGAAGGACGCCGAGAGCACCCCTTCCCCAAACAGGTTCTGGAGAAAGTTGGGGATGCGGAAGGCGGCGTTAAAGGCGTCGGCGGCGTCCGACGCGAGGCCGAAGTAGTGGGAGAAGATGCGCAGGCGCACCAAGCCCATGAGGCGGCTCAGCAGGATCCCGGCCGCCACCAGGAACGCGGATCGGCCGGTGGCCTCGTGCTTCTTCTGGGGCAAGCTATAAGATTAGCGTGGGCGCGGGGGGCGGGGTGGTCCAGATCCCCTCCTGGGTTTGGCACGGGTTACAATAGTCGGTTCGATTTTCAAGGAGACTTCGTGGCCCACATCACCAAGTTTGTACTCACCGACGATGAGATCCCATCGGCATGGTTAAACGTTCTGCCCCTGCTGAAACAGCCGCTCGATCCGCCGCTGAATCCCGCGACGCGGCAGCCGATCGCGCCCGACGCGCTGGCGGCGATCTTCCCCATGACGCTGCTCGAGCAGGAATTTTCCCCCAAGCCGGAGATCGATATTCCCGGCGAAGTGCTCGACATCTACCGGCTGTGGCGGCCCACGCCGCTCTACCGCGCCGAGCGGCTGGAGAAAGCGCTCGATACGCCGGCGCGGATTTATTACAAGTACGAAGGCGTGAGCCCGGCCGGCAGCCACAAGCCGAACACCGCGGTGGCGCAGGCGTTCTACAACAAACAGGCCGGCATCAAGCGGCTGGCCACGGAGACCGGGGCGGGGCAGTGGGGCAGCGCGCTCGCGCTGGCCTGCCAGATGTTCGGCCTGGAGTGCACGGTCTACATGGTGAAGGTCAGCTACGAGCAGAAGCCGTATCGCCGCATGATGATGAACACGTGGGGCGCGGAGGTCTTTCCCAGCCCCAGCCCGCGCACCAATTCGGGCCGCGCGGTTCTGGCGGCGCATCCGAATTCGCCTGGAAGCCTCGGCATCGCCATCAGCGAAGCGGCCGAGGACGCCGCCACGCACGACGACACCAACTACGCGCTGGGCAGCGTGCTCAATCACGTGCTGCTGCACCAGACCGTCATCGGCGTCGAGGCCCGGAAGCAGATGACGCTGGCGGGCGACCAGCCCGACGTGGTGATCGGCTGCTTCGGCGGTGGTAGCAACTTCGGCGGACTGGCGCTGCCGTACATTCCGGACAAGCTTGCCGGTTCGAAGGTCCGCCTGCAGGCGGTCGAGCCCGCGGCCTGCCCCACGCTGACCCGGGGCCGCTACACCTACGATTTCGGCGACATCGCCAAGCTGACGCCGCTGCTCAAGATGTACACGCTCGGCCACGATTTCGTGCCGCCCGGCATTCACGCCGGAGGACTACGCTACCACGGCGCATCGCCGCTGGCGAGCAACCTGCTGAAGAACGGCTTGATCGAAGCCCGGTCATGCCTGCAACTGCCCACCTTCGAGGCGGCGGTGCAGTTTGCGCGCCTCGAAGGCATCCTGCCGGCGCCCGAGTCCGCGCACGCCATCCGCGCGGCCATCGATGAAGCCATTCAGGCGCGGGAAGAGGGCCGGCCGCGTGTCATCCTGTTCGGCCTGAGCGGTCACGGCCATTTCGACCTGGCTTCTTACGACGCCTATCTGAGCGGCCGCCTGCAGGACTACGAGCATCCCGGCGCCGAGATCGCCGAGGCGATGGAGACGCTGCCGGCGTAAGGGGCGAGGCGGGTTACCCGTGTGGCGCAGGCAATCCTGCCTGCCGCCTCGGCACTCGTGTCGAGGCTTGGCCTTGCGTCGAGAAGAGTCTCGACGCGGCAGGCTGAGAGCCTGCGCCACGACCTCCCGCCCTAGCCGTGATCGTCCTCGGCGGGCTTCGGCGCGGGTGCGCGGCCCCAGGCGCTGGTCTCCCAGTTGTGTACCGCTCTCGGTTCCGGCGCCCACTCCGGCAGCCGCATCGAGAGGTGCTGCGCCAGCGCGTTGACGTAGGGCTCGTACAGGCCGCGAAGACCGGCCAGGCGCGCGGCTGCGTCTCGGTTGTCTTCGATGCGCAGGCCAACGGCCGCCAGTTCGTCGCGCAGCCGGCGGAACGCGGCGGGCGGCAGGCGGTCCGGCTCCGGCGCACGCGGCGGCCTGCGGAGGATCTGCGCGATATCCACCACCGCGTGGCGCGCCATCGCAAAAGTGAGCTGCGCCTGCCGCGAAGGGATTTCGCCGATTCCGGCCATCACCAGCGCGCACGCGTCCAGGATGGTCGTGACAGCCCCAAGCCAGGACTGGTTATCGTGCTGCGAGCGGAAGTAGCTCAGCACGGGATAGGAGATGTGACTCTCGAGCAGCTCCGCGGTCCACTGCTCGGCCTCGTGCAGAGTGGAATCGAGCTGGTCCAGAGCGCGTGTTTCGCTGAAATGGCGCAGCAGCTCGAGTGCGCTGGACGGCGAGCCGGCGCGGGCATCGAGCCGCACGATGTTCACCTCGCGGCGCGAAAACGCCTGGTAGAGCACCGGGAAGTACCCGATCACGATGGCCAGGAACCCGAATCCCAGCCCGGCTTCGAGCACCGTCAGCGCGCGCCCCGGGCCGGCGGCGGCGGTCACGTCGCCCAGGCCGAGTGTGAAGTAGTCCGTGCCGCTCATGTAGAGGTAAGTCCAGAAATCCGCCGTCTTGTCCGCCGCAACCAATCTGGTCTCAAGCGCCCAGTGCAGGCCGGCGAAAGCGAAAATCATGCCGGCGGCCCAGACCGTCAGCAGGAACAGCACTGAGAGAGGACCGTAATAGCTGAGCACGGCCTCTCGCCGGCGCGGGCGGCGGATGCGCCGCGCAATCGCAGACCAGGGGCGCCAGGTGAGGCGGTAGAACCCCGAAGTCAGCCGGACTCTGCGCGTCACGCGGCGCGGCAGGATGATGGTCTCAAAGGCGTCCCAGAGGACAATCAGAATGAGGGCAACGCTCAGGATCCCCGCCAGCGTGCGCACGCTATGCCTCGCGGGCGTGCTGCTGCCCGTTGGGGATCGGGCAGCCGGGGCAGTTGACGTATTCGAACTGCACTGTGGTGTGCTGGATGCGGAAGCGCTCGAAGAGCATCCGGTCGAGGTTGTGCAGGAGCGAGTCGCTTTCCGAGGTCGGAACATCCTCGATCCGTACATGGCAACTGAGCGCGCGCGTGCTCGATCCTAAGCTCCAGATGTGCAGGTCATGGACGTCGAGAACGCCGGGAACGCCGCGCATGGCCGAGGTCACCTGGTCCAGCTCCAGCCCGCGCGGCAGACCTTCCAGGAGGATATTGAAGGTCTCCTTGATGACGTCCCAGGCGGTCCAGACGATCAGCAGGCCGATCAGTCCGGAGAGCAGCGGATCGGTGCGCTGCCAGCCCGTGTAGTGGATCACCACCGCCCCGGCCACGATTCCCAGCGAGCCGAGCGCGTCGCCGAACATGTGCGCCCAGGCGCTGCGGATGTTGACGTCGTGGCCGCGCTCTGCGTGCAGGCCCCACATGATCGCGCTATTGACCAGGACGCCGCACGCAGCCACCACCAGCATGGTCATTTCGCCTACCGCTTGCGGTTGCAACCACCGTTTGTAGCTCTCAAAGACGATGTAGCCGGCCAGAATGAGCAGGGAGAGCGCGTTGACGAAAGCGGCCAGGACGCTGGCGCGGTGGTACCCGTAAGTGCGGACACTGTCGGCCGGTTTCCGCCCGAAATAGACTCCGAGCCAGGCCAACGCCAGCGCCAGCGCGTCCGTGAAGTTGTGTGCGGCGTCGGAGAGCAGCGAGAGGCTGTGCGCGTGGATGCCCGCGGCGGCCTCCACGATGACGAACAGCACCGTCCCGAGCAGAGACCAGACCAGAACTCTTCCCATGTCGTGTGCGTGCTGGTGCTGGTCCAAGATTGGCCTTTCAAAACCAGTGTAGCGCCAGGAAACCTGGCAGCCGGGCACGCCCGGCAGCGAAGCTCGCCAAAGTCCGAAGGAACCCAGTGGCCACAAACGATAGGCCACGCGTCCTTGGCAGCCCTTGCATTCCTCCCCGGTTTGGCCGAAATTGGAGGGGTGAGGCCGGCGGTTCCCATCCAGTTCATGCGGGTCGTGCTCGGGCTCCTGGCGATGTTCTTTGCCTATGCGCTGGGCCGGACGCTCACCCGCCTGCACAACGCCGGCCAGCCGAAGGTAAGAGCCCTGACGTGGGTTCTGCGCACAGTGGTGGCGCTGGGAGCCATCGTTTGGACCCGCGGCTTGGACCCGGTCGGCATCGTCCTGATCGCGCTAGCCGCGGTTAGCCTCGCCGTCGGCGTCTATCTGGAATCCCGCCCCCACGAGAGCGAGGAAATACATCTGTTTACCGAGAAGTAACCCCGGCCCTGGCGTGGCTCGTTCGCCATCCCGGCGAGCAGGTGCGTCACGGCGGACCCCGAGGGGGTGCTATCCTATCTCACTGCGTGGCCCACTGGGTCAAGGTATTGGTTTGTCTCGACGCTGAGGTTGAGCGACGGCAGCGTGGTGGCGAACGCCGTGGTCGTATAGGCGGGCGCCGGCCCGCAAATCCAACCGTAACGATCCAGACCGCGGCCTACGTCTTAAGTAACTGGTCTGGTGCTTGGTAAGAGGCGGGTGGCGGGCTTGGTGCGCCGTACGAGAGACGGATCAGAGTGTCCGGCGCGGTCCTGGGGGCCCTCCGGGCGGGATTGGTGCTGTCATCACGAAGGGGAGGAAGTGCCGAATGCGAAAGAGCGCGTGGGTCGGGCTTGGATTCCTGCTGGCCGGCGGGACTGTGTGGGCCGGGCAGTATCTGATCTCGACGGTGGCGGGGGGTGGAGTGCCGTTTACACCGGCCGCGGCTGCCAGCGTGGGCATTGCGCCGCCAGTGGGGATGGCGGCGGACGCCTTCGGCAACGTGTACTTCAGCTCCGGCGCCGTAGTATTCAAGGTTGACCCGGCGGGCCTCCTCACGCGCGTGGCGGGCAATGGCAAAGCCGGGTATTCCGGCGATTCGGGTTTGGCCACCGAGGCCCAGCTCAACCTGCCGGCAGGCGTGGCGGTGGACAGCGGCGGAATTGTCTACATCGCGGACACGGGGAACAACGTGGTTCGCAAGGTGACGACCGACGGCGTCATTACGACCATAGCCGGCAACGGCACGGCAGGGTACTCCGGCGATGGAGCCGCGGCGACGGGCGCCCAGCTCAATTCTCCTGAAGGCGTGGCTGCCTATGGCACCGGCAACGTCTACATCAGCGACACCAAGAACTCGGTGATCCGCAGCGTGACGGCCGCAGGCATCATCGCCACCGTGGCCGGAAGCGGCACGCGCGGCTTTTCCGGCGACGGCGGCCCGGGCACCAGCGCCCAGCTCAACATGCCCGCAGGAATAGCGGTCGATTCGGCCGGCAACCTTTACATCGCGGACTCCAGCAACAGCGCGATCCGCAGGCTGGCGGCCGGTGTCATTACGACCGTGGCCGGCACAGGCGGCGTGCCCGGATATTATGGCGACGGAGGGCCGGCCGCGAAAGCCCAGCTCAATGCGCCTTCGAGCGTGGCGCTCGACCCCGCCGGCAACCTTTACATTGCCGACACGGCCAATAACTTCATTCGGAAAGTGGCTGTGGGCGGCACCATCACAACGTTCGCCGGCTCCGGAAGCAGCGGCGGTTTCGGGGGCGATGGCGGTCCGGCGACGAGCGCGTTGCTGTGGGCTCCTGGGGGCGTGGCGGCGGATCCGGCCGGCAGCGTGTTCATCGCGGACTACCGCAATTACAGGGTTCGCATAGTCGGGACGGACGGCACGATCACCACGCTGGCGGGGAATGGCGTCAACGGCGCTCGCGGCGACGGTGGCCCGGCCACAAGCTCTCAGCTCGCCCTCCCCAAAACGATCACGTTGGATTCCTCGGGCAACTTCTACATCGCGGACACCGGCGGCAACACGGTGCGGAAAGTAACGACGGGCGGGACGATCACGACGCTGGCCGGCACCGGCCTCCCCGGCTACACCGGCGATTCAGGGCCTGCCACGGCTGCCCAGCTTAACGGGCCTCAAGGCGTGCTGGTGGATTCCTCGGGCAATGTCTACATCTCGGATAGCAGCAACGAGGTGGTGCGCGAAATCACGACGAACGGTAACATTGCCACGTTCGCGGGTAACGGCACGATGGGCTATTCGGGCAACGGAGCGCTGGCCACCGCCGGAGAGCTCAACCTGCCCTGCGGACTGGCGTTCGATACCTATGGGAACGTCTACTTCGCGGAGTTTGGGAACAACGTGCTCCGCGAGGTCACGATTGGCAATCTCTACATCGTCTTCGCTGCCGGGGCGTTCAACGCCGGCTATTACGGCGATGGAGCAGCGGCTACGAGCGCTCTGCTCAACAGCCCGAGCAGCGTGGCGATCGACTCCTCCGGCAACATTTACATCGCGGACTCTTACAACAACGTGATCCGCAAGGTGAATACCTCCGGCATTATCTCGACAGTGGCGGGCACCGGCACCGCCGGTTATTCCGGCGACGGAGGCGCCGCCACCAGCGCCCAGCTCTATCTGCCATGGGGCGTGGCGGTGGATTCCTCGGGCAACATCTTCATCGGGGACACCGGGAACAACGTAATCCGCGAGGTGTCCTCCAGCGGGACTATCTCTACGGTGGCCGGCAACCACACCGGCGGTTATTCCGGCGACGGAGGCCCGGCCACCAGCGCCCAGCTCAACGGACCGGCCGGCGTAGCCGTGGATTCCGCGGGCAACGTCTATGTCGCCGACACTAACAACAGCGTGATCCGGCTCCTGACGCCGGCGGGAACGCACCCGGTGCTGAGCGTAGCAGGTACGCACTCGGGCGTCTTCCAGGCGGGACAGGCCGGCGCTACCTACTCGGTGGTGGTGAGCAACGCGACTGGGGCTGGGGCGACCAGCGGCACGGTGACCGTGACCAGCACCGCCTCATCCGGCCTGACCCTGGTGTCGATGTCCGGCTCGGGTTGGAACTGCGCCGGCAACACCTGCACGCGCAGCGACGCTTTAGCGGCCGGAGCGAGCTATCCGGAGATCACCGTGACGGTAAATGTTGGGGCGGTTGCGCAGGTGGCGATTCAGGTCACCGCCTCGGGCGGCGGCTCGCTTGCGGCCAGCGCCACCGACGCAGCGGTCGTCTCCGGCGCGCTATCGGCGCCTGCGCTCGTCTCTCCGGCCAACGGTGTCATCAACGTTTCCACTGCGCCGGTTTTGAGCTGGGCCCAGGCAAGCGGGGCCGCTTCGTACGATGTCTATTTTGGCCAGTCGCCTGCGCCGTCAAAGGTGACGAACACGACCGGGACCAGCTACTCTCCGGGCGCGCTGGCTCCGGCCACTACGTATTACTGGCAGATCGTAGCGCAAGGTTCCGTGGGTTCGGCCAGCTCCGCGATCTGGTCCTTCACGACCGGGCTCTCAGGGGCCGCTTTGAAGTTCGTTCCGGTGACTCCGTGCCGGGTGGCGGACACGCGGAACGCGCCCGGGCCCTTCGGCGGTCCAACGCCGGCAGCCAACTCCACGCTCTCGCTGGCGATTCCGCAGAGCGGGTGCGGCATTCCGAGCACGGCGCTGGCCTACTCGCTGAATGTGACCGTGGTGCCGAGCGGACCGCTGGGCTACCTGGCGGTGTGGCCCGCGGGCCTGGCGCAGCCCGCCGTCTCGACCCTCAACTCGTGGGACGGCAGTGTGGTAGCGAATGCGGCCATTGTGCCGGCCGGCGCGAACGGAGCGGTGAACGTGTTTGTCACCGGCCAGACGGACGTGATCGTGGACATCAATGGCTATTTTGAAGCAGGCGCCGGAGCTTCCTTCTATACGGTCACTCCCTGCCGCGTCGTGGACACCCGAGGCGCAACCGGATTATTCGGCGGTCCCTCCCTGTCCGGCGACCAGACTCGCGATTTCCCTCTGCCCCAGGGCTCTTGCGAACTGCCGTCCGGGGCCAGCGCGTACTCGCTGAATGTCACTGTGGTACCCGATCCGACCGTGGCCTTCCTGGGCTTTCTCGAGACCTGGGCGACCGGGCAGGCGCAGCCCTTGGTCTCGACGCTGAACTCGTGGAGCGGCTCGGTGGTGGCAAACGCCGCGATCGTCCCGGCGGGCAGCAACGGTTCGATCTCGGTGTTCGTCACGAACCCGACCGACGTGATCCTGGATACCAATGGCTATTTCGCCGCGCCGGGCGGAGCGGGGGCGCTGTCGTTCCACCCGGTGGTGCCGTGCCGGGTGGCGGACACGCGCGGAGGGCCGGAGTTGGAACCGGGAACCGCGCGATCGTTTACGGTCCCGGCGAGCAATTGCTATGTCCCGCCGACGGCGGCGGCGTATTCGTTGAATATTACCGTGGTTCCGGACGGGACGCTGTCGTATCTGACGGCGTGGGCCACGGGATCGGCGCAACCGTTCGTATCCACTTTGAACGCCCCGGATGGCGGCGTGGTGGCGAACGCGGCGATCGTGCCGGCGGGTACGGGCGGGGCGATCAGCGTGGCCGTAACGGACTCGACGCACGTCATCATCGACATCAACGGGTACTTCGCGCCGTAGCCTGCCCCAGGCACGGTTGACATCGGTTTGGGATTGCGGTATTCCGAAATCTCGTCCGATGAGCGTCCGAACAGGCGAGCCGAAGGCAGTTCCCGACATCAGCCCCTGGGCCATCGCGTTCACGGTGATGCTGGCCACCTTCATGGAGGTGCTCGACACCAGCGTGGCCAACGTGGCCCTGCCTCACATTGCCGGCAACCTGGCGTCGACGGTCGACGAGAGCACATGGGTTCTCACCTCCTACCTGGTGTCGAATGCGATTGTGCTGCCGCTGGCGGGCTGGTTCTCGACGCTGTTCGGCCGCAAGCGCTTCTACATGATCTGCGTGGGGCTGTTCACGTTCAGCTCGCTTCTGTGCGGATTTGCGCCGAGCCTGGGGCTGCTGGTGGTGTTCCGCACGTTGCAGGGGATCGGCGGCGGCGCGATGCAGCCCATCTCGCAGGCCATCCTGGTGGAGAGTTTCCCCAAGCACAAGCAGGGCATGGCGATGGCCGTCTACGGCATGGGCGTGGTGGTTGCGCCGATCATCGGGCCCACGCTGGGCGGCTGGATCACGGACGACTACAGTTGGCGCTGGATCTTCCTGATCAACATTCCGGTTGGATTGCTGTCCCTCACGCTCAGCGCCATGCTGCTCCACGATCCGGCCTATCTGGAACGCAAGAACCTGCGCAAGCTGCGGATCGACTACATCGGGTTGGGGCTCATCGTTCTCGGACTCGGCTTTCTGGAGGTGACGCTGGATAAGGGCCAGCGCGAGGACTGGTTCGCGTCGCACCTCATCGTGGTCTCGGCGCTGATTGCCTGCGTCTCTCTGGTGAGCGTAGCCATCTGGGAGTGGCGGCATCCCGATCCTGTGGTCAGTCTCAAGCTGCTGCGCGACCGCAATTTCTTTATCGCCACCTCGGCGATGTTCCTGCTCGGGTTCGTCCTGTACGGCAGCACCATGCTGCTGCCCGTCCTGCTGCAGACGCTGCTGGGCTATACGGCCATGATGAGCGGGCTGGTGTTGTCGCCCGCGGGCCTGGCTAACATCGTGCTGCTGCCGATTGTGGGCAAGCTGATCTCGAAAGTGCAGGCGCGCTGGCTGGTCATTTTCGGTCTGGTGGTCTCGGCCGTGGGTCTGTTCCAGATGGCCGGTTTCAACACGCAACTCGATTTCCGAACGGCGATGATGGCGCGCACCGTGCAGAGCGCCGGGCTGGCGTTCCTGTTCGTGCCGCTCAACACGATCGCCTTCTCGTATATCCCTAAGGAGAAGGTCAACCGCGCCACGGGGCTGATCAACCTGGCGCGGAACATCGGCGGCAGTTGCGGCATCGCCATGGTGACCACGATGCTGGCGCGCCGCGCGCAGTTTCACCAGAGCGTCCTGGTGAGTCACCTCACCCCGTACGACTTCGCTTACCGGGAGATGCTGCGCGGCGCCGGGCAGGCGACCATGGCTCACGGCACCGCGGCGGCACTGGCGCCGCACCAGGCGCAAGGAATGCTCTATGGCCTGGTGCAGCGGGAGTCGGCGATGATGGCCTTCGTGGATAACTTCTGGCTGCTGGCGGTGACGTTCCTGGCCCTAATTCCGGTGATGCTGCTGGTAAAGAGCACCACGCACCACCGGGCGCCGGCGCCGGCGCGTTGACGGCGCGGCTACACTGGAACTTCGTCATGCCCGCTAGCGAAACAGGCGCCGTTGCCGTGGTGGCCGAAAAACCTTCGGTGGCCCGCGATATTGCGCGCGTGCTGGGAGCCGACCAGCGCGGCGAAGGCTACCTGCACGGCAACGGGTACGTGGTCACGTGGACCGTCGGTCACCTGGTGGCGCTGGCGCAGCCGCACGAGATCAACCCGGAATGGCGGCAGTGGCGGCGGGACCTGCTGCCGATCCTGCCCGATCGCTGGCCACTGGTCGTTTACGAGCAGACGAAAGACCAGTTCGAGGTGGTGCGTAAGCTGCTCAAGTCGCCGAAGGTTAAGAGTGTGGTGTGCGCCACCGACGCCGGCCGCGAGGGCGAGCTGATCTTCCGCTACATCTACGAAGCTGCGGGGTGCGAGAAGCCATTCAGCCGGCTCTGGATTTCATCGCTGACGCCGGACGCCATCCGCAAGGGCTTCGCGGCGCTGCGGCCGGGCAGCGATTACGACGCGCTGGCTGACGCCGCCCGCGGACGCAGCCGCGCGGACTGGCTGGTGGGCATGAACCTCTCGCGCGCCTATTCGATCCAGTACCGGGAAGGGCTGTCGGTGGGCCGCGTGCAGACGCCCACGCTGGCCATGCTCGTGGAGCGCGAGCTGGCGATACGCGCCTTCGTGCCAGAAGACTACATCGAGGTGGTGGCGACCTTTCAGCCGGCGGTGAAAACCGGGACAGTATCCTCTGTCCACGGGGAGACAGAGGATACTGTCCCGGTTTTCACGGGCACGTGGTTCCGCGGGGAAGGGGAGAACGCGACGCGCCTCGCGGCCGATGGCACGGAGGCCCAGCGCGTCGTCGAACGGGCGCGCACAGGCTGTGCCGCCATCGAATCGATCGCTGGTGAGCGGCAGCGCGCGGCGCCGCCGCCGCTCTACGATCTCACCGAGCTGCAGCGCCACGCCAACCGTCTGTTCGGCTTCAGCGCGCAGAAGACGCTCGACCTGGCGCAGGCGCTCTACGAACGTCACAAACTCATCAGCTATCCGCGCACGGATAGCCGGCATTTGTCGGCGGAGGTGGCGCACACACTGCCGCGCGTCGTGGCGGCGATTGAGGCGCCGTATCGCGAGCACCTCGCGCCGGGCACGGGCGAGCGGCAGCTCGGACGGCGCTTCGTCGATGACGCCAAAGTGACCGATCACCACGCCATCATTCCGACGGCCACTTCGCCCGAGAAGGCCAACCTGCCGGCCGACGAGCGCCGCATTTACGACCTGATCTGCCGGCGGTTGCTCAGCGCCTGGCACGATGACCACATCTGGCTGGTCACGACGGTCATCACGGCCATCGCCAGCGCCGAGGCGACCGACCGATACCGTACCTCGGGAACGGCGGTGGAGCAGGTGGGCTGGAAGGTCCTCGATCTGGCGATCGGGCGGAAGTCCACGCAGCCGGAGGAGCAGAGCCTGCCGCCGAATCTGGTGAAGGGCCAGCAGCAGAACGTGGTGGACGTCGAGGCGGTCAAGAAGAAGACGCGGCCGCCGAAGCGATTCACGGACGCCACGCTGCTCACGGCCATGGAGACCGCGGGCAAGACGCTGGATGAGAAGGAACTCTCGGACGCCATGAAGGAGACCGGCCTGGGCACGCCGGCGACGCGCGCCGCCATCATCGAGGTGCTGCTCAAGCGCGGCTACATCGTGCGGGCGGGGAAGACGCTCGAAGCGACCGAGAAAGGGATCAAGCTGATCGAGGTGGTGCATCCCGAAGTGAAGAGCCCGGCGATGACCGGCCAGTGGGAGGCATATCTCAAACGCATCCAGCGGGGCGCGGCCGAACTCGGCCCGTTCATCAGGGGTATCGAGGATTACGTGCGGGAGGTGGTAGGGAAGGTGGGACAGGCCTCCGGCCGGTCGCCGGACGGGTCACCCGACAGGCTGCCCGACAGGCTGCCCGACAGGCCGGAGGCCTGTCCCACTCCGCTCGCGGAGCTTCTGCACACCACTTTCGGCTTCGCTGAGTTCCGCGCCAACCAGGAAGAGGTCTGCCGCGCGGTGATCGAGGGGAGAGACGCGCTGCTGGTCATGCCCACCGGCTCGGGCAAATCGCTGTGCTATCAACTGCCCGGGATCGCGCGCGGCGGAACCACGCTGGTCATCAGCCCGCTGATCGCGCTGATGGAGGACCAGGTCGCGGCGCTCCGGGCGCGCGGCTTCGCGGCCGAGCGCATCCATTCCGGCCGCGACCGCGCCGCCTCGCGCCAGGTCTGTTTCGACTACCTCAACGGCAAGCTGCAGTTCCTGTTCATCGCGCCGGAGCGGCTGCGCGTGGCCGGCTTCCCGGAGATGCTGGCCAAGCGCAAACCCTCGCTCATCGCCATCGACGAAGCGCACTGCATCTCGCAATGGGGCCACGATTTTCGTCCGGACTACCGCATGATCGGGCAGTATCTGCCCACGTTACGGCCCGCGCCGGTGATCGGCCTCACCGCGACGGCGACGCCGCTCGTTCAGGACGATATCGCCAAGCAGTTGGGCCTGGAACAGCCGGCGCGGTTCATCCGCGGCTTCCGCCGCTCGAATATCGCGATCGAAGTGGTGGAGGCTGCGCCGTTCCAAAGGACCACGCTGGCGCGCGAAGTGCTCGGCGGCGATGACCGGCGCCCCGCCATCGTCTACGTGCCAACGCGCAAACAAGCCGAATCGGTGGCCGCGGAGCTCGGTGCGGATTTCCCCGCCGAAGCGTACCACGCCGGCCTCGACGCCGAGCGGCGCCAGCGCGTGCAGGAGGCTTTTCTCAGGGGCGAAATCGAGGTCATCGTCGCGACTATCGCGTTCGGGATGGGCATTGACAAAGCCGACATTCGCACCGTTGTGCATACCGCGCTGCCCGGCAGCGTCGAGGCTTACTACCAGGAGATCGGGCGTGCAGGCCGTGACGGCCGGCCGAGCCGCGCGATCCTGATGCACTCTTACGCCGACCGCTACACGCACGACTTTTTCTACGAGCGCGACTATCCCGAGCCCGCCAAGCTGGATCACATCTTCGCCCTGCTCGGCCCCGAGCCGATCGAGAAGGAGGCGCTCAAGAGGCAGGCGAGCCTGGACGCGGAGACCTTCGACAGAGCGCTCGAGAAGCTGTGGATTCACGGCGGCGCCGTCGTGGACTACGCCGAAAACGTGACGCGAGGCGAGGGCGGGTGGCGGGCATCCTACACCGCCGTGCTGGAACAGAAGCGCGCGCAGATTGATTTGATGATCCGCTACGCCGAAAGCAACCAGTGCCGCATGTCGTCCCTGGTGCGGCACTTTGGAGACCTGGCCGATGCGGGCAGTCCCTGCGGCATCTGCGATTTTTGCGCTCCGGACGCCTGCGTCGCACAGCAGTTCCGCAAGCCGTCCGAAGCTGAGCGCGCCGCGGCGGGACGCGTACTGGCGGTGTTGCGCACGGGCGGCGCGAGGCCGACCGGCAAGTTGTACCAGGAGCTCTGTGACGATCGCGAGCTAAGCCGCGACTCCTTCGAGGAAGTGCTCGGGGCGCTGGCACGCGCGGGATACGTGCGGCTCTCCGAGGAAAGCTTCGAGAAGGATGGGAAGGAGATTCCGTTCCGCAAAGTCAGCCTGGCGCGCGGCGGCGCGGCGGCGGAAAGCGCGGACGGGATCGAATTTGTCATCAAAGCCGCGGTTCACATCGCGGTTCCGCAGAAGCGCAGGAGGAAGAAGAAGGCGATTGCCGCTCCGGCAAGAGAGGCGGCCGCGCCGGAACGCAAACGGAGACGGCGGGATGGCGGCCAAGCCTCCCCAATCGAGGAGGCGTTGCGCGCCTGGCGGCTGGCCGAGGCGAAGCGGCGCGGTGTGCCGGCGTTCCGCATCTTCAGCGACAGCACGCTGCGCGCCATCGCCGAGGCGCGGCCCCAGACCGCCGGCGAACTGCTGGCGATCTCCGGCATCGGGATCCACACCATCGAGAAGTACGGCGCGCAGATCTACCGGATCGTGGGCCCGAGCTAATCAGGCGAATCTTCTTATGCGGGCGCTGACGTCGCCGGCAAAGCGCCGGATGAAGCCGTCCACATACTCCGCCGGGTCGAGTTTGTCGTCCTGAACCAGCGGCGTCAGGTCCATGCCGAAGTTGATCAACTGCGCCGCATCGACCGCGTGGCTCTGGTGGTACGTAGCGTGGGCGCGCCGGCGCGCCATGGTCGCCAGGTCGTACCGCTTTCCGCCCACGATCTGCGAATCGAACACTCCCACGAGCGACGCCTGGGTGTTCTCGTGGCCGTCCACGGCGAAGACCACTTTGTCCGAGTCGGCCAGCCAATCCAAGTCGCGCCAGACCTCGCAGCCGTAAAGCTTGCGCGGGCGCTCGGCGGGCGCGAGCCGGCGGATGGCGGCAATCACGCACAGAGCGGTGCTCACGTGCGTATCGTGCTTATCAGCGAGATTGTGTGTGTAGATCGTATCCGGCCGCGTGGCGGCGATGAGGGTCTTCAGATCGCTCACCGGTCCCGGATTGGCGGCGTCCTTCACTGCGGCACTGGTGTGATCCCGTCGCCGGGGCTGCCAGCCCCGTTGGTCACGATCACGGCCATAAACCGCTTTTCGAGGTTGCCGAACCCGGCGAGGATGCCTTCCATGGCCATGATCTCGATGTCATCCTGGTGCGCCGAGATTCCCAGCGTATTCACCCGCGCCAGCGCGGCCTCCTCAGCCGCAACGTCGGGGATCCAGATCTCCGCCGTCTTTTCGGTCAGCTTCATTCGCGTCCTCCGTTGTGATCAACGCCCGCACCGACGTCTTCCTCTACCGCTTCGGCAAGGAGGCTTGGCGCGCCGAGATGTGGCGCAGGAGGGCGTGCGCGACGCTTACGCCCGGGGCTTCCAGCGCAACACCGGCTTGCGCGCGGCCGCCACTTCGTCCACTCGGCTGGTGCGGGTGGTGTGCGGCGCCTTCAGCACCAGATTTGGGCTCTCCTCGACCTCTTTCGCGATTGAAATCATGGCGTCGATGAAGAGGTCCAGCTCCCGCTTGCTCTCCGTCTCGGTCGGCTCGATCATCAGCGCGCCGTGCACGATCAGCGGGAAGCTCACCGTGTACGGATGGAATCCGTAATCGATCAGCCGCTTGGCGACATCGCCGGTATGGACGCCGCGCGCCGCCTGACGCGAGTCGCTGAAGACGCACTCGTGCATCGAAGGCGCGTCGTGCGGCAGCTCGTAGAAGGCCGCGAGCGCTTTGCGGATGTAGTTCGCGTTCAGCACCGCGTCCATGGTGGCGCGCCGCAGTCCCTCGCCGCCGTGCGCCATGATGTATGCCAGGGCGCGCACCATCACGCCGAAGTTGCCGTAGAACGCGCGTACCCGGCCAATGGAACGCGGCCGGTTGTTGTCGAACCGCCACTGGCCGTCCATCCGTGCGAGCCGCGGCACCGGAAGGAACGGCTCGAACGCGGCCTTCACCGCCACCGGGCCGCTGCCAGGCCCTCCGCCACCGTGCGGCGTCGAGAACGTCTTGTGCAGGTTGAGGTGCATCACGTCCACGCCGCTCTCGCCCGGCCGCGTGATGCCCGCCAGCGCGTTCATGTTCGCGCCGTCCATGTAAAGCAGCGCGCCCCTGGCGTGCAGAATTTCCGCGATGCGCCGGATGTTCTGCTCGAAGACGCCCAGCGTATTCGGGTTGGTGATCATCAGCGCGGCAACATCTGCGTCCACGGTGGCGGCCAGGTTCTCGACGTCGATCATTCCACGCCCGTTGGAGCGGATGTTGACGACCTCGTAGCCGGCGGTCGCAGCCGTGGCCGGATTAGTGCCGTGCGCCGAATCGGGAATAAGGATCTTCCTGCGCGCGGCGCCGCGCGATTCGAGCAACGCGCGCACCAGCAGAATGCCGGTCAGTTCGCCGTGCGCGCCGGCCGCGGGCTCGAGCGTCACCGCGTCCATGCCGGTGATCTCGGCCAGCGCCGCTTCCAGGCGCGCCATCACTTCCAGCGCGCCCTGCGCGAGCTGTTGCGGCTGGTAGGGGTGCAGCCACGCCAGGCCGTCGATTTGCGCCACCTGCTCGTTCACGCGCGGGTTGTATTTCATGGTGCACGAGCCCAGGGGATACATGCCCAGGTCGATGGCGTAGTTCCACGTGGATAGCCGCGTGAAGTGGCGGATCGCCTCCACCTCGCTGACTTCGGGGAACCCGTCGATCGTGGCCCGCACATTGGCCGCGCCGAGTGCTGTCTCGGGGTCCACCGCGGGCACGTCGAGAGCGGGCAACTGGTAGCCGGCCTTGCCCGGCGAGCTCGCCTCAAACAGCAGCGGCTCGTTCTGGCTGACGTGCGTTCGCGCCTTGCGGATCATCGAGCACCCACCTTGTTCCGTTCCTGCGTTTCGACCAGCGCCTCGGCGGCGGCGTCCATGTCCGCGCGGCGGCTCTTCTCGGTGGCGCACAGAAGCGTGGCATTCGGCAGTTCCCGGTACCAGCACTCGATGGTGAGGCCTCCGATGATCTTCTTATCGAGCAGCGCCCGGTTGGCCGCGTCGAGGTCCTCCGCCACGGCTACGAACTCGTTGAAGAACGGTCCGGAGAAGCGCAGCGGCAGCTTCGAAGCCAGGTAATGCGCCTTGGCCAAGTTCTGCTCGGCCAGTTCGCGCAGGCCCTGCTTGCCATACACCGTCATAAAGACCGTCGCCATCAGCGCGATGAGCGCCTGGTTGGTGCAGATATTCGAGGTCGCCTTCTCGCGGCGTATGTGCTGCTCGCGTGTGGCCAGCGTCAAACAGAACGCGCGATTGCCGTTTGTATCCACCGTCTCGCCCACCAGCCGGCCGGGGATCTGCCGCACGAACCTGTCACGGGTTGCGATCACGCCGGCATACGGCCCGCCGAAGCTGGGCGGAACGGCGAACGATTGCAGCTCGCCGGCCACGATATCCGCCTCCGCCGGCGGCCTCAGCAGGCCCAGCGCAACGGCTTCGGTAAACACGTCGACCAGCAGCGCCCCCGCACCGTGCGCCGCGTCGGCCGCCGCTTTGACGTCCTCGACGATGCCGAAGAAGTTCGGCGACTGGAGGATCACGGCCGCCACTTCGGGCGAAAGTTTCGCTGCCAGATCGGCCAGATCGGCTCCGCCCGTCTCCCGGTCGTACTCGAACTCCTCGATTGCGAGGTTCTGGTTCTTCGCATAGGTGGCCAGCACCTGGCGGTATTCGGGGTGGACGGTCCGTGCGACCAGCAGCCTGTGCCTGCCGTTGATGCGCACGGCCATCAGGGCCGCTTCGGTCATGGCCGTCGAGCCGTCGTACATGGACGCGTTGGCCACGTCCATGCCGGTGAGCTGGCACATCATGGTCTGGAATTCGAAAATGCTGGTGAGCGTGCCTTGAGAGATTTCAGCCTGGTAAGGCGTGTACGAGGTCAGAAACTCGGCGCGGGAAGTTACGGCATCGACCAGCACCGGCCGGTAGTGGAAATACGCGCCCGCTCCGAGGAAGCAGGCGTAGCCCTCAGCGTTCTGCGCTCCTCGCGCGCGGAAGTAGTCGACGATTTCGTACTCCGACTTGCCGTTCTCGATGGCGAGCGGACGCTTCAGGCGGACGTCCTCCGGCAAGTGGGCGAACAGGTCCTCCAGCGAACTGACGCCGCACGCCGCCAGCATCTCCCGCCGCTCTGAATCCGACTTAGGAAGATAGCGCAATGAAACACCTCAATACTGCGGCACTCCAACCGCTCCCTGTAACGGCGGATCGAGGGTTTTTACTTCTCGGCCGCGATGTAACTCTCGTACTCCGCCGCGCTGAGCAGATCGCTCACTTCCGCCGGCGCGCTCACGTGGATCTTCACCAGCCACGCCTCTCCGTACGGCTCCTGATTGATCTTCTCGGGAGCGTCCGCCAGCTTCTCGTTCACTTCCATAACTTCTCCCGATACGGGCGAGTAAATGTCCGAGACCGCCTTCACCGACTCTACCGAGCCGAGCGTCTTGCCCTTCTCCACCGCCGTTCCTACCTTCGGCATCTCGACATAGACGATGTCGCCCAGTTCCTGCTGGGCGTGGTCGGTGATGCCGACCGTCGCGATGTCGCCCTCGAGTCCAACCCACTCATGTTCCTTGGTGTACCGCAACTGTTCTGGAACCATGTCATTTCGCTCGCTTATAGAAGGGTATGGGGATTGTTACTGCGTCGACTAACTGGCCGCGGATGAGGATCTGGATCGGCTGCCCGATCGCGGCCAGTTGAATCGGGAGGTAACAGAGCCCGATGTTCTTGTTGAGTGTTGGCGAAGGTCCGCCGCTCGTCACCCAGCCGGCCGGTGCGCCGCCGCTGAATACTTCGTAGCCGTCGCGGGCGATGCCGCGCCCACGCATCTCGAATCCAACCAGCTTCCGGCGCACGCCCGCCTGCCGCTGCCGCTCGAGCGCCCCGCGCCCGAGGAAGCCGTCTTTCTCCATCTTCACGATCCAATCCAGGCCCGCCTCGAAGGGCGTGATCGAGGCGTGAATCTCGTGGCCATAAAGCGCCATGGCCGCTTCCAGGCGGAGCGTGTTGCGCGCGCCCAGCCCGCACGGTTTCGCGCCAAACTCGGCGCCCGCCCGCAGAACCTCGTCCCAGGCTTTCTCCGCCGCGGCCGGATCGATATAGATCTCGAAGCCGTCCTCTCCGGTGTAGCCCGTCCGCGCAATGCGCGCCGGAATTCCCGCAGCCTCGCCATCGACGAAGTTGTAGTAACGGACGGCCCCCAGGTTCGTGGCTGTCAGCTTTTGAAGCGTCGCGAGCGCCTTGGGGCCCTGGATCGCGATCTGCGCGTAGCGGTCGCTGGCGAGGTCCACCTCGGCCTGCCAGCGATTGGCGTCGCGGATGTGCTCGTAGTCCTTCTCCTGGTTGGAAGCGTTCACGCACAGGAAGAAGTATTCCGCGGAGACGCGGTGCACCAGGATGTCATCTACAAACCCGCCGTGGCCGTAAAGCAGGCCGGCGTATTGGATCTTGCCCGGGGTGAGCTTTGCGGCTGAGTTGGTGCTGACGAAATCGACCAGTGCGAGGGCTCCCGGCCCGTGGATCTCGATCTCGCCCATGTGGCTGACATCGAAGACTCCAACCGCGTTCCGAACGGCGTTGTGCTCATCGATGATGCCCGAATACTGCACCGGCATCTCCCACCCGCCGAAGTCCACCATCCTAGCCCCCAGGCGGTGGTGGACCGCATTCAGCGGGGTGAGCTTAAGAGCTGTCGGCACGGCCATCAACCCTGTAGCCTAACACGTTCCACGGGACTGCCGAATGGCGCGTGGCCCGTGGCTTGCGGCCCGTCGATCCAATCGGGGACGCGTTCAGGGTGTCGGGCCTGGTGGCTCCCAGAGCTCGATCTTGTTGCCGTCCGGATCGTAGATCCACGCGAAGCGGCCGTAGTCGTAATCCTCACGCTTTGGGTCCACCCGCACGCCGCTGCTGGTGAGCCTCGCCAGGATGGCGTCCAGGTCGTCCACGATGTAGTTGATCATGAAGGGCGCGGCGCCGGGATCGAAATAGGTCGAGTCGGGCGCAAACACAGACCAGACGGTGCGGCGCTCGACCTCAGGCCTGTCCGGTGCGCGCCACTTGAATTCGAATCCATCCTCTCCGCCTGAAAACCCGAGATTCTCCGCGTACCAGGCGTGCAGCCGCTCCCGATCGGCGGACTTGAAGAATACGCCGCCGATGCCAATGACTCGTCCCCTCCCCGAATTCCTGTCCATGCAAAACAGGGTACTATGTTGAGAGAGGTGCCTTCATGCACGGGAACAAGAATGTGATCGCGGCGTTAAACGACGGTCTCAAAGCGGAGCTGACCTCCATCAACCAGTACTTCCTGCACGGCGAGATGTGCGAGAACTGGGGCTACCACAGGCTCCACGCCGTCACCCAGCAGCACGCCGTCCAGGAGATGAAGCACGCCGAGGAGTTCATCGAGCGGCTGCTCTTCCTCGAAGGCGTGCCGAAGATGGACGAGCTTCTGCCCTTGAAGATCGGCACGAGCGTCAAGGCGCAGCTTGAAAACGATCTCGCGCTCGAAATCGGCGCCGTGGCCGCTTACAACGCCGCCATCAAAGTATGCACCGAGGCCGGCGACGCCGCCTCGCGCGAGCTGTTCGAAGAGCTGCTCGCCGTCGAAGAAGGCCACGTGGACTGGCTCGAAACGCAGCTCCACCAGATCGGCGAAATCGGCCTCGACCGCTACCTCTCCCAGCAGATCCGGAAGGACGAGTAGGCCAGGGTCTTCACTGCGCCGATTCCGCGCGCTCGCGGATGCCGAGCATCATGCGCCGCTCCATGGTGAAGTGGATGGGCTCAAGGAAATAGGCGTGCTCTGTCGATCGCCATCGGATCAACAGGCGTGTCGCATTCCCCGAAGCGCCCTCGATCACGAACGCCCACGTGACCGGAGGCACCTGCGCGGTTCCAACCGCACTGCCGAGAACCAGCGCGCGGTTCCTCTCCACCAGGAGCACGGGGATCGGCGGCATCTTCGGGTGCAGCCGCACGCCGTCGCCGGGCTTGATGTCTTGCCACTCCGGGTGAATCCGGTCCGCATTGACAATCTGGCAGCCGACTAGGTTCTCCAGCCAAGTGTAGCTATAGAGCCCGCCGCGCCCTTGGCCGATCTGCGCGATCCACGGCCACACGCGTTCCGGCGGTGCGTGGATCGTGATGGCCCGCGTCGCCGCCGACGGCGCATTGGGCAGCACCGAATCGCCAGGCAGCGTCTTGTGGGTTTCCTCCACCGTGGCGCCCCACCGCAGGAACCACGGCCGCAAGGCGGCTGCGTAGACGACCAGCGCGGCGAGCGAAGCCAGCAAGAACCAGAGGATCGACTTTCTCCAACGCAATTGAGACAAACCGCCATGATACCGTGGCGGAGTAACCTTGGGAACGAGCCTCAGGCCGCGGTCTCGCCGGCGGCCGCGGGGCGCTCCAGCCAGGAAAGGATGCGCGGCAGGGCGGCCAGGGTGGCCTTCTCGCCCTGCTCGATCAGCCGCTCCGCGCTGTCGAAACCGTCCCAGGCCATCCCCTCGACGTTGGGCTCGATCACGGCGTTCGACGCGCGCCGCCACTCGCGCTCGCTGCGCCGCTGCATGATCTGGAAACAGCGGTTCACCACCTGCAACATGTTGCGCGGGTCGAAGCCGCCGTTCATCGGCAGGCACACGGAGACGACGTGGGTCGCCCCCAGGTCTCGCACGACGGTGGCCGGGACTTCCATGGTCATGGCGCCGTCCACCAGGTACTGGCCCTGGTGACGCACCGGCCGGAAGAGGCCCGGATAGGAGCAACTGGCGCGAATCGGGAGCAGGACGTCGCCGCGATCGCGGAACACCACCGGCTGACCGGTCCTCAACTCCGTGGCCACCACGGCTAGCGGGACGCGCATCTCCTCGAAGCGGTGGACCTTTAGCAGGCGCTTCAAAAACTCGGCCATGCGCTCGCTCGCGGCCAGTCCGAGCAGACTCAGCCTCCAGCTAGCCACGTCTTTGAACTTCATCGCCCGCGCGGCGTCGGCGATCTCCTCGACGCTCGTGCCGCTGGCGTAAGCGGCAGCCACAATGGCGCCCGCACTGACGCCGGCGATCCGCCGGATCGGAATCCGATGCCGCTCAAGAGCGCGGAGAACGCCGAGATGCGCGATGCCGCGCGCGAATCCGCCTCCCAGGGCCAGGCCAATGGCGGGCTCGCTGGGCCGGCCGCTCGCGCGCGCCCAGCGCCGAATGCCCTCCACCAAGCTCCGCATCCCCTGTGCGACTCCGGTCTTCTCTTTTAAATGATCTACTATGGATTTGGATGCTCTCATTTCGGCCTAAGTTTCTGGTTTTGCTCCCTGTTCCTCTCGCGGTGGCGGTCGCGAACGGTCAGGACAACCTGGCGGGCGCGGCGCAGATTCGCCTCGCGCTGGCGCGGCTCAATGTGATTGGGAGCGTGCTCATGATCGGTGCGCACCCCGACGACGAGCAGGCGGCCACGCTCGCCTATTTCGCCCGCGGCCGATCCATGCATGCCGCCTACCTCTCGCTCACGCGGGGCGAGGGCGGCCAGAACCTCATCGGCCCGGAGCAGGGCGATCTGCTGGGAATCATTCGCACCGAGGAGATGCTCGACGCTCGCCGCATCGATGGCGCCGAGCAATTCTTCACCCGCGCGGTCGATTTCGGCTACTCGAAGACCCCCGAGGAAACCCTCTCTAAATGGGGTCACGACCGCATCCTCTCCGACGTCGTCTGGGTCATCCGCCGCTACCGGCCCGACGTGGTGATCCTGTGCTTCTCCGGCACTTCGCGCGACGGGCACGGGCACCACCAGGCGTCGGCAATTTTGGGTAAAGAGGCCTTTGTTGCCGCCGCCGACAAGACCCGCTTTCCGGACCAGTTGCAGTGGGTCGAGGCCTGGCAGGCCAAGCGTCTGGTGTGGGGCGTTTGGGGCGCCACCGAGGCTCCGGGCCAGATTCATATCGACACCGGCGAGTATAACCCGGTTCTCGGCTATTCGTACCTGGAAATCGCGACGCTGAGCCGCAACATGCACCGCAGCCAGGCCACGGGCGCCATTCGCCGCCGCGGCACATCTCCGTCCTCGTTCGTCCCCGTCGCCGGCGATCCGGCTTCGAAGGATCTGTTCGACGGCATCGACACCACATGGGGCCGCGTGCCCGGGGGCGGGGAAGCGGGCCGCCTCCTGGCGCGGGCGGAGCGAACCTTCGATGACGAGCATCCCGACCGGATCCTTCCGTTGTTGCTCGAAGCCCGCGGCCGGATCAAAGAGCTGGCGAGCCCCTGGGCGGCGGCCAAACTGGGCGAGCTCGACGAGACCATAGGGCTGGTCTGCGGGCTATGGCTCGACGCGTCGGCCGACCGCTGGGCGGTGACACCAGGCTCCGCGGTTTCCGTCCGGCTGACAGCTCTCAACCGCTCGCACGTTCCAATCACGCTGGCTGGAGTTTCCGCCGGTGACGCGGTGATCTCGGATCGCATCCCGCTGTCGTTCAACCAGCCCGAAGTGCGCACCGTCAGCGTGACCATCCGGCCCGATCGCCCCTATTCCCAGCCGTACCGGCTGGTGAAGCCGCACAGGGATTTTTACGACACGCCCGGGCACGCCGAGGACCCGGAGAATCCGCCTGTGCAGACTGCGGTGTTCGTCCTCGGAATCGGGAAGGAGAACCTGACGCTATTGCGGCCGGTCATCTACCGTTACGCGGATGGCTCGCAGGGCGAACTGGTGCGGCCGCTCGCCGTCGTTCCACCGGTGGCGCTCGAATTCTCCCAGCCGGTGCTGGTCTTCCCGAACCCGCAGTCCAAGAAGCTCGAGGTGCTTGCCAAGAGTAACGTGCCTAACGTCTCCGGCGAAGTGAGGCTGGAGGTGCCCGCCGGGTGGCGCGCCAATCCCGCCGCGAAGCCCTACACGCTGACCAATGCGGGCGATGAAGCTACGCTGGCCTTCGATCTCACCCCCACCGATGGCCCGGCGCGCGGCCAGATCCGCGCCGTTACCAGCATTGGCGGGCGGGACATCTCCTCCGGCATGCGCGTCATCTCTTACGAGCACTTCCCGCCTCAGGTGGTCTTCCCGCCATCGGAGGCCAGCCTGGTGCGCGCGGACATCCGGATTCTGGCGAAACGTATCGGCTACGTCATGGGCGCGGGCGACCAGGTTCCGGAGGCTCTGCGGCAGCTCGGCTGCCAGGTCACGCTGCTCAGCCAGGAAGACCTGTCGACCGGCGACCTGAGCGGCTTCGACGCCATCCTGACCGGCGTGCGCGCCTACAATGTGCGGGCGGACCTCGTCGCCAACCAGGGCCGCCTGCTCGACTACGTGTCGAACGGTGGCACGCTGGTGGTTCAGTACAACGTGCTCGAGCGCAACGCCCCGCTCGAGACGCTGGCCCGAATCGGGCCGTACCCCATCCACATCGGCCGCGAACGCGTTTCGGTGGAAGAGGCGCCGGTCTTCTTCACCAATCTGGACGACCCGCTTCTGCGCGCGCCGAACGTGCTTACCTCGGCGGACTTCGACGGTTGGATCCAGGAGCGCGGCCTCTACTTCGCCAGCGACTGGGATGCGCATTACAAGACCCTGTTCGAATCGCACGATCCCGGCGAATCGGCCCATCCCGGCGGCACCCTCTACACACGCTACGGCAAGGGAGCTTATGTGTTCACGGCGTACTCCTGGTTCCGCCAGTTGCCCGCCGGCGTCCCCGGCGCGTACCGCGTCCTGGCGAACCTGCTCAGCGCAGCCAAGGTGGTGGCCGGCACGCAATGATCCCTCCGGATGAGCCGCCGCCTTTCCTCGGATCCTGGGGCCGCGTCTACGCCGCAGTCCTGCTCTATCTGGCCGTGCTGATCGCCGGCTTTTACGTCTTCACGCGAGTGCTCCAGCCATGAGGGCGCTCGATTGGGTGGTGCTTGCCGGCACGCTCCTGGCGATCGTCACTTACGGCCTGTACCGGGGCCGCGGCAGCAACACGGTCAATTCCTACCTGCTCGCCGGCAAGACCATGCCGTGGTACGCCATGGCGCTCTCGATCATGGCCACGCAGGCCAGCGCCATCACCTTCATCTCCACTACCGCTCAGGGATACGCCGATGGAATCCGCTTTGTGCAGTTCTACTTCGGCCTGCCCATCGCGATGGTGATCCTGGCGGCGACGGTGGTGCCGGCATTTCACCGCGCCAACGTCTACACCGCCTATGAGTATCTGGAGAATCGCTTCGACGCCAAGACGCGCGCCCTGGTGAGCGGCATCTTTCTGATCGAGCGCGGTCTGGCGGACGGCGTGGCTCTTTGCGCCCCGGCCATCGTGCTGACCGTCGTCCTGGGCTGGCCGGACCGCGTCACCGTGGTCCTGATGGGCGTGCTGGTGGTGGCCTACACCGTCCTGGGCGGGATCAAGGCGGTCACCTGGACCGAGGTTCAGCAGATGGTCATCATCTTCCTCGGCCTGGCGGTCGCGATCACCACCGCTGTCTGGCTCCTGCCCCGCGGCGTGGGCGTGGGCGACGCCGTGACGCTGGCCGGCGCCGTAGGCAAGCTGAACGCCGTGGATCTGCACTTCGACTGGAACAACCGCTACAACATCTGGAGCGGCCTGCTGGGCGGCACGTTCCTGTTCCTGGCCTATTTCGGAACGGATCAGTCGCAGGTGCAGCGCTATCTCACCGGAAAGTCGATCGCCGCGAGCCGGCTGAGCCTGCTGTTCAACGCCGTCGCCAAGATCCCCATGCAGTTCCTGATCCTGATGACCGGTGCCATGGTCTTCGTGTTCTTCATCTACGAGCGGCCGCCACTGGTGTTTCATCCCGTCGAGCTGCACAGGCTGGAAGGCAACCCCGAGTATCAGTCCGTGGACCAGCGGTTCCAGGGCGCGTTCGAGGCGCGCAGGCGCGCAGCCTCCGACCTGGTCGCCTCGCGCCGCTCGGGTAACGCCGTCCTGCACGCGCGCAGCCTCTCGGGCTTCAGCGTCGCGCAGAAGCAGCTCGACCAGGCCCGCGCGGACGGCGTCCGCCTGGTTGAGAAATCCTCCGGCACAAAGTTCAACGACACCAACTACATCTTTCTGCTCTTCGTTACGCGGTACATGCCCGCCGGCGTTGTCGGCCTGATCATCGCCGTCGTTTTCGTCGCGGCGACGTCCTCGACCGCCGCCGAGGTGAACTCGCTGGCCACGGTGTCCGTAATCGACATCTACAAACGGCACATCCGCAAGAGCGGCTCGGACCGGCACTACCTCTGGGCGTCCCGCATCGCCAGCGCGTTCTGGGGTTGTTACGTGGTGGCGTTTGCGGAGTATGCGCTGCATCGCCTCGGTTCGCTCATCGAGGCGGTGAACATGGTCGGCTCGCTCTTCTACGGCGGGATGCTGGGTGTCTTCGTGCTGGCCTTCGCCTTCCCGCGCGTGCGTGGGACCGCCGCCTTTACTGGAGTGCTGGCTGGCGAGGCGGCAATCTTCTACGCCCACTTCGCCACTGGGATCTCGTTCCTGTGGTACAACGCGCTCGGCTGTGTGGTAGTGGTTTTGACGGGCCTCGCGCTCTCCTACTTGAACAGCGCCAAATCCACGGCCTCGCCCATCGCCTTGTAGCCGGCGTCGTTCGGGTGGAGGTGGTCGCCGGAATCGTAGGCTGTGAGCATCCGGTCGGGGTGGTCCGGATCGCGCGCGGCTTTGTCGAAATCGACCACGCCGTCGAAGGAGCCGCTGGCGCGGATCCACTCGTTGATGGCCTTTCGCTTGGCTTCCTTCTCCGGCGTGAAGTAGTGACCGAATGCCGTACCCTCGAACGGAGTCAGCGTCCCTCCATAAACTTTGATTCGGAGTTCGTGCGCCCGCTCGACCATCTGCTTCAGGCCCGCGATGATGTCTTCGGCGCTGGGTTTCTCCGACTCGGGACCGGCGGGGTCATAATGGCCGAGGTCATTGATTCCCTCGAGGATCAGCACCCATTTGACGCCCGGCTGAGCCAGGACATCGCGCTCGAAACGGGCCAGCGCGCTGACGCCGTACCGCACGTCGCTTCGGGCATCGCGCAGAATGCGGTTGCCGCCGATTCCCGCATCGATCACCGCAACCTTCCTGCCGCCGCGCCGCACCGCGAGACGCGCCGCGAGAACGTCGGGCCAGCGGTGATTGGCGTCGAAGGTCGAGAGCGCGCCGTCGGTGATCGAGTCCCCGAACGCCACCGCCAGGCCCGCGGACTCCGGCGCCAGCACATCCACGCCGGTGAGGAAGACCCAGGAGGTGAGCGTCGCAGGGGCGGGCAGGGAAGCCGCGCCGGTCAAATCCCCCTGCGCCACGTAAGAGGTCTGCTGGGCCGAGTAGTGGATGCCGGCGCCGGCAGTGGGCTTGGGCAGATAGAGACTGATGGCGAGATCGCCGGCCGCGGGCGCTTCCAGCTTCACCGGATCGCTCAGCGCCAGCGCGCCAGGCGGTATGGTGACCGCCGGCCGGCCGCTGAAGGTAAGCACGCGGTCGGAGCCCGCGACGACATCCGCTTCCTTCCCGCGCAGGGCGATGTGGGCAGCCGCGATCTCGACGGCGTCGCTCGCGAAAGCGTTCGAGAGCCGCACGCGCACCATCTCGCCTCCGATAGTGGTGTGGACGATCTCGCGCAGCGTCTGGTTTTCGAACACCATGCCCGCTTTGCGCATCTGCGTTTGATCGGGAAGTTGCGGCGCAGGGCTAGGGCCCCAGGTCGCGACCCAATGGGTGCGGGATGCCGGGTACGCAGGCGAGGCCAGGGCCGCGGCCAACAGGAGGGAGATTGCGATTCTTCTCGTCATCACCGTTTATCCTAACGCGCCCGGGCCTGCTCCGCAGGCGGCAAGCGACCGGCCACGCGCCGCGGTTACAATTGCTTCTTCGGGGAGGAAACCAATTGTCCAGATGCACTGTGCTGAAGAGATCGCTTGAACTGGCGGCACTGGCCGCGCTCACGGCGGCAGCGCTGGGAGCGCAGACTGCGGTGGACCCGCTCGAGCAGATCGTCAAAATGGGTCGCGGAGTCAACATCATAGGCTATGACCCGCTGTGGGAGGACTTCGCGAAGGCCCGTTTCAAAGAGCGCCATTTTCAACGCATCCACGAAGGCGGATTTCAGACCGTGCGTGTCAACCTGCAAGCCTTCTCCCACATGGACGCGCAAAACCAGCTCGACCCGGCCTGGCTCAAGACGCTCGACTGGGTGGTGAAGAACGCTTTGGCCAATGACCTGATCGTGATCCTCGACGAGCACGACTACGAAATCTGCGGGAAGGATCCCGAGGGCACGAGGCCCAAGCTTTTGGCGTTCTGGGAGCAGATCGCGCCGCGCTACCAGGATGCACCGGCGAGCGTGCTGTTCGAGATTCTGAACGAGCCGAATTCCCGGCTGACCGCCCCGCTGTGGAACGGCCTTCTGAAGGACGCGCTGGCCATCATTCGCAAGACCAATCCAACGCGCAACGTCGTCATCGGACCAGCTTTCTGGAACGGCATCCACTTCCTCGACAAACTGGAGTTGCCGCCCGATGACCGGCACATTATCGTGACCGTGCATTACTACCTGCCGATGCAGTTCACGCATCAGGGCGCATCGTGGAGCCCAATGACCGCCAAGCTTTCCGGCGTCACCTGGGGCACCGATACCGAGAAACGCCGGGTGGAAGAGGATTTCGCGGGCGTTGCGAAATGGGCCAAGGCCGAGAAGCGGCCGATCCTGTTGGGCGAGTTCGGCGCTTACGAAAAGGGCGACCTGGACTCCCGGGTCCGCTATATCGCTCACGTGGCCCGCACGGCCGAATCCTTCGGGTTCGCCTGGACTTACTGGCAATTCGAGTCGAACTTCAACGTCTACGACATGGAAAAGGACGACTGGATTCAGCCCATCTGGCACGCACTCGTCCCGCCGGCCGCGCCGGCGCCCTGACGGAGCCGCCGGGAGCGGCCCCTTACATGAAGTAGTCTTTGACCTTCTCGAACAGGCCGCGCTTGTCGGGCTCGTTGTCGGCGGGCAGGAGGTGCGCGAGTTCCTCGAAGAGCTTTCTTTGCTCGCGCGTCAGCTTGGCGGGGACCTTGACCTGGATGTGAACGTAGAGGTCGCCGCGGCCGCGACCGTTTGCGTCCGGCACGCCCTTGTGCTTGAGGCGGAACGTGGCGCCGCTCGCGGTGCCTTCCGGGATCTTCAGCGGAAAAGGGCCGTCGAGCGAGGGGGCCTGAATTTCCACGCCGAGCGCAGCCTGGGCGATGTTGATTGGAATGGTGCAGTGGAGGTCGTTGTCGCGGCGCTCGAAGACGGGATGCTCGTCCACCCGGATGAACACGTAGAGATCGCCCGCGGGGCCGCCGCCCGGCCCGGGCTGTCCTTCACCACTCAGGCGGAGGCGCGTCCCGTTGTCGACGCCCGCCGGGATATTGACCTTCAGCTTGCGCTCGGTCTGGACGTAGCCCTGGCCGTGGCAATTGGCACACGGGTGGCGAACCACCTGTCCCGCGCCGCCGCATTGAGAGCAGGTCTGGCGCAGGGAAAGGAAGCCTTGCTGGAACACGATCTGGCCGCGGCCGTGGCATCTCGGGCAAGTAGTCACGCCGCCGTTGGGCTCGCCTCCGGTGCCGCGACACCGGCTGCAAGCCTCCTGGCGCGGCACCTGGATCTCGGCGCTCATTCCCCGCACCGCGTCTTCGAAGGTCAGCTCGAGGTCGTAGCGCAGGTCCTCGCCCCGTTGGACGCGGCTGCGGCCCCGGCCCCCTCCTCCGAACAGATCGCCGAAAAAGAGGTCGCCGAAGATCTCCGAGAGGTCCGGGAACCCACCCTCGAACGGGTGGCCGGCCGCGGAGGCGGAGACTCCGGCGAAGCCATAAGAGTCGTAAGCGGCGCGTTTCTCCGGGTCGCTCAGGACGCTGTAGGCTTCGGCCGCTTCCTTGAACTTCTCCTCGGCCGTGTGGTCGCCCGGGTTGCGGTCAGGATGGTACTTCAGCGCGGCCTGCCGGTAGGCGCTCTTTAACTCCTGCTCGCTTACCTCGCGGCGGACGCCCAGAACCCCGTAATAGTCTCGCTTTTCCACGGCGGCTGATTACGGCTCGATGGCGACTTTCACGATCGCCGGCCGGAGCAGTTTTCCCTTGAAACTGTATCCCCGCTGGTGCTGGCTGAGGATGGTCTGATCCTCGACGCGGTCGGTCTTTTCCGTTTCGACGGCGTGGTGCAGAGTAGGATCGAATCTCTGGCCTTCGCTCTCGATCGGCTCGAGCCCCAATTTCTTCAGAGTTTCCAGAAGCCGCTGGTAGATCAGCTCCATTCCCCGCGCGTATTTCTTATCGGCGCACTCGGTCTTCAGCGCCCGCTCGAAATCGTCCAGAACCGGGACCACCGCGCGGACGGCTTCCGAAGCAGCGAACTCGGTGAATTCGCCGCGCTCCCGCTCCGCGCGCTTGCGGAAGTTCTCGAATTCCGCCCGCAGGCGGAGCAACTGATCGTAGAGATCCGCCCGCTCCTGGGCGAGCGCGTCGCGTTCGGCGGTGACTGAGGCCAGGAGCGCCTCTGAATCGGCGCTATCGGCACTCTGCGCCTCGGTGGCAGAGGAATCCATCCGTTTCGTATCGTCTTCCATAGTTGAAAAATGCCGCTGAGCCAACTTCCAGCGTAGCAGAGGGGTCAACCTACCGCTTCCTGAAAAGCGCTGCCTACCTGCCACACGGCCGACATCACACGCTCGTAATTCATCCGCATCGGGCCGAGCACGGCGATCTTGGCGGCGAGGCCGCCCGGCAGCTCGACGTTCATTCCGATGAGAGAAAATGCACTCATCGCCGGATGCGCTTCCGCCAGTCCCACCCGCACGCCTAGCTCGCCGGCGGGCTGCTCGAGGAAACGGTCCAGCAACTGCAGCAGGCGCTTCTTCTCCTCAAGCGCGTGGAACAGCTCGCGCATCCTCTCGCGGGTGAGGTGCAGGTCGACGGTCACCAGGTTGGAGGCGCCCTCCATGTAAATCTCCGGCGCCCAGTTGATGTCAAGCAGGCCCTTGGCGGAAAGAACGATCAGACGTTTGAGAATGGCGTCGTAGGCCGCGCTCTCCTGCTCCAGCCGGCGATGCAATTCCTCGCGCGCGTCGGCCAGCTTCCACCCGCTGAAGTTCCGGTTGACATAGTTGCGGATGGAGTTCAGGTTGTCCTGCGAGATCTCCTCGTCGAGCCAGACCACGCGGTCGCGGATGATGCGGTCTTTGGTGACGACAATCATCAGTACCCGGCTGTCGGCCAGCTTCAGCAATTCGATCTGGCTCAGAATCTGGCTGGAGGCGGGGATGGCCGCCGCGATGCCGATGTTGCGGGTGAACTCGGTGAGAAAGTGACTGGAGCGCTCGATGCGCTCGCCCATCGAATCGACGCCGCTCAGATCCGCCCGCAGCCGTTCCACGTCGGCCGGATTCAGCCGCCGCGCCGTCAGCGATTCCACATAGGCGCGGAACGCCTTTTCGGTCGGTACGCGGCCCGCCGACGTGTGGGGCTGATCGAGGTAGCCCCCCTCGTAGAGATCCGCCATGACATTGCGGATCGTGGCGGGACTGAGGGGGTCCTTCCTCCGGGTCGCAATGGTCCTGGAGGCGACCGGTTCCCCCGTCGTGATATAGGTCTCGACGATGGAACACAGAACTTCCTGTTGGCGAGGTGTCAACGCCTGCTGTTGAGGCATGGCCGGGTTCAGACTCCCTAACACCTATTCTAGGGCGTTGAAACCACAAGGGCAATCGGGGGGGTGGGCTTCGAAGCCTTGCTGGGCTTCAGCCCGGCAGGCGAAGATCGTAGCGAACGCCATCGGCGTCTATCTCACTCTGGCTGCCGGCCCGTCCCGGCCACGCGGCGGATAGCCAGTTCCTCGAGCTTCAGGCTGCGCAGATACTCGAGGAACGGGCCGCCGAGGTCGTAACGGCGCAGGGCGAATTCCACCGTCGCCTTCAGAAAACCGAGCTTATCGCCGGCGTCGTACCGCGTGCCCTCGAACCGGTAACCGTAAATGGGGCGGGTGTGGAGCAGGTGCTTCAACCCGTCAGTGAGCTGGATCTCGCCCAGCGAACCCGGCTCGATCGCTTCGAGCGACGGGAAGATCTCCGGAGTCAGCACGTACCGGCCGATAATCGCCAGGTTCGAAGGGGCCTCGCTCTGCTTGGGCTTCTCGACCATGTTGCGGATGCGATACAAGCGGTCGCGGCAACCGTTGTGGGCCACTGGCTCGGCGTCCACAACGCCGTAAGCGGAGATCTGGTCTGAGGGCACCTCCATGAGAGCCACCACGGAGGAGCCGAAGAACTCGTAGACGTCCACCAACTGGCGCAGGCAGGGAATATCGGCTTCGATGACGTCGTCGGAGAGCACGACGGCGAACGGTTCGTTGCCCACGATGGCGCGGGCACGCAGCACGGCGTGCCCCAGGCCCAGGGCCTCGCGCTGCCGGATGTAGGCGACGTCGATCATATCGGAGATGTCGCGCACGGCAGCCAGCAGGTCCTTTTTGTTCCGCGTCTCCAGGAGGTGCTCGAGCTCGAAGCTCACGTCGAAGTGATCTTCGATTGCCGTCTTGCCGCGGCCGGTGACGATGACGATGTTCTGGATTCCGGAGTGGATGGCTTCCTCGACTGCATACTGGATCAGCGGCTTGTCCACGAGCGCGAGCATCTCCTTGGGCTGGGCCTTGGTGGCGGGCAAAAAGCGGGTGCCCAGTCCGGCGGCCGGGAAGACTGCCTTGCGCACTTTCGGAATCATGACCACATTGTATGCCCGCGGAGCGACTTGAAGTAGGGTAGACCCCCTGGCCGGCTCGCGATCAATGCGGTGTCGGCGGCGTGCGCGGTTCTGCTGGCGCTGTCCGTTCGGGCGAGCGGTACACAACCCCTCCCTTCATGACGAAAGACACCTTCTCGACCACGCCGATATCTTCGAGCGGATTGCCGGGAACCGCGACGATGTCGGCCAGGTAGCCGGGGTTCAGCGCGCCGATCCGGCCGGCCCAGCCGAGTAACTCCGCGCCGTTCAGCGTGCCGGCCTGGAGCGCGGCCAGCGGCGTCATGCCGTATTTCACCATCAAGACGAACTCGCGCGCCTGCGTGCCATGCGGAAACGGGCCAACATCGGACCCGGCCGCGATGGGAACCCCGGCTGCAAGCTGCTTGCGAAACTCCCGCGCGTGCGCGTCGATCATCCACCGTTCGCGCGCCGCCTGCTCCTTGGACGCCGCGTGCTCGGCGAAGTACTCAAAAATGGTGAACGTCGGAACGGCGTAAATGTGCTTTTCATGCATCAGCCGCATCGTCTCCTCGCCGAGCTGGATGGCATGCTCGATGGAGACGACGCCGGCGCGCGCGGCATACAGGGTGCCCGGCTCGCCGGTGGCGTGTACCGCCACCTTGCTTCGGACGCGGGCGGCTTCTTGAACCGCGGCGCTCAGCTCGGCCTCCGTGTACTGGTAAGGCGCGAAGAGCTTGCCGTCGCGGAAGGCGTCGTGTCCGGTCTGGTAGATCTTGATGAAGTCCGCGCCCTCCTTGAACTGCTGGCGGATCACCTTCACCAGCTCGGCGGCGTTGTTTGCCCAGGTGGCGTTGGGCAGCACGTGCTGTTCGGGGTTGTAGCCGGTGGCGTCTTCGTGCCCGCCGAGGATGTCGACGGCGTTGCCGCTTACGCGCAGCCGCGGCCCCGGAACCAGTCCCCGGTCGATGGCGTTGCGCACCGCGGTATCGGCCGAGCCCGCGCCCTCGGTGCCCATGTCGCGCTCGGCGGTAAAGCCCGCCATCAGATCGTCGCGAGCGGCCAGGACGGCCAGGATGGTCCGCTGCGGCACCGATTCCTGGACGGTCTGCAAGTCCTCGGCGCCAGGATGGAGGAACAGGTGTACGTGTGCGTCGATCAGCCCGGGCAGCAGGGTGCTGTCACCCAGGTCGATGGTCCGGGCTCCGGCGGGATGCGTCACGGCCCTGCCGGCCTCCACGATTCGTTCGCCCTCGACCAGGACTTCGCCCGGCGTGAGGATCTTCCCGGTGTTGATTTCCAGCAAACGAGCCGCGTGCAGCACGATCGGGGCCGACCGGGCTTGCTCCTGGGCCGGTGCGGCGCCTGCCAGCAGGCAGGCACAGACAACTCCAAAGCAGAGTTTGCTCATGGTCTTGCACGCGATGATAGCACCTGGGCCGGGGAGTGGGCCGCGACAAAGGAAGCGGCCGGGCCGTTACGGCAGTGCCTTAAAGTCCACCCAGGGATGCGAATCCAGGTCGTGGAGGATGGCGCTCTGCCAGCGCAGGTCGGGGTGGTGGGACAAGTGCCGGGCGGCCTTAAAGCCGATACCGCAGGGGTGGCCCATCGCGGCGCTCAGGGACATTGCTTCCGCCATCGTCGCATCGGCCACCTTCGCCTGCGTCGCGCCGGCCGGGCCGTAGGGCGGCTCCCAGGGCTTGGCGCCGCGGGGCGAGAGGTCAATATGCCCGCACAGCGTTCGCTCGTCGGGGTCCGTCTTCCGCTCGAAGGTGTCGTAGTGATCGGAGAGGAGCTTCTGCCCCACGATGACGTCGATTTTGCCCTTGTTCTCTTCCATCAACTGGTCCCAACGGATGTGGCGCGCATTGGCGCTCTCCGAGTAGTCCTTCATGGGAAAACCCGTCTCCTCGCGCGCCAGCTTTTCGTTCACTGGGAAATTGGAGCCCACGAAGTAGCCATCCATGGTGCGTTGGAGCGTCACGTTTTTCAGGCCCAGCTCGAGGCGTGCGACTTCCTTGGTCTTGCGGTCGGCAATCAGCCAGTTGTTGGCGTAGCCGCCGTTGTTCCCGTCCTTCATGATCCGTGCGAAATCGTCGATCGACGACGCGTATTGCATGGCCTTTCTCGCTCGCACGAATTCCGGAACGCCGTTGGGGTCGAAGCCGGCAAACTGCGCGATCGTGGTCTCGGCGATCATCATTCCAGCGGAATTGATCCCGAAATCGGAGGCGCTGTGGATCAGGCCGGGAAAGCCGTCCATGAGGATGCGGTTGCCGTCCTTGGGGTGTATGTCGAAGACGATTCTCCAGCGCCCGCCTTCGGCATAGCCGCTCCAGAGGTTGTGGCCGAGCAAGGGGCGGCCGTCGCGGGTGTAAGCGCCGGTGGCGACGAAAGCGCTGCATCGCTCCGGCGGCACGAGCAGAGCGGTCTTGCCCAGCTGCGCCTGGCGCCACTTGAACCAGTACGGAGACAGCTCCAGCCAGGCGTTCATCACCGTGAGGTCAAGCGTATCGAGTTGCACGCCGTGCGCGGCGAGGCCCTCGGACATCCCCTGCAGCTCTTCGCGGTACTCGACAGGAACCTTGGGCCAGAAGATGTCGCGTGCGGCGTCGCGGAAAAACTGCCAGTCCTTGCTGGTGTCGTGCTCCAGGAGCGCCGCGATCATGCGCTGCGCGTCCTGAATCTCCGGCGCAAGCAGGTACCCGTGCTGGTAGCCCAGGTCGGCCGGCTTGCCGTGCAGGTGGACGAAGATCCATCCGGCCTTCTCGGACCGCGAGGCATGACCCAGCCGCTGGTCATCTCCCGGCTCGCGGGAAACCAGCGCCGCGGCGCACACAATCGCCACGATAACGGCGCCAAGGCCGTATCGACGCATACTCCCACCTCCGCTAATAATCCCGATTGTAGCGTGTGTCGCGGCTGGCGCGGACGCTCAGCGCCCAACCGCGACCGTTACGGAGCGGCGGCTCGCAGCTCGCCGAGGAACTCGCGCACCAGCGCCTCGATCTGGTCACGGGTTTCGCGGTGGCGTTCGGCCGGCAGGCAGACCGGATCCTCGACGTTCCACTCGCGGACCGGCGCGGACACGGGGAAGGGAAGTGGCTCGCCGCTCATGTTGACGATCAGGTCGAAGTCGGTTCCGGTCCGGTCGAGGCCCTTCGAAGAACAACCCTCGATGCTGATGTCCTTCTCGAGCATCAGCGCCGCGGTGTCGGGAGCGATCCACCCCGCCGGCCACAGCCCCGCGCTCTCGGCGATGACGATGTCGCTGCCGTAAGCCCGCGCGAACGCCTCCGCCATCTGGCTGCGGCAGGCGTTGCCGATGCACACGAAGAGCACCCGGAAGCGCCGCACCGCTTACAATCCTTCCACAAAGAGGCGGTGAATCCGGGCGTCGGCGGTCAGCTCGGGATGAAACGTCGCCAGCAGGTGCCGCCCCTGGGCCACCAGCACGGGGTCGCCGTTGTAGCGGAGGTACACGCGGGCGCCGGGCCCGACTCTGCGGATAATCGGCGCGCGAATGAAGACGGTCTCCATTTCTCCAGGCCCCGTCCGGAGGAGGAATTCCTCTTCCGGCATGAGCCGGACCACCCGGCTGTCGAGCTGGCGCCCGTACGCGTTGCGCTCGATGGCGATGTCCACCAGGCCGAGCGACTCCTGCGCCGGGTTGGAGACCTCGGACGCCAGCAGGATCGCTCCGGCGCACGTTCCAAAAATCGGGCGCTCGCGGCCGAAGCGGGCCAGGGGCTCGACGAGCGCCTCGTTGTTGATGATGCGGAGCATGGTGGTGCTCTCGCCGCCCGGAATCACCAGTCCGTCGAGCGAGTCGAAATCGGCCGCCTCGCGCACCGGGACGGCCGCGGCCCCTGCGTGCTCGAGCGCCTTCTGGTGCGCCTCGAAATCGCCTTGCAGCGCGAGCACGCCCACGCGCTTGACGCCCATCTACCAGCCCCGTGCCGCCAGGCGCTCGGACTCCGGCATGCTGGCCACGTCGAGACCGAACATCCCCCTGCCCAGCTCCTCGCTCGCCTCGAGCAGCTTCAGCGGATCGTTGTAATAGGTTGCAGCCTTGACGATGGCGCGGGCGCGCGTCTCCGGGTCCTCGGACTTGAAGATGCCCGAGCCGACGAAGACGGCCTCTGCGCCAAGCTGCATCACCAGCGCCGCGTCGGCCGGCGTGGCGATGCCGCCCGCCGAGAAGTTCGGCGTCGGAAGCTTGCCATTCGCGGCGACGTATTCGACCAGCTCGAGCGGCGCCTGGAGCTTCTTCGACTCCGCCACCAGCTCCTCCGGTCCGAGCACGGTAAGCTGCTTCATTTCTTTCTGAATGGTGCGCATGTGCCGCACGGCCTCGACGATGTTGCCCGAGCCGGCCTCGCCTTTGGTGCGGATCATGGCGGCGCCCTCGGCGATCCGGCGCAGCGCCTCGCCCAGGTTGCGCGCGCCGCAGACGAACGGCACCTTGAACGGGCGCTTGTCTACGTGGTGTTCCTCGTCGGCCGGCGTGAGCACTTCGCTTTCGTCGATGTAATCGACTTTGAGCGCCTCCAGGATGCGCGCCTCCATGAAATGCCCGATGCGGCACTTGGCCATCACGGGAATGGTGACCTGCTCCATGATCTCGCGGATCTTCTTGATCGCCGCCATGCGCGCGACGCCGCCTTCCTTGCGGATGTCGGCGGGCACGCGTTCGAGCGCCATTACGGCCACCGCTCCGGCCTTCTCGGCTATGACCGCCTGCTCGGCGTTGGTGACGTCCATAATCACGCCGCCCTTGAGCATCTCGGCCAAGCCAACCTTGACCCGGTAAGTATCGTCTAGAAACATTGCGTTCTCCTCCGTCCAGCTATCAGCCACCAGCCTTCGGTCATCGGCGACCGATCCGACCAACCGGTAGCGACCGGGCTGGCTGACGGCTGACGGCTTTCCTCACACCAGCGCTGGAGCAGGCTCGCGGCGCTCCAGGCGCGCGCGAGCAAGCTCGCTCGAAAAGACCCTCCCCAAAATCGCGAGCCCGGCGCGGATCTTCTCCGGCGGCAGGGCCGCAAAGCTCAAGCGCAAGCCGCCCGGCTCGCGCCGCGAAACTTCGAAATACCGTCCCGGCAGGTAGCTGACGCCTTCACGCTGCGCGCGGGCCAGGAGATCGCCGGCATCGAGCGGCTCGGGAAGACGAACCCACAGGTTCATGCCACCTTGCGGCTGGGTGAAGAGCGTTCCAGCGGGCAGCGACCGTTGGCACGCTTCGAGCACGGTCCGGAGACGCTCGGCGCCGGCGGCGAGGACCCGCGCCCGGTGCTCTTTCAGGCGGCCGGAGACGGCAAAGCGCAGCAGCACGGCCTGCGAAAGCTGATCGGTGTGCAGGTCGGCCATCTGCTTGGCCTCGGCCAACCGCGCTACCAGCGCCTTCGGCGCAAGGGCCCACCCCACGCGCAATCCCGGAAAGGTGAGTTTGGAGAAGCTGCGCAGCAACACGGTGTCACCGGTCTCGTCGATCCGCTTGATGGCGGGCGCGGCCTCGCCTTCGTAGCGGAGTTCGCCGTAGATATCGTTCTCCACGAGCACGCATCCGGCCGAGCGGGCGATGCGCAGCACGGCCCGGCGTGCCTCGGCGGGAAGCGTTCCGCCGGTGGGGTTCTGGAAATCGGGCGTGGTCACGATCAGGCGCGGCCGTGTCCGAATGACGGCGCGCTCGAGCGCACCGATATCGAGCCCTTCCACACCCGCCGGCACGCCAACCAGTTGGGCGCCCGCCTTGAGCAGCACATTCTTCAGACCGGGGTAGACGGGGTCTTCCACCACAACCGCATCGCCGGGGCGGACCAGGACGCGAGCCATCAGGTCGAGCGCCTGCTGGCATCCGTTCGTGACGATGAGGTCGTCGCCGGCGCGCGCCACTCCTTCGCGGCGCGCTTCATCCAGCAGGTGATGGCGCAGAGGCGCGTAGCCGGCGGGCGAGCCGAGTTGCAGCACCGCCGAGGCGTCCGGGCCGGCCAGCACTTCCTCGCACGTTCTGCGGAAAGCCTCGATCGGAAACAGGTCTTCGGCCGGGCAGGAACTGGAGAAGCTGATGCCGTCGGACGCAGCCGGCGCGGGCGGGGCGGGGCCGGGGGCGGGAAGCAACTGCTCCCAGTTCAGACCCGCACTGGGCGGCCGGGGCTCGCTGAGGACAAAACTCCCCCTCCCGACATGGCCCTGGACCAGGCACTCGGATTCGAGGAGGGCGTAAGCGGCGGAGACAGTGGTGCGATTCAGACCAAGCAGGCCAGCCAACTCGCGAGTGGCTGGCAGGCGCTCGCCCTTTTTTAGACGACCATCTCCGATGAGTTCCTTAATTGCGTCAGATAGTTGGCGGTATAGCGGCTCGTCGGATGCGGGATCGAGATGGAGCTCCGGGAACATTCCAATCGAGAGATAACCATACCATATTGGATGGCTCGATGGCAATCCCCGAGCACAGAACCCCGGTGCCGCCCGATTTGATACAATCGCCCACGAGCGGCATCATACATGACGCAGTCAGCCGTTTTCTTGTGCCTCGCCTTGACCGCCGCGCTTGTCGCCGTGCCGGGCGGTCAGAAGAAGAAGCACGACCAGGACGAAGAGCCGCCCACCCAGGCCCTCCCACTGCGACCGGAACTGCCGGCGGTCACGGCGGCGGACGCGGACCGTGTGGCCTTTCAGGTGACGCCGCTGCGCGGCGAAGGACTGCTGTCGCAGCAGCTTCGGGAAGCCCTGAAGCCGCTCCTCCGTCCAGACCGCCCGCTTGTTGAGCTGCGCGCCTTCGTGGCAGGCACCGGCGACACGCGGCGCGTCCAGACCGTGGTCAGCGAACTGTGCACGGAGAAACGAGTCGCACTCCCGGCGCTGACCGTAGTGCAGGTTGGCGACCTTCCCCACGACGGCGCCCAGGTGGTGCTGGAATCGGTGGCGTTGGACAAGAAGGTGGTGAACCCCAACGGAATCGTCATGGTTCCGGCAGAAAGCGATTACGTGAACCAGCCGCTCCAGCCGGTGCTGCCTCATCTACGGCGCGTCCTGGACCGGTTGCGGACCGCACTGGCCAACGCCGGCGCAGGCCCGAACGAGGTTCTGCGGGTCACCTGCTACCCGACGTCGCTGGATGAAACAGACCAGTTCCGTACCGCGGTGGCGGGTGCGTTTCCGAAGGCGGTCTCGGATTTCGTGCAGCCGCTGCGGGCGGCGCTCGATAGCGGTGCAACCTGCGAAGCGGTGGGGCGGCAGGCAGCCCTGCAACAGCCGGCGGGGGCCGGCAAGCTGGTTTTCACCGGCGCGCAACTGGCTTTCGGGGACACCGCGCCCGACGCGAAGCTGGCGTTCGAAAGGTTAGGGAAAACCTTGGCGCAGGCGGGCGCGTCTTATAGCGGCGTGGTCCATGTGAGTGTCTATTCGTTGTCACGCTCGACGGGCGCGCTCGCCGCGCTGGCCGGGCGTGAGTTCTTCGATCCGGCCAAGCCGCCGTCGCTGACAATTGTTCCCGTGGTGGCCTTGCCCTCGCTCGACGCCTCGTTCGCCGTGGACGCGGTGGCGGTTCTGCCAGTGTCAAAATGAGTCAGGAGCCGATGCCAATGTCCGGAACCACCGTCGCCTTCGGAGAGATCATGATGCGGCTGGCGCCGCCGCCTTTCGAGCGCCTTCTCGATTCGCCTTCGCTGCTGGCGACTTTTGGCGGAGGCGAGGCCAACGTCGCGGTTTCGCTCGCCGCCTTCGGCGAGCCCTCGCGTTTCGTCACCGTCCTGCCGCCCGCAAATCCGATTGCGGAGGCAGCCATCCGGCAGCTTCGCGGCTTCGGCGTGGACACCTCGCAAATCGTGCGGGGGCCGGGCCGTATGGGGATCTACTTCCTCGAAACGGGAGCGAATCAGCGTCCCTCGAAGGTGGTCTACGACCGCGCGGGCAGCTCGCTGGCGCTGGCCGGCCCGGAGGCCGTCGATTGGGACGCGGCATTGGCGGGCGCGGACTGGTTCCATGTCACCGGCATCACGCCCGCCATCGGCCAGGGCGCCGCCGATCTGGCCCTGGCGGCGGCGGCGAAAGCGCATGCGGAGGGCCTGACGGTGTCCTGTGATCTGAACTACCGCAAGAACCTGTGGAAGTACGGAAAGACGGCCCAGGAGGTGATGCGGCAGCTTTTCAAGCTGGTGGATGTCGGGATCGCCAACGAAGAAGACTGCCAGATGGCGCTCGGCATCGAGGCCCAGGTGGACGTGCACTCGGGCAAGCTGGACGCCGCGCAGTACTCGCGTCTCACCGAGAGAGTGATGCGCGAGTTCCCGAGACTGAAAGTGATGGCGGTGACGCTGCGCGAGTCCAGGAGCGCGTCGCACAACGGGTGGTCGGCCTGCCTGCACGACGGCAAGAATTTCCTGGTGAGCCGGCACTACGACATCACTCACATCGTGGACCGCGTGGGCGGAGGCGACGCCTTCGCCGCGGGCCTGATTTACGGGCTCAAGCGCTTGCCGAACCACCATGAGGCGCTGGAGTTCGCAGTGGCGGCGTCGTGCCTGAAGCACTCGCTGCCGGGGGACTACAACCGCTTCAGCGCGGACGAAGTCAAGGCGCTGGTGGCGGGCGGCGGCTCGGGCCGCGTCGAGCGATGAAGGCGCGTGGGGCAGGCCGTTTGGCCCGCTCAGGCAGGCGGAACCGCCCGCCCCACGGTCACAGTGAGATAATGATTTCAATGTTTCGTAGTGCTCTGATTCTCATTTACGGTTTTTGCGCGGCGGCCCTGGCGCAGACGGCAGGCCAGAAGCCCGAGCCAGAAGCGCCGCCGATCAAGGTCGAGGTGAATGAGGTCGTCGTCCCCGTGACGGTGACCGACTACAAAGGCCGGTTCATCTCCGACCTGACGCAGTCCGACTTCAGGATTTTCGAAGACGGCCGGGAACAAAGGATCCAGTATTTCAGCCGCGAGCACAACCAGCCGGTCGTGGTTGGCTTCGTGCTTGACCTGAGCAGCGCTTCACGCATCCACTGGAAGAACTTCCAGGAGACCGCGATGGAAATGGTCTGGCATCTGCTGTCCGACGACAGAGAGAATAAGTACAGCGGCTTCCTGGTGACCTACAACACGGATGCGGAGCTGGCCGTCAACACCACTACGCAACCCGAGCCCATCGTGGACAAGATCCGCACGCTTAAGCCGGGCGGCGGGGCCGCGCTGTACGACGCCATCGCCATGGCCATAACCAAACACCATCAGATCAAGGGCGAGCCAATCGAGCCGCGCCGGGTGCTGATCGTTTTCGGCGATGGCAACGACAACGCCAGCAAGTATACGCTGGATCAGATCATCGAGATGGCGCAGCGCCACCTGGTGACCATTTACGGTGTGAGCACGGTGGCTTTCGGGTTCACGAGCGAGGGAACGCCGGCCATGGCGCGCTTGACCGACGAGACCGGCGGGCGTGTCGAGTCGCCACTCGATCAAGTCTACGCGGACGTCTCGGGCTACCTGTCCAAGCCCCAGGACGCGGGCAACTACGCGCTGGTAGTGGGCAGCGGAGCGTATTCGGCGGCGGTCGCCCAGCACATGTTCGACGCCATCACCAAGGTTGCCGGCGAGATCACCACCCAATATATTCTGCGCTACATTCCGAACACGGAGATGAGCGCGCGTCCGTTCCGGGCGATCAAGGTTACGGTGGACATCCCCGATGTCACCGTCCGGACGCGCCGGGGCTACTACCCGTACGCGCCGTAGCCCCGCCGGCCTAACCCGCCGCCTACCGCTCGCCCCACTTCAACTTCTGGCGCAGCACGTCGAAGAACATCGACTTGGGTGGACGGATCAGTTGCAGCACGTGCGGCGAGCGGCTGCACACAACCTTGTCCCCTTCGCGCAGCGGCTCGCCGATCTGCCCGTCGATGGTCAGGTACGCGTCCCCATCCCGCGTGCGGCTCAGCACGGTAATGACGGCGGTGTCGGGGACGATGACCGGACGGTTGGTCAGCATGTGCGGGCAGATCGGCGTCAGGCACACAGCGCCGACGCGCGGAAAAATGATCGGCCCGCCCGCCGAAAGGGAGTAGGCGGTCGATCCGGTTGGGGTGCAGACGATCAGGCCGTCGGCTTTGTAGGCGCAGACGAAGTGGTTGTCCACGAAGGCATCGAGGTCGATCATCCTGGCGATGGACGCCTTGGTGACAATGATGTCGTTGAGCGCCTGATAAGTCGACGTGCAGACTCCGTCCCGCAGCACCTGGCAGCGCAGCATGCGCCGCGTGCCGATGCGGTGCTCGCCGCGCAAGGCGCGCTCCAGTTCCGGCAAGACGGTGTCGACCGTGATGGCGGTCAGGAAGCCCAGGCCGCCCAGATTCACTGCAAACAGCGGGATTTCGCGGCCTCGCAAGGCGCGTGCCGCGGCCAGCAATGTGCCATCGCCCCCGAAGACGATTAGAAGGTCGCAGCCCTCGGCGACCTCCTCGCGGGGAACGCCGCCTCCCCAGCCCAGATACCCGGCCGTCACCTCGTCGAAGCGCACCGCCATCCCGCGCGCCTTCAGCCACTCGGCTACGCGGGGGATGAACTGAGCGGCCTCGGCCGCGTGGGGTTTCGAGATGATGCCCACAGCTTCAATGTCGTGCATGCAAGAGGAACTCCCGGTTCCCTTCCGCGCCGAGAATGGGGCTCTCCATCAGGCCGGTCCCGAATCCCAACTCTTTGACCACGGTACGGACGCGCTCGCACGCCCGGGCGTGAAGCTCCGGATCGCGCACGATGCCGCCTTTTCCGACCTCGCCGCGCCCCACCTCGAACTGCGGCTTAACAAGTATAACCATCTGGCCGGTTGCCTTCAGCAGGGGGACCACGGCGGGCAATACCAGCGTGACCGAGATGAAGCTCACGTCCAGGACCGCCGCGTCCACGGCCTCCCCAATGTCCTCGAACCGAAGGTAGCGCGCATTGATCCCTTCGCGGACCGTGACGCGTGGGTCGCCGCGCAGCTTCCAATCGAGCTGGCCGGCGCCGACATCGACGGCATAAACGTGGCGCGCTCCGTGCTGGAGAAGGCAGTCCGTGAAGCCGCCCGTCGAGGAGCCGACGTCGAGGCAGAGGAACTCGCGGACATCGATCCGGAAGTGGTCGAGCGCAGCGTCGAGTTTCAGCCCGCCGCGGCCTACAAAACGTGGCCGCGCCAGGACCTCGACGCGCGCGTCGCCAGGAACCGCATGGCCGGGCTTTCCGGCTTTCTGTCCGTCCAGAAGGACCTGACCCGCCATCACCAGCGCCTGGGCCTTGGCGCGCGATTCGGCCAGTCCTCGCTCCACTAGTAGCTGATCCAGCCGGAGACGGCCGGACGGTTTCATGCGCTCCGCTCGACGATCAGGTCGGCCAGTTCGCGGAGGTGGGCGCCGCGCTCGCCGAAGACCTCCAGCGCCCGGTGAGCACCCCGGCGTTCCTGTTCCGCCATTCGGTGCGATTCCTCGAGGCCGTAGACGGCGGGGAACGTGATCTTGTGCTGCTCGGCGTCTTTGCCCGCAGTTTTGCCCAGCGCCTCGGAGGACTGCTCGACGTCCAGAATGTCATCGACGATCTGGAACGCCAGGCCGGCGTGCTGGCCGTAACAGGCGAGCGCCGCGAGCTGCCGGCTGTCGGCGCCGGCGCAAATCGCGCCCATGCGGGCGCTGGCACGAAGCAGCGCGCCGGTCTTGGCGCGATGAATGGTTTCGAGCAAACCGGCGGTCGGCTGCTGCCCTTCGCCTTCGAGATCGGCGACTTGCCCTCCGATCATTCCGCCCACCGTGCCGGCGGCAACCGCGAGTTCCTCGGCGAGTTGTGCCCGCCGCCCCTCGGCGGCGCGGATCTGGCTCAGCACCCGGAAAGCGAGCGTAAGCAGCGCGTCGCCGGCCAGGATCGCCATGGCCTCGCCGAACTGCTTGTGGCAGGTGGGACGGCCGCGGCGGAGATCGTCGTTATCGAGCGCGGGCAGGTCGTCATGAACGAGCGAGTAGGTGTGGACCAGCTCGAGCGCGCAAGCCGCCTCCTCCGCTCCGGGAGCGAGATCAGCCACCGCGCCCGCCGCCTCCAGGCACAGAATGGGCCGGATGCGCTTGCCGCCCGCAAACAGGCTGTAGCGCATGGCGCGGTGAATCGTCTCGGGCGGCGTGGACGCGGGCGGCACCAGACGCTCCAGTTGCGCGTCAACGAATCGCTGCTGCTGCTTGAAGTATTCGCGGAATGTCATCCCTTGTCCGGGCGGAAGGCTTCGGGCTGGAGTTTGCCGTTCCTGGTGATCAGCATCTCGACTCGCGTTTCGGCTTCTTCGAGCTGTTTGCGGCAGCGTTCGCTCAACTGGACGCCGCGCTCGAACAGCTCGAGTGCGCGCTCGAGCGGCAGGTCTCCGCCTTCGAGCTCACGGACAACCTTTTCCAGCTCGGCGAGGCTGACTTCGAAACCGGGCGCCGGCACTTCCTGCTGAGGCTCGTCGGGCATGGTCCTATTTTAGAACGGACGGCTGATGGCTGATCGCCCGCTGATCGCCCGCTAAAACACAAAGCTTAGCCCGCCACGCAGGCTGCGTGGGGTCTGGACTAGGTACATCCGCTGAGCGTCCACGGTGAGTGGCAGGTAACCCTGCCCCAGCAGGTTGCGCAACTCGGCGGTGGCTTCCATGTGACCGGGCACGCCGCCCATGTGCGGGATGGGCTGGCGAAGTTGCACGTTCAGGCCCGGATCTTCGCATATGCGTTCAGTGAGATAGAAGTGCGAAGGATTCAGCGCCAGCACGTTTGCCCACTGATAGCTCACGACGAACCGCGTGCCCGTGGCCGGCAGCGTTGCGGAAGCCTGCGCCGTCAGCGACTGCCGGCGGCTGGTTCCAAACGAAGATTTCGAATCCAGCGCCGAGCCGGAACCCGTCCTGGCCACCAGCGCCGGCCCGCCTCCGTAAGCCAGCGTCATGTCGAAATGCGAGCCGAGATCCTGAGCCACCGACAGCATGTAGCCCAGACCGCGATACTCGCCGGCGTTCACGGTCCAGCCATTGGTCATCAGGTCCGGCAGGAGGTCCAAGGACGGCGTCACGCCGTTCGGGCTGAGCAGCGTAACTGCCGCGTTCGAGATGTCATCGCTGTACGCCGCCGCGCTGTAGGTCCGCGATCCGGCTTTCTTCCGGTAGCCGGCTTCGATGGTGGAGATTCGTTGAACGTGAGCGGTGTTGCCGCCTAGCGACACCCGCGGGAACATCGCCAGCGCCGACAGATTCTGCTCGAGCTCGGCGCCTGCCGCGCCTTGGTACATGAAGACTTCGGCCGGCGGAGTGCCCGATGCGTACCCGAACTGAAACACCTGGCCGTGCCCGCGATCGTAGGTCAGGCGAGCGTACGGACTGACGTAATTCATGCGCTCCAGGAAGGTCACTGAATCCATGGAGAACCCATATTCCAGCCGCAGATCGCTGCCGATTTGCTTCTGATCGAGCATAGTCACCGAAAGGGTCCGCAGCAGCGGGGCGGAGTCAGGATTCTGAACGCCGCCCTGGAAGAGGCGTGCACGCACCGGCAGGAAGATCTGCCGCATGGTGAGCTTTACTTCCGGGCTGCCAATTCCGCCCGGCAGGTCCCGGCGGAAGCTGGTGCGAAACGCGGCCGTCGGCGCCCCTGTTACCGAGGAATACCCCACGTTGCCGGCCACCTGTAACTGGTTCTGGCCCAGGAAGGACGTGGCCACCGCGAAGGCGGTGCCCAGATCGGCCTCCGTGCCCAGGGAAGATTCGGGCGCCTGATCACCGGCCGACACGCTGACCATGCCGCGCGTGCCGGAAAAGACCGAAGCCACCGACTTCGGTTCGGGCTTCTCCTCCCATTCGGGCACCAGCCGCAGCACGGGCCGGGTGGTCGTTGAACTACGCAACACCCATCTCCATTCATCACTCATGACGGAGGATTGGCCCGGAGACACCGCCACCAGTTCGATGGAGCTGAACACGCTCGCCAAGCTCACATTCAGCAGGCTCTGCATGCCGGGCTGAACCTGTATGTTCCGCTTGAAAGCGGGCAGGAAGCTGGCGAGCGAAACGCGCATCGCATAGACTTCCGCGGGCAGGGCATCGAAGCCGAAGGCGCCGTTCTCCGTGGTAAGAACGCGCTGGAGAAGGCGGTCAAACCGATCGTAGAGGAGGACGCTGGCGCCCATCTGCGGAACGCCGGCCGAGTTGCTGACCACGCCCACAATGCTGCCGCTCTGCTTCTGGAAAGTTGCCGGGAGGGCGAGGGACACCGGCACCAGTGCGCCGGCGAGCACGCCTACCGCCGTCCTCCACATCCTGGCGTTCATGCGCGTAGCCTTATCAGGCTTCTCGTCTTTCTAGTTTACCGTGAAAGTGGCCGACGGGGTGAGAACCGCGTTTCGGTTCTTGTCCGTGACCGTCATCTTGAGAGTATACTGCCCAGGCTCGTAATGTGCCAGGGGCAGAAGGTGTTCCACCGTCACTTGCTGGGCCGAAGCGCCCGGCACATGACTCAGGTCCTCCGTCCAGTCGACCACCTTCTGGTTCGAGCCGTTCTTGACGACCTGGTACTCAATCTGTCCGTTCGGCTTCTGGGTCTTCTCGTCGGGCGCGAAGTTATAGAGCTGAAAATAGATCCCCATCTTCTCGTCGCGGCGGAACGTATCCGTAACCCGGGGACGCACCTTCGAATCGCCGATTACGAACTGCCCGGCTCCGACGCTGCGCGTCGGTAGCGGCTCCAGCAGGTCCGCCAGGATCACGGTGCTCGAGGCGAGCTTCGCATCTTCAAAGGTCGGCACGCGCAAGGCCATCTCGTAGTTGTTCATGGTCCCGCCCACCTCGTCTTTGACCACCACGTTCAGGCGATATGTGCCCGGCGCCAGAAAGATCGTGTGCCCGTACACGGACGAGCGCTTGTTGTTGGCCTCCAGCATCTGGGTTGGCACTTCGATGGAAACCGGCTCTTCCCAAACGTTCACGATGCGCCGCCCCATGGATGTGATCCGGCCGTACATGTTCACCTTCGCCCGCGACACGCCGCTCTTCTCCTGGAACTGCAGATCCTTGTTGTCCAGTTGGATCGCGACGCTGGTCAGCACGGTCGAGTCCGTCATCCGCATAAAATCGACCCGCACCTTGACCGGCAGCAGATTGTAGGTGATGCGGCTGTCGACCGCAGCCTCCAGGTCCTTGAACTTGATCTTTGGCGGCTGGTATATCTTGTGCATCATGTCGAGGCGGGTGAACTCATTCAAGCTCTCCGGCAGATCCATGGAGGGGCCCGTACCCAGGTGCGTGCCGTCGCTGCGCATAAAGCGGTCGTCCTTGCTGGACAAGCCCATTTGCTCGTTCCAGGTCAAGCCGGCTCCGGGCACGTAAAGCAGCGCGTCCTTCTCGCTCGGGTCGATCGTGTAGCGGTATTCGCCCGAATTCGAGGGATCGACGAATTCGAGGACGACGTTGGTGCCGATGCCGTCAATATACCTGTAGCGCCACTGCTCGAACGGGTAGGTGGAGGTCTCGCCGCCGCCCTCGTCGATAGGCCGCTCGTAGGTCCCTCCGGCGGGATGGGACTCGATCTCGTCCGGCGGTCCGTACATGATGTAGAAACGCCCGCGGTCGGTTTTCCAGCCGGGGATGCCGGATGCGAAGTGCTCGTTGGCGTACGCGATACGGCGGTAGTGCTCTTCCTTGTATTCGTTTTCGACGGTATCGGGCGTCGGATCGCGCCGCAGCCAGAACTGCTCGATGAACTGATCCCGCTCTTCGTCCGTCTGCAACTTCTTGAAGGCCGCTCTTTCCTCGTCGGTAATGATGTAGCCGACGTCCTCTGTCAGCCACTTCCTGTAAGGCGTCTCCAACTCTTTGCGAAGCTTCGCCTCCCTCTTCTTGCGCTCCTTCTCGGAGAGCGGCTTGGCCACGGTCTCACGAGGCGCCGCCGCGCTGGTTTTCTCTTGATCCTGGCTCTCGCTAGCGGCCTGAATGGCAAGCAGCGAGGCGGCAGCCAGGCCCAGCGCCGAAATCGAAGCCATAAACTTCCGCGCCTTCATAAACCTCCTCGGTATCCTTCGGTAAGCAGGGGGGCAGACACGAACTGCGGTCCGCCGCGCGGCCAGCACTCGAAACTAACATAAATTCTAGACCCCCGCGGTTGGGGCGTCAACCGAGCGCTATCCTCACCCCCAAAAGCAATCTAGCTGCCAAACCGTCGGCGCGCGCCGCGGCACTACTCTGCGCGGATGGTGCCATCCGTCTTGGCTGGACGCGTGCCGACCCCTTTGGGTTACAGGCGCGCTCACCCACCTACCGTCCCGCCGCCGTGTTTTCTCCCGCAGCCGCCCTGCCTGCGGTATCGTGGATAGAGTCGCCTTCGGGCCGCATGGGAGCCGGTGCCCGGGTGCCAGACAGACGCAGAAGATGACGATCCGATTGTTCCGGCTTGCCGTTCCGACTAGCATTTTCGTGTTGCTTTTGTCGGAAGCGGTCCTGTTGATCTCTTGCTATGTCGTGACCGCGTTTTTACTCCTCGACGTGGATCCGACCATCTTCCTGTTGTACGACGGCGGCCTGGCCCGCATCCTCGTCGTGGTCGCCAGCATTTTGATCGCCCTACATTTCTTTTTGGACTTCTACTCCAATGTCCGTGCCATTTCCAAGCTGGGCGTGGTCTTCGATATCGGCCAGGCGATCGGCTTCGCCTTTCTGATACAGGCGCTGGTCGCCTATCTCGACAAGGACTGGATGCTGCCGCGCTGGCTGATGATCTGGGCGAGCGCCGCGGCGCTGATCTTGCTGTCGGTCTGGCGGATTTTCTATGGCGCGTTGGTCCTCCGCGCTTTCGGATCTCAACGCGTGCTGTTCCTCGGCTTCAACCCGGTGGTTCGGGAGATTGCCAGGCACCTGACGGAACATCCCGAGGCCGGCTACCTCAATCTCGGCTATCTGGACGACGCGGCCGAGCCGGGAACGTCCGAGTACGGGGCGAAGGTTCTGGGTCCGGTGGCGAGCCTGGCCGAGGTCGCTCGCGGCATGCGGCCAGACCGCATCATCGTCGGAATGACCGAGCGGCGGCAGCGGATGCCCCTCCAGACGCTGCTTGACCTGCGCTTCTCCGGCGTTCTGATCGAAGAAGCCTCCTTTGCGTATGAGAATGCCAGCGGCCGGGTCCCGACCAAGGATCTCCGTCCCGGCCAGTTCATCTTCTCGAGCGAACTGGGGCCCACCCGCCGCAGCGAGTCGTTGCAGTCCGTCTACTCGCCGACAATCGCCTTGGTGGGCATCGTGGCGACCTTGCCGTTGGCTCTGATCGCCGCCCTGGCCGTCCGGCTGACCTCGCGGGGGCCCATCCTCTACCGCCAGACCAGGGTCGGCAAGAACGGAGTTCCCTTCACGCTCTACAAATTCCGCTCGATGTCCGCCGACGCGGAGGCGAAAACCGGCGCCGTGTGGGCCAGCCCCGACGACCCACGGGTCACCCCGGTGGGGCGCTGGTTGCGGAAGCTCCGCATCGACGAAATCCCGCAGCTTTGGAACGTGCTTCGCGGAGAAATGTCGCTAGTCGGCCCGCGGCCCGAGCGGCCCGAATTCGTCAAGTCCTTTGCCGAGAAGATTCCCTTCTACCGCCAGCGCCACTGCGTCCGGCCCGGCATCACGGGTTGGGCTCAAATCAACCACAAATACGGCGACACGTTCGAGGACACCATCATCAAGCTGGAGTACGATCTTTACTACATCAAGCACATGTCGCTGGCGCTCGACGCCTTCGTCGTCTTCCAGACCGTCAAGACTATCCTCCGCTCCCGCGGGGCTCAATAACGGCGAAGGGGCCTCATCCCCTGGCTGGGCCGGTCGATAAGCCAATGAAAGAGACGCCAGGCGCCCGGCGAAGAAAACTTGTACGTTTGGCAGCTGGCGTGCTTGGTACCGACCGGAGGAGTTGGGAGGGAACAATGTTCATTGCCGGCACTCTCGCGATCCTGGTAGTTTTGAGCCTGTTTCTGTCCATGCTGTCTTCGCCGCCCAGGATCAAGGACTAGCCGCCTGGTCTTGAGTGTGTAAAAACGGGCGTGCGCATTTCAGCTACCCGCACGCCGACATCGGTAATGTGACCGCCCCCGACTTCTTCCCGGGCTTCCCGCCAATGGCTATGCAAAGGCGCGACCTGGTCTGGGATACCCATGGGTCCAAGGGCTTCGTTGCGGATTTCGACCACCTGAAGCCGAACATCCCGTACCACGTCCCGGACGCCGGCGCGATGGATCTCCCGGGCACGCGTGGTGCGCGTGGGCGTGTTCGAGCCGGCCGGGCGGCAGCCGGCGCGGTTACATCTGCGCCCTGCCGATCCATTTGTCTGTGTACGCGACCTGGTGGCTCAGCAGCTTGTCGATCAGCGCCTCGGCCTGGGCGCCCGCCAGAACCAGGGCTCGGTTTTCGGGGCGAAGGAACCGCTCCTCGACCGCGCGGTCGAGCAGCGCCAGCAGGCTGTCGTAGTAGCCGCAGACGTTCAGAAGGCCGCAGGGTTTGCGATGCAGGCCGAGCTGGGACCAGGTCACGGCCTCGATGAACTCCTCGAGCGTGCCAAAGCCGCCGGGAAGCGCCAGAAAGGCGCTGGCGAGGTCCGCCATGAGCGCTTTCCGCTCGTGCATCGAGCCGACCACGCGCAGATCGGCGAGGCCCCTATGCGCCACTTCCTTGGCAACCAGCGCCTGCGGAATCACGCCGATCACCTCGCCGCCGCCGGCCAGCGCCGCCTCGGCCACCACGCTCATCAGTCCGACGTTGCTGCCGCCGTAGACCAGCCCCACGCCCTTCCGGGCCAGCAGCGTACCCACTTGGACAGCAGCCTCACGGTAATCGGGCCGCGAGCCGAGACTGGAACCGCAGAACACGCAGATGCGGCGCATCGGGGTTGTTGGCTGGCGGCCGATGGCCGCCCCCTATCTCAGCTCCAGAATTTCCTTTTCCTTGGCCTTCGCCGCTTGGTCCACTTTCAGCATGTAGCCGTCGGTGAGCTTCTGGACCTCGTCGATGGCACGCCGCTCGTCGTCTTCGCTGATCAGCTTGTCCTTGAGCAGCTTCTTCAGCGCGTCGTTAATGTCGCGCCGGACGTTGCGGATGCTCACCCGATGGTCTTCGGCCACGCCGTGCAGGTGCTTGACCAGCTCTTTGCGACGCTCTTCGGTGAGTGCGGGAATCGGGACGCGGATCAGCTTGCCGTCATTCGAGGGGTTCAGGCCCAGGTCCGAGGCGCGAATGGCTTTCTCGATGGCGCCGATCTGGGAGACGTCCCAGGGCTGCACCGTGATCAGCGACGGCTCGGGCACGTGCAGCGTGGCCGCCTGGTTGAGCGGCGTGGGCGTGCCGTAATAGTCGATGCGGATGGGGTCGAGCAGGCTGATTGAGGCGCGGCCCGTGCGAACGATTGCCAGCGCGTGCTGCAGGTCCGAAAGCACTTTCTCCATGCGCGCTTTGCCGCTGGCCTCGGCTTCTCTCACATTCTGGAATGTCTGCGGACTTGGTGCGGACTGTCCTGGTTTCATATGACTCTCCACGAATCAGTGAATCAGGGTGCCTACCGGCTCCCCCATCGATATTCGCATTATATTGCCGGGAACGTTGAGGTTGAAAACGATCATGGGCAGGCGGTTCTCGCGGCACATGGCCACCGCGGTGGCATCCAGCACGCCCAACGCCTTGGCGAGTACGTCGGAGTACGAGATCTCCTCGTAGCGCAGGGCATCCCGCGGAGAGGCCAGGGGGTCCCGATCATAGACCCCGTCCACGCGCGTGCCCTTGGCCATGACCTGGGCTCTGATCTCAAGCGCGCGCAGCGTCGCCGCCGTGTCGGTAGAGAAATAAGGATTGGACGTTCCCGCGGCGAACACCACAACGCGGCCCTTCTCCAGGTGCCGGATCGCCCGCCGCCGGATGTACGGCTCCGCCACCTGCCGCATTTCGATGGCGGTCATCACGCGTGTCGGCACACGCTGCTGTTCGAGCGCGTCCTGGAGCGCCAGCGAGTTGATGACGGTGGCCAGCATCCCCATGTGATCCGCGGTGACGCGGTCCATGTCCTTGGCTGCGGCGGCCACGCCCCGGAAAAAATTGCCGCCCCCCACCACAACGCCCATCTGTATTCCGGCGCGCACCACTTCGGCGATCTCGCCGGCGAGGCCGCGTACCTTCTCCGGCTCGATTCCGAAACTGCCCTGGCCGGCCAACGCCTGGCCGCTCAGCTTCAGCAGGATGCGGTCGTAACTGGCCACGCTGCCTCTCCCGGGGTTACTCCCCGGCTTGGTCGCGCTCGCCCAGCTTGAAGCGGGAGAAGCGCGCTACGGTGATGTTCTCGCCCGTCTTGGCGATCTTGGTCGCGATCAACTGGCCGACGGTGAGCGTGTTGTCCTTAATGAATGGCTGGTCGAGCAGGCAGATCTCTTCGTAGAACTTGCTCATCCGGCCTTCCACAATCTTGTCGACGATCTTCTCCGGCTTGCCCTCGACCAGCGCGCGGTCCCGCTGGATGTCGCGCTCCTTGTCGAGCACGGCCTGGGTCACGTCTTCCCGGCGAATGAACTGCGGGTCGGCCGCGGCGATCTGCATCGCGATGTCGTGGACCAGTTGCTGGAACTCCTCGGTGCGCGCTACGAAATCCGACTCGCAATTGACCTCCACCAGCACGCCGAGCTGCGAGCCCGGGTGGATGTAACCGGCGATGAGTCCCTGCTGGGTGGCGCGCGTGGCCTTCTTGGCCGCCGAGGCGATGCCGCGTTTCCGCAACACCGTTTCCGCTTCGGACAGGTCGCCATTGGCTTCCTGCAACGCCGTCTTGCACTCCATCATGCCAGCGCCCGTGCGCTCGCGGAGCTGTTTCACCAACTGCGCGGTAATTTCCGCCATAGTCTATGTACCGTCCCAAAAAAGAAACAATGTGGGGACAGTATACTCTGTCCCCCGAGTGGACAGAGTATACTGTCCCCAGTTCTTCCCGCGTTGTTACGAACGCTCTTCGCGCGCAGCGGTCTCGGCCCCGCGAGCCTCAGGCTCGCCGCCTTCGGCCGCCGGGCCCTTGCGCGGCAGCGACATCGACGGCAGATCCTCGTCCGGAATACTCTCGCTCATGAGCTGATCGGCGTAACGCGGATCCACGTACTGGGTGTACTCGGGGATCTCCTCGATGGGCGTCTCGTCGCTGACGATCTTCTCGGCCGCGAACTCCTGCTCGGTGGCTAGCGCCCGGCCCTCGATCACGGCGTCCGCGATCTTGCTCGAGAACAGACGGATGGCGCGCAGCGCGTCGTCATTGCCGGCGATCGGCAGATCCACCATATCGGGGTCGCAGTTGGTGTCGACCACGGCCACCACGGGAATCCCCAGCTTGCGCGCTTCGCGCACGGCGATCTCTTCCTTGTTCGAATCGATCACAAACAGGTAGTCGGGCAGCCCCGGCATTTCCTTGATGCCCGCCAGGTACTGCTGCAGGTGTTTCCTCTCGCGCTCCAGGCGCGTGATCTCTTTCTTCGAGCGGCCGGCATACCCGCCTTCGGTGGCCAGCAGGTCGAGTTCCTTGAGTCGCTTGATCGATTTCTGGATGGTGATGTGATTGGTCAGCAGCCCGCCCAGCCAGCGCTGGTTGACGTAGTACATTCCGCAACGGGTGGCTTCCTCGGAGACCGCTTCCTGCGCCTGCCGCTTGGTCCCCACGAACAGAACGTTCTTGCCTTGCGAAGCCATCTCACCCACAAAGCGCATGGCCTCTTTGAAGAGCTTCAGCGTCTTCTGAAGGTCAATGATGTAAATGCCATTGCGTTCGCCGAAGATGTACTCTTTCATCTTCGGATTCCAGCGCTTGGTCTGGTGCCCGAAGTGAACGCCCGCTTCGAGCAATTCTTTCATCGAAATTGACGGCAAACTGCCTCCTGTTCAGGTTGTTGAAGGACAAGCTTCAGAGAATGCTGCAAAAGTCCAGGAAAGGCCAAAACATTGCTGGCCGCGGATAAACGCCGATAAACGCTGATTGAAAACAAGTGATTGATCCGCGTTGATCCGCGTTCATCAGCGGCCCAGACTGTGTTCCTTGACTTCTTCATCAGCCTCTTCAGCTTGTCCCGGTTGCCCGCGGCGCATGCGGTCCAAAGCGAGATTTGCCTGCGCCCGGGATAGGGAAAGAACTGCGATGCGCGAAACGCGATTGATCCGCCCCTCGCGCCACTCATTACCGCTTGGAGAACTGGAACCGCTTGCGCGCGCCCTTTTGCCCGTACTTCTTCCGCTCGTGCTTGCGGGGATCGCGCGTCAGCAGCCCGGCCGCCTTCAGCCGGGGCCTCAGTTCCGCATTGAACTCAACCAGCGCCCGGGCGATGCCCAGCTTCGAGGCGCCGGCCTGTCCCACCACTCCTCCGCCATCCGTCAGGATCAGGACGTCGAAACGGTCGGCCGTCTCGGTGGCCAGCAGCGGCTGCCGCACCGCGGTCCGGCACGCTTCGGTGACGAAGTACTCTTCGAACGGCCGGTCGTTGATCGTGATCTGCCCTTTGCCCGGCCGCAAAAACACACGGGCCACCGATCGCTTCCTCCGGCCCGTGCCTAAATGTTGAACTTGTGCTGCCACTCGGAATCCTCTCTTCAGATGTTCGTCAGTGTCATCGCCACCGGCTTCTGGGCCTGGTGCGGATGCTTGTCGCCCGCGTAAACCCGCAGCTTCCGGATCATGTGCTTGCCGAGTTTGGTCTTGGGCAGCATGCCCGCGACGGCCTCCTCGACCAGCTTGGCGGGCCGCTGAGCCCGCACTTTGCGCGCGGTCACCTCGACCAGCCCGCCCGGATATCCGCTGTGGCGGCGGTACATCTTTTGCTCTTCCTTGCGCCCCGTCAGCCGCACCTTCGCGGCGTTCAAGACGATGACGTGGTCCCCCGTATCGAGAAACGGGGTGAAAATGGCTTTGTGCTTGCCCATCAGGAGCATAGCGGCGCGGCTCGCGAGGCGTCCCAGGGGGACGTTCTCGGCGTCCAACACATGCCAGGCGCGCGCAATGTCCTTCTCAGACGGAAATGGGGTGTTCATGGACAGACTAGTCCGCTCCTTCACGTTTGAAAACTATAGCTTACCAATGGCGCGGGGCAGTGTCAAACTCGACCGTCAGCCTTCAGCCATCGGCGTTCGGCCGCCAGCCCAGGGTGAGGGGGAGACAGACCGCCCCCTGCCGTTGCTTTGCCGCCCTTCAGCCGTCACAATGGGAAGCTAAGCCGCTCGGTCTGGGTTTCTTCCTGCTGATCCGAGGTGCATCCGATGAATCTTGTCGTCAACGGCGCGCCCCATCCTCACAAGGGGAAGGGAGCGATCGCCGAACTGCTCGAGGAACTCCACGCCGCGCCTGCAACGGTCGCCGTTATGATCAATGGCGAGGTGGTCCGGCGCAGCCGGTGGGAATCGATCCGGCTGGCCGAAGGCGACGAGCTGGAGATCATCGTCGCGGCGGCGGGGGGTTAAGCGATGGACGATGGCCTTCGTTTGGGTGACCGCGTCTTCGGGGCGCGGCTGCTGCTCGGGACGGGCAAGTTCTCCAGCATCGAGACCATGCTGGCCGCCGTTCGCGCCTCGGGAGCCGAGCTGGTGACTGTCGCCCTGCGGCGCTTCAACCGCGAGCGGTCCGACGACGACATTTGCGGGCCGCTGGCCTCCATGCCGGGGATCACGCTTGTGCCGAACACCTCCGGCGCCATGAACGCCCGGGAAGCGGTGCGGGCGGCGATGCTGGGCCGCGAAATAACCGGCAGCCCGTTCGTGAAGCTCGAGATTCACCCCAATCCTCACCACCTGATGCCGGATCCCATCGAGACCTACAACGCGGCGGTCACGCTGGTGAAAGAGGCCTTCTTCGTCCTGCCGTACATGCCCGCGGATCCGGTCCTGGCCCGGCGGCTGGAAGACGCAGGCTGCGCCGCCGTGATGCCGCTCGGCTCCGCGATCGGCAGCGGACAGGGCCTGGCGACGCTTTCGATGCTTCAGGTGATTATCCGCGATGCCTGCGTGCCCGTGATCGTAGACGCCGGCCTCCGCTCGCCCTCCGAAGCTGCCGCGGTGATGGAGATGGGAGGAGACGCCGTGCTGGTCAACAGCGCCATCGCGGCGGCGGAGAACCCGACGCTGATGGCCGAGGCGTTTGCGGCCGCGGTGAAGGCTGGCCGGCAGGCGCGCTTCGCGGGTCTGATGCCCAGGAGTGAAGCCGCCGTCGCCACCAGCCCGCTGACGGCGTTTCTGGCCGGAGAGGGCTCATGAGGCCTGAGTGGCTCGACGTTTCGCCGTGGCTTGATCTTGCGCGCCGCGCGGATCGCGGAATGGCGAGGCAGGCGGCCGCGGCGCCCGCTCCCGGCATCCGCGAGTTCGCCATTCTGTTGTCTCCCGCCGCCGGGGCCGAGCTGGAGACTCTGGCGGCGCGCGCGCAAGCGCTCACCCGCCGGCATTTCGGCCAGACGATCGGGCTCTACGCGCCGCTCTATCTTTCCAATTACTGTCCCACCCAGTGCACTTACTGCGGCTTCGCGAGCGACCGCCGGATCCAGCGGCACAAACTCTCCGCAGCCGAACTGGAGGCGGAATGCGCGGCGCTGAAACGCCTGGGCTTGGAAGAGGTTCTGCTGCTGACCGGCGACCGGCTCGCCACTGCGGGCTATGAATTCGTGCGCAATGGCGTGGCCTGCGCGGCTTCCCGCTTCCACAACGTCACGGCGGAGGTGTTCGGCATGACCGAATCCGAATACACCGGTCTCGCCGCCGCCGGGTGCACCGCGGTGACGCTCTATCAGGAGACTTACGACCCCGCCCGCTACGCGCTGCTGCACGAATCCGGTCCGAAGGCCGATTACGGGTGTCGTCTGGACGCGCCGGCGCGGGCGCTCGAAGGCGGCATGCGCTCGGTCGGGCTGGGCGTGCTGCTGGGCCTGAGCGAGCCGCTGGAGGATGTCCTGCGCCTGTTTCGTCACGCCTCGCGGCTGCGCCGGCGGTTCTGGGGCGGCGGTGTCGCGATTTCATTTCCGCGCATCCGGCCGCAATCGGGCGGCTACACCGCCGATTTTCCGGTGAGCGAGAGGCGACTGGCGCAGATCGTCTTCGCTTTCCGCATCGCGATGCCCGAGGTGCCGCTGGTTCTTTCCACGCGCGAGAGCCCGCGCTTCCGCGACGGAATCGCCGGCGTCGGCATCTCCAAGATGAGCGTCGCCAGCCGGACGACCGTGGGCGGCTACGCCGAGAACACCGCGCCTTCTTCGCCCCAATTCGAGATCGACGACCACCGCGGCGTGGAGGAGTTCTGCGCCACTCTGCGCGCCAAGCGTCTCCAGCCGGTCTTCAAGAACTGGGACGCGGTGTACCGGACCCCATGCCTGACCTCTTCGGCCTCTACTTAGTCCTCACGAAACCCGCCGCCGGCTACGAGCGCGCGGCCGAAGCGGCGGTCTCGACAGGCGTCCGGTATCTCCAACTGCGCATGAAGAACCGTCCGTTCCGAGAGGTGCTCGAAATTGCGCGCCGCCTCCGGAGCATCACCGCGGGCAGCCCGACGCGGTTCATCGTCAACGACGATGTCGAGATCGCCCGCGATGCGGACGCTGACGGCGTCCACCTGGGCCAGGACGACCTGAGCATAGAGGAAGCGCGCCGGCGCTGGCCGCAGCCCGGCAAGATCTTCGGGCTCTCGACCCATAACGAGGATCAGGAACTCCTCGCGCGCGACGTGGCGCCGGACTACATCGGAGTCGGCCCCGTGTTCCCTACTCCAACCAAGGAGCATCCGGATCCGACGCTAGGAATGGAGCGGATGGGCCGCATTATCCGCAATTCGCCGCTCACGGCGGTTGCCATCGGCGGCATCAATGCGGAGAATCTTGCGGACGTGCTGCGGCACGGCGCCACGAACTTTGGCGTTCTGCGTGCCGTGAATCAGGCGCCCGATCCGGCCTCCGCCATCCGCCGGCTTCAGGAGATTTGGAGAGCGCTCATCGGCTGAAGGCCACCAGCGGGCGACCAGCTTCCTCACTCGTCCTTCTTCGCCGCAGGCTCCGCGCCGCCGTTCTGAGCCACCTCCTGCCGCAAGCTGTCCAGGACCTCCTCGCCTTCCTGTGAGTGCAGCTCGGAATCCAGGCGCCGCAGCGCCACGCGGATCACGTCCCGGTGATGCAGCTTCGATCCCAGACCGCGCTCGCTCAGCTCGAGCCACAGCCGGTGGAGCAGGTCCAGATCCTCGGGCCAAAGGCGCGGCGGGTGTGGCCCAAGGTTGAAGTACAGTGTCTCGCCGGTGGCTTGGCTGTAAATCTGGAGCGAAAGCTGCGGCCGCGGCTCGGGCAACTGCTCCCAGGCGTCGCCAAACAGCTTGGCCTGTTCGGCCGCGGTCATTTTGCCCGACGTTCCCATGACCACCAGCGAAGAGCGCAGCCGCTGCGCGGTCTCGACCAGTGTGCGGTTGGGATCGCGCCCGGGCACCACCATCAGCTCGGCGTGCTTGCCGGCCTTCTCGGCCAGCGTGACCACCAGGCTGAAAAGCTTCGCAATGTCGGAGGAGAAGACTTCGTCGGCGGTCAGGTCGTGTTCGCCGAATCCGGGTGTGCCGGTGTGCTTGACGGTCGCCACCACGATGTCGATCTTGCTCGTATCGGTCTTGCTGAGCACGAGCTGGAGATGAGCGAGCTGGTTGGGGTTTCGAACCGCCACCAGGACGTTGCCGGGCCGGATGTGGGAAGTCGATTCGTCGATCTGCTCGGGCGTTTCGAGGCGGAACTTCTCGAGTTCCTGTGAGTGTTCCAGGCGGTGGCGGCGGTTGATCCGTTCGGTGATCTCGAACGCGACAAAGAAGGCGAGCGAGAATGACAGGCCGCTGATCGTGGCGACCTTCTTGGTCAGGATGTTGGTGACCGCGATCGCGAAAAGGACCAGCGTGATCAGGCCCAGGCCCAGCGGGATCTCGGTCTTGCCCCACCGGAAATTGAGCGGCACCTTCCACTCGCGGGCTTCCGGCTGCTTGTAGCGCAGCACCAGCACCGAAAGCGCCTTCATGGCGAAGCTCCACACCACGCCGAAGGCGTACGCTTCGCCCAGCATCTCGACGTCGCCCCTGCTCAGGACGATGGTCAGAAGCTGGAGCCCCACGATTAGATTGATGAACCGGTTCGTGGTGCCGAACCGGCGATGGGGGTGGCGGAACCAGTCCGGCAGCACGCCGTCTTCGGCCACCCGGTTCATAACGCCGTTCGAGCCCACGATGGCGGTATTGACGGCCCCTGAAAGCACGACGGTGCCCACCACGACCACGAAAACATGAAACAGGAGCCTGGCCGGCATCGGACCGGCCAGGTGCATCGCCAGTCCGCCAATCAGATTGTCCAGGAAGTGAACCCGGTCCGAATCCGGGATGAGCATCACGGCGAAGAACGAGACCAGCGAGGTGAACAGCATTGAGTAGATGAAGATCACGAAGCCAGTGCGTTCCAGGTTCTTGAGCTTGGGATGCGCGATCTCGCGGTTCACCTGCGCCAGCGTCTCCTCGCCGCTCATCGCCAGCACGGCGTGGCCCAGGCCCACCAGGATCATGACCCCAGTCAGCGACGCCAGCCAGCTTCCGTGGAGCCAGCCGAGAGCGTCCGGCCCGTAGTGGATGTTGGCCGTCGTGGGCAGCGGCACGGGCTGGTAGCCGCGCAGGAAAACCGTGGCCAGGCACCACCCGATCAGCACCACGACCATGACCGTAGTCAGCTGCATGATGCGCAGCGCCTTCTGGCTCGACTCGTGCATGCCGATGATGTTCTTGCGCCAGAAGTACAACGTCACCAGGACTGCGAAACCGGCGGCGAAATACTCCGAATGGACATGCACGTCGGGGTGGCCCAGATAGGCTGTCGTCTCGTTGAGAACTCCCGCCAGGTACAGGCCGGCCGAAACCGCGCTGATGGGACCGGTCAGCACGTAATCGAACAGCAGCGCCGAGACCGAGAATTTGGCGAGGCCAGGGCCCATGGCCTCGTGCACGACGCGATACACGCCGCCGCGCACGAACATGCTGCAGCTTTCGATGTATACGGCACGCACCGCGTAGGAGAACAGCATGATCCCCAGAACGAACCAAGGCGCCGATTTCCCCACTGCGGTCTCCGCGATTCCGCCCACGTAAAACGCGGACGAGGCGAGATCGCAAAGCACGATGGCGGCCGCTCTCCAGAAACTGATGAAGGAGAGCATGACCGTGGTGGCGATAACGACTTTGGTGGTACTGGATCTAGTGGGTAACTCCACTTGAAGCCGTTCCTTCAGCCCCTGCCCAAGGGGGACTGTCTCCCAAATCAGCCTGCGAGGTTAGCTGCCGGGCTAGGGCTTGAAAGTACCCCGTCCGATGCGATGCACCGGGCTGCGCCCCGAACTACTGGGTCCCCCGTCTCCCGTGTGGAGTTCGGCTCGCCTTACATGTTAACCCGAATCGGGTCGGTTAGGCGCGCGAGGAGTGGCCGCCGTTGGACAGAGCAGTGCCGCCGCCCCAGCGAGCGGCGCGCGCTGGCGCGCCTACTCGCTCCCTGGCTTCGACCACGGCGGCACGATGCCGTTCATGCGCGCATACGCGATCAACTGTCCCATGTGCTCGTTGGCGTGGATAATGATCCGCAGGTACATGCCGTCGACGGTGGCGTCTCTGCCGAAGATTTTGACTTTGCGCTGGAAGTCGCCGGGAGTCGCCGCCACGTGAGCGGCCCGCACTGCCTCGAGCGAGCGCTTCAGCCAGCCGATCACGTCCGCCTTGGCGGTTACGCTCTTCTCCAGGCCGGGTTTGAAGTCAGCGGGCAAGGGCGGGCCCGTGACACTCAACAGGTAGAAATTCGCCAGCGCGATGTGCATGTAGACTTCGCTCGTCGAGCGCACGCCAGGGGCCGGGCGCCACGCAAATTTCTCGGGCGGCGTCGCCTCGGCCAGCGCGATCAGTTGGCTGGACACATGACCCCACTCCCCGTCATAGCCTTGCCAGAGTCCCGCCGGCTGGGCGCGCAGGATGGCGCCGCCCAGAATAACCGCCAATAATAGAGATCTCACGTTGTCCTCCTCACACCGTCACAGTCTCGGCGGTACGCTGCCGCACGAGAGCGGCCGCCACCAGGCCCACCACGAGAAAGCCGGCAATCTGCGAGGCCATGTAGGCGCCCGTGTAACTGCCCGGAAAACCGTACCAGTTCCAATAAGAGATGTTCGTCGGCAGCGCCGCAAGAATCCCCAGCATTGCGACGAAACCCACCCGAGCGGCATAGCTCGCCAGGCGCGTCTGCGCGAGCAGGAAGACAGCCAGCAGAGCTTCGACCACCTCCGCCAGGAACTCCGTGATGAGCTGCCCCGGCGTCATCGCCTTGGCTCCGGGCGGGTGGTAGATCAGAATGCCCGACGGGTTGCCGGCGAGTTTCTGTTCATAGTTCTTCATGGCCGCGGCTCTCTGCTCGGAGCTATCGCCCGGTTTCCATCCGGAGTACGGAAACATGTACAGGCCCGATTGTTCGCCCAACGCGCCGTGCATCTCGGCCAGTAAGGCTGGTTCGTTGTTGGTGATTGCGCCGATGCCCGTGCTGGCAAGCGGCAAGACCATGTGCGCCACCGACATCCACGCAAACATGGCAATCCCGCTTACGACACCGGCCAGGAGAATGCGGCTGGTTGACATCTGTCCCTCCCGTTATTCGACAGTGTAATCTAGCCGATGCCACCCGCAGTGCGCGGCTCGGGGTGAACGGTGACATCGGCCTCCGGCAGAATCCGTTCGATGGCCCGCTCGATCTGCTCGGTCAGGTCGTGGGCTTCGCGCAAGGTCTGGCTGCCGTCCACCGTCACGTGAATATCGACGAACGGCCGCGAGCCGGAGTAGCGCACCCGCACGTGGTGGCAGTCGGCCACCCCCGGCAAGGCCTGGACCGCGGCGACAATCTTCTGATCCATGCCGGCCGGTGCCACATCGATCAACGCTTGAGCGGTCCGAAGGCCCAGCCTCACGCTCACCTGCACCACGATCAGCGCCACCGCGATCGCGGCGATCGCGTCCGAATAGCGCAGGAAGTGCGCTGCCGGCGCCCAATCGCTGATCTTCACGCAGACCAGCCCGAGGATGACCACCGAAGAGCTCCAGACATCGGTGCGAAAGTGCAGCGCGTCGGCCTCGAGCGCATCGCTGTGGTGCTCGCGCGCCGCCCGGTAGAGCACGCGGGAGCGGGATACGTCCACCACGATCGAGGTCGCCATCACGGCGAACGACCAGAACGTGATCTCGATCTCCAACCGTTGCGCCGCCAGCCGGTGAACTGCGCCCCAGATAATCCAGGCGCACGTGAACAGCAGAAGCAGGGTCTCGAACAAGGCGGAAAGGTTCTCCACCTTGCCGTGGCCGTAGAGGTGTCTGGTATCGGCGGGCTTGCCCGAGATCCGCACCGCGAACAGGGTCATCAGGGCCGCGATCAGGTCCAGGCCGGAGTGCGCCGCTTCGGCCAGAATGCCGAGGCTTCCGGTGGCTATGCCGACGACGATTTTGAACACGGTCAGGCCGACCGCGGCCACCACCGAGCTGGCCGCCGCCCAGCGTTTCTCGCGTTCGCGTGAGGAGGAAGCGCTCACCTACCTCTCACGCTAGCTCAGGGGCCCTGCAAATGCGAGTTGCAAGCCGGTTGCGTGGGCGGGAACAGGCGTAGCCGATCTTACCGCCCGTTGAGTCCGATGCGGCAGAGGTGCTGATCGAGCACCAGCCGCTCCTGCTCCACATAGGCGCGGTTGCGGCGCATGAGCTCGGTGAAATCGATCTGGTGCGCGTCGAATTCGGGGCCGTCGACGCAGGCGAAGACCACCTTGCCGCCCACCGTCAGACGGCATCCGCCGCACATGCCTGTGCCGTCCACCATGATCGGGTTGACACTGGCGAAAGTCTTCACGCCCCACTCGCGCGTCAGCTCGGCGGCGGCGCGCATCATGGGAATAGGGCCGATCACGTGGGCCGCCTGCGGCATGGCGCCGTACTGGCGCTGCCACCAGCGCATCAGATCGACCACGTTGCCGTGGAACTCACCCGAACCGTCGTCGGTGGCCCAGTAGACTTCGTCGGCCGCGGCGCGCAGGTCCGCATCCAGGATGATGTGCGCCGTGGACCGCGCGCCGGCGAGCGCGACCACATGGTTGCCGGCCTGGCGAAACGCGCGCGCCACCGGCAGCAGCTCGGCGGTTCCTACGCCTCCGGCCACGCACAGCACCGTGCCCACCTTTTCGATGGTGGCCGGCAGGCCGAGCGGGCCGAGCAGATCGGGAATCACCGCGCCGGCCTCGAGCGCGGTAGTCCGGCGCGACGTCTTGCCAAGCGCCTGAACCACAAGCTGGATGGTGCCGCGCGCGGCGTCGCCATCCACCAAAGTGAGCGGGATGCGCTCGCTATCGGCCGCCGGGCGCAGGATGATGAACTGCCCCGGCTTCCAGTGGGCCGCGATCTCCGGCGCCTCGATTTCGAGCCGCGCGATCTCCGGCGTCAGCATGGTTTTCGAGACGATGCGGTGGCCGGCGGCTCCGAGCGGTGCATGGCCGTTAATGGCGGCGGCCGGCTTCGCGGTCTGAAGCGCGGCGTCGATGGCGGCGGCCGCGGCCCGTCCGTCTTTCATCGCCAGAATCACCGTGGCTCCGCCGCGCACGACGTCGCCGCCCGCGAAGACGTTTTCCATGCTGGTCTTGCCGGCCTGGTCGATTACGATCTTGCCGCGCTTGGTGATCAACTGGGGCGTCGAGCGCTGCACGGTGGGATTGGGACTCTGTCCGATGGCCATCACCAACGTATCCACCGCGACACGGTACTCCGAGCCGGGTATCGGCACCGGCGACGGCCGCCCGGATTCGTCCGGCTCGCCGAGCTGCATACGGATGCACTCTACCTCCCGCAGGATGCCGTTTTCATCCCCGAACAGGCGCACCGGCGCGGCCAGGAACTCGAACTTCACGCCCTCTTCCTCGGCGTGCTCGATCTCCTCCAGGCGCGCCCGCAGCTCGGCCCGGCCGCGGCGGAACAGGATGACGCTCTCGCTGCCCATACGCTTGGCCCAGCGTGCGGCGTCCATGGCGGAGTTGCCGCCGCCCACCACGATGGTGCGCTTGCCCACTCGGACCGGCGTATCGCTGGCCGGGAATTCATAGGCCTGCATCAGGTTGATGCGCGTGAGGAATTCGTTGGCCGTGTAGACGCCGATCAGGTTTTCGCCGGGGATGCCCATCAGGTGCGGCAGACCGGCGCCGGTGCCCACGAACACCGCGGCGTAGCCGTCCGCAAACAGCTCGTCCACGGTGGCGGTCTTGCCCACGATGAAGTCCGTGCGGTACTCCACGCCCAGGGCGGCGAGCCGCTCGAGTTCTCCGTTGATGATGTCGCGCGGCAGGCGGAACGGCGGGATGCCGTAGGCCAGCACGCCGCCCAGCTTGTGCAGCGCCTCGAAGATGGTAACGCGGTAACCGCGGCGCACCAGGTCGAAGGCGGCGATCAGGGATGCCGGGCCGCTGCCCACCAGCGCCACCTTGAGGCCGTTGGGCGGCGCCACCGACGGCAGGCGCTTATCGCCGCTGCGGTTGGCGTAGTCCGCCAGGAACCGCTCCAGAGAACCGATGGCCACCGGTTCAAGCTTGGTCTTCGGGCTTCCCAGCAGGCAATCTTTTTCGCAGAACAGCTCGTGCTGGCACACCCGCCCGCAGATGCCGGGGAAGGGTGTGAACTCGCTGATCTTCTCGAAAGCTGCGCCAAAATCCCCGGCCGCCATGAGTGCGATGACGCTTTTCATGTCGATGTGCAGGGGACAGGCGTCGACGCATTTCGGATCGCGGCAGTTCAAGCACCGCAACGCCTCGGTAAGGGCCTGCTCCTGATCGAATCCCAGCGCCACCTCCTCGCTGCTGGTGGCCCGCGTAACCGGGTCCAGCACCGGCAAAACTTGGCGCGGAGCTTTTGGGTTGCGCTTCGGTTTGGGAGAGACGTTGGGCGTCGAGGGTGGTTGGGGTGTCATGAGATTTCGGTAGACTAAGATGCAATTCTACCGCCACTCGCCGCCGGCATGCGAGTCCACGCTTCCGGGCCGGCGTCCCCGTTTCGCGCAGCGCTATCCCGAAATCGAACACCGCCCGGTCTGCCTGGCAAATGGAGTCATCGACTTGCAGGTGGCATCAGAGTTGCAGATCCATAATGGCGACATGTGGAACACATGGCAGGACCTACGGCTCGGCCTCCGGATGCTGCGGAACAATCCCGTGTTTGCGGCGGTTGCCATCCTCACCCTCGGGCTGGGCATCGCCGCCAACACGACCGTATTCGGCTGGATCGACACCGTTCTGCTGAGGCCGATTCCCGGTGTTCATAACGCGCACGAGCTGGCGGTGCTGGAGGCCGTGGCGCCGGACGGCGGCCGTCTCCCGCAGTTCCAGCATCCCGATTTCCGCGACTTCCAGCGCCAGATGACGCTGGCCTCGGGAGTGATGGCCGCGCACACCGCACTCTTCACCATCGGGCCGCCCGACCATCCTACGCGCGTCCTCGGCCAGGTGGTGTCGGCGAATTCGTTCTCCGTGTTGGGCGTGAAGCCATTCCTCGGCCGAATGCTGCTGCCGGCGGAAGACCGCGACGAGCAGGGCGCCTATCCTTACGCCGTGATCAGCCACCGCCTGTGGCGGACCTACTTTCGCGCGAATACCAGCGTAGTGGGGCGGGCCGTACGCATCAATGGCCAGCAGTACACCGTCGCCGGCGTCGCTCCGCAGGATTTCGCCGGAACCTACGGCGGGGTCGCGTGCGACGTCTGGGTTCCGCTGAGCATGATCATCCAGACAGGCACGCTGAATACCTGGGCCGCTTCTGACAGGAATGCCAGGTTCCTTGACGTGATCGTGCGGCTGAAGCCCGGCGTGAGCGTCGAGCAAGGGCGCGCGGAAGTGAAGGCCGTAGCCGCCCGGATCGCCGCGGCGTATTCGGACACCCACAAGGGCATCGGCGCCTCGTTGGTCCCCATCGGGCAGGCATCCTACGGGCTGCAGGCTACGCTCGGCAAACCGCTGCGCGTGCTGATGGCGGTGTGCGCCCTGGTGCTGCTGATTGCCTGCGCCAACGTGGCGAACCTGCTTATGGCCCGGTCCGTCAGCCGTCAAAGGGAATTCGGGATTCGCGTCGCTCTCGGCGCGGGCCGCGGCCGGCTGGTGCGGCAGGTGCTGGCGGAGGTGGTGGTGCTATCGGCGGCGGCCACGGTCGTCGGTGTGGTGCTCTCGCAGTGGATGGGTGAGTCGCTGTTTTACGTGCTTCCGGCCCTGGATTCGTCCATCCGCGCCGCGATCGATCCTCTCCTCCATCCCAAAGCGGGTGTGGCCGTACTGGTCTTCACTGCGCTGATCGCGGCTGGCGTGGCGCTGCTAGCGACCGTCCTGCCGGCTCTCTACGCCGGCCGCGTGGACGTGAACGAGACGCTGAAGGAGGGCGGGCGCGGCCGAACCTCCGGAACCCGCTCGCACCGCGCCCGCGAAGCGCTGGTGATCGCGGAGGTGGCGCTCGCGGCGCTGGCCGCGATCGGAGCGGGCCTGGCGGTTCTCACCTTCCACCGGCTTGGCGCGGCCAATCTGGGCTTCGAGCCGCGTGGCGTCCTGGTCGCGCATTTTCACCTCTCCACCAACGGCTATTCCCTGAACCAGGAGAAAGAGTTCTGCCGCAATCTGCGCCTGCGCCTGGAAGCCGCGCCCGGCATCGAACAGGTGAGCTACGCCAATTCGGTACCGCTCTCCGTCTACGGACCGGTAACCGATCGCGTGCAGGCTTTGGGCGCGGAGGCGGATGAGCGCGGCGTCATCCTGGTGCCGGACGCCGCGGTGGCGCCCGGGTACTTCCAACTCATGCATATTCCCCTTCTCGAAGGCCGCGACTTCACCGAGGGGGACGACCTCACCCATGAGCGCGTGATCGTGGTGAACCAGGCGTTCGTGCAGAAGTACTTCGACGGAAAGTATTCCATCGGCCGGAAAGTGCGGGTTTCGGGCCAGTGGGTGACCGTTGTCGGCATGGTCGGAGACAGCAAGTACCGCTCTCCGGCCGAGGGTCCCACGCCCGCCTTCTACGGGCCGTTCGGACAAACGTTCTGGTCCGGTCACAACAACTTCCTTTACATCCGGGCGCGGGACCTGGACTCGGCGCGGGCTGCGCTCCGGAGCGAAACGGCGGCGCTCGACCCCAACCACGGTCTCTACGACGAGGCGCCTCTGGCCGGCTTCACGGAGGCGGGCCTGTTCGGCGAGAGGGTCGCGGCGGGCCTGCTTTCCGCGCTCGCCCTTCTGGCGGTCGCTCTGGCGGCCGCCGGTCTCTACAGTGTGATGGCTTACGCCGTCAGCGAGCGCACGCAGGAGATCGGCATCCGTATCGCCCTCGGAGCCCGGCGCGGGCAGGTGCTCGCCCTGGTGTTGCGGCAAGGGCTGGCGATGACGGTAACGGGTCTCGTGGCCGGCGTGGCCGCCGCAATCTGCGGGGCCCGCCTCCTGTCGGGCGCACTCGGTTCGCCCGTGAGCGCCGAGCCGTCTGTCATCGCCGTGACGGTGCTGGGCCTGGTTCTGATAGCGCTCGCGGCCACCTACATCCCGGCGCGCCGCGCCACCAGGGTCGACCCAATGGTCTCCCTCCGCTCCGAATAGGCGGTTGCAGCTCACAAGGCGGCGCCCGCGCAATGCTAAACTGTTTACTTCGCCCTGTTTGAGGAACTTACCCGAATGAAAACCGTATTCACCCTAGGAATTGCTTGCGCCCTGAGCCTCTCGGCGCAGACCCAGACTCCGGCGCCAGCCCCCCCGGCGGCTGCCCCAGCCGCCAAGCAGTCCATCGAAATCACGCCTGGTGCGGCCCCGAACAGCTACCAGTTGAAGATCCCAGTGGCCAAGTTCATTCCGATCATGCAGCTACCCGCGGACTTCGTGGTCGCGACCGCCAACGGGCAGAAGGTCACCGCCGGGCAACTGCAAGTCATTTTGCGCAACCTGCCTCCGCAGTTTCAGCAAAAGGTCGAGGCTGATCGCAAGGAGTTCGTTACGCAGTATTGCATGTTGATGCGCCTGGTCGAGATCGCGCGGCAGGAGAAGCTCGACCAACAGAGCCCTTACAAGGACAACATTGAGTATCAGACTTGGGTAGTGCTACAGCAGGCCGCCGCCGAGCAGAAGCAGCGCGAACTGGAGGTTTCGGCGGACGACGTCAAGAAGTTCTACGATGGCAACCAAGACCGCTACACCCAGGTCAAGTTCAAGGCGATCTACATTCCGTTTAACGCGGCACAGGCCTCGCAGGCGGACTCCAACGGCAAGCCGCTTCTGACCGAAGCGGAGGCGCAGGCAAAAGCCGCAGATCTGGTCAAACAGGCCCGTGCCGGCGCGGACTTCGTCAAGCTGGTCAAGGAGAATTCCGGAGACCCGACCTCGGTTGCCAAGGACGGCGACTTTCCTCCCGCCTTGAAGAGCGACATGAAGCTTCCGGCCGAAATCAAGAAGGCGCTTTTCGAAACCAAGCCGGGTGAAGTGAGCGATCCGGTCCGGCAGGGGAAAGGGTTCTACATTTTCCGGATCCAGGAAGCCGCACTTCAGCCCCTCGACCAAGTGCAGAAATCGATCACCGATGAACTCCGAAACCAACAGTTGAAGAAATGGCTGGACGATCTGAAGAAAAGCATCGAGGTCAAGCTGCAAGAGGAGCCCGCCGCGCAGGCCGCTGCGGCTCCATCCGCCTCCGTGGCTCCGCCTCAGAAGTAGCTGCCTGCAAGCGAGTCCTGGACAGAGTCCTGCGATCGATTCCGGCCCTTCAGGGGCGTCCGGTGCAGGTGGGTTTCCTTCCCGGGTTACGGGCGGAAAAAGGACAGTTGCGCTCAGGCAAGGGCACGGGTCAGGAGATCCACGCGGGCTCGTTCATCCGCGGGCGCAAGGTTGTGCTCGAATCCGGGCTGGCCGCTCGTCCTCGCGAGCTGGCGCGGGTCCTGGTCCACGAGGTGTTTCACTTCGTCTGGCTGCGCGTTGGCAATCCGCTCCGGCGTTCCTACGAGCGTTTACTCGAGACCGAAATGGCCCGCCAGGCGTGGGGCGAATTGGGCTGGTCGGCCGAATCCAGGAAGTGCTCGCTGAAAATTGGGGACCGCCTCCGCCGCTCGCGCCGCTGGCGGGAATACGTGTGCGAGAGCTTCTGCGACTCCGCGGCGTGGCTGCTTGCCGGCTTGCGCGCGCACGAAGAGTTCACGCTGGCGCTCGGCCACCGGCGCGCCCGGCGCGAGTGGTTCCAGCGCATGCTCGCCCGGGATGAGATCTCGATATAATTGAGACAGAGACCTTTGCCTCGCTCCGTCCTTGGAAGATTGAAACTGTACGCCGCCGCGGCGGCAGCCGCACTGCTGCTGGCTGCCTGCTCGTCGCCGGAGAGATCCGAAGGCGCGCGCCTGAAGTCCGAGGCGGCTCGCAAGCCCGCTCCCAACTTCACGCTGAAGGACGCCGACGGCAGGACCGTGCAGCTCTCCGACTACCGCGGCAAAGTCGTCCTGCTCAACTTCTGGGCCACCTGGTGCGATCCCTGCCGGATCGAGATTCCCTGGTTCGTCGAATTTGAGCGCCGGCACAAGGGGCAGGGCTTTGCCGTGGTGGGCGTCTCCATGGATGAAGACGGGTGGCAGGCAGTCAAACCCTTCATCCTGGAGGAGCGCATTAACTACCGGATCCTGCTCGGTGACGACAAGGTTTCGGACCTCTATGGCGGCATTGACTCTCTGCCCACTTCCTTCGTGATCGACCGCGAAGGGCGGATTGCCGCCGTTCACGTTGGCCTCGTGAGCAGGAGCAGGTACGAAGATGACCTTCAACAACTTTTCCAGACTCCCGCTAAGACTGCTGGCCCTGGCGCTGGCCGCCTTCGCGCCGGCGCTCACCGCGCAGGATAGCCCGCTGCTGACAGCTACCCCGCCGCAGAAGATCGCTGCCCGGCGCGACGCCGTCGTGGAAGCGCGGATTACCATTCAGGTCCGCAGCGGGTATCACGTCAACAGCAACACCCCCAACGAGGACTACCTGATTCCCCTCCGCCTGCGCTGGGAGTCCGGGCCGCTGGCGTCCGTCGAGGTGATTTACCCAAAGCCCGAAGAGAAGAACTATCCGTTCTCTCCAAAGCCCGTCTCGGTTTTTGCTGGCGAGTTCCAGGTGGTGACGCGATTCAAGGTGGATGCCGGCGCGCCTGCCGGCCCCGGAGTCCTCATTGGCAAACTGCGCTACCAGGCGTGCAGCGACGACACGTGTTACCGCCCGGCGACCGTCGAGATCCGCCTGCCTTACGAGATTCGTTGAAGCGCCTCATCATCCGCCCTGGCGCCACCGGCGACTGCATCCTGGCCCTTCCTGCCATGGAGTGCCTGCGCGCGCAAGCAACGGAGGTCTGGGTGTCTTCCGCAAACATGCCGCTGATCCGCTTTGCGGATTCCGTGCGCTCGATCGCCTCCACGGGACTGGACCTGGTCGGGATTCCGGACCGCGAGCCGCCGCCACGCACCCTCGATGCGCTGGCGGCATTCGATTCGATCGTCTCCTGGTATGGAGCCAACCGGCCCGAGTTTCGAGCCGCCGTAGAGGGCTTGCCCTTCGGGTTCCTGGATGCGTTGCCAAACCAGCCCGGCGTCCACGCGGCCGATTTCTACGCGCGCCAGGTGGGACAGGCCTCCGGTCTGTCCGTTCCGCATATCGAATGCCCGCGCGTGGCGCGTGGCGACTTCGTGGTCATTCACCCCTTCTCCGGGAGCGCCAAAAAGAACTGGCCGCTTGATCGCTTCCGCGAGCTGGCCTGCCGCATCGATGCCCCGGTGCGCTGGTGCGCCGGCCCGGAAGAGCCGCTGGAAGACGCCGTCCGGTTCGACAACCTCTACGACCTAGCCTGCTGGCTTGCTTCGGCGCGCCTTTACATTGGGAATGACTCTGGCATCACGCAGCTGGCTGCGGCGGTGGGAACGCCGGTTGTCGTGCTGTTCGGCCCCACCGATCCCGCGATCTGGGCGCCGCGCGGCTCGAGCGTCGAGATCGTCGCCACACCTCACCCCGGCGAGCCGATGGAGCGGATCGGGCTGGAGGAAGTCCTCGGACGAAGTCGCAACCATAGGGAGCGGTCGCCGAAATCGGTGCCACTACCCCGCGAACGGGCAGTTTAGCCCGCACTCTGCGGGGTATAATACGCTTTTTGCCGGTATTCCGTTGATCCTCCGGGGGTCTTGTTGCAGATTCTGCGCTGCTGGATTCCGATCGTTCTCTGGCCGATGGTGGCCTCCGCGCAGACGCCCGCCCCAGGCGCCGCGGCGGAGGATGCAAAGTGCATCGGCTGCCACGCGGCGATCGCGGCCGAACTGAAGAAGCCGGCGGTGCATCCGGGTGGTTGCCTGGCCTGCCACACCGAGCACCGGGCCGGGTCCCAGGCGCCCCCGCCTTATCTCAAGGCCCGCCAGCCGGCGCTGTGCCTCGGCTGCCACGAGGCGCGCTTCGAGAGGCTCATGGCAGTCCACCAGCAGCAGCCGTTCCAGGCGGCCGTGTGCACCGGATGCCACGATCCGCACGCCTCGCGCGGCGCCAAGCTGATCTACGAGAGCCAGCACGGACCGTTTGGCGGGCGCCACTGCGATGAGTGTCACGCCGAGCCGGCCAGGGGAGAGATCCGGCTGAACGGCGGCGACGTGCGGGCGCTGTGCCTCACCTGCCACGTGAAGGTGGGGAATGAAGTGGCCGACAGCAAGTCACCGCACGCCGCGTTCGACTGCACCGCCTGCCATACGCCGCACGCGAGCAACTATCGCCCGCACCTGAAGGAGCCGCGCGAGGCGCTATGCCGCTCCTGCCACGAGGGCGCCGGGGCAAAGTTCGAGCACTGAGGGGAGCTTATCCCAGCGAGGAGCGCACTTCCGCGTGGTGGCGCACGTCGACGCCCTGCACCAGGAACAACACGTCCTCGGCGATGTTGGTCGCGTGGTCGGCGATCCGCTCCAGGTTGCGCGCGACAAAGATCAGGTCCAGCGCGCGCGACACAGTCCGCGGGTCGCGTTCCATGAAGCCGATCAGCTCGTGGTAGATGGAGTCGCGCAACTCGTCTACGGCGTCATCGGAGAGCAGCACCGCGCGGGCCAGCTCGGCGTCGCGCTTGACGAACGAGTCCAGGCTCCTGCGAACCATGGACTCTACCAGCTTGGCCATCTGCGGAATGTCGATGAGCGGTTTGACCGGCGGCTGGTACATGAGGGAGAGGGCGCGTTCCACGATGTTTACGGCCAGATCGCCCATGCGCTCCAAGTCGCCGTTGATCTTGATGGTCGCCGTCAGGAAGCGCAGGTCGCGCGCCATGGGCTGGTAGAGAGCCATGAGGCCCACCGCGAAGTCGTCGATCTCAATTTCCATCTGGTTGATGCGCGCTTCGTTCCGCAGAACCTCCTGCGCCAGGCTTTCGTCGTGCTCGGCGAGCGAATACACGCTGTTGTGGATGGCCGCTTCGACCAACCCGCCCATCTCGAGTAGTTTTTTTTGCAGCTCGTCCAGCTCTTCGATGAAGTGGCGCAAATCAACCCCCGCCGTTACAGTCTATCCGAACCGGCCCGTAATGTAGTCCTCGGTTTCCTTCCGGTCGGGACGTTTGAAGATGATCTCGGTCTTATTGAACTCGATCAGCTTGCCCAGCAGGAAGAAGCCGGTGAACTCCGCCACGCGCGCGGCCTGCTGCATGTTGTGGGTAACGATCACCAGCGTGCAGTTGTCCTTGAGCGTGAAGAGCAGCTCCTCGATCTTGGCGGTGGCGATCGGGTCAAGCGCCGAACACGGCTCGTCGAGCAGCAGGACTTCCGGCTCCACCGCCAGCGCACGGGCGATGCAGAGCCGCTGCTGCTGCCCGCCCGAGAGGGCGTAGGCGGACTCTTGCAGATGGTCCTTCACTTCCTCCCAGATCGCCGCGCGGCGCAGGCTCCGCTCGACCGCCTCTTCGAGCGCGGGCTTGCGCATGTGACCACTCAGGCGCAGGCCATAGGCGACGTTGTCGAAAATCGACTTGGGGAAGGGGTTCGACTTTTGGAACACCATCCCGACACGCCGCCGCAGGCGAACCACGTCCATCGTCAGCACGTCTTCGCCATCCAGGGTGACCGTTCCCGTTGCGCGCGCGTGGCGCACCGTTTCGTGCATCCGGTTCAGCGTCCGCAGGAAGGTCGATTTTCCGCAGCCGGAGGGTCCGATCAGCGCCGTAATCTTATTGGGCGGGATCTCCAAGCAGACGTTGTGCAGCACGTGCGCCGTACCGTAATGGAAGTTCAAGTTTGCTACCCGAAGTTTCGCCTCGGGCGCCGCGGCCAGCTCGAGGCCGGCGGCGGCCGGGTTCTCCTTGGGCGGGTCGCTCATACGCAGTGGATTCGCCATGGCTGCCATACTCAAGCGCGTTGCGCTCCTTTCGGAGACAGAATCAGGCGTGCGGCGACGTTGGCCACGAGCATCATGGAAAGCAGGACCAAGCCTGCCGCCCAAGCCTGGCGATGCCAGTCCTCGTAAGCAGAAAGGGCGTAGTAGTAGACGATCATGGGCAGGGAAGCGGTGGGCTCCAGCCAGCCGCGACTCCAGTAGCGATTACCGAAGGCCGTGAACAACAAGGGAGCGGTCTCGCCCGCCACCCTCGCCACGGCCAGGATGGTGCCAGTCAGGATTCCTCGCATGGCCGCGGGAATCACCACCGTCGCCACCGCCTTCCACTTGCTCGCGCCCAGTGCCAGTGCCCCTTCGCGCAGCGTCTGCGGAACGGCTCGCAAAAACTGCTCGGTGCTGCGCAGCGTGATGGGGATCACCATCAGGCTTAGGGCGAAGCCGCCGGCGAAGGTCGAGAAGTGCGATCCTGTTTTCGCGACCACCAGGGCGTAAGCCAGGATGCCGATCACGATCGAGGGCACGCCGTTCAGAAGGTCGGCCGTATAGCGCACCACGGAAGAAAACGCCGCGCCTGCGAACTCGGCAAGGTAGACGCCACCCATAAACCCGACCGGCACGCCCATCAGGACGGTCAGCAGGAGGAGCTTGCCGCTGCCCACGATCGCATTCGCGAAACCGCCGCCGCTCTCGCCGACCGGCGCCGGCAGCTTGGTGAAGAAGTCCCAATTGAGCGATTGCCCGCCGCGGTAGACCAGGTAGCCGAGGATAAAGAACAGCACGGAAATGGTGAGCAGAGTACAAAGGGCGGTGAGCGCGAACATGAACGTGTTGACGAATCTGCGCCAGATCATGGATGCGCCGTTCCTTTGCGGGTAGTGGTGATAATCAACAGGCGGGCGAAACCGTTGATGACCATGGTGAGCAGGAACAGTACCAGCCCCAATTCGACGAGTGCGCTCAGGTGGAGGTCCGCGGTGGCCTCGGTGAATTCGTTGGCTATGACGGCGGCGATCGAGTAGCCCGGCGCGAGCAGCGAGGCGTTGATCCGAGGGTCGTTTCCAATCACCATGGTGACCGCCATCGTTTCCCCAAGCGCGCGGGCCAGCGCCAGAAACACCGACCCGATGATCCCCAGGCGGGCAAAGGGTACCACCGCCTGCCAGGTGGATTCCCAGCGCGTCGCGCCCAGTGCCAGAGCCGCTTCCCGCTGCTCCCGCGGCACCGACATCAGAGCCTCCCTGGAAATCGACACGATGAACGGCAGGATCATGATGGCGAGCACGACGCTCGAAGTTAGAATGCCGACGCCGTAGATGGGCCCGCGGAACTGCGGCAGGTAGCCGAAGCTCCTGACCAGCCCCGGCTCCACCACGTCGCGCATGATAGGGACCAGGACGAAGACGCCCAGCAAACCGTAAATCACGCTGGGGACCGCGGCCAGCAACTCGATGACGAAGGTGAGGGAGTCTGAAACCCGCTGCGGCGCCATCTCGGAGAGGAAAATCGCAGCGCCGAGGCCGAGAGGAACGGCGATGACCAGTGCCAGAAACGACGTGACCAGAGTGCCATAGATGAACGGCAGGGCGCCGAAGTCTCCGGCGACGGGGTCCCAGGTCGAGCCGGTAAAGAAACTCCAGCCGAACTTGGCGCGGGAAAGCCCCGACTGCCCGAAGAGCTCGATCACGAGCAGAGCCGCGATCAGCAGGATGCTGGCGGCGAAGGTGAAAGTAATGCCGTGAGCCACCAGGTCTCCCGCCCGTAGACGCCGTAGGAAATCGCGCAGGGGGGGCTTCGCGGCGGAAGGGCCGGCTGCGATTGCGGGGCTTGCCATGTCAGCGCCAGTCATGAAACAGCGTTTGCGGGGGCAGGCGGTTTGGTCTGCCCCTTGCAGGCCAAACCACCTGCGGCACCCTCTACTGAACCTGCGAAACCGCCTTCAGCTCCTTGGCGACTACGCTCTTCGGCAGCGGAGCGTAGGCAAGAGCCTCGGTCATTTTCTGTCCCGGACCGAGCATCCAGCGGAGGAATTCGACCAGGTTCTTCTTCTTGGTCGCGTCCGCGATCTTCGAGGGCACCAGGAGCCAGGTGAAGCTCGAAATCGGATAGGCGGCCTTTCCGGGAGCGTTCGTGATCGAGACCCGGAAGTCGTCCGGCATGCTACCGGCGGCGCCCGCGGCTGCGGCGGTCACGCTGGCGAGATCTGCCTTTACGAACGAGCCGGCAGAATTGCGCACCCGGCCGTGGTCCATATGGTTGTTCACCGCGTAGATCAGCTCGACATAGCCGAGCGAGTTTGGGGTCTGCTTCACCAGGCCGGACACGCCCTCATTGCCCTTCGCACCCAGGCCGACGGGCCACTGCACGGAAGTGCTCGAGCCGACTTTGCTCTTCCACTCCGGGCTGACCTTGGACAGGAAGTCGGTCCAGATGAACGAGGTCCCGCTGCCGTCCGAGCGGTGCACCACCACGATGTCCGCGGCCGGCAGTTTGACGCCGGGGTTGGGCTTCGCGATCGCCGCGTCGTTCCACTTCCTGACCGTGCCCAGGAAAATGCCCGCCAGCGCTTCCTGCGTGAAATTCAACTCGGCCGTGACGCCGGGGATGTTGTACGTGGGGACCACCCCGCCCATCACGGTCGGAAAGTGCAGCACCGCAGTCTTCTGCTTCTTGAGCTGCTCGTCGGTCATGGGCTGGTCGGAGGCGCCGAAATCGACTGTGCCGGCCTCGAGCTGGCGGATGCCGCCGCCCGAGCCGATCGACTGGTAGTTGATCTGGACATCGCCGTGTACCTTGTGAAACTCGTCAAACCATTTGGAATAAATCGGATAGGGGAACGTCGCGCCAGCGCCGTTGATCAGGGTCTGGCCGAAGCCGGACGCCGCGAGCGCCAGCAACAGGAGGGAGATCGTCAGGGCACTCCTCATGTACTTGCCTTTCTTTAATTGTTTGCGTCGTTTGTTACAAGACTGTTAAGTCCAGGTAAAGACTCGATAACGTGGGACAGGCCGGAGGCCTGTCCCACGGTCTACGGAAGCACGTAGCGCAGGTCGGTCCACACCATGTGGGAGTGGGCCGTGGTCGGGCCCGTAGCGGGAGTCGCCCAGGGCTCGCGGTAGAGGTACGAGTACTGGTTAATCCACTGGAGCGCCCCGTACTTGGGATTCTTCCAGAACGAGTAAATGAACCCGCCGGTCCCTTCGCCCAGCACGCGGTTTTGGGAACTCGGCCCGCCAGGGAAACCGTAGCCGAGCAGGGCAGTTCCAGTTGCGGGGTAGCCCCAGTTCCTCTTGACGTAAACCAAGCCGTAGTAGCCGTACAGCAGCAACTTCGGAGTCACCTGGGCCTCGAAGCCTCCGATGCCCGAGCCGGAATGCACTGGCGAGAGATTGCCGTTGGCGCGCACCACGACGTCCGGCGCCAGTCCGGTTCCGATGTACCGCCCGCCACCGTCGCTGTAGTAACTGGTCACGATGACCCGGTAGTTCTTCACCGGTTCGAGAATCGCGTTCAATTCGCCCGCGCCTCCGCTGATGGTCGATTTCGACAGGTCCGCCCGGGCAATCCGGAAGGTCCGGTACATCCCTGCGGCTTCTATGTGAAAAACCTGGCGATCACCTTGCCTGGCGTCATAGGCGACTTTGGCCTGGATGTCCGGATGAAGGTTCGGCGTGCTGGTGGTGGCGTTGTTGTCCAATTGGCTGCCGACAAACGACGGCACGGTGGTGGCGGCGCCGATGTACTGCTCGGGATTCTCGAATGAGATGGCGGCCGCGAGGTCCTTCGTGGCGTGGTAGACCAGACGGAACTGCGGAGCGCGGGTCCAAACCAGGCCCACTTGGTAGTTCGTGTCCATGTCTTGGGAGTAGAAGAGGTCGGAGGGATTTGGAGAGATGCCGGTGCGGCCCGGAGTCATCAGGCTCCAGGACTGGCCACCGAGGATCTCCAGCTTGTCGCGCCTCACGTCCACCCAATACAACCGCAGGCGGAAGGTCATCGCGTTGCTAGTGACATAGGGGTTGGCCGGCGTGGTACCCAGGAAGTCGCCTTCGAAATAGCCTGTGACCGGCATGCCCAATGGCGTGCTCGTCACCTTCATCGCCAGGCGCGAGTTCTGCGCGCTGAACCGATCCTCCGTAGTCTGGCCGGCCGCGGTGTTGCCAAACGGGATTCCACCGAAAGACGTCCCGATGCCGCTGCCGACGTTGGTGGAGCGGAAGACGGAAGTCAAATCCATGAACCCGCCGGGTGTGAACTCGGCGTCGCCGATCTTGAATGACAGGGGTGCGGACACCGTGGCGCCTTCGGCAGGCTTCGCCGTCGCCGGCTGGACTTCGGCCGGAGCCGGTGTTGGCGCCGGCGCCGCCGTGAGTTGCTCCAGCATCTTCTGCTGCGCTTCGAGAGTCCGCTGCAAGTCTTCAATCTGTTTCTGTTGCGCTGCTATCTGCTGCCGCAGCGTGTCTACATCGCTTTGGGCGAAGCAGGGCAACGTGAGTGTGAGGGTCAGGAACACAAACGAAGATCTCAGGTGCATGGCTAATAGCCTATCGGCAGACGGTAAAACGTCGATTACGCCGGTGTTACAGGAGTGTGAATCCAGAGGCTGATGAAGAAGTCAAGGAACACAGTCTGGGCCGCTGATGAACGCGGATCAATCACTTGTTTTCAATCAGCGTTCATCGGCCGTTTATCCGCGGCCAGCAATGTTTTGGCCTTTCCTGGCCTTTTTCAGCGTTCTCTTAGGTGGTTCGTAGTGGAAGCGAAAGGCGCGGCGGACAGTTACTCCGCCAGAGGCAGTAAGACCGTGAAGACTGAACCCTTCCCTAACTGGCTCTCCACGGTGACGCAGCCGTTCATGCGCTCGATCACGTGCTTGACGATCGACAGGCCCAGTCCGGTCCCGCCCACCTCGCGCGAGCGTGCCTTATCCACGCGGTAAAAGCGCTCGAAGATGCGAGGCAGGTCTTCCGAGGGAATGCCGATGCCGGTGTCGGCGATGGTGATGCGCGCCTTTCCTTCGGGGGCCCGGCTGGTTTCGATGCGGACCTCGCCGCCCGGCCGGTTGAACTTCACGGCGTTGTCGAGCAGGTTGACAAAGGCCTGCTCGAGACGAATCCTGTGGCCGATGACACGGCCCGTGCCCAAGTCTCCGACACGCACCGAGACGCCGCGTACGCGCGCTTCCGACTCCACGGTCCGTATGGCGGCATCGAGCGCGGCGTTGATTGGGACCGGCTCGGGAGCCGCGGCGGTTTCTCCGGATTCGAGCTCGGAAAGCACCAGCAGGTCCGAGGCGATGTTGTTGAGACGGATGGCGTGCGCCCGGATGACCTCCAGGAACTTGCGGTTGTTCTCCTGGTCCTCGAGCGCGCCGTCGAGCAACGTCTCGGCGTAGCCGCGAATGGCCGTCAGCGGTGTCCGGAGCTCGTGCGATACGTTGGCGACGAAGTCCTTGCGGATCCGCTCCAGCCGCTCCAGGTCGGTGATGTCGTGCAGAATCGCGATCGCCCCGTGGCGCGACCGCAGAGCCAGCGGCGCGGCCTGCACTTCGAAAGCGCGCCCTTCAGCCGCCGCGAGTTGCATGCGCTGCTTGATGGACTCGTGGGTGACGATCACGCGGCTGAGCAGGTCCAGGAACGAAGGGTCGCGCACCAGGGTGAGCACGGGCAAGTGCTCCGGCACGGGCAGTTGAGCGCCCACGGCGCGCGCGAAGGACTCGTTGCAGAAGGTGACCCTGAGCTCGTTATCCACCGCCAGCACGCCTTCCACCATGCTGGCCAGGATGGCCTCCCGGCGCGCCGATTCCAGGCTGACCTTCTCCACCAGCTCGTGGAGCTGGCGGGCGGCGCTGCTGAGCGAGGCGGCCAGCGCGCCCAGCTCATCGTTGGAATCGCGCTCCAGCGCCTCGAACGCGCGCGCGCCCAGCAGGCTGTCCGCGAACCTCTGCAACCTCCGGATACGCTGCGTAAACGTTCGCGAGAAGAAATAGGCCATCACCAGTGCGGCGAAGGCGGCGGCCAGAGACGCCCCATAGATTCGCCAGCGCACGGTGGCGATAACGGCGTCGAGTTCTTTGATCGGAAGCGCCAGCCGCAACACGGCAGGTGCGCCCCCGGCGCTGGCCGGGATGGCAAGGTAGCACAGATCGCGGTCGAGCGTGGCGCTATGGCGGATGGAAGCGCCGGTGCGGCCGTGGAGCGCCTCCTGGACTTCAGGCCGGTTGGCGTGATTCTCCATGGTTTCGGGGTCGTGTTGAGAGTCGGCCAACACCACGCCGCTCGAGCCGATGACGGTGACGCGGGCTTGCGCGCGGGTCTCCGCGCTGCGCGCCCAATCCTCCAGACGCCCCGGATCCGCGGCCGCCAGCTCGCCCGCCAGCACGCGCGCCTCGGCGGCGAGTTGCCGCTCCACCGAGATGGTCTCGCGCCGCGCCACGTCGCGGGTGAGATAGAAGTCGAGAACGAGGATGGTGATCGCGATCAGCGCGAAGGCGCTGACCAACAGCTTGCGGAAGATCGGGCTGCGAAACGGCACGCTATGTTTCCTGCGCCTCGGCCAGCAAGCGATAGCCGGCGCCGCGCACGGTTCCAATATACTCCGGGCTCTCGGGCTGCGCTTCTATTTTTTCGCGCAGGCGGCGGATGTGGACGTCCACGGTGCGCAGCGTGACCGAGCAATCCCGGCCCCAGACCTCGTCCAGCAGCCGCTCCCGGCTGAAAACCTGGCGAGGGTGCGAGGCCAGGAAGTGGAGCAGCTTGAACTCCAGCGCGCTCAGCTCGACGGCCGCGCCGCGCACGCTGACGTCCTGCGTCCGCGCGTCCAGGCGCAGCCCCCGGATCTCGACCACGTCGCTTGCGCCGCCTGTGCCGCGCTCCTGCCGCCGCAGAATGGCCTTGACACGGGCCACCAGCTCACGCGGGCTGAAGGGTTTGACGACGTAGTCGTCGGCGCCGATCTCCAGACCGACGATGCGGTCGATCTCCTCGCCGCGCGCGGTCAGAAAGATGACCGGCAGCGCACGCATACGCTCGTCGGCCCGCAGCCGCCGGCAAATGGCGAAGCCGTCTTCGTCCGGAAGCATGATGTCGAGCAGCAGCAGGTCGGGCGGCGTTCGCCGCACGGCCTCCAGCCCTTCTCTTCCGCGGGCGTAGCTCTCGACGTCGAACCCCTCCTTCCGGAAATTGTAGCGGACCATCTCGACGATGTCCGCTTCGTCCTCGATGATAACGATCCGCTGCCGCATTCAATGGGATTGTAGCTCAGTGCGTTGGGTAAGCGAATCTGTCGGGTATAATGCTATCAGCCGCCGGCCGCAGAGGACCGGTCGCCCGGCGGCTTGAGAGGGAGCAAACCATGCGGAAGAAAGTTACAGTGGTCGGTGCGGGCAATGTCGGGGCCAACTGCGCTTTGCGGGTCGCGGAGAAGGAACTGGCCGACGTGGTCCTGGTGGATATCGTCGAGGGCGTGCCCCAGGGCAAAGCTCTGGACCTGCTCCAGTCCGGGCCGGTTCAGGGGTACGACATCCTGGTTACGGGCGCGAATGACTACGAGCAGACGGCCAACTCCGATCTGGTGATCCTGACGGCGGGCTTTCCGCGCAAGCCGGGAATGAGCCGCGACGATCTCCTGATGGCCAACTACGAGATCGTGCGCGCCGCCACCGAGCAGGCCGCCAGGTACTCGCCCAATGCGATCCTCATCGTGGTGACCAACCCTCTCGACGCGATGTGCTGGACCGCGCTGAAGGTTTCCAAGTTCGGTAAGAACCGGGTGATCGGCATGGCGGGCGTGCTCGACACGGCCCGCTTCCGTGCCTTCATCGCGCGCGAGTTGCAGGTATCGGTCGAGAACGTGACGGCCATGGTTCTGGGCGGGCACGGAGACACAATGGTGCCGCTGGTGCGGTTCACCAACGTCTCGGGCATTCCGATTTCCGAGCTGCTGGATGCGGCCGCCATCGACCGGCTGGTGGAGCGCACGCGCAACGGCGGAGCCGAGATCGTGAAGTTCCTGAAAACGGGCAGCGCGTTCTACGCGCCTTCGGCCGCCGCCGTCGAGATGGCCGAATCGATCCTCAGGGACAAGAAGAAAGTGCTGCCTTGCGCCGCGTACCTCGAAGGCGAATACGGCATCGACGGCCTGTTCGTGGGCGTGCCCGTCAAGCTTGGCTCGCGCGGCATAGAGAAAATCTACGAGATTCGCCTCACCGCAGAGGAAGAGGCGCAGTTAAAGAAGAGCGCGGCCGCGGTCCAGGAACTGGTGGACGTGCTGACCGCAAAAGCGGCCGGCTAGAAACATGGCGGCTGCAGAGGTCGTCGTCACGCCGCGGATCGATCTGCGGTACGCCGGCTTCGCGGTGGAGGTGCGCCCGTCGTGCATCCACCGCTGGGGGGTCTTCGCGCTGGAGCGCATTCCGGCGCGCCGGAAGGTGATCGAATACACCGGCGAGCGAATCAGCCGCCGCGAGACCAAGCGCCGCAGCGCGCGCCAGCACGTCTACTTGTTCGAGCTGGACGCCTACTGGTGCCTGGACGGGGCGGCCGGCGGCAGCGGCGCCGAGCTGATCAACCATTCCTGCGAGCCCAACCTCTCCGCGGCAATCCTGAAAGGCCACATCCTTTACATGAGCCGCCGCGTCATCGTGCCCGGCGAGGAGCTCACCGTCGATTACCATCTCACCAGCGACATTGAGACGATCCCCTGCCGCTGCGGCACGGCGAGCTGCCGCGGCACGGTCAACGTCGGGCGATGAAGATCGTGCGCTGGATTATCGACCATCTACTTTGGGACACCACCGGTTCTGTGCGCGAGGGTCTCATCCTCCCGGAATCGCGGCAGCGGCGCTTATCCACTTCCCCGAGCAGGCAGCGGCCCGTCAAGCCCGGGAACTAAGCGCGCCTCCGCAGTGTCTAACTAGCCGGCTGGTGAGAAAGGAGGCCGCAAATGTTCGAGCAAACGCTTCTGGCAGCGACCGCGAAGACGCGCCGCGCCTGGACGGTTCCGATGTGTTTCGTAAGCGAACTGGCGGCGGTCGGATTCGTTGCTCTGATGCCGCTGATTTTCTTCGAGGGGCTGCCGCAAGGCCGCTTGGCGCCGCATCCGCTGGAAGTGCCGCAAGGCTATCACCCGCAGGTCCCGCCGCACGTGCAGTTAGTTGGTTCCGGCCAGGAACGGACACAAAGCGTGATGGTAGAGCCGGCGCAGACGCCTGTGGGCGTCCACCTGGGGCCTGACCGGCCAGCGGCCGCTCCGCCCGATCTCAGCACGGAATGCACCGGTTTCTGCGCGGTGGACAGCGTCGGTCCGGCTGGGCCGCCGCTCACGACTCACAACATGCCCAAGGCGCCGGACGAGTGGTCGGCTGAACCCGTCGTGCGACTGGTCGCGAAACCGACTCCGGCGCCTGCGCCTATCCGGGTCAGCCTTGGCGTGCAGGAGGCCAAGCTGATCAACCGTGTGAACCCGGTCTATCCGAAGCTGGCGATTCAAGTCCGCGCGTCCGGGGTCGTGCACCTGGCGGCCATTATCGGCGCCGACGGGCGCATACGCGAGTTGCAGGTTCTGAGCGGCCACCCGCTTCTGACGCCGGCTGCCGTGGATGCTGTCCGGCAATGGGTCTACCGGCCGACGATGCTCAACGGCGCACCGGTCGAGGTGATGACCGAGATCATCGTGACGTTCAGTTTGAGCCAGCGCTAGCCTGCGCCGGCGCCACGGGCCGGAGCGACGCGCCGAGCCGGTTGAGCGCGGTGAGGATCACGGGATCGCGTTGCGCTTCAACCTCGTCGCCGAGTTCGACCCCCAGTGCCTGGTTGAAGATCTCAGCCTTGAGCCGGTTGCTGATCCAGTCCCGCTCGCCCGACCACTCGGCAACATCGGGTCGGATGCTGCGGGCGGAGAGATCGAGTTGGAACTCATCGAGAACCGCCGGCGTGACCTCGAAGTCCGCGCCGATGCGGGGGTGGCGGCGTACGTAGCCGGTGGCGAATTGAGTGAAAGCGCCGCCGGCTTCGAGGACCATACGGAAGCGGGTCATCGGTTCCGGGGATGCCTCGAAGTCCGGCCGGATGCCGCCGCCCCCCCGCACCAGGCGGCCCGAGTCGGTGTGGAAGTCCCTCCTGGCCTCCGCGGTGTCCGAGACGATCTGCCCCCACTCGAGCGGCCTCTGAATCGAGCGCCCGCTCGGTGTGTAGTAATACGCGGTGGTTAGCGCGAGGCCGGAGCCAGCCGACAGCGGGTAAACGTTCTGGACCAGCCCTTTGCCGAAGCTTGGCTCACCCACGATGACGGCGCGGTCGTGGTCCTGCAGCGCGCCGGCAACGATCTCGGAGGCGCTGGCGCTCTTGGCGTTGACCAGCACCGCTAGCGGGAAGGTGTAAGGCGCCGAATCTTTGGGGACGGTCTCCTGGCTCGTCTGGAAGGCCCGGCCGCGCACGCTCAGCAGCCTGGCCTCCGGCGGAAGGAATAGTGCCGCGGTCTGGAGCGCGGCGGGCAGGACGCCGCCGGGGTTGTTCCGCAAATCCAGCACCAGTCCGTGCAGCGCGGTTCCTCCCAGTTTCTCGATGGCCGCTTTGACTTGAGTGCCCGTCTCCGCGTCGAAGCTGGTGACGCGAACGTAGCCGATGCCGGGCTTGAGCAGGAAGGCGCGTTCGACGCTCGGCGCCTGCAACTCCTCAGGTGTGAGCGTGAACTCCAGGATGCGGGCGTTCCCCGGTTTGCGCACCTCCAGCCGCGCCTGCTTTTGGCGTGCCTCCCCCAGGAGTTGGATGAGCTGGTCGATCTCCAGGCGCGCCAGGGGGATATTGTTGACCGCGAGGATTTCGTCGCCTGGGCCGAGGCCGGCCTTCTGCGCGGGGGTGCCGGGCAGCACCTGCAGCACGATCACGCGGCCGGGCAGCACCGAGACCACGCTGCCGAAGCCCTTGCGGGTGGATGTCTCCATCTCCTTGAGCTGCTGGAACTGATCCGGATCGAGGAACACGCTGTGCGGATCGAGCCGCCGGAGCATTCCGGGAATCGCGCCCTGGTAGAGCGCTCGCTCCGGAGCAACCGGGTCGGCCGCCTCGCGTTCGACCGCCGAGTACACATCAACGAACTTCTTGAGTTGCTCCGAAACGTCTTCGGAAGCGGCCGGCGGCGCCATCAGCAGAAGTGCAGGAATAAGCGGAAACATCCTCAATCCAGTGTACTTAGAAACCGGGGACAGTATACTCATTCTCCAATTTCACAAGAGGCCTCGGGGTAACGCGGACTCTCCAAATACTCAGGTTAAGCTATTGAATCCACGTGGGAGCACCCGCGCCAACGCTCGCGCTCGGCCCGTGGCGAAAATTGGTGAATGAGTATACTGTCCCCGGTTTCGGTTTTATCACGCTGCTTTGGCCACCTCGGCCAGCTCTTTGACCAGGTCGGTGACGAACGCTTTGGCGTCGCCGAAAAGCATGAGGGTCTTGTCGAGGTAGTAGAGCGGGTTATCGATGCCGGCGAAGCCGGGGTTCAGGCTGCGCTTGATCACCATGACCGTGTGGGCCTTGTCGACGTCCAGGATCGGCATGCCGTAAATGGGGCTCGATTTGTCGGTGCGGGCGGCGGGGTTGGTGACGTCGTTGGCGCCGATGACCAGGGCCACGTCGGCCTGCGCGAACTCGGAGTTGATGTCGTCCATCTCGAACAGATGGTCGTAAGGGATGTCGGCCTCGGCCAGCAGGACGTTCATGTGGCCGGGCATGCGGCCGGCCACGGGATGGATGGCGAACTTCACGTCCACGCCGCGGCGCGTGAGGACGTCGTAGAGCTCGCGCAGCTTGTGCTGGGCCTGTGCCACTGCCAGGCCGTAGCCGGGAACGACGATCACCGAGCGCGCGGCATCGAGGATCTGCGCGGCGTCTTCCGCCGTGGCGCTGTGCACCGTGCGCTGCTCCTCGGCGCCGCCGGCCTTGGTCTGCACCTGGCCAAAGGCGCCGAACAGCACGTTCGTGAAGGACCGGTTCATGGCGCGGCACATGACAACCGAAAGGATGAAGCCGGAGGAGCCGTCGAGCGATCCCGCGATGATCAGCAGGCGGTTGCCGAGCGCGAATCCCATGGCGGCGGCCGAGAGGCCGGCGTAGGAGTTCAGCAGAGCGATCACCGTGGGCATGTCAGCGCCGCCGATGGGCACAATCAGGAGCACGCCGAACACTAGCGCCAGCGCGATGAAGATGGGGAAGACCCAGGCCTGCTCCGGGCGTGCGATCAGCCATACGCCCGACGCCACGGCCAGCCCGAGAATCGTCAGGTTGATCACGTTCTGATTGCGGTAGGTGATAGGACGCTGGGGAAGGATCTCCTGCAGCTTGCCGAAGGCCATCATGCTTCCGGTGAAGGTGAGAAAGCCGAGCAGCGTCTCGAAAACCAGCGCAACCATGACGGCGCCGTGCGGCGTTTCGCGGTAGAACTCGGCAGTGCCGACCAGGGCCGCAGCCAGCGCGCCGAAGGCGTGCGAGAGCGCGGTCCGCTGCGGCACCGCGGTCATGGGCATCAGGTAGGCCAGGGGAACGCCGGCCACCGTGCCGATGACAAAGGCGGCGGCGATGAGCTTGTAGTCGACCACCTCCGGCCGCATCAGCGTGCCGACGATGGCGAGCAGCATTCCGACGGCTCCGGCGAAGCAGCCGCGGCGAGCGGTGGTAGGCGACCGCATCCACTTCAGCGAGAAGACGAAGAGGGCGGCCGAGAGGATGTAGATGTACTGGACGGCGGTGTCGGTCATTGGGACGTCTCGATCGCAATGTGGCGCAGCCTCTCAGTCTGCCGTCTCGGCACTCGTGCCGAGACATACGCACAGGAAGGCCGGGCGTCGGCTTGAGAGCTGGCGCGGCAGGCTGAAGCCTGCGCCACGCGGCTCACTGGTTTGCCCCCTGGCGAGGCTTGCGGGTTTTGAACATCTTGAGCATGCGGTCGGTGATGAGGTAACCGCTGACCGCGTTGGTCATTGACGCCGTCACGGCGATGAAGCCGAGGGTGCGCGTCAGCGTGCTCGTGTGGGCGGCGCCGGTGATGAGAATGGAGCCCACGACGGCGATAGCGGAGATGGCGTTGGTCAGCGACATCAAGGGCGTGTGGAGGAGCGGCGAGACTCGCCGGATGATCTCCAGGCCGAGAAACGTCGCCAGCATGAAGATGTACAGGCCGGCTTCGAGATCGGTGAGCATTCGATTCACCCCGTTTGTTTGAGTGTGGCTTCCACGGGCGCTTCGGCCAGGCCAAGCGCTTGTTGTACGCGGCCGTTCGTGATCCGTCCCTGGTGGGTCACCAGGGTTTCGCGGGTGATTTCGTCCGTGGCATCGATGGAAAGTTCGCCGCCCTTGACCAGGTGGCAGAGAAAAGCGGTGATGTTGCGCGAGTACATCTGGCTGGCGTGGTAGGGAATGGAGGACGCGAGGTTGAGCGGGCCGAGGATGGTCACTTCGCGCGCGACGACGGTTTCGCCGGGCCGCGTCAGCTCACAGTTGCCGCCACGCTCAGCCGCCAGGTCGACAATGACGGAGCCGGGCGCCATGCCTGCGACCATTTCGCGCGTGACCAGAACCGGGGCGCGTTTTCCGGGAACGGCGGCCGTGGTGATGACGACGTCGTGGCGGGCGATGACCTCGGCCATCAGCTCGCGCTGGCGGCGGTAGAAATCCTCGCTTTGCGCTTTGGCGTAGCCGCCCTGGTCCTGGGCGGCGGCGGTCTCTAGGCCTAGAGTGACGAAGCGAGCGCCCAGGCTTTCCACCTGTTCCTTGACGGCGGGTCGCACGTCGTATCCGCTGACGACGGCGCCCAGGCGCCGGGCGGTGGCTATGGCCTGCAACCCGGCGACGCCCGCGCCGATGACGAGCACGCGCGCCGCCGCCACCGTGCCCGCGGCGGTCATGAGCATGGGAAACATGCGGGGCAGGGCATCGGCGGCGAGCAGGGTGGCTTTGTAGCCCGCGATGGTGGCCATGGAGGAGAGGACGTCCATGCTCTGCGCGCGCGTGATGCGCGGCAGCAGTTCCAGGGCGAAGCTGGTAAGGTAGGCGGCCGCGAGGTCGCGATACGGTTCCGGCGCGGCGAGGGGCTCGCCGAGGCCGATGATGGCCTGGCCGGCGCGCAGCAGGCGCAGATCCGCGCGGGAGCCCTCCGGATCTGCGCCTGCCGTGCGCACCGCGAGCAGGATGCCGGCGCCGGCGAAGACCTCTTTACGGGTGCCGAGCCGGGCTGCTCGCTGCTCGTATTCGGCGTCGGTGAAGCCGGCCGCCAGGCCCGCGCCGCGCTCGACAATGAGCTCGGTCCCGCACTTGGCGAGTGCGGCGATGCTCTGCGGCGCGACGGCGACACGCCGCTCTCCCGGATACTGCTCCTTGACGACTCCAGCCAGAATCCCCATGAGCCCTCTCTGCCGCACCGGCTGCGGGCGGTCGAACTTCACCCTTATTTTAGATGCAGTCGGGGCAGTTGAGGGCGCGGGGTATCCGCTCAGGCGTGACGGCGCGTGCGGGCTAGAAGGTGGCCCGCACGCATCAGCGCCTTCTGTTCGGCTTCGGCGCGGGTTGATGCGGTGGTGCGGGCCAGCCAGGCGCCCGGCGACACGTTGTCGGCCTGGCAGTGAAAAACGCCTCCGAGGCGATAGGAAGTGAGGTTGACTTCCCAGCCGTCAATGTCGACCCGGCGTTCGGTGTATTCTTCCGGCCGCATGGCTTACCCCCGCGCCGCGATGGCCGCGCCCCGCTCGACAGGCGCCCCGACCAGGTTGCCCCACTCGGTCCAGGAGCCATCGTAGTTGGTGATGTCGCGGAGGCCAAGCAGGTAGCGCAGCACGAACCAGGTGTGGCTGGAGCGCTCTCCGATGCGGCAGTAGGCGACTACCGGCTTCGAGCCGTCGACACCTTCAGCGGCGTAAATGGCCTTCAACTCGTCGTAGGGCAGGAAGGTGCCGTCCTCCGCGCAGGCCTTGGACCAGGGGATATTGCGAGCGCCCGGGATGTGGCCGCCGCGCTGGCAGGTTTCCGGCAGGCCGGGCGGCGCCAGGATCTCGCCGGTGAACTCGAGCGGGCTGCGCACGTCGACCAGATCGACGGCGCGGTGGGCGGTGGCGGCCTGCACCTGCGGGAGGAAGGCGCGCAGCGACAGGTCGGGACTCGCGGCGCGATAGCGGGCGCGGGCGACGGCGGGGACGCTCGTCGTGAGCTCCCGCCCTTCGGCGATCCACTTCTTGCGGCCGCCGTTCATGAGACGGACGTCTTTGTGGCCGTAGATCTTCATCTGCCAGAACGCCCAGGCGGCGAACCAGTTGTTGTTATCGCCGTATAGGATCACGGTGGTATCGTTGCCGATGCCGGACTCCTCCATCAATGCCTCAAACGCAGGCTGCGCCAGGATGTCGCGGCGGACCGTGTCGGCGAGTTGGGTGTTCCACGCCCAGGCGATCGCGCCCGGAATGTGGCCCTCATTGTAGGCGGAGCTTTCGACATCCACCTCCACGATGCGCAGGTTGGGTTCGGCGGTGTGCCCGGCAACCCACTTTGTGCTGACCAAGCTTTCAGGGTGAGCGTAGTCACTCATTGGATAGCCTCCCAGGCCCCTCTGGAGCCTTTGAAACCAATCATACGCCACTTGGGATAGAATTGCCACATTGTTGACAGGGATTAGGCAGATTCATACAATGAGGTGAGGGGCAAATGGGATCCGCACGGGCTTTAGCCACGCCGTTTCGGAGGCCAGGCGGGAGTGTGCTCGATCACATCGGCAACACGCCGCTTCTCCGGCTGGGGCGGATCGCGTCCGAATCCGCGGGCATCGAGATCTACGCCAAAGCGGAGTTCCTGAATCCGGGCGGTTCGGTGAAAGACCGGGCGGCGCTGAACATGATCCTGGACGGGGAGCGGCGCGGGGCGCTCGGCCCCGGCCGTGTGATTCTGGACGCGACCAGCGGCAACACGGGCATAGCGTACGCGATGATCGGGGCGGCGATGGGATACCGCGCGAAGATCTGCATTCCGCAGAACGCATCCGAGGAGCGGAAGGGGACGCTGGCGGCGTATGGGGTGGAACTGGTGCTGACGGATCCGGGAGCGGGCTCGGATGGGGCGATTCTGCGGTGCCGCGAGATTTACCGCACCGATCCAGCGCGCTACTACTACCCGGATCAATACAACAACGCGGCGAACTGGATGGCGCACTTCGAAACCACCGGGCCGGAGATCGTGAGACAGAGCGGGGGCGAGGTGACGCATTTCATCGCCGCCGTTGGCACCAGCGGGACATTCACCGGCGTGAGCCGCCGGCTGAAGCAGGACCTGCCGCAGGTGGAGTGTATTTCGGTGCAGCCGCCCTCGGGATTTCACGGCATCGAGGGCACGAAGAACATGCAGGCCTCGCTGGTTCGCCCCGGCATTTACGATCCCAGTCTGGCGGACCGCACGGTTTTCGTCGAGACCGAAGAGGCGCAAAGAATGGCCCGGCGGCTGGCCCGCGAGGAGGGTCTGCTGGTGGGCGTCTCGGCGGGAGCCAACGTGGCGGCGGCGGTGCGGATCGCGGGGGAATTGGCCGCAGAGGGCCGCAACGGACACATAGTGACTATCCTGTGCGATGGTGGAGAAAGATACCTCAGCGAGCGGTTCTGGAATGATACGGATTGAGAAGGAAGCCTGGGGCGTTATCGTCGGGCATGCCAGAAAGGCCTACCCCAACGAGTGCTGCGGGGCGATGCTGGGGCGGCAGGTGGGCGGCGCCGCGGCTGTCGAAAGCGCCGTGCCTTTCGATAACTCCTACCGCGGCTCGCAGAAAGACCGGTACGAGATCCGGCCGGAGGATCTGCTGGCAGCCGACCGGCAGGCGCGCGGTGCGGGACTGGAGCTGATCGGGATCTACCACTCACATCCCGACTGCGACGCGTACTTTTCCGAGACCGATTTGAAGAACTCCTGCCCTTGGTACTCGTTCGTGGTGATTTCGATCCGCGAGGGCCGGTTCCATCACGCCACGAGCTGGCGTCCCAACCTGGACCAGACGGCCGCGGAGCCCGAAGACCTTTCCTATCCGGAACTGGAGGATAGCGTATGCCAAAGATCCTGATTCCCACGCCGCTGCGGCAGTATGCCGGCAACCGGAGCGAACTGGAGCTGGACGGGAGCACGGTGGGCGAATTGCTCGACGCGCTGTCAAAGCAGCACGGCGAGCTGCGGCGGCATCTCTATAGCGGCGAAGGCAAGCTGCGCAGCTTCGTGAACGTGTACGTCAACGACGAGGACATCCGGCATCTTCAGAAGGAAGCGACGCAGGTGGGCGCGGGCGACACGATTTCGATTGTGCCGAGCATCGCCGGGGGCGCGACCGCGCCGGCCGAGACGGCGGGCCTGTCGAACGAAGAGATTTTGCGTTACAGCCGGCACCTGATCATTCCCGAAGTCGGGATGGAGGGGCAGCTAAAGCTGAAGCAGGCGAAGGTGCTGCTGATCGGAGCGGGCGGCCTGGGCGCGCCGCTGGGCCTGTACCTGGCGGCGGCGGGCGTGGGGCGGATCGGCCTGGTGGATTTTGACGTGGTGGATTTCACAAACCTGCAGCGGCAGGTGATCCATTCGACGGCGGACGTGGGGCGCAAGAAGCTCGACTCGGCGATCGACTCGATGCGCGGCATCAATCCGAACGTCAGCATCGACCGGTTCGACACCGCACTCACAAGCGAGAACGCGCTCGAGATTCTGCAGGACTACGACATCGTGGTCGATGGAACCGACAACTTTCCCACGCGCTACCTGGTGAACGACGCCTGCGTGCTGTTGGGGAGGCCGAACGTTTATGGGTCGATTTTCCGGTTTGAGGGGCAGGCCACCGTGTTCGCGTACAAGGGCGGGCCGTGCTACCGTTGCCTCTATCCCGAACCGCCGCCGCCGGGACTGGTGCCGAGTTGCGCCGAGGGCGGCGTGTTGGGGGTTCTTCCGGGGTTGATCGGTCTGGTGCAGGCGACCGAGGCTGTGAAGCTGATTGTCGGGATCGGCGAGCCGCTGGCGGGCAGGCTGCTGCTCTACGACGCGCTGGCGATGCGGTTCCGCGAGCTGAAGCTGCGGCGCGATCCGGAGTGCCCGGTTTGCGGCGACCATCCCACGGTGCGGCAGCTCATCGACTACCACCAGTTCTGCGGTGTGCCGCGCGCAGAACAGGCGCCTGCGGTGGCCGGAGAGGGTCAAATGGACGTAACTGAGTTGAAGACGAAGATCGACCGGGGCGAGCAGTTCATCCTGGTAGATGTGCGCGAGCCGCACGAGTACCAGATCTGCCGCATTCCGGGTGCGAAGCTGATTCCGCTGGGCGAGCTGCCGAAGCGGGTTGGCGAGCTGGACCCGGCGAGCGAGATCGTGGTGCACTGCAAGATGGGCGGGCGCAGCGCCAAGGCGGTCGAGTTTCTGAAGAAGGCGGGATTCAAGAACGTCTCCAACCTGACGGGCGGCATCCTGGCCTGGAGCGACAAGGTCGATCCGCGGGTGCCGAAGTACTGAGAACGCTCCGCGGCGTTTCGGGCCCGGAGGTGGTATCCTCGACCTGCTATGGCGGCGCTCGCGCATCTCGGAGTCGGCCTTGCGGCCAAGCGGATCGCTCCCACAATTCCGGTCGGATACCTGGTACTCGGCGCGTACGGTCTTGACGTGTTGTGGTGCGCCTTTTGGGCCGCGGGAATCGAGCACTACCCCAAGGCGGGCGCCATGATTCCGCCGGTGTGGTCCCATGGCCTGCTGATGGCGTCGATTTGGTCCGGGCTCGCGGCCCTGCTTGTCGCGCGCATCGGTTACAGCACTCGCGCCGGCGTGGCTTTCGGAGCCGTAGTCTTCAGCCACTGGGTGGTCGACTTCATCACGCATCCGATGACCGCCGTCTTTCCCGCGGACACGGGACTTCCGCTGTTGTTCGGCGGATCGCCACTGATCGGACTCGGCTTGTATCGCACCAAGCTGGGGGTCGACATTGGCGAATACGGGACGCTGGCGTTGGGAATCGTCATCTACATCCTCGCGCGAAGAAGGCTCAAGCAACGGACCGGCAGCGCTTCTCGCTGAACGCGGAAATGCTGCCGGACGTGCTCGCGAAGCTCAGGCGGTGCGGGTATCGCTTCGAGTCACTGTAGACCGCGCTCAGCGACAGCGCCTACTCGCTTCCCGAGGAGTGCCCTTTTTGGCCATTTTCTTCGTCATAGACCGCCGGTGAGTCCACGAGGAGCCGGCCTGGCTGCGGGAGAGGTGCGAGCAGATACGGTAGAATTCAACAGACATGCGGATAGGCGGAACACGTCTGAGCTACGCAAAGACCGCTGCCGCCGGCTCCCTCGTCGCTTGTTATTTCTGGCTATTGACCCGGCAGGGATGGTCTTCCTATTTTGATGGCGATGCCCTGATGAACATTGCGTTTTTGCACGGCTATGGCCGGGTATCGCTGGGTGTCATCCTGCTCCAGGCGCTGACCGTCATCACGCCCGAATACCGGCCTATGGGAGGCCTCTACTATCGGGCGTGGTTCGCTTTGTTCGGCCTGAATGCGGCTGCGTTTCGGATTGCGGCTTTCGTACTACTGGGGTTAAACCTGGCGCTCGCGTGGCGGTGGGTGCGCGAAATGTCGGGCTCGCGCTTCACGGCTGCCGTTGCGACGCTGCTCTTCTCGTTCCACCCGGCGATGTCTGCGCTGTACTACAGCGATGGCACGATGTATGACGTTCTGTGTCTGTCCTTCTTTCTTCTGGCATTGACCAAGTATGTGCGAATACGGCGGCAGGATGGCCTCCTTACGATCAGGAGCCTGCTCGTCGTCATGGCGTTCTATGGCGCAGCCTTGGGAAGCAAGGAGATGGCGCTCACTCTGCCCGGGATTCTGATCCTGTATGAAGGGATCTTCCACCGTCATTTGTGCAACCTGTGTCAGCGCATTACGCCCATTGTCGTGCTGGGGGCTATCACGGCGCTGTGCATGATCTGGAAGACGATGGTGCCGAATGCCATGAGCAGTAACATCGGCCAGGCATACACTCCGCGCTGCGACGCTGCATTCACTGGGCACCAGTACCTGAACTATTACCGGCAGCTCTGGCTCTATCCTGACCTGCGAGGCACAGTGTTATGCGCCGGTCTGGTGGCTGCGCTCGTTGCGGCCGTGGCGATGCGCAATCGGTTAATGCTGTTCGGCCTGCTATTCGCTAACTTGACCTTACTGCCGGTTTGCGTGATTCCGGGGCGCGGCGGCTTCGTCTGGTACATGCCCATCCTGGGCTGGGCGCTTTACGCGGGCAGCGCGGTTCAGCAGTTGAGCGGCATGCTTGCCCGATGGTTGTCTGCACCCAGATGCCAGGCGGCCCTGTTGGGGGCGTTGGCGATAGGTGCGTATTGCGTTTATGCGCCGCGGGCGGCGGAGTTGAGTGCATCCTACATGCCGGAGCAGCGAGCTCTCAGAAACCTCATGTCGGCGGCGCGGACCGCATCTGGGAGCTTGCCGCCCGGCAGCCGAATTCTGCTCGAAGGAGATCCTTCGGACGAGACCTCGCTGACACCGCTGTTTCTTCTCCGTCTGGGATACGGGGATGCGAGTGTTTGGGTAGACCGCGTGCCGCACTTGGCGGAGACCGATTCTCGAAGCGACGCCGGCCTCTACGCGATGACGATCCGCTGGACAGGGTCAGATTACAGGGTGGTGACGCATCCGCAATCAAAGAGGCAGCCGGTCCCGGCCGCGGTGTTTCCAGGAATCGTCCATCGCGGACAAAGCATGCGCGCCCGGTTTCCCGCGGCTTTTGCGGGCTGCGACATCGACGTTGCATATCGCATGCCAGAGGACGAGTTACTGCGCGCGGGCGTCTGGTCTTCGTGGATGAAACTTGACGCTCAAGGTGGGGGCACTGCTAAGGTGAACCAGGACGCCGAGCGCGGGCTCGTTGTGATCGACCATGTTCGAGGCTGCGATGGCGAGTGGATGCCCGCGCAGGGGTCGATCGTGATTATCCCGTGAGGAGCGGTCGCCTAGGTCAGAGGCTCAGGACATAAGAGCGACCTTCAGGCGCTTAGTCGGCGACGCGCGTATAATCAGCATCAGATGATGCACGCGCGCACGCTCGTTGCGTTGCTGTGTCTGGCGGTGCTGCTCTCGGCCCTGCTGACTGCGGGTGCGCCGGGCCTGCCGTGTGCCATCCTCGTTCCGCTGTGGTCTTTCGCCGCGGCTATCGTGGCTATTTCGATGTGCCGCGGGACTACGGACTCTGCCCCTCGGTCTCTTCCATTCCTTCCGGTTCTCGCGCCACGTGCGCCTCCTATCGCATAGTCCCCGCGCATGACCTGGCCGCCGTGCGGCGGCACGCTGTCTGACACCTGGGGGATTGTGCCTATGAGGTCCAAGTTGCGCACCATTCTGCTGTGCGTCGCTCTTCAGATGGGCGTGTTCGCCGGGGTGCCGATGCGCCCCGAGGAGATCGAAGAGCTGCTGCGGTCGGTAAATCAGCCCAAGATCGCGCATACGATTCCGGAGACGAGCGATGACGACGAGCCGAATTGGAGGGGCTGAAGCCCCGCGCCGGCTGGAGGCCCGCCCTCTCGGCCGCGGCATTCGGCATAATTGAGCCATGCGGAAACGGGTTCTGGCGTTGGTCCTTGTCCTGCTCTGCGGGGCGGCGTGCAGGCGGGCGCCGCAGCCACTCAAGCCGATCACCGAGTGGTGGCAGCAGGCGGTCGTTTACGAGATCTATCCACGCAGTTTCGCCGATACGAAGGGCGACGGCGTCGGCGATCTCAACGGCATCACGGCACACCTCGATTATCTTCGCGACTTGGGAGTCGATGCGATCTGGATCACGCCGTTCTACCCGTCGCCGCAGGTCGATTTCGGCTACGACATCTCGGACTACCGCGAGATCGACCCGCAATACGGCACGCTGGCGGACTTCGATCGGCTGGTGGCGGAGGCGAAAAAGCGCGACATCCGGGTGATTGCGGACCTGGTCCTGAACCATACCTCGGACAAGCACCCCTGGTTCGTCCAATCGCGCTCCTCGCGGACCAATCCGAAGGCGGATTGGTACGTCTGGCGGGACGGCAAGCCGAACCGTCAGCCCCCCAACAATTGGCAGTCGCTGTTCGGCGGCTCGGCGTGGCAATACGATCCGCAGCGCGGCCAGTACTACTACCACGAGTTCTATAAAGAGCAGCCCGACCTGAACTGGCGCAATCCCGAGGTGCGGAAAGCGATGTACGACGTGGCGCGGTTCTGGATGAAGCACGGCGTCGCCGGCTTCCGGCTGGATGCGATCTCGCGCCTGTTCGAAGATCCGCAGTTGCGCGATGAGCCCGTCGTCGAGCCGGGCGTCAATGCGTATGGCGGGCCGATCCTGAACGGACAATACACCGACAATCTCCCCGAAGTTCACGACGTGTTGCGGGAGTTGCGCAAGGTGACGGACGAGTTCCCGGGCAGTGTGCTGATCGGGGAAACGTACTTGCCCAATGTGCAGGAACTGCTCAAAGCGTACGGGAGCAAGGACGACGAGCTGCAACTGCCCATGGATATGCAGTTCGGGATGACGAACCGTCTGTCGGTCCCGGATTTTCGCGCCAGATTGAAGGAGGCAGAAACGGAGTTGCGCGGCAATGTGCCCCTCCTGGTCTTCGACAACCACGACAACACGCGCAGTTGGAACCGCTATGGCGACGGAGTGCATGACCTGGCGATTGCCAAGTTGCTGGCAGGCCTGTTGCTGACTTCACGCGCTACCGTGCAGCTCTACTACGGCGAAGAGATAGGGATGGAGAACAACGATCCCAAGCGCAAGGAGGACGTGAAGGATCCCATCGGCAAACTCGGCTGGCCGGCGCAGAAGGGTCGCGACGGCGAGCGCACGCCGATGCAATGGGACGCCGGGCTCAACGCAGGGTTCAGCACGGCCAAGGCCACCTGGCTGCCGGTGGCGCCGGGCTACCAGGCGCGCAACGTCGCTGTCGAGGAGAAGGACCCGGATTCGCTGCTGAGCTTCTACAAGGCGTTGATCCGCCTGCGGAGGGAGAACCCCGCGCTGCGTGGCGGCGGCTTCGAGCTGATCAATGAAAAGGACGACAACGTGCTCTCCTACCTGTGGCGGGCGGCGGATGGGAAGACGGTCCTGGTGGCGCTGAACTTCACGGCCAGTCCGCAACAGGCGAGCTACAAGGTGGGCCGCGGGCAGGCGACCACGCTGATCAGCACCTTCGCGAAGGCCGGACAGGTGGTGGACCTGAAGAACCTGGCCTTGGCGCCGTACGGGGTGTACGTGGGGCAGTTGGACTGAAGAATGACGGCTGCATTCTGAGCGAAAAGCGGAGGCGAGGGGGCACGAATCCGGAGGTTCGGAGCGGGGCGTCGTAGGCGGGCGATAGTCCCGGTCAGCGGCTTCGTAACGGAACCTGCCGCAATACGGCGCCGCGGGTCCGGTTGGGGCTCCGCTCGAGTGCCATCTTCAACGCCGCGTGTGCCTGCTGGAACTGGGAGCTGTCAATGCGATATCCCTCGGGCGGCACGGCTTCGGCTTCCGTTACGATGCGAAGCTGCAGCAGATCCTCCGGGAGAATCGCAGTCGCCCAACGCGGCTGCTCGGAGGCGAGTTTCGATAGGAGGTCCAGAACGCCGGCCGGATCGTAACCTGCGGCCCTCAGGTAACCGGTCGCCGCAGCTGTAGCGCGCCCCTCCAGCTCGCGGGCATCCGGGGTCTGAGGCGCCAGCGGCGACGCAAGGACATATCCGTGCTGCGAATTCCCATGCGCGAGGTCGTGCGCCAACAGGCCGGCCAGTTCGGCTTCGCTCTCGATACGTTCCAGTAGACCGCCGCTGATGTAGAGGACGCCAGCAGGCAACCGGGATGCGTATCGATCGGAACTGCGCGTGAGGCGGACCTCCGCGGCGCCGGCGCCGGCCGCGCTCGCGATTGTGTTCTCGAGGCGCTGCAGGTATGCGATGATTGCCGGATCGCGGATCCTGCCGTCGCGGTGTTCCAGGTCGAGGGAGGCGCGCTGGCCCAATTCCCATTTCTTCTCGATTTGCGGTGGAGCGCCACCCGGCGGAATCTGGCAGATCGAAGTTTGAACCAGGAGTGCGACACCGCCGGCAAGAACGCCCCAGGCCCGCATCCTGCATGCTCCTTGTTCCCAGTCTAGTGCGAAACCGCGCGCAGGAAACCGTAGACCTTGGCCATCGGCAGACCGACCACGTTGAAGTAGCAGCCCTCGATCCGATCGATGAACTTCGAGGCCAGACCCTGGATGGCGTAAGCGCCTGCCTTGTCCAGCGGCTCGCCGCTGGCCACGTAGGCGTCGATCTCCTGCTCGGAGAGCGGGAGGAAGCGCACCCGTGTGGTTTCCGCGTCTTCGATCACGCCGCCGGCGCTGCGGAGGCAGATCCCGGTTATTACGAAGTGCTCGCGGCCCGCCAGCAGCCGCAGCATGCGCCGCGCATCGGCCTCGTCCGCGGGCTTGCCCAGGATCTCACCATCCACGACGACTACCGTATCGGCGCCCAGCACCACGTCACCGGGGGCGGCGTCGACGGCTTCCGCTTTGGCGCGCGCGACGCGCCTCACGTAGCGCTCGGCATCCTCGCCATCGCGGATCGATTCGTCCACCTCGGCGGGCCGCACCAGATGGGGAATGCCCGCGCCGGCCAGGATCTCTCGGCGCCGCGGCGATCGCGAGGCGAGAATGAGCATATTGACATCGTAGCCTGGGAAGCTGATGCCTGATGGCAACCTGGCGTTTGCAGCGGTGCTAAAATGGCCACTACAACTCACATGGACCGGGCTGGGAAAGTCATGCGCGCGCTGAACCTGCAAGGCGGCGCTGTGTCTGCCGGGGATCTGGTGCGCGCGGCTTGGCCACAGGCGGTGGGCAAGCGAATCGCGGCGCATGCGCGCGTAGTCGGGTTCCGGGACGGCTGCCTGGTGGTCGAGGTCGAGGATGCCGTCTGGCTGCAGCACTTACGGACGCTCGCCGGCCAGTTGCTCGGGCGCCTGCGGCAGATTGCGGGCAGCGACGTGGTCACCAGGATCGAGTATCGCCCCGGCGTGCCGCGCCGCGAGCCGCAGCGTGCAGGTGGCCTGCGCGCCGCGCCGGATGAGGCCGATAACATTCAGGACCCCATCCTGCGGCGGCTCTACAAGGCCTCGCGCGCCCGGTCGGCGTAACGGAGAGAACTTGAAGCTCACGGAACGGGAAGTGCGGTACGTAGCCGCTCTGGCCAACCTGAACCTCAGTGATGAGGAAGTGGCGAAGATGTGCGAAGACCTCGGCGAGGTCCTCACCCACATGGAGAAGCTCAACGAGCTCGACACGGCGGACGTTGATCCGATGGCGCAGGTCCTCTACCAGGCCGGGGAAACCGCGACGCTCGGCGAGGACATCGACCGCCCCGGGATCGGGCCGGAGGCCGCGTTATCGAACGCTCCGCTGGCCGGCGGGGGATTCTTCAAAGTGCCCAGGGTGATCGAACGCGCATGACGATTCCCTCGCTCACCGTCACCGGGATCCGCCAGGGCCTGGCCGATCGCGAGTTCAGCGCCGTGGAGCTCGCCGAGGAGGCTCTGCGCTTCGCCCAGGCCGAAAACCCCAAGACCAACGCGTATCTGCATTTCTGCCCCGAGCGGGCGCTGGCCGCGGCGCGCCGCGTGGACGAAAAGCTGGCGCGTGGCGAGAACCCGGGCCCGCTGGCCGGCGTTCCGGTTGCGGTCAAGGACGTGATTCTCACCAAAGGCGTGCGAACCACCTGCGGCTCGAAGCTGCTGGCCAACTACGTCGCTCCCTATGACGCCACCGCGGTCATTCGGGTGGAAGCGGCGGGCGGCGTCATTCTGGGCAAGACCAACTGCGACGAATTCGCCATGGGTTCTTCGACGGAGAATTCGGCCTTCGGCCCGGTGCGCAATCCGGTTGCGCCCGACCGCGTGCCCGGCGGATCGAGCGGCGGCTCGAGCGCCGCAACCGCGCAGGGGACGGCCGTGGTGGCGCTCGGATCCGATACGGGCGGGTCGATCCGCCAGCCGGCTTCGTTCTGCGGCGTGGTGGGCGTGACTCCTACTTACGGCCGCGTATCGCGATACGGTTTGACGGCGTTCGCCAGCTCGCTCGACCACATCGGCCCGTTCGCGCGCAACGTGCACGACGCCGCCCTGCTGCTCCAGGCGATGGCGGGCCGCGACGAGTGTGACGCGACTTCGGCGTTCGCGCCGGTTCCGGACTACACGGCGGAGCTCGGCGGCCAGGTTCGCGGGCTGAAGATCGGCCTGCCGCGCGAGTATTTCCGGGGCTTGGCCAGCGAAACCGGCGACCTCATTCTGAAAGGCGTCGAAACCCTCAGGCGGCTGGGCTGCGACGTGCGCGAGATCAGTTTGCCGCACACCGAATACGCCATCGGTTGTTACTACATCATCTGCACGGCGGAGGCCAGCGCGAACCTGGCGCGCTACGATGGCGTTCGGTACACGTCGCGGTCGCCGCGCTCCGAGACGCTCGGCGACATGTACCGCAACACGCGCGGCGAAGGCTTTGGGGCGGAGTGCAAGCGCCGCATCATGCTGGGCACCTACGTCCTGAGCGCCGGCTATTACGACGCCTATTACCTGAAGGCGCAGAAGGTGCGCACCCTCATCGCGCGGGATTTCTCGCAGGCATTCGAGGAAGTGGATGCCATCGTCACGCCGGTTTCTCCTTTCCCGGCGTTCAAGCTGGGCGAGAAGCTGGACGACCCCTTGGAGATGTATCTTTCCGACATCTACACAATCACGGGCGACCTGGCGGGCATTCCGTGCATGAGCGTTCCCTGCGGCCGCACCGGGGCCGGTCTGCCGGTGGGCATGCAGATTCTGGCGAACCACTTCAACGAGGCGGGCATGTTCCGCCTGGCGGGCGCGTTCGAAGCGGCCGGGGGATTTGAAGCGTGAAAGAATTCGGGGACACTCCGGGCTCCGGCGCCGAACGTTCGGCCTGCGAAAAAGGGCAGGCGTATCCCCGAATTCTTTGACAGTCCCGTAGGTCGCGGCCGGTTCGCAGTCGTTGGGCACAGCGGCCGTCTGCGCGCTATGAGTTCACTCCGGAGGCCAGGTAGCCGCCGTCAACCGCGATGCACTGGCCGGTGAGAAAGCTGGCGGCATCGGAGGCCAGCAAAACCGCCGTGCCGACCAGCTCCTCGGGCTGGCCGAAGCGCCGCATCGGCGTGCGCATCAGGATTTCGCGGCCCCGCTCCGTGCCATAAAGAAGGGCGACGTTCAGCTCGGTCGGAAACACGCCCGGAGCGATGGCGTTGACGCTGATGCCGTCGTCGGCCCACTCGCAAGCCAGACTGCGGGTCAGCGAAAGCACGCCCGCCTTGGCTGCGCAGTAGGCGGCCACCTCATGGAACGCGAGGAAGGAGCCGAGAGAGGCGAGGTTGATGATGCGGCCGCGCCCGCTGGCTCTCAGCAGCGCATAGAACGATTGGCACGCCCGCAACACGCCGTGCAGGTTCGTGTCGGTTAGGGAATCCCATTCGGGTTCGCTTATCTCCGCCGTCGGTTTGCGAAACGTGTAACCCGCTGAGTTGACCAGGATGTCCACGCCGCCGAAAGCCTGGACCACGGCATCGCGCAGGGTGTCGATTGATTGGCGGGAGTCCACGTCTACGGCCTGGCGGATCGTCCGGCGGCCGAGAGCTTCGATCTCCCGGCCGGTTTCGTCGACCGCCTGCCCGGTGCGCGCGCTGGCAACCACGTTGGCGCCGTGCGCGGCCAGTCCGAGCGCGATCGCCCTTCCGAGTCCCGACGTCCCACCAATGACGACGGCGGTTCGTCCCTCCAGGTCAAAGCAGCTCTTCATCGTTGGCTCACGCGCCGCCGGCCCAGTGGCGCAGGCACTGAAGCATCACACTCCAGGCGTGCGGCCGTCGCGGGGATCGGCCCAGCGGTCGTTGGGAACCAGCGGCGCCCAGCCGGGACGCAACGGGTCCTGGTCGTATGGGTAATCTCCCAGCTCTTTATATAGCTCATTATACTGGCGGAGCTTGTCGCGATTCAGGCGCACGCCCAGGCCGGGGGCGTCGGGAACGGCGATGGCGCCGTCGTGGTAGGGCATCAGCCCTCCCTCGATGATGTCGTCAGTCAGGTGATGGTAGTGGGCGTCGGCAGCGAAGGACAGGTTCGGCAGAACCGCACCCAGGTGCAGCATGGTGGCCAGTTGAATGCCCAGCTCACCTGAGGAGTGGACGGCGACGCCCAGCTGGAAAGTCTCGCACACGCCGGCTGCTTTCACGCAGGCGCGAATGCCGCCCCAGAAGGTGGTGTCGAGCAGGATCACGTCCACGGCGGTGTCGAGGGCATTGGCCGCGAGTTGCTCAAAGTTGACCACGACGGTGTTGGTGGCCAGCGGCACGCGTATCATCTGGCGCGTCCGCCGCATTCCGTTCAGGCCGAAGACGGGGTCCTCGAGGTAATCGTTGCGCAGGCCCTCGATGGCCTGGCCGAAGCGGATAGCCTGTTCGGTGGACCAGACTCCGTTGGGGTCGAAACGCACGCGGTCCTCCGGGAACGCCGCAGCCAGCGCGCGATAGGCCTCGATTTCGTAATCCGGCGGGAACACGCCGCCCTTCATCTTGTGGCTGGTGAAGCCGTAGCGGACTTTGAGCGCGCGCGCATGCTCCACCACCTGCTCGAGCGTGCGAACTTCCGTCGCTCCCGAGTTTGGGTTGGCGTAGCGGAAGAAACAGTAGGAGGCGAACGGCACCCGGTCGCGGAGTTTTCCGCCCAGGATGGCGTGGACCGGCACGCCCCAGGCCTGGCCCAGGATGTCGAGGCAGGCGAACTCGAGTGCAGCCAGGACTTGCGTGCGGTTGTTGTAGAGCGACGCAGTCGGGTTGGCGATGCGGAAGCGCATCTCCTCGATGTGCACGGGGTCGTGGCCGGTCAGATAGCTGGCGAGGGAGCGGAAGACCGCTTCGGCGGATTCGCCCCCGCCGCCCATCTCGCCCAGCCCGACCAGGCCGTTGTCGGTCTCCACTTCGACGATAGTCCGCACGAAGCGGCCCCAGTGGCACCCGTTGGCGTGGCGGAGGGGCGCTTCGAGCGGTACGGTGACGGTGGTCGCACGAATGTCGCGGATCTTCATGGCTCTGGTTCTACGATACTGCGGGAAGGGAAAAAAGGGGTGGAGCGGACCGGTTGTCCGCCCCACCCAGGTGGGAATGCAGAGTTAGAAAGTGACCTTCGCCGAGAACCAGGTCTGGCGTTCGCCGCCGGTTGAGGCTCCCCGGCCGGCGGTATTCAGGGTCGAGGTAATCACGCCAAAAGTGGCGGTGTTGGTCACGTCGAGGCCCGGCGCGGCGAGGTGCGGCGTGTTGGTGGTGCCGAACATCTCGGCCCGGAGCTGCAACTTGATGTTCTCGCGGATGCTGAAATCGCGGAACAGGCTGGTATCCAGGTTGAAGAAGCCCGGGCCCCGGATGATGTTCCGTCCGGTGGTGCCGAAGCGAAGCTGAGTCGTCGGAACGGCAGCGAACGCGCTCGGGGCGAAGTAGTGGCACGACAGGTTCGTCGGGGCGCACGTTGTGCCATTTCCCGGCACGGCTCCAGCATTACCCAAGATGGACACCGCGCCGACCTGATCCGCGGTTTGCGTGTTTCCGGGAGCGTTGATCGCCCCGCTGTAGCTGAGAGTGAGCGGGGGTCCGCTGTAAGTGCTGAGAACCCAATTGGCCTGCCAGCCGCCAGCCACTTTGGCGAGGAGTCCGCTGGTCGCCCACTTCTTGTTCTTTCCGAACGGAAGTGCGTATATTCCGTAGACTTGAAGGTTCTGCGGGCGATCATAGCCCGCCAGCGCCTTGTTGCGGTCGCGGTAGGACGGGTAGGGCCATAGCAGGTTGCCGGTCACGATGAGGCCGCCATAGTTGCCGCCCGCCTCCTCGTTGTCGTCCCAGTTGATGGCCTTCGAGAACGTGTAGACGGCCCCGATCTGGTTGCCGCCCTTCGATCGCCATGTAAGCTTGGTTTGCAGCGAGTCGTAATAGCTGTTCGCGTCGGGGCACAAGCAATTCACGTCGTTCCCGTTCTTGATTTGCGGGTACAGCCAACGTCCCGTATTGCCGCCGCCCGGGTACGACGCGTTGATGTTTTCGTTGGTGAGCAGCCGGATCCCCCTGGTTCCGACGTAGCCCGCTTCGGCCATAAATCCCCCGAACTCCCGCTGCAATGTCAGGTTGTAAGAGTGGATATAGCCGCGCCGGAACTTGAACGGAACCACGTTGCCCGGGGCCACGTTGCTGGGAAGGGGAATCGCTCCCGAGCTGATATCGGGCACCGCCACAACGGGTATTCCCGCCGTGAGGCCCGGATAAGTGGCCAGCGCCTCGCCCGTGAGGCTGGCAGCGGGGGCATACCCTCCGGCGCCGCCGGCGCCCGAAACGTCCGAGTTCGTCGTGGCCGGGTAGTTGTTTCGGAAGAACCGCCAGTTGTTGTTATCCGCGTTCATCGCGTAGCCGCCACGGATCACCATCTTCCCTCCAAACCGGTAGGCGATTCCAAAGCGCGGAAGGAACTGACCGTGTCCCACGTCCACGCCATCGTCCAGCGGCGTGTTCCCATATCCACCAATCAGGACTTGGTTCGTCGCGATGTCAAACAGCTTTACGCCTCCGTGGTCGGCGGTGGCCATCGGGTAGTATTCCCACCGCACTCCCAAGGTCAACGTGAGCCGTGAACTAACCTGCCAGGCGTCCCGTGCGTACATCGAGTACGTCTGCCAGCGAAGCGAGTTCGGAACTGCGACCTGAACCGCCTTGCCCACTTCGTCGGGAAGGCCCAACAGGAACTGAGCCATCGAATTGTCCTTGGTCGAGGCCGCCCCGCCCTTCAAAGCGGTGACGTTGCCTATAAACCGGAAGGAGCCGCGCGGGGTCTGGAAGGCTCCGCCCTGGGGCTGGAAGTGATTCATCCCGTCGCGCCCGTTCTCGAACCCAAACCTCAGACTGTGCGCACCCTTTACCCAGCCCAGGTTGAGATTGTAGAGGTACTGGTTGTCACGGAACAGGAACGGGTTGCCGGTGTCGGAATTCCCCATCGAGTTCCAGCCGGTGACGATGAAGGCCGGCGTGCCTCCCGCCAGATAAGTGTTGCCGTTCGTGCCCGGAATCTTCAGCGTGTCGACCCCGTAATTGCCCAGGTTAAGGTCTGGCGCGTATGTGGCGCCCAGCCGTTGCCGGATGTATCCGGCGTTCGCATCGAACAGCAAGGTGGGAGACAGAGTGTAAGTGGCGCCCAGCCCAACGTTCTGGATCCGAGAGGGTGCGGTGCCTACTTGTCCTCCGCCGCTCGCGCCGCCCATTGCCTGGCCGAGCACCGGCGGATCGACCAGGAGAGCCTGCGAAATACTGTACCGGCCGAACACGGTAGCCTTGTCGCTCGGCACCCAACTGACCTTCGCGTCGCCGGTGTCACGATTCATCTGAGTGGACCCGCCTGCGAGGTAGTTGTTGTTGGCCAGCGCACCGGCGCTGTTAAGGAAGCCAGCCGTGTTGATGCGGCCCAGAATCGTCTTGGCTGCGGGATCGATCCGGGTGGCCGGAATGATATTGCCCGCAAAAGGCGTGCGGCCGGTCCCGTCCGCGTTGCCGGTGGCGGGGTCGTAGATCGTTGACCCGCCCGCGAGATTGGCGTTGCCGCTGGAATCGAAGATGCCCGCGGGGTTGATCACGGTCTTGACGGGAGCGGCGGCCTGCCGCCGCTTGAGTCCCTCCCAGTCACCGAAGAAGAAGAGCTTGTTCTTCCGGATTGGCCCGCCTAGAGATGCGCCGTACTGGTTGAAGATGTACTGCGGCTTGTTCGTGCCGGCCGTCTGAAACAGGTTCTCGGCTTTGAGCGACTTGTCGGTGTGGTCCTCGAAGGCGCTTCCGTGGAGGGAGTTCGTCCCGGACTTGGTGATCACATTGACCGATGCTCCGGCCACGTTACCTTGCTCGGCGTCGGCCGAATTGGTGACGATACTGACCGATTCGATCCCTTCCGTCGGCGGCACATAGGCACTGTTGAACGGCAGCCAAATGTAGCTGTTCGACACCCCGTCGATCTTTACGTTGTTACTTTGAAACGAGTTCCCGTTGACGTTTCCAGTCATGGTGCGCTGCGGGTTCCCGCCGTCCGAGCTGATTCCCTCGGTTACCAAACTGAAGCCCGGAACGAACTTGTAGAGCGCTCCAAAGTTCCGGCCCGCCGAAGACATTATGGGGAGGCTGCTGAGTTGCGCGGCATCGATGTGCGTGTTGACGTCGGCACGATCCGCCTGGAGAGCGACGGCCGAAGCAACAACTTCAACTTGCTGCGTTGACTGAGCGAGCGCCATCGCCACATCGGCACGGCGCTCCTGGTTGGCTTTAAGCTCGATGGACTCCTGAACGTATTTTGCGAACCCTGACGCCGTGATAGTGAGCGTGTAGTTGCCCGGTAAGAGGTTGCGAAACAGAAAAGCGCCACGGTCATCCGTGGTCATGCTCTTCGCCGTCGCAGTCCCCGTGTTAAGGGCTTCGACAGTGGCGTTGGGGAGGATCGCCCCGGTGGGGTCGGTTACCGTTCCCGTGAGAGAGCCGTAGAGCACCTGCGCGGAGGCGGGTTGAGGTGCAAGCAGCGCGCCCAGCAACAGGCACACAAGAGAAAGAGCGGCGACGGACCGCGCGGTCCGTCGCGTCACTGGCATAAGGGACATAGTGTTTAGCATGAGGAAACTCCTGGCGACAAAAGGTCTTGCATTCTGTTTCCGGGGAGGGAAGCCGCGCCGGCCCCGCCACCCGATGCGGAGGAAGATCGGATGTGCGGGTACAACGGACACTCCACACACGGTTTGCGAACTGCTGGCATCCCCGGTCGAGGCGCTACCGGCTGAATTAGTGATCCCATTCAAGCGAGTGTTTGTTGTAAGACCGAACTATATACTTAAGTCGTGACCCTGTCAAGCCCCATTTTGCGTGCGGACGCCGATTCGAACTGCACCGGTCGAGAGGGGCTGGAGGCGAGCCTGCTACGGTGCCCTGCGAGGCCCCCTATATGCGCTTGGACGATCCGAGAGCGAGGGCACCTAATGCCACCGCCGTGGGTCCCGGACGCGCTTCTTGTTCCCGCGGATAAACCAGTGGTGCGCCCTACAACCTTCGCAGAGGCAGCCCGATTCCGAGGCTATGCCGGCGTTTCGCGCGCGGCGGCGAAATCCTTCCACAGGACCAACGCGATGGTGCCCCGCAGGCGGGCCATGCCATCCTCGTGGGCAGGCACCAAAACAGGCGGATGGCCGCCGGGCAGCACCTGATCCTGCACTTCCGATTCGATCACGGGGCCGAAGCGGCGCCAGGAGCGGGTCAGGTCGCCGACGATGATGATCCGCTCCGGCGCCAGCCCGGCGACGATCATCCGCATACCGCGGCCGAGGTAATGCGCCATGGTCTCCAGCGCCTGGACGGCGCGGGCGTCGCCTTGATCGGCGAGATTGAGCAGATCGAGGAAGCCGAGACCCGCGGGTTCCGAGCTGGACTGGAGGTAGTAGCGGATGGCGGCGCGGTTGGAGGCGAAGACCTCCCAGCACCCGCGGCTGCCGCAGCCGCACAGGGGGCCTTCAGGATCCAGCGCCACATGGCCGAATTCTCCGGCCATACTGTTGAGGCCGCGGGCGAGTTGGCCGTTGATCAGGAGCCCCGTACCAATGCCTTCCGACACGGTAACGGCGGCCAGGTTGCGGCAGGCTTCCATGCGATCGAACCAGACCGCCGCCAGCACACACGCGTTGGCGGCATTCTCGAGTTCGACTTCGAGACCCGTGGCTTGAACAATGGGATTGCGGATGTCGACATCCCGCCATTTGAGGTTGGGGGCAAAGACCAGGCGGTCCAACCGGCGATCGTAACGGCCAGGCAGGCTGATTCCGATTCCCTCGATCTTCTTCCCCTCGCAAAGGCGAACGACGCGCTGGATGCGCTGGACCAACTCCCGCATCGCCTGCTCCGGGTCCGAAGGCGTCGCCATCACTTCGTGGGAACTGAACCGGCCGTTCACATCGGCCAGCGCCACTGTTGTCTGAATGGGGCGGAGATCCACTCCAATGATGACCCGCTCCTCGTTCAGGCGGAGGAAAGTGGGCCGGCGACCCCGCGGGGGACGTCCCGTGGGACCCTCCAGAACCCAGTTCTCGTTGATGAGCTCCTCGACAATCAACGAGATGGTGCTGCGCTGGAGGCCGGATACGCGGGCCAGATCGGCGCGTGAGATCGGCTGGCGGGTGCGGATCAGATTCAGCACGATGCGCCGGTTAATGTCCCGAACCACCTCGCTCGAGGCGCCCTGAATCGGCTTCAAATCAATGGTGGGCATTTTGTTCTAGGCTCATACTAACGATTTGGCGACCAGATATCAAGGCCGAACTTACTAAAACCTCCCGTGAGCCCATCTTTCGCGGCCTAAGAACTTGGGCCATACCTCCTGGTTGTTCGCCTATGCGTGCGCCCGTGCGCGCGGCCAGCGCGGGGAGGATTCCGGGGTGGGCGCCGCATGACAACCACGGAAAGCATGGATGCCCGAAGGCCGGAAAGTAGTTTGCCGCAGACACATGCTGTCACGTCTAATCTACCCCAACCAGCCCGTTCCGGCCGAACCTGGTCGAGGGCCGGCGGCGCGAGGTGCTGGTCCGGGTGGTCCGCCCGCTCCCTCCGGTCGCGGCTCGGTAAGAGGCGCCAGACCGGGCCCCGGCCGTGCTATCTGCCGGGCGCGGCTTGGCTGGGCATCCGGTTGCCGAAGAGGGTAAAGCCGGACGGACCGGGACTGAACGCCCTCCTTGCCGCCGCAACGTCGTTGTTCACAAACAGACCCCGTCCGGAGACCTCCGAGAGCGAAAGAAAAGTTCCGGCGCCGGCGCGCGCGGCGCTGCCGCGGATCGAGACGCCGGCGCCGCGGCGCAGCAGAATCACCGCATCCGGCGCGTTACGCGCGGCCTGTCGCCCGGAGAAACCCTCGATGTCGAGCCCCTCAAAGTCCTCGCACATGACCGCGTTGGTGAAGTAGCCGGGCAGGTTTCGATCCCACTCGATGTCGAGCCCGCGCACCTGCAACCCGGCGAAATAGCGGCCATACACGGCCGGTATGTCGTGGGCGAAGACTGCGCCGGCGAGACTTGTCGCCGTCCAGCGGAGGTCGAAGTTACCGCCGGCGCCGCGGGCGACCGGTTCGCGGGGCGCGTGGATTCTCAGCCTGACCTGATCGAAGCCGATGTCGCGGACCGGGCTGTCTTTGGCCCCGTAAATCAGGATGCCGCCCTCGGCGTCGGCCAGGATGTTCGAGAAACGCACATTGCGCACACCCTGCGCCTGGTTGCCGTGGCCGGTGGCGGCAATGTAGATGGGCTCGCCCTTGCCCCACCAATGGCCGGCCAGGAGGCGCGTCTCGATGACGAGGTTGGAGAACAGGATGTCGGAGGTTACTCCTCCTCCGCGTTCGAACACGCCAATGCCGCGGTTGGCATGAATCGTCAGATCGCTGAATGTAGCGAAGCGCGTGTCTTCGAGGCGGACGCCGGAGGAGTTCGAGGTGAGCGAGCAGTTGGCCACCGTGACATCCTGGCTGGCGACAATGGCGAAGTCGTCGTCGCCGGCCTCGATGGTGCAGTCGGAAAAGTGCACGTCGCGGCAGGCCATGCAATCGACGCCGTCGTTGTTCGGAATGCGCGGGTCGTTGGCGATGCGAATTCCGTTGACGACGGCGTGCCGGACGTTCTGCAGGTGCAGGGTCCAGTTGGGGGCGTTCCTCAGCGTCACGTCCCGGATGACGATGTTTCGCGAGTTGCTGAGAACGATCAACGTGCCGGGACGGCCGCCGGGCTTCACCTCGACGGGGCCGTCGTCGGTGCGGCTCACCACGTCCAGGAAGCTCTTCTCGTTGCGCGTATAGCGGGCATCGAAGTCGTGTCCCACGTGCGGCGTGTTGAAGTCAAAGAACTCGCCGGCGTTTCCATCGATTGCGCCCTGGCCGAAGATGGCGATGTTGTCGGCCTGCCGGGCCACGATCAACCCAACCTTATCGCCTTCTCCGGTGCTGTTGACGCCATAGGCCTTGGCGAAGCCGTAGTCGGCAATCGAGCCGTAGTCGGCCAGGTTTGGGCTGCCCTGAATCACGGCCCCCGCTTCAAGGTTCAGCGAGACGTTGGCGAGCAGCTCGAAAGTGCCGCTGAGGTACTTTCCTGGCGGGAAAACCACGACGCCCCCACCCGCCGCTGCCGCCGCTTTGATCGCGGCCGCGATGGCGGCGGTGTCAAGATGCGTGCCATCGCCCGCCGCTCCGAAGGCCCTCACGCTGAACACGCCGGGCTCCGAGGCGGGCCCGGGTTGCCCCGCCAGGGCAAAGCACAACCAGAACAGGGCGAGGGTACAGGCGACTATGCGGAACTTGGCGGAGGGCGGCATTGCGCCATTGTAGCTCGGCAGCGGCCACCCATCTTCCTCCATCGGCCGCACGGCAAATCTGCGTTGAAGGAACAGAATTGGGGCTAGCACGATCGGGAGGCGTAGATCTCCCGCACCAGCTCGACGATGCGCTCGGGCACCAGGTGTTCCCAAGGCTTGCCGCGAAGGACGCGCTCGCGGACTTCGGTGGCCGAGACTTCGTCGCAACCCTCGACGGCCGCCAGCGCGTGGATGCGATCCTCGTATTCAGCCGGCGGCTGGTAGGGGCCGTGCCGCGGTGCTACCAGTAACTGGTACTCGCGAAGCTGATCGCGGAATGCATCTGGGCGTCCGTAGTCCCAGGTCGCGGCGCGCTCGGCCGCGTCCCGGCCGCACAGGATCAGCAAGTCGGCCTCCGGCCCGTAGGACTGGCGGCATTGGCGTGCGATGTCGATGAAGAGGCCGCCGTCGCAGGCCGCGATCGAGAAGCGTGGCTCGTCATCGACGGCCGCCGCGAGCATTCGCATGCGGTCGTCGAATGAGGCGCCGGCGTAAGCCTTGTGCGGGAAGTCGCGCGGAAGCACGAACAGGACCTCGTCCACCAGGGCGAGCGCGGCGCGGGCAAGCGCGAGGTGCGCCCGGGTCGGCGGGTTGAACGTGCCGGGGAGCGCCGCCAGACATAGGGGCTGCGCGGCCGGCCGGCGGAAGAAAACCACAGAACTATGGTACGGCGGCTGCGCCGGGGCTGCGGTACGCTAGAGGCAAGCGAACATGTTTTCATGGATCTGTCCGAAATGCGGGCATGAGGTGCCGCCCGCTTATGCTGAGTGCCCGAACTGCGCTTCGGCAGAGGAGGAGGCGGCTCCGGCCGCCGAGGAGGCTCCGGCCGGAGAGGAGGCGGCGGCGACCGCCGAGCAGGCTTCGGCTGCGCCTCCGCCGGTGCCGCCACCGCCAGGCGCCTTTTCCGCGCTGGTCGTGCCCGCTCCGGTTGCGCCGCCCACGCCGGCGTCCAGCCGGGTCGCCGTTCCCGGATGGCTCCTGAGCGTGATGTTTGCCCTGGTGTTCATCGTGATCGGGCTGACGGTCATCGTCGTCAGGCAGGCGCGCCAGCCTGCGCCGGCGCCCGTTCCGAGCAAGGCGGCGCAGATCGAGAGCGTGGAGGCAATCCCTACAGCGCAGTCCGACCCCGAGTTCAAGGACCTGGAGCTGATCGGATTCCGGCTGACCGAGGATGAAAAGCAGAAGGCCTTCGTCCAGTTCGCGGTGGTCAACCACTCTGGAGCCGACCTGGGCCAGATTGGCGCGAAAGCCGAGCTGATGACGGTCACGGCGCGCGACAAGCAAGCCGTGGGCACGTTCGAGTTCAAGGTCTCGCTCGGGCCGTACGAGTCGAAGGACGTCAGGGCGCCGCTTGAGACCAAGCTGCGGGTGTACGAGCTGCCCGACTGGCAGTTTCTGCGCGCCGAGATCACGGGACACTAGGGGGCCGGTGTGAAGCGACCCCGGACTGCCGCCGAGCGAGCCGAGCGGACCGCAAAGATCCTCGAGATCCTCGACCGGGCCTATCCCCACCCCGCCGTTCCGCTGGCTCACCGCGACGCCTGGGAGCTGCTGGTGGCCACCATCCTCTCCGCGCAGTGCACGGATAAGGTGGTGAATGAAGTCACGCCCGGCCTGTTTCGGAAGTACCCGACCATGACGGATTTCGCCAATGCGAACCAGGCGGAGATGGCGCAGGATCTTCGCCGCACCGGGTTCTTCAACAACAAGGCCCGCTCGGTCATCGGGGCCGCGAAGAAGATTCTGGCGGATTACGGCGGCCAGGTACCGCGCACCATGGAGGAGCTGCTGGCCGTTCCCGGCGCGGCCCGCAAGACGGCGAATGTCGTTCTCGGCGGCTGGTATGGCATCGCGAGCGGCATCGTGGTGGACACGCACGTCCAGCGGCTTGCGTTTCGCCTGGATCTGACGAGGAACACCGACCCGGTGAAGATCGAGCAGGACCTCATGAAGATCGTCCCCCGCGAGCGCTGGATCGACTTCGGACTGCAGTTGATCTATCACGGGCGGGCGCTGTGCGCCGCGCGCAAGCCGCGTTGCGCCGAGTGCCCGCTCGATCCGCTCTGCTACGCCAAAGACAAGACCAACTGATGGCCTTCCTCATCCTGTTCGGCGCGGCCTTTACGGTCGCCGCGTCCGTGGCGCTCGGCACGCTGCTGGTGCGGGCGCTGGGCGTGCGGCTCCACTGGCAAGAGGAGCGGTTTTTCGCGTTCGCGGCGGGCTCGGCCTGTCTGAGCATGCTGATGTTCGTGCTCGCCGCCGTGCATCTGGTCTATCCCGGCGTGCTGCTGGCGCTCGGAGCGCTGATCCTGGCGGTGGCAGCGTGGCGCGGCGCATGGAAACCGGCGGGCGAGCCGCTCGCTCCCGTCAGACGCCGGTGGCGCGCGCTCTTCTGGGCGCTCTTCGCGCTGTTCACCTACGTGAGCTTCATCCACGCGATGGCGCCCGAGACCAGTCCCGACGGGAGCCATTATCATCTGGGCCTGGTGCTGCGCTACCTGGAAGCGCACGGCTTCCGCCACGTGCCGTCCATGTACGCGTACCTCTCGCAGGGGACCGAGATGTTGTACCTGTTCGCGTTCTCCTTCGGGAAACACTCGGCGGCGGCGCTGGTGCACTTCGCCTTCCTGGCGGCGCTGCCCTTCGCGCTGATGCTCTACGCGCGCCGGTTCGGGTTCGGCCCGGCTGGCGTGGTGGCCGCGTTGCTGGTCTACCTGAGCCCGGTCGTCGCCTGGGACGGCTCGACCGCGTATATCGACGTCGCCGTGGCCTGCATCGTGTTCGCGCTGTTCTACCTGCTCCAGATCTGGGATGAGGACCGCCAACCCGGCCTGCTGGTGCTAGCCGGTTTGCTGGCCGGCTTTGCGTATGGGATGAAGTACACGGCCTTCGTCGCGGCGCCGTACGCGGTGGGCTTCGTGCTCTGGAAGTCGGTCCGCAAGCGGCAGCACGTACTGCGGTCCGTCGTAGTCGTGGCCTCATGCACGCTGGTGATGATTGCGCCGTGGATGATCCGCAACTGGATCTGGACGGGCAATCCGCTGGCCCCGTTTTACAACCAGTGGTTCCCGAACCCCTACGTTCATGTCGGTCTCGAACAGTCCTATCGCGCAGAGCTTGCGCACTGGGGCGGAGTAACGGACTGGCGGCAGATTCCGCTCGAAGTGACGGTGCGAGGGGAAAAGCTGCAGGGATTCCTGGGCCCGGTGTTTCTGCTGGCGCCGCTGGGGCTGGCCGCGCTGTGGCATCGCCAGGGCCGGCAGCTTCTGCTCGCCGCGGCGGTATTCCTCACGACCTATCCTTCCAACATCGGCACGCGGCTCTTGATCCCGGCGGCGGTGTTCCTGGCACTGGCGATGGGGATGACGCTGGCGCGCTGGAGGACGGCGGCGGTGCTGGTGCTCGCGGCGCACGCTTTCCTCTCATGGCCGCGAGTGACGGGATTCTACTCGCAGAGCGCAATGCGGATATGGAGGGTGCCGGTGCGGGCGGCGTTGCGCCTCGAGCCGGAGGAAGCGTACCTGAGCTACTGGCTGCCCGACTACAGAATGGCGCGGTTGGTGGAGCAGAAGGTGCCGCCGGGAGCGAAGGTGTTCGGCTTGGTCTCCCCGCCGAGCGCCTACTGCGCGCGCGAGGTGCTGGGGACCTATGAGTGCGCTCAGTGCAACAACCTCTTCGAGATGGTGCTGATGGCGCCGGACGCCGGCCTGCAACCGACCGGGCGGCGGCTCTTTCGTTTTGCGCCGCAGGAGCTCAGCGCGGTACGAGTGCTCCAGACGGGGACCGGATCGGCGGATGGATGGAGCGTCAGCGAGTTTCGAGTGCTTGCCGGCTCGGCGGAACTGGCGCGCGGGCCAGGCTGGCGAGTGCACACGCGTCCCAATCCATGGGAGGCCGGGATGGCGCTCGACGGCAATTCAGTGACGCGCTGGAAGAGCTGGCAGCCGCTCGACGGGCACGAGGTGCTGGAGGTCGATTTCGGGGCACGGATCGAGGCCGACGCGGTGGCGCTCGATGAGGCTCCGGGCCAGAAGGGCGTGCGGCTGCGCCTCGAAGGGCGCGCTGCCGCCGGCCAGTGGCGCGTGCTGGCCGCTGAACCACAGGAAACCGTTATCGCGGCGCCCCCGGCAATGCGCCGCCTGATTGCGCGCGAGCTGCTTGGCGAGGGCATCGCGTACGTGCTGGTTCCGGATTACTCGCCCGTGGCCGCGGATCTGCGCGCGAAGGCCGGCGAGTGGGGCGTGACGCCGGTTTGTGAAAGCAAGGGCGTCAGGCTGTACCGGGTAGAGTAGTCTCGCGTAGACTGGAGGACGCATGGCGAGACTGTTCCTGGGCGTGGACGGCGGGCAATCGAGCACCATCGCGCTCCTCGGCGATGAGGCGGGGCGCGTGACCGGCGCCGGCGCGGGGGGGCCGTGCAACCATGCCGCGGCCGGGGAAGGCCGCGCGAAATTCGTGAAGGCAGTCGAAGAGTCTGTCTCGGGAGCCTGTCGCCAGGCGGGGATCGACTTTCGGGAGATCCGTTTCGAGGCCGCCTGTCTCGGTTTCAGCGGCGGCCCGGAAGACAAACAGGCGCTGGTGGCGGAGATCGTGCGGGCCGGGCGCCTGGTGGTGACAACGGACGCGGTAGTGGCGCTGGCGGGGGCGACCGGAGGCGAGCCGGGGATTATCGTCATCGCCGGCACAGGCTCGATCGGCTTCGGCAGGAATGCGGCGGGCAAGACTGCGCGCGCGGGCGGCTGGGGATACGTTTTCGGCGACGAGGGCAGCGGCTTCGACCTCGCCCGCCAGGGCCTGCGGGCGGCGCTGCGGCACGAAGAGGGCTGGGGACCGGCGACGAGTCTGCTGGCGATGTTCCTCGATGCGGGCGGGGCGACATCCGCCAACGAGCTGCTGCACGGCTTCTACACGGCCGAGTTCCCGCGGCCGCGCATTGCGTCTTTCGGTCCGCTGGTGGAGCGGGCGGCGGCCGAGGGCGACCAGGTGGCTCGTGGCATCCTGCACAAGGCGGCAGCGGAGCTGGCGCTGCTGGCTGCGGCGGTGCGGCGGCAACTTTTCGGGGCCGGCGAGCGGGCGGTGGTAGCGCACATGGGCGGCGTTTTTCGCAGCGCGATTCTGCGCGACCAGTTCCGCGAGTTGGTGGAGCAGGAACGCGGGAATTCCTGCGGGCCTCCGCTCTATCCTCCGGCGGCAGGCGCGCTGCTCGAGGCCTACCGCGCCTGCGGGCTGAATCCGCCCCTCGCGGGCCTGCCGGATGTGAAGTGGTAGGGCGGCGGCGTGTTACGATCAGCTTTATGCCAAAGCTATCCATCCGCGATCTGGACCTGCGCGCCAAGCGCGTTTTCATCCGTGTCGATTTCAACGTTCCGCTGGCTCCGGGAGGGCAGGAGATTACCAGCGACAAGCGCATCCGGGCCTCGCTGCCTACCATTAAGTACGCTCTTGCGCAGGGGGCTCGGCTGGTGCTGGCAAGCCATCTGGGACGTCCCAAGGGCAAGCCGAATCCGGAGATGAGCCTGCGGCCTGTGGCCGTGCGGCTTCAGGAGCTGCTGGGGATGCCGGTGGTCATGGCTCCGGATTGCATCGGACCTGAGGTGGAGACTCTGAAGGGTGGAACGCAGTCCGTGCTGCTGCTCGAAAACCTGCGCTTTCATCCCGAGGAAGAAAAGAACGACCCGACCTTTGCCAAGGAGCTGGCGCAAGGCATCGATTACTACGTCAACGACGCCTTCGGCACGGCGCACCGCGCCCACGCCTCCACGGTGGGTATCATTCGGTTCGTTCCCAAGGCGGCGGCCGGGCTGCTGATGGAGAAGGAGCTGGAGTACCTGGGTAAGGTGACGCAGAATCCTCCGCTGCCGTGTGTGGGGATTCTGGGCGGCGCGAAGGTGTCCGACAAGATTGAGGTGATCGAGAACCTGCTCAAAATCGTTGACCGGCTGCTGATCGGCGGGGCGATGGCCTACACGTTCCTGCGCGCGCAGGGGAAGCCGACCGGCAAGTCGCTGGTGGAGGAGGACAAGATTCCGCTGGCGAAAGATGTTCTGGAGAAAGCCGGAGCGAAGCTGGTGCTGCCGGTGGATCACGTGGTGACGGCAGAGATCAAGGCGGGCGCGCCGTTCGAAGTGGTGGAGACGATTCCGGACGGGATGATCGGAGTGGACATCGGGCCGGCGACGATCGCGCTGTTTGAGGGCGAGATCGCGCGGGCGAAGAGCGTGATCTGGAACGGGCCGATGGGTGTGTTCGAGAAGCCGCCTTTCGACGCGGGCACGGTGGCGCTGGCGAAGGCCGTGGCGGCCTCGGGCGCGCTGTCGGTGGTGGGCGGCGGAGATTCGGAAAAGGCAATCAAGGCGGCGGGCGTAGCCGATAAGATTTCCCACATCTCGACCGGCGGCGGCGCTTCGCTGGAATTCCTGTCCGGCATCGAGCTGCCCGGCGTAGCGGCCTTGACCGACAAGTGACCGGATCGAGGCTGGCCCGCGGCGCGGAGAGCGGACTTTTCGCGTTGCGGGCGAGCTTGGCCGCGCGGTGAGCGGACCGGCGGCCCGCTACATTCCGTGCCCGCCTCCGACGTAGATCCGCTGGCCGGTGACCCAGCGCGCCTGCTCGGATGCGAGGAAGACGATCACGTCGGCCACATCCTGGGGATTTCCGATTCTGCCGAGGGGAATGGTGGGCAGGATTGCCTGCTCGAGTTCCGGGGTGATCCAGCCGGTCTGCACCGGACCCAGCGATACCACGTTGACCGTGATGCCGAATCTGCCGAGCTCGACGGCCGCACTGCGGGTGTAGCTCTCGAGCGCGAACTTCGCGGCTCCATAAGTGATCTCGGAGGGGAAGCGCTCCGCGCCGGCGGTGCTGACGTTTACGATGCGGCCCCAGCCCGATTCCCGTGCGATGTGCCGGCGCGCGAACTCCGCCATCAGCAGCGCCGGAGCCCGGGTGTCGACCCCGAACACGCGGTCGAAACTGGGGACTGTGATCGTGGCGGGCCGGTCCGCGAATAGCTCGGTCAGCTTGTTACTCAGCTCGGCGTCCGCCGGGAGGAATGTGTCCGGCTCCCAATGCGCGGCGTTATTCACCAGCACTGCGACCGGACCCAACGCCGATTCCGCCTGGTCGAAGAGCGCCGGAATGACGGCCGGGTCCGAAAGGTCGGCTTCGGCGGCGCGGGCTTGGACGCCCATCTCGCGAACCATGTCGAGCACATCCTCGGCGGACTTCGTTTGTTGGGAGCGGTAGAAAGCCGGTCCCGGCTGCGTGTCCCCACTCACGGTGTGACTCTGCCGGAAATAGTGCAGGAACACTTTGGCGCCTTGGGCTGCGAAAGCCCGCGCGACCGCTGCGCCTATGCCGTGAGGGTTGTTGGCGCCCGTGACCAGCACCACCTTGTCTTTGAGCCTTGGATCGAGCACGGGACCACCCACGTGCTAGTCTGGCACATTGGAGAGCCGATGAATCGCCGGGAGTTCCTTCGCGCCAATGTCACTACCGCCGCGGCCACTCTGACGGGCGTCAGACTGCGGGCGTTTGCTGCGCCCATCGGCGGCGCGAAGGAAGCGGCGCGGCCAGTGCCGCCTTTTCCCAAGGGATTCCTGTTCGGAGCGGCTACTTCCTGTGTGCAGATCGAAGGAGCGTGGCAAGAGGATGGGAAGGGGGAATCCAACTGGGACCGTTTCAGCCGCATCCCAGGGAAGATTCGCGACGGCTCCACGCCCGCCGTGACGTGCGACTCCTACCACAGATGGCGCGACGACATAGCGTTGCTCCGACGCATGAACCTGGGCTCCTATCGATTCTCGATCGCCTGGCCGCGCATTCTGCCGCAGGGGCGCGGCAAGGTGAATCAGAAGGGGCTGGACCATTACAGCCGCATGGTGGATGCTTTGCTCGAAGCGAACATCCGTCCTTTCGCCACGGCGTACCATTGGGACCTGCCCCAGGCCCTGGAGGACGAGGGCGGGTGGGCGAATCGCGAGACGGCAAGCTGGTTTGCCGAATATGTTGGAGTGCTGGCGAAGGAACTGGGCGATCGGGTCAATCACTGGTGTCTGCTGAACGAGCCCCAGGCGTTCACGCTGTGCGGCTACGGATGGGGGATCTTCGCGCCGGGAAAATCCGAACGAGGCTTGATGCTGAAAGCGACCCACACCGCGAACCTGGCGCAGGGCCTCGGCTTTCGGGCCATGAAGGCGCAGCGGCCCGGCTTGCAGTTGGGAATCGCGCACGATTTCGATTTGGGCATGCCCCGCAGCGATTCCGCGGCTGACCGCGCGGCGTGGAAGCGATATGACGCCTTCCGCAATCTCTGGTTTCTGGAGCCCGCTTTCACAGGCAACTACCCGGAGGCTTTCGAAGGCGGCGTCCCGGCCGGGTTGATGGATTTGCGGCCGGGCGACGAGAAGATCCTCAAGGTGCCGCTCGATTTCAGCGGCGTCAATTACTATTGCGAGTACGAGTATGTTGCGGCGGGGGAGAAGCAGCCGTTGCTGCACGGAATCGACGCGCACACCGAGCCGGCTCGGGCACCGTACTACCCGCAAGGCATGGCTGAGGTCGTCTCGCGGATCAGCCGCGACTACCGGCGTCCTGTCGAGATCACGGAAACCGGCCGCGTGGAACTGGATGTGCCGGACGCTCAGGGCCGCATCAAAGACCCGGGGCGGATCGCCTTCCTGCGCGAAGTCCTGAGCGCCCTGAGCCGCGCCATCGCCGAGGGGGCGGACGTGCGCAGCATTCATTATTGGAGCCTGCTGGACGATTGGGAGTGGCACGACGGCTTTCGCGAGCGCATCGGTCTGACCTATGTCGATTTCGAGCACGGGCAGACGCGCACCCTGAAGGACTCCGGGGCCTGGTACGGCGAAGTGGCGCGCACCGGCAGGATTCCGGCTTGAGGCCCACCCGTCGAATCAGTGCTTGGGCGCCACCAGGCGGTCGAGTTCCTCGTCGGTCCAGTTCGCCACGTGGACATCCTTGTGGAGCGTCCAGTGTTCGGTGTGGCCGATGGTCTGGCCGGGGGCGACCGATTCGAGCGGGCTCAGCGTCTCCATCTCCAGGAAGTCGGCGCTGGTGAAGGTTTCGAGTGAGCAGCCCATGTCGGGGTAAGCCTCGGGGCCGGCCAGCGCCGGTGTGGACTTGATGAACAGGTCCGAGCCGAGCAGGTAGGCCTCCCAGGTGTCCTGGTTCCACAGGCCGGCTTTGACTGGCCGGGTTGCCTTGGAGTCCTGGCGCAGGATCAGGTACTTCTCGGTGAACTTCCAGCGCGGGTCGCTGAAGTTTGTGTAAGCCCACATGACCAGCGGATTGGTGGGCTGTAGTTGCTGTGGGTGCGTGCCGCGCGGAGGAAAGCCGGTGATCGCCGTGCCGCCCTGCGCCATCATGGTGAGCCCCCAAGACGCGATCTTGCGGGCGGAGCTGTTCACGTTCTTGATGCGGTGGGTCACTTCGACTTCGGAGCCGGAAGCGGCGAGACGGACGAGCATCGTCTTCTGGAAGCCGGTGTCCCTCTCGACGGGCTCGGTGAGCTCGATCGAATCGTCGCCGAGGACGACCTGGACGGGAACGTTATCCGGGGCGTACGAGATGGGCACGGACTCGGGGCCAACCCAAAGGCGATGGCCGCCGCGCGCCTGCCACGCGCGTTCGCCCGAGCGGCCGAGCTGCGCGGTGAACTCCTTGAAGAGGTTCTGGCCGCCCACGAAGCCGTAACGGATCACGCGCGGACCAACATCGCTGGTGACGATCAGCTCGACCTCACCGTTGGTCATGCGGTAGCAGTTCGGCCAGCCTGCATAGGCGACTTTTTCGATGGTCACGGCGGAGGCGGAATTGGCAGTCATAAGAATCGCACCGAGGAGCAGAGTGGTTGTGTGTATCATGGCCGGTCGAGGAAGTGGACTTCCGAAACATCGCGCAGGCGCGCGGCGGCGGTTTCGGGAGTGATATCCCGCTGCGGCTCGGCCAGCATTTCAAAGCCAACCATGAACTTGCGCACGGTGGCCGAACGGAGCAGCGGCGGATAGTAGTGCGCGTGCATGTGCCATAAGCCGGCGTCGGGGCCGGACGGCCGCTGGTGGAAGCCCATCGTATACGGGAACGAGGCCGTGAAGAGATTGTCGTAGCGTGCGCCGATGCGCTTAAGGATCGCGGCGAGGTCGTCGCGCTCCGCGTCGCTCAGGCCGTCGAGCGCGCTCGCGTGGCGCTTCGGGATCAGGATCGTCTCGAACGGCCACACCGCCCAGAACGGAACCAGAACCGCGAACGATTCGTTCTCGCAGACGATTCGCTCGCCTCGCCTCCGTTCGAGGGCCAGGTAGTCGCAAAGCAGGCAGGAATGATGCGCGGCGGCGTATTCGTCGAGCGCGCTCTGCTCCTTAGCGGGCTCGTTCGGCAGCCTCTCGGCGGCCCAGATCTGGCAGTGCGGGTGCGGATTGCTGCAGCCCATCATCTCGCCGCGGTTCTCGAAGATCTGGACGTAGTTGATGAACGGCAGGGCGAGAAGCTCCTGGAACTGGGCGGCCCAGGTGTCCACGACGGGCCGAATATCGGCCGGCGTCATGCGCGCCAGCGTGAGGCTGTGATCGGGCGAGAAGCACACCACGCGGGAGCAACCGCGCTCGCTCGCGGCCACCAGCAGGCCGCCCTCGTCGCGCTGGCCTTCCGGGATATCCGGCAGAAGCGCGGCGAAATCGTTCTCGAAAACGAACGTGCTGGTGTAAGGCGGATTGCGATGGCCGCCCGCGCGCACGTTGCCCGGGCACAGGTAGCAGGAGGGATCGTAGGAGACCCCGGCCGCGGTCACGGCCGCCTCCGTTTGTCCCTGCCAGGGGCGCTTGGCGCGGTGCGGCGACACCAGCACCCACTCGCGTGTGAGAGGGTTGAAACGGCGATGCGGATACTCCTTCAGGTCGATCATGCGGGCCCAGCCGAGTAGCCGTGGGGATGACGCCTATGCCACTCCCAGGCGGAAGAGATGATGGCATCCAGACCGGCGTATTTCGGTCGCCAGCCCAACTCGCGCTGAATCCTGGCGGAGCTGGCCACCAGAATCGCCGGGTCGCCGGGTCGGCGCGCGGCTTCAACCGCCGGAATGGGATGGCCCGTGACGCGGCGGGCGACCTCGATCACCTCCCGGATGCTGAAGCCCTGGCCGTTGCCGAGGTTGTAAATGAGGCGGTCGCGCGAGGCTAGCGCGTCGAGTGCGGCCAGATGCGCGGAGGCCAAGTCGAGAATGTGAATGTAGTCGCGGACGCACGTGCCGTCCGGCGTGGAGTAGTCCGTGCCGAAGATCGAAACGCGCTCGCTCTGCCCCAGCGCCACCTGGAGGACGCGCGGGATCAGGTGCGATTCGGGCTGATGGTTCTCGCCGCGCTCGCCCGCCGCACCGGCCGCGTTGAAGTAGCGGAGGCTGGCATAGCGCAGGCCGCGGCACTGGTGAAACCACGTCAGGATCTTCTCCACCAGCAGCTTCGATTCGCCGTAGGCATTGGTCGGCGCCAGAGCGTCGTCCTCTTCGATGGGGACGCGGACGGGGTTGCCGTAAAGCGCGGCCGTGGAGGAAAAGACCAGCCGGCCGACGCCGTGGGCCAGCATAGCCTCGAGCAGGTTCAGCGTGTTCGCGGTGTTGTTCCGGAAGTAGCGCTCGGGAACCTGCATCGACTCGCCGGCCTCGATCAGCGCGGCGAAGTGCATCACGGCATCGAAGGATCCGGATGCGAAAACGCGATCGAGGGCCGCGCGGTCTGCCAGATCACCCGTGATGAGCCTGGCGGCCGCGGGCACGGCCTCGATGTGCCCGCGGCTCATGTTGTCGAAAACGGTGACGCTGTGGCCGGCGTCGATCAGTTCCGCGGCCACCAGGCTACCGATGTAGCCGGCGCCTCCCATGACCAGGACGTTCACGCCGGGGTCACCTCTTCGGCGCCGTCGACCGCGCTCGAAACGTAGATCACAGGGGTCTTTCCGGTAGCCGCCTCGTAACCACTGGCTACCGTCGCCTTGAACTCATCGACGTGCTCGGCCTGGACCAAGTTGATGGTGCAGCCGCCGAAGCCGCCGCCGGTCATGCGGGCGCCATAGACGCCTTTGACCTTTGCCGCAAGATCCACCATGACGTCGAGTTCCGTGCAGCTCACTTCGTAATCGTCGCGCAGGCTCACGTGCGAATCGTGCATCAGCTTGCCGAAGGTCTCGAGATCGCCGTTGACGAGTGCTCCAGCGGCCTGCTCCGTCCGGGCGATCTCGCTGACCACGTGGCGGCAGCGGCGGTAGACGACTTCCGGCATGCCGCCGCCGTGGAATTTGGGCTCGTTGCCGACCGTGATCGAGCGCGCGAAGGGTGCGCCGGCGTAACGCTCCAGGTCGGCGATCGTCACATCGCGCAGGGACTTGACGCCCGGCAGGAACTGGGCCAGGTGCTTCACTCCGGCTTCGCAATCCGCGCGGCGCTTATTGTATTCGCCACCGGCCAGCGCGTGGTGAACCATGGTGTTGCAGATGACCAGGCGCGCGCTGGGCGGCAGCGGGAGCAGGCGGTAATCGAGCGAGCGGCAATCGAGCATGAGTGCGTGGTTGGCCTGGCCGTGGCAGGAGATGAATTGGTCCATGATGCCGCAGCGCATGCCCACGAACTCGTTTTCGGCCGCCTGGCCGAACAGCGCGATCCGTTTGCGATCGAGCGAAATGCCGGACAGACTCAGCAACGCCAGCTCGGTGCTGATTTCGATGGCCGCCGAAGAGCTGAGGCCGGAGCCGATGGGCACTTCACCGCGGATGTACAGGTCCGCCCCGCACATCTTGTGGCCGGCGCGCTGAAGAACGACCGCCACGCCGCGCACGTAGTCGCTCCAGTGCTTCTGAGGTTGCGCCTCGGGATCGTCTAGCGGAAACTCCCGGCTTTCGGAGAAGTTCTCCGAGTAGATGGCGAGCTGGCGGTCGAGGCGCGGGGCGGCTGCCACCCAGGTGGAAAACTCGATGGCGGCCGGCATCACGAAGCCGTCGTTGTAGTCGGTGTGTTCGCCGATCAGGTTCACACGACCCGGCGCCCGAAATACGCGGGGCTTCCGGCCGTAGACGGTCTCAAAGGCTCTGCTCACTTCCGCAGCTTGTTGGTTCATTTTGTGGGTACCTTTCACGAGGCGGCGCCTAACGGACGAAACGCGCGGCCTGAAGGGATATTATACGTGAAAAGGTTTCCACGGCCACAGCGGCGCTTGGTTTGAGGCCCGCTTGCCGCCCGTCGTGCGTCGCTCCTCGATCCGATCGGGCTGGCGGAGGGTTGACGGCCGATGGCCGCTCCACAGGCCGCAAGCTGGGCGCCGCGTTCGCGCTTCCGTGGGCGATACTGTAGGATTATGCCGTTTGTTTCCATCCCCGAGGCGATTGACGAAATACGCGCCGGGCGCATGCTTATCGTGGTGGACGACGAGGACCGCGAGAACGAAGGCGATCTGACTGCCGCGGCGGAGAAGATCACGCCGGAGATGGTGAACTTCATGGCCAGGTACGGCCGCGGGCTGATCTGCCTGGCGATGACCGGAGAGCGGTGCGAAGAGCTGCACCTGCCCTTGCTGGCGGCGAAGAACACCTCCCAGTTCGGCACGGCATTCTGCGAAACCATCGATGCCCGCGAAGGCACTACAACGGGCATCTCGGCCGCCGACCGCTCCCGCACGATCCGCATGGCCATCGATCCTAAGACACGGCCCGCGGACTTGGCGCGCCCCGGCCATGTCTTCCCGCTGCGGGCACGCGAAGGCGGGGTGCTGGTTCGCGCCGGGCAAACCGAGGCCTCGGTGGACCTGGCGCGTCTGGCGGGCCTGACGCCGGCCGGAGTCATTTGCGAAGTCATGAACGACGACGGCACCATGGCGCGCGCGCCGGAGTTGGTGGAGTTCTGCCGCGAGCACGGCCTGAAGATGATCTCGGTGGCCGAGCTGATCCGCTACCGCCTGGCTCACGAACGGTTCGTGCGCCGCCTGGCCGAGGGATGTCTCGAGACCGGGTTCGGCCAGTTCCGCACCATCGCTTATGCCAGCTCGACCGATCCCGAGATCCATCTGGCGCTGGTCCACGGTGAGGTGGCGGGCGGCGAGAACGTCCTGGTGCGCATGCACGCGCGGTGCGCTTACGGCGACGTGTTCGGGGCGACCACCTGCGATTGCGGCCGCATCGTCCAGGCGTCGCTCGAACGGATCGCGGCAGAGGGCGCGGGCGTGCTGGTCTACCTGCACCATACTGGGCGCGGGATTCGCATCGCTCCCTCCGAGAGCGGCGTCGACCGGATCGTGGCCCACTCGCGCGAGCCCATCAACTACACCAGCGCGGACGGCCAACGGCTGCTGCAATACGAGACCGGGATCGGCGCGCAGATTCTTTCCGACCTGGGCCTCCGCACCATCCGGCTGCTGACGAACCATCCGCGCAAGGTGGTGGGTCTGGAGGCGTTCGGCATCCGCATCACGGAGCGCGTGCCGGTATGATCTCCGCCACCAGCGAAACGCCGCACTACCGGACGCGTTTCTCGAACGGCATCCACGAGGCGTTCGCGGACACCACGCCCGACAAAGGGGGCTGCGCTGCTGGCTTCCGCCCGCACGAGTTGCTCGAAGCCGCGCTGGCATGCTGCGTAAACATGACCGTGAGGATGTACGCGGACCGCCATGCCCTCCCACTCGATGCAGTGACCACCCGCGTCCGTCTCGATCGCGGCCGCGCAGGCCTGCCCGGTGCGCCGGACCCTTTCGGGATCGATCCGGTTCGACGGCTGACGTCCAATCCCGTGGGACGGGCTTCCGGCCTGTCAACACGTGGCGCAGGCACTCGTGCCTGCCGCGCCGAGACTCGTCTCGGCGCTTGGGCCCCAGCCCCGACGCGTCGGATTGGCAGACAGAGGATGGTTCCTCCCCCTTCCAGGTCGCCATTCCCTGCGGAACTGGCTCTTACGGGCATCCATATGGAAGCCTTCCGCACCGTGAACCGGGGCAGGTGCGAATCGAGTGAGGGCGCACTTGGCGGCTCGTGTCGAGGACGCCGCCTGGTCCAGAGCGAAAACAAGCGCCGAGACGGGTCTCGGCGCAGCAGGCTGAAGCCCGCGCCGCGTCCCCGGCAGGCGGAACCGCCTGCCCCACGCCTTACACCAGACCGTCGAGCGCGCCTTCGGCAATCAGCTCGGCCACTCGCGTGAAGGCGGCGGTGAGGGACTGGTCGCCTTCAATGCGGGGCAGGAGAGCGCGGATAGCCTCAAGGGGGGCGCTGGTGCGGAGCGGCCGCAGGAAGTCGAGTGCGCGCGCCGCAGCAAGGGCTTCAATGGCCAGCACGAGGCGGGTGCTGCGGACGACATCCCTGAGCTTGAGCGCGGCGGTCATGCCCATGCTCACGAAATCCTCTTTGTTTCCGCTGGTGGTGATCGAGCCCGTTGAAGCAGGGCCGGCGAGAACGCGGATTTCGGCGACCAGGGCCGCGGCGGTGACTTGCGCCATCATGAAACCGGATTCGAGGCCCGGATGCACGGCCAGGAACGGCGGCAGGCCCTCATTGAGGTAGGGATTGACCAGGCGGTCGATGCGCCGCTCGGAGATGCCGGCGAGCGCGGCGAGGGCGATGGCCAGATAGTCGAGATGGAGCGCCAGCGTCTGGCCGTGGAAATTGCCGCCGGAAAGAATCTCGTCGCCGATGACCAGCGGGTTGTCGGTGGCGGAGTTGAGCTCGATTTCGAAAACGCGGCGGGCTTCGGCCAGGGTGTCGCGCACGGCGCCGTGGACCTGGGGCGCGCAGCGCATCGAGTACGCGTCCTGAACGCGGCCGCAGCCGAGATGCGAGGCGCGGATTTCGCTGCCCTCCATGAGACGCACGAGGTTAGCCGCGCTGCGCGCCTGGCCAGGATGCGGGCGTGCTCGCTGGATGGCGTCGTGGAAGGCGCGCGGGGTGCCCCGCTGGGCGTCGGTAGTCATGGCGCAGACGACATCGGCCGCATTGGCGAGACGGTCGGCGGCAACCAGCTCCAGACAGCCGACAGCGAGCATGGCCTGCGTGCCGTTGACCAGCGAGATGCCTTCCTTGGAGGCCAGGGTGATGGGCTCGATCCCGGCACGGCCGAGCGCTTCGCCGCCCGCCATGCGAACGCCTTCGAGCTCGGCTTCGCCTTCGCCAATCAGGACCAGCGCCATGTGCGCCAGCGGGGCCAGATCGCCACTCGCGCCCACGCTGCCGCGCGAGGGCACCACCGGTGTGACGCCGTGGTTGAGCATCTGGCACAGGCGCTCAGCCACTACGGGGCGGATCCCCGAGAGTCCTTTGGCGAGCACGTTGGCGCGGATGAGCATCATGGCGCGCACCTCGGCACGGCGCAGCGGTTCGCCAACGCCGCAGGCGTGCGAGCGCACCACGTTGCGCTGCAACTGCTCGAGGTCGGCGGCGGGGATGCGGACATCGGAGAGCTTGCCCACGCCGGTGTTAACCGCGTAGACGGGTGCGTCGCCGGCCGCGAGACGCTCGACCACGGCGCGCGAGCGCTCCATTCTGGCGATGGCTTCCGGCGCGAGCGAAACCGCGGAGCGGGCGGCCGCGACCGACACAACTTCTTCGAGGGTAAGGCGCTCGCCGTCAAGGAGAAGCATAGAATCTATGGTAAGGCGGGCGGCGGCCGGTTGTTTGGGGCGTTGAAGCCCGCCGAGGACTGTCTATGGAGCGTCTTCCGTACCAGGCCACTCCGCTGGCGGCGGCGTATGAGGGTATACGGCTGCCGGTGGCGGTGCTGCTCGACAACGTGCGCAGCATGTACAACGTTGGCGCGTTCTTCCGGACTGCGGATGGGGTGGCTATCGGGCGGCTTTATCTTTCGGGCATCACCGCGCATCCTCCCAAGCGCGCCATCACCAAGACGGCGCTCGGCGCTGAGGACCGGGTTGCGTGGGAATACGCCTGGGACCCGATGCCCTTCGCCCGCGAGTTGCGCGCGCGGGGATTCGAGATCGCGGCGGTCGAAACCAGCCTGCATTCGGTGGATCTGTTCGACTGGAAGCCGCGGTTTCCGGTGTGCGTCGTTTTCGGGCACGAAGTGGACGGCATACGGTCGGAGCTGGTTGCCGCGGCGGATTGCTCGGTGCGCATTCCGATGCTGGGCGCCAAGCACTCGCTGAACGTGGCGACGGCGGGAGGCGTGGTACTCTACGAACTCCTGCGCAAGTACCGTACCCTGGAAGGGAGTTCCCATGAGGAAGCTGGCCATCGGTTTTCTGTTCACGGCCGCGGCATTCGCGGCTGACCAGGAGCTGCTCAAGCTGGCGATGCCGGATGCGCGGATCCTGGCAGGCATCGACATGGCCAAGGTCAAGGACACGCCCTTCGGGAAGTTCGCGCTGGCGCAGTTTTCGATGGCGCAGGACCCGCAGTACGACGCTTTCGTGAAGGCCAGCGGCTTTGACCCGCTGGAAAGCATTGACGAGATCCTGCTGGTGAAGCCGGACCCCGGGGAGCGCCGGCTGGTGCTGGCGCGCGGTAGGTTCGACACGGCGCGGATCCTCGATGCGGCCACCGCCGCGGGTGCCGGAGTGGCGACGTATCAAGGCGTACAGGTGATCATCAGCCCGGATGCGTGGCTGGCGTTCCTGAGCGGCTCGATCGTGGCGCTGGGCGACCCGGCCAGCGTGCGCGCGATGGTTGAGCGGCGGGACAAGGGCGTGGGCCCGGCGGCGGAGATCGCCTCGCGGGTGGGCGTGGTGAGCAAGGCGTACGCCCTGTGGTTTGTCTCTGCCGTGCCCATCGGCGAGCTGATGCAGGATCTGCCGAGCGGCGGCGCGGGCGACGCATTGAAGGGCGGCGCGCTGCGCTCGGTTCAGGAGGCCAGCGGGGGGGTGAATTTCGGCGACTCGGTGAGGCTCTCGGCCGAGCTGACGGCGGCTGGCGCGGACGACGCCTCGAAGCTGGCGGCGCTGCTGAAGTTCGTGGCTGGCGCCGTGGTAAAGAGTCCGGCCGATGTTGCGGCCGAAGGCAACGCGGTGAGGCTGGGGGTGTCGCTAAGCGAGCAGCAGTTGGAAGCGCTGTGGAAGCAGGGCAAGTGAGGCTCTGCGGATGCCTGTATAATCCCCATATGCGCACACGCACTGCGGTTGCACTCCTGATCTTCGCGGCCTCGATTCCGGCGGCGCTGGCGGGGGATTCGAGCCTGCTGGGTCTTGCCCCGGCCGACTCCGACGTACTGATTGGAATCAACTTCAAACAGATTCGGGAATCGAATTTCGGCAAGCTGATCCAAGGGCAGGTGGCGGGACCCGACAATGTCCAGTTCAAGGCCTGGACGGCGCAGGCGGGGTTCGACCCGTTCAGCGATCTCGACGAGATACTCATCGCGGCCCCGGCCAAGCAGAATCCGAACGCGTTTCTCATGATGCGCGGCAAGTTCGACGCGGCCAAGCTGGCGCAACTGGCGGCTGTGGGCGGCATGAAGGGTTCCGATTACCACGGCGTCCAGATTCTGGCCAGGGCTGGGCAGCAGGGCGGGCTTTCGGCCGTGGCGGTGCTGGAGTCCTCGCTGATCGTGGGCGGTGACGAGGCGAGTGTGCGCGCCTTTGTGGACCGGCGCGGAAAGAGCCCGGGCCCGGGCGCGGCGATCACTGCGATGGCAGCCGAGGTATCGAAGGCCAACGACATCTGGGTGGTTCTGCACGCGGCGCCATCGGCGTTCGTACCCCCGAGCGCGGCCGCGGGGCCGATGGGCGATCTGATCCGGTCGATCGAGCAGGCGAGTTTGGGATTAAAGCTCGGGACCGACATCGTCTTTTCTCTGCATGCGGTGACGCACACGCCGAAGGACGCTGAGGGGCTGGCTGCCGCGGTGCGGCTCTTCAGCGGGATGGCGGCGGCGAACCAGCAGGGCAACAAGCAGGTCGGTGCGCTGCTGCAGAAGCTCAAGGTGGATACGGAGGGCAATACGGCGAAGCTCTCGCTGGCGATTCCAGAGGCAGAGGCGGAAGCTGCCATCCGCGATGCGATCGCCTCCAGGAAGCAGGCCGGCAAGCTTGCGCCTGCACCGGCCGAGCCCTCGTCGAACGAACCGGGCGTGGTCACGCTGCCTGCGCCGAAGCAGTAGTGGGTGGACGCACGCGCCGCTCACGGACGCCGGGCGCTTATCGGGCGGGCCCCCTGGCGGAATCGCCCGATCCGTGAGCTTGGTAGGTGGGGGTAATGAAGCGAATCACGCTGGGGCGCACGGCGCTGGAGGTTTCGAAGGTCTGCCTGGGGACGATGACCTTCGGTGGGCAGACGGAGGAGGTCGCGGCCCGGCGGATGGTCGACCGCAGCCTCGAAGCCGGAGTCAATTTCTTCGATACGGCGAACGTGTACAACCAGGGCAGGGCGGAGACCATCCTGGGGCGGGCGCTGGCGGGGCGGCGGCAGCAAGTCGTGGTGGCCAGCAAGGTCCGCGGCGTCATGAACGGCGCGCCGGAGGAAAGTGGCCTCTCGAAGTCCCAGATCCTGCGGGCTGTCGATTCCACGCTGCGGCGGCTGGGCACGGACTATCTCGACTTGTACTATCTGCACCAGCCACACTACGGCGTGCCGCTCGAAGAGACGCTCGAGGCGATGGACGAGCTGGTGCGAGCGGGCAAAGTCCGCTATCCGGCGAGTTCGAATTATGCGGCGTGGCAGGTGGAGCGGATGCTGTAGCTGGCCGCGGAACACAAGTATGAGCCCGCATCCGTCACCCAGCCGATGTACAACCTGCTGGCGCGCGGAATCGAGCAGGAGTACCTGCCGATGTGCCGGGAGTTCGGCGTCGCGACGGTGGTCTATAACCCGCTGGCGGGCGGCCTGCTGACGGGAAAGCAAAAGCCGGAGGCGCCGCTCCAGGGCTCGCGGTTCGACGCGAACCAGATGTACCTGGACCGCTACTGGCACCCGGCATGTTTCGATGCGGTGGAGGAGTTGCGCGGGCTGGCGCAGCGCGCGGGGCGGTCGCTGGCGAGCCTGGCGCTGAACTGGCTGCTCCACCACACGGCGGCGGATTGCCTCATCCTGGGCGCATCGCGCGTCGAGCAGCTCGATGAGGACCTGAAAGCTCTGGATGACGGGCCGCTCTCCCAAGAAACGCTGGCGGGCTGCGACGCGGTCACCGGCAGGCTGCGCGGCGTCGCGCCGAGGTATAACCGATGAACGTGCGGCTGCTCGTCCTTCTCTGCATCAGTTCCGTCCTGGCGCCTGGGGCGCCGATCCAACTGCATCCCGCAAACCCGCATGTCTTCCTGTTCCGCGGGCGCGCCACGGTGCTGATTACATCGGGCGAACACTACGGCTCCGTCCTCAACCCGGACCTCGATTACCGGAAGTACCTGGCGACGCTCGCGGCGGACGGCTTGAACTACACGCGGATTTTCTCCGGCTCGTATGTCGAGGCGCCGGGCGCTTTCGGCATCGCGCGGAACGACCTGGCGCCGGCGGCGGGCCGGTTCTTGGCGCCCTGGGCGCGCAGCGGCACGCCGGGATACCACAACGGAGGGAACAAGTTCGATCTGGATCGGTGGGACGAAGCCTATTTCGAGCGGGTGAAAGACTTCGTGGCTGAGGCCGGGCGCCGCGGCATCGTGGTGCAGGTAACGCTGTTCTCGTCGCAGTATGCGGACACGAATTGGGCTAATTGCCCGCTGAACCGCGAGAACAACGTCAACTCGGCCGACGCCATCGACCGGCGGCAATTGCACACGCTCTCGAACGGCGACATCCTCGCCTACCAGGAGCGGCTGGTGCGCAAGATCGTGCGCGAGTTGAACGCTTTCGACAATGTTGTTTACGAGATTCAGAACGAGCCCTGGTCTGACCGCACGGTGACGGTGGACACAGTCAATCCGTATTTGAAGGATCCTGCGCTCGGCGTCTTTCCGAACGCGGTGGACGTGGCCGATGAGGAGTCGATGAAGTGGCAGGCACGGGTGGCGTCCTGGATCACCGGGGAGGAAGCTGGGCTCGCCGGGCGGCACCTGATCGCGCAGAATTACTGCAGCTTTCGCTATCCGGTGCGCGAGGTGGCGCCGGGCGTCTCGATTGTCAACTTCCATTACGCCTATCCGGAGGCGGCAAGGCTGAACTACGGGCTCGGCAAGCTGCTGGCCTACGACGAGACGGGCTTCGCGGGCGGGCTGGACGCGTTCTATCGCAACCAGGCCTGGAACTTTCTGCTGGCGGGCGGCGGGACCTTCAACAATCTCGACTACTCGTTCACTGTGGGCCACGAGGACGGGACGGATGCGGCGCCGAACGGGCCGGGCGGTGGAAGCCCCACGCTGCGGCGCCAGTTAGGGGTTCTCAGCGAGTTTATGCGGTCGCTCGACCTGGTGAAGCTGCGGCCCGATCCGCTGGTGGTGGAGAGCGCGCCGGGCGTGTACACGCAGGCTCTTTCGGTGCCCGGCGAGCAGTACGCGATCTACGTGACCGGCGCCGGCCCGTGCCAGTTGGCGGTGCGCATCCCCGCGGGAACGTACGCGGCTGAATGGGTCGACACGAAGACCGGGGCAGTCATCAAGCGCGAGCAAGTGACGCACGGCGGCGGAGCGCTGGCGCTCGCGTCGCCGCCGTTTGACGAGGACATCGCACTGCGGGTTCTGCGGGAGGGCCGCTGATGAACGCGGATCAACGCGGATCAATCACTTGTTTTCAATCGGTGTTTATCGGCGTTGATCCGCGGCCAGCAATGCTCTGGCCCTTCCTGGAGGAGATGCGCGGGCGGAGTGCGCCACCCCTTACGGCTTGAACGGCTCCACCAGCGGCGGCGAGCAGGCCAGATCCACCAGGGCCTCGAGCAGAACGTCAACACCGCGATGCAGGTCGGCCACCGGGACGCGTTCGTCTACGTCGTGGCCGGGGTAGGGCTTGCCGGGGAACCACATTCCGAACGCGATAGCGTTGGGCAGGCGCTTGGCGTAGGTTCCGCCGCCGGAGATGGCGGGCGGCGCGGCCTTGCCGGTGGCCCGCGCGTAGTCGGCCAGCAGCCTCTTCACGAGTTTCGAGTTCGGGTCGAAGGCCAGCGGCTCGTCTTTGAAAAAGCCGCCGAACTGGAGCGCGCAGCCATGCGAGCGGTTGAAGTCGGCGACGAAACGCTCCAGATAGGCCTGGATCTCCTGGTGGGTCTTTGGCGGGATACGCCGAAGGTTGGTGGTCAAAACCAGGGCGCCGCCCGGGCCGGGTTTCAGCGTGGCGACATTCACGTTGTAGCGGCCCCAGAGCGGGTCTGCTTGCGGCAGGCCCAGGCCCGCGCCATGCAGGTCGCGGCCGGCGATAGCGGCGAACTCGAGCAGGTCGCGCGCGCCGCTGGCCGCGAGTTTCGCGCTCAGGATGTTGGCCATCAGAACGAGCGCGTTTCGGCCTCCTTCGATGTTTACGCCGGAGTGGGCGGCGCGGCCGGTGGTGGTCAGGATCACCTCGGCTCCGTCACGCTTCGTTTCACAACCGTACCCTTTGGGGATCGGGGTCGGGCAAAGCGCGCGGGCGGCGCGGTCGAGCCCGGAGAGGTCCGGGGGCAGCCAGCGCAGGCGTGCGGTGGCGCGGGGCGGAACGATGCTGGCGGCGATTCCGGACTCGAGCGCGGTGATGGCCCACCGCGCGCTCGTCCGGCCGCGGATCGTGAAAGGATCCCGCGCGGTCAACTCCAGCCCGTCCCAGGCCTTCTCGCCAACGACAACCGGGAACTGGCTGTCGAGCACCAGCGTCAAGTAAGGCGGTGCGTGCGACTTCAAATAGGTCGCCATGTCCAGGTTGCTGCTCTCCTCGTCGCTGCCGGCCAGCAGGCGAATCGTCTGGGTGCGGGCGCGGCCGCTGTCCCGTAACGCGGCCATCGCCAACAGGGCTTGCACCAGTGGGCCCTTGTCATCGGCCACGCCCCGGCCATAGAGGTTGCCATCCCGCAGAGTGCAGGTGAACGGCGGCACGGTCCACTCGGACTCGCCGGCGGGCTGGACATCGCCATGTACTACCAGGCCCAGCACCGGTGCGCCGGGCGGGCCCGAGAGTTCAATCTCGGTGACCGGGCCGGCGTCGCGGTAGACGAAGCCGAGCTGGCGGGCCTTCTCTTCCAGCCAGCGGGCCTGCTGGATGACGGCGTCCGCGTTGCCCGGCTCGGTGCGGAACTTGACGGCTTCGCAGACGAGCGGAGTCATCCGGGCGGCGTAGCGCTGTTGGTAGATGCGGGCGCAATCGGAGACGGTCTGGGCGGGAGCGCCGATAGGTGCAAGCAGAAGGAACGTGAGCAGTCGAGCGCGGCGCATTCTTTGTTGTACCATCTCCGGCATGGTGTCCTCCTCACCTTCGGAGTCGCCCAGGCACTCAGACGGAGAAGACGCCGGCGGGAGTGACTAGGTACGCTCTCGATGCGTCATGGCGTTTGATAGCGAGATCGATCTTTAGTACTGAGGAACCCGAGCCCGGCGCGGCGTCGGCGGGGCTGGCCGATGCCCACTTCAGCCATCGACGGTGCAATAACGTGGCAAGGTGGTCTTGGCCGGTTCCCCGACCTGCGGAAGGACCGCTTGCTGACGCTCGCGGCTCGGCACGCACCCCCCTCCCGCTTTTTTTGTCGTCTGGAATTCCTTGACTAGGTGTGTTACAGTGTAGCTTGAGGCGGGTTCCCGAACCTGTCGCTCTCCAGCGCCTCGGCTTCCCGCATAATCCCTTTTGACCTTGGCTGTAAGAGAGTTTGTATTTTGCCTCGCAGGGGTGGGTAAGTCTAAATAGTTCCGCGGCCGGCCGAATGGCAGGGCTGCATGCCCACTGGATGAATGAACCCCAAAGGAGATCGTGAATCCTTCTATGGAAGACGATCGGAAGTACAGACAACGGGGCTACATGGACTCCGACCGCGAAAATGGCGGCCGGAGACCCGAAGAGAGGCCTAAGGGCCCTCGTCCACCGCTTGACATCACCGGGCCCAGGCTTCCGCGCCTGGTGCAGACGGTCGTCGCGTCCAGGTGTTATAACTGTGCCACGGCGCTGCCGGCCGACACGGACTTCAAGGGCAACTGTCCCAAGTGCGGACAGCCTCTCCACTGCTGCAAGCAGTGCGCGCACTTCGAACCCTCGACGCGGTTCCAGTGCCTGAAACCGATCCCGGTGCGGATCGCATCGAAGGACCAGGCGAACCAGTGCGAGTGGTTCTCGGCGCGCGTGACCGTAGCCCGTGACACAACGGCTTCGAGCACGTCCGCGTCTCCGGCGCCCACCGCCCCGCGTTCGTCGAACGACGCCCGCGCCGCGTTCGATCAGCTCTTCAAGAAGTAGCTGCCGCGTCGACGTCATGCGCGTTGCCGAGCTCTATCAGCCTCGCCGTTTCCGCCTGATTGAAGCCGTCCCCGCCGAGCCCGGTCCAGGGGAAATCCAGGTCAAGGTCGGCGCCGTGGGCATCTGCGGCTCCGATCTCCATTATTTCAGCGAGGGCTCGATCGGCGACACGCCGTGCACGTACCCTATGGTACTGGGTCACGAGCCGGCCGGTACGGTCGCCAGGACCGGCCCCGGCGTCTCCGGCTGGTCCGTCGGAGACCGCGCCGCGCTCGAGCCCGCCATCTACTGCTATCACTGCGAATTCTGTCTGACGGGCCATCACAACGTCTGCGCCAATATCCGTTTTCTGAGCATGCCGCAGGACCCCGGGTTCTTTCGGGAGACTGTCAACCTGCCGGCCGCGAACCTGCTGCCTCTTCCTGCCGTGCTGAGCCTCGAAGAGGGAACATTGTTCGAGCCGCTGGCGGTCGCGCTGCACTCGATGCAGTTCGCCGCCATCCGGCTGGGCGAGAGCGTGGTGGTCTTCGGCGCGGGCCCCATCGGCCTGCTGACCATCGCCGTGCTGCGGCTCTCCGGCGCCGGACGCATCTGGTCGGTAGAACCCGTGGCGGCGCGCCGCGAGCTGGCTTTGAAGATGGGCGCAGATGCCGCCATCGATCCGGTCGCGGCCGATCCGGTCCGCGAGCTGCTGCGCGAGACGGGCGGGCGAGGCGTGGACGCGGCCATCGACTGCGCCACCCGTGGGGACTCCCTGAGCCAGGGGATTCGCGCAACCCGCAATGCCGGCCGCCTGGTGATCACCGGCATTCCCTCCGCGGCGCGCGTGGCGGTGGATTTCCATACCATGCGCCGCAAGGAGCTGGCGGTGCTCAACGTGCGCCGCTCGAACCACGAATCCGAGGCGGCGCTCAAGTTGCTTCGGGACCGCCGAAGCCTCTTCGCACCGCTGGTGACCCACACCCTGCCACTCGACCGGATCGCCGCCGCCTTCGAGATGCTCGAGCGGTACGGGGACGGCGCGGGCAAAGTGGTGATCAAGCCGTAGAGGCGCCGCGCCCTACTTCTCCAGCTCCATGAAGTAATAACAGATGATGTGGCAGACCACCATGTGCGCGTCTTCGGAGCGGCCGGTGTGCGGCGCGCGGACCTCTATATTCAACTGCGCCAGCGGCCCCAGCTTCCCGCCGCCGCGTCCGGTGAGCGCCAGCGTTCGGCAGCCGATCGAATTGGCGTACTCAAACGCGCGGATGACGTTCACCGAGTTGCCCGAACTGCTCAGGCCCATCACCAGGTCGCCGGGCGCGGCGAAGTTCTTCAACTGCTCGACGAAGACGCAGTCGTAGGACACGTCATTGGAGTAGGCGGTGATGGTAGGGAGCGAATCGTTCAGGGCCATCATGCGGAAACGGCTGGCCCGGTTGTAGCTGGCTCCCTTGACCATCTCGGTGGCGAAATGGGAGGCGGTGGCGGCGCTGCCGCCGTTTCCGCAGACGAAGATGCTGCGACCGGCGGCGCGGGCCTGCTTGAACCACTCGATGGCCTGCTCGATGCGGCCCAGGTCCAGCGAAGCGATGGCTTCGTGCACGCTTGCGATGTATTGCTCGGGAAACGTCATGCGTCCTCTTATTGCTGGAGTTTCGCTTCCGCGGCCAGGACCTCTTCGGGCGAGGCCGTCCCGGTGCCTTCCTTCATGATCGTCACACTCGACACCAGGTTTCCGAACCGCGCCGCATCAATGGGCGAACCGGTCGCAGCCAGCGCGAGCGCAGCGCCGGCCGAAAAGCTGTCCCCCGCGCCGCACGGATATACCGGGTTGGCGACCGGGACCGTCAGCACCTCCGTCGCCCGGCCGGGTTCGACCACCAGCGCACCGTCGCTGCCCCGGGTAACGATCATCAGATTCGTCTCCAGGTGGTTCCGGAGGCGTTCGTAATCCACCGTGTGGAACAGCCGCATGCAAGCTTCGTCGGCCTCCTGCCGGTTGGGCTTTACGATGATGCCGCGGAAAAGCTCCGAGCGGCGGCGGGAGTGTGCCCAGATGACTTTGTCCGGGTGGCGCTCGGCCAACTGCCGCAGCAGCCGGCGCACGGCGGGAGTGATCACGCCGCCGTGTTCGGTCCTGGCGTGGTCTGGCACGATCACCACGTCGAAGCCGCCGATCGCCGACTCGAGGCGCTGCATCACCTTGCGCTCGACCGCCGCGGGCAACGGCCGAAAGGGGATAAAGTCGATGCGCGGGCGATCCTCGATCCCGGTCTCGGAGTTGAACAACTTCACATACGTGAAAGTAGGGAGCTCAGGATCCTTGATCATCAGGTCCAGGGAGACGCCGCGCGCCTGAAGCGCCCGCTCCAGCTCGAACCCGTTTCCGTCATCTCCCAGAACGCCCAGCACGGCCACGCGGTAGGCGTTGAGGGAGGCCAGGTTGTTGGCGACCGTGCCTCCGGCGCCGGGGCTCACGTAGCTTCCCATAACGCCCACCGTCGGGATGCCGGTCTCGCGCGAGGGGCCGGAAAGCGCGGGATCGTAAGTGCACCAGTGATCCAGACAGATATCGCCTACAACCAGGGCGGCGATCTTGCGGAAAGCGGCGAGAATCTCGGCGGTCGTCATCGGAACTTCCTCAGACGTCCGGGTGCGGGAGGGCCATCGATCATCGTCACTATTCTGCCACCTCGTGCGCCCTGCCGGGGTGCATGCTGACACCGTGTCTCTCAGGGTCCTCCTGGCCGTCCTCCTGCTTGCCGGCGGTCTCGCGGCAGCGGACGACCTCACGCCGGAGGTTCGACCCCAATACGAGCGCCGCTGGAAGCACCGCCATCCGGCCTGGAGGGGCGGCCCGCAGCCGCCGCAAAACACCGCGGTAGGGCGTTCCTCCCCACACCCCCGAACCCCCGCCTCGCTTTTTCCGTAGTTCCATGTAAGAATCCGTTCAAAGGCCAGTCTCCATGGATGAGGCAACAAGAGAGGACGACGCGAAGATGGCTGCTCCAGCGGCGGTTCCGAGTCCTGTGGTCGGGCTCGAACAGGTATTCCGGGAACATCACGGCCGGGTGTTCCGAGCGGCGTACCGCGTTACGGGCAACGCCAGCGACGCAGAAGACGTGCTGCAAACCGTGTTTCTGCGGCTGGCGCGGCAGGACCGGCCGGTCGCATCGATTGACAACATCGAGAGCTATCTTCACCGGGCCGCGGTTAACGCTGCGCTGGATTTAGTGCGCACGCGCCGCGACTCGGAGAAGGTGGCTCTCGAAGACGTCGCGCCAGTGCTGCCGGAGGATCCGCGCCTGGAGCCGGACCGCCGGCAGTCGTCGCGCGAGTTAGGGACGCTGCTTCGCCGCGCCATCGCCCGCCTTGCCCCTAAGTCCGCGGAAATGTTCGCGTTGCGCTATTTCGAAGGGTACGACAACCCCGAGATCGCCCGGATGCTCGCGACTACGGCCGCGAACGTCGCGGTCACGCTGCACCGGACCCGCGGCCAGCTGCAAGCTGCAATGCGTCCGTACATGGAGACTGGTCATGAATAACGAAGAGAACGGTGAGATCCTGGACCGCGCGATTTCCGAAATCCGCGATGAAATGATCGACCCGGCGGCCGTCAGCCAGGCCGCCGAACGGGTTTGGGCCAGAGTGTCCGCCGAGGCCGCTCCGGCCGCAGCCGGCGAGGGCGGCGCCCTCCGAAGCTGCGCCGATTTTCAGGCGCTGATCCCGGCCTGGCGCACGGGACGGCTGTCGCCGGCGCGCGCCATGCTGATGGAGGATCACGTCCACGCCTGCCCCGTCTGCCGCAAGGCGACGGCGGGGGCGAGACAGCCCATCGCCCTCGTGCCTAAACGCACCATCGCGCCTGTTTGGAGATGGGCGGTGGCGGCCGCGCTCGTGGCCGCCGCGGGCATCGGCGCTTACATGGTGTCCGACCGGTTGCTGGCGCCCTCAGGACCGCGCGCCACGGTGGCCGCGCTCGAGGGAACGCTCTATGAGGTTGCGGGCGGCCGCAACACGCCCCTTGCGCTGGGCGCACCCATCGGGGAGCTCGAAAGCGTGCGCACGGCAAGAGATTCGGGCGCGGTCATCCGGCTGCGCGACGGCTCGCTGGTCGAGATGCGCGAGCGGACGGAGCTGGCGCTGGTCGAACAGCGCCGCGGAGTCACCATCCGGCTCGCTGCCGGCAACGTCATCGTGCAAGCCGCCAAACAGCACTCACGGCATCTCTACGTCGATGCCAGCGATTGCCTGGTTTCGGTGACGGGCACGGTGTTCTCGGTGAATCACGGGATCAAGGGCTCCCGCGTGGCCGTGGTCGAGGGCGAAGTAAAGGTCACTCAGGGCGACAGCGTTAGCGTGCTGCATCCGGGCGACCAGGTCTCGACCAGCGCCAGCCTCACGCCGGTGCCCGTCGAGCAGGAGATCGCCTGGAGCCGCAATGTGGATCAGTACACCGCGCTGCTTCAAGAGTTAGGGAAGCTGCGCGCCAAGCTGGAGGCCATCCCGGGCCCCAGCCTCCGCCATTCCACGCGCCTGTTGGATCTGGCGCCTGAAGGCACGCTGTTCTACGCTGCGATTCCGAACCTGGGCTCGCCCCTGGCCCAAGCGAGCCGGATCTTCCACGAGCAGCTCGCCCAGAGCGCGCCGCTGCGCCAGTGGTGGGCCGAAAGCATTGGCGCGGCCGGTGGAGAAGCGAAGTTCGACGACATGCTGGCGCGCGTCCAAGCGCTCAGCTCCTACCTGGGGCCGGAGATCGCGGTGACGCTCGGCCCGGATGCGGCCGGCAGCGAATCGCCGCTGGTGATGGCCGAGCTGGTCCGGAGCGGCTTCCGTGATTTCCTGGCCGGCCAGGTGAAGGACCACCCCGAGATTTACGTGGTTGACGATCCGCGCGTCGCGACTGCCGCGGGAAAGGCTGTGTATGTCTACGTCGCCGGGGATCTGGTGGCGGTGTCGCCAGACCTGGGGCAGTTGCGGCGGTTGGCCGCGGGCGGTCCGAGCGCGTTCGCCAAGAGCGCGTTCCACGACCGGATCGCGCAGGCCTATCAGGACGGAGTGGCGTGGCTCATCTCTGCCGACCTGCACTCCGTGATCGGCCGCGCCAAGCCGCAGCAATCCGCTCCGGCCGTGGACCGCTCGGGCTTCTCCGACGCGCAGTACCTGATCGTCCAGCGCAAGGACGTCGCGGGGCAGACCGAGAACCGCGCCGTGGTGACTTTCACGCAGGCGCGCCGGGGCGTGGCCTCCTGGCTTGCGGCGCCGGCGCCGATCCGCGCGCTGGATTTCGTCTCGGCGGATGCGACGGTGGCGGGCGCGGCCGTGGTGAAGAACCCGGCGGCGCTCCTCGATGACGTCTTCAGCCTGGCCGGAGGCTCGGGCTCGGACTTCCTGAGGCGCGTGGCGGAGTTCGAAAACACCACCGGAGTCAGTCTGCGAGACGATCTGGCCCGGCCCCTGGGCGGCGAGTTTGCCTTCGCGGTCGACGGCCCGGCGCTGCCGATGCCCTCCTGGAAGTTGGTGCTTGAGGTTTACGATCCGCCGCGCTTCGAACAGGCGATCGAGAAGCTCCTGGCGTGCGCAAACCAGGTCGCGAGCCAACATGGCGGCGCGCCCCAGGCGCACATCGACCGGGAGCAGGCTGGCGGTCGTACGTTCTACGTCCTGCGCGTGGCGAAGGTGCCGGCGGAAGCGCATTTTACTTACGACAGCGGGTTCCTCATCGCCGCGCCGAGCCGCGACCTGGTGCTGCGGGCGCTCGAATACCGAACCACGGGATACACACTGGCGCGCTCGCAGAGATTCACCGCGCTGCTGCCGCGCGACGGGCAGACGGGCTTCTCGGCCATGTTCTACACACGGCTCGATACGGCTCTGGCGGCACTTCCCGGAGCCGCTGCAGCAGTGGGCTCCGCGACGCCGTCGCTCGTACTGGTGTACGGCCAGCCGGACCGCATCGAGCTGGCCTCGACCGGCAATCTTTTCGGGCTGCGCCTGGAGCAGTTGCTGGCCTTGAAACACGGCCCTGAGCGGCACGGTGTGGTGATGGGACACTGAGAATCTGAATGCAACCTGTCATTGAACTCGACGGCCTGGAAGTCCGGTTCGGCAATCGGACCATTCTGGATCACCTCGATGGCTCGCTCTCCGGGCGGGCCATCGGGCTTTTGGGGCCGAACGGGGCGGGGAAGTCGACGCTGATCAACACGCTGCTTGGCTTCTACCGCCCCTGGCGTGGCACCGCCCGCGTTGCCGGCCATGACATCCGGACCGGAATTCGGAACGTGCGCAATCTGATCGGCTACATGCCGGAGAATGATTCCTTCATCGCCGGGATGAGCGCGATCGAGTTTGTGCGCTATATGGCCGAACTGGCTGGACTGCCCGCCTCGGCCGCGCTCGAGCGGGCGCACGAGGCGCTGTTCTACGTTGGTCTGGGCGAGGCGCGCTACCGCAAGCTGGAAGAGTACTCGCTGGGGATGAAGCAGCTCGCCAAACTCGCCCAGGCGATCGCGCACGGACCCCGGCTGCTGTTCCTCGACGAGCCGACCAACGGTCTGGACCCGCCCGCGCGCCAGCGCATGATCCGGCTCATCCGCGATATCCGCGAGAAGGGCGACCTGCACCTGGTGCTGTGCTCGCATCTGCTGCGCGACGTGGAGGAGACCTGCGAGGAAGTGCTGATCCTCAAGCAGGGCCGCATCGTCCACTACGCTAACCTCGAGCAGGAGCGGCGGCTGAACCGGAAGTTCATGGAGATCGAAACCGACGCGGAAGGGGACTCCTTCGCCGAAGGGCTGCGCGAGCTGGGCTGCGAGTGCGCGCTGGCGGGCGCGCGGCGTCTGAAGCTGGTGCTCGGAGACGGCGCCGAGGTCCGCGACGTCTACCGCGTTGCGGCCGGGCGCGGCGTCAACATCCGCCGTCTGAATTACAGGCGCGACAGCCTGGAGGACATCTTCCTCAAGGCGATGGAGAACGGGGCGACACCGCCGCCGCTGCCGCCGGCGGGGAACGGAGCGTAATGCGGAATAATGCGAGAGTTCTCGTGGCGCAGGCACTCCTGCCTGCCGTCTCGACACTCATGTCGAGGCTCGGCCTTGCGTCGAGACGAGTCTCGACGCGGCAGGCTGAGAGCCTGCGCCACGATGGGAACGGAGGCACCGGCCATGGCGGTCTATAAGCGCGGCTACGAACCTTATGATGGACTCCGCACGCCGCAGTGGTCGCGGTTCCTGATCATCGCGCGTTACGCCTGGCGGCGCCTTTCCGATTCCCGCTGGCTGATGGTTTTCCTGGTGCTGTGCTATGCCTACCCGGCTGTGTTCGCGGCGCTCATCTACCTGCCGCACAACGCCGCTGTGGCCGAGCTGCTCGGCAAGTTCAGACTGGTGGAGATCAACCCGGCGTTCTTCCTCAAGTTCGTCAGCGAGATGGGCTCGATGGCCTTCATACTGACCGGCTTCGTGGGCCCCGGCTTAGTGTCGCCGGACCTGACCAACAACGCGTTGCCGCTCTATCTGTGCCGGCCGTTCTCGCGCGCCGAATACGTGTTCGGTAAGATGTCCGTGCTGGCGCTTCTGATCTCGGCCATCACCTGGGTTCCGGGCCTGCTGCTGTTCGGGTTCCAGGCGTATCTGGCGGGCTTCGGGTGGCTGGCCGCGAACTGGTGGATCGCCGCCGCGATCTTCTTCGGTTCCTGGATCTGGATTGTCACGCTGTGCCTGCTCGCGCTGGCGGTCTCGGCCTGGGTGAAGTGGAAGGTCGTGGCCAGCACGCTGATCTTCGTAGTATTCTTCGTGGCGGCCGGCTTCGCGGAGGCCATCAGCCATACGTTGCATACGGAACTGGGCAACGTCCTGAACCTCTTCGAGGTGATCGCGACGATCTGGCGCTGGCTGTTCCGGGAGGCCGGGAGCATGCGGCTCCCGATCGGGCTCGCCTGGGCCACGCTGGCCGTTTTCTGCGGCCTGTGCTATCTGCTGCTGAACAAGAAGCTGCGGGCTTTCCACGTGGAGCGGTCATGAACGGCGCGAACAGCATCGTCTTCGATGACGTCTCGAAGTTCTATGGCGACGTGCTGGGCGTGAACCGCGTGCAGCTCTCGATTCCGCCCGGCATCACCACCCTGGTGGGCCCGAACGGCTCCGGCAAGACCACGCTGATGAACCTCATGACCGGGCTGGTGCGCCCGTCGCGCGGAAGCGTCCGGGTTCTCGGCATTCCGCCCTCGGATCCCGAACGTCTCTTCGCGGTGACCGGCTACTGCACGCAGTTCGACGCCTTTCCGCGGGGCCTCACGGGTTACGAATTCATCTATCTCCACCTGCGGCTCCACGCCATGGGACACGCGCGCGCCGCGGAGTTGACCGCGCGGGCGCTCGAGCGCGTGACCATGACGGCGCCGGCGGGATACCGCATCGCCTCCTACAGCAAAGGCATGCGCCAGCGGATCAAGCTGGCCCAGGCGATCGCGCACCAGCCCTCGGTTCTGGTGCTCGACGAGCCGCTGAACGGTCTCGACCCAATGGCCCGCGCCGAGGCGATCGCGCTGTTTCGCGCGCTGGCCGCCGAAGGCCTGCACGTGATCATCTCCAGCCACATCCTGCATGAAGTGGACCAGATCTCGGACCAGGTGGTGATGCTCAGCAACGGTTACGTGGTGGCCGAAGGGCAGATTCAGGCCGTGCGAGGGGAGATGCACCAGGAGCACCCGCTGCAGATCCTGGTGCGCTGCACGCAGCCGGGCCTGCTGGCGGCGCGCCTTTTCTCCGACGACCACGTCGCGGAGGTGCGTATGCACCACGACCGCGGCGGCCTTCTGGTAAGCACCCGCGATCCCGAGAGTTTCTACGAGCTGCTCGGCAAGATGGTGCTCGATGGCGCGATTCACCTGGAGTCGGTGGCGCCGGCGGATGAGGACGTGCACTCAGTGTACGAATACCTGATCGGCGGCGGAGGAGGTGCGGCATGAACCCGGCAGTGCGTCTCTGGTGCGCGCAGATCGCGGCCATCGTGCGGCTCGAGCTGAAGAAGAACTTTTCCTTTCGGCGGGCCCTGCCCCTCTACCTGCTGGCCGCGATGCCTCTGCTGGTTTTTGTCAGCCATGCCATCGGCTACGCGCGCGGCTGGACGAACTGCCACGGCACCGAGGATCTCACGGTATTTGCCGGCGTGTTTCAGCTCTTCGTGCTGCGCCTGGTGGTGTTTTTCGGATGCGTGGTGATCTTTCTGAATTTGTTCCGCGGTGAGGTGGTTCAGAAGAGCCTTCATTACTATTTCCTGGCGCCGGTGCGGCGCGATGTGCTGGTGGTGGGGAAGTATCTCTCGGGGCTGATCATCGCGGTTGCGGTGTTCGGCGCGAGCGTGGCGCTGTCCTATTTCATCTTGTGCCGCCACCTGGCGGCGACCGCCAGCGCCGAGCTCGCCGGGCCGGCCCTGCACCACCTGGGCTCCTACGTCGGAGTAACCGTGCTGGCGTGCGCTGGCTATGGCGCGGTGTTCCTGCTGCTGGGAATGCTTTTTCGCAACCCCATCGTTCCCGCCATCGCCGTCTTGGTGTGGGAGTCGCTCATCGTCTTCTTCCCGCCACTGCTGAAGAAGATCAGCGTCATTTTTTATTTGGAATCGCTCTGCCCGGTCCGCGTGCCATTCGAGGGCCCCGGCGCGTTGTTCGCCATCACCGCCAACCCGACCCCGGCGTATCTGGCGGTTCCCGGTTTGATGCTCCTCGCCGTCCTGATCGTGACCGTTGCGGCGGTGCGAATCCACCGCCTGGAGATCAACTACGGAGCGGAGTAGGGCGGATGGTGCAGGCCCTGGCGGCGCACTTCGCAATCCATCTGTGTGATGAAGAAAACGACATTCTGCGTCGGCGGCAGGCTATGGGCCGCTGCAAGCTGAACTGCGGGCTGCGGGTCCGCCACTCGCTCTGCACAAAGCAGCGCGTCGGCGGCAGGATAAAGTACCAGGTAGAAGTACCGGTACTATCGGAAACTCAGCGGTGGTCCCATGATTGCGCGGTGGGAGGCCGGAAACCGGCGGCGGAAGAGTCGTCCCGCGCTTTCCCAGTACCGGGGTTGTTGGATTGTCTTCCCATCGGTTCTACTGTCTGGTACCCAATGGGGGTGGGGTTAGTATCTTCCCGCTTGCCAAGGGCTTTATTACGATACTACCCAACGTTAATTACTTCTTTGCTATATCTCGGCGACAAGTCCAAAGCTGCCTTGCGTTTTGACGTTTCTTCAGCGGCGAAAACGTAATAAGCGATCTGGCAAACAGACCTAATTGGGTGTAAAATCGGGAACCGAATATAGCCAGTAAGGTGTCTTGGGGAGGACGTGCCGTCATGACTAATACGACGAGTCCGGCCGAGTCGATAGGAGCCCCGTCCGGGGCTGCCTCGTTCTATCGTTGGGAGGTCGCGGGCAAGCCGATTGCGATCCTCTTCAGCCTGGAACTGATGGATCGCATGGAGCGCGAGGTACTCGAGAGCTTCAAGGCCGTGACTAAGCGGGGATCGGAGATCGGCGGCGTCCTGGGAGGACGCGTCATCGCCGGCAGCCAGCCGACTGTGATCATTGAGCAGTTCGAAGCGGTCGAGTGCGATTACTCGCGCGGGCCCTTATACCTGCTGTCGGACGACGACAAGGTAAGGATGCGCCAGGCGTTCGACCGGGTCAGGGGCGCCTCGTCCGTCACCGGATTTTTCCGCAGCAACACGCGCCGGGAACTCGTTCTGGACGAAGACGATCAGGCTCTCGCCAAGGAGTTCTTCTCCGACCCGAACTACGTTTTCCTCCTGGTCCGGCCTTTTGCGATGAAGCCGAGCGCAGGCGGGTTCTTCTTCTGGGAGAACGGCCAGCTTCCTGAGACCAGCCATCTGCAGTTCCCCTTCAAGCGCGCCGAGATCGAGAAGAACTTCGCGCAGTTCATCGTGGCCGCCCCGGAACCGCCGGTTGTCAGGGAACCGCTGGTGATGCCGAAACGCGACGAGCGCCCGGCCCCTCCGCCGGTAGCGCTGAAGCGTGAAGAGCCGATCCCTCCCTCTCCGCCGCCCGCGGCGCTGAGGCGCGAGGAGCCGAGACGCGAGGCGCCTGCGCCTCCCCCACCGGTGTTCAAGCGCGAAGAACCGAAACGCGAGACGCCCGCGCCTCCGCCACCGGTGTTCAAGCGTGAAGAACCGAGACGCGAGACGCCCGCGCCTCCGCCACCGGTGTTCAAGCGTGAAGAACCGAGACGCGAGACGCCCGCGCCTCCGCCACCCGTATTCAAGCGCGAAGAGCGGCCCTCGGGTCCGACCCTTATTTCCAGACGCGAAGAGCAGCGCCCTCCGCTGCCCGTGACTCCGAAGAGAGAGGAGAGGCCGCCTGCTCCCGCCGTCACAGCGAGGCGCGAGGAGCGGCCTCCGGTAGTGGTTAGACGGGAAGAGAAGCCCGCCCCGCCGCCGGTAGTTGCCAAGCGCGAGGAAGCCGCTCCCCCGAAACCGGAGGAGAAGCCGATTGTGGTCAAAGCGGCGGAGGCGGTGGTGGTTGCGCCTCCCAAGAAGGAGGAGCCGGTCAAAGTCGAATCGGTCAAGGTCGTCGAGCCGGTCAAGGTCGAGCCGCCTAAGGCGGAGCCGGCCAAGGCCGCGCCGCCCAAAGCGCAGCCCGTTGTGGCCGCCCCCCGCCCGCGCCGGTCGAACGGAGGGCGCCCGCTGCTGAGGCTGAGCAAGTAGGCGGTCCCGGCCTGTTCGCCCGCCTCAAGTGGGTGATCGTCCTGATTCTCGTGCTGGCGGCCGCAGGTGGCTATTACTTCTTCGTTCGCCAGAGAGGTCCTGCTGCTGGTCCTGCCCAGCTCGCCGAGACATCGCTCGGCCTCAAGGTGGAGAACAGCGCCGGCCAGTTGTTGCTGAGCTGGAATCGCAACGCGCCCATCGTCGTGGCCGCCTCCCGGGCGACGCTTACGATCAACGACGGCGATCACAAGGAAGATGTCGATCTCGACCTCGCGACGCTGCGCACCGGCAGTATCGTGTACTCGCCGATTTCGAACGACGTGATGTTCCGGCTCGAGGCCTTCGATCAGAAGACCGGGAAGAGCCAGGCCGACCAGGTTCGCCGCCTCACCGGCCGTCCTTCGCCGTCTGTCGTCGCCACCAACAACACGCCGGCGCCAGTTGAAGCGGCCAAGGCGCCGGCGAATCAGAAGCAGCAAACCGCGCCGGCGCAACCTGCTCCCGCGGCTCCTGCGCCGGAGCCGCCTGCTCCTCAGGTGGTTGCGAGCCAGGCGGTGACCGCCAAGCCGGTCGCGGCGGACACGCTTGGCGCTCGCCTGCGCCGTGCTGAACCGGCCGAGATCTCGGCGGCGCCGGCTTTGGACAGTCAGCCGAGCACGATTGCCGAAAACGTTCCAAACGTGCCGACGGCGAATCCGATTGCGCCGCCGCCTCCGAGTCCGGCACACCAGGTGCAACCGCCACCGGCAGCCGCGACGCAAAGATCCAACCCGGCCCCGGCTCCGGCCCCCGTCGCAGCGGCTAAGCAAGGCGGTCAGGCGCAGGAAGCCAGGGTCATTAAGGCGTTCCCCGCCGCTTACCCGACTATAGCGAAGACCAGCCACATCACTGGCATCGTCCGCGTGCATGCGGTGATCGGGAAGAATGGCAAGGTGAAGAAGGCGACGGCCATGAGCGGCCCGCAGGTCTTGCGCCCGGCGGCCGTCGAATCGGTCATGAGGTGGATTTACAGTCCGGCGATTCTGGATGGGGAGCCCGTGGACACGGAAACCCAGGTGGACGTGAGGTTCCAGATGTAAGTACTCGCAACCGGCGAGCCTCTGCGGCGGCCACGGGAGCAATCCCGGGCCGCCGTTCTGTTTGTGTACCCGTCGCGTCCCCAGTCATCGGCCATCGGTCCGACCGGGACGACCCGCCCAGCAGCGCGTGCCGCGCATCCGGCCGGTGTTACATTGGATAAGACCTCGTATCGTGGACACATCCTTTTCCGCACCACTGCTAGCGCTTGTGGCCGCCTCGATTGGCATCGGAGGCGCCGCGCTGGGTGTGTCGTCGCTGATGGGCGCGCCGCGCAAGATCGTCCCCTTTAGCGGGGGCCTCCTGATTGGCGTAGCGCTGTTTGGTGTGCTCCCGGATCTGGCCGGGCACCACGGATGGGCCGCGGGCGCCGCTCTGCTGGCCGCCGGCGTAGGTGCGCTCGCCCTGTTCGGGCGTTACGTGTATCCGGTCTGCCCCGCCTGTTCGCACACCCACGACCACGAGAACTGCGCCCGCCTTCTGCACGGCTTCGCGCCGCCCCTGATCGCCGCCGCGTGCCTGCACGCGTTTCTGGATGGCCTGGGGATTGCCGCCGGGCAACATGAGGACGCAAGCGGTCTCGGCGCGGTGCTGGTTCTGGGCGTGATTCTGCACAAGATTCCGGAAGGGGTGGCCCTGGGCATCATGCTGCGCGCCTCGGTTGGCTCCCGCGCCGCCGCGTTCGTCTGGTGTGCGTTGGCGGAAGGCGCGACAGTCGCGGGCGGGCTCTTCGTCACGGGCGAGGCCGGCGGGGTCTGGGTGACCGTCGCCTTGGCGCTGGCAGGGGGCAGCTTCGTCTACCTCGGCTTCCATGCGGTGCACGGCGAATGGAGGCGGCGTGGCGTGCCCGCCATGGCGCCGGCGCTCACGGGAGCCGCCGGCGCCGCAGTCCTCCAGCAGGGCCTCCGCGCGCTGCTGCACTGAGGAGCTGCGGCTATGCCGCTCTGCGTGCTCTGTGCCCTCTGTGGCGAAAGGGGTTCTGCCTCTCACCACCCGAGAGAAGCGTGCTACCGCCCGTAGTAAGCCGCGTTCTCCTGGGCGAAAGAGGCCCACTTCTCAGGGAGGTCGTCCAGCGCGAAAATCGCCGAAACCGGGCATACGGGGACGCAGGCGCCGCAGTCGATACACTCGACCGGATCGATATAGAGCATCTTCGCCTCGCCGAAGGCGGCTTCATCCTTCTTGGGATGAATGCAGTCGACGGGACAGGCGTCCACGCAGGCAGTGTCTTTGGTTCCGATACAGGGTTCGGCGATTACGTAAGCCATAGAAGATTCTTCAGGAGCCTCCTCGATGACTTGAGCATAACACGGGCGCCAACAATCTTACGAGATCGGCCTCAGCTTCACCAGCACCACGTCGTGCGGCGCGAGCGGCGCCTCAAAACCGGTGGTCGTCTGGCCCAGGTCCTTCTTCTGCCAGATGTCGCGAATGCGATACGTTCCCTTGAGGAACGTCAGGTTCGCCCAATCGATCCGCAATTGAACCGTAGCGTCGCTGTCATTGAAGAAGCAGACCGCCCACTCGCCGTTCGAGAGTTCCTTCACCCAGATCTGCTTTCCCACGTGCTTCATGAAGCGCGTTGCCTGCCTGCCCAGCGGGTCCTGGTTGAGCGCGAGGACTTCGCGGTTGGTCAGGATCTGGCGGACGTCCTCGGACGTCTTGCGCGGATCGTTGCCCGCCATGAGCGGTGCGGCCAGCATGCTCCACAGCGTGAAGTGCGCCCGCGATTCCGCCGGTGTCAGGCCCGGATTGCCGACCTCCAGCATGTCGGGGTCGTTCCAGTGATCGGGCCCCGCGTACTGGGCCAGATCCGCCTCGCTTTCCAGAATGAACTTCCAGCCCAGCGAGTATGCGCCCTGGCAATCGTAGCAGTCCATGATGTCGCCGGTGGTCCGCCACAGATGGCCGGTGTCCTTGGCCCAGGTCCATGGTTTGGTATCTCCCCATTCGCACAGGCTGAACACAATCGGCCGCCCGGCGGCGCGAATCGCATCGCGCATGGTGTTGTACGTCTCCTGGGAATTGGCGGTGCCGTGATTGCACCAGTCGTACTTCAGATAATCGACGCCCCAGGAGGCGTACGAGAGGGCATCCTGAAACTCATGGCCGCGCCCGCCCGGCAAACCCGCGCACGTCTTGGTCCCAGCGCAATTATGGATCCCGAACTTGAAGCCCTTGGAGTGCAGGTAGTCGCCCAGAGCTTTCATCCCGTGCGGAAACCGCACCGGATCGGGAACCAGGTTGCCCTGCGCGTCCCTCTCTGGCGCTTCCCATCCGTCGTCGACCACCACGTAGCGGTATCCGGCCGCCTGCATGCCGCTCGCGACCAAGGCGTCCGCCGCTTCTTTGATGAGCGTCTCGCTGATCTTGCCCTGGAACGTGTTCCAACTGTTCCAACCCATGGGCGGGGTCGGGGCCAGCCCTTCGAACTTTTGCGCCAAGAGCGCCGGCGCCACCATCAACACAGCGAGTGCGAGTGTCTTCCTCATCGTTTTGAGTCCTCAGATTTCTTTGCTGCCCCAGTACGCACGGACGTTCTTCCATGCGTACACCTGCGGTTTTGCGAACGGACGGCGCGCGCGGTCGAGCGCCTCGCCGCGGATTTCGATCTCCTCGAGTGAGGAGGGCGTCATGCCGGCCTTGTTGGCCCAGGCAAAGGTCGGGATCTCGTGCGGCTCGAAGCCCATCAAGCTGGCTGCCACCATATCGGTGGCGAGCGGGTTCGTGCCGGCCACGATGATGTCCATCTTCACCAGCGGGCCCAACGACGGCCCGTTGCCTTCCATAGCCATCGAGCCGTCCACGACTACCAGACCCAGTTTGTTGGCGCGGACCATGTCCACGATGGCGGCGGCCGTCCCCGTCGGGTCGACTTCCGACGTCGCGTCGTGGACCTGGCCGCGGATCGACTGGTACACCGTCCCGGGATAGACGCCGATCAGGTTCTTCATGCCCAGCGTCACGGTGGCGAGCTGGTGCGTCTTCATCATCGGCACCGAGCATAGAAGGTCAACCTCCGTCAGCGAGCGGTGGATGGTGACCTTGTCGAACACGAAGGCGCGCGGCACGGCGACATCCGCCATATCCCCGCAGTGCAGGTTGACGAGCGGGACGCGAAGCGCCTTGGCAAGATCCGTGTAGCCGAGCTGGTCGAAGACGTACTGCTGCATCGGGTCGAGGATTTCGCGCTTCCGCGTGCGGTAGGTTTCGGCCCCAACGATGTTGAACTTCGGCACTGCCGCCGAGCCCTCGCCGATCGAGACCTCCTTGCCGGCCCGCTGCATGAGCTGCGCGATGGTGCGGACCACCTCGGGTTTGGTGGTCATCCTTGAGTCCGACGAGACAAGGTTGGGCTTGAGCATCACCGAGTGCTTGCCCTTGGTGACGTCCTTCATCCCGCCCAACAGATCGATTGCCTCCTCTACGGCCATACCGACTTTGTCGTTCTTAATTCGCACGACGCTGACGACCGGTTTGCGCAAGGGCTTCGCAAAGGCGGTGGTGCCGGCCGCCATTGCGGCGCCGGCGAGCAGGAAATCACGGCGGCTCAGGTGGGGCAGGTGCATGCGTCGGTACCTCATGGAAACGATACCATGAACGCACTCTGGCCGCTTTCGGGCGCGGTGGTGGTTCTCAGCCGCCACCCACACCCGTCACGCGATGTAAGCCTTGACAAATCAGTGGATTGCGCTTTGGCAACCGGCGTGCCCTATCCTTCGGCGACACGAGGAACAAGAAGATGAAAAGCAAATTGCTGATGCTCGGGTTACTCGCCGGAAGCTCTCTGTTCGCGGGCACGCGGGTGATTGTGGGAATCGGCGGATATGCGTCGCCTCCGCCCCCGGTGGTGGCTTATGCCACGCCCTGCCCGGGTCCCGGATACGTCTGGGTTGCGGGCTTCTGGGATTACAGTGGGCCGCGTCCCTTCTGGCGCGCGGGCTACTGGACGCCGCCGCGGTTCGTCCGTCCGTACCGCGTCGAGCCCCGGTTTCACGATCGCGGCTGGCGCCGCTGAAGGGGGACAAGGACATGAAACGTAGACTGCTCGTGCTTGGCATGTTTGCCGCAAGCCTGTTGCTTGCCGGCTGCGGGCCGCCGCGCTATTGGCACGACGGCTACTGGGCGCCGAGGTACCACGATCGCGATTACAGGTTCCACGATCGGGATCACAACCGGGATCACGGCTATCGCGACGACTGGCGTCACTAAGGGGCGCACGACTACTTCGTCGCCCAGTGAGCGTGATGGCCGACGTAGTCCGCGTCGGGCAGGTTGGCCAGGATCACGCGCCGCAACTCCAGGACGTCCACTTCGCCCTGCTTCTGATAGAGCACTTTCCCGCCCGGTGCGAGCAGCACCGTGAACGGCACGCCCGCTTCCCACTTCGGATCGAAAGCCGCCTGCATCGCGTAGGTGTCGTCGGATGCGAACTGCAGGTTGCGGCTCGTGGCGTGCTGCTTCTCGATGGCCCGCAGCACACCCGGCCTCTCATCCGGCAGGTTGGCCGAGACGGTCACGTAGTCGAAATCGCGCCCGCGATACATGCGATAAGTGGTTTCGAGATCGGGGAATTCGCTCACGCAGGGCCCGCACCAGGTGGCCCAGAAGTTCACCAGCAGGACCTTGTCCGTCGGGTTCGTGCGCAGCTTCCTTAGATCCTCCGCCGTCGCAGCTTCGAGCCTCACCGGCTCGGCCTCGATCTTCGCCAGTTCCTCGAGCCGGCTGGCGCGCTTCGACTTCCATTTCGTCGAGCAGCCGAAAACCCCGGTGTGCGGAACCGGCACGGGCTTCCCCGCGAGCAGCGCGTCGATGGCGTTTCGCGCATCCTGGGTCTTCACCAGAGACTCGCGCTGGCTGTTATCCACGCGGCCCTCGTAGCGCAGGCGCCGCTGCTCGTCGAAGATGAAGACGTGCGGCGTGGCCTTCGGGCCGTAAGCCCGCGCCACCGCCTGGGTCGCGCCATCATACAGGTAGGGAAAGTTGAAGTGCCTGTAGGCCGCGCGGATCTTCATGTCCTCCAGGCTGTCACCGACATCGGTCCAGCCCAGCTCGCTCAGCCGGACGGCTTCGGGGTCGTTCGGCTCGATCGCCACCAGGGCGACGCCCTTGCCCTGGTAGTCCTCGGCGAGCTTCTTGATCCGGTTTTCGTAGAGCTGCGCAGTGGGGCAGTGATTGCAAGTGAAAACGATCACCAGCACCTTCGGTCCGGAGTAGTCGGCCAGCCGGTGGGTCTTGCCGTCGATTCCGGGCAGCGAGAAATCCGGCGCAGGCGAGCCGATGGCGAGTGTGGGGTGCTCCTCCTCCGCGGCGAACGTCACGCCGAGGGCAAACAAAGCGAGTAGCAGAACGCAATCCAGGTGAAACATGTGAACATCTTCGCACAAGCCTGTTACAATCGGCGCTGGAGAAACTCCGTGACGGTCGCCATCGTGCTCGCTCTCTTACTCGCTCAGCAAACTCTAGAACCGGCGCCGGCCACCCACGGTCTGTCGGGCGCCGTTGCGCAAACCGCCCCGCAGGTTCAGGCTCAGCCCGGCTCGCCCGACGACATCGCCCGGCGTGCTGACGCCGCTTATGCCCGGCAGGAATACGGTATCGCGGCGCCTCTTTACCGGCAACTGGCCGACAGCGGGCGGGCCGACGCCATGACTCGGCTGGGATCTATGTACGAAAAAGGGCAGAGCCTCGCCCAAAGCGATGCGCAATCGGTCGCCTGGTACCGCAGGGCCGCCGAAAAGGGTGACCCGGTGGGGATGACCAATCTCGGACGGATGTATGAGGAAGGGCGAGGAGTGGCACAGGACTATGCCGAGGCGCTTTCCTGGTCCCGCAAGTCCGCCGACATGGGAGACCCCTCCGGGACGTTCCATCTTGGCGTGATGTATGCGACCGGGCGAGGAGTGCCAAGGGATTTTGCCCAAGCGGTTGTCTGGTACCGCAAGGCCGCCGAGATGGGTGACCCATCCGGGATGACCGTTCTTGGCCTCCTGTGTGCGCAGGGGCGCGGGGGTGTGGCACAGGATGACGCCCAGGCGGTTCTCTGGTTCCGCAGGGCCGCGGAGAAGGGCGACGCATCGGGGATGAACCATCTTGCCGGGATGTATAGGGCCGGTCGGGGAGTGACACAGGATGATGTTCAAGCGGTTGCCTGGTATCGTAAGTCCGCCGAGATGGGTGACGCCATGGGGATGAACAACCTCGGGCGGATGTACGAGGCCGGGCGAGGACTGGCACAGGACAATGCCCAGGCGATGGTGTGGTATCGCAAAGCCGCGGAGCTTGGAGACACAAGCGCTAGAGCACATCTGATTCGGATTGCGCGGGAGCTCGGCGTCGATCCGGGCGTGACTGGACCGGCCACCGCAGGCTCGCTTCCACCGGGAGTTTACAGAATCGGTGGAGGCGCCTCGGCTCCGATCGTGATACACCATGTCGAGCCTGAATACTCCGAGCAGGCACGCAACGCGAAGTTCCAGGGTATCGTGGTGCTGTCGATCATCGTCGATGAGACCGGTCACCCGACGCACGTCAAAATCGTTAGGCCGCTCGGTCTGGGCCTGGACGAAAAAGCCATTGAGGCCGTGCAGCAGTGGCGCTTCCGCCCGGGCTTGAAAGACGGCAAGCCCGTCCCTGTTCTGGTCACCGTGGAAGTCAACTTCAGGCTGTGAGAACGCCCGTGAGAAGCGCGGGAATCGCTGGCACTCGCTTCACCGCTGCCCGGCCGCCGACCGTCGTACCGCGGAGCGCACCAACTGGCCGGCCAGCGCCGAAGCGCTTTCAAGCTCGAAAGCGTACTGGAGGTGGCGCACAAACCCGGGCGCATTGCGGAGCGGAGAGGCGCCGCCGAGCGCGCGGCGCCAGCGCGCGTAGAAGGCCAGAAGGTCCTCCCACGCGGTGCGGACGGCGAACGGTTCCGAATCGCGGGCGAACTCCGCGGCGGCGGCGGCGCTGACCGGGGCGCTCTCCAGCCGGCCCAGCGTCTCGGCCGGCACGGGAACGTCGAAATTCGAGCGCAGAAAGGCCAGCGCGCGATGCAGGTAGGGGACGATGTCCAGGCTCACCGCCGCTTCGATCATCGAACCCCATTCCAGACTGGGGAACCGGCGCAACAGCAGCACCGCATCCGCGATCCAGCGGATGGGCGGCGCGTCGTTCCAGACGATGCCGTGAACGCATAGGTTGAGCAGGTGCGCGGTCGGGCTGCAGGTTTGAACGGGAATCCCCTGAAACTCCAGCGGCCGGAGATCCTGCCAGAACAGCTCATCCGCCCGCGAGTGACAACACACGCTCAGCGCATGCCAGTGCAGGTCGACGCGGCCTCCCTTAGGGGCCTCGAAGTCCATCGCGTGGCGAAAGCGAAAGAAGCTCTCGCGGAGCGGTTGCGGCCGCCAGTAGACCGCTCGCCAGCCCGCCGACTCCAGCTTCTCCCAGAGCTGGCGGGCGCTGGAAGCAGGGACCAAAACATCGAGATCGTTCATGGGGCGGCAGCCCGCGTCGGGATAGACCTGAAAGGCCAGCGCCGCGCCTTTCAACAACAGGACCGGCGTCCCGGCGGCGCGCGCTTCCTCCAGAAACGGGCGGACCTGGTGAAACAGCACCTGGTTCCGCGACCAGGCTTGACGATGGATGCCTCGCAACGTGGCGGACTGTGCGCCCTGGTAGCCGTGCGCGGCGAGGTTCTTGTGAACGAGCGGGAGCAGACGGAAGGATCCACCATCCGGGTGGTCAAGGCCCTCCTCCCGCGCCCATTGCTCCCAGGCCGCGAGGGCTTCCGGTCCCTGGCTCAGTGCGGCCCTCAGCAGCAGCATCTGCGCCGGCGTGGGCAGACATCCCGCGGAGTGGTTGGCGTTCACGCGCCGCGCTCCCGGCGCCGTTTCAGCGCGTCGCGGACCACGGTGGCGTAATCGGCGCGCGCGTTGCGCTCGCGCACGCCCGTGTTCTCTCCATGGATGCGGCGGCGCAGCACGGGTTCGGGCAGGATGGCGGCGTTCAAACCCAACTCGCGGGCCCGCGCGCCCCAATCGATGAACTCCCCGACGCGCAGATCGGTGCGGAATCCTCCCACCCGTTCGAACGAGCTCCTGCGCATGAGCGTGGCGCCCGGCAACATGGCGGATACCGGCGGGCGCTCGAGCAACCGGCCGTCGGAGTCGTGACGAAACTCGATGACCTGACCGAAAACCAGATCGAGCTTTGGGTCGCCTGCCAGGACGTTGGCCAGGCGCGCGAGCGCATGCGGCGTCCAGAGATCGTCCGCGTCTAGGAATGAAAGCAAGCTGCCTTCGGCCGCGGCCGCGCCCGCATTCCGGGCGGCCCCGGCCCCGGCGTGTTGCTGGACCAGGACCCGGACCCGTGGCGAGAACAACCGCGCCACCTCGGCTGTCTGGTCGGCCGATCCATCGTCGGCTACGATGACCTCCACCGGCCGATAGTCCTGTTCCCAAACGCTGCGGAGCGCCTCCTCTAGACATGCCCCGGCGTTGTACGCCGGGATCACCACGCTGGCCAGCGGCGCGGAATGTTCACCCATCGGTCCGCCGCGTCTCCTCGTAGCTCGACCAGGGGGGGAGTTCCGCCGCCGCCCCGCTCCTGCGGCGCCGGCGCTGGAGAGACTTGTGGAGCATGAGGGCCTGGATCGCGTTGCAGTCCTGCATCTGGCGCGTCATGTTGGCGTCGTGCATCCGGTATAGCAAGGTCACCTCGGACAGCACGACCATCTTCAGACTCGCCTCGCGCGCGCGCAGGAACCAATCGTGGTCCTCGCTGTAGCGCAGTTCCTCGTCGAACGGCCCAACCCGATCGAAGGCCCTGCGGCGATAGACGGAGGCGCCGAGGTAGATTCCCGCTAGCGTGTAGTCGGGTCCTTCAAATCGCAAATCCGGAATCCGGCCGCCAGGAAGCAAGATGTAACGGGCGCGGCCATTCACCACGTCCAGCTCCGGATCCTCCAACAGCCGGCCTACCTGCAGATCCAGCTTGCCCTCCGGCCACAGGTCGTCGGCATCGAGCAGGCCGATGATTTCGCCGCGCGCATGGCGCAGCCCCAGGTTCCGGGCCGCGGACGGGCCGCGGTTCTCCTGGCGCAGAGTTCGAACTGCCGGCGCCAGCCCCGCCGCGATCTGCGGCGTAGCGTCCGTCGAACCGTCGTCGACCACCAGAATCTCCAGCGGCTCGTACCGCTGTGCGACCACACTGGCCACCGCCTCGGGCAGGAACCTGCCGGCGTTGTAGCAGGGAATGATCACGCTGAGCAAGGGACGGCTCATCGAAGCAGCTCCATGATCCTCACCGGGATCTGCGCGAGGTCGGTGCCCACTTCCAGAACATAGCAGGGAAGCTGGCGCACCAGCGCGGCGATTTTGGCGAAAGCCTTCCGCTCGGCGCCCGGCAGGTGATACAGCGTGGTCGGGGCCAGCGCCCGGACGGCTTCGAGCGCGCCGGCCCGGATCAGCAAGGTGTCTCGGCGGCCCGTGATGCGCGGCGTCACCAGCGCGCGGATCGGGAAGCCTGCGTTCAGCTTGTCCGGCATCCAGGTGCGAAGGAAGACCAGAGCTTTCTCCCGATCCAGGTGGTCCGGGTTGTCCAGGAATGGTTCCAGGGCAGGGAACCGCACTAGGTTCTCCGGCTCCAGCTTGGCAGTGCCGTACAGACAGTACACGTGGGGCGAGGGAGCGTGCTGCACCAGAACGTAGTCGTCGCCGGCGTACAGCAACTCGGAGTTGAGGCACGCCAGCGCGGTGGTGGACTTGCCGCAGCCGCTGGGGCCGGTGATGAGCACGCCCCCATCGGCGAACCCCACCGCAGCCGCATGGACTGGCTGAAGCGGCAGATCCTCGAACCACCAGTGGAACGCCGTCCGTAACGGAAAACTGCGCTCCCAGTAGGGGACCTGCCCCGCGTCGGATACCCAGTAGACTGCTTCACGCTGCTGCCGATCCAGCATCAGAAAGGCGTCGGCGCCTTGCTGGAAAACGGTGCGGTAGCGCTCGGTGTTGAAGCCCACGATCTCGCCGCGCGGCCGAAAAGCGCTGGCGTCCCAGCCCGCCCTCAATCCAGCGCCGGTTGTCGCCGTGTCGAATAGGTACACGGTGATTTCAGGCGTGCCGTCATCGAGCGCCGCCAGATGCTCGATCGCCGGCGTCAGGCGGTCCTCTAACGCGCGTCCCGCGAAGCGCAGCCGAAGGTGGCGCTCCGCGACTCGGAACCGCCTTTCCACGACGCCCGAGCGAGCCGCGGCGGTTTCGAAGCGCTCGCGCGCCTCCGCGAAGAACTGTTCCGGGGTCGCCGTCAAGCCGTTTCCGCAGGCCGGCTGGGCCAGCCTGCCTCGTCCACGTCGTGTATGGGATCCAGCAGGAAAAGATCCTGCATGTCGGTATAGATGGAAACCGAGGGCGGCGCCCAGGGGAAAGTCATCTCTGCGGAAGCGGCCTTTGGCTCGGTTCCATTCGTGGCGGGCGCAATCAAGCCTTCCTCGAGCAGTTTCTCGCAGAATCCCAGAACCTGGTCGCCAGCCTCCGGGGGGGCGCCACACTGGAGAACGCGCTCGGCGGCCTCCGCTGGCGACGCGCCGGCCTCGAGCAGGTGCCAGATCAGCGCACCAGCCAGATTGAGGCTGTAGTAGATTCCCGATTCCAGATTGATGACGACCGACTCTTCGTCAAACGCCTGCCAGACGATGTTGGGACTCGCCACGGAAAATCGTGTTGTGGGGGTAAGCTTCGATAAGGCCAAACCGCTCTCTCCTGCTTGGGTGTGAACCGGAACTCGCTACCTGATCTCCCGGCAAACGTCCATTATATACTCCGTCACTCTTGTCCGCCTGCGCAGCTTGCCGCAATCGTCGCCGGGGGCGTGTCTTTCATGCCTGATGCCGCTTTTGCGGCCGTTTTCGGACCCCTTTGCGGCCACCTCCGTTGTGCGGATACGTGTTCTGTCGAATCGCTGGGCTTGCGTAGCCGCCATCTCTTAAAACATTAGTTGACAGGTGGGCCGAGTTGCGGTACAACTGAATTGGAAGTATTAAATGTTTAAGAGTTGACGAGGACAGGGTGGCCAGGAAGACATCACGGACGCTGACGGAAGCCGAGCTCCCCATCATGGAGGTACTCTGGGACAAGGGCACGGCCACAGTAGGCGACGTCGTGGAGGGGTTGTCGAAGGACAGGCCGGCGGCGGTGGCGTACAATACCGTCCTGACGCTGATGCGAATCCTGGAACGAAAAGGGTATGTGCAGCATACCAAAGATGGGCGTGCTTTCGTCTATAAGCCCGTGGTGGGCCGTGGAGAAGCCAGCCGCACGGCGGTCCGGCAGCTTGTGAACCGATTCTTTAACAATTCTCAGGAACTATTGGTACTAAACCTCTTGCGCGACGAAGGTATCGACGAGCAAGAAATCGAGCGTCTGCGCGGTCTGATCGGCAGGGAGTGAGGGGCACGATGACGGACTGGGTCGGGGTCGAAATCGCAGGGGCGGTGCTGAATGGGATCATCGAGGGCGTGGCGCTCTGCGCCCTGCTCTGGTTGCTTCTGCGCCTGACGCCGAAGACCGCCGCGGCCACGCGATATGCGCTTTGCGGCCTGACGCTAGCCTTTGTTGCTGCGCTGCCGATCATCGAAGGCTGGCTGCCGAGGCTGTCCGCGCCGGCGGCTGCTCCTCTCGGCACGGGACACAGTGGCGCGGCGCTGACCCTGACCGCGGGCGCGTGGCTGGTCTGGGCGCTGGGCGCGTGGGCGTTCGGTAGCTTGACCTTGATGGCGCGCCTCGCTTGGGGATTCGTTGGGTTGTGTGGGTTGAAGCGGCGGGCGGTCGCCGCGCCGGCCGGCGTCGGCGCGCGATTTGAAGGGATCATGCGGGCCTGCCCGGGTCGCCGCCGCGCCAGCGTGCTCATATCGAGCGAGGTCGCCGCGCCGATGGCTGCCGGAGTCGTGAAGCCTGCTGTGCTGCTCCCGGCGTTTCTGGTCGAAGATCTCTCCGCGGCCGAGCTCGACCAGGTGCTGACACACGAACTGGCACACCTCCGCCGCTGGGACGATTGGAGCAACCTGGCGCAGAAAGTCGTCGAGGCGCTGCTGTTCTTTCACCCGGCGGTGATCTGGATCGGACGGCGGCTGACTCTCGAGCGCGAGATCGCCTGCGACGATTGGGTGGTGCAGTGGATGGGCGCCGCGCGTCCATACGCCACCTGCCTCACACGCCTGGCGGTGCTCCGCGCGGCGACGCCGCAATTGGCTCCCGGCGCGCTGGCGCCGAAGCCCCAGCTTTCGATTCGGGTGGAAGCGCTGCTGGCGGGCGGGCGCGATCGGAGACGGCGGTCCTCGCGAGGCGCCCTGGCGGCAGCGGCGATCACGCTGGCCTTGGCGGCATTCGCGGCGGCCCCGCTGGCGCCCGTGACCGTGGCGCCGCCGGCCGTTTCGAAGCTTGCCCACCGGCCGGCGCCCGTGGTGGCGAACGCGGCGCTCGAACCGGCGCCAGCGCGCGAGCCTGTCAGAAGGGTGCGCGTGCACAGGCAGACAAGTCACGTGGTACCGGCACTCCAGGCGTCGGTTCAAGAGCCGACCCGGCGGGTTGAAACTCGCGCCACGATCGAGCCCGCGGTGCTCAGGCCCGCAGCGCCCGATGTGATGCTTTATGTGCTTTACGTTGACGGCGGGGATGCCGGATGGATCAGGATCCTCTGGATTCACGAGGTCCCCGCTCCGGTACTGAACGGCACTTAGAACTTGAGAAGAGGAAAGGTATGAAGATTCTGAAAACTCAGAGGAGCTTGGCGCTCCTGCTTTTGATCGCGGGACTCGCAGCGGGAGTCCTGCTCAGCCAAGGACTGCGAGTCGCAAAGGCGGCGACAACCGTCGCGCCTGACGCGACCCCGCTGACCATTCCCGACCCGGTGCAGCTTTCGAATTCCTTTTCGAAGCTGGCCAAGGAACTGGAACCCTCCGTGGTGCAGGTGACCTCAACCGTCGAGCAGAAGGTGGTCCAGCGGCGCGGCATGCGCGTCGCCCCGCCCGATGCCGACGACTTCTTCCGGCGCTTCTTCGGCGGCGATCCGTTCGGCGGCGGCGACCAGGTCCTGCCGCAGCGGCCGTTCCGCGCCCAGGGCACCGGCTCCGGCTTCGTGGTCGATAGCCACGGGTACATCCTGACCAATAGCCACGTCGTCGACGGCGCATCCAAAATCCAGGTGAAGCTTCACGGCGACACGACCGAGTACACGGCCAAGGTGATCGGCACGGATCCGGAGCTCGACCTGGCCGTGATCAAGATCGACGCCGGCCACCCGCTCGATCCGGTCAAGATCGGCAACTCCGACGCGATTCAGGTAGGCGATTGGGCCGTGGCGATCGGATCGCCGTTCGGACTGGAGGCAACGGTGACGGCGGGCATCATCAGCGCCAAAGGGCGCGACCTGGGCTCGCAGGGGCACCAGCTCCAGCGCTTCCTGCAGACCGATGCCGCCATCAATCCGGGCAACAGCGGCGGCCCGCTGCTCAACATCCGCGGCGAGGTGATCGGGGTCAACACCATGATCGCCACCAATACCGGCGGCAGCGATGGCGTGGGTTTTGCGCTGCCGATCAACATGGCCGTGAACGCCTATAACCAGATCATCAAGACCGGCAAGGTCTCGCGCGGCGCAATTGGCATCCGGTTCCCGCGCGAGCAGAAGCCGGAGCTGTTGAAGGCCTACGGCGCGTCCTCGGGCGTGTTTGTGGACCAGGTGGATCCGAACACTCCGGCGGACAAGGCGGGCATCAAGGAAGGCGACATCGTGACGTCCTTCAACGGCAATCCGGTCGCCAATGGCGAAGCGCTGGTGGCCCGGGTTTCCGAGACGCCCGTCGGCTCGCGCGTTCCGATCACCGTGCTGCGCGGCGATAAGACTCTGAACCTGACCATCGAGGTGGGTGATCGCAACGACATCCTCGCGCGCGGCAACGGCGCGGTCGGCCCGCAGAGCGCGGGCGGCGACGAGCAAGGCCAGAACGTGAAGTTCGGCATCTCGGTCCGCGCGTTGCGGCCGGACGACCGGGATTCGATGAATCTCCCGGACAACGGCGGGGTGTTGGTGACCGATGTGCAGAACGGCTCTTTCGGTGAGGACATCGGGCTCCAGCCAGGCGACGTGCTCGCGGGCATTAACCGCCAGCCCGTCACCTCGCCGGATGACGTGAAGCGGATCGCCGGGACGCTGAAGCCGGGGCAAGCGGTGGCGTTCAAAGTGCTGCGGAACGCCGGGCAGGCGCAGGGCGGCGGCAATCGGTGGCAGCCGTTCTTCCTGGCCGGCACGCTGCCCGCGAGTCAGTAAGGCGATCGCCAGCCGGAAGCCATCCGCCGTCGGCAAAACCGCTGACGGCCGATGGCTGACGGCGCGTTCTTTCCCGAGCCTGCCGGACTATAAGCCGGTTTCTGTACCCCGATGGGCGACAGTCATTCGTCTGGGCCGGGCATTACTGCCCGGCTCTAGCGACCTACCCGAGAGTCGAACGGAGCGGGCCGCTCCTCCCCTCCTATTTGGTCTTGCTCCGCGTGGGGTTTGCCCTGCCGGCCGGATCGCTCCGGCCGCGGTGCGCTCTTACCGCACCTTTTCACCCTTACCCGTAAACGGGCGGTATATTTTCTGTGGCACTTTCCGTGAAATCCGCTTTGAGCGAATCCCCCCGGCCGTTAGCCGGCACGCTGCCCTGTGGAGACCGGACTTTCCTCCCCCGAAGGGGCGACTGCCCATCCGGCAGGCTCCAGTGAGTATTGTACCGTGCCGTGGGACAGGCCTCCGGCCTGTCATAACGTGGGACAGGCCTCCGGCCTGTCATAACGTGGGACAGGCCTCCGGCCTGTCGGAGCGTGGGACAGGCCTCCGGCCTGTCATAATGTGGGACAGGCCTCCGGCCTGTCCCTGGCGGCTGCGCTTGACCACGGCCACTCCTCCACCGCCGTTGCCAGCCCGGCGGCGACGGGATTCGACTCGATGTACCTGACTGTCGCCTCCATCTCGTCGCGGCTGCGAACCCAATGATCGTAAGACTCGTCCTGCCAGAACGGCTGCCCGGTCCGCTGGAGGATCGAGTTGGTCTCGCGGGCCGTGAAGGTCTTCACGGTTCTCGTGATTTGCCTGAGCTCGACGCGCGGACAGATCAGGATATGGACGTGATTGGGCATCACGACCCAGGCCCGCAGCTCGTACAGGTTGAGCCGCTTCTCCGAGAAGCGGAGAGAACGGCTCACGAGCGATGCGATTCGCTCATCTCCCAGCCAGCGGGGCCCGGAGGTGCGCTGATCGAGTTCCCGATCCAGGGCCTCGAAGGTGGTGAGAACCTGTGGTAGGGAACCGTGCAAGCGTCAGGTGACGAAGAGCGCTGCGCCGTCAGGGTGCCAATGAGGGAGATGGCGTCGATAAAATGCCATGGTCGGAGACAGGCCGGAGGCCTGTCCCACTGAATAGTGCACCGGAACGAGCCAGGTTCTCACGGCTGGATCACAATCGGCGTGCCATCCGACTGCGAAGGTGGCGCCCCGAACAGCTCACGCTGGACCGCGAGGAGTCCACCGGCCACATGCCGCAAGCCGTCCGGGCAGGGACCGCTGCCACAACCTGTCCGCGTGGGCCGCCGCGGTCACCCAAACGATGGCTGCGGCGTAACCGCCCATCACGTCGCTCGCGTAATGCACGCCGAGGTAGATGCGCGAGTAGCCGACCACGCCCGCCAGCGCCGCCGCCGCGGTCCAGACGAGAGCGCGCGCCGCGCGGCCGCGGATGCGGGCCGTGACGAACGCCGCCACGATGCCGCAGCAGCACGCCAGCAACAGCGCGTGGCCGCTCGGAAAACTGTAGGAATACGGCTCCGGCGTGCCAAAGAACGGCATCGGGCGCGCGCGGTGAAAAGCGAGCTTGAGCGTGGCGTCGAGGACCAGCGCTCCGATCATAGTGACCGCGAAGAAGAGCGCCGCGCGCTGGGAGTGTGCCGCGAGCAGCACCGCCACGGCGAGCGCGCACAGAATCGCGAGCGGCAGGGGCGAGCCGAGGTCGCTCGCCAAGCGCATCAGCACGGTCAGGCTCGGGGAAGCGTGCCGGTGTACGAAGTCCCGGATCGCGCCGTCAAACGCGATGGTCGCCCTGCGGGCGACGTGGTCCGCCAGCCACGCGAAGATCAGCAGCGCCGCGACAGAGCCCGCCAGGCCGGCCGCAAAGAGCCCCCCGGCGAAGGACGCGCGCCTCATTTCGGGTCTTTGACGCAGCGGAAGCCGAGGTTATACGAGCGATGGCGGGCCGGAACGATGTTGTCGTCCCACAGGGCCTCGTCGAGTAGCGGCAGGTCATAAGAGCCGCCCCGAATCCCGCACCACTGCTCGTCTGCGGTGGCCGGCGGTTTTACCAGACCCGCGAACGCCTGCAGCACGGCCGGTGTGGGCGTGGGGCTCTCATCGACGAACTCCCAAACGTTGCCGGCCATGTTGAGCGCCTGGAATGGGCTCGCTCCCTGCGGCATGGAGTTCGCCGGCATCAACTCCACCTTCCGCCGCTGCGGGTTGTCGCGCACGTTGGCGCGCGAGGGATCGTGCTGGTTGCCCCACGGAAACGCGCGGCCGTCCGTGCCCCGCGCGGCTTTTTCCCACTCCGCCGGCTTGGGCAGCCGCTTGCCGGCCCAATGCGCGAACGCGCGCGCCTCGAAGTACGACACGTTGACCACCGGGTAATCCGGCCGGTCCGTCGGGAAATTCTCCGGCAGCGTGCGGCCGCGCTCAAGGCAGAAGCGCTGGTAGGCGCCGTTGGTGACCTCGGTCTTGTCGATGTAGAACGCGGGCAGCGTAACGCGCTCCCGGTCACTCTCAGAAAGAAACTCCCCGGCGGGAACCAGGACCATTTCGCCGGTGGGAGTGGTCAGCGTAGCCTTAAGAGCCTGGTTGCCGGACCTGCGCAGGTAGAACCAGGCGGCCGCCAGAAGCAGCGCCGCCGCAACAGCCACGGCGATGACGATCGTCCGGCGCGAGGGTTCGCGCCGGTGGGGCACCGGCTCCGCCGGACTCGGCGTGGGCTGCGTCTGCTCCGGCTCCTCCGGGTTTGGAGCGGCCTGCGCGGGCTGCTTCACCGTGGGATGCGGCTCGGTCTCGGTCTCGGCAGCGCCCCGCTCGAGCCGCCGCAGAATCCGATCGAGTGTCGTGCAGACCTCCGTGAAGCTCGCCGGCCGCTGGGCGGGATCCTTCGACGTGCACTGCGCCACCAGCTCCGACAACGGCTGCGGCACGGCGGCCGTCTCGAGCGGCTTCAGGTCGAGCGGTTTGTACAGGATCTCATAGAAGATGCGCTCGACGGTGTCGCCCTCGATGGCCCGCACGCCGGTGAGCAACTCGAAAAGCAGAACGCCGAAGGCATAGATGTCGGCGCGGTTGGTGACCGCCTGGCCGCGCACCTGTTCCGGCGCCATGTAAAACGGGGTGCCCAGCGTGAAGCCGGGCCGCGTGAGCTGCGTGTTCTCGGCCTTGGCGATTCCGAAATCCATCAGCTTCACCACGCCCCCGCCGGTCACCTGGATGTTCTCCGGCTTGATGTCGCGGTGGATGATCTTGTTCGAGTGTATGTACTCGAGCGCGCGCGCCAGTTGCAGCGCGATGCGCAGCCGGAAATTCAAATCGCCCGTTCGTCCGGACTTGATCAGCGAACGCAAGTCCTCGCCGCGAAGGAACTCCGTGACCATGTACGGCTGGCCCTGCTCTTCGCCGAAATCGTAAACGTTGAGGACGTTCTCGTGTGAAAGATTGCCCGCCACCTGCGCCTCGCGCAGGAAGCGCGCCTTGGCTTCCGGGTCCCGGGCCGCCTGTTCCGTCAGGACCTTCACCACCACGGTCCGGCCGATCACCGTGTCCCGCGCGCGATACACGCGGGACATGCCGCCGCCCAGCAGTTCCTGCAATTCGTACTTCCCGATTCGCGCCGGTAGTTCCATAAATTATCGAGCCACGTCGGCAGTGCAAGCCCACCCGCTAAAATACCCCTTCCGGAAGACCGGCGGGGACATGTCGAGATCGAATCTCACCAGCACGGGCTCCCCGCTCGCGGTGGTCACCTGCCGTTCCGATCTCCCCGTTTTAAGCGTCCACTCGAGGTGTCCTCCTCGCTCGTCGGCGTCGCCGAAAAACTCGAAGGTTCCCCACAGGCCGTCGAACGACGGCCAATGGAAAGGTTCGCCGCCGAACTTCACGTCCATCTTGGCGCCCGGAGGATTGCCCGGCCAGACGAACTGCTTGCTGGCCACCTTGCCGGTAGTGTTCGTGAACGTCTGACCGTCGAGCGTGATGCTGATGGTCTGGCTGGTGTTGCTCAGATTGGAGCGCAGCGTGTAAGCCAGCCGCGGCTCCTGCGCGCCGCCCGGATAAGCGGCGCTGGAAAATGCGGTGGCGCGGTTGAAGAAATTCAGGAACCCCGGCGTCACCGTCATGGTCGACGGTTTGGCCACGTACAGCGATCCCTGCTGCTGCACCAGGTTCTGCAGGTTCTGTGAATAGAACTGCCACAGCGCGCCGTCCTGCGGACGGAAAAAGCGGTTCACGTCGTCCAGGGTCGCCGGTACCTTGGATTGCAGGTTGAAGGGGTACTTCGACATGAGCGCGTTGAACTGGCCGCACAACGCCTGTCCCTTGGCGTGCAGCTCGGCCGGCCCCAGGCCTTTGAGCAGCCGCGTCACCTGCGTGATGGGGTCTTCCATCAGCTTTCGGACCGCCGGCGGAAGGTTGCCTTCCTGGTCGATGGTGAAGGTCTGCGCAATCTGGCCGGTGGTCAGCAGCGCTTCGTTGGCTTGCGCGATGGTCGCCTGAGCGGCGGCGTCGTTCTGACCCCCGGGGGCTGTGGCAACCTGCGCCACTGAATTCTGGAGCCTCAAAAGCGAGCCCATGTACTGCTGGTTCGTCTGGCCGACGTACTGCGACTGGCAGGCCGCCGGAACCACCGATTGGGGCGCCTGGAACGCCGCGCGGATTTCTGGAGCGTCCACGCTGGTGTGCTGCGCCACCAGGCAGAAGAGCGCCAGCAGCGGCGATTGTCCGCCCGAGATGAGCGTTAGCTTGGACGAGGCGTCCGACAAGCTTGTGTAGCGCGCCACCGCCCCGGCTTTGACGAACAAACGCCATTCCTGGATGAAGTCCCGGAGGTAGAAGGCGCGCAGGCGCTGCTCCAGTTGCGAGCGGTCCAGGCCGGCGTACGTCTGCGGTCCCAGCACCCAGTCTTCCCCGCCGAAAAGCTCCTCGGGCTTGCGGAAGGCCGCCTGCATGAAGTTCCAGCCGTCCTTGGTGAACGCGCCGCGCACTTCGTGGCTGTCGGAAACGGCGTTGTTGGGGAAGAGGCGGTTGTAATTGACGGGAGGCGTGCGGCGCGACGCCTCTTCGAGCAGCGCCTGGTAGATGCGCTCGTCGGCGTTGAACTTATTCAGATATTGCCGTGCGCTGGCAACGGTGCGATCTTCGGTGTCGGTCGAAAAGGGATTCCTGTCGTGCAGCATCTCGCTGTAAAAATCGAACTGCTTCTGCGCGAGCTGCATCCGCTCTGGATCCACGTTGCGGTTCTCCGACCAGCGGTTCAGCAGGAAGGGCGAGAGGAACGCGCGCGTGCTGCGCCGCCACTCGGAAGTCGTGATGAGATACGCCTTGAGGGTGTTGTACGGCGGGCCGTAGACGTCGTTGGGTCCTGGCGCCGCGGGCAGGCGGCGCAAGGTGTCGAGCATCGAGGCTTGGGTCCAGCCGAACAGCGTCGCATGGAACTTGCCGAAGTACAGCCGGTAGGCGTCGGGATAGATTTCGCTGCCCTTGTACAGCCCCCAGCGCATACTCAGTGGCGCGCCGTCGCGTTCGTAACCGGTCAGCGTAGCCAGTTCCTGCCGCAGCGCTTCGAGCCGCTGCAGGGCGTCGAGCGAAGGCAGGTCCTGGCCGGTGGGAACCAGCATGGAGATGCCCTGGGCCGCGCTCAGGACGCGCCCTTCCATGCCGTTGTTGCGCGCATAGGAAACCATCAGCAGAATCGAGTACAGCAGGCAGAGGCCGGCGGCCGCGGCCAGCAGCACGCGGCGCAGCGCGCTGGTCTTGGTGCTCGATCCGCTGACCGCGTGGGCCGCGTGGTCCGCCAGCACCACGTCGTTCCAGAAGTGGCTCAGGAAGACCCACTGCGGCACCCGGCGCGTGCCCACCGCCTGCGGCTGCGGCGCCACTGGCTGCTGCTGCAACTGGCCCGCGCGGAACAGGCCCGTGGCGCCACCGCCTGGCTCATACCCTTGCCGTTCTGCGGACCGCGGCGCTGCCGCCTGCGACATCTCGGTCACCACCACCGGCCGGACGCCCGAGAAGTAGAATCCGCGCAGAAACGGTGCCGCCCGCAACTGGCTCGGCTTCGAGAGATCCACCAGGAACTGCACCAGCAGCGAGCGCAGCTTGCGGAATTCCCGGGGATACTCGTAAATGCCGGGGATCTTCTCGCCCGCGTGCTCGCGGGCCAGGAAGACAGCCCGCTTGTCGGCCAGAGAATGGAACAGCTCGTCGAAGGCGGCGCCGAATTTCTGCGTCGCCTGCTCGGCGTAGACACCCAATGACCGGCCGCCCTCGATCGGCAGCGTGGCTCCGAAGACCTGCATCGCTTCCTCGTTGCTGAGGTTGCGGACATAGTCCAGGAAGAACGGCATGCGGTCGGCCTTGGTAAACAGCACGTAGACCGGAAAGCTGATGCCCAGAGCCTGCGAGATATCGCCCAGCCGCGCGTGCAGGTTGCGCGCGCTCACCGCCAGCGAATCGGCAGCGCCCGGCTTGAGAAAGTCTTCGATATCGAAGCAGACCACGGCGGCTCGCGGCGCCTGCTGGCCCTTGCCTACCACCTTGGTCAGCTTGCGCGGCGCCAGCCGCTTCACCAGACGCATCCAGCGCGCCGGGTCCTGCGCCACCTTTCCGCCCGCGTCCACAAAAACCGTCTGCCGCGCGAAGAAGACGTTGGTCGAGCGCGTGGCGACGATGGCGTTGTCCTGGTAGACCTGGCCCGCAATCAGCTCCGGCTCGAGGCCCGAGTGCACCATCGTGTTGGTCTTGGCCGAGCCCGGCAGTCCGGTCACCAGGATTACCGGCAGATTGCCCAGCTTCCCCTGGTTCGAGGCCGTCAGGCGGGCTTCGGCGTCGCGCAACAGCACGTCGATCTCATCGGCGCCCCCGGCGCCCGGAGCGGCTGCGGGGCCTGGCTGCGCGGCGGCCTGTTTCTGTCGTTCGCGCCGGCTCTGCCACCAGTAGAAAAGGCCGAAGCCGGAGAGGCCAACTATCCCCAGGAAACAGCGGACCATCCAGAGATCGATGCCCGTCAGCTTGAGCACGGCCGTCGCCAGCCATGCGAACGCGCAGAAGCCGGCCAGGCCGGCAACCGCATACACTCTGTAGTTCATGTGAGCCCCTATCCCCTGACCTGAGACGGAACGGCGCGAATGTCACCGGCGCCCGAGCCGAGCGAGATTTCGAAGACACCGAACAGAACTACCAGCAGCGCCAGGCAGCCGATCGCGGTCCACATCAGGCGCTTCACCCAGGGGTCCGCCTGCGCGACCCGCACCGCTCCGGGAGGAATGGCCCAGGCCGGCGAGAGATCGGGCGAGAGGCCCCGGATTCGCGTCAGCTTCTCCGAGATGGAGTCGATCACGTTGCGCAGTTCGGCCTGACCCGCCAGGCCGTACCGTCCGCGGAACCCGAGCAGCATGCACAACAGGTAGATCTCCAGCACGTCGGCCACATCGTGCGAATCGCGCTCGCCCAGCATTCGCTGGACGTTGTTGAAGAAGATCTCGCCCGCGATGTGCACTCCGAACAGCTCCTCCTGCATCGGCTTGCGCGGCCACTGCGAGAAGACGGGCTGCTGGAGGTTCAGAATGGATTCGTCCAGGAAGGCCACGGCCGCGAAGATCGCCAGCCGGCTCTGCTCGCTGGTGTAGGCTCGTTTGCGGGCTTCCTGGTCCGCGGCTCTGAGCGCCTCGCGCATCTGCGCGCGGAACAGCTCCGCGTCGGTGACCACCTGGCGGTTCGTGCGTAGCCGCACGATCGCCGTCAGCACTTCCTGAAAGACCAGCGCCAGATTATCGCGGCGGCGTTCGGTCGAGTACGGGACCGCGGCGCCCGCGCCCTGTGGGTATGTTCCCATAAGCTCCTCAGGATTCCAGAATCACCAGCAGCTCGATCTCCGGTTGCGGCAGCTCGCCGGGGACGTAGACGCCTACCTGCCGCGACTTGACGATGCTCTCCCAGCAAGGACCGGCCCGGTTCACCGCGAAGTACTGCGTTTCCAGCCGGGGCGAGACCGCCGCTGGAGGAATGGGCACCTGCGTCAGCAGCAGGCCCGGCATCGCCCGCTGCACCAGCCTTACGATGAACTCGCGCGAGCAGATCTTCACCAGCCGCGGAACGCGCTCGATCAGGTCCGCCTCGCCGATGGGGGAGCGGATCGCGAAAATCCACCGCGAAGCGCCCAGGCACCGCTGATCGGTTACCGCCCCGCTCCAGAAATAGTTCCCCAGCGGCTCCAGCGGAATCGGCAGGCAGTTGGTCGGCATCAGCGTCTCGAGATGTGCGCGGATGTGGCTGTCGAGCGCGCCGAAACACTCCTCCAGGTTGTCGTGATTATAAAGCGGCAGGGTGCGCGGATGCGACTCCAGGCCGAAAGTGCACAGCGCGCCGGCCAGCCGCGACAGCTCGACGAACAGTTCCTCCGGATGCCCGCGCTTGGAGAAGCCCAGGTGGCGCAGCGGAGCCAGCGCGGCGTTCACCGAGTGGAGAAACCAGAAGTTGGCCACCTCCTGGCTCGACCAGCCGGCGGCCGATTTCGCGCCGCCCGTCTTGGCCTGCGTCAGCTTGGCGCTCTTCTCATCGAGAATCTCGATGATGCGGCGCAGCATCATCATCAGCCGCTCGCTGGCGGAGGTCTCCAGGCAAGGCGGAATGAAGTTGGGGTCGTAGACGAAATGCCCGGAGCCGTCGCGGCCGATGCGCGCAATGGGTATCGTGACCAGGTTCTCGCCGAGTTCGGTGTCGAGCAGCAGGCGGATGTTCTTCCGTCCCAGGCGAATGGGTTTCTCGTCGCGGCCGGTGTTCTCGTCGTGTAGCGTCGTGAGCTGGCCGATGTAACGCGTGCCGCCGGAGTCTGGGTTGCCGGAATCCCCGTTGCCTTCCACCACGCAATTGGGGCCGCTGGCGCTGCGCGTGGTGATGGCCAGGTGAACGATTACGCTCTCGCGGATGGGCGAGAAGAGGTCCGTGATGTTCCGCGCCGCAGGGAGCGGATCTTCTTCCGGCATCTGGAACGCCAGGCCGTCGGGAAACACGCCTCGGCCATGAACCAGCGCGAGCGTGCCGTTGCGCAGCGCTTCGCGGTCCAGTTCGTACCCGCCGACTCCATAGGCGGCGAACACAAGGCTCGAGACCGCGAAGTGGACCGAGTCTTCGAAATACCGGCTCTGAGCCTGAAAATGGTGTGGGCTCAGGTACATCCCTTCCGACCACACCAGCCTGGAAAGGTGCTTCATGGTCACGGCTCCTTAAAGGTCGCCTGCAATCACACCGCCACCTTCTTCCGCCTTCGCCAGCGGCGTCTTTCAAATTATATGCGCCGGGAAGGGGCAAAGCCAACATAAAAGGCACTTTGACCACTCTTATCCCTCGCCCGCGTTATGCCATGGCCCCCGGCGGCGGTTCGGTGTAAACTGAGCTATCGGAAATGCGCGACACAGGCCTCCGGCCTGTCAGCGCCATACGGTGAAGTGGTGGGTCATGGATCTTGACAGCAAGTACGAATTGGGCGCGGTGATTGCCAACGACGGCGAATCGAAAACCTTTCGTGCGCGCGAGTCTGCCAGCGGACGGGAGGTTTTCGTTCACATCCTGTTTGGCGGAAAGCCGCCCGGGGGCGGGGAATCGCTCCTGAGCATCCTCCTCGCCCGCCTGACCGATCCCGATCCGGCTAAGCGCGCGCAAATCATTGAGATCAACGACTACAAGGGTATGCCCCTGGCCGTGACCGAGATGCTGCCGGACTTTCAGGGCATGCGCGCGTGGATCGAGAAACAACGGGCGCCACGGCCCGCGGCGGCCCCACCCGTTCCCGATCCGCAGGCGAAGGCGGGCGTGTGGAAAGTTCCTCCCGCTTCCGCCGCGCCGGGCATCCCCACCACGCCCGAAGACGAGTTCGACCGGCTCTTTGGCGCACAAACCGCGTCGCCCGATCGTCCCTCGCCTGCCGCTCCCGCACCGCCGCCCCCCGCGGCTCCAATAGCCGGCGCCCGTCCGGAGGGAGAATTCACGCGCCTTTTTCGGGCCACGCTAGGCGATAGCCCGGCTCCGCCTGCGCCGCCTGCGCCCCCGGTTGCCGCGCCACCGCCCCGTCCGCCGGCAACAGTAGCGCCTCCCCCGCCGCCAGGCCCGGCGTTCGCCCCCGCTCCCCCGCCTGCGCGGACTGCCTCGGCCCCTCCGCCGCCGGCCGAGTCCGGTCCGGGCGAGTTCACTCGCATGTTCCAGTCCGAGCGGTTGCCGGAGACTCCTGCGATGCCCGTGCCACCGTCTCCGCCGCCGATGCCGCTTCGTCAAGCCGATTCCGCGCCAGGTGAGTTCACGCGGTTGTTCCAGGCGGCCGAGCCCTCGGGCGGCTCTGTCCCGCCCCCTCAGCCGCCTCCGGCTTCGGGCCAGCCCGGAGGTTTTACCGGACTCTTCTCGTCTCCGTCATCCGCGCCTGCCTCCGCGGTTCAGCCCCCGCCGGGCTATGGAATGCCCCCGCAATCTCCGCTCCCGGACTATGGGATGCCACAAGGGTCGCGGATCCCGGGAGGGATGGCGCCGCCGACGAGCGGGAAGCCCGCCGGGGAGTTTACCCAACTCTTCGGCGCGCCCGGTACGCAGGGCGGAGCCGCGCCGCTTGCTCCGGCCGCGCCGCCTCCGCCCCCCGAGGCCAGCGGAGCTACCGGAGTGTTCTCGATGCCCGCAGCCGGGCTGCCGCCCGCGGCCCGGGCGCAGTCGGGTCCGGGGGAATACACGAGCATTTTCGGGGCGCAGTCGAGCTACGCCAAGACCGACGTCGCGCCGTTTCAGCCCACGGCTGAGGCGCCTCAGCCGTCCATCGCCGCTCCGCCTCCGGGAATGGCCCCCGCCCCGGTCGCCAGGCCGCAAATCCCCTTATTGCCCGTGGTGATCATAACGGCGGTCGTGCTGCTGGCTGCTTTGGGGCTGCTGCTGTATTTCCTGTCCAGGAGGTAACGATTATTGGATCGACTCGGGGCTGGCGGCGTCCCTCGCGGCGGTTCTGAGTCGCTCAGTCGGAGCGGAAGTCTAGCGTTTTCAACCTAGTATACTTGCACTATCTGCAAGTTGTTGATTCTAAAACACCGCTGAAATTGCTTCCTTTCGTGCCGCAAACCTGCGCCACGCGCCTACCCAGCTTTCCCTCTCGATGTGATTGATAACAGACCGCATTCTTCTGCGCGGCTCCGCTGGCACTAGCGACGGCTTGATTCTTTTCTGAATGCTTAGTAATATTGCTCGATACCACGTTTTGCAGGGGCTTTTCGTGGTAAAGGGATTCAGAGGTTAAGGGGTTCTTCGCGTGGTATCACCTTGCGGCGTGTGCTATGTGTGTGCGCAGTCGCCGCGGAACTGTCAGGTCAAGAACCGTAACAACAAAAAGGAAAGTGTCAGGTGGGTATGACAACAATCACCAAGCTTTTCCTGGGAGTAGCAGTCTTCCTTCTGGTAGCCGCGAATCTGCCGGCCCAGTCAATCTATGGAACCCTGACGGGCGTTGTCTCCGACCCGTCGGGCGCTGTGATTCCGGCTGCGACCGTGAGATTGACCAACGAATCGTCCGGATCTCAGCGAGAAACCGTAACGAATTCGGACGGGTATTACACCTTCGCCTCAATCACCGTAGGCAACTTCACCTACGCGCTGACGGTCGAAATGAAAGGGTTCCAAACCTATAAGGCGAGCGGAATCGCCGTGAGCGGCGCCGAGAAACGCAACATGAACGTGACGATGACCGTCGGCCAGCCGTCTCAAACCGTCGAGGTCACCGGCGTGGCGGATACACTGATGCCCACCGACTCCGGCGAGAAATCCTCCACGCTGTCGACCAAGGAATTGGAGAACCTGATCATTGTCAGCAGCAACGCTGCCGAGTTCATCAAAATCACGCCCGGCTTCGGCATCTCGAACGGGACCAGCAACAAGGCCAACTACACGGGCGAAACCATCGGCATCAATGCCAACGGCGATGCCGGCAGCCAGAGCCCGCTGAACGCGGCATACAGCTACAACGGCTTGCCGTCGAACTCACTCGATATCACCGCCGACGGCGCGCACGTTTCGGACCCGGGCTGCGATTGCGATACGCCCGTCAATCCCAACGCGGACATGGTCGCCGAGTTCAAGGTGCTGACCACTTACAGCGCCGAGAACCAGAAGGGGCCGATGGTCATCAGCTCCGTGACCAAGTCCGGCGGCAGGGACTTCCACGGTTCCGGCTTCTTCTCGGCCAGGAACTACGAACTGAACGCCAACGACGCCCTCTTCAACGCGAGCGGGCAGTCGCGTCCCCAGAACAAGTACTACTATCCGGGCGGCACCATCGGCGGCCCGGTTCTGATCCCGCACACGGGTTTCAATCGTAATCGCGACAAGTTGTTCTTCTTCACCGGCTTCGAGTATTACTACCAGGTGCTCGATACCGGCCTGTTGCGGGCCAACGTTCCGAACGCCGCGATGCTCACGGGCAATTTCTCCCCTGCCAACATTCTTGCCGCTGAGGGCACCAGCAGCAACGTTGGCGGTAGCGGCAAGCCCGCGGGACAACTCAACGCGGCGGCATTGGCGGCATATCCAGGCGGAATGATTCCGGCCACGTCGCTGGACCCGAACATGGTGGCTCTGATGAAGCTCTATCCGCCGGCGAACTCCGATCCCAACGCCACCGACGGGTTTAACTACGTTCAGGCGGAAACCTTCAACCAGAACAACCGGCAGTGGATGACGCGCGTGGATTACAGCATCAGCGACAACACCAAGCTGTACGTTCGCTACAACTACCAGCGCGAGACGCAACAGTTCCCGGTAGGCCTGTGGTGGCGGCAGAGCGATCAGGTCCCCTATCCATCGGCCGTCCTGGGCAAGAACGCGTCGGATTCCGCCACCGCGTCGCTGACTCACGTGTTCAGCCCCTCGATGACCAACGAGTTCATTTTCGGCTACACCTTCGTCGGTTTCCCCAACGTGTTTTCAAATCCGACCAAGGTGCAGCGATCGACGGTGGGCTACGGCTACACGGGCCTGTTCAATAACGGGGTGACCCAGATCCCGTCGTTCGGCGGCGATGGCAGCAACCACGAAGCCGCGCTCGTGTTCAACCCCGGCGGCTTCGAAGCCGGCGGAGTCTCGTCGGGTTTGTACGCGAACAAGTACATGCCCAGCATCAGCGACAACTTCACCAAGATTGTGGGCACCCACACCCTGAAGGCGGGGTTCTACTGGGAGTGGATCCGCAACGCTCAGCCAGCCAACAACAACACCAACGGCTACCTCCAGGTGAACGATTCGCTCAGCACCAACCCCTTCACTCTCGGCAACGAATACGCCGATCTGTCGACGGGGAACCTGTCGTCGTACAACGAAACAAACTTTAACCGGATCAACGATATTTCGTTTTCGTCGACGGAGTTCTTTGTCCAGGATTCCTGGAAGGTTACCAAGAACCTGAGCGTCGATTTCGGTATACGCTTCTCTCACCTTACGCCCTGGGCTGACCGGGTTGGGTACGGATACTCCATCTTCGATGCCGCGGCCTACGCCGCCTGTACGCCCGCTCAGCAAGCGAACCCCGCAAATTACTGTGGATTCGAGTGGCACAAGCGGGATTCCAGTGTTCCACTAGGGGGCTTCCCGACGCGGGCTCTCTTCTACCAGCCCCGATTCGGTGTGGCATGGGACATTTTCGGTAAAGGCAAGACCGTGCTGCGCGGTGGCTGGGGCAGGAGTTACTTCCACGCCGGTCAGTTCACGAACGGCCTCGATGCGTCCGCCGGCGTCCTGACTTACAGCATTTCGCCGAGCACCATCGGCGATGTTCCCTTGTTGGCGAAGAATCTCGCTACGATCAGTGCGAGTCCCGGGGCGGCCGGTGCTGCGGCCGTGGATAGCACCGACGACAAGCAGGCTTACACGGACAACTACAGCTTCACGATCTCGCAACAAACGCCGTGGTCGGGCCGGCTGGAGATCTCTTACATCGGCAACCAGTCGCACGACATCCCGGGACAGGGCAACGGGGGCAGTTTGAGCGCCAACAGCCTGAATGTGAACCTGGTTCCGGTCGGGGCCATGAACAGCAACCCGGCCCTCAATCCCAACACCCTCAACGCCAATAACTTCCGTCCCTTGCAAGGCTTCTCCGACTTTTACGTCGCCACCAACAACGGGTACGCGAATTACAACGCAGTCCAGTTCACCTGGGCGCGCACCAAGGGCCGCTACGACATCTCCCTCAACTACACCTTCGGCAAAGCGCTGGGCATCGTTGGCTTCTACGACCAGACCAACATCAACAATAACTACGGCGTTTTGACGGGCAACCGCACCCACATTTTGAACGCCGCCTACTCTATCGAGCTGGGCAATCCGGTGAAGGGAAAGGTCGCCGGCGGGTTCGTCAACGGCTGGCAGCTCTCCGGCATTACTCAAATTGAGAGCGGCGCCAACCTCACGGGCAACAGCGGCCAGAACTTCGGGATCAATGCCAACGGCTTCCTGGACACTGCGGGCTATGCCGTCAGCAACGTCTCGATCCTGGGCACTCCGGATATCCAGCTCAGCCCGCTCATCACCTGCAACCCGGCGTCGGGGTTGGGACCTCATCAGTACATCAACCCCAATTGCTTCGCCCTTCCCACAGTCCCGGGCAAGAACGGTCCGACCATGCTCCCGGCCATTTACGGACCCTGGTACTTCAACTCCGACCTGGCGCTCTTCAAGAGCTTCAACATCAAGGAGTCGAAGAAATTGCAGTTCCGTATGGACGGCTACAACTTCCTGAATCACCCCCTGTGGTCGTTCAACGGGCAGAATCTCGGTTTGAGCTTCAACGGGAGCACCGGCCAGATCAGCAACCCGGACTTTGGCACGGTCACGGAGAAGCAGGGCCACCGCGTCCTTCAGTTCGTGGTGAAGTTCCTCTTCTGATCCCGTTCCGAAGACACCCCGATCCAATCGGAGGCCGCCTCGCAAGGGGCGGCCTCTTTGCTCTTTGGCCGGCCCCCCTGTTCTATCCTGGAAAATGAATCCCGCAATGCTTCGCCCTCTAGCGCCCGCCCTGCTCATCCTCGCCGCCCTGGCATACGCCCAGGCGCCGCCGCCCGAGCAGATTCTCCAGCAGGCCGTGGCTGCGCATCGCGCCGGCGACCTGGACGCGGCCATCCGCGGCTACCGCGTCTATCTGAAGGCACGGCCGGAGGCCATCGACGCGCGGTCGAACCTGGGAGCGGCGCTGGCCAGCACCGGCCGCTATTCCGAAGCGATCATAGAGTACCGCGAAGCGCTGAAGCGAAGCCCCCGCAACTTTCCGGTCTCGCTGAACCTGGCGCTGGCCTACTACAAGTCGGACCAAGTCGCGAAAGCCGCGGTGGAGCTCGTTGCTCTGCACAAGGCACAGCCGGCGAACAGGCAGGTCATCCTGCTACTCGGCGATTGCTGGCTCCGCCAGGGCGAGGACGTCAAGGTGATAGAGCTTCTGACCCCGGTCGAGAAGCAGGACGAAAACGATCTCGCGATCGCCTATATGCTGGGCACCGCGCTGCTCCGCAACAAGCAGATGGACGTGGGGCAGCGCATCATCGACCGCATCCTGCGGCAGGGCGATTCGGCCGAGGCTCGCCTGCTGCTCGGCACCGCCAGGCTGAACGCCCTCGAATACCCGGAGGCCATCGCCGACCTTCGCAAGGCGGCGGAGCTGAATCCCCACCTGCCCGATGTTTACTCCTACCTCGGCCGCGCGGAAATGGACAGCGGCGACATGGCCGCTGCGCGCGAAGCCTTTCAGAAGGAGCTGGCGCAGAACCCGATCGACTTCGAGTCGAACCTGAACCTGGCCGTGCTGCTCAAACAGGACGAGGATTACGCGGGCGCCCGCAAGCTGCTCGACCGCGCCCTGCTGGTCCGGCCCGGGGACCTGCGCGTGCTCTACCAGGTGGGCTCCATCGAATTGGCCGAAGGCAAACTCGAATCGGCGCGCGCCACCTTCGAAGGCGTGATCATGCGGGCGCCGACGTTCGTCGAGGCGCACATCTCGCTGGCCACCACTTACTACCGCCTCAAGCGCAAGGAAGACGGCGACCGCGAGCGCGCCCTGGTCCAGAAGCTCAAAGCGGAGCAGGACGCCAAGGATCAGCGCGGCAAAGCGGAGTAGCCTCTAACCGAGCCGCGACCGTCAGGGAGCGGTTGTCGCGCGCTCTTCGATCGTGAGGATCTGGTCCGCCGGCACATTGCGCAGCACCTGGCGGATGCGGCTGGGCCACTGGATCTCGATCTCGCGGACCGTCTTCGAACTGCCCAGCCCGAAGTGAACCCGCGGATCGCTCGATCCGGCATAGCCGACCGCGGTCGTCACCTCGTTGTACTGCTTCCTGCCGTCCTCGCCCGTGATGCGGATCTGAGCCCCCAGACCCATGCGGTTGCTCTTCGTGCCGGCGAGCTTCAGCAGAATCCAGTGATTGGAGTTCCGCGAGATGTTATGAAAGTACTTCGCCTTGCCGTTCAGAACCGTAACCGCCGCGTCGATGCGCCCGTCGTTGTCGATATCTCCGAAGGCTGCCCCGCGGTGCGGCGCGGCCATCGCGAAGGCGGCGCCTGCGCCCGCGCTGACATCCTCGAACTTGCCGTTCCCCAGATTGCGGAACACCGTGTTCGGTTCCTCGTAGGTGCGGTTCGAGAACAGGGCGACATTATCCAGGACGTTGCCGCGTGCGACAAAAAGGTCTTTCCATCCGTCGTTGTCGAAATCGAAGATGCCGTTGGCCCACCCCGACATGGTGCGGGTGCGGAAGAGCTGGCTCGGCGAGGTGACCTCCATGAACACGCCGCCGCCGCGGTTCAGGTACAGCGGAAAGGACTCGTTCTCGGTGGCGGTGTGCCAGATATCGGGGCGGCCGTCGTTGTCGACGTCCTTGAAGTCGGCGCCCATCCCCGAAATATCGTTGGCGCCCTGCGGATAGGCCACGCCGCTCTCGAAAGCGACCTCCTCGAACCGCTTGCCGCCGATGTTGTGAAACAGGAAGTTGGCGTGGTTGTCGTTGGCCACGAAGATGTCCATGAAGCCGTCGCCGTCGTAGTCGGCGACAGCCGCGCCCATGCCCTTTCCGAAATGCTTGGCAATCCCCGTCTCCGCGGAAACGTCGGTGAAAGTTCCGTCGCCGTTGTTGCGGTACAGAGTGTTCGGCAGGGGCTCGTAGTTCTTGGGATGGCAATAGGCGCGCTTCGAAGGGCTGGGGCCGCAGAACGGGTCTTTGTTCACTTCCCATTTGCAGTAGTTCGAGACGAACAGGTCGATCAGGCCGTCATTATTGTAATCCACCCAGGCGGCCGAGACCGACCACATCTTCTTGCCCGCAAGTATTCCTCCGCCCACGCCGGCCTTGTCGGTGACGTCGGTGAAAGTGCCATCGTGGTCGTTGTGAAAGAGCTGGTTCTTCGTCACGCTGACGACGTAGATGTCCGGCCACCCGTCGTTGTCGTAGTCACCGATGGCAACCCCCATCCCGTAGCCCGCGCCCGCAACGCCCGCCTTTTCGGTAACGTCGGTGAACGTGCCGTCGCGGTTGTTGTGGAAGAGCCGGTTCCAGTACGCCGGGGTTTCCTTTTTGAGCGAGGGGATGGCCGCGCCGTTCACGAAGTAGACGTCCAGGTAGCCGTCATTGTCGTAGTCGAACAGCGCCACGCCGGCCACCATGGTCTCCGGCTGGTTTTTCTGCGGCGTTGGGCAACTGTTGGCGGTGAAGACCAGGCCGGAACGCGCGGCGATTTCCTCGAAGGCGATCGTGCTGGCCACAGACGCCGCCAGCAGCGCGCAAACACCGGATACAATCGAGAGCAGGAGTCGCATGCCTCGGCACCCTCATCTTAGCAGCGCAGTGGGACAGGCCTCCGGCCTGTCGCCAGTCCGGAGGGTCCTCTGAGGCGCGCGGCGGTTGGGGCTGTCTCAACTCTGGCGGCCTTGGCGTTCTTTGCGCTCACCGGAAAGCCCGCCCAGGCGCCCAGGCGGCCGGGCTTTATCGACGTCGCCCCCCGCTCGAAGATCTCCTACAGAACCAACAACAGTCTTCCCGGCCGCAAGTATTTCCCGCAGCCGATGTGCGGCGGCGTAGCGATCTTCGATTTCGACAACGACGGGCGGATGGACATCTTCTTCACCAACGGAGCCCATTTCCCGGAGATGAGGAAGACGGATCCTTCCTTCTACAACTGCCTGCTACACCAGAAGAGCGACGGCACATTCGAGGACGTCACGGCGCGCGCGGGCCTGGCCGGAGAGCAGCTCGATTACAACTTCGGCGTCGCCGTGGGCGACTACGACAATGACGGCTACGAGGACCTGTTCCTGTGCGGCGCCCAGCGCAATGCGCTCTATCACAACAACGGCGACGGGACTTTTACCGACGTCACGGCCGCCTCGGGAATCGGCGGCAAGCCGGAAAACACGCTGAGCGTAGCGGCCGCCTGGTTCGACTACGACAACGACGGCCTGCTCGATCTGATCGTCTCCGACTACACGGTCTGGAGCCCGAAGCTCGATTACCGCTGCACCATGCTCAGCAAGGACTACTACTGCGATCCGCGGCGCTATCCCAGTGTCCCGCCGCGGCTCTATCACAACCTGGGCCACGGGAAGTTCGAAGACGTGACGGTCAAGTCGGGCCTGGCCGCCGCGCCGGCGAAGGGCATGGGGATCGCCATCGCCGATTTCAACGACGACGGCTGGCCGGACGTCTTCATTGCGAATGACACCGAGCCCAACTCCCTCTTCATGAACCGCGGCAACGGAACCTTCGAAGAGAAAGGGCTGGAGTTGGGCGTCGCTTACAACGACAACGCACACGTAGGGTCGTCGATGGGCTGCGACGCCAAAGACTTCGACAACGACGGCAAGGTCGACATCTTCTACAACAACCTGATGGGCCAGGTGTGGGAGCTTCTGCGAAACCGCGGCGACATGTTCGTGAACTATTCGTCCGCCTCTCAGGTTCGCAAGCTGAGCGTGCCCTTCTCGGGCTGGAGCAACGGCTTCATCGATTACAACAACGACGGCTGGAAGGACATTTACTCCTCCAACGGCGACGTCGACGAGGTGAACGAGAAGTCGCCGCAGCACGACACCATGTTCGAGAACGTCGATGGCAAGTCGTTCGTGGACATCTCGGAGCAGATGGGCAAGGACTTCCTGCACAAAGGCTACCAGCGCGGCTCGGCCTTCGGCGATCTGAACAACGATGGAGCGCTCGATATCGTTGTGACCTCGCTCAACGAGCCTCCCCGCATTCTGATGAACACCGCCGACAGCGGCAATCACTGGCTGGAGATGAGCCTGGTGGGCCATAAGAGCGCGCGCGACGCGATCGGGGCGAAGGTGAAGCTGACCACCGCCTCCGGGCGGACGCTGTACAACCACGTGGCGATCAGCGTCGGGTTCATGTCCTCGAGCGACAAGCGCGTGCACTTCGGGCTCGGCCAGGAGACGGAGGTGCGCTCCATCGAGATTCGCTGGCCGAGCGGCATTCGCCAGACGCTCGGCGCCGTGGCGGCCGACCGCTTCCTGAAGATCGACGAGCCGGCGAAATGACCGTCGAGCGCGCCGGGCAGGGAAGCGCGCTGTACCTGGCGTTGGCGTCCCTGGCCGCCGCGGCCTCGGGACTTCTGTTCGGCTTCGACATCGCCGTGATCAACGGCGCCATCATCTTTCTGCGGCAGCAGTTCCATCTCACCGAAGTCCAGACCGAGCTCGCGGCCAGCAGCCTGCTCATCGGCTGCATCTTCGGGGCGGGCGCTGGCGGGTGGTCGAGCGACCGCTTCGGCCGGCGTCGAATCCTGATGCTTTCCGCGCTGCTGTTCGCGGCTTCGGCGGTCGGAGCGGCCCTGCCGCGCACCCTGGCCGAGTTCATGGCGGCGCGGTTCGTGGGAGGCCTCGCGATCGGGGTCGCGTCTCTCCTGGCCCCTCTGTACATCGCGGAGCTGGCGCCGGCTCGCAACCGGGGCCGCCTGGTGGCGTTGAACCAGATGGCCATTGTCAGTGGCATCCTGCTGGCCTACTTCGTCAACTGGGGCCTGTCCCTCACCGGACCGGGAAGCTGGCGGTGGATGTTCGCCAGCGCGGCGGTTCCCTCGGCGGTGTTCTTCGTTGCGCTGCTGTTCGTGCCCGAGAGCCCGCGCTGGCTCACCGAAATGGGACGTGATGCGGAAGCGCTGCGTGTGCTGACGAGAGTTAACGGTCGCGCGGTCGCGGCCACGGTGATCGAGGACATCAAGGCCGCCATCAGCGCCGAAGCCGGGACCCTCTCCGAGCTTCTCCAGCCGGGGCTGCGTCGCGCGCTGCTGCTGGCCGTGACCCTTGCCATTCTGCAACAGATCACCGGCATCAACACGGTGCTGTTCTACGGATCGGTCATCTTCAAGGAACAGGTGGGCGGCCAGAGCAACAGCGCGGCGATCGGCGCCAACGTGATCGTCGGGCTGGTGAACTTCCTGGCAACGATTGTGGCGCTGTGGGTGATTGACCGCCTGGGTCGCAGGTCCCTGCTCATGATTTCGTCCGCGGTAATGGCCCTCTGCCAAATCGCGCTGGGGGCGGCGTTCCTCATGCATCCTCCGCCGGCTGGGCTCGTTCTGGGAATCATGCTGGCCTGTGTGGCGGCATTCGCAGTGGGCCTGGGGCCCGGGACCTGGGTGCTGCTTTCGGAGATCTTTCCGACGCGGGTGCGCGGGCGCGCGATGTCGATCGCGACGGTAGCGCTGTGGGTGGCGTGCTTCGCCCTGACCATGACGTTTCTGACGCTGGTCAAGCTGCTCACTCCCACCGGAGCCTTCTGCCTCTACGGCGCGATGTGCGCGCTTACGTTCTCGATTGTGTGGCGGCAATTGCCGGAGACCAAGGGCCGTACGCTGGAAGAGATCGAGTCGTTCTGGAAGGCGTAGCCGGCGCCTACGCCAGCCGGATCGCCAGCTTCGTCACCGACGCCGGGGGAAACCGATACACCACCACCGCGCCCCGGACCGGCACGCTCTCGGTCGCGGGCTCAACCGCCCGAGGCTGCTCGAAGCTGTTGTGCGCGTGCACATCCGTGGCCGCCAGCGTGACCGCTTCCGCCGAAAGCGCCTTTCCGCCGCGCAGGGCGATCTCGGCCTCGCGAAACTGCTCCAGGCTGGGATTGGTGACGGTCAGCGTCAGTTCCTTCCCGCGCAGGGAGGCCGAACCGGTCAGCCCCGCCAGAGCCGCCGGCCGCGTGTTCCGCACGTAGCTCACCTCCGGGGCCGAGAACACCGTCCGCACTGCCTGCGCGCCCTGGTGCGCGGCGTACATGTCGAAAACGTGATAGGTGGGCGTCACACAGAACTTCTCTTCATGGGCCAGGAACAGGGACTGCAAGCAGTTGACCAACTGCGCCACGTTGGCCATGGCGACTTTGTCGGCGTGGCGATTGAACGTGTCCAGGGTCAGGCCCGCCAGGATCGCATCGCGCATGGTGTTCTGCTGGCCGATCAGCGCCTCGGCGAAGGGTTCCGTGCCGGATGCGTACCAGGCGCCCCACTCGTCCACTACCAATTTGACGCGATGCTCGCGGTCGGTTTCCCCGAGCACGTTCCATTGCGCGGCGATCAGTGCTTCGATGCGGCTGGCCTCGCGCAGGATCTCGTAGTGCTGCTCGGCGTCGAACTTCAACGCGTCGCCCTTGCCCTGTACCCAGTCGCCGGTGCGCCCGCCGCTGGCGTTCCAGGCGTAGTGGTGCAAGGACCAGCCCCACACCCGATCGAGCACGTTCGTCTCGGCGATCTTCGAGAAGAACCGGCGCGTCCAATCCGCGCTGCCGTCGCCAGGTCCGGATGCCGCGAACGCCAGGCGCACTCCGTAGCCAGGCACCCAGGCGGTGTAACGGCGGAACTCGCTGGCGTACTCCTCGGGCGTAAAGTTGCCGCCGCAGCCCCAGGATTCGTTGCCGACTCCCCAGAAGCGCACGCCCAACGGTTCGGGCTCGCCGTCGGCCGCCCGTTGCGCGGCCAGCGTGGTGGAACCCGCGGGCGCGTTGCAGTACTCCACCCAGCGCCAAAACTCCTGCGCCGGAAGGCTCCGCACATTGGCGGCAAGATACGGCTGGGCTCCCGCGAGCCGGCAGAAGCGCGCGAACTCGACCACGCCAAACTCGTTCGGGTCGTAACACTGCGGACCATCGCGCCGCGCCCCGCGACGCCACTCGCCGGCTTCCGCCCAGAAGTTGGTCCGCTTCGGCCGCTTGCTGCGGGGGCCGATGCCGTCCCGCCAGTCGTATGTGTCCGCGAAACATCCGCCGGGCCAGCGGATCGCCGCAGGCCGGATCTTGTGTAGCGCGTCGATCAGTTGCTTGCGGAGACCGCCGATATTGGGCACGCTCGATCCCTCGCCTACCCAGATGCCGTCATAGACCACGCCGCCCAGGTTCTCGGCAAAGTGGCCATAGATCTCCGGCGCGATGACGCCGATCGTCTCGTTCAGCAGGACCTCCACGCGCGAATCCGCCGTCTGCGCTTCCAGGCGCGATAGCAGCGTGCCGCGTGCCGCAAGCAAACCGCCGCCCGCCGCGGCCGCTGTGCGCAGGAACTGTCTTCTGGTTGAGCTGGTTATATCGTCCACTCTGACGATCTTACTCGAACCGTGTGGCCTGGCGCCCGGCGGGACCATGCCCGATCTGCCGCTTACGGACCGGCACAGGCGTGTCCCCAGGATTTCTCTAACACCGAGGCCACGTTTACGCGTCTATAACCCGCGGCGGCGGGTGAGGATGGCGGTGCCTGAAGCCAGTTCCGTCGAATAGCCGAACTGGGTGGCGTGCCAGCTCACTTGCAGGGTTCCGTCGGCGAGCACTTTGAGCCGGACCTGGCCAGACCGGCCCCCGGATCCGGTCCAGGGCAGGACGATGGGATCGCCCTGGGGACGGCCCTCAAACGAGAACTGAACGTTCCCGGAGATCGGCCGGTCTCCGACCTTGTAGCGTGCCCAATAACGTCCCTGGACGGCACCCGCGGTTTCGGCGATGAAGACTTCGATGAACTCCGGGGAGTACAGCGCGGCGCCTCCTTGCGGCGTCTTCTGCGGTGCATAGAACCAGGCTCCGGCGACGCCGCTAACGGGCTCCGGCGTGGACTGCGGAACTGCGGTGGCGGCCGGGAGCGCGACGGGAAGCGCAGGAACGGGGTCAATCCCAGCGATCTCGGGCGGTAGTCCGATCGGGGCCGGAGCGGTGACGGCGGGAGGAGGCTCCTGCCGGCGCGGCAGGGGGACCGGACCGTCACGGTGCACGGCGCGCCGCCGGGCGGCGGGCGTTGGCGTCGCGGCATGCTGTGTAACGGTGACGCTGGCGGGTTCGCGCGGCAGCGTGCGCGGCGGTGCCGGGCGCGGGTAAAACGCGCCGGCTGCAATCGCGCATAGGGCGAGCACGGCCGCCAGCAGCCAACGCCCGCGGGGATCGCTCCGCCAGCCAGCCGCGGGCACCCATGGCGGGGCGCCGAACAGCGAAAGATCGTAGCGCAGGCGCTGGACCGGATCGGTGAGCACGGCGCAGACCTCGTTCAGGCGCGTCATTTGCTTTTCGGCCAGAAAGCGCAGGTTCTCATCCTGCTGCTGGTCAGGATGAAGCAGGCGCGCCAGGTTGCGCCAGGCCCGGCGTATGTCCTCCACTGGCGCCGTACGGGGCACTCCCAGCTCTTCGTAGTAGTCCATCGCCGCCCGCAGCATCGGCGGGACGGGCAAGAAACTTTAGGGCTAAGGAATCAGCACGACTTTGCCGAACTGTTCCTTGTGCTCCAGCCGCTCGTGCGCCGCGCGGATCTCTGCCAGCGGATAGACCCGGTCGATGACGGGCTTCAACAGGCCCCGGAACACAAAGGGCAGGACCTGGTGGAGTTCGCCGAGGGTGCCCATGAAGGAGCCGAGCGCGGACTGCTGGCGGAAGAACAGGAAACGGAGGTCGAGCTTGACGTCGGCGCCGGTTGTGGCGCCGCAGGTGACCACCCGGCCGCCCGGGGCGAGCGACCGCACACTCTGAGGCCAGGTGGCCGCGCCCACGTGCTCGAAGACGACATCGACGCCGCGGCCGGCCGTGATCCGCCTGACTTCGGCTCCGATGTCCTGGCGGTAATGGTCGATGGCGTGGTCGGCGCCCAGGCGGCGCGCGGCCTGGAGCTTGTGCTCGCTGCCGGCGGTGGCGATAACGCGGCAGTGAAACAGCTTGGCCAGTTGGATGGCGGCTGATCCGACGCCGCTCGAAGCGGCCAGCACCAGCACATCCTCGCCCGCCTGGAGCCGGGCGCGCCCGAATAGCATGTGCCAGGCGGTGAGGAATGCCAGCGGCGCGGCGGCGGCTTCTTCGAACTTCAGCTCATCCGGGATGGGGATGACCGCGTACTCCGGCGCCGCGACCAGCTCGGCGTTACCGCCGGGAACGCCGTTGCCGAAAACCACGTAGCGCGCGCAAAGGTTGTCCGAGCCCTGGAGGCACTGGGGGCACTGCCGGCAGCTCAGGCCGGGCGCGAGCAGCACGCGCTGGCCGGGTTTCACACGCCAGCACAGCTCGCCCGTTTCGACCACCTCGCCGGCAATGTCGCTGCCCAGGATGTGCGGCATGGGAAGAGTGACGCCGGGGATGCCCTGCCGCAGCCAGAGGTCAAGGTGGTTCAGCGCGCAGGCGCGGACGCGGACCAGGACCTGGTCGGCGCGGATTCGCGGGTCGGGGGCGTCTTCGTAGACCAGCACCTCGGGCCCACCCTGCTGGTGTATCCTTGCAGCCTTCATGCCTCTGTTGTAGCGCAAGGCCGGGCGGCGCGACGATGGCCGGCAGAACCGTCCCAAGGCGCTACACGATTCCGGCTCAACGTCGGCCCTGGGGGAAGAGAGCGCCGCGATCGGTCATTTCGCCAGTGACTCGCTGACCTTGATGCCGTACTCGGCGGCCTTGGCGAGGATGACGTCCTGGTCGAGCGTGAGCGGGCGCCGGTCGCGCACCAGCAGCCGGCCGTTGACCATGGAGTCGCGCACGCCGGCGCCTTTGAGCGCGTAGACGATTTGGGAGACGACACCATAGAGCGGCACGGCGTTGGGCACGTCGAGCCGCATGGTGATGAGGTCGGCGCGCTTGCCGGGCTCGATCGACCCGATTTCCTTTTCGAGCCCCAACGCGCGGGCGCCGCCGATGGTGGCCATCTCAAGCGCTTGAACGGCGGAGAGAGCCTGCGGGTCGCCGCTGGTGACCTTCTGGAGCTTGGCGGCAAGGTCCATTTCTTCCATCAAATCGAAGTCGTTGTTGCTGCCGGCGGGGCCATCGGTGCCGAGGCCGACGTTCAGGCCCGCGGCGAGCATCTTTGCCACCGGCGCGACACCGCTCGCCAGCATCATGTTGCTGGAGGGGCAGTGGGCCACTCCGACGCCGCGCGCTTTGAGGATCCCGATGTCGGCGTCGTCAACCCAGACGCAATGGGCGGCGAGCGTGCGCCCGCTTAGAACGCCCAGGGCGTCGAGTTCCGCCACGGGGCTTTTGCCCCACTTCGCCAGCGCGTCTTCGCGTTCGCGGCGCGTTTCGGCCACGTGGATGATGAGCGGCACGCCGTAGCGGCTGGCGAGCGTGCGCGCGGCCTTCAGCGTGGCGTCCGAGTTGGTGTAGAGGGCGTGAGGCGCGACGGTGGGAACGATGAGCGGGTCGTTGCGGAACCGCTGGATGAAGCGCTCGGTGAAGCGCAGTGCGTCCTCGGGCGTGCGCGCGTCCGGGGCGGGGAAGCCGATGATGGTCTCGCCGAGGACGGCGCGCAGGCCCGCCTCCCGGTCGGTTTCGGCGATGGCGTCCTCGTAGTAATACATGTCGGTGTAGGTCGTGGTTCCCGACAGCAGCATTTCGAGGCAGGCCAGGCGCGTGCCCCAGCGGGTGAAGCTGGCGGTGACGTTCTTGGCCTCGGCGGGGAAGATGAATTTGGTGAGCCAGTCCTGGAGGCGCAGGTCGTCCGCGATGCCGCGCAGCAGGGACATGGGGACGTGGGTATGGGTGTTGATGAGACCGGGAGTGATGAGGGCGTCGGGCCGGTCGAGGCGGTGGACGGCCTGGTACCGCCGGTCGATTTCGGCGCGCGTGCCGGCGGCCACAATGCGGTCGCCGCGGACCGCCACGGCGCCGTTCTCGATGATGCGTCGGGCCGGGTCCATGGTGACCACGTAGCGCGCGGTCCAGATCCAGTCGGCCGGCTCGGAGCGCGCGGCGGCGGCGATGAGTAGGAGGGCGAAGAAGAGACGGGGCATGGGTCGGCCTAAGAAAGAGCGTAGCAGGCGCGTGAGTGGAGCGCAGCCGGCCGATTCCTCGTCAGACGGCTGGCCGAGAGCCGCCCGGCGGTCTGGCCGACACGGCTACGCGTCAACCGTGACAAGCCGGGCCAAACGCCGTATCCTTGACGTGTAGTGGCGACGCGAGCCTGCAAAATGCAGTAAAGACGCATCGCCTGTAGCGCCACAGAGTTCGAAATGGCTCCGCCAAGTGGAGGCACCGCTGGATGAAGATTTTCACCATAGGCTTCACCAGGAAGTCCGCCGAGACGTTCTTCACAAGGCTGCAGGAAGCTGGCGTCCGCCGCCTGGTGGATGTGCGTCTGAATAACGTCTCGCAGCTTGCAGGTTTCAGCAAGAAGGATGATCTCAAGTTCTTTGCGAGAGCGATTTGCGGAATCGAGTATACGCACCTGCCCGAACTCGCGCCGACGGCAGACATCCTCGACTCGTACAAGAAGCAGAAGAACGCGGACTGGCAGACATATGAGCGCCAGTTTCTCGACCTCATGCGATCACGTCGCATTGACGAGACGGTTCCCCGTGAGCTTCTCGATATGGGATGTCTTCTCTGCAGTGAGGACAAACCCGATCACTGCCACCGCCGCCTGGTCGCTGAGTATCTGCGGCAAGAGTGGGGCGACGTTGAAATCGAGCACATCCCCTGACACCGGGTTGTTACTCCGCGATCCTCGGTATCAGCGCCGTCAAGAACCGCACCAGCGTCTCCCGCACCATCTCCCCCGTCTCCAGCACTTCCTCGTGGGTGATCTTTTGTGGCGAAATGCCTGCGGCGATGTTGGTCACGCAGGAGATGGCCAGGACGCGCAGGCCCATGTGGTTGGCCGCGATCACCTCCGGCACGGTCGACATGCCCACCAGGTCGGCGCCGATCGTGCGGAGGTAGCGGATCTCGGCCGGGGTTTCGTAACTGGGGCCGAGCACGGCCGCGTAGACGCCCTCGCCCAGCGGGATGAAGAGGTCGGACGCCACGTCCTGCGCGGTCTGGCGAAGGTCGGCCGGGTAGGCTTCGGACATGTCCGGAAAGCGCGGGCCCAGGGAATCGTAGTTAGGGCCCACCAGCGGGTTCGAGCCTTGTAGGTTGATATGGTCCGTGATGAGGACCAGGCCGCCACGCTCGTAGGCGGTGTTGATGCCGCCGGCGGCGTTGGTGAGGACGACCGTGCCCACGCCCAGGCAGCCCAGCACCCGCACTCCAAAGGTCACCTGCTCGGGCGTGTAGCCTTCATAGAGGTGGACGCGCCCTGCCATGACCGCGGCCGGCGCCTCTCCGCAGAGACCCACCACCAGCTTGCCTTCGTGGCCCACGGCGGTCGGTTGCGGCCAGCCGGGGATTTCGGAGTAGGGAATTTCAACGGAGTCGGCCAGTTCGTCGGCGAAGGCGCCGAGGCCGCTCCCGAGAACAACGGCGATCCGCGGGACGACAGGCAGGCGCGCGCGGAGGAATTCGATGGCTTCGTTCATAGGAGCATCCCTGCAATGCAGGCCGACATGAAGTTGGCTAGCGTTCCGGCGGCAACGGCGCGCAGACCCAGGCGGGCGAGGTCCGATTTGCGGCTTGGCGCCAGCGCTCCGATGCCGCCCACCTGGATGGCGATCGAGCTGAAGTTGGCGAAGCCGCACAGTGCGTAAGTGGCGATGGTGAACGAGCGCGGGTCGAGCGAGCCCCGCATCGGCCCAAGCTGGAGGAAAGCGACGAATTCGTTCAACACCAGGCGGGTGCCCAGCAGGTTGCCGATCGCGGGGGCGTCTTTCCAGCTCACGCCCAGCAGCCAGGCGACCGGGGCGAACAGAAAACCGAAGATCCGCTCCATCGACGGCGCGTGCAGCCAGCCGAGGATGCCGTTCAGCATGGCGATGAGCGCCAGAAACGCGATCAACATGGCGGCCACGTTCAGCGCCAGGTGCAGACCGTCGCCGGCGCCGCGCGCGGCGGCATCGATGATGTTGACGCCCGGTTTTTCGATCTTGATGTCCACCTTGCCGGCGGTCTCCGGCTTCCCGGTTTCGGGGTTCAGCATCTTGGCCAGCATGATGGTGGCCGGCGCGGTCATGATCACGGCGGTGAGCAGGTGCTTGATGTCGACGCCGGCGATCTTGACGTAGGCCGCCATCACCGCGCCCGAGATGTGCGCCATGCCCGCGGTCATGATGGTGAACAGCTCGGATTCGGTCATGCGCTCGAGGAAGGGGCGGACGGTGAGCGGCGCTTCGGTCTGGCCCATGAAGATGGACGCGGCGACATCGGTGGATTCGGCGCCGCTTGCGCCCATGACTCTGAGCATCACGAACGCCATCCCGCGGATGACCAGCTGCATCACTCCCAGGTAGTAGAGGATGGAGAAAAACGAGGCGATAAAGATGATGATGGGCAGGACCTGAAAGGCGAAGACCACGCCGAAGGGGCCGCTCTTGACGCCCAGCGGGCCGAAGACGAAGTTGCTGCCCGCCTCGGCGTAATTGAGCAGCGCGTTCACAGCAACGCTGGCCGCCTCAAACACGCGGCCGAACGGGGTTTTAAGGATCAGGAAGGCGAAGGAGAATTGCAGTCCGAGGCCCCAGAGGAGAATGCGCGGCTGGATGGCGCGCCGGCTGCGGGAAAAGACAAAGCATACTGCCAGAATCGCGAGCAACCCGAGGATGCCGGTGAAGCGGGCCATTGTTGCGCGGGAAAACCGGGACAGTATACTCTGTCCCCACGTGGACAGAGTATACTGTCCCGGTTTTCCTACCCTACGGTTTCCAGAATCAGCTCGCGCTCTTCAGGAGGGTGCGCGGAGATGCGAAATGCGTCCTCGACCAGTTGCGCCGCTTCTTCGAGGCGGTCCTCCTTGGTGTAGTACAGGCGGCAGAGCACGGCGCCGGCTTCGACTTTCTCGCCCACCTTGACTTCGAGTATCACGCCCACGGCCGGGTCGATCGCGTCTTCCTGCTTGTCGCGGCCCGCGCCGATCATGTTCGAGGCCAGGCCGATGTCCTCCGAGGCGATCACGCTGACGAAGCCCGCGCGCGGCGAGGCGACCTCACGAACGCCGCTGGCATTGGGCAGCATGTCGAACCGGTCGAGCACCTGCGGATTGCCGCCCTGGGCCTGGATCACTTCCTTGAGCTTGGCGTAACCCGATCCGTCCAGAAGTTTGCGCTGCGCCGTCTCGCGCGCTTCATCCAGCGTTTCCGTGATCTTGCCCAGGTAGATCATACGGGCGGCGAGCTCGAGCGAGAGCCGGGTCAGGTCGTTCGGACCGGCGCTCTGGAGAGTCTGCGACACCTCCATGATCTCGAGCGCGTTGCCGATGGCGTAGCCGAGCGGCTGGCCCATGTCCGTGATGAGAGCCTGGACGCGCTTGTCGGCGCGCCGGCCCACGCCCACCATCAACTGGGCCAGGCGGCGCGCATCCACCTGCCGCTTGGTGACCGCTCCCGAGCCTACCTTGACGTCGAGCACAACCGCATCCAGTCCGGCCGCCAGCTTCTGGGCCATGATCGAAGCCGCCAGCAGCGGGATGGATTCGATGGTCGCGGTCGCTTCGCGCAGCGCGTAGAGGCGGGTGTCGGCAGGCGAAAGCTCGCCGACCTGCTGTGTGAATGCCAGGTTTGTCCGCGCCAGTTGCGCCTTGAACTCCTCGCTGGTGAGGTCGGTGCGGAAACCGGGGACCGACTCGAGCTTATCCAGAGTGATGCCCGAGTGACCCATGGGCCGGGTGGAGATCATGGGCACCACGACGCCGGCCGCCGCGGCTAGCGGCGCCGCGATCAGGCTGGTCTTGTCGCCGACGCCGCCGGTGGAGTGCTTGTCCACCTTGGGCCCGGGGATCGAAGACAAATCGAGCGTCTCGCCGGATCGCACCAGACAATCCGTCAGCGCGCTCACTTCGTGGTCGCTCATTCCGGCGAAGTAGGTCGCCATGAGGAACGCGGACATCTGGTAGTCCGGAACCTCGCCGCGAGTGTAGCCTTCGACCAGCCAGGCGATTTCCTCGGGGGTCAGTTCTTCGGAGTCACGTTTTCGGTGGATCAAATCGACGGTTCGCATTCGAGAAAATCCAGGCTACCATCTTATGTGGGTAAAAGTAAAGGTTTTATAAGAGGTTAGGACAGGCGTTACCTGGTAAAATCCGCGGGCACTCCGGCGTTCGTTCTTATCACAGCGCCGGGTCCGGCCACGGCAGGGGAGTTCGATAGCGGCCCGCGAAGACCTCTCCGAACAGCTCCAATACCTCATCGTGGACCAGTCCGTTGTCGGCCAGCACGTGCGCGCCGTGGACATCCACCGGCCCTCCGCGCATGTCTGAGACCTTGCCGCCGGCCTCGGCCACCAGGAGCACTCCCGCCGCCATGTCCCAGGGCTTGAGGCCGAACTCCCAGTAAGCCTCGAACCGGCCGCAGGCCACGTAGGCCAGGTCGAGCGCGGCCGAGCCGGCGCGCCGGGCGCCCTGCGACAACATAGACATCTGGTAGAAGAAGTGAACGTTGACGTTCAGGTGCCGTTTGCGGCTGGGAAAGCCTGTGGCCACCAGGGCTTCTTCCAGCCGCGGAAGCTTCGAAACCCGGATCCGGCTGCCGTTCAGCCAGGCTCCGCCGCCGCGCTCGGCGGCAAACATCTCGTCGCGGAGGGGGTCGTAGATGCACCCCGCCACCAACTCGCCGGCCCGCTCAAGCGCCAGCGTGACATTGAACATCGGGAAGCCGTGGAAGAAGTTCGTGGTCCCGTCGAGGGGGTCGACGTACCAGCGGTACTCGGAGGGGGTGTCCTGGCCTCCACCCTCCTCGGCGACGATCGAGTGCCCCGGAAAGTGTGACCGGAGCCGCTCGACCACCAGTTGCTCGGAGGCGCGGTCGGCCTCGGTTACCAGGTCGAACTCGCCCTTGAGCTGGTAGGTGACCCGTTTCTCAAAACACCGGGACAACACCGCGCCCGCCTCGCGCGCGATCTCCATGCTGGTTTCGAGGGTTGATGGCATGAGAGAACCAGGGTAGCAGGAGCGCGCCATCAGCCGTCAGGGGCGCGGGCGCCTTACTCGGCTTCGTACAGATACTTGATTTCGTGCTTGAAGACGAAAAGGTTCGGCTCGGGCTCGCGCGTGATGCGGATGAAAGAGGCGTCGTAATACTCGATGGTTCCGGCGACCTCTTCGTTGTCGAGCAGCCGCACCCGCACGGGGATATGGTTCTCGATCAAATACTTGATGTAGCGGACCTCTTCGCAGGTCGTCTCGGGAGCGCGGGCGCGGGCGTCCTTGCCTCCTCCCGCCGGCCGCTGTCTGGTGTCGTTGTTTCTGTTGCCGTTCATTTCACAGGGCGCCAGCCTTTGCCGCCCTTGGGAGCTTCGGTTTCCCCATAATAGCCGCTTCGCGCCGAGACCCGCAAATCCGGACGCTTCAACCGGATATCGATGCGATGGTACGGATCCTTGGTAAGCGGCACGTCCTTGGGGTAGTAGGCGAGCAGGTACTGAGTGCGGAGGTCGCGGATAATCTCGAGGAAAGCCGCGTCGAGTTCGTCGCCCAGAGCCGGGGCGAAGACCCGCCCGCCGGTGTTCTGGGCGAGCGTGGTGAGCGCGTGCTCGCCGCCGGTGTTCCGCCCGGCGTCGTTGGTGATGGGCACCACCAGAACCGGATACAGTACCGTATCGGACATCTGCGCGGCGCGGAGCGCATCGTGGAACGTCTTGTAGCTGGTGGTGTCGCCGCCGTCGGTGACCACAATAATGACGTGCCGCCCCTGGCGTCCCTCCAGGCCGCCCGCGGCCAGGTAGATGGAATCGTAGAGGCTCGTTCCGCCGTCCGAGCGGATGCCGCGGAGGGCGCGCTCGAGGCGCTCCGGGCTGTGCGTGAAGCCGGCCAACTGGACCGTCTCCCAGTTGAAGGCGACAAGCATCGCGGCGTCCTCCGGGTTGCCCTCGTGGAACAAAGCGCGGAAGAAGCGGTTGACCGAATCCACTTCGTACTTGAGATCGATGCCGGTGGAGGCGCTGGTATCGATCATCACCGTGATGGAAAGCGGCTGCTCGGTGTGGTGCTCGAAGATGGCAAGCTGCTGCGGCACCCCGTTGTCGGAGATCTGGAAGTCGTCCTTAGAGAGGCTGCCGACGAGCTGGCCGGAAGCGTCCTTGACGGTGGCCAGAACGCGCACCAGGCGGACATCCACTTGGAAGACCGGCTGCTGGTCTTCGGCGCGTGCGAGCAGCACGGTCAGCAGGACCGCGCCGGCCAGCCCGATCCGCGTCACGGCGTGCGCAGGGACTCGTCCCATTCGCCCTCCACCCAGGCTTCGCCGTCTTCGAAATGCTCCTTCTTCCAGATAGGCGCCGTCTTCTTGAGCCGGTTGATGCCTTCGAGGGCGGCCTCGAATGCGGCCTGCCGGTGGGGCGCCGTGACGACCACGGCCACGCTGGTCTCGCCGATTTCGAGCCGGCCCAGGCGGTGGACGATGCCGATCCGCCCGATCTCATGCGTGCGGGCGATCTCACAGCCGATCTCTGCCATCACCTTGAGGGCCATAGGCTCGTAACATTCGTAGTCGAGCCACAGCGTGCGCCGCCCGCGGGTGTTGTTCCGGACGACTCCTTCGAAGGTCACCAAGCCGCCGTCTTCGCCGCGCAGCAGGCGCGCCGCCAAGGCACGCGCATCGATGGGCTCGCGGGTCAGGGCAAAGTAGTTCTCGCTCGCATCGGCCGTTCCTCCGCTCACCGGCGGCAGCAGGGCGACCTCGTCGTCGTCGGCCAGGGCCTCCGAAACCCGCACGAACTGCTGGTTCCGCGCCAGCAGGATGCTGCGCTCCATGGCGCGCAGATTGGGAAGCGCCGCGGCATAGTGCTCGAAGACGGCGCCGGCGGTCGAGCCCGGGGGCAGCTCGATCCGGTCGGTGGCCCGGCCGGTGAGGTCCTTCAAAATGCCGAAAAAGAGAACTCTTACGTACACCGCAACCTTACAGCGTAACAGACGGTTTCGGAGGAGAAACGGTTGCAGGGCGTCTGCCCGCAGCCCACGGGCGCTATAATTCTCTCTTCATATGGAGCCAGTCTGTCACGAAGCCCGGGTGCGCGTCCGCTACGCCGAGACCGACCAGATGGGTGTGGTCTACTACGCCAACTACCTGGTCTGGATGGAGGTGGGTCGCGTCGAGTACTGCAAGGCGATGGGATTCAACTACCGCGACATGGAGCGGGACGACCACGTCTGCCTGGCCGTCGTCGAAGCCCAGTGCCGTTACATGTTCCCGGCGCGTTACGAGGACGAGGTCGTCGTGAAGACCTGGATCGAGCGGTCAAGCCGGCGCCTGGTAGCGTTCGGCTACGAGATGCGCCGAGAAGAGGACGGCCGCGTTCTGGCCCGGGGCGAGACCAAGCACGTCTTCTGCGGCCTCGATCTGCGGCCCGCGCGCCTGCCCGAGAAGCACTGCGCAGTGTTCGGCCTCAGCGGCCGCTGAGCGGCGGGCCGGAGGCCTGTTCCACCTTCTTCTTCGGTACGCCCTTCGGGTGGCAATCCGCGCACCTCACGAAGTGGATGTTATGCGCGCTCCTGGTGTCTTTGAACGTGGTGTCCATCTTCTCCACGTCCAGGCCGCAGTTGGAGAGGCGCGGATGGCAGGTGGCGCACGAGGCGCGCGTCTGCTGCCCGTGCTTGAGGTGGCAGGCCAGGCAACTGAGGCCCTCGTGCACGCCCAGGCCGGTCCGGTCGTCGCCCGAGCCGGCGGCCATTCCCGCCGGCGCCGCGTGGCACTGGTAACAGAGCGCCTGCCGCCGGTCCGGGCTCATCTTCACCAGGCGGTCGCCGTCGCGCATTTCCGGAAGCGGCAGGATCTTCGCCGGAATGTGAGACTGCTCGCGCCGGTCATAGAGCGCCAGCGAAGGCGTCATGACTTGCTGGGAGGGGCCCGGCGTGGGCACACGCGGATTGCCGCGCACCAGCGGCTTGCCGTCGCGGTGCATCTCGTGGCAGGCCAGGCAGGGAACCGCCGGACGGTTCGCCAGCGCGGGCACTCTCAGCCTCCAAGGGCCGCGCGTATCGATGGGAGTGACCAGGTCCCGCATGGCGCCTTCAAAGTGCATCCCGTGGCAGCGCAGGCAATCGTCCATCAGCAGCCGGCTGGTGTTGTGCTTCCGGTCTAGAAAAATCTTGGCGTAGGTCACGCCGTGCGGCCCCGCGTTCCAGTCGGCGTACTCCTGCCGATGGCAGTTCCCGCAGCGCTCGGCGACGGGATAGAGGTCGGTGTGCTTCAGATGGATCTCGCCTTCCCGGCGGCCGGCGATATGGGCGGCGACGCGGCGCAGGTTCGCCAGGTGGAAGCCGGCGTCGAAGGTGAGCGCGCTGCCATGGCACGACGTGCACGGGATGTTGCGGTGCGCCGACGACTGCCAATGATCGTAGGAGGCCTGGATCTCGTGGCACCGCACGCACCCGCGCCCTCCCGAGTATTCGTAGTAGACCGTGGCGCAGGGAAGCAGCAGCACGGCCACCGCCGCCGCTCCGATGAGAGCGTAGCCTTTCGCCGTCATAGCGCCCTCCCCTTCCACCCGCGCTTGAGACCGTCCGAGGCGTAGTAGGCCACGGCCATGATGGTGAGCGCCGGGTTGAAGCCGCCATTGGTTACGTGGACGCTGGCATCGATGACGTAGAGGTTATCGTGGTCGTGAACCCGGCAGTGCTTATCGACCACCGAGGTCTTGGGATCGTGCCCCATGCGGCACGTGCCGGCCTGGTGCTGGCCCGCGCTGAGGTAGCGCGCCGGCATGGATTTCCAGATCAGCGTGGCGCCCGCCTCGCGCAGCCACGCTTCGGCCTTGGCGGCGAGATACCGCCCGACATCGACGTTGTGCGGATGACTGAGGCCCGAGAGACGCGCCACCGGAATGCCCCAGTGGTCGCGAACCGTGGGATCGGCCTGGACGCGGCAGTCGAATACCGGCATTTCCTGTACCGGCCCGCGGATGGCGATATGGCGGCGGTATGCACGGCGCATGAAGTCTTTGTGCCCCTTGCCCCAGCGCGCCACGCCCGGCGGCGTCATCGTGGCGAACTGATAGGGGAGGCGGATGAACTCGTTGGCCAGCAGTCCGCCGCCGGCCAGGCCCGGGTTGCCGTGATTGAAGTCGCAGATGGCGATGCTGGCGCCCGGCCCGATGTCATCGTAGACGTCCTGGTCGAACACGCCGGTGGCGCCGACATAGGTGTGCCCTTGCAGGTTCCGGCCAACCCAGTCGTGGCGGTTGCCGAGCCCGTTGGGGTGCAGGCGGCTTTTCGAATTGAGCAGCAGGCGCGCCGATTCAATGGCTCCTGCCGAGACCACCACCAGATCGGCGGGCTGCTCCTGGAGCCGGTGGCGCGCGTCGAAATACGCCACTCCGGCCACCCGGCCGTTCGCGTCGGTCAGGATCTCCCTGGCGATGCACTCGGTGCGCAACTCGCAGTTCTTGGTGGCCAGCGCCCTGGGGACCACCGTGTTTTGCGTGCCGCACTTGGCATCCACCTCGCATGCGAAGCCGACGCACCAGCGGCAGCGCATGCAGGGTCCGCGGCCGCCATAGGGCACGCTGTTGCGCAGCATTGGGATGTCGAAAGGATGCAGGCCGAGCCGTTCGGCGGCCGGCTTGAGAACGAAGTATTCCCGGTTCTGCGCCAGCGGCGGCATGGGGAGACGCCTGCGGCGCGGGGCGTGGAACGGGTCCGGCGTCACATCGCCCGAGACGCCGATTTCCCACTCGGCTTTTTCGTAGAAGGGCTCCAGATCGTCGTAACTGACGGGCCAGTCCTCGAGCGTGCTGCCCGGGACGGCGCCGTAAGTCGAGCGCATGCGGAAATCCTTCTCCATATAGCGCCACGCCATCGCGCCGTAGGTGGTGGTGCCGCCCCCGACGCAGCCCGCGTTGTTCTGGTACGCGCCCTCCTGCGGCCACACGATGTGCTCTTTGCCGCCGGGGTCCACAAAGACGCGCGGGTTGGTCGTCTCGTCCGGCCCGGAGCCGGTGCCCAGAACGCTGGTGCGCTCGTTGCGCAGGTCGTCCTTGCGGTCGTCGAAGGCCGTGTACCACTTGCCGCGCTCGAGCAGGACCACGCTGAGGCCGGCCTCCGCCAGTTCCTTGGCCACGATGCCGCCGCCCGCGCCCGCGCCGACTACGATCGCGTTCACCCGTTGGAGCGCCATTTGGCCATTCCTCCACCCGAAATGTCGTAGAGCTGGCGGCCCCGGATCGGGGCGGGCGGAACGTTGAGCATGACCCAGCTCGCGTACTCACGATTGCCGCCGTGCCGCGGATCGCCATAGAAGCCTTGCAGGGCGTGGTCGCGGACCAGCTCGAAGAACGGCTCGCGCCGCGCTTCCATGGCGGCGAGCCGGGCATCCCGATCGGCGACCGCGAGTTCGGCGAAGCGTTTGCCGAGCTGCGCCAGCCCTTCGCGGTACGTGCGCCGGTACTTTCTCAGCGGTCCCATGAGCTGGAGGTCGATGTAGTTGACGACGCCGGCGGCGGCCCCGCCGGGGTCCTGGTCTGGCGGGACGATTCGATCCACCATGGCGGTGACGGTGGCGGCCTCATCCACGGTGAAGAAGCGCCACGGGCTCGATCGGCCGCCGCAGGAGGCGGCGCTAGCGGCCGCAGCCGCCGCGGCGGCCTGCAGGAATTTTCTGCGCTGGACGGGACGGGACTTCATAAGGGTCTTCGGGTCTCAAAGGCTCGATTGTACCGCCGCCGGGAGCCGGCTCGTTGATCGATTCTCCGTGCCGCATGCATCATGTCTTCGTGGCGCGGAAGCCCGCGTCCTACCTGCGCTTCAGCCGGTAGTCGCCCACCCCCGGCATCCGCACCACCTCGCACATCTCGAACAGCCGCGAGCGCGCGCGATCGCCAATGCGCTCCGCCAGCGTGGTGCGGTATTCGGGGTGCGGCATTCCGGGGACGCGCCGCACGACATCGTCGCCCGCATCCGGGTCCACCAGGTTGGTGGTCGCGATGAGCGCCTTCTGGTTATTGCAGCGATAGGTGACGATCGCGGTCACCGTGTCCTCGATCCAGCCCATGACGCGGTGCGAGCCCAGATCGTCAAGCAGAAGGACAGGGACGTCCAGGCAGGTCTGGTAGGCCTGGCGGTCTTCGGCCGCAGCGTCGGAATCGTATCCCGAGCGCACCCGCTCGAGCAGGTTGATGTAGTCGTAGTAGACGCCTTCGAAGCCGCGCGCCATCAGCTTGCGGAGCACCGCGATGGCCAGGTGGGTCTTGCCGGTCCCGGTGGGGCCGATGAACAACAGCCCGGGCTTCGGGCCGAACGGGAATTCCCTGGCATAGGCGGTCGCCTTGAGCATTACGGGTTCCAGGGCGCGTGCTGCACCCGGGTTATCCGCCGGGAGGATGAAGTTCTCAAACGAGGCGTTGCGGTAAAGCGACGGGATGAGCGCGCCGGATTCGAGATCGCGCGGAGCTTCGATGGACGCGCAATCGCAGGGCTCGGCGGCCGATATGCCATCGCGCTCGATGACCCGCCAGCCCGTGCCGCCGCACTTCTCGCAGACCATAGGCTTCATTATGCACGAAGCGTGACGCAGGCTGAAGAGGCTGATGAAAAAGCCCCGGAACTCAATCTGGGCCGCTGATGAACGCGGATCAACGCGGATCAATCACTTGTTTTCAATCAGCGTTCATCGGCGTTTATCCGCGGCCAGCAATGCTTTGGCCTTTCCTGGCCTCTTTCAGCGTTCTCTGAAGCGCGCGCCACTCTACTCGATCACCGCCAGCGCCTCCCCCGCGGAGACCGTCGCGCCTTCGCGAATCGAGAGCACGGCCACGTGGCCGCTCTTGGGGGCTTTCAGCTCGTTCTGCATCTTCATGGCTTCGATTACGGCGATGCCCTGGCCGGCTTCGACCGCGTCGCCTTCGGCCACAAGCACTCGCACGACTTTGCCCGGCATCGGCGCGGTGACACTCTGGCGGCCCTCGCGGTCCAGCCCGCCGGGCCGGCGGTTCAGGCGGCGCGGGTCGGCGACCTCGATCTCGTAGCGCCGCCCGCCGATGGTGACCGCCCAGGCTTCCCGGGTGCGCTCGATGCGCGCCTCGAAGCTGCGGCCTTCGAGCAGGACCGAGTAAACACCGGGCTCGGCTTCGAGGACCGATGCGACGCGCCCGTTGGCCATCCAGCGGCCGTCCTCCTGCTCCAGTCGCAGCGGAACCGCGCGGCCATCCACCATCACGGTCAAGGTCACCGGAGCAACTCCTCCCGGCCCGCGGCCAGCCAGCGGTTGCGCGCCGGGCCGGGCGAGGGCGCCTCGTCGGCGTGAGTCAGCGAGTGGATGGCGGCCACCAGCGCCGCGGCAAACTCCGCTTCGGGATCGGCGGCGAGGTGCGGCGCGCCGTCGCGCTCGAAGAACTCCTCGATAAAACCAGTGTGCAGCTCGGCGTTGCGGTAGGCATCGCTGGCGAAGACCTGGCGGTAGAAGCCGAGCGTCGTCTTGATGCCATCCAGCGTGTATTCGTCGAGGGCGCGCTCCATGCGGCGGATGGCCTCGGGCCGGGTGCCCGCCCACACCGCCAGCTTGGCGACCAGTGGGTCGTATTCAATCGGCACCATCCAGCCAAGGTAGGCGCCGGAGTCGATGCGGATGCCGGGTCCCGCGGGCCGGCTCAACTGCGTGATCCTGCCGGGCGACGGATAGAAGCGGTTGTATGGATCCTCGGCGTAGACGCGGCATTCGATGGCGTGGCCCCTCCAGCGTATGTCCTGCTGGCGGAGGCCCAGAGGCTCACCCGCCGCCACGCGGAACTGCAAGTGGACCAGGTCCAACCCGGTGACCAGCTCCGTGATAGGGTGCTCCACCTGCAGGCGCGCGTTCATTTCGAGGAAATAAAAGCGCCCGTCGCGATCCACCAGGAATTCCACCGTGCCCGCGTTGGTGTAGCCCGCGGCGCGCACCACCTTGAGCGCGGCCTCGCCCATCGCCTCGCGCATTCCGGGGCGGCTTTGGACGAGCGGGGAAGGGCACTCTTCGATCACTTTCTGGTGGCGGCGCTGAATGGAGCACTCGCGCTCGCCCAGGTGCAGCGCGTTGCCGTGACAATCGGCCAGGATCTGGATCTCGACGTGCCGCGGCCGCTCGATGAGCTTCTCAATGTAGACCTCGGCGCTGCCGAAGGAGCGCTCGGCCTCGCTCACCGCTTCCCGAAAGGCCGAAGGGAGCCCGGCCTCGCTATCCACACGGCGCAGGCCTTTGCCGCCCCCGCCGAGCGCCGCCTTGAGCAGAACCGGGTAGCCGAACCCGGCCGCGACCTGGCGGGCTTCCTCGACGCCTGAAAGCGGCTGGTCCGTCCCAGGCACCACCTCGACGCCGGCCGAGCGCGCCACCCGGCGCGCCGCCGTCTTCGAGCCCATGGCGCGCATGGCTGCCGCCGAGGGACCGACGAAGACGATGCCCGCTTGCTCGCAGGCGGCGGCGAACTCGGCGTTCTCGCTCAGAAAGCCGTAGCCCGGGTGAATCGCCTCCGCGCCGCGCGAGCGGGCCGCCTCCAGGATGCGATCGGTGCGCAGATAGCTCTCGGAGGATGCTGCCGGGCCGATGTTGACCGCTTCGCCGGCCATGCGGACATGGAGCGCCGTGCGGTCGGCATCCGAGAACACGGCCACGCTCCCGATGCCGAGCTCGCGCAGGGCACGGATGACCCGCACGGCGATCTCACCGCGGTTGGCGACCAGGACTTTGTGGAACATGGCCGATTGAGGGATAGCAACCCGCTGATTCCCATGTTATCGTGGCAACAGTGGCTGGAGAAACATGCCCGCAGACGGCATTCAAGGTTCGCTAAAGACACGCGGCATTCGCGTGACGCGGCAGCGTCGCATCCTGCTCGATCTCATCGACGGGTCGGGCCGCCACCTGGACGCCGACCAGCTCTACGAGCTGGCCAAGCAGCAGGACCCGAAGCTGAACCGCGTGACCGTCTACCGCACCCTCAAGATGCTCAAGCAGGGCCAGCTTGTCGATGAGCTGGACTTGATGCACGTCGAGGGAGACCAGCACTACTACGAAACGCGGTCCAAGCAGGAGCACGCGCACATCGTGTGCCTGGGCTGCGGCAAAATCGAGGAGTTCTACGGAGAGCCGCTGCACCGGCTCCGCAAGCAGATCGAAACGCATCTGGGTTTCCAGATTCTGGTGGCGCGCACCGAGGTGGGCGGCTACTGCGCGACCTGCCAGAGGTTGCGGGCGCAGGAGATGGAGCGGGCGGCGGCCGCGCCTGTCCCGCCTCCGCCGCCGGCCGGCAAGAGCCGCACTCCGCGAGGGCGCTAGTGGACGCCCGCTCCTATCCGCCTGTGGCGCAGGCAGGAATGCCCGCGCCACGCAAGGGAGACGGTGTGAGATGAGCGAGCCGCGGCAGGAGGGGCTGGCCCCGGCGATTCTGATGGTGAAGAATCCGGCCGGTGGCAAGCAGCGCGTGCCCATCGGCCACCTGCCTTTCCGCATTGGCCGTCACGGAGACAATGAGCTGGTCCTGCGCGACAGCCGCGCCTCGCGACAGCACGCGCAAATCGTCTCGGAAGGCGGCGCTTACGTCGTCGAGGACCTGGCCAGCACCTACGGTGTGTTTGTCAACGGCAGCCGCGTGACGCGGACGAAGTTGCGCAACGGCGACCGCATCGAGTTCGGATTCCCCGACTCCTACCAGGTTACCTTCGGCCTCGAGAAGGCCGCCCCGGCGGCGGTTGCCGCTGCGGCCGCAGAGCCGGCGCCGCCGGCCACGGCAACGGCGAGCCTGGCCAAGCTGCGCGCGACCCTCGAGGTCGCCCGCGCCTTGGAAGCCTCTCTTTCGACCGACGAAGTGCTGGCGGCCGTGGTGGAGGCGGCGCTCACCATCACCGGCTGCGAGCGCGGGTTCCTGCTGCTGCGCAAAGGCGGCGATCTTCAGATCCGGGTGGGGCGCTCGAAGGCCGGGCCGCTCTCTCCAGACGAGTTGCGCGTCCCTACGCGCCTGCTTCTGCGGGCGCTCGACGAGCGGAAGGATTTCCTGTCGATGAACTTCGACCCCTCCGGCGAAGCGGCCGATGGCGCCGAGCGCAGCATCTACGCCCTGGAACTGCGCAGCGTGGTCTGTGTGCCGCTGGTGCGCGTGCGGACCGCGTCGATCGAGGAGACGCTGTCCATGTCCAACGCCGAAGACACGACGGGCCTGCTCTACATGGATTCGCGCGTGCGCAACGCCGACTTGTCTTCGGGCGGGCGCGAGTTGCTTACCACGCTGGCGCTCGATGCCTCGACCGTGCTCGAAAATGCGCGGCTCCTCGAAGAGCAGTGGGCGCGGAAGCGGTTGGAGGCGGAGCTTCGCGTAGCCCGGCAGATCCAGGAGAGCTTGCTGCCCCGCGAACTGCCCTCGGAGGGCTGGTTTCGTGCCGCGGTGTCCAGCATCCCCTCGCTCGCAGTGGGCGGCGATTACGTAGATATCCGGCGGTTGGACGAGACTTGCTGGGCCGCCGTGATGGCTGACGTTTCCGGCAAGGGTGTGGGCGCCGCGCTGTTGGCGTCGCTGCTCCAGGGGATGTTCCTGCCTTTCCCGCATACGCGCCTGATTATCGAGGAAACGGTGACGCGCGTGAACCGGTATCTTAACGAGCGCACCGGAGGCGAGCAATACGCCACCGCGTTCTATTGCATGCTCGATGGCGACGGCGTTATGCACTGGGTCAACGCCGGCCACCCTCCGGTCCTGTTGGTCCGGGCGGGCGGCCAACTTGAGCAACTCCCCGCCAATGGCACGCCGCTGGGCATGTTCGAGGAAGCGGTGTACTCGCTTGCGGAGTCGCGCCTTGGCGCGGGCGACAAGGTGGTCATTTACACCGACGGTCTTCTCGATGCGATAAACACCGAGGGAGCGGCCTTCGGATTGAAACTGTTGCGCAAGACGGCGGCAGCGAACGCCGCGAAGAGCTGCCAGGAGCTCCAGACTGCCATCCTCGCGGCGGTTAAGGAGTTCACCGAAAGCGCGGCGCCGGCGGACGACATCACCCTGGCGGTTATCGACTATCGGCCGCTTGGCTGAGAGAACTCTCGCGACCGGCCCACTCAGTCTGTGACAAGCCATGCAGTTGTCGTTCGGTTTCGGGCCCGGCGAGCGTCTGGACGCCGGTAACCCGTCTGTCTCCAAACTATCCGCCGTCCTGGCGGCAGCGCGAAACACCCCCGAGTATGGACCGCTGATCGCCAGAGCGGCGCAAACCTCGAACCTCGAGCTTGCCCAACTGCCGCCCATCAGCGTTCACACCTATCTCGGCAACAAGGAGCGGTTTCGGAATCCCAAAGCGGCGGAGAGAGCCCAGCCGAACCGAATCGAGGGGGCTCTCTCTGGCTCCATGGAGGAGCTTCTGTGGCTGGCCGTGCGCGTCGGGGCGGGGGAAGCGGCGCCGCCTGCGGCCGCCCGGCGCGTGACTGTTCGCACTCCGCTCGGCGAGCGGCTGGCCGAGGAGCGCGCCCGCGACTGTCTCTGGCGCGCCTTCGAGCTTCCGGTGTTTGAAGAACTCGTCGGTTCGGAAAATGAAGTATTCGCGTCCGAGTGCGAAGCCCATTCGGGATACCACCTTGAGACCGAGGCGGCGATCTTCGAGGCCGTCTATGGTGAGTTGGTGGTCACCTCGCTAGTGGCCGTCCGCTACCCGATCATCCGGCTAAGGACGGGCTGGGTGGGAGCGATCGAGCGCTGCGCCTGCCCCTGTGGCGAGCGAGCGACGCGCTTTGTCCCGGTATCCATAGCGGACGCAGCGGTCCGCAAACCGCCCAAGACGGCCCGAACCTCGCGGCAGGCCGCGGATCCGGCGGTGGCTGCGGTTTGAACTGGTCGATCTTCTCACCGGCTTCGTAACGAGACACGGCCCGAAATGGGCCTAAATCGGTAAGAACACGGTGAAGGCGCGCGACCGTGAACGTTTGGGCGAAAGGTGTACTTTGCGTGGTGCTATTCGGATTTAAGAGGGCAATTCCAGGACCTTCCTGAGGGCCGGAACAGGCAAGCTGGACGCGAGGACCATCTGGCGGAGGTCGCCGGCGAGGGCCTGCATCTCGTCGGGAGCCTGCTGGACGTGCCAGGAGGCGCCGAATTCGCCCAGTTTGGAGCTGAGTAACCAACGGAAGAGCACCTCGGGAACGAAGGCCGGCAGGATGAGGAGGAGCTTCTGGCTCGCGGGCACGATCTTGTGGCCCTGGGCCTTGATGACCGAAAGCGCCTCATGCATGGCGGCGATCATCAGGCGAAGATCGTCGCGCGAGCGGGCGAGGGCGCGCAGGTCCGCGTGGTAGCGCAGCGCCATCGGCGCCATGGCCGCCACACCGGCGGCGTGAGTGGCCAGCCAATCGACGATGTTCGTCGAGATGCGCGCGGGCAGGCCCCCGCGGCGCAGGGTGCTCACCAATTGCTTCAGGCGCGGTGTAACGGAACCGTCCGGCTCACCGAAGGGCGCGCCCATCGGGGAACGCCTGGAGGCGCTGAAGGCGCGGATGATCTCACCGTCGCGCTTGCCGCCGGCGAAGACGAATCCGAGCATGACGCGCTCGCGGCCCATGGCCTGGATGATCTCCGCGGGACCGAGGAGGTTGTTGTACATGAAGACGACGTTGGGCGAACAGTTCGCCGCGAGCGCGGGCAGCAGGGCCGAGACCTGGTTGCGGCGGACCACCACGAGGATGTAGTCGTAGCGGTCCGCGGGCGCGAGCTCGCTGATGAGGGGGACCTTGGCGACGGTGCGCCGCTGGTTGAAGGGGTTCTCGATGACGATGCCGTCGCGCTCCAGGACGGCGAAACGCTGGGGGCGGGCGAGGACGGTGACATCGACGCCGCCGGCGTGCAGGCGGGCGGCGCAGACCGAGCCGTTCACGCCCGCGCCGATCACGAGAATCCTGGGCCTGTCGTTTTCCATGTCAGGACCCCAGCCTCAGGGATGACAACGCGCGGCCGGAGGCAGGCACCTGCCATGACTGAGCCGTAAGTTCATATCATCCCGAATTTCCATTTTGGACTTCCAAATCTCATTCAGTATAAGCCAAAGCGCCATCCTTTGGTCCTGCGAGCCGCATTCTTCGTCCCGGAGCCGTTTCCGACCCTGCAAGACGGGGCTCTCGCGCTGCCCGGTTTCGCTGTATCATCGCCCAACCGCTACCCAGTCGCGACCGCCAGCGCATCGATCCGCCTCACCATGCTCCCGAACAGTCGCCACCGCGCTCGTGGGCTTGCACAACTCTTCCGCTGCCGCCTGAGATTGGTTCCTGAACCCACGTCGCTCCGTGCCGGAGCGTGTGAGAAGATCTGTGACAGTGAGCCCCGATCCCGCCGCCGAGCCCTCGCCCGTTCCCGGCGTCTCCCGGAACGTCTTCATCCTCGGGCTGGTCAGCCTTTGGACGGACGTTTCGAGCGAGATGATCTACCCGCTCGTCCCGCTTTTCCTTACCCGCGTGCTGGGAGCGCCGGTGGCCATGGTGGGCGTCATCGAGGGTCTCGCCGAGGCGACCGCGAGCGTGCTCAAGGGAGTCTCGGGGTGGCTTTCGGACCGGATCGGGCGGCGGCGTCCGCTGGTGCTGGCGGGCTACGGCCTGGCCGCGATCGCCAAGCCGCTCCTGGCGCTGGCCGCGGGATGGCCGCTGGTGATGGCGGCGCGCCTGCTGGACCGCCTCGGCAAAGGCGTCAGGAACGCGCCGCGCGATGCTTTGCTCGCCGATTCGAGCCAGGCGAGCCTGCGAGGGCGCGCCTTCGGATTCCAACGCGCCGCGGATCAGATCGGCGCGGTCATTGGCCCGCTGGCGGCCCTGGCGCTTCTGCCGCTCTTCCATCAAAACCTGCGAGGGCTGTTCCTGGCCGCCTTCGTTCCGGCGGCGCTGGGCGTGGCGACCTTGACCGCGGTGCGCGAGACCGGCCGGAGCCCGTCCGCCGCCGCCGCGTTCCCGCGCTTCCACTGGCGCGGGTCGGAACCCGCCTTCCGCCGCTTTCTTGGCGTCATGCTGCTGTTCACCCTGGGCAACTCCTCGGACATGTTTTTGATCCTGCGCGCGCAACAACTGGGGCTCGGCACGGGTGCAGTGGTGCTGCTGTTCGCCGTCTACAACGCGGTCTACGCGGCTGCGTCTTTTCCGGCGGGCGTCATCTCGGACCGGATCGGGCGGAAGCGGGTGATGATGGCGGGGCTCGCGGTGTTCGCCGTCGTCTATGCGGGGTTCGGCCTGGCAGGCGGACCGGGTTGGGTGTGGATTCTCTTCGCGGTTTACGGGCTTTATCAGGGCCTCACGGACGGCACGTCGCGGGCGTTGGTGGTGGACCTGGTCTCGCCGGAGCGCCGCGGCACCGCGCTGGGCGTCTACGCGATGGCCACCGGCCTGGCTGCGCTTCCCGCCAGCGTCATCGCCGGTTTGCTGTGGCAGAAGGTGGGCCCGGCCGCGCCGTTTCTCTATGGAGCCGCGATGGCGGCGCTGGCGTGCGCCGGGTTCTTGCTCGTGCGGCCGGTGCGCGCGGTAAATTAGGGAGATGCCTTCGCCCGATCCCGATTTTTTGGCGTGCGGCCGCGCGGCGATGGAGGCCGAGGCGGACGCCATAGCAACCGCCGCCCGCCGGCTCGATGCGCGGTTCTCCCGCGCGGTTGAGTTGATCTTCCAGCACCCGGGCAAGATCGTCGTCACCGGCATCGGGAAGTCCGGCCGCGTGGCGCAGAAGCTGGTGGCAACGCTTTCGAGCACCGGGACGCCGGCGGTTTTCCTCCATCCGGCCGAGGCCGTTCACGGCGACCTGGGGGTCTATGCGCCCGCGGACCCCACCATCATGATCTCGAAGAGCGGAGCCACCGCCGAGCTGCTGCGGCTGGTCGGCGTGCTGCGGGACTTTCGCTCGCCGCTCATCGGGATCCTGGGGAACATGTCTTCGCCGCTCGCCTCCGCCGTGGACATCGTGCTCGATGCGTCGGTGCGCGCCGAGGCCGATCCCAACAACCTGGCGCCGACCTCGAGCGCCGCGGTGGCCCTGGCGTTGGGAGACGCGCTGGCCCTGGCCGTGATGCAAGCCCGCAGCTTCACGCCCGAAGACTTCGCGGTCTATCACCCGGCGGGGCAGTTGGGCCGCAATCTCGAGCTGGCCGCCGCCGAAGTCATGCACGAGGCCGGCGACACGGCGTGGGCGAAGCCTGGCGACTCGCTGCGCTCGGTGGTAATCGCCATGACGCGGCACCCGCTCGGGGCCGCCTGCGTCATCGATGAGGAGGGACGGCTGGCGGGCCTGATCACCGAAGGCGACCTGCGCCGGGCGCTGGAGAAGCACGACGACATCCGGCAGTTGTGCGCGGCCGACATCATGACCCGGACTCCCGCCATGATCGGGCCTGACGCGCGGCTGCACGAAGCGCTGCGTCTCATGGAGGACCGGCCGTCGCAGATCTACGTCCTGCCCGTGGTCGATCCGGCGACCGGGCGCTGCCTCGGCTTGCTTCGGCTGCACGACATCTATCACGGCGCCTCCGGGCCCAGGCCCCGCGCCTGAAGCCACGTCGAGACCCGCTTCCAACGGCCTATTGCTTGCCGACCGCCGTGAGCCGGAATATGGTCGTGGGGTTCGCCCCTTGGTGCGTTGCCACGAAGCCGAGGATAAGGCGCCGGCCGCCCTTGGTCGCTTCCAGTTTGTCGAACTCGCTCTTGGGGTGCTTCAGCAGGGTCCAGCCGTTGGTCGGCAGGGCCTGCTTGTAGAAGTCGGTGATGGCCGCTTCCGGGGCCTGCGTCTCGAGCACCAGTATGTTGCCGACCTTGACTCGGTTCTTCACCGCCGGCAGGTAGTCTCGTACCGTCGCATTCTGGATGATCGGGCAGTCCTTCGGGAAATCCTCGGGCACCTTGTCCGGAGGCGGTGTTTTTCCACTCTGCGCCGCCGCCACCCCGGCGGCCGCCGAGAGCAGCAGAATGCCTAAAAACCACTTACGTTGACGGACGGTTCCCATGCGTCGGAGTCTACCATGTGCGGGTCCTGGAGCGCAGCCGGACCGCGGTTGCGCCCGATCGGCATCGGCCCGTGGCAGTCGCAATCGCTGCCGCCCGTAAGCAGGGCGTGCCACTGCCGGGCGCTATCCGCGTATCGCTATACTGATACCGAAAGGGGATGTGACCACAATGATGTTTTCTACTGGACTCTCGAGAAAGCTCGTGCTGCCGGCGCTGGCGTCCATGGCGCTTGTGGCGAGCCCCGCGCTGTTTGGCCAGGGCACGGAAACCGGAGAGGCGATCTACAAACGGAACTGCGCTAGCTGCCACGGCCCGGATGGCTCCGGCCAGACGACCATGGGAAAGGCCTTCAAGCTCGAGGACCTGCGCTCGGCCGGCGTTCAGAAGTTGACCGACGCGCAACTGGCGGATATCGTTGGCAAAGGGAAGAACCGGATGCCGGCTTATGAGAAGCGGCTCAGCCATGACCAGATTCAGTCCGTGGTAGGTTATCTTCGCGAGCTGGCCAAGAAGAAGTAGAGCCGCTCACCCGGCTTCGACGATCCGGCCGTCGAGCATATGGACGATGCGGTGGCCGTAACTGGCCACGTGAGCGTCGTGCGTGATCATCAGAACGGTCTGGCCGAGCCGCTCGTTGAGGTCGCGCAGCACTCCCAGCACGGCCTCGGAGTTCTTCGAATCCAGGTTGCCGGTCGGCTCGTCCGCCAGCAGGATGGCGGGATGGTTCACGATGGCCCGCGCGATGGCGACGCGCTGCTGCTCGCCGCCCGAGAGCGCGCGCGGCTTGTGGTGGAGCCGGTGGCCGATGCCGAGCAACTGGAGAACCTCGCGGAACTTCGGATCCTCGGTGAGGCCGCGGCCCGCGATGTGGCGCGCGATGGCGATGTTGTCGGCGGCGCTTAGCGTGGGCAGCAGATTGTATTTCTGGAAGACAAAGCCGACCAGGCGCTTGCGCATCTCTGTGCGTTCGGCATCCGAGATCTTCGAAAGGTCCCGCCCGTCAACGACCACTTCGCCCGAGGTGGCCGATGTCAGGCCGCCGAGGATGTGAAACAGCGTCGACTTGCCCGAACCGGAAGGGCCGACGACGCACACCAACTCGCCGCGCTCAACGGTGAGATTCACTCCGCGCAGCGCCTCGACGTCCACATCGCCGACGCGGTAGACCTTCCGAAGGCCGCGAACCTGGATGATGGGATCACTCATACGACAGCGCCTCGATGGGGTCCTGGCGCGCCGCGCGCCAGCCTGGATAAGCCGAGCCGAGAAGAGCGCCCGCCAGTGCGATGGCGCCCGTAATGGGCCACCAGTCGGGAACGATGTGCTGGGAGAGCGAACCTGGAACGAGAGTCATGATGAGCCAGCGCGTGCCGAACGAGAACCCGATGCCGACGACCGAACCGCAGATCGCCAGCAGGAACGTCTCGCGCATCAGCATGTCGAGGATGAAGGCGGGCGAAGCGCCCAGGGCCTTCAGAATGCCGATTTCGCGCGTCCGCTCGAGCACCGCAGTGTACATGGAGAGGAACACGACCAGGAAGCCCACCACGATCGAGAGGCCAATGATCACGCCGATGAACTCCGCCAGGCCCGGAACGTGGTCCATCGAGATCAGCGAAACGAACTCCTCCAAAGAGTAGATCAGGTAGCCCTTGAGCTGCGATTTCAGTTCGTCGACGACGGCGTCGGTGTTGGCCGGGTTGTCCACCTTGACGAAGATCTGGCTGAGCTTGCCGGGGTTGCTGGTGAGGTCCTGAAGAATCTGAATGGGAATCACCAGGCGCGCCAGTTTGCCCTCTTCGAAGATGCCGCACACGCGCCAGCGGCGATTCATCAGGCTGACAGTGGAGCCAATGCTGAGTTTGTTTTGTTGCGCGTAGTAGCGGTCCACCAGCAGATCGTTAGGCTGCCGCGGAGGCCCGCCCTTGAGATAGCGGAAGCCGCCGCTCATTTGGGTGAAGCGGGCCACATCGATGCCCGTGACCACCGTCACGCCGCCCACCGGCTGGTTGACGGCGCCTACGGCCATGCTCACGTGCGGCTGCCGTTCGATGAACTGGATCATCTTCTCCGGGATCGGCGCCGAGCTGAGGCTGATCACGGAACTGCCCGGAGGCCGCACCAGGACGTCGGCGCCGACCGCGCGCATACGGCGCTGCGAATCGACAAGCATCCCCCGGCTGATCCCGACGATGGTCAAAATCATAACCACCTCGATGCCGATGGCCAGGATGCTCAGAACGGTACGGACCGGCCGGAATCTGAGATTCTCAAAGACGAGCTTGTTGGTCAAGTTTCCATCATATTCGGTTCGCGAGCGCGCTGTCACAGCCACAGACTGCGTCGCTTCGAACGCAGGAGCCAGATGAAGAAGGGGCCGCCGAGCAGGGCGGTCACCACGCCGACGGGGATTTCGGTGGGGGCCAGCGCGGTGCGGGCGACGGTGTCGCAGATAGCCAGGAAGGCCGCGCCGGTGAAGAACGAGCAGGGCAGGAGCAGGCGGTGGTCGGCGCCCAGCTTGAGGCGGAGAGCGTGCGGCACGATGAGGCCGACAAAGCCGATAGGGCCGGTGAGGGCGGTCACCGAGCCGGCGACGAAGGAACCCACCAGGTAGCCGGTCAGCATGAGACGCGAGACGGCCACGCCGCGGGCGGCGGCCCAGTCTTCGCCGATCGCCATGAGGTTCCAGTCGCGGGCCCGCAGGAAGATGAACGCGAGCGCGGGCAGGATCGCGGCCGCGAACCACGCGAGCGTCGAATAGTCGACGGCGTCGATGCCGCCCATTAGCCAGCGCACGATGGCGAAGGTCTGGCCGAAATTCGCGATGTATTGCAGGAACAGAATGGCCGCCAGGCAGATGGTGTTGATCGAAACGCCCGCCAGCAGCAGCGTGAAGGACGACATGCGGCGGCCTTCCGAGGCGATGCCCATTACCAGGAACAGGACCAGCGCCGCGCCGGCGAAGGAGGCGAGCCAGATGGCCGGCAAGTGCCCGACCTCGCGCCAGCCGAGGCAGATGGCGGCCACCGCGCCGAGCGAGGCTCCGGTCGAGACGCCGAGCGTGTAGGGCGTGGCCAGCGCGTCGCGAAGCATGGCCTGAAAGAGCACGCCTGCCACGGCCAGCGCGCCTCCGGCGAGCAGGGCGAGCAGCACCCTTGGAAGACGCGTGTAGAACAGGATCTCCCGATCCGGCGAGAGGCCGGCCAGCGCGCGCGAGTAGTCGATGTGGGCCGAGCCGATGAGCGGCGCGATGCACAAAACGGCCAGGGCGGCGGCGGCCGATGCGAGCACTGCGATCCAGAACCGGCGCCGGCTATTGGCCATAGATGATCCAGGGCCTGCCTTCCGGCCCGTGATGGAGTTCGGAGGCGACGCCGAAGACGCGGCGGATCATCTCCGGGGCGAAGACCTCGGCGGGCGCGGCGTCGGCCACCACGCGGCCGGCGCCGAGCACTACGATGCGGTCGGCGAACGCGGCCGCGAGGTTGAGATCGTGCGTGACGGCGATTACCAGCATTCCCTGGCGGCTCAGGTCGCGCAGCAGGCGATAGATGGCGACCTGGTGCTTCAGATCGAGGAAGGTGGTGGGCTCATCGAGCAGCAGCGTCTCGGGTTGTTGAGCCACGGCCGAAGCGAGGATGACGCGCTGGCGCTCGCCGCCCGAAAGGGACCGGAAATCGCGGTGGCGGAAGGGGAGCGTGTCCGTGATGGTGAGCGCGCGCTCGACGGCTTCGAGATCGGCCGGAGATTCGAACAGGCCATCGCAGTGCGGCGTGCGGCCCATCAGAACGACTTGCTCGGCGGTGAACGGAAATTCGACGCGCAGGCTCTGCGGGATGAACGAGACCTTGCGCGCGAAGGCGCGGCGCGGCCAGCGTTCGGGCTCGATGCCGCGATACTCACAGCGGCCTGTGTGGCCGGAGCGCAGGCCGGCCATGATGCCGAGCAGCGTCGATTTGCCGGCGCCGTTGGGGCCGATGATGGCGACCAGTTGGGCCGCGTCAAAGCCCAGCGTGACCGTATCCAGCACCGGCGTGCCGTTGTAACGCATCCCGGCTTCGGCCAGCGAGTAAAGCGCGCTCACAGGCCGGCCTCCGGGTGGAGCATGCGGGCCAGTGCGCGGGCCGCTTCCACCACGCGCGGGCCGGGCACCACGAAAATGTCCGAGGCCACGGCGTAAACGCGATGCTCGCGCACGGCGGCCAGGGCGGGGTAGCGGTTCCAGAGCGCAACCACCGCCCGCTTTTGCGCTTCGGTCACGCCGACGGTTTCTGACATCTCGCCCATGTCTACGATGACCTCGGGATTCCGCGAGAGGAGCTCTTCGAGCGGGATCTTGCCGTAGGCCGCGACGGAATCCCGGAAGACGTTGTCGCCGCCCGCGATTTCGATCAGCTCGTTGAGGTGGGAGCGGCGTCCCGCGGCGACCAGGTCCTCAATGCGGCCCGGCGTGCGGCCCACCAGGAACAAGACGCGGCGGCGCGGGAGGCGGGCCACCTTGGTGTGGACGGCGTCGAGCTGAGCACGCATTTGGGAGCACAACGCTTCGGCCCGCGCGGGCACGCCGGCCGCCTGGCCGATGCGGCGGATGGAGTCGTAGATGCCGGCGAGCGTTGCGTCATCGATCTCCAGCACGTTCAGGTTCAGCGAGCGGAGCCGCTCGGCGTGGCGCACACCGGTGGTTTCCGAAACTACCAGGCCTGGCCGCAGGCCGACGATGGTCTCCAGGCTGGGATGTAGGTAGTCTCCGATCTTCGGCTTCTTCGCCGCGTCGGGCGGGTAGTGGCAGAAGGTCGTGACCCCGACCACGCGGTCGCCGAGGCCCAGCGCGTAAAGCATCTCGGTGGCGCTGGGCGCCGTGGAGACGATGCGTTGTGGCGGCGCGGCGAAGGCAAGGCTGGAGAGGAGGTAGAGCGCGGTCATAGACCTGGCGCAGCCTCTCAGACTGCCGTCTCGGCACTTGGTCGGCTTCACCATTCCAGGCGGAGGCCTCCGTAGATGTTGCGGGAGAGCGCGGGGTAGCCGAGCACTTCCGAATAATCCTGGTTCAGGAGATTGCCGGCGTGCAGGAACGGCGAGACGTGCTTGTTGAGCCGGAAGGAGCCGCTGGCGTAAACATTCTGGTAGCCGCGGTTGCGCGTGACGCCGAAGACGTAAGGGTCGGGGTCCTGGCGCTCGCCGACCAGAATGGCGCCGGCTGCGAGTGTCCAGCGGCGCGGCGCGATCGTCACGGCAACGGTGCCCGCATTGCCGGGCTGCCGCGCGATCTCTTGGCCGACGCCGTAGAAGATGGAGTCCGGCGTATTCGAGCGCGTAATGCGGGTCCACATTCTGGTATAGCCGCCGGAGGCCGAGAGCCAGGAGGCGATCTTCATCCGCGAGGAGAATTCGAGGCCGCGGGCGTGGCTGGCCTCGACGTTCTGCCAGGTCGGGTAGACATACACAATGAGGTCCTGGAACGAATTGTCGAAGGCCGAAACCTCGGTCCTCAGTCGGCGGGAGAGCCACTCGCGAATCAGGCCGGCGTCGAAGCTGGTGGTCTTCTCCGGGCGCAGCGCCGGATTGCCGAGGGCGTAAGACTCCTGAGAGTAGTTTTCCAGCAGGCTGGGCTCGACGAAGCCGATGCCGGCGCTGGCGCGCAGCCAGGTGGAACTCGCGAGCCGGTAACTGGCCGCGCCGCGCGGCGCGATTTTGGTGTGAAAAGCGCTGTTCTGTTCGTAGCGGATGCCGCCCGTGAGGAAGAGGCGCTTCGAGACCGCGTACTGGTCTTGGAGGAAGACGCTGTGATTGTCACGGCTGACGTTGTCGCCGCTGATGTCGGCGTCCTGGCGCTCGTATTGGTAGCCGAAGACCGCCGCGCCGCCGGTGTGCGTGAGCGTCCCCTGGTATGCGAAATCCGTGCGCGAGCTGAGGCTGAGATAGGGCGAGGAGGCGTAGATGGATTCGGATTGATTGACCAGCGTGAGGCCGGGAGGGAGGGGCGCGGCGGGGTTCGCGAGTCCCTCGAAGTAGACGCGGTCGCCCACTTCCCGCAGCCAGGCCGCAACGTTGTACGGGCCCTGATCCACGGGCTCGTAAAACACGTCGTTCGAGCGGTGGTAGCCGAACGAGAAATGCTGGACGTAGTGGGCGCCGCGGACATCGTCCACAGCCAGGGAGACCAGCGAATCGCGGGTGTCCTCGCTGCCGTAGAGGTCGTAGATGCCGTAGCCGATCTGGTTGGGCGTGCCGGTCGCGGCGTCGAAGGCGCGGAAGATGCCACGCACTTGCGTGTCGGGTGTAATTCGAAAGCCGACATTGGCCGTTCCGCTGGTATCGCGGAAGAAGTCGTTGGCATACTCGCCATCGGAGTGGAACTGGCTGGCGGCGAGGGCGTAATCGAGCCGGTCGCCGTCGCCTCCGCTGAGATCGGCGGTCCAGCGGCCGGTTCCGAAGCTGCCGCGCTCGTAGGAGAAGGAACCGTGCGGCACGCGGTCCTCGGGATCGCCGCGTTTGGTGAAGAGCTGAATGACGCCGGAGGAAGCGTCGGCGCCGAACAGGGCGCTTTCGGGCCCGCGCACGACCTCCACGCGGTCGATCCCGGTGGTAGTGGAGCCGGCCAGGTTGATGGCGCCGCCGGGATCGTTCATCGGGACGCCGTCGACGAGCACGAGCATGGCCGTGGATTGGCCCCCTCGGCCGTAAACATCGGTGAGGCTGCCGGGGCGGCCGGACTGGGCGATTTGAATCCCCGGAACTTCCCGCAGCACGTCGCCCAGCGAGGGATAGTCGCGGGCGCGGAGGTCGGCGGCGGTGACGACGCTGGCGGCGGCGCCGGCCTCTTCCAGAGTGGTTTCGCGGCGCGTGGCGGTAACGACTACCTGCTCGCTGCGGGGCGCGATGGAGAGCTGGATGCGCGCCGTCGCGGTCGGAACAAGATCGACCTGCTTTGTTTCAAAGCCGGCTGCGGAGACGGCGGCGCGGCAGGGGCTCCCGATGTTGAGCGAAAAACGGCCGTCGGGGGCGGTCTCGGCCGCGATGCCCGAGCAGACCACGCGCGCGTGCTCGATGGGCTTTCCGGAAGGATCGACAACGGTGCCCTGGGAAGCGCACGCCACGGCGGCGGCAACGAGGGAAAGACAGAGGAGCGAATGTGCGGTCTTCATGAGACGTTCTCCCGCGAGACGTTTCTTCTCATCCGCGAGGGAACCGGTCTCCTGACTTCGCGACAACGGCTTTAGCCCGTGTTTGGGTTGCGCGGCCTTCCCACTCGAAGCAGTGACCGTCGCAGCCGACTTCTGTCGCTCACAGTTGCGGGGCAGTGGCGGACTTTCACCGCCTTCCCGAGCATTCCTCGCGTATTGGTGAGGGCTGATTGCAGCCGTCGATGAGTATAGCAGTTACGGGGTGGCGGTGGCGGCTGTGGTCAGGGCTGCTCGCAGCAGTGTCCGAAAGTGGGGGCGGAGGAAGAAAGCCTCGACTGCGGCAGAGTTAGCGGCTGGCGGTGGCTGCGATCTCGCGCAGGCCGTAAGCCAGATTCCCAAGGCTGGCCCTGTGGCCGGGAAGCTGCGATTGATCCACGAAGGCCGCCACCTCGTTGAACCGCGTTTCGGTCTCCACGACGGCGATCACGTATCCCACTTTGATCCCCAGGCTGGACGTGCCTGTCACCTCGTAGCGCAGCGTGGGGTGCCCATTCACCAGAATCATGTCGCCGGTGCTCGCTTCGGCGCCGCCCAGCCGCTGAAGCATGGACTTCTGGAGGATCTCGCCATAGCTGCCGAGGTTTTTGAAGTCGGCCTTCTGCTGAGAGATTATGCAGACCGACTCCATCTGGGCACGATTCACGGCGGCGATCTGGCAAGCGGCGTTCGGGAGCGGCGCGGAACTCCAGCCGGACGGCAACTCGATCTCGATGCGGCTATCCGGAGTGCGCAGAACGTTGGATCTATCCGGGCCGCGGCGGTTCGGGAACAGGAGCGCCGCTCCTGCCGCCACGATGGCGAGAACGACCCAAACGGTGGAGGGGAACCGGGAGGCGCGGCGGCGGGGGGGCGTGTCCGCGGGCCAGAGCGCCTGCTCCGTTTCGGCTGTCAAGGGCGGCGGACCCTCGACCGTATCCTGCTGAGGGGCCGCCTCGCCCGGCGGAGCGACCTCCAGAGTTGCCCGACGGCCGCGAACCTGAACCTGCAGGTGCGCCTTGCATTTCCAGCAGATCGTGTCGCGCTCGCCGGAAGGCAGCTGGGCGAAGGTGCCGCATGCGGGGCAGCTCAGCACGAGCGAATCGTCGTCGAGGCGGGCCATCGGGTTGCAGCATATCACAGCTGCGGCGGTGCCTCATCCTTCGAGTTCGTAAGTGTGCGGCACACGGTTGCCGGACTGCAGGTACGAAGACAGGCTGGCGAGCCTCTGCAGCGCCGCGGCGCAATGAGCGCGGTTGAGAATCACCGTGCGCGCGAGCCATTGATAGAGATCCTTGGCTTCCTCCGCAATGCGGCGGGCCCCGGGCGAGGAAGGAGGCTGTTTGCGGAATTCACGCTCGAGCGCCGCGCAGTACGCCGGGATGAGGCTTCGCGCCTCGACGCAGGCTTGCGAGGCGACGGCTGCGCGCAATCGGCCGGCAATCTCCGCGAGCGTTTCCATGGGCGTCAGGCCAGCGAGTTTGTGGTGGTCGAAGTGGTCGCCCTGCCGGAGGCGTTCTCCATCGCCGCAAACAGATTGCTGATCACCGTGTACTGCTGCTCCATGGTGGAGATCAGCGCATCGGCCGCATTCATACGGTTGGTCAGGTTCGTCTGGTAGGTGTCCAGCTTCGCCTGCTCCGTCGCGATCTCGTTGTTGTCGTGGGCAGCCTCGGCCTGGTTACCGGCAATGGCGGTCTTCAGGGCGCCCCGCGTCGGGTCTTCGACGGAGGCCATCGCGGCCCTTGCGGACTTGAGAAAGCCATCGGTGGCGCCGTCGCCGAGGAACGAGGCGATTGCGCCCATGTTGCTTAACGAGGCGGAGAGCAATGCCGTTGGGTCGAAGTCCAGATGGCCGTTTGCCGACTTGTCAAAGGTAACGCCCAGGTCTGCCAGCGACGCGATCGCGCTCCCGCCCTGGTAGTAACTGGTCAGCTGGTTCAGGGCGTCGCGCAGTTGGTAGACTACGTTCTGGCCGCTCAGGGCGCCTCCCGTCGTCCCGCGCTGCTGGTTCAGGTCGTCTACCGCCGCGTTATAAGCCGTTACGAAACTCTGGAGCGCGTTGCTGATGGGGCCCGACTGGCGCGTTAGCGTGATCGAGGTTGCCTGGCCGGCCGGACTCTGCGCCAGCATGGTAACCGTCAGGCCCGGAGCGATGGTCACGTTGCGGGAATCGCTGCTGGCCACCTGGCTCGACCCATCTACCTTGTAAGTGGCCAGACTGCCCTCAACCTGCTGGGTCATCAGGGGCGTGGTTACGGGCTGATTGTCCGGATCCGTCGTGACGGCGTTCAACTGGATGGCGGTTGCTCCAAGCAGGGTGTTCTGCAACGACAGGCGATAGTCGGGCGCCGACGCCGATCCGAGGTTGACCACGGTCGCCTGCACGCCGGCAGAGCTGGCATTGATGGCGTGCGCGAGGCTGTAAAGCGAATTGCCGGAGGGCGTGATGGAGTAACTCGAACTTCCCACCGTGAGGGAGTAGTTGGTTGCCGTGCTGATGCTCGTGCGGCCGGGGTCGGCGACCTGGAGCAGCCCGGCGTCATTGCTCATGACGGTGGTGTAGGCTCCGAGGTTTGTCACCTCGATTGAGTACGCTCCCTCCATGGCGCCATCGGTCACGGTGACGCCGGCGATCGAGGGATCCGAGACATCGGCGTTGAACGAGCCGCTTCCCATGGCGGTGGCAATCGCGTCCGCCGCGTTGGAGAGGGCCGAGAACTTGGTGTCCAGGTCGTTCAGCGCCGAGGCCTGAGTGTTGAGTTGCGTCACCTTGCGGTTGAGCTGCGTGATCGGAAGCCCGGCGATCGCCACCGCGCGATCAATTACGTTCTGGAAGTCCTGGGTGTACCGGCTGGTGCCGGTGAAGGTGATGGTGTTGCTGGTAGCCATAAAGGAACCGCGCCGGGCGAACCGTTTGAGATGGTCCGCCCGGCCTCCACTGCTTGTTCTTTAGCGCCCGCTAGCTGCCGCGGCCGCTAGCTAAGGTGTTAGCCCCGCAACAGAGTCAGTACGGCTTGCGGGGCCGAATTGGCCTGCACCATGGCCGCCATGGCGGACTGCTGCAGGACCTGCGCTTTGGTCAGGTTGGCCGCTTCGGCCGCCATGTCTGCGTCGCGAATGCGCGACTCGGCGGCCGCCAGGTTCGACATCTGCGATTCGGCCAGGCCGATCGCGTAGTTCAGGGTGTTCTGCGCCTTGCCGACGTTGGCCTGTGCGGAGCCCAGCGAGGAGACGGCGCTGCTGACCGCCGCGATCGCGGCGGTGGCGCCTTGCTGGCTGGAGATGTCCGCCATGCTGCCGCCGGCCAGGGTGGTCGAGGAGACCGTAGTCCCCTGGCTGCTCAGCCCGTTGCCGCTGGCGGTGCTGCCAATGCTGACCTGGAATGAGGCCAGCGAGCTGATGAAATTGATCTTCTCCGTCCCGCTCGAGTTGTCCTTGACGGCCACGACCTTTTGCAGCGTGGGGTTGTTGGTCTGCTGCAGCGCCGTGTTGATGGCGCTGATCGCGTCGTCGATCGAGTCCCCGTTCTGGCGCGTGTTGTTGTTCGTCAGCGTGATGGTCTTGGATTGGAGCGCCCCGGTGCTGTCGGTCGCCGAAATCGTGACTGTCTGGCTGTCGTTCCCCAGAGTAAGCGCCGTGAATCCCAGGGCGCCGCTGCTGGAGGCTCCGCCCGCATTCACGACCGTATCGGTCGCGTCGCTGACGGTCAGGCCCGTAAAGGTCTGTCCGGCCGTGCCGAAGCCGATGTCGGCCTGGGCGCCTCCGTAAGCGTTCACCCGGAACAGAGTGACGCCGGCGTTCCCCCCTTGGGGGTTGAGCGACTGGAGGGTGATCGTGGCGTTGCCGTTGTGACCGTCGGCGCCGCTGGCCACGGCTGTCAATCCGGCCGCGGCAAGAGTGGGGTTGGCCGCAATTTGGTTGTTGATGTCCGCCGCGACGCTGGCGGCGGTGCGCGACGTGCCTCTGGCGGAAGCCGCGAGGCCCAGGTCCACGAGCCCCGCTGCGCCGGCAATGGCCAGAGTCGAGCCCGCGCCTCTGGTGGCGCTCGTGAGCACCAGGTGGTCGTTGCTGTCGACCGAAGCCGTTCCCGCCAGCCCGACGGTGCCGTTGATCGCATTGGCCACCTCGACCATGGTGGTGGCGCCAGCAAGGTTGACCGCGATTCCATTGATCTCCAGATCGTTGTCGCCAACCGCTGCCGCTACGTTGGCGCTTGTGCCCGTGCCAATTTCCGTGGCCGCCGTGGCGTCGCCCTGGTTGAGATCGACGCTGATCAGGTTGCCGCTCGAATCGCCCCCGTTGAGGGAGATCTGGATGTTTGCGGCGCCGTTGGCGACGCTGTTGTCGTATTGGTTTCCCGTGAACGCGATATTGTCCGCGGCGGTGAACGACCCCATTCCGAGATAGCCGTGCGTGTCGCCGTTCACCTCCACCTGGAACTCCTGGCCGGTGGTGGAACTGAATGTCAGCTTGCCGCCGCTGACGCCCACCGTCAGGCCGATGTGGGTAAGGGCGGAGTTCTGGGCGATTTGCGTGGTGAGATCGGAGACCACCCCGGAAACCGTGGCGTCTGCGCCCAGCGTAAGAGCGACCGGGCTCGTCATTCCCGCGCCCGAGATCACGACCTGCGCGCCGGCCACATTGCCGTCCACGGCGTTTACCTTGCCCGCGACGTACGAGGTCAGCGCGGCTGAGTCGGCGCTGGTGGCGGCATCGGCGAAATTGCCCATCAGGGCGTTCGAGACCATGTCCCCGGCCCGCACCTGGAACGCGGTCGTGCTGGAGGTGAACGCGAGCTGCGACTTGCCCGTGCTGTCCACATTCACCGTAGCCGCGATGCCGGCGTTCTTGAACGCCGTGCCCGCCGCCGTCCCGTTGTTGCCGGCGTTCTGGATGGCGTTGTTGATGGCCGAGACCAAGGTGTTGACGTCGGTGACGTTCGAGGTGTTCACGCTCACTGCCACGGCGTTGCCGCCGGAGAAGCCGGCTCCGGAAAAGTCGAAGACGGTATAGCCAGTGGTCGCCGTCTTGTTGTTGGCGTCGTTGATGATGGCGGAGACGTTGGTGTGCGCCGAGCCGTCGCCGATGTCGGTTGTTCCCGGGCTGCCGCCGATGGCCTGCATGCCCGCCAGCCCCAGGCTCTTGGCGTCCACCGTGGCGGCCGTGAGGTTGATCTGCAAGCTGGAGTTGGTCGCTGCCGACGTGGTCCCCGCGCGGCCGCCGCCGATATAGACCGAGAGGCTCTTGGCGAAGGCGCCGTTCTGACCCAGCCCGATCGCCTGCGCCTGCCGGTTGATTTCCGTCACCAGGCCCTGAAACTCGCTGTTCAGCACGTTCCGGTTCCCGGTGAATGTGTCGCTGGCCGATTGCGTGGCCAGGGTCTTCAGGCGGTCCAGGATCTGGCCGATGTTGTTCATGCCGCCGTCGATGATCTGCAGGGTGCTGATGCCGTCGTTGGCGTTCTGAATGCCCTGCGTCAGCTCGGCCTCCGAGTTGCGATAGCCGTTGGCGACCGCCAGACCGGCGGGGTCGTCACCGGAAGAGTTGATACGATAGCCCGAAGTCAAGCGCGTAATCGTGCGACTCTGGAAGTCCGTATCCACGCGCAGGTTATTCTGAGCTACGAGAGAGGTAACGTTGGTTTGGACGGAAAGCATTGTAAATTCCTTTTCTGTTGATCTCCGGCTTCAGTACCGGTCAGGTTCTCCATGAGTTCGGATACCTGAAAGCAACTTCACTGCCTCTCATCGGCCGGCGGCCCGTTTCCTTGAAGTCTGGGCGACGACACCCGCGCCGCCAGCTTCGCCAGCGCTCCCTCGAGGCGCAATTCGGCCGCCGCGAGGTTCCGATCCCGCACCAGCTTCACCTCTTTGGCCACCACCGGCACGTCGCGCGGAGCCTGAATGCCGATCTTGACCCGCGTGCGGCCAATGTGCGCCAGGTGGATCTCGATGTCGTCCCCGATGAGGATCGATTCCCCGGCGCGCCGCTTCATCATGAGCATGCCGGCGCCTCGACCAGGTGGCTTATGCGCATACCGCCGCCTCGACCAGCTCGATCCGATGCTGGAGCGAGTAATCGGAACCGGTCTGGATCGCCTGCGCGCCGCGGCGCGCCGGTATGTGGATGACGATGGGCGCGAGCAGATTCGTGGTGATTTCGTTCTCATCGATGTGCAGCAGCGCCAGGCACGCCAGCTTCGGTCCAATCGAAGGCTGGCTCGTCCGCTGTAATCCCAAAGTCTCCAGATACTCGTCGGATATCGAGAGTTTGTAGTCCCGGCAGACGACGCGTACGTGCAGCGAGAGAAAGCATAGAGTGGGCGTGGTCAGGCTCTGGAGAAAGACCAGCGGGTCGAGCTCACGCTGCTCGATCAGCACGAATCGCCGTTCCTGCTCGAAGCCCGGAATGCCGGCCGGGAAGTCGATCACCGCGTCCTGGCTGTAATCGAGCTGCCCCCAATACTTCGTTTCACATTTGGCCATAGAGTTGACGGGTTGCCTCGGCTCTATATTCGGCTGGCGGGGGAGGAAGCTGTAGCCCGCAAGATGCCCGCAAAAGCCTTACTCGTCGAGACTGCCGCCAACCGCGGTCAGAGGCTCCATCTCTGGCCGGCACACTCGGCCAGGTCATCCTCTGCGCCGCCGTACCCTACGCCTGCGTACTCCGCAACCGGTTCGTCTCGAACCGGCTGCGGCTCCCGCGGTCCGCTCTGAGCCCACGCTTCCAGCAGCGTCGAGAGAAGCTGCGATACCTCGGCCAGCGGACCTTCCGCCTGCTCGAGGTTCGCGCGCAGCAGCCGCCGCTGCATGTAGTCGTACAACTCGATCAGGTTGCGGCCAAGGACCGGGTCGATCTCCAAGTTGACGGAGAAGGCCAGGTGGGCCAGAATCGCGCCTGCCTTGGTGAGTTGGGCCGAGCGCGCCGCGATCTCTCCCGCGCGCAGGTTCTCGCGGGCCTGCTCCACGGCGTCAATGGCCCCGCGGTAGAGCATCCGCACCAGTTCCACCGGCTCGGCTGTCAGAATGCCGCTCTCAAAGTAGGTCGTGATTCCGCTGTACATTTTTCCTTCGAACTACTCATCGGATGAGAGGACGCGACTGTGAGGGCAGCCTGGCCGATGGCCCGCGTCTTACAGATCCCGGCGCGAGAACCGCCGGATGGCAAGTGTCAGGGCCGTCGCCAGATACAGGCCCGCGTAGAGCACCATCAGCCCGCTGGGGACCGAGCCGATACTGAAAGGCCCTCGGCCGAAGCCGCCAATGACCGGACCTTGCAGAGCGAAGGCCGCACGCCGCCACAGCGATTCGCTGGGCATCACCACGCTCGCCAGCACGCCCAGATTGACCGCCGTCTGGCTGTGGGCCAGCCAGCCGAACTCCTCCACCCAGCCGCCCAGGAACGCCAGAATGTGCAGCCCGAAGACCGCTACGCCCGTGGCCAGCGTCGAAAGGCTCACCCCCACGCGGAAGGTGACCGCCAGCAGCAGCATGCTCTCGAGCCAAAGCAGGCCGAGGGCCTCCGGAACGTGCGCCGGCGTGTGGCCGCCAATCAGCCGCACTTCCACCAGCATCCCGCCCGCCATGAACGCCAGGTAGGCCGTCAGCATAACAGCGAAGCCCAGCCATTTCCCGAGAATGACCTCCCAGCGCCGGATCGGCTTGGTCACGACGGCCTGGATGACACCGGAGTGGATCTCCCCGGCAACCGTATCGGCGGAAGTCAGGATCGTGATTACCGCCAGCAGCCAGTTCACGACGTACATGCCCATGGCGAACAGTACGATGACCGCCTGGCGCCTGAAGAGCAACTGGCGCGTGGCGGCGGCGGGCATGCCGGCAAGCACCATGTGCAAGCCAAAGCCATACAGCAGCAGGAACGCCGCGCCCAGCACGACCGCTGCGGCCAGCGCCCTCCGGCGGACGGCTTCGCGGCAGGTGAGCCCGGCAATCACCGCAACCCCGCTCACAGGCCCCCCTCGTTCCCCACGATGCGCAGGAACATCTCTTCGAGCGAGGCCTGCCGCGAGTGCAGCGAATAAACGCGCGCGCCGCCCGCCACCAGGTACGCGACCACCTCCGGTACTGAGTCTTCGGCCCGCACTTCCATGGTCAGCGACTCGCCCTCCAGCCGGACCGCATCGGCCCACCGCTCGATGCCCGCCAGAGCCTCGGGCCGCAGGTCTTTCACGCGGGCCACGATCGAGCGCTCCTGGGCTCCCAGCTTCTTCAGGTCGCAGATCTCGAGAACCTCGCCGTGCTTGATGAAAGCCACCCGGTCGCAGGTGACCTCGACCTCCGAGAGCAGGTGCGAGTTCAAGAACACGCTGGCGCCGCGTTCGCGCTCGGCACGGATGATGTCGCGCACGAGCAGCCGGCCGGCGGGGTCGAGCCCGCTGGTAGGCTCGTCGAGGAAGATCAGCTCGGGATCGTTCAGCAGCGCCTGCACCAGACCTATGCGTTGCAGCATGCCTTTCGAGTAGTCGCGCAGGCGTTTGCCGCCGTGATCGGCCAGGCCGGCGAGCGCCAGCAGCTCCGGCACGCGCTTATGGCGGCGGGGGGCGGGCATCCGGTACAGCCGGGCGTGAAAATCGAGGAACTCTTCGCCCGTCAGCCAGTCGTGAAAGCGGAAATGCTCGGGGAGAAAGCCCACGCGCGCCCGCACATCGCAGTCGCCGAGAGGACGGCCCAGTAGAACCGCCTGGCCCGCGGTGGGCTCCACCAGGCCAAGCAGCATCTTGACCGAGGTGCTCTTTCCAGCGCCGTTCGGGCCGAGGAACCCGAACACCTCCCCCCGGCCAACCTCGAGTGTAAGACCGCGAACCGCCACCTTCTCGCCGAAGGTCTTTCGCAGATTCGCGGTCTCGATGGCGGCGCCCGGCATGAACAGAGGTTAGCGCAGCGACGCGGCCAGCGGCTGGGCCAACGCCGCATCGCCGAAGCCGCCCACCGAGTACATAACGCCGTTGTGAACCCAGAGCACGCCGTAAGCCGGCGGAAGCTGCGTAACGCGGTTGCGCGAACCTTCTCCGACTCGCGCCACAACCTGGCGATCCGGCAGGCCCGTGATCATGAGCCCCTTGACGCCGTCCACCGTGACGGTCTGGTAGCTGGTGGCGTTGCGCGGGATGGGAACTGCAATGGTCGACGTCCAATCGACCGTCTGGCTGAACAGGTGCGCCTGCTCGGCGGTCATGCCCGCCAGTTGCAGCCCGAACTCCGCCACCCCGCTCAGATCGAGCTGGGGATTGGTGACCACCGTCGGGACGGGCACCTGGGAAACCACGACGCAATTGTCGTAAGGCCCCCGGGTGGGCTCAAGCAGGTTCTCGACAGGCGGGCAGTTGCCGTAGCGGGCAACCACGTTGGCCGGGACGCTCACGAAGACCTGCGCGCCGGCGAGTTCGGGCGGGAACTGCAGATCGGTGCGTCCGGCGACGGAGAGCAGGGTGTCGAGCCGCTGCTGGTTCACGCTGAAGTGAAAGGCGCTCTCGGTGTTGACGAAAAGCTGCGGGGTATCCGTGCGCAATTCCGGCAGCCGCACGTTCATGGCAGCCATGCTGCCGGCCTGATCGCGGTCCGATACGGCCAGCCGTTGGCTGTCCTTGGTCTTCACAACGCTGTCGGCCAGCAACTGCTGAAGCATCTCACCCTTGCCTTCGGCGATGAAGTCGCGCTCCATCGGAACGGCTACGACCGCCTTGATGCGCAGCATGCCGAGGAGTTTCTGCGCGACGGCGCGGCCGGGCGGGGAGACCAGCAAGGCCGCTGCCAGCGCAGCCGCGGCGATGGCGCTCCAGGCGGGCGTGAGCCGCGGTATCCAGAAGGGCCGGCGGGCCGGCGCCGCGGACAGACGGCGTTCGAGCCTCGCGAAGGCGCGGCCAGCGTCGGCAGGCTCTTCCGCGGTTTCCGGCGCGAGGCCGGAGAGAAGCGCTCCGACCCGCTCGGCCCGCTCCGCGAGTTCCCGTGCCCGCTCGCGGCAGCGTTCGCAGGCTTCCAGATGAGCCTCCGCCCGGGCGAGATCCGTCTCGCTCAGTTCTCCATCCAGCTTCGCACGCAGGATTCCATCAGGGATGCACATAGGGTCGTCCTCCAATTCGCCGATACGCTTTTTCGAATGCCGCCTCGGCGCGGGCCAGCGGTTGCCCGACCGAGCCTGGTTTGACGCCGAGCGCGTCCGCCACTTCCTTGTACGAAAGCCCGCCAGCACGCAGCGCGAGGATCCGCGCTTGCGCCGGCTTGAGAGCGGCCAGCGCCGCACGCACGTTCCTGGCGCGCTCGGCACGCAGGACGTCTTCGAGTGGGTCGGCCTCCCCAGACGCCTCCGCCAGCCACAGAGCGGCTTCGGGATCGTGCTGGCGGCGCCGGTTCGTTGCGCGCAGAGCGTCGATGCCCAGCCGGCTGGCGGTGCGGTAAAGCCAGCCGCCCAGGTTCTGGTAGCGCTCGGGAGCCGACGGCTGTTGATACAGCTTCAGAAAGGCGTCGCTGGCGATCTCTTCGGCCTGTGCGCGGTCGCCCAGCACGCGCTGGAGGACGGCGACGATACGCCCGTAATGTTCGCAGAAGACCGCTTCGAAGGCGGCCGCCGACCACCCGGCCCCCTCGCCGCCCAGCGCGCTCATTCCCGCCCGCATTGTCGCCTCACCAGCGTACTCCATCATCGGTCTCCGTTCCCGGCCTCTGAACAAAGAACGAGCGGGGCGGGCGGTTTGTGACGGGGAAAGTCCAGCGCATTCAGTGAGTGATAGGGTTGTGAAACGGCGCGGGCCGGTCCCAATCCGGGTCTGGAAATCGATATACTACTCTGCCATGTCAATGCCGGAGCGCTCTTGAAAACCCTCGCACGCTACTTCGAGTTCCAGGAACTCGGCACCGACTGGCGGACGGAAACGCTCGCCGGCGTGACCACGTTCCTGACGATGGCCTACATCATCTTCGTCAACCCGGCGGTGCTGCACGAAGCAGGAATGCCGCTGGCGGCGGTGACGGCGGCGACCTGCGTGTCGGCCGCTTTCGCCAGCCTGTTGATGGGCGTCTTTGCGCGCTATCCCATCGCGCTGGCGCCCGGGATGGGCATCAACGCTTATTTCGCCTACACGGTCGTCAAAGGCATGGGCATTCCGTGGCAGACGGCGCTGGGGGCCGTGTTCATCTCCGGCGTCGCCTTCCTGCTGCTGACGGCGTTCGGCATCCGGCAACTGATCATCGCCGCGATCCCGCAGGAGCTGTACGCGGCGGTTGCGGCCGGTATCGGCCTGTTCATCGCGCTCATCGGGCTGCGCAGCTCGGGCATCATTGCCGCCAATCCGCAGACCATCGTCGCCCTGGGCAGTCTGAAGCAGCCGGACGCGCTGCTGGCGATCTTCGGCCTGGTGCTGACCGGCGGGCTGATGGCTCGCGGCGTCAAAGCGGCAATGCTGATCGGCATTTTGGGGACGACGGCGGCCGGCGCGGCGTTCGGAATGGTGCACTGGCATCCGCAGCAACTGCACTGGTCCGATTTGAGCGCCACGGTGCTGAAGCTCGATGTGCGCTCGGCGCTGCGGCTGGGGTTCCTGGAGGTGGTGTTCGTCTTCCTGTTCGTGGATCTGTTCGACAACATCGGCACGCTGATCGGGGTGACCAAGAAAGCCGGTTTGATCGACAAGCAGGGCCGTATCCCGCGACTGGAAAGAATCCTGTTTACGGACGCGACGGCCACCGTGGCGGGTTCGCTCACCGGGACTTCAACGGTGGTGAGCTACATCGAGAGCGCGGCGGGGATCACGGCGGGCGGGAGGAGTGGCTTCACGGCGGTGGTGGTGGGCCTGCTGTTCGTGGCAGCGCTGTTCGTCACGCCGCTTGCGGGCATCATTCCGGCCGCGGCCACGGCGCCGGCGTTGATCATCGTGGGCAGCCTGATGGTGTCGGCGGTTGCCGAGATCCCGTGGTCCAACCCCGTGCTCGCTCTGCCGGCGTTCCTCACCATGGTGACGATTCCGCTCACGACCTCGATCGCCAACGGGATTGCATTCGGGTTCATCACTTATACGCTGCTCAAGGTTTTGCGTGGAGAGTACCGCGGCGTGAGCTGGCTGGTTTACCTGCTTACGGCGCTCTTCATCGCCAGGTTTGTGTATTTGTCGAACGGCTGATAAAGCGGTTGGCCAACCCACGGCGCGTCCGTCCGTGCGAAGATTGGAGGTTCTCGGGCTGTTGAGGCCCACCGGCTTTCTGGCCGGCCACGCGCGAGCGGGGCGATCCCGCTGTGCTCCACCGCGCTGGCCGGCCAGATTCAGTCCAGCAACCCTCAGATCGTCATGGCGGTGAATCCGCCGTCCACGCGGATGATCGCGCCGGTGACAAAGGACGCGGCGCGCTCGGAGGCCAGCCACACCACCGCGCCCACCATCTCCGAAGGTTCGCCGAAGCGGGCCGCGGGCGTGTGCGCCATGATGCTGGCGACGCGGTCCGGAGTGAGCACCTTGCGGTTCTGCTCGGCGGGGATGAAACCGGGCGCAAGCGCGTTCACGCGCACCTTGTGCGGCGCCAGCTCGCGCGCCAGAAACTGGGTCAACTGGTTGACGCCGGCCTTGGAGATGCTGTACGTGAACACCTTCGACAGCGGCGGGCCCGAGGAGGCCGACGAGATGTTGATGATGGAGCCGCCGCGTCCCGCATCCACCATGCTCTTTCCGAACACCTGGCAGGCGAGCAGCATGCTCTTGAGGTTCACGTCGAGGATCCGCTGCCACTCCTCCTCGGTGATTTCGAAGAAAGGCGTGGCGGAGTTGATCCCGGCGGCATTGAGCAGGATGTCGACGGCGCCAAACTCCCGGAGAACGATTTCGAGCGCGCGGCTGAGGTCGGCCTTGCGGGTGGCGTCGCAGGCGATGCCGATAGTGTGGTGGCCGAGGGCGCGGATCGCGGCGGCGCGGGCTTCGGCATGTCCGGCGTTCAGGTCCAGTATGGCGACGCCGGCGCCGGCTTCGGCAAATCCGGTGGCCATCGCCCCGGCCAGCACTCCGCCTCCGCCGATCACCACCGCGATCTTCCCATCGAGAGAGAACAGGTCGTTTGCCATAGTGCTTACCGTTTTACCACGCGGGCGCCGGGCGGGTTCACAATGGTGAAGGTATGCGGCTCCCGATTGCGCGCGGAAGCGGATCTCGAGACCTTTCGCAGGCGTGGACGCCTGCCTTGCATCATCTTTGGCTTATCTTTATGCTGGCTCCGATGCTCTCCGCTCAGCTTCGCCCCGCCGTGGTGCTGAAGCCGGTAGCGAACATGTATTCGAGACCCGGGGGACAGGCCGGCGTGGTCTCGCAGGCGATCTACGGCACGCAGGTCCGGATTCTGGAAGACCAGGAGGGTTGGGCCAAGGTGGAGACGCCGGACGAATACACCGGCTGGATGCCGCTCGCCGCCCTCCGCGCGCTGCGCGATGGCGAGACGGGCTACGCCGCGGCTGGGCGCGCCGCGCGCGTGGAGAGCCTGTTCGCGAATCTCTACCGCGAGCCGGATGTCACGCGCCACGAGCCGGCGCTTACCGTGCCTTTCGAAACGCGCCTGGAGGTGACCGCCGAGCCCAAGGACGACGGCGGGCGCTGGATTCGCGTCGGGCTGGCGGACGGCCAACTGGCGTGGGTCGCCCGCGGTGATGTGAGCTTCGAGGCGCCGCGTCTGGCTGCCGCGGACCTGCCCGGGTTCAGCCGAAGGTTCCTGGGCCTGCCATACCTGTGGGGCGGCACTTCGACGTTCGGGTACGATTGCTCGGGCTTCGTCCAGATGCTCTACCGGCGGCTCGGCGTGCTGCTTCCACGCGACGCGCAGCCCCAGGCGGATTGGAGCGGGCTGGTTCCCGTCGAGCGCAAGGATTTGCGGCCCGGCGACTTACTCTACTTCGGCAGCTCGGACCGCCACATCACGCACACGGGGATGTACCTCGGCGCCGGCGAGTTCATCAGCGCCACGGTCCACGAGCATCCGGTGGTGCGCATCGACCGGCTCGACGATCCGTTTTGGGCCGGGCTGTTCGTCGCCGCGAGGAGGCTGAAATGAACCGTCGAAACTGGATGAAGGCCGCGCTGACGTTGCCTGCCGCCGTGGGGCAGGCGCTTCCGCCTGCCTCGTCAGGCCGAGCCAGGATCGAGACGCGGATCGCCCGACTGATGTTGAAGCACACCTGGACGACCACCATGTCCTCCAGCCAGTACCGCGAGGTGCTCCAACTCGATTACACCCGCGACGGCGTCACCGGCCTTGGCGAGGGCGCGCCCATCGTGCGCTACCACGAAGACGCAAGATCGGCGCAGGCGGCGCTCAACGCCGTCCTCGAGTATCTGGCGGACGCGAATCCGTGGGAGTTCGCCAAGGTAATGGGCGAGGTCTCGCGGCGTATGGAGGGCCAGTACGCCGCCAAGGCCGCCATCGACATCGCGCTGATGGATTGGATCGGCCAGAGGCTCGGCATTCCGCTCTACCGCTACTTTGGCCTGGACCCGCGCGATGCGCCCGTGACCACCTTTTCCATCGGCATCGACACGCCCGAGATCACCCGCCAGAAAGTGCGCGAGGCGGAGGCGTATCCGGTGCTGAAGATCAAGGTGGGCCTGGCGACCGACGAGCCGACCATCGAGGCCGTGCGCAGCGTCACCAAAAAGCCGCTGCGCGTGGACGCCAACGAGGGCTGGAAGGACAAGGAAGAAGCCGTCCGCAAGATCCGCTGGCTGGAAACCCAGGGCGTCGAGTTCGTCGAACAGCCGATGCCGGCCGCCATGCTCGAAGAGACGCGTTGGGTGCGCCAGCGCGTGAACATGCCGCTCATCGCGGACGAAGCTTGCGAGCGCCCGGCCGACGTGGCGAAATGCGCCGGCATTTACGACGGCGTCAACGTGAAGCTCGACAAATGCGGCGGAATTCTCGAAGCCTGCAAGATGATCCAGGTGGCCAAGGCGCTGGGCATGAAGACCATGCTGGGCTGCATGATATCGAGCTCCATCTCGGTGACCGCCGCGGCGCACCTCTCGCCGCTGGTCGATTACGCCGACCTCGACGGCAACCTGCTCATCGCCAATGACGCCCACACCGGCGTCCGGGTCGAAAACGGCAAGCTGATTTTGCCGGACGGGCCGGGGTTGGGGTTGCGGGCGGGGTAGGCAGAGCGCGAGCCTATGCCACTTTCGCATCAGCCACACGGGGGCGCTTGGCTTAAACGGTGAAGGCGCTTCGAACGCAGCCTTGACCCGGCTCCGGTCCCGCTCACTGATGTGCCCGCGTGATATCATGGGTGATGTGATGCGGCTAGTCATGGACACCGGCGCGGTCGTGGCGGCGATGCGAAGTCCGTCGGGCGCCTCCGCCGCTATCCTGCGGGCAGTGCGGCGCGACAAGGCTACATTATTGTTGACCGTTCCCTTGGCGCTGGAATACGAAGCCGTTTGTCATAGAGCCGACCATCGGCTGGCGGCCGCGCTATCGGAACGGCAGGTCGGTACTTTTGTGGATGCGGTGATCGCGATGGCACAGCCGGTGGAAACGCATTTTCTGTGGCGGCCCCAACTCCGCGACCCAAACGATGAGATGGTTTTGGAAGCGGCGGTGAATGGCCGGGCGGATGTCCTGGCCACATTCAATTTGCGGGACTTCGGGCGTGTCCCCGAGCGATTCGGTGTCGAAGCCCTTCTCCCGAGAGAGGCGATAGAAAGGATTCGATGAAAGAGACTCGAACGTACCCCTTGCGGCTGCCGCGGTCGCTCAAGGAAGCCGTTGTGCGGCTGAGCCGGGAGGATCGAACCAGTATCAACCAGTTCGTTGCCACGGCGGTAGCGGAAAAAGTCTCGGCGCTCCAAACGGCCCGGTTCTTCGCGGACCGAAAGGCGCGGGCCGACTTCAAGGCTTTCGACAAGATCATGAACCGGCGAGGCGGAAAGCCGCCTCGCGAGGGCGATGAAGCGCCGTTATAGTCACTCCGTGGAGTGCGTGCCGCCTTGGGCTCCGCCCGTGGAGCGATTATGCAGCGACGGCAGCCACGCGTTCCGGCAAATGCGCGCTGTACCCGGTCTAGGTCTTTTCAAAGAGAACGGCGTATCTCATCTGAGCCGTGCTTGTTATTGCAGCCGGCGAAGGCCCTCACCCCTGCCCATCCGCCGCCTTAAACTCCGGAGCCTGCAGCTCCCGCGTCGCCCGATCCACAGTCTCCAGCGGCTTCATACCCTCCGGCCCCGCCGCCTCCAGCTCCCGGAACTTGCGCGCGCTCACCATCACCCGCGATTCGAGCGAACCCACCGCCTTGTTGTACGCGTCCACGGCGCGGTCGAGCGCGCCGCGCAAATCGTCGAAATGGCCGCCCAAAGTCGACAGGCGGGCGTACAGCTCCCGGCCCAGGTCGGCGATCTTCTGCGCGTTTTCGGCCAGCGCTTCCTGCCGCCAGCCGTAGGCCACGGCCTTGAGTAGCGCGATCAACGTGGTTGGCGTGGCCATGATCACCCGCCGCTCCACGCCGTATTCAATCAGCGAGGGGTCCGCGTCGAGCGCCGCTCCGAAGAACGGCTCGCCCGGCAGGAACATGACCACGAATTCCGGCGCCGGCTGGAACTGCTCCCAGTAGGCCTTGGCCGAGAGCCGTGTCAGGTGCGCCCGAACCTGCGCCCCGTGGTCCTTGAGCCGGGCCGCGCGCACGTCCTCATCGGTGGCTTCAAACGCCTCCAGGTACGCCTTGAGCGAAACCTTGGAATCCACCACAATGCTCTTCCCGCCCGGCAGCTTCACGATCATGTCGGGCCGGAGCAGGCCGTTCTCCGTGCCGACGGATTCCTGCTGGACGAAGTCGCAGCGCTCGATCATGCCCGCCAGTTCGACAACGCGTTGAAGCTGGATCTCGCCCCAGCGCCCGCGCGCCTTGGGCGCACGCAGAGCGGTGACCAGGTTCGCGGTCTCCGATTGCAGCCGCGCCTGGGCTTCCGACAGCCCCCGTACCTGCTCGCTCAGGCCGGAGTAAGCGCCGGCGCGGGTCTGCTCCATGGCTTGTATCTGGCGGTCCACCTTGTCGAGCGATTCGGCGATGGGCTTGAGGACCTGTTCGATGGCCTGCTGCCGGCTCGCGGCAAGGTCCAGGAAGGCCTGGTTATTGCTCTTGAGCGCTTCGGCGGAGAGCGCCTGGAAGGCTTCGGTAAGCTTCTGCCGCGCCTGTTCGAGCAGCGCCAGCTTCTCCCCGGCCGCTTTACGTTCCTGTTCGAGCGTGGCGTTGAGAGCGGCCTCGCTGATCTGGAGCGCTTCGATCCGGCTCTGGCCGCTTTTCAGGCGCGCGTCCATTTCCTGGATCTGGCGGTCGCGGGAAGCGAGCCGCTCCCCCAGCACGGCGCGTCCGGAGCGGAAGTAGAGCCAGGCGGCCCCGGCGCCGGCCAAACCGGCGGCGAGCATTAGAATTGCGTCCATAGAAGACTCCGATTCTACACCTCGCCGCCTATTACACGCCCGTGAAGCCAACGGAGTTGACAGACGGCGCGGCGCGTGCGATTTTGAGGATGATTCGTAGCTGGGGATTAGAGGAGGACCACCGTATGAGCCTGGACATCTCAATCCGCCGGGTAGAGAACGTGGCAGTCGTCGACCTGAGCGGGCGCATCACGCTCGGCGAGGCATCGGGACGCCTGCGCGACGCCATCAAGGACCTGGTAACCAACAACACCAAAGACATCCTGTTGAACCTCGCCGCGGTGAGTTACATGGACAGCTCCGGCCTGGGTGAGCTGGTGGGCGCCTTCGCGACCGTCAGCAACCGCGGCGGCCGGCTGAAGCTGCTGGGGCTCCAGCCGCGCGTCCACGAGCTGATGCACATCACGAAGCTCTACAGCGTGTTCGAGATCTTCCCGGACGAGGCGGTGGCCATTCGCAGCTTCCGCTCCGGCCAGGCGGCGGGGTAGGCACAGGGCCGGCCAACGGCCAGACGTCGCGCGGCCCGTGGCTCCTGCAACGCGTCCGCATGAGTGCGGGCACGGCACGTCGGGAGCGTGCGCCACGTCGGCCTTTAGGGCGTCACCGTGATCCGGCTACCCGAGTAGCTCACAACCTTGTCTGCCTCGGCGGTGTGGCCGATTCCAACCCCGTGCTTCTCGCCCGCGAAGACGATGCGGAAAGTGCGGGTTTCGAGCATGCCGGGGAACTTGCCCTGGCGGTCGCCGATGGTCAGCGTCTGCTTCGCGTCGTCCCACCGCAGCGGGATGGTGGCGTAGGCGCCCTTCTCGTAGTTGTAGTTGTCGTTCTCGTCCTCGTAGAGCGTGAAACTCGCATTCGCGCCGCGATAGATGCGCAGTTCGATGGGGTCTGCCGGCTTCTGGGTGCTGTACTCGACGTCGGGGCCGATCGGCAGGATGGAGCCGGCTCGCACATAGAGCGGAATGCGATCGAGCGGCGCCGGGGCGTCGACGGTCTTGCCGCCGTCCACCGCGCTGCCGGTCCAGAAATCGTACCAGCGGGCCTTCGGCAGATACAAGCGCCGCGTCGGCACGCCCGGCTCGGTGACCGGGTTGACCAGGAACGCCGGGCCGAACATGAACTGGTCGCCGATGTCCAGCACCGTGGCGTCGGAAGCGAAATCCATCACCAGCGGGCGCATGAGCGTGTAGTTGTCGCTCGTGATTTTCCAGGCCAGCGAGTAGATGTAGGGCAGCAGCTCGTAGCGCAGGCGGTCGAAGTTGGTCACGATCGTCTGCGCCTCCGGGCCGTACGACCACAGCTCGTTCTGATCGTTGGTGCGCGTTCCATGCACGCGGAATATGGGGCAGAAGGCGCCGTACTGGAACCAGCGCACGAACAGCTCACGATAGGCGGGGTCGGTCGGGTCGCCGGAAGTGAAGCCGCCGATATCGGTGGTCCAGTAGGGAATGCCGGAAAGTGAGAAATTCAGGCCGGCCGGGATCTGCCGCCTGTAGTTGAGGAAATTGGAATTCACGTCGCCCGACCAGGCGGAGGCGGAGTAGCGCTGGTTGCCGGCGAACATCGACCGGCTCAGAATGAACACCCGCTTCTGGTCGGAGGCGGCGCGCTGGCCCTCATAGACGGCGCGGGTGGTCATCAGCGGGAACAGGTTCACGTAGCGGTCGCCGCTACCGATGGCGAGCTTGTGGCCCAACTGGATGTTCGCCTCGCGGCCCTCGGTTTCCGGCTCCGTGGTATCCAGCCACCAGGCGTCCACGCCAATCTTGAAAAGCGCCTTGTCCATCAGATGCCAGTAGTAGGCGCGCGCTTCGGGGTTGGACGCGTCGTACACCGCCATGCCCTGGGGATGGAATGCGCCAACTTTGGTGCGGTCTATAAACCACCCGTGCCGGTCCATCTCGGCGTACTCGGCCGAGCCGGGCTCGAAGAAGGGCCACACCGAGATCATCAGGTGGAAGTTGTTGCGGTGCAGATCGTCCACCATGCCCTTGGGATCGGGATAGCTCTGGTTGAAAACGTGCTCGCCCTTGCGGGTCCACCAGTACCAGTCCTGCACGATGTCATCCGCGGGAATGTGCAGCTCGCGGTACTTGTGGGCGACGCCGAGCAGCTCCTCCTGGGACTTGTAACGGTTCTTGCACTGCCAGAAGCCGTAGGCCCACTTGCCGAACAGCGGCGTCTGGCCGGTCAGCTCGCGGTAGCCGGCGATGATCCGGTCGAAGTCTGGTCCGTAGAGGAAATAGTAGTCGATCGCGTCGGCCACTTCCGAGCTGATGTAGAGCGAGTGCTGGAAGCGGTTGTCGAACCGGCTCCGCGAGGTGTTGTTCCAGAAGATGCCGTAGCCGTTGGTCGACAGCAGCAGCGGAATCGAGATGTTGGTGTTGTCCTGCGAGATGTCTACCGATTCGCCACGGTAGTTCCAGACGCCGGCCTGGTGCTGGCCGAGGCCGTAGAGAGCCTGCGTGGAGCCCCACATTGGCATGAAGGTCTCGGCGCGGTACGTGTCCTCGCCATTGACCTTCACCGGGGTCATGGTCTTGGGGCCTTCCTGCGCCAGATTCGTGCCGCTCAAATCGCCGTAGGTGATGACGCCATCCTTGAGGCTGACGGTGGCTTTGAAGCGCGGGGTGAGCAGGGAGACCTCGGCTGCAGTCGATTCCATCTTCCAGCCGGCGGCGGGCCAGTCGTTCTTGACGATGACGTAATCGGGGCGCTCGGGAAATGACCCGCTCGGCGAGTACAGGACCCGGATGATCGAGTCGGAGCACACTTCGAGCCGCATCGCGCCGGACTGCATTTTGAGCAGCACGCCGTCGCGCTGCCGCTCGATGCCGACGACCGGGTTCGGCGGATTCCACTGGGCATTCAGGCTGGCGGCTGCCAGCGCCAGAAACGGGGCGAGAGGTAGTTTGCTCATGAAAGACAAGAATAGCGCGCTGCAAAAGAATCCTGGGGACACTCCGGACTCGAACGCCGAATGTTCGGCCTGCGAACAAGCGCAGGCGTGTCCCCAGGATTCTTTTGCAGCGCGCTCCTACACGGCCATGTCCACGATTTCGAAGCGGAAACTGGTCCGAGAGGAAGGAGATCGGCGGAGGCTGGCGGAAGGTCAGCCGGAGCCCGACCGCCTTCTCGACATCCACCTGGTCATGAGCCGCCGACTTATCCTCGAGCAGGGTGACGAAGCTGCAGCGGCCGGCGTGCGGCCACAGGTCCGGACGCAGCAGGGTTCTGAGCTCCGGCCGGGCGTCGAAGGTGATCTCGCAGGTTGAAGATCCGGTCCAGGCGGTTTAGCTCAGGGATACCGGGTGCAAGACGCCTCCCGGCCGAGGGCTGACGGCAGTCTCAGATCTCGATGTCGCTGTGGAAACCCTTGTGGATGGCGTAGAGCGCCAGCTCGAGCCGGTCGGAAACCCCCAGCTTGTCAAAGATGTTGTGGAGGTGGTTCTTGACCGTCTGCTCGCTGATGAAGATCTTCTCGGCGATCTCCTTGTTCTTGAAGCCCTGCGCGACGAGCGCGACGATCTCGCGTTCACGCTGGCTCAGCGGGCTGCGCTCGCGGCCCTTGCGGTCCGTGGTGGTGATCCGCCCGGGCGAGGCGAACTGGCGCATGACCGCGGCGGTGGTGTGCGAATCCAGCCAGATCTCGCCGGCGTTGACTTTGCGGATACTCTTGTAGAGGAGTTCGGTGGCCGTCTGCTTCAGCACGATGCCCGAGCAGCCGAGCTTCATGGCCTGAACAAACTCGTTCTTGTCCTCCGAGGCCGTCAGGATAATGATCTTGGTTCGGCAACCCGAGGTCTTGAGGTTCTGCAAGACGGTCAGACCGTCCATGCCGGGCATGCGGAGGTCGAGAAGCAGGACATCCGGCTCACCCTGCCGCACAATCTCGAGGACTTCGTTTCCGTCGCGAGCTTCGCCAACCACGTCGAAGTCGTCTTCGAGGCTGAGCAGCTTGCGAAGACCGTCCCGGAAGATAGGGTGATCGTCCGCAATGACGATGCGGATAGTTCCGGGGCGCTGCGCGGTAGCACTAGTACCTTGGGACTCGTACTGGAGTGTTTTGGGTTCTTCGGGCATGGTAATCGAGTTGATTCTAGTGCGCTTCCTAGTACCCCGTCAATGCAGGTAACGATTAAAGTGTCTTAATTGCCATTTGTTGGCCCCCCGATTGCAGTGAGAGCCCACCCCTAGATGGGGGCAAAACAGACCTTAAAATCATCTACATGGCCTGCACATGCGTCAAGGTACGAGAGTTTCACGTTCCGTCCAGCTCCGTGGGAGTCCTGGTAATCTGAGAACCGAAGTCCCACTCTTGCAGCGTGGAATTCGGCTGCGAGGGAGCGCCAGGAACGCCGTTTCCCCTTGACTATCGACAGAAGAGGCCTTATAGTTCCCATCGACAGCCTATGGCGAAGACCGACAGCGTCACGCAACTCCTTCCTGGTACTCTCGACATGCTTGTATTGAGGACGCTGCGGCGGGGGCCGATGCACGGCTACGGCATCGCGGGGCATATCCAGCAGGCATCCGAGGGAGTCCTGCGCATCGGAGAAGGTTCGCTCTACCCGGCGTTGCAGCGCCTGCTGGCCGCCGGATGGGTGGCCGCCGATTGGGGCGTTTCCGAAAACAATCGCCGTGCACGGTACTACAAGCTCACGCCGGGCGGCCGCAAGCGGTTGGGCGCCAAGATGGAGGACTTCGGCCGGATTATCGGCGCCATCGCGCGGGTCATGCAGGGGCCATAGGTGTGGTGTATGCTGGGACCGATTATGCGACTCCTCACCACAATGACGCTCGCGCCACTTCTCTTCGGCTGTCAAGTTCTGATGGCCGGCTCGCCGACGCCCAACGGCCTGGCTGCGACCCCGCCGATGGGCTGGAATAGTTGGAACAAGTTCGCCTGCAACGTGAGCGAGGACCTGATCAAGCACGCTGCGGACGCGATGGTGAGAACGGGAATGAAGGACGCCGGCTACGAGTTCATCGTGATCGACGACTGCTGGCAGGTCTCGCGCGATGCGGCCGGCAACATCATCCCGGACGCCAAGCGGTTTCCCAACGGCATCAAGGCGCTGGCGGACTACGTCCACTCGCGTGGGTTGAAGTTCGGCATTTACTCGGACGCCGGCACGGCCACCTGCCAGGGGCGGCCGGGCACCCGCGGCTACGAGTTCCAGGACGCCCGGCAGTACGCGGCCTGGGGCGTCGATTACCTGAAATTCGACTGGTGCAGCACCACGAGCCAGGACGCGCCGTCGTCCTATGCGCTGATGCGGGATGCGCTGAAGGCTTCGGGCCGGCCGATCGTATTCAGCCTCTGCGAGTGGGGCAGCTCGAAGCCCTGGCTGTGGGCCGGTGAGGTAGGGAACCTGTGGCGCACTACCGGCGACATCATGGACATGTGGGAAGGCAAGGGCAAGCAGTACGGCCTGGGCGTGATGGACATTGTCGACCTTCAGGTTACTCTCGGCGCCTACGCCGGACCCGGACACTGGAACGATCCCGACATGCTCGAGGTCGGCAACGGCGGAATGACCAACACCGAGTACCGGTCGCATTTCAGCCTGTGGGCCATCCTGGCGGCGCCGCTGATGGCCGGCAACGACCTGGACGCGATGACGCCGGAGATCCACGACATCCTGACTAATAAGGAAGTCATTGCGGTGGACCAGGACCCGCTGGGCCTCGAGGGGCGGCGAGTTCGCCACGGCGAGGACGGCGACGTGTGGGTCAGGCAACTCCAGGACGGCAGCCGTGCGGTAGCGCTGCTGAACCGGGGAGGCGCGGAGCGGACGATCGCGGTGGCCTGGGAGGAACTGGGCTATCCCGCGCATCTGGAGGCCGCGGTGCGGGACCTGTGGGCGCACCAGGACCTCGGCAGATTCAGCGCGAAGTTCTCCGCGCCGGTTGCGCCTCACGGGGTCGTGATGGTGACGGTGAAGCCGTAGCTCACTTCCACTCACACAGCGCCTCAGCATACTCGGCCGACCCGTCGCGGAGCCAGCCGTCGAGCTGGGCGGGCTCTTTGAGCTGCTGGCCGCGCAGGCGCGGCACCACCACGAAGCGGCAGTCGAGCTCGGGAAGCGTGGTCATGTCGCCCCAAAGCTTCTCGAACTGGGCCACCGGGAAGATGTCTTCCTGCCCTTTGCCCCAGCGCTTCCTGACGTCTTTCAGCGTGATGTAGGTCGGCATACGCGCCGCCAGCGCGCGCACGGCCTGCGAGACCTTGGTCTGGTCGCCGAGGTCGCCGCGAGCCAGTGAGAACGCGGCCAGGAGGGCGTCGATGTCGATCCACATGGTCAGCGAGTTGTAGTACGAGAGCCGCGCTCCGATCTCTTCGTTCAGCAGCGCCAGCCCCTCCACGATACGCAGCCGGCCATCGACGCGCGCCAGACCGCCGCCGCGGTCGTCGATGTGGCGCGGCACCACCTCGGTGGTGAGCGCGGCGCCGGACTCGATGTGATAGCCGAGAATCGCGGGATCGACGTCCGCGCCGAGCGTGTCGATATTGTGCACCATCAGGGTTCGCAGCCCCGGCCGCTCTTCGAGCAGTTGCGCGAGAACGCCGTTGCGCAGCATGTTCGGCACTTCGTACCAGTGGCCCACCGGGTGGAGGCACTGGAGCGGCAGGTTGTCCGTGTAATCGCTGGCCTCGCCCGCCTGCTCGGCCCAGTGGATCAGCGCGGCATGCAGGCTCTGGCGCATTTTTTGCGCCTGCTCGTCGAGCAATTGCTGCGGCATTTCCTCCCAGGCGAAGCGCAAGTCGCGCACGGTGGGAACCATCCGCAGGCCTATGGTGCGGCCGGGCGATAACAGCAGCGGGCCCGGATAGCCGTAGTTGTTCTCGGCGCGCAGCCAGTCTTCGATGGGGCCGTGCGTCAGGTAGCTGGTGGTCAGGACGTGGGGCAGGGAAGCGCCCGCGACGCGGCCGGTGCGGCGGCTCTTGGCGAGATGGACCTCGATAAAACTGCGGTGCCGCCCGCCCAGCTTCGCGAACGGGTTCAAAGCCTTAACGACTCCGGCGCCCCGCGTCCAGCGGCTGCCCGCGCCGCCGGCGAGCGAAACCACCGCGACTTGTCCCGCCGCCAGCGCCTCCATGCCCAACGCGCGATAACGGTCCGGGAGGCCGGCGACGGCATCGCACACGTCGGCCGGGGCAGCGTCCTCGATCAGCCTGCTGGGCGGCAGGCGGTTTTGCGAAAGGCCGATGCGTCCCGAACGCAGGTCCGCCTGGATCTGCTCGTGCTCAGCGCGGTCGAAACCATGCCGGTCGAGCAACTCGTCCAGGCCCGCGGCCTGGCTTGCTCCCGCCGAAGCGGATTGGGGAATCAGGTGGTCGAACAGCCTCTGCACGCTGCCGGCCAGCTCCGGCCGGTTGCGGCAGGCCTGGCCGAAACGGTCGAGCTCGGCGCGCCGGGATCGCGGCAGCAGGCGCGGCTCGATGCGCAGCAGCGCCGGCACAGTCAGGGTGTAATACCCGGCGGGCATCAGGCCCTCGGCGCCGCGTAGCAGGCAGGCGTCGGTGCCGCGCTCGTTGATGGCGAAGTCGTAGACCACCGGCTCCATCGCGAACGGCGCCGCGTCCTCCAGACGGCGCTTGGTGGCGCTCATGATCTGCTGGAGGCGGTCCTGCGCGCGCGGCTTCGCCTGGGGATCGAAAATGAAGCCCATGCCGCCGCCTGCCGCGCCACCGAGCATCCAGAAGCCCTGGAAATCCGCCCCGAATTCCGCGCGCACGCCGTCGATCAGCGCTTCGGTGTAGTAGTTAGTCGCCCCGGGGATGATGGTCTGGATGGGGCCCAGGAAGTTGCGTTCCGTGGCGTTGCCGATGCGTTCCACATGGCCCGCCTTGAGCAGCGCGACAATCTCGTCGAAGATCCCCATGGCCTGGAGGCGTGCCTTCCACTCCACCTCCGCGCGCAGCAGGTAGTTCTCGGTGACCATTTCGAGGATCGGGCCGACGTCCTGCGCCATGCCGCCGTGCACCAGCACCAGGCTGTCTTCGAGGCGCTGGCGCGTCTCGGGCGAAACCTCGTCGCGGTTGAGCACGTGATGGCGCGGCAGCAGGCAGCCGCGGCTGATTCCGAACTCGGGATCGCCCTCGGCCGCCTCCACGCCCTGAATCAGTTTCATTCCCGGCCACAGGCCGCCGGAATCCTGCCAGCCGCCGCCGGAGCCGGCCAGCCACTCGCCGAGGATGGCGCGCGCGGCCACCGTGCGGCGGTCGTTCTCGGTGAGCGAGCCGGTGAGGCTGTGAATCTGGCCGGTGGCGCGCATGGCGGCCGCGATGAGGCACGCGAGCAGGCTGGTGGAGACCGCCAGGCGCGAGCCTTTGGGAATGTCGTTGACGCGGCTGACGATCTCGATGCCGTGTCCCGGGCGGCCGGTGAGGCGCGCCAGCAGGTCGGCCAGCGGCTGGTGCGCGCCTTCCATGGCCTGCGGAACCAGGCCCGAAGCGATGGCCGCCGCCTTCAGCAGGCCCAGGTAGTCGCGGGCGAAATCGAAGACTTCGGCAAAGGTCGAGACGTCCGCCGTGGCGCCCAGATCCACGCTGGTCAGGCGCAGTACGGGCTCATCGATGACGCGGATGTAGGCTTCGACTGGCGGCCGGGGCCGTCCTCCATCGGCGCCGCGGACGGCGAGGTCGATCGAGACGTTGAGCACGCGCGCGCCTTCCGGGAAATCCATTCCCAGGAAGAAAATGTCGCTCCAGCCGCTGTGGCTGAGGTCCATGCGGACCGGCGTGGCTTCTCGCAGAATGGGATAGAGCCCGCCGTCGGTGGCCAGCAGTTCCGGCCGCACCGAAAGCGGAAAGTCCTCCGGATGCCCGATGCGCGCCAGCCACTGGTTGCCGCGCACGGAGCGGACACTGCGGCGCACCTGGTTGGCGAGCGTTTGAAAGCCCAGGCCGCGATATGCCTCCGCGAGGCCGCTCGATATGGCCGCGCTGGGGCCGTCCGCCGCTTGCGCGCCGAGCAGAATCTCAACCGCCTCCTCGAAGCGCCGCTTCATGAGGGTTTCGTAGGCGGCGAACGGGATCAGGCCCGCAGGGCGCACTCCGGGCTTGGCAGGAAGGTGGAAGCGGTGGATCGCGTACAGGAAGAACTGCGCCCGCACGCGCTCGTAGAGATTCTCGCTCGCGCGGCGGAAGCGTTCAAGCGCTTGGCACTCGGCCAGCAGGCCGGCGATGTCCGCGTCGCAACAAAAGGCCTCCAGCGGACGGTTGCGGACCTCCGGATCGCGGGCGGTGATGATGTGTACCAGTTCGCTCATGGGCCGGTCCTCAGCTCGCCGTCGCCATCGTGCGCGACGAGAGCAGCTCGACGAGTTGCGCGAGCACCTCGTTGCGGTCGCGCCCGTCCAGTGCCAGCGCCACCTGCGCCGCCAGCAGACCGTACTTCACGCCCAGGTCGTACCGCTGCCCTTCTACCTGGAGCGCCAGGTACTGCTCGCGTGCGGCCAGCTCGGCCAGTGCGCTCGAAAGCGTGACGCCGGTTCCCGGCCCGGCAAGCTGCTTTCCGAGGATGTCCATGATGGACGGCGTGAGCACGTGCATGCCGAAGAAGCAGAGGTAGTACCCCGCGCGCAGGCCGGGAACCATGACCTGCTGCTCGGCCTCCGTCGGGGTGGGCTTTTCGAGGACGCGCTCGATGCGGTAGAGCTCCGGGCGCCCGTGCACGCGCTGACCGCCCACCGTGCCGTAGTGCGGCAGCAGGCTCTCGCGCGTGGGCTGCACGGCCGAGACCGAGCAGGATTCGGCCTGCGCCACTTCGACGAGGCGCTTGGCGCAGGCGCCGCCGGTGTGGACGTGGTCCCCCACCAGGTGCAGGAAGGGGCTTTGGGCGGTGAAGTCCCGGGCCGAGTATACGGCGTGAGCGTAACCGAGCGGCTCGGGCTGGGGCAGGAAGCGGATTCGCCCCGCCTGGTCTCCCGCGGCCTTGGCATAAGCGGGCTCGTCGCCGGGGCACACGACGACGCAGATCTCCTCGACTCCGGCGGCCAGCACATCATCGACGATGATGCGCAGGACCGGCTTCTCGACGCCATCGCGATCGATCAAGGTTTGCAGCGGTAGCGTCCGCTGGTTCCGGCCAGCGGCGGTGATGACTGCTTTCTGGATTTTCATAGGCGCTGTGGATCAATGATAGCCGAGAGGAGAGGCGGGGAGGGGAGAGGCGGTCGCGAACCTCTGAATTGTGGGCCGCGGATGAACGCTGATGAACGCGGATAAGCGCGCGGGTCTGGCATGGGCGGCTTCGCTCGGAGCCCTCAGGGGAAGCGTCCGAAAACGGGAGTAGGTTCATTGTGAACTGTGCGGCCCCCGCTTTTTTGCGCGGGGCGCGATGTGCGGGGCGGGGGAAACCGCTGCCGAATGTGATGAAATTCGATGAATGACTTTTTCGGACTGTCGCCGTTCGGCATTTGGTTGGACCGCGGCCAGCGCCTAGTCTGGCCTCCGATGGGAAGCGTAGCGCAGGCGGGAGGCAGGAAGAGGAGAGAGACGGCGCAACTGCATGAGAATGGGTGGAAAGAATTTTTGGTGGAGGCGTGAATCCCCCGGGGGGCGTCGGGTGACGCCCACGCACACCGCAATCGGCGCGGGTCGTAGGCTCGGGGCCGGCGGCGCTTCAGACCTGAGGCCCGCCTTGGCGGTCTCGGCCAGAAGGCGCAACGCGCGATTCACGGATTCGCCGTCGGGGAACAAGCCTGAAAGGTCGGGATCGACCAGCACGAGGTTGGTGGCGGCAGTCGCTCTCAGCTTGCCCTCAGCTCTCGCCGTCTGTACTTTTTCATGCTGCTGGCGCTCGGACCTCGTTGCCGGCCGCGCGCTGGTGATTCGGATACGGCCTCCCTCCCGACGGTGGGAGACGAGCACAAGCCGCTGCTCCATGGCATGACCGATCGTGATCTCCCGGTGTTTGTCTGCGGAATGATCGGGATCAGGGAAAGTCACGGCCAGTGGGCACGAGTCCGGGATGCCGATGACGTGCTCATGCAAAAGGCGATACCCAGACGCAAGGGCGTTTCTCGTTCTTGATCCGGCCGGACTTCTCACAACGGGGACATAGGGCCCGCGGCGCCCGGGTCCAGCCAGTTTTCGCCCCGTGATTCGGGCTCAATCACCAAAAGTGCCGAGGCGGACCACATAGTCGGCCGAACATCAAAAAGGGCCAGAGCCTGGCGCTCTGGCCCCGAGTGCCTCCGAACATCACAGTGTCGCACCGGTGGCAGTGATGGAGAATCAGTTGTGCGACCTCCCGCTCCCTTCAGCAGCGGTTCCGTGCGTGGGTGTATGCGGCGCACACGCCCTATCAGCAGCCTGCTCGTCCCCCTTGTGAAGGTCAGTACGGTCCTACAAACCCATCTCAGTGTCGGCTGAAGCGCCAATGCTGCTGAAGCCAGTTGCGAACATTCTCCGGGAGAACGACCTTCTGGCTTTCGTGGATGGGCCAGATTTCCCTCGTGGGAGTCGCCAGGAAGGCATGTACTTCGCCCGTGCTGATCTCGAGGGCGTAGCCGGCGATCAGGCCCAAATCATTGATCGTGCCTTGCGCCTCCAGGAGATGCAATGGCGAGTCCGGAGGAATGAGGGTGTTGAGGTCAGTCATAACGCCATCTTGCCAGATGAAGGCGCGGCCGTTCCATGATGCATCCCACGAGCCCCCTACCACCTGGCCTAAGTTGTTAAGGCCGTCGGCCCCACTCGCCATGTCCCCTGGAAGCGTTCCCAGGTCCTTCATCAGGCCGTGCTGCCAAAGGAAGGCGTGAAAAGTGGTATCCCCGGCGAGGTCGCCATAACCGGCCACCTGGCCGAGGTTGTTGATGCCTAAACCCTGCGTATTGAGCGCCCCTCCGAGGCTGCCGAGGTAGACCGCGCGTCCATTTTCCCAGAGCAGGGCATGAAAAAAACCCAGCGCGGGCATTGCACAATTGCCTGACCAGCCGATGGCCTGGCCTAGGTCATTGATCATGTTAGCCGTGCCAACGGTGTCGCCTGGGAACACCGGCAGTTCGTGGATCGCGCCTTTTTCCCAGAGGACAGGCTTGAAACGGCAGGCTGGGTCTTGAGTTGTATTCTCAGCGTTCCCCGGCACGACGCCTTGATCGTTCATCCCCCCAGCGAAGCCGTTATTGCCGCCCAGCGTGGGCAACGGAGTCTTGACGCCGTGGTGCCACACGACCGGAAGACATATGAGGTGAGTACCAAAGCCGCAAGCGTCCTCCCCCAACGGATCTGGCGTGGAAGTCTCGGCGGCCCCGCCGAGGTCGCCTATCTGGTTCGGCGGGAAGTACGCTTTGCTGTTCTTGCCTCCCAGTGTCCCGAGGTCGGTCATCACGCCGTCCCGCCAAAGAAACGCGTGGGTTTCCGTATCGCCCGGCAAGGTCGAAATACCCGTCACCCAGCCACTGTCGTTGATTCCGTAAGCGTTGCTATACGTCCCTCCCAGCGTGCCCAGGTCGATGACGGTGTAGCGAGGGAGGGGCTGGTGGTTATTGGATCCATTGTCCTGAGCGGACGCGCTGAAGGCAATCAGCGCAATGCCCAACGTGGCGATCCGTGCCGCGCAGGTATTCCGCCGTCCGATGTGAGTCGTCATGAGGTTTAGCTTTCCTTTCGTTTTTTTGGGTGGTATCCGTTGTGCACCGGCCGCCCAAAGGGGGAAACGGTTTGCAATTGAGGGAGGCGAGCCAAATACTCGTCGAGAGAACTGCTGTTTGGGCAAATCGGGGGCTGCCGCAAAGGCCTCGCCCGCTCGCTGGCCCCGCCAGCCATATCGCCTTCCCTGAGCTGTCCATGTGCCGACCATAAGCCAGCAGCGGTCCAAACTCAATGGGCGGCGAGTGAAACGTCGGTGATGTCGAGGTGATATGGCAAGCGCTTCAAAACAACTGAATTAGGCTTCTCCCCGGGGAACGTCTGTGGTAGCGTGAGGGGGGGTTCTATGCCCATGCCTCCCGCGGGGGCCGTGCGGTTAGTTCGGTTCGGCGCGTTCGCGTTTGAGTTCTCCTCCCAGGAACTGCGGAAGAGCAGCACCAGGTTACGGGTGCCCGATCAGTCCCTGGCCATTCTGGCCATGCTGCTGGATCGCCCGAGGGAATTGGTCACCCGCGAGGAGATCCAAGCACGCCTGTGGCCGCATGGCACGGTTGTCGGGTTCGAGGACAGTATCAACCAGGCAGTGAAGCACCTCCGCGAGGCGCTGTCGGACATCGCCGCCACACCCCGATACATCGAGACGCTGCCGCGCAAAGGGTACCGGTTCATCGGCAAGTTGGAGGGTGATGCCCTGCGATCTCCCCTGCTCGTTCCTGGTGCGGTGGTCTCGCACTACCGGATAGTGGCGGAAGCCGGGCGGGGAGCCATGGGCGTGGTGTACAAGGCTGAGGACCTGATGCTGGGCCGGGTGGTAGCGCTGAAGTTCCTGCCCGAGGAGTTGGCCGCACATCCGCCGGCGCTGGATCGCTTGCGCCGCGAGGCGCGCATGATTGCCGCCTTGAGTCACCCCGGCATCTGCACGTTGTATGAGCTTGGCGAGGTATCGGGCCGGGTGTTTCTGGCCATGGAGTTTCTGGAAGGCGAGTCCTTGCGGGCGCGGATGGCGCGGGGTCCGGTGAGTGAGGCCGAATTCTTCGACATCGCCGTTCAGGTGGCGCGGGCGCTGGAGGCGGCACATGCGCAAGGGATCATTCACCGCGACATCAAGCCGGACAACCTGTTCGTGAACAGTTCCGGACAGGTGAAGGTGATGGACTTCGGCTTGGCGAAGACGGTGAGCCAGGAAGACGGGGCCGTGGCGCAATCGACGGTGACGGGGACCAGCGGGTACATGTCACCGGAGCAGGCGCGGGGGGAGCCGCTGGATGCGCGGTCCGACATTTACTCTTTCGGACGGGTGCTTTCCGAGTTGGAGAATGAGGGGCTGCCGTCGCGGGTAGCACCGGTCATCGCGAAGGCGCTGGCGAGCGATCCGGCTGAGCGGTGGCAATCGGCGGCCGAGTTGCGGACTGAGCTGGAGAAGATTCCGCGGCAGGCCTCGCGGAAACGATGGCGCCTGGCGCTGCTGGCCGCGGCGTTCCTCACGTGTGCGGTAACGATCTTCGTCGGGACCAGACCCGGCCGTCCCGTTGCGGAGATGAATCCGGTATCCCTGATCTCGACGACCCAGTGGGTCATCACTCCGGCCTTCTCGTCCGATGGCAGCCGTGTGGCTTACCATTGGACCGCTTCGCTGGAGGCTTCGCATAATGCGAACGATGACCCGTCCGGCATATATGTCAAGCAGATTGGAGGAGGGCCGCCGGTGCGGCTGACTCGCGGCCATGCAGACGTCTATCCGGCATGGTCCCCGGATGACCGGTACATCGCATTCTACCGGGGCGACGAGGAAACGATTCTGTTGGTACCCTCCATTGGAGGTCCAGAGAGAAGGATCGCGAAGGCAGACGTGGCGTGCGATGGGTCGGTCATGCAGGGCGTCTTCTGGACGCTGGACGGCAAGTGGCTGGTTGTCTCGACGCGAGATTCGGAGAACGAGCCCTATGGGATATGGCTGCTCTCGGTGGAAACAGGCGAACGGCATCGCTTGCTCCCTCCCCCGGCAGCGGTGCCGCAAGCGGACTTCCCGCAAGGTGATTTCCTCGGAGGACTCTCGCCTGACGGACGCGTGCTCGCCTTTGCCAGGTCAGTGAGGGGCTATGTCGTCCACCTGTATACGGTTCGCCTGACGCGCGACTTCAAACCGGAGGGTACGCCACACCTCCTGGTCAGCCAGATCTACACGGGCTTCCAAGGGATGACCTGGGTGAGCAACGGGGACATCGTTTACAGTGTCGGGAGCTATGTCGGTGCAAGACTGTGGCGGATGCGGGTCGGCGCCAGATCCCCCGAGCTTCTGAATTGGGCGGCACTGGGATCCCTCATGCCCGCGGCTGCGCCTGCCCAGCGCCTGCTGGCATACTCGGCGGTCTCCTGGACCCCGAAGCTTTGGCGAATGAATCTCCGCACCGGCGAGCGCCGGGTCATCGTCGATTCCAGGTACGGGGAGAATATCCCGCAGTATTCGCCTGACGGGCGCAAGTTGGCATTCCAATCCGAGCGTTCGGGCAGTTTCGAGGTGTGGACGTGCGATGCAGACGGTACGAATTGCCAGCAACTGACCTTCTTCCAAGGGCCTCAAGGCGGCACGCCGCGATGGTCGCCGGATGGCCGGTGGATCGCACTGGATTCGCGACCGGAGGGAACAGCACAGGTCTTCGTGATCCCCTCCGACGGCGGCAAGCCCCGGCGCATGACTAGCGGCGATGCGCAGAGCGGGGTGCCCAGTTGGTCCCGTGACGGGAAGTGGATCTATTTCCAATCAAACCGGTCCGGACAGTGGCGCATCTGGAAGGTGCCCGCAGAGGGTGGCTCAGCCGTGCAGGTAACGAAGAACACAGGGGGCGCGGCATTCGAATCTGTGGATGGCAAGTATTTGTATATCACCTCGACTGGGAACGACGGCGGTCCCCTTTTCCGCATGCCGGTTGCGGGCGGTCCGGAGGTAGAGGTCGCGCCAAAGGTGTTGTGGTGGCCCGATTTCAGCGTCACGGCGAAGGGGGTGTATTTCCTCCCGGATGCAAAGACGCTCCAGTTGCTTGACGCAGCCACGGGCAGGATCACTACAGTGGCCAAGGCGGAGAAGGGCTTTGGCGCCTTCAGCGTTTCGCCGGATGACGCCTACATGGTCTTCGCGGAATGGGAATCGGGCGGTTCGGACATCATGCTGGTGGAGAATTTCCGGTAGGCGCGAGGCGGAGTGGAGCGAAGTCGCTCAACTCCGCGATGGTCGGGCACTCGGAAGGTAACCCGAAACGGCGTCCGAGGAAGTGTGGCCGGATTGGTACCGGGAAGTCGTTAGCCTTGATCGGAAGTGCCTCGGCGGGGAAGGGCCTGTCGCAGCGCCACATTGCCGATCCGAGGCACTTTCGATAAGGAGGACTTGAAGGAAGCCGCTTGCGGGGCGTGCCGCGCTATGGAGGTGCAAGCTGGGTAGGAATGGTTCGGCTGCCGTAGAGTGCCGGGAGAAACGCAGGTGCGGTGACCTCTGAAGCTGGGGAAGTGGAGGAAGATCGCGCTCCGGCACGGCATCCTCCGGCGGAACTGATCGTGGAACGGGTGGGTCCTTGTGTTCGAAGACACGTCCACGACCGCGTGCATGGGCACGCCGCAGGACCGGTTGGGATCGAACCTACGAGCTGTCGTGAAACGCCCACCAGGACCGCAGCTGGATTGCGGTCAGGTTCGGCCCGAAGCGCATCGGAGCGCCGCAGTTAGGGCAGCGCCACGTAGAGGAATCGGACGGCGTGGAAGTGCAGGGCTCCCGTGGCTTCGTGCCCTCGGGGATTAGTTTGCGCGCCAGTGTCAGCATGGCAGTCCGGCACTTGTTTGCCAGGAAGCCGAACTGCCGAATGCGGACGAAGCCTCGCGGGAGAACATGCTGCACGAACCGACGGAGAAACTCGGTGGCCGACACGGTCATTTTACGCTGCTTGTTGCCGTGTGCGTAGTCCTTCCAGCGGAAGGTTACCTGGTCTCCGTCGAACGCGAGTAGGCGGTGATTACTGATCGCGACTCGATGGGTGTATCGGCCGAGGTAGCGCAGCACCTGGGGCGCTCCAGCCATGGCGGGTTTGACGTAGACGACCCAGTCCTGTTGGAACAGGGAATCTACGAACAGCCGGAACTGCCGTGGCTTCTGCAGGCCCGCGCACGCTCGGGGGAAATGGAGGAGTCCCCTGCGGTAGATCCTCTTGAGCGCGGCAACAAACTTGCCGCGAAATACCCGACCAAGCACTTTGACGGGTAGAAAGAAGGGATATCGCGGATGCACCCACCGAGAGCGATCCGGGGAGAACCCGCCTGCCGGAACGATGCAGTGCACGTGCGGATGCAGAGTCAGGTTTTGTCCCCATGTGTGAAGAATGCTGAGGAAGCCGATCTCGCCACCAAGGTGCTTTGGATCGGCGGCGATCTCCTGCATGGTCGCCGCGCTGGTTCGAAACAGCAGGTCATACAGCACCCGCGGGTTGCGCTGGCAAAGCGGGACGAGTGCATGCGGCAAGGTGAATACAACGTGGAAATAGGTGGCGCCCAGGAGTTCCTTTTCCCGCGCTGCGAGCCATCGCTGGCGGGCCTGAGCCTGGCACTTCGGACAGTGGCGGTTTCGGCACGAGTTGTAGGAGATGGCCGTATGTCCGCAACGGGAGCAATCATCGACATGCCCGCCCAACGCCGCGGTTCGGCAGCGGCCGATGGCGGTTAACGCATTCAGCTGCTGGTAACTGAGCTGATGGCGGTAACGATCGATGAATTGCTTGCCCCGCTTTCGGACGATATCGCCCACCTCGAGGGCGGGCCGGCTCATTGCGGCTTGCGGAGCCTCCGCGAGAGCGGGACCTGTGCAGGGCTATTCATGAGATCGATCCGGTCGAGGGGTGTCGAAACAGCCTGCAGATGCTTCTGTGAGAGGTGGAGATAGCGCGATGTGGTCGAGAGGTCGTCGTGACCTAATAGAACCTGAAGGGTCTTCAGATCGACTCCGGCTTCTAACTGGTGCGTCGCATAGCTGTGCCTCAGGATGTGCGGGGAAACGTGCTTGCCGATACCGGCCCGTTTGGCGGCGTAGTCGGCAGCGGCCCAGATCATTTTTGCAGTGATCGGTCTGTCCACTCGCCATCCGTTCTCAGTTCCCGGAAACAGAAAGGTCTGGGGTCGCATCCAGCGCCAATACTGTCGGAGCGTTTGCAGCAGCGCGGGGCTGAGGGGCACGTCTCGATCGACGCCTCCCTTGCCGTGAGTCACTCGGATCATCATGCGCTGACTATCGATATCGCTGACTTTCAGCCGGCATGCCTCGATGCGGCGCAAACCGCACGAGTAGACGGTCATGAGCAGGGCCCGATGGTACAGATTGCGTGCACAGCCGATAAGCCGTGCGACCTCCTCCGGACTGAGCACGACGGGTAACTTGCGCCGGTAGTTCCTGGGGTACGGTAGGTCTTCTTTCATGTCGCGGCGCCGCAGCGTCTTGCAGTACAGGAAGCGGACCGCGGCGACGTGTTGCACCACGGTGCGGGGCGCAAGTTTGCGATCCCCCAGCATGTGGGCGTGGTACCGCCGGATGTCATCGGGTTTTGCATGGTCGAGTCGCTTTCCGATGAATTGGTGGAAGTCTTCGACGATCCGCAGGTAGGAACGAATCGTGTTCTCAGCATAGTTGCGGCGGACGAGTTCGTCTCGCATCCGCTGGATTAGTTGGGTCACAGAGACCACTCCTTTCTCTGCACCAACGTTATCGTTCAACGACGGGAACTGGTCGTCCGGCCGCCGCGCAAGCGGCTTCGTTCAAGTCGGCATCGCGACCCCGATATCAGGCATGCCACCCGGACCGTCAACGCCCAAACCGCGGTGCCTAGCCCTCGTGTCGCAGCTCCCGCCAATCTCCCAAAGCGCCGTTTCCTCCCAACTTCCGAGATGGCGACAAACCGTCAAGGTGGATTGCCGGAGCCTGGCGCGTTTCTCAGGGCCTATCTTCAGACGAGAGTTCGTCTTGCTGTATCCTGCCTCTGTGGGGATTGTGATGAAGCCTTTGATCTTTGCTCTCTGTGTTGTGTTTGCGCTTGGCGGCCTGAGCGCGCAGACACCTGCCTGGCAGCCATCGCCGGGACATACGCAAGTGCCGATATGGCCGGGGGCGGCGCCGGATGCGCAGCCTGTCGCGGGGCCGGAGAATACGGAGACGGACACTAGGCTGGTCGCCGGCAGGCCGTGGGTTTATGTAAACAACGTATCGCGGCCGACGATGACGGTCTATTCGCCAAAGGGGAAGAATACGGGCGCTGCGGTCGTCGTCTTCCCTGGTGGGGGCTATCAGATCCTGGCCATCGACCTTGAAGGAACGGAGGTCTGTGATTGGCTGACGCCCGAAGGGATTACGTGTGTGCTGTTGAAATACCGCGTGACGGATGTGGGGGACTATCCGAAATCGGGGCCATATCCGGAATCACCGATGGCGTTGGAAGACGCCCAGAGGACAGTGGGTCTGGTCCGCTTTCACGCCGCGGAGTGGCATATCGATCCGCACAAGATTGGAGTGCTCGGGTTTTCGGCAGGCGGGCATCTGTCGGCAGCGATGAGCACGCATTTTGAGAAGCGTTTGTATCCGGCGGTTGATGCGGCCGACAAAGAAAGCTGCCGCCCGGATTTTGCGGTGGCTGTTTATCCGGGACATCTGTCGATTGCCGCGGCGGAATGGGATGCCAAGCAGGGCGCCAGGAAGTTCGTGGTTCGTCATCCGGGGAATGTGCCGGCTGCCGATAGCACCTTCGAGTTGAATCCCGATACTCCTGTCACCCGCCAGACGCCGCCCACGTTTTTGCTGCAGGCGGAGGATGACCACGTGGACAATGTAAACGACTCGCTGGCTTACTATGCTGCGCTGAAGAAAGCCGGGGTTCCCGTGGAGATGCATTTGTATGCGCAGGGCGGGCATGCGTTTGGGCTACGGCGCACGAAGTCTCCGATTACGGGATGGCCTCAGTTGGTGGAGACTTGGCTGCGGACGATCGGGATGATTTCGGAGTAGGTGCTCTGGGATGGCACACGACAAAGCGGGGCTTGCCGCTCTCACGCCTCAGAAGTGGAACCCGCCGCCACAGATCAGCACTTCGCCGGTGACGTAGTCCGACAACGGAGAGCAGAAGAACAGCACCGCGCCGGCGGCCTCGTCGGGCGTGCCCAGGCGGCCGAGCGGCGTTGCCTGGCGGGCCGCTTCGAGGGCCTTGGGCTGCACGCCGAAGACGATCTGCCGCCCTTGGATCTCGACGGGCGCCGCGCCGGGATCGAGCGGCTGCACCAGCCGGGTCTCGATCAGCCCGAAGCCGACCGCGTTCACGTTCACGTTGTAGCGGCCCCACTCCTTGGCCAGGGTCCTGGTCAGCCCGATCACGGCCGATTTGCCCGACGAGTAGCCGCTCTGGCCCGCATTGCCGTCGGTCCCCGCAATGGAGGTGATGTTCACTACCTTCCGCATCGTGCGGCGGCCTTTGGCGATTTCCTTCTTGGCCGTCTCGCGGATCCAGCCCGAGGCCGCGCGCAGAATCCGGAATGGCGCCACCACGTGAATGTCCAGCATGGCCTGGAACTGCTCGTCGCTGGTCTTCTGAATGACGTTGTCCCAGGTGTAGCCGGCGTTGTTCACGATGATATCGATCGCCCCGAACCGGTCGAGCATGGCGGCGATGAGCCGCTGCGGGAACTCCGGCCTGGTGACGTCTCCCGCCAGATGTTGCGCGCGCGGCAGGGCGGAGGCGGCCTCGCGGGCGGCCTCTTCATCCAGGTCGTTGATGAGGACGGAAGCGCCGGCGCCGGCCAGCCGGGTGGCAATGGCCCGCCCGATGCCCCGCGCCGCTCCCGTGACTAAAGCGGCTTTTCCTTCCAGCGTAAATGGCACGAATCACCCCTCGATCTTGAGCGGAACCGGCGCCGAGCCGACCCCGGCGCACTCCACCCGAAACGGATGCTCGCCCCGCGGAAAATCGCGCGGGACGATGGCATTGATCTGAACGTAGCCCTTGGCGTCCGGCGTGCCGGTCCAATCGACTTCGAGCGGCGTCTCGGCCAGGAAGGCGCGGGTATTGATGCGGTCGCAGTTCTCGGGCAGGCCGCTCACCCAGCAGGTCGCGAATCCCCGCTCGCCCACCTGGACCCGGTTGTCCTCCCAGGTGACGCCGTCGCACAGCCGCTCGACCCGGAGTGTGGTCACCCGCAGGGGCATGGCCACGGCGATCTTCAGGGCGTTGCTGAAACCGGTATCCGCCAGCCTCAGGCGGACCGGATTCCAGCCCGCGGCCAGGCCGGGCGGCGCCAGGAAGTTCGCCTGCCATCGCGAGCCTTCCTCTCGCCGGACGAACAGGGGCGGACTGCCGAGCCCTCCCACTTCAAGCCGCAGGTCCTCGCGGCGAATCGCCGTGGCGCTGGAGTTGAACCAGCAGCAGAGGTACTCATCCCGCCGGCCGTGGAAGTTGATGCCGAAGCCGCGGGAGTTATAGGCCGCCAGCAGCTCCGGAGCGGGCTTCGCGCCGGCGGGCGGCGGCTCCCAGTGCCGGTAACAAGCCACCACCGCGTGGTTGCCGCCGGCATGCAGCAGTTCGACGCGCGCAAAGCCGGCGGAGCGACACAGGGCGAGCAGGCAGGAAACGCTGGGACCGAACCAGTTGTCGAGCAGATCGCCCAGCTCGTTCGTCTCGTAGAACTCGAGCGACGGGATCTGGTCCAGGTGGTCCCGCCAGGTGTCGCCGTCGCTGACGAAGGAATCGACCAGCGCGACGTCGGTTGTCAGGCGGCAGACGATTTCAAGCGCCAGCAGGGGATGCCGCACATGATAGAGAACCCCCAGAAAGAAGACGTAGTCGAAGGCGCCGAGACCGGCCTCGGGCACGTCGTAGAGGTCCACGATCCGGTAATCCACCTTCGACGCCAGCTTCCGATGCACCCAGCGGAAGTGCGGAATCTCGACGCAATCGACCGCCGTGACCGAGGCCCCGCGCCTTTCGGCCTCGAAAGCGAACCAGCCGTCCCAGGTGCCGATATCGAGGACCCGCTTGCCGCTGAGGTCCGCCGGAATCGGGAAGCGGGCGTAGCGCTCCTTTTCCGTTTCGAGGCTGACGACGCCGTCGATGAGCGTGCCGCCGGGCAGCTCGAAGCTGTGGTACCAGCCCTTTTCGGCGAGCTGCTTGCTGTAGTTGACCCGCTTGCGGGCCTCTCGGACTGAGATGGTCTCCATGTGCCGGCGCCGGCGTCAGCGACAGGCCGGAGGCCTGTCCCACAAAGTCGCCCTCCTCATTGCAGCATAATCCGGGTACACTGGTCTTCACTGTAAACACGCGGCCGGGAGGGCCAGTATGGATTGGTATTACGCGGCAGGGGGGAGACAGGCCGGGCCGGTTTCCGACGTGGCTCTGGCGGAATTGGTGCAGACGGGAGCGGTGAGGGGGGACACGTTGGTCTGGCACTCGGGCTTGCCCAGCTGGCTTCCGTACGGGCAGGTGGCGCCTGCTCCGGCGGCGGGGGCAGCGGTTGGTCCGGCGGGCGCGGGCGGCACGACTTTCTGCTCGGAATGCGGACGCCCGTTTTCCGCCAACGACCTGGTACGATTCGGCGACCGCTGGGTCTGCGGAAACTGCAAGGAGCTGTTCGCCCAGAAGCTGCGCGAGGGCGCCGCGCCCCAGGGGACGATGGTCTACGCGGGCTTCTGGATCCGCGTAGGGGCGATGTTCATCGATGGGCTCATTCTGGGCGCCGTGGCGGGGGTCGTGGTTTTTGTCATGGCGTTGGCACTCATGCCAATTCTGACAAGATCGGCCGGCGCGCCGGACGCTGCGATGATGGTCGCCAGTGCCATGATCGGCATCGCCTGTCTCCTCCTGCTGGCCGGGGCGGCTTGCTACGAAGCAATCCTGGTGAGCCGGTGGGGCGCCACTATCGGCAAGAGGGCGCTCGGCCTGAAGGTCGTCATGCAGGATGGCGGGGGCCTCTCGCTGGGCCGGGCCTTCGGGCGGCATTTCGCCAAGATGCTCAGCGGCATTCCTCTCGACTCCGGATTCATCATGGTGGCCTTCGATCAGGAAAAGCGCGGCCTGCATGACTACATCTGCGGTACCCGGGTGATCAGGACGTAGCGGTGGGTCGAGATTCCGGCCGGGCGGTTGCGCCGGCCCGCTACTTCGACGCCGGAGCCTGCGTAACCGTCACGTTCGAGAACACAGCGGTCTCCATGCGGCCGGCATCGTGGGCGCACACGGCGAGGCCGACATAGACCGGATCGTGAAGCGTCAGGTTCTTGGATCCGACCTTCTGCGGCGGTTCGCCGGGCGTGGTGGCGAGCCACATCTCGAACACGTCGCCGCGCCGTTCCAGGCGAAGCGTGGCCGGAGTGGATATGGAGGAAACCACTTCATCGGTTGTGCCGGCGGCCACGGAGCGGAACTGCATGGCCGTCAGGCCGCTGCCGTGCAGGATCACGTCGATGTAGGGCGATTCGGGCTCCAGGCTCTGGCGCACCACCAGGCCGGCCTTGCGGTGCGGGTTGCCGTTTTCCGCGCCCGTCGTGATGCGCACCGCGGCGGTGATCGCGAAATCGCCGGAAAGCTTCTTCCAGACGAAGCGGAAGGCGTCGGTGTTGGCCCACATGTTCAGGCCGCCGCCGGTGACGGTGTAGACGCCCTTGGCGGCATCGAACTCGGCCGAGCCGGGCTGGACGCTGGCGCCGATATCGGTCTGGCCTTGGAACTGGCCGACGGGCGCCGGCTGCTGGGCGCCGGCAGCCAAGGCGGCGCAGAGCAAGAGAAATGCGGGGATCGTGTTCATCATTCCGATTCTCTCGCAAGTCGGGGGCGGGGGTAGGCGGGCCTCCGCTTCCCGCGGTCGCGGTTGGTGTTGAGAAATCTAGAGTTGCGGTTTAGAACGGGAGCAAGCCAAATGAATCGACATGATTTGGTGAGCCGGGCGGGACTCGAACCAGAAGGGTCTGCTGAAAAAGCGCAACTTATTGATTCTGCAAAGAGGCAAAAACGGCAAAATCGGTCCTTCCGCCAAAGTGAGGTACACGCCGGGTACACGGGACCGTCTGCAGGATTGACCTATACGGCCGGGACATCAAGCCGCGTCCGCAGAATAATCTACTCTACAGTAGGGGGACGCGCCTTCAGCATCGTTGCGCATCGTCGAACCCCAGGTCCGCCGCGGCGGTCCGATGGCGGGTGGGGACGGCGATGAGCAGCGCAGACCCGAGAGCAGCGGCTTACGTGCGCGTGAGCACGGCCAAGCGCTCCAGACACGGCGATACGCTCGCGTTCGATCAAGATCCCGCAGTCCAGGAAAAGCCGCTGCGCGAACTCGTTGCACAGCGCGGCTGGGAACTGCGGCGTGTCTATACCGACCGGGCCAGTGGCGCCAAAGAGCGCAGGCCGGGCCTCGATCAGCTCATGGCCGACGCCCGCCGAGGCGAGTTCGAGGTAGTGGTGGTCTGGCGCTTCGATAGGTTCGCCCGGAGCGTGAAGCAACTTGTCCTGGCGCTGAAGGAATTCCGCGCACTCGGCATCGACTTCATCTCCCACCAGGAGGCGCTCGACAGCTCGACACCGATGGGCAAGGCGATGTTTACGATCATTGCGGCGATGGCTGAACTGGAACGCAGCGTCATCCGCGAGCGTGTGATCGCCGGTCTCGACTACGCCCGTGAGCGTGGCACGCGCTCCGGCAAGGCCGTCGGCCGGCCTAAGGCCGTCTTTCGCCGGGATCAAGTTGCCGCACTACGGAGCCAGGGCCTCTCTTGGCGTCGGGTTGCCAGGAGCCTCGGCGTCGGGGAGGGCACGGTGCGACGGGTCCTAGCTCAGGCAGCCCCAGCGGAGCCGCCCACGGCCTGCCAAAACCCTCTGGCGGAGACGCTATGACGACGACGGGAAACAAACCAGATCCCACCCCGCCGGACCCCGCGCCGGAAGGAGTAGGTATTGGCAGGCCAGCAGAGGAGGCCGCAAAGCCGACGCATGCCCCGCCAAGTCCCCCAAGGAAGACGCCAGCCACCAGGGGAGAGCGGAAGTCGAACCCGCGGAAGTCCCTCAGGGAGGCCGCGCTTGCCGCGGCGCGCAAGCTGAAACGCGAGCACCGGACCTGCTACGATGCGGACCCAAAGGCATTCCGGGCGCTTGTGAAGAAGGCGCACGCCCGCGTGTTCCGGTTAAGGCCCGGCCCCAAGCCTAACGCCAGGATCGCCCAGGCTGCCCGCGAGCGGGGCCGCGGCGTGCGCATGGAGGACTTGTACCTGCGATACATCGACCACTACGACCGCATGACCGACTACACCCGCTAGCTTGCTGAGGAAGGGCTACGAAGAAAGGTCAACCACTACCTTCAGCGTCATCCTTCCATCCGGCACCGGGGCCTGAGGGACATGGTGGGCGGCGCCGGCACCAAGCGATTGCCGCCGGCCGGACCGTGAGAGCAGGTACACGCAGTCTTGCCCCCCGGACGCGAGGGTGAGCGTTTTCCCAGAACCGGACTTCTGGACAGCGCCGGCGGGCGCAATGGCGATTCGGGCGTCTTGCGGCCAGATGCCGCGTCAAAACTGCCTGTCCGAAATGCTCCGACAGTGCAGTCGCTGTCAGACGGCAACTTGCTGCCCGGTTGGCCCTACGTCGGCGGATCGCGGCGGAGAAAGCCGCCAAGCGCGGCGAGACCCAGGGGAACGAAAAGCCAACCCAGAATCCTAAGGACTGTTGCCCAAACAAGGAAGCTTAGGCTAACCCGACAAGGCGCCAATCGGAACGTCTGGTTTGTGGCTTGCCAGCACGCCCCGACGGGGACCTCGACTGGCAGGAAATAGCTGAGACTGACGCCCGAGGCCTCCTTCCAATTTAGCCTGTGCGCGACGCAGCCGGAGTCCTTCTTTGGCACCACCGCCTGCGGCAGACTGAAGACGAAGGTGGAGTATACAACGAGGAGCAGTGGGATCACAGCTAGCCTCAGAGGACGTGCCCCGAACCGTGCTAGACCCCAATAGAGCAGACCACCCGCGGCGAGCAACCAGCGCATCGGATGCCTGCAGTCGTACCAGAGCGCACGCCGACGCTGCTTGAGGTACACTTTGTCGGCATCGCGATCCCTGCCAATCATCCGGAAGGCCCGTTCCATCTGACGGTATGGCTGCACGTCATAGGGCTGGAGAATATCAAGCGCCTCGCCCCAGGCTAAGAAAATGCGCTCGTAGGAGAAACCACGTAGGTCCAGCTTCCTGACGGCGCCGGGCAACGGAAACTGTCGCACCTCGCCTTCGGGAGTATTCTGCACGACTGACTCTCTGAAATAGACTATCTTGAACTCGGAGTCCCGGAAGCTAACATCGCCCGAGAACCGCGCCTCTTCAAAATGAACATCCGCGGAGGCTTTTGCGCCGATGAAACTCGCGTCACCGTGGAAACATGTGGAGCTGCTGTCCGCAAGACCACCGTCGCCTTTGTCACGGCTGAATCTCGTCAAGGCCATGAATGCTGCCCGGTCGAAGCGGGCATTCCCGAGAAACTGGACGGACTCGAAAAACGTTTCAGCCATGAAACAGGCTTGATCGAAGCGAACATCGCCACCAAACTGCACGTGGTCGAATATTGCCTGCCCGGTGACACGAAAGCCGGGAAACCGAATCCTGTTTGCCTTCGCGTCGCCCGGACCTACTAAGAACTGCGCGCCCTCGAACCGCGCGTCCCCGTCAATTACCAGGCCGTCCATCCCTGTTTTGCCACGGAACGTGACGAAGGAGAAGTCCGCGAAGTGCTTTATCGTGGCGTCTTGGAAGCTGACATCGCCTTCGAATTCTGCTTTCGCAAGAGATAGACCACCACCAATCTGCACGAGATCGAAGAGTGCCTTCCCTCGAAAACATGCGGGTTCGGTCAGTTCTCCGTTGTTGAACTCCGCGTGCCCGCCTACAGACGTCCCCTGCAGATTGCATTCTCGAAATCTGGCCGCCTGCGCGTATAGGCTACGCGCTACGGTCAGCCCCAGGCAATTCAGGCCGCCGTCAAATTCCGTTTCAGTCCATTCCAAGTTCGCTCGCGTAGACGCTCCGCTTAGCGAAACGTCCTTTTCGAAGTGGCTGCCGTCCAATACGGTCGCCCTGAAGAAAACACAGTTAGAGAAATCGACCTCTCCTTTGAAGCGGCATCCCGTGAAGCACACGTCTGCCTGGAACTCGACGTATGGAAGCCTTAGGTCGCCCATGATAATTGCGTTGCGAATTACGATAGGTGTGGCAACAACACTCTTTGGCTGCTGCACTACTGCTTCAATCCACGAAGCGAGGACCTTCCGGTGCTGCTCAACGTCTGGCGGCTCGTTCTGCTCGAATGGCTGCAACTCGATCGACAGTCCAACGCCTAGGCGGTGTTGCACGTCCTCAGCGGTGAGCCAGACGTCACTCGTGGGCTGCCCGGAAGCCTGACCTTCGGCCATCAGCCGGCTAGTGTATCACTATTCTCCAGGTCGTCGCGGAAAAAAAGCGTCATTACCGTAAATATGCAGTTTCAGTTCTCCGTGGCCGCCCCCTCGGTAGTTTCTTATGCCAAGAATATGTTCGCAGTCTGATCTTGTGATGCTGTCCAGGCGCGGCGATGGGCAGGGCTTGATTGAGTTGGAGCACAGCGCTCGGATCGACGATGCAACCGTCCGGCTCTAGCAGGCTGCTGAAAAGCAGCTTTCGCCGCCCAAAACCGTCGGCAGACGGCGTTCGGTTGAACCTGAAATCAGCGACTTGCAGGTGCCGGCAGGTGCCATTGTAAGTGCTCCAGAGCGCTTTTCGGCAGCCTGCTAGTGTCCTGAGTCAGAAGTTCGCACGCAAAACCGTGCGATCTTCTTGAGGATCGAGTCGGCGTCGGCAGTCCAGGCGAAGGGCGTGGGGTTCTGGTTGTGATGAGCCAGGTAGTCCCGAATGGCCGACTCCAGTTCACGGACGCTGCCGAAAGTCCCCCGCCGAATCCTCCGCTCTGTAAGCAGACCGAAGAAGCGCTCAACCTGGTTCAGCCAACTGGCGCTGGTGGGTGTGAAGTGCAGGTGGTAGCGCGGCCGACGCGCAAACCAGCGCTGGACTTTGGGCATCTTGTGGGTGCCGTAGTTGTCCATCACCAGATGAATGTCGAGAGCCTCCGGAACGGCTTCGTCGATCCGTTCCAGGAAACGCAGAAACTCCTGATGCCGCTGCCGGTGGTGCAGCGAACCGATGACTTTGCCGGTGGCGATGTCCAGCGCGGCGAATAGAGAGGTGGTCCCGTTGCGAACGTAGTCATGCGTCTGCCGTGCGGGCACGCCCGGCCGCAACGGGAGAATCGGTCGCGTGCGATCCAGGGCTTGTATCTGGCTCTTCTCGTCCACGCACAACACCAGAGCACGCTGCGGCGGATTCAGATACAGCCCCACGATGTCCCGGACCTTCTCCACGAAGAACGGATCGGCCGACAGTTTGAACGTCTCGACGCGGTGCGGTTGGAGCGCGAACGCCCGCCAGATACGGCTCACGGCGGATTGGGACATCCCGCAGGCCTCGGCCATGGACCGCGTCGACCAGTGCGTGCCCTGCGGTGGAACCGACTCCAACGTTCGGGTGATCAGCGCCTCCACCTGCGCATCGGAAATCCGGCGCGGAGCCCCGGGCCGCGGCTCATCCGCCAGCCCTTCCAAGCGGGCTTCGCGAAACCGCCCCCGCCACTTGCACACGGTCTGGTCCGTGATGCGCAGCTGGCGTGCTACCTGGCGATTCTGCAGCCCCTCGGCGCAACCCAGTACGATGCGCGCCCGCAAGGCCAGCCGTTGCGCGGTCTTCGGCCGGCGCGCCCACTGTTGCAGCTTCTGGCGTTCCTCCTCGGTCAGCACGATTGGCTCTGTCGGTCGGCCCATGCTGGTTGGATTCCCAGCATAGCAGAGGGGTTTCCACTATTTATGTGAACTTCTGCCTCAGGACACTAGGCGGATGCTCGGTAAACCCAACATTGGCTTGATACGGCGTTGGAGGAGACGAACCAGCAAACTTCCTCCGAGCGGACTTCCTGGGAGTCTGCTGGTGGGAAGGGGATTTCGCAACAGCTATCGTGCTCTCAAGAGCTTTGAACCGTTTTTGGGGAAACAATCGACAGAGCGTCAGGCGCCGGCGGCGGTGGACACCGGACCAACTACTCACCGGTAACCGCTTGTCGCGTTCGCGCCCCTTGTGATGACTGTCTGCCACCGGCGGGTTCGAGCAGGCTCTGCACCTGTGATACGATCGGAGTCAGGTGCTGACCAGGTTCTGCAGCGTGTTTCTGGCGGTTTTGCTGGCAGGGTCCCTGCTCTGGGGACCGTGTGCCGCTTGTGCGGCGGCACCCTTGAGGGCTTCGGGTCACGACTGCTGCCGGCGCCATTCGGACAACTGCCGGATGCCCGCGCCGAAGCAGCCGGCTGCGAAGGTCTGTCCTAACCGGGCTCTCGCTCCGGCGCCCTATCACAAGGTGAGCGTCCCTCAGATCGCTTCACCGGCGCTCCTGGTGACGACAGCCGAGGCGCCCGCGGTTGCGGTTGTGCCATTGGCCTGCTTGTCTTCTTTCAAACGGGATCCATCGCCACCCGGTCTGTACCTGCTGAACTCCGTCCTGCTAGTCTGATTCACCCTCCTCGCGGCTTAGTCTCAGGTGTATCCGTGTGTGTCGTTCGAGGAGGGTGATGTGAATCTGCGAATTCTTTCGTTATTCCTCGCTGTCGCGGCGCTTGCTCCCTGCCAGGAGAGCCAGCTGCTGCTTGACGATCTGGTTCAGGAGGCGCTCGGGCGCAATCCCGAGATCCTGGCCGCTCAGAAACGCCATGAAGCGATGCGGCAGCGCCCGTCCCAGGTAAGCAGCCTGCCCGATCCCATGTTCACGCTCAGCTACAACTCGAGCGGCAATCCGCTGCCGTTCCAGGGCCTGGGGAAGGAGCCGGTAGCGAACGCCGGCTTTATGCTGTCGCAAGAGCTGCCGTTCCCGGGCAAGCGCAAGCTGCGTGGCGAGATCGCGGCGAGCGAGGCCGGCGCCGAGTTCGACCAATATCTCATGACCCGGCTCAACGTCGTCTCGCGGCTCAAGCAGGCTTACTACCGGCTGGCGTACCTCTACGGCGCTGTGGAGACCTTGACGCGCGAACACCACCTGATGCAGCAGTTCCTGCGCATCGGCGAGGCGCGCTACTCGGCGGGCAAAGCCGCGCAACAGGACATCTTCAAGGCACAGACGCAGCTCTCCGTGATGGAGACGCGCATCGAGCGCCTGCGGCAGGAGATTCCCAGTCGCCAGGCCGAGATCAACAGCCTGCTCAGCCGCGCCGTGGATGCGCCGCTCGCTTGCCCGGTGGATCTCACGCCCGCGCCCATCGGCGTAACGCTCGACGATCTGATGGCGCAGGTTCGGGAGAACGCGCCCATGTTGCGCCGCGAGCAGAAGCTGGTGGAGCGCACCGAGTTGGCTCTCAACCTGGCCCGCAAGGAGTATTACCCGGACTACACCGTTTCCGGCGGCTACTTCTACATGGGCAGCATGCCGCCCATGTACATGGCGCGTGTCGATTTCAAGCTGCCGGCCTACTTCTGGCGCAAGCAAAGGGCCGGCGTGGCCGAACAGGCCGCGAGCGCCGCCGGCGCGCTTCACGACTACCAGGCGGCCGGCCAGGCGCTCAGCTTCCGCGTCAAGGACGACTATCTCATGGCCGAGACCTCCTATCGCCTGATGAACATGTACTCGACCACGGTGGTGCCGCAGGCCAGTCTGGCGCTTCAGTCGTCGCTGGCTTCTTACGAGACCGGCGCGGTGGATTTCCTTTCCGTCCTGATGAACTTCACGACCATGCTCGACTACGAGCTCAATTACCAGGACGAATCGCTGAGCTACTTTCTGGCGCTGGCGCGGCTGGAAGAGATGACGGGAGTGGATCTTCTCAAGTGAGGAACATATGAGAGTCGTGCGAATCATGCTGATTGCCGTAGCGGTTGCGGCAGCGTTTCTGGCGGGCCGCTGGGTTGCGGCCAGAGCGCCGCGAGCGCCCGAGCACAAGGTCCTTTACTGGGTCGATCCCATGCACCCGGCGTACAAGTCGGACAAGCCCGGCATCGCGCCGGATTGCGGGATGAAGCTGGTTCCGGTCTACGCTGGCGAGGTGGCGGCCCGCGAAGCGAAAACGCCGCCGAGGACGGTCGCGATCAGCGCCGAAAGGCAGCAACTCATCGGCGTGCGAGTTGGGACGGCCGAAATCACCGCCGGCGCCGGCACGGTGCGCGCGACCGGAAAGGTCGTGATCGACGAGACGCGCGTCAGTCACGTCCACTCGCGCACCGAGGGCTGGATCGATAAGGTGTACGCCGACTTCACCGGCGACGTGGTCCGCAAGGGCCAGGCGCTGGTGACGCTCTACAGCCCGGAGTTACTGGCCACCGAGCAGGAATACCTGCTCGCGATCAAAGCCCGGGACGCCATGCGGGACAGCCCGATTCAGGGGGCCGCGGCCGACGCCGCTTCGCTGGTCGAGGCATCGCGCCGCCGGTTGCAGCTTTGGGATTTGAGCGAGCGGCAGATCGAAGAGATCGAGCGGTCGCAAAAGCCGGTGACGAACACCACGCTCTACGCGCCGGCTTCGGGCTACGTCATGGCGCGCAACGCATTTCCAAACCAGAAGATCATGCCGGACACAGAGCTATACACGGTGGTGGACCTGGGCCGCGTGTGGGTGTTGGCGAGCATCTTCGAGTACCAGGCGCCGCTGGTCCACCTGGGCCAGGCCGCCGTCGTGTCGCTGCCTTACGGCGGAGGCCGGAGCTGGAGCGCGCGCGTCAGCTACATACAGCCGCAGCTGGATGCGCAGACGCGCACGATCCAGGTGCGGATCGAGCTGCCCAATCCGGGGCTCGCGCTCAAGCCGGAGATGTTCGTCAACGTCGAGCTGCGGTCGCCCGAGGCCCCGCGCCTGACTGTGCCCGCCGAGGCGGTGCTCGATACCGGGCTGAGCAAGACGGTCTTCGTGGACCTGGGCAACGGGCACTTCGAGCCTCGGGAGGTGGAGACGGGCGAGCGGATCGGCGATCGCGTCGCGGTGCTCAAGGGCCTCGCGGCGGGCGAGCGCCTGGTCACCTCCGGCAGCTTCCTCGTCAACTCGGAGAGCCAGTTGAAAGCCGCGGTAGGGGCCACGCATGATTGACCGCATCATAGAGTTCTCGGGCCGCAACAAGTTCGCGGTCTTCCTGCTGGTGGCTGCCGCCGCCACCGCGGGCTGGTGGTCGATGCGCAATATGCCGCTCGACGCCATTCCGGATCTGAGCGACACGCAGGTGATCGTCTACTCGCGCTGGGACCGCAGCCCGGACATCGTCGAGGACCAAGTGACGTACCCGATCGTCAGCGCGCTGCTGGGCGCGCCACACGTCAAGGCCGTGCGCGGCTTTTCCGATTTCGGCTACTCGTACGTCTACGTGATTTTCGACGAGGGGACCGACATCTACTGGGCTCGCTCGCGGACGCTGGAGTATCTTTCGGGCGTCCTGTCACGCCTGCCGCAGGGCGTCAACACCGAACTCGGGCCGGACGCCACCGGCGTCGGCTGGATCTTCGAGTACACCCTGGTCGATACGACCGGTAAGCACGACCTGGCGGAGCTGCGCTCGCTTCAGGACTGGTACCTGCGCTATCACCTGGAATCCGTCCCGGGGGTGGCCGAAGTCGCGCCGCTGGGCGGTTTCGTAAGGCAATACCAGGTGAACGTGGATCCCAACCGTCTGCAGGCCTACAGCATTCCCATCGGCAGAGTGATCGAGGCGGTGCGCAGCGGCAATGGCGAGGCCGGCGGGCGGCTGATCGAGTTCAGCGGCGCCGAGTACATGGTGCGGGGGCGTGGCTACGTGCGGTCGGCGAGCGACATCGGCGATATCGTGCTCGCCAGCAGCATGAACGGTGTTCCGATCCACGTGCGTGACGTGGGCGAGGTGGTGCTGGGCCCGGACATTCGCCGCGGCGTGGCCGATTGGAACGGCACCGGCGACGCGGTCTCCGGCATCGTGGTGATGCGGCAGGGAGAGAACGCGCTGGCGGTGATCCAGCGCGTCAAGGAGAAGCTCAAAGAGATCGAGCCTGGGCTGCCGCCGGGTGTGCGAATCGCGACGGCCTACGACCGCTCGGACCTCATCCTGCGCTCGATCGACAATCTCGAGCACACGCTGATCGAGGAGCTGGCCATCGTCGCCATCGTGATCCTGATCTTTCTGTGGCACGTGCCGAGCGCGGCGATCCCGATTCTCACGATTCCGATAGCGGTCCTCATTGCGTTCATTCCGATGCGACAGATGGGCCTTACCTCGAACATCATGTCGCTGGGCGGCATTGCCATCGCCATCGGCGCGCTGGTGGACGCGGCCATCGTGGTGGTGGAGCAGACGCACAAGAAGCTCGAAGAGTGGGAGCGCACGGGGCGCCGCGAGGACTATCGCCGCGTGGTGATCGACGCGGTGAAAGAAGTCGGAGGGCCGAGCTTCTTCGCGTTGCTGGTGATCGCGGTGTCGTTCCTGCCCGTGCTGACGCTAGAAGCGCAGGAAGGGCGGCTGTTCAAGCCGCTCGCCTACACCAAGAACCTGGCCATGATCGTGGCCGCCGTGCTTGCCATCACGCTGGACCCGGCCATGCGGCTGATGTTCACGCACATGACGAACTTCAGCTTCCGGCCGCGCTGGCTGGCGCGCGCGGCGAACGCGGTGCTGGTCGGCAAGATTCACTCCGAGGAGAACCACCCCATCAGCCGAATTCTGATTCGCCTCTACGAGCCGGTCTGCGCTTGGGCGTTGCGATGGAGATGGCTGGTGATCGGCGGAGCCCTGGCTGCGGTCGTGGCGACTGTTCCGGTTTTCAACCGGCTCGGCTCGGAGTTCATGCCGCCACTCGACGAGGGCGTCCTGCTCTACATGCCGTCCACGCTGCCGGGGATCTCGGAGACGGAAGCCCAGCGGCTGTTGCAGGTGACCGACCGTATCATCAAGCAATTCCCGGAAGTCGAAACGGTGCTCGGGAAGGCCGGCCGCGCCGAGACCTCCACCGACCCCGCGCCGCTCTCGATGTTCGAGACCGTCATCGTGCTCAAGCCGCACCCGGGCATCTCGACCGATCAACTCGTCGACAAGATGAACGAGGCCCTGAGGCTGCCGGGCGTTTCAAATGCCTGGACGATGCCGATCAAAGCGCGCATCGACATGCTGACCACCGGCGTGCGCACGCCCGTCGGCATCAAGATCTACGGCCCGGACATCCGGACGATCGAGAGCATCGGAACGCGCCTGGAAGCCTTGCTACCCGCGGTGCGAGGCACGCGCAGCGTCTTCGCGGAGCGGACCGGCGGCGGGTACTTCGTCGATGTGGACTGGAAGCGCGATGAGCTGGCGCGCTACGGTCTCTCGATGGACGAAGCGCAGATGGCCATCATGAATGCGATCGGCGGCGACAACATAACCACGACCGTGGAGGGCCGCGAGCGCTATCCGGTCAACGTGCGCTACATGCGCGATTTCCGTGGCTCCGTGCCGGCGCTCGAGCGGGTACTGGTTTCGGGAACGAGCGGCCAGCAGATCCCGATCGCCCAGGTGGCCACTGTCAAGCTGGTCTCGGGGCCTTCGATGCTGCGCGAAGAGAACGGCATGCTGAACGGCTACGTCTACGTGGACGTGGCGGGCCGCGACGTGGGCTCTTACGTGGAGGAGGCCAAAGGCCTGGTGCGAAGGAGACTTAGCCTCCCGGTGGGATACACGGTCCAGTGGAGCGGCCAGTACGAGGCGATGGCGCGCGTCCGGGAACGGCTCAAGGTGGTCCTGCCGCTGACGCTGTTCCTCATTCTGACGCTGCTCTACCTGAACACGCGCTCGGCGGTGAAGACACTCATCATCGTGCTTGCCGTACCCTTCTCGGCCGTGGGCGCGGTCTGGCTGCTCTACCTGCTGGGGTACAACATGAGTATCGGCGTCTGGGTAGGGCTGATCGCGCTGATGGGGGTTGACGCGGAGACCGGCGTCTTCATGCTGCTCTATCTCGATCTGGCGTACGAGCAGGCGCGGGCCGCGGGACGGCTCGGCAGCCTGGCGGAGTTGCGCGAGGTCATTCAGCACGGGGCCGTCAAGCGCATACGGCCGAAGTTCATGACCGTGGCGTGCATGTTCGCGGGGCTGGTTCCCATCATGTGGTCCACGGGCGCCGGCGCGGACGTGATGAAGAGGATCGCGGCGCCAATGATCGGCGGGATCTTCACGTCGTTCGCTCTCGAGCTGCTGGTTTATCCGGCGATTTACGAGGTTTGGAGATGGAACTTTCGAAAGCACTGATTGTCTTGGCGGCGGCCTTGCCCATGCTGGGCGCCGAGTACCGGGTGAAGCACGGAACGCTCACCATCGACGAGCGCGGCGTCTCGTACCAGGAGACGGGGAAGAAGCATCCGCGCCACTGGAGCTGGAGCTTCGAGGACGTCCAGCAGTTGGAACTGGCCCCTGCGCGGCTCCGCGTGCTCACGTACAAAGACAACCCTCGAAGACTGGGAGCCGGCTTCGCCTACACCTTCGACGCGCTGGCCGGCCAGGACTTCACTAGCGCTTACCCGCTGCTCAAGGACCGGCTCGACCAGCGATTCGTCGCGGAGCTGGCCGACGCGGCGGTCCAGCCGCTGTGGTCCGTTCCCGTCAAGCTTCTCGGCACGATCACGGGCTCGGAAGGCATTTTGACCATCGGCCGGGACCGAATCGTATACAGCACCGAGCGCAAGGGCGCCTCACGCACCTGGCGCTACGGCGACATCGACAATATCAGCACCTCCGGGCCGTTCGAGCTGACGCTGACCACCTTCGAGCGCGCGCTGGCGCACTACGGCAACCGGAGAGACTTCAATTTCCAGCTTAGGGAACCGCTCGACGAGCGGAGATACAACGAACTTTGGAGAAAACTGCACCATGAGTAAACTCACGATTCTTATGTTTAGCGGCGCCCTCCTTCTGGGCGCGGCGAACCAGAAGCAGACCTTCACCGGCGTCATCACTGACACCATGTGCGGCGCCGATCACTCAGCCATGGGTGTGAAGCCCGATGCCCGGTGCGTGCGCGAGTGCGTCAAGAACGGCTCGAAGTACGCGCTGGCCGTTGGCGGCAAGGTCTACACGCTCAGCGATCAGCGGACGCCGGAGAAATTCGCGGCGCAGAAGGTCAAGGTGACCGGCACGATCGATCCGGGCTCGGACGTCATCGCGGTCGATAAGATCGAGCCTGCGAAGTAGCGCGCAGCCCCGCGGGCCTCGACGATTCGCGCGCTACCGCACGTCGCGCAGCCGCGAATCCCTGCGGTACATCAGGGCGTGCTCCTGCGGGAGCGGATCAGCGGTGGCTGGGATCAGCGATGCCCTTTTGGCTCCTTTAGGACGAGCGCCAACACCTGGTCTGCAAAAAGGAGTACGCTGTGGCCGCCGTGATCGTATGTGGAATGACGTCGGCGTCGGTAGCTGGCGAGAACAGCACCATAGCACCAGCGATCAGGCAAGCTCCCCGGATACGGCGATATCGGAAACTGCCGGCGGGCGGTGGTCGTCCCAGAGAGCCTCAGCCTTACACATTTGAATGAGCGCACGCAGGACCTCCCGCCCTGGGTGGCTCCGTCGTCTTGCCGTAGAGGTCAAGCCCGTTTTGCTTCCGGTACGCGGCCCAGTGCTTTTCGAGCGCCTTCACCTCTTCGGGCGGCGCGATAGCAAAGTGCGCGAGCGATAGGACCATGGCCCTAACGGTCACCACCGGCTCGGCAGCTTCACCTACGTGGCCGCATCGCCGACACCTGATCACTGGAGGACGAATCTGCCTCTCAGACCGGATGCGGTGCAGCATCGCATCGAGTTCGTCCCGCAAGCCTACAAGTTCGACGAACGACAGGTCTCCGCGCCACCTGGCCCGTAGCTTGTCCAGCATTTCCGGAAACCACGTCCTGCTTGAGTCGCCCGGGGGCATTTCGCTTCATTGTAAATCCGCGCGGAAGGGACTCTCTCCGGTCCCCTTCGGGTCCGGAACGGTCCGGCACATCCGCGAGTCGTGCGTTACGCGACCATGTGACCCGCGTCGCGCCTTTCGGCGATCTCTAGACGCTGGGCGCTGCCCGCGATGAAGCTGCAGAACCGAAGATCTGCTCGGGAATCCAAGCGCCAAACCGCTGGCGGCGGATCACACGTTATATAGCTACTACGCACATGCCTGATCCGCGGACTGCGGTCGATGTTTACGTACCCGGCTTCTCATCGATGAATATGGCATTTAAGCAAGGATGGAGAGGATGCTCAGTCTTCTCGCGGCGGTGCGCCGATCTCTAGCGCCAGCCGCGCTCCGCTCGCGCCGGCTCCGTTCCACTTGGTGAAGGATTCCCACACGATCCGCAAAATCGAGGCCCGGTTCTGGGCAATCACCTTCAGCCAGCCCCATGCTCCCTTCGGTGGGAAATAGATGCCGCGGAAAAAGATCCGCGCGATCAGGTGGCTGATCTTGTACGGGATGGGCTCATCCGCGATCGACTCGAGGGCCCTTGCGGTCGCCGCGGGGCTGTAAGAGTTCGCCCAAGCAGAACGGACCTCCGCCTGCACTTCGGGGATGCTCATCTTCAGCGGCGTGTGGGCCATATGAAATGGCGCAAACTCGAGCCAGTGTTTCGGCCGCGTCAGCCGCCCTTCGTGCTTCAGGCGTTCGTAAAGGGGCGTCGCCGGAAACGGCGTGATCTGCCCGAAGACGGGCAACACCGGAGGCCACTCGCGTATCTGGCTCAGTGTGCGCTCGGCTACGCCAGGCGTGTCGTTGTCGAGGCCGAAGATGAAGGACGTGATTGCGTACACGTTTCTCAATGCCAGCCGTTTGAGCACCGCCGCGTATTCGCCGGGTCTGTTGAAGCTCTTGTTCACGCTGGCGAGATTGGCCGGGTCGAGCGACTCCATGCCGATGAAGATCCACTTGCCGCCCGAATCCGCGATCAGGTCCACCAGTTCCTGATCGCGCAGCAGGTTGGCGCTGATCTGGGCGACCCAGGCGAGTTGCGCACCGGCGGCGATGATGTCGCGCAGCAGCGCCTTGGTGCGCTTCACGTTGATGGCGAAGTTGTCGTCGACGAAAAAGACCGCGATCTTTCCTCTGGTGCGCTGCGCGCGCGCCTTCAGCCGCAGCATCTCGTCCACGATGCTCTGGTTGGAGCGGAAGCGGATCGAATCGCCGAAGAAACCGGTCACGGTGCAAAAGTCGCAGCCGTAGGGACAGCCGCGTCCGGACTCGATGGGGATGATGTGGAACGTCTCCCACGGGTACTGGAAGTGCCGCATGATCGCGCGAAAGAAGCCGGAGATCCGGTTGAACTGGCTGATATCGAGTGCCTCCCACGGGATCTCGGGATAGTGCTTCAGAGTCGGCTTGTGCTCCTTCCCCGAGCCGTCCACCGGGGCGTAGATCTCCTTCAGCCGGCCGGCAGCCGCATCTTCGACGATCTGCGGCCACGTCTCATCGGCCTCGCCCAGCGCCACCGCGTCGGCATGACGCGGGCCGCCGTCCCGGCCGAGCGCCTCGTCGGGCGCCTCGGTGACGTGTGGTCCGCCCATCACCACAGGCACGCCGGCGGCGCGGACGGCGTCGGCGACGCGGTACGCCTTGGCGACCATGCGGGTCATCGCGCCGATCCCGACGAGTCCGACCTTTTCGGCGAGCACATACCGCACCAGATCGGCATCGCTCATGGGCCGGGTGTTGCCATCGATCAACAACACTTCGTGGTTCGGCGGCGTGAGCGATTCGAGCAGAAACATCCACAGGTGTGGCATGAAGTTTTTGGTCACACCGTTATCCGGACAATAGAGAAGTATCCTCACGAAGATTTCCGTTTTCGGATCCTGGGCGGCCTCCATTCTACACCCGAGGGCCTCTGTGGAAGCCGTTCTTTTCATCCTTCGATCCCCAGGGGCTCGGGCGCCCCATGAAAGGGCCACCTCTGCCTCCTCCGGGTACGAAAAAACCCGGAAATGCCTCGTTGCAAGCGATTGTTCATACACCTCTCCATCCCCCCTCCTTCCTTCGACCTGTTTGCCTGCCCGCCGCCGCCCCCTATCCGGTCGGCAAGGGCAGAGCCGCAATCCGCCGCCACACTTCTCGCGGCAAGGCGAAAGTGGCGCTTGGCGGAGCCGAAGACGGCTCCAACGCGAAGACTGCAACTCGGAAGATCAAAGGATGGCGGCTGGATGTATACTGAACTGGACCCGGAAGTCCAAAATGGAAATTCTAGGCTAAAATTCACAACCGAGGTGGTGCATGGCGAATTCGAAGTCGAACCCGAAGCGTTGGTACTTGGTGATGTGTTTGTGTATTATCCTGTCGTTCGTCGTGTTCATCGCAGGGCCGAGGATCGGCTACTCCGCGGAGGTCGCGCACGCGCTCGCGATCATGATCGGCCTCTGGGCCCCCACGCTGGCCGTATTCGGCTTGCGGGCCGAACTGCTTCAGAAGAAGGACTAGGCCTCCGCGGGCGGTCGCCGAGCGCTTTACTCCAGATCAAAGTTCCCCGCGATGATTGCTACCCGAAGTGTGTCCACGTATTCAGCGGTCTGCTCCGCCCGTTCAACGCACTTGGGGCAGGCCAGCAGGTGTTCCTCAAGAGGGGCCAGTTCGGCTTCGTTTACCAGCATTCCAAGGTAGTAGCCCTCTAGATCGTGATCGGAAATATGCCCATACCTATGTAGTGGAGAAGCGGCCCGAGAATTCTCAAAAAGATGAGACCCAGCCGTTTCGGTCGGGCTGGGCTCCTCCGAGTATGTAATAACCCGGAAGTTTCTCATTTCAAGCGGTTTCTCGTACACATCTCCGTCCCCTCCCTCCTTCGCCCGGTTCGCTTCCCTGCCGCAGCCTATCCGGTGGGCACCGGCAGCGCTGCGATTCTGCGCACCATGCCCCCGAACAGCCGCCGCGTCAGATGGCTCTCCGCCAGCAGCAGCCAGTAGTACCGCCGGAGTCGCCCGGAAGGGAAAGGATGAAAGAAGCTTAGCCAACGGAGGCGGTTGGACGTACAATCGATGCTGGCCAGGAGGCAAAAGGGACATCCTGGCTAATCGGGCAGGAGGGTAGGCCATGAGCAACACGGTGCATCGCATCGAGCTGTGCGAGGCCATCTTGTCCCTCATCGAGCGGAAACGGGTCGAGACTGGCGACGCAACCTTGGGAACCGGTATCGAGCGGCTGGTGATCGACCGCCAGTTCCGCGAAGTCGAGCGCGAAGTCCTCGACAACCCCGGCGCGATCGAGCCCTGGCTCGTCCGGCGCCGCCGCGGCGAGCGGTAGCGTTCTTACTAAAGCGCCTCATCACGAACGTGAGACAGCAGAGATGCAATTGTTTCGAAATCGACGAAGTGGCGACGCACTCGTTTTTAGGGATGCCGTACGTGAGCGTCACCGCCCACCCGCGTCATATTCAAAAGGGCATGGCGTTCTCTGGCCGATGACATCGGGAGGGTTTGCGGAAGTTGTGCTGGCTGCGAACAGGCACAGGTGGAGACAATGACGCGGGCAGCCTGACGAGAACTCAGACGGAGATGGGCAAAGGAGAAAAGCAATGGTAGTTTTTGTCTGGATCGTCTTAGGCTTGATGGTCGGCCTACTTGCCAGCAAACGTTTCCATCACACCGCCAGCGCCCTCGCGCTGGACGTAACGCTGGGCGTCGCGGGCGCGATTGCCGGCGGCCTGGCTATCAACTCGCTCGGACTCCCACGGCCTACCGCCTTCCTCGTCGCCGGTTTACTCGGTGCTGCGGCAGGGTCGGTCGCCATGTTGGCAGGCTACCGGATCATCTTTCATCGGGCGTGAGTTTTGGCTTTCATCGCGCTTTCCCGGTGGGCCATCAACCGGTCCAGCGACATCTCACCGGGCGCACAGCCATCTCCCAGATTCGCGTCGTATTTGAATAAGCTGCTTGCTCCGACGCCGGTCAAAGCAGCCCAGACCGCGCCGATCGTCATCGACTTTCCGGCTCGCTCGCGGCCGTCTATCGAGTGCAGATGGCCGCGTAGTCGCCGACTCGTAGATTGGCCCCAAACGGCGTTGTGTGAGATTGGCGGGAGCTGCAGCAGTAGGTGGGGAACAAGATCCACAGAGCCGCCGTTCGCGGCGCGGGTGTGGCGTTATCTGGTGATATCGGTAGCTTGTTCCCCGGCGCCAGCCCGCGCACATCCACGGTTTGGGCGTTGGCCAGCCAACTCGCTTCCGGCCTATCCCCTAAGGTTTCTAAACACTTCGCGACAAGGCAGGAGTGATCACCTCTCGCCCTGAGGTCCACCGCCCAAACAACGAATCTCAGATCGAAACCCCACTCGGCGCTGTGTAGACTTTGTCAGTTATCCCACAGGGAACGTTCGAGGGTCTCGGGAGAACGCATGAGAGGCGCGCACACATCGAGAGACGACGTCCGCTGGCCAAACGTATACTGGGAGGCAACTGGCTCCAGAATGTAGATTATGGCTTAAGGCACAGGGGGAGAGCGCCGTGGCAGACCTATGGCAGGACGTCCGCTATGCGACGCGGATGCTGCGGAGAAATCCGGGGTTCACGATGCTTGCGGTGTTGTCGCTGGCGCTCGGCATCGGCGGAAACGCAGCCATGTTCACCATCATCAACGCCGTGCTGATCCGGCCCCTACCGTACCCTGACCCGAGCCGGTTGGTCCGGGCCGCGAACGATGGCTACTACCCTCCGGGAGGGCTCGTCGCGCTCGAACGAGAGAGCCGGACAATGGATGTGGCAGGGTTCAATCCGAGCGTGGAGCTGAACTTGACCGGGCACGGGGAAGCGTGGCGTCTGACGGGGTGTTCCGTCTCCGCGAATCTATTCAGCGTGCTCGGTGCGGGCGCGGAACTGGGCCGGACGCTCCGGCCTGGAGATGACCAGCCCGGCCAGGACAACCTGGTGATTCTCAGCCACGCGGCGTGGAAGGAACAACTCAGCGGCGATGCGGGAGTCATCGGACGGATGATCACGCTCGGCGGCGTGGACCGGCAGGTAGTTGGCGTGATGGCTCCCGCTTTTGCGTTTCCCGAAGCTGCCACGCAGTACTGGATACCGCTGCACCTCGATCCCCGGAATCCAGCCGCTTACTGGGCTCAGAGCTTTATGCCCGTCGTCGGAAGGCTGCGCGCCGGGGCAACGCTGGAGCAGGCGCAGCGCGAAATTCAGTCCCTCACGCGCAGAATGGTGACTCTGTTCCCATACCCCATGCCGCGCGACTGGAATGCCGAGGCTACCGTCCTCCCGCTGCAGCAATTCATGGTCAGCAATATCCGGACCAGGCTGGTCGTTCTGCAACTCGCCATTGGGCTGGTGTTGTTGATTGCCTGCGCCAACGTTGCCAATCTGCTATTGGTGCGGGCCGTCTCCCGCGGGAAAGAAATGGCTGTCCGGACCGCTCTGGGAGCAACGCGCGGCAGAATCGTGCGGCAACTCCTTACCGAGAGCATGACGCTCGCGCTCGCCGGCGGCGCCCTGGGCATCGCACTGGGTTTCTCGGCCTTCTCGGCCTTGAAGGTCGCGCTGCCCGCAGGCACGGCTGGCGGGTCCGACGTTCACCTGGGCTGGCAGGTCGTCGTCTTTGTCAGCGGCGTTTGCGTGCTGACCGGTTTGGCTCTTGGGCTGGCCCCGGCGCTTACCGTTTTCCAGCGTGACCTGGCGGGGGCCATGAAGACGGGAGGGCGCCGCTCCGCGGGCAGCGCCAGGACCCGTCTGCGGAGCGGTCTGATTGTGGGCGAGGTTGCGCTGGCAGTTGTGCTAGCGACTGCCGCCGGACTTCTGATCAAGAGTCTCTGGATGCTGGCGCAAGTGAATCCGGGCTTCGAGCCGGAGCATCTTCTCACGCTGCGCGTCTCGCCGAACCAGTCTCTGTGCCGCGAGCGCGCAGCCTGCATCGCATTTCTCGACGAGCTGGTGCGGCGAACAAAGGAGATTCCTGAGGTGCGTGATGCCGCCGCGGCGAACGCCCTGCCTTTAGACGGCAACATACCTTCGATCCCTGTCGCCGTGGAAGACCACCCCTATATACCCGGTCACTCCATGTGGCCCATGTTCTGGGCAGGAGCCGTGACCCCATCGTACTTTCGCCTGATGCGGATTCCCATTGTTGCGGGGAGGGGGCTTATCGACAGCGACGGAGAGAGGTCCGCACAGGTCGTTGTGGTGGGCGCGGCCATGGCACGGCGTTATTGGCCGGGTCAAGACCCACTCGGTAAACACATCCGTCCGGCGTTCGAGAGCGCTTGGAGGACGGTCGTGGGTGTGGCGGCCGATGTGCGACAGTACGACCTGGCGAATCATTCTCCGGACTACATACGGGGAGCCATGTACATGCCCTATCCACAGTCAGTCACCAACGAACGGCAATTGCCCGCCGCAATGACGCTCATCGTGCGAACGGCCGCCGGCCCGACGGGACTGCCACACCGCATCCGTGAGCTGGTGAGGGACTTGAATCCGAATGTACCTGTAAGTGAAGTCCGAACGATGGAATCGCTGGTCAGCCAGTCAACCCAGCCGTCCCGTTCCATGACGTGGCTTTTCGTTGCCTTCGCCGCAGCGGCACTCTTCCTTGCGGCCATGGGCACCTATGGCGTGGTGTCATACTCGACGGCGCAAAGAACATTCGAAATTGGCATGCGCATGACACTCGGCGCGTCCAGGCGCCGCATCTTCGGATTGGTGCTTGGCCAGAGTCTCCGCCTGGTGACTGCGGGCCTTGCTATCGGACTGGTGACGTCCCTGGCACTGACTCGGATGTTAGTGGCGTTTCTCTATGGCACAGCCGCAACGGATCCGATGATTCTGGTCGCGGTAAGTGGCGTCATGGTTGCTGTGGCGCTCCTGGCGGGATATGCTCCGGCGCGAAAAGCCGCGAGTACTGAGCCTCTGAATTCGTTGCGGGTGGAGTAGCTTCGGCCTTCGCGTGCAGCGAGAACGGTCAGATCCTGCGGGCTGGCCGGCCACCTGTGGGAAGGCGCTGCCGGAACGTGGCCGGAGCCATCAGCACACACCGTTTCGGATTGTGGGCGGTTGACGGGCCACACGGAAGTTGGGCCGGCGTTACTCTGACGAGAAACTCCCATTGCTGACATGTGACGGCTCAACCGGGCAACCGATAGATCTCCCCTGACGCCGAAGGGTTTACCGACTGCAATCGACATGGACGCGGTCGGCAAACCATGCACTGACCCTTGTCCTGGCACGAACGGCGCCCGTTGCACGCGAGCGTTAAGGAGCCATATCGGTAGCCATTTCTGGCCCGTGTGGAAGTGCTTGGAAGGTGAGCTGTGGGAAACTCTCAGTGAGGAAGATCGACATCCGCCAGCAGCATGTGCTTGGCTACTCGCCGGCGCCGCTGAAGGCCGACGGCAAATATCACCGGGTTGAGCTGAGGCTGGCCCGCCAAGCCCGCCAGCGCCATCTGCACGCGTTCTGCCGTCCCGGCTATTACGCGCCCCTGCTGCAGGCTGCCCGATAGGCCCACTTATTCCCGCGCCTGCACGCGCGTTCCCTCGCGCAGCTCGTCGGTGCCGCGGCGGGCGATCGGGTCCCCGGCGCGCAGCGGGCCGAAGACCTCTACCAGGTCGCCGGCCGGCGCGCCGCGTCTCACCGTCACCCATTCCGCCACGCCGCTGCCGATCCGGACGACGAACTGCCGCTCATTCGTCGTGACGATGCTCGCCGGGGGCACGAGGAAGGCCGCCCTGGCGGCCCGTACCGGCCATTGCACCTGGGCGTACATGCCGGGCGCGAGCCGGAGGTTGGAATTGGACACGTCCAGCTCTACCGGCATCGTGCGCGTCTTCAAGTCGAGCGAATAAGCCACGCGCACCACCACGCCCTCGAACGTCTCCGCCGGGTAGGCGGGGACGGTGAACGTCACCCGGGCGCCCTTTGGAATGCCGCCCGCGTCGGCTTCGGGGACCGCCACCACCAGTCGCAGGCGAGCGTTGTCCTCGAGCCGCAGCAGGGGCGTCGCCGAAGCGCCCGCAGCCGGCCCGGCCAGCGCACCGGGATGCACGAACCGCGTCGTGATCACGCCATCGAACGGCGCTGTGACGTTCAAGTAGCCCTCGAGGTCTTTGATGGCAGCGGCCGAGGCCTGCGCGGCGCGGCTCGCGCTCTCCAGGGCTTCGACCAAAGCACGCGCGGCCTCCATAGATTTCTCAGCCACGACGACCTCATTCTCGGCCACCGCGCCCGGAGTTGCCGCCGCCGCTTTCGTCCGTTCGTAGGTGCTTTGGCTGGCCACGAGTCTCGCCTGGGCCTCGGCGCGCTGCGACTCGGCCGCCTGCGCCTTGCTCTCCGCCTCCGCCAGTTGCGCCGCCAGTTCGGGCGCTACCAGCGTGATCAGCGATTGCCCCTTTTTGACCATGCTGCCGCGGTCCACATCGACTCGGTCCACGAACCCGTTGACGCGAGCGTACAGGTCCACCGCCAGGTAAGGAGCGAGCTCGCCGGGCAGTGCCAGCTTCCGCTCCACGGTCCTCGAGACTACGCGCACGGTTTCGACGCTCTGCTGCGCGCCGGCAGCCGTCGCGAGAAGCACAGCCACAATCAGTCTATTGACGTTCATAGTATCTGCTCGCCGGATCGTCGGGATCGAGGGATGGCGAGAACCCGCTCGCGCGCCTTTGCAGAATGGCGTAGACGGAAGGAAGCGCGGTCAGCGTGGCAAAGGTTGCCACCAGCAATCCGCCGATCACCGCGCGCCCCAGCGGCGCCGCCTGCTGGCCACCTTCGCCGAATCCGATCGCCATCGGAACCATGCCGGCGATCATCGCGCTCGCGGTCATGAGGATGGCCCGTAGCCGGCCTCGCCCGCCGTCCGCCGCCGCTTCGAGCACCGGCCTGCCTTCGCGCCGGCTCGCTTCGGCGAACGTCACCAGCAGGATCGCGTTCGCCACCGAAATGCCAACCGCCATAATCGCGCCCATGAACGACTGCACGTTCAGCGTCGTGCCGGTGGCCAGCAGCATGAGCAGCACGCCGCAGATCACCGCCGGAGCCGCCGACACGGCCGCGATCGCCAGGCGGAAGGACTGGAAGTTCGCCGCCAGGAGCAGGAAGATCACGGCCACGGCGAGCAGCAGGCCGGTGCTGAGGCCGGAGAGCGTCTCTTCGAGTGGCGGAACCTGCCCGCGCACAAAAACGGTCACGCCCAGAGGCGGGTTCCCCGCCCGCGCAATGGCCGTGCGCAGCTCGCCCGACACCGTTCCCAGAGGCGCGCCGTGGATGTTCGCCGTCATGCTGACCACGCGCTGCATGTTATAGCGGTCCACCTCGCCGAAAGCCGTCCCGTACCGCACGCTGGCCATGTCGCCGACCAACGGGTGGCCGCCCCATGCCCCACCGGTCATCACTGGGAGGTTTTCCACTTCCCGCTCGGAGGTCATTCTGTAGGGCGGAATCTGCACCTGGATCTGGAAGGCGTTGCCGCTCTTGGGATCGCGCCAGTAGTTGGGAGCGACAAAACGGCTCGAAGAAGTGGCGGTCACGAGCGAGCGCGCCACGTCCGCCATGGTCAGACCGAGTTGTCCGGCGCGGTCACGGTCCACGGTGACGTCCAGCGTGGGGTAGTCGAGCGCCTGCATGTACTCGAGATCGCGCAGATGCGCCGACTTCTGAAGCTCCGCAAAAACCCGCGCCGCGTGCGCCCGGTTGGCAGGCATGTTGGGGCCCTGCACATCGATCTCGATGGGCGTGGCCGAACCGAAGCTCATCACCTGGCTGATAATGTCCGGCGCTTCAAACGAGAAGGCGGTATCCGGAAGTGCCTTGCGCAGCTCCGTTCGTAGCGTCTCGCGCAGCTGCTCTCCGCTCAGCCGGGCCGACGGCTTGAGCGCCACGCGCAGGACCGCCTCCTGCGGGCCGGCGGTGAACAGATAGATCGTGTTGATGGGATAACTGGCCGCCTGCACGCCCACGAAGTCCGTGCTAATGGCGATGTTCTCCGGGCCGGCCACTCTCTTGATGACGTCCAGCGTCTTCAGCGCGTCGATCTCCGTCTGCTCGATCACGGTCCCGGCGAGAGCGCGCATGCGGATCTGCAACTGGCCGGCGTCCGCCGCGGGAAAAACCTCGGTCCCGACGCGCGGGGCGAGCACCCAGATCAGCACGGCCGCGCCTGCGAAATAGGCTCCCGCCAGCGGCCAGCGGAATCGCAGCACAAAGCGCAGGTAGGCGCCGTAAGCGGCGCGGAAGCGCCCCGCCTCTCCAGAGTCATGACCCGCGCGCATCAGCCAGGTCGCCATCACCGGCACGAGCGAGCTCGAAAGCAAGTAAGACGACATCATCGCGAACCCGACCGCCAGCGACAGGGGGACGAACAACTGCCGCGCCGCGCCCGCCATGAAGAACGACGGCACGAAGACCGCCAGAATGCTCACCATCGCGAGCAGGCGCGGCACTGCCGTCTTGCGAGACGCCTCGATCACCGCCCGCGGCCGCGTGAGGCCCGTAGCCAGGTGTGTGTGGATGCTCTCGACCGTAACGGTCGCCTCATCGACCAGCACTCCGACGGCCAGCGCCAGCCCGCCCAGCGTCATGATGTTGATCGTCTCGCCGGTGGCCCACAGCCACACCACCGAAGCGAGCAGGGCAAACGGGATCGACGTGATTACGATCACGGCGCTGCGCCAGTCGCGCAGGAAAACCAGCACCATCAGCCCGGTCCGCTTTTCCTGCGAGCGCAGGTAGCCTTTCTTCTGGAGTCCGTGGAGGAGCGGGTAGAGGGTTCCCAAGCTGATCCGGTAACCGTGCCGGGCCAACTCCTCCGCCATTCCGAGCCCAAAAATCGGCCCGTGGGCAGCGTGATACAGAATGTGGAGCCGGATCAGGCCCGAGTACAGTTCGCGGTCGTCGCCCTCTGTATAGCCCCTCGCTATCGACATCCGATTAAGACCAGTCTAGCACTTGTGTGCCAAAACGATGAAACCCCTTGAGACGGGCCGGTCTACCAGCGCAGCGCACGCTTCGAGTCGTTCTAACCGCCGCGTGAGATTCCTTCCGGTCATCTTCGTGGTCTCCTTTATCAGCCACCAATCGGACTGCCGAGCGACCAATGGATATCGTCGAGAACGCGCAAGCGGCGGCACGGCGTTAACGGTCACTCGGCTGCGGCAAACCGTGGACGGACCCTGGTCCCGCACGAACGGTGCCCGTTGCAGACGAGCGTTAAGATTTGATATCGGTAGCGAACTCCGCGGGCTGGTCGGCCGCCGTTCTCGACCAACAATGCGAACATCAAGCGGGAGACTTTAGGCTTACTTGCTGTGCAGTGTGCCACCCAATCCCTGCGCGCGTGCCACACTTCTGTGCACGGCGCAGCCGGGCGCAGCACCACCCCGCCGCGTTCATCGCTCTGGCGGGTAATCGGCCTCTGGTGAAAGTGCGCCGCGACCAAGACTAGGCGGCGAGATGGTACTCAACCGCCACAACGAACGGCCAATGGACGGGGGAGTAGGGCTTCGACGGTACACTCCATGGACCTGCGAAGCAGCGTCGACAATGTCCAGCTTGACAGGACTCGCGGCGAGGTGTTGACTAAAGTGTTCTCTCCCAGTTACGAGGAATCGATGGCGCTGACGGATCTCTTTCGGCCCGGGTGGAAGCACAGCGACTGGAAGGTGCGCAGGGCTGCGGTCGAGAAGCTCGCCGACGAGGCCGTGCTCGCCGAGATCGCCAAGACCGATAGCTACCCGGACGTGCGCAAGGCGGCAACCCTTCGGCTCCAAGTCCTGCTCGCCGAGCTTGCCAAGGGCGGAGGCGACGATGACGTGGCTGCGGCTGCCGTGCAGAAGCTCACAGAACAGCCCCTCCTGGCCGAGGTCGCCAAGAACGCCAAGGCCTGGAAGGTGCGCTGGTTGGCGGTCAACAAGCTCACGAATCTCGATCAAACCCTCCTCGCCGACATCGCCAAGAGCGACAGTGACTGGAATGTGTGCATGGCAGCCGCCGCGAAACTGACCAACCAGCTTCTTGCGCAAGCGGTCTACGCCACGGTCGCCAGGAACGACAAGATCAAGGCCGGCGCCTTGCGCATGGAGGCGTTCCAGAAGCTCACCGACGAGACCGCGCTCGCCGAAATGGCCAAGAACGACAGCGACCGCAGCTTGCGTTTGGCGGCGGTCGACAGGCTCACCAGACAAGACCTGCTCACCGTTATCGCGAAGTACGAGACGCCTCGCCCAAAGCGTCCCTCCGTGAACTACCTCCTCTGGCTGAACCGACGCAGAGTCCACGACCAGGCCGTGCGCCAGGCGGCACGAGAGCGGATCGCCCAGATGCGGATGGCAAGCATCACCGACCAGGCCATGCTCGCCCACATCGCCATGTCCGACAGCGACGAGTACGTGCGCAGGGCGGCCGTCGGCAAGCTCACCGACCAGGCGATGATCGCCGACATCGCGAGGAGGACCACGATCGACGAGCGCGTGCGCCTCGCGGCGGTCGGGAAACTCACCGATCAGGCCATTCTCGTCGACATTGCCATAAACTCCACTGAGAAGGTCGCGCGAAAAATCGCGGTCTCGCAGCTCACCGACCAAGCCGTGCTTGCCGATATTGCCAAGAAGCACAGCGATGTGGACGTGCGCGCGGGCGCGGTGCAGAAGCTCACAGATCAAGCCCTGCTCAGCGAGATCGCCCTGCGGGATCGCGACACTTGGGTGCGCGTGGCCGCAGTGCGGAAGCTGACCGATCAAGCGCTGCTCGACCAGATCGCCAGGACCGACCGGGGGTACACAGTCGAAGCGTTCGACTACGATAATCAGGCCGCTTATGAGAGTACGTCGTATCCCCTGCGCGAGGCGGCGAGGGAGCGGATCGCGGCCCTCCGGACCGATGCCGCGAAGAGCGCAGGCGATTAGTACTCAGACCGCTTGATACGTTTCTCTTGGAACTCAGCGCGCTCCCACCGGTCCCGCCGCGGCAAGGAGTGCCCAGTGGACGTGAGCGGTTTCGGAATACAACCTCGGCAATAGATCCTCCCTGGTCGCGCAGCGTTTACCGACTTGAAATCAGAACCTTTTCTCCCTAGGGCTGGTGGAAAGGCTATAGCCCGCCAGCGTTGCCCGAGGCGGCGAATTCAGGCCTGTCGGAGAGCAACTTACTGAACATAGGGGGCTTGCCCGGCCGCTGAGCTTTGGCAGGCTACGTGCTGGACCGTCTTCCCGTGTTACGGCACTTGCGGTGGCTCAGGCTCCGGTGGCCGGCTATATCTCGATGGGAGCGAAAGGCCGAGGGCATCCACCGCCTGGTCTGAGGAGCGTTGGAGGCGGCGGGGACGGTGTTCTGTGCCCGCCTTCTGAGAGTCTACGGAACCAGGGAAGGGGAAGCCGTCATGTTGGATCTTCTCGAACAGGACTCAGGCACATGGCATCGAATAAGGGAAGCGGCACTCGAAAAGAAGCTGCTTTGCTTCGAGCTGGTTCCGAATCGAATCAACACCACGTCCGCCAAATTCGCCATTTACAGGGCCAAGATCCCAGGCGGCTGGCTTGTCGCCCTGCGCCCGCATGACAACCTGACGTTCGTTCCGGACCCGCAACACAAGTGGGACGGCGGCTCCGCCGAATAGCCAGTCCAGCCGGGCCTTGACCCTTCGCCGCCAGTCCAGAAGTGAAGCCCGCCGAGATCGTGGAGCGCATGGAGGCGCATCTGGAGAAGGGCCACAAGAAGTCCCAGCCGTAGCCGCGCTTGGACCTGCGACGCCATCGCGCAGACGCAAGCGGGACGGCTGATCGTCCGGTACGCCGATTATTCACTTTGATTGGCCTCGGCGGTGACCTCTGGCAGCTTTCACTAGATATCCCTCCCTATCGAGAGTGGAAACGGAGCTGGGTACGACGGTGGGCGGGATTTCTTGTGAATCCTGAGGACACGCTGGCCATGGCTCGTATCTTGGAGTACCTGCAATCAGTGAGCGCAGTGGTTTCAAGAGGCACGCCGACAACAGCCTCCAGAGCGACCTGAAGGCCGTTCGGCTTTTTGACACCGCGGTAGGCCCGCCTGCTTCTTGCCCCGCAGAATGCGCTAACGTGAATAGAACGAAAGGCTAACATGCCAACACAAAAACTAACTCCTGAAATCATCATTGCCGCCATCCAAGGCTACGAGGCGCAAAAGAGCCGCATCGACCAACAAATTGCCGAACTCCGCAGCCTGTTGACTGGTGGCTCCACTAGGACCGCTGCCACGCCGGAAGCCACTCCACGCAAGCGCAGGAAGTTCTCCGCTGCGACCCGGCGCCGGATGAAGGAAGCGCAGCAGCGGCGATGGGCAAAGATCCGGGGCGAGGCTGAGCCGCCAGCGCCAGCCACGGCAGCTGCCAAACCCAAACGGAAGCTGTCTGCGGCTGGCAGAAAGGCCATCCGAGAAGCTCTAAGAAGACGGTGGGCACTGAAGCGAGCGGAAGCGGCGAAGGCACAATCGGCCAGCAAGAAAGCAGTGCCCGCCAAGAGGAAGGCCGCTGTCAAGAAGGCAGCACCGGCAAAGGCGGCTAAGAAGGGTGCGCCGGTCAAGATGGCGGCGCTGAAGACGGCGAAGAAGACTGCGCCGGCCCCCGCCCCGGCTGTGGAGCAAACTGTCGGTTGGAGTTAGAGTGGAGCAGGAAGCCGGCAGGAGAGTTCACTTACCTCGTGATGAAGGTGGATGTGAAGTAGCCCTCAGGCCGTGGCTCGCTATTCTCCCTCAGCCATGTCCCACATCACCCTCAAGCAAAGCTACAAGAGCCTTTCCGACCGGCTAAACCTGTTTCCCCAGGGGGCTCCGCCCACGGAGCTGCTCTTCAGGATCCTCCAGGTGCTGTTCACGGAGGAGGAGGCGGCCCTGGTGGCGCTGCTTCCCATAAGGCCATTCACGGCGGCCGCCGCTGCCCGGAACTGGAAGCAGCCGGAGGACAAAGCCCTGGCGACCCTGGAGAACCTGGCCTCCCGGGGAATGCTGCTGGACGTGGAGCTTGGGGAGGAGCGGTTCTTCGTGCTTCCGCCGCCCATGGCGGGGTTCTTCGAATTCTCCATGATGCGCGTGGGCAACGGGTACGACCAGAAGCTGCTGGCGGAGCTGTTCTACCAGTACCTGAACATTGAGGAGGATTTCGTAAAGAACCTCTTCTGCGCCGCGGAGACGCGCATTGGGCGGGTCTTCGTGAACGAGAATGCCGTGGGCGCCGGAACGGCCCTGGAGGTGATGGACTACGAACGGGCCACTGAAGTGGTCCGCACCGCCTCCCACATAGGCGTAGGAACGTGCTACTGCCGTCACAAGATGGAGCATCTGAACAAGGCGTGCAGCGCCCCCTTGGGCATCTGCCTGACCTTCAACGGCACTGCACGCTCCCTCATCAAGCACGGCATCGCCCGGCAGGTGGACGTCCAGGAGGGCATGAGCCTGTTGGAGCAGGCCCGGGGCCAAGATCTCGTCCAGTTCGGCGAGAACGTCCGGGAGCAGGTCGCGTTCATCTGCAACTGCTGCGGCTGCTGTTGCGAAGCGCTCCTGGCCGCCAAGCGTTTCGCGCTCCTCAGCCCCATCGCCACCAGCAACTTCCTGCCCGAGGTGGATGAAGGGAACTGCAACGGCTGCGGGAAGTGTGTGGAGGCCTGCCCCGTGGAGGCGATGGGCCTCGTCTCCGCCGGAGATCCCCTCCAGCCCAAGCGCAAGAAGGTGAAGCTCCAGCGGGACCTCTGCCTGGGCTGTGGCGTGTGCGTCCGCACCTGCGCCCGGAGCGCCTTGTCGCTCCGCTCTCGTGGAAAGCGCGTCATCACCCCCGTCACGACCGCCCATCGTACGGTGCTCATGGCCATCGAACGGGGCAAGCTCCAGAACCTCATCTTCGACAACCAGGCCCACTGGAACCACCGCGCCATGGCCGCCATTCTGGGCGCTATCCTCAAGCTCCCCCCGGTCAAACAGATCATGGCCAACCGGCAGATGAAGTCTATCTATCTGGAGAAGCTGCTGGGTTTACCGGGCTCCGCGCTACCGCACCACTGAGCGTCATGCTCTCACCAGCTCCCGTGCCGGTTCGTCTCTACTACGCGGTTAACGCGGTAAACGCAGTTATTCGGCTCCCCGCCATGATTCACACGGCCCCCTTCTACCGGTTCTTCCACGGGGACGAGCCACCGCCCGCGCAAGCGACGCCGTACCGGGCGATGAGGGAGCGTCGCACCTCCGCGACTAAGCGCCAGATGGCAGCCTGCTCTTCCGCGCTCAACTCGTACACGCTCCCAACGTGCCGCCGAGGCACCACGAGAGTATGTCCCTCTGCAATCGGGTAGGCATCCGGAAATGCGATGGCCATCTCATTTTCCAGCACAGCCTTGTGCGGTTCGACTGAGCAGAACGGGCAGGGCACAAAGGTGACTATACCTCACTGTGGTGCAAGCGGAGGGCGGCAGCCGCGACAAAGCTGCTGGAAGGCTTACAGGTATTTCCCAAGGGCTGTGCCAAGCCACCTCAACCACAGCCGAAACGCCGGTCGCCCGTTACGCTGATCGATCGAGAGCGGAGCTGGACGCAGGCGGCAGCGTTGCGCGCTGCCATGCGCGGGTCTAGCATGAACGGAGAGTTCTCTCTATGCCGGAGATGATCGGCCACTTTCGGATCGTGCGCAAAATCGGTGAGGGCGGCATGGGGGTGGTCTACGAAGGCTGGGACGAGCGCCTGGGGCGGGCCGTTGCAATCAAGACGATCCGCGGGACCGAGGCGAGCGAACAGGCCCGTAAGCAGCTCTGGCGCGAAGCGCGGTCGCTCGCCCGGGTGAGTCATCCGCACGTCTGCCAATTGTTCGACGCGGGCGAGGACGGCGAAACGCTGTTCCTGGTGCTGGAGTTGCTCGAAGGCCAGTCGCTGGCCGGCCGGGTGGCGAGCGGGCCGCTGCGGGTCCCCGAGACGGTGCAGATTGTCCGCGAGATTCTGGAGGCCCTGGCCGCCCTGCACGGCCTCCATATCATCCACCGCGATCTGAAGCCCTCCAACGTTTTTCTGACGACGTACGGGGTCAAGCTGCTCGATTTCGGCCTGGCGCGCTCGGCGGGCGTCGCACCCCCCGGCGATGCAGGGGGCAGGTGGACGACGGCGACAATCACGGCTCCCGGACGCATTGCCGGTACACCGCAATACATGGCGCCCGAACAGGCGGGCGGGCAGGAGGCAGGTCCGGCCGCCGACATCTTCGCGGTCGGCTGCATCCTCTACGAGATGCTAGCGGGCAGACGGGCGTTCGATGGAGCGTCCCCCGTCGATGTGCTGTACGCGGTCTTGCATCACAACCCGCCGCCGCTCGCAGGATCCAGGGAAATCGAGGCGCTGGATCAGGTGATCCGGCGCGCGATGGCCAAGCACCCTCAGGACCGCTACGCCTCCGCCCGGGAGATGCTCGACGCTGTAAGCGCGGTATTGGTGTCCGCCGGCGCCGTAGCTGTGGCGCCCAATCGAACCGTGACGCGTCTGATTGCACTGCCGTTTCGTGTGCTCCGCAAGGACGAGGAGACGGACTTTCTCGCCTACAGCCTGCCGGACGCGATCAGCAGCTCGCTCTCGGGCGCCGACGGCATCGTCGTGCGTTCGACCCTGGTGGCGGCCCGCTTCGAGGGGCCACCGGATCCGCGGCGAATCGCAGTCGAGGCGGACGTAGACGCCATCCTGGTGGGGTCCCTGATGCGCGCTGGGGATCTGCTGCGGCTCACCTTCCAGCTTGTCGAAGCGCCCGGCGGCGCCGTCATCTGGTCGGACGTCGCCACGGTGTCGATGGAGGATCTCTTCCAGCTTCAGGACGAGTTGTCCGAACGTATTGCGCAGTCGCTCATGCTGCCGCTGAGTGAGCGGGAACACCGCATCCTCCGCCACGATAGACCCGCCACGGCCAGGGCGTACGAGTATTACCTTCGCGCCAACCAGATTGCGGTTGTCCGCGCGTTGGATAGCATGAGGCTCGCCCGCGACCTCTATGTCCAGTGTCTCGAGGAGGACCCGGAGTACGCGCCGGCATGGGCGCGGTTAGGGCGGGTTTACCGGTTCATCGAGAAGTTCGGGGAAGACGAAGACTCGAACCTGGCGCGGGCCGGCGAGGCGTTCCGCAAGGCGTTCGCCCTGAATCCCGACCTTCCTACCGCGCACAACTTATACACTACGATCGAGTGCGATCAGGGTGGCGCACCAGCGGCGATGCTGAGGCTGCTCGAACGCGCGCGTTTCCGACGGAACGACCCGGACCTGTTTGCAGGTCTCGTGCAAGCCTGCCGTTATTGCGACGAATTGGAGGCTTCGGTCGCTGCCTACCATCGCGCCCGGCACCTCGATCCCCATGTCGCTACGGGCGTCGCGCACACCTACTTCCTGCTGGGAGACTATCGGAAAACGATCGAGTGCTACGGGAAGGCCGCCTTCTACCTGGACTGTGCCGCGCTGGTGATGCTGGGCGAGAACGAGAAAGCGCTGGCACAGCTCCGCGCGCGCGAGCAATCAGCAGGGGCTACGGGTTCCGTTCGGGCGAGTATGCAGTCTCTCAGAGCTTACCTAGAGGGGGATTTCAAAACATGTCTCCGCGCGATCGAAGTGGGAGAGGCTCGGACGCGCAAAGATCCCGAAGCCTTCTTTTACACGGCACGCCACCTGGCGCAAATCCAGGAGGGCGAGCGTGCCCTTAAGATTCTCTCCGGCGTGATCGACAGTGGATTTCTGTGTGGATCGGCGTTGTCCCGCGATCCGTGGCTGGCATCGCTGCACTCCTTACCCGACTACTCGCGCCTGCTCGAAACTGTCAATCAACGGCGCAGCCAGGTGCATGCCAGCTTCCTGGAAGCAGGTGGCCCGGAACTCCTCAATATGACTTGAAGGCGTGCACACTCAGACCAGAAGTCTTTCGGCAAGGCAAAGTAGAAACGTCTTGTTTTGAGGGGACGGCTGGCGGTGGCGAGGTCGCGCCCAAGCGGATGCCCAAGGCCGAGGCGACGACGGTCTCAGCCCGACACGGGGGCGTCCACCCCGGCCCAGAGATTCATCGTGTTCAGTTCCTCGCGGCCGCAGGCCTTCAGGTAGAGGAACAATTGTGTGCGATAGGCCGCGTGCGCGCAGAGCACCAGGTTCACGATGAACGAACCGCGGCTGGTCTTCCGGCCGAGCATCTCGATCTCGCCGCGGAACTCGTCTTCGGACCATCCCTGGAGCAGTTCGGCGTAAACGCACCCTTGCTTTTCGAGCGCCGAAAGAACCTGGTCGAAGTTCGCGCCACTGGCAGCGGAAAGCGCAGCCTGCCATGCCGCGCCATCGAATACCCCGGTCTTGGCGAACGCGATCATGGTCGGTCCCATGGCACTCAGATACTGGAGCACCTCGATTGTGCTCCGCTGTTTGGGTGTCGGCCGGTAGTCCAGTTGAGTGCGGTCGATTTTGCCGGCCAGGTGCAGAAGAATCCGAACCTCATTCTGGAGCGATGCGATGAGTTCTTCTCTGGTGAGTACCATCCGGTCTCCATTCTTGCTGCCGATCGCCAGTCAGTATACACCGAATTGCCGCAAGTCGATTCTTTCCGTTGCCCTTCTTGCTTGCCGCCCGTCGCCGGGGTGCGGTCTCATCCACGGGGCGCGCATCAGCGAATGCTCCGCTGGCACTTCACTAGCAGGGCTAGACCCAATACTGTTCACTTAACAAGCCTAATCCGCCTGGAAACATCGATCCGGCGAGTGCGTTGCCGCTTCCTCGGGCGCAGCGGGTAGTTGCTCATCTTGCGCTTCACGCCACGCGGGTTGATGCGGCTGCGGCTGGAAGTGACCCGCTCCTGGAGGATCTCTTCCAGCACCGCGTCATGAAAGGCCTTCCTCTGCCGAGGGGGGAATAGCGGCAAAGCGCGCCATCCGTCGCTGCACCACACGCACCGAATGCAGGAACGAAAGCCGGTCGGGATCTTCATCGGCGCGCAGAGCAGCTTCGTGCATCAACCCTCGGATTGCGAAGTGGGCCATCAGCAGCCCGTAGAACTCCTGGCGTACGAGCTCCGGGGTCTTACTCCGCAGCACGATCTGAGCGCCGCGCAGATGAGTCTTCAGCTCGTCCAGGGCGGTCTCGATCTCCCAGCGTTCGTGATACAGCGCCGCCAGTTCCTTGGCCGGCGCCAGAGCGGGGTCCAGGATGCTCGTGATCAAGCGGTAGATGGGTTCGGCGCCGGGCACGTTTTTCAAGCGGTATTCGATCACGCGCACCACCCTGGCCTTGCGCTGGTGGCGGCGATCCGACACGGAAGCATAGGTGCGGCTGAGATACGAGCCGTCCGGCAGTCGCTGATCTACTTCCAGGCGTGCATTCTGGCGCACTCGCCAGAGCAGGTCCGCACCGGTCTTAGTAGCCGCCTGCCAGAGCTGGTAACCAGGAAAGAAACGATCCGCCAGGCACAGCATGCCTTTCTGGAGTGCGGGTACAACCTCCCGAGCCAGGCTCATTTCATCGGTGGTACAACCGGCCATGCGCGCATTCCAGAGGACGTGAGTGCCGTTCTCCAGCAATGCCACCAAGCGGATTTTGGGAAACGCACTGGAGCCCCGGCTGGCGCCGGGCCGTCCGAACGCCTCTTCATTTTCGGCGGTGTCGGCGGCATCCAATGTGCTGCCGTCCAAGCTGATCAGCCGCCACTGGCCATACCATGCTCCCCGAGTGCGCTTCTCGGCGATGGGACGAACCACCGTCTGGTAGAGCTTCTTCAGCGGTTCCGGCCCCAGCCGGCTGCGCGCCTGAGAAATGCCCGACTTGCCCGCCACCTTCAGTTCGACCGACGGGTCCATCAGCCACTGCACTCCTTCCAGCAGGCACCGCAGGACTTCGCGGTAAGACGATCGCATGTACAGCGCCAGGGCGATCACATAGTAGACGACCACGTGGGCGGGCAGGTCGCGCTCGCGCACGCTGGCGCGCCTGGTCTGGATGAGCACCTGACGCACCTTCTCCAAGGGGAAGAACTTCGCAATCACGCCGAGGCTGATGTAATCGGTGATCCGGCTCCCGGCGGGCAGGGACGCAATCGTACGGGCCATTCTGGGGGTCTCCGGCCCCAAACAGAATAGCACAGAAATGTTGTTAAGTGAACAGTATTGGGGCTAGACCCGTTTCATCAACCTGGACCTGAACCGCCGATTTCGAAATACCGCATTCCGTGCACCACCGGATGACCTCGCTCTCGTCGCGCTCCTTCAGATCCCAATTGCCAAGGTACTCGAGCCAAACCCTGAAGGAGTTGCCCCGTTTGATGTTCGTGAAGACCAGCTCGCCGTCTGGCGCCAGAAGCGTGTGCCAGATTTCCCGGATGCTGAGCGTGACCCAACGATCGGGCAGATAGTCGAACACGCCGCCCGCGATGGCGAGATCGAATGGGCCAAAGCGCAGAAGTTTTGCGAGAACCCGCGGAATCGTCGCGTTCAGGTACGTACACCGTTCGGCCAGCGGGCCCAGCGCGTGGAGCGCAAAGTCGAGGGCCTCGTAGTCGTGATCGCACAGAACGAACTCCGCTCTTGTTTGCAGCAACTCGTCTGCGGCAGAACGGATGTCGCGACAACCGCCGCACCCGATAGAGAGGATGCGCGGGCACCCGTGTTTCCGTTTGCACGCAGACAAAATTGTGTTGGCTTGAAAAGCCACCTTGTTCCGGTGCTGGCAAGCGATCGGGCTCCCGAGCGCGAGGTCCTCCAACGCGTATTCTATCGAGCCGACCGGCGCGCGATTGGCCGCCTCGCACAGGTACTCGATGGTTTCGTAATCACCTGCGTACCCACGCGGCCAGTCCTGCGCACGCGCGATGAATGGGGAACGCCCATGGATGGCGCGTGCTTTGCCAAGCCGAGCCAGAATTTCACGCTTATCGATACCTGCCTCCTCGCAAGCGGATATCGCACTGCAGAGTTTTCTGACGGCGGCGGCGACCGCTTGGTTCAAGTCGTCCCGATGGGTTCCATCGTCAAGCTCCTCGAATGCGCTGACCGCGTCGTTCAGTGACCCAATTGCGAGATCATCGGGCCAGCTCTCTTTTTCGATCATGTTCCACCTTCCTCTTTGACAGCCGAATGCACGCCAAACGGCGTACGAAACCGGAGCCCGGCTGTGAGGGCATGCCCGAATTTCTGATCTCGGGAGACATCCTTCTGCATTCGGTCTCCCGCAACGGCCAGGACTCCAGAGCAGACCACAGACGAGATTCTACACCTCTACATCGAAACAAAGTTGCAGTATATGGTCGCCGCGGGCAGTTGTCGCATTGAGGAGGAACACCTGCGGATCTTACAAGGCCGACCTTAAAGCCTCCGCGCTGCCATAACGTGGCTCCCAGCCGGCCGCCCTGAGGCGGGCATTGCTGCCAGTGAAATCGACAAGCATATCCTCCACCCAGGAAGGATGGATAGGGGAACCGAAGTGCTTCCAGCGGATCCAGGTTACCCACCTCGCCAGCGACAGTGGCACGGTCGGCACCCACCTTGCGCCCACCATCCGCCAGACCTCGCGCATGCGGACGTAATCATCCGGGACGACGTTGTAAGGGCCGGGCATCTCTGTGCGCAGGGCCTGGATGAACGCTGCTGCCACGTCGTCTTCGTGGATGAACTGGCGGCGGGGATTGTGACCTAGAAAATTCACCGCGTTTTCGCGAAGGACCTTCACCGTGGCCCCGCCCCGGGGGCCGACGATGTAAATGGGCCTCAGAAGAGTCAGCAGCATACCTGATTCGGCCAGAACCTCTGCAACCGTTCGTTCCACGGCGGCCTTGGTGCTCCAGTAATAGTAGTAGGAATCGTCCAGCCCGAGTTGGGACTCTTCCGTCACACCACTGCGGCCTCTAACCTGGCGTCGATCGTAAGCAGCCATGCTGCTGGCGTGAAGGAAGCGGCGCACTCCACTGTAGAGAGCCGCCTGCGCCACGTTTCGTGTACCATTCAGATTGATGTCGTCCCGTTCCCGTGACGGCATGCGCGACCGCCACAGCACGACAGCGGCGGTGTGAATCACAACATCGTGCCCCGCCATCGCCCTCCGCAGTTCGGGCGAGCGAATATCCATTCGGAGGTAATTCAGTCGGGAAGGCAGTGGCACGCCGGGGGGCCGTGAACCAATGCCGGTGATGTTCCCGATCTCTGGAAGACGCGAGAGGTGTTCGGCGAGGACCCCGCCCAGGTAGCCACTGGCGCCGGTGAGGAAAACGCTCACTTTCATAGCAATGAAACCGCTCAGCTCAGTCAGTGCCATCCCTGTCCCGTGCCAGCCGCTTCGCACTGGCGGCACTGCGGAAGAATTCATTCACCCCCAGGAAGTCCGTTAGCCACGCTCCCAGGACCGGCGAGAGCGCTGACACTGCCAGCACGGGGCGGATTGGGAAACGGTTGACAATGAGTTCGGGCAAGTCCTCCCGAATCGCTCGCACCACCGCTCGGGCAACCCGTTCCGGCGAATTGCCCGCCAGCATTACCGGCGCGGAGCGGCTTGTCCGGATCTTGAGCCGGGCGTAGATACCGGCCTCTACGAAGCCCGGACAGACCACCGAAGCGCTGACTCCGGTACCTTTGTAGGTGGCCCGCAATGAGAACGTGAACGCCGTTAGGGCCGCCTTGGTGGCCGCGTAGGGTTCCTGGTAGGCGGGGCCTCCCTTGCCGGCTAGGGATGAAATGTTGACGATGTGCCCGCTCTTTCGCTTGACCATGCCTGCCAGTACCCGTCGCGCGAGCAGCATGGGAGCCTCCAGGTTCACGGCCAGCACATCCCGCACCTGAGCCTCGGAAAGCTCATGATACAGTGAGGAGAATTCAATGCCGGCGTTGTTTACCAGCACATCCACGGAGCCAAACAACTGCTCGGCGAGGCGGACCACGCGGTCGCATTCGGTCGGCAGGCGCAGGTCGGCCATGAGCACTTCCACCTGGGGACAGATCTTTCCAACCGCTGTCCGGACCGCCTCCACTCCGAATTCCGGGTAGGCCACGACCAGAAGGTTCATCCTCTCCTCTGCCAGGGCCCTTGCCATGTGAATGCCAAGGCCTCCGTTGCCTCCGGTGAGGAGCGTCGTTTTCCCGGCAAGGGTTTTCACGATCGCAAGGCCCCTCTCAGACGGAGGCGTGTGTCTTCGGCCAAGCACACCACGCCCGTCCCTCCCGCGCCGAGTTTCTCGACGATGGTGTAGTGGGCCACCCGCTGACGGATCAACCGATCCGCCTCCTTGATTGGGATTCTCGGATCTGGTCCAGCTTACCTCCGGCCCGGTCATGAGGCAACGGGATCCTGCCTTCAACCCATCTGTGATGCATCCGACTCCCCGATCGTCGCTAGCCTTGATCGGGAATGTCTCGGCGGGAAGGTGCTGGGGCGAAGGCGGAATGCGGCACGCCGAGACATTTTCGATAAGGAGACAAGAAGGAAGCCGCTGGCGTTTGCGGCGGACGCGGCACTCACGAATCGAGTTCGCCAGGGACTTCTTTCAACACGTTTACGTCATGCCGGACGGGCGATGTTCTTCATCGACTAGCGCTACTTCAGCCTGAGCACGCCATCCCTGCACGGCGGAACATCGCGAGGCCCAGTGACCGCCGCGGGGCTGGAGTGGTCGCGGAAAGCGCGCTGGGTTGACGGCTACTACTCGGCGGAACAGATGGAGCAGCATCGAGCGGAAATGGCCGAGGTCCGTGCTTTCTAGAGCGCTACCACCTTGGAATGGTGGCAGATGAAGCCGAACTGGCCACTCTTGAGGAACACCTGCTGGCCTGCCCCAAGTGCGTTGAACAGGCAGAGCAGAATGCCGTATACGTGGACACATTTCGGGCACCGATCATCGCGGGGGACTTCGATTCAGATTGACCGGTTTTGGCAGCTTGATTGTTGCCCCGCCGGTCGAGGAGCACCGGCTCGTAGGCGAGGAGCGCCGGGCGCGGGTGATGCGGCGGGCAGGGGACGATGCGGCTCTGCAGTGCCTCCCAGATCGCCACATCTGGCGGGCGACCGGGAGAAGTCCCGGATGCCCTAGGCGTCCAGGATTGCGTCGTGCTGTCTCCCGTCGGCGAAACCACGACCGGCGCACCAGCAGACACAATGGTATCATCTTAGGCCGTGGAGGGAGGCGCTGCAAAGTGGAGACCGCCCGTCGCTCGTTGCTCGTTGCCTGCTCGATTCTACTGCTTGTTGGTTCTTTCTCGGTGCCCGGCTGGGCGGATTTTGCGGCTGGACAACGCGCGTTCAATCAGGGCGACTACGCAACGGCGCTGAAGGAGTGGCGACCTCTAGCAGCGGCGGGGGACGCTGAGGCTCAATTCTTCCTCGGCCTCATGTACGACGAAGGCCATGGGGTGCCGCAGGACTACGCTGAGGCCGTCCGTTGGTTCCGCAAAGCTGCCGACCAGGGGAATGCCCTCGCCCAGTTTACCCTCGGCAACATGTACAGCTTCGGCGAGGGGGTGCCGGAAGACTATGCCGAGGCCGTTCGCTGGTACCGCAAAGCCGCCGGGCAGGGGGATGCTGATGCTCAGTCTGGCCTCGGCACCATGTACGGCCTCGGCCATGGGGTGCCGCAGGACGATGCCGAGGCCGTTCGCTGGTACCGCAAAGCCGCCGACCAAGGGTTCTCATACGCTCAGTTCAAGCTCGCCCTCATGTACGACGAAGGCCATGGGGTGCCGCAGGACTATGCCGAGGCCGTTCGCTGGTACCGCAAAGCCGCCGACCAGGGTAATGCCATCGCCCAGTTCAACCTCAGCCTCATGTACTGGGAGGGCCACGGGGTGCCGCAGGACTACGTGCAAGCCCATATGTGGCTGAACCTCGCTGCCTCGCGGACCAGTGGCGATGACCAAAAGAAATACAGCGATCAGCGGGATCTCCTCGCTGGGAAGATGACCGCCCAACAGATCGCCGAGGCGCAGCGTCTGGCGCGGGAGTGGAAACCGATTCGAGTGAAGAAATGAGGAGCCCCGATCGCCCCCGCTACGAGCAGCGATCATCGCTGGGAACTTCGATTCAGATTGAGCGGTCCTGGCAGCCTGATTGCAACCGCACCTGTCGAGGAAACCGGTTCGTGGGCGAGGGGCACGGGACATCGAGGCGCAGGGGGCTGTTGAGGGCCTTGCTGTCCCGAGGGCTCGCTCGCGCACTTTAGCCTCCTATTCCGGTAGAATTCACATTGAACGAGGATGGCTGAGGGCCACGGCATTCATGGGCGTTTTTGACATCTTCTCGAAGCGGCAAAAGCGACTGCGCGGGGAGGTCCCGGATGTGTACTCGTACGACTGCCTTCCCGAACCGCTCAGAGTCCAGATCATCCAGATCTGGGAAGAAACCCTCGGTGACGCGGCAGCGTACCACGCCGGGGAGGGAGGAGCACGACGGACGTACCAGCTCATTGTCGACACGTTGCGCCACGAATATGGTGTCTTCTCTCTTCCCGGTTTGGATGCCGCTGCACCGCGAAACCATGTTTCTGAGCTCTTCAGCTTCTTCTTAAGCGAGCGAAACACTGAGAAGGCGCTCGATGCAGTTGAGCTTTCATTCAGGGTCATCGACAGGGTGACCAGGACTGATCGCTTTCGGGCCAGGGCTTCTGAACTCGCCGACTCCGCCATCGAGGATCTGAACCATCGCTTTCGCGAGCACGGCGTTGGCTATCAGTTCGTCGAGGGCGAGATCATCCGTGTTGACTCCGAATTGCTCCACGTCGAGACGGTGAAGCCTGCGCTGGCCCTCCTCAGGGCACCCGAGTACGCAGGGGCGCAGGAGGAGTTTCTAAAGGCGCACGAACACTACCGGCACCGGCGTCCCAAGGAGGCATTGGCTGAGTGCCTCAAAGCGTTCGAAAGCGTCATGAAGGCCATTTGCGCAAAGCGCAAATGGAGCCACGACCCGAACGCAACAAGCAAGGCCCTCATCAACGTGTTGTTCGACCGGGGGTTGATCCCGTCCTTTTGGAGCGGCCACTTTTCGGCCCTGCGAAGCACCCTGGAAAGTGGAGTTCCGACGGCGAGGAACAGGCTCGGCGGTCACGGTCAGGGCGCTGACGTCGTGGAGGTGCCCGACTATCTCGCGGCCTACGTTCTTCACCTGACTGCTTCGACGATTGTGTTTCTCGCGGAGGCTGATAGAGCTTTGCCTTGAAGGGCGTCCAACCTTGACGCGGCGTGTTCGAGATCTGCGGCCCGATGTCTCCGTCGTACTCCCATCGGGTGTACGGCTATCGAGGTAAGCCAGCAGTCGCTTCTTACGCCTGCGAGTTCGACCACAGGCGAGGGAGCGGCAAGAGCATGCCACAGTCAAAATAGCTCTGGCTGTTGGCTCTTCGACTCAGTCTGGGGAACAGGGCGCAAGCGTTCTTAATCAACGTGGGCGAGGTGGAGGCGAGGTAGCCGGAACTTCGAAACGGACATTTGCGTCCCGGTACTATATGACGCAGCCGTCTTGTGCCATCACTCCCGCCTCCGCCGCCCGACCCTCCCGCTGGGCGGGCGCCACGGCGATCCTCATCTACATGGCGCTTGCCACCGTCGTCCTCCACGCCATCGTGGGGAACCGCTACGGCTTCCATGCGGATGAACTGGCGACTCTGGACGACGCGCGGCATCTGGTCTGGGGCTACCCGGCCTACCCGCCGGTAACGCCCTTTTTCGGCCGCATCTCGCTGCTGCTTTTCGGCACGTCTCTGGTGGGATTCCGCTTTTTCGCGTCCCTGGTGCATGGGGCGACCGTAGCCCTGGCCGGCTTGATGGCGCGCGAGATGGGAGGCCGGCGTGCAGCGCAGCTTTTGGCCGGGGCTGCCTCCCTGCCTTTCGCTATCGGCGGCGGCGCGCTGATGCAGTATGTATCGTTCGACTACTTCGCCTGGGTGCTCACGGCGTATTTCATCGTACGGCTGCTCAAATCGGGCGACCCGCGCTGGTGGCTGGCCGTGGGGGCCTCAATCGGCTTCGGAGCGCTTTCGAAGTACACCATGGCCTTCTTCGTGGCGGGGATCGTCGCGGGCGTGCTGGCGACCGATGCCCGGCGCCACCTGAAGAGCAGATGGCTGTGGATGGGCGTGGCTCTTTCGATCCTCATTTTTCTGCCGAACCTGCTGTGGCAGGCGCAAAACCACTTTGTCTCGCTCGACCTTCTGAAGTTCATTCACGCCCGCGACCTTGCGAACGGCAAGGCCGCCAGCTTCCTTCGCGACCAGCTCACGGGGACGTTCCTTCCCCTGGTTCTGGCGGGGCTCTGGTTTTATTTCTTCTCGCGCCAGGGCAAGCCCTTCCGCATGGTGGGTTGGATGTACGCCGTCACGCTCCTGCTGTTCGTCGTTGCCAAGGGCAGGACCTACTACATGTGTCCCGCCTACCCTATGGTGTGGGCGGGCGGCGCGGTGTGGAGCGAGGGCTGGCTAGCCGCTATGCAACAACGGCGGCACGCAATTGCGATCTGGAGCATCGTCTGGCTGATGATTGCGCACGGCGTGATCTTCACCACCGCTTACTATCTGCCGCTTGCTCCGGTGAACTCGAAGTGGTGGAAGAAGGCCAGCGCGCTTCAGGAAACCTACGTCGGCGAGATCGGATGGCCGGAGCTGGTCGAGGAGACGGCCAGAGTCCGCGACTCGCTCGCGCCGGACCAGCGGGCGCATCTGGGAATCCTGACCGGCGGATATGGCGCAGCGGGAGCGATCGACCTCTTCGGTCCTCAATACGGTTTGCCGCGCGCGATCAGCGGGATCAATTCGTACTGGTCGCGGGGGTACGGCGATCCGCCGCCGCAAACGCTGATCGTGATAGGGCTGAAGCGGCAGCTCGCCGACGAGAGCTTCGAGGGATGCAGGGTGGCGGGGCACATCGGGAACCGCCACGGCGTCAAGACCGACGACATGGCCTGGAACTCGGAGATTTACGTATGCGGCCCGCCCCGGCAGGGCTGGCCCGCGTTCTGGAAGCGGTTCCGGTACTTCGGATAAGCGGCGCCCGGCGCTACAATCCCAGTTGACATTGGAACAGGAACATGAAACCCGGCTTAATGGTGTGGCGGGCCGAACTCAAACCGATACGGCTTCAGCGGCGTCTTGGTGCCCACCTTCGACGTATTGATCGCCAGTTTACCGTTCGCCAGAGTCGTGATCAGAACGTGCCAGTAGGACTTGTCGCCTCTCTCGGTCACGTTGAGATTCTTCTTGTTCTGCTGAAGCCATGAATACGGCACGGCGAACGCTTCATCACGGTCCATGCAGGAGATGATGAAGTAGCTGACCTTGCCTTCGGCCAAGAACTCGTCCCACTTGGGATGGTACGCATACCAGTAGGGCTGGTAGGCCGACGCATTGCGCTCGCTGTCCGGCGCGATGCGGGTTGAATGCTGAGGCGCTGCCTCTCTCCTTCGTGCGCATCATCATGGCCGGAAACGGCGCGCGCTGCCTGCCCCGGTTTGGGTCCCTGGGCTAGCGGCGCGGCCCCATCGAATTATTGGATTCTAATAAATCACGCTCCACTGGCGGCGCCGGATCGGGTGTAAGATCAGCGCATGGCAGTCTACGGCCCATGGCAGGCCGAGCGGGATCGCAAGATGCGATTCTGGTTTCTGTGGATGCCTTTGTCGCTTGTGGCTCTACTCGCTGGAATCTACGGTCTGACGAAGTTCGTGAAGTGGGCCTGGTTCAACTAGACCGCGCAGACGGCGAAAACCTCTCAACGCACATTTCAGACACTACCCGGCGCCGATGTGCGGCAGCGCCGTCCGAAGGCATGGCACCCGGCTGGAATGAGTGGGCCTGCGGGCCGCCATTTTCCAGCTTTCTTCAAGGCTCCCGGCGGCGAACCTATCCCTCGTATATCCAACGGGTTGAGAGTGCCTCGAAGTTGGGCGTATTCCTATAATATATATATACTCTTATAGGCGGGCTTCCCCGTTCAAAGAATCGCTTGACTTGCGTGAGCCCGAACTGGGTGTCGGATTGACCATGACGGCGACGAGCCCGGCGGGCGTTGGAGACTCCGTGAATCGCCCACGAAGATGACTGCAGGTCGTGCGCTCACTCGGTTTCACGGACCTAGCGTCTTACAGCCACGGTGACAGCCAAGACGATGGACACATGTGGATGCGCGCGGACGCTGCGGTCACGCCGTGCATGCAAGTTGTTGGAGATGGACGCCGGCGCAAATGCTGGACGCCCACTGGTGAGATTCGTAATCGGCGGGTCACCGAGACCGTTCTCGGCGATCCTGAACGGGCCCAGGAGATCCGGGACGAGTCAGTCGAAGACTATGCCCAACGGCGCAGATTCGAGATCGCAAATCCGAGAAGACGGAGGGTCGCTATGGCCCGCAAGACCATTCAGGACTACCGCGACGAAGTTGCAGATCTCAAGGATCAGGTTGGCGAACTGGAGGAGGAAAACGAATCTCTCCAGGACCAGCTCGACCAAGTCGTCGATATCGTCGCACCAGCAGAAGACGAAGATGAGGACGAAGGCGGGGAGGACGACGACCAGGACTGACCACCCCAGTGGCTGGACAACGCTGGCGCAAGGAAGTGGCCACTGACAGAGTGCTCCGGTATCGCGCCAACGCCGGCCCTCCGCCGAGTCCGCGCATCTGCAATCTGTGCGGCTCCAAGCGCAACGTGGAGATCGGCCACGTTGACGGCCGCGAGGAGCACGGCGACCCTAGCAATCTCCTCTGGACGTCCCGGAGCTGCGATGTCCGTTGCGCCGACACGCTCCATCGTGCCGGAATCGGCTGGCCCACGCGGCAGTACAATCCCACCAGCAAGGGCGCCGCGAGTCTTGGCCATTGGTTGACCGCCGTTCTCTCCATGCGGGGCGAGTCGGACCAGATGGCCGCTGCAACTGTTAACCGAAGGGTTGTAGGTTCGAGTCCTACCTGAGGAGCCAAATCTTTCTATATCTTAGCGTTGATTATCTCTATCGTGCCCCGAACAAGACCAAAGCCAGGCACGTCTCTGGCGTGCTCACTATCGACTCGGCCGGCAAGAAATTGACCTTCACCTCCAACTGGAAGGTGGGTGTGGGTCTATTTGGTTTTTCTGCTTAACCGGTTTGGCAGTTGGATTGCTCAGGACCGTCGTTCGCGTGTGCCACTCCGCTTTAGCATGTGATAGGCTAGTGTCCTGAGGCAGAAGTTCACATAAATAGTGGAAACCCCTCTGCTATGCTGGGAATCCAACCAGCATGGGCCGACCGACAGAGCCAATCGTGCTGACCGAGGAGGAACGCCAGAAGCTGCAACAGTGGGCGCGCCGGCCGAAGACCGCGCAACGGCTGGCCTTGCGGGCGCGCATCGTACTGGGTTGCGCCGAGGGGCTGCAGAATCGCCAGGTAGCACGCCAGCTGCGCATCACGGACCAGACCGTGTGCAAGTGGCGGGGGCGGTTTCGCGAAGCCCGCTTGGAAGGGCTGGCGGATGAGCCGCGGCCCGGGGCTCCGCGCCGGATTTCCGATGCGCAGGTGGAGGCGCTGATCACCCGAACGTTGGAGTCGGTTCCACCGCAGGGCACGCACTGGTCGACGCGGTCCATGGCCGAGGCCTGCGGGATGTCCCAATCCGCCGTGAGCCGTATCTGGCGGGCGTTCGCGCTCCAACCGCACCGCGTCGAGACGTTCAAACTGTCGGCCGATCCGTTCTTCGTGGAGAAGGTCCGGGACATCGTGGGGCTGTATCTGAATCCGCCGCAGCGTGCTCTGGTGTTGTGCGTGGACGAGAAGAGCCAGATACAAGCCCTGGATCGCACGCGACCGATTCTCCCGTTGCGGCCGGGCGTGCCCGCACGGCAGACGCATGACTACGTTCGCAACGGGACCACCTCTCTATTCGCCGCGCTGGACATCGCCACCGGCAAAGTCATCGGTTCGCTGCACCACCGGCAGCGGCATCAGGAGTTTCTGCGTTTCCTGGAACGGATCGACGAAGCCGTTCCGGAGGCTCTCGACATTCATCTGGTGATGGACAACTACGGCACCCACAAGATGCCCAAAGTCCAGCGCTGGTTTGCGCGTCGGCCGCGCTACCACCTGCACTTCACACCCACCAGCGCCAGTTGGCTGAACCAGGTTGAGCGCTTCTTCGGTCTGCTTACAGAGCGGAGGATTCGGCGGGGGACTTTCGGCAGCGTCCGTGAACTGGAGTCGGCCATTCGGGACTACCTGGCTCATCACAACCAGAACCCCACGCCCTTCGCCTGGACTGCCGACGCCGACTCGATCCTCAAGAAGATCGCACGGTTTTGCGTGCGAACTTCTGACTCAGGACACTAGCGGGATGGCGAAGTCAATCCCAGATCCCGCAGAGCGGGAGCGGAGAGCGAAACAGTCGGAACGGGACAGACTGGCAAGCGCAAAGCCGATCATGGAACTTAGCGGCCCCAAAAAGCACGACACGGGAGTCTTCCTCGGGATTGTGGGAGTACTCGCCGTGCCTCTAGTCTTCGTTTTGCAGGCCAATGGAGTTGTTGAGATCGGATGGATTCCGTCATTTATCATCTACGTTGCTGTGACCACTGGGTTTATGGTCGCCTATCTCAACTGGCGGACTCCATCACAAAGGCGGCCTCTGATACGGTGGGGGACGCTGCTATCGATGCTGGTGGTCTTGGGCGCTATCTCTAGTGTGGGTGTGGTAAAGCAGTATCGAAGGGAGCACCCCCCAAGGGCAGCGCCAGAAGCAAAGACACATCTCGAAGTTCCGAAGGCCGCCGAGGTGGCAAAGGCTCCAAAACCGACACCCGCTCCGCCAACAACTTCTGACGCGACAAAACAGCTACGGCGCGCGCGGCGCAGATCACCGGAACTCGGAGTATTAGTAGTAACGTTAGATAACTACCCAGCATTTTATGTAAGAAACATATCTGACGGCCCCGTCAAGAGTTGGTCGTATCGGGTGGCCATGTGGAACCTGGACGCCAAACCACCTCACTTGATCCCGGCGAGAGCGTTCACATCAACGGGCGATGAGTTCATAAAAGCTAGGGAGGGAAGCGGTGCCTACCGTTTTTTTGATTTGGCAGCGGAAGTCAATCCAGCCAACGAACGCGACCGCTTGTTTGGTTATATAGAGGTCACCTGTGCGACGTGTTCAGCAAGGTTTCAGTATATCCTATTACTTCGCTATGCCGTCACAGGCGGATGGTACGCCAAACTCCCCGAAGGGCAATTTATAAACATCCGCGCCGTAACAGCGGCTCTGACAACTATGGTTGACAACCCAGAACAGTTCTTGAGCGGTGTAAAGACAGAAGCCCGGATGCCTATATTAGCCGTACCATAAGATAGAAGTGATAAGGGACGATTATGCCGCCAGTAGAACCGATGTATTGTCCGCCAGCGCTACGATGTCTTGGATGGACCACACATGCTGACTGATGCCAGCTTCCATCGCCGGGGTTACACGGAGCGTCTGGTGGATGCGCACGAAGTTATACCACATGTAGAACAGAGAGACCGCATGGCAATGGTTTCCCATCTTCTTACTGAAGGCATTCGTAAGCCGGGTGAAGCGCCGCATCTGCATTCGCATCGTCAAGTTCTGCCGCTCCACGTAGCTGGTGGATACATGCACGGGGTCCGGTTCTTCGATGATGGCCTGCCGAGTGGTGCCAAGACATTGCGCGGGGCTGTACCGCTTCTGTCCCTCGGCATCATTGCCGTAAAACTTGACCAACTGCGCATAGTCGATGCCGTCACCAAACGCATCCGGTACAGCGGTCAAGTACATCTTGTGGCCGTCGGTGGTCAACTGGACCCTATTGCTCAGACGGCCAGCAACGTCCTGAAGGAAGTCGGTAGCATACCCCGCGTCCCTCCGGCCTACAAGCCAATTCAGAACAAGCTTGGTGTCCGCGTCGATGGCAACGAAAGTCCAAGTGTCACCAGCGAACCCGCCGTTGTCGAACATCTTGGCCTTGACGTTCTTTTGCTTCGCGCCGACGAAAGACCAAATCTCATGGACCTGGACCCGCTTGCAGGGCAGGTTGCGGAGCACGGCATTCTGATACTCGGCGCAGGCCGTCCCGACTTCCGACAGCAGCCGAAGGATAGTCCCTTTGGCAACGCCGGTCAGCCGAGACGTAGCGCGAACGGAGCAGCCTTCCACCAGCGCCGCGGCCACCGCTGTTTTCTTTTCCATGCTGAGCTTGTTCATGGTTCTAGTATACTATACCGCTTTAGCATGTCAAGAGGAGAACGAGCGGGAAGGCTAGTTTTTCTTGGTCTTTTTGGCCTTTGCCCAGCGGGCCTTGGCCGCTCCAGAGGCCACCTGGCGGCGCTCCTCTGCCGTCATGGTCACCAAGCGGCGCTTGCCGCCCACCAGGCCGCCCCTGCGCCCCATTTCAGCCATAACCCTGGAGAGCAGCGCGGGGTTGCCTACGACACTGAGGCTAGCTTCCGAGACCTCAACCGACTCCAAAACCACCCGGCGCGCGTTCTGAACCGCGTCCAACTTCGGACTGCTACTGCGCTTTGGCATACCTCCAGCATGAACAGAGCAGGCGCGGTCTGTCAAGAGGGAGGAATTTCAAATTGACCTACTACCCATTGGGGAGACCCCGCGCGACGGAATTGCGCTGACCGCGGGACCGGAACGGGGGATGAAGCTGGCCGCGAGCCGTCGCTGGTAGCCGACCAGTGCTATGCTGGCGGATTGAAGGGGCCGGATAGGGTCGCTCCCGAGCAGCGGACTTTCCCGCCGCATTCCGGCCCCTAGTCATAGGGAAGACGTGAACGTCGAGGGAAGGACGTGCCCGACGACCGGAGTGTCAATCCAAGGGAGCACTTGAAGAAGTGCCTCGACCTGCTCCGGGCCGCGCGGAATGACACGCAGCGGGTGCAGCAGGAAAGACAGAAGCGGTTCCAAGATCTTGACGCGGTTGTCGCAAAGAAGGCCGAGGTGATCCGCGCGGACCTTCAAGCGAAGTCAGTTGAAGCCTGGGAGCGGACGCCGCAAGCAGCAACACTAGCCGAAGAGACACCAGAAGTACGAAGCCGCTATGCATTTGACGCGGGCTATGCCATCGACCCCGAAGAACTGAGCCGTCTCACCAGTGAGATCCCGGAGCAAAAGGAAATCCGGCGCATCGGCCAAGACGAGAAGAACGCCGGCGCCAGGATTCAAGAACTGCGCGCCGAGGTGCGCCTTCAGTTGATCTCTCTCGCGGTGGCCCGCCCAGAGGCCGGGACCGCTCTCGGCATGCTTGATCGTCTTTCCCCTCACCTTGGCTTCGGCGATGTGGATACGATGATTCGGCTACTGGATGCAACCCTTGAAAGCACCGCGCCTGACCAGCGGAGGCTGGCCGGGGGAGAACGGAAACAACGCCTGGGAAAGTTGAAGCGCCGCGTGCGGAAACTGGCGAATGACGGTCTGACACACAACGAGATCTGCTCCCGACTCGACTTGGACAGCATCCCCTTTCCGCCGGGCGCCAAGTGGCAGAGCGACTCCTGGACTAAGGCCATGGAGCTCAATCCCAACCCTGTGAAGAAGTGGATCTCAGCGGCTCGCAGGACTCGCTAGCCGACCCATCAAGTTTAGAGTTACCTCAGTTACCTGGTTACCTTCCGACCCATCGCCGCTGACTTGATCCCGAGCACGTTCAAGTGCCTACGACTGGCCCTGAGATTGTCCGAAGGTAATTTGTAGGTTTTCAGCTATTGTTGCAGCCAGGAGGTTGGTTCACCAATGGCGACGGTTCAACAGATCAGTGCCACTTCGACGGCGGCTTACGCCGAACGGCACTATTCTGTTCAGGAAGTCGCCGGCCTGTGGAACCTGGGCACCGACAGGGTGCGCGACCTGTTCGAGAAGGAGCCTGGCGTGCTAGTCATTGGCAATCCGATCCTCGGGCGCGGCAAGCGCCGGTATCGGACGCTCCGTATCCCTGAGTCGGTCCTCGAGCGGGTCCACCGGCGGTTGGCGAGGCCATGAATCGAAGAAGTTTGACGCGCAGGCGCCGCGGAGATTATTATGCTCATGGAAAGGAAACACGCCATGCAGCGCAAATCACGTTTGGGAAGACCGCCGAAGCCAATGTGCCTCCGAAAGACATGCCGCCTGCAACTACTGCTCACGCCGGCCGAGCACAAGAGACTGTCGCAGTATGCGAGGGAGAGAGACGCCACTGTGAGCGAACTCATCCGCTCCTACATCCGCTCATTGATGGAGCCGGCGGGAGGATCCAACTGATGCTCACCGCTTACCGCCGACACCTGAAGGCGTGCTCGCACAAAGCGGAGGGAAGGAAGTACCGGCGCTGCCGCTGCCCGATCTGGGCGGACGGCTTTCTGAACGGCGTGGAGCTGCGAAAGAGACTGGACACCCGCGATTGGGAGAAGGCACAGCAGACCATCCGGGAGTGGGAAGCGGAAGGCGCTCCGGTGCGGGAGGAGGAGCCAGCCTCAATTGAGGACGCCTGCAAGCAGTTCGAGAGCGACGCCAAGGCGCGAGGACTGAGGGAGCCGACCTTGAAGAAGTACCGGGCGCTTTTCCGCCAGCTACAGGCGTTCGCGAACCGCACAGGGCTGTTGTTCCTGAAGCAGTGGGATTTGGCGACGGTCCGCAACTTTCGAGCGTCGTGGAAAGACTGCGGAATCTCTGCCCTAAAGAAACTGGAACGACTGCGGGCGGTGTTCCGCTTCGCTTACGAGAGCGGCTGGATTGGCGAGAACCCCGCCGCTAAGCTCAAGAACCCCAAGGTGACGGAGCCGCCCACGATGCCTTTCACGCCGGAGGAAATGGTCAAGATCCTGGCGGCCTGCGAGCAGTATCCAAACAACTACGGCAAGACGGGGCAGCATGGGGCCAAGCGCCTTCGAGCTTTCGTTCTGTTGCTTCGGTACAGCGGAATGAGAATCGGCGACACCGCGGCCAGTGCGACCGACCAGTTGAAGGGCGACAGGCTGTTCCTGTATACGCAGAAGACGGGCGTTCCGGTGAATGCCAAACTGCCGAGGTGCGTGGTAGACGCGCTGGACTCGGTACCACCCGTCAGTGAGAAGTACTTCTTCTGGACGGGAGAAGGCGACAGAGACACTGTTGCCGGGAACTGGAGGCGCAGCCTTCGCAAGCTCTTCGAACTGGCTGACGTGAAGGACGCCCATCCCCACCGATTTCGAGACACGTTCGCGGTGGAACTTCTCCTGGCGGGCGTCCCGTTGGAGCGCGTGTCGATTCTACTCGGGCACAGCAGCATCAGAGTGACCGAGAAGCACTACTCGCCCTGGATACGCGCTCGTCAGGAGCAATTGGAAGCGGACCTGGAGCGAAGCTGGGCGCTCGATCCCATCGTGCTCGCCGAGACGAAGGGTACACCAGAGGTACACAGAAAAAGAGAGGCTGTCAACTGATGGAAAACAAGGAAAATAGTTTGGTGAGCCGGGCGGGACTCGAACCCGCGACCCTCTGCTTAAAAGGCAGATGCTCTAACCACCTGAGCTACCGGCCCCCGTGGGGACTTCCGAGCGGACTATCAATTCACGATAACATAGGGACCGCCCATGCCCGGAACATCGCACGGGAAAAGCTCGTAGCATAAGCTGAGCCATGCCACGCGATCCGCACGCCATGATGACCCGGCTTCTGGAGTGGTGGCACGAGGCCGATCCCGCGCCGTCTGGTTTCCTGCCTTGCTATTCCGTACGCGAGCAGGCACGCCGCGAGGGGCGCCTCGACCGCTATATCGACGCCATCGAAGCTGAGCTGCGCGCCGGCCCTAGGAGCGCGGCGGAGCAGGCCGCCGCCCAGGAGCGCCTGACCGCGGCATTCCGCGTCTGCGCTCGCGAGGCGCTCGATTTCGAAGACCGCCATCTCGACCTGCTGCTCGAGGGCGGCTTCACCGGGACAGGCAGGGAACTGGCCCGCGCCGCGCGTCTCTTCGATCCTTCCATGAGCGCCGGCGACATCTTTCAGGCCAGCCGCAATGCGTGGACGGCGAACGGCCTCCAGATTCTGCTGGGCCTGCCGGCGCGGCTGACTCCGGCGATCTTCGGCTACAGCATGCTCTACCCCTGTACAGACAACTATCTCGACCAGCCGGCCGTCTCGAAAGCCGGCAAGCAGGCCTTCAACCGGCGCTTCGGCGCGCGCCTCGCGGGAGAGGACGTTGCGCCCGCCGGGCCTCACGAGGAGCAGGCCTGGGAGCTGGTGAGCCTCATCGAGAGCCAGTACGGCAGGGCCGAGTATCCCGAGGTCTTCGCCAGCCTGTGCGCCATACATCGCGCGCAGGAGAGGAGTCTCGAACTCCACCGCGCGGCGCCCGCGGGGGCGGCCGATGTTCTGGAGATCAGTTTCGAAAAGGGTGGGGCATCGGTGGTCGCGGACGCGTGGCTCGCCGCCGGCTCGCTCACACGAGGCGAGGCCGAATTCGCTTTCGCCTGGGGAGTCGCGCTCCAGCTTGGCGACGATTTGCAGGATGTCGCCGCCGACACGCGGGACGGCATCCGCACGGTGTTTTCCGAGGCCGCCGGCCGTGAGCCGCTCGATGCGGCGACCGACCGCGCCTTCCAGTTCGGCGCCCGCGTGCTGGCGGGGCTTGATGGAATCGGCGCAACCGCGCCTGCGGCGATCAAGGAACTCATTCGGACCAGCTTCTTCATGCTTCTCACCGGCGCTGTGGGTGAGGCACGGCAGCTCTACTCGGCTGCTTACGTTCGGGAGCTGGAGCGGCGGTCGCCGTTCTCATTCGACTTTCTCCAGAGCCGCCGCCGGCGTTTCACGCGCAAGCGGGGAATTCTGGAGCGGCTGGCGGGCGCGTTCGCCAACGGGATCCCGGCGGCGGACCGCGAACGCGAGCGAGAGGACAGCGGCGGCTTGGCGGAAGTGCTCTCCCTGACGGCCGCGGTGCGGTGCTAATGCGCGGTGGGGCAGGCCGTTCGGCCTGCCGGGCAGGCGGAACCGCCTGCCCCACATGCCCTGCTATACTTTCCAGTTCTAGGAATGAACTGGACTACGCTGAAAGTCCCCGCCTCCAGCGCCAACCTGGGTCCTGGCTTCGACGCCCTCGGACTGGCGCTCGGGATCTATCTCGAGTGCCGCTTCCGCGAGGGCGGGGAGCTGATTATACGCGCTTCGGGACGCGACGCCGAATCGATTCCGCTCGATGCGAGCAACCTGATCTGGCAAACCGCGCTGAGGGTGGCCGCGGACGTGGGCGGCGCACTGCCGCCCGTCGAACTGGAGATCCGCAACGACATTCCGATCGGCAAGGGCCTGGGATCGAGCGCGGCGGCGCTCACCGCGGGGGTCGTCATCGCCGATAGGCTTCTCGAGCTTGGTTGGAAGCCGCTGCGCATTTTGAACGAGGCGGCGCGCATCGAGGGTCATCCGGATAACGTCGCGGCGTGCGTGCTCGGGTCGCTGGTAGCGAGCGCAATCGACGCGGGCGGTTCCGCCAGGGCCGTGCGCCTGGAGATTCCGGCCAAGTTCGGCGTCGCCGCGGTGGTGCCCGATTTCGACCTCCCCACCACCAAGGCGCGCTCGGTGCTGCCCGAGTGCTACTCGCGGGCCGACGCGGTGTTCAACGTGCAGCGCGCCGCGTTGCTGGTGGCGGCGATGGCCGCCGGCTCCGCCAGCGCGTTCCCCACGGCGCTCGAAGATCGCTTCCACCAGTCCTACCGTGCCCCGCTGGTTCCGGGCCTGGAGGAGATTCTGAAGCTGCGCGCGCCCGGGCTGCTCGGCTGCGTGCTGAGCGGCGCGGGTCCGTCGATCCTGGTCTTTTACGAGCGCGGCTGCGAGCAGGTGTGCGACCTTCCGCGGCAGGTCTTCGCCCTTCACGGACGCAGCTCGGAGATTTACTGGACCGAGGTGGCCGCGCAAGGCTATGAGCTGGCATCGGAATGAACTGCGCCACGATTGCGCTGGATGACGCACTCGATCAGGCGCTCAGCGGCGCGACGCTGGTCACCGCGAGCCGCCGCCTTGCGCGCGCGCTGCGGGAACGGTCGAATGCGCTCCAGCGCGCGGCCGGGCGCGACGCCTGGGAAGCGCCCGCGATCCTGCCCTGGCCGGCGTGGCTGGGCGAACTCTGGAAGGAGCTTCTCTACGCCGGCACGCCGTTGCCGCTGCGGCTCGATGAGCAACAGGAAGCGGTGGTCTGGGAGCGGGCGATCGCGGCCTCGCCTGGCGGCGATGGATTGCTCCAACTCGCCGCTACGGCCCAGGCTGCGGCAAAAACGTGGAACCTGGTGCGCTCCTGGCGGCTGGATGCCGCGGCGCTCGAAGCTGCCGCCACTGACGACACGCGGGCGTTCCTGGCCTGGGCGCGCGAGTTCGAATCCGCCTGTGAACGCGGAGACTGGATGGATGGCGCCCGCGCCACCGACTACCTTGCGGCAAGCCTCGCGAGGCTGTCTCTGCCGGAGCGGATCATACTGGCAGGATTCGACGAGTTCACTCCGCAGCAGCAGGAATTCCTTGCTGCCCGTAGCAGCGCCGGCGCCCGCGTTCTGATCGCGGAGCCACCGCCAGCAGACCGAGAGGCCGCCGTGCGCACGTCCTTCGCCGACAGCGAGCAGGAGATCCTGGCCGCGGCACGCTGGGCGCGCTCGCTGGTTGAGGACGGCGCAACGGAAATCGCGGTGGTGATCCGCGACCTCGAAGCCGCGCGAGAGAGTGTTGAACGGACCTTCGCCGGGGTGCTCGATCCGGCTTCGGTTCTTCCGCGATCGGCCCGGCGGCGTCCGCTGTTCAACATCTCGGCGGGACCGGCGCTGGCGTCTTATCCGCTGGTGCATGCGGCGCTTCTGGCGCTCGATCTTGCGCCCGAAGGAAACGACTTCGATTCCGTCAGCCGGCTGCTGCGATCGCCCTTCCTGGGCGGTGCAGGGAGCGAATGGACCCGGCGAGCGGCGCTCGATGCCGCTCTGCGCCGGGGAGCGAACCGGGTTTCGGTGGGACGGATCGAGCGGCTCGCCGCCGGGCACCGATGCCCGCATCTGGCGGCGTTGCTCGGCGCCTGGCGGCGCGAGCGTGAGTCGCTTCCGGCCCAACAGAGCCCGCCCGAGTGGGCGCGCGCGTTTTCGACGCTGCTGGGGCGGCTCGGCTGGCCCGGCGCCGTCGCGCTCGGGAGCGCCGACTATCAGACGGTCAAGGCGTGGCGCGACCTGCTATCGGATTTCGCCCGGCTCGGCGCGGTGCTGCCGCGGACAACATACGGCGATGCGCTGGCCCGGCTGAGAAGGATGGCCCAGGCGAAGATCTTCCAGCCGGAGACCGAGCCTGCTCCGATCCAGATCCTGGATCTGCTCGACACCTTCGGGATGCGGTTCGAGCACCTGTGGATCGCCGGTCTCGACGATGAGCATTGGCCCGGACCGCCCCGGCCCGATGCGTTTCTGCCGCCGGCGCTCCAGCGCGCGCACGGATTGCCGCACGCCTCGGCCGAGCGCGAGCTCGCATTCGCCGAGACGATCACCGGCCGCCTGCTCGCGAGCGCGCCCGATGTCGTGGTGAGCCACGCCGCTCGCGAGAACGATTGCGAGCTGGCCCCCAGCCCGCTCGTCGCCGCCGTACCGCCCGGTGAGGTCGAGCCGCGCCCATATCCGTTGTACCGGGAGGCCATGGGCCGCGCGGAGCTGGAGAGGATTCCGGACAGCACCGCGCCGCCGCACCGGGAGGAGACGGCGCCAGGCGGTACCCGCGTCTTCCAGTTGCAGGCGGAGTGCCCGTTTCGCGCTTTCGCCGAGTTGCGCCTGGGGGCACGGCCTCTGGAAACGCCCGCGCCCGGGCTCAGCCCGAGGGAGCGCGGCACCCTGGTGCACCGGGCGCTCGAGCGCATTTGGACCACGCTCAAGAGTCATGCGCAGCTCTCGGCCGCCACACAGGCCGAGCTGGACACGGCGGTGCGCGCGGCGGTGTCGGATGCGCTCGCCGCGATCGGGGCGGACCGCAACGAACCGCTTCCCGCAGCGTTCGCGGCGATCGAGCAGGCCCGCCTGGAAAGGCTCCTCGGCGACTGGCTCGAAATCGAAAAGCGGCGTGCGCCGTTCACCGTGGTTGAGTCCGAGAAGAAGCACTACGCCGAGGCCGGCGGAGTGCGCTGCGAAGTGCGCGTGGATCGGGTCGACCGCCTGGACGACGGCCGCGAGGTGATCATCGACTACAAATCCGGCAAGCCGTCGTCTGGTGGATGGACCGGCGACCGGCCGGATGAGCCACAGTTACCGCTTTATGCCGTGAGCCACCAGGGTGAGCTTGCGGCGGTGTTGTTCGGACAAGTCCGCACGGGCGAGGCCGGCTTCAAGGGCTATGTGGCGGCGGACGGCCTGGTTCCCGGTGTCAAGGCTCGAGATTTGCCGGCCGACATCGCGGAATGGCGTCGCGTGCTCGACCGCCTCGGCGCCGATTTCCGTAACGGCGTTGCCAACGTGGACCCGAAGAAACCAGGCACGTGCCGCCATTGCTCGCTGCTGGCGCTCTGCCGCTTCTCCGAATCCGAGGCGCCCGCGGCGGCGTTCGAGACGGAGGACGGCGATGCCTGAGGTCCGCGACGCCGCCCAGCGGGCTCAGGCGCTCGATCCCACGCGCTCGTTCATCGTCCAGGCGCCGGCGGGGTCGGGCAAGACCGAGCTTCTGATCCAGCGCTACCTGGCGCTGCTGGCCCGCGTCGAGCGGCCGGAATCCGCGGTCGCGATCACCTTCACGCGCAAGGCGGCCGGCGAGATGCGGCGGCGCGTGCTGGAGGCGCTCGCCGGAACTGACCGGCCGGAGCCGAAGGAGCCGCATGAGGCCGCGACGTGGCGCCTCGCCTGCGCCGTTCGCGAGCACGATGCCGCGCTGGGGTGGAACCTCGCCCGGAACTCCAGCCGCCTCGGCATACGCACTATCGATTCGCTGTGCGGCTCGCTGGTCCACCGTATGCCCTGGCTGTCGCGCCTCGGCGCTTCGCCGGAGATCGTTGAAAACGCCGCCGCGCTCTACCAGGAGGCCGCGCGACGGACTATCGATCTGGTCGAAGACGGCACTCGCGGGCCTTCGCTCGCGCGGGTTCTGCTGCACCTCGATAACGACTACGCCGCGCTCACGGATTTTCTGGCCGCGATGCTCGCCCGGCGCGACCAGTGGCTCCGTCACCTGGCCGGAGTGGCGGACGCCGCAGCGGCGCGCCCCATCCTGGAGCGCGGCATGCAGAATGTCATCCGGGAGGCGCTCGATGCCGTCCTCGCTGCCGCGCCCGGCTTCCTGGCCGAGAAGCTTCCTCCGCTGGCCCGCCATGCCGCGGCGAATCTGGACAGCGATCACGCCATCGCCGCGTGCGCTGGGTTACGCGATCTGCCGGGCGACCTGCCCGAGTGGCTCGGCGTCGCCGAGTTGCTGCTCACCCAGGGCGGAACCTGGCGCAAGAGGCCGGATGTGAACGTCGGTTTCCCGCGGAGTTCACGCGAGCAGAAGCAGCAATTCGACGTCTTGGTGAAAGCCCTGGGCGACGACTTCCGCGCACGCCTGTCCGCCTTGCGCTCGCTGCCGCCGCCGGTGTTCGACGAAGGGCAGTGGGAAGCACTCGAAGCGCTGATTCCCGTGCTCAAACTCGCCGCCGCCCAATTGCAGGTCGTCTTCCGGGACCGTGGCCAGACCGATTTCACCGAGATCGCGCTCGCGGCCCTCACGGCGCTGGGCGCTGACGAAGAGCCCACCGACCTCGCACTGGCGCTCGACAATCGCATCCAGCACATTCTGGTCGATGAGTTCCAGGACACCTCCGTCACGCAATTCAAGCTGATCGAGAAGCTGATGGCGGGCTGGGAGCCTGGCGACGGGCGCACGCTGTTCCTGGTCGGCGACCCGATGCAGTCGATCTTCCGCTTCCGCGAGGCCGAGGTCGCGTTGTTTCTCCAGGCGGTGCGCGACGGCATCGGCCCGGTTCGTCTGGAGCTGCTGCAACTCGAGATGAACTTCCGTTCGGAGCAGGGAATTGTCGACTGGGTCAACGGGGTGTTTCCCTGCGTGATCGGCACTAGCGATGACATCGCAACCGGCGCCGTCGGCTTCGTGCGGTCGGCCGCAATGAAGCCCGACGGGATCGAACGGGCGGTTTGCGTCCACCCGTTCTTCAACCAGGACGATGAAGCCGAAGCTGCGTGTGTTGTCGAAATCGTCCGCGCCAGCCGCGAGCGTGGAGCGAAGACCGCGGTGCTGGTCCGCGCCCGCACGCATCTGCCGTCCATTCTGCGCGCGCTGCGCCGGGCCGGTTTGAAATACCGCGCCGTGGAGATCGATGAGCTGGGCGAGGTCGCCATCACGCAGGATCTTCTGGCCCTCACCCGCGCACTGCTGCACCCGGCCGACCGTGTCGCCTGGCTGGCCATCTTGCGCGCGCCGTGGTGCGGCTTGACGCTGGCGGACCTCCACGCGCTCGCCGCCGATGCGCCCAAGGACGCCATCCGGGATTTGCTCCATGACGCAGCGCGGATCAAGCGGCTGAGTCCGGACGGGCAGGCGCGGATCGAGCGGTTCCGCACGGTGCTGGAAGAGGCTGTCGTACGGCGCGGCGCCCGGCTTCGTCCGTGGATCGAAGGCGTCTGGACCGCGCTCGGCGGGCCCGTCTGCGCCACCGAGCCCGGCGAGTCCGAGAACGCGCTGGCGTTTCTCGACCTCCTTGGAGCGCTCGACGAAGGCGGTGACATCAGCATTGACGCGCTGGCCGAAGAAGCGGGGCGGCTTTTCGCCGCTTCCGATCCCCAGGCGGACGATTCGGTCCAGGTGATGTCGATCCACAAAGCGAAAGGCCTGGAGTTCGATGTTGTCGTCGTGCCTGGCCTGGGCCGCACGGTGAGGGCGGACGATCCGAAGCTGCTCGCCTGGCTAGAACGGCCCGAGGATCTGCTGCTTGCGCCCGTCAAGCCCGCAGGCGCGAAGAAGGACCAGCTCTCGGAGTACGTGAAGCGCATCGAGAAGCAAAAACGCGAGAACGAGGAGGCGCGGTTGCTTTACGTGGCCGCGACTCGAGCCAGGACGCAGCTCCACGTGCTCGGCGCCGCGGCGCGCACGAAGGGCGGCTTGACAGCCAAGGGGTTGCTGCGCCATCTTTGGCCGGCTGTCGCGGAGGAGTTCGTTCGCGCGGAGCAGGCGCTCCCTCCGCAAACAGAACCCGAGGCCACCGTAGCCGGGATTCCGCCCGCGCCTCTGCGGCGGCTGCCCTCCGGTTGGCCGCTACCCGCGCCGCCGCCGTCCGCTCCGTCTGCCGAGGCCGTAGCGGAGCTGCCTGCCGAGGAGTCCCCGGCCTTTGAGTGGGTCGGCGACACGCTGCGCCATATCGGGACGGTGGTCCATGAGCTGTTCGCCGAGATCGCGCGGGATGGCCCGACGGCATGGGACCAGGCTCGCGTTGAATCCCGCGGGCCGGCCATCGAAGCGGCTCTGCGCACGCTCGGCGTTCCAGGGCCCGAGATCGCCGAGGCCGCCGCGACGGTGCGCCGCGCGATAACCGTCACGCTGGCTGACGCGCGGGGCCGCTGGATTCTCGACAACTCCCACTCGGAGGCGCACTCGGAATACCCGTTGACCGGCATGGTTGACGGCCGCCTCAGAGCCATCCGTGTGGATCGGACGTTTGTGGACGCCGGGGGCGTCCGCTGGATCATCGACTTTAAGACCAGCGAGCATGCCGGTGGCGACCTTGAAGGCTTTCTCGACACCCAGCGAGAGCGGTACCGCAGCCAGATGGCCGTGTATCGAGCCCTTTTCGCCCGCCTCGGCCCGCGTCCTATCCGCATGGGTCTCTACTTCCCGCTGTTGGCCGGCTGGCGGGAGTACCTGGAGGCGGCCAGCGCATAGTGCGGCCGGCCGGGCAGGGCGGCGAGATGCGCTAAGATTCCGGTATGGCCAAGACGAAGGGATCGGGAATGTTCGATGTGGTCTGCCCGTGCTGCAAGGCCGAGTTGAAGGTGGACCCGGCGACGTGCGCGGTCATCACTTTCAAGGCGGCGGAGAAACCGCGCGAACTGGCGGACATCGAGACGGGGCTGGAGCGGCTGAAGGGCGCCGCGGCACGGCGCGAGGAGGCATTCCAGAGATCCTTCGAGGCCGAGCGCAAACAGCCCCAGGTGCTGGCCCGAAAGTTCGACGAGCTTTTCAAGAAGGCCAAGGAAACCGCTGACGAGCCCCCTCCCAAGCGCGACATCGATTTAGATTAAAACCAGGGACAGTATACTCATTCACCGATTTCCCGAGACCCAGGTAGCCGCTCCGGCACTACCCAAGTGAATGTCCCGTCTCGCTCGCGTTGTTGTGCCCGGTCTCCCTCACCACGTGACCCAGAGGGGAAACGGCCGGCAGGTCACGTTCCTTTCTGACCAGGACCGCTCCGTCTACCTCGACATGCTGCGTCAGAACCGCCGCCAGTTCGGCCTCACCATCTGGGCTTACTGCCTGATGCCCAACCACATCCACCTATTGGCCGTGCCGGAGCGCCCGGACTCGCTGGCCCGCGCCTTGGGCAGAACGCACGCCGACTACGCCCGCTACTGGAACGCCCGCCGGGGAAGCTGTGGGCACGTGTGGCAGGCGCGGTTCTATTCCTGTCCCATTGAGGACGGCCACGTGTGGGTGGTGGCGCGCTACGTGGAGACCAACCCCGTGCGTGCGGGGATGGTTGAGGACGCCGACTGCTGGCCCTGGTCGAGCGCCTTGGCACATCTGACGGGACGCGACCGCTCGGGCCTTCTCGACATGGGTAGCTGGGCCGCCGGCTACGACGGTATCCGCTGGAGGCGTGTCCTCGAGACGGACGTGGATGACGAGGCCTGGGATCGGCGCCTGCAGGAGGCGACGTTGACCGGACGGCCCTTCGGCTCGGAGGGATTCGTCGACCGGCTGGAAAGCGCTCTGGACTGCCGGTTGCGGCCCAGGCCCGCCGGAAGGCCGCAGAAGCAGCGCGTCTCAGCCGGAAATCGGTGAATGAGTATACTGTCCCGAGTTTAATGCCTGGTTCAGGTCCCACAGAATGTCGTCGATATCCTCCAGGCCGATCGACAGCCGCACCATGTCCGGCGTGACGCCCGCCGCCGCCTGCTCCTCCGGCTTCAACTGCTGGTGGGTCGTCGAGGCCGGGTGGATCACCAGGCTGCGCGCATCGCCGACGTTGGCCAGGTGCGAAAACAGCTTCACGTTATCGATGAACTTCCGCCCCGCCTCGTACCCGCCTTTGATGCCGAACGAGAAAATCGCGCCCGCGCCTTTCGGCAGATACTTCTGCGCCAGCCGATAGTAGGGGCTGGAGGGCAGGGAAGGGTACTTCACCCAGCTCACCAGCGCGTGCTGCTCCAAAAACCGCGCCGCGGCCAACGCGTTCGCCACGTGCCGGTCCATGCGCAGGCCCAGCGTTTCGATGCCCTGGAGGAACAGGAACGCGTTGAACGGGCTCAGGCACATCCCCAAATCGCGCAAGCCCTCGACGCGCGCTTTCACGATATAGGCCAGGTTGCCGAACGTCTGGGAATACATCATTCCGTGATAGGCCGGCGACGGCTTGGTGAGCTGCGGGAAGTCGCCCTTCTCCCACGGGAACCGCCCGCTATCTACCACGATCCCGCCGATGCTGGTCCCGTGCCCGCCCAGGAACTTCGTCAGCGAGTGCACCACGATATCGGCGCCGTAGTCGATCGGCCGGCACAGGTAGGGCGTAGCGAACGTGTTATCGATCACCAGCGGCACGTTGTGTTCGTGCGCGATCCTGGCCACCGCCTCGATATCGAGCACGTTGCCGCGCGGATTCGAAATCGTCTCCCCGTACAGGCACTTGGTCTTCGGTGTGATGGCCCGGCGGTAGTTCTCCGGGTCGTCCGGCTCGACAAACTTCACCGTGATGCCCAGCTTGCGGAAGCTGACGTCGAACTGGGTGTAGGTGCCGCCGTAGAGCGTGCTGGAGGCCACCATCTCGTCGCCCGCTTCGAGCAGGCTCGAAAGCGCCAGGAACTGCGCGGCCTGGCCGCTCGAAGTGGCCAGCGCCGCGGCCCCGTTCTCGAGCGACGCGACGCGCTGTTCCAGCACCGCCGTCGTCGGATTCATGATGCGCGTGTAGATGTTGCCGGGCTTCTCCAGCGCGAAGAGCGCGGCAGCGTGGGCGGTGTCCTCAAAGACGAACGAAGTCGTCTGGTAGATCGGCACCGCGCGCGCGCCCGTCGCCGGGTCTGGCTGCTCATAGCCCGCGTGCAGCGCCCGGGTGTTAAAGCCAAACGGCCGCTCGGTCTTGTTCTTCTCTGGCATCGCTCCTCCTTACCACTTGTACCCGATCTTGCGCAGCAACTGGCGCCGCCACTCGATGTCGGCCGCTCCCTCGACGCCCTTCGGCCCGAAGCCATCCACCACGCCCAGGACGCCGCGGCCCTGCTCGGTCTCGGCCACGATCACTTCCACCGGGTTCGCCGTGGCGCAGAAAATCGAGCACACCTCGGACACCTCTTTGATCCGGTTCAGCACATTGATCGGATACGCATCGCGCAGCGTTACCACGAAAACGTGCCCGGCGCCGATCGCGGCCGCGTTCCGCGCCGCCAGCGCCTTCAATTCCTCATCGTTGCCGTCCACACGCGTCAGGCAGGCGCCCGAAGCCTCGTTGAACGCCACGCCGAACTTCGCCTGCGGAACCGTGTTCACGATGGCCTCGCACAGGTCCTCGACCGTCTTGATGAAGTGCGTCTGCCCCGCAATCAGGTTGCCGCCTTCCGGCATCTCGAGTCGAATCGCTTTTAGTTCCATGGGATTTCTAGGATACTGTATTGTGGTACCTCCCATGGACCCAGCCACGGAACGGCCGGCGACGGAGCGTGACTCCGTTTTGACCGCGTTACGTGAAAGGATCGTGGCGTACGCGGCATCTCGTACATCGAGGGACGCCGCGGAGGATCTCGCGCAAGAGGTGCTGCTGGTCATCCACGAAAAGTACCCCGAAGTCCGCGAGGCGGGGGAACTGCTTCCGCTCTCGATGCGGATCCTGCGGTTTAAGATGATGGCGCACTTCCGCAAGTCCGCGCGCCACGGCGAAGAGGTGCCCGTGGATGACTACCCACTGGCTGGCGACGGCGACAGCCCGGAGGACTACGCCCGCAAGCGGGAGATCTCGGCGCGCCTGGCCGTGGCGGTAAAGAAGCTGGGCGCGGAGTGCAGGAAGATGATGCGGCTGAAGCTCGAGGGCCGCAGCTTTGCCGAGATCCAGACGCTGCTGGGCGCGAAGTCCATCAACACCATCTACACTTGGGATTTTCGCTGCCGGAAGCGCCTGCTGGAGTTGATGGGCGGCAGTTGGGAGGCGCGTAAGTGACACACGCGGACGTCGAAAAACTGCTGGGCGGCTATGCGGCGGGTACGCTGACGCCCGAGGAGCGCCGCGCCCTGTTCGAAGCGGCCGTCGCGGACCAGGCCCTGTTCGACGCTCTTGCGGATGAGGAGGCGCTGCGGGAGGTGTTGGCCGATCCGGCCTGCCGCGCGCGGGTCCTGTCGGCGCTTGACGAGCCGCCTCGCACCGCCGTTGGAGCCTTCGGCGTCTGGCTGCGAAGGCATTCGGTGTGGGCGCTGGCGGCTACCGCGGCCGCGGCCGCCGTTCTCACCGTGGCGGTGGTCCAAACGAGGCTCGTTCGGCAGACGGCTCCCGCCGAGAGACAGATCGCAATGGCAAACAAGCCCGCGCCGCCCCCCGTGGCTGCCCCGGCGCCCGCGCAGCAGCCGGCGCAACGCGCTCGGCACGCGCCGCGCGCCTTCGCGCCTCCGGCGGCCATGCCCGCTTCTCCGCAAATCCCGGCGGTGGCCGGCGACGAAGTGGCAGCCAGTATTCCCGCAGCTTCCCCGGCCCTTACCCCGTCGCGCATCGCGCCCCCGCCGCCCGCGGCTGCGAAGCCCGCGGCCTCCCAGGAATCGGTCACGGTCACGCCGCGGTCCGAAATGATCGTCCCGGTCGAGACTGCGCCTGCCACGCCGGCGCTGGCCGGACGCGACGCATCAGAGCTGAAGAACAACGAGCGTTCCCGAGCCAACATGGTGGCGCTCGCACCCAGGGCTGCTTTCGACGCCCAAACCCAAGGTGCGCCCGCCTTCGGCCTGCATTACACTCTCCTTCGCCGCGGCGCCGGCGGCCAGGACACCGAGGTTCCGCCGGACACCTTGCTCTCTCGCGGCGAATCCGCGCGCCTTCGCGTGGAAGCGGACCGGAACGGCTACCTTTACGCGCTCTCCGGTAAGCGACTCCTGTTCGCGGGGCCGGTCGTTGCGGGGCAGCCCGTCCTGATCGAGACCGGGCCGGGACTGCTGCACCTGGTCCTGCTGCCCCAGCCCGACTCCGGGCCGCTCTCGACGCTGGTCAGCCGCACGCGGCAGCAACGCGGCATCGTAACCGACGTTTCGATCGCCTCCCGCTAACGGCTGACCGCCTGCGCAATCACCCAATCCGTCGCGAGCGCCGTCTCGCCCGAGGAGGCGAGCGGCGCTCCTTCCAGCACCGCGCTCGCGAAGTTCTCAACCAGCGGATAGTGCAGGTTCTCGTGCGCCGGCAGCTCCTCGGCGCCGCCCGGATAGACCAGCGCCGGGCCGTTCAGCGGGCTCATCTCGATCTCGCCATCGGTCCCGACGATGCGAAACTCGTCGCGCGCAACCCGCGAATGCCGCCGCGCATCCACGATGCCGCGAACGCCGCTTTCGTAGTCGACCAGCACGGTGGCCGCATCTTCCACCTCTCCCGGGAACACAACGTTAGAAAGCTGCGCCGTGACCGCCGCCGGCCTCCCGAACAGAAGATTGAAGAGGTCGATACGATGGCACGCGGTGTCGTATAGCGGTCCTCCACCGGCCAGCGCCGGATCGAGCAGCCACCCGCGATGCCCGCCCTCCGCGTTGAACCAGATGTGCGTGGTTGCGAACGCCATCACCGGACGTCCGATCGCGCCCGCCGCAAGCAGCTCCGCCGCCCGCCGCATCTTCGGATACAGCCGCCGGTAGTAGCCGATCCCGAGCAGTCTGCCCGCTTCGCGCGCAGCCGCCACCATCCGGCACGCGGCGGCGTAGTCCAGGGCCATCGGCTTCTCGCAAAGTACGTGCTTGCCCGCGCCCAGCGCCGCCTGGGTCAGCGGGGCGTGCAGCGCCACGGGCATCGTAATGTAGACCGCATCGACGGCGTCATCCCGGAGTGCGCCGTCAAAATCGGTCCACACCTTGCCGCCGAAGCGCGCGCCCTTCAGGGCGCCGCGAGTGACCATCCCGTAGAGCCGGCTGCGCGGCTCGGCCAGGATCGCCGGAATCACCCGGCGCGTGGCAATGTCGCCGATCCCGGCCACCACCCAATTGAGCATGCATCCATCGTATGATGTCTCCCGATGCGCTTTGTCTGCTTGTTCCTGGCGCTTGCCGCCGCCCAAGGCCGCACGGTGGGTTCGATTCACGTGGAAGGTAACACCCGGCTTCCGGCCGCTGGCGTCGTCGGCGCAGCAGGCCTGAAGACCGGAGGCGAGGCCTCGCAGGCGGATCTCGAAGCCGCTTGCGCTCGTCTGGTGGACACGGGCCTCTTTGTATCGGCGAATTACCGGTACGTGCCAGCCCGAGACCGGGACAAGCCGGCCATTGACGTGACGCTGGTGGTCGTGGAGTCTACGGACCTCAGACCGGCCCGCGTGCAGATTCCCGGCGTCGAGGAAGAGAGCGTGTGGGACTGGATGTGGCAGCACGAGCCCCTCGTGACCAGAGGGCTTCCGGCGAACGAAGCCGCCGAGGCAACCTACATTCGGGCCATCGAGCGCTTCATGGCGCAGCGACTGGGGCGTCAAGAGAAAGTCATCGTCAAGTTGGCCGTCGATCTCCGTACCGGCGCCCAGTACTCCATGTTCCGGCCGGAGGTGCTGCCGAAGGTGGCGGCGCTCCGGTTTGAAGGCGTTCAAGCGCTTCCCGTCGCGGAGCTCGAGAAGGCCCTTGGCAAGGTCGCACTCGGCTCGGAGTTCACCGAGCAGGACTTCCGCGAGTGGGTCGCGTACAACCTGCCGCCTCTCTACGATACCGTCGGACACCTGCGGGTGACGTTTCCGCGCGTGAGCGTCGAACCGAACGCCTCCGGCGGCCTGACGGTCACCACCACCGTGGAGGAGGGCGCCGTCTACCGTCTGGACGCATTCGAGGTCGCAGGCGAAAGCCTTCCGCCAGGCCTGGAGAAGTTGATAGACCTCAAGCCCGGCGACGTGGTGAATTGGCAGACAGTTGTAACAGGTGAACGTGCGATCGCGTCGGTGCTGCGCCGCTCCGGCTACCTCGACGCCGCGTCGCATCTCGGCCGAACGCTCGACGACCAGAAGCATCTCGCGCGCATCACCGTGACCCTTCGTAAGGGCAAGCGGTTCAGGATGGGGGAACTGCGGCTGACCGGCCTCGATCCGCAATCGGAGGCGCGCAACCGGGCGCGCTGGCCGTTGCCGCCGGGCGCGCCTCTGAACCTCGACGCCGTCCACGCTTTCCGGTGGGAGTTCTCCTCGGGCAGCAGAATCCGTAAAATCGAGTCTCGCCTCGAGCGGCACGCCGACAGCGACTTGGTCGACCTGGTGTACTCGTTCCACTGAGCCGGGGCAAGCAGCCCGCTTTCCCCTGCCTGCCGCTCACTGTGCTCTAGTGAGAACATGAGCGCGGCGGCCGGCCTCGGCGACTCCGAAATCCTCGAACACATCGCACGCCTGCCGCACGCGCGCGCCAGCTACAAGCAATTAGTGCGGGAACTCGGTGCCCGGGGTTTTGCCGCCCGCACCGAACTCGAACAGACGCTTGCACGGCTGGCCGCGAGCGGCGATCTGATCGAGTTCGCCGCCGGCCAGTACGTGGTCACCAGCCGCAGCCGCGAATTCGTCACCGGCCGCCTCCAGATGCACCGCGACGGCTACGGCTTTGTCGTCCCCGACCACCCCATCGAGTCGCTGCGCGGCGACGTCTTCATTCCGCCCCAGGCCGCCGCCAAAGCCATGCACGGCGATCGCGTGCTGGTGCGCATCGCCCGCGTCGGAGCCGATGGCCGCGCCGAAGCCGAGATCCTGCGCATCCTGCGCCGGGCACACGCCACCGTGGTGGGCGAGTTCCGCGCGCGCGCCCAGGGCAACTTCGTGGTCCCGCACGACGACCGCATTCAGCAGTGGATCCTCATTCCCGCCGGCCTCGAGCGCCCTCCGCGGCCTTCCACCGCGGACCGCATGGGCGTGCGGCCCATCGACGCCGCCAACATCGCCGACCTCGACGGCATGATCGTCAACGTCGAGGTGATGGAGTTTCCCGAGGAGCGGGGAAACGCCGTCGGCCGCGTGGTCGAGATCCTGGGATACCCGGACGATTTCGGAGTCGACGTCGAAATCGTGATCCGCAAGCACCACCTCCCTCATCGTTTCCCGCCCGAGGTTCTCGAACAGGCGCAGACTCTGCCGTCCTCCATCCGCGCGGATGAAATCGCCGGCCGCACCGACTTCCGCGGCATGGACATCGTGACCATCGACGGCGAAACCGCGCGCGACTTCGACGATGCCGTCTGGGTCGACAAAACCCCTGCCGGCCACTACCTATTACAGGTCCACATCGCCGACGTAGGCCATTACGTGCGGCCGGGCACGCCCATCGACGCCGAGGCGCGCCTGCGCGGCACCAGCGCGTATTTTCCTGACCGCGCCATTCCCATGCTGCCGCTCGAGCTTTCCACCGGCTTGTGCTCGCTCAACCCGCACGTCGATCGCCTGACTCTCTCGGTCCTGCTCGAACTGGACCATCGCGGCGACGTGGTCAGCCAGGAATTCGTTCGCGGCGTCATCCGCAGCGTGGAGCGCATGACGTACACCAACGTTCACCTTTTGCTCGAGGGCGACGCCGGGCTAAAGGAACGCTACGGCCACATGGAGGGCCGTTTTGAGCTGATGCGCGAGCTGGCGCTGATCCTCAACCGCAAGCGTGTGCGGCGCGGCTCCATCGATTTCGACCTGCCGGAGCCGCTGATCGAATTCGACCAATGGGGGCAGATGACCGCCATCACCCGCGCCCCGCGCAACATCGCCCACCGCATCATCGAGGAATTCATGCTGGCGGCCAACGAAGCCGTCGCAGCGCATCTCGCGCAGGCGGAGATTCCATCCATCTACCGCATCCACGAGCCGCCCGACCCGCGCCGAGTCATGGAATTCGAGGAGATCGCCGCGCACTTCGGCCGCTCGCTGGGCGTGGGCCCGATCCCGGTGAAGCGCTTCCCGGTCGTGGATCGCCGCCGCGACGGCAGCAAGGTGCGCCGCGATATCGTGCTCGCCGAGGGCGGGTTGGCCATTTCGCCGCGCCACTACCAGAAACTGGTGAGCCGCATCGAAGGCGCGCCCGAGGAGCGCATCCTCAACTACCTCATGCTGCGCTCGCTCAAGCAGGCGCGGTACAGCGAGCGCAACACCGGCCACTTCGCGCTCGCCGCCAACACTTACACCCACTTCACCTCGCCCATCCGCCGCTATCCGGACTTGATTGTGCACCGCGTGCTGGCCTCGGCTCTGCGCCATGGCCCGCCGATGCTCGAACGCGATCTGCACGCCATCGCCGAGGAGTGTTCGCAAACGGAGCGCCGCGCCGCCGACGCGGAGCGCGAGTTGGTGGAGTGGAAGAAAGTGCAGTTTATGGCCGAGCGCGTGGGCGACGAGTTCAAGGCGCTCATCACCAGCACCACGCGCTTCGGCTTTTTCGTCGAGCTCGAAGAGCTGTTTGTCGAGGGCCTGGTGCCTCTCGAAACGCTCCCTGGCGACCGCTACGGCTTCCACGAGAACACCCACAAGATCGTCGGCGACCGCACCCGCCGCGAGTTCTCGATCGGAGACGAAGTGACCGTTCGCCTGGACCGCGTCGAAGCCGTCGAGCGCAAGCTTCAATTCTCCCTGGCCGAGCCCGAGCCGGAGCGGCGCCGCAAGCGGCGGGGCTAGAGGCCGTGGAACACGCCGTCGGAGACCATGCGGCCGGGAGCCTCCCATGCCCCCGCGCCGCCCCTCCCGCTTCGCGTATCATCGTCATTGAGATGTCCGATCACGGCGTGCAACTGATGACCCCGGCGCTGTTCGAGCGCGTGCTCGGGCAGGCGCGATCGTCGCCGCGGCGCCGCATGAACTTCAACTTCCACGCGACGCTCGACGAGAACCCGTCGCGCCTCCTTAACGTCCTGCTGCGCGGAACCTACATCCGGCCCCACCGGCACAGCGATCCGCCCAAAGCCGAATCGTTCGTCGTGCTCGATGGCCGCATCGCCATTCTCATCTTCGACGATGCCGGACGCATCGAGCAGCGTTACGCGCTCGGCCGCGAAGACGGCGCCCTGGGCGTCGATATCGCGCCCGGTATCTGGCACACCGCCGCCGCGCTCTCCGAGCACGCCGTCTGCTTCGAGGTGAAACCGGGGCCTTACGTTCAGGCCGTCGACAAGGAATTTGCGCCGTGGGCCCCGCGCGAAGGCGACCCGGGCTGTGCGGCCTATCTGGAGACGCTTTTATGCGGTTTGCAGCGGCATTTGTAGCTTTGGCCGCGCTGGCTGCCGGTCCTCAGACCCGGCCCGCCCGCAGCTCCGACCTGCCGGGCGTGTGGCTGATGGTCGATATGACCCGCAACGCGCCCTTCGACCCCGAGGACAAGCTGTTTGCCCCCTACCAGATCTTCGCCTTCGACAAGAGGGGCGGCATGAAGCACATGACCAGCGCCAAGCCCTTCACCGAAGGCCAGCTCGCGCTCTTCAACTCAGCGCCCCAAATCACGCGCTACGGCGTGGACAAGACAGGGGTGCTCGTGCTTTCGAACCCGTCCTGGGACGCGCCGCTCAAGTATCACTGCCGCCTGGTGGTCAAGGCCGAGGCCGATGCCGCGGGCGATCCGAAATCACCGCAAGCCGGCGACCTCATCCTGGCCGGCATCGACGATCGGGGCAGGGAAGCCTGGTCCAAGCTTCTCCGCAAAGCGCCCTGAAGCATTTCCCAAGGGTCTTGTTTTATCCAGATTTTATCCACAGGTGGCCGCGCCTAACTCCAACGTGCCACGAAGGTTATACCTGTTGAAATGCGCGCAGGGAGACTGGCGCGGGCGGGGGATTGCTGCTACAAAGTAAGAGCCTCTTGCGAGCCCGGTCCGGAGCAAATATCTCGGGGGAGGTGGTTGTCCGGACCGAGCTCCCAGGGTTTCGAATAGTCCTCAGCGCCCCGCTTCGACCGGCGCGTTCACCGCCGTCAGCCAGCCGTAGCGGTCCGGCTTGGACCCATCGATAATCGCGAAGAACTCCTTCTGCAAGCGTTCCGCGATCGGGCCTCGCCGGCCCGCGCCCACCTGAATGTGGTCCACTGAGCGGATGGGCGTAATCTCGGCCGCGGTGCCGGTGAAGAACACCTCATCGGCGATGTACAGCATCTCACGCGGGATCAGCGTCTCGACCACGGGGATCCGCAGGTCCTGCGCCAGGTGGATTACCGAGTCGCGGGTCACGCCCAGCAGCACCGAGGCGGAAAGCGGCGGCGTCATGATCTTGCCGTCCCGCACCACGAAGATGTTCTCGCCCGAGCCTTCACTGACGTAGCCGGCCGTGTCGAGCGCGATGCCTTCGTCATACCCATCGGCCACCGCCTCCATCTTGATCAATTGCGAGTTCATGTAGTTGGCGCCCGCCTTCGAAAGCGAGGGCAGCGTGTTCGGCGCCAGCCGGTTCCAACTGGATACGCACACGTCGACGCCCTGCGACAGCGCTTCCTCGCCGAGGTACCGGCCCCACTCCCAGCACGCCAGATAGACCTCCACGGGATTCTCCCCCCCGAAAACGCCCATGTTGCCGTAGCCCCGCATCACGATGGGACGCAGGTAGCACGCGCTCATCTTGTTCACCCGGACCAACTCGCAGAGCGCGCCCGAGAGCTGCTCGACCGTGTACGGCACCTCCATGCGGTAGATCTTGGCTGAATCGACCATCCGGCGGACGTGGTCGCGCAAGCGGAAGATGGCCGGGCCGGCCGGCGTGCCATAGCAGCGTATGCCCTCAAAAACTGAGCTGCCGTAGCTGACCACGTGCGACAAGACGTGGATCCGGGCATCATTCCAGGGGATAAACTGGCCGTTGTGCCAGATCTTTTCGGTTGGGACAAGCATGGTGCCATTATAAGGCTATAAGGCAGGGAGGAGCAGCGCGGTGACCTACGATGCAATCCTGTTCGACTTCGACGGCGTGCTCGCCGACACCGAGCCCGTCCATTTCGCCGCCTGGCGCGAAATGCTTCGTCCTTTCGGCATCGAGCTCGACTGGGACACTTACAGGGCCCGCGGCATGGGCCGGCCCGACCTGGCGCTGCTCGAATCGCTGGGAGCGCTCGCCGATCCGCCGGTAGGCTTGGAAGTTCTCGAACCCGTGCTGCCGGACAAACGGAAGCGGTTCGTTGAGCTGGCGCTCAAGATCCAACCGCTCACACCGTCCATTGTTGAGTTCATTAAGTCGCTTGCGGACTATAAGCTGGCCATCGTAACTTCAAGCGACAGATCCGAAATTGAGCCGCTGCTCACGACCGCTGGGGTCAGCGGCTGCTTCGAAGCCCTGGTCTGTGGCCGCGACGCGCCGCATCCCAAGCCGGCCCCCGATCCGTACCTTTTGGCCGCCGATCTGTTGCACGCCCGGAGACCGCTGGTGGTAGAGGATTCGGAAGCGGGCGTCGCAAGTGCTCGCGCCGCAGGCTTCGAGGTCGTGCGGGTCGGCAGCACGGCGGAGACGGCAGCCCGCGTCCTCGCGGCGCTGGAGAGGTATTAATCCGGCGGTGGTCCGAGGCTTCCGATAACGGATATTATGTTAAATACTGCGGACTCCGAAACCACACCCCACACTGGTGCCTGAGACCGACAGCGGCTTTAGAAACAAAGCGATTCCCCATCGGACATCGCCTGTTACATTAGGTCCGGCCCGCAGTGGCTGACTGCGCGACTTGACTTTGCACCCTTACCCATGCTTGAATATTCATGTTGCTGCATCTTTATTCACAGCGACCTAAGGAGATCAGAAATGCCCGCGGGTCCGCCCGCCGGTCCCATCTTGAAGACCTCCGCCGGCGACTTCGCCTGCGACCTTGACCTCTCCTGCGAGGAGGTCGGCTACCTGCTCGACCTGGCCAGCCAGGTCAAGTCGTCTCCTGCCCCGTATGCCGGCGCTCTCCGCGGCCGCTCCCTCAGCCTCCTGTTCGAGAAGCCATCTCTGAGAACCAGGCTCACATTCGAGCTCGCCATGAAGCAGTTGGGCGGCGACTCGATCCTCAGCAACGGCATCATTGGCGAGCGCGAGCCGCTCCAGGATGTCGCCCGAAACCTCGACCGCTGGACCCAGGGGATCGTCGCTCGCGTCTTCTCCCAGGCCACCGTCGATGAGCTCGCCCGCTGGTCGAGCGTCCCGGTCGTCAACGCGCTCAGCGACCTCTACCACCCCTGCCAGGCCCTGGCTGACATGCTGACCTTGCGCGAGCACTTCGGCGCGCTCCCCGGCCTCAACCTGACCTTTGTTGGCGACGGCAACAACGTCGCGCATTCTCTCATGCTCTCCGCCGTCCGCCTGGGCCTGAACTTCAGTCTCGCAACTCCCCCAGGCTATGAGGCCAACCCAGACGTAGTAGCCCAGGCCGGCACGCTCGCCGCCGCCAGCGGGGTTCGGCTCAAGCTGACCACCGACCCCGAGGAGGCCGTCGCCGGCGCCAACGCCGTTTACACCGACGTCTGGGCCAGCATGGGCACCGAGCACGAAGCCGAGAACCGCCGCAAAGCATTCCGCGCCTACCAGGTCACCGAGAACCTGTTTGCCCTGGCCGCTCCGGACGCGATCTTCATGCACTGCCTGCCGGCTCACCGCGGCGAGGAGGTCACCGACGAGGTGATCGAATCGCCCCAATCGGCGGTCTTCGATCAGGCTGAGAATCGGCTTCATACTCAGAAGGCTTTATTATTGATGCTGCTCGATTAAGGACCCTATGACCCAACCCAAGAAGGTAGCGCTCGCCTACTCCGGCGGGCTTGATACGTCCATCATTATTCCCTGGCTGAAGGAGAACTATGGCTGCCAGGTTGTCGCCGTCTGCGGCAACATCGGACAGGGCGACGACGAGCTCGCCGGCCTCGAAGCGAAGGCGCTCAAGACGGGCGCCGACGAGGTTCACATCGAGGACATGCGCGAGGAGTTCGTCACCGAATACCTGTGGCGCCTCGTCCGTGCCGGCTCGATCTACGAGGACAAGTACCTGCTCGGCACTTCCATCGCGCGCCCCCTGCTGGCCAAGAAGCAGGTCGAGGTGGCGCTCAAGACCGGCTGCGACGCCGTGGCCCACGGCTGCACCGGCAAGGGCAACGACCAGGTCCGCTTTGAGCTGACCTACAAGGCCCTCGCCCCGCACCTGGCTGTCATCGCGCCATGGCGCGAGTGGAACATCAACTCTCGCGAGGACGCCCTCGACTATGCGGCCAGCCACAACGTTCCGGTTTCCGCCAGCACGAAAAAGATCTACAGCCGTGACCGTAACATCTGGCATATTTCTCATGAAGGGGGCGAGCTCGAAGACCCGGCCAACGCCGCCCCCGACGAGATCTGGATGCTGACCCGCAGCCCCAAGGATGCCCCGTCCACGCCCGGCCAGGTCACCATCGGCTTCGAGAAAGGCGTGCCGATCTCCTTGAACGGCCAGCCTAAACCCGCCGTGGCCCTGCTCGAGGAGCTTAACCGCATCGGCGGCGAGCACGCCATCGGCCGCATCGACCTGGTCGAGAACCGCTTCGTCGGGATGAAGTCCCGCGGCTGCTACGAAACGCCCGGCGGCACGCTCATCATGGCCGCCCACCGCGAGCTCGAAGCCCTCACGCTCGACAAGAGCCTGCTCCACTACAAGCAGCGCCTGGCTCTCGACTACGCCGAGCTGGTTTACAACGGCCTCTGGTTTACGCCCCTGCGCGAATCGCTCGACGCCTTCTTCGAGACCGCCAACCAGAACACCACCGGCGAGGTCACGCTTCGGATGTACAAGGGCAACCTCGAGCCGGTCAGCCGCAAATCGCCCTATTCCCTGTACGCGCTCGACATCGCCAGCTTCACCATGGGCGCAAGCTACGATCAGAAGGACGCCCAGGGCTTCATCAACCTGATCGGCCTCCCCATCAAGGTCCGCGCATTAAATTCGGGACAGTATACTCATTCACCAATTTCATCGGGCGACAAGCCATGAAACTCTGGGGAGGAAGATTCGAAGGTGCACCCTCGGAGGTCTTCGAGCGCTTTTCCGGCTCGCTCGATTTCGACCGCCGCCTGCTCGATGCCGACATCCTCGGCTCCAAGGCCTGGGCGCGCGCCCTCCAGCGCGTCGGCATCCTGACGTCCGGCGAGTGCGCCACGCTCGTGGCCGCCTTCGACGCCATAGCGGCCGAATCCGCCGCACCCGGCTTCTTCGACGGCGCCACGGACGAAGACGTCCACACGTTAGTCATCCGCAAGCTCAACGAGCGCGCCGGGGCAGTGGCCGCCAAGATCCACACCGGCCGCAGCCGCAATGAACAGGTCTCGCTCGATACCCGCCTCTGGCTGCGCGGCGAAATCGATCAGGTCGATGGCCTGCTGAAAGCCCTGCTGGAGGCGCTGCTCGATTGCGCCGCCCGCTACCCGGACGCCGTCATCCCCGGCTACACGCACCTTCGCCGGGCGCAGGCCGTCCTGTGGCCTCATTACGTTCTGGCCTATTTCGAGATGTTCGCGCGCGACCGCGAGCGCCTGCTCGAAGCCCGCCGCCGCGCCAACCTGATGCCACTCGGCTCGGGAGCCCTGGCGGGCTCGGGTTTCCCCTTTGACCGCGCTGCCCTTGCGGGCGACCTCGGCTTCGAAGGCATCACCCGCAACAGCATGGACGCCTCCGCCGATCGCGACTTCGTCCTCGACTTCCTCTACGCCGCCTCCACCATCCTGCTCCACCTGAGCCGCCTGGCCGAGGACTGGATTCTCTATTCGAGCGAGGAGTACGGCTGGCTCGATCTCGCCGACGCCGTCACCAGCGGCTCCAGTCTCATGCCACAGAAGAAGAATCCCGATTCGCTGGAGCTCATCCGCGGAAAGTGCGGCCGCGTTTTCGGCTCTCTCACTTCCCTGCTCGTTACCATGAAAGGCCTGCCGCTTACCTACAACCGCGACATGCAGGAAGACAAGGTGCCGCTGTTCGAGGCCGCCGGCCAGGTGCAGGGCGCGCTGGAGATGGCGCGCGTCGTGGTGGACTCGGCCAAGCTGAACGCCGCGCGGCCGGCCGCTGCCGCCGAGGAGAGCTGGGTGGTGGCCACCGATCTGGCCGAGGAACTGGCCCGCACCGGCACGCCGTTCCACCGCGCCCATCAGATCGTCGGCCGTCTGGTTCTCGAGAGCGTCCGCCAGGCCAAAAAGCCGGGCGATTGGACGGCGGCCGAGCTGGCCGCGTTCGCCCCCGAATTCACTCCGGACATGGTTCGCCTGATGAACCCGCAAGAAGGCATGAAGACCCGCGAAATTCCCGGCGGCACCGGCCCCCAGGCGGTCTCCAACGCACTCACCGAAGCTCGCGAGCGGTTGAGTAGAATGTGTAGGACAGGCCTCCGGCCTGTCGAAGGCGGACCCACCACATGACCAAGGCATACCGTCAAGGACAGATCGTCAACCTGATTCGCACCCAGCCCGTGCACACGCAGGAGGAGCTGGCTGCTGCGCTGCAGGAGAAAGGCATTCAGGCCACCCAGGTGACGCTTTCGCGCGACATCCGCGACCTGAACCTGGTCAAAACCTCCGAGGGATACCGCCAGCTCACGCCTGAGCGCGCCGGCCCAGGCCTGGCCGCGCTGGCCGCCGACTTCCTCACGGACATCCGGCAGGCGCAGAACCTTCTCGTCCTGAAGACCTCGCCCGGCCACGCCAACACCATCGCCGTCGCCATCGACCACGAAAACTGGTCCGAGATCGTCGGCACCATCGCCGGCGACGACACGATTCTGGTCGTCGCGCCCGACATCTTCACGGCCGACTCGCTGCGCGCGCGCCTGCTGGCGTTGCTGGCGGAGTAGTTTTTGTGGCGCACGCTTCAGCGTGCCGCGTCCCGACTCATCGGGACGCATGGCCCGACCAGCAGAGCGGCCCACAATTACGAGGCGGGCTGCCGGGCCACTGCGCTACAATAGTAGCGACTGGAAGTTGATCCGCAACCCCCTCTCCCCTAATCGGTAGTCGGCTCGCCGGTTCTCCTCCTCACAACCTAAATGAAAAGTTTCTCTGAACTCTCACTGTCCGCTCACCTGAAGAGCAATCTGGTAAGGCACGGCTTTACCAAACCCACGCCGGTTCAGGCGCTGGCCATCGAGCCGGCCCTGGCCGGACACGATATGGTCGCCACGGCGCAGACCGGCACGGGCAAAACGCTCGCGTTTGTCCTGCCCCTCATCGACCTGGTCGCGAAGCAGCCGCCGCATTCCGGCGTTCGCGCCGTCATCCTGACTCCCACGCGCGAGCTGGCCATTCAAATCGCCGAGGTCTTCACCCAAATGGCCATGGGGACCGCTGTCCGCGCCACCGTAGCCGTCGGCGGGCTCAGCGAGCGGCCGCAATTGCAGTCCATTCGAAATGGCGCACAGGTCCTGATCGCCACTCCCGGCAGGCTGTGCGACTTCCTCGGCCGGAAGCTCGTCGATCTCGGCGGCGTTCGCATGCTGGTTCTGGATGAGGCCGACCGGATGCTGGACATAGGCTTCCTGCCCAGCATCAACAGGATTCTTGCGGCCATGCCCTCCGATCGCCAGACGCTGTGCTACTCGGCGACTCTGGAAAGCTCGGTCAAACACCTGGTCGAGACGCACGTTCGAAACGCGGTGCGCATTGCCGTCGGTTCCGTCACCAAACCCATCGAGCAGGTCGAACTTCATTTCTATGAAGTCGAGCAGGACCGCAAGCTGGGTCTCCTCGAGAGGATGCTGGTCGAGGAAGACGGTTCCTTCCTCGTCTTCGCCCGCACCAAACACGGGGCGGAACGGCTGTCGAAGAAGCTCTCGCGCGAAGGCGTGAAAACCGCGGCCATCCACGGCGACCGCAGCCAGAACCAGCGCACCCAGGCCCTCCGCGGCTTCCAGGAAGGATATTATCGCGTCCTGGTGGCGACCGACGTTGCCGCCCGCGGAATTCACGTGGAAGGCATCTCGCACGTGGTGAACTACGACCTTCCGCAAGCCCCGGGCGACTTCATTCACCGCGTGGGCCGAACCGGGCGTGCGGGCGCGCGCGGAACCGCTTCGACCTTCGCCACCCGCGCGCAGCGCGCCGACGTCGCGCTCATCGAGCGGACCCTCGAGACTCGCCTGTTGCGCCGCCCGGTCTCGCCCGACGTTCCCTGCGAGGAGAGGCGGACGGCTCCGGTCTTCGTCATCCCCACCGCCCCGCCCCAGCCGCGGCGGCAAGCGAGATCGTTCGGGCCCCGCGGCAGCTCCAGCCGACGCCGTTTTGTCCGCCCACTTTAGCACCTCGGTCCTGGACCCGCTGTAGTACTCTAACCCATAGTAAATAAGGGCCTTAAGCGATATTCTGTAGTCACCACAGGACATTGCATGATAAAGAAAATCGTCGCTCTGGCAGCCCTGGCTGCCACGCTCTCCTTCGCCGCCGGACTCGTTCAGTCCGCCCCGCCCGAGAAGCCCAGCGGAAAGAAGCTCTGGTGGGCGAGCGTCGCCGCGCTGGCCGCCTCTTCGGTTCTCGACGCCCGCTCCAGTTGGGGCCGTCAGGAACTGAACCCGCTGCTCCAGAACTCCAACGGCCGCTTTAGCGCCCGCAGCGTGGGAATCAAATCCGCGCTAGTGGGCGCGGGCGTCGCATTTCAGTGGCTTGCCCTGCGCCACCACAACCAGAAGCTCGAAAAGTCGTTCAGTTTCGTCAACCTGGCCGGCGCCGGCCTGACGACGGGCGCGGCCATCCACAACCTGCGCTGATTCCCCGCAAGCCGCCGGCCCGCGGGCCGGTCAACGGTCCGTGGGCCCTTCTACACCGGTGGTCCCGCGAATGGCCCACGGGCCTCTTCCATCCGCACCGCCAGTTCCAGCAGCAACTCCTCACCGTACGGCGCTGCCACAAGCTGGACTCCCACCGGCAGCCCCTCCTCGGTACGGCCGAAGGGGATCACCAGGGCAGGCAGCCCCAGCAGGTTCGAGAAGGTCAGCGGCATCACGGCCTCGAACAGACCAATCTCCTTCTCCCCCGCCGGCCACCGGCGCGAGCGGTGCGGGAACGCCGCCACGCCGCAGGCCGGGAGCAGCAGCACCGGGAACTCGCGCATCTGGCGCAGCAGCGCCGCCCGCATGGCGTCGCGCGCGCCCAGGTTCTCGATCACCTGCTCGAAGGTCGGCGCGGGCTTTTCGAGCGCTTGCGCGACCAGCTCCATGCCGGTCCAGTGAACGTCCTGCTCGCGTCCGGCGATCATCTGCCGGATGAACGGCGCCGCGACCTCGCCGAAGAAAAACCACCACAGGTTATGAGCGCGCTCGATGCCGCGCGGCTCGAACGGCTCGACCGCGAAGCCAAGATCCGCCAGCACGCGGCCCGCCGCCTCGACGGCCGCCCGAATCGCCGGCTGCACCGGCACGCGATTGAACCGCTCCATCAGGCCGATTCGCAAGCCCGCCAGGTCCGGCCTTCGCACCGGCACGGGGGCCGAGAACGGATCCTGGTCGTCGTGCCCTGACGTGACTTCGAACAGCAACCGCACGTCCTCCGCCGTGCGAGCCATGGGCCCGCCCACGCCGAGCAGGCCGCCCGGATGAGCGATCAGCGGAAAGTGTCCGGTAGCCGGGACGCGTCCCGGCGTCGGCTTCAGCCCCGCGATGCCGCAGAAGTGCGCCGGAACGCGGATGGAGCCGCCGCCGTCGCTGCCCATCCCGCCGGCCGAGCAGAACGAAGCGATCGCCGCCGCCTCGCCTCCGCTCGATCCACCGGACGTGCGCGTAACGTCCCAGGGGTTGTTGGTGCGGCCGGTAATGTAGTTGTCGGTCTCGTAGTTGTAGAGGAACTCCGGGCAGTTCGTCTTCCCCAGGATGATCGCGCCGGCGGCCCGCAGCCGGGCGGCGGCAGTGGAGTCCGCGGCGGCCCGGTGATCCAGGCGCAGCTTGCTGCCGCAGTACGTGGGCTGGCCGGCGACGTCGAAGCTGTCTTTGATGGTCAGCGGCACACCGTGTAACGGGCCGAGCGCGCGCTGGCGCACGCGCGCCTCGTCCGCCGCTTTGGCCGCCGCCAAGGACTGATCGGCGAAGACCGAGACGAACGCGTTGATGCGCGGATTCTGAACGTCAATCTGCCGCAGGTGCGCCTCCACCAACTCCCGAGAGGAGATTCGGCCGCTGCGCACCTGCGCGGCCATTTGAGTGAGTGTGAGCCGGTTCAGCATGACTTTCCAGAATGGCACGATAATGGCGTACAGGGGGAAAGGGGATGGCTGATCCTGCTCGCCAGGCTTACCGGGTGCTCCGGATTGCGTTTACCATTATTCCGATCGTCGCCGGCGTCGACCAGTTCTTGAACAAGCTGGCGGATTGGAGTATGTACCTGGCGCCGGTCGCAACCCGCCTGGCGCCAATTTCGGCGCAGCACATCATGATGATCGGCGGCGTCGTGGAGGTCATCGCCGGACTGCTGGTCGCCGTGAGACCCCGGATTGGCGCATGGGCTGTGGCGATCTGGCTCTGGCTGATCATAATCAACCTGCTGGCCGCGGCCAGTTTCTATGACACCGCGCTGCGGGATTTCGGACTCTCGTTGGCAGCGGTCGCGCTGGCCCGCCTCGCGGTGGTCTTCGATCGCCGCGCGCCGGATGCTCTATGATGGGTAACAGAAAGGGGCTCTATGAAACTGCTATTCGCTTCGATACTGGTGGCTGCGGTGCTTCCGCTGGCCGCGGCCGCCGAAACCTGGGACAATGCGCCGTTGATCGATCAGAACTGCTCCGCGAAATACACGCTCAAGGACGTGGACACTCACACCCGGGGTTGCGCCCTGTCGTGCGCCAGCAGCGGCTTTGGCATTCTGACCGCGGACGGCAAGTATCTTAGATTCGACGATGCCGGCACCAAGAAGGCCCTGGCGGCGCTCAAGGCAACGAAGAAGCAGGATCACCTGCGCGCCACCGTCACCGGCCAGCAGATGAACGACACCATCAAGGTAGAGTCCCTCAAGCTGGATTGAGCCGGACGCCCGGCCGCACGACCCTGCTAAAATCTGACTCGTGGCAAGGATGAGTTTCGAGCAGGCGCGCGCTTACGTCATCGAGAAGGTCACGGGCCTGCGCGCGATGCCCCCGATGGTGGATGCGGCGCTCGATGGCGCCGAGGGCTGCGTGCTCGCCGAAGCGGTCGTTGCCGACCGCGACTATCCCGCCGCAGACCGCTCCGTGCGGGATGGCTTCGCTGTGTGCGCCGCCGATACCCCCGGCCGGTTGCGCGTCGTGGGAGAGGCCCGCGCGGGCGAGCCGTTCCGGGGCCGGATGACCCCCGGAGAGGCCGTCGAGATCATGACCGGCGCCACCATGCCCGCAGGCGCCGACGCTGTGGTGATGGTCGAGCACGCGCGGCGTGAAGGCGAGTTCGTCGTGGCGCCCGCGGCCGAAGCCGGGAAATCGGTCAGCCGGCAAGGCTCGGAGGCGTGCGGCGGCGAGGAGTTGATTCCTTGCGGGCGCAGGCTTGGCTTCGTCGACATCGCGGCGCTGGCGTCGGCCGGCCGCGCCAGCGTGCGCGTCTTCGAGAAACCGCGCGTGGCCATCCTGGCCACCGGCGATGAGATCGTGGACGTCGCGGCCATTCCGGAGCCGCACCAGGTGCGCAACTCGAACGCGTATTCGCTCGCCGCGCAAGTGCGCCGCGCCGGCGGCGCCGCCGAAATCCTGCCGATTGCCCGTGACGAGCGCGCCGCTACTCAGGCGCTGATCGAGCGCGGACTCGCTGCCGATCTGCTGCTCATCTCCGGAGGCGTATCGGCCGGCAAGTACGACATCGTCGAGGATGTGCTGGCCACGCTGGGCGCCGAGTTCTATTTCGAGCGCGTAACCATCCAGCCGGGCCAGCCCCTGGTGTTCGGGCGCGCGCGCGGCACGTTCTTCTTCGGGCTGCCGGGCAACCCGGCGTCCACCATGGTGACCTTCGCGGTTTTCGCCCGCGCGGCGCTGGAGCTTCTCGGGGGCCAGGCGGAGACCTCGCTGCCGATGCCCTTGGCCCGGCTGACCGCGGATTTTCGCCACAAGCCCGGGCTCACCCGCTTTCTTCCTGCCCGTCTGAGCGCCAACGGAACGGAGGTCACGCCGGTCCCCTGGCACGGCTCGAGCGACCTCCCTGCCCTGGCCCGCGCCAACGCGTTTTTGGTTGCCGACGCGACCCGCGAGAGCTGGCGGGCTGGCGACCTGATACAGGTGCTGCTGCGATGAAGAAGCTCTCTCACTTCGATCGGGCCGGCGCGGCTCGCATGGTGGACGTCTCGGCGAAGCCCGGCACGGTTCGGACCGCGCGAGCCGAGGCGTTCGTGCGGATGCGGCCGGCGGTGCTGAAGAAACTGCCGCAAAATCCCAAAGGCAACCCGCTCGAGGTCGCGCGCATCGCCGGCATCGGCGCGGCCAAGCGGGCCTGGGAACTCATCCCGCTCTGCCACCCGCTGCTGCTGACCCACGCGGATGTCGGAATCCGCATCGAGACAGGGGGCGTACGAATTGTTTCGGAGGTCTCGACCGTGGGCCCGACCGGCGTCGAGATGGAGGCGCTCACCGCCGTCGCCGTCGCCGCGCTTACCGTGTACGATATGACCAAGGCGCTCGATAAGGGAATCGAGATCCGCAGCATCGTTTTGCTCGAGAAGAGCGGGGGAAAGAGTGGCCGCTACCGGCGGCCTGGAGCGGAAAAGGAATGATCAACGCCGCGGTATTGACCATCAGCGACTCGGCCTACGCCGGCAAGCGCGCGGACGCTTCGGGGCCCGGGGTGCGTGAGCGGCTGGAGCAGTTGGGCTGGTCGGTCTCCGCCATCGAGGTGCTGCCGGACGAGGCGGATCTCATTTCGGCGCGCCTGGCGACCCTGGCCGACGGCAAACAGGTGGCGGCGATCTTCACCACGGGAGGCACGGGCGTGGCCGCTCGAGACGTCACACCCGAGGCCACCCGCGCGGTCATCGAGCGCGAGATCCCCGGCATCGGCGAGCTGATGCGGAGCCACGGCCGCAAGTCGACGCCGCTCGCCGCGCTCTCCCGAGGCCTGGCGGGCACTCGCGGCGCGGTCCTGATCGTTAATCTTCCCGGCTCGCCGCGAGCCGCGGTGGAGTCCCTGGACGGTATCATTGATGTAGTGCCGCACGTCCTGCAGTTGCTGCGCGGCGAGACCGAGCACGCCGCGGACACGAAACGGCAGGAGCGTTGACGGCGTCTGGAGTAATGATGCGAATGCGATCGATCTTTTTCGGCCTTCTGGCGGCGAGCCTGGCCCTCGCACAGGACGCCGGCAACCCGGTCTTCCGCTCCGGCATCAAGGTCGTTCAGGCGCCGGCGGTAGTCACCGATCGCCACGGCCAGTACGTCAACGGTCTGCAAAACCACGATTTTCAGCTCACCGACAACGGGAAGCTCCAGAACATCAAGGTGGACGTCACCTACGTCCCCATCTCGCTGGTGGTGGCCATTCAAGCCAACGCCACCGCCGAGCCTGTGCTGCCGGCGGTCCGCAAGATCGGGCCGCTGCTTCAAGGGCTGGTTACAGGCGACCAGGGCGAGGTCGCAATTCTCGCGTTCGACCACCGCGTTCAGACGCTTCAGGATTTCACCACCGACGGGGCGAAGATCGGCGAGGCTCTGGCCAAGCTGCGCGCCGGTTCGAGCACCAGCAGCCTGAACGACGCTGTGGTCCAGGCCGTGCGCATGCTGAGGACCAGGTCCGAGACGAGCAGACGGCGCGTCCTGCTGCTCATCAGCGAGGCGCGCGATTACGGCAGCGCGGCGAGGGTCCGCGACGCGCTGACCGACCTCCAGTTCGGCAACGTCAGCGTGTACTCGGTGAACATCAACCGCCTGGTGAATTCGTTCCGTCAAAAGGAACAGGACCCGCGGCCCGATCCCATACCGGCTACGGCATACCACATGCCGGCGGGCGTCCCCCCCACACCCGACAATGCCAGGCAACTTTACGGCAATCCCATGAACTCGGCCGAGTTCGTGCCGCTATTCACTGAGATATTCCGGGCGTCGAAATCCATCTTCGTGAAGAACCCGGTGGAGGTCTACACCAAGTTCACGGGCGGCGACGAACGCGCGTTCATCAGCCAGAAGGACCTGGAGAACGCGATCAACTCAATCGGCGGCGAGTTGCACTCGCAGTACCTGATCACCTACGTGCCGACTAACAAGGAGGAGGGCGGCTTCCACGACATCGGCCTGACCGTGGACCGTCCCAACCTCAAGGTCCGCACGCGCCCCGGCTACTGGGTCGCCCCGCAGAACTGACACCGTGATTACGATCCGCGCGCGCGGCATTCGCAAATGGTGCCGGACCCAAGTCCTGTGGCGGGTTCCCGGACTCGCCTCCACGCTGCAGCCGCCGGCCCGCCAGCGGACTGCTATATTGGCGGGTAATCGACATGCGCATGAATCGAAGATCGTTTGTGACGGTCCTTGGATCGACACTGGCAGCGCCGCGGCTCCTGGCTCAGGGGCGCGCCGGCGCCAAGCCCTACGGCTCGGGCTACTTCGGCGAGTGGATGGAGGACGAGTTCGGCCTTCCCGCGTTTCGTTACACCTGCGACCAGGTGCACGATCCCAAAGCCGTCACCGCGGTGAAGCCGGGAATCCTCTCGGCCACCGATCACATACACCAGGTGGGCAACGACCGGCTGGTCGCCGTGGTCTCCAATTATGGAATCGTGCAGGTGCGGCAGGACGAGGGCGCGCCGAAGTTTCTCAACGATTACGATCCCGCGCGCGGCCAATACGGCGGCGGGATCGGCTACCTGACCGACGGCCGGGAAACGCTGAGCACCTACTACCAGGGCAACCCAGGAAGCTTCGAACGCATCTTCGGCGCGGGTTATTTCCGCAAGCGAGTCACCGGCGGCAGCTACTCACTGGACCAGGTGATCTCGGCGCCCTTCGGCGACGATCCGGTGCTGCTCTCGCAAGTCACGGTCACCAACCACGGAGATTCCCCGGCCAAATTGCGCTGGGTTGAATACTGGGGCTGCCAGGTCTATCAGTTCTCCTTCCGTTCGTTCATGGACACCTTCGCCGGCGCGGGCGCTCCGGTCTACCTGCGCCGCAAGCTCGGCGATCGCTTCGCGCACCAATTCCGAACCCTGGAAGGGAGCGCCGGGCTGATGGAGACCAAGCAGTTCCTCGGGCGCCTGCCGGAGGAAGAGGCCGCGTGGGAGCAGATCAAGGCAAATCTGGCCGCGCACCCGAATGCGTTTCTGGGACCGGTTCAGGAGACGACTTCCGAAGCGTCTTTCGACGATCTCGCGCCGCCGCCGACTTTCCTGGTCTCGCTTGATGCGCCCGCCGATGCCTTCACCACCAAGGCGAAGACGTTCTTTGGAGCAGGCGGCGCAAGCAAGCCCAGCGGGCTCGGCGAAGTACTCGATGGCGACCTCGGCGCGACCGGCCCCGGAAGCGGAATGCTCCTGGAGCGCCGGTTCACGCTGAAACCAGGTGAACGCCGGACGCTGTATTTCCTTTACGGCTATCTGCCGAAGGGCATCGAGCCCGATCCCATGATTGCGACGTATCGGGTCCACGCCACGAGCGCGTGGGCGGATTCGAGTAAGCAATGGAAGCGCGCCGGTCTCCGCTTCGATGCGGCGTCCGAGCCCTGGATCGGCCGGGAGACGGCCTGGAACTATTATTACCTGCGGAGCAGCCTTACCTACGACGACTACTTCGCCGAGCACGTTATTTCTCAGGGCGGCATCTACCAGTACGTGATTGGATTCCAGGGCGCGGCCCGCGACCCGTTGCAGCACGCGCTGCCGTTCATCTTCAGCGATCCGCAGCTCGTCAAGGAGGTTCTGCGCTACACGCTGAAGGAGGTGCGAGCGGACGGCTCGATTCCATACGCCATCGTCGGGCACGGCCAGATCATGCCGGCGGCGAGCGACAACTCGAGCGACATCCCGCTATGGCTGTTGTGGGCGGCCAGTGAGTATGTGCTGGCCACGCGCGACGTGGCGTTCCTGGACGAACAGCTTCCCACGTTCCCCCTGTACGGCCCGGCGGCGGAAAAGGAATCGGTCCACAAGCTGCTTGTCCGCTGCTTCCGGCGCCTGGTGGACGGCGTGGGCACCGGCGAGCACGGCTTGATGCGCATGCTCGAGGACGACTGGAACGATGCGCTGGTCACCGCCTGGGCTCAACGGGTGCGCAAGGAGTGCGTCGAGCGCGGCGAGAGCGTGCTCAACTCGGCCATGGCGGCCTACGTTTTCGACTACTACGGTCGCATGCTGGCCTATGTGGGCTATGATTCCAGCGCCGCGCTCGCCCGCAGGGCGGCCGAGGAGCACCGCAAGGCAGCGCACGCCCAGTGGACTGGCCAGTGGCTACGGCGGGCCTGGCTCGGTCCCACTCTGGGCTGGCTCGGAGAGAAGGGACTATGGCTGGAGCCCCAACCCTGGGCCGTCATCGGCGGAGTCACCACACCCGACGAAACCGGGCGGTTGGTGAAAACAGTCGACGAAAGTCTGCGGCGCCCGTCGCCGATCGGCGCCACGCAGTTGAACAAGAGTCCGGACATGCTGCCGGGCGGCGTCTGCGGGCCCGGCGAGGCGATCAACGGCGGCATCTGGCCGTCTCTCAACGCCACTCTCATCTGGGCCTTGGCCCTCGTGGATCCGAAGATGGCCTGGGATGAGTGGCGCAAGAACACGCTGGCGCGGCACGCCGAGGTGTACCCGGACATCTGGTACAACACCTGGAGCGGTCCCGACACCCTCAACTCTCCGCTGAGCCTGCACCCCGGCGAAACCGTGACGACAGGCTTCCTGCACTACACGGACTATCCCGTTTTCAACGTGCACTCGCACGCCTGTTCGCTCTACTCGCTGGTGAAGCTGCTGGGAGTCGAGTTTACAGCGGACGGTGTGCGGGTCGCGCCGGGGCTGCCGCTCGAATCCTATCGCTTCGATTCGCCGCTACTGGGTGTGATGAAATCGGCCGCGGCGTATGAGGGCTGGTACGCACCGTCGCAAGCCGGCAAGTGGACCATCCGCGTGAGCCTGCCGCGCGAAGAGGCCGAGCGGGTGCAGAAGGCGGAGATCAATGGAGCGCGCGTGGCCGTCGAGCGCGGGCCGGACGGAGCCATCGAGCTGAAAGGCACCAGCGCTCCCGGCAAGCCGCTGCGCTGGGTGCTGCGGCGAGCGTGAGGTACGCTGAAAAAGGCCAGGAAAGGCCAAAACATTGCTGGCCGCGGACAAACGCCGATAAACGCTGATTGAAAACAAGCGGTTTATCCGCGTTGATCCGCGTTCAGCGTGCGCCGCGGAGGCGGTCAGCTTCCCTGCCCTTCAAACGCCAGTGCCCCGAAGCTCACCACGCTTTGCTCGTCGATGTTCCACTGCTCGTAGCCGAGCAGGCGCGCGCGGGCCGTGGGCATCGCCTTCAGGAACGTGTACAGCGGCGACGAACCGCACCACTTGAGCGGATCGCCGTCCTCCTGAATTGCCGCCCAAAAGCCGGCTGCGTCGCCGGTCTCGACCAGGCGGATACGCCGCCGGTCGGATGCGGCCACTTTCTCCATCGGCCCCTCGTTCACGCGCGCGGCGAACAAGTCGCCGTAGCGCCTGCCCATGTGAGCCATGTCGATGCCCAGGACCCAGAACAGACGCTGCCCTTCCCGAGCCGCCAGGTCTCCCAACGCATCGAAGAAACGCTGGACGGTCGCGTCATCCTCCGGCTTTCCGCCGCCTCGGATGCTGCTGCCGAACGAGCCGCAGAGCACCGGTAGAATGCGAATCTCGGGGCCGAAGAGGTGTTGCAGGAAGATCGCCTGGAACTCGATCGAATGCTCGACGGCATGGCAGTAATCCTCGACGTTGACCGCGTCGCCGGCGGCGGCGGCCAGACGCTCGACCAGGTCCCGCTCGGTCCGCGCTTCGCCGAGTGGCGTGACGAAGGGCTTCACGGTGAGACCGAATTTATCGGGCTCGCCGTAGTGTGACGTGCCCAGAATGACGAACACGCGGTCCTTGTACCCGGAGCCGAGGGCGCCGTAAGCGGCCGCGTATGTGCGATAACCACCCTCCGGACTGATGTGCGGCGCCGCGATTCCCACCAGGCCGTCACGCGGCGCGGGCGCCGCCGCAGACATGTAGCCGCCGAGCGTAGTCCGCAGCGCATCGGGCTGCTCCGGGTACGCCGCGCCGGCGTGCGAGGCCTCGCGCCGCCCGGCCCGTGCGAACGCGGCGTGCTGTTCCGCGCGCAGCCGGCGGTAGACGTCGTCTTCAACGAAGCCGGCATCGCTCAGCGTCTTTCTCAGGTGCTCCTCGACCTCGCCCGTGCGCAGGTCGCCCGTCAACCGCACCAGCGCCGCGCGCAGGTCGAGATTCGTCTGCTGGCCATCAAAGAACTGGAGGCACTGCACCAGCGCCGGCGGGACGATGAGCGTGGCGTCGGAGTAGCGAAACGGGTCGCGGATCAGCAACCCAGGCCGTTCGCGCAACGGCGAAGGCACGAAATCGAGATCCATTCTGAGGCGAGGCAGGGTCTCCGGCATGTGTTTCCATTATGAGCTATCGACCATCAGCCATCTTCTGCGGTAGCCTTCGGATATGGGGGAATTCGCAGGCAGGGTGGTTCTGATCACTGGCGCGAGCGGCGGGCTGGGCGCGGCTGTAACGCGCGCGTTCCTCGACGCCGGCGCCGATGTGGCAACTGTTTCCCGTTCCGGGTCCCAGATCCCGGCAGACCTCACGCAGCCCGATGAGGCGGCGCGAGCGGTTGAGGCGGCGCGCGCCCGGTTCGGACGGCTTGACGCACTGGTGCACCTGGCCGGAGGCTTCGAGGGCGGCACGGCCGTCGCTGACACCACCGACCACGTCTGGAGCCGCATGCTCGATCTCAATCTCAACGCGGCCTTTTACACCGCGCGGGCCGCGTTGCCGGCGATGATCGGGGCCGGGTACGGCCGCATTGTGGCGATCGGCTCGAGGACCGCCGTGGAGCCTGTCGCGACGCTCAGCGCTTACGGCGCCTCGAAGGCTGCGCTGGTGGCGCTCATCCGCACCATCGCGCTCGAGGTGAAGCGCTCCGGCATCACGGCCAACGTGGTGCTGCCGAGCGTCATCGACACGCCCGCGACCCGTGCCGCCGATCCAGGGGCCGACTTCTCCCGCTGGGTCAAGCCGGAATCGATCGCGCGACTGCTCCTGTGGCTGGCTTCGGACGCCGCAGCGGACGTCAACGGCGCCGTCATCCCGATCTACGGCCGGTAGGACAGGCCTCCGGCCTGTCGGGACAAGCTTCAGAGGCTGATGAAGAACTCAAGGCAGTCTGGGCCGCCGATGAACACGGGATCAACGCGGATAAGTCAGTTGTTTTCAATCAGCGTTGATCGGCGTCTATCCGCGGCCAGCAATGTTCTGGGCTTTCCTGGCCTTCTTCAGCGCCATCTTCAGCTTGTCCCCGCTCGGCTACCATGAAGTCATGGCATCACCAGCAAGGATTCCGGATTCCGAGATCGAATCCGCGCTTCACAACCTGCCCGGCTGGCGGGTCGTGGACGGCAAGCTGCACCGCGAATACCGTTTCAGCGATTTTGTCCAGGCTTTCGAATTCATGACCGCGGCCGCGCTGCGCGCCGAGGCGATGAACCACCACCCCGACTGGTCCAACGTCTACAATCGGGTCACCATCGGCCTGGTCACACACGACGCCGGCGGCATTACAATAAACGACTTGCGCCTGGCCCAGCAGTTCGAGGAAATCGCGCGCAAACTGCAATGAAGATCTCCCGCCGCACCTGGATAGCCGGCGTCGCCGGCGCCCCGGCTGTCGTGCGCGCGCTCGGCGAGCCCCCGGCAGCCACGACCTTTGCCGGCTTGCCCGCGCTCGACGCCATTCTGAATCAAGCAGTGAGCAGCGACCGCCTCCCCGGCGCGGTGCTGATCGTCGGCCACCAGGGCCGCATCATCCACCGCAAGGCCTACGGGTTCCGGTCGCTCGCGCCGCGGCGCGAAACCATGACGCTGGATACGATTTTTGATATCGCGTCGCTCACCAAGGTGGTCGTCACCGCTCCGGCCCTGATGAAGCTGTTCGAAGCCGGTGAGCTCCGGATCAACGACCGGGTCACCGAATATCTCCCCGAATTTCAGGGCGGAAAAAGCGACGTCACCCTGCGCGATTTGATGACGCATTTCTCCGGGCTGCCGCCCGATCTGGATCTCGAGCCCCCCTGGAGCGGTTACGAGACCGGCGTCCGCATGGCGCTGGCGGAAAACTGCACCATCCCGCCCGGAACGCTGTTCTCTTACAGCGACATCAACTTCATTCTGCTCGGCGAGATCGTGCGGCGGCTGAGCGGCGATTCCCTGGCCGGTCTTGCGCACGCCGAAATCCTGGCGCCGCTCGGCATGCGCGAAAGCATGTTCCAGCCGCCGGCGTCCTGGCGCGCACGCATCGCACCCACAGAAAACGTGAAAGGGCAGATCTTACGGGGCGTGGTTCACGATCCCACCGCCCGGCGCATGGGCGGAATCGCCGGCCATGCCGGGCTTTTCGCGACCGCCGACGACCTGGCGCGCTTTGCGGAAATGATGCTGGGTGGAGGCGAGTACGGTGGCGTGCGGCTTTTCAGTCCCCTCACCGTCACGAAATTCACGACGCCGCAATCGCCCGCGGATCAGCCGGTGCTGCGCGGCCTCGGCTGGGACATCGATTCACCGCTTTCGGGAAATCGCGGCGAGTTGTTCCCCATCGGCTCCTTCGGCCACACCGGCTTTACGGGCACATCGCTGTGGATCGATCCGGCCTCGGGCGCTTACGTGATCCTGCTCGCCAACAGCGTGCATCCGCACATCCGGCCGGCAATCACCTCGGTGCGGGGCCGCGTTGCGACCGCGGTGGCCGCGGCGCTGGGTGTGAACGCTCCGGGCGTCTCCATTACCGGCTACAACGAGACTCTCAGGGGCGCGGGACTCCACCGCGTGGTGGCGCGGAACGCAACCGTGCTCACCGGCCTCGACGTGCTTGCCAGTCAGAAATTCGAGCCTCTGGCCGGCCGTAGCGTGGGCCTCATCACCAACCACACCGGCGTGGACCGCCAGGGCCGGCGCAACGTGGATCTCCTGCTGGCCGGCGGCATAAGAGTAGCAGCGCTTTTCTCGCCGGAGCACGGACTCAGCGGCGCCGAGGACCGGTCCGACATTGCCAGCACGACGGACGCCGTCACCGGCGTGCCCGTTTGGAGCCTCTATTCGGCGGCCGCCGCCGCCCTACGGCCGAGATGCTCAAAGGGATCGATGCCCTGGTCTTCGATATTCAAGATGTTGGCACGCGATTTTATACGTACATGAGCACGATGGGCTATTGTCTGGAGGCGGCGGCTGCGCACCACCTGCCCTTCTTCGTCCTCGACCGGCCCAATCCGATCACGGGCACCCACGTCGAAGGCCCCATGCTCGACCCCGAGCTCGTCTCGTTCGTCACCTATTTGCCGCTTCCCCTGCGCCACGGGATGACGGCAGGCGAGCTGGCCCGCCTCTTCAACGCGAGCAAGCCGGCCGGCGCGGAACTGCATGCCATCGCTATGCGGGACTGGGAGCCGGGCGATTGGTTCGACTCCACCGGCCTGGCGTGGGCGGACCCTTCCCCCAACATGCGCAGCCTCAATGCGGCGCTTCTCTACCCCGGCCTGGGAATGATCGAGGCCTCGAAGAACTACTCCGTGGGACGGGGCACGGATGCGCCGTTCGAACAGATCGGAGCGGAGTGGATTCGGGGGGCTGAACTGTCGGATTCCCTGAACGCGCGGTTCATCCCCGGCGTGCGGACCTACCCCACGCGCTTCCGCCCCGCCTCCAGCAACTTCTCTGGAAGCCTGATCGAAGGCGTCCGCTTCGTGATCACGGACCGGCAGGCTTTCGATTCAGCGAGATTGGGACTGGAAGTGATTTCCGTCATCGGCCGCCTGTACCCGGGCAAGATAGTCCTGGAGGACAACCGGTGGCTGATTGGGAATCGGCAGGCGATCCAACTCCTCGCCGCTGGAGAGGATACTGCTCGGATACAACAGGCCGGTGAAGCCGCGCTCAACGCATTCTTGAAGGTGCGGGAGGAGCACCTGCTTTATCGGTAGGCGCGGCGCCCCGGGGCAGCACCCCAGGGCCCCGTCTAGCCCCCATCTCAGGCCAAACCCGACCTGAGGGCCGGTCTGCGCCGCACCGCGGCGGACGGCGGCGCCCTGCGGCTCCCTTCGGGGACACCGGCCGGGCTCCCGCGGCCCGGCCGGACCTCCGGCTTCGGTTTCCGACTAAGACGCGGCGGGCTTGGCCAGGCTGCTCTTGTTCTTGCTTCCCGCGGGGCGGCCGCGCTTCTTCGCCATGGCCAGCCAGGCCGGAGGCCTGCCGCGGCGCCTGCCGCGCCCGCGGGCGAGCCTTTCCAGGCTGATGATGGCTTCCTCAATCTGTTCTCGTTCCTGTCGTAATTCGGTGATGATCTTGGTGACGTCCATGTTCTGCTCCTGTTGCGTCATCGGGTGGCCGCCTCTCCGTTCTGAAATCGGAACAGCCGAGCCCCGACACTTTCAATACTAGAGCAGTTTTAGCGCACTTTTACTCAGGTTTCAAGTGGTTTGTTCTGAAATCAGAACAAAAAGATGCAGCCTACGATTTTTCGCGGTTTTGGCCCCCGGAAACCCCGGTACCCGGAAACCGCCGCCCAAAACGCCCCGATTCGCCCCCGCATTTCCCCCGCCAATGAAAATAAAAGGGTAAACCCGCCAAAATGATCCCCAGGCCCAGCAGCGACTCCCGCGGAGACTGGAACAGCGTGGACCACACTACCGCGGCGGCTCCCAGTACGAATAGTACCGGCACCCATGGATACCCCAGAGTCCGGTATGGCCTCGGCATCTCCGGGCGCCGCCGCCGCAACACCATCACCGCGATTCCCGTCATTCCGTACAGAATCCAGCTCGCGAACATCACATATGTATACAGTTCCTCGAACCGCCCGCTCAGCACCAGCAGCGCGGCCCAGCCGCACAGCGCCAGAATAGAAACGCCCGGAGTGCGGTAAACCGGGTGAACGCGCGCCACCTTGCGGAAGAAGAGTCCGTCGCCCGCCATCGCGTAGGGAACGCGGGCGCCGGAGAGGATGGATCCATTCAGCGCAGCGAATATCGACACCATCGCGGCCACGCTCACCGCACTGGCGCCCGCGGCCCCGAAAACACGTTGCATCATTTCGGCCGCCACCCGCGGCGCCGCAGCCACCTCCCGCGCCGGCAGCACACGGAAATACGCCAGGTTGGTGAGCAGGTAAATCAGGATCACGGCAGCGGTGCCCGCAATCAGCGCGCGGGGAAGGCTGCGCTGCGGCTGGCGGATCTCCGAAGACACCATGCTGACGTTATTCCAGCCGTCGTAGGCCCAAAGGGCGCCGACCAGCGCCGTGAAAAAGCCCGCGGCGCCGCCCACGGCCGGAATCGAAGAGACGAGATTTGCCGTGCTGCCCTGCCCTGCCAGTACGCCGATGACGATAATCCCGCCGATCAGCCCGAGTTTCAGTGCCGTGACCGCCACCTGGACCCGCCCTCCGAACTTCACCCCGGCGTAATTGACGCCACCCAGCACCAAAATCAGCGCCATCGAGCAGATCTGGCCGTAGCGAATGTCGAGCGGGCCGCCATGGGGCCCGATCGGCAGCGGCACGGTCGCCATCACCCTGTCGAGGATCGGGGCGAAGTTGGCACAATACACGAAGAACAGCGTCGCAATGGTGGCAATCGAGCCGCTCTTGGCGACCCACATCTGGGTCCAGCCGTAAATGAAGCCCCACACCGGGCCATATGCCTCTCGAAGGTAGACGTATTCCCCGCCCGCTTCGGGCATGGCGGCCGCCAGCTCGGCGTAAGTCAGCGCGCCGAACAGGCTCAGAACGCCCCCGAAAACCCAAACCATGAAAACAGCGCCGGGCGTTCCGACCTCGGCGACCATCTTTGAGGAGACGCGAAAGATTCCGCTCCCGATGACCGTGCCGATCACGATCGCCACTGCGCTCCAGATACCGAGGTCGCGCCTCAGGCCGGGTTGTGGTTTACCGTCTTCGCTCACCCGAATCCCCTTCCATCGGCAAAGAAACCACCCAAGCGGACACAAAAGTCACCACCGTTCCGATGGCGGCGAACCAGGTCCAGGCAATGTGGGTGGCGAGTTTCACGTAGACCTCCGTTCCGACGCCCGCCGCCATGCCAAGGATGGCGGCGTTCTGCGGGATGCGGCGGGGCAGCAGCCCCAGCAGGAACACTCCCAGCAGGCCGCCGTACGCGATGGAAGCGATGGTGAGCCCAGTCTCGAGAACCCCGCCCCAGTGCCGGGCGAAAGCCCCGATCCCGAGCAGCACAGCGCCCCAGGCGATGGTGGCGGCGCGCGCCAGCCCCAGCTCGCCGATGCGTCCCGGCGGCTTCGAGGCTAGCGGCCTCCAGAAATCGATGACGGTCGTCGAAGCCAGGGCGTTCAGCGCGGCGCTCAGATTGGACATGGCCGCGGCCAGGATGGCGGCAATCACCAGCCCCGCCAAGCCCGGCGGCAGGGAGTGCCACACGAATTCCGGATAAAGCCGGTCCAACGGCTGCGGGGCGGGCTGGCGCGAGTCCGAGCGCAGCACGAAAAGCGTGAGGCCAATCAGCAGAAAGAGGCCGAACTGGACGAAAATCACGGCCCAACTGGCGAACAGGGCCGCGCGGCTCTGGCGCTCGTCCCTCGCCGCAAGCAGCCGCTGCACCATTAACTGCTCGGTTCCATGACTGGCGGTGGTGAGGAAGCACCCGCCCACCAGGCCCGCCCAGAAGGTGTACGGCCGGGAGAAATACTCCGGGGCCAGGTGGAAACTGAAATCGAACACGCGCAGCTTGCCGAGCGGCGCGGCCACGGCCGCCACGTGCGCCCAGCCTCCCGGCACTTGATGCAGGATGACCAGGAAACTGACCACCGCGCCCAAAATGTAGAGGAACATCTGCGCCACGTCGGTCCAGATCACCGCCGTCATACCGCCTTCGAAGGTATAGAACAGCGTCAGGCACACGATCAGCACGATGGAGACCATCTCGCCGGTTCCGAGAACGATCGAAATCACGATTGAGATTGCGAACACGCGCACGCCCTCGGCGAAGGCGCGGACGATCAGAAACGTCCCTGCGGTCACCCGGCGGAGGCGGGGGCCGAAGCGAACTTCGATGAGCTCATAAGCCGTGTACATTTCCCCGCGAAAGTAGTGGGGCAGAAAGAGCAGCGCAATGACGATTCGGGCCAGCAGGTAGCCAAACACTACCTGAAGGAAGCCGAAATCGCCGGCGAAGGCCAGGGCCGGGGTGCCGATGATGGTCAGCGTGCTGGTCTCAGCCGAGACGATGGAGAGCGCGATGGCCCACCAGGGGGCCGTCCGCCCGCCGAGGAAATAGTCCTTCAGGTTCTTCTGACGCCCGCGAAAATGGGCGCCGAACCAGGTGATCCCGGCCAGATAGACGACGATGATGGTCCAGTCAAGGTACCGCATTCGTGACAAAACACCAGCATACAGTGGGGCAGGCGTCCGCGCCCGGCATGGGCGCATGCGGCGGGCCTCCAGCCCCGCCACCCGCCAAACCCGGAGAATACCGCGCGGGCGGGGCAAAGCTCTCGAAACAACCTCGCGCCCGGCCCCGTCAACACCATTTGCGCCTCTACGCTGACTACGCCGACCAATACGCTTGCGCGCTGGAGTTTGATTCGGCTATACTCCGCAAAGTGCAGGTTGTACTGCGCCAGACCGTTGAACAGGGGCGGTGCGCGGGCGCTTGCCGGGTCAGCCGTTGAGGAGCAGAACAGAAAAGGGCAGTACAGGAGGCGTGAGTGCGCGTTCAACTATCAGCGATTCTAGCCGTTGCGATCTCGTCCGCTTTGGGCCTCGGGTCCGCCTGGGGGCAGAGTCAGCAACCAGCGGCGCAGGGCTCGCAGACGACTCAAAAGAAACAAGATTGGAAGGACCGGGCGGAATACGACCTGGTCCAGTCCGTCATCAGTGAGAAGGATCCCCAGAAGAAGCTGGACCTGCTCAACCAGTGGAAGGACAAGTACCCGGAGACCGACTTCAAGGAAACGCGTCTTGAAGCCTACGTGGATACTTACAAGGATCTCAACCAGCCGGACAAGATGCTGGCCAGCGCCAGGAATCTGTTCGACCTGAACCCGAAGAACCTGAAGGCGCTTTATTGGATCGCCCTGCTGACGGTTCCGGCCCAGACGTCGCCCGATGCGCTCGATCTGGCCCAAAAAGCCGCCAAGGGCCTGCTGAACGCGGAAAAGCCGGCGCAGGTTACCGACGAGCAGGCGTGGAAAGCGACCCAAACCCAGATGGCACTCATCGGGCATCGCACGCTGGGATGGGTCGCCAGCCAGCGCAAGGACTACGCTACCGCCGAAGCCGAGTTCAAGGCGGAACTGCAAGCCAATCCCGGCGATTCGCAAGCCGTCTACTGGCTCGGAGGCGCATTGGGCGCTCAAGCGTTGGCGGACAAGAAACCCGAGCTGCTTGCCCAGGCGCTCTTTTATTACGCGCGCGCAGCGGTTTATGACGGACCAGGCGCGCTTGACCCGGCGATGCGCCAGCGGACCCAAACCTACGTGCAGACCAATTACACCAAGTACCACGGCGAAGACCCCGCGGGCTTCCAGGCGTTGCTGGCATCCGCCAAGACCAGCGTCTTTCCGCCCGAGGGCTTCAAGATCCTGAGTGAGGACGAGGTCGCAAGCCAGAAGCTCCAGGCGCTGCAGCAGAGCAGCCCCTCCCTGGCACTCTGGGTCACGATTAAGGGACAGCTCACCAGCGATGGCGGCGACGCCTACTTCAGCGGATCGATGAAGGACGCGCTGGTGCCGCCCGAAGGGCAGCCTGCCTTCCAGGCAAAGGTGATCAGCCAGGAGCCGGCGCGCGCCCCCAAGACCGTCAAAGTATCGATCGAGGACGGCAAGACCCCCGACGCCACCCTGGTGTTCGATCCGCCCCTCCCGCGTCCGGCCGAGCCCGGAACCTCCATTACATTCCGCGGCGCCGCTACGTCGTTCGCCAAGCAGCCCTTCATGGTGACCTTCGACGTCGAGAAGAAGAACCTGACCGGCTGGCCCGCACCACCTCCGGCCAAGAAGGCCGTGGTGCACCACAAGAAGGCTGACTAAGGCCCAGCGTCCCGGCAGCTCACAGGCTGTCACAGGGACGGCGGTGCTTTGGGCGGCTTGTTCGCGCACGCAGGCCCGGGAGAGTCGGCGCTCGCCAGCACGAGGCTGAGCGCCACTCTCTCCCAAAGCCCGTTCTGAAGGGTTGACTTCTCAATTGACCGGAAGTAGCCCACGAACCCACGCGCAGAGCAGTACGCGCGCCGCAGGGATGGACTGGTGATCCCGGCCACGCTGAGCGCGGCCAGCAGGATTGTTCCCGCCGCCCTTTTCGCTCCGCTCATACTCCTGTAGACGAACCAAGAGGGAGCTTGTTTCGGGGGGAAGGCCGCTACATCTTGTAGCGCCCGAGGTCCTCGTCGTTGAGGCCCTCGAGCCAGCGCCGCATCTCCTCCTGGCTTACTTTGTCGGAGACCGAAGACGCCATCTTGGAGGATTTCAGCACCGCCTCCTCGACGTAGATCGGGCAATCCAGCCGCAACGCCAGCGCCAGGGCGTCGCTCGGCCGGGAATCGACGCTGATGGCTTCGCCGTCTCTCTCCAGCCAGATCACGGCGTAGAAGGTGTCGTCTTTCAGCTCGCTTACGACCACTTTCTTCATGCCGGTGCTAAGACCCGTCAGAAGGCTCTTGATCAGGTCGTGCGTCATGGGGCGAGGCGTGCTCACCTTCTCGATTTCGAGGGCGATTGCGTTGGCTTCGTAAACTCCGACCCAAATCGGCAGGATCGAGTTGCCGCTCACATCCTTCAGAATGACGATCGGCATGTTCGACACCGGATCCATCATCAGGCCGCGGATCTTCATTTCGACTTCCATGACTTGCCCCCTTCCGTCTCCATCATACGCCGGGATCGCGGGGCAGGCGGTTCCGCCTGCCTTGGCAGACCTTCACCCCACGCAGCATGCCTCACCCGCCAGGGAATTCGGGCCCGCGCGAGTGACCCGCACGTCCAGGTACTCGCCGGCCAGCGAATGCCCGTTCCGCGGATGGGTGAAGTTCAGCACGCGGTTCTGCGCGGTGCGGCCGATCCATTGCTCCGTGCCCTGGTTGTAGCCTTCAACCAGCACTTCATCCACGGTTCCCACCAGCCCGGCATTGCGGCGAAGCTGGATCGCACGCTGCTTCTCCTGCACGATCGTGAGCCGTCTGCTCTTCTCTTCCTCGGGCACCTGCCCATCCAGGTTCAGCGCCGGCGTGTTGGGCCGCGGCGAGTACTTGAAGCTGAACACGGAGTCGTACTCGACCTGATCCAGCAGCGAGAGTGTCTCCTCGAAATCCGCCTCGGTCTCACCCGGGAATCCTACGATGATATCGGTCGAGATAGCCAAGTCGCGGCGGGCGTTCTTCATCCAGGCGATGCACTCCAGGTACTGCTCCCGCGTGTAAAGCCGCTGCATGCGGCCCAGCACGCTCGTCGAACCCGATTGCACAGGCAAATGCACGTGGTTGGCCAGCACCGGGTTCGCGTCGATCGCATCCACGATGTCCTTGACGAAATCGCGTGGATGCGAGGTCGTGAAGCGCACGCGCCGCAGGCCGGGCGTCCGGGCCACGCGATCGAGCAGGCCCGCAAAATCCAAACCAGCCGGCGAGGGATCGCGGTAACTGTTGACGTTCTGCCCGAGCAGTTGCACTTCGGTGTAGCCCTGCCCAGCCAGGCTCTGCGCTTCGTCCAGCACGCTCTGGCTCGCGCGGCTGCGCTCGGGGCCCCGTGTGAAGGGCACCACGCAGTAAGCGCAACTCTTGTCGCAGCCCTCGACGATCGTGATGTAGGCCCGGTGGGGATTGTCGCGGCGGGTGAGCGGCGTTTCGAACGTCAGATCGGTGTCGAGGTCGAGGCCGGTCAGGCGCCGGCCGCCCGCCTCGAGCTGAACCAGCAGCTCAGGGAGCCGGTTGTAGCTGGCCGACCCGCAGACCAGGCTCACGTGCGGCGCCTTCCGGAAGATTCGTTCGCCTTCCTGCTGAGCCACGCAGCCGAGCACCGCGAACGCCTTGCCCTTCCCGGCGCCGCGCTTGAACTGCTGCAGACGGCTGAAGACCTTCTGTTCGGCTTTATCGCGTATGCTGCACGTGTTGTACAGCACCAGGTCGGCCCGCTCCGGATCGGGCACCTGGCTGTAGCCCTGAGCCAGAAGCGTGCCGACCACTTTCTCGGAGTCGTGCGCGTTCATCTGGCAGCCGAAGGTCTCGATGTAGAACGTCTTCATACGGCCCCTCAGCCAACCTGGAACCGGGGACAGTATACTCTGTCCACGGGGGGACAGAGTATACTGTCCCCGGTTTTCTCGGTTCTCCCCCTCCTACCCGTGCCCCAGGTACATGAGCCAGCCGAGCCCGAAGAGCACCACGACGAACCACGCGAAGCAATACGCGCCGTAGACCAGGCGTTCGCGGTCCGTGCGCTTCGTGACCACACCGAGAACCAGAGAGGCGCACAGGGAGAACAGGAGCGCGGCTTCAAAGTGCGAAAGGGTCACCTTTGGCATCAGCTTTTCTTCCCGATGGCGATTTCGTACGCATCCACCATCGCCAGGACGTTCAACAAGCCCGCAGTCACCAGAAACTTGGTCCCGTAATCGTGCACCGCGCCGGCCACGTCAGGCTGGCTGTATCCGAACCAGACCGCGATCATGTACGGAATACCGGTCAGAACGTTGCACACGAAGCCGCCGTAATACATGACCACCGTCAACAGGTCGCCGCCCTGGGGCTTGAGGAACTCGCCGCGCATCATGAGCCCGAACAGGAACATCGTCAAGACGGCCAACAGCAGCAGCCCGGCGCGCCCGTAGCGCTTCAGCAGAAAGTGGCCGCCTCCTGGCACGAACCAGGCCAGCGCCACCGCCGGTCCCCAAACGTTGAGCGGCGGCATGGGCTCCGCGGGCGGCTTCTTTTGCTTGGAACTCATGGTGAAATTCGAGTTTAGCAGAGGCCCGCCGCTCGCTGCTCGCCGCTCGGGATCTTCCTCGCGTCCCGGGCTTGGCTGCACGAGGCCTTATGTCGCGCCCGCGCCGGCCAACGCGGGGGCGATGTTCTGGTTCACGCGGAAGAGATTGCCAGGGTCACACTTTGCTTTCACCTGCCGCAGCCGGGCGTAGTTCCCGCCATATGTGGCTTCAATGCGCTCGGCGCCTTCTTCCATCATGAAGTTGACGTACGCACCCGGCGCCGAATAGGGATGGAGAGCTTCCCAATAGCTTCTGGCCCATTTGGTGATCTTGTCCCTGTTGGCGGGGTCCGGATCCACTCCCACGATCACTTCCGCCCACTTGGTTCCCCGGTAGCTGAAGGCCGTATCCTGGTTGCTCCGCCGGTGCACGGCGCCGTTAACCGGATACAGGTGCATCGTGGAAAACATCGAGGGCAGGTTGGCGCCGTAGTTGACGTGTTGCGCGATCGCCTGGTCACTCAGATGGTCGACGAAGTCCGCCTTCCAGTACCACTGCAGTCCCGGCGTGTATAGGGCATCGAACAGGCTCTGCAGGACGGGGAACGGCATGGGGCCAACTCCCACCAGCAGGGGTTTAGGCCAGCTCCGCGTTGGCCGCAGCAACTCATTCGTGCGTTCAGGGTTCGCGGTGGAGCACCAGACCACCCCGCACACCGTCCGCATGTGCAGCTCCGTCGGGAACAGCGGAACCGGAGGCACCGTCAGAAACGCAAAGAACCCGTTGATCTCCTCCGGCGCGTCGGTGATGAACTGCTCGTACCGTTTCATGATTTCAGCGGTGTCTTCAATCGGCCAGAACATGGGACCCGCTGTCACCGTGTGCACCGGATGGGTGCGGAAGGTGAAGGAGGAGACCACTCCGAAATTGCCGCCTCCGCCGCGCACCGCCCAAAAGAGATCGCTGTTCTGGTTCTCGTTCGCGGTGACAAAGCTCCCGTCCGCCAGAACCATGTCCACCGCCAGAAGGTTGTCGATGGTGAGGCCGTAAGTCCGGGAGAGATGGCCGATGCCGCCGCCCAACGTCAGGCCGCCGACCCCGGTGGTGGAGATGATGCCGCTCGGAACCGCCATTCCGAAAGCGTGCGCGGCGTGATCGACATCGCCCCAAACGCATCCGCCGGCCACTTGCGCGGTTTTCGCCGCGGGGTCGACCCTCACGCCGCGCATCCGTGAGAGGTCAATCACCAAGCCGCCGTCGCAGCTCCCGAGTCCGGGCCCGTTATGGCCGCCGCCCCTCACCGCCAGGAGAATCCCGTTTTCTCTCGCGTAATTCACGCAGGCGACCACATCGGCCACATCGACGCAGCGCGCGATCAGGCGCGGCTTCTTGTCGATCATGGCGTTATACAGCTTTCTAGCTTCGTTGTACCCGGCATCGCCTGGCTGGATCAGATCGCCACGCAGCGTTGCCTTGAAGGTGTTTACGTGTTCTGCCACAGCACCCCTCCTTGATGGGACCCGTCCTTTTTCGGCACCGCGCCGGCTCGCGCAGCGGGTAGGACAGCCCGCAATTTAAGCTCAGTGTAGCACCACGCGATGCACGCTCCGGTGCTGAGGCGCAGCTGAGGCGCAGCCGAAGTCGGCTACCATAGTCGGAGGAGCTTTCCCTTGCTCCCAGCCAGTCGCCAAACTCAAAGAGCCCGCACGGCCGTTCGGATCGCGTCGTTGAGCATCGGCGTCAGCAGTGCGCTCGCCTGCAGCAAGCTGCTGGTCGGCTGGATGGCGGGCTCGACGGCGGTGGTCGCCGACGGTTTCGAATCCGCCGGCGACGTGGTGGGCTCGACCATCGTCCTGCTGGGCCTGATCGCCGCCTCCCGGCCACCGGATGCGGAACACCCGTACGGTCACGGCCGGTTCGAGATGCTCAGCGGCCTAGCCGTCGGGATTATTCTGGCCGCCGCGGGCGCTGGAATCTGCGTCCACGCGGCGGCTCGGCTTTCCCGGCAGCATCCGGTGCCGGCCGGCTACGCCATCTGGCCGCTGATCGTCTCCATCGTGCTCAAGGCCGCGCTCTCGACGCTCAAGTTCCGTTACGGCCGGCGCGCGCGCAGCGGGGCGCTGATTGCCGACGCCTGGAATGACACCGTCGATATCCTTTCCGGGACCTCTGCCCTGGTTGCGCTCGGGCTCACGCTTTTCGATCCGTCGCGGTTCCTCCACGCGGATGAATACGGCGGGTTCGCCGTCGGGCTGATCGTAGTCTTCACCGGCGCGCGCATCGTGCGAGAGACTTCCCTGCAACTGGTCGACACGATGCCGGATGGCGCGCTCATGAGCCAGATCCGCGCGGTGGCCCTCACCGTGCCCGGCGTCCAGGGCGTCGAGAAGTGTTACGCGCGCAGGACCGGCTTCGAGTACCACGTCGATCTGCACCTCGAGGTGGACCCCAACATCACCGTGCGCGAATCGCACGACATCGCTACCGACGTCCGCGCCCAGCTCAAGGAGCGCCTGGACTTCATCGCCGACGTTCTGGTGCACGTGGAGCCCTCGCCGGCCAAATGAGTTCCCTCACCCTGGTTCGCCACGGCCAAGCATCCCTGTTCGCGGAGGATTACGACCGCCTTTCGGCGCTCGGCGAGCGCCAGGCGGTGGCCCTGGGAGAGTATTGGGCCCGGACGCGGACCGTCTTCGATCGCGTCTTCTCCGGTCCGGCGAAGCGGCACCTGCGGACCGCCGAACTCGCCGGCGAAGCGTGCCGCAAGGCCGGGCTGGCGTGGCCGGAGCCGGTGCTGCTGCCCGATCTCGATGAGTTTCCGGGGGAGGCGCTGACCCGCCGCTACCTGCCGCGACTGGTTGAGGAGAATCCGCGCATCGCCGCGCTCGATCTGGCGCTGCGCCGCGCCCAGGCCCGGCCAGAACAGGCCCGCACTCTGGAGTTCCTGTTCCGCGCCTTTACGACCATGTGGGTGCGGGGGGAATTCGACGCCTCCCAAGTGGAGACCTGGGAGATGTTCACGGCCCGCGTGCGGCGGGGCATCGATCAGGCGCGCAACCATGGCGCGAAAGGCGCCAGCATGGCGGTGTTCACCTCCGCCGGACCCACCGCCCTCGCCGTGCAGATGGCGCACGGCATCGAGCCGCTCCAGACGCTGGAGCTGGCCTGGCTGGTGCGGAACTCCGCCTGCTCCGAGTTTCTCTTCTCAGGCGACCGCTTCTCGCTGCTGAGCTTCAACGCGGTCCCGCATCTCGCCGATCCGGCGTTAGTGACCTACCGGTAGCGGCTGATCCGCGGCTCCGCCCCCTACATCTTCTTCTTCTCGCTCGAGGGCGGAACGATGCCCTTCATCCGCATGTAGGTGACCAGGTTCCCGTAGTGCTCGAAGCCGTGTGCGATGTTGAAATCGAGCAGGCTGAGCTTGGTGCGCTGCTGGCCGAAAAACGACGCCATCGTCGCTGCGTCGGCATCGGTCATCTTCTCGTAGACGCTGTCGCAGAAAGCGAAGCCCTCATTGAGCGCGGCCACGATCTCGGCCTTGGTCCTGGCCGTCTTCTCGAAGTTCTTCATGACCATCTTGCCGTCGGACGCAATCCCGCAGAACATGAACTGTGCGCTGGCGATGTGGGCCAGGATCTCGCCGTAAGTGCGCACGTCGGGCGTTGGGCGGAAGGAGTAGTCCGCCTCCGCCATCTTGTCCGCCGAGCGCAGCACGTCGTCCTTCAGCAGGCCGTAGAACGCATGGGAGCTGGTCACGAGTGGATTCGACGCATCCGCGGCGGCGGCCACGCCGGGCAGAAGCGCAAACGCGGAAACAGCGGTTAAGAAAAACTTCATAGGGTCTCCTTTGGAACCAATCGTAGCGCGTGCCGATGGTCCGCGGCCACAATTCGCGCGTTCTTATGCGCCGCGGCCAGCCGCCAGGAACGTCCGATACGCCGACATCAGCTTGTCGCGCTGCTCCGCGGTGAGGGGCTGCGGCTTTGCGCCCTCCTCGCAGGCGTGGCACAGGCGGACCGTCCGCTTCAGGCTGTTCAGGAAATCGATGCATGGCGGGCAGCCCGCCAGGTGAGCCTCGATCTCGGCGCAGGTCTCCGGAGTCAACTCCCGATCGAGATACTCCGAAAGCAGTGCGAAGACGTCGCGGCATTTCTCTTTGTTGTGCTCGCCGGCTTCCATTACCGCCTCCCTCCGGCTTTAGCGCCTGCCATGTACTCGTCCAGCTTCTGCCGCACGGCGAGGCGCGCCCGGTGCAGCCGCGTCTTGACGGCCTCCAGGCTGATGTCCAGCACCTCGGCCGCCTCTTCCGTGCTCAGCTCCTCGATGTCGCGCAGCAGGATGATCGCCCTGTAAATCTCCGGCAGTTTCTCGATCGCGGCGTGGACGATATCCTTGAGCTCCGCCCGCAGCGCCTGGTCGTCCGGCAGCGCGGACCAGTCCGCGATCTCGAGCCGCCGGCCATCGTCCTGATCCTGGTGCGGCAGGAAATCGTCCAGGGAAAGCTCCTGCGCAGGAGCGAAGACGCTCTTGCGCCTTCGCATCAGGCATTCGTTGCGCGCGATGCGGAACACCCAGGGTTTCACCCGCTCCGGCTCGCGGAGCTGGCCAAAGTTCGAGAACACCTTGAGCAGCGTGTCCTGCGCCACCTCTTCGGCGTCCTCGCGCTGCCCGCACATCATGTAGGCGTAGTGGAAGATCTTGGAGCGGAAAACTTCCACAAAGCGGTCGAACGCCCCCGGTTTGCCGGCAATCAGGTCGCGCGCCAGTGCGGCTTCTTCTTTGGTGCCGGAAGCTGCCAAATTGGGCCTCCGCCCGCATTGTAGAACAGGCGTCCACCTGGCTGCCTTCCTACTCCGCCGCGGCGGCCGCGGTCAGGGGGCTGATCACCGTTTCGATCGCCGCCGGATTGAGCAGCGTATTGTGGATCAGGCAGGACTTCGCCGCCCGCAGCACGCCTTCCCGGTGCCGTTCGTCCGCCAGGCCAGGAACGCTGATCTCGATGCGGAACGCGGCCAGCCGCGCCGGCGCCTTCGCCTTTTCGGCCGAAACCCGCACGGTCAGGCCGTCCGCCGCGAGGCCGCGCGCCCGCAGGTACTGGACGGCATAAAAACCCGCGCAGGTCGCGAGGGAAGTCAGCAGGAATTCCGGCGGCGTCATCCCGGCGTCCGTCCCGGAATTGTCGGGCGGCTGGTCGCAGATGACCTCGTGCCCCCTTGAAGAGGCCGCAAACTTCACGCCGTCAATGTACCGGACCGTGGTTTCCATATTGAAGACTCCATTCTCCCAGATGCAACCGCTTTGGGCAGGTGACAGAGAAAAATGCGGTAACCTCCATGACCGGCCTGCATCATTCCCCGTAAGATGGCGAAGACATTGGTTTCATTCGTGGTTACGGCCCTCTCGCTGGCGGCCCAAAGTTCCCTCTCTTTGATGGACGCGGTCCGGCTGGCCCTGGAAAACCACCCCTCGGTTCAGGCCAGCCGGGAGGCCTCCATGGGCGCCGAGGTACGTATTGCGGAGGTCCGCAGCGGCTACCTCCCCAAGCTCAACTACGCCGAATCGGTCTTGCGGAGCAACAATCCCGTGGTAGTTTTCAGCTCCCTGTTGACCCAGCACCAGTTCGCCGCCGCAAACTTCGCGCTTGACACGCTAAACCGCCCGGCCGCCCTTGACAACTTCCAGTCGCAGGTCACCCTGGACCAGACCATCTACGATGGCGGGCAAACGCGCCTGGCCGTCAGGAACGCAAAACTGGGCCGCGATCTCAGCGCCGAGGACGAGCGCGCCACCCGCATGAACGCCATCGCCAACGTGGTGCGGGCCTACCACGGCGCGGTGCTCGCGGCGGAGAGCGCCAGAGTGGCCGGCGAGGCCGTCCGCTCGGCCGAGGCCGACCTGAACCGCGCGCAAGCCGTCCGCGCAGCCGGCATGTCCACCAATGCCGACGTGCTGTCCATCAAGGTGCACCTCGCCGCGGTGCAGGAGGAGCGGATCCGCCGCAAGGCCGACCTGGACGTCGCCCTGGCGGCGCTGAACGAGGCGCTGGGGTTGCCACTCACCGAGTCCCATAATCTCACCACGCCGCTGACCGCGGCCGTGATTGGCCAGCAATCTCTCGATCAGTACGAGAGGCAGGGCGGCGTTTCCAGGCCGGAACTGAAGGAGGCGCGGCTCGCTTCCGACCTGGCCCAGACCCAGGAGGCCGCGGTCCGTGCCTCGCTGCTGCCGCAGGTCGCCTTCCGTGCCGGTTTTGAAGCCGACCGCCAGACCTTCGCCGCGCGCGGCGGAGCTAACTGGCTGGTCTCGGGTACCCTGCGCTGGAACATCTTCAACGGCGGCGCCGACCGGGCCCGCATGAACGAGGCCGCATACGGCCGGGCGCGGGCCCGCGCCCTGGAGCAACAGGCCGGATCGCAAATAAGCCTCCAAATTCGCCGCGCGTATGCCGACTTGCACGCCGCCACCCAGCGCATCGATGTCGCCAAGGCCGCGGTCTCCATGGCCGAGGAGAGCCTGCGCATCACCAAGAATCGTTACGAGAGCGGTCTCAGCAACGTGACCGACCTGCTCCGCACCGAGACGGCGCTGCTCGAAGCCCGAAACCGCCGCCTGGCCGCGATCTACGACCAGCGGCTCGCTGCGGTGAGCCTGGAGCTCGCCGCCGGCACGCTGAACGACAAGTCCGAGGTACTGAATTGACGAACGCAGCTTGCAGCCTCCAGACGACAGGCCGGAGGCCTGTCCCACGCACAGGACACTCAATGAACACTTCTCTTTTCACCATTGCTTCCACCACCCTGCTCTTTCTGGCCGGATGCAGTTCGCGTGGGCCCGGAGATGCGGGCGCCAAGACCGTACCCACCGCCGTCCGAACCGTCGCCGTCGCGCCCACCGCCTGGCCGAACATCTATGAGGCCACCGGCACCGTGCGCGCCCGCACCTCAGCCGTCATTTCGAGCCGGGCCATGGGCGCCGTGCGCGAAGTGCGCGTCTCGGCCGGGGACCACGTGCGCGAGGGCCAGCTCCTCATCGTTCTCGATTCACGCGATCTCGACGCCGCCTGCCGCCAGGCTGAGGCCGCCCACGCCGAGGCGCGCAGCGCCGTGCCCGAAGCCGACAACGCCGTCGCCGGAGCCAAGGCCAGCCTCGTTCTCGCGCAGGCCACCTACAAGCGCATGAAAGACCTGTTCGATAAGGATTCCATCTCCAACCAGGAATTCGACGAGGCTACCGCCCGTCTGAAGCTGGCCGAGACCGGCTACCACATGGCGGTCGCGCGCCGCGCCCAGCTCGATTCGAAGATCGCGCAGGCCGCCCAGGCGCTGGCTTCGGCCGAGGTCGCGCGCAGCTACGCCCAGATTGCCGCTCCCTTCGCCGGCACGGTTACGGCGAAAAGCGTGGACCCCGGCGTGCTGGCCGCACCCGGCACGCCGCTCGTCACCATCGAGCGGGAAGGCGCTTACCGCCTGGAAGCCACCGTCGAGGAAGCGAAACTGTCTCTTATTCGCACCGGCCAGCCGGTCACGGTTGCGCTGGACGCCATCGCGCGGCCCATCGAAGGGAGCGTTTCCGAAATCGTTCCCGCGATCGACGCCGCCTCCCGCTCCTTTACCGTCAAAATCAATCTGCCCGCGATCGCCCAGTTACGCTCCGGCCTGTTCGGCCGCGCCCGTTTCACCTTCGGAGCGCGCCAGGCGCTCGCCGTGCCCGCCGCGGCCGTCAGCGAGCACGGCCAGCTCGCCTCGGTCTTCGTCGCGGATGGCGGCCGCGCCCGCTCGCGTTTCGTGACTCTCGGGCAGCGCGCGCAGGATTCCGTCGAGATTCTCTCCGGCTTGAGCCCGGGCGAACAGGTCATCTTCCCCGCCCCGCCCGCGCTCGCCGACGGCGCGCCGGTGGAGGTGCGCCCGTGAGCGATCCGCGGAAGCTGGGTTTGGCGGGCAGTTTCGCCCGCATGTGGATCGATTCCAAGCTCACGCCCCTGGTCATCGCCGCCTCCCTCGCCCTGGGCGCCTTCGCCGTTTGGAAGCTCCCGCGCGAAGAGGAGCCGCAGATCAAGGTCCCCATGATCGACATCTTCGTCGGCATGCCCGGCGCCTCGGCCCGCGAGGTAGAGGAGCGCGTCACCAAGCCGATGGAGAAGCTGCTCTGGGAGATCCCCGGCGTCGAGTACATCTACTCCACCTCCAGCCCCGGCGGGTCGCTGGCCATCGTGCGTTTCAAGGTCGGCCAGGACGAAGAGAAGAGCATCGTCAACCTGAACCAGAAGATGTTCGCCAATTTCGACCTGATCCCTCCCGGCGCCACCCGGCCGCTCATCAAACCGCGGTCGATTGACGACGTTCCCATCCTGGCGCTCACCTTCTCGAGTGACCGCTACGGCCCCTTCGACCTGCGCCGCGTGGCCGCCCAGGTGCACGATGCCGTCAAGCAGGTGCCCGACGTTTCCGCCGTCGCCATCATCGGAGGCGATCGCCGCGAGGTCCGCGTCACCCTCGACGAAACGAAGCTGGCGGCTTACTCGCTCTCGCCCCTGCAGGTCTATGGCGCGCTGGCCGGCGCCAACCGCCGTCTCGAATCTGGCAAGTTCTCGAGCGGCAACCGGGAGTTCCTGCTCGAAACCGGCGAGTTCCTCCGCACGGCGGACGACGTACGCGGCGTGGTGGTGGCCGTCTTCAACGGCCGGCCCGTCTTCGTGCGCGACGTGGCCGAGGTCGCCGATGGCGGCGGCGAACCTTCCGAATACGTCGAGTACGCCGCCCATGGCCGCTATTCGCCGGCGGTGACCCTCGCCATCTCGAAGCGCAGGTCCACCAACGCCATCGACGTCGCCGATCGTGTCCTTGCACGTGTCGAAACGCTCCGGGGCACGGTGATTCCCTCCGACGTCGAAATGCATGTCACCCGGAATTACGGCGAGACGGCCGCCGAGAAGTCCAACGAGCTGCTCCTGCACATGCTGATCGCGATCGTCTCGGTTAGCGTGCTGATCTGGATCACGCTCGGCTTCCGCGAATCGCTAATCGTGTTCATCGCCATCCCGGTCACACTGGCGCTGACGCTGACGGTCTTCTACCTTTACGGCTACACGCTGAATCGCATCACGCTGTTCGCCCTGATCTTCTCGATCGGCATCCTGGTGGACGACGCCATCGTGGTGGTGGAGAACGTGGTTCGCCACGCACGCATGCCCGCCAACGCTGGCCGGCCCATAAAGCAGGTGGCCGTCGAAGCCGTCGATGAGGTCGGCAACCCGACTATCCTGGCCACGCTCACCGTGATCGCCGCCATCCTGCCCATGGCCTTTGTGGGCGGCCTCATGGGGCCTTACATGCGGCCCATTCCGATCGGCGCATCGGCTGCCATGATCTTCTCCATTGTGGTGGCCTTCCTGGCGACCCCCTGGGCCGCGGTGCGCATTCTGAAACTTAAGGGCGCGCACGCCCACGGCGAGCACGAAGATCGCCTGACGCGCCTTTACCGCCGCGTCATGGGGCCGCTACTCGTGCGGCCCGCGCTTCGCTGGGGGTTCCTGGCCGGTGTGGTGACATTGCTCCTGGCCGCCGTGTCCCTGGTCTACGTGGGCTTCGTGAAGGTCAAGATGCTGCCCTTCGACAACAAGAGCGAGTTTCAGGTGATTGTGGACATGCCCAACGGCACGACGCTCGAGGAGACCGCCGCCGCCACCCGCGCGCTGGCGGATGAGGTCCTCAAGCAGCCAGAAGTCGTCAACCTTCAGACTTACGCAGGCACGGCTTCGCCTTACAACTTCAACGGCCTGGTGCGGCACTACTACCTGCGCCGCGGCTCGAACATTGCCGACATCCAGGTGAACCTCCTGAACAAGCACGAGCGCAGCCAGCAGAGCCACGAGATCGCCAAGCGCGTCCGCAACGTCCTCCTGCCCGTCGCCGCCCGCTGGGGCGCGCGCATCAAGGTCGCCGAGGTGCCTCCCGGCCCGCCCGTTCTCGAAACGCTGGTGGCCGAGGTCTACGGCCCGTCCGAACAAGGCCGCATCGCCCTGGCCCGCCAGATCCGCGACCTCTTCAAGCGCACCGATGGCGTGGTGGACGTGGATTGGTACGTCGAGGACGACCAGCCCAAGTATCAGCTCCTGGTGGACAAAGAGAAAGCCAGCCTGAGTGGAATCACCGAAGACGATATCGCCCGCACTATGCGCATCGCCTCGGCCGGCGAAAACGCGGGCCTGCTGCACGTCGATTCCGAAAAGGAAGACGTGCCCATCACCGTGCGCCTGGCCCGCGCCACGCGCAGCGATCTGGAGCGGATTCAGTCCCTGAAGATCGCCGGCGTGCCGCTCTCATCGCTGGTCAGGGCGCGCCAGGTCATCGAGGACAAGAGCATCTACCACAAGAACCTGCTGCCGGTGACCTATGTGGTCGCGGACGTCGCGGGCGCCATGGAGAGCCCCGTCTACGCCGTCCTCGCGCTCGGGCCCGGGATTCACGTCGAGCAGTACACCTCCCACCAGCCCACCGACGACTCCAAATACGCCATGAAGTGGGACGGCGAATGGCACATCACCTACGAGGTTTTCCGCGACCTCGGCATTGCCTTCGCCGCCGTGCTGGTCCTGATCTACGTGCTGGTGGTGGGCTGGTTCGAATCGTTCCTCACCCCGCTGATCATCATGGCCGCAATTCCGTTTTCGCTGGTGGGCATTCTGCCCGCGCATGGCCTGCTGCACGCGTTCTTCACCGCCACCTCGATGATCGGCTTTATCGCCGGGGCCGGCATCGTGGTGCGGAACTCGATCATCCTGGTGGATTTCATCGAGCTCCGCCTGCGCCAAGGCTCGCCGCTCCAACAGGCGGTGATCGACGCCGGCGCCGTGCGCTTCCGCCCCATGCTGCTGACCGCCTGCGCCGTGGTGGTTGGAGCGGCCGTGATTCTGTTCGACCCCATCTTCCAAGGCCTCGCAATCGCGCTGATGGCCGGCGAAATCGCATCGCTCGCCCTCTCGCGCATGACCGTCCCCATCGTCTACTACATGGTAAAGAATGGGAGAAACGCATGACCATCGAACGCTACTTGCGCCTCATCGCGGGCGCATTCACTCTGGCCAGCCTCGCGCTCGGCTACTGGATGAGTCCGAAGTGGTACCTCTTCACCGCCTTCGTCGGGGCGAACCTGCTGCAATCGGCCTTCACCAACTGGTGCCCGGCCATGACCCTGCTACGGAAACTCGGAGTCAAAGCCTGAGCGTCGTGTGGCGGAGGCTTCAGCCTGCCGCGTGCCCACTCATGGGGACGCTTAGCCACACGACCGGGCGATAATGGTCTTGTGCGGGCGTCGAAACTGGGTCTCATCGGTCTGCTTGTCGTTGACGCCGTCCTGGCAGGCAAGCCGGCTCCGATCACCGTCGATTATCCCGAAGACGCCTCCATTTTCCCGCCCGAAATCGCTCCGCCCACGTTCCTCTGGCGCGACGCCGAAAAGAGCGCCACCCTATGGCGCATCGCCATCTCGTTCAGCGACGGCTCGCCGGCCCTGCACGCCACCTCGCGCGGTCCGCGCATGCGCATCGGCAAGATCGATCCGGATTGCGTCGCGCCGACGAACAAGCCGCCCAGTCTGACGCCGCAGCAGGCTGCGGCGCACAGCTGGACCCCCAGCGCGGCGCTATGGGAAGCCATCAAGAAGCGCTCTGTGGACGCACCCGCGGCAATCATCATCACCGGCCTCTCGGGCCAGCGCGCCGTCTCCCGCGGGCGCGTCACCATCCGCACCTCGAAAGACCCCGTCGGCGCGCCTATCTTCTATCGCGACGTGCCGCTGATGCCCACCGAGACGGAGAAGGGCGTCATCCAGCCCCTGGCGGCCGACGCGGTGCGGCTGATCCTCTGGCGCCTGCGCGACATCGCGCAGCCCCAGAGCCGCGTGGTGATGCGGAACGTGCCCATGTGCGCCAACTGCCATTCTTTTTCGCGCGACGGCAAAACGCTGGGCATGGACCTCGACGGCTTGCAGAAGAACCGCGGCCTCTATACGCTCACGCCGGTCAGACCCCAAACCTCCATCGGTAAGGAGAACGTAATTCAGTGGCGCACCGCACAGGGCGAACTCAAGGGCAGGCTGCGGGTGGGCTTCATGTCGCAAGTCTCACCGGACGGCCGCACCGTCGTCACCACGCTCAACCCCGCCGACCTCGACCCGCCCGCGGCTCACCCTGAGGAGCGCCCCAGCAACTACTACGTGGCCAATTTCAAGGACTACCGCTTCCTGCAAGTCTTCTATCCCACGCGCGGCATTCTGAGCTGGTACAGCCGCGAGACGGGCGTGCTCGAGCCGCTGCCCGGCGCCGACGACCGCCGCTTCGTCCAGACCAACGCCGTGTGGAGCCCCGACGGCGCTTACCTCGTCTTTGCCCGCGCCGAGGCCGAGGACCCGAACCCGGAAGGCGCGCCGCTTGCCCAGTTCGCCAACGCCCCGAACGAGAGGCAGATCCAATACGACCTGTACCGGATCCCTTTTAACGGGGGCAAGGGCGGAACGCCGGAGCCCATCGCCGGCGCCTCGCGAAACGGCATGAGCAACACGTTTCCCAAGGTCTCGCCCGACGGGCGGTGGATCGTGTTTGTCCAGTGCCGCAACGGCCTGCTGATGCGCCCTGACAGCCAGTTGTACATCCTGCCCGCGGCCGGCGGCCAGGCGCGGCGAATGCGCTGTAATACGGCGCGCATGAACTCCTGGCACAGCTTCTCGCCCAACGGGCGCTGGCTGGTGTTTTCCTCGAAAGCCCGCTCGCCCTATACCCAGATGTTCCTGACCCACATCGACGAAGACGGCAACGACAGCCCGCCGATTCTGGTCGGCAACGCCACCGCCGCCAACCGCGCCGTGAACATTCCGGAGTTCGTGAACATCGCGCCGGACGGCCTCGCCGAGATCGGCGGTCCGGCCATCGAGTTTTACCGCCGCTATGACCGGGCCATGTATTTCCAAAAGCAGAAGCGGTTCGAGGAAGCGGCCGTCGAGTGGCGGCGCGCGCTCGAGATCAGCCCGGAGGACCTGCTCGCAAATGGCAACCTGGCGGCCGTGCTGCTGGCCTCGGGGCGCCGGGAGGAGGCGGCCGCTCAATTGCGGAAGACCAGCGAGCTCAAACTTCGCAAAGCGGCGGCGGACAATCCCGGAGATCCGGCGGCGCACAGCGCGCTGGGCCTCCTGCTGCTCGATGCGGGGCGGCCGGACGAAGCCGTCACGGAGATGCGGAACGCCGTCGATCTCGATGCCGGCTCCGCACCCGCGCACACCAACCTGGGACACGCCCTGGCGGCGACCGGAGACCTGAATCAAGCTCTGCCGGAACTGCGCCGGGCGCTCGATCTCGACCCCGGTTACGCGCCGGCTCACTACCACGTGGGCCTCGTGCTGGCCAGGCAGGGCCGGGCGGTGGAGGCCATCCTCCAATGGCAGAAAGCCGTCGAGCTCAATCCGCAGTACGCCGAGGCCCACGACAGCCTGGCCGGCGCGCTTTACGCGCAAGGAAAAACAGCGGAGGCGCTGGCGCACTGGCGCGCCGCCACCAACCTGGCGCCCAATGACGGCGACGCGTTGCGCCACGCCGCCTGGGTTCTGGCCACCTCTTCCGAGGCGCAGCTCCGCAACGGGAGCGAAGCGCTGGCGCTGGCGGTGCGCGCGGCCGAACTTTCAGGCGGAAGGAACGCCGCGGTTCTGGATACCCTGGCCGCCGCCTACGCGGAGACTGGACGCTTCGCCGACGCCGTCCTGACCGCTCGCCGGGCGCTGGCGCTCGCTGAGGTGGGCAACCACGCGGCGCTTGCGCAAGCCCTCCAGCGCCGCATCGCCGGCTACGAGGCCGGAACAGCCTTCCGCGATTCAGGACGCTAAATGGAAACGCTGAACACTTTGGTTATGATGTCAGAAACGACAAAATCCGGAGACTCGCTCATGCAGCCGCTTAGCCAGCGCGAGCCGGCGGCGCCCCAGCCAGCGCCCGGCCTCGATGGCCTGCCGCTTCTCACGGTTGACGATCTGCTTTGGTTCCTCTATCTTTATCCGCTCCGGCTTCTGTCGGCGTTTGCTCCGCAGGGTCTTATATATTCGATTGGCAGGCTGTTCCAGTCTCGCGCGCGGAAGCGCAGGGACGGGGCGACGCGCCGGATCCTTACCGCCCAGGGCGCCGGGATAGCGCGCGACCGGGCGCCGCAGATCGCCGACAGCTTCCTTGCCAACTCCGCCATCCGAATGCTGGACGACCTGGTACTCAGTTGGCCCTCCTTCCCAAATAAGCTCCGGTGCAGCGGGATCCAGGGGCTCGAGCACCTCGAGCGAGCAAGGTCGGCCGGCAAGGGAGTGATCCTGCTCACGGCTCACTTTTGCGCAACCCGGGTTGCAAGGCGGTATCTTGCCACCATCGGTTATCCGATACTCGCGGTGCGCGAGGAGACTCAACGTGGAGATTGGTGGGGGCGCTTTGGACGCAGTGTTCTGGAGCCGCGCCGCATGGAATTCTCGAATGCCGTTATTGGAGAGTCAGTCTACACCCAGGACCGGGAATGCACGCTGAAGATTCTGCGCAGGCTGCGGTCCGGAGGTTTGGTCAACATCCATTTCGACGGGCAATCCGGCACAAGAACCGCACCGTGGTCCTTTCTCGGCACTCCACGGCACTTTTCGACGGGCATCTTCGACCTCGTCCGGCTGTCGGGCTGCGCCGCGATCCCGATGCTCTGTCTTGGCAGGAGCTCGGCCTTCCGCATCCTCTTCGGCCCGATGCTTGAAATCGTGCAGGCTTCCGGGCGCGATGAGTTCATTCGCGCCAACCTGCCTGCCTTCGTCGAGACCATAGAAAAACAAATCCTGGATCACCCGGAGGAGTGGGAACACTGGATGAGCATCTGAGCGGCACCGTGGCCGCGAGAAATCCGACCGACGGCTCGCGCGATACAATGGAGCGTATCCGGACGGTTTCTGTCGAGTCCTTTCGGCTGCTCCCAAACTGGCTCCGCTGACCTGGCGGCAACCGCGCGCGATGGCGGGCCGTGAAAGCGGCAGCTGTTCCAGGCGATGTTGCGGCGGATTGCAGCTCTGCCGCCGACCGGATAATGGGCGGCAGCGGACATGCAAGCAGGTCGAGAAAAGAGAGGGACGGGGGTACGATAAGTTGCTTGGCATTAGTCACTTACGGGTTTTTGCGTACGGAGGCGGCTGGGCGTATAATCGATCACGGCCGGCAGGCCAAGACGACAATCCTGGATTAGGGGTAGTGACCGCGCGTTTTGGACGCTGTTTCCTCGACTCGCGCTATTCGGCGAGGCGCTGGACATGATTCAAGCCGATGGCTCGGACGTGTTTGCGGCCGCCCATCTGCCCGTGTTGGCCGGGGCCGTAAAGCAGCCGGTCCAATACCGCCTCGGGGACCGGACCAAATGGATGTCTCGGCCATGATGCGCGAGCCGCCTGCCCAGTCGGATACCCTGAGCCGCATTCGCGCGATCTTTGTCGAATCGCTTGAGCTGAACCTGCCGGAAGACGAATTGCGCGGCGTCACTCGATTGTCGGAGGTTGCCGGAGTCGACTCCATGGCGACGGTGGCCTTTGTCGCGGCGGTGGAAAAAGAGTTCCACATCGTGATCGAGCCGGAGCTGCTGAAACTGGATTTCCTCGATGACCTGCCGCGGCTCGCGGCGTATGTGGAAGCTCGCGGGGAGGCTCGCCCCAAGACATGATAGCCGAACGGCTGCGGGCCCTTGCCGAAGACAACCCGGAACGTCTGGCCATCGTGGACGGCGAGGAGCGAATCACTTACGGTCAACTGCTGCGACGGATCGATAGCGCCCGCCAGTGGCTGCACGAGCGTCTCCACGTAGCGCCCGGCGACGTGATTCTGGGATCCCTCGAAAACTCGTGGCAGTTTGTGGCGTGCTTTTTCGCAATCGCCGAATCGGGAGGCGTGTTCATGCCCCTGCATCCCGGTTGGCGCGCCCCGGAGCTGCGGAGTTTCCACGAGCGGCTGAAGATCCACGGCGTCATCACCCGACGCGCGCCGCGCCCGGAGTGGGATCAGGTGGTCTCCAGCGCGCGAGTGCTCATGATCGACGATGGATTGGGCGAAGGTCCCCGCTCCCCGCGGGCGAGCGCAGCGGACGGGAGCAGTCCGGCGCTCAATCTGGCGACGTCCGGTTCTACAGGCACGCCGCGCGTCGTCCCCCGGAGCCATCGAAACCTGCTGGCCGGAGCCCGCAATGTTGCCCGGGCTCTCAGCATCGATCCCGGCCGGCGCTTCTTGTGCGTCGTTCCGTTTTATCACTCCAGCGGATTCCATAACAGCCTGATCCTGCCGTTGCTTAACGGCGCGCGCCTCATCCTCATACGGCGCTTCACGCCGGCGGCCTGTGCGCGGCTGGCTGCGGCGGAGGGCGCCGATGTCCTGATCGGCTCGCCGTTCATCTACCGGATGCTGCTCGACCAGGCTCCGTATCTGCCCACCCTGGACCTGTGCGTGTCCGCCGGCGCGCGCATGCCCCAGACGCTGGCTCTGGCGTGGCAGGAGCGTTTCGGCACGCGCGTGCGTCAATTGTACGGATCGACGGAAACCAGCGTGATCTCGATCGATCGCTCGGCCGAGTCTCCGCCACCCGGAACTGTCGGAACTCCCATCGACGAAGTCGAAATCCGCATTCTCAGCGACGGCGAAGTGGCCGTGCGGTCACCCATGGTGATGTCCGGGTATGTCGCGGACCCGGAATGGAATCTCCGGGTGTTCGAGGACGGCTTCTTCCGGACGGGCGATCGCGGCTGCCTGGATTCGGACGGGCGATTGCGGCTTCTTGGCAGGACGCGCAGGGTGATCAACATGGCCGGCGTAAAGGTCGATCCGGCGGAGATCGAACAGGCGGTCGAGTCGCTCGAAGGCGTCGTGGCGTGTTACGTCGATTCGGCCAACGGCGATCGCGAGAGCGAGCTGATCCGGGCGCGGATCGAGTTGCGGGAAGGCGTTCAAATGACCCGAGCCAATGTGATTGCGCACTGCCGCCGGCGGCTGGCCGAATACAAACTGCCGCGCGTGATCGAATTTGTCGAAGCTCTGCCGGTCACGCTGGCCGGCAAAGTATCCTCTTCCTGGAGCGCTGGAGGACCGCGCCGCTGATTGCGACAGATCTTACAACTATGCCTATGCACACTCAAACTCCGCTTCCCGAAGCCTGGCTGAACCTTGCTGCGCTTCTGCCTTCTCCACTCCCCATCGCGCGGTTCAGCGACGGGCAGACCGTCTCGTTTGACGGTCTGACGAAAATCTATAGTGAGGAGTGCGCGCGCATCGAGTTACTGGACGGCCCTTATGGCGCGGACGCCTGGATTCCCGTTCCGGAAGAAGTCGCGCGGGAATACGCGAAATACCGGCCCACTCCCGTTCACCGGGCGCGCGGGCTCGAGAAAGTCCTCGGTTACGCGGGCGCGATTTACTTCAAGCGCGAAGATCTCTCGCCCACGGGAAGCCACAAACCCAACACCGCCATTCCGCAGGCGTATTACGCCCGCAAACAAGGTCTGGCCGAGCTCATCACCGACACCGGAGCCGGACAGTGGGGCTGCGCGCTGGGATGGAGCTGCCACAACCTGGGCGTCCGCTGCACCGTATTCATGACGCGCAACAGTTACAGCGCGAAGCCCTACCGGCGCTATCTCATGCAGCTGGCTGGAGCGACCGCGATCGCCTCACCCAGTCCATTCACCCAGCGCGGCCGCGCGCTGCTCGACCAGGACCCGGGGCATCCCGGCTCGCTCGGCATTGGCATGAGCGAAGCGATGGAACTGGTAGCGGCTCGGCCGGGCGCCCGATTGGCACTCGGCTGCATGAGCTATTACGCGGCGCTTCATCAAACCGTGATTGGAGTCGAGCTTGCCGATCAGCTTCAAGAGAGCCGTGTCGAGCCCGATCTGGTGATCGGCTGCGTGGGAGGAGGAACGAATTTCACTGGCTTCATCAGCCCCTTCGCCGCCGCCCGGTTCGGCCATGGACCGTGGCGCGGAAAAATCCCGCGTATGCTCGCCGTTGAATCGGACCGGATTCCGGTGCTCACGCAGGGCGAGTATCGTTACGAGTTCGCGGACGCCTTCGGGTTGACGCCTCAAGTAAAGATGTACACGCTGGGGCGCGAGTTCCTCCCCGAGAAGATGCACGCCGGCGGTCTGCGCTATCACGGCAAGAGCCCGCTGCTCAGCTATCTTTTCCACCACGGCGTGGTCGAAGCCTCGGCCGTCTCTTCGGAGGAGGCTTTCAACGCGGGGCGCTTGTTCTTCGAGTCCGAGGGGATTCTTGCCGCTCCCGAGTCCTGCCACGCCATCGCGCAGGTGATTCGGGAAGCCGGACACGTTCAACAAGCGGGTGAGGCCGCGACCATCGCCTTCTGTCTTTCCGGGACCGGCTATCTGGATCTGCAGGGCTACGCCGACACGTTTCAGTTGGAGAGCGCGGAAGACACGTTGCGCGTGGAGGCGGGCAGCGCGGCCCGCCGCTAAAGTTCGGTTTCGGCCTCGCGCTCGAGACCGGGCCCGTCGAGCAGCTCGATTTCCCGCCGGTGCACCCGCAGCAGGCCCTCCGCCTGAAATCGGCCCAGGTTGCGTGAGACCACTTCGCGCACCGTCCCGAGGCGAAGGGCCAGTTCCTCGTGCGTCACCGGGAGGACGAAGGCGCCGGCGTGGGCCTGGTCGCAGAACTCCAGCAGCGCCCGCGCGAGCCGCTGCCGAACGCTGCCGAAAGTGACACTCTCCACCACCCGCACCAGGCGGCGCAACCGTTGGCCGACCACCGCCAGCACCTTGAGCGGCACCTCCGGGTTCAGCCGGCAGACATGCTGGAAGTCCTGCTTCGTGACCAGGTAGGCGATGACGTCATCAGCGGCGCTAACCGTCGCCGGGTACGGCCCTCCGTCGAAGAGCGGCACTTCGGCGACGCTGGAGGGCGCCGCTTCAATGGCCAGCATCACCTCGCGACCGCTCCCCGAGGTTTTGAAGATCTTCACGCTTCCCTGCCCCAGCAGGAAGAGCCCGCGGCAGTCTTCCCCTTCGCGACACAAAACTTCGCCCGGTGCGAACCGCTTTTCGATAGCTCTCTCGGCCAGAGCTGCGATCTCTTGCGGGCTCAGGCTCGCAAACAGGGGGACCCGCCGCATTGCCACGATCTTGACCGGTGCCAAAACAGTTCTTAATGTACCGCGCCGAGCCACGGCTGTCGAGCGCGCCGCAGCCAAGAGTCCATGGAATGTTGAACTCAGGTGAGCTTTGGTGAAGAAAAGCAACAGCGTGAATGCACTAGTGCTCCGACTCCATGAAACCTTGTATTTCATGCTGCTTGGTGGCAAAATATGAATAGTACTCAACACGCTCTCCCGCCCGGATGCTTTGTGAGTGACCTGGGAACTGCAAGGAAGGCGTTTGAAGACCCACTGCAGACCCAGTGTCTTCCGGAAGTTTCGAGAGGGGAAGGGCTTTTGTACGACGAGGGACCTATGGCAGAGCCCCAGAGGAAAGATGTCGGCGCCGCCAGACAGTCAGCTGGTACGCCTCGCGACGAAATGCTCCAGCCGGAGAAAATCGTAACCGTCTTGGCGATCAGTCCGCTGGAAGAGGACCACCTTTTCCTGGCGAACATCTTCAGCCACACGAACTGGCAGCTTCGGACAGCCCGAACCTGGCGGGACGCGCTTGGCGTGCTCGGCAAGCACCGAATCCCCATCCTCGTCTGCGAGAGAGAGTTGCGCGACGCGAACTGGAAGGAAGTGCTGGCGGAGCTTTCGCGCCTGCCGGAGCGGCCGGTCCTGATCGTGGCCTCCCGCTTGGCCGACGAGTCGTTCTGGGCTGAGGTGCTGAACCTGGGCGCTTACGACGTGCTGGTGAAGCCCTTCGATGCGACGGAGGTCTTTCGCGTGGTCAGCCTGGCGTGGCTAAGCTGGAAGAACGACCGCGAACGGGCAGTGAACGAGCCCAGGCCCTCGACGGAATACGCCCGGGCCGTCGGGCTTTAGTGCTCCTTCAAACCCCAGGAACCGACGCGCGCCGCTCGATCTTCCCCCAGCCAACCAGACCGCCGCGGATCGCGTAGAGCACGGACCGCAACAGCACCCACTGCATGAGCATTCGGTAGTAAACCCTCTGAAAGAACAGCAGAACCAAGTCATTGGGTTTCTCCCCCTCGAGCCCATACGCCAGCAGCCCCGTGAGCAGTTCCAGCACGAAAAACGCGCCATAGTACAAGAGCACGATTCTCCAGTTGCCGGCAAACAGGGCGATGATCATGGCCAGGTCGGCGAAGGGCGAAAGGACCGAGAGCAGCACCTGGAACAGCCAGATGCTCGGCAGAGCCACGAACCCCAACGAGCCGTAGCGTGGTTCGAACATGACATCGCGGTGCTTCCAGGCCGCTTGCAGCGTGCCGAAGGACCACCGGAACCGCTGGCGCGCCAGGTTGCGGGTGTCCTCGGGCGCCTCGGTGTAGGCCACCGCTTCTTCGTCGTAGCAGATCCGGTAACCGAGCCGCCGGATGGCCAGGGTCAGGTCGGTGTCCTCGGCCAATGTCGCTTTGCCGAAGCCTCCGGCGGCCAGCACCAGGCTCTTGCGCCACGCCCCGGCCGCGCCAGGCACCACGGTGATGGCGTTGAGCAGGTCGAGCGCCCGGCGGTCCAGGTTGAAGCCATAGATGTACTCGATGGACTGGAAACGCGTGATCCACCCGCTCCGATTGCCTACGCGCGCGTTGCCGGAGACGGCGCCGACCCTGGGGTTTGCGAAATGCCGTACCAGCTTCTCGATGGTCCCGCGGCGGAAGATGGTGTCCGCATCGAGCGCCACCAGGATCTCATTTGCGGCCAGTGAGATGGCGCGGTTCAGGGCGGCCGCCTTCCCGGCATTCGGCTGCGTGGCGATCCTGACGCGGGGATCGGCGCCGAAGGCCTCCCTTAGGACCCGAAGCGTCCCATCCCGCGAGCCATCGTCCACCAGGACGACCTCGATTTCCGGGTAGCCATTGGCGAGCACGGACTCGACCGTTTTCCGAATGACCTTCTCCTCATCGTAGGCCGCAATCACCACCGAAACCGGAGGCCGGAAGGAGGGATCGAAGCTGCGCCGCCGCGCCCTGATCTTCTGAACCACCGCCAGCCCGCCGTAAACCAGCGACCGCAGCGCCGTGATGTAAATGGCCCACAAGAACAGGATTCCGACGATCTTCTTGAGATTGCTCTTAGTTCCGAACGCCTCTCCTTCGATCTCAGCCCACCGCAACTCGTTGGCCGCCGGCGGCGGCATCAGTTGGTCCCGTGTCTTCCCGATCAGGTCGCCGATCGAGACAAAACGGTAGCCCTGGGCCCGGAGAGAGTCGATGATGCGAGGCAGCGCGGCCACCGTGGCCGAGCGGTCTCCGCCGCCATCGTGCAGCAGGATGATGTTTCCCTCGTCCTTTTCATCCATGATGTCGGCCAGAATCGCATCCACGGTGATGCCGGGCTCCCAGTCGCGCGGGTCGATACGCTCGCCGATGGTCAGGTAACCCTCCTGCTGCGCCCTCCAGATGGGCACGATTTCGTCGATGGTCTGTGGCTCGCTGTCGGCGTTGTAGGGTGGCCGGAACAGCCTGGTCGAGCGGCCAGTGGTGTGCTCGATGATGCGCAGCGTGGCGTCCAGCTCCAGGCGCGTGCGCTCGAGCGAGACGGCGGCGATGTTGGGGTGTGAGTAGGTGTGGTTTCCGATCAGGTGTCCCTCGGCGTACTCGCGGCGGAGCAGGCTCGGGGACTGTTCCGCTTCCACACCGACTACAAAGAAGGCGGCCGGTACGCCGCGCGCCTTGAGAATGTCCAGAATGGCGGGTGTGAACCGGGGATCCGGGCCGTCGTCGAAGCTCAGGCAGACCACCTTGCCCTGCGGCTTTCCGATACTCTCGACGACATAGTAGGACGGATACTGTTCATAGCTCTCCGCATAATCGCCATCCGGCTGGCGCCACACGTTGCGCCGGCCCTCCTGGGGGGTCTCGGAGATACGGAGCACGTCTCCGTCGCCGTAGCGGTTCACGGATTGTTGGGCCGAGAGAGGCGCAAGTTGGGCCGGGGCGAAGGCGGCGGTCGGCCAGGTCTCCGGCTTCATGACCGTCCACAGACCCGGATCTTCCGCGCCCAGACGCCACAGGCCGTAGCCTCGGAAGTCCGCGTCCTCGATGGCATTAATCTGGTTGAGCCCGGCAACGGCGTCCAGGAACCACACTTCGTGCTGCTGGCCGCCGGCGGTGTAGCGCAGCACCGGATTCTCCGTGCCCGGGTCCCACGCAATCGCCGCGTGGTTCGATTTCGCCGCGGACATCACGTCGCCGAAGCCCACTTCGGCCGAACCGTGGCCCCCGATCATCCAGTCGTAGCCATATCCGCCAATCCCGATCACGGTTTTCTCGGGCGGGAGGACTCTTGCGAGCTGGGCGAGCTGCGTGTCGAACCACTCCTGGGAAGCAACCGGCCCGGGGCTGCCTGACTGGTAGTGCTCGTCGTAGACCATCGGCACGACAAAGTCGCACAGGGCGGCGAGCTGGCGCAGATCGTAAGCGGAGTCGCCCGCCGGAACGCTCTGGGTGACCAGCATTCCCTCCGGCTTGAGCCGGTCGCGGAGCGCGCGCATGAACTCGACCATGCGCCCGCGGTCCCCGGTCCGCAATTCCTCGAAGTCGATATTGACCCCGGCGAACTTGTGCTCCGCCAGATTGCTGTAGATGTTATCCACGAGGTTGGCGCGCGCCTCCGCGATCGAGAGCACGCGGTGCAGGTCACCCGCCTGCCAGCCGTCGCGGAAGTTCGTGACCATGGCCAGCACCGGCAGTTTGGCGTCGGCGGCAATGCGGGCGACGGTCAGGTCGCTCTGGTCGTCGAGATCGCCTTTCGCGTTCTGGAGCACCAGCCACTCGGGAACCAGGTGCGTCAGATGCTGCAGGTTGTGCCGCAGGGAGACGATGCTGGCAGGGTCCCAATTGACGTAGTAGCCGAAGACGACAGGCTGGGACGGACCGGTGCGGGCGGCGGTTTTGGGATGGACTACGGGCGACGCCGAGCGCACATACTTCAGGTTTTTGACGGCTTTTTGCAGCTTAAATGGCACGTTTTTGACGGCCTTTTCACCCCGGATCACGCTGGGCACTTCGGAAAACCGGACCAGGTGCTCGACAGCCGGCAGGCCAAGCGCCGGCAACTGGGGGCTGATGAACAGGCTCAGCAGGAACACCGAGAGCGCCAGGATTCCAAAAACGCCGGCCGCACCGGCGACGCGCCGAAAGCGCGCCCAGCGGCGTCCGGAGGGGTCGTGGAAGACGAATGTGGAGCTCATCCCGTTTTTCGTACTCGAGGATCTCTAATCGCCCGGCGGTAACGACTCCGGCGGCGCGGGGCGCCACCCGGGCGCGAGCCGACGGCCGCGCACCGGCCGGTCGTTGATTGTCCTTAACTGCTTGCAACCGAACGAGTTCCCATTATCGCAGATCCGCCGTTCGGTGTGCCGGCCGGCTCGACGGCAAAGCGCGAGCGAGAAACCGGCTCATCTGGTTACACTTCCGCATAGAGGCGTCTCCCAAAATGAGGAGGTGCAACCGCCTCGTTAGTTGTAAGTCACGGAAAAACAAGGTATTCTTTGATGTAACTGGCATCCGGTGCTGTGGCATCCAACTTGCTAGCCACCTGAGGGGGAGTTTGTAAGCTCTCCGTGTAGATAGGCCGAGACATGCCGATCAGGGAACTCAAATTCAAGTTCTCGGGCGCGCTGCTGATGATCCTCACGGTGGCAGCGGTGGTCTCTGCCGTCATCAATTTTCAACAACAGAGTAGATTCAAACTGCCCGACGATGGTGTCACCTGGGTGGACCGCAGCGGGTTGGTCAAGGCGCTCCATGTCACCCACGGGAGCCCCGCCGACCGCGTCGGCATCCGCCGAGACGACATCGTGGTCAAGATCGCCGGCGAACCGATCCAGAAGGCGATTGAGGTCAGCCAGGTTTTGGTCGGCGTCGGCGCGTGGAACAAGGCGACGTACGTGCTGCGGCGCGACGGAGTCGAATTTGAAGCGCCCTTGATCGTCGGAACCGCCTTACGGAACTACGCTGCGCTCTACTGGCAGTACGTGGTGGGTCTGGTCTATCTCGGGGTGGGGCTGTTTGTGTTCTTCCGGCGCGGCAATGCGCCCCGCTCATTGCATTTCTACACTCTCTGTCTGGCGTCCTTCATCCTTTCCGCCTTCCACTTCACCGGCAAGCTGAACAGCTTCGACAAGGCGATGTACTACGGCAACCTGCTGGCCGGCCTGTTCGCGCCTACGATCTTCCTGCACTTCTGCCTGGTGTTTCCGGAGAAGCGCGGATGGTTCCGGCGGCGCGGCCGGACGGCGGTAGTCTACGTGCCGGCGGTGCTGGTGACGGCGGTTGTGCTGGGGGTGAGTTCGGGGGCGCTGCGCGTGGCCGTCGAGCCGGTGGAGCTGAACTGGCTTCTTGATCGCGTATGGGTGCTCTTCCTGACCGCCACCTACCTGTTCGGAGGCTGGGTGCTGCACCGCACGTACCGCCGCGTGGAAGATCCCATTGTCCGGCAACAGATCAAGTGGCTGCGGACGGGCGCGATCCTGGGCACCGCGCCGTTCGCCCTCGCCTACGCGATCCCTTACGGTCTGCTGGGGCTCATCCCCAACACCTACATGGACGCGGCGGTGCTCTTCTTCGCGCTCATCCCGGTCACCTGGGCGTACGCCATCGTCCGGTACCGCCTGATGGACGTCGATATCATCTTCCAGCAGGGCTATGTCTACACGCTGGCAACCATCTGCGTGCTGGCCGTTTTCTATGGGCTGATTTTCTGGGTGGGCGGCTTGGAGGACATCGGAGCGACGGCTGCCGGCGTCCTGATCCTGATCGCGGCGTTCGTGTTCCAGCCGATCCGGAAGTGGATCCAGGAGATGCTGGACCGCTACGTGTTCTACAAGGACAAGTACGACTACCGCCTGACGCTGATCGAGTTCGCGCGAGAGCTCAGTTCGGAGACGGATCTGGACGCGCTGCTGCGCTCGGCGGCGGACCGGCTGAAACGGACGCTGGCGATCGAGCGGGTCGCCTTCTTCCTGATCGACATCGACGACGAGGGCCACTTCCGGCTGCGCGACGCCGAGAACGGGCGCTACGACCGCCACCGCTACGATCTCAGTTTCCTGGCTACGGAACCCGACCGCCCGTACCTGTTCTTCGAACAGACTCGGCACCTGCTGGACGTGGTCTCGAAGAACTGGCCGCCGACGGTGCGCCAGACCATCGCCGATCTCGATCTGACCTACTACCTGCCCTGCATCGTGCGCGGCCGCACGATCGCCTACCTGGGCGTCAGCCGTACCGAGGGCGGCGACTTTCTGACCAGCGAGGACCTGGAACTGCTGGTCACCGTGTCCGGCTATGTGGGCATTGCGATCGAGAACGCGCGGCTGTACCGGTCGCTGGCCCGCAAGATGCAGGAGTACGAGCGGCTGAAGGAATACAGCGAGAACATCGTCGAGTCGATCAATGTCGGAATCCTGGCGGCGGACCTCGAAGACCGGGTCGAAAGCTGGAATTCGAGGCTGGAGCAACTCACCGGGGTCTCGCGTGAGGACGCCGTGGGCCGCCCGCTCTCCGAGTTGCTGCCGGAGGACCTGGTGGTCCAGTTCGGCGGCGTGCGGGGCGAGAACGGGATTCGCCACATCTACCACTACGCCCTGCGGCCGAGGATCGAAAGCAAAGTGCTGGAGATGCCGGTGGGGGGCCCGAACGGGCGAACCGGTTCGAACAGCGGCGCCAACGAGGCGCCGGCGCAGCGGGAGACCATCCTGAACATCGCGGTGGCGCCGCTGGTCTCCAAGGACCTGGAGCAGATCGGCCGCTTGATCATCTTCGACGACGTCACCGACCGCGATGAGTTGGAGCGGCGCCTCGTGCAGGCTGACAAGCTCAGCTCGGTGGGGCTGCTGGCGGCGGGCGTGGCGCACGAGGTCAACACGCCGCTGGCAGTGATCTCGACTTACGCCCAGATGCTGGCCAAGCAGGTATCGGGCGACGACCAGAAATCCCGGCTGCTGGAGAAGATCGCCAAGCAGACTTTCCGCGCCAGCGAGATCGTCAATTCGCTCTTGAACTTCTCCCGCACGTCTCCGACGGCCTTCGACGAGATGGACCTGAATCGCGTGATCCACGAGAGCCTGACCCTGATTCAGCACCAGATGGAAAAGGCTGGCATCAGGGTACAATTGAATCTGGAAGAACAGCTTCCGGCCATCAAAGGCAATTCCGGGAAGTTGCAGCAGGTTTTCTTGAATCTGTTCTTGAATGCTCGAGACGCAATGGGGCCGGCCGGCACGCTCTCCGTGCGGACGTATTACAGCGGAGAGACGGTCGGCGTCGATGTGACCGACACGGGCCACGGGATACAGCCCGAAAACGTGAGCCGGATCTTCGATCCCTTCTTTACGACCAAGGGCATCCGCAAAGGGACCGGGCTCGGATTATCGGTGACTTACGGCATTGTGCGGGAGCACGGTGGCGTGATCGAGGTCGAAAGCCAGCCCGGAGAAGGCACGCGATTCCATCTCGAGTTCCCGGCTGTGAGGAAAGCGGTTCATGCCTGAGAGTGAACTGGCTGGGCATCCAACCGGTGCCGCGCTCGAAGGCCGAATCCTGGTAGTCGACGACGAAGAGGACATTCGCGAGAGCCTGGACGCTCTCCTCACCCTGGAAGGGTACGTGGTGGACCTGGCTACGAGCGGCGCCGAGGGGCTGCGCAAGCTCGAATCCAGAGACTACGACCTGGTCCTGCTCGACCTGATGATGCCGGAGCGCTCCGGGATGGACATCCTGCGCGACATCCGCGAGCGGGACCGCGAGATTCCCGTCTTCATGGTTACCGCCTTCGGCTCCATCGATGTGGCCGTCGAGGCGCTCAAGTGCGGGGCCAACGACTTCATCCAGAAGCCGTGGAAGAACGAGCAACTGCTGGTGGAGATTGGCCAGGCCATCTCCAAGCGGCGCCTGCAGACTGAGAACCTGCAACTCAAGCGCGCCCTCAAGCAGCGCTACAGCTTTCCGAACATCGTGGGCCGCAGCGACCGCATGCAGCGCATCCTGGACCTGGTGACACAAGTGGCGGCCAGCCGCTCCACCATCCTGATCACGGGCGAAACCGGGACGGGCAAGGAGCTGATCGCCAAGGCGATTCACGCCAACTCGCAGCGCGCCGAGCAGATGTTTATTGCGGTCAACAGCGGTTCGCTTCCGCCGGAGCTGCTCGAATCGACGCTCTTCGGGCACGTCAAAGGCTCTTTCACGGGCGCGATCGCGTCGCGCAAAGGCTACTTCGAGATCGCCAACAAGGGCACAATCTTCTTCGATGAGGTGGGCACCATCGGAATGGAGACGCAGGCCAAGCTGCTGCGGGTGATCCAGGAGCGGGAGTTCATGCCGCTCGGATCGGCCGAGGTGGTGCGCGTGGACGTCCGCATCCTGGCGGCCACCAACGCGGATTTGAAAAAGCTGGTGGAGGATGGGAAGTTCCGCGAGGATCTTTACTATCGCCTCAACGTCATCAACATCGCGCTGCCGCCGCTGAGGGAGCGAAAAGAGGACATCCCGCTGCTGGTGGAGCATTTCTTCAATCGCTACTGCCAGGAAGACGAGAAGTGGCTGGACGCGAACGGCCAGTCGGAGCTGCGCTTCGAGCCGGACGCGATGCAGATCCTGATCGATCACAACTGGCCGGGCAACGTCCGCGAGCTGGAGAACGTGGTCCAGCGGGCGGTGGTGCTGGCGTCGAAACCTACGGTGGCCGCCGCCGCGCTGCCGGAGGACTTGCTGCGCGCGGGCGGGGTGCGTATCCGGCGCGACGAGGGCGGCAGCCTGCCGGCAGACGCCTCGCTGTTCGAGATTGTGGCCGAGTACGAGCGCCGGGTCATCATGGAGCGTCTGGAAGCCTGCAACTGGAGCCAGACCGAAGCGGCCGAGAACCTCCACGTCCCGCTGTCGACGCTGAACCAGAAGATCAAGCGGCTGAACATCGAGGTTCGGCGAAAGGGCGATCTGGCGAAGACGGAGAAGGCTCCGGCGGGCTAGCGGGCAGGCGGGCGGCTTTTTTAAGTGTCCCTGTCTGCCGGGGGCTCGGCTGGCGGAGCCGCCTGCCCCGTGACTTCAGACGCGCCCTTCCAGTTTCGCCGCCCTGGGAAACAGGATGTTGTTCTCCAGGTGGATGTGGGTGTGCAGGTCCTTCTCGAGTTCCTCCAGGCCGGCGTAGAGCGCGCGATAGGTGGCACATGCGTCGGCGGGCGGCGCATAGCCGCGCGTCAGCTCGCGCATCGTGCGCAGGGCCTGGCCGGCGCTCTCGTGCTCGTGTTCCATCATGCGGATGGGGTTGCGGACCGTTCCGAAGTGCGGCAACTCGGCCTCGCGGCCTGCCGCGGCTGCGGTTTCCAGTTCCTGAATAGCCGGGAACAGCACCATCTCTTCCTTCCGTAGATGCATCTCCAACTCGCCCTTGAGCGCCGCGAAGACCGGTTGCAGCGGCCTCAGGACTTCGGGATGCCTCGAGCCGTGGACCTCTACGACCTTGGCCAGCCTCGCCTCGAGCAGGGGCAGTTCCGTGTTCAGGTAGGCGTGATGCCGGCAAACGATGTGGGCGATCAGCTCGGCGAGGCTGGCGGTCATCCAGTCCCTCTCGGGCGCCTGGCCGCGGGAGCCGGCCTCGACCTCGGCCAGGATCGCTTCGGGCGAGATGCCGCGCTCGGCGCAGACCTCACCCAGCGGGCGTTGGCCGCCGCAGCAGTAGTCGATGCCGTGTTTCTCGAACACGCGCACGGCGGCGGGGTTGGTTGCCGCAATCTCTCGTACAGTTTGCTCAGTCATACCGGTATGCTACGGCCGCGCCCGGCGTTTTACCGTGACATCGGTCACGGCGGCCGCCGCCGGCAGGCCGTAATATTGTGAGCATGCGGGGTTTTGAGGAGGCGCCTTTCCTGGTCATCTGGGAAGTGACTCAGGCCTGCGACCTGGCTTGCGTGCATTGCCGCGCATCGGCCCTGCCCTTGCGGAGCCCGCGCGAGCTGAGCACGGAAGAGGGGCGCCTCCTGCTGGCGGAGATCCGGCGGTTCGGCGAGCCGCTGGTAGTCTTCGCGGGCGGCGACCCGTTGAAGCGGCCCGACCTGTTCGAACTGCTGCGGCACAGCGTCGGTCTCGGACTGCGGACCACGATCACACCGAGCGTCACGCCGCTGCTCACCGAGGAGGCGATCCTCGGTTTTCGCGACTGTGGAGTGGCCCGCATGGCGGTCAGCCTGGACGGGCCGGACGCCGGTACTCATGATCGCTTCCGGCGCGTTCACGGCTCGTTTGACCGCACGCTCTTCGCGCTCGACTGCGCGCGCCGACTGGGGCTTTCCACGCAGGTGAACACGACTGTGACGCGCCAGACATTGCCTCGGCTGGCCGAAACCGCCGCCCGGGTGGCCGCCGCCGGCGCCAGGTTGTGGAGCGTCTTCTTCCTGGTCGTGACCGGACGGGCGCTGGCCGAACAGGACCTCACCGCCCAGGAGTACGAAGAGGTGTTCGCCTTTCTCTACGACCTCTCGAAGACGGCGCCGTTTGACATCAAGACCACTGAGGCCCAGCACTATCGGCGTTACGTCGCCCAGCGGCGCAAGGCGGAGGGTGCGCGGCAGGCTTTCTCCGAACCGAGCGATGCGATCCAGCGACAGGCCGGCATCAACGACGGCAAGGGCTTTGTTTTTGTATCCCACACCGGCGAGATCTTCCCTAGCGGGTTTTTGCCGCTGGCAGCCGGGAACGTGCGGCGGGAGTCTTTGGTTGAGGTTTATCGCAACGCGCCGCTTTTCCGTGAGTTGCGGGACTCCGGCCGGCTGCGGGGCAAGTGCGGGGCGTGCCAGTATCGCAATCTGTGCGGCGGCTCGCGGTCGCGTGCTTACGCCACGACGGGGGACTACCTGGCAGAGGACCCGTGCTGTGTGTACCAGCCTGCGGCTTTGGCGGCCGGCGCCGCACGAATGAGCTAAAGTTCCGGTGGATCGCGCCGATTCGAGTAGAGGGGCCCGTCGGCTCCTCTATCGCATGGCTAGCAAACTGCCTCCCTTGATTCTGCATCCGTTCGCGGATGCGAGTGGGCCGGGCAAGCTCGTCGATTCTTCCCGCGCGAACCTGATCCTGCATGGCGTGATCCCGCCCGACGCCGATGGGCCGGCGCGGCTGGAGGAAAGGCTGCTGTCCGGACGCTACTGCGAGATCTCCATGCTGTTCTACCTGGGCAAGGACCTGCTGCGCTGGGTGCTGCAGTGCATGGACTTCAGCGAGCGGAACGATGAACTGCAGCAGGCCGGGGTCCGGCCGGAGAGCTTTGTCGTGCTGTTGATCGAGGATACTCCATCGGAAGTCCGGGAGAAGCTGCGGGCATGGGGTGTTCACGAGTACAACACGATATTCGCCCGCGCCTTAGGGCTGCACGCGATCTTCGAATCCCTGCCCGCCCGAGAAGTCCTGGCGCCGGAGTTCATGCGCCACTACCATTACTTCACCGACGGACTGTTCGCCTGCCGCCAGCAGTTGTTCCGCTTCCCGCGGATCTCGCCCCAGAGTTTCGATTTCCAGCTCTACGCCTCAGGCGAGTACACCCGGATGCTCGAACAAGAGTGGGGGACGGCGACCTAACCCGCCGGCCTGACACTCGCGGCTGGCCTGGGTGCTGACGCACCACCCACGCGGTAAGATCGGACCATGCCGTTTTCACGGATGTTGCCGGTGCGCCAGCACTTCCCCGATCACCGCGTCGAGGACATAGCGGGCACGGTGCGTCGCGAGCTGCACGAGGCTGGCTTCGCCCGACGGCTGAAGCCAGGGGCGCGCGTGGCGATCGGCGCCGGCAGCCGCGGGATTGCGAACATCTCCGCCATCGTCCGCGCCGTGGTCGATTTCTGGAAGGATGCGGGCATGCGGCCGTTCATTCTTCCCGCCATGGGGAGCCACGGCGCAGCGACGGCGGAAGGCCAGGCGGACGTGCTGGCCCATTACGGGATTCACGAAGCCGCCATGGGCTGCCCGGTGGTTAGCTTGCTCGATGTAGTTCCGCTGGGGCAGACTTCGGAAGGCATCGAGACGTTTATGGACCGGAGTGCCTTCGAGAGCGACGGCGTGATGCTGGTGGGCCGCGTGAAGTGGCACACGGACTTTTCGGGCAAGATCGAGAGCGGCCTGTACAAGATGATGGCGATCGGTCTGGGCAAGCTTGCGGGCGCACAGCGGTATCACACCCACGCCTATCGCATGGGTCTGGAACAGGTAATCCGCAGCGTGGGGCGGCAGGTGCTGAGCTCGGGGAAGATTCTGGGCGGTCTGGCGATCCTGGAAGATGCCAACCACAGCACGGCCAGGCTCGAAGCGGTACCGGTCGAGAATATGGAGCGGCGCGAGGAAGAGCTGCTGGCGCTGGCGAAGTCGTGGATGGGCCGGATTCCGGTGAAGCAGCTCGACATCCTGATCGTCGATGAGATCGGCAAGAACATCAGCGGCGCGGGAATGGACACGAAGGTGATCAATCGCTCGATCCAGTGCCACTACAATCCGTCGCCGGATCTGGCGCGCATCGAGCGGATCTTCGTGCGGGACTTGAGCGCCCTGACGTACAACAATGGGGTGGGGCTGGGAATGGCGGATGTGGTGACGGACCGCCTGGTCAACCGTGTCGATTGGCAAGCGACGCACGTCAACTCGCTGACCGCCTCAACGCCTTCGGCGATTCGCACGCCGATTCACTTCGCGACGGACCGCGAGTGTCTGGAGAGGATCGCGGCAACAGTGGGCCGTTTCGAGCTGTCCGGGGTCACGATAGGGTGGATCCGGAACACGATGGAGCTGGGCCTGATCGCGTTCAGCGAGAACCTCTGGCCGGAGTTGAGCCAGAACCCCGCGCTTGAAAAACTGGGCGGGCCGCGTCCACTGGAGTTTGACCAGAACGGAAACCTGGCCGGTTGGCCGCTCCAGCCAGCCGAACCCGCCCCCGCCCGCTAAGCGGAAGGCGCCATGGTTCTATGACGCCGCGTTGGCCAGCAGCGACTGAATCTTGCTGAAGACCGTGCTGATGCTGTTTGAAACGTTTGGCATGAGGGCGCCAGCGGCTACCGCCACAAACCCGGCCATCAACGCATACTCGATCAGATCTTGGGCTTGGTCGTCCCTCCAGAACGTCGATATCAGTTGTTTCATGCGCTCTCCTTCTCGCGCCCAGCGGTGGCCTGACGTTCTGAAAGTACCAGTCGCCGGCCGAGGAGAGAATCGGCAGGAGAGCTTAGAACCGCGACGGAAAACACAGCAAGCGAGACGGGGTGGGTTGGATGAAGAGGGATTCGCTGCTCGAAGAGGTGGGCGAGTTGCGAGCCCGCAGAGCTCGCCCCGAAGCATCAAGTGGGAGGGCGTCCGTCCCGGGTGGGCGGCGGGCGCCCGGCTGTCCTTTAGCCCGCCGCATTTGCCAGCAGCGACTGAATCTTGCTGAATACCGTGCTGATGCTGTTCGACACATTCGGCATCAGCGCTCCTGCGGCCACAGCCACGAATCCGGCCATCAGTGCATATTCGATGAGGTCTTGGCCCTGGTCGCCTTTCCAGAACGTCGATAGCAGTTCTTTCATCCGCTCTCCTTCTCGCGCCCAGCGGTAGCCTGACGCTATGAAGTTAGCAGCCCATGGGCTCCGGAAGAATCGGCAGGAGAGCTTACATCCAGGAGGAAAATGCCGGACCGCGCGGCTCCGCGCTTAGAACGAACTCGCTCGGTGGGACAGTCCTCCGGCTTGTCGGGACACACCGCCGGCCTGTCGCCGCGCCCCGTCTTAGGCGAGGATGCCCATGTGGCGCGCCACGCGGGTCAGGATGCCGACGGCGCGGTCGAGCTGTTCGCGGGTGTGCGCAGCGGTCACGATGGTTCGGATGCGCGCCTTGCCCTTCGGCACGGTTGGGAAACCGATGCCGGTCGCGAAAAGCCCTTCTTCGAACAGCGCGGCGGAGAACTCGTGCGCGAGCTTGGCCTCACCCACCATGACGGGCGTGATGGGCGTCTCACTCGCGCCGGTGTCGAAGCCGGCGGACTCCAGACCGCCCTTGAAGTACCGCGTGTTTTCCCAGAGGCGCTCGATGCGCTCGGGTTCCTGCTCGAGAATGTCGAGAGCGGCCAGGCAGGACGCGGCCACCGAGGGCGGATGCGAGGTCGAGAACAAGAACGGGCGCGCGCGGTGGTAGAGGTAGTCGATCAGGTCGCGGCTTCCGCAGACGTAGCCGCCGAGCACGCCGATCGCTTTCGAAAGCGTCCCGACCTGGATGTCCACCTTCCCATACAGGCCGTAGTGATCCACGGTGCCGCGCCCGTTGCGGCCGAGCACGCCGGAGGAATGCGCGTCGTCGATCATCATGATGGCGCCGTGGCGCCACGCGGCCTCGACCAGAGCGGGCAGGGGCGCGATATCGCCGTCCATCGAGAACACGCCATCGGTGATGAGCAGCTTGCGGCCAGGGTCGGAAGCGAGCTCACTCAGGATGCCGTCGGCGGCCGCGGCATCCTTGTGCGGGAAGACATGGATCTTGGCTTTGGACAGCCGGCAGCCGTCGATGATGCTGGCGTGGTTCAGCGCGTCGGAGACGATGTGGTCCTCCGGTGTGAGAATAGCGGCTACGGTGCCCGCGTTGGCGGCGAAGCCGGACTGGAAGACGACGCACGCCTCCACCTTCTTGAAGGCCGCAATGCGGCGTTCGAGCTCCATGTGAATGGACATGGTTCCAGCGATGGTGCGTACCGCGCCCGAGCCGGCGCCGTACCGCCGGGCAGCGTCGATGGCGGCCTCGACCAGCTTGGGATGGTTGGCCAGGCCGAGGTAGTTGTTCGAGGCCAGGTTGATGACCTCTTTGCCGTCGAAGCGGCTAACCGGCTCGCAGGGGCTCTCGAGTTGCCGCAGCCGCTGATGCGTGCCCGCCTGCTTCCAGGATTCGATCTCGTCGCTGAGCCAGGCCAGCGGCGCGTGCGTGTTTTCTTGGTCCACGGGTTTATTGTACGGCGGCGGAAACCACGGCGCGTGGCTCGGGTGCTGGTAATATCGGATAGTCATGTCCGTACCGCGCGCTCTCAGACGAATCGCCTGCGTGCTTCTGGCCGTGTTGCTGCTGCTGGCGGCCGGGGTCGCCTCGCTCGTCCGCTTCGACATCCCGGCGGAGCGGCTGCGTGCGAAGTACGCCACACCTCCTTCGAAGTTCATGGATGCCGGCGGCCTCCAGGTCCACTATCGCGATGAGGGACAAGGCTTCCCGCTAGTTCTGCTGCACGGCGCAGCCTCGTCTCTTTTCACGTGGGATGCCTGGGCCGCGGACCTCTCCAAGGACTATCGCGTCATCCGCTACGACCTGCCGGGCTTCGGGCTGACAGGACCCAACGCCACGAAGGACTACAGCATGGCCTGGCACGTCCGCTTCCTCGCGGCTTTCCTGGACAAGCTGAATGTGCCCGCATGTTATCTGGCGGGCAACTCCTTCGGCGGGCGCATCGCCATCGAATTCACGGCGGCGCATCCCGAGCGGGTGAAGAAGCTCATACTCGTGGATGCGGGCGGATACCCCAATCCGCAACACAATATCCTGGCCATGCGGCTGGCGAGGATGCCGGTTATCGGCCGAATCCTGGGCCACGCCACGCCGCGGTTCTTCATCGCCGGGACCATTCGCAAGATGTACGGCGACCCGCGCCGCCTGAGCGACGTCGTGATCGACCGCTACGACGATATGATCCTCCGCCAGGGCAACCGCGAGACCTTCGGGATCCTCAGCCGGACCGTGGCGGATTTGACGCCCAGGACGATCCAGGTGATTGAGGCTTCCACGCTGATCCTGTGGGGCGCCGAGGACCGGGGGATTCCGGTGGCGTTCGCGGAGCGCTTCCACCGCGATATTCGCCACTCGCAACTGATCGTCTACCCCGGCGCCGGACACGTTCCGATGGAAGAGATCCCCGCAGAAACCATCCGGGACACGCGGGCGTTCCTGGCGGCGCCGTGAGCGCGGGTGGGGCACAAGCAAAGCATTCAGGCCGCCGATGAACGCGGATAAACGCGGATAGGAGAAACAGTGTTATCGGCGTTTATCGGCGTTCATCGGTGGCCAGTGATTTTCTGCAGACATGCTGAGCCAACGCCCCCATGGCTGGTTAGAATGGAAACAAGGGCGGGGCCGCGATGGGCGAAATCACTACGTTGTTCTGGGATGTCGGAGGCGTGCTGCTGACGAATGGCTGGGATTACGCCGAACGAATGCGCGCCGTGGAGCGATTTGCGCTCGATGCCGAGGAGTTCGAAACGCGCCACGCGGGGTTGGTTGCCGCCTTCGAGATCAACGAGGTTTCGCTCGCCGAATACTTGCACCAGGCCGTCCTTTACCAGCCGCGCCCGTTCTCTCCGGACGACTGGCGGCGCTTCATGTTCGCCCAGTCGCAGCCCTGCCCGGAGTCGATCGAGATCGCAGAGGGCCTCGCCCGTACCCGCCGCTACCTGATGGCCACGATCAACAACGAGTCGCTCGAGCTGGACGTCTACCGCATCCGCCAGTTCGGGCTCCGCAAGCATTTCAGCGCCTTCTACAGCTCGTGCTTTCTCGGAGTGAGCAAGCCAGCCGCGGCCATCTTCGAGCGGGCGCTGGACTTCACGCAGCGCGCTCCCGGCGAATGCATCATGATCGACGACCGCCCGGAAAACCTGGTGGAGCCGGCCCGGCTGGGGATGCGCACCATCCGCTTCGAGTCCGCAACCCGGCTTCGCCAGGAACTCGCGCGCCACGGGGTGGAGACGGGGGCCGCGGCGTGAGCACCGCACTGTACACCTTCGCCAGGTGCTTGCGCCCTGCCCCGGCCGCCGGTATACTGGGTCTTTCGATGTCTCGTTCCGACGCCAAGTCGTTTAGCTACTGGTATTGGGGCTTTACCCGATCCGGGTAGAGTGGCGTTGGTTCGAACCGTCAGGCTGAAGAAAACCAACCCACTCGAAAGAGTGGGTTTTTTGTTGTGGGGGGAGGAGCGGAGCCATGATCATCTCGATGAGACCGCATGCCGGCAAAGAGGAAGTCGACGCCGTCTGTGAGCGCATTCAGGAGTTCGGCTACAAGGTCCATACCATCCAGGGCGAGGAGCGGGTCGTAATCGGCGCGGTGGGCGTGGGAGATGTCACCGAGTGCCTGGAGCACCTGCAGGCCATGCCCGGGGTCGAAAACGCCGTCCGCATTTCCGCGCCTTACAAATTCGTGAGCCGCGAGTTCCAGCCCGTGCGAAGCCGCGTGAAGGTAAACGGGACGGTGGTGGGCGCCGGCGAGTTCATCGTGATGGCCGGCCCATGCTCGGTGGAATCCGAGCGTCAGATCATGGAGACGGCCGAAGCCGTGGCCCAAGCCGGCGGGCAGATTCTGCGCGGCGGCGCCTTCAAGCCGCGCACCTCACCGTACGACTTCCAGGGTCTCGAGGAGGAGGGCTTGAAGCTGTTGCGCAAGGCGAAGGAGGCGACCGGCCTCGATATCGTCACCGAGATCATGAGCGACCGCGACGTGGAGCTGGTGGCCGAGTACGCCGACGTGCTCCAGATCGGCGCGCGTAACATGCAGAACTTCGCGCTGCTCAAGAGCCTGGGGCGCACCACCCGCCCCATTCTCCTCAAGCGTGGATTGAGCTCGACCATCAAAGAGCTGCTCATGTCGGCCGAGTACATCCTGGCGCACGGGAACCCGAACGTGATCCTGTGCGAGCGGGGCATCCGCACCTTCGAGACGGCCACGCGGAACACCTGCGATATCGCGGCCGTGCCGGTGCTGAACGAGCTGACGCATCTGCCGGTAATTCTCGATCCCAGTCACGCCACCGGGAAGCGCAGCCTGGTGCCGGCGCTGGCGCGTGCCGCAGTCGCCATCGGCGCCGACGGCCTCATGGTGGAGGTGCATCCCCACCCCGACAAGGCCGTCAGCGACGGCGCGCAGTCGCTCACCATCCCGCAGTTCCACGCCATGATGAAGCAGCTCGAGCCTTACCTGGCGATCTGGAGGCAAGCGCGGAGCGCCGAGCTGGTGGCGGACGCGATCCGGTCATGAGCTTGGCTGAGCAGGCCGCTTAGCCAGCCCCGAGGCAGGCGGAACCGCCTGCCCCACCGGCAAAGGCCGCGGCTGATGGCGAAGCCGGTGCGGCATGACGCGACCGTTTGCGTGTATCTTCGTAATGTGAAGCATCGACTGCCGCAGTGGGCCATGCTGCTGGTGCTGGCCGCGGTTTGTATCGCTATCATCGCCGGGGTGGCGCTCTACCGGACCCGAGCCACATCGCCCACCGCCCTAGTGGCGCGCTTGCCGGCGGACGGAGCTGTGATCCTCTCCATCGATTTCGCCGCGCTTCGGCGCGCCGGAGTGCTGGGAATCCTCGGCGGGTCGAAGATCACCCAGGAACCGGAATACCGGGTGTTCGTCGAACAGACCGGCTTCGATTACATCAACGATCTGGATGCCGCCCTGATTTCGTTTCACCGGTCCGGCACGTATTTTCTCCTGCATGGCCGCTTCGATTGGAAGGCGCTGGAGGAATACGTCGCGCACGAGGGAGGCTCCTGCCATAATGCGTTCTGCAGGGTCGCGGGCAGCGTGCCCAAACGCAAAATCTCCTTCTTCCCGCTCCGAGCGGACCTCATGGCGCTGGCCGTCGGCGACGATGAGTACGCGGCCCAGGAGCTCTCAGCTCTGAAACCGGCGCGCCACGTGGAGATTCCCGGAGATCCGGTGTGGTCGCTGATTCCGGTTGGAGAGCTCAAGAAGGATAATAATCTGCCCGCGGCCGGAGGGCCGTTCGTGCGGGCGCTGGAGGGCGCTCAGAGTGTGCTGCTCGCCGCCGGCCCGGACGGAAAGCGCTTCGCGATCCGGTTTGACGCCACGTGTGGCAGCGCTGCCGACGCAGCCGCGCTGGCTACGCGCCTCCGGGACATCACGGCGCATTTGCGGGATGCCGTGGCGACGCCCGACCCGAAAGACCTCGGTGGCGTCCTGTCCGCTGGCGCCTTCGAACAGAAGGGCACCCACGTGCTGGGCCGCTGGCCGGTGGAGCGCGAATTCCTGCAGTCGCTCGCCGGGGGCACGCTCTAACCCATGCCGGGCGGACTGCTGTGCTACGGCAATATCGTCATGGACATTCTGGTCCGTCCAGTGGACCGCATCGCCTGGAACACTACCATCTGGGTCGAGGCCATCGAGCAGCGCATGGGCGGCAACGGGGCGAACACCTCGTACGCCGCGGCGGTTTGCGGCACGGCGGTGCGCCTGGTGAGCGTCGCCGGGCGGGACGCGTTCGGCGACCGCCTGCTCGGTGAGCTGGCCGCCGGCGGCGTCGATGTCGGACCGGTGCGGCGTATGGATGGCCCAACCGCCGCTACGGTGGCACTGGTGAATTCCGCCGGCGACCGCCTCTTTCTCCACCGGATTGGCGCTGGCGCTCAGGCGTTTGAACCTCCCGATCTCGACGCCGCGCTCACCGCCGGAATGTCGCGCTTCCACATGGCGAACCTGTTCTCGCTACCCGGCTTGCGCAGGCACGCGGGCGAGGTCTTGCGCCGGGCACGAGCGGCGGGCCTGGCCACCTCGGTCGATACGGGTTGGGACTCGCTCGAGAGGTGGATGGCGGACCTGGCGCCGTGTCTTCCTTCGACCGACCTCCTGTTCGTCAACCAGGACGAAGCACAGCGCCTGGGCGGCTCGTCGGACACCGGCGAGGCGGCGCGCCGGCTCCGCGAAGGCGGAGCACGGGTTGTGGTGGTGAAGCTGGGCGCACAGGGCTGCGCGGTTTTCGACGCGGCCGGTGAAGTGCGCGTGCCCGCGTTTGACGTTCCTGTGGTTGACACCACCGGCGCCGGCGACTGCTTTGCGGGCGCCTTCCTCGCCGCCCTCGAGCGCGGTCTCGATCAGGCGGAGGCGGCGCGCTTCGCCAGTGCCGCCGCCGCTCTTTCGGTTCAGCAGCTTGGCGCGACGGCCGGCCTCAGGTCCTGGGAGCAGACGCGGGCATGGATGGAGACCGCGCCTGTTCGTGGCTGATGGCTGTATGGTAACGGCCCGGTTTTCGCGTACGTTATAACAGAAGAGGGACAAATGAAAGCTATTCAGGTCGGAATCCTTATAGCGCTGCTCATTTGTGCGGGCCTTTTGTACAAGGTGTACCGCGGGCAGCAGCCGGCTCCAGCGGCACCGCCAGCGCCGTCTGCCGCAGTCGCCACGCCGGCTCCGGAGGGGCCTGTGGCCCCCGCGCCCACTCCGGCGGCCTCGGCTCCAGGTCAAGTTGCTCCCGCGCCGCCGGCCATGCAGGCAGCGCCCTCCCGGCGAAAGCCGGCGCCTTCGCGCAGCGCGGCCAAACCGGCCGGGGAGGTTGCGGAGAACCGCGAGCCGATGAGCCAGCCCATGCCGTCCACGGCGCCGCCGGTTCAGCCGGCGCCGGTTCAGGCCCCCCCGCTTCAAGCCGCGCCGGAGCCAACGTCTCATCCGGAGGCAGTGCTGAATCCGCCACCGGGCGCGGAGCCCGCCCCTCCGGCACCGCGCCGGCCCCAGAGCGTGACGATTCCTACGGGCACGCTGATCACGGTTCGGCTGGCGGATTCGCTGACTAGCGACAAGAACCATGCCGGAGACGCTTTCTCGGCCACCTTGGACCAACCGCTCGTGGTTGACGGTTTCGCGATTGCCGAGCGCGGCGCGCATGTCGACGGAAAAGTGATCGACAACGGCCAAAGTGGCAAGGATCTGGCCCTTCAACTCATCAAGCTGCACACCTCCGACGGACAGGATGTGTCTATTGCGACGGAGAGATTCACCCGGGAAGGCACCACGGCGACTGGCAAGCAGAGCGGCGAGAAAGTCGCGGCCGGAGCCGTTCTGGGCGCGGTAATCGGAGCGATCGCCGGAGGCGGCAAGGGAGCCGCGATCGGCGCCGGCGCGGGTGGGGCCGGAGGCGGGGGCGTTGCAGCGGCCACTCACCGCAAGCCGGCGCAACTCCCGGTCGAGACCCGGTTGACCTTCCGGCTCGCGCAGCCGGTCAAGCTTACCGAGCGCATGGAGTAACCGAATCTCGATGCCCGACCAGCTCTGTCTCTCCCTCTGGCTGCGCGACTTCGACCGGAACACAATGCTCCGGCGCCTCGAGGAACTGCTGCGCATCTTCCCCTTTTCGAGCCTGCGGCCTGGCGTTGCGGCGCTTAGGATCTACGCCATCGAATTCACGGAGCCCGCGCTTTTCGAGCAAATGTTCGCGGGGGAAGTGGACGCGGACACCGTGATGGAGATGGCTGAGGGTTACCAGGCGCCCGATTGCGCTTACCTGGTGGAAGGCTGGTGGGAACTCTGGCGCTATGAGGGCGGCTGGCAACTGCTGCCGGCACCCGTGGTCCTCACCTGTTTCGGACCCCAGTTCGAAAACGAGGTAGGGGATCACTTGCGGCTCGAACTGGGCCCGGAGGAGTGTTTCCTGCCGGCCGTTGACCTGCCGCAGAGCGCCCGCAAGGCACACTCGAACCTGCGGAGCATAGTCCGCCTGGCGCGCGAGATCGAGAACCATCTGCCGGTGAAGCGGCTGAGCCTGTGGTCGGAATCCGGAGAGGACTTCGCCGAACGTCTCGAAGAGCTCGCGGACGAGGCGGGATAACGAGGCGACCACCACCGCTCCCGCTGGCCGACTAACTGACGAGTCCGCGCCGAACGTCGAAACCGTTCGGGAGAAGCGGGCTAGGCTGACGGCGTGGCGTCGCGGTCAGCCAGGAGGCGCGCGATGGAATCGGCCAACATCCGGGGCGTGAACGGCTTCTGCAGAAACCCGATCTGGCGCTGGCAGGTTGCGGGCAGGGTCGACAGGTCGAACGGATAGCCGGAGCAAATCAAGATGCAGGCGCGCGGGTTCAACTGAAGCATGCGCCCGAGCAACTCGGCGCCGGACATTTCGGGCAGCGTAATGTCGGCCACAACCAGCGTAAAGCCAGCCGGGTCGCGCTCGAACAGTTCCCAGGCTTCCCGGCCATTGCGGCAGGCCACCACGGCGTGGCCGAGGCGGCGCAAATACTGTTCCATCACGACGAGCAGCGACTCCTCGTCGTCGACCACCAGGATGCGCTCTTGCATATTCGGGGTCAACGCCGTCACCATAATGCGAGCGGGACCTTGCCTGGGTTCCATGAAATCCCGAGGGTGGCCATGTAGCCGGTCCGGTCAAGACTGGAGTCGCTGATATAAAACCGGCGCCCGTCGATGCGGCCGACTGTCGAGAAGCCCTTGCCAAGGCGGCAGGTAAAGCCGCCGGTCGCCCCATAGCTCCGGTAGCGTCCCAACGATTGCGTCAAGGCCGAGTACCCCCAGTAGCCCGCGCCGATCTGGAGACTCAGCCGCCGCAGACCCGAGTACGTGTAGCTCGAATCGGCAGTCTCAAACTTAGAGCCGGCGTACAGGCCGTTTCCCGCCACCACGGTGCGGTCATAGCCCGCCGACCAGCTCGAATGCCGGAAAGAGCGCGTCAAGCGCACGGATCCGTACGGCGCGTAAACGATATTATGCATCTTCTCGAATATGACGCTTTCCCCCAGAAGCTGCGCGAGCTCCGGATCGAGTTGGATCGTCGATTCGCGGCGAGAGTCGACGCGGGAGGCGCCGCCAGACAACGCGAACTCCCAGTAGCGGCCGATGCGCACCGAATAGCCCAGGCCGGCCCCATGCATGTCCGTCCGGGCGGATTGGCCTACGTAGCTGAAGTGGGTAAAGCCGTAGTTGAAGGAGATGGTCTGATAGCGGCTCAGCCGGTAGGCAACATCGGCGTTCGCGTTGTACCCGTCGGCGCCGAGCGTTTGCTGAGCTTGCTGGCGGGAGACGATGAAGGTCCCTCCGACGCTCATCGAAAGCCGTGCGCTGTGCTGATAGACCAGGCGCGCCGAGGTGACCGACGCCTCCATGGGCGTGTCCAGCACACTGTTCGTCGTCAGGGCGTTGTACAACGGGTTGTAGCCAACTGCCCCGCCGCTGTAAAGACTGCCGAGCGGCAGGGAGCCGGCGTTCCGGACTCGGGCCACGTCTTCGTTCAGGGTGATGCCGAGACGGGAGGTCAACTGGTGCGAGAAGCCGAGGGTCAAGCTGTTGTCGAACCCGCGGTAGAAAGCGTTCCTGGAGTAGTACTGGTAGGTGCCGCGGTAGTCGAGATCGAGCACGCTATGTTCCCAGGTGTGGGTGCCCGTGACGCCAAGCATAGCCGAGACGCCGTCACCGTAGCCGGAGTACCCCTGACCCTGCTGGTCCACGGCGCTTACGGCGATGAACGGTGTCAGAACAGCCTGATCACCCCCGCGGAACACGCTCGGTGCGCCCCCGCGGCTCAGAATTGCCGGGCCGCCGTATTCGGACTGAGTCTGCTGGGCAGCCCCGCTTCCGCTCTCGTCCTGGGCCCATGCCGAGGCGCTCATCAGCACAACCGTGGCAACAACAGCTAGCTTCAAAGTTCCTTCCTTCCGCACAAGTCTCACTCGCGAAGCGCCGCCGTGTCAACCAACTAGCGGCAGGGCCACCCCGCGGCGTTCGCGTCATTGTATCATTCCGTCTGATGCTATTTCACACCGAATACCTGACTTTCAACACGAAGAAGCAACGCGAGTACATCAACATCACCGGCCAGGTGGAGAGCGCGCTGGCTGAGAGCGGCATCCGCGAGGGCATGATTCTGGTCTCGGCCATGCACATCACGGCGGGCGTGTGGGTGAACGACGCCGAGGATGGGCTGCTGGCCGATATCGACGAATGGCTCGAGAAACTGGCGCCCTTCCGCCGCGATTACCGCCATCACCGGACCGGCGAGACCAACGGCGATTCGCACCTGAAAAGCCTGCTGGTGCACCACGAAGTGATTGTGCCCGTGACGGCGGGCCGCCTCGACTTCGGGCCCTGGCAGCAGATCTACTACGCGGAGTTCGACGGGCGGCGCCCCAAGCGGGTGATCGTCAAAGTTATGGGCGAGTGACCGGCGCGCTGAAAGGAAAGGCACCGCCGGAGCATAACGTCTGAGAGGCAACCTTATGCGTAGATTCCTGTTGTGTGCCATGGTTTTCGCGGCCGGCGCTTTCGCCGCCGAGCTGCCGGTTCGGGACGTGGTCCTTTACAAAAATGGCATCGGGTATTTCGTTCGCAGCGGGGAGATCAAGGCCGGCGAAGCGGCCCGTCTCGAGTTCAAGGCGGGCGAGATGAACGACGTGCTGAAGTCGCTGGCCATCTTCGAGGAAGGCGGCGGCAAGATCTCCGGCCTGCGCTACGATTCGAGCGATCCCCTGACTTCGAAGCTGGCCGAGTTCCCGTTTCAGCTCGGCGACCACCAGCCGCTCAGCGCGCTGCTCGACCAGGTGAAGGGCGCGCGCATCGAGCTGAAGACCGGACCGGAGACGCTGGCCGGGGCCGTGGTCGGCGCTCGCGAGATCGAGGCCAGCGAGAAGCAGGCGCAGCGCGAAGAGGTGACCCTGCTGCTCGATTCGGGTGAGTTGCGGACGGTGGACCTGGGCGGCGTAACGGCGATGCGCTTCAGCGATCCGGTGTTGCAGGGCCAGCTCGTGAAGTACCTCGCGAGCGTGGCGGCGGGGCGCTCGAAGGAGAAACGTAACGTGTACGTGGATTCGACGGGCGAGCGGGCGCGGCGGCTGACGGCCAGCTACGTGGTTCCAGCGCCGGTGTGGAAGTCGAGCTACCGGCTGGCGTTCGGGGAGGCGGGCGAGCCGATGCTCGAAGGCTGGGCCATCGTGGACAACACGACGGGCGAGGACTGGAGCAAAGTGCGGCTGGCGCTGGTGTCGGGCCGGCCGGTTTCGTTCATCACGAATCTGTACGAGCCGCGGATGGTGGCGCGGCAGAGGGCTGAGCTGCCGGAAGAGGCGGCCGAGGCTCCGGAGTTGCACGACGGCGGGGTCTACGGCGGCATTCCCGGCGGCGTGGCCGGGGGCGTGATTGGCGGCATCGCTGCTGGCCAGGGTGGCGGCGTTGGGGCCGTCGCGCTTCGGCCCCGGGCGGGTCCGGCAAACATCAAGAACGAAGAGCATTGGATCAGCCGACAGGTGGTCAGCACGGTGACCGCCCCGGCCGAAACGGCTGAGCGCGGCGAGCTGTTCGAGTACCGCTTCGAGACGCCGGTCACGGTCCACGACGGCGAATCGGCCATGCTGCCCTTCCTGCAGCAGAAGGTCACCGCCCGCAAGGTGCTCATCTTCAGCACCGCTGCCTCCGAGTTCCCGCGCAACGCCGCCGAGATCACAAATTCCACCGGCAAGACGCTCGACGGCGGGCCGATCACCGTGTTCGATGGCAACACTTACGCGGGCGAAGCGCTCATGGAGACGCTCAAGGCCGGCGACAAGCGGTTGATCAGCTACGCTGTCGATCTCGGCACGCGCGTGGCCACCAAACTCGATTCGAGCAGCGACCTGGTGCGCGAAATCCATCTGCGCCGCGGCCTGCTCACGGTGCGGACGGCGGTGCGGGAAACCAAGACCTACACGATCCACAACGTGGACGCGAAAGCGAAGACGCTGATCGTCGAGCACGCCATCCGGCCGGGCTTCCGGCTGATTGACACCAAGCCGGCCGAAACCACCGCGTCCGCCTATCGCTTCGAGGTCAAGCTGGCGCCGCAGGGAACCGAGAAGCTGCCGGTGAGTGAGGAGCAGTTGGTGGATCAGCGAATCGAGCTGGCCAACACGTCGTCCGGTTTCCTGCTCACTTACGTCCAGAACAAGGACCTGGACGAGGCCTCACGCAAGCAGCTCGAGCGCATCGCCGAGCAGAAGCGGCAGATCGCGGAGAACGACGGCGCCATCCAGCGCACCGGGGAGCAGATCAGCGAGCTGGTGCGCGACCAGGACCGCATTCGGCAGAACATCATAAGCTTGAACCAGGTGAGCGGGCAGCAGGAACAGGTGCAGAACTACGCCCGGCAGCTCGCGGGTCAAGAGACACAGCTCGCCTCGCTGCGCGACAATCAGGCGGAGCTGAAGCAGAAGAAGACCGCGATCGAGGCCGGTCTGAACAGGCTGATCGAGGCGATAGAGTTCTAGAGGGAAGGCTACCGATGGACCTTGCGCTGATCGGATTCGGCAATGTGGGCCGGGCGTTTGCCCGCCTGATCGAGAAGAAACGCGCCTCCTTCCCGTTCCGGATCGTGGGGATTCACACGGCGCGCCACGGAACTGCGCTGAGCGCGAAGGGGCTCGGACCCGAGGCGCAGTTCGGGCCGCCGGCGGCGTCGGTCGAGAGCTTCCTCGATCGCGCGAAGGCGGAGGTCGCAATCGAGATCACACCGCTCGTTCCGCTGACGGGCGAGCCGGCGATTACGCACATCCGGGCCGGGCTCGCGCACCACATGCACGTGATCACGGCGAACAAAGGCCCCATCGCGCACGCTTACGCGGAACTGCGGGAGGAAGCGCGCGTGGCAGGGGTGCAGTTCCGCTTCGAATCGACGGTGATGGACGGCGCGCCGGTCTTCAGCCTGGTTCGCGACCACCTGCCCGGGGTCCAGGTGCTCGGGTTCACGGGCGTGCTGAATTCGACCAGCAAGATTGTGGTCGAAGCGCTCGCCGACGGCATGTCGCTGGAAGAGGGGATCGAGGTGGCGCGGCGGCTGGGGGTCACCGAGACAGATCCCTTCTACGACCTGGACGGGTGGGATTCGGCGGCCAAGACGGCCGCGCTGGCGAACGTGCTGATGGACGCGGGGGCTACGCCTCAGGCGATCCGTCCCCGCGGCGTGGGGCGTCTCACGCCGGCGCGCGTGCAGGAACTCGGCCGCAAGGGGAAAACCGTGCGCATCGTCAGCCGCGCCCGGCGCACGCCTCAGGGTATTTGGCTGCGCGTGCGCGCCGAGGTGCTCGACAAGACAGACCTGCTGGCCGCCGTGGCCGGGACCTCGAATCTCATCCTGCTCCATACGGACCTGATGGGGACGGTAGGCACGGTCTCGATCAATCCGACGGTCGACCAGACCGCCTACGGGTTGTTCAGCGATCTGGTAGACGTCGCGCGCCAGGCGTAACGCGTTGGGGAAGACAACCCGGCGTATTCGGAAACGGACTACCCCGCCCTATAGATTCTTCGCCGCGAACCGCGCCATGGCGAAACCGTCAATGAACTTGAAGGGTGTCTGGCCCGTCGTGTAATGGGCGCAGGGCAAGGATACCACCTGGTGGCGGACGCCGCGACTGCGGAAGGCATCCAGCACCTGGCGCGAGAACTCGGGCAGAAACGTCGTGTCATACCGCGCCCAGAGGAGCAGCATCTTCAAGTCCCGGACGGGCAACCGGTCGAAGTAGCTGGCGGGACTGATGGGCGCCCACATCCGGCGCAACTCGTCCTGTGTGACCGCATCCCCGAAGCCCTCCCTCACGTGGCGGGTGGAAACTCCAGTCCACACCACGTCGCTGAACCAGGTGGAGACGTGGTTCAGGACGGCCACGCGCAGGCGCGCGTCGTGCACCGCCGCGATAAAGGCGATGCAGGATCCCAGACTCGTCCCCAGAATCCCCAGGCGATGGTAGCCCTGCGACTCCAGCCAATCCAGGCACGCGCGAGCGTCGATGACGGACTGCTGCCCGGCGTGGATGGTCCGCCCCACGTTGCTCGAGACGTGATAGTCCGCGCGCGGCGTCTCGGCGGGCCGCCGCCGGTCGTGGTAGGCGAGACTCATGCGTAGCGCCCCGATTCCGAAGCCGTTCAGCAGCCGGCAAAGCCCCAGGTGGCCCTGTTCATCTGCGTTCCACTGGGGCAGAACGACCAGTGCCCGGCCGCCGTCCCGCCGGCACGGGAAGAACTCCGCGTGCACCGTGTTGTTCTCGGGGTGTGGGGTCTCCAAGGGGCTGGTGAAAGTGAGGTGGCGACCTTCAAGCCTGAAATCCGTAGGGGAACGGTAGGCGAAGAAGGCGTCGGAGTTCTTGACGGATCGGGCGGCGTACTCGAGGATCGCCGGGGCGGAATCAGCCGCTGGGGGAATGCCTAGCCAGTCCAAACCCCAGTCAAAGGGACGGACAATCCGATTGGAATCTCGGTTGGCGAGACGATTCTCCCAGTGATCGATCCAACGTGCGTATATCCTTGGCATCAAAGGAAATATTGTAGCACCAGCAGAGTTGACCGTGACTCGGGAAGGGCAAAAAAAGAAAGACCCCGCGAAGGCGCGGGGTGGGGAGAGTGCTACCGAGGAAGGCAGCTCCCCTCAAAGCGATTACAACCTCTGTTAACCCCACTGGCGGGGAGCAATCCTCCTGCCAAAGCGAACCTACTGAGAACACAAGGTGTTGGCCTGCCCTTGCTCCGCTTTTCCATAGGGGCTCCCGCAGCCCTATACGAGTTTTGAAAGAATGACCCCGAAAAGGTGGTACAAGAGTAGATGCAGAAAATGGCGAGTGCAACCCATAGCCCGGCTGGCCCGACCCTGCTACAGGCTGGCACAGCTCGCAAGGCTCTCGCCGGCTTCTTCCTTTCCGGCCTCCTGGTCTCGTTTCTGGGGGTCATCCTGCCCGCGTGGGGGCACCACGTCACCGGCGACTTTGTGACCGTCGGCTACTACTTCCTGGCCATGAACCTGGGGATACTGACCGCCCCCCTTCTGTCCAGGCTACTGCGGCGCAAGACGCTATCGGTCCCCTTGGCGCTGGCCTGCGGTATGGCGTGCCTGGCTCTGTTGTATCTGGCTTTCCTGCCGCCGGGAACGAATCCCTGGTGGAGAAACGCCGGGATCTTCCTGCTGGGCGGCGGCGCCGGTCTACTGAATCTAGGGATCTTTCGCGCCATCACCCCGCTCTACCGGCACGACGCGGCGGCGACGGTAAACCTGGCGGGCGCGATGTTCGGCGCCGGCTGCGTGATCATGACGATCCTGGTGGCCGGGACCTTCTACGCTTACACGGTCATGAGCATCCTGATTTTCGTGGCGTTTCTGCCGGGACTCTTCCTGCTGATGTATGCCACGACGCGCTTCCCAGTCGAGGCGCCGGTTCAGGAGCCGACCATGCGGCAGGCGTTCGCCGATTTCCGGAGCCCCGCCGCAGTCCTGTTCGCCCTGCTACTGTTCATCCAGTTCGGCAGTGAGTGGGCGATCGCCGGCTGGCTGCCGTTGTTTCTGATCCAAAGGCTGGGGATCAGCCCCGAATCCTCGCTGATGCTGCTGGCGGCCTATTGGCTTGCGCTGCTGGTCGGGCGGGTGGTGGCCATCGCGATTCTGCCGTCGGTCAGCCGGGGCAAGCTGCTAATGGGCAGCATCCTGGCGGCGCTGTTCGGCTGCTCTATACTGCTGAACACCAACAACGTGTTTGGGGCCGTGACGGGCGTCCTGCTGGTGGGCGGAGGGTTTGCCTCAGTGTTTCCGTTGGTCGTCGGCAAGATCGGCAGCCGGTTTCCCTACTACCATCCTGGCTTCTTTAACGGCATCTTCTCCCTGGCGCTGACGGGCGGGCTCGTGGCTCCCTGGTCGCTCGGCTACTTCACCGATTGGTGGGGCATCCGCGTGGCCATGCTGCTGCCGCTGATCGGAACCCTGATGGTCTTTGTGCTGCTGGTGCTGATCTGGGCAGAGGCTAAGTTCCACGAGGCTTGAGGGCTCAGAAGAGCTTGACGGTGGTCTGCTCCTGGCCGCGTTCCCAGATGAGTTCGAGCGACTTGACCGACTTCGCTTTCCCGTCGTACTGGAAGTAGAGGTAGCCGCTCACGGGACGCTGGCACGTGCCGCCCGGAAAGGCGAGGGCGACGGCTGCCTCCGCCGCGGTTTGCGCCGGTGGCCGGTCAACGTCTGTGGGCTTGTCGTCAGGCGCCTTCGGCGGCGAAGGACCCCGGCCGATGTTCGGCCCCGGATCCCCGGGAAAACGTTCGGTGGGTTGCGTGCGGCCCAGGATCACCGGGCCGACTCCAACCTCAGTGTCGAGCCCCTTGTGCCCCCCGATGTCCGGATACTTCAACGACATCGCGACCATTTCCGGCGTGTCCGGAAACAGTTCCCTTTTCTTGTTCATCCGCAACCGGAACTGCCCCGCCGCGACCGCCACCGCCTGCGATTTCGGCGGGTAGATGGCGATTTCAACCACCAGGTAGCCGGGGACGAGGAAGTTGGTACTCGCGGCAGGAAGCGTGTGAACGAGGTACTCGGCGGAGATCTCGACATCGCCCGAGCGCGTGTGGGCGGGATAGTCGCCGGGCTTGGGCTTGGGCGCAGTCTGCGCCGAGCCCAATGCGCAACACGCCAGCACGATGGCGGACATCCGGAAGGGGCGCGGCATGTCTGAAGTATAATGCGACTTCCGATGAAATGGGTTTCGTTGTTCCTCCTCGCGGCCGCCGTGGGGCAGACGGTGCCGCCCGGCCATTCCAAGCCCGCCAATCTGCAGCGGCGAATCGAGCGCATCATCCACTCGTCGCCGGCGGCCGAGCGCGCGTTCTGGGGAGTCGAAGTGGTTCAGGTCTCGACCGGCAAGATGCTGGTGGCCATGAACCAGCGCCGGCTGTTCATCCCTGCCTCGAACACAAAGCTTTTCACCGGCGCTTTGGCCCTGCTGGAACTTGGGCCATGGTATCGCTTCGAAACCACCATCACGTCCGAGCGCGCTCCGGACGCCTCAGGCCTGTTAGCGGGCGACTTGCGACTGGTGGGCGGCGGGGACCCATTGCTCTCGGCGCGCGCCGTGCCGTATCTGAAAGGGCCGTCCAGTGGAGACCCGCTTCAGGCCATCGAGGGCTTGGCCGATCAGGTTGTCGCGCGCGGTGTGCGGCGTATCGAGGGCGACATCCTCGGCGACGACACGGCTTACACCTGGGAGCCGTATCCGGAGGGCTGGGACCAGGACGACACAGTCTGGGATTATGCCGCTCCGGTGAGCGCGCTGGCGGTCAACGAGAACGCGGTCACGCTGCGCGTGCGCGCGGACGGCGACCGCGCGGCGATCGCGTTTTCCCCGCCCATCGAGTACTACTCCGTGGACAACCGCGTGCGGGTCGGCCCGCGCCTGGAGAACAAGGTTCACATCGAACGCCTGCCGGGATCGCGCCAGTTGCGCCTCTGGGGCACGCTGGGATCGCATCCGCCCGGCGAGACCCAGTTCCTGCTGGCCATCGACGACCCGGCTCTCTATGCCGCCTGCTCGCTGGCGGACGCGCTGGCCCGCCGCGGGGTCGCCATCACGGGGAAGCCTGTGGCTCTGCACCTTTATGCGAATCAACAGGCAGCCGCGCCGGACGCGGTCGTGCTCGCAAGGCGCAGCTCGCCCGAGCTGGTTGAACTGCTGCGCATCATGGACAAGGTGAGCCAGAACCTCTATGCGGAGATGTTCTTGCGCGAGGTGGCGCGGCAACGGCAAGGGGCCGGTTCGCGCGCCGCCGGGATCGAGATGGCGCGGCACTTCCTGGCGGGCGCGGGGATCGCGGCAGATGAGTATAGTTTCGCTGACGGTTCGGGACTGTCGGGCTCGAACCTGGTAACGCCCGAAGCCGTCGTGAAGTTGCTGCGCTGTATGTACGGATCGAAGTACCGGGAACTGTGGATCTCTCTGCTGCCGGTGGGCGGCGAGGACGGCACGCTGGCCGCGCGTTTCGACAGGCAGCCCGCCGCGCGCCGCATTCGCGCCAAGACCGGAACGCTGACGCACGCCTCTGCCCTCTCCGGCTACGTGCAGTCGCAGAGCCGCGGTACACTGGCCTTCTCGATTCTTGCCAACAACTACGAGGTTCCGGCCGCCGAAATGCGGATTCTCATCGACCGGATTGCGTTGCTGCTGACGGAGTAGAGCGATCCTATGCGCCTTGGCGGCTGCCACTGGTTCCGGTGCTCCCGCCTTAGCTGAGCTTCGAGCTTCGTACACCGGCGGCTATACAATGGAGAGTCCGGAGTAGGGCCCGTGGACCAGACTGAGCTCGCCTATCACCACACGCGATTGTCGTTCGACGCCAGGCGGGAGGTGTTGTGGCGCACCCTGTGGGCGCACTACTTCCATAGGCTGGTCGGCCCCGCCGATACGGTACTGGAACTGGGGGCCGGTTACGCACATTTCATCAACCACGTGCGCTGTGCCCGGCGGATTGCGGTCGACGTGTGGCCCGGGTTGAAAGACTACGCCGAAGAGGGTGTGCTCGCCCACGTCGGAACGGTAACCGATCTCTCTTTTCTCGACGACGAATCGGTTGATTTTGCCTTCGCCAGCAATCTGTTTGAGCACCTCACCCAGAGCATGTTCAGCGAGGTGCTTGCCCAGCTTGGCAGAAAGCTCAAACTCTCGGGCTCGCTCACGATCCTACAGCCCAATTACCGGTACGCATACCGCGAGTACTTCGACGACTACACTCACGTAACGGTTTTTTCGGACGCAAGTCTTTGCGATTTTCTAGAGGCGCATCAATTTCGGGTTGTGGAGGCCAGACCCGCTTTCCTGCCACTGACGGTAAAGTCCCGCTGGCCTGTGCATCCGTTACTGGTCCGGCTTTATCTGGCATCGCCCTTCAAACCGTTCGCAAAGCAGATGCTGGTGCGGGCTGTGCCCGGCCGTGCGCGCGACATAGCCGGTTGAGAACCCCGCGCCCTGGCGGGAATCGCCGTGGGTACGGACAGTGGGTGCGGACATGAATGTAGATGATCAGACGGCTCGTCGGCGCGACTCCCAGTAATCTTCGGGGCGCCCGCTGAGCCGGCAGGCGCGTAGAGCGGTGATGGCGCTGGCGCCGCGGGCGGTCCAGAGTGGGCGGTAGATCTGCTCGTTGACTTCGACTGGATCGCGGGCCAACTGCGGAAAGCGGCGGAACTCGGCCGCCTCGCGCTGGGCCTTCTGCAAGTCCGCCGCGTTGGAGAACGTCTCCGATACAGTCTTTCCGTTGCGCTTGCGGCTGAGACGGAAGTTCGGGCCGTGGCCGGGGTGGTTGGGCGTGTGGCAGCGACAGTTGGGCTTCCCGCAGTGACCGCGAATGCTAGTCATGGACCCGCCGCGAAAGTCCCCAAGGAAGCGATCTGGCGGAGGAGTTCGGACCCCTTGAGCTTGAGCTCGAGTTCGAAAACGGAGTGGGGCTGTATCGCGCACCCGGCCTAAGTTCCGATCCAAAGCGTCGGGAGGGGTATACTGTAAGTCCCGTAGGGGGAGGATTCACCATTCACACAGGCGCGACATCCGGCAGGATCGAACCAAGCAGCCCTAGGGGGAGACCGTCCGGGAGTCTGCCCCTGATGCTCTATGGCGCCCTCTTCCTGGCCCTCGGATTCGTGCTTTACACCTGCGGCATCCTGTGGGCGTTTCTCTCCATGGCCGTGGATCCACGATCTGGCGCCGGCCGTGCCTGCACGGTGCTGCTGTGGTACGCCGGCATCCCAGTAATCGTCGGGCTGCTGCTCATTTTTGTCGCACTGAAGATCCAGTTACCCAGGCAGCGCGCCGACCGGCGAGTGCGCGTGGAACCGGTGCCGAACCAGCATCTCACGATCATACTGACCGCGTTCAATGATGCGCCGAGTATCGGCGGCGCCGTATCCGATTTTCTCGCAAATCCGCTAGTGCGACGGGTCTTAGTTATCGACAACAACAGCACGGATGACACTTCGGATGTGGCCGCAAGGGCCGGCGCAATCGCGATCCGCGAGGAACGTCCGGGATACGGCAACTGCGTCTACCGGGGGTTCGAGGAGGCCCTCAAATACGACGACACGGAGTTGATCCTTCTTTGCGAGGGCGACATGACGTTCCGCGCCTTCGACATCGACAAGTTTCGTGCCTATATTGCGCACGCGGAAATCGTCAACGGAACCCGTATTGTGGAGCAACTGCGCGATCGCGACACGCAGCTCAGTACGTTCATCTACTACGGTAACTTTGCGGTGGGCAAGTTACTTGAGCTGAAACACCTCGGACGCGGCACGTTCACGGACGTGGGCACGACTTACAAGCTCTGTCGCGCGCGGGTACTGCCGTCGCTTCTCCCCCATCTGAATCGAAACATCAACCTGGAGTTCAACTGCCATTTTCTCGATACGGCTCTTCGCCTCGGAATCGAGCTCGTCGAGTGCCCAATCACTTTTTTCGCGCGGGTTGGGCAGAGCAAGGGCGGCAACGTGAGCAACGCCCGCGCACTGAAGGTCGGGCTGCGAATGATTACCGGAATACTCACGGACTGGCGCCTGCTGGCTGAACGCTAGATGACGACCGACCGATCCAGAGCAATGGCGGGTGGCTCCGGGATGGGGCGCTGGAGCGTGGCCGTTTTTGTCGCCGCCGTCGCAGTCATTTGCGGACTTGCCGCGTTCGTGGGCCTCGCGCCGCTGCACCTGTTCGGGCACGACGTCTTCTTCCTGCTCGACAATGGATACCGCGTCCTGCAAGGGCAGGTGCCTCATAGAGACTTTTCGACGGCATGGGGGCCCGTCTTCTATCTGATCGAGGCCGCGGGGTTGCGTCTCTCCGGACTGCGGCCGCAAGGCATCGGGTACGCCAATGCTTTTTTCGCTGCCGTAATAGGCGCCTGGGCCTGGTGGATTGGCCGCTCCCGGTTGCTTCCTTTTTCAGCGTGCACGCTCGGCGTTTATGCCGCGCTGATTGTTGCCGCGCCATTTCCGTTGGGCTACGAGCCATGGATGTTCAGTTGTGCGATGATTTACAACCGCTACGGTTTCGCGTTGCTCGCGATCGTCGTAGTCGAATGCGTTGCCCACGTGTCCGATGGCGGTCGGCGCGCCGGCGGCGCTTGGGGCGCCCTATCGACCGGCCTGGCGTTCGCACTATTGGCGTTTTTGAAACTCACTTACGCGATCGCCGCCGTCCCCTTCCTGCTGTTCCATGTCTGCCGCCGCACCGGCCGTGGGATCCGCTTGATATCTCTGGCCGGCGGCACTGGATTGGCGGCGGCGCTTTTCCTGTGGTATCTGCGATTCGACTTTTCCGATATGATTCGGGATTTGACGAATGCAGCGATCGGGCGCAGCAGAACCTGGTATCTCGAAGACGCGATCGTTTCCTGGTTTGGCCAGTCCGCTCAAAACGCTCCTCTCCTTTGTCTGGCGATCGCCGTGGCCGAAAGCGGGAAAGATGGATGGCGGTCGGCTGTGAAAACGCGGCTCCGTGAGCTTGCGATTGCGGTCATCGTACTCGTCGTGGGAGGGTTTCTTCTTTCGACCAACATGCAACTGAGCGGAACGCTAGTATTAAACGGCTGTGCGGTCATCGTGCTGGCCGACGTCTTTATATGCCGCTACAAGACCGGACGCCTCGCCGTCGGCAACTCTATGACTGTCACGGTCCTGATCGCGTTTCTGGTCGCTTCGTCGCTGGGGCCGCTCTTCTTCAGAAATGCTTGGTCGCTGGTCGCCGCCGCGGTGGAGGAACACCGGCTCTCGGGGGTTCCTATCCTCCGCTTGGAGTCCCGCCGCGGCGCATCCATCATCTTCGCTCGCGAGCCATTCGAGACGGAAAACGGGGGGGCCGAGTACGTGAAGTCGGTCAACGAAGGTCTCGCTCTACTGCGCCGTTATGCGGGCGCTCGTGAGGGTGTGCTGGCGATCGATATGTTTAATCCGTTCAACTATCTTCTCGATCGTCCTTCACCGCGAGGAGGGATCGCCGCCGCCGCGTACGACTGGGTGCTGAGCGAGGACGCGCGTCCCTCGGCCGATCGGCTGATCGGCGACGCGCGGTATGTGATCGTGCGGAAGTATGGCATTTGGCACGACGACCTTTTCATCAAAGACTACCGGCGGCTGTACGAGCCGGAGGTCGCCGCGCGGTTCAGCCTGCTTGAAGAGACCCGGCATTGGCGTCTGTACGGTCCGAAGGGCGATGCCGGCAGCCCCCTCACGCCTGCGGGTTCCCGATCTTGCTATGATGGCGGCTGTAAGTAAAGTAGACTACCAACCCAATGATCAGCCAGACGATCAGACGCGCCCAGTTGATCCACCCCAGCTTGTACATCATATAGCCATTGAAGGCTATGCCGAGGATCGGCACCAGCGGCACCCAGGGTGTGCGGAAGGGCCGCGGCTGTGCGGGATTCGAACGCCGCAGCATCATCACCGCCGTGCAAACGATCACGAACGCCAGCAGCGTTCCGATGTTCACCATTTTGCCGATGTCGTCGATGGGCGTCACGCTGCCCACTATGGCCGCCAGCAGGCCCACCAGCATGGTGTTCTTCCAGGGGGTGCGGAACTTGGGGTGAACCGCGGCGAAGAACTTGGCGGGCAGCAGGCCGTCCTTGGCCATCGAGTAAAGCACACGCGTCTGGCCCAGCAGCATCACCAGCATGACGCTGGTGAGCCCGGCCAGCGCCCCCAGCGTGATGATGTGCGACGCTCCGGTGAGGCCGCGGTCCATGAAGGCCCGCGCTATGGGCGCTTCGATGTTCACGTCCGCCCAGGGCACCATGCCCGTGAGCACCCCCGCCACCAGGATGTAGAGAATCGTACAGACGATCAGCGAGGTGATGATGCCGATCGGCAGGTCGCGCTGCGGGTTCTTGGCTTCCTGCGCGGTGGTCGAGACCGCGTCGAATCCGATGTAGGCGAAAAAGATGTACGCCGCTCCCGCGCCGATGCCGGAAAAGCCGTTGGGCGCGAACGAGCTCCAGCCATTTCCCCAGTTGGCCACGTTAATGTACCGGATGCCCAGCCCGATCACGAACAGCACCACCGCAACCTTGATCGTCACGATGGTCGCGTTGAACCGCGCGCTCTCCCGAATTCCAATCACCAGGATGGCCGTAATGAGCAGCGCGATCACGAAGGCCGGCAGGTTGAAGCCGACCTCAACGCCGAAAATCGTCGGCGCTCCCACCAACTGGTGCGCGCGGCTCACCAGCTCGGACGAATGAGCCGCTATGATCTCAGTGACCCGGGCCAGGTAGGGCTGCGTGCCGGGCGCCAGTCCGGGGTAGAGCGCATGGGTCATGTCCCGCGCCACAACATTCTCCGCCGTTCGCAGCGCCGTCCAGTGATCGTAGGCCAGCCACAGCGGCATCTTGATGTGGAACATGTCCAGCAGCTCGATGAAGTGGTTGGACCAGCCCGAGGAGACGGTGCTGGCGCCCATGGCATATTCCAGCGTCAGGTCCCAGCCGATGATCCACGCGAACAACTCGCCCAGCGTCGCGTAGGCGTACGTGTAGGCGCTGCCGGCCAACGGAATCATGGCCGCAAACTCCGCGTAGCACAATCCCGCGAAGGCGCATCCCATGCCCGAGATGACAAACGACAGCATGAGCCCCGGCCCGGCATAGTGCGCGCCCAGTCCGGAGAGCACAAAAATGCCCGCGCCAATAATGGCGCCCACTCCCAGGGCCGTCAACTGGAAGGGTCCCAGGGTGCGCCGCAGGCTCTGCGAGTGGGATTCCTTCGCCTGCTCGAGCAGCAGGTGCAGCGGCTTCCTGGCAAACAGTCGGTTCCCCAATTCACTCTCCTTCACGCACGGCCCCCGGCACGGATCGCGCCCGCCAGAGGTAATACACAGGCACTCCCAACAGCACGATGATCAGTCCCGGCCAGGTGTAGCTCGGCTTGTACACCAGCAGCAGGACCTCAATGACCCCTGCGACCAGAATATACAGGGCCGGAAGCACAGGATATCCCAGCGCCCGGTAGGGCCGCTCCATGTCCGGCCGGGTGCGGCGCAGCACGAACACGGCCGCAATCGACAGCATGTAGAACACCAGCACCGCAAAGATGACGTAGTCCAGCAGATTGCTGTAGGTGCCGCTCAGCGCCAGCAGGCAGGCCCACGCGCATTGAACCGCCAGCGAAACCACCGGCGTATGCCGCGTGGGATGCAGCCGCGCCACCGGCTTGAAGAACAGCCCGTCGAGCGCCATGGCGTAATAGACGCGGGCGCCGGCCAGGATCATGCCGTTCAGGCAGCCGAAGGTGGAGACCATGATGGCCGCCGCCATCACCTTGACGGCAATTGGCCCGAGAATGGCCGAAGCCGCGGCCGTGGCCACCCGATCCTCGGGAGCGTGCTGGATGGCCTCGATCGGCAGCGTGCGAAGGTAGACCAGGTTGCAGGCGATGTAAAGAGCCGAGACGATGGCTACCCCCAGCGCCAGGGCCAGCGGCACGTTGCGCCGCGGATTGCGAGTCTCGCCCGCCGTAAAGGTGACGTTGTTCCAGGCGTCCGAGGAGAACAACGCTCCCACCATCGCCACGCCCACCAGCCGAATGGTGGCGAAGCTCCAATCCGCCTTCCCCCAGAAATGGCCGAAGTTCTCCGCCACGGCCTGCGGATGGTTCCCCACGGCCAGGCCCAGGAACACCAGGCCCAGCAGCGCGGCTACTTTAGCGAAGGTGAACGTGTTCTGCACCCGCGCGCCGGTGCGTACGCCGCGGGTGTTCACCCAGGTCAGCAGAACCAGCACTGCGATGGCCACCAGTTGCTGCGAGCTGATGCCAAGCCGGCCGGCGCCCGCCACGCGGTTGTGCGCCGAGATCCAAGGCACAAACACGCCGGCAAATTTCGCGAATGCCACCGCAACCGCGGCCAGCGTCCCCGTCTGGATCACCAGGAACAGGGTCCACCCGAAGAGGAACCCGCTGAGAGGGCCGAAAGCCTCGCGCAGGTAGACATATTGGCCGCCGGCCTGCGGCATCGCCGCGGCCAGTTCCCCGTAGCTGAGCGCGGCGATCATGGTGATCACCGCCGTGACCACCCAGGTCATGAGCATCAGTCCGGGCGCGGCGACCTGCCGCATGATGTCAGCCGAGACGATGAAGATTCCCGAGCCGATCATCGACCCGACGACCAGTGCGGTCGCGTCGACGAGGCCGAGGCTCTTCAGCAGGCCGGGGCCCGCCTGTTCACGAGTGGTCGCCATCGTGGGGTTGTTCGGCAGGATATCACGGATCGCAGGTCACTCGTCGCGCCGGCGGGCTTCAGGACTGAGCCGCGACCGTGAGGGAGGGGCCCCCAGCACCAGGCTCCGGGAGGCCCGGCGTCACGAGGCGGGTGGGCGCGTCTTGTCGCTCTCGATTGCGTGGAAGATGAGGTATGCCACGCCCACCCCTGACGGCACGAAGCCCAGGAACGGGATTGCGCCTAACCCGCGATCCATCTCGAACCCGCCGCGATATAGGAACAGCGGAGCGAGGATGCCGAGACCCACAAACAGCCAGACCAACCCTCGTAGGAGGTAATTGCGCGGGGCAGGCGGGCGGCCTGAGAAGGCCGAAGGCTCGGATTCGACCGGCGGTTGCAGCCCCTTCTCCAGGGCGGCCATGCGCTCGCGGTGAATCATCTCTCTCTCCTTGCCCTTGAAGTGCGCGACTACGGCGATGATCCCGATCGGCATCAGGATGGCCACCATGGGGATGACCAACTCCTGCAACTTCGTGAAGTCGTCCATTGGGATGTCCTTTCAGAGATTGAGACCACTCGCACAGCCGGTTTTGTTTCACGGCCGCGTTGAAACATTAGCTGGCGCGCGGAGAGTCTAAACCTGATAATGACTAGCGTGGACCAGTTCGAGGCTCTGGTGGACCAGTACCACGCCAAGGTCTTCCGGCTGGCCTTCTCGATCATGGGCGACCGGGCGTCGGCCGAGGATCTGGCGCAGGAAGTGTTCATCAGGATCTGGAAGGCGCTGCCCGGCTACCGCGGGGGTGCGTCACTGGCGAGCTGGGTTTTCACGATCGCCCGCAACACCTGTCTGAGCCATCGGCGGATCGAGGCGTCGAGAAAGGCCTCGTCCCTCGACGTGGCGGAGGTGCGCGCCTCGGCCGAGTCGCTCCACTCCCGCACGGACCGGCACGGAGACGAACTCGAGATGCGGGACCTGCTTGCCCGGATCCCGGAGAAGTACCGGCGCGTGCTGACGCTGTTCTATTTGGAGGACCAGTCCTATGCGCAAGTGGCGGAGATTCTGGACCTGCCACTGGGCACGGTGAAGACCTTTCTGCACCGGGGCAAGAAGGAGCTGGGCGCGCTCATAGCAGCGGGCCGAAAGGAGGGCGGACTCGCATGCAGTGCCGTCGATTTGAAGACCTGATCCTGGAGTACTGCGAGGACGCGATTTCGACGGAGGACCGCGGGCGCGTCGAGTCGCACCTGGAGGACTGCGCGGAGTGCCGGGCGTTTCTCGAGATTCAGCGCCAGGTGGAGGCCGCGCTCCCGGGAGCTGTCGGCAAGTCCGAGCCGTCTCCCGAGTTCCGCCAGCGCCTAATGCGGCGCCTGGAATGGGAGAAAGAGGAGAGTCGGAACTGGGTTCCGCAGGCTCTGGACCTGTTGGGGTACTGCGCCGTCGCGGCCATCGGGGGGGCGGCCTCGAGGTGTGGGTTTCGCCGGCCCAGCTTGTCTGGTTCCTGATTGCCGTCTCCGCGGCCTCCCTGTGGTGGACGAGTTGGTGGTTGGTTCGTGAAGGTTGACGCCTTCTACCAGCCAATTCGCCTCCGCTAAACTTGTGGGTGAATCAGCATGAGGCACATTGCCGAACAGGCGCTCGACGCCGCCAGCCGGCCCGGCGTCTCCTACGCCGATGTCCGTGTCGTCGAGCACCGCGACCGCCACGTTTCCACCAAGAACGGGAGGATGGGATCGGCCTCGGCCAGCGAGTCAGTGGGCGCCGGCATCCGCGTCCTGATGGAGGGCTGCTGGGGATTCGCCGCCAGCGACGACCTTTCCCGCGAGGGCATCGAACGCGCCGCCGCGCAGGCTGTCGAGATCGCCCGCGCCAGCACGCAGGCCAAGAAGAAAGACGTCGAGCTCGCGCTCGAGCAGAAGTACGAAGCGGTCTGGGTCTCTCCCTGCGCCATCGATCCGTTCTCGATTTCGGTGGAAGAGAATCTCAGCCTGCTGCTGGCCATCGACGCCGAACTGCGGAAGAATCCGAGCGTGACGCTGGCCGAGGCGGGGATGCTTTTCACGCGGGAACGGCAGGTCTTCGCCTCCTCGCTCGGAAGCCGCATCGACCAGACGCGCACCACCAGCGGCGCCGGCTTCGCCGCGCACAGCTACAAAGACGACGAGATTCAGAAGCGGTCCTACCCGAACTCGTTTGGCGGGCAGCACCAGCTTAAGGGTTACGAGCTGATCGCGGACCTGCGTCTTGTCGAGAACGCGCCCCGCGTGGCCGAAGAGGCGGTCGCGCTGCACTCGGCGGCGCAGTGCCCTGAAGGCGAGTTCGACCTCATTCTCGACAGCTCGCAGCTTGGGTTGCAGATTCACGAATCCATCGGACACCCGATCGAGCTGGACCGCGTCCTCGGCTCGGAAGCCAACTATGCGGGTATGAGCTTCCTGACGCTCGACAAGCTCGGCTCGCTGCGTTACGGCTCGCCGATTGTCAACGTGGTGGCGGATGCGCGGCTGGAGCACGGTCAGGGCCTGGGCACCTTCGCCTTCGACGATGAGGGCGTGCCGGCGCAGTGCTCGCCCATTATCCGCGACGGGCTGTTCACCGGCTACCTGACGTCGCGCGAAACCGCCGCGGCTATCGGCCAGCCGGGCTCGAACGGCGCAATGCGCGCCGACGGCTGGGCGCGAATCCCGCTCATCCGCATGACCAACGTCAGCCTGCTCCCCGGTGAGCAGCCGCTCGAAGCGGTCTTCGACGGCGATGCGGTCTACATGGAAACCAACCGTAGCTGGTCCATCGACGACCGGCGGCTGAACTTCCAGTTCGGCTGCGAGATCGGCTGGGAGGTCCGCGGCGGAAAGCGCGCGCGCATGTTGAAGAACCCCAGCTACAGCGGCGTCACGCCGGAGTTCTGGAACTCCTGCGCGGCCATCGCGGACCGCCGTCACTGGACGCTGTGGGGCACTCCCAACTGCGGTAAGGGACAGCCTGAACAGGTGATGGGCACCGGCCACGGCGCGAGCCCGGCTCGCTTCCGAAGCGTGAAGATCGGCTCGGCATACGGGGGATGACGGCATGACGGAATCGGAGCTGTTGACGCGCGCACGCTGCCGCGAGATCTTCGAGTCCGCGGAACGGGCCGCGCGCACGGCCGGCGCAGAGGTCGAAGTCCTGCTCGGCGTCAACTCGTCCGCGCTCACACGCTTCGCCAACAACACCATCCACCAGAACGTCGCCGAGGAGCGGCGGTTCGCTTCGATCCGCACGCTGCTCGGCCAGCGCACCGCTCGCGCGACCACCAACCGCTTCGACGAGGTCTCCATCGTTGCCGCCGTCGCGCAGGCGCTGGAGATCACACGCGCGCAGTCGGTTGACCCGGAGCTGCTGCCCCTGGCCGAGCCGGCGAAGATCGCTGAAGTGGAGCGCTTCTGCCCCGCGACCGCCGCCGTGACGCCGCGGGAGCGCGCCGCAACCGTCGCCAAGGCCATCGGCATTGTCGAGAGTCAATCGGGAACCGCGGCGGGCATCTTTTCCACCGGCCAGTCCGTGGACGCGATTCTGAACTCGCGCGGCCTCTTCGGCTACTACTTCGACACCGCCGCTCAGTTTTCGATCACGGCGATGGGCGAGGATAGCTCGGGTTGGGCCAAGGCCAGCGCGCCCGATTGCGAGGCGTTCGACCCGCTGGCTCTCGCGCGCCGCGCGGCGCGCAAGTCAGCGCTTGCCGCCCACCCGCGCGAGCTTGCGCCGGGCCGCTACACCGCGATTCTCGAGCCCGCCGCGGTGAGCGACCTGGTCGGTCAGATGTGCTTCGACTTCAGCGCCACCGCGGTGCGCGATCAGCGCAGTTTCCTCACCGGCCGCATCGGCGCGAAGCTGTTCGGCGATGGCATCAACATCGCCGACGACGTCTATCATCCGCTGCAGTCCGGCGCGCCGTTCGACGGAGAGGGCGTGCCCCGCCGCCGCCTGGCGCTGGTCGCAAACGGCGTGGTCCGCGAGCTGGCCCGCTCGCGGCAGGCCGCCTCACGCGATGGCGCCGAGCCCACCGGGCATGGCTTTCCCCTGCCCAGCGAAGAAGGCGAGGCACCGTTCAACATCGTCATCCAGGGCGGCAGCCAGCGTCTCGACGACATCATTGCCTCGACGGACCGCGGCGTCCTGGTCACGCGCTTCTGGTATATTCGCGAGGTCGATCCCTACCAGAAGATCATGACTGGCATGACGCGGGACGGCACGTTCCTGGTGGAGGGAGGGCGCATCGTTTGTGGCGTGAGGAATTTTCGCTTCAACGAAAGCCTCATCGCGCTCCTCAATAACGTGGATGCCATGTCGCCCAGCGAGCGGGTGAGCGGCGAGGAGTCGTTCGACATGGTCGCGCCCGCTATGCGGGTCCGCGACTTCAACTTCACCGAGGCCACGGGGTTCTAAGGCCGTGGCTTCACATCGACCCCCAGCTCCTTCAGCCTCTGCCTCGCGTATTCGTTCCCGTGGTTCTGCTCCAGAGACAGCTTGAAGTACCGGATCGCCTGTCCGGTGTCGCCGCGCTTTTGGTATGCCCTGGCCAGAGCGTCAAGTTGATTCCAGGGCGGCGGGTAGGACTTGGGATCGTGCAGTAGAACCGCCCCGGCCTCTTCCAGCCTGCCCGCTTGCGCCAGCGCCGCTACGATCAGAGACACCGTGAACGGGGGAGTCGTCCGGTCGTAACCGAACCTGCTTGCCCCTTCGAAGTGCCGGCGAACCGCCTCGAGCCCGCCTTGGTCGTAAAGGTCGAGAGGATTGGCGAGATGCCAGGCAGCGAAGATCGTGTCCAGCCCGAAATAGACGGATAAATGAGGCACTGAAACGTGAGTTTCGTCCGGCAGCTCGCGCAGTGTCCAGCGCAAGCCCCGTGGCGTCCTCTCATCGAGCACTGCGCAGAATCTCCGCAAGGCGCTGCGGGTCGCCGGATCCTCATCGGCAGCGGTGATGTATATGTCCGAGTCCAACTCGCGGGTCTTCCCAAAAAACGTGTCAGCCTCGGCGATTAACGCCTGATGGTTCCAGTTGAGACTCGGGCTTATGGCGATATACGCGCGGAAGACTTCGGGTCTTCTCGTAAGCGTGTAAAGAGCGAACAGACCGCCGAACGAGTGGCCGGCCAGAACCCTGTACGGCCGGGTGCGGTAGCTCCGGTCCACGTAGAGAATCAGCTCGTCTGTGAGGAAGCGCAGAAACGTGTCCGCTCCGCCATTGACGGGATTGAAGCGGAGGTCGTTTTCGTCCGTCGAGGGCGGTGTGAGGTCCCTGCTGCGATTCGTATTAGCAACCCCGACGACGAGCATCCCGGGGATGCGGTCGCTGTCCGCGAGAAAGCTGACGGCGCCGGCCACATGAGCGAAATGGTCCTCGCCGTCGAGCAGGTAAAGGACGGGATAGCGATCGGTCCCTTGGTCGTAGCCGGCCGGCTTGGCGATCAGCAGAGGACGCATTTCGTTCAGGATCTCCGAACGGATCTGCAGCTTCTCGCCGATGATAACCGGCTCGCCGGCGCCCGGCGTCCGTACCTGCGCGTGCGACTGCGCACGAATCAGACCGGGGGCAGCCAGCAGTACAAGGAACGGAACGCAGGGGGAACAACCGCGCCACATCTCAGTCCAGCTTCACCGACTGCACCTTGATCGTATCGCCGGTGCGCTCTCCCACCACCGTGGCACGCAGGTGGTCCTTCTTCTGGGTGGCCTTCAAGGCGGCGAGCGCCTGTTTGGTGCCCGCATCGTCAAACTTCAGAAAAGCGCCGTCGGAGGTAAGCAGGCCCATGCCTTGCGCGCCGCAATGGAGCGCGCACTCCCGGGTGTGAGCGTCGGGGTTCGCCTTGATGCTGGCGGCGCACATCGCATCCACCAGCGTGACGTGATTCCATGTCTGGACGGCCGCCAGCAACGGCACGGCCAGCATGGCAACCAACACAGCAGTCAGCAGGACTCTCATGCTTTCCAATGTGGCTGGGGAGGATGCTGCAAGTCAAGAGAAGACCATTGACTTTCCCCTTTTATTCGCCCACAATGGGGCATGGCTATCACCAAGCGGCAGAAGCAGGTGCTGGACTTCATCGCGGCCTTCATCGAAGAAAACCGGTACAGCCCGAGCTACGAGGAGATCGCGCACGGGCTCGATCTGGCGTCGCTTGCCACCGTGCACAAGCACATTGCGGCGCTGGAGTCGAAGCACTACCTCAAGCGCGGCTTCAACCAGAGCCGCTCGCTCGATCTGACGCTCAAGTACCACCAGGAGGTTCGCCGGCGCCCGCCTGGAGCCGGGAGTCTGGACGTGCCGCTGCTCGGCCGCATCGCGGCGGGAGTGCCCGTCGAAGCGCTGGCCGGCACGGACCGGCTCGACCTGGCGGATTTCGCCAATCACGACAAGGTGTACGCCCTCGAGGTGCGCGGCGACTCGATGATCGGGGACCACATCTGTAACGGAGACCTGGTGCTGGTGGAGAGCGCCGAGCAGGCGCGCAACGGAGACATCGTGGTGGCTCTCGTGCGAGGCAATGAGACCACGCTCAAGCGTTTCTACCGGGAATCGGACACGCACGCGCGCCTCCAGCCGGCGAACTCGCACATGGAGCCCATCATGGTGCCGCTGGCGGATCTCAGAATTCAAGGCCGCGTGCTGGCGGTCTTGCGCAAATACGCGTGAACCAGCCCGGCTTGGAGCTTTCGTTACTCGGCGGTGACGAGGCGGAGTTTGCGGACTTCCCGCTCGGCGCGGGCCCAGTCCTCTTCGGGCGAGCCGCCCTGGCAGCCGCGCGCTTCCCAATAAGAGTACGCGAGCTTCGCGATCTCTTCCTGCTCGGAAATCGGCGCGGCAGGTGTTTCGACGATCGCGGGTTGCGGGTCGGGTGATGCGGATACGGGTGCGGATACAACGGACGGCGAGACGCTGGCGCGCACGCTCCGGCGGTGCGTCACAGGGGCCGCCACGGATCCCTCGGAAGAGATGATAGACCGGGCCTCATTGCGTTTTCTAGCCATGGTGATGATTTCCCTTGTTCCCCAGTTGGGTTCTTGACTATTTTAGCAGAAAGCGCGTCCGGACGCCCGCGGAATCGCCCCTTCGGCATAAAAGCTTTCGATCCGGCCCATAAAAACATTTCTGGACCGGATGTTTGTGGGACAGGCCTCCGGCCTGTCGCCGGAGTTTGGATATTCTGCGATGGCAGGCGGAACCGCCTGCCCCACATTTACGCCGTCGCTTCCGCCGCCGCCAGCTCATGCTTGTGCTTGCACTCGGGATTCGGGCACTGCGCAATGTGGCCCGATTTCAGCCACTTCTCCAGCAGGTACGGGCTGCCGCATTCCGGACACCGCTCCGCCAGGGGCTTCGACCACGCCACGAACTTGCACTCCGGATACCGGTTGCAGCCGTAGAACGTCTTGCCGCGGCGCGAGCGGCGTTCCACGATATCGCCCTCTCCGCACTCCGGACACTTCACACCGATGGTTTTCTGCTTGACGTACTTGCAGGCCGGGTAGTTGCTGCACGCGGTGAACTCGCCGAAGCGCCCCTGCTTGAGGACGAGATGGTTCCCGCACTGCGGGCATTTCTCGTCGAGCGGCACGTCCGGCTTTTTCTCCCCGCCCCCGATGCGCCGGGTGGTCTTGCAGTCCGGATAACCCGAGCAGGCCCAGAAGGTGCCGAAGCGGCCGCGCTTGAGCACCATCGGGCGGCCGCAGTTCTCGCAGTATTCGTCGCCTTCGTCCTGGGTCAGGTCGACGTTATCGACGTCTGGCAGATCGACCGTCAGCTCGCGCGTGTTGGTGCACTCCGGATAACCGCTGCACCCGATGAAGCTGCCGTGCTTGCCCCAGCGGATCACCATGGGCTTGCCGCACTTCTCGCACACCAAGTCGGTAGGCTTCTCCATCCGCTTGATGTCGGTCATGTGCTCTTCGGCGTGGCTCAGGTCCGCGCTGAATTTCTCGTAGAACTCCGCGATGGCGGCGCGCCAGTCGAGCCGGCCTTCCTCGATCTCGTCGAGCTCCTCCTCCATGCGGGCGGTGTAGCTGATGTCGAGGATGTCGTCGAAGGCCTCGACGAGCAGGTCGGTGACCACCATGCCCAGCTCGGTCGGCAGGAACTTGCCGGTTTCCTTCTTGACGTAGCCACGGTCCTGGATGGTCGAGATGATGGAAGCGTAAGTCGAAGGCCGGCCCACGCCGTCGGCTTCGAGCTTCTTCACCAACGTTGCTTCGTTGTAACGCGGCGGCGGCTCGGTGAAATGCTGTTCGGGCTCGATCGAGCGGAACTTCAGCCGCTCTCCCTCGGCCACCGCCGGCAGGCGGTGCTTCAGCTCCTCATCTTCCTCGTCCTTCTGGTCTTTGCCTTCCTCGTAGACCGCCAGGAAGCCGTCGAAGCGCGGTACCGAACCGGTGGCGCGAAACACGCACTCCGCGCCGTCTGCGCCCCGTGCGGCAATGTCGATCGTGGTCTGGTCGAAGACCGCCGGCATCATCTGCGAGGCGACGAAGCGCATCCAGATCAGCCGGTACAGCTTGAGCTCGTCCTCTTCCAGATCCTTCTCCAGCGATTCCGGCGTCCGCAGGACGTCGGTCGGGCGGATCGCCTCGTGTGCGTCCTGGGCGCCTTTCTTGCTGCGGTACACGTTGGGCGATTCGGGTACGTACTGCGGCCCGAACCTCCCGCCGATGAACTTTCGCGCCTCCGCCAGCGCCTCGTCGGAGACCCGCGTGGAATCGGTACGCATGTAGGTGATCAGGCCGGTGAGGCCTTCCTTGCCCACCCCCACGCCTTCGTAAAGCCGCTGCGCCAGCCCCATGGTGCGCTTGACGCTGAAGCGCAGCTTGCGCGAAGCCTCCTGCTGCAAGGTGGACGTGATGAAGGACGGAACCGGGTTGCGCCTCTTTTCGCGCGTGACCACGGACCTGACAACGTACTCCGCCGCGGCAAGCTGCGCGACCAGGCCCCGCGCCGCGGTTTCATCCGGAATCTCGATCGCTTCGTCGTTGCGCCTGGTGAAGCGCGCCTTGAGCACCGGCGGCTTCTTGGCGCCGAGGCTCACGTCGATGGTCCAGTATTCGTGCTTCTGAAACGCGCGCACCTCGCGCTCGCGCTCGACGATGAGACGCACCGCCACCGACTGCACGCGCCCGGCGGACAAACCCCGGCGGACTTTGTCCCACAACAGCGGAGAGATCTTATAGCCCACCAGCCGGTCCAGCACACGCCGCGCCTGCTGCGCGTCGACCAGGTGCATGTCCACATCGGCCGGCTTCTCGAACGCCCGCCGGATGGCGTTGGGCGTGATCTCGTTGAACATCACCCGGGCAATGCGCACACGCCCGTTCTTCTTGTCCTCAAGCTCTTCCTTGAGGTGATAGCAGATGGCCTCGCCTTCGCGGTCCGGGTCAGCCGCGAGGTACACGGTGTCGGCCTTCTTCGCCGCCGCCTTCAGTTCGCCGATAAGCTTCTTCTTGCCTTCGATGATGACGTAAGTGGGCTCGAAGCCGTGCTCGACATCCACGGCCAGGTCGCGCTTGGGAAGGTCCTTCACGTGGCCAAGCGAGGCCTTGACAACGAAGTTTTTTCCGAGGTATTTGCCGATCGTCTTGGCCTTGGCGGGCGATTCGACGATGACGAGAGAGTTTGCCATATCAAATGTGAGTCCGATGGACGTCTCGGGACACTCACCCTACCTATGGTCTGCGGAGGGTACCGATCCCGAGGGTCTCACCACACTCTAACAAAATTCCTGCCGGGGAGTTGCCGGATGGCCCCTACCATCTCCAGTTCGAACAGCGCCGCGACGATTTCCGATGAGGAAGCTTCTTCGACGCGCGCCAGCAGATCGTCAATCTGCGTCGGGGTCTCGATCTTGATTTGTTCGAGCAACTTACGGGCGATCGGATTATCGGTCTGCTGTACGGTAGATGCATTTGCGGCCGCCCCGGTTTCAACCGCCCCTTCGGCGAACAGGCGCGCCTGGGCGCTGGCGGCAAGCGCCCGCCGGGCGTCCGGCCCGAGCTCGACCACCACGTCGTTCCAGTCCTGCACCAGCTTGGCGCCCTGCTTTATGAGCAGGTTGGGACCCCAGCTCATCTTCGAGATGATGCTCCCCGGCACGGCGAAGACCTCCCTGCCCTGCTCGAGCGCCAGACGCGCCGTGATCGAGGAGCCGCTGTACTGCGCGCCCTCCACCACGAGCACGCCCAAGCCCAAACCGCTGATGATGCGGTTGCGGATGGGAAAGTTCTGCGGGAAGGCCGGCGCGCCCATAGGGAACTCTGAGACGATCAGGCCGCGCTCGGCGATTTCAGCCGCGAGCTTTCGGTTCTCCGTGGGATAGACCAGGTCCACGCCACAGCCGAGCACGGCGATGGTGTTCCCCCCGGCCTCGAGCGCCGCGCGGTGGGCGGCGGTGTCGATCCCACGCGCCATGCCGCTTACGATGGTCAGCCTGGCCCGCGCCAGGTCGCCGCTCAGGCGCTCGGTCGCCGCCATGCCGTAAGGCGTAGGCCGGCGCGTGCCGACAACCCCCAGCATCAGGGTCGCAAGCAATTCGACGCGCCCGCGCGCAAACAGGGCAACCGGCGGGTCAAAGATGTCGCGCAGCGGCTGCGGATAGCGCGGGTCAGTCAGAACGATGAGGTCCGCGCCGCACTCGCGCATTTTCTGTTGCTGCAAGACGGCTTCGTCGAATGCGCAGCCGCTGGCGATGCTTTGCGCCACTCCGCCCGCAATGCCTGCCGCTTCGATCTCGCTGCGCGAGGCGGTCAGAATAGCCCGAGGTGTGCGGAAGCGCTCCAGCAGCTTGGCCGCCGTGCGCGCCCCCAGCCCCGGGACCATCTTCAGGGCCAGCCAGTTCAGTTCTTCTTCCTGGGTCAGATTGGATGCAAGCGTCGCCACTGTAAGAAGTTGTGTGGGGGGAGGGGGCGGAATCTCAGCCCCCGGGCGAGCTTTTCTTGGCGGCCTTAGCGCCTTGGCGAGAGATCTATACCGAGAGATCCGTACTTGGTTGCAGTGAGTGAGAACGCGGTGGCCCAGCAAATCGTAGACGCGGCCTATCGCGTGCATACCACTCTCGGCCCGGGTTTGCTGGAATCGGTCTACCAGGCGGCGCTGGCGTACGAACTGGAGAAGCGTGGGCTGCGCGTCGCTCGCCAGCAAGCCGTTCCCGTGGTCTACGAGGAGGTCCGTATCCACACCGGGTTTCGCGCGGACCTGCTGGTAGAGGACACAGTGATCGTCGAGATCAAGGCCTTGGAGGCCACCACGGCGGTCCACAGGAAGCAGCTTCTCACCTATCTGAAGCTGTCCGGCAAGCACCTGGGGCTGCTCATCAACTTCAACGTCGCGCTGATCAAAGACGGCATCACGCGGCTTGTCAACGGGCTCAAAGAGTGATTTCGCGCAAAGACGCCAAGGATCGCCAAGATGAATTTGGGCAGGAGGGGGCGGAATCTCGGCCTCCGGGCGAGCTTTTCTTGGCGGCCTTAGCGCCTTGGCGCGAGATACGCGGTGGCCCAACCAGCAAGCCGTTCCCGTGGTCTACGAGGAGGTCCGTATCCACACCGGGTTTCGCGCGGACCTGCTGGTAGAGGACACGGTGATCGTCGAGATCAAGGCCTTGGAGGCCACCACGGCGGTCCACAGGAAGCAGCTTCTCACCTATCTGAAGCTGTCCGGCAAGCACCTGGGGCTGCTCATCAACTTCAACGTCGCGCTGATCAAAGATGGCATCACGCGGCTTGTCAACGGGCTCAAAGAGTGATTTCGCGCAAAGACGCCAAGGATCGCCAAGATGAATTTGGGCAGGAGGGGGCGGAATCTCGGCCTCCGGGCGAGCTTTTCTTGGCGGCCTTAGCGCCTTGGCGAGAGATACGCGGTGGCCCAACCAGCAAGCCGTTCCCGTGGTCTACGAGGAGGTCCGTATCCACACCGGGTTTCGCGCGGACCTGCTGGTAGAGGACACAGTGATGGTCGAGATCAAGGCCTTGGAGGCCACCACGGCGGTCCACAGGAAGCAGCTTCTCACCTATCTGAAGCTGTCCGGCAAGCACCTGGGGCTGCTCATCAACTTCAACGTCGCGCTGATCAAAGATGGCATCACGCGGCTTGTCAACGGGCTCAAAGAGTGATTTCGCGCAAAGACGCCAAGGATCGCCAACATGACTCCGGGCAGGAGGGGGCGGAATCTCGGCCTCCAGGTGAGCCTTATCTTCGCGGCCTTGGCGTCTTGGCGCGAGATCTATACCGCGATGAGATCACAGCCTTGGAGGCCACCTTCTGGCAGACGATGCCACGAGCGCGGACGGCGCGGATAGTGTCTCCGATCCGAAAACCCGACGTTGTGGAATTTGCGTAAACAACACTCTGCTGCGTAGCACCTGGGCCGAAATCGGCAGGAAGCCAGCTACGCGCTGCCCCCGGTGGCGCCCGTGGCAATGCACATGATCCCGCAGGGGCTGGCTCTCATCAGCATTTCGTACGGACTGGCGGAGATCGTTGTTGCGTGCCTGGCGGGCGCGGCGCTGTGCAAGGGAGGCTAAAGGCGGGTCGTCGCGGCTTCGCCATGCTCTGAGCCCCCCTCTGGTATTCTGAAGTGTAGTTCCTCTTCTCCACGGATACATCCTTGAAAGTCGGTTTTGTCAGCCTGGGCTGCCCCAAGAACCTGGTGGACACCGAAGTCATGATGGGGCAACTCGCCGCTCACGGATGCGAGCTGACTTCGCACCCGGAGGACGCCGAAGTCATCGTCGTCAACACGTGCAGCTTCATCGACCCCGCCAAGCAGGAATCGGTCGACACCATTCTCGAAATGGCCGGCTACAAGAAGACCGGCGGCCTCAAGCGGCTGGTGGTGGCGGGATGCCTGGTGGAGCGCTACCGCGACGAGATCCGCCGGACCATCCCCGAAGTGGACGCCGTGGTCGGCACCAATGAGCTGGAGCGAATCGTCGCCGCCTGCCACGGAACACCAGCCGCGAATGGCGCCGCCGAGCCGTACCTCTACCACGATCTGACGCCGCGCGTGCTTGCCACGCCGGGCCATTACGCCTACATCAAGATCGCCGAGGGCTGCGACCACCCCTGCTCGTTCTGCGTCATCCCGCAGTTCCGCGGCAAGTTCCGCAGCCGGCGCTTCGAGTCCGTGGTGGCGGAGGCCAGCAGGCTGTTTGCCTCCGGCGTCCGCGAGCTCAACCTGATCGGCCAGGACACCACCTGCTACGGCGAGGACCTCGGCATCGAGGACGGCTTGCCGCTCCTGCTCGAGCGCCTGGCCGCCATCGAGACGCCGTGGGAGAAGTGGGTGCGGTTTCTCTACGCCTATCCCAACAAGGTCACGCAGAAGCTGCTCGACACCATCGCGGCCCATCCCGCGCTGGTGAAGTACATCGACATGCCGCTGCAGCACGCCAGCCGCGAGGTGCTCAAGCGCATGCGGCGCGGCGGGTCCGGCGAGGGTTTCCTCAAGCTCATCGAGCGCATCCGCCGCACCATCCCGGGCGTCGCCATTCGCACCAGCATGATCGTGGGCTTCCCAGGCGAGTCCGCCTCGGATTTCGACGAGCTTTGCCAGTTCGTCGAAGCGGCGCAGTTCGACCGGCTGGGCGTGTTTTCATACTCTGACGAAGAGACCAGCCGGAGCTATCATCTGGATGGAAAGGTGGACGCGCGCACGATCTACAATCGGAGACGGCGGCTTATGGCCATTCAGCGCAAAATCTCCCGCGTGCGGAACCGCCGGCTTCGCGGCCGCGAGGTTCCGGTTCTGGTCGAAGGCCTGTCGCAGGAGACCGACCTGCTCTGGCAGGCGCGCATGAGCACCCAGGCCCCGGAGATTGACGGCGTGTGTCTGGTCAACGATGTCGAGGGCGCGCCGCCCGCCCGCGGCCAGATGCGCCTGCTGCGCATCACGAAAACGCTCGACTACGACTTGCTTGGCACGCTGCTGGCGCCGACCGAGGAAGCGCCGCGGCCCACTGCCAGTCCGTTCGCGATCCTATGAAGTGCCCCATCTGTAAGAAGGACGTCGAGCCCGGCGGCCCGTACGCGCCGTTTTGCAGCGACCGCTGCCGCCTGATCGACCTGGGCAACTGGGCCTCGGGAAAGTACCGCATCCCGGAGAAACCGGGGACACCATCCTCAGGGGATAGTGTCCCCGGTTTCTCGGACGACGAGGACCAAGACCGTGAAGCCTGAGCGCGCGGGCTGGCTTGCGACAACATTGGCGACGTGGTTCGGCTGCGGCTTCGCTCCCTTCGCGCCGGGCACGTTCGGTTCGCTCGGGGCGCTCGTGCCCGCGATTCTGCTGGCGCGCGCCGGCTGGCGGCCGCTCCACTTCGTGGCGCTCGGGGTCGCCGCGCTGCCGGTCGCAGTCTGGTCGGCACACCAGTTCGCCAAACGCACCGGCAAGAAAGACCCGCAGCAGGTGGTGATCGACGAAGTGGTCGGCCAGTGGATCGCTCTGGGCGGCGCGGTGACGGTCAAGCAAATTCACTGGCCGATCTGGATCGCGGCGTTTGCCCTGTTTCGCCTGATGGACATTTGGAAGCCGGCCCCCGTGCGCCAGCTCGAGCGGCTGCCGGGCGGATACGGCATCGTGGCCGACGACGTAATGGCCGGAATCTATGCTGCGCTTGTGTTATGGACGGCGGGATGTTTCAATCTTTATTGAGTATGGCGAATCGCAAGGACGGTGAAGGGCGGCCGCAGATCGCGCAGGTCAGCCCGGCCGCGGCCATTCCCGGCGGCGACTTTCAGATCCGCGGCAAAGGCTTCGCTAAGTCCGCGCGGCCAAGCGTCTCGTTCGGGGAGGTCGAAGCGCCGGTCATCATCGGCTCGGACTCCTTCGTGATCGCCCGCGTGCCCGACGGCGCTTCTGTCGGCGAGCTGGTGGTCCGGAATGGGGCGGATGCGAGCCAGCCCTGGACCTGCGAGATCGGTATTCAGATCGCCGACGGCGTCCACCCGGTGGCCAATCCCGCCGTCGACGCCGCCGGAAACATCTTCACCACCTTCAGCGGCTCCCGCGGGCAGAAGACGCCGGTTTCGATCTTCAGGACCGACCTGAATTGCGACACCAAGCCTTTTCTTTCCGAGATCATGAACGCCACGGCGCTGGCCTTCGACCGCGACGGGTTCCTGTATGTTTCCAGCCGTTACGAGGGCATCGTCTACCAGGTGACGCCGGCCGGGGCGATGTCGGTTTACGTCGAGGGGATGGGCGTGGCCACAGGCATCGCCTTCGACAGCGATGAGAATCTCTACGTCGGCGACCGCCAGGGCACCATCTTTAAGATCAGCCGGGCGCGCCAGATCTACGTGTTTGCGACCGTCGAGCCCTCCATCGCCGCCTACCACCTGGCGATGGGTCCGGACGGGTGCCTGTACATTACCGGCCCCACCACATCGAGCTTCGATTCGGTTTACCGCGTGGCGCCCACGGGCGACGTTGACACCTTCTACCGCGGCCTGGGGCGCCCGCAAGGGCTGGCTTTCGACGCCGAGGGACGGCTCTACGTGGCGGCCTCTCTGGCCGGGCGGCGCGGTGTGGTCCGCATCGGGGGCGACCGAAAGGCAGAGTTGTTTCTCTCCGGGCCCAACATCGTCGGGCTGGCCTTCACGCCTTCGCGCTCCATCGCCGTCGCCACCAACAGCGCCCTCTACCGCGTCGATGCCGGCATCAAGGGCAAGCCGCTGCCATGAGAGCCGGCAGCCGTCAGCCATCGGCAATAAGCGCTGCAACTGAGCCGCACAGAATTCGGGGACACTCCGGGCTGCAACACCGAATGTTCGGCCTACAAACAGGCCCAGGCGTGTTCCCGAATTCTCTTGCAAATCGTCACCGGCAACCGCATGAACGCTGAAATCATCGCCGTCGGGTCCGAGCTTCTCACGCCCCAGCGCCAGGATACCGATTCGCTCTACCTCACCGATCAGCTCAATGCCCTGGGCGTCGAGGTGGTGGCGAAACTGATCGTGGGCGACGACCGCGCGCGGCTGGCCGAAGCGGTTCGCGCGGCGCTGGCCCGCTCCGAAATCCTGATCCTCACCGGCGGGCTCGGCCCTACCGAGGACGACGTTACGCGCGACGCTGTCGCCCAGGCTCTCGGCCGTGAGCAGGTTTTCCACCAGGACATCAGCGACGCCATCGAACAGCGGCTCCGCCGCCGTCTGCGCGGCCCCATGCCCGAGATCAACCGGCGCCAAGCCTATATCATGGCCGGCGCCGAGGTTCTGCCCAATCCCAACGGCACCGCTCCAGGCCAGTGGATCGCCCACGAAGGCCGCGTGGTGATTCTGCTGCCCGGCCCGCCCAACGAGATGAAGCCGATGTTCGCCGCCGAGTGCCTGCCCCGGCTCGAGCGCGTTCTGCCGCCGCAGGTCATCCGAACCCGCGTTTTCCGCATCGCCAACATGCCCGAGTCCGCGGTGGATCAGCACATCGCTCCGGTTTACACGCGTTACTCCAACCCGGTCACCACGATCCTGGCCGCGGCCGGTGACATCCAGGTGCACCTCCGTGCCCGTTCGGCCACTGCCGAGGAGGCCGAGCGCCTGCTAGCCGAGGTGGTCCCGCAGATCGAATCCATCCTCGGCGACCGCATCTACTCCCGCAACGGCGACCCGCTCGAAGCCGTTCTCGGCCAGCGGCTGCGCGAGCGTGGCGAGACCGTTAGCGTCGCCGAAAGCTGCACCGGCGGCATGCTCGCCGAGCGCATCACCTCGGTCCCCGGCAGTTCGGACTATTTCCTCGGCGGATTCCTGGTCTATACGGACCGCATAAAGACCGCGCTGCTCGGCGTGAGCGAGGACCTGCTGCGCGAGCACACCGCCGTCAGCGAGGAAGCGGCGCGAGAGATGGCCCGCGGCGCACGCGAGCGCACCGGCTCAACCTGGGCGCTCTCGGTGACCGGCGTTGCCGGACCCAGCGGCGGCACCGAGGTCTCACCCATCGGCACGGTCATCATTGGAATCGCGGGTCCGGATGGCACAGCCACCCGCCGAGAGCGCTTCCATGGCGACCGCACCCGAGTGCGTGTCATGGCCACGCAGGTAGCGCTCGACCTGCTTCGCCTGCGGCTGACCTGACGGCTCCCCTCACTCGCGCATGCCAGCACCACCCACAGGGTGGGTGTGCAATTTGAGTACCGGGGTACCATCTCCTTTTTGTGTTTGATTTAATGGAGGTTTTCGTTTAGATTGGAGCGTCAAGCTCCGCCAGAATCGTTAGCCTCTGATCTTCAGCTTCCGCCGCCGGTTTCTGCGGAACCGGCGGCGGACCGGAGGGGCCTCCCACCTGGGCCTCGGTTACAATGGGCAGAGAACGCCATGAACGGTTCTCAAGACCCAAAATGGAAGACCCGCCTGGTCGAGGGCGAGTTTCCCGACCGGACCTTTGATATCGAGTTCTGGCAGGAGCAAGGCGACGAAGCGATCTTCCGGGCCGCCTGGGAGATGGTGGAACTGGCAGAGGAAGCCAGGCACGACCGCAAGCCCGCACTACAGAGTCTGTTACGAACCTTAAACGAGCATGACGTCGAGTATCTGATCGTGGGCGGATACGCTGTTATGAAGTATACCGAGCCACGATACACGAAGGATCTCGACGTCTGGGTTCGCGACTCATCGGAGAACTCATCGAGGCTCTTTCATGCGCTTGCCAGTTTCGGCGCTCCCCTGGCGCACGACGGAGTCACGGCGGAGACGTTACGGGCGTTGAGTTCTCCGACGCGTGGGCAAACCGGATTTCCAGCACTTTCTTTGATGTTCCCGTCTACGTCATCTCACTGGATGACTTGATCGCCAACAAGCGGGCAGCCGGCCGCGCGGCCGACCTTGAAGACCTGGAACGCCTTCGGTAGGGCGCCGCTCAGGGCTTCGCCGGTTCCGCCGCCGGCTGCGGGTCCGCGGGCGGCGTCCACGGCTTGTTCACCCACTCCTTCACCCAGCCGATGAACGTGTTGTACCAGAGCACGCTGTTCTGCGGCTTCAGCACCCAGTGGCCCTCGTCGGGGTAGATCAGCAGCTTCGATGGCACCTTCTGCGCTTGGAGCGACGTGAAGAGCTGCAGCGCCTGCCCGTACGGAACGCGGAAGTCCAGTTCCCCACCCACCACCAGCGTCGGCGTTCGGAAGTCTTTGGCATAGGAGCTCGGGGAAAGCTTCGCATACAAGTCGGGGTTGTCCCAGGGCGCGCCGCGGAACTCCCACAGCGGGAACCACAGCTCCTCGGTCGCGCCGAACATGCTGCGCAGATCGAACACCCCGGCGTGCGAGACCAGGGCCTTGAAACGCTGCGTGTGGCCCAGTATCCAATCCACCATGTAGCCGCCGAAGGAGCCACCGGCCGCCGCCATCTTGTCCGGGTCGGCGTAGGGCAGCTTGGCCACGTCGTCGGCCACCGCCATGATATCGTCGTAGCACTTGCCGCCCCAGTCCGCATTAATGTCATCGATGAATTTTTGCCCGTATCCGGTTGACCCACGAGGATTTGGCATCACTACCACGAAGCCAGCTCCGGCGAACACCTGGGCATTCCAACGGTAGGTCCAGTCCTCGCCCCAGGCTCCTTCCGGTCCGCCATGGATCAGGAACAGCACAGGGTAGCGCTTGCTCTGGTCGAATCCCGGGGGCTTCAGCAGGAAGTAGTGTACGCGCGTCGCGTCCGCGCTCTCCACCCAGAACTCCTCGAGCTTCGGCAGGGCGAACCCGGCCAGGAGCGCCTCGTTGAAGTGCGTCAGCGCCCGCAAGGCGCCGCCGCTCTGCCCCGCGAAGATTTCCGATGGCCGCGCCCCGGTCTGTTCCGTGAACACCATCGTCTTGCCGTCCGGCGTGAGCTGCACCTCGTCCACGAAGCTGTCGCCGGAAACTATGTTGCGCGCTCCGCCCCCGTGAGCCGGCATCATCTGCAACAACTGCCGCCCGCGGTCCTCGATGGTAAAGAAGATTCGCGCCGAGTCTGGCGACCAGGTAAAGCCGGTCACCCACCGGTCCATAGCCTCGGTGAGGTCGGTAAGCTTACCGGTGGCGCGTTCGAGCACCATCAGCCGCCAGCGGTCGCTCTCGTAGCCGGGCCTCACCTGCGCCCGCCAGGCCAGGTACTTGCCGTCGGGCGAGTAGGCGGGCGAGTTGTCGGCGGCCGGGTTCGAGGTAATCTTCGTGACTGCCCCGCCCGCCATCGGAATCACCCACAGATCCGAGTTGGTGCTGACGGCCGGCTCCGGGTCCGCGTTCATGACGAAACAGAGTTCGGAGCCGTCGGGCGAAATCGCGTAGTCGTCCTGGCCGCCCAGGGAGAACGGCGGAACGTCGCGATCCCCCGGCGTGAGGTCCTTCGGCGTGCCCCCGCTCACGGGAACGACCAAGAGATGGGTCCGCCGGCTGCCGCGCCACTCGGTCCAGTGGCGGTAGAGCAACGAGGTATAGATTCGCGCGTGAACTTTCGATTCCTTCTCGGCGTCCAGCTTCTTCTTGTTGCAGGCATCGTCCGGGCAGTCGGGATAGACCTCGCTGGTAAAGACCAGGTTCTTGCCGTCCGGCGAATAGAGCACGCCGCCGGCCTCAGTCGCCAGCGACGTGACCTGGCGCGCGTTGCTCCCATCCGGCGCCATGAGCCAGAGCTGCGCCGAGCCGCCGCGGTCCGAGATGAACGCGATGGATTTCGAATCCGGCGACCAGCGCGGGCGCTCGTTCACCGTGCCGGCGCTCGTGATCCTTGCCGGCTCGCCGCCGGTGACCGACACGACGTAGATGTTCGTCGGCTTCTTGTTCGCGGCGAGATCGACGGTCTGCACCGTGAAGGCGACCATGCGGCCATCCGGTGAAACCTGCGGATCGCTCACGCGCGCGAGTTTCATCAGGGCGTCAACATCGAATGGCTTCTGCGCCAGCGCAGGCGCAGCGAGAGCGAGGACGAGGAGAACGAGGAAGGGCATAAACTGCATTCTATAGCCTTCAGCCATCAGCCGTCAGCCAGCAGCTTTCGGACGTCGGCCGTCGGGCGAGAGCAAGACAATCAGCCACGGCTAATAACTGATGGCTGACGGCTGATGCGTAACGGCTCCCGTGCTACCATAGTCATTTCACTGGACATTGATGATTCGCGCCTATCGCGGCACACTGCCCAGGATTGCCGCATCCGCATACATCGACCCCAGCGCCCAGATCATCGGCGATGTCGTGATCGGGGAGCGGTCCAGCGTCTGGCCAAACGTGACCATTCGCGGCGATGTCAACTACGTCCGCATCGGGGATGAAACGAACGTGCAGGATAACTCCTGTCTCCATGTCGAGCACCTGACCAACCCGCTGATCCTGGGCAACCGCGTCACGGTGGGCCATTCGGTCACGCTGCATGGCTGCGAGATCGAGGACGGCTGCCTGATCGGGATGGGTGCGATCGTGCTCAACGGGGCGCGCATCGGCCGCGGCGCGATCGTCGGCGCTGGCACGCTGGTGCCCGAGGGCACGCAAGTCCCGCCCGAGAGTCTCGTGATGGGTATGCCCGCCCGCATTCGCCGCCAACTCACCGATTCCGAGCGCGAGCGCGTTGCCAGCGGCCCCGGCCACTACGTCCGGCTAGCCCAGGAATACAAGGAAGAGTCGATTTGATCCGAGCCGTCAGAGGAACCCGAGACTTGCTACCGCCCTCAACGGAGCTTTGGAACCGTGTGGAGGCCGAAACCCGGCGTATCTTCGGGGCGTACAACTACCACGAGATCCGCACACCCATCCTCGAAGAGACCCAGCTTTTCGCCCGCGGCGTGGGCGAGGACACCGACATCGTCACCAAGGAGATGTACACCTTTGAGGACCGCGACCACGCCTCGCTGACGCTTCGCCCGGAGGCCACCGCCTCGGTCATCCGCGCCTACATCGAGCACCGGCTCGACCAGCGCCCCGGCGTGCAGAAACTCTACTACATCGGGCCGATGTTCCGGCGCGAGCGGCCGCAGAAGGGCCGCTACCGGCAGTTCTACCAGATCGGCGCCGAAGCCATCGGGTCTGATTCGCCCTTTGTGGACGCCGAAGTGATCGAGATGGTAGTCCAGCTATTACAGTCACTTAGGCTACGGGAATTCAAGCTTTTGCTGAATTCGGTCGGCGACGCCCGTTGCCGTCCCGTCTTCCTGGCGAAGCTGCGTGAGGAACTGGCCAGGGTCGCCCCTTCGATGTGCCCCGATTGCCAGCGCCGCGCCGAAACGAACCCGTTGCGCGTCCTCGACTGTAAGGTCCCCGAGGACCAGCCCATCATCGAGAAGCTGCCCTCGATTCTTGACCACCTCTGCGCCGATTGCTCCGCGCACTTCAGCGCCGTGCGCCGCTACCTCACGGAGCGCGAGATTGCGTTCGAGATCCGGCCGCGCCTGGTGCGCGGGCTCGATTACTACATGCGGACGACCTTCGAGATCGTTCACGGCGCGCTGGGCGCGCAGAACTCGGTCCTCGGCGGCGGACGCTATGACGGCTTGGCCGAATCGCTCGGCTCGAAGGTCCACGCGCCCGGCATAGGCTTTTCGATCGGCGAAGATCGCCTGGTCATGACCCTGGAGCAGACCGCCGGCGAGCCGGCTGTCGAGCTCGACCTGTTCATCGCCCCTCTGGGCGAGGCGGCTCTGAGCCACGCCGCTTTGCTGGCGCGCGACCTGCGCCGGCTGGGAATCAAGGTCGAAATCGCCCCGGAAGGACGCCTGAAGCGCGCCATGGAGCTGGCCAACAAGCTCGGCGCACGGCGGACCCTGATCCTCGGTGACAATGAGATTACGGCCGGGGTGTATGCCCTGAAGGACATGGCCAGCGGGGAGCAGCAGAGCCTCACCCGCGAGGAATTGATCGCAAAGCTCACTAACTAAAATGGCGGATACCGTACCACTCGACTTTCTCGGCAACCTGCGGCGGACCCACACCTGCGGCCAACTGCGCGCGGCGGATGCCGGCCAGCGCGCCGTCCTCATGGGATGGGTATACCGGCGGCGCGACCTCGGCGGCGTCATCTTCATCCACTTGCGTGACCGCGACGGCGTCACCCAGGCCGTCTTCCACCAGGACACGGACGCGGCGGCTCACCAAAAGGCCGAATTGCTCCGCTCGGAGTACGTCATCGCCGTCGAGGGCGTGGTGAAGCCTCGCACCCCGGAGACCGTCAACCTCTCGATCGCCACCGGCGAAGTCGAGCTGGTGGCTGAGAAGCTTTGGATCTTGAACGAATCGCGCACGCCGCCGTTCCCCATGGAGGAAACCGTCGACGTGAGCGAGGATGCGCGCCTGAAGTACCGTTATGTGGATTTGCGCCGGCCGCATATGCAGCGCAACATCATACTGCGCTCGAAGATCTCTTTCGCCGCGCGCGAGTGCCTGGTGGAGATGGGCTTTCTCGAGATCGAGACCCCGTTCCTGACGCGCTCGACGCCCGAGGGCGCGCGCGACTACCTGGTGCCCAGCCGCGTCCAGCCGGGCAGCTTCTATGCCCTGCCCCAATCGCCCCAGCTACTGAAGCAGTTGCTCATGATCAGCGGCTTCGACAAGTACTTCCAGATCGTCCGCTGCTTTCGCGACGAAGATCTGCGCGCCGACCGCCAGCCCGAGTTCACCCAGATCGATATCGAGATGTCGTTCGTGCAGGAAGAGCGCATCTTCGAGGTGGTCGAGCCGCTGGTCCGGCGCATTTGTGCCGTCGCGGAGTGCCAGGTCGCCTACCCGTTCCCGCGCTTGACGTGGGAGCAGGCCATGTACGGCTACGGAACCGATAAGCCCGATCTGCGCCTGCCGCCGTTCCACGCCGTTGGGGATCTGTTCCCAGGCGCGGGCCTGACCGGCGAAGGCCTGCCGCTGGTGGCGATCGTGGTTCCGAAGGCGGGCGGCGCCAGCCGCAAGGAGCGCGATGAGCTGAAGCAGTACGGCCTCGAGCGCGGCCTCCGCGTCTATGACGACGTCAAGCGCCTGGACCGCGATTATCCCGAACCCATGGAGGCCGTGCGCGAGCGTTGCGGCGCCACGACTGACGACCTGCTGCTGCTCGCCGGCTGGCCCGGCGCGCCCGAAGGCCAGCGCCCCGACATGACCATGCTCCGCGCCTGCGGCCAGTTGCGCCTCTTCGCGGGCCAGAGGTACGCCGCCAAACACGGACTGCTCGACAGCCGCGACCTCCGTTTCCTGTGGGTGCTCGAGTTTCCCATGTTCGAATGGAACGAAGAGGAGAACCGCTGGGACGCGGCGCACCACCCCTTCACCTCCGTGCACGATGAAGACCTCGAAAAGCTCACCAGCGATCCGGCGCATTGCCGCGCCCGCTCTTACGATCTGGTGCTGAACGGAGTCGAGCTGGGCTCCGGCTCGATTCGTATTCACCGCCAGGACGTGCAGCAGAAGGTCTTCGGCGCGCTCGGCTTCTCCGAGGACGAGGCGCGCGAGCGTTTCGGCTACCTGCTCGAGGCGCTCGAATTCGGCGCGCCTCCGCACGGCGGCATCGCCCTGGGCCTGGACCGGCTGGTGATGATCCTGGCCGGCGAGAACTCGATCCGCGATGTGATTCCCTTCCCCAAGACCGCCCGCGGCACCGATCTGATGTGCGACGCGCCCGCGCCGGTGCCGGACCGCCAGTTGCGGGAGCTGGGCATCGCGATTCGCGAACCGCGATGATTCGGTTGACAGATCTATCGGAAGATCAGTAACCCCGTATAGAAGACGTTGTTATCCACGCCTGGATTCACCGGTGTGGTGTACGCGTTTGAGATGTGGAGCAGTTTATAGCCCAGTTCGAAACCGAATCTGCGGCTTTCGGGATGCCATCTCACGCCGCCGCCAAAATCCACCAGGAAGTTCAGAGCGGTTGCGTTGACGACGTTTTCGGGGATGGGCTGAGTCGACGCGACGATGCCACCATCGGTCTGAAAAAACGGATAGACCCTTCTGCTTCTCAAGAACTCCACCCTAAACCCCACCGGCGTTATTCCGAAGCCGTAGACTGCTCGGCTCGCTCCGGACAGGTTCGTCCCCGGTTGAACAAGGACGGCGGCAGGCATTATGCCCGGTGTAAAACTGATGGAGACGGGCGTCCATGCCCAGCAGCGATAGGAATAACCGAAACCGGCCGCAATGAAGCGGCGTCCCGATGTGGTCCCAATGAGCGTGGTCGAAACCGGCGAGTATCCCGCATAGAACTCGAATTCGTGGCGGTGCTCGGCCGGTTGCGGATCCGATGTGCACACACTGGCAGTGCAGATCGGCAAGGCCAGCGGAGCAAGGAGGAGCGCGATGGCGCGGGCACCCGCCCGGAATCCTTGTTGTCTCGCACCCATGCCGCTTTGCGGCGGCGTCATCCGAGGCAGATCTTTCTGAACCATCCGGCTCGACCTCCAGGCCCGTTTCCCAACGGGAGTCTGGCACACATATTATCTCTGTTCAAGTTCCTGCGGTTGCGGAACGGCAGCGATCAGTCCTGTTTCGCCCGCCCGCCGCATGCAAGGCTCAGAACGAAACCGTTCTTATCTCCGCCGAATTGATTGAGCGGCCGGCGGTACCCGGAACTGAAGCTCAGCCAGCGCGAGACGCGGCCACGGAAGCCAACCGTGACATCGACCGGATCCTCGGCGCCGAAAGTCGTGTTGGGCGTGTGCGCGCCGACAAAAACCTCCGCCGTCGATTCCACGACGAATTGAATCCGGCCGGAGAGAGGCGCCGTCAATCCAAAACCTAGCGGCGCCTCTTCCGCCAGTTGGAACACGCTCACGTGAGCGGGTTGGTTGATGTGCCGGTAACCCGCATTCCAATACAACTCGACCCTCTCGCCGATGTTCTTGCTCACGACTCCGTCAAAGCCATACTGCAAGTCCGCGGTTCCCACCGGATGGGTCAGAAGGAAGTTGACGCCCTTGTGGATCGGCACTTCGAAGTACGGGTGAATCGCCAGTCCGAACGGTGCGCCGGTTCTCTCGGAGAGAACCTCGACCTTGACTCCCAACCGCACCGAGCCGGTTGCGCCGCCGGACCCCACCAGGCCCGCGAAAGGCAGCAGGTCGTAATAGCCGGCGGCTCCCGTTAAGACGCCCGATGGGGCCGGCGGAGACCGCAACTGGGGCACCCGGCTGCTCCCCGGCATTAGCTCGGAAGCAAGCGGCGGCGAGCCGGGAGTCTGACTACCGAACAAGCCAAGTGCCTGCTGGCCGAAGCTCAACTGCTGGGCTCGCCCTACGAGCACGTGTCGATTGGCTTCAAAACTAACCCCCAATTCGATTCGGTGCGTGATGCCAACCGAGCCTCCGAACCCGAGCGTACTGACGGTGAGGTTTCCCGGGTTGCGATTGATACGGTCGTACCAGCTTGAAAGCGAAACCTGCCCTGCAGGAAGGGTGTCAGCCGTGAGCACTTTCCAAAGGCCGGTGTTTCCATAGATGCTGGCAACTGGATCGGCCGCCCCTAATGCCGTCACACGCCAAAGCCCCAGGCAGAGCAGGAGCCATGCAGTCTTCATCGGTAGCATCGCGAGCAGCGACTATTATCTCGTAGTGAGCGAGCCGGCAGACGGCCCCGCGCGGTGTAATGGATGCAGGAGGTTTCATCCGATGCGCATCGTTCTGGGCGCCGATCATGCGGGCTTCGAGCTGAAGCAGAACCTGCTGGCATACGTGCGCGAGCTCGGGCACCAGGTTCAGGACGTGGGAACGGACAGCACCGCCCCGGTGGACTATCCCGACTACGCCGAGGCCGTCGGCATGGCGCTGCGGAGCCGGCAGGCCGACCGCGGAATCCTGGTGTGCGGCAGCGGGGTCGGCGCCTCGGTGGCCGCCAACAAGCTTCCGGAGATCCGCGCGGGACTGTGTCACGATACCTATTCGGCGCACCAGGGCGTGGAGCACGACGACATGAATATTCTGGTCCTGGGCTCGCGGGTGATCGCCTCGGAGCTGGCCCGCGAGTTGGTGCGGGCTTTTCTCGGCGCGACGTTTTCTGGCGAGGAGCGGCACGTGCGGCGGCTGGAGAAAGTCCGGAAGCTGGAGAGCAGGTTCGCAGGTGCGGGAGGGGCTGGCGTGCTCTAATGTGAGCATGTCGCGTCTACTGTCCCTCCTCGCGTGCACGCTCCTGCTGGCGGTGTCAGCCCTGGCTGCCGCCAATGCGGCCGAGAAGCTCGGCTATCCCCCGGGCACCAAGCTCCTGATGATCCACGCCGATGACCTGGCAGTGAGCCACTCCGTCGATCAGGCGAGTTTTGGCGCCCTCGACCGGGGCGATGCCACCAGCGCCAGCATCATGGCGCCGTGTCCCTGGCTCACCGAGGTGGCCGCCTATGCGAAGGAGCATCCCAACGCCGATCTCGGTCTGCACCTAACCTTGAATAGTGAGTGGAAGACCTACCGCTGGGGACCGCTCGCGAAGGGCGTTCCCGGCCTGCTCGATCCGGCCGGCTACTTCTGGCCGGACACGGCCTCCGCCGTCCGGAACGCCAAGCCCGAAGAAGTGGAAGCTGAAGTCCGCGCCCAGGTCGAGCGCGCGCTCAGGGCGGGAATCCGGCCCACCCATCTGGACAGCCACATGGGAACGGTAATGACTCCGGCCTTCCTGGCCGTGTACGTGAAGGTGGCGCACGCATACGGCTTGCCCTTTCTCGCCTTCCGCTCCAGCGCCGTCGAGCCTCTCCTCCAGGAGAGCGACATCCTACCCGATGCCAGCGCGATCATGCTGCCCTCCGTCAGGCCGGAGAACTGGACCGGCTTTTACCTGCGCGTGATCCGCGGGCTGCGGCCGGGGCTGACGGTGCTGATCGTTCACCTCGGCTACGACGATGCCGAGTTGCAGGCCATCACCGGAGGAGCCGCTACGGAATGGGGCAGCGCCTGGCGCCAGCGGGATCTCAAAGCGATCGGAAGCCCGGAGTTCAAGCAGTGTCTCCGGGACAACAACATCACACTGATAGGCTGGAAGCAGATCCAGGAGCATCGCCTCAGGGAACCCTAAGTAGGTCGCGATGTTCCGACGCCAGAAGTGGCCGGGGGACTTGCTCAGCGTACGAATTCGGCTGTGATGCGGTTCGGGATGAGGCCGCGCTCGAAAGCGACGTCGTAGAGTTTCTGCGCCGCCTGCGGCACCACTTCCCCTCCATCGACGGTAAAGTGGTTCACGTACATCCCAATGAACTTCTCCGCCAGACGAGGCTCCATGTCGCGTGCAAACTGGAGGGCGTAGTTCAGCGCCTCTTCGTGGTTGTCGAGCGAATACTGGATGCTCTCGCGCATCAGCCGGCAGCATTCCGTGCCGATCTCCTTCGGAAGCGAGCGCAGAAGCGCGTTGGCGCCGAGCGGCAGCGGGAGGCCGTAGCTGGATTTCCACCACACTCCCAGGTCAAGCACCTTGTGAAAACCGGAGCGGGAATAAGTGAGCTGGCCCTCGTGGATCACCAGGCCCAGATCCACCTGACGCTCGCTGACGGCCTCGAACACTTTATCGAAGGGCGTGACAACGGGCTCAAAATCGGGCTCGAAGATCTTGAGAACCAGGCAGGCCGTGGTGAGCAAGCCCGGCACGGCGATGCGTTTGCCCTTGATCTCCGCCGGCGTAAACGGCCATGAAGCCACCAGCATGGGGCCGTAGCCGTCCCCGACGCTCGAACCGCAGGCCATCAGGGCGTACTTGTCGGCGACGTAGGGGTAAGCGTGATAAGAGATGGCGGTGAGCCCATAGGTGCCCTGCTCCGCCTTCCGGTTAAGGGACTCGATGTCCTCGAGCACGTGCTGGAAGGACACCAGGCGGGAGCGGATCTTCCTCGTCGCCAGCGCGTAAAACATGTACGCGTCGTCGGAATCCGGACTGTGTGCGCAGGCGATTTCAGCGGGACCAGTTGACGTCATAGGCAGGAGACTCTAAACACTATAGCAGACCGCCGGTGGCACAGCCGGGCTCCTGTGGGCCAGGTCTAAACGCGAGGGTCAGGGAGCGGGCCCCCGCCAGGCTGCCAGTGTCCGAAGCGGGAATTCCGCTGTTGGGACTACGCCGGTTTCAGTTGCCGCGCCAGCGCCAGCAAGGCCGTCGTACAGCGCTCCATCTCACGCTCGAGAACGGTGCAGGCTTCGGGCGCAGGCTGGAGGTCGCCGCTGCGGCCGAGCAGTTCCAGACGGAGCGCCGCCTGGCGCGCCGCCTCAGCTCCAAAATTCGCCACCGAGCCCTTCAGCGTATGGGCGGCGCGCTCGAGCCCAACGGGGTTTCCTGCGGCGATTGCCGAGCGGATATCGGCAAGCAGTTTGGGGCAGTCTTCGGCGAACAGCGCGGCAATCTCATCCAGGAATTCCACGTCGCCTCCGACGCGGTCGAGGATTGCCGTGCGGTCCAGGAGCTCACCAGCTTTATCGGGTTCCACGCCCATCTATCGGCGTGCCGGAGCGCTCACTTTACGCCCCGTGCCCCAAGATTTCCGCGGCACTACACTATGATGATAGCGATGCCCCAGCAGCGCATCGCCGTGCACGGCCACCGGGGCGCACGCGCCGCGTTTCCCGAGAACACGCTGGCCGCGTTCGCCTACGCCATCGACGCCGGCGCCGACTACATCGAGCTGGACATTCAGGCCACCTGCGATGGTGTGCTCGTGGCCAGCCACGATCGGGTGCTCCGTCGCCGCCTCTGCCAGGGACCGCCGGGCGGCCGTGTGGTCAGCCGGCTCGCGCTCGCCGAGTTGCAGCGGTTCGACTGCGGGTCGCTCACGGACCTCCGATTTCCCCGCCAGCGCCCTGTGCCTGGCGCGCGGATTCCGACTCTGGATGAGGTCCTCACGCTGGCCAGCCGGGGCGACTTCCGCTTCAACATCGAGGTGAAGACGTTCCCGCAGAGGCCGCAACACGGGCCGCCGCCGGAGACGTACGCCGCCTTGCTGCTCGAGGCGGTGCGCCGGCGTGGCCTGGACGGGCGCGTCGAAGCGCAGTCATTCGATTTGCGTGTCCTCCGCGCGATCCGGGCTCTGGACAGGACGCTGCCGCTGGCCGTGCTCTGCCAGCTCGCCAGGCGAGACTTCCTGCGGCTGGCGCGCGAGGCGGGCGCGGCAACGGTGGGTCCATATCAGCGGCTGCTGACGCGCGGCAGCGTGGCGCGGGCGCACGCCGCGGGCTTGCGGGTGGTCCCCTGGACGGCGAACCGGCCGCGCGATTGGGCGCGCCTGGTCCGCGCCGGCGTCGACGGAATCATCACCGATGATCCGGCGGGTCTCATCGAGTACCTCCGGAAGGCGGGGCTGCGCGAATCGTCTTGACTTTGCCGCACCGCACCGCCGATAATCGTCGCACGCAGTCCGATTCAGCTCTGAAGGAGTGAAGAGATATGGCAAGCAACGTTCCTCCCATGCCTCCGGCCGCGGGCATGCCCGCGCCGAAAAAGGTTAGCCCCGTTGTCTGGATTCTGGGCGGGTGCGCCGTGCTGGTGTTTCTGGTCGTGGCGGCTTTGGCCATCGGCGGCCTTTTCATTGCTCACAAGGTCAAGCAGGCCGGCATCGACCCCGAGCTGATGCAAAAGCACCCCGAACTGGCGATCGTCAAGATGGCGGTGGCGGCCAACCCGGACGCCGAGATCGTAGCCATCGACGAGAACAGAGGGATCGTCACCGTCCTGGACAAGAAGACCGGCAAGACGGTCACCATGAATTTCCAGGACATCAAGAAGGGCAAGATGACCTTCGAGTCGGAGGGCAAGAAGGTCGAGATGCAAGGACAGGGCCAGGGCGATACGGGCTCGTTCACGGTGAAGACCGACGAGGGCACGGCCAAGTTCGGCGCGGGAGCGGTGAAGATGCCCGCGTGGCTGCCCGCCTACGGCGGAGCGAGCGAGGTCCAGGGCTTTTCGAGCCAGACCGCCAACGGCTCGGCCGGAACTTTCGCGTTCAAATCCAGCGATGCGGCCGACAAGGTGATCGCGTTCTACAAGGACGCTCTCGACAAGGCAGGCTTCAAGGTGGAAACGATGCAGCACCCCAGCGGCGCGATCCTGAGCGGCCAGGCCGGCGGGCGCAAGGCCACCGTCAATGTGATGACCGACGGCAGCGGCTCATCGGTCAACGGAACCTTCGAAGACAAATAGGCACGGCGGCGGGCGGCCCATTCCGTTAAGATAGGAGAGAAGTCGGGGCGTAGCGCAGCCTGGTAGCGCACCTGCCTTGGGCGCAGGGGGTCGGCAGTTCGAATCTGCCCGCCCCGACCAATAGAATCAGGTAGATGCGGCCATTCTTGGCCGGGCTCTACGCCAACGCCGTCCTCCAAATCCCGGTGTAGATGATTTTGTAGCTGCGGCGATCCTCGTAGTCCAACAACTGGAATGACTGGTGAGAGATCTGCGGTTCAGGTCTCAGCGGGTTTTTAGTAGATTCAGCTTATCCACAGCACATCCCCAACCAGTCCTTGACACGGAGCTGTACGCTCCTGTATGCTGACGATAGCTATGACCATTACCCTTGGCGACAAGCTGCGCCAGTTGAGAGATTCGCGAGACCTCTCTCTGCGCGAACTTGCCAAACAACTCGGTGACATAACAGCGGCCCACCTGTCCGATATCGAATTCGGCCGGCGCTACCCCTCCGATGAACTGCTTCGGAAGCTGGCCCAGTTCTTCAAAGTGACCGAGCGCGAACTTCGAGTCTTGGATACTCGCCCGCCCGTCGAGGAGATCAAGAGAAGGGCACAGAGCGACCCGGCCTTCGGGTTGGCGCTCCGCAAGCTGGTAGACAAGGAGATAACGCCTCAGGACATCCTCAAGATGACCAAGAGGAGAACTGAGGGACCGGATAAGAAATGAAGAACCTTCGATCCACAACCGGACCATTTGCCGAGCGCCCGTATTTCAAGGACAGCGAGATCGAAAACATGTGCTCGGATGCGCTGCGGCAGGTTGGCCTGCTACCGTCCGATCCTCAGCCGATCAGGATAGACCGCTTCATCGAGAAGCGATTCGGAGTCCCGTCCTACGAGGACCTCCCTGATGGCGTCCTGGGGCTGACGCGCTTCGGGAAGTCCGGCGTCGAGCAAGTCGTGGTGGCAAAGGCCTTGGATGACGAGGCAAGCACTGTGGGCGAGCGCCGCATCCGTACTACGCTAGCGCACGAGGCAGGCCATTGTTTGATGCATGCTTACCTCTTTGCCCTTGCAACTCCCCAGCAGAACCTTTTCGGCGATTTCAGCGAACCGAACAAGCCCAAGGTGCTGTGCCGGGAAGGCGCGGTTGGCGAAGTCAAGCGGGCGTATACGGGCCAGTGGTGGGAGTATCAGGCTAACCGCGCAATTGCCGGCCTCCTTCTGCCCATCCCGCTGGTGAACCAAGCGCTCAATCAGTTCATGATCACTAGCGCCGCCGGATTTCGCTCGTTGGACCAAACCCGATCTGAGGCGGCGGCCAGGCAGTTGGTGGAGGTATTTGACGTAAATCCCGTGGTTGCGCGCCTGAGGATCGCGGAGCTGTTCCCCGCCACGGCGCAGTTGTCGCTGTAAATTTTTTTGGCTATAATGTACGCATAGTATGCCGACAACGGCCGACGATGCCAGAAAGGATCCGGTCTATGAATCGATTTACCACGCGCGTGGAACTCCACGCCGCCAACGAAGACGATTATGAGAATCTGCACTCTGCCATGGAAGCGCGCGGGTTCGAACGGTATATCACCTCCAGTGCCGGTGTGACCTATCACCTCCCAACAGCCGAGTACAACCTGGACAAGGACTGGGACTTGGATCAGGTCCTTCGCGAGGCGAAACGCGCCGCCGCATCAACCGAAAGGGACTACGAAGTCCTGGTCACCAAGTCCGATGGCCGGCGGTGGTACAGCCTTGAGCGGACATAACTCAGACTGGTCACGCATTAACCGCCGCCGCGGACTTTGCTGCGCGGCTGGCAGAAAGGATTAGGGATGAATAAGAAGACAGTTGAATTCAACGCGCACAAGACGGTGAAGAAGCCGACTGAGGTCGCCTTCCAAACCAAGGATGGAAAGGAGGTTGACTTCGTCGCCGAGAAGCCGACGAAGGTCCCGGTGCACGTGAAATTCCGGGCCAAGGTGCAGAAGTAGGAGGAGGTCCGCCGCGCACGCGCCGCGGGCAACTAACAACAAGTACGCCTCTCCCCTGCCTTTACGCAGCGGAGAGAGAAAGGATTTGAGCTATGAGCGAAGATAAGCACAACGAGCAGATCAGCATCACCATCGACCATAAACACCTGGAATCGCTGACACCAACCGCCGGCGCGGCCCTGTATGCTCTAGCAGCCTGTGGTTAAACTCCCCGGCCGTTGGATGCGGTCGGCTCTGGTCGATAAAACATAAATACACTAAAATGTTTTTATGGCCATGGGCACCCGCAGACACCGGCAGCGCCAGGAAGAGCTCTGGATCACCCATGCCGAGCTGGCCACCGCGCCCGGCCATCCGTTCTACGAGCGCGTGAACGAGCTGCTGGACGCCGAGAAGTTCGACGAGTTCGCCGAGAAGGAGTGCAGCGGCTTCTATGCGGAGAACAATGGACGCCCCTCGCTGACGCCGGGAACATATTTCCGCCTGCTGATGGTTGGCTACTTCGAGGGACTCGACTCCGAGCGCGGGATTGCCTGGCGCGCCGCCGACTCGCTGGCGCTGCGCCAGTTCTTGCGGATCGGCTTGGATGAGCAAACCCCCAATCATTCGACCATCTCGCGAACCCGGCGGCTGATCGATGTGGAGACGCACCGCAAGGTGTTCCTGTGGGTGCTGGGAGTGCTGGCGGATCGCGGTTTGCTGAAAGGCCGGACGGTGGGCGTGGATGCCACCACGCTGGAGGCCAACGCGGCCCTGCGCTCGATCGTGCGGCGCGACAACGGCGCCAGCTACGACGAATTCCTGACTGGGTTGGCGCAGCAATCCGGCATCGAGACTCCGACCCGGGAGGATCTGGCGCGCGTGGACCGCCAGCGCAAGAAGAAAGGTTCGAATCAGGAATGGGTGAGCCCGTCGGATCCGGATGCGCGCATCACGAAGATGAAGGACGGGACCACGCATCTGGCACACAAGGCCGAGCACGCGGTGGATATGGAGAGTGGGGCAGTGATCGCGGTAACCTTGCAGCCGGCCAACCAGGGCGATACCACAACCATCCGGGAAACCCTGGGTGAGGCGGGTGAGACGGTTGCGCACCTGATCGAGCGGGAAGCCGAGAAGACGACGAAGGAAGAGCCTCAGGTCAATGCCCAGGGCATTGAAGAGGTGGTTGCCGACAAGGGGTACCACAGCGGCAGCGCGGTGCAGGCCATCGCGGAGGTGCCGACCCGAACCTACATCCCGGAGCCGAAGCGGAAACGGCGTAAGTGGGCGGGCAAGGCGGCCGAACAGAAAGCGGTCTACGATAATCGACGGCGGGTCGGCGGCATTTATGGCAAGCGGCTTCTGAAGAAGCGCGGGGAACTGATCGAGCGGTCCTTTGCGCACTGTTACGAAACCGGCGGAATGCGGCGGCTGCATCTGCGAGGGCGCGAAAATGTTTTGAAGCGCCAGTTGATCCACGTGGGTGCGTTCAATCTGAGTCTGATTCTGCGGCGCAACTTGGGCGCGGGAACGCCAAGGGAGCTCCATAACCGCCAGGAGGAGCTCATTCTCGCGATTCTATGCCTCTGCGCCACCTTGGAAATAACGGCCAGTTCTCCGCGGTGCCTTTCTACCGCTTCACCATCCCAAAGGCGGCGGAACCGGCGCCCACCCGCTCACCCTTGCCGCAGCCGAATTTCGGGGGGTTGCGCCACAGGCTGCTAGGCGGCGTCCCGGCCGGACACACACTGTATCGGGAGCAATCTGGTCCCCACGATGATCCTCCGGTGCCGAACGATGGCACTGAGATTCATCTTCATGAGGGCGAGAAGTTCTATTCGGAGCCCGGTCAGCTGCAGGAAGAGAAGGAGGTCGAGATCATCATCGACCGCAAACACCTGCTGTCTCCGAAGAAGACCACTGGCGCAGCGCTCTATGTCCTCGGCGGTGTGCCAGCGGGCTACCAGCTGTATCGTGAGACACCCGGCCCGGCAGAGGACGAACCGATTCCCAACGATGCAACGCCAATCCGCGTGCACCGCAACGAGAAGTTCTACTCCAGCCCCGGTCAGGTAACACCAGGAGCTGGCGTATGAGCACTCCTGGCGCCGCAGAGCTGCTGTCAGAGGAAGATCTGCGTTATCTAACCGGCAAAGCCTATCAGTTTGAAGTAACTCAAGCTGAAAGCGGCCTGGTTTGCGTCGTGATCCGCAGCTTTCCTCTGCCAGCGGCCTATACGCCAACACTCACCGACCTGCTGCTGCGGCTGCCGCCCAACTTCCCGCTGGCCCGGCCTGACATGTTCTGGACGCATCCGCATGTCAGGCTGACCAGCGGCACATGGCCGAAATCAGCTGATCAGTTCGACGTCCAGTTTGCAGGGCGACAGTGGCAGCGCTGGTCGCGTCATTTCGACGCCACGCTGTGGCGGCCCGGCACCGACGACCTTGACACGTTCTTGGGCACGATTAGGCGCGAACTGCAGAAAGGAATTTAGATGCGCCATACCCTCACATTCCTGGACACGCAGTACGCGCAGCTCACAGCCCATCTTTTCGCTCAAGGCCGGGGTCGGGGGGAGAGGGCTGCCTATCTGCTCTGCGGCCTTTCCCAAACGGAGACGGAGCTGCGGCTACTGGTCCGGCGCGTCATTGCCGTTCCTGATGCCGACTTGTTGTCCCAGTCCGGCCGCCACCTCAGTATTCCGGCCCGTTCATTCTTGCCCGTGCTCAAACAGGCCGACTCCGAGAATGCTGCATTTGTCTTTGTCCATTCCCACCCCGAGGACGTTCCTGACCACTCGGATCAGGACGACCGCGAGGAGCCCGGCCTGTTTCGCACGGCGTACAATCGCATCGGAACCGCAGGGGCGGTGCACGGCAGCATCGTCCTGAGCAGGCCAGATTTGCCAAAAGGGCGCATCTGGCTGGATGGCGGTGGGACTGCGCCCATCGACATGATCAAGGTCATCGGTCGGCGGCTGAGGTTCTTCCCCAAAGGAGGCTTTGACGTAAGAGCTGCCATAGACTTCCACGACCGGCAGGTACGGGCGTTTGGCCCGGATATCGTCCCTCTCCTGCGCGGGCTCACCATCGGCGTTGCCGGCGCCGGGGGAACTGGCTCAGCTGTCATCGAGCAGCTCATCCGGTTGGGCGTGGGACACCTCATCTTAGCCGACGGCAAGAAACTCGATCGCTCAAACATAAGCCGGGTTTACGGCTCGGAGGTTAGCGACGTTGGGATTTCCAAAGCCGTTTTAATGTCTCGGCTGGCTCGTCACATCGGGCTTGGCACTGAAGTTGAGGTGGTTGAGAAGCCGATTACTTACCAGTCCGCCATGAAGCGCTTCTGCAACTGCGACGCGATCTTCGGCTGCACTGACGATCAATGGGGACGGGCCCTGCTGAGCCAGCTCAGCCTTCAGTACTGTGTGCCCATCTTCGACCTTGGCGTAAAGATCGATTCCCAAGGCGGCACTATCCGGTCGATTGCCGGACGGGTCACCACTCTGATGCCGGGCCTCAGGTGCCTTTACTGCCACGGCCAGATCACCGCAGAAGGAGTTGCCGCCGAAGCGATGCAGGCGCTGTCACCGGAAGAGGCCGCGGGACAGCAACGCGAAGGGTATATTCCGGAGCTGCCCGAGGCCGAGCCGGCAGTCATAACGTTCACCACTGCCACGGCCGCCCTCGCTGTTGCAGAACTCTTGCACAGGATTATCGGATACAGAGGCGAGTCTTCCGAAGGGAGCGAGGTTCTGATCCGGTTTGATGAGGGCGTGATCAGGAAACCCGGCTGCAACCCTCGCCCTGGATGCTTTTGCAGGAATCAATCTCTCATTGCTCGCGGCGACCAGCCGCGGTTCCTTGGTCAAACGTGGAGGCCCGAATGATCCTTGATAAGGTCATCTCGTGGTGGAGGAGACTCTGGCGGCGGCAAGCATACAAGCGTCTGTTGCTTGTTGAGTCCATGACAGAAGTCCCCGAACGCGTGGGAGCCGATATCTACGTGGTGAGGCGAGGCGGGCTAGACCGGCGCGTCGTCCTTAGTTGCCCCTGCCGCTGCGGTCGCCGAATAGACCTCAATCTAGCCACTAACCAGGCGCCGCACTGGTCAGTGGCGGTCCACCAGGGCAGAGTCTCAATCGACCCCTCCATTTGGCTGAGGAAAGATCAGTGCCAGAGCCACTTTTTTGTGCGTGGCAACAGAGTCCTTTGGGTTTGAGTCCCCAGCACCCTTAAAAACCACCCGCCTGTGGACAACATGGTTTGCTGCATCTCCCGAAAACCTCTATACTTCAAGCAAAAGTAGCAGCTCTCCTTCATCTAATCCTTCATTCCGGGCGCAGTCCTCTCTGAGGTGCCGCGTCCCGCTCTCACACCGATGAATCCAAGGTCCCTTTGCTATACAGCCATCTTCTGCGCCGTCTTCGTTGCCGGGTTTGGCTCGTTCACTCCTAGTACTACTGTGTTACAAACAGAACAGTTTAGTGTAGAATTGTTTTGTGGGAACCGACGCAGCGCCAAGCCCACAGCACAAACGCTTTGCGGCCTATCTGGATGGCTTGGCGCAGGCCGCAGGGCACGCCGATCGTAGTATCCCTTTGCGCTCCTATTGCACCGGCTTGCTGTTGCCTGGTGAGCGGAAGAGCGTCGAACCGATGGCGGCGCGACTGGCGCCCCAGAATGTCCGCCGGATGCATCAGTCCTTACACCACCTGGTGGCGGATGCTCCCTGGAGCGACGAGGCCGTGCTGGATCGGAGCCTGGATTTCGTCTTGCCCGCCATGCTGGCACGCGGTCCGGTAGTCGCCTGGGTGGTAGACGACACCGGCTTTCCCAAGAAAGGCCAGCATTCGGTCGGGGTGGCACGCCAGTACTGTGGCCAGATCGGCAAGCAGGAGAACTGCCGGGTGGCGGTCAGCCTTTCCATGACGACCGAGACCTCGAGTATGCCGGTCGCCTTCCGCCTGTATCTGCCCGAGACTTGGGCCAACGACAGCGAGCGGCGGGACAGAGCGGGAGTGCCTGCTGACATTTCGTTCCGAACCAAGCCCGAAATCGCGCTGGCGCAGATTCGTCAGGCACGCGCGCGGGGCATTCCCGAAGGAGTGGTGCTGGCCGACGCTGGATATGGGACCGACAGCGGATTCCGCACGGAGTTGACGAAACTGGAGTTGCGCTATGTCGTGGGAATCCAGAGCACGCTGACCGTCTGGGAACCGGGCAAAGAACCCAAGCTGGCACCCCGCCGTCGCGGCACGGGTCGCCCGCCAAAGCTGTTGCGACGCGATCCAGAACACCAACCGGTCTCGGTCAAACAACTGGCGTTGTCGCTGCCCGCCGAGTACTGGAAAACGGTGAGGTGGCGGCAGGGAGTGAAACAGAAACTGCGGTCCCGGTTTGCGGCGATCCGTGTCCGCCCCGCGCATCGGGACTACTGGCGCAGTGAGCCGCACGCCGAGGAGTGGCTGCTGATGGAATGGCCCAAAGGGGAGGAGCAGCCCACCAAGTATTGGCTTTCGACGCTGCCGGCTGACACTTCCTTGACCGAGTTGGTGCGCCTGGCCAAGCACCGCTGGATCATTGAGCGCGACTACCAGGAACTGAAACAGGAATTGGGGTTGGGCCACTTCGAGGGGCGCGGCTGGAGAGGCTTTCATCACCATGCCACGCTTTGCCTTGCCGCATATGGGTTCCTGGTGGCCGAGCGGAACCGTTTTTCCCCCTCGGCACGCGCCGGTCATCTCGGACTATCAACGCCCCACTTCCCGCCAGACTTCCGCCCGCGCGGCTCGCGTCCGTCCCGAGCGGCATAGTCGGACCTCCATCACCACCCTACGCATCACGATTGCCCGACGCCTTCTGGCGCAGCTTCCTTGCTGCCCGTTTTGTGGGTCGCGACGTTTGTAACACAGTAGTACTAGGGCTGGTGCCGTGTCGATAGCGTCCGATACCGCCGTGTACCTGTCCGGCCCCGGCATCACTCTCATTCTGGCCGCGGGCGGAAATCTATCCAGCTATTCTGCGAGCGCCACCGGGCTGATCCTGGCCTTGGAGGCCGGCTCTACCGTCACGGTCAAATCAAACACGCTCTATACCCTGACTAACAGCCAGAGCAGCTCCACCCGGTGCTCGGCCTCACCAGCCTATTCCTACGTCACGTTTTCGGCCGCCAGTCCTACCACTGTTACCGTTACTCCTTCAGCAACCGTCGCCTGTTCCGGCACCGCGCCCGTGATCTCCGCGTTCAGCGCTTCTCCGGGCGCAATCACGTCCGGTCAAAGCTCAACTCTGTCCTGGTCGCTCTCCGGAGCGGACACAGTCAGCATCGACCACACCGTAGGCTCCCAATCGAACGCGTCCTCAAGCTCAACTTCCGTCTCTCCTGCCCAGACCACCACCTACACCCTGACGGCCACCAACTACGTCGGCACAACCACGGTCCAGACCACGGTCACAGTTACTTCAACGCCGCCTGCGGTTGCATCCTTCACCGCCAGTCCTTCTGCAATCACTGCCGGCCAATCCAGCACCCTGTCCTGGACAGTTTCGGGCAATCCCGCTCCAACGGTCAGCATTGACAATAGCCTCGGCACCCAAACTGGCTCCAGCGTTTTAGTCTCTCCGACCTCTGACGGCCAGACGTGTTCTAATATTCCTATGCTGGTGCCCACCGAGATTGTTGCGTGGGTTGGTGCCGTCACTGGCCTGACAGCTCTGGTGTGGGACTTCTACAAGTGGAAGGTTGCAGGGCCGAAGCTGACCGTCAGCATATCGGTCGGAATGACGTTGGCAAATGCCCCCACGGACACGGAGTATATAGTTGTCCGTGTCGGCAATGTGGGGACAAGTCCAACCACTCTCAACATGATTGGGTTTGCCATCTATGATTCGTGGCTGGCGCGGATGCGCCTGAAACCACGGAACGGCAAAGCCTTCGTGGTGCTGCATCCTTTCCGCTCCAGTCCCCTGCCCTTCAAGCTGGATGTTGGTGCGGAGTGGACCGGCCTAATCGGGCAGGACGCGAAGCTCAACGCAATGATCGACACTGGAAGGCTTTGGTTCGAGATGCACCATTTGAACGCACGCCGCCCGGCCAGCACTCGCATCAAGAAGGGTAACTAAGTTGCGCGGGCACGGATGGTGCGGCGCGTGTCTAGAGGGTGGATTCAATAAGTCTCCATCCGCTGGTAGCTCAGGTCCGCTTCCAGAAAGACATCCTTGGCAGACATGGCGGAAAACGTGTTGCTGAAAGCCAGGATGTAGGTACCCGGCGCGAGGCGCACGTCAAACGTGTCCGTGGTCTTCTTCCCCTGGGTGCTGTAGAAGACGTTGGCCGGGTGCCCGTTTATCCAGTTCGTGAACTCGTCTTCTGTGGCAATGACGGCCTCGATATCGTTGCCCGTTCCACCGGAGGCGTTGAAGTGCCCGCTGACGCGCGCCTGCAACATCCCATCGGCAATCTGAAGGCGGTAGCGCACGTACCCTTTGGGGCGCACCACAATCTGACCGGTGGCAATCTTCTGGGTAACGGGGACGTAACGGACAACCGGCGTGTGGACGGTGGGGACAGGGATTGCAGCAGCGGCCCTGGGGTTGTCTGATGCAGGCGGGCTTGTCTTGGCCCGGTCTGCCCGGATCGCGGCCCACACGATGACCAGAACGACAGCCGCAAGGATGCCTAGCACCCAAGCCAGGGCTGTGGACTTCGCTGCCTTCGGTTGCGCCGCGCGGGGCATGGATGGCGGAACGTGCGGGCCGGTGCCCGCGTTCAGCCCCGCGCGTACCTGTGCCCGGTGCTGCTCTTCAGCCAGGCGCTGCCTTTCTTCCTCTTCAATCTGCTGCTTTCGTTCCGGTGTCAGTTCCATGGGCCTCCTGCGCCCGGATGGAACCGCGCGGGCTGCGGTAGACACTGCGCGGGCTGCGCGCCGTGTCCCCGGTTTGTGACGTGGTTTGTGTCGTAAGTGCCTTCTGGACCCCCTCTTTTACGGTCGGTTACCACGTGTCACGCTGAGATACGCCTCCCCGGAAGGGCCTGAAATTATGGCAGATAGGAGCGGTTTGTGCCTCATGGTGACAGACCGGGAACTCAACTTGGGCGCAGGGGGTCGGGCGTTCAAATCGCCCCGCCCCGACCAATCTTTTCAAGCGGTTACGGACTTTCTCGGACCTTGTACTCTCACCGGCACATTGAGCGGTGCGCGCGAGGGCTGATCCGATAGCCTTCGACGATGCGGGCTCACTGGACTTCGAGCGTCGCTTTCAACAAGTCGCGGTCGCGCGACGACGGTCCGACACGGATCTCAAACTCGCCGGGTTCGACCACGCTACGCCCCTCAGCGTTCACAATCTGGAACGACTCCCAGGGCAGGCTCACCCGCACCGTCTTCTTCTCTCCGGGCGCCAGGTGAACGCGCTCAAAGCCCTTGAGTGCTTTGTTCACCCAAGTGGCCGAGGTCACGACGTCGGTGACATACACCTGCGCGATCTCGTCGCCTTCCCGGTGCCCGACATTCTCGACGTCGACCGAGACCGTCGCGGCCTGCCCGCGCGCCAGCGTGGGCGCGGCAACCTGCAGATTCGAGTAGCAGTATTGCGTGTAGCTCAGGCCGTGGCCGAAGGGAAACAGCGGTTCCTGCGTGAGGTCCGCGTAGCGATTGCCGTGCTGCCCGCGCACCTGGCTGTAGAACACCGGCTGTTGGCCGACGTGGACCGGGATGGAAATGGTGAGCTTGCCCGACGGATTCAATTGGCCGAACAGCGCCTCCGCCATGGCGCGACCGCCCTCCATGCCGGAGTTGAACCCTTCCACGATCGCCGCGGCGCGTTTGGCCGAGGGCGGCAGCACCAGCGGCTTGCTGTTCACCAGCACAACAACCATCGGCTTGCCGGTCTTCTCCAGAGCGTCGAGCAGCGCAATCTGCCCGCCCTGCAGCTCGAGCGTGGCGGTGCTGAGCATCTCGCCGATGAAACGCAAGTGGTCCCCGACCACGGCGACGATCACGTCAGACGCCTGCGCGGCGGCAACCGCCGCCGGTATGCCCGAAAGATCGTCGTTGACGATCGAGCAGCCGCGCTCATAGCGAACCGAGCTGCCGGCAGGGGCCACGGCGCGGATTCCATCGAGCACCGTGGTCGTCTTCTCGCGTGGTTGCTTTCCGGCTTCCGGCGGGTGCTGCGGCGAACCCAGGCTCCAGTCGCCCAACTGCTGGAGATCGTCGTCGGCGTTGGGGCCGATCACGGCGATCGATTTGACCTTGGCCGGGTCCAGCGGGAGCACGCCGTTGTTCTGGAGAAGAATGAGGCTCTGCCGCGCTGCGGCGAGATTGACGGCCCGATGGTCCGGCCGCGCGGTTTCGAAGGCGGCGCGCGCGAGGTCGGCCCGGCGAGGATTCTCGAACAGGCCCATGCGGAACTTCAACGCGAGCAGGCGCCTCACCGGCGCGTCGATCTCGGATTCGGCGAGGCGGCCGCTGTGGACGGCTTCAAGAGCGCCCTCATAGAACTGCGGGGTGGTCATGATGATGTCGTTGCCGGCGCGCAGCGCCATGATCGCGGCATCGGCATAAGTCCTGGCGACCTTCTGCTCGATGACCAGCCGGCCGACGTTGTTCCAGTCGGTCACCACCACGCCACGAAAACCCCACTCGTTCTTGAGGACGTCCGTGAGCAGCCAGCGATTGATCGTCGAAGGCTGCCCCTCGATGGACTGGTAACCGGTCATGAAGGTCATCGCGCCAGCGCGCACGGCGCGTTCGAACGGCGGGAAAAAGAAACTGCGCAGCCTGCGGCGGGAGATGTCGGCCTCGGAAGAGTCGCGGCCGCCCTCCGTTTCCGAGTAGCCGGCGAAGTGCTTGGCGGTGGCGAGCACCGCGGCCGGATCGCTGAGGCCTTTGCCCTGGTAGCCGCGGATGAGCGCGGCGCCCAATTCGCCGATGAGGTAGGGGTCCTCGCCGAACGTCTCGCCGATCCGTCCCCAGCGCAGGTCGCGAGCCAGGCAAAGCACCGGTGAGAAGGTCCAGTGGATGCCCGTCGGCGCCATCTCCTCGGCAGTCACGCGCCCCACCTGCTCGATCAGCTCGGGATTCCAACTTGCGGCGAGCGCGAGCTGAGTCGGAAAAATGGTCGCGCCCTTCCAGAACGAGTGCCCGTGGATACCGTCCTCACCAACCAGCAGCGGGATCCCGAGGCGCTCCTTCGCCGCGAGGTCCATCGCACGGTTGATCTTCGCGCCGAGGACGTGGAGGATCGCGCCCGCGTGGCGAGTGTTGATGAAAGAGAGGTCGTCGCCGCGCGCGTCCCACAGCATCACTTGGCCAATCTTCTCCTCAAGCGTCATGCGGCCGAGCAGATCGGCGACACGCTCGTCCACGCTCAGAGCGGGATTGCGATACGGAGGCGTGGGAGTGGGGGGCTGAGCAGGCGCCCCAAACGCGGCCGGCAGAACGGCGAGGACCGCGGCGGCAGTAGCTAGCAAGGTACGCATCATTTACCTCAGAACATCGCCTTCAAGGAGAACTGCACCTGGCGCGAGTTGGTAGCCGTCCGGTTGATGATTCCGAATCCCGATCCCGTGAGAATATTGGACGGCAGCCCGAAATTGACGATGTTGAACAGGTTGAACAGTTCAGCCCGGAGCTGCAGGTTCACCGACTTCCGGGACCGGCCGGCCTCCCAGGCTGTGTCTTTGATCAGCGCGAAATCGAAGTTGCGCAGTGCCGGCCCGCGGAACGTATTCCGCCCCAACGTGCCGAACACGCCGCTGTTGGGACCCGTCCCTCCCGGCACGTTCACCGGGATCGAGAAATACGAGGCGTCGGCCGGGCCCAGGCCGAAGTAGTCTTCCCGCACTGTACGGCTCGTGGACAGCACCGGCGTGCCGATCTGATCCGGCCGGTCCGTGCCCAGCGAGCCCGCCCCGGTCTGCTGCACCCCCGAGTACACCGTAAACGGCAATCCGCTCGTCAGGGTCGAGATGCTGAGCAGTTGCCAACCGCCGGTCAGTCTCGGACCGAGCAGTTTAAGCCCTGGCGCCCGATCCGCATGCAGATCCTGCACCAACGTTGCGGTGAATGCGAACTTTACATCGAAACTGGACGGTCCCTTATCCGCGCTTGTGTCATATGGGTTCTGCGGCCATGCAAGGGCTGACGCTCCGGACGTGCTGCCCGCGCCCGGCCCAATCGTGCTGCTGGTATCGTCCAGCGATTTGGACCAGGTGAAATTAAGCTGAATCTGTGGTCCATTGCTTCCGACGGAGCCCTGCAATGAGGACTGCAGAGCATGATAGGTGGAATGGGAGCGGTTGGTCATGAGCATGTCCGTTCCGAATCCACCGGCGATCTGACCGGCAGAGTTGAATTGCGTGTAAGGCGCGAATGCCGCGGTCGCTCCAGGAAAGCCGTTGGGAAAGTTGACGGCCGGCAGACTGATGCCCGCGGTGCCCACATATCCAGTGCTGAGAGCGAGCCCGCGCAGGGAACGTTCCAGGCTGAACGACCAGGTTCCGAGATACGCACTGCGGAAGTCTCTCGATATTGCGCTCGCATTCAGCGGGCTGATGAGGTGGCTGGGCGTGAGCGCTGCAAGCGACTGTTCAAAGCGATCGACATCCCACACCGTGTTGTCCGGCACCGACTTTGAGTTACCGGATGCGAGGATGTTGACTCCCGCGGGCGTGTAAACGCCTGGCAGATCCGTCGGCCGGATGGTTGTCCCAATCGGCAGGGGCGCGCCGGGAGCGGCAGTGATGCGAGGGTAATCGACGTAAGGGGCGGCGCCTGTGAGCATGTTGTCCTGCCAGATATTGGGCGGAATCGTCGTCAGCGCGCCGCCCGCCCGGATCCAGAGATCCTTCGATGCCTCCCAGCTCAGGTGAACGCGCGGTCCCCAGTCATTCCCGCGCCAGCGATACGCCGGGGCCGGATTAATCAGGTAAAGCTGCTCCGGCCCGGACGGCCCGTCGATGAACGCCATTCCCGCTGTCCGCCGCGCCCGCTCCGAGATCGGAGAGTACAGCTCGTACCGCAAGCCGTAGTCCAGCACCAGCCGGGGCGAAACCTTCCATGTGTCCTGCAGGTAGAGGTTCAGGTTGTAACGCGAAATCGCCGCGACGCCGATCTGATCGCCCTGCGGGAACTGCGGCGGCGCCACCGCAACCGTATAGGAGAACGCGCTTCCCAGGAGGAACGCGCTCAGCGTGTCCGGCAACTGCTGTCCCACTGCGACGTCGTGTGCTCCGCTCGCCGACCGGATCGCGCTCGTCGCGAATGCCGCCCCGCCGCCGAAGACGTACTGCCCGTTGGGGCTCATCCCGAAATATGTCGTGTCCCGGTTCGCCCGGAACTCCCCGCCGAACTTGAACGAATGCTGCCCTCGCGTCCACGCAAAGCTCTGCCGTCCCACAAACAGATTTCCCAGCGCCGCGGTGACCGATCCGCCGGCCGCGTCGAACGCCTCATACAAACCATCCCCGAACATCACCGACGGATCCGTATGGTCCGGAGTCGGGAAGTTCGGCGTTGTCCGTGTCACGCTCAGCGACGACTCCCAGGAGAAGCTGGGAGACGACGTATGCGACCACGTCACCACCCCGTTCCGCTGATGATCGACATACCGCACTCCGAACGCCGGATCGATCGCGGTCTGGTCCGGATTGGTCGTCGGTCCCCGCAGGTTATCCCAGGTGAACCGCGCAAACAGCTTGTCTTTGGAGGAAAGTTCATGATCCAGCCGAGCCGAGAACTGGTCCGCACTGGTCGCGACGTTCGACGACGTCGCGTACGTCCGCGCCCCGAACGCGCCGCTCGGATCGTTCGGCAACGGATACCGGCTCAGAATCTTCGCCACAATCGGGTTGACGGGCACAGAAAGCGTATCCCCCGGAAACGCCGTCGTGTCGAGTCCCTTCCGCTCGTCTGCCGTCGGAACCGCCAGCACCTGCGTTGTGCCCAGCACCTGCCGGAATCCCTGGTACTCGACGAAAAATGCCGTCCTGTTGCGCCCGTTGTATGCGGGCAGCACCACCGGGCCGCCCAGCGTCAACCCGAACTCGTTCCGCCGGAACGGCGGGATGCGCTCCGGATTCTCCGGCGTGCTGCGGTCGAAGAAGTTCCGCGCGTCCAAAGCGGAGTTGCGCAGGAACTCGAACACCGACCCGTGCAATTCGTTCGTGCCCGAGCGCGAGATGATGTTGGTGAACCCCGCCGCTCCCCGCCCGATCTCCGCCGGCATCCAGCCCGACGACGACTGGATCTCCCGCACGGCATCCACGTTGAAGTTCGAAAACGTCGCGCCGCCCATTTCCGGATCGCTCGTATCGGCGCCGTCCATGGCGAACACGGCCTCCACGCCGCGCTGCCCGTTCACCGCGAACTGCTGCGTGAAATTCGTGGTCCCGTTGGTATCGGTCATCGTGCCGGCCGCGAGCAGCAGCAACTGGCTGAAGTCCCGCTTGTTGAGCGGAATCGATGTCACCGACTTGCTGTTGAGGGTCTCGCCGCCGCTCGCTTGCGTCTGGCTTTCCTGCTCCAGCGCAATCGATCCGTCGGCCAGCAGCGTGACTTTCGTTCTGCCCTCAATCGGAAGCGCGACCGAGGCCGCCATGCGGAACAACCGCCCTCCGAAGGTCACCGTCAGTTTGTACGAGCCCCGCGCCGGCGCGCCGAAATGAAAGCTTCCGCTCTCCGTCGCCACCGCCGAGTAACGGTTGCCGTTCGCCTGCAACGCCACCTCGGCTTTCGGTGCAACAGCGCCCGAGACATCGCGTACCGATCCGCTCCAGTCCGGGGGCGTCTGAGCCTGCGCTCCGGCCGCCGCACACGCCAGAATTCCGGTCGTCGCGGCGATCCTGGCCAGGGCAAAGAGCTTCACATTCTGCATGGGGACTTGGCCTCTACTCCGTTACCACAAACTCGTAGTGTAACCCGCCTCGGAGACCAGTTTCGCCCAGGTCCGCGAAGGGCCCATCGTTCTGATCGGGGCACCGGACAATGCCTGGACCCTGCGCGTCACCGAAAAGCTCCGCTTCGGACTTTAGATCAGGCACGGCATCGGAAGGATCATTGATCGCAAGAACCCGAAGCAGGCCGCCTGGGGGATCAATCTGACTGATCGGAATCCCGGCCAGCCCGTCATCATCGTCGCCGGCATCCTAGACAAAGGCACCGAAGCAGCCAGCGAAGTCCTTTACAACCCCGTCTACCTCGACGCCCTCCTGGCCGAAGCGCCCAAGAACTGGGACCGCCTGAACCTCGAAGCCGTCATCGAGACTCACCTCATCGAAGGCCACCCCGGGCCGCCGGCCATCCTCGCCGTGGAGACATGGTAAGCTGACGCGCCCGATGGCGCGGCTCTAGCAGTCCGGGCAGCCGGCTCTCTACCATTTGGAGCGCTTCCTGGCGTGTGTCGCCGGCAAGAAGGTCTCAGCTGGTGCGAGGCCATCGTAAACATCAACGTGTGGCGACGACCTTCGACGCGCAGAACCGAGACTCTTGCCAGCGAGCAGGCTAGCTGACTTCACGCGCTGAAAGCACATCCCGGACACTCGTCCAACGAATGCCGGGATAGCGATCATTATCCAGCGACTCTAGCTTTGCCCGGCCGTCGAACATGTTACGCATGTACTGCATGCCCTGCCATGCCGGGTAAAGTTCCTGCTCTCCGGGAGCAACCGCGCGCGCGACCTTGATGAGTGCGCCGAGCATTCCCAGACCTCCGGCGCGGAACAGGCGGAACTCCTTTCCGGTCACGTCGCTCACGACCGCCGTCAGTTCACGGGCGCTGAGTTGGTCGCCGGCAATTCGTAGAAAGCGATGGGTGGACGGATCAAGCGCCGCGCTCGCCGTGAATGCGGCCGTGTCGTCCATCGTCGTGAAGTCCATACGCTGGTCTGCGTCGCCCCAATAGAGGACGCGCTTCAGTTTGAAGAGAATGAGCGGCATCTGACCGGTCAGCAAGTCGGCAAATGCACCGTTGAAGATCGTGGTTGCCGAAATCGAAGTTTTATCGAGGCGCTTGTGGAAGTCTCGGCGCAGATCGAGATTGCGATTCTCTCCGGGTGGAAACTTGGTGAAATCGATCGAATAGTCGGACGGAATGAAGCGTGGCACGTCAGCCTCGATCGCAGCCTGGAGCAGAACCGTCTGCGTTTCCACGATCACGTCCCGCAATCCCTGCAGCGCGGACACCACGCAAGACGCACCCGTGCATGCCGGTGTCACTTGGGAAGCGCTGCTCAAGTCGACACTGGCAATCGTTACGCCGGGCTGCTGCAGTCGCTCAAGCCTGTCTCGCGCAGTGCCAGGGCGAACAAGCGCCCTTACGCCGGCTCCCCGTTCGAGCAAAGCTCTCGCGATGCGTCCGCCGAGCTTGCCGGCGGCTCCCGCTACGACGATGGTCGGGCCATTCATGGTTCCGATATTAGAGAACGCACGCCAGTTCCCGGCGCCGTCTCCGGCCGCGGCAGCACCAGCGCGTGCCCGGCGTCAACTGCTTTTCCCGGTCAGCGAGAAACGCCGTACCGGCACAGAGCCGGATCGCCATCACGGTCCACCTGCTGCTTCAGACGATCTTGATAAGGTTTTCGACCTTCGTAACCCCGGGAGCTGCCCAGGCAGCATGTTCGGCTTCTTCCCGCTCCGCCCAGGAGCGGATGTAACCGCGAAGCGTCACTTTGCCCTCGGACGTCTCGACCTGAATGTGGCTGGCATCCGTCGCCGCGTTGCGTTTCAATGCGTTTTCGATTTGGATCTTCACGTCGATGGCGCTGGCTTTAGGCGTGACCGTGATCTCGTTGAAAACCTCCTTCACGCCCCTCAGCGGTCTGACTGCTCTCTCCGCCTCTTCTTTCTGATATTGCCACTCGACCGTGCCGCTAATCGTCACCCGTCCGTCTGCCACCTGCACCTTGACGGTGTCGGGCACGGAGTTGTTCCATTCCAGATGGTTCACCGCGGCGCGCGCGATGTCTTCATCGGTTCGGGTTGCCGAAGAGGGCAGCTCGACTTTGATCTCGCTCGCAACCGCCTTAACGTTGGAAACGCGCATTGCGGCGCGTTCGGCCGCCCACTTCTCGAAGTAGCTGTCGACATGACCGTCCAGTTCCACAACGCCGCTCTTCACGGAGACGCCGATCTGCTCGGCATGAACGCTGGGCTCCCAACGCAATTCCTGTTCGACGTCGAACTGCAATTGTTCATCGCTCTTCATAAGGAATCTCCTATCCCGTTCGGACCTTTGCTTCGCCACCCCTCCGGAAAGCTGCTCAGCGCACCCCCGCCGCTGGTGCAAGCATGGGTATCATCCAGGATTCCCCCCCCTTGCCATCCCGACTGGCACTGATTGTACATCCAACCATCTTCGTTGGCTAAGCATTTTTCATCTTTTCCCTGCCGAGCGACTCGGCAGAGCACCAATCGACCGCACAATGCTTCCAGACAGCCGCCAGTAGTACCGCCGAAGTTCCTCGGGATGGGAGCCATGGAGCAAGCAGTCCCAACGGACGTGACTGGGGTATACTGAATGCCGGCCAGGACGGCAAGAACGGGAATTTTGGCTGAATGCATGTTTGGGGGCGCCGATCTTAGTCGTCCGCAAGCCAACCGCTGGTTGATTGCCATCGCCGTGATGTCCAGCGCCATCATGGAGGTGCTGGACACCTCGGTCGTAAATGTCAGCCTGCCGCACATCGCTGGGAACCTGTCGGCAACGGTCGATGAAGCGACCTGGGTTTTGACCTCCTACCTGGTGGCCAACGCGGTCGTCCTTCCCATCACGGGATGGCTGGCGAACTTCATCGGCCGCAAGAGGCTGCTGCTGGCCGTCGTGACCGGGTTCACTCTATCAAGCGTCTGCTGCGGCTTAGCCCCGAGTCTTCCACTGCTGATCTTCTTTCGTGTACTTCAAGGCACGACGGGTGGGGGATTGCAGCCGCTTTCGCAAGCGGTTTTGCTGGAGGAGTTCCCGGCGGAGGAAAGAGGCAAGGCCATGGCCTTTTGGAGCCTTGGCATCGTGGCTGCACCGATCCTGGGACCGACGCTGGGCGGCTGGCTTACGGACACGCATTCCTGGCGTTGGGTGTTTTACATCAACCTGCCCATCGGCCTCGCAAGCTTGATCATGATCTCGCTGTTTCTTTACGATCCGCCCCATATTCGCCGCGGAAGCATGCGCGTGGATGTCTGGGGTCTGAGCATGCTGGCGGTTGGCATGGGAGCCCTGCAGATCATGCTGGACAAAGGCCAGGAAGAGGATTGGTTTGGCTCTCATTTCATCGTGACGCTGGCCGTGATCGCGGGGATCATGCTGCCGGCCTTTGTGATCCGGGAACTCTGCGTTGAGAAGCCCATCGTTCGATTCCGGCTGCTGAAATACCGGAGCTTTGCCTCAGGCATTGGGCTGGTCGCGGTTCTGGGATTCGTCCTCTACGGCAGCCTGGTACTGTTGCCGCTGTTCATGCAGACGCTGCTGGGTTGGACCGCCGTAACGGCCGGCATCTGGACCAGCCCGCGCGGGGTCGGCACGGCCCTCTGCATGCCGCTGGTCGGATACCTGTTGGGCAAGCGCTGGGACGCCCGCAAGATGCTGGTGTTCGGCTTCGTCGTGGCCAGTATGGCTTTCTTCGGTTACTCACACATGAACTTGCAGTCGGGAACGTGGGATATCCTTTGGCACCAGATCAACCAAGGCGTGGGCATGGCTTTCGTTTTCGTGCCGCTGACCATATTGACGATGGATCCGATAACAAAGGCCGAAACCGGCTATGCCACCAGCCTTTACAGTGTGATGCGGAACGTCGGCTCCAGCGTGGGCGTTTCCTTTGTTACGACCTTTGTGGCGAGACGGTCCCAGTTTCATCAGTCAGTCCTGGCTGCGCACGTGACGCCCTACAGCCTGCCGACAGAACAGATGCTGGCGCAGGGCCGGACCATGCTCCTCAATCGCGGTTCGGACTGGGGCACGGCGGGGCGCCAGAGTCTGGGCCTGCTGTATGGCGCGGTCCAGCAGCAGGCGGCGTTGTTGAGCTTTGTCGAGGCGTTCCGCATCATGGGTTTCCTGTTCCTGGCCATCATCCCGCTTATCTTCCTGATGCGGAGGGCGAAACGGAACGCGGCCTCAGAAGCGGCGCCATGAGGGTTCTGGTTTCCGCGAACACGCAGAGGACAGCATCCTCCCGTTGCCGCCTGGGCCGGCGTCTGTCGCTGCCACCCGCCGGCGGCTCGCGAGGTCAGGAGCGCCCGAAAGCCAAAACGGAAATTGTGCTTGACCTCTTGGACTTGGAGTCCTCCAACGTGGCGATGGTACTGGAGCGTAATGGCCCTGCCGCGGCATATACAGTCCGATAATCTTCGTGTGACAGTAATGTCTGCACCTTAGTGTTCTGGAGAAGACAACTATGACCCGGCCTACTGTCGCGCTTGCCTGCGCTCTGCTGTCCATCTGCGCCGCGCCCATGATGGCGTCCATCGTAGCGACGTATGAGCCTGCCGGGGTGCAGTGGCCCGACCAGACTGCGCTTTGCGCGGGCACTTCAACCTGCGTCGTCGGGACTGAGACCTTTGATTCCTGGTACGGCGGGGGTTTCTCTTTCACCACCGCCCCCAACCCGGCAGGCGAAATCACTATGTCGTATTCGGGTGGCTTTCAGAGCTACGGGGCCGATGAATATGGCGGGGCCGCGGGAACGGGCAGATATCCAGAGATTTTCAGTTCGGGCGGCAGTTACACTCTGAACCTGAGCGCGTCTGGGACGCTCCCGGGAGTGAACTACTTCGGTTTGTGGTTTTCGGCGCTGGATGCTGGAAATCTGCTGCAGTTTTACAACGGCAGCACCTTGGTGTACTCCTTTACGCCGGCTGACTTCATCACGCTGGTCGGGGCGTGCGACGGCAGCAACCCATTCTGCGGGAACCCGAACAATCCTGGCGAGGACAGCGGAGAGCAGTTCGCGTTCCTGAACTTCTTTGACACGGACGGATACGTCACCGCAATCGTGTTCTCGGAGAGTGGCGGCGGTGGCTTTGAATCCGATAACCACACCGCAGGGTACCTCGACCCAATCCACTCGAGCGGAACCCTTATATACACGCCCGAGCCGGGCAGTTTCGGCCTGCTGCTCATCGCCGCCGCAGCGATGGCATTTCGTTTTCGACGGCGTCGTTCCTGGTAGCCGGGAACCTTGTCCCACTTCGACGCGATCGGGGCGGGCCTCCAATTGCGGCTCTACCGATGGGCGTTGGAATTGCCGTCCTGGCTACGCTGTGCCCGGCAGAAAGGGGCGCTCGCTATCCGCCTCCCGGCGCAGCCACGAACCGGTATCCCAAGCCGCGCACCGTCAGCAGGTGGCGCGGGCGGGCGGGATCGTCCTCGATGTAGCGGCGCAGGCGCACGATGAAATTGTCGATCGCCCGCGTGTCGGTGTCCTCGTGCAAACCCCAGACCTCCTCCAGCATCTCCTTGCGGGAGACCGGCCGGCCTTCGTGCTCGATCAGGTAGCGGAGCAGGTTCGCTTCCATCAGCGTCAGCGGAAGCACCTTGTCGCGAACCCGCAACTCCCGCAGATCGTAACTGAACAAGCGGCCCTCGAAGCTGAAGGTGTCTCGCGACGCGGCGCTGTTGACGGACGCACGCAGCCAGTCGCGGCGGCGCAACAGGCCGCGTATGCGCGCGATCAGAATGGCCAGATCGAAGGGCTTGGTCAGGAAGTCGTCAGCGCCGGCGGCGAAGCCTCGCAGCACATCGTCCGGATGGCCGCGCGCGGTGAGGATCAGGGTGGGGACGAAGCGCCCGGCCTGCCGCAGCTCCGCCACCACCTCGAAGCCGTCCTTGCCGGGGAGCATCACGTCCAGGACCACGACGTCGAAGGCGGGCTCTCCCGCCGATACCAGCTCGATCGCGGCTTCTCCCGTCTCGACCGCGGTGACCTCGTAGCCCTCGGCTTCCAGATTGAATCGCAGCCCGTCGGCCAGGTGACGCTCGTCCTCCACCACCAGAACGTGGCTCATTTGACAGTCGGAAGCTCGAGCACGAACGTGCTCCCCCGCCCCAGTCCTTCGCTCTCGGCCCAGGCCCGGCCGCCGTGCCGCTTGGCCACCGAGCGGACGATGAAAAGTCCCAGCCCGGTTCCCCTTACGCCGGCCGTGAGTGGCCCGGGCACCCGATGAAACCGTTTGAAGATGCGCCGCAGATCGGACCTCGGAATCCCGGCGCCCTGATCGCTCACCCGGACCGTCGCGTACCCTCCGTCCTCCGCGGTCGTTTCCACGACCACGCGCGGGTCGTCCCGGGAATACTTCACGGCATTCTCGACGAGGTTGGACACCGCAGCCCGCACCTCGTCCACATCCCCCAAAATCGTCGCCGGGGGACCCGGCCGGTACGCGAGCGCGTCCGCGGAAATGTGATGGAATGTGCGGGCATAGGCCACACATCCCTCCACCACGCCCCCCAGATCGAACGTCGCGAGATTGAGGCTGCGGCTCGCCAAACCGACGCGGCCGGCACGCAGGATCTGCTCGATGCTCGCCAGCAGCCGGTCGCTGTCCTCGAGCATGGTGCGGTAGAACTCGTGACGCTTGGCCTCATCCACCGCTCGCGTGTCAAGCGTTTCGAGGTAGAGGCGGATGGAGGCAACCGGCGTTTTCAGCTCGTGAGTGACTGCGTTGATGAAAGCGTCATGCTGCTCGTTGCGGCGGATTTCCCGCACCAGGAAGATCGTATTCAGCACCACGCCGCCGATGATCGTCGCCAGCAGCAGCACGCCCAGAAACAGCAGGATTCCCGTGCGCCAGTCGAGCAGCACCCAGCCCAAGTAGAGAAGCAGGCTGACCGCAATCAGCACCGCGCCGAGTGCGATGAAGAACGCGATTGATTTACGCCGACCGGCGACGACCACGCTTTCAGCTTATGCCAGGATGAAGGCCGTCAGCCATCGGCCATCAGCCCGTTTACTGGCGCACCGCGAGGACGAGCTCGGCCGGCGCGGGCGCTTCCCGGCCGGGCAGCGGACTCGTTACTCGCGCCGCGTGCACCGCTTTCGCGACCCCGACGAGCTTCAGCAGCCGGATTTGAATCCAGGTGAGGTCGAATTCGTACCACGCCAGCCCGTGCCGCGCTGACGTGGGGTGTGCGTGGTGGTTGTTGTGCCAGCCTTCGCCGAAAGTCAGCAGCGCGACCCACCAGTTGTTGCGGGAATCGTCGCGCGTGGCGAACCGGCGCGCGCCCCACATGTGCGTGGCGGAGTTGACCAGCCAGGTGGCGTGCAGACCCACCACCACGCGGAATGCGACGCCCCACAGCATCATCGGCAGGCCGCCGATCGCGAACAGCAAGGCGCCCAGCGCGATCATCGGGATCCAGTGGTAGTTGTTCAGCCAGACGTAGAAGGGCTGCTTCGCCAGATCGGGCGCGTACTTCGACATCGCGCGGGTGTTGTTGTGGTTCGTCTCCCCGTAGAGAAGCCAGCCGGCGTGCGCCCACCAGCCGCCATCGCGCGGAGAATGCGGATCGCCAGGCTGGTCGGAATTCTGGTGGTGGATGCGGTGCGTGGCGACCCAGGAAATCGGGCCGCCTTCGAGCGTCAGCGCGCCGCAAACCGCAAACAAGTATTCGAGAGGCCTCGGAACCTTGTACGAGCGGTGCGTGAGCAGGCGATGGTATCCCATGCTGATGCCCAGGCCGGTGCAAAACCAGTACAGAAACACCGCAGTGGCGAAGGCACTCCAATTGAACATGAAGAGCGCAGCGACGGCGCCCAGGTGAAACAACACCATGACCAAGGTTGTCGGAAAGTTCATCCTCTGAGTGGCAGGCATCTTCCTTCAACTTAACAGAGCCACTCTCGGCCATCTGTAAGACTTGTGTAATCTTCCGGCCGTGTCGCCCCAGCCCGCCCTAAAGGAACCGCGCTCTGCCGCCGATTGAACACAACGTGGCGCGGCGCGTGCTCATTCCGAAATCTTGGCGCCACCCGCGCGCGATGGAACCGCCCGCGCCGGCTACCGTTGCAGTGTCGGGGGCCGGCTGGCGCCGTGCGGCAATGCGCCACGATGTCCGCCGGATGTCCAAGCAAGGCCTGCGCGAGCTGGCGTACGATCTGCTCGCCGTCGGAGCGATCAGCCTGCCGGACCGCCGCCTTCTCTCGTTCGATCCGGTCACCTGCGCGCCGCATTGGCCGGACTGGAACACCTTCGAAACGCCCGGCGAAGCCGACGGCCGGCGCAACTGGATCGACGAAGTCGAGGCCCGCATCCGGAAAGGCCATTCCGAGCACGCCTACATCGGCTATTTGCAGTCGTTGCTTTCGTTCCTGAAGCGCGTCGAAACGGCGCGGCAGGAACTGGCGCGGGCCGCCCAACCGGCCACCGGCGCCAAGCACCTCTCCCCACCGGTCGGGGTCGCGGCGCGAACGCCACCCACCACCCTCACTTCCCTGCTCCCGAGACCGGCTTCAACTTGACTCGGATGGGGATGACCTGCCCGGTAGGCTGAACCATCACGTTCACTATTAACACCTTCTCCACCTTGGCGCGGCTGGCCGCGGCGTCGTAAGCGAACATCGCGCGGCCTGCGCCGTTGGAAGCGATCTCGGCATGGTCGAGCTTCACTTGGAATCCGGGAGTCTCCGGCGCTTCCAGCGACAGTGTAACCGGAACCGGCAACGAGTTCCGAAACACCACTTGATCGGTTCGCCGCTCGCCGAGCTCGACCTCGGTCTTGTCGGCAGCCACGCTCTTGGAGAAGTCCGCAAAGTTTGGAATCGCAGGCGCCGGCGTCGCGCCCTGGGCCTCGCCCGGAGCCGTCCCGGAATTCCTGACCGGGCCGAAGGGCGTCTGAACCGTGCTCTGATCCACCGTCCAGCACCACAGGCCGTTTTCGATCTTCCAGTCGAAGCTGTTTTGAAGGCTCAATTTCATTTTCGGCATCATCGCCTGCACAAGCTCGCGCTCGATTCGCATGGTGACCACGGCCTTCGTAAAGTCATCCGAGTACGCGATCTTCTGGATCTCGAACTTCAGGATGGGCACCTTACTCATGACGTAGAAGTAGTCCTTCGTGTCTTCCGCCACGTATTGATCGGCCTGGCGATACTTGCCGTTCGACTGCGCCCGGTAGAACCCGGCGACCCGGTCGCGCAGGGCGGCGTCAACCTCTGGCGGAACTCCCGCGGACGAGGCGGCGGCTGGCGCACTTTGGGCGGCGGCTGGCCCATTCTGGGCTGCAGCCGGTGCATTCTGAGCCGCGCCGGCAATGCCCGCGCCCAGCAGGAGAAGTATGGCTATGTTGCGCATTCACTCATTTTACCAGCGGCAAGGGTTCGGTCCGGCGAGGCGTGCTAAGATATAAAACTGGTTAGCCCGTTGGGAGGTCGTCTAACGGTAAGACGGCAGACTCTGGATCTGCTTATCGGGGTTCGAATCCCTGCCTCCCAGCCAAAACTCCTCCTCTGAATTCACCACCTTGCGGCCGGTAGCGGGATTCTGCCGCGGTTTCGGAGCCTGGGTTGTCACTAGCCTGTGACCGCATCGCCTTGCCCCCTACTCCTGCAGCCCGGCATCCAGAAACGCCCGCAGACGGTGACTGCGGCTGGGGTGGCGCAGCTTGCGGAGCGCTTTGGCCTCGATCTGCCGGATGCGCTCCCGCGTAACGGCAAAGTGCTGGCCCACTTCTTCGAGCGTGTGCTCGCTGCCGTCCATCAGTCCGAAGCGCATCTTGATGATCTTCTCCTCGCGCGGGCTGAGCGTTTTCAGAACCTCGGCCGTCTGCTCGCGCAAATTGAGGTTGATCACGGCCTCCGACGGCGACACCACGCGGCGGTCCACGATGAAATCACCCAGGTGCGACTCCTCCTCCTCGCCAACCGGCGTCTCGAGCGAGATCGGCTCCTGCGCAATTCGCAGGACCTTGCGGATCTTGGGCACCGGCAGTTCCATCCTGCGCGCCAGTTCCTCGGTGTTCGGCTCGCGACCGAGTTCCTGCTGCAGCCGGCGCTGCGTCCGCACCAGCTTGTTGATGGTCTCGATCATGTGGACCGGGATGCGGATGGTGCGCGCCTGGTCCGCGATGGCGCGCGTAATGGCCTGCCGCACCCACCAAGTGGCGTAAGTGGAGAACTTGTAGCCGCGGCGGTAGTTGAACTTGTCCACCGCCTTCATCAGCCCGATATTGCCTTCCTGGATCAAGTCCAGGAATTGCAGCCCGCGGTTGGTGTAGCGCTTGGCGATTGAGACGACCAGGCGGAGGTTGGATTCGATGAGCTGCTTCTTGGCGCACTCGGCCTCAACTTCGCCCCGTTCGACGATCTGCAGCGTGCGCCGCAGTTCGGTAGCGCTGGCGCCGCACTCCTCCTCGAGTTCCTGCAGGCGCAGGTTGTGCTGGCGCAGTTCCTTGCGCAGCTCCCGGACCGCCACCCCGGCCGAGCCGGACTCGTCGAAGCGGCGCTGGATGCGCGCGATTTCGCGCTCGACCGGCTTGAATTCCTCCACCACCCGCCGCACGCAATCGGCCAGCCGGTGCTCCACCAGCGAGCTGAAGGGGATGGAGCGGATGGTCTGCGAGATCTTCACCGTGCTCCGCGCCAGACAGTGGCGCAGCGAGCGGTGCTGCTTCGGCTTCGTTGTCCGCGGAATGGCGAGCAGTTTTTGCCGGAACTGCTGGGCTTTGCGGTAATAGCGGTCGATCTCATCGATCGCCTGCAGCAACTCCTGCCGCTGCGTGTCGAGCGAATCCTCGTTGACCACCAGGTCCGGCAGAACCAAAACGTCGCGCACCGGAATCGCGTCGCGCCGGACGTCTTCGCCCAGCGCCAGGATCTCTCGGGTAATGAGCGGCGACCGGGAAAGCGATTTGCGGACGGCGCGCTGGCCGCGTTCAATGCGCTTGGCCAGCTCGATTTCGCCCTCGCGCGTCAGCAGCGGCACCGTGCCCATCTCGCGCAGATACATGCGGACGGGATCGTTGGTCTTGTCGCTGAACTCCTGAGCCAGGTCGACTTCCAGGAGTTCGTCGGCATCCTCGGCCTTTCCGAGCTTCGGCTCTTCGAGGATCTCGACGCCGGCGCCGTCCAGATTGACGAGAATGTCGTCCAGTTCCGGACCCGGGGTGATTTCGTCGGGAAGCAGTTCGCTGACCTCGTCGTACAGGACGTAGCCCTTCTCTTTCCCAGCGTCCATCAACTGTTTCAGACGGTCGTACTTGTCTTCGATCGCCACCGTCAACCCCACCAGCCGACAATTGCGAGACCGATCCCCGCTATTGTACAACACCCCAGGCAATTGACTCAGGCCCGGTCGAGCCTGCCTAATTCCTCTGCGTAGCGCAGAGCCTCCTCCAGCATACCAGCCCGCTCCGCCTCCTTGATGCGGCTCTTCAGAGCGGCGCGGCGGGCCTCCGTGGCCGATCGCTCCAGTTCGCGCAGGCAGGCTTCGACATCTTCGCCCGTCGATTGCTCGTCATCCGCCTTATCGGCAAAAAGGAGCGCCGCAAACAATTCCTGATCCGGCTCGGCCAACCTCGCCTGCAAATCCGCCACCCGAATCTCCGCGCCGCTCTCCTCCATCGCGATCAGCGCCTCGAAAATCCGCCGTGTGCGGAACTGCTCGATCTGCGGCGTTCGCTTCAGCCGCGGCAGGATCGAGCGGCGAGTGTCCTCGCTCGCCAGCGCGGCGTTGAGCAGAATCCGCTCCACCGGCTTCACCTCTACGACAGCGTCCGGCAAAGTCTTCTCGCGCCGCTCGGCGGCCGCTTTGCGGAAGTGCTCCAGCACCAAGCCGGTCTCGATGCCGAGGTAGTTGGCCAGATCGTTGGCCACCGTGGCGCGCTCCAGCTTGTCCGAGATCCGCTGCACGGCGGGCAGCAGGAACTTGAGGCCGGCGACGCGCCCTTCCGAAGTTCGCATATCGAACTTGCCGCGGGCGCGGTCGGCGAGCCAGTAGAAGTATCCCGGCGCCTTCTCGACGCCAGTGCGGTAGGCCTCCGCCCCGTTGGCCTTGACGTACTCGTCGGGATCCAGGCCTCCCGCGAGCTGGAGCACGCGCACCTGCATGCCCTCCTCCACCAGGATTTCGATGGAGCGCTCCGCCGCCTTCATGCCGGCTTCGTCGGGATCGAAGTTCACCACGATGCGCTCGGAGTGACGCTTGATAGCCCGCACCTGCTGGACCACCAGCGCGGTGCCGCAAGAAGCCACCACTTCATGCACGCCCGCGGCCCAAGCTCCGATCGCGTCCATGTAGCCTTCCACCAACACCACGTGCGATGCGGCGCGAATGGCGGTCTTGGCGCGATGGAGGTTATAGAGCACCCGGCCCTTGTGGTAGATCGGGCTCTCGGAAGAGTTGAGGTACTTGGGCTCCTCGCCGGCCGCCAGCGCGCGCCCGCCGAAACCGATCACCGCGCCCGACTCGTTGTGGATGGGGAACATCAGGCGGCCTCGAAACCGGTCGAAGAAGCCGCTTCCATCCTGCCGCCGCAAGACCAGGCCCGACTGTTCCTTCTGTTCCTCGGTGAAGCCTTCCTTGTCGAAAGCGCGCACCAGCGCCTGTCCGGAGCGGTCCGAGTAACCCAGTCCGAACTCCTCGCCGAGACCGGCGCTGAGACCGCGCTTGCCGAGATACGCGCGGGCTTCCGCGCCGGCGCCCAAGCCCAGCGCCCCACGGTAGACCTGTTGTGCGATCTCGTGCATGCGGTAGACCGCCGCGCGCAGCTTGGTCTCCGGGTCGCTGTACTCGGCCCGCTTGGGCATGGGGATGCCGTAGCGGCCGGCCAGCAGCTTCATGGCCTCGTAGAAAGTCAGCGCCTCGATCTCCATCACGAACTTGATGGCGTCGCCGCTGGCCCCGCATCCGAAGCACTTGTAGAACTGATGGACCGCGTGGACGCCGAACGAGGGGGTCTTCTCGGTGTGGAACGGGCACAGGCCCACGAAGCGCGTCCCGGCCTTCTTCAGCCGCACGTACTGGCCGACAACATCGACGATGTCGATGGACGATTTCAGTTGTTCGACGAAGTCCATGCTCCCGGCCAGATTGTGACACGCGGCAGGCAGGAGTGCCCGCACTACGCTTCAGGTTAACGCTTGCGCGACCTTTCCTGCGCCGTCGGGCACTCGAACTTCGCCAGCCCGTTGCGGTAGTCGATGGTAATCACGAATAGCTTCAGAATGGGGAAGCCCAGGAACCCGGCCACCTCCATCCCCATATCGTCGTCGTGCCGCTTCAGGTCGACCGACAGCGTGTCCAGACAGCGCACGCTGAACCCGGCGAACTTGAACTTGAGGTCGTCCGCGGCGTCAACGTCTTTGATCGTCCCCGAGACGCCGTGCAGGGACATCCCCGCGGCGGCGCGCATCCGCGCCAGCTCCGCCGCAAAATCGCGCGCCATCAGCGTCTCGCTGGCTCCGGTATCCACGATGAACATCGCGGGATCCGCCCCGCTCACGGACGTCGGCACCATCAGCGAGTGACCGACGCGGTAAATCCTCTCAAAGTCCGGATCCGGCTGGAAACTCCGGTCCGTGGGCCCATCGTCGCCCGGTCCCGGAAAAGGCTCGAGACGCATCACGGCGTTGGGCAGGTCCAGCGTCACCAGAAACGGCTCGAAGATGTCCGTGCCCAGCAGCCCCTGCTCGCCGCCCACGCTGGAGCTCTCAGCAACCGTGACGACTGCGTCGCGAAACTCGACTCCGCCAACCCGGACCCGCTCGGCCACTCCGACGTAGCCTCGAATATCGCCCGTGTCGCCCAGCCCGCTCACCGTCACCGCGGCCAGTCGCTTGATGTGAAAACGCGCCGCCAGGTTGGCGTTGATGGTGATGCCGCCGGCGCCCGTATCGAGCAGCAACCTGGCCGGCTCGCCTCCGTCGATGCTGACCGCCACGCGGTAGGCGTGCAACTCGCGATCGCGCATTACCGGCTCCAGGCGGATTTCCGCGCGCCCATAGCGCGAGACCAGTCCAAACGGCTTGCGGCCGCCCAGGACCCGCCGGATCTCGAGCAGCGCCCGAGCCCGCTGGACCTGGCGCGGATCTTCGCTCTTCGCCATCCCGAGATAGGTTTCGAGCGCAGCCACTTCCTCGGGGCCCTCCAGCGCCAGGGCCCAGTGCAGGACGGCAGGCGCCGCGTTGGGCGCCAACTCGTGGGCTTTGCGAAAGCAGTCCTGCGCGGTCTTGCGATTGAACGTGTACTCGGAAACCTGGCCCAGCCGGAACCAGGCGCGCGCCACGTTGGGATTGATCGCGACCGCGTCGCGGAACTGGCGCTCGGCGTCCTCGATCTTCCCCCGGCGAAGCGCGATCTCGCCCAAAATTACCTTGAACGGCGCCGACCTGGGGCCGCTGGAGTCGCAGGTCTTCGCCAATGCCTCCGCGCCGGCCAGGTCGTGGCGCGCCAGCAGCGCTTCGGCCTGGTCAACCTGTTCCGGCTTGCATTGCGCCGATGCCACGGCGGCCGCCGCTAGAATCAGGACCAGACTCAAAAGCGTGCGCATCCGTTCACCTGGGGCCCTCGGCGGCGTTCCGCCACTTCGTTTGCAGGCCCAGGAGCCGGTGGTAGCTTTCCTTGGCCGCGCCATCCGGTCCGACAAAGCCCGCGTGGGAAATGAATCCCGGGTCGGCGAAGTCCCAGTAGGAGATCGCGTCCAGGTAGGGCTTGCTGTAAGCGATGGTGTAGATCTGCTCGATCCAATCCGCTTGAATGGTTTCGGTGAAGCTGTCGCCGTGCCACAGCATGGCCGCGCCGCCTTCTCCACCGCCCCAGTAGGCCGCGTTCGGAACCGGCTCGAGCGAGGACGGAATGCCCAGCTCGGTAATGTGGATCGGCTTGCCGAACTCGCGGAAGCTCTCGAGATTGCGCTCGAACTCCAGCAGGTCGCGGCCGGAGTGGTAGTATTGCAGCCCGATCGCGTCGAATTCCGCTTTGGCGTCGCGCAGCATGGCCAGGTAGTCGTAGGGGCTCTGCTGCCACGCGCCGGGTTTGCGGCTCATGTAGTACTCGGCCCAGGTGCCGGTGCTGTTGACGATGCGGAAGCAGGTGGGATCGGCCTCGCGGGCCGCCCGCAGAGCGGCGGCCGTGAGATCCACGTTCTGCTCGCGCGAGAAACCGGCCATGCCCCGGCCCGTCTCCGGCTGCACGTGCGCCTCATTCACAACGTCCCAGATGTGAATACGGTGGCGGAAGCGCGCAATCGTGTCGCGCACGTAGGAGACGCACAGCCGCCTGGTCTCGTCGTAGGGAATGTTCTTGAGCCACTCCGGCGTGCTCTCCGGAACCAGAAAGATCAACGGATGGCCTTTGGGCAGGATTCTGGTTCTACCGATCGCCTCGAGCCCGCCCTCGATCGCCGAGTAGTCTCGGTGCCCCAGGCGGGGCTCTACCATCGAGCGGTAAAGCGGCAGCGTTGCGTAGTTGAACAGCGCCTGGAATCGCTCGCGCAATTCAGCGCTGCCGGAAGCCAGGGCGAAGCCGTTGCAGCCGAACAGAAACCCGGGCCGCGCCGGCTGCCGGTCGATGGCGCGCCGCGCCCGCGCAACCGCCAGCATCTCGCCCGCCCACAAGGAATCCCGCAGGGACTCCATGGACGCCCGCACCAGGGCAGGAAGGTCGGTGCCCGCCGCCTCCGCGCGTTCCAGAGCCGCTTGCGCCGCATCGATCCGGCGCTGCGTCGCTGCCTGGACAGCGACCCCCGCCCGCGCGCACTCCGCGGCCAGCCCGCGCACCGTGGCCATGCGGTCCCGCGCGAAAGCGTAGTTCAGCACCAGCGGCGTCGCGCGCGCGAGCGATCGGGGAGTGTACCCCACGCCTCCGTCATCCGCATAGACGAATACATGGCCGAAGCCCGGCACGACCAGCGGCAGCCCGATCCGAAACGGCCGATCGGCAGGCGGCGTAAACCGCACTTCGCCGGGTGCCGTCTCGATCTCGGTCGTGAAAGGCCGCAGCCGCAGATCGCACAAGTGAAAGCGCTCAAATCCGGTCACCGGCAAGGGCTTGGCCTGGTAGTCGTACGCCAGGCAGCGCGTCGGCGTCTCCGCTGCCGAAAGCCCGCGGGTGGACAGCGCCATCCCGGCCGAGACAAGCAACTCACGTCGACTGCATCCAAACTCACTCATACGCTCAGAGCGTATCAGATTCTCCGTGGGGCAGGCGTTTCCGCCGGTATTATGATGAATTCGGGTGTCTGTTTTCGCTATGGCAGGATCCAAATTCAGCCTGTTCTCCATTGCCTTCGCGCTTGGCACGAGACTCCTCGCACAACCGGCTCCCTGCAGCGACCCTAATACCTGGACCCCGCTCTGTCAACCGGCACCCCAACCTCAGCCCGAGGGCGCATCTCCCACCAGGGGTGTCTTCACGCCGATCGGGGAGGTGGAGGCGGTCCTTGAAGATGGCGGCAAGCCGCCCTCAAGGCCGGACTTTGTCTACGCCGCTCCCTGTTACCGCTCCTATCCGTCGGCAGGTCCCTGCCTGGTCCGGATCTTCTTGAAGGGGTTCCGCGAGGCAGTCGCACCAGTGAACTCGAGGGGCAAGACAGTCGTTGTCCTCCAGCGCCTGGGCGCCGAAGGACAGGCGTATCCGAAGAACGCGGTCGACGTTGGTATGCTAAGCATCCCGCCAGAAGCCCACCAGGCTTACGCCAAGGGCGAAGTCGAGATGGGCCTGCACAACTTGCCGGAAGCCGAGAAGTGCTTCCGGCTCGCGGTGAAGGAGTTTCCCGGCCACGCGCTGGCCTGGGACGAGCTCGGCCTCGCTCTTGAATTGCTAGGGAAGCCCGAGGAAGCACGTTCCGCCTACCAAAGCTCCATCGCCGCCGACCCGCGATTCGCCCGACCTCTCGTCCACCTGGCGGGCATGGCCGTTCTGGAAAACCGCTGGGAAGAAGCCGGCGATCTTACCGCTCGAGCGCTCGCTTTGGCGCCCGCCGACTTCCCGCGCGCCTTCTGCTACGATGCCCTGGCAAACTTCAATCTCAAACACCTCCGCCGGGCCGAGGAGAGCGCACGACAGACCATTGGCCTCGACCCCAGCCACACGTTTGTCATCGTCGAGTATATCCTCGGCATGATCCTGGTCGGCAAGGGCGACCAGACCGGTGCCGCCGCCCATCTGAGCACCTTTCTGACCCTCGCTCCGCAAGACCGTCTTGGCGCCGCCGCGCGCCGCCGCCTCGCCGAACTGACCACAACCGTCGCCCGTTGACCGGCGCTTCGCAGGCGACTGGAACGCCTCCCGGTTGAGGCCGCCTTGTCCACTCCTGTGTGGGCACAGGCGTCAAGTACCTCTAGTACGATGGCCTGGGGGTATCGTGGCCGCCGCTCGGGTCGGCCCGGCGTCCGCTCTGCAACCCCTGCGCAACGGCAGCTACATCGAGACCCGCAGGGGCGTTCCACTCATGACCGACGGCGCCCTGCGCCAGTAACTGTATCTCTATGCAGCCACAGCCAAAACAGGTCGCCGGCGCAAGCGGGACCTTCCGCCTCCCGGATGGCCCGCACCGCTCTGTACCTGGGGTGCGTGCGGAGGTTGCCCGAAACGAAAGTACTAGCGACCCGCAGTGTCAATCATCCGCACACAGCCCGCAGGGATCTCAGCGCCGCAGGCGAGGGGGCCGAACCCCGCCCACGTGGGTCCGGCCGCACAAACTAGGGGGCTAATGGCCTACTGTGGTCGGGTCTGATTCACTCAAAAGTCAGGTGAAATTGAACCTTGATTATATTACACCTAGAAGTATAATTCGATCATCCCTGCGACTAAAGCTCGGAAAATATGGCACACCAATCGGTAGCGTGGGAAGCCTTGGAAGCCGGCGTCCCAACAAGAAATGTCTCCCGGAACCGGTGGATTTGGGCCATTCCGGTGCTTGTTGTTGCCCTGCTAACGGCAACAGCATTCTGGCGCCTGTTCCCAGCGCGGAACAGCCGCAACGCACCCAGTGCTTCGGCGCGCGCGGACCTTTCCCTGGAACTCGAGAGGGCGGGAAGCGATTATCGCGTCGTATGGGATGCACAGTCACCCGTTGTGCAGGCCGCAAAACGCGGCACGCTGCTCATAAAGGACGGCACTTTCGAGAAGGAATTGGAACTGGATCGGGAACAACTCCTCTACGCGGGGGTGGTATATTGCCCGGCGACTACGGACGTCTTCTTCAGCCTGAAGCTCTTCGGTGCGGGCCCGGAGCCGGCGGTCGCCAGCATCCGGCTGTTGACAATCAGCAAGCCCGAAGTGGCCGCCGAGGCGCCCGCTCTCAAAACCGCGCCGCCGGTTGCGAGCGCGCCCCGGCCACCCGCGGCTGAGCAGCCGGCAGAAGCGGTCAGTCAGCCCGCGCCGGATGCCCCGGCTACAGTTGCCGCGGCGCCGAAGCCTGACGACATCCCGCAGCCCGGCCAGTAGTTGGAGTGCGGCCTTCAGGCCGCGCGGGGCTTCGGTCCAGCCTACCCGATGGTTACCAGCGAATCCTTGCCTTCGAGGCCGAGCCCCTCCAACTGCTTCTCGAAGGGCATGGAATACTTGCGCTCGATCTTCTCCCGGTAAGTCGGGCCCGAGTTGTAGGCGCAGAACGGATAGATCAGTCCGTTGGGCGCGGCATAGTGGATCACGCAGCGCTTCACCCGCTCGATGTCGTAGTTGTAGACATCCATGAAGTGCATACCGGCCACCATCAGCGTCTTGTAGGTGTAGCCCAGCTCTTCGCCCTTGCCGCGGCCGTATTCCTTGTCCGTCAGCCCCTGCAGCGTCTCCACGAACTTGGTGAAGGTTAGCCCCTCCGGCGCGCGGTCCTCGTGGAAGTGACGGCGGATGGAGTGCCAGGTCTTCACCTTGGACCAGAACTTGAACGACTGCCGGCCGGTCTTACGCGCCAGCATGTCCAGATCCTGCATGAAGCCGCCGATATCGACGAAGCGCGTCACCGGCGTGGCCTTCTTGTGCTTGTCCACGAACATGTAGGTGCCGATCGAGCAGTGCGGATTCGGGCTCAGCGTCGGAATCTGCTCCCCGCGCAGCGCGCCGACAAACCGGGAGAACGGCGCCACGCACGAGAGCGGGAACCAATCCTCGTACATATCGCAGATGCCGGTCTGGTCCTGAACGCACCGCGCCACGTCGGACATGGTGAAGCGCTTGTCTTCGAGCTCGTGCCGGGAGATGCGGCCCGTGAAGGCGACCGGCTGGAAGCTGATCGCGCTGACCACGTCGATGTTCTCGAGCGCCAGGCGCACGATGTCGCCGATCTGGTCGTCGTTCAAACCCTTGACGATGGTGGGCACGAAGCAGATCTTCATCCCCGCTTTGCGCACGTTCTCGATCGCCAGCATCTTCTTCTCGAGCAGCGACTCGCCCCGCACGCGCCGGTAGGTGTCCTCGCAGACGCCGTCGAACTGCAGATACAGCGTGTGCAGCCCGGCCTCTTTCGCCTGCATGGCGAACTCGAGGTCGGTGAACATGATGCCGTTGGTGGCGGCCTGCAGATGAGAGAATCCCATCTCCTTGGCCATGCGCAGCGCTTCGAAGAAGTGCGGGTAAATCGTGGGCTCGCCACCCGAGAACTGCACGATGCGGTTGGCCACCGGCTGTTCGCCGCGCAGGGCTTCGAGCATGCGCCGCACCTGCTCCAGGCTCGGCTCATAGAGGTAGCCGGCGGCATTGGCGTTGGCGAAGCAAACCGGGCAGGTTAGGTTGCAGCGGTTGGTCAGGTCCACGTTGCTCAGGACGGTGTGGCTGGTGTGCATGGAGCACAGGCCGCACTGGTCCGGGCAGCGGGTGGCGTTCGGGATGGCCGGATTGCTGACGCCCTGGTTGTCGCCAAAGCTCCAGTTCTCCATCTTGAGGTACAGGCGGGTGTCGGAGAAGACGCAATCCCGGAAGAAGCCATGCTGCGGGCAGGTCTTCTCCATCATGACGCGGCCGTCCTCGTCAAACACGCGCGCTTCGATAACGCGTATGCACTCGGGACACAGCGACTGGGTGATCTTGGGGAGCCCGCGGTGGACCGGCTCGATGCGGGAACCGCTGAACGTGGTCTCGGGTTGAACGATCTTGAAGTCTTTCGCGGTTGTCGGCGAGAACGTCTGCGTACTCAAGTTAGGAGTCCTCCAGTAGATTGGGACCTGAAAAACAGCCAAAGCGATTATACGGGGAAGGAGGGGACCTGCACATCGAATGCCAATCAAACTGCTTGCTTCCATGGTTGTACGGTTGTTTTGAGGGGCCGAGTGGAACCGGCCTCCGGCCTGTCAGGCACGGGTTGGAGGCGGCCGGCAGGTGGCTCGTGGCCTGTGCCGCCAGCTCCCACTGAGGTTTACCCGCCCGGCGGAAGATCGATCTCCATCACCAGGCCGGGGTTCGAGTTGTGGGCCTCGATCCGGCCCTTGTGCAACTCCACCGCCCGCCGCGCGATCGCGAGGCCCAGGCCGACTCCGCCGCTGGTGCGGTTGCGGTCCGTATCCACCCGGTAGAAGGGGTCGAATATGTGCGGCAGGTGCTGCTCCGGCACCCCCGGACCGTAATCCCGAACCCGTATCCGCACTCCCGGGGCGCCGCTCTCCAGCCATACCTCGACCGGGGTGCCTTGCGGGGCGTGCCGGATGGCGTTGCGCACCACATTCTCGACCGCCCGCCGCATCAGCTCCGCATCCCCGCGGACCATCACCGGAGCCGGCGTCTTCATCTCCAGCCGGCAACCGCGAGCCTCGGCCTCGACCGTGCAGTCCCCCACCACGTTCGCCACCAGCTCGTCCACCCGCACCGGCTCCTTGCGCAGGGATGACGGATCGCCCTCGGCGCGGGTCACCTGCAGCAGCTCGCCCACCAGGGAGTTCAGCCGCTCGGCCTCTTTCTCGATCCGGTTCAGCGCCGCCTCGCGCGCTTCCGGCTCGCCGGACCGCGCCAGTTCGGTCGCTACCGACAGCCGCGCCAGCGGCGAGCGCAGCTCGTGGGAAATGTCGAGCAGCAGCCGGCGCTCGGCGGTCAGCAGCGTTTCCAGGCGGTCCGCCATCTGGTCGAACGTGCGAGCCAGGCGGCCTAACTCGTCACGCCGCCGCGAGCCAACCCGCGCCCCGAGGTCGCCCTTGCCGAACCGCTCCACGGCCTTCTGCAAGCTCCGCAGCGGCGAGGTCAGGCGCAGCGCGAGCAGGTACGACAGCAGGACCATCGCGCCAACAATCCAGAGGTATTGCGGCAGGAAGAACGAGAAGCCCGGCCGCCCGCGGGCAATCAGGAAGAACCAATACTGGCCGTCGCGGCTCGCCCGCGCAATCACCGGCGGCTGGAAGATACGGCCCCGGCGCTCCGCCTGCTCGACCAGGTCGCGGCGGTCCTGGCCGGTCGCGAGGTCCTGATACCTGGAGTCAGTCAGCACGCCGTGGGCCTGGAACTCGGCGTCGAAGCGCTCGAGGAACGCCACCAGCGCTGGACGGCCACCGTACTCGTAGGCGTGGCGCGCCTCCCCGAGCTGCACCGAGAGCATCCGCCCGAACACGTGCCCGCGCCCGCGGGAGGCGGTGAAGCTGCGGGTGGTGATGATCACAAACCCAGCCACGGTGATCACCATGGCGGCCAGGAACCAAAGCAGGAACTTCGTGAAAAGCGACCTCACGCGGCAGCCCCTTCTTCCGGCGTCCGGCAGAACTGGTAGCCCACGCCGCGGATCGTTTTGATCAGCGGCCGGCTGACCTCGAGCTTCTTGCGCAGATGGCTGATGTGCATGTCGATGGATCGGTCGAAGGGAGTGGTTTTCCGGTTATACAGCGCTTCCATGACCGCATCGCGCGAGAGCACCCGGCCGGCGCCGCGCATGAGGATCTCCAGGATGTCGAACTCAAACGTGGTCAGATCGACCTTCTGGCCGTCCACGGCGACGGAGCGCGAGGCGGGGTCGAGCGTGACTCCGTTGACCTCGATCGGCCCGCGATCGGCGGCCAGCGGCTCGGTGCGCCGCAGAATCGCGCGGATGCGCGCCGCCAGCTCGCGCGGATTGAACGGCTTCGCCAGATAGTCGTCGGCGCCCAACTCCAGGCCCACGATGCGGTCCACGTCTTCGGCGCGCGCGGTCAGCATCAGGATAGGGGTGCGTCCATTTTTCCGTAACTCGCGCAGAATCGCGAAACCGTCCATACCGGGGAGCATGACATCCAGGATCACCAGGTCCCAGCCGCCCGTCGAGGCGCGGTCGAGCCCGCGCCGGCCTTCGTGCTCCACTTCGACGCTGAACCCCTCGCGGCTGAGGAACTCCTTGAGCAGGCCGCACAACTCCACGTCATCGTCTATCAGCAGCAATCGCACGCCCTATATTTACCATGAGTTACGCCCGCCCGCGGCGCTTCTTACGTACATTTACACTGGCTTCGGCAGCGCTGGCCGCGGCAGGGATGGGAGGCGGCCTGCGGGGAGCCGGGGTCCGCCCCACGACGGGCGCCACGGCTTCATTTCAGCCGGCAGAGCGGGTCGCCAATGACAATGTTCTGCCAGCTCAGCGCCGGAATCGCCAGGTAGTAGCTCTCGGCCAGGGTGCGGCCGCTGAGGTAGGCGGGGAACAGGAGGTCCGGCCGCGGCGTCAGCGCCAGGTACGGCTCGGCGACGTGCCCGGAAGCGCCCGTGGCGCCCTCGTGGATGTAGTCCGCCGAGAGGTTCTGCGGCGAATCCGCGAACCAGTGTGCCTTGTCCTTCCATGAGGTGATGTTCCAGCTGTCCGGAGGCCTGACGAAGGTGCGGCCGTCGCTCGATACGAACTCGGTCACGATGGCGCCGGGCAGCCATTCGAATCCCACGAAGCGCCGCTTCCGGTTCGGGTCGTTCGATCCCCAGGCGGCATAGCCGATGACGCCGTGCTGGCCGTAAAGGACGTCCGTCGTCTGGTCGAAGACGACGCGCTCGTTCGGCAGGCGTATGGCGGTGTTCCGTAGCCAGTCGTTGCCGGGCTCGTCGTCGGGCGATTTCATGTCGATCACCACCCGCCCCCGGTTGCGCGCCACGAGCGCGCGCTCGATCATGGCTTTGACTTCCTCGAAATCGTACGCCGCCAGGCGGCACACCAGATAGATCGGAAACTGCGGGTGGCCGAAGGCGGCGTGCCGCCTGCCGAAGAACGGGTTCGGCACCGCACCGCGAATCGCGTGCCGGGGACCGTGCATGTCCTGATAAAGCAGCGCCAGCTCGGAATCGACCGCGGCCTGATCGCCATCCCGCCCGCCGCCGCCATCGATGCGGAGCGGAACGCCCAGTGTGGTCGCGATGTAGAGGATCTTCTCTTTGAGGCGCCGCGATTTGAGACATGCGGCGATGGGGCCGGCGACGGTTTCGTCATATGCCCTGCGGGTGATGGTTTCATCGGCCGCCGCGTTGATCGCGCAGACGTTCGTCTGGGGGATGCCGCGCCGTGCCCGGTAATACTCGCCAATCCGCATGGAGACCGGCGACGCGCGGTTGACCACAATCAGGACGTTTTCCGGCCCCTGGGCCAGCGCGGTGACGGCGGCCAACCACGGGACCAGGGCGAGCCAACGCATGTTACGAGGGTAGCCGAAACGCGTTCGGCGCAGCGCCTTTGCCGGAGGATGCCGGCGGCGAATCCCGGCCGCTGGTCCGAAAAACGGAGCCATCTGTCGGTTTTGGCTGGCGCGGCGGCCTCTGCCGGCGTATGTTCGGGATACAGGAGGACAACATGACTACAACCCGCAGGACATGCCTTCGGCTGGCGGGCCTGGCAGGAGGCGGTCTCCTGGCAAGTGCGCGACCGGCCGTGGCGGCAGATGCCGAGGCGGACCCTCTGGGTCTGTTTGTCAAGAGGCAGTCGGTCCGGCGCTACAAACCCGATCCCGTTCCGGAGGAGCATCTGCGCATGATCCTGGACGCGGCGCGCCGGGCTCCCACGTCCGGCAACCAGCAGCCGTGGAAGTTCCTGGTCATCAGGGACCGGACCAAGATCGAGCGCCTACGGGAGCGCTGCCTGGACCGGACGGCGCCGCGCCTGCCGGGACAGTCTGAACCGGAATACCAGGAGCGTCGGGAGAAGATGGGGAAGGCCATCGGCGGCTATTTCACGGCCCCAGTTTACGTGGTGGTTCTGACCGACTCGCAATCCGCCTGGCCCTCTTACAACCAGCACGACGGCCCGCTGGCGGCGGGCTACCTCATGCTGGCGGCGCGCGCGCTGGGGTACGGGACAGTCTACGTTACCGATTCAATCCCGGAGCCGGTCACGCGGGAGGTCCTCGGCATCCCGGAGCGCTACAAACGGGTGTGCATCACGCCCATCGGCGTGCCGGACGGCTGGCCGGAGCCGAAGCCGAAGAAGCGGCTGGAGGACCTGGTGGCCTGGGAGTCGTTGTAAGGCGGCAGGAGCCGGCGCCAGCACGCTATTCGGCGTTCTCCGCGCAGCCGGCTTCCGGGCTGGAGCCCGTTCGCCGAAACCATTGCAAAAGCAGGCTCCTTCCGTGTTATTCTCGGGTGGAAACAAGCGCGGACCCGGCTGTGGGCCCGTGGGGCTGGCTACGCGTAAGGGAGGGTGGCACTCAATGGCGGTTCCCGACAAGCTGAATGGGCGTTACGAGATCAAGGAAGTTCTCGGCCAGGGCGGGATGGGGCTCGTGTTTCGCGCCTGGGACGCGACGGTCAAACGCGACGTTGCGGTGAAGACCCTGCGCGACGCGCCCACGCGGTCGGCGCTCCAGATGTTCCAGAAGGAGTGCGGGGTTCTGGCGGCGATGAGCCACCCGAACATTGTCGAGATCTTCGACGTTGGGGAGTTTGAAGACGACGGCACGAGCAAGCCGTACTTCGTCATGCCCTTGCTGCCCGGCTCGACGCTGGACAAGCTGATCAAAGTGGCGAGCCACCGCCTGACGGTGGAGCGCGTGGTGGACATTATGTGCCAGGCCTGCCGGGGGCTGCAGGCGGCGCACGAGCGCGGGCTGATCCACCGCGACATCAAGCCCAGCAACATCTTCGTGATGGACGACGACTCGGTAAAGATCATCGATTTCGGCGTGGCGCACATGGCCGATACCGGGCTCTCGGTGGGCATCAAGGGAACGCTGTTGTACATGGCGCCGGAACAGCTTCAGATGAAGCCGGCCACGCCGGCCTCCGACGTGTACTCGCTGGGAGTGGTCTGCTACGAGAGTCTGACGCGGCGCCGGCCGTTCGAAGGGGGGAAGGAATCGGAGATCGTGGACGCGATCCTGCGGGCCGTGCCTCCGCCGGTGTGCGACTTGAATCCGGCCGCGAGCCAGACGCTGAGCCGTGTAATTCACAAGGCGCTGGCCAAGCAGCCGTGGAACCGGTACGGGAGCGCGCGCGAGTTCGCCGACACGCTGCAAAAAGGGTTGCGCAACGAGCCCATCGAGTTCTTCAATCCGGAGCTGCTGCGGCCGCGAATCGAGCGCGCCACCAAGGCGTTCGAACAAGGCGATCTGCAGTTCGCCGCGGAAATCCTGAACGAGCTCGAAGCGGAGGGACATATCGACCCGGCCATTTCTCCGCTCAAGCGGCAGATCGAGAGCTCGGGCAAGCAGAAAACGATCTCCCAACTTCTGCTGAGCGCGCGCACGCGCTTCGAGAACGACGAATACCCGCTGTCGCTGCAGAAGATCCAGGAAATCCTGCAACTCGATCCGGGCAACGCGCCGGCGCTGGGGCTCAAGGCGAGCATCGAAAACAAGATGACCTCGCAGAAAATCGAGGAGTGGTTCCGGCTGGCGCAGCAGCACCTGGACAACCAGGCCTGGAGCCACGCCCGCGAGGCGCTCCACAACGTGCTCCAGCTCAAGTCGAGCGAGCCGCGCGCGGTGCAGTTAATAACGGAAGTGGACCAGAAAGAACAGGAGTTTCTGCGCATCCGCAAGGAGAAGGACGAGCTCTATAACGCGGCGCTGGAGGCGTGGAATGCGGGCGAAGTGACGACCGCCCTGAGCAGGATGGAGAGAGTGGTCGAGCTGGACAACAAGGCGCCCGAAACCGCGACGCCGGATCGCGCGGCGTCTTACCAGACGTTCTATAACAAAGTCCGCTCCGAGCACGAGTCCATCAAGAGCTCTTACAGCGAAGCGAAGAAGCATCTGGAGGACCGGGACTTCGCCCAGGCCCTGGCGATCGTCAACGAGTGGCTGGCGAAGTATCCCGGGCACGCGCTGTTCCAGGCGCTGAAGTTCGACATCGAGGAGCAGCAGCGGCAGCAGCTTTCGGCGCGGATCGCCGAGATCGACCGCCAGTTGGAGGCGGAGCCGGATCTCGACCGGCGGGTGAGCATTCTGGAGCAGTCCGTGGCTCAGTACCCCGGAGAAGCGCACTTCGAGCGGCAGCTTCGGCCCATGCGCGAGAAGCGCGACCTGGTCAACTCGATCGCGGCCAAGGCGCGCTACCACGAAGAGCGGAACCAGTTCGCCGAAGCGCTGGCGCAGTGGGAGACTCTGACCACGATTTACAGCCAGTACCCGGGCCTGGCCTTCGAGATCCAGCGCGTCACAAAGAAGAAAGAGCAGCAGGCGCTCTCGGAGGCCAAGAACCGCTGGACCGGCCAGATCGATGCCGCCATGAACGTGGGCGACTATGCGCGCGCGCTGACGCTTTGCGCGTCGGCGCAGGCCGAGTTTCCCAACGATCCCGAACTGGCTCACATGAAGCAACTGGCCTCCGATTCGGCGGCGCGGGCCGAGGAGGCCGCCAGGCTGCTCTCGGAAGGCCAGGCGCTCAGCCAGGATAAATCATTCGACGAAGGAATCGGGACGATGCGCCGGGCGCTGGAGCTCAACCCGCACAGCCACACCATCAAGTCGGCGATTGTGGAGACGCTGGTGGAGCGCGCGCGGGCGGTGGTGGATACGGACTGGCGAGAGGCCGAGCCTCTGATCCAGCAGGCGCTCGAAGTCGATCCCTCGCACCTGCTGGCCAAGAACTTGCGCATCATCGCCCAGGACCACAAGCGCGAGGAGGCGGTGAACAACTGCTTCACTCAGGCGCGCCAGTTCCGCGCGGCCGGCGATCTGGAAAGCGCGCTGACCGAGGCCGAGAAGTGCCTGGCGGCGTATCCGCTCGACCCGCGCCTGGCACAGTTGCGGGACATCCTGGCGAAAGAATCGGGCGATGCGCGCCGCGCCAGGGCACGTCCGGGAGATCTGGAAGCTCTGCGCCAGCTCGAGCAGCGGGCGGCCGGAGAGACGAACCCGACCGAGGCGAACGAGGCGCTCGCGATAGCGCGGGCGATGGCCGCCGCGCACCCCAACGATCCGGAGTTCGAGGACATCGTGCGCCTCATGGAGCAGAGGCGGGCCGGGATGGCAGGACCGGCGGCGCCGGCCGCCGACGCGGGCGCGGAAGCGACAGCGACCAGCATCAGCGTGCCGTTCGCGCCGCGGCCGTTCGAGGAGATGCCGACGGCCCAGATGCGCGTGCCCGCTCCGCCTCCTTCGCCGGAGCAGCCGGCTGCGGCGCCGCCTCCGCTGCCCGTCGTGGGCGGGCACATTCCCACCGTGGCGACGGCGCCGCCGATGGAGGGTCCGCCTCCGCCGGCGAGCGCGCTGTGGGCGATTCCTGACCTGCCGCCGCCTGCGATGGCTCCGCCTCCGCTGCCGCCCGATCAGACGCAGGCGCCGGGCGCTCCGGCGGCGGGCATGCCCCCGGTTCCGCCTCCGGCCAAGCGCCCCCTGAACCGCGCTGTGATCGTCGCGGGCGGTGTGGCGCTTGCCGTGTTGTTGCTGTTCGGGGCCGCTCTGGTCGCCCACAAGATCTTCACGAAGCCGCCCGCCCCGGCGATGGTCCGCATACAGGTGCGGACATGGCCGCCGGGAGCTGTGATTCGGGTGAACGGCAAGATCCGCGGCACTTCCAACTTCGAGCTCGAAGACAAACCGGGCTCCTATCAGATCGACGCCCTGCTGGACGGCTATCAGCCGGCCTCGGCCACGGCCCAATTGAAGCTGGGCTCGGCCGCTCCGCTCGAACTGACGCTGACGCCGCTGCCTCAGACCGTACGGCTGGTCACCGACTTCAACGACGCCAAGGTGGCGTTGGACGACCAGGAGCCGCGGGCGGCGCAGGACGGGTTGGTGACCTTCGACGCCGTCGCTGCCGGCAAACACACCATGAAGCTCACCAGCCGGCTGGGTCAGGCTCAGCTCGACTTCGATCTGACGCCCGGGGCCGTGCCGCAGCTCAGCGCCCCATCCGTGAAGAACACCAGCGGCCTGATGATCGGCACGTTCAACGGTCAGGCGAGCGTGTACACTACGCTCTCGCCTGCCCAGGTATTGCTGGACGGCGCCCCGGCCGGAGACGCGGCGGCCGGCGGCCTGCAACTGAAGAACCTGGCGCCGGGCACGCACGAGATTGCCATCGTCAGCGGGCAGACCCAGATCAAGCGGGTGTTTCAGATGGGCACAGCGCCGGAGCTATCGGCGTTCTTTCAATCGGACCAGAACGTGGGGACGATCGTCGTCCTGGCGGGCGAGGACGGAGTGGACGTCTTCGTCGACGGGAAGAAGTATCGCAACCAGACTTCCCGCGGCGGCCAGTTGCGCATCCAGCGCGCGCCGAAGGAATACCATATCCGAGTTGCGAAGCAGGGCTTCGGCGAGGCGCCGGAGCAGACCGTCCAGATCGCCAAGGGGGAGGAGAAGAAACTGGTCTTTAAGCTGGTTCCGCTGCCGACCACTGCGCACCTGACGCTGCGCGGCACGCCCGGGGCGGAAGTGCTGGTCGATCAAAGTCCGGCGGGAACGGTTCTGGCTGATGGCACGTTCCAGGTGTCGAACCTCAGCCCCGGCGAGCACGTGATTGAGCTGCGCAAGGAAAAGCAGTCGTCACGGCCGATCCGGCGGACGTTTGTGGCGGGCCAGACAGTCAGTGTGGCGAGCAACGAAGTGACGCTCGCGGGAGGGAACGGCACGTTGAAGGTGACGGTTACGCCGGCGGGCGCCAGCGTCAGCGTGGCCCGCAGCGGGCGGCCGCCTCAACCGGTCACGGGCAATACAATCGAGCTCGATGAGGGCTCTTACACGGTGCAGGCGCACGCGGCCGGATACGTCGACCGCAGCCAGCAGGTGCAGGTGACGGGCGGGCAAACGGTCACCGTCACGCTGAACCTTGCGCCAGAGCGGCACAAGGCCGTCGCAATGGGGATGGAGGGCTGGGAGCAGCCGGACGGCTGGCAGCAGCAAGAGGGCTGGTGGGTACGCCGCGGCGGCGGCTTGGTGCTCTACCGCCCCGTCGGCAAGCCCGGGACCTTCGAGTTCACGCTGATGGCGGCATCGGGCGGCCTGATCCGGGGCAAGAGCCTGGAATGGTTCGCCGGTTACGCGGATCCAAAGAACTACGTGCTCTTCCGCATGGACAAGGACACGCTGCACCGCATCCAGGTGGTGAACGGAAAGCGCAACGAGCTGTATAAGGGAAACCACGCCCTGATACCCAAGGAGATGCAGGCCACGATCCGCGTGGACGTGGGGCCCGGCCTGCTGGTCACGCGACTGTTCAGCGACAACAAGTGGGTGGTGCTCGATTCCTGGTCCGCACCCGACTACAACTTCGCCGAGCGCCGGTTCGGCATCTTCATCGAGGGCAAGGACGAGGTGCGCCTGTCAGGTTTCAAGTTCACCCCGCGGGAGTAGGCTCGCGGCCAGTGGAAATCGGGGACAGAGTATACTGTCCCCGGTTTCCCGGTTTCCGTGCTATACAGAGGGAAGGAAGTGTCACTCAGGAGGGGGAAAATGGCTCAAAACGTAAAATCCGTTCCCGAAGGTTACCATACGCTCACGCCGTCTATCGTGGTCAGCGATGCCGCGCGAGCGCTCGATTTCTACAAGCGGGCTTTCGGCGCAGTCGAGGTCGGGCGGTTCCCTACCCCGGACGGCAAGATCGCCCACGCGGAGATCAAAATCGGGGATTCGAGGCTCATGCTGTCAGACGACTTCCCGTTCTACTTCTGCCACGCCCCGGAATCGCTCGGCGGAACGACGACGACCTTCTATCTCTACACTGAGGACGTCGATTCGCTGTTCAACCGCGCGGTCGAGGCCGGCGCCACCGTCAAGTTTCCGCTCAAAGACCAGTTCTGGGGCGACCGCACGGGCCACCTCGCCGACCCGTTCGGGCACATCTGGGCGCTGGCGGCGCACAAGGAAGACGTCAGTCCCGAAGAGATGAAGCGACGTGGCGCCATTGAGATGGCGAAGATGACGCAGCGCGCCCAGGGTGCATGAGCCGCGGAGGCCGGGCGCGGGCCGCTACAATGTCTCGGTAGACCTTGACTGAGGCGGTTCACATCATCGGGGGCGGGCTGGCGGGGTCGGAAGCCGCCTGGCAGGCGGCGCGCGCCGGTTGCCGCGTCGTGCTCCACGAGATGCGCCCGTGCCGCTCGACGCCCGCCCACAAGACCGACCGCCTGGCGGAACTGGTCTGCAGCAACTCCCTGAAGACCGAGCAGGAAGGCTCCGCGCCCTGGCTGCTGAAAGAGGAGCTGCGCCGCGCGGGCTCGCTGCTGCTGAGGCTCGCCGATGCCGCGCGCGTCCCCGGCGGCCACGCGCTGACGGTGGATCGCGACGTCTTCGCCGAGGCTGCCACCGCCGCCATCGCCGCGGAGCCGAACATCGAGTTGCGCCGCGAGGAGGCGACGGCCATCCCGGACGACATCGTAGTCATCGCCACCGGACCGCTCACCAGCGACGCGCTGGCCGCGGAGATCGTCCGGCTCACCGGCTCCGAGCAGCTGTACTTCTACGACGCCATCAGCCCCATTGTGGAGGCCGATTCGGTCGACCTGTCGGTGGCATTTCGCGCCTCGCGCTACGGCAAGTCGCTCGACGGAACCGACGACTACCTGAATTGCCCCTTCGACCGGGAGCAGTACGACCGCTTCGTCGATGCGCTCGTGGCCGCCGATACGTTCGAAGGACACGTTCCGGACGACGTGCCGTACTTCGAGGCCTGTCTGCCGGTGGAGGAACTGGCGCGGCGCGGCCGCGAGACGCTGCGCTTCGGGCCAATGAAGCCCATGGGCCTGACGGACCCGCGCACCGGGCGCCGCCCATACGCCGTGGTGCAGTTGCGCCAGGAGAATTTGCGCGCGGCGAGTTACAACCTGGTGGGCTTCCAGAATCACATGCGGTACACAGAGCAGGCACGCGTTCTGCGGATAATCCCGGGCCTGGGGAGCGCCGAGTTCGTCCGCTTCGGCCAGGTGCACCGCAATACTTACATCAACGCTCCGGCGCTGCTCACGGCGACGCTGCAGTTGAAACGCGATTTGAGGATTCTGTTCGCCGGACAGATCTCGGGCGTCGAGGGCTACGTCGAAGCGATCGCGACGGGGCTGATGGCGGGCCGTCACGCGGCCGCTCTGGCGCGCGGGGAAGAACCGCGGCCGTTCCCCTTCGAGACCGCGCTGGGCTCGCTCTGCCGCTACGTCTCGTGCGCCGATGCGCGCGGCTACCAGCCGGCCAACATCACCTTCGACCTGCTGCCTCCGCTCGACGAAGACACGCACCAGCGGCTGCGCCGGGACAAGCGGGCGCGTCACGCCGAAGTGTGCCGGCGGGCGCTGGCGGCGTTAGAGAGGGGCTGAGATCGTTTCCGCTACGGCTGGAGCGCCAGGGTGGCTTGTCCCGCGGCGCCCTTGTAAATCAGCTCGATCGAATAGATGTCCTTGGACTTGCCCCGATACGGGAAGAAGATCAGTCCCGCCTGGGGAAGGGCGCGGTCTCCCTCGGCCAAAGAGGCTTTTTGAACTCGCCGTGCCCAGGCACGCTGCACCTCGATTGGGATGTGGACCGGTGTGGGCGTGGCCTTGGGCCCCCGTTGAACAGCCACTCCTTCGTCGTCGCCGCTGCCGTTGATGCTGGTGTTCGACTTCGATTTGGGCGGCTTGGGCGGCTCCCAGTCGGGATCTTTGACGGACCGGGTCACCAGGCCGTAAGGATCGCTGGACAAGGGCGTCTTTTTCCCGTTAATGCGGAGCGAGAAGTCGCCCGCGGACAGTTTGATCCGCGCCTCCGGCTCGCCGAAGAAACACGTCTCGACCGCTACGTACTCTTCAGTGGTGAGCGTCCCTTGCGAAGTGGGGACGAAGTGGCCAACAAACTCGGCGGCGATCGTCACGGCGCCAACCTGGGTGTGCGCCTGATAATCGCCCGGCGCCGCTCTCGGTAGTATGCCCCGGGGTTCGGCGCTGCCAGCGTCCTGGGCTGGCGTGCTTTGTGGATACAGGAAGAGGGTGGCGGCCACGACACCGATGGCCAGGACACCGATTTTCAGAGCGGCGGATTGCATGCATCAATTAGCATAGCCGAACATTGAGCCGCCCTGGTGAGGGCGTTCATGTTCTTTCGTGCCCAAAACGCTTCTGCGTGATTTTTCCCGCCTCGGCCGCACTACGTTTCCGGGAGGACCTTGCGCAATCCGCTGCTGCCGCCGTTTTTCGCGCTGGCCGGAGGTGTGGCCGCCGCGCGGTTTGTGTCGTTCAGCCTTTCCGAGCTGGGGCTGGCGGTCGCCGCGCTGGCGGTCCTGGCGGCGCTCGCCTTCTGGAAGAGCACCCGGCGTGCGGCGCTCGCCGCCGTGCTTGTGGCGTCCTTTTTCGCCGGCGCGTTCCTTGCCGTCGCCCATCGCCCGGGCACGCCTCCGGAGATCGACGCCGCCGCGAGCGAGGTCGTCATCCTGAACGGCTGCGTCGTCAATCCTCCGGTATTCTCCGCCAACCGCGAGCAGTTCACCCTCGAACTCGCCCCCCAAGCGCGCGTCCGCGTCAGCCTCTACGTCAAACCCGGTGAGCGGCTGCCGTACTTCGGGTACGGCCGGATTGTGGAGCTCGACGCCCGCCTGCGGCGCACGCACAACTTCCGCAACCCGGGTTCCTTCGACTACGCCGCTTACCTGGCCCGGCAGGACATCTACTGGACTGCCTCAGGCCGGGCCGCGACGCTTCGCATTCTGCCGGGCCGCTGCGGCTCGCGGTTCTGGAAGGTCATCTTCGACCTGCGCAGCGCCGCGCTGCACCGCCTGGACAAGCTGTACCCCGGCGACACCTGCGCCTCCGCCATGACGCAGGCTGTCCTAATCGGCGAATCGTCGAACGTCGAGAAGGTCTGGACGGACCATTTCCGCCGCACCGGCACTTACCACACCATCGTCATCTCCGGGTTGCACGTCACCGTTCTGGCGGGATTCTGCCTTTTCCTGCTGCGGCTGTGTTTCGTTCCGAAGCCGATCGCGCTGGTTGCGACGGCGTTCGCGGCGTGGCTCTACGCCTTCGTCGCAGGATGGCAGGCTCCGGCGGTGCGAGCGGCCGCCGGTTTCGCGCTGTTCGTCTTCCTGCGTTACATCTACCGCCGCTCGCGGCTGCTGAACATCTTGGCCGCCATCGCCCTGGCTTTCGCCGTGTTCGATCCGGAGCAGTTGTTTGACGCCAGCTTCCAGCTTTCGTTCCTGGCGGTGGCGCTGATCGGCGCGCTGGCGGTTCCCATCATCGAGCGGACTTCGGCCCCGCTGGCTTACGGCCTGGCGTCCCTGGCGGATCGCGACCGCGACCTGCACATGCCGCCACGCGCGGCGCACTTCCGCGTCGAACTGAGACTGCTCTCGGAAACGCTCTCGTTCGCGACCCGCGTTTCCGCGCGTGTCTGGCTGATGGCGCTGGGCCTGGCCGCCCGCGTGGCGGTCTTCTGCTGGGACCTGATGGTCATCTCGGCGGTGATGCAGTTTGGCCTGGCGTTGCCCATGGCGGTCTACTTCCACCGCGTCTCGATCACGGGCGTGAGCGCCAATCTGCTCATCGTGCCGCTAATGTCCGCCGTGATCCCGGTGGGATTTGCCGCGGTGTTCACAGGCTGGAAATTCGCAGCCGCAATGGCGGGCTGGCTGCTGAAGGTCTCGGAGAGCATCGCCCTGTGGCACGTCGGCTGGGAGCCGGACTGGCGCATTCCAGACCCGCCGCTGTGGCTTGCCGTCGCCCTGGTGGCCGCGGTGGTCACGCTGACCCTTGTCGTCAACCGGCGCCGTGCGGCGCTGACCGTGCTGGGCGCTAACGCGCTGCTGCTGGTCCTGCTGGTCTGGCATCCGTTCGCGCCCCAGACGGAGCCTGGCGTCCTCGAGCTGACCGCCATAGACGTGGGCCAGGGCGACGGCCTCTTCCTCGCGTTCCCAGACGGCAAGCTCATGCTGCTCGATGGCGGCGGGCTCCCGGCCCACGGAAACGCGCACAAGCCGCGGCTCGACACGGGCGAGGACGTCGTCTCGCCCTACCTCTGGGCGCGCTCGATACGCAGGCTCGACGCGGTGGCGCTCAGCCATCCGCACGAGGACCACATCGGCGGCCTCCCCGCCATCGTCGACAACTTCCGCCCGAAAGAGCTGTGGATCGGCGCCGTGGCTGACACTCCCGAGTGGCGGCGCTTGCAGGAGACGGCCCGGCGGCGCGGAGTTCGCATCGTGCGGCTTCAGTGCGGCCAGCGTTTCCGCTATGGCGGAGCCGGCATCGAAGTGCTCGCGCCGCTGGCAGACCACGAGCCCTCGGCAGATGCGCCCAACAACGATTCACTGGTGCTGCGCGTGAGCTACGGCCGGCGCTCGTTTCTGCTTACCGGCGACATCGAGCGGCGCGTGGAGCGGCAACTGGTGGAGGCGGGAACGCTGGCGCGCACGGACGTGCTCAAAGTGGCTCACCACGGGAGCAAGACTTCGAGCACGGAGCCATTCCTGGATGTAGTACAGCCCGCTTTCGCGATCATCTCGGACGGCTTCGAGAACCAGTTCCGGTTCCCGAATGCGGAGGTTCTCGAACGTCTCGGGGACCTGCACGCCGCGGTATTGCGCACAGACCGGGACGGCCTGGTCTCGGTGCGATCGGACGGGCGCTGGATCCGTTTCGAGACGCCGCTCAGCCCGGCCGAAAGGCCCGCCGGGCTCTACGATCCGTTTTAGCCGCTCTTCGTGGCGCTGACCTTACTTCGCGCCCGGCTTGGCGAACGTCGCGTCTTCAATCGGGACATTGTCCTTGAGCTCGGTCGTCCGAAAGACGATCTCGCCCACAGGCATTATTTGCCTGGTACGGAACGGCGTCTTGAGCCCGTCTACCTCGCGGTAGTCGGAGAACTCCGCGGTGATCTTCATCGGGCCCTGCGGAGTATCGTACATGGCGGTTTCGCGGAGTAGCAGGAAAGTCTCGGCATCGTAGTAGCGCGTGGTAACCTTGCCGGAGACGGCCGTGAGCTTGACCACGTACGCCTCGCGGCCGCCGGCGGATTCCTTCCCGGCGAGCTCTGCCTTCGGGTAGAGGGCCCGCCAATTGAGCGCGGCATTAAACGCCGCGCCGAGCCGCATGTCCTCGAGGGCTGCTCCTGTGAGCTCGGTGACCCGGCCCGAGGGATCCTGGCTCCACGCCACCTGGCCATCGAAGCCCTGGCGGGTTTCGCCGACGCCTTCGATCACGGTCACGGTCAACTGCTTGTTCGGCGCCTTGGAGTATCGTTCGATGATGCCATCGATCTCCGCCACCGGGAACTCCATGATGCCCTTGGCGTAACTGCTGGAGAGCTTCTCCATCGCTTGCCGGCCGCCGGTGGCCGCGATGGATTTCTCGATAATCTGTTCGGCGGTGAGTCCGGGCTTCGCCGGCTGTTGCGCCGCCGCGGCGGCCGCGAAGATCAGACCGGCTGGGAAGAGAAAAATCGCTCGCATGCCATTTCCTAGTGTCCTGTTTGCGACGCTCTTTTGCAACGCTGCCCGCAATGCGCGAGTGATGCAGGCGGAGAGCGGGCTTGATGCGCCGGGCTGCGGCCTCCTGAGGCGGGTACGTCAGGTTGCGACCGGGTTGAAATAGCCGGCCGCCAGCTCAGGTCTGAGTTCCAGCGCGCTGCGCCAGAAGGCCAGCGCCTCTTCCTCCCTCCCCAGCGCGCGAAGCAGGTGTCCCATGTTGAGACGCGCTTCCGCGAAGTCGGACCGTTCGACGAGTGCGAGGCGGTACATCTCCAAGGCTTCGTCGAGCAGACCCTGTTTCTGCAGGATGAGGGCGGAGTTATAGAAGTGCTCCGGCGTGCGTTGGCCGAGTGCGATGAGGCGGCGGTAGGCATCCAGGGCTGCCGGGTAGTCCTCGCTGGACATGGCCAGGTCAGCCAGGCCGCGAAGGGCTTCAGCGCAATCCGGCCGGGCCTCGAGCACGGCGTGCAGTTCGGTGCGGGCGGCCCCGGCGCGGCCGGCCTCGAGAAGAGCAAGGGCCAGGTTGAGCCGGGCTTCGAGCCAGTCGGGCCTGGTCTCCAGGCAGGTCTTGAAAGCCTCAGCGGCCGAGTCGTAGTCCTCCCGGCGGAACTGCATGCAACCCAGGCGGAATCGCGCCTCCACCCAGCTCGCATCGTGCTCCAGGAGTTCCCGCCAAAGCCGTTCGGCGCCTTCGGACTGGCCCTGACGCTCCAGCACGAGCGCGAGATTCCAGCGTGCGCTGTCGAGATCGGGCGACAATTCGAGGGCCCGCTCGTACGCGGCCCGGGCCAGGTCGAGTTCGCCGCGCTCCTGGCGGACCAGGCCGAGGTTGAACTGCACCTGGAGGGAATCGGGCTGAAGGCGGGCGGCGTCGGCATAGGCTTCGACTGCCTCATCGTGCCGGCCCTGCTTCTGATAGGCGACGCCAAGGTTGAAGTGCGCCTCGAAGTCGTCGGGCGCGAGATCGAGCAACTCGCGCAGGTGGCGGGCGCCAGTCTCAAAGTCATTCTTGGAGAACGCGGAGGCGGCCAGTCCGGCGAGGGCCGTGGTGGAACGGGGTTGCAGACGGAGCAGGCGCTCGGCGTGCTCGCGCACGAGATCGGGGTCCCGCTGGCGGACGCCAATGGCGACCAGGTTGGCGAGAGCGTCCTCCGAATCCGGGGCGAAGGCGAGGATCTCGGTGTATGCAGCCGCCGCTTCCTCCAGGCGTCCGTCGAGCTGCAGCGCAACGCCCTTGCCGAACAGCGCGTCCCGGCGCGTGGGCTCCCGTTCCAAGCATTGTTCGAACGCGGCAAGAGCGTCCTGGCAGTGGCCGAGGTGCAGCAGACAGGAACCAAGTCCCAGACGTGCTTCGAACGAATCGGGCGTGACTGCCAGGGCGGCGGCGTAGGCGGCCCGTGCCTCCGGCCAGCGGCCCAGGTGCTCCAGGCACACGGCGCGGTTAAAGAGAGCGGAACTATGGCGGGGATCCAGCTCCAGCAGCCGGGTGTAAGAGGCCAGCGCGGTCTCGTATTGACCGAGCTCGAACTGGATCAGACCCTTGGCGGCGTGCAGTTCCGCGGACTCTCCCGCACCCTCCGCCGCTTGCTCGATCGCCTCCAACGCCTGCTCCCGCTTGCCTTCCAGGTGCAGGACGACCGCGCGAGCGAGGAGGAGGTAGTTGCTTTGCTCACTCATTGATTGCGCCTCAACCGGCTTTGGGAAGAGCGCCCGACAGCATGGAGAGGGTGCGGTATTCGCACGCGTGCAGACGGCTTCCTTTCGCCAGAAACTCCAGCGGCTCGGCATCGGCCGGTTCGGCGATGTGCCGCTCAGATCGAATAGGAGCGACCAGGACGAACGCGCGCCGGTTGACGCGCGGACGAGAGCCCGGAATCAAGACAGGGATTGCGGAATCGTGAAACAAGGCCCCCTGCGTGAGCGGCGCCGCCGGTGAGGACGCCGCTTGAGGTGGCTTATGGCAAACGACCGGGCCCGGCCGCCTCCAGATCCCAGCGCCGCTCGGAGAGGGCGTGGTTACGGTCCCCAAACGAATCGCGGGCGACCACCCGGCCGGGGGTTGGGGGGTGGCGGGAGCCAACACCAGTGGCGCACGGAGCCCGCCCGCCGGCTCGCTGAGTCGACGGGACACTAGCGCCATGCGAAACTGAGGCAAGGCCAGGGCGCTTGCGACCGGCGGCGGCAGCGGTGGCGCCAGACGGACCAGGACGGGTCCAGAATCCGCCGGGGACGGACCCGACCCTCCATACCCTCCGGCGCGCAGGACCGGGCGGGGCAGTATCGGCCGCCCGAAGAGAGCAGGCTGGGATAACGGCCCGGTCAGTGAGAGCGGCTCACAACACAGCTTCCCGCCTCCGTCGAGATTCGCGACCGGCAACCGGCGGCAGGGTGCCACCGCGATGCTCGGCGCGGGGATGCCGCGGCAAGCCGTTAACCGCGCGGATGCCGCGGAGCACCAGCAGAGCATATCGGCGATCGGGGTGGGCATAGGCCTCTCCGCGCTGGCAGTGGTCGGCCGCCAAATCACCAGGGGCGAAAGAACCCGCCGGTGCGGCCGCAGTAAGTCGACTTGGGGGATCCGCGGCGTCGCCCGGAATTCCGGCGCGGGCGCGCCGATCGGGTGGTGCTGAACGGCCACCACGCGATATCCGGTGACCCATCCCCGTCCCTCCGCGGACTCCTGTTTGAACGAGTGGCAGACCGCTGGTAAAACACGCACCGGATAGCACACGGGAAGTGCAGGCCAGGAGCATTGCGCGATTTCGGTCCGCGGGGCGGCGCCGGTGTCGAGAGGCACAGGCAGCCAGCGGTGGGTCCGCGCGAAGCCACTCGCGACACAAATGATCGGACCTGCGATAGCATCCGGAGACAGCCGCTCTGCCGCCATCGCGCTCATGTGCGACCTCGCATCGCAGGAACTTCTGGAGCCTTTACGCTGCCCCAAAGCCGCGGATACCACACACAAATGTTCCTCGGGCTGCCAACTACATGGGTAAGACTACCCCCTCGTGCGATGAACCGCGGGGCTTCCCGAGAGACAAGTTGCGGAGAGGCCACCAGAACCACCTGGTACCAGCTCCGTATCATAATATGAGACCCGACTCTTTTTTACGTCATCACTAAGGAAATTGCAAGTACAATCGACTCCAGTTTGTCGGACTTCGGTACTAGTGCACCACCCGCCAACGCATCGGCTGGTACCCCTCCCGCGCATATGGCAGTACGACCGCATCTGAGATACCATAACCCCCGTGTACGAAGGGTATGAGAGACAGGCTGGCTTGAACTCTGGGCGGCGCCGGCAGAGATCCCGGCCGGCTTTTCGCCCATCCATCCGCGCTGGGACGCCGCTCTGATATTCTGTTGCCATGAGAGTCGGCGTGTTGACTGCACTCCTGGCGGATCTGTCGCTCGACCAGGTTATTTCGAAGTTAAAGGCCCTGGATATCCACACCGTGGAACTGGGCACGGGGAATTATCCCGGCGACCCCCACTGCAAGCTTTCGATGCTCGAGGACGCGCGGGCACTCGAAGAATTCCAGGCGAAGATCGCCGCCGCCGGCGTCACCGTCAGCGCGCTGAGCTGTCACGGCGAGCCGCTGCACCCCAACGCGGAGATCGCCCGGAGGAGCCGCGAGACCAGCCGCCGCACCATCCTGCTCGCCGAGAAACTGGGCGTGCCGGTGGTGATCGAGCTCTCCGGCTGCCCCGGCGACAGCGACAACGCAAAGTACCCGAACTGGGTGACCTGCGCCTGGCCTCCGCACTTCCGCGAACTCCTCGAGTGGCAGTGGACCGAGAAGGCGATTCCGTACTGGAAGGAGCGGGCCGGGTTCGCCGCCGATCATGGCGTGAAGATTGCCCTCGAGATGCACCCCGGCATGGTGGTCTACAACCCGGAAACGATGCTGCGGCTGCGCGCCGAGGCGGGCCCCAGCCTGGGCTGCAACCTCGATCCCAGTCACCTGTTCTGGCAAGGCATCGACCCCATCCAGACCGTTCGCATTCTCGGCGACGCCATCTTCTATGTGCACGCCAAGGACATGCAGATTTACGACTCCAACCTGCCCCGGACCGGCGTGCTCGACACCAAGAAGTACACGGACGAGCGCAACCGCTCCTGGATCTTCCGCTCGGTGGGCTACGGCCACGACGCAGGCTGGTGGAGCGAGTTCATCTCCACGCTGCGCATGTACGGCTACGACTACGTCCTGTCGATCGAGCACGAGGACAGCCTGATGTCGAGCGAAGAGGGGCTGGCGAAAGCGGCCCGCTTCCTGCAGAACCTGGTCATCCGGGAGAAGCCCGGCGTGGCCTACTGGGCGTAGCCTCGCTCACTTGATCGTGATGACGCCGGTTCTGTTCGCCCGCAAGGCGGGGCTGGAGCCCGCCCACGTCCGCGCCGGGGTGAAGGCGCTGCTGGTGCTCGGCGAGAACAACCTGCCGCGAATCGGGGCCATCGACGCGGCCCTCGAGCCGGGCTTCGCCGCTTCGGACCGGGCGCGGGCCGCGACGTGCCTGGCGGCGTTCGAAAGCTACTGCGCGGTCACCGAGAGCGTGCGCGCGGGCATCGAGGTCAGGGTCGAAGTGGCACAGGCAGCCGAGCGGAACTGAAGCCCCGCGCGGGGCTGAAGCCCGCCCCCTCGGCATCCGCTATAATCGTAAAGACTTCCTTAAACCGCTTGTGGCCCGTTGACCCCATCGGCCCGGCCGGCAAGCATTCTCAGGAGCATATGGCTATGAAAAAGATTGGAATCCTGACCGGCGGCGGAGACGTCCCGGGTCTGAACTCAGTCATCAAGGGTGTGGTCTACCGCAGTCACGACATGGGCTGCGAAGTGATCGGCATCCGGCGAGGTTGGGAGGGCCTGACGCATGTCGACCTGGACGATGCCGACAGCCGGGGGCGCTATATTCTGCCGCTGAATCGCGAGAACACGCGCACCGTGGACCGCACGGGCGGCACGTTCCTGCACACCAGCCGCACCAACCCGCTGAAGATGAAGGCCGTTCCCGAGTTTCTCGCGGGGAAGGAATTCCCGGCAGCGCAGTCGACCAAGAAGGGCGTCACCTCGACCGTCTACGACATGACCTCGCAGGTGCTCGGCAACCTGGACCGGCTGGGGATCGAGTACCTGGTGGCGATCGGCGGCGACGACACGCTCAGCTATGCTGCGCACCTCGACCAGTCGGGCGTCAAGGTCATCGCCATCCCCAAGACGATGGACAACGACGTGCGCAACACCGAGTACTGCATCGGCTTCTCGACCGCCATCTCGCGCGCGCACAGCGCCATCGAGCGGCAACGTACCACGGTCGGTTCGCACGAGCGTATCGGCCTGTTCCGCGTTTTCGGCCGCGACGCCGGCTATACGTCGCTTTACACCGCTTACGTGACCTCGATCCGCTGCGCCATCCCCGAGTATAAATTCGACCTGGTGCACATGATCGATCTGCTCATGGAGGACAAGCGGAACAACCCCAGCAACTACTCGATGTGCGTGCTCTCCGAGGGCGCCGAGTGGGAAGGCTACAACGTTCGGGAGTACGGCGAGGCCGACGCCTTCGGACACCGCAAGAAGGCCAACGTCGCCGAGGACCTGAGCGACGAGATCAAGAAGCGCGTCAAGGAAGAGACCGTCATCAGCGACCTCACCTATGAGCTGCGCAGCGGCGAACCGGACTTCGTCGACAAGCTGGTAGCCGCGACGTTCGGCAACATGGCCTGCGATTGCCTGGAAGAAGGCACGCACGGCGCGATGATGGCCGTGGTCAACGGCTGCTTCGCGCGCATGCCGATCCCGGATCCGAAGCTGGGACCGCGCATGGTGGATCTCGAAAGCATGTACAACACCGAGCGGTGCCGCCCGAATTACCTGGGCAAGTGCGGGCTGCCGATTTTTCTGACGCGGGCGTAGGCTCGTGGGGCAGGCTGAAGCGCCTGCCTTAGGCTGGCCAGACGGTCCGCCCTACTAGTGTTCTCCGAGGTTCCGATGAGCGGCGCTTTTCAAGAAGTCGTCGAGGCCGAAGGCCACCTGATCGACTCGCACATCATGGAGCGGATCTTCGACACGGTCGTCGAATATGGCGGCCGGTTCGAGGTCGAACAGTTCCGGATCGGCCGGACCAACAGCGAAGGGTCCTACCTGCGTCTGAAGATCGAGGCGCAGGAGGCCGGCCAGATGGAGCGGATGCTCCAGCAACTGCTCGGCCTGGGCTGCTCGCCGGCGGAGCCGGCCGACGCGGCGCTGGCTACGGTGGAGCGGGACCGTTGCGCGCCCGACGACTTCTATTCCTCCACCAACTACCGCACGCTGGTGCGCCACGACCAGCGCTGGATCGAGGTGGAGAACCAGCGCATGGACGCGCTTGTAGTGGTGGCCGGCGGGCGGGCCGAGTGCCGGCGTCTGCGCGATGTGCGCGCCGGGGACTGCGTGGTGGTGGGCATGCGCGGAATCCGCGTGCTGCCGGAATCGAAGGAGCGCGACCGCCTGGCATTCGCTTTCATGTCCAACGGAGTTTCCTCCGAGCGGCAGGCGGAGACGGCGGTGCGGCAGACGGCGGCTCTCATCCGCCAGGCGCGTGCGCTAGGGAAGAAGGTGCTGGTGGTGGCTGGCCCGGTGGTGGTGCACACCGGAGGCGCGGCGGGGCTGGCGGCGCTCGTCCGGCACGGTTTCGTGCAGGGCGTGCTCAGCGGCAACGCGCTGGGCGTGCATGATATCGAGGCGGCCTTGTTTGGCACTTCGCTTGGATTGCGCCTCTCCGACGGCCGCCAGGAGGAGCACGGCCATCGCAACCACATGCGAGCCATCAACGCCATTTATCGGTGTGGAGGAGTCCGCCAGGCGGTCGAAAGCGGCCGGCTGCGCAGCGGAGTGCTTTACGAGTGCGTCCAGGCCGGCGTGCCTTTCATTCTGGCGGGTAGCCTGCGCGACGATGGCCCGTTGCCGGAAACCATCACGGACATGAACCAGGCGCAGGACGCCTACGCCGCCGAGTTGAAGAACGCCGGCCTGGTGCTTTGCCTGGGCTCGATGCTGCACTCGATTGCGACCGGCAACATGGCGCCGAGCTGGATCAAGTTCGTCTGCGTCGATATCAACCCCGCCGTGGCCACCAAGGTGAGCGACCGCGGCACCGGACAGGCGATCGGCGTGGTGGCCGACGTCGGGCTGTTCCTGGACCTGCTGGCCAGGGCGCTGGTCGAAACATGAGCAAATACGGCTACACGGACGAGCACGCGAGCGCCGGAATCGACGCCGAGCTTCCCGAAATCGAGACCTGGCCCAACCAGTTCCCAGGCTACGAAATCGAAATCTCGATCCCCGAGTTCACCTCGGTCTGCCCCAAGACGGGCCTGCCCGATTCCGGCGAGATCACCATCCGCTACGTCCCCGCGCAACGCTGCCTGGAGCTGAAGTCTCTCAAGATGTACGCGCTGGCGTATCGCAGCCTGGGCATCTTCCAGGAGAACGTGGTCAACCGGTTCCTGCGCGACATCGTGGCCGCGGCCAGGCCGGTGGAGATCACGGTGATCGGGGAGTTCGCGCCGCGCGGCGGAATCCACTCCAAGATGACCGCCAGCTACACGGCGTCCACGAGAGGGCGCGGCCGCGCGCCGCGGGACAGGAAACGTGCCCGGCGAGCCTGAGAAGGACCCGGCCGGCGAGGAGCTCGCCGCCATGATTGGCGAGATCCGCGAGCGTGTGCGCGCCGGCTGCCCGGAAGGCAGCACGGCGGGCGGCGTGGCGCTGCCCGACCTGGTTCCCCTGCTTCAGGCGCGCGATGCGGCCGAGGCCAAGGTCGCTGCGATCGGCTCGGTCAACCCCCGGCGGGCCGGCTTCTGGAACAATGCCATTCAGTCGCTCAAGCGGGTTGTCTCGCGCCTGCTCGCCTGGCATGTTCGTGAGCAGGTGGAGTTCAACCGCGCGTCGCTCGCGGCTATCGAGGCCGCGCTCGAAGCGCTGAACACGAACAATCGGGCGCTGGCGCGGCTGGTCGAGCTGCGCGGTCCCTGGGCCGAATGGCGCGCACGGTGGGAGCAGCGGCTGGCCTCCACCGAGAGTCAGCTCCTGCGCACGATGGCCGAGGTCAAGACCGCCTTCGACTTCCGGCTGGCCCAGGCTGCGGAGGAAATCCAGCGGCAGATCGGTCAAACCTCCGAAGAAATCCAGCGGCGAATGTGGGGCGATCTGGCGATTCTCCGCGCCGACTTCGATCGCACGCGCGCCGGCTACGAGCGCCTCATCCACACCGAACTGCGGCTGATCCGGCGGCGTGAGGCTCTTCCCCCAGCGGTGGCCGAGCCCTCCCGCCGGACCGAATCGTCTCCCCTGCCCCCGCTCGATTACGCCAGCCTGGCCGAGCGGTTCCGCGGCAGCGAGGAGTACGTACGCGAAAAGCAGCGCTTCTACCTGCCGTTCTTCACCGGCCGCCGGGATGTGCTCGACCTCGGTTGCGGCCGCGGCGAGTTCCTGGAGCTGATGCGCGAAGCCGGCGTTCCGGCGTGCGGGATCGATCTCAGCGCCGAGCTGGTCGGACTCTGCCGCGCCAAGGGGCTGGAGGCCCAGTGCGGCGATCTGCTCACGTGCCTGCCGGCGCTTCCGGACGAGTCGCTGGACGGCGTTTTCTGCGCCCACGTGGTGGAGCACTTGCCCATGGAGCTTCTGCCGGGGATGATCCGCTCCGCCGCCGCCAAGCTCCGGCGGGATGGCGTGCTGGCCATCGAGACGCCCAACCCCGAGTGCCTGGCCATCTTCGCCACGCATTTCTATCTCGATCCGACGCACGTCCGTCCGGTGCCGCCGGCCCTGCTGAGCTTCTACCTGGAGGAGTCCGGGCTCGGCCGCATTGAGGTACACCGTCTTTCGCCGGCCGGGGAGAATGCGCCGTCGTTGGCGTCGCTGCCGCCGGATTTCCGCGAGGCCTTCTTCGGCGGCCAGGACTACGCCATCATCGGACGGAAGATCTAGCCCGGCCCGCGCCGGGGGACTGTGCGGCCAACGGTCGCAGCTCTGCCGCTGCTCCCTTCGGCCGCGGCCCGGTGGAGTGAAGGCGTTGCCTGAAACCCGGGCGGCATCCCGCGCGTCTCAAGCCGTCAGAGTGGCCGGATCCTGCTCAGGCGGCCCCATCTGTGTGGGTCTCGGGCCGGGGCCTGTTGTTATACTGAGAGATCCGAGTTTCTATCTATGAAGCGTCTTGGAGTCCTCTTACTCGCCGCGAACTCGCTGTTCGCCGCTGATTTCCTGAATGGACAGGCCGCCCGCGCCGTGATCGGACAGCCGCATTTCAACGCCCAACTGCCTGGGCCGGCGAGCGCGTTGTATCCCGGCAACATGCTTCTGGGCGCCGTCAGCGGCCTGGCATCCGCCAACGGCATGCTCTTCGTCGTCGACTCGAGCCCGTTCCGCACGGGCGTCGATCCGCAGAACAACCGCGTGCTCATCTACAACAGCATCTTCGGCCCCGGAGATCCCAACAGCACCGCCGGTCCGACGCAGTTGCCCCCGGCGACCGCGGAACCTCCGCAAAACAAGAACTCGGTGTATTGGTGGTGCCCGGTGTGCGGCGGCCGCGCCGATGTCGTGGTCGGGCAGACGGATTTCAATGGAACCGGTTACGGAATCGGCTCCACGTACCTGCGCACGCCCACGGCAGTGGCGACCGACGGCGTACACATGGCCATCGCCGACACCGATAACAACCGGGTCCTGCTCTGGAATCAGATTCCCACGGCGAACGGGCAAGCCGCCGACGTCGTGCTTGGCCAGCCGGATTTCAACACCGTCACTCCCAACACCGGGACCTCCAACGTACTGATTCCCGCGGCGAACACGCTGCGCGGTCCGGAAGGCGTTTGGATCCAAGGCGGCCAGCTCTATGTTGCAGACACGATGAACAACCGCGTGCTGGTCTGGAAGAGCTGGCCGGCCACCAACGGCCAGGCGGCAGATATGGTGCTGGGGCAGCCGAACTTCACCACCCAGACCCAGGGCGACCTCACCAAGGCCACCATTCCTCCGCCGTCCGCCAGCAACATGCTCAATCCGGTGTCGGTCACATCGGACGGCACGCGATTGTTCGTGTCCGACTTGGGCCAGAACCGGGTGCTGATCTGGAATTCCATCCCCGCACAAAACGACGCGCCGGCGGACGTTGCCCTCGGCCAGCCGGATCTGGTGACCACCAGTGTGTCGAATAACGCGTTCACGACCAACCCCAGTTGCACCACAACCCCCTGCGTCGAGACCCCGGCGATGTGTACGGTGTCGAACGGAAAGGACACCAACGGAAATCCCACCTACCCGCCGCTATGCGAATACACGCTGGACGTTCCGCGATACGCTCTGTCGGATGGCACCCGGCTGTTCATCGCCGACGGCGGCAACGATCGCGTGCTGATTTACCAGCCGATCCCCACCACCAGCGGTGCCCCGGCGAACGTGGTCATCGGCCAGACCGATTTCATTTCCGACAAAACCACCGATAGCACCACCGACACCGTAAATGCCGCCCGCATCGCCTCCGCCGACTCCATCCGCACTCCTGGCGGATTGGCCTGGGATGGCACGAACCTTTTCGTCAGCGAGGCCTTCAGCCGCCGCGTGCTGGTGTTCACAGTGGGCTCTTCGCCCACGCTGATGGCGCCGCGCAACGCCGCGAGCATGGAGGTGTTTGCGGGCGGGTCGATCACCTTGTCGGGAACGCCCGCCGCGGGCGACGTGTTGACCGCGACCATCACCGATGCCAACGGCACCGCCGTCAATTACACGTACACGGCAGCCGTGTCGACGGGCCTTACGCTGGCCAGCGTCACGACGGGCCTTGCCAACGCGATTAACTCCAGCAATTCGGGCGCGGGAGACCCGAACGTGACCGCCATCGCGATGCCCACGAACGCCACTGTTGAGATCCTGGCTAGGGTCGCGGGGCCGAGCGGCAACAACCTTACGCTGGGGTCATCGGCGTCGTCCGGCTCCGGGACCTCGATCACCAGTACCTCCATTACCGGAGGTTCGGATGCGTCTCACGTGGCGCCCGGTACGCTGGTCGCGATATTCGGCCAGAACTTGACGGATGGAGACACCATCTCCGTAACGATGAGTGCGACGAATCCGCTTCCGACCAGGGTCGGCACCGCTCCCAAATCGGTGGAAGCCTTCGCCAACGGCATCCCGATGCCGCTGCTTTACGTCAGCCCGGGTCAGATCAACGCGCAGATCCCTTACGAGATTGCGCCGGCGACGGGGATCAGCGTCTATGTGCGCACAACGTACGCCAACGGCACGATCGCCATCGCCCAGCCGGCGGGCTTGCCCGTCGCGGAGGGCGTCCCTGGCTTCTTCGCCTTCTCCACGGATGCCGACAGCAATGTTCTGACGGACCCTCGGCCGGCCATCGCCGTGCATTACAGCAGCAGCGCCATGGCCGCCGTCGACCTGGAGCTGTCGACCGCCGCGCCGGTGGCTGGCAATACGGTGTCAATTACGGTCGGGTCCAACACGTATACCTACACCATCCTGGCGACTGACACCACGCTCGACAATGTCCGCGACGGTCTGATCGCGTTGATCAATCAGAGCGATCCGAACGTCACCGCTTTCGCGGGCGGGCAGTGGGATCGGGTGGTGATGGTCGGCCAGACGCCGGGGACCGCGGCCAACGGCCTGGCGTACAGCGTTTCGAACAGCTCGGGCGGATCCGTTACCGCGAGCGCGCTCTCCTCGGCGTTCTGCTGCGCGAATGTCAGGGGCGCGTTGGTGACCGCCGCCAACCCCGCGCTGCCCGGGGAAATCATATCGCTGTACGCGACCGGCCTGGGTCTGACCACGCCGGTGCCCACGGGCGGTCTGGTGACCGGACTCCCGTACAGCGGGGTTTTCCCGAACAAGGTGGCCGACTTTTCGAACAACTTCGTATCCGGGGCTTTCGGCGGCGCGACCGCCCAAATTCTGAACGCGGCTTTGCTGCCCGGAACCGTCGGGGTTTACGAGATCGACCTCCTGCTCGGTTCCAGCCTGACGGCCAATAGCTACACCACGGGGACGGTAGCCCAGGAGCTCAACGTCACCAACATCGTTACGATCCCGGTAGGGTCCCAGTAGCGCGGCTATGTTAAACTGGGGCTTTCCCAGCGCTGTGGTGGGTGTAGCTCAGCTTGGTAGAGCGTCGGATTGTGGTTCCGAACGTCGTGGGTTCGAATCCCATCACCCACCCCAACTTCTAACTACCTGATGGCAGGGAGCTTAAGGAGCTTCTCTTCTCCGTGTACCTGTGGTGTACCCTTCGCCAGCATATACTGCTCCCAACTACGCGCCACGTCAGCCTCCAGTTGTTCCTGCCTAGCCTTGACCCATGGCGCGTAATGCCTCTCGGTAACTTTGATACTGCTGTGCCCCAGTAGCACCGAGACCCGCTCGATCGGAACCGCGGACAGAAGCATCTCGACTGCAAACGTGTCCCGGAGACGGTGGGAATGGGCATTGGGTATCTTCGTCTCTTCGAACAGCCACTGCGGCTTCCGCATCCAAAGCTTGGCGACAGTATCGGGACTGGAATCACCGGACCAAAGAAAGTAGGTGTCGTTCGCGGGGCGGAAGGCTTGCAGCGCATCCAACGCGATCCCCGGTAACGGCACCCACACTGGAGTTCCGGTCTTTGCCGTGTACGGAAACAGCTTCCCGTCTTTGATCCGTTCACGCCGAAGGCGAGCCGCGTCCCCCACTCTGAGTTCGCTGCACCGCATCAGAAGAACGAAAGCACGGACTCTCTCTTGATCGCCTTGATAGCGCACCTGATCTCGAACGACTCCTCGACCTCGAGCGCTGGTGGTCGATTGGGGAACTCAGCCTCGCCACCCTCCCACTAGGTCGAACGCCCCTCCGGTGAGCACGCGCACGGTCTCGCCGTGCGGCGCGCGCTCGATGTTGTCTTCTCCGGTGAACTCCAGTCGCCCGTCGCTGTCGCGCCGGTAGAACCACGTCCGGCCCACCGCCAGCGGGATGCCCAGACCCATCGCCTCCGAGTTCACCAGCTCGCGCATCACCCAGACCTTGGGATTGGACTGCGCGCCAAAACCCGGGTCGTTGTGCAGCATGTCCCAGTTCCAGCCCTGGCATCGGTCGAGGTCGATCTCGGCGCCGTCGTAGACGTGCACCGAGCGCGACTTGACGCCGGAGGCCCGCACGAACTCCACCTGAAAACTCCAGGCCAAGCGCGTACTTCAGGGCGCACTGTGTTATCAGCCTAAACCGGATTCGCGGCGGAGCCTGCCGAACAACAGGACCACCGTGTCCAGGATGATCGCTGCGGCTTCCCGAGCGTAGTAATACGCCCAGCGCAGGTGTCCATTGGCCCGCAGGCCGCTGGGCATCTCGCCGACAAGAGTGCGCACTCCCAGGAGACGGAACAGCCAGCGGCAGCGGGGAATGTGGTACCGGTCGGAGCAGACAATCACCGACCGCACGCTGGTCTGACCTTTGATGATCCTGGCGCATTGAACAACCGAGGAAAGGGTGTCCGTGGAGATCGGATCCTGGAGGATTCGCTCCGGCGCCACGCCTTTGGCTTCGAGCAGCGCGCTCATCACTTCCGCTTCCGTCTGCCGGTTTGGGCCGCCTCCGCCAGTGACCAGGAATACGGCATCACCGGAGTCCCTGGACAGGAGGAATGCGCCGTCGACTCTCCGCCGCATGGCTCCGCTTGCCTCTGCATCCGCCAGTACGGCGGCGCCCAGGATCACAAAGATGTCCATAACTTTGGATTAGCGACGCGATCCGGCCGCCAAGCAGGGCTTGAAACGCGGGACCTCGTCGTGAGCGCGAGTGCAGTAAACGGACACAGGCCTCGGGAAGGCAGACCGCACGGCAGCAAGGCTCTGGCCGCTTTGAATCCATTTCGTCAGCGCTCGCTCACCTGTGTTGTCGAACATGAAGCGCACCTGGCCGCTGGCCTGGCGCAATCCCACGCTCACTCCGTAATTGGGGTTGTTCAAGGGGGGGCGAACAACTCCCACCACGTCCTGCCCCTCGTACTTGAGCCCCGCCCGGTCAATCCGGGCCTTCAGTTGGCCGGCGTAGCGAACATCCGACGTTGAACCGACGAAGACCTCGCACCGTTCGCCGACTGTGGGATTCAGGTACTTCCCGCTCCACTGAAAACTCAGGCCGTCCTCCGCCGTGATCGTCACCTGCTCGGCATCCCTGAGAGCCGCGTACTTGCGGAACAGGTCGTAGGTCTTGATTTTCTCGTCCTGCTGAAACACGGCGATTTGCACGTCGATGGTCTCGCAACCGCTGTCGGCGCCCGAAAAATTCAGATTCTCCAGGCCAAATTGCAGCACAATACCCTTGGATGGCTCCAGCGGCATCCGCAGGTCGCTGGCGCGCCAGCCATCGATAGCGACTGGGGTCCCATTCACCTTGATGTCGTACGTGAAGTAATTCACTCCGGCCAGACTCTTTAGAGGGCCGCTCTGAATCAGGTATTCGGTGTACCCGATTTTATTTGTTTCCAGCAACTTGCGAAGCGTGGGGAGCGAGGGCACCAGCCAGCCGACTTCGGTCTGGGGTCTCGCCAGCGGGGCCTGTGCGTACGCAGCCGGAACACACCACAGCGGCAGCAACCTCCAAGCGGCGTCGCTCGGGCAGTTCGTCGCCCAGCCAGGATCTTCCTCAGGGTCGACCGAACATCCCTGGTCCAGCCGGCAATTGATTCTGGCGTAATAGTGAAAGACTCCGTTTGGGGGATCGCGTGGCGGGCGAACGAAGCACACCTTCAACGGTGAGGGATACAGGTTATCGGTATAGATCCCGCCCTCCTCATTGAGCGGTTGAACTTTGGCCCTGAACTCCTTGCCCGGCAGCGGCAGATCGATTCTAACCTGATACATATTTCCATCCGGCAGCACGGCCAATCCCTGGGGCTCCAGCCACTTCGGCAGCCGCTGAATGAACGATAGCGGCAGATGCTTCCGAGGCTCCGCAAAGGCGACCCGAAACTTCAGCAAGAAGTCTCCTGCGGGTGTGCCCCCACCGACGGACTTCGTCACGGCCAGGACGAGGCAAATCATCCCCACCGTCGTCGCTCCGATCGCGAGCGGATAGTTGGGCAGTTTCTCGCGCGACCCGGCTCCTAGGCGCAAGCGTTGCCGCAGGGCGGCTGCAGCGGCCGCGCCCGTGGTCAGCCAAGTCCAGACGCTTGAGCTGACTTTCGACAACCAGTCGGGCAGCTTATCCAGAATCGACTTGTCGGCGAACGTGGCGCCCAGCCAAAGGACGAACAGCACGAGCGCCGACGAGATGAAGAGAACAACCACGGTATCCAGCAGCCCGAAAGCCCTGCCTCTGTTCGACGGCACGCTTGCGCCTCCGCTCGGTTCTCGCACCGCTGGGCGGCCAGGAGCTTCGCCCAACGCCTGTCAACCGTGTCCCACAGGAGCGAACCAGTGATCGCCTCCCAGGATTTCCCTTTTGCCTTCCTGAGCGGTATATATTATACATCCAACCGTATACATTCAATCGCCCATTTTCTTCCATTCCGCGAATCGGGTCACGTAAATCGTCACCAGAACCGGATCGATTGGGTCAAGTAGAAACCTAACCAAAAAGGTTGGGAGGCCACCGCCATCAACGATTGTGGGCAGATCGTCGGGGACGTTGGATACCTGTTGACGCCATCAGTGAGCTTGCGCTTCGTGCCGGTGACTCCCTGCCGCATCGCGGATACGCACAACGCGGACACCCCCTTTCCGGCGGGTCCGGCTCGACGCCAATGAACTCGGGCTTACTTCTCCGGCATGGGGAGCGGCTTCACGTCGCCGCAGTCCGCGCTTTTGAAGACTGACGACGACTCGGTCGTCCATTCGACGGGCTTGGTGGCCGGTCCCGCCTGGATCGATCCGACAAAGTGAACTTTGCCCTTGGCGTGCTCGCTGTCGGTCGAATGCGATTCCAGAGTCCCCTTGCCGCTCATCGGCCCGGTGCACACCATGTCGGCGGTCATGCCGTCGCCCTTCTTGACGACGTTGGTCACCTGACAACCGCCGCGGATCTGCGGAACGATGGCGCCGTACTTATCGATCTGCTGCTGAGTGAGGCAAACCAGCATGGTGTGCGTGCCGCCGGCGAAGGGTGAGTTGCCGCCGCCCATGCCCGCGGGGAACGGAGATTGTTGCCAGGTCTGGGTCGTGGTCGTTTCCCAGAGGCCGGCTTTTCTGTTCTGCGCCCGGACGAAGACCGCCATGGCGAAAAAACAACAGCCCAATGTGATCCAATTTCGCGTTTTGCGCATGATTCCTCATGGTAGCAGGGCCCGGCGAGCGGTAAAGGAATCCGGGGACACCCCCGGCCACAACGCCGAATGTTTCGGCCTGCGAGCAAGCGAGGCGTGTCCCCGGAATTCTCTCACGGCGCGGCGCCGGCCCTGAGGCGCGGTTCCGCGTTTCCGGACCATCGGTACTCCAACTCCGTTTATAACCCGCAGCCCTTCCTGGTTCGCCCGGCGGGTGTACCATGGTTCGCAGTTGGCAAGGTTGGGAGGTTTTGTGAAGCGGTCCGCGGTTTGCGCCCTGGTAGCGCTCGGTGTGCTCGTCGTGTGGGCAATGGCGGTAGGACCGCTGTCTGCCCGCCGCTGGCCTCGAGCGGCGGCGCTGGCGGCGGCCAACCAGCTTGCCCCGCTCACCATCGACTATCCGTCGGACGGGTCGGTTTTCCCACCCGACTTCGCCGCCCCCACGTTCATCTGGCGGGATGACAGCGGGGCCGCTTCCGAGTGGCGTGTCGCGATCGAATTTTCGGATGGCTCGAACCCTTTCGAGGCGAAGGTGCCGGGTGAACCGATGCGCCTCCCGGAGATCGATCCCCGAGCGGTCGCCAGCACGAATGAGCCGCCCAAGCTGACGCCCCAGCAAGCCGCGTCGCGCACCTGGTCGCCGGACGCCGCCACCTGGGCGGCCATCAAGCGGCACTCCGTGGAGCGGCCGGCCAAGGTGACCATCGCCGGCTGGCGCGAGGGTCAGCCTGTCTCCCGGGGCCGCGTCGCCATTCTCACTTCCAGGGACCCTGTGGGTGCGCCGATCTTTTACCGCGACGTGCCTCTGGCGCCTTCTGAGACCGAAAAAGGGGTGATCAAGCCCCTGGCCACCAAAGCGATCCCCCTGATCGCATGGAGGCTGCGCAATGTCGGCGAGACCAGCAGCCGGCTGCTGCTGACCGGCATGCACACCTGCGCCAATTGCCATTCTTTCGCCCTCAACGGCAAGACCATGGGGATGGACCTGGACGGGCCCGGCAATGACAAAGGGCTGTACGCTCTCACGGCCGTTAGACCGCGGATGTCCATCCGCACCGAGGACGTCATTTCGTGGAGATCGCCGCAGAACCGGCAGACATCGCCGGATCGGGTGGGCTTCATGTCACAGGTTTCGCCGGACGGGCAATACGTCCTGACCCGGTTGAGCGGTCCCGGCGGGACGCTTCGCGACAGCTATTACGTAGTCAATTTCAAGGATTACCGCTTTCTGCAGGTCTTTTATCCGACGCGCGGCATTCTGGCCTGGTACGACCTCGCCACGCGCCGCACCCAGCCGCTTCCGGGCGCCGACGATCCCCGGTACACGCAGACCGACGGCGTCTGGAGCCCGGACAGTAAGTACATCGTCTTTGCCCGGGCGGAGGCGAAAGATCCCTATCCGCCGGGCGGCAAGATGGCCGAGTACGCCAACGATCCGAACGAGGTCCGGCTGCAGTACGACCTCTATCGGGTTCCGTTCAACGGGGGAAAGGGAGGCAGGGCGGAGCCGATTGCGGGGGCCTCCGGGAACGGCATGAGCAACAACTTCCCCAAGGTCTCGCCGGACGGGCGATGGATTGTCTTCGTCCGGTGCCACAATGGCCAACTGATGCGGCCCGACAGCCAGCTCTACATCGTGCCGTCCGGAGGCGGCCAGGCTCGGCGGATGCGGTCGAACACACCGTTGATGAACTCCTGGCACAGCTTCTCGCCCAACGGGCGCTGGCTGGTGTTTTCCTCGAAGAGCCGCTCTCCTTACACGCAGATGTTTCTGACCCACCTGGACGAGGACGGCAACGACAGCCCGGCGATTCTGATCGAGAACTCCACCGCGGCCAACCGTGCGGTGAACATACCCGAGTTCGTGAACATTCCGCCGGACGGCATCGAGAAGATCGACGTGCCGGCCGCCGATTTCTACAACCAGTTCGAGATCGCCTTCGACCTGATGGAAAAGCGCCAGTACGAGGCGGCCATCCCGGAATGGAACAAAGCGCTGGCGCTCGATCCCACCGACGTCAAGGCCCATATCGACCTGGGGACCAGCCTGGCGGAGACCGGCCGGATGGAAGCGGCAACCGCCCAATACCAGAAGGCTCGCGAGCTCGATCCCCAGAACCCCGACGTGTACAGCCATCTGGCGGCGGCGCTGGCGCGGACGGGAAAGCCCGGCCAGGCCGTCCCCTACTTTGAGACGGCGCTGAAACTCTCTCCGCAGGACGCGAAGCTGCACAACAGCTTCGGGCTGGCGCTGGCGAAGCTGGGCCGCCCGGACGAAGCGATCGCGCATTATCAGAAAGCCCGGGCCATCGCCCCCGGCGACGCCGAGTCGTACACGAACCTGGGCGTCACGCTGGCCCAGACAGGCAGGCCGGACGAAGCGATCCCCTACCTCGAGAAGGCTCTCGCATTCGATCCCCGGAGCGCGACCATCGAAGGCAACCTGGGTGCGGCCTTGGCCGAAAAGGGCCGGACTGCCGAGGCGATCGCCCATTGCCAGAAGGCGCTTGACCTGGACCCTGAAGATGCGCAGGCCCACACCAATATCGCCATCGCGCTGACGGCGGCGGGACGGCAAGACGAGGCGCTTCTGCACCTGGAGAAGGCCTCACAACTGGCTCCCGGCGATGCCGGCATCCAAAGCAACCTGGGCGCCGCTCTGGCCGCCAAAGGAAGAGTGGAGGAAGCGATTCCCCATTTCGAACGGGCGCTCAGCATCAACCCCGGCAACGCCCAGGCGGAGATGAACCTGGCGATCGCCTTGTCCACGGTAGGGAAGCCGGACGAAGCCATCGCGCATCTGGAGAAGGCGGTGCGGCTGGTCCCCGGCGACGCTGGCCTCCAGAGCAACCTGGGCAACGCGCTGGCGCAGAGAGGCAGGATCGGCGAGGCGATCCCGCATCTCGAGAAGGCCGTCGCAATCGCGCCCGGTCTCGCCGAAGCCCGCTTCAGCCTGGGTTCCCTGTACCAGATGCAGGGGAGGACCCGGCCCGCGCTGGCGCAGTGGCGCAGAGCGCTCGCCGCGCAACCGGACTTTGTGCCGGCGCTGAACGCCACCGCCCAGACATTGGCCACCAGCCCCGACCCTGCGCTTCGCAACGGCGCCGAAGCGGTCGCGCTGGCGGAGCGGGCGCTCAGATTATCCGGCGGACGAGAGCCAATCTTGATGGATACGCTGGCGGCTGCCTACGCCGAAACCGGCCGCTACGCCGATGCCGCCAAAACCGCGCGCCAGGCTCTCGACCTTGCCCTCAGCCAGGGCAACCAGCAGCTCGCCGAAGGCCTGAAAGCCAGGATCGTGCTCTACGAGGCTAAGACTCCGTTTCGCGTCGCGGCAGGGGAGCGGAGGTAGCGAAATGCAGGCAAAGACCCTCATACTCATGGCCAGCGCCGCCGCGCTGGTGCCGACGGCGGTGGTCGTAGGGCCGCTCCTGGCCGAGCGCGCGCCGTCGGCCATCACGATCGATTATCCAAGCGAAGGTTCCATCTTTCCGCCCGACTTTGCACCCCCGACCTTCATCTGGCGCGACGCGGCCGGCGATTCCGACCGCTGGCAGATCGAAGTGGCGTTCTCCGATGGTTCGAAGCCCCTACGCGTCAAGACGCCGGGCGAGCCGATGCGCATCGGCGAGATCGATCCGCGCTGTATCGGGCCCACAAATGAACTGCCAAAACTGACGCCGGAGCAGGCTCATTCGCGAACCTGGGTACCGGACGCCGAGGTCTGGGCGGCCATCAAGCGGCATTCCGTGGAACGGCCGGCTACGGTGACGATCACCGGCTTCGGGAAGGACAAGGCAGTCTCCAGCGGGCGCGTCACCATTCTCACCTCGAAAGATCCCGTGGGCGCGCCGATCTTTTACCGCGACGTGCCGCTCATGCCCTCGGAAACGGAGCGGGGCGTGATCAAGCCCCTGGCCGCCAATGCCCTGCCCTTGATCGCCTGGCGGCTGCGCAACGTCTCGGACACCAAGAGCCGCCTGCTGTTGACCGACATGCACAGTTGCGCCAACTGCCATTCCGTCTCCCTGGACGGCACGACATTCGGCATGGATGTCGACGGCCCGGCCAGCAACAAGGGCATGTTCGCGCTGACCGCGATCAAGCCGCAGATGACCATACGCAACGAAAACATCATCACCTGGGCCACCACGAAGGAGATGCAGGCATCGCGCGACCGCGTGGGCTTCATGTCCCAGATTTCTCCGAACGGCCGCTACGTCGTGACCCGCCTCAGCGGCCCGGTGGGGACGATCCGCAACAGCGTCTATACGACCAATTTCACGGACTACCACTTCCTTCAGGTCTTCTATCCCACGCGCGGCATTCTGGCCTTTTACGACCGCGCCACCCGCCACACTCAGTCGCTTCCCGGCGCCGACGATACGGCCTATGTGCAGACGGATGGCGTCTGGACCCCGGACGGAAAGTACATCGTCTTTGCCCGGACCGAGGCGAAGGACCCCAATCCCCTCGGCGGCAAGATGGCCCTGTACGCCAACGATCCGAACGAGGTCCAGATTCAGTACGATCTCTACCGGATTCCGTTCAACGGGGGAAAAGGAGGCCGCGCGGAGCGGATTGTCGGGGCCTCCCGGAACGGCATGAGCAACAACTTCCCCAAAGTCTCGCCGGACGGGCGATGGATTGTCTTCGTCCAATGCCGCAATGGCCAGCTGATGCGGCCCGACAGCCAGCTCTACATCGTGCCATTTGAAGGCGGCCAGGCGCGGCGTCTGCGGTGCAATATGCTGCCCATGAATTCCTGGCACAGCTTCTCGCCCAATGGGCGCTGGTTGGTGTTCTCTTCGAAGCGCCTCTCTCCTTACACGCACATGTTCCTCACGCATCTGGACGAGAACGGCAACGACAGCCCGGCGATTTTGATCGAGAACGCGACCGCGGCCAACCGGGCGGTCAACATCCCCGAGTTCATGAACATTCCGCCGGACGGGCTGGAGAAGATCGACGTGCCGGCCGCCGACTTCTTCCGGCAGTTCGACCTTGCGTCAGACCTGTTGAAGAAGGGAGACTACGCGGCAGCCGTTCCAGAGTGGAAGAAGGCCGTAGCGCTCAACCCGGAGTACGCCAGGGCCGAGATCAGTCTCGGGGTCGCGCTGGCAAAAACGGGGAAGACCGAGGAAGCGATGGCCGCCTACCGAAAGGCTGCGGAGATCGACCCCGACTACCCCGACTCGTACGCCATGCTCGGGTTCGCGCTGGCAAGCCAGGGCAAGCTTGAAGAGGCCATTCCGGAACTGGTGAAGGCCTTGCAGCTCGATCCCGCCGATGAGGCCAGCCAGCGCGCCTTCTGCGCCGCGCTGTCCCAGAGCGCAAGCAGGACCAAGCAGGCCATCGAATTCTGTCAGCTCGTGCTGACGGGCCTGCCCAACGACCCCGCGGTGCACGTCAATCTCGCGGTAGCCCTATTCCGTAGTGGCAACGTGAACGAGGCCATCTCTCACCTTGAAAAAGCCGCCGAACTCTCGCCCGGCGATGCCACCATCCAAAGCAACCTGGGGGCAGCCCTGGCCCAACGCGGCCGGTTCGCCGAAGCGGTCCCGCATTTCGAGAAAGCGCTCGCGATCGACCCCCAATCCGCCGAGGCGCACTACAACTTGGGAACGCTGTACTACCTCCAGCAGCGAGTCCCGGATGCCCTGGCACAATGGCGGCAGGTGGTCCTCCTCGATCCGAACCACGTCCTCGCTCTGAATCGGTTAGCCCTGGTCCTCGCCGCCAGTCCGGACGCCTCTCTCCGGAACGGCTCTGAGGCGGTAGCCCTCGCCGAGCGTGCGGTCAGGCTCTCCGGAGGACGGGAGCCGGCATTCCTGGACACGCTGGCGGCGGCCTACGCCGAGGCGGGACGTTATCCAGAGGCCACCCAGACCGCGCGGCGGGCCCTGGATCTTGCCAAGGAACAAAGCAACGCCGATCTCGCACAGGCCCTCAGCGGCAGAATTGCCCTCTATGAGGCAAGAACGCCCTTCCGGCAGAATCCGTAACAGTGGCGCGCGCTGGGGCGCCCCGCTTCTGCGATCGGACCGTGCCTATTCGCGACCGTCCGGGGGAATGACACCTACCATCCCCAGTGTCCCGCCTGGTTTGCGGAAGATGTCCCCCGGAGAGTGGCCGGCGTCGCGCGCAGCCGCCTCGTCAGGATAGACCGGGATGAGGTCGGTGTCGATATCCACCTCGCCGGATACGAACTCAGCGATGTTGTACGTGAAGGGCGACTTCAGGATCGGTTCAACCACAACCCCAAGTGTAACCCCGAGAAAGCGGAAGCGGAAGTCACAAAATAGTACTATGTTCGGTGCCGTAAAGGGGCACCGAGCCCTCTCGGTGTGACTGCCGCAAGCTACGCAGCCAGCGACGTAAAGCCGCCCGCCTCGTCGACCCCCGTACCCGCCTCGATCTGTCGCGGCATAGCGACGAAGCTCGGGACGGCCTCCTGCGTCCGGCGGTAGCGGGGGCCGTCGAAATGAACCTTCGACGCTCGCTCTGTGCCGCAGTTTGGACAGATCTGCATGTCCCTGCCGGCCCTCCTGCGGGGCCAGCTCCAATTGTGGCTAAACAGGCAACCCATGTTTGTCAGCCCTCCCCCTCTGATGACAGCGACCCGCGTCAGAAGCGGCCGGCAGGCGAGCTACATCCCGGAAGCGACGAGGTCCAGGCCAGCCCCACGCGCTGAGTCCGTTAACAAATTTTAACCCAAACAGGCCAGAGTTTCAAGGCCCGTTGTGCGTAGGCGGTCCGGATGTCTTTGTCGGACTTGGCCCGGCCACGAACCGCCGGTCGCGCGCCGCAGCGCCTGCGGCACTCAATTGCCGACAGCCACGGCCTCCGGCTCGGGGAGCGGTTGCGGGCGGACCGCCGCCGGCTGACGCCGGCTGGTGGCGTACGGCTTCTCGAAGAAGCGGTAGAAGAAGTACGCCAGCGGCAGCGTTCCCGCGATGCACAGAAGGCTGTAAAGCGTGCCGGGGCGCGGCAGCCAGGCCCTGACCGCCGCCGTGACGAGCGAGACCAGCGGGACGTGGGTCAGGTAGACAGAATAGGACATCTTCCCCAGGCCCGTCATCGCCCGTGTGGCCAGCCGGTCCCGCTGCACCAGGGGTTCCACGCCGCTCGCCGCCCACAGAATCACGCCGCAGCAGAACGCGAAAAGCGTCTGCCTTTCCAACGTTTCGCTCGGGTAGCAGACGGTAAACGCCAGGGTTGCGGCGATCAGAGCGGCCATGAGCAGGATGCTGGCCGGCGCGCTCCAGCGGCCGAAGAGGCGCGCAGGCCGGAAGCCCTTGTCGAGCACGGTATAGAGCAGCAGGCCGAAGGCGAACATGGCCCAGTACTGCATGAACAGCCCGGAGAGGAACGGCCCCCGCCGCCACCACCACACGCCGCCGATGGTCGCCACGGTCAGCACGGCGGCGGAACCGCGCCGCCACAGCACGGCCACCGCCATCACGAGGTAGAACTGCACCTCGATCGCCAGGCTCCAGTAGACCGAGTTCACCGGGGCCCAGGGTTTGTGCGTGGCTCCCGTGGTCGCCAGTCCCTTGGTGAGCGAGGCGAGGCTCAGCCAGTCCAGCATGGAGAACTTGTACCAGGGCAAGTTGGGAAGGTGGAGCGTCCCGCCGCGAAGCCAGTAGATCGCTATGCCGAAAAACGGCGCCGCCAGGCACACCGCAATCGACGCCCAGAAAGGCGGAAAGATGCGTCGCAACCGCCGCCGCAGAAACGAGCCCGCCGTCTGCCCCTTGGCGATTGTGCTCCGGCTCGAGGCCATCATGCAGTAGCCGGAAATGACGAAGAAGGCCGGCACGCCCAGCATCCCGCAATCCGCGAACCGTCTGAACAGGCCGGGATCGAGGTTGAACCGCATGTGGTACAGGAACACCCACAGGGCGGAAAGTCCCCTGGCGATCTCCAGACTCTTGTTCAGCATTGCGGAGGCTCGAACGGACGAAAATCAGTTCATTGTAGCGCGAGTCCGTGGGGTAAGCGGCTCCGCCTGCCCGCAGCTCGGCCGGCTAGCCCACCCGCGCGATGGCATCGATCTCGATGCGCGCGTCGCGCGGCAGGCGCGCCACTTCCACCGTCGAGCGCGCCGGAGGCGCGGCCGGAAAATAGCGCGCGTAAACCTCGTTCATCCGCCCGAACTCGCCCAGGTCCTTCAGGTACACCGTCGTCTTCAGCACCTGATCGAGCGAAGAGCCGCAGGCCGCCAGCACGCCTTTGAGATTCTCGAGCACCCGCGCCGTCTGGGCCGCGATGTCGCCTTCGACAATCTGGCCGGTGGCCGGATCGAGCGGGATCTGCCCGCTGAGATACGCCAGCCCACTCGACACCACGGCCTGCGAATACGGCCCGATGGCCTGTGGAGCTTCTTCGGTTGCGATGATTCGTTTCATGCTGGCACGGCTTTCCGGATGAGTTCCCAGGCCTGCTCCACGTCGTCGCGCCCGGTGCCCAGGTTTCCGATCGCGAGCCGGATCACGAATTGCCCGTTCAGAATGGTGTGCGAGAGGAACACCTTGCCGGAGGCGTTCACCGCGTCGAGCATCGCCTGGTTCTGCTCGTCGGTCCCTCTGTAGCGGAAGCAGACCACCGAGAGCGGCACGGGAGCCACGCGCTCGAAGCGTGGGTCGGCGTCCACCCAGCCCGCGAATTTCTTCGCCATCCCCACCTGCGAGCGGATGGCCGTGCAGATGCCTTCGCGTCCGAAGTAGCGCATTACGAACCACAGCTTCAGCGCGCGGAACCTCCGGCCCAGCGGGATCGCGTAATCCATCAGGTTGATGGCGCGCGAGTCCTCCGCCGTCTTCAGGTATTCCGGAACCAGCGAGAAGGCACGGCGCAGGATGTCCGGCCGCCGCGTGTAGAAGACGCTCAGATCCATCGGCGTGAACAGCCATTTGTGCGCGTTCACCACCAGCGAGTGCGCGCGGTCCACGCCCGCGAAAATGTGGCTCAACTCGGGCACGATGGCCGCGCCGCCGCCGTAGGCCGCATCCACGTGCAGCCACAGGCCGTGCTTCTCCGCCAGGTCCGCGATCGCGGGCACAGGGTCCACGCTGGTGGTCGACGTAGTGCCCACGGTCGCCACCACGCAGAACGGGCGCTTGCCGGCAGCCAGGTCGCGCTCGATCGCCTCTTCGAGCGCATCCACGCGCATCCTGAAGCGATCATCCACCGGAATCTTGCGCACGTTGCGCCGTCCGATGCCGAGCGCGATGGCGTCCTTCTCGATCGACGAGTGCGCCTGCTCGGAAGTGTACAGCGTCAGGTATGGCCGCCCGCCGTTCTCGTGCGCGTCCGGATCCGCCAGCTCGCGCGCGGCCGCGATAGCGTGCAGACTGCTCACCGAAGCCGTGTCGTAGATGATGCCGAAGTACTCGTCCGGCAGCCCCAGCCACTGCCGCAGCCAGCCGAGCGTCACCTGCTCCAGCTCGGTCAGCGCGGGCGACGTCACCCAATGAATCCCGTTGGTGTTCAGCGCCGCGATCAGCATCTCCGCGATGATGGCCGGCGTCGAACCCGTGCAGGCGAAGTAGGCCATGAAGCCGGGGTGGTTCCAGTGCGTAACCGCCGGAATGATCAGCTTCTCGAAGTCCTTGAAGATCGCGTCAAGCGGCTCGCCCGTCGCGGGCGCGGACGGCGGCAGGGAATCCGTCAGATCGCCCGGCTTCACCCGCGGAAACACGGGGTAGCGCCGGGTGTGCTCGAGGTATTCGGAAACCCAATCCACCGCGTCGTGCGCGGCGCTGCGAAAGTCCTCAACATATTTGCTCATGAAATCTCGACGGCTCCTGTGGTGCGGCGGGGCTCGGCAGCCAGACTACTAGATTACTGCGAATACGATGGCGCGCGGCAAGCGCTTCACACGACTTCGGCGCATTCCTGCAGCACCGCCGGCAGCCAGACGCGGAACCACTCCGCGAACTCAGCCAGTTTGCGCATCGTTTCCGGTCCGGGCGGACTGGCCGGCGGGCCGGGACGCACGCCGCGCATCGCCGCTGCCTCGCGTATGGCGACCGGCGCGGGAAACTCCCCAATCCAGGCGGCGAACTCCTGCAAGCGGCGGTCGAGCCGTCCGGCGCGCTCCGCTTGCCCGGCCAGAAGGGCGCGGTCGAGCGCCACGTGCAGTTCCGGAATCGCCGAGGCGATTCCGGAGATAACCCCATCGGCTCCCGCCAGGCGGGCCCTTGCGTACAGGACGTCCTGCCCCGCCATCAGCGTGAACGGGTGCCGCTCCCGCGCCGCGCGAAGCGCTTCGAATTCGTCCCAGCTCGCGGTCGAATCCTTGATCCCCCCGAACAATCCGGTCGCCAGCAGCTCGATGGCAAGCCCGGCGGAGATCGCAGTGGTGTACGCCGGAATGTTGTAAAGGAAGATTGGGACGGCGTCCTTGAGGGCCTCGGCGAAGCGCAGATAGAAGTGCCGCACGTCGTCCTGGCTGTAGCCAAAAAAGTAGGGCGGCATCAGCAGCACTCCGGCGGCGCCCGCGACGGCCGCCTCGCGCGCCAGCGCCACCGCGCCGTCGAAGGTCGAGTGGCTCACGCCGGCCAGGATCGGCACGCGGCTGCGCCTCGCGGCCAGCGATATCAGCCGGCAGCGCTCAATGATCGGGAAGTGCAGAAACTCCCCCGTCGAGCCCATCAGCGCGATGCCGTCGACTCCGCCCCGGCCGAGGAAATCCAGCACATCGAACACGCCGCCCAGGTCAATCCCCGGACCCTCGCGCCGGGGCGTGATCGCAGCGGCGTACACACCCGAGACGGCACCCATCAGACCTCAAGCATACGACAGCCTACTCGCGCGTCGCCCGTCACTCGTCGAAAAATCGGCAAGCCTGGCGGCGGGGAGGACAGTGGGTTGAAACTCGTCCGGCAAGCCGGAGGTGTCCGCCAACGCCCTCCATGCATTTACAGAGCTTATGCCATGCTATCCATTCATAAATCCAGCTTGCATCTCGCCCCGATTCGCGTATACTCATCCTTTAGAGCTGGGTCAGCGCGCCAGCACGAAGGTTGGGGCGTGCCCGCCCGGAATACATCCCCGGAGAGCGTCATGGCTGCCACTGATCTTCTGGCACTACCCGGGGCCAGCCGGCTGTTGGCGGAAGTGCCGGACCCCAACGCTGAGCTGGCCCAAAGGTTTCACCGTTACATGTTCCTCATGCGGGAAGTCGAGGAACGCATCGAAAAGAAGCTCTACCGGCAGGGCAAGATCGTTGGTGGCGTCTATGTGGGCCGCGGCCAGGAGGCAATCTCCACCGGCGCGGCCATGGCTGCCGATCCCGAGGACATCCTGTTCCCCTGCCACCGCGATATGGCGGCCTATTTCATCCGCGGCGTCCATCCCCGGCAGGTTTTCGCGCAGTACATGGGACGTGTCGGCGGGCTCACCCGCGGCCGCGACGGCAACATGCACATGGGCGACCTCCGCCTGAAGATCGTGGCCATCATCAGCGCCATCGGCGCGGCGATTCCCGTAGCCGCCGGCGCCGCCTTCTCACAGAAGTACCAGGGCAGTTCCAACGTCACCTTCTGCTTCTTCGGCGATGGCGCTACCAGTCGCGGCGATTGGCACGAGGGCGTCAATTTCGCCGCCGTCCTGCGCCTGCCGCTGGTCCTGATCTGCAACAACAACCAGTACGCATACTCGACCCCGCTCGATAAGCAGATGGCCTGCGCCAACGTGGCCGACCGCGGTCCCGCCTACGGCATTCCGGCCGAGATCGTCGATGGCAACGACGCTTTCGCGGTATATGAGGCCACCCATCGCGCCGCCCAGCACGCCCGCGCGGGCCTCGGTCCGTATCTGCTCGAATGCAAGACCTTCCGCATGACCGGCCATGCCGCCCACGACGCCGCCACCTACGTCCCGCAGCAACTGTTCGCCGAGTGGGCCGCCAAGGATCCCATCCAGCGCGTCGAGCGGCTCATGATCGAAAAGGGTTGGCGAACCCGCCAGGAGATCGACGCCGCGTGCGCCGGCATCCGCCAGGAGGTCGACCAGGCTATTCAGTGGGCCGAGCAAAGCCCCTACCCGGATCCTGCCACGCTTCTGGATAACGTGTACGAGTAAGCTATGCCGACCACCTACCTCGAGGCAATACGCCAGGGCATCTGGGAAGAGATGGAGCGGGACCCCAACGTCTTCGTGCTCGGCGAGGACATTGGCGCTTACGGCGGCGCCTTTAAGATCACCGCGGGCATGCTCGAGCAGTTCGGCGAGCGGCGCGTCGTCGACACCCCGCTGGCCGAATCGGCCATAGCCGGCGCCGCCATCGGCGCGAGCATGTTCGGTCTGCGCCCGGTGGCCGAGATGCAGTTCTCCGACTTCATCACCTGCGCCTTCGACCAGATCGTGAATTTCGCCGCCAAGTGCCGCTATCGCTGGAACGCTCCGGTGCCTATGGTGATCCGCGCGCCCTCCGGCGGCGGCAACCGCGGCGGACCGTTCCACTCGCAGAACCCGGAAGCCTGGTTCACCCACGTGCCGGGGCTCAAAGTGGTCACGCCCGCCACCGCTTACGACGCCAAAGGGCTGATCAAGTCCGCCATCCGGGACAACGACCCGGTCCTCTACTTCGAGCACAAGGGGCTTTACCGCAGGATCAAGGAGGATCTCCCCGAGCAGGACTACACCGTGCCCATCGGCCAGGCTCGCGTCTTCCGCCAGGGCACGGACCTCTCGATCATCACCTACGGCGCCATGGTTTACGCAGCCCAGGAGGCGGCCGAGACGCTGGCCGCCGAGGGTATTTCGGCCGAAATCGTGGATCTGAGGACGCTCCTGCCGCTCGATGAGGAGACCATCCTGGCCAGCGTGCGGAAGACCTCACGCGCTATGGTTCTGCACGAGGACACGCTAACCGGCGGATTCGGCGGGGAGATCGCCGCGCGTATCACCGAGCGCGCCTTCGACTGCCTGGACGCCCCGGTGGTCCGCATCGCCGCCGCGGACACGCCAATCCCTTACAGCCCGCCCCTCGAGGACGCGTTCCTGCCCAACGCCGACAAAGTGGTCCAGAAAGCCCGCTGGCTCTGCGCCTACTGACCGGCCGGCAATCGTTTGTCCTTGCGCCCCCGGTTAAGCAGCGTGCGCGGGTCGAAAAGGTGCTTCGGCCGGAACCGCTGGCGGTCCCACCGGAACCCCGCCTCGAAGCGCACCCCGAGGAAATAGCCCGTTTCCCGGTAGAAGCAGTAGCGCACCCGCCCTTCGAACTTCGCCTTGGGGTGCGCAATGTGCAGGAGCGTCTCCGAAGGCACCGGCGTATCCACCTGAAGGCAGGCGCCGGAGTTCGAAATGTCCTCCAGGTTAGCGAGGCCGCTGTGCGTCCGGCCGAGCTGGTCCACCCACCAGAACTCGATCAGATCGGCGCACATCAACCGCGGTTCGAGTCGCCTGTCCTCCATACCTACTCCATCGGTCTGACCCTGCCCCACGTTTAGCGAAAAGCGCTGTAGGCCAGCCTTTCGAAAGCACTCATCCCCGTGGCGCGCGCTTCAGAGAACGCTGAAAAAGGCCAGGAAAGGCCAAAACATTACTGGCCGCGGATCAACGCCGATAAACGCCGATTGAAAACAAGTGATTGATCCGCGTTGATCCGCGTTCATCAGCGGCCCAGACTGTGTTGCTTGACTTCGCTCCGCCGGCGCCAGGGGGCTCCTTGGCTCAGTGTACTGCCGGGCGGGCGGCGGCGCGAGTGCCGTTCGTATACCCCCCATTCGGGGGGTGCCCCTGTGTTGGGGGCCTTGACCGCACCTCTCGTATGCTGCTACAGTTCTCTCTTCGGCCGTTTGCGAGCCTGCTGAGTGAAACCCCGGCAGGTTCTGCCGACCCACGCCGTACTGAGCGCCGGACAACGACTTGCCGGCGACGCGTGAACAACGGTACCCGTCTCGGGGCGATCCGCGGGTGAGCGATAAGGCTCCATGAAGCAGCAATACTTCATATTAGTAGTAGCGCATTCTCTTCACGGCCGGCTTCGCAGAATTCACGTCCCGCAGCGGTTGTTGTATCTGGTAGTGGCGCTGGCGGTCATCGGGTTGTTTTCCGTCGTTGGCTTCATATCCAGTTACGCGCGCATGGCGTGGAAGGTTGCCAATTATAACGCCCTTAGACAGGAAATCACGACGCTTCGCGCCCGCTATCACAAGCTCCAGACCGACGCCACCCAGGCCAACAGCCAGCTAGCCGAGTTGCAGGTGTTCGCCAGCGAGGTTTCGATGGCCTACGGGTTGAAGCAGAAGCTCGAGGGCCCGGAGGACATCTCCAGTGAAGGGCGCTTGATTCCCACCCTTCAGGAGTCCTTCAAGGAATACGACTTCCTGCGGAACGCCAACCTTTCCGCGTACTCACACCGCTACCCACGCTCCTGGCAGACCAACACCCGCCCCTCCGTCTGGCCGGTTGACGGCCGGCTGCTGAGCGCCTTCGGGAGGCGTATGGACCCGTTCTCGGGCGAAGGCGCGCTGCACCGCGGCGTGGACATCTCGGCGCCATACGGCACCCCGGTCCACGCAACCGCCGATGGAGTTGTCGTGTTCGCCAGCACCATGAACGGATTCGGGCGGGTGGTGGTCGTCGACCACGGCGAGGGATTCCAAACCTACTACGCTCATCTGTCCCAGTTCGCGGTGGTGGCCGGCCAGGAGGTCCGTCTCGGCGGAGTGATCGGCGCGACCGGCCAATCCGGACGGGCCACTTCGCCGCACCTTCATTACGAGGTGCGCCGCTTCGGCACGCCCCAGAATCCTGCCCGCTATCTCAACGCCAGCATCGTCGCGCAGGCGGTTCACCGCGATTTCCCGTTCTAAGCCGGGCGTGTGGCGGCTATGCCCCGCGTTATTCTGATCCACTGGCGCGAAGCGGAGGGAGCCGCGGGCGCTGCGATCCTGGCAGCCGCCGGATATGAAACCGCCTGCCTGGCGCCCCGCGGCGGCCCCGGCTTGCGCGCTCTCCGCGAGAACGCGCCCGATGCCTTCGTCATCGACTTGAGCCGCCAGCCATCGAGCGGATGCGCAGTGGCGATCGAGCTGCGGCGCCAAAAAGCCACGCGTTTCGCTCCCATCGTGTTCGCCGGCGGCGCGCCCGAAAAGGTCGATCGGATTCGCAAGCTCCTCCCTGACGCCACCTACACCGGATGGGACGACATGGCGAACGCGATGGCATCCGCACTGGCGAACGCGCCCGTCAGGCCGGCGGTGCCGTCGACCATGGAGTTGTATGCCGGCGCTCCCCTCGCCAAGAAGCTTGGCGTCCGGACGGGTCGCGCCGTCGCCCTTCTCGATGCCCCGGAAGGTTTCGAGCGCAAGCTGGAGCCGTTGCCGCCGGGAGTCGAGATCCGCCGCGGCGCACGGGGGCGGGCCGGCCTCGTCCTGCTGTTTGCCGCGTCGATGCGCCATCTTCGGAAGCGATTCGCCGCCGCCGAGCGCCTGCTGGAGCACGGAGGCGGCGTCTGGATCGCGTGGCCGAAGAAGGCCTCCGGCATTTCGACCGACCTCGGCGAGACGGCGGTGCGGTCATTCGGCCTGGCGGCTGGGTTCGTCGACTACAAGATCTGCGCGATTGACGAAACCTGGTCCGGCCTGCTGTTTACACGGCGCTCAAGCTGACCGCGTGGCCCGCGCGTCAGCGTGCCGTGTCCCCACCCGTGGGGACGCCGGCGGCCGGCGCCTGTCCCCGTGCTAGGATGCCATTCATGACCGGCAGGGTGTGGACCCGGCGCGCCTTCGTGACATCGCTCGCAGCGGGCGGAGCATACGGCGCCCCGAAGAAGGTCCTCCCTTTTCCGCCGGAGCGCCAGCGCTATGCCGACCCCGCCACCGAGCATCCTGTGACGCGGCTCACCTCTCCGAAGCACTCGAGCCTGCTTGCGCCGCCCAGCCAGCGGGTGGTCTCGCGCAGAGGCGCGTTCCTGATATACGCGAGCGATCAGAGCGGCTCGCCCCAGCTCATGCAGATGTTCCTGAACACGGGCGAGGCGCGGCAGTTGACCGAAACCTCCTCGCTCGATCCCTCGTCTCCGGCGCTCTCCGCGGACGACCGCAGCGTGTTCTTCTTCGACGGCCCCGTGTTGAAGCGGCTTGCGCTCGCCACGATGCGCGAAGCTCAGATCTACCGAGTGCCCGAGGGTTGGGGCAGGGGCCGCGGCCTCGCCCTCGCGAGCGATGGCTCCGAGGCTTGCCTGGTCGAGGCCCAGGGCGGCCGCTGGCGGCTGCGCGTGGCGCCGCTGCATTCCAAAGGAGGCGAGCCGGTCACTGCGTTCGAGACCCCGGCGCCGCTTCGCGATCCCCTTCCCCGCCCGCGGCACGAAGACATCCTTTTCCGCGATGGAGACGGCTTCCTGGTGCTGGCCGATGGCGGCGGTCGGAACAGCCGGCGCCTGCCGCTTGCGCCCGGCCGCTACGGGTCCGCGTTCTGGTCCGCTGACGGCGAGAGTCTGCTGTACCTGAGCTTCCCCGCCGCCCGCGGCGAGCTCAACACCATTCGCGAATGGGTCGCCGCCAGCGACAGCGACCAGCTGGTCGGCGCGACGAGCCAGTATGCGTCGTTTGCGCCCAACGCCGATTCCTCCGTGTTCGTCGGCGCCAGCGCGAACAGGGCGTCGCCCTACATCCTGCTCCTGCTGAGGATCACGCGCCGGGAGCTGCCCTTGTGCGAGCACCACTCGAGCGACGCCGCCGCGGTCTCGCCCTTCTTCTCTCCCGACAGCCAGCGCATCTTCTACCAGAGCGACCGCGACGGCAAGCCGGCCATCTACATGGTCGACGTGCACCGCCTGGTGGAACGCACCGAACCCTGACACCGTGGCAAGAATTCGGGGACACTCCGGGCTACAACGTCGAATTCTCAGCCTACGAACAACAGCAGGCGTGTCCCCGAATTCTTCATCCTACGCCAGCCGCCGCAGCACGCCGTTCAACTCGTCCCTGTTCTCGCAGCCAATGGTGAAGCAGTCCACGCAATCGAGGGACGTGGCGTACCGCAGCATTTCATCCATCCGTCCTTTCAACTGCCCCGCGCCGAGGATCTTCATCCCGATGATGCCCTTTCCATCCGCCTTCATCTGGCGCAGGATGCCCAGCACGGTCTGCGGATCGGCATCCATAATGACGCCGGCCGGGTTGATGCGCGCCAGGTCCACGCGCACCCAGGGCGTCTTGGCCGCCGCCTTCAGCGCTCCCAGAGTGTGGCAGGAGACGCCGTGCGTGCGCACGATCTTCCTGTCTCGCGCCTCCTCCAGCACGTCCATGGCGCCCTTGCGGCGTTCCGGCCAGTCGTCGTCCATCATGCAGTGCAGCAGGACGATGTCCAGATAGTCGGTCCCGATCTCGCGCCGGAAACGGTCCAGATCCGCGCGCATCTCGGCGGCCGTGACCGCGTGCGTTTTGGTCATGATGGCGACCTTCTCGCGCGGCACGCCTCCCAGCGCCGCTTTGAGATGAGGGTGACTGCCGTACTGATCCGCGGAATCCCAGAACGTCAGTCCTCGATCGTAGCCATAGTGCAGCAAGTCAGCCAGGCCCTGTACGCCCAGTTGCCGGGTCTGGTCCGAACTGCCGTCTGCGCCGTTTGTGCCCGTACCCATCGCCATGCGCGACAGCCTGATCTTGTCAGGCCCGAGCGCGACGACGTCGCTGGCGCGGCGCGGCGACGCCCCCAGGCGCCACCCCACCCCCGCCAGCATCCCAGCCCTGAGGAAATCACGACGTCTCATGAGGCGAGTATAGCGAGTCCGCGATGCGCCCGTGACGATAACGCTCGAACCGGAGTAACTAACCTGAAATGCGCGAAATAGCCCACACGCGACCCTTGACAGAAATCCGACCCCAGGGTAACATGCAGGTACACCTGCAGTTTGCCGTACTTAGGTGTATTACCCGGTCAGAGGGGATACGATGCTCACGCTCCAGGTACCACTGCGCACACGAATTACGCTTCTCTCGCTCCCTTTGTTGGTCGCCGGCGGGCTCGTTCCGGCCGCCCAGGCTGCAATCACACACGTGCAGACGGTCGGCGTCTCCGCAGGCGGCGGGACCTCGGCCACGGTGAACATCGCTGCGACCACAGCCGGCGATTTGTTGCTGGTGGGCATCAACGCCTCCGGCGGTAAGGTCACTGCCGTGACCGACAACAAGTCCGACACGTTCACGGCAGCGGCCAGTATCACCACTTCGGGAGAGATCTTCGCGATTTACTACGCCAAAAACATCGCCGCCGGAGTTACTTCCGTCAAGGTAACTTATCCCTACGGCGGTTCCGTGGTCATGGTAGCCGAATACGGCGGCCTGGACACTTCCGCTCCTCTGGATCAAACCGCCTCTCATAGCAACGGCTACAACGGCGGCACGGCCTACACCAGCGGCCTCACCAAGACCACCTCGCTGGTTCCCGAGATGGCGTGGGGCTTCTCCGGGAACATCTACAGCGCTCTCCCCGTATGGACCCCCGCGGCAGGTTGGACCGCCAGGCTTACCGTAGGAAACTCGTTTGCCCAGGAACAGATTCTTTCGGCAACCGGCGCTTATGCCGCCAGCGGCACGATCAGCGTCTCGTCTTCCGACTATAACATCGGCTCGCTGATTGCGACCTTTAAGGCCGCCGGCGGAACACCGCCTCCACCTCCCGACACCACCCCTCCGACAGTCTCGGTTCTCTCGCCCCTCAACGGCGCCAACGTCTCTGGAACTGTGGCGGTCACAGCCACCGCCTCCGACAACGTCGCCGTGGCCAGCGTGCAGTTGAAACTGGATGGAGCGAACCTGGGCCCGCTGCTGACCGCCGCGCCGTACACGGTTTCCTGGGACACCACGAAGAGCTCCAATGCCGCTCACACGATTACGGCGACGGCCCTGGATACCTCGGGCAACGCCGCCACGGCAACGCCGGTTAGTGTGACGGTCTTTAACGCCACTGCTCCCGCCATCTCGTCCTTCTTCGCGTCGCCCTCCTCAATTCCGAGCGGCACGTCCACAACATTGGTTTGGGCGGTCACCGGGAATCCGGCGCCGTCGCTCAGCATCACGGGCCTGGGAAGCGTCAGCGGAACCTCGGTCCAGGTGTCGCCTGCGGCAACCGCGACCTACACCCTCACCGCGGCCAACAGCGCCGGGACGGCCACGGCGCAGACCACCGTAACGGTCACGCCTCCCGACACCACCCCCCCGACGGTCGCGATTACAGCGCCCGCCGCGGGATCGACGGTGAGCGGGGTCGTCTCGGTCACGGCCAACGCCTCGGATAACGTCGCCGTCGCGAGCGTTCAATTCCAGCTCGATGGAGCGGCACTCGGCGCGGCGATCACCAACGCGCCCTACGCCTATTCCTGGAACACCGCCTCGACCGCCGACGGCAGCCATACATTGACGGCCGTCGCCACGGACACGTCGCATAACTCGGCCACGTCGAGCCCCGTCAAGGTGACGGTGAGCAATACGCAGCCTCCGGTCATTTCCTCGTTTGCCGCGAGCCCTCAGACCATCGCTTCGGGAGGCAGTTCGACGCTGTCCTGGTCGGTGTCGGCGGCGACTTCTCTCGCCATCAGCGGCATCGGAACCGTGACCGGCGCGTCCACCGTCGTCTCGCCTGCGCAAACAACTACTTACACCCTGACCGCCACCAACAGCGGCGGCTCTGCCACGGCACAAGCCACCGTCACCGTCGGAGCGGCCGGCGCGGTGAACATCATCCTGGATTCGGATATGGCGAACGACTGTGACGACGCGGGCGACCACGCGCTGCTCTGGTCCCTGGTGAAGACCGGCGAAGCCAACGTACTGGCCCTGATCACATCGTCGGTAAACGACTACAGCGCGCCCACCGTGCGTGCCATTGCCAACTACTACGGCCACCCTGACGTACCAATTGGTGCCTACCAGGGCAACACGCCGAACAACTACAGCGCGGCCAACAGCGCCTACACCCAGGCGGTCGCCAGCCTCTTCGACCCGGTGCCGGGCGACACGCGTGCCAATTATCCGGATGCCGTAACGGTATACCGGCAGGCTCTGGCCGGTGCTCCCAACGGCAGCGTGTACATCGTGGCCGGCGGATATTACGAGCCTCTGAGCGGCCTGCTGCAGAGTCCGGCGGATGCCATCAGCCCGTTGACCGGCGTGCAACTCGTGGCGCAGAAAGTCGCGGCACTCGTGCCGGCCGCCGGGTATTTCCCGGATTCCGGAACGGACCCGACCCCCAACTTCGCCTATGATGCCGACGGGGCCAGCTATGTCTTCGCCAACTGGCCGACGCCCATCGTCTCGGTCGGCTCCGAGGTCGGTGGCGACGTGATCACCGGACCCGCGGCCAATGCCAGCGAGGCTGCCAACCCCATCAAGCTGGCGTACGACCTGGTCTGCGGCGAGGGCCAGTGGTGTCCGAACGCGGTTCCGGCCTGGACGCAGGTGGCCATACTCTACGTGGTGCGCGGAGGGATCGGGACCACCTTCACGATGGCCGGGACCAACGGCCACACCGTGGTGTGGGACAACTCGCAGGCGACACCCGGCCGCAACATCTGGACCCAGACCCCCAACACGGGAGACTCCTATATCGAGAAGATCATTTCGTCCGGCGCCATGGCCAACATTCTCAATCCGCTGATTCAGAGCGGCCCGTAGCGCCGTGGCCGTGCGGCTGGCCGCCGACGCCGGCTCGGGGCACCCCGCAACCGGTCGCTTGGAGGATAATGACTCCGAGAGTAAAGGCATGGGCCTTTCCGAAGAGCAGAAGCAGCAGATCCGGGACGAAGAGCGGCGGCGGCTGGAGGAAGAAGAGTACCGGGCACAAGTTCGACAGCAGTTGGTTGGGGGAACCGGAGCCGCCGCTACCGCGCCGGCGAAATTTGCAGTAGCCAAGGTGGTTCTGCTCCTGACAGGCGTTGCTCTTACCGTGCTCGCTGCGCTGTTCGCCATTCCGAAACTTCATGAACGGTGGACCGGCGCGCATCTGAAGGACACTCGCACAAGTCAGGCTTCAACGCCGAGTCCGGCGCCGGAAGTGAAGCTGTCGACGGCCCAAATAGCGGAACGAGCCACGGCATCGGTGGTGACCATCGAGAACTCGGACGAAGACGGTCAGCGGCAAGACCAGGGCAGTGGGTACGTCGCTTCGGCTGATGGGACGGTCGTCACAAACTACCACGTCGTTAGGGCGGCGAGGTCGCTCCAGGTGCATTTCCCGTCGGGCGGGCCGTCGTTTAATGTGGATTCCTTGCTCGCCTACGACATCGACAACGACATCGCCGCCTTCCAAATCCCTGGCCTTTCGGTCCCACCGCTTGAGACGGAAGTGGCGGAACAGCCAAAGGTCGGGGACCGGGTGGTTGCGATTGGCGCTCCGCTCGGATTAGAGAGCACCGTGAGCGAGGGCATTATCAGTGCGCTTCGAGAGGTCGGCACGGCACAGATCATTCAGACCACCGTCCCTGTCTCTCCTGGCTCAAGTGGCGGCCCGCTACTCGACGAGTACGGCAAAGTGATCGGCTTGACAACGGCTCAAATGACCAACGCACAGAATCTCAACTTCGGAATTCCGGCTCGGTACATCACCGGACTTCTGGCGGCAGAGCATTCCATCTCCCTTGCTGAGATGTCGTTTGAAACCGAAGTAGTCGAGCGCCCTGCCGCCAGCACGGTGTCGGTGCCGGCCGGGAAAGCGACGGCGCTCACGATTACTGTCGGGTATCCGCAAGGCGCCGTTCTTGAAGACAAGTTCAGTGTGATCGGCGGAAGTGGTAATGACGTGGCCGTCCTGCTCGTGGCCCCAAACGGTGCGGTGGTCTTCAACAGCGGCAGGGTGAACTCGTCCGGGCAGTTCAAGCTTCGCCTTACCAGAGCCGTCTACCAGCTGGTTTTTGACAACAGCTTTTCAGTTGTCAGCACAAAATCTGTGTCGCAAGACTTGAAGCTGATCCACTACCGCTAGTCCCCTGCTACAGAGCCGTCTGTGCCGGCTGCCATCATTCCCCTTGCGGAACACACAGTCCGGCTCGCCCGCAGGTCTCAGTATCGCCAGTCCGTCAGGTCTGCTCCCGGCGGCGCCGTCTTTACAATCCGCTCGACAATTTGCGGCAGATACATTTGGTTGTAGTGCAGCCGCGAGTACCAATTCGGCTTCGCCGAATCGCCATTCCAGCAGTGCTCCGCACGCGGCCCGTAGCGGACCTCACCCTCGTAGGGGACGCCGTGTCCGGCCGTGCCGGTCTGGTTCAGGAAGTCTTCCATCAGGTAAACCGCGTCGTTCAGGAAATAGGTGTCGTCCGATCCCACGTAAAGGTGCAGCTTGCCCCGCAACTTCGGCCCCAGCGTTTCCCAATCGCGTTGGAGTATGGCGTCCAGGTCGTAGTGCTCGCGCCAGTAGTCGGCCGTGCGATGGTCGATGACGCCGGTCCGCTTGTCGAAGATCGGCTGCGGATAGCCGTCCTCCCCGGCCGGAGAATAGACCGCCTGCCAGATGTCGAGCTGCTCGCCCGACCGGCCGCGGTCGCCCAACGCGGCTTCATAGGCCGCGTTGTCACGCAACGACATCAGCGTGTGGCCCAGATAGTCGCGCATCGCCGGCTGCTCCACCTGCTTGTTCGCGCCCTGAATATAGAAAAAGTTGTCCTGCTGATACAGGTCAACCGTCATGTAAGCGTGGAAATCCACCGGGTCCGGACACGCAACGAACGCGCCGTTGTAATGCTCCGGGTAGAAGATCTGCGCGGCGAGGGACTCCCACCCGCCCGTCGAGCCCCCATAGACGAATCGCGCCCAGCCCTGGCCGATGCCGCGAAACTGGCGCTCGATGGCCGGGATCAGCTCGGTCTCGATCGCGTCTCCGTATGGGCCCAGGTTCGCCGAGTTGACCGCATACGAATCGTCGTAGTAGGGGTTCGCATGTTGCAGCTTCGCGATCAGCACGCGCGGCGTGCCCGGCGCGATCCACGCCTGGTAGTTCTTATACGCCTGCTCTTGCTGGATCCGGTTGTAGCCCGCCAGGTGAAAGCGGTCGGAGTAATCGGGCTTCAGATTCGGGTCCGGCCGAGTCTCGCGGAAGTCGTTGAAGCCGGTTACGAAGTGGTCGTGGAAGACGATGAGCGGAAAATGTACGTCCGGGTGGGCGTCGTAACCCTCCGGCACGAGCACCACCGCCGCCAGATACACCGGCCGTCCCCAGAACGCGGTGAGGAGCTTCGACTGTACGCGGATGTGGCGGATGTACTTCGTATCCGGCTCGGGCTGGATCGGCGGGATCACCTCGTCGAGCGACACCGCGATCGGCGGCGCGCCCGGACCTATCCGAACCAGCCGCGGCTTCGACAGCAGATTGCCCGGCGCCAGGTTCCACTGTTTGCCTTCGCCGCGATCCGGCGCCAGCTTCACCGTCTTGCCGTCGGACCGGTGAAACGTCTCGTAAACGTTCAGCACCGCCTGGACCGTGTACTCACCGGCCGGCACGTCCTTCAGGCTCGCCCGCGGATAGCCTTGCGCGTTGTCGCCGACGGTGATCGGGTCGCCGGGCCTCCACCCATCGACCGTCACGCCGAAGACCATCTGCGACTTGAGCGTATCGTCGATCTGCATACGCGGCTCGCCGCTCGGGTCGTTCGAGAGCAGAAGCAGCAGACGGCCGTCCAGCGGCTTCGCCGAGCGCGATGCCGGAAAAACCACCGTGATCGTCTGAGCGGACGCCCCGGCGGCCGCCAGCGAGAGCAGGAACACAAGAAGGCGCATAAGGGGGAGTATAGCTGTTCTCGGCGCCAGCTCTGAAGCGACCACCTTCTTTGGCATCCACGCTTTTGCCAAAGATTCTTTCCCCAGCTTCTCAAGCAGTTACGCCCCTTCTCCCCCTCTCGCCGCCGCCCGCCTGAGTTATGCTTCGCCTGTCAGGCGAAGAACTCTGCCCTGGCCGCGGACATTTCACCGCCGGGAAGCCGCCCCCGAAAGAAAACGAAAAAGTGCAACATACTCCTAGTTCCAAAAACGGACACTTCTTCGTAGCGCAGGCTTCAGCCTGCCGCGTCGGCTTTCGAGCCGACGCGCTGCCTCCCACCAAAACCGGGGGCCCCACGAATTCCCACTCCGCGCACCGCTCCGCGCCGGTGTGTTATACCGTCGTGTGTGAAACTCCGCATTCGAAACGCAACCCGCGCCACGCTTCTGGCGGACGCCGCGGATATTGCCGACACCCCCGGGAAGCGGCGCACCGGCCTGCTCAAGCGCACCTCGCTCGAACGAGGCGACGGCCTGTTGATCGCCCCCTGCGAGGGCATTCACTCGTTCGGAATGAAGTTCGCCTTCGACGCGCTGTTCCTGAGCCGCGACCGCAAAGTTCTCAAGGTCCGCGCCAGCATGCCCCGCGGCCGGATCTCGCTCTGCCTGCCCGCCCACTCAGTCCTGGAACTGCCCGCGGGAACGGCAGCGGAGACGGGCACGCTGGCGGGCGACCAGCTCGAATGGGAGAAATACGAATAGGGCGGTAAAATAGTCCACTATGCGCAAGAACCAAGTGAGCGCGCCCTGGCTGTGGATCTCGGCCGTGGCGATGACGGTGTTGCTGCTGTTGGGCCTCGCGAGCGCCGGGTGCGGCGGCGGCAGCAGTTCGACGCCGACTCCTACGCCGACTCCCACGCCGACACCAACCCCGACGCCCACACCAACGCCGACACCGACTCCTACTCCGACTCCCACGCCCGCGCCGAACGGCCCGGCAGTCGCCGTGGTTCTGACCACCGACGACCAGACTCAGCTCATGGCGTCGCAGCCGGCTGTCTACTTCTCGACCGGAAGCGCCACCGGCAACGTGGTCTTCGTGGACGAGAACCAGGTGTACCAGGAGGTCGAGGGCTTCGGAGCGGCTTTCACCGACTCGGCCTGCTACCTGCTCGAACAGGTCGCGCCCGCGGCCGCCCGCGACAGCGCCATGAACAATCTGTTCACCCGCAACAACGGCGGCATCGGTCTCAACTTTATGCGGATTCCGATGGGCGCCTCGGACATTGCGCTCAACGACTATTCCTACGACGACCTGCCCGCGGGCCTGACGGATCCCACGCTGGCCAGCTTCTCCGTCGCCCACGACCAGGCCTACATCATTCCGCTGATCGTCGAGGCCAGGCAGCTCAACCCGAGCCTCAAGCTGATGGCCAACCCCTGGAGCCCGCCGGGCTGGATGAAAACCTCGGGCTCCATGATCGGCGGTTCGCTTCTCTCCACGATGTACGATCCCTTCGCGAACTACTTCGCCAAGTTCGTTCAGGCCTACTCGGCCTCGGGCATTCCCATCGACTACGTCTCCTTGCAGAACGAACCCCTGTATGTGCCCACCAACTATCCCGGAATGTCGATGGATGCGCCCACTCAGAGCACGGTGTTGCGCGACCACGTGCTGCCCGCGTTCGCAACGGCCGGCGTCACCTCCAAGGTACTGGTCTACGACCATAACTGGGACACCCCGAGCTATCCCTCAACCGTCCTCGCGGATTCCACCATCCAGGCCTCCGCTCAGGTGGCCGGCACGGCCTGGCACGGCTACGGCGGCACGCCCGGAGCCCAGACTACCCTCCAGAACGAGTTCCCCGCCAAGGGCAACTGGGAAACCGAGCACTCCGGTGGCACATGGATCGCCGACCAGGTGAAAAACGACTTCGAAGAGATCACGCACGTCATGCGGAACTGGGGCAAGGCCTACGTCAAGTGGAGTCTGGCCCTGAATGAGAACCGCGGCCCGAACACGGGCGGCTGCAACACGTGCAGCCCCCTCGTAACCGTGAACAGCCAGTCGGGCGCCATCACTTACTTCATCGACTACTACACGCTGGGACATTTCAGCCGGTTCGTGTTGCCGGGCGCGCAGCGCGTTTATTCCAGCAACGGCGCTGGGATCGTGACCGCGGCGTTTGTCAATCCCGACCAATCGAAGGTGCTGGTGGCATTCAACGATACCGCGGCCAGCCAGACCTTCCAGGTGCAGTGGGGAACTTACTCGTTCACTTATACGCTTCCCGCGCTGGGCGGAGCAACGTTCACCTGGAGCGGCACACAGGACAGCGGTTACACGGTGAGCGCCGGAACCCAGATTCAGGTGTCCAGTTATAACACCGTCTCCGGGGCCGAGACCGAGTCCACCAGCGACAGCGGCGGCGGTTATGACATGGGCTACTCCAGCGGCGGCTCGTATGCGGTCTACAACAACGTCGACTTCGGCGCCGGATTCGGCGCCCTGTCCGCCCGCTTCGCCTGCGACCCGAGCAATGGCGGGAACTGCGGCGGAACCCTCGAGTTTCACCTCGACAGCGTAAGCGGTCCGCTGGCCGGCTCCGTCACCATCCCGGCAACCGGCGGATGGCAGGTCTGGCAGACCGCGCAGGGAACCGCATCGGCAAGCGCAACCGGGGTCCATGACCTGTACATGGTTTTCAAAGCGCCCGTGAGCGGCACGACCAGCCTGGGCAACGTAAACTGGTTCCAATTCGGAAGCCCGGTGAGCCACGCCGTGTCCGGCAGGCACGAGCTGTGAGGGCGGTCAGCCCAGATTGATCTTGCGGTGCTCTTTCAGGATGCAGCGGTCCATGACCACCGTGAGACCCGCGGCTCGGGCCCGCTCGGCCGCTTCTTCGTGTACCACGCCTTCCTGCATCCAGACCGCTTTCGCCCCCACGCGGATGGCGGCCTCGACGATCTCCGGCACGTACTCCGGCCGCCGGAAAATGTCGACGATATCCACCGGGACGGGCACGGAGTCCAGGTCCGGGTAGGCCTTCTCGCCCAGCACTTCGCTTTCCTGTGGATTCACCGGGATGATGCGGTAGCCGGCGCGCTGCATGTATTCGGAGACGCCATAGCTCGGCCGCGCGCGGCGGCTCGATAGGCCGACCACCGCGATCGTCCTGGCGCTTCTCAGCAACTCCGCAATCGTCATCCCAGTCTCAGCGTCTTGCGCAGGCGCTCTACCTCGATGGGCGTGAGCTGGCGGTAGTATCCCGGCTTCAGCGCACCCAGCTCCAGGAAGCCGATCCTGACCCGCCTCAGCTTCTCCACCAGCCGTCCGAAACTCTTGAACATCTCTCGAATCTGGTGATGGCGCCCCTCGATCAGCCGCACCTCATACCACGGATTCTCGGCCTTCCGCACCAGCCGCAGCCCGGCCGGAGCCGTCCTCCGCCCGTGCAGCGGAACTCCTTCGCGGAATTTCTGCTCCTGCTCCGGGGTGAGCAGCCCGTTCACCTTCACCAGGTAGGTCTTGGGGACGTGCCTGGATGCGGACATGATGGCGTTGGCCAGTTCGCCGTCGTTGGTCAGCAGCAGCAGCCCCTCGCTGGCGTAGTCCAGCCGCCCCACCGGAAAGACACGCTCCTTGATGCGGATAAACTGCATGACGGTGGGACGCCCCTGCGGGTCCGACATCGTGGTTACAACGCCCTGCGGTTTATTCAGCGCCAGGCACACCACACGGCCGGGTTGAGGGATCGCCTTGCCGTCGACCTTGATGTGATCGCGTCCGATGTCAGCCTTCGTGCCCAACTCGACGATCACCTGGCCATTGACCGCTACACGGCCCTCGACGATCAGCTCTTCGGCCTTGCGCCGGCTGGTCACGCCGGCGCGCGAAAGAATCTTTTGCAGCCTCTCCTCAGCCATTTTCGACCTCCGGCTGTTGGGGTGCGGCTTCCGGTTCGGGGCCCGGCTCCTCGCTCACAGCGTCAGGATCGGGACTCCGAGCGTCCGGCTCGGGGCTCGCGGCCTCCGGCGCAGCGGCCTCAGGCTCGGGCCGCGGACTCTGCTGCTGTTCCGCCTCCGATTCGTCGCCGACGGCCAAGCGCCTCAGCTCCTCGAACTCCTTCAGGGTCGGCAGTTCGCTCAGATCCTTGAGCCCGAACTGCAAAAGGAACTCCTTCGAGGTCTTGTAGAGGATCGGGCGCCCCACCACGTTCTTGCGTCCGGCGGTCTGGATGAGCTTGCGGTCGAGCAGCGTCTTGAGCACGCCGGCTCCCTGGACGCCGCGGATCTCCATGATCTCGGGCGCCGTGACGGGCTGCTTATAGGCGATGGCCGCCAGCGTCTCGAGCGCCGGCAGCGACAGCTTTAGCGGGGCCTTCAGACTCTTGGCGAACGCACGCACGGCTTCGTGGTGCTCGGGTTTGGTCGCCATTTTGTAGCCGCCGGCGACCTCGCGAATCATGAGCCCACGCTCCGGCGCGGCGTACTCGGTTGCCAGCTCCGTGAGCAGGCTTTGGACCCGTTCCTCCGGCTGCCGGAGCGCGTTTGCGATCTGCGCCGCGGTGGCCGGCTCCTCGCACACGTAAACGATAGCCTCAATGGCGGCTTTGAGGCCGGCCTGATCGCCCGGCACAGTCAGGGTCAGTTGCTCGGCGACCTCGGTCTCCCGACCGCTCTCCTCTAACTGCTGCTTGGTGTCCTCGATCTCCATCCTGTCCTACTGATATTCCTTATCGATATTCGTTATCGCGTCGTCGGAGGCGAAAACCTCGTCGAACCGCTTGTGCGCACGCAGCGCGATTTCGCCGAAGGCGTCCTTCTGCACCAGTACGATGGCCTGCAGCTTGACCATCTCCAGCATAGCGAGGAAAAGGCAGATCATCGCGCGCCGGCTGCGCTGCTGTTCGAACAGCCCTGCGACACCGATCTTCTCTCCCCGCGGCTTGCCCTTGAGCAGCGCCTTCAGGAACGCGACCATGTCGGGCACGCTGACGTCGTCATGGTTGACCTGAAACACCGGCCGGGTTTTGGCCCTGTCGAGCACCTGCTCGAAGGTCTTCACCAGATCGATCAGCGACACGGCCAGCTCCGGCTCGTCCTGATCCGAGAGAAACTCGCGGATCTGGGCCGCCGACCAGACATTGTCCTCGATCATGCGCTTCTGCTGGAGCATCTCGGCCGCGTTCTTGTACCGCTCGTGCTCGATCAGCCGCTCCACCAGCTCACGCCTCGGGTCGTCCTCGGGCGCGAGCTTCTCCAACTCCGGGTCCCGGGGCAGCAGCAGGCGCGACTTGATGTGAATGAGCGTCGCGGCCATGAAGATGAACTCCGAGCCGAGCTCCATGTCGAGGGCGGCGGCGCGGTCCAGGTACTCCAGATACTGGGCGGTGATCCTGGCGATCGGGATGTCCCAGATGTCGATCTGCTGCTTGCGGATCAGATCCAGCAGGAGGTCCAGCGGCCCCTCGTATTTCTCCAGGCGAACGTTTAGCGGTGACTCCGACACAGACTCTTCACGATAGCAGGACCGGAGAGCCGGGCGAAACCGGCAGGCATCCCTCAGCTGGCCGGGAAGCCCGGCTTCGGCTTCTCGGGCTTGGGTGGCGCGCCCTTGAAGGTCAGCGTCACGTCGACGGTCCGGTTCTGGTCGTCGGCCTTCACCAGCGCGCGGGTCTCGCCCAGGTTGTCGAGCACGCCGTCCTCTCTCACCGAGTCGAGGAAATGCTGCGGATACTCGGCGTTAAAAGGCTCGCCCGGCCTCAGCGCCCACATCTTGCGGATCGCCGGCTCGGTGAGAATATCCAGGCCCTCGATGGTCAATGTGCCAAAGGTGTATTGCGGACCTGGCGTCACGTGCATGACCAGGTCCACCTTCTTCGCCGCGTCGTCGATGCGCCGCTCCACCTGGGTCTGGACGTGCAGGCGGCCCTCGCGCTTCAGCCGAGCTTCGATCTTCGCGGCCACCTGGTTGACCGCGTCCTGGTTGAAGACATCGCCGGTCTTGAAGCCGGCGATCTTATCCCAATCCGTCCGCGGCACGGTTGCGCCCAGCACCCGAACCGCGCCCAGGGAGTAGCTGGCAGCCTCATCCACCTTCACGCTGACCACCAGACCCTTGACGTCCTTTTCCTCCTCCGTCCGGATCTCAGGGAACGCCACGCGCACCCGGCCGCGCACGTCGTAGAAAGGCCGGATCTGGGCATCGAGCACTTCGCGAAAGCGTGCCTCCCGGTACGGCATGCCCACCGCCACCGCGTTCATCGCGTTCTCGAGCGTGGCGGAAGGCACCACGGAATTGCCGGTGAACCGGACCCGCGCCACCCTAGGCCGCGAGGCCGGCTCGAAGACGACCGACAGTTCTCCTGAATCGGCCGGCGCCAGCCTGCCGGCGACCTTCTGCGGCTGGCCCTTTGCCGCCAGGAAGTCCTCGACCACTTTCGAGTACCGCGCCAGAAGAGGTTCGGTGGCGGGGATCCGTGGTCCGAAGAACGGGTCGGTCCGTGCGAGCGCCGCTTTCAACTGCTCGGGCGGCGCGCCCAGGTCCTCGAAGCGGACCGCGAACTTCGGCTCGACCTCGGAGATCTCGAAGGTTACGATGTAGCCTTTGCCCCCAGGCGACGGGCCGTAGCGGAACCCGGCGTTGGCGAAGGCGCCGGTCGAGATCAGACGCTCTCGCGCGGCCTGGAAATCCTTGGCGGCGGCCATTTGTCCCACCCTGAGATTCAGGACGGCGAGCACCTGCTCACGCGTGTAGTCGCGCAGACCTTCAATTTGGATGGTCTCGATGGGCCACGCGGATGGAGCCGCCGGCTGAGCCTTTGGCCGCTTTTGCGCTTCGGCCGCGCCGCCCACCCACACCGCCAGCACCAGCACCAGGATCGGACGGACCATAACGTCATTGTAGACGCGCGCCGCCACGGTTCGGCTTCGCCCGATCGAGCAAACGGTTATGATTGTCTGAGCATGGAAGCCCCGCGATTTGTGCTGCTCGACCGCGACGGCACGATCAATATCGAAAAGGACTATCTGAGTTCCGTCGAGGGTCTGGAATTGTTGCCGAACTCGGTGGCGGGCCTGGCCGCCATGCGCGGCCTGGGCCTCGGACTGGTGGTGCTGACCAACCAGTCCGGCATTGGCCGCGGGTATTTCAGCGCGGAGACTGTCGCCGGCATCCATCGCGCGCTGGCCGGCCTGCTGGCGGCCGGCGGAGTCTCGCTCGACGGGGTCTACGTTTGCCCGCACGGGCCCGAGGATGGCTGCCAGTGCCGCAAGCCGGCGCCCGGCCTCGCCGAGCAGGCCGCCCGTGAACTGGGCTTCCGCCTTGCGGATTCGTTCGTCATCGGGGACAAAGCCGCCGATATCGAATTGGGGCGCCGCGTGGGCGCCACTACGATCCTGGTCCGCACCGGGTACGGGCGCCAGGTCGAATCGGACGGCGGCGCGGGCGCGGACTATGTTGCCGACGATCTGCTCGACGCCGCGCGCATTATCGAGGGGATTCTGCGGCGGCGATGACCAAGCGGCTCGCGAGTCTTCTGCTGCTGTTCTTCGCGGCGTACCTCGGCGTCACCGTGGTGCTCGCCAGCAGGCTCTCGCTGTGGGTGGACGAAATCCTGGAGCTGTTCGGCACTCGCGACCAAGCCAGCCTGGCGAGCCTGATCCGTTGGATCCCGATTAACCCCGGCTCCGCTCCGCTTGGCTACCTGACCCAGCGATTGGCGCTGGATCTGTTCGGCTTCTCGGCGTTCACGGCCAGGCTGCCCTCGATCGTCTGGAGCCTGGCGGCTTGCGCGGGAGTGCTGCTGATCGCCCGGCAGCTCCGCTTGCGGGCCGCAGCGCTGGCGCCCGTTCTGTTCGCGCTGCTGCCTCTCCAGTTTCGCTACGCCTCCGAGGGCCGTCCGTACGCGCAGGCCCTGGCGCTCGGGATCGGCGCGACGGCTGCGTTCCTGTCACTCGTCTCCAAGCCCAGCCTGAGGATCTCCGCGCTCTATACCCTGCTGCTCGCCGCCGGCATCTACACCCAGCCGCTGGCGGTGTTTGTCGGGGTGTCGCATCTGGCCTGGTGTGTGTGCTGTCTGGAGCGGTCCCGGCGCATGGCGGTCCTCTTGCGAGCCACGGTGGCGAATGCCGTGGCGGTGGTACTGTTCCTGCCGTGGCTGTGGTTTGCCGGCATGCGGTGGGGCGATAGCATTGTCCGCTCCGGGTATGCGTTCAGGCCGTCCTGGTCGGTCGTGGCGATGATCCTCCGGGAACTGTGCGGCCATTACGCGATCACTGCGCTTGTCGTCGCGGCCTTGATCTACACGCTGCGGGAGCCCGCGGCCGGCCGGGGAGTCAGGTCGTTTCTGTGGCTCTCGGTTCTGGTCCCGATTGCCGGGGCGCTGATCTCGGACGCCTGGGCGCACTACTTCTTCGCTACCCGGCAGCTCATCTTCGCGCTCCCGGGAATCGCGCTGCTCGCAGCGGATGCCTGCGGCCTGCTGCTCTTGAAGCGCACCTCGGCCGGGACCGTGCTGCTGGCTCTGCTCGCGGGCGCACTCGTCGTTCAGGATGCCAGGGCATTCGTCAGGCCGCGCGAGGATTGGGCCCTGGCGGCCCATGCGCTTGAGGCCCGAGCCGGCCCCGGCGGCTGCATTCTCACGACGATGTGGCCGCTTTACCGGTTCTTCGTTCCGGAACTGTACGGCCGGCGGTGCGCCGACGATCTCTCGGGAGCGCAACAGGTGATATTGCCCGTAGCGCCCTATGCCCCTGAGTCCGACCTTGCCGAGGCACGGGAGCGCCTGAAGTCCCACGGGTTCTCGCCAGACCCCGGCGCGGAGGACGCCGGAGGCACGCGGATCCAAATCTTCAAACGGCGACCCGGAACCCAGTGAACCGTGCCGGCCCCACGCGGCGCGCGCCGGCGGCCCCTATAATCGAAGCAGAATGCTCTTCCGCAGAAAGCAGCCCACCGAGCCCACTTTCGAAGACCGCCTCAACGCCGTCCGCCAAGCGGGGTTTGAGATGGCCCGGCAGCCCGACGGCCGCATCATGGTCCGCAACCACGACTGCGCGGCGATGATTTCCGATGGACGCCCACCTCACATCGAGCGCGCCGGCTGGATAGTCGGGGACGGAATCGCGCAACTGGTCGACGGCGGCTACCAGAAGTTCTGGGCTGCCGGAGAGCGGCAGATTCCGGCCCTGGCGAGCCAGCTCAGCGCACTCCACGAATTCGAGGAAGACCTGCGCGAGGCGCTCGGATTGGAGAGCCTGTACAATACGTCGCTCGGAACGACGAATGACGTGCACAACTACGACCGGCTGGAAGGCCGCTAGCGGAAGTTCGAGGGGGCGTCCCCCGAATACTGCAGGAATAGCTTGAGGTCGGCCTGGGCCTCGTCGCGCCGGCCTTGCTTACCGGCCAGCACGCCGCGCACGTAAAGCACTCTGGGAAAAACAAGCGAGCGCAGCGGGCCCTCCGCGGCTGGGTCCGGGGCCTGGTTTCCGCTCAGCAGTTGGGGCACGCGTTCGAACTCGCCGGTTTCGGCGAGGGCCCAAGCCAGCGGCACTGCCGGCCAGTCCGGAGAGTCCGGCTGGGTCGCGTCGTAGATCTCTTCGAGCGGCCCGACCGCCGCGGCAAACTCATGCGACAGCAGCAAGGCATAGGCGAGGGCCAAGCGGCGGAGGCCCGCCTGCGACGGTGCGGGGAAAGCGCTCGCCGCACGCGCGCTCCACCCGGCGGCGGGCGCGGAAGGCTGCGCGAGGAAGCGGGCCAGAACGGCGATCGGAAGTGGACCCGCCGCCTTCGCTGCGTAATCGTGCGCCCGTTGGCCGTCGCGGCTCTCGACTGCCCAGATCGTAAGTTGGGCGTAAAAGAACGAAGCTTCAGCCGCTGGCGCCGACCGCGCGAGCTCCTCCAGCCTCGCGCACGCCTCCCGGCGACGCCCGGTCAGGTATTCCCACTGTGCCTGGCGGTAAGTCGCCGGCCGATCGCCCACGCTCATCCGGGTCTGAAGGAACTTTCCGAAAGCGGCGTCGGCGCCGTTCAAGTCGCCTTGCATGAGGCGCGCCCAGGCCGCCTTATAGAGGCTGGCGCCGCTCTGGAACGAGGGGTCCTTGGACCAGGCATCCCGGTAGGCCTTCTCTGCCTCTCGGAACCGGCCGGACCAGTAATAGACGTCGCCTAGCGAATCGAGCGGATTGGCTTCCCGGGGCCGCAGGCTGCCGTAGCGCTCCAGCGCCTTCACCGCGCCATCGAGATCTCCCGACCAGGCGCGCAGGTAGCCGAGCTGGTTCAGCAAGAGGACCTCGGCGGGTTCGCGCTCGACTGCCTTCTCGCAATACGCCGCGGCCTCCCGGTAAGAGTGAGCGGCGGCCTCAAGATCGCTCAACCTGCGGTAAACGGAGGCGTCGGCGGGATCGGCGCGGGTGAGTGCAAGGAGCGCCCGGAGCTCCGCGGCGCGGTCGCCCGCGAGCGCGGAGGCGGCCAGATCGAGCCGGGCCCGTTCGATTTCCTGAAACTGGGACGCCTTCGCCCGCGCGGCAGCCAAAACCCGGGCAGCCCGCGCCGAATCACCGCGTGCGGCGAGCGATTGCATCCAGGCGAGATATGCCGCACCGAACTCCGGGTCAGCGCCCACGGCGCGGTCGAAACCGGCGTCAGCCTCCGCCGGGCCGCTCGCCTCGAGGGCCGCGATATAGGCCCGAAAAGCCTGGGGACTGTTGGTTGGCAGAGGGCGGACGCGGGGATCGATCCCGCGGGCGATGGATTGCGCCAGCGGCAGCAGATCGCCGGCGGCCCGTCCGCTGGCGCGGAGGGTTCCTACGGTGCGCACCCGGACGGCATCCTGGAGTACGGCCTCGACACGCAGGCGGCCACCATACAGAGAAAAGCGGCCTTCCAGAACCTCGGATGCTCCCACGGCCGGCGCTTCGCGCAACGAAGAAATCAAAACCGGTTCGATCCGAGGGGAACCAGCGAGCTGAAGGCGGATCGCTTCGGCGAAACCGCGGCTCATCCAATCCAGGTCAGGCGCGGCCGCCAGATTCTCAAACGGCAGGATCGCAATTCTCTGAGCGCCCCGGTCCTTGCGGGAGCACGAGACCACAAGGACCGAGGCAATCAACGCAAGCCCAAGCGCTCTACAACGCACGAGGTTCTTGCGCCATCAAGGCCTTGAATTCGGCGTTGTCTTTGAGCACCGCGAACTCAGGTTCCTCGATGAACTTATTGCGCTCTTTGAAGCCCTCTTCGAGCGACTTGCGGACGCACTGCACCGCCTGATCGATCATTCCCGCCTGGGCGTACGTCTTAGCCAGGTAGTAGTGGAACCGCGCACGCTCTTCGATCGTGCTCGACTGCAAGAGGACGCCGTAGGAATCGTGGTGTTCGAAAACCTCGGGATCGAGCTTGACGGCATGCTGATAGGCCTCGAACGCTTCCTTGTATTCTTTCTTGGCGAAGTGCGCGGTGCCGACATTGCTGTAGATGGACGCCGAAGTCGGGTTGAGCTTCAGCGCCTTCTCGTACTGCCGCAGGGCGCGGCTGTAGTGCTTCTGGGCATAGAAGACGGTGCCCAAGTTATTCACGGCCTCCGAGTACTTCGCGTCGCGCTTGATGGAGCGCTCGTAATAACGCTGGGCCGCCCTCAGGTCGACCGTCTGGTGATAGGCGATGCCCATCTTGTTCAGGACGACCGCCGTTTCCGGGGCCTGGCGATACTGGTCGATGGCTTCGCGGTACATCTTGCGGGCCATAAAGATGTCACCCCGTTCTTCAGGAGTGAGCGACGGCTTGCCAGCAGGCGAGGCCGCGGTTTCATGCGCCGACGACGGCGCAGCCACGGCCGAACCGGGTTCGAGGGCTTGAGACTTTTCGGATTGGGGTTCAAGAGCAAGGGCAAGAACCGGGACGAGGGCGATGAGAAGAAATCTGGAAAACATATTCAACCTCCTGTAACTTGCAGCATAAAGTCGGTAACCGACACATAAGACGCAAGCAACCCGTTCACGGGTACAAGCTAAGGATATTTAAACACAGGTCGCGCCGGGCAGGAGCCAGAAATCGCTTGTCGCCCGGCGCCGGGCGGTTCTACTTGAACGCACCCAGAATCCGGCGGAAGAAGCCCTTCTTTTTCTCCACCCCGGGCTTGGCCGGCGGCTGGACCTGCGCAGAGGTCTGGGGAGCCGGAGGCGGCTCCACCCTGACGCGCGAGCCGGCCGGAGGTTTGACGCCGGCCGGGCCGGTGGTTCCATTGCCGGCGGCCGGCAAAGGCGGCGGAGCCGTCTCCCAGGATGCCACCCGGGTGCCTCCGGAGCCGCCGTGCAGGCGGCAGCTCTCCACCGGCTGGGTGCCGGACAGGAAGACCTCCGCCACGGGCGAAGGACAGGACGGCGTGGCCAGTTCTCCGGTCGCCGGGTCCACCTCCACCGTTACGATGCCATCGGGCGCCTGGAAGTCGTGTACGTTCCGGTACTCGCGGTACTGGTGGGCCCGCTTCATGAATTCCACCCAGACCGGCAGGGCCGAGTGGGCGCCCTCCAGACCGAGCTCGCGGTTGTCGTCGAACCCGACCCAGACCACGCAGATCAGCCGCGACGTGAAACCGGCGAACCACCCGTCGTGCGAAGTCCCGGTCTTTCCGGCGGCGGGCAGATTGAAGCCGCGCGCATGGACCGACGCGCCCGTGCCGCTGCGGAGAACTTCTTCGAGCAGGCTCACCATCATGTACGCCACGCGAGGATCGAGGACCTGACGTTTGTCCGGCGTGGCGGAGAAGAGCACGTTGCCCTGCTGATCTCGAATCAGGCTCACCCAACTCGGCTTCACGTAGGTGCCCTGGTCGGCAAAGATCGTGTATGCGCCCGCCACTTCGATGGGCGTCACCTCGTAGGCGCCGAGCGCGATGGCCGGCGTCGCGCGAATGTTCAGATTCATGCCGGCCTTCTTGGCCAGGGTCTCAACCGCATCGAAGCCGATCATCTCGCCGAGTTTCACTGTCGGCACGTTCAGCGATTTCGCCAGCGCCTGGCGCAGCGTCACCTCGCCGTAGTACTTCTGCTCGAAGTTCTCCGGCGAGTAGGCCTTGTTGTCGAACCAGAAGGTAGTCGGCTCGTCCAGAAGCCTGGTCACAGGCGTGATGATCTGCGAACCGCCCGAAAGCGCCGTGGTCAATGCCGCGGCGTAGACGAAGGGCTTGAATGCCGAGCCCGGCTGGCGTTTGGCGAGGGCCCGGTCCAACTGGCTGGCGCCATAGTCGCGGCCGCCCACCAAGGCCTTAATGTCCCCCGTCTCGGGATCGAGCGCCACCAGTGCGCACTGCGCCTGCGGCGGCTTCTCGCCTTTGGGCCAGCGGCGGTGGCTCAGACGCTGGTCCACCTCCTGCATGCCGGTGCGCACCGCATCCGCCGCGGCGCGTTGCAGGTTGAGATCCAGGGTAGTGTAGACGCGGTAGGTGCTGTTCTGGAAATCGTAGTCGCCGAATTCGCTCTGGAGCTCATCGTTGACCAGGTCGACGAAGTAGGGAGCCTCGGTCGATTCCATCTCGGCCGGCGTCAGCTTGAGCGGCTCGGCCGAGGCCGCCTGGCACTCCGCCTCGGTGATGTAGCCGTTATCGCGCATCAGAGCCAGCACGACGTTCCGGCGCTCGCGCGCGCGGTCCGGGTGGCGGTATGGATTGCGGAAGCTGGGCTGCTGGATCAGCCCGGCCAGCGTCGCCGCCTCGGCCGTGCTCAACTGGCTTATGTCCTTGCCGAAGTACGCGCGCGCCGCCTCGCCGAAGCCATGGATGGCAAAGCTGCCCCGGCGGCCCAGCGGCACCTGGTTGGCGTAGAACTCGAAAATCTCTTCCTTGGAGAGCTTCTGTTCAAGCTGGAGGGTGATGAGCACCTCGGCCGCCTTGCGGCTGACGGTTTTCTCCTGATTCAGCCAGAACATGCGGGCCAGTTGCATGCTAAGGGTCGATGCGCCCTCGGCCACGCGCCCCTCCCGCAAATCTACGTATGCAGCTTTGAGGACGCGCAGCGGATCGAAGCCCGCATGCTGGAAGAAGCGCTTGTCCTCGGCCGACACCACGGCATCGACCACCACCTTGGGGATATCGGCGAATCTCACCAGCCGGCGCTTTTCCCGATTCCTGTCGGAGAGGTTCGTGATCAGCTCGGGCTCGAGGAGGTACTGGACACGCTCGGTGTTGTCGCGAAGGGAGATGATCTGGGAGACGTGACCTCCCGAGAACTTGATGACCCCGGCCTCGTCGTCGAAGTACGAGTCGGGCCCCGGAAAGATCTCGATGGCTCCATCCGCGCGGCGGTGATACCAGCCCATCCGGTTGCCGCTGGTTTCGCCATAGTCGCTGCGGTGGAGCTGGGCAATCACTTCCTGCGAGGGAATTTCGTCCCCGACGGAGACCACGCGCGGCGCGGCAAACACCATGGATGTGGCTTGGAAGGGGCCTTGCCGCAGCTTGCGATCGATGAGGCGGGAATAGCGGACGTAATAGAAAGTAAAGGTGATCAGCAGGACCAGCGTCAGACCGGCGCAGACGCCAATCGCGATCCGCCCCGCCGGGCTGAGGAGAATGCGAACCCAACGGGCCCTTCGTGGAATCTGTATCCGGACTGCCACCCCGACCTATTGTCTCACGCGCTCGCCGCCCGTCGCTGGTAGATCGAGGCCGCCTTCGGCGGGCGCTACTTCTTCTCTTTATCCGGAGAAAGCAGCTCTTCCCACATGTCGCCGTGCTTCTGCCACTCCGAGGGCTCCAGGCCGGAGATCTGGAGCTCGGCTACCTTGAGCGTTCCGTGCCCGTACGGGCAGATGTATTCGACGCGGGGCCGTCCCTGCTGGAGCATCTGGCCCCAGGAGCCGGACGTGACGGGCATGCGAAGCCGCCGTGCGCATACGCGGCAGCGATAGCGCTGATCCAGGATCGCAAGGTAAACCAGACCGCAGGAGATCAGGAAAACGAGTCCCGCCGCCAGGGTCCAGGGCAGGTCGAAACCCAGGAATTGCCCCCGGTAGAGGTGCGGGCGTGGCAGCAGCAGCGTGATAACAAACCAGATGCAGCCCAGGAGCAGGCCGGATACGCCAAGCTTGACCGCGAGCAAGCCCCAGTAGCGCATACCTTATTAGACTGCGAAGCGGGGCGGAAGGTTCCCGTACGCCTTACTGCCGGACAAGAACGACGGGCGCAGATTCCGCCCCGTATACCCGCTCAAAGAAATCGCGCACCGCCCTATACTCGGACGGAGGCGCCGTGATGTCATTGACTTCCAGCGATTGGCGGAACAGAACCTCGTTGCTGCTGGGGGTCCAGGTGGCCTGGTACCTCCCGTAGGCGCCGTCGAGCGAGACCGGATCGGGGACTTCGTCAACCCTGAAGCCGTCCGGGACGCGAAGGCGCACCGTGTCGTGCCACTCGGCGGCGTGCAGCACGATAGGGAGCTTGCGCTCCTTGGCCGGGAAGGAATAGCGGCCGCCTGCCACCAGAATTCCGGGTTTCATGACGAGCAGCCTCCCCTGCATGGATTGGGCGAATTGGTCGGCGGCGAATTCGAAATGCATCTCCAACCGCCCCTGGTCGCGGGCGTCTTTGTGCGTGAAAGCGCCGAGCCTGACGCTTCCGACCGTTTGGGCCAAACCGTGCTCGAGGCGATTTCGTAGCTCGGATGCCGAGTCGCGGTCGAAGAGCGCCCGCCACAGCGACGCGCTCTGGCCGAAATAGTCGCCGTCGTGCACGGCTTCGAGCGCGCCTTGCGGCGACACCTTGGCGTCGACGACGGATTCGACGCGGTTGGCCGACGCCGGCAGCATCGGCATTTTGAGCAGTGCGCCCTGATCCCCGGCAGCGATGAGCGCGTAGCTGCCTTGCTCGCGCTCGGGGAGATCGCCGAGGGGGGTGTAAGGATCGGTCGGATCGAAAATCAGCAGGCGGCCCAACTGCGGATGGGTAACGACCGGCGGCAACTGGACGGAATCGGGGATCTTCACGGCAATGATGGCGTGGTTGAACTGGAAGGGCGAAGCCCAGTCGGGATCGACCCACGAGCGGTCCTGGGAGTAGATGGAGATCAGGTAGGCGGGAATCCCGACCGCTTTGAGGAGCGCGCGCATGAGGTTGGCTTTGTCCTTGCAATCGCCGTATTGCTTCTCGAGAACCAGCGACGCTAGGTGCGGCTTGTAGCCGCCGCCGCGCCCGAGGTCGGTCGCGATCTCGACGTAGTTGACGCCCTGAACGAACCGGGCGATGGCCTGAATCTTCGCCAGGTCCGAAGCCGCGCCGGCCGTCAGGGCACGGGCGCGATCGACGATGCTGCCGGCCAGGTCGGCCTGCGGGTCCCCAAGGTCGGACATCCATCGCGATACCGCCGCCCAGTCCTTCATGGCACGAAGGCCGGCGGGGTTACCCTCGGGTGGCAGGTAGCTGATCGCCAGCCGCGGCAGGACCGCCGCGAGATGCGGGCTGTGCGGCTCGCTCTCGACAAACGGTAGATCACGCAATTCCCAGGTGTATGTGGAACCCGCAACCTGGGGCGCGACCGGGGCGTGGCCGTAAGTGATGCTCCTCACTTCCCAACCCGCGGGCAGGGTCAGCGAGTAGCGCGAGACCACCACCGGCAGGCCCTCCTGAAAGAAGTGCCGGAATTGTGTGAAAACGGCCTTGCTGTCCGCCGACATCTCGTAGCCGAAGACGCTCCCGTCCTGTGCATCGGAGCCCGCTGCGAAGTAACGCTGGCGCCATTCGTTGTAGACATCGTTGAGCGCGAGGGCGCGGTCGACGAGGCGGTCCTTGCGGTAGCGGATCGGCGCGCCGTTCGAGGGCAGAATCCAGCCGTGGAAGTCCTTGATCTTATCGGTCGAGGTGAAGTAGTCCACGCTCGCCGTGGCGTACTCGCGGCCGTCCCGGTTGAGAATACGGACGGCGCCCCGCTCCACCGTCTCGGTTCTCCCACTTGGCTCTACCGTGACCTGCTCCTCCTGGAGGAGCACCACGGCCGGGACCTTGCGGTCGTAAGTTCCCCGCGGCGCAGCGGCGGCGTCGCGCAACCACTGCGGCACATCGTCCCCGGCCAGCGCCGCTCCGGCCAGGAGGCCGATGCCCAAGAGTAACTCTCCTACGCGCCTCATTGCCCCGCTCCTGTGCCCGCCCCCTGCTGGCGCAGGGTGAGCGTGTGCTGATCCTGGTCATGAATGGCGTCGAAGGCCTGCTTGACCGCCGGGTACACCTTCTGCTGATAGGCCAGCCGCCCGCCACGCCCGAACACCAGCTTGCGGTGATAGACCAGTTGTCCGTCTCCCACCTTCACCGAGGCCTCGTATCCCCCGATGTCGCCCATGGGAAACGATCCGGGCGCCTCGGGGCTCTCCAGAGCGTAACCTGGCGGGACTTTCACAGCGACCTCGTCTTCTTCGGTCCAGGGATACTCGAACATGATGGGATACTTGCGCTCGGCCGCGGTGAACTTCGCCGGCAAGCCGCGCTCGAAATACGCCATCTGCAAGAACATTCTCTTCCCCGTCTTCTGCGCGTAGCCGGGCACTTTCACGCGGTAAGAGAATGCCAGCGGCTTGTCGCCATCTTCGACGTTCTCGACTTTCACTTCGGACAACTCGGCATTGTCGAACTGCTGGCGGACCGCGTTGCGGAGTTCGTCTTCCTGCCTGACGCCCGATTCCAGACGCGCCTGTTCGCGCCGCCGGGCCGCCTCGTGGCCGGTGTAGGCGACTTGCACCTCGCCCTCGAGGGTGCCGTCGGCGCCAAGTTCGAACGTGCCCTTTCGAAAAATGACCGATCTGTCCGGCTCGGAAATCGGTGCTTGCACGAACACCGGTTCTTTCGGATCGCAAATCAGCGCCGGCGCGCCCTCCTCCTGCCAGCGCAGCATGCCCCCCGGAGACTGTCGCCAGGCGGGATCGTAGAACCGCCACTGGCTACCCACCTTCACGGCGATGGCGTTCCACCGCAGGAAGTAGCGATCCGTGAACCCACGGTCGAAGGCCATGTCGCTACGATCGCCCAGGTATGCCAGGCGCGATTCGAAGCCTTCGGCCCGCGCCATCGCCGCAAACAGCGCCAGGATATCGACACGCGGGCCGATCCCGTGCTTCAGAGTGTCCGCGGGAGTGAGGTTCTCCTTGGCCTTCTCTCGTTGCTGCTCGGTGACGGTATCGTCGCTCAGCAGCTTGATTCTGGTGCGGCAATACCGCACCAGCCTGGCCAGTTTCTCTTCGGTATCCTTGGCCCCCGCCACCGCCTCTTCGGCTGCCTGCCGGACCTCGCCGCTCACTTTCAGGTAGGGCTCCCGCTCCGCGTACAGCTTCTTGCCCAGGTCCGCCCAGTACTTGTCAGGATCGATCTTCTTGTCTTCGGCGTAGTAAAGCAGCGCCCAGGGGCGCGTCGCCCACTCGGAGGGCATCTCCGGCTCGTCCTCGTATGCGGGGACATTCTTTACGGTAACGCTGGTGAAGCCGTCCCTTTCCGGAACCAGGGGCGGGAGGAGCGTATGAAAGGCTACCAGTTTCACCGGCGGGATCCCGTGGAAGCCCACGATGGTGAACGGCAAGATGTAATACTTGACCTCGTGCAGCGGGATGTTTCGCGAGAATGGCAAGCGCACGCGGTCCGCAACTTCGCCAGGACGCCTCTCCCGCCAGCGGTACTCGACGATCACGCCTGGCTCGACTCCCGGCATCGCGAATGACACGGCCTTGATCTTCCTGCCCCCCGCCTTAACGATGTCGCGCTGGAAGATCGCGTCCTTGCCCAGCTCCAGAATCGTGCCGTCTGTCCTGATGGTTCTCCCGGCGACGTCGGTGATCGCACGTCTCCCCCAATACTCGATGTTCTGAGTGCCCTGGGTTTCACAACCCCGCTGGTTGAAGATCTTAATGCGAATGTAGTGATAGAGAAGCGCTTCGAAGTCCCTGCCAACTATGTCGGTCGTCACATGGACGCGCCAAAACAGGGCTTCCGCACCCGCGTCCGGATCGATCCGGGGAGCGTTTAGGTTGCGCTCCTCGTCCGTGACCGGCAGCCATTGAGTGATATTGACGACGTTAACGGACTGAATCCGGTTAACCGATTGATCCGCGGCGGCGCTCGCGCCGAGCAGCACGGCGATGGCGGCAATCCCCACCGAGCGGTTGAAAAATGAGTACCTTGTCCGGACCATCTCAGGAGCGTACGGCACGGCGGCGCAGAATTCCCGCCTCATTGCCCTGCTCCCCCGCCCGCCTGCTGGCGCAAGGTGAGCGTGTGCTGGTCCTGGTCATGAATGGCGTCGAAGGCCTGCTTGACCGCCGGGTAAGCTGAGAGCGGGAAGATCAGACGGCCGCCACGCCCGAAAGCAAGCTTGCGCTCGTAGACGAGCTGGCCCTGCCCCGCCTTGGCGGAAACCTCATAGCCCCCGAGCTCGTTAAATGGGATTGAGGCCGGCGCCGCGGGGCTCTCCAGCGCGAAACCCGGAGGAACCCTGATTGTGACGCGGTCCTGCTCGACCCAGGGATACTCGAACCAGACGGCGTACTTGCGGTCGCTGGCAGGGAACTTCGACGCCTGGCCGTGTTCAAAGTAGCCCAATTGCACAAACAGGCGCTTGCCGGTCCGTTGCGCGTAGCCGGGCACCTTCACACGGTAGGAATACGTCAGCGGCTTCTCGGCGTCCTCGACGTTCTCGACCTTCACCTCGGACACCTCGGCATTGCTGAACCGCCGGCGTACCAAGTCGCGGACATCGTCTTCCCGCTGCGCGGCCGATTCCTTGGCTTTCTCTTCGCGCCGCGCGGCCGCCGCATGGCCCGTGTACGCCATGTGCACTTCGCCATCGAGCGTACCTTCCCCATCAAGCGCGAACTCGCCCGTCCGCGTGGTGAGCGACTTTTCCGCGTCCGAAAACGGGACCTGCACGAACACCGGCTCCTTCGAGTCGGATATCAGAGCCTGCGAGCCCTCTTCCTGCCACTGCAACATTCCCACGGGAAGCCACTTGGCGGCGGCATCGTAGAACCGCCATTGGTCGCCCACTTTGACGGCGATGTCGATGGCGTTCATGAAGTACGTGTCTTGGAAGGCGCGATCGAAGGGGCGGTCATCGCGATTTCCCAGTCTGGCCACCCGTGCCTCAAAGCCTGCCGCCCGTGCCATCGCCGCGAACAGCATGTTGACGTCAAACCCCGAGCCGATCCCGCGCTTCAACGTGTCCGCGGGCTTGTTGTTCTCCTTGGCCTTTTCGCGTTGCTGTTCGGTCACGTCTTCGTCGCTAAACCTCTTGATTTTCGTCTGGCAGTATCGGAGCAGGTTCGCCACCTTCTCCGCGGGGTCTTTGGCCCCCGCAACCACCGCATCCGCGGCCTGGCGGATATCGGCACTCACCTTCAGATACGGCTCATACTGCGAGTACAGTCTCTTGCCCTCAGAGGCCCAGAACTTGTCCGCGTTGGGCTTGGGATCGTCTCCGTAGTAGAGCAGCCCCCAGGACCACACGGCCCACTCCGACGGCATCAGCGGCTCTTCTTTGCGCGCCGGCAAACTCTTCACGGTTATGCTGTGGAAGCCGTCCCGTTCCTCAACCAAGGGACCAGGGTGCGCTCCAAAGGACACCCACCTCATCGGCGGGAGCGCGACATACGAGAGCACCAGAGGTCTGATGAAATACTTGGCCTCGTGGACGGGAATATCGCGCTGGAACGGCATGCGAACGTAGTTGGCCAATTCGTGGTCCCGCACCTCGCGCCAGTGGTATTCGATAATGACGCCGGGCTCGACCGCCGGCATGGCGAAAGAGACCGCCTTGCTTTTGATGCCGCTGGCCTTAACGATGTCCCGATTGAAGATTGCGTCCTTCTTCAATTCCACGACTGTGCCGTCCGGCTTGATGGTCCTCCCGGCAACGTCAAGGATAACGTGCTTCCCGGAATAGGGAATATCCTGCGTGCCCTGCGCGTCGCAGCCGCGCTGATCGAAGATCTTGATCCGAAGGTAGTGGTAGAGAACCGTCTGGTAGTCCTGTCCCTGAACCGTGTCCGCCACATGGACCCGCCAGAACAGGGCTTCCGCGCCGGCCTCGGGATCGACCTTGGGAGCCTTGAGGTTGCGTTCCTCGTCCGTCACCGGCAGCCATTGAGTGATGGCAACCAGGTTGATCGAGGGGCTCGCTGCGGCGCTCACTGCCAGCAACATGGCGATAACGGCACCTCGGACAAGTCGTGAGCGGGTCATCTCTGGGAGTATATGTCAGAAGAGCTAAGAATTCAAAGAAAAAGAGAGGTTCTTCTGCCGGAATTCCGGCCTATGGGCGGTCGCGGCGCCACACGCTTCAGGTCTGGAACTGCCACGGAATCGCTGGAACCCGGAATCGGACATTTGCGTCTTGATGCCATATGGCAAGCAGACGTTCTTTTCTCACTGCCGCCCTGGCGCTGCCGGCCAGCGGCCTGGCGACCTCGCCCACGGCGAAACCTCCGGCATTGCGCTACCGCGTGCTCGGCAAGACAGGCCTGAAGGTCACCGAGGTCGGCTTCGGGGCCGAAGGGGTTTCCGATCTGTCGGTGATCCGGCAGGCGCTGGACATGGGCGTCAACTTCTTCGACACCGCCCACGCTTACCAGGGCGGGAATAACGAGCGGGTGCTCGGAGCGGCGCTGGGCGCGGACCGGAAAAAGATCATCCTCTCGTCGCGGTCGTATGTCAAGGACAGAAAGACACTCGAGGCCGAGCTGGACTTGTCTCTACGCGAGTTGAAGACCGATTATCTCGACATCTGGTACCTGGGCTCTCGCGACGATCCCGTGGCCGACGAGTTACTCGCGTTTCGAGACGCCGCCAAGAAGGCGGGCAAGATCCGTTTCAGCGGGATCAGCACGCACCGGCCCTGGAAGATGTCGGAGTTCGTGAAGCGGGGCGGCTACGACGTGGTGATGATCCCTTACAACTTCGCTATGGGCGCCGCGCGGGACCCGCTGAAGATGGATGCCACCCAGATCGAGACGGCGCTCGCCGAATACGAGCAGGCGGGGCTCGGCATCGTGGCCATGAAAGTGATGGCCGGCGGCTACCGCGATATTCCCAACGCCCCCAAGGACACACTGGCGGAAGTCCACAAGCGGCCGAACGCGTGGGTCGCCGCGCTGCGCTGGGCGCTGCGCAATCCCGCCATCGACACGACCTGCGTGTCCATGCACGATCGCGATCAGCTCGAGGAGAACATCCGGGCGATGGAGGCGCCGTTTTCGAGCGCCGATGAGCGGACACTGGCCGCGCACCTGGAACGCATCCGGCCGCTGTACTGCCGCATGTGCTACCAGTGCGACGGCAAGTGCACGCAGGGGCTGCCGGTAGCGGAGGTGTTGCGTTTCCTGATGTACGCCGACGGTTACCGGCGGTTCGACGTGGGTTACCAGCGGTTTCAGGCTCTGCCGGCCAGGCTGCGCACGGTGCGCTGCGAAGACTGTGGCCAGTGCTCCGTCGTCTGCCCGAACGGCGTGGCCGTGCGGGAGCGGCTGACGGCGGCGCAACGGATGTTTGCCTGAGGGCGCACCATGGCAGACCTGGTGATCGCCGCGGCCCAAGCAACTTCAATAGGAGGCGACATTGCCGCCAACGTCGCGGAGTATTCCCGATTCATCGCCGCCGCCGGCGATCTCGGCGTCCAGCTCCTGGTGTTTCCAGAACTGTCGCTGACGGGGTACGAGCCGGCCATCGCCCGGGCCAGGACGCTGGCCCCGGACGACACCCGTCTCGATCCACTGCGGGACCTGGCGGCGGGGCTTCGCATGGCCGTGGTAGCCGGCGCTCCGATCCCGTCGGAGAACGGCCGGTGCCGTCTGGCGGCCTTCGCGTTTCTTCCGGACGGCAGCGTTTCGACTTACACCAAGCAGCATCTCCATTCGGGCGAGGAAGTCTTCTTCGAGCCGGGCGGCGGCGGTGACCTGCTGCGCGTCGGCGGTGAAGCCGTGGCGCTGGCGATTTGCGCGGACGCGAGCCATCCCAGGCACGCGGCGCGCGCCGCCTCCCGCGGCGCCAGCGTCTACGCAGCCGGAGTCCTGATCACGGAAAAGGGATATGCGGCGGACGCCGCCCTCCTCGAGCGATATGCCACCCGGCACAGTATGACGGTGATGATGGCGAACTACGCGGCTCAGACCGGGGGATGGTATCCGGCCGGCAAGAGCGCCATCTGGTGCGCGGGCGGCCAGCGCGTTGTGGCGGCCGAGGGGACGGAGCAGGCGCTGATCGTCGCGACTCGCGAGAGCGGCGGCTGGCGGGGCGCGGTGGTCAGGGTGTGACGGCTCTCTCGGGCGGCGAGCGACGGGCGGCGGGCATGTGAGAACGTGGAGGTAAATGGCGCACGCTCCCGCAGTCATCGACCTCGCAGCCGCGCCGGATGCGGTGGAGGCGCGGATTGCCGAGACGCCCGACCGGCCCGCGGTGTTCCTCATCTGGCCGTTCGAGGGTGCGCCGTACCTCGGGCGGACGGGCGTGCTACGGCGGCGTTTGAAGCGGTTGTTGGGGGAGCGGCCGGGGCTCTCGCGATGGCTGAACCTGCGGCCCGTGGCGAGCCGCGTGGAGTATTGGCTGGCCGGCTCGGCGCTCGAGACGCGGCTGCTGTTTTATGAGCTGGCGCGGCGGCACTTCCCTGAGACCTACCTGGAGCTGGCGAAGCTCCGCATGCCGCCTTACGTGAAGCTGATCCTCGCGAACGCGTTCGCGCGGACGCAGATCACCATGCGCCTGGCGGGCGGGCGGGGCCTCTGCTGCGGGCCTTTCCGGAATCGCGCCGCCGCCGAGCAGTTCGAAGCCGCGACGCTCGAGCTGTTCCAGATCCGGCGCTGCCAGGAGGATCTGGCGCCTTCGCCCGAGCATCCCGGCTGCATCTACGGCGAAATGAACAAGTGCATGCGGCCGTGCCAGCGAGCGGTGAGCGCGGAAGAGTACCGCGCGGAGGTGGATCGAGTAGCGGCGTTTCTGCGGACCCAGGGGCGCTCGCTCATCGAGCCCCTGGAGACGGCGCGGGACCGGCTGAGCGAGGAGCTACGCTTCGAGGAGGCCGCGCGGGAGCATGCACGAATCGAGAAAGTCCAGGAGGTGCTGCGCCTGCGCGACAGCCTGGCGACCGACATCGACCAGTTGTGCGGCGTCGCTGTGACGGCGTCGGCGGAGCCGGGCGCGGTGGAGCTGTGGTTCGTGATCGCGGGGTGCTGGCAGGCGCCGGTGCGGTTCGGGTTCGAGGTGGTGGAAGGCAGGACGATCTCGATGGACCAGCGCCTGCGCGAGATCGTGGCCGCGATCGAGCCCCGCCGGCCCGGCGTGGAGGAGCGGCAGGAGCACCTGGCCCTGCTGGCGCGCTGGTATTACTCGAGCTGGCGCGACGGCGAATGGCTGGCGTTCCCGGACCTGGCCCGCGTTCCGTACCGCAAGCTGGTGAACGCCATCTCGCGGGTGGCGAGCGGAGAGGAAGCAGAACGAAACGGCCTCCGAACCGCTCCCTGACGGCCGCGGCTCAGTAAGCCCAGCGCCAGAGGTTGGCGCCGACGGTGTAGCCGGCGCCGACGGCGGCGAACAGCACCAGGTCACCCTTCTTGATCTTGCCTGCCTGCAGCGCATCGCGTGTCGCCAGGGGCAGCGTAGCCGAGGTGGTGTTGCCGTAGCGGTCGATGTTGATGACGACCTTCTCGCAGTCGATGCCCAGCCGGTCGGCGCAGGCGGTGATGATGCGGCGGTTGGCCTGGTGCGGGATGAAAACCGCGAGTTGGTTGGGACTGACGTTGTTTCTGGCGAGCAGGTCGCGACAGACCTCGTACATGCGGCGCACCGCGAACTTGAACACCTGCTGACCTTCCTGGTGAACGTAGTGCTGCCGCTTCTGAACGGTTTCGAGGGAGGCGGGCAGGCGGCTGCCGCCGGCGGGCATGTTCAGAAACTCGGCGCCCGAGCCATCGATTTCATTCAGGAAGTCGACGAATCCGACCGAGTCGTCTTCGGACGGCTCGACAAGGAAGGCGCCCGCGGCATCGCCGAACAGGATGCAGGTGGAGCGGTCCGTGTAGTCGACGATGCGCGACATGGTGTCGGCGCCGATGACCAGAACCTTGCGGTGCGTTCCGGCGGCGACCAGGTGGGCCGCGGTGGTCAGGCCGTAAAGGAAACTCGAGCAGGCCGCGATCAGGTCGAAGCCCCAAGCGCCCTTGGCGCCCAGCCGGTGCTGGACCAGGCAGGCGGTGGAGGGGAACAGCATGTCCGGAGTGACCGTGCAGAGGAGGATGGCGTCCAGATCCGTGGCCGGGATGCCGCGTCCGGCGAGGGCGGCTTTCGCGGCCTCCAGGGCCATATCCGAAGTAGCCACTTCGGGCGCGGCGATGTGCCGCTCGACGATGCCGGTCCGCTCCAGGATCCACTGGTTGTTGGTTGCGACCATCTTCTCCAGATCGAAGTTGGTCAGCACCCGCGGCGGCACGTAGCAACCGAGAGCGCTGATTTTGGCTCTAGGCACGAATCCTCCCTTATGTGTTCATGGCGCGGCGCCCGCAGCGGCCGCGTGCCCCATCCGCGCCGGGCGCGGAAAAGGAAACCCAACTTGCTATGGTAACCGAACGCGGCCCGTAGCTTGTTGCCATGCGCCATGCCATGGGTGCGCGGCGCAGCGGGAGCGTGTGGGAAGATCGGATGGAGCTCTGGAAGCGATGCGAGTCGAGAGCGCCCTGCTATTCGAGACGCCGGAGGAGATATACCTTCGAGTGTTCCGCGAGCTGAAGCCGCGGACAAAGCCGCCCAGGATCACCATCGAGTTTTGCCGCTTCGCCAATCCGGACAGCTACGCGCGCATCGACGAGGACGGTCTGGAGATCCGTATGAGCGACCTGATCGCGGCGGCGCCAGCGCCGATTCTGGAGGCTCTCGCCCATATCCTGCTCGGAAAGCTCTTCCGGAAACCGATTCCAGCAACTTACACGCAACGCTACCGGCTGTTCCTGAACCGGCGCGATATGCGCCGCCAGATGCATCTGGTACGGCAGATCAGGGGACGCAAGTTCGTCTCGGGCCCGCAGGGCGAGCGGTACAATCTGGAAACGATATTCGAAGAGCTGAACTTCCGGCACTTCCACGGCCTGATGGCGCGGCCGCTGCTGGGCTGGAGCCGCGTGGCCTCGCGGACCACGCTGGGGCACTACGACCCTTCCCACAACGCGATCATCATTAGTAAGGTGCTGGATGGCCCGAAAGCGCCGCGCCTGGCGCTCGAGTACGTTCTGTTCCACGAAATGCTGCACCTGCGCTACCCGGTGGACACACGGGGCGTGCGGCGGCGCGTCCACACGCGGGAGTTCCGGCAGGCGGAGAAGGAATTCGCGGAGCTGAAGGAGGCGAAGGAAGCGCTGAAGAGGCTGTAGCCCTCCCACATGCTGGGCGGAATGCGTCCGCGGGCGGACAGCGGATTCCCATGGCCGGACAGCCTGACTGGCGGGCGCCGTGCAATTCTCTCGACTTAGCTCTGGCAATCGGCCTGCTTCGAAGTGGTTCGCAGGAGGTTTTATGCCCAAGCAGGAACGCGTTCGCGAATGTGTCTCCGGGCTACCCGACTCCGGCTATTTCGCCGAGAAGAACCGGGCCGGCTGGTCCCTGGTGGCGCTCGAATGGGAGCGCCCGGCTGGCGAGGAACAATCTCGGTCCGAGCTCCACGAGGTGCCGTTTGGCTTCCGCATCGCGCCCGATTGCGTGCACCTCGAAGACGACCCGGACGAAAAACGGGCTCTCACGGTCATGATGGAGGTGATCACGGAGGACAAGCCGCTTTCCCAGGTGGCAGCCGAACTGAATCGCCGTGGATTCCGCACCCGTCAAGATGCGAAATGGACGCCGCTGGATGTTTTCAATCTGCTGCCGCGTCTAGTCGAGAGGGGCCCGGCGATTTTTGCCAGCGCGGAGTGGCTGGCGCTCAAGAGCCGCTGAGGGGCCAGCCCCGGCGGGGCCGCGCGGAAACGAGCGCCGAGACGACTCTCGGCGTGGCAGGCTGAGAGCCTGCGCCACGTCTGCGCGGTCTCAGCGGGCCTCTTCGGTGGCCACGATGCGCGAGTCGGACTGGAACTTTTTGTAGTCACCGTAGGTGAGATCCACCTCGCCCGAAATCCTTTTGAGCAGCAGAAGACGCCCCTGGGCTTTGACGCTGATCCGTTTGGGCAGCCAGATCTCGTCGTTGACCCGCACTTGCAGCAGCGTGAGCCGAGTGCCCGGGCTGAAGCGCAGGGCGAAGCCCCCGAGGCTCACCGTGTCGATGGTCTGGGCCTCGGTCTTCACCCAGTCATAGGTTTTCTGGTCGATCCAGAGCCTGCCCTTCATCTTGGGAAGGAACTTGCCGGCGGTGCTCTGGGGCCGATAGCCGGGCCTGGGCGCCGCATCGATCACGTAAACCGGGCGGCCGTCCACCGTCTCTTCGCCGGCCATGCGGAAATCGAAGGCGTCGGGCACCTCGCGCAAGAACTGGCGGTCGCGCTCCCGCTTGTGGCGCCAGTCCGCCAGGCGCTTCTCGCGCTGCTGGGGCGTCTCGGCGCGGCGCTCCGCGATGCTCTTCTCGAGCTTCTGGCGCTCCTTGCGCTCCTCGTCGGGTGGGAGGGGCTTGTCGTCTCGCGCAACCAGGCGGCGGTAAGGCGAGCCTTCGGTCAGTGTGACATCGTAGGTCTTCACCGTACGACGCTCGATGCGGCCGTGCGAGTCCAGGCTGCGCTCCTCCTGCCGCTCGATGAACGTGTAGCTCTCGGCCAGCTTCTCGTTGCGGCGATTCTCCTCGGTCGAGCGGCGCACGATTTCACGAGGATCCTCCGCCCGAAGCAGAAGGCCACCGATGACCAGCAGGACGCCGAAGCGCAGAGTAGCCCGCATGTCCTTGTTCATTGTACGCGGGGCCTGGAGCGCAAGTTTCGCACCAACGATTAACCGTTGCCCCTGTTCGCGGGCAGAGCACTCTCACGGCCGCGGCTCGGTTCCGGCCGACCGCGCGGCTTCCGAGCGTGGCGGACCTCCCGCGGGGTATGATCGGACGTAAAGGATTGCGAAGTGACGCATACTGGTGTAACGGCGATGCGGCCTTACGCGTCCACCGAACCAACGCTCTCTTTGGAGGCCTAGATACCGGTGCAATCGAACCCAATGAAGACCGGCTCGCGCCGCGCGGCGGGCATCTTTTTCCTTTGCGGGATCCTGCTGACGCCAGTCCTGCGCGCTCAAGGCACTTCGAGTAGCACTCGCGAGGACGAGCACCCGAAGTTTTGGAGCCGCTTCTCCGCCGGCGCGCGCTTTACCGTGCTCGCGATGGATAACATGAGTTCAGGAATCGTGACGAGTTCCCCTAACAGCAGCACAGCCGTTTCACAGACTTTGGCGCCGGGGACCACACGCTTCGGGGGAGGCCTGACGGTGGAGTATGCCGCCAGGCCGCGGGTGCTGGTGAGTGTCGATGTCCTTTACAGTTGGTTCAGCTACACGTCGAATCTCACCACGAACGTGACGGCAGCCGACGGAACGTCCCAAATCACAAGCACGAACGAAGCGACCGGCGCGCGGTACTGGGACCTGCCGATCCTGGCCCGCTATACGACGCGCCCAGCGCGGATCGCCTCAGCGCGGTTCTTCATAGGTGGCGGCGTTTCCTTCAGACGAGCTTCCAATGTCAAGACCAGCACGTTAACCCTCAACGCGGATGGCTCCGAGTCAGCAAGCCAAACGCCGCGGACTCTCACAAACCTGACGATCTACGGCGTCGAGGCCACCGCCGGCGTCCGCGTGAAGGATGAGTTCGGAATCAAGGTGACGCCCGAGGTACGGTACATTCGCTGGCTCAACGACCTGTTCGCCGGCTGGCCGGCCCAGCAAAGAAGAAACGAGCTGCAGGTAGTGGTCGGTCTCACGTTCTGACGGACAGCGGCTTTACCGGCCGGGGTTGCGACGTGCGGTGCGCAAGCTTCGCACATGTGCATCGACCGGGCGGGCGCCCGGGTCCGCAAGTCGCCCCTTGCTTCAGCGTTGCATTGGCCACAAGCGCCGAGTGCGGCCGGGACAAGACCGGCTCGGCTGGTGTATCCTAAAGGGTTTGGATCATGGCTTTCGGATAACCGTAGTCGAAAATCTGCCCGGTCCGGCGCTTCGCGGGCTGTAACCCCGCCAAACCGAGAGAGGCGCCGGGGCAAGTTCGAATCAGGGCGAACAATCAGGGAGGTTTGCTCCTCGATGAAGAATACTCTTGCGCAGTCACAGGCAAGCCTGGAAGACCAGGATTTCGTGGACCGCGTCATTGCGGAACACAGCGGCAAGCCTGGCGCGTTGCTCACCATCCTGGAACGCATACAGGATCACCATCCTTCCAAGTACCTCCCGCCGGAGACGCTGGAGTACGTGGCCGCAAAGGCCGACATCCCGCTGGCGCAGATTCAGAGCGTGGTGACCTTTTTCGCGCTCTTCAATTTGGAGCCGCAAGGGAGGAACATCGTCGCGGTGTGCCGCGGCACGGCGTGCCACACACGGGGATCGCGCGGGCTGCTCGAGCGCCTCAAGCTCGAAATGGGACTGCACGACCACGGAAGCGAAGAAGGCGAGCCGAGCAGTCTCACGACGAAGGACCGCAAGTACACCATCCGCACGGTGGCCTGCTTCGGCCAGTGCGCGCTCGCGCCCGTGGTCGAGATCAATCACCAGATTTACGGCCACGTGAACGAACGGGCGCTGCGCAGCGAGATCGACGCGATCGAGAAGGAGAAGCGTTAGATGCGCATCCAGGACCTCAGCAGTTTCAACGCAGTCAGAGAGGCGGGGCTGGCAAAGCTGCTGCCCTACAAGCCACGCATCGGCGTCGGCATGGGAACGTGCGGCACCGGCAACGGCGCCGAAGGCGTCTATCATGCCTTTCTCGACGAGATCGAGCACCGCGGGCTGGACATGGCGCTCGCGCGCGTCGGCTGCTTCGGCTTCTGCGCGGCGGAGCCGCTGGTCAACGTCTGGTTGCCCGGCCGGCCGCTGGTGATTCTCCACCGCGTCCAGCCGAACGACGTGCCGCACATCCTGGACGATCTGTATCTCGGCAAGATCACCACCGAGCTGGCGCTGTGCAAGATCGAAGAGTGGGACCACCTGACCGGCCAAGTCAAGTACGGCACGGGCTTTCCCGAGCTTCCGTCCTGGCGCGACGTGCCGTTTTTCAAGGGCCAGAAGAAGATCGTGCTGCGCAACTGCGGCCTGATCAGCGCGGACGAGATCGAAGAGTACATCGCCGTCGGCGGCTACCAGGCTCTTTATAAGGTTCTCATCGACAACACGCCGGACATGGTGATCGAGCAGATCAAGGCGTCGAAGCTGCGCGGGCGCGGCGGCGCGGGTTACCCCACCGGCCTCAAGTGGGAAGTGCTGCGCAAGGCCAAGGCCGACCACAAGTACCTGATCTGCAACGCCGACGAAGGCGATCCCGGCGCGTACATGAACCGCAACGAGATCGAGAGCGATCCGCAGTCGCTGCTCGAGGGCATGATTATCGGCGGGTTCGTCACCGGGGCGCAAAACGGGATCATCTACGTCCGCGCGGAGTACCCGCTGGCCGTGCACCGGCTTACGCGCGCGGTGGAGCAGGCGAAAGAGTACGGCCTGCTCGGCGAGAACATCCTGGGACGGGGCTTCAACTTTTCCATCCAGCTTGTCGAGGGCGCGGGCGCGTTCGTGTGCGGTGAAGAAACGGCGCTGATCGCCTCGCTCGAAGGCCGGGCGGGACGGCCCCGGCCGCGGCCGCCGTTCCCGGCGCAAAAAGGACTCTACGGCTACCCGACCTCGATCAACAACGTCGAGACCTGGTATAACATCGCGCCCATCGTCGCCAAGGGTCCGGCCTGGTTTACCGAGACCGGCTCTACCAAGAGCGCGGGGACCAAGGTCTTCTCGCTGGTGGGCAAGGTTACCAACACCGGCCTGGTCGAGATGCCGCTGGGCACGCCGCTGAAGACTTTCGTGTACGACGTCGGCGAGGGCGGCACGAATGGGAAGCACATCAAGTCCGTGCAGACCGGCGGCCCTTCGGGCGGCTGCATTCCGCAGGAGATGTTCGATACGCCGGTCGATTACGAGACCCTCGGCAAGCTCGGCTCCATTATGGGCTCCGGCGGCATGGTGGTGATGGATGAAGACAACTGCATGGTGGACGTGGCGCGGTACTTCATCGAGTTTACGCACTCGGAATCCTGCGGCAAGTGCGTACCGTGCCGCGTAGGACTCGACAAGGCCCTGCGCATCCTGAGAAATTTCACCAACGGCAAGGGCGTGGAGAGCGACCTGGAAGCCCTGGACGAACTGGGACGCATGATCCGCGACATGTCGCTGTGCGGCCTCGGCCAGACGGCGCCCAATCCGGTGCTCACCACCATGCGGCATTTCCGCCACGAGTTCGAGGACCACATTCGCGCCAAACGCTGCCGCGCGGGCGTGTGCGAGAACCTGGCGCTGTCGCCGTGCGAGAACAGTTGCCCGCTACACATGAACATCCCACGGTTCCTCCAGCTTTATAAGGAGGACCGGCTCGAGGAGGCGTTCGAGTCCGTCATCATGGACAACCCGCTGCCGGCCTCGACCGGGCGGGTCTGCCAGCACCCCTGCGACGACCGCTGCCGGCGGATGAACATCGACGAATCGGTGAACATCCGCGACGTGCACCGCTTCATCGCTGATTCCATTTACAGCTCGGACCGGTATCCGGCGCTGATCGAGCGCATCGTGGCCAAAAAGCTGCCCCCGACGGGGAAGAACGTGGCCGTGGTGGGCGCCGGTCCGACCGGCCTGGCCTGCGCGTTCTACATGGCGCTGCTCGGCCACAACGTCACGGTCTATGAATCGAACCCGGCGGCGGGAGGCATGCTGCGCTACGCGCTGCCCGAATACCGCTTACCCAAACCGAGCCTGGACTACGAGATCGAGCTTATCGAAAAGCTGGGCGTGAAGTTCATCTTCAACACCGCCGTCGGCTTCGACGTACCGCTGAACGACCTTGACACCAACTACGACTCCGTGTTCCTGGCCATCGGCACTTGGAAGGAAGCCTGGGTCTACATGCCGGGCACGGAGCTCAAAGGCGTGATGCCGGCGCTGCTGTTCCTGGAAGCGGTCTCGAAAGGCGAACAGGTGAACCTGGGCAAGAAGGTGGTGGTCATCGGCGGCGGCAACGCGGCCATCGACTCGGCCCGCACCGCGGCGCGCATGGGCGCCGAAGTGACCGTCGTCTACCGGCGCGAGCGCAAGGACATGCCCGCCATCGTCGAAGAGACCGAGGCGGCCGAAGCCGAGGGCGTGAATTTCGCGTTCCTGGCCGCGCCGCACCGCGTGGTCGGTTTCCACGGCGTGGTGAAGGCCATCGAAGTGGTTAAGACCAAGCTGGGCGAGTTCGACGCCTCCGGCCGGCGCAAGCCCGTCCCGACCGACGAGATCCACGTTCATAAATGTGACACCGTGATCCTGGCCGTGGGCGAGAAAGTGGACATGGATTTCGCCAAGGCTTCCGGTCTGACCCTCAAAGAGTCGGGGACGGTGGAGGTAGACCGCTTCTCGCTCGAGACCAGCCGCAGCAGGTTTTACGCGGGTGGCGACGTGATCAGCGGCGCTTCGAACGTTTCGAACGCCATGGGATACGGAAAGAAGGCGGCGCGCAACATCGACGAGCAGTTGATGGGGACCAAGCGGTTCGGCCAACTCGAGCAGAAGTTCGAGTACGACCAGACACCGCCGGCGCAGTCCAGCGAGTGCCCGCGACAGGTGCCGGGAAGCGTGCCCGCGCGCGAGCGGGTGGCCAACTTCGAAGAGGTGAGCCTCGGTCTCACCGCAGTAGAGGCGCTCGAGGAGGCCGGCCGGTGCCTCCGCTGCGATATACGGACTACGGACCGATGAGGAGAAACCGCATTACCGTGGCGCAGGCAATCGTGCCTGCGCCACGATCTGGAGCCGAAGCGCCATAGGAGCACAGCCTTGCCGCAGAAAATAGCAATCCGAATTGACGGCGAATACGTGGAGGCCCGGGAGGGCCAGACAATTCTCGAGGTGGCCCGGGCCAGCGGGAAGTACATCCCGACGCTGTGCCATCTGGACGGCCTGGCGGCCGCCGGCTCCTGCCGCCTGTGCGTGGTGGAGGTCTCCGGCGTAGGGCGCCTGATGACCGCCTGCACCACCACGGTCCAGGACGGCATGTCGGTCACCACCAACTCCGACAAGCTGGTGCGCTACCGCCGCATGGCGCTCGAGCTGCTCTTCGCCGAGCGCAATCATTACTGTGCGATCTGCGTCTCCAACGGGCACTGCGAGCTGCAGGCCATGGCGACGCGGCTGGGGCTGACGCACATCCGTTACCCCTACACCTATCCACGGCTCCCGGTCGATGTTTCGCACGAGAAGTACGTGCTGGACCACAACCGCTGCATCCTGTGCACCCGTTGCGTGCGGGTGTGCGCGGAGATCGAAGGCGCTCACGTGTGGGATATCGCCTCGCGCGGCATCCAGTCCATGCTGGTGAGCGAGCTCAACCAGCCCTGGGGCAAATCGAAGAGCTGCACCAGTTGCGGCAAGTGCGTTCAGGCCTGTCCGACCGGAGCGCTGGCCGAGAAGGGCTACGCGGTCGAGGAAATGACGAAGACCAACGAGAATATCAGCCGGCTGGCTTCGCGGCGGGGGGTACATGCCTAAGAAGGTGAGACTGGCAACCATCTGGCTCGACGGGTGCTCGGGCTGCCACATGTCGGTGCTCGACATGGACGAGGCCATCGAGGCCGTGGCCAAGAAGGTCGATATCGTGTACGGGCCGTTAGTGGATGCCCAGAAGTTTCCCGAAGCCGTGGACGTCACTCTGGTGGAAGGGGCGATCTCGAGCCAGGAGGACCTGGAGAAGATCCAGATGATCCGCCAGCGCAGCAAGCTGGTGGTGGCGCTCGGCGATTGCGCGGTCACCAGCAACGTGCCGGCCATGCGCAATTCGATCCCGGTGAAGAAGCTGCTGGAGCGGGTCTACATCGAGGGCGCCGATGCGACGCCTGGCGTGCCGACCGACGGCGTCCCCAAGCTGCTCAAGCGCGCCCTGCCGATCCAGGAGATCGTCAAGGTGGACGTTCACGTTCCGGGCTGCCCGCCGCCGGCGTCTACCATCGTGTTCGTGCTGACGGAGCTGCTGGAAGGGCGCATGCCCGATCTGGATTCGAGGATCAAGTTCGGATGAGCACCAGGCGAAAGACGGCTCAACGGGCGCCCGAAGGAGCGCCGGGGGAAACGGTCATGAAGAAGATCACCATCGACTTCGTTACCCGCATCGAGGGGCACGCGAAGATTTCCATCTATCTCAACGACGAAGGCCGCGTCGCCAGCACGCAGCTTCACGTGACGCAGGTGCGCGGCTTCGAGAAGTTCGTCGAGGGGCGGCCCTTCTACGAGATGCCCGGGATCACCGCGCGTATTTGCGGCATTTGCCCGGTGAGCCACCTGCTGGCGTCGGTGAAGGCCTGCGACGCGATCATGGCGGTCGATATCCCGGACACCGCGGTCCTGCTGCGCGAGCTGCTGCACTGCGGCCAGTTCGTGCAGTCGCACGCGCTCAGCTTCTTCCATCTCTCGTCGCCCGACCTGCTGCTAGGCTTCGATTCCGATCCGGCCACCCGAAACGTGCTCGGCGTGCTCGATAAGCACCCGGCGCTGGCGCACGACGGTATCGCTCTGCGCAAGTTCGGCCAGCAGGTCATCGAAGGTCTGGCGGCCGAGCGCATTCACCCCTCCTGGACCGTGCCGGGGGGCGTCAATTCCCCGCTCTCTCCCGCGGTGCGCGATCGCATTTTGGGCGAGCTGCCCAAGGCGAAGGCGATCGCCGCGCGCACGCTCGATTTCTTCAAGGGTGTGCTCGACCAGTTCAAGGACGAGATCGAGAGCTTCGGCAACGCGCCCACCATGTATGCCGGCCTGGTGGACGAGGACGGCGGCCTCCAGCTCTATGACGGCCGGATGCGCTTCCGCGGCCCGGACGGCGCGATAGTGGCGGACAAGATACGCCCGCGGGACTACGCGAAGCACATCGGCGAGGCCGCGCTCCCGACGTCCTACCTCAAGGCGCCCTACTTCAAGCCGCAGGGATACCCGGCGGGCATCTACCGGGTGGGCCCTCTGGCGCGGCTGAACGCGGCCGATTCCATCGGCACGCCCGAAGCGCAGAAGCAATTCGAGGAATATCACCAGCGCTGCGGCGCGGTGGTCCAGAGCGCCTTCCACTATCATTACGCGCGGCTCATCGAAGCCACTTATGGCCTGGAGCGGATCGGTATGTTGCTCGAGGATCCGCGGATTCTCGACACTCGGGTGCGGGCGCGGGCGGGCGTGAATTCGCTCGAAGGCGTGGGCATGATCGAAGCGCCGCGCGGCACGCTCATCCACCACTACAAGGTGAACGAGAAGGGCGCCATCGTGTGGGCGAACCTGATCGTCGCCACGGGCCACAACAATTTGGCCATGAACCGCTCGGTGGAGCAGGTGGCCAAGCGCTTCGTCGACGGCAACAAGCTTGAAGAAGGCATGCTGAACCGGGTGCAGGCGGTGGTACGCGCCTACGATCCCTGCCTGAGCTGCTCGACCCATGCCGCGGGCCAGATCCCGCTGCGGGTGCAGTTGTTCGCGGCGGACGGGACGCTGCTGGACGAAGTGGCGACGCGGTAGGGGCGGGTGGCGCGGCCCCTAAATGGGCCGGAATCCGTTCTTGAAAAAGCCGAACATCCTGGAGTCCTTTCCCCCCTGCCAGATCCAGGCAGTCCGAGGACTCATATGCTCGGCGAGCCTGTTGATGAACTGGCGCACGGTCAGGTGGTTGAACACTGCACTCCAGGCCTTCGGGTAGTCGGAATCTCCTCCAATCTGTGCGTACCCGATCTGCTGACCCGGTAGCAGCCGAGCCAGCGGCGTCAGCCCCTGCTGCGGATCTGGGATTTCGTCGAGAGCGATCGCATTGAGGGTGAGATTCAACAGATAGGATTCGTCCCCGATAGTCGCCCGGGGATATACGTTTATCGACTGGCCTTCACTGGACCACGTGTAACGACTATCCAGTTTGCACAGCCCGTCGAGTATCTGTCTCACCGTCCTGTGGTCGAGGGAGGCCGAAAACTGCACGCTTCGGTCCCGAGGGTCCTGCAGCTTGCTCCGTAGGACCTCCTCCAGACCAATGTGCAGCCTCGTGATCGGTTCCAGGCTTAGCTGGGAGATAGCCTCCACGAGGGTCGCGTCCTTTAGCTCAAAACGCTCGATCACGGCGTCCAGGGGAGGAACCGGACGTGGCGTCGGGAGTTGGGCTCCGCGCGCGTAGGTGCCGACAATTGACCAAACCAACGCGGCTTCAGCGATCGTGTTCATTGAGTTGGGCCGCTATTCGTGATGCTGTCCCCGGTGGAAAATGTCAGGGTATTGGTTCTGACCTGATATCCGGCGACGCTGATGGCCTGGGTGGCGGTTAACCCCTAGAGTGGCGCTTGATGGAACCACTTGCGGTGAGGGCGGATTGACCATGCCGCTACACGTGAGCCATCCGCTGCCGCAGGTCGCTTTCGTGGGACTATAAATGCCCATGCCCACCACCACATTAACGGCATCCTCCAGCCGTTCGGTCGGGCTGCTCACCACAAAACTACCCTGTTTGACGTCCGGCGGCAACAGCTTGCCCTGTTGATCAAGCTGCCGCGTGCGGATCAGTTCCCCAATGTCGATCATCGTCGAGGCATGCGCCTCCAACGTCAACGGCAGCTTGTACGAATCGCCGTTGGCGCCGTACTTCAGCGTCACCAGCAGCTCCTGCGCGTCCGGCTCGGGGTTCCAGAGCGAGTACATGGTGTCGAACGCGCCGTCCGCCAGCCAGTAGTGCGACACCCTGGGGCCGCCCCGATAAGCCACCGCGGGAATCACCGGAAAGACGTAGTTGCCGGTCTGGTCCGTGCTCCCTATACCAGCCAGGATATCGTTCAAGTAGCCGTCGTAGGAATACGCCAGGTTGATATCCTGGATCTGCGCCTGCTTGCTCATCAGGCTCTCAATTAGCAGTTCCTGGGCCTCGCCCGGCTGACGCAGGAGGTCCGGCAGCGGCAGGCTTTTCGCCGTGCGCCCCTCCATGATAGTAGACAGCGAAGTGAGCTTCGGGCCGTGTCCAGGATCGACATCGAGGCCAGCACTACTCCCGGCCAGTCGTAGCGGTATGTCACCGAGGCACTGCCGAACCGGGATAGATGAGGTTGAACCGCGGGCGGAGCTTGAGCCAGAGCCGCATTGACATCCACCGTCTGGACCTCGGATTTCGCCAGGTGAACGGGCGGCAACGCGTACAGCGTGCCGTCGGGCATGTACAGCGTCACGGTCGCGTCGATGGGTGCGTTTTCCAGCGAATTCGTGAGGCGCACCGTGCTGCGAAACGTGGCGTCGGTTCGCCAAAGGGCACAGTAGGAAGTGTATTCGTCCAGCTTCGTGGGCGAATATGGAACGGGCGTCGGCCTTTGTACTTGAGCCATGGCAGCTTCGCCGACGACAAATAAAAGCAGGACGAGCCAGCCGATGCCTCGCATCAGTCCTCCAAGCGCCTCGCCGCAGTGGGCCGCGAGCAAGATGAGAGCAGTCTAATTCAGATAAATAGAGGTTTCAATACCCTAAAATGTAAACATCTCCTACGAACGGTGGGGCAATTACGGCGGCGATTCCAGAGCTGTTTCGATCTGATTACGCAACCTGGATCGCGGAGCAGGCACACCCGAAGCGCAGAAGCAATTCGAGGAATATCACCAGCGCTGCGGCGCGGTGGTCCAGAGCGCCTTCCACTATCATTACGCGCGGCTCATCGAAGCCACTTATGGCCTGGAGCGGATCGGCATGTTGCTCGAGGATCCACGGATTCTCGACACTCGGGTGCGGGCGCGGGCGGGCGTGAATTCGCTCGAAGGCGTGGGCATGATCGAAGCGCCGCGCGGCACTCTCATCCACCACTACAAGGTGAACGAGAAGGGCGCCATCGTGTGGGCGAACCTGATCGTCGCCACGGGCCACAACAATTTGGCCATGAACCGCTCGGTGGAGCAGGTGGCCAAGCGCTTCGTCGACGGCAACAAGCTTGAAGAAGGCATGCTGAACCGGGTGCAGGCGGTGGTACGCGCCTACGATCCCTGCCTGAGCTGCTCGACCCACGCGGCAGGCCAGATCCCGCTGCGGGTGCAGTTGTTCGCGTCGGACGGGACACTGCTGGACGAAGTGGCTACGCGCTGACGCGCCGCCTTCGGGCCCGGAACCCGTACAAACAGCACAGTACTCACGCTATTTCAACGCAGTACCGGCCTCCCAGAGCACCGGACACGCCAGTATCTTATAATGGCCGAGTGATGCGTCCGGGGCGGCGTAGGTCCCTGGACTCAGTTCAACCAGCAGCACTTCTGGAAGGAGCGCAATGAGAGGAATTTTCGTGGCGGCACCCACGCTGGCGCTTTGCCTGTGGGCAGCGCCCTATGTGGCCGCGCAACAGGCTGCGCCGGCGGCCAAGCAGGGACCGCAGGCGGAGCCGGCGCAGCCCGCACCGGCCGGGCTGGGAAAACCGATGAACTTGCCGGTTTCGGTGGATCCCAACACGTACATTCTCGGCGCTGACGACGTCATCACAGTGCGCGTGTGGAGGGAGCAGGACCTTTCGGGAACGATGACCGTCCGCCCGGACGGCAAGATCACGATGCCGCTGATCAACGAGATCAAAGCCGACGGGATGACGCCGATTCAGGTTGGGGAGGCAATCACGACGGCTCTCTCCAAGTTCATCAATAATCCTCAAGTCACGGTCTCGGTCGACGCCGTACGGAGCAAGCGTTATCTCATGACCGGCGAGATCGCCAGGCCGGGCGCCTATCCGCTGGCGACGCCGACCACGGTTTTCGAGGCCATCACGATGGCGGGCGGTTTCCAGGAGTTCGCCAACAAGAAGAACATCACGATCATCCGCGGCGACAAACGCCTGAAGTTCAATTGGAACGAGGTCGTCAAAGGCAAGAACCTCAGTCAGAACGTCCTACTCGAAAACGGCGATCACGTCATCGTGCAATAGGCCGCCAGGGCGCCCGCGGCGCGCTGGCGCCGCGTCTGACAGCACCGGGAGCGCCCAATCGGGATTTCCGAGAGAGGGGCCGTAAGAAGGAACGGAATGCAACCGACGCAAGATCTTCTGAGTATTCCCAGGCGTCCGCTGGATGTCGAGGACTATGTCGATATCCTCCGCCGCCACAAGAGCTGGATGGCGGGCCCTGCGTTTGCCGCCCTCGTCCTCTCCGTGGTCGTGGCCTTCCTGTGGCCGGACACCTACATGTCGCAAGCTATGGTGCAGGTTATCGCCCCTCAAGTGCCGGAGCGGTATGTGCCCTCCAACGTCAATTCGGAGATGTCGCAGCGCATCAACCAGATGGCGCAGACCGTGCAGAGCCGCGCCAACCTGATCAACATTATCCAGAGCAACAACCTCTACCGCCGCGAGTTGCAGCACAAGCCCTTAGAGGACGTCATCGAGCAGATGCGGACCGGCATCAAGATCAGTGAGGTGGAAAACCTGCAGCAGGGCGGCAGACAGCAGTATTCGGCCTTCCGGATTACGTTTGAGTATTCGAACCGGATGCTGGCCCAGAAGGTTACGCAGGAGCTGGTCCGCGGTTTTATCGACGAGAACATCCGGGCGCTCTCCAGCCAGTCGACGGCGACCACCGAGTTTCTCAAGGACGAGTGGGAAGCCAGCAAGAAGAGTCTGGACGATCTGGAGAACCGGCTGACGCAATTCCGGCTGCAGAATTCGGGGCGGCTGCCGGATCAGCTCCAAGGCAATCTCGCCACGCTGCGAACGCTTGAGCAGCAACTGAGCGGGGTCAATGAAGCGATCAACCGCATCGGGCAGGAGAAGCTGCTCCTCGAGTCGCAGCTTCGCATCTACCGCGAACAGTTGCAGTCGCTGGCGCAGAATCCAGACCAGCCGCTCAGCGCGGCGGCAAAGAGCGAGCGGCTCGTCCAGATGGAACGCGAGATCATGCACCAGGAGACGGCGGTTTCATCGCTGAAGGAACGATACAAGGAGACGTATCCGGACGTGCAGTCGGCCGAAGCCCAATTGGCCATGTTGCGCAAGCGGCGGGACCAGATGCTCAAAGACGACCAGGAGAGCAAGCCGGAAGCCGCTCCCAAGAGGGTCGACCCGGCCCGGGCTCAGAGCACGCGCGCGCTGGAGATGCAGATTACCGGCCTGCAGAGCCAGATTCAAGCCAAGGATCTGGAGTTGGAGGAGCGCACCAAGTCGCAGAAGCAGGTGGTGGCGCTGATCAATCAGTATAACGAGCGCATCCAGTCCAGCCCGCTGATGGAGAAGACCTACAACGAACTGACGCGCGACTATGCTCTGGCCAAAGCGAGATACGACGAGTTGAACGCCAAGAAGTCGCAGTCCGAGATCGCCACCAGCCTGGAAAACCGGGGGCAGGGCGAGCGGCTGCAACTGCTTGACCCGGCATCGCTACCCGAAACGCCGGTGAAGCCAAAACGGCTGGTCATTATTGGGGCAGGGACGGCCATCGGGCTGCTCGTGGGAGTGTTCATTGGCGGCGCGCGGGAGATGAAGGATAATTCCATCAAGAACCTGAAGGACGCGCGCGCGTATACCAACCTGGCGGTGTTGGGAACCGTGCCACTGCTCGAGAATGATCTGGTGGTCCGGCGAAAACGGAGGCTGGTATGGGCCGCCTGGCTCGCCGCGTGCATCTGCGGGATCGCGATGATAGCCGCTTCGATGTACTACTACTATGGAGTGACGCGGGCATAGCGCATGGGGGCGGGCCCCTTAGCACGCGGCCCCGGAAGAACCGGATGAGGGCGTCCGGCGCGGTCCCGGCGGGACCGCGGTGTGGGATTGTGAAGGAGACGAAATGAGCCGAGTCCACGATGCACTGCGTCGCGCCGAGCAGATGGGGGCGCCGCCGGTGGGAAGCACGACTACCCCGCCGCCCGCGGCTCCCAGCGCAGCCGCCAGGCCCGCTGCCGAGACAGCCGCTCAGGTCCTGCTGGCCGACGTGCAGGAGGTACAGTTCACGCCCGCTCCGGAAGCCCTGCTCATCGACGCCAGCCGGCCGCAGGACTCGCCGAGCGAGGAATTCCGCAGCCTGAGGACCCGCATCAACCACCTGCAGAGCCTCCAGCCCATACATACTGTGGTGGTCACTAGCCCTTCCCCGGCCGAGGGAAAGTCGTTCTCCGCCGCCAATCTGGCGCTCGCCGAAGCACAACTGGCGGGCAGCTTCACGCTGCTGTGCGATTTTGATTTCCGCAGGCCGGCTCTGCACAACCTCTTCCAGATCGACCGGGCCCCGGGCGCCACCGATTACCTGTTGGGCCAGATGCCGCTGGCGGCCTGCATGAAGAAAATCGCGGGCACCAACCTGTACCTGATGCCGGCCGGGACCGCGGTCAAGAACCCGCTGGAACTGCTGAACTTACGGGAAGCCAAGGCGCTCCTCCATGATCTGCCCAAGACCTTCAACTGGGTGATTCTCGACAGCCCGCCGCTGCTGTTCTCCGCCGACGCGAACCTGCTGGGCACCCTGGCGGACGGCACGATCCTGGTGATCCGGATTGGCTCCACCACCATCGACACAGTGCACCGGGCCATGCAGTCGCTGTGCGAGAACAACGTGCTGGGGGTCGTGGTCAACGGCGCGCGAGCGGGAGAGCTTTACAGCAAGTACACCTACTACTACTCGAAGTACGGCTACGGCGAAAGGGAATCCGAGCCCGAAGAGCCGTCTGCGCCGGAAGAGCAGAAGTAGCCGGGAAGGCGGTCTCACGGTTGCGCGTCAGCCATCCAATAGCCGGGACGCGTGCGCACCTTGGCGCCGGGCCGGCCGGGCACCGAAACGGCGATGGCGTGAAACGTGCCCACGGCCTCCGGCGCCGCCACGAAGCTCAGCAGATACTGGCTGTGCAATTCTTCGCCGATGCGCGCCACCGCCTGCTCCAGAGCCTTCTGCCGCGTGAACGATAACCGCTCGCCGCCGGTGTACTTTGCGAAAGCCTCGGCGGCGTTGGCTTTGGCCAGACGGCCGATCTCGCTGAAGATGGCGATGATGTTGATGCCGGCCCAGTCCGGCGGCGGCGTTGTGCCTGCCTTGGCCGTGAACGCGGTGGTATACGGGGAGTACGTGAGCGGGTAAATCGCAACATTCTCCTGCTGGGCCTGCGTGATGACGTCTTCGAGCTTGGTCCTGCTGCCGCGGTCGCGCGTCTCGCTGATCAGGAGCAGGACCCGGCGGCGCTCGGGCGGCCGCGCGGCGAGCAGGCGCACGGATTCGGCCACGGCGTCAACTGTCTTGGCGCCGTCGTCCCCAGGCTGAATCCTCCTCAGCGCCTTCTCCACCTTTTCGAAGTCGGCGGTGAAATCCTGCTGGACGGCGACCTCGCTGTCGAACGCGACCACCGCGACCTCGCCACGCTCGCCGGTGACCAGCGGCTCGATCATGCTCCCAATCTTGTGGGTCTTGTTCAAAACCGCGGCGGAAGGGAAGCTGCACTCGACCGCTATCACCAGCGAAATAGGAATGTAGGCGAAATCCACGTGAATGTCGCGCGGCTGGCCGTTGTCGCGCAGAAGAAAGTCCCGCTCCGTCAGGCCGTCGATGTACCGGCCGCGGGCATCGACGACCGTGGTCGGCGCAATGACCAGGCGGACCGTGGTCCGCAGAGGGGCTTGGGCCAGGGCCGTGCCTGCCAGCGCCAGCGAAATCAAGGCGCGATAAGCCATTGTCTGTTCAACGCGGCGCGACGCGGCACCGTTTCGCATGTTAGGCCGGTAGCGGCTCGGATCGGGCGCGGCTCAAGCCGTACAGCCCCCGCTCGCGGATGTATGCGAGGACCGCCGGCGGCAGCTCCGGCGGACTCTCGCCCGCAGCGAGCCGAGCGCGGATGGCGGAGGAGGAGACGTCCAGCGCCAGCGTGTCCAGAAGCTCCACGCGCGCGCCGGGCGGAATTGCGTAGTCGTGGCCCGGCCGCGCCACCACGATGAAGCGGACGGCGCCGACTACGTCGCGCCAGCGGCGCCAGGTCGCGATCTCCGCAAACGCGTCGGCGCCAATGAGGAAGAACAGTTCGTCGCCGGGCTGGAGTGTGCCGAGCACGCGCTCGATGGTGCCGATCGAGTAACTCCGCTCCTGGCCCTCTTCCAGGCGCGAAGCCTCGAACAAGGGCTCGCCCTGGCAGGCCAGCTCGACCATGCGGTAGCGGTCTTCGTAGCCGGCCACGGTGGCGCCGCTTTTGTGCGGCGGCCGCGACGCGGGAATGAACAGCACGCGCGCGAGGCCGAATACGCGCGCCGCCTCCCGCGCGATGGCCAGGTGCGCCGAGTGGACCGGGTCGAAGGTGCCGCCGAAGATCGCGATCCTCAAGATCGGCTACCTGCCTGCCTTGTTGTCGAGGCCATAAGCCGGCAATTGTACATCGCGCTTGTATCCTCTGCTGAAGGTCTGCGCGGCGGCGGCCTGGGTGGCCAGCTCGTCGGCGCGGTTGTTGTCCGTGTGCGAGGCGTGGCCCCGGGTCCAGGTCCAACGGGCTTCATGACGGCTGACGAGATCCTCCAGCGCTACCCAGAGATCCTTGTTGAGCACCGGCTTCTTCTCCTTCGTAAGCCAGTTGCGGCGCTTCCATCCGGAGATCCACTCGGTCATGCCCTTCTTCAGGTATTCCGAGTCAGTGACGATGTCGACCATACATGGCTCTTTGAGCGCGCGCAGCCCCTCGATGGCGGCGGCCATCTCCATGCGGTTGTTGGTGGTGTGCGGGGAGGAGCCGAACAGCTCTTTCCTGTGATGGCCGCAACGCAGGATCGCGGCCCAGCCGCCGGGGCCGGGGTTGCCATGGCAGGCCCCGTCAGTGATCAGTTGGACTTGTTTCATCGGATCGGATTATGCGGTGGCAAGCTCGTGCTCGAAGAACGCGTCCACCAGCTCGATGATCTCGGCCGCCTGCTGGGCGTGAAAAATCCTAACCCGCAGTTTAGCGCCGTTGCGGACGCCGTGCGTGAAATAGGAAGCGAACTGCTTCATTTTCCCGACCGCATCGGGCGCGCCACGCTCGGCCAGCAGGCGGTAATAGCCGCGGATCATGTCGTAGCGGTCGCTCTCGGCGGGCTGGTCGTATGCCCCGGTCGCCAGGTACTGCGCAATCTGGCGGAAGATCCAGGGATTGGCCGAGGCCGCGCGACCGATCATGATGGCGTCGCAGCCGGTTTCGGCCACCATGCGGACGGCATCTTCCGGGGTCTCGATGTCGCCGTTTCCGATGACCGGAATCCGGACGGCCGCCTTGACCTCGGCGATGCGGCTCCAGTCAGCGCGCCCGCTGTAGCCCTGCTCGCGCGTGCGGGGATGGAGCGCCACCGCCGCGACACCGCAGTCTTCGGCCAGGCGCGCCAGTCCGGTCGCGACGATCTCGCGTTCATTCCATCCGGCACGATACTTGACAGTCAGCGGAACCGTGATGGACGCCCGCACCGCGCGGAGGATGCGCTCGATCAGCGGCAGGTCGCGCAGCAGGCCCGAACCGCCATTGCACTTGACTACTTTGTTCACCGGGCAGCCGAGGTTGATATCGACCAGGTCGAACCCCAGTTCCTGGCATACGGCGGCGGCGCCAGCCATGACCTCGGGGTCGGAACCGAAAAGCTGCGCGCTGATGGGATGCTCGTGCGGATCGAAGGCCAGGTAGCGCATCGTACGTCCAGGCCTGCTTGCGCGGAGCGAGTGAACCACGCCGTGCGAGCTGGTGAACTCCGTCATGATCAGCCCGCAGCCGCCCAGCCCGCGGATGAAGCGCCGGAAGACGGTGTCGGTGACGCCGGCCATCGGCGCCAGCACCGTGGCCGGGGCGATCTCGACTCCGCCGATCCTGAGGTTTCCAGGGAAGCGCATCCTGGTTACCATTTTAGACGTTGGGGCAAGACGTTTGGCCCGTCCAAGGCAGGCGGAACCGCGGTGCCACACACGTATGCGCTTGCGCGCCCCACGGCCGCCTCCACGCCGGCTGCGAGTGGTATGATTCTCGTCTATGGCTTCGTCGAGCCACGCTGCGGTAATCCTGGTCGTCGATGACGAGGAGAGCGTCCTGTCACTGGTGCGCACGATGTTGTGGAGGGCGGGCTTTACCGTGCTGGAGGCGCTCGGCGCCGAAGAGGCCCTGCGCGTGGCGTCGGAGCACGCCGGCCCCATCCATCTGCTTGTCTCCGATATCCTGATGCCTGGCACGAACGGCTATGCGCTGGCCGACCAGTTGACGGCCATGCGGCCCGAGACGAAGGTGCTCTTCATGTCGGGCTATCGCGACAAGGTTCTGGTCGAAAGCACCGGCCGCGGGCCGAGCAATGCGCCGCTGCTGCGCAAGCCGTTCACGCAGCACGGTCTCGTCAGCAAGGTCGAGGAACTTCTGGACGGGAGCTCGATAGACGCCGATCGTGTCAGTCTATAGCTCGCGGTAAGTTGCCAGCTTTACACCCGCCGCATTCAGCGCCTGCCGCGTCTCCGCCGCCGTCAGCGCCTGAAGCTCGGCCTCGCGGCTCTTTTTGAGGCGCGTGCGCGCGGCCCGCAGCTCCGCGCCGCAGTGGCCGGGATGGCACATGAACTCCGCCGTACCGGGCGGAAGCTGGCCGATCAGGGCCGCCAGTTCCGGCGTCCGGAAGCGGCCCGTCAGCCGGAAACCCGCGAAGTGATCCGTGGTCCGGCAGCCGTGCGCGGCCAGAACGGCGTCGAAGCGCTTCCGTGGGATGCCCAGCAGCCGGCTCGTAATCCTTACGCTCCACGGGACGGCTGCGAAGCTCGCGCGCAGCGGGAAGTCAAAAGGCCGCCGCACCCAGGGGATGCCGAATTCCTGCGAAATCCTCGCTACGGCGGCAAGCACGGAGGGGGCCACGTGGGTGTGCTTGTGCGTGTCCAGGTGCGTTGGCCGCAGGCCTGCCGCAACGATGCGCCGCACCTGCGCCGCCAGCTCGTCGTAGACCGGCATTCGGCCCAGCGCGAGCATCCGGAGCAACTCCCCCAGCGTCGCCGGCAGAGGCGTGCCTGGCCGCGCCACGGACTCTCCCTGCACCAGCACCAGGTGGCAGCCCACGTCGAGCCCGGGGTTTTCCATGGCCAGCCTTACGGCGTCCTCGAACGCCGCGCCGTTAGCCATAATGCTCGTGGCGGTCAGAATGCCGCAGCAGTGGGCCTCGACGATCCCGGCGTTCACATCGCGTGTGAAGCCGAAGTCGTCGGCGTTGACCACCAGGAGCTTGGGTGCGGGGTCCACGGTCAGAAGATCGAGAACTTGAGCCGCAGAACCTTCTTCGGGTTCGCTCGAACTTCCTTGACCAACCCCTCGATCTCGGCCGAGAGCCCGTACAACGAGTCGTAGAGCTGCGGGTTCACCAGCAACTGTCCCACTGTTCCCTGCCCCGCGTTCATGCGGCTCAGTGTGGTATCCACCTGGCCGAGAATGCTTTGAATCTGGTGATACGCCGCGTCGTCCTTGAGCAGCTTGCCGGCCGTGCCCTGTCCGGCGTTGAGGTTGTCCAGCAATTGCCGGGCCTGCGCGATGCTGGCCTGCGCCTCCTTGTACAACTCGGGATTCTTCAGCAACTGCCCGGCCGTCCCCTGGCCTGCCTGCAGGTCCTGAATGACCTGGTCAAGCCGCGTCACCGTGTCGTTCGCCTTGGTGTACAGGCTCTCGTCATAGACCAGCCTGCCCGCCGTTCCCTTGCCGCTGCTGACGGTTTCCGCGATCTTCTGCAACTCGCCCACCGTCTTCACCAGCCGGTCGTAGAACTCCTCGTCAACCAGGAACTTCCCGACGCTCCCTTTGCCCGATTCGACCAGACTGACAATCTTGTCGAGCCGGGCCAGAATCGCCTGCGCCGCGTCGAAGATGCCAAAGCCCTTCTTGACCAGGTCCTGAATCTCCGCGCTGGGCTCGCTCTTAATCTCGCCGTCCGGCTCGACCGCGACTTTGCTGCGGCCCATGGCGATGTTGATGAACTTGGTGCCCAGCACGTTCTCGGCATCGATGTCCGCCACCGAGTCGATCGGGATGTCCTTGAGCCGGAACCGCTCCACCTTCATTGACACGCGCACGATCCGACTCGGCTCCCGGGAGCCCGACAGCCCTATGTCCGTCACGCTGCCGATGAGGATACCGTTGAGACGGACCGGCGCGCCCTTGGCCAACGACGCCGAATCGTTCATCAGCGTGTAGATCGTGACATAGTGCTCCCAGAAGGGCTTCTCTTCGGTAAACAGAAAGATGAGCACCGCCAGGATCGCCATCGATACGGCGGCCATTACCCCCACTCGAAGCTGCGCCCACCTGACCTTCGCCTGAGATGGCATACCCTATTCTTCCGGCCTCACTCTCCGGGCATCATTGTACATGCACCGCGCACTCCGGCGCTCGCATGGGGCAGGCTAAACGGCCCGCCCCACCCTCATTCCTCGTGCCGCACAAACTTCGAAACGTAGGCATCCGTCGACGCATTCAACTCGGCAAGGTCCCCTTCGAAGGCGATCCTGCCCTGGTTGAGCACCATGAATACGGTGCCCAATCCGTCGCCTTCCGCCGTGGCTACCGGTTCAGCCAGCCCGGTGCCGGGATTGAAGCGGCGCGTCGCCATGAAGTGGCCGTCCTGGTAGCGATGCGTAGCCATGACCGTGGTTGTGTGCTTCAGGTCGCGCCCTTTGGCGATGAGCGCGATGATGGTGTAGGCCGTGATCGGGTCCAGGCCCGCCGTAGGAGAATCGTAAAGGATCAGCGGCGGCTCGGTCACGATCGCCCGCGCAATTCCCACCCGCCGCCGCATCCCGCCCGAGAGCTCTGCGGGAAATTTGTCCACTGTCTCCTCCAACTCCACGAACCGCAGCGCCTCCGTCGCGCGCTCGCGCACCTGGTCGGGCGGAAGCTGAAACTCCAGCAGGTTCTCCAGCGGATAGCCCACGTTCTCCTCGACCGTCATCGAATCGAACAGCCCGCCCTCCTGGAACAGCACGCCGATCCGGCTGCGGATGTGGAACAGGTCCTTCTCCTCCATCCCGGTGACATCCTGACCGAAGACGAAGACTCTGCCGGAATCCGGTTTCGTCAGACCGAGCGCGGTCTTCAGCAGCACGGTTTTCCCGCTTCCCGCCGCTCCGAAGATGATGCGGGTCTCGCCGCGCGCGACGTCGAAGGAGACGTCGTCGAGCGCCTTGGCGTCGCCGAAACAGACGGTAACATGCTCGAACCGCAACACAGATTGGGAATCGTCGTGCGGCATGCGGCGGCTACAGGCTCACGAAGATCCTGGTAAGGAAGAACGTGAGGAAAAAGATCAGCACCGACGACACCACCACCGCCTGCGTAGTGGCGCGTCCCACGCCCTGCGTGCCGCCGGTGGTCGTCAGGCCGTAATAACAGCCCGTCAGCACGATGGCGAACGCAAAGACGAACGGCTTGAGCAGGCCGAAGAAGACGTCGGTGTAGGTGAGCGCCTGCCAGGCGCTGTTCCAGTACTGGTTGGGAGTCATCATCAGCACGAAATAGGCGATGAGAAACCCGCCGAAAATCCCGATGAAATCCGCGATGATGGTGAGCAACGGCAGGACGGTGCAGGCCGCAATCAGCCGCGGCGTCACCAGCTTCTGAATGGGATCGGTGCCCAGCGCGCGCATGGCGTCGATCTGCTCAGTCACTTTCATCGACCCGAGCTCGCTGGCGATGCCGCTGGCCGTACGCCCGGCCACCATCAACGAAGTGAGCACCGGCCCCAGTTCCCGCACGAGCGTGATCGCCACGATCTGGCCGGTCTGGCCCACCGCGCCATACTGCGCCAACGCTTTCGCCATCTGCATGGCCATGACCGCGCCGCTGAAAAAGCCGACGCAAATCACAATCGGCAGGCTCCCCACGCCGATGATGTCCATCTGAAGGAAGATGTCGCTCGAGTAATGCGGGGGGCGGATGATGTTCCGGAGAGCCCGGCCGGTCAATGCGTAATAATCTTGAATCGCGAGTACGGGCGACTTCAACACGTCGAGCAAGGCCGTCTGATCCTCGTGTCCCGATGGTAACATACGGCTTGCGGAATGAACGTCATGAAAGGGCTCACTGACATCCCGGGGATCCTCGTTGGCCATGCCTCGGACTACGACGCGCTGACCGGCTGCACGGCCATTCTCACCGAGGCGGGCGCAATCGGCGGCGTCTGGGTGGGCGGATCGGCCACCGGAAGCGAAGAGCTGGCCACGCTCGAGCCCGGGCACGTGGCCGGCCGCGTCCACGCGGTTGTGCTGGCCGGGGGCAGCGCTTTCGGCCTCGAAACCGCCTCCGGCGTGCGCCGCCACCTGGAGCGGAAGGGCGTCGGGTTCGAGACCTCGGCCGGGCGCGTGCCCATCGTGCCCTGCGCGATCCTGTATGATCTCGGCATCGGCCGCGCCGAGGTCCGTCCCACACGCGAGATGGGCGAAGCTGCGGCACGCGCCGCGAGCGACGATCCGGTAGAGGAGGGAGCCGCCGGAGCGGGAACTGGCGCCACTGTCGGCAAGCTGTTTGGCATACGGCAGGCCATGAAGTCCGGCCTCGGCTCAGCCACTGTGGCGCTCGAAGGCCCGCTGGCCGCGGTGAAGGTGGCCGCGCTCGCGGTCGTGAACGCGATCGGCGATGTGATCGATCCGCGCACCGGGGCAATCATCGCCGGCGCGCGCGTTTCTCCCGAGAGCCTCGAATTCGCCGATTCCGCGCGCCAGATGAAGCGCGGCGCAAGCGGCGGTTTCCGGCCCGAGAACACCACGCTGGTGGTGGTGGCGACCAACGCGCAGCTCACCCGCATCGAGGCGCGCAAACTGGCCGAGCTCGCGAGCCTCGGCATGGCGCGCGCCATCAACCCGGTCAACAGCATGTCCGACGGCGACATCGTCATCGCCCTCTCGCTCGGCTCTGAGCCCGCGCCCATCGATGCGCTCGGCGTAGCGGCAGCCGAGGCCGTCGCCGAATCGATCCTGCGCGCGGTCCGCCTCGCACCCTCGCTCGGTGGCCTGCCCGGCTTGGCGCCTGTCACGCCCGCCTGAACGCCTCCAGCGTCCAGCCGTCCTCGAGCGAGTGCCGCAGGATGTACAAGTCGCCGTCGTCCGCCCGTACCTTGAAGTAAGTGGCGGCGGGATCGTACCACTGGTCCAGCACTTCGCGCACCTCATAGGCGTGGCCGCCGAGGTGAAACCGGACCGGCCGCTCGTCCGCCTTGTAACCCGCGTGGCATTCGACCCGGCAGGCCGTCACTGGAAAAACCTCTCGGCCTTTGCTCCCCGCCGGCTGGCCACCAGCGGCGCGTTGAGGAACTCCACGAACGGCGTCATGGCGCGAAAGCGCTTGATCAGCTCGTCGTAGAGCTGCGGGGTTGTGGCGAGCCCCGCGTCCAGCTCGATGTCGAGCAGCCACTGCTTGCACCGCACCAGGTCCGCCGCGGGGTGGTCCGGGTCGAAGCCCTTCGGCACGCGCGCCAGCTCGGCCCCCATCAGCTCGCCCATGAGCGTACGCAGGGTGCGGCCACGCAGAATGCGCCGGAGCTCCTGGTGGTGGTCCACCAGGTGCAGGCGGATCGCGCGCAGCTCGTCCGGCGTCGGCATGTAGACGCCGCCTGCGATTTCAGCCGTCTCCGCCGATACGCTGAAGTACAGCGCCGCGCACGCGTGCTTATCGAGACCGCGCCGCGGGAAGATCGCCGCGACGTGGGTCTTGTACGGCGTCTTGTCCGGGCTGAACCGGATGTCGCGGTAGACCCGGTAGATCGCCGCGTCCGGCTCCCGCACGTAGTCCGGCGCGAACCTCATCATGGCTGCTGTCAGCGCCGAGACCAGCTCCTTCATCGGCGCTCGCACCTTCTCGTCGTAGATGTGCTTGCGCGGCTGGAACCACGCGCGGCGGTTGTTGCGCTTCAGGCTGCGCAGGAACGCCAGCCCCTCCGCGGGAAAACCCAGGAAGGGGGCGGCCCCGCCGCGGGATTTGTTTGCGACCCCGCGGGGCGCCGTTTCTATGGCCCCGCCGGGCGCCGCGCCTATAATGGTGTGTTTGATGACAGCCCTCGATCAAACCCTCGACCGTCTCGGCCGAATTCCCAATTTACAGGTTGCCGAGGGCGCGGTGTTGGCGCGCTTTACGCGCTTCGGGATCGGCGGTCCCGCCGGCGTCTATGCCGAGACTGCCTCGGCCGAGACCTTCGTTGAAGCGCTTCGGCAAACGCGCGCCAGCGGCCTCCCCTACGTCATCATCGGCGGCGGGACAAACCTGATCGTTTCCGACCAGGGATTCCGCGGCATCGTGCTGCGCTTCACCGCCGACAAGATCACGAACGTGGGCAGCACGGTCGAAGCCGAGGCCGGGGCCGAGCTAGGCGCCGTGGTCGATTACTCGATTGCGCGGGGTCTGGCGGGCATGGAGACCCTGGCTGGAATTCCCGGTTCCCTGGGCGCCGCGGTCTACGGCAACGCGGGCGCCTATGGCCACTCGATCTCCGAAGTCGTTGAAACGGTGCGCTACTTCGATGGCGAGTGCATCGCCATCCGGGCCGGCGCCGAGTGCGAATTCCGGTACCGCGAAAGCCTGTTCAAGCGCCACAAAGACTGGATCGTCTTTTCAACGCGCCTCGCGCTCCGTCCCGCCGACGTCGGCGAGCTGCGCCGCGCCGCCGACGAGATTGTCTCCGTGCGCGACCGCAAATTCCCGCCCACCATGAAGTGCGCGGGCAGCATCTTCAAGAACCTGGTCCTGGCCGAACTTTCGCCAGCGGTCGCCGCGCAGGTGCCGGAGAAGGTGGTGCGCGAGGGCAAGGTGCCCGCCGCCTACTTCCTGGAACAGGCGGGAGCCCGCGGCCTGGCGCGCGGCGACATGCGCGTTGCCGACTACCACGCCAATCTGATCTACAACGCCGGCGCCGGCACGGCGCACGAACTGTGCGAGCTGATTGCCGACCTCAAAGCCCGCGTGGCCGCCCGCTTCGGCCTGGAGCTGGAAGAAGAAGTGCAGTACGTGGGCTTCGCCTGAGATGCGCATCGCCCTGGTCAACACCAACCGCATGCGGCCGCCCATCGCGCCCATCGGTCTGGACTACGCCGCCGAGGCGCTGCAAGCGGCCGGCCCGCCGCCTCGCCGCCCCGGAGCAGGACCCGCGCGAGCCGCTCTTCTTCCTCGAACCGGAAATCGCGCCGTTTGTTTTCGGCCTATTACGATTACAACGCCAACCAGCGCCTCATCGACGCGATTGCAGGGGGCCAACGCGGGGCTTACTGGGACATTTTGCGGCGCTGCGGATAGAGCCGCCTGCAATGCGTCGCGCCCGCTTTAGCGTGCGCCACAATTACTGCCCCGGTTTCGCCAGCCGCCCCGTGCGCTCCAGCCAGTTGCGGAACATGCGCGAGTAGTCGGCGGCCGCGCCGGCGCGGAGCTGCTCCACGGTGTAGCGCACCTTGCGCCGCCAGTTGGGATACTCGGAGGTAGTCGCCGGCAGGTTCTGCTGCTCGGTCTCCTTCAGCAGGTCCTCGAAGCTGATCACCATCATGCGCGAGGAGGCCCTGGCCAGCCAGCCGACCAGCGCGTTGTGCAATTCGCCCGTCAGGTCGGGAACCTGGTCGGCGTTGCGCGGAAACCAGTCCGGCATCAGCCCTTCGGTGAACAGCGCGTTCAGCAGCTTCTGCTTGTCGTTCCGCCGCTCGGCCCAGGCTTCATGATACCGGTCGCCGTCGAGCAGCCCCGCCTTCCGCCGCGCCTCGATGTCGCGCCCGATCCAGTAGCCCGCCAGCGTCGGCAGGTCGTGCGTGCTCGAGGACACCAGCGCGTGCGGCGTGTACTGGCCCGGCGGCCGGAACTCGCCGCCATCCACCTTCTCGAAGAACGGCACCCGGTAGCCGTAAAGCCCGAAGCGGTCGAGCCCGTGGCGGGTCTCGGTCGTCACCGTTCCCAGGTCCTCCCCCACCACCATCACCTTTTCCCGCACGCTCTCGAGCGCCAGTACGTGCAACAGGTCCTGCCAGCGGTCGCGAACGTAGGCGCCGTGAGCCGGGTCCATCGATTCCGGAATCCAGTACAGCCGGAAGAAGCGCATTACGTGGTCGATGCGCAGCGCTCCGCCGTGGCGGCAGTTCTTGCGGAGCGACTCGGCGAACAGGCGGTAGCCCGTCTCGCGGTGGTGCTCGGAAGCCGGCGGCGGGAAGGACCAGTCCTGCCCCTTGGGCGAAAAGTTGTCCGGAGGCGCGCCCACCCGGCAGCCGCCGACGTAAAATGGCCGCCATCCCCAAATGTCCGACCCGCAGCGATCGGTGGCCAGCGCCAGATCGTGATAGAGCCCGATCGAAAGGCCCCGCCCGCGCGCGTGCTCCTGTGCGCGGGCCAGTTGCCGGTCCGCGTGCCATTGGACCCACTTGTAAAAGAGCACGCGCCGCCAGTGCTTCCTGGCGAACTCCGCGACCGACGGTGAATCGGGCTCGCGGAATTCCGCCGGCCAGTCCTGCCAGATCCAGACGCCCGGGTCGCGCCCGTGAATCCACTCGTCGAGCGCGCACCAGGTCGCGAATCGCTCAAGTAGCGGGCCCTCGCGCTCGGCGTACTCCTCGAAGGCCCGATCCAGCGGCCGCCGCAGGAACGTGGCGAAGGCCAGCTTCAGCCCCGTGAGCTTCAGGGCCCAGACGCGCTCGTATTCGACCAGCGGGCTCGATCGAACCGCCCGGAGCTCCGCCGCCACCTCGGGTCGTCGCAACCACGCCGCGGCCCGTTTCGACTCGCGGAACTCCGGGATGCGCTCCAGGTCCACGTAGATCCCGTTCTTGAAGAAGGTCGAGACCGGAAGGTAGGGACTGGTGTTGAACGGCTGGCGGTTGGGAATGGCGTGCAACGGATTCAGCCCGATGAAGGTGACGCTCAGCTCGGCGGCGGCCCAGTCGATGATGCCTTCCAGATCGGTGAAATCGCCGCAACCCCAGTTGCGCTCCGAGCGCAGGCCATAGAGAGCGATCGCGAGGCCCGCCGTCCTCCGGCCCTCGCGAATCGCGTGCGGAATATAGGTGCGGTCCGGACACAGAATCAGCCGCATGGACTCGCGCCTCGCCGCGCCCTCGGTCCGGATCGAGATCTCGACGTCGTGGTAGCCCAACGGCGCCGCCGCCGGAATCGGCACCTGCCTGCGCACATAGCAGGCGCCGCCGATCTCCGCGCGGCCGGAGTTCGCCAGTTCGGCCAGCCACAGCTTGCGGCGTTCCATTCCGCCGCCTTCCCAGCGGATGATCAGCGCCGCCTCGGCCTCCGCCAGCGCCGCCGGAACGCTCACCGGGAACCCCTTACTCCAAGCGCTCTCGCCGGCGACAAACACCGGCGGCAGCAGGCGCTTCCACTCCCGCTCCGTCCGCTGTTCGACCGCCCGGTCCAGACTCTCGCGCGTGCCGGCGCTCACCGCCAGAGCCGACAAAATGGCTCTCTCGATTTCGGGTGAGGTGGCGTGCCGGTGACCCCAGGTGTCCCAGAATTCCGGCTCGATTCCCCACTGCCGGGCAGCCCTGTCGAGCGCCTGCTCGGCGCTGTCGGAGGCCTTGAATGAACTAGTTGTATGAGGCATTGCCCCCCGTTCTATCCCTTGATTCTAACAGGCCTCGTGGGGCGGACCCCGAAGGCGCCCCGTTTGGAGGCGCCTCTCTCCCATGTCACAATGGATGCATGGCAGCCGGGGAACTCGCTGAACCCGATCTGTTCTCGCGCATCGACCAGGACGACTACTCGTGGCTGAGCGACGCCGTCCTCACCACCAGGCTCGACCGCGCCATTAACTGGGCCCGCAAGAACTCCATCTGGCCCATGAGTTTCGGCTTGGCCTGCTGCGCCATCGAGATGATGTCGATGGGCGCCTCCCGCTTCGACGTGGCCCGCTTCGGGGCGGAGGTCTTCCGCGGCTCTCCGCGGCAATCGGACCTGATGATCATCGCGGGCCGTGTTTCGAACAAGATGGCCCCCGTCATCCGCCAGCTCTATGAGCAGATGCCGGAGCCAAAATGGGTCATTTCGATGGGCGCCTGTGCCACATCCACCGGTGTCTTCAACAACTACGCAGTGGTTCCCGTCAACCAGGTTGTCCCGGTCGATGTGTATGTGCCGGGCTGCCCGCCGCGTCCGGAGCAGTTGATTTACGCCATCATGGTGCTGCAGAAGAAGATCGAGCGCCAGGCCGGCACCGGGCGCGGGGTTTTGAACCTGAAGTAGCCCGCTGGCGCCAAAATCCGGCAGTCTTCCCCTTTTCGGACCGATAAGCCATACGAGGCAGGGTTTCTCCAGCGTGCACGACGCCTGCTGGCGGCATCGGGGGCTCTGCCTCCGAGGAGAGTGTCATGAACAGCGTCGGTGGAGTACCAAGCATCGGACAAACCGCTCCGGTCAGCCTTGCTCCGACTCCGGTCGAAAGGCCTCCCGAGCAAAAGAAGCTGATCCAGGCTGTCAAGGCCCTGAACGCCGCGCAGTTGTTCGGGGACAAGAACGAGGTGACTTTCGTTCTGGACCGCCAAACGCACCGCCCGGTTGTGCGCATCGTCGACCGTAACACCAACCAGGTGATTAACCAGATACCACCCGAATACGCCCTGCGCATGGCGGAAGATCTGAAACCGGGAGCAGAACCGGCGGACGACGGCCGCTGAACCCCTGCGGGGATGGTGTCTGCGGCGTGCGAGACTCGCCGCCTTATCGCGACGCGACGCTGCCGCTGGATTTCTGCGACCGGTTGAGCGTTCCCGTCCCGGCGCCGCCGGCGGCATCGGCCCGCTTCAGTCCGCCCGCGATCAGCCCGGCCAGGCCCAGGCCGCCCCGGACGCCATCACCTGCGCCAGATGCTCCTCCGCCAGCTCGACCATGGACGATCCCGCCTGATCGTCGCCCGTTCCCAGCCAGCCGCCAGAGCTCTCGTCGTGCGCGCCTTTGAGCATTTGCGCCAGCAGCAGAGCCTCGAACTGTTCGGCCGCCTGCGGCACGTTCTTCGGCCGCGGGTCGCCCGTCCCCGCAGTGGTCACCAGACTCGCTACACCCGCGACCATCAGATCACCTCCAGTTCCGCCTCGAGCGCTCCTGCCTGCTGCATGCTCTGGAGAATCGCGATGACATCCCGCGGCGTCGAGCCGATGGCGCTCAGCGCCCGCACCAGCTCCTCGACGGTCGCGCCCTGCTTGAGCACGATGTTCCGCGTCTTCTCCTCCTTGACTCCCACGCCCACCTGCGGCACCACCTCGGTTGTCCCCGTGCTCAGCGGCGCCGGCTGCGAAACCTGGTAGGTGGTCTGAACTTCCACGGTGAGCGATCCGTGCATCACAGCCACAGGGGCAATCCGCACCTCTTTGCCCATCACAATGGTCCCGGTGCGCTCGTTGATGACCACCTTGGCCGGGCGGTCGGCCTCCACCGTGACATTCTCCAGCTGGGCCACAAACTCCACCGGCCGCTGCCCAAAGGAGGACGGCAGATCCACCACGATCAGCGCCGAACTCTCCGCCGCCGCAATGGGGGTGTTCGCCGGGCCAAAGGCTTTGTTCACCGCCTCGACGATCCGCGCGGCGGTGGTGAAATCGGCCCGTCGCAATTGCAGGTGCACACGCCGGCCGGGCGCGGGCGTGGGGGCTGGGCGCTCGACAATAGCGCCGTTCGGCACCCGTCCCACCGTGGGATGGTTCACCGTCTGCTGCGTTCCCGAGCGGCCCGCCACGAAGCCGCCGGTCACCACCGGCCCCTGCGCCACCGCGTAGACCCGCCCATCGGCGCCGCGGAGCTCGGTCAGTATCAGCAGACCGCCTTGCAGGTTCGGCGCGTCGCCCACCGCCGCCGCAGTCGCGTCGATCTTCGAGCCCGGCTGGGCGTACGCCGGAAGCGTCGCCGTGACCATCACCGCGGCGGTGTTGGCCACGCGGATCGCCGCCGGCGAGATCGACACGCCCATGCGCTCGAGCATATTCGTCAGGCTCTGCGCCGGGAACATGGTCTGGCTCCGGTCGCCGGTGCCCGCCAGGCCCACCACCAGCCCGTAGCCCACCAGCTGGTTCTCGCGCACGCCTTCGATCGCCGCCAGCTCCTTGAGCCGGGTGGCGGCCGTCGCCGCCTCGAGTACCAGCAGGAAGACCGCAAGTGTACGCATAAGATCAAAATGGCAGGAGGCCCATCAACAGGCGGTACAGGATGAACGGCCGGCGGATGGCATCGTTCACCACGCCCTTGCCGTTGATCCGGACCTCCATTTGCGCCAGTTGGCCGGACTGAATCTGGTTGCCGGGCGTGATGTCGGCCGGCCGCGCCACGCCGCGAACGGTCACCAGGTGCGTTTCCGCGTTGATGACCACGCTTTTCGAGCCTTCAATCACCAGGTAGCCGTTCGGCAAGACCTCGGTTACGCGGCCTGAGAGCGTGGTGGTTAGCGTCACGTCGCGGCTGGTGGTGCCCTGGCCGTTCAACGCCTGATTTCCCGACGTGTTCAGCAGGTTGGCCAGCGGTCCGGTGGCTTTGGCCGGTTTCAACAGCGAGGCGACCGAGTAGCCGGAGCTGGACTGACGCTGGGTCTTGGTGACGCCGGAGGAGACCGCCGAGGCGCTCTCCGCCACCACGATCGTGACCAGGTCGTCCACTTGCCCCGCCTTGGGGTCGCGCGCCAGGCCTCCCAGCGGCGCGCCCGGCTGCCAGATCGAGCCGGGAAGGCGGAAATCCGAGTGCCCCCGCTCGTCGGCGTCTTTCGTGTAGACCTCGATTGGCGTGAGCCGGGCCGCCTTCGGCGGCTTCGTCTTCGTGCTAGCGGCCGGGGCCGCCGCGGCCGCCAGCAGCAGCGCCGCCGACCATCTGAGTCGCATCTACCAGCACCTTTCCTTTCGCCACGACCCGGGCGCGGAAGCGCGCCCCGTTGATCGGATTGCGCACCACCACCAGGTCTCCCGCCTTTCCGCCCGATTCCGCCGCGGCATCGAGCGAAAGCAGCGCGGCTCCGCTATGCACCTCCACCGCCACCACATCGCCGCGCTCGACCTCGCGTGGCGGCCTGGCCAGCTTTACGCGCGCCCACACGGTCACGCTGCGGTTCCCGCCGTAGTTCAAGCGCCCCCGCCAGATCAGCGTCTGGGGGCCGCCGGCTTGGGGCGGCGGCTCAAACTCCAGTTCGCCGCGCGGCACCGGGTAACGGCTGAACTCGATCACGGTGATGGTCGCCTTCGGATCTCCCAGCGCCTTCACCAGCGCCTCGAGAACCCGCGGTTCGGTGAGCGTCTCGGAAGCGCCTTCGAAACACGCCGCCGCACCGGGCGGGACCTCGATTCCATGTTCTTTCCCCAGCCGTCCGATCTCGGGGGCGAACAGCGTCCGCCGCACTCGCGGCGCGGGCGCCAGGCCGATCGGCTCCGTCGCCGGCGCGGCCGAGAACTCCGGGACGGCCCTGGCCAGATCGGCCATCAGAATCCTGTCCCCCTCGACCACCACACAGGACGCGGCCGCCAAAATCATAATCGGGATCATTGCAGGTTGTTGACCTCCGAGTACATGTCGTCAGCCGCCTTCACGACCTTCGAGTTGGCCTCGTAGGCGCGCTGGCTGACGATCATGTTGATGAACTCCTGCACCACGCTCACGTTCGATTGCTCGATGTAGCCCTGAAGCAACGTGCCGATGCCCTCCTGCCCGCCCGGGCTGCCGACCACCGGATCTCCGGAAGCGTCGGTCGGCTGGTACAGATTCCCGCCCATCGAATTCAGGCCAGCGGGGTTGGCGAAGCTGGCGAGCTGGATCTGGCCGGCGATCTGCGCCGCGGTCTGCCCCTGCAACGTGTAGCTGACCGTGCCGTCCGCGGCGATGGTCACCGATTGGGCGCCGTTCGGGATGGTGATCTGCGGCTCGAGCGGGTCGCCCTGCGCCGTCACCATGTTCCCGTTGCGGTCCAGCTGGAAATCGCCCGCGCGAGTGTAGGCCAGATTGCCCGAGGGCGTGCGGATCTGGAAGAACCCCATGCCCTGAATCACCAGGTCGTAGGCGTTTCCCGTCTGCTGGAACTCGCCCTGGGTGTAAACGATCTCGTTTGAAACCGGCCGCGTGCCCAGCCCCAGTTGCAGGCCGGCCGGCACGACCGTTTGCGAGCCGGCCGCCGCGCCCGGCTGGATCACGTTCTGGTACATCAGGTCCTGAAACTCCACCCGGCGCGCCTTGAAGCCCACCGTATTGGAGTTGGCCAGGTTATTGGCGATGTTGTCGATACTCAATTCCTGGGCCGTCATTCCGCTGCCCGCGCTGTATAGTGCCCGGATCATTCGTTCTCCTCCCTCACGACGGCTTGGCGACCTGCTCGATCGCCTGCCGCGCCATGGCGCCATCCATGTTGATGGCTTTCTGCAGCATCTCGAACTGCCTCATCAGACCGATCAGGCGGACCGCCGACTCGGGCGCCGCCACGTTCGAGGCTTCGACCTTGCCTTGTTCCACCCGGGCCGAGGCGGCCGGCTGGGGGGCGGTCGATTCGTCCGTGGTCTGGAAATAGTTCCGGCCGAACTTGGCCAGCGCCTGGGGCCGATCGAAATCGACCACCGCCACCTGGCCCACGTCCGAGCCCGCCTGCTTGACCGTCCCGTCCGCCCCGATCTCGAAGGGCAGGTCCGGCTGGAGCTGGATGGTCCCGCCGCCGGTCGCGCGCACGGCGTAACCTTCCGAGGTGGTCAGCGCGCCGGTGGACGAGAGGCGGAAGCTGCCGTCACGTGTGTAGAGCGTCGAGCCGGGTCCGTTGACGGCGAAGAAACCGCGGCCCGAGATGGCCAGATCGAGCGGATTGCCCGTGGCCACCAGGTTGCCCTGGGTGAAGTCGGTCCAGTTCCGCTCGATCACCGGAAGAGTTGAGGGTGCGGGCGACTCCGGATCCAGCGCTTCCGGCGCCGTATATAGGCTGTATGATTCCCGATCCAGCTTGAAGCCGGATGTGCCCGTGTTGGCGATGTTGTTCGCCGCCAGGTCGAGCGCTTCCAGGCGTGCCCGCATGCCGGATGCAGCGGCGGTGAGCAATGAATCCATGAGATGCTCCGCAGGACTTGGGAGCAAGTGCGGGTCCGAAGGCGGAAAATCGGCTAACATCCTGAAGACACCCGCCGAAGAGTGAAGTGAGGGGGCGCGCGAGCGGCGCCAATATTTGGTCACGCCCAGCGAAGCGCCAAGTTCTTGCGCTCCCTCGCCACCTCTAACCCACTGAAACCGGAGGTGCCGGCCCGCGGACCCTGAGCTGCACGGTCACGCTGCGTGACCGCGGCTCTTCTATTCACACCCCCGGCCGGCCCACCGCCGGCGGCGCTCGCGGGCTCTCCCCAGGCCCCGGCCACCAGGCTGCAGGCCCCGGCCGCCGACCCGAGCGTGCCGGCGGGACACTTCGCCGCTGCGCTTCGCTCGGCCTTGGGAGATGCGTCAGACGCAAGGGCACCTCTGTCCTCTCAAGCGAAGCCCGCAGGCGCGCGTCTGGCCTCGAAACGCCAGCCCGACGATGACCAGGCCAAAGCCGGCGGGCCACTGGAGGCCCCGGTTCAACCGTCCCTTCCGCCGCCGCCCGCGCCGGGCAGTTCAGCCAAAGACGGGGAACCCGGCACCGAGGCCGCAGGAATAGCAGGCGATCTGGCTGCCGCCAGTCAGCCTCTGCCGGATCCGGCTGGCGCTTCCCGTCTGCCGGCGGATTCCGCCTCGCCTGCCCCAGTAACAACGACGGCCGATACGGACGCGGCCGCGATGCCTCCGGCCGCACCCGACGCCCAGCCGGCAGCCGCGGCAGCCTCTCCCGACAGACCTCCTCTGGCCGAGGCCGCGCGACCCCTCCCCCCCGGAGCGCTCAAACCGGGGTTGGCATTCGCGGTCCGGCTGGCTGCATCCGGCTCACCCGACACACCCCCGCCTTTCGAATCGGCACCGATGTTCAATCGGGCGCCGGCGAACAATCCGCCGGCGGGTACAGCCTCCGGCCCGGGCCCTGCCGCAACCCCGGTGATCGATCCCGCCGCCCCAGCCGCTCCCGAGCAGCTCGGGCCGGCCCAGAATGCGCCCCCCGCCAGCCCCGCCCGGCAGGCCGCGGACCAGCCGCGGGCGATCAGGACCCGGCAGGCGGCGGGCGACGGCGCCGCCGCAGCCGAGGATCCCGGTTCGGCGCCCTCCCTCCCGGAAGAACGGAGTGTGGCTCCCGCCGTTCGGGCTGGACACGCCCTCCCTCCGCAGGGGACTTCGAGCCAGGCGCGTGACTCCGAGAACCAGCACTTACCGAACGACGCCGTCCCACCGCAGAGCGGCAGCACGGCAGGAACGAACGCCGTCGTTGCGCCTGCGGCTTCCGGCGCGGTCGCCTCTGGCCCCCCAGGGCGCACCCCGGAGGCAGCCGCTCCCCAGCCGGCGGCGCAGCCCGAAGGCCCTCGCGAACACCCGCAACAGGCCGCCGTTCGCGAGCTTTCGCTCTCCATCCCCGGCCCGGCGTCCGGCGGGCAGACAGCGGAGCAGGTCTCGCTCCGCGTGGTCGAACGGGCCGGCGAGGTGCGGGTTGCCGTGCGCGCATCGGATCCCCAACTGGCCGGCTCTTTGCGCGACAACCTCGGCGACCTGGTCTCTAACCTCGCCGGCCGCGGATACCGGGCCGAGACCTGGCAGCCGCTGGCGAGCTCCGGCACGGACGCGAGCGCCCTCCCGCCAGCCGGCGGCGCGGCTCCGGATTCGGGCGCCGGACAAGATTCACCAGGCCAGGCCGGCGACGGCTCCCGCAATGGCGGGAGCTCTTCCGGCCAACAACAACAGCAACAGCAGCAGCGGCACGGGCAGGATCCGGGTCAGCCTTCCTGGCTCCAGGCTCTCGCCCGCAGCACCGCTCGAACCGGGAGTATTCCTTATGATTACGCCGATTAGCGCAGTGAGCCCCAGAAATGTGGCGCCCTCCGCATCCTCCAGTTCGTCCGCCAGCCCGACCGATCCACTCGCCCAGGAACAGACGTTTCTCAAGCTCCTGGTTGCGCAAGTCCGGAACCAGGACCCCATGGCTCCCAATCAGGATCCTACCCAGTACGTCACACAACTGGCGCAGTTCAGCTCTCTCGAGCAGCTGACCCAGATGCGCGCGGACCTGGACACGCTGGCCTCCGCGGTCACGTCCACCACGAGCGCGGCGACTTCAACCCAGGAGCAAAACTAGCATGTTTACCGCATTCTCGACCGCCCTTTCGGCGCTGGACGCCAACACCACCGCCATCGACGTGGTCTCGAACAACCTCGCCAACCTGAACACCACGGGTTACAAAGCCAGCGTGGTCTCCTTCCAGGACCTGGTCACCGAGTCGATCGGGGCCGGCCTGGGCGCCACGCAGGTGGGTTTCGGCACCGGCACGCCGTTCACCGTGCGCGAGTTCAGCCAGGGCGCGACACAGGCTTCGAGCGGCCTGCTCGACGGAGCCATCCAGGGCGACGGCTTTTTCATCGTCAAGGACGTCGTCACGGGCGCCCAGGACTTCACCCGGGCCGGCAACTTCCAGGTGGACGATTCGGGCTACCTGGTGACGCAAGCCGCCCAACGCGTCCAGGGATGGGCGCCGGACGCCAGCGGCACGGTCAACACCAACCAGCCCATCGGAGACATTCCGGTGCCGGTCGGCACCCTCAAGGCGCCCATTGCGTCCACGACCTTTTCGGTGAACCTGAATCTTAACTCCACTGGGGTTGTGGGTCAGGCCACCGGAACGTTCTCGACGCCCATCAACGTGGTCGATTCGCTCGGCAACACGCACACCCTGACCCTGACGTTCACCAAGGAAGCCCCCAGCGATGCTAACAACGACTCCAACACCACCTGGGACTACACGGTGACCATGCCCGACGCCGATCTCACTACGCCTCAGACGGTCCCGCTGGCCGCGGGAACGCTGGTTTTTGGCCCCAACGGCAGTCTCGCCACCCCGGACTCGACGTCGCCGGATGTCAAGTTCACCATCCCCACGCTGGCCGACGGCGCGGTGATCGGAGACCAGTCCGCCAACCCGCCGACCAACGACATGACCTGGAGTCTGTACGATTCAGCGGGTGTGGCGCGCATCACGCAGTACAACGCGACTTCGGCGCCGTCGGCGACCGCCGTCAACGGCTCGGCTGCGGCCTCGCTGACCAACGTGGCGCTGGCCGATGGCGGCAAGATCGTAGCCAGCTACTCAAACGGCACGCAGGTGGTCGTCGGGCAACTGGCGCTGGCCTCGATCCGCAATCCCCAGTCGCTTATTGCCATCGGAAACAACGCCTTCCAGGCCAGCGCCGCCACCGCGCTTCCCTCGATCGGCCTGCCCGACTCGGGAGGCCGGGGCAAGGTGCTGGGCGGGTCTCTCGAAAGCTCCACGGTCGACATCGCCAAGGAGTTCACCAACCTGATCGTGTTCCAGCGCGCCTACCAGGTCAACGCGCGCGTGGTCACTACGGTCGACCAGATCAGCCAGGACACCGTGAACCTGAAACAGTGAGGCGGCGATGACGGCGCTCGAACAGGTTGGACCTCTGGCCGACGTGCCCATCGAGCTCGACATGGAACTCGACCGCAAGGTGATGCCGCTGGCCGAGATCCTCGAATGGGAGCCCGGCCGGGTGGTGTGGCTGACGCGCTCGGCCGGGGAAGCCATCGACATTCACGCCGGAGGCGCGCTGATCGGCTACGGCGAAGTGGTGATCATCGAAAGCACTTTCGGGGTGCGCATCACGGACTTCAACCAGGGGGTTTAAAGGAGTGGATTTGGCGCGCGATCTGGTAGCGGTTTTTGTGGTTTTCTGCGCCCTGGCGGCGACGCTGTGGGCGTTGCGCAGGACGGGCGCCGCGCGGTGGCGCGCACCCGGCCGCGCCCGATCCCAGGGCCGCATCGAGCTGGTCGAGCGGGTAACGCTCGGGCCGCAGCACGCGCTCCACCTGGTCCGCCTGGGGACCAGGGCGCTGGTCGTCGCATCGCACGCGGGGGGCTGCACGCTGATCGAGAGCGTGCCGTGGCGGGAGTGCGAGGTTGCGCCTTCCCGCCAGGAGCCATCATGACGGCGCTTCTGCTGCTGCTGAGCGCGCCGCTGGCCGAGCCGCTCCTCAGGGTGTCGCTGGGAGGCGCGAAAGGCGCGCAGAGCCTCAGCGTCCCGATGCAAATCGCGATTCTGCTCACGCTGCTGGCCGTGCTGCCCGCAGTGGTCATGTCGCTGACACCGTTTCTAAGAATCGTGGTGGTGCTGCACTTCCTGCGCCAGGCGCTGGGCACGCAATCGACGCCCTCCAACCAGGTCCTGATCGGCCTGGCGCTCTTCCTGAGCATCCTGATCATGCAGCCGGTCCTCGGCCAGATGTATACGCAGGGCTGGGAGCCGGTCGAAAAGGGCCAGCTCACCCTCACCCAGGGCCTCGAGCAGGCCGGCACGCCGCTCAAGGCCTTCCTGCTGCGCTTCGCGCGGGAGAAAGACGTCAAGCTGCTGGTCGAGATCACGCACTCGCCGCCGCCGCGCCGGCCCGCGGACCTGGATTTCAGGATTCTGATGCCGGCCTACATCCTCTCCGAGCTGAAGACCTCGTTTCAGATCGGCGCGGTGCTGTTCATGCCGTTTCTGATCATCGACCTGGTGGTGGCCTCGGTGACGCTGTCGATCGGCATGATCCAGCTGCCTCCCGTCATGCTCTCGGCGCCCTTCAAGGTGCTGCTGTTCGTGCTGGTGGACGGCTGGAACCTGGTGGTCGGCTCGCTGGTTCGAAGCTTCTACTGACGGCTCTTGGAGGAGAATGACACCTCAATTTGCGATCCAAATCGTCCGCGACGCGCTGATGGCGGCCTTCTGGCTGGCCGCGCCGCTGCTGGCGGTCGGCTTTGCCGCCGGCGTTCTGATCAGTTTGGTGCAGGTGGCTACCTCGATGCAGGATTCGGCGTTCAGCACCGTCCCCCGGCTGGCTGCGTTTCTGGCCGCGCTGCTGCTGATGCTGCCCTGGCTGCTGCGGCAGATGATGAGCTACACCGCGGGGATCCTGGGCGACCTGGGGCGCTATGCGCACTGAGCCGGTCCAGACCAGGCGCCATGCACGCTGAGGCGGCCTGTTTGAGGCATTATGCAGGCCGGGCGGGCCTATTTGAGAGGCCGCGCTGAGCCGATCTACTTGAGACGCCATGCACGCTGAGGCCACCAACTTGACGCTGCCCGCCGCGGGACTGTACGGCTTTCTGCTGGTGCTGGCGCGCGTGGCCGGGGCGCTGAGTTTCGTTCCGCTGCCGGGCTTTGCGAACGGAGTGGATGCGGCGCGCATCCTGCTGGCGCTCGGCCTTACGGTGGCGCTCGCGCCCCTGTGGCCCGTGGTCACGCTGCCGGAGCCGCTGGCGGCGGGCATCGTCGCCGCGCTCGCCTCCGAGGCGGCATTCGGACTGACGGTGGGACTGGCCGTCGCGATTCTGATCGAGAGCCTGCTGGTGGCGGCCCAGGTGTTCGGCTTGCAGGCCGGCTACTCCTATGCCTCGACCATCGATCCCACGACGCAGGCCGACAGCAACCTCCTGCTGGTCTTCGCGCAGTTGGCCGGGGGCTTGCTTTTCTTGTCCCTGGGGATGGACCGGCAAGTTTTGCGCGTGTTTGCCGCGAGCCTGATCGCACATCCTCCGGGAACATTCTTTCTGCGCGCCTCATCGGCCGGAGCGATCATCGGTCTGGGCGCGGGGATGTTCGCGACCGGAATGCGCCTGGCGCTGCCCGTGGTGGTGCTGCTGGCGCTGATCGATATCTCGCTGGCCCTGCTCGGGCGGATCCACCAGCAACTGCAACTACTGACCCTGGCGTTTCCGGTCAAGATGCTGGCGGCGCTGGCGTTCCTCGGGCTGATTTTTGTGTTTTTCCTGCCGGTGTACCGGACGGCGGCCGAACATACGGTCGCGGCCCTGTACCGGCTGCTGTGAGGGAGCGATGGCGGACCGCGGGCAGGCCACCGAACAACCGACCGAAAGACGGAAGCAAAAATCGCGGACCGAAGGCAAGTTCATGGTCAGCCGCGAGCTGGTCACTTCGGTGCAGTTCCTCGCCTTCGCGGCACTGCTCAGCTGCGGCGGCGGGGCCTGGTTCGCCGGAATGACGCGTTCTTTCCGTTTCCTTCTCAGCCGGGCTTTCGGAGGAGAGCTCACGGCGCGGGAGCTATCGCACCTGGCCGGCAAGATCGCGCTCAGCGACCTGGCGCCGCTGGGGATTCTCTCGGGAGCGTTGCTGGCGGCGACGACAGCCACACATTTGGCGGTCACCCGCTTGGGCTTTGCCGCCAAGAACCTAGCTCCGCAGTTGGAGCGAGTGAGCCCGCTCAGCCGCCTGCGGCAACTGCCGCGGCAGAACCTGCCGCTGTTCTTCCAGGCCGTGGTGCTGCTGCCCGTATTCGGAGCCGCAGTCTGGGGCGTGGTGAAGGACAACCTGAACACCCTGGCGGCGATGCCGCTCGAAAACGTCCAGACGGGCGCGCGGGCGGCGGCCGCCTCCATTGAAAGCCTGATCTGGAAGGCGGCCGCGGTGTTTCTCGCCCTGGGCGTGGCCGACTACTGGCGCCAGCGCCGGCGCTTCATGGCCGATCTGCGCATGACCAAGCAAGAAGTGCGCGACGAGATGAAAGAGCTGGAGGGCAACCCGGAGGTCAAGGTCCGCATCCGGCGCCTGCAGCGCGACCTGCTGCGGCGACGCATGATGCACCAGGTGCCGAAGGCCTCCGCGGTGATCGTGAACCCGACCCACTACGCCGTGGCCATCCGCTACTCGATGGAAGCCATGGCGGCCCCGCTCGTGGTGGCCAAAGGGAAGAACTACCTGGCGCAGCGCATTCGCCAAGTGGCCGTGCTGCACCAGGTTCCGATTGTCGAGAACCCGCCGCTGGCCCAGGCGCTCTACAAGTCGGCTGAGGTGGGGCAGGAGATCCCGGCGCACTTGTACCGGGCCGTGGCCGAGATCCTGGCCTACATCTACCGCCTGATGGGCGGCCGTCTGCCGGCATAAGATATGGCTCCCGCACCGGTAAGTCTGGCGCACACCAGCGACACTCCGTCATTCGCGGGTTCGCACCCGGCCGCGGCCCCGCGGCCGCGCGCCGGCTCAGCCGCCCGAGCCGCCTTCACTCCGGCAGCGGCCGCCGAGATGGGCGTTCCACTGGCGGTGCTGGCGATCGTTCTGGCGATGGTCACCCCGCTGCCGGCATTCCTGATGGACCTGCTGATCGTGGTCAATATCACGCTCTCGGTGGTGGTTCTGCTGGTGGCGATGCATATTCTCAAGCCGGTCGAGTTCAGCGTTTTTCCGGCCACCCTGCTTCTGCTGACGCTGTTCCGGCTGGGACTGAACGTCTCCTCGGCGCGCTTGATCCTGCTGAACGGCAACAGCGGGACGGCGGCCGCGGGCAACGTCATCGAGGCCTTCGGAACCTTCGTCGTAGGCGGCAACTACATCGTGGGCGTGGTGATCTTCCTGGTCCTGATCGCCATTCAGTACGTGGTCATCAACCACGGCGCGGTCCGCATCTCGGAAGTTACGGCGCGCTTCACCCTGGACGCCATGCCGGGCAAGCAGATGTCGATCGATTCGGACCTGAACGCGGGGTTGATCGACGAGGTCGAAGCGCGGACGCGGCGCAGGCAACTGGCCGGGGAGGCCGAATTCTACGGCGCCATGGACGGCGCCTCGCGCTTCACGCAGCGGGATGCGGTGGCGAGTATCCTGATCACCGCCATCAATATCATCGCTGGCTTCCTGATCGGCGTCCTGCAGCACGGGATGGACCTCTCGCGGGCGCTCCAAACCTATACCGTGCTGACGATCGGCGACGGTCTGGTGACGGTGATGCCGGCGTTGATGATCTCGATTTCGGGGGGCCTGGTGGTCACGCGCGCGAGCGCCGAGGAACGCCTGGGGACCGAATTCCGGCGACAGGTTTTCGGGAATTCACAGCCTCTCATGCTGGCCTCCGGGGTCCTGTTCGTGCTGGCGGCGTTCCCGGGACTGCCCAAGATTCCCTTCCTGCTGTTCGGCGGGGGACTGGGCGCGCTGGCCTGGCGCCTGCGGAAGGCCGCGGAGGCGCAGAAGACCTCGACGATGGCGGCGCCCGCCGCGGCGCGGGAGAACCTGGACGCGCTGCTCAAGGTCGAGCCGCTGGCGGTCGAGGTCGGGCTGGGACTGGTGAGGCTGGTCGAAGGCGGGGCGCAGTCGCCCCTGCTCAAGAAGATAGCCGCGATCCGGCGGCAACTGGCGAGCGAACTCGGCTACCTGCTGCCGCCCGTACGCGTAACCGACAACCTGTCGCTGCGCTCGCGGGAGTATCTGATTCTGATCAAAGGCGCCGAGGTGGCGCGGCACGAACTGCCGCAGGGCTGCGAGCTGGCCATCAACGCGGGCAAGGCAGCCGCCCCGATCGAAGGCCTGGCGACCCGCGAGCCCGCGTTCGGCATTCCCGCCGTCTGGATACGTCCCGAGCAGGCCGAGGCCGCCCGCAAGGCGGGCTATACGGTGGTTGACGCCACCAGCGTGCTGGGCACGCACCTGGCTGAGATCATCCGCCGCTACGCGCACGAGGTCTTCACGCGCCAGGACGCCAAGCGGCTCCTCGACCGGGTCGCCGAAGACAATCCCAAGGTAGTCGAGGACCTGGTGCCCAAGCTGGTTCCGCTGGCCTTTGTCGAACGCGTTCTGCAGAACCTGCTGCGCGAGCGTGTCTCGATCCGCGACTCGGTTTCGATTCTGGAGGCGCTGGGCGAGGGCGCCAACATGACCAAGAACCAGATTCTCCTGACGGAATACGTGCGGCAGGCGATCCGCCGCATGGTGGTGAAGCCGTACCTGAACGCGAGCGGCGACCTCACCGCCTACCTGGTCGATCCGGCGCTCGAGCAGATCATCGAGAGAGCCACCGAGCATGGGGAGTATACCAGCCATTTGACCCTGGCGCCGCAGGCGATCCGCGACGTACTGGCCCGCATCCAGCGGGTCACGGGCGTCCCGGAATCGCCCCTGGCCGCTGTGGCCGGTCCCGGCGCGCGGTACTTCCTGAGACAGCTCGCGGAGCCGGCGCTCTCAAATGTGTTCTTCCTTTCTCACAATGAGATACCTCCAGAAGTGAAAGTAGTTTCGATGGGAGTCATCGCGTGAGGGTGCTGACATGACATTGAAATCCTTCTTTGGCAACGGGATCAAGGCGGCGCTCGATCAGGCACGCCTGGAGATGGGGCCGGAGGCCATGCTGGTCAGTTCGCGGCCGGCACCGCCGGAGGCCCGCCACCTGGGCGACTACGAGGTGGTCGTGGCCACCGACGAGCCTGGGCCGGGCACGGTTGCGGCAACGCCCGCTCAGAGGCCCGAGCCCTTCGCCTCCGGGATTGCCCAGCTCGAAAGAAAGCTCGACCAGGTGGCTGCGGCGATTTCGCGGGCAGCCCTGGACGAGGGGGCACGCGGCGGGGCTGCAGAACTCCGCGAAGCGTGCGCACCGCTGGTAGGCAATGAGGTGGATCCGGAGCTGGTGAGAGAGATCGCCGGCTGCCTGGGCGCGCTCGGCGCAGGTCTCTCCGCCTCCGAACTCGGTCTGGCGCTGCGGGCGGAGCTGGCGGGACGCCTGAAAACGGACCCGACCCTGGGCCGGCCGGACGGGCGGCCCAGAGTAGCGGCGCTGGTCGGCCCGTGCGCCTCCGGCAAGACCGCCACGCTGGTGAAGCTGGCCGTGCGCTACGGCCCGGGTATGCAGCGCCCGGTGCACATCATCTCGATGGATTCCTACCGCGTAGCCGCCTCCGAGCAGCTGCGATCCTACGCGGCCATCCTGGGCGTCGGATTTCAAGCCCTCGATACGACCGCCGCTCTCGCGCAGGCAATCGAGGAGCACCGGAACAAGGACCTGATCCTGATCGACACCCCGGGTTTCGGCCCCCGCGACCTCGACGCCGGCCAGGACCTGGCGCGATTCCTGGCCGGTCGCCCGGACATCGATACGCACCTGGTGCTAACGGCTTCGATGCGATCTGCCGATCTATCGGGCATGGTGGATCGGTTTGAGGTATTCCGGCCGGCAAAGCTGGTGTTCGCGAAGCTGGACGAGACCGGGACCTTCGGTCCGATTCTGAACCTGGTGGTACGGACGGGGAAGCCGGTGTCGTTCCTGGCTGCCGGCCAGCAGATCCCGGAGGATCTGGAGCCAGCGACGGTGGAACGGGTTCTGGACCTGCTGACACGGCCCGCGCAACCGGTTCAGACCGCAGCGGCATGATGCCGAGCGGCCCCAGCCGGCGGAGGTGACGATTCAAGTGGCACACGCCTATCCGGTCGCCGAAGAGTCGGCCGCTGCCGAACGCGAGCGGCTCATCCTGGAGCACCTGCCCCAGGTACGGCTGATCGCCCGCCGGATTCACGACCGCCTGCCGGGCTCGGTGAATCTGGAGGACCTGATCTCGACCGGCATCGTGGGGCTGATCTCCGCCATCGACAACTTCAACCCCGCTCTAAACGTCAAACTGAAGACTTACGCCGAGTATAAGATTCGCGGCGCAATCCTGGACAGCCTGCGGGGCCTCGATTGGGCGCCCCGCCAGAAGCGGAAGAAGGCCAAGCAGATCGAAGCGGCGATCGCGGCGGAGGAGCAGCGGCTCCAGCGCACACCCACCGAGGAAGAGATCTCCCAGCACCTCAAGCTGAGCGTGGAGGAGTTCCACTCCTGGCTGGTCGAGATCCACGGCGTCGATCTGGGCAGCCTCGAACATGCCTCGCAGAACGGCGGGCGCGACCTGCTCAAGTACATCTCGGACGATCACGAGAAATGGCCTTCCGAGATCGTCGAGCGGGCTGAGCTGGAGCGCCTGCTGGCGCAGTCGATCGAGAAGATGCCACACATCGAGCGGACGGTGCTGAGCCTGTACTATCGCGACGAGCTCACGCTGCGCGAAATCGCCAAGATCATCGACTTGCACGAATCGCGCGTGTCGCAATTGAAGACCCAGGCGATTCTCCGGCTACGCAGCTGCCTGCGGAAACGCTGGCCGATGGAGCGGGGAGCCTGATCATGGCGGAACCTGTCCCTGGCGGCGCCGCCGCCTGGGTTGCCGAGACCTGGAGCGCCAGACTGGCCGAAGCGACCGAGGCCATGACAGGCGAACTCCCGGAAGCCGCCTCGAGGTCGGCCGCTGGAGAAAGCCCGCCCGGACTTCTGTGGTGGCATCATCCTCTCAGCCTCGGTCCGCAGGCGGCGATCTGGATCGGGGCCCCGGAGCTCTCCTGGCTCGCCATCGGCAAGCACCTGCTCAGCAGCGCCGGAATCGAAGCCTGCGAGCCGGCGGATGCGAGAAACACCTTCCTCGAGATCTCAAGCCAGGCGGTTTCGGGCCTTTGCCAAGCTGTCTCGACGCGCCTCGGAACCAACGTCTCGAGCGAGGGGGGCAGCGAGGCCGGGCCGGCCGGAGGCGCCACCCTGTTCGAGATCGACTTGAAGCTGGGAACGGATTCCCTGCCGCTGTACGCAGGCGTGTCACCGGCCTTGGCGGAAGCCTTCGAGGCCGGGGGAGCCGCCGCGAGCAGGCGCGCCGATAGCCTCGCCCGGGACGCCGAACCAGGGAATGAGGGCCAGGGCGCCCCGAGGAAGAGGGAACCAGGCCCGCTCGACCTGGTGATGGAGGTCGAGCTTCCCGTCAGCGTGTCTTTCGGACGCGCCGAACTGGCGCTCAGGGATGTCCTGAAGTTGACGACGGGCTCCATTGTAGAGTTGAACCGAGGCCTTACAGATCCAGTGGAAGTCATTGTAAATAACCGTGTCATTGCACGCGGCGAGGTGGTCGTCATTGAGGGTAACTACGGCGTCCGCATTCAGGAAATCATCAGCCGGGAGAAGCGGTTGGGGACACCGCGATGAGCACGCACCTGGCCCTGACCGTAGCGCTGCTCGCGGCGGCGGGAGTAGCCGGATGTCTGTGGCTGTCCGTGCTTGTGAAAGCGGAGTTGTGCGCCGTCCGGCTGCGCTCCGGCAAGCGCCTGGAGCAGACCGAGGCAGCTTTGAATGCGGTGCGCGTCTCGCTCGCGAACCTGAGCAAGCGACTGGAGGAGACCGAGCGGCAAACCGGGCTGCTGGCGCCCCCACCGCCAACGCTCTCCGGTTTCAATCTGAGCAAGCGCAGCCAGGCGATCCGCATGCACCGTCGGGGTGAGACGGCCGGCCAGATCGCCGCCGCTCTGCAATTGCCACAAGGCGAAGTCGACCTGCTGCTCAAAGTGCACCGGCTCATCGTCGGCGTAACGGCGACGGCCGCACGCGACGCCCCTTGAAAACCGGCGGAAGGAACTTGGACAGTCCAGTCTTGAGTTTATTGTGATGAAGGGGTACGATTCGGAGCGGAGATTGCATGAAGCCAATACGGGTTTTCAGTGTCATTCCAAGTCTTCCGGCCTCCATCGAGGGATTGCGGCAGATCGCCTACAATCTGCGCTGGGCCTGGAGCCACGAGGCGATCGCGTTGTTCCGCCGGCTGGACAGCGACTTATGGGAGTCGAGCGGCCACAACCCGGTGGCGATGCTGGGCTCGATCGACCAGACCAAGCTGGACGCCGCCTCGGTAGACGACGCATTCCTGGCGCACCTGGACCGCGTCCGACGCGATCTCGACGGCTACATAGGCAGCAAGTCCTCCTGGTTCAGGAAGACCTACAACGGGCGCAAAGACTGCCCGCTGGTGGCTTATTTCTCGGCCGAGTTCGGACTGACGGAGTGCCTGTCGATCTTCGCGGGCGGTCTGGGAATCCTGGCCGGCGATCACCTGAAGTCGGCCAGCGACATCGGCGTCCCCCTGGTGGGGGTCGGCCTGCTGTATCAACAGGGATACTTCCAGCAGTATCTTACCCAGGCGGGATGGCAGCAGGAGGCTTACGCGGACAACGATTTTCACAACCTGCCGCTCAGTCCCGCCGCGGGTCCGGACGGCAAGCCGGTGGTGGTTGAAGTCTCCTATCCGGGCCGGCCGGTGCGCGCCCAGGTCTGGCGGGCGGCCGTCGGGCGGGTGTCGCTGTACCTGCTGGACACCAACCTTAAGACAAACCGTCCGGAAGACCGCGACATCACCGACCAGCTTTACGGCGGCGACCGCGACATGCGCATCCGCCAGGAGATTCTGCTGGGCATCGGAGGCAATCACGCCCTGTCGGCTCTCGGCCTGGAGCCGACGGTGTATCACATGAACGAGGGCCACTCGGCTTTCCTCGGCCTGGAACGCGTGCGCGGGCTGATGGAGAAATACAAGCTGTCGTTCGCCGAAGCGCGGGAACTGGCCTCGGCCGGACTGATCTTCACCACGCACACTCCGGTCGAGGCTGGCCACGATTATTTCCAGCCGGACCTGATCGACCACTACCTGGGCGACTACGCGCGGCGTCTGGGACTGTCACGCGACGAGTTTCTGGCTCTGGGGCGGCGCGGGCCGGGGGACCAGGGCGAGTTTTGCATGACCGTGCTGGCCCTGCGCCTGGCCTCCTTCCGCAATGGCGTCAGCAAGCTCCACGGCGCGGTGAGCCGGCGCATGTGGCAGTCGCTGTGGCCAGGGGTTCCGGTAGACGAGGTCCCCATCCGCCACGTGACCAACGGGGTGCACTTTCGCTCCTGGATCTCGGCCGAGATGAACCAGTTGTACGACCGCTACCTGGGGCCGAGCTGGCGCGACGAGCCGGCTAACAGCGACGCCTGGGACCGCATTCACCAGATTCCGGCCGAAGAGCTGTGGCGCACCCACGAGCGCCGGCGGGATCGGCTGGTAGCCTGGGCGCGGCACCGCCTGCGCAATCAGCGCATCCGGCGGGGCGCGCCCCAGACCGAGATCGAGGCGGCCGACGAGGTGCTCGATCCCGACGCTTTGACCATCGGCTTTGCCCGGCGCTTCGCCACTTACAAGCGCGCCACTCTGATCCTGCGCGATCTGGACCGGCTGAAACGCCTGCTGACGGACCGGGCCCGCCCCGTGCAACTCATCTTCGCCGGTAAGGCTCACCCCCAGGACACGCAGGGCAAGGAACTGATCCAGCAGATCGTCAGTCTGGCGCGCCAGCCCGAGTTGGGGCGCCGCCTGGTATTCATCGAGGACTACGACATGGCTGTGGCTCGCTACCTGGTGCAAGGGGTGGATGTGTGGCTGAATACCCCGCAGCGGCCGCTCGAAGCCAGTGGAACCAGTGGGATGAAAGCCGCCGCCAACGGCGCGCTCAACCTCAGCACCCTGGATGGCTGGTGGGACGAAGTCTGGCGCGATCCGCTCCGTCCGCCCGGAATCGGCTGGGCCATCGGGAGAGGCGAAGACTACGAAGACCACACCTACCAGGACCAGGTGGAGGCCGAGTCCCTGTACGAGATGATCGAGTGCGACGTGGTGCCGGCTTTCTACGACCGCGGTCCGGACCGGGTGCCCCGGAGGTGGGTCAACTACATGAAGGCGTCCATCGGGACGCTGTGCCATTTCGTCAACACACACCGCATGGTGAGCCAGTACACGCGCGAGTATTACCTGCCCGCGCACGCCCGCTCGCGCCGTCTCGAGTCCGAAAACGGCGCGGGCGCCCGCGCGCTTGCCGCCTGGATGGCGCGCATTCGGCGGGAGTGGGCGCGCGTGCGGGTCGAGGAGATCGTGGGAGGCCCCAGCGCCGACTTGCCAGTCGGAACCAAGATCCGCACCCGTGCGCGCCTGGAGTTGGGGGGCTTATCGCCGGACGATGTCGCGGTCGAGCTCTACTGGGGCCGCGTAAACGCGGCAGGCGATATCTCGGAGGGCGCCAGCGCGGCCATGAAGCCCATTGGGCGCGACGAGAGCGGAAAGCACATCTTCGAGACCGATGCGGTTGCCTGCGCGCGCAGCGGCCTGCACGGCTACACCGTCCGCGTGCTGCCGCACCACGCCGATGCAGCTTCGCGCTTCCTGCCGGGTCTCATAACCTGGGCGGATGCGAGCCCCTCGGCTGGAGCGCCCGCGGGCCAGTAGAGGATCGTGGCGCGCGCACCGATGCGCCCGCCGGAGACCGCTCCCTCTGGTCGGGCTCGGTTCGGGCCGCGGCCCGGCTGCGGCGTGTACTGCGCCATGCTTTCCGGTAGACTGAGAAAAACATGCCTGTGTACGAATATCATTGCGCAACCTGCAACGCCGCTTTCGAGCGGCTGCGCCGGATGCAGGATGCCGACCTGGACATCGAGTGCCCGCAGTGCGCCTCGCACGAGGTCGGACGGCAGCTTTCCCCCTTCGCCCCACATACGGCGAGCTCCGGCGGCGGGAAGGACGCGCTGGCGCCCTGCGGCCAGCCGGCATCGGCATGCGGCAGCGGCCGCTTCACTTGAGGCTAGACTCGGGCGGCGGTCGCCTGCCCTATCCAGGCTAGTGCCAAAACTGCGCACCTGCCTTGCGTCTTCCGTGACAGAATAGATCGCAGTGGTGCGAACACAACTGCCAGGAGAGGCCAGATGCAACTTCGCGTGCTCGCCTTCGTGCTCGCCGGTGGCAAGGGAACCCGGCTCTACCCGCTCACCAAAGAACGCGCCAAACCGGCCGTGCCGTTCGGCGGGAAGTACCGCATCGTCGACTTCGTACTGAGCAATCTCATCAACTCGGGCATCTACTCGATCTACGTGTTGCTCCAGTTCAAGAGCCAGTCGCTGCTCCAGCACCTGCGAGACGGCTGGCAGTTCGCGGGCTTGCTCAAGAGCGAGTTCATTATTCCCGTGCCGGCCCAGATGCGAACGGCCGAGACCTGGTACCAGGGCACCGCCGACGCCATCTACCAGAACATCAACCTCATCGAGCAGGCCGACCCCAACATCGTCGTGATCTTCGGCGCCGACCACATCTACCGCATGAACATCCGCGAGATGATCGAGTTTCACGAGCAGAAGCGCTCCGACGTAACCGTAGCCGCGATTCCAGTCGAGAAAAAGTACGCGGCCGAGTTCGGCGTCGTCGAGACCGAAGCCGACGGGAGCATCCGGGGTTTTCACGAGAAGCGGGCGGACGCCCCCTGCCTGCCAAACGATCCCGACCTGGTCTTCGCCTCGATGGGCAACTACGTCTTCTCGACCCGCCTCCTGCTGCAAGCGCTGCACGCCGACGCGGACAACGAGCAGAGCACCCACGATTTCGGCCGCGACATCCTGCCCAGCCTGATTGGCCGTGTGCCCATGCACGCCTACGATTTCCAGTCCAACGCGATCCCTGGCGAGCCGCCCGAAAAACGGCCCTACTGGCGCGACGTGGGGACCATCGACTCCTACTACGAAGCCAACATGGATATCCGCAGCGTGGAACCGGCGCTGAACCTCTACAACCGGCAATGGCCGCTGATCACCGCGGGCTACTCCGATCCGCCGGCCAAGTTCGTCTTCGACGAAGAGGGCCGGCGCGGCCAGTCCATCAACTCGGTGGTGGCCGGCGGGACGATTCTATCCGGCGGCACCGTGCACGACTCGGTGCTGGGCCGCTACGTGCGCGTGCATTCGGGCGCGCTGATCGAGGAGTCGATCATCTTCGACAACTGCGACATCGGCCGCCGCGCGAAGATACGCCGGGCCATCCTGGATAAGAACGTCCGCGTGCCCGAGGACGCCACCATCGGCTACGACCTGGAGATGGATCGCCTCCATCATCACGTGACCGAAAGCGGCATCGTGGTGGTGGAAGGTCCCCGCTCGCGCGTCGAGCTTTCGACGCTTACCATTTGAGCGGCGGCGCTCAGAGCGGGGCGGCCTTTCGCGACCGCCGATGCACCTCGCGGGGAAGCCGGAGAGGGGCCCGTTTGGATCGACGGGCTATGAGCGGCGAGCCACAAGCCGTTTTCGCATCAGCAGGCCATCGGAGCGGTCTTCGTAGTAACCCGCGCGGCGGCCGGCGGAGCGGAATCCGAGCTTCCGGTAGAAACGGATCGCGTGAAGATTGTCGGTCCGGACCATTAGCGTGACAGCCTGCACGCGCGCCCGGCGGAGCCGCGAGATGGTGCGGCGCAACAGGGCCGTGGCTACGCCCGCGCGGCGGTGTTCCGGCAGGACCGCGATCGAGACGATCTCAGCGCGCCCTTCGGCAGCCGCCGCAACCGAGTAGCCTACAATGCGCCGCGTCCGCCGCGCCACGAAGAAGTAGCGCGCGCAATCGCGGTAGAGATCGAGAAACAGCTCGCGGGGATAGGCGTCGCGGAGGAAGCAGGCGTTCTCAATCGTGAGCACGCGGTCCAGGTGGCGGCGGAGGAAGGGGCGGATCTCGATGCGCGCTGGCATGCCCGGAAGAGTCTCTCACTGCGGGGCAGAAGGGCCCCGTGCGCCGTCCGCGTAACCGTAGCCGGCGAGCGCCCGGAGCACTTTGGCGATGCTTTCCTCCACGGTCTCACGGTCCGTGCGGCATTCGACTTCGGGTGCGAGCGGCGGCTCGTAGGGATCGCCGATGCCGGTAAATCCCTGGATTTCGCCGGCGCGTGCCTTGCGGTAGAGGCCCTTGGGGTCGCGCTGCTCGCAGACTTCGAGCGGGGCGTTGACGAACACTTCGATGAAGCGTCCGACGCGGGCGCGCACCTCGTCGCGGATCTCGCGGTAGGGCGAGATGGCCGCCACGATCACGATCACGCCGTTACGGGAAAGCAGGTGGGCGACGAAACCGATGCGGCGGATGTTTTCGTCGCGGTCTTCCTTGGAGAAGCCGAGGCCCTTGGTCAGGTTCTGGCGCACGATGTCGCCGTCGAGCGTTTCGACCTGGTACCCGCGTTGGCGAAGCACATCCGCAACAGCCTGGCTGATGGTGGTTTTGCCCGACGCGCTCAAGCCAGTGAACCAGACTGTCGCGCCGCCGGCATCTGAATTGGCCTCGATCAACGTACCCAGAATAGCCCATAGGGAGCCGACGCCGGGGCGTTGTGGAGTGGCGCCTCGGACACGCGGGCGGGCCGTTGGTGGAAGGCGGGCGCCAGCCTGGGCGCGATCGCACGGCGCAGCAGGTTCGCCAGCGGCGCGATCACAGACGGCTCGACCGCCGAATCGGCTCCGCCGCCGATGTTCACCCACTCACTTGCCGATAGAGGGATCCGCAGGGTCCAGAACACGACGCTCGGTTCCGGCTCCTGAAGCCAGGTATCGCGCACAGCGCCGCCGGCGCACATCGATGCGCGCACAAACCCCAGATCGCGGCACGCGCAGCGGATCGCCTCCCAGCATTCGTCCACGCTCAGGGCGCGGGCCAGCGCCTCTTCGAGCGAGCGGAGACGGATCTCGGCGCCGGCCGCCCGTTGCAGTCTCGCGGGCCCTACCAGTTGCCCGGCAACGCGCAGTTCAACATAGCCCAGGCGCTGAACGCCGATCCACACCATCAGGCAGAAGAGCACAGCGAGGACGAGCGACCAGGAATGGCTAGCGCCACACTCCGCCAGCGAAAAGGCCGCCGCCAGGGCGCAGGCGGCGTAGAGAAGCAGCACAACCCGGCGCGGGGACGATCCCTGGCCGAGCAGCCTGTGGTGAACGTGGTCCCGGTCGGCGCGGAAGACGGGCTGGCGGCGAAGTATGCGACGGACCACGGCCAGGGCGGTATCGAGCAACGGAACCGAAAGTGTCATCACCGGAGCGACGGCGCCGCCGAGCGTGGCGCTCTCATTCGACCACACGATGGCGCAGCAGCCCAGGAGGAAGCCGATGGTGAGGCTGCCGCAGTCGCCTAGGAAGATCGTCGCTGAGCTGAAATTGAAGCGCAGAAACCCCAACAGCGCGCCGGCGAGCCCGGCCGAGACCATCGCCAGCCCGGAGTGCCGCAATATGACGCTGGCCGCCAGCATCGTGAGCGACGCCACCAGCGCGACGCCGGCGGCCAAGCCGTCGATGCCATCGATGAGGTTGAACGCATTGGCGCACGCCGCCAGCCACAACAGAGTCAGCGGGCCGGCGAACCAGAACGGGAGAGGGTGACCGGCGAGGCTCGCGAAGCCCACGCCGGCCCAGCATGCCAGGGACGCCGCCACGAGCTGGCTCGCCAGCTTCTCCCACGGCCGCAAGCCCACCAGGTCGTCGACCAGCCCCACGCCAAAGATGGTCAGGACGGCGGGCATGAGCTTCCAGGCAAACGGCAGAACACGCGCGACCGCGTCGCGTTCCGCAATCTTCGAGAGCGAGAGGAGTGCGAATGCGATGCCGCAAGCGAGCAGGATCGGGATGCCGCCTACGCGCGGCACCGGATGGTTGTGGACCTTGCGACCGTGGTCGGGCAGGTCGAACCAACCGCAAGCGCCGACTACGTCGCGAACAAGCGGCGTGAGGAACAGCGCGAAGCCGAAGGCTGCGAGCCCCAGCAACGACGGCGCGTCCATGGACTCTCTCAATTGGAGTAGTTGGCCAGCGAGCCGGTCCGTCTCAGGCGGAATGCGGGTGCGCGGCCGCAGGCAGCGCGGTTGCGAAGCGGGCGCTTACGGGAGGCCGCCTGGCGGGCCTCAGCCCGACCGCATCGAGAACGGCGGAAACACCGGCAGGGAGATCGTAGTTCGCGCTGAAGGCGCGGCGCGCGCGGGCCCCGGCTTCGGTGACTAACTCCGGCGAGGCAGCCAGCAACCGAAGCAGGTCCACCAGCCCCCGCGAGTCGCCAACCCCGACCTGCCAGCCGCACCCGAACCTCTCGATGATGCGAGCCACAGTCGACTCCTTAGGACCGATGAACAGCAGCGGACGGCCGGCGGCCATCAGGGCGTAGATCTTCCCTGGAACCAGCGTGCCGAGCGAGGCCGGAGTCTGCGTCACGAGGCCGACATGACAGGTGGCCAAGTGGGCGCCGAGAGACTCCCACGCCTGGTAAGGCTGCCACGAGACGTTGGCAATCGCACGAGAGTGACAGATCTCTTCCAACTCGCGCCGGCGCGCGCCGCCGCCTGCGAAGACGAAACGAAAACGGTCGTCGTGCCTGAACTCGTCCATGGCGGCAGCAATGGTGTGAATGTCATGCGCCAAACCGAGATTGCCGGAGTAGAGCACGGTCAGCCGCTCGAAGGACGGCAGCGGACGCGGGCGCACGAGCGCGCCATCGGCCCAGTTGTCCGCGATGTGGACTCTCGCGGCCGGGACTCCCGCGGCCACGATACGGTCGCGCATGCAGGGCCCCAGCACGATGACGCCGTCGGCGTTCCGCCGGCTGTAGCTCGCGAGGCCCTCGAGAGCGCGCGTGAGCGGCGAACGCGGGGCGAGAACGCCCAACGCCACGGCGACGTCGGGATACAGATCCATCTCCCAGATGTAATGGCGGATGCCGCGCAGCTTCTTTAACAGCGTGCCAATGAGTGAGAGCAGCGGTGGGGTCGTCATGGTGACGACCGCATCGCAGTCACTGGCCCGGAGGCCGCGCCACAGCGCGCTGGCGTAAAAAGATGCGTAGGACAACAGGCGCGCGGCGCGGCCATGACCGAAAGGGAGGCAGGGCGCACGAAGAACGCGAACGCGCTCCGAGAGGCGCACAGGAGAGTCTCCGGCAATGCCGGCGTAAGCAGCTCGCGCGCAGATCACATGGGCGTCGTGCCCGCGCGCGGCTAGCTCCCGGACGACATCGGCGAGCAACTGCCCAGTGGGAGCAAAATCAGGAGCGAAGAACTGGTTGAGCAGGAGGAATCTCATGGGAAACCGGCGGTTGACGCGCAGCGAGGATCTCCTTCGCCTTGAGGCCGATCAGGTACTCGTAAATGGCGAGGAGGCGGCAATAGGTGAACCCTGGAACGCCGTCCAGGAACCCCAGCCTGGCAAAGTACGTATAGCAGAAACGCAGTTGGGGCCGTAAGGGCAAACGGAACGAGAAATCCTTCAGGGCCCGGCGGCGGGCCACGGGATCGAAACTGGCGAGATCGCGGAGAGTGGCGTGGTGACCGCCGAGGACCGCCAGCATCTCGAGCGCTTCGGCGGACGAGTAGCGGTTGTGCTTTTCGAACCAGGCGTCAAGCCCTTTCTCAAAGCTGTAGTGGATCATATGGCCGCGCAGCCGGCCTTCCGGCCCGTCCACCGTGTAGCGCAGGTTGATGCTGCGCTCGAAGCCGATGGCTTCCGGGCGGAACAGGCGGACGAACCACGTGGGGTAGAGGCTGCAGTAGCGCAGCCAGCGGCCCATGAACATGTCCTTCCGCCGGACCCGGTAGGCGACCTCGGACCGGCCGGCGTCCGCGGTCACCGCCAGCATTTCGTCGCGGAGCTCGGGCGTGGCGACTTCGTCGGCGTCCGGGTTATACACCCAGGGATGTTTGAACGGGATCCGAAGCGAGGCGGTTCGCTGGCCGAGCTCGCTGTCGTAGGCGCGCTGGATTACGCGCGCGCCGGCCTGGCGGGCGATCTCGACGGAGCGGTCGGAACTGAACGAGTCGAGAACCACGACATCGTCGCTCCAGGAGACGCTCTCAAGGCAGCGATGCAGGTTCTGCTCTTCGTTGAGGGTCGGAATCAGGACACTGATGTTCATAGTGACGCCATTTCACAATCCGGGCCGGGTTGCCGGCGACCACCGCCCAGGGCGGAACGTCTTTCGTGGCGACGGCCCTGGCGCCAATGACGGCGCCCTCCCCTACGGTCACGCCCGGACCGACGAAGGCCTCGGCCGCGACCCAGGCGTGGGGCCCAATCGAGATCGGCCGGAAGACCAACGGAAAAGCGGGATCGTTGTAGTCGTGCGTGGCGGTACAGAGATGGCTGCGCTGGGACACCGTGGCGTGGGCTCCCAGAGTGACCGGCGCAACGGAATAGCACTCCACGCCATTGGCCAGGCAACTGTGGTCGCCCAGCGTCAGGTTCCAGGGCGCCCAGATCCGGCATTGCGGATAAGGATGAACGCCGCGGCCTACGCGGGCGCCGAAGAGTCTCAGAATCGCCCGGCGCCAGGCGTGGCACGCAATGGGACTGGGGCGGAACAGGAAAACATAGGCCAAGCCCCAGGTCCAACGTGCTAACCGGTCGCGCAGAGGCAGACTCATTGCAGGAGGACTGACGCGGGCTTGTCACCGCGCCCGAGGACCCATTCGTAAACCGACATCATCTCGCGCGCCACCGAATCCCAAGAGAAGCTCTGCCTGGCCAGTTCCCGTCCGCGGATTCCCATTGTGCGGAGGCGGTCCAGGGACGTCCAGAAGAGGCGCTCCAGGGCGTTGCGCATCTCGATCGGACGGGGGGCGGCAATGGGGATCGCGGCGCCAGCCTCGAAGCCCTCGGGCAGGTTGCACTGCGGGGTCATCAGCACGGGAACACCGCCGGCCCAGGCTTCCAGGACGGCCATGGGCAGTCCCTCGCTCTGGGACGGGAGGACGAAGGCCGAAGCCCGGGCGAGGGAGGCCGCCTTTGCCGCGCCGTACTGAGGTCCGGCAAAGACAACCGTGGCCTCAGTACCCAACACCCGCGACAGGCGGCGAAGCCAACTGCAATATCCGCCTTCGTCCGCGCCCGCAATCACCAACCTCCAGGGACGGGCGGCGGCCTGCAGGCGGAACTGGGACCAGGCCAGCAGCAACGCGGTCAGCCCCTTCTTGGGATGGAGACGGCCCAGGTAGAGAAGCACCCGGTTTTCCGGAGCGACCGCCTGCCCCCAGGGTGGCTGCGGCGGCGCCGGTTTGGCTGGAATGTGCACTCCATTCGGGATGACACAGACGGGGTTCCGCAGCCCGTACGCCCGGACGGACCTGGCCTCCGCCATGGTCAGGGCGTGGAGGCACGCCGCGCCCTTCAGGTGGCGGTCCTCGTAAAGCGCGCCGGCGATACGCTTCTTCCAGCGCGACTGAGCCAGCGCCCACGGATCGAGCATGCCGTGCGGGCTAACGATGTAGGGTCGCCGCTCGCGGCGGGCCCAGCGCACGGAGGCAAGGGAGGGGTACATCCAGATTCCGTGGGCGTGAACCAGATCCAGACCGCCGGAGCAGAGCCTCTCGGTCAGGCTGGGGGCGTAGCCGAAACGGCGGGGCCCGAGCGCCCGCTCGGCGCGGACTTCCAGGCCTTGCCACTCGAGCTGGTCAGCCTGAGTATGCTCGTCTTCTATCCCAAATACTTTCAGTTTGAGAGAGTCAACAGCATCGAGGGCTTTCGCAAGCTCGCAGGAGGCGGGAAACACACCCCCTCCGTTTCGGGAAACAGCGGCGGTCAACATGCCAAGTGTCATATGTTCGGTGGTTACGGCACGGCGACTTGCTCACACGCACCAACCGGGATCGGAGGCTGGTCGCGAAGGACCGCTGCAATGGTCGCCATCACCAGCTGCGCCGAGTTCTCAGGGCTGTATTGACAGGCGAGCGAGGAAGCGGCGCGGCCCATGCTCTCCAGTTGCGCCTGCGGGCGGCTCATCAGATTGCGGAGCGCGGCCACGAGGTCGTCTTCGCTGAAGGGGTCGAAGGTCAGGCCTGTGGCCTCGGTGACGACGTCGCGGGCACAACCGCACCGGTTCGAGACCGCCACCGGCAGCCCGCATGCCATTCCCTCCACCACCACCAACCCCCAGGCCTCGCGCAGGCTGGGGAGGACCAGGGCGTCGGCCTCGCGGTAGAGGGCGGGAAGCTCGCGCTGCCGGACCGGCCCCCGAAACTCGACGGCGTTTCCAAGGCGGAGCCGGCCGACAGTAGCGCGCAAGCCAGCTTCCAGGGGGCCGTAGCCGACCAGGGCCAGGCGCGCCGGGGGAAACGTGCGATCGTGCACCAGCCGGGCCCAGGCGCGCAGCAGCCGCTCCAGGTTCTTCTCCGGCGAGAAGCGGCCCACATAGAGCAGCACTCGGTAGGGGCGCTCGCCGGTACGCGGCGCCGAGCAGGTGAACAGACCGGTGTCGATCACGGCGCGCTTGGTGGTGATCCTGCTGTCTGGCATCCCCAGATCGCACAGGTACTCGCGATTGGCCTCGCCGTAGACGTTGGCCGCGGCGCAGCGGCGGATGAAGGCGGCCTTGACCGACTCTTTCCAGCGCCGGCGCGGGTAGTCGAAGCGATTCGATTCGGCCCAAAGGAGCTTCGGGCGGCGGTGCAGTTCTGCCCACGCCCACGCCGTCCAGGCGGCAGTGTCGTAGTAGCCGCTGATGACAACGATCCGCGGATCGATCTCGCCGAGCGAGGACCAGACGAACCTTGCGACCGCGGGCGCGGGCGCCTTCTCGTACGGTCCCCGGTAACCCCAGCGGTATGGGTAGCCGCCGGACGGAGCTTCGAGGCGGTTGACGCTGCCCGAGGCGACGAACAGCACTTCGAACGACAGGCCCCGCCGCTGAAGCTCCTGGAAGAGCAGGTTCTTGTAGTGAATGGGATGGTTGTGGACGATGACAGCGGTTGGCATTGGGGTTCAGCTTCCCGCAGCGAGCGCGGCGGCCGACTCGCCGATCCGGGCGAGAGCCGACAGGAGTCGCTCACCGTACTTTTCCACTGTGAATTCCCGCGCGCGGAGCGCGGCGTTGCGCGAGAGGCTGAACAGAAGTGCGGGCACGGTGCGGATGGTATCGAGCGCGTTGACGATGGCCCCCGCGTCGCGGATGGGCACGATGAACCCGTCGATCCCGTGGCGGACCACGCTACCCGCGTTCGGTGTGGTAATCACGGGCAAGCCCGCGGCGAGCGCCTCGTAGCAGACGGTCGCCGAGCCCTCGCAAACGGAGGGAAGCAGAAAGACGTCGGCCCAGGCCAACTGCCGAGCGATGGCGGCCCGGGGCAGGGCTCCGGTCAGCTGGACGCAATCCGCCAGACGGCGTACGGCGGCGGGCGAGACGGAGATGTTGCCCACCAGCCGGAAGACCGCGGCGCCCTGAAGTGCACGGGCGGATTCCAACAGGTAGGGAGTCCCTTTGCGCAGGCTGGCGGCGCCCACGGTCAGAACCCGGAGCGGGCGGCGGGGAAGCGAGCGCAACACCGGCGGCGCCGCGGCGTCCACACCATACGGGACGACCACCGTGCGACTGATCGGCCCGCCACGGCGCCGGATGCCATCCCGCACAAACGCCGAGCCGCAGACGATCAGGTCCGCGCATTCCCACTCGCCAAACTCGCGCGCGCGGAAGGCGACACGGTTCCGGTTGCGCGCGAGCGAGGGCTGCCAATCCGGGAAAGCCTCGTGCTCCTCCGCCAGGAGCTGATCTTCGACCGGCGCTGGGACGATGGTCTGCTCGACCACGGTGGTCAGGCCAAGCTCCCGGGCGCGGGTCAACAGTCCCAGACCGGCGGAGTTGAACGTATAGACGGCGCCCGCTTTCCCGAGGCCCGCCCGGAGGATCGCGTCGCAGAAAGTGCTGCCGGCCCACAAGTGGACCGCGGCGAGAGCCGAGGGTGTTCGGGCCGCCATCGACCGGGCAGCGTATTCCAGGCCGAACAGCGGGAATGTGCGAACCCGCGAACTCGGAACGCCGCGCGGGATTCGTCCCGCCAGCCGCGCGAGCGGTCCAGGCAGCAGCCCGAGGGGCAGTCGGCCAAGCGGCTCCGCCCATCGGCCGGCGGCGATGTCGGTGGCGAGCATCTCCAACATGCCGGCCGAGTGGAGGATGCGCGGAACGGCGTAATGCATCCGCGCGCCGAGTTGTGCGACAAGCCAGGTAGTCATTCGGGCACCGGCTGCGGGAACCAGTATTCGGGGGGCGGCGCCTGGCGTGTGCCGCGTCCGAATCGCAGGGCGCGCTCGAACGCTTCGAGAATTCTGGTCTCCCAGTGGTCGTATGCGAAGTGGGTCTCGAAACGGTGGCGGATGGATGCGGGGGAGAAGCGGCCCATGCGCATGTCACTCTCGAGGGCGAGTATTGCCTCGGCGAGTTGAGCGGGGTCGCCGGACTCGGCGCAGCGGCCGATGCCGAACCGCAGAACGAGGTTCTCGATTCCCGTGAAGCGCGAGGCGACCACCGGCAGGCCGCAGGCCAGATACTCCGTGAGGCGGCCGGGCGCCTGGAAGAAATTGCCGAGGTCGTTGTTGGCGTAAAGGAGGACGCCTGCGTCGGCGCTGGCGCTATAGTCCAGCATGGTGCGGTAGTCGAGCCTGGGGAGACTGATCACGCGGCCGTCGATGCCGAGCTTGCGCATAAGCCGTGCAGCGGCCGGATCGGCGCTGGCATCCGGCCTGCCGGTCATGACGAGCCGGACCCGCTCCGGCAGGATGGCGAGCGCTTCGAAGAGCTGAGGGACCATCCGGCGCGGTTGAAAGCCGCTGTGCAGACGGAGAATGAACGCGTCGTCGCGGCCGCCGGCCATCTCGCGCCGCCGTTCCTCGGACCGCGGCGGGACCGGCCAGCCGATGCTCAGGTGCGGCGGCGAGACCAGGACGGGACAACGCAGCCGACATGCGGCCCGCATGATGTAACCCCGGTGGAATTCGTGGCTGACGACCAAGTCGCACTGGCGCGCCAGCAGCCGTTCGAGCGCGGCCCGGACGGGGTAGGCGATCGGATCGTAGTAATCGGGATTGTGATAGACCAGGCGTTTGCCGAACAGCGGCCCCAGGAAGATCAGTGCGGCGCGCCAGCCCAGTCCTTGGGAGTGCAGGTAGATGACGCGATCGGGGCCGAAGCGCGCCTGGAGCAATTCCCGAAGCAGGGAGTACTCGGCAACCAGACGGTTCCTGCCCCTCCCGAAGGGGAAGGTTCGGCACCTCCAATGCGCCCCCAAAAGCTCCCGAACCAGGCTGCCTTTTCCGGCGGGCGTCACCGTTGTGACGCGCCACCCGGCCTTCTCCAGGGTCCAGGGAATCCACTCGGCGTGGGGGGTGGCGCCCGGATCCATGGTGGTGATGAAGAGAACACTGCGGTCTGGGGTGGTGGCGGTCATTGGAAAGATTCCGGGGGACGGGACGTTGGTAGAGGTCTCAGCTGGACGGCTGCCATCTGATCAGTTGCGGCTCCGTTCCGAGCCGCGCGCGTCAGCAAGTACGCGCTCTTCCGAAGCTCTTCGCGGATCACACGGCGCAGGGTCGATGAACCTGTTCGCGGAACCAGCCCAAAATCGCGTTGTCCAGGCGAATCGTGATCCGAGTCCTGCCGGGCGGCGTCTTCATCACTGCGCCGCGCTTACCCTTTGAGAGTGTTTCTTGAGGTTGCTTGTCGCCTTGGCCGCGTTCCATTCGGCTCACCAGCCCTCCCACTATATGCACAACTGTGCATACTCAGCCGTCACCCTTGTTCCGGGTCAGACGCCCCGCCCCGTGGCACGTTCCCCGGGTCAGCACAGCCAGAGGAATCCAGAACATGAAAATGGGCACGTAGATGGCGTACATGTCGTTGACTGCGGAAGCGACGGCGGGGGTGAGCAGGAACACGTACACGGTTTGCGCGATCAGATCGCTGCCCGCGCTGGCCCGCAGCCACAGGTATCGCATCAGACGGCTCAGCGCGTAAAACCAGAGACAGCCGAAGAACCAGAACTGGCGGTAGGCCGACCCGGCGCCGGTCGGCACCATGCCGTAGGGCATGCGCCAGCCGCCGGCGGCCTGGCGCGTGGGGATCAGCATGGCGGCCTTTCCCGCCTCGCCCACGATCAATTTGGGGACAAACAGCAGGACCCACGTGTTGTAGAGGCCCGCCCCGCGTTCGTAGAGGCCGTCCTCGGAGGTCGAGTGAATGTAATTCGCCATGGCCCAGAATTCGTGCCGGCCGCCATCGGAATCCGCACCGATAAGCGTCCGAAGGTCCAGATCGCGCAAGCGCTCGATGTCGCCGCCGATCTGGCTGTGTTTGCGGTACTCCGGTGCTATGAGAACAGCCAGCGCGAGCAGCGGCGCCGACCAGAGCACTAACCGGCGGCCAGGCGCCCAGCCTTTCCCAAAATAGAGCAGGCAGCCTGCCGACGCGACGACGGAAACCAGCAGGGACCGCCGACCCAGGAAGACGATCCCGGCCAGGTGCACCGCCAGCGCGGCCGCGGGCGGAAGCAGGCAGAGTTTGCCTCCCAGGAGCAGGCCCGAGAGCCCGCACAACACCAACCCGGGCATCAGGTACTGGGCGAAGAAGTCGTAAACGACTGGCAAGCCCCTCCAATCGAGGGCGTAGTTGCCGTGGATGGAGTAGTGCGCCAGGACGCCGCCGCTGAGAGAGGCCAGCTTGAGGAAGCCGGCCATTCCAACTCCCAGAGCGGCCATGCCGATCCAGTACAGCCGGCGGACGGGATAGCGGGTTTGCCGCGGCGCGCTCCACCTTGCCGGCGCGGCTTCGTGCCATCCCACATAGACTGCCAGCGCCGAAAGCGTGCTCATCAGGAGAGCTTTGACGACGCCGTCGTGGGGCGCCGCGTCGCCGCTGGCCGCGACAGCGACGGCCTGCGGAAAGAGGAACCCCAGCAGGCCGCAGCCGGCCGCGAAGGGAAACTCGAGAATGCCGGAGCGCTGCCGCAGCGCCGGCGCGAGCAGCAGGAGGCAAGCCGCGCCGAACGAGCCGAGCAGGAAAGCGACGGTAGGGTGCATCAGGCATTCCCGAACTGCAACCGCTCCCGGGTTATACGCAGAAGGTCCTTGACCGGCGTGGGCAGAGCGTGCCACCACCCCGGCCGGAGTTCGGAAGGCAAGTGCCAACGCTCGATGGGTAGCGGGACGTTGAGGCGCCGCGGTTCTTGAAGAATCCGTTGAATCAGGTTGAAGAAAGCGGCCCCCTGGGTTCCGATGCCGAAGCGGGTCCGGGCCGCGTGGCGGGCCGCTTCCGACATGGCCTCAAGCCTGGAAGGGTTACGGCCAAGCTCTGTCAGCCGCGCCGCAGCCGCTCGGACACTCCCGACCGGAAACAGAAATCCGCTTTCGCCATGGGCGACCACGTAGTCCGTGACACCCCGGATCCGTGAGGCTATCGGGACGCAGCCGGCCGCCATAGCCTCGATCAGCGTGAGGCTGAGCCCCTCGTAAACCGATGGAAGCAGGAGCACGTCGTGCGCGCGCATCAGGTCGGGAACCTGTTCGCGCTCGACGAAGCCGAGGAATTTCGTTCTCCTGGCGAGCGGGCCGGCGGCGACTAGAGCGCGCAGGCGCGCCAGATCCGGCCCTTCACCGCTGACGGTCAATGACACGTTGGCGCCTCCATCGATGGCCCGCTGCGCGATCTCCGGCAACCAGTTCACGCCTTTCGACGAATGCTCGACGCGTCCGTGAGAGAGAACGCGGAGCTCGCCGCCGCGACCGCGGAAACGGCTCGCGCCAGGGCCCGGCGCAACCGAGTTCGGGATCAGATGAACCGACTCGGGCCGGAATCCATGGCTACGGATCAGATCCTGCCGGATGCGAGGGCTGACCGCGACGGCGGCGTCGGTCCAGTCGCGGACGGATCTGGCGGCCCGGTAGGTGGACCGGCTGATGCTGTGGACGATCAGGATGCGCCGGACATCCTGCGGCAGATAGCGGACCAGATTCGTTTCGAGCGGGCCGCCGAAGACGTTCACCAGCACGACAGCGGGCCGCTCGTGCTCGATGTGATCCAGCAAGGCGCGGGCCCTGGCTTCGTCGTCGTCGGTGTTGATGGCCAGCAGCGAACCAATTGCGAGATCTTCGGTCGAGGCAGCGCCGAGAGCCTGTTGGGCGACCGCGCGTCCGGCGGCGACCCACTTCAATTCGAACCCATAGAGGGCAAGCGCCTGGCGCAGAGTGAGCATCGCGCCGTACATCCCGCCGTGCCCGGGAATGCCGAGGCTAAGCGCTTTCATCGGCATATACTCGCGGGACCACGAGCGCCAACATCGCGCCGGAAACGTGACGGTGAGCGCGGGCTACCGACACCAGGAGGTCCAGCAGGTAGCCCAGGCCGCCGGCCAACGGGATAGCGGAGAGGCCGAAGTGGGGCAACAGCAGCCAGCCCCCCGCGAGGTGAGCGGCGGCGACGAACAGCCGCAGGCGGGCCCGCAGCGGGGCCATGCCCAAACCGTTCAGCAGGGCGCCGGTGGTCGTCGAGCAGGTGGCCACCAAGAAGTAGAAGGCCATCGCCACCAGCAGGCCGGTTGGGGGCAGCGCCGCAGGACCAGCCCACCAGAGAATCAGCGAGCGTCCAATCAGAACGAAGCACCCGCCGGCCAGCGCCATGGCGGAAGCGGCCAAGGCCAGGTTTCTCCTGGCGGCCGAGTGTAACCATTCCCAGTCCTGACGTGCGAAGGCGTCGGCGTAAGCGGGCCAGTACGCGGAGGAGGCCGCGTAGCAGGTTTTCGAAACGGTGGTGAACAGCGCCAGCGCAATCGAGTAGTGCGCCACCGCGGCCAGACCGAGAGAGTGGGCTATGAACAGGTTCGCCGTGTTGAGAATTGCGAGATCGCTCAGTTGGACCAAAAAGAGTGGCGTGCCCTGCCCCATGATGGCGCGCACGCTTCCGCGACTCCACAACGCGAATGAGGGCCGGACGATGGTCCGGTGCGTACCCCCCAGGAGGCACAGCGCGACCAGGGCCGTACCCGCCACCGGAGGAACCGCGCTGGCCAGGGCGAATGCGGTCAGGGTGAGGCCACGGCCGCGCAGTGAGTAGAGGCACGCCAGGATGGCCGCACCGGCCAGGGCGGAGGCGATCGAGGCGCGGTATCCCTCTTGCAGAGCAGCGCACAGCGGCCCGACCCAGTTCAGAGCGAAGGAGGCCGAGAATGCAAGTCCGGCGATGAGGACGACGGCACCGGCCTGTGACCGGAGTTCGGGTTTGTGGGCCAGTCCGAGAGCAGCCAGAGCTCCGGCATGGCGGCCGAACCAGATCGCGGCGCACGCCAAAGGCAGAGAGAGCAGGACGAAGGTGAAGACCGCAGTGGAAATGTGTTGCCGCGCCGCCGGCCGATCCTCGGCGGCGCACGCCGTGGCGACGGAATGGATCAGTCCGGAGCCGATCCCCATGTCGGCCAGGCCCGCCCAGGCGATCAGGGAACCGGCCGTGAGCCACAGGCCGTAGCCCTCCGGACCCGCGATTCGGAGAGAGAGCGGAATAGTCAGGAATCGAAGGCCGAAGACGACCGCGGTGGCGGCTACCGCCGCGGTCGCGCTGTGGCGAGCCTGGGCGCTGCGCCAGGCGGACCTATCGGTCATCCGGCCCTCCGCAGACCATCGGAGAGCTTCACACAAAGAGTGGTTTCCTGGGGCGCGAAGTTCCCAGGCGGCCAGCCCACAAACCGAAGCAGCGCGAGCGAGGGCGTGGAGAGCAGCAACTCATCTGTGCGAAACAGATCGCCGCGGGTGGTGCGGTCCTTATCGGTGTTGTCGACCAGCAGCAGACCCTCGTTCTTGATGTGTCCCAGGGCGGCCAGGCAGCACTCGTAGCGCTGGGAGCCATCCACCGAGACGAGGTCGAAATATCCGGCGGGGAACTCATGAATCTTGGCGACGTAGGCTGGTCCCTCCAGGAGGTAAACCTGGGCGCGGCGGGTTCGGGCCTGTACCTTGCGGCACCAGGCCGCGTCGTCCTCGACGGCGTGAACTTCCGCGCAGTGCCGGTCGTACCACACGGTCGACATACCGGCGCCCCATTCGAAGACCCGCGCGGACGAGCCGATTCTGGCGCGCAGGCAGCGGAACGCATTGGACGCAATCCACGGCTTGAGGGCCAGACGGCCGAAGCAGACCCGAAGCGCCGCGGTCAAGAGCGCGCCTGCGGCGTCCGCGGCGTCCCGCGCGCCGCAGAGGGCGAACTGGCCCTTTTCGGTATGGAACCGGGTGGGCCGCAACGCGGCGCGGCTACAGATCCCGCTCTCTCCGAAAACGGCAGTCACGCGATTGGCCGAAGAGTTTCTCATGTCGCAGGTTGGGTTTACGGCGTTCGGGCAGAATTGGGCGCTGACAGGCGTTGCTATTTTCGAGGCGGGCGGAGCGGGACACCGGTCCAAGGCCGCCCGGGAGGCAACAAATGTTCAGCTATCTCACAAAGCTCTATCAACTCGGCGCCCTTCCGGTCATCCGGCCGGGCGTGACCCAGAAGGTCGGTTTCGGGTCGACATCGGCGGCCAGCGCGGTAGTGGGCGGCGGCATCATCCGGCTGCTCTCGACCGCGGACTGCCACGTTGCGTTTGGAAGCAATCCCACAGCGGATGGAACCTGCCTGTTCCTGCCAGCCAACATGCCGGAGTACTTTGCGTGCTCGACGGGCGACCAGGTGGCCGTCATTCAGGACACGGCGGCCGGCAGCCTTTACATCACACCTGCAATCTAGGAGGGGCGCATGATTGCGACAATCGGTCTGTTCTCCGGGCACCGGGCGCGGGGCCCCAAATGGTACGTCGATAGCGTTGCGGGCAACGACGCCAACAGCGGCAGATTCGCCGGGTCCGCTTTGCGCACCATCGCGGCCGTGCTGCCGCGGATCGCGGCCGGCGACTCTATCGGACTGGCGCGAGGCTCGCACTGGCGGGAACAGTTCACTGTCCCGGCCGATAGAGTGCAGGTGATCGCTTACGGCACGGGGAGTCCGCCTCTGCTCGACTGCTCCGATGCGATCGACGGCCAGGCGTGGAGCAAAACGACGGGACAGACCGCGTCCTACCAGTGCAGCATCGCCCACGATGTAGCACTCGGGAAGACCTTCATCGGCTGCTGGGAGAACGGCGTGCGGCTGCAGTGGAAGACGAGCGTGGCGGACGTGGACGCCACGCCCGGCTCCTACACGCTGGCCGACACAACCTGGTCGCCGCCCTCGCCGGTGACGCTCTACGTTCACGCCTCCGACGGCTCGAACCCCGGCACCAACGGGAAGCTGTACGAGTATTCCAGCCGCGATTTCGGGCTGACCGCCAGCGGCAGAACGGGCTGCACGATCCAGGGCATTCAAACCCGCCGTAACATGCACAACGACGGCAGCCTGATCCTGGGGCCGGCCAATAACGCCATCGATTGCCTGGCGACCGACGGGCAGTACCACAACGTGTTCGTCAGCCCCGGCTGCCGCTTGACCAACGTGGTCGCGAGCGGGGCCTACCATCCCGCCGCCATGGGCCTGTTCATCTGGAACCCGGCGGCAAACGGCGAGGACCTCTACTTCGAGAGCTGTCAGGCGCTGCTCGCCAGCTACACGCCGGGGATGGGCGGCGGGTTCGGCGGCCACGGAACGGGGGCGCTGGGAACGGTCACGTTCAAGAACTGCACGGCACAGAACTGCGACCTGGGGTTCGCGGGCGGCCTTGCGGCCAACCTGGTGGTAACGGGTTGCCACACCGTGGGGCCGTGCTCCTACCCGATCAGCGGAGACGGGACGAACACGACCAGCGTTGCGGTGAGCAACTTCATCGCGGATTCGGTCAGCAGCCGCCTGATCAACCAGTTCGCCAACGGCTGCGCACTGACGCTGAGCGGTGTCACGGCGAACAGCCCCAATGGAGCATGCGGCGTGTTCCTCAACGGGCTCAGCAACATCACGCTGAGCATCACCGGTTCGACGCTGAACGGCTTCCAATTGCTTTCCGCCGACGGCGCGCCCGGATTTCAGTTCACCTTCCTGAACAACAACGTCCCGTCGGGAACCCACAACATCTTCTGGATGAACCCGGAGCCGGCGGCCATCAACTCTGACGGCAACCAGGTTTATAGCGGCGCGTTCGTACAGTGGGGAGCCTGCAACCTCACCTGGATGCAATACCTCGCGGTTTCGGGGCAGGAACAGCACACTCTGAACTGGTACGTTGATTCGGTCAACGGGAGCGATTCGAACAGCGGTACGAGCCAGGACCAGGCATTCGCGACCATCAGCACGGCTCAGTCGGTCCTCGCTGCCGGGCAGACTCTGGGCCTGGCGTGCGGATCCCAGTTCCGCGAGCAGTTGACGCTGTCGGTCAACGGGGCGGCCGTGGTGGCGTATGGAAGCGGACAGAAGCCGCTGCTCGATTGCTCCGATCTCATCTCGACGGCAGCCTGGAGCAAGACGGCGGGACGAACCAAGGTCTACCAGGCCACCGTGCCGATCGACTCGGCGCCCGGCGCAACTTTCATCGGCTGCTGGGAGAACGACGCAAGGCTGAGCTATCAGGCCAGCGTGGCCGCCGTGGATGCGACCCCCGGCTCTTACACGCTTTCGGATACGAGCAACTCCCCGGTTTCGCCCGTCACCATCTACATCAGCCCTTCGGACGGCTCCAACCCGGAAACCAACGGAAAAAGATACGAGTACGCGCGCCGCAGCTACGGCCTGATGGGCCAGAACGCAAGCACTTGCGGCATCGGCGGGATCGCGACCCGGCGTAACCTGCACGCGAACGGCAGCCTGGTGCTGGGAAGCTCGACCGTAGCCGCGAATTGCCAAGTCGCGGATGGCCAGTACCACAGCGTTTACGTGAGCCGGGGTTGCCAGTTGTTCGGCGTGGTCGCCAACGGCGCTTACCACCCGACCACCATCAGTATGTTTTACTGGAACGCCACGTTCGCCGGGGAGAGCCTCTATTTCGAGAATTGCCAGGCGCTGCTTGCAAGCTATGTCACCGGCATGGGCAGCGGATTCGGCGGCAACGGAAGCGGGACACTGGGCACGGTCACATACAACAACTGCGTGGTGCAGAATTGCGACGAGGCATTTGAAGGCACGCTCGCGCGGACCTTGGTGGTTAGGGGCTGCCACATAGCCGGGCAGAGCCGCGCCGGCCTGGCGGTCAACGATGCGGCCAGTGTGACCATCTCGAACCTGACGGCGGATTCGATCTCGCAGCGCCTGGTGACAGCCATACCGAACGGCGCCAACATCTCCGTCAGCGGCCTCAACGCCACCTCGCCGAACGGCGCCTGCGGAGTGTATCTGAACGGCAGCAGCGGCGTCACCCTGTCGATCACCGATTCGGTTCTGAACGGCTTCCAGTTGCTTTCCGCGGACAGCGCGCCGGGATTCCAGTTTACGTTCCTGCGAAACAGGGTCCCGTCGGGCGCCGCCTTCCTTTTCTGGATTAACCCGGTGGCGACGGCCATCGATAGCGATTACAACACGGTGTATGCCGGCGCTCAGGTGCAGTGGGGCGCGACGACATACGCCTGGGCAGCATACAAGACCGCCACGGGCCAGGACACGCACTCGACGCCCTAGGGCGACACGCCGTTCTGCCCACCGGGGCACGCGGAATCGCTTGCCCCGCGGGTTGCGTTGTCCGTCGTGCATGCTCAGAATTCGAAGGCGACGTCTTGCCGCGGATGAATTCGAATCACGTCGTTCCTGACCGAGAAGTCCCAGTCCGGCCGGTGCACTGAGACCAGCCCGCGGAGTTCCTGAACGCCGGGAAAGCCGCCCGATCCCACGAACAGCCTCGCGTCATCCACGAGAATCACGTGGTTCTCGATTCGGTGATCCAGGATCGTCCTCAGTTCCTGCATCACGGGCGTGGCGGCGTCTCCCAGGGCCGTGATACCGGCGGAATAGTGGCCGTCGAGCCAGAACAAGCAGCGGGTGGAGATGCGGGAAAGAAGGCCCGGGAGCACCGAGCCGCTGTCTCCCTGAAGGATCCGAATGTGCGGAAACGACCGAAAGCGCCGGCTGGCGCGGCGGGCCAGGCGTTCGCTCAGCTCGATGGAGAAGATCGAATCGAAGCGGTCTTTCATAGCCCAGACCGTCCCACCGGCATAGGTTCCCGTCTCGATCATGGTTCGGATGTCGAAGGCTGAAGCGTAAGCCGCCAGAATACGCTGCTTCACGGCGTGAGGTGGAGGCGCCGGCTTCCCCGCCTCCACCCACTGGCGGAGGGAAACGCCCGGCTCCAACGGCGGCGGTGGAAGAACCTGTTGAAAGCGCAGGCGCAGGCCGTGCAGCAACCTCCATTCGAGAGAATCTTCGCCGAGCAGGATCCGCAGGCCGTTCTTGACAGGCAATACCAACTCCAATCGTTGAAGGCGCATAACGGTCCCTAGTGAGGACGCGCCATGCCGGCCGCGAGCCATTGGGGTCCGTCGCTCAAAGGGGGCTGGGCGCCAGCTTACGAAAATAGGCGTTAATAAACATTCCGCCGTTAACTCTATCGCTGATCCGCAGAAGTGCCAGCGTACACAAAGACGCAGCGCGACCGACCAGGGGGACTGGAATTCTCTTCGACACCCGGCTGACATCGATCCGACTAATCGTGTGAAGCTCGCAGCACATAAGCCGATGGCGTTCAAACAGCTTTGTCAGGCCAGCCCGGCTAAAGAAGTTCAAATGTTCGGGCGGCACCATGAACATATCCCTTTTCCCCTGCAGTCTCGAGAGCCATGAACCGAAGTGAGGGACGGCAATTGCGGCTATCCCATTTGGCCGCAGGAGATCGCCGATATGGCCAACCGTCGATTCCACATCGGCGGTATGCTCAAGCACCTGACTCATGAGCACGACATCAAACGAGCCGGAGTTCGCCTGCACGAAGTCACGGGCAAGCATACCGGGCAGCGCTTCCAGTCCATTCATCAGCCAACACACATCTCGGCATATTTTTGAGGGTTCGATGGCGGTGACGTGGAAGCCACGCTCTAAAGCGGCCCTTGAGAAAAAGCCATAACCCGCGCCGATGTCGAGGAACTCGTTCCCCAAAGCCAAGGATCTGCAATAAGCGGCGATGCGGGTCGAATCGGTGGCTGCATTCGGGTAGTCTCGCTCGTCTTGCAGCACTTTCTGGTAAGCCTCACCGGCACTATACGAACGGATGGGCCGAGAGTGCGACGATCCGCCGCCCGAATAGTACTCCTCAAGGTACTCGGGATTCGGTCTCGGCATGACAAACGCACTTCCACATCCATCGCACTTGACGATCCGGTAGGAACGGCCATCATCCGGCGATGTCTTCGTAAACCATCCGGACAACTTCGGCAAGCCGCAAGCGGGGCAGACATCTCGATGGCGAGCGCTCGCCGTGGACGGGCGAACAGTCGGCATCAGCTCCAATCGTTGAGGACGGCGCCGAGCACGAGTGTGCCGTCGTCGGTGAAGCGCTGGCAGGCCAGCGCGGCCGCCTCGCGCGTGGTCTTGTTTGCCCGTACGACCAGGACTACGGAGTCGGCAAGGCGCGCAACCACCCGGGCATCCGCCATTGGAAGCACCGGGGGCGTATCGATCAAGACGGTATCGAACTGCAGACGGACGGATCTCAGAAGCTCGCCCATGCGAGGAGAGTAGAGCAGCCTCGGAGCCCGATCAGGCGAGCAGCCTCCGGGCAGAACCTGCAGCCCGGGAATGTGCGTGGTCTCCATTGCGCCGCTGGAGGCCCAGGCGGCCGTTCGGCCGGTGAGGACCCCAGTCAGGCCGACCTGATTGTCGAGGCAGAAAATCTCGTGGAGGGAAGGCTTGCGCAGATCGGCATCGATCAGCAGCACGCGCTGATTGATTTCGCTAAGGGCGATGGCGAGATTCACGGCCACCGTGGTTTTCCCTTCCCCCGCATTGGCGCTCGAAACGACCACCACACGCGGTTTGCTCCCGTTCTCGCCGGCCAGGATCATGGAAGCGACGACGGCCCTAAACGACTCGGCAATGGGCGAGCACCCGCGCTCCCAGGTGACCAGCGCGAAGTCGCTGACGGCGCGCCTCGAAGTCCGGGGGAACGGAAAGCGATGGCGGCGCGCTATTGGGGGTCCGGATGGAACGACGCCAAGTTCGGCAATGCCCAGCCGGGTCTGAGCGTCGCCGGGCGCACGCAGGCTGCGGTCAGCCCGCTCGCGCATCACCACGAACCCCACCCCGGACAGAAAGCCTGTCAGCATCCCCAGCAACGAATTGGCGGTCACATCCGGCTTGTAGGGCGCCCGCGGCGCTTTGGCGGGGTCTACGATGCGGACGTTACTGGCGCGCAGGGCGGAGGCGACTCCGGCCTCTTTGACCCGCTGAAGCATAGCGTCATAGAGCTGTCGGTTGGTGTCGACTTCGCGCTTCAGGATGTTGTAGTGGGTGACCTTGTCGGCCTGCTCGCTCACCAGGCGGGCCTGTGCGGTGTATTCCGTCCGGAGCAACTGCTCGCGCCGCTGAGCGGCCTCAAAGTCGTTCAGGATGCGCCGAACTATGTTGGCGCGCTCCTTTTCGAGCGCCGCATCGAGAGCGGATATCTGGGCCTCGACCCGCTTCACCTTGGGATGACGGGCGGTGAAGGAAGAGGTCAGCTCGGCAAGCTGCCGGCGCAACTCAGCCAGCTTAGATTGGTACTCCTGGAGTGAGCCGTCGTCGATCACTTCCGGCAGCGATTCGGGCGCGGCGTGCAAAGCCGTCTCGTACTTGGACTGCTTGGCGACCCGGTCGGCCTCAGCCCTGGAGAGTTCCTCCTGGAGTTCCCGCAGCCTCTGCTCGGCGACGCTGCTTTTCTCCGCAGTAAAGGCTAGGCCGGAGGCGCGGGCGTAGGCCTGAAGACCCTCGTCGGATTTCTCCAGCTTGATCTTGACGCCTTCCATCTGGCGGGCCAGCCATTCGCCGGTGTTTTCGTTTGTCTTCCAGCGCGACTCGAGGTTTTGTTCGGTGTATTCCCCAATCAGCGTGGTAACGAACTCGGCGGCCAGGCGGGGATCGGTGGAGTCGCAGGAGACAAGGATCAGGCGGGTATTCGGCTGGCTGCGAACCCTGAGGTTGCTGGCCGCCATGGCGAGCGCCTCATCGGGCCGGCCCCCCGCATCGGCCGGGGCGAGGCCCAGAGCCCTGCGCCAAGCGGAAGGGCGATCCTGTTTCACCACCAGGGGACGGCGGGAAAGGTCCAGCTTGGCCGCGACGCGCTCGCTCAGAGAGCGGCTCTCGAGAATCCGAATCTGGGTCTGGATGTCGTATTCGGGGGAAGAGGAGTTTCCCGCGTCGGTCATCAGGTTGACGTCCCGCATGTTCAGGAAATTTTCGTTCAAGCCCTGCCACTCGAGGACCGCGCGGGACTGGTATACCGGGGTCTGCGGGAGTGTGTACAGACACGCGCCGAGCAGGCCGAGGACCGCTGCCAGCAGGACGGTTCCCTTGCGCCGCCGCAGAGTTCGCCAGTATTCCGCCGGGCCAAATCCCGTCTCGGCGGCTGGCTCGGCGAAGCTGTACGTGTAACCCGGATATCCCTCGCGGTGGTTGAACGGGTTTCCGGGTTCCGGCGCCCGCACAATGAGTTCGCGTACCGGATGAGGGTGCGGCGGGACATGGCCGTCTTCGCCGTTCATGGGCGGCAGGCCGAAACGGCTTCCTCTGTCCCAAGATCGGCAGAGTACGCTGTCCCGGTGTTCCGGCCGTTAACGTCGAAGATCCCCGCCAGGCGCTCCACCGCCAGGTCTAGCACTTCGACGCGGCTGTTCAGCGCATCGAGGCGCGACTGCACGGTGATCTGGGCCTGCAAGCCTCCGCCGACAATGAGGTTCTCGATGGCCAGGCGGGCGAAATCCGACAGGCTACGCACGCCTTGAGACTCGCACACGTTTTTCAGCGAGCCGTATTCGTCATCGGACAGTCGAATACTGATGGTTCTGGTTTTTCGTCTGATCACGGACATGCGCGGCACTCCTGGGATTGATAGGACGGATAAAATCGCGATCGATCTCGACGGCGACCGAGCGCTGCAGCAACGTTACTGACAGCACCACGCGAAGCTCCTTCTTTACGGCGATCAGAATCCCCTCGACGCCCTGCATCGCCCCGTGCTCGATTCGCACGCGCTCGCCTGCCTTCAGATACGGCCAGGGGAGGACGGTCAGTCCTGACCTGGCCAGCAACTGGACGGCCGCCATCTCGGCAGGCTCGATGGGTTGAGGAGTCTTCCCCGACCCGACGATCGAGACGACGCCCGGAGTGGTCAACACCGGCAGACGGGTGGCGGGCTCGAGACGGCAGAACACGTAACCGGAGAAAAGCGGCACGTCCACATCCTTCAAACGGTCCGACCAGCGATTTCGGCTGCGGTAGAGGGGGAGGAACTCTGCATACCCTTTTGACCGCAAGGATGCCGCCACCGCCTTCTCGCATCGCGACCGGACGTGGACGGCGAACCAGGGTGCGTCGCATCCGGCCAGGATTCGCAATTGCGATTCGGTCTCTATCGAAGTAAGGTCGACCAAGAAGTTACCCTCTTGAACACACCCTCGAAAGTAAGCGGCATCGTCTTCATCGCCCGTAATGTGCGCCGTGGCCCGATGCAGGCAGGCTCCCGCCCCTCTACTCCCACGTGTTGCTGTCCCGATGTTGGTCGAGAGGGAGTGCGACGCTTCGTCTCATTCCCTGAATACAATTGTCAGCGCGGGGGCCTAAGGTTCTCACGGATTCGTAGGCCACCGGCGCGGCGCTTGTTTGAGGCCGACCCGCGCCATAACCCGGGCTTTGCTGGCGGGACCTGGGGGACGGCGTCCAACCAACTGATAGAATAGGACTCTATGGGCTCATTGGCTCGCGGGGTAATCCTGATGTTATGCGGGGCCGGCCTGGCGGCATTCTGCCAGACACCAGAGAAGAAAGCGGCGGAACCGGTCCGGTCTGCGTTCGACAAGGCGACTTTGGAAGCCTATGTGCGGCACTTGTTCGTCTGGGGAAAGGCGATCAGCGTCGAGGTGTCGGATGCGAAACCGTCCCCCGACCTGCCGGGCTTCTTCACAGTCAACGTCCGAGGCACGGCCGGCCAGGCGAGCCAGGACGAGACGTTTCTCATCTCGAAAGACGGCCGCAAGATTGTGAGGGCGGTGGTCTTCGACGTCAACCAGAACCCGTTCAAGGCGGACCTGGACAAGCTGAAGACACAGTTCCAGCCGAGCATGGGAGCCGACGGCGCGCCCGTCGTGCTGGTGCTGTTCAGCGATTTCGAGTGCCCGGCCTGCAAGCAGGAGGCGGTGATGCTCCGCCAGAACCTTTTGAGCGCGTATCCCAAAGAGGTCCACCTGTACTTCAAGGATTTCCCACTGGAGGCGATCCATCCGTGGGCGAAGACTGCGGCCATGGCGGGGCGGTGCGTCTTCCGCCAGAACCCGGCTGCGTTCTGGGAGTATCTTGACTGGGCTTACGAGCACCAGTCCGAGATCACCCCCGACAACTTCCGAAACGAGCTGTCGGATTTTGCCAAGAGCAAAGACAAAGAGATCGATGCGATGCAACTCAACAGTTGTGTCGACGCGCGGGCGACGGAAGGCGAAGTGGACCGTAGTATGGCCGAAGCCAAGGCGCTGCACGTAGGCTCGACCCCCACCATGTTCATCAACGGGCGCCGAATCGAAGGCGGGCTCCCGTGGCCCAGTCTCCGCGACATCATCGACTACGAGATTGACTACCAGAAGACCGCAAAGAACGCCGGGGAAGACTGCGGCTGCGAGGTGAAGCTGCCCTCGCCGCTCGGCACGCAAGCGCTCATCAAGTAGGCCCAGGGGCAGACTGGAAACTCGCTTGTTTTGCCCTCACTCCTCGATCTCTGCCTCAGGGAGGTGGTCGGTTGGCCGAGCGATCCAGGTGTAAAGAGTCGGCAGCAGCAGCAGGCTGATAAACAGGTTGACGATCAGGCCGCCCACGATCACGATGGCGAAGGGGCGCTGCGAGTCCGACCCGATGTCGTGCGAGAGGGCCGCGGGCAGCAGGCCGAGCGTCGCCACCAGCATGGTCATCATGATGGGCCGCAGCCGCAGCATTGCGCCTTCGATAGCCGCCTCCACAACCTCATGGCCGCGGGCGCGCAACTGGTTGATGTACTCGATCATGATCACCCCGATCTGCACCGAGACGCCGAACAGCGCCAGCATACCCACGCCCGAGGACACGCTGAAGTGCGTGTGTGTGACCAGCAGCGCCCAGATGCCGCCGATGGGCGCGATGAGGATAGTGACCATGATCAGCAGCGCCCATTTGAAGGAGTCGAAGGCCGAATAGAGGATCAGGAAGATGACCAGCACGGTCACCGGGACGATCACGGCCAGGCGGGCGTTGGCGCGGTTCTGGCTCTCGTACTCGCCGCTCCAGTCGAGATGGTAGCCCTCGGGGAGCTTCACGCTACGGCGCACGGCGCGGATCGCCTCCGCCACGGTGCCGCCCAGGTCGCGCCCGCGCACGCTGTACTTGATGGCGATGTAGCGCGAGCCGGCCTCGCGGTAGATCATGGAGGCGCCATCTTCGATCTGGATGGTCGAAAGCTGGCTGAGCGCGACGCGCTCGCCCGAGGGCGCCAGGATCCGTATGGCGGCGATGTCGTCAACGGTGCGGCGGTACGGCTCCTGGTAGCGCACCGCCAGGTCGAACCGGCGCTCGCCGTCGAGGATCTGGCTCACCGCCTTACCCCCGACGGCCGCCTCGACCGCGTCCTGGACATCGCTGACGTTGATGCCGAAACGGTCCGCCTTGGCCCGGTCCACATTCACGTTCACGTTCGGCTGGCCCACCACGCGGAAGACTCCAAGGTCCTCGACGCCGGGAATACGGCGCATGACGTTGACGATCTCGTCGGCCTTGGCTTCGAGCTGCCTGAGGTCGGTGCCAAAGACCTTGATGGCCAGTTCGCCCTTGACGCCGCTGACGGCCTCTTCCATGTTGTCCGCGATAGGCTGTGAGAAATTCCACACCACGCCGGGGATGTTCTCAAGCTGCGCGTCCATGGCGTCGATGAGCCGTTCCTTGGTCTGAAACTGCGACCGCCACCTGGCGCGCGGCTTGAGGTCGACGAAATACTCGGTGTTGAAGAAACCGGTGGCGTCGGTGCCGTCATCCGGACGGCCCAACTGGGTGACTACCTGCGTCACTTCGGGGAAGCTCGCGAAGATGCGGCGGGCCTGCCGCGTGATGCGCTGGCTCTGGCTGGGACCGGTGCTGGCGCCGAGCGTGCCACGGGCCCAGATGGCGCCCTCGTCCAGGTGCGGCAGGAACTCGGAGCCCACATACCGAGCGACGTATAGCGTGACTCCGAGAATCGCCGCCACCGTCGCGGCGGTGACCAAACGGTGGCCGATACACCAAGTGAGCTGCCAGCGGTATCGCCGCCTCAACCACTCCAGTACGATGTTGCGCCACTCGCGCGTGCTCGGCTTGAAGACGTAACTTGCCAGGACTGGCGCGATCAGCATGGCGAAGACCAGCGCACCGATTAGCGCGAACGCCACCGTCCATGCCATGGGACGGAACAGGCGGCCCTCCACACGCTGCAAGGTGAAGATGGGCAAAAAAGCGGCGATGATGATGAAGCGCGAGTAGAATACGGGCCGCTGGACCTCGTGCGCGGCGGCGCGAATTTTCTCGCCCATACTGAGCTGGGAGCCGTTCTCGCGGCCGAGGTGGCGCAGGATGTTCTCGATCATCACCACCGAGCCATCCACCATCATTCCGAAGTCGAGCGCGCCGAGCGAGAGCAGGTTGGCGGGAATGTGGCGCAAGTCTAGCAGAATCGAGGCAAACAGCAGCGAAAACGGAATGGTCGCCGCCACGATCAAAGCGCTGCGCACGTTCCCCAGAAATGCGAAGAGCACGATGGCGACCAGCAGCATGCCTTCGCCGAGGTTGTGCAACACGGTGTGGGTGGTGTGGTGCACGAGGTCGTCGCGATCCAGGAACGGCACGATCCGGACGCCCTTGGGGAGGATCGACTCGTTCAGCTCGTTGACCTTCCGATGGAGCCCCTCGAGCGTGGCCTCGGGCTCCGCGCCCTTCCGCATCAGCACAAAGCCTTCGACCGCATCGTCATCGTCGATCACGCGGCCATCCTCGTAGTGAATGGCTTTGCCGATCTGACCGAGCCGGATCTTTGCACCCTGGACCACCACGGCCACGTCGCGGACGCGGATGGGCGTGCCGTTCTGCGCCTTGATGACGGTCGCCCCCACGTCGTCCGTGGTGCGCATCAGCCCGACCGCCCGGATGTTGAACGCCTGCTGGCCGTGCTCGATGAAGCTGCCGCCGGCGTTGATGTTGTTGGCCGTGAGCGCCTGCTCGACCTGTGACAGGCTCAGGCCGTAAGAGACCAGGCGATTGGGATCCACCTGCACCTGGTACTCGCGCTCGGTGCCGCCGAAGCTGACGACCTCGACCACGTTCTTGACGGATTTGAACTGCTTCTCGAGTTCCCAGTCCTCCAGGGCCTTTAGTTCCATCAGGTCGTATTTAGGGTTGGTGCTGATGAGGGTGTAGAAATAGATCTGGCCCACCGGGCTGTAGTCGGGACCGAGCTGCGGGTTGACGCCCACGGGCAGCGTGACCTGCGAGAGCTTCTCGAGCGCCTGGGCGCGGCTGAGAAGGTTGTCGGCCTGGTCGTCGAACAGCAGCGTCACCACCGAGAGGCCGAACAGCGAGACGGACCTCAGATGGGTCATGTGCGCCACGCCGTTCAACTGGGTCTCGACCGGCACGGTGATCTGCTGCTCGACCTCCTCGGCGGCGTGGCCGGGCCACTGGGTAATGACCTGCACCCAGGTGTCCGCCACGTCCGGATACGCTTCGACCGGCAGCGTGTGGAACGAGTAGACGCCCCAGACCACCAGCAGCAGGCCGATGCTGAGCACCAGCAGCTTGTTGCGCAGCGCGAAATCGACGATGTAGCGGATCATAGGTCGGCGGCCGGCGCAGCCGGACCGCTCCCTCTGGTCGCGGCTCGGTCAGAGCGCCTCACATCTCCTCCGCGGCGCTAGAGAACTGGAGCGCCTCGGCGACAATCTCGTCGCCCGCGTGGATGCCGCCCGTCAGAATCTCCTGCCTGCCGTCCGGCATCACGGGGCCGGCCTGCACTTCAGTCCGGCGGAAGCGGCCGCCGCCTTCAGAACGGAACACCCAGTCCTTGTCGTGCAAACGCAACAGCGCCGAGGCGGGGACGACCATCCGCTCGCGGGTTCGTGTGGAGACGAATCGCGCCGTGGCGAACATTCCCGGGCGCATGAGCCCACCCGGATTCGCCAGCTCGAGCCGCACCTTGGCGGTGCGCGTTACCGGGTCGAGGACTTGCGAAATGTTGCCGACGCGGCCGCGCAGCGGGCGGTTGGGATACGCATTCAGCCGCAGCTCGGCGAAGTCGCCCAGGTGGACATCGCCGAGGCTGTTCTCGTAAACGTCGCACAGCACCCACACGCTGGAGAGATCGGCCACCGTGAACAGGCTGGGCGAATTGTCGAGCGATTTCACGCCCTCGCCACCGGCGGTGTTCTGCTCGACGATGGCTCCCGCGACAGGCGAACGCACTTCGATGATCGGCGAAAGGTGCGCCAGATCGCCGCTGAGCAGGCGGATGCGATCGGCGGCGGTGGCAACGTCCACCTTGGCTTTGGCCTCGGCGTCTTCGGCCTGTTCCAGATCCTTCTGGGCCAGCGCTCCATGCGAGGAGAGCGTCTCGGCGCGGTCGAGCGCCTTGCGCGCCAGCGCCTCGTCGGCTAGCGCCTTCTTGTAGTCCGAGATTGCGGCGGCCAGGTCCGAGCTGTTGATCACCAGCAGCACCTGGCCCTTCACAACCTGGTCGCCGAGCCGCGCGCGGATGTCCACTACACGGCCGCCCGAAAGAGACGTGACGTGCACGGTGCGCTGCACGTCCGGGGCAACCGCGCCGTTGACCAGCAATTCGTCCGGCAGGCGGCTTGTGCCCACCCGGACCAGGCGGAACTGCTCGGGATGCTTCATCTCGTAAACACCGGGGTCGGGCGCCGGCTCGATCTTCGCCTGGGCCTCGTTGTTATTGGCGCTGGTGGCGCCGCGCGAACAGCCGGCGAGCAGCAGTCCCGCGGCGCCCAGCGCTCCGATCGAGCACCAGACGGGAATTCTCATGGCGTGACCTCCTGGCCCACGGCCTGGCTCAGTTGATTCAGAGCGGACAGGTAGCTGGCGATCAGGGTCTGGTAGGCAAGCAAGGTATCGCGGTAGGACTTCTGTGCGTCCAGGAAGTCCAGCAACGAGGCCCCACCGCGCGAGTAGGCAAACGACACCGTCTCGCGCACATCGGCTGCCTGCTTAATGTAGCGGTCGCGGTAGGGCAGGATCAGCTCTTCGACGCTGCGCACGGTGGCGTAAGCGGAATCGACGTCGCGCAGGATGCCGGTCTCGACAGCCAGGCGGTTGCGCTCGGCGCGCGTGATTTCGATTTCCGTCTTCTCCTTCTCACCCTGGTTGCGGTCGAAAACTCGCAGCGGAATAATGACGCCGAAGCCGAGGGTGTTGTCCGCCTGGGTGCGCTGATACTCGCCGTACAGCGTCGGGTCGGTCGAGCCGTTGGCCCAGGCGAGCTTGTGATCGGTCCCGGCCTTGGTGACCGCCGTGGCGGCGGATTTCAGATCCGGCCGCGCCGCGAGCGACCCCTGCCGCGCCTGGTCAAGCGTCATATTCAGCGGACGGTAGGCGAATTCGCCGCTCACATCGAAGCTATCCACCGGCTGCCGCTCGTTCATGAGGGCCAGCAGCGCGATCTTGGCTGTACGGAGGTTCACCTTTGCGTTCACCTGATCGCTCTCGAACTGCGCGCGCTGCAGCTCGAGGCGCGTCAGGTCCACCTGCGCGATGTCGCCGGCCCGATAACGCTCGCGGTTCACCTCCAGGACCTTGTCGTAGTAAGCCAGGTTCTGTCCCGCCAGCTCGACCCAGGCTTTGGCTTGAAGCGTGCGCACGAAAGCGTCGCGCAGGCTGAAGAGGAGCTGCCGCACCAGGTCCTGCTGATCGGTGGTGGAGATGGCGGTGGCGTAGCGCGCGCTCTCGACCCGCAGCGGACGCTTGCGCCGGCGCTCGATCAGTTGGGTGATGCTCTGCGTCAACTGCGACCCGGTGATGGGCTTGAAGTCAGTCGGGTTGAACTCATCGTTAATCGACGAGAAGGTGGGGTTGGGGCGAAGCCCTGCCGTCACCTCGTCGGCCCGCGCCTCGTTGATCAGCAGTTGTCCCGCAAGCAGACTGGGATTGTTCTTTTCAAAGCGCTCGCGGACCTGTTCCCACGTCAGCGGCCCTTGCGCCAGAAGTGCGCATGAGGGAAGCCCGAGAAACAGGAAAGCGAGCCGCCAACTGAACTGGCGCCTCATCCTTGCCTCCTATGCCAGATGCTTTTCAGAACCGGGTGAATCAGAGAACTGGCGGAGGAGCGCGGCCGCAGGCGACGGCGAGCCAGCGCTCGGACGCGCGCGCGCCGGGACTGGCGATGAACGCCACACAAAGCAGGGCCATCAACAGTCCGTACAGGGCGGGAATCCGGAACGTCTGCAGGCTCTCGAACAGGCGCTCCAGGTTCGCGATGGGCTTGTCGCCACCGGGGTCGCGCGGGAGGCGATTCCCCACCTCACCGCGCGTCTCCGGAATGAACTGGAGGCCCGCGAGGGTCATCAGGTCGTCGCTCGCGGAGACGCAAGGAAACAGGAAAATGACGGCCAACAGTACGACCAGCAAACGGCCCGCACACGCCTGCCACTCAACCGCCGGGCGGCGGGTCTCGGACCAGGCGAGCGCACCGAGGGCGCACAGACCCATCGATAGCCACACCGCGTTCAGAACGGTCTCGAAAGACACAATCTTACCTATGAGGCTAGCACAGGGCCGCGGAGCAGAGGCGCAGAGCCGCGGTACTCTAGAGGTTATGCGTTACCACCTGAGAGTGGGTCTATGGGCCCCTGCATTCCTTGTCTGCTCGGCTGCTGCGTTCGCCGCCGCGCCTCAGAAACCGCCGACCGTCGCGGAGGCTCAGGCCTTCATGGACCAGGCCGAGGGCACACTGCTCGACCTGTCTGTGCTCGCCGGCCGCGCCGATTGGATCAAGTCCAACTTCATCACGGAAGACACCGAGCTGGTAGCCGCGCGCGAAGATGAGCGCGCCATCGCCGCAACCGTGGATCTGACCAAGCGCGCCACGCGCTTCGACAAGCTCGATATGCCGCCCGATCTCGCGCGCAAGTTCAAGCTGCTCAAAGTGGCGCTGACGCTGGCGACGCCCGCCGACCCGAAGGAGGCCGCCGAGCTGACCCAGATCGTCTCCTCGATGGAGGGCACCTACGGCCGCGGGAAGTATTGCCCGGGCGGCGACCAGTCGAAATGCCTGGACCTCGAAGACATCACGCGCATCATGGCCGCCAGCCGCGACGCCAATGAGCTTCTCGAAGTCTGGCGCGGCTGGCACAGCATTTCGCCGCCGATGCGGCAGGAGTTCGCCCGCTACGTCGAACTCGGCAACAAGGGCGCGCGCGAGCTGGGCTTCGCCGATATGGGAGCCATGTGGCGCTCGAAGTACGACATGCCGCCCGATCAGTTCGCCGCGGAACTCGACCGGCTCTGGGAGCAGGTGCGTCCGCTCTACGTTTCGCTGCACGCTTACGTGCGCAGCCGGCTGCGCGAAAAGTACGGCGACATCGTTCCCGCCAACGGGCCGATTCCGGCGCACCTGCTCGGCAACATGTGGGGACAGGAGTGGAACAACATCTACGCGTTGGTAGCGCCCAAGGATGCCGACCCCGGTTACGACCTCACCGAAATCCTCAAGAGCCGCAAGACGGATGCCCGGCAGATGGTCCGTTACGGCGAGGGGTTCTTCACATCGCTCGGATTCGCGCCGCTTCCTAAAACGTTCTGGGAGCGATCGCTTTTCGTCAAGCCGCGCGACCGCGAGGTGGTCTGCCACGCGAGCGCCTGGGACGTGGATTACGTGGAAGACGTCCGGCTCAAGATGTGCATCGACATCACGGCCGAGGACTTCGTCGTGGTCCACCACGAGCTCGGGCACAATTTCTACCAGCGCGCCTATGACGGGCAGCCGTTCCTGTTCCGCGACAGCGCCAACGACGGCTTCCACGAGGCCATCGGCGACACGATCGCGCTCTCGGTCACGCCGGAGTATTTGGTGAAGCTGGGCCTGCTCAAAGAGGCCCCGGATCCCTCCAAGGACATCGGCCTGCTCATGCAGAAGGCGCTCGAGAAAATCGCCTTCCTGCCCTTCGGGCTCATGATCGACCAGTGGCGCTGGAAGGTGTTTTCGGGCCAGATTCCGCCGGAGAAGTACAACGAGACCTGGTGGGAGCTGCGGCGGAAGTACCAGGGCATCGACGCCCCCGTCGCGCGCAGCGAAATGGACTTCGACCCCGCGGCCAAGTATCACGTGGCGGCCAACGTCCCCTATGCGCGCTATTTTCTGGCGGACATTCTCCAGTTCCAGTTCCACCGCGCGCTGGCGCAGATTGCGGGTTGCAAGGACCCGCTGAACCGCTGCTCGGTGTACGGGAACCAGGAGGCCGGCCGGCGCTTCAAGGCGATGTTGGAGATGGGCGAGAGCCGGCCCTGGCCGGATGCGCTCGAGGCTCTCACCGGCCAGCGCGAGATGGACGCCACGGCGATCCGCGATTACTTCGCGCCGTTGCAGAAATGGCTGGATGAGCAAAACAAGGGGAAACCGGTGGGGTGGTAGGGCACCTGTGACCGAGCCGCGACCATAGGGAGCGGTCCTTGACTTACCTCATCACGTTCGCTTGTTACGGCTGCCATCTGCACGGCCACGAGTCGGGTTCCGTCGATCGCGCGCACAATCTGCCGGGCAGCCGCCCGATCGAGGCCGATCCCAGGCGGGTTTCGGCGGCGAACACGGCTGGAGCTTGCTAGCCGCCCACGTGCGCACCAGTCACGTGCATGTAGTGGTGGAGGCCGAGGCGCGGCCGGAGAGGGTCACGAACGGTCTGAAGTCCTACGCGAGCCGCTGCCTGAACCGAGCGGGGCTGGATGAGCCGAGCCGGAAGCGGTGGGCGCGGCATGGGAGCACACGGTGGTTGTGGGAGCCGGAGAGCATCTCGGCAGTTATTCGATACGTGGTCGAAGAACAAGGCGAGCCGATGGCGGTTTGTCGAGCTGAGGAGCATTGAAGTGACCGCTCCCTTTGGTCGCGGCTCGGTTATGGCCACGGAAGCGCTATGATCGAGCCGAGATGCTGATCGTCCACGTACACGCACACGTCAAGCCGGAGTTCGTCGAAGCTTTCAGGCTGGCCACAGCCGCAAACGCCCGCAGCAGCGTGCTCGAGCCCGGCATCCTGCGATTCGACGTCATCCAGCAGGCCGACGACCCGTCGCGGTTTGTCCTGATCGAGGTTTACCGGACCGTCGAGGCCACCGTCGCGCACAAGGAAACGGCGCATTACGCGGCTTGGCGGGAAGCAGTGGCGCCGATGATGGCCGAGCCGCGATCGAGCGTCAAGTACTCGAACGTCTTCCCGGCCGAGCAGGATTGGTAGGATGCGCTTCGAGTTCGCAACCGCGACGCGCATTATTTTCGGGGAGGGCGCGCTGGCCGAGGTTCCGGCGGCTGCGCGAGAACTGGGAACGCGGGCGCTGCTCGTCACCGGCCGATCACGCGAGCGGGCGGCACTCCCGGCGGCAGCGACGTTCGCGGTCGAGGGTGAGCCTACGCTCGACGTGGTGCGGCGCGGAGTCGAAGCCGCCCGCGAGGCCGGCGCCGATCTGGTCATCGCGCTGGGCGGCGGCAGCGCCATCGATGCAGGCAAAGCCATCGCTGCGCTGGTCGCAAACGACGGCGACGTGCTCGACTACCTCGAAGTCATCGGAAAGGCGCAGCCGCTCGAGCGGCCCTCGACGCCGCTCATCGCCATCCCGACCACCGCGGGCACCGGGTCGGAGGTGACGCGCAACGCCGTGCTGACCTCGCCCGAACACCGCGTGAAGGCGAGCCTGCGGAGCCCGTTCATGCTGCCGCGGCTGGCGGTGGTGGATCCGGAACTGACGTATTCGCTGCCGCCGGCGATCACGGCCTCAACCGGTCTCGACGCGCTGACGCAACTCATCGAGCCCTACGTTTCGGCGCGTGCGAATGCGATGACGGACGCGGTGTGCCTCCAGGGAATGCGGCGCGCCGCCGGAGCGCTCGCGCGCGCCTGGCGCGACGGAAGCGATCGCGAGGCGCGGCGCGACATGGCAATGGCCAGCCTGTTCGGCGGCATGGCGCTCGCCAACGCAGGCCTGGGGGCGGTCCACGGGTTCGCCGCGCCGGTGGGCGGCATGTTCCCCGCCCCGCACGGAGCCGTCTGCGCGGCCCTGCTGCCGCACGCGATGGAGATCAACATTCGCGCCTTGCGAGCCCGCGCGACCTCCCCTGAAGCGCTCGAACGGTACACCGTGGTCGCCCGCACGCTCACCGATAATGCGGATGCCTCCCCCGAGGATGGCGCCACCTGGGTGAGCCGCCTCTGCCGGGAATTGGAGGTCCCGCCGCTTGCGACTTACGGGATTCGCGGCGAGGACGTGCCGGCGCTGGTCGAAAAGGCCGCCCGCACCAGCAGCATGAAGGGCAATCCGATCACGCTCAGTGCGGAAGAGCTGGCAGAGTTGCTCACACGGGCGATGTGATGACCCTGGCCTTGAGCGTCCTGATCCGGTCGCGCAGCTCGGCCGCCTTTTCGAACTCGAAGCGCTTGGCCGTCTCGCGCATTCTCTCCTCGAGCTCCGCGATGTAGCGTTCGAGTTGCTCGGGCGGCAACTCCTCGGCCGGTTCTTCAGGCTCGAGCGGCACCGTGACGTAGTCAGCCTCGGAGATCGCCACCAACGTCATGTCGATGGGCTTGACGATGCTTTGCGGCGTGATGCCGTTTTCCTCGTTGTACCGCACCTGCACCGCGCGGCGGCGGTCGGTCTCGCCGATGGCGGTGCGCATCGAGTCGGTCATCACGTCGGCATAAAGCACGGCCCTGCCGTTCACGTTGCGCGCGGCGCGGCCGATGGTCTGGATCAGCGAGCCGCCCGACCGAAGGAAGCCTTCCTTGTCGGCATCCAGGATCGCCACCAGCGAAACCTCGGGCAGGTCCAGGCCCTCGCGCAGCAGGTTCACGCCGATGAGCACGTCGATATCGCCGCGCCGCAGGTTGCGCAGGATCCTCACCCGGTCGAGCGTGTTCACCTCCGAGTGCAGGTACTGGCATTTGACGCCGGCCTCGGAGTAATACTCGGCCAGGTCCTCGGCCATGCGCTTGGTGAGCGTGGTCACCAGCACCCGCTCGCCGGATTCGACGCGCCGCCGGATCTCGTGCAGCAGGTCGTCCACCTGGCCGCGGATGGGCCGCACTTCGACCTGCGGATCGACGAGTCCAGTAGGCCGGATCACCTGCTCCACCACCACGCCGGCGGACTTGGTCAGCTCGTAAGGCCCCGGCGTGGCAGAGACGTAAATCACCTGGTTGACGCGGTTCTCGAACTCCTCGAAGGTGAGCGGCCGGTTGTCGAGCGCGCTCGGCAGACGGAAGCCGTAGGAGACCAGCGTCTCCTTGCGCGAGCGGTCGCCGTGGTACATACCGTGAAGCTGGGGGACAGTCTGGTGGCTCTCGTCGATGACGATCAGCGAGTCGTGCGGCAGATAGTCGAGCAGCGTCGGCGGCGCTTCGCCCGGCAGGCGGCCGGAGAAGTGGCGCGAGTAGTTCTCGATGCCGTGGCAATAGCCGATCTGGCGGATCATCTCCAGATCGAACATGGTGCGCTGCCACAGGCGCTGGGCTTCCACCACCTTGCCTGATTTCTCCAGCTCCGCGTGCCACCAGTGCAGTTCCTGCTCGATCGAGCCGAGCGCCTTGTCGCGAGTCTCCGCGCTCATGACGTAGTGCGTTTTGGGGTAGATCGGCAGGCGCAGGTAGGTCTGCCGGACCTGCCCGGCCAGCGGGTCGATCTGCGAGAGGCTTTCGATCTCGTCGCCCCACAGCTCGATGCGGTAGGCGTTGTCGTCGTAGGTGGGATAGACCTCGATGACGTCTCCGCGCACGCGAAACGTGCCACGGCGGAAGTCCCCATCGTTGCGCTCGTAGAGGATCTCCACCAGCCGCCGCAGAATGTCCGCGCGCTTGATCTTCTGCCCCTTTTCGAGCATGAGCAGCATTCCGTAATAAGCCTCGGGCGAGCCCAGGCCGTAAATGCAGCTCACGCTGGCGACGATGATGCAATCGCGCCGCTCGAACAGCGACCGCGTGGCCGAGAGGCGCAGCTTATCGAGCTCGTCGTTGACGGTGGCTTCCTTCTCGATGTAAACGTCGCCCGAGGGAATGTAGGCTTCGGGCTGGTAATAATCGTAGTAACTGACGAAATACTCGACCGCGTTGGCGGGGAAGAACGTCTTGAACTCCTGGTAGAGCTGCGCCGCCAGAGTCTTGTTGTGCGCCAGAACCAGCGTGGGCCGTGCGGTCCGCTCGATCACCTTGGCGATGGTGAAGGTCTTCCCCGACCCCGTGACGCCCAGCAACACCTGGTGCTGCTCGCCTTCGAGAACGCCCCGGCAGAGCTGCTCGATGGCCTGTCCCTGATCCCCGCGGGGCTGGTAATCTACCACGAGATGGAACCCCATGCTTCCAGTGTATCCGTGGCGCAGGCGGTCCCGCCTGCGGCCGTGCTACAACGGGGGACAGGGAGGCACGGGTGATGAGAGTCGGCTTCATAGGGCTAGGGAACATGGGGGAGCCGATGGCGCGCAACCTGATTGGCGCGGGCCATCGGTTGACGGTCTACAACCGCACGCGGCAGCGGACCGAGGCGCTGGGGCACGAGGGCGCCCGAGTGGCGGATACTCCGGCGGACGCCGCCGGGGACGCCGAGGTGCTGATCACGATGCTCGCCGACGATCGCGCTGTGCGCAGCGTCCTGATGGGCGCCGGACCCGAGGAGACGTCCGCTATCGACGCGCTCGCGCCCGAAGCCATCCACATGTCGGCGAGCACGATCAGCGTGGAGTGCTCGAAGGAGCTGGAGCGAGAGCACAGCGCCCGGCGGCAGGGCTATGTCGCCACGCCGGTGATCGGCAGGGCGGCAGCGGCGCGAGAGAAGATGCTCTGGCTGATCGCGGCCGGCGCGCCGAGCTCGATCGAGCGCTGCCGCCCGCTGATGGAGGCGCTGGGCCCAGGCATCACCATCGCCGGCGAGGAGCCATGGAAGGCGAACCTGACCAAGATCGGCGTGAACTTCATGTTTGCCACGATGCTGGAGTCGTTCGGCGAGGTCTTCGCGATGCTGGAGAAGTCGGGCATGGACTTGCACAGCTTTGTCGGTGTCCTCAGCAATGGCGCCTTCCGCTCGCCGGTCTACGCGAATTACGGCCGCATGATCGCGGACAGGCAATACGAGCCCGCGGGCTTTTCGCTCAAGCTGGGCCTCAAGGACACCGAGTTGGCGCTCCAGGCAGCCGAAGCGGTCCAAGCGCCACTGCCGTTCGCGAGCGTTCTTCGCGACCACTATTTGCAGGCCCTCGCGCACGGGCACGGCGACCTCGACTGGAGTGCCGTCGCGGAGGTGGCCCGGCACAACGCCGGCGTGGACAAAGCGCTTAAGGCGGGCGGATAGAGTGAATATCACGGAGCAAGGAACCGCAATCACACCCGCGCAGGGCGGCGTCGCGCGCTTCGGCCGCGCGGCTTGGGGCGTGCTCGCCTACAACGTGCTGGTGGTGCTGTGGGGTGCGCTGGTCCGCGCGACGGGCTCGGGCGCGGGCTGCGGTGGGCATTGGCCGCTGTGCAATGGCGAGGCGGTCCCAAACCTGCAGACTACTGCGACCATCATCGAATATACGCACCGGTTGATGAGCGGCCTTTCCATCGTCGCCGTGTGCGGGCTGTGGATGTGGAGCCGCGTGGCGTTCCCGCGCGGCGACCGCGTTCGCTGGTGGGTGGGGCTTTCCGTCGCGCTCCTGGTGGTCGAAGCGGCGCTCGGCGCGGGCCTGGTGCTGTTCGATTACGTCGCGCACAATGTCTCGGTCGGCCGCGCATTCTATCTGGCGGCGCACCTGGCTAATACCGAGGTCCTGCTCGCCGCGCTGGCAATGACGGCGTGGAGTGCGGCGGGCCGCAGAGCGCCGCTTTGCGCGAGCGTGCCGGGAGTGCTGCAGGCGGCGCTGCCCCTGACGATCGCGCTCAGCATGACGGGTGCGGTGGCGGCGCTCGGCGACACGCTCTTCCCTGCCCGGTCGCTCGGCGCGGGACTCGCGCAGGACTTCTCGTCAGCGGCGCATTTCCTGCTGCGGGTGCGGATCGTGCATCCGGGCCTGGCTCTGCTGCTGGGCTTTTTCCTGCTCTACGCAGCGTCTTCGGCCGTCCGCGCGCGGCCCTCGGGCGGCGTCAAACGAATGGCGGCGGCCGTGGCGGGGCTGGCGCTGGCGCAGCTCGTGGCCGGAGCGGTGAACGTCGCGCTTCTGGCGCCGGTCTGGATGCAGATCGTCCATCTTCTGCTGGCGAACCTGCTCTGGATCGCGCTGGTCCTGCTGGCGGCGAATACGGCGACGGCGGAAGAACTGCCGTGAAAGCGGTGCTGCGGTACAGCGCGGCCGGCCTTCTGCTTGCGCTCGCGTACCTGGCCTGGGTCGGGCTGACGCGCTATTACGGCAATCGGAAGTTCGAGCGCGAAGCCGAGGAAAGCGAGGCCGCGCGGTACAAGAAGCTGGTGCCGGCCGGAACCGCGGTCCGGATCACGCAGTTCTACGCTTCAAAGCAGGAAGCGGCCAGGGGCGAGAGTATCCTGGTCTGCTACGGCGTCGAGAACGCACGCGCGGTGAGGATCGAGCCGGCCATCGAGCAACTGATCCCGCTGCCGGCCAAGTGCTTCCCGTTTACTCCCCAGCGCACCGCGATACTGAAGCTCGTGGCCGAAGGCGAGAAAGGCGGCGAGGTTACGGCGTCGGTAACGGTGAAGGTGAGGTAGTTTCACCAGACTGACTACCGCGATCCCTCAAAACAACATTGATCTCGGCGAGCTCTCCGCAGATCCGGGAGAAAAGCTGGTAGAACTTCCAAGCGATCCAGAGAGGCACGAGCTGAAATCCCCACGGCGTATAATTCCAAGCAGGGGGCTTATTGATGCCTGGGAAAACCATTCTTGTGACGGGCGCCACCGGCGCGCAGGGCGGCGGCGTCGCTTCTCACCTTCTCTCGAGCGAACGGTACCACGTTCGGTGCCTTACCCGCAAACCGCAATCGGAACGTGCCGCGGCTCTGCGGCGGGCCGGCGCTGAAGTGGTCCAGGGCGATCTCGAAAACCTGGCCAGCCTGAAGGCCGCGATGAAGGGATGCTACGGCGTCTTCGGAGTAACCAACTACTGGGAGCACTTCGAGGGCGAGGTTCCGGAAGGAAGGAACCTGGTGGATGCCGTGGCCGCTTCCGGCGTCGAGCACTTTATCTTCAGCACGCTGCCGAACGTGAACGCAATCACGCACGGGGAGCTCGATGTCCCGCACTTCGCGACCAAGGCCAGGCTCGAAGAGTACTCACGCGGGCTCGGCCTGCCCGCCACGTACGTCCAGGTGGCGTTCTACTTTGAGAATTTCCTGACCTTCTTCCCGCCGCGCAGGCGCGAAGACGGCTCGTTCGCCTTCGGCTTTCCGCAAGGAAATACGCCGCTGGCGGCGGTTGCGGTGGAAGACGCGGGGGGCGTGGTCACGGCGCTCTTCGACCGGGGCGCGGAGTACATTGGCCGCACCGTCGGCATCGTCGGCGACGACAAGCCGTGCCAGGCGTACGCCGCGGCAATGACCCTCGTCACCGCACAGTGCGTCGTCTATCAGCACATGCCGCGCGAAGCGTTCGCGGCACTCGAATTTCCAGGCGCGGAGGACCTCGCCAACATGTTCGAGTTCAACCGGCGGTTCATTCCAGACCGCCGCGCGGAGCTCGAAGAGAGCCGAATGCTGTACCCTGGCATGAGGAGCTTCGAAACGTGGCTGGCGGCGAACCAGGCGCGGTTTCGCAGTATCCTTTCGGCACCCGCGGGCGCCGGAGCGGCCTGAACGGAGATAGCACATGAGCACATATCAGTTCGGAATCGTGGGCCTGGGAGTGATGGGCGAGAATCTGGCGCTCAACGTGGAGAGCCGCGGATTCCCGACTGCCGGGTACGACCTCGACGAGCAGAAGAGAAGGTCCGCGGCGGAGAAATGGGCCGGCAAGAAGATGGCCGCCGTCGGATCGCTCGAGGAGCTGGCCGGAGTTCTCGAAAAGCCGCGGCGGATTCTCATGATGGTGCCGGCGGGCAAGCCCGTCGACGCCGTGATCCACGATATGAAGCCGCGCCTCGAGCCGGGCGACATTCTTATCGACGGCGGCAATTCCTTCTTCCCCGACACGGACCGCCGCGGCAAGGAACTGGAGCCCACGGGGATTCACTTCATCGGCATGGGCGTCAGCGGCGGCGAGTCGGGTGCGCTGCACGGGCCGGCGCTCATGCCCGGCGGGCCGGAAGACGCGTACCGCCAGGTGGAGCCGATCCTCACCGCCATCGCCGCCCAGACTGGCGACGGCCCTTGCTGCGCCTACATCGGCAAAGGCGGCGCGGGCCACTACGTGAAGATGGTCCACAACGGCATCGAGTACGGCATCATGCAGCTTATCTGCGAGGCCTACGACATCATGCAGCGTGCGCTCGGGATGAGTGCGCCCGAGATGGCGAAGATCTTCGCCGAGTGGAATCACGGCGAGCTGAACTCGTACCTGATCGAGATCGCCGCCGCGGTGCTCGGGACGGCGGACGCCGAGAGCGGCAAGCCCGTCGTCGATCTCATCATGGACCGCGCCGGGCAGAAGGGCACCGGAAAGTGGACGTCCCAGAACGCGCTCGACCTGGGCGTGGCCATTCCCACCATAAACGCCGCGCTCGAGGCGCGGCTTCTTTCGGCGCTGAAGGAGCAGCGCGTGGCAGCCGCCAGGGTCCTGCGCGGGCCGGCGCGGCGGAAGTCTCGCGGGGATAGCGCGGCCTTCCTGGAGACTCTGCGGCAGGCGCTGCGGCTCGCCATCGTCACCTGTTACGCACAGGGCTTCGCACTGCTGAGCGAGGCTTCGACGGAGTACGGCTACCACCTGCACCTGCCCGAGATCGCACGCATTTGGAAGGGGGGCTGCATCATCCGCGCCCGCCTGCTCGATGCCATCAAGAACGCGCTGGCGGCGCAGCCGGATCTCGCCAACCTGCTGGTGGCCGAGCCGTTCCGCGGGATCGCGAACGAGCTTGGAGGCAGCCTGCGGGCAATCGTCTCGAAAGCCGCGGCGGCGGGCATTCCCTGCCTGGCGCTTGCGGCGTCGCTGGGCTACCTGGACAGCTACCGGCGCCCGCGGCTCCCGGCGAACCTTCTGCAGGGCCTGCGCGACTATTTCGGCGCGCACCGCTACGAGCGGGTCGACCGGCCGCGCGGCGCGACGTTCCACACCGATTGGCCGGCCTGACGGCCGCGCCTCAGCTCATCTACAATCTAAGTTTCCTGTGAGCAACGTGAACCAGAACATCACCGAAATCGCCGCGGGTATCCGGCTGCTGCTGATGGACGTCGATGGGGTCATGACCGACGGCAAGCTGTACCACGTGCCCGACCCATCCGGCGGCCTGCTGGAGATGAAGGGTTTCGACACACAGGACGGGATGGCGCTGCAATGGCTGAGCTGGAAGGGCATCCAGACCGGCGTCATCAGCGGCCGCGTCTCGGCGGGGACCGAAGCACGATGCCAGCAGTGCGGCTGCAAGTACATTTACCAGGGCCATGTCGAGAAGATCCCGATTCTGGAGGAGATTCTTGCTAAGTCCGGGATTACCAGCGCCCAGACGGCATACGTCGGGGACGATCTGACCGATGTCGTCATCATGCGCCGGGTCGGTCTCGCCATCGCGCCGGCGAACGCGCGGCCGGAGGTGAAGCAGGCGGCGCACTGGGTGACCGACTCGGAAGGCGGCCGGGGCGCCGTCCGCGAGATCTGCGAGTTGCTGCTCAAGACGCAAGGGCACTGGGACGATCTGCTGCGAAAGTACGAAGTCCATGGCTGACACGGAATCGAACGGAAGGATCGGAGTGCTGGTCCAGGCGGAGCCCGGTCCCGGTGTGCTCCATCTGCTGACGGGCGTGATCGCGGCGCACGACGGCGATATCGGTCTGGTGGAAATCATCGAGAACCGCCCGCCGGAGACGCGCATCTATTTCGAGATCGAACTGGCCGGGCCGGCCGAGGCACTCCTCACCGACCTGGGGAACCTGGCCGTGGTCCGCAGAGCGGTGCAGGTCCAGACGCTGCACAAAATCTACGGCAAGCGGATCATCATTATGGGTGGCGGAGCGCAGGTGGGACAGGTGGCCATCGGAGCCATATCGGAAGCCGACCGCCACAACATTCGCGGCGAGCACATCTCCGTGGACACGATCCCGCTGGTGGGCGAGCGGCAGTTGGCGGACGCCGTGCGCGCCGTGTCGCGCCTGCCGCGGGCGCGTGCGCTGGTGCTGGCGGGTTCGCTCATGGGCGGCGAGATCGAGCAGGCGGTGCGCGAAGTGCGGGCGCAGGGACTGCTCGTGGTGAGCTTGAACATGGCGGGGAGTGTGCCGGACGCCGCCGATTTCGTGGTGACCGATCCGGTGCAAGCCGGCGTCATGGCGGTCATGGCGGTGGCGGACACCGCCAAGTTCAATCCCGCCCGGCTCACGCGCCGCGTGTTCTGATCCGCGGGGACTCAAAAAGCGTCCGCTGCGCGCTACTCGATCTGTAATCCGTACTCCCGGAGCGGCGTCAGCGGCTCCGGCGGATTGTAGACGCGCACCCAGTAGGTTCCGCGGGCGAGGCGGATGGGAGTCGCCACGGTAAGCCGTCCATGATCGGGCTTTGCGACGGCATCCACCATGGCGGCGCCGCGGGCGTCAACGACCCGTACATGATAGGAGTCAAGCGGTGCGAGGCCGGTCACGTCGAGCGCGAGCAGCAGCGGTCTCCCTGCCGGAGCATTTGCGCGCGGGTCCTCATCTCCGCGCGTCAGATCGAGAGAGACGGCCAGTGGAGGCGGCGCCGGCGCGGGGCGGAAAGAAGGCGCGAAGTTCCAGATCAAAACCAGCGCTGCGGCCCCGGCGATGGCAGCCATGGGAATCGCCCGGAAGAGCCCCTTCGCGGTCATTCCCCAGCGGCTCCGGCGAACCAACTGATCGGCAGCCGCCTGGGCCGCAGCCTGCTGCACGGTCCGAACATACGCTTCGGCCTCGCGCAGGCGGTCCTGGCACGCCGTGCAAGCCAGCAAATGGCTCTCTAACGTTTCGAGTTCCGCAGCGGGAACCAATCCCAGACAGTACCGCTCGAGTGCGTCCTCAGAGGCGTGCGCACCCGGCACGATCGGCGTGGCCGAAATGTGAAGCTCTCCTTTACTGCGCCTCCCGCGGCGTCATCCCTAATAATACCGGAAAACTATGGCGCCGTAAGCTTCGCCGCCCCAATTCGCCGAAGCGCGCCTTCGCCCGCGACTTCAAGAGGCGGAATTGTGTGTCGCTCAAGCCCATTTCCTGGCAGATCTGCTCCTGGGGCTGGCCGAGCAGGTAAAAGCGGGTGAGAATCTCGCGGTCGCGCCGGGAGATGCTCTTGAGAATGCGGAGCATGATCTCGGTGCGCTGGCTGGAAATGGCGTCCTGCTCGGGATTGCTGCGCCCATCACTGATCGTCAGACCGCACTCCAGGCCCGCCTGTTCCTTTCGCGTCTGTACGGCGTTGTCAATGTAGGCAGCCACCTGCCGCCGGACGATCGTGCGGACAAAGCCCATCAGACGTTCCGGCTCGCGCAACTCGCCGCGCCGAATCGCCTGGACCACGATCAGGAAAGTGTCGTGGACTTTGTCTTCCAGCTCCTGCGGCCCGAGCTGCCGGCAAAGATAAAAGCGCACACCCCTCGAGAACACGCCATACAGCTCCTCCATGCCTACCGGATCGCCTGCGTAGATTCTGCTGACCAGCCGGCGCCAGTTCGGTGTTGCGGCCATCGGGCCCGCACTCACCGGCTCCTCCACAGTGCGTTCATCAACCGCATCAGTCATCATTGTCAGTTTCTCCCGATAGCGAAATAAGCGGCCCAATGCCCCGGCGCCGAACGCCAGGTTCTGGATTTGAGCATTTCGATTTGTGCTTCTCCGAGGGCGGCCGCCACATGGGCGCCGCCACTGATATGCAAATGACCGTAAAACGAATGGAACAACTCCCCGGTGTCGTCCGGAGTGGGCCAGTGGCTCACCACCACTGCGCTCGCTCCAGCGGCCAGCCACGCCTGGGCCAGCCCAGTCAGTCCGGAATCCGGCACCGCATCCGGAAGGGACGGCAGGGCGAACGTGCTGAATATCGGTGCATGCGCCTCCGCCCGGCCGGAAGCGCAACCGCTTAACACCACGATGGCGGGCTTGCGCAGGCGCCAGGAGGCAATGTCTTCGGCGCCGAGGTAGTCCGGATCGCCGCCCGCGAGCAGGCTCAACTGGATCAACGGGCGTGGCGGGGCATCGGCCGAGCGAACTACATGTGCCGCCAGGTGAATCACCTCCGGCTCCGTGGCCAGCGCCTCGGCCAGCCTCTGCCGCGTGGCGGCCCGGCCCACCAGCAGAACCGGAGTAAGATTCGGACACCAGGCCCGGGCACACGTTTTGATTTCCACATCGGTCCCCGCGAGCCGCGGAAGTTCACCTGGCACGCCGCGCACACCGCTCTCGCGCCGGCGCGGGTCCGCCGCGTTGTAAATCGGATCTCCGACGGCCAAGAAGGGGCCGGGGGCTTCCCGGGGATTCCGGGAGCGCGTTCCCGTCAGCAGAAGATGAGCTGCCGGCAGGAGCGTCAAGGAGTGCCGCTCGATGAGGAACACGGGCCTGGCGCGTCCCCGTCCGACAACCAGAGACGAAAACGGCACGTCCAGGAGCCTGCTGTCGGCGGCAAGCAGCCAGTTCCGCTTGGATTCCGCGTCGCCTGCGTTCTGCGGGAACAGCTCGCGGTAGAGGCGCTCTCCCAACGCCATCGATTGAGGTGCATCACTCCTAACCGCCGCGGAGAAATCGAGGACCAACTCCCGCAGCTTGCGCGCCGCCGCGAGCCGCCGAAGCTTGAAGCTGCTTCTGGTGACCGTCCAGGCATAGGAACACGGCTCACCCAGATGGAAGCTGACCAGGGCTTCCGAAGGAGCCAGAGCGCGGGAGACCCGCTTGAGAAGGTCCGGCAAGTCGTCCTGGCTCGCCGACGCCCCGGCACGCGCTTCCATCTCGGTCAGCCGCAGCCGCAACCGGCTGGCTTCCTCCCGCGCGGCGCGGGACGGCTCCCGCTGCATCCTGACGCGCGCGGCGCGGAGTTCTTCGAGCGTCCGGCTGTACTCCGCCGGCAGCCGGCTGCGCCAGTTGGCGCCCGCAGCGTTCGCGATGCGGAGGGTGGCCCCACGAAGCTCTTCCGCCGCTTCGAACGCTTCTCGCGCCAGCACCGGCTGCCTCGTCTCCGCGTAGAACTCACCCGCCGCACCAATAAAAGACGCATAGAGCTGCGCCAGTCCGACTCCAGCGCTGAGCCGTATCGAGTCCGCCGGCAGAATCTCCAAGCGCCATTGTTTGGCCAGAGCCAGCGCGTGCCGGAAGTCCCGAACCGCTTCGGGCAACCGGCCTTGCGCCATGCGCAACTGGCCTCGCGCGTGATACTCCGCCCAGTTCGGGACGCGGCCGGGACGCCGATTCCCGGCCGCGAGCGCCCGGTCCAGCAGAACCTCAGCGGATTCGAGGTCGCCCTGGGCGATTCTCAATAGTCCGAGAGCACGATAGGACTGGCCGATGTCGCGGTCGTGGCTGAGCAGACGGAGCCGGAACGCCTCCGTCATGGCCCGGTCCGCTTCATTCAACCGTCCCTTATTGAGGCACTCCCACCCGAGCTGGTTCACCACCAGCGCCTTCAACGCGATGTCCCCCTGGGCATCCAACACTCGAGCCGCCGCGCAAAACAGCGGCAGCGCGGCCTCCAGACCGTCTTCTCGCGCCTTGAGCCTGGCCAGTTGCATGAGCGCCTCAGCGTGATACACGGATTTCGGGGCCGCTTCCAAAGCGTCCACTGCACGGGCCGTTTCCACCGTCGCCGCAGCCAGATCGCCCATCACCAGGTACAGCGACGCCAGATTCAGCGAAACCACGCCGCTTGTCTCTCGGTCTCCCAACCGCTCTGCGAGCTGGCGCGCATCCCAGAAGGCCCTCATCGCATCACGGTAGGCAAAGCTTGCCAGAAGCGCCGCCCCGCTGCCGTTCAAATACCACGCCGCACACTCGTAGTCGCCCTTGCCCATCGCCTGTTCATACGACTGCCGGTACGCGCCGGCAGCTTCGCCATAGCGTCCGCCTATCCACAATGCATGGGCTCGCGATCTGAGAACCGAAAGCGGAGGCTTTTGAGTGGGCTTGCTGTTGCTGGCCGCTCTTCCGCCTGACGGCCCGCCAGGGCCTACTGTGCCAACGGCCGGCAACAGAATCAGACAAACCAACGCGACTTTGGTTTGCGAAAAGCGCACGTCTTGTTCTCGGGGAGGATTGGAACGCGGAGGCTGGCGTCCCTTGGTGGTGCCTCACAGCGGAGCACCACCAAGGAATAATACCAGAGAGGCACGAAATTATCGCCTCATTTTCTGTAGATGTCCGACAGGTTTCGTAGTGGTACGCCTAGATTTCGTCCTGGCGTACAAAGAGCGTCGCGCTGGTACTTCTAGAACCAGATTCTTCCGACGATGATGATCGGTTCGGAATCCATTGTGTCCCTCCTCGAGGCGCCTGCTGGCGCCTTCGATTGCGAGGTTAATTGGAATCTCGAGCGAGACCCCTCGGCGGGTTTCTGTAAGTGACTGAAGACGTGGCACTTTAAAATTTCGAAGTCTGGGAACTGGAAAATCTCGAGTCTCGGGTAGCCCTCCGCCCTGACTCAACGACAGCTCGCCGCCGCGCCCGCAGCCCCCGCAACTGCGGTCTTCAGGGTGGACTCGGTCCCCACACGGTGAGCACTTCTGAACATTAGGTGCGATTAACGCAACTCACCAGAAGCTGCGGCGCCAAGCAGTTCGCCGTCTATCGCCGAGGAGTAGATGAGGCAATTATAATCATCAAGCCAATTAGGATTGTGTAACGTTGCGGCTTTTCAAGCAATACTGTGGAATCGTAACTGTTGGTAGCTCCGAATGCGAATGTCTCACGGGCAGCAGTCAGAGCGAGCATGATTTGCCCCCACTCGACTCCGCTCGTTTCCGAGGCGGGCCGTGAGAAGAGGCGAATCCACGGAGCCGATCCGGTCGTCATCATCGGCAGGGCCTGGTCGCACGCCACCTCGGCGCCAGCGCAGCCGGCAGCGTGCGCTGACGGCGAGCGGCCGGAGGCGCCCGGAGTTATCCGGCTCCTTCATTCAAGGCTTGGGGGAATCCGAACCCTCCGGAGCGCGCTGTTGCAGCGCCTTCGCGGGGGCGGGGGTCTCGAAGTCAAACTCGAAGACGTGCCCGGCGGCGTGAACTAACAGGCGTCCGGGGCCGAGTTCCTTCGACGCCGAGGCAAAGAAGACCGCCCCGTCCGTGGATTCTCCCGGCTCCAGCCGCGTGTCGACCAGCGCGATGGCGGATGCGGCCGCCGCCGCTTTGACCTTTGCCGAGCCGACCTCCGCCAGATAGTTCTGGCGGCGCATCTCGTAGCCATTGGTCGAGCGCAAGCGGGACACTCCGTTGAGGCTGTTCTCGTATGTCGAAATAAGCTTGATCACGTCGTTGCGGGTGGCGTGCTCCAGCAATCGCTCGACCACGATTTTGGCCGGCGTCGCGTAGAGCCGCGTCCCGCCGGATTGCTCGAAAATGAAGTCGCCGGGACGGATCGTGAACTTATCCGCCGAGCCATTGGAAATGCCGACCTGAATGATCTGGTAATCGTGCAGGTGCGCTGGCAGGTGCGCAAACATCACGGTGACGCCTTCTTTGCTGAGCGTCTGATACCTCAGTGCGCCGGACTCGAACACGATGACCTGCGCGCCCAGGCCGGCCGCACAAAGAGCGGCCAGCAAGGCAAGCGGAATTGGCGAAGCGCGCAGCGTCATAAGGCCATTATGCTATGCGGCACGCACTACGCGCGGAGTGCGGCTGCGCGCAGCAGCGAACTCCGCATGACCGCCCGCGCTGCAGAAGCATTTGCCGGAGGTTCTGTCGCGAGTTCCCGCCACGCCGCTGGCGCACGGATCCTTGCGTCCCGTCTCGACACTCGCGTCGAGACTTGCGGTCAAACCGCAGGCGCCTCCAGGCTTTTGAGCTTCGCCGATAGCGTCGTGCGTTTCAGCCGCAGCATCAGGGCGGCCTGCTTCTTGTTTCCCCCGGCGCGCTCGAGCGCCTGATGGAGGATGCTGCGCTCGATGCGGCTGACCGTGCGCTCGAAATCCAGGCCGTCATCGGGAAGGCGAATCGAGTGCATGGTTGCGGCCGGCAGCGGCTTGCTCTCCGAAGGCGAGGGCAGTGGGAAATCGCTGGGATAGAGGACCTCGTCGTCGCCGCTCATCGCCACGGCCATCTCGACCGCGTTCTCGAGCTGGCGGACGTTGCCGGGCCAGGCGTACGCGCACAGTCGCTCGAGAGCCGCCTCCGTGATTCGCTTGGGAGGAATACCTTCGTTTCGGCAGACTTTGGCGACGAAATGCTGGACCAGCAACGGGAGATCGGAGACGCGCTCGCGCAGCGGGGGCATGCGCAGCGGCACCACATTCAGCCGGTAGAAGAGATCCTCGCGGAACGAGCCCTGGCGGATGCGTTCGGCCAAGTCGGCGTTCGACGCCGCGATGATGCGCACATCGAGCTTCAGGGTCTCCGAACTCCCCAGCCGCTGCAGTTCGCGCTCCTGGGTGACGCGCAGCAGCTTGGCCTGAAGGTCGAGCGGCATGTCTCCGATTTCGTCCAGAAACAGCGTGCTGCGGTGCGCCTGCTCGAAACGGCCGACGCGCTGCGCGATCGCTCCGGTAAAGGCGCCCTTCACGTGGCCGAACAGCTCGGCTTCGAGGAGGGTGGCCGGCAGCGCGTTGCAGTTGACCGCGACCATGGGCAGGTGGCTGCGGCCGCTGGCGGCGTGGATGGCGCGGGCCGCGACTTCCTTGCCCGTTCCCGTTTCCCCGGTGATGAGGACCGTCGCGCGGCGCGGCGCGATCATGCGGATGATCCCTTCGATGGTCCTCATGGGCCGGCTTTCGCCGACCAGCAGCCGCTTCCATGGGGCGGAGGCCGACTGCCCCGCCAACGCCCGCTCACGCGCGCGCTGGTGCGAGAGAGCCTCCTCAACCACGCGAGCGGTGTCTTCGACTCGCGTCCCGGCGCCCAGGACGTCGTACGCGCCAAACTTCATCAGCCTCACCGCGTCCGGCAACGAACCTTGCGGGTATCGGATGATTACGGGCAGGGAGCGGTCGAGGCGCCGGGCTTCCTCCAGCCACTCCTCGGGAGCCCACTCATCCACGGGGAACTCTGCGACGATGACGTCATAAGATCCGCTCCGGGCGGCCTCGATGGCCGTGGCGGCTCCGGCAACGGCTTCCACGTCACACTGGCACAACCCCGGCAGGGCCTGGCGCTCCTCGGGAGTCACGCCACTGAGTTCTGAGGTTCCCCATAAGACTCGCATCGCAGCTTGCCAATAATCGGCAGCAGCGGGCAGATCTTTATGGAAGTGGGCCCTAAACGCTTAGCATGAATCGCCTTAAAAGGAACAGGCCAGGGACTTGGTGCGGCAGACCCAGGGCAAACGAATCCCCCGGCCCCACCTACGGCGTTGCGCCATCCGGCAAGATCACCAGCGAGGTCCTCGGAAACGCGAACTTGCGGCCGAATTCGTCGATTACGTTCACCTGACAAACGTAGTCACCCGGCTTTAGACCGGCCGTCTGCGCGCTCAGGTTTAGCGGAACAGTGCCCTCGCGCTTGGCGTCCGGACGGTTGGCGCGGACCGGCTGGGTTTCCATGACCTTCTGGCCTTCCTGGTACAACGCCAAGTCGGCTGTCACGCCAGCCAGGTGAACGTTCGACGGCATGTTAGCCGGCAGGTTCGGCGGCGCGGCGGGGTCGTACACCTCGAGGTAGACGTGCAGGTTCTGCCCGGGACGAAAGACCCGCGTGACGTTCGGCACGATCTTCTGGCCGGCGCTGGTCACCAGGGGGTTCTGCGCCAGCAGCTTCTTGTCGTTCCTGACGCCGGCGATCTGGCTGAGCGCCTGCATCTGGTTGCTCAAGACCACCGAGCTCAGCCGCAAGGCGCCGCCCGAGCTCAGATCGGGCACCGTGAAGGGCGCCTCGAAGGTGCCCATGGTACCCTCGCCGTTCTCGCGCGCCACGAATTTCAGCGTGTACTTGCCGGGCCCCAGTGTGACACCAGTGTCGTATTCCACCTGGCTGCGCCCTACCTGGCCGGCGGTTGTCTGATCCAGTTTGAGGGGGATGGTGTCGCGAACGGTCGAAGCCGGCTGGCCGTGCGAGTCACGCACCTGGGCCATGAAGTCCAGCTCGGTGGCCGCTTTCTGCCCCTTATTGCGGAACGACAGGGCGGAGCCGGGCATCTTGACCGAGATGGGCACGAAGTACTTGTTTTTCGCCAGGCGGAAGTAATCGATCTCGACCGCGATAGGGAGGTCCGTGACGGGATTCTCGCTTTCGATGGCGCTGGTCAGTTGGACTTCCTTGTCGGCGCCCTTCATGCGGGCGAAGGACGTCGGGCCGTAATATCCCTGCCGGTAGTCCAGCTTCAGCTTTAGCGCGGCGAGCGAGGGGGCCAGTCGCACCTGGATGCGCCGGTAGCGGCCATCCTCGGCGGTGTTGGTGCTGGCGTAGGTGAGCATGTAATAGCTGCGGATATCCTTCTGGACCTGCGTCATGCCCACGGTCAGGTCGTTCGTATCGAGGAGCGCCTTTCCGCCGGTGTCGGCCGCGAGCGAATCGAGCGTCTCCTGCTGGTTGTGGAAGCTGTCGCGTAGCGACGCCTGGCCGGCCCCGCTATACAGCTTGGAGCCCACCGCTCCGGCCTGGCTCGCGTCTCCGCCGGGCACCGCGGCCGACAGGCCGCGCGCGTCGATGGTGTAGAAGGCCACGTTGGCACGCACCGCCGTGTTGACCGTGGCGCGAAGCTGCGCCTGGTTATCGACGCCGGTTTTCTCCACCCCGCTCGAGATGTAAACCAACGCCTTCTTCTGCGGATAATGACCCAGGCGGCGGGCGGCGTCCTCCAGAGCGGCCAGCTTGCGGTCGGTATTGAAGATGTTGAATTCGGTGTCATCGGCCACGTACAGGCCGCTCTGGTCTTCCGAATCGGCGCCAGTGTCGGCCACCGAGGCCAGCTCGCTCGATTCGCCGATGTGGAATCGCTGGATGGTCGCGATCAGCAGGTCGCGGTCGCTGGTGAAGTCCTGCACCGTTCGCAGGCTGGACCCGAAGACCGCTATCGATACCAGGTCGCTGGGCGTCATCTTCGTTTGGAGGAACTGGATGGCGGCGTTCACGGCGCGGACCTGCTCGGGCGGCTGCATCGAGGAGAAATCGAACAGCATCGCGATCAGCCGGTGGTCCTGAACCTGCGGCGGCTCGGGCGTCGGCGTGGGCGTCGCTCCAGGCGCGGGCTGAGCGCGGTTCTGGAGGACCCGGTGCGCGGGAGTGGCCTCGATCGGCGGCAAAGGCTGCGTCTCGAGCCGCTGCAGCTCGCAGGACTGAAGCCGCTGAGGCTTCCCGTCCTCGAGCACGATGAAGTCGCCTTGCTTCAGGTTCTCGATGGGTTGGCCGTCGCGGCCGGTCACAGTGACGTTGACCACCACGACGCTAGCCGTGGTCGAAAAGGTCGGCTGGGCCTGTGGCAGCACGGGCCAGGCCGCCAGGAGCACTGCGAGAAGGCTTGCTAGTGGTTTCAAAACCGGAACCTCAATACGGCGGTCACGGTCCGCATCTGACCGGCCGCGGTTGCCAGACCGTAATTGGAAGCGCCCACTACGGTGTCGATGCTGCTGTAATTGACGTGGTTGAGAGCGTTGTTGGCTTGCAGCCGGAGCTCCAGCCGGCGGCGCGAGTCGCCGAGCTGGAAAGAACGCCCAAAATCGAGGTTCAAAGAAACCATTCCGGGGCCGGGAATGGTGTTGCGCCCGGCGTTGCCGAACTCGCCAGGAGGCGGCGCGGCGAACGCGTCCAGGTTAAAGAAGCCGGTGGACGACCAGATGCTTTCGCCAGTGGCATCCGCGCGGCCGCTGCCAACGCCGCCCGTGGCCGCGTTGCCCAGTCCGTTACCCACGCGCGCCGTCAGCGGCGTGCCCGTTTCGGCCGTCAGCCCGCCGGCGAGCTGCCAGTCTTTGAGCAACCGGCCGCCCCAGGTTCCGGGAGCGACCCGCGAGCCATCGGTCCCGAAGGGCGAGGTCAAGGTCCAGCTCATGGTGAGAACATGGCGGTGGTCGAAACTCGATAGACCGCGCTCGGCGGCCAGGTCGAGCCAGTTCTGGGCCACGGTGTTCCCCGCCCCGCCGAAGGTAGACGAATCGTCGATCGACTTCGAGAAGGTGTAGAACGCCGTCATGGAGATTCCGTGCCGGAAGCGCCGCTGCAACCGCGCCTGCAACGCATGGTAGATGGAGTCGCCCACCGAGCTGTCGTAAGTGTAGACCTGGCTTCGGACCGCGGTCTCCGACGGTCCCTGGTTGGGAGTCAGACGGACGTCCAGGCGCGTGCCCTTGGTGCCCAGATAGCCGATCTCCGTGAAGAAGCCCGCGCCCAGGTCGTGCTGTATGCTCACGCTCCAGGTTTGCGCGTACGGAGTGCGGTAATTCGGGTCCACCGCGTAGGTGTTGTTCACCGTGCCCGGGACCGTTGCGCCCTGGAACGCAGTAGCGATCGCCAGCGGATTCGCCGGAGTGCTGTTTACGCTTTCGGAAACCGCGAAAGGCGGCTGCTGGGTGAGACTCTGGGCCAGCCCGATATAGGCCTGGCCGTTGTAGTAGATCCCGTAACCCAGGCGGACAACCGTGGAGCGGTGGATCTGCGGCACTTTCCAGGCGAGGCCGACGCGCGGGGAGAAGTTGTTATAGTCCGTGTTGATCAGGCCGGCCGGGACGCTGGCGCTGGCGGGCGTGACCACGGTCGCACTGGTGAAGCCGGGGGCGATGTCAAGATTCGCCATGCGGCCGTACTTCTCCTGGAGCGGGACAAACAACTCATAGCGGACGCCCAGGTTGAGAGTGAGATTGGGCCCCACTTTCCACTCGTCCATCGCATAGCCGGTCCAGACGTTCCGGACCAGATACGTGCTCTCGCCATAGCGAATGGAAGCCGATTGCGGAAGGCCGAGCAAGAAATCGGCGAAGTCAAAGCCGGATTCCTGGCCGGTGAAGTTGAGCGTGCCGCGGCCGTTCGAGTCGGTGGTCGTGTTCAGGTCGCTGCGCGCGTATTGCGCTCCGAAGGTGAACGAGTGGGGGCCACGCACGACGACCAGACTTTCACTGCCGCTCTGGCTCTGGTTGCGCGTCAGAACCGGGCTGCCATCCGACAGCGAGGCGAAACCGCTCGATCCCGAGAAATTCAGAGTGGGCGGGCCGAAGTTGAGAGGATTCGTAGAGGTCCCCAGAATGCCAAGCTCCCCAGCGACGTCCGCACCATTCGCGAAGAACGGAGTGGTCTCGTTCCGGTTGCGGTTGAAGGAAACCTGCGTGGTCGAGATCAGCGTGGGTGAGAACGTCCGGGTCCAGGAAAGGTCGGTAGCCAGGCCGCTTCCGCTGGTTGCGTCAAGGAAGCCGAAGGGGGTCGAGTTGTCGCCGTCGCGCCTCTGATAACCGATGTGGTACGCGAGGCGGTCCTTCGTGGTGATGTTCCGCTGCACTCGGAGGTTGAAGTTGTCGGTGTTCTGCGGCACGGAGGTTTGAAACGCGTAGTTGTTGACCGTCCCGGGCTGGTTCGGCGGCGGGATGTAGCCGAGGAGTTGCTGCGCGATGGGGTTGACGCCGGTGAGGATGTTGCCCGGGAAGGGCAGCCCGGTGGTGGGATCGCGGATCACAGTCGACAACTGGGAGAAGTTGCCCGTGCGTTCGAGATCGGTCGGAACGGTCTCCCAAACCGAGTAGGGGTTCTTGGCGCGCGTGGCGAAGTAGCTGAGGAAGAAGAACGTCGATGTATCCTTGACAACCTTCGGGATCACCAGCGGGCCGCCCACGACCACTCCAAAACGGGCCTGTGCGTAAGCGGGTTGGGAGGGTTCCTGGCCGTTCAGCAAGAAGGGCTGAGCGTTGAGAGCCGAGTTCTGGAGCGTGGCGAAGAGCATGCCGTGGATCTCGTTGGGCGGGCGGCGATTGCCGAACTGCGCGCCGCCGGGTCCCTGCCCCCGGCCGCCTGGGCGGCCGCGGCCGCCAGGGCCGCCGAAGCCGCCACGCCCCCCGCCTCCGAAGCCGCCACCTGGGCCGCCGAACCCACCGCCAGGGCCCCCGCCGGGGCCCCCGCCCGGGCCGCCCTGTCCGAAGCCGGGAGCGTTCGGCTGCCCGCCGCCCGGACCGCCACCGGGACCGCCCCGCCATTGCGCGAAGTCGGGCCCCGCGCCGGTCTGGAGTCCCTGGCTCAGGCTGCCTGATACGAGAAAGGCATCGTTGCTGCCCGTGGCGGCCGGGGCAGCCGGTTGCTGAGCCTGGCTCGCGCTCGCCTCGTTCTGAATCTGCGTTTCGATCTGGTTCCCGTTCTGGCCGTCCCCGTTCGCGAAGCGGCTCATGCGCGCGGCGAACTCCGATTCCCGGAGGCTGAGGCTGAAGTCGAGCTCGCGCAAGGGCTCCGGATCGGTCACCTGCTTGCGGGCCGTCTCGAAGCCGAACATCGCGACCTCAATGGTCCACGCGCCGACCGCGAGTTGGGGCAGCGTATACCGCCCGCTCTGGTCGGTTACCACGACAACCTTGGTAGCGCCCTGGCTGGCCGTGACGACGGCTCCTGGGATGGGTTGGTTCCCTGACTTCACCACGCCACTTTGCGCCCGAAGCGCAACCGTCGCTGCTCCAATCAGGAGGGCACACCGCCAGATTCGGGACAACGCTCTCGGACCCATTGATTTAACTCTAACCCGTTAGGCGCTTGCCACGAAGAGGCGCGTTACGACTTTGACAATGGTTTACAATCCCTTACAGGTGCCAAAATCGCGCCGCCGGAGTAACCCTGGCTGGATGAGGCGTCGTCCTTAGAGTTACGGCGCCTTTTTGACCGCGCGGCCCGCCTTTCGAATCGGACGTGGCTCCTGATGAGACAGAATGGAATATGGCGTACGCCAGTTTATGGATACTAGCAATCAAGTTCCCCAGAAACAACAAGTTGTCCGGCACCGGACACGCGGCTGGGTGTGGCTGCTGATCGCAGCCGCGGCGGCTGCGGCGGTGTGGTGGCTGATCCAATCGCGGCAGACCAACGCGCAGGCGCCCGGCTCGGCAGGCGGGCGCACCGGCCGGACGATGCTGGTTCCGGTGGCCGCCGCCCTGGCGACACGCGGCGACATCCCGGTCTACTTCGACGGCCTGGGCTCGGTCACGCCCTTTTACTCCGTAGGCGTGCACTCGCGCGTCGACGGCCAGTTGATGAACGTGTACTTTACGGAGGGCCAGGTCGTGAAGGCGGGCGACCTTCTGGTCGAGATCGACCCGCGGCCGTTCCAAGTGATGCTTGAGCAGGCCCAGGGCCAGATGGCTCACGACCAGGCGCTGCTGGCCAACGCCAAGGTGGATCTGGCGCGCTACAAGACTCTTCTGGCACAGGACGCCATCCCCAGCCAGCAACTCGACACGCAGGTGTCGACGGTGGCGCAATACGAAGGCGCGGTCAAAACCGACCAGGGCGCCATCGACAGCGCGAAGCTGGATATCGTCTATTGCCACATCACCGCACCCATCGCCGGGCGCGTGGGATTGCGGCTGGTCGACCCGGGCAACATCGTCCACGCAACCGACGCCAATCCGTTGCTGGTCATCAATCAAGTGCAGCCCATCACGGTGGTTTTCACGTTACCGGAAGACAACCTGCCCCCCGTCTTTCAGAAGCTTCGCGCCGGCGCCAAGCTCCAGGTGGACGCTTACAACCGCGACAGGTCGCTGAAGCTGGCGTCGGGCAGCTTGCTGACCGTCGACAACCAGATTGATCAGACCACGGGCACCCTGAAGCTCAAGGCGGTTTTCGAGAACCGCGACGGCATGCTGTTTCCCCAGCAGTTCGTTAACGCGCGGCTGCTGGTGGATATCAGGCGGAAGCAGGTCCTGGTGCCGTCGGTGGCGGTCCAGCGCGGCGCCCAGGGAACCTACGTCTACGTGGTCAAGCCGGACAGCACCACGGACGTGAGGGTGGTGGCGACGGGCGTCAGCGAGGGCGGTAACACATCCATCGACCGCGGCCTTGAAGTCGGGGAGAACGTCGTCATCGACGGAGCGGACAAGCTGCAGCCCGGCAGCAAGGTGACGATCCGGACGCCCACGGGAGCCCCGGTAAAGAAGGGCCCCGGCGGACCACCGTCCCATCACGCGGCGGGAGGGCCGGCCGCTTGAGCCCGTCGCGAATATTCATTCTCCGGCCGGTGGCGACATCGCTGCTGATGGCCGGCGTGGTGCTGGTGGGGACCGTCGCTTACCTTCAACTGCCCGTCTCCGCCCTGCCGCAGGTGGATTACCCGACCATCCAGGTGCAGACGTTCTACCCCGGCGCCGGGCCGGAGGTGATGGCATCTTCGGTCACCGCCCCGCTCGAGCGCCAGTTCGGCCAGGTTCCCGGGCTGAGCCAGATGACGTCGATCAGCTCATTCGGCAGCTCGATCATCACCCTGCAGTTCACTCTCGACCTGAGCATCGACGTGGCCGAGCAGGAAGTGCAGGCGGCCATCAACTCGGCCGGCACCTACCTGCCTCGCGACCTTCCGAATCCGCCGATTTACAGCAAGACCAACCCGGCCGACGCCCCCATCATGACGCTGGCCCTTACTTCGAGCACGCTTACCATGCCCCAGGTGGAAGAACTCGCCGACACGCGGCTGGCCCAGAAGATCTCGCAACTGCGGGGCGTAGGCCTGGTGAGCATCAGCGGAGGGCAGCGGCCGGCCGTGCGCGTGCAGGCGAACCCGACCGCGTTGGCCTCCTTCGGAATGAGCCTGGAGGACCTGCGCACCGCCCTGAGCAACGCGAACGTGAACCAGGCCAAGGGGAACTTCGACGGACCACAGCAGGCCTGGACCATCGGCGCCAACGACCAACTCCTGACCGGCAGCTCCTACGCGCCCATCATCGTGGCCTATCGCAACGGCGCCCCGGTGCGCCTCTCCGATGTAGCCGCAGTAGTGGACAGCGCCGAGAACGTCAAACAGGCGGCCTGGGTGGGCCCGACTCCGGCGGTGCTTCTGAACATCCAGCGCCAGCCCGGCACCAATATCATCAACGTGGTGGACCGCATCGGAAAGGTGCTTCCGCAACTGAAAGCCTCGCTGCCGCCCTCGGTGCAGGTTTCGATCATTTCGGACCGCACCGTGACCATTCGCGCCTCGGTGCGCGACGTCGAGTTCACGTTGATGCTCACCATCGCGCTGGTGGTGATGGTGATCTTCCTGTTCCTGCGCAGCCTTTCGGCCACCGTGATCCCGAGCGTCGCGGTGCCTTTGTCGCTGGTGGGCACCTTCGGGGTGATGTACCTGCTCGGCTACAGCCTTGACAACCTCTCACTGATGGCGCTGACCATCTCCACGGGCTTCGTGGTGGACGACGCCATCGTCATGATCGAGAACATCTCGCGCTACATCGAAATGGGGTACGCTCCGCTCCAGGCGGCGCTCAAGGGCGCGGGCGAGATCGGGTTCACCATCGTTTCGCTGACCGTGTCGCTGATCGCGGTGTTGATTCCGCTGCTGTTCATGGGCGACATCGTGGGCCGTCTGTTCCGCGAATTCGCGGTGACTTTGGCGGTGACCATCATCATGTCGGCGCTGGTCTCGCTTACTCTGACGCCCATGATGGCGGCCCGCATTCTGAAGCACAAGCCGGAGAGCCAGCAGAGCCGTTTCTACCGCTGGAGCGAACGCGCGTTCAACTGGGTGATCGAGCGTTACGGGGCGGCCTGCGCTTCGTGCTGAGGCACCAGACGGGGACGATCCTGGTGGCCGCGGCCACGCTGGCCGCGACCATCGTGCTCTACATCGTCATCCCCAAGGGCTTCTTCCCGGTCCAGGACACCGGCGTGGTTCTGGGGATTTCCCAGGCGCCGCAGTCGATCTCTTTCGCCGCCATGAGCGCGCGGCAGCAGGAACTGACCAAAGTGATTCTGGAAGACCCGGCCGTTCAGACCGCTTCCTCCTTCATCGGCGTGGACGGCACCAACACCACACCCAACAGCGGGCGCATCCAGATCACACTCAAGCCGCTCGAAGAGCGCAAGATCCACGCCTCGGATATCATCCGCAGATTGCAGCCCAAGGTGGCCCAGGTGCAGGGAATCGACCTGTACATGCAGCCGGTACAGGACCTGACGGTGGAGGACCGCGTCAGCCGCACGCAGTACCAATACACAATCGAAAGCCCGGATTCGGTGGCGCTGCACACCTGGGCGCCGCAGTTGCTCGCGAAGATGGCCTCGCTGCCGGAACTTCGCGACGTGGCCAGCGACCAGCAGAACGCCGGCCTGGGACTCCTGCTCACCATCGACCGCGACACCGCTTCGCGGCTGGGCATCTCGCCGCAAATGATCGACGACACGCTTTACGATGCGTTCGGCCAGCGCCAGGTCTCCACCATGTTCACGCAGTTGACGCAGTACCACGTGGTGCTCGAGACCCAACCGAAATGGCAGCAAGGCGTAGGCTCGCTGCGGGACATCTATGTGCCGACGGGCAACGGTTCCCAGTCGCCGCTGAGCGCCTTCACGCGGAGCGAGCCAATCTCCGTTCCGGTAGCGGTGAACCACCAGGGGCAGTTCCCCTCGGTGACGCTCTCCTTCAACCTGGCGCCGGGCGCGTCGCTGGGAGGCGCGGTCGCATCGATCCGTAGCGCCACCAAGGAGCTGCATATGCCGGCCAGCATCGAGGCGGCTTTCCAGGGTACGGCGCAGGCTTTCGAGGCTTCGCTCTCGAACGAGGCGCTGCTGATCCTGGCGGCCATCGTTACTGTATACATCGTCCTGGGCGTGCTTTACGAGAGCTACATCCACCCCATCACGATTCTTTCCACGCTGCCCTCGGCCGGCGTGGGGGCCATCATCGCGCTGATGCTGTGCCACGAAGACCTGGGGGTGGTGACCATCATCGGCATCATCCTGCTCATCGGCATCGTGAAGAAGAACGCCATCATGATGATCGACTTCGCGCTGGAGGCCGAGCGGAAGGAGGGCAAGACGGCGGAAGAGGCCATCTACCAGGCCTCGCTGCTGCGCTTCCGTCCCATCATGATGACCACCATGGCGGCGTTGCTGGGCGGCATTCCGCTGGCGCTGGGCACGGGCGTCGGCAGCGAGCTGCGGCGCCCGCTCGGCATCACCATCGTCGGCGGGCTGATTCTGAGCCAGACGCTGACGCTGTTCACCACCCCGGCCATTTACCTGGCGTTTGACAAGCTTGGCAAGTGGCTGGCCAGGCGCCGCTATGGCGCGGCGGGCGAGCAACTGGCGCTGCCGCTGGCGGAGTAACCGTGGGGATCTCGGCGCCATTCATTCGCAGACCGGTGGGCACGTCGCTGATGACGGCGGCCGTGGCGCTCTCCGGCGCCATCGCGTTCCGAATGCTGCCTGTCTCGCCGCTACCACAGGTGGATTTTCCGACTATTCAGGTCGGGGCCGGGTTGCCCGGCGCGAGCCCCGAAACCATGGCCTCCGCGGTGGCTACGCCGCTCGAGCGGCAATTCGGACGCATTGCCGGTCTCACCGAGATGACGTCCACCAGCTACCTGGGCTCCACCGGCATCGTCCTTCAGTTCGATCTCAACCGCGACATCAATGCCGCCGCGCGCGATGTGCAGGCGGCCATCAACGCGGCGCGCGGTTACCTGCCGGCCAACCTGCCCAACAATCCGTACTACCGGAAAGTGAACCCGGCGGACGCTCCCATCCTGATTCTGACCATGACGTCGGACATCGCCAACCAGGCCCAGATGTACGACATCGGCTCGTCCATCCTGCAACAGAAGCTGTCGCAGGTGGAGGGAGTCGGGCAGGTGTTCGTGGGAGGCAGCTCGCTGCCGGCGGTCCGGGTGGAGCTAAATCCCACGGTGGTCAACAAGTACGGCCTCGGCATGAACCAGATCGCATCGATGCTGGCGGCCGCGAACGCCAATAAGCCCAAGGGCGAGCTGACCAGCGGCGCCTCGTCGTTCCAGGTCAGAACCACCGATCAGTTGCTCAAGGCCAAGCAGTACATGCCGCTCATCGTGACCTATCAGAAAGGCTCGCCGGTGCGGCTTTCCGACCTCGGGCAAGTGCAGGATTCGGTGGAGGACCTGCGCAATGCCGGCCTTGCGAACGGCAAGCCCTCGGTGCTGATTATCGTCTTCCGGCAGCCCGGCGCCAACATTATCGAGACCGTCGACCGGGTGCGGGCGCTGCTGCCGCAGTTGCAGGCTTCGATTCCGCCGGTCGTTCTTCTGGGCGTGGGAATGGATCGCACCACCACGATTCGCGCCTCCATCCACGACGTCGAATGGACCCTGCTGGTTTCCATCGGCCTGGTGGTTCTGGTGGTGTTCATTTTCCTGCGCAGCCCGTGGGCGACGGCGATTCCGAGCGTGGTTGTGCCGCTCTCGCTCATCGGCACCTTCGGCGCGATGTACCTGTTCGGCTACAGCCTGGATAATCTCTCGCTGATGGCGCTGACCATCTCGACCGGCTTCGTAGTGGACGACGCCATCGTGGTCATCGAGAACATCACCCGCTACCTCGAGAAGGGCATGCACCCGTTCGAGGCCGCCATGCGCGGATCGAGCGAGATCGGCTTCACCGTGCTCTCGATGAGCACGTCTCTGGTGGCGGTGTTCATCCCCATCCTCATGATGGGGGGCATTGTGGGGCGCTTGTTCCGCGAGTTCGCGGTGACGCTTTCGGCCGCCATCGGCGTCTCGCTGGTGGTCTCGCTGACCACGACGCCCATGATGTGCGCCCGCTTTCTCAAGTCCATGCGCGACCAGCGCCACGGCTGGCTGTACCGCTGGAACGAGCGCATCTTCCGGCGCATTCTCGATTCTTACGCCGCCGCCCTGCGCGTGGTGCTGCGCCATCCCGCCATCACGCTGGCCGTCCTGCTGGCCACGATCGCGTTGAACATCCGTATGTTCGTGGCGGTGCCCAAAGGCTTCTTTCCGGAGCAGGACACGGGACGCATGATGGGCCTGATCCAGGCCCAGCAGAACATCTCGTTCCAGGCCATGCGTCAGAAGACCGCCCGCTTCGTGGACGCGGTCATGTCCGACCCCGGCATAGACAACGTGGTGGCGTTCACGGGCGGCTCCGGCGGCATCAACGTGGGTCGGATGTTCATCCAACTGAAGGATCTCAACGTGCGGAAAGTCGGCGTCGAAACGATCATGGCGCGCATCCGGCGCAAAACCGCTTTCGTGCCCGGCGCCTCGCTGTTCCTGCAGCCGGTGCAAGACGTTCGCGTGGGCGGCCGTTTCAGCGGCGCGGCCTACCAGTACACGCTGCAAAGCCAGGATCTGGCCCAGCTCAACCTGTGGGCGCCGAAGCTGCTGGCGCGAATGCGCAAAATCCCCGAAATCGTGGATGTCAACACCGACCAGCAGAACAACGGCCTGGAGGCCTGGCTCACCATCGACCGCGACACGGCATCGCGGCTGGGCCTGAAGGCCAGCGACATCGACAACGCGCTGTACTCCGCATTCGGGCAGAGCCAGGTCTCCACCATGTACACCGAGCTGAATCAGTACCACGTGGTGATGGAGGTGGCGCCCGAATACTGGCAATCCCCGGACACCTTACAGGCGCTGTTCGTGACCACCTCGTCCGGCAAGACCGTGCCGCTCTCGGCCTTCACCAAGCTCTCCCCCTCGACGACGCCGCTTTCGGTGAACCACCAGAGCCAGTTTCCCTCGGTGACGGTTTCCTTCAACACGCGTGGGGACGTGGCCCTGGGCCAGGCGGTGGACGCTATCCTCACGGCGGAACAGGAAATGGGCGTGCCGCAGACGGTGCAGGGGAGTTTTTCGGGCACGGCGCAGGCCTTCCAGGACTCGCTCGCAAACGAGTGGATCCTGATCGTGACGGCGCTGATCGCGGTCTACATCGTGCTCGGCATTCTGTATGAGAGCTATATCCACCCCATCACGATTATTTCCACGCTGCCGTCGGCGGGCGTAGGCGCCCTGCTGGCGCTCCAGATTTTCAAGACCGAGCTCAGCGTGATCGCGCTCATCGGCATCTTCCTGCTGATCGGCATCGTAAAGAAGAACGCGATTTTGATGATCGACTTCGCGCTCGAGGCCGAGCGCCGTGGGAACATGAGTTCCCGCGATGCCATCTACGCGTCCTGCCTGCTGCGGTTCCGGCCCATCATCATGACCACCATGGCGGCTATGCTGGGCGCCGTGCCGCTGGCCTTCGGAGCCGGTACCGGCGCCGAGCTGCGGAGGCCGCTCGGCATCACCATCGTGGGCGGGCTCCTGGTGAGCCAGCTTCTCACTCTATTCACGACGCCGGTCGTTTATCTCTATATGGACCGCGGGCGGCTCTGGTTCGCCAGGGTGCGCGGGCGCGCTCCCGAACTGCCCCCGCTCGGGGCCGAACTTACGGAAGGTTGACGGAATGAGCTCAAGTGGTCTCATGCTGAAGGTGGCGGCTGCCGCCGGTTTCTCACTGGCACTGGCGGGCTGCGCGGTTGGCCCGAAGTATCAGCGCCCGGCGGCCCCGGCTGCGCCCGTGTACAAGGAAGCGCCCGGCGGCGAGCAGTGGAAGACCGCCACGCCGAGCGAAGGAGCGTTGCGCGCGAACTGGTGGGAGATCTTCGGCAATCCGCAGCTTAACCAGCTCGAGTCGTTGGTGCCCGCCGCCAACCAGAGCCTGAAGCAGGCCGAGGCTCAGTATCGCCAGGCCCGCGCGCTGGTGCGTCTGAACCATGCGAACTACTACCCCACCGTCACCGGTCAGACGTCTATCAGCAACAGCCGCACGCCCCAGAGCATTTCCGGCTTCAACCGGGGACCTGTCGCGGACTACAGCCTGCCGCTGGGCGCCTCCTGGGAACCCGACTTCTGGGGCCGCGTCCGGCTGAGCGTGCAGAACGCCACGGCCAACGCGCAAACCAGCGCCGCGGATCTCCAAAACGTGCTCCTGAGCGCTCAGGGCGAACTGGCCGCCGACTACTTCCAGATGCTCGGCCTGGATATGGAAGAGAAGCTGTTGAGCGACACACTGGCCGCTTACGAGAGGGCCTTGAAGCTGACCATAGACCGCTTCAACGGCGGAGTGGCGTCTAAGGCGGACGTGGCCCTGGCGCAGACCCAGCTTGCGAGCACGCGCGCGGAGTTGACGGACCTCGGCGTGACCCGGTCTCAACTCGAGCATGCGATTGCCGTGTTGACTGGCCAGCCTCCGTCAGCTTTGACCATCGCGCCCGGCAAGATTCAGGGGCCTCCTCCGCCGATTCCGGCGGGCGTGCCTTCCGAACTGCTGGAGCGCAGGCCGGACATCGCGGCCGCGGAACGGCAGGTGGCCGCCGCCAACGCGGAGATCGGGCTGGCGCAGACGGCTTATTACCCGACGCTCACGCTCAGCGCCAGCGGCGGAGTGGAGAGCAGCCGCATCACAACCTGGCTTAGCTGGCCCAGCCGCTTCTGGTCTCTCGGGCCGACGCTAGCCCAGACGCTGCTCGATTTCGGACGGCGGAAGGCACAGGTGCAGGGCGCAGAGGCCGCCTATGACGCAACGGTGGCCGGCTACCGCCAGACCGTGCTCAGTGCGTTCCAGGAAGTGGAGGACAACCTGTCTACGCTACGAATCCTGGACCGGGAGGCACTACAGCAGGACGTAGCGGTGAAGGGCGCCGAGGAGTCGCTGAGCCTCGAAATGGACCGCTACAAGGCCGGCACCGTCTCCTACCTCGACGTCATCACGACGCAGACCATTGCGCTCACCAACGAAAGCGCGGCCGTGGGGATCCTCTCGCGGCGCATGGCCGCCGCAGTCCAGCTCATTCGCGCCCTGGGCGGCGGCTGGAACGCATCCAGCCTGCCGTCACCGGCCACGCTGCGGCAGGCTGAGGTGAGCAAGCCGGGGCCGGCGCAGCCGGCAGGTGCGCAGCCTTAAGTAACTTCCGAACGAGATCCGGCGTCCTAATGCCCGAAGGGCGTCGATCCATGACCAAGCGGTTCTCAGTATTCGTCTTTGTTTCGCTGATCGCGGCCGCGATACCGGTCCAGGCGCAGACCTCCAACAAGGCTCAATCTGCTGAAGCCCAATGGTTCGGCACATTGGAGAACGGCGTTTATCATCACAATCTGACCGGCATTGAGTTCGCTTTGCCAACCGATTGGGTGATCGCGAGCCAGGCGCCGGCATCCCAGCGGGGTGCCCAGGTTGTCAAGCTGAAGAACTCCATTTCGAACGAAGTCGCCACGGTCTGGCTGAAGCGGCGAAATGCAGATCCGGCTGATATCCAGCCTCTGATGAGCGGGCGCCTCGATGACAAGACCATACAGCGCAACAACTTTCAGGGTTATAAGTACCGGACCGAAAGCGTTCAGCACACCACCATCGGCGGGCGCCCAGCTCTCACTGCGGTCGCCGACTATTTGAGCACGGGCCAAAAAATGGTCGAGTATGTGACTTGGGTCGATGGCGAGAAGAGCCGCGTCGTCTTTGTAGGCCGCGTCCCGGCCCCCGAGTTAGCGGACTTCCAAGCGCGCTTTGACCCCGTGATCCAGTCGGCCGTAGTGCCTTAAGCGCCCTCAATTGCCTTCCGATACGCGTGCCAGCTCTTCGAGGCTCAATCGCCCCGTGTAAACTGCCATGCCGAGCGCGGCGTGGATGCGGAGGCGCTGAAGTTCGCGGATTTCTTCGAGCGTCGAGATGCCGCCCGCGGCAGTGAGCTCGTGCGCCGTCGCTCTCCGCAGCCGGCGGAACCAGTTGAGATCGGTCCCCTCAAGCATCCCTTCCTTATCCACATAGGTGCACAGGAACCCGTGGCAGAAAGGCTCGAGCAGTCCGAGGGCCTCTTCGGCACTGAGCGAGGTCGCCTCCCGCCACCCCTTGACCACGATCTTGCCGTTTTTCGAATCGAGGGCCACGATGACGCGCTCGCGCCCGATCGCCTTCACCAACGGTTCCAGGAATTCGGCACGTACTCCCCCGGGGCCGAAGGCCGCCGTGCCCACGATCACCTTGCGCGCCCCCTGCGCCACGAGCGCCTGCGCGCGCTCGACCGTGCGCACACCGCCGCCGACGCGCGTCACCGCCCGCCCCGCCAGAAACTCGACGATGGCATCGTTCGAGCCGCGGCCGATCGCTGCGTCGAGATCGATCACCTGGATTTCGGGAAACGGCGCGAAGCGCCGCAGCATCTCCTCGGGCGCCGGCCCGTCGAGCGCCTTTTCGCGCCCCTGGACGAGCTGCACCACCTTGCCATCCATGAGGTCGATGCAGGGCAGGATCACGGCATCCTCCGCACCAAAACGCCATCGGCGGCCAGGTGCCGCTTTAGGTCGGCCACCGTATAGGCGCCGTAATGGAAGATGGACGCCGCCAGCGCGGCGTCGGCCTCGCCCTCGGTCAGCACGCGAGTGAAATGCTCAGGGGAGCCCGCGCCGCCCGAAGCGATCACGGGGATGTGCGTGGCGCGCGAGATGGTTCGGGTCAGCTCGCAGTCGAAGCCGTCCCGGACGCCGTCGGTGTCCATCGAAGTCAGCAGGATTTCACCCGCGCCCAGCGCCTCGCCGCGCGCGGCCCACTCGACGGCGCCGATGCCGGTGTCGTTCCGCCCGCCGCGGACGTAAACGTTCCAGGCGCCCGCGCCGGCCCGCTTGGCGTCGATGGCCAGCACCGTGGCCTGCGCGCCGAATTCCTCGCTCAACTCAGTGATCAGCTCAGGGCGCATCACGGCCGCGGTGTTGATACTAACCTTATCGGCGCCTGCCAGCAGGATCTTGCGCGCGTCGGCCACGGATCGTATGCCTCCGCCGACCGTCAGCGGGATGAAGACCCGCCGCGCCGTACGCGCCACAACTTCGGCCATCGTGTCGCGGTTGTCGCTCGAGGCGGTAATATCCAGGAACACCAGCTCGTCGGCGCCCTGCTGGTTATAACGGTCCGCCAGCTCCACCGGATCGCCCGCGTCGCGCAGGTTGACGAAATTGATGCCTTTGACCACGCGGCCGGCGGTCACGTCAAGGCAGGGGATAATGCGCTTGGCCAGCATCAGAGCTCCACGAAGTTCTGGACGATCCTGAGCCCCAGCGGGCCCGATTTTTCCGGATGGAACTGCACGCCGAAGACGTCGGCGCTCTCAAGCACCGCGGTATAAGGCAGCGCGTAGGTGCAGGTGGCGGCCGTCGCCGGGTTGAGCGGGACGTAGTAACTGTGCGCGAAATACAGGTACGGTTCCGGCCCTGCGCCCGCCAGGAGACGCGCCGGACCCGCCACGTTGTTCCAGCCCATGTGCGGCACGCGCGTGTCGGCGGGAAACCGCCTCACCGTGCCGGCAAAGATGCCCAGGCCACGCGCTTCCGGCGCTTCTTCGCTCCTCTCGAAGAGCGCCTGAAGGCCGAGACAGATGCCGAGGAACGGGACGCCTGCGCCGATCCGTTCGATGAGCGCGCCGCGTACGCCGAGCCGATCGAGCGCGCGCATCATCTGCCCGAAATGGCCCACTCCCGGCAGTACGATCTTCGCCGCGCGGCCCAGACCCTCCGCGTCGCGGACAATCGCGTATTCGGCCCCGATTTCCTGCAGCGTGTTCTCCACCGACCGCAGATTGCCGGCGCCGTAATCGAAGATCGCAATCATAACCGGCTCCGTGGCGCGCGCTTCAGCGTGCCGCGGCGAACTTCAGTCCGCGGGGGCCTCACAGCAATCCCTTGGTCGAAGGCAGCTCGCCGCGCAGGCGCTTGTCCTTTGAGCACGCATAGCGCATCGCCCGCGCGAAGCATTTGAAAACCGCCTCCACTTTGTGGTGGCTCGATCGGCCGTCCAGCACCTTCACATGCAGGTTCGCGCCCGCGTGCGTCGTGAAGCCGTGGAAGAAATCCTCGATCAACTCCGCCTGAAGATCGCCCACGAGGCGCACCCTCACTTTGTCGCTATAAACCAGGTACGGCCGGCCGCCCAGATCGACCGCGGCCACCGCCACCGTCTCATCCATTGGCATCACGAAATACCCGGCGCGATTGATGCCGCGGCGGTCGCCGAGAGCCTGCGCGAACAGATCCCCGAGCACGATGCCGACGTCCTCCACGGTGTGATGCTGGTCCACGTCGAGATCGCCTTCGGCCTTCAGATCCAGGTCGAAACCGCCGTGCCGCGCGAACAGCTCGAGCATGTGGTCGAGGAACCGCACGCCGGTCGAGATCGCATAGCGGCCGCGGCCTTCGATCCGCAGCCGGCCCCGGATCCGCGTCTCTTTCGTATTGCGATCGATGCTCGCGGTTCTCATTGTGGCAGCACGCCCTCCAGTTGATTGATGTCGTCAAGCACCGCGATGGCGTTCTCGGCCCGGAACAGATCGACCAGCTCGCTCCTCCGCGGGTTCGAGGGCGCGGCGATGCCGATGAACGGAACGCCCGCTTGCCGGGCGCTGCGCGCGTCGTCCACCGCGTCGCCCACGTACCACAGGCTCTTGCCCGGATTCAGCCGCGCGATCTCGAGCAGGCCCTCCGGAGACGGCTTCGGCGCCACGGTGTCATCCGCCGTTATGATCGGATCGAAGCGCAGGTTGCGCGCGAAACGGTCGAGCGTCACCTCCACCTCCACCATCAGCCGGCCCGTGAACAGCGCGAGCTGATAGCGCGCCGCCAGGCGGTCGAGCAGCCCGTCGCCGGCCACCCAGCGCTCGCGGTAAATCAGCCCGCCGGCGCCCAGGAAGACGCCGTTGAAGTAATCGACCACGCCGCCGTAAGGAACCTCCACCCCGAAGCCCTTGATGAAGTGGTGCGAGAGTTCCCAGTCGTTGTTCCAGCCGCCCCGATTCTTGTAATCCTGGATGAGTTCGCGCGCTATGCGGCGGCCGGCGAAGTGCTCGACCGTCTGCTGGACGGCCTCGCGATAAGACTCGGTCACGTCCACCAGCACACCGTCCATGTCGAATACCAGAATGCGGCCATTCATCGCCAGATCTTCTCCAATTCGTCGAGAAACCGCCCGGCCTGTTCGCAGGTGCCGGCCGTGATGCGGACCGCGCCGGCGATCTCGTAACTGCGGTCGCGCACCAGGACGCCTTTCTCGCGCAGCCGGTCGCGGATCTCGATCGAGCGCGGCCCGATCTTCGCCAGAATGAAATTCCCCTGGCTGGGATAGTACCCGATGCCCAGCCGCTCGAGCCCGCGGCACAGCGTCTCGCGCGCGAGAAGCGCCTCGGCAACGTAGTTTTCGATATAGGCGCGGTCCTGGATCGCCACGCTCGCCGCCAGCACCGCCAGCGTGTTCACGCTGTACGGCGACTGCGCTTTGTGCAGGAACCCGATGTTGGCGGCCTGCGACATCAGGCACCCGATCCGCATCGCGGCCATGCCGAAGGCCTTGGAGAACGTGCGGCTCACGAACAGGTTCGGCCGGCTGGCAAGGAGCGGCAGTGCGGTCGTTCCGCAGAATTCGAAATAGGCTTCGTCGATCAGCACCGCGGCCCCCGGCGCGCGGTCCAGAATCCGCTCGATCCCCCGGAGCGAAACGGCCGAGCCGGTTGGGTTGTTCGGGTTGGCGATCAGGATGGCGCGTGTCGCCGGTCCCGCCGCCTCCAGCAACTCTTCGAGCGGGAACGAGAGGTCCCGGTCGCGATAGCCGATCTCGCGGACCGCGGCGCCCGCAACGTCGGAGTAGAAGCGATACATGGCGTACGACGGCCGCAGCAGCAACACCTCGTCGCCATCGTCCACGTAAGTGTTGATGAGAACCTGAATGGCTTCGTCGGTGCCATTGGTGAAGAGCAGGTTCTCCGCCGGCACCCCGAAGAACCGCGCGACGGCGGCCTTGGCTTCGCCGTATTCGGGATAGACCGACAGCTCGTTCGCGCTGAGCCGCTGGCGCAGGAACTCCAGCACGCGCGGCGAGCAGCCCACGGTGTTCTCGTTGAAATCGAGGCGCAGCTTGCCGGAGCGTCCGGCGGTGGGCGGCGAGTACGGCGCCATGTTCAGAACGGCCTGGCGCGGGCGCGGGGCGTCAGTCATTGCGGCGCGCCTCCACCGAGCGCGCGTGCGCTTCCAGGCCCTCGGCCCTTGCCAGCGTGGTGATCGTGGGCCTCAGCCGCGCGAGCGCCGCCGCGCTGAGCTTCTGCACCGAAATCACCTTGACGAAATCCGCCGCCGAAAGCCCGCCGCGCAGCCGGGCCGCCCCGCTCGTCGGCAGCACGTGATTCGGGCCGGACGCGTAGTCGCCCGCCGCTTCAGGGCTGTGCGGACCGACGAAAACGCTGCCCGCGTGGCGCACCTCGCTGAGCAGCGCCATCGACGGAATGCTGAGGTGCTCCGGCGCGAACTCGTTCGCCAGCTCGATGGCCTCGTCGAGCGATTCTACCACCACAATGGCGCTGTTCCTGGCGATGGCCTTCGACGCCACAGGGTACGTGGGCAGCATCACGAGCAGGGCCTCAATGTTGAGGGCCACCGCGCGAGCCAGCGCCTCCGACGTCGTCAGCAGAATGGCCGCGGCGTCGACATCGTGCTCGGCCTGGGCCAGCATGTCCGCCGCCAGCACCTTCGGGTCGCCGTCTTCGGCGATGATCAGGATCTCGGTCGGCCCGGCGATGAAATCGATGCCCACCTCGCCGGCCAGCAGCTTCTTCGCGGCGGCCACGTAAATGTTGCCCGGCCCCACGATCCGGTCCACCTTCGGAACTGTGCGCGTGCCGTAGGCGAACGCGGCGATGGCGTGCGCGCCGCCCATCTGGAATACTTCCGTCGCGCCCAGCATCGACGCCACGCCGTAAATTGCCGGCGCCGGCCGCGGCGAGGCCACCGAGATCCGCGGGACGCCCGCCACCTGCGCCGGAATCACCGTCATCATGAGGGTGGAGGGCAACGGATAGCGCCCGGATGGAATGTACGCCGCCACCGCATCGAGGGGCCGCACGATTTGGCCCACCACCAGACCCGGTTCCAGGCTCTCCATCTTCTCCCGCGGCAACTGCATGGCTGCGAACGCGCGTATGTTCTTCGAGGCCTCGCGGACCGCGTTGCGCAGTTCGCGCGGCAGGCGCTTCGCCGCCTCCGCCAGCTCGCGCTCGGGCACGCGCACCGTCTTGCGGTCCAGGCCGTCGAACCGCCGCGCGAACTCGACGAGCGCCCTGTCGCCCCGCTCGCGCACCGCCTGGAGGATGGGCCGCACCGCCTCCTCGGCCTCGGTGAGCCGCGCCGCGCGGCGCTTGAGCAGCTTCCCCGCCCCGCTCGATGGAATGATCCGGATCATGGCTACATTACGATCTTGTTCAGCGGATACTCGACGATGCCCTCCGCCCCCGCCTTTTTGAGCCGCGGGATGATGGTGCGCACGGTTGATTCGTCGAGGACGGTGTTGACGGCCAGCCACTCGCCCTGGCTGAGCTGGGAGATGGTGGGGTTCTTGAGCGCTGGCAGCACCGCGAGCACTGCATCGAGGCAGTCGCGGCTCACGTTCAGCATCAGCCCCACTTTGCCCAGAGCGTTCATGGCGCCTTCGAGCAGCATTCGAATGTCTTCGAGCTTGTGCCGCTTCCATTCCTCGCGCCACGCATCCACGTTGGCGATCAGTTGCGTGTTCGATTCGAGCACGGTTTCGATGATACGCAACTTGTTGGCGCGCAGCGAGGAGCCGGTTTCGGTGACCTCGACGATAGCGTCGGCCAGCTCCGGCGGCTTCACTTCCGTGGCGCCCCAACTGAACTCCACCTTGGCCTTCACTCCGTTCGCCGCCAGGTAGCGCCTCGTGGTGGCGACCAGTTCCGTGGCGACGATTTTCCCCACCAGATCCTTCACCGAGTGGATGGGCGAGGCCTCGGGCGCGGCCAGCACCCAGCGCACTTTGCCAAAGCTCTGCTTGGCGTAAATCAGGTCGCAGACCGTGTGGACGTGTGCCTCGTTCTCCTCCACCCAGTCGCGGCCGGTGAGGCCGGCGTCGAGCACGCCGTTCTCGACGTAGCGCGCCATCTCCTGCGCGCGGATGAGCATGCACTCTATTTCGGGATCGTCGATGGCCGGAAAGTAGGAGCGCGCGCTGGTGGTGATGTTGAAGCCGGCGCGCCGGAACAGTTCGATGGTGGCGTTCTCGAGGCTGCCTTTGGGAATGCCGAGTTTCAGTTTCATGCCTGGCCTCCGTAAACCGCGCCGGGATCGTAGGTGCGCGGCTCCGATTCCACCCATGCGCCGTTCTCGTAGCGGCGGTAGAAGCAGCTCTGATACCCGTTGTGGCATACGCCGGGACCCAGGGCCTCGACTCGCACCAGCACCGAGTCCTGGTCGCAGTCGCTCGAGATCTCCTTGACTACCAGGCGGTGGCCGGAACTCTCGCCTTTCATCCATAGCTTCTGCCGGGAGCGGCTATAGAAGGTTGCGAAGCCCGTCTCGACCGTGCGCCGGAAGGCCTCCTCGTTCATGAATCCGACCATGAGCACACGGCCGCTCAAATAGTCTTGAATAACAGCGGGCAACAGCCCGTCGAGTTTCGTGAAGTCCAGGTTCATTTTGCGCCTATTGCCCTACCCAGAGGCGGAGCCAACAAAAAAGCCCGCCTGGCCTCCGGCGGGCTTTGTGTCCGATTGCTTCCGTTTCACTCAGCAGCTAGCCCGTCGGCAGATTCCGGCCGTGATGATGATGAGGATGGCGCCGGGCGACGGACAAGACTCGCATGGAAACCACGAGTATAACATGGCCACCCCGGAGATGTGCTAGTGTAGTCCGTTTCCGCGCCACTCCGTGCCTGGCTGCGCGAATCCCGGAAAGAGGAGAGACTCCACTCATGAGAACGATCGCATTCGGCCTGCTGCTCTGCAGTGTCTGCGCGGCACAGACCACCGAGACAACCGGCGCCAGTTCAAAAGACACGGGCGCGGAGGATCGCCTCCTGTTGCCGCACAACTTCGTGCGCGGATACGTCGATTTCGAGGTGGCGCCGCCGCACAACGAGGTGGACCTTGGGCTGTGCGATCCGCCGAAGAGCCCCCTGTTCATTGCCGGGTGCGCTGCCTACGCTCGTTATGTCTGGAGCGGCTACGTCGAGTTCCAGCCCTTCGGGCGAACTCCGCTGAAGCACCTCTTCCTGTTCGCGGCGCCCAAACTCTTCGGCGGCGACAACATCCCGGGGGTGCGGTACAGGGCGTCGGCATCGTTGATCCTGCTGGAGGAAACCCTCGGCCTGGGCGCGACGTTGCCGCACCAGTTCGAGCTCAGGCTGACGAGCCATCGAGCCCAGTTGTTAGGCCCCTACACCTCCAAGTCTGCTCCGCTCACGTTCCGTCCCGACGGGCCCTACGGCCTGTACGCCACCGTCGGGGTCAGGTGGTATTTCGGAGGCTACGGCCGTGCCGGCGCGCACTGAGGCCCGCGCGCGGCGACGGCCCAATCGGCTACGGTCGGAGGCCTGAAAGCGTGAAATCGACTTCGTTTGCGAATCTCGTAGAGCGGTTGCGAGACTGCCTTGAGTGCCTCGGCAAGCGGCCCTGGTTGAGTTTTCTTTTGATCTTCAGCCTGGCCGCGGCAGTCCGCTTCGCGATCCTGGTTACGCTGCCCAGATCGGAGCTGACCGTCGTCGGGGAAGCCGAGAGCATTGCGCGGACCCTGGCGACGCAGGGCCGGTTTGCGGACCCGTTCGGCGTGCCCACCGGTGCTTCGGCGCACACCCCGCCCTTCTATCCCTTCCTCCTCTCGCTCGTGTATCGTGCGCTGGGCATCGGGATCGCGGCGGAGTGGGTCCGCTGCGCCCTGGGCATCCTGGCCTACTCCATTCTCTACGGCTTGTTGCCACGGATCTCCGTTCTCTTTGGGCTCTCCGGTGGCGCGGGAGTGGTGGCAGGAGTTGGCATGGCGATACTACCGCTTCGGAAATCCGGAGAGGTCTCCCGCACGTGGGAGGACCCATACGCGGCCATCGCCCTGGCGTTTCTCATAATCTGGACACTGCGGCTCAAGCGCCAGGAGGCGCCGTCCTGGCGGCTGGCCGCCCTGTACGGGATCGCTTGGGGAGCCCTCTTTCACATCGCGGCAACTCCAGTCGTGACGTTTGGTGGGCTCGCGGCATACTTGCTCTTCTCATCACCCGATCGCTGGAGGACCGCGCGGTGGCTCTCGATCGCCATCGTCCTCTCCATGCTGATGGCGGTTCCTTGGGCTGTGCGGAATCGGCGCGAACTGGGCGCCTGGATGTTCATGCGGGATAATCTGGGCCTGGCACTCTATTCCAGCAACAGCGATGGCGCCCAGCCGACGGTTCTCCTCAACTTCCGGTTTCACCATTTCCAAGGCTATCCCAGCCTGAGCAGACAAGATCTGGAACGAGTTCTCCAACTCGGCGAACTCGGCTACAACCGCGAGCAACTCGCGCTGGCCAAAGCCTGGATTGTTGCTCATCCGGGGCGTTTCGCCGCCCTCACCGTGATGCGGGCGGGCCAGATGTGGTTTGGCGTCTTCGAAGAACCCCGCTGGCTGGCACTGTGCATCGCCGTTTCCGCTGTTCTGGGACTGCTGGGCTTGGGAGCCCTCTGGCACGCCTCAAAGTTTGACCAGGCAGTGGTGATCGGAATCCTGTGGCTGACGTATCCGAGCGTATACTTCCTGTTCCAGTACGCCAACCGTTACCGTGGCGTTTTCGACTGGAGCATTGCCCTCTCGATGGGGTTCTTCTTGATGTCGGTGCTGGACGCATCCGCCGCCCGTTCGCGGCGACGGCCGGGCCTGGGCTGACCCCCGGCAGCTCCGCCGGCTCTGCGCTCTCCTGCTCCGGCCCCACGAACACGATTTCCTCTCTGCACCGCAACCGCCCGTAACCGCATCATATAATTGAACCCAGGAGAGGGTTTTTCCACAGAGGGATAAACGATATTTCATGCCAACAGCCGAAGTAAGCCCCATCTCGCCGCCTTCCGCCAAGGCCCAGCAGTCCGTTATCAACGATTTCACAATTCAAGTGGCCACCGTCAACGGCTCGGGAAGCCAGACGGCCAACACCGTCCTGATGCGCGCCCTGTTTCAGATGGGCATCCCGGTCTCGGGCAAGAACCTGTTTCCTTCGAACATCGCCGGGCTGCCCACCTGGTTCACCATCCGGGCCAGCAAGCGCGGCTATATCGGGCGCAAGAAGGAAATCGACTTCCTGGTCGCCATGAACGCGGAAACGGCCCAGGAAGACGTCCTGAAGCTCGACCCCGGCGCCGCCGTGGTCTATGACGAGCCGCTGAAGCTCAACGCGCTGCGCTCGGACCTGAACTTCTATCCGGTCCCTTTCGACAAACTGGTGGGGCCGGTCTGCCCCGAGCCGCGGCTCCGCAAGCTGGTGCGCAACATGATCTACGACGGCGTTCTGGCGCGCCTGCTCGCAATCGAGATGGACGAGGTGCGCAAAGCGCTGCTCAAGCAGTTCGGCGCGCGCAAGGCCAAGGCCGCCGATCTGAACTGGGGCGCCGTCGAGGCGGGCTACGACTTCGCCGAGCGCAACCTGCCCAAGACCGACCCCTTCTCGGTCCAGCGTATGAACGCCACCGCCGGCAAGATCATCATCGATGGCAACGCCGCCTGCGCGCTGGGCGCCATGTTCGCCGGCGTGACCGTCGTCACCTGGTATCCCATCACTCCGTCCTCCTCTCTGGTCGAGTCCCTGATCGGTTACCTGAAGCGGTTCCGGATCGATAAGGAGACCGGTAAAGCCACTTACGCCGTCGTGCAGGGCGAAGACGAGCTGGCTTCGATCGGCATGGTCCTGGGCGCGGCCTGGGCTGGCGCGCGCTCCATGACCGCCACCTCCGGCCCCGGCATCTCGCTCATGAGCGAGTTCACCGGCCTGGGCTACTACGCCGACATCCCCGCGGTGGTCGTTGACGTGCAGCGTGTGGGGCCTTCTACGGGCCTTCCCACGCGCACCATGCAGGGCGACCTGGTCTCGACTGCGCTTCTCTCGCACGGCGACACCAAGCATCCCATGTTCTTCCCTTCCTCGCCGCGCGAGTGCTACAGCATGATGATCGACGCCTTCGATTTGGCTGAGCGCTTCCAAACGCCGGTGTTCGTGATGAGCGACCTCGATCTGGGCATGAATAACTGGATGTCCGACGCGTTCCCCTACCCCGAGAAGCCCATCGAGCGCGGCAAGGTTCTGAGCGCGGAGGACCTGGCCAGGCTGGGCGGATTTGCCCGCTATCGCGACGTGGATGGCGACGGCGTCGGCTACCGCACGCTCCCCGGCACGAATCACCCCGCCGCGGCGTACTTCACGCGCGGCAGCGGGCACAACGATCGCGCCGGTTACAGCGAGCGTGAAGACGACTACATGAATAACATGGATCGCCTGGCGCGGAAGTTCGAGAGTATTCGCGGCCACCTCCCGGCCCCGCACCTCGATCTCAACAGCCGCGCCCACGTGGGCGTCGTCTGCGCCGGCACCTCGCGCTATGCCACCGAAGAGAGCCGCGACCAGTTGCGCGAGGAAAACGGCCTCGAAACCAGCTACTTGCGGCTCAAGGCCTACCCCTTCGGCGAGGACCTGATCGACTTCGTCCGGCGCCACGAGCGCGTCTACGTGATCGACCAGAATCGTGACGCCCAGTTGTTGTTGCTGATGCGGCTCGAATTCGAGCCCGAGCTGATCGCCAAGCTCCGCAGCGTGCGCTATTACGGCGGCCTGCCGCTCGATGCGCGCACCGTAACCGATGAAATCGTCCGCCAGGAGGGACTCTGATGTCCACCACCACCGCGCCCCCGAAGAAGACCAACCGCATCGGCCTGGAAGTTGCCAGCTACAAAGGCGGCCGCACCACGCTGTGCGCGGGCTGCGGCCACAACGCCATCTCCGAGCGCATCATCGAGTGCTTTTACGAGATGGGCATCGAGCCCTGGTCTGTGGCCAAGTTCTCCGGCATAGGCTGCTCGTCGAAGTCGCCGGCGTACTTCCTGAACATGGCGCACGGGTTCAACTCCGTGCACGGCCGCGCGCCTTCGGTCGCCACCGGCGCCATCCTGGCGAACCGTCACCTGTTCGGCATCACGGTTTCGGGCGACGGCGACACGGCTTCCATCGGCATCGGCCAGTTCATTCACATGCTGCGGCGCAACATCCGGCAGGTTTACATCATCGAGAACAACGGCGTCTACGGCCTGACCAAAGGCCAGTTCTCGGCCACGGCCGACCTCGGCGCCAAGCTGAAAACCGGCGTGGTGAACGATCTCACGCCCATCGATTGCTGCGTGCAGGCGATCCAGTTGGGCGCCACGCTGGTGGCCCGCTCCTTCTCCGGCGACAAGCGGCAGTTGCAGACCATTCTCAAGGCCGCCATCGCACATCACGGCCTCTCGATCATCGACGTGATCTCGCCCTGCGTCACCTTCAACGATCACGAAGGCTCCACCAAGAGCTACGCTTACATGAAGGAACACGACGAGCCGCTTCAGGAGCTCGATTTCGTGCCGGCTTTCTCCGATATCACCGTCGAGATCCCCGAGGGCGAGGTTCGCGAAATCACGCTGCACGACGGCTCGCGCCTGCTGCTCAAGAAGCTCGGCCGCGATTACGACCCCACCGACCGCATGAACGCGCTGCGCACGCTTTACGAAACCGAGGCGGCGGGCCACGTCGCCACCGGCATCCTCTATCTCGATTCCACGCGCCGGCACTTCATCGATCATTTGAACCTGGTGGACGAGCCGCTCGGCACGCAGCCCGAGTCGAAGACCCGCCCGCCGCGCGAGGCCCTCGACCAGATCATGGAAGAGTTGCGCTGAGCGCGGCTTTCACCCACCGCCCTGCGATACCCTGAAATCGAGTGCGCGGCGCGATCCAAGTCGAGAACCTGGTCAAGGAGTTCCGCACCTTCGAAAGGCGTGAAGGGCTCTGGGGCGCGCTCCAGAACCTGGTGGTGCGCGAATACAAGACCGCGCGCGCGGTGGACGGCATCACTTTCCAGATCCGTCCCGGCGAAATGGTCGGCTACATCGGGCCGAACGGCGCGGGCAAGTCGACCACCATCAAGATGCTCACCGGCATCCTGGTGCCGACCGCCGGCTCGGTGCGCGCCAACGGCTTCGTCCCGCTGGCCGACCGCGCGCGCTACGCCCGCACCATTGGCGCGGTCTTCGGCCAGCGCACGCAGTTGTGGTGGGACATCGCCGTGGTGGAGTCCTTCCGCCTGCTCAAGAAGATTTACGGCGTCTCCGACTCCGATTACACCGCGCGCATGAAGCAGTTCGACGAGGTGCTCGAGATCGGCCGCTACCTGCACACGCCCGTCCGCAAGCTCAGCCTGGGCGAGCGCATGCGCTGCGACGTGGCCGCCGCGCTGCTGCACAACCCGCCGCTGCTGTTCCTGGACGAGCCCACCATCGGCCTCGACATCGTCGCCAAGGAGAGCATCCGCTCCTTCCTCAAGCGCATCAACCGCGAGTTCGGCACCACGGTCCTGCTCACCACGCACGATCTCTCCGACATCGAAGAGCTGTGCCCGCGCCTGATGATGATCGACAAAGGGCGGCTGCTTTTCGATGGCGCCCTGGCCGATCTCAAGCACCAGCTCTGGCGCGAAGCGACCATCAAGTTCGACCTCAAGGACCGCGAGCAGGCCGAGCGCTTCGAGCGCCTGGAGATCCCCGGCGTGCGGAGTGAGAAACTCGGCGACATGACCTACCGCCTCTCCTTCGACCACGCCGAGCACTCCACGGCCGAGATCATCCGCCAGGTCGTGACTGCCGTGGTGGTCCTGGACATCGTAATTGAAGACCAGTCCATTGAGGAGGTGGTCCGCACCATCTACCTGGGTGGCCTCGTTCCGGAGTCGGGGTGTCATCGGTAGCCCTGGAGTTCTCGCGCATCGGCTTCCTGAACATGCTGGCGTTCCGGCTGCGCTATTACACCGGCATCATCAACTACCTCATCAACGTGGCCGTCTACTACTTCATCTGGCGCGCCATTTTCCGCGTGGCTCCGCACTTCGCCGGCTTCTCCTTCCCGCAGATGATCACCTATGTCGCCGTGGGCTGGATCATCCGCTCGATGTACTTCAACAACCTGGATGCGGAGATGGCCGAGGACATCCTGGACGGCCGCATCACGATGACCATGATGAAGCCGGTCAGCCTGCAGACCAGTTACGTGGCGCGCTCGGCCGGAGAATCGGCCTTCCGGCTGCTGCTGCTCACCCTGCCCACCGCGGTGGTGGTGAGCCTGATCTTTCCGCTGCTCCCGCCCGCGGATCTGGCGCACTTCGCCGTGTTCCTGGTGTCGCTGGCGGCCAGCGTGCTGCTGGTGGGGGCGATGAACTTCATCGTCGGCACGTGCGCCATCCGGCTGGTTTCGATCCTCGGCCTGCTGCGCGCGAAGTTCTGGGTTCAGGACCTGCTCTCCGGCGTGCTGGTGCCGCTGACGCTTTTGCCGCCGCCGCTGCGCGTGGTCTCGCACTGGCTGCCTTTCGAGCACATCGGCTTTACGCCGCTGATGATCTACCTGGGCAAGACCACCTGGCCCCAGATCGGCGGGTCGCTGGCCATCGAGGCGTTCTGGGTTGTCTTCCTGCTCTGGTTCGGCCGCTGGTTCTGGAGCGTGATGAGCCGCAAGATCACGGTACACGGAGGCTGAATGGCTACCTTGTTTGTGGCGCAAGCGCTCTTGGCTACAGTGGGACAGGCCTCCGGCCTGTCGCGACAGACCGGAGGTCTGTCCCACGCGGGGTTTCGCTAGATGCGCTACCTGTCCCTGTTCGGCCGGTACTTCGTGCAATACGCCAAAGTGCGCCTGGGCTACCGCCTGGACTTTCTCATTTCCGTGTTGTCCATGATGCTCGCCACCGCGTGCAGCGTGGCCGTGGTCTTCCTGATCTTCGGCCGTATGCCGCGCATCGCCGGCTGGAGCTTCCTGGAGATTCTGTTCCTCTACGGCTTTTCGCTGCTGCCCATGTCGCTGTTCAACATGCTCAGCATCAACCTCTACTTCTTCAGCGACGCCTATATCGTGCAGGGCAAGTTCGACCAGGTGCTGCTGCGCCCGGTGAGCTCGCTTTTCCAGGTGCTCTTCGGGCAGTTCCGCCTGGAGGCGATCGGCGACACGGTGCTGGGCCTGGTGATTGTGACCAGTTGCGCGCACCGCTTGGGACTGCACCTGGGCGTGGCCGGATGGCTCTTCATCGTGTATGCCACGCTCTGCGGCTGCGCGATTTACACCGCGATCTTCCTGATGCTGACCTCGGTTTCCTTCTGGGCGGAGGACCGTGTCGGCGTGACGCCGCCCGTCTACAACATGCTGGCCTTCGGCCGCTACCCGCTGGACATCTACGGCCAGTTCATCCGCTTCCTGCTGAGCTGGATCGTGCCCTTCGGCTTCGCCAGCTTCTACCCCACGGCGCACATCCTGCACAAAGAGGTGTATCGGATTTACACCTGGCTGCTGCCCGTCGTGACCGCCGTCTTCCTCACGGCGGCAATTGCTATCTGGAACCGCGGCGTGCGGAATTACACGTCAACAGGGACATGAGAGCAGCCAGTGCCGGACGCCTTGGCACCGAGAACCGAGACAATTTCGACCCAAAAGATGGCGCCGGAACAGATTGCCGAAGCCCAACGTCGCGCTCGGGAGTGGAGGCCAAGGACGAGCCGCTAGAAGCTCAGCGCTCAAGACTACCGAGCGCCTGCCCTGAGCGTATGATTAGGAGCTGATGAGCTATCAGAGTGAACACCCGACTTCCAGCAAAGACCTGCCGAGCTGCGCTGCGGGCTTTCCAGATTGGTGGCAGCCCGTATACGACAAGTACCGCCCGTTCTTTGACGCGGCCAGAAGAATGTACACTATCGCGAACGAGATGAGGGAGCGCGAACTCTCGGAACATCTGGCGCAGATAGTTGGCCGCATGGTGTCCGTGGCGGTGAACACCTACAGCGCGATCCAAACGCTCGTTTTGAACGGCTTCGGCCCCGATGCCGTGAAGCTAGGCCGTAGCATCTACGAAGGGGAGGTGAACATCCTGTGGCTAAGAAACCACCCAGAAGACCTTCGCGATTTCCTCGACTATCACTTCATCAGGCAGAAAGAGCTCTACGATGCGATGGACGAGAAGCAGCAAGGGCGCTTCTCCGAAGACCAGCGCGAGCAAATAATCGCTGACTATAACGCCGTCCTTCCGCGCTTCGCATCGAAAAGCGACAAAACCAGACCCCGCAACGAGTGGTGTCACGAGTCGTTCTACAAACGCGCCAAGGAGGCGCAGCAAGAGCCGCTGTACCGCGCATCATACCGATACGTTTCCTCAATGGTTCATGGCGACATAGCCGGTCTAATGGCACAGCTGGACGAGGACTCGAGTGTGGATACGCCGCCCTCCTGGAAGAACCTTGACGATGCTCTCGTGAATGCCCACGGTTCAACCCTTAGGTGCCTGAGTTACTTCGATGAAATCGCCCACCTCGGGTTCAAGGACCGCTTGGCAGAGCTACACTCAGACTACGAGGCTGCAGTGATAAGTCTGTCCGTCTGAAATTCGTGGCCAGGTTGCCCTACCCCTTGTGCCCGCATCGACGGGCACAACGTCCTTTACGTCCAGCAACCCCCTATCCGTCCTGGCTTCGCTCGTGGGACGCCCCTATCTTCGCGGTCCCTCCCCGCTCCGTCGTGGGCTTAAACCCAGGGTCCAGAGCCGCGTCTTCCTTCGCACACTCCCGCGCGCGTTCGGCCATCAGGCTCTGCAGCGCGTCGGTGCCTTTCAGCATCCCGCGCAGTTTGCGGATCTTCCCCTTCGCCCTCATTTCCGCCCCGCCTTCTTCCACAACTCGTCCACCCGCTTCACCACGTCGGGCGACATGCGGATCACGTCCGGCCAAGGCCGCGTGAAGCCCTCTCCCGGCCACTTCTTCGTCGCGTCCACGCCCATCTTCGAGCCGTAATTGGGCAGGCGGCTGGCGTGGTCCAGCGAATCGATCGGCCCCATCGAGAACTCGATGTCGCGCTGGGGGTCGATGTTGTTGAGCGCCCGCCACGCCAGCTCGCGTGCGTCCTGCACGTTCACGTCTTCGTCCACCACCACGATGCACTTCGAAAACATCGCCTGCCCCATGCCCCAGATCGCGTGCATCACCTTGCGCGCGTGCCCGGGATACGATTTGCGGATCGCCACCAGCATCAGGTTGTGGAAGATCCCCTCCGCCGGCATCGAGATGTCGCGGATCTCGGGCAGTTGCAGCCGCATCAACGGCAGGAAGATCCGCTCGATCGCTTTGCCCATGAAATAGTCCTCCATGGGCGGCGGCCCCACGATCGTCGCAGCGTAGAGCGGGTTCTTCCGCTCGGTGATGCAGGTCACGTGGAAGACCGGGTAGTCGTCGTCGAGCGAGTAGTAGCCCGTGTGATCGCCGAACGGCCCCTCGCGGCGCAGTTCGCCCAGCTCGACATAGCCTTCGAGCACGATCTCCGCCTGCGCCGGCACTTCCAGGTCGCATGTTTCGCACTTCACCATCTCGACTGGCGCGCCGCGCAAGAAGCCCGCAAACAGCATCTCGTCGATGTCCGGCGGCAGCGGCAGCACGGCCGAGAAAATCGTGGCCGGGTCGCCGCCGATCGCCACCGCCACGTCCATCCTCTTCGCCCCGCCCTGCGCCACCATGCGCCGGTAGTGCTCCGCGCCCTGCTTGTGCGTCTGCCAGTGCATGCCGGTGGTGCGCTCGTCGAAGACCTGCATGCGGTACATGCCGCAGTTGCGCTTGCCCGTGTCGGGGTTCTTCGAGAAGACCAGCGGCAACGTGATGAACCGCCCGGCGTCCTGCGGCCAGCAGTGCAGGATCGGGTAGTCGAAGAGCGAGAAACCGTCGTGCCGGATCGTTTCCTTCACCGGCCCGCCCGAAACGGTCTTCGGGAAGAATGACCCGATCTCCGCCAGCTTGGGCAGCATCTTGAGCTTCGCGATCAGCCCTTCCGGCTTCTGCACGGCCAGAAAGTCCGAGACGCGGCCGGCTACCTCCTCGATCGACGCGACCTCGAGCGCCAGCTCCATCCGCCGCATCGACGCGAAGGCGTTGATCAGCACCGGAATCGTCGAGCCGGTGGGCTTCTCGAACAGCAGTGCCGGCCCGCCACGCTTGACGGAGCGGTCGGCGAACTCGGTGATCTCGAGCACGGGGTCGACTTCGAAGGGAATCCGCTCCAGCTCCCCGTGTTTCTCGAGCGCCTGGATGAACTCGCGAAGGTCTGTGTAGGGCATGGGTGTCAGCCATCAGTTATCAGCCATCAGAAGACAAGCAAAGAGCCCATCGCCGTCGATGAACGCCGATCCGAAGCGCTGGCTCTCTTATCTGCGTTCATCTGCGTTCATCGGCGGCTAAGAATTCCTTCTCATGCCTCCTCGGCCCTCGTCCGTGCTGGCGACGGCTGACGGCCGAGGGCTGAAACCTATTATCATTGATTCGAATGACCAATCGAACTGCTTTCGTAACCGGCGCGAGCCGTGGAATCGGAAAGGCCGTTGCGTTGCGGCTGGCCGCGGCCGGCGCGCGCATCGTCGTCGCCTCCAATGAGCGCGAGAACAACGACCTCGTCGTCACGGAGATCGCCGCCGCCGGCGGCCAGGCTTTCCCGGTCTACCTGGACCTCACCTCGCAGGACTCCATCAAGGAAGCCGTCGCCGCCGCTCTAAAAGAAGCCGGCCGCATCGACATTCTGGTGAACAACGCCGGCGTCACCAAGGACGGCTTCGCCGTGCGCATGAAGAAAGAGGACTGGGATTTCGTCCTCAGCATCAACCTCACCGGCGCGTTCCTGATCACGCAACAGGTGCTGCCCGGCATGATCAAGGAGCGCTGGGGGCGCATCATCAACATGGCCTCGGTCGTGGGTCTTTCAGGCAATCCCAGCCAGGCGAATTACGTCTCCTCGAAGGCCGGCATCATCGGCCTCACCAAGGGGCTGGCGCAGGAAGTCGGCAGCCGCAACATCACCGTGAATGCAGTCGCGCCGGGCTTCATCGAGACCGACATGACCGCCAAGCTGCCCCAGGAAGTCAAGGACCGCATGCTCGGCGCAATCCCGCTCAAGCGCGGCGGCAAGCCCGAGGACGTCGCCGCCGCGGTCGCCTTTCTGGCCAGCGACGAGGCCGCCTATATCACCGGCCACGTGCTCAGCGTCAACGGCGGGATGTACATGTAGTGGTCAGCCAACCGCCTCACGCAGACTCGCCCGCAGCAAGTACGCCGGCGTGCAGCTCCAGGCGTGGCAGTAGCTGTTGAGGAGGACGTTGCCGTACGGCGACAGGCCCGGGTCGGCGGGATCGTACACCTCCCAGAAAGTATCCGCGCCCGCCTGCACCATGCCGCCCCAGTAGGATTGAATCAGGCTCAGCGCCTCCTGTTTCATGCCGCACTGGAGCATCGCTTCGGCCACGTAGTGGTAGAGATACGGCGCGCCGGGCCGGACGGCGTCCGGTATCTTGTCGAGGACGCGCAGCGCGGCCGCGCCTTCCGCCGGCGTGGCGATGCCCGCCAGCGTCATCCACGCCTGCGTCGCCCACGACACCTGCCGCTCCGGCCCGCTGACGAAGACGCCGCGCGCCGCGTCGTGGAAAGCCGCCCGCGCCGCGGCGGTCATGCGCCCGGCCAGCTCGGCGTATTGCGCCGCGGCTGAACTGTCGCCGGCCCTGGCCCCAAGCTCGGCCGCCTGACGCAGGCAGTAGACGAAGATCGCCTGCATGGCGGCGGTCCGGTCCAGCGAGTCTTTCCAATCCACAAACACCCAGGCGCCCTGAGGCGCGGCAAACAGCCCGTCGGCGTTCACGTAGGCGCTGAGAATCTCGATCTGGCGCTTGGCGACGGGCCACAGCTCCCGCGCCGTCTGCCAGTCGTTCGACGCGCGCGCGTAGTCGAGCACGGCCGCCGGATAGAGCGCGGCATAGTCGATGATGTACTCGTGGCCCCGCAACGGCCGCGGGTCTTCGAAAACGCACGCCGACACCATTCCGTCCTCCCGGGCGAGGCCGGCGAACAGGTACAGGCAGCGCTTCACCAGATCGTAGTTGCGGAAGGTCGCGTAGTTCGTGAGCGCCTGCAGGCGCAGGTCGCCGATCCACAAGCGGCGGTCGCGCTTGGGACCATCCTCGAAGACCGTTTGCATGCAATCGCGCAACGTGGCGATGCTCACCGCATCGATGCGCCGGAGCAGTTCCGGAACGCCCGGCCCGAGCGGCGGGGGGTCCGCGCCGGCCGAGGTGAGCGCAATCGCTTGCACATCCTCGAACCGAACCTTGTAGTTCGGCGACGTGTCGACCACTTCCAGTTTGAGATAGCGAAACGCGTACCGGCGCGGCATCCGGATTGTGGCGGGCAGCACGTCGACGTTGATCACCTCGTCCTGCAACCACGCCCGGCTCAGCGCGCCCCGGAACGGATCGAACGGCTGCACGACCTCGGCCGGCACTTCGCCGAGGATGAGCTTGATCCTCGCCGGCGCGTCGATGCCCCGACCCTCTCCGGAGATGACGAGCGAGACATGGCCGCTCATGTGGCCGCCGAAATCCAGGATCGCCGAATCGCCGCGGCCCATCAGGCGGTCGCGCAACGCGCCGGCCGGCGCTACGCGCTCCATGCGCCACTGCAGGAACTCAGCCTTGTCCGCGAGCGGCCGCACCAGCGCCACGGGAGTCCGCTCCGTTTCTCGCAGCCGTGGCTTCAAGCTCTCCGCCAGTTCCACCCAACGGTTCGGCCCCGAAGCCTTGCCTTGCGCCCTGGCGAGCGTCGGGGACAACGCCGCAGCCATGGAAGCGTCACGCAGAAATCGTCGCCGGTTCACGTGCTCGAGCATACTCGCTATAATCCCGCAATTGGGGGTCCTAATGAGCGAGCCGGCGTATCTGCTCCTGGAGCGCTCAGGCGAGCTGGCTGAACGCGCCCGCGCGCTTAGCGAGATGTATCGTTCCTGCCGTCTCTGCCCGCGCCGGTGCGGTGTGAACCGGCTCAAGGGCGAGAAGGGAATCTGCCAGGGAAACTCCGAAACTACGATCTCCTCCGCACACCCGCACTTCGGCGAAGAGCGCCCGCTGGTGGGCCGCCATGGCTCCGGAACCATCTTCTTCAGCCACTGCAATCTGCGCTGCGTCTTCTGCCAGAACTGGGAGATCGCGCACCGCGGCGACGGCGAACCGATCGCCAGCGAGGCCCTGGGACGGGTGATGTGCCAACTTCAGCTTCGCGGCTGTCACAACATCAACCTGGTGACTCCGGCCCATTACGTCCCTGGCATCGTCGAGGCTCTCAGAACCGCAATCCGTCTCGGCCTGCGCGTCCCGCTGGTTTACAACTGCGGGGGCTACGAGTCACTCGAGGTGCTCCGATTGCTCGACGGCATCGTCGACATCTATCTGCCGGACTTCAAATACGCGGACGCCGGCCTTGCGGCTAAGTATTCCTCGGGCGCGCAGGACTATCCCGCGATCGCGGAGGCGGCCATCGTGGAAATGCATCGGCAGGTTGGGGATCTGGTCGTCGATGACAGCGGTATCGCGGTCCGTGGCTTGATGATCCGCCACCTGGTCATGCCGTCGAACATCGCCGGGACGGACCGGTTCGTAACGTTCGTGGCGGAGAAGCTGGCGCCGTCCACCTGTGTCAACATCATGGCGCAGTACCATCCGGCGCATCGCGCCTGGGAATACCCGGAGCTCTCGCGCGGGATCGCGCCGCGCGATTACCGCCAAGCCATAACCTGGGCTCGCCAGGCCGGTCTGTGCCGCGCTGTATGATGCCTGTATGGCAGCGGACTCCAGATTTCGCATCGGCCTGGTGCAGATGGCCTGCGCGCGGGACCCCAACGAGAACCTCGCCAAGGCTCAATGGCGAGTCCGCGAGACCGCTGCGCGCGGAGCGCAGATCGTCTGCCTTCAGGAACTGTTCCGCAGCCAGTACTTCTGCCGCGAAGAGGACGCGGCGCTGTTCGCGCTCGCCGAACCGGTCCCCGGCCCCACCACCGAAGCCCTAGGCGCGCTCGCGCGGGAGCTCGGAATCGTGATCGTAGCGTCGCTCTTTGAGCGCCGCGCGCCGGGCCTCTATCACAACACCGCCGCCGTGATCGGTCCCGACGGCCAGATCGCCGGCCTCTACCGCAAGATGCACATCCCCGACGACCCGCTCTACTACGAGAAGTTCTACTTCACGCCCGGCGACCTCGGGTTTCCGTGCTTCGACACGCCCTTCGGCCGCATCTCGACGCTCGTGTGCTGGGACCAGTGGTATCCCGAGGCGGCGCGCCTCGCCAGCTTGCACGGTGCGGTCGTGCTGTTCTACCCCACCGCCATCGGCTGGCATCCCGCCGAGAAGCAGCAGCATGGCGCGGCCCAGCTCGATGCCTGGCGGACCATCCAGCGCGCCCACGCCATCGCCAACGGCGTCTATGTGGCCGCGGTCAACCGCGTCGGTTACGAAGGCTCCCCGGAACGCGGCATCGAGTTCTGGGGATCTTCTTTCATTGCGGACCCGTTCGGGCAGGTGATCGCGCAGGCGCCCACGGATGAGGAGGCCATCCTCGTCGCTGAGTGCGATGTGCACCACGTCGAAGAGGTGCGCCGCAATTGGCCGTTCCTGCGCGACCGCCGCGTGGATGCCTACGCGCCCATCTTGGAGCGCTGGCTCGGATAGGTTCAAATTCTTCGTTTTCCGTGACGGGCACGGAACTTTTCGGCCACCTGCCACGTACTAGGGTTAGTCGCCTCTCGACACAAAAAGGAGCCACAAGAGTGATGAGGAAATTCTGTTGTCTCACGGCGGGTATGCTCGTCCTGGCGCTGATGCCCCTGGCCGCGCAGCAACCCAAGCCCGAGGAAAAAGCGGCCCCGCGGACGCTCAAGATCAAGCTCAACTACAAAGGGACAGGGACGGTGGACAGCAAACACCAGATCATCATCTTCCTGTTCGACTCGCCGGACTTCGTGCAGGGCGGCGTGATGCCGATCGGGTCGCAGAGCGCCCAGACCAAGGACGCCATGGTCGCATTCCCGGACCTGACCTCCTCGCCGGTCTACGCCGTCGCTGTGTTCGATCCGACGGGCGAGTATGACGGGCAATCCGGTCCGCCGCCCTCGGGATCCTCGATGGGGATGTACAGCAAGACGCCGGGGACGCCCGAGCCCATCAAGATCGAGCCCGGAAAAACCGTGGAAGTAGAGCTGGCATTCGACGACACCGCGAAGATGCCGTAGGCGTGCCCCGTGGCGCACGCTTTAGCGTGCGCTACACGGGTTGTCTCTTCACTCTTCGAGACCCGCCACGCGACTGGCGCGAGCACGCAAGTGCGAGCTGCCCTCTTACCCTGCCCTGAGCAGCACTTTCAGAACACCGCCAGCCGCGGCCCGCTCGAACGCTCGGGCCGCCTCCGCCAGCGGAAACCGGTCCGAGATCATTTCCTCAACGCGCAGCCGGCCGCCCGCGAGCAGCTCCAGCGCCGGCTCGAAACGCCCGCAGCGCGAACCCACCAGCGTGATCTCATTGACGATGGCCGGCGCGGTATCGAGCGGCACTACGCCATGCACCGTGGATTTCATGATGACCGTTCCGCGCGGCCGGGCCATTCGAATGGCGGCGCCCAGTCCTTCCGGCGCCCCCGTGGCCTCCACCACCCAGTGGTAACGGGATGCGGGCAGGCTGCCGTTCTCGACGGTTTCGGCGCCGCACGCGCCCGCAATCGCAAGCTTCGCGGCGTGCCGCCCATAGAGATGCACCCGCGCGCCGTGCGCGAGCAGAACCTGCGCCACCAGCAGTCCCAGTTTCCCGTCGCCGAGCACGGCCACTTCCCCGCCCCGCGGGATCGCCACCTGGTCCAGGATCTCGCACGCTGCCGCTACGGGCTCGACGAAGGTGGCCCGCTCGGTCGGGATCTCACCCGGAAGGATGTGCAGGTTCCGCTCCGGCAGGGTAAAGTACTCGCTGAAGGCCCCCGGGTGCTTCACAATGCCGAGCACGGTGCGGTGCGGGCAGTGCCGGCCCAGACCCGCCCGGCACCACTCGCAGGCGCCGCACGCCAGGTTGATCTCTCCCACCACGCGCCGCCCTATGAGCGCAGCGTCATCCGCCTCCGCCACTTCGCCGACAAACTCGTGGCCCGGGGTTCCGCTGAAGCCGTAGTAGCCGCGCTGCAGCTCGAGATCGGTGTTGCAGATTCCCGCCGCCAGCAGCCGGATCAGCGCGAATCCCGGCGGCCGCGCGGGCCTCGGAGCCTGGCGCACCTCCACGCGCCCGCACTCAAGATGGACCGCCAGTATGAGTTCCGCCACTCGGTCCCAGTATAATCAGGGTTCATGCCTGCCGAACTCATTTGCTTCTCGCCGCAGTGCCGCGCGCGCTTCGCCATCACTGACGTCCTCTATAACTGCCCGCGCTGCGGAGCTTTGCTCGAGGCCGCCTATCCCGATTGGAGCTACGACCCCGCGGCCCTTAAGAGGCTCTGGCGCGAGCGGCGGATGAGCAACGCACCGCTCGATGCCAGCGGCGTCTGGCGCTACCGCGAGATCATCCCGTTCCTGGCCGGCTACGATCGCGTGGTCTCGCTGAGGGAAGGCAACACGCCGCTTCTCGACGCGCCGCGCGCCGCCTCTTACGCCGGCCTCGACCGCCTCGTCTTCAAGCACCAGGGCTTCAACCCCACCGGCTCCTTCAAGGACAACGGAATGACTTGCGGCGCCGCGCAGGCGCTGCGGCTGGGCATGAAGCGCGTGGCCTGCGTCTCCACCGGCAACACCTCCGCGTCCATGGCCGCTTACGCCAGCGCCGCCGGCCTCGATCCCATCATCTTCATCCCGCACGGCAACATCTCGTACGGCAAGCTGGCGCAGGCGCTCGAATACGGCGCGAGGACGCTCCAGGTGGAGGCCAATTTCGATCAGATCCTGGCACTCGTGCGTGTGCTCGCGGAGCGGCTCGGCATCTACCTGCTGAACTCCATCAACCCGTTCCGCATCGAGGGCCAGAAGACGATCATCGTCGAGATGATGGACCAGCGCGACTGGCGCGCGCCGGATTGGATCGTGCTTCCGGGAGGCAATCTCGGCAACACCTCCGCCTTCGGCAAGGCGCTGCGCGAGATGCGCGCGCTCGGCCTCATCGACCGCATGCCGCGCCTGGCGGTGATCCAGGCCGAAGGCTCCGCGCCGTTCTACAACCTGGCGCACGCGCCCGAGGGCTCCTCGCTCGACGCCGTCGAGAATCCCGAGACGCTGGCCACCGCCATCCGCATCGGCGACCCGGTTTCCTGGCCCAAGGCGCTCTATGAAGTGCGCTGCTCGAACGGCGTGGTCGAGAAGGTCAGCGAGCAGGAGATTGCCGACGCCAAGGCGCAGATCGGGCTCTGCGGCATCGGCTCGGAGCCCGCCTCGGCGGCGACGCTCGCCGGCATTCGCAAACTGCGCGCCGCCGGCGTCATGCGCGCCGATGAAGATGTAGTCGCCGTGCTGACCGGCAACCTGCTGAAGGACCCCGACTACATCTACCGGTACCACACCGGCCAGCTCGCGACGCCCAGCGGCGCGAAAATCCGGCCGACCTTCGGCAACCAGCCCACGGTGGTTCCCAACGACCCCGACCGGATTGCCGCGCTGCTGAGCTAGCAGCCCGCCTCGGTGGCGCCGACGAAGTCGACCCTGGTTGCTTCCCGTGCCCGTACCCCGCATTCTTGTTCGAGTTCGCCGGCCACCCGACGCGCATAGATCAGGAAATGTTGCGCAGACAGGAGGACCATGAACCCCAGCCACATTCTCGACGGCTGGCGGGACCACTTCCAGACCAGGAGCCCGAGAAATCGCCAGTAGGCGAGCCGGTAGTTCGAGCGTACGCCTTGCCTCCACATGGAGACGCAGAACAGGCGCGCCTGGTAAGCCCACGGCAGCTTCGGAGGCTGTTGCATGACGCTGGGGCGCCACGCCTCCAGAGAGCGCAGCGCGCGTTTGAAGAAGGACTCCGGTTCATACAATCCAGTCAAAAGATCGCTCAGGCCCCGGAGCAGCACGCGCAACGGGATTACGGTGCGGAAATTGGGAGGGCTGAAATTCGTGACCGCTTCGCTGTCCTCGATCAGACGTCCCTCGCGCTTGAGCCGGTCGAATAGGGCGGTCGTAGGCGGCGCCTGCAGAAAGCCCACCATCGCCCAGGGGATTGCGGTCCGCTGGATGAACTCCATCTGCCGCTCGAAGATAGTCTCGTCGTCCGAATCGAAGCCGACAATGAAGCCGCCCATCACCCACAGCCCGCTCTGTTGAATGACCCGAATCTGCTGGACGTTGTCGGCTCGGAGGTTCTGGAACTTCCGAGACGCCTTCAGCGCTTCGAGGGATGGCGTCTCGATGCCGATGAAGACATACATGAAGTTCGCCGCGACCATGGCGGCGAGCAGTTCGGGGCGGTCCGCCAGATCGATAGAGGCCTCGGTATAGAACGAGAAGGGATACCCATGGCGTTTCTGCCACGCGGTCAGATCGCACGCCAACTGCAGGGCTAGACGGCTGTTGCCGATGAAGTTGTCATCGACGATGAACACCTCGCTCCGCCAGCCGAGCCGGCGTAGCGTGTCGAGTTCCTCGATGACCTGCGCGGAGGTCTTGGTTCTTGGCCGCCGCCCGTAGATGGTGATAATGTCGCAGAACTCGCACTGAAACGGGCAGCCGCGCGAAAACTGGACCTGCATCGACGTGTATTTGTCCAAGTGCAGCAGCTCGAAGCGCGGCACCGGGCTCCGCGTAACATCGGGCTTCTCGGAGACGCGGTACAGACTGCGCGCCGTGCCCTGTTCGAGGGCCGCGGCGATCTCCGCGAAGACCTCTTCCGCTTCGCCCGCGAGCACGTGATCCGCCTCGGAAAGCACCATCTCAGGTTCGCTGCTGGCCCATGGGCCGCCAATGAACGTTCGGCGCCCGAGCGAGCGAGCGCGGGCGAGAGTTGCCAGGGCGTCCACACGCTGCGCGCGCATGGCACCGACCATCACCAGGTCGGCCCACAGCAGGTCTTCATCGCGCAGCTCCTCGAAGGCACGATCGACGAGCCGGACCTTCCACGTGGCCGGGCACAGCGCCGCGACGGTGATCAGGCCGAGCGGGGGCGCCACCGATTGCTCCGGGACCATTTCGAGCACACCCTCGAAACCCCAGAACGACGGTGGAAAGCGGGGCCAGACCATCAGTGCGTTGATGTTCGGACCCAAAGGCGGAAATAGATCCGGTACACTCTCGAGCGGCGGGATTGTCATTAAGAGGGGCTGTCCCAGGAGCTTCTGTAGTATAGCTCAGATCTGTCTTGTATATTGACGCATCTCGTCCTGTTCAAGCGGGCCCGAGGCCTTTGCCCCCCACGGGGACCAGGCGGACGCTCTCGAACCCGGCGACCAGAGGCTTCGCCTTGGCGATCAGCGCCATGACGCTCTCCATCTTCAGGGAGGCGTCGTGATCCGCTTCGCTGCTCCAGAGCTCGGTAACCCAGATGGCGTCCGGCTCCGCCGGCACGACATTGACGATGTAGAGCTGGCAGCCCGCGAGCGGCGTCAGCAGCCGCGCGGCCTCCAGCAGAATCTCGACCATCGCGTCGCGTTGGCCGGCCTTAGCCACCACTTTCCCGTACATAGCAAACCGTTCCACAGTTCCTCCCTTGAGAAGCAAGCCCGATCAGACCAGGTGGTCCAAACGATGCGGTTGAACCAGCACTTCCGTCATGGTGATCGTGGACGTCACCGCCCGGCAGTCCGGCCGTTCCAGCCATGTGAAGATGCGCGCTACGACGCCGAAGAAAGGCGGCCAGGTTTCTGAAGCACGATGACTCGGTGCCCGCGCACGACCACCGGGAGCTTGTCGCCGGCCTTCACCCGCAAGGCTTCTCGGGCCTGTCGCGGGATCGCAATCTGGTTCTTCGAGGAGAGCGTCGCCAGAGACATCCTCAGAACCCTTCCCAGACGAACGCCGGGAAGCGCCGCAGGGTCTCGAAGCCCACGCGCTCGTAGAGTTCAATGGCGTGCACGTTGGCGGTGGTGACGGTCAGGCTGGCCTTCGCGGCGCCGGCTTCGGCCAGCGAAACGAGCGAACGGCGGAGCAGCTCGTAGCCCGCACCCTTGCCGCGCACGGCCGGCGAGGTGCAGATCTGCGTGACGTGACCCACGCCTTGCGCCACCATGCTGGTGAGCGAAATGCCCTGAACGCGCCCGCTGAAGCGGTCCAGCGCCACCCAGGATGCCGGCTGGAAGAAGGTCCCGCAGCCGGGGTACTGCACGATATTAAACAGGAAGCGGCGCGCGCCTTCGGCCGACCGGTACTGGTCGTTGATCTCGCTGTCGATGTGCCCGCGGTAGGCCGAGGCGATCAGTTGCGCGGCGTCGTCCTGCCGCCGCTCGCTCCATCTGTCGAAAACGACGTGATCGATCCGGCGTTCGGGCAGCTCGTTGACGCCGCCGAGGTCGTACATCATGAAGTTCCGCTGGTGGGTGTACGCGTATTGCGCTGCAGGTAGCACGCGGCGCTGGATCGAGCGCGCCAGCATCAATTGCGATTCGATCCGCCGCACCCCGCGGGTGCTCATGAGCTGATCGAGCACGGCCGCCAGCAGCCGGTGCTCGAGTTCCGGCGTGCGGAACTCATCGCGCACGTACAGGTCGCCAACCAGGCCCTTGTGCTCCTCGCAGACGTAGTAGATGTAGCCGACCGCCTCATCGTCCATCAGGAGGGCGAAGCCGTTGAGCGCGTGAACCTCGACGAAGCGGCGTACCAGCTCGGCCGAAGCGTGAAAGTCCCAGTAGAGCTCCTCTCTCCAGGCGCCGGTTTCCTCGGCGAGCAATGCGGCCAGCTCGGCCGGCCGAACCTGCCATAGATCTGCCAGGGCCGGAACCCGAGCCTCGGACGCGGCGGCCATAGATGGCATTATACAGGCAAGCGGGCGGCGGGCCACACCCGCGGACGGAATAAAATCAAAGCCCGCGGTAAGCGTCTTTGCGGTGACGAATGCGAGTAACAATGATGCGGCGGGCTGCCTCGTCGGCCCGATAGACCACCCGATAGTCCCCACTGCGGAGCCGGAACAGGTCCACGTGGCCCTTCAGCTTCCGGCTGGAAGCGGGGGAGGCTCTTGCTCCAAGGCGATAATCTTCCGGGAAATCTGGACCTGAAATCAAAACGGAAGGGCTAACAGACTCTCACGCGCGCCTTCGAGAAACTCAACACTCCACGTTGAGTCCGGCATCCCGCATGACCTCATCGAGGCTGTGGCGCTTTTCGTGCTTGTGCTTCAGGTAGTGGAGGTAGTCGGCTTCATCTTCGGTAAGGGGGGCCGGATTGATGAGCGCGTTGGCGGGCCTAGCTGGACGCACCGGCACTGCGCTGGTTCTTTTCTTTGCGGTTTTGGCAGTGCGGGCCATGACTTCATTCTACGTCGATTCTCACTCCCTTGGATCGCGGCCTCGATCGCTCCGAGGCTGGCCGAGAGGCCATGAGCGGCCGTCGTTCTTCAGGTGTCGCCACAGCCGAGGGGCGTTCACTGCGCAGCCGGGCGAAGCCCACAGGCTCTGTTCCCAGTCCTGCTATTCTGGGCAGTCGGCGAAGGACAGGACACTAGGCGCGATCGCAACTCTGGCTAACGTCGATGCCGAAAGGAGAAAACGATGGGCATGATGTGCGGATTGGGCAGGCACGAGTGGACCGGCTGTAGGTGCGGGAAATGCCTCAAAACCCGTGACGAGGGCCATGACTGGAACGGTTGCAGGTGCAGGAAATGTGGCAAGGTCCGGGATGAAGGACATGATTGGAGCCATGACTGCAAAAAGTGCTGGCGGTGCTCGAAAACGCGTAACATGTCCCACGCCTGGAACGGCTGCAGGTGTAACAACTGCGAAGAGATACGAGGACAGTACAATATCGATGAGTACAGGAGTCATTCGTGGACCGAGGACAGGCGTTGTGCACAATGCGGCTTGGAACATCGGTGCAGTTACTCTGACACGCCACGCCTTGACGGGGATGACATCTACCGAATATGCAGGCTGTGCAAAGAGGAACGCCTGTGGATGCCCGAGATACAACCATCGGATACCCCCGGATTCAAGATCTTCGTGCCAGATTACAGCGGCCTGAATGAATCGTACATTTCTTCAGATGACAGAGCCCTGAAGATTCCAGTTGACTGCCTCGTGCCTCCGCCTGGAATCGTTAGGTGCCTAGTATGCGGCAGGGTGTTCCTTGAATCCGCTGGATCGGGCGGAGCTATCAGCAAATTCCTCTACGCCCCCAAAGGTTGTACGACTCTCGGTGGCCATGTCTGGTGGACAATCGTGAGCTGCTGCAATCGCAAGTTCTTGATTCAAAACACAGGGCGCAGCGTCTGATTGGCTGGTGCCTTCGGCGCGGGTAGTCCGCTAAATCTGTGTGGCCGGGATCAGAGAGGCCGAAACGGCTTTCGAGAACTGTCAGGTAGTTCTGTCGGGAGTCGCTCAAAACGTCGCAGCCGTCCTCGGAGGCTTCGGAATGCTGAAGCCTCCCAGTGGCACGGCGCCGTCGGCCAAGTCGGCCGTTCAGTAGCGGTCAAAGTCTGCTCCTTCTTTTCTATGGATTTCAGGCCACTGCTCCCGCAAGCAGTGGCCCTTTTTTGTTCCCAGTCTTGCTATTCTGGGCAGTCGGCGAAGGAGCGGGAAACAAAGGAGATAGCAGTTCGGTCCTCGCCGGCGAGAGTGGGTTTCCTGCCTGATTTCAATGACTTATCCTCTGAGCACTCCACTTTCGAAAATCGATTTTCGACATTTTACATGGGGCCGTTTGCGACAATCCCTCAACCCTATGAAAATACACCGCTTATAGAGCACTGTATTGGTCCCGTGGCGTTCGAAAGTCGAAAATGAGCAGGGCGACTGCATTTTCGGCACGATCCGAAGGGCTCCCGGAGCTGTTCTTGCCTTCCGCCGGGCCAAAATGTTCGCAAGCGCCCCCCAGGAAGTTCTGTCAAAACCATTTTCGACTAACGGGTTCGAGCCTCCCCAGCCGCCGCAGGGCGGTGCGGAACTGGGCTCGGAGGGCGGCTGGAGCAGGGCGCGAGCGAGGTTATCCGGGCTCAACGTCCAGCAAGCGGCGCACCGCATCCAGCACGCCCGAAATCTCGCGCTGGACGACACCCCAGACCAGCGCCGGGTCCGCCCCCTCGTAGTTGTGGATGAGAACGTTCCGAAGGTCGTTCATCTCACGCCACGGGAGATCCGGGTGTCCGGCACGAAAGTCGGGCCCGATCTTCCTCGAAGCTTCTCCAAGGACCTCCAAATTCCGGCAGACCGCGTCGAGAGAAGATGCGCGGGGACGACGCCGCTTCCGCGAAGACTTGCGCATTCCTGTAAGCGCTCGCAACAATCCCGTATGTGGAGAAGGTAGGCCCGGGGATCGGTTGCGCTCATGATCTACCGTTCCAAGGTCGCCGCCCTACTGCCCCGCCCCCGCCGCGCCCGACCGCAGGAACCGCAGGAACTCCCCCGCATCCCGCGTGAGGCCGGGGAAGCTCGCGACCACTTTCTCGTCCGGGTCCAGAATCGCGTAGTAGGGGATGGCCACGGTCGAAAACTTCGTGTTCTCTAGCGCTTGGTTCTGAGCTGAGGCGGTGTCCGTGCCGTCGGTGAAAAGCTCCACCAGCACGTAGTCCTTCATAGCCGCCGCGATCTCCGGCCGCGTGAACATGTTGGATTCCATCCAGCGGCAATTCGTGCACGCATGGCCGGTGAAACTGACGAAGACTCGCTTGCCCTCGCTTTGCGCCTTGGCGAGCGCAGCGCGGTAGTCGCCGGCTGCGGCGGGCGCCGATGCCGACGGCGGCGGAACGTAAGCGTCCAGTTCCCCCAGCCGCGCGCCGCTCAGGCCCGGCAGCAAGCTGACCGCCAGGGCCACGAATGCCGCGCCGATCAGCAGCCGAATCGGCCCCGGCCCATCATCCGGACTGCTCCCGCGCAGGCGCAGGATGCCGAGCAGGTACAGCCCCGCCAGCGTGAACAGGACTATCCAGGCCGCCAGAAACCGCTCGCGCGTGAGCAGGTTCCACTGCATTACCTGGTCGACGTCGCTCAGGTACTTGAACATCGCAGCCAGCACCAGAAAGCCCATCACCACCTTGACCCGCTCGAGCCAGCCGCCGCTGCGCGGCATGCGCTTGAGGTAGGAGGGGAACAGCGCCAGGAAGAAAAACGGCGTGGCCAGGCCGATGGCAAACGCCAGCATCCCGGCGAACGGGCGCACTCCGCCGCCAGACACCGAAGCGGCCAGCAGCGTGCCCACAAACGGCCCCACGCAGGCGAACGCGCTCAGCGAGAAGGTCAGTCCCATCAGCAGCGTGCCCAGAACGCCGCCGCCCTGCGAGGCTGCCGTCAGACGCGTTACCACGCCCGACGGGATGGTGATTTCGAACGCGCCCAGCAAGCTCAGGCCGAAAGCCAGGAACACCAGCGCGACGAACGTGTTCACCCACACGTTCGAGCCGAGCTGCGCCACTCCGAACGGGCCCAGGATCGCCGTAGCCGCCAGTCCCAGCGCGGAGAACAGCACCACGATTCCGAGAGAGAACAGCAATGCGTCCGCCAGGCTCCGCGCGCGCGAGCCGGCGGGCTTGTTCAGGAAGTACGAGACCGTGATCGGAATCATCGGGAAAACGCAGGGCGTGAAGATCGCGGCCAGACCAAAGCCGAAGGCGACCAGGACGAACGCCAGCAGGCCGCCGGATGCGGCCGCGGGTGCGGGCGGCGAGCCTCCGGCGGCTGGCGGCCGGGCATGCGGATCGAAGAGCGTGTATCCCGGCGGGATCGGCGCGATGGCGGCCGGCCTGGCAGCCGGATCGATCAGCAGCGAAGCCGCGGATTCCACGCGCCGCGGCGGCAGGCACATCTTGGCGTTGCAGGCCTGGAAACGCGTCAGGAAGGAAACCTGCAGCGGCCCGGGCTGCGCGTCCTTCGCCAAGCCGAGCTCGATGCGAAAGACCGCCTGTCCCTCATAGGTATCGACGTTGAAGCCGAAATTCGGATCGAAAATCGTGCGCGGTCTCGGCTGGTAGACTTCCACCGAGGTGATGGCCTGGTTCTCGCCGATGCGAATGCTGGTCGGGTTGATGGGCTTGGGGACGTTGAGCGCGTAAAGATGCCAGCCGGGGTCCAGCCGGGCCGTGAGCAGGTAGATCGCCTTCGAGCCGGGCGGGGCCGCCGCCTGTTGGGGATCGACGCTCCACTGAACCGGGTTCAGCCTCTGGCAGAGCGCCGGGCTCCCCAGAACCGTGAGCAACAGCAGCCCCAGGATCACGCCGCGGCGGTTCACGGCGATGCCTGTACGGCTTCCCAGCGCTTCAGCTCGGTCTCGATGCGCTGATTGATCCGGGCCTCGGCGAATTGGGCGGCGATGCGGATTGCGTTCTTGATCGCGTTCGCGTTCGAGCGCCCGTGGCAAACCAGGCATACGCCTTTGACGCCCAAAAGCGGCGCGCCGCCGTACTCGGAGTAGTCCAGGCGCTTCTTGAACCCTTTGAGGGCGCGGCGGGCCAGCAGGTACCCCACCTGTCCCGTGATGCTGGATTCGAGCGACTCCTTCAGCATCTTGACGATCACTTCGATCACGCCCTCACTCGTCTTAAGCGCGACGTTGCCGATGAAACCGTCGCAGACGATGACGTCGGCCTTGCCGCTATACATGTCGCCGCCTTCCACGTTGCCGATGAAGTGGATGGGCAGCGACCGCAGCAGCGGCGTGGCGTTGCGGGTGAGGTCGTTCCCCTTGTGCTCCTCTTCGCCGATTGAGAGCAGGCCCACGCGCGGGCTTTCGTTCCCGAAGATCACGCGCGAGTAAATGTCGCCCATGACGGCGAACTGCGCCAGCATCTGCGGGGAGCAATCGACGTTGGCGCCCACGTCCATCATGACGACGGGCGTGCCCTTCACGGTGGGAAAAACGGCGCTAAGCGCCGGCCGGTCCACGCCATACACCATGCCCTGGACCGTCTTGGCCGTCGCCATCACCGCGCCGGTGTTGCCGGCCGAGACCAGGCCCTGCACCAGCCCGTCGCGCACCAGGCGCGAGGCCACGCGGATGGAGCTGTCGCGCTTGGAACGCATCGCGCGCGCGGCGCTATCCTCCATGGTCACGCGCTCGGATGCGTGCACCACCTGGATGGGCAAGCCCATGGAATCCTCGTAGCGGGCGAGCTCCTTCTTGACGAGGTCTTCCTTGCCCACAAGCACAACCTGGACCGAATAGGCTTTGGCTGCTCGGACGGCTCCTTCTACTTCGGCTTCGGGGGCGTTATCGCCGCCCATCGCGTCAACAGCGATGGTCACCATGGCCGTGAGCTCACGCTAATCTTCGCTGACCTCGATCACCTCGCGGCCCTTGTACTGGCCGCAATGGGGGCAGACCCGGTGCGGGAGCTTTGGCTCGTGACAGTTGGGGCATTCGGCAAGGGTCACTTGTTTCAGAAAGTCGTGGGCGCGGCGCTTGGCTCGGCGCTGGGCAGAATGTCTTCGTTTCGGATTCGGCATGGCAATTCCCTATTGTAATAGATCGGGTTACAGGTTCCGCAGCCCGGCCCAGCGGTCGTCGGCGCCTTTCTGGCGACAGTGGCATTCGACCAGGTTCCGGTTTTGCCCGCAGATGGGGCAGATTCCTTTACAGTCCTCGCGGCACACGCGCTGCATCGGCAGCAGCAGCAGGATTTCCTCCCGCAGGACATCGCTCAGCTCGAGGCCGTCGCCTTCGTAGAAACCGACCTCCGCCTCAGGCCCTCGCAGAGCGACCTCACCGGCCTCCGGCCTGTTCTCCGCCGGCAGGTAGAGAAGCGTGAAATCGGCGTCGATCGGAATCGGCGTTGGCTCCAGGCAGCGGTCGCAGGCAACCTCCATGGCAGTCGAGAGGTGGCCGCTGACTGCGATCTCCATGATGGATTCGCTCAGTTGGGCGACGCCCGAGGCCACGATCGGCGCCGCTTGCCGGAGTTGCGGATCGAAAAACTCTATGGCGCCGGGGGCAAACGCCTCGCTGAACCGCACCCTACCCAACTGCATTTCGTTGACGCTCAAAAACATCACAACACCCGGATTCCGCTGCCGCCCGGGCAGACCGTCGACCGCGACGGCTGATTGGGGCGGGATCTGCGAATGGAATGACTATTATAGCAGGCGCCGCCCGCTTCCCGCCGTGACCGGCAGTCGCTGCACACTGCGGCGCTAAGACGTTGCCTATGAATGGCTTAGGTTAGTCCGGCTTCGTTTGGTGTTGGCCGCCGCACTCCGGATCCGGCGGCGGCGCCCCTCTCCCCCAAGCCGGTTTCGAGTGCCGTGCCTGGAGAGGCTAACCAGGCACGGCACAGGTTCAGGGCGGAAACCCGCTCGGTGCGAAGAAACCGTGGTCGAGCTTGAATACGCGAGCGTATCAGCAACAGGATCAAGTGTTTCCCCACCCGGCTGCGGGCTCGCTCTGCGTAAATCTTACAGAGCGACCGCCCCAAAACTTCTGTTCTGCTTCGCCCAGCTTCTGCTACCGGCGCTGGGGGGCACGACATCGCAATTTTCAGACTAAATGGTGCAATTTTGGTGCCAGATGCGGAGGCCGGCCCGCGATATACTGAAAACAGAGCTCAGAAGAGGGGGGCGAATGTTGTCATCCAACCTGCTTCGTTTGGTTTCAGACCATTGGGAGGACATCGCCGAGCGGGTTTTGCGCCGGGTGCGTCGCGACTCAAAGCTGCTCGAGTTTGGCAAGGTGCCCGAACCCGAGTTGCGCGAGCGCGCCCGGGAGATTCTACAGAACCTCGGCAACTGGCTGGTCTCGCGGGAAGAGGATCTGGCGCAGCGCTACGAGCGGCTCGGACGCCAGCGCTGCGAGGAGGGCATTCCGCTCCACGAAGTGGTCTACGCGCTGCAACTCCTCAAAGAGTGCATGATCCAGTACGTCCACGACGCGGGCCTGCGGCAGACGCCCATCGAGCTTTACGCCGAGGAAGAGCTCCAACGCGGCGCCGACCGCATTTTCGGCACTCTCGTCTACTACTTCGTCCGCGGCTATGAGCGCGCCATGCGACAGCGCACCATGCACGCGGCATAGACGCGTCCACGCCCGCGTGGGGCAGGCGGTTCCGCCTGCCAGACTGGTTCGCTTTCGTTTCGTCGCGAGGTATGAGACCCTATAGAAAACCGGATACGCCAAGGCGCGTGTGCTTGTGGCGGCGCCAAGGGGAACGTAAATGCTGCCTAGTTTCTTACTCCCGGAAACAGTGATCCGAGAAGACGGCGAAGGCCCCGTCGCCAGCCTCGGCTCGGCGCAAGGCAAGCTGCTGCTGGTCACCCTCGGAATCACGCGCATTATCGAGCAAGAGAGCCTGGACGTCTCCATCTGGGGCTCGGCGGACGAAAAGAACTGGGGCGCCAAGCCGCTGGCTTCATTTCCCCAGAAGTTTTACTGCGGAACCTACCAGCTTCTGATGGACATGACGGAAATGCCGGAGATCCAGCACCTGAAAGCGACGTTTAAGGTGGCGCGCTGGGGCCGCGGCGAACCTAAGCCGCTGTTCGGTACATACCTGTTCGCACAGGAAACCCAGCCCCGCGCGGCCGCTAAGACGGCCTGATGAGTCACAGCCGGTTGATCAGGCTGGCCACGTAGCCCGCGCCAAAGCCGTTGTCGATATTCACCACGGTGACGTTGCTGGCGCAGCTGTTGAGCATGCCGAGCAGCGCGGCCAGGCCGTGGAAACTGGCGCCGTAGCCCACGCTGGTCGGCACCGCAATCACGGGACACGGCACCAGTCCGCCCACAACGCTGGGCAGCGCGCCTTCCATGCCCGCGCAGACCACCACCACCCGCGCGCCGGTCAGGCGCTCGCGATTATTCATGAGGCGATGGATGCCGGCCACGCCGATGTCGTAGATGGCCTCGACCTCATTGCCCATGACCTCCGCGGTCACCTGTGCCTCCTCGGCTACCGGAATGTCGCTGGTGCCCGCCGAGACTACCGCGATTCTGCCCTTGCCGCGCATGGTGCGGTCGCACCAGACGCGCAGCGCACCCGAGAGCGGGAAGTACTCGGCCTGCGGAATGCGCTCGCGAACCGCGGCGGCAGCGGCCTCGCCGGCGCGTGTGATGAGGAGGTTGGGCGCATTCTCGAGGATCCGCACGGCGATCTCGGCCACCTGCCCGGGAGTCTTGCCCTGCGCGAAGACCACCTCCGCCATGCCTTGCCGCAGCGCGCGGTGGTGATCCACCTTGGCGAAACCCAGGTCTTCGAAGGGCAGGTGCCGCACGCGCTCGATCGCGGCATCCACGCCAACCGCGCCGCTGCGTACCGATTCGAACAGCTCCCGCATTTGATCTGGCGTCATGTACCTTCAGTCTACGCCGTGAGGCTGGAGTTTGGCCTGCCCCGTTACGAAATCGCCGCCGCTCCGTCAAGCGCTTTGAGGAGAGCCCATGCTAAAACGCCTTGCTCTGGCGGCCGCCCTTTCGGCCAGCTTTGTCATGCTTTACGCGCGCGACGAGGCGCGCGAGGAATTCCACCAAACCTACCCGCTCGCGGCGAACGGCCGCGTCGGCGTACACAACGTGAACGGCGCCATCCACGTCTCGGCCTGGGACCGCAACGAGGTCAAGGTCGATGCGGTCAAACACGGCGAAGACGAGAAGGCGCTCAAAGAAGCCCGGATCGTCGTTGATGCCCGGGCGGACGCCGTCGAGATCCGCACCAAGTATCCCGAAGATTGCCACGGCTGCCGTCCGGCATCGGTCGAGTACACGATTACGGTGCCGCGCGGCGCGGCGCTCGATCCCATCAATACGGTCAACGGAAGCGTCACGGTCGAAGGCGTGGCCGGGCACGTCAAGGTTGCGTCCGTGAATGGAAGAGTGGAGGTCCGAAAAGCCGTTGGCGATCTGGACCTGTCAACGGTCAACGGGCGCGTCGAGGGCGGCTTCGACCAGCTCGCGGCGCGGCACATCTCCATGAAGAGCGTGAACGGCGCGATTGCGCTGGCCCTGCCCAAAGACGCCGGAGCGCACCTTACAATCAGCACGGTGCACGGTGGGGTCACGAGCGACTTCGACCTGCCCCGCGAACGCGAGCGTTACGGGCCAGGCCGTCACGTGGACACGCAGATTGGCGGGGGAGGCGCCGAGATCAGTCTGTCCACCGTCAACGGAGGAATCAACCTGACGCGGCAGTGAGCGCCACGCTACACTGCCGCCGCCAGTTCCTCCAGAAACAGGGCGGCCACGCGGCGGGCGTCGTACTGCTCGACCGCGTGGCTGCCCTGGTCACCTAAGGCGCGCCGCAGTTCCGGATCCGCGTGGAGCCGCGCGAGCGCCTCCGCCAGCGCCTCGGCGCTTTCGGGCTCCACCAGCAGGCCATCGGCAACCACCTCCGGAACCGCTGCCGCGCGGGCCGCCACAATCGGTTTCGCCGCCGCCATCGCCTCCAGGAAGACGATTCCGAAGCCCTCCTGGACGCTGGGCAGACAGAAGACGTGGCAGGCCTGGTATTCGCGCGCCAGCTCGGCCTGCGAGACATTGCCAAGCCAGCGAACCGTTCCATCGAGCCCCAACTCGCGGGCGCGCCGCTTGAGCCGGCCCTCCTCGGGACCACGGCCCACAATGCGCACCTCGAGTTCCGGGACGCGCGCGCGCACCCTCGCCGCCGCCTCGAGCAGCACGCCGATGCGCTTGCGCGGATAGAAGCGGCACACGCACAAGACGACGAACCTGGCTGGGTCGGGCATTGCGGGATGCCGCGCGAAGAGGCCGCGCCAGGCCTCGATGTCGATGCACTCGGGGACGATGCGCGGGCTCGCCGCCGGGCCGTACAACTCCGCGATGCGGTCGGCGGCGTAACGGCTGGTGGTCATGACCAGGCTGGCGCGGCGCACGTGCGCCCGCTCGCGGACGGCCTGGATGGCCAGCGTCCGGCGAGTCAGCCCGCGCTCGAAACGCATCTCGTCTGCGATCACGCCCTTGATCGAGGCGACGTGCGGCACGCCCCTCTGTCCCGCGACCAGCCAACCGTCCATGTCGAACCCCACCACCGCGTCGAAGCCGCGGAAATCCCGGCGGCGGAGCTGGCGGTTGAACCACAGCCGCTCGAGCGTATAGACGGGCATCCGCACGGACGGCGTGAAGAAGGCGATCTCGGCGCCTAGCCCAACCGCCGCGCGAGCCAGCGTGGAGATGCCGGCGAACGTCCCGCTACCGCTGGCGAAGTCGAGCGGCGTCGAAGTGAGGAAAGCGATGCGCACGCTACTGGACCACTATAATAGGAGATTCCCGCCCATGTCCCCGACATCGGAAGCCGCACCTGTCGCCGCCCCCGCCGATTTCCGCGTGCGGAAAAGCGGAGCACTGGCCCTGGCGCTGTTCTCGACGGGGCATCTCTGCGCGGACATGTACTCAGGCGCGCTGGGAGGACTCCAACCCCTGCTGGTGAGCCGCTTCGGGATGTCGCTGGCGGACGCCGGGCTGCTGGGCGGCATGCTGGTGTTTTCGTCCTCGCTGATGCAACCGGCCTATGGCTATCTTTCCGACCGCCTCAGAACGCGCCTGTTCGCGGCGCTGGGGCCGGCGCTGGCGGGCATCTTCATTTCCTCGCTGGGTCTTGCGCCAAGTTATGGCTGGCTGCTGTTGATGGTGGCGCTGGGCGGGGCGGGCGTCGCCGCGTTCCATCCCCAGGCCTCCGCCGGCGCCATCGCCGGCGTCGAGCGGAACCGCGCCGGCGCCATGGCCGTGTTCGTCAGCGCGGGCACGCTGGGCTATGCGCTCGGCCCCTCGTATTTTTCGCTGGTCGCCGGGCGCCTCGGCCTGGGCCGCACAGGATGGGCCGCCATCCCCGGTCTCCTGATTTCGATTCTGATGCTCGCGCTGCTGCCGGCGCCGCCCGCGCGCCAGCGCAGGCGTGGCTCCGGCTTCGATTGGGCCGCTTTCCGCGGCGTCCTGGGGCCGCTGACCACGCTCTACCTGCTGGTCTTCATCCGCTCGATCGTCCAGATCACGTACGCGCAGTTCATCCCCCTGTACCTGCACCTGGAGCGGGGCTACACGGTTTCGACGGCAAACTACACGCTCTCGCTGTACTTGGTTTTCGGGGCGCTGGGTGGCTTTGCCGGCGGCCAACTGGCGGACCGCTTCGGAGGCCCGGTGGTCATCACCTTCTCGATGATCGGCTCGGTGCCTTTCCTGGCGTTGTTCTTCCTGGCGCATGGATGGCTTTCGGTGGTGGGCCTGGTGGGCGGCGGCTTGATCCTGCTGTTCACCATTCCGGTGAACGTGGTGATGGCGCAGGACCTGGTGCCGTCTCAGGCGGGCACCGTCTCCGCGCTGATGATGGGTTTTGCCTGGGGAATGGCCGGGGTTATTTTCATCCCCCTCACGGGCTGGGCCGCCGACCGGATCACGCTGCACTACGCGCTCATGGCGCTCACCGTGTTTCCGCTGGGCGGCTTCTTCCTGAGTCTGAAGCTGCTGAAAGGAGCGCGATGCCGAAGGCCGTCTGTCTCCTGAGCGGAGGCCTCGATTCATCCACCTGCCTGGCGCTGGCCCGGCACGAGGGGTTCGAGTGCTACGCGCTCTCCTTCGATTACGGTCAGCGGCACCGCATCGAACTCGAGGCGGCCGGGCGAGTCGCCGCGGCGATCGGCGCGACCCGGCACGTTACCCTGAAGATCGACCTGCGCGCGTTCGGCGGCTCCGCCCTGACGGACGACATCGCGGTGCCGAAAGGCCGCAGCGTCGAGTCGATGAGCGCAGGAATCCCGGTCACCTACGTGCCGGCGCGCAACACCATCTTCCTGGCGTGCGCTCTCGCATGGGCCGAAACGCTAGAGGCTTCGGACATTTTCCTGGGGGTCAACGCCATCGACTATTCCGGTTACCCGGACTGCCGGCCGGAATTCATCGAGGCGTTCGAGCGCACCGCGAACCTGGCCACGAAGGCCGGCGTCGAAGGCCGCACCCGGGTGCGCATCCACACGCCGCTCATCCGGATGGCGAAGGCCGATATCGTCCGGCTGGGGCACGACCTGGGACTGGAGTTCGGCCTCACCTGGAGCTGCTACGATCCTCAGGACGGGCCGGCGCCCTGCGGCGCCTGCGATTCCTGCCTGCTGCGCGCCAAGGGGTTCGAGGAGGCGGGTATCGAGGACCCGCTAGGAAGGCGCGCGTGAAGATCTCCGAGATCTTTCACTCGGTTCAGGGCGAAGGAATGCTGCTGGGCACTCCCTCGGTCTTTGTACGTACCAGCGGGTGCAATCTGAGGTGCGTCTGGTGCGACACGCCTTACACTTCCTGGGCGCCCGAAGGGACGGACCAGCCGGTCGAGGCCATTCTCGAAGAAGTACGGCGGCACCCGGTGCGGCATGTGGTGGTCACCGGCGGCGAGCCGATGATCGCGCCGGAGATGGCGAAACTAACCGAGGGCCTGCATGAGCTGGGCCTGCACGTCACGGTGGAGACGGCGGGCACCCTGTTCGCCGGGGTCGCCTGCGACCTGATGAGCATCAGCCCCAAGCTCGCCAATTCGACGCCATGGGAACGCGACGGCGGTCGCTGGGCCGGCCAGCACGAGCGGCTCCGGATCGACGTGGAAGTGCTGCGGCGGCTGATGGCGGCCTACGCGTACCAGCTCAAGTTCGTCGTCTCGCGGCCGGAAGATCTGCCGGAGATTCAGACCATCGTCCAACAAACGAACGCCGACCGGGGGAGAGTGGTTCTGATGCCGGAGGGCACGCAGGCCGACGTTCTGCGCGACCGAGGCCGGTGGCTCGTCGAGATCGCAAAAAACGAGGGCTTCCGCTTCAGCCCGCGGCTGCACATCGAACTGTGGGGCAACCGGCGAGGCGTGTAGCTGCGTCCCATGCGCGCTTTGGCACCCGACCTAGGGCGAGCCGAAGGTCCTGCGAATTCCCGGGCGGATCAGCGCGCCGGGCCAAGCGCGCGTTCCACAGCGGCGGCCACGCTCAGAAGGGCCGCTTCCCTGAACTCCGGCGCGATCATCTGGAGGCCCAGCGGCAGCCCGTTCGAATCGAGCCCGCAGGGAAGCGAGATCGCCGGCAGCCCCAGCACATCCATGCCGCGCACCAGGCGTGTTGCCGCCAGGCGCACGTCTTCGGACCGGCCCTCGATCTCCACGGCCGTCTCGCCGATCTTCGGGGCTCCCAGGGGCACGGTCGGCGTGAACAGGATATCCACCTGGCGCCACAGCAGGCGGAATTCATCCTGCTTCAGCCTGCGCAGGCGTTGGGCGTTGACATAATCGGTGGCCGGGACCAGACGGCCCTGGTCGAGCAGAGCCCGCACGTCGTCGCCGATGCCGGCGCGCCGCGCGAGGTGCGGCGTCAGCGCGGCCGCGGCTTCAGCTAGCAGGAGCACACGTCCGATGGTGTTCACCGCGTCCATGTCGGGCACCCGGACCCGCAGGACATGCGCGCCGCAACGCTCGGCCAGCCCCGCGGCCCGCTCGACGGCCTCGCGCACGGCCGGCGTCACGCGCTCGAAGTAGAAATTCTCCGGCAGGCCGATGCGGACGCCCTCGAGCGAGCCCGCAGGCGCGTAGTCTTCAACCGGCCGGCGGCTGGATGACGGATCTCGTGAATCGTGACCGGCGATGGCGTCCATGATCAGGCTCGCGTCGCGTACCGAGCCGGCAATCGGCCCGGCATGATCCTGGCTGAAACTCAGCGGCAGCATGCCATAGCGGCTGACGCGCCCGTAGCTCGGCTTGAGCCCAACGACGCCGCAGAAGGCGGCGGGGATGCGGATCGACCCGCCGGTGTCGCTGCCGAGCGCCGCCAACGCCATCCCCGAGGCCACCGCCACCGCGGAGCCTCCGCTCGAACCGCCCGGGATACGCCCCGGGGCGTGCGGGTTGCGCACCGTGCCGAAGTGCGGATTGTCGGAGGTGATGCCGTAGGCCAGCTCGTGCATGTTGGTCTTACCGACGAGCACTGCGCCGGCTTGGATTAGCCGCTCGACGGCGGCTGCGTCGTGATCCGGAATGTACTCCGCGAACAGTTTCGAGCCCGCCGTGGTCCGCACACCGCGCGTCAGGAAGACGTCCTTCAAGGCCACCGGGATGCCGTGCAGCGGGCCGCGGTCAAGCCCACGCGCGAGTTCCTCATCGGCCTTGCGCGCGGCATCGCGGGCGCCCTCTTCCGTAACGGTGATGAAAACGTTGAGCGCCGGATCGAGCGCGGCGATACGGCCCAGGCACTGATCGAGCAACTCGCTGGCGGAGATTTCACGGCCGCGCAGGCGGCGGGCCGCTTCGACAATGGTCACGCGCCCTCCCCGGGTTCCGCGCTAAACGCCGCCGGTTCGGCATCGACGGGCAGTCGCGCGGCGAGCGGCGCGAACGCCGCTTCGAGCGTTTCGAGAACGGGAACGATCCGGTTCACCTCGTCCGCCGGGATGTCGGGACACCGGGCCTGTGCGGCAAGCTTCCAGTCGGTCATGACCAGCATTGTAGACTGTAGGCAGATCTCACAGGAGGCTGCGCCATGTCCAGCGGCCCACTCACCGCGCTCGACGAAGAAGAAAGGATGTTCCAGACCGCCGTGCGGCAGTTCGCGCGCGACGAGATCGCCCCGCACGTCCGTCAGATGGACGAAGCCGGCCTGTTCCGGAAGGATCTGCTCGGCCAGTTCTTCGAGCTCGGCCTGATGGCGATCGAGGTGCCGGAAGAGTACGGCGGGCAAGGCGGCAACTTTTTCCAGGCGGTGCTCGCAGTGGAGGAACTGGCGGCCGTCGATCCTTCCGCCGCCGTCATCGTCGACGTCCAGAACACGCTGGTGCTGAACGCGCTGCTGCACTGGGCCAATGACGATCAGAAGCGCCGCTATCTTCCACGGCTCGCCTCCGGCACTGTCGGCGCCTACGCGCTTTCGGAAGCCGGGGCCGGCTCGGACGCCTTCGCGCTGGCGACGCGCGCGGTCGAGGACGGCAATTCCTACCTCCTGACCGGCCGCAAGCTCTGGATCACGAATGCATACGAAGCCGGCTTGTTTCTGGTCTTCGCCAACGCCGACCCCGGCGCGGGCTATCGCGGTATCACCTGCTTCCTTATCGAACGCGAGTTCCCCGGATTTGCGGTGGGCAAGAAGGAAGACAAGCTCGGCATCCGCGCCTCATCGACCTGCGAGCTGATCCTGGAGAGCTGCCGGGTGCCCAAGGAGAACGTGGTGGGCCAGGTGGGCAAGGGTTACAAGATCGCCATCGAAACACTTAACGAAGGGCGCATCGGGATTGGAGCGCAGATGACCGGCTTGGCGCAGGGCGCTCTCGATCACGCCGTCGCGTACGCGCGAGAGCGCAAGCAGTTCGGCAAACCGATCGCCGACTTCCAGGGCGTCCAGTTCGACCTGGCCCGCATGGCGGCGGATATCGAAGCCGCGCGCCTGCTGGTCTACAATGCCGCCCGGCTGCGGGACGCGGGGCTTCCCTTCACCACCGAGGCGGCCATCGCCAAGTACTTCAGCTCGCAGATCGCCGAAGAGACGGCCTCGCGCGCGATCGAGATCTTCGGCGGCGTGGGCTTTACGCGCGACTGCCCGGTCGAGAAGCTGTACCGCGACGCCAAGATCGGCCGGATTTACGAGGGCACCAGCAACATGCAACTGGCGACCATCGCCAAGCAGCTGCTGGGGAAGCGATAGGGGACGCGCCCGGGACGCGCCCCCGTGCGCCACAAGGCCGCTCAAGCTCCCACCCGGCCGGCCGATAAGTGACATTTGACAAGCCAGTGATGTCCGCAGCCGGCAAGCAAAGACGATGCTGGTCCTGATAGGGATTCTGATTGTACTGGCCGCGGTGGTAGGCGGCTTTCTGCTGGAGCAGGGCAACCTGCTGGTGCTGCTCCAGCCATCCGAGGTGCTCATCATCGCGGGAGCGGCCGTGGGCATCGTCCTGGTCGCCAACTCAGCGTCCGCGGTGCGCAACCTGCTGAAGGGCGCCCTGTCGGTCTTTCGGCGCCCGCCTTACACGCGAGCCTTCTATGAGGCGGTGCTCAAGATGCTGTACGAACTGTTCAGCATCGGGCGCCGTTTGGGGATGCCGACTCTGGAGGACCACATCGAAGATCCCGGAGCGAGTCAGGTTTTTCAGGCCTATCCCGAGTTCAACGATCCCGGCGCGATGACGTTCCTGTGCGACTCGCTGCGCATGGTCACCAGCGGAATCGCCCAGCCGGGCGAACTGGCGCACTTGATGGACATCGACGCGGACGTGCAGCGGCGGGAGAGCCATGGCGCAGTGAGTGCGCTCAACATGCTGGCCGATTCGTTGCCCGGGTTGGGGATCGTGGCGGCGGTGCTGGGCGTGGTGGTGACGATGCAGGCGCTCGGAAGCGCTCCGGAGCAGATCGGTCAGAAGGTCGCGGCGGCGCTGGTGGGCACGTTCCTGGGAATCCTGCTGTGCTATGGCATCGTAGGCCCGCTGGCGTCGCACTTGGAGTCTCGCAACGAGGCGCGCTCGCACCTGCTCCAATGCCTCTATTCCGGGTTGCATGCTTTCGGACGCGGATCGAGTCCGCTGCTCGCGGCCGAATTCGCGCGGCGCTCGATTCCCATGGAGCTTCGCCCGTCGTTCGTGGCGATGGCAGCCACGTTCCGCCGCGAAATAAAACTGCCGGCGATGCCGCAGGTCGGGGTCCAAGCCAGTGCCGCCACAGCACAAGACTGAGCCCGCCGACATGCCGCCGGCGCGCCACGTCCTGGGCGTGTCGGTCAGGCACCGCGGCGGATCCTGGAAGGTCGCTTACGCGGATTTTGTGACCGCGATGATGGCGCTGTTCATCGTCCTTTGGATGATGAACGCCAGCCACCAGGTGCAGCGCGCCGTCAGCGCCTACTTCCGCAACCCCAGGGGACACGCCAAGATCTGGGGCGAGGCAGAGGGAGGCACCGGAGAAAGAGTTCCGGGAAGCGTTTCGATTAACCGCGCCAACGTTGCCCAGATCAAGGCGAAGCTCGAACAGGCCATCAGCTCCCTCCCGGAGTTCCAGAAGCTCAAGAAGCAGGTGCAGATCAGCGTGACACCGGAAGGCCTCCGGGTGGAGTTACTCGAGACCGAGCGGGGTCTGTTCTTCGAGAGCGGCCGCCCCGAGCCGAGTTCGAGCGGCGTGCAGGTGCTCGCCGTACTGGCCCGCGAATTGGCCCGGTTGAACAACGAGATGGTGATCGAGGGCCACACCGACGCGCGGCCCTACCGCTTCTCCGCGCTCAACGGCTACACCAACTGGGAGCTCTCGGTGGACCGCGCCAATTCGGCCCGCCGCTGCATGCAGGAAAACGGCCTGCGTCTCGAGCAGGTGGTGCAGATCCGCGGTTTCGCCGACAAGCGCCCGCTGAATCCTGCCAACCCTTTCGACAGCCGCAACCGCCGCGTCTCCGTGGTGGTGGAGTATGGCGCCGAACAGGCGGCCGGACCGAAGTGAGGCGCACGCTCCCGGTCCGCTCTGCCCCGCCGGCTGATGGCTGACGGCTGACAAGCTGGAGGCCTGTCCTACCAGACGTGCACCGCCAGTACGCGCGGGCGGCCGGAGGCGCCGTGCACCACCGGAACGCTGAGCACGATCTGCAGATTCCGCCTGGGCCAGTCGCGCGGGAGCCGTGGGACTGCCTCGGAGAAGTACGCCGGATCGCTCAGAAACTCGCCCGCTCCGGCCGTGCCGAAATGGGTAATGCCGGCGGCGATCACCACCATCCTTTCCGTGCTGCGATCGAGCACGCGCGAGACAATGGCGTAGTCATTCGAAATGTTCCAGCCTGGCCAGGAGTTCAGCAGCTTCCAGTCGGACTTCTCCGGATGATCCCGGTCGCGAACCGCTTCGAGACCCTGATAGTCCTTGTAGAAGGTGTAGCGCAGTTGCCCGGCTGCCCGCAGTGTCCACTCGTTGTCGAAGGCGCCGATCAGGACCGCGGGACGCTCCCGAAGGTCGGAAAATGATATTGAGGCGCCGCCGCGGATGTGGTACGGTTTGCCGCGTTTCTCGAACAGCGAGGTGAGCCGCATCAGGCAAATGGCGTCGCCCAACGCCACATAACGATCCCACACGGGAACGAGCTGGCTGAGCGGGATCGCATCCTTCGAGGATTCCAGGGACCCGCCCGGCAAGCCTTCAATCATGTTCTCCAGATCCCTCTGCTTCGCGTCGGAGTGGAGATTGTAGACACGCGACTCGCCGACGCAGAACAGTACGCCGCCGGGAGCGTCCAGCAGGGGGCCCCAGAACCGCTCGATCTCGGACCGCTGCCAGTGCGGCGACAGGAACCAGGCAGCGGCGATCAGAACAGTCGCCGCGCCTCCGGCAATCAGGACCTTCCCCCATCTGTGAGCCCGCGGCCTCGTGGGCGAGGACGACGCCGGAGCCGGCGGCTGCGCGGGCGGAGGGACCGCCGTCTCCGGAAAATGGAATTCGGGAACGTAGGATCCAGGATTTAGTTCGATGCGCAGCTCCCCGCCGTGCTGGGGCTGCTGGTAGTACTGGGCGAGCTTCTTGCGAGTCTCCCCCGCCGCAACGCGCACCACCGGAGCTTCGCTGGTATCGTAATCGGGCGGGCGCCCAAAAACATCGACGCCCAGGGCGCGCTCTTTGAGTGAAGCGGCTTCGCCCTGCAGGGTGCGCTCGACAATGTGCCTGAGGAGCGCCTGGCAACGGCGGCTGGTCCGAAAAGGGACGCTCGCCAGGACGCGCTCCAACTGGATGCGAACGTTCTCCGTATCGGGCGACTCCAGTTGTGACGGAAGCTCCTCCATCGCATCGGGAGCGCCGGAAATCATCTGGCGCATGGTCTCACGAAAAACAAGACGTAAAATACCTCAAACTCCGGTACAGCAATTCGTGGCGCAACCCGCCGCCGGAATGGCCCCGCCCGTATGATCCCGTAAGCTACCTGGCCCGGTTGTACCCGCGGCCTCGACGAAATGCGTACATCCCACCGGTTAGGGTCTTTACCAAACGGTTCGACTAATTGCGCCGGGCCCTGTGCCCGCGCTTGGGAGAGTCAACAACGCTCAGGGAGAAAAACAATGAGTCAGATGAGTTCATATCGAATGCTCGTGCTTTGTGTGCTGCTCTTGGGCTTTGCTTTTTGCGCTTCGGCCCAGGAAGCCACGCTCGTCGGGAGCGTCACCGACCAGACCGGTGGGGCGATTCCCAACGTAACCATTACCGTTGTCAACACGGATACCGGCCAGAGCCTGGTCATCTCAAGTAATGAAGCCGGTCAATTCGTGGCGCCGGATCTTCACATCGGCAACTATTCGATCAAGGCGGAGGCCAAGGGGTTCAAAACGTGGACCACACCGGGCCTCGCGCTGAGAGTCGGCGACCGCATCCGCGTGGACATCCTGATGCAGGTCGGAAACGTGACCGACAGCATCACGGTTGAGTCCGGATTGCTGCAAGTGCAGGCCGAGAGCAGCGAGATCAGCGATGTCGTCACCGGCACGCAAATGGCCGATCTCGCCACCAATGGCCGCAACTTCGTAACCCTGGCTGCACTTATGCCGGGGGCGTCCTCGGCCGTAACAGGCTTCAACTTCCCGGCCCCGGTGTCGAGCAACTTCAACATCAGCTTCAACGGCCAGAACCCCGACCACAACGTCTGGATGGCCGATGGCGGGGAGAACTACGACCGCGGCTCCGGCGGCAAGTCGTCGATCATGCCGTCCATGGAAGCGGTGGCCGAATTCCGCACTCTGACCTCCAACTACAGCGCCGACTACGGCCTCGGTTCGGGCGCGACCATGTCGATGGTGTTCAAGTCCGGCACCAGCGACCTGCACGCCAGCCTGTGGGAGTTCGTCCGCAACGACGCCTTCGACGCCAACGACTTCCTTTCGAATGCGGCCGGCGTCAAGAAGCCCATGTTGCGGTACAACAACTACGGTTTCAACGCGGGCGGTCCGGTGGTTCTTGGCAAGTTCAACAAGGACCGCAACAAGACGTTCTTCTTCTATAACATGGAATGGCGATCGCTGCGGGGAACGCAGGCCATCAACGCGAACGATCCTTCCATGGCGGAGCGCACCGGAGACTTTAGCGCTGTGCCAACCCCGATCCTGGTTCCGACGAATCTCTCCGCTACCCAGTTGGCACGCTTCGCGGCATACGGGCTCCAACCCGGCGACCAGTTCAAGTACAACGGCAGACTGAACGTAATCCCAACACCGCTGCTCGATTCGAACACCCTGGCCTTCCTGGCGACCGGCGCACTGCCAACGCCCACCTCGGTGGATTCCAACGGCCTCGGGCACTTAGTGGCCAACGCTTCGGCTCCTCAGGACGTACGCGAGGAACTGTTCCGAATCGATCACCGGGTCAACGACAAGTTATCGCTCTTCGGGCACGCCGTGATGGAACAGATCTCCACTTCCAACGCCACCTCGCTGTGGAGCGGCGATTCTTATCCCAGTGTGGGGACAGCGTTCGGCAACCCCTCCTATAGCGCCGTTGCGCACGCCACCTACAGCATCAGCGCGAACCTGGTGAATGAAACCTCGTTCGATTACAACGGGAATCGGATTCACATCCTTCCCACAGGCACGTTCACCCGGCCGAGCGATTTCACTTCTCCGCTTCTGCCGCCGGGTGGAGACTCTGCCAACGCGCTCGACCGCCTGCCGAACATCAATTTCGCCAAGGAGCTCGGCACCGGTTACAACCCCAATTGGCAGCCGTGGAACAACGCGGCGGACGACTACCAGGCTCGGGAAGACCTCTCCTGGATCCATGGACGCCACCAGTTCAAGTTCGGCGGCTCTTTCATGGAATACAACAAGGTGCAGGACACCTTCACCAACACTGAAGGCACCTATACCTTCGATGGCAGCTATACCGGGAGCGCCTTCGCAGACTTCATGCTGGGCTACGCCTCGGCCTACGCTCAGGACGCCATTCACGACCACGGCACCTGGCACGACCAGAGCTACTCCTTCTACGGCCAGGACAACTGGCGCATCACCGACCGCCTGACCTTGAACCTCGGCCTCCGTTGGGAAGGGCTGCCGCACACTTACGAAGTCAACAACCGGATGTCGAATTTCTACCCGAACCTCTATAACCCGGCGCAAGCGCCGCAGTATCTGGCCGATGGCAGTCTGAATCCAGCCGGGCCGGGTTTCACCACCGTTTCCGGCGTGACGCTCTCCACCGTTCCGTTTTACATGAACGGCATTGCCGTCGCCGGCCAGGGAGTGCCCAAGGGCCTGGTCCAGAACCACTGGAACGATTGGGCCCCAAGGGTCGGCCTGGCTTGGGACCTCACCGGAAAGGGTAAGACCGTGGTGCGCGCCGGCTTCGGCCGGATGTATGAGCGCGTCCAGGGCAACGACGTGTACAACATGGCTGGGGATATCCCGTTCAGCTACCAGACCAACTTGAGCAACGTCCTGTTCTCTAATCCGGCTACCAGCGCGATCACCGGCCTCACGGCCGCGTCGCCGGTCGGAGCGGCTGGCATCAGCAGCATGGCGTACTCTAATTACAAGTCCCCCACCAGCAATCAGTGGAGCTTCGGGCTTCAGCAGGAGCTTTGGCCCAAGGCGGTGCTGTCGGTCGCCTACGTCGGGAACCAGGACCTTCACCAGAACGTTTACCGGGACATCAATGCTCCGGCGCTGTCGGACACCGCGGATCGCGCCGCGGCGGTAAATCACACCATCGACGTTAACCGCATCCGCCCCTATCTCGGTTTCGCTCAGATCAATCAATCCGAGAACTCCGAGAATGGGCACTACAACGGCGTCCAGCTTAACTTGCGCATCCAGGCTTCCAAGGGCCTGACCCTCCAGGCGGCCTACACGGTGGCGAGAGCCGTCAACGACGTGATCGCTGTCGGCGGCGGGGACCTGGCGCAGTCTTCTAACCCTTATGACCTGAATTACGACAACGGACCCAGCCCGTTTGACCGCACGCAAACGCTGGTTCTCAACTATGTCTACGATCTGCCGTTCTTCACGCACGCCTCCAACAAGTTCCAAAAGGCGATGCTGGGCGGGTGGCAGATCTCCGGCATCACCACCATCGAAACGGGCCTGGCTCTGACGCCGGCGGCCGACAACAGCAGCCTGGGAATGGGCGGCTTCGTCGCGAACCGGCCGAACCTGAGCGGCACGATCTCCTACCCGAAGACCGTGAACCAATGGTTCGGCACCGGCGCCTTCAGCGCTCCGGCAGCACTCGGATTCGGCAACGCCGGCAAGGGCTGTCTGCGGGGCCCGGGCCTCACCAACTTCGACGCCAGCCTGTTCAAGAACTTCAAAGGCATCCCCTGGTTCACGAACAAGGAGGGCGCCACTTTGCAGATCCGCTTCGAGTCGTTCAACACGCTCAACCGCACCGAGTTCCAGAACGTGCAAACGAACTTCTCGTCGGGCAACTTCGGAGCCGTCACGTCGGTTTACGCGCCGCGGACTTTCCAGTTCGGCGCAAAGTTCATGTTCTAACCGTTGTTTCCCCTACGCCCCGCCCGCGCCATGCGGGCGGGGCCTTTTTTTTGCGAGCGGGCCAATCCGCGCCGGCCCCGTCGGACTCGGCTTCCGTTGTTAAGATAGGCCAATGCCGGCGTACGCATATGCCATCCTTGCCCTCGGATGGCTGGTCTGGCTGCTGCCGTTCCTTCTGTTCAGGCGGCGTTCCAGCGCTCCAGTGAAACTGGACCGCCGTGCCCGCTGGGGCTTGTTGCTCGAAATCCTGGCCTACTCCCTGCTGTGGCAGAGCGATTTCTGGACGAGATCGCCGGCGCCCTGGCGGATTGCGTCCTCGATCGCACTCTTCGTACTTGCGGGCCTGCTGTCCTGGACCGCCGTCCGCGCACTCGGGCGTCAATGGCGAATCGACGCCGGCCTTAACCCGGATCATGAGCTGGTGCGATCCGGCCCTTACGGCGTAGTCCGCCACCCTATCTACTCGTCGATGATCTCGATGCTGCTGGGCACCGGGTTCATGATCACGCCCTGGCCGCTGTTGCTGGCCGCATTCGTGCTCTTCCTGATCGGGACCGAAATCCGTGTGCGGGTCGAAGACAAGTTGCTTGCGTTGCGGTTCGGCGACCGGTTCCGGCAGTATCGGCGCAGTGTCCCCGCTTACATACCGTTGCTGGGGTGATTGGCTCGGGCCTCCGCCGGAATTTGCTATGATGCAACGGCATGCCTGAATATTCAATTGGAGTGGATCTGGGAGGTACCAACCTCCGCGCGGCCGCGGTGGATCATAGCGGCAAGGTTCTCGAGCGGGTGTCCGGATCGACGCAGCTAACGGCCGGACGCGACGCAGTCATCTCGGACATCGTAGCCTCGATTTTGAGACTGCGCGCCGCAAGGGCGTCCGACCATCTGGCGGGCATCGGTATCGGCGTGCCCGGCTTCATCATCATGGAGAAGGGCATCATTTCGATGTCGCCCAACCTGCCGTTCTTCGAGAACTTCCCCATCCGCGATGAGATCGAGCGGCTCCTCAAGGCCCCGGTGCTGCTCGAGAACGACGCCAACGTGGCGGCGCTCGGCGAGAAATGGATCGGCGCGGGCCGCGATGTGGACGATCTGGTTCTGATCACCCTCGGGACCGGCGTTGGCGGCGGCATCATCAGCGGCGGCAAGGTTCTCCACGGCTTCGTGGGTATGGCGGGCGAGCTCGGCCACATGACCGTCGTGCCGGGCGGCAATCCCTGCAACTGCGGCAACGACGGATGCCTGGAGAAGCACGCTTCGGCGACTGCCATCACGGCCTGGGCCCGGATGCTGGGCTTGGGCGACAACCTCAGCTCCAAAGAGGTCTACGATCTGGCGGCCGGCGGGAATGCCCGCGCGCGCGTGTGCTTTGAGCAGATGGGCACGGCGTTGGGAATGGCGCTGGCGAGCCTGGTGAACATCTTCAACTTCCCGCTCTACCTGCTGAGCGGCGGCGTGCTGGGAGCGTGGGATCTGTTCGCGCCGTCGATGTTCGAGGTCCTCAAGCGCCGCTCGCTCACGTTCCGCCGGACCAATACGCGCATCGACAAGGCCACGCTCGGCAGCGACGCGGGCTTGTACGGCGCCGCCTACCTTCCGTTCCAGGCGCGCATCATCAAGGCGTAGGCGTGGCGTGGGCTCAAGCGTGAGCCACTCACCTCCGGCGCTCGCCGGGCGGGGCGTGGAGTGGATCCTCCGGCCAGCGGTGGCGCGGATAGCGCCGGCTCAGCTCGCGCCGCACTTCGGGATACAGCCGCTTCCAGAAACCGGCCAGATCCGCGGTGGTCTGGACGGGCCGGTCGCTGGGCGCGAGCAGGCGCAAAACCAGCGGCGCACGCCCGCGAGCGACCCGCGGCGTCTCTAGCATGCCGAAGAACTCTTGCAGCTTCGCGGCGGCCCAGGGCTCGGCATCGCGCGGATAGTGCACCACAACCTGCTTGCCGCCGGGTAGCCGCAAACGCTCCGGCGCGTATTCCCGGATGATCGCAAGATCGCGGGCCGGGAGCCTGCGTTCGACCGCATCGAGCAACCCGCCGCCGCCCGCGGCGGACCGCAGCTCCGCAAAGCTCCTCAAACCGGCGCAGAGCGACACCAGCGCCGCGTGGACGTCTTCGACCGTGAGTTCGGCGAGAGACGAGTACCGCGCCGCGAAGGCGGCCCGCTCCAGGAAAGCGTCGATCTGGTCCGCGTCGGCGAAACGCTCCCACCCGGCCTCGAGGGCGCGCTCAGCCAGCAGGCGCGAGGCCGCCTCGCCATCGTGCGGCGCGCCACGGCTCTCCGTGATCGTCAGGTCTCCATAGACCAGCGCGCTCACCGCCTCCACCCGTTCCGCGCCGCGGTTCCATTCGAGCGTCTCCTGCTCGCGCATGCGCTCGGGGAACATCTCGATCAGCCACTCCGGCTCGATCGCGCTCGCCAAACGCACCACCGGCAGGCCGCGTTCGCTGCGCTCCTCGATATCGATGGCGACCAGGAACTCGCTGGCTGTTTCCGCCGCAAGCACCGCCGAGCCGCCGCTCGCCAGCAACAGCTCTTTGTCGCGCCGGCGGCGCGCGACGCGATCCGGAAAGGCCGCCAGCGCGGCGCGGAGCAGCGCGCCGTCGCCGCCTCGCTCGGCGAGAGGGCGGGGCGCAAGACGCCGCAGTTCGTTGTAGGCCAGCCGTGCGGAACGCTCCCAATCGGTTTCGATGAGAGCGAACAGATCCGCGGCTCTTGCGCCTGCGCTGAGCAAGGCGGCCGCCGCGCAACCTTGGTCGCGCGCGCCACGCCGGGCCGCCTCCATCGCCAGCCGCGCCAGGCGCGGGTGCAGCGGCATGCGCAGCATCTCGCGGCCGTCCCCGGTGAGTCTGCCTTCCCGGTCGACTGCGCCGAGCGCGACAAGCAGCTCGCGGGCGGCCTCGATCGCGGCTGCCGGAGGCGCGTCCAGCCACTCCACCTCGCGGGCGTCCGCGATGCCCATGGAAGCGAGCGCCAGGGCCATCTGCGAGAGCTCGGCCCGAACGATCTCCGGTGTCTCGCGCTCGGGCCGGCGTGCGAAGTCGTCGAGCGGGTACAGGCGGATGACGCGTCCGGGCGCGGTGCGGCCCGCGCGGCCGGCGCGCTGGTTCGCCGACGCCTTGCTGACACGCGAGACCGTCAGGCGCGCCAGACCCGACCACACCGACTGGCTCGCCACGCGCGCCAGGCCGCTGTCAATCACCGCGGTGACGCCTTCGATGGTCACCGAGCTCTCGGCGACGTTGGTCGAAAGGATCAGCTTGCGGCGGTCCGCGGGCTGGACGGCGCGGTCCTGCTCCTCGACCGGCAGGTCGCCGTGAAGCGGCAGCACGAGCAGCCCCGCGCGCGCCGCGATTCGGTCACAAGCGCGGGCCGCGCGGCGGATCTCGGCCGCGCCGGGCAGGAAGACCAGCACATCGCCATCGAGTCCCTCGCGAATCAGCTTGTCCAGTGCGGAGGCAACCTGTTGTTCGAGCGGCTCCGCGGAAACCGGCGTGTAGGCGATGGAGGTTTCAAACCGCCGCCCTTCGGAGCGCAGCACCGCGCAGCCGCCCAGATACGCCGCAACGGGCGCGGATTCGATGGTCGCCGACATCACGATCAGCCGCAGCTCCCGGCGCCCCGTGGACTGCAGCCGCCGCAACAGGGCCAGAGCCAGGTCGCCCTCCAGGTGCCGCTCGTGGAATTCATCGAGCACCACCGCATCCACGCCGCGAAGCGAACGGTCCGAGAGGAGCCGGCGGGTAAGCACGCCCTCGGTCATGAAAGTGATCCGCGTGCGAGGGCCGGCAGCCTCTTCGAAGCGCACCCGGTAGCCGGCGGTGGCGCCCACGGGCTCGCCCAGTTCGCTCGAAACCCGGCGTGCCGCCAGCCGCGCCGCCAGTCGCCGCGGCTCGAGCACCAGGATTTCGCCGCCGGCCAGATCGAGCAGCCCCGGTGGAACGCGCGTGGTCTTCCCCGCCCCGGGCGGCGCTTCGAGTACCAGGTTGGGCGCCCGCCGCAGGCTCTCGCGGATGGCCGGCAGGAGCGCGTCCACCGGCAACGGCTGCCGCTCAGCGCTCATCGAGATCGTACGCCGCCTTGAGCCAGCGCTTCAGCTCCAGGTCGATTTCATCCGAGCGCGCGACGGCGATGCGAAGCCGTACGCGGTCCTGATCGTTGGTGCCGGCGACGGGCAGCAGCCGGCCTCCGGGAGCGACCCCCGGGAGCGCAAGGCCAAGGTCGAGCCGCGTCCGGGTGCTGGCCTTGATCCAGGCGAACTGGCGTTTGCGCCTCAGCGTCACCTGCGTGCGGCAGGGGATGACCTGGACATCGCCGCCCAACGCGGTCGCGGCCTTCACGAGTTCATCGTAGAGCGGCAGAAGCGCGGCCTTCGGGCCGGCGAATATATCTGCCAGCAGCGCGACGGGATCGGAGTAGTCCCTCTGGCCCTCGGCGCAGGAGGTGATCATCTCCGCCGCCACCCGCCCCAGCCCGTGTTCCTTCATGAGCCAATCGACGCGCGCCTTCCGTGAGGCGGGCCCCGACCGACGCACCACACCCACCCACTCCTCGATGCTCTCGCCGGTGCGCAGCTTCAGGTTCCAGGCTATAGCCGCTTGCATTTCCCCAGGCGTTTTGCCCATTGTGGCCTCGATCCATCATAGGGGAGGCGTTGGTCGGCCGTCAGCCGCCAGCGGGCCGCCGCAGGCGTTCCGGGAGCTTTCCGGGGACCTGCGGGTTCCAATCGGCAGGAGGATGCGGCCATGGCGATGACCCTCGGTGGGACAGGCGGACGGAAAGCTGAAATCAGCGTTACGCCGCTGATCGATGTGCCGCTGGTGCTGTTGATCATCTTCATGGTGATCGCCCCGCTCCAGTCTGGAGGTTTCAAGGCCCTGGCGCCTGAGCCGGCGCCGCCGGGTGTGGACCTGCCCGCGTGGCGCGGATGACCGCACCCTGGCGGGGGCGCTGGCAAGCGAGACAGTCTCCCCGGCGAACTTAGGGCGCCGGGGCGACGGCTGCCAGGCTCGCGAGCATGGCGCTGGCGTACTCCACGGCTTCCCAGAACGCTTTTTGCAGCACCGGAACATTCACCCCGGTGCGAAGCACCGCGTCAACCTGGCCGTTTTCGTAAGCGCTCACGGCTTCGAGCACTACCCCAAGCTTGCCTTGGCGCCGCAGCAGCGCGCTCTTGATCTCGGCATCCAGCGGGAGCGGCTCGACGATCGCGGCCATCGGCATGTTGAGCATGGAGTCGAGCGCGGAGAGCAGCCCCACGAAGTAGGCTTCGCCACACCTGCAGCCCACAAAAGACGCGATCAGCTCGCAGGTCCGGGCCCGCTGCAGCGCATAGTCCAGGTAGCCGCTGGGACAGTTCTGGTTGCCCGCCAGAACCAGCAGCGTGACCCAGCGGAAGACGAAGTCCAGACCCAGCATGGTAATGGCTTGGACAACGGAGTGGAGCTCACAGCCGCGCTGATAGAGGGCTGAGTTGGCCAGCTTGAGCAGATTGTAGGTCAGAACGGCGTCGCGCTGGATCACGCTGGCAATGTCGTCGACGCTGCGCGAGAGATTCACGCACTCCGAGAGCAGCGCCAGCAGCGATAGCCGGTTGGAAGGCACGCGCTTGCCGCTCAGAGTCTCGGGCTTACGCAGATAGTATCCCTGGAACAGCTCGCAACCCCAGCGCCGGCAGCGCTCGAATTCCTGCTGCGATTCGACCTTCTCGGCGACGATCCGCGCATGGAAGGCGCCAAGCAGTTCCACTTCGCGGCGGAAGTCTTCCGGAGAGAGGGCCTGCACGTCGAGCTTGACGAAATCTGCCATCCGCAGGAACGGAACAGCGCCCTCGGTGTACTTGAAATCGTCGAGCGCCAGCCGGTATCCCCGGCTCTTGAGCTTCTCCAGGCAGGCCACGGTGCTGCCGGTGACAGTCACGGTTTCGAGAACCTCGATTACGCACCGGTCGTAAGGAATGATGGGATCGACTCCCAGCAAAGGCTCGCTGTAGTTGATGAAGACGGGGCGCGAGGGCGAGACGGTCTGGAGGCCGATCTCGAGGAAGGCCTTCAATATGACTTCGGCACTGGCGCGGTCGCCGTCCGAAATCAGCGCGGCGGTGTCGCAGGCCGCTCCGCGGTAAAGCAGTTCGTAGGCCTGAATCTCGCGCTTGACGTCGTAAATCGGCTGTCGCCCGAGAAAGACCTCCGAAACCAGGCCCGTGTCGCTGAAGAGGCGCTGCGGCTTCCAGGACGCGTGTGGCGTGGCGGTCCGGTCGGAATCGTGTGACTGCGCAGTATCGGCCGCAGCGGGTGTGCTCACGAAGTACCCTCACGGACTTATCGGCGGTTCGCGAGGCGACTTGAGCCCCGCCGCAGCCTCAGCGCGACGGCACCGCCTCGGTCACGAGCGCCAGCCCGAGCCCCTTCGGCAGCTCCAGAAAGCCGCCCCAAAACTCCATGGGGCTGCGAGGGTCGAGGCGCCGCCAGGTGTCTTGGCCAAACCGCGGAGACCCGTGCGGCGCGCGATACCCCGTCCCGCACCGGATCACCGAGGCGCGGAGCCTCACCTGTTTGGTGCCGAAGCGGAGCTTCGTGAAGCGCAACGCCAGCAAGTCGCAGGGCGGGTCGGACCCACGCGTCTCCAGCCGCAGGATCCGGCCTTCCACCACCGCCCCTTTCGGAACCTGGATTCCGCCCTTGGTCTTCACCTCTTTGCGGAGCTGCGCCTCGACCACGTCACCGGTCGCCGCCGTTTTCCGCTCGATTGGCGTCGTCAGATCGACCTCCAGAGTCACGCCGGGAGGCAGCTCGGCGCCCGGATCGTTCTCCGCCGCCACCTGCTCCACCGGCCGCTCTTCGAAGGATATGGTGGATTCCGCGAGAAACTGGCGGCATCCAGAGAACCGCGTGATGGTCCGGCTTTCGAGCCCGCGATCGCTGACCACCCGCACGTCGGTCGCCTGGGGCAGAAGGAAGTCGCCCGTGCCCACCCTGACCGGACCGTAGTCGATGGCTAGCTTCGCAGTGGACGTCTTCACTGCCGGCGGGATGTTGTCGGCTTCGATTTCGACGCGCACGAGATCCAGCGTTTCCGGATCCACCCAAAAAGAACCGTGATACCCGACCACCGCCTCAGCGCCATCCCGGGTCAGCAAATAGCCGTTACTGGCTGGAACACGGTAATCGTAACGGATCGCCGGCCGGATGGCGGCCAGTTGTTCGCCGATCAGGGTATAGGTGGCCGAACCCGAAACGAAGATGTGGTCGAGGAACCCGGAGAAATCTCCGGTCTTCGTGACACCGCGTCCCAGGACTTCCTGGAGATCCTGGCTGTCGAACCTGCTCCCTCCGGGCCAGGCGAACTGCTCTTTGCCTTCAATGGCCGCGACTTCGAGCCGCAGCCTGTCGATGACTTTGCCGGTTTCGAAGTCGTCGACGTACCACAGCCGCTCGATCGTCTCCAGGCAGGTGTAATTCGGGATGCGCGCCGTTCTTTCGGCAACCCTGGCGCGGATGCGGGCGATCTGGTCCCCGCCGCCCGCAGCCGATCCGACAGCCAGCGCCACGATCACACACAGTGCCCCCATTCATCCAAGCCTACTCCACCCCGTGCAAAAATAGAACGAATGAACGAAGGCATCGAGAACATCCGCAAAAAGGGCAGCCGCATTATCGCCGAGGGCACGCACATGCTCCCGGCCGCGGCGCTGATGATGGCCGAGGGCGTGATCCGCTCGCTCGACGACTTGAAGAAGCCGTTTGTCACGGTGGTCAATTCGTACACCAACCAGATTCCCGGGCACGCGCACCTGGACCGCATCGGCGCCATCGTGCGCGACGAGTTGAAGGCGCTCGGCTTCAACGTCTGGTACGTGAACGTCGGCGGCGCCATCTGTGACGGCATCGCGATGGGCCATTTCGGCATGAAGTATTCGCTGGCTTCGCGCGAGCTGATCGCCGACCAGATCGAGACCATCATCGGCGCGCACCCCTGCGACGCCTGGATCGGCATCGCCAACTGCGACAAGATCGTTCCGGCCATGTACAACGCCATGGTGCGGATCAACATCCCGGCGGTTTACGTGAGCGGCGGGCCGATGCTGGCAGGCGAGGGCAACACGGACCTGATTACGGTATTCGAAGGCGTGGGCCGCCACAGCGTGGGGAAGATGACCGAGGTGGAGCTGCGGTCGCTGGCCGAGCGCGCCTGCCCCGGATGCGGAAGCTGCTCCGGCATGTTCACGGCCAATTCGATGAACTGCCTGGGCGAGGCGATCGGCCTGGCCCTGCCCGGTAACGGAACCATCCCGGCCGAGCGGTGGGCGGATGGGCGGCGCTCCACCGAGCTCAACCCTGAACGCATCGAGATCACGAAGAAGGCCGCGCACGCGCTCAAGCGCTGCCTCGACCAGAACGTTCGCCCGCTCGACCTCGTCACCGAGCAGTCGCTGGTGAACGCCTTCGTTCTCGACATGGCCATGGGTGGATCGACCAACACCATCCTGCACGCCCTCGCCCTGGCTCATTCCGCGGGAATTCCGTTCAACCTGGCCCGGCTGAACGAAATCTCGGCCGCGACGCCGAACATCTGTAAGGTTTCGCCGAGCCGGCCGGAAGTGCACATCGAGCACGTGCACCGGGCGGGCGGCATTCCCGCCATCCTGAAGGAAATCGATCGCCATGGACAAACCGGCCTCGATCTCAATGCGCCCACGGTCACGGGCCGGCTGGCGGATTCCGTCGCCTGCGCGCCCGATCCGGACGGCGATGTGATCCGGCCGGCCGACAAGGCGTTCTCAAAGACCGGCGGGCTCGCGGTCCTGTTCGGCAATCTGGCGCCCAAGGGCGCGGTGGTCAAAGTGGCCGGCGTTGCCGCCGACATGATGGAGTACGAAGGCGCCGCGCGCATCTACGAATCGCAGGAGGACGCTCTGCGCGGCATCCTGGCGGGCGAGGTGAAGGACGGCGACGTGGTGGTAATCCGCTACGAGGGGCCGCGGGGCGGGCCCGGCATGCAGGAGATGCTTTCGCCGACCGCTGCCCTCACCGGCGCCGGGATCCGCGCTGCGCTGATCACCGACGGCCGTTTCTCCGGCGGCACGCGCGGGCTGTGCGTCGGCCACGTGTCTCCGGAGGCGGCGGCGGGCGGGCCCATCGCGGCTATTCGGCCCGGCGACCGCATCTACATCAATGCCAGAACCTGCCGGCTCGATCTGAAGGTGGACGACGCCGAAATCGCCCGGCGCCTCGAGGCGCTTCCGCCCTTTGAGCCCAAGGTGAAGCGCGGCTGGCTGGCGCGCTACCTGCTGCACGTGACCAGCGCGGATACCGGCGCGGTGTTCGAGATCTGAAACGTGGGGCAGGCGGTTCCGCCTGCCTGCCAAGGCAAGTTTTCGAAACCTTCGCCGCCCAGCGCCATCTATAATAGTTAAGTAGTCTCCATGGGTCAGGTCTATCGAGATCGCGTCTCCGCCCGCTGGGTTCGTACCGCGCTTGTCCTCATTCTGCTGGCCTGCTTCGGCGGCCTCCAGACCGTTTCCGCCGTCACCGTACACTCCCACAACCACGGAAATGGCGACCATTGCTGCGCGATCTGCCATGCAGGCCATCTGCCTGCCGCGCAAGCGCCCGTCGCCCTAAATGCTGCACCGTCCGTGGTCACAGAGTGGCGCTCTTGGCACGAGGAAGCCGTCGTCCCAGGCGACCAATCGCCGATCCTCAACTTTTCCCGCGCACCTCCCGCATAGCCCGTCTCCTTTCGTTTGGCGCAATTCCTGCCAGGAGTTGTGCCCAGCCACTTCAAGTCGTTTAGGAAGGAGAGATGTCTATGTGTTTCAAATATTTGCACATATTGGTAGGACTGGCCCTCCTGGCCACCGGCCCTGTGCTTGGCCAATCGATCAGCAGCGGCACCGTCACCGGGACCGTGGCGGACCCCTCCGGCGCCGTCATCCAAGGCGCCAGGGTTGTGCTGCGGAATGCGGTAACCGGATATGAACAAACGGCCGCGACCGGGAGCGACGGCTCCTTTCGCCTCAACAACATCCCTCAGAACTCCTACAAGCTGACGGCCAGCGCCAACGGATTTGCGGATTCCACTCGGACGGTGGATGTGCGCGGCTCCCTGCCCATGACAGTGAACATCTCCTTGATCGTGGCGGGTGGATCCACGGCGGTAACCGTCGAGGCATACGGAGCTTCGGTCGAGACCGATCCCTCGACCCACGAGGATGTCGACCGGAGCAGTTTCCTGAAGCTGCCCTCGTTCGATCCCGGCGGCCAACTGAGCCAGGCCGTCACCTACAGCACCGGCGGCGTGGCGGCCGATGCGAACGGCTTTTTCCACCCGCTGGGAGACCACGCGCAAACCAGCTTCGTGATCGACGGGCAGCACATCGGCGACCAGCAGAGCAAGATCTTCTCCACCCAGATACCGGCGAATGCGATCCAGTCGATGGAACTGATCACCGGCTCGCCGGACGCCCAGTACGGCGACAAATCCAGCCTGGTGGTGAACGCAACTACCCGGTCCGCTCTGGGCACAGCCAAGGCGTTCGGCAGCATAGATACCGGCTGGGGGTCTTTTGGAACCTGGAACGGCAGCGCGTCGCTCGGCATCGGGGGACCGAAGTTCGGGAACTTCATCGTGGTGAACGGGATCCGCTCGGGTCGCTTTCTGGATACTCCCGAGTTCCTGCCCATCCACGATACCGGCAATAACGAGAGCATCTTCGATCGCCTCGACTGGCAGCCGGACGGCAAGGATTCCCTGCACCTGGACTTATTCACCGCGCGCAACTGGTTCCAGGTCCCGAACAGCTTCGATCAGTTATCGCAGGACCAGAAGCAGCGCGTGCTGACCTGGAACATCGCGCCGGGATACCAGCACGTCTTCAATTCCCACATGCTGCTGACTGTGGATCCGTACGTTCGCCGCGATCAGGTCGACTACTACGCCAGCCGGAATCCGTTCGACGATACGCCGATCACGGCCTCTCAGAGCCGCTTCCTGACGAATTACGGAGTGAACGCCGATCTGGCCTATTCGCACGGCCGGCACGATTTCAAGTTCGGAACCCAGATTCAGCGCACACCGCTCTCGGAAAGCTTCCAGTTCGGGATCACCGATCCCACCTACAACCCCGTCTGCCTGGATGCAAACGGCAACGCTCTGCTGCTCCCCGCTGTGACCAATCCGGCGGAGTGTCAGAGCGTCAACCCGGCTTACACCGCCAATCCGAACCTTCAACCGGGTATCGTGCCTTACGACCTCACCCGCGGCGGCTCGCTCTTCAACTTTCGCGGGAGCCGCACCATTAGCCAGTACGCCTTCTTCACGACCGACAGCATCAGGCTGGGACACTTTACAGTCAACGCGGGGCTGCGGGACGACCAGTACGACGGGCTGGTCACGGCCAACGGCGTTCAACCGCGCCTGGGGATCTCATACCTGCTTCCCAAGACCAACACGGTGCTGCGGGTCGCCTACGCGCGAACCTTCGAGACTCCGTTCAACGAGAACCTGATCCTGTCGAGCGGCACGGGCGGCGGCGGTCTGGCCCAGAATGTCTTCGGCTCCGTTTCGACGCCCATCAAGCCGGGCGTGAGAGACCAGTTCAACACCGGGTTTCAGCAGCAGCTCGGGCGCTGGCTGGTTGTCGATGCCGATTACTTCTGGAAATTCACACAGAACGCATACGACTTCAGCGTGCTGTTCAACACGCCCATCACGTTTCCTATTTCCTGGAACAAGTCGAAGCTCGACGGCGTCACCGGGCGGCTGAGCACGATCGACATCCACGGGTTTCAGGGCTACTTGACGTTCGGCCACACACGGGCGCGGTATTTTCCCCCGGAGGTGGGCGGCCTCATCCCACTGGGCGGCTTTCCGACCGGCGTTTTCCGCATCGACCACGATCAGGCCTACCAGCAGACCGCCGTGCTCCGGTATCAGAGGCCCCACAGCGCCGAATGGGTCGAGTTCACCTGGCGCTACGACAGCGGCTTGGTGGTGAGCGGTGTGCCCGACGTCGCCGCCGCGACTCAGCTCACGCCGAACCAGCAGGTGGACATAGGCTTCGCCTGCAACGGAGTTGCGGCCACGCTCCAGAACCCCATCACCGTCTGCGACGGAATCGGGACATCGACGCTGCTAACCCTGCCGCAGACTGGGACCGAGAACGACGACCACAACCCGGACCGCGTCAAGCCCCGCAACCTTTTCGACGCCAGCATCGGCACCGACAACCTGTTCCACAACGAGAAGGGTGGCCACGTCACCTTGCGCCTCTCGGTCGAGAACCTGACGAACAAGGTGGCGCTCTACAACTTTCTCTCGACCTTCAGCGGAACGCACTTCGTCCCGCCGCGTAGCTTGCAGGTGTCGCTGGGGTACGTGTTCTAGGGCGAGCCGTCAGCCATCAGCCGTCAGCCCATCGAAGCCGACGAAGTACTGGCTGAAGGCCGATGGCTGACGGCCGATGCCTTTTGGTAACATTTACCAAATGCTCACCAACGGTCGGATCTACAACTTCAGCCCCGGTCCAGCCATGCTTCCGGACGCGGTCATGGTCAGGATCAAGGAAGAACTCCTCAACTACGGCGGCCTCGGCGCTTCCGTCATCGAGATCAGCCACCGGTCGAAGGACTTCATGGCTATCGTCGATGGCGCCACCAGTCTGTTTCGGGAGCTTGCCGGCCTGCCAGCCGATTACAGCGTTCTGTTCGTCGCCGGAGGCGGCAGAATGCAGTTTTCGGCCGTGCCCCTGAACCTGATCGGGCGGTCGCCCTCGCGCAAGGCCCTGTACGTGGAGACGGGCGTTTTCTCGGCCAATGCCATCAAAGACGCCGCCGCCTATGGAGACATCCGGGTGCTGGCGACCAGCCGGCCGACCGGCTTCGATCGCATCCCGGAGGTCGATCCCCAGGCCATTGACCAGGACGCGGCGTACGTTCACATCACGACGAACAACACGGTTTATGGCTCGCGCTGGAACGTATTCCCCGATACCGGCCGCGTGCCGCTGGTGGGAGACTCGACTTCCGAGATCCTGTCGCGAGTCATCGACTACTCGCGTTTCGGCGTGATTTACGCCGGGCTCCAGAAGAACCTCGGCCCTTCGGGAACGGCGGTCGTGGTGATCCGCAAGGACCTGCTCGGCCAGGCGCTGCCGGTCACCCCATTCCTGCTCAACTACGCAAGTCTGGACAAGGCGAACTCGCTCGCCAACACGCCGAGCACGTTTAACATTTACGTGACGTGGCTGGTTCTCCAGTGGCTGAAGGAGCAGGGCGGCGTGGCCGCGATCGAGGCCGTGAACAACGCCAAGGCGAAGCTGGTCTACGACGTCATCGACGCCTCCAGCTTTTACAGGGGCGTCGTGCAGCCGGCGCATCGCTCCACCATGAACATCACGTTCCATCTGCCCACCGAGGAACTGCTCGGCCAGTTCCTGAAGGGCGCGCTCAAGGAAGGCCTGTACGCGCTCAAGGGATACCGGGACGTTGGCGGCGTGCGCGCCTCCATGTACAACGCCATGCCTCTCGAGGGCGCCCAGACCCTGGCCGCCTACATGCGGGAATTCGAGCGCACCAACGGCTGAGGAACCGCTCGCGAAACGGAGCCATTGCACACGGTAGGTGGCAGGGGGGGAGGCCGGCGTGGCCTGCCCTGCCCTACCTGGGCGCGTAAAGCTCGATCACCCGTTCAATCGCCCGCCTGCACACCGAGCAGAAACCCACCGGGTTGCGGGTGAACATAATGCAGTCCGTCTGCGGGCGGTAGTAGCCGCGCGCCTCATAATTAGCGCCCTCAAAGGCGCCGGTCTTGCCGGCGTTGTCTCCCGAGTCCAGCAGCTTCCGGTCGAGCCCCATCTCCTCGCGGAACAGCGCCTCGATTTCCTCTTCGGGACGGTGCTGGGCGCGCAACTCGCGGCGGCGCGCCTGGATGCGCCGCTCGTCGGATTCGAACTCCTGCTTCAGCCACGGCGTAGGCAGCGGCGTGCCCGGCGCGATGAGGTCCGCCCATTTGGCGGCGTTCGGGTCGGCGGTGACGTTGGGCTCCCAGGGCTCCACCCGCTCGGTGGAACTGCTGTACGAGACGTCGGAAGTGTAATACTCGTCGGCCAGCCCCGCGAAATGATGCCCGAACTCATGGACAAAGACGTAAGGCGTCCACTCGTTGTCGGCGGCCACGGTGGCATACAGGTTGAAGATTCCCCCACCGCCGTACTCGCGGCTGTTGGCGACGATCTCGATGAACTCGTACGGCGCCGCCGAGGCCAGTTCGCGCACGCGCTTGTTGTCGAAGGTCAGAATGTAGCGTTCCGAGCCGAAGGCATCGTAGGCGGTGCGAAGCGGCGAGTGCCGCCAGCGGCCGTCGGAGGGCCGTGAGATGCCGCTCTCGCCGGCCGGCGTGTCGATCGCCCACACGTTGAAGTCGGCGCGGTGCTCCTTGAATGGCGACGCCGCGAACAGCAGCTCGGTGAGCCGCCGCGCGTCGTTGTGCCACTTCTCCATTTCGGCGGCGGTGTAGCCGTCCCCCATGAGCAGCAGATCCACCTTGTCCCTGGGCTCGCCGTTCTTCATGACCGCCCAGACGTGAACGCCGGCGGGTGGTCCGCTTCGATCGATCGTGTTGGCTGCCGGATCCACCACCACCGACCAAACCTGGCGGAACGCGTTGGCGCGGTCGCGCTTCTTGAGAACCACCCGGACCGGGCCGCCGGCGCCGGAAAGCGCACCGACTCGTGAAACGCCCGCCGCTCGCTCGCGGCCTCCGGCGTCAGCTCCCACTCCCCGAAAACGCTGGCGAAGCCGCGGGAATAGAGCAGCCGGCTGGTCTTGCTGTCCAGCACCTCGAAATAGTACTTGCCGAGGTTGGTGTTGTCGATCATGCGGTCGGGATGGCCCGGCCATTCCCCTTCGAGCGCCACGCCATCCAGGGCAAACTGCTCCTCTGACGCAGTGCCCGTGTGGTAGTAGTCCAGCCGCATGGTGCGCGGGGTGGCGGGCGCGGCCGCCACGGCCGCCGCCAGCGCCAGAACGAGCGAAATCAAGTTGCACCTCCCGGAAACCAGAAGAGTAGCGCACATTGTGCGTCCCCCGCGCCCGCCGCATCGTATCTATCCTATGAAAGGTGATGGAAACGGCCACCAACGCGGCGATGGGGCGCGAACCGCTCCCGGATTTCGCTTCGTTGGTGCGGTCGCACCAGGCCATGGTGTTCAGCATCGCGTTGCATTACGTGCATGACCGCTCGGCGGCCGAGGAGCTGGCCCAGGACGTCTTCCTCCAGCTTCATCAGAGCCTGGCGGACCTCCAATCGGCTGAACACGCGGGCCGGTGGCTGCGGAAGGTCGCGGTCCACCGGTCGATCGATCACGCGCGCCGGAGCAGGTTTCGGGCGCAGGTGGGATTGGAAGACGCGCCCGAGCCGGTGACCCCGGCCGCGGCGGGCGATCCGATGCTCTCCGAGCGGCTGCGGCGGTTGGTTGCGTCGCTTCCCGAGAAGCCGCGCTCGGTGATGCTTCTCCGCTACCAGGAAGATCTGGATCCGGAGGAGATCGCCGCCACGCTGGGAATGCCGGTGCGAACGGTGAAGAGTCACTTGCAGCGGTCGCTCGCCATTTTGCGAGAGAAGGCGACGCGGGCGTTTACCCCGGCCGCCGGCCGCCAGAACCTTTCAAGGGAGATGGGAGAAGTTGAGAATGAGCCGCTTGGATGATGCACTTCGCGAAGCCTTCCGGCGCCAGGACCCGGGCCCGGAATTCACGGCCCGCGTGCTGGCTGCCGCCGCTGTCGCGCAGCCGAAAGCGAGCTGGTGGCGGACATTTGCCTCCGGGTTCCGCCCGGCGAAGTTCCGCTGGGCGACTGCGGCGGCCCTGGCCTGCCTGCTGATGATTGGCGGCAGCCTCGAATACCGCCGTCAGCAGGAGGACCGGCAGGGCCGCATGGCCAAGCAGCAGCTCGTGCTGGCGCTCCGTATCGCAGGTGCCAAGCTCAATGTGGCGAGGGAGCGGGTGCAGCAGATCAACGCGGGAGATTGAAAGGTGGGACAGGCCTCCGGCCTGTCAAGGAGACTCTATGAAATACGCACTGGTATTGTTGTTTGCGATCGGGCCCTTGCTGGCGCAGGACGTGAAGCTGCCCCCGGGCATCGAGAAGCTTGCCGCCAAGGCGTCCGAGGTGGTCGACGTCTCGCTCGACGGCGCGATGTTGCGCCTGGCGGGCCGGTTCCTGTCGAGCAACGATCCGGACGAGGCCAAGGCCAAGAACATTGTCAACGGCCTCAAGGGCATCTACGTGAAGTCCTTCGAGTTCGAAAAGGAGGGCGAGTACTCGCTTTCCGACCTCGAGGAGATCCGGCGTCAGCTCCGCGCACCCGGCTGGTCGCGCACGGTCGGTGTCATCAGCAAGAAGGGCGGCGAGAACACCGAGATCTACATGAGGCTCGACAACGACCGCATCGGGGGCTTGGTCATTCTGGCCGCCGAGCCGAAGGAACTGACGGTGGTGAACATCGTCGGCAATATCTCTCTCGATGACCTCAGCTCCCTGGGCGGCCACTTCGGCATCCCGGATGTCGAGGTGCGCAAGGACCACAAAAAGCCGTGAAAGCGCTCCTGCTCGCCGTTCCGCTTCTAACGCTGCTCGCCGGTCCGGCGGCGGCCGGCGACACGGACTTCCACGCCATCCTGCGCGGCGTCGAATCCGGTTACAACGTCCAGCGCGTGCATATTCCGCTGTTCGGCCTGGCGCGCTTTTTTGTCCAGGTCGCCAGGCCTGAAGGCGTGAAGGACTTCGACATGGCGGTTTTCGAGACGCCCGACAACCCGCCGCTCGATGGCAGCCGCTTCGACGCCATCATGAAGCGGTCCGGCGGCGGGCATTGGAGCTGCGCCATCCGCGTCCGCTCGCGCCGCGGCCACGAGTCGACGTACATCTATGTCCGGCCGGAGGGCAGGGACTGGCGGATGCTCATCGCCACGTTCGAGCCCACCGACACCGTGATCCTCCAGGCCAAGGTGGACCCCGAGTTCCTGGCGCGCGCGCTCAACGATCCCGAGCACGCCGGCCAATCCCTGGGCGAGGAGCGGCCCGAAAATTGATGCGGCGCTGGGCTCGCAACGCGCGCCGGCCCGTTTCGAGACGTCCTCCGAGCTGTCCTCCGAGCCCCGCCCCCGCGATGCGCGTGTGATAGAATCGGCCTAGCGGATTTTTACTCGGAGGGTTATTTCGATGACAGCACCTGGGACAGAACACGCTGGCGCTACCAGCACCGACGAACAAGCAATCCGTAAGCTGGCCGCCACATTGATGGCCGCTCTCAATCGGGGCGATACCCGCGAGTTTGCGGCACACTTCCACGAAGATGCCGACTTCACCAACGTGATCGGAATACACGTCCACGGACGGGACGCGATTCAAACCATGCACAACGCGCTGTTCACGGAACCCCGGACACCGGACTGGCCCTCGTTCCGCAACGCCGTCACCACGATCCACGATACGCGGGTGCGGTTCATCAGGCCGGACGTCGCAGTTGTCGACATTCGCTGGGCGCAGAAGGGAGCCCTGGGACCCGATGGCCAGCCCTGGGGCGACAGGAGAGGGCTGATGAACTGGGTCGCAGTGAAGGAGAGCGGACAGTGGTCCGTGGCTGCGTCGCACAATATGGACCTGCCGCGGTAGCCCAACCGCCCGCCCCTCGCGCCGGCCGTCACGGATTGTACGGCAGCGTCTTCAGCGCCGGGTGGCCCTCGAGCGTTTCGTAGGCCACCATCTCTTCAAGCATTCGCTTCGGGACCTGCGGGGGCCAATGGTCCGGAACTCCGATGGGAGTAATGCAGATCCGCTGGTATTGGCTGGGGATGGCGAGCACCTCGCGCGTGACCTGCTCCGGAATCCCGTCCGTGAGGTAGGCGGTGCCGTAGCCAAACGCTCGCGCCGCGAGCATGAGGTAGCCGGCCGCTATCGGCCCGTCGTGACGTTGCGCGTAGCCCGTGCATGGGCACCCATATAGGCAGGGGCTTAACCCTTACCAAAGTCATCGAATTCCCAGCCCGAAAGCCGGGCCGGAGGGCATCAACCGGGGAGCGCCGCCGTGCATAAGGAGCCGCGCCGCTTCGCCCCTAACGTCTGGCTCGTTGACTGAAGACGGCGAGCGCCTACGCAAGATCCCGGCAGCAGAAGCAGAGCGCCTCTGAGACTCTCGGCAAGGTCAAGCCGGGCAGCCCAGGCCCGCTGGTCTGGTGCGTCCGGTTGGTGAGTCCAATGTCTCGTGACCTCATGCAGCGGTAACTAACCCTACTGAATGTAAGACGTTACGGCACCAAATTATTACAATTGACAGACTAAGTCAGCCAAGTTAGACTGGCAGTAGATGCTCGCAATCGTGTAGCCGCGCACGGGAACATCGAGCAGCAACTAGAGCCGTAGCTGGTAAATTGGCTCGGCGGTGAGGGGCGGTAGTCGCTGAAAGGCGATGGGTCGCGTGCCCCGGCGATATTGGAGCAACCACTTTGTCAAGTCACTGCACGCTCCGGCGGTTCTGCCCGAGGATTCAAAAGTAGATGCGCTGTTAGTGTCCCTACACGAAAACGCGACATTCTCGTGGCATCATCCTACTAGTCCCTGTCCCTGTTCTGGAACAACCGTATGACACCGAAACCAATCAAGCTTCTGTGGATGAACGTCAACAAGGCGGCGCACCACCTTGGCATCTCTCGCTACCTAGTGAGCCAAATGGTGCTGCACGGGCAGCTTAAAACCCGGCGCGTCGGCAAGCATGACCTCGTCTCAGTGGCCGACATTGAACGCTGGGAGAAAGCCCCTCAGCCGCGCCGACGCCGCGCAACGACTGTTAAGGCCGCACTCGGCATCGTACGCACAGGCATACAACGGCGCTTGACGAATACATTGAAGGACGCCCGCCTATGACGAAAGAAGAAGCCCAGGCGATGTTAGAGGCAATGATAGCCATCCGCAACGAGAGCGAAGCGCAGATCAAAAAGTTTGAAACGATCTTAGCGAAGGAGCACGCCGCGCAAGGTCCACGCCGTGAGCGCAAGAGGCCGAGCGATGACGTGAGCGGAGGTCTTCGAGACTAACTACGATGCCCGATAAGTTCGGCACCGTTCATAAGCTTGGGCCAGCTAGCCCGCGCAGGCGAAAAGCGGCACGTCCTACCGCCTGCTGGCCCAACCCTCTAGGACATTGGGCGGAAGGACGACGCCACCATGAAGGCTCCGAAGAAACCCAAGCCAGCTAAGGCACGCAACGCTGAGATGCAGCGTCGCGGACTGCTGGGGGCGATGGGGAAATGCAAGACGCAGTTCCAGTTGGTACATCGGGTGGCGAAGCTCCGTCGCGGCCAAGGCACGGAGGACCCCGAGACAGTGCTGCGGTACGGCATCCTCGGACTGGGGTTCTTGCGGAGTCGATACCGCTTCTGGCGGGAGCTTCAGCAAATGTTGGAAGAGCTTCCCGAGCTTACGCAGCAGCTTCCGCCAAAGTTCGGACAGCCGGATTCGCAGTTCCGTGGATGGGCCATCAAATCTGGATTCCCCCAACGTGCGGGCTACCGCGCCTTACAGTCGTTCGTCGCGGCCTGCGATCACAAGCTGAACACACCGAGCAAGGCCCAGGACTGGTACGGACGCCCACTGCGAGCCTATGTGGATGTAGCATGGACTGACGCAGGACTGAAAAGGTTCTTGAACGTCAGTGCCCGAGAGGAGGCGATCCTGGAACCCTTCCGACCGACCAAAGCTGAGGTGCGGCGCGCAGCTTTGTCCACGGAGCGTGAGAAATTTCGCCGCCGTTATCATCGGGAGCCGACATTGCGGCGCTTGCAGAAGTTACTCGGAGCGCGCCATCTCCGTGTGTCGCTTGACACGATACGCAGGGACCTCGAAAAGCTCAGGCAATGAGAGCCGTGTCTAATTTTTGGTGCCTAAAGGGATTTTGGCGCGGCAAACAGAGCTTGTACGAAAAAGCCTGCCTAAAGGGATTTCGCAGCCGGGAAGTGTCCCCAGGCCCGTCATTGTTGGGGCAGAGTGCAAAAAGGGGCTGGTAGAGGTGGTTTGTACGATTTTGCCTGCCTAAAGGAACGACCCTTGGACGGGAAACGGAGCTTGTACGAAAAAACCTGCCTAAAGGACAACCGGGCCAGAATCATACGCAAAACCGGGCCAGGGCCGTGTACGAAAAAAGCTGCCTTGCTTATATATATAAGTTCTTATGTAGGTTACACTCCGAAAAAACAAAAAGCGTGTTTTTTCGGAGTAGTGAAAGCGTGAAGTTTTCCAAAGCCTACGCTCAATCAAGGTCAATCAAAGGTCTGGCCCATGGAAGTAGGCTCCAGACCCCACCCCGGCAAAAGCAGCCGGGGATGGGGCAGCCCAGACCCGGCCAAAAGGCACCCCGGCAAAAGCAGCCGGGGATGGCCGGGTCTGTGCTGTGCTGCTAAAAATCAAGAAAAGCGTGTTGAGGGAAGTCAAGTCAACTGAATGCCGCGTAGAGAGCCGAGCCTTGGGTTGTCACGGAGGGGTTGTCACGGAGGGGTTGTCACGGAGGGGTTGTCACGGAGGGGTGTCACGGAGGGGTGTCACGGAAGGGTGTCACACGGATGACGATACACGCGGACCTGCGGACGCTCCCGAAACACTTAAGGGAGTCTGCGCTTGGTTGATTGCACGCCAGGCCCAACAGAAGGAGCCCGAATGATGCGGCGGGATAAAAAGACCTGGCAGGAAATGGCCTTCAAGCGTAAGCTCATAGTCCGTTGTCCCCAATGTCATCGGACGTGGGTGTTGAAGTTACACGCGGGGCTGGAAATGCGGAGCTTTGCCGATGTACTGAAAAAATGCCGTCCGAACAAGCTATAGCAGTAGTGAGTAGTGCCGCGAGAGCGTGGTACGGGCGTTCCAACGCGTTCCCTGGTTCTGCCCTGTCCGGCAACCAGAAACCTGGGGAGTGAGAAACCTGCAACCGGATTGGAACAGGAGAGTGGAGCAACCGTCATAGAGCTACCAAGAGGTATGGCCCATAAAACTGGCAGCGTGGCACAAACAGCCCCAACAGGCTCTCCAGCACCACAGCCCGGAACCATCGTGCCAACGTATTCGTCCATGTCTCGGCGCTCGACGCTGAAGCCCTGGCGCAAGATCGAGAGTGGCTGTCGAGTATGAAGTCGTGTGACGCATCGTGGAGCGCTGACGACTCGCCCTGGTTGTTGCGTTTTCTCACTTCACACCTGCGTGACGTGTACCACTGGTTTCATTGGGGTTTGAGGGGGCTCGGCGAAGCACGCTTGGAAGTCCCGTGGAATCAGTCCGGGAATTTTACATAATAGCTTATTCGCGGAAGTCGAAAGGGGCTTGATGTTGAATTTTCTTACATGGTCTATGGCTCGGGCTCGGCGGTTGAGAAGTGGGCTGCCCCGGCCTGGGGCAGCCCCGATGTTTCTCCTACCAAGCCCGTGTTCTTACTTGTCTTCCGGGTCTTCCGGGTCTTCCGGCTCCAGGCCAGCAGCAGCCCGCAACGCATTGACCATGTTTTGGATGTCGGCGTCAGTAGCGTCTTTCGAGAGAAGGAATAGCTGCGGCTTCTTAGCTGCCGCCTCTGTGACAGCCTTGTGCTTTTTCATAACTCTCTTGATGCGCCACGCGGTCAGTGGGGGTACGGAATATGAAGCGTGAGCAAAAGCAAGGCAAGGCCGCAGGTGCGAAGAACAAGCCCAAGCCCCGAGCCAAGCCCAAACGCCGCAACGTCGTTGCCATCAATGATGAGCGTGTGCGCCATCGAGTCGCCGCAGAGATCAACCAGCTAGTGAAGCGCCTCGGTTATGGCTCGCTCGCCGAGCTACTGCGCCACTGCGAGTAGAGGCTGGCGTGGCGGATCAGGTGTCGCTGTGGAGGGCAAAGGTTCCGCGACAGCATGGAACACAGAGCGGGCCGGGTTTCCAGCCTTCAGGATGGGGCTCCAGGGCTTCCAGGCAGGCCGGGGGGTATCCTATAGGCCCACCCAGGCCCCGCCGATGCAGCCACGGGGCTGAAATGAGCGGCAATGGCAGGTCTACACGGGAGGCACAGGCACATTGAAGGAACCAGGCCCCACTGTACACTTGTGCACACATGTGGACTACTGGATTTTTGGCACGGGATGGAAAGGTCCCCACACTCATGCATATAAGTAACTCGGAGCAAGTCTTTTTGCTGGTAGTCTGCGGAGTGCTGGTGGCCCTGGCTGTTTTGTTGTGGCTGCGCGGCGTGCTGAACGAAGGCCCTGGCCACCCCCAAGCCCCCGAAAAAATAGAACCGAAAAGCCCCACATAGAGACCACCCCGCTTACAAAAATTAGAAAAAAACCAGCCTGCGTATAACTCCGCTTACTGGCAGGAGGATGCCTCGGGGCAACCCAGTAAGCTAAAACTCGAAGGAGCGTAACCCAACTCGAAGGAGCATATGAAGAACTTACTCCAACATCAAAAAGAACTGCGTCAGAAGCAGGAGCTTCACGATGCGCAGCCCGCCAGGACTAACAAAAACCCCTTCATCAAGCGCGACCTCCGGGGACGCTATCTTCCCGGCTTCAGCGGGAATGATCACGGGAGACCGCGTCAGGCGCTCGCTCAGCTATGCCGAGAGCAAATTAGTAAATATTCTCTCGTCTCCCTTCTGGGCCGCATCGCGGCGCGGGCCGGGGATTATGGGGGCCGGAGTAAGTTCGCCCCCACGGTCGCCGACCAATTATACGCCATCCGGCTCTTACTGCTCCACGGGTGGGGGCAGCCCCAGAAGGAAATCGACGCAGGACCCATGAAAGTAGAGGTCTTCTATGACAACCGTTCGATTAGCGTTAGCGGCTCCCCATCCCGCGCAGGCGAAAGTGATTCAGGAAGCCCGCAGGTTCAACACCGTCTGTTGCGGCAGAAGGTGGGGCAAAACCAAATTGGGAATGGATCGTCTGATTCATCCCGCGCTTAAGGGCCGCGCTACCGCCTGGTTTGCGCCTACTTACCGGCAGTTAAGCGACGCCTGGCGGGATCTGCAAGAAATTCTACTCCCGATAACTACCCGCAAGAGCGAATCCGAGCACCGGCTGGAACTGCGCGGGCGCGGCTACGTGGAAATGTGGAGCTTAGACAATCCCGATGCAGGCCGGGGCCGCGCGTATTCCGCCGTGGTCATCGACGAAGCCGCGCTGGTACCGGGCCTGGAACAAATCTGGAGCCAGAGCCTAAGGCCCATGTTGAGCGACTTCAAAGGCGAGGCGTGGTTTCTTTCTACACCCCGAGGCGTGAGTAACTACTTTCACGTCCTTTTCCAGCGCGGGCAAGATATTTTACATCCGGCGTGGGCGTCGTGGCGCTTCCCGACCAGCGCGAATCCGTATATTGATCCACAAGAGATCAGAGCCGCGCAAGAAGACTTATCTGAGCTAGCCTTCGCCCAAGAGTATTTAGCCGCTTTTGTCACCTGGACCGGAGCCGTATTCAGGAATTTACTCGATGCGGTAACTGCACCCGCTCTCACGCCCAGCGGCCACAGCGTTATCGGCGCGGACTGGGGCCGGTCCGCGAGCGGCGACTATACGGTCTTTTGCGTGGCCGATCAGTGCGGACAGGTGCTCGCGTTAGATCGCTTCCGGGGCTTGGAATACAGCTTGCAAATGACCCGCTTGAAAGCTTTGTACGAGAAGTACCGGCCCGATACCGTCGTTGCCGAATCCAACAACATGGGCCAGCCGGTGATTGAAGCGCTGCAACGGGACGGGCTGAGAGTCAGGCCCTTTGTAACTTCCAACGCCAGCAAAGCCCGCGCTATCGAAGCTCTCGCGCTGGCCTTCGAGCGGGGCAGGATTAGAATTCCGAACGATCCGGTGTTATTGGGCGAGTTACAGGCGTTCGAGTCTACGCAACTGCCCAGCGGTTTGAGCCGCTATGCCGCCCCGGAGGGTTTGCACGATGACGCAGTCATGGCCCTGGCTTTGGCCTGGAGTTACATTTCAGGACAGACGGGAACTGGGATTTTGGGTTTGATCGAGTATCAGAAGCAAGAAGCCGCGCTGCTTACTACACCCTCCCGGCCCGCCCCTCCCGACACATGCCCCCAGTGCGGGTCGGGCTTGGTTGGCAAGCTGCCGCAGGGCTTCCGCTGTAACGCCTGTGGCCATCAGTTCGGCGGGCAGCCCGTGGTAAACCCTGCCGCGACCCGCCGCGAGGTTCTGGCTGACGCGGACGACGCGGGCAGCGCGTTTTTGCGAGACTTTTCCAGACGATTCCCACCGGAGAGGAGCAGCCCATTCTTGGCTGACTTTTTCCACCGATTCAGACAATAAGCCGAAGGAGACGCGTGCTATGAGAAATCTGGAAGATGTTACACTCCCATTGGTTTCTTGGGATGAAACCGAAGGGCTGGCCTGGTGCTTGCTTTGTGCTAACGGAGACTATGTGCAGCGCAAAGCCGAATGGCGAGGCGCCTGCTCCGCTCACACAGCCGTAGGGATGCCGAGTGGCAACCGCGCAGCGGGCCATATTGCGCGATGCGAGTACGAGGACGAAGCCCGCGTTATTCGCGTTGCCATCTCTCCGGACGAAGAGACTCGTGACTTACTTCGCCGGGGCTTTCTAACGGCGCTCTCAGTAAGTGCCGAAGGTTTGGCTTTCTCCGATACGCCGCGCTCAGCAGAAGCGCGCTTCTGCCATGTCAAAGCCGATAGCGTAGAGATCCGAAAGTTTGCATCCCAGAAGGGCAACGTCGATTTCAACTTCGCATCCGAGGAAAGTGACGCTATGGATTGGAGCAATGTTGGAAATGAAGGAGCCGAGCAGGACAAATTTGATTTGGAAGAAGGTACTAACATGAACGAAAATCACTTCAAGATCGCGGCCCAGCATCACCGGGCGTTAGCGGACGTACACGATGACATGTCGAAGGCTCACAACATTATGGCGTCCCGTAGTAGCGAACCGGCCATTACGCTTCACAAAGCCCTTGCAGCCGGGCATCGAGCGCTGCAAAAGCTGCACAAATCCTACGCCGACAGTCTGACCAACGAAGGCCGTCTGGCGTCTATAAGTGAACCCACTCCGCTGGGGGTGCCTCCGAATAAGACGGCGGGGAACTATTTGAGCTTCGATGAATCGGGCGGTCTCAACGCGCCGCGTGCGGGCAAGTTCGACTTTGACTTCCCGGCCCCATCGACGGACTTCGGAGAATCAGGGGGCCTGTGATGGCGCTATTTGGAAAGTCCAAAACCGAAACCGACACGCTCGCCGAGCGGCGGCAGGAGATCGAGAAACTGCTCACCGAGCGCGCACGCCTCAAGCAGAACGCCGACCAATGTGCAACAGCGGCGCGGGCCGCACAGAACAGCCTCGCCCGCACGGAGACGGACGGGCAGGCGTTGCTCGCTCTCTCCGATGACGATGTGGAGGCCGAGCGGCGGAAGGTGCGGGGCCTGCTGCGAGACGAAGCCCGAGCGCAGAACGCAAGTCGGGACTTTGAAGCGCAGCACAGCGACCTCGATACGCAGCTTGAAGCTCTCAAAGCCGATGAGCAGCAGGCCGCGCAAAAAGAGATGCAAGCTCAGTACCGCGAAACTCTGCGGCGCTTCGTCGAACTGGGCGACGCCTTAGCCGCTCAGCAAGCCGCCTTGAATGCCGCAGTCGGCGAAGCAAAACAGCGCTGGCCGGGGCAGACCGTCCTTCGCAGTGTCAACCTGCCGGGGGTTCTGACCGGGGCTGGCGAGGGTCTGCTGCCCGACGCGACCTGGTGGCGATGGGTGCGTTGCCTGGTCGCGTCGGTGGAACCCGGCCTTTTTGCAGCCGACGACCGCGTACACCAAGAGGTCGCGGTCTATCGGGCGACGAGGGGCTCCGCGGCTCCTTATGGCCCTTGGAAGCCGGTGCTCGCCGGGTTCGAGCGAGATTCTCCTCCGCCTGGCTAACAGCCTTCGCCTGCTGCCGTCTTCTTTCGTGTTCGCGGTTCGGTCGTGCGGTTCCTCCGGGGCGACGCTCCCACTCAGACGCCGCCTCGCTCCTGACTGCGCTAGACCGGGCCGCTGCCGGGGTGATGGGGTCTGGCCGCCGTCCCATCACCCCTGGACAAAGAACTGATTTGAGCCGCCACCTCCCGCCGATGCTCACTCCTACGGCGGGAGTGCTTGGGGCCTGGGGGGCCTGGTTTGAGGCAGCCAGGCCCCTTTTTTCCGTTCCGCAAGTTCCAAGTTCGCGGCTCCGGTTGCCGGTTGCTCTGGGAGATTCAGTCTCCTTCTCCTACCGCGCTCCGCCGTGGGCCGCTCGCGGGGAAGTGGATCTCTGAACCTCCATCCCCTTCCCCGCGCCCCTCTGTTACTCTCGCCCCTCGAACCCCTGCTTAGCCCCTCTTCGTCGCTTTCCTCACCTTGGCCCAGCGTGCGAGGGCCGCTGCCGGGGTGATGGGGTCTGGCCGCCGTCCCATCGCCCGGCTCCTTTTCGCTCTCTCTGCTTCCGCTCCTTCTGATGTTCAACGCGCTGAGCGTCGCCGTTACATGCAACGAAGACGCTGAGCGTGTTCCCGCGTATAATCCGTAAGGTGATGGCAGACCACTTCATAAATCTGAATTGCGCCAACTGCGGGGCCAAGCTGGAAATCTACGACGACATGGACCACTTTGCCTGCGGCTACTGTGGGACGGAAATGCTCGTTCAGCGGCGAGGCGGTACGGTTGCGCTCCGCGCCGTCACCGAAGCGATCAAGAAAGTTCAGGTTGGTACGGACAGGACTGCGGCGGAATTGGCGCTTGTCCGTCTCGGCAAAGAACTGGAACAACTGAAGGCTGATCGCTCTCAAGTGCAGAAGAAGCGCGGGGCCAATGATGGGAGTGGCTGTTTCCTTTTGGTCCTGGTGCTCATGTCGGGTGTGGCACTTCAGGCGAGTCCCGCCTTCGGCGCCTTCGTCGTCGTAATGTGCATCGGTGCGTCGGTCTGGTGGTTCAGGGATGCGGCTGCGAAGGACAGGAAACTGTTGCAGACGTTGGCTGAGATGAAATCGAGAATAGATCAGAAGGAACAGGAGATTGATCGAACCCGGAAGATTGTCCAAGGGTAGTTGGGGTAGTTGGTTGGAAAAGCCTCATAGAGCAGTACCTCGATTCATGCGGCGTGTTCCGCGATGCGGTTCTTTCGATTCTCGCCACCATCGCGAAGCAGGAGCGCATCCGAATCCCGGAGCGGACAGTTGCCGGCCTGGAGCACGCGCGGAACCAAGGCCGCATCGGCGGGCGCCCGCGGGTAGTCATTGACCGGCGCAAGGTGGCGGAACTCTGGGCCGCGGGCAAGTCGCTGGGAAAGATCGCAGCGGAGATGAACCTGAGCAAGACCACGGTTGCCAGAATCACGCGGGAGACGGCGGCGTAAGGCGTATACTACACCGGTGGAGGTTCTAGTCGTGTCTCAGATCCCTTTAGCTCCGTTGCAGAACGCCCCCGTACACACACCGGCTGTTTCAGCCCGAGAACAGAACCGGGCGTGTGCGCCTGCAATTCTGCTGCTGCTCGCCGTAAGTGGTTTTGGACAGGTTCAGGCGCAAGAGCAGACGATACGAAGCCTTGACCTGCTGGTCGGAAAACAAGTGATAGCGCAACGGACGCCGCTTTGCCAACCGGGGACCTTCACGCCTGCTCTTGCATACGCGGGCAAGCAAGCGATCGTGGTCTCTCTAAAGCCGGCCAAGGTCTACCCACTGCCTCAAGGAACGCTAAGCAGGTTGCCTCCAGAAACGCGCGCAATGTTGGAGGACCAACAGAAGTCGGCCACCATTCTGGTGAAGTTTGAAGATGGGACAGCACTTGACACTTGTGCTCCAGTCTCCCCGCGCCGCTTGCCCGACTATTTTGAGCTAGTCCCTGGACAGAACCTGGAGCCAGCAACCCCTGTTGCAGCTTCCGTTGCAGCCTCCGGGCCGTCCTCTATGCCCCCACCGGTCCCGTGCCCGGTGTCGGTTCTCAAGATAACCTCTGCAACCGGAGGATTCGTCCACGCCTTGGCGGAGGCGAACGCCGGGCTGCGGGGCCCGGTTCAGCACTACCTCGACATACGCATGCGCAACACCAGCCAGATTCCTGTGAAGGCAATCGAAGCGACGGCCGTGTACTCCAACACAATGGGCGATCAGGTAGGGAATACAACAATCTTGTCACAGAACGATAAGAGCGTTCGGCCTGGCGGAGAGTACCGCGGTTATTCGGTTGACTCGGCTCAGATCTGGCTCAACGGCATTGGAGAAGTCACCGTTTGGGTTAGCCGCGTCCGGTTTGAGGACAACACGATGTGGCAGGACAACGGGAGCCACTCCTGTGCTCTGACCACCAAGATAAAGCGGTGATCTGAAATGGCGATCTACAAGCGCGGGGGCACTTACTGGTACGAGTTCCAATTCAACGGTGAGCGCGTTCAGCAGAGCGCCCAGAGCGGCAACAATCTCATTTTGGCCCCAACAGTTCTGTCTTCTTCTTTTCAAAGTCGGCTTCTGAGATTTCGCCGACCTGCTTGCCGTTGCTCTCGTCGAATTCGATCAGCCTCTTGTTGGCGTACACGTCTAAGATGAGTTTCACGTGCCAAACCCCAAGAAGGCCCTGCGTTCCGTTATACTCGCCGCTCCAGAGACAGGTATTCAACTGAGGACTGTAGGCGTACTGGTCGAGGGCTAACCATCCGCCGGCCGCAGTCAGGTCGCCATCACCGCCCGCCGCATATCCCGAGGGATGTGCAGTCTTCCACTCCGCCGCGAAGATGGCGCCATCTTCGCGGCACTTCGACTTGAAAGCAATCTCAGCCTGCCGTCCGGATGATGGTGGGGGTGTCTTACACGCCATGCTCACTAGCATGCAGACGACTACGATGGCCAGCCGCTTGCACATCGGGCATCAGTTTACCACCGTCAATCCAACAGCACAGAGCCGTGCGCTGAGCCTGTGCTTGTAGACCCTCCGACCCCCGACAGCCCTCCCGGAACCCTCCCAGAGCCTTAAATCCTGGCCATTAGCTCATCCAGGAGCCATCCGTGGAGGTCTGGTAGGCTCCAAGTACCTGCCAGCCCTCCCCGGCCCCAAAAAGAGCGTATACGGTAACTTGCTGAAACAAAAGGATTATAGAGCGTGGCCTTGAGGCAAGTTGTCGCTGCTAACCTATTCCGAATCAACAGCTTGGACGGATTTCCCACTCTTGGCCGGATTTCCCCATCGCAGTGAGGCGAGAGGTTAGCCCGGTTTACGGAATTTTTCGACTCGCTACTAGCGCTTGTACCGTATAATCGAACTATGAAAAAGACAAGGAGCAAGAATCGCGCTGCGGTGGCTCTCGGTCGGCGGAGCGGCATACGCCTCTCACCCGAGCAGCGCTCCGAGCGGGGCCGCCGCGCCGTGCAAGCCCGGTGGCGCAAGGCTAAGGCACCCTCCGCGAAGCATCCGCAGCGGTTCTGGTGCTTCTTTGCCCGCGACGATCAGGGTGAACTTCAACTGCTGTTCTCTTCCCGGAACAAGGAAGAAGTGATCGCCCGATCACGCACGCCCGAATGTCGTGCTCGGCTCGGTTTCGTTGATTTCGTAGAGCACGATCCCAACCCCCCAGGTTTTACCTTTGTCGGCGAGTTCAAGCCCGAGACCGGCGCGGTGGTCAAAGCCTTAGAGCAACTACAGACTCTCTCGAACACGGGAACAGAGCAGACCAAACGGAGCCAATCATGATCGCCGCCTACTTGCGAGTCTCGACGGATGAGCAGCGCGAACGGCAGACCATCGAAATCCAGCGCCAGGAGATTCTGCGCTACTGCCAGACGAAGAATCTGAAGGTGACGCGGTTTTACAGCGACGCCGGCATCAGCGGCACCGTGCCCATTGTCGAACGGCCCGACGGACGCGCCATGTTGGAGGACGCACAGCGGGGCGCGTTCCGGGAACTCCTGATTTACAAACTGGATCGGCTCGGACGGGACAACCTCATCATCCTGAGCGGCGTAGCCGAGTTGAAGAAGCGGGGCGTCACGGTAACCAGTGTGACGCAGCCCACTGAGGATGATGCCAACGGAAGATTGATGGTCGGAATCCTGTCGGCCTTCAGCGCCCATGAGCGCGATCAGATACGCGAGCGCTCTATGGCTGGCTCGCGGCGACTAGCGAGGGACGGCGTGTGGCTAGGCGGCATTGCACCGTACGCTTATCGCCAAGAAGGGAATGACAGGGAATCCCACCTTGTGATCTCGACAGACCTGATCCCCGGCAGCAATCTCTCAGAAGCCGACGTCGTACGGCGCATCTATGAGCAGGCCGCGGTAGGCAAGTCGTGCCCCGTGATTTGCAAGTATTTGACCCGTCTGGGGGTGCCCGCCGGATACACGGGGCCGAAAATCTCCGGGAAGCGAAAGCACAACAGGGTGGCGACATGGACCCTCTGTCGCGTGCGAAGTGTGCTCATCAACCCGGCGTACAAAGGCCAACTGTTCTACGGCAAGCGCCATACAACGCGCGACGAAGAGGGCAAGGTCCATCTCACGAAGTCGAGCGAGCCCGCGATTGTGCAGACGTGCCCGGCTATTGTGGACGCTGATCTCTGGGAGCGGGCCAACGCTGCGATGAGGGCAAACCGCATCGCAGCGACGGCGCATAGCAAAAACCAATATCTGCTGACGGGACTGATCCGCTGCGGTCTGTGCGGTCACTGCTACATCGGCATGGCCGTGACGCGCCCGAACGGTCGCAAGCAGTTCTACTACCGATGCGGCGGGCGGCACGCGTTCCGCGGGCCAGCAGAGCAGCGCTGTCAAGCGCCGAGCGTGCCCGGAGCGGCATTGGAAGGGTATGTTTGGGATCGGGTCGCGGAGTTCCTTATGCGGCCCGGCTTAGCGATCCGGGAACTGAAAGCGAAGATGGCGACCGAGAGCGAGAGGGGCCACCGCGTAGAGGACGAGATCCGGCCCCTCAAATTGCAACTTGCCAAGATCCCCGAGCGGCGTCAGGAAGTGCTGCGGCTCGCCGGGCTGAAGCTCTTTACGGACCAGGAAATCCGGGAGCAAGTCGAGAGGACCGAGGCCGAAAAATCGGAGATCGAGCAGCGCCTCGCGGAACTGGGCAAAGTCTCAGCCGAGGCGGAGACTTGTGCTTTGCAACTGGACTGGGCTGGAAGATTGCTGGGGGACCTGCATACGAAACTGTGCGAGGGCACGCTGACGTTTGAGCGCAAGCGGCAGTTTGTACAGACCCTGGTTGCGGGAATCACGGTAACGCGCATCGAAGGCAAGGGCACGGAGATCAAGGTTAGATTCCGCTTCGATTCGGATTTTGAGCGCACTCGGGAATGGAATCCGTCGCTCGCAAGCCATTTAGCGCTCACCAACACGGGCACCCGGTATCTACCAGCACCACCACGTACACCGGGGCTGTGAAGTAGCCTTCGGTGAAGTGCAGCGCGGCCTCCTTCTTGTCGGCGCTCACGAATTTGGCGACCAGATCGAGCGTGCGTTTCTTCATGGCGTCGATCTTCGCTTTGTCCCTCACCACCAGGAACGTCCACGGCTGCTGGTTCATGCAGGTGGGACCGCGGCGGGCCGCGTCGAGGATCTTCAACAGGTGCTCTTCCGGCACCGGGTCCGGCTTGTAGCGGCGCACCGTCTGCCGTTTTGGGAACACGGCCAGAAGCGCTGCCGGATCGTCGGCGCTGCCGAGAGGAGCGGCGCCCGCGGCGAGAGTTCCGCCGGCGATCGAAGCGAGCTGAAGTAGTTTTCTGCGGCTGGTGCTCATCCTTCCTCCAATCGGGTGTGACGCACGCCCGCTTGTTTCGGGTTCCATAATCTGATCCCGCGAATCGCCGGAACCGTGAACGCAGGAGGACCGTCCTGTTGAGTGCAGCGCGTCTTACACTGGATGTTTGGCATGTATTGTCGGATAGCCTTGCTTGTGTCGCTCTCGGTGCTTGCGGTCAGGGGCCAGACCGTCTGCCAGCCCACGCCCGCCTACGCGCCCTGCGAGATCGTCTTCGATCTCTCCGCGGCGGAGATGGCGGCGCATCCGGATCCGTACCGCAGCGTGGAGCTCGAAGCCGAGTTCCGCTCGCCACGCTTCCGCACTTTCAGCATGCCGGCGTTCTGGGATGGCGGCAACCGCCTGGTGATCCGCTTCGCGCCCCCTGAGGCGGGCCAATGGACCTTCCGCACCACCAGTAACCTCACCCGGTTCAACGGCCGCGAGGAGCACTTTTCCGCCACTCCGTCGGACTCGCACGGCTTCCTCCACCCGGCCAACGTTCACCACTGGGCGTTCGTGGATGAAAATGTGCGCACGCCACAGCTCTGGATGGGCGACACGGTTCTCCCGCTTCCCTACATCGACCGCGTGCTGTTCGAGCGGATCGTGGACGCCCGGGCCGCGCAGAAGTTCAACCACCTGCGCGGCGTGCTGCTTTCGGTGCCCGGCGGCACGCAGCGGGCACTGCTCACCGGCGGCCTGCCGGATGCCGCCGTCTTCCGCGAGATTGACGGCCGCGTGCTCTACATGAACGCCAAGGGCATGGTGGCCGACCTGGTGCTGGCCTGGAACGGCGGTCAGTTGGCCGGCCTGTTCCCCTCCTGGGAGGACCGCAAGCGCTTCGTGCGTTACGTGGTGGCGCGATACTCGGCCATGCAGGTCACCTGGCAGCTGGCCTGCTCGTTCGAAGACGACGAGAACGGGCGCGCGCTGCTGCGGGAAGTGGGGCAGGCGCTCAAGACGCTCGATCCGTACCGCCATGCGCGCTCGACCGGAGCCGCCACGACATCCTCTCCGCTCGTCGGCGACGAGTGGATGAATTTCATTACCTACGGAACAGCCGACGATCAGCTTGGCTCGGTCGAGCATCAAGTCTTCCCTGCCTCGTTCGTCAACCTGAACCTCGGCGCCGAGGACAGCGGCGCAGGCGGCGCGGATGCCGTGGACGCTGCCACCTTCCGCCATCGCCTGTGGAACGCGGCCATGGACGGCCAGTACCCGACCTTCGCCAATACGGGCACCTCGGGCGCCGGCGGCCGCCCCATCGACGCGGCGTATCTGGACTCCCCCGCAGCCAAACAGATGTCCATCTGGTACGACTTCTTCGCCGGCACGCGCCACTGGGAGCTCGAGCCCTATTTCGAGCTGGACGGCGGCCGCGCGCTGGCGCTCGAACGTCCCGACGGCGAAGAGCTCGAAGGCATCGAGTACGTCGTCTACATCGAGAAGCCGGGCGCGGTCGATGTCCTGGTTCAAAAGCGCGGTTACGACGTCGAGTGGTTCAACCCGGTCACCGGCCAGCGGTTCCGGGAGAAGAAGGGCTTCAAGGGCGATCATTTCACCGGGGAACCGCCGGATACGACCCACGACTGGGTTTTGCACATCTTCCGCGAGGGACGCCTGGACTCCATGCTGCGCTCCTACAAGTTCGAGTCGCGGCCCATCATCATGCAGGAGATCGAACAGGTCCCGCAGAAGGTGCCGTTCGAGGCGGCCGAGCCGGCCACCGACCCGATCTCGGTTTCAAAGCCCCCCAGGTATGCCGCCAAGTTGACCCGTGAGACGCGGGCGACACGCTCCATGATGTGGCTGTGGACGGGCGAAGTGGCTGCCGATCAGCAGGGTTCCAGGGTTTTGGGCACCGGCCTCCAAGGCACGTTTCATATCCCGGCCACCATCGCCTCGAGCTATCCGGCGATGCTCACCGTGCGGCTTTACGGCATGAACGCGCACGGCAAAGTGTACATGATTCTCAGGGTCTACCAACTCACCCCGTGACGCCCAAGATTCTCGCCATCGACACCACGACTGAGTTCGGCAGCGTCGCGCTGGTCCGGGGCGGCGCCGTGGCCTGGGAGACCCTGGTGCGCGCCACCGAGGGCTTCGGGCAGATTCTGTTCGACCGCATCGCGATGGCTCTCGAGAGCGCCGGCTGGAAGCTCTCGGAGATCGACTGCTTTGCCGCGGCGGCCGGGCCGGGCTCGTTCACGGGCGTGCGGGTGGGCCTCGCCGCCGTGAAGGGGCTGGCCGAAGCGCTCGGCCGGCGCGCCGTGGGCGTATCGAATCTGGAAGCGATCGCCTGGCACGGAACCGCCGCCTTGCGCGCCGCCGTCATCGACGCCCGGCGAGGCCAGATCTACGGCGCGGTCTACGATTCGAAGCTCAACCTGGTGTCGCCGGAAGTGGTGGCGGCGTTCCCCGAGTGGTTGGCCGCGCTGCCCGCGGGCGACATCCAACTGCTCTCAGCGGATTCCGCCGCCTTCGGGGCGGCGCTGGCCGGAACCCGCTTTGAAAAGGACGGGATCAGCGAGGTGCCCCGTGGCCTCGCGGGCGCCATCGGCCGCATCGCCGAGGCGCGGCTGCTGGCCGGCCTCGCGGCCGATCCCGCTGCGCTCGACGCCAACTATGTCCGCCGCTCCGACGCCGAGCTCTTCTGGCGGGAGTAGGACAAGCTTCAGCTTCTCCACTTTTTTAGCCCCTTCAGCCTGTCCCGCCGCGCTGCGCTAGAATGAAAGTTCATGTTCAGTGAGGCGCTGGCGGCGGTCAAACGGTTCGTGTTGTGGGACTACGATCGCGCCACCTGGCAATACGATGTCATGGTCGGCCTGATCCTGGCGTTCGTCCTGCTGACCCCGCGCGGCTGGTTCAACGACCAGCCCCGTATTCCCGGGGCCAGCAGAATCGCCATGCTGCAGGCCCACGACACCAGCGGTCATTGGTATTGGATCGACATGGAACTCCTTTCCAAAGTTCCCGAAGAGCAGCGGCTGGCCAAAGCCTCCGATATGCTGCGCGTGCGCGCGGGCGAGAAGCAGCCGGTCGTCCGCCTGGAACCGATGGTAGGCTCCGAGTCGGAAATCAAGGGCTACATCGCGTTTACGCGTCCATGAGCTTCCTGCTGTAACATTGCTCCCCGGGATCGCGCCTATTTTGAGAGTGGAATGACATTCAGGCTTTTAGCCGCAGTTCTGGTGGCCGGCGCCATGCCTGTCGCCGCCGATAGCGTGCAAGACGTGCTGGCGAGGATGGACCGCGAGGCCGCGACCTTCCGCGAAATCACGGCCAAGCTCGAGAAAACCGAATTCACCGCCGTGGTGGACGATGTATCGAAGGAAAGCGGCCAGATGTGGCTCCGGCGGGCTGGCCGCGCAGTCACGATGCGGGTCGAAATTGCCGTACCGCAACCCAAGTCCGTAGGCGTCGAAAACAATAACGCGGGAATCTATTACCCCAAGATGAACACGGAGCAGATCTATGACCTGGGCAAGGCCGGAGCGCTGGTGGACCAGTTTCTGGCGGTCGGCTTCGGAAGCTCGGGCAAGGACTTGCAGAAGAACTACGCCATCACCCTGGGCGGCGACGATACCGTGAACGGCGAGAAGACGACCAGGCTCGAGCTCGTGCCCAGGTCCCCAAAGGTCCTGGAGCAGATCAAGAAGGTCGAGCTGTGGATTCCCCTGAAGGCAGGCCATCCGGTGCAGCAGAAGGTGATCGAGCCGGGCGGCAACTATTACCTGTTCACTTACTCGGAGATGAAACTCAATCCGCAATTGCCCGAGAGCGTATTCCGGCTGAATTTGCCTCCGAACGTCAAAAAGGAGTATCCGCAGAAATGAGCGCGGGCGGCAGTGGGCGCGCCGGCACGGGTAGGCTGGCGTTTCTGGATTGGTTGAGGGGCCTGGCGGCCGTAACGATGCTGAATGGCCACGCCTTCCATTCCTTCACCAAACCCGAGCAGCGGCAGGGCGGGCTGTACGTCATCACGCAGTTCATCGGAGGGCTGCCTCCGGCCATCTTCCTGTTCCTGGTGGGCGTGACGCTGGCCTTTCTTATGGACTCATGCGAGCGCAAAGGAGTGCCCACCGGCGCGCGCGTCGTGAAGGCCCTGCGGCGGGCGGGCTACCTCCTCGGAATCGCGCTTCTGTTCCGTCTTCAGGTTTGGGTGACCGGGCTGCCGGGCAGCCCGTGGACCGACCTCCTGCGGGTGGATGTGCTCAACTGCATGGGGCTGGCCGTCGCCCTCCTTTCGATCATGGCCGTGTTCACCACCGAGGACCGCGTGCGCCTGTGCGCTGCGCTGGGATTCGTTATCGCAGGGCTTTCGCCGCTGGTCTCGGGACTCGATTGGTCCGGCGTGCCCACTCTGGTGAGGATGTATGTGGCCCCGGACTATCTCTCCTTCGGTTTCTTTCCCTGGGCCGCGTTTGTCGCCTTCGGCATGAGTGCGGGCGCCATCATCCGAACCCTTCCGGCCGAGCGTTTCGAGCGAACGGCGCAGTGGGCCGCGCTCACGGGATTCGCGCTGGTCCTGGCCGGGCAGTACTGCTCGTCGTTCCCTTACTCGATATATCCCAAGTCCGAGTTCTGGCTGGACAGCCCCTGGCTGGTGCTCATCAAGACGGGCACGGTGCTGCTCCTGCTGTCGTTCGCCTACCTGTGGACCCGGCACACGGCGGACAAGTGGAGTTGGGTGCGGCAATTCGGCGTGACGTCGCTGCTGGTCTACTGGGTTCACATTGAGCTGGTCTACGGGCGCTGGTTTTGGTTCTGGAAGGAGGCCCTCTCGGTAGCTCAGGTGGTGGCCTGCTCGGTGGTGTTGATCGGGCTGATGTTGTTGCTGTCGCTGGCCCGCACGCAGTGGAAGAACTGGGCGCGGCTGGGCCTGTCGCTGGGCTGGTACTTCTTTTTGAGAGAGCGGCGCGCGGAGCAGTAAGAAGCCGCGCCGCAAGGGCCACGCGTCACGCAGGCCGCTCCGCGGCAGAACCTCTCAGATACGGCCCCCTGGCTCCGTTAGGCAGGGTCGTGTCGCAGTCCGTGCGCGCCTGCGAAAGCTGCATGCCGGTCATGCCGCGGGCGCCGCGCAGGTTCGCGCCTCGCAGGTCGGCCGCAAACAGAACTGTTCCTTCAAACAACGCATCGACCAGCGTGGCGCCGGTGAGATCCGCGCCGCCCATCTTGGCTTCGCGAAGGTCGCAGCCGGCCATGAGCGCCCTGCCGAGACAGGTGCGGGCGAGGTCCGCGCGGAAGAACTTCGAGCCGCTGAGCACGGCGCCCCGAAAGTCGCAGCTCTCCAGTCGCGCGGAGCCGAAGTTGGCGTCGGTGGCGACGGCGCCGACGAACCGGGCCAGCTGCATGCGCGCGTGATAGAGAACGGCCCCTTCCAGGTTGGCGTCGCCAAACGACGTGTCGAAAATGTTGGTGTGATGCAGCCCTGCGTCCTTGAGGTTGGCGCCGCGAAAATCGCAATCGCGTATGCGGGCCTCGAGCAGGCGCGCCGAGCCGAAGTCGCTGCCGATGAAGGTCACGGACTGGAGCGTCGCTTCCGAAAGGTTGGCCCCCTCCAGGCGGCACAGATTGCAGTTGGAGCCGGTAAGTGAGGCGCCGGCCAGATCGGCGTGCGACAGACTGGCTTGACGCAGGTCGCTGCTCTCGATCGTGGCGCCGGTCAGATCCGCGCCGATCAAGACCGCCTCGATCATCGACGTGCCGCGGAAGATGGCACGGCTGAGGTTGACCCCCTCGAGCTGGGCGTCGCTCAGGGTCGCGCCGCTGAAGTCCGCGCGGGCTCCATTGGACCGCTTGGCGAGCCACGCCAGATGAGCATCGAGCGCGCGTCGCAGGGCGTAGCTGAGCCCGCCCGGCTGTGGGCCGCCTGCAAACGGCGGTTGCACGGTTCGCTCCTGCATTCGCTCTTGTCCTATCGGCAGAAAGGGGGGAAGACCCTAGTGTCCTGAGTCAGAAGTTCGCACGCAAAACCGTGCGATCTTCTTGAGGATCGAGTCGGCGTCGGCAGTCCAGGCGAAGGGCGTGGGGTTCTGGTTGTGATGAGCCAGGTAGTCCCGAATGGCCGACTCCAGTTCACGGACGCTGCCGAAAGTCCCCCGCCGAATCCTCCGCTCTGTAAGCAGACCGAAGAAGCGCTCAACCTGGTTCAGCCAACTGGCGCTGGTGGGTGTGAAGTGCAGGTGGTAGCGCGGCCGACGCGCAAACCAGCGCTGGACTTTGGGCATCTTGTGGGTGCCGTAGTTGTCCATCACCAGATGAATGTCGAGAGCCTCCGGAACGGCTTCGTCGATCCGTTCCAGGAAACGCAGAAACTCCTGATGCCGCTGCCGGTGGTGCAGCGAACCGATGACTTTGCCGGTGGCGATGTCCAGCGCGGCGAATAGAGAGGTGGTCCCGTTGCGAACGTAGTCATGCGTCTGCCGTGCGGGCACGCCCGGCCGCAACGGGAGAATCGGTCGCGTGCGATCCAGGGCTTGTATCTGGCTCTTCTCGTCCACGCACAACACCAGAGCACGCTGCGGCGGATTCAGATACAGCCCCACGATGTCCCGGACCTTCTCCACGAAGAACGGATCGGCCGACAGTTTGAACGTCTCGACGCGGTGCGGTTGGAGCGCGAACGCCCGCCAGATACGGCTCACGGCGGATTGGGACATCCCGCAGGCCTCGGCCATGGACCGCGTCGACCAGTGCGTGCCCTGCGGTGGAACCGACTCCAACGTTCGGGTGATCAGCGCCTCCACCTGCGCATCGGAAATCCGGCGCGGAGCCCCGGGCCGCGGCTCATCCGCCAGCCCTTCCAAGCGGGCTTCGCGAAACCGCCCCCGCCACTTGCACACGGTCTGGTCCGTGATGCGCAGCTGGCGTGCTACCTGGCGATTCTGCAGCCCCTCGGCGCAACCCAGTACGATGCGCGCCCGCAAGGCCAGCCGTTGCGCGGTCTTCGGCCGGCGCGCCCACTGTTGCAGCTTCTGGCGTTCCTCCTCGGTCAGCACGATTGGCTCTGTCGGTCGGCCCATGCTGGTTGGATTCCCAGCATAGCAGAGGGGTTTCCACTATTTATGTGAACTTCTGCCTCAGGACACTAGCAGCCTGTGGTTAAACTCCCCGGCCGTTGGATGCGGTCGGCTCTGGTCGATAAAACATAAATACACTAAAATGTTTTTATGGCCATGGGCACCCGCAGACACCGGCAGCGCCAGGAAGAGCTCTGGATCACCCATGCCGAGCTGGCCACCGCGCCCGGCCATCCGTTCTACGAGCGCGTGAACGAGCTGCTGGACGCCGAGAAGTTCGACGAGTTCGCCGAGAAGGAGTGCAGCGGCTTCTATGCGGAGAACAATGGACGCCCCTCGCTGACGCCGGGAACATATTTCCGCCTGCTGATGGTTGGCTACTTCGAGGGACTCGACTCCGAGCGCGGGATTGCCTGGCGCGCCGCCGACTCGCTGGCGCTGCGCCAGTTCTTGCGGATCGGCTTGGATGAGCAAACCCCCAATCATTCGACCATCTCGCGAACCCGGCGGCTGATCGATGTGGAGACGCACCGCAAGGTGTTCCTGTGGGTGCTGGGAGTGCTGGCGGATCGCGGTTTGCTGAAAGGCCGGACGGTGGGCGTGGATGCCACCACGCTGGAGGCCAACGCGGCCCTGCGCTCGATCGTGCGGCGCGACAACGGCGCCAGCTACGACGAATTCCTGACTGGGTTGGCGCAGCAATCCGGCATCGAGACTCCGACCCGGGAGGATCTGGCGCGCGTGGACCGCCAGCGCAAGAAGAAAGGTTCGAATCAGGAATGGGTGAGCCCGTCGGATCCGGATGCGCGCATCACGAAGATGAAGGACGGGACCACGCATCTGGCACACAAGGCCGAGCACGCGGTGGATATGGAGAGTGGGGCAGTGATCGCGGTAACCTTGCAGCCGGCCAACCAGGGCGATACCACAACCATCCGGGAAACCCTGGGTGAGGCGGGTGAGACGGTTGCGCACCTGATCGAGCGGGAAGCCGAGAAGACGACGAAGGAAGAGCCTCAGGTCAATGCCCAGGGCATTGAAGAGGTGGTTGCCGACAAGGGGTACCACAGCGGCAGCGCGGTGCAGGCCATCGCGGAGGTGCCGACCCGAACCTACATCCCGGAGCCGAAGCGGAAACGGCGTAAGTGGGCGGGCAAGGCGGCCGAACAGAAAGCGGTCTACGATAATCGACGGCGGGTCGGCGGCATTTATGGCAAGCGGCTTCTGAAGAAGCGCGGGGAACTGATCGAGCGGTCCTTTGCGCACTGTTACGAAACCGGCGGAATGCGGCGGCTGCATCTGCGAGGGCGCGAAAATGTTTTGAAGCGCCAGTTGATCCACGTGGGTGCGTTCAATCTGAGTCTGATTCTGCGGCGCAACTTGGGCGCGGGAACGCCAAGGGAGCTCCATAACCGCCAGGAGGAGCTCATTCTCGCGATTCTATGCCTCTGCGCCACCTTGGAAATAACGGCCAGTTCTCCGCGGTGCCTTTCTACCGCTTCACCATCCCAAAGGCGGCGGAACCGGCGCCCACCCGCTCACCCTTGCCGCAGCCGAATTTCGGGGGGTTGCGCCACAGGCTGCTAGTACTACTGTGTTACAAACGTCGCGACCCACAAAACGGGCAGCAAGGAAGCTGCGCCAGAAGGCGTCGGGCAATCGTGATGCGTAGGGTGGTGATGGAGGTCCGACTATGCCGCTCGGGACGGACGCGAGCCGCGCGGGCGGAAGTCTGGCGGGAAGTGGGGCGTTGATAGTCCGAGATGACCGGCGCGTGCCGAGGGGGAAAAACGGTTCCGCTCGGCCACCAGGAACCCATATGCGGCAAGGCAAAGCGTGGCATGGTGATGAAAGCCTCTCCAGCCGCGCCCCTCGAAGTGGCCCAACCCCAATTCCTGTTTCAGTTCCTGGTAGTCGCGCTCAATGATCCAGCGGTGCTTGGCCAGGCGCACCAACTCGGTCAAGGAAGTGTCAGCCGGCAGCGTCGAAAGCCAATACTTGGTGGGCTGCTCCTCCCCTTTGGGCCATTCCATCAGCAGCCACTCCTCGGCGTGCGGCTCACTGCGCCAGTAGTCCCGATGCGCGGGGCGGACACGGATCGCCGCAAACCGGGACCGCAGTTTCTGTTTCACTCCCTGCCGCCACCTCACCGTTTTCCAGTACTCGGCGGGCAGCGACAACGCCAGTTGTTTGACCGAGACCGGTTGGTGTTCTGGATCGCGTCGCAACAGCTTTGGCGGGCGACCCGTGCCGCGACGGCGGGGTGCCAGCTTGGGTTCTTTGCCCGGTTCCCAGACGGTCAGCGTGCTCTGGATTCCCACGACATAGCGCAACTCCAGTTTCGTCAACTCCGTGCGGAATCCGCTGTCGGTCCCATATCCAGCGTCGGCCAGCACCACTCCTTCGGGAATGCCCCGCGCGCGTGCCTGACGAATCTGCGCCAGCGCGATTTCGGGCTTGGTTCGGAACGAAATGTCAGCAGGCACTCCCGCTCTGTCCCGCCGCTCGCTGTCGTTGGCCCAAGTCTCGGGCAGATACAGGCGGAAGGCGACCGGCATACTCGAGGTCTCGGTCGTCATGGAAAGGCTGACCGCCACCCGGCAGTTCTCCTGCTTGCCGATCTGGCCACAGTACTGGCGTGCCACCCCGACCGAATGCTGGCCTTTCTTGGGAAAGCCGGTGTCGTCTACCACCCAGGCGACTACCGGACCGCGTGCCAGCATGGCGGGCAAGACGAAATCCAGGCTCCGATCCAGCACGGCCTCGTCGCTCCAGGGAGCATCCGCCACCAGGTGGTGTAAGGACTGATGCATCCGGCGGACATTCTGGGGCGCCAGTCGCGCCGCCATCGGTTCGACGCTCTTCCGCTCACCAGGCAACAGCAAGCCGGTGCAATAGGAGCGCAAAGGGATACTACGATCGGCGTGCCCTGCGGCCTGCGCCAAGCCATCCAGATAGGCCGCAAAGCGTTTGTGCTGTGGGCTTGGCGCTGCGTCGGTTCCCACAAAACAATTCTACACTAAACTGTTCTGTTTGTAACACAGTAGTACTAGCAGCCTGTGGTTAAACTCCCCGGCCGTTGGATGCGGTCGGCTCTGGTCGATAAAACATAAATACACTAAAATGTTTTTATGGCCATGGGCACCCGCAGACACCGGCAGCGCCAGGAAGAGCTCTGGATCACCCATGCCGAGCTGGCCACCGCGCCCGGCCATCCGTTCTACGAGCGCGTGAACGAGCTGCTGGACGCCGAGAAGTTCGCCGAGAAGGAGTGCAGCGGCTTCTATGCGGAGAACAATGGACGCCCCTCGCTGACGCCGGGAACATATTTCCGCCTGCTGATGGTTGGCTACTTCGAGGGACTCGACTCCGAGCGCGGGATTGCCTGGCGCGCCGCCGACTCGCTGGCGCTGCGCCAGTTCTTGCGGATCGGCTTGGATGAGCAAACCCCCAATCATTCGACCATCTCGCGAACCCGGCGGCTGATCGATGTGGAGACGCACCGCAAGGTGTTCCTGTGGGTGCTGGGAGTGCTGGCGGATCGCGGTTTGCTGAAAGGCCGGACGGTGGGCGTGGATGCCACCACGCTGGAGGCCAACGCGGCCCTGCGCTCGATCGTGCGGCGCGACAACGGCGCCAGCTACGACGAATTCCTGACTGGGTTGGCGCAGCAATCCGGCATCGAGACTCCGACCCGGGAGGATCTGGCGCGCGTGGACCGCCAGCGCAAGAAGAAAGGTTCGAATCAGGAATGGGTGAGCCCGTCGGATCCGGATGCGCGCATCACGAAGATGAAGGACGGGACCACGCATCTGGCACACAAGGCCGAGCACGCGGTGGATATGGAGAGTGGGGCAGTGATCGCGGTAACCTTGCAGCCGGCCAACCAGGGCGATACCACAACCATCCGGGAAACCCTGGGTGAGGCGGGTGAGACGGTTGCGCACCTGATCGAGCGGGAAGCCGAGAAGACGACGAAGGAAGAGCCTCAGGTCAATGCCCAGGGCATTGAAGAGGTGGTTGCCGACAAGGGGTACCACAGCGGCAGCGCGGTGCAGGCCATCGCGGAGGTGCCGACCCGAACCTACATCCCGGAGCCGAAGCGGAAACGGCGTAAGTGGGCGGGCAAGGCGGCCGAACAGAAAGCGGTCTACGATAATCGACGGCGGGTCGGCGGCATTTATGGCAAGCGGCTTCTGAAGAAGCGCGGGGAACTGATCGAGCGGTCCTTTGCGCACTGTTACGAAACCGGCGGAATGCGGCGGCTGCATCTGCGAGGGCGCGAAAATGTTTTGAAGCGCCAGTTGATCCACGTGGGTGCGTTCAATCTGAGTCTGATTCTGCGGCGCAACTTGGGCGCGGGAACGCCAAGGGAGCTCCATAACCGCCAGGAGGAGCTCATTCTCGCGATTCTATGCCTCTGCGCCACCTTGGAAATAACGGCCAGTTCTCCGCGGTGCCTTTCTACCGCTTCACCATCCCAAAGGCGGCGGAACCGGCGCCCACCCGCTCACCCTTGCCGCAGCCGAATTTCGGGGGGTTGCGCCACAGGCTGCTAGGGGTGGGTAGACGATTTGACTGCTCGGATTGGTCCTCGGGGCGGCTCTTTCGGCCTCGCCCCTGACGCACCCTGCCGGACCGTAACTGAATTGTTGATCTTCTGCTATGCTGTAACCGAAGGTGCTAGGGACGTACAGGATAAGAGCGCGGAGCCTCGAGATCCCCAACCGCTGGATCCTGCCGCGACGTGACGGAAGCTGCGGGCGATCGCCCCTTTCTGGTATCTTCATCTCAGCGAAGGATTTCGGGCCATGAGCGCTCTCGACCAACCCACCCAACACCCCGACGAAACGAAGCGGCGGATGCGAATCCTCGTCATCGAGGACGAGAAGCGCATCGGCGAGTTTGTCGCCCGCGGTCTGGAGAGTGCGGGCTATACGGTCGAATCGGCGGAAGATGGCGCCAGCGGCCTCGAGCGCGTGCACGCCACCGACTACGATCTCATCGTCCTCGATTTGATGCTCCCCGATATGGACGGGTTGAAGGTTCTGGAGAAGATCCGAAACCGCAATGCCAGTCCGCCGGTGCTGATCCTGAGCGCGCTCGGCGCCGTGGACGATCGTGTAAAGGGATTGGAGCGAGGCGCCGACGATTATCTTGGCAAGCCCTTCTCGTTCACGGAACTGCTGGCGCGGGTACGGGCTTTGCTGCGGCGGGGACAGCCCACTCCCGAACGGCTGCAAGTCGGCGATCTGACCTTGGACTGCATCCGCCGCAAGGTGACTCGGGCCGGTGAGCCGATCGATCTTGCTCCCAAGGAGTTCAGTATCCTCGAGTACTTGATGCGAAATCGCGGGCGTCCCTTGAGCCGCACGATGATCGTCGAGCACGTCTGGGATATGGATTACGACGGGCTGACGAACATCGTCGACGTCTACATCCGCCATCTGCGCAGCAAGGTGGATGACCGCTGGCCGCAAAAGCTGATTCACACCGTGCGCGGCGTCGGCTACATGATCGAGGCGGCTGAGAAGGACACGGAGTCGCAGACCGGTTGACGGCCCTCGCCGGCGCGCAAGCGACCCCGCCGGTTAGGCGTTCAGTTTATCCCGAGTTGCCATGGCCTTGGAAATCAAGCAGAGAGAACGGGAAGGGATCGCCATCCTCGATCTGAGGGGCCGGATCACGGTGGGCGAGGAGGCGGGCGTGCTGAGGGATGCGTTCAGCGGGCTGCCCGGAGCCGCAAACGTCATCCTCAACCTGCGCGACGTGGAGTCCATCGATAGCACCGGCTTGGGAGCCCTGGTCCTGGGCTTCACATCGCTCCGCAAGCGGGGTGGACGGCTGAAACTCGAGAACCTCAGCCGGCGGAACATCGAGCTGCTGGTCTTCACCAAGCTCACCACCGTCTTCGAGATCTTCAACGAGGAGCAGGACGCCGTCAACAGCTTCTTCCCCGACCGCGCGATCAAGCGCTTCGACATCCTCAGCTTCGTCAAGGAGCAGGTGGAGCAGGATGGGCTGTAAGGGCCGGCTGGATCGACGAGCGGCGAGCAGCTTCACCAACCACGCGCGGGCGCGCTAGTCTGGAAGTAGATGGCTTTCTGGAACCGGAAGCGAATGGTCGGGGTGGGGGACCGCGCGCCTGAGTTTGAATTGCCGGACCTCGGAGAGGCCAGGCACAAGCTCGGCGAGATCCTGGCGCGTGGCCCGGCGCTCCTCGCGTTCTTCAAGGTGTCCTGCCCGGTGTGCCAGTACACCCTTCCGTTTCTCGAACGCCTGCACCAGGGCGCGAAACCGGGCGCCGTCCAGATCGTTGGAATTTCCCAGGACAAGGCGGGCGCGACTGCCGAGTTTTGCCGGGAGTACGGCATCACCTTCACAACTCTGCTGGACCACGCCGGCCGCTACCCGGTGAGCAACGCCTTCGCAATCTCCAGCGTGCCGTCGCTGTTCCTCATCGAACGGGACGGAACCATTTCGATCAGCCAGAGCGGGTTCTCGAAGCGGGATCTGGAGGCGGTCGGCGAGCGCGCGGGGGTCGCCCCATTCCGGCAGGACGAGCGCGTTCCGGAAAACCGGCCGGGCTGAGGATCGAAGAACTGACTCCCGGGAGGAGTCGCGAGGATGCCGAACATCGAAGAAGTGCTGGGCTCGGCGGCTGCCATCGCCAAGGGGATGGGTGTCACGCTCCAGGAGATGCTGTCGCCGACGGTGACCGAAACCTATCCCGACGAGCCGCCCAAGTTCCAGGAGCGCTATCGCGGCGTCCACGTTCTCGAGCGCGATGAGAACGGGATGGAAAAGTGCGTCGCCTGTTTCCTGTGCGCGGCGGCGTGCCCCGCCAACTGCATCTACATCGAGGCCGCCGAGAATACCCAGACCGAGCGCATCAGCGGCGGTGAGCGCTACGCCAAGGTATACAACATCGACTACTCGCGCTGCATTTTCTGCGGCTACTGCGTGGAGGCTTGCCCCACCGACGCCATCACCCACGGCCACGGCTTCGAGATCGCCGACTACAACACCTCGTCGCTGATTTACCGCAAGGACCGGCTGCTGCGGCCCTTGCCGGCCCCGGAAGCCGGCACTGAACCACGCCCGTAAAGCTGTAAAAGAATTCGGGAGAATTCGGGGACACTCCGGGCTCCAACTACGAATGTTCGGCCTGCCAACAAGCGCAGGCGTGTCCCCGAATTCTTCTACGGCTTCCCCGAGGAGCAGTCCTACTGCAAGTGGTATTGCGACCGGATCGCTTTGACGTTGGTGCGCGCCGATGCCTGGAAGGGGCCGGGAATGGCAGCGCACTGCTCGCTGAAATGCAAGGCGTCGCGGGCGCGCGCGGGCTGTCCGCTTTCAGCCATGCGGTAGTTCGCCAGGCCAAGGAAAAACAACGCCTGGGCCAGATAGCTCTTGTCGCCCTGCATAGTCGGCAGCGCGGCGCGCAGCGACTCGTCCGCCAGCGCCCACTTGTTTTGGGCCGCGTAGCTCACGCCCGAGATCCACTCCGCGCGTCCCGTGATCTGCGTCTTCCAGGTCTGCCAGTCCGCGTCGGCCGCGCCTTCCGGCTTTTGCTTCGCATCGGCGGCCTGAATGGCCTGCCGCGCCACCGCGATCGCCTTGTCGGGCAGTTTCTTCTCCATGTAGCTCTGGGCGACCGCGAGCATCATCTCCTCGGAGGCTTGATTCGCGCTGAGACACTTGTCGGCGAACGCGAGTCCCTTCTCGTTCTGGCCCGCCTGCATGTAAGCCAGGAAAAGCGGCTGCGCAACCTGGGGCAGGTACTGGCTCTGGGGGTTGCGTGTCTCGAGCGCTTCGCCAAGCTCGATTCTCACCTTCGGATCGGTGCTCTGGAGCAGCGCGGCGTAGAGAGAGTACTCGGTGTAGACGTCGACCTGTTTGGCATAATCCACGTTGCGCTTCCAAGCCTCGACCTCGCCCGCGGCCGCGGGCTCCGGCGATTGCACCACCTTGCGGGCCATCTCCGACGTCGTGGCCGACCACTTCAACACCAGAGCGGGATCCTTCTTGGCTTCGGCGGCCTTGAGGCACTCGTGCGCGGTCGCGACGTCTGCGGGATCGATGGCGAGCAGCTTCTGGCCGGTTTCCAGCACCTTATCGCTTTGGCCGGCCTGGGCGTAGGCGGCGATCATCTGGTCGTAAACCCAGGCAACACTTTCGTCTTGGGGATACTGCGCGGCGAACTGCTCGAGTAAAGAGAGCCTCTTCGCCCCATCCAGCTCGTGCTGGATCTGTTGAATCAAGCGGCCTTCGGGCGCGTCGAGGTTGACCGCCGGCGACTGGCGCCGCTGCGCGAGCGCCAGGGGAGCGGCCAGCGCCATCACAAGAAGAACCGCCGAAATTCTAACCATGCCGTCTATTCTAGCCGAAACTCTGCTTCGCGCAGCGCTCGCCCGCCCGCCGAGTCTTCCACCGTGAACTCCGCCCGGTATGCTCCGGGCGCGAGCCCGGCCACCGGCAGCCTCAGCGCCACCGGAATCACCGCATTGCCCGCCTGCGCCAGACCGCTCAGGTTCACGTTGCCCGAATCCCACTTCTGCTCACCACTGGTTCCATCCAGCAGCCGCAGGCGCAGTCCCAATTGCACCGGATCCTTCTCCTTCAGCAGCGGCTCGTAGACTTCCAGGTAGGCTTCCACCAGCCCGCTCCGTTGGAACCGATCCGTCCCCGACACAACGATCTGATTGCCCCGGAACACCAGCGGCTTTCGCCCTTCCTCGAGCACCGCATCCACGCTGTCCGAAGCCGTCACCGGCCGGACCTCGCGGCTCAACGCGATCGCGCTCAAACTGAGCTGGCCGGGATCGTGGGGATCCACCGCCAGCGGCGTTTCCACTTTCCCGAAGCTGTCCTTCGCCGAGCGATAGACCACTTTGAAGTTGTAGTTGCCCGGCGCCATGTCGAACTGGTGCTCGTAGTGTAGTGCTTTCTGTCGAAAAGTGTCGAAATCCTGCTGCGAGTCGAAATCGTAACCCACCTTGTCGCTGAAGCGCGCCGCCACTCCGCCGGCCAGCGTGTAGGCCAGGCCCAGCACGTCCAGGTCGGCATGCAGCTTGCCTCGCAGCTTCCTGGCCTCGAAGACGTGCGAAGGGATCTCCAGCGCGACGTTGATCCGCGCCACGTCTTTGGCCGTGAAGAAGAACGGCACGGCGACTGAGGCTCCGCTTGCGCCGGGCGCGGCCGAGGCCGCCAGGTTTTCCAACTCCTTCTCGAGCGGGTTCGTGGCCACCAGGTTCACCGGCTTGATGTTGCAGTAGAGCGGGCGCGCCCGCACGCTCACGCCGGGCCGGTCCACTGTGACCTTCAAGGCGTGGCAACTGCCCTCCGGCGAATCCGCGGGCACGTAACCCAGGCTGTAGGATTCGTCCTGCTCACGCACCATGTCGTTCAAAGCGAGCAGCGGCTCGTTGCCCCGGCAAATCGACAGGCCACCGGTAGCCATCGCCAGGTTGTCCAGCCACCCTGTAGCGGTCGTGCAGCCCGCGGTGTAGGCGATCGGATAGATCGCGACGTTCGCCCTCCGGAACGCAAGAACCAGGGGGTCGCGGGAGGAATCCTGGCTCGCGGGAAGGAAGGGCCGGAACACGGGCCTCCCCGAATTATCGAAGCCTGACTCGTCGGTGCGACCGCTGAAGTAAGCCACCACCTTGCGGCCCGGAACGTCTGTCAGATCCTTGGCCATAGCCAGCAATGCCGCAGGCGGCCCTGGCGCCTCGCCGCTCACGCCTCGGTCGAAGGGTATCGAGGACGGTTGGGCTTTCGTTCTGCTCACAACCTCCTGCAGACGAGCCACGTCGGCCGTGAAAGCCTGCTTTACCCGCAGGGCTGGGTTCGGCCACTCGTTCTCCATCACCGCTATCAGCCGGTCCGGTCCGGCATTCTCGGCGATGAACTTCAGTGCGGCCTGCCGGACCCACCCCTGGTCTGCCATGCCGAGCGATTTGTCGTCGAAGAACAGGACGAAATAGCGCCTCCGCGAAATCACCGGCGCCGCAACCGGCGTCGCCGGACCGGTCTCGGAGGAGAAGCCGGCCACCGGCTGCTCCTTGCCGTCCTCGAAGACGTGAAAGTCCTTCGCCGCGAGACCGTGGACCGACGCGCCCTTCTTGTCCGTCACCACTGCGTCCACAACCACCAGCCGCGCTTCCGCCCGAAATGGAACCGGGGGCCCGCTCTGCGCCCACATAGCGGAACAAACGCCAAGAGCCGCCAGCAGAAGATTCCGGTTCATCATGGAATCTCCGCCGATCCGTTCGCCGCCGCGAGCTGCCGCCCCCCGGCGTCCCGCACCACCACGCGGATCATATAAGCCCCGGCCTTCACGTCGAACTCCGCGCCAACGCTGATCCCCGTGCGCAGCCGCCCGGGCATGCTCTCTTCCTTCAACCGCATCTCCACCGTTTTCTGAATCCCCTTCAGGAAGTTGCCGTTCCGGTCGAACAGCGCGCAGACCACGGTCACGTCGTCGCGGTTCCTCTCTGCCTCCTTGTGGAAACGAACCGCCCTCAGGTCCAGGTGGGTGATGACCTTCAGCTTGGCGTCTTCATCCGTCGGCTTGAAGAACTGCGTGTGCAGATCGATCGGAATGTCGCGCACCTCATCGCGGGAGAACACCGCCTCCTGAATCTCCCGGCTGCTCTGCGCGGCTTCGTCTTCCACGTGCGACGGAGCCCAGTAGCCTTTGCGTGCCTTGATGGACAGCCCCTTCCCGTTCACCAGCGTCACTTTGAGCGCGTGATAGGTCCCGTCCGGCTTCAGATTCTGCGGATAGAAGCCGAGGTAATAAATGTACTCGGGAGGGGCCGCCAGGCTGTTGAACCCGGCGAACAGGTCGTTGTTGTTCCGGAAGGGAGTGCCCCCGGTGCCGTCCGCCAGCTCGTCGAGCGTCAAACCCTTCGCGATCTCCTCGAACCTGGCGTACTGCGAGATTTGTCTCTCGAGCGTGGGATCGGGCGGCGGGCAGCCCGGGATGTCGCCGACCGGGCTGGGAACATAAAGCCCGCGCGCATCCAGCGTGTTGATGATTACGCCGGAACGCGCCGACCGCTCGATCACCTGCGCCATGTCCGCACGGAGGTCGTTCGGCAGGTAAAACCCCGGCGAGACCAGAATGATGTTGCGATCCCCCGGCATGGCCGCCAGGCGGCTCGCCATGGTCTTCAACATCAGGAGCGCGCTGCGGGTCTGCTGCCTGCCCTCCGCCACCACCTGCCGCGCCGTGCCCCGCGCCATATCCGGCGCCATAGCCGCGGCGGGGCCGTTCAGTTGCAAGCAGTCGATGGTCTCGCCGATCGCTAATGCGACCGCCGGATTGCTCGTGTTCATCTCGTCTTCTTCAACCTGGTCGGCCACGTAGTACGTGAGCGGAGGCATGCTGCGGCTGTGCGCCCCCGGCATGATCTTCAGCAGCGCCGCATCGAGCAGCGCCTTGTCATCGGTAAACTCGATCGAAACATGGCCCGAAAGCGTGTAGATCGCCGCCCGGTCGGTGGGGCGCATCGCTTGATCCATGTGCTTGGTGGCCGCCAGGCGGGCCTGCATCAGGTCTCCCGCCTCCAGATGGATGTCGTCGAAGATGTACGCGATGAAACGAGTGGGCATCACGGTGGGAGCCTTCCCTGGCTCGACCGGCTTGGAGGGCTCTTCCAGCTCGGACGGCGCGCCCGTTTCCTCGGCCGCGGCGGCCTTCGCCTTCGGCACCGCGCTCCCTTCGGCTGAGAAGAGAGCCACCTGCTGCGCCTTACCCTTGTCGAAGACCTGGAAGTCCTCCTTACGCAGCCCGCCGACCGTCTTTCCCGCATGATCGCGGACCACGACCGGCACGCGCACCATGTCCACCCGCGACCGGAAGACGGGCGTCTCGTCCCGCGTGGTGACCTCGGCGGCGTTCGGATTCGCCGGCGCGGGCGTGGGCGCCGGAGCCTGCGTCTGCGCCGCCAAAACAGCCACGAAAGACCCAATGATGATATGCCGCACGAAACCCTCCTATGGAATCTCCGCAGCGCCGTTCGCCGCGGCGATCTGCTCTCCTCCGGCGTCGCGAACCACCACGCGTATCAGGTACGCCCCAGTTTTCACATCGAACTCAGCCGGCACGCTGATACCCGCGTTCAGCCGCCCGGGCATGCTCTCGTCCTTCAACCGCATCTCCACCGTCTTCTGAATCCCCTTCAGGAAGTTGCCGTTCTGGTCGAACAGCGCGCAGACCAGCGTCACGTTGTCGCGGTTCCGCTCTGCCTCCTTGTGGAACCGCACCGCCCTCAGATCCAGGTGGGTTATGACCCTCAACCTGGCGTCTTCGTCGGTCGGTTTGAAGAACTCCGTGTGAACGTCGATCGGAAGGGTGCGCACCTCGTCGCGGGAGAACACCGCCTCCTGGATCTCCCGGCTGGTCTCGGCGGCCTCGTCTTCGGAATGCGACGGCGCCCAATACCCGCGCCGCGCCTGAAGACTGAGTTTCCCGGGTAAGCTCACGGCGACCTTCAGGGAATGGAAACTGCCATCGAGCTTCAGATTCTCCGGCTCGAAGCCCAGAATGTAAAGGTACTCGGGGGTGGCCGCGCTTTTCCGGACACCGCCATCGAAGTCGTTGTTGAGATTCACGGTTCCGCCGGTCCCCTCGCCCAGCGCGATGAGCTCATCGTCGGCAGCCGACCCATCCAGTTGCCTGAAAGTCAGCACGTCCGGTGGAGGCGCGGGGCCTGACTGGTCGACATCGAACGCCGGATTCGTCCAGACGCCGCGCGCATCGATCACATTGATGAGCACCTTGGACCGGATGGCGAGGGCAATGAGATCGGACCCCTGGTCTTGAAGGTCGGCCGAGACGAAGAATCCGGGCGAGACCAGGACAATGCTCCGCTGTCCAGGCAGGAGCGCCATACGCCGGACCAACTCCCGCAGCGCCGCGAGCGCCGCTCGCGATTCCTGTTTCCCGTTCATGAAAGCATCGCGGATTTCCTCCACCGCGATATTGAAGGCATCCGGCGTGTGCAGACAGCGGGCGACGTCAAAAACCGCGGCTTTGAGCGCAACCGAGCGTTGAACATCGTCCGCCATGGGATGAAGCGTGACCTGTTGCTCGACCTGGACCGCCTGGGAATAGCTGATGTAGAAACACGAGCGGAGGGCAGAGGAGGTGAGTGGGCTGGGACGGATCTTCAGGAGCGCCTCGTCGAGCGTGTCCGGCTTGTCGGTAAAGTCAACATTGTCCTTGCCCGAAGTGGTGACCAGAGCGGCGCGGTCTTCCGGCCGGAGCGAGGAACGAAGATAGCGCCGGACGGCATCGCGCACCTGCGGCAGGTCCTGGATTCGTATATGCACATCGTCGAAGACGAAGGCGACGAAGCGGGCGGGCGCGACCGGCGGCGCCGTCACTCCGCCGGAAGCGGTGGACGGCGGGGCCTTCTGAGGTTGCGCTTCCTCGGCGGCTGTCCCGGCCGCTGTCTGGACGGAAAACCGGGTGATTTCCTGCCGCTTGCCCTTGTCGAAAACCTGGAAGCCTTCCTTGCGGAGATTCCCGACCGCGTTTCCGTTCGCATCGCGAATCACGACCGGCACGAGCACCAGGTTCACGTGCGACTGGAAGACGGGTGTCTCTTCCCGCGTTGTGATCTCGGCGAGGTTCGCATTCGCCGGCGCAGGCGTGGGAGACGGAGCGGGCGTCTGCGCCGCCAGAACGGCCGTGAAGAGCCCAATGAGCGTGAATCGCACAATAGCCTCCTTTTGTCTCGCATGCCACGGGGAGCAAGTTGGCTGCCATCGGCTAAACCCTAGTAATCTGACCGGATACTGCATGACAGCATGGTGTCGTGCCACCACATTGGTTGTTTTCGGCCACCGGAGCGCCCGGCTACGGCTCCAGGTCGAAGTCGGCCGACCGCAACACGGTCTGGTGTCCCATCGAGTCGACCGCCCTGACTTCAGCCCGGTAGGACCCCGGAGCGAGTGACTCGACCGGCAGCTTCACGCCAATCGGGATCATCGGACTGCCCGGCCGGATCGCGGTGGCTACGCTGAACAGCCCCTCGTCCTTCGCCACGTTTCCGGTCTTGCGGTCGAGCACCCGAAGCTGAAGCCCCACCTGCGGCGGATTCGGATCGAGAAGGAGCGGCTCATAGACCTCGAGGTACAGCACGCCCAGCTCGCTCTTCTTCATCCGGTTTGCGGCGGCGGGAATGACCTGCATGCCGTCGGCCACCAGCAGCGTCCGGCCCTCGAGCAGCGCCGCGTCGAGGCCTTGCGCTTCCGCCAGCCGCTGAATCCTCGTGCTGAAGGCCAGGCTGCTCAGGCTGAACTGCTTCCCGTCCCAGGCATCCACAATCAGCGGCGTTTCCAGTTTGCCGAACTTGCTGCCCACACTGAACACGATCTTGAGAGTGTAGGAACCGGCCGCCACATCGAACTGGTTCTCATAGTGCATCGGTTTCTGAGCGAACGCCTCCAGCTCCTTCTTGTTGTTGAAGTCCAGCTTCACCGTGTCGCTGAAGCGCGCCCCGGTCCTGCCATCCGCCTTGTACGCGACACCGAGGACGTGCACCTCGGCGTGCAGTTTCCCGTTGACCTTCTGCGTTTTGACCTCGGCAATGGGAATATCCATCGCGACATTGACCCTGGCAGTGTTGGGCGAGATGTAGAAGAACGGATCCTCCACCGAGCCGCCGATCTCTCCGGGTTCGGCAGCGGCCACGCGGTTCTCCAGGTCCTTTTCGATCGCGCTGCCCGCCAGCAGGTCCTGCGGAGGAACATTGCAGTAAGCGGTGCGCGATCGCAGGAGCGTTCCACTGCGGTCCACTTTCACCCGCAAGGAGTGGCAGCTCCCCTCGGCCGTCTCGGCCGGGGAATAGCCGATGAGGTAGTACTGGTCCTGGTCTTTGGCGATTCGCTGCAGGGCGCCCAGCACGTCGTTCGTATTTGCGATCACGAAGCCGCCGGTTCCCTGGGCCAGCATGTACATGACCTGCTGATTGCTCGCAACGTTGGGGATCTGCGGGATCAGAAGCCCCGACCGGTTGAACGGGGTCTGATTGAGGGGTGAGTTCAGATAGTTGTTGGGATTGTTGTAAGCGCCGGGGGTGTTGCTGCCGCCCTTGGTTCCGCCGGTGGTGCCGCCGCCCTTGGTGCCGCCACCGCCGGTACCGCCGCCCTTGGTGCCGCCCGTGTTTCCGCCGCCGGAACCGCCACCCTTGGTACCACCACCGGGAGCGCCGCCGCCCGAACCACCCCCGCCGGTATTGCCACCGCTGCCGGGAGTGCCCCCACGCTGCGGCATCGCGAATGCCACCGGCGCCAGGCCAAACCCCGCCATTTGGAGGAATGGCCGGCCGCCGCCTTCCATACTCGCGGAGACGAAGCTCGATCGCACGACTCCACTCGGCGGATCAGCGGGCGGAGAGCTGAGGAAGGCGCGCGGCGCGGCCGAAAATCCCCCCCCGACCAGTCCCCGGGCGTCGATTGGGTAAACCGCAACATTGGCTTTGTTGCACTCACTGATAGTGGCCTTCACCTCGGACATCTGCTCGGGCTGCAGCGGAAAGCCGGAAGTCAGCCACACCAGAGACTTGCGGCCGGAAACACCTGCCAGGCTCCTGGCCAGGCTGCGCAGGGCCATCAGGTCGCTGCGCACGCCGAAATCGGCAGCCGCGGCGCCCAGGTTGAAAGATGGCATGCCGGTGGAAGCGGTTTGGACCACGGTCTGGTCGTTGGGCGAGACCGCCGACATCTGCGCGCCGCTCACCGCCCGCTTCAGTCGTCCGACGTCGTCGGTAAAGTTCTGCGCAATGCGCACCGTCCCGGAGAAGTTGACCACCGCGATCAGGCGGTTCGGCCCGGCGTTCGCCTCAATGAACTTCGCCGCGGCCAGACGCGCGTTGATCTGGTCGGCCATCGTCATGGTCGAATTGTCAAAGAAGAGGACCAGGTAGCGAAGCTGAGAATTCGTCGCAGAGGCGCCTTCCGTCTCGAGCGAGAAGCTCTTGATCTCTTGCTCCTTGTCGTCCTCCCAGACCTTGAAATCGCTGGCCGTAAGGTCGCGAACGTAGTTGCCTTTCTTGTCCGTTACCACCACGTCCACCAGAACCAGCCGCGTCTCTACTCGAATAGTGGTGCCGGAATCCGCTGGAGCCGCGCTACCCGCCTGCTGGCCCTCGGCCATCAAACAGGCCCCAAATAGCGCACCGATCAGGACCATGCTGTGGGACAATCGCACGATTGTACCTCCCTCGCCTGGGCAGCCGCGCTGCTTTGACGCTCAGAATCCCATCCAGGTTACGTTGGCTCGACAACCGAGCCTGATTTTATCACGCGCCCGGCCGGGACTCCCGGGTCCGTAATCCGTCCGTCATCTCGTCCGGCGCCAATCGGGCGCAGCCGGGCCGCCCACAGCCGCCGAACTCCGCGATTGCGTAAAATCAGGCGAGGGGTATCTATGCGACGGGGGAAATACAGGCCAGACAGGCGGCAGCCAGCACGGCGGCCGGCGCCGGCGCTGGCGCCGGTTCCACACTGGGTCGATCTCAACTCAGCGACCGCGGGCGAAATAGAAAAGCTGCCCGGGGTGAATCTCAGCACCGCGGAAGCGATAATCGCCCGGCGGCCGCTGCGCGGTTGGGACGACTTGCGCGGGTTGTCGGGAGTCTCCGAAGGGCTGATCAAGCAACTTCGCGCGACGGGCGCGCGGATTGCGCCCATGGTGCGGCCGGTCAGCGGTCAGTGACCGCCGAACGCCGCCCGCGGCTGTCCCCGTGGGACAGGCCTCCGGCCTGTCCACCCTGCGGCTGATGGCCGATGGCTGACGACAGGCACCTCCGGCCTGTCCTACGCCGGCAGCCTGCTCTCCCCCATCAGATACCGGTCGATCCCGTGCGCCGCATTCCGGCCTTCGCGGATCGCCCAGACCACCAGCGACTGTCCGCGCCGCATGTCGCCCGCCGAGAAGACGCCGGGGACCGAGCTCATGTAGTTCTCGTCGGCCGCCACATTGCCGCGCGCGTCGAGCGACACGCCGAGCTGCTCGATCATGCCGTTGCGCACCGGGCCGGTGAAGCCCATGGCCAGCAGTACCAGATCGGCGTCGATGGTGAACTCGCCCCCTTCGATCGGCTCGAACTTCGGCGGCGGACCCACGCGGATGGCGTGCAGCTTCTCGACGTTATCCTGTTCGTCGCCGGTAAAGCAGGTGGTGGCGACGGACCACTCGCGCTGGCCGCCTTCCTCGTGCGCCGCCTCGATGCGAAGCTGAAGCGGCCACAGAGGCCAGGGGGTCTCGGGAGCGCGCTCGTTCGGCGGCAGCGGCATGATCTCGAATTGAGTCACCGAAGCGGCCTTCTGCCGGTGGCAGGTGCCCAGGCAGTCGGCGCCCGTATCTCCGCCGCCGATAATGACCACGCGCTTGCCCCGCGCCAGGTTCGACGCCTTGCCGTTGATGCGATCGCCCGCGCAGATGCGGTTCTGGAGCGGCAGGAAATCCATCGCGAACTCGATGCCCTTCAGCTCGCGGCCCGGCACTTGCAGGTCGCGCGGCTGCTCGGCGCCCCCGGCCAGCAGGATTGCGTCGAACTCCTTGCTCAGGTCCTCTACTGGAACGTTCTTGCCGACGTGGGCGTTGGCTTGAAACACGATCCCTTCGGCCACAAGCTGCTCGATGCGCCGGTCCAGAATGCGCTTTTCGAGCTTGAAATCGGGGATGCCGTAACGCAGCAGGCCGCCGATCCGGTCCGCTTTCTCGAACACCGTGACGGAATGTCCGGCGCGATTGAGCTGCTGCGCCGCGGCCAGGCCCGCCGGCCCGGAGCCGACCACCGCCACGCGCTTGCCAGTCCGCACGGCCGGAGGCTCGGGACGAATCCAGCCCTCCTTGAACGCGTGCTCGATGACCGCCTTCTCAATCTGCTTAATGGTGACCGGCGGCTCGTTGATCCCGAGCACGCAGGCCGCCTCGCAGGGCGCCGGACAGATGCGGCCGGTGAGCTCTGGAAAACTGTTGGTCGAATGCAGCACGCGAATCGCCTGCTGCCAGCGGTCGCGGTAGACCAGGTCGTTCCAGTCCGGAATGACGTTGTTCAGAGGACAGCCGTTGTGGCAGAACGGCACGCCGCAATCCATGCAGCGGGCGCCCTGCGTCTTGAGCTTCTCCTCGGGAAAGTCCTCGTAGACTTCAAAGAAGTCGTTGACCCGCTCGGCAACGGGACGCCGGCTGGGAACTTCGCGTTTGTATTCCAGGAAACCCGTCGGCTTACCCACGGACCACCTCCTGCGCCACCGGCGTTAACAGCACGGGTGGCGGCGCCGGCGCCCGCTCGGCTAACCGCGGAATGCCGAGCACGCGCTTGTATTCGTGCGGAAAAACCTTGACGAACTTGGGCAGCAGCGCGTCCCAGTTCTCCAGGACCCACTTCGCCCGCGGGCTGCCGGTCAGGTCCGCGTGACGCTCGATCAACTCTCTGAGCTTGCAGACATCCGCGGGATCCACCACCGGCTCCAGGTCCACTCCCGCAGGATTGCAGCGGACTCTGGCGAATTCGCCCGTTTCGTCGAGCACGAAGGCGAAACCGCCGGTCATCCCCGCGGCGAAGTTGCGCCCGGTCGCGCCGAGCACGATCACCAGGCCGTTGGTCATGTACTCGCAGCCGTGATCGCCTATCGCCTCCACCACCGCGGTGGCGCCGGAGTTGCGGACCGCGAACCGCTCCCCGGCCATCCCGTTAAAGAACACTTCCCCGCTGGTGGCGCCGTAAAGCACCACGTTCCCGACGATCATGTTCTCCTCGGCCGGGAAGGTCGAAGCCCGGGGCGGGTAGATGATGATGTGGCCGCCCGAGAGTCCCTTGCCGACGTAATCGTTGGCGTCGCCCTCCAGTGTGAGCGTCACGCCCTTGGCCAGGAACGCGCCGAAGCTCTGCCCCGCAGAGCCGGTGAACTGAAACTTGATGGTGTCATCCGGCAGGCCAGCGGAGCCGTAGCGCTTGGCCACCTCGCCGCTCAACATCGCGCCCACCGTGCGGTGAACGTTGCGGATGGGCAGCTTGAACTCGACCGAAGCGCCGCCCTCCAGCGCGTCCGCCGCGTGGCCGATCAGCTTGTAATCGAGCGCGCGGTCCAGGCCGTGATCCTGCGTCGTCACGCACCGGCGCGCGACGCGGCCCGGGACTGGCGGGCTGTAAAGGATCGACGAGTAATCGAGGCCCCGTGCCTTCCAGTGGTCCACCGCGTCCTTCATCTCCAGATAATCGACCCGGCCGATCGCCTCGCTCACCGTGCGCAGGCCGAGCTGCGCCAGCAGCTCCCGCACCTCCTCGGCTACGAAGAAGAAGTACCGGATCACGTGCTCCGGCGTTCCGGCGAACTTCTTCCGCAGCTCGGGATGCTGCGTCGCGATGCCTACCGGGCACATATTCAGGTGGCACTTGCGCATCATGATGCAGCCCATGGCGACCAGGGGAGCGGTGGCGAAGCCGAACTCCTCCGCCCCAAGCAGCGCGCCAACCAGGACGTCGCGACCGGTTTGGAGCTTGCCGTCCACCTGTACGCGGATGCGGCTGCGCAGGTCGTTCATGACCAGCACCTGCTGCGTCTCCGAAAGGCCCAGCTCCCAGGGGATGCCCGAGTGCCGTATGGCGGTGATGGGCGAGGCGCCCGTGCCGCCGTCGTGGCCGCTGATCAGCACCAGGTCCGAATGGGCCTTGGCCACGCCCGCGGCGACAATCCCCACACCCACCTCGGCCACCAGCTTTACCGAGATCTGCGCGCGCGGGTTGACGTTCTTGAGGTCGTAGATGAGCTGCGCCAGGTCCTCGATCGAGTAAATGTCGTGGTGCGGCGGCGGAGAGATGAGTTGCACGCCCGGAATCGAGTGCCGGACGCGGGCCACAACCTCGTCCACCTTGTGCCCCGGAAGCTGCCCGCCCTCGCCGGGCTTGGCGCCCTGCGCGATCTTGATCTGCAATTCGTCGGCATTGACCAGGTAGTTCGTGGTCACGCCAAACCGGCCCGAGGCCACCTGCTTGATGGCGCTGCGCCGGTCGTCTTTGAAGCGCTCCTCGTCCTCGCCGCCTTCGCCCGTGTTCGAGCGCCCGCCGATGCGGTTCATGGCGATGGCCAGCGTCTCGTGCGCCTCCTTGGAGATCGAGCCGAAGGACATGGCGCCGGTGGTGAACCGCTTCACGATCTCCGTCGCCGGCTCGACCTCTTCGAGCGGAACCGGCCGCCGGCTGAAGCGGAAATTCATCAGCCCGCGCAGAGTGCAGAGGTGCCGCGCCTGGTCGTTGACCGCCGCGGCGAATTCCTTGTACGTCTCGTAGTTGTCCTGCCGAACGGAGTGCTGCAGCTTGCTGATGGTGAGCGGGTTGAAAAGATGATACTCGCCGTTGGCGCGGTATTGTATGTTGCCGCCGATGGCCAGCTCGGCGTCGGCGTCGGTCAGCGGGCGGAAGCCGAAATCGTGCTTGAGTTTGGCCTCGCGCGCAAGCACATCCAGACCCACGCCCTCGACTCGCGAAGCCGTTCCGGTGAAGTACTTCTCAACCACCGATTTGTTCAGGCCGATCGCCTCGAAGATCTGCGCGCCCCGATAGCTCTGAAGCGTCGAGATGCCCATCTTCGAGAAGACTTTCAGCAGGCCCTTGTTGATGGATTTCTTGTAGCTCTTGAGCGCCGCTTCGAACGTTACGCCGTCCGCGAACCGCCCGCGCCGGTGCATGTCCTCCAGCGTCTCGATGGCCAGATAAGGATTGACCGCGCTTGCCCCGTAGCCGATCAGCAGCGCGAAGTGCATCACCTCGCGCGGCTCGCCCGATTCGACGATGAGCGCCACCTGGGTGCGCGTCTTTTCGCGGATCAGGTGGTTGTGCACCGCCGTCAGCGCCAGCAGGCTGGGGATCGCGGCGTAGTCCTCGTCGATGCCGCGGTCGGAAAGAATGAGCAGCGTGTAGCCGTTCTTGATGGCCAGCGAGGCGCGGCGGCAGAGGCCGTCGAGCGCGCGCTCGAGTTCCTTCTCGCCGCCATCCACGCGGAACAGCGTCGGCAGCGTGGCCGCCAGGAAGTCGCCCCAGGAAACGCGGCGCAGCTTCTCCAGGTCGTAGTTGGTGAGGATGGGGTGCTCGAGCTTGAGCGTATGGCAGTGCTGCGGCGTCTCGGCGAGGATATTGCGCTCGGTGCCGATGAAGCTGGCGAGCGACATCACCAGCTCCTCGCGGATCGGATCGATGGGCGGGTTGGTAACCTGCGCGAAAAGCTGCTTGAAGTAGTTGAACAGCGGCTGCGGTTTGTCGGAAAGGCAGGCCAGCGGCGTGTCGCAGCCCATCGAGCCCACCGGCTCCTGACCCTCGACGGCCATGGGGCCGAGCATGAACTTCAGGTCCTCGTCCGTGTATCCGAACGCCCGCTGGCGCTGAAGAATGGAATCGAGATCGGTCGGATGCCAGCGCGGCGGCTCGGGCAGCATGTCGAGTGTGACTTGGTTCTCTTTGATCCACCGTCCGTAAGGCCGACGCACAGCCAGACTGCGCTTGAGCTCCTCGTCCGGAATGATGCGGCCCTGGACCGTATCGACCAGGAACATTCGCCCCGGCTGCAGGCGGCCCTTGAAGCGAACATCCTCGGGCTTCACCGGAAGCACGCCGGTCTCGGAGGCCAGGATCACGGTGTCGTCGTGCGTGACCCAGTAGCGGGCCGGTCGCAGGCCGTTGCGGTCGAGTGTGGCGCCGATCACGCGCCCGTCGGTGAAAGCGATGGCGGCCGGACCGTCCCAGGGCTCCATCAGCGAGGCGTGATATTCGTAGAAGGCCCGCTTCTCGTCCGACATTGAAGGATCGCCGCCCCAGGCTTCCGGAATCAGCATGGCCAGCACGTGCGGCAGGCTGCGGCCCGAAAGCGCCAGCATCTCAACGGCGTTATCGATCATCGCCGAGTCGCTCCCGCCCGGCGTGCAGATGGGGAACGTCTTCTTGAGGTCGTCGCCGAACAGCGGCGAGGATAGGATCGACTGGCGCGCGTACATCCAGTTCACGTTGCCGCGCAGCGTGTTGATCTCCCCGTTGTGGCACAGGTAGCGGAACGGATGCGCCAGTTGCCAGGTGGGAAAAGTGTTGGTGGAGAAGCGCTGGTGCACCAGGCACAGCGCGCTGATCACCTCGGGGTCGGAGAGCTCGTTGTAGAACTTCGCGATTTGCGGAGCCAGCAGCAGCCCCTTGTACACGATGGTGCGCGCGGAAAGCGACGGAATGTAGAAGAAGCTCTTGTCGTGCAGGTCCGAGGCCGCGATCTCCGCCTCCGCCCGCTTGCGGACGACGTACAGCTTGCGCTCGAGCGCGTCCTCGTCCATCCCCACCGAGTGCTGGATGAAGACCTGCTGGATGTAGGGCTGTGAAACGCGCGCGATGCGGCCGATCGCATCCGCGTCGATCGGCGTGTCGCGCCAGCCGAGCACGCTCAAACCCTCTTCGCGGACGATGCGCTCGATGATGCCTTCGCAGATGAGGCGCTCGTGCCGCTCCACCGGCAGAAAAACCATGCCCACGCCATACTCGCCCGGGTTCGGAAGGGTGAAGCCGATCTGGGCGCACTCGCGGGCGAAGAACGCATGTGGGATCTGAATCAGAACACCCGCGCCGTCCCCGGTTTCCGGATCGCAGCCGCAGGCGCCGCGATGCAGCAGGTTCAGCAGGATCTGGATGCCCTTGAGAATGATCTCATGCGATTTCTCGCCCTTGATGTTGACCACAAACCCGATCCCGCACGCGTCGCGCTCCAGGCCCGGGTCGTACAGGCCCTGCGCTTCTGGATAACCTCGGGATAGACTCTCGTCTTTCATCGCTGCCTTCCGTAACCGTGGAATATGCGCCGGATTCGCCGGGCATTCGAACTGCCTATGCCAGCCGGGCTCGCCATGGAGTCCGTGGTATTCTGCCGGGCAATCCCGCGCCGGGTAAGGCCGGGCTGCCGGTTCGCCGCCTCGGCCGGAACGCGAACGGAAACCGGCCGATTCACTCGGCTTTCGTGAGCCTGTTATGCTACTCCCCACTCCCTGCAAGAGTGGTGTTTCGTCCAGCATAGCTCAGCTTCATAATATTAGTCAATCGAAAATTTAGGCCTTGACTATATAACGCCGTCTTATGTTATGCTGGCCTCAGTAGGACAGGCCTCCGGCCTGTCACGGCAGGCGTGGAGTCAAAGTCTTGACCGTTGAGCATTTGCTCCTTTTTCGCGACATCGTGCAGAAGCGAAGCGTCAGCCGCGGCGCAGCTCTGAACGGCGTCAGCCAGCCCGCCGCGAGCCAGCACCTGCGGGAACTCGAAGAGCGGATGGGCGTGACGCTGCTCGACCGCTCGAGCCGGCCCTTCATCCTCACGCCCGCCGGCAAGCTCTATTTCCAGTTGTGCCGCGATGTTCTTCAGCGGCACGAGGAGTTTCAACTGGCCCTGGAGGGCCTCAAAGCCGAAGTGGAAGGAACGGTTCGGATCGCCTCCATCTATTCAGTGGGGCTTTCCGAGATGTCTCGCCTCAAGGACGAGTTCTCCCGCCGGTTCCCGCAGGCCAGCCTCGAAGTCGAATACCTGCGGCCAGACCGGGTCTATGACGCGGTCCTGGCGGATCGGGCGGACCTCGGCTTCGTCAGCTACCCGCAGGCCAGCCGGCAACTCGCCGTCATCCCATTCCGCGCGGAGGAGATGGCTGTGGCGGCCGCGCCGTCGCACCCGCTGGCCAAGGGGGTGGTGGTCAAGCTGGCCGATCTGGACGGCTGCGACTTCATCGCGTTTGACGAGGACCTGCCGATCCGCCAGGGTATCGACCGCCTTCTGCGGGAGCACGGCGTCTCCGTCAACCTGGCCATGCACTTCGACAACATCCAAATGATCATGGAGGCCGTGGCGCTCGGATCGGGAATCAGCATCCTGCCGGTGCGCCCCCTACGCGCCGAGATCGCACGTGGCCGCCTGGCGGCGATCCCCATTGACGCCGAATTGCTCCGCCCCATCGGTATTATCCACCGCCGCCGTAAGAAGCTCCACCGTGCGGCCCAATGCTTCCTCGAGCTGCTGGATCTACAACCCGAATCCGCCGAGCCGGTTACCGCTAAGTGAATCCGCGTGCCACCACTTGCGCAGGACCCCAAAAAGAGCGAACCTTAAGCACTTGGCCGAGCGCAAAGAGAAAGAGCTTCGGGCGGACTCTGGTGAAGACGCGGCCCGCCTCGCAGCCGCCGCGTCCGGCCCCACGGGTGCGCTGGCCGGCACACCGTGTCCGGCCTGCTCGAGCCTGGACCTCCGTATCCTCTTCGAAGCGCGGGACCGGCTCTACCGGGCTACTCGGGACAAGTACCGTATCGTCGAGTGCGCCAAGTGCCGGCTGATCCGCCTGGACCCTTACCCGTCGGCGCCACCGACGCTCGAGCATCCCACCCGTTGGCCCACCGGAGACTGCGCCGCCGACCGCTTCGAACGCGCTTACCGCCGCTTCGTGCTCAGCGACCACGTGGGCTTCATCCTGCGCGCGATCGAGGAGGCGGGCGACGGCGGTCTCGTGCTGGACCTCAGCCCCGAAGGCGGATTGCTCCGCAGCATCCTGGCGGAGCGCGGCTTGCCCGTGATCGGCCTGGACCACTCGCCCGAAGCGGCCGCCGCCAGTTGGAAGCTGCACGGCGCGCGGTCGGTGTGCGCCAGCATGGTCGCCGCGCCTCTGGCACCCGCCAGTTGCCGGGCCATCGTCATGCTCCAGCTGCTCGAGCACCTGGACAACCCCTTCGCGCGGATCGAGGCCGCGCACGCGCTGTTGCGCCCGGGAGGCCGGCTGATCCTCCAGGCGCCCAACGCGGGTTGCTGGCAGTTTTTGCTCCTCGGGGAGAACTGGAGCGGCCTGGACGTGCCCCGGCATCGCATCGACTTCCGCGCCTCCGATCTCGAAGCGCTGCTTCAGGCGGCCGGCTTTGAGGTGTTGCGCAGGAAGCACTTCTCGCTGCGCGACAACCCGGGCGGGCTGGCCATGAGCCTGGCCCCGGGCCTGGCGCCGATGGTGCGAAGGGCGCGGGGCATGGTGGAAGAGCCCGCAATGAGACTGGCGAAGCACTTGCTCTGGTGCGGGCTGGCGGTGGCCGCCGTGCCGTTCACCGTGCTCGAGGCCGCCTGCCGCGCTGGTTCGACCGTCATGTTTGAGGCACGCAAGAAGGTATGAAGAAGGGGTTAGGAACAGCGATTCTGGCCGCGGTGGTCCTTTGGGCAGTGGGACAGGCCTCCGGCCTGTCGTCCAGCCAGTCGCGCGCAAGCGGAGCCGCCCGCCCCACGGCTCCGGCCTTCAGCGGCGCTGCCGCCCTGGATCTCACGCGCAAAACCGTGTCCTTCGGACCGCGCCCGGCGGGCTCGGAGGCCATTCACAAGCTGCAGGCGTTTATCCGCACGGAACTGAAGCCCCTGGGCTGCGAGGTGACTGAAGACTCTTTCCGCGCGTCCACGCCCCTCGGTCCCATCGCGATGAAGAACATCATCGCCCGTTTCCGCGGCACGTCCGGGCGGATCGTCGCCATTACCGGCCACTACGATACCAAGTCGATTCCCGGAACCTACTTCGTCGGGGCCAACGACGGCGGCTCCTCCACCGGGTTCCTGCTTGAGACGGCGCGCGTTGTGAGCCGCCTGCCCCACAAGAACGACATCTACCTGGTGTGGTTCGATGGCGAAGAGGCGATCGCCCAGTGGTCGGATACGGATGGAACTTATGGCAGCCGTCACCTGGCTTCCAGGTGGGGCGCCGACGGGACGCTCTCGAGGCTAAAAGCCCTGATTAACGTGGATATGATTGGCGACCGGGACCTCAGCCTCGTAAATGACGAGAATTCCACCGAGTGGCTGCGGCGCCTGGTCTGGGAGACTGCGGGCCGGCTCGGCTTGGGCAAGTACTTTTCCACCGATCCCAACGGCCTTCTCGACGACCACATCCCCTTCACCCAGGCGGGCGCCAGCGCCCTGGACCTGATCGACTTCGACTACGGCCCGCACAACTCCTGGTGGCACAACGACCGGGACACGCTGGACAAGCTCAGCGCGTCGAGCTTCCAAGTGGTCGGGAACGTAGTGCTTGAGACCATCCGCCGCCTCGAACCCTGAGGATCTGTCAAAAATTCGGGAACGCTCCGGGCTGCAACCCCGAATGTTCGGCCTGCGAACAAGCGCAGGCGTGTCCCCGGATCCTTTGACAGTTCCTCACGGTCGTGGCCCGGGCCCAAACTGGCTGCAACCTTTGCCGCCCCCTTTCATCTACTTAGAGGAGCGTTAACGATGCCACATAAAATCGAAGCGAAGAAATTCGACAATATCATGAGGGATCTGGACGGCCTCTCCGCCCGGACCATGACGGAGCACTACAAGCTCTATCAAGGCTACGTCAACAAGTACAACGAGGTCATGGGCAAGATCGCAGCGGCGGACCGCGCCACTGCCAATCAGACCTTCAGCGATCTCCGCTCGCTCAAGGTTGACCTCACCTTCGCCATTGGCGGCGTGAAGAACCACGAACTCTACTTCGGTCACCTTGGCGGCAAGGGCGGCGAGCCCCCCGCGGAGATCAAGCGCGCGATCGAGAAGCACTTCGGCTCGGTCGAGCAGTGGATGGCCGATCTGAAGGCCACGGGCATGGCGTCCCGCGGCTGGGCCTGGCTCGCCTGGGACCACGACTGGAACTACCTGTTCAACTACGCCGGCGACGCGCAGAACTCATTCCCGGTTTGGAACGCGACCCCCATCGTCGCCCTCGACGTATACGAGCACGCGTACTACCTCGACTACGGCACAGCCCGCGCGGCCTACATCGACACGTTCTTCAAGAACATCGAGTGGAGCGCCGTAGGCGAGAACCTCGAGCGAGCCCTCGGCCGCCGCGCCTCACACGCCTAGGCCTAGAATGTCTGCCCCGGCCGCCGGCGCGGGTCGCTCTCCTGCTCAGCGGCCGGTCCTTCCCGTTGTGTCTGCGACCGAAACCCCCAATGTCGTGCACCCACTGGCGTAACCGTTGACCATGCGTACCACAAATGGTACAGTAGACTTTGACTCCGGGTCTCAAGCGCCTGCCGGCCTACTTCTACCGCTCAGATAACGGCCGCGAGCCAGTCCGCGAGTGGCTGAAGGGCCTCGAGATGGAAGACCGAAAGGCAATCGGCGAGGATATCAAGGACGTCGAGTTCTCATGGCCAATTGGGCTGCCGTTGGTTCGGTCACTGGGCTCGGATTGTGGGAAGTCCGCAGCAGTCTGCCGCGCGGCCGGGCCGCGCGGGTCATTTTCTGCGTCGAACAGGAGCGCATGGTGCTGCTCCACGGCTTCATGAAGAAGACCCAGAAGACGCCGCCGCACGACATCGAGCTGGCGCTCAAACGGAAGAGAGGGGAAAGCGCATGAAGAACAAGAACATTGGATCATCCTTCGATAGCTGGCTCCGCGAGGAGGGCACACACGAGGAAGTCACCGCGACCGCGATTAAGCGTGTGCTCGCCCGACAGGTTGAAGCCGCCATGAAGGAGAAACGATTCTCCAAGGCCGAGATGGCGCGCAGGATGCACACCAGCCGCGCCGCGCTCGACCGCTTGCTCGATCCAGAGTACGACGCTGTGACGCTGAACACGCTGCGCAAGGCAGCCGCGGTTGTGGGCCGCGAACTTCGGCTGGAACTTGTGTAGAGCCTGATGAAGCGACAGGATCACACCGAGCGAAGCGCCGTAGGCGAGAACCTCGAACGAGCCCTCGACCGCCGCGCGTCGCATGCGTAGGCCTCGAATTCTGCCCCGGCCGCCGGCGCGGGCCCGCGCTCTCCCGCCTGGCGGCCGGTCCTTCCTGTCGTGTCTGCGACCGAGATGCCGGGCAACCTCCAGGATGAGCGCCGTAATCTGAACGCGCGCCCGGTCGTCTTCCGGCAACCCGACTCTTCGGACGAGGCGTGGGGCGAAGGCGATGCTCTCTCGATCAACGGGATTCCAACGGTCAGGTTCAAGAACGACGGCACCCCCCCTGCGGTGAAATTTCGGTATCGGATCGGAGATCAGCCTGCAAGCCACCCCGAGGGCACGCCCGAAATGCTGACAATTGCGCCGGGAGGGATCTTGGACTCTCATCATCCGCGCAATGCCCTGACTGACCATTCTGAGATCGCTTTAGAATACGAAAGCCTCAGCGGCGCCAAGTACAGGAGCAAGTGTGTGATTGAGGGTCGAAGGTGGGTGAAGGACTTCACGGTTGAGCATCCACCGAAGTAGCGCGAGCCGACTTCTTGGTCGCGTCAACTCGGGGCTTGCCACTTCGTGCCCGGCGCTTGTCGAGCGGGCCGATTCGACCTGTAAGCCTCCCCCTCCATGATCTTGCGCTCCATAAGTAGGGGGGCCTTCGGTGGTGTGTTGCGCCATCTTGCCAACGGGGGAAGGGAAAATGATGAGCGCGTCGCAGATCGCCCGTGACGAGCTAAACCCCTCCAAGGTCGCGGCCTGGGACCGAACGCATCGGTAGGATCGGGCCACCGGAACGGCGCATGTCCCGCCTCCCTTCCCTGTGATCCCCCGCCCGCCTGCGATAGAATCATAAAGACGGGCCCAAGAAGCTCAAGTGTCGCGCCCGGACGCCGAGACAGAACGCAAAACGAAGCCAATTCGCGATTGCTCCAGGGGGCCGCTCGGCAGCGCAGATTGCCCGTCGCACCCGTAGTTGCGGTTCAGCCACTGAAATGCTATTAGTCATGAGACTTCGAAGTTGCCAATGAGCGAACTCCCATACCAGGCTGTAGACACGCTCCAGCCCCATCGCTTGGCCGTTAAGTGCCTCCTTTTGTTAATCGTGCCGCTGTTTCTCTGCCTTTCGGCCGCGGCTCAGAACACCGCGCAGCAGACGGTTGCCATCATCTACGACGGCCCCACCGACTACCAGGCGAAAGGGTACATTCACGCGCTGTTTGTCGAGAATCTCTTGGGCCACTTCGGGCTGACCGGCGAGATTATTCCCTCGGGCAACTATCAGCCCGGCCTGTTGCAGCATTACCACGCCGGGTTCTACATCGGCGTGACGCCGGGCGCGACCGCCCCGGAGGCTCTCGTCGCCGATGTGCGGGCCTATCAGCAGCCGTTCGCCTGGCTCGGGCAGCACGTCGAAAGCCTGGTCAACACGCCCGAAGGCCGGCGCCAGTTCGGTTTCACCTGGCAGGAGTACAACCGCTACTTCGGCATCACCGGCGTGATGTATAAGGACACGCTTCTGCCCAAGCACGAGCCGGACCTCAGCGTGGTCACCGTGACGGACAAGAGGAACGTGCAGGTGGTTGCCACGGCGGTGACCAAGGCCGGTGCGTCCTACCCCTACGTCCTGCACCACGGCCGCTTCTGGTACTTCGCCGACAGCCCCTTCGCCTACCCCGACGAGGGCGGCCACTACCTGGCGTTTTGCGACTTGCTGCACGACATTTTCGAGGTCCAGCACGCCACCGACCAGCGGGCGCTGGTGCGCATCGAAGACGTGAGCATTGACGACGATCCAGTCGACCTGCGCCACGTCTCCGATCTGCTGCAGGGCTATCACATTCCCTTCCAGATCGCGATGATCCCGATCTTCAAGAATCCCTCAAAAGAGTTCGAGGTGCGGCTCTCGGACCGGCGTTCGTTCGTAGATTCCCTGCACTACATGATTGCCCATGGCGGCACGATCGTGATGCATGGCATCACGCACCAGTACCGCGGGCAGAGCGGCGACGACTACGAATTCTGGGACGACACGGGCGACCGCCCCATCGCAGGCGATTCCACCGATTTCGTCATGCGGCGCCTGCAGCTCGGTCTTTCGGAATGCTTCAACGCCGGAATCTTCCCGGTGGCTTTCGAGACGCCGCACTATGCCGCTTCGGAGACCGACTACCGCGCCTTGATGCGCGTCTTCACGCTTTTCTACGACCGCACCATCTCGACCCCCAGCCTCAACTCGCAACAGTATTTTCCCTATCCCGTAATCGATCACTGGGGTCGGCAGGTGCTCCCGGAGGACCTGGGCTACGTGCCCATCGAGAACCCTCAATCCCGGGAGGTGCTGCAGGCGGCCCGCAATCTGAAGGTGGTGCGCGACGGCGTGGCATCCTTCTACTTCCACCCCTTCCTGAACGCCAACCTGCTGGACCAGATCATCAAGGGTGTGCGGGATCTGGGCTACCGCTTCGTTTCCATCCGCGATTTCCCGAGCGTAGTGGATTTCCAGGGGCGCTACGTCGTGCGTACGGCTTCCGGAGAGGCCAGCATCGCGCCGCAAAACGAATTCTGGCGTGTGCGCCTGTTCGACGAAAGTGGCAAGCTGGTCGACACGCGCCTGTCCGATCAGCGCGTCACCGGGCGGCAGGAAGTCGCCGTGAACGTTCCCCCACACGGCTGGGCCGCGGTGGACCTGCTCAAGGAACGGCCGGTTGCGCACGCGGAGCCTACCGTGGCGGGGCGGTTCCGGCAATGGTGGCTTCAGCTCACTTCGAACGACAAACAGGAACGCGCGGCGACCCAGACTTTCGCCACCGGGAGGAAGGCGTGGATTCTGTGGCTCGACAAGGCGCCGGCCGCAGTCTCGCGGAACCAGCAGAGCTACCGCAGCGTTCTGGACACGTTCGGCTATGAGATCAAGCTCGTCCAGCCGGGGGACTTCACGCGCGTCCCGGCCGACCGGGGGACGATCCTCATCGTGCCCGAAGCCGCCGGCCTGAAGCTGACCACGGCCCAGCAGCAGCAGGTCCTGCAATACCTCAACTCGGGCGGACCCGTGGTGGCGGAGGGCAAGCAGCCCTGGCTCACCCAGCTCGGCTTCGTCTGGCAGGGCCGGCAGCTCACGCTTTCCACGGTCACCGACGACGCCTATCCCGAGATGGCCATCCGCTGGCGGCCCGACGTGCGCATCGAGCGGTTCGAAGAGCCGGATGGCGTCCGCGAGCTGATGACCGACACCGAGAGCGACCAGATGCTGGCCTTCTCCGGCGAGCACGGCGCCGGCCACTACGTCTACCTGGCCGCGCCCCTGGACGACCACACCACCGACGGAACCAGCCACTATCCCTATTTCCCGCGCTACATCACCGAGACCTTCGGCGTGAATACCGCCCTGCGCAGCCCGCGCATCGAGGCCTACTTCGACCCCAGCTTCCGCACCTCCGCGGACTGGGACCGGCTGGCCATCCAGTGGCGCAAGTCGGGGATACGCACGGTCTATGCCGGGGCCTGGATTTTTACCAGTCAGTGGTCGTTCCGCTATGGCGACTTCATCAAGGCCTGCCACCGCAACGGAGTCGCGGTGTACGCCTGGTTCTGGTTCCCGCAGGTGACGTGGAAGTTCTGGGACGAGCATCCGGACTGGCGCGAGAAGACCGCCAGCGGCGATGACGGCCTGGTGGTGTGGCGCAGGCTGATGAACCTCCAGAATCCGGACTGCTATCGCGCCGCCATGGACTGGATGAAGGGGCTGCTCAATCAGTACGAGTGGGACGGCGTCAACATCTCCGAGCTGAACTACGATTACGACTTCAAGGACCCGTTCGATCCCAAGCACTTCGTCCCCATGAACGCCAACGTCCGCGCGGACTTCCACAAGCGCGCCGGCTTCGACCCCATCCAACTGTTTCAGCCCACCTCGGAGCGTTACTACAAGTACGACCACGCCTCGTTCGACAAGTTCATGCGCTACCGCGAGAACCTGGTGATGGACATGCACCGCAAGGTCCTCACGGAACTCGGACCGTTGCGCCGCGCTAAGAACTTCGAAGTGATCGTGAGCACCATCGACAGCCTGCACAGCAAGACCGTCCGGCCGGGCACCGGCCTGGATTCGCGCCGCCTGGTCGCCCTGATGAAGGACTTCGATTTCACCTTGCAGGTGCAGGATCCCTCCGAATACTGGATGAAGCCGCCGGACCGTTACCGCCGCTTCGCCGAGACCTACCTGAAGCTGGTGAAGGATCCCTCCCGCTTCATGTTCGACGTGAACGTGGTGCCGACCCGCAACATCAACGCCACCACGCTGCCGACGTTCACGGCCACCGGAACCGAACTGGTGCGGACCGTGGAAGCCGCGGCTGCGACCTTTCCTCGCGTGGCCATCTACTCCGAGAACACCGTCCCCGTTCAGGACTGGACGCTGCTGCGCATCGCCCTGACGCGCGGCTCGACGCTCACGGGCGGCGGCGGCGACTGGAAAATCGGCGGTCCCGCCCCGGTGCTTCTGACGCCCGCCGAAGACCGCGACTACTACATGGATGGACGGCTGTGGCCCGCGGTCTCGGCCGACGGCGTGCTGGCGCCTCCCGGCCGCCACCGGCTCTCGACCAGCAGGCCCTGGTACCACTTCCTCGATCCCGGCACCATGCCCGCGCGCCTGATGAGCATCTCAGGCGACCTGCTGGACGCGCGTGTGATGCCCACCGGACTGATCTTCCGCTACGCCAGCCCCGGCCGCGCCGTGGCCGTCTTCAACGAGCGGCCGCGCGAGATCCTGATCGATGGCAAGGAGGTCCACGTGCCGATGGAGACCAGCGGCTTCACCTGGTCCGCCATGCTTCCGGGCGGCGAACACTGGGTGGCTGCGGTCACCAACACCAAGGCCGGCGTGGCGGTGAATCTGTGGGGTTGGGCGTCTGCCTCCGCCATCAACGCATTGGGGGGACTTGCCACGGGGCTCATGCTTCTGATCTACTTTGAAGTTCGCGTGCGGCGGATTGTCCGGCGGCGCGCCTGATTCCATGGTTTCAAACGTCTTCATAGACGGCCTCTTTGTCGCGGCGGTCACCTTCATCTGGTTCATGCTAGGCTACCAGTGCCTGCTCTTCTTCCTGGGCCACCGGTATTACCGGCTGAACCGGCTGGCGCGGAGCAAGGGCCCTATCGTCGCCGACGAGGATTTGCCCGCGGTTTCGATCCTGGTGCCCTGCCACAACGAGGAGAAGGTCATCGCGCACACTGTCCGCGCGCTCCAGGCGCTCGAATACCCCGCGGGCAAGGTCGAAATCCTCATCATCAACGATGGCAGCACGGACAAGACCGCGGAAGTGGTAGAGGGCCTGGCGGCCGATCCCCGCGTGCGGCTGCTCAACGTCCCCGCCCCGCTCGCCGCGAAGGGCAAGTCCGGCGCTCTGAACTACGCGCTGGGGCAGGCGAAGAACCCGGTCCTGGCCATCTACGACGCCGACAACCTTCCCGAACCGGGCGCCCTCCGTCCCCTCGTCGAGAGGCTGGTGGTCGATCCTACGCTCGGCGCCGCCATCGGCATGTACCGCGCCTGGAACCGCAAGCGGGCGTTCCTGACGCGCTTCCTGAACATCGAAGGCATCGGCTTCCAGTGGATTTTGCAGGCGGGCCGCTGGATGCTGATGAGGCTCACCACGCTGCCGGGCACCAACTACGTCATCCGCAAGGCGCTGGTCGAGCAGCTCAATGGCTGGGACGCCTCAGCGCTGACCGAAGACGCCGAGATGAGCATCCGCATCTACCAGGCCGGTTACTTCATCCAGTTCGTTCCCGATTCGGTCACCTGGGAGCAGGAGCCCGAAGGCCTGAAGGTGTGGTTCCGCCAGCGCCGCCGATGGGTGCGCGGTTCCAATTACCTCTTCCAGAAGTACGCCGGGAGCCTGCTGAAGACCAGGCCGCGGCGCATCGGCTGGGAGCTGCTCTACTCCCTGACGCTCTATTACGTCTTCTTCCTGGCCGTGGTGATCTCGGATGTTCTGTTCGTCCTCAGCGCGTCCAGTCTGATCCGCATCGCCGTGCCCGGACCATACGCCATGGTCTGGGTATTCGCCTACGCCACGTTTGTCGGCCAGCTCGTCATTGCGCTCTCCTGCGCCGAGGGCGAGGACACGCTGGTCAACATTCTTCTCACGTTCCTGATGTATTTCACCTACTGCCAGCTCTGGATTCCGTTGGTGGCCGTGGCCTTCTACGATGACTTCATCGCCCACCGGGAAAAGAAATGGGCCAAGACAGAGCGTTATGAGGTCACCTCGGGCTCGGGCTCCTAGGATGCTCCTGGCGTACGGGCTGGCCGGCGCCGCTTTTTACGGCGCGCTGCACTGGCTCGCCGGGCGGACGGTGTACCAGGGCTCGTCAAGCGTGCCGGATGCGGCCCAGGCCAGCGCGCTCGGGGCCGAGGACGTCTGGCTGCGCGCCGCGGATGGCGTAAAGATTCACGGCTGGTGGGTCCGAAGCGAGGGTTCGCGCCTCGCCACGCTGTTCCTGCATGGCAACGCCGGCAACATCGGCCACCGCGGGCCCCACATCCGCGAGATCGCGGCCGCCGGCTCGGACGTGCTCATCATCGACTACCGCGGCTACGGCCGCAGCCAGGGCCGGCCCACCGAACAGGGTCTCTTGCTGGACGCGGACGCGGCTTACGAATACCTGGCCGCCCGGGGCAAGCCTATCGTGCTGCATGGGGAATCGCTCGGCTCGGCCGTGGCGGTGGAACTGGCCACGCGCCGGCGCGCCGCCGGCCTGGTTCTTGAAACGCCCTTCACCTCGCTCCGCGCCGAGGCGGGCCGCGTGCTCCCGGTGCTCGGCCCGCTGGTGGTGTGGGGATTCGACTCGAAATCCCGGATCGCACGCCTGCATGTGCCGCTGCTGGTCATTCACGGCGACCGCGACATCACGGTGCCCTACCGCCTCGGCCGCGAGCTGTACGATGCGGCGCCCGGCCCGAAGTCGTTCTGGACGGTTACCGGCGCGGACCACAACGACATCATCGACGTCGCGGGCCCGGAATTTCGAGAGCGGCTGCGGCAGTTCTATGGGTCATTGGACTGAGCCGGTGCGCGTGCCTGTCCGATCCCCTGGCCGTGAGGAAGCGCGATCGACCCTACTTCTGCCCTTCCACAATGTCCGCCTCCGGCCCATCCAGCTCCACAATGTGAACCCGCAGGCCCTGGCGCTCCTGCAGCGCCTTCTCCGGAACCTCGAAGCGCACCGCCAGCATGCGGTCCATCGATTCGCGGGCTTTGATCTTCGTACGCAGAATCAGGCTCGGGTTGAACTTCTGGCCGAGCGCCGGGAAGTACTGGAACAGGTTGGTGGCATCCGTCTCCGAGATCACCGACCCGTCGTTCGATTTTCCGCTGGAGTCGGTCATCGTCACCTCCACGGTGCGCACGACGAACGGGTAGTCGGAGGGATTGCGGGCGCGGAAGTCGATGATGACCGCCGCGCTCGTCTCGTCGAGCGGCAGCGTGCGGACCTTCAGGATCGAGCCGAGCAGTTCGACGTGCGCGCCGCGCTGGTTGTAGAAGATTCCCACCACGGCCAGCGCGACAACCACGAGACCGATCCCGAGGAAGGGCGCCAGCTTGATATAAGGTTCGAGTTTTTCTTTCAGGTATGGGCTCATTCAATCACCGAGGAACTTGCCGACCGGCGCGAGGCCGCTCACGTTGTCGCAGACCGCCTTGATGCCGGCCGTCAGGGGAATCGCCAGCACCAGTCCCGGCGCGCCCCAGATCACGCTCCAGAACATCAGCGCAATGGTCACCACCAGCGGATTAAGGTGTACCCGCGGCCCCACAATTTTCGGGTACAGCAGGTTCAGGGCAATCAGGTGGAACAACGCGACAATCGAAAGTATGATGGCGAACGAAGCCAGGTTCTTATAGATCGCCAGCGCCGCCACAAACGGCGGGATCATGGCTAGCGGCAGCCCGATATAAGGCACCACGCTCAGGAATCCGCTAAAGGGGCCCACCAGGAACACGTAGGGCAGATGGAACGCCCAGAAGACCGCGGTGGTGGCGGCCGAAAGCAGCAGCCCGAGCACGAAGTTCCCCACCACGAAGGCGCGCACCATGGTGGCGATGCCGTCCACGGACTTGGCGGCCATCAGCCGCGCCTGTCCCTGGAAGATCTGCAGGAAGCTGCGGTAGATGTGCTCCCGCCAGCTCAGCATAAAGTAGACCAGAAAGGGGATGAACGAGGCCATCAACAGAACCTCGTAGACCGGTCCCAGGTGCGTGTAGAGGAAGTCCAGCAGCGGCGGCCGTTCGGGCCGGATGCGGACCTCCTGCACGTCTCCTGGCGCGGCTGCGGATGCGGGAGCCGGCGGCTCGGGAATCCCGCGCCTCCGTGGCTTCTTCTGTTGCTGTTGCTGCTGCTGTTGCTGGTCGCGGAAACGCTTGGGCACCACCAGGTTCACGATGGATTGCTCCAGCGATTCGGCGCGGTCGATGACCTGATCGGCCACGTCGCCGATCCGCTGGCCGTACTTCGGCAGATCGTTCGCCAGGCCGGACATCTGCGTGTAGACTCCCAGGCCCAGCAGGTAGACCACGCACACCCCGATGACGCAGACCAGGAAGCTCGCCAGACTCCTGGGCAAGCGCAGCCGCATGAGCAGGCCGACGAACGGCTCCAGGATGAAGGCGGTGATCACCGCAATTGCCAGTGTCACCAGAAAGGCGCGCCCGTAGTAGAGGAGTGCGATCGCGCCTGCCAGCGCGATGACCGATGAGCCGAACCTGCTGGGGCTCAAGGTCCGTATGAGACGCGGAGCGACAGCCACGAAGAACAGACCCCTGCACTTGCGGGCACTACCCGCACGCAAAATGCCAAACGCTACTGTAGCACGACGCGCCTTATAATGAAATCGGCGGCGTGCCATTCCGTCGCCGCAAACATTTTGGAACATTCTCGAACCGCAAGGATCCTGGCCCTGGACGTGGGCAAACGCCGGATCGGAGTCGCGGTCAGCGACGAATTAGGCCTCACGGCGCAGGGTCTCGATACCATCCAACGAACGAACACTCGGGAAGATTATGCTGTCATTTCGCGCCTGGCTTCCGAGAAAGGGGCCGCGATGATCCTGATCGGAAACCCGGTCAACATGAGCGGCCAGGAGGGCCGGCAGGCGGAGTGGGTCCGCCATTTCGCCCAGGGGCTGGAGGCCCGCAGCGGCCTGCCCACCCGGCTTTGGGACGAGCGCCTGACCTCGGTCGAGGCCGGGCGCGTGCTGCGCCGGAGCGGCATCAGCATCGAGAAGCGCGCCCGCGCCGTCGATCGGCTGTCGGCCGTGATTTTGCTCCAGAGTTATCTCGATTCTTTAGGAATGGCGGAGCCGGTATGAGAGTTTCCGCGGGCCGTTACTTCCTGCTGGCGGCGATCGCGACGGCGCTGGCCGCGCTGGCCCTGGTTGCCGTTTGGATTCTGACTCCCAGCGTGGGTCCGCGCCAGCAGGCCTTCGTCGTCATCCCCAGAGGCGCCAACGCGCGCCAGATCTCGAGATTGCTCGCTGACAGCGGCGTCATCGAGAACCGCCTGCAGTTTCTGCTGGTGCGGGCTCTGCGCCCGAAGGCCAGGCTAAAGGCCGGCGATTACATGTTCAAGGACCGCCAGAGTATGTGGAAGATCTTCGACCGCATCGTACGCGGCGACGTCTTCTACTACGTGCTGGTGGTGCCCGAGGGCAACAGCACCTTCGACATCGCGCAGACGCTCGAGCGCCAGAAGATCATGACGGCCGCTGGTTTCCTCAACGCCGCCCGCGATCCGGCGCCCATCCGCGATCTCGACCCGAAGGCGCCGTCGCTCGAGGGATACCTGTTCCCCGACACCTATCACGTAACGCGGCACACCACGCCGGCGCAGCTTTGCCGGGTGATGACGGACCGCTTTCGCAAGGCCTGGAACTCGCTGGGGCCGCCGGCGGCCAGCGTGCACGAGACCGTGACGCTTGCCTCGCTGGTCGAGCGCGAGGCGAAGCTCGCCGACGAGCGGCCGCTCATCGCTTCGGTGTTCTCCAACCGCCTGCGCATCGGCATGGCGCTACAATGTGACCCGACCGCGGTCTACGCCGCCGAGGTCGAAGACCGCTACCGCGGCGTCATTCACCGCTCGGACCTCGATAGCAAACAGCTTTACAACACCTACCAGCACGCGGGGCTGCCGCCCGGCCCCATCGCCAACCCGGGGTTAGCTTCGCTCAAGGCCGTCCTCCAGCCGGCCGTGACGGACTACCTCTATTTCGTGGTGCGCCCGGATGGCTCCGGCGCTCACCAGTTCTCGAAAGAGCTGGCGGACCACACCCGCGCTGTCGAACAATATAGGCGTGGCGTCCGGTATCAGGAAAGGCAAGCGGGAGGCGTTGCGCGCCTACGTTGAAGCGCGCCGCCTGGAACGCGTCACCGAGGCCGATTTCGACGAGATGCTGCGCGCGCTCGCTCAGGTGAGCGAAGGCTATCTGCGCCGGCTGCTGCGCGAGACCGGCATTCCGCTAGCCCCCCTCGTCGGCGGCATCCGCCAGGATTCTTTCGACAACCTCGAACGCACCCTCATCGAGATGGGGCGCGAGTACGCCGCGGCCACCGCCCGGGGCGACGCCCCCCGCGCCCGCGCCTGCCGCCGCGCCGCGATCACCGCCAAGGACCACGCCCGCTTCTCGCTCCGCAGTCCCAAGCTCACCGCGGACGAGCGCGCCGCCAAAGAGGAGACGGTCCTCTGGCTGCTCACGTGGCTCGAGAACCCCGGCGTCTTTTCCACCTGGCTCGAGCTGCGGAAGAAGGCGCCGAGGTAACCTGGGCTTTTGCGGCGGCGTCGAAACAAGCAAGGGGGACACGGGCCTTTGACGATCCAGCCATGGTTGTGTACGTCTGCGCGCGCGGCGGTGGCACTCGCGTTCCTGCTCTCGGCAACCGCCGCGGCCCAGCAACCGGGCCCTCAACCGTCGCCAACCCCAGCTCCTGAGCCCGCGGACCCGGTCGTCCCCGTTTCCCCGCCGGACAAGCGAATCTTCGGAGTGCTCCCAAACTACCGGACCGCCGAATCCGCGGTGCCGTTCGAGACCATTACGGCCAGGCAGAAGATGAAGATCGCCGCCAAGGATTCCTTCGACTGGCCGCTGTATCTGACCGGCGGAGCCTTCGCCGGCCTGTACCAGATCGAGAACCAGAACCCGAGCTTCGGCCAGGGAGTCAAGGGTTACGCCCTGCGCTACGCCACGTCTTACGGCGACCAGATGATCGGCAATATGATGACCGAAGGCATCTGGCCCTCGCTGCTGAAGGAAGACCCCCGCTATTTCCGGCTCGGAAGGGGCAGCATAAAGGGCCGCCTCTGGTACGCGGCTACGCGCATCTTCGTCACGCGCATGGACTCCGGCGGCTGGCGCTTCAACGTCTCCGAGCTGGCCGGCAACGCCACGGCGACGGCCATTTCCAACGCTTACTACCCCGACACCAGGGATGTCCGGGACAACGTCGAAAGGCTGGGAATCCAGTTGGCGACCGATTGCGCCTCCGACATCGGGAAAGAGTTCTGGCCGGACATCAAGCGCAAGCTGTTCAAACGCGAGGCGAAATGAGTTGGGGGTGGGGCAGGCGGTTTCGCCTGCCTGGCAGGCCGCACGGCCCGCCCCACGGTGTGTGCGACGTTCTGTCTACCGCGGGTCCAAGCCGGCCGAGTAGAGCAGCGAGTAGGAAATCCAAGCCACCACCGCGGCGGCCGGTATGGTGAGGACCCAGGCCCACACGATATTGGTCGCAACGCCCCAGCGCACCGCCTTCAGGCGTTGAATCGATCCCACGCCGGTGATGGCCCCGGTGATGACGTGCGTGGTGGAGACTCCAACGCCCACCGCCGTCGCGGCCAGAATCGATATCGCCGCCGCGGTTTCCGCGCAAAAGCCACCGCGCGGTCTGAGCTTGGTGATCCGCGAGCCCACTGTGTGCACGATCCGCCAGCCGCCGGAGAGCGTCCCCAACCCGATGGCGGAGCCGGCCGCGGCAATCACCCACACCGGGACGCGGAACTGGTGAAGGTACCCGGTCGTCATCAGGACGCCGGTGATGATGCCCATCGTCTTTTGCGCGTCGTTGGTGCCATGCGAGTAGCTGAACAATGCCGCGGAAACGAGCTGAAGTTTCCGGAAGTAGACGTCCATCTTCTTCGGCGTGGTGTCGCGGAACAGCCAGTAGACACTTCCCATCAGCACGTAGGCCAGGACCAGGCCGATGACCGGAGAAAGGACCATGAAGATCAGCGTCTTGATCCAGCCGCTCCAGATCAGCACGTCGAAGCTGTGCCCGAAGCCCCGGGAGAACGCGGTGCGCGCCATCGCTGCGCCGGCGTAGCCGCCGAACAGCGCGTGGGATGAGCTGGTGGGAAGGCCGACCCACCACGTGACCAGGTCCCAGAAGATGGCGCCGATCAGCCCCGCCAGGATCACGTAGACGGTCACCGAGTGCAGATCCACCATGCCTGCGCCCACCGTCTGCGCCACCGCGGTGCCGAAGGTGAACACGGAAATGAAGTTGAACACGGCCGCCCAGATGACCGCCTGAAGCGGCGTCAGAACGCGTGTGGCCACGACGGTGGCGACCGAGTTGGCGGCGTCGTGAAATCCGTTCAGGAAATCGAAAACCAGGGCGACCGCGGTGATGACCAGGACCAGAATGAGCGCGGAGGACATCAGGTGGGCGCTAGCTGTTCTTGACGACGACGTTCTGCAGGACGTCGGCGACGTCCTCGCAGCGGTCTGTAGTGTCCTCGAGGAGCTCGTAGATCTCTTTCTGCTTGATGAGGGCGATGGGGTCCTTTTCCTGCTGGAACAGCTCCGCCACGGCGCGGCGAACCAGCAGATCCGCATAGTCCTCGAGACGGTTGACCTCGATGCAGTCGCTCAGCAGCTTCTCGTCCTTGTCGAGCTTCTGGAAGGCCATCTCGAGCGACCTGGCGCAGTCGCGCACCACCTCGCACAGCTCGATCGCGGTCGGCGGAATCGGGTCCAGGCGGTAAGCCACCATGCGATAGGCCGCATCTTCGATTCCATCCAGAACGTCGTCGAGACTCGAGGAAAGAGCGTGAATGTCCTCGGGATCGAGCGGCGTGATGAAGGTTTGGTTGAGGCGGGTGAAGGTTTCGTGGATGATCTCGTCGCCTTCGTCCTCGAGCTGCTGAATGCGCGCAGCCGCGCGCGAGAGGTGCGAGTTGCCCTCTTTGGCCGCCTCGTACAGGATGCTGGACGCCTCGTTGATGAGGCGCACCTGGTCCAAGAAGGAGGAGAAGAACTTTTCCTGGCGTGGTAGTAATCTCATCGGTGCCTGATCCGGGGAAGAATGACTATCTTCTCACTACCGGAAATAGCAGGTCAATCGGGCCGCCTTAACATTCATCCGGCTTTCCGGCAGCGCGGGAGCCGAGAACGGGAAAAGCGGCCTGCCCCGCCCCGCCCGCTCCGGCCCTTCCGGCGGTCTCGCTCACCCCGCCCGCGCCGCCGTCAAGGCCGAGATAGCGCGTGTCCAGAAGCCGTGAGGTGTCGACATTGGACATGGCCGCCAGCAGGTGCTCCTTGAGGTTCGGGTACGCGCGCTCCAGATTGGCGAACAGGTCGCGCAGCGTCCGTCGCACCGTGCCGGTCTTCTGTGAGCATCCGCAGGGAACCAGGGGAGCGCCGGCCGCTTCGGCGTATTGCCGCGTTATGTCCTCGGTCACGAACACCAGCGGGCGGATCAGCCGGAACTGCCTATCGCGCGAATGTGTGACTGGCGGCAGCGCGCTCAGCTTGCCGGTGAAAAGCGCGTTCCTCAGCAGTGCCTCGCAGAAATCGTCGGCGGTGTGCCCGAAGGCGATCACGTTGGCGCCCAGGCCGCGCGCCACTTCGTAGACCGCCCGGCGGCGGTAGCGGCTGCACAGGTCGCAGCCGTGTTCGGGCTGGTCCGCGAGCAATCGCAGCGAGGGCGCGTCGCGGAAGTAGGTCCAGGCCACGCCTTTCGCTTTGAGATACTCCGCCAGCGGCTCGATGGGCCGCAGGAATTTGCCCTGCTCGATGGTGAAAGCGCAGACCGAGAAATCGACCGGCGCCCGCTCCTGGAGCAGCAGGAGCGCGTGAAGCAGAGTGAACGAGTCTTTGCCGCCGGAGAGCGCCACGGCCACGCGGTCGCCGTCGCGGATCATCTTGAAGCGGCCGACGGCCTCTCCGGCTTTCCGCAGCAGAATCTTCTCGATGTCCACAATTTATTATAGGGAGGTGGTCTCTCCCGCACGCGCGGCCGCTTTCGAGATCCTCCGCCTGGTCGAGGGCGGCGGCTACGCCGCCGATCTGCTTTACAGCCGCACGGCCGCCCTCGATTCTCGAGACGCCGGCCTGACGTCCGAAATCGTGCTGGGCTCGCTGCGCGCCCAGGGCCAGCTCGATTTTCTGATCGAGCGCCTTTCCGGCCGCACCGCCGCGCGCCTGGACGCGGAGGTGCGCATCGCGCTGCGTATGGCGATCTACCAGGTGCGGTATTTGAGCCGCGTGCCGGCGCACGCAGCCGTGAGCGAAAGCGTCGAGCTAGTGAAGCGGGCGCGCAAGCGGTCGGCCGCGCCGCTGGTAAACGCGGTACTGCGGAAGGCGAATCGCCAGGCGGTGGCATGGCCGGATCGCGCCGTCGAACTCTCCCATCCGGCCTGGCTGCTGGAACGCTGGGACCGGCAATTCGGCTCCGAGACCGCGCAGCGGATCGCGCGGGCGAACCTGGCGCCTCCGGAGACGTACGTGCGCATTCCGCTCCCTGACGGCCGCGGCTCAGTCACCGGCGTGGAAGCCACCGAAGTGCCGGGCTGCTACCGCGTGACCGGAGGCCGCGTCGAAGGCCTGCGCATCCAGGACATCGGCTCGCAATGTATCGTTCCGCTGCTCCATCTCCAGCCGGGCCAGACGTTTCTGGACCTGTGCGCGGCGCCGGGCAACAAGACCGCTCAGGCGCTCGAAAGCCGGGTACGGGCTGTAGCCTGCGATATACACCTGAGCCGTCTGGTCCACATGAAAGGGCTCGGCTGCGATCTGGTGGTCCTCGACGGCGTCCGCGCTCTTCCGTTTCGAGCGCGGTTCGACCGCATCCTGGTGGATGCCCCGTGCTCCGGCACCGGCACGCTGGGCCGCAACCCGGAGATCAAGTGGAGGCTTCAGCCGGAGGATCTCGCCGCGTTGCACAGCCGGCAGGTTGCCCTGCTCCGAAACGCGATGGAACGGCTGGCGCCGGGCGGACGTCTGGTGTATTCGACCTGTTCCCTCGAACGCGAGGAGAACGAGGACGTGATCGCCGAGGTTGGGGCGCGAGTCGAGCGGATGTGGCGGCGCCTGCCGGGGGTCGATCGCGGAGATGGTTTCTTCGCCGCTGTGCTAACATCGGGATAACTCGTAAATGGTTCAAATCGTTCCATCTATCCTTTCCGCGGATTTCGCCCGACTGGGAGAGGAGATCCACAAGGTCGAGCAGGGCGGCGCGACGATGCTGCATGTGGACATCATGGACGGCCATTTTGTTCCCAATCTGACCGTGGGTCCGCCGGTGCTGCGTTCGATTCGCGCCATCACCAAGATGACCCTCGACGTCCACCTCATGGTGAGCGATCCCGACAAGTACGCCCCGATTTTCATCGAGGCCGGCGCGGATCAGGTCCTGGTTCACCTGGAGGCGGCCCGGCACCTGGACGGCACCCTGCGGTCCATTCAGAGCGAGGGCATCCCGGCAGGGGTGGTGCTGAATCCCTCTACGCCGGTTGCCATGCTGGAAGATGTGCTCGGGTTGGTGGACTACGTGCTGATCATGAGCGTCAACCCCGGCTTCGGCGGCCAGCGGTTTATTCCTCACTCGCTCGACAAGATCCGCGCGCTGGACCGGCGGCGCAAGGAGTTGGGATTGAACTTCGCCATCGAGATCGACGGCGGCGTGAACGTGGAGAACCTGGCGGACATCGTGCGGGCAGGGTGCGACTGGGTCGTGAGCGGAGCGTCGATCTTCAAAAGCCCCGATCCGGCGGCCACCGTCGCCAGGATGCGGGAGATCGCGCAAAACGCAACCGCGGTTCGGGTGTAGGATTTATAGATTGGGTCTTCGGTCCGTGGTCTGAGTAAAGATCTATGAAGGTTCGCAAAAACTGGATTCCTAGTGGCGTCATCCTGGTCCTGATCGCGGGGCTTACGTGCTCTTGCGTATACAAGGCGAAGAAGTACGACAACCCCATCACCAAGGACACGCAGCAGCCCGATAAGGTCCTGTTCGATGCGGCGATTAACGATCTGGAACATAGCCGCTTCGAGGTGGCTCGCCTGACTCTGAACACCCTCATGAACACCTACGACCAGAGCGAGTACATGGCCAAGGCCAAGCTCGCGCTGGCGGACAGTTGGTTTCGCGAGGGCGGCTCGCACGGGTGGGCGCAGGCTGAGGCCGAGTACAAAGACTTCCAACTCTTCTATCCCACCATGGAAGAGTCCGCCGAGGCGCAGGAGAAGGTCTGCGAGATCGAGCTCAAGCAGATGGACAAGTCCGACCGCGACCCCACGCACGCCCTCCGCGCGGACGCCGAGTGCCGCGCCCTGTTGACGCAGTACCCCAACAGCAAGTTCGCTCCCAAGGGGCAGCAGATCATGCGCGAGATCCAGGAGGTGCTGGCGGATGAAGAGTTCCGGGCCGGCACGTTCTATTACGGCAAAGGCGTCTATTACTCGGCAGCCAACCGCCTGCAAGGCCTGGTCGACCACTATCCGCTCTATAGCAAGTCGGACCGCGCGCTCTGGGAGGCCGGCGACTCGTACGCCAAGCTCGGTCCGAAATTCCGCAATCAGAGCGCCGATGCCTTCACCCGGCTGGCGCGCGACTACCCGCTGAGCCCGCTGGCCGACCAGGCAAAGAAGCGGCTGAAGGATTTGGAGAAGCCGATCCCGGACCCGGATCCGGTGTCGCTGGCCCACCAGAAGTATGAGCTGGAGAACCACACCAAGGCGAGCGTGTTTAGCCGCTTCTGGGGGGTTTTCCGTAGCCGTCCCGACGTTTCGATGGCCGCCAAGTCCGGCCAGCCCGCCATGGATACCCTGCGGCCGACGACTCCGGTCACGGTTCCGGTCGAGGCAGCGCCGGGCACGGCTGGCTCGGACGTGACGGCCAGCCCCATTACCGGATCCTCGGCGCTCGACACTCAGCCCGACGCCCGGACAAATCCTCCTAACCAGGGCGCCGACGCGCAGCCCGCTCCGCCCAAGGACCAGCCTGCAAAGACGAAATGAGCCGGATTCTCTTGGCTGACGACAGCCCCCATGCCCAGCGTATGGGCGAGAGGATTCTGTGCGAGGAAGGGTTCGAGGTCGTCACCGTCACCGACGGCGAAACGGCTCTCATCCGGCTGGAGGATGTCGACCCGGACGTGGTGCTCGCCGACGTTTTTCTGCCGCTCCACTCGGGCTACGAGATCTGCCAGTACGTCAAGACTCAGCCCCGCTACCGGCACGCGCGTGTAGTGCTGCTGGCCGGACTGCTCGAGCCGGTCGACGAAGCGGCGGCCAGCCGCGTGGGCGCCGATGCCGTGCTGAAGAAGCCCTTCGAAGCCTCCGCCATGGTGGCCTTGATCGGGCCGCTGGTCGAGGCCGCGCAGGCAGCGCGCAAGGAGGCCGTGGACAAGCCAAACGGCCCGCCCCACGCGCCCGCACAGGCCGCACCTGAGCCCGCTCCCGAACCCGCGCCACCAGAGGAGGGGCCCGAGCCCGCACCCGCGCCGGAAGAGGCAGGCCATGAGGCCCCTGCGGAGACAAGCCAGGAGCCCTGTGCTACGATTGACGCCGAACGCGTCAGGGCGGCCGTGACGGTAGCGCTCGATCGCGCCATGCCCGCCATGATCGACGAGATCACCGAGTGGGTCTTGGCGGCTTTGGGACAATAGACTGCGATGCCCGACAACAGCTTCGATATCGTCTCCAGGATCGACCTCAACGAGGTCAACAACGCCATACACCAGGCGATGAAGGAAATCACCGTCCGCTTCGACCTGAAGAACTCGAAATCCCACATCGAGCTGAACGAGAAGGACAAGAAGATTCAGCTCTCTAGCGCCGATGAGTTCAAGCTTCGCGCGATCATTGAGATCCTCGAACTGCGCCTCGTGAAGCGCGGCGTGCCGCTCAAGGGTCTCACCTACGGCGAGGTCATCCCGGCGGCGGGCTCGACCGTCCGGCAGGAGGTCTCGATCCAATCGGGAATCCCGATCGAGAAGGCGCGCGAGATCGTCAAGAAGGTGAAGGAGGCCAAGCTGAAGGTGCAGGCGTCCATCCAGGGCGATCTGGTTCGCGTCAGCGGCAAAAACCGCGACGACCTCCAGCAGGTGATCCAGTTGCTGCGCGCCCAGGACTTCGGCATCGACACGCAGATCACCAACTACCGCACCTTCTGAGGGGTGGTGGCTCGCGCAATTAAATCCTTACTGCTCAACGGTCCATCCGGAAGGCTGGAAGCGTTGCTGGAAGAGCCGGAGGACGCTTCTCCGCGCCAGGCGGCGCTGGTGGCCCATCCCCATCCACTCTACGGCGGCACCATGCACAACAAGGTGGTGCACCGGCTGGCGCGCGGGTTCCGAAGAGCCGGGGCGGCCGTCCTGCGGTTCAATTTCCGTGGCGTCGGCAGGAGCGAGGGCGCCTATGACGGCAGCTCTGGAGAGATCGAAGACGCGCGTGCCTGCCTCGAGTGGCTGCGTTCCCGCTATCCGTCTCTCCCTTACACGCTGGCCGGGTTCTCCTTCGGCTCGGGGGTGGTCTTGCGGTTGGGGTGCGAGCTGATGACGGCTTCCCGCGTGGTGGCCGCCGGGTTTCCGACCCGCATGGGCGACGCTCCCGGATGGCTGTTGGGCTGCACCGTGCCGCGCGTCTTCATCCAGAGCACGCACGACCAGTTCGGACCGCAAGCGGAGTTCCAGCCCTTCTTCGACGCGCTGCCGGAGCCCAAGCGGCTGGTCTGGATCGCAGCGGCCGACCACTTCTTCGCCGGTGGTCTGGGCGAGCTGGAGGAAGCCGCTTTCGAATGCCTTGTCCGATCACGGAAATGCTGAAGCAGGACAGGCTTCAGCGGCCGAGGGCCGGCCTTACGTGGCGTTACGCAGTTCGCGCTCTACCTTGCGGGTGGCGCGTTCACTGACCAGATCCGCGATGCGGCTCAGAAGGCCAGGTAGATCTTCCGGCTCGATCAGGACCATGCCGGAATTCCTTGTGCCACGCGAGCGCTTGTGGTCCTGGTAGGTGGTGATCAGAGCGGTCGCCGGCTTGTAGTCCATCATCCGGGCGTGTGCTAGTACTTTCAACCCAGCCTCGGGCGATTCCATCCGCAGATCGGTCAGCACCAATTCGTACTCGCTCTCGTCCAACTTGCCGACCGCCTCCGCCGCAGAGGCTGCGGCATCGACGCGGTACCCGCCCGCCTCTAGTACCGTCTGGAGGGTGAGCCGGGATGTCATGTCACCGTCAACGAGCAAGACTCGTGCCAATTCGAGTCCGCGACTTCGGGAAATCCGGTAGGACGTCGCCATCAACTTCCTTCAACTCAAGTCTAACCCAGGCTTCCCCAAAAATCACGGCATTTTATTGGCCGCTGCTCCAGTACCGATAGGACCCGTCTGCAGCGTCAGAACGCGGGCTGCAGATCGGCCCTCGTAAGGAATGACATGACACACATATAAGCACCTTATAATCAATAAGTTGCAACGTACTCCTGCGACTGTTCTTGAAGTGCCTTCGGCGGGGCTCAGGACTCGTTCATGCCGGAGCGTAACATCGGTGACCAGAAAGCCCCGCGCCGCAGACGCGGGGGAGCAACGTGGAGCACGGGTGGGTGGCCAGCCTGGCTCGCTCCGCGCAAGCGAGTTTTCGCCTGGGATCCGCCGTGGCAAGCCCCGGCCACGGCGTGCCCGGCGTGGCTGTGCGCTCGACCCGCCGACGCGATCCGTTCACAGTACCAACGTGCGCGGCCAGCGTTAGCGGGCGCTCACATCGGCGCCGAATAGCCAATGGTGAACCCGAGATTGAAAGCTCGCCTTCGCTGGGACGAAAGTACTAGAACGTCCAAGAAGAGCGCCCTCCCCTGGGCCCGCGATGGCAACGCCCCGACGCCCGGCCTCGGCAGGGCTGACGATCATTCCCTGCCGAAGACGCGCTCGAAGATCGCGCCGACGTTGCGCAACTGGCGATCGAGCGAGAAGGCGTGCGCGATTTCGCCGGCGCTCAGTACGGCACGGATCTCCGGGTCCGCCTCGACGGCGGCGCGGAAGTCCCCGCCCTGCTCCCAGCAACGCATCGCATGCCCCTGCACCAGGCGGTAGGCCGTCTCCCGCAGCACGCCGGCGGCGGCCAGATCGTTGAGAAGCTGCGCCGAGAAGATCAGTCCTCCGGTAAGGTCCAGGTTGCGGCGCATGCGCTCGGGGAAGACGCGCATGTTGCGCACCAGGCTGGTGGTCCGGGCCAGCAGATAGTCGGTCAGGATGGTGGAATCGGGCAAAATGACCCGCTCAACCGAGGAATGCGAGATGTCGCGCTCGTGCCACAGCGCGATGTTCTCGAAACCGGCCTGGACATTGGCGCGCACCACGCGGGCCAGGCCACAGATCTGCTCGCAGGTGACCGGATTGCGTTTGTGGGGCATGACCGAGCTGCCCTTCTGGCCGGCCGAGAACGCCTCTTCCGCCTCGCGCACCTCGGTGCGCTGGAGGTGGCGCACCTCGAGCGCGATCTTCTCGAGCAGCGCGGCGATCAGCGCCAGCGCGCAGAGGTAGGCCGCATGCCGGTCGCGCGAGAGCACCTGCGAGGCGATGGGAGCCGCCCGCAGGCCCAGCCTGGCGCAGATGCGCTCCTCGGCCTCGGGCGGGGTGTGAGAGAAGGTCCCCACGGCGCCGGAGATCTTTCCCACTTCCATCTCCCGCGCAGCCGCCGAAAAGCGCTCCTGGTTGCGGACGGCCTCGTCATACCACAAGGCGAACTTGAGGCCGAAGGTGATGGGCTCGGCGTGCACGCCATGGGTGCGCCCCACCTGCACCGTGTCCTTGAACTCGAAGGCGCGTTCCTTGAGCGCGGCGCGAAGGCCGGCCAGACCGGCTAGCAGCAGCTTCGAGGCCTGAGCGATCTGCAAAGCCTGCGCCGTATCGACCACGTCGTTCGAGGTGAGACCGTAATGCAGCCAGCGCGAGGCGTCGGCCTCGCCGGCCGCGGCCATGGATTCGGCTACCGCCGTGGTGAAGGCGACCACGTCGTGCTTGACCTCACGCTCGATTTCGAAGATGCGGGCGACCTCGAAGCTGGCGTGCTGGCGCAGCAGGCGCGCCGCCTCCGGGGGAACCTCGCCCATTTCGGCCAGCGCTTCCGAGGCCGCGAGCTCGACTTCGAGCCAGGTCCTGAACTTGTTCTCATCGCTCCAGATCCGGCCCATCTCCGGCCGTGTGTATCGCGCAATCATGACGGTCCTCTATAAGTGAAAGGTTTCGGTCGGCTCGCGGTGGCCGGCAATCACCAGGCGGGTCGCGAGGCCACGGCCGGCGAGCGCCTGGGTGGCGGAGAGCCGCGCAATTTCCGGGTGGTTGTTGTGTTCGCTCAGATGGCCCAGGACGAGCGTGCGCACGGCCGAGTCCAGGTCCGAAACGATGAACTCCGCCACGGCATCGTTCGACAGGTGGCCGCTGCGGCTCATCACGCGCTGCTTGACGGCCCACGGGTAGGGCCCCACTTTCAGCATCTCGAGGTCGTGGTTCGATTCGAGGATGAGCAGGTCCGCTCCGCGCAGGTGGAACTTGATCGAATCCGGGATGTAGCCCAGGTCGGTGACCAACCCGACCTTGAGTCCCTGGGAACGGAAGCAGAAGCCGACCGGGTCGGCGGCGTCGTGGGGAATGGTAAAGCTATCGATCTCGATGTCGCCGACCGCAATGCGCGCTCCGGCCTGGAAGGTCTCGATTTTCGGATCGTAGCCATTCCAGGCGATGGCGGGGGCGGCCAGCCGGGTGAGAAAAACGGGAACTTGCAGGCTCTTGGCGATAACCGGCAGGCCGGAGACATGGTCGGAGTGTTCGTGGGAGATCAGGATGGCGTCGATGCGCTCGAACTCGTCGCCCACGGCGGCCAACCGCCGCCTGAGCTCGCGGCGGCTGAGGCCGGCATCGACCAGCAGCCGCGTACGCGCGGTCGAAACGAGCGTCGCGTTTCCGGAGCTTCCGCTTGCCAGCACCGAGATCTTGAGGATGGGCCCTCCTGGGAGCTATCAGTTGTAGCATACCGCGGCTGGGCGCACTGCACGTTACGTTTCGAGAACGGCTAGAATGGGGATTCCCATGAAAGTCCGAGTGTTCGTTTCCTTGAAGCCAACCGTCCTCGACCCCCAGGGACAAACCATCTGCACCGCGCTCAACGGCTTGGGGCACCGTGCCATCGGCAGCGTGCGGCAGGGGAAGTACTTCGACATCCAGCTCGCGCCCGGCGCTTCGCGTGAAAACGCCCGCCAGGAGATGGAGCAGATCGCCCGTGACGTGCTCGCCAACCCGGTGATCGAAGAGTTCCGGGTCGAGTTCCTCGACTAGCCGCCCGCCCTCGCGAGCGCAGGCGGCGCGGACCGCAGTCTGCGTGTAGTCGCGCCGTTCGCCTCAAGCTCTCCAGCCCAACCGCCGATAAGACCGGTGATGCTCCTCGACGTATTGATCGTGGACGATTCGGCCGCCATCCGCAGAATTCTCCAGCGCGTGCTGCGGCAGGCGGAGGTGCCGCTCGGCGAGGTCTATGAGGCTGGTGACGGGCTGGAAGCATTGAAGACGCTGGACAGCAAGCGCGTGGACCTGGTCCTGGCCGATATCAACATGCCCAACATGGACGGACTGCAGTTATTGGGTCAGATCAAAACCGCCGAGAAGTGGAAACACGTGCCGGTAGTGATGGTCACTACGGAAGGCGGCGAGAGCAAGGTGATGTCGGCGGCCAAGCTGGGGGCCGCCGGCTACGTGCGCAAGCCGTTCTCGGCCGAGCAGTTGCGGCAGACGTTGGATGGAATCTTCACTTAGGGCGGCAGGAAGGAACGGGATGAAAACGCTCGACCACCGGAAAGTGACTGACGCGGTCCGGACCGCGACCCGCGAAGTGTTCTCGATGATGGTGGGCCTGGAGGTTGAAGCCGAGCCACCCTACGAAGAGGCGAATTCGACCGGCAACGTGGACGGTGTGGTGGCGCTGATCGGGCTGGCCGGCCAGTGGGTCGGCGGAGGCGTTCTGCAGTGCGACGCAGCCTTGGCGCGCCGGCTCTATTCGAGCCTGCTGATGACCGAGTGCGACGCGTCGAGCGACGGGGTCAACGAAGAGGTGCTGGATGCCGTGGCCGAGATCGCGAACATGATCATCGGGAACGTGAAGAACGAGATGGAACGGGACCTGGGACCGATCGGGCTGGGCATCCCCAGCGTGGTCTACGGCCGGAACTTCACTACGCGGAATGCGGGCAGCAACTGGATCGTCAGCCCGTTCGCCTGCGGTGGCGGCCGCATGCTGGTGAAGTTCTGCCTCACACCGCCGGCCAGCAACGGCAGCGGCTCCGCCGAGCTTCTGGGACGCGAATCCGTCCGCGCCAAGCACCCCGCCACAGCATAAACGCCCCCGGCTACAGTTTCCCGCCGGGTGCGCCGATAAAACTGAAGGATCGCGGAGGATCGACCATGCAGGCAGTCGCCGAAAAAGAGCCATCGGCCAAGAGCGATCAGCGGCCGGGCAAGTACCTCACTTTTCAACTGGGCCAGGAGGAATTCGGGATCCAGGTGGTCAAGGTCCGGGAAATCATGGGGCTCCAGGACATTACGGCCGTGCCGCAAACGCCCGGCTATGTTAAAGGAGTCATCAACCTCCGGGGGAAGGTCACTCCGGTGGTGGACCTGCGCTTGAAATTCGGGCTGCCGGAAGCCGAATACACCCAGCGCACCTGTATCATCGTGGTGCAGGTGACCGGCGGCGCGGGCCCGATGCTGATGGGAATCATCGTCGACAGCGTTTCGGAAGTACTCAACCTTACCGCGGCCGACATTGAGGACACGCCGGATTTCGGCAGTGGCGCCGCCACGCCGTTTCTGTTGGGCATGGCCAAAACCAAGGGCAAGGTGAAGCTCTTGCTCGAAATAGGCGAGGTTCTGACCAGCCAGGAACTCGGCGGCCTGCACGCGATGCTGGAATAGGGGACGGTCGCAGCGGAGATTCAGCGCGTGGCGGCCCCCGATTCCCGGCAGTCGGTTCCGCCCGCACTCTACAGAATCCCGCGCCACCCGCCGATTGTGGAGTCGGAGGCCTTCCATTTTGGATCGCTCGCTCACCCAGGACGAGATAGACGGCCTGTTTCGGACCAACCGCCACGCAGAGCAGGCGGCCGCGCGCGCCATCCCCTACGATTTCCGCCGCCCGGACCGTATCGCCAAGGAACAGCTCCGCGCCGTCCACCTGCTGCACGACAGCTTCGCCCGAACTTTGGCTTCCAGCCTGTCGGCCTACCTGCGCGCGTACGTGGTGGTAAACCTGGTCTCGGTCGAGCAGCTTTCTTTCGCGGAGTTCTCGCAATGTCTGCCGTCGCCCACCTGCCTGGTCTCGCTGGGGCTGAAGCCGTACGAGGGAAGCGCCGTGCTTGAGATCAGTTCGGCCCTGGTGTTCCCCGTTCTCGAAATGCTGCTTGGAGGCAGCGGCAAGACCAGCGCCAACATCCGGCGCGAAGTGACGGAAATCGAGCAGGTGGTGCTCGACGGACTGTACCGCATCATCCTGCACGACCTGCGCCAGGCCTGGCAGGGCATCACGCCCATCGACTTCACGATCGAGGCGCGCGAGACCGAACCGCAATTGCTGCAGGTCATGGCGCCCAACGAGGCGGTGGTCGCCATCGGCCTGGAAGTCCGCATGGCCGACAACTCCGGAATGATCAACATCGGCATGCCATCCATCGTCATCAAGATGCTGCGGCAGAAATTCGAGCAGCAGTGGAGCGTGCGGCGCGCGCAATCGACCGACGAAGAGCAGCTTCGCGTGCTGCGGTTGCTCAGGCCCGGACGGCTAAGCATGGATGCGCGCCTCGAAGGACCCTTCGTGCTGACCGAGGACCTGGGGCGTCTGCAGCCCGGGGATGTCCTTCGGTTCGACTTTCCGGTCGAAAGGGCGGTGTCCCTGCTGGTGAACGGCAAGCACAAGTACGACGGGCATCTGGTGACCACCGGTCAGAAGAGAGCCTTCCTGGTCGCCGAAGTCCGCCGGCCTGTCGACTAGTGCGGGTGTCCTCTAACAGCGCGGTCGTGAGCGCATGTCCGCAGCGGTGTTGTACAATTTGAGTTCAACCCCTCGGGCGCGTAGCTCAGTTGGTTAGAGCGCCTGCTTCACACGCAGGAGGTCACAGGTTCGAGTCCTGTCGCGCCCACCACTCCATTGATAACACGCATCGCATACTTGAGTGGTGCTTTCGGATCGTCTCAAGACCGGTCCCCGCCCATAGCGCTGTGCTGTCACTTTTCTCGCCGGCCAGGCACGCCTTTTGGGAATCAGTCCGTGCGTCCCCTCTGTCCGGTATTTATCTCCTTCTCCAGCACCTCCAGCGTGCGCATGATGGCGTCGAGCGCTGGAGGCGTGCCGACGATCATCACTCCCATGTTCCGGTAGTCCCGCTCCAGTTCCGGCATGCGCATATCCGGCGGTACCAAGCGAAAGGTTCCGGGACGCGCTAGATCATACCGTGCCCAGGCGGCGGGGTAGAACAGCTCCTTGTGACGAACGACCTGGCCGAGAAGCGCTATGTCTTCCAGGGCCTCGGCGCGGATCGGGCCTTTGGCCAGCATGGCAACGTCATAGTAGTGGCGCGAGTATCGGTCCGGCATCAGCTTCCCCGGCGGACGGTGATATTCCGCGTGAAGGATCGTCGCCTTCTCCCACAAGCTCCGTTTCGCCAGCAGTGCGACCACTCCGACATCGCCCTCAAAAACCATGTCCGGAAACTCTTCGCTCACGAACGAGTGGATCGTAAAGTGATCGCGCGGGACAAACTCCGCATGCGTTCCCATCTCAAGGACGACTTGCGGGACAACATAGCCAAGGCTCTTGCTGATGGCCACAGGGTAGCGAAACTGAACGATATTCGGGTCCCGGTCGCTGACACCCAGAGCCCACAATCCGGTCGCTCCGAGCACGCTCTCGCACCGCGCCCTGAACGAATTCAGGAACTCGCCGCCAATGTACTGCTGGCAGGCCGTCATCATGTCCGCGAGGATGCCCGCCCGCTTTGTCTTCGAGATCCTCCCCTGCCTGGGGTCCCTCTCTCCTGTAAATCCGAGGGCCGCATAATCGACAGCCAGATCGATATCCTCCGAGAACCGGTTTATGGCGTGGAAGATCTTTGAGAGCGATGTCCCGCCCTTGAAGAGAAGACGATCCGAGAGTTCCTCGATCGAGAAGAGCTGCTTCAGCACCCAGCAAACCCAGAAATCCTTTTCGATAATGGCCTCAGGCAAGCCCTTGCGGTCCGCCGTCTCCGCGAACACGTCAGCCCGCTCGGTCGCGGTCATTCGTGCGATCTTGTTCAAGCGCTTTTCTCCGCAATGGCTTTTGCGAGTTCGTAGATCCAGCCCACGCCGAACCTCGTATTCTTCACGAGCTTGTGCTTTTCTGCAAGCGACAGGGTGCCATGCAACGTCTCGATCTCGCGGGGACCTACGCGTTCCTTTCCGAGATGGCGCAACGCCTGAACCACGAGGGCAAGCTTACCGTCCAGCCCGGCCAGGGCTTTTGGACGCGCATGTTTGAAATGGATGCTACGCCGACCGATCTGCACATCCTTGCTCGGGCCATCCGTCAGGTACACGATCTTGGCGGGCACCTGCGTCGAGAGCCCGAGCAGATTTGCCGCCCACGCACCGTCCGGCACAATCTTCCATCGCTGCCTTCGGGCGATGGCGCGCGCCGCCTCATCGATGTCCGGGCTCAACCTCCCACCGAGCGCCGGATTGATTTTGGGCATGTCATACAGTCCCCGCCGGACACGCCTGATCTTGCCGCTGCGAGTAAGACTTGCGAGGGTCACGTCGGTCATGGTTCGACTGGCGATGTCGAGAAAATCCTTAGCCGAGAATGCCTTGCCTGCACCGCGGCGCTCGATCCTCGCAACTATCTGATCGCGCATGGTTTGCATCGTTCCCTCCGCTCTGTAGATTAAGAAAAACTATACCACTTTTTCTTAAGGACTGCAAGCGTTGGTCCATCGCTCAACCACTACTTGCTGGGCGCCTCGTACGTCGGCGTCCTGTCGTACCGGCATGTCCTCTTTGACCGTGTCCGCGAAAACCGGCGGGGGGAAAGCACTCTAGCCGCCGCGTGCTGCTATGTCAATTGAGGGAACCGCCAAGCGGGAGACACGATCGTCTAAACCGAGTCCTACCGATTCTCGGGGCAAGGGCTGTTCCACTACGCAGATGTGTGATTCATTCCCGCGACCGCCAGCCAAGCCCTTGAGACTCCAGGGGCTTGGCTGGCAATCACGATCAGCGATGAACGTTCGCCGCGGCCGATGGTAACCTACAACACGAGGTGAGCCGTGATCGAGATTGCTCTGCTGTTCTTCCGTGGCCGCGCCGTGTCGTGGCTGCTTGTTCTCTTGCTGGCTGTAGCGGCTCCGCTTGCCGCAAGCGAGCACCGCTGGCCTGAGCAGAAGGCGAACGAGTGGTACCAGCATCAGCCCTGGCTCGTCGGCGCCAACTTCATTCCCCAGGACGCCATCAACCAGCTCGAGATGTGGCAGGCCGATACGTTCGACCCTAAGGAAATCGACCGCGAGCTGGGTTGGGCCGAGGGCATCGGCATGAACACCATGCGCGTCTTTCTGCACGACCTGCTCTGGCAGCAGGACCAGGCGGGCTTCGAGCGGCGCCTCGACACGTTCCTCGCCATCGCGGCGAAGCATCATATACGCCCCCTGCTGGTGCTGTTCGACTCCTGCTGGGACCCCTATCCCAGGCTCGGTCCGCAGCACCCGCCCATACCCGGCGTGCACAACTCCGGCTGGGTGCAGAGCCCCGGAGCGAACGCCCTCGCCGATCCCAGCCAGTATGCCCGGCTGCGCGCTTACACAACTGGGATCATCAAGGCCTTCGCCAACGACCAGCGCATCCTGGGCTGGGACCTGTGGAACGAGCCCGATAACGGCAACGTGCCCGCCGACAGCCAGGTCGAGCTGAAGAACAAGGTCGAGCTCGTCGATGCGCTGCTGCCCAAGGCCTTCGCGTGGGCGCGTGAGGCCAATCCGGCGCAGCCGCTGACCAGCGGCATCTGGACCGGCGACTGGTCCTCGCTCGACAAGATGTCGTCCACCGCGCGCATCCAGATCGCCGAGTCCGACGTCATCTCCTTCCACAACTACGACTGGCCGGAAAGCTTCGAGCGGCACGTGCGCATGTTGCAGCAGTTCCGCCGCCCGCTGATCTGCACGGAGTACATGGCGCGCGGCAACGGCAGCACGTTCGACACCGTGCTGCCGGTGGCCAAGCGGCTCAACGTTGCGGCCATCAACTGGGGCCTCGTCCTCGGCAAGACGCAAACCAACCTGCCGTGGGATTCCTGGGTGCGCCCATACACGCTGCAGCAGCCGCAGATCTGGTTCCACGACGTCTTCTACGGCGACGGAACGCCCTATCGCGAACGCGAGGTGGAGATCATTCGCGAGCTAACCGGCCGCGGCTCGACCCCCCACTAAGCCTGCTTCTCGGGCCACTGGCCTTTATGCAGGAAGATGCTATTCATAGTGACAGACGTCAAGATGGCGTACCGATCCGGTGTCATCGGACATGGAGGTTGCCAATGGACTCGAAAGATTCTTCTGCCCGGTCGTTAGACCGGCGCGCCTTTCTCCGCGCCGCCGGCGCCGGCCTGCTTGCGCTCGAGGCCCGCGCGGGGGCCGATGAGCGGGACCTCGGAGCCATCCGATCCGAGATCGAAAAACGCCATGGCGAAGCGGTCGCGCGCCTTCAGGATTGGATACGGCAGCCCTCGATTGCGGCCGAGAACAACGGCGTCCAGGAAGGCTGCGATCTCACTAGGCGCCTCCTCCGGGACGCCGGATTCGACCGCGTCACGAAGGCGCCCACCGACGGCCAGCCCGGCATTTTCGCCACCCTCGATGCCGGCGCTCCCCGCACCGTGGGGCTCTACTTCATGTACGACGTCAAGCAGGTTGACCCGGCGGAATGGTCGTCCCCTCCCTGGGCCGCCGCGCTCGTGGACAAGCCCGGCATAGGGAAAGTTGTCGTGGGCCGCGGCGCGGTCAATCAAAAAGGTCCGGAATCCGCTCTGCTGGCCGCGCTGCACGCTTTCCGCGGCGCGGGCCGGAAACTTCCGGTCAACCTCGTGCTGGTCGCCGAGGGCGAAGAGGAGATCGGCTCCCCCCACTTCCCCCAGATCGTGCAGCGGCCCGAGGTCCAGGCCGCCCTGGCGCGCTCCATCGGCGTGATCATGCCGAGCGCCGCGCAGGGGTTGGACGGCCAGGTGACCGTCGACTTGGGCGCCAAGGGAGTCATTGAGCTTGAGCTCGTCTCGAGCGGAGAACGCTGGGGCCGCGGGCCAAGCCACGACATCCACTCCAGCAACAAGGCGCGGGTCGATAGCCCGGCGTGGCACCTGGTCCAGGCGCTCCATACGCTGGTGTCCGAGGATGGAAACGAACCGTTCATCGAGGGTTTCGCCGATCGCGCGCGCCCCATCTCCACGGAAGAAAAGGCAATGATCGCGCAAGCGGCCGGCCGCCTCAACGAGGAGATGGCCAAGAAGCAGTTCGGCGTCACCCACTGGGTCCACGACGTCGGGTGGCGCGAAGCGCTGGAGCTTCTCGTCTCGCGGCCCACGGTCAATATCGAGGGCTTGGTTGGCGGCTACACCGGGCCAGGCGGCAAGACCATTCTTCCCCATCGGGCCGTCGCCAAGCTCGACCTGCGGCTGGTGCCGGACATGACCGCGGCCGGGGCGCTCGCCGCGTTGAAGGCGCATCTGGCGAAACGCGGCTTCGGGGACATAGAAGTTAACATGACCGGCGGCTACGATCCCACGAGCACCCCGGCCGTGAGCGCGCTGATCCGCGCCGAGACCACCGTCTACCGCCGGAACCGGATCGATCCGCTGATGTGGCCGCGCTCGGCCGGCTCTTGGCCCGGTTATGTCTTTACCGGCGCTCCGCTAAACCTGCCCGCGGGCCACTTCGGTCTGGGGCATGGCGACGGAGCCCACGCGCCGAACGAATACTACATCATCGAATCGGCGAACCCCAACGTGCAGGGCTTCGACGGCGCGGCGCTCTCCTTCGTCGACTACTTCTACGAGCTGGCCGCGGCGAGGTAAACCCAGTTGTGGCGCACGCTTCAGGGGCTGATGAAAAAGCCATGGAACTCAATCTGGGCCGCTGATGAACGCGGATCAACGCGGATAAATCACTGGTTTTCAATCAGCGTTTATCGGCGTTTATCCGCGGCCAGCAATCGTGCCGTGTCGGCACTCGTGCCGGCGCCAGAGCCGCCTCAGCCCGCCGCGTCCGCGCCCTCCAGCCACCGCGCGGCCGCCTGGTCCAGAAACCACACCACCGGCCGCCCCTCGCGCGCGCCGAGTTGCGCCGGATAACACACCGGGTCGTACGGCTCGTGGAAGACGCTCCGCAGCGCCTGCGCCTTGTCCGGCCCCGCGGCCAGCACCGCCGTGCTCCGCGCCGCCAGCAGCGGCCCGGGCAGCAGCGTGATCCGCCACATGGACTTCTTCTCCACATAGACGGCGGCAGCCAGCCCCTGCCGGTCCTCCACCAGCGGCTGGCCCGGAAAGAGGCTGGCGGTGTGCGCGTCCGGTCCCATGCCCCGGTGGACCACGTCGAACTCCGGCATCTCCCCCGGACCGAGTCCGAAGAACTCGCGGATCTCCTGCGCGTATGCCCGCGCCGCCGCCTCCGGCATCAGCTCGCCGCGGATGCGGTGTACGTTCCGTGGCGGCACGTGTGCCGGCAACAGCAGCGTTTCGGCGGCCAGTCTGTAGTTGCTCTCGGCGTCGGTGGGCGTTACCGCGCGCTCATCCACCCAGAAGACCTGGATGCGGTTCCAGGGCAGCTTCATCGCCGCCAGGCGGGCGAACATCGGCCTCGGCGTCGCGCCTCCGGAAAGCGCCAGCGTTGCATAACCGCGCTCGCCGAGCGGTTCCTCGATCTGCCCGGCTATGTGTTCCGCGCACGCTTCCGCCGCGGCCTTCGCTGCCGGAAACGAGTGCCACTCAAAAGGCATGGCTCGCCTCCGCCAGGCGCGCGGCTTCGGCAAGGCTCTTCTCGAAGACCAGGTCCCGGCCCGTGATGGCGAGCTCGGTCCCGAGCAGCTCGGCCTCGCTCAGCCGTGGCGCGGCGGTGCAGTTCTTGAGCGAACCGATCTCGATCAGGATGGCCGTCCCCTCCGCGCGCTGGATGGATACCGCCTCCGTGCCCGCCTCGAGCACGATCCCCTCGATGCCGCCGCCCACCGGCGCGACCACCTCGAAAACGGCCTCAATGTCGCGGCGGCCCAGGGTGGCCAGCACCCAACCCGCGAGGTAGTATGCCGTCGAAGGCGCGGCGCTCGCCGAGTACAGCACGCGGACGCGCGTCAGACGCGGGATCGACTCCCGCCGGACGGGATCCTCGAAGATCTCCGCCACGATTTCGCGCCACCGCGTCACACTGGTCCAGGCCAGATCGGCCACGCGGCCGCCGCTCCCAGCGGACGCGCGCGCCAGCAGGGCCAGCGGAGGGCGAGAATCCGGGAAATCCCGCGAGTCCACGATAATCCGGTCCGCCCGCGCCTGTAGCCTTTCGAGCGCCGGAAGGCCGAACAACCGCGGGCTGCGGCACCAGACGGCCACCGGCAAATCGGGCGCGGTGATCGCCAGCAGGACCGGTTCGGCATCCGCCAGGCTCGCATCGGCCGCGGTGATTTCCACCTGCTCGCAACAGATCTGCCGCTGCCGGCCGAACGGCCTCCAGCATTGCGCCGTGACTCGAGATTCGAGAAAAGGCTCTGAGCCGCTCCGCACGCGCACGATGACCGCGCGGTTCGGGTAATCCTGCATCACCTGGCCCAGCGTCTGCGCAATTCTCGTTGGGTCCTCGCTCTCATCGGCCAGCACGATCACCGTCATCGCGCAGGCGCGCAGCACGCTCTGTCCCTCCCCCGGCGCCGATTCCCGGGCGAGCGATGCCCACAACGAGTGCAGGTCCTTCAGGATCCTTTCCGGTGATACCGCCGGCGTCACGGATTCCTCCACGCGTGCCCATGCCGCGCCAGCATCTCGTCCGCGGCTTGCGGCCCCCACGTTCCTGCGGCGTAGTTCGGGTACTCGAACCGCTGGCCTGCCCAGACCTCCAGAACCGGCTCGACAATCGCCCAGCTTGCCTCTACCGCGTCCTGGCGGATGTAAAGCGTCGAATCGCCCAGCATCGCATCCAGCAGCAGCGTCTCGTAAGCGCTCGGCTCGCGCGCTCCGAAGCTGGCGCCGTAATCGAAATCCATCGAAACCGGCCGCAGCCGCATGCCCGCGCCCGGCTGCTTCGAGACGAACCGCAGCGAAAGCCCTTCTTCGGGTTGTATGCGGATGATGAGCAGGTCGGGCTCGATCGCCGAACCGTTCGCGCCGGCGCCGGCGAACGGGGCGTGCGGCGCGGCGTTGAAGTGGATGGCGATGTCGGTCACCTGCCGCGGCAGGCGTTTTCCGGTCCGCAAGTAGAACGGCACGCCGGCCCAGCGCCAGTTCTCGACAAAGAGCGTCACGGCGGCGTAGGTCACGGTCGGGGAATCCGGCTGGACGCCCGGCTCCTCGCGAAAGCCGGCGACCTCGGCCCCGCCGATCCGCGCCCTCCCGTACTGCCCGGGCACCGCGTTGACCGCCACTTCCTCGGGCTTCATGATGCGCACCGACCGCAACAGCTTGGCCCGCTCATCCCGCACCGCGGTGGCTTCATAGGTCGGCGGCGGTTCCATGGCGACCGTGGACATGACCTGCAACAAGTGGTTCTGTATCATGTCACGCAGCGCGCCCGCTTCCTGATAGTACCCGCCCCGGCCCTCCACGCCGATCGATTCCGCGGCCGTGATCTGCACTTGGCTGATGTATCGCCGGTTCCAGATCGGTTCGAAGATCCCGTTGGCAAAGCGGAACACGAAGATGTTCTGGACGGTCTCCTTGCCCAGGTAGTGGTCTATGCGGTAGACGGCGGACTCCGGGAACACGAGGCCGATGGCCTCGTTCAACTCTCGGGCGCTGGCCAGGTCGTGCCCGAAAGGCTTCTCGATCACCAGCCGCCGCCAGCCGTTGCCGCGCGCCAGACCCGCCGCTCCGATCCCCGCGGCGGCCGTCTCATACTGGCTCGGCTGGAGTGAGAGATAGAAGAGGACATTGCCGCCGGTCTCGAAGCGCCGCTCGACCTCGGCGAGTTTTTCGCCGATCCGCCGGTAGAGTCCGGCATCGCCGGTATCGCCTGCGACGTAGAACAACTTGCTGGCGAAGGCGCTCCAGAGCTCCTCGTCGAGCGGGCCCGCGCCGAGGAATCTGGCCAGCGCGCCGCCGATCTTCTCTCGAAACTGCTCGTCGCTGAGCGGCGTGCGCGACGTGCCGATCACCGCAAAGCTCGGCGGCAGGCGCCGCTCCGAGGCCAGGCTGTATAGCGCCGGCATCAATTTGCGGCGGGTCAGATCCCCATTAGCCCCGAAGATCACGATGGCGCAGGGCGGTACGCGCCGCTCGAACCGCAGAGAATCCTGGAACGGATTTTCCTGGGTCACGTTCACAACTTAGCACGGCGTGGGGCCGGCGACGCGGAAATGACGGACCATAGCCCTGGCGGCTCCATAAGCCCGGACGCGTTCGAACGGCAGTCAGGCGGCTTCCCGTTTGCGCACCGTCTTGGCGATCTCCTCGCCGGCGGTCCTCCGGGCGATGCGCAGGTCGTACTCGGACTGCAGGTTCAGCCAGGTCTGGGGCGTCACCCCAAAATAGGCGCCAAGCCTCAGCGCGGTGTCCGCGGTAATGGCCCGGGTGCCCTTAACAATGCCATGAATGCGATTCGGGGGGACATGCAGATCGCGAGCGAGACGGTTGATGCTGATGCCCAGTGGCCTCATGAAGTCCTCGCTCAGAATCTCACCCGGATGGATTGGATCGAGCACTCTTGCACTCTTAGCCATAAGCGTCCTCAATGATAATCGACGATTTCGACGTCATGCGCCTCGTTGCCGCGCCAGACGAAGCAGATCCTCCATTGGTCGTTAATCCGGACGCGGTGCTGCCCGGCTCGACCACCCTTCAAAGCCTCGAGGCGGTTACCGGGAGGAACGCGAAGGTCCTCCAGGCGTCCCGCCGCGTGAAGGTAGAGTAGCTTACGGCGCGCCGCTCGCTCGATCGCCCGGAACCTGGGCACGCTCCGTTCCAGGAAGAGAGCCTCGGTATCGTGGCATCGAAACGAGTGGATCAAGATCCAGTGTATGACGTGCCAGGTATTCCGTCAAGCGGAATAGCTCCAAAACAGTGGAAAAGCGAGCGAGCGCCGTTCGCCGGCCAGGTGGCGCGGCCCGCCCGGGGTCACCGGCCGCGGAGCGCAGCGCACCTCAGAAGCGCGCCTCTGCTTGCGCCCCCTTGCTGAAACAGGCTACGATGAGGCTTACCCTCCGAAGTATTCAACCGTAGTGGAACTTTAGCAGTGTAATGGGTGCGAGGAACCCGTCTGGCGATTTTGTATGCAGAAACAGCCTAAGAAAATCCTGGCCGCGGTGGAAGACCTGTTTTTTACGGTGAAGCTTTCCGACGCCGCCAGGCGCGCCGGCCTCCTGGTGGAGTTCATCAAAAACGACAAAGAGCTTCTGGAGAAGGCCAGGAATGAGAAACCCTCCCTGATCATCTTCGACCTCAATTTTGGCGCCATGCAGCCCCTGAAGGTTATTTCGAAGTTGAAGGGCAATGCGGAGCTAAAATCCATCAGCCTGATCGGCTACCTGTCGCACGTGCAGGGGGAATTGAAGCAAAAAGCCCACGAAACCGGTTGCGACATGGTGCTCGCCCGGTCGGCCCTGTCGCAGAACCTGCCCCTCATCCTGAAGCGCCACGCCGGAACCCCGTAGGACGAGCTTCAGCTTGTCCTACCGCGTGAACGCCGCCAGCTCTTCCACCTTCCGCCACGCCGCGCCGCTATCGATCGATTCCGCCGCAACCGCCATCCCCTCGGCGAAGTCTCCTGCCCGCTCGGCCACCACCAGCGCCGCCGCCGCGTTCACCAGCACCACGTCCCGCTTCGGACCGCGCGCGCCCGCCAGGATCGCACGCGCGATCTCGCAGTTCTCCTCCGGCTCGCCACCCTTCAATTCCTCGAGCGGTGCCGGCTCTACGCCGAAATCCGCCGGCGCGAGCGTGCGGCGGCTCACTTCGCCGCGCCGGATCTCGTAAGCCAGCGTCGGGCCAGTGGTCGTGATCTCATCCAGACCGTCCGACCCGTACACCACAAACCCGCGCTCCAGTCCGAGCGCCGCCAGCGCCTCCGCCATCAGGCCCGCCGCTTCCTCCGACGGCGCGCCCGCCAGTTGCGCCGTCGCCCCCGCCGGATTCGTCAGCGGGCCGAGCAGGTTGAATACCGTCCGCATCTTCAACTCCAGGCGTGCCGCGTGCGCGTGCCTGGTCGCCGGATGAAACGCCGGCGCGAACAGGAACCCGATGCCGACCTCGCGGATGGCGCGCGCCGCCTGCTCCGCCTCCACCGCGACCCGTACGCCCAGCCCCTCGAGCACGTCGGCGCTGCCGCAGCGGCTCGAAATCGAGCGGTTCCCGTGCTTGGCCACCCGCACCCCGGCCCCCGCCACCGCGAACGCCGCCATAGTCGAGATGTTGAATGTCCCTCGAGCGTCGCCTCCGGTGCCGCAGGTGTCGAGCAGCGGCACGCCTTCGAGATTGGGCAGCACCCGGCTGGCCATCGCGCGCATCGCCCGCGCGAAGCCGATCAACTCGCCCGCCGTCTCGCCCTTCATTCGCAGCGCCACCAGAAAGGCCGCGATCTGCGCCGTCGACGCCCGCCCGCTCAGGATCGCCTGCATGGCTTCCTGCGCCGCCGCCGCGTCCAGGTCTTCCCGCCTCACCACCCGATGAAGGTAAGGAATGAGTGACATGTTATATTCGGAGAGGGCCATCACGTATCAGCCATCGGTGATCAGCATCGAGGCGTAAACTGCGATTCTGACTGAGGGCTGATGGCTGAAGGCTGACGGCCAATGCCCTCCAGCTTTCCAGACTTACTAACATACCACTGCGGGGCGGACCTGCGATGAGAATCCACGAGTATCAGGCCAAGGCGATTCTCGCGCAATACGGCGTGCCGGTGCCGCGCGGCGAGGTCGCCCGCACGCCGGACGAAGCCGAAACGGCGGCCAAGAAGATCGGCGGCGCCGCGGTCGTCAAGGCGCAGATCCACGCCGGCGGACGCGGCAAAGGCGGCGGCGTGAAGATCGCCAGGGACACCGCCGATGCCGTCGAAATCGCCCGCAAGATGCTGGGCATGCGGCTGGTGACGCACCAGACCGGCCCCGAGGGCCGCATCGTTCACCGCGTTCTCATCGAGGAGACGCTTCCCATCGAGCGCGAGCTCTATCTGGGCATCGTTCTCGACCGCGCCGCAGCCATGCCGGTCTTCATGGCCTCGGCCGCGGGCGGCGTCGAGATCGAAGAGATCGCGGCCAAACATCCCGAGATGATTCTCAAGGAGCCCATCGAGCCCGGCTCCGGCCTCGCTCCGTTCCAGGCGCGCAAACTCGCCTTCGGCATGGGCATCCCCGCGGCCAGCGCCGGCGCGGCAGCGGCAGCTATGACGGCCCTGGCCCGCGCCTGCGAAGCCATCGACGCATCCCTCGCCGAGATCAACCCTTTCGTCCTCACGCGACAGGGCAAGGTCTACGCGCTCGACGCCAAGATCAACCTCGATGACAACGCGCTCTACCGCCACAAGGACCTGCTGGAGTTGCGCGACCTCAACGAAGAAGACCCGCTCGAAGTCGACGCCTCCCGTTTCGGCCTGAACTACATCAAGCTCGATGGCAACGTCGGCTGCATGGTGAACGGCGCCGGCCTCGCCATGGCGACCATGGATATCATCAAGTACGCCGGCGGCAATCCGGCCAACTTCCTCGACGTCGGGGGCGGCGCCAGCGCCGACCAGATCAAGAACGCCTTCCGCATCCTGCTTTCGGACCGGAACGTCCGCGCCGTGCTCATCAACATTTTCGGCGGCATCCTGCGCTGCGACACCCTGGCCACGGGCGTGGTAGCCGCCGCTCACGAGCTGAAGATCCGCGTCCCGGTAGTGGTCCGCATGGAGGGAACCAACGTCGAGGCCGGCCGCCAGATCCTGACGGAATCCGGGCTCGATTTCACCGTCGCCCATGGCATGAAGGATGCCGCGGAGAAAGTCGTGAGGCTGGCGCAATGAGCATTCTCGTCGACCGCAATACCCGCCTGATCTTCCAGGGCTTCACCGGCCGCGAGGCGACTTTCCACGCCGAGACGTGCATCGCCTATGGAACCAACGTCGTGGGCGGCGTCGTGCCGGGCAAGGGCGGCGTTACGCATCTGGATCGCCCGGTCTTCGACACCGTGCGCGACGCCGTCGCCTCCACCGGCGCCAACGCCTCGGTGATCTTCGTGCCGCCGGCCTTCGCCTCCGACGCCATCATGGAGGCCGCCGACGCCGGTCTGGCCCTGGTGGTTTGCATCACCGAAGGAATCCCCACCTTCGACATGGTGCGCGTGTGGCAGTATCTGAAGGAACGCGCCACCCGCCTCATCGGTCCCAATTGCCCCGGCATCATTTCGCCCGGCAAGTGCAAAGCGGGCATCATGCCGGGCCACATTCACAGGGAAGGCAATGTGGGCGTCGTCTCGCGCTCCGGCACGCTGACCTACGAAGCCGTGGATCAGCTCACCCGCCGCGGTATCGGCCAATCGACCTGCATCGGCATCGGCGGCGACCCGATCATCGGCACCAGCTTCGTCGACGCCGTCCGCCTGTTCAACCAGGACGACGACACCCATGCCATCGTCATGATCGGAGAAATCGGCGGCAACGCCGAGGAGACCGCCGCGGCTTACATCCGCGAGCACGTGAAGAAGCCCGTGGTCGGCTTCATCGCCGGGCAGACCGCCCCGCCCGGCCGCCGCATGGGCCACGCCGGCGCGATCATCTCCGGCGGATCGGGCAGAGCCGCCGACAAGATCAAGGCCCTTGAAGCCGCCGGGGTCCGCGTCTGCGCATCCCCCGCCGAAATCGGCGAAAGAGTCGAATCCCTGCTATGAGCCAACTCGAACGCACCCTAGCCATCATCAAGCCCGACGCCGTCTCGCGGCAGATCGCCGGCGAAATCCTGTCCCTGATCGAGCGGAACGAGTTCCGCATCCGTGGCATGAAAATGCTGCGCCTCAGCCGCGCCGCCGCCGAAGGATTCTACACCGTGCATCGCGGCAAGCCCTTTTTCCCCGGCCTGATCGATTTCATGACCGAGGGCCCGGTCATCGTTCTCGTGCTCGAGCGCGAGGACGCCATCGCGAAGTGGCGCGAGGTCATGGGCGCCACCGACCCGGCCAACGCCGCCGAGGGCACCATCCGCCGCCGCTTCGGAACCGCCGTCGATCGCAACTGCACACACGGCTCCGACGCCCCCGAAACCGCACGCACCGAGATCGCCTGGTTCTTCGCGGAAACGGAACTGCTGTAACGACGTGGCGCGCGCTTCAGCGTGCGGCGTCGGCATTCGCGCCGGCGCCGTACTCCGCCCGCCCCATCGCATACCGCACCAGCCGTACGCCGCCGCTCTCGAACTCGCATTCGCGCTGGAGCCCGAGCTTTTCCATGATCCGTATCGAAGCCGTATTCCCCGGCATCGCGATGGAAACGACCCGGTCCAACCGCACGCGCTCGAAGGCGTCCCGCAGCGCGACGCGCGCGGCTTCCGTGGCCAGGCCCCGCCCCCAGCACCGGCGCGCGAGCCACCATCCGATCTCCGGCTCCAGATCCTCGCGCCACAAGCCGACACCGCAAAAGCCGATCGTCTCCGTACCAGGCTTCTCAAGCAGCTTCCACCGGCAGAATTTCCGCTCGGCATACAGCTTCACCTGCCGGTCAACGAACCCCCGAATCTCTTCATCGCTCCACGGCACGCCGCCAGTGATATAGCGCATCACCTCGACGTCGGTTGCGACCGGGCGGAGCGCCGTCCAGTCGGAGCTTTGCCAGGTGTCAAGGATGAGCCGCTCAGTCTCGAGGATCGTACTCCACCCCCACCAAAAACAGCCCCCGCGCCGGCGCCGTGGGGCCGGCCTTCACCGTTACGCCAGACTCGAGCAGCGCGCAGACGCCCTCCGCATCCAGGTTGCCCTTCCCCACCTCCAGCAGGGTGCCCACGATGTTGCGGACCATGTGCTTCAGGAACCCGCTGCCGCGCACACGATAGGTGAGCCGCTCGCCCTCGAGTTCCAGACGCGACGAGAAGACCGTGCGCACCTTGGAGCCGCCCTCTTCGTCGCGCTCGTCCGAGGCCGCAAAGGCCGTGAAATCGTGCTCGCCCTCCAGCAGTCCCGCCGCACGGAGCATGCGCGCAACATCCAGCGGATACGGATGGTGCAGAACGTAAAGGCGCTCGAACGGCGAGCAGATCTCGCCGCGCCAGATGCGGTACTCGTAGGTCTTCGCGCGCGCGTGGAACCGGGGGTGAAAGTCCGCCGCCGCTTCCTCGGCCGCAAGCACGCGGATCGAGCGCGGCAGCAGCCGGTTCATCGCCCGCTTCAGGTTCTCCGCCGGGATCGGATTCTCGATCGAAAACGCCGCCACCTGCGCCAGCGCGTGTACTCCGGCATCGGTCCGCCCCGAGCCCTCCACCCGCACGAACGCGCCCTCGATCTCGGCGACCACCGCCTCCAGCGTCCCTTGAACCGTCGCGAGGTCCGGCTGAACCTGCCAGCCGTGGAAATCGGTGCCGTCGTAGGCCAGCGTGACCCTGATCCGCCGCATTTACGAGGCAGTCGGACGGGAGCCCGGCTTGGTCAGGGGGATTCCTTCCTGGCACAGCGGGCAATTATCCGGCGGGTAAGTGACCACGCTCAGGATGGCCAGCGAGACGCGCGGCACGCCCACATCGGCCCCGCCGCCGCTGCGGTCGATGATGGAACCCGCCGCCACCACATTGGCGCCCGCCTCCCGCATCACCTCGACCACGTCCCGCGTGCTGCCGCCCGTGGTGACCACGTCCTCCACCACCACGGCCGTCTCGCCCGGATCGACCTTGAAGCCGCGCCGCAGAATCATCTTTCCGGTCGCCGGATCCCGCTCCGTGAAGATGTGCCGCGCGCCCAGCGCCCGCGCCACCTCGTGGCCGATAATCACGCCGCCCAGCGCGGGCGAGGCCACGACCTTCACCTCCCCGACGCCCACCCCCCGCAGCGCGGCGGCGAGCCCGGCGCCCAGTTCCTGGGCATGGTCGGGATGCTGGAGCACGATAGCGCATTGCAGATACTCATGACTGTGCAGGCCGCTGGTGAGCCGGAAGTGCCCCCGCAGGTAAGCGCCCGTCTCCTGGAACAAGTTGAACACCGGTTCGGATTTCAGGTTCACAAGGCCTACTATACGCTCGCCGGGCGCCCGAAAGCCACTCCGGGCCGATGGGAGATGACCGACGGCTGACGGCTGGCGGCTGACGGCTAGCCTTATCCCGCGCTAACATTGGAGATTCCGGGAACAGACCGGGGCCTTGCCCCGTATTCATCTGCTTGGGGGCCTCGATAAGGCCGATCTCCAGGAGTCTATTGACGATGGGACGCTTACAATCTGGAATTGCGGTTCTCTGCGTTTTTCTCATGCTCGTGCCGCTGGCGGAAGCACAGCAGATTCAATATGTTCAGAACCCGCCGGGCGGCTTCTTTTCAAACTTCTCCCGGCCCTACGCGCCAAAAGATGTTCTGCCGATCGACATTGGCAACTCGAACCGGCTCGAATCTCTGCTCCGCGCCGGCAACCTCTATCTCTCTCTCCAGGACACCATCGCGCTGGCGCTCGAGAATAACCTGGACATCCAGATCCAGCGCTACGGCCGGCCGGAGGCCGAGGCCAACCTCTTGCGCGCCAAGGCCGGCGGCCTGCTGCGCGGAATGCCCAACGCCGTCCAGACTGCCACCACGGCCGCGCTGTCTCAGGTCACCGGCGGTGGCGCGCTCGGCACGGCCGGCAGCAGCGGCGGAACGTCCAGCGCGAGCGCGGGCGGGACCATCATCACCGCTACGGGCACCACCGTCCCCAATCTCGATCCATCGGTCTACCTGGTGGGTTACTGGGCCCACAGTTCGACGCCGCAGTCCAACACCTTCACCACCGGCACGACAAACCTGACTTATCGCAATGACGTGTACGCCTCCGGATACCAACAGAGCTTCCTGACGGGCACCAACGTCCAGTTCAATTGGCAACAAAGCACCACCAACGCCAATGCCACTACGCTCAACTTGAACCCTTACACAACTGGGAGTCTCAACCTGCAAGTCACCCAGCCTCTGTTGCAAGGATTCGGCCTGGCGGTCAACAACCGCAACATCCGTATCGCCAAGAACAACATGAAGGTGAACGACCTGCTCTTCAAGCAGCAGGTGATGACCACCGTCTCGCAGGTGGTTGCGGCGTACTGGGATCTGGTCAGCTTCAACGAGAACGTCAAGGTGAAGCAGCAGGCCCTGGCCCTCTCTCAGAAGCTTTACGAGGACAACAAGAAGCAGGTCGAGATCGGCACCCTGGCGCCCATCGAAATCGTGCGCGCCGAGGCCGAGGTCGCCTCGCGCCAGCAAGATCTGGTAAACGCACAAACCCAGGTGCTCCAGCAGGAGACGGCGCTGAAGAACGCTCTCAGCAAAACCGGCGTCATGAGTCCGTCTGTGGCCGAGGCCCACATCGTCCCCACGGACGCCATCACGGTTCCGGAGACCGAGCCGGTTGTCCCCGTGCGGGACCTGGTCGCCAAGGCGCTCGCCAACCGCCCCGAGGTGCCGCAGTCCAGCCTCAATATCGAGAACACCCGCATCGGGCTCAAGGGCGACCGCAGCCAGTTGTTGCCCGCCTTGAATTTGATCGGCAACCTGACCAACAACGCCTTGGCCGGGCAGATCAATCCACTCTGCCAGTCATTCGCCATCTGCGGGACCCCGGACACGTATTTCATCGGCGGCACCGGCACGGTGCTCAGCCAGTTGTTCCAGCGCAACTTCCCGAGCTACTCGCTGGAGGCGACGCTTAGTATCCCGCTCCGCAACCGTTCCGCCCAGGCCGACTACACGCTGGACGCCCTGAACCTGCGGACGCAGGAGCTCCAGCACCAGCGCCTCCTCAACAGCATCGGCGTGGACGTGCGCAACGCGATGATTGCGGTGCAGCAGGCCAGCGCCTCCTACCACGCCGCCGTCCAGGCCCGCATCCTCCAGGAGCAGACCCTGGACGCCGAGCAGAAGAAGTACGCCCTCGGCGCTTCGACCATCTTTTTCGTCATCCAGTATCAGCGCGACCTGGCCCAGGCGCGGTCCAACGAGGTCACCGCCATCAGCGCCTACGCCAAGGCCAAGGTGCAGCTCGATACTTCACTGGGCACGGTGCTCGGCACCTACAACGTCTCTATCGCCGAAGCGGTGAACGGCCGGGTGTCCGCCCCGCCCAGTCCCTTGCCGCCACCGGCGCAAAAGTAGAGGGCCTGGAGCGGTGGGGCAGGCGGTTCCGCCTGCCTCGGGCAGGCCAAACGGCCTGCCCCACGCCAGCCCACCGTGCGAGAATCGCTGCCATGAGCCTCCTGCCCCCTATACCTGCCGAATCCCCCCTCGAAATCGGCTTGCTGCTCTATCCCAAGCTGACCCAACTCGACCTCACCGGGCCGTTCGAAGTCTTCTGCCGCATGTCAAATACCCGGGTCCATCTGCTGTGGAAGACCCGGGAGCCGGTGGCGAGCGACCGCGGCCTCACCCTCCTGCCCACCATGACCCTGGAGGAATGCCCCGCCCTCGATGTGGTCGTCGTGCCGGGCGGCGCAGGCCAGGTGGCGCTGATGGACGACGAGGCCGTGCTGGGCTTTCTGGCGAAGCAGGCCGCCACCGCGCGCTACGTCGCCTCCGTCTGCACGGGTTCGCTCGTGCTCGGCGCAGCCGGATTGCTGAAAGGGCGCCGGGCCACCTGCCACTGGATGGCGCTTGACCAACTCGAGCTGCTGGGCGCCACTCCCGTGGCCGAGCGCGTCGTTATCGACGGGCCGATCATCACCGGCGGAGGCGTCACCGCCGGCATCGATTTCGGCCTGACGCTGGCCGCGGTCTTGCGTGGAGAGCCGGAGGCGAAGCGCATTCAGCTCGAAATCGAATATAACCCCCGGCCGCCCTTCGACGCCGGCTCGCCCCACTCGGCCGGTCCGGACCTGGTGGCCGCCGTCCGGAAGCGCTATGCGCCGTTCCTGCCGATCCGCCGCGAAGCCACCCGGCGCGCCCAGGCCAGCCTCGAACGGCAGAACCCGCGCTGATTGCCGCCTCCGCTTTTTGCACGGCGCAGCCGCCGATCATGCAATTCCTGCTGTGCCCTCCTCGCAGGACTTCTTGTCTTCTATTTGTAATCTGCAACTTACCTCCATGGCCCGAAGATTGCTCTCTCCTCAACTGTGATGACGCCGAGCAGGGGCTCAGGGAATGGTGGCTTCGACCCCGGTTATCCCACCATGAATGCATCCGCATCACGGAATTCGAAGCTGGACCCCGCCTGTGAAACCCGCGCCCACATCTCTGAGACCCTAGCCTCTTAGCCGACCAGCGCGAGAGTCACGCGCCCCTCCAAAAGGCGCGTGACTCCCCGAGAGGCTTCCCCCCTCTCCCATTTCCTTCCCGCTCTGTTATATTCAGAACAACTGGATAGGGGCGACTCCTTCGTCGCCGTCTTTCTCAACCACAACCGCAATCGAAAGCAAGGAGGGACTCGTGATGTCAACCAAAGAACCTGAGCCGGCGCCCAGAGCTGGCCGCGGTTTCTCTCGGCGCGGCTTCATTGGCGGAGTCGGACTGGGCGGTGCGGTAGGGACCGGGTTGCTGGAACGCGCGGCCGAAGCCCAGCAGGCCGCGGCCGCCAAGGTAGCCGGTCCCGGACCCGTTCCCATCGCACTCCAGGTCAACGGCAAGCCGTACCAGCTTACCGTCGAGCCGCGCGTCACGCTCCTCGACGTCCTGCGTGACCGGCTCGGCCTCACCGGCGCCAAGAAGGTCTGCGACCGCGGCAGTTGCGGCTCCTGCACCGTCCTGGTCGAAGGCAAAGCGGTATACAGTTGCAACCTGCTCGCCATCGAGGCGCAGGGGAAGGACATTCAAACCGTCGAGAGCCTCACCGCCGAAGGCAAGCGCGACCCCATCGTCGCCGCTTTCGTCGACAACGATGCCGAGCAGTGCGGCTTCTGCACTCCCGGCTTCGTCATGGCGAGCAAGGCGTTCCTCGCCGAGCACCCCAACCCGACCGAGGAGCAGGTCAAAGAGGGCCTGGGCGGCAACATCTGCCGCTGCGGCACCTACATGGGCATCCGTAAAGCCGTGCTCCAGGCCGCCCGCCAAGGAGGCCAACATGCCTGATGCACCGGATTACAGTTGGCCCGCTCCCGAGAAGCGGCGCGTCATCGGAAAGCGCCAGAGCCGTCTGGATGGCGCCGCCAAAGCCTCCGGCCGTGCGAAATACTCTTACGATCTCCAGCGGCCCGGCATGCTTTACGGGGTGATTCTCACCTGCCCTTACGCCCACGCGCGGCTCAAAGCCATCGACACCGGCGCCGCCGGGAAGTCCCCGGGCTTCGCCTCCCTCGAGCTGATGGCCAAGCCGGGCGAAGAGATCCAATACGCGGGTTACGAGGTCGCCGCCCTCGCCGCCGAAACCGAGGACCAGGCCCGCGATGCCCTCCGCAAGATCAAGGTGGATTACGAGGTGTTGCCGCACTTCGTCAACGAGGCCGACCTGAAGAGCGCGGGCTCGAACGCCAAGCCCTCCGGCGAACAGACCGCCGGCGATCCCGACCAGGCCTTCAAGGACGCCGACGCCATTTCCGAAGGAGTGTACGGCGTTCCGGTCATCAACCATTCCTGCCTGGAAGCCCACGGCCAGGTCATCGAGTGGAAAGGCGACCGGCTCGATTATTGGCCTTCCACCCAGAGCGTCTCCGTGGTGGGCGGTGACCTCGCCAAAATGCTCTCCTTCCCCGCCACCGGTGTCCACACGCACATGGATTACGTGGGCGGCGGCTTCGGCAGCAAGTTCGCTCCCGATCGCTGGGGCCCGGCCTGCGCGCAGCTTTCCAAGAAGGCCGGCGGCCGGCCCGTGAAGCTTTTCCTGGACCGCGCCACCGAGTTGACCATCGCCGGCAACCGCCCTTCCTTTTACGCCAACATCAAGCTCGGCGCCAAGAAGGACGGGACCATGACCGTCTGGCAGTCCAATTCCTGGGGCACCGGCGGATTCGGCGGCGCCACCGCGCCACCGCTCCCCTACGTCTTCCGCAACGTGCCGAATCGGCGCTTGAACCACATCTCGGTTTCTACCAACGCCGCCCAGCAGAAGGCCTGGCGCGCGCCCAATAACCCGCAGGCGTCCTACCTCACCTGTTGCGCCATGGAGGACCTCGCCGCCAAGCTCAACATGGACCCGGTCGAGTTCTTCGACAAGAACGCGAACTACACCAACACTCCCGACGTTTACCGCGCCCAGTTGGCCAAGGCCGCGGAACTGGCCGAGTGGAAGAGACTGTGGCGCCCGCGCGGGCAATCCGGAAGCGGCACGGTGAAGCGCGGCCTGGGCATCGGATTCTGCACCTGGTGGGGCCTGGGCCACGCCAGCAACTGCCGCACTACGATCCACCCCGATGGTTCGGTCGCCGTCGAGCTCGGCAGCCAGGACCTTGGAACCGGAACGCGCACCGTCATCGCCATGGTGGCCGCTGAAACCCTCGGCCTGCCCGTGCGCGCCGTTACGGTCAACATTGGCGACAACAAGTATCCGGAGTCGGGCCCATCCGGCGGATCGACCACCGTCGGCGGCGTCTCCGCCTCCACCCGCAAATCGACCATGAACGCGCTGCTCAAGCTTTTCGATGTGGCCGCGCCCGCTCTCGGCACAACACCCGATCAGCTCGAAGCCGTGGACGGCAAGATTCAGGTCAAGGGCACGCCCGCCAAAAGCCTCACCTGGGGAGCCGCCTGCCGCAAGCTGGGATCGCACACCATCACCGAGATGGGCGCCAATTCCCAGCGCGGTCCCGGCGGCCTGATCAACGCCGGCGTCGGCGGCGTCCAGATCGCCGATGTCGGCGTCGATACCGAAACCGGCATCGTGCACATGCATCGCATGGTCGCGGTTCAGGACTGCGGCATGGTCGTCAATCCCAAGACCGCCGAGAGCCAAGTCTTCGGCGCCTGCATCATGAGCATCTGCGGCGCCCTCACCGAAGAGAAGATCCTCGACTCCCAGACCGGCCGCGTGCTAAATCCCGATATGGAGTTCTACAAGCTCGCCGGTATCGGCGATATCGGGGAAATCGTCGTCCATCTCAACATGGAGCCCGAGCACGACAAGCGCGGCATTATCGGTTTGGGCGAGCCGCCAACCGTCGGCGGCCTGGCCGCCATCGCGAACGCCGTCGCCAACGCCATCGGAGTCCGTGTTCCCATGCTGCCCCTCACACCCAACCGGGTGCTGGCGGCCCTGGAAGGGAGGAACGCCTGATGCAAGCCTTCGAATACGCGAGTCCCGGAACGGTTCGAGAGGCCGTCGGTTCGCTCGGCAAGAGATGGGGAGACGTGGCTGTGCTCGCCGGGGGCACCGACCTCCTCTCTCTCATGAAAGACAACATCGAGACTCCGCGGCGCGTGGTCAGTCTCAGGGGCGTCAAGGATCTCGGTGGCATCACCAAGACCGCCGCCGGCCTGCGCATCGGCGCGCTCGTCACGCTCGACGAGCTGGCCAAGGACCCGGCCATCCGCGCCGGCTATCCGTCGCTCGTCACCGCCGCGCGCGGCGTCGCCAGCCCCCAGCTTCGCAACATGGGCACGGTGGGCGGCGACCTCTGCCAGCGTCCCCGCTGCTGGTATTTCCGTTTGGGATACGGCTTGCTCGCCAGGGACGAGAAAGGGCAGAGCCTGGTCCCCAACGGCGACAACCGCTACCATGCCATCTTCGGCAACCAGGGGCCGGCCTACTTCGTCAGCGCCTCCAGCTTCGGCCCGCCGCTGGTCGCGCTCGGCGCCAAGGTCAAGCTCGTCTCCCCCAGGGGCAGCCGTGAGCTTGCCGTCGAGAAGTTCTTCGTCATTCCCACCGGCGACGGTGTGCGGGAGACGGCGCTCCATCCCGATGAAATCCTCACCGAGATCCTGGTGCCGCCGGCCGGCCACAACGCGACCTGCGAGATCCGCCAGAAGACCGCGCTCGATTGGCCGCTCGCCACCGCCTCGGTTGCCCTGCGCATGAAGGGCAGCACCGTGGCTTCCGCCAGCATCGTGCTGGGCCACGTGGCGCCGGCGCCCTGGCGCGCCGCCGCGGCCGAGAAGGCGATCGTGGGCCGCTCACTCACCCCCGAGGTCGCCGAGGCTGTCGGAAAAGCCGCGGGAGAGGGCGCAACCCCGCTCAGCGCCAACGCCTACAAGGTCCAGCTCGTGCGGACCGCGGCAAAGCGCGCGCTTCTCGAAGCCGCGCGCGGGAGGGCATAGTCGATGGAACAAAACCCGGATCCCGCTGTTGGCGGCGGCTCGCGCTGCGAGAACCTCCGCTGGAAAGGCGTCTTCCTCGGCGATACGGCCCCGCAGGCGGATTCCATCTGCTGGTGCCTCACCACCCAGATCGGCATCGGTCCCGACGGGAAGCTCGTCGACCGTTACGAGTGCAACCCCGCCCGCCCCTGCTACCGGGCCCTGTAGGCCGGGCCTCAGCCGGGCGCGGGCGGAGTCCTACCCCACCGGGCTGCCCGCGCCCATGCCCACCCGTTCTCTTCCCGTGCCTCTTCCCGGCGCTATATTAGTAATCAGGATAGTAGTAACTCAGAGGAGGTAAGTGGATGCGAAATACCGTTTACGGGTTTCTGTTCGCCTTACTGGCCGTCCCTCTTGTTTCCGCCGCCGGATTCACCAGGTCCAGCCTGCATGGCCAGTACATTGAGGCTCGCAACGCCGAGGTCTACACCGGTCCGTGTTTTGCCAACGGGGAAGCGGGACAGGTCGGCGACCTTGCGGTCCTGGGCTGGAGCATCGAGCAGGGAAGCTGGCAGGGCGTGCCTCTCGACGGGCTCTCGGTGGTCGGCGTCGTTCGCGCCAGCAACACCCTGGGCGCCGGCGTCAGCGTCTATCCCGTGCATGCCGTCCTGATCATCGACCAACGAGCCAACCTGGAACAGCGCCAGGCATTGCGGAGTCTGGCCCAGCGCCTGGGCGGCGAGTTGTTCGAAGACGTGGTCCGCGTAGAGTACGGGCCGGTGTCGCTTACCGTCAAGGACAACAGCGTCCACACCGCCACCGCGACGCTCGATGCCGGGAGCCTGGCCAGGATCGAAACCCGCGCGTTACGCGCCTCCGACGACATCTGCCACAACGAGGAGACCTTCTATCCCCCGCTCACGCACGTGGATCACGCCATGCCCGCTTTCACTGTGGCCGATCGGTTTGACGGCCAGGGCCTGGGCGAAACCTGGAGCGCTCCGGGCAAGCGCAGCGCCTTCGTCGGCAGCTTCCACTTCGCCGACTGAGCGGCCCTTACCGCCGAACGCCCGGCGCCGGGGTCGGAGACGGTGGCGGGGCCGTGAATTTGGCCGTCAGCGTCTGCCGGCAGAATGCATAACAGCGGTCCACTTCGGCCAAGGTGTCCTTGCCGTTGTAGTCGTAGTCGATCACCGCCGGCATTTTCAGCCTCTTGCCCTCGAGCGTTCTCAGCACCGCGGCAACCGGCGTATCCCCCTGCCCGAACGGCACGCTCTCGCTGCGGTCCTTCTTGCGATCTCTGAGATAGACCCCAAAAATCCGGTCCGCGTGCTCCGTGAGGAACTTCACCGGATCGTAGCCGGCCACCGCGAAGTTCCCGATGTCCAGGCAGATCCCGATATTGGGGTTGCCCTTAATCGCCGCCAACAGGTCTTCTGGATTCGAGAGCCCGCCCGGCTTCTCGCTGTCGCCGTTGCGCAATCCCACGAACATCCCGGCCTTGACCGCGGCGGCATTCAGCGCCTTCACCATCCCGGGCGGCGGGGCAGCCGCCACCAGAGTGGCTCCTAGCGCCTTTGTCATCTCGAACCCGCGCTGGATTTCCTGCTGGCTGAAGTCTTCGTCGAAATCGTAGTCGTAGGCGTGGATCTTCACGCCCGCTTTTGCGAAGTTGCTGGAGATCAGTTGAAACTGCTCGATGGCAATGGTCTCCCTCCACTCGCGCAGCCCCTTGCGATTCAGCTTTGGAGGCGTCACGTGGCCTTCCCACAGCTCACAACTGCTTATGCCCACTTGAACCATCGCCGCGAGGGCTTCATCGAGCGTCCGGTCGCGAAAGCTCCGGCTTTGAATGCCGATGGTAACGCCGCGCACCGTGGAATTCGGTTTGGCCAGCAGGCGCCCCGCCGCGAACGCCCCAAGAGCGATCTTCGCCAGATCACGTCTCGAATACATGCGGTCCTCCACGAGCCGGGCCTGCCGGACCAGGCCGGAGACACACCGGCACCGTGCGATATCATAGCATCGAGCCCGGTTTAGTGCCATGAAAATCTGCAGGGCCGTCGCACGGCCGGGGTTTCCAGCCTTCTGGGCCGCTGCCTGGCGCCCGGCCGATGGCAGGCGGCCGGCCCGCTCAGAACTGTTTCGACCAGCCGTCCAGGGTCCGTGTCAGCCCGTCGCGGACAGCCAGAAAGTTGGTGCTGTCGTACAGGTTGACCTTCTCCCCGGCGTCGCGGGTCACGTCGTAAAGCTCGTTCGGCCCGCCGTCCCGCAGCACCAGCTTGTAGGTCTTGTCGCACACCATTCGCACTCTGCCGTATTGGCCGAAGCCTATGTTGACCCACGGATGCTTCTTCGGGAACGGCTCGTTCACCACGGCGGGACGGTAGCTCCGGCCGGGCAGGTTTGCCGCGGCGGGCGGCGCGGCGCCGGTCAGCTCGCAGAGGGCCGGGAGCAGGTCAAACGACCGCACCAGCTCGGGCCGCACGGAATCGGGCGGAACCCGCGGCCCCCACTGCCAGATCAACGGAACGCGAACCGCCTCGTCGAACATGTTGGGCGGATCGGAGGCGCGCCCGTCGCCCCATAGACCGTGCCGGCCGAGCAGCGCGCCGCAGGTGGCGGTGAAAACGATCAGCGTGTCGTCGCGCAGCCCCCGCTCGTCCAGCTTCCTGACCAGCCGCCAGACCTCGGCGTCAACCGCCGTGACGGATGCCGCCGCGCCACGGATGGCGCCCACCATGTCGTGCAGGACCTGTTTGCTCGCCGTGGCATTGGACGCCGCGGGCTCCCAGCCGATCGTGTCGAAGCCGGCGCCCTTGTACATCTCCATGTACTTCGCCGCGGCCTCGGCCGGGAGCTGATAACTCGCGGTCAGGAAGAACGGCTGCCCGGGCTTTCGGGAATCCAGGAACTCGAGCGCCCTGGCGCTGACAGTGACCGGGTCCGCGGACTTCTCCCAGAACTTGATTCCGTGCTGCGGGCCGTCGCCGAATTCCCACGTTCCGCAGTAGCCACACTCATAGCCGGCGCCCGCCAGCACGCCGGACAACAGCACCTCGTTCTGGAGCGTGATGGGGCCGTCACCCTGGATCCCGAGTTGGTGCGGCGTGCGGCCGGAGAGCAGAGTGGCGCGGCTGGGCGCGGGCGCCGGACTCGCGACGAACGCGCGTGCAAAGCGGGCGCCGCTGTGCGCCAGAACGTCGATGTACGGCGTTCGGATCTCGCGGTTTCCGTAGCAACCGAGCATGTGGGCGCCCAGATCATCCACCAGAATCAGCAGGACGCTAGGATGCGTTAGGGTCCGTCCGGCTGAGAAGAGCGGGAGAGCGGCAGTGCCGAGGAGCAGTTCACGACGTGTCAAACGCACGGATACCATCCTACAACGGGTGGCCATCATGCCGAATGTTCCGCCTGCCGAACAAGCGCAGGCGTGTCCCCGGAATCCTCTTGCGGCTCCTCAGGGAACGATCGCGCCTGCTGCCACGTACCCCTTCTCGATGCGGATGGGCCGCGGAGCGCTCCTGCAGTCGGGCAGCGGCGTGATCGAGTAGTAGTTCAGCCCGTAAAGCCAGCCGCGGTTGACCTCCGCGACGCAGGCCTGGCTCCGCCGCGCCTCGATCTCGCGCCACACGCCCCGGGCCGAAACGGCGCCATCCAAAACGGGGAACGTCCGCCTCTCGATCCAGAGGGCCGCGGCGAGCATGGTGGCCGTCAGCGCGGCGGCGGCCACCATCCGCCGTCCTGCGCGTGCCGCCAGCCAAACGGTGGCCGCCAGTAGGACCGCCCCAGCGGCTCCCCACCACACGATTCCCGTCCGGGCGTGCGTAGCGCCCCGCACCAGCGCGTCGGGCAGGCCGGCCCCGATGGTCGGCGCCAGGCCCAACAGGATCGCGCACGCAGCCAGCAACTGGGGAGCCCACGCGGTTTCGGCCAGACCCAGTCCGGCCAGGGCCGCAGCCGCCGGGAGCAGCGGCATCACGTAGCCCGGAAGCTTGTTGGTGGCAGCCGAGAGGAACACCAGCCCGAACACCAGCCACAGCAGCAGGAACCTGCGCCGGCGGTCCTCGTAAAGGCTCTTCCGAACGAGCAGCGCCAGCAGTGGCGACCAGGGGTAGAGCGCCGCCACCAGAATGGGCGCGTAGAACCAGAACGGCTGCGGATGCGGAAGCGCGCCTCCGGTGAACCGCTGGAGGTGCTGCTTCCAGAAGAAGTCGTCGACGAAGCGGCTGCCGTAACGCGCGGTGACCACGGCATACCACGGAGCAGCCACCAACAGGAACGCCGCTATCGGGCCGGGCCGCGCCAGATCGCGCAGCCGCGCGCGGCCCATCCAGAGCAGAGGCAGCGCCAGCGCCAGCGGCACCAGGCCCTTCGCCAGCACCGCCGCGCCGAGCAAGGCGGCTGCCGCAGTCAGGCCGCGCCTGTCCCCTCGCTCCAGCCAGCCGAGCGAAAGCAGCATCGCAGCCGAAAAGGTCGCGGTAAGCGGCAGGTCCGTCACGCCGACGTGGCTGAACACGAGCCATGCGCCGCAGGTCGCCAGAATCGCGGTGGAGTAAAGCGCCGGCACATTGCCGAACTCGTGCCGCAGCGTGCGCCAGTAAAAAAACAGGAAGCCCGCCGCGACCAGCGCCACGCCGAGCCTGGGCGCGAGGTCTTCGCTCAATCCCGCGCGAAAAGCGGCGGCCGTCATCCAGTAAATCAGCGGCGGCTTCTCGAACCACGGCTCGCCCCAAAGCCGGGGCGTCACCCAATCCCCCGAGCGCGCCATCTCGCGTCCGATGGCGGCATACCGCGGCTCATCCGGTCCAAGCATCCCGACGCTGGTGAGATTGTAGAAGAACAGCAGGTAGCAAGCGACGGCGAGAGCGAAAACAGCCGCCACCCGTCGCAGCGCGATCGGCACTCAACAAGTATAGCGGCGGACGAACCGGGCCGCGGCCAAAGGGAGCGGCCCTCCAGCGGTCCTCCCCGGTTCGGCGGAGCCCGCACGCTACAATGAACGCAGAATGCGCAGATGGATGGCAGTGCTGGCGCTGTGCGCCGCCGTCGCGCTGGGCGCGGAGATGGACCGCTGCGCCTGCGACGCCTCGCGCGCCGAGGCGATGGCAGCCCGCCACTGCTCACTCTGCCGCGAGGCCGAGAAGCAGCCGGCCGGAACGCCGTTCTTCTTCCTCAAAGACAACAGCCCGCTGAAACCGGACCAGTGGCTGATCCTTCCGCGCTCCCACGCCTCCGACGGGCGTACGCCGCTCTCCAAGCTCAGCCCGCAAGAGCGCACCGCGTTCTGGACGGCGGCTATCGCCAGGGCGCGCGCGATGTGGGGCGAGCGCTGGGGCCTGGCCCTGAACGGCGACGAAGACCGCTCGCAGTGCCATATGCACGTCCACATCGGCCGCCTGCTCGAGGGCGTCGAGCGCGGCCAGCCGCTGGTGGTCGATGGACCGTCCGATATCCCCGTGCCCAAGGACGGCAGCGGCCTGTGGATTCACGCCGCCGGTGACAAGCTCCACGTTCACCTGGGCGAGCAGGCCACCGAGGGGGTTCTGGAACGATGAGCGTCATCCACATCGGCAAAGCGGCCACCGCGGAAAATGCGGCCATCCTGCTCCACGCCGACGACAACGTAGCCATCGCGCGCGTGCCCCTCTCGCCCGGCCAGCGCCTGGTGCTGGCGGGGCGCGAGGTCACCGTCGCCGAGCCGATTCCGCCGGGACACAAGGTCGCGCTCGCCGCCATCCTGCCCGGCCAGAACGTGCTGCGTTACGGCCAGCGCATCGGACGCGCCAGCGCGCGCATCGAGCCCGGCCGGCGCGTGCACACGCACAACCTGGGGTTCGAAGAGCTGGCGTTCAATTACGAATTCCCCTCGGGCGACATCGAGCTGCCCGCCCCGCCCGCGGACGTTCCCCGTTTCCTCGGCTACGCGCGCGAAGACGGCCGCGCCGGGACGCGCAACTACATCGCGGTGGTGGCCGCCAGCAACTGCGCGGCGCACACGGCCGAGTCCATCGCGCGCAGCTACGAGGGCGAACGCCTGCCGCCGAATGTGGATGGGGTCGTGGCGTTCCCGCACGGCGAAGGCTGCGCGCACTCGATCGGGCCGGATACCGCGCAGTTGCAGCGGACGCTGGCCGGCGTGCTCGATCACCCCAACGTCGCCTCGGCGCTGATCCTCGGCCTGGGCTGCGAGACGAACCAGATTTCGCACTACCTGGGCGGGCCGCGGTTGAAGGGGCTGACCTTGCAGGAGAGCGGCGGAACCCGCGGGACGATTGAGGCGGCGCGCCGCGAGATCGCGCGCTTCATCGAAGCCGCGGCCTCCTGCCAGCGCACCGAGATCCCGGCCTCGAAGATCGTGCTGGGCCTGAACTGCGGCGGCTCGGACTCCTTCTCGGGCATCACGGCCAACCCCGCGCTGGGAGTCGCGTCCGACCTCCTGGCCGGCTACGGCGGCACGCCCGTGCTGGCGGAGACCACCGAAATCTTTGGCGCCGAGCACCTGCTGGTGCGCCGCGCGCGCAACCGCGAGGTGGCCGAAAAACTTCTCGCGCGCATCGCCGGCTATAAAGCTTACCTCAACCGGTTCGGCGGTTCGTTCGACGACAATCCCGCGCCCGGCAACAAGGACGGCGGGCTCACCAACATCCTCGAGAAGTCCTTGGGCGCGGTGGCGAAGGCCGGCGCGTCGCCGCTGATGGAAGTGGTGGACTACGCCGAGCGCGTCAACACGGCCGGCCTGGTCTTCATGAACACGCCGGGCTACGATCCGGTCTCCCTGGCGGGCTTGGCCGCGGGCGGCGCGAACCTGATCGCCTTCACCACGGGCCGCGGCAGTGCCATCGGCTTCGCCACGATTCCCGTCGTCAAGATCGCCACCAACTCCGCCACCTTCGGCCGCATGAGGGACAACATGGAGGTCAACGCCGGCGCCATCACGGACGGCGACAAGTCCGTCGCCGAAGTCGGCCGCGAGATCTTCGATCTGCTCCTGCGCGTCGCCTCCGGCGAGCGCACGGCCTCGGAGCGCCTGGGCCACCGCGAGTTCGTCCCCTGGCGCATCGGCCCGGTACTGTAAGAGGCGTCAGCCATCGGCTATCGGCTATCACCCATCAGCCGGGCGGTGGACAGCGTTTGCGTTCGGCACCCCATCCGGTGTAGTCTCGTCAAGTCGGCATGAAGCGCACAGCAGTCGTTGTCAGCAAAAACCCGAGGGTTCACTCCGCGTTGAAAACGCTGCGGGGCCCAAACCTGCGGGTGATCGAAGCCCCGGCCGGACTGGGGGTTCTGTTCATCTGCGCCTCGCAGCCGGTCGATTCCCTGGTCATCGACCTCGAAACGCCCGGCATGGACTGGCCGCGGCTGATGGAGAAACTCGCGCAGACGTTCCCCGCCCTGTCCGTGTTCACCCTGGCGGCCGGGCGGGATGAAGCCGGAGTGGCCCAGCAGCTACAGACCGCATTGGACGCCGCCGCGTTGAAGAAGCAACCGGGGTCCGCTCACGCCGCCCTCCCTCGGGTCCGCGCCCAGCGGGCGTAAGACCGCTTCAGTCCCCCTTCGGGTAGCAGCCCAGCACTCGCAGGAAGTCCGCCAGTTCCTCCAGATGGCCTAGCGCCTTCTGCACCCGTACGTCATCTGTGTGGCCCAGAAGGTCCAGGTAGAACATGTACTCCCAGGGCCGGCCGCGCAGCGGCCGCGACTCGATTTTGGCCAGGTTGATGTCGCGCAGGGCAAAGGCGCTGAGCGCCCGGAACAGCGACCCGGGGATGTTCCGCGTGGAGAACACCAGCGTGATCTTCCAGTCCCGGTCGCGGGCCGCCGCCGGCGGGTGGCGGCGGGCATCCTCCGGCCGGCGGAGGAGGAAGAAGCGGGTGTAGTTGCGGCGGTCGTCCTCCAGCGAGCGGCGCAGGACGGTCCCGCCGTAGATTTCGGCCGCCACCGCCGAGCCGATCGCCGCCGCATCCCTCAGGTTCTCGTCCAGTACCATCTTCACGCTGCCCGCCGTGTCGTAGAAAGGCTCCTTTTGAATCTGCGGGTTGCGGGCAAAGAACTTGAGGCACTGGTTGAGGGCCACGGGATGCGAGAACACCCGGCGGATGTCCCGGAATCGCACGCCCGGAGCGGCGATCAGGTTGTGGTTGACGCACACGTTCGTCTCGCCGCAGATTTCGAAGTTGAAATGCACCAGGTGGTCGTAGTTCTCGTGGACCGAGCCCGCCAGGGTGTTCTCGATGGGAATGACGGCGGCCGCCACCTCCTTGTCGCGGAGGCGGACAAACACGTCCTCAAATCTTTGACAAGGAACGACTTCAGTGCTCTCGCCGAGGAGCTGGCGAACAGCTTGCTGGCTGAATGCGCCCCTCTCGCCCTGGAAGGCGATGCGCGGTTTCGAACGGCTCATGAGGCCTCCGGAGGCCACCGCCGCGCATTGCCGGGCGGTAGGCCGAGAAGGTCAAGGACCCGGTCGATACTGTGGTCAACCAGGTCCTCGACGGTGCTGGGTTTGAAATAAAAAGCCGGGATCGGCGGAGCAATGATGGCGCCCATCTCAGTCAGTGAGGCCATTGTCCGCAAGTGGCCGAGATGAAAGGGGGTTTCCCGTACCATGAGGATCAGGCGGCGGCGCTCTTTCAGGGTTACGTCGGCGGCTCGCAGCAGCAGGTTCGAGCTGATGCCGGCGGCGATAGCGGACATGGTGCGGATCGAACACGGAGCCACTACCATGCCGCTCGTGAGGAACGAACCGCTGGCGAGCGCGGCGCCGATGTCCTCGATGGGGTAGCAGCAATGCGCCAGCGCCCTCAGGTCGGCCGGCTTCTTGCCGGTCTCGAGATGCAGAGTCCGCTCCGCCGACCGCGTCATCACCAGGTGTATCTCGACTTCGGCCTCGCGGCGCAGCCGCTCCAGAAGGCGCCAGCCGTAAATCGCCCCGCTCGCACCGCTAATGCCCACAATTATGCGCAAAACTGGCCCTCCGTCCAAGATCTGTTCCGTTTTCGGAACAAAACTCGGCCCCGGCGCTTGCTCCAGGCGAGGCGCGCCGTTATAATTCACAGCGGAGCCCTGAACAGCGGCCCGGACCAGGATTCCTGGACCGGGCGGTCTCCGCACCGGCCGCCACCCTCGGGGGTGGACCGGTTTAGCGCGGCGCCTCCAAGATCCGAGCGCGATGCTCCCGGGAGTTGCCGCCGAGACAGGATCATAGCATGGAGGACGCCGGACAGAAACTCAAACTCGCCCGCGAGCGCCTCAACCTCCGCTACCGGGAGGTCGAGGAGGCGAGTCTGCGCATTGCCGAGAAGCACCACAACGACGAGTTTGCCATAGCGCTGAGCCGGCTGGCGGATATCGAGAACAAGGGCACTGTCCCCAGTCCTTACCGCCTCTACTCGTTATGCGCCATCTACCGGCTGGACTTCAGCGAGGCGCTGGAGTGGTACGGAATCGACCTCGCCGCCTTGCCGGCCGATTCCGTCTCGGTGGCCACCATCGAGCGGACGCATCCCATCGGCTTCTCTCACGACGCGCGCGGAGAGGTTTGGCTGCCGCTGGCGCTCGATCCCGGCATCGACGTCCGCCGGACCACCTACCTCAGCCGCATGATCCAGCGCTGGGGCAGGCTGCCGCTGATGCTGCTCAATGGCATGGACCTGAAGAACCACCGCTACGGGTTCGTGGGCACCGAGGACTGGAGGATGTTCCCGCTGCTCCAGCCCGGAGCCCTGGTGGTCATCGACGAGACCAAGCGCAAGATCGAGGATGCCGGCTGGCGGAACGAGTTCGAGCGGCCCATCTACTTTTTCGAACACCGCGGCGGCTATGCCTGCTCCTGGTGCGACCTCACCGGGGATCACCTGGTCCTCCAGCCGCACCCCGCCTCGATGTGCAATCCGGAGATTTTCTCCTACCCCGACGAAATCGAGGTCCTGGGACAGGTGACCGGCGTGGCTATGCGTCTGGATCTGGCGAAGCGACGCCGTACTCGTTCTTGAGTAGATCGAGAATCGTCTCCAGGTCCGTCATGTACAGTTCCCGCTCCACCTGCCGTGCCGCCGCCGGAACCACGTTCCGGTAAGGCTGCAGGCGAATCCAGGTATCGAGAATCGTCCGCCGGTTTCCAGGCAGCCCGGAAAGGTACAGGTCCAGGTCCGCTTTCTGCTGCTCCAGCGTGAGGCAGAGCCACTGCGAGAAGCCGTTCAGGTGGCTCTCGCCCAGAACGCGTCCGGCCTCTTCATCCCCGAAAGCGTGAGCCAGGCCGTAGTGTTCGTAAGCGCCGCTGTTCTCGTCCCGCAGCGAGCTGAGGTAAACCAGGCGCCCGAACAAACTGGGAATCTGGGACAGCGTGTGCCGCCACAGGTCGGGCGCCGCGCCCCGCTCCCATCCGCCCTTCGGCTCGGTGTGCTCCATGGTTCCGCCGGTAATCCGCTCTATTCTTGCACGAAAGCCGTCTTCCCACAACCTCCCCGGGATTCAGAACAAGATTCCACTGTTGTTCTGATTTCGGAAAATGTTTCGCAAAAGTCCCCTCTCGCGGACTCTTCCGGTTAAGCTGTTCTCGCAGGCAAATTCAGGTTCTTCCAGGAGCGGACTCACATGACACTGCTTAAGGCCATTTTGGCGATGGTTCTTGCACTCGGCGCGTTCAGCGCCACCTTCAGCGCGGTCGATGCTGTACCTCGCCCCGGCTGCCTCCCTTGCAGTAACTAGCGATTCCGGCCCCGTCTTCACCGGGCTGGGCTGCATGGCGGTTTTGGTGACCCAAGCCCAATGCGTGCCAGGGCAGGCGAGAGGGCTTCGGATTGTCCGGCTGGAGTCCGATGGTAGAATTGAGGATTCGGAACCGCGGGCATGCCGACTGTCGCCGACTTCGTGGAGTACCTGTTTTGGCTGACCATTGCGGCCTACATGGCGTTGTACCTGCGTCTCCGCCATCAGGGGCTTGACCGCATCTATCGTGTCTTTGCGATCTACCTGCTGTTTCGCGCGGCGCGTGCAAGTCTGTTGGCGGCGGTGCCGCCGCTCTGGTATGCCCTCGAGCACCAGCCCTATAGGCGGTTTTGGAACAACGTGTACGGATGGGGCTGGGCGCTGACCGAGCCCATCCTGTGGATTTTGAGTATTCTGGTGGTCTTGGAGATGTTCTCGCTGGTGCTTCAGAACCACAAAGGAATCGCCAGCCTGGGCCGTTGGGTCGTGTTTACCGGTCTCACCATCGCGGTGGGGCTGTCCGCTCTTACGTTGCCTGCCGATCTGAGCCATTCTGCGGAACAATCCCCAATCCTGCGCTACTGTTTCGTTGTAGGGCGGGGTGTGGACACGAGCATTGTCATCTTCCTGCTTCTCATCACCGCGTTTATGGTTTGGTTCCCCATTCCTCTAAGCCGCAACGTGGTGCTCTACTCGATGGTGTACGCCCTCTTTTTCCTGTCCAGCGCGCTGGCGGAGCTCGTTCAGAACCTGCGTGGCGGCGCTGTGTGGGGAGCGGTGAGCCTGGCGTTCTTCTTCCTGAATTTCCTATGCGTCGGGATCTGGATCGTCTTTCTGAATCGCGCCGGTGAATCGCAGACCGTCGTAGTCCGCCACGCCTGGGCGCCCCAGCACGAGGAGAACCTGGTCCGGCAGTTGGCGGCCATCAACGCCTCCCTCATGCGATCCGCGCGCAGGTAATCGGCCTTACATTAGCCACGAATCTGTTCTGTCTCCTTCGAAGCGTAGGCAAGTTTCCGGGCAGGAGTCCGCTGATCTGAACCGCGCGGGACAGGCCAAGACCGTGGTGGTCCGTCACGCCTGGGAACCCCAACACCAAGGATGCCCGATCGGCCAATTGGCGGCCATCAACACCACCCTCTTGCGGTGAGGACGTCGGTAATAGGTACCGTTTTACCCAGGAATCGACCCTAATTCCTAAAATCTATTGATTTCTTCACTGGCGTGGTCTATGCTGTATTCGTTATCTTGAGGTGAGGAGAGACGTATGGGCTATGCTTTGACCGTAGGGGCGGTCCTGGCCGTCCTGGCCGCCGCTGCTTTCGTGGTTCTGTTCCGCCGTGCGCATGCGCGCGCGGAAGCGGCGCAGAACGATGTGGGGTGGGCGAGCGAGTTCTCGATCGCCAAGTACCGGCCGATGGAGCGCCTGTTCCTGGAAGAGGACTACGACTTTCTGGCAGCCCAGCCCGGCTTCCATCCCAGAATCTACGGCAAGCTGCAGGCCGAGCGCCGGCGCGTCTTCCGGCACTACCTGCGCTGCCTTCGTAGGGATTTCGACCGTCTCTCGACGGCCGCCAAGACGCTGTTGCTGATGGCGCCCCAGGACCGTCCCGATCTGGCCCGGAATATCCTCAAACAGCGAGTCACTTTCAGTTTCGCGCTGTGGGGAGTCGAAATCCGGCTGCTGCTGCAGACGCTCGGCGTGGGCACGGTGGATATTCGCCCGCTGGTCGGCACGATGGAGTCGATGCGCGAGCAGCTCAGGTACCTGTCGCAAAGCGTTCAGGCCGAAGCCGCATCGATCTAAGCCCCCGTGGCGCCGGCTGTCTTGGCGTGAGTGCCGAGGCTTCAGTCACCACTCACAACATTTTCCTCGCGCGCGAACAAGTCTAACCTTTTCTTTAACCTAACAGGAGAGCCCCCCTGCCGCGCCGGACTGCGTGCGCGCATTCCCCTGCTACCATGAGGGCGCGATGGACAAAGACGACCTCGCAGGCAGGCTGGCCCGGCAAACGCGCAGATCGAAAGCCGCGGCCGCAGATGAAGTGGACCGGGTTGTGCACCAGATCCTCGCCAAGCTGCGGCGGGGAGAGCGGGCGCGCCTGCCCGGACTCGGCACATTCCTTCCTGGCCTCGAGCCCAGGTTCGAGTTCGATGCCACGGATGCGAGGAAAAACCCGCCCGAGAGCGGGCGATAGCCATGCTGGCAGCCGAGCGGACTTCGAGCGGCGAGATCGCGCGAATCGTGCGGAAATGCCTGGAGAAGGGCGGCACGGTCGAAATCGACGGCCTGGGCTCGTTCCATCCCGACGCAGGTGGCGGCTTCGTCTTCGTGCCGCAGCTGCGGCCCAAGGTCTTCCTGGCCTACGCCGTGGAGGATCGGGCCGCGGCCGAGCGTCTCTTCGACGCTTTCCTGGCCAGCGGCCTCGAACCATGGATGGACAGCCGCAAGCTGCTGCCCGGCCAGAATTGGCCGCGCGCCATCGAACAGGCGATCTCGGTTTCGGATTTCTTCGTGGCCTGCTTCTCGCGCCGCTCCATTCCAAAGCGCGGGCACTTTCAATCCGAGCTGCGCTACGCTCTCGATTGCACCACTCGCCTGCCCCTCGACGAGGTCTACCTCATCCCCGTGCGGATCGAGGAGTGCCGCGTGCCCACCCGGGTCCAGCAGGAATACCAGTACGTAGACCTCTTCCCGGACTGGGAGAAGCGGCTCCGCCGCATCCTGACCATGATCCGCAAGCAGGTGAGAATGCGCAACCACCATGGCGCCGGCTGACCGACCAATCATGGCCCGATCCTGCCCGCGAATCCTGCCCAAAAGCTTGTCCAAAAGTCCCTTTTTCCTCAACGGATTTCTGGTAAAATAGTAGTTCCGATTGAGACCTTGAAGCGGGGCGAACAGAAGGAGAACATAGGGCCCTTCCGCGCCGCTTCGCAGAAGGAGTTGTTCTTGGCCGACGCAGATTCTCCCGATACCCCGCAGACCCCTCCATCTCCGCCCGCGCCGCCTGCCGGCGGCGGTGGGGGGCAGTTGCCGCTCGGCGGCCCCCCCGGCGGCGGCAAGAACACGACCCCGGTAAACATCGAAGACGAGATGCGCCGGTCGTATCTCGATTACGCCATGAGCGTGATCATCGGCCGCGCGCTGCCCGATGTCCGCGACGGCCTGAAGCCGGTCCACCGCCGCATCCTTTACGGCATGCACGAGATGGGCCTGACCTTCAACCGGCCGACCAGGAAGTGCGCCAAGATCGTCGGCGAGGTGCTCGGCAAGTTCCACCCCCACGGCGACGCCGCGGTTTACGACTCCCTGGTCCGCATGGCGCAGGATTTTTCGCTGCGCTACCCGCTGATCGACGGACAGGGCAATTTCGGCTCGGTGGACGGCGATCCGCCCGCGGCCTACCGGTATACCGAGGCGCGCCTGTCCCGCATCGCCTCCACGCTGCTTGCCGACATCGACAAGGAGACCGTCGATTTCAAGCCCAACTTCGACGGAGAGGAGCAGGAGCCCGAGGTCCTGCCGGCGCGCATTCCGAACCTGCTGGTGAATGGCTCGTCGGGAATCGCCGTCGGCATGGCGACCAACATCCCGCCGCACAACCTCACCGAGATCGTCAACGCCGCCATCGCCTTGGTTCAGAATCCGCGGACGCCGCTGGAGAAGATTCTCGAGATGGTCCCGGGACCGGATTTCCCCACTGGCGGCTACATCATGGGACGCCAGGGTATCATCGAGGCCTACACCCGCGGCCGCGGCCAGTTGAAGCTCCGCGCTAAGGCCGCCATCGAGCACGTCGGCAAGGACCGCGACCACATCGTCGTCACCGAGATCCCCTACCAGGTGAATAAGTCGCGGCTCATCGAGCAGGCCGCCGAGCTGGTCAACGAGAAGAAGATCGAAGGGATCTCCGAAATCCGCGACGAGAGCGACCGCGACGGAATGCGCATCGTTTTCGAGCTGAAGCGCGGCGAGCAGCCCGAGGTGGTGCTCAACAACCTGTACAAGCACACCCAGTTGCAGACCGGCTTCGGCATCATCATGCTGTCGATCGTCAACGGCCAGCCGCGCGAGCTGGGCCTGGTCGATTGCATCAAGCGCTTCATCGATCACCGTGCCGATGTGGTGCGGCGCCGCACGGAATTCGAGTTGCGCAAGGCCCGCGATCGCGAGCACATCCTGCTCGGCTTCCAGAAGGCGCTCGACCAGCTCGACCTGGTGATCGAGACCATCCGCGGATCGGCCAATCCCAAGGAGGCCCGCGACCGCCTGATGGGCCTGCTGCCCCTGCCCCAGCGCGCCATCGAGGAAGTGGTGGTCGATGCGGCGTTCCGCTTCGGCTTCAGCGAGAAGCAGGCGCAGGCCATCATCGAGCTGCAGCTCCAGCGCCTCACCGGCATGGAGCGGCAGAAGATCGTCGACGAGCTGGCCGAGCTCCAGCGCCGCATCGCCGAGTACCTGGAAATCCTGGGCTCCGAGAAGGCCCTGCGCGGCGTCATCGTCAAGGAGATGAAGGAAGTCCAGAAGGAGTACGGCGACCCGCGGCGGACCCAGTTCCTCGAGGACACCGGCGACATCCAGCTCGAAGACCTGGTCGCGGTCGAGGACGTCGCGGTCACCGTCACGCACGGCGGCTATCTGAAGCGCACCGCCGTGGACACCTACCGGCGCCAGTCGCGCGGCGGCAAAGGCCGCATCGGCATGGGCACCCGCACGGAGGACTTCCTCGAGCACCTCATCATCGCCTCCACCCACGCCTATCTGCTCATCTTCACCAACAAGGGGCGCGTCTACTGGCTCAAGATCTACGCCATTCCCGACGCCGGCACCGCCGGCAAGGGCAAGCACATTTCGAACCTGATCAGCCTCCAGCCCAACGAGGAGATCCGCGCCTTCCTGCCGGTCAAAGAGTTCGTGCCCGAGAAGCACGTCGTCATGGTCACCCGCAACGGCGTGATCAAAAAGTGCGAGCTGGCCCGCTTCGACAACCCTCTGGCGCGCGGCATCATCGCCATCGATCTCGACGAAGGCGACGAGCTGATCGACGCCGGCGTCAGCAACGGCCAGAACTACTTCTTCCTGGCCTCGCATGAAGGCAAGGCGATCCGCTTCTCGGAGACCAAGGTGCGGCCGATGGGCCGCGGAGCCCGCGGTGTCCGCGCCATGGCTCTTGCCGAGGGCGACTACCTGGTCGGGATGGAGATCGTGGCCGAAGAGGGCCTCATCCTTTCGATTTCCGAGAACGGCTACGGCAAGCGCACGCCGCTCACCGATTACCGGCTGACGGCTCGCGGCGGCAAGGGCGTCATCAACATGAAGGTCACCCCGCGCATCGGCAAAGTGGTGGCCATCATGGAGGTCATGGAGGACTCCGACCTCATCATCGTCACGCAGCAGGGCAAGATCATCCGCATCGAGTCAAGCGAGATCCGCCAGGCCGGCCGCTCCACCCAGGGCGTCCGCCTGGTCCGCATGGAAGAAGGCGACCGCGTCGCGGCCGCCTCGGTGATCACGGAGGAGAACGGCAACGGCAACGGCTCCACGAACCAGGAAGATCTGCCGCTACAATAGGGGCATGGCTGGGCTTGTTTCGCTTGGCGAATCGCTGGATCGGGTTCTGTTGCCGGAGAAGCAGGAGCGGCTCTTCGCCCGCTTGCGCGAACTCGGACGCGTGATCGTCGCTTACTCCGGCGGCACGGACTCGGCTTACCTGGCCTGGGCCGCCAACCGCACGCTCGGAGCCGCGAACGCCCTCGTCGTCACCGCGGACTCGGCCTCCATCCCCGAATCCCACAAGCGCGACGCCGAGGCGCTGGCGCACCAGTTCGGATTCCACCACGAGTACATCGCCACCCGCGAGTTCGAGAACCCGGATTACGTCCGCAACGCGCCCGACCGCTGCTTCCACTGCAAGGACGAGCTGTTCGATTGCCTCGAGGCGCTTGGCCGCGAGCGGGCGATCGAGTACGTCGTATACGGCGTCAACGTGGACGACCTGGGCGACTACCGCCCCGGCCAGAATGCGGCCAGGAAGCACCAGGTCGAGGCGCCGCTGGTGGACGCCGGTCTCCGCAAGGCCGAGATCCGCGAGCTCTCGCGGCTGGCCGGCCTTCCCACCTGGGACCGCCCGGCTTCCGCCTGCCTCAGCTCACGCATTCCTTACGGCACGCCCGTTACGGAGGAGACCGTCAAAACCGTCGAGCGCGGCGAAGAGGCCTTGCGCGAGCTCGGCTTCCGCCAGTTCCGCGTGCGGTTCCACGGCGAACTGGTGCGCGTCGAGATCGCGCCGGACGAGCTGGTCCGCGCCCTCACCCCCGCGATGGCCGCGCAGCTCGTGGCCATCTTCAAGCCGCTCGGCTTCCACTACGTCACCCTCGACCTCGAAGGCTACCGCCAGGGCGCGCTCAACGAGACCCTGGAACTGAAGTAGGACAGGCCTCCGGCCTGTCGCCGCTCACATCTCCGAAAGCGCCGCCATCAGCGCGCCCTTGGCGGTGGCGGTCAGAGGATCCGCGGCCAGCCGGACCTCCGAGATCGCGATGGGGAATCGCGTCTCTGCCAGGATCTGCTCGAAGCGCTCCCGGAACCCTCTCGGCGCCGCAGTCCCGCCGCTCAGAACCAGCGGAATCGCGCGCGGAAGCTTGGGCAGATTCTTCGCGCTTTGGAAGCCTTCGTTCAGCGCCGCCACCAGCGTGCGGATCATGTCGTCGTAATAGACGTCGATCACCTGCAGGAGCTGGTTCGGCTGCCGGCCGTTGATGTGAAAAGCCTCCTCTTTCAGAATCCGTATGCGGTTGGCCCGCTCGCCCGACATCGCGGCCGCGCTGGCATCGATGAAATCGCCCGCTTTGGGAACCGAGAAGCTCAGCATGGGCACCGAGAGGTAAGCGAAGCAGACGTTGCACAACCCGCCGCCGCAACTGATGCCGATGCCGGTGAAATTGCAGTCCACGAGCTCGCTGTAAACCACCGCCAGGCCCTCGTTGATGGCGCGCGACTGGAAACCCAGGTCGGCCAGCACCTGCTTCATGGTGGCCTCGTGCCAGGTCAGGCTCGGCTCGGCCCCCAGCGGCGGAGCCGCCACTGTGAAGCACACGTCCTCGCCGGCTTTCCCTCCACCGCCGGTCGCCAGCTTGATGATCTCCGACATCTCCTTCAGGCTGTCCGGCTCGCCGGAGTTCAGGAAGCCGCCCCGCATGGGCCGGCGGACCTCCGAGTTCAGCAGATCGCCGAAGCGCTGCGACTCGGTCCCATGAATCCAGATCGCGGAATCCTCTGCCGTGTAAGGCACGCCCTCTTTCCTGAGCGCGTTTTCCGTGACTCTGGAAGGTGGAACGGTGAGAAAGGCGTTGAGCTGGCTGTTGTAATGGAAGCCTTGCTCCGTTTTTCTTGCCGCCACGATGCGGCTTGTGCCAACGTCCAGGCCGATGGCCAGGTTGCTCTTGTTCGTTTCAGTCATCACCCATCTCCTTGGGGCGTCTCTCTCTTGAGCGCCCTGATCTTCTTGCGGTACTCCTGCTGCAAATACTCGCGGTAACTGGCGGTCTTCATGTGCCGCTGCCCCGCCGCCGCTTCCAGCCGTGCCTCCGACAGCTCGATCGCCGCCAGGATCCGCGGGCCCGTCGAGGCCAGGTAGCTCCTGTCGAAGATGAACCCGCAGAGGTAGAGCCCGGGCAGAGGGCGTCCGTAATTGTCGGGGAGACCGGCCTCCCGAAACGGAAAGTTGTCCGCCCAGTCGGTGTGATATCCGATCTGCATGTTGCCCGGGTTCACCGAAACCTGTGCGTGCGTCACGCAGTTGCCGGCCGGCAGGCGGTAGCGCGCGCGCAGCATCTCCACCAGGAGCGCTCCGGCGCGCGCCTGAGCCGGCGTGATCGGAGTGCTTCCCTCTCCGTGCTGCGTCTGCGCCTCGAAGGACACGCCGAAGAAACTGTCGTTCAGATCGAGGTACAGCCACTTGTCGTCCGCCCACACGGAGTGGCCGGCGTGGTTGGCCGCATCGGCCTCCCGCACGATGCTGTGCACGCGGCCGAAACGGTCCACCAGAAAGTGGTAGGCGCGCTTGTCCCGCAGATACTCGATCAGTCCTCCCGTGATGTGCCGTAGCGCGTGGTTCTGGAGCGGCTCGAACGGAACCTGCAGGCTCTCGGTGGTGTGGAACACAATCCCCGCCGGAGCCTTGCGCCGCTCGATGGGCCCGCGGTCCGGACGCGTGGCGTCGAAAACCGCGTAGCTCCTCGGCCGGTTGGACACCGCCAGCCGGCAGTCGATCTGGAGACCGTTGCTGTACTCTTCACGTTCGGCGTTCTGCTCTACCAGCCACACGTCCGGGACGCGCTCGGCAGACTCCGCGCGGCTCTGTCTCGCCAGTTGCGCCGCCGGCGGCCTCCTGAGAGGGGCCTTCGCGCCACGGCGCGATGCCGTCGCCTGGGAAACCGCGTAGGCCACCGCAGCCAGCGCCAGGACGGCCAGCGCGGCATAGCGCCACCTCCCTGAACCGAGTTCGGCGGATGGCTTCAGATCGACCGTGGCAACCCTCAGGTAACGCAAGCGGCTGAGCGGATCCTCAATCCGCTTGGCACGGCAGTCGACCACCCTCGCCGCCGCCAATCCAGCTTTCTCAGCCGAACCCATTTGCCTTCCCGCCTAGTAGATCGGCGGGTAGGTCCAAAACCTTAGGCCGACCGCCCTCCCTCACGTAGGACAGGCCTCCGGCCTGTCACTCTCCAGCCTGTCACTCTCCAGCCTGTCACTCTCCAGCCGCCTGCCCCACGCCTCACTTCCGCTATAATGCCCTCAAAATGTCATCCGCCAACCCGAAGTGGGAGGCCCGCTCCGCGCGGCTCGGCAGGGTAGCCGCCAGGGTCGCCGAGCGCATCGGCCAACGCGCCGGCCGCATCGGGTCGTTTTGGACCCGCGTCACGGAGGGCCTGGCTATCGAGGAGCTCGGAAGGCAGTTAGCCTCCGGGGCTCGCGCCAGCTACGAGCTCTACTCCGCGGAGTTGGACTGGTCCGCCTTCGAAGGCCGCCACGGGCTGAGGCGTAACCTCAGAATCGGGCGGGCGCTGTTCTGGGCCATGCTGATGAAGCTTTCGCCGCCCCGGCGCTTGTTCCTGCTGGTTGTTTTGGCATGGCTGGCGATATCCCTGGTTTCCGGCTCGGCCTTCATGGTGGTGCTCTTCTCGATGGGCCTGCTGGCACTCCTGGCCCTCGAGCTCGCCGACCGCGTCACCATGAAGCGCGACCTCGAAATCGCCCGCGACATCCAGCGCTGGCTGGTGCCCTCGGCCCCTCCGCTCCTCGACGGCGTCGACATAGCGTTTGCCACCCGGCCCGCCAACACCGTCTCCGGCGATTACTACGATGCCTTCCTGCGGGCCGCCGGCGCGCCCGGCGGCCAGCGCCTGCTGCTGGCCGTGGCGGATGTCGCCGGTAAGAGCGTCCCCGCAGCCTTGCTGATGGCCACCATCCAGGCCAGCCTTCGCACCCTGGCCGCGCAGCCGGCCACCCTGCTGGACCTGGTCGCTGGGTTGAACCGCTACGCCTCCGCGCACAGCCTCGCCGGGGCGCGCTTCACCACCGCCTTCCTCGCCGAGCTGGATCTGGTCACCCTGGAACTGGAATACGTCAACGCCGGCCACGTCCCGCCCGTGCTCCTGCGGGCCTCCGGCCGCCTCGAACGGCTCGAAGCCGGCGGCCTGCCCCTCGGAATCAAGCCGGATGCCTCCTTCGAATCCGGCCAGATCGCGCTGGAACGCGGCGACCTGCTGGCCATCCTGACCGATGGCGTCACCGAGGCCGAGAACGAGGCCGGCGAAGAATTCGGCGAAGCCCGGCTGCTCAGTCTCTTCGCGCGGCCGGCACAGGCCAGCGCGGCCGCCGCATTGAAGGAGATCATGTCGGCCGTAGACGCCTTCGTCGGCGCCGCCCGCCAGCACGACGACATCACCGCGTTGACCCTGCTCCTGTCCGGCTCTACCGCGTAGCGCGCGCTTTGGCCGTTGACTTACGCTCGGATTCACGGACGGGGTGTGGCGCGGGCACTCGTGCACCGCACTGGCGGCCGATCGCTCTACCGCGCGAAGGTGACCCGGAATCCCGTCGTCAGCAGAATGTCGTTGCGCTTCAGCCCCGCCACCGGATCGCTCAGGAACCGGTCGCTGGCCGTTACCTGCCAGGCGAGCCATTTCTTAAGCGCCGTCACCGCGCCAAGGTCGAAGTTCATCCGGTACTCCCCGGTCTGGCTCAGATTCGGGAAGATGCGGAACGACTGCGTGAGCGAGCCGATCTTCGAGACTTTGTAGCTCCAGTCGTCGCCGAAAAAGACTTCGGCCGAGTTCCGCGTGAACAGCGTGCTGAAATCCGCCCGGTCGTAGTCCGCGCCGCCCACCAGATCCAGGTTTGAGCGGTCGCTCTTGATCGCCTTGTACCCAAGGCCGCCGCCAACCACGACCCGCAAATTCAGGTCCTGGAACTTGTCGTATTCATAGTCGTTGAACAAGTTCACGAAGAGCCGGGGGTTGAAGTTCCGGTCGTAGGACAGCCCGCCGCGGGTGGCCTGCGCCGTGGCGGCGCTCTTTCCGGAGACCAGCGCGGTGGCGTAGATCTCGTTAAAATGCGCCGTGATCTCGTCGTTCAGGGTGGCGCGCGTGGCGTCGAAGGCGGTGGTGAACGTGGAGGTCTCCGCGTTCCCGCGAGCCAGCGACAGCCCAACATCCACATAGCCAGCCCAGAGCTGCCAGAGGCCGGGGTGCTGCATCCGCTCCCATTGCTTCTGCTCGTCCGCATTGCGAACGGCGGAAATCTCCGCCAGCGGCGCTGTCTCCGTGCCAGACTCAGTGGCCACCTGGAGCTTGCTGTCGCTCGAGCTCAGTTTCCCGGTCACCGACTTGCCGCCCAGCAGGACCACCACCAGCGGCTTGTCCGACGTGATCGACGTGACGGCTGACCAGGGGATACTCACTTTCCCCATAAGCTCACTCTTCACGGTGAGCTTGTCGCCGTCCTTCTTCACGATCTGACCCGTAACATGATCGCCGTTCTTCAGCGTCACCTGGTCACCCAGAAGCGGCCAGGACAGCAGGAACGGCAGTACAAACAGACCTCTCCATTTATGATTGGGCATAGGTGCCTCTCGCTGGCGCTAGAAGTAAAGGTCTCTGATGCATATAACTCCACCCCCAAGTCTATATGTCTGAATTGTACAAAGGATGCACCAGATCTGCCAGGAGCCTGTTGGGTACAGGCAATGAGGAAGGCGGTTCCGCCTGTCGGCGTGGCCAGAGTTCCGATCCGGGAAAGCGGTCAGAATCCCGGTTAAAACTCAGTCCTTCGAGGCCGAGTCTGGGCTGCTGGCAGGTTTCGATTCCACTGGCTTTGCCGCCGCGGATTCGCTCTTCGTGCCGCGGCCGTTCCGCCCGTTCCCGTCGTGACCATGGGCATAGTCTGTGGCATACCAGCCTGTGCCCTTGAACTTAAAGGCGGACGGCGAAATGAGCCGTTTCACGGCCCCGCCACAAGCCTTGTGTACCTTCAGCGGCTGATCGGAGAATTTCTGCAGAACCTCAAACGTCTTCCCGCAGCCACTGCATTTGTACTCGTATAGAGGCATGATCCTTTGGACCTTCGCCACCCGATATTATAGCACAGGCAGTTGAGCGTGAACTGCTCACTTTTCCTTGAGCGTCCGCTAGTGCTGCGGCGGAGCTGGAACGTGGTTCGGCGTGCTCGGCTGCATGACGTTCGGCGGTATCTCAGGCGGGGCCTGCGGACCCCTCGGAGCCTCCGGCTGCCGCGTCGCATCCGCTGGCGCGCCCTTCAACGCAACATCGAGCGCCTTCATCAGAATCGGATCGTCCCCAGGTTTGGCGGCTGGCGCCTCCTCCGGCGGACCCTCCTCCTCATCGGTATCGGCGGCGGCGGCGGGCTCCGCCTCCAGAACCTGCACCGTCGGCGTCACTCCCACATCCTGAATCGCCTTGCCACTGGGCGAATAATACTTCGCAATGGAGAGGATGATGGCGCCCCCATCGTCCATCGCGATGGCCTGCCGCACCGACGCGTCGCCGTAAGTGCGCTCGCCCACCACCTGCTCGGCGCGCTTGGAATCGAGCAGCGCCGCCGCCGCCACCTCGGCTCCCGCCGCCGTGCCGCGATTGGTCAGGACCAGCAGCGGCAGCTTGGTGATCGCTTTGGCCGGATCGGCCTCGAAGTCCTTCCGGGGATAGTGCTGGCCCTCCGCGTAGGTCACCAGCCCACTCCGCTGAAACAGGTTGGCGATCTCGATCCCCTCCTCCGGCGCGCCCGTGCCGCAATACCGGAAATCCAGCATCAGCTTCACCGCGCCCTGCTTCTCCAGGTCCTTCACGGCTTCGGCGATCTGGGCGGCCGTGCCGGGCGTCATGGCCTGCACCTGTATGTAGCCGACCTTGTCCTGCATCAGCTTCGCCGTCACGCGCGGGTAGTCGACCACACCGCGGGTCAGCGTCATCTTCCTCGGCTCCGGATGCCGGACCGCCATCACCGAAAGCTCAACCGTAGTCCCAGGCTTGCCCTGGAGCAGCATGTTGGCGTACGCCAGCGGCATGTCGCGCGTGGCGATTCCGCGGATGCTCTCGATCATGTCGCCCGTCGTCAGCCCCGCCTTGGCTGCGGCCGAGCCCGGAATCGCGTCCACCACCCCCACATAGCCAAAGCGCTTCGAGAGAATCAGCCCCACGCCGCCCTTGTAGGCGTCCTTGTTCTTCAGGTACTCCTTGTACTGCTCCGCGTTCAGGTAGCTGGCGAACGGGTCGATCGACTCCAGCAGCCCGTTGATCGCGCCCAGCGTCACGCTCTTCAGATCCGGTTCCTCGACGTAGTCGCTCTTGATCCGCTGGAGAACATCGGCGTAGACGCCCAGTTGCCGGTAGGCGCCTTCGTTGGAAGTGGTTCTGGCCAGAACTGCACCCATCAGCAGAAGGGCGACCAGCACTGTGGACAGCGCGATTGTTATGGTTCTAACACGGGTACTCATAGGGCCAACGTTTTCTCCATTGTAGCATCCGCGCCGCGCGGTACGGCTTCCCTTGGCGCGTTCGAGAAACTGCCGCGGCGCGGCGCCGCTCAAGGGGTCTGCCAGTCGAGGGCGTAAATCTCCTGGACGCTGATGTCGCGGTTCACCAGGACCGATTCGCCGGGGCCGACGCCGGACCACGTGCCGAACCGCCTGCCCGCCGGGCTCCCGAAAACTCCGAGGCCCGGCCGGTGCTCGATCTTGCGGTCGCTGACGCGCACGCGAAAGAAGCCGCTTTCGCCGAAAGCCCCGGCGAACTGAACGTACTTGCCGTCCGGGGACCAGTCCGGATAAGCGGAGGTGATCGCGACCAGGTCTTCCCATTTGCGGCCCGCGACGTCGTAGAGCTTCAGCTTCTTGTAGTCGACGGTCATGGCCAGGATGTGGCGGCCGTCGGGGGACCAACGCGGAGAGAATAGCCCGGCGGAGCCCGGGACCGGAACGACCTTGCGGGTCGCCAGGTCGACGATGTGGAGAGCGTCCTCCTGGGAAGCCTGGACGGAGAGGACGTCTCCGCCGAACACAATCGAGCTGCCGTCGGGCGACCAACTCGGGTCGAGCTCTTCACCCGCCCCGGGGACGAGTTGCTCCGGAGCGCCTCCCTCGCCGGAGACGACGTAGGTTTTCCATGGCTGGCCGGGAGTCTGGCCGCTGAAGGCGACCTGCCTGCCGTCCGGCGACCAGCGCGGCAGCCCGCACTCCATAGGCGGAAAGCTCAACTGGCGGCGTTCGCTGCCGTCCATCCGGGCGCGCCAGAGCGTCCCGTCCGGATCGGCGACGTAGGCAATCCATTGCCCGTCCCTCGACAGGCTCAGCCCGTCCGCCGAGAGCCCGGGCATGAAGGGAACCGGCTGCTGGCCGCTCCAGTCCAGGCGCAGGATCTCGGAGCGAGGCTGCGTCCCGATGAAGAACACTCTCTTGCCATCCGAGCTGGGCAAAGGCGCGTAGCAGCCCATCTGTCCGAACGTCAACTGCACCGGCTGGCGCGAGATCTTGTGCCACAGGCTCCGCTTCTCGCGCATGGCCCAGATGCTGGCCAGACCGCGGCGGGTTGACTGAAACACGAAGTACGCCCCATCCGGCGTCCAGGAACCGCAACATTCCTGCGAAGGGCTGTTCCAACCGGCGAGCAGGGGACGGAGACCCGTTCCATCGGCGGCCATCTCCCAGAGCGCGGTGCGATTGACGGCCCTGTCCACCAGGGTGAAGCGGATGGTCTGCCCATCCGGAGAGAAGCGCAGCCACATGGGCGTCCCGTTGACGCTCGCCAGCCGGCGCGCCTCGCTGCCGTCGCTCCGGGCCCGATACACGTCGTGGCCGCTCCCAAAGACGATCGTTTCTCCGTCCGGTGACCAGGCCGCGTCCTGGGCGGTCAGCGCCCCGAGGCGGCGCGGCTGTCCGCCCGGTACGGCCATCGACCAGAGCGGGGAAATCTCGGTCACGCCGGGCGCCGCCGTGGTCATGCGGGCAATGAAGAGAAGCTCGGTGTTCTTGAGAGAGATGCCGGCGAGGCTCCACGACTGGAAAGGAATCGTGATCGCAACCGACTCGCCGCCTCCGGCCGGAGCCTGCTTCAGAGTCTCAGAGAGCTCCTCCTTGAAGTAGATCCGCGAGCCATCGGTCACGAGGGGCTCTAGGCTGGGGTCCGCCGAGGAGAACTTCTGCTCGCCGTCACTGGTGAGCTGGGTGGTCCCGACCACTTTCGGGGACGGCAAGGCCGGCCGCAGGAAGAAAGCCAGCCCGAGCAGGACGGCCGCCGCGGCCAAAGCCCAAGGCTTCCAGTGGACGGGCGCGGCCGGCGCCGAAACGCTGCGATCGGTCTCGAGCCGCAGGCGCTTCAGGTCGGCGCGCATCTCCGCGGCGCCCTGGTATCGCACGTCCCGGCTCTTCTCCAGGGCCTTTCCTATAATGCTGTCCAGCTCCGCGGGCAGAGCGGGGTTCAAACGCACCGGCGAGGCCGGCGTCTTGTGCAGGATTCCGTCGAAGACCGCGGGCGCGGTGTTGCCCGCAAAAGGCCGCTGCCCGGTGGCCATCTCGTAGAGGACCACGCCAAAACTAAACAAGTCGGAGCGCGCGTCCAGATCCTCGCCCAGGGCCTGTTCCGGTGACATGTAGGCCACGGTGCCCAACGCCATTCCGGGGCTGGTGAGGAGTTCCTCGGGCTCACTCACCGTCGGCAACAAGGTGGCTCCGACGCCTTCGGCGACGCGCCGTCCTGCCACCAGCTTGGCCACGCCAAAATCGAGGATCTTGGCCTGCCCGTGCGACGTCACGAAAATGTTGGCCGGCTTGATATCGCGATGGACGATGCCCTTGGAGTGCGCGGCTTCGAGACCGCCGGCAATCTGAATCGCCGCGTCCAGCAGTTCATCGATGGTGAAGCGGCCGGCCGCAAGGCGCTGCCTCAAGGTCATGCCTTCGAGCAGTTCCATGGCGATGAAGGGCCGGCCGTTGTGGTCCCCGATCTCGAAGACGGTGCAGATATTGGGATGATTGAGCGCGGCGGCGGCGCGCGCTTCGCGGCCGAAGCGCTCCAGAGCCTGGGGACTGCTGCGCCAGCCTTCGGGCAGGAACTTCAGGGCGACGCGCCGATTGAGCCGCGTGTCCTCGGCCTCGTAGACGATGCCCATTCCCCCGCCGCCGAGTTTCGCCAGGACGCGGTAGTGGGAGACGCTCTCCCCGACCATGGTGGAGCCCCCTTGCCCGCAATCGTACCATGCGTCGGGACGGCCCTACTTCTTCCGCCACTCCCGGATGACCCGCTCGACGTAAGCGATTGTCTCCGGGTAAGGCGGAACTCCGTCGTAGCGATCGACGGCCGCCGTCCCGGCATTGTAAGCGGCCACCGCTTTCCGCACCTGGTACGGATCGTCGATGTACTTGAGCAGCAGCCCGGTCAAATAGCGCGCGCCCGCATCGACGTTCTGCCGCGGGTCCTTCGGATCCGCGCCCAGCAGGTGCGCCGTCTCGGGCATCAACTGCATCAGGCCGATCGCGCCCTTGGGCGACACCGCATCCGTGCGGTAACCGGACTCCGCCTTCACCACCGCTTGCAGGAAGCTCGGCGGCAGGTGCCATCGCTCCGCCGCCTGGCTCACCAGTTCCTTCGGCGCAATGGCGGGCGCCGCCTGCCGCGGCTCGGCCGGCGCGACATACTCCTGCTCGAACCGGACCACGGCACCGGCGGGAAACTCGATGTCGCCGCCCTCCAGGTAGAGGCGCACGTTCTCCCCGTCAATCTCGTGCCGCTCCACGCGCATCGACGCGCCGTTCGCCAGGATCGCGTACTCGCCCGCAAACGCGTTCGCCGCGACCAGCACCGCAACGGCGATTCTGGAGATCATCGATACAATTCTCCCACGAAGGGGTTGACGAACAGAAACCGGGAAGCGTGCAGCCGCGTGCCTCGCCTCGTGCGATGATAGTTCCGTTCCGGCATGACCACTCTCACCCACCTCGAATGCAGCCGCTGCGGGACCCAGGTCGATCCAGCCGTCCCGCGCAGCCTGTGTGCCTGCGGCGGCCCGCTGCTGGCCCGCTACGAGCTCGAAATGGCGCGCACGGGCTGGAGCCGCGACTGGATCAAGAACGCGCCCGCAACCATGTGGCGTTACGCGCCCGTCCTGCCGGTCCGCAAGCCGCCCTCCATCGTCTCGCTCGGCGAAGGCATGACGCCGCTCATCCACGCCCGCCGCCTCGGCGAGCGCCTCGGCATAACCAGCCTCTGGATCAAGGACGAAGGTTTGAACCCCGCCGCGACCTTCCAGGCGCGCGGTCTTTCCTGCGCCGTCTCCATGGCGGTCGAGCTCGGAATCCCGAAAGTGGTCATCCGCTCGACCGGCAATGCCGCCAGCGCCCTCGCCGCCTACGCGGCCGCAGCCGGCATCGAAGCGGACATCGTGCTGCCGGCCGATACTCCTCACTCGGTCTACGTCGAATGCCGCGCCCACGGCGCACGAGTCGTCACCGCTCCCCCCGAGGGCCTGTTCGACCTCAGCGCCCTCAAGGAGCCTTACCGCATCGAAGGCGCCAAGACCATCGGCTACGAGATCGCCGAGCAGATGTCCTGGACCCTGCCCGACGCCATCCTTTGCCCGGTCGGCGCGGGCGTGGGACTGATTGGCGTATGGAAGGCCCTCGAGGAGATGGAGCGGCTCGCCTGGACCGCCGCCGCGCGCCCCCGCATGATCGCCGTGCGGCCTGAGAATGCCCCCGCCCTCGACGAGGCCCTGGTTCTCAAAGTCTTGCGCGAGAGCGGCGGCGCCGCGGTAACTGTGAACCGCCGCGAGGCCATCGCTGCGGCGCTGGAGCTGGCCGCCATCGAAGGCATCTTCGCCGCGCCCGAAGGCGCCGCCGCCATCGCCGCCCTGCCCCAGCTCCTCGCCGGCGGCCACCTGAAACCCGGCGAGCGAATCGTGGTCATCAACACCGCCTCCGGCCTGAAGTGCCTCGAGCTTTACGCCACCCGTTTCCTCCGCACCGCCGCCGGAGAGCAAGACAAGCTGGGAGGCCTCATCACGCCACGGTAGGCCTATATCAACCGCCCCACCGCCTCAATCACCCGCCCCAGCACATTCTCACCCTCCGCCCGAACCACCTCGACCGGTCCCCCGCCGTATGGCCGCCACCGCTCCTCGAACCGCCGACAAGGCGCGCCCGCGAATACCGCCACCAGCGGCACGCCGCAAGCGGCCGCAACGTGCTGCCCCGCCGAATCGTACCCGGCATAAAGCCGGCTCCGCGCAATGATCGACGCAAATCCCGCAAACGACCCCCGCCAGACATCGGCCCGCGCGCCGCTCTCCGCAATGGCCCGCTCCACGCGCTCCGCTTCCTCGCCGCCGGCCCCTGCGTCCACCGTGAGCGGCAACCCGCGCGCCGCAAGCGAAGCGAGCAGTCCCGCCTCGAACGGATCCGCCACCCGCTTGGCCGCGTTCCCTCCCACGCCAAAGCTCACGGCAATCCCGCCCGCGGCGCATTCCGGCGTTTCTGCCGGCGCGATGTACGCCCGCGCGTCCTCGACTCCGAACGTCTCCGCCGCCCACCGCCGCGCCAGCGCGCCCAGCGGCTCCCCGCCCTCGCCGCCGTAGGTGCGGCTCTCGAACAGGTAGTAGTTCTCTTCCGCGCACACCGGCAGCAACCCCAGTTGCGTGATCCGCGAATCCGGATCCACCACGATGCTCTCCGGCTCCCCCAGCCGCAGCGAGACCGCGATCCGGTCGCGCAGCGCGCCGTCGCGCCCATAGCTCACCGCCAGATGCTCGATCCTGGGATCGCCCGCGAACAGCTCCCAGCTCTTCCGCGGACCCACCAGCACGATGCGCGCCCGCGGCAGGCGCCGCTTCACCGCGTCCAGGATCACGCTCGTGATCGCCGCCTCCGCGCCCAGCGTCACCCGCGAAAGCACGAACACCGTCCGTGCCTCGCCCGCGAAACGGTGCGGCCGCCGCACGCGCCGGTAGCGTTCCACCAGATCCGCCGGCCTGTGCTCGGGCAAAACCGCCGCGATGACCTCGGAGAAGATCTCGGTGTATGCCTCCACCAGCCGCGGCTCGAACCGGTCCGAAAGCCCCTCCGCCACCACCGAAAACAGCGCCGGGCTCTCCTCCGCGATCAGTTCCCGCAGCCACGCGCGCGGCCACGGCTCGCCCCGCAGCACACAGTCCAGTGTTCTATCTGCGTTCATCTGCGTTCATCGGCGGCCCAAACTGTCTTCCCGAACCTCACAGATACTTCCCCACCAGCAGCGCCAGCCTCTTGCGCGTCTCTTCCGGAATCGCCTTGTGGTCCGTGATGATCGCGTGCGCCAGCGCGCTTCCGCACTTGCAAGCCCGCCCCGCCGGCATGGTCTCCACCGCCCGCCTCACCACCCGCGCCGCATTCTCCGCGTTCTTCACCAGGTTGGCGATGATCTGCGCCACCGTCACCGCGTTGTGCTCCGGGTGCCAGCAGTCGTAATCGGTCACCATGGCCACCGTCGCGTAGCAGATCTCCGCCTCGCGCGCCAGTTTCGCCTCCTGCAAGTTGGTCATGCCGATCACGTCCATCCCCCAGCTCCGGTAGACGTTCGATTCCGCCTTGGTCGAAAACTGCGGGCCCTCCATGCACAGGTACGTTCCGCCCAGCGTGGCCTTCACGCCCTCCGCCTGGCACGCGGCGTAAACCACCTCCGCAAGCTGCGGGCACACCGGATCGGAGAAGCCGATATGCACCACCACCCCGCCGCCGAAAAACGTAGACGCGCGCCCTCTCGTGCGGTCGAAAAACTGGTCCGGAATCACGAAATCCAGCGGCCTGTGCTCCTCTTTCAGCGACCCCACCGCGCTCAGCGAAACGATCCGCTCCACCCCCAGCGACTTGAACCCATAAATGTTGGCGCGGAAATTCAGCTCCGAGGGCGACACCCGGTGCCCCCGCCCATGCCGCGCCAGAAACACCACGTCCCGCCCCGCCAGCTTCCCCGCCATGTAAGCGTCCGAGGGCCGCCCCCACGGCGTTTCAACTCGCTCCTCCCGATCCAGCTCAAATCCGGGCATGGAATACAGCCCGCTCCCGCCAATGATTCCGATCTTCGCCGTCATTCTTGTATCAGCTCCAGCAAAACTCCGCCCGCCGAGGCGGGATGTATGAAAACGTAAAGGTGTCCGCCCGCGCCCTGCCGCGGCTCGTTCAGCAACCGCGCGCCCGCGGCCTTCAGCCGCTCCACCGCGGCCCCCAGGTCGTCAACCACCAGCGCCACATGATGCAGTCCCTCGCCGCGCTTCTCCAGAAACCTCCCGATCGGCGACTCCGCGCCCGCCGGCTCCAGCAACTCCAGCCGCGGCCCGCCGCACGCCAGCATGGCCACGTTGACTTTCTCCCCCGCCACCGTCTCGCGCTCCGCGGCCTCCATGCCCAGCACCCCGGTGTAGAACCGCAGCGCCTCGTCCAGCGACCGCACCGCAATGCCCAGATGATCGATCCTATACTCGCTCAAGCCACTCCTTCACGATCGAATACGGATCGCGCCGCCGCGCCGCCACTTCCCGCGCCGCGGCCTCGATCTCTTCCGCCGGCAGCCGCTCCATCAGCCGCTCCCGCAGCATCTCGCGCAGCCGCCCGGCCCACAGCTCCTCCCCCCGGTTCTTCCTCGCGCCCGACTCCTGAAACTTCCGGATCGCCGCCAGCGCCTCGCCGATCCCCTTCCCTTCCGTCGCCACCGTCCGCACCACCGCCGGCTCCCACCCCTCGCGAGCCGCGTTCATCGAGAGCAGCCCGCGCACATCCCGCTCCAGCGCATTCGCCCCCGCATGGTCCGACTTGTTGATGACGAAGACATCGGCGATCTCCATAATACCTGCTTTGATCGATTGCACATCGTCGCCCATGCCCGGCACCAGCACCACTACCGTAACGTCCGCCAGCCGCGCCACCTCCACTTCGTCCTGCCCCACGCCCACCGTCTCCACCAGCACCGCATCCCGCCCTGCCGCATCGAGCAGCAGCGCAATATCCGTAGTGGCCGCCGCCAGGCCCCCCAGCGATCCGCGCGTCGCCATCGAGCGTATGAAGACCCCCGCATCCGCCGAGTGCGATTGCATGCGGATCCGATCGCCCAGAATCGCCCCGCCCGAAAACGGACTGGTCGGATCCACCGCCACGATCCCCACCGTGCGGCCCTCCGCGCGCAACGCCCGCGCCAGTTGATCGACCAGCGTGCTCTTCCCCGCCCCCGGCGCGCCCGTGACGCCGATCACCGTCGCGTGCCCCGTGCGCGGAAACAGCTCCTCCATCAGGCGCGACGCCTCCGGCAGTCGGTTTTCGATAGCGGTGGCGGCGCGGGCCAGCGCCCTTACATCGCCGTCAATGATTCGTGCCGCCAGGGATTCCATCAGCTCTTGAGTAACTGCCGCGCGATGACCAGGCGCTGTATCTCCGAAGTTCCCTCGCCAATCGTGCACAGTTTCACGTCCCGGTAAAACTTCTCCACGCGATAGTCTTTGATGAAACCGTAACCGCCCAGCACCTGCACCGCGTCGTCGCAGATCCTCACGGCAACTTCGGAGGCGTACAGCTTGGCCATCGCCGCCTCCTTCGTCACCCGCCGCCCCTGGTCTTTCATCCACGCCGCGCGCTGGGTCAGCAGCCTCGCGGCAGCGATCCCCGCCGCCATATCGGCCAGCTTGAATTGGATCGCTTGGAACTCCGAAATGGGCCGGCCGAACTGCCGCCGCTGCTGCGAATACCGCAGCGCGATGTCGTAAGCGCCCTGCGCCGTCCCCACCGCCAGCGCCGCAATCGAGATCCTTCCGCCGTCCAGAACCTTCAGGCTGTCGACGAACCCCTCGCCCGCGCGCCCCAGCAGTTGCGCCTCCGCGAGCCGGCAGCTTTCGAAGATGACTTCGCCGGTCGGGCTCGCGCGCATGCCGAGCTTGTTCTCCTTCCGCCCCAGCCGGAACCCCGCCGTGCCTTTGTCAATGATGAACGCCGAGATGCCGTGCTGCGACGCCGCCCGGTCCGTCACCGCCATCGCCACGCAAACGTCCGCCTCGTGCGCGTTCGTGGTGAAGGTTTTCGATCCGTTCAGCACCCAGCATTCCCCGTCCTTCACCGCCTGCGTCCGCGTCCCCGCCGCGTCCGACCCGGCCTCCGGCTCCGTCAGCGACCAGCTTCCCAGCCACTCCCCGCTCGCCAGCCGCGGCACATACCTCCGCCGCTGCTCTTCGTTCCCCGCCGAGTAAATGTGGTTGGTGCAGAGCGACGTATGCGCCGCCACGATCAGCGCCACCGCCGGATCGATCCTCGCCAGCTCTTCGATAATGATCTCGTACTCGATGTACCCCAGCCCCGCCCCGCCCAGCTCCTCGGGGAATATCGAGCCCATGTACCCCAGCCCCGCGATCTTCCGCACGGCCTCGCGCGGAAAGATCTGCCCCTCGTCCCACTCGAGCGCGTGCGGCGCCAGTTCCGCCTCCGCCAGCTCCCGCACCGCCTTGCGAAGATGAGCCTGTTCCGAGCTTTGTTCGAAGTCCATGCGCTCCCCCGCAAAATGGGATTTTGCCCCTGTAGTACCGGATCATCTGCAAAATGGGGACTGGACCGAATTTCGCCGCCTTTGCGAAACTTCGTGCCTGTCCCCGATTCTGCCCCTTGCCGAATCCCTTCCTTCCGCCGTTACCCGCAAAATGGGCACTGGACCGAATTTCGCCGCCTTTGCGAAACTTCGTGCCTGTCCCCGATTTCGCCCCTTTCCGAATCCCTTCCTTCCGCCGTTACCGAGCCGCAACCAAAGGGAGCGGTCAACCAATCCAATTCTAACAGCGGTCCAACGCGCGCAAGCTGTCGCCACATTGCCGGACAACCCACGCCCCCGCATCCCCCCTAACTACTGGCACCCTCAAAGTTCTTCTGGATCAGCCGCGCCTGGCCTGAATCGTCCCTAGCTCACCCTCGGCAACGTAAAGCTGAAGGTCGTTCCGACGCCAGGCTGGGACTGGCACTCGATCTTTCCGCCCAGCCGATGGAGCAACGCCCGGACGAATGCCAGGCCCATGCCCTCTCCTGGAACATCTTCCGGGCCGGCCCGGCGGAAAGGCGCAAATACCTTATCCATATCGTCTTCCGCAATGCCGCGGCCGTTGTCCCGCACGCGGAAAACCGTCGCATCGGCCTGCTCCTCGGCCGACACCTCGATCCAGCCTGGCCGCCGCGGGTCCAGGTACTTGATGGCGTTATCGAGCACGTTCCCGAAGATCTGTTCGATGGCGCCGCGATCGCTGGTGATGAGCGGCAGCGGTCCAGCCGTCACTGCGATGTTGCGGCTCCGGATCTGGTGCCCCAAGGTGTGCAAGGTCTCTTGCAGCAACGCCCCGGCGTCCAACGCTTCCATGTGCAACTCCCGGCGGCCGGCGCGCGCCAACCGCAGAAGCGCCGCGGTGAGGTGGTCCATGCGGTTCACCGCGGTCTCGATGAATCCCAAAGCCTCCGGCATCGTCTCTTGAAGCTCCTGCGCCACCACCGCCCGCTCCGGCTCCGGCAGATTCGCCAGCAAGGCCTCCTCCGACTGGCGGAGCGTCTCGATGGACTGGCGGAGCTCAGCGGAGAAACCCTTGAGGTTCACCAATGGTGCGCGGAGGTCGTGCGACACGATGTTGGTAAAGCGTCTGAGCTCCTCGTTGGTCCCGGCCAGTTCCACGCTGTAGCGCTGCAGCTTCTCCTCGGCGCGTTTCCTCTCGGTGATGTCCTCGTAAGTTCCCAGAACGCCGATGACGCCAGGCAGCGGAACCTTGCTGACGCGCAGGAAGCGCTGCGTGCCGTTCGCAAAAACCATGGGCGCTTCGTAGCCGATCTCGGCCTGGCCGCTTTCGAGCACCTGGCGATCGTAAGCCGCATGGACGTCGGCCACGGCCGTCCCCTGGGAGACGTCGTAAACGGTCTTGCCCACGATGTCCTGGGGCGTGGCCACGCCGACATCGCTCGTGAAGGCCTTGTTGCAGCCCAGATAGCGGCCCTCGCGATCCTTCCAGAAGACCCGCTGCGGGATATGGTCCAGGACCAGCCGGACCGTCTCCCGATCGCTCAGCTCGGTCACGACAAGGCACACGCACTCGGTAGCCTCGAGCAGCAGCGTACTGGCGGACAGCAGCGCCGGCGCCAGCGCCGCGGATCCCGTCTTCAACCGGACTTCAGCCTGCGTCCTGACGCGGCTGCCCAGCAGAGCGGGAAGCAAAGACGCATCTTCCGCCGCGACGAAGTCGTGCATGGAAGAACCGATCACGTGATCGCGGGGCATCCCGAGGATGGAGGCGAACCGTTCGTTGGAAAACAGGATCAGGCCGTCGCGGGTGAGTGTGAGGGCGCCCTCCGCCATGCTCTCCACCATGAGGCGGTACGCTTCATCTTTGCGCCGAATTCGCTTCAGCAGATCCGCCACTCTGAGCCGCTGGCTTTTCAGGCGGGTTGGCCGCCCGGACCCTTCCCCGCCTTGGGGGCCGACCAGCCCGTGGGCTTCGAAACCGCGAGCCCAATACGGCACGGTGCATCGGAAGCCGATCGAGAGACGCCGCTCTCCTCGGGCATCCTGGCGATCGTCAGAAACAATCCCAGCCGGCGCATCGCTTGCGTGAACTGTTCGTAGTCGGCCGACTTGACGACATAGGCATTACAGCCCAGCTCGTAACACCGCTGTATGTCCCTTGGATCGTCCGTGGTGGTCAGGACGATCACGGGGATGAGCACGGTTCGCGGGTCCGCCTTCAACTGCTGGAGCACCTGGTAGCCGTCCATCACCGGCATGTTGAGATCGAGCAGCAGCACGTGCTGCTGAGTCGCCTGTTCTTCGCGGCGCAGATAATCCAGCGCTTCCTGGCCGTTGCCGAACCTGACGAGTTTGTTGGTGATAACTCCGCGAAGGTTCTTCTCGATCAGCCGCGCGTGGCCCGGGTCGTCCTCGGCCAACACGATGGTGACGTCCTCTGGTCTGTTCATGCGTCCTCTCTATCTCACCCTCGGCAACGCAAAGCTGAAAGTCGTGCCGGCGCATCGCTGGGACCGGCATCCTGCACAACCATTACATGGATGGCGCCATCGACGTAGGTGACCGTGCCGGGGAAACCAACCGGCGCTTGCTCGCCAACCGCCTCCGGCGTCCGCTCGCGCGCCTCTTCGACGGACACCTGCCCTGCCACGGCTGGTTCGGCCGGCGGGTCGGCGCCCCGGACGAGCCTTGCTCCCAGCTCGGCCGGCGTCAGAACCCCGTCTTCGGTCACAATGCCGGAGAAATAGTCGAGCGGCGTGACGTCGAAGTGGTAGTTGACGACGGTGACGTGCGGCAGTTCGCGCTCCAGCAGTTCGCGCGGGTCCTTCCGCGTCTCGGGCGGCGGGTCGTAGGACGGTGGAAGGAACTTGCAGGAGGAGCACAGCGCGTAGACCGGCACCCGCAGCTCGCGGGCTGCCAGCGCCGCCAGCGCGGTTCCGGTCTTGTTGAAGATGCCGCGCGGCGAGGCGGCGTCGGCGCTCACCAGCACGAGTTGCGCTTCCGGAAGCACGTGATAAATCGCAGAGTCCGCGATAAACGAAACCGGGATTCCCGCGAGACCCAGGCTCGCAGCCATCGCGATGCCCTCGCAAATGGGGCGGGATTCCGGGCAAATCACCGAGAATCGCTTCCCTCCCCACCACGCCCCGCGAAGCGCGGTCAGCACCGTGGAACTGAACGAGTGCGTCATCACGGTTGCGCCGTCCGGGACCAGAGCCGCCGCGATCTGCGCTACTCGCGCGGTGCTCCGATCCATGGACTCCAGGAACTCGCGGCAAGCCGCCGGCACATCTGGAGAGCGCAACGCAAGCGCGCTGAGGTTGAGGAGCGAGCCGATCGCGGGCTGAGCGGCGGTCAGCGCACGGGCGATCTCCGGCAGGTCCTCCGGCGCATATTCGGCGCATTCAACCAGCAATTTGGCGGCCCGCTGGGTCTGCTTGGCGGCTCCGCTCGCCCGATCGTTCCGGATTTCATCGATTCCGGCCCTGAGTTGGATCGCGCGGACGTCCGACACAATCGTCCTACAGTTCGCCATCAGGTCTCCCTCGCATCAATGAAACGCCTAAATCGTTTAAATGACAAGTTAGCAAAGTGGTTAACCGCGCATTTGGGGTGAAAACGGGGCGCGCTGGCTTCGGCCTCCGCCGGAACTTCCGGACTTGTACATGCAACTGCTACAGCGAATTGGAGTTACGCGATGAGCACGGCGCCGGACCGGCCCTGCGGGTTGCGAACGATTTTTCATAACCTGGCGGCCGGGAGGATCTCGGCAAGTCGCGCTACTACCCCGAAGTACTAACCGAGCCGGCCCCGGTGGGCGCTTCGTACTGCGATTTGGACGTAATGGGCAGTACCGGCCATCCCAGGGTTCTGGCAGGCTCATCCGGCGCCCCCCTCATTGATGCTGATCTCACCCGCAAGAAGGAGCGAGACTTCCCCTACCGTCCCTACGCTCCAAACCCGCCGCCCCGGCTTGCATGACGCCGGGGGGCCGTGTGCCCTTTCGATTTTAAAAGAGCAGCCAGACACGCCGGCCACTGGGCGCGAATTCGCCAACGATCTGCCTGCCACGGCGCTGGCAGTACGTTGAGTTGGCCTGCATTCAGTGGCTCAGCCCCGGCTCAGGATGCGGTGGACGATTTCGGCGTCAATGCGGACCTCGTCGCGGAACTTCGGGAACATACCGACATAGACACCATCGTACGGCTTGACGCTTTCGAAGGCCGTGCGGAAGGCCTGTTCGATGCCTTCCGGGCCGATGCGCCCAGCAGCAAGGATTTTGAAGGCGAAGCACGGCTTCTTTGTCTGCCGCAGGACGCGGTACATGCGCGGGGGATCGCTCACCATGTAGATTTCGCGCGGCATCTCGGTGATTTCACCGCTGAGCACCTTCTTCCACTCCGCGGTCGTCCGCCGCCGGTTGTAGACGCAGCCGGAGTAGAAATCGACATCCCAGTTCTCTTCTTCGATTCTGGCGATGACTTCGGGGATGTGCGTGCCGACGCCGACGAGCACGCCCATGTCGCGCACGCTTTTGCACCACTCCTTGACGGTGTCCATGCGGCCGGCCTGCCAGGCATCGTCAACCACCTCTCCCTGCCGCTGGAGCGCGAGCGGGTGAAGGGTTTTCACCAGCGTGGCGGCGTCGGCGTGGGCTGTCACCTGGGGAATGAGGTACATCTTGCCGCCCTCAGCGACAAACCGCGACCAGTCCGCGAGGGAGCGTTCCGAGTGATAGTAGTTGTACGCGTTGATGCCATAGCTGTTGGCACGATGCAACACCTCGCACACGCGGTCCGGCGTGTACCACTCCCGCATGACATCGTCCAGGTTGCGGTTGTAGTGGGAGAAGCCGTAGAACGGGTTGACGCCGAGCACGAGGCGGCTGATCTCGACGCCGCCGAACTTCATCCTCGGCACCTGGATGCCGGCGGGAGCGGGTGTAACAGCCTGCTGCGCTTTCGAGGGGGATGTCAAGCCTGTGACGCCGGCGACCAGCGCCGCGCCGGATTGAATGAAATCCCGACGTGAATCTGCCATGTGGTCAACCCCCTTGCACGTCCGGCCCATGCCGGGTTGCCCGATCAGCGTATCAGGTCCGATCGTGCGGTTCAAGCGCGCCGGGCAGCCGGCCCATGGCCCGGCAAGTTCCCTACAGCTTCAATGGGGCCGCGACCAGCTGGTCGCGGAATTCCCGGTGCGCTACCGCGGTACCGAGGGCGACGCTTAGCTTCAATGGGGCCGCGACCAGCTAGTCGCGGAATTCGAAGTACTTTGCCCCAAACTTCTCCATCGCTAAAGGCTTCAATGGGGCCGCGACCAGCTGGCCGCGGAATTGCAACCAGCCACGTTTTTTGCGCTGACGGAAACACAGCTTCAATGGGGCCGCGACCAGCTGGCCGCGGAATTGACAATCGGATAATCCAGGCCTTCGGTCAGGTTAATGCTTCAATGGGGCCGCGACCAGCTGGCCGCGGAATTCCAAGCATGTGTCTATCACGGGTGGACAAGATTTAGCTTCAATGGGGCCGCGACCAGCTGGCCGCGGAATTTCCGACCCAGATGACCGGCGTCGATTTCGTGAAGGAGCTTCAATGGGGCCGCGACCAGCTGGCCGCGGAATTGTGATCACAGGCCGGCTGGCGGGCGTAGACCAAGCCGCTTCAATGGGGCCGCGACCAGCTGGCCGCGGAATTGTGATCACAGGCCGGCTGGCGGGCGTAGACCAAGCCGCTTCAATGGGGCCGCGACCAGCTGGCCGCGGAATTCTGGTGCCTGAATTGAAGACGAGGAGGATTGAATAGCTTCAATGGGGCCGCGACCAGCTGGCCGCGGAATTCCGGCTTTGCCGAGCGCCTTCTCTGCAAATGTAATTCGCTTCAATGGGGCCGCGACCAGCTGGCCGCGGAATTATGATCTTGGAGGCGGTGATGGTCTGGTTATTGGTGGCTTCAATGGGGCCGCGACCAGCTGGCCGCGGAATTCAACCCTGTCCAGATTCTCACTGACTTGTTTGGCGAGGCTTCAATGGGGCCGCGACCAGCTGGCCGCGGAATTCCGGCCGGGTCCGCGGCCCACGACAGCGGAAAGATCAGCTTCAATGGGGCCGCGACCAGCTGGCCGCGGAATTGCTTGCGACTGCCGCGCGCGCGCGTACTCTTCGACGCTTCAATGGGGCCGCGACCAGCTGGCCGCGGAATTGAATCAATGGGTGACGATTGCCGGCAACTCATTCTCGCTTCAATGGGGCCGCGACCAGCTGGCCGCGGAATTCTTGCCGAAGACCGCAACGGGCGAGTTGGATAAGGTGGCTTCAATGGGGCCGCGACCAGCTGGCCGCGGAATTGACCAGCGCCCGCCAGTTCACCTTCATGCCACCAGCGTGCTTCAATGGGGCCGCGACCAGCTGGCCGCGGAATTACTCCGCCGAAGTGACGGGCTGACGACGGTTTTAGACGCTTCAATGGGGCCGCGACCAGCTGGCCGCGGAATTAGCCCGCTTCCATCACCCCTATTGTCAAAGACCTGCGGCCACGATTGCGAGCGGTCCGCCCAACCCGGAGGGCCCGCACCCAGCCCAACGATTCTACTCCACCCAACCCGCCTCCTCCCAAGCCCTTACACACATCGAGCGGTCCCTGCGCTCTGATTTCAACCCCACCGCTCGCCCTCATCATCGCGTCACAAATACCGGATACTCCGCAATCTCCCCGTCCAGGTACCGCGCGAGCAGCCGCACCTGAATCTCCAGCAGCCGCCGGTAGCTCACCCGGTACTCGAAAATCGGGTGAGTCACCAGCGAGTCCATCCGCAGTTCGTATGCCCGGAAGAACCCCTTCCGGCCTTGCGGTGAGAGCGCCACCGCCGGCCCCGCCTTCACTATATCCGGCGATGTCACCATCCGAGTATTGATCGCCGACAGCACCGCCGAGTCAGCGATCAGCGGCCGAAAAGGCTCCATCAAATCCAGCGCCAGCGCCGGCCTGCCGAACCGCGGCTGGTGATAGAACCCGATGTAAGGATCGAAGCCCACCGCATAGCATGTCACCGTAAGGTCCTTGGCCAACACGCTGTACGCCAGCGACAGCAACGCGTTCACCGCATCCCGCGGCGGCCTCCGGTTGCGCCCGTTGAAATCGAACGCGAACCCGTTCCCATCCGTGCCCTCCGCCTTGATCATCCCCGAAAACTCGCCGAAATAGATGCGCGCCGCCGTCCCCTCGATCCCAAGCAGTTGCTCCATCGAGTCCGCCTGCTCGGCCGCCTCCGCCATCCTCTTCAACCCCGCCAGCGCCGGCGCCTGCGGCTCCACGTGGTTCCGCTGCAGCATCGTCCTCTGATTCCGGATCTTCCCCGACACCAGACTCCTTGCGAACGCCGTCGAAAACCCCTCATGCTCCGCCAGCCGGAACTGCGCCTTGCGCGTGAACACGTTCTTCGTGTTCAGCCCATTCGTGATGCCGTAAAACCAGCCGCCCTGAGAGAAGTAGCAGATCGGAATCCCGGCCTCACACAGCCCCTGCACCGCCTGCGTGGAGATCTGGACATTGCCCATGAGGTTCACTTGGCAGGTCTCGCCCATCCGGACCTCCTGCCTCAGTTCCTCCTTCTCCCGGACTTGCAGCACCTCGCCCGACTTCCCCACTCGCAATCCCTGCGTGTTCACATACAGCGGCCGCGTCTCGTTCCGCGCCGTCACCATCTGCCGGACCTCGCCGGCCACCGGCTTCTTGGGCGCCTCCGGCTGCGTGAAGAGATCGAGCTGCACCGGAGCCCCGCCGCGCCGCCACTGCACCGACCACGTCTCGTCCGGCAGGCAGATCCCGACCAGCGAGCAGCCCGGACACTTCGGCGAATCCTCGAGCGGCGCCGGAATGCTTCCCGACCCCGCCAGCAGCCACGCCTGCCGGATCGTGTTCTCGGTCTCCTCCAGCAGCGCCGCATCGAATTGCACGCGGACGCGCTGCCGCGTCTTCACGTAGTAAACGATGCCTTCCTCCGACCGGTATCCGTTATCCCGCAGGATCAGCCCTTGAACCGCGAGCTGCACCCGGTCCGCTGGCCACAGTTCCAGGCCATTCTTGCCTTCTCGTGGCGCGCCGTGCTTGTAATCGACCGGAGTCACTGCCCCGCCCTCAACCTCAAGCAGATCCATCTTCGCGATCACACGCATCCGCTCGCTCGAAAGAGTCACGGCGCGGCATTCCAGGTCCGCCCCCGTCTCCCCGGCATCGGGCATCTTGCCCGAGCCTCCATCAACGCGCCGATGCTGGAACTTGCCCTCCACCGTATCGGCGCTCTCCTTGAACACGCCCTCCACCCACTCATAGAAGTAAAGCCGCGGGCAGTAGACGAATTCGTTCACCATGCGCGCCGGCAGGTAATCCGGGAGACGACGCTCCTCTCCTCCCTCAATCGGAACGGGAATCGCGCTCATCTTAACTGCAAACCTGGGACTGGACCGAATTTCGCCGCCTTTGCGGAATTCGTGCCTGTCCCAAGGCTCGCCTCCTTCGGATACTCCGCAAACCTGGGACTGGACCGAATTTCGCCGCTGTTGCGAAATTCGTGCCTGTCCCAAGGTTTGCCCCTTGGACGACCGCCCGTTCCGTGGTTTTCCATCCCTACACCACCACACACGGCGCATCGACAGCCGCATACGGCCGCCCCAGCGCGGTGATCACCCGATCGCCGCGGCCCTCCGCCGGACCGAGGCTGACGAACAGCACCTGATCCTCCTGGTGATTGATGATCTCCGCCAGCTCCGCCCGGCACCGCGCCAGATCCGTCGCCGTGAGTTGGCATTCGAACACCGAAAACTGCAAGTGGTCCCCGTAGTTCCGCATCCTCTGAAACACCCGCCGCAGCCGCTTCTCATTCGAGACGTCGTAACACACGATGTACGAGGTCCGCATGGGACCTCACCCGCACGCGGCAAACGACCCGAGCCCGCAATGCCTGCCAACACCCGCCAGAACCGGGCCGGGCACATCCGTACGAAACTCGACCTCGACGTGGTATCTAGGCAGTGCCTTCAAATGCGGAGGAACCCGGATCTGCCCAGCGGCTCCCGCCCCCGGCCACAGCGGCGCTGCCTGAAACGCAACCCGTGCAATGGAGTCCCCTGAGTAGCCAGCCATCTCAAACGCCCGCAGCAGCAAGCGCTCTGTCTTGAGGAGCGATATCCTCCCGTGCGACGAATTATAGCCATGAAGCACTACGGGCGTTACGGATCGCCACCGCCGTGCCGCAGTTCCTCGTTTCGTCGCAGGCAGGTAACACGAGACCACGCTGTCGGCCGCGAGGGGACCGAAGCTGCAGACCCTCACGCCCGATTCATCGGTCGCGGCCCAGCCGACAAGCTTCTGTCCCAACAGGCGGCACACCTCACCACTCGATCCCGGTGGTTCCACAATCATGACGCGCCGGATTCGTCCGTCGGCATGTTTATGCCCGATCGACGGCAGTGGAGAGAAAGACAGGCGGAACGACGCGTCGCCCCCTTCAGGAGGGTGCCCCAGAACGAACGAGTCGATCAGTTCCCGTGCAAAGCCCTCCTCCCGTAGCGCCTCCGCCGCTGCATGCCGCAGCCACGCAGCCACAATCATCGTGTACTCCCACGGCGCACTGCAGTCCGAGACTCCATCTGGCAAGCGCAACGAGAGCAGGGCCACAGCCTGGCGCCGCTCTCCGGCACGTGCGTAACACTGCAACCGATACAAGCTCGGCCGCGTATCGGTGTCCACACCCGCGCCCGAAGCCCGCCGCACGAACCGAGCATACGTTCGCTCAAGGTCTTGAAGGAAACCCGGTACTGGAACGGCAAGCCGCTCCCCGGGCTCAGGCGCCGGAACCCAACGCTCCACGTCCGCATCGCTTCGTGAGTCCGTCACAAGCTCAGCATCCGCAAACGACATGTCGATGCCCCACCCGAGCGAGTACAGGCAATGGGACAGTCGCACGGCCGAGCGCAATACTCCCTCGGGATCTCTCTCGGCCTCTTCGTCGAGCGGCCAGACGTACCGGACATGCGGCGGAGGGTCTGCCACCTCTCTCGGACTGACGTCCTTCATCGTCCGGAGCTCCGCGGGGTTCGCTGCGCGCCCGCCAGCCCACTCGCGCGCGATCGCATCCATATCGTTGTTGGGCACGGCCAACCGATACCCGCGTCGCTGACTCGCCGCCCTGGCGAGGATCTGCGGGGCCGGTTGCCTCTCGATCCACTGGAGAACAGGCTCCACCTCTGGCCGCAAGGCGCGATACCCTCCGGTCATGACGCCCGCCAGCATGGCCTGCACCAGGCGCGCCGGAGACGGAGGCCACTCCGCGCCGTGGTATTGGCCCGTCAGAAATGTTGCGGAAATCGACAGTGCTCGCGGCATATGGCTACGCCTTCTTCGGCTTGCTCGGTTTCTTCGCTTTCGCCTCGCTCTTCGCCTGTGTGGCTGCCACGGCCTCCTTGCTGAACGTCCCCTCCCAATCCGCGCCGACGCCAAATGACTCCGCCGCGGCCTGCGCATACGCCAGCGCGCCGTCCGGACCAAGAGACAAGGGGTCGCGCTTCCCCGTCCTCAGAACGACCTGCAGTGTCGCCGGCTTGTCTGCCGAAGCCACCAGCAGGCAACCTTCCCGCAAGTACAGATCAACCGGTGCGAGCAGGGCAACCAACGCAAGACCCAGGATGTAGCGCTGCAGCGCCCCCGTGGCTTCGCTGTTTGAACCAGACAGTGCGCGCAATGCAACAAGGTTGAGCACCGCCTCACGGACGATACCGTCCCTGGCAACCACTCCTCCGGGACCGCGCCCAGCCGGCGCGTCGGATAGCCCCTGCTCGGATAGGAAGTCTTGGACGAACCCAAGCTGCTCAGTCTCTTCTTTCTCGAAAGCCGAGAAGAACTGCGCAGCGCGTGTGAGCGGCTCGACCCTGTTCGCTCGCACAGTGGAACCCACCACACGCGGGAGTTTCACCTGAGTGTCACGGGAATCCCAAGCGCCGAAAACCAGCGACGTCGGAGCCAGTTTCGCTAGCTGAGTTGCGTCGCCGCTGTCCGCAATCCTTTGAAAAGCGCTCCGCAGCTTGTCCCGCTGATCCGAGAACCGAACAACGGCGTCGGCGGCCCGATGCCCCGCGTCGAGCAAGTCTACGCTCCTCTCGCCGATCTTCACCGACGCCCGCGGCACCAATGCGGAGAAAGGTGCGCACTTAAACATCGGCTCCAACCGGTTGGCCTGTGAACCGACGGTATCGACCACGGCCGTCTTCCCGGCACTCGTTTCATCGATCACATAGTAGGGCGCCTCTCCCTTCGCCGGGGGCGCGAAGGTCGGCGGAAAGAAGACCGAATCTGGGCCCTGGACGGGCTCTAATGGCTCCCGCACTACGATAGCGACCGGCCCGTCCGGATCGAGCCATGAATCGAATTGGTTGAGAATCTGAGCTGTCATGATCTATGTCCTTTCCTCAAACTTTGCAAACGTGAAGAACTTGTAGCTTTGCCCCCTCTTCGCAATCGAGAAGCGGTATCCGAAGCCAGGCAAGCCGGGCCACCCCGAGATTGCCGCTAGCCGTGCCACCGCGGCGTGGAGCGGAACGCTCCAGAGGCGGTATTCGACGGACCGCCGGTCTGTGGTGTCCGGCCGGAAGCCCTGAAGTCCCATCGCGCCAAGCAGTTCCACGATCGGGTACGTAGCCGAGTCCCGGTTGTGCTTGTCCGGCGAAAAGCCGAAATCAAGGGCGTTCCAAGCCGAACGCGGGTCAATTCCAAACTTCGACCGTGTCAGCGCAGGTGAACAGAATAAGGCATCCGGGCCGACAGTAGCGTCAATCAGCGACGGCAGATCCGCAAAGAGCTTGCCCGTCGTAACCTGTCCCGCCCAGCATTTCAGCGGCGATGTTTCTTCCTGGAATGTGTCAAGCCACCAGTCCAGCACCAACCTGTGGCCATTCAAGTTCACCGCAACAGCCTGGATCGCTTTCTGATCGTGGGGCAGCACCTCATATGACCCGCTTCGCACTGATTCCAGTAGCCCGGCAAGATCGATCCTATCCGCACTCGTGAGGATGAAATGCGCCCGTCGCGGGGTCGCCTCGTCACAATCGAAGTGACCGCGCACCATCGGTCGCCCGCAGCCGAGGAGGTCGAACAATCCGCAGCACGCAAAGAAATGCCCAGGGTTGAGAGGGTCCAGCGGGATCCGCAGTTCAGTCATCTTCTGTCTCTTCGTCGGCTTGGGAAACAAGCCCATCGGCAGTTTTCATGAGCGCCTCAAGGTACGCCAAGCCCCACGTTCCCCAAGCGGCTTGGAGTTCTCCGAACCGTTGCGCTGCACCGAGGATTGCCTTCTCGCTGTCCACGATTCGACGCCGGTCGGAGGCTTTCGGCTCGAAGTACGGCCGCGCCCAACCGTGATGGCTAGCGATCAGATGCAGCGAAAGTCCGTCCGCACCGTCCCGCTTCGACGCCTCGACAAGGGACCCCAATTCGTGGCGGTAGCCCGCCAACAGCGCCGGGGCGACCGCCATTCTTGTCTTTGCCAATGGCCTTTCGACCGAACCGCCCATCGCCCGCTGCCACAACGGATTCTTCTTGCCCAGATCGTGGCACTCCCCTGCTTTCTTGAACGCGTGTTCGAGTTGAGGCAACTCAAGAGCCAACGTCAACTCGGCCGCTTTCTCCGCCACCGACCGGAGGTGAGGCTCGAGTTCGGCCTCCCCTCCCCGTTTCCCTGGTTTGGCCGTGAGATAGAGTACATACTCCCGTTCCCTGTCGGGTTCATCCTCGGTCGGTTCGGACACGGCAACCAGTAGTGGGCTCCGGTTAACGGCAAATCGCAAGACAGCGTCTCTGTCAAGCGACTCAAGTTCCAACCGCTCCCCGCCGCTGCCAAGCCGCTCGAGGCGCCAGACGTTCTCTTCGAAGCGCGCCACGAAGCGCTCCCTGGACTGCCCCTCGTCCGCTACGTCGTAACGGACCGGATCGCCGTCCGCAGGCCCCGGCCGGAACATCCCGCGATCCAACGAGCCACACCCTGACGGCAGCAGCACCAGCGCATACGCGAGGTCCCAGCCGGCAATCTCAGCCAGCATGCCCGCCCGGATATCCCCGTCCTTGTCAACGACGATGGCCCGCTGTCCAGGCTCTTCCTCGGCAAGCTTGGAGATCTTGTCCTTCACCCGCGACGTCGGTTCACTGAGGCGCTCATGTGCAAGAACCCGGTACCGCCGCAAGACTTCCTCCCGATCACTGTCGGAAACATCCTCACGAGCGAGGTACTTCACGTCATCACGCCACGCAACCGCCGTCTCCGGCCAGTCTGGGTCCTGCTTGCCATGCAACCAGGGCTCGACCGGCGGAACCTCTGTGTCCGGGGCCGTGGTGAGCGACCACAGATCGACAAGCCGCGCATCGAAACGCGCCAGCAGAGGAACCGCCGACCGGGCCTCCTTCGGTGGAGGGTTCTCATAAAGGTTCCGGGCCGACACATCGTAGCTGCCATCGGCCAACCTGGCAAGGCCGCGCAGGTACTGGACCGTTGCCGTTTCCACGGGAACAGGTTCCCCGCTCTTCCGCTCCGGGAGAAGCGTATGCAGGAGATAGGCTTCACCGGGTGCGGGCCGGTCCGCTAACGGGAATCGGTTCAGCCGCCCAAACCTCTGGATCAAGTGATCGGAGGACACGAGTCCCGTAATAAGACGCTCGCACGTGATGTTCACGCCCACTTCGCCTGCCGAAGTGCTCACCAGCCACGTGGGCTCTTCAGGAGGCTCTGCACGCGTGAACGCCGCGAAAGCGGGATTGTCTTTAGCGAGGCCGTCGCGTTCCCAGCCGCGCATGGTTCCGGTAAGGAGGGCGATGCGCCGTGACCCTGTCACGTCCTGTAGGCGTGCTGCGAACTTGGCCGCCTTCTCCGGCTGTTCCACGTACACAATCGTCCGCGCGGCCCCCTGTGTCGCCGCAAGTTCCAGCGCCTCCGACGTCGTGTTCTGGTCCGATACCTCGCGCAGTCGTAAGTGCTTTTCGGCCATATACACCAGCCGAAAGTGCTCGTTCTTTGTCAGGTCCTCTTCCAGTGAGTGATCGAATCGCCGCCCGCCGACCGCCGCGGATGTCGCCGAGAGAAGCATCACATGGAAGGGCTTCGGCGCGAGACGACCCGCCGGAGAAAGGCGGTCGATCTCCGGCAGCAAGGCGGCAAACGCTGGACTCAAATGGGCCTCATCGTTCACGATCAAGGCATCCACGCCGAGCAGTCCGGCGTGCAAAGGTCTAAAGTACCTGCCGTCTCCGTAGCCGCGAAACAGCAAGCGGCTTCCGATCATGTCCACGGTGCCAACGATGATCGCGGGAGTGCGAGGGTCACGGCTCCACGCCCGGTTGTCGGCTTTCTCACCGCGAAGCGTGCTCACCGCCAGCATGTCCCCATTTCCCGAGCACCGCCGAAGCGCCTCACACAACTCGTCTTCTGCCGGGAGATTCCCGATCTCAGTGGCGATACGTTCCGCCTCGGCTGTTGCCTGATCTACCACCACGCGGCGGTTCACAACCCAGGCCAACCTCCGCGGTATGCAAGTGCGATCTGGAGCGCCATCCGCCAGGTACGACCACGCAAGCGCGATGATCCAAACCTGCATTAGCCCGGTCTTGCCGCAACCCGTTGGTAGTCCGATCGAATCCGGCCATTCTCCGGCAATAAGTGCCACAAACAACCTCGTCTGCCACGCATAAGGCCTCTCAACGCCTGCCAGCTTCGCAAAGTAATGCATGAAAAACTCAATAGGATTCATATCCATAACACCAAGGATTCTTCATATAACAATACACCTGGAGCGGCTAGCCCGCCTGTATATCTGACACGGGATGCGCGCAGCCGAGTTCTAGTACCTCGTCCAACGAGTTCTACGCCGGCCAGGTACCTCGCTCAGCCTTCTGCGTCGTGGTTCGGCACCCCCCTGCACGTCGCCCCAACCGCTCTCGCGCCGACCAAGAAAGACAAACGGCCCATCGGCGTTCATCTGCGTTCATCTGCGGCCAATAAACTCAGACATTCGACACGGCAAATGTCATAAGGCCGCCCCTCCTCCTCACCCCAACCCCAGACTCCGCCCCTGCCACCCCACCGGCCTCCACTTCGCCCGCCAGCACGCCAGCGCCGCCGCCAATACCAAATCGTCGTGCGTCCCCTCCCGCCACGCCCCAAATTGCTCGTGCCTCGCCGCCGACACCCGCACCCGCATCCCCGTCAGCTCCCGCATGAACGTCTCCCCTTCCCGCAGCCCCGCCGCAATCCGCAGCGACCCCGTCTCCAGCATCACCTGTAGACCCACCACCAGCTCCCGTTTCGGAACGTGCCACTCGCCGCCCTCCCGCGTCGCTCTCTGCGACCCCGTAATCGTCACCGCCGCCAGCTCGCACCCCAGCCCCGCCTCCCGCAGCAGCTCGATCACCGGACCGCCCACTCCCGTCGCGTCCGCCACCACCGTGCACCGGCCCGCCAGCTCCCCCGACCGCGCCACCTCCCGCACCCGCCCCACCACGTCCTGATAAGACGTCCCCAGCGCCACCCGCTCCAAGTGCCGCAAATTGTGCCTCACCTCCACCATCGGAGCCCAGTTCACGCAGTCGAATCCCGCCGCCACCTCCGCCCGCTCCACCCTCCCTAGGAGAAACCGAAAAATCGGGGACACTCCGGGCGACCCACACGCCCCTCTCACCTCACCAAAATCCAGGCGTGTCCCCGATTTTTCCCCGCCGCCCGATGCCAGCAGTTATCCGCGTTTATCTGCGTTCATCCGCGGCCCCAACTGCTTTCCCCCCCGCCTCCCTAAAACAGCGGCTTCACCTCCTCCGTCACCGCCCGCTCCACCACCTCCCGGCTGAACAAAACATCGTCCGCCTCCAGAAACTCGCACAAGTACTCCTGCCGGAACCACCGGTCTCCCAGCGAAGCCCGCTCCTCCTCCAGGAAGCTGGCCATAATCCGGGGGCACTCCGTAGCCGGCGCCTCCACCCGCTCCCAATGTGCTCCCCCGTTAGCCCACTCCTCCCAAAAGAACCCCCGCTTCCCATACGGCGTGCTCATGATCCACAGGTCCCCGTCCCCCACCGCCAGCATCGGCCGCACCGCCTTGTACATTTCATCGCTCACCCGCGCCGCTTCGTCGATCAGCATCAGTGACACCGCCGAAAAGCCCCTTACGGTCGCTTCGGTCCCCGGCAGCCCCACCAGCCGCGACCCATTCGGCAACAGCAGCGAAATCTCGTTGTCCCCGTCCCCCCGCGGCCGGATCCCCATCCGCTGCACGAACGCCGCGGCTTTCCTCAGAAACTCCCCGCTCTGCCGCGCCGACGGACTCACCACCAGCGTCAGGCTCCCCGCCCGGTCCCGCGCCCGCGCCACCGCCTTCGCCGCCGTAATCGTCGACTTCCCCCACTGCCGCGTGCAGTTCAATGCCAGGCGTCTCACCTCCCGCTGCAACAGGTCCGCCTGCTTCGCGTCCGGCTCGAACCCCAGCCACTCCTCCCATTCCGCCGCCGCCGCTTTCGCCTTCCGCGGCCTCTTCCGCCCGCCCGTGCTCTCTTGAAAAACGTCCCTGTTCATAGCTTCCGTTGCGAACTTTACACCGTTCCCCTGCCAGTCCCCGCCTCCACCCAACTGCATCTGCGCCCCTTTCAAGGACTTAGAGATTTCGATACCCTGCGACTGCAAAAACCCGCCTTTACTCTTTACCTGGGGCAGCCGGAAAACCGGGGACTGTCACCAGTGTCCCAAGGCGCTGTTTGCCCGGAAAACCGGGGACTGTCACCAGTGTCCCAAGGCGTTGTCTGCCGCGTGGACACTGGTGGCTGTCCCCGGTTTTCCACCCGCTAGCGTGTACGGAAACCGGAAAACCGGGGACTGTCACCAGTGTCCCAAGGCGCCGTTTGCCGCGTGGACATTGGTGACTGTCCCCGGTTTTCCACCCCAGGAAAGGAACCCCATGTCTTCCCCACGTCGCATCGCCGCTTCACGCGCCAACGGCGCCAAGTCCCGCGGAGCCGTCACCCCCGAAGGACTTGCCCGCGCCAAAACCGCCGCCATCACCCACGGCCTGACCTCCCGCCGCGTCATCCTCGAAGTCGAGCCCACGGACCAATTCCAAACCCTCCGCGACCTCTACCTCGCCCACTTTCAGCCCGCCGATCCCTTCGAGACCGACCTCGTCGAACAGTTGGTCGCCGCACGCTGGCGCATCGAGCGCGCCTGGTCCCTCGAAACCGCTCTTCTCGACGTCGAAATCGCCCGCCGCCAGCCCATCGTGGAAGAGGAATTCAAGGTCTGCGATGCAGAAACTCGCGCCGCCCTCGCCTTCCGCGCCCTCTCCGACGACTCCCGTGCCCTCGCCAACATCGGCCGCTACGAGTCCCGCTATCGCCGCATCTACGACAAAATACTCAAGACACTGACAATCCTCCGCGCACATCGAAAACCGCAAAATACTCCTAATCCCGCAATCGAACACCAATCCTTCGCCCCAAAGAATCGGGGGACACTCCGGGCTAGCCACCCCGAAGGTTCCCCTTACGCACAAAAGCAGGCGTGTCCCCCCGATTCTTTCCCCGAGAATCCAACGACACTCCCGCCTTCCCACCCCGAACCTCCCGCCCCCGACCGTCAGGACCTGTCAAAGAATCCGGGGACACTCCGGGCTTCCCACGCCGAACCTCCCCCCGGCGCACAAACGCAGGCGTGTCCCCGTGATTCTTTGACAGGTCCCCGCGATTCTTTACCACCTCCCCCGCAGACGCCCCCTCCGGCCGGCGAGCTATCATAGAGGTTCTACGCGATGTCGTCACCCCCCGCGCAGCAGAACTCCCGCATCTCTTCCGCAATTTCGCGCGAGCGCGAAGCCGCTCGCCGGCAATTGTCGGCGGCCTGGCAGCTCCAGGTCTTCCGCGTCGAAGAGGCCCTGGCCACCGGCTGGCAGGAGCACCTCGCACGCGTCTTCGACGAGCGTTTCTCCAAGCTCGCCGCCCAGATCGAGCGCGAATTCGCAGCCGGGACCGGCGAGGTCAACCGCGCCCTCCGCCGCTTCGCCGCCTGGGAAAGCCGGGAACAGTGGGCCGCCGCGCTGCTCGATTCCGTAAGCGCTTTCTGCGCGCGGGCGGCGCTGTTCGAAGTCGGGCCCCGGTCTCTCCTTGCCCTGCGTGCGCGGCGTCCAATTGAAGGGGCCCCGTTCCAGGCCCTCGAGGTTCCGCTCGCCCAGGCTCCGGCCCTCGCCGCCGCCATCGCCTCACGCGGCACGCTGGTGACGTTGGCCACCGCGGCCGAGCTCTCGAGCGGCATCGCCGGATTGTTCGAAGGCGGCCGCTGCACGGTCTTGCCGGTCTTGTCGCGGCAGCGCGTCGCCGCGGTCCTGGTGGCCGCGGGCGATCCCATCGACCCCAACGGACTCGAGGCCATGGCGGCCCTGGCGGGCGCTGCGCTTGAGCGCCGCTGGCGCCCCGATCCCCTGCCCGAGGCCGCGGAATCGGCCGGCGGAGAGGCGCTGTTCCTGCGCGCGCAGCGCGTTGCCCGCACGCGCGTCGCCGAAATTCGCCTCCACAAGTCGAGGGAAGTGGCGCAGGGCCGCGCCGCCCGGCGCCTGTACGCGTTCCTCAAGGAAGAAATCGACGCCGCGCGCCTCGATTACGCGCGCGAGTTTCTCCAGGCATCGCCGCTCATGCCTGACTATCTGCACCTGGAGTTGATCCGAACACTGGCCAATGATGACACTGCCGTATTGGGCGAAGAATATCCGGGGCCCCTGGCCTGACGCCGCGGCCCGGGCGGCCTCCGCGTTGCTGTTGGCCACCACCCTCTTCGGCGCGGCGCCGCCCGCCGCCGATCTCGCGCTGCTCAAATCCGGAATCGACGAGCAGAGCCGCAAGCAGCCGGCCGCGGCCATCCGCGATCTCAAGGCCGTCCGCGACCGCCTGCCCCAGCTCGCCGATTACGTTGCCTACTCGCTGGCCGCGGCGGAGTTCGATCTGGGCGATTTCGACGCCGCGACCCGCGATCTCGAGCCGGTCTGGAATACCGTGCCGCCTTCGCCGCTTGCCGGCCCGGCCGCGCTGGTCGCCGCGCGCGCGCACAAGCAGAGCGCCAGGCCCGCCAAGGGCATTGACGTTCTGCGCGAATACTATGCGCGGCTGCCCCAGCCCGTCGGCGACGCGCTGCTGGCGGAGTGCTACCGCGCCTCGGGCGATCTCGCATCCGCCGCGGTCTTCTTTCAGCAGGTCTACTTCCAGTACCCGCTGAGCGCCGAAGCGGCCGATGCCGCGCCCGCGCTCGCCGAGTTGAGATCCACTCTCGGCGGCCTGTATCCGCCGCCCACCACCCAGGCCATGTTCGAGCGCGCGGGCAAACTGGCGCGCGGAGCCGACTACCGCCGCGCCCGCATGGAATACCAGGCCATCCTGCCGGCCGTCGGCGGCGTCGATCGCGAGCTGGCGCGCGTTCGCCTCGGCGAGCTCGACTACCTTGCGGGCCAGACCGCTTCGGCCTATGCCGCCCTCCGCTCGCTCGACCTTTCTTCGCCGGAAGCCGACGCCGAGCGCCTCTACTATATGACCGAGTGCGCCCGGCGCCTCGACCAGGACGACCGTCTGAAGGACGCGCTCCAACGGCTGGAACGCTATCCGGATTCTCCCTGGCGCTTGAAGGCGCTCGTCGTCGCCGGCAACCGTTACCTGGTCGAGAACCGCGCCGCCGACTACCTGCCCATCTACCGCGCCTGCTACCAATCGTTCTCCGGCCCGCAGGCCGATTACTGCCACTGGAAAGTCGCCTGGTACGCCTACATCCACCGCCAGCCTGATTCCGCGGATCTGCTCCGCGAGCACCTGGCGAAGTACCCCGGCTCGGACCGCACCAGCGCCGCGCTCTATTTCCTCGGCCGGCTGGCCGAGGCGGCCAACGATCCCTCGGCCGCCAAGGCGTACTACTCCGAGCTCGCCGGTCGCTTTCCCAACGCCTACTATGCCGACCTGGCGGATCGGCGCCTGGAGCAGCCGGCGGTCTTCGGAGCCGTCGATTCCACCGCCATTCGCCAGTATTTGACCGGCGTGGTGCCGGTGCAGCGCTTCGAGGCCAAGTTCGATCCGACTCCGGCCACCCAGGCGCGTCTCGACCGCGCGCGCTTGCTGGCGGCCGCGGGCCTGGAAGACCAGGCCGAAGACGAGCTGCGCTACGGCGCGCGCACGGAGGACCAGCCGCACGTGCTCGCCGTCCGCCTGGCGCAGGTCGCCGGCAAGTATAGCGAGCCGCATCGCGCGCTCCAGCTTGTCAAAAGCCTGGTGCCGGGCTACCTCTCGATTCCGCTGGAGAACGCGCCCGCCAGCTTCTGGCGCCTGCTCTATCCGCTGCCCTGGAGAACCGAACTCGAGCGCTACTCCGAGCTCCGCGGGCTCGATCCCTACATCGTGGCCGGCCTGATCCGGCAGGAATCCGAGTTCAATCCCCAGGCGCTGTCGCCCGCGCAGGCTTACGGCCTCACGCAGATTCTGCCCTCCACCGGCCGCCTGCTGCTGAAGGTGCCGCGCCGGCGCTTCCGGCCCAGCGTCCTGTTTCGTCCGGAGCTGAACCTCCGTCTCGGCACCGCCTATTTGCGGACTATGTACGACGCCAACCTGGGCCGTTGGGAGCGCACGCTGGCCGCTTACAACGCCGGGACATCGCGCGTGGACAACTGGCTGGGCTGGGCCGAGTATCGCGAGCCGGCCGAGTTCATCGAGTCGATCCCTTTCAGCGAGACGCGCAACTACGTGTTCGCCGTGCTGCGCAACGCGTCGATGTATCGCAAGCTGTACACCGGCGAGGGCCCGGGCCTGCTCGCGCCCAGCCGCCTTTCCCCTCCGGCCGTCGCGGCAGGGGCGAAGAAGCCGCCCTTCACCCGCAACCCCGTGGTGGCAAAAAAGCGCGCAGCCGTGCGCCACCGGCCGCACCATCCGAAGAAGAAGCAGGCTCAAAAGTGAGCAGCCGGTCCCTCAATCTGCTTCTGCTCGAGGGGCGGTTCGCGGTCTGTCAGTTGGCGCCCGGCGGCGAGGTCCCGGCCTGGGCGGCGAGCGGTGCGTTCAATTCGGTCACCCGGACCCAGGACGAGCTCTCGGTGGTCTGCCCGCAGGGCGCAGTGCCGGACGGAACGAAGTGCGAGAGCGGCTGGCGCGTCTTCAAGATCGAAGGCCCTCTGGATTTCGGGCTCACCGGGATCCTGGCTTCGGTTGCCGGGCCGCTGGCCGAGGCGGGCGTGAGCATCTTCGCGCTCTCCACATTCGACACGGACTACGTGATGGTGAAGGAAGACCGCGTCGACGGAGCCATTGCGGCGCTGTCGGCGGCGGGTCACCGGGTGACGCGCCAGCGTACCGCACCGGGTGCGCCGTGAGATCGCAACGGGTGCGGCCACAGACTCGGCGCCAGCGGCTAGGTCACACCCGCCGCGTTCAGATGAACCTCAGCCTCGTACCAGCCGGTCCACCACCTTGCCCTCGGGCGAGAGGAGTTGGATCTCCATCTGCATCTGGCCCACCGCGTGGGTCGAGCAGCTCAGGCAGGGGTCGAAGGCGCGGATCACGGCTTCCACGCGGTTCAGCATGCCCTCTTGCAGGTTGTTGCCGTCCACGAAGCGCTTGGCGACTTGCAGGACGCCGCGGTTCATGGCCAGGTTGTTGTGGCCGGTGGCGATGATCAGGTTGGCCCAGGTGATTAGCCCCTCGTCATCGACCTTGTAGTGGTGAATGAGCGTGCCGCGCGGCGCCTCGGCCGCGCCGATGCCCTCGCTGTTATTCGGTCCTGCAAAGGCGCGCACGTGCTTGCTGAGAATCTCGGGATCGTTCAGCAGCGCCTCAATCCGCTCGATCCCGTGTACGATCTCGATCAGCCGCGCGTAGTGGTAGTAGAAAGAGCTGAGGATCGCGCCGCGCTCCAGGTCGCGGAATTCGGCCTGCTCCTGGTCCGCGATCGGCGTGCCGCAGCGATCCGCCAGGTTGAGCCGCGCGAGCGGGCCGACGCGGTAAATGCCGTCAGGGTAGCCCTGCGGCTTGTAGAAAGGCGACTTCAGATACGAGAACGGCTCGACCGCCTCGCCGATGAATTCGGCGTAGTTAGCGGGGCTGAGGTGGTCCGCCACGATCCGTCCGGAGGCGTCCACCACGCGCAGCGTGCCGTCGTAGTGCTCGAGGCCGCCGTCTTTGTCCACCATGCCGAGGAACAGCGTGGGGAAATTGCCGAAGCTGCGGATCTCCTCGCGGAAGCGGTCCATCGACGACTTGAACCAGTCCAGCGTCCGCCGCGCGATTTGCATGGCCTCGGGAATTCCGGCCAGAATCTGGTCGCGGCGTTCGGCGGTGAGCGGCTCGTTCACTCCGCCGGGGACCACCCAGGCGGGGTGGATCCGTTTGCCGGCCAGCCACGCGATGACCTCCTGGCCGAACTTGCGCAGCAGGATGCCGTCGCGAGCGAGCGTGGGATGCGCCGCGGCCAGGCCGAAGATGTTGCGCGTGGCCGGGTCGGCGTCCATGCCCAGCAGCAGGTCGGGCGACGAGAGGTGGAAGAAGCTGAGCGCGTGCGACTGGATGAGCTGCGCCAGGTTGAGGATGCGCCGCAGGTTGGCCGCCGCGGGCGGAATGCGGGTGGCCAGGATGCCGTCGCAGGCCTTCGCCGACGCCATCAGGTGGCTCACCGGGCAGATCCCGCAGATGCGCGCCATAAGCGACGGCATCTCCGAGAAGGGCCGGCCCTCGCACAGCTTCTCGAAGCCGCGGAACTGGGTGACGTGGAACTGCGCGTCCTCGACGCGGCCGTTCTCGCCGAGGAACAGCGTGATCTTCGCGTGGCCTTCGATGCGGCTGACGTTTTCAATTCTTATGGTCTGTTTCGCCATACGCTACGCTCCGAACCTGGTGACCTGGCTCAGCTCGGGCTTGCGCCCGGCGATGAGCTCGGTCAGCACGAAGAAGATGACATCGGCCGATGGCGGGCAGCCCTGCACGAAGACGTCGACGTCGACCACCTCGTGCACGGGCCGAACCTTCGCCAGCAGCTTGGGAACCACCTCGGCCGGGATCTGCTGGTTCACGGTGGCGTTCTCCCGGTAGGCGCGGCCGTAGACCGCATCCAGCCGGAACGCGTTGCGCATGGACGGGACGTTGGCCGTCACCGCGCAATCGCCCAGCGAGACCAGCGTCTTGGTGTGCGCGCGGATCTTCTTGATCTTGTCGCTGTCGTCCACGCTCGACACCGCGCCCTCGACCAGCGTGATGTCGACGTGGTCGGGGAAATCCTTGGCGTCGACCAGCGGGCTGTAGACCAGGTCGACCTTGTCCGCCAGCTCGAGGATGCGTTCGTCGATGTCGAGGAACGACATGTGGCAGCCCGAGCAGCCGTCGAGCCAGACCGTCGCCATTGTCATTTTGTCGCTCATCGTTCACGCCCTCGCATCATGGTTAGGTAGGGCAGGAACTGCCGCCGCTTCGACATCTCGGCCACGGACTTTCCTTTCTCCGACAGCGCGCCGGTGGGGCAAACGTGGACGCACTTGCCGCACGCCGTGCAGGTATCCGACGATCCCCAGGGCTGATTCAGATCGGTAATCACGCGGCAGTTGATGCCGCGGCCCATCGTGTCCCAGGTATGCGCGCCCTCGATTTCATCGCACACGCGGACGCACCGGCTGCACAGGATGCAGCGGTTGTGATCGATCACGAACCGCTCGTGCGAGGCGTCCACGGTGAGCGTCGGATAGAGGTAGGGGAAGTGGACGTGGGTCATGTCGAGCTTCTGAGCCAAGCTCTGCAGCTCGCAGTTGCCGTTGCTGACGCATACCGAGCAGATGTGATTCCGCTCGCTGAATAGCAGCTCGAGGATGGTGCGCCGGTAGGTCTGGAGGCGCTCGGAATCGGTGGTCACCTCCATGCCTTCATCGATGGCGGTGGTGCAGGCCGGGACCAACTTCTTCGCCCCCTTCACTTCGACCACGCACATCCGGCAGGCGCCGATCGCGTGCAAACCCTGGAGGTGGCACAGCGAGGGAATGTAGATGCTGTGGTCGCGCGCCACTTCAAGAATGGTCTGGTCCGGCGCGGCGCTGACGTCGCGGCCATCGATGACCAGTGTTTTGACTGCCGTGTTCATGCCTTCACCTCCTGGTCCGCCATGTGGCAGACCCCGGCAGGACACCGTTTCTCGACCACGTGGGCGTGGTATTCATCCTGGAAGTAGTGCAGCGTGCTCAGGATCGGGTTGGGCGCCGCCTGGCCCAGGCCGCACAGGCTGGTGTTGCGCACCACGTCGCACAGCTCCTCGAGCGTGGCCAGGTCGCGCTCCTCGGCCTCGCCCGCGCAGATCCGCTCCAGCAGGTGGTACATGTGCGTGGTGCCCACGCGGCAGGGCACGCACTTGCCGCACGACTCCGACATGCAGAATTCGATGAAGAACTTGGCCACATCCACCATGCAGGAGCTCTCGTCGGTTACGATCATGCCGCCCGAGCCCATGATGGAGCCCACCTTGACCAGCGACTCGTAATCGACCGGCAGATCCAGGTGGCCGGCCGGGATGCAACCGCCCGAAGGCCCGCCTGTCTGCACCGCTTTGAATCCCCGGCCGTCGGGGATGCCGCCGCCGATCTCGTAAATGATCTCGCGCAGGGGGATGCCCATAGGCACCTCGATCAGCCCGGTGTTGTTGACCCGCCCGGCCAGCGCGAACACCTTGGTGCCTTTGCTCTTGGCCGTGCCGATCTGGGCGAACCAGTCGCCTCCCTTGCGCAGAATGACCGGGATATTGGCGAAGGTCTCGACGTTATTGATCAGCGTGGGGTAGCCCCCCAGCCCTTCCTGCGCGGGATAGGGCGGCCGTGGCCGCGGCGTGCCGCGCTTGCCTTCGATCGAGGCGATCAGGGCCGTCTCCTCGCCGCAGACGAACGCCCCCGCTCCCAGGCGCACCTCGACCTTAAAGCTAAAATGCGTCCCGGCGATGTCGTTGCCGAGCAGCTCGAGCCGCTCGGCCTGCCGGATCGCGGTGCGGAGATGCTGGACCGCCAGCGGATACTCGGCCCGCACGTAGATGTAGCCGCGGCTGGCGCCCACGACGTAAGCCGCGATGGCCATGCCTTCGAGCACCCGGTGCGGATCGCTCTCCAGCACCGCGCGGTCCATAAATGCTCCCGGGTCGCCTTCATCGGCGTTGCAGATGACGTACTTCTGCCCGGTGCTCTGGGCCTTGGCCACCGTGCTCCACTTAAGGCCGGTCGGATAGCCCGCGCCGCCGCGCCCGCGCAATCCGCTCTTGATGACCTGCTCGAGCACCTCTCCGGACCGTTTCTCGGTGAGCACGGAGAGCAACGCCGAGTAGCCCTCTTCGGCGATGTAGTCCTCGATGCGCTCCGGATCGATGCGGCCGCAGTTTTCGAGCACGATTTTGGTCTGGCGGGTGAAGAACGGCACCTTGGTGTCGCACTCCAGGCGCTTGACCGGCTTGCCGTCTTCGAGGCTGCGCACGATGTCGGCCGAGTCTTCGGGCTTGACGTTGCGGTACATCGCGTCATCGACCGTGATGAGCGGTCCGGCCGAGCACAGACCCAGGCACCCCACGCCCTTCACCTGGCACTCCTGCTTCATGCCCGATTCGACGACTTCCTGCTCGAGCGCCTTCTTCACTTCGCCGCTTCCGGCCGACAGGCACCCTGCCGCCGTGCACACGCAGATGTGGTGCGGGTATTGCGCCCGCGCCTCCTTCTCCGTGGTTGCGATTTCCTGGAGTTCTTCAGACGTCATGGCCCACGTACCTTTCGGCTCTCGCCACGATCTCCGGCGGCGTCAGCTTCCCGACGACGTCTTTCTCAAAAATAGCCACGGGCGCGATGCTGCAAGAGCCCACGCAGCGCGCCGTCACCAGGGAGAGCTCGCCATCCGGCGTGGTCTCGCCCGGCTTGATTCCGTATTTCGACTCCATGGCCGCCAGCAGCGCCGACGCCCCTTTGATGTAGCAGGCCGTGCCGGTACACACGACGCAGGTGTGCTTGCCGGGCGGCTTCATGGTGAAGAAGTGGTAGAAGGTTGCCGCGCCATAGACCTGGCTGAGCGGCACACGCAGCGACTCGGCCACGAAGCGCAGGCTCTCGGGCTCGAGGTAGCCGAACGCTTCCTGCGTCGAGTGCAGGGCCTCGATCAGCGCATGGCCCTGGTAGCCATTGCGGCGCATGGTTGCCTCCACGATCTTCCACCGCTTGTCCGGGGAGGGAGGCCGCGGGTTAGTGATAAACATAAGTCCGGAGGATCATCCTTTCTGTCAAGAAGAGCTTCGTAAGCTACCGCGCCTCCGCTCCCTGGCGATCGCAGCTCGGAATCGAAGGCACATCGTCACCCCTAAAAATCGTTCGGAATAGACCGGAGCTGTTTCATGGTGAATACGGGGCCGTCCTTGCAGACGTAGACCGGCCCGGCGTTACAGCGGCCACACTTGCCGACGCCGCATTTCATCCGGTTTTCGAGACTGGTGTAGATATCTTCTTCCGGCAGGCCCATGCGGTCGAGCACGGGGAGCGTAAACTTGATCATAATGGGCGGCCCGATCACCAGGGCGATGGCATTCCCGGCCGGAACCTGGGCGCGTTCGAGGACCGCCGGAATCAGGCCGATCTCGCCCTTCCAGTCCGGGGTTTCCCCGCCGGGATCGACACAGCGGACTACGCGCACGCGCTCGTGCTTGCTCCACTCGTCTAACTCATCGGCATACGTGAGGTCCGCCACGGTACGCGCGCCGTAAACGATCGTGATGTCGCCGTACTTAGCGCGGTTCTCGAGCGCATACCAGACCGCGCAGCGGATAGGCGGCATGGCGATGCCGCCGCCGATGAAAATCAGGTTGCGCCCTTCCCACTCCTCCATCGGGTAGCCGTTGCCGTAAGGCCCGCGGAACCCGAGGGTGTCGCCTTTTTCGATCTGCCACAGCGTCTCGGTGACACGGCCGGTGCGGCGGAAACAGAACTCGATGTAGTCCTTCCAGGTGGAGCTGGAGCAGATGTTGAAGGTCGCCTCGCCGGAGCCGAAGACGGAAAACTGCCCGAACTGGCCAACGCGGAAGGAGAAGTCGCGGGCGCGGTCGCCGTCGCGGAAGCGCAGGCGCACCGACTTCACATCCGGCGTCTGCCGCTGGACATCGAGGACCTCCATCAGGTCAGGCTTGTAGAGGTTCTTTTTCATCGAGTCTCTTCGCTTCATCGTCGATCGCCTGGAGCACTTTGAGCACTCCCAGGCCGACCGGACAGTTTCGTTCGCAGTTGCCGCAACCCGTACAGAGCACCGTGCCGAACTTCTGCGGATAAATCAAGAACTTGTGGAACAGCCGCTGGCGCTGCCGCTGCGGCTGGACGGCTCGCGGATTGTGGCCGGACGCATGGAGTGTGAACAGCGGAAACTGGCAGGAGTCCCAGTTTCTGACACGCGCGCCGCCGGCTGCGTTGCCTTCATCCACGATGTCGAAGCAGTGGCAGGTGGGGCAGGTGTAGGCGCAGACGCCGCAGCCGAGGCAGGCCAGCGTCAGGTCCTTCCAGAGGGGGCTTTCGAAGTTGGCCTCGAGGTAGCGGGCGACGCGGGCCGGGTCGAACTTGTTCTCTGGTGCGAGACAGGCCGGAGGCCTGTCCCACTGGGCCTCGCCGAAGAGGGCGCGGCCTTTTTCGGTGATGGCACGCACTTCGAACTGGCCGTCGCCCAAATCGTGGAGCATTGCGTCGGAACCGGACTCATCCGCCGGGCCGGAGCCGAGCGAGGTACAGAAGCAGGCGTCGTCGTGCGCCTGGCAGGCGAGCGAGACGACCGTGGTGCGCGCGCGGCGCGCGGTGTAGAAGCTGTCCTCGAAATCCCAATTAAAAACGTGATCCAGAATGGGCAGGGCGGCGGCATCGCAAGGTTTCGAGGCGATGACGATCTGCTCGCGTTCCTGGGGGCCGACTTCGGCGAGCGCGATTTCCTTGCCTTCGATGCGGTAGCGGAAAATCGGCTCGTGACGCGGGAAGAAGAACTCCTTGATGGAGTTGGCGGGCCGCCGGCGGGCGTCGAAGACGGCGTCCTGCGCCGAGGCCAGCGCCTGGTAGAGCAGCCGGTCGCCCACCTGGACGGGCGCGGCTACCAGTTTCCCCTGGCCGAGCCAGCCGGCGATGAGTTCACGCAGAGCCGCAACTGGGATCGCCGCGCTCATCGGATGAAATCCTCCTTGTCCGCGGGAGACCAGGAGCCGAAAACGGGCTCGGCCTGGGGATCCATGCCGGGGCGATAGCCGAAGTCCTCTTCGGTGGCCTGGGCCAGGGCCTGGTTGAGCAGTCCCAGCGGAATGCCCGCCGGGCAAGCGCGCGTGCATTCGCCGCAACCGATGCAGCGGGCGGCAAGGTGAAACGCCCGCGTGATGTGCCAGGCGAAATTGCCCTTGGGCGTAGCCGAGGTGTCGATCACGACGGGCCGGTTCTTGTCCGCGATGCAGCGCTCGCAGTAGCAGAGCGGGCAGACCTGGCGGCAGGCGTAGCACTTGACGCAGCGCGCAAATTCGGTCTTCCAGAAGGCCCAGCGCTCGGCGGGCGATTTCGCCATCAGACGATCGAGGCCGTTGGGCCCCGGCGCGGCGGCGGCCGGCTGGGCGGCTTCGCCGATCACTTCGTCGGCAAAGCGCGGGACGCGCACCTGGCAGGACGCGCACTTGGCGGCGCGCGGCGTGCCCACGCCTTCGCAGACCATGCCGATCACGGAGAGTGCGGCGCGGTCGATCTGCGATTCCTTTTCGAGCACCACCAGCGCCTTCTCGTCACAGCCCTTGACCACCACTGCCGCCTTGCCCAGCGCCTTCACTTCCTTGCGCGTGAGGTAAACGGCCAGGTTGGCGAAGCAGCGGTCGTTCCATTCAAGTTCATCGGCGTCCTCGGGCCGGGTGATAAAGACCGGTGGGGCGGCGGCACCGAACTTTGATGGGCCGTAGCCGATGACTACTTGCACCTTGCCTTCCTGGAGCAGGCGGCGGGCGGTCTCGCGGAGGCGTTGGGTCATTCTGCGGCCTCGCTCTCGACTGACCCTGCCAGGCAAGCTGAAGCTTGCCCCACGCAGAGTTCGCGGTAGGCCGCGTAGGGGCCCATCTGGCGGGTCTTTTCAGTGATTTCGCCGATGACCTGCTGCCACTTTTTGCCTTCGGCGGCGGAGATCCAGGTGAAATGCACGCGCTCGGTCTCGATGCCCAGGGCTTCGAGGAGACGACGGAAGAGCATCCAGCGGCGGCGCGCGTGGAAGTTGCCCGCCGTGTAGTGGCAATCGCCCGGATGGCAGCCGGAAACCAGGACCGCGTCCGCGCCCATTTCGAACGCCTTCACGATCAGGTTGAAATCGATGCGGCCGGTGCAGGGCAGCCTCAGGATGCGCACGTTGGGCGCGTACTCCAGGCGGTTCGTGCCGGCCAGGTCGGCGCCCAGGTAGGTACACCAGTTGCACACGTAAGCGATGATTTTGGGCTCGAATGCCGCGGTCATACCAGCGCCTCCACCTCGGCGTAGATCTCCTGCTCGCTGAAACCGGCCAGGTCGGCGCTCTTCGAGGGACAGATCGCCACGCAGGTGCCACAGCCCATGCACAGGCCGGGGTTCACGCGCGCGGTGCGCTTGACGAAAACGCCGCGGGGCGTGAGCACGTCAGCCCGGTCGATGGCGTGATAGGGGCAGGTTCGGACGCAGGCGAAGCAGGCGGCGCAGTTCTTTTCGTCGATGCGGGCGACTTCAGGCTCGCGGGTCAGCTCCTCGTGGCCGAACATGATGAGCGCCTTGCTGGCCGCGGCCGAGGCTTGCGCCACCGATTCGGGAATGTCTTTGGGCGCCTGGCAGGCGCCGCAAATGAACACGCCCGCGGCCGCCGTTTCGACCGGCCTCAGTTTGGGATGCGACTCGAGGAGGAAGCCGTATTCGTCATAGCCGACGTTGAGCTTGCGGGCCAGGTCGCGCACGCCCTGAGCGGGCACCATAGCCGCGGCCAGCACCACCAGATCGGCCTCAAGGGTGACCGGCGCACCGGCCAGCGTATCGGCGCCGCGCACGATCAGCTTGCCGTTCTCCTCGTAAATCCGCGAGACGCGCCCGCGATAGTAACGCGCGCCATCCTGTTCGATGGCGCGGCGCACGAACTCTTCGTAGTTCTTGCCGCCCGCGCGCACATCCATGTAGAACACGTGGGCCTGCCCATCATGAACTTTGTGCTTGTAGAGCATCGCGTGTTTCGCGGTGTACATGCAGCAGATCTTGGAGCAATATGGCAGGCCCTTGGCGTCGTCACGCGAGCCGACGCAACTGATGAACACCACGTTTTTCGGCTCTTTGCCGTCGGAGGGCCGCACCACGCGGCCGCCGGTGGGCCCGGAAGCAGAAAGCAGGCGCTCGAACTGGAGAGAGGTAACAACGTCCTTGAACTTCCCGTAGCCGTATTCGCCGTAGCCGGGGCGGGCGACAGACCGGAGGTCTGTCCCACCAGACCGGAGGTCTGTCCCACCGGACCGGAGGTCTGTCCCACCGTCCTGGCCGATGCTATAGAGCTTGAAGCCGGTCGCCACCACGACCGCGCCCACCTGTTCGGTGACCAACTGATCCTGGTCGTCGAAGTGGATGGATTTGGTGAGGCACTTCTTCTCGCACAGGCCGCAGCCTTTGCCCTTCTTGAGGCGGGTGCAGGTTTCCTTGTCGATCACGGGGCGCGCCGGGACCGCCTGCGGGAACGGAATGTAGATCGCCGGCCGCATACCGAGGCCGTAGTCGAACTCGCTGGGATTGCGCTTGATGGGGCAACAATTCCAGCAATCGCCGCAGCCGGTGCAGGTGGCGGTATCCACGTAGCGCGCCTTCTTGCGGACGGTAACGGTGAAGTTCCCGATGTAGCCTTCCACCTTCTCGACCTCGGAGTAGGTGTAGAGGCGGATGCGCGGATGCTGGCCCACCTCGACCATGCGCGGCGTGAGGATGCATTGGGAACAATCGAGCGTGGGGAAAGTCTCGGAGAGGCCGGCCATCTTGCCGCCGATGGAGGGCTCGCGCTCGACCAGCACCACCTCGTATCCGCCGTCGGCGATATCGAGGGCGGCCTGGATGCCGGCCACGCCGCCGCCGACCACCAACGCGCGGCGCGTCACGGGAACCTTGATCGGCTCGAGCGGCTCGTCCCAGCGCACCTTCGCCACCGACATGCGGATCAGGTCGATGGCTTTCTCCGTGGCCATGCCGCGGTCGTGATGCACCCAGGAGCAGTGCTCGCGGATGTTGGCCATTTCGACGCGGTAGGGGTTCACACCTGCGCCGGCAGCGGTTTTGCGGAACGTGCGCAGGTGCATATGCGGCGAGCAGGAGGCCACTACCACCGCGTCCAGCCCTTCGCTCTTGATCTTTTCCGCGATGAGCGCCTGGCCCGGCTCCGAGCACATGTACTTGTAATGGAGCGAGCAGTGGACGCCGGGCAACTGACCCACGGCGGCGGTGACTTTTTCGACGTCCACGGTGCGCGCGATGTTCTCGCCGCACCAGCATGTGAATACGCCAATCCGCGACATTCGCCGTCAGCCTCCGTACACGAAATGCCTGTTAATGCCGAGGGCCTCATCCGTGAGTCCCAGGGCCCTCCCGACCAGGTCGGAGAGGTAGTAAATCGTCATGCCGTGGCGCACCGAGTAACGCCTTTCAATATCGGCCTGCTTCATGTCCAGGTTGACGTGGCACATGGGGCAGGCCACCACCACGCAGTTGGCCCCGTGCGCGGCGGCATTGGTCAGAATCTTGTGGGAAAGATCGAGGACGATGTCCTCGTTGGCCATGGTCATGCCTGCGCCGCAGCACTCGGTCTTGTAGTTCCACTCGACGGTGGCGCCGCCCAGCGCGGCGACCACGGCTTCCATGGATGACGGCCGCTCGCAATCGTCGAAACGGAGCGTCTCGGGCGGGCGCGTGAGCAGGCATCCGTAATAGCAGGCCGCTTTCAGACCTTCGAGGGGACGCTTCACCGCGGCTTTGATGTTCTCGATACCGACCTTTTGGAAGACCTGGATCAGGTTCAGGACGGTGGTGCGGCCTTCGCAGGGCAGCTCGACGATGCGGCCCATCTCCTGGCGGAGCGCGCCGTCGGTCTGCATGAGGCCGGCGGCCTTGAGCAGCTCCATGGAGCACATCGGACAGGGGGCTAGGATTTCGTCGAAGCCGTCGCGCTCGGCCAGCGCCAGGTTCCGGGCGGGCAGCGCGATGGAGAGCTTGTGATTGATGGAGTGGGCCGCGGTGGCGCCGCAGCAGATCCAGTCGTTGACTTCCTTGAGGCCGACGCCGAGCGCATCGAGGCAGGCGCGCACGGAATCCTCGTAGTCGTTCGAGGTGCCGTGGAGGGCGCAGCCGGGATAGTAGCCCAGTTCCATTAAGAGTCCGTCCCCCGCAGGCAGCGGTCGAAGATGCGGCCGACAACTTCCCGGTCGCGCACGCTGCCTCCGGCCAGCTTGAGTTTGCCGCGCTGGGCCATTTTCGGCGCCAGCATCGCATCCTTGAACAAAAACGGAACCGCCAGGCTCTTGACGAACACCGCGGTCTTGAAAGTTCCGACCAGCTCCAGCTCGTTCAGCCGTCCGTGGCGGCGGATGTTCTTGAGAAACGCGTGCTGGAACAGGATGGTGTGGTGGCGCTCCTGCGCGGGCGACGGGCGCTCGGCCGAGAGGGCGCGCAGCATGTCCATGACGCCGGCGCAATCGACCGACTTGGGGCAGCGCGTGGTGCAGGTCTGGCAGGAGACGCATTCCCAGATGGCCGCGGAAGCCATGGCGCCTTCGAGGTCGCCCATCTGGACTTGGCGCACGATCTGGTTCGGCATGCGGTCCATGCGCGCGGCTACGGGGCAGCCAGCGGTGCACTTGCCGCATTGGTAGCACTCGGCGACGCGCAATTCATCGGCCGCGACAGCCATCATCGCCTTTCTCCTTCCTGCCGCTCGAGGCGGCAGGATAGCGCCACCAGCGGGTAGTAGAAGTCCCGGTTTTCGACGAAGACGCCTTCGGGAACGCGGACCGGAATCGGGGCCAGGTTCCAGATGGCGCGCACGCCCGCGCTTACCATCAGATCGGCCGCGCCCTGGGCCAGGCCGGCGGGCAGGGTGATGATTCCGACGCGGGCGTTGGCGGAGCGAGCGATGCCGGGGAGGAAGCCGAGCGGGCGAACCTCGAAACCGTGGAGGTCACCGCCGATCAGGCGCTCGTCGGCATCGAACACGCCCACGATCCGCACGCCGAACCGGTTGAACTCCTTGAGACCGAGCAGGGCTGGGCCGAGTCCTTCGGCGCCCGCCAGCACGGCGTTCTTCACGCGGTCCCAGCCCAGGAAATGCGCGATCGCGCCGATGAGGGCCGGGACGGGGTAGCCGACTCTGGGCTTACCGGCGATTCCGGTCACTTCGAGATCTTTCCTGATCTGGGAGGGGTCGAGGCCGAGGTCGCGGCCAATGGTGCTACAGGAAACGACGGCGATCCCTCGGGCGTGGAGGTTCTTAAGGCGCTGATAATAGATGGGCAACCGGCGGAGGGTGGGCTCGGGGAGCTTCTTAACGGCCACGGCGAGGCCTCCCGGAAAAGGATACGGCAATCAAGAAGGAATTCCGTATAGCCTGGTGGGGCCGGGTCTGACTGGGATCCGTTCCGGTCAAGTATGAGTATAACAGATCTCTTGGCCTCGTTAGCCCGGAAATGCGGGTGGCCGGGAGCCTTATTTAGGGGGCAGGACCTCGTATTCAGGAAATAGTTCCTGATTGGATTGACCTGCCCCACACAATCACTATTGGCACTTCTGCGCTGCGCCGCCGGCGGTGACGGTCCAGCAGCCACCGGTTTCGGCGTTGCCGGCCTCGATACCGTTCCAGTTGATGGCGCAGGGCGTCCAGTAAGAGGGCAGGTCGAGGCGCAGGGCGGCGACGCCGCGGGTGATCAGGAGCAGTTGATGGCCGTCCATCAGGAACTCGGCGCGGACGCGGGCGGTGAGGTTTTCCTCGCGCTTCTCCAGCGCGATGCGGGTCTCCAGGCGCAGCCGCTCTTTGCCGCGCGCCACCACTACACCCAGGGGCCGCTCTTCGGTCTGCGTGGCCATGAAGGCCACATAGTCGCGCGCGTCTTTGATGTGCGCTCCACCCACGGAGAGGATCCGGTCGTCGAGCTTCAGCGGGCCGGAGTAGTTGGGCGCGAGCCAGTCTACGAGCAACCCGGGGCCGGGCTCATCCAGGTGGTATCCGAAACCGCCCAGCGCCAGGTAAGCGCCGGGGCCGGGCGGCACGCGAGACTGGGGCAGGACGTCGTTGCGCGCGGCCGGATCGAACTTTTCAATCTGGAGCCAGTAACAGCGCGCGAAGGCCGCCGAGCCGGTTTCACAATCGACCTTGGCCGGATAGGGATCGCTCTTGTGCCCGGCCAGCCAGTCGAGCGCGCCCGTGAGGCCGATGTCGGTGGCGTTCAGCTCGATGTCGAAGCCTTTGGCGGCCAGTTTGGCGCGGAAAGGCTCCGCCTTCGGCTGGCCGGCGGCGGAAACCGCCCAGAGAACGGGAACCAGTTGCGCACCGGCGCCGAAGAGGCGATTGGTCTCGATGGCGAGATCGACGTCTCCGCCCGCGGCGACGGCGGCGGCCCACAGATCGGGCCGGCGGGAAACGGTGTAGAAGACAGCCGGCGCGGCCGTGCCACGGCCGATGAGGTAGGTGCGTGTGGAATCGATAGCGCGCTGGCTCGCAGCTTGCGCCAGTGCAGCCTCGATCTGCCGCACGACCGGGTCGCCGGGCAGAGCCTCGGGAATGGAGGCGAAGTCCCAGCCGCGGGCCGCGGCGGCCGCCCGAAACGCATCCTGTCCCGGCCCCAGAAACACGAGCATAGGCGCCGGCTCGGCAGCCAGGGCGGCGGTGAGCGCGCCGAGGAGCGGCAACAGGCAGAGGCCGCGACGGATGATGGCAGCGGTCACACCCAATATAGTAGCCCGCTTCCGCGGCCGGGACGGCGGGCTGAAGCTCGCCGCAGCAGGCTGAAGCCCGCGCCACGCGGTACTCTGACAGCAGGAGGAACGCACATGTTACGACTGTTGGCGCTGTGCCTGATGGGGAGCGCCCTGGGCTTCCCGCAAGCGGATTCACCGATCATAGTGGACACGCACGATGACACGACACAGTGCCTGATCTCGGGCCACTTCGATCTCGGCCAGCGGCATACCACCGGCGCGATCGATATCCCGCGCATGCGGGAGGGCGGCCTGGGCGCGATCTTCTTCTCCATCTGGATGCCGGGGACGGTCACGGGCCCGCGCGCCGTCAAGGACGCGCTGGTGCAGATCGACGCGATCCGCGAGCAGGTCCGGCTGCACCCGCAGGACCTGGCGCTGGCCACAACCGCCAGCGAGGTGCGGCGCGTCCACGCCGACGGGAAGATCGCGGTGCTGATGGGGGTGGAGGGCGGCCACATGATCGCGAGCGACCTGGGCGTGCTGCGCGCTTTCTATGAGCTGGGCGTGAGGTATATGACGCTTACCCACAGCGTCAACGACGAATGGGCGGATTCATCGACTGACAAGCCGGCTCACAACGGCCTCACGGATTTCGGCAAGCAGGTGGTTCGGGAGATGAACCGGCTGGGAATGATGGTCGATATCTCGCACGTTTCCGACAAGACGTTCTACGACGTGCTGGAGACGAGCACGGCGCCGCCGATCGCATCGCACTCCTCCTGCCGAGCGCTGTGCGATTCGCCGCGTAACATGACGGACGACATGATTCGCGCGCTGGCGGCCAAGGGCGGCGTGATTCAGATCAACTACAACACGGGATTCCTGAGCCAGGAATACCGCAACGCCGAGAAGGCCAATCCGAGCCTCGAGAAAGACGTCGAGGCGGAGAGCGAGAAGCGCTGCGGGCACGACGGGGCGTGCCAGTTGGCCGAGATGGAGAAGCTCACTCGCGCGCTGGTATCGGCGGGCAAACTTCCGCGCGTGGAGTGGACCCGGATCATCGATCACATCGACCACGCGGTCAAGGTGGCGGGGGTTGACCACGTAGGGCTGGGCTCCGATTTTGACGGGGCCAACATGCCCTACGGCATGGAGGACGCGTCGCAGCTGCCCAAAATCGCCAGCGCACTACGGGCGAGGGGTTACTCGGACGGCGACATCCGGAAGATTCTGGGCGCCAACACGCTGCGGCTTATGGAGCAGGTGGAGGCGGCGCGGCGATGACGGGCTCGTAGCTGACGTAGGCGAAGCGGCGGCTGTCGGGGGCCCAGGAGAAGACGTTGAGGGTTCCCTGCCCGCCGAAGAGGCGGACGAGCTCGCGGATCTCCGGCTTCGCCAGCTTGTCGCCGGGCGCCGGCATGATTCGCAGAACCACGTTCTGGTTGGGCGGGTGGCCCTTGGTCCCCTTGGGAAACGACAGGAAGACGATCCACTTGCCGTCGGGCGAAATGTGGGGGAACCAGTCTTCGAGGTCGTCGCTGGTGACGCGCTCGGCGCGCTGGTCGTTCGGCCCGGCGCCCGAGGCCGGCATGCGCCAGATGTCCCAGGAGCCGGAGCGGTCCGAGTTCCAGTAAATCCACTTGCCGTCGGGTGAGTATTCGGGGCCGTCGTCGTAGGCGGGATCGACGGTCAGGCGCTCCTCGGGGCCGCCTGCGATGGGGATGCGGTAGATGTCGAAGTTTCCATCGCGCTGGGCGCAGTAGACCACCGCCTTACCATCCGGCGCCCAGCCGTGGAAGTAGCTCGGCACTTTCCGGGTGATTTGCCTCGGCTCGCCGCCGGCCGATGGCAGCACGTACATCTGGCCGGCGGAGACGACGATCCGGGAGCCGTCGGGCGAGATGCCGTGGTCGTTGTTAATGCCCTTGACGCTGCCGAGCGGGACCGGCTCCGGCTCTCCGCCGGCGACCGGGATCTTCCACAACTTGCCCTCGGAGTTGAGCAGGAGGTATTTGCCGTCGGGCGACCAGTTGGGCGCTTCGAACAGACGATCCGCGGTGAAGATGACGCGCTTGTTCGAGCCATCGCGATCGATGATGGTGACGAGGCTCCGCACTTTGGGGGGCGTTTGGGCGCCCAGCAGCGCGGCGAAGACTGCGGAAACGAGGAACCTCATACGCCCGAGTGTAGCGCAGCTCAGTGGGACAGGCCTCCGGCCGGTCGTATGTTACACTCACAACATACAAACTCAGCGGAGGGGTAACCCATGTACGACATGAAGAACCTCGCCAGACTCAAGACCCTCGAGGCCAATGCGCCGGAAGCCGTCAAGGCGTTCTGGGCGTTCGACAAAGCGGCGCTGGCCGCTGGAGCGATTCCGGCCAAGTACAAGGAGCTGATGGCGCTGGCCGTGGCTCTGACTACGCAGTGCCCGTATTGCATCGAAATCCACAGCAACAAGTCTCGCGAGGCGGGCACCTCGGAGCAGGAGATCGCCGAAGTCGTCGCTGTCGCGGCGGCGCTGCGGGCCGGCGCGGCAATCACCCACGGCACGCACGCCATCAAGTAGCGAGCGCCTACGCCACGCCGTAACGCTTGAACCAATCGAGCATCTTCTTCCAGGCGTCTTCGGCGGGGCCCTGGCGGTAGCTGGGCCGGTAGTCCGCATTGAAGCCGTGCGGCGCGTCGGGATAGACGTTGATCTGGGACGGGTCGCCGGCGGCCGCGAGCGCGGCGCGCATCCGCTCGATGGAGCTGAGCGGGATGCCCTGGTCCTGGCCGCCGTAAAAGCCGATCACGGGGGCTTTGAGCGACGCCGCAACGTCGACCGGGTTTTTGGGATGCAGCTCGTCGGGGGGTCCCACCAGCCTGCCGTACCAGGCCGCGCCCGCTTTGAGATCGGGGTTGTGAGCCGCGTAGAGCCACACGATGCGGCCGCCCCAGCAGAAGCCCGTGATGGCGAGCCTGGCGGCGTTCCCTCTTTCCGAGGACACGGCCCAGCGCGCGGCGTCATCCAGGTCCGACATGACCTGGGGGTCGGGGACCTTCGAGACCACCTTGGAGATGATCTCCTGGATGTCGGTCATGGCGGAGACGTCACCCTGGCGCGCATACAGTTCCGGCGCGACCGCCAGGTAGCCGCGCTTGGCCAGGCGGCGGCAGAGGTCGCGGATATGTTCGTGCACGCCGAAGATCTCTTGAACCACGAGCACGACAGCAAGCCCGCGGCCTCCGGCGGGCCTGGCGCGGTAGCCCGGCATGACTCCATCACGCACAGGGATCTTCACCTCCGATGCTTCGAGGCCTTCGGTATCCGTGGTGATTGTCCCGGCTGCGATGGGCTGGACAGCGGCCGCAAAGCCGGCCGCCAGCTCGGTGACGAGAAATTGCCTGCGATCGATGTCAAACTGATTCAACATATTGCCCCCCCTGTAATTCTTTGTAACACGTGAAGCGAGTTACTGCGCCGGCACGTACAACATGTTGAGGGGAGGGAGAGGCAATGAAAACACTGAGGAATAAGATCCGCTGGGGGCTGGCGGCTGTGTTGCTCGCCGCGCCGGCGTTCGTCCAGGCGACGGCTTCGAGCGTCCCGCCAACACTCGATCAGAGGGTCCATAACGAGTTAGTGATGCTGCCTTACTACAACGTCTTCGACAACCTGGAATACAAGATTTCGGGCGACGATGTGACACTGCTGGGCCAGGTGACTGACCCGGTATTGAAGTCGGACGCGGGCAACGTCGTGAAGCGCATTCCCGGGGTGAAGACGGTGACCAACAACATCGAAGTGCTGCCGGTGTCGCCGATGGACTGGCAGATCCGCAGGGCGGAGGCGCGGGCGATTTACAGGTACGGCGTGCTGAGCCGCTACGCCATGGGTCCGGTGCCTTCGATTCACATCATCGTCAAGAACGGACACGTCACGCTGGACGGTGTGGTGGCGAGCGAGATGGATCGAAACGTGGCCGGCATTCGCGCCAACGGCGTGCCGAACGTGTTCTCGGTGACGAACAACCTGGTGGTGAGCAAGGCGTAGGATTCCAGGCAGGCGAAACCGCCTGCCCCACGGTCAGTTTCTCTGGCCGAGCTTCTTCTTGACTTCTTCGGCGCGCTTGTCGTCGGGGGCGAGTTCGAGGAACTTGGCCCAGGCATCGTGGGCCGCTTTCCTATCCTTCAGTTTTTCCTCGGCCTCGCCCAGCAGAAAGTAGGGCTCGGCGAGGCCGGGGTTCCACTTGGTGGCCTCCAGGAAGCGGGTTGCGGCGGCCTTGAAGCTTCCCTTCTTGAAGTAGAAGACACCTATCTTAATATCCTTTTCGGCCTGGAGCGGGTTGAAGGCGTACTCCTCCTTGGGCTGGAGGGTTTCGTCCTCTTCGGGCGGCGCCTGCTCCTTGGGAGGCGGCGCCTGCTGGGCGGCCAAGACTCCGCAGAGCAGCGCCAAAGTCGCAATCAGCGCTCGCATCCGTGCCACAATTCAAGTATAAGCCGCGCGTTCCGTGAAGCGCGCTTCGCCGTATGGACCTGCGCGAAAAAGCCAGCCAGTTGCCCTTGCTGCCCGGCGTGTATCTTTACCGGGACGAGGCGGGAACCGTGCTCTACGTCGGCAAAGCGAAGAGCCTGCGGGCGCGGGTGCGCAGCTACTTTTCCGACGAGCGGCTGGCCGACCCGAAGACCGACACGCTGATCTCGCACGCGCGGGACATCGAGTACATCCTGGTGGCCAACGAGAAGGAAGCGCTGGCGCTCGAGAACAACCTGATCAAGCAGTGGCAGCCTCGGTTCAACGTCCTGCTGCGAGACGACAAGACGTACCCTTACATCAAGCTCACCAACGAGAAGTACCCGCGGGTGTATGTCACGCGCAGGATACTGAAGGACGGTGCGACCTATTACGGCCCGTATTTTCCGGCGAACCTGGCGTACCGGCTGCTCCATTTCATTCACCGCTTCTTCGGCGTGCCGTCGTGCCGGGTGGACCTGACGCGGCGACATCCGCAGCCGTGCCTGCAATATCACATACACCGCTGCAAGGGGCCGTGCGTGGAGGGACTGGTGACCGACGACGCCTACGCCCACGCGGTGAAGGAAACGCGCATGTTCCTGGAGGGCCGCCACCGGGACCTGGCGGCGGAACTGCGGGGGCACATGGAGCAGGCCTCCGAGGAAATGCACTTCGAGCAGGCGGCGGTGCTGCGCGACACGATCGCGACGGTCGAGGAGATGGAGCAGCGCCAGATGATGGCGGCCGCCGAGGGCGACGATACCGACATCTTCGCGTGGTACGCGGAGCCGCCGCTGGTGGCCGCCAACGTGTTCCACCTGCGCAACGGGCGCATCGTGGACCGCCGCGAGTTTTTCTGGGAGGACCGCACGGAATTCGACCCGCCCGAGTTCGTCTCGCAGTTCCTCAAGCAGTTCTATCTCGACCAGCAGTACGTTCCGGGGCTGGTCCACGTTCCGGCCGAGTTCGAAGACCGGGAGGTGATCGAAGAGGTGCTCTCCGAGAAGCGCGGGCGCAGGGTGGAGATCCACACGCCGCAGCGAGGCCAGAAGAAGGCCATGCTGGCGCTGGCCGAGACGAATGCGAAGCACCTGTTCGAGCAGCGGTTCCGGGTGCTGAAGCCGTCTTCGAAAGCGATCCGGGAGGCAGTGCAGAACCTGCTGGGCCTGCCGGAGGCACCGGCGCGAATCGAGTGCTTCGATATTTCCCACATACAGGGAACCGACAAAGTCGCCAGCATGGTGGTGTGGGAAGACGGGCGGATGAAGAAGCCGGACTACCGCAAGTTCATTATTCGCGAGGTGGAGGGCAACGACGATCTCGCGTCCATGCGCGAGGTGGTGCGGCGCCGGTACGCGCGGCTCCAGGAGGAGAAAAAGCCGATGCCGGACCTGGTGCTGGTGGATGGCGGCCTGGGGCAACTGCATGCGGCGGCGGAAACGCTGGAGTCGCTGGGCCTGGTGGACCTGCCGGTGGCATCCATCGCCAAGCGCGAAGAGTGGATCTACGTTTACGGGCAGGAGAACGAGCCGGTGGTGCTCGACCGGTTCTCGCCGGTGCTGCACCTGATCCAGAGCGTGCGCGACGAGGCGCACCGTTTCGCGGTCACCTTCCACCGTTCGCGGCGCGACTCGCAGCGGCTCACGTCCGAGCTGGAGCAGATTCCGGGGATCGGGCCGAAGACGGTGCGCAAGCTGCTGCAACGGTTCGGGAGCGCGGAGGGCGTGCGGAGGGCACCGATCGAGGAGCTATCGGCCGCGCTCGGCCCGGCGGCGGCGCGGAAGGTGGCGGAGCATTACGGAGCGCGGGCGGAGAAGGGGTGAGAGAGACACGGCCAAGCGTCGACTGGAGAGCCGACGCGGCAGGCTGAAGCCTTCGCCACGTCTGAAGGCGGGTTACTGGCTGACAGGCTCGAAGACCAGGGTTTGCTGCGCATCCACGTGGTTGAACTGCATGGGGAAGCTGCGGCCGGCGTAATAGGCGTCCCACTGGTCTTTGTAATGGCCGGAGAGAACGTGGCCGGACTCACCGGCGACGATGTTCATGTAAGACTGGTCCAGGTCGGAGAGGTCGACTGCGGTGCGCATTGAGGGGCCGATGCGGGGGGTGGTCTGCTCCACGGTGACGGGCGAACCTTCGTGCGGAACCGGACCGATGTTGAAGTAACGACCCACCAGCGGGAGACGGCTGCCCACAGGGTGTGCGATCAGTAACTGGTTGTACCAGCCGTAGTCCCAGCTAGCAGGGGTGGGACCCTGGAGACGGCCGGCCTCGTCGAGCGCATCCCGGAAAGAGCGCAGGAGCAATCGATCGTAGTCGGGGAACCAGTCGGAGGGCTGGTTCCGCAGCAGATCCTCGACGACTTGCGGCGCCGCCATGTAAGCCGCGCCGCGCGCCTCGTGGCCTCCGTAGATGAGCGCGTTCGCGGGCGAAGCGCGCTCGGCCATCGCCTGCCGCAGGTGATCGTAGGTGAGAACCGCGATCAGCGGCGCGGGGCCTTTGGTCATCCGGCCGTCCCAGGAGCGGAGGAGGGCCACAGCGGCGGCACTGTCGCCACCAGGAGCGGGGCGGCGGCCATAGGCCTCGACGACGCGGCGGGCCACGAAGTGCGCGAGTGAAGAGTAGACGTCGGTCTGCACGCCGAGCATCTCGGCGGCCTTCCACTTACTGCGGCCGGTAAGCAAGCTGTAAATGCGCTCCGCGCGGTAGGGCGCAACGAATTCGCCGTGTACCGCGTAAGGATAGTCCGCCGGGAACGGATTCTGGTTGGCGGTGACGATGACGCCCGACGGCGGATCGTAAGTCCGGGGCAACTCGTCGAAGGGGATATAGCCGGCCCACTCGGATTCCCCGGAGCTGCCGTCGACGGGCACGTCTCCAACATAGTTCTTGCGGATGGGGAGGCGGCCGGCGACGTGATAGCCGATGTGGCCGGCCGTATCCGCGTAGACGAAGTTCTGGGCCGGCCCGGGGTAGCGGGCGAGAGCGGCCAAAAACCCTGGCCAGTCGCGGGCGCGGTCGAGATCGAGAATGGGGAAAGACAGGGCGCCGGGCTGGTCGGCAGCCCAGCGCAAGGCCAGCGCGCGGCCGCGGTCGAAGAAGACCGGGCCGTGGCGGGTGACCCATTGCCCAAACTCGACGGGCGGCGCGCCCTTTACGGGAATGAGCTCCCGCTCATACCGCGCCTGCTCGATCTGGCCGTGGAAAACGTAGCGGCCCGTGCGAGGGTCGATTTTCTCGAGGTAGAGATCCTGGACGTCGAAGCCGAGATTGGTCTCGCCCCAGGCGATGCGGTCGTTGTGGCCGAGGATGACGCCGGGCACACCCGGAATGGCGACTCCGGAGACATTCAGCCCCGGCGCGCACAGATGGACCATGTACCAGGTGGACGGAATCGAATACTGGAGATGGGGGTCGTTGGCCAGCAGCGGCCGGCCGGTTGCGGTGCGCGAGCCGGCCAGCACCCAGGCGTTCGATCCGGGAAGAATACGGCCGCTGAGGCGCGGGGGGAACAGCAGGTCAACCTTGGCCGCGTCACCGCCCGCCAGCATCGCGCTTTTAATCAACTTGTCGCGCCAGGAAACGGTCAGCTCGCGGTACATGTAAAGCGCCAGCAGGATGGAGTCCTTGATGGTCCAGGGCTGGGGATCGTAGCCGAGCACCGTGAACTCGAGCGGCAGGCGGCCGCGATGCGTCTCGATAAAGCAGTTGACGCCGCGGGCGTAAGCGGCCAGCACGGCGCGGTCGGCAGGCGGCAGGAGCGCGGCCTGCATCTCGGCGATGCGGTCCATGCGGAGGCGGCGCGCTTCACGGTCGGACTCGAGGAGCTGAGGGCCGAGAACTTCCGCGAGGCGGCCGCCGGCGTAACGGCGGAAAGCGTCCATCTGCCAGAGGCGGTCCTGCGCGGTGACGTATCCCTGGACGGAGAGAACATCATCGAGCGTGGCGGCCGCGATGTGAGGGACTCCGAGGGCGTCGCGCACCGCCGTGGCTCGCTGTGCGATGGGGACGGCAACGGAACCCGACGTCTGCGGCAACGGGCGCCAGGCGTACCAGTAGACGGCAACCGCGGCCAGAAGCAGTACGATGAGTATGGTCAGGTTGAGGTACCGGAGCGCCCGCTTGAGAGTCACGTCACGATTCTACTGGAATTGCGGGCGGGGGTTCCGGCAGGACAGGCCTCCGGCCTGTCAGAGGCAGGCGGGACCGCCTGCTCGACGAGGCGGCTCTTATGGATGAGACTTACTTGGGGTATCGGCTGCTGCTGCTGGCGATGATCGTCGGGTTCAATGCGTTCTTCGCGTCGGCGGAGCTGTCGCTGATCTCGGCGCGGCCTTCGCGGTTGCGCGAGCTGGCGGCGGCGGGCAATGTCGGCGCGCAGGCGGCGCTGAACATGCTGAGCCGCCCTGAGCGGCTGCTCTCCACCATACAGGTCGGGGTGACGCTGGCGGGTATCGGCGCGGGATGGGCCGGCGAAGACACGGTCTACCGCCTGCTCATGGCGTTGGTGAATCCGCTGGTTGGGCCGCGGGCCGAGCCGTTGGTGCACGTGGCAGCGCTGGTGCTGGCCTTTCTGGTGCTGACTTTCTGCATGGTGGTGTTTGGCGAGGTGGCACCGAAGAACTTCGGGATCAAGCAGGCGGAGCGTTACGCGGTGGTGGCGGCGCCGTTGCTGCTGGTGGTGTACCGCGTCTTACAGCCGTTCATTTACGTGCTCGAGCGCGCCTCGGCCGGGGTGTCGCGGATGTTCCGGCTGGGCGCCGCCGGCCAGACTACGCACTCGCTGGAGGAGTTGAAGCTGATCGCCAGCTCGGTGCGCGCGGCGGGGCGGATCGCGGCGTTCGAAGAGTCCGCGCTGGACCGCCTTCTCGACTTGCAGAACGTCTCGGCGCGGGAGATCATGGTGCCGCGAAACGACATCGTCTCGGTGTCGATCGAGGCGTCGCTCGACCACGTGCTGCGCACGCTGATCGAGAACCAGTACACGCGGGTGCCGGTCTACGAACATACGCCCGAGAAGATCGTGGGGATTCTGCATTACAAGGACCTGCTGCCGGTGTGGCAGCGGATGCGGCTGGCCGCGCGCACGAACGCGCCCTTGCCGCCGTTCCAACTGCGCCCGCTTCTGCGCAGACACCTGGTAGTGCCGGAGAGCAAGCCGCTGAACCAGATGGTGGACGAGTTTCGCCAGCACCACGCGCACATAGCCCTAGTCGTGGACGAGTTCGGCACGATTGCCGGCCTGGTGACGATGGAGGACGTCTTCGAGCAGATCTTCGGCGAAATCGAGGACGAGCACGACGTGCGGCGGCCCAAGCCGTCGCTGGCCAGCCGCGTGGTGGAGATCGAGGGCACGGTGACGATCCGCGATTTGGAAACGCAGTACGGCATCGAACTGCCGACCAACGCCGGCTTCGAGACGGTGGCCGGCTTTCTGCTGTTCCGTCTGGGCTACATTCCTAAAGCGGGCGAGTCGGTGGAGGACGACGGGCGGCGATTCACGATCCTGGAGATGGACCACAACCGGATCGCGCGGGTGCGGATTGAGCGGTAGCGCGAATCGCCGAGACGAGTCTCGTGACACGGTAGCCGCACAGATCCGAAGCGCGCTGCTCGGGCGCCTCTCCCACGAGCCCCAGGTGGTGTAAGCTGACGGGATTGATGCAGAGCGAGAGAGTCGCGCCGGCGGGCGCCGGCTGCGCCCGGCTGTTGGCCGCGCAAAACCCGGACGGCGGATGGGGATACCAGGGCGGATCGTCCTGGACCGAGCCGGCCGCTTATGCGCTGATGGCCCTGGATGGGCGGCCTGAAGCCGGACCGGCGATCGAGCGGGCCCGCCGGTGGCTGGCCGGGAATCAGCGGGCCGATGGCGGCTTCGCGCCGCGGCCGTCGGTAGAGGAAAGCACGTGGGTAACGGCGCTGGCGGTGCTGGCGGGCACGGTCAGCGGGGATGCCGGCCGCCGCGGAGTGGAGTGGCTCGTGCGGGAGCGCGACGAACAATCGAAGTTCATTTACCGGCTCCGGGAGTGGATGAACAGCGAGCGGGCGGCGGCCATGGAGGAACGCGCGCCGGGCTGGTCCTGGTATCCGGGCACGGCCGCATGGGTGGTCCCCACCTCGCTCAGTGTGCTGGCGCTCCAGAAAGTCGAACATCATTATCCGGACCCGCAGATCCGCTGGAGGATCGAGCAGGGGCGGCGCTTCCTGCTGGCCCATACCTGCGAGGACGGCGGCTGGAATCACGGCTCAACTCGCGCCCTGGGCTTCCAGGCGGTCTCGTATCCGGAAACCACCGGCATCGCGCTTCTGGCCTTGCACGGCGCGGAGCCGGCACGACTGGCGCGATCGGTCGCCAAAGCCGAAGAGCACTTCCGCAACTGCCGTTCGCTCGAGGGCCTGAGCTGGCTTCAGCTCGGCTTGATGGCGCAAGGGCGTGCCACGCCTGCGACGCCGGTGGAGATCCGCGCCCGAACGCTGCTGGACACCGCGCTCGCCATCCTGGCCGGCCGCGCGCGCGAAGGCAGGAACGTGTTTCTGGAGGCCGCGGTATGAGAGGCCTGACGCGGCGGGAGGTTCTGGCGGGAGCGGCGGCGGGGGCGCTGGCGGGGTGTTCGCGGACGCACGGTCCGGCGCCCCTGGTTTCGATCGTTCGCGCGAGCTCGTATTCCCAGGATCTGCTGGAACCGATCCGGCGGCTGCTCACCGAACACAAGGTGGAGGTGCGCGGCAAGCGCGTGGTGCTCAAGCCGAACCTGGTGGAGTTCGATCCCGGCACGACGATCAACACCCACCCGGCAGTGGTGGCGGCGGCGCTCGAGGCGTTTCGCGCGCTCGGCGCGGGCGAGGTGCGCATTGCCGAAGGGCCGGGCCACCGGCGCAACACGCTCGAGCTGGCGGAGGCGGCCGGATACTTCCAGGCGATCCCGAAGTTCGAGGAGTTTTTCACGGATCTCAACCTGGACGATGTGACGCGCGTGCGCGTGCGTGGCGCCCGCTCCCGGATGGACTCCTACTATCTGCCGCGGACGGCGCTGGGCGCGGACCTGCTGGTTTCCATGCCCAAGATGAAATGCCACCACTGGGTGGGCGCGACCCTGAGCATGAAGAACCTGTTCGGGCTGGTGCCGGGAGGGGTCTACGGCTGGCCGAAGAACGTGCTGCACTGGGCCGGGATCATGGAGTGCATCGCCGACCTGCACGGGCTTTTCCCGCGCACCTTCGCGATCGTGGACGGCATCGTGGGCATGGAGGGGAACGGACCGATCCAGGGGACTCCGAAGCCGGTGGGCGTGATCGTCGGGGGCGCGGATCAGGTCGCGGTGGACGCCACCTGCTGCCGCATCATGCGCATCGACCCCACGCTTCTCCCCTACCTCACGATGGCGGAGGACAACGGGCAGACCGCAGAGACCGGCGTTCACCAGATCGGCGAGCCGGTGCGCGCGGTCGAGACCGAGTTCCGCCTGGTGCCGGAGTTTGGGGCGCTGCGGCTGCGGGGGTAGAAAACTCCAGGCGAGCCTGGACGGCTGCACGTTTCGGTGTACGGCTAGTCGCTGGATCCGCCGTCCCACTCGTGTTGCGGGTCGGGAACGAAGGTCACGCTGTCGTGCGGGCGCACGGCGACGAGCCAGCCGCCGGGGATCTTTGTCCGGTAAATGGAAAAGTTGGCGGAGGTGGTGTTAATTCGATTGGGAAGCAGCTCAAAGCAAAGCGTCTTCTTCTCGAACGCCCCTTCTCTCATTCGGTGCCAAGTGGTTGAGTCCCGCTCGAGAAGATCTAGCATCGCCGCTCTCCTTTTCGCATTTTCCGGATTTGATCGGCTGAATTCTTCGAACTCCAGTTCCTCATAATTATGCTTTCTTGTCAATCAGTTGGGGTACCGTAATGGTTACAGGTACCCTGCCCCCCGCAAATAGGGGCCATCCTTGAGCCGCCGCCAAATCCCATCTTTGAGACAATAGGGAGGACGGAAGCGAATCATGATCGCATTGTTGGCCGACTTGCTGTTCCGCTGCCCGCATCGGCGGCTCACTCGCCCCATTACGCCGGTGAGCAAGCCTGGGGTTCCCGCGGGCGAAACGTACGTGGTATGCCTGGAATGCGGGAAGCAGTTTTACTACGACTGGGAGAAGATGCGACTGGGCGGACCGGTCGAGCGCGACACCGCCAAGGGAGTACTTCCACCGGACCTGCCCAGACCTTCCAAGAGCAGGCTGAAGTACGCGTTGCTGGGTTCGGCGATCCCGCTGGCGGTCCTGGTGGGCAAGGTTCTGTTGTCGAAGCCGGGGCGGAAGGCCGAGAAAAAGGACCCGGGTCCGGACCGGCCCTCAAGCGAGCGCAAGTAGGCCCCCCGAGAGCGGGTCACGAATCGCCGAGAGCAAAGCTCCGCATGGAAAGATTGCCGTAGCGAAACCCGGCGTAGATGGTAGTGGCTCTCTCCCCCTCGAGGGCGGCGCCGAGGACCATGAACAGCGGATCGAAGTGCTCCGTAGTGGGGACGGCCAGCGAGGCGTGAGGCGCCAGACTGCGATAAGAGAGCAGCGCTTGCCACTCCCCTGCGGCGATCCGCTCGCTCGCCCACTGGTCGAATGCGACGGCCCAACCGTCCGCCGGGGCGAACTCGTCTGCGAATCTCACGCGGCGAAGATTGTGGACCACTCCGCCGCTTCCGATCAGCAGGACGCCGCGGCGCCGCAGGGGACGCAACGCTCGTCCCAGATCGAAGAGTTGTTGGGGCGTGCGAGGCACGGGGAGCGAGACTTCGAGCACGGGAATGGCCGCCGCGGGCCAGGCCAGCCGAAGAGGCACCCAGGCCCCATGGTCCAGACCGCGGCCGTCATCGAGCGTGACTTCGAAACCTGCGCCGCGGAGCGCAACGGCGATCTGGGAGGCGAGGCCCGGCGCGCCCGGCGCCGCGTAGTCCAGATTGTAGAGAGCCACAGGGAAACCGCCGAAATCGTGGATGATCTCGCGACGCTCCCACGCCGTGACGCGTAACGGCCAGGGCTCCTCCCAGTGCGCGGAGACGACCACCAGAGCCACGGCGTCCGGGTACCGTTCGCCGAGCGAGCGGAGCGCCTCGGTGTAGTCGTCCTGCTCAATCGCCACGATCGGCGACCCATGCGAGATAAAGACGGCCGGAAGGGCCGGAACAACCTGGTCTGGCATTGGCTTCTTGATTGTATTCCGGTGGCGCTATCCCAGGCACGCGTGAACTTGGTCCGAGCGGCCGGCAACAACGCCAGTCCACCCAGAGCATTCCGCGAATGGAGGGAATTTTGGGTGAGAAAACTGCGACTTCAAATGTACTGCCAAGGTGATACGCAGTAATCGCCGAGGACATTTCAGTGAAGGCGTCAGACGGCGCCGATGGTATGGCAAAGGCGTGGAGGCAGGTGAAGGGAGTTTTGTATGCTCAGACGGTTCTTGCATTTCTCGCATAACGGGGACGAAGCGTCCTCGAATGGATCGCATCGCAACGGCTCGGCAGGTCACGGCACATCGCAGGGCGAGGTGGCGCGAGTCAAGGAAGAGAGGATGACGCTCGAACCGGCAGGCGGGCCGGCTGCAAAGCCGGAAGGCGCGGCCGCGGCTGTCGGCCGCTTTGTGGCCTTCGAGGAGATCTACCGGACCGCCTCGTACAAGCAGCCGAAAGTGGCCTATGACATTCTGAAGGTCTCCGAGATGGTCAGCAGTCCGCATGTGGCGGGGCTCTCGCTCGAAGGCAAGCGCTGCGCGGTGCTGATGGCGCTGGATGTGGCCGGAGTGGAGACCGAGGACCTTCTGCAGGACGCAATGGCGCGCCAGCGCGCACTCAACGACTACGAAGAAGCGCTGCAGAACAGCCTGAGGGAATTCGAGGGCGTCAAGAACCGGGAGAACGTGGAGATTCAGGCAGAGCTCGACCGCCTGACCGCCCGCTACATGGTTCGCATTCAGGCCAACGTCGACGAAGTGGCGCGGCAGCAGGATGCCTTCCGGGCCTGGCAGAAGGAGAAGCAGCAGGAAGCGCAGTGCATCGCGGAGGCGGCGTCGTTCTGCACGCCGCAAAACGGCGCGAACAGTCCGAACAGTCTCTCGGCGGTGTTGGTGCGCTGTGGCGTCGAGGCGGCGGCCGGAAAGCGCCAATGATTATTGGAGTCGGCCTCATCCTCTTCGCGGCATTTGCGGGAATCTGCCTGCGAAACAGGGGCGAAAGCGCGCCGTTCAGGCGCGACGAGCTGTTGAGGATGAGGCAGTACCACGAACGCATCCGCCGCGAGGAAGTGCTGCCATTCGAATAGGCCACCGCGGCGAAACCGGCCGGGCCGCTGGAGGGATGGTGTGATGAACAACGCCGAACTGGACCCCAAACAGCCAATCGGTCTCGACATCGGCACCAGCCGGATCGTGGTGGCGCGAAGCGTGGGCTCGAGACCGCAGTACGAAGCGCAGCTCAACGCTTTTGTCACGTTGCCTCACTCGCGACTCACGGAGGGCTTGTTGCGCCGGGAGGGCGTCTTTTACGAGGTCCTGGACCGGGAACTCCTGGTGGCCGGCGACGACGCGCAGAAGTTTGCGGAGATCCTCCACGTGGAGACGCGGCGGCCCATGCTGAACGGCGTGCTGAACCCTCGGGAGCCGCACGCCCTGGCGGTCATCCGCCTGATCCTCACCAAGCTCATCGGCAAGGACGGCGGCGAGACGCAGAAGGTGATCTACAGCGTGCCGGCGCCGGTGGCGGGCGAGGAGGCGAGCATCGCCTACCACGAAGCGTCGTGCCGGCAGGTCTTGACGGAGCTCGGTTACGAGGCGGAGCCGATCGTGGAGGGGCTGGCGGTGGTGCTGGGGGAGATGGAGCCGTCGAACTTCACGGGAATCGGCATCTCCTTTGGCAGCGGCCTGGCAAACGTGTGCCTGGCCGTGCTGTCGCTGCCGGTGGTCAGCTTCAGCGTCCGGAAGGCGGGCGATTACATCGATGCCCAGGCGGCGCTGGCCACGGGGGAGCTGGCCATCAAGATGCGCGCCTACAAAGAGCAGTCGTTCGAGCTCAACGGACTGGGCAGGGATCGGATGCAGAATGCGCTCACGGTCTATTACGACGACATGATCCGGAGCGTGGCGGAGGCGTTGCGCGAGGGGCTGGCCGGAAGCCGGCGCCTGCCCAAGCTGGATCACGCAATCCCGCTGGTTCTGACCGGCGGCAGCGCCGTGCCCCGCGGTTTCCGCCAGCGCTTCGAAGAGGCGCTGCGGCGCGAGCGATTGCCGATCGAGCTGTCGGAGGTGCGCCTGGCGGCGGAACCGCTCAATTCCACGGCGCGGGGGGCGTTGCTGGCGTCGCTGTGCTGAGGGAGGCACCGTAGGCTCTCCTTTCACCTGCCGCGAGGCGCCAGAGTTGGCCCCTTCCTGGGCACGCCTCCCGTTTTGGGCCATTCGGTGTACAATCGCTGCCGGCAGGACGACAGAACGGAAATCCTGTCCGAATGCCGACCAGAACGGGCGTTCGGAAACCCAAACAGCAAGGAGATACTCATGAGCTGGTGGCACAAGTTGCGTGGCAAAGAGAAGACACTCAATACAGAAGAGAAAACACAGGACCTAACACACATAACGTCCAAAGCGGAAACGGCAGATTGGCACAATCCGACTAATGCGAAGAAAGTGCTGGAAGCCATCATAAACACATGGGGAGTCAAGTGCACAATCATCAGACTGACAGAGCAACAGGTGCACGAGGTTGAACAGCAGTATCCTCTTGGTACGAATTTCACAGATCAGCTTCAGCAATACCACGTTAGAGTGAGCTCTAACTCCATTTTCATTCACGAACATGGTTCTTGGATCAATTTTGGCTACTTTAAATTCCTCTATCACGATAAGATCTATTACGTCAACGTCACACCATTGGTTAAGCTGACGACTTCGGTTTTCAGCCGAATGGATGACCTGAGCCACATGGCAAAGATCATGATAACGTTAGGGGAGTGCGCGCGTTCAGATCGAACGCCCTTCATGATCTGCCTGGAGGGGGACTTGGCGCAAAAATAAGTCAGGCCTCCCAAGCACGGAAACACCCTGTGGAAAGACCAGAGCGAGTGATGAAAGAGCCGTTTGACGATGCTGTCGCAGAATTGGAGACACTCTATAGAGAATGGTCCGCTTCTCCAGTCTTTGTCGGCAGGAGAAATGCGCTGGAGGGGAAGAAGGATGCCATCTCGATAATCAAGAAGTATCTTGACGGAAAAGGGCAAGAACAAAGAGACTCGATCAGATCATGGCATGAGTACGATAGAAAGTACACTGCCGGGACGCACGATGAGTTTAACCTTGGAAGGATGGAGATTCTTGGATGGGCCATTCATCGGTTGGGATTATAGTTTCGGCAAAGTGGCAGCCCTTGGCCCAGGCGGAACCTGGCCGCGCAAACGCGGCGATTCAGGCTTTCGCCTGTAAAAACGCCACCAGACGCTCCATGGCCGGCTTGAGGATGTCGCGCTCGGCGGCGTAGCAGATGCGGATGGAGCCTTCGCCGCCTGCTCCGAAAGCGACGCCGGGGGCCAGGCCGACGCTGGTCTCTTCGAGGAGACGGCGGCAGAAGGCGAACGAATCGGTCATTCGCTCGATGCGGGGGAAGAGATAGAAGGCGCCCTCGGGCTCGGGGACGGTGACGCCGGGAGCCTTTTTCAGCATCGCCAGGCAGTAGTCGCGGTTCTCTTTGTAGCGCGCCAGCATCTTCTTGATTTCGATTTCGCCCCAGACGAGCGCGGTTTCGGCGGCGCGCTGGGCGAAGCTCGGGGCGTGGGAGACGATAAACTCGTTCAATTGGGCTGCCTTGGAGGCGAGGTCGGATCGCGCCACCAGCCAGCCCACTCTCCAACCGGTCATGCAGTAGGTTTTCGAGAACGACTGCACGACGATTACGGCGTCCTCGCGCGCCGCCTTCTTGAGGATGGAAGGCGCGGGCGTGCCGAGCTTCGGGTGGTAATACAGGCGCTCGTAGACCTCGTCGGCGAGCAACCAGAGTTGGTGACGCCGCGCGAAATCGAGCAGGCGGTCCTGATCGGCGGAAGTGGCGACCCAGCCGAGCGGGTTCGAGGGTGAGGTGTAGATCAGCAGGCGCGTGCGCGGCGTGAGGGCGGCTTCGAGAGCGTCGAAGTCGATCTCGTAGCGCCCGCCGGCGAGCACGTGCGGAACCATGCGGGGCACGCCGTTGGCGAGCGCGACGTTGGCCGCGCCGTTGGGCCAGGCGGGGGTGAGCACGAGCGCCTCGTCGCCTGGATCGAGCGTGCAGCGGATCGAGACGTTCAGCGCCTGCACGCCCGAAGCGGTGACCACGATTTCGCGTTCGGGATCGAGCTCCACGCCGTGCAGGGTCCGGTAGGAATCGGCGAGGGCGCGGCGGAGCGAGGGCAGGCCGGCGTTTTCGGTGTAGAACAGGTAGCCATCGGCCATCGCTTTCTGCGCGGCGCGGCGGATGTACTCGGGCGTGGGCGTGCTCGACTCGCCGAAGTAGAGCTTGAGAACGCCCTGCATGCCCATGGCGAGGTGGGCGAGCTCACGGATGCGCGAGGGCTCGACGCGCTCGGCGGAAGGCGCGACGTGTGCGGGCATTACCCGCGGCGCTCCCGGGCGGTCATGAGCTCTTCGATATTCACCAGGTCGGTGGGATAGTCGCCGGTGTAGCAGGCGTAGCAGTATTCGTGGAGGCGGTCGGCAACGGCCTCGCGCAAACCCGCCAGCGACAGGTAGCCGAGGCTGTCGGCCTCGATAAACGTGCGGATCTCCTCGACCGTGTTGTTGGCGGCGATCAGCTCGCGCTTGGTGGGCGTGTCGACGCCGTAAAAGCACGGCGAGCGGGTGGGCGGGCAGGAGATGCGGACGTGGACCTCGCGCGCGCCCGCGTTGCGAACCATGCGGACGATCTTGCGCGAAGTGGTTCCACGCACGATGGAGTCGTCCACCAGCACCACGCGCTTGCCTTCGAGCAGGTGCCGCACCGGGTTGAGTTTCAGCTTTACGCCGAAGTCGCGGATGGCCTGCGAAGGTTCGATGAAGGTGCGGCCCATGTAATGGCTGCGGATCAGGCCGTGGCGGAACGGGATGCGGGATTCGGCCGCGAAGCCGATACCGGCGGCGACGCCGGAATCGGGGACGGGCACGACGACGTCGGCCTCCACCGGGCTCTCGCGCGCCAGCAGCCGCCCCAGCATCTCGCGCGATTCCTGCACCGAGCGTCCGAAGACGATGGAATCGGGCCTTGAGAAGTAGACGTGCTCGAAGACGCACTGGGCGCGGGGCTGTTCGGGACAGTAGCGCTCACGGGTCAGGCCGTCGGGACCGGCCACCACCATCTCGCCCGGCTCGACCTCGTTCAGGTACACCGCGCCGATGAGGTCGAAAGCGGTGGTTTCCGAAGCGAACACGTAAGATTTCTTGCCGCCGGAAAGCTCCATCTGGCCCATAACCAGCGGGCGGAAGCCCTGCGGGTCGCGGGCCACGATCACGCGGTCCTGCGCCAGAAACACCAGCGAGAAAGCGCCTTCGAGCTGGAGCAAGGCCTCGCGGAGCGCGCCCGCCAGCGTCCGTTCGCGGGAGCGCGCCACCAGGTGCAGGATCACTTCGGTATCGCTCGAAGCCTGAAAGATGGAGCCTTCGCGCTCGAGCTCGCCACGCAGCTCGGCGGCGTTGGTGATGTTGCCGTTATGCGCCACGGCGATGAGGCCCTTGTTGCAGGAGACGGCGAAGGGCTGCGCGTTCAGCAGTACCGTGGTGCCGGCCGTGGAATAGCGCGTGTGGCCGATGGCCGAGTGGCCGCGCAGCTTGCCGAGCTGCTCGGGCGTGAAAATGTCGGCCACGTAGCCCATCTGCTTGACGGTGTACATCTCGTTTCCGTCGGTGGAGCACATGCCGGCGCTTTCCTGGCCGCGGTGTTGCAGAGCGTACAGTCCCAGGTAAGCGAGGTTGGCCGCCTCGGGATGTCCATAGACCGCCACGACTCCGCATTCTTCGTGCAGCTTATCGAACATCGTCACCCCTTCAAATCCGCTGCCAGCGCCCCTTCCCAGGTCTCGCGGAGGCGCCCGAGTTCACAGTCTATCAGTGTCCGCCCCCAATTGCGAAGCGAGAGGCGGCCAGGCACGGTGGCGCCGGCAAGCAGCGCCGGGACGCCGTGCTCGGCGGCGATCCGCTGCACCTCGCCGGGCCGTTCGGTCGAAATCAGAATGCGCGAGGGTCCTTCGTGGAACAGCAGGAACTCGGGACGCAGCTGGCTGGCCAGATCGAGCACGGCCCCGACGCCGGCCGGGCCGAAGCCGCACTCCGCCAGCGCCACGGCCAGCCCGCCATCGCTCACGTCATGCGCGGACTCGGCCAGACCGGCGGCCACGATGGCGCGCATGGCGGTCTGAACGCGTTTCTCGTACTCCATGTCGAGCTCGGGCGGCAGACCCCAGAGCTGCTTGAGGATGACCTTGGCGTACTGGCTGGAGCCGAAGCGCCTGTCGTCCGTGTGTCCCAACCCGCCGAGCAGAACCACGGAGCGGCCGGGCGCCTTGAAGTCGATGGTCACCGGGGCAGCGGTCGGTAGCAGGCCCACGACGCCCAGCACGGGCGTGGGATACACGGCCTCGCCGAGCGTTTCGTTGTAAAGGCTCACGTTGCCGCCGGTGATGGGCGTATCGAAGAAGCGGCAGGCTTCGGCCATGCCTTCGATGGCCTCGACGAGCTGCGCCATGATCTCGGGCTTTTCGGGATTGCCGAAGTTGAGGCAGTTGGTGGCGGCGACAGGCAGCGCGCCCACGGTGGAAAGATTGCGGCAGCACTCCGCCACGGCCAGCCTGGCGCCCTCGCGCGGAGCCAGGTAGGCGTAGCGGCCGTTGCCATCGAGCGCCATGGCCACCGACGTACCCGTCTCCTTGACGCGCACGATGGCGGCATCGCCGCCCGGTCCCTGCGTGGTGTTGGTGCGGACCACGTAGTCGTACTGCTCCCAGATCCAGCGCTTGGAGGACAGATCGCCGGAAGACACGAGGGCGAACAGATCGGCTTCGAGATTGCCTTCGGGAATAGGCGGGCCGTCGATGGGAGCGGCGCGGAAGGGCAGCGTGTGCGGGCGGTCGTAGAGGGGAGCCTCGTCGGCCAGCTCGCGAGCTGGAATCTCGGCGACCACCGGGCCGTGGTCCTTGACGCGCATTTTGCCGTCTCCGGTCACCACACCGATGGTTACCGCGTCGAGCCCCCACTTCTTGAAGACGCGGAAGACTTCGTCCTCGCGGCCCTTATCCACAACCAGCAGCATGCGCTCCTGGGATTCCGACAGCATGATCTCGTAAGGCGTCATGCCGGTCTCGCGCTGCGGCACGAGCGCCAGGTCGATCTCGATGCCGGTGCCGCCGCGGCTGGCCATCTCGCAGGTGGAGCAGGTGAGGCCGGCGGCGCCCATGTCCTGTATGCCGACCACGGCGCCGGTGTGCATGGCCTCGAGGCAGGCCTCCAGCAGCAGCTTCTCCATGAAGGGGTCGCCCACCTGCACGTTGGGCCGCTTCTGCATGGAATCCTCGGAGAACTCGGCCGAAGCCATCGACGCGCCGTGGATGCCGTCGCGGCCGGTTTTGGCGCCGACGTAGACCACGGGGTTGCCGACGCCGCTGGCGCGGGCGTAGAAGATCTCGTCCTTCTTGAACACGCCCAGCGCGAAGACGTTCACCAGCGGGTTGCCGTTGTAACACGGCTCGAAGATGCACTCGCCGCCGACGGTGGGCACACCGAAGCAGTTGCCGTAATGGGCGATGCCGGCGACCACGCCTTCGAGGATGCGGCGGTTGCGGGCGCCGGACTGCGGATCGTCCAGCGGGCCGAAGCGGAGCGAGTCCATGACGGCGATGGGCCGAGCATCCATGGTGAAGATGTCGCGCAGGATGCCGCCGACGCCGGTGGCCGCGCCCTGGAACGGCTCGATGAAACTGGGGTGGTTGTGAGACTCGATCTTGAAAGCGATGGCCCAGCCGCCGCCGATGTCGATGATGCCGGCGTTCTCGCCCGGTCCTTGCAGGACCAGGTTGGAGCGCGTCGGCAGCTTCTTCAGGTGCAGGCGGGAGCTTTTGTAGGAGCAGTGCTCGCTCCACATAACGCTGAAGATGCCGAGCTCGGTATAAGTGGGCTCGCGCCCCAGCAGGGCGACGATTTTTGCGTACTCTTCGGGAGTAAGTTGATGAGTGGCGATGAGGTCAGGAGTGATTGTCATGAAGAAGCCATCGGCCGCCGGCTTTCAGCCATCGGTCTCAAGCCCGGCAGCTCCCGGCGGCCAGCGCCGCGGCCATCGATTTCAGCACTACCAGGCCGTCGGTCGATCCCATCAGCGGATCGGCGGCGCGTTCCGGGTGCGGCATCATCCCCAGAACGTTACGGCCTTCATTGAGAATTCCGGCGATGTCCCGGAGCGACCCGTTCGGGTTATCGAGGTAGCGAAAGACGACGCGGTCTTCGGCCTCGAGCCGGTCGAGCGTTTCTTCGTCCGCGTAATAGCAGCCCTCGCCGTGCGCGATGGGAACGGTCAGAACCTGCCCCTTTTCGGCGCTCGAGGTGAACGGGGAATTCACGGTCTCAGTCCGCAGGCGCACGGGACGGCAGATGAACTTCAAACCGCGGTTGCGGACGAGCGCGCCGGGCAGCAGGCCGCTCTCGACGAGAATCTGAAAACCGTTGCAGATGCCCAGCACCAGCCCGCCCTCCTGGGCGAACTTCCGCACCGCGCCCATGACCGGCGAGAATTTGGCGATCGCGCCGCAGCGGAGGTAGTCGCCGTAGGCGAACCCGCCCGGCAGGATGACGGCGTCGACGTCGCCTAATTGCGGCGAGTCGTGCCACAGGAACTCCGCCGTTTGCCCCAGGTTTTGCGACACGGCATACCACGCGTCATGATCGCAATTGCTGCCAGGGAAGACTACGACACCGAATCGCATGAGAGAAGACCAGTGTAACACCGTCAGGGCCGGGCACACTTCCAGCCGCGCCGGAAACAGGCCGGGTGTGAGGCACGTTTACAGGCTTAGACCGCCGGAGCCGGGACGGGTGCAGGCGGAGCGGCGGCCACGGCGGCGGCCTTCGGCTTGCGGCGCGCGCGTTTCTCGACCGGAGGCTGCCGGTCGCTCTTCTTCAACGCGTTCAGGACGATGTGGGCGAGGAATTTCTTCTCGCCGAAGTCGTCGAACTTGATGACGATGTATTCGTCAGTGGCGGAGAGCACGGCACCAAGACCGAACTTCTGGTGCTCCACCTGTGCACCTTGGGGGTAAGGCGTTCTAATTCCCATGGGTAATTATAGGATAGCAGAGCGCGAAACCATTGTCGAATAGGACTGTTTTGAAGGGTTTGCAGGGGAGGGTTGCCAGGACCGCTCCCTCCGGTCGCGGCCGGGTTCCGGTCGAGAACCGGCTGCCCCACGGCACTGGCCGGCCGGCGTGCTTTATAATGAGCAATCAAGGAGCAGGCGTTCCTTCATGGAAGATTTCAAGAAGAAGCTGCAGGACGAGATCGCTGCGCTCGAACACGAGCTGCGCACGGAGTTGCCACGGGAAATCCTGAAGGCGCGCGCGCACGGCGACCTGAGCGAGAACGCCGAGTACCACGCCGCCAAGGAGCGGCAGCGGTATGTCGACGCGCGCCTGCAACAACTCCAGAAACGCATGGCCGAATGGGCGATGGTGGATCTTTCGAGGATCCCGCACGGCCGCGTGGGTCTCGGCTCGAAGGTCGTGGTGCTGGACATCGGCAAGGACGAGGAGATCGCCTACCGGCTGGTCACAAGCGAGGAGAGCGATGTTTCGAAGGGCCTGATCTCGACGAATTCACCGATCGGCCGGGGATTGCTCGGCAAGGAAGTCGGCGACGTGGTCAAGATCCAGATTCCGGGCGGCACGCGGGAGATGGAGATTCTGGAGCTCATGACCATACACGACGAGGAGAAGGCAGACCAATGACCTACACGCGCGCCATCGGGGTTGCGTGCAATAGCGTCATCCGGCTGATTGTCCGCGGTCTTGCACTCTCGCGGATTAATCCCAACGTGCTGACGTTCATCGGCCTGGCGATCAACGGGGTGGCAGCGGTGCTGCTGGCGTCGGGCCGGTTCGTGGCCTCGGCCCTGGTGATGGTGGCGGCCGGGATCTTCGACATGGTGGACGGGAGGGTGGCGCGCGCAACCAACCAGGTGACGCTGTTCGGCGCGTTCTTCGATTCGGTGGTGGACCGCTACTCGGACCTGGTGCTGCTGATGGGGCTGCTGGTCTACTACGCCTCCATCAACCGTTTCTTCTACGTGGTTCTGACGGCTGTGGTGATGACCGGCTCGGTGATGGTGAGCTATACGCGGGCGCGGGCCGAATGCATCATTCCGAAGTGCAAAGCCGGGTTCATGGAGCGCCCGGAGCGCATGGTGCTGCTGATCATCGGAGCGCTGTTCAACCGCATGGCGCCGGTGCTGTGGGTCATCGCCGTCATCGCCAACATCACGGTGATTCACCGCATGCTGTTCACGTGGCACGCGACCAAGCCGCTCGAGCGGAACCAAGTGCGCGCGGCGGTGGGCGCGCGGCAGCAGGGGTAATCCCTCAGACCTCGGAGCCCGAGGTCGTGATGGTCAGGCGGCCGTGCTTGACGCCCTTGGTGGAGATCAGGGCGTCCGCGATTTTCTTCACCTCGCCGGCTTTGCCGCGCACCACAAGCACTTCCAGACAGTGATCGTGGTCCAGGTGGACGTGCAAAGTCGAGAGCACGTGGTGATAGTGCTCGTGCTGCAGTCCGGTGAGTTTCTCGTTGAGCAGGCGCACGTGGTGGTCGTAGACGATGGAGACCGTGCCGACGACACGCCTCTCCGGAGATTCCCAGGCCTGCTCGACCAGTTCCTCGCGGATCAAGTCGCGGAACGCCTCGGAGCGGTTGGTGTAGCCCCGCTTCGCGATGAGATCGTCGAACTTCTTCAGCAGCTCCGAATCGATGGCCACGCCAATCCGGCTAAGCTCGCCCATTTGTGACCCATTATAAGCGGGACAGTAACCGGAAGGGCGGCGCCCGCGCCTCCCATTTGGGATAAACTTAACCTTTTCGAGGGGGGTGACCAGTGATCCGTTGCAGATGGCTGCTGGCGGGAGCGGTGGCGGCGCTGGCGGCGGGCCAGGTTGAGTCGCCCATCATCCGCATCACGGTGAACCTGGTTCAAGTGGATGCGGTGGTCACGGACTCCAAGGGCCGCCAGGTGACGGACCTGAAGCCCGAAGATTTCGAGATCATCGAGGACGGCCGTCCGCAGAAGATCACGAATTTCTCTTACATACGGTTAGCCTCGCCCTCTCAACCGGCCGCGCCAGCGCCCACTCCCCTGCCCCGAGGTGCGGTTCCGCCGCCTGCACCGGCGCAGGCCGCGCCCAAACGCGAGGAGGTGCGCCGCACCATCGTCCTGGTGGTGGACGACCTCGGACTATCCATGGAGAGCATGGGGGGCGTGCGGCACGACCTGAAGCGATTCGTGGAACAGCAAATCCAGCCGGGTGACCTGGTGGCGATCGTCCGCACCAGCGGCGGCATGGGCGCGCTGGATCAGTTCACCAGCGACCGGCGTCTGCTGCTCGCCGCGGTGGACCGGCTGCGGTGGTATCCGGGCGGGCGCGCAGGATTGTCGGCAATGGAGCCGGTCTCCTCGCAGGCCGGCGCGGGCCAGGAGGCCCGCGACCAGGAGGCGCAATGGCGCCGCGTTTCTTACTCGCTCGGAACTCTGGGCGCCGTGAGTTACCTGGTGAACGGCATGCGAGAGATGCCGGGGCGCAAGTCGCTCATCCTTATCTCCGACGGGCTGCGGCTGCGGTCTGCGCTGAGTCCGGCGGAAACGATACCCCGCCGCTTTGGCGCCCCGAGGATGTGGGAGAGGGACGATCGCCTGCTGGAGCCGCTGCGCCGGGTGGCCGACCTGGCCAACCGGTCCGCCGTGGTGCTGTACAGCATCGACGCCAGGGGACTTCAGACCCTGATGCCGGGCGCGGACGACCCCTATCAGCCGGGCGGCCTGCCCACGCTCCTCAGCCAGACGCGGGGCGACAGCCGGCTGACCGGCATGCTGCTGGATCAGGAAGGGCTCCAGTACCTGGCGCACGAAACCGGCGGTTTTCTGGCGCCCGACTCCAACCGCATCGACTTCGGCATCGGAAAAATCCTGCGGGATCTCGAAGGCTACTACCTGATCGGCTACAAGCCCGATGCGGCGCGTTTTCAACCTCGAAACGGCAAGGAGCCGGAGTTTCACGCCATCCAAGTCCACGTCAAAGTTCCGCGGCTGCACGTCCGCTCGCGCTCGGGCTATTACGGCTACGAGGATCCTCCCAAGGCGGCCGGGGACCAGTTTGTCGCCGCTCTGCTGTCTCCGTTCACATCCTCCGCGGTGCACCTCCGCCTCACTCCGGTCTTCACCGAAGCCGCGGACTCCCGCACGACGATCGCGTTGATGCTGCACATCGACGCCCGTGACCTTACCTTTTCGGTCGAGCCCGGCGATCTGCACACAGCCACCGCCGACCTGCTCGCGTTCACGGTAGACGAGCGGGGCGGCCCGTAGACAAGGCGTCGTACACGGCCGTTCTCCGTCTGAAGCCGGCGAGCTACGAGGACGCGATGAGTGCCGGGTTGGTCTACACCAGCTCGATTCCGGTCGCCCGGCCGGGACCGTACCATATCCGCGTGGCCGTTCGGGACACCAGCACGGGGAAGATTGGAACCGCGAGCCAGTTCATCGACGTGCCCGACCTGAAGAAGCGGCAACTGGCGCTTTCCGGACTCGTTCTCGGCAGCCCGGCAGACCAGCCGCGAGACCTCGATGCGCCGGGCGTTCCGTCATTCCGGGTGTTCCGGCGGAGCGGGGCGCTCGATTTCACCTGCCAGATCTTTAACGCGCGCGTCGACCGTCAAACCCAGAAACCGGCCATCGACACCGAGGTGCGGGTGTTCCGCGGGCAGCAGCAAGTGCTGGCGACGGAACGGAAGCGACTGGACGCCGCGCCGGCCGGCCCGCGGCGCAAGATTGCCAGAGGGAGCATGCTTCTGGATTCGTTCGAGCCGGGCTCGTACGTGCTGCAGTTCGTCGTTCGCGACACGCTGGCGAAGGAGAAACACGGCGTGGCCGAACAGTGGATCGATTTCGACGTGATCCAGCGATAGGCGCGAGCGCGCGCGGGGAGGGACCCCCGCCGAGATCCGGTGGGTGGGGTGGAGGGGTTCGAACGAAATGCCGCGCCGCCAGGCGTATCGGCGGCGGCGCGGAGCCGACTCGCTATTCCTTCCCGCCCTCGGTCCGCTTGCGGTACTCGGCCCAGCGGCGCTTCTGCGCAGCGGCGATCCTCTTGCGGGCGGCGGCGCTCAGCCTTCTCTTGCGCGCGGGCTTTTGAGCGGCGGAGGCGGGGGGGCGTCCGCGGCGCAGGCCGAGCATGGCCTGCACCTGGCCGATCTGCTCCTCGACCCGCTTCTTTTGCGCTTCCAGTCCCTCCAGCGCAGCCTTTAGCAACTCGGAATTCTCGACGGTCTTGTGTCTCGGCATAAGTTCACCCATATACACGATAGCATAGGAACACTTACTGCGATACGCCTTTTTCTGACTCACAAATAAGTGTTACCGGCCCGTCATTGGTAAGCTCGACCGCCATTTTCGCCTGAAAGATGCCGGTTTCCACCGGAACTCCCCTTTTGCGGCAAGTCTCGACGAAGTAGTCATACAGAGCGCGGGCCTCCTCCGCGGGCGCGGCAAGGTCGAACCCCGGCCGGCGGCCCCGCCGGCAGTCGCCGTACAGCGTGAACTGAGAGACAATCAGCAGCGCGCCTCCGGTTTCGAGAACGCTGCGATTCATCTTGCCCGCTTCGTCGGGGAAGACACGCAAGCCGGTTACTTTGTCGGCAAGGTAATCGGCATCGGCCCGGGTATCGTACCTGGCTACGCCCAGAAGCAGCAGCAGACCCGGCCCGATTGCGCCGGCGGTACATCCATCGACAACAACCCGCGCCTGGCTGACTCGCTGAATGACAACGCGCATATGCGTTAAGTTTAAAGCTTAGTGGGATCAACGTGGCGGCACGAGAGCGCCACGCCGCCGGGGGCCCTCCCGCTATACTGTAGAGTCTGGCGATGGCACCTCGAAAAGCAGTGCGCTATAAAGACGCCGGCGTCGATATCGACGAGGCGGACCGGGCAGTAGACCACATCAAGCACCTGGCGCGCGCGACGTTCACTCGCGGCGTGGTTACCGACATCGGAGCGTTCGGTGCCGGATTCCAGCTTGCCGGATGGAAGAAACCGGTCCTGGTCAGCTCGGCCGACGGCGTGGGCACGAAACTCAAGATCGCGTTCGCCGCGGGCCGGCACGACACGGTGGGCCAGGACCTGGTGAACCACTGTGTGAACGACATCGGCGTGCTGGGCGCGACGCCGCTCTTCTTTCTCGACTACTACGCCACGGGGAAGCTTGACGCCGAGGTGGCGCGGCAGGTGGTCTCCGGCCTGGCGCGCGCCTGCGGCGAGAACGGCTGCGCGCTGATCGGCGGCGAAACGGCGGAGATGCCGGGGCTGTACGCCGAGGGCGAGTACGACCTGGCCGGCTTCATCGTGGGCGCGGTGGAACGCAGGCGCATGCTCAACGGGGCGACGATCGGCGCCGGCGACGTGCTGCTGGGACTGCCTTCGACGGGGCTGCACACCAACGGGTACTCGCTGGCCCGGAAGCTGCTGCTCGAGGTGGCCGGCTACGGGGTGAAGACGTACTTGCCGGAGCTCGGCTGCACGGTGGGCGATGAGTTGCTGAAGGTGCACCGCAGCTACCTGCGGCCCATCCAGGCGCTCGCCGCGAAAGGGCTGCTGAAGGGCGCGGCGCACATCACCGGCGGCGGCATTACCGGCAACACGCCGCGCATCCTGCCAGCGCGCGTGGCGGTCGAGGTTGCGACCGCGGCCTGGCCCGTGCCGCCCGTTTTCGAGTTACTGCGGCGCCTGGGCAACATTCCCGACGACGACTACCGCCGCACCTTCAACCTGGGCATCGGCATGATACTCGTGGTGGCGAAACGCAACCTGGCGCGCGCCAGGAAGGTGCTGGACGGCCTGGGGGAGCGTTGCTACGAAATCGGGCGCGCCGTTCCGCTGAAGCGCGGCTCGAAGACGCGGGTGATCTACACATGAAAAAGAGACTCGGACTCCTGCTCTCGGGACGGGGCTCGAACTTCGAAGCGATCGCCAATAGCATCGAGGCCGGCCGCATCGAGGCTGAAATCGCGGTGGTGATCTCGAACCGGCCGCAGGCTCCCGGACTCGAAATCGCGAGGCGGCGCGGGCTGAACGCAGTCTCGATTCAGTCCAAGGGCCTGGAGCGCGAGGTCTACGACCGCATGGTGGTGGCCGAGCTGAACCAGTGCGCGGTGGACCTAGTTTGCCTGGCCGGCTACATGCGGCTGCTCAGCGCGACCTTCGTGCGCGAGTTTCCGCTGCGCATCCTGAACATTCACCCTTCGCTGCTGCCGTCGTTCCCGGGGCTGGAAGCGCAGCACCAGGCGCTCGAGCACGGCGTGAAGGTCAGCGGCTGCACGGTGCATTTCGTGGACGAGTTACTCGACGCCGGGCCGATCGTGGTCCAGCGCGCGGTCCCGGTTTTGGACGATGACACCGAGGAGACGCTGGCGGCACGCATTCTGGAGCAGGAGCACCAGGCTTACACGGAGGCGATCCGCATTGTGCTGTCGGGGCAGTTTCGGATCCAGGGCCGGCGGGTGGTGACGGGAAGTTAGGGCGGCGGTCAGCGCGCAAGCGCTGCTTTCACTTTCTCGGCCAGCGCCGGCGCCACGGCGGTGGCTTCGACGTCGGTCTTCCGCCGGCTGCGGCGCTCCACCAGTTCCACCAGGCCTTGCGCGAATTTCTTGCCGATGACGATGCGGTAGGGGATGCCGATCAGGTCGGCGTCCTTGAATTTGACGCCGGGGCGCTCGTCGCGGTCGTCGAACAGGGCGTCGAGACCCAGGGCGCGGCAACTCTGGTAGATTCCGGTGGCGGCGTCGCGCTGCATCGGGTCCGAAATGTTGACCGGCGTGACGATCACGTGGAATGGCGCGATGGCCGCCGGCAGCGCCATGCCGTCCGCGTCGTTGTATAGTTCCACCGCAGAACTCAGGATGCGCTCGATGCCGATCCCGTAGGAGCCCATCACCGGCGTGCACTCTTCGCCCGCGGCGTTCTGCACGCGCAATCCCATCGAGTCCGAATAGCGGCTGCCGAGCTTGAAGATGTGGCCGACCTCGATGGCCTTTCCGAGCGCCAGCGGGCCGCCGCAGCGCACGCACGCGTCTCCCTCCGCGGCCTCGCGCAAATCGCGGTACTCGGCCTGGAAGTCTTCTTCAGGCGTCACGCCGCGCAGGTGCTGGCCGTCCTTGTTGGCGCCCGCGATCATGTTCTTGCGTCCGCCGAGCGCCTCGTCGGCCAGGATGCGCATGCCGGTGACGCCCACCGGGCCAAGCGAGCCGGCCTCGGCTCCGAACCAGTTCACGATCTCTTCCGGATGGGCAGGGCGGAACTCACGCGCGCCCGCGGCCTGCTGGAACTTGGTTTCGCTTAACTGGTGGTCGCCGCGCACCAGCGCCAGCACGGGCTGGCCGTCGGCCACCAGCACCAGACTCTTGATGAATGAAGTTCCGGGGTGGCCGGTGAACTCGGAGAGCTGGTCAATGGTCTTGATGCCCGGCGTGAGGAACGCTTCGGGCGTCAGGCCGCCCGCGGGATCGGGCGACGCCGGGGCTGTCGCATGCGAAACGGCCTTTTCGAGGTTGGCCGCGTAGCCGCACTGGGCGCAGGTCACCACCCAGTCCTCACCCGCCTCGGACTTCACCATGAATTCGTGCGACTGACTGCCGCCCATCGCTCCCGAGTGCGCCTCCACCGGGAGAAACTCGAGCCCGCAGCGGCTGAAGATGCGGCAATAGGCGTCGTAGTGCCGGCGGTAGGCGGCGTCGAGCCCGGCGGCGTCCATGTCGAAGGAGTACGAGTCTTTCATGATGAACTGCCGCACGCGTATCAGGCCGGAGCGCGGCCGCGGCTCATCGCGGAACTTAGTCTGGATCTGATACCAGATTTGCGGAAGCTGCTTGTAACTGCGCAGCTCGTTGCGCGCGATGGCGGTCATGACTTCTTCGGCGGTCATCCCCAGGCACATGTCACGGCCGTTGCGGTCCTTGAGCCGGAACTGGTCGTGGCCCATGATGTCCCAGCGGCCGGATTCCTGCCACAGCTCGGCCGGGTGCAGGGCCGGCAGCAAAAACTCCTGCGCGCCGATGGCATCCATCTCCTGGCGGACGATGGCGACGATCTTGTTCAGCGAGCGCTGCGCCAGGAACAGGTAGCTGTAAATGCCCGCGGAGAGCTGGCGGATGTAACCGGCCCGCAACAGCAGACGATGGCTGACGACTTCCGCCTCGGCCGGCTCCTCGCGCAGGGTGGGAATAAGAACTTGACTCCAACGCATTGGTACAGGATAACAGGCGCGAGGCGCGTAGCCGCCAAGTTCGGCGCCGGCAGGTTCGGCGCCGGAGCCGCATGTTAGAATGGCTTCTACCCCTATGAGAGTCGCCGTCGGCGCTGACCATGCTGGATTTGTCTTGAAGGAGCATCTGCGCGGCAGACTGGAGCGGGAGGGCCACCAGGTTCTCGACGAGGGCACGCACTCCACTGAATCGTGCGACTACCCCGACTTCGCGGCGCCGGTAGCGCGCGACGTGGTGGCGGGGCGCGCCGACCGCGGGATCCTGGTCTGCGGCACGGGCGTTGGCATGTCCATCGCCGCGAACAAGTTCGCCGGCATTCGCGCCGCGCTCGGGACCGTTCCGGAAGAGGTCCGGCTGGCGCGCGCACACAACGACGCCAACGTCCTGACGCTGGGGGCCAGATTCATCGAAGAGCCGGCTGCGGACGCCCTGGTGGATGTTTTTCTCGCGACCGCATTCGACGGCGGCCGGCACGGCAGACGGGTGGCGAAGATCGCCGCCCTGGAGGCAAAGGAATCATGAACGATCAGGAGACGATGTCGCGGCGGCTGGCCGAGGTCGATCCGCAGGTGTACGACGCGATCCGGCAGGAGCTGCTGCGGCAGAATTCGCGGCTGGAGCTGATCGCCAGCGAGAATTTCACTTCCGAAGCGGTGCTCGAGGCCGCGGGCAGCGTCTTCACCAACAAGTACGCCGAGGGCTATTCGGGCAAGCGCTACTACGGCGGCTGCCAGTACGTGGACGTAGTGGAGACGCTGGCCATCGAGCGCGCCAAGCAGCTATTCCACGCCGAGCATGCCAACGTGCAGCCGCACTCGGGCGCGCAGGCCAATATGGCCGCTTACGCCGCCTTCTTGCAGCCCGGCGACACGATTCTCGGCATGAACCTCTCGCACGGCGGCCACCTCACGCACGGCAGCCCGTTCAACTTCTCCGGCAAGCTGTACAAGATCGTGCCCTATGGCGTCAATCGCGAGACCGAGCAGATCGATTACGACGAGCTGGCCGGGCTGGCGACCGAACATCGCCCCAAGATGATCGTCGGGGGCGGCAGCGCCTATCCCCGCATCATCGACTTCCGCCGCATGCGGGAGATCGCGGATTCGGCCGGGGCGATGTTGCTGGTCGATATGGCGCATTTCTCGGGCCTGGTGGCGGCGGGCGTCCATCCGAATCCGTGCGAATACGCGGACATCGTGACCTCGACCACACACAAGACGCTGCGCGGGCCCCGCTCCGGCATCATCCTGTGCCGCGCGCAGCACGCCCAGGCGATCGACAAGTCGGTCTTCCCCGGCATACAGGGCGGGCCGCTGGTGCATATCGTGGCCGCCAAAGCGGTGTGCTTCCTGCAGGCGATGCAGCCGGAGTTCGTGGAGTACCAGAAGCGCGTGCTGGCCAATGCGGCCGCGCTGGCCACGGGCATGGCCGAGGCCGGCTTCCGGGTGGTTTCGGGCGGCACGGACACGCATCTCATGCTGGTGGACGTGTTCTCGAAAGGTATCCGGGGAAAGGAGGCCGAGCAGGCGCTGGACGAGGCCTACATCACCGCCAACAAGAACACGATTCCGTTCGACACGAACAAGCCGTTCAACCCCAGCGGCATCCGGCTGGGCAGCCCGGCGGTGACCACGCGCGGCTTCGGCGAGCCGGAAATGCGCGAGGTCGCCCTGCTCATTGCCGAGGTGCTGAACAACATCGGCTCCCAGGAGACTTATGCCGCGGTCCGGGCCCGCATCAAGGTGCTGACCGACAAGTTCCCGCTTTACGCCTGGAAGCTCAACCCCGTGATGGCGTAGCGCATGCCCCTGCGGATAGCCATTGACGTCCGCCGCACCCGGGACTTCGGCGTCGGGACCTACATCCGCAACCTGGTTCACGCGCTGGCCGCGCTCGATCACGAAAACCGCTACGTTCTGGTGGCGCTCAACGCGGACGAGCCCGAGTTCGCCGACCTGCCGCCCAATTTCGAGGTCGCCTTACATCCGAGGCCCGACACCCACTGGATGGACCAGTTCGCCTTCTACTTCTTCCTGCGCACGATCCGGGCCGATCTGGTGCACCTGCCGCTGAACGTGGTGCCGCTGCTGATGCCCAAGCCGTACGTGGTCACCATCCACGACATGGGCAGCCTGTTGTTCGGCAACCGCGCGCAGATGCGCACCAGCCTCCGGATGTTTCTGGTCCGGCGCGGGCTGCTGCGCGCCGAGCGGGTCATCGCGGTCTCGACAGCCACGCGCCGCGATGTCGAGAACGTTCTGGGCATTCCCTCCAGCCACATCCGCCAGATTTACGACGCGCCGGACCCGCACTTTCTGCGCGCTCCCGATAATGGGACCCAATCGGCGGAGCGCCAGCAGATCCTGGAACGCTATCAGATCGATTACCCGTTCCTTCTCTATGCGGGCGCCGTGCGGCAGCAGAAGAATATTCCCCGGCTGGTGGAGGCTTTCGCGGTCCTGCGCGGCGATCTCGAACAGCACCCGCTATACAAGGACCTGCGCCTGATCATCATTGGAGACGAGATCACGAAGTACCCCGCCCTGCGCCGGGCTGTGATCAAGACGCGCGTCGAAAAGCTAGTCCGATTTCTCGGCTTCGTGCCGTTAGACACGCTGCGTGTGTTCTTTGAGGCGGCCTCAGCGTTCGTGTTCCCGTCGTTGTACGAGGGCTTTGGGTTGCCGCCGCTGGAGGCCATGGCCTGCGGCACTCCTGTGGTCACTTCGAATGTCAGCTCGCTGCCTGAAGTCACCGGAAACGCCGCGATGCTGGTCAACCCGGAGAACGTTTTCGAGATCGCGCGCGGCATCCGCGACGTGCTGCTGGACGAAGGCCTGCGCGCCGACCTGATTCGCCGGGGTCACGAACAGGTTCGCCGCTTCAGTTGGGCTACGGCCGCCCGGCAGGTGCTGGAGATCTACCAGGAAGTTGCCGGCGCACGAAATATCAGATAGAACCTGACTAACTCTCCAGCGGCTGTGCGCAGGGCTGGCTGAATTCCTTGGAATCCGTTCACCCCTCCACGCCTAAACCGGCCAACTCCCCCTGTTCGCTCCGTTCCATCCCCGCGACAGGCCGCCCGGCGCTGCGAGATTGGCGGGCAGACGCGCCCCCCTCGAGAAGGTCCAGAACGGTCCAGCCGAGCCGCCGAAGGATGCGGTCCGCGTTTTCCAATGACAGAGAGCGCGCCCCTTTGAGGATATGGTGCATGTGGGGCTGCGAGATGCCGACCATACGGGCCAGCCCTCTCTCGGTCATTTGGCCGTTCTGTACGCAGGTCCTGACGCGCGCTAACAGCCGCCTCTGAAGAGTTTCAAAGTCCATGGTGACGCCTCGGGCGCGTGATTCCTCACAGGAATAGGTGCACGCGAAACCGTGGCCATCTCATGGTATTAATCCACTTTAACTATATTTATTCGAATCCATTGCAGCCGATGGCTGTGACATGTCGCCGTTGTTATCGCAGTGCAAGGCTCGCTGCGCTGAATTGACCCATTTTTGATGGCGAGTACTCTTGTGACAGGTATTTGGGCGACCCTCAAATCTTTGAGGCGCCCGTCAACGAGGACATCTAAAAATGGAATGGAATCGATCAGAGACAGTAGCGCTTGCCAAGAATTCCTGCACACAATGTCACGGGCTGGGGCTCAACCTTGGCCGCGGGGGAAGAGTGAATCCCTGCAACTGCGTGCTGCGTGCCATCTTCCGTGCATGCTATGCCCGCTTTCGTCATTGCGCGAAGAAGGAAAAGTACATGAGCAAAATCTCGCTCGAGTTCGTTTCCGGGCATGACCACAGCTCGAGTTGGGGCCGGAAGGACGAAGAATACCTCGCAGACTTCGTTCTGGTGAGCCGCCGGACTCTTCCGCAGTTTGAATACAAGCTTTTTAACTACCATTTCCTGCTGGGGGCGAACTGGAGACTGTGCTGCCGCCGGCTGAACGTCGATCGAGGCACCTTCTTCCACGCGTTGTACCGGATTGAACAGAGCCTGGGCCGCGTCTTCCGCGAACTGGAGCCATACGGCTTGTTCCCGCTGGACGAGTATTTCAGCGGCTCGGTTCGCGCGGAGCCGGCCGCGATTCGGCGCAGCGCGGTGCCGATCCGAACGACCCCGCCCGGCACCGGGCGGCCTCTCCGGCCCGCTCTCCGGCGGTCGGCGTGAGCTCGCGCCGCACAGACGGCAGCTTTCGGTAGTTCGGGACTAGGCGCGCCGGGATCCAAAGAAGCGGCGCAGCAGGTCCAGACATTCGGCGGCGAGCAGGCCCTCGACGACCTCGACGCGATGGTTGAGCAACTCCGAATCGACGAGCCGGAACTTGCTCCGGACGCCGCCGAAGCGCAGGTCGCGCGCGCCGAAGACGAGCCGCGCGATCCGGGCGGCCACCAGCGCGCCGGCGCACATCACACAGGGTTCGAGCGTGACGTAGAGCGTCGCGCCTTCCAGGCGGTAGTTCTGCACGGCGGCCGAGGCCTGCCGCAACGCCAGCATTTCGGCGTGGGCGGTGGGGTCGAGGCGCCCCACCGAGGAGTTGCGGCCGCGGCCGATGACGGCGCCATCGAGCGCCACCACCGCGCCCACCGGCACTTCGCCAGCGGTCTCGGCCTCGCGCGCCAGAACCAGCGCTTCACGCATGCAGTCTTCGTCGTTCACCGGGCCAGTGTAGCGCGGCTGGAGGCCTTTACGCGATTCGCCGGTCGCCGCGCGCCGTTGAGCGACCAGGCGCGGCGGCCCGCCGATTCGGGATTTGAGACAGAGCGGCCTCCGCTAAAATAGAGGCAATGGGCCGCTTTGTTCCACTCATCCTGAAGAACAGCGGGCGCAATCATCGCCGCACGCTGCTTACGGTGTTCAGCACCGGAGTCTCGTTGTGCCTGCTGGGCGTGGTGATGGCGCTGTACACGGCTTTCTACTTCACCAAGCCCAACGACTACCAGGCGCTGCGGCTGGTCACGCGCAATCGCGTTTCGCTCACTCTGCCGATGCCTCTCTTCTATGGGCAGAAGATCGAGCAGATCCCGGGCGCGCGCGTGGTCATGATGTCGCAGTGGTTCGGCGGAACCTACAAAGATGCCCGCGACCCGAAGAATTTCTTCGCGCGCCTAGCCGTGGAGCCGGAGAAGCTGTTTGCCCTGGTCGGCGAAATGACGATTCCGGAGGATCAGAAGAAGGCGTTTCTGCAGGACCGGACCGCCTGCATCGCGGGCAAGAAACTGGCCGAGCGGCTCAACCTCAAGATCGGCGACCGGATCACTTTCGCCGGCGACATCTACCCCGTCAACCTCGATCTCACCATCCGCGGCATTTTCGAGATTCCCGAGGACGACTCGATCGTGTACTTCCACTGGAAGTATTTGGAAGAGAGCATCCCGCTCGCGCGCCGCTCCGCCGCCGGCATGTTCACCATTCTGGCCGACAGCGCGGAGAACGCGCCGCGCGTGGCCAAGGCCATCGACGACATGTTTCACAACGCGACGGTCGAGACCAAGACCGAATCGGAGCAGCAGTTCGGCCTCAGCTTTCTGGCCTTTCTCGGCAACGTGAAGGTGTTCCTGCTGAGCATCTGCGGAGCGGTGACGTTCAGCATTCTGCTGGTCTCGGCGAACACCATGGCCATGTCGGTGCGGGAGCGGGCACGCGAGGTTGGCATTCTGAAGACCATCGGGTTCACCACGGGCCAGATTCTGGGCATCATCCTGGGCGAGGCGGTGCTGATCTCGGAGGCCGGTGCGGTGCTGGGCCTGCTATTGGCGGCGCTGCTGTGCGTGGGCATCGGCAAAGCGGTTCCGGCGTTCTCGTCCCTGGCTATCCAGCCGGTGGTGGTCGCGATCTCGCTGGCGCTGGCCGCGGCGATTGGCGTGGCCAGCTCGTTTGTGCCCGCTTTCGGCGCCGCAAAGACGGCCATCATCGAAGCGATCCGCGACAACGGCTAGGAGCACACAATGGCGATCCCGATCTCATACAACCTTCGAAACCTGGCGGTGCGGAAGACCACCACCATCATGACGGCGCTCGGCATCGCGGTCACGGTCGCCGTCCTGCTGGCCATTCTTGCGCTGGTCAACGGCCTGGAGACGGCCTTCGCGGCCTCCGGCCACCCGCTCAACGTGCTGGTGATGCGCAAAGGCTCGACTTCCGAGCTGGCCAGCAACTTCACGCGCGCGGCCTACCAGGAGCTGAAGGTGAAGCCGGGCATCGCGCGCGGCCGGAACGGCGGGCCGCTTGCTTCGCTGGAGATGGTGACCGTAATCAACCTGCCGAGCGACGCAAACCCGGACGGAGCGAACGTCACGCTGCGCGGCCTCTCGCCCGAGGGCATCGAGATGCGCGACCAGTTGAAGATGGCCGCCGGGCGCTGGTTCCAGACGGGGCGGCGCGAGGTGGTGGTGGGCGCCTCGATCGCGCGCCGCTACCCCGCCGCCGGCCTGGGCAAGTACCTGCGCTTCGGGCGCGGCGCCTGGCGTGTGGTCGGAATCATGGATGCCGGCCATACCTCCGCCGCGAGCGAGATTTTCGGCGATGTCAATCAGATCAGCGCCGATTTCAACCGCTCCGAAGTGGTCAGCTCGGCGCTGGTGCGGGCGGTGGACCCGGTCGCGGTGCGCGCCCTGATCAACGACGTCAACGACGACCGCCAGCTCAACTGCACGGCACAGACCGAACGGGACTATTACGAACTGCAGACCAGCTCGGGCAAGCCGGTGGAGTACGTGGGCGTGGTGGTGGCCATCATCATGGCGGTGGGAAGCTCTTTCGCGGCGATGAACACGATGTATGCCGCCGTGGCGCGCCGCGCGCGCGAGATCGGGACACTGCGGGTGCTGGGCTTTTCGCGCTCCGGAATCCTGCTCAGTTTCTTCCTCGAATCGCTGCTGCTGGCGGGTCTGGGAGGGCTGCTCGGCTGCCTGCTGGTCCTGCCGCTGAACGGGTTCGAGGCCGGCATCGGCAACTTCATCACATTCAGTGAAATCGCGTTCGATTTCCGGATCAGCCCGGCCATCATGGCGCTGGGACTCGGCTTCTCGCTGCTGATGGGAGCCCTGGGCGGGCTCTTCCCTGCCCGCGCGGCGGCGAAGAAGGAAATCCTGAACGCTCTGAGGGAGGCATAACGGTGGCGAATCTCCAGGATCTGAAGATCGACCGCGAAGCGCGCGAGCCGGCCGCCCCGGCAAAGCGCACGGGCGTGTGGATCGGCGTGGGGATCGCTCTGGCATTGCTCGCGGCCGGCGCCTACGCATACGTGAGCTTGAACTCGGCCGTGGAGGTGGAAGCGGTCCGCGTGACGGCGTCCGGCGGCGTTTCCGCGGCCCCAGGCGTGATTCTCAACGCCACCGGCTATATCGTGGCGGCGCACAAAATCGAGGTGGGCTCGAAGGTGATGGGCAAGGTCGCCTGGATCGGAGTGGACAAAGGGGACCACGTCAAGGAGGGCCAGACAATCGTGCGGCTCGAGGACGAGGAATACCGCGCCCAGCTCGAGCAGGCGCGCGGCCAATTCGAGAACCTCCAGGCGCGCCTGCTCGAGCTCGAACACGGCTCGCGTCCCCAGGAGATCGCGGGCGCGAAGGCCGACCTGGAGCAGGCGCGGGCGGACATGATTAACGCGCGCATCACGCTCAATCGCACGCGGCAGCTCACCGAGCAGAAGGTCATGGCGCCGCAGGCGCTCGACGATGCCCAGGCGAAGTATGACGCGGCGGCGGCCCGGCTGTCCTCTCTCGAGGAGCGATACAACCTGACCAAACTCGGTCCGCGGCAGGAAGAGATCGACGCCGCGCGCGGCCAGGTGCTGCAGGCCAAGGGCATGGTCGATTACTACCAGACCCAGCTCGACAACACCGTGATCAAAGCCCCGGTCACCGGCACGATCCTCGAGCGCGAGGTCGAGAAGGGCGAGTTTGTCACCACCAGTTTCGTCGGCGACCGCGGCGCGAAGGGCTACGTGGTGTCGCTGGCCGATCTGAACGATCTCGAAGTCGAGCTCGACATCAGCCAGAACGACTTTGCCAAGCTCAGCCACGATCAGCGCGGCTGGGTGACCACGGACGCGTATCCGGATCGCCGCTATGACGGCTACATCCGCCAGATCTCGCCGGAGGCCAACCGCCAGAAGGCGACGGTGCAGGTAAAAGTCAAAGTCATAAAGCCGGATGCCTACCTGCGACCGGACATGAACGCCAGCGTGGCGTTCTACTCGGAGCAGAAAGCGAGCGCGGCGGCGCCCAAGCCCGTCGTAGTGGTGCCCGCATCGGCGGTGCACGATGGCGCGGTGTTCGTGGTGCTGGACGGCCGGGCCGTGCGGCGCACCGTGAAGGCCGGCGCGGCGGCGAGCCAGGGAGTCCGCATCGAGGACGGCCTGATCGGCGGCGAGGACCTGGTTGCGAATCCGCCCGCGGGGCTCAAAGACGGCGACCGCGTGCGAGTGAGGAAGGGACAAGCATGAGCGAGATCATCATTCAGACGCGCGAACTCCAGAAGGAATTCGGGCACGACGGGGTCCGCGTGACCGCGCTCAAGGGCATCAACCTGGCGGTCACGCGCGGCGAGTTCATCGCGCTGATGGGCCCGTCGGGCTCGGGCAAGTCCACGCTGCTGCATCTCATCGCGGCCATGGACCGGCCGACCGGCGGCGAAATCCTGGTGCTGGGCCACGATCTGCGGAGTCTCAACGACAGCCAGATCGCGCGGTGGCGGAACGAGCATATCGGCTTCGTGTTCCAGTCCTTCAACCTCATTCCGGTTCTGACGGCGATGGAGAACGTCGAGCTTCCGCTCAAGCTCACCCGGCTCAACAAGAAGGACCGCACCGAGCACGCCATGACCGCGCTCAAGCTGGTGGGCCTGGAGGACCGCGTGGATCACCTGCCGAAGCAGCTCTCGGGCGGCCAGGAGCAGCGCGTGGCCATCGCGCGCGCGATCGTGACCGACCCGGACCTGATCCTGGCCGATGAGCCGACCGGGAACCTGGACGCCGCTTCCGCGCAGGAGGTTCTCACGCTGCTGGCGCGCTTGAACAAGGAGTTCAACAAGACGGTCCTGCTGGTGACGCACGACCCCCACGCGGCGCACTTCGCCAGCAAGATCCGCTACCTGGAGAAGGCGGAGCTGCTGCCGGAGGGGGAAGTGCCGGCGGATTGGAAGGGATAGCGCGGCGCTTCACCACTGGACCGGGGAGGAGCGAACGGCACGCTGAAGCGTGCGCCACGGGGACTGCTCCGGGCTGCGGACTGAAGTCCGCTTTCCGGGATCGTCGCAGGTCGTCTACCATGTCTCTGTGACACCCAACGCCACTCTTCGCGCCTCGACGGATGCCGACGTTCCGGCCATCGCCGCAATCTACGCGCACCACGTCCTCACCGGCCTGGCCTCGTTCGAGACGGTCCCGCCCACCGCACAGGAGATGGCTCGCCGCCGCCTGGCGGTGCTGAAGCGTGGCCTGCCTTTTCTGGTAGCGGAGATCGCGGGATCGGTGGTGGGGTATGCCTATGCCAGCCCCTACCGCGCGCGGCCCGCGTACCGCTTCACCCTCGAAGATTCGATCTACATCCATCCGGATCACACGCGGAAGGGCATCGGCCGTCTGCTGCTCCAGGCGCTGATCGCTTTCTGCGAAGAGAAGGGATACCGGCAGATGGTAGCGATCATCGGCGACAGCGGCAATGCCCCCTCCATCGGCCTTCACCAGGCTTTCGGATTCGAGCACGCCGGCACGCTGCGCTCGGTCGGCTTCAAATTCGGCCGCTGGGTGGACACTGTTCTGATGCAGCGGCCGCTCGCGGCGGGCGACGGTGCGCTGCCGGATGCCTGACGGCGCTACTTCCCGTGATAGTTCGGATACTCCGGCCGCTTGATCTTGGGCGGCGGGTTCTTTTCCAGCTCCTCCATGACTACCGCGACCGCCTTCTCCAGTTGCGGATCGTGACCCTCGCGGACGAGCTTGGGGTCCTGCTCCACCACGATGTCGGGCGCGATGCCGTGGTTCTCGATGTCGAAACGGCCGGTGTCCGGATTCCAGATCGCGAAGTCGGGCGCGGTCACGTTGCCGCCGTCCATCAGGCCGGGATAGTCGCCGATGCCGACCAGGCCGCCCCAGGTGCGCGTGCCGATCAATTTGCCCACGCCGAAACGGTGGAAATACCACGGCATCGCGTCGCCGCCGGAACCGGCGAATTCATTGGTGATCATTACTTTCGGCCCGAAGATCGCGCCCTGCGGCTGCGCGATGTCGGCGCCATCGCGCGACATCGCCATACTCATGAGGGGCCGCTTGAGGTACTCGATGACGTCGGTCGCGAGCCATCCGCCATGGTTGAAGCGCTCGTCGATGATCGCCGCCTCCTTGCCCACCTGCGCGAAGAAGTAGCGGTTGAAGCTGGTGAAGCCGCCGAAAGCCGTGTCCGGCATGTGGATGTAGGCGACCCGACCGTTGGTCATCCGGTCAACCTTGCGGCGATTGTCTTCGATCCACGCCAGGTGGCGAAGCTGGTGCTCGTTCGGCACGGGCACCACGGTCACCTCGCGGGCCTTCGCCCCGGAAGGATCGGGCCCCACTTTGAGGACGACCGACTTGCCCGCCGTGCCCTCGAAGAAACTGTAGATGTCATCCGTTGCCCGCAAGTCGCGGCCGTTCACCGCGAGCAGGTACTCGCCCGCCACGACGTTCACGCCGGGCTGAGTCAGTGGAGCCTTCAGATCCGGGTTCCAGTTCTCGCCATTGAAGACGCGGGCGAAGCGGTAGCGGCCGTTTTCGATTTTGTAGTCTGCGCCCAGCAGGCCGGTAGGAACGCGCTTCACCTCCGGCGAATCGCCGCCGCGGATGAACATGTGCCCTACCGTCATCTCGCCCAGCATCTCCTCGAACAGGTAGTTCAGATCGCGGCGGGACGCGATGTTATCGAGGTAGGGCTCGTATCGCTTCTCGGCGGCCTTGAGGTCCAGGCCGTGATAGCCAGGATCGTAAAAGAAATCGCGCTCGATCCGCCAGACTTCGCGGTACATCTGGCGCCACTCGGCGGGCGGATCCACGCGCACCTCGATGTCGTCCGTCTTGAGCGTCCCTTTTCCGGCTTCGGGAGGGGGCGTAGGGGCGCCTTCCCCTTCCGGCATCGGCGGCGGGGCCGCGATCACCCACTTGTCGCCCTGCCGGTACAGCATCTTTTCTCCATTGAAAGACATCTGGAAGGCCCGCACGCCGCCGATCACAACGTCGGACTTGCGTTTGCCGAGATCGAAGCGATGGATCGTGAAGGCCGGCTCGCCATCCGGCGCCCGCGGCGGAGCTTCCACGGCGTAGAGCACGCCCGCCTTACCGGGCTGTAAGTCCTCGTAGCGCCGGGGAGGCATGGGCAGCGCCAGAATCCGCTGGCCGATGTTATCGAAGTCGATCTTCACGTCGACCTTCTCGGGCGGCTTCGGCTTGTCCTTGTCTTCTTTGGCGGCCTCATCCTTCTTTGGCTCGTCTTTCTTCTTCTCCGCGGCGGGCTTTTCGTCGTCGCTTTCGGGCGCCAAGGGCGAGGGCACGTCCTTCGCGAGAACGATCAGGTAGATGCTGCGCGTGACCGGGCGGCTGAATCCTTCGATATCCGGCTGCATAGAAGCGCCCGAATCGGTGCTGGCGTCGAAGTAAAGGTACTTGCCCTCCTTGTCGAAGACCGGATTCTTCGCCTCGCTCATGCCGTCCGTAACCTGGATGCTTTTGGCATCCGCGATGGAGTAAATGTGGATCGCGCTCATGTGGCTCGGCAGTTGCTTTCGGTAGGCGAGCCACTTACTGTCGGGCGACCACACCGGAGCCAGGTCAGTGGGCGAGTCCGGGAAATAGTAGTCCTTGTCCACCAGGACGGGCTTCTTCTGTTCCAGGTCGATATACCAGATGCCAGTGTGGCAGTCGACGTAGGCGATCTTCTTACTGTCCGGCGACCACCGCGGGGCATAGTAGAAAGCCGGCTTGTCGCCGAGACTGAACTTCCGCACCTCGCCCATCCCGCTCTGGTCCTTCAAGTGAAGCGCGTACTCGCCGGACTCGTCCGAAAAATACGCGATGGTCTTGCCGTCCGGCGACCAGGCCGGGAAGCGCTCGTTTACGCCGGGGGTGTTGGTCAGGTTTCTGGGGTCGCCCTTCTCGGCCGGAACGGTGACGATCTCGCCGCGCGCTTCAAAGACCGCCCGCGCGCCGCTCGGCGAGATGTCGGCATTGTGTAGACGCTTGCCGACGTTCACAAAGTGCGGCCGGATTTCCGGGAGGTCGCCCGCCAGTTGGACCTCGACCCGCCTGGTCTTACCCGATTTGAGGTCGTACAGATTCAGCGATCCGAACTGCTCGTAGACGATCGCCCCCGGCCCAGCCGAGGCGGACTTGAAATCCAGACCGTGGTTCTCGACGACTTGCTTGACGGCGCGGGTGCGCGTGTCGTAGCAGAAGAGCGTGACCGGACCGCTACGGTCCGAGAGGAAGTAGATCTTGTCCCCCACCCACATGGGATTGAAGTCATTCGAGTTTTCGCGCGGGATCTCGATGACGCTCGAATCGGCGAGATCGGCGATCCAGATCTTCCTGGTCTGCCCGCCCCGGTACCGCTTCCAAGCCTCCTGCCACTGGAAGAGCGGCACGTAGGCGATGTGCGAGCCGTCGGGCGAGTAAGATCCCTCCACGGCGATGGGGAGCGGGAGCTCCTCAGGGAAACCGCCCTCCACCGGGACGGTGTAGAATCTGGCGCCGTCGGCTGCGACCGCGCGATCGGACACGAACAGCACCCGCTTTCCGTCCGGCGTCCAGCCCACGGCGCCGTCGAAGCTGGGATGCCAGGTCAGGCGCTTCGGCGTGCCGCCCGATGCGGGCATGACGAACACGTCCACGCTGCCGTCGTACTCGCCGGTGAAGGCGATCATCGAGCCATCCGGCGAAAAGACCGGGCGGCGCTCGTCGCCCGGAGAAGCGGTCAGGCGCTTGGCCTCTCCGCCCGCGCGCGGGACGCTCCACAAGTCGCCCGCGTACGAGAAAACGATCTGGGTAGAGCTGAGCGCCGGCTGTTGAAGCAGGTAGTTGGTTTCAGCCACCGAGACCGACGACGCAAGAACGACCAGCAACGCAAAAACGAAGCGAGGCATACCCGACTCCTTGAATTGGCTGTGGTTTGTGACCAACTCCATGCTATCCGATTGGAGGGCGGGGTGAGCCGCCGGGGGCCGCGGACCGCCAGCCTGAGGAGCTGTCAAGGAATCGCGGGGACACGCCTGCGTTTGTCCGTGGGCTGAACACCGGGCACAGCCAGCCCGGAGCGTCCCCGGATTCTTTGACCGCCCCTGACACGCTTGCCTCTGGCGAGCGCGTTGCGCCACACTGAAACTAGCGTGTCTGATTTCTGCACCTGCGGAGCCGAGCTTCCACCCGAGGCGCGCTTCTGCCACAAATGCGGGAAGCCCCAGCGCGATGAGCCGTTGCTGGTGGAAGAGCCGCCCGCCGCGCCGCCTTTGCCGCCTCCGCCGCCCGCGGCCGCGCAGCCCGTTCCGATTGGCTTCCGCAATCCGCTTGCGTTCCGGATCGGGTTCCTGTCGGCGTTGCTGTCGCTGCTGTTCACGATTCTGCTCACGCCGGCGTTTCCGGTGTGGCTGATCGCGGCGGGTTTTCTGGGGGTATACCTCTATCACCGCCGCAGCGGCGAATCTCTCTCGACGCGGAGCGGCGTGAAGATGGGCTGGCTCACCGGGCTGCTGACTTTCCTGGTGTACAGCCTGCCGGCGATGTTCGCCTACGTCGGAGAAATCACCAGCCCGGAGCACGCCAAGCTGATGCGCCAGCAACTGAGTTCGTGGGCGTTCCCCGCCGCGGCCCAGGACAACATGATCGCCCTCATGCAGACGCCGCTGGGGATCTCCTTGCAGGTTCTGATGCTCCTGACGGTGCTTTTCGTCCTGCTGACGCTCCTGCCGCTGCTCGGGGGCGTAGCGGCAGCCAAGATGCTTGGCCGGAAGTAGGCGGGCGCACGAGAGGCGATGCAAGCACCAGGGGAATCCCGGGGCTTAACGCTGGAAATCCGGAAGGTGGAAAGCCTCAGGTGCGGCGCAGGTGAGGTGCCGGAGCTTGTCGCGGAGGGTGTCGAGGGCATCCGTAGCCGGTTTGACACAGCCCCACTGTATCCCTAACGTGTTGTTCGAGAAGGCGGAAACCGGCCGGGCGGCAACGGCCTGCCTGCCGACGCCGAGCACGACACAGAGCACGGCCAGAGCGAGCGCATCGGGGTTCCGCCGAAAAGCCTGGAGCAGCTTCGCCATCGCAACCTCCTATCCTCTTAAACGCTCCGCGCGCGAATTCATAACGCACTTCTTTGGCCAGGACGAAGATTCGAGGAATCAAGGAATTGCAGAGGGGACAGGGGGCGGCGACGCCTTTTTACTGTCCGGTTATGGGAAGGGGTCTGTGCGGAAGCGGACAGACCCCCCTCGTCTCAGCGCCCCGCCCCGGGCTTGCCGCTCGGGGTCACATTCAGCGTCATCTGTCGCTTGTTCCGGACCACGGTCACCGGAACAGGCTTACCCGCCTCGGCGTCGCGCAGCGCTTTCGTGAGATCCCTCGGGCTACCGACTTCGCTGTCGCCCACTTTGACGATCACGTCCCCGGCCTTGATGCCCGCCTTCGCCGCGCCCGACCCCTCCGTCACCGACCGCACCAGCACACCCTGCTTCACACCGAAGAACTCTGCCAGTTGCGAGCTCACCGGTTCGCTCTCGATGCCCAGCCGTGGACCCCGGGTTCCCGGCGTCTCCGCCATGTCCGGCCCGTGCCATTCCCAGTCCCAGTGCAACTTCTTCATGTCGTCCCCGAGCTTCTGCATGTCGCGCTGGAACTGCGAACCCTCGCCGAACTGGTTTTGCATGTCCTGCCGGAACTTGGAATCCGGCCCAAATTCGCGCTCCATCTCCTGACCCTTGCGCGCCATTTCATCGGCGAGTTTGCGCATCTTCCCGGCGAACTTGGGGTCCATGTAAGGCAGGAACGCCTTGCAGTCGCCGACCGTCGCGGTGACGGTCCGGTTTGCGCCATTGCGGTTGATGAGCAGCTTGACCGTGCGGCCGGGCGGCGTCTCCCGCACCAGGCGGACAAACTGTTCCACGCCCTCCACCCGCTGCCCGTTGAACTCGATCACGACGTCGTCCTCCTTGAGCCCGGCCTTGGCGGCGGGACTATCGTCGGCGACGGTCGTCACCTGGACGCCGTGCGGCTCTGAGAGCTTCAGTTCCCTGGCGCGGTCCGGATCGATTTCCTGGACGCCGACGCCCAGATAGCTGCCCTTGCCCGGCGCATACCAGTTTGCGGACAGCGGAGCGGGCGGCACGGGTGGCGCCGGCGGTGCAGGCGGCACGGGCGGCACGGCCTGTGCAACCATCACCGCAGGCGCAGGCAGGACCATTGGCACCGGCAGAGCTGCCGGCGCGACTATCGAGACAGGCGCCGGAGCCGCTTCTGCGGTTGCGGGCGCGGGCGGCGCCGGGGGCGCGGCATCTTGAGCGGCGGCCATCCCCGTCAGGGAAACGGCCAGCAGAACCGGAACAAAGAACGTTTTCATTGTAGTGACTCCGTATCTATTTTGGGCGGCGGAGGTAGATCGTCCCGGCCGCAGTGGTGAGCCGCAACACAGGTCCGCCTCCGTTGACGGTAACCTCGGCGACCGATCCCGCACCGGGCCGCGGACGAACCCCGCCAAAATCGGAAACGATCCGCTGGCCTCCGGCAGTAGAATTGATGGCTTCCACCGTCACCCGAAGGTTAGACGGGATCAGCACGGTAATGTCACCGGCGCTGGTGACAAGCGCGGAGTCTTCGAGCTTCTGCACGCCGGCAAGGTCGGCCACAATGCTTCCCGTCCGGGTGACGGCCCGCAAGCCGCCTGAAGTCGCCTGAAGCTGGATGGTTCCGGTGCCCGACTCGCAGTGAACGTCGGTGGCGGCGCGGACCCGGATCGACCCCGCGCCCGTTTCAACCCTCACCGGCCCGCCGGCCTGAACCACGTCAACCAGCCCATTGGCGGCCGCGGCCTGAACGCCGCGGTCCGCCCGCTCGATCCGTATATTGCCGCCCTGCGTCCGGGCGCGCACCAGGCCTCGCGCCTCGCGCACCACGATCTCGCCGCCGCCGGTGCCTAACGTCGCTTCGCCGCTGAGCAGGCCGGCCTGGATCGAGCCGCCGGCCGTGAAGCACTCGACGCTGCCGCCGATCCTGTCCAGCCGCACGGCGCCGCCGCCGGTCCGCACGCCGACGCCTCCACTCACCCGATCGATATTCACCGCGCCGGCGGCCGTGGCGACCGTTACGGCGCCGTCCAGATCGGCGACCTCAATCGCCCCGCCGCGCGATTCCACCGCAGTTTCGCGGAACCTACGCGGCACGCGCACGGAAAGATCCGCCGATGCCCGCCGATCGGGCATGCTGACTTCGAGAACCGTCAACGCGCCCTGGCGCGTGGCCTTCACAGCGATACCCGCGAGAAGAGCACGGGCGGAAGCTTCGTCCCGCGCCCGGACGCGCCGCTTGAGCGAGTACACCACCTCACCCCGCTGCTCGCCCTGGATGCGCACCGATCCGGTCGTGCTCACCCGCAGCCTGTCGCCGGCGGCAACCGAGCCGTCAATCGTCTCCACCCAATAGCCGCCTTCGCGCGCCGGCCCCGAACTCGTTTGCGCCAACGCCGCCACTGCGAACGCTTGCGCCAGCCACAGATAACGGATCATCAGAACGTCCCCACCGATGCGTTCATCTCCTCGAGCGCCCGCTGGCAGCGCAGGCGCACGTAGCTATTGTTCTCCTTCTGCACGACTTCCTGCAGCACCCCGGCGTTGATGTCCTCTATGTGCTCGACGAGCAGATCGATCGCTTGCGCGCGCACACCGGGGTTGTCGTCCGCCAGCAGAACCTCGGTCAGCGCGCCGCGCACGTCCGCCTCGCCGTCGTAGGGCTTCAACGCATCCAGAGCCTTCAGGCGGACGCCGGGATTCGGATCGTGCTGCAACGCATAGAGCAGCACCGGCCGCAGTTCTCCGGCCGTGCGCTGCGCCTTGAGAACGTCCATCGACTCGGCGCGCAGGCCGGGATCGGAGGACTCGCGCGCGGCCGCCAGCAACAGCCGCCGGATCCGGTCATCGTTCACGGTGCCGGAGAGCGTCTGCTGCCGGGTCTCCTCCACCACCAGATGCACTTGCCCGGAGGGTCCGGGCTCGAGATAGCGAACGCGCAGGACCCCCGCTTCCGCCGGCGTGCCGAGGGGCACTTTCGCAGTGGTCAAACGAGCCCCGAAGAACCCCAGCGCGACGAGCGCCAGGGCGGCGACGGGCCGCGCCAGCGCCACGAGCCGCAGATCGGAGAGGCGGGCCAGCCACTCCCGCAGCCCCGGCCGCCGCCGTTGGACGCCCTCCAGGCGCAGCGCCAGATCGCGGCGGCAGCGCGCGAGCAGAGCCGGATCGACCTCCGCTTCCCGCCGGTCGAGCGCCGCGTGCAGCCGCCTGGCGGTCTCGAACTTCCCCCGGCACTCCGCGCAGGCTTCGATGTGGTCCTGGAAGCTCTGTTCCTCCTCGATCGTCAGCTCGCCGTAGAGAAACAGTGCCGCGTTCTTCTTCGCCGATTCGCAGTTCATACAAAATCTCCCAGCGCCACGCGCATTTTCTGCGTAGCGCGAAACAGGCACATCTTGGCGGCCTCTTCGCTGGTCCCCAGAATTTCGCCGATGGCCCTGAGCCGCATGCCCTGGTAATGCCGCAGCTCGAACACCATCCGCTCTTTGGCGGTGAGCTCGCCCAAAACCCGCGCGATGCGGGAACCCAACTGCCGGTTGATCAGCAAGCGCTGCGGATCGCCCAGTTCCCGCCCCTCGGCCACCGTGTCCAGCCGGTCCCGCGGCCCCTCTTCCGTCTCGACCGTCGAGGGCTCCTCGCGGCGGACCTTTCGCTTGCGCATCTGGTCCAGGCAGAGGTTCGTGACGATGCGGTACAGCCAGGTGCTGAAGCTCGAGTCCAGCCGGAACTGGTGAAGGCTCTTGAATACCCGCAGGAACGCCTCCTGGTAAACGTCGTAAGCGTCTTCCGGCGACCGTAGCAGATTCATAGCGATCTGGAGCACACCGCGGTCATAGGCGTGAACGAGACGCTCGAAGGCCTCATGGTCGCCTTGCTGAGCGGCCCGGATCAGCGCCGCCTCATCCGCGTCGATGGGCGTGGGCCGGTTCGCGGCCGGCGCGGCTTCTGAGTTCACGGGTTGACCGTCACCTGGCACATTAGACGGCACTCTGAGGAAAGTGTAACGCCCTGAATCGCCTGGCGTTGGGACAGGCCGCTTGGGCTGCCCCGCGAGACAGAGCGGTTTCCGTCGGTTTTGCTACTATAAGCACGGGGGTTTTTTGGCCGCTCTATGAATTCCATCGGCGAGAGACTCCGGCAGGAACGCCTCCGACTGGGGTTGGATCTCAACCAGGTCGCCGAACTCACCAAGATAGCGCCCCTGATGCTGGAGGCCATCGAGGCGGATGACCTAGACAGACTGCCCGGCAGTTTCTTTGCCCGCAGTTTCGTGCGGCAATACGCGCAAGCGCTGGGGCTCGACGAAGAGGAATTCGAGCCGGAACTGAGGCGCGTGGCGGGCTTCGGCCATCCGGCCGCGGACCAGCCTGACGTTCCGGCGCCGGAGGCGGTCGACGGACCGAAGCCGGTGCCCGTCGCGCGCGGCCGCGGCCCGAACAGGCATTCGCTCGAGTCCCTGGTTGTATTCCTGCTGATTCTGATGGTGTGCTCGGCCATTTATCACGTGTGGCAGAAGAGGCACGCGACTTCGGCAAAACCGCCGCAGGTCGCCGCCGCCAGCCAGACTCCCTTGCCAACACCGGCGCCCACTCCTGCGCCGACCATCGTTCCCACGACACCATTGCCCACGGCGACGCCCGCCGAGACCGAGGCCGGCGAGCCGGCCGCCACGCCAACGCCCGAGCGAAGCCAGCCCGAGCCGTCGGTTCGAGCCCCGGAGACAGGCGGCATCCGCCTCGAGCTCCGGGCCACCTCCGAAGTCTGGGTGCGGGTAGCCAGCGACGGCAAGACCCTGTACAGCGGCGTCCTACAGCCTAACGAGGCGCGCGTTTTCAAAGGCGCGGAGTCGATGACGCTCCGGGCCGGCAATGCCGGCGCGCTGGCAGTGACTTACAACGGGCAGCCTATGGGCGAGCTCGGACCGGAGGGCCAGGTCCGCACGATCCAATTCACTCCGTCCGGATTCAAGTTCGTCACCCCCGTTTCAACGGCGCCCGCCGCGCCGACCGACGAGCCTTGAGCCACACTGGTTCGTGTTATCCTCATTCCTCGATGAACACGACTGAAAACCTCCAAGAAGCGTTCGCCGGGGAGAGCCAGGCGAACCAGAAGTACCGGGCCTTCGCGAGGAAGGCGGAGCAGGACGGTCTTCCCAACATCGCGCGCCTGTTCCGCACCACGGCCGAGGCCGAGCGCATCCACGCCGAGGGCCATCTGAAAAGCCTCGCCGGCGTCGGTTCCACTGCCGACAACCTCAAGGCCGCCATTGAGGGCGAGACTTACGAGTACACATCGATGTACCCGCTCATGGTCAGACAGGCTGAGGCCGAGGGCCATCGCGCCAAGGTGATGTTCGGTTTCGCGGTCAAAGCCGAAGCGGTCCACGCCGCGCTCTACAAGCGGGCGCTGGAAGCCGCCGCCGAGGGCCAAGACCTGGCGGAAGCGCGCTTCTATCTCTGTCCCTTCTGCGGCAACATCGAGTTCGGAGTTCCGCCCGAGAAGTGCCCCATCTGCGGAGCGCCGGCGGCTAAGTTCGTCGAGGTGGCGTAGCAGGAAGAGGCAGCGCCGTGGGGCAGGCCGTCTGGCCGGGCCAGGGCGTCCAGAACCGCCTGCCCCACCTTCACAGCTGCTTGTGCGCTGCCGACGCCGTGGCTTCGCCCCGCCGCAGCCGGCGCGCTTCGAGGCGGGCCGCGCGCGTCCGCTCGCGCTCCAGCAGCAGCAGCTCGCGGCGCCCGCGCAGCTTGATCTCGTCGCTCACCTTGCGCCAGAACTTGCGGAAGTAGTCCGCCGCCGAGATCAGCGCGAAGGCCACCACGCACCACATCCACCACATCGCCCACGGCGCCAGCGGCTTCCAGTGCATGCCCAGCAGGAACAGCGAGACGGCGATAACCTGCGCCACCATCTTGGTCTTGCCCAGCTCGCTGGCGCGGATGGTGTAGCCCGCCGAAGCCGCGATGCTCCTCAGCCCGGATACCGCGAACTCACGGCCCACAATCAGGACCACAACCCAGGCCGGCACGACCTGAACCTGCACCAGCGCGATCAGCGCCGCGGAGATGAGCAGCTTGTCCGCGATCGGGTCGAGCAGCGTTCCGACCGTGGTCACCTGCTTCCAGCGCCGCGCCAGGTACCCGTCGAGCAGGTCCGTCACCGAAGCGACGAGGAAAATCCCCAGCGCCAGGAATTCGTGGCTGACATGAGTGGCGCCCAGGAAAAAATCCATGCGGTCCTGCACCAACGCCGCCACCAGCAGCGGGACGAAGAAGATCCGAAGCAGCGTGAGCAGGTTCGGGAGATTCATGCGACCCCTCAAATATAGCAATTGCGGAACGCGAGAATCGGCTGAGCCTGGGAATCGAAGCGTGCCGCAGCTTCACCAGCCAAACCCGTAAAGCCAGCCGCACGCCAGCGCAAGCCGAAAGCCGAGGTGTTCCAGGAGTTCGAGAGCATCCAATCCGAGGTAGAGGCCTCGCGCGAGTCCGCCGACGCCAAGGCCGCTCAGTCCGCAGCAGTCCGTGAAGCCGAGGTACGCCAGGCCGTCGACGGGGTTTCCGTCGAGGGGGTGGTCGAGCACATCTCCGCTCTGGGCCTGGAGGTTTCTAAAGCCCTGGCCGGCATCTCCGCCAAGCTGGTGGAGGAGGTTGACCGCCTGGCCACGGTGCGCGAAGGGATCGCCGTCGAGAAGCGGGAGATCGAGCGGCTGCACAAGATCGACGTCGCCGCCACCGCGCTCGATCAGATGGTGCACGATTACGCCCTCGAGCGCGAGCGGCTGGCCGCGGAGATCACGGCCCAGCGCGCCGCCTGGGAAGAGGAGACCCGCGTCGCCGAGCGCGAGCGCCGCGAACTGGAAGAGGCGCTGAAGAAGCAGCGCCAGCGCGAAATCGAGGACTACGAGTACAAGAAAGCCATCGAGCGCAAGAAAGCTCAGGACAAATACGACGAGGAGCAGCGCGTTCTCGAGCGCAAGAACGCCGAGAAGCAGGAGCAGCTCGAGAAGAGCAGGCAGGAGCGCGAAGCCGGTCTGCAGCAGAGGGAGCAGGAAGCCGAGAGCCTCCGCCAGCAGGTCGCGCAATTCCCCGAGCGTCTGAAGACCGAGGTGGACCGCGCCGTCGCCGAAGCTGTGCGCACGGCGGACGCCAAACGCCAGCAGGAGACCGTGCTTCTCAAGAAGGACGCCGAAACCGAGAAGCGCCTGGCCGAGTTGCGCATCAAGACGCTGGAAGAGCTGACCGCGCGCCAGTCGTCACAGCTCGAGGCCCTCGAAAAGCAACTTGCCGACGCCAAGCAGCAGGTCCAGGACATCGCGGTCAAGGCGATCGAGGGCGCGTCGGGCGCCAGGACCCTTTCTCACATCAACCAGATCGCCATGGAGCAGGCCAAGAACCGTCCCCGCTCGGAGTGAGCGCGACCCGCCGCGTCATCGCGGTGCTGCCGTGACGCGGCGGGCCCTGTTGCCGGAAAGCGGTCAGCGGCCGAGTGGAATAAACAGCGATCCCGCAATGCAGGTGGTGCGGTCGACCACAAACAAGCGGATCGCCTTGATCGTGCCGTCGATCGGAACGTCCTGGAGGATGGGGGCGCCGTTCTTCATCGCCGATCCGATCTCCGTGGCCGCAAAGTGCAGGGTCGGATGCGACATGCCGGGAGTACCCACGGGCCCCGCATCGCCGTAGTTCACCCATGACACCGTCACATAGCCGTCGTAAGCCTCACCATGGCGGGCGAGCAGCAGGTCCGCAGCGTCCACGAGGATCTTAAGGCGGAGGGAGTTCGCATTCGCGCCGGGCGCAAGCGAGACGCGCAGTCCGATATCGGAGACGTTGCCAGGAGTGTTAAAGGCGGCGGCCAGAGCCCCCTGCTCCCTGGCGGCGGGGTCTCTCTTGTCCAGAGCCGCGTAGTAGTGGTCCCTGGTCAGGATGTTGACGCCCTTGCGCGAGCAGATGAGCTTCACGCTGTGGTATTTGTTGTCCCAGCCTTCGTGCGGCTGTTCATAGGCGAGGGTGTAACCGCCCTGTGCGTCGGCAGCCGCTTGCGCCAGAACGGTGGCAAGATTGTCCTTCAGGAACCACCGCCCTCCGACAGCGCTTTCGAACTGCTCGTTGCCTCGCGACCAGCCCGGATCCAGGGCGCCCTCGTAGTTGACCGTGTAGACGGTGGTGTTGTTCCGTTCGAGCGTGGAAGTCAGGTGCGGGATGTACAGCGCGCAATCGACCCAGATGCCGGTCTTGCACATCGTGTCGCCCGCTCCCGCCACCCAAGGCGTCCCGGTTGCATCGTCATACTTAGTCGCCCTTCCACCCACTCCACCCATGGTGTCTTTGTACATCGTGCTGGGCCGGTCCCCCTCTGTCCCGGCCTGCGTTGGCAATTGGTTGGGTATATTGTAGCTGAGCCAGACGATCTGCCTGGGGCCCGGAAACGCTGCCAGCTTCGAGCTCAGCGTCTCCAGAACGACATAGGTCTCCTTGGTGCGGCCCTCCACGGTCAAGCCCGCGGGCCTCGGCGAACCGGCTTCCTTACCGACTTTTTCGAGCAGGTCCCCAGCCTCCCGCGTCCATCCCGTCTTGGACCAGTCCTCCACCGGATGAATCGGCTCGATGGTCCCATCCACCTTCAGCCGGTAGAGAAAGAGGGACTCTCCGGACTTGACCTGCTCCAGGGTCTTGGTCAGATCTTTGAGCGCGTCGAGCTGCGCCAGCCGGTCCGGGTTCAGCATGTCGAGCAGAATGATCGTAGGCGGCCGCACGCCGGGGGTGACCCGGTTCGAAATCTCGCCCGCCGCAAGCTGGGGCAGTGCATTAGGGTGGAACAAGACGATGCGCCGATCCTTGGTCTGATCGCGCACCTTGAAGTCGTCGGCCGTTAGATCGCCGACCGGCTTGCCATCGTTGTCGAACGCCGCCACGTTCAGGCGCACCAACCTCACCTGTTCGGGCGGATTGTCGGCCGCGCTCGCCACCGGCGCATGCAAAGCCAGAGTGCAACCGGCCGCTATGAGTTCACAAATCAGCTTTCGCCCGAATGTCATGGGCCCTCCTTTTGCTTCAGACCTGGGAATCCTGTATCTGGATAACACTCTATAATCGCGCGCCGGCCGCCTCGTGTCTATAGGGGGCGAACCACCGCTCGCCAAGCGGGGGTTTCTTGGGCGCACGACGTGTATTTGGACGCCGCCGGAAGTCCGGCCCGTGGCACAAACCACGTGCCGTCGATGCCGCGCGCCCCGAACCGTAAAGTACAATTGGGAGACTGGCGGGAGCCATTCCAGCGCCAGTCGAAGCATGGTCTCGAATCGAGCACATCGCCGGGCGTGGCTGCGCTACTCCGTCGCGGTTCTCGCTGTCGCTCTATCCGCCGGCGTGCGGGCGGGTCCGTTGCGGAGCCTGGGGACGCGCGTCCCCTACGTGACCTTTTACCCTGCCGTGATTCTGGCCGCCCTTTACGGAGGGTTCTCGGCGGGGCTCGTGGCGACGTTGCTCTCCGCCCTGTTGGTGGGAGTTTACTGGATCGAGCCGGTCGGCCAGTTCGCCATTCGCGACCCGAGCGACGTGGTGGGCCTGGCGGTCTTCGTCGCCAGCGCCGTTACAGTTTCCTGGATCGCCGAGAGGATGCACCGCGCCCAGGCACGAGCGGGCGAAGTGGAGGCGCAGGCCAGGCTCGTCGCCGAGCGGGAGCGCGCGGCCGAGGAGATCCGCCGGATCTCGGAGCGCCTGCAACTGGCGGCCGAGGCGGCAGACATCGGCATCTGGTCCTGGACGCCGGAAACCTCCGACATGGTGGCGGATCCCACCTGGAGGCGCCTTTTCGGCCTCCCGCCGGAGGCCCGCGTCGACCTGGACGCCTGGCGCGCCGCAATGCACCCCGGCGGCCGCGAGCGCACGGTCAAAGAGCTGAACGCCGCCATCGAGCAGCACGGCGATTTCAACGCCGAGTACCGCATCGTCCGTCCGGATGGGACGCTGCGGTGGCTGGCAGATCGCGGGCGGGCCTCCTATGACCAGAACGGCCGTGCCGTCCACGTGGCTGGCGTCACCCTGGATGTCACCGCTCGCAAGCAGGCTGAGGAAACCCGGAGACAAGAGGAGGAAAGGCTGCGCCGGCTGAACCGCGCTCTCAGGGCGATCAGCCGGAGCGACCAGGCCCTCTTGCTGGCCACGGACGAAGCGGCGTTCCTCGAGGAGGCCTGCAAGATCGTGGTCGAGGAGTGCGGGCACGCGATGGTGTGGATCGGTTTCCGGGAAGATGACGAGGCCAAGACCGTCCGCCCCGTTGCCTGGTCCGGCTTTGAGCGAGCGTATCTCGACAGCCTGAAGCTCACCTGGGCCGATACGGAACGGGGCCGCGGGCCTACCGGCACTGCGATCCGTACGGGCACGGCGCGCACGTGCCGCGACATGCTGACCGATCCTCTGTTTCTGCCCTGGCGCGAGGAGGCCATCCGGCGCGGATACGCTTCCTCGCTTGCGCTGCCTCTCATGGCCGGAGGAGAAGCCTTCGGCGCGCTGACCATTTACTCGCGAGAACGCGACGGCTTCCCGGACGATGAGCTGAAGCTGATGACCGAACTGGCGGGCGACCTCGCTTACGGGATCGGCGTGCTGCGGCTGCGGGCGGCGCATGCGCGGGCGGAGCAGACGCTGCACGATAGCGAGGAGCGCCTTCGCCTGGCGTACGATGCCGCCCACTCCGGGGCCTGGGAATGGGACCTCCGAACCAACCAGAACGTGTGGTCGGAGGAACTCTGGAAGGTGTACGGTCTGGAACCGCATAGCGTGAAGCCTTCCTACGAGGCATGGCGGCAGATCGTCCATCCCGATGACCGGGAAAGGGCCGAACGGGTGGTCCAGGCGGCAGCGCGCAACGGGACCGAACTCGAGTTCGAGTTTCGCGTGCGCGATCGGGACGGCACGGAGCGATGGCTGCTGTCCCGTGGCCGCCCTTTGCGCGACGCCACCGGCCAGGCGGTTCGTTTCATCGGCATCGTGCTCGATATCACCGACCGCAAGCGCGCCGAGGAGGCCGTCCGGCGGGCGTCCGAACAACGCCGCCTGGCGCTCGACGCCGCGGAACTGGGGGCGTGGGACTATCGCTTCGACAGCGGCGAAGTGTTCTGGGACGAGCGCTGCCGGAACATGTGGGGCATCCCAACCGGCGACCAATTCGACTATAGCGCCGCAATTCGGTGCATTCACCCCGACGAGCGCGCCGCCGTCGACGAGGCCGTCAATCGTGCCATCGCAGGCGCCGATGGGGGCGCTTACCACCGCGAGTTCCGCGTCGTGTGGCCGGACGGATCGGTGCACTGGGTGTCGTCGCACGGGCATGTGTACTTCGAGGGCGAGGGCGACAAACGCCGGGCAGTACGCTTCGTCGGTGTCAACATGGACATCACGGAGCGCAAGCGCGCGGAGGAGAGCCTGTTCGAGGCCCAGAAGCTGGAGAGCATCGGTCTGCTGGCCGGAGGAATCGCCCACGATTTCAACAACCTGCTGGTTGGGGTCGTCGGAAATGCCAGTCTGGCCGAAGATATGCTCCCGCCGGGGAGCCCTGTGGCCGGTATCCTGAAAGGCATTCTCAAATCCGGCGAACAGGCGGCGCATCTGACGCGCCAGATGCTCGCCTATGCCGGCAAGGGCCAGTTCGTTGTGGAGGCGGTCGACCTGACCGCTCTGGTGCGCGAAACCAGCGTTCTCATTCAGGGCTCGATCCCCAAGAAAATCGCGTTACACTACGCGCTCGCCTCCGGCATTCCAACGGTAGAAGCCGATCCCAGCCAGATCCAACAGGTGTTCATGAACCTGGTCCTCAACGCGGCCGAGGCGATCGGAGCGGAGCCGGGTGCGGTTTTCATTGCGACGGGCGAGGAGAACGTGACCGCGGGCTGCGTCCGGGACGAACTCGAGGTCTGGCCCATCGAGGCCGGCCCCCACGTGTTCCTCGAGGTCCGCGACACCGGCTGCGGAATGGACGCCGGGACAAAGGCCCGACTGTACGATCCGTTTTTCACGACGAAGTTCCAGGGGCGAGGACTAGGACTGGCGGCCGTCGCGGGGATCGTGCGGAGCCTCAAAGGCGCGATCAAGCTCACCACGGCGCCGGGCGCCGGCAGCACGTTTCGCGCCCTATTCCCGGTCAGCCGGCCAAGGCCGTCCGCCCAGGCCGCGGGCGATGGAACATCGTGACAACTATCGGTGGAGCTTGCTGGCCTTCTTGAGCTTCTTGAACTTGTGGACCTTATACTTGCCCTTCCGGGAGAACTTCGGCTTCTTGCCTTTCTTGTGGCGCCGGGAGGAGGCGTGCGTCGGAGTGGCCGCCCAGACCGGAAAGGGAGCGCTGCTCAGAAACACCGCGAAAATCAAAGCCCAAAGAATCTTCCGCACTCGACACCTCCTCGGCGTTTCTATCGGCCGCCCACCTGCGCGCCGATAGGACGGTCGCGGTCCTAGCCTAGATCCGCGCGCCGCAATTGCCGCAGAACGTATTGCCTGCTACCCACGCGATGCCGCAAACTTTGCAGAACTCCCGCGGCGCGGCAGGGACCACCGGAGACGGCTGGGACGCGCCCGCAGGCACCGCGGCAGGCGTTTCTTCCACCACCAGCCGGCGAAGGTTGCCTGCGACGTCAACCGCGAGCAGCAGTCCTTCCGCCGCCACGTAAGAGCCTGCCAGGACCGCCAGCGCCAGCAGGCACATCTGGATCAGGAGCAGCGTTCCGCCCAGGAAGCTGGCCTCCAAATTGGACGCCGGCAGCAGACCGCCCATCGCGCTCACGAAGGCAAGCGGACTTACCTTAGCCAGCCACAGAAAAGCGCAGCCGCCGATGCCTATCCCCACCAGCAGTGTAGCGTACACCTCACCCGCCAGCCGGCAGAGAATCGAGACCACAGGGATCGCCGTGTAGGCCGTCTCGCCGACCGCGCCGATGCTCCGGGCGCGGTAGAAGTGGATCTCAACCACGCACGCGAAAGCCGCCAGCAGCACGATCGAGAACAGCATCCCGCCCAGCGTAGCCTCGGTCGACATATCGCTCCGGAAGCTATACTTCAGGATGTCGATCACCAGGACCAGGCCGCCCAAGGCGAGGACGACACCCAGAATCCTTACCGCAAGCGCCACCGATTTCCGAATGACCCGGCCGTCGCTCAGGGCGTCCAGCACCGGATAGAAGAAGTGGGCCATGTGTACGTACAGTAGCCGAAATCCGCGCCCAGCGCAAGACAGGGTTCAGCCGGGTCAGCCGGGAGGAGCCGGGCGTCCGCGCCGCGTGTCGCGCGCCACCCAGCAGACCAGCCCGGCGTCCGGGTCCGGGCGCCGGATCGAGAGCCGATGCGGCAGGCCGAAGCCTACGCCACGAAAGGCGCACCGGGCCCTGCGTGCGGCCCGGAGCGTAAATCGGAACGGTGGGAGAACTCTAACTCGCCAGCGTGACGTCTTCTGCCTGCAGCCCCTTTGGACCTCGCTTGACAGAGAACTCAACCTGCGCGCCTTCGTCCAGTGAGCGGTATCCCGGCATGGTGATGGCGCTGAAATGAACGAACACATCTTCGCCGTTCTCGCGCTGGATGAAACCAAAGCCCTTGGCGGCGTTGAACCACTTGACAGTACCTTTTTCCTTCATGTTGCTTGATCTTCCTTCAACTTTCCCTTTTGTTTTGCGTTATTGGGACTCCAGTGGCTCAGCTACGAACAAAGTTGGACACCAACGCGTGAGGCACGTCGGCCAGCGAGGATTCCCACAGCAGCAACTGCCAAACCCGATCCAAAGCAGAGACCTGAAGCAACGCGAGTTAATTATAGCATAACCCCCGCTCGCTTTCTGATAAAAAGTTAACGTGACTCCACCGGGGGGAGGCCTATAGCAGCGCCGCGCGCTGCTCGATCACCAGTTTGTCGCCGCTCGTTATGTACTCCGCCTGCATGCGGATACGCGGCATGACGTCGGCGAACACCTTGGCCGCCAGCGGCACGCGCCCGGCGTCCTTTTCGGCCTGAACCAGCACCAGATGGGCGCCCAGACTGTCGCACGCCAGTTCGGCCAGCCGACGCGACGCCAAGTCACTGTAGGCGCGGTCGTTCATGTTCTTGAGAAACATCACGCAATAGGCCAGCCGCTCGCGGCTCTCGCGCGCCAGCGACGCGAGCTTCATCAGGTCCGGCCGGAAGGCCCGCTCGCCGAGCTGTGTGAGATAGTTGCCCAGCGTGCCGCTCATGATGCCCACGATGGCGGCGACCACCTGGAGCTGCGTGGTGCCCTCGTAGATGGTGGTGATGCGAGCGTCGCGCGCCAGGCGCTCCACGCTGAATTCCTGCATGTAGCCGGTTCCGCCGTGGATCTGTATGGCGTCGTAGGTCACCTCGATCGCCATCTCGGAAGCGTAGGCCTTGGCCATCGGGGTCAGCAAGGCGGCGCAGGAAGAGACCTCTTTGAGCCGCGCGCGCAGCGACACGTCGCCCGCCTCCCGCTCCTCGAGCACGCGGCGCAGATCCACCAGCCGGCTGGCCTCGTAAGTGATGGCGCGCGCCACCTGAATCCGCGACTTCATTCGCGCCAGGATGTCATAGACTTGCGGGAAATCGATGATGGGATGCTTGAACTGCACGCGCTTCCGGGCATACTTCAGCGCTTCCTCGTACGCCGCCTGGGCGATCCCGATCGCCTGGCAGGCCACGCCGATCCGTGCGCCGTTCATCAGCGACATGACGTAACGGATCAGGCCCAGCCGCCGCTGCCCCACCAGCAACGCCGGCACACCGTTGAACTGCAGCTCGCAGGTGGGCGAGCCGTGGATTCCCAGCTTGTGCTCGATGCGGCGGATCACCAGCTCGGGGCCCTTTTCGCACACGAACATGGAAAGCCCGCGGCCATCGACGCTCCCTTCTTCCGAGCGCGCCAGCACCAGGCTCACGTCCGCGCAGCCGTTGGTTATGAACCGCTTGACGCCGAACAGCTTCCAGGAGCCGTCCGGCTGAAGCACGGCCTTGAGCCGCACCGCTTGCAGGTCGCTGCCGGCGTCCGGCTCGGTCAGAATCATCGCGCCGGTCACCTTGCCGGTAGCGAATTGGGGCAGGTACCTGTCTTTGAGCGGATCGTCGCCAAACTCGTGGATGGTCTCGGCGATGTCCTGCAAGCCGAAGAGGTTCATGAGGCTGGCGTCGGCCTGCGAAACCATCTCGATGGCCACGCTGTAGAGCAGGCCGGGGAAGTTCAGCCCCCGATAGCGGCGCGGAAGCGTGAAGCCGAGCAGGTTGGATTTGGCCAGGACATCCATGGCACGCTGGGTGCCTTTGGCGTAGACCACCCGGCCGTTCTCGAAGTGGGCGCCCTCGCGGTCCACGTCGGCCGCCAGCGGCGCAATCTCCTTGGCCGCAATGGCGCCGGCCATTTCGAGCACGGTGCGGTAGCCGGCCAGCGCGTCCTCGTAAGAAAGCGGCGCATCGTCGTACTGGTTCGCCTGCGTGTAGTTGTCCTCGATCGCGGCGACCACTTCCTGGTGATCCAGGTGGTTGAAGTGCCACTGGATGTCGGGGTTATCTGTAAAGAAGTTCTCCACGTCGCTCTCCTAGAGCCTTGTCGACAGCTTTAGCGCCCGCTGAGGAGCTGTCAAAGAATCGCGGGGACACGCCTGCGTTTGTCCGCAGGCGGAACCCTCGGCGTGGCCAGCCCGGAGTGTCCCCGGATTCTTTGACAGCCCCTGACGGTCGCGGCTCAGCATCGGCCATCCACTACAGCTTGCCCTTCAGCGCCTTGATCATTCGCGGCAGCACCTCGCGGCAGTCGCCCACGATCCCGTAGTGCGCGATGCCGAAGATCGGCGCGCTGGGGTCGGAGTTGATGGCCAGGATCTTGGCCGATTCCTCCATGCCCGCGCGGTGCTGCACCGCGCCCGAAATCCCGCAGGCGATGTACAGCTTGGGCCGCACCGTGGTTCCGGTCTGTCCCACCTGGTGATCGTGATGGATAAAGCCGGCATCCACGGCCGCGCGCGAAGCGCCTACCGCGCCGCCAAGCACCGCCGCCAGTTCCTGCACCAGCCCGAAGCCTTCCGGGTTCGCCACGCCGTACCCGCCCGAGACGATGACGCTGGCGGCCTTCAGATCCACGCGCCGGGGGTGGGTGTGCCGCTCCAGCACCTTCACGGCGTCACACTCGGAATCGAGGGTCACCGGCACGTCCACCAGCTCGCCCGTCCGTCCCTCAACCGGCTCCGGGATGTGCATCACGCCTTCGCGGACCGTCGCCATCTCCGGCAGCACGTCCGGGCTGACGATGGTGGCGATGATGTTGCCGCCCCAGGCCGGACGGATTTGCAACAACTTGTGCTGATAAAGCCGCCCGCCCGATTCATACGTGCCGATCTGCAGGTCGGTGCAATCGGCCGTGAGTCCGGTTTTGAGCGCGGAGGCGACCCGCGGCGCCAGGTCGCGCCCCAGGGGCGAAGCGCCGTAAAGGACGATCTCCGGCTTCTTGTCGCGGATCAGTTCCGTCAACACGCGCGCGTAAGGCAGCGTGGTGTATTGGGCCAGCCGCTCGTCCTCGGCGGAGTAGACCACGTCGGCCCCGTGCCCGAAAAGTCTCTCCGCCAGCTTCTTCGTGCCGTGACCGAGGACGACGGCGCAGAGCCGCACGTCCAGCGTTCCGGCCAGTTCCCTGCCTTTGCCTAACAGCTCGAGCGAGACGTCGGCGACCCTGCCGTCATCCACTTCGGTGAAAACCCAGACATCTCCGTGCTGCGACATATCAGCCGAACGTCCTCTCGTCGATCAATTCATTGATGAGGTCGCGGACGCCGTTGTCGTCCGCCGGGAACAGCTTGAGGTTGGCGCCGGTCAGAACCACGTTCTCGACCTTCTTCACCTTGGTGGGCGAGCCGGAGATGCCGATGCGGGACAGGTCGGCGGCGATGTCCTCGGCGCCCCAGGTCTCGATAAACAGCCCCCTGGCGCGCAGCCCGCCGACCACTTCGTCTACCGGGCGGCCCTGTGCCTTGGCCTCGCCTTCCACCTCGAAAGCCGAGCGCGCGCGCCGATACTTCAGCAGCAGCCGGGCATTCGGCCAGCGCGGGGAGTTGGCCGTCTTGGGGACGGTGAGCAGCGCCGGCAGCGCCACCTCCACCACTTCCTCCGCGCGGCCCAAGTCGCGGCGGATGGTCAGTTTGGTCCCGTCGAACTTCAGAATCTCGTCCGCGTAGGTCACCTGGGCGATGCCGAGCTTGTCGGCGGTCTGCGGGCCGACCTGCGCCGTATCGCCGTCGATGGCCTGCCGCCCGCAAAGAACGACGTCGTAGGGCGCCAGGTGGGTGGAGATCGCCTGGGCGATGGTGTAGGAGGTGGCCAGCGTGTCGGAGGCGGCGAAGCGGCGGTCGCTCAGCAGGATGACGCGGTCGGCGCCGCGGCAGAGTGAGTCCTTGAGAATGTCGGCGGCGCGCGGCGGCCCCATGGTGAGCACGATGACCTCGCCGCCGTAGCGCTCCTTCATCTCGAGACCCATTTCGAGGGCGTTGAGGTCCTCGGGGTTGAAGATGGCGGCCAGCGCGCCGCGATTGACGGTGCCATCCGCCTTCATCACCTCGCCGGTGACGTTCTTAGTGTCCGGCACCTGCTTCACAAGAACGATGATTCTCAAGGGCACGCTCCTTCCAAGGGGTTCACAGCGGCCTGCACGGAAGAGAGCCCAATTTAGCAAGGACTGAGCGCGAAAGCAACCGAGTGGGGATGCAGACTGGAATGTTAGGATAGTTCACGCCCATGCTCCCGATTCCTTACCAGGACCCGATCGATCACGGTGCGTTAATCCAAAGCGCCACCGCCTTTGCGAATCCCCGCACGGGAGTCCGATACCCAGTCCGCGGCGGGATACCCGTCTTCCTGCCGCAGGGCGCCGTGGAGGGCCCGAATGCCCGGTATCAGGAGCTGTACAACCGCATCGCTCCCGTTTATGACCTGTCAACCCGCCTGTACGCGTGGTGGAAGAGCGGAGCGGACGCCACACGCCGCCGAGCCTACCTGGATCTCGTGGAACTCCACGATGGCGCCAGCTTCCTGGAGGTCTCGGTGGGCACCGGGGCAAACTGGCCGTATCTGAATCGCAACATGGGTTTCTACGGCCTAGACCTCGCGGCGAAGATGGTGGCGCTCTGCGGCCGGCGCGCGCGGCGACTCGGGCTCCGATTCCAGCTTTGCCAGGGGCTGGCCGAGCATCTGCCTTTCCCGGACTCGGCATTCGACTGTGTCTTCCACATGGGCGGTATCAACTTCTTCACCGATCCCCGCGCGGCGCTGAGCGAGATGGTGCGGGTCGCAAAGCCGGGCACGCGGCTGGTGGTCGCGGACGAAACCGAGGCACAGGCAAAGCGCCACGAGAACAAGCTGATTGCCGGAGCCTTTTTCAAGGACCGGCCAAGGGCGATCGTGCCGCCACTGGATCTGCTCCCGCCGGGCATGCGGGAAGCGACCGTCCGCGAGATCTGGGACGGCGAACTCTACGTTCTCTCGTTTCGGAAGCCTTGAGCCAATCTGCGGACTGGATCTTGTTCCGCCGTGGCTTGCGACGTATAGTGAAACAGTTGCGGGCCGCAGCTCCATGTCAAGCGCAAACGGCAAACTCAGTCGGACAGGTCAAGACCGGAGTCGTATTGTCCGCCTGCTGTCCATCGCCGCGGCGACGGTGTTGATCGGCGCTCTCGACCGGCTCGTTTCTCCGTCTCTGGTCACGTGGCACTACGTCGTGCAGCACGTGTTCTACGTGCCGGTGGTGTATGCGGGCCTGCAATTCGGCTGGCAGATCGGCCTGGCGACGGCGGCTCTGGCCTGCCTCTCGTGCTTGCCCCACATTTCGATGATTGGGGGCCAGCTTCCTCAGGAATTCCCCGCACGGTACCTGGAGTTGCCGATGTTCTGCGTGGCGGGTGTCCTCTCCGGCATGCTCGCCGACCGCCAACGCAAGCAGAAACGCGCCTCCGAGGAAACCGCCCGGCGCCTGTCCACGGTCTACGAGGAGTTGCAGGAGAACTTCGAGCGCATGAAGCGCGCCGAGCGGCTGTACGCCCTCGGCCAGCTCTCGGCCGGTCTGGCGCACGAGATTCGCAACCCGCTGGCCAGTATCGCGGGGGCGGTCGGCATCCTGCGGCGCAAGCGCGCTTCCGAGGAGAAGACCGAGGAGTGCCTGGAGATCATCAATCGCGAATGCCAGCGCCTCAACCGGTTGCTCACCAGCTTCCTGGACTTCGCCCGGCCGCGTTCCCCCAAGTTCCAGACGGTCAGCGTGAGATCGCTGTTCGACTCGGTCCTGGGTCTGGCCGAACATGCGGTGGACACCGCGCCCATTTCCCTCCGGGGAGAGAGTCCTCCCGACCTGACGCTGGACTGCGATCCCGAGCAGCTCAAGCAGGTGCTGCTCAACCTGATCATCAATGCCATCCAGGCCATGCCGGAAGGCGGCGAGGTGGTTATGGCGTCGCGCGCCTCCGAGGGCCGGGCGATCATCGAGGTGCGGGACCAGGGCTGTGGAGTCAGCCCCGAGGAGATGGAACACCTGTACGATCCATTCTTCACGACCAAGGAGAACGGCACCGGCCTGGGCTTGCCGGTGGCCCATCAGATCGTGGCTCAGCTTGGCGGAGTGCTGGCGGCGCGTAACAACCCGGATCGCGGCGTGACGTTCTCCATTGAGCTTCCTTTGCAGCACCGGAGCGATTCATGAGCAAGAAGACCATACTGGTGGTGGATGACGACGAGAGTCTGCGCCGAGTCACTCAGATGCAGCTCGAAGAGGCCGGCTACGAGGTGCTGACCGCCGGCGACGCCGCGCAGAGCCTGCAGATACTCGAGCAGACCGCACCCACGCTGGTGATCACCGATCTCAAGATGCCGGGCATGTCCGGCATCGAACTGCTGCGCAGGCTGCGCTCCGGATACCCCGACACGACGGTCATCCTGATCACCGCTTTTGGCACGGTCCAAACCGCGGTCCAAGCCATGAAAGCCGGCGCTTACGACTACATCACCAAGCCCATCGACTACGAAGAGCTGCTGCTGGTGGTGGCCCGCGCCCTGGAGCGCCAAAACCTGCTGGACGAGGTGCACAGCCTGCGCACCGCCCTGGACGAGAAGTACGGGTTCGAAAACATCATCGGCCGGGCCAAGGCGCTGCTGCGGGTGCTGAACATGGCGGCGCGAGTGGCCCCCACGGATTCCGTGGTGCTGCTGTGCGGCGAGACCGGCACGGGCAAGGAATTGCTGGCGAAGGCTATCTACCACAACTCTCGCCGCAAGGATAAACCGTTCGTCACCATCAACTGCGGCGCAATTCCCAAAGACCTGCTTGAAACCGAACTTTTCGGACACGTGAAGGGCTCCTTTACAGGGGCCGTGGCGCACAAGCGCGGCCGCGTCGAGATGGCCGACGGCGGCACGCTTTTCCTGGATGAGATCGGGGAATTGCCCCTGGAACTGCAAGTGAAGCTTTTGCGCCTGATTCAGCAGGGTGAGATCGAGAAAGTCGGATCCACGACCTGGAGCAGAGTGGACGTCCGCATCATCGCCGCCACGAACCGGAACCTCAAGGCCATGGTCGGGGAAGGAACCTTCCGCGAGGACCTGTACTACCGGCTGGCAGTGATCCCGCTGGAACTGCCCCCGTTGCGGGACCGCGCCGACGACATTCCGGAGCTGGTCCAGTTCCTCTTTCTCAACATGAAGCAGAAACATGGCCGTTTGGAGCTGCGGCTGCCCGCCTCTCTGTTGCCCCTTTTCTGCGGCTACCACTGGCCTGGGAACGTGCGTGAACTGGAGAACGTGATCGAGCGCCTGGTGGTTCTTACGTTGGGCAATGACATCACGCTGGAAGATCTGCCGGAGTACTTGAGATGCGAAGAACCGGCCAGCATCGAGGATCTCTGCCTGGACCTGCCGCCCCACGGCATCAGTCTGGAAAACGTAGAGAGAGAGCTCATCCTCCGGGCCCTGAAGAGGTTCGACTGGAATCAGACGCAGGCCGCGCAGTACCTCGACATCAGCCGCCGCACGCTGATCTATCGTATGGAGAAGCACGGCATTCGAAGGGACGCGGACGAGGCTGGTGGAGAACGAGGCGCGGACCTCGGGCGCCCCGGCCCGTCCCAAAACGTACATTAAGTTCTTTTAGGTACACTCCTTTTGGTACACCACTCTCCGGGCAGGTTCGTTTCTCCGCCAATAAGTGCCCTATTATCGCTATTATGAAAATAGCGAAGTGGTCTAAATAAGCCTAGCTAATATGGTCGATAAACTGCTCTGGCAGCATGGGGACTTGTAGACCCTGTACCAGGCCCGTTCTCCGACGAACGCGGCAGGTGACCACCTGCTGTTATTGTCACTCTTGACGGCAGTCCTCGTTTCCCGGACACGTTGACTATGTAACATAAGCCGGTCGTGTGTCATGGGCGGACATCGGACTCAGTTGTCACGAGAGTCCTGAGTTGGACCACCACGCGCCCGTGGTGTCCGAAAAAGGAGGACTAATTCATTGATCGCCGAACTACTGCAACAGAAAAGCGCACATGAATCTGCGCTAGAGAACTTCGAGATTGCCGCCGACGCTCTGGGACTCTCCTCGGACATTCGCACCATGATGAGGCACCCCGAACGCGTACTGGAAGTCAGCGTGCCTGTCCGCATGGACGACGGCCAGGTGCAGCACTTCCAGGGCTACCGCGTGCAATACAGCACCGCACGGGGCCCCGCCAAGGGAGGAATCCGCTACCACCCCAACGTCACCCTCGACGAAGTGAAAGCCCTGGCCATGTGGATGACCTGGAAGTGCGCCGTCGTGAACATCCCCTTCGGCGGCGGCAAGGGTGGAGTCACGGTGGACTCAAAGAAGCTGTCGATGGGCGAGTTGGAGCGGCTCACGCGGCGGTACACCCGCGGCATCTTGCCGCTGATCGGGCCGCGGCAGGACATTCCGGCGCCCGATGTGTACACCAACCCGCAGGTGATGGCCTGGATCATGGACACCTACAGCATGAGCATGGGCCATACCGTTCCGAGTGTGGTGACCGGCAAGCCGATTATCGTGGGGGGCTCGGAAGGGCGCAGTGAAGCTACCGGCCGAGGCGTCTTTCACACCACCAAAGCGAGTTGCGAGCATCTTCGCATTCCGCTCAAGAACGCTCGTATCGCCGTCCAGGGCCTGGGCAATGCCGGCTCGGTGGCTGCATCGCTGCTGGATGCCGCTCAGACGCTGGTGGTCGCGGCCAGCGATTCCCGCGGAGCAATCTACAACGAGAGCGGCTTGCACATCCCGACGCTTTTGATGCACAAGGAGAAAACCGGCTCCGTGGTGGGCTTCCGGCGCTCCGAGCCCATTTCGGGAGACGAGTTGCTGGCGCTTCCGTGCGACATTCTGGTTCCGGCTGCGCTCGAGAACGCGATTCACTCCGAGAATGCCTCCTCCATCCAGGCGAAGGTGATCGCCGAGGCTGCCAACGGTCCGGTGACACCCGAAGCCGATCGCATTCTCGACGAGAAGGGTGTCTTTGTCATCCCCGACATCCTGTGCAACGCCGGCGGTGTGACAGTTTCCTACTTCGAATGGGTGCAGAATGAGCAGCACCTCTCCTGGGAAGCGCAGGACGTGTACAACCGTCTCGAACACGTCATGCTTCGCAGTTTCCAGGAAGTGCTCATGATGTCCCTCGAGCGCAGGGTGAATATGCGCACCGCGGCCAACATGCTGGGCGTCAGCCGGGTTGCGGAAACCATTAAAACTCGCGGACTGCATCCGTGATTCTTCTCCGGACGGGGCCAGCCCGCGTGGCCCCGTCCGCACCGACTTGGGAACCTTGAACTTCGAACACCTTCAGCTTTTCCGGGACGTTGTCCAGACCAGGAGCCTCAGCCAGGGCGCAGCCCTCAACCACGTCAGCCAGTCGGCGGCGAGCCAGCACCTGCACGAGCTGGAGAACCGCTTGGAAGCCCGCCTCCTGGACCGCAGCACTCGGCCGCTCACTCTCACCACGGCCGGGCGCCTGTACTACGAGTTCTGTCGTGACGTGCTGCGCCGCAAGGAGCACCTCGATGCCGCACTGGACGAACTCAGGGGCAAGGTCGATGGCACTGTCCGTGTGGCTTCCATCTATTCGGTGGGACTGTCGGACATGTCCCGCCTCCAGGCAGAGTTTCAGACGCGCTGGCCGAATGCGCATTTGCAGGTCGAGTACCTCAGACCGGACAGGGTCTACGCGGCAGTGCTCAACGATCAGGCGGATCTGGGACTGGTGAGCTATCCGGAAGCCGCTAAGGAACTGGCTGTGATCCCTTGGCGCAATGAACCGATGGCGGTAGCCGTTACCCCCTCCCACAGACTGGCTCGCCGCGGCAGCCTGGAGCCAGTGGATCTGCATGGTCTCGACTTCATCGCGTTCGACCTCGACCTGCCCATCCGGCGCGTCATCGATCGCTTTCTCCGCGAGCAGGGGGTCGAGGTTAACGTCAGCATGCATTTCGACAACATCCAGATGGTGAAGGAGGCCGTTGTGGTGGGAGCGGGCGTGAGCATCCTGCCCACGCGGGCGCTGAGAGCGGAGATTGAGCTGGCCAGGCTGGCGGCCGTGCCGCTCAGGCCGGGACTCACGCGTCCTCTCGGCATCCTGCACCGCCGCCGTCGGAAGTTCAACCGGGCGGCACGGTGCTTCCTGGATCTTCTGGCTCAAAACGGGGCGGCTTGAGCAAAGCATGATCCACAGGTAACGGAGCGCCGGGACCTAGCGTTGTTTCCGGGGCGCGGAGACACCCAAAGCGGACGGAGCGGAGCCCGAGTTCGAGCTACCGCCCCAGGAACTTGTCCAGTTTCTCGACTTCCTTTTCGGCCAGGTCGAGGTTCTTCTGCGCGCGGTCGGCGTTGTTGGCGTTGAGAGCGGCCTGCGCCTCGTCGAGCAGGTATTCCATGCGCTTCCAGGACGCCGAGATGTCGCCACGCAGCCCATAACCGGACGCCTGCTGCTGGCGCTCCAGGTTCTGGAGGCTGCCGCGGATCGCGTTGGCGCGCGGGCCGAGCGAGCCGAGCCGGTCGCGCAACTCCTCCAGGCGGGCGTTATCCACGGGCGGAGCCGTGGGCGGCTGCGGGGGTGGCGGAGTTGCAGGCTGCGCCGCCGCGCCCGGCGCCGGAGCGCTCTCCGGACGCGGAGCACGGCTGCCGGTGGACGGGCGGCCGGCGTGCGGCGGAGCCGTTGCCGCCGGCGCAGGCTGAGCCGCAGGCGGCACGACTGCGGGCGACGGTTCGGGCGCGGACGCCGGGGTGGCCTCAGGTGCCGGCGACGGCGACGGAGTCGGCGTCGCAGGGGCATAAGTTTCCACGGGCGTGGCGGGTTGACGCGAAGTTCCCGCCCAGGTGCGATACAGCCGGGGCCCCTGAATCGCCGCAAGCACCAGAACCGCCAGGACGACGACCCCGCCCAGCGCCATCCACAGCCCGCGATGGCCCGAGTGTTCGGCTGGCGGCGCCGCGGCCGCCGGAGGGGCGGCCCACCCGACCGGCTGCTGTGGCGAAGGAGGCGGCGTGGCCTGCGGCAACGGCGGCGGAGGCGGCGCCTGCGGCATCGCAGGAGGCTGTTGCGGCCAGACCGGCGGCGCCGGACGAGTGACCGTCGGCACCGGGACCGGTGGAGCCGAGAACAGCGATGGCGCTGCCGGTGGAGCGGCGGGTTGCGAGGCGGCCACGGGCACGGACGGCAGGGCCGGCTGGCCCAGCGACGCCGCGACCGATTCCAGCGCCGACCGGAACGCCTGCGCCGACTGGAACCGGTTCTCCCGGTCCTTCTGGATCGCCGTCAGGATGATCTCGTTCAGCTCCGGCGTCAGGGTCGGATCGATCTGGATCGGCGGAACCGGCGGCTGCTCCAGGTGCGCCACCATGATCGAGTAGTCGCTACCGCCCTGGAACGGCCGCTTTCCGGTCACCATCTCGTAGAGCGATACGCCGACCGAGTAGAGGTCGGAGCGCCCGTCGAGATCGGAACTGCCTCTCACCTGCTCCGGCGACATGTAGAACAGCGACCCCAGCGTGGTGCCCGTCATGGTCAGGCGCCGGTCGGCCACGGCCTTGGCGATACCGAAGTCCATCAGCTTCAACTGGCCGTCCTGTGTCACCATCATGTTGGCCGGCTTGATGTCGCGATGCACCACCCCGCGCTCGTGCGCGTAGGCCAGCGCCGAGAGCGCCTGGCAGATGTACCCGGCCGCCTCGCCCGCCGGTATGGGGCCCTCCTTCAGCCGATCCTCAATCGTCCGCCCCTCGACGAACTCCATGACCATCAGGAGCTGGTTCTCGAGCCGCAACGCCGTGTGCAAGCCGGCGATGTTCGGGTGGTTGAGGCTGGCGAGCAGCTTGATTTCCCGCATGAACCTGTCCGCCAGCTCGGTCTCGTTGGCCAGGTCCGGCAGCAGCACCTTCAGCGCTTCGACACGGTCGGTAATGACGTTGCGGGCCTTGTACACCTTGCCCATGCCGCCGGCGCCCAGAATGCTGAGGATCTGATAGTCCCCAGCGGTATCGCCTACGTTGATCGCCATGCTGGTCCCCTTCCGGTGCGGCAGGCGGCAGCCTGCCGCACGGCTACATACTTTTCACCACGTCCCCGGCCTTGGCCGGCGTGCCGCCGTTGAAAGTCCCCACCGAGGACCCTTCGTCCACGTCGGTAATCACCACCTCGCCCACCTTGTTGTCGATGCTCCGCAGCACCTTGCCGGTGGCCGGGTCCTTTACGTCGCGAATCTTGCGCCTGACCTCGAGCCGGTCGCCCACTTTCAGGCCGGCGCGGCTGCCCACGTTGAGCACCAGTGTCCCGCCGGTGGCGTCGGCCACCAGGCCGCTGATCACGACCACCCTGGCCGGCATCTTGCCGGCCTGCTCATTGAGCTGGGCGCACAGGTCCGTGGTCGCCTTGTCAACCGCCTCGCCGATGATGGTCTGGGAGAAGTTGCTGCTGGTCATGTCCACGCCGCCGCCCGCGCGGGTGTTCCCACCGCCGGCTCCGAACAGGGATGTTCCTTTGCGCGACGATTCGCCCAGGCCCTTGACGGCCGCGATAATCTCGGCGGTATCGGTATTGATCATGCGCGCCGAGATCGCGACCACCGCCTTCGCCTCGTCGCTCCTGACCTTGCCCAAGCCGAAATGCCCGGCCGCCAGGTTCGCCGCGCCGCCACCAACGCCGATTTTCTTGTCGTCGCGTCCGAACTGCGTGATGCTGCCCGTGATGATGGCGTCCACTCCCAGAATCCGGGCGATCTTGGCCGCGGTGTTGGAGTCGGCCCGGTCGCTGTTCGAGAAGTTCTGTTCGGCGATGATTTTATCCAGCGCCTTGCGCTCGATCACGCTGTATTGGCCGCCTTGAACCAGCTTCTCCACGACCAGGTCCGCGATCCCCTTGCCGATGTCCTCGTCCGTGCCGAAGATCGCGGCAGAGTAGCTCTTCACCGTCGCGTAGTCGAAGTTCATGACCGCGACGCGCTTCTTCTGCTGGGCCAGCCCGGTCGAAACCACCGCAGCCGCCAGAATCAGGGTCAGCACCGTCCTGCGCATCGTCTCCTCCTCTAGAAACTGTCTTCAGAAACCGTGGCCGGCGTCCGCGAACGCGCGACTATCCCCCGCGTCCCTCAACAGCCGCCAACATGCATCGGTACAGTAATAGCACTATCCGGGCGAAATGCCAATCCCGTCATCTGCCCGGTCCACCCCAAAACAAAGGGATTAGTCCCCCAGCCCCGCCTAGTGGCTCGCCGCAGCCGGCTTCATCAGTTCCACGTCGATCGTGATGGCGACCTCATCCGCGACCATCATCGCCGCGCCGCTGACTCCGAAGTCCTTACGGCTGATCCTGGCGGTCGCCGAGGCGCCCATATGGGTGTTCCCGCGAGGATCCTGCATCGGAGCGCTCGGCCCTTCCACGTCGAGCGTCACCTCTTTGGTTACACCGTGGATCGTCAGATCGCCGACGACCTTCAGCATGCCCTTCCCGGCAGGCTCGACACGCTTCGACTTGAACGTGAGCGTGGGATATTTCGCCACGTCGAAGAAGTTCGGGCTGCGCAGGTCGCTATCGCGCATGGCGACTCGCGTGTCGATGGAGGCGGCGTCGATCGTGACGTCGATGGACGATTTGGACGGATCTGCCGCGTCATACTGGACCGAGCCGCTCAGCTTTGTGAACGCGCCGCGGACGGTGGAAATTCCCATGTGGCGCACGGAGAACTGCGCCGCGCTGTGGACCGGATCGATCTGCCAGGTGTCCGCGCGGGCACAGGCCGAGACTGCCAGAAGAGCCACACCGGCGAGGGTGGGCAAAAGACGTGACATCGTGAATCCTCCCAGCCGGCGCGACTTCCACCAATGCAGCCTGACCCGCGTATGGTATCTTCAAAAGTCGGATCGGACTGGATTCCGCTGATTTGGCCGCCTGAATCAAGGTTACACCATGTCCAAAGAACGAAAAGAGCCGAAGTCTACTCAAGTTCCAGTTATTGCAGACGGCATGACCCTGGGGGTCATCGGCGCCGGAGTCATGGGGCAGACGCTCCTCAAGGGGCTGCTGGCAAGCGGCCTGGTCCCGCGCAAGCGGCTGTGGGCCGGCGACAAGAACGCCGCGGCGTGTGAGAACGCGGCCCAGGCGCTCGAGATCCCGGTGGAGCTGGATTTTCACGCCCGCGTGCCGGGAGCCGACCTCATCCTGGTTTCGGTAAAGCCGGCCGACGCCGCCGCGGTTCTGGCCACGCTGCGCAATGACGGGCTGCGGCGCGACGCGCTACTGATCTCCATCCTGGCGGGCACTTCCACGGAACGGATCGAGGCCCTGCTGGCGACGGACAATCCCGTGGTGCGCGCCATGCCGAACACTCCCGCCATTGTCGGCGAAGGCATGACGGTGGTCTGCGCGGGCAAGAACGCGAGCGCGGCTCACCTGGCGCGGGCGCGCCACATCTTCGACGCGGTCGGCAAGTGCGTGCCGGTCGACGAGGCGCACTTCGACGCGATTACAGCGCTCAGCGGAAGCGGCCCGGCCTACCTGTACCTGATCATGGAAGCGCTGGCCGACGCCGGAGTGCGCGTAGGCCTGCCGCGCCACTTGGCGCTCACGCTGGTCGCGCAGACCGTTCTCGGCGCCGCCAGGATGGTGCAGACCACCGGACGCCATCCGGCCGCGCTCCGCGACGACGTCACCACCCCGGCCGGGTGCACCATCGCCGGTCTGCTTATGCTCGAAGACGGAAGGGTTCGATCCGTGCTGGCGCGCGCCGTGGAGGAGGCCGCCAAGACAGCCGCCCACCTGGGGCCGCCGCCCGCGAGGGACGGCGCCCATCGCGCCGGACATTGACATGAACTCCGACTCCGCGCGGCGTTCGCGTCGTGAGTCGAGGGGGCGCGACACAGAAAGGCTTCCGCTCTGGGCGGGCCCCACAGCGTGTTGCCGGCCGGGCCATCAGCGCTATACTGCGAAAAACGAACTCCGGGGCCCATGACCAATACCGCGAGCGGTCTCACGATCCGCAAAGAGCAGTTCGACGCGTTCCAGGGGCAAGCCGCCCGCAACTTCGAAAGCGAGTTGAAGGCGCACCTGGCGGAATTCGCGCCCGAGCTCTGCGCGGCGGCGGGTGACGCGAACGTCCGCAAGTTCGTGTCGGCGGGGTTGGAACGAGCCAAGTCCCACGGCTTCGCCAGGCGCGGACCGCTGAAACTCTACGTCGACCTGATGGCTTCGCTGGGATGGGCCTTCGATTCCGATCCGGTCTATCCGTGGGCGGCGGCCGCCCTGGCTGAACAGAGCGAGGACGAGATGGCGCGCAGCGGCCGGCTCTACCAGGCGGCCACGGAGCACCTGGATCGCGTGGCCGGTCCGGATTCAAGTTTCGCCGTCGAAGCGCTGCGCCGGGGCTCGAACGCGACCTTCGCCGATTTCCTCGGGGCCAATGCCACGGCGGATTCGATCCTGCGCCAGTTTCGTGTCATTTACCCGCAGAAGTATGACGCCGCCGGGCCCGCGGCAATGCGAACCCTGCTTCAAACCGCGGCCGCGGAAGCCAAGCGCTTCAAGGTCGCGACCAAAGAAGGAGGGATCCTGCTCGCCTCCCTGATGTTTGCGTTCGGCCACGGCGTCACGAGCGATCCCCTCTATCCCTGGGTGCTTGCCACGCTCGAAACCGGAACCGAAGCCGACGCGCCCCAACGAATCGAGAGGCTGGCCGCCCGTACCAAGGCGTACATGGCCGCGGCGACAGCCAGTCTCACAAGGTCCGCCTGACATGCCCAAGAACAAGCCCGCCGATCCACGCAAAGACCCCAACAACGTCACCCACGTGCAGTCTTGCTCGGGCACCACCGGAACCTGCCCCTCGGGCATCCCCAAGACGTGCCTGGACGCGCCCAAGACGATCCAGCTTCCCGACCAGGTGAACAAGGACTTCCAGAAGCTATACGGCGACAGTTTCCCGAGTGGCAAGAGCCAGGAACACGGCGGCACCCTGGTCAAGGATGACAAGGGCAACATTTCCGTGGTGAATCAGGGCACCACGGGACAGTCCGGCGCCTTCGCGCCGAACCGAACGGTTCCGTCAGGCCAGACCATCATCGGAACGGTGCACACGCATCCGTACGACGCCACCGAGGGCGGCCACAAAGGCGTGAGCTTCAGCGACGCCGACATGTATTACGCGAGCTACCATAAGGAGGCAACTTACGTGGATGGCGGCGACCGGCAATTCATGATCATGCCGACCGAGGAGAGCGGCAGTCCGTCGGCGCAGGACTACAAGGATGCCTGGAAGGCTGCTTTCCAAAAGTACCGCAAGGACCAGGGCAAGCCCTTTCCGGAGGCCACACGGCTGGCAACCAACGAGGTGGCCAAAAAGTATAAGATGGCGTACTACGAGGGCAAGAACGGTGTACTGGAGCGCGTTAGCTGCTAGCCTGGCGCTTCTAGCGGCCTCCTCGGGCTCTCAGCCCGGGCGGGCGAGGCAGGGAGCCGAGAAACGCATGACACAGAATGAGCAGAGTTTTTTGGCGGCCTGGGCGCAACTGCGGCGTCCGGCGAGTGTCGCGGTGATCGAATGGTCGAAGCCCGGAGCCGTCTCGATCTCGCTGCGCCTGGCGCCGGCCGGTCAGTCGCTCCAGCGCGAGTGGCACGGCGTGCCGAGGGAGTATGAGGGCGCCCAGGGCGCGCTGGCGGCGGCGCAGCACCTCCAGACTCGAGACGCTGGCGAGTGCATCGTGGAGATCCGGCCGCAGGGGAAGGCGGCAGTGAGGCTGGCCTGGTCCCCGGCGACGGAAACCGCGCCGTTGGCCGCGGTCCGTCAGGCGCTGGAGAGCGTCAGCCACGTGGATTACACCGAAGCCCTGGCTTGGCTGGAACGCGGGCGTGCGCTGGCAGCGGCCGGCACTCTGCCTGACGCTATCGAGGCGTACCATTCCGGCATCAACGCCCTTGGATCACGCTATAGCACCCCGGAGATCGTGGACGACACGGAGATGAAGCTCGAACTGGCCGAGGACGCCCGGAGCGAGGGAAACCTAGCCCGCGCAGCAACGCTTCTAGAACGTGTGCTGGCAGATCGGACCAGCCTCTATCAGCGCCAGTTCATTGAACCGTAGCGGGAGTCCGTTACCCCTATTTCTTCTCCACCGCCAACGCCTGCTGGCTGGCGACCAGGGCGCCCGCGGTCTGGCGGAATCGCAGCAGCACAGCCGGCTCTTCGCCCTCGAGAACGTAGCTCTCCACCGGGCCGAAGACAGAGGCCAGCTCCGAGGCGTTGCAGGTCGGCAGGTAAGTGCGCAACACCCGCGGGTCGTAGAACCGGAAATACAGCGGATTTCCCGACTCGTCGTGCACCACCAGGAACCTGCGAAAATGCTGCCGCATGGTGTGCAAGTCCGCCTGAGTGCCGGCGAAAATGCCCCAGTGCTTGCCCCAGCCTTGGGTCAGGACCCATTCGGTCAGCTCCGAATTACGCTCCAGCCGGACCAGGTAGGGCGCGACCTCCGCCATGTCCGGCTCCAGCTCGCCCCGGTAGAGACACTCGAATTCCGGCCGCACCTGGTGGAACTTCTGGCGCAATCCAGGCACGGACGCCCCGTCGAGCACGGCGAAGACGCCGGTCCCCTCGGTAAACAGAAACTCTCTCACTCCGTCGCTGATACTCTTCATGCTGGTTTGCCTGGCCGCACGGGCCAGGTCGCTCCTAATGCTGTCATATAGCGCAGAACGGCGCCCCCGACTGCGCCGCCTGCTTCAACACCATCGCCTGCGTGCTGTAAGAGCTCGGCGTGGGCGGCGGCGGGGGTGGGGGCGGAGACGCCGCATCGCCCGGCTTCGCCGTGTCGGCTTCCTTGGCGTCTGTCGGCGCGGTCGGCGAGCATCCCGCTCCCGAGCCGGCCGCGCCGCCGCTGTTGATCATGACCATCGTGCCACTGATGGCCACGCCACTAGGGCCGATATTGATGAAATTGCCGCCCACCTTCAGCGTCAGACTTGTGCCGCTTTCGACCACCAGATTCGTGCCGGCCTTCAGGTAAATTTCCGTTCCGGCATCGACGGCGTAATCCTGGCCGACCTTGATCTGGACATTCTGCCCCGCCGTGAGCGAAACCGTGCCCTCGACCTTGTCGTTCTGGTCGCCCTGAACGTGCAGGTGCTTGTCCTTCTTGAGCAGCTCGAACTCGTCCTTCTCCACCACCAGGTGGCTCTCGCCGCCGAGAGTCTCGAAGCCATCGTTCTTCACGCGGACATCGAGGTTCCTCTCGCCGTGAATAAAGACCTGCTCGCTGCCCTTCTTGTCTTCAAACCGGATTTCGTTGAAGCCGCCGCCGCCCTTCGAGGAATAGGACTTGAAAGTGCTTTTCGTCTGCTCGTCGGGCAGCGGATACGGCGGCATCTGGACAGCGTTGTAAACGACGCCGGTGATCAGCGGCCGGTCGGGATCGCCCTCGAGGAAGCTCACCACCACCTCGTGACCGATCCGCGGAGTCCAAACCGCCCCCCAGCCCTTGCCCGCCACGGCCTCCGCCACCCGAATCCAGCAGGAGCTCGACTCGTTGAGCTTGCCCAGGCGGTCCCAATAGAACTGCACTTTGACCCGCCCGTATTTGTCGGTGTAAATCTCCTCGCCGGAGGGACCCACCACCACCGCGGTCTGCGTTCCGTGAATCAGCGGCTTGGGAGAGACGCGCGGCGGCCGGAACACGACCGGGGCCAGGATCGCCGCAAACGCGTTCTTGTAAGTGGAGTCCCCGGTGCTTCCCGCGCCCGAGTAGAAAGCGCCCTCCTCGGCGTGGTGCGTGATGCGCGTCAGCACATAGGTGACGTTCTGGTCCCGGCGCTCGTAGCCGGTGAGGTCGAACTTGAATCCCGACGCCAGCGAGCGGCAATCGCTGTCGCCGTAAAACACGGCGTGACCGGCTTCCTGCTCTTCGATGCGAACCTTGTTCAGCTTGTCGCCCTCGGCGAGCTTCTCGTATATGCCGGGATAGTCGAAAACCTCGAAACGCATGTTGCCGCCCTGGTTGATCTGGCTGTTCACCTCCGTGTTGAGCCGCGTGGCCGGCGTCTGGAAGTTGTAGTCGCAGAGGGCATGCTTGCCGGGCCGCATCTCCTGTTCCTGCTTCCAGCCGAATATCACGTCTTCCTCGTGCCGGGAATCCCGCATGGCGCTGCGGTCGAACAGCACGGTGGACTGGTTCGGACAAGGCTTGTGCACCGAAGGGTCGTCGCCCAGCACCAGCGTGTGCTTTCCATTCTCGTGCCGGAAGAAGTAGAAAATGCCCTCCTGTTCCATCAGCCGGGACACGAAGTTGAACGCCGTCTCCCGGTACTGAACGCAGTACTCCCAGTTCGGGTAAGAGCCCTTGGTCTCATCCGAGAAGTCCGTGAAGTTGAAGTACTGGAAGACGTCCTTCACAATGTCCGTCACGGTCTTGTTCTGGAAGATCTTGCAATCGGCGGTCCTGGTGAGAAACCACAGCCACGGCACGATCTCGGCCTGGTAGTGGGTCAGGCGTTCCTCGGTCGGCAACTGGACGAACTTGCTGACGTAACCGTTGAAGTAGCGCGCGCTGGCCGTATCGGCGAGGCGCACGGAAAAGGTCACGTTCTTGCCGACTATGTCGTCGAAGTCGATCGCCGGGTCCTCCGACAGCAGGTCCAGTTGAAAATGGAATAGCTGGGAGATGCCTTCCTCGCCGGTAAAGGAGCGCAGCAGCAACTTGTCGGGGCCCAGGGGGGTCAGCAAGTTGAGGAAACGTTTCGACTCAGTCCAACTGGTGCCCATTTCAGCCTCCAATGGTAACGGTCGGGCAGCCCATTGCGATCTGGTTCGGGGGGCCGATCGCTTCGAGAATCGTGTCGCCTTGCCGCCCTGCGGGCAGGTTGTTGATCATCACCGTCGCCGAGCCCGTGATATCGACTCCCGGCCCGTGCGGCGGAACCGGAACCGGCGTAGTACACATATGAATGTCCGCGCCGGCGCTGGCGCCCGAGATCGCGCTCGACATGGATGCCAGAGCGGCGCCCTTGGTGGCCTGCTCGGCCGCGTAGGCGGCTGGCGCGCCGGGAGTGCCGGCCGCGGCCGCAGTCGCCGCTTCCGCCGTCTGAATCGCCGTGTCGGCCACCTGCTTGGCGGCTTGAAGCGCCGCCACGGCCGCCAGCGGAATGCCGCGCCAGGCAGGCAGAAACCCGATCAACACGTTCGGGCTGCCGGGACCGGGCGTCAGCACGGGCGGCAGCGGATGCCCAACCGGATCGGTTACCCGGGCTGCCGGAGGCATATCGTCCCTCCTATCTTTCGACCGCTCCCTCTGGTCGCGGCTCGGTTACGTAAGGCGCCTTACTCGTACACGAACTTCCCGTCCGCTCCCACGCCGACGCGGATCGCCGACACCTTTCTGCCCTCGGCCATCAACGACAGCAACTGCCGCGAAACCTCGGGAAGCAGCGTGTTCGTCAGGATGTTGTCCACGTTTCGAGCGCCGCTTTCCACCTCGGTGCAGCGGCTCGCCACCTCGCTCACCAGCACATCGTCGTACGTCAGCTCGATCTTGTGATTCTCCATCAGGCGCCGCTTGATCTTGCCCAGCTTCAACACCACGATCTTCTTCAGATTCTCGTCCCGGATGGGGTAATAGGGGATGATCACCATGCGCCCCAGGAACGCCGGCTTGAAGATCTTGTTCATCTCCGGCTTGAGCGCCTTGACCAGCGCGTCCGGCGACGGCATCGTTTCCGGGTCCGCGCACAGCTTCATGAACGTGTCGGTGGCGGCGTTGGTGGTCAGGATCAGGATGTTGTTCTTGAAGTCGATTTCCCGGCCCTCGCCGTCTTCCATCATCCCCTTGTCGAAGACCTGGTAGAACAGCTCGAGCACGTCCGGATGAGCCTTCTCCACCTCGTCGAGCAGCACCACAGAATAGGGCCGCCGGCGCACGGCCTCGGTCAGCACACCGCCTTCGCCGTAGCCCACGTATCCGGGAGGCGAGCCTTTCAGGGTCGAAACCGTGTGCGCCTCCTGGAACTCCGACATGTTGATGGTGATCATGTTGCGCTCGCCGCCGTACAGCAGATCGGAAAGCGCCAGCGCCGTCTCGGTCTTGCCCACGCCGCTCGGCCCCACCAGCATGAAGACGCCCACGGGCTTGTTGGGATCGTCCAGGCTGGCCCGCGAGGTCTCGATGCGCTGGCTGATCATCTCCAGCGCGTGGTCCTGCCCGATCAGACGCCGCTTGAGGATCGAGGGCAACTCGAGCACGGTCTGGATCTCGTTCTTCACCATCTTGCCGACGGGGATCCCGGTCCAACCCGAGATCACTTCGCCCACCGTGTTGCCGTTCACCGAGACCTGAATCAGCGGCGAGTCGCCTTGGAGGGCCGCCAGATCGAGGTCGAGCTTCTCCAGTTCGGCGCGCAACGCCGCGGGGTCCGGAGCCGGCTGCGGCACGGCAGCCGCCTGATCTGCGCTGGCGGGCTCGGCCGGGGCCGAGGCCGGAGCCGGCGCCCCGCCGCCCTGGATCTGCGCTTGAATCTCGCGGATGCGCGCCACCAGGCCGGCTTCCTTTTCGAAGCGCTCCCGGAGAGTGGCCAGGCGCGCCTCCACGGCCGCCTTGCGCTCCGCGATCGCCGCCTGCGCCTCCGCATGGTCGGCGCCCAGTTCCTGCTCTCGGCGGAGAATCCCCTGCTGGACGGCCAGGTCGTCGAGCTCGCGTGTGGCGTCCTCGATCGCGGGCGGGACGGAATTCTGTCCCAGCGCCAGCCGCGCGCAGGCGGTGTCGAGCACGCTCACGGCCTTGTCGGGCAACTGCCTGCCCGCCAGGTAGCGGTGCGAGAGTTTCACTCCCGCCGCCACCGCATCGGCCAAGATGCGCACCTTGTGGTGGTTCTCGAGCGCGGGAACGATGCCCCGCATCATCACCATGCACTGCGTCTCGGTAGGTTCATCGACTTTCACCACCTGGAAGCGCCGCGCCAGCGCCGCGTCCTTCTCGAAGTACTTTTTGTACTCGGACCAGGTGGTGGCCGCGATTGTCCTCAGCTCGCCGCGCGCCAGCGCCGGTTTGAGCAACTGGCTGGCATCGTTCTGCCCCGCCTGGCCCCCCGCGCCGATCATGGTGTGCGCCTCGTCGATGAAGAGAATGATGGGCACGGGCGACGCCTTCACCTCTTCGATCAGCCCTTTCAGCCGGTTCTCGAATTCGCCCTTGACGCCCGCGCCGGCCTGCAGCAGCGCCAGGTCCAGCGTGCGGATGCTGACGCCCTTGAGCGGCGGAGGCACGTCGCCCGCGGCCACTCGCGCGGCGAACCCTTCCACCACCGCGCTCTTGCCGACGCCGGCCTCGCCGGTCAGAATCGGGTTGTTTTGGCGGCGCCGCATCAGGATGTCCACCATCTGGCGGATCTCGTGGTCGCGCCCCAGCACCGGGTCGAGCTTCCCCGCCTTCGCTTTGGCGGTCAGGTCAATCGTGTAGGCGTCGAGATTCTGGGTCTTCCCGGCCCCTGCCGCGCGGGGCGCTCCTCCCGCCGCCACACCCGCGCCCGCCTCGGCCAGCGGCGCGATCGAATCTTCGCCGGAGCCGGCGACGATCGTCTGGAAGTCCTTCTTCAGGGCGTCCGGCTGGATCTTGCCGAATTCCCTGGCGCTGATTTCACCCATCAGCCGCACGAGGTCGTCGTTACTGGCCAGCGCCAGAATGGTGAACCCGGATCGCACCTGGCCTGCGCCGAAATCGATGGTCCCGATGGCCCACGCCTCTTTCAACATGTTCACCAGGGAGAGGCTGAACACCGGCCGGCCGGCGTTGCCCCGCTTCAACTTGTCGAGGCTGCGGGTCACCTCCTGCTGCAGGCGCGTCGCTTCCGCGCCGAAGTGCCTCAGGATGCGCACCAGGTCGCCGTCGGTGTCGTCCAACAGTTTGAGCAGGTAGTGCTCTACTTCAATGTTGTAGTTGGTGCGGGAGACGCATAGCCCGGCTGCCGCTTCGAGCGCGTTCCGCGTGGCGTCGTTGAGTTTTCCGATCAATGATTTCAGATTCACGCTCATCGTAGAGCCCTCCCTGTCATAAACCCGTCACAATTCCAGCACCGTATCTTCCGGGTCGCGCTCCATGGACGCCGATTTCGCCCACGTGAGCCAGCCCAGGCGCGGCGCCATCCGGTCCCCGCGCCCTAATTCGCAACCAGGCACTTCCTCGCGCCGCAGCACGAGCTGCGCTTCAAAATCGAATTCGTTGCCCGCGAAGAACCGGGCCAGGGTCCTGAGCGGCGCATACGCGGTACCGGTCGGCAGAAAGTCCTGATACTGCTCGATACCCAGCGGCCCCAGGCGAATGCGAACGCGCGACTGCTCGTCCCAGATCTCATCGCCCACCACGGCGCCCACCGCGAGTTGCTCGGACTCGGTCCCGCCCGCCTCGAGCTTGCAGCGCGCCGGCACATCCAGCCGGTACCACGCGCCCGCGAACTGAACGATCTCGGCCGGCACTTCGAAATAGTCCTCGATCAGCTGCCGCAGCGCCTGCGCCGAACGTGGCCGCTGCCCCAGCAGGCCAGCATAGTACACCAGTGAAATGTCCGGCACCGCCTGGCGATTGCCGAGCCCCTTGGTGCCCAAGCCGATCAGGTCCAGCAAGTACTGCGACAGCCGGTCGCCGCCGCCGCGTTCGAACTGGACCGTGAACCTGTACCGCTCCCAGGCCTGGTAGAACAGCGAGATCATGCGGTGGTTGAAGATGTCGAAAAAGTCCCGTATCGCCGTGTCGCGCGCCCGGATTCGTTCCGCCACAAACTGCGTGTAGTAGAGCGGCAGCACCCCTTCGGGCCCGGTCAGGCCCATGAAGTTCACCGTCATCAGCGGTGGCCGCCCTTCACGCAGCTCGAGCGACTGGATCTCGCTGGCCGGGAAAGCGTTTGAATTGTACGCCGCGAACCTGGCCACCTCGGTCTGCGGGTTGGCAAAGCGCCCCGGAGCGGTCCGGTCGCGCAGCAGCCGCTCGAGCACCCGCACCGCCTGGAAGAACTCGAACCGGTACGGCTCCTCGCCGATCAGCTTCTCGATGCTTTCCCGCTCCGCCGCCGGTGTCATGGCTCGTTCTGTTTCGTGGGGCAGGCGGTTCCGCCTGCCGCTTTGTTTCTAGAGAGAGTCAGGTTCCTCCCGCCACTGTCATTCTGGAACGCGGGGCAGGCGGTGCCTCCCGCCCCTCTTGAGGTTCTCTCATGGACTATCGGAGACGACTCCCGCATCTTTACCCCGAAGGCGCGTGGCTCTTCGTCACGTGGCGGCTGGCCGGCTCGCTGCCTGCCCGCCCGGACATCATCGCGCCCCGAGCCCCTCAAGGAACAACCGCCGGCGCCGCGTTCGTGGCGAGGGACCGTCAGGCAGATCTGAACCGGTCGGGGCCTCAGTGGCTCGCGGATCGTCGCGTCGCTCAGATCATAACCAGCACCTTGTTCGCCGGGGAACGGCAACGCGGATTCTACCGCCTGCGAGCCTGGGTGATCATGCCCAATCACGTCCACGTCCTCTGGACACCCCGCGTTGAGGTGCCAATGATCACTCGATGGGTCAAGGGTTCCACCGCTCGCCGGGCCAATGTGCTCCTGGGGCGAACCGGCCAAGTCTTTTGGCAGGACGAGTCGTACGATCACTGGGTCCGCAACCGGGACGAAGTGGAGAAGATCGTTCGATACATCGAACGAAACCCGGTTCAGGCTGGACTGGCGAAGGTTCCCGAGGACTGGCCGTGGTCGAGTGCGGCACGTGAAACCGTGTGCCCCACCGTTTAGCCCGGCTCTGGAGCAGGCAGGCGGAACCGCCTGCCCCACGGCGTTGCCACGGAGCGGCCCCCTCACAGTAATACCGCCTGTCCGGCCCGCGGCGGCCACTCTTTCATCTCCTCTTTCCGCTGCTCGGTTCGGGCCACCAACTGGCTGAAGCTGTTCATCGAGACGTACAAGCCGAGGAAGTATTCGAGCACGCTGGCGAACAGGTACACGCCCCCGCCCACGAACTGTTCCTCGTCGAACAGCATCTCCACCCGGGTGCCGCGCACAAACGAGATCCCGTTTTCCGAAACGACGCGCGCGAAGTGCCGCCGGCTGTCGATCCGCCGAATCCCCTGGATCTGCTTTTCCAGGTGCGTGGAATCGCTGAAGTTATAGAGCCGCAGGATCTCCGCCAGCGCCTCCTTGCCTTCGCTCACCAGCGACAGGTAATTCAGCGAGAGCTGCGAGATCAGGCGCCACAGAGCGGCCTTGCCCGCCGCCGGGCGCAGCGTCGGCGTGGGCTTCTTCAGGGTGACGATGCGCCGGATCGAGGGCATGCCCTCCAGCTCGAAATCCCCCGCCTCGCTGCCGAACGGCAGCCGCGCCGGCAGATCGCGATTGGTGCACAGGCACCGCACCGTCAGGGTCTCCACGTTCACTTTCGCCGGCGCGCCGGACAGATCCGCCAGCGAGAGGAAGATGTCCGTGCCTTCGTCGCCCCGCTTGGCCGAAGCGCGCCGCTCGGCGTGCCAGAAGGTCTGTTTCTTCTCCCGCGAGCGCCCGTGACGATAAGAGAAGAACGGCTCGAACTTCGCCACTTCCTGCGTGTGCGGGTTGGCGCTGACCACCTCCTCAATCGAGAAGATCTCGAGCGCGTGCCGCCGGCGCACGTCCGGCACTACCGGGTATTCGTGCCGCAACTGGTCCAGCAGAATCGGCTCGGCGGTGTGCTCGAACAGGTTGATGATGGGCGTGGTATCCGCCCGGAGCGTCTTGGCCGAAACGCCCATCTCCAGCATCTGCTGCCGGTCCGCGCGCTCGAAGGGCGAGATCAGCACGATAAACTGCGCCCGCTCGCGGAATCCCGCCGCGGCCAGCGCCTCGAGGCCGGCAAGCTCGATGAAGAAGTACTTCTCGGGAAACGCGAAGTATTCTTGCAGCAGCCGGTAGCCCGCGAAAGACCGGCGGGTGTACGGCAGCATGGCTTCGTCTTCGCCGAACCCGACCGGCCGGATGGAGCCCACCGGCAACTCGATGGGCCGCAGCCGCGGGTTCGCCGGGTCCCGCACCAGGATCTGCGCGCAGTTGTTCAACAGCAGCTCGTAAAGCGTGTGGACCAGGTTGCTCTCCCCGTTCAGGTAAAACCGCAGGGAGCGCAGCTCGAGCTTGTCGAAGGAGACATCGGCCATCGATGCCAGCTCGAACCGCAGCGCCGCCACCGCGCTCCCGCCCTTCACCGGGGGCTGCAACCGGTCCGGCGTCGTCCACTGCGCCTCCGCCAGCGTGACCGGCCACAGCGTGGTGTCGTAGCAGGTACGGAACCGGCACGGAACGCCTTCCACCGGCCGGGAGTAAAGCAGCGACCCGCGCGGAACTTTCAGGCCCGTGGTCAGCTTGCCCTGCTCCGGATCCAGGTGGAACTCCGCCACCGACATCGCGGGAATGGGACGCGTATAGTGCGGAAACAGGATGCCCAGCAGCGCCTCAGTGATCTCCGGAAACTCGTCGTCGATCTTCAGGTGAACGCGCCCGGCCAGAAATGCGAACCCCTCGATCAACCGCTCTACGTGCGGATCCTCGCAGCGGTCCGGCTCCAACTGCAGACGCGAGGCGATCTTGGGATACTTCTCGGCGAACTCGGCGCCCATCTGTCGCAGGAACGTCAGTTCACGCTCGTAGTAGTCGAGAAGCTCGTCGCGCACGTGGTCAATCTCCCTTCACCTGGTACTCGCCGCTGGTCAGCTCGAGCACGGTGTCGAAGGTGACCCGCTCGGGCGCCGGGTCGATCCGCAACAAGCCCTGGATCTGAAACCGCAGAATGCGGGCATTGCCCGCCACCGGCTCCATGGTGACTCGCGGGGCCTGGATCCGCGGCTCGAAGTTGGCGACGGTCGATTCGATCATCCACAGCAGCCGCTTCTGGTCCTGGGCGGAGTGAACGCCCAGCGAGCTGATGTCCGGCAGCCCATAGTTGAACAGCGACCGCTCGATTTCGAGCGACGAGTCCCCCACCCCCTCGATGCTGCGGCGCGTATTCAGCAGCCATTCGATGTCGCGGCGCAAGGAAGTCTTGAGCTGGCGCAACGACTGCGCGCGCCCCTGCGGCGGATCGCTCCTGGCGGACAATTCCTGGTCGGTCAGACGGTCCAGAAGGGAGAGCGTGACGTTCGGCTCCGGACCAGAGCGCGCCATCTTCTACCTCCGCAGCGCCAGGGCTTCGACGGGATCAAGCCGGCAGATGCGGCCGTAGACTTTCTGTTTCTCCTCCGGTTTCGTTTCGGTCTTGTCCATCGAGCGGTACAACAACGAGAGCACGTGCGCGATCACGTCCGGCGGTTCCCACGCCTCCAGGCTGCGCCGCTCGATCTCGGCGGCCAGCTCCTCGAGAATCGGCAGGGCGATCGCCGCCTCGCCCGCTCCCAGGCAGACCTGCGCCAGTTGGACCCGGCGCTGGAAGCGGCCGCGGCCCGAGGGCTCCTGCGCCATTTCGCGGTTGAGAATCTCGATTGCCTCCCGGACCTGGCCCGAGCGCGCCGCCTCGACGGCAAGCTGGTAAGCGTCGGGTCCCGCTTCGGTCCCCACCCCCTCCTCGGCCGAAGCCTCAGAAGCCGGCGGCCGGGAGTAGCTCAAGTCCGGCTCCGCCGGTGCGGAGAACTCCTTCAGCCAGGCGCGCGTCTCCGCGTTAGCGGTTGGCGTGTCGTCGCTGAGCGACATCTCCACCAGCCGCGGGAAATCGGCCAGCAGGGCGCGCACCGTGCTCTTGATCGCCCAGGCCGCCGCGTAGTATCCGAGGTTGTCGCAGGCGGTGGCGGCGTAGCGCTGCAAATCGAGCCAGGCGCGTCCGCACGGCGTGCCGAGCGCCGTCTCGGCGGTCTCCAGCACCTGCTGCCACTCGCCGTCGTTGGCCAGACGCTTCAACGTCTGGCGGATCTCGGTAGGCGGCGCTTCGAGCAGGGAGGAATCGGGATCGTAGCCTTCCCCGGCGGCTCGCAGCTCGCCCCAGCGCAGACCGCGCAGCATGAGATAGGGCGCCGGATTTCCGGCGTCCTGCTCGCGCAGGAAACGCGCCAGGGACGCCACCCGCTCGATGGCGTCATCCCGGTCGGCCGGTTCCGGGCCCGCCGCTCTCCTCGGCGCGGCCTTCCGGGCCGGCGCCGCCGCGGCAGGCGCGTAGCCCGCCTCTTCCGCCGGGGCCTCCGCGGTGAGGGCCTCTTCCGCGGGCGCTTCCGCGGCCGGCTCGCTCGAGCGCTTCCTCGCCAGCAGGATGCGAACCGTGTTCTTCACTTCCTCGAGCGTTTTCTCAAGGTCGCTGAAGCTGGGGATATAGTCGGTGAACTTCTCCGCGACGGCCGCCTTCAACGCCCCCGTCGCCTCCAGGCAGGCCGCGAGTTGCGCGTCCCAATTCTCATACGAGGCCGTGGGGGTGGCGTCGAAGTCCGCGTCGAACGTCTCCGGCGGGAGCTTGCCTTCCTCGATCGCCGTCGCCCGCGCCTGCTGGCGCGCCTCGTTGGCTGCCGCGTCCTCCTCGGTGGGAACCGCGCGCGATTCTTTGTACTTGAACCAGTCCAGGCCCCCGCGCGTGAGCGCCACGCGCCTGATCGGCTGGTCCAGCCTCGAGCCGACCCAGTCGAGCGGCGCCGCTCTCAGCTCGGCGTCGCCGTCTTCGAGTTCCGGGTAGAGCGTGTCCCAGAAATTCGTGAGCAGACCGCGCAGCAGGCCCAGCCCGGCCTGCAAGCCCGCGAATCCCTCGCGGCGCAGCATGGCCTCGGTCAGCCAGGCCGCAATCTGGAGATCCTTGCTCTTCGTGGCCAGGGTGTCGCCGGCGAGCTTGATCACCAGCACCGAATCGGCTTTCTTGACCTCCTGCTGCCACTCGCCCTGCGGTACGTCGTCCTCTTCCCGCCGCGCCTCCTTGATCTGGTCGTAAATGGGCGCGTACCGAAGATTTTCGCCGCTGGGGTTGTCGCCGGGGATCGGTTTGAGAATATCTTCGCGCAGGGGCATCTTCAGTTAGCTTCCGCCGCGTCCGTCGCCGGAGTCACGTCCACCGTGAGGCTGCGCACCTCGAGCAGCGGCATCTCCTCTCCATCCACCAGCAGCATCTTCTGGCCCAGCGGGATCTCCTCGCCGCTCTCGTCTTCGTCCCAAACCGTCATCCGCCCCAGGCGAACTTCGTCGTCCGCATGACGCCAGGAAAGCGGCGAGAGGACCGGAATCAGAATCTCGCCCAGCTCGGTGCCCTTGAACGCCGGGCCGGTGAGCACCTTGGCCGGGAGCCACAGCAGATCGCGCAGGCGCCGCGGCGGGTCGATCCGGATGGAGGCGATGTGCGCGAGCGGCAGCCACAGGTAGGTGCCCGCCGAGAAGGTCTCCAGGCGCGGCCCGATCCGCGGGTCGGCATCGCTCAAGGAAAGGAACGGCTTGCCGTTCAGAGTGCCGGTAAACGGCGTCGGATCCGCCGGCGGCATCATGGTGTACTCGCGCTTGGCAAACGTCTCCTGGCGGGCCCGCTCGGCGGCCATCACGCCGCGATAGAGCAGCGCGCCCATCTCCGAAGACGGTCCCGCCTCCGAGAGGATGCCAAGGTGTTTCTCTGCCCGGTCGAAATCGCCGGAGAAGCAGAGCAGCTCAAAGAGAAACGTGCGGCGCCTCGCGTCGGTAGGGTTATCGCGAAGCTCGGCGCTCAGCGCCTGCACGGCCTCTTTGAGCTTTCCCGCCTGAAACAATTCCTTCGCAGTCATGGAAAGCTCCTGTAACTGCCCGTCACTCCACAACCTTCCACGGGAACGGCTATCTCGTAACGCAGCCTCCCTTGCGGCGCAGATCCTCAGGCCTGCCGCGCCGAGACTTGTCCCGGCGCTTGGGTTCCAGCCTTTCCCGTCAAGCGCCGGATGGAGAGCCGACGCGGCAGGCTGAAGCCTGCGCCACGAGGCAGCCGACGGCTGACGGCTATCCGGAGACCTGCTCCTTCATGTCGTAGAACGCCTTGATGGCGCCGCCGAGCGAGCCATCCGCCTTCTGCTCCTTGTACTCCATCTCGACCTTGGTAAAGTTCAGCGAGATCTGGTCCATCGGCACCACGCTGGCGCCGCCGGAACCGCCCGTCTGGAAGGACGAGACCAGCAGGTGGCTGAAGGTGACTTTCAGGTATTCCTGCTGATCTTTGCCCGCTTTGCGGCAGGTCAGGATCCCGCTGTCGATGTGCTGGCCGGTGGCGCAGAGCAACATCAGCTTCGGGCTGGCCTTGTTTATCTTCATCACAAAATGGAAGTCCTGCATATTGACGCGGCCCGCGCCCATGCCGCTGCCGTGGGCAGCGGATCCGGATTGGGTGGCGCCCCAGGAGAACGACTCGATCTCGATCTCGTTCTTGTGCTTGCTGTCGTTACTTTCGCCTTGGATACCGTCAAGCTTCAGAAAGTAGTCAACGATCGCCATCTCAAAACCCTCCTCTTCTCTTGATCTTGCTTAACTCGCCGGCGCCAAGCCGGCCCGTTTCCGCGCGCGGCCCGCGCGCGCATCCGAACGCCGGACCGAAACGTCCCGCCCCAGCGCCCGCGTTGCTCCGCGACCGCTCGCCTGAGCGCGGCCCGGTACGCAGCCGACTCAGAGCCGCGACTCTCAAGGAGCGGCTACCCTCGCGCCGATTTCGGCAACTCGGTGACCAGGCGTAACGACACGGTCAGCTCATCGAGTTGGAAGTGCGGCCGCAGGAATGCGATGGCGCGGTAAACGCCCGGCTTTCCGGGAACCTCCGCCACTTCGACCCGCGCCTCGCGCAAGGGGTACTGCGCCTTGGTTATCGGGGCGGCATTATCGTCCTCGGTCACGTACTGCATGATCCACTTGTTCAGGAACCGCTCGCAGTCGGACCGCGACATGAAGCTTCCGATCTTGTCGCGCATGATGGTCTTCATGTAGTGCGCGAAGCGCGACACCGCCAGCAGGTACGGCAACTGCGCGGAGAGCCGCGCGTTGGCATTGGCCGAGTCGCTGTCGTACATCTTCGGCTTCTGCGCGGATTGCGCGCTGAAGAAGGCCGCGTAATCCGTTCCCTTGCAGTGCACCAGGGGGATAAAGCCCAGATCCGCCAGTTCCTTCTCCCGGCGGTCGGTGATCGCGATCTCGCACGGGCACTTCAGCGCTATGTCGCCTTCGTCGGTCGTGAACGTGTGCGCCGGCAGCCCCTCGACCAGGCCGCCGCCCTCGACCCCGCGGATCGAAGCGCACCAGCCGTAAAGCGCAAACGACTGCGTCAGCCGGGCCCCGAGCGCATACGCCGCGTTGCCCCACAAGTACTTGGTGTGGTCCGTTCCGTCCACGCCTTCCTCGTAGTTGAAGCCTTCCACCACCTTGGTGTCGCGGCCATAGGGGAGCCGCATCAGCACGTGCGGCACGCACAGCCCGACGTAACGCGAATCATCGCTCTGCCGGAAAGACTTCCACTTCGCGTACTCGGTGGTGTCAAAGATCTTGGCCAGGTCACGCGGCTGGTCCAGATTGGTGAAGGCATCCATGTTCATCAGGTCCGGCGCGGCAGCCGTCAGGAACGGCGCGTGTGCGCCCGCCGCCACCTGGGACATCTTCTCGAGCAGCTCGATGTCCTCCGGGTGCTTGCCGAACTCGAAGTCGCCGACGACCGCGCCGAACGGATCGCCGCCGAAGACCCCGAACTCCTCTTCGTAGATCTTCTTGAAGATCGCGCTCTGGTCGAACTCCGGCGCCCGCTGCAGATCGCGCAGCAGCTCGCGCTTGGAGCAGTTGAGCACGCGGATCTTCAGCATGACGCTGGTCTCGCTCTGGTCCATCATGTAGCGCAGCCCGCGCCAAGTAGCCTCCAGCTGCTGGAACGCGGGATTGTGCAGGATTTCGTTCAATTGGATGGAGAGCAGGTGATCGATCTGCGCGATGCGGGCGTTGATCATTGCCTCGGTGTCGCGCGAGACTGTGATAGCCCCTTCCAGAACCTGGCTGACGAACTCCTTTACCAGGTTCTTCCCCCGCTCTCGGGCAGCGGGATCGCGGGCCAGCCTGCCCTCGTCAACAATCTGGTCGAGCAAGCCCTTTTCGACTACTTGTTCCTCGACCTGCTTGGGGGCGCTGGAGGTCTTTTTGTCAGCCATTGGAGCCTCCCTTCTCACCTTCGATTTCGGTCTTCAGTTTGCCGAGCTTGTCGCTGTCCCGCACAACTTCCTGTAAAAGCTCGTCGAGCTTGTCGTTGCCCTGCAGGGTCCCCCGCAGGTCGGAAAGCCGTGTTCGCAGGTCCAGAAGATCCCGCAGCGGCTTCACCTGCCGGGCCACCTGCTCCGGCTCGAAGTCTTCCAGGGTCTTGAAATGCAGGTCAACTTTGAGTTGGCCAGCGTCGGGATCCTCGCTCAGCTTGTTCTCCACGGAGAACGAAACGTGAGGTTTCATCGCCTCCAGAACGCTGTCAAAATTATCGGGGTTGATTTCCACGAACTTCCTGTCCTTCAATCGGGGCAGGGGTTCTTCAGGTTTGCCGCTGAGATCGGCGAGAACGCCCATGACAAAGGGCAGTTCCTTCACTTCGATGGCGTCGCCGACCTCCACATCGTAGGTGATGTGGACGCGCGGTGGTCTGACTCGTCCTAGCTTCTTGTGGATGCTTTCCTTGGCCATTTGGCGCTCCCTCCAGTGATCTGTAGAGCCGGCACACAATCCACTTACCGTGTCCGATAAGCGTACTTTGGGACTAGGACTATTTGTACCCCAGTTCCTATGTTTTTTCAATGGTATTCGTTCGGGGCACCCGCGAATTGGACACCCAGACTGGGGGGTACCGGCCACGGGAGGCCAGGGCCGGAAAACCGTGCGGCAGGCCGTGTCCCGCCAGAAGCGCAGAGATTCAACAGTCTTTACGTCCGCGGTCAATCCTGGTACTGTTGTGTCCATATGAAGCGACTCCAGCCGGTGATCTGGTCGAAAGGGACCTTCCTCACCCCGCAGCATCTCCAGATTCAGGACCGGTTCATCGAGGACACCCTGGGCTTCACGCTGGGCTCACTCAACTACCGGCCCTGGGGCTTCGGACGCCTCGCGATCAACCAGGAAGCGCTGGCCGCCGGCGTCCTGGCCATCAACCTGGCCTCGGGCCTGTTCCCGGATGGCATGCCTTTCGACATCCCGGACTCCGACCCGGCCCCGCCGCCCAAACCTTTGGATCAGCACTTCGAGCCGGACCAGTCCAGCCTGGACGTCTACCTCGCCGTTCCGCATTACCGAGAGCGCGGCCTGAACGTCTCGGTAAGCCGCCAGGGCGCCGACACCCGCTTCCTGGCCGAGGTGGCTATCGTCCGCGACGAGAACACCGGGATTACCGAAAAGCCCATACAGATCGCCCAGAAGAACTTCCGGTTGCTGGTGGAAGGCGAGAACCGCCAGGGCGTCTCCGCGCTGCGCGCCGCACGGGTGCTCCGGACCGCCGCGGGCTCCTACCAGTTGGACCCGCACTTCGTGCCACCGCTGCTGGACATCTCCGCCAGCGACTACCTGGTAGCCATCAGCCGGCGCCTGGTCGAGATCCTCTCGGCCAAGAGCAGCTTGCTGGCCGGCCTCCGGCGGCAGAAGAACCAGAGTCTGGCCGACTTCACCGCCTCCGACATCGCCAACTTCTGGCTGCTCTACACGGTGAACACCCACTTCCCTCTGTTCCGGCACATCTTTGAGACTGCGAAGGGGCATCCGGAGCGGTTGTTTGCCGCGATGCTATCGCTGGCCGGGGCGTTGACCACGTTCTCCTTGAAGGTGCACCCGCGCGACCTGCCCGCCTACGACCACGATGAGCTCGAGGCCTGCTTCACCAGCCTGGACGAGAAGCTGCGCCTCCTGCTCGAAACCGTGGTGCCGAGCAACTTCGTCTCGCTGCCGTTGAAGCTGGTGCAGCCGTCCATCTACGCCACCGCGCTGTCGGACGACAAGTACCTCAAGAATACGCGGATGTACCTCGCCATCCAGGCGGAGATGAACGAGGCCGAGCTCATCCACAAGACCCCGGCGCTGATCAAGGTCTGCTCGGCGACGCATATCGAGCACCTGGTCCGCCAGGCCCTGCCCGGCCTGACGCTCACGCACGTGGCGCGGCCGCCCAGCTCGATCCCGGTGAAGCTGAACTGCCAGTACTTCAGCCTGAACCAGGCTGGAGGGGCCTGGGAGGCGGTGCTGCGCGCGCGCAACCTGGCGGCCTACGTCCCCGGCGACTTTCCCAACCCCCTGCTGGAACTGGTGATCTTACTGCCGCTGACGTAGCTGAAGAAGGCCGCCCCGCCCGGTTCCGGAGGCCTGGGTTCAGTTCAGGAAGAAGGTGCGGTAGAGGGTGTCGCGTTGGCGGGGGACGAAGCCGGCGTCGCGGATGATGCGGCGGAGCTCCTCTTCGGAGGCGCGATAGTGGGCGCCCGCCGAGGAAACCACGTTCTCTTCGATCATGATGCTGCCGACGTCGTTGCCTCCGAATCGCAGGCCCACCTGGCAGGTCTTGAGACCCTGGGTCACCCAGGAAGACTGCACATTGTCGATGTTCTCGAGATAGAGCCGGGAAACGGCGAGGGTTTTAAGGTATTCGACGGCCGTGGCCTCTTCCTTGATCGAGCGGCCGAGCGAGGTGTTCTCGCGCTGGAAGGTCCAGGGGATGAAGGCCGTGAAGCCGCCGGTTTCCTCCTGAATTCGCCGCACCAGGTCGAGATGGCTGACGCGCTGCTCGATGGTCTCGCCGCAGCCGAACATCATGGTGGCCGTGGTGCGCATGCCCAGCCGGTGCGCCTCGAGATGCACGCCGGCCCATTCATCGGTGGAGCACTTGAGGCGGCTGATGCGGTGGCGCACCTCGTCATCGAGGATCTCGGCGCCGCCGCCGGGAATCGAATCGAGACCGGCGTCGCGCAGGCGGGCGATGGTGTCGCGGAGCGAGAGGCCGCTCACCTCGGCAATGTTCACGATCTCGGGCGAGGAGAAGCAGTGCAGGTGGATCTTGAAGCGCTGCTTGATGGAGCGCAGCAGGTCCTCATACCACTCGATTTTGAGGTCCGGGTGGAGGCCGCCCTGCATCAGGATGCCGGTGCCGCCCAGGTCGATGGTCTCCTGAATCTTCCGAAGGACGACTTCCTTCGGCAGGATGTAACCCTCGGCGTGGCCCAGCGGGCGGTAGAAGGCGCAAAAGGTGCAGTACTCGGTGCAGAAGTTCGTGTAATTGATGTTGCGATCGATGATATAGGTGACCACGCCCTCCGGGTGCAGCTTGCGGCGCAGCGCGTCAGCGGCCATACCGGCGCCGATGAGGTCCGGACTGCGGAACAGGTCACAGGCTTCCTGGCGAGTCATCATGCGATTACGCCCCTGTTGAGACCACCGTATCAAACTCGCGGGCGTACTGCACGAAGAGGCGCATGCCTTCGTATTCCCGCTCGCCCAATTCGAGGACGACGTGGCGGGCGAAGTAGTCGCGGGCGAGGGCCTCGGAGAGGTTGCGGGGCGCGGCCTCGCGGCGAACGATGTCGTCGAGGTGGTCGATACCGAAGCGGCAGGAGCCGAGGAACGCCTCGGAGAGATCGGCGGCTTGCACCTCCGGACGGCGGGCCCAGACGGCGAAGACCATGGGCAGGCCGGTCATTTCGCACCATTCGCCACCGAGGTCGAGCGCGGTGAGGCCCAGGCGCCCGGGCTCGATGCGCAGCGCAGGGTCGCCGATGATGAGGGCCGCGTCCGCCGCATCGAGCATCGCGGTGAGATCGGGCGGCATGGAAACGGCGCGGGGCTCGGCGCCGTAACGGCGCGAGAGCACGATGCGCGCCAGCATGGCCGAGGAGCACGAGCTGGCATCCAGGGCGACGGTGCGGATGCGGTTGGGGCGAACCTTGGTGACCAGCAGAATGCTGCGCACGGGGCCGTGGCAGGCGATTCCGGCGCCGGGAATTATAACCAACCCCTGGCGGGCGGCTTCGACGGAAGGGACGATGCCGATGTCGGCCGCTCCGGACCGGAGGCGCGCGGCGCATTCCGAAGGCAGGCAGAAGGTCAGATCGAAGCGGTCGCGCTGAGGCCCCTGGAGCATGCCCCATACCAGCGGCACGGTGTTCAGGTAGCTGACGGCGCACACACGCGGCTTGGAGGCGGCGGAGGGCTCGGGTTTCAAAGGACGATTCTAGCATCTGGAGGCGGTGAGGCAGGAGCGTGGGAGCCATCAGCCAGGGCACGGCGCGGGCAGAGGCCAGGTGCCGCGCACGGCGGGGCTAGGGCGCGGGAACATTAGCGGGCAACCGGCCGGAAAGATGGGGTGCCCCTGAGTCAGTACGGCCAGCCCGTTGTAAGATACAGGGATCGGAGAATCCGAAGTATGCCTTTTTGTGCTAACTGCGGCACGCGGATCGAGGAGGATTCCCACTTTTGCGTGGGCTGCGGCAAAGCCCGCGGCAACGGCAACAAGACGGCGGCTATGGCTGCGCTGGCGGTCGCGCCCGCGCCCGAACCGCTCGCCTACACGATTCAGGGCGAGAATCCGCAAGTGGTCCGCATCCGCCTCCAGCCTGGCCAGGAAGTGTTCGCCGCGGCCGAAAGGATGATCTATAAGTTCCCGGAAGTGCAATGGGAAAGCCGGATGGCCGGCCAGCCGCTCGGGGACACGACCGGAGGCGCGCTGACGTATTTCAGCGCCACGAGTCCATCCGAGGTGGGCTTCGCCGGGGCTCACCCCGGACGGATCCAGGCGTTCGACCTCAAGGCCGGGCAAAGCGTGCTGGTCCAGCACGGGAGCTTCGTCTGCGCGCAGAGCACGGCGCGACTGGACATAGCGCCGGTCAAGAACCTGGGCGCCGGCTTCTCCGGCAGGGAAGCGTTCGCCCTGGAGCGGCTGACGGGGCCGGGGACGGTGTTCATCCACGCCGGCGGCGACTTCATCGAGTTCAACCTCAATCCGGGGCAGGTCCTTCAGGTGAATACGGGCTGCATTGTGGCGTTCGACGACTCAGTCGGCTACGACATGCAGTTGGCCGGCGGCGAAGGGATGTCCCTGACGACGCTAACCGGGCCGGGCCGGGTGGTCATGCAGAGCATGACGATCGAGAAGATGCGGCGCGAACTGCCGCCGTTCCACAGCGGAGCTAACGGGCACGGAATCACGCCGTCGCTGATCGAAGTCCTGGAGAGCGAAGACTAGCGGCGCGGCCGTCGAGCTTCAACTGCCGCCGGCGGCGGCCTCAGGCTTCCGAATCGCGGCCCAGGGTGTCGGCCAGGACGATGGCCTGAGCCAGTTCGGCCATCGGCTTGCGCATCCGGCGGCTCTCGTTGCGCAGCCGCAGGTAGGCCTGCGCTTCGCTGAGCTTGTACTTATATTGCAGGATGCCCTTGGCTCGCTCGACCAGCTTCCGCAGCTCGAGCTGGCGCTTCATCTCGAGCGTCTCTTCCTGTAGCCGGACGTTCTCCTCCGAAAGGCGGGCCTTGGCGATGGCGCCGCCCAATTGCTCACCGATGAAGGTCACCACCGCGATCTCCTCGGGCTGGTGAGCGTGCGGCGCTTTGTGGTGGACGTTGATGACGCCGATGATCTCGCCGCCGCTCACCAGCGGAGCCGAGAGCAGCGCTTCGTAAGTGTCCTCCTCGAGCGAGGGGAACTTCTTGAAACGCGGATCGTCGAAGGCGCCGCGCGAGAGCACTACCGGCGCTCTGTGCTCCGCCACCCAGCCGGCCACGCCTTCGCCCGCCTTCATGCGGAGATTGCCGATCTCAGCACGGTGCGGAAGCTGCGAGGCGCGCAGAATCACGTCGCCGGTCCCCGGCTCGGCGAGATAGACCAGGCAGGCGTCGGACTGACTCAGCTCAGCCACCAGGGCGATGAGCTCGCGGAGAATATCGTCGAGCGCGGGGCTGGAGCTGACGGTCTTGCTGATCCGGTGCAACAGTTCCAGATGACGCAGATCCGCGCCGTTGGAATGCCCTCCATCCATACCCCAGCGTACGAAGAAAGGCCCTCCGCGGTCCAATCGAAAGTTTCTATGAGGCGGATAGGCGCGCGCCGCTCAGTCCGCTCAGGCGTGCGCCTTGCGCAGACGCTTGTACTCCTCGCGCGCATCGCGGATCTGCCGCGCATGGGACTCGGCGTGCGCGGCCATCGTTTCCAAGTGCTTGCGGAGCGTCATCGGGCCGCGCTCGTTGTGGTTCCCGATGCGCTCGAAGGCTTCGGCGGGCAGGTCCTTGATCAGCTCGTAGTTCTCTCCGCGCAGGCGGCGGAAAGTCTCGATCGATTCCGAGGTCTTACGCCGCGCGTAGTCGAGGTTCCTGGCCCAGGCGTCCTGATCGAAGCCGATCAGCGTCGGTTTGTCCTCGGCGATGATGCGGCGGAACCGATCGGCGGCGACGATTTCGGAATCCGCGAGGTGCGCCACAATCTGCCGCAGGCTCCACTTCTCCGGACCGGGCTTGAAATCCAGCTCGGCGCCGGCGGCTCCGGTCATGGCGGTCGCGACCAGCTCAGGCCCACGGCGAAAACGCTCCAGCAGATCCTTGATTTCGCTCATTGGCGTCCCCCTCAGAACCCAGCGTAGCGCACCGGCGGGTTCGCGGGTCCAGAGACCCGCCGCGCGCTTCAGCGTGCCGTGGTGATCTTCAAGTCGCCTTTCCGCGTGCCGAAGCCCCGCGGCTGGACGCTGAAGGGTGCGCCATCGCCGGCCGTGGCATGATGGGCCTAGTGTCCTCCGCGCCTCTGTTCGACGAGCGGCCGCCGTTCGACCGCGAGCGGCTGGCTGACCGGCTCGGGAGCCTGGCCGCCGAAGGCATCCTCATCGGCACCAGTTCCTGGAAATACGAGGGCTGGCTGGGGCAGATTTACACACGCGAGCGCTACCTGACGCGCGGCGGCTTCTCGGCGCGGCGGTTCGAGGCCGAGTGCCTGGGCGAGTACGCCCGCACCTTCCGGATCGTGTGCGGAGACTTCTCCTTTTACCAGTTCCCCTCGGAGCAGTACTGGCGGCGCCTGTTCGGCTCGGCCCCCGCCACGCTGCAATTTGCGCTGAAGGCGCCGGAGGAAATCACGGCCAAGGTGTTTCCGGCGCACGCACGCTACGGGCCGCGGGCCGGCCTCGCGAATCCGTCGTTCCTGGATGCGGCGCTGTGCGCGGAGGGGTTTCTCAAACCGCTCGCGGCGTGGCGCGGGCAGATCGCGGCGCTGATTTTCGAGTTCGGAACATTCTCGCAGAAGTCGTACGCAGACGCGCACGAGTTTCTGGCGGATCTGGACCGCTTCCTGGCGGCGCTGCCGGCGGGTTTTCGCTACTCGGTCGAGATCCGCAACCCGGAGTTTCTCGGGCCGGACTATTTCCGCTGCCTGAAGAGCCACGGCGCCGCGCACGTCTTTAACGCCTGGGCGCGCATGCCGGAGCTCGGCCGGCAGATCCGTATGCCGGACGCTTTCACCGCCGACTTCGCCGTCTGCCGCGCCCTGCTCCGCCACGGCCGGAGCTATGCCAGCGCGGTGGAGCTGTTTTCGCCTTACGAGGAGATCAGGGACCCCAATCCGGAAGGCCGCCAAGCGATTCGCGATCTGATCGAATGGGCCCGCGACAAGCGTCGGGCCGCGTTCATCTTCGTCAACAACCGGTTCGAAGGCAACGCGCCACGGACGATCGAGGCGGTTGTCGAGTAGAGGGTGGCAGGCGGAACCGCCTGCCCCACGGTATCCTGGTGGTTACCCTGAACTCAATGAGCGAGAATCTGGACGAGCTGAAAAACGAAGTACTCACGCACCTGGAGGCCGAAGGATTCGTGGTCTTCCATGGCTACTCGAGGCTGGCCGACTCGGACTCCTTCGTGGCGTGGGATACCGACCGCGCACCGGACTACCGCGCTTTCCTCCGCGCGGCGAAGAAGGCCGGCGTGACTTTGGTGGTGTATCACTTCCGAGAGTTCTCCGCGACACACCTGGAAGACGCGGCGGATCACCTGGAGGACAGCGATCTGACCGCCGAAGAGCGGCGGGGCATCGAACGGCGGCTGCACGACCTGCACAACTACGAGGGCTTCACCTGCGCACTCGAACTTTCGTTCGACTATCAGGGGCGCGTCTACCTCTTTAACCTGCGCGCCGAGTGGTACGACGACTACCTGGACCTGGTGGAGGAGCTGGACGCCGCGACACCGGATGAGGACGACGACGAAGACGACTCGATGGGTGGTTACTATTCGCGTAACTGAGCTGTTCTGGCGATGGACACGCTGACCCGCTGGCGGCTGCCTGGCGCCACGCCGGGTGACGCGGAAGCGCTCGGCGCAGCGCTCGGCATCTCGAACGCGGCCGCGCGCGCGATGTGCTCCCGCGGCTTTCGGGACACGGCCCTGGCACGCCGCTTCCTGAATCCAACGATCGAGGACCTCTGCGATCCGTTCCGCATGGCGGGGATGCAAGCCGCGCTCGATCGCCTGCGCCGCGCCATCGCCGGCTCCGAGAAGATCCTGCTCTACGGCGACTACGACGTCGACGGCACCGCATCGGTGGTGATCGTGAAGAAGGCCATCGAGCTGGCGGGCGGCCAGGCCGGCTTCTTCATTCCGCACCGGCTCAAGGACGGCTACGGGATGCGCAACGACGCCATCGAGCAGGCCGCGGCGGACGGCGTGGGCCTGATCATCAGCCTCGATACCGGCATCCGCGCGGCCGCGGCGGTGGCGCGCGCCAGGGAACTCGGAATCGACGTCATCGTCACCGATCACCACTTGCCCGACGCGGAACTGCCGCGCGCCTGCGCCGTGCTGAACCCGAAGCAGCCGGCCTGCGAGTATCCCGACAAGGACCTCTGCGGCGCGGGCGTGGCGTTCAAGCTGGTGCAGGCCCTGCTTGCGAGCCTGGGCTGGCCCGCCGACAAGCTGCGGCGGATGACGGAATCGTTTTTGAAAGTGGTGGCCATCGCCACGGTGGCCGACGTGGTGCCGCTCACCGGCGAGAATCGCGTGATCGTGAAGCACGGGCTGGAGGGGCTGCGCTCGGTTCGCAACCCCGGCCTGCGGGCCCTGCTCAACGTGTCCGGGTTTTCGGCCGGCGAGGCGGTCACGGCCAACAAGGTCGCCTTCCGGATCGCGCCGCGGATGAATGCCGCCGGACGCATGGCCGACGCCAACGACATCGTCAACCTGCTGCTCACGGAAGATGAGACTGAGGCTCGCGCGATCGCCGAGCGGCTGCACAACCTCAACCGCGAGCGGCAGGAGGCGCAGAGCGAAATTGTGCGGGTGATCCTGGAAGAGTGCCTCGCCGCGCCGGTGCGGGACGACCAGGCCGCGCTGGTGTTCGTGGGGAAGAATTGGCATCGCGGCGTGGTGGGCATCGTGGCCGGACGCCTGGCGGAACGATTCCGCCGCCCGGTCTTCGTGCTGGCCGAAGATGCCGAGCAGGGCGTATTGCAGGGCTCGGGGCGCAGCATTCCCACGTTTCACCTGCTCGAGGCGCTGGAATCGATGCAGGACGTGTTGATCCGCTTCGGAGGGCACCGGCAGGCGGCCGGTCTCACGCTGGCCTGCGACCGCGTCGAGGAGTTCCGCGAACGTCTGGCCGCGTACGCCGGGGCCCGGCTCACACCGGCGGATTTCGTTTCCGAGATCGAGGTGGACGCGCTGCTCAGGTTTCAGGAGATCGACGACCGCACGGTGGCGGATGTGCTGGCGATGGAGCCGTTCGGCTGCGGCAATCCCGCACCGGTGTTTGCGGTCTTCGGCGCCGAGGTAGCGGGGCCGCCGGCGGTGTGGCGGGATCGGCACCTGCAGGTCAGCCTGCGCCAGGACGGCCGCACGCTGATGCTGAAAGCCTGGGGCTTCGCCGACCGGGCCGGAGAGTTGACGCCGGGCTCGCGCGTGGATGCGGCGCTTTCGTTTGAGAGCGACGAGTACGCGGCGGGGCGGGGGTTGCCCGGGTGGTGCGCGATCTTGAAGGACGTGCGACCGGCGGGGTGAGGCGGATCGGCCCTGCGGGGTTTGACACGCTCGACGGGCCGGGCAGCGGAGCCGCTCGAGACAGCGGGCTGGGTGTGCTCGGCTAGAAACAGACTCTATCCGTAATATCGGAAGCGCTTCCAGAACTCCGGCCAACCCAGTCTTGGCGGACCACAAACGAAAATGTCCGGGGTCCAAATGGTTTCTTCGGTTCTTACCCCGTACCGGTTCCAGATGTGTCCGGCCAGCCGGCATCCCTCAAAGTGCTCGTCCGCAAGCTGGCGGCTCTGTCCGATCACGATCAGCGTCTGCGGCGCCGGGTCGCCGTACCCTCGCTGCCAAAAGGAATTGATCCCGCTGATCGCCCGCGGCAGTCCGTACTGCGGACCGAACAAGTCGATCGCTCCGGCTTCGCCGTAGCTCGTTGCCAGGATTCCCAGATGTGTCCGCTCTTCCGGGGCGAGCGAATCGCGAATCCTCGCCACCTCTTGCGCCAGTTCCGGCCACCCGATTTCGCCGCGGTAGGTTTCTTGAAGCGCGCTCGCTTTCTCCCACCAGCCCGAGTTCACCGGCGCCAACGGCAGAAAGTAGGCGATTGTGACGATCACGCCGTAGGCAACGACCGCCCATGCGATCCTCCAAATCACCGTTGCCCGCCGCCGTCGCTGCATCGTTGCCAGCCAGTCCTCGCCCCAGACCGCACCGGCGGCATACAGCATGGGGTAGGCGGGGAACATGTAATAGCTCCTGCCCTTGGCCATCACGAAGAGCAGCAGCGTGACCACGTACATCCAGCCCACCATGCGGAAGCGCTTGCCCCGACGGGAGAACAGGCAGAAATAGAGACCCGCTAAAACCAGGGGAACGAACGTGTGCCCCAACTGATCGGGAAGGAAGCTCCCGGCTTTGCCGTTGCCCACGTCGCGAGCATGAATGTACTTCAGGAAGTCCAGCGACACGAAATGGTTTTGCACTTGCCAAAGCAGGTTCGGCAGGAATATCAGAACCGCGACAGCCACCCCGATCCATAACCATTTGCTTTTCAGGTATCGGCGCGCGCCGGTCAGCAGCAGACCTGCGACGATGGCCACGGCAAAGAAGGCCATGGTGTACTTCGAAAGCATGCCGAAGCCGATGCCGGCCCCGACCGCCACCCACCAGCGCGGGTTGCCGGAGTTGAGCAGGCGCACGACAAAGTACGCCGTGAGCACCCACGCCGCGTAATCGAACGACACGTACTGCATCAGCGCGCCGCCGCCGATACAGAAGGGCAGGGTGGCCGCCCCGGCCAGGAGTTGCGCCCCACGCCTCCCGCCAAGTTCACGCGCCATCAATCCAGCCAGCACCACCGTTAGCGCGTGCGCCAGGGAGGCGAAGAACCGGAACCCTATCAGCGAAGTGCCAAACAAGATCAGCGATATCCGCCCGAAGAAAGGGGTCACCGGCGGGTATGCCGGATAGCCCCACGCCAAGTGCCGCGCGTCTTCGAGCGTCGCCAACTCGTCAGAGTGGAACCCGTAGCGGTTTCCTACGATGGCGTGGAGAGCTACGGTAGCCAGCGCCATGTAAATCAGCACCGCCGTGTTGCTCGACCACACGGGCGGTTTCGAATTGGAGGCGAAGCCATCGGCCGTGGCACAAACCGCTGTTCGTTCCTGTTCCATGTCTAAAACCCCCGGCCGCGACCGTAGGGAGCGGTTCGCGCCCCCGTTCACACACCGGCTTTCGCAGTTGATACGGGTGTCCTGTCTCGAAAGTTCCTGTGTATTTCCACACTTTTGTGAGAATCTTGCTGGTGGGAGCTACCCACCGAAAGGACTGGGGCACGCCAGTTTTCGCGTGATCTTGGTAATCTGGGGGTGCCTTATGCTTAGCAGGACGGCTATCCACGGATGGCTGTGCGTGTTTATTGCGCTGGCGCTGCCGGTTGCGATTGCGCAACCGGTGGGCCAGGCGAAGACCGCGGCGGAGGCGCAGAACCGCTTCGGACTGGAACTGCTGGCCCGCGTGGCGCTGGAACGGCGGCATGAGAATGTGTTTGTGTCGCCATCGAGCGTCTTTTTGGCGCTCACCATGGCGGAGACCGGCGCCGAAGGCAGGACGCGCGCCGCAATGCGCCGCACGCTGGAAGTGCCGGCGGGCGTGAGCGAAGACGCGATGCACGAATCGGCCGCGGCGCTGTTGAAGGCTCTGCGATCACACGACGGCGGCGTCGAGCTCTCGATAGCTAACGCACTCTGGTCGGACCGAAGCATGCCACTGGCGGCGGCCTTCGTCCAGCGGTGCCAGAACCTGTATGAAGCCGACGCGATCACGCTCGACTTCCAGAACCCGGAGGCGGCGGCGGCCATCAACGATTGGGTCAAACAGAGAACACGGCAGAAGATCTCCGAAATCGTTTCGCCAGAGGTCGTCGCCAGATCGAAGGCGATCCTCACCAACGCGGTGTACTTCCACGGCAGGTGGCGGGACCCGTTTCCCAAAGAGGCCACTCAGAACGGAGTCTTTCACCTGGTCAGCGGCACGCAAAAGACGGTTCCCTTCATGCGGCAATCGGCGCTGCACGGCGCCTACCGGAGTGGCGACGGTTTTGAGGCGGCGATGCTGCCGTACGGGCGGTCGGGTATGGCGCTTTTCGCGATCCTGCCCGCGCCGGGAAAGAGCCCGGAGGAGGCCGTGGCGAAGGTCTCCCTCCAGAATCTGATTCACGGGAACGAGCCGTTCGACCTGGAGTTGTTACTGCCGAGGTTCACGCTCGATTTCAGCGCCAGCCTCAAACAACCGCTCGAACAAATGGGCATGGGGATCGCCTTCCGTTTTCCCGGAGCGGAGTTTGCCCCAATGGGCTCGCCGCTGTTTTATATCGGCGACGTGCTGCACAAGACGCGGCTGGAGGTGGACGAAGAGGGCACCGTGGCCGCCGCGGCGACGGCGGTCGTCGTGAGAAGCATGGCGATGCGGAGAGTGGAGAAGAAGACGCTGGTCTTCGACCGTCCATTCGCCGTGCTGCTGTGCGATACGTCCACCGGAGCGATCCTGTTTGCCGGCCTCGTGTACGAGCCATAGGCGGCAGCGCTCCGGTGGCGGGCCCACGCTCAACGGACCCGGGCATCATCTAGGGGGATATAGTAGGGACGTCATGGCAACCTTATTGTGCCGTTGTGCGGCGCGCATGGCGGTCGCGTGCGCATTGCCGCTGTCCCTGTTGGCCGCCCCAGGCGGGGTCCGCAAGGAAAGTATCGATTTCGAAGGCAAGCGGCATGAGTACTTCCTGTTCGTGCCCGACATGAGTACAACCAGTGGCCCGCCTCCGATGCTGATGTTGCTGCACGGCTCCGGCCACGATGGCCGCTCGCTCGCGGATCCATGGAGGAAACTGGCGGCGCAGGAAGGCCTCATTCTGGTGGCGCCGAGTTCGCAGAATCCAGCATCGTGGAACAGTCCCATCGATGGCCCCAAGGCGCTGGTCGCCATCGCGAACGCCGTCAAGGAGCAGTACGGCGCGGACCCGAACCGAATCTATCTCTTCGGACACTCAGCCGGCGCAGTGTTTGCTTTGTACATGTCGGTGTGGGAGCCGCAATACTTCGCGGCTATCGCAATTCACGCCGGCGCCATACCCGCGGGCGTTGAAAGCGAGATGCGGACTGCGTTGCAGAGGCTGGAAAGGAAGACGCCCATTCAGATACAGGTCGGAACCCAGGATTTGTTTTTCCCGCTCCGGGCAGCCCGGGCAACCCGAGAACTCTTCAGCGCAGCCGGGTTTACGATTGAGCTTCGGGAGATCCCGGGACACGACCACAACTACTACGCCGTTTCCGATCGGGTCAACCGTGAGGCCTGGGCGTTCCTGCGGGAGAGAACGCTCGCCGCAAACTCCAGGTAGTCGCGCGTAGAATCAGACCAGATCTGGTCTGGTCTGTGCTAGTATTGGGGCATGATGGTGCGCAACATCTCCCAGGCCAAGGCCGAGCTTTCCGCGCTCATCGAAGAGGTGCAGAAGGGCCGCGAGGTCATCCTCGCAAAGGCGGGCAAGCCCGTCGCCCGGTTGGTGGCCTATCGCGGCCCAGCCGGTCCCCGGAAGCCCGGCTCGATGGCAGGGAAGATCTGGATCGCTCCGGACTTCGATGCACTTCCGGAAGACATGGCGGAAGCGTTTGGTATGCGGGAACCCCGGAAGTGAGAATCCTGCTCGACACGCAACTGGTTCTCTGGTGGCTGGCGAACAAGCGGTCGCTCTCGAAGGCGGCCCGGGCGCTCATCAGCGATCCCGAGAATGCGGTGTTCGTCAGCGCGGTCAGCCTCTGGGAGATCTGGCTCAAGGAAAGCCTGGGCAAGCTGCGGCTGGCCCCTGACTTTGAAGAAACGCTGGCGGCGGAGGCATTCGAGAGCTTGCCGCTGACAGCCGCGCAGGCACGGCAGGTCGCTTCCCTGCCCTGGCACCATCGCGATCCGTTTGACCGTATGCTGGTCGCGCAGGCTCGGGCGGAGCAGCTGACCCTGCTGACCGCCGATGATGCTCTTGCCGCCTACGGCGACTCTGTAAGGCTCGTTTGAAGCCAGCCCCTCAACACCCGCTATAATCTTCAAGTGCGGCTCACCGCCCTCGATTGGTCCATCGTCGGTCTCTACTTCCTGTTCAACCTCGCGATTGGCTTTTACTACAAGGCCCGCGCGGGCAAGAACGTCAACGAGTTTTTCTTGTCCGGACGGAACGTGCCATGGTGGCTGGCGGGGACCTCGATGGTGGCCACCACGTTCGCGGCCGACACGCCGCTGGCTGTCACCGGCTTCGTCGCCAAGGGTGGCATTGCGGGCAACTGGATCTGGTGGAACATGGTGGCCGGCGGGATGCTCACCGTGTTCTTCTACGCCCGGCTGTGGCGCCGCGCCGGGGTCATGACGGACGTGGAATTCGCCGAAATCCGGTACTCGGGCCGGCCGGCTGCGTTTCTGAGGGGATTCCGCGCGGTCTACCTCGGACTGCCGATCAACTGCATCATCCTGGGCTGGGTCAATCTGGCCATGGCCAAGATCCTGATGCTGATCCTGGGCGTAACGAAGCTCCAGGCCTTGCTGATCGTGCTGGGGATTATCGCGCTGACCTCGTTCATTTCGACGCTGTCCGGCCTGTGGGGCGTGCTGGTGACGGACCTGTTCCAGTTCGTGGTCAAGATGACCATGATCATCGTGCTGGCCGTCTTTGCCGTTCAGGCGGTGGGCGGCATCGGGGCGATGAAGATGAAGCTGGCCGCGCTCAGCCTGCCGGGCCGCGGGTCCGTTCTGAGCTTCGTGCCCGACCTGCATTCCGTCTGGATGCCGATGATCACGTTCTTCGTCTACATCGGAATGACGTGGTGGGCCACCTGGTATCCGGGGGCCGAGCCGGGCGGCGGCGGCTACGTGGCGCAACGGATGTTCTGCGCCAAAGACGAGCGGAACTCGCTGCTGGCCACGCTCTGGTTCGCCATCGCGCACTACGCGCTCAGACCGTGGCCGTGGGTCCTGGTGGCGCTGGTTTCGCTGATTCTCTACCCCGGCTTGAAGGACCCCGAGACGGGCTACGTGCGGGTGATGATCGGCCAGTTGCCGGCCTCGCTACGCGGGCTGATGGTAGCGGCGTTCGCGGCCGCCTACATGTCCACCATCGCCACTCAGCTCAACTGGGGCGCGAGTTACCTGGTGAATGACTTCTACCGCCGCTTCCTGGAAAAGAAAAAGGACGAGCGGCATTACGTGCGGGCGTCGCAGTGGGCCACGGTGCTGCTGACCATCGTCTCCGCGGTGGTGACCTTCTATCTGGAGTCGATCGGGAGCGCGTGGAAGCTGCTGCTCGGCATCGGGGCCGGCACGGGGCTGGTGCTGCTGCTGCGCTGGTTCTGGTGGCGGATCAACGCCTGGAGCGAGGTCTCGGCGATGATCTCGGCCTTCGTCGTCTCGACGGCTCTGCACTTGCGGGGCTTCGACAGCGACAACCCGCGCGATTTCGCCTGGATCATGATCATCACGGTGTCCATCACCACGGTGGTCTGGCTGGCGGTGACGTTCCTGACACCGCCGGAGCGCATGGACACGCTGGTGGCCTTCTACCGGCGGACGCGCCCGTCGCTCGCCGGCTGGCGGCCGGTGGCGGCCGCGGCGCCCGACATAAAGCCGTCGCGCGACGGCTGGCACAACTTACTCGACTGGATCTGCGGCGTCGTGCTGATCTATGGCTGGTTGTTCGGGATCGGCAAGGTGGTGCTGGGCGAGCTCGGCCTGGGGCTCGCCATGATCGCCACCGGCATGGCCGCTGGAGCCGTCATTTACTGGGACCTGTCCCACCGTGGCTGGAGCTCCGTTGCTGAATAACTTACTGGCAATCCTGACGCTGGCCGGCGCCGCCCTGGCGGGCCCGGTCGAATTCGGGCGTGGCGAACTGGACCGCGCGATAGAAGCCCGCCGGCTCAATCCGCGGCTTTTCACGGTCAAAACCCAGGTGGCGGTGGATCCACCGGAATCGTACCGCATTACCCCCGGCCTGGTCACGGGCGGCGACCTGCGCGGCCTGATGTACGGCCTGCTCGAAGCCGCGGAACAGATCCGCAAGACCGGCCGCCTGGGGAAGGTCGAAGCGACTGCGGGGATGGCCGTGAGAGGCGCGCGAGTGGTGATCGAAGGCTTTGCAGGGGATTTGGAGTGGTTCCACGGCCGCGAGCAGTGGCCGCCCCTGTTCCGCGCCATGGCGATCGGCCGATTCAATTGGTTCCAGATCGCGGTGCCGGATCTGGCCGGGCTGGTCTCTATGCCTGAGTTCCCGCAGGTCGCGGCGGTCGCGGGCTCCGAGCAGAACCTCGACGCGCTCCGCTTCATTTCCGATGCCGCGGCCGAATACGGGATTGACTTTACCCTGGGCGTGTGGATACGGCAGCCTGCGGACGGCCCGTATCTTTATGCCGCGCTGGTCAAAGTGCTGGCCGCCTGTCCCGGCATCCGCGGTGTGCAGCTTCGAATGGATGCGGACCTGGCAGCGGACGCCATACGCGCTGTCCAGGAGACCGGACGGCGGATCACCATCGAGCTTCCAGGGGACGCCCAGGCTACGGCCGGGGTCGCGGCGAGCGCCGGGCTCCCGGTGCGGTTTTCAGCCCCCTACCCCGGTGTTTTCCGCGCCGTCAAGGGCGCCCAGTTCTTCTGGGAACTCGCTGCGCCGGCGGCGGGTAACGCCCCGGAGATGACCCGCCTGGTGAACAAGCTGGCCGGGACCGGCGCGAACGGGTTCGAAATCGATCTGCCGCCCGCCACGCTCGGCAGGGTTGCGGATCCGGCTCCGGCCTGGCTGCCGCTCGGCCGGCTCGCCTATGATGTCAGGGAACCGAGGTGAGCGGGATAGTGGGACAGGCCCCGGCCTGTCCAAGGCAGGCGGAACCGCCTGCCCCACGGCTGGCAGGCTGGCAGGGACAGGCCGGAGGCCTGTCCTACTGAACTATGACGAAGCGTGCCTGGATTGACATCTCGGTGCCGTTGCGGTCCGGGATGGTGGTGTGGCCGGGCGACCCGGCGGTGCGGATCGAGCGCATCACGGCCATTGCCAGCGGCGCGGTAACGAACCTGTCGGCCGTTTCCATGTGCCTGCATACCGGCACTCACGTGGACGCGCCGCTGCACTTCCTGGACGGCGGGCGGAGCGTGGCGGAAATGCCGCTCGACGCCCTGGTCGGGCCGGCGCGGGTGATCGGCATTCGCGATCCGAAGGCCATCCGGGCCCGTGAGTTGCGGCCACTGGGAATCCGCCACGGCGAGCGGATCCTCTTCAAGACCCGCGGCTCCCGGCGGCGCTGGCAGGCGGCGGAGTTCCGCCAAGACTATGTTTGCCTGGCGCCGGATGCGGCGGGCTTCCTGGCGGAGCGCGGGGTGCGGGCCGTCGGCATAGACTACCTCTCCATCGGAGCGCCCGGGGAGGAAGGGTACGAGGTGCATCGAACGCTGCTCCGGGCCGGCGTCTGGATCATCGAGGGGCTGGACCTTTCCCCGGTTCCGGCGGGGCGCTACGACCTGATTTGCCTGCCGCTTAAGGCGCCTGGGGCGGACGGGGCTCCGGCACGGGCCATCCTTCGAACCCGCGGCTGAGCCCCGAGACTGGACCCTCGCAAGTATTTCAAACTGTTTTCAGTTTTTCGTTGCCATGGGGCCGGACTGTACATTATGCTGTTTGAACGACTCGACCGGGGGATCAGTCCGGCCTGTTGGCGAGAAGAAAGGAAAAGTTAATGCTAATTGCATCAACGACCTGCGGCGTCGCAGGCCGCATCCTGAACGTTGTTTGTGGGCTTCTGGCGGCCCTGCTCCTCTTGGCAACGCCGGTTCTCGGGCAGCAGGAGTACGTGGGCCGTTTTGACGGGTTCGCCGGGTTCACATACCTGAACAGCCCGCACATCAGCCTGGCCGAGAAGGGCTTCCATCTGCAAGGTGGCGTTAGGGTTGTGAGGTGGCTATCGCTTGGTTTCGACTACAGCCGGGCGACGGGCGATCTGACGCTGACGCCGAACCTGCTCGTTAACTCGCTATCGTCCCAAATAGCCGCCGAGATCGCCGGCCTGCAAGCCGAGGGTGTGCTGCCCGCCTCCTATACGCTGACGGTGCCGGCCAGCTCGACGACGCAGACCTTCGCCGGCGGACCGCAAGTGTCTTTCCACCACTGGAAGTACATGACGCTGTTCGTCCGGCCTGACCTGGGGGCCATCCACGAAGTCGCGGTGCCGCACCCGCTTGCTGGGGACCTCTTCGCGGCCGGGGTTGTGCAAACCCTGGCGCCCTCCGGCCAGAAGACGGACACGGTCTACTTCTATGGGTTCGGAGGCGGAGCGGACTTCAACCTTACCAAGCGCTTCGGGCTTCGGGTGCAGGCGGACTTCGTGCACGACCACCTGTTCAGCGACATCCTGAAGGATGCCCGCAACACGGTCCGCTTCTCGATCGGCCCGGCGATCCAGTTCGGCAAGAACGTCCAGTGAGCAATTGACCGGCGGCTCACGCCGCCGGCACGTTCGGACCGCGGGCTGAATTCCGTGCCATAGGGCCGCTCCGGCAGCACGGCAGTGTACTCTGTGTCGCGGCTCGTCAAGGCTGGGCGGACTACTTCAAGAACTCCATCAGGCCGCAGGCCTTGATGGTTTCGAAGAAAGAGTCGGAGCCCCTCTCCAGGAATCGCATCACATCCGTGTCCGAAACCCGGGTTGTCATCACCATGTAGGCGCTAACGTTAAGGTCGCCGTCCTTGTCCACGGAGAAAGTATTGAGCCACGACCTCGAGTTGGCGGCGTTGATGGCCGCGAGCATGGACTTTTCCTGCCCCCACCCCTTCTTGAGGGTCCAGAAGGAACTGACGGTGATCAGGCTGATCCCGCGCCGGACCGTGACGACGACGTTCATGCGCTTGGAATGCTTTGCCAGAATGGCATCCTGGTCTTTTTCGGAGGGCGTGACTTCATAGCCGGCTCTTTTCAAGACGCCGCTCAGCCACTCCCGGTTTATTTCCGCCGGACTCTTGCTTTCGCCGGTGCTCACAGGGCTCCCGCAGGCGGGACAAAACCCGGCTCCATCCGGGACTGACCCGCCGCACTTTGGACAATCCATCGCTTCCCTTCCCTTCCGGTCTGGCCCGCAACCAACGGCCAGCGCCACGAACAAATGGTCCCAGTTCAGATATTGGGGTCTTAGTAAGCATATAACAGACCCAGGGCGCGCCGCATGACGGCCGAGGGCACCGTTACCGAACGCGCAGCCGCGCGTTATAGGGAGTAGCGCGCGGGCTCGTTTTTTCCGCGTCCGCCGGCCGATGTAATCTCGTATCCATATGAGAGGGAGCCATGAAGACTCTTTGGCGTGACTTTCGCTTCGGATTTCGACTGCTGGGAAAGAACAAGGCCTTTGCCGCGGTCGCAGTGGTGGCGCTGGCTCTGGGGATCGGGCCGAACACGGCCATTTTCAGCGTGCTGTATGCCACGCTGCTGGCGCCTTTGCCCTACCCCCATCCGGACCAGTTGGTCGTGGTCTGGTCCAAGGTGGGCGGGGACCGCAACGTGGTTTCGGCAGGCGATTTTCTGGACTGGAAGCGCGAGGCCAAGGCGTTCCAGGGCCTGGCCGCCTGGACCGGCATGACCGCCAACCTGGCCGGCGCCGACGGTCCCGAACAGGTGCAGGGCACGGCCGCAAGCGCGGGCTTCCTGGGACTGGTCGGGACTAAGCCTCTGCTGGGCCGCGAGTTCCTGCCGGAAGAAGAGGAGGCGGGCAAGAACCACGTGGTCATCCTGATGAACCGGCTCTGGCAGCGGCGCTTTGGCGGCCGCCGGGACATCATCGGCCAACAAATCCGAATCAACGGCGAGCCTTACACGGTGGTGGGCGTGTTACCGCCGGGACAACAGGATCGCATGCCCAACCAGTTGTGGGTGCCGCTCCACTTCAAGCCGGAGCAGATCAACCACGACTTTCACTGGCTCCTGGTGATGGGCCGCCTGAAACCGGGCGTAACGCTCCAGCAGGCGCAGGCCGAGATGGACACCGTGGCGCGTCACATCGGCGAAGCCTACCCGCAATCGAACAAGGGCTGGGGCGCAAGCGTCGAACCGCTTAAGAACGATTTCCTGGACCGCGAGGTGAAGACCAGCCTGTGGCTGCTGATGGGCGCGGTCGGCTTCGTTCTGCTGATCGCGTGCTCCAACGTGGCCAACCTGCTGCTGGCGCGGGGCACGGCGCGGCAGCGGGAGGTAGCGGTGCGGGCCTCGCTAGGCGCTTCGCGCTGGCAACTGTTCCGTCAGTTGCTGACCGAGAGCGTCACACTGTCCCTTTTCGGCGGCCTCGCCGGGGTCGGGCTCGGTTGGGCAACAGTGAAAGCGCTGGTGGCGTACATGCCGGAAAACACGCTTCCCTCGGAGGCGGACGTGGGCTTGAACCTGCCGGTTCTGCTGTTCGCCCTGGCGGCCACGATGATCGCGGGGGTGCTGGCCGGCTGCGCGCCGGCATGGCAGGCGTCCCGGCTGGACCTCAACGAGACGCTGAAACAATCGGCGCGCTCTGTGAGCGGAGGCCGCCATTGGCTGCGCCGGGTGCTGGTGACGGTCGAATTCGCCTTAGCCCTGTCGTGCCTTGCGGGCGCGGGGCTCGCCATCCACAGCTTCTGGAACCTCGCCGAGATCGACTTAGGGGTTCGCACCGATCACATCCTGACCTTCGGCCTGCCGATGCCGGACGGGCGCCTTTCGACGGTAGATCAGGTCAACGGATTCTACCGCCAACTCCTGGAACGCGTCCGCGCCGTCCCCGGGGTTGTGGAAGCGACGGCGACCACTGGCATGCCGCTTCAGGGGACCTACTTCGGCATGCCCTTCAATCTCGCCGGCCAGGCCGTCGCCGACCCGTCATCGCGTCCCGGGGCGGGTTTCCAGATGGTGACGCCGGGGTACTTCGCGACGCTCGGCGTGCGGCTCAAACAGGGACGTTTCTTCTCCGAGCAGGACACTGCCGGCGGCATGCCGGTGGCTATGGTGAACGAGAACTTCGCCCGCCGCTACCTGAAGGGCATGGACCCGCTGCGCCAGCGGGTTGTGGTCGAGCAGCTCATTCCGGGTGTCACCAAACTGGGGCCGCCCATCGAATGGCAGATTGTGGGAGTGTTCCGGAACGTCGCCTACGGCAACAGGCCGGGCGATTTTCCGGTGATCTATGTGCCCTTCTGGCAGAGCCCGTGGCCTTCGGCCTCGGTGGCGGTGCGCACCGGAGGCGACCCGGCCGCGATGACCAAGAGTGTCGCGGCGGCCGTGCATTCGGTGGATCCCGAGCTGCCGCTGGCCGGCGTCCATACCATGGAGCAACTGGTGGACGACGCGCGCGCCGGCGACCGCTTCGCGACGGTGCTGTTCGGCAGCTTCGCGGGCGTGGCGTTGCTGCTGGCGGGGCTCGGCATCTATGGCGTGATGGCTTTCATAGTGGAGCAGCGAACGCACGAGATCGGGTTGCGCATGGCCCTGGGCGCGGGCCGGAACCAGGTGGTCGGCCTGGTGCTGCGGGAGGGCATGGCGCTGGCCGGGACCGGCCTGGCGATTGGGCTCCTGGGCGCATGGCTGGTGGGGCGCGCCATGCAGAGCGTCCTGTACGGCATTGCGCCCCTGGATTTCCGGGCGTTTGGCGCGGTGGCGGCGCTGCTGGTGGCCGCGGCGCTGGCAGCCTGCGCCATTCCGGCGCTGCGCGCCACCACGGTCGATCCGATCGCGGCCTTGCGCGTGGAGTGAGGGTTCGGCCTGGCGCTGACAGGCCGGCTAGCCGCCGCCCCACCGCTTTGCCTCCCCGGCTTTGGCGGCGGCTTCTTTAATCTTCTGCAGGATCTTCCGGGCATCCACCCGAATGGCGACTCCGCACGCCGGGCATCGGAGGCGCGGCCCCATCTCCAGCTCGGCGACGGTCTGTTCGATCTTGTTCCCGCACTGCGGGCACGGGATGTTGACGGTAGCGCTGCGGTCAACGTTCTCGGGCATAGCAGGCTCAGCGTACCTGAAGCGCCGTGCGGCGTCAATGGCCGAAACGCCTTGTGCGCGCGCTTTCTTCGGAATAACATAGGAAATCAGCGAGGCGTAGGCCTGAAATGCGCCGATACTCGTTCTGTTTTGCGCTCATCGCCCTCCTGCTGATCTTCGCGACGCGCAGTCGCGGGCAAAGCCAGTCTCGCGGTACGGCAACCGTGGAAGGCAGGGTGGTCAACGCCTTCAACGGCGACCCCATCGCCGGCGCGCGCGTGAAGGTCAGCCAGTCCTTTGCCGAGCCGGTCTATACCAAGACGGACGACCAAGGCCATTTCCGGTTTACCGGACTCAGCCCGGGTTACTACGTGCTGAACGCCGAACGGCCGGGCTTCCTGCGCACCCACGAGCCACGCGGCGCCTCCGACCCCATCCCGATGCTGGATCTCGTGAACCGGGGCGCGCAGGCCGCTCCGGGCGCCGTGCCCGTCGTGAAGTCTGTCGGTCCCGATGGAGTCCTGCATGCCGAACTCATCGTTCCGCTGACACCGTACGCCGTGATCACTGGCCGGGTGACCGAACCCACGGGCCTTCCGCGCGCCGATTGCACGGTCCAAATCCTCGCCAGGCCCGCCAGCTCCGAGGGCGGCGCCGATACTCTTGCGACCGTGCTAACGGTCCACACCGACGACCGCGGCGAATACCGTGCCGCCCGCCTGACGCCAGGAACTTATTATGTTGCGGCAAGCAAGTCGGGCCCTTGGACCGGGACCAAGCGGGTCTTACGGACAACTTACTATCCGGGAGCTGTCGATGCCGCATCCGCCACACCGCTGGAGCTGGCCGGAGGCCAGCAGGCGCGCGCCGATATCAAGATGCTGAACCGCACTGGGGTCAGCGTGGCGGGCAAGATTGTAAGTCCCGCGACCGCCGAGGGCGTTGGAGGCTCGGACACCTCCACCATGATCGTGCTCAACCAGCCGGGGGTTATCGGCAGGCCGGCTGGCGGGTTCTGCCAGGCCATCAACGGCCAGTTCGAGCTGAAGAACGTGATGCCCGGCCGGTACACGTTGCTGGCGCTCGCGCGCACCGGCAATGGCGGCAGCGCCGCGAGCAGCGGCCCACCGAAAGGCAAACCCGCGCTGGCCGCGCTTCGGCAGGTGGATGTCGGGGACCAGGATGTCGACGGCATCGAGGTCGATCTCGAGCCTTTGCGCGATCTCTCTGGGACCGTTACCTTCGCCCACGGGTGCACGCCCGGCCCGGTGAAAGTGTTCGCGGAAGGTGGGAGCCTGCTCGGGGCGTCGCGGGCCGAAGCGGCGGCCGACGCCGATGGCCAGTTCGTCTTGAGCGGCCTGACTCCGGCCAGACACCGGCTCACCGTCGTGGCGCAGCCTGAGGGCAATGTCCGCAGATTCCCGGTTTCTGCGCAACTGGGCGATCAGGACGCCCTGCATGACGGTTTCTATTATCCCGTCCCGAACGGCGAAACACTGCGCATTACCATGGATTGCACGGGAAAGAAGGAAGGACAATGAGACCTCTCCTTCTGCTGGTTGCTCTCTCGACGGCCCTTTCCGCACAGACGGTTGAGGGATTCATCTTCGACGCCGTTACGGGCGCGCCTCTTGGCGGGGCTTACATCGCGTTTGGCGGGGCCACGGTCAACGAACGGTTCTCGGCTATCAGCGACCGGACGGGCCACTTCATTTTCCGGCTTCCGCAGGCCGGGAGCTATAGCCTGGCGGTCACCCGGGCCGGCTATCTCTCGCCGGACCAGCCGGCCTCGGTCACACCGGGCAAAGATTCCTCCAATCTCCGGATCGAGCTCACTCCCCAAGCCGTCATCTCGGGCAGGCTGGAGGATGACGATGGATTCCCGGTCGAAGGGGCGCGGGTTGAAGCGTTGCGCTACGACGAAGTGAATGGCGAGCGGAAACTGCGGCCCGTGGGGCCCGGCGGAACGTCCAGCGACCTCGGCGAGTACCGCCTCGCCGGACTGCCGGCGGGCAGCTACTACGTCCGCGTGACGCCGTCCGCCAGCCGGAACTGGGACCGCCGCTATATGCCCGAATACTACCCCGGCTCTCTCGAATCGAGCGGCGGCAACACGATTGAGGTCGCGGTGGGCCAGAAGCGCAGCGGCGTGGATTTCCAGATTACGAAGCACGAAGGCGTCACGGTCGCGGGCCGGGTGATCGTGCCCGCCGGCACCGAGATTACGCCTCGAATGCGCGTGATCGTAGTGCAATCCACCGACGGTTCTGGGTATTCCGCCGGTCAGGGGCTGTGGGACCCAGAGACAGGCCGCTTCGCCATCCGCCATATACCGCCGGGAACTTACGTTCTCAAGGCGTCCTCGTCCGGCGCGCGTGCGAGCATCGGCGATCTGGCGGCCCAGCAGAAAGTGCAGGTCGCCAGCTCGGATGTGAGCGACGTCGTCCTCACATTCGGCGTGGTGGAGGCGCAGGGGCGGTAGCAGGGCTGGGCGGCGGCAGGCGGAACCGCCTGCCCGGCGTACCCACCGCAAAATCGGCGCACCGGAACGGAGACGGCGGTCGTCCAACTAGGTGTGCCGGAGTTCGGTGTTATTCTGAAAGAGAGTCGGGAGCGGCTGGGAGTTGTAGTTTATCCATGCGAGGCGTTTGTCCCATGACTGGTAAATTGAAGACCATCCTTGTTTTTTCCGGGCTGGTATGCCTGCTGCCCTGGAGCGGTCTGGCGCAGAGCGAAGATCTGGCGGCCAAGGCGTCCGACAAACGCGCCACGGCCTACTACAACTTCGCCATGGGGCACATGTTCTCGGACCTCGCTTCCAACTACGGCTATCGCAGCGACTACGTGGACAGGGCGATCAAGCATTACCGGGCGGCACTCGAGGCCGATCCGGGCGCCAACTACGTGAACGAGGAACTGACCGACCTCTACATGCAGTCGGGCCGGCTGCGCGACGCCGTGACCGCGGCCGAAGACATGTTGCAGCGCGACCCGGACAATCTCGACGCGAGGCGGATGCTGGGCCGCATCTACACGCGGCTGATCGGGGACCAGCAGCAGAACCGCATCAACGAGCAGATGCTGAAGAAGGCCATCGAGCAGTACGAGAAGGTGGCGGCGAAGGATGCCGGCGACACCGATTCCTGGCTGATGCTCGGCAAGCTGTACAAGGTGGCGCAAGATTCGGTCAATTCCGAGAAGGCGTACAAGAAGGCGCTGGAACTCGATCCCGACAACGAATTCGCGCTCTCGGGCCTGGCGCAGTTGTACTCGGACCTGGGAGATTCCAAGAGCGCTCTGGAGATGTGGCGCAAGCTGACCGACAAGGACCCGCGCCCGCCCGTGCTGCGCGAGCTGGCGCGAGCCTACGAAGACGCGCACGACTATAAGGCCGCGGCCGAAACCCTTCAGCGGGCTCTCAACATGACGCCGCGGGACGCGGAGATAAAGGCCGCCCTGGCGGAAGATTTGCTGCTGTCGGGCCAGACGGACGAGGCCTTGACGCTGTTCAGCCAGCTCGCCGAGAGCGAGCCTGGCAAGGCCGACTGGCAACTCTGGCTGTCGCGGATCTACCGGCAGAAGCGGGACTTTACAAAAGCGCATGCCGCCAACGAGCGCGCGCGGCAATTGGACCCCGAGAACCTCGACATCCGCTACAACGCGGTCAATCTGCTGGAGGCCGAAGGTAGAACCGCCGAGGCGATCGCGCAAATGCAGGGCCTCCTGGACGCGACGGCCAAGAAGAGCTACAGCGAGTCCGAACTGGAGTATCGGGTCAGGTTCATGCTGCAGCTCGGCGACCTTTATCGGTCCAACGAGCAATACACGGAAGCGCTCGACACCTTCCGCAAGGTCGCGCAGCTCGATGCGGACGCGGGGGCGCGTGCGAGCGCCCAGATCGTCGAGACCTACCGCCAGGCAAAGGACTTCAAGAGCGCGCTGGCCGAGGCGGACTCCGCCAGCCAGAAGAATCCCGATGACCGCGCCCTGAAGATGATTCGGGCGTCGCTGCTGGCCGACGCCGGCAGGACAGACGAGGCTGCGGCCGCCATCAAGGAAATGACCGACGGCAAGAACAGCCGCGACAGCTACCTCGCCCTGGCCCAGATCTACGACAAAGGCCGGCGGTTTGACGAGGAGGCCGCGGCCCTCGACGCCGCCGAGAAACTCGCCGCGAGCGACGACGACCGCCGAACCGTCTACTTCCTGCGCGGCGCGATGTTCGAGAAGATGCAGAAGCTCCCCGAATCCGAGGCGCAGTTCCGCAAGGTGCTCGAAATCGATCCCAACGACGCCGCCGCTCTCAACTACCTGGGGTACATGCTGGCGGACCGCAACATGCGGCTTGAGGAAGCGGAGAAGCTGATTTCGAAGGCGCTCGAAATCGAACCGAACAATGGCGCGTACCTGGACAGCCTGGGCTGGGTCAGCTTCCGGATGGGCAAGCTGGACGAGGCGGAGACGCTCCTGCGCCAGGCCCTGAGCCGGGTCTCCCGCGATGCCACGGTGCACGATCATATGGGCGACGTCTGCTTCCAGAAGGGCCGTCTCAAAGACGCCATCTCGCAATGGGAGATCTCGCTGCGCGAGTGGGGCCTGAGCTCGAAGGCGGAAGCCGATCCGGTGGAGATCGCCAAGATCCAGAAGAAACTCGACCGCGCCAAGGTCCGCCTGGCCAAGGAAGGCGCTGCCCCGAAGCCGGAGAGACAGTAGCCAGGCGGGCGGTTCCGCGTGTGGGAGTTTCGGGGCGCGGCAGGCCGAAGCCCGCGCCACGATGCCCCGGACTACTACGGCCGCCGGGACGGCGCGAACTCGGGCAGCACCGTGAACTCCGCAACCTGCCAGCCGACGTCCAGGAGCCGGACGACCGCGGCGCCGGCCAACTCCGGCCCGGGCTCCAGAATCTGGGCGCCAAAAGCGTTGAGGCGCCAGCGGTAGGTGAACCGGACGGTCGAGATGCCGTTCTCGGGAGACGTGATGGATTTGATCGCCACCAGTTCCCGGGCCGCGGCCGGAACGCGCCATTCCTGGTAGGTGGTGGTCTCGGCCCTGGCGCCCGCGCGCAGCCCGTCGCCGCTCAGCGCGCCCACGCACTTGACGGCGGGCCGGCCTTCGGTTCCACGCTCGAAATCGTCGTCATTGTGCAGCTCCAGCCAGGCCGTCTTGGCGAGGGCTCTCCAGTCCGCATCCTCCTCGAGTTTGGCCTGGCAGCCGGAGGGCGCCTCCTGGCGGTTCACACCGACGAAACCCGGCTCCCGAAAGCGCGCACTTTCGCGGATGACCCCGGCCGCCGTCGCCGGCGTCAGCGGAGGCTTGGAACAGCCGGCCAGGACCAGGGCGGCCGCAAGGAGAAAGGCCCTGCGGCTCACGCCGGCGGCTCCTCGCGGCGAATCGCATCCAGCACCCCGTTGACGAAGGCGACTGACTCGTCACCCGAAAAGCGGCGGGCCAGCTCGAGTGCCTCGTTGATGACTACCGGCGCGGGCGAGTGGCCAGCGCTCATTTCGTAAATGGCGAGGCGCAGAACGTTGCGATCCACGGCGGCCATGCGCTCCACCCTCCAGTGCTCGGAGTGGCGGGCGATGCGGAGGTCGATCGCGGCGCCGTTCTCCATGGTCCCGCGAATGAGCTCTTCCATGAACGGGTCGGGCTCCGGCCGCTCCTCGTTCTCCTCGGAGTACAGGCTGTCGTAATAGGCGGCGATGGCAGTCTCGATGGGCTGGTGGTGCATGTCCAGTTCGAACAAGATCTGGAGCGCGCGCTGGCGGGAACGGTGGCGAGCCGGCATGGCGCTTCAGGCGCCGGTGCGAAGGCGGCGCATGAGGTGGCCCATCTCGACGGCGGACATGGCGGCGTCGAAGCCCTTGTTGCCGCCCTTGGCGCCGGCACGGTCGACTGCCTGGTCGAGCGTGTCAGTAGTGAGCACGCCGAAGCTGATGGGCACGCCCGTCTCCAGACTGGCCTGGGCCAGGCCTTTGGCGGCCTCCGCCGCGATGTACTCGTGGTGCGGCGTGTCGCCGCGGATCACGGCGCTGAGGCAGATGAGGGCGTCGTGCCGCTTCTGGCGGGCGAGCTCGAGCGCCACCACGGGCAGCTCCCAGGAGCCGGGCACTTTGACGATCTCCAGCGGCTGGTCGGCGCCGGTGCGGGCCAGGGCGTCGAGCGCCCCGGCCAGCAGCCGGTCGGTGATGATGCCGTTGAACCTGCTCACTACGATCGCGAACTTGAGGCCAGCCGCATTCAGGTGGCCTTCGATGATGGAATTCTGCATCTCTACTTTCCTTTGAAAACGGGCTTGCGCTTTTCGAGAAACGCGCGCGTGCCCTCGACTGCATCTTCCGTCGCCGCCAGCGTGCCGAACACGGCAGCTTCGAAACGGAGGCCCTCCTCGAGTCCGGCGTTCAAGCCGGTATCGACGGCCTCCAGGATGCTTGCGACCGCCAGCGGGGCGTTTTCGAAGATCCGGCCGAGTAGCGCCCGCGAAAAATCCAGCAACTCCGTTTGTAGCACGACATGGCTGACCAAACCGATGCGGTAGGCCTCGCCGGCATCGATCAGGCCGCCGGTAAGCAACATTTCGAGCGCGCGCCCACGCCCTACCAGGCGCAGCAGCCGCTGCGTTCCACCGTAGCCCGGCATGATGCCGAGCTTGATTTCGGGCAGCGCCAGCTTCGCGTTTCCGGAAGCCACACGCAGGGTGCAGCACAGCGCCAGTTCCAGGCCGCCGCCCAGGGCGTACCCGTTGATGGCGGCGATAGACGGCTTTCTCATCCGCTCCAGCCGGCGCAGAACCGCCTGCCCCCGCAAACACATCTCGCGCGCCGCCAGGGCGCCGCCCACCGGCAGTTCGCCGATATCGGCGCCTGCTATGAAGGCCTTTTCGCCCGCGCCGGTCAGGATGAGCCCGCGCACGGCGGCGTCGGTCTCGACGCGGCGGAAGGCGTCGTCCAGTTCTCCCATGACGGCTGCGTTGAGGGCGTTCAGCTTCTCCGGCCGGCTGACCGTAACCAGCGCGATGCCGTCCTCAGACGCCTCGAAAGTAATGAGGTTATAGGACATATATGGGATACTGGGTCTTCTAGAGCATCATCATACCGCATGGACCCGCGATCTATCCGGAATTTCTCTATCATCGCGCACATCGACCACGGGAAGTCCACGCTGGCCGACCGCCTGCTCGAGATCACCGGGGCTCTTTCCCAGCGCGAAATGATGGCGCAGGTCCTGGACTCGATGGACCTGGAGCGGGAGCGCGGCATCACCATAAAGGCCCATGCCGTCCGGCTCAACTACCGCGCCCAGGACGGCGAGATGTACCAGTTGAACCTGATCGACACTCCCGGCCACGTGGATTTCAGCTATGAGGTTTCGCGCAGCCTGCAAGCGTGCGAGGGCGCGCTGCTGGTGATCGACGCCTCGCAGGGCGTGGAGGCGCAGACGCTGGCCAACACCTACCTGGCGCTGCACCACAACCTGGAGCTGATCCCGGTGATCAACAAGATCGACCTGCCGGTGGCCGAGCCGGACCGCATCAAGGAGCAGATCGAGCAGTTGATCGGCCTCTCCGCCAGCGGCGCGCTGCTGGTGAGCGCCAAGACCGGCCTGGGGGTCGAGGACGTTCTCGAGGCCATCGTCCACTTGGTCCCGCCGCCACGCGGCAATCCGGATGCGCCGCTGCGGGCGCTGATCTTCGATTCCTGGTTCGACCCGTACCGCGGCGTCATCACGCTGCTGCGCGTTATCGACGGCCGGCTGAAACTCAAGCAGAAGATCCGGCTGTGGTCGAACGGCCAGGTGTTCGAGGTGGAGGGGCTGGGCTACCAGTCGCCCAAGCCGATCCCTTGCGAGGAGCTCTCGGCGGGCGAGGTCGGGTACATGGTGGCGAACATCAAGACGGTTTCCGACGCCAAGATCGGCGACACGGTGACCGACGACGCCGCGCCCGCCTCCGAGCCGCTGCCGGGCTTTGAGGACGTGAAGCCCATGGTGTTCGCCGGGCTTTACCCGGTGGAATCGCACGAGCACGGCGTGCTGCGCGACGCTCTGGAAAAGCTGCGCCTCAACGACAGCTCGCTGGGCTTCGAGCCGGAGCACTCCGACGCGCTGGGCTTCGGGTTCCGCTGCGGGTTCCTGGGCCTGCTGCACATGGACATCGTGCAGGAGCGCCTGGAGCGCGAATTCAACATCGACCTGATCACTACCGCCCCGGCCGTGCGCTACCGCGTGCTGACGCGCGGGGGCGACGTGATCGAGGTCGATAACCCGGCCCGCTGGCCGGACCCGGCGGATATCGAGCAGGTGGAGGAGCCGATCATCGAGGCCACGGTGATCACGCGCGAGGAATCGATCGGCGAAATCCTGAAGCTGCTCGAAGAGAAGCGCGGCGAGCAGCGCAAGTTCGACTACATCGGCACGGGGCGCGTTCTGCTGGTCTACGCGTTGCCGCTCAACGAGATCGTGCTCGATTTCTACGACCGGCTGAAGACGGTGTCGCGCGGATACGCTTCGCTCGATTACCACCTGGCGGGATACCGGGTCTCGCCCATGGTGAAGCTCGACGTGCTGGTGGCGGGCGAGCCCGTGGACGCCCTCTCAATCATCGTGCACAAAGAGAACGCGTACGAGCGCGGCAAGTCGCTCATAACGCGGCTGCGTAAGCTGATCCCGCGGCAGATGTTCGAGGTGGCGCTGCAGGCGGCCATCGGCAATCGCGTCATCTCGCGCGAGACCATCGCGCCGATGCGCAAGAACGTGCTGGCGAAGTGCTACGGCGGCGACATCTCGCGCAAGCGCAAGCTGCTCGAGAAGCAGAAGGAAGGCAAGAAGCGCATGAAGCGCGTGGGGCGCGTGGAGATCCCGCAGGAGGCGTTCCTGGCGGTGCTGAAGGTCGGGGACGACGACTAGCCGCGTGGGGCAGGCCGTTTGGCCTGCCCTGGCAGGCGGAACCGCCTGCCTCACCTACCGTTTGTGGGCGGCGGTCCAGTTGGGGGTTCTTCCAGAGCGAACGGAGATCTCTGACCGAGGCTCCGCCCCGGAATTGCGCTGCAACTGGCTGGCGGCCTGCTGGCCCCTAGCGGATTCTTATAATCACATCTTTTTTCTGCTACATTAGACCGTATGGCTCGCATATTCACAAGGAGAACGAAGATGAATCACCTCAAATGCCTCAGATTGTGGGCATTGGCCGTGTGCTTTGCCTGCACTCACGTTCACGCCCAGTTTCCAACCATCGGCGGCTCAAACTTCCCCTACTACAGCATAAGCAACTGCAACTCCGAGCCGTATGGTGTGATCTACAACTACAATACCGCTCAGAGCCAGATCGACAGCGCTCTGATTAGCATGTACAGCGGCGGCCAGCAGCGGCTGCGCATTCCGATCTTCTACGGACAGGGCACCCAGTTCAAAACTGGCACTGTCATGGACTTGGTAGGCGGAGTGCTTGGTGGCGCCCCGGGCGACCCCCCCTTCATGGCAAACTTCAGCAATCTCCTGGCAAGCATCCGCGCCAAGGGCTTCCGAGAGCTTGAAATCGGTTTCTTTCCTGTGGACTTTCCGTGGATCAATTACACGCAGCAGTCTTGGAGTCAAAGCGCTGAGACCTATTACCAGGCGAACTGGAGTCTCATTCGCAACTTGCACCCAATAATCGTCAGTAACACGCAGGGAATGACCGTTCGCATCGACCTGATGAACGAAGGCCTTCCCCCCCAAGGCGCCAATCCCAATTGGATCGAGTTCTGCCAGCGCTTGTGGAGCGATTACACCGGCACTTTCGGGTACGGCGATACCGTCGGGTTCTCGATGGTCCAGGATGCCGCCAGAGTCGCGATGTTCCCGACGGTCTACGGAACCCACTTCCCGTACCTTTATGATGTCCACCTCTACGAGTATGCGTATCCCAATGATGTTTACTCCAGTTTTGTCGCAATGGACTCGGCCATGAATGCCGTCGGCGTTACGAAGGGGGTTGCCGGGTGGATCGTCGGCGAGGCGTATTACAACGACGCGATGACGCGCGACGATCTGGTGAGGGCGTCGAACTACACCGGACGGACCATTTTTTACATAGCACAGTGGCCCCTCAACCGAATTTCAACTTGCCCTGCCGGGGACCCCGCCGACGTGGCGCCACCGGTTAGCTTCGGTAATTACACGTGGCCGTCCCAATCTTGCCAGCCCGCGTGCCAGAACACCTACAACAGCTGCGTGAGCGGTTGCCCGCCGCCGGGTACGCCGGGCAATGCGAACCAGTTGTGCGTGCAAGGGTGCGCCAGCGCCTACGACGCATGCATCAACAACTGTCACTGACGAGCGCCTTCGTGCGCCCGGGATTGGGTCTCCCCGGCTGAGCCGAGGAAGCGGCGCCCGGGTCTCGAGGGGAGGCCCGGGCCTACCGTTCGCCTCTTCAACTGCCCGGTGTGTGCTCGGCTGCCCTCGGACTGCCGCGGACCGCGGGTAGCGCGAGGCCCGTCTGATCAGCGATGGTACAATCGTCACTACGGTTTCTGAAGCCATGGATCAGGCCATTCTGGAGAAGATGCGAGCGGACTGGAATGCACGTGCGCGGGAGAACGCCCGACACTACGTGCAAAACGCAACCGCGGACTGGGACGAGCGCGAGTTCTTTCGGAGCGGCGAGATCAACGTCGCTAATGACGTCATGCCCGAGATGCTTCGGATCTGCGGGGGCGCGCGCTCACCTTTGGATCTGCAGATGTTGGAAATCGGGTGTGGCGTTGGACGCATGACCCGCATGTTGGCCAGGATCTTTGGCCGCGTCACGGCCCTCGACGTAAGCGACGAGATGCTCACCGAAGCGAGAAGGAATCTCGCGGGGTTCGACAACGTTGCGCTCGTGCTCGGCGACGGTGCGTCACTCTCCGGCTTCCCGTCCGGAGAGTTCGACTTTGCGTTTTCTTTCATCGTGTTCCAGCACATACCGTCCTTCGACGTAATCCGGTCCTACTGCCGCGAGGTCTGCCGGGTGCTGAAACCTGGCGCGCTGTTCAAGTTCCAGGTGCAGGGAAGTCCCGCGGCACGTCGCCGCACCTACGATACGTGGAGCGGTGTGCCTGTCTCTTTGGAGCAGGCCCAACAGTTGGCGGCCGACAGCGGCTTTGTGCTTGAAGCGGCGGATGGCGGCGATACGCAGTACTTCTGGCTTTGCTTCGGCAAGCCCGACGCGGCGTGATCGCCGGGGGGCCCTCGATTGCGGCGGCTTTGCACTGCTACGCTTCGCTCGATTACCATCTGGCGGGCTACCGGGTTTCGCCCATGGTGAAGCTGGACGTGCTGGTGGCCGGCGATCCGGTGGACGCGCTTTCGATCATCGTGCACAAAGACCACGCCTACGAACGCGGCAAGTCGCTCATCACGCGGCTGCGCAAGCTGATCCCGCGGCAGATGTTCGAGGTGGCGCTGCAGGCGGCCATCGGCAACCGCGTCATCTCGCGCGAGACCATCGCGCCGATGCGCAAGAACGTGCTGGCGAAGTGCTACGGCGGCGACATCTCGCGCAAGCGCAAGCTGCTGGAGAAGCAGAAGGAAGGCAAGAAGCGCATGAAGCGCGTGGGGCGCGTGGAGATCCCGCAGGAAGCCTTCCTGGCGGTGCTTAAGGTCGGGGACGAGGACTAGTCCGGCTTCCGCGTCGCACGCTTTAGAGGCTGATGAAAAAGCCCAGGAACTCAATCTGGGCCGCTGATGAACGCGGATCAACGCGGATCAATCACTTGTTTTCAATCGGCGTTTATCGGCGTTTATCCGCGGCCAGCAATGCTTTGGCCTTTCCTGGCCTTTGTCAGCCTCGATCTGTCCGTATTCCATAACGGAGCCTGTCCGGGCGGTCTGAAACAGGTGGTTCAGCTTGGGCAGCTTCACGATCTCGAAATCCTTGTTGCCACCCTTCTTGAGCGCAGCTTCGATGGCGGGCAGACTCTGTTCGGCCGCAACCTGCAAGTCCAGCTCGCCGTTCAGCGCCAGGACGGGGCACTTGGTCTTCTCCAGTGCGGGCGCCGGATCGTAGAACAGGAAGAAGCGGAACCACGGCGAAGCGGCCTCCTCCGCCTGGGCCTTGGCGCCGGGCAACGCGCCAAGCGCCGCGACAATCTTGCCGTTCGCGGCCTGGTCGTCCCTCTCGCCCTTGAGAATCTGGAAGATCTTCTCCTGAAGCTGAGCATTCTGCTCGATCGCGGCTTCGGGGACGCCGGAGGCGCGCGCGAGTTTTGCGGCCTGGACCTTCAGAAGCTCGGTCGCGCGGACGCCCGGCCCCGCCAGCAGCACTACGAACCCGAGCTCGGGACGGCGCGCGGCGACCATCGGCGCTTCCAGGCCGCCTTCGCTGTGGCCGATGAGGCCGATGGCCTTGCGGTCGATCTCGGGGCGGGTTTTCAGATAGTCGAGCGCGCCCTCGGCGTCGTCGGCGAAATCCGCCGTGGTCGCCTGGAGGAATTCCCCGCGCGGCTTGCCCAAACCGCGTTTGTCGTAACGCAACACGGCGATCCCGTGGCGCGTGAGGTAGTCGGCAAGTACAAGAAACGGCTTGTGACCGAACAGCGATTCGTTGCGGTCGTTCGGGCCGGAGCCAGCCAGCAGAACCGCCGCCGGAAACGGCCCTTTCCCCTCAGGGATGGTGAGCGCGCCGGCGAGCTTCACCGCCCCGGCTCCGCTCGCGAAAGAAACCTCTTCGACCCGGTAGGGGAACGGCGGTTTGGGTTCCTGAGGGCGCTGGGACGCCGGGGCGGCCGCTAGGCGCCAATAAGTCCCGTCGACTTCCCCAGCTTTACTCCACGTCACCTGGAAATCGAGCGCGACCGAAGCCCAATGAACTCCGATCACGACCACGGTGGAGTCGCCCACAGCCGTGGAGCGCGGCTCGTCAGTCTTCTGGGGCGCCCCGAGCGCAAGAATTTGTTCGGCCTGCGCTGAGAATGTTTCCAGGCTGATTGCCTTCTTCATCTGGGGCGAGAACGCTGCGTAGAAGGGCGCGAACTTGCGAGCGAGGAATTGGTCGAGCGCCTGTTTCGTGCGCTCCTCGGGGGATTGTCCGAAGGCACTGCAAACGGCAAGCAGGAGGGTCAGGGTGCGCATTAGTGCACCCCGATCAGCCTGGGCGCAAGAAAGGCCAGCCCGCCGATGAACACCACCGTCGCTCCTAAAATGACCCATGAAAGGCGGTTGCCGAAGTTGATCGTGAAGCCGATCCCCAGGCGTTTTTCGACAAACAGCGCGGGGTCGTTCGGGTTGTAATAGAACCCGCCCGCGTGCCAGCATTCCTCCGGAGTGCGCTCCACGGTTTCACCCTCCGGCTCCGGCTGGCTGTAGGCGCGGATGATCAGCAGCGCGATGACAGCCAGAAACACCGGGAGCCCGCCGACTACCACCCACGTCGGCGGAGCCCAGAACGGCGAAAGTCCCGCCATGGAGAAGACCAGCGCGATTAGGTACGACACAGCCGTCATGACGACGAACACGGTCGATCGCTGCGTTCCCCTGCGCGCGCCGCGATATGTGAGCATCGCCAGCGCCAGGAGGAACAGGATCATGAGCGCCCCCAGAATCAGCGGGCCGTAGACTCCACCTGCCGAGCGATGGGACCAGCCGTTCGGGTGCCCGTTCAAGTCCCAATGAATGGCGAAGCGGGCTGGGATGCGGTCCCAATTGCCGCGCAGGTAGAGCGCCGTGGCTCCCAGCAACCCAGCCGGTGGAAGGAACCACAGCAGGCGCCACCCCAGGCGGTCGCCGGCGTCGGTCAACTGCGCCTCGCGGACCGGCGACCCCGGCAGGCCGAACGGCCGGGCCGCCGAACGGCCTTGGTAGAAAAGCCACGTCGCTGCGATCAACGTCACCAGGGGCAGGACCGCCAGAAGAACCGCCAGCCAGGCTGAGGCAATCCACAGACCGATCAGCACTGCCCCTGCCGTCCACGGCAGCAGGCGCACTTGATAATGACGCAGAAGCTGTGCCCCCTGGGCGCCGTATCGGACTTCGGGCGGAACCGCAATCCCGAAGAGCCGGCCGCGCCGCGGCAGTAACGGGAAGAGGTGGAACAGCACCAGGGTCGGCATCAGGATTGCCAAGAGGAGAACTCGAACGCCCATCATAGTTTCAGCCTTTCTGCAAGCTGCCGAAGTGCGGACGCGATGACGTCGGGCCGAAGACCCTGAGCGATCAACTCGGCCACCATTTCGCGAAGACGGCGTTGGAAATCGAGGGCCTGCTCGGGGCCGGCGGCTGGCGGAAGCCCGCGATCGAGGACCATGGCTCGCCGGCCGTGCTTCAGATCCAGCCAGCCTTCTTCGGCAAGCTGGCGGTAGGCCTGGGCCACGGTATTGAAGTGGACGCCCAACTCCATAGCCAGCCGCCGGACCGACGGCAGCGCATCGCCCGGCGCGAGTTCGCCCTCCACCAGGTGAGTGCGGATAGCATCGACGATCTGCCGGCCGGCTGGGACGGCCGAGCTGAGGTCAACCCGTATTCTGGGTGGCTGCCGCATCTGTGTACAGTGTACATGTACAGTGTACACAAATGCAAGCGATATTTTGGACCGGGCGGCGGTTTCAGCCGCCCTGGCGCCGGTACCACTCCAGCGTGCGGCGGAGGCCCTCCTCCAGGCTGAAGCACGGGGCGTGGCCGAGGTCGCGGACCGCGGCGGCTGTATCGGCCTGGGAATCCCGCACGTCGCCGGGGCGGGGCGGGCCGTAGTTGGGCGGGATCGAGACGCCCTCGATCTTCTGGAGAGTCTCCCAGACCTGGTTCAGCGTGTAGCGGTTGCCGTTGCCGCCGTTGTAGACCCGGCCGGAGACGCCTTCCGCGCGGGCGGCGCGCAGAGTCAGATCGGCCACGTCCTCTACGAAGGTGAAGTCGCGCGACTGCTCGCCATCGCCGAAAATCATTGGCGCGCGCCGGGCGAGCAGCGCCTTCATGAACAGCGAAATGACGCCTGAATACGGGCTGGATGGGTCCTGCCGCGGGCCGTACACGTTGAAGTAACGGACGGCCACCGTCTCCAGGCCGAAGCAGCTCGCAAAGACGCTGGCATAGTATTCGCCGACCAGCTTCTGCACCGCGTAGGGAGACTTCGGCCGGGGCGTCATGGTCTCGACCTTCGGCAGCACTTCGGTGTCGCCGTAAGCCGAGGAGGAGGCGGCGTAGAACACGCGCTTCACGCCGCCCGCGACACAGGCGCGGAACACCTGGAAGGTCCCGTCGATGTTGGTTTCGTGCGAAGGCGCCGGGTCCTTGATCGAGCGCGGCACAGAGGGAATGGCGGCCAGATGGAACACGACATCGGCGCCGCAGACGATGGGCTCAATCGCCTCGTAGCGGCGAATGTCCACGCGATGGAAGTCGACCTGTCCGCGCACTTCGTCGAGGTTCTCCTCGTGGCCGGAGAACAGGTTGTCGATCACCGCAACGCGCGAGGCGCCGCCGGCGAGCAGCTTTCTTACCAGGGCCGACCCGATAAAGCCCGCCCCACCGGTGACCACGAATTCGCTGGACATGTGCCTCCAGTGTAATCAGTCGGCGACCACGTGGACAATCTTTGCCGCGGCCGGCGGCGGAGCGGTGACGGTCCGGCGGATATCGGCCAAACCCGCGCGCTGGATCATCTGGCCGAGCACCGCTCGGTCGAACCGCGCCAGATCCTCGACGGCGCGGGCGAACGCCTCGGGGCCGGCGTTGACACTGCCAAAGACGGTCTGATTCTGCCGCATCAGTTCGATGAACGGCACCTCGCCGCTGGCGTTCCGGCTTCCCAGGATGCAATAGACGCCCAGCGGCGCCAGCGCGCCGAAGCCCGCGAAGGCCGCAGCCGGAGATCCCGTGGCCTCGATCACGACGTCGGCGCGCACGCCCTCGACTCTCGGCAGGTATCGCACGCCGGCGCGATCGAGCAGCCGCGCGCGCGGATGATCCGGTGGCTCGAGTGAGAAGACCGACGTCTCGAAGCCTCGCAGGTTCAAGACCAGCGCGGCCAGCATGCCCACAGGGCCGGCGCCCAGGATGAGCGCGGTCCGCGCGCCGGGCTCGTGGATCTTCAGTGCGGTTTCGACCGCCTTCTCCACCACGCTCAACGGTTCGATGAGCACGGCGCACGAAGCCAGGCCGGCGGGCACTCGAACCAGGTCCGCCTCGGCGTCGGTGGCGTATTCGCGCAGGTAGCCGTGGCGGCCGAAGATACCGGTTTCGGTGTAGCGGCCGCTCACGCAGAGATCGCGGCGGCCGCGCGCGCAAGAGGCGCAAGGAGGATCGCAGGGCCGCCGCACCAGCGGCACTACCCAATCGCCCGGACGCAGGCCGGTGACGGCGGGTCCGGTCGCGACAACCTGTCCCAGAGCCTCGTGACCGAGCGTGAGAAAGGTTTCGCCGGGCGGCGGCCAGCCATGCCGGAACGCGGCCAACTCGCGGTCGCTCCCGCAAATGCCGCTTTCCTGAACGCGGAACAGGACCTCGTTCCGCGCGGCCGGCCGCGGTTCGGGGCACTCGCGCACCACGACTTCCCGCTGCTGATAATCGAGGCCCGCGACGCGCATTTGCTTTATCTGCCGCCTACCGCTCCCTCGCGAGCTGCGAAAGAAATCGGGGACACGCCTGCGCTCGTTCGTTGGCTGGACATTCGGCGTTCGAGCCCGGAGTGTCCCCGAGTTCTTTTGCAGCGCCTCACGGGCGCGGCTCCGCAACCGGCTTGCGCGCCACGGCGATCAATGAAAGCCCCCGCCAGGGCAGAATGGGGTCCACCCGGCGCCAGAACCACACCGACTTATCGAACAGCTTCAGCGTGACCTTGTTGATCCGGTTGCGCCGCAGCAGGCCGCCGTAGAGCAGCCAGGCCAGCGCGCCAAACTTGTTCAACTGGTGAAGCTTCTCCACGCGGAACCCGGCTTTCTCGATCATCGCCACCAGCTCGGGGGCGCGAAAACGCCGCACGTGGCCCAGCCTGCGGTCGATCGGGCAGTACAGCATCGGGTTCTGCGGAACCAGCGCCAGCAGCGAACCTCCGGGCTTGAGCGTGCGGTAGAGCGCCGCCACGGTGGCGGCGGGATCCTCGAGGCACTCGAGCACGTTGACGCACAGCACCGTGTCGAAGCTGTCGTGCAGCTCCTCGAACTCGGAGGGCACCGCCGGATCGAGCGGCCGCACCCACACGTTCGGCGTGCGCAAGAAGCGATTCCGAAGCGCGTGCAGGTACAGAGGATCGGGCTCGGCCGCGACGTATTGCAGCCGCTTGCCCATGAGCCGGCCCGTGAGGCTCCCCAGGCCGGCGCCGACTTCGAGCACCGTGTCCCCCAGATGCGGGCGCAGGATGCGCGTCAGCCAGCTCAGGTACTGCGGCGTGCCGGTCACGCTCTGCAACATGCCGCGGGCGTAAGGCTCGACGTACAGATCGTCGATCGCCCAGAAATAAAGCATGGTGCCGAGCGCCTTGATCCCGTCCTTCCAGCCGATCTTCTTGCCTTCCTCGTAGGTGCGGCCGTGGTAGCTGATCGGGACCTCGTAAATGCGTAGTTTCCGCTTGGCGCACTTCATGCTGATTTCGGGCTCAAAGCCGAAGCGGTTGGAGCGGATGGGGATGCTCTTGAGCAGGTCGGTGCGGAAGACCTTGTAGCAGGTCTCCATGTCCGTCAGGTTCAGGTTGCAGAACATGTTGCACGTGAGCGTGAGCCCCTTGTTGATCATGGAGTGCCAGAAGGGGAGCACGCGGCTCTGCTCGCCGGCCAGGTAGCGCGAGCCGAAGACGGCGTCGGCGTGCCCGTCGAGCAGCGGGCGCAACAGGCGCGGGTATTCGGAAGGGTCGTACTCGAGGTCGGCGTCCTGTATGAGGCAGAAGTCGCCGGAGGCCTGCTGGATGGCCGTCCGCACGGCGGCGCCCTTGCCCTGGTTCACCTCGTGGCGGTAGAGCCGGATGGAGGGAAGCGTTTCGGCCAGCCGGGTGAGTATGTCCCAGGTGCCGTCGGTCGAACGGTCGTCCACGATGACCAGCTCACGCTCCATCTCTTCCGGCAGGGGCGCGCTGGCCACCTGAGCGATCGAACGCTCGACCACCGTGCGCTCGTTGTAGACCGGTATCAGCACGGAGAGTTTCATGGGATACCCCCAGTATACTCAGCCGTCAGCCGATCAACGCGCGACGAACGCTTCACGGATTGATCTGCAGATTGAACGTCACCAGTGCGCCATCTCTGACCTGGACGTTCTGCTCGGTGCGCCGTCCGTCCTTCACCACGGCGAGCGTGTAGCTGCCCGCGGGCAGCACGAACGTGGCCGGCGTCTTCTCCGAGCGTGGCTGGTTGTTGATGAAGATGTCCGCACCCGGCGGGTCGGTCTGGACCCGCACCGTGCCCGTCGGCTGCGTCAGGTTGGCGAAGAGCTCACGCGGCCCGCTGACGTCCAGCAGCCGCAGTTCCCGGCGGTAGCCGGCCAGCGCGAGGGCCAGCGTATGCCGGCCGGGCGCCACCTGGAAGGAGCACGGCGAGGTGCAGGTCTTCGAAGGATCGTTATCGAGCGTCGCCGCCGCACCGGGAGGGTTGGTCACAATCTGAACCGTGGCGAGCGATGGCGCCGGCGGCTCGGCCGGTTTGTTGTGCAGCGGGCGGGCCGCCGGTTCGCCGATCGGCACCGGCGGTGGGGCTACCGGTGTGGTCCCTTCACTCGGGACCGGCGTCTCGACGCGCTGGGCGCCGGCGGCCGTCGGCCTGGGGGTTGAAGGAGGCTGCGGAGGGGCCTTGACCGTAGCTCCCGGCGCCTGCTCGAAGAGCCCCGGCAGCAGCCATTTCTGAACGCCCAGGAACACCAGGGCCACCACGGCCATCCCCAGAATCACGCCCCCTATCGCGCGCCAGGCCTTGCTGCGCTTTCGCGGCTCGGGCTCCGCATACGCTTTCGGCCGCGCCGCAAGGACGCCGCTGGCCACCACCTGCGTCGGCATGTTCTGGCCCGCTCCGCGCGCCTGCGCCTGCCAGCCTTTCTTCGAGTTCAGCGCCGCCTCGAGCGCATCCACGAACTCCGTGCAGGTGGCGAACCTCTTGGCGGGGTCTTTCGCCAGCGCCCGGTTCAGAACCATCGTAACGGCAAACCCCAGCGTAGGGTTCAGATGCTCGACCGGCGGCGGATCCTCCGAAACAATCTTGTACAGCACCGTGGTGAGCTGCTCGCCCACGAACGGCTTCTCGCCGGTGAGCATCTCGTAAGAGACCACGGCGAGCGAGAACTGGTCCGCCTTCCCGTCCACCGGCTTGCCCTGCACCTGTTCGGGCGACATGTAGTTGGGCGTTCCCATCACCAGGCCGGTCTGCGTCAATTGTTGCGAGGCCGCAATCTTCGCGATCCCGAAGTCGGTGATCTTGACCGTGCCGTCGCCGTCGATCATGATGTTGGCGGGCTTGATGTCGCGGTGGACGATGCCCTTCTTGTGGGCGTAGTCGAGCGCCGCGGCCGTCTGGCGCAAGACGTTGAGCACAGTCTGCTGGTTGGGCGGCTCTGGTTCCGCCAGCAGTTTCTCCAGCGTCGGGCCGCTTACGAACTCCATGGCGATGTAGGTGACATCGCCGTCCTCGCCCACGTCGTAAACCACCACGATTCCAGGGTGAGACAGAATGCCGGCCGACTGCGCCTCGCGGACCAGACGCTCCCGCAGCCGGCCCCGCTCCGCCTCGTCGCTCAGGTCGGCCAACTTGATGGTCTTGATGGCTAGAGCGCGGCCGATCGTGGGGTCCTGCGCGCGATACACGACGCCCATCGCGCCCCGCCCCAGCTCGCTGAGGATCTGGTACCGGCCGATCGCATCCATGTTGCCAAGCCATTGTAGCGCAGACCCACACCACCGCGGTCCCTGAAACGCAGACTGCCTCCCCGGCGTCTATCCTGATGAATCGGAAGAGCAATCCGAATCGGAGGGCGGCGTGAAGACGAGGATGGCCGTGAGACGGAGCCGCACCGCGCTGGCATCGCTGGGTAACCTCTGGTGCCGCGCAATGCACGACGATGTCGGCTGGCCCGCGCAGGGGCATTACCGTTGCCGCCGCTGCAACCGCGTCTACGAGATCCCTTGGGAAGATCCCGGAGCCGGCGCCGCGCCCGAGCTCGCCGAACGCGAGGCCGTCAGGCCCTCCCCATCGCGGACTGCCACAAGTCACGCGCCTTCTGTGATTTGCCCGCAGTGAGCCGGTCTGCCAGAATGGAAAGGGTAGGCGCGTCGATTGACGCTACCTCCCCGCTCCGATAAACTTGAGGTTTCCAATCTCTCAGAAGTTCCGCGGCGGTTGAGCTCCGCAAACTGGAGGAAGATTCAGGTGGCAGACGGACGCAGTTCCATTTTTACGTCGGAATCGGTGACCGAGGGACATCCCGATAAGGTCGCGGACCAGATATCGGATGCGGTGCTGGACGCCGTGCTCGCGGTCGATCCGCAGGGCCGCGTAGCGTGCGAAGTGCTCGTGACTACGGGTCTCTGCATCGTGGCTGGCGAGATTACGACCAGCGCGAACTGCCACCTCGACGTGCAGAAGCTGGCGCGCGACACGATCCGTGACATCGGATACGACGACGCGAGCACCGGGTTTGACGCCGACACCTGCGGCGTCATCAGCGCGCTTCAGAAGCAGTCGGGCGACATTGCCATGGGCGTCGACGCGGGCGGCGCAGGCGATCAAGGACTGATGTTCGGTTACGCCTGCGACGAGACTCCCGAGCTGATGCCGCTGCCCATCATGATGGCCCACAAGCTGGTGAGGCGGCTGAGCCAGGTGCGGCGTCAGGGACTTGCCGATTTCCTGCGGCCGGACGGAAAGTCGCAAGTCAGCGTGGAGTACGTGGACGGGCAGCCCCGGCGCATCACCGCCATCGTGGTCTCCACCCAGCACATCCCGGAGATCTCGCACGAGACGCTGTGCGCCGAGGTCAAGCGGCTGGTCATCGACGCGGTGATTCCGCCCGAAATGGTGGACGCCGAAACCAAGTACCACATCAATCCGACGGGCCGGTTCGTAATCGGCGGCCCGCACGGCGACACCGGCCTGACCGGGCGCAAGATCATCGTCGACACTTACGGCGGCATGGGACGCCACGGCGGCGGCGCATTCTCGGGCAAGGACCCGACGAAGGTGGACCGCTCGGCGTGCTACATGGCGCGCCACATCGCCAAGAACATCGTGGCGGCCGGGCTCGCCCGCCGTTGCGAAGTCCAGCTCGCTTACGCCATCGGCGTCGCCGACCCGGTATCCATTGCGGTGAACACCTATGGCACGGGACAGATCGAGGAGGGCCGGCTGGTCGAGCTCATTCGCGCGCATTTCCCGCTGACGCCGCGCGGCATGATCGACTACTTGCGCCTTCGCCGGCCGATTTATCGCACGACCGCCGCCTTCGGCCACTTCGGCCGCACCGAAGACACGTTCACGTGGGAAGCCACGCCCAAGGCCGGCGTGCTGCGGGAAGAGGCCAGGCTGTCGGCGGCCGAGGTGTAGGGCGCCGCGGCGCGCTGTCGAGAAACGAGGAGGCTCATGTCCACCCATACGCAAACATCGATCGCTCACGACGTTAAAGATCTCTCGCTGGCCGATATCGGCAAGCGGCGGACGGAGTGGGCCTTCCAGTCCATGCCGGTGCTCCAGACCATCCGCAAGCAATTCATCAAGACGCAGCCGCTGGCTGGAATTCGCATCGCCGCCTGCCTGCACGTGACCACCGAGACCGCGAACCTCATGATCACGCTGCGCGACGGCGGCGCCTTGCCGGTGGTTTGCGCTTCGAATCCGCTCTCCACTCAGGACGACGTGGCTGCGACGCTGGTGCGGGACTACGGCATTCCGGTCTATGCGATCAAGGGTGAGACGAACGACGTCTATTACTCGCACATCCTCTCGGCGATCGACTCCAAGCCGCAGATCACCATGGACGACGGCTGCGATCTGGTCACGGTGCTGCACACCAAGCGCCAGGACGCCATCGCGGATGTGATCGGCGGGACCGAGGAGACCACCACGGGCGTGATCCGGCTGCGCGCCATGTCCAAGGACGGCGTGCTGCGCTACCCGGTTATCGCCATCAACGACGCCCTGACCAAGCACCTGTTCGATAACCGCTACGGCACCGGTCAGAGCACGCTCGACGGCATCATCCGCGCCACCAACGTGTTGATGGCGGGGCTTACCGTGGTGGTGGCGGGCTACGGATGGTGCGGGCGCGGCTTCGCCAACCGGGCGCGCGGCCTGGGCGCCAACGTCATCGTGACCGAGATCGATCCGACCAAGGCCATCGAGGCGGTAATGGACGGCTTCCGCGTGATGTCGATGCTCGAGGCGGCCGAGATCGGCGACCTGTTCGTCACCCTGACGGGCAACAAGAGCGTGATCGCGCGGGAGCACTTCGAGCGCATCAAGAGCGGCGCCATCGTCTGCAACTCAGGCCACTTCAATGTCGAGATCGACCTCGAAGCGCTGGGTAAGATGGCGTCTTCAAGGCGTCCGGTCCGCGAGTTCGTCGAAGAGTTCGCTCTGCGCGACGGCCGGCGGGTCTACGTGCTCGCCGAAGGGCGGCTGATCAACCTGGCCGCGGCCGAGGGGCATCCCGCCTCGGTTATGGACATGAGCTTCGCCAACCAGGCGCAGGCGGTTGAGTACCTGGCCCACAACCACGCCTCGCTCGAGAAGCGGGTCTACGCGGTTCCCGAGGAGCTCGACAAGAAGGTGGCCCGCATGAAGCTCGAATCCATGGGGGTCAAGATCGACCGGCTGACGCCGGAGCAGGAACGCTACCTGGCGAGCTGGTCGGAAGGAACGTAGGAAGCAGCCCGACCGCTCCCTGACGGTCGCGGCTCTGTTACGGCGAGGCATTCCCTTGGCAGATCCTCAGAACATCAAGCAGACTCTCGAAATCACGGTTCCAGCGAATGAAGTTGAGGCGGAGACGGCGCGCGTCGTCGAGTCGCTGCAGAAGAAGATCCGGCTCCCGGGTTTCCGTCCGGGCAAGGTTCCCACCGACCTCATCCGCCGCCGGTACCAGAGCGAGATCCGGCACGACGTACTCGAGAAGCTGGTCCCGCGCCACTTCTTCAAGCGAGCCGAGCAGGAAGGGCTGGCCGTCGTAGGGACGCCGAACGTGAGCGACGTGACGCTCGAGGCAGGCGAGGCGCTGAAGTTCAAGGCCGAGTTCGAGGTGGCGCCCGCCATCGAGCTCAAAGATTACAAGGACGTGACGATTCCGTACCAGGATCCCGAAATCACGGACGCCGATATCGACGCGCGGATCGCGCAACTACGGGAGCAGAAGGCCGAGTACGTTAACGTGGACCCGCGGCCGGTGGAGAGCGGAGACTACGCGGTGGTGGCGCTGGAGAGCGTGGCGGGCGCACCGGGCCAGCCGATCAAGCAGGACGAGCTGACACTCCAGGTCGGCGGCGAGGACACGCTCAGCGATTTCAGCGACAACCTGACCGGCATGACGCCGGGAGAGGCGAAAGAGTTCGACGTCCGCTATCCGGAGGAGTACGGCCAGGCGAAGCTGGCCGGAAAGACCGTCCGCTTCCGGGCCGCGCTCAACGGGATCCGGCGCAAGGAGCAGCCCGAGCTTAACGACGAGTTCGCGCGGGACCTGGGCGACTACCAGAACCTGGACGAGCTGCGCGAGGCGGTGCGCAAGTCGCTCTTCGCCGAGCGCCAGTACGTCGCCCAGCAGGAGGCCAAGGGCAAGATCGTGGATGCCCTGGTGGGGCAGCACGAGTTTCCGGTGCCCGAAGCGTTCGTCGAGCGGCAGATCGAGGCCGAGGTGGAGCGCAACTTGCGGATGCTGGCGGCCGAGGGAGTCGATCCGCGGTCGATAAAGCTCGACTGGGAGAAGGTGAAGGCTTCGCAGCGCGACAAGGCGGTCCACGACGTGAAGGCGTCGCTGCTATTGGAGAAAGTCGCCGAGGCCGAGCAGATCTACGCCACGCAGGAAGAGGTGGATCACGAGGTGCAGCGCATCGCGCGCCAGGCGCGCGAGCCGGTGGCGGCAACCCGCAAGCGGTTGGAGAAGGAAGACGGAGTGCGCCGCATCGCCAACCGCATTCGCACAGAGAAGGTCCTGAACTTCCTGTTCGAGCACGCGCGCAAAGAGGCGCCGGGGGCTTAGGGAGCGTAAGCGGCTCCTGGCCTGCTGCCTGTAGCGAAGCCCACTGAACCCCAATGGATCAATGGGCCACAAGCTACGGGCCTTACCGCGACATCGGCTTCACCGTATCGGCGGCCAGGCGCAAAGCCAGTTCCGTCATCGTCGCGGTGAAGGTGCACTCCGGATCCATGAACACGATGGGGGCGCCGGCCAGGCTCGCCTTCCCGCAGAGCTCGACGGCGGGCAGAATTACGCCGGCGATGGGGCAGTTTACCTGCGCCACGATGTCGTTGATGGGCATTGGCGTGTACGACATGGTCCGGCTGACCACAATGGCGCCGGTGATCTGCTCGCTGATTCCCCAGGAATACAGTACCGGCAGGAACAGCTTGGCGGCGTATGCGCTCATGGCGTCGCGCTCCAGCACCATCGAGACAAAGTGGCACTCGCGAATCGCAGCCTGGCACATCGGGAAAGCGGGCGAGGGCAGGTCGATCACCGTGCAATCCGCCATCTGAGAGACCGAGCGGATCACAGCCGCCGCCGCCAGCGGGTCGATCTGCTGGAACTCTTCCGGCTTCTGGGGACCGAACAGCACACGCAGCCCGTGCGGGAAGCTGCATAGCCGCTTGCCGACCTCGGCGGCGTCGATTCTGTCCGCAGGCAGGGAGCCCAGAGAGCTCAGATTGGCGGTTGGGGTGTGTTTCAACTGAAAAGAGAACAGGCCCAGGTCCGGCCTCAGCTCGACGGCGATCGTGCTCCTGCCCTGACGGGCCAGGGCGGCGGCAACATTGAGCGCCACGGTAGTGGTCCCAGCGCCGCCCCTTACGCCGATGAATCCCAGGACCTTCGCGCGCCGGCGGGTGGGGCCGGCTCCCCTGGCCCGGGACCGCTCCACCGCACAGCGGACACGGCGTGCCAGCGCCGGCCCTTTGACGTCGGCTTCCACCAGATAATCATCGGCGCCTGCCCTGGCCGCGCCCAGCGCCAACTCTTCGTCCGCCTCGGGGGTCAGCACGATCACGGCGGCGGCGCCCTTGTGCTCGTACACTTTGCCGAAGCTCTGCAAGCCGCCGTCCGGCATGGTCAGGTCGAGAACGATGGCGTCATAAGCCGCCGTCCCGAGTTTTGCCAAGCCTGCCTGCAGGGTATCGGCCCATTCCACCCGCATGGCCGGAGACTCCGTCTGGGCGAGCGTCTGCCGTATGGCGGCCGCCGCGTCCGCGCGGCTCTCAATCAGGAGAACGTTCAGTTGTTCCTGCATGCTCTGCTATTCCTTGGGATCACCCTCCGGCAAGCGGCACGGCTGAGGCGACACGGGCTCGGGGTCCGTCCGCGTGTCCCCAGGGCATTCGCATTGGCGCAAGAAAACACCCCAAGCGGCGGATTCCTTTCGAGAACTGCTCGTAGCTGACCGGCTTGGTGATGCAAGCGTTGCAGCCCAAATCGTAACACTTTTTGATCTCAGCGGAGTCGTCCGTCCTAGTGAGGACGACACCCGGGATCGACCGCGTGCGCTCGTTCGCCTTCAGACGGGCGTGGCCGGGGCAGGCGTTGCTCCTGCATTGGGCAGGCCAAACGGCCTGCCCCACGGGCGTCTACTGCGTCTTCGGCAGCGTGAAACGGAACGTCGTGCCCGCGCCTGCCTGGGATTGGCATTCGATGCTACCGCCGAGCCGGCCCAGCAGGGCCCGCACGTACGCCAGGCCCATGCCCTCCCCCGGAACATCCAGGGGGCCAGCCCGCCGGAAGGGCGCGAACACCTTATCCATGTCCTCTTCCGCAATCCCCCGCCCGTTGTCTTGCACCTGGAACACCACTCCTTCGGCGGTCTCCTCCCCCGATACATCGATTTGTCCCGGCCGCTGCGGATCCAGGTACTTCACCGCGTTGTCCAGCAGGTTTCCGAAGACCTGTTCGAGGGCAGTCCGGTCGCTCACGATCCGCGGCAACGGCCCGATCTTCAGCTCCACCTTGCGGCTCTCGATCTGGTGCGCCAGAGCGCGCAGCGTCTCGCCGAGCAACTCGCCGGTGTCCAGCTCCTCCATGTGGAACTCCCGGTAGCCCACGCGCGACAGGCGCAGCAGCGCGCCGATGAGGTGGTCCATGCGCGTCACCGAGCTCTCGATGAAGCCCAGGGCCTCAGGGACCGCCTCGACGAGCGCCTGTGACACCGCTCTCCGCTCCGGCTCGGGCACGTTCGGCAGCAAGGCTTCCACGGGTTTGCGTAGAGCCTCCAGAGAGCGGCGCAGCTCCGCCGCAAAGCCCCGCAGGCTCAGCAGAGGAGCCCGCAGATCGTGCGACACAATGTAGGTGAAGCGCTTCAGCTCCTCGTTGGTCGCGGCCAATTGGGCGCTGTAACGTTGCAGCTTCTCGTCGGCAAGCTTGCGGTCGGTGATGTCCTCGTAGGCGCCCAGCACACCGATGACGCCTCCGCGCGGACCGTATAGCGGCGTCTTGCTGGTGCGCAGCCAGCGGTGTGTCCCATCCGCGCCGTCCTGCGGCTCCTGGTAGCCGATTTTGGCCTGGCCGCTCTCCATGACCTGACGGTCGCTGGCCACGTAGGCGTCCGCATTCACCCGCCACGCAAGGTCATAGTCGGTCTTGCCCACGATCGCCTCCAGCGTGGCGAGGCCGGCGTCGGCCGCGAAGGCCTTGTTGCAGCCCAGGAAGCGGCCTTCACGATCCTTCCAGAACACCCGCTGAGGAATGTGGTCCAGAACCAGCCGCAGCATCTGCCGCGATTCCCGCAAGTCCGCCGTCTGCAGCCGCACGCGGCGGCGCAATACGACAATCCACACCAGCGCCAGCAGCGCCACCGCTCCCACCAGCCCGAGCATCCGGAACGCGCGCGCCGGCGTCCACCATGGCGCCCGCTCCAACACCACAATGTCGGCCGGCGACCGCAACACAAGCGAGAACGCTGTCGGGAGCACGGTCTGTTGCGATTCGTAGGTCTCGACCGAGGCGATCCCGGTTACCCGCAGCAGGCTCCCCTCTTGCAGCGCCGGTAGCGGCTGCCGGTCGAGACGAGCCTCGAAGATCCGGTCTCCGGCCTGTAACACTAACGCCTCGCTCCCCTTGCCCGTGCCCTGGTCGACCAGCACGGCGTCGATCTGGACCAGTTTGGCGTCGTAGCCCTCGTCGAGGATGTCCGTGGCCGTCACCAACAGCGGCTGGGGCGGCCCGGTCTGGCCCAATTTGTGGATCTCTGCGTCCCGCAGCACCGGATTGAACAGACCCGGGACGGCCACAGGAAACCCGATTACCTCGACCGAATCGCCGACCTTGAGATCTGCCGGTGCGTGGTTCTGGACCAGCACACCACCCGTGGCGTCGCTGACGTAGGTGGGGCCGCGGGGATGGGCCAGGGTGACGGTGCCACGTATCCGGGACCGTTCCCCGAAGCGGGACGAGGAGGAGAACTGCAGAAGCTGCTCGATGGCGCGCAGGGGCGGAGTCTGCGGCGCTCCGTCGCCTTCGACGTGAACCAGGCTGGCATCCGGAACGAACAGGTGCATGCCCCGAAACTGGCGCTTGAAATTGAACAGGGAACCACAGACGCCCTGGACGCGGATGTGCGAGTCCAACAGCGAGTTGGGCAGCTTCGTGGAGCCGAAAATGTAAACCGTGAAGTGGTGAACGCCCCAGTTGAGGCCGAGGGTGCCAAGCCCGTGCTCCTGGCCTAACGAATGGACTACGCCCTGGGCCTCCACCCAGGTGCTGTCGGCGACGCCCGCAAAGAGCTGCTCCATCTCGATCCGCGCAGGCGGGGGATACTGCTGGCGGCCGACGGCGCGGATCGCCGTCACCACAACCACCGGCGCAAAATTACCGGGCCGGCTCCGTCCCTCAACATCAACAGAATCTCCGGCGCGCACTGAGGCCTGGACCTCCCGGCTCAAGATCAGGTAGGCTCCTGCCGTTTTGTCCTGAACGAACGTGTTGCCGGCCACTGGATTGTGGTAAGTCACCACCCCGTGCAGGCGGACGGGGTAGCCCAGCCTGGCCTGGTCTTCCGAGAGGGTTTTCAGCTGCGCGACCGTCGTGAGCACAGGCAAGGGCGATGCGCTGCGGCTTTGCCGGCTCGAATCCTCCACGGTCGACTCGGTCAGCACCGGCACGCCGCCTTCGTCGCCGACAAACCCCAGGACGCAGACCGGACCTTGAGCCACTATGCCCTCGTATCGGGCAGGGCGCAATGGCAGAGCGCCCGTGGGGTCGCTGAGAACGTGTCCGGCGGCGGCGAGGGCGATCGAGCCGCACAGGCGGATGCGGTGCTCCGGCGGGCGGCTACCTCCCGCCGCCAGGACCGACGCGACGGTCCGAAGCGGAATATCCGGCGCGGCGGGCGCTGGCTTGACCACGGTGACGTCTCCAATGGACCTCGCCAACAATCTCACGCCTATTGGCACGCCGCGAGCATCGAAGCCGACAACGAGCACACCTCGCACGCGGACCACCGCGTCCACCAGCGAGCGGTAGTCGGCGAACTGGAGATCTCTCACTCCAACCCGGACATCCCAGCCGAGAGTGCGCACGACCAACGCGACTCTACCGGCGTGATCGATTGCGGCCGATCTCGTCAAGCCCTCGATCTCGACATAGTGGTACTGGAGCCTGCCCGAGACCAGGTCACGCTGGCTGGGTCGGACCGGGGTTGGCAGCGGGCCGGCCTGGCCCTCCATGCGCAGGCTTCCGCAAGTCACGACCGGACTCAATCCGACGCCCGCCACCACTCCGGTCAACTCGATGGCGCGTCCGGCCTCCAGGGGAAGGCCCACCAAAGGCGCGCCTTCGACACGGACCGCTCCCGTGGGGTCTTGCATGATCAGCAGCAGAACGTAAGTGTCGGTGAAGGTCACGGTTCCGTGAAGATGAACCGGCACCTGTGCGGCGACCGCTTCCGGAGTGAGCCGGCGTATCTCGCCGACCGTGGTGAGCGGGGCGTTTGCAAGGCCGGGAGATGATCGCATGCAACCGCTGGTGGCCGCCCACGCCAGCGCCAGGAACAACCGCACAAACGGAGGGCGCCCGGCCCGGCGCCCGCCTCGCCAACAGGCGCCCGAAACGGGGAAAATACCCAACGAGGTGCGAACAAAGGTCTTAGGCACGGCGGTCATTTCGTGGAGCCGAGCTAGATGTTAGGATACACCTGCGCGCGCCACTTTCAAAGAATTTGGCCGAAAAAGGTCTGATGGTTTTTCCCCGCGCGATGTCTCGTCTCCCGGCCGCCAGACGGCCGGCACGTTCGCGGTTCTTGCGCTAACTTACTGAGATTCCTGTTTCTTAGCAAGAAGCTGGCTATGCCTGGCGCTCACTGCCGGCGGCCTGCCCCCGCTCAGCCCCGAGGGATCCACTGCGCCGCAGAAGATGCAGGTCCCAATGCGGACTTTTGGGATGATTTGTACTGAAGCCGCTAGGACGGACCGCACCGGATGCGCCTCGCCGTGCCGTCACGGCACTCCCACGGCGTCGCGTTCCGAAGCGCGTGAGAGGATCGAGCTAGAATGAACGGTTCAGGCCCGCACCAGACCGTATGCTCTCGACAATTCGCGCACTTCTGATCATCGACCCGCTGATTCTTCTGGCTACCGCGTTGATGGGAACAATTTCGATGATCGCCTCCTGTTTCGACTCCACTGGCCGGGCGCAGCACCGCGTTGCGCGAGCCTGGGCGCGTATGTTGCTGGGAATCGCGGGCGCGAGGGTGCGGGTGGAGGGAGGGGACCGGATCACGCCCGGCGCCAGCTACGTCATCGTCGCAAACCACCTTAGTTTTATGGACATTCCGGCAATTCTGGCGTACGTCCCGGTGGAAATCCGGTTCCTGGCAAAGAAGAGCCTGTTCAAGGTTCCCTTCATCGGGTACCACCTCGGGCGGGCGGGGCACCTGCCCGTGGAGCGGGACGACGCCAGGGGGTCGTTGAAGACCATGGCGGAGGCGGCGCAATTCATCCGAAACCGCGGAATTTCAGTACTGATTTTCCCGGAGGGCGGCCGCTCCCCGCACGAGATGCGCGAGTTCAGAGAAGGGGCCGCCTATATTGCCATCAAAGCCGGCGCCCAAGTCGTTCCGGCGGGGCTGGAGGGCACGCGGCAACTCCTGCCGATGGGATCGATCGTAGTGACGCCCGGCGAGGTCGTGCTGCGGATTGGAGATCCGATCAGGGTCGACGGACTGAAGATCCGCGACCGGCATGCGCTCACCGAAGAGCTGCGGCGGCGGGTAGGGGAGCTGGCCGGCGAGGCGTACCGGGACTCGTAGTCCGTCCGCAGACCGCTCGCTGTGATCGCGGCGCGGCACTGGGGCGACTGGCGGGGGTACAATTGAGCCGATGGACGGGTGGTGGATCATTGCGATCTTCGTGGCCCTGCTGGTGCTGAGCCGCCTGGGCGGCGGCTGAAGCAACTCACAATCCGGCCGTGGGCCGGGCAAGTGCGGATAATCGTCTCAGCAGCGGATGTTGGCGGTGTGGTCGCCGCTGGCCCGCCGAAATGGCTGCCTCGCAGGCCCATCTCGCGCGCCAGGGCTTTCACGACTTCGGCGAGGGCGGTCAAGCGGCAGGAGTGAATTGCGTCTCCGGCCTGTGACGCCGCGCGCCACGCTCAGGTTCTTCAGTCACCCATCGCGGGCGCCGGCGGCGCTATGACGGCCGGGCTGGGCGCGCCGCGGAGCCAGGTCTGGAAGCGCTCCAGGTAGAGGTAGATCACGGGCGTGATGTAGAGCGTCAGGAGCTGGGAGACCACCAGGCCGCCCACCACGGCCAGGCCCAGGGGCTGGCGCGCGTCGCCGCCCTCGCCGTACCCGAGCGCGATGGGCAGCGTGCCGAGCAACGCCGACATGGTAGTCATCATGATGGGCCGGAAGCGCAGGGTGCAGCCCTGGTAGATGGCGTCGCGCGGGTTCTTACCGTCCACGCGCTGCGCCTCCAACGCGAAATCGATCATCATGATGGCGTTCTTCTTCACCACGCCCAAGAGCATGATGAGGCCGACGAAGGCATAGAGGTCGAGCTCTCTGTGGAACAGCTTCAGCGTTAACAATGCGCCGAAAACGGCCGAAGGCAGACCGGAGAGGATCGTGATGGGGTGGATGAAGCTCTCGTACAGGACTCCCAGCACGATGTAGATCACCACGATGGCCACGATCAGCAGCACCGAAAGGCCTTGGAACGACTGCTGGAACTCCTTCACCGTTCCTTGGAAGTTGGCACTGATGGTGGCCGGCATGCGCAGATCGCGAATCGCATCGTCTACCCGCTGGGCGGCCTCGCCGAGCGAAAAGCCGGGCTTGAGGTTGAACGACACGTTCACCGCTGGGAGTTGGCCGAAATGGTTCACGGTGAGCGGGCCCACCGTGCGCGTGAAGCTCACCAGATTGTCGAGCGGAATCAGCTTGCCTTGCGAGGAGCGGACGTAGAGCTTGGAAAGCGCCTCGGGGCTGCGCTGGTACTGCGGTTCCACCTCCATAAGGACCGCGTACTCGTTGGCGGGTGTGAAGATGGTCGAGACCTGGCGGTTGCCGTAGGCGCTGTAGAGGGCGTCCTGGATCTGCTCGGGCGTCACGCCCAGGGAGACGGCGCGGTCGCGGTCGATGTTGGCCATCACCTGCGGGCTGGCAATCTGCAGGTCCGAGGTCACGTCCACAAAACCGGGCAGCGTATTCATCTTCGCCACCAGACGCGGCACCCAGGGGTAGATCTCCTTCAGGTTCGCGCTCTGGAGCGTCATCTGGTAAACGCTGATGGAGTTTTGCCCGCTGACCGTAATGGGCGGCGGATTCTGCATAAAGGTCATCAAGCCGGGGACTGCGGCGACCTTCGGCCGCAGTTCCGCGATGGTCTGGTCCACCGAAAGCGCCCGCTGGTTGCGCGGTTTCAGCCGTACGAAGAAGAAGCCCTGGTTGCCGTCGCCCACAAACGCGCCGCCGTCGCGCACGTTGGGATCCGCCATCACGATGTCGGCGACGGCCATGTGGTGTTTGACCATCGATTCGAACGAGATGTCCTGGCTGGCCATGGTTACGCCGAACATGAAGTTGCTGTCCTGGCTGGGGATGAATCCGGTGGGCATGGAGAAGAACAGGAACACCGTCCCGACCAGGAGCAGGACCGCAGCCGCCAGAGTGGCGAACTGGTGGCGGAGCACGGCGCGCAGGGTGTAGTCGTAAGCCCGCGCGAAGCCGTTGTGCCCTCTCGAGAACGTGATAGACCACGCCGTGACGGGCGTCGCGGCTGATCCCCAGGAAACGGCTCCCCAGCATGGGCGTCAGGCTCAACGAGACGAAGCCGGAAATCAGGATGGCGATGGTGATGGTGACCGAGAACTCGTGCAGCAGCCGGCCGACGATTCCGCCCATGAACAGAACCGGGATGAAGACCGCCACCAGCGATATGGTCATCGAAAGGATGGTGAAGCCGATTTCCCGCGAAGCCAGAAGCGCCGCCTCCATGCGCGACTTGCCCATCTCCATGAAGCGCACGATGTTCTCGAGCATCACGATGGCGTCGTCCACCACGAAGCCGACCGAGAGGGTGAGCGCCATCAGCGAAAGGTTATTGAGGCTGTAGCCGAGCAGGTACATGGCGGCGAACGTGCCGACGATGGAGAGGGGCACCGCCGCGCCCGGAATCAAGGTGGCCGAGAGGTTCCGCAGGAACAGGAAGATGACCATCACCACCAGGCAGATGGTAAGCACCAGCGTGAACTCAACGTCGTGAATCGAGCCGCGAATGGATTCCGAGGCGTCAAAGGCGATATCGAGCTTGATCGCAGGGGGGATCTCGTGGCGAAAGCGCGGCAGAAGCTGCTTGATGTTGTCCACCACTTCGACGGTATTGGTGCCAGGCTGCCGCTGGATGGCCAGAATTACGCCGCGGGCTCCGCCAAACCAGGCGTAGGCCTTGTTGTCCTCGACGCTGTCAAGCACACGGCCGAGTTGCTCCAGCCGCACCGGCACGCCGTTGCGCCAGGCCACCACCATGGGGCGGTAAGCGGCCGCGTCCATCAACTGGCCGGTCGATTGAACGGTAAAGGCCTGCTTGGGGCCGTAAAGCTTTCCGGTCGGCAGGTTGACGTTGCTCTGCCCGATGGCGTTCTGGACCTCGTCGATTCCGATGTTGCGCGCTGCGAGCTGGTCGGGGTCGAGCTGCACGCGGACGGCGTACTTCTGGCTGCCGTAGACGATCACGCGCGAGACGCCGCTCACCATCGAGATGCGCTGCGAGAGCATGGTCTCTGCGTACTCGTCGACGGTGTAGAGCGGCAGCGTGTCGGAGTTCAGCGAAAGGTAAAGCACGGGCTGCTCGGCCGGGTTCGCCTTCCGGTAAGAGGGCGGGCGCGGCATGTTGGGGGGCAGGCGCCGCCGGCGCTGGCGATTGCGGCCTGGATATCCTGAGCCGCGGCGTCGATGTTGCGTGCCAGCGTGAACTGCACGGTGATGTCGGTCTCGCCTTGTGAGTTCGACGAGCTCATCTGCTGCACGCCGGCGATGGTGGAGAACTGGCGCTCGAGCGGCGTCGCAACGGAGGATGCCATGGTCTCGGGGCTCGCCCCCGGCAGGGAAGCGTAGACCTCTATGGTGGGATAGTCCACGCTGGGCAGGGCGGCCACGGGCAGCGCGCGGAAGCCAACGATGCCGAACAGCAGAATCGCGAGCATCACCAGCGCCGTCATCACGGGCCGTTCAATGAATATGCGCGAGAGGTTCATGGCTACAGTTCCCGCGAGTCGATTTTGCCGGCGGGGACGGCCTGGATGCGCGCGCCGGGATAGAGCCGCAGTTGCCCGTCGGTCACCACCGTCTCTCCTGGGGCGACGCCTTTCTCGAGAACGACCTTGCCGGCCACGGTCCGCCCCGCCGCCACGATGCGGGGCTCAACCGTCTGGTCCTTCTTGACCACGTAGACGAACTGGCCCCTCTGGCCGGCCTGCACCGCTTCGGCCGGCACCACGGTCGCTTCCCGTGCGTCCAGGCGGAGCACGGTGTTGACAAACTGCCCCGGCCAAAGCAGCCGGTCGCTGTTTTCGAAGACCGCCTTGAGCTTGATGGTGCCCGTGGTTGAATCCACCGTGTTGTCGATCACCGCCAGAGACCCGCGCACCTTCCTGGCGGGATCGTCCTTCAAGTACGCCTCGACGGCCAGCTTCGTGCCGGCGCTGCGGGCCCGGATCTCCGCCAGGTGCTCCTCGGGGACTCCGAAGGACACAAACACCGGCTCGATCTGGTTGATCACCACCAGCGTGGTGTCTCCGGCGGCCTTGACGTAGTTGCCGGCGTGAAGCAGCAGGTTGCCCGCGCGTCCCGTGAGCGGCGAGCGAATCTCGCAATAGGAGAGATCGAGCTTGGCCCGCTCGACGGCCGCGCGGTCGCTTTCGAGCGACGCACGTGCGCTCTCGATAGCGGCCTGATCGGCGCGGACCGATTCCCCTTGCGCCTCGAAAGTGCTGCGCACCTGGTCGTACTGGTTGCGGGCGGCGATGCCCTGCTTGAAGAGCTCGTCGTACCGCTTCGCGTCCGCCTCGGCGGTTTTCAGTTGGGCGCTGTCGCGGCCGCGATTGGCCTCGGCCTGGAGAAGCTGGGCCTGGTCCTTGGCCACGGCCGCTTCCGCCTGGCGCAGAGCTTCGCGATAGGGGCGAGGGTCGATCTCGAAGAGCAGGTCTCCCTGGCGGATAAAGCCGCCCTCGGCGAAGCGGACGCCGACCAGCTCGCCGGCGACCTGAGACTTCACCTGCACGGTGCGGAAAGGCTCCACCGTACCGACGGCGGTCACCTCCACCGGAAGCACCTCGCGCACCGCCGTGATCACGCTCACCGGCGTCGCGGGCGGGCCGCCGGCGCCGGTCTTCTGCGCCGGCTTGTCGGAGCCGCACCCGGCCAGCATCGCCACAAGAAGCACCACTAAAGCGAAACGCACCCTACCTCCTTCATCGCTAACTCGCTCGCTGGCGGACAGCCATCGGCCGCCGCGCATCCATGCGCTGCTCACGCCGGTCGTCGCGATCCCCGGTGAGAAGGACGGCCTGGCAGCTTGTTGCTTCCAGTGTAGCCCGCCGGAGGCCTGGTTCGGCCACTCCGTAAAGTTTTGTCAATTGTGGGGCAGAGCTGTACCAATCCGGGTTTCGCTCCCTTCAAATGGATACAGATGGAGGTGCGTCGAAGTTCCATGAAAATGCGTAACGCAGTGATGACCGCCGCATTGAGCTGTCCGCTCGTCTTGCTCGCGGGCGATTTCTGGCACGACAAGGACCCTTCCCAGTGGAGCAGTGACGAGGTCAACCAGATGCTGGCCAACTCTCCCTGGGCCAAACAGGTGACGGCCAGCTTCAACCAGGAAGGCAGCGGCGGGCGCGGAGGCGGAATGGGCGGCGGTGGCGGCATGGGCCGCGGCGGCGGCGGCTGGGGCGGCGGCGGTGGCGGTATGGGCGGCGGCGGTTGGGGAGGTGGCGGCGGCGGAATGGGCGGTGGCGGCTGGGGTGGTGCGGGTGGCGGCATGGGCCGCGGCGGAGGAGGGCGCGGGCAGTCGCAGGGGGGGCCTGCTCTCAAGGTAACCGTCCGCTGGGAAAGCGCCGCGCCGGTCCACGAAGCGCTCGTTAAGAGCGAGGCGGCGGATGTCTCGAAGTTCACCGACTGGTCCAAAGACTACTACGTCGTCACGGTCAGCGGGCTGCCACAAATGGGGCAGAACCGCCGCGGCGACAATGCCGATCAGGAGCAGCAGGATCCCGACCGGGCGAAGGAGATGCAACAGCGGATGCTGGATCGCGCCAAACAGAACACCGCGCTCAAGCTCAAGAACAGGAGCGTCGCGCCGGAGCGAGTTGAGAGCATTGATTCACCCGGCGGCCGCACGCTCGTGTTTCTTTTCCCCCGCACGGCGAACATCCTGGCGGACGACAAGGAACTCAGCTTTATGAGCTCCATGGGCCGCATGGAAATCCGGTCCAAGTTTGCCTTGAAGGAGATGATGTTCAAGGGAAAGCTGGAGCTGTAAGGGGTTTGTGCTGGCGGCCTGTGGATGGGTCAGGCGGGGGCCGCCTTACGCGCGGTCGAGGACGTCGCGGACCTTCTTGGCCAAGACTTGCTGGCTGAAGGGCTTGGCGAGGAACTCCACGTCGGCCTCGAGAACGCCGTGGTACACAATACTGTTTTCGGTATAGCCGGAGAGGTAGAGGACTTTCATGGCGGGCCGCGCCGAAAGCAGTTGGCCGGCCAACTGGCGGCCGCTCATTTCCGGCATGATCACGTCGGTCACGAGCATGTGGATGGCGCCTGCGTATTGCTGGCTGAGCTTCAGAGCCTCGAGTGGGCCGGCGGCTTTGAGAACCCGGTATCCCTGCCGCTTCAGCATCTCCGCAACCAGCTCGCGGACACCCTTCTCGTCTTCGACCAGCAGGATGGTCTCGACCCCCTGCTTGGCGAGGGGGCTGCGGGCGCGCTGGCCTGAAACGGTGGCCTCGGTCACCTGGGGAAAATAGATCTTGAAAGTAGTACCCCGCCCCGGTTCGCTGTAGACCCAGATGTCGCCGCCGCTCTGTTTCACCGTGCCGTACACGGTGGCCAGTCCCAGCCCGGTTCCCTTGCCCTGCTCCTTAGTGGTGAAGAACGGCTCGAAGATGTGACGCCTGGTCTCGGCGTCCATGCCCTGTCCGGTGTCGCTGACGGCGATCATGACGTAGTCGCCCGGCTGGACGCCCAAATGCGTTCTGGCGTAATCCTCATCGAGGTGGGTCAGCGCGGTTTCGATGGTCAGCTTGCCTCCATCCGGCATGGCGTCGCGAGCGTTGATGGCCAGGTTGAAGACGATCTGCTCCACCCGTCCCGGATCGGCCCTGATGTTGCCGACGCCGGCGCTGAGGCTCAGGGTAAGTTCCAGGTCTTCGCCGATCAGTCGGCGCAACATCCGGTCTGCGCCGCGAAGCAGCTCGTTGACGTCGATGACGCGGAGTTGCATCACCTGGCGGCGGCTGAAGGCCAGCAACTGGGTGGTGAGCGCGCCGGCGTGCTCGGCGGCGTTGGCGACCTCCTCGGCGTAGCCCCTGAGCGGGTCCTGCGGGGGCAGGCCGTCGAGCAGCATGCGGTCGTAGCCGGCGATGATGGTCAGCAGGTTATTGAAGTCGTGCGCCACGCCGCCCGCGAGACGGCCGATCGCTTCCATCTTCTGCGCGTGGAGCAGTTGTTCCTCGAGGCGCTTGCGCTGGGTGATGTCGCTGACGAAAGCGATGGCAAACGGGCCCTCGTCGGTTTGGATGTGGCTGAGGCTCACTTCGACCGGGAACTCGCCGCCGTTCTTCCGCCGCCCCGCCAATTCCATTCCGATACCCATGGGGCGGGCGTGCGGGTTGGCGAAATAGCCGGTCCGGTGCGCGGTGTGCGCGTCCCGGACGCTTGAGGGCAGCAACGCCTCGATCGTTTGGCCCAGCAGCTCGCTGCGGCTGTAGCCGAACATCTCTTCGGTTCTGGCGTTCGCAAGGACAATGCGGCCATGGCGGTCGATGCTCAGAATAGCCTGAGCCGCCGACTCCAGCAGTGCCGGCAGGAGTTTTTCGTGTTTTTGCAGGTAGAGTCCGAGATCCTTTTGCGCGGCTGCACCCGCTCCCGGATTGACGCTCTGCCCCTCTTTGTCCATAAACATCCCGCTATGCCCGTTGATTTGATTGTCCCGTACAGCTAAGGAAAAGCGCAAGCAAGAAAGCAGCGAGCGGGGAAAAGAGGCTTGCGCCGCGCAGGTCTTGACAGTCCGGCAGTGCGGCTCCGTGGACCTTCACCCCATGGACCGGGCCCGACCAGCGGACCGGATCGCTTGCGCTCCAGCAACCCAAATGGGTGTTGGTGGGGTTAAGATAGAGGCGTAACGCGCAGGGGTGGAGTTTCGCCAACTTCGTATGGGGTCACTGGGGCTAACACCGTACGTTGCCGGGATACTGATCCTCGGCGCAGCCTGCATGGGCGGTACCCGCACGACGCCCGCACCCGCTGCCGCCATCACGATTGACTACCCCGCCGCGGGAGCGATCTTCCCGCCCGAGATCACGCCTCCGGTGTTCCTTTGGAGGGACGCGAGCCAAATTGCAAGGTTCTGGATGATCGACGTGAAATTCGGCGACCGCTCACGCGGAATTCAAGCGAAATCCCGCGGCGAGAAGCGGCCGATCGGCGAGATCGACGAGCGCTGCGCGAAGGCCGGAGCCGTCGCCCCCCAACTTGCGCCGAACGAAGAGGCCGGCCATTCCTGGACGCCCGACGCCGAGACTTGGGAGGTCATCAAGAAGCACTCCGTCAAGCGGCCCACGACGGTGATCATTACCGGATTCGAGGACGAAGGCGCCACTCGGGCAGTCTCGCACGGGCAGGTCACCATTCAAACATCGGCCGATCCGGTCGGCGCTCCCCTCTTCTTCCGCGACGTTCCCCTGATATCGGTCCCGGTTGGCGCGAAAGGTGTCATCATGCCGCTGCCGACCGAGGCCGTGCCCCTGATCGCCTGGCGTTTGCGCTACATCTCCGAGCCCAGGAGCAGGCTCATGATGGAAGGTTTGCCGACCTGCGCCAACTGCCACTCGTTCTCCCGCGACGGGAAGACGCTGGGGCTGGACGTGGACGGACCGGGCAACGACAAGGGCCTGTACGGCATCGTGCCGGTGAAGAGGGAAACGTCCATCCGCAACGAGTACGTGATCCGGTGGAGCTCCTTCGCGGAAGAGAAAGCGAGCAAGCGGTTCGGGTTCATGTCGCAAATCTCGCCCGATGGGCAGTACGTGGTCACATCCATCGAAAACCCCGGTTCGCACATTCGGGACTTCGATGCCCGGCTCTATAACGGCTTCTATAAGGACTACGGGTTCGGCCAGGTATTTTATCCGACGCGCGGCGTCCTGGCGTGGTACAGCAAAGCCACCGGCAAGTTGAAACCGCTTCCGGGAGCCGACGATCCGCGCTATGTGCAGACCAGCGCCTTCTGGAGCCCCGATGGCAAGTACCTGGTTTTCTCCCGCGCGGAAGCCAAGGACCCGTACTACGAAGGCCAGAAGGTGGCTCAGTTCGCCAACGATCCGAACGAAACGCAGATTCAGTACGATCTCTACCGCATCCCGTTCAACGATGGCAAAGGCGGCAGGCCGGAGCGGATCGAGGGCGCTTCGCAAAACGGCATGAGCAACAACTTCCCGAAGGTCTCGCCGGACGGACGGTGGATCGTTTTCGTCCAGAATCATACCGGCCTGCTGATGAGACCCGACAGCCAGCTCTACATCGTGCCGTTTGAAGGCGGCACGGCGAGGCGCTTGATTGCGAACACCCCGCGCATGAATTCCTGGCACACCTTCTCTCCCAATGGCCGCTGGCTGGCTTTCTCCTCGAAAGGACGCTCGTTGTACACGCAACTCTACCTGACGCATATCGACGCCGAGGGTCACGATAGCCCGGCCATCCTGATCGAGAACGCAACCGCCGCCAACCGCGCCGTGAACATTCCGGAGTTCGTGAACATCCCCATGGACGGGATCGCGAAGATGGATGCGCCGGCCACCGATTTCTACAGGATTTTCGACCAGGCCGGCGAGCTGGCGCGGAAAGGCGATTACGCCGCGGCTCTGATCGAGTGGCGGAAAGCCGTGGACCTTGACCCGACGGATGGCAAGGCGCGGTACCACCTGGCGTTTGCGCTGGACAACCAGGGCCAGCGCGACGAGGCGATCGCGGAGTACCAGAAGGCAGTCGAATTCGACCCCAACAACGCAGCCGCCTATTCCAGCCTGGCGGTTGCGCTGACACGCGCGGGCAAGCTGGCGGAGGGCATCGACGCTTACAAGAAGTCGCTCGAAATCAACCCCAAGAATCCGATCGCGGAGGGTAACCTGGCCGCGGCGCTGATTGAGACCGGGCGCACCGACGAAGCCACCGGTCACATCGACAAGGCTCTCACACTGGACCCGGAATTTGCGGATGCGCACAACTTGCTCGGCATTGTCCTGGCGCGCGCTGGCCGGCTGGAGGAAGGCGTGGCGCACTTGGAGAAAGCGGTCGCGCTCAATCCGGATTCGCTCGAGTACCAGTTCAACCTGGGCCGCGTGCTGGCCGCGCGCCACAGCTTCGCCGACGCGATCCCGCACTTCGAAAAGGCGGCGGAGCTGTCCGGCGGCCAGGAGCCGCAGATCCTGGAGATGCTGGCGGCGATGTACTCCGAGGTGGGACGGTTTCCGGACGCAGTCCGGGTGGCGCGACGAGCGCTGGAACTGGCCGCGCGGGCGAACGACTACGCGCTCGCCGAGACGCTAAGGGCCAGGGTCGCCTACTACGAATCGCAGACGGCCAAGCCGTAGCCAGCCGGGGTAAACAACGGCGAGCCGAAGCCCCAAGACTCCGGCCTGGGCGGTGGTTACAGCACCGGGGATCACTAAGCTACATGAGTCGAATCGTGCCCGTCACGGCGCCCGTAGTGGCCGCGCCGAGTGCAGCGTGACGCGGCCGGCGACTGTTTCCCATTCACAGCGCCGTCAGCGCTGGAACGGGTACGCGCCCGGCGACCGCGCCTCCTCCTCGCTCCAGCCCAGGAGCTTGCGGACGTCCGCGGGGAGCATCTCCCCTCCCGGCGTTCCCGGAAGCGCCTGGAGCAGCTCATACCGGCCGAGGTCCGGGCCCTTGAAGATCGACCGCGGAGTCCGATCGAGCTGCCGTCCACTGGCCTCGAACGTTGGCGCCAGTTTGCGGAACTCGTCGAGCGACCCGAGCGTGGCGACGCAGCTGTCGGTGGCCGCCGGGCTCCACGTGATGAGAGGCGGCGCGTCGGCGCCCGGCACGGCTGGGCGCACGTAGACGTTGCCGCCGACCTCTATTGCCTGCGGGCGCTGGAGCCTCGCGCACAGCGACTTCGGTTGCTCGAACTGCAGTAGTGGCTTGCGGTACCCCTCGCTCGCCACCAGCAGGTTGTTCACGAACACGTGGCCTTCCCGCTGGTCCACGTCCGGGCCCGTGGCGGGATGCCAGCCGAAGAGGTCGCCCGTCGCGCTCCGCTCGGTGCGCTCGAAGGACGCCCGGGTGTCCACGAACGTGTTGTTGTACACATGCACGTCCGCGGAGTTCAGCACGCGGACGCCCTTGTCGCAACGCACGAAGACATTGCCCGCCACGGTCGCCCCTCGTGAGATCTCGAAAAAGAAGCCGTCGATCGCCCCCTCGATCCAGTTGTTCACGAATACGCCGTCGCGGTTGCCGACGTCGTACCAGATGCCGTTCGAGTAGGGCTGGTCGATCACCAGGTTGTTGCGGCAGGTGACGCGGTGCGTCTGGTTGAAGATCTTGACCGCGGCCGGGTAATAGCCGGTGAGCTGTTTGATGTTGTTCCGCCGGAAGATGTTCTTCTCCAGCAGAACGTCGGACGACCCGATGACGAAGACCCCTTCCGTGGCGGTGTCGCTGACCAACGAGTTCCGGATGACGAGGCCGTCCCCGCGGAAGTAGCCGGCCACGCGCGAGCAGTAGGTGATGGTCACGTTCTCCAGCAGCGTGCCCGTCACCTCCTTGCCATACGTTGCGGGATCCGCTGGGCCCATGGGCTCGTCGGTGGATTCGTCGGCCAGGGTGAAGTGCTTCTTGCCCTCCACCTCCAGCGCGCGGTAGGCGTACTGAGTAAACGTGATCCCACGGATGACGGGGCCCTTGCGATCCGACGTCTTGCCGTGGACCGGACCGCTGGTTCGAACCAGCGCGCTGTCGAAGGCGGTGATTTCCACCAGACGATTCGTGGGATCGACGCCGATGTACACGGCGCCGCGCTTGTAGTCGATGTAGAACGAATGGGCGTCAAGCTCTCCTTCCCAGCCCACCGACCTCAGCAGTTCACCGTCCACGAACACCATGTCGTTGTTGAACCGGTATACCGGCGTCCGCATGCCCTCGCGGTCGCGCTGCCACCAGCCCTGGGGCGCGGCCGGGAACAGCCGCGTCCAGGAAGTCTTCCAGATGTTGTTGCGCAGCGCCTCCCACTTCGTCGCGACCTCGGTGCCTTTGAGGATCGGCCGTTCCTCGGCATACGGCTGCAGCGTGATGCCCTGGTTCAGGACCAGGCCGCCCGTGCGGTAGATGCCCCCGCGCATCACGATCGCGTCGCTCGTGACGACCCGCTCGATTGCCGCCTCCAGCGTCGTCGGTTGTTCAAGCGTCGTCCCCGGAGAGCCGGCCTTTCCGTCGGGGGCGACATAATAGACGTGCGCGGCCTTCGGGATCTCGTAGCGCTGATCGATCGGGCCGTAGGGCCCGCTGGGCTGCGCGTACCCCGGCGCGGCCACCAAGAGCAGCGAAGAGAGACAGAGGCAGTAACGAAAGCATTGTGCCACTTCTTGAACCAGACGCATCATGATGCGTACTCCTTTCAACGGGCGGCCCCGGTGACTAGCGCGCCTCGCCGAATATCGAGCTCACGAAGGAGCGCAGCGCCGGAGTGCCGACCTTCGTGACGCCGGTCCGCTCCTGTGTCTCTTTGATGAACTGCACGACCAGTTGCGTCAGGACGGCGCCCGGCCTGGGATAGGCCGCCACGATGTAGTGCGGACCCTTGGTGGTCTCTCCCTGTTCCTTCTCCAGCTCGGCCCTGAGGTTGTCCGGGCTGATCAGGGAGTTGCCGTGTTCGAAGATGACCTTGTCCATGGCCTTGTAGACTTCCTTGCTCTCCTTGACGAGGCCATAGTAGTCGAGCAGTTGAGCGAACACGTAGTTGGACGTGGTGTAGACGTCCTGGCCCTGCTCTGATTCGACCTTGTCTCCGTTCTCCGTCCGGGTCATGGCCCAGCCCATGGTGGTGCGGTTCACCCTGTAGATGGTCTTGAGGATCTGCCTGGCCCGCTCGGCAGGGATGAACGGCTCCTCGCCCATCGCGATCATGGCCCACAACGCGTCGAGCTGGTTGGTCCAGACGTCCGTGTTCATCTTCCTGGTCTTGGTGTCGTAGCAGGTCACGTAGTACCGGAGCTCGATGCCCTTGCGGTTTTTCTTCTCGCGCCAGAGCTTCTCGAAGACCGCATTCGCCCGGTCAAAGGCCGCCTGGTACTGCTGGCGCGCCGGTTCGTCGCCCATCATCTGCGCCATGATCTTCATGGATTCGCAGCAGGCCATGTAGTTTGTCGTGTCGTAGGCATCCGCACCGAAGAGCACCAGGTTGTCGAACGTGTTTTTGACCTCGTGGGGGTTGCCTTCGGGGATGCCGTCGCCGTCGATGTCGTAGGTCTTCAGGAAGTCGAAGCCGAACTTGAGCGTCTGCCAGTTCCGCTTCAGGAAGTCGACGTCTCCGAGGAACTTGATGTCGCGCAGCGCTCGGGTGGCGAGCTTGGGAAACAGATCGACCCAATAGTTGTTGTTGTACCAGGCGTAATCGCTAGTGCCGCGCAGGGGATGGCCCTTTGGCATGGCGCCGACATCGTGTGCGACGCTGCCCTTGATCTTGAAGTGATCCCAGATCTGGGTCAGCGAGCGGCCCTCGTATTCCTCCGGGTGTTCCCTGAAATGCTTGCGCGCCTCCACGAACGAGCCATGCAGGTGGTAGAAGCGCTTGGTGAGGTCCTCTGCCAGGATCGAGTCGATGAAACGCTGGCACAGCTCCTGCTCGACGTCCGGGAACAGCATGAGCAGCACCATCGAGTACCAGTCGACGTCCGAAGGGTCGATGTAGGCGTAGTCGAAGCACTCCAGGAATCGCGCGACGTCCTTGCCGTCCTTTTCCACCCAGATGCAGGCGTTCGACAGGGGAAAGCTGAACTCGTTGAGGATCAGGCGGGTGAGTCTCAGGGCGCCCGCCTTGTCCTTCTTGTACGAGGGGCTCTTGCTGATGTGGCCGAAGATCCTGTTGTGGATCGTCGTGGTGCGGTCGAGCCAGGCGGGGTAGTTGTCCAGGGCGATCCTGGCCAGGTCCACCGCCCGGGTCTCCTGGTCCTTGAAGCGCTTGACGTACTTGCGTTCGAAGGTCTTTCCGTCGATGTAGCTCTGCTGTGGAAAATCCAGAGCGATGGCGACCGGCAGCTTCCGGCTGGCCTTCGGCTTGAGCGTGAACGTGAGGCTGATCGCGGCCCCATAGTCCTGTTTCGGAATGACGGCGCGCTTCTCGTAGAAGGTGCCGTCGTCGTTCAGCAGCAAATCTTGCTTGAGACGGTTGAGGCAGAAAGAAGGATGCGCGTCGACGCTGACGCCCTCCGTCTCCGGCACCGCCAGGACCATTCGGTCCGCGCATTCCTGGCTGGCCATGACGACGCCCTTCATGCCCGACGAGGCAAACGTTTTGTGCAACTGGCCCTTCACCGGCGTCGAACAAGCGTAGGCCGTGTCCTGGTCCGTCGGCTTCAGTTCCTTTTCTTGCAGGTTGACCAGCGACGGCCGTGGGATCACGAGGATGACCTGCTGCTCTTCCTTAGATGTGTTCGTGACCTCGAATTCCTCGACGCTGATCGGCATCAGCGCGTGATCGGTCCCTGACAAGAACGGCGAGATCATGCGGCGGACGACTTTGATCTTACCGAGCTTGTAGGCCAGTTCCGCCAGGGGCGTGGCAAGAGACAGACTCGTCTGCTTCTCGGTAACCGGAGGATGGTAGTAGTTCCTGAGGGCTGGCACGTCATCCGGCCCTTCGACCGACTGCGGGGCCCTGGTTGTAAGCATGAAAGTCTTGCCGGCGACCCGCACGAACGGCGCGGAACCAAGCTGAACGCCGTTGTGATTCAGTAGGATGAGTCTGCCGGCGTCGTTCAGGCGGTTGTAGAGACCCTCGGGCGAGATGCCGACTGAGCAAGTCGGGGCGCCCATGAGCGCGATCGTGTGGGGGAATTGAAGGGTCTTGGACATCCCCTGAAAGTGCACCGACATCATGTTATCGACGTAGTGCCTCCGAATCTCCGGGCCTGTGATGGTGTAGATGTCGGTCGTCGTCACACGATTCGCTTTCGACATGTGCTTTCCCTCAGCTCGGCCGCGCTAGCAGTATGACAAGTCCAAGGTGCTCTTCGCCCGCGCGGGCTTCTTCACAGCGGAGTCCTGCTGCACGCCCAACTTGATCGGCAGCTTCGTTCTTGCTGAAGGCTTGAGCTTGCCCCACAGCACGTCCACCGCCGCCCTGATCGAGTCGGGCGTGCCGCTGAAGTTGCAGATCACGGCGTCCGCCTCGTTGGTGGTGCCCTCGATGTACGGGTAGTTCGTCACGACGACGATCTTCTTGCCCGCCTCCTTGAGCTTCTTGATCAGCAGGCGGTTATTGCCGGTCTTGACGATGCGGGCGTAGTAGTTCGTCATGACGACCGTGTCCACCTGCTTGGCCAGCTCCATGCACTCCGCGAGCTCGTCCTCGGTGGCAGCGAAGTCCGTGTCCACCAGGATCAGGTTCGCGGAGTAGTTGACCATCGCCTCGGCGAACATGTGCTGGTGCATGTACGGGTCCTTGCCGACAAACTCGTACGGGATGCGCTGCTCGATCACCAGCAGCCTCTCGTCGGCCTTGAGCGGCAGCACGTTGTTGTCGCGCATGGTGATCAAAGCCTTCTTGGCGACGTCCCAGGAGAAGTCGATGACCGGCTTGCTCATCGCGTAGGTCTGGGCCTTCTTGGGGTCCCTCTTGCCGGCAGTCTGGAACAGGCCCTGGTCGTACTTCATGCGCAAGAGACGCGTCACGGCTTCGTCGATGCGCTGCTCGGAGAGCTCGCCGGACTCGACGGCCATTTTGATGCCGAAGAAGCACTGCGAGCGCGAATCGTCATCGGCCTTGAGGAGGATCGTGTCACAGCCCGCCTTGATCGCCAGCGCGCAAGCACGCGGCAGCGGCCACTGCTTGAGGATGGCGGCCATGCCGATGGCGTCCGAGACGATGACGCCGTCGAAGCCGAGCTCCTCTCTGAGAAGCCCGGTCAGGATCCTCTCTGAAAGGGTCGTTGGAAGCTTGTCGTCGAACGCCGGGTAGACCGAGTGCCCGGTCATGATGGCCTGCACGCCCGCGGCGATAGCGGCTTTGAAGGGCACCAGCTCAACCTCGTGCATCCTCTTCTTGTCGGCCCTGATCACGTCGAGCACGTCGTGGGCGTCCGTCGCGGAGTCGCCGCGTCCGGGGAAGTGCTTCGCTGTGGCCGCGATCCCGCCATCCTGAAAGCCCTTGAGCAGCGCCACGGCTTGCCTGGCGCAAGTCTCAGGATCGTCGCTGAAGGACCGGACTCCGATCTCCGGGTTCTTCGGATTGATGTTCACGTCACAGACCGGCGAGTACAACTGTGTGACGCCGATATTGGCGAGCTGCTTCGCGATCGTGAGACCGATCTTGTACGTGAGCTTCACGTCGCCGATGGCCGCCATGCCCATCTGAGACGGGAACTGGCGGATGCCGCCGGCCATGTAATCGTTCTTGAAATCGCCTTCGAAATCGATGGTCATGTGCAGAGGAATGCCCGAAGGCCGGGCGAGGGCGATCTTCTGCAGCCGGTTCAGGTCTTCGGTGTAGGCCCCCGGAGTGATGCTGATGCCGAAAGACTTGCCGGCAAAGTAGGTCTTCGCAATCGTGAAGTAGTCCGCGGGTTCTTTGAAGTTCCGGTCGATCTGCGAGTTGCCCCAATAGAGGTTCTTGCAGGTCTCGACCGCGTATGGCTCGAGACAGAGGCCGCCGCATTGCAGCCTCGTGATCTGTTCGATCCCGCTCGGGGTGAGCATCGCGCCGCGCCGGGTGAACGTCAGGAGCTGGCCGATCTTCTCCGCCAGGCTCATCTTCGCCAACTTCTTGGCGATGAAAGCATCTCGCGCATCTCGCTTCGGATTGCCCTTCTTGACCATGTTCAGTCTCCTGTTCTTTGTCTCGCCTATGATTCCCACTTGCCGCGGTTCTCCGGTCCCACCCAGAACTCGCGTTCCTTCTTCCAGCCGGGCTCGTCAATTCGGAGGTCTTTCGTCTTCCACCCCGCCTGGATGCGTCTGGTCAGGTCGTCAAATCCCTTGTTCCAGGTAAGACCATCCGGAACAGTGACGTTCATGCTGCCGGCAGCGTTGGCGTACCTCAGGCAGGATTCGATACTGTGGTTCCAAACGAACGCCGAGAGGAATCCAGCGATCGCCGAATCGCCGGAACCGAGCGCGCCCACGAAGCGCTCCTCCTGATAGACCGGGAACCAGAGCTCGCGCTCGGCCCAGTTATCGAGGTCGGAACAGCCGGCCGCGCCCATCTTCTGCAGGCGTCCCTTGCCGGCGGTGCGGACGTAAAGACCCCTGTGGCCGCACTTGACCATGGCGATCGCCGTGCCCATTTTCAAAAGGTCGCTTCCCAGGGTAGCGATCTCCTTCACGGTCATGTGATCCAACACGCTCTCCTTGGGGCCGAGATTGGATTTCTTCTCGAGGTACTGGTCCTTGTAAAGGAAGTAGAAGAGTTCCTCCGCGCTGGGGGCCATGATGTCCGACAGCGGGACCCAGTCCTCGAGGATCGCGCTCCAATCGACATAGACGGGGGGATACGCGAGGTCCAGGGCCGTCGTGGTGCCGAGCTCCTTGGTCTTTTTGAGGATCTTCGTCAGCTCGCGCCCGGTGTTCGCGTAAAGCTTGGCCATCCAGGGTGGGTAACCGAAGAGCATCAGCTTGGCGCGGCCAACGAGGTCGAAGTCCATGTCGTCGTAGCCGAAGGTGTCGTTCGCGCCGCAATGGTGAAGATAGAAGCGATCGATCCCGGGGATGCAGATGGCGATGGTGTACGAGGTAGACTCGCCCTTGACCGTCTTGATCCCCTGAAAATGACCTTCGTGCTCCTCGTACCAGCGCAGTATCTGATTGCCGAAGTCGTCGTCGCCGATCTTGCCGATGAGCTCGGTCTTCACGCCGAGTCGCCTTATGGACACTCCCGCGTTTGTGACCGGCCCGCCTCCGACGACGACGCACTCGCCCATGTTGATCATCTTCCCGGGCACGAGCACGTCGGTCATCTTGTCGACCTTGCCGTCGATGATGAAGGCTGGGATGAGGTCCAGGCATGTGTGCCCAGCGGCAACGATTTCAAGATCCCGTTTTGTGGCCAATTCTAAGTTCTCCTTTGAACCAAGTGTGAGACGACTCCCTGCGCTGGTACCGGACACCTTCGCTGGGTCGAGGGCGCGTCTTCCGTTCCTCGCTGTTGCAGCTCGACGGTTCCGATCGCCAGGATCGCAGACCCGGAAGCCCAGCCCTCGATATTGTTCGAAGATCCTACTAAATATGCCCCAGCTGCTCAAGGCGTGTCAAATCCCGCCTTGGCGAGTTTTTGCGGCTTCGCGTGAACTGGACTGCTTCACTCGAAAAACCCAACCTCGGATGAGTCTCGCGAGCAAGGTCCCCGTCGAGGCGTGGACGCGCTCCCGATGTCGCGTGGGCTCTGCCCGGCCATAAGCCAGTCAGACTAACCCACGGCGCGAGTGGCTGTCAACAGCACTCCGGTCGCTCGGGGCGTCGGGGCGGTGTCGAGGCGCTGGCCGGTTGACAGTGCGCGGCGTAAGAAGGTACGATTTCCGCAGCCTGAGGTTCTGACCATGAAACCGCTATTCCGTCCCCTTTCGTCGCCGTTCGTGCCCAATGGCGGCGCCGACTGGCGCAGCGAGGCCGACAGCCGGATCGAGCGTCTCCGCAAAGGCGACCTGGTGGTCGAAGTCCGCGGCCACGACGGGGCGCCGCTGAAAGATGCCCGCGTCGAGTACCGGCTCAAGCGCCACGGTTTCCTGTTCGGCACGGCCATCGCGCATGCTCCCTTTGCCGACACCGGCGACGACGGCCGACACTACCGGCAGTTCATCCTCGACCATTTCAGCGCCCTGGTCTGCGAGAACGAGATGAAGTGGTACTTCACCGAGGTTGAGCGCGGCTGCGAGGACTACGCGCCCGCCGACGCGTTGCTCGCCTTTGCCCGCCAGAACGGCCTGGCGATGCGTGGCCACTGCCTGTTCTGGGACAAGGAGGAGTTTGTCCAGCCCTGGCTCGCGGCACTCGACCGGAGCGGCCTGCTTGCCGCCATGGAGCGCCGCCTCGCGGCCACAGTGACCCGCTATGCGGGCCGGCTGGTGTCGTGGGACGTGAACAACGAGGTGCTCGACGGAGGGTTCTATCGACAGCGGATCGGGCCGGACGCGACCGCGTGGATGTTCCGAGAGGCGGCGCGCCTGGATCCCAAGACGCCGCTTTTCGTGAACGAGTACGGGATCCTCGGCGAGCGGGAAAAGACCGGACGGTACCTGGAGTTGATTCGCGATCTTCGCGCGCGCGGCGCCCAGGTTGGCGGAATCGGTGTCCAGTCGCATGACCTCGATCGCCTGGTTGTCGATGGCCGTATGGTGCTCGCGCCTGGGGATCGGCCGGACTGGCTGTTCACCACTCCGCTCACGCCGGAGGCGTTTCTCGAGACGCTCGACCGGCTCCACGGCGAGACCGGGCTGCCGATCCATCTCACGGAGGCCAGCGCGAAGTTCCCGGACGCCACCCGGCGCGGGGACCTGCTGGAGATGCTCTTCCGGCTCGGGTTCAGCCACGAGGCGGTCGAAGCGATCATGCTGTGGGGCTTTGGCGCGAAGACGCACTGGATGGGGCCCGACGCGGCGCTCATGAACGCGGATGGAACGTTGACTGCTGCCGGCAGCCGGATCAGCCATCTTCTGCGGGAGGAATGGTCGACGCGGGGAAGCGGCGTGACCGGCGCTGACGGCCGCCTCGCCTTTCGCGGCTTTTACGGCAGCTACGCGCTGGTCATCGGCCAGATCGTGCAGGAAGTCCGCCTCATGAAATTCGCGCCGGCCGCCGCCGTGCAGCTCCCTGGGTAGTTTGGTGGGGGCGCCGCGTGACCGCCTCGGGTCGCGCCGTTGGGAAGATCGTCAAAACCAGATGTGCGGCTCGCGGACGGGAGGAATGACGGACCACGGGCGAGCGCAGTCGCGGATTATCGGGGTTGGCATACCGGTCTGTTCTAGTCGCCAAGGGTAGACTATCGGCCACAACAAGGGCGGAAAACGCCCTTTCCACCGACCTGGAGGCTTGATGCCCGAAGGCCTGCCATTTCCTCCTGCCTGATCCTCTGACATCGCGGCCAGCCGTCAAGGCTTCCCCTCGGCGCACAAGCGAGCGGCCTTGACGGCACCAGGCCGGGATGCAGGAAGAGCTCCTCAGAGGAGGAAATGGCAGGACCTGCGCTGGCGGGATGCCGTCGGAATGGGACATTTCTACTTTGCTCCGACACGACTGAATCATGTGGTCGCCCCAGCCGGGCAGCTCAGCTACAATAACCGTGAGTATTCCGCGGCCGGTTTTGGCCATCTGCATTTCGGTCAGGAGGGACCTCCCGTGTACATCGTCATAGTGCTCTTGCTCATGCTGGTCCTCCCGGTTTTCTCGGTTGTCAATGAGCGATACATTCTCAGCAGCGACACCGGGCTTGTTCTCCTAGTCGGGAAGTGGTTCGTGTTTTGGGGTGTTGGCATCAGGCTGGTCTCTGCGGGGCTCCGCCAAGCTATCAATCCAAAATACACCGCTGAGACGATACTCGGTCTTAAGACCTCAGAGCCATGGGTGGTCGTGCGCGAACTCGGCTTCGCGAACATCGCTATCGGTACGGTAGCGCTCGGTAGTATCCTCGCTCACACCTGGCTGACAGCTTGTGCCGTTGCAGGAGCCGTTTTCTATGGCCTCGCGGGGACCAACCATCTTGTGACAAAGAAACGGAACCGACTGCAGAACGTCGCTATGCTCTCGGATCTGTTCGCTTGTGGCATCCTCTGCGCCTACTGCCTCGCCGTGGCGTTTACAAATCCAAGTTGACGGTTTGTCCCCATCTGAGAGCGTTCGGGGGGCGCCGAAAGAACGCCTATTGAATTGTCACCTCGTCAGGCACCGCCTGAAGCCGAGCGCCTGAGAGCTTCGACCACTGCGTCGAATGCAGGCTTGGGTCGTCCCTGCCGATCCCACAGCAGGGGGTGATTCGTGCGTCCTCGGACTGGCCAGTTGTTGAGCCAGGTGTCGGCGTCGGTGACGCCCCAGAAGGTGACGCGGCTCACAGCGCGGTGCTTCACGAATGCGCTGAAGATGTCTGCGTAGCGCTGCGCTAACCGCTGCTCTATGCCTTCGGGCAGACCGTCCGCGTACGGGTCGAGCTCCGGTGTGAGCTCAACTCGCTTCGAGACGTCGGCTCCGATCAACTCCTCGGGTCGAGGCAGTGGATCGACGTCCAGTTCCGTAATCAGGATCTGGCTGCCTGTTTTGGCGAGGCCGACGATCGCGGCTTCGATGTCTTCGATCGCGGGACCATCCAGCAGCCAGTGGGCCTGCTCGCCGATACCGTCGATACGGATTCCGCGCTCGCGGAGCGACGTCACAAGCCGAACAGCCGCTTCGCGTTTGGGCGTCTTCCAGAGGTTGTAGTCGTTGTAGTAAAGCTGCGCATCGGGGTCGGCCTCGTGGGCGAACTCGAACGCCTTTGACACGTACTCTGCGCCTAGCGCCGCGTACCAGGGCGTTTTCCGCCAGGTCCCGTCGTCTTCGAAGGCCTCGTTGACCACGTCCCAAGCCTGCACGCGTCCGCGGTAGCGGCCGACGACGGTCCGGACGTGCGCCCGCAGTCGCGAAAGAAGCAGCTTTGGGTCGAGGGCCACGCCGGACGCGCCTTCGAAGACCCAACGGGGTGTCTGCTCATGCCAGACCAGCACGTGGCCGACTACGAACAGACCGAGCTCGGCTCCGAGGGCGACGTATCGGTCCGCGGCCGCCAACTCGAAGCGATCAGGCTCCGGATGGACGGCGTCCCACTTCAGGGCGTTCTCTGGACTGATCGTGCTGAAGTGGCGCCTGACGATCTCGAGCGCCGCCGGGTCTTGGCCAGCGATCTGGGCGTCGTTGAGCGCGGCGCCGAGGAGAAAACGCTCTTTCAGGATCTCCCGTAAGGCGGTTTGTGACACCATAACCTGACCGCGCGACGTCAGAGTCGCGGTTTGCTCTCAGACGCGCGCGCGACGCTCAGCCGTCCGCCGCGATGGTGCGGATGGTACCTATCTGGGTTTGCTCTCAGACGCGCGCGCGACGCTCAGCCAGCTCGTCCTGGATCTGCAGGTTCAGCTTCTTCCCGATCGAGTAGAAGCATAGGGCCCCGACGATGACGCAGTACAGGATGGCTGGATAGATGCTGATGGTGAGGCGGATACCCAGCAAGGCATGCGCCGTCTGGGCCACCTTGGGCTGATAGCCATACCCCGAAAGCAGCCAGCCAGCCAGGAAGCCGCCCAGGCTCAAGCCGAGCTTGAGAGCGAACAGGACGGTCGCGTAGATCACGCCCGTCGTGCGGCGGCCGGTCTTCCATTCCGCGTAGTCCACCACATCGGCAAACATGGCCCACAACAGCGGGATCGTCGGCGCATAGACCAGGGATCGCAGCCAGACCATCACGAAAATCGCCCAGATGTTGTCAGGCGGCAGGAAGATGAATCCGGCCATGAAGATCACGGTCAGCGCGAAGCCGGTGAGGGCGACGGCCTTCTTGCCGAACTTGATGGACAGGTAGGTCGAAAAGAGCACGCCGATCACCAGCACGACCTGGCCCGACATGTTCCACAGGCTGAATCCCACCGACGAGACGTTCGACTTGGTCGCGTTGATGACCAGACCGAAGGCGTTCAGCAGCGAGAACCACAAGCCGCTGGCGCTGGCGTTATCTGCGGCGTAGGGCAGGCCCGCGCCCCGCACGAACTCGAACAGGCGGTCCTTGTTCACGTAGTACTGGAAGAAGTAGATGACCGTGCCGTCGCGCATGGAGTTCGCCGTGAAGTGCGCCAGGGTGACGATGAACATGGCGATCCAGGGCCCGATCTTGCCCAGAGCGCCGAAGGATTGCCTGATGGAGACCTTCTCCTGCACCACAGGCTGGATGCGCTCGCGAGTGGACAAGAACGTGATCACGAAGCAGACGACGCAGATCAACGCCCACAAGCCGATGGTCATCTGCCAACCCTTGGCGTTGTTGCCCTGTCCGAACTTGGCCACCAGCGGCAGCGTGAAGCCGCCCACGATCAACTGCGCGATCAGCGCTGCCACGAAGCGGAACGACGACAAGCTCGTGCGCTCATTGACGTCGCCGGTCATGACCGCGGTCATTGCCGAGTAGGGTGTATTGTTGGCCGAGTAGAGCGTCATCAGCAGGATGTTGGTCACAGCGGCGTAGACCAGCGTGGGGCCGTAGCTCAAGCCCGGCACGGTGTACGCCAGAACCATGACGACGGCCCAGGGCAGCGCGGTCCACAGCACCCAGGGGCGAAACTTGCCCCATCGTGTGTTGGTGCGGTCAGCCATGACGCCCATCATGGGATCGAAGAAGGCGTCCCAGAACCGACCCACCAGGAGCAGCGTGCCGGCGACTCCGGCCGCAATGCCCATGGTGTCGGTGTAGAAGTTCAACTGGAAGAGGATCATCGTCATGAAGACGAAGTTCGCGGCGCCGTCTCCCAGGCTGTAGCCAGCCTTCTCAACCACTGAAAGCTTCTGCGTCCGGTCCGTCATTTCAGGCTCCTTTGATCTGAAGCAGTGGTCGCCGCTGGGATTGACGCTCTTGCCCGGGAGCGAACCAAGGCAGATTGAAGCGGAGTCCGCATAGCAACCTCGGCATTATAGCCGTTTTCACACACCCATCCTCCTGATCGCTGTGCTGGCCGTGCCCTCGCTCGCCGAGGCGACCAGCGCGCCTTAGACATTTTGTTCAAGTTTACAACTTAATATGGCGGGCGGCGGCGGGGCAAGAAGGGCGCGCGTTGATCCGGAGCGGCTCAGCGTCGGGCGGTTCACGGCTCTGGTCGGCTGCGTAGCCACTGTGGAGCTGTACACGCCGGACAGCGCGCCGTTCCGCCGCATCGAGGCGATCGCGGAGACGGCTAAGGAATGCATGGCGGGACTGGCCGGGCGCCGGCTCGATACCCGCCGTTTCGAATGGTCAGGGAACGGTCCCCTTGCTATGCCCGGCAACTTCCAATAAACTCCTCAGAGTTGGGCCTCATACGTCTTAGACGAATTTCGCAGTGCGCGTTTCTGGCCCTGTTCCTCGCGCTGTTGCTGTGGGGAACGGGGCCCAGCCTCTTTCTGCGCGCCGACCCGCTGGCCGCCGCGCTCAACGCGCTTTCGACGCGCGCGCTTTACCGCGGGCTCCTCTGGTCACTCATCATTCTGGTCCCGACCCTCTTCCTTGGGCGTTTTTTCTGCGGCTGGATCTGTCCCCTCGGCACGCTCAACCACTTCTTCGGAAACCTGCGCTCGGAACGCAAGCTCGGCCGGCGGCTCATCGAATCGAACCGTTACAAGGGCTGGCAGAAGCTGAAATACTACATCCTGCTCGCGGGCCTGGCCGCGGCCGTAGTGGGCTCCGGGATCCTGGGCCTGCTCGATCCAGTCTCGCTCGCCATCCGCTCGTTTTCGCTCACGGTTTTTCCGGGGCTGAACTACGCGTTCGAACGCGTCACGGGCATCGGGCTCTTCAGTCTCAAGCAGCCGCACTTCCGGCAGGCGCTGCCGATGGCCGCGGTTTTCATCGCCGTCCTGGCGCTTAACCTGCGCGTGACGCGCTTCTGGTGCCGCGCGATCTGCCCGCTTGGAGCGCTGCTGGGCGCCGCTGCTCGCTGGTCCACCCTGCGCCTCGAAAAGAACGGCGAGCACTGCGGCGATTGCAATCGCTGCCTGCTCCATTGCCAGGGCGGCGACGATCCCGTGCCCGGCGCGCGCTGGCGCAAAGCCGAATGCCACCTGTGCCTGAACTGTGTGGCGGATTGCCCGGAGGGCGGCCTTGCATTCCGCTTCAACGCCGCCCCGCGCGATCGCGAAACGGCTGACGGGCCGGAGCTGAGCCGCCGCCGTGTGCTCACCGGATTGGCCTCCGGAGTCGCCCTGGTGCCCCTCGCACGCATCGGCGCAGCCCCCATCGAGCGCCGCGACCGCCTGGTCCGGCCCCCCGGCGCCCTCGACGAGCCGGCGTTCCTGTCGCGCTGCATCCGCTGCGGCGAGTGCATGAAGGTCTGTCCCTCGAACGCCGTGCATCCC